>NZ_CP107976.1 GCF_036099295.1 Streptomyces sp. NBC_00358
CTGCCGCAGACGGAGCAGTGGTCCGCAGCCTGGTCGCCGCGCGCCTGAGCAAGGTCAGCGACGGGGGTGGTGCAACGCGGGCAACACGTCGGGGCGAGAGCCCCGAAGTGGCGCTTGGCTGCCATGTTCTCCTTCATGTCGCGTAGCCGCTTCCGGTCTTCCACGAGTGTCTGGTGCAGCTCGGTGTAGTTCTGCTGGACGGTTAGCTGCACCTGTACAGCAGTGGCATGGCGTCCCGCGCAGGATGCAACGTGGGCCGCGGCTTGCTCGATGGCCAAGGCTTGGTCTTCCAGGGCGGGAGCGGCGCCAGTGTTGGCGAGGGCCGCCTCGGCAACAGTGATCTCATCCTTGAGCTGTTGCAGGGAGCTCGCACGGGCCTGGGTGTCTTCGGTGGCCCGACGCTTCTCGCCCCGCTGCTGCTGCCGGACAGTTTTCAGGGCGGTCTCAGCGTCCCGGCGTGTGCTGGTCCAGGGAAGGCCGATGAACATCTGCAGCAGGCTGACGACGGATCCGTTCTCGCTGGTCTCTCCGAGTAGGACTTCAGCGTTGCGGTTGCGGCAGATCAGTGCGTGGCTGAACAGCGCCCAGTCGGTGACGGTGGCCTTGCCATCTTCTTCGCCTTTGACGTCGGAGTGCCACCCTCGGAGGATCTCCAGGTTGAGACGGTCCATCATGAACTGGCTCATCACGGAGGCGAACTCGGCTTCGCCGGCGAAGCCGATACTGGGGGTGGTCTTTCCGGTCTCCAGGCGTCCGGTCGGTACGCCGTCCTTGTGCTGGAACTCCACGCTGAAGGGCTCACCGTCGATGTGGCCTTCGAGCCGAACGTGGGAGATCCATCTGCGTGCGGTGTCCTGCAGCCGTTTGTTCTTGCCTCGCAGGCACCACCAGATCACTTCCAGGACTGTGCTTTTGCCTTTGAGGTTGTCGCCGGCCAGGCACCACAACCCGTCGCTAAGCCGCCAACTGAAGCGGAAGTCGTCAGTGAACTTGCCTGCCTTGGTTCCTGAGAACTCGATCGAGGTCAATGCAAGGCGGTGCGGTCGCGGCAGCACGCCGCTCTCCCGTACCCGGTGATGCTGGAGCACTGCTACGGCCTCCGCGACGTCCACACCGGCACGGCGGGCAACGGCCTCGGTGAAGTTACTCATGCGATCCCCTCGCTCACCTTGCTCTGCAGCGCTGCCAAACGGGCCCGGACGTGCGGGAGGATGCCAGCGATGTCAGCGCCCATGTGGGTTCGTTCGTACTCACCCTGCGCGTACTGGAGCTCCTTCAAGGCACTGCCGCTGCGGTCCCCGGCCAGTACCAGCACCAGTGCGGCGCGTTCGTCGTACCAAGACAGATCCGGCTCCTGCGAGCGCATCTCCTGTGCGTCCCGTCGGCCCGCCGGCAGCAAGCAGTAATCCCAGCGGTCGATGTCGGGCGCTGTCCCGATGGCGTCGATACCGATCAGTCCATGCGCGACCAGCAAGGCCAGAGCGTCATCGAGGGACTCGTAGGCGCCATAGCGCCAGCGGATCATGGGATAGGACTCGAGATCCGGCTCATCGCCTTCCAGCAATGCAGCCGCCCTGTCGACCGGGCTGACTCCCGGAACGCTCCGGCCGACCTCCGCGGCGTTCAACAGTTCATCGGCAAGGTAATCGGGGTTGCGGAGCCAGAAGTCGAGCGCCTGGAGCTTCTTCTGCCCGCGTAGCACCGCCACTGCGTCCGGATGGGCCGGGCACCCGCTATCCGGGTGCGGACAGTGATCCAACAGGAAGAGGATGCGCACAGCATCCTGAACGCGGCTCGCCCTCCGTGTGCGTACCTCCACGCCGTCCGATGTCATACGCCCCCGCCGATCTCGCTTCCATCGCCCCGTAGACGAGTAGCACGAATCATCACTCCTGCGTAAGTGATCCAGCACAATCCGCAGTCGTAGCCGCGTTGACGGCGGCGAGGCGCGGCGGCCTCGGCCGACGCGCAACCGGCTGAGCGCGCAACCGATCCCCGACCGCGGCCGCGCCGCCCATCCCGCCCGCCCCTTCCTCCTTCACTCCAGCCAAGGGACATGGGCAGAGCAGCCACAACGGGGATGTCAGCCATCCGACCACGGCAAAACGACGTGGTGACCTGCGCGGACACGGAGATGGTCCTGGGGGCCGCGCAACACCTAGCGCAACCCTTGGCGCAACCTTCAGCGCAACGAATAGGCGCAATCTCCAGCGCAACCTCGTGCTCCTGGTCGACCGGGGCGGCCGGTCATGCGGCCCGGGCGGCTCCGTGGGCGCGGGCGAGGTGGCGCAGCTCGGACCGGGCCGCCGGCACTGAGGGCGGTCTCCCAGTAGGGGTGCCACCACCGCCGTACGGACAGGAGCAGCAGGCGGCGGCGCAGGGCGGTGGTGTCGCGGGGGCGGGGTGCGGCCAGTGCTTGGTAGGTGGCGTTCCAAGCGGCTTGCGTCTGCGCCAGGTCGTCGGGGCTCTGGCGCAAACGAAGTCGCAGCCGGGGTACGTCGGTGAATCCGGTTGACCGCCCTGCGGCTCGACGCAGATCCTCACAGAAGTAGCCAGGACGACGGAGGCCCCCCAGTGCGCGACGACGGCAAGGACTTTCACTTCCCGCCCCTTACCAACGGGCTCGACTTCCTCGTCAGTGCTGTCACCTTCCTCGCGGCTGAAGGCAGCCCCGTCCCCCGCGAGCTGAAGTACGCCACCCTTCATCTCCAGTGCGCAGCCGAGACCCTGTTCAAGGCGCGCCTCGAGATGTACAAGCCTGACCTCGTGTGGACCAAGCCCACGGAGTACGACGAGGGCAAGCACCAGAGCGGCGATTTCAACAGCTGCGGCATCAAAGAGGCGATCAAGCGTCTCAACGCTCTCGCCCAGGACGGAACCATCACGCTCAGCACCACCCTCGACCCCGCCAGCCGCGACTTGAAGGAGCTCGGCGATCTCCGGAACCGGCTCATGCACTTCGGCTGGCGCGACACCACCGTAGCCGTGAAGACCCGTACCCTCCCCGTCCTGACCCTGCTCTTCGACTTCGTGAACCACGACGTCCTGCCGTACACCGCAGACTGGGAGGCAGCACGGCAGATGGACGAAGTCCGCGGCCAGTTGAAACACCTCACCGACTTCGTCACCCAGCGACAGAAGTCCATATCCGGCCAGCTCGCCGGCCATGAACACTCCACCACCGCCTGCCGCTCCTGCGGGCAGTACGCCGTGGTCCTCGACGGCGGCGCCCGCGACCTGAAGTGCTTCTTCTGCGACAAGGCGTACGGCACCGGAGATGAAGCAGCCTGGGAGTTCACCGGCGAGAACCGGCACATCACCATCAAGCAGGGTGGCAACGACCTGGCCACCTGCCCGGCCTGCGCCGCCTCGGCCATTGTTCCGGTGCGCACCCTGGGCTATCCCGCCGCAGACTCGTACATCTGCTTCGGGTGCGGCAGCGACTGGGAAGGGATCTGCGAGTGGTGTGGGAACGACCGGTTGAGTCCAGCCATAGTCCCGGAATCGGACATGTGCGATGAATGCTACGACATACGCCTCGCCAACTTTTGAGGTCCAGGCCCGGCCTGCTCGACGGGTACCAGGCATCGCCCGCGATGCGGTCTCTTGGTGCTCAGGCCGTCAGTGGTCTGGATACGGCCGGTCATCGCCCATTCATGCGGCAGGCACGGGCGCTGTCTTGGGCGGGGGTGAGCTCCTCACGGATGGCTTCGTCCCCATCGTGGGGCCGGTCTGTTTCAGGGCGCCGAGCCTTCGTCGGCGCGCGGACGATCCGCTACGCCTCGCGTACGGCGGTCTGCGGCGGCCGCGGCTTCGGCGGCGAGCTCGGCCTGGGCAACGCTGTCGGTGGTCGTGATAGCTGTGGTGCAAGCATTTTCCGGACGTTGTCTGCAGGCCCCGGCGGATCACCGCCCTGTTGGGCAGACTGGTGAGCCGGTGCACGCCAGCTGGAACTGGGGGGAACACGTGATCGTCAGGCACTTCCTGGGCAAGGACGACGAACTGGCCCAGCACCTTGTTCAGGAACTCAACACCCCACTGGACTGGCCGGAAGAGGGACTGAGTACTGGGCACGTTGCGAGGATCGCGTCTGCCGCGGCCTGCGACGTCTCTTACGATCAAGCGGCCAACGGACATCTGGCCGACCTCTTTGCCGCGCTTCCCTTGCCAGGCACGCCCGATGGTGCTGAGTTCTGGCGTTCCTTGGGGCAGGCGGGAGGTGACGCCGCTCTCTACATCGATCCCGGCAACGCGGGTGGTCCGTTCTTCGAGCGCATTCTTGAAAGCAACGAGGGAGGCATCGCAGACCGCGTACTCAGCTTTCTGGGAGAACTCTCCGACCAACAGCGCGACGCTGTAGCCGACGTGCTCGGTGACGCATTGGCGCGTGACACGTTCACCGGCGGAAGTCGGTACCTGGGGCGGCTGTGGCTGCGCGACGCTGAGACCAGTGCCTGGCACGTTCTACTCGCCAGCCGGCGGACGGACGACCGCACACGCTTCCTCGAAGCCTGGGGCAACGCCTGAGCAGACTGGGCGATGAGTGGGCGCGGGCCGCGCCGAACACGTCGTCGAGTCGTAGACGGTGCCCGGGACGGCGTCGGCGAGCAGCTGGTGGACACAACTCCCAGTCCGCGAGCTCCGCCGGGCCCCGGACGTCGTCGGCCGGGTCCTCGTGCCGGGACGCCTGCCGGGCATCGAGCCGCGCTTCCTCGAGGGCCGCCGCAACAGCGCCGGCGTCCATGACCCGGTGACGGCGGGGCAGGGTGAGCGGTCTGCGGGTACCGCCGTCGGGCAGCCATATCCTGGTCGTCTTCGACCTCGCATTCGTGGTGAGAAATCAGAGCGGACCGCCGCCAGAACGCTTCTGAGGCTACCCGCCGGATTTCTTTATAGCAGGCTGGGATTCGACTGCGTCAGAACAGGAAATCCACAGCTTGAACGTGCGTAAAAATCCGCACGCAGACCATGGGCGCGAGTGCCCCACTCAGTGAAATACGACTCGGTGATGGCCTCCACGACGAGGGGATGCAGGTCTTCCTCCGTCGCTCCGGCCTCCTGGAGGTCCAGGATCTGCTGCACGGAGGTGGGCGAGATCGGTGGTCGAGCCCTGCGCCCGCGTGAGGAGGAATTTCATCTGGGCTGTTGCGGATTTCGGCGCGGGACGGGTAAAAGCTCTCATGTTCTCAGATCCCGTGTCATTTTCTCAGTCGCGGTGTCATGTGACTGGCCGAACTGGCACGGGATTGAGAATCGCTGGCCACTGCCGTCACTCGTTTGAGGACTCCGTTGCCAGCGGGATACCGCACCGCGGGCAGCCGTTTGCGTGGTCGTCCGGGCAGACGTAGCCGATGGCACCGTCCACGCACCATTCGGCGGCCTCCTCGGACAGCAGGTCGGGCCCGGCATGGAGCAGCCGACGAAATTCCGTGGTGTCCGCAATGTCGGCCGGGCGGTTGGTGAACCAATCGTCGAACCAAGGCTTGTCCCGGTGCATGCGCCAGTGCGCATTCTTCCGGTCGTCGACAGCCGTAAGGAACCGATCGACGATGCGCCCCCAACTCGGAGCTCCGAACCAGCCGTTGTCGGACGCGCAGAAGGATTCGATCAGGGTTCGCAGGCCGAACTCCTTCTCGTAAAGGCAGTACCTTCGCCCCCATGAGATCGCGACCTGTGCCATCTCCGCGAGTTCTTCTCGCGGATCAACCTCGTGCGCCGGGTCGTCAGGGTTGTGGCAGGACAGCCCAAGCTCGAGCACAGACTGCGCGGTCGGTAGAACCCGAGACGGGTTGACGATCGCGAGACCGACAGCGATCCAGTCGACATGGTCGAACGACAGCATCGAGCGCACGAGTCGGGTGGTTGCCGTGTTGATCCGCATCATTGTGCCGTCGTGCAGCGGACTCTTCCCGGCATGCCAGTTCTCGACGGGTGTGTTGCGCCACACCGCGAGCGTGATGCGGGTGGCGGCCAGCCACAGCAGGGCGTCGTCGTCGAGGTGCCCGAACCGCTTGGCACACTCCTGGGCGCCGTAGGTGATCAACTCTTCCGGTTTCGGCCACCTGTGGCTGTCAGGCCCTTCAGGCCCTTCAGGCGCGTACTCGTAGTCGTCGGCGTACTCGTCGAGGATCGCGCTCAACTCGGCTGCGCTGTAAGCCTCGCTGTACTCGGAGCTCTCCGGCTCCTCGACGGTGTACATGTCGTGGTCCCAGGAGACATATACGTCGCCCCAGAGCACGACGTCTTCGCACTCGCTGGCGTTGTCCGTCACAACCGGCCTGATGGTGATCGGCGCAGTACGTCCGTCGGTTCGCTCGCCGTCCTTCTCGGCGGCCCATGCAGTGATGACCCCGAGCGGCTTCGGAAGGAGAGGACCGACCTCGGTGATGCTGAACGGCTCGTCGTCATCGGTGTCGAACCGGCTGTTGACGAACACGACCGCCTCGGAGGGCGTGCTGACGATGGACTGGCTACCACTCTCGTTGTCAACCACTCGCCACAACGCGCTGTTCTTCACGATGCTCTCCGATCGCGGTGAGCGCACCCGGGGCGGGTGCGATGTGCCGGGTCGCTCGGCACTGAATCCGATTATGGGCTGATCAACTGTCCGTAGTCCCGCAGGCACTTGTCGGCGACGACGCTCGGGACGTTCGTGTGCAACCTGCATCCCCGATCTCTACACGCGCCCCTGGAAGGCATTTGTCATGCATAGATCAGGATTAGGTACTCACCTCGGGCGGTGGCTGGTGGAGGCCGCGGTCGTTGGACACGGCACGTGTGCATGAACATCCGAGCCCCCACGGATACGCAAGCGAGCCCGGACCAACTGGGCCGGGCTCGCGGCCTGTTCGGGGCGGGCTGCTACAGGTCGAACTCGAGGTGTTCGACGTCGGTGAACCGGACCTCTTCCAGGCTGCCGGCGCGGCGGCCGCCGTCCTGGAAGTAGACCTCCTTGAGGGCTTCGGCCGCGATCTCCTGGAGTTCGGTGTCGCTTGCGCCAGCCGCTTGGGCGTCGAAGAGGCGGGCAGCGTAGCGGGGCGGCAGGGCGACGGTCAGGTGCCGGATGCGGTCCTGGTCGGTCGAGCCGATCGGCGCGGTGTAGCCCATGCGGGCGCGGGCGTCGATGATGATGCCGCCGGTCGTCGTGGCCTTCTTGCGGGCCTTAGCCCGGATCTGCGGCTGCCAGCGCTTGATTACCTCGCGCTCCAGGCGGGCGGCGAGGTCGGGGCGCGGCTTCTTGGCTGTGCCCGCTACGTACCGCTCCACCTGCCGCTGGGACACGCCGAGCAGTTCGGCGACCGCTTTCGTGCCGCCGAGCTGCTTGACCATGTACCGCATCTGCGGGCCCGCGGACTTGGGTGCGGGGCGGGTGAACGCCTTTTGCACCGCGGCGTCCAGGCCGTCCCCGAACATGCTCATCGCCTGCCCACTCCCCTATTCGCCATTGTCGGCGTCGGTGACGGTGCCGTCCTTGATGTACCGGGCGAGATTAAGTTCCGGTGCGTTGAACCGCTCGCGGACCTCCTCACCCCACAGCACGCTCTGGGTGCCCTCGTGCTTGACCAGGCCCGGGTTGATGCCGAGCTTGAAGCCGCCCGGGAGCGGCTTTCCATCCCGGTAGGGCAGGAAGTCCAGCGGGGAGGGCCCGCCTGCCGCGTAGACGACGCAGTCGGACAGGACCGCCACCGGGTACTGGCCGGTGAACGCCGCGTGCTTGACGATCTTGCGGTGCAGGTTGATCCGGGTGCGGGAGATGACCGCCGCGCGGATGTCCGGCCTCCACGTCGGACGGGACAGGGCCCGCCACGGCTCGCCCGGCCGCCAGCCCTCCCCACGCGGACGCTCGCGCAGCTTGCCCAGGCCGCCCTTCACCGTCGCCTTGATGGCCGAGACGACGATCGCCAACTCCGGGTCACGCTGCTTGTAGCCGTCCATCGCCGCCAGGAAATCCTCCGGCGACAGGTCGGCGTAGACGCCGAGGTCGGCCATCGTGGCGAGGTACGCGTCACGCAGCCGGTTGTACCAGCCGTCCAGATAACGGCCATTCTCATGCCGCACCCAGGCCTCGACCGGCGTGACGTCGTAGCCGAGCTCCTGCGCGTAGGCGATGGTGGGTGTTGCGTACCAGGCCGGCCCTTCGGGCCGGTCGCCCTTCGGCGTGAACGGGCTGGGCAGCAGACTCGCGTCCAGGTCTGCCCACTTGTCCTTGCCGACCTTCACCCTCGACAGGTCCACGTGGGAGAGGTCGACCAGCCAGGAGCCGGGCAGCTTCGCGTCGAACACGGGCGCCTGTACGTGCGTGGGCACGCCGAGGCCGACGGTCAGGCCGTTGGCGCCGGCGGCGAAGGCCATGTTGACGTCGATGCCGACCAGATGTCGCAGGGTGCACTCGGCATCCGTCATCGGCCGCGCCCAGTCGTAGGCCTCCTCGAACAGCTTCTCCCCGGGGCCGCGGACGTGGAAGCGCGGCAGGTCCTTGAGGAGGGGGTGGCCGTCGGGGGCCTCGCACGGCGCCGGGTCGACCGGGTCCCGGCCCAGACTGCCGGGATTGTGCTCGGAGTGCCGCTTGCCGTCGACATCCGGATCGGAGGCCCGAGTCGGCGGGTGCAGCGCGGTCATCAGCTCCAGGCCGGTCACCGCCGTCGATCCGCGGGGCGTCATCACCTGAGAGGCGAACACGCCCAGGACGCGGGCAAGTTCCGCCGGCGCCAGCTGCCCCACCTCGCCCCAATGCCGGGTGCCCAGCGCATGCCACGACGGAATACACAGCTGCACGCACTGACGGTCCGAACCCTGCGCAGGGCGGTAGATCCTCGCCCACGGCCCCAACCCGCGCTTGGTCAGCTTCCACTCCGCACGTACGAGCTGCCTGACGACCTTGTGACTCTCCGGGATCCGCCCGGCGAGACGCTCCTCGTCGCCGAGGGCGACGGGCAGACCGTAGCGCTCCAGGGCGGCCTCAGTGAGGACGAGCAGCGGATCGCCGTCCTTGCCGGGGCCGGACAGCCTCGGCTGGCCGAGCTTCGCCTCCTTCAGCGTCCAGTCCACCAGGGACGGCAGAGACTTGGCGGGCACGTCCAGGACCAGGCCGCCGGTGCAGTACGCCACCACCTGACCGTCCTCGACGTCGACGACCGCCAGCGGCCCGTTCACAAACCGAGGGTCGGTGTCCGCGGCCGGGGTGCCGGCCGGGGCTGCCTTCCGTGCGGGCGGACGACGCGGCGTCGACGACGGACTGGCAGTGGGCGACGGACGCGGCACGGCCTCCGGAGCAGCGGGGGCAGCAGTGACGGGGGCAACAGGGGCCTGGGGGTCTTTAGTTGCGGTCCTGGCCGCAGCTTCGGGTGCCGGACTGGTGGACACAGGACGCGCCTGCGCCGAAGTCGCCGGGGCGCGCGCAGCAGTGACGGGGGTGGGTGCCGGGGCGGCCGGCTCTTCCGGGGTGGGGTAGAGCTCCGCGAGCTGCCGCAGCATCCGCGCATACGCCTCACGCTCCGGACCACGCGGCTCGGTAGGCTTCGTCAGCGACTCCCAGCCGGACACCGTGGCCCGACGCACCTGCAAGGCCGCAGCAACCTCATCCAACGTCAGGCCATGCGCGGTACGCAGCCGCTTACGCTCCACCGCAGGCGGCAACGACGAGCGGGACGCCACCAGCGCATCCACCGCATCGAACAACTCAGACATGCAGCACCTCCAGACCACCACCCTACCCTCGACAACCGTACAAAGTGCGTACATACGTCGTACGAGTTGCGTACGAAGAGCGTCCGAAGGGCAACCCGTGAAGCTAAGGACGGGTGTCCTGTCTCGCCGAAGCTTGACCAGTCGACGTCTGTCTCACCGAAGTCTGTCCGCAGTTCAATGCGGGTGGTCCTGGGCAGTGAGGTTTTGGAAGCGTCCGGAGCAGATTCACGGCCTGACCAGCGGCCGCTCCGGCACAATCCCAGGATGATCGGCAACCGGATCACCTATCGCACGGCGGACGGCGTCCGCATACCCGGCACCTGGCGGCACGTCTTCATCCGCAACGGCGGCCACTATTTCCTCACCGACCTCTTCATCTACGCTGACGGGCTCATCGACTGCTGGGGCTTGGTCACCGTCGTGGAGTTCGAGGAGAAGCTGCGCACCGGCTGGGTGGCGACCAGCTTCCCGGAAGGCGGCGAGGCCTCCGCACACGAGCTGGCGGACTGGAAGTTCTGCGAACCGAAGAGCTGGCTCACGCCCGAGCTGTTGGTCGCTCGTCGAAGGTGATGATCTCGACGTCCTGGATCGATGTCCGGTACAGCTCGAAGGAGTTGATCTTCTCCGGGTTCACGGCGCCGTTATGGGTGAACTCGCGCAGGCTCCCGATCACCACGACCTGCCGGGGCCGGGTGGTGGACAGTTCGATGCCGGTCGGGGTGCCGTCGTCGTCGTGGATGCGGGTGAGGAACTCGTGGGAGATGAGCTGCTGGGCCTTGCTGACGGTCTTCTGCACCTGCGCCACGCCGCCGCCCAGTTCTTTCGATGCCTGGTAGACGCCCGCGCGGTATGGGGTCTTGGCGAGCAGCTCCGTGTCGTGGGTCTTGATTTCGCAGAAGAGCATGCTGCTGATCAGGCCTTTGGAACGCATGATGGCGTCGATGCGTTTCCCGGCTCCGCTGAAGATGTTGGCGCCGGTGGTGATGCGTTCCAGTTTGCCGTCGTCGATGGATTCGCAGGCGATGAGGTTGAGCCCGTAGCCGAAGATCCACTGGTTCGTCTCGAAGAAGGCCTGCCAGACGGCCTCTACCCCGCGTGTCGTTGCCAGGCTCTCTTCCTTCCGGAAGTAGTCGTGGTCGGTCAGCAGCCGTTCGAACCTGCGGAGCTGTTCCTTGCGGTTGCTGATCAGCCGGATGTCCTCCTCGGTGAGTCCGCCGCCGATGGCTGTCCTGACCGCGCCGAGCACCGTCGTCCGGTCCTGGCCGGTCAGCAGCTGAGCCAGGTGGGCCTCGTCGCCGACCATGAGCTGGAGGGAGTCGCCGGGTGTGCTCAGGCCGGTGCAGCCCTGGAGGAAGTTGATGACTTTCCAGAAGTTCTCGTGGACGTCCCCGGTGTCGACGAGCGCCTTGACGGCCCGGGTGGTCCCGCTATCGGGCACTGTCTGCGTCGCGGAGACTTCCTCGGCTTTCCTCTTGTCCTTCTTCCAGAGCTTGATCCTCGGCGTGAAGGTGTCGCCCTTCTTGATGACGGTGACGCTGCACAAGGTCGCTACCTGCGGCCGGTCGTCGAGGACGAAGTCGGTGATCATCCGGCGTGCGCGGGTGTCGTAGAGGTAGTGGAACCCGCTGCCGTCCTGTGAACCACGGATCTCCAGGTCGGTGAAGTCCCTGGCGGTGACGTCGAACTCGGTGCCGGAGAAGGGCAGTCGCAAGCCTCGGACTATGGGGGTCGCGGGCGTGGCGGCTTGGGTGCGCCAGTCCGGTGGGATGCTGGGCAGCGGACGGGAGTCGCCTTCGACCACGAGGTCCTGGACGTCGATGCGCCCGAGCTGGGTGAGCACGGACTGCAAGGTTCGCCAGAGCGCCTCCTTCGCCCCCGGGGTGCAGGTGGGCAGGAGTTCGCGTTCCACCGTCAGGACCGCCTCGTAGGTGGCCTCCGTCCAACGGTCACCCGGGGTGGGGTGGTAGATGCCGCCGTCGTGGCGCAGGGTCAGGACCGCTGTGCGCAGCAGGTCGCGTGCGGTCTCCTCGCCGGCGCAGTCCAGGAGGCTGTAGGCTTGCCCGAGGACCAGCTCGAGCTTGCCCGTGTCGTCGTCGTTCAGCGGCAGCGCGATCAATGGACCCGTGGGCGGAACCCGGACCGGCGTGTAGATGGGGCGGCCGGAGAGGAAGTCGTAGGAACGCAGGCCCCATCCGTCCGGTGCCAGCAGCCGGTTCAGCTCCTCGACCTGCTTCATCGCCTCCTCGACGCCGGCCGCGACTGCAGATCCAGCGGCACCTGCAATAGCTCCACAACCAGCTGCCAGCCCGAAGCCAACTCCCCCGCTTACAGTGCCGAGTCCAGCAGCCATGAGCGAGATCGCGGTACGCCCAAAGGGCGTGGACGTGCGTCGTGCCGAACTGCCGATACCCGTTGTGCGCCCTGGCAGCGGCAGGGCGCACACCCAGCGCCCCCACAAGCCCCGACGCCACCCCTACAGAAGCCGTTTGTAAGCCCGTCATCCCTGGCCAGAGCCATCCCGAAACGGGACCTTCGGGCCATGACCCCCTTCCCCCTCCGCTTCAGCGCCACCCCGCGCGGCGCCCGCCGCCTCGCCTCCCACCAGATGGACCTCTGGGGCTGGGGCTATGGCAGTTCGGTGCACGACACCGTGGAGCTGATCGTCGCCGAGCTGGCCGCGAACGCCGTCACCCACGGCCGATGCCCGGCCGGGACGCCGAGCTGCGGCTGAGCCTGGAGGCCGGGCAGGTGCGGGTGGAGGTGAGTGACACGCGCGGCGACCGGCTTCCCGTGGCGCGCGAAGCGGGTGACTGCGAGGACGGCGGCCGTGGAATCGTCCTCGTCGCCTCGCTGGCCGAGAAGTGGGGCACGACCCCGCGCCCCGGCGCCCCCGGCAAGACCGTCTGAGCGATCGTGACCAGCGGCGCGGCGATGTCGAGTTCCTGCCCATTCATCTCTGATGATTCGTCACCAATCCTCAGGAAAAGCTCAGTTGACGGTCAAGGCCAAGCCAGACAAAGCCCACGGGAAAGCAAAGTCCCCTACCCGGAAACGTGATCGAAAGTGGACAGAGTTGAATTGATCATGCCATTCACTCCCCTTCATGGCTGCTAGGTTCACGACGGCTCCGGACCTGACCATCCGGAGTCATGCATGAACAACGGGAGGAAAACATGCGCAAGTTGGCAGTCGGCGCAATAGCCGCAGGCCTGTTCGCCGTCAGCGCGGGGACGGCGGCCGCCGTCTCGTGGCACACCATTCCGACGCTGTCCACCGGTGGCGGTTCGTTCACCAGCGGCCAGTACACCTTCTGGCCCTCGAACCAGAACCACGGCGCCTTCGAGTGGGCGGGCAACCTGAACGACACCGACAACGGTGACGGTCACAACGTCTACATTCAGGTCCGTGTCGAGGGCTACGACTGGAGCCGCTACAACGGCACGCAGAAGCACAGCGTCCCGCTCGACAAGCTGAACTGGGACGGCGCCGCTCTGCACACCGACGACGCCTACATCCGCGTCTGCCGTGACAAGGGCTCGCTCAACCCTGACAACTGCTCGTCGACGAAGCACTACCAGAGGTAGTCGGCACTTCGGCACGGCCGCGGGCCCAGGGGCACATCCCCCTGGGCCCGCACGCTTCTTTGGGGAAGCCATCAGCACGTCAGACATCATCTCGGCCGTCGGAGTCGACCTCTCCTACGGCAGCCAACAGGCCGTCCGCGACGCCCACCTCTCGGTCACCCCGGGTGAGGTCGTGGCCATCACGGGGCAGAGCGGCTCCGGCAAGTCCTCACTTCTCTACTGCCTGGCCGGGGTGCTGCCCACCACCCGCGGCCAGGTGCGCTTCGAGGGGCGCTCGCTCGGTGACCTCTCCGACGAAGAGATCAGCGCCCTGCGCCGGGAACGTTTCGGGTTCGTCTTCCAGTACGGCGAACTGCTGCCGGAACTGACCATCGAGGAGAACACCGCGCTGCCACTGCGCCTGACCGGACAGCGCAAGCAGCCCGCCCTCGCCAGAGCGGGTGAAGTGCTGGGGCGGCTCGGCCTCGGCGAGCTGCGTCACCGTCGGCCCTCACAGGTCTCGGGCGGACAGAGCCAGCGCGTCGCGGTGGCGCGCGCCCTGGTCCACCGGCCCGCGGTCGTGTTCGCGGACGAGCCGACGGGCTCCCTGGACAGCGCCAACGCCTCCGCCGTGCTGAAGGAGTTCCTCGGGCTGGCCCGCTCCCAGGGAACCGCCGTCATTCTGGTGACGCACGACCACGGGGTGGCCGCACAGGCCGACACCCGTTACACGATGGCGGACGGAATACTCACGCCGCGAGGTGCGGCGTGACCGAATTCCTGCTCGGCCTGCGGCTGCTCCTCGGCGCAGGCCGCGGCAACCGCACACGTTTCTTCCTGATGGCGGCCGGCGGCTCCATCGGTGTCTGCTGCCTCGCCCTCGTCCTCACCGTTCCGGCGATCCTGCACGCCCACGACGGCCGGGCCGCGGCACGGCAGCCCGTCACCTCCTCCAAAGGGCCTGCGGACGGCACGCTCGTCGTCGAGCGCTCCGACGCGTACGGATCCAGGCCGTTCACCCGCGTGTTCATCGCCCGGGGCACCGAGGGAACGCGGTCGGCCCCACCCGGTCTGCCCCGGCTCCCCGGCCCCGGTGAGGTGTTCGTCTCGCCGCGGGTCCACGACCTCCTGCGCGAGGCACCCGCCGTCAAGGGGCTGCTGCCGGGACGGGAGCAGGGAACCATCGCCGGGGCGGGGCTCGCGCACCCGGACGAGCTGTACGCGTACATCGGCACCACGCGCGGCCGTATCGCCCACGAGGGCCGGACCCTGAAGGGGTTCGGGTACGACTACGCCCCGTCCCCCGCCGTGGAACCGTCCACGTTGACGGACGTGCGCTTCGCTCTGGCCACCTTGGTTCTGCTGCCCCTGGGAATCTTCCTCACCGTCTGCGCGCGTCTCTCCGCCGCCAGCCGTATGCGGCGCCTGGCGGCGCTGCGCCTGCTGGGCCTCAGCGTCAAGGGCACCCAGCGGGTGAACGCGGCGGAGACCGTGATGGCCGCACTGCTCGGCGCGGTGCTCGGCCTCGGGGAGTACTGGGTCCTCAACCAGGTGATGTCCAGGACGGGACTGCCCGCGCTGCGGTGGTATCCGGACGACGGTGCCCTGTCCGCGACCACGGTCGCCGTGTGTCTGATCGGCTGCCCGGCGCTGGCCTGGTTCGTCGGCCGCAAGAGTGCGCGGGAAGCCGCCGCCAACCCACTGGCGGTACGCCGCACCGCGCTCCCGCGACCGCCGTCCAAGTGGGGCGCTCTCCTCCTTGTCGCCGGTATGGGCATCGTGTCCGGCTTCTGCGTCAGCGGTGTGCTCGGACACCCGGCGTCGAGTGTGGGCGTGAACGCGCTGCTCGTGGTCGGCGGCGTCGTACTGACCGGAGTCGGGCTCGTGCTCACGCTCCCGTTGATCTCGTACGTTCTCGCCCGACGGGTGGCGGCCTCCACCCAGTCCCTCACGCTCAACCTGGCGATGCGACGCAATGAGGCCGAGCCCGGAAGCACGATGAGGGTCGTCACCGGTCTCGTGCTCCTCGTCTACGCCGCCTCGCTCGCCCAGGGTGTTCTCATCCAGCTGGAACAGGTCAGTCGGCCGTCCGGACCCGTGCAGGACTACTCCCTCTCCCTTTCCGCTCTGACCCCGGACCGGCAGAGGGAACTCGGCGGCCTCGCCGGTGTGCGCGCCCACGCCGTCACGATGAACTCCTGGGTCGATCTCGAGAGGAAGAGCCCCGAGGACGCGTTCGCGTCGTCGGCCACCGCCCTGATCGCCACCTGCGCGCAGCTGGACCGCATGGTCCAGCGTTCCCAGGGCTGCGTGGACGGCAAGGTGATGAGGCTCGTCGACCCCAACTCCAGCGTCGGATCCGACGTGAAGCCGGGCACGCCCTTCCGGTTCCGCCTCTCGGGGAGCGGGACCGGGCACCTGGACATCGGCTTTCCCGCCGACGGGATCGTCTACAGCGGGTACTCCGCGTCCGCCGTGGGCAACGCCGTGCTCCTCGTCCCGCCGACGGCACTGCCCCCACACGCCCGGCCCCGTGACGCCGAGCTCGTACTGACCAGCAGCTCGGAGCCCGGCCAGGTCCGCAAGGTCCTCGACGGCATCGGTGCGATCGCCCCGGTCGCCGAGGTGGAGCTGGTCGGACTGAACGTCCAGGGACTCGAACAGATATCGGTCGTCGAAACCCTGCTGGCCCTAGGCATGATCATGGGGTTGGTCATCGGTGTGGCTGCGTTCCTGGTGTCCGTGACCGACCGCGCGGTCGAGCGCCGTGCGCAGGTCACCGCCGTCACCCTGATCGGTGCCCGGGCACGGACCATGCGGGCCGTGCAGTGCCTCCAGGTGGTGCTGCCGCTCAGTCTCGGTCTCGCCCTGGCGGTCGTCACCGGGAAGCTCGCCGAGTCCAGCTACCTGATCACCGGTGGCGGAGCGATCCGCTGGGATGTCGCCGGCATCCCCCTGCTGTCCTTGGCGGTGGCGGGAGTGGTGGCGGCCGCGGCAGCGGGCTCACTGCCGCTGGCCGGCCGCCGGATCGATCCGGAGCTGATCCGCCGCGACTGACGAACCGGTTCGACACGGCCGAGGGGCTGTCCGAAGCCGGGTCCTGGCTTCGGACAGCCCCTCGGTGTCGAGCGAGGAGTCCGGCCGACGCGGACCCGGCGAGCCGCTCGCCGCCCGTCCGGATCCGCCGTCCTCTCCGCCCCCCGTGCGCGACCTGGCAGGATGAGGAGGAGTTGCGAGGGACACCAAGGGGAGCGGAAGCAGTCGATGGTCAGGGGTGACGACACGGTCGTACTGAGGGACGTTCTCGACATCAAGAAGGACACGTTCGGTCAGCCGATCCATCTGGAGCTGTGCAAAATCTGCGATGCGAACCAGCCTGCGGCCGCGGCACTCATCCGCTTTTTCACCGAGGGCGGGGGTGTGTCAATTTAACGGCCCTGTCTCGCTTTCGGTGGTGACGGAGAGTCGTGAGGGTCGTTGGCATTCACGTGAAGGATGTCAACGAGCTTGTGCAGACGGTGTTTTCGGGTCTTTCCCCGCTGGTCATCGAGGATGTGGTCGACGAAGGTCAGCGGATCGTGGTGCGGGCACGGACTCCGCGGGACACTGCGGTCTGCCCGGTGTGCGAGGCCCCGTCGGAACGCGTGCACGGCTATCACTGGCGGACAGTCGCGGACGTGCCGGTCGATGAACGACGGGTGATGGTCCGTGTGCGGGTGCGGCGTCTGGTGTGTCCCACGCGCGGCTGCCGCCACACCTTCCGCGAACAGGTGCCCGGCGTCCTGGACCGGTACCAGCGGCGTACGACCCGCCTGACCAGGCAAGTAAAGGCCGTGGTCAAGGAGTTAGCGGGCCGGGCCGGGGCACGTCTGCTGGCGATATTGGCGGTGAGCCTGTCGCGTCACACGGCCCTGCGCGCCCTGCTGCGGATCCCGTTGCCCACCGGGCGGGTGCCCCGCGTGATCGGCGTCGACGACTTCGCACTGGGTCGGAGGCACCGCTACGCCACCGTGATCATCGATGCCGAGACTCACGAGCGGATCGACGTGCTGCCCGGCCGCACGGCCGACACCCTGGAGGCGTGGCTGCGCGAGCATCCAGGCATCGAGATCGTGTGCCGTGACGGCTCGGCGACCTACGCTGAGGCGATCCGGCGCGCCCTGCCTGACGCAGTGCAGGTCGCGGACCGGTGGCATGTGTGGCACAACCTGTGCGAAGCCGCTCTGAGCGAGGTCAAGGCGCACAGCGCCTGCTGGGCCACCGTGCTGGACGCGCCGATCTACGACGGGCCCCGCGCCCAGACCACCCTGGAACGCTGGCACCAGGTCCACGGGCTGCTCGCCCAAGGCGTCGGCTTGCTCGAATGCGCCCGCCGTCTCCAACTGGCCCTGAACACCGTCAAACGCTACGCCCGCACTGATCGGCCCGAGCGCCTGCTCCGCGTCCCCAAGTACCGCGCCAGCCTCGTCGATCCCTACCGCGAGCACCTGCGCAAACGCCGAGCCGATGACCCCGGTGCCCCCGTCAAGCACCTCTTCGAAGAGATCAAAGCCCTCGGCTTCACGGGCTGCCTGAACCTCCTGCACAAGTACATCAACCAGGGCCGCGCGGACGCCGACCGCAGCCATATCTCCCCGCGCAGGCTCGCCCGGATGCTGCTGACCAGGCCCGACAATCTCAAGGCCGAGCAGCACGAGCTCCTGGCCAAGCTCACCACCGCCTGCCCCGAGATGACTCAACTGGCTACGGATATCAGGGACTTCGCCCCACTCCTTACGCCGCGCGCCGGCAACGCCGACGCGCTCACGCGCTGGATCGCCCAAGTCCGAGCAGCCGACCTGCCCCATCTACATTCCTTCACCCGGGGCCTGGACCGGGATGTCGACGCCGTGATCGCCGGGCTCACGCTTCCGTACAGCAACGGCCCCACCGAGGGCGTCAACACCAAGACCAAACGGATCGCACGCCAGATGCACGGACGAGCAGGCTTCACCCTGCTTCGGCACCGCATCCTCCTCGGATAGCAGCACGCCCCGTCACCACCGAAAGCGAGACAGGGCCGTTAGATTTACACTCCCGTGTCCGGGGGGCGCGGGCCCGGACACCGTCCGGCGGGGCGCACCCTGCGCCTCCGCCCCTGCTCCTCACGGCAGCCAACCTAAGCACTTCCGACACACGCCCCAGTTGGCGTCGTTCGCCAGACGGAGCGCTCAGCCTCGAGGCAACCCGACCAGCCACGAAAAGGGCTTCACGGGCTACATCTGGTCTGGGCATGATTCCCACCGTGCATGTGGACGGGGAACATCGCGGGCAGGGACGGTACACGCTGACGGACACGGAAAGCGGCCGGGTCTGGGGCGTCTGCGCCGAGGTGGAGGGACTGTTCAGGGAACCCCGGCGCGGGACGTACGAACTGTTCGGCTGGGTGCCGGACGAGGCCGAGGTGCGCGGCTGGGTCGGCAGCCGGGTGTGGCCGGTGCCGGAGGACAGGACGCTCGATGCCTGGCTGCTGGAGGATGCGGAGAGCCTTGGACGGTCCCCGGGGACGGACGGTCTCGTGCTCACGGGTGTGGACGACTGCCTGGGGCCGCCCGAGGGGCACCGGGCTCCTGTCCGGCTGCACGACGGGTACCGGTGGCTGGGCTCCTGCCGGGAGTTCGCCCGCCTCCTGGCGCCCGAGGACGCATCGCCCCCGCTCGTCCTGCGGGGGCTCGCCCCGGGGGATCGGCTACGGCGGGCACTGGCGACGGGCACCCGTCGCGCGCTGGATCTGGAGGAGGCGTGGCTGGAGATACGGGACGACAGCGGCGAGCCGCTCACCGACCGGTTGCTGCGGCCCAAGGTCCGCACGTGGCGCCCGTCCTCCTGCGGGACGGACCTCATCGATCTGGAACTCGGCACAGAGCTCGCACCCGTACCGGGACACGCCCGGCCCGTCTGGGAACGCTGGTTCGCCGGCCCGCCGGAGGCCCCTGGCGCCTGGGCCGAGCTCGAGACCCGGCAGCGCGGGGCCTGGCTCGATCTCGTCCGGGAGCGGGGCTGCCGGATCAAGCACCAGGACCGGCCCGCCAGATACACGTACGAGCTGGACGGCCGCCACATCACCGACGAACCGAGCCTCTACCTGGCACTCGGCGAGGCCGTCAACGGGCCGGGCGGCTACTTCGGCGGCTGCCTGGACGCCCTCGTGGACTGCCTGCGCGGCAACTTCGCCTACACCGCCCCCGCAACCCTGCTCTGGCGGGACGCCGCGACCGCCCGCGAGCACCTGTCCCGCCTCCTGACGCCGGAGGGCGAGCAGTACGACCTGGTCGCCCTGGTACTCGAAGTCCTGACCGAGGGCGGGATGCACGTGACCTGCACGTGAGTTGTGGTTGAGCCTGTGCTGGTATGCCAGAAACGTCGAGCCGGTACACGACGCTGAGAGGCGGGCTGCACCGCCGCCTTCTTCTAGGGCGTGTTTCGAAAGTAGCGTCGTCCGCCCGGAGGGCGGGGCTCGCGGCGTCTGGTGCGGTGCATCGCAAGGCGGAGGGTCGTCCGCGTACTGGGCGTACTCGGGCGATCCCGACAACGCGGCGTGGGGGTCCCCCCTGCTCGAAGAGCTTGGGGGAGTGCCGTGCCAGGCGTCGCGAGCCAGACGGGACTTTCGAAACACGCCCTAGCAGCCGCTCTCCCCAGGCGATCTTCACCGCGTAGAGCGCCGTGTCCGGGCAGCTCGCAGATCGTTGGACCAGAGGTCGCGTACGTGGGAGTGGACCTGATGCGCGAACGTTAAAGGCTCTGGATGCCGCTGCCCGGTCTAGGGTTCTCAGCCGTGGCCCGGCCCGTGTCCGCGCTCTGGCAGGGCCGGGCTGCACCCCCTTCTCGTCGGCCTGCCTCGCTCACGGCCTACTGCCCGATGTGCGTGTCATGCCCGCCCGCGGTCGCCGACCGCTGCCCCGCCTTGGAGAGCTGGCATGAGCGATGGATCCCTGCGCGATGCCTCTGTCGTCGTAGCGCGCGACGAGAACGATCTCGTCGCGCTGTTGAGCACCGACTTCCCCGCCCACGGAGGCGCGTACTTGGCTCGCCTGTCAACGGCCATGGAAGCAGCTATTCGCGCGTTCCGGTCATGTGCCTTCCCCTGACCCTCCCTTACGCTCACGGCGACCAGCACAGCTGTTGCCGAACCGTGCGGGCGGCGGTGCTGGCCGGGACCGGACCTGCTCCTCCGTCAGCAACTCGGGCGCGCGGCCGGGGGCACAGGTCTCGGCCTGACCCGTCCCGAGTCCGGGCGCCGACGCGTGCCTTTCGTCGTGCCGCCGGTTCCGGGCGGCTACGCCGTCGTCTGGCGTCCGGCAGCGTTCGGCGCCGGGATCGCCGTCCTCTCGCTCGGGTCCGCGTGCTGCCGTGCCTTCCCGGTCCGCGGGAGACGGTCGAAACCGTACTGCCCGACGGGCCGCGCGCGGCAAAGTCTGATCGTTTCGTGGACGCCGAGGCCCTCCGGAACAGCTCAGCGCACGGGCGAAGGGGCGTCACAGGCCGGGCCCGAGAGACAGGCACCCCGAGTGGAGGACTCGTAAATGCGTTCACCAGCGACCTTCGCGCTGGCCAGGGCCGCGCAAATGACGAGAACCATCACGAGCTGGGTAATGGCAACCACACGTACCCGACGGACTCCGGCCACAACGGCTGCAATCAGGGCGGCTGCCGCCACGAACATAGCCTTCTGCACGTAGGGACCCGGCGGCGCCCCGGGGGTCTGCGGATTGATCGCCAACCAGTAGGTCAAGATCCAGGACAGCCAGATCAGGGCAAGGGCTAACAGCTCGAAGGCAGCCAAGGCCGCAGACACGGCCACGGCTCGACCAGTACGTTCGGGATCTGTACTCACTCGACCATAGTCACCCCGGCAGGTGCGCAGTGTCATGAGTACCTGTACTCACATCCAGCTCATGACGTCGACGCGCCAGAGCCAGCGTCCGTGAAAAAATCTTCTCTCCGGTCGTGACGGTCGGGGCCTGAGCACGCGTACTCAGGCCCCGACCTGGAGACGGGCCTGTAACTCGGCTTCTTTACGGCAGATACTGCTGCAGCAAGTCGGCGTACAGGCGGACTCCGGCGATCTTCGGGTGGAACGACGCCATGGCGGGCTTGGGTGATGAGGTGTCCACCTGGGAGCGTCCGTTTTCTACGATGCCGTTCACATACTCCGGATCACCGCATACCGCTTTGGTGTCGAACTTGTCGCGCGGGTCGGCGAACACGACGTTGATCCCGTCCTGGGACTTGGCGTCCGAAGCGGCGCCGTTCATCTCCTGGTCCAGCATGTCCGCGACCGAGTTCAGCCAGGGAGCCTCCTCCTCCTTGCCGATTCCCGCCACGCAGTCCTTGGCCCCCGACAGCAGCCTCGGGTAGCCCATGAGAACGATCTTCGCGTTCGGTGCCACATCATGAATCCGCATCAGCACCGCCTCGATGCGTGGCCGGACCTTGTCGTGCAGCCACGTGGGAGCCCAGGTCTTCAGAGGTCCGGTGTCTCCGGCAACATCCTCGCCGGTGATCGGGTCCTTGTTTCCTATCGCTGTGTCCGGGCACTGGTCCGTACCGGCGCCAAGCGCGCATTGGGCGAACACGTCCGAGAACCTGGCGTCGTTGCCGCCGACCGACAGGGTGACCAGGGTGGTGTTCTGGTCGAGATAGCCAGCGTAGAGCTGGGGCACTTCGTGGGACTGCCCGCTGGTGAGGATGTTGTAGGTGCGGGCACCTGAGCAGGCGATGAAGTGGTAGTCCGTCTGGGTGTCGAGGCTGTCGGCCATGGCTCCGATGGACATGCTGGCGCCGGGTAGCGTCGCCTGCCGTGACCAGGCGAGCTTGGATCGGTGGCACTTGTCGATCAGCTCACTGTCCGCATTGTCCATGTGGTCGGTCTCCGGGAAGAAGTCCGTGCCGCCGGACCCGCTTGCGCCCTCGCCCGAAGAGTAGGAGTCGCCCATGGCCACGATAGAGTTCGCGGGCTTGCTGGTGAGGGGCTGGAAGGCCACCGCGTCCCACGCGATGTCCTCGTCCCCCGTTCCGTCCACGGTCGAATTCGACAGGGACACGGTCGGCGTCCCGGTGAAGTGGAACGCCCCGATGCTCACCCAGCCGCCGGCGCGCTGCAGTACGACCCGATCCGGGCTGGTGCTGTCCGAGCCTCCGACGCTGTAGGTGGCTTGGCGGGTCTTGGCACCGGTGTCGGGCAGGTACACCAGGACGCGGGCCCAGTTGAGGTTCTGGTTGAGCGTCCAGGTGCCCTTGATGGTCATGGCACCGCTATCGCCGCCGAGATGGTCCGTGTTGCGGGTGTGCGTGTACCAGTAGTGGCCTTGGTAGCCGCCGCCGACCTGGTGGAGGTCGGCCTTGGCCTCGAACGGGCCGAGGCCCGGACCGGTCGCGACCGGGTCCGCGTTGAAGGCGAACCTGAAGGTTCCGCTTGAGTAGGACTTCCCGCAGCTGCTCCAGGTGTCAGTGGCGTCGGGTACGGAGTCGACCATCCAGGAGCCGTTGGGCCGGTTGTCGTTGGTCGCACCCGAGCAGAGCGGGGTTCCGTACTGCAGGCGGGTGCCGCGGCCGGGCTCACTGACCAGGGTCGCGTACTTGATGTTCTCGAAGCCGCAGGTGGTGGAGCAGTCGGACTTCCAGGTTGTATTGGACTGATGCCACCAGTACTGCTTGTAGCAGTTCACGTCGGGGCAGTTGGGCGGGCTGAACACGCTGCAGTTGTTCTTGGTGTTGCAGAACGTGTCGAGCGGCGGGTTGGCGTGTGCCCGGTTGTATTTCGCGCTGCCCTGATCGACGACCGTCTGGTTGGTGCCGTTCCAGTAGGCGGGGCGGAAGCCGGCGGAGGCGAAGCCGGACTCGCCCGGCCAGTCCTGGCGGCCGGAGGTGGCGTAGGAGTGGCCGGTGTCGATGGACCAGGAGGCCCAGCCCAGCACCTTCTCCTCGTACGGCCAGTCCTGGGGATGCGCGGCGTCCTTGACGGCCGCGGCGTCGAGGTCGGTGTTCATGAAGACTTTGCGGGTGGGCGGGTAGTTGGGGTTGGCGGGGTTGTTGAACCAGCCCAGGCCCCAGTTGGTGTCCGCTCCGGGTTTGTTGAAGCCGAGGTTGTAGTTCCACACGGCGGTGAACCAGTTCTCCGGCTTGGAGGGGTCGTCGTTGTTGGCGGTGACCAGCTGGCCGCTGGTGTGGACCTCGTTCCATTTGTCGGCGAGGATCTTCAGTGAGGCGGCGATGTTGGTGGCGTAGTCGAGCGCCACGGCCTTCTGCAGGGTTGGAGACAGAGCGGTTTCTTTGTGCCCGTTGTCGTCGACCTTCTCGTAGCCCGCCAGGCGCATGCCGTCGGTGACCTGGCCGACTCCGTAGCCGCAGTCGGACTTGTTCCAGTTGATTCTCCAGTGGCCGGCCGACGTGGTTGCTTTGCCGTCATGGCCGTAGAAGCCGTCCACCGCGGCGAGCGGGTTGCCCATCTGCCCGGGGATGGAGCCTTGTTCCGCCTGCCACAGGTTGGACTCCTGAGCCAGGATGCCGAGTTCGACCTGGGCGGGGATGCGGCCGCTGCCGTTGCCGCCGGTCAGGGTCGGGATGGGGAACAGGCCCTGCGGGTCGATCGTGCCGATGCCGGTCTGGGAGCGCCATCCGCCCTGAGTGAGGTAGTTGGAGCGCAGATTGCCCTTGACCGCCATGTCCACAGCCCATTCCACCTGGTTGGGGGTGGGCTGCAGGGCCAGCTGACTGACGTCGTTGCGCGGGACCGAGCACCAGCGGTCGGTGTCCACCGGGTTGTTCTCGATGCCGAGAGATGCCCTCGGCGTCTTGGCGCTGGGGGTGCCAGCCAGTGCCGGGGACAGTTTGGCGCCTCCTGTCGCCGTGCCGGGCTCTGCGGCGATCTGCATGGTGGGTTTCCCGGTCGCCGTCGCGACACCCGTGACGGTGAGGGCATGGCCGATCTCGCCGGGAGCGGGCTCACCCCCCTTGGTGAAGCCCTTGCCCGCGTTTTTGATGTTGTCCAGACCCCTCTGGACGGCATCGGAGAGAACAGGGTTGACGGCGAGTCTGCCCAGGCTGGACACGTCGGCCTCCGCCGGTGCGTCCAGCCGGCTCACCCCACTGCCGGAAAGGTGTGTCCTGCCGGACGGCTCGCCGGTGAGGAACACCCGATCGGCGCCGGCCTGCTTCAGGGCGAGCTGATCCAGCTTGCCGGTGGCCACCGTGGCGACCTTGCCGGCCGTGTACGTCTTGGCGTGCGCCGTGATGTCGCCCGAGCGGTCGAGGAAAGCGATCTTCCCGCCCGGAAGCGAGTGGATGTCGTACGGGACCCGGCTGGTCCTGGCGAGAGTCTTCGCCTTGCCCTTGCGGTCGATGTGCACGAGCCGGTTGCCGAGCGCCGCGATCACACCGTCGCTCACGGGGACCGGAGTGGTGACCTGCCCCTGCGCGACGGTGTCGGCCACGGTACGGCCGTGCGTGTCCACGGTCACCAGTCGTGACTCGTTGTCCCGCTGCGCGGTGAACGCTGCCGTGTGGGTGTCCGGGTTGCAGGTGGGGTCGAAGTAGGCGAGGGATGCGGTGAACGGAAGCTTTTTCACCACTCCCTTGTCGAGATCGACGATCGCTGTGAAGGCTCCGCCGAGCATCATGTCGGGGTGGTTGGTGAACGTGCGTGGGGCGTAGACGACGGCCGCGTAGTCGTGATCGATGACGCACGCGTTGCCGATCCAGGTGTCACCGGGCATACCCGGTTCGCTGAGGACGGCTGCGGTCTTCCAGGCGTACGCAGCCGAGCTGTCGGCGACCAGCAGATGGAGGCCGTCGCTGTCCGCAGCCGCGGTGACGGCCCGGTCGGAAGACGTCTTCCAGTCCGAACCGAGCGTTTCGGCCGGTTTGGTGATTCTGGCGGGGGGTTTGATGCCAGAATCACGCGCCGGGTGTGAGCTTGCCCCAGGGGCGTCTGCGGATTGCCGCTCGAGGCCCGACGCGCTGGACTGGAGAAGTCCGACCAGGAGTCCCCCGGCCGTTAATGCAGTCAGAGATATTCGGGCCTTTTTGCTGTATTTCATAAAATATATCGATTCCCTGTCGAGAGTGGGGCTGATTAGGCGCGGCACCGCCCCGCAGCGCCGGTGACAGCTCGGTCCTTGGAGGTGTTCCAGTTCTTGCCGAGCTTGCTGCCGGGATTGGTGACCTGGGCAGGCGGTCCGGGTGCCGGCTTGGTAGGTGGTGCGGTTGCCGGTTTCGGTTTCGCCTCGGCGGCGAGGCCGGTGTGGCCGTCTGTACGAGTCCGGCGAGGATCGCCATGGCTGCCAAGCCGGCAAAAGCGACATGTGCCTGATGAGCCGATCTGAGTGCCTTCAAGGCTTTGCCCCTTCTTATGCATGCTTTTCGTGCATGACAGGGCAAGCCGCCGCACCACGGGGGCGTCTTCATACGTTGAGACGAACTGCGGGGTGCGGCGGCCGGCTGGAGAAAAGGGCAAGCGATCTACTTTCGGGCGCTCAGAACAGCCCGTGTCCGCTCGATCAACCTTCTGTTGCGGGCCCTCTCCGCCTCCAGTTCACCCCTGTGGGAGGCGATCTGCTTGTGTTGGTAGGCGGTTTCCGCCCTGTACCAGGTGCCGACGAGGTTGCTGGTCTGCTTGCAATCGACATCGTCGGTTGCCATCGACACCTCCGCTTTGCCCGGCTTCAGGCCGGGCAGCTTCGGTGTGGCGAACCGGCCCTCGGCGTCGTCCAGGGTCTTCACCCGGTGACCGTTGCCGGCCATGCACGAGGACCACGTGGCGATGGCGTTCCTGACGGGTGTCTGTTTGATGGTGGCGCCGTAGGACTGTGAGGCGAGGTCTCCCGCCAGGTCGGTCTCGAACAGGACGCCGACCTTCGCGTTCGCCTCGGGGATGCACGTGTCGTTCATCGCCTTGTCCCAGCCCGGAACCGAGGACTCGCTGTCCTCCCTGGCGAGTTCGGCATCCTCCGCAGAGGTGCTGTCGTCATCGGTGCCCGCCTGGGCCGGGGCGAAGCCGTAGATGGTGGCCTCGGTGCGGTCGGTGATGCCGTAGCGGCGCTTCATGTTCATCGCGTCGTACGCGGGACCCGGGTGCAGGCCTGACGGTTCGGGCGCGAACTGGAAACTGAGGCGCCGCATGCATTCCTGCTTCACCAGGTCCCTGGCGTTCTCCCCATCCACAACGTCGGCATAGCCGAGCATGTAGTCCTGGAGCGGGAGCCTCATTCCTTTGGCCAGGCCCCGTTCCACCTGCCGCTTCGGCCAGGTTGCGCGAACTTCAGCATCCGGCAGCGGCATGGCCTGCGCAACCACGTGCCGGCCCTTCCCGCTGCCTGAAACGTGATGCGGAGCGCCGCATGAAGAGACGGACACAGTGGCGGCCGTGACAGCGGCGAAGACGAACGCAGCGGCCCGGACTCTGGGTGTCGACATCGCCGATCAACTCCTCTTGTGCGAGCCGTTGTGGTTCTTCAAGCCACTGCCCAGATTGCGGGCATAGCCGTCAGCCTTCGGGTAGTACTTGCTCGTGCCGCTGTAGCCGGTATTGGCATAGATGGTGTACCCGGCGTATGAGTCCTGGTTCCACGCGGAAGCGGCGTTGTGGTACACGGCTCCTCCGGATCCCGTGGGGTCACAGGGCGTCTGCATGCCGCCGTAAACCTCGGAGGGAAAGCCGCCGAACACGAAGTTGATGAACGTCGCGCCGTTGGGCGAATAGCCGTCTTCGTTGGACCGGGAATGGCGGGTGGCAAGGCAGGCGCTCTGGGACATCTCCGTAGTCTCGGAACGCGAGTTGAAGTGGATACGGAAACAGTGGGTCGGGTGGCTGGTGTCGCTCGCCGTGCAGTCGTTGTGAACGTAGGAAGCAGCCGATGCCGGTGGCGCCACCGTAACGGTGGCCGCCACAGCGACTGCTGCCATGGCGGTAGTGACGGCGGCTCGTGTGAGACGCAAGGTTTTCCTCCCCGTAATAGCTGTGCGGGCAGGCCAGGGGAGAGCACGTGGTCGGATGTGTCCCCGTTTGCCTGCTCCACCTGCGTGCGGGCGGACTGGTCTGGTCCATTCGCCGCAGGCAGGGCACTGTATGCACACGTACACCAGGAGTCGCAAGAACGATTCATTCGCATGACGAGAATCCGGCGACCCAAGTGGAACCCGCCCCCGCGTGCCTCTGCCTGTGTGTTTCCCAGAAATACGGAATGTATGGAACTTCTGGCGAGCGGGTCAGGAATGGCGAAAATCTGCATCTCGCTCCCGACCTGCAGTCGGCAGCTCACTACAGAGAAGTGTCATCATCCGGGCAAGTTGATGAAAATCCTTGCCCGCCAGTAATAACGCCTCTAGCCTTCCGGCGTCATGCGCACACGAACCGCTGCCTCCGTTGCAGCCCTCCTCGCCACCCTCGCCGCCTGCACCGGCCACTCCCCCACTCCCACTCCCGCCAAGCCGGTCGAAGTGACCCAGTACGGAACCGAAATGAGCCACGGTCACCTCGTCTTCGCCGCTCAGTACACGATCCGCAACCTCGACCGTTCACCGGTCGAATACAAGATTGCGTTCAAATTCGACGGCGACGGTTCGGGCGCAGCGAACCCGAAATGGGTCACCCGGACCGTAGGTGCTCAAAGGACTTACACCGGAACTGTGTCTGTCCCCTGGGAAAAGGACGCGGCGTCGATAGGAGTGGAAATTAGCCAAATACAACAGACTCCGCTCTGACGTCTTCCGCCTACCGTGTCACGACCCTGCGATCGGGGGCGGACAGGCCCCCGAGGGAGCCGCCTGACGGTGCATGATCGCGTCTCCGAGTCTGAATGGAGACTTCACGCTCACCAAATTCCGGGGCGCTGTAGCTACCGTCGTCATGGCCGGCGCTCTGCTGGCGCCGGTGGCCACGGCCACCGATGCTGCGGCCGCGTCGTGCGCCCGGCACACGACGGGCGTCTGCAAGGCGAACTCGCCCCACCCGCGCGGGGCAATGGCGAAGTGCAAGGACGGCACCTACTCCTACAGCGCCCACTTCCGGGGCACCTGCTCCCACCACCGTGGCGTGAAGTACTGGTACCGGTAGAAAGCCGGGCGACGTCCCCGCACCGTCGGGGCGTCGCCTGGATTCATGCTCCGAGAGGCGCTGTCGGCTGACAGGGATCAGCTGACGGGTCTGCCCTCTGGGTGGCCCTCGATCCAGGACAGGCCGCCCATGTCCAGCCGCTGGCGCACACGAAGGCGTTGAGGTTGTCTGATCCAGCCGCTGGCGGATGGCTGCCTCGCTACGGTGGTCGGCAGTCTGTGCTTCGTGGAGCGTGCGGGGCAGTTCGTCGTCCAGACCGTTGGCACGCGAGGGGATCCCGTCATGCCGCCGTCCTCTTCCGGTTCCGGCTTTTACGCCCCTGACCCCGACGGCGGCATCAACCGGCCTGGTGATTCGTGTCGCCGCAGGGAGTTCAGATCAGCGCGGATTAACAGCCCGCCGGGCCCGGTTGATGACGTTGTGGGCGTCGACCCCATAGACCGCGGACTCCCGCAGCGTGTCCCAGACCCGCAGGTAGGTCGCGACGCTGTCCGCATCGTCAAGCCACAGCTCCGCGTGCCAGTCCTCGACGACGACGCGGCGCTCGTCGTAGATCCAGAACCCGTTGCCCGGGTAGATCTTCAGTGAAGCGGCAAACGGGACGATTCCAAATTCCACGGTGTCCAGCCCGATGACGCTCGCGAGACGATCCAGCTGCGCGGCCAGTACGGAGGGCGGGCACACCAGGGCATAGAGCGCCCCCTCCCACACCATGATCCGGTACTTCCTGCCCTGCGAGTACAGCCCCTCTTGACGGCGGATCCGGGCGCGCACAGCGTCCTCGGTGTCCCGCGGCGACTGCATAAGGTTGGCGTGCCTGGTGAGGACATGGCGGGCGTAGTCGGCCGTCTGCAGCATGCCGGGCACGAGGTTGTTTTCCCAGATGCTCAGCACCCGGGTGCGGTCGTGCTCGGCGGTGATGGCGTCCTGCACGGGACGATGGCCCGAGGCCAGCTGCCGGCGCCACGAGCGGATGTGGGACTCGAAGCCGCGCAGTTGGGCGAGCAGACCGTCGTACGCCTCCGGGTGTCCGGTGGCCTTGGCCCACGCCCTGAGTTCCTCGGCGTCGGCGGTCTGCCTGCCGTTCTCCAGTTTGCTCACCTTGGACTTTGTCCACCCGGCGCCAAGGCGTTCGGCGAGCTGCTCGCCGGTGAGCCGACCATCAGGGCACGTGATCCTCAGTTCCCGAAGTCGTAGCCCCAGGGCCTCGCGTGCCTGCTGATAGTCGGTGCTCACCGGACCTCGTCATTTCTGGTCGACCTCGAACTCTGCGTACGCAACGGCATAGTGCCAGGCTGCGTCTCGCACCCGGCAGTAGCGGTTGACCGCGGCCGGCTCGGTGATGAGCTCGGCGCCCGTCAGGTTGTCGTCCTCGTCGAAGATGAGCCGTGCTACTAGGCGTGAGTCGAAGAGCCAGAAGTCTTCGTCGGGCAGGCGCAGCCGCTCGGCCTCCGTGCGGGACAGGTTGCGAATGTCCTCGCCCACGGCGCAGTTCCGTGCTGCGTTGCTGCGCAGGTACAACTGCCCTGGCGTGGCGGGGGTATCAACCAGCCGCACGCGCTCGAACCGCTTGCCCTGCGCTGCCTGCACTCGGACGTTGCGGCACCAGTCGTCGTCGTAATCCCAGTCGATGCGCTGGCCTGCGGCGAACTGGGCCCACTCGTCGGTCTGTTCGTCGCTTGCGTACCGGCGTCGGGTCTCCAGCCGCCATGCGGTGTGGGCGAAGGTCTCGAAGAGGCGCTCGAACTCGTCGTCGGCGTTGATGAGCCGCGGGGTCTCGTCGCGCGGACCGAAGTCGACGAGAGTGTTGCGCGGTACGACGATGGCCACCTCGCCTTCGTCGCGGTGCTGAAGCTGCGCCAGGTCGGCGGGGTCGGTGAGCGGCGGTCCGTGCACGATGACGTCCCCGCTGTCGAGGTCCTCGTGGACGCCGGGGCAGCCTCCTCCCCCTGAGCCTGTGCCGTTGAAACGAAGCCGTCGCATGGCCGTCTCCTCCGCTCGGAGCCTTGGTGTGGACCCAGCCTCCCCGAGGACAACGCCCCGGACACGCGGCTCAGTCGGCCTCCGTGGGAAACATCGCGCAACTTCGTAGGGCTGTCAAGAAACTTCGAGAAACCAGCGACGCGGCGAGCAACTTCGCGCGCCTACCGTCTTGTTCATGCTCTCAGCACTTGAGTCGCAAGACGTTGACCCGTTCACGGCCGTGGAGTCGCTGAGGGCAGCACTGGATCAGGCCGGCATCGTGCTGCCGTCGCTCGCAGTCGACCCGGGCTCGCCGACTCCCAGCCTCGTGGACCTTGGGCGTGCGCGGGCGGACGTGATCATGCAGCTTGCGCAAGCACTTCAGCGAGCGGAGCCAGGGGCATGAGCAAGGCCACGGAGTCCGCGCAATCACTGCGTCAGGCAGCGCAGGCCTGGCTCCTGTCCTGCGTGATCTGCCCCGCCGACATACAGCGCGCGTGGGACGCGGAGGAACTCGCGCCCATCGAGACCGGCCCACACTGGATGGCAGCCGAGGCGCCCCTCAGGCAGTCGATGGACGCGATCAAGCGCATCGGGCCCGACCGCCTCGGCCCGGTCCTCGCGGACGTCACCTCGGAGCGCGCGTGGTGGCTGCTCCCGCCCTGTCTCGACGACGAGCTGGACGACATTCGCCTCCTCACCGTCCACCCCCACGGCTGGCCCCTGAGGTGCCCGCCCGTGCTGTACCCGGTGCGCGGCCGCGTGTGGGTAGAGCGACCGGACGGCAGCGGGCGACTCACCGATCCCACCTTCCTCGGCGCCGCGCTCGGCCCGGGCGGCGGCCCTCGACTCCCAGCGGAGGCTTTCGGATGACACAGCAGACCACCATGGACGACGCGCCCGTTGACCTGCCCCTGCCGATGGACCGGCCCAAGCCCGCCCCGCACTGCGGGGTGTGCGCGGCGCTCGTGCGGCAGAGCGCGGAGGCTGCGGCCTCTGGGGACTACTCGAAGGCGTCCGACTGCAACGGCGAGATCCGCCACCACCCCCACCGCGGACGGCGGCGGTCGTGAGTAGCCGCTTCCAGTTCGTGGACACGGGCACCGGCTACGGCCACCTGCAGCGCGTCGCGAGTGCAGGCGTCTTCAACCGGGTGCAGCGGGCGTACCGCGCATACATAGACCACGGCCGCGACTGCGCCACGTGCGCGGTGGACGCCACGCGGTGCACGACCGCCGAGGCGTTGTGGGAGGCGTACCGCGCCGCGAACTCCTGAGCTCTCGCTGTCGGCTCCCCCGTCCGGCAGCGAGAACGGCGGCCCGCCCTCACGACGGCGTACAGGGCGGGTCGCCGGATGAACGCCCGCCCTCTGCACCCCAGGAGGGCGGGCGGGTTCAACCGCCTCTCACCAGAGGCAAACAAGCGCAACAGGAGCAAGACGTGACCGTCGCGTTAGAGCGTTCCGCCACGACCCGCACCCGCGACCCGCAAGAGCTGCTCAACGCGGTCGCTCCGCATATCACGGAGCTGACCGTCAACATCTTCGACTCCGATCTGCCGATCCATTCGGGTCGACTGGGGCCCTCACACAAGCTCGTCAGGCACGCTCGGGTCGGCCGCCAGGCACGCCTTGTCCTATGCGAGCGGTAAGGACCTGCAAGAAGGACGGGCAGGAGTTCCTGCAGAGGCCGCGATGAGAGGGCACGGCCACTCGCTGCCGGGGCCGGTGCCACACTGTGTCCCCAAGTGAGAGGGGTGGGCCGTGGGATTCGGGTTTCGTGTTGGTGTTCCGGGCATGAGCGTGCGTGTCTCAACGCGTGGGGTGAGGACTTCCGTCGGGCCGAGGGCGGCGAGGATCAGTGTGGGCAGCGGAGGTGCCCGGATGTCGACGGGACTCGGCCCCTTCTACGCCTCGAGTTCCCTCCGAGGCAGCCGGCGGACCACGACCAGCACCCGCCGGACCACGCAGTCCAGGTCGGTCGCCCCTTCCGCCGCGCAGATGGAGCGCGCTCGCCGGCAAGCAGAGAGGGCTCAGCAGGAGGCTGATCGGGATGCGGCCATCGCGCAGTTGCGGGAATTGAGGCGGCAGATGACCAGCGTCCATCTGCAGTCCTTTCCCAGCGCGCATCCTCCGGTGATCGGGGATGCTCCGCAGCTGGGTCTGCCCTGGGCACTGGCTGAGGCCCAGACGTTTCACTTGCAGGGTGTGGGGTGGCTGGCCCGTGCGGAGCGGGCCGGCGCCAAACAGCGAGCGGAGCTCGATGCTCCCGCGTATCTGGCGGCCGAGTCAGCACGCCTGAGTGCGGTGCGTGAACAGCTGACAGACGAAGCCGGGCACTGGTGGCAGGCGCTGCTCGCCCACGACGAGGACACCGTTTGCGAAGCGGTGAATGCCGCATTCTCGGACAACCCTGCGGCCGGTTGCGCGCTCGGAGTGGATGGTTCGGTCCTGTCCGTTCTGATGCGTCATCAGGACTTCGACTCGATGCCGACTCAGACACCCGGGCTTACCTCGAGTGGCCGCCCGGCCCTGAAGAATTTGACGAAACGCGACCGGCTCCTGTGGTGGCTGACCGCCATGGGCTCCAACGTGGTCGCCACCCTCAAGGAGGGCTTCGCCACCGCACCCGGTATCACCGCCATCGACCTGGCCGTGCTGACCCGCCTGCCCGACACCCAGCGGCTCGGATTCGTCGCCTACGGCCGCTGGACCCGCCAGGCGATCGAGACCACCCCATGGCGCGAACCCGAGGACGCGCTGCGCTTCCTGGACATCGGGGAGGACGTCGCCTGCTCGGTCACCACCACCGCCTCCGGCAACCTCTCCAGCACGCTCAAGCCGCTGGATACCGCCCGTATCCCGGGCCTGCGAGAACTCCTGGATCACGCGCAAGACGAACCGGAATCCGGTGAGCCCTCTCTCGCCGGCCTTGACAGTACTCTGAGCGGCAACACCCCACCCGACGACCGGGCCGTAACCGCCGACCCGTACCGGATCAGGCCGTTTGCCGAATGGAAGCACAGCCACCTGGCCGAGCCGCCGCCCGCTCCCCCGCTGCCGCCCGCCACGGTGTCTCCCCTCGTGGCCGGGCAGACCCTCGCTCTGCCTGAAGATGCCTGGCAGGGGCTGAGCATCGCCTTCACCTTCGCCGGCGCGGACGCGGACCTCACCCTCTTCCTCACCGGCAACGATGGCACGGTGGCCGGTGACGAGGACTTCGTCTTCTACAACCAGCCCTCCACCGCCAACGGTGCCGCACGGCTCCTGGGCAAGCACGCGCAAGGCCCGCACACCACCGAACGCGCCGTCATCCATCTGTCCGCCCTGCCCGACCGGGTGCAGCGTGTCGCCGTCGCCATCAACATGGACGTCGACACCGGCCTGACCTGCGGATCACTCACCCACGCGGCCCTGTCCATGGAATGCGTGACCGGCACCGGCTGGACCTTCAGCCCACCCGCAGACCCGGACATCCGCGCCATGGTCATCGCCGAGCTGTACCGGCACAACGTCAACGGCGAGCCCGTGTGGAAACTCCGCGCCATCGGCCAGGGCTGGGCGGACGGACTCGACGGACTCGCCCGAGCCCACGGCGTAAACGTCGAATAGCGGGCGTCTGAAGAGCCTGTCAGCGGGCACGTTGGCCCGTCTCTCCACGCGGAGGGGCAAGCACATTGGTATGTCTGGGTCAGCGCAGAGCTTTGATGGCCTTCACAACCAGGGCGCGCGCCTCGGCCCCGTACACGGCCATGCGGCGCAGTTCTTCGAAGACCGCATGGACGTCGCCGGCAAGTCGGTCTGGCGCGCTTGTGGTCGGCCGGCTCTCGCAGCATGACCGGCAGCAGGCGCGCCATGCGCGGTCGGCGGCGCGTACGCGCGGTGATCGTCGGGACCGCCGTACGACTCTCAAACCTCGTCCGGGTTCTCCTCGGCGTACAGGCGGGCATCAAGCTCGGCCGCCCAGGCGAGGGCCCAGGCGCGCAGGTCGGCCAGTTGGCCGGGATTGAGACCATAGTCGGTGAAGTCCTTGTCGTCCCACCATTCGGCACCGTTAAGGCGGTCGCGCAGGTCCTGGAGGCTGAATTCGAAGCGTGCGTGGCGGCGGCCGAGCGTTTCGAGGTCGGCAGTGGTGCGGTGCTGGGAGGCGGCGTGGACGTCGATGAGGTCGCGGACTGCGCCGCGGTCTGCGAGCGTGTCTGACTTATCGGGTCTTGGCCTGTTGACCTGGGTGTATCCGCCAGGCTTGGTGGATCGGGTGGTGGCGGCATTCGGTCGTGCCGAGCAACGTCAGCGGCTGCTTCCCGCGCGGTTGGTGGTGTATTTCGTGCTGGCGTTGGCCCTCTTCTCGCCTGCCCCGTATCTGGAAGTGATGCGCCACCTCGTCGAGGGCTTGCGGGGGTTGGGGCTGCTGGGCAACTGGCGTGTTCCGGCGAAGTCCTCCCTGTTCAGGGCCCGGCAACGGCTGGGCTCCGAACCCTTGCGGGTGCTGTTCGCCACGACCGCGAAGCCGATGGCGACCGAGGCCACGCCCGGCGCGTTCTGTCGTGGCCTGCGGCTGCTGGCCGTCGACGGCACCTGCTGGGACGTCGCGGACAGCGAAGCCAACGCGACCGCGTTCGGGCGGCCGGGCAGTGGCCGCGGGTCGGGCAGGAGCGCATTTCCGCAGGTGCGGATGGCGGCGTTGGTGGAGATCGGCAGTCATGCGGTGCTGGACGCGGAACTGGCCGGCTGCCGCACCGGGGAAGTCACCCTGGTGGCTCGTCTGCCGCGTTCGACTGGCCCGGGCCAACTCGTCCTGGCCGAACGCGAGTTCCTCGGCGTCCCGTTGTGGCGGGCGTTCACCGCCACCGGCGCCGATCTGCTGTGGCGGGTGCCCGCCAACCGCGTCCTGTCCGTGATCAAAAAGTTCCACGACGGGTCCTGGCTCTCACACATCAGAGCAAGCAGCGGTCCGGCCCGCAAGGAGCCGGTCGTGGTCCGTGTCCTGGCCTACCGGCTCAAGGACCGGTCCGGTCAGGGTGAGAGCGACGGCTATCGCCTGGTCACCACCCTGCTGGACGCCCGCCGGTATCCGGCCCGGCAACTGGCCACGCTCTACCGCGAACGCTGGGAGATCGAGTCCGTCTTCGCCGAGATCAAAACCCATCAGCGCGGTCCACGCGTCGTGCTCAGCAGCAAAACACCCGACGGCGTCCGCCAGCAGATCTGGGCACACCTGCTGGTCCACCGCGCGCTGCGGGAACTCATGCTGAGAACGGCCGCCACCCGCGGCCTGGACCCCCGACCGGGTCTCCTTCACCGAAACCCTGCGCTCCGCCCGGCGCAGCGTGACCGTCACGCCGGGCAGTTTTTCCCCCTGACCTCCTGGTCAGGGCACTGGTGATGCTGGAGCAGGACCTCCTGGAACGGCTCCTGCCCGTCAGACGCCTGCGCAGCCAGCCCGCGTCGTGAAACGCAACATGTCCAACTACCACCTCAAACGACCTGAACACCGTGCCTGGCCACAGCCGACCCGCACCGAACCTCAAGCCGTCCTCATCACAAGACCCCAACCCGCAAGCCCGTAACGCAACGGCATTGGGCCTAGTACTCCAGCAGGATTTCGCTGTCTGACCTGGTCTTTCGCCGGGTGGCGGGAGTGTAGCGGGACTTCGGTCGTGCGGGGGCGGTCTCACGGAGACCGCCCCTCGATCATGTGACAACGCTGCAGGTAGTGACAGCGGCGGGGCAGCCTCCGAGGGTGATCACCGAGTATGCCGCCGCGCAGTGGGACCTCGAACTGGACGATCTCTTCCTGACTATCGGGCACCGCTTCGGCCGAGTCGAGCTTCGTCGCCGCATGCGCGACTACGTACGTGGGCTGCTCGCCCCGGTGGCCCGCAAGAACAGCTGGCAGTTGGCCGAGCAGGCTGGCCACCGCACGCCCGACGGCCTGCAGCACCTCCTCGCCGGAGCGAAGTGGGAGCCCGATGACATTCGCGACGACCTGCAGGAATACGTCGCCGACAAGCTCGGCGAGAACGACGGCGTGCTGATCATCGACGACACCGGGTTCATCAAGAAGGGCAGTACCTCCGCCGGGGTCCAGCGCCAGTACTCCGGAACCGCCGGCCGCACCGAGAACTGTCAGATCGGCGTCTTCGGCGCCTACGCCTCGGCCCGTGGCCGGGCTCTGGTCGACCGTGAGCTCTACCTCCCGAAGTCGTGGACCGAGGACCGGGAACGCTGCCGCACCGCAAGGGTCCCCGACGAGCGGGAGTTCGCCACCAAGGGCGAACTGGCCCGGCATATGGTGCTGCGGGCCCTCGCCTCACCGCTGCCCATCGCGTGGGTCACCGCGGATTCCGCCTACGGTCAGGACAACCGATTCCGTCGGCTGCTGGAACAGTCGGGTGTCGGCTACGTGCTGGCTGTGCCCAAGTCGCAGTTCAGCGTGGGCTGTTCACGGATCGAGGGTCTGTTCGCGCAGGCCCCGGACGAGGCGTGGGAGAAGATCTCATGCGGCAACGGCGCGAAGGGGCCCCGCGTCTACCACTGGGCAGCAGTACGGCTGCCGGCCGTCGCCGAGTTCGACTATCAGGGCGAGGTCCCCCATCGAATGCGATGGGCACTGGCCCGGCGCAGCATCAGCAAGCCCGACGAGATCGCCTACTACCTCGCCTACGCACCGCTTCAGGTCACCGTCCAGGAGCTGGTGCGGGTCGCCGGCACACGCTGGGCGATCGAGGAGTGCTTCCAGGCCGCGAAGAACGAATGTGGCCTGGACCAGTACGAAGTCCGCCGCTACGTGGGCTGGTATCGGCACATCACTTTGGCCATGCTGGCGCACGCCTTCCTGTCCGCCACGGCATACCAGCCCTGGGAAAAGGGGGCGGAACAGGTGAGACAACCGGGGCCGTCGGGCTCACAGTGGCGGAGGTTCGGCGACTCCTGGCAGCTTGTCGTGCCCGACCCCCGCACCTGAGCGGACACCGCGGACGACACCACGCGCTGAGCTGGTCGAACTGGCGCCGCCGACGCCAAGCAGTCGCCCGCCGCTGTCACTACCTGCGGCGTTGTCGCACGATCGAGGGGCGGTCTCCGTGAGACCGCCCCCGCACGACCGAAGTCCCGCTACACTCCCGCCACCCGGCGAAAGACCAGGTCAGACAGCGAAATCCTGCTGGAGTACTAGGGCCCCCGGTCCCGAGGCCGGGGAGTGACGCGCGCGGGGTCGTCGGTCGCCACTGGTACAGCCCAACTCCTCAAGGAATTCGGTGAGGAGGCTGTCGCCGGCAGAGCGTCGCTATCATCGGCACCTTCGACGGCCGCATCCTGGCCGGAGAAGTCAATCCCAGTCCCGATGACTTCAATGCAGAGCAGATCGTCCACGAAGCTCTCAGATACCATCCGATCGCGCTGTGACCTGCAAGCTCCGTCGCCAGCGGCCACCCCGCTGTTCGGCGCGGGCGCGGGTTGCTGGCGAAGCCACGCCGACCCTGCTGCCCGGGGCGGCACGCGCGACGGGTGCCTCAGCGCTGGAAGACCGCTGTCGCCACAGGCACCGCCAGCAGCAGGCTGAGCCCGATCAGGGGCAGCCGGTCCAACCACAGGACGGCGGCGAACTCACGCAGGGTCGCGGAGAGCCAGTACGCGGGAGAGGTCGGCGCCCCCACGACGTGGACAAGGACGCCGGCGCGACGGGCCAGCAGGGCCGTGCGGTAGACGTGGAAGCCGCTGGTGACCACCGTGGCACGGTGCCCGGAAGCGGTGCGGTCCATGAGAGCCGCGCTGAAGCGGAGGTTCTGCCCGGTGTTCACGGAGCGGTCCTCCCGCACGATCCGGTCGGCAGCCACCCCGCGTGCGCGCAGGTAGTCGGCCATGGCGTCCGCCTCGGAACGCACCTCGTCGTCGCCCCGGCCGCCCGAGACGACGAACACCACACCGTCTGCGTCCGGTGCGCCGGCGTCGTCGACCGCGAGGGCCCGCTCCAGCCTGCGGCGCAGCAGCGGACCGGGCCGGTCGCCCTTGAGCCCGGCGCCCAGGACGACGACATGGGTGGTCTCCGGCGGCGGGGTGCTGCGGCCCCGGACGAACACGTAGACGGTGAAGGCGAGGAAGAGCAGGCTGAGGTATCCGGCGGCCGCGTTCACCGCCACCATGAGGGCACCCGCCACCTCGCCCCCGGCAGTCCGGACGACCGCGTCGAGGCCGAGCACCGCCAGCAGGGCGCAGCCGGCGGCGCCGGCGGCCAGCAGGGACGCCTGCGGTCCGTAGCGCCGGACCAGGACGATGCTGTCGACCAGCAGGAGCAGGCCCAGCGCGAGGGTCACGAGCAGGGCGGCGACGGCGAGCACCGTCACGACGGTGGGGTGAGTCTCCGCACTGCGGGCGGCCTCACCGAGCCCGGCCGACGTCACCGCGAGGCAGAACAGGACAGCGGTGGAGAACCGGTGCGGCGCCAGCACGGCATGGACGACCCCGCCCACGGCGAACACCGCCGCGGCAACGTACTCCGGGTACTCCGGCACGTCCCCCACCACTCCGCTCTCCCGCCCGTCGCCGCCTGCACATTCCCGGACCCGCGCAGCGCTGCGGGGCCCGGTGCAGACGGCCGCCGGACATCCTCGCAGACCCGTCCGGGCGCCCCATACGCAGGCGGGCGACGACGCGATCAGCCGGGACCGGCTTTATCTATGAGAACGGGTTCTGGCTCAGCTTCTGTGACGCGGCCACTCTGAGTGACATCCGAGCCCCTTCGAGCCGTACGTGAAGTCGCCCGAAAATGCTCCCTGAGCAATGCGGTCGGGCTGACAGTTCGGGGCCGTGGAAGAGGTTGCGCTCCCGCTGAAGGAGTTGTTGTTCCCGTCGATCGCGGACGTCGCGGTGCTGTCGGTGGAAGTCAACATCGAGATAGTGCGCGTTGATGCGCAATGCGTCGCGGACGGCGCCGTGTGCCCGGTCTGTGGGGTCTGGTCGAACCGGATTCATGGTTCCTACCTACGGTTTCCCGCTGATGTGCCGAGCGGTGGCCGAAGCGTTGTTCTCCAACTGAGGGTCCGTCGGTTCGCCTGCGGGAACCCGGGCTGCGCTCGCCGTACTTTCGTCGAGCAGATACCCGGCCTGACACGCCGACACGGTCAGCGGACCGAGAGGCTGCGATCCACCCTGGCTGCGGTCGGTCTGGCCCTCGCGGGCCGGGCTGGGTCTCGCATCGCCCGCGTTCTCGGGGTGTCGGTCAGCCGCAGTACCGTGCTCCGGCTGGTCGACGCTCTTCCCGACCCCACGGTGGCCGCACCGCGTGTGGTCGGTGTCGACGAGTACGCCACCCGCAAGGGCCGACACTACGGAACCGTCCTCGTCGACATCGAAACGCGCCGCCCCATCGACCTGCTGCCGGACCGGGAGGCATCCAGCCTCGCGGCTTGGCTCGCCGAACGGCCAGGCATTGAGGTCATCTGCCGGGACCGGGCACCGTTCTTCGCCGAAGGCGCCGGTGCCGGCGCGCCGCAGGCCGTCCAGGTCGCGGACCGGTGGCACCTGTGGCACAACCTGAGCGAAGCTGCCGAACGGGCCGTTGCCCAGCACCGCAAATGCCTTCGCCCCCTTGTCCCGGCTGCCCATGGACCCGAGTCGGAGCCCGCCCCGGAAGGAGAACCGCCTGGTTCACCCTGGCCGACCGGACACCGGTTCGCTGACCGCACCCGGACCCGGCACGCTGCCGTCCACGCGCTGCTGGAGGCCGGGCACAGCCGCCGCTCGATCCAGCGTCAACTCGGCATGACCTGGCGGACCGTCAAGCAGCTCGCTGACGCTTCGGCCCCGGAGGAACTGTTCACCGGCCAGTGGCAGAACCGGCCCTCGGTCCTCGATGACTACAAGCCCTACCTGGACGGCCGGTGGAACGAGGGATTCACCAACGCCTGGAAGCTGTGGGAGGAGATCGTGCCGCTCGGCTACAAGGGCAGCTACCAGCGCGTCCGTGCTTACCTGCACAAGAAGCGGACCTCGCCGCGGCCGGTGACCGCCCGGCCACCGTCGCCCCGGACGGTCTCCAAATGGATCCTGAGCCGCCCGGAGACCCTCACCGAGACCGAACAGCGCCAGCTCAAGATTGTCTGCATGCACTGTCCCGAGCTCGATGCCCTCACCCGGCATGTCCGCTCCTTCGCGGTCATGCTCACCCAGCGCCAAGGCGAACACCTGCCAGCCTGGCTCGACGCCGTCCGGGAGGACGACCTGCCCAGCCTCCACACTCTTGCCGCCGGCATCGACCGCGATCTCGACGCCGTCACCGCCGGACTCACTCTGCCCTGGAACTCGGGCGCGGTGGAAGGGCATGTCAATCGGATCATTCTGTGGAATCAGCGATGTCAAGCCGTGTGCTTGTGCATCACGTCGAGGTAGTGCCGATCGCGGTGTGGAACATGGTGGTCCCGGCCGGGCAGGCTGAAGACAGCGCAGACCTCGGCGGGCTGGGTGGGGATGCTCGACTGCTCGCCGAAGGTGAGGACGGGGTTGACCTCGTTGTGGCAGCCTGCGGTGTCGAGGGCCGTGATCAGTTCCTCACGGAGCACAGTGGCCTCGAACGACTCGGAATCAGGCAGGACGAGCGGCGGGAGACTCGCCGTTGATCCGGGCCAGAGGTCGATCCAGATGCCGCTGACAGCCCTCTGGGTGACGACCAGTCGAAGGCCTCCCCATGCATAGGGATAGCCATCGATGTCGGGGCCCTTCATGAGGAGGGCGGGGTGGGGGCGCCCGCGACCGAGGAGATCCTCGGCCTCGGTCAGGGGCATTCCGCAGTGAAGCGGCCCGATCCTGCCAGTTCGAGCGAAGTCGACGAGCACGTTCATCAAGGTCACGGCAGTGACTGTGACACTCTTCCGCGCCTGTGCGCACTCCGATATCAGCGCGATGCGCAACCCGTCCCGCCCTGTCGGACGTCGACAAGCGGCAGGAGGCGGGTTGTCGCTGGCACGTCCAGTTCGCGTGGTGTCGGGCCGGCCGGAGTGGGTGTGTCGGCGAGGCGGTCAAGTAGCCGGTCTAGGGCCGCCTGGCCGTCCTCGATGGCTGCCTGCTCGTCGTCGGTCAGCGGGATGGACACGGCCGTCTTCTGCAAGTTTCCTTTGGCTTCCAGCAGTTGGGATCGCGTGGATTCCTTTGGGGTGTAGAAGTCGCAGCGTGCGCAGGCCATGCGGTGCTGGCACTGTTCGAAGAAGGTGTAGCTGCAGTAGCCGTGCCCGAGGTCGTAGTGCTGCCAGGGCTCACCGCCAGCGGCGGCACCGGAGGCGACCGCGTCCCGGTCGACCAGGACCTCGATCGTGCGGACGTTCCGCTCGAAGTAGCCCGCCTCGGAGTATGCCTTGGACAGGGTGTTCGGGGTGATCTTCGCGTAGTACTGGGTGGATTGCGGTGATCGGTGTCCGAGCCAGGCTTGCAGTTCGAACAGCGTCATCGGTTCCTTGGCGTTGTAGAGCTGGCTGGCGATGGTGGACCGGGCCCGGTGGCTGGTGATGTTCCCGCGGACGTCGGCGTCCGGGACTCCGGCCTTGCGGCAGAGCATCGGGATGACCGTGTTGTTGATGTAGTGCGTGGAGACGCGGCGGGCCCGGATGGCGAACAGCAGGTCGACGCGCTCGCCGGTGCGGCGGTCAGTGAACTTCGGTTGATCCGGGCGGACGGCCTGCCAGGCATCGACGGCCTGGCCGAGGATCGGGTCGACCGGCTTGCTGAAGGCGGTGCCGGTCTTGTGGGGCGGGACGTCGAGGAGACAGACGGTGTCGCGGGCTAGGACCTGCTGCGAGTCACCGGTGATGGGGGTGCCGTCGTGCTGCCAACGGATGCAGCCCACCCTCAATCGGGCTATCTCGTTGCTGCGTTGACCGGAGAACAGCCAGGTCAGTGTGACTGCGCGGACCAGTTCGAAGGGGTAGAACTGCCCGGCCTGGGACTGCGGGAGATCAGCGGCTTCCAGGTTCAAACCCGCCCACAGAAGCTTCGCCCAGACCTCATCGGCGATCACCCGCGGGTCAGGGCCGAGGAGGGCTGTGATGCTGCGAGGGATCGCCAACGAGCGCAGTGGGTCGAAGCTGCGGGGCAGCCACTCCCATTCCTGGCAGTCCCTGAAGAACGTTCGCAGCGCGGTGATCTGCCCGGCCTTGGTCGCCGCTTCGAGCGGCTTGCCGAGACGGTCCCCCAGGCCAGCCGTCCGCTGAACGTAGTCACCGACCCTCATCCGGTCCACTGCGGCGATCCAGGTCGCGCAGGTCTGCCGCGTCCAGTCCGTCGGGTCAGCAACGTCGGGCTTTTCCGCGGCTATCCACCGGCCCACCCTGAGGAGGGCGGAACGCATGGCGCCACGGACGCCCGGGGTGAGCGTAGAGGTGGCGTACCAGCGATCGACCCATTGCTCCCACGTCTTCGCGCCGCCGGTCGCCCGTACCGACTGGCGGCCAGTGATGGGCTGCGGAGGATCACAGAACCCGAGTTCGGCAACCGCTCGCTGCGTGGCGTGCAGCGTGTAGCGCTGTGAGCCGGCCAGCATCTTCTCGCGCCGGACCCGGTCGAACAGCGAGGTGTCGAGATCCTCCAGATGCGGGCTCCGGTTGAGGAGAAGCAGCTGGCAGACGACCATCGGCAGCAGCGTGTCGTCGTCCCGCCCCAGTTGATAGCCCCAGGACGCGAGGACCGCGCGGATGCGGGCGATCTCGCTGCTCACCAGGCCGCGTCCGAAGATCCGCCAGGACAGGGTGAGTCGCTGGAAGCTGCCGAGTCGGTGGAATTCGTTGAAGGAGCCCAACAGGTAGGCGTGCGCGGCAAGATAGGGGCGGACCTCGTCGTTGACCCAGCCCGGGGCGTGCTGGTGGAACTCGGTCTGGTTGCGGCCGAGCAGATGGATCCACTCCTGCGAGGTCCATCCCCAAAAGGTTCGGCCGGTCTCCGCGCAACGTGTCAGCAGCACAGCGATCACGTCGAGCATGGCGCGCCGACGGTGTGGGGTGGGTGGCGAGTCCAGAGCGGCGTTGACCGCCTCCAGCGGGACCAGCAGACGGCGGATCACTCGCCAGCTGGCAGCAGACGGGTCGTGGTCCTTGAGCCGGCGCAGATTCCGCACCCCGAGTTCGCTCACTGCCAGTACCTCGGCGGGCCGGATCTCGACAGCAGTGTCGTAGTGGTTTGGGATGATCGGCCAGGACCAGCGTTCGGGGCCGTTCTCCTCAGGCAGGGCCAGCCGGGATGTACTCACCGTGCCACCTCCGGCAACGTGCCGTTCGAGGAGGCGAGCGCCTCTATTCGCCACGCGTGGATGTGCTCCATGCCGCGGGCGAGCTTATCGGCCAGGTCCCGGCCGGACAGGTGGATGTACTGAAGCGTGGAGTCGGTGTGACGGTGGCCGGCGAAGGATGCGATCGCGTGCAATTCCCAGCCCATCCGGGCCAGATCGGTCAGACACAGGTGCCGGGTGGTGTGCGTGGAGAACTGCGGGACGTCGGCCGTCACGGCGATCCGCCGTATCACCTTCGACCACGTCCACAGGCTCAGCGGTTGGCCGTAGTTGCGCCGTGATTCGGAGAGGAACAGCGGGCCTCTCGCCCGGCTGACCGTGGCCCGGTGGGCAAGGTAGGCCGACATCAGCACGCCGGTCGACGCCGAGTACGGCACCACCCGTTCCAGTCGGTTCTTCGTCGTCTCCGCGCGTACCCGCAACGTACGGTGAGCCGGATCCAGGTCATCGGTCCGCAGCGAGCACAGCTCTTCGCGCCGCAGCGCGGCATCGTAGGCCAAAGCCAGCATCACCCGGTTGCGGACCGGCTCCCCCCGCGCGACCTCCAAGATTCCCAACCACTGCTGTTCGCTGGGGATCCACGGCAGCTTCGTCAGCCGCGGCACCAGGCCACGCTGGTGCCCACCCCAACGACGGCCCGGCGTATAACGGCCCCGACCCACCGGATTGGACTCCCGCAGTCCCTCTTCCATCAGGAAGTCGTAGAACAACCGCACCGGCACCAGCCGCTGCTGGATCGTGGCGTTCGCCAGACCCGACCCCGAATCGATCGAGACCACGTTCACGCCCCGACGGCTCGGCCGCGCAGTCAACTCCCTTACATAAAGGGCAATATGAGCCCGACTGGCAGCGAGTGGGTCGACCCCCTCTCGTTCGCACACCACCAGGTACTCGGCCAGCCCGCGGGCGTAGGCATCGATCGTCCGAGGCGCACGGCCAAGATCGCACCACACTTGCAGCCAGCCCGCTGCCCTCTCGTGGCGCCCCAGCACCGGCCACTTCTCCGTCACTCCCACAGCGGCGCTCAAGCCGTCTCCCAAGTTCGTGGCTACACCAGGGAGACATGATCACCCCGGCAGATTCCACGTAACTTTTAAAATGCTCAAGCGCCAGATGTTCGGTCGAGTCGGCTTCGCGCTCCTACGCAAGCGAGTCATGCTCGCCTGATGCTGTCCACCAATGGGTCGTCAGATTAAGGCTGCTGACCTCCGCAGATCAGATCGCTGGGCGCCGGAGCACGTCGGTGGGCTCCCAGTCGCTCTTCCAGAAGGTTTCAAGCCCATGCTCGTTGATGAACTGCCGCTCGACCTCGTGGATGGGGTAGATCCCTTGGATGTTGATCACATCGTGGCCCTCATGTCCCGGAATGCCGACGTCGATGCCCAGGTAGTCGCTTCTGTCGAGGGCCAGCGGTGCGAACACGCAGAATGCCGTCATCTCTGACTCGGGCACGATGCGCTCACCGAAGTTGATGGTGCTGCCGTAACTGAAGGGGTGGGTGCCACGGAGATGCTCGGCGAGGAAGCCCACCGCGTGGGCCCAGATCACGTTGGTCGAGTTCACGCTGAGGCAGAGTTCCGGCGAGCCGTGCTGCCAGTCCGGATGTTCTGCAAGCGACAACCCGTAGGTGAGCGCCGTGAGAAGCCCGTCCGGCAGGTTGTCGTACACGATCTCCGTTATGCCCCGCAGCCCCTGCTTGGTTGACTTGACGGGGAAGAAACGGGGCTCCCTTCCTCCGGAAAGTCGATCAAGATGGGCGAGGTACTTCTCAACGCGACTGGCCATGCGTCCAGCCTGCACGATCGCTCACCGGTGCACGCCACCGGGGCCGTCACCAGTAACGCTCCGCAACAGGTCCACAGAAGCTGAGCCAGAACCCGTTCTCATGGACAAAGCCACGCGGGCCTGTGTCGGCCGTGGGGAACCCTGTGACAAGATCCGCTGGCATGTCATCTGTCATGTCGTCCGCCATGCCTTCGTTGCCTTCGTCGCCCACGGGTCCCTCAAGAACCGGTCGCCGTCTGCTGGTCGCCCTGCTCGCGATGCTCGCGACAGCAGGCTCCACCGTGGCCGAGGCCGGCACGCCGTCCGGCCCGACGCCCGGCGCCGCGGTGAGAGCGGCCGAACCCGCGACGCCTGACCGCCCCAGCTACGACGTGAAGCTGCGCGCCGATGGCGACGGCTCCCACTGGGCGGGCCGGCAGACGGTGTCCTTCCGCAACGCCTCCAGCCGGCCCCTGCGTGAGGTGTACATACGCCTGTGGGGCAATGGCGAGGACGGCTGCGGGACATCCGGAAGACCGTCCCCCGTCCGCGTCTCCCACGTGCGCGGCGGCACTCCGGGCCGCCCCGGCGTGAAGTGCACGGCGCTGCGCATCGCTCTGCCGAAGCCGCTCGCACGCGGTGAGCGGACGGCCGTCTCCTTCGACGTGGCCCTCACCGTGCCCGCACGCAACAACCGCTTCGGCCGCGAAGGCGCGTTCCGCTTCCTGGGCAACGCGCTGCCGGTCCTCGCCGTGCACGACGCGAGGGGGTGGCACCTCGATCCGTATGTGTCGTACGGCGAGAGCTTCTACACCCTGGCGAGCGACTTCCGGGTGCGCCTCGACCACCCGTCCGCCCTCAAGGTCCCGGCGACCGGCAGCACATGGACCCGCCCCGGCGGTACCGGGCGTACGGTCACCCACAGCGTCGCCAAGCGGGTGCGGGACTTCGCATGGGCGGCGGGCCCGTTCCGCACCGCGACCCAGACCTCGCCCCACGGCGTGCGCGTGAAGTCGTATTGGTCGCCGAACACGCCCGCCGCCGGTGTCCGCCTCAACCGCAAGGACGGCGTCGCCGCCATCGACCGGTTCGGCAGGGAGTTCGGCCGCTATCCGTACGGCGAGATAGACCTCGTGATGACCCCCGGGTTCGCCGGCGGCATGGAGTACCCCGGCCTGGTCATCCTCGGCACCGAGGCGGAGGGTGGCGCCACCGTCCATGAGATCGCCCACCAGTGGTGGTACGGCGTCGTGGGCAACGACGAGTACAACTCACCCTGGCTGGACGAGAGTTTCGCTCAGTACGCCAACGCGCGCTACTACCGCTGGGACGGGTTCGAGTGCTCGCCGGACGACTCCTGGCCGAGCGCCACCGCCGCGCTCACCAACTCGATGGCCTACTGGTCTACACACCGTGGCGAGTACTTCCAGGTCGTGTACGGGATCGGCCCCTGCGTCCTGGCCGACCTGGAACACGTCCTCGGGGCCGGCACCATGGCGCACCTCATCAAGAAGTACGCCCACGACCACTGGTACGGCGTCTCCACCACCGTCGACTTCAAGAAAGCCGCACAGTCGATGACGCACAGCGACCTCGGCCCCTTCTGGCGGAAGCACCGCATCCGCTGAAGTCGCACTCCGCTCGCGGGTGACGGGCCTACCCCGGCGGCGCCACGATGACGGTGACCGACGGAGTACGCGGGCAGGGCGGCGTCGTTCCGGCGGCGCATCCGCGTTGATGGGGCTTCAGGAGCTGGGACAGGACTGCGGGATGGTCGGCGGGGGCGGACGCGGAGGCAGGCACGACTTCCGGTGATCATGAGGTGTCGAGTCCCTGATCACCACGACGGAAGACCGTGCCTGCCCGCTCATCCTCACTCATCGCACGCCCCCTGGACCAACTCCCCGACACCGCGCCGACCGTCCCCGATGACCTCCCCGGCCTGCTGACCTGCCTGGCCCAGGTGCCCGATCCCCGCCGGAACCAGGGCCGACGCCACCCGCTCGCCTTCGTCCTCTCCCTGGCCGCGTGCACGGTCCTGGCCGGAGCGAAGTCCCTGGCCGCGATCGCGGATTGGGCCGCCGACGCCCCGCCCAACGTCCTGGCCCGGCACGGTGGCCCATGCCAGGACCCGGACCACGGCCCCGTCACCCCGGCCGAGGCCCGTGCCTCGTGTCCTCCAACACATCGACGGCGACGCGCTGGATACAGCCGTCGGAAGTTGGCTCGCCGGGCGCGAACGCGCCGCTGGCCAGGAGGAGAACGACCGCGACCGGCGGCCCCTGCCCTCCCTCGCCGTGGACGGCAAGACCGTGCGCGGTGCCCGCCGCACCGACGGCACCCAGGTCCATCTGCTCGCCCCGATGACGGGGACCGGCCTGGTCACCGCCCAGCGCGAGGTGGACGCCACGACCAACGAGATCACGGTCTTCCAGCCCCTGCTTGCCCCGCTCAACCTGCACGGCACGGTGGTCACCTTCGACGCCCTCCACTCGCAGACCGCCCACGCGCGCTTCCTCGTCGAGGACAAGCACGCCCACTACATCGCCCTGATCAAGGGCAATCAGCCCACCCTGCACCAGTGGCTGAAGGCCCTGCCATGGCGGGAAGTGCCACTCCTGGACAAGACGCGGGCCACCGCGCACGGCCGCGACGAGATCCGCCGGATCAAGGCCGCCGCCGTCGCCGGGATCGCGTTCCCACACGCGGTGCAGGCCGTCCAGATCGTGCGCCGCCGACGGATCGTCACCACCGGCAAGGTCACCCTGGAACGCATCTACGGGGTGACCGACCTGACCGCGGAGCAGGCCGACGCAACCGAGATCGCCCGCCACGTCCGCGGCCACTGGGGCATCGAGAACAAGATCCACCACGTCAGGGACACCACGTACGCCGAGGACGCCTCCCGCGTACGCACCGGCACCGCTCCACGCCCGCCTCGGCATCGACGTCGAAGTCGAAGTCGTCCAACGCGAGCCGGGCGTCAAAGGCTTCAAGGTGGTGCCGCGGCGTTGGGTAGTGGAGCGGACGTTGTGCGCCACGAGGCGCTCTGTTTGTATCCCCGGTTCAGCCGGGAGGAACTCGGAAGGAGGTTCCTGGGCCTGATGACTTACCTGGATCCGAAAGGTGAAGGGGACAACAGCATGTCAGGAAACCAGTGACCGGGCTCAGTTGTCGGAGACGGGGTGCTGGGAGGCCCGCGCGACATGGCGAAGACTGGATTGTTTGAAGCCCAATCTCCAGCAGATGCAAGTTCTCATCCGCCGGAAGGACAGCTGAAACCGGCGCCGCACCCTGCATGGGGTTCGATCGTGCCCCCGTGCACCTCCGGGGTGCGGAGCGATGCCCAGCGAGGGCATTCAAGGAGATGAGTGGGACGCCTAACTCGCGCTAGAACGTACGGACAGAGACGAACGTGGGATCGCCTACGGGACGCGAGTCCTAGGGCGACGGAGGCCCCGTAGTAGTCGCCGGATTAACGACCGGCCAGGGAGGACGGGAAAGCCGTCCACAGGGCGAAGGGGGCCAGGTGGCTCGGACACACCAGACCCGGGAGGTATGCGAGTGCAGATCGCCGCAACGGCGGTGTGTGTCCTGCGCGAGCAGCCTGAACCGCTCACGCTGTAGTCACTGGAGAGCCGGATGATGGGAAACCGTCACGTCCGGTTCGGCGGGAGGCCGCGCGGAACAGGACCTGCCACGGCAGGTACCTCACCGCGCGGCCGACCCATCCGGCTGGCTCATGCATCACCGCCGCCTGGCCCGCGACTACGAAACCCACCCCCACCGCTCCGAAGCCATAATCCACGTCGCGATGATCGACCTCATAAGCCGCCGACTCACCCGCGAATCCACCCCCACCTGGCGCGACACCTGAACCTCGAACCAAACAACCTCGCCGGAACAAAACGCCCTTTCAGAGGTCGTTTTCATCAGTAGAGTCTGTTTGATCCAAACATGTCGCCGTGATGAGACTCGGCTCTTGAGGCGCCAGTGTTCCTTGCGGTCGGTGAGGCTGAGCGGGCGACCGGATTGTCTGTCTCATCCAAGAAAGCCTGTCTCATTCCAAAGAATCGCCGTATCGGCGATTGCGTCTACCGCGGCGCGCTCTGGCCCGTTGCGTGAGAGGTGCGAGTGGCCTTCTGGGGATGCTGAAGTGGAACAAATTGTGTGAAAACGACCTCTCAGCGGGTTCGGCAGCTTCGCGAGGGACAGCTTCTTCCTGTTTGACATCCTCCCCGCCCTAAAGGACGGGGATTCCCGCCTGGCTGCCGGTGGTGACCGGCTGGGCCTTCGGGTGGGTTCCCCGTTCAACGGGCCGTGCCTGGCGTGGGATTTCCACTCCAGGACTGACCGGCCCTCCAGGGGCGTTTAGCCTCTCCGCCTGCCCGGCGGCGAGGATCACTCGCGACGCGTTGAGGTCGCGATCATGTTCGGTACCACAGCCTTCGCACCGCCAGATACGCACGTGCAGCGGCTTCTTCCCGTCCACGACCCAGCAGACCGAGCATGTCCGGGAGGAGGGCAGCCAGCGGGAAACGATGCCGACGTGCCGGCCGTAGCGGGCCGCCTTCTCCTCCAGCACCCGGCGGAACATGCCCCATGCGGCGTCGTGCACAGACTTGGCGAGGCGAGTGCGGGCCAGGCCGGAGACCGCCAGGTCTTCGAGGTAGACCGCTTGGTTGTCGCGGATCAGCCTCGAAGCGCTCTGGTGACACCAGTCCCTGCGCGCATCGGCCACCCGGGCGTGCGCCCGGGCGACCTTCAGCCGGGCCTTGGCCCGGTTCTTCGACCCCTTCGCCTTGCGGCTCAACGTCTGCTGCGCCTTCCTCAGCCGACGCTCGGCACGCCGCAGGAAGCGTGGGTTGTCGATCACCCGCCCGTCGGACAGAACGGCGTAATGCATCAGCCCCAGGTCGATACCGGCCTCGGCATCCACGGGCGGCAGCGTTTCGGGCTCGACGTCCACCACGAAGCTCGCGAAGTACCGGCCCGAAGCGTCCTTGACCACAGTCACCGACGACGGAGCGGAAGGCAGCTCCCGAGACCAGCGGACCCGGACGTCCCCGATCTTCGCGAGGTTCAACCGGCCGTTGTCCCGCAGCCGGAACCCGTTCCTGGAGAAACGGACGGCCTGCCGGTTGTCCTTCTTCGACTTGAACACCGGAAGCCCCATACGGCGCCCCCGCCGCCTCCCCGACACCGACGCGAAGAAGTTCGCGTACGCCGTATCGAGATCACGAAGAGAGGACTGCAGGGCGTCCACCGACACCTCGGCGAGCCAAGCCCGCTCGGGCGTCTTCTTCGCCTCGGTGATCACCCGCTTCGCCAGAGCACCCGTCGCGATCTGTGACTTGTCCGCCCGGTACGCGGCCTTCCTCGCGGCCAGCGCATCGTTGTAGACCACCCGGGCACAGCCGAACGTACGGGCCAGCGCGATGCGCTGGCCCGGCGTCGGCTCGAGTCGGAAGGAGTACCGCAGATGCACGCGACCAACCTAACGGCCACCACTGACAACGCCGGTCCACCCAGCAGCGAACCGGCTCTCCCCGCCCTGCTCCGCAGCAGTTTCGCCTCCTCCCCCGCCTGAAGGCCGGGGTATCCACGAAGGAAACCCGATGAAGCGATTCGGGCCTGGGGCCAGTCCTGGAAGTTCAGGGGGACGGGCGGGTTTCGGCCTCCTCCGCGCCGGATGCTGCTGGGGCCACCGAGCCCAGGAACGGGAGGCACGCCACAAGGAGCAGGCCGGCCAGTGCCCAGGGGGCGTTGAGTCCGACGTGCTGAGCTAGGGCACCGCCCGCCGCAGCGCCTATGGGCATGGCCCCCCATGCGGCGAGTCGGTAGCCACTGGCCACCCGTCCCAGCATGCCCGGCGGGGCGAGACGCTGCCGAAGGGAGACCGTGCACACGTTCCACAGCACCACCCCGGCGCTGTTGAGGGCCAGCATGACGGCGACCAGCGGCCACCAGGGGAGTACCGCGACGACCAGGTAGCCGAGCGCGGAGACGGACACTGACGCTTTCACACTCCGCCCAGACCCCAGCCGCTCCACGATCCGGGGCGCCGTCCTCGCCCCGGCGAGGCTGCCGACGGCTGCGGCGACCAGCATCAGGCTGTACCCGAAGGGGCGTAGATGGAGCCGCTGTTCGACGTAGACCACGAGGACCGCGTAGACCGCCTGTTGTCCCACGCCCAGGACTGCGACCACCACCATGAGAGGGCGCAGAACCCGATCGCGTGCCAGGAACCGCAACCCGGCCCAGGTGCCGCGCAGAAGGCTCCGCATTCCCCACTCACCGTCCGCCGTGGCCGGTGCAGCCTTGTTCGGAAGCCCCGTGAGCAGCAGCGCTGACGCGAGAAACGTCGCGCCGTCCAGGAGGAAAGGGAGCGGGTGCCACGCCGTCCAGAGCGCAGCTCCCATAGGTGGGCCCACGAAGCCGGTTCCGACGATCTGCGCGGAGATGACCCGGGCGTTGACTCGCTCGAGTTGCTGGTCGGTGGCTAACGCCGGCACGACGGCCTGTGCGGCGCTGTCGAAGAACACCTCGGCTACGCCCGAAACGAACGCCAGCAGCACCAGGACCGTCACCGGTGTCCACCCGGTCACCACGAGGGCGCACATCAGGGACAGTGTTGCGCACCGCGCCAGATCGCCTCCCACCATCGACCGGCGCCAGGGCATGCGGTCCACCAGAGTGCCGATGACCGGTGCCAAGAGCCAGGCCGCACGGCTCGCGGCCGCGACTGTGGATACCCAGAACACGTCCTCGGTGCGCCACGCTGCCAGGAGGGGAAGTGCCGCGAACCGCGCACCGTCCCCCACCGAGCTGAGCACGTTGGCGGTGATCAGTCGGCGCAGGGCCCTTGCCTGCGACTGATCCAACGAGGGTGAGGGGGAATCGGCGCAACTCATCGAGGTGAATATGCCTTTCGTCGATGATAGAGCGCGGCGCGGACACCGCGCGTCCGAAAGAGCCCACCTGTGCCCATCGTCTGCAGGGAGGCACAGGTAACTCGACGCAAGTGCCCCGTGTACGGCGAACCATTCCTGTCCCGGGGGAGACTTTTACTTTCTTTCACTGAGTGGCGGAAATATTCGCCTAGGTTGTTCGTGACGCTTGACTGTGCTCCTCCCGCCGTGGCAGCTTCGATGGGTCGCCAGGTGCGAATCTGGTATCAACAACTCTTGCTACGAACACTGTTGGCGCTACCCCGCACATCACCCTCATCGTATTTCGCGGTTAGCGGGGGGTTTTCCTTCGACAGGGGCCACCGTATGCATAAACCTGCACTCGTCACACTCGCCGAGCATCCAATCTTCGCTCGATCGGACGGAATCGTCGATCGGTTATACGAGAGCTACGACTTCCTACTCGAATGCGTCGCTCCTGAAATCCGTCCAATCGATTCCGCAGGTCACAGGATTCTTCGCGACACCGCCCTGGAGCCTACCGTCCGTCACAAACTCGACCAGGCGCTGCGGAGAATTCGGAACATCCCTGCCTGTACAGCGGAAATCGTTTCGCTCATGGACGGACCTCTGCTCGGCGCAACGCTCGCGACGGAGGAGGAGAGTGCCGGCGTCCGGCAGACGGTCGAACTGCCTGGCCACCAAGTTCACCTGCTCGCGGACCCCACCCTGCCGGCCGATGTCCACGAGACGTTCGAGACGCTGTTTCGCCGCCATCTCAGCGCGGGTGAGGGTGCCGACACCCTGACGAGCCTCACTGCCGAGCAGGCCACAACGCTTCGCACGGCCGTGGATCTGATGCTGGCCACCGCCCCCGACCTGTGCAGCGGTCTGTTGCGGCACGCCCGTTACGTCGTCGCTGTCGATGGTCCCGACGCTTTCGACAGCGCGTCAACTCGCGAGATCCCCGGCGCGGCTTTCGTAGCCGTCCGCTGCATGCGGACCCCCGAGCGAGTGGCCGAAGCGATGGTCCACGAGTTCGTGCACCTACGCCTGTACGACCTGCAGGCGACACGGTCGATCTTCGCCCCGGCCTACGACACGGACACCGCGCCCACGGTGGCACCCGAGTGGCATGAAACGTCCCAGGTCTCCCGATGGCCCATCGACCGGGCCCTGGCCGCCGCGCACGTCTACGTCCATCTCTGCGCCTGGTTCGAGCAGCGCGCCCACCACAGCCAGAAGCCCGACCTCGGGCAAGCCGCGCAGACGGCCGCGTTCCGGGCTACCAGCCTTCTCGACAAGGTCTCCCGTTACTCCGAGGAGTGTCTCGGCCCGGCAGGCAGGGACTTCCTGCACTGGCTCACAGAGCTGCACCGGACCCAGTCCGACCCGCTTTCCCACACCGTCGAGCGGGTGGCGTCCTAACCGGAGCGCCACCACACCCCCGGCCCGTACGGAAGCACCGTGCACACCGCTGGCCGTCCCCCGGTGTGGAGACCGCCTGAATCTCCACCCGGTGCCTGCCGGGCCCGGCCACGGTGGCGGCCGCGAGCCGTTCACCGCCCCGGCATGCCTGCACGCTCGCGGATGATCCGTGGCCCCACCGGCCATCGGCATCCTCGCTCCGGCCACCTCAGCACCCGTGCCACACGCTACCGATCAGGACGGAGCCCCATGGATCTGGTACTCAACGAACCCCTCAAGAGCTGGTTGCAGGTCACACAGTCGTGCAACCTCAAGTGTCGGCAGTGCTACGGCGACTGCGCGGCCGAGCCCCGCAGCCAGGAGATGCGCCGGGCCGAGTACGCGGCGCTCATCCGGGAGATGGCCGAATCCGGGGTGATCGAGGTCTTCGTGGAGGGAGGCGAACCCCTCAACCGCCCGGACGCCCTGAGTCTTCTCGCCGAGCTGACTCCACACGTGATGACTCGTCTGCGCACCAACGCCACGCTGCTGACCCCCGAGGTGGCAGCCGAACTGAAGAGAATCGGGATCGGCGAGGTGTACGTGGACGTCCTCGGCGCCACCGCGGACACCCACGATTGGCACGTACAAGTTCCCGGCAGCTTCGACCGGACGGTCCAAGGAGTGAGGAACGCCCAGGCAGCCGGGCTTCCCGTCTCCCTGCTCATCATCATGACGCGGCGCAATGTGCACGAGCTCCAGGCCGTGCTCGACCTCGCCGCCGAACTCGGTGTCCCCCGGGTTGGAGTGCTTCGCCTTTACCCCCTGGGCCGGGCTCGCACTCAGTGGAAGGAACTGGCCCTCCGGCTGCCCGACCAGATGGCCGCATTGGATGCGTTGCAGGCACCCGACTCGGTACACCTGATGACTTCCTGGCACCCCAAGGACGGCAACTGCTGCTGGCAGAACGCCGGCGTGGACGCCACCGGCCGCTCCGTCGGCTGCGCCTACCTGCGGGACTACACCGACTACGGCAACGTCCGCGAGGTCAGCTGGCTGAGCACCTGGAACGACCCCGTCTACGTGCACAATCGCTCCGGCCACGTGGACGGCGGCTGCGAGTCCTGCGAAGAGACCCAGGGGTCCTCAGGCGGCTGCAGGTCGACGGCCTTCGCCTTCACCGGCCGCTGGGACACCCCCGACCCGTTCTGCACGACGACCAACGGAGGGATCGATGTCTCTCAGCTCCCCGACGACCTCGAAGACCGGCGTGTCAGCCCTGCCGTACCGGCAACGAGCCGACTGCTATGAGCAGAGCCCACACGCCAGGTTCCGCCCTGTCCCCGAGTGGAACTGCATGCTCGCCTACACACCGCGCAGGCCCGACATCCACTACCTGAACCCCGTGGCATGGGTAGTCGTGGAGCTGTGCGACGGATCGTCTGGTTCGCAGATCTTCGCCTCGTTCAAGGAGCTCAACAAGGGCCGGATAGGCGAACCAGAACTCCAGGAGGCGTTCGAGTCGGCGATGGCACAACTCCTCGAAAAGGAGTTGATCGCCACCGCGTGAGCGACCCGGCGCTTCGCGGGAGGGAGGTGAAGTGATGACGAAGAAGAAGACGGACCTCGAGCACCTCATGGCGGCGGCCGGCGCGACCGGTGAAGGACCCGCCGTCGAGGTGGTACAGCCGGAAGTGCGCACTGGTGCGCAGTACGCCCTGCTGCCGTCGATGAAGGCCAAGCGCCCGGACACGTCCGGCGCCGCCCCGGAGACGGAGACGGACGACCAGAAGTAGTGACGTGGGCCAGCCTCACGTCACCTCGACCGGCACCCGGACCACCGTCCGGGTGCCGGCCCCACCAGGAGGACGGACCGATAGGGAAGACGATGGGCACGAAGACCGTTCTGGTGAACCCGCCCCTGTGGAACGCGTACGCCCCGCACCTCGCGGTGCCCCTGCTCCTGGGAGACCTCCGAGCACGCGGCCACGAGGCCACCGCCTACGATCTGAGCATCGAGTGCATCGACTGGATGCTCTCGGCCGCAACTCTTCAGGAGCTACGGGAGAAGGCGGCCACGCGCCCTCCGGCGGACCTGGAGGACGAATGGGCACGCCAGCGAGGTCTTCTGGTCGCCCCCTCCGCGATCCGGGGCATCGAGGAGGCGAAGGCGCGGCTGAGGTCCCTGGACACCCTGCACGAGCCGACCGCGTTCCACTGGGCCCGCCGTACCGTACGCGACGCGCTCTGGCTGATCTCGGGGGCATTCTCCCACTGCGACTTCGACCTGGTGTCCAACACCTCGGCATACTCAGCCGAGTCGACGGTCCAGGTGCTGGCGGCGAGCGGCGACCCCGAGGGTAACCCTTACCGCTGGGCCTTTGACCGGATGCTCGACCTCGACCTGTTCCGCGACCCCGCAGTCGGTGTGGTCGGCGTGAGCATGTCCGCCGACACCCAGCTGATCGCCGGGGTCACGTTCCTCACCATGCTGCGGGAAATGCGCCCCGACATCCACGTGGTCCTTGGTGGCAACTACGCCACACGACTGGTCGACCGATGGCAACACCGGCACGCTCTCTTCGACTATGTCGACACCGTGGTGACGGGAGAGGGCGAGGGTGCACTCGCCGCCGTCATCGACGGCCTCGACATAGGTACTACGGCGGGAGCGGACTTCCGGGAGGCGATTCCGGGAGCTGTCTGGGACGGCGGTGGCATCCTGTTACGCACTCCCCGGCGGAGCGCCGACATCTCGGCCTCCGTGAAACCAGCCTACGACGCACTTCCGCTGGGAAAATACCTCGCCCCAGGGCCAATCCTGCCCGTCTTCGCCTCCCGCAGCTGCCCCTGGGAATGCGCCTTCTGCTCGATCCCGTTCGCGAGCAATTCCTTCCGGCAGCGGCCTGCAGCCGCCGTCGCCGAGGAGATGGACCTGCTCCGGGCGGACCACGGCTCCCACTACTTCATGTTCGTCGACGAAATCATGAGCCTGCGCACCCTTCGCAACATCGGCGAGGCGCTCGTGCCCGCCTCCGACGTGTTCTGGTACGGCGAGACCCGCTTCGCCGGCGGCCTGGACGACGAACTCGCACGGCTCCTGCACCACTCGGGCTGCCGCCGGATGAACTTCGGCCTGGAGTCGACGAGTCAGCGTGTCCTGGACCTGATGCGCAAAGGCACGCGAATCGAGGACGGCCACCGGAACATCAACGCGATGCTTAAGGCCGGAGTACCGATCCACCTCTTCGTCATCCACGGCTTCCCCGGCGAGACCCGGGAAGAAGCCGCACACACGGTGCAGTTCGCCGAGGCCGTTCGACGCCTGTCCATCGAGCGGTACGGCGTCGCACACACGACCTGGGGCGGCTCACCCTTCGTCCTGGACGTGCACTCGCCCATCGGCACCAGGCCGCAAGAGTTCGGCGTCCACATCGAGTCCCCCGACCCCGGCGACGACCTCAGCCTGAGCCGTAACTACCGTACCGACGCGGGCCTGTCCCAGCAGGACACCCTCGCGGTCGCCAAGGACGCGGCCGGGTCCGACGACGACACCACCGTCTGGTTCCGGGCTGCAGGCGATCCCATGGCACGAGAAATCGAGGAGTTCACCTTCCTTCGGGCCTGCGTCCAGGCGCCCCCGCCCGAGGCACCGTCCGTCCCGCTCTTCAACTGGCCCCCACCGGAACCGGACGCCCTACTGCGCATCGCCCCCGGCGTGACGTTCACCCGGGTGCCCTGGACGGCGACAGAAACTGACTCCGAACCGGCGATAGCTCTGTACAACTCGGCCCAGGACAGGTTTCTCCAGCTCAACTGGAAGGGCGACACTACCTGGCAGGAGCTGAACGGCCTGTCCACGCACGAGATGGTGGCGTGGCTGGCCGAGCGGGAATGCCACTACCTCGGCTCCGACCCCGCCGCCACGGCCTCACTGCTGCTCCGGCACGGATTCCTAGTGCCCTCACGACGGCAGGCAAAGGCACCGGCCGCCGTGCTCCGTGCCGAGATCGGCATCGCTCTGAACAGCCGCGACGGAGTCCACCACCTTTCCAACCCCATCACCGGAGTGACGATCCGGCTCCGGGGTAACGCCGTCGACACTTGGCGGTATCAGCGGTACGACCGCACGACCGCGTCGGAGGCTTCGCGGGACACCGTCACCGACGCACTGGTCCGTTACGGGTTCCTGCACTATCAGGCGGCTGGCACCGGACTCCCGCAGCCGAGGCATCTCACCCAAGGACAGGCGGCGTAGAGCGGTGGAACCATTCCGGATCTCTGACGAGGCGCCCCTGACGGTGCGCCCCATGCTGCCGGAGGACGAGCCCGGCGTCGCCCGCGTGCTCACGGCCTGTGACGACTACCTGCTCACGGCCACCGGCTCCGCGACCTTGCCGGCAGACGTGCAGAGTCTGTACTACTCCTTGCCCGAAGGCGCGGATTTCGCACAGAAACACCTGCTGGTCCTCTGCAAGGGGACGGACGTGGTGGGCGTGGTCGACGCCGTGGCCGCCCATCCCGACGAACACGACCTTTCGGTCGGACTGTTCCTCATCGATCCTGAGGTGCGGCGCACCGGCGGGGGCACCCTGGCGGCTCGCCACCTCCTGCGGGAGGCCGCGGCGCGTGGGCTGCGCCACGTGACCGCCACCTGCCCCCAGGACTGGGCCCCCGGCATCGCTTTCCTGGACAAGCTGGGCTTCCAGGTGCAGGCACCAACGAAGGACCCTGCCCCGACGGTGGGCAACCGGCTCCGGTACCCCGCCGAGACGGGCCTGTGCATCGCCGTTCGGCATCTGGACGATCCGCCCCCTGACACCAGCCACCAGGTCCGGGGGGTGTCATGACCGTGGTGCCCACGCTCCTCGCCGCCAGCTCCGTCAGCGTTCAGGAGGACGTCGCGGCGGCGTACGCCCTGGTCCGTGCCTTTGACAACGACGCGGCGTGGTCGGCGGCCACCGATCCGCACACCGAGTTCGCGCAGCTACGGCGGCAGAACCCCGTGCAGCGATCGACGCTGGAGCGAGTGATCACCGGCGTGGACGCACCCGAGGAGACGTCCACTCCTGTCTGGCACGTCGTCTCGTTCACCGCCGCCGAAGCCATCCTGCGAGACGAGGAGACCTTCTCGTCGTCGGCATACGACGACAGCATGGGACAGGTGATCGGCAGGTCCTTCCTTCAGATGGACCACCAAGAGCACAGGATTTGGCGAACTGTCCTCCACAGCGGCTTCAGCCGGCAGGCGGTCCTCGGCCTCCGCGACGCGATCCGCTCCGACACGGCCGCCGCACTCACCACTGTCGCCGCACGCGGCGGAGGCGATCTGGTCGCCGAAGTGGCCTTCCCTGTGGCCCTGGCCACCATCGCGCGCATGATCGGTTTCCCTCCCGGTACACGGATCGGCACGCTCTACACCTGGGCGGTCGGACTGCTCGACGACGCCAACGGTCAGATCTCCACGGCCGTAGAGGAGATGCTCAACACGCCATCGGCATGGGCCCCCGATAGCCTCGTGGCCCTGCTCCTGGGCACTAAAGACCCTGAAATCGGGACAGGGCCTCAACTGCTCCCAGCAGTACGGCTGCTGTTGTCCACGGGCACAGAGCCGCCGTTCCGTTCCCTCGCCACCCTGATGTACGCGACCCTCACTGACCACTCCGTCGCGGACCTGCTGCGTACGGACCCGCCTGCAGCCTCCTCGGTCGTCCAGGAGTGCTGGCGCTGGGAATGCCCCCTGACCTGGGTACTGCGCCGCTGCACCGCCGACACGGGGCTCTGCGGCCAGGTGATCCGGCGCGGCGACCTGGTCTGCATCAACCTCGCCTCGGCCAATCGCGATGAAACCCGGTGGCACCAACCGGAGCGCTTCGACCCCCGACGCGAGCCATTGCCGAGCCTGGCCATGGGAACCGGCCCACACACGTGCCTCGGACGCCGCCTCGCCGCTCTGGAAGCGAGCGAAGTGTTGTACGCGCTCGATGGGGCCCTGCCCACCGAGTCGTCAAGATGGGCTCTGGACTCCGACGGTCCAGTGGGACGCGGCTTTCGATCGCCCAGGCGGCTCAGGGTTCGCGTCGTCCCATCCTGAACCCCGACGGCGCCACTACCCCCGGGCACGAGGAAGCCTCGGCTACCGGTAGTGGATGACGGGGCGGTCCCACAAGGTCCTGGCGCAGACCCGGACTCGCCCACCGGCGTCTGACACCGACCACTTCGACGAGCTGCTCGTCGACGACGCGAGGCGGGCGGAGAACGCCCAGCGCGACCAAGCCGACTTCGTCAGCAAGGCCGCCCGGCGGAGTGTCGAAGTCGGTGAGCGCCACGGCTCTCGGGTAACGACCGGGGTAGTGGGCGTTGCAGGTGGCGCAGCTCTGGCTCCGTTCCGAAGTCGCGCTTGGAGGCGCTCGGAGACGAAGCCCTCGGGGTACGGCTCCCTGCGGACCCCTCGGATGCCCTGCCTCAACGACAACCCCAGCTGCCAGGTTGAGTACGGCGACCGTGCCCCGAACAGGCACCTCCATGCTCATGCGCCCGCGCGGACGAGGTGTTCAAGTTGGTACGGCCTCACGTCACCAGATGCGCACTACGACAGGCTGCGGGTGGCGGGCCCTGGAGGGCGCCTATTCACCGGTGTTCGTCCAGGGGCTCCGCTGCGAACGCGCCGCCGCACAACGGAGCATCGGTTAGCTGGAACCGCTGGACGCGGCCGTTGATGGTGACGGCAACGATGCTGCCGACAGGCCGGGTGGTGTCGCACAGCACGGCGCGGCCGAGTGAATCCGCCGTGCTGCCATCCTCATCTGGACCCGGCGATGAACAAGGCGTCCGAAGGGTTCGTCAGGCCGGCCCGTGAACGATGAGGCGGTTCTGCTCGCCGTCGAAGATGTCGGCCAGGACGTTGGCCTCCGGTCGGTGCCCGTCGAAGAGACCTTGCTGATCGACGTGCACGATCAGGATGTCGTGGCTGTCAATCACCTCAGAGATGCCCCGGGTCTCGATCGTGTCCGACCATGCGTCCAGATTCCGGCCGAACCACTCCAGCAGGCCGCACGGCTCGCTCACCGCGTCCCAGAAATCGTTGAGTGTCTCGATCAGCCGACCGCGCAGGTCAACAATCAGCTCACTGTCCGTCATCACAGCAGCCTAACCAGCCTCACCACAGTCACGCACCGGTCGAAGAGACAGGCCTAGCTGTGCCCCCAGAGCGGACGCTACCGAGGCGTGCCCGGGCTCGTTGGCCGTGCATGGGGATCAGACAGGAGTGAGGGTCGCGTGGTGTTGCGGGTGGTACCTGTCGCATCGGAGACGACCTGGTCGTTCCGCTGCCCGCTCCGCCATCCGCAACAACTGGACACCGCACGCTGGATCTCCTCGTTCACGTCTACCACCGGGGTCCGTGGTGGGAGCTGAATGTGTGGAAACCCCAGCTGGACACGCGCATCCCGCTGCGTGAGCACGAACCCAAGCGCCGCAACCTGATCTACTTCAGCCACCTGACTACGCCCTGGCTCCGCGATGCCGCCAAGTGGTGGCTGTCGCGCCAGTTGGAGCGTGGCGTCTACACCTGGAGCACCGCCTTCACCCGCCAGGTGAACCTCTCGTGGTTCCAGCGCTACCTCGACGCCGTGGGCTGCGACGGACCCCACCTCGTCGACGACCAGCGCCAGCTCGGGCGGTGGGTCCAGGGGTTCCGGCAGTGGCTGAACCGGCAGCGCTGCACGGGCGGAGCGAACAAAGGGGCGCTGCTCGGCCAGATCCAGCGCCGCGCGGCGATGACGGGGCTGGAGCAGCTCTACCGCTTCTTGTTCGAAGAACGCCAGGAAGGAGCCGAGGCCCTGAACGAACCAGGCTGGCAGCGCCTGGGTCCGCAGCACACCGTGCTGTTCCGCTACGGCGACAAGCCGACCGGTCCCAAGGCGCCGCCGCCTGATGCCGTCCTCAGCGACGCCGTGATCAGCCGGATCGCCGAGCACAGCACCCTGCTCGCTCAGCCCAAGGACAAGGACGGCTTCGACGACGAACAGCTGGTCCGCATTGTCGGTCTGCTGATCAAGACCGGCAGAGGAATCAGCGAGATCACCCTGCTCGACTTCGACCCGATCGTCGCCATCGCCTTCCCGGACCCGGACGGCCACGTCGCGCGGCTCCGCTACCAGCAGACGAAGATCATCACCGATGAGAACACCATCCTGATCGACCAGGAAACCCTCGATCTGGTTCGTGAGCAGCAGAAGTACGCGCGCGCCTTCATGGCCGACCAGAACCGGGCCGGCGTGGCCCCGAAGTACCTGTTCCTGGGCGAGCGGAACAACCGCATCGGCGACCATTGCTACCCCCTCGACCACAGCCCGTCCGCGCCTGACGGCGTTCACCGCCGCCATCGACCTGCGCGACGACCAGGGCCACCTGATCAAGATCTCCAAGACCCACACCTTCCGGCACACCAGGGCGACCAGCCTGCTCAATGCCGGCGTCCCCCTGCATGTGGCCATGCGCTACATGGGCCACAAGACCCCCACGATGTTCCTGCACTACGCCCGGACCCTGTCCGCGACAGCCGAGCGGGAGTTCCTGCGCTACCAGAAAGTCACTGCCGACGGCCGTCCCTACGACCGCGACCCGCGAGAGATGTTCGAAGCACTCGCCTTGGATCAGCGCACCGACCGGATCCTGCCCAACGGCTACTGCACCCTGCCGCCCCGCCAGTCCTGCGACAAGGGCAACGCCTGCCTGTCCTGCACGAAGTTCGTCACCGACGCCACCTTCGCCGACGTACTCCAACAGCAGCGTGAGCAGACCGCCGAGCTCATCGACCGGCGCCTGCAGGCCCCCACCCAGCGCTTCGGCCAGCCGACGACCGACGACAACATCTGGCTGCGCGGCCGCGGCGAAGAGATCGCCGCCCTGGACGGAGTACTGCTGGCGATCGAGCGCATCCGCCACAGAGACGGCACCACCACGGCCGTCCGGGGCGCCGGCGCCCCGCAACGACGGCTCCGCCAGGATCCCGCCGACGACACCCCGGAAGCCTCATGAGCCGCAGCGTCGAAGCCCTCGCCAAGGCCACCCAACAGCGCCGAAAGCACGCCGAGAGCGCCGTCGAGAAGGCGCTGAAACAGGCCCGCGCGTCGCAGCAGCCCGTGAGCGTCGCCTCCATCGCCCGGGCGGCGGGCGTGTCCACCGACTTCATCTACCGGCACCCAGCCCTCCGCCCGCAAGTCGAAGACCTCCGCCGGTCACGGCGCGCCCCTGTCAGCGGTGCCGTTCACGACCCCGACACCGAGGCCGCCGTCAGCACGCTGGTCCGCCGTCTCAGCCAGCAGCTGGCCACCGAACGCCGCAAACACCGTCAAGAGGTTGCCCAACTGCAAGGCGCTCTGGCCGCAGCGCACGGTGAACTACTCGCCCTCCGAAGGCAATTGGAGCGATGAGGCGGCCGCCCGCGGGCCATCGCAATCCTCAGTAGCCTGCCCGGCATGACGACGCTAGAAGATCTCACCGCTCGCCTCGATCGAGTCGAGGCCGAACTCGCACTGCACCGCCTGGCCCACGACTACTGCGTAGGCGCCGATCACCGCGACCGCGTCCGCTGGGAGACAATTTGGACAACGGACGCAGTATGGGAGACCGGCTCGGACCGCATATTCACCGGGATCGACGCCATACGCGCCGCGGTAGAGCAACAGTGGCAGACCTTCCCGATCATGCAGCACGCCACCGCCAACCAAACGGTCCAAATCCACGGTGACAGGGCGACAGGACGATCCGACGTCGTGGTTCTAGCCCAGCTTCCCGACCACCGCTGGAGCGTAGGAGGAGGCACCTACGTGGACGAATACCGTCGCGAGGAAGGTACTTGGCGCATAGCACGGCGCCGAGTGACACGTCCTTTCGACCTAGCGCCAATGGCGCCGAGTGACGGACCGCTTCACGTTGACGGTCCCGATGAGGCCCACGCATAAATGGCCGCCCGTCAGCGGCATGCCGCTGACGACCAGCCAGGGGAATCATTGCTTCAAAGTGCCGCGACGCCGGATAGGAGGTGGTCGTACTCGGCATCGCGCATGGAGCCCCGATAGCCGTACGAGGCCGCGTTCAGCGCCTTCTCCTTGCCGGTGACGGATGTGGAGGGCCGGATGCCGGAGGTGTAGCCGCCCTTGCGGCAGATCGTGGACTTCAGGTTCGCCTGCGTGACCGCCGGAGAGATCGCACCCGGCGTGCACGCCGGGTCCTCCAGCGGCTCCCCCTTCTCGTACCGGAAACGGCAGCTTCCGGCTGGAGGCTGTTTCTGGACGGTGTAGGTGGTCTGCGGGCCGGCTCCAACCGCGATCGCCCGGTCCGCGCCGCCGCCTGCGCCCGACGGTCTCGTGGCCGAAGTCCCGGTCGGCGACGCAGCAGATCCGCCCGTTGCGGCCGGGGTGCAGCCCGCCAGGAACACGGCGGCGAACAGCACGGATGACGCGGCGCGCTAGCTGGAGCGCATGACGACCCCTCACGAGCAGGAAATGGCTGGGCACATACTGCCCGGCCAGCGCATCAGCACACCGGCCGGGGCCCGCGCACTGCAGCACGGCACGATGCAGGGGGCGCCTCTACGTAGTCCAACGCCTGCATAGGTCCTCGAGTTCGGCGGCAATGGCGGAGGGCGTGGTCATGGCGGTCGGCACTCTCATGTCGTCGGCGAGGTGAGGGCGTTGTTGCGGATGGAGTGCAGGCGGTGGAGCAGCTTGTCGTCGCCGGTGCCGAAGGTGTCGTGGAGGCGGCGGTATTCGGCGTAGAGGGCGTCGTAGATCGCTGCGCGGTCGGGGTTGGGCAGATAGGCGGCGGTCTGTTTGCCGCCCATGGCGGCTGCGGCTGTCCGGACGTCGGGGTAGGCGCCGGCCGCGACGGCGGCGTGGATCGCCGCTCCCAGCGCGGGGGCCTGGTCGGACAGGGCGACGGAGACCGGGCGGGCGAGGACGTCCGCGTAGATCTGCATCAGGAGGCTGTTCTTCTTCAGGCCTCCGCTGACGATGAACTCGGTGACCGGTACGCCGCCTGCTTCGAAGGTTTCGGCGATGACGCGGGTACCGAAGGCGGTGGCTTCCAGCAGGCAGCGGTAGAGGTCCTCGGGCCGCGTGGCCAGGGTGAGTCCGGCGATGACGCCGGTGAGGTGGTGGTCGACGAGAACGGAGCGGTTGCCGTTCATCCAGTCGAGTGCCACAAGTCCGTGGGCGCCGACCGGATGGGCGGCGGCCTTGCGGGTCAGGAGCTGGTGGAGGTCCTCGCCGTGCTCGGCGGCTTCGGCCTCGTACTCGGGCGGGACGCCCAGGCGGGTGCACCAGGCGAAGATGTCTCCCACGGCGCTCTGGCCGGCCTCGTATCCGTAGGAGCCGGACACGATGCCGCCGTCGACGACGCCGCAGATGCCGGGCAGGTCCGGGGCGAGGGTGTCGGCGTTGAGGACGTGGCAGGTGGAGGTGCCCATGATGGCAAGCATCTGCCCCTGGTCGAGGGCCTGGGCGGCGGGTGCTGTCACGTGGGCGTCGACATTGCCGGCGGCGACGGCGATGCCGGCGGGCAGGCCGGTCCAGGCCGCGGCCTGCTCGGTCAGGGAGCCGGCCCGGGCCCCGAGCGGGATCAGGGGGTGTTCAAGGCGGGTTGCGGCGAAGTCGGCGAAGCCCGGGTGCAGCGCGGCGAGGAAGTCCTGGCTGGGGTAGGCGCCGTCCTGGTAGATGCCCTTGTAGCCGGCCGTGCAGGCGTTGCGGGTCTCCGATCCGCACAGCTGCCACACGATCCAGTCGGCGGCCTCGATCCAGCGGTCGGTGGCGGCGTAGACCTCGGATGCTTCTTCAAGGACCTGGAGCGCTTTGGCGTACTGCCATTCACTGGAGATCTTTCCGCCGTAGCGGTTGATCCACTTCTCTTCCCGGGCGTGGGCGAGGTCGTTGATGCGGTCGGCCTGTCCCTGGGCGGCGTGGTGCTTCCAGAGTTTGGGCCAGGCGTGAGGGCTGCCGCTCCAGCGGGATGTCATGGCCAGGGGGGTGCCGTCGGCCTCGACGGGCAGCACCGTGCAGGAGGTGAAGTCGGTGGCGATACCGATGACCTGCTCGGGGCGTACCCCGGCGGCGCTGAGGGCTGCGGGCACGGCGGTCTGGAGGACCTGTCGCCAGTCCCGGGGGTGCTGGAGCGCCCAGTCGGGCGGCAGCAGTTCGCCGGTGAGCGGCAGGCTGTGGTCGATAACGGCGTGCTGGTAGTCGTGGACGGCCGAGCCGAGTTCGGTGCCGTCGTCGACGGAGACGACGACGGCGCGCCCGGACAGGGTGCCGAAGTCGACGCCTACGGCGACCGGAGGGAGGTTGTCTGCGCTCACGATGTTGCCTTCGGTGCGGTGCCGGGGGGTGGGTCGGTGCGGATGGGGGGTGCCGGGCCAGGGCAGGAGGCCTTCGTCTCGGAGGTTCCAGGTTCCGTCGTCGGGGAAGCCCGGGGTGCTGACGCCGTGTCCGTCCCCGCCTGCGGCCATGAGGGAGACCGCGGTCATCAGGGCGCCGTTGGCCGGGAGGTAGAGCGGGAGCAGACTGCCGATCTGAGGGCAGTGCCCGATGGGCTGGTAGTGGTTCTTGCCGGTCTCCATCAGCCGGGCGTCCACGGCGAGGCCGGGGCGGCCCAGCCGAGTGGCGGTCATCGCCATAACGGGAAAGTCCCAGCCCCAGACACTGTTCCAGTCCTAGAAGATCAATTCCAAAGGGGTCAGTCCTGTTCGGTGATCAGGTAACGCCTGAGGTGGATGGTCTCAGCCGCTCCGATGGGGCGGTTCCCAGACTGAGCAGTCGTGTGCGAAGAGCACTCGTCGTGGGTCGAAGTCGCTGAGCCGCTCCAGCCATCGCTGATAGGTGGGAAGCGGCTGATCCAGACCTTGGAGAGCGGCGTGGCGAGCCAGGTGGTCCGATGCGAAATGGGATGCGAAGTCGTGTGCCTGACCAGCGAGAACCACGGTGCCATCGCTTTGCCGGACCACCAGCGACTGGTGCCCGTCGGTATGCCCGGGAGTTGGGATGATCCAGACGCCCGGCCAGACCTCGGCTTCGCCGGCGATCTCCTCGTAGGTCACGCCGCGGAAGTCGATGAGTTCCTCGATGGTGTGGCCGCCTTGGCGGGCGGTGGCCAACTCCACGGCCTGTACCAGGATTGGCTTGCCGCCCAGCAAGGGGTTCCCTCCGCAGTGGTCGAAGTGGAGGTGGCAGTTCACGACCAGGGAGACATCCGCGAGGGTGACTCCCGCGGCCGCGAGGGCGCCCTCCAGTGCCCTGCGCTGGGGTCGATAGTGGGCCTCGGTCTCGGGGTCGGCGGCACCGATACCGGTGTCGAAGAGGATCAGTCCTTCGTCACGCTGCACCAAATAGGCGAGTACGGGTTCAACTCGCGGCTGTGGGCCACCGGTCTCCGACGCAGGTCGGACGAAGTAGCCCAGGTCGAGCCGACGCACCGCGATGCTGCTGCCCATCCGGTCATCCTGGCAGGCCGCTGTGCCCGTTCCGGGGCTGTCCGCCAAAACTCGTGGTGGAGGCAGATAGTCAGACCCGAAGTCGAACCGGCGATCAGTTTCCCGGGTCAGTGATCGTACGAGGTAGCGATCGGAGCCGAGGAGGCGGCGGCCCGAGTGCACGCCTGGCCGCCCGGCTCCCCTCTGACCGATGTGCTCGGCGGCGAGTGGGTACAACAGGACCACGAGACCCGCGAGCAACCGCAGCAGATAATCCGGCTGACGCGCACCGAGCCAGGACTCCGCGCGTTCTGGCTGGCCGTGCACAACGAGGCGGAGTCGGGCTTCGTCCGCGCGCTGGCGGCACGGGCTGAGCTTTCGGAGGACGCACTCACCCCCCGGGTACAGGCAGCCGTACTCAACGGCGCGCTGCGGGTCGCCGCTGAGCAGTGGGCCTCGTCTGGCGGTCTCAACGGACCGACGTCACCCTCCCTCGCGGAGACAATCCGCCAAGCGCTGCGCGCAGCCCTGTCGGGGCTTCCGGAGTGACGTGACCGGCTCAGTCTGCGGCGCCCGGGGCAACGGACCGGCGGACGCGTCCCATCAACGAGAACGCAGGGTCCACGATTCGTTGGCCGAGACCGAAGGCACTGTCTCGTCGAGATCGCTTCAGTGACTGATAGCAAGCGGCCGCAGGCCCCTGCTCGTGCCCGGGCCGGGGCCTCACCGGTTCTGTCTGACGCCTGCAGGTGAACGCTCGTCGACTGCTCATCCGGGTGTCGACGTCGCGAAGGAGATCACCGCCGCATGTCGCGTTGTGGCGCTGTCTATACCCCGGTGCCGCCGAGCAGGGTTCCCCTCCGGGTGATCGTCGATCCAGGAGAGGCCGCTCATGTCCAGGCGCTGGCGGGTCCGGGTGACGGCCACGTCGGCGAGGCGGGCTCCGCCGTTTTCGATCGGGCCGGGAACGGGGCGTCCGCTGTCGTCCTGTTGGTCACTGTCCTTGAGCGGGGTGAAGTCGTCCGCGATTCTCACACGGGCCCATTCCCGTCCTTTGGCCTTGTGAGCGGTCGAGACGATCACCTCGGCCGACCGTTCGGGGACGAACTGGGCGACCGTCGGCCTCCTGACGGAAACGGTGACCCGCACGCCGCAGGCCCACTTGTATCAGGTCGAGCCGGATGGGGAAAACGGAGCCACGGAGCGAGCCCTGCCGTGCCGCTTGCTCCCTGAAGCGCAGTGATCCTCCTCAGCGCCTTCCAGCAGGCTACGGAAAGGCGAGGGGACGGGTAACCGGAGTCCGCCGAGTAGAGCCGCCGTCAGCGGGCAGTCGGTCGCCTTTTCGTCCACGCGTTGGTGCGGGGGCTTTTGCGGGGCAGGCGCCGGGTCATCATAGTGATGATCGCCCAGTTCAGATGGGCTTCGGAGTGCTGAGGCAGCCGCGTCGGGTAGCGGGGACGCATTGCTGCGTCCCCGCTACCCGACAACCCACCACGGCAGTACCAGCGAGGACGTGGACTTGCCCTCGCGGCATTGGGGTCGCCTCACCCGTCCGGGACACCGTCAGTAGGCACCGTGCCGACGCAGGGAGCGCGGGCGGCCGTCGGGATCGGCGATGACCCGGTAGAGCGGGTCGGTCAGGGCGCGCGTGATGCGGGACAGGCGCGGCGGGTGGTAGGTGCGCAGCCGTCCCGACGGTCGCGGACCGTGGCGGCCGTCGTCGTGCCACGCGTCCAGAGCGGCGGCCGAGTCGGCGTAGGCCGCAAAGGCGCGGCCCGGTTCGCAGAGTGCGGCCGCTTCCCCGTCCCCGTCGCGGTCAAGGTGTTCGAGATTCAACGACAACCGGAGCTCGCGCGCGAAGACGCGGGCGCCGTCGCCCAGGCCGCCGGGGTCCATCGGTTCACGGGAGTCACGGGTCTCGTCGAGGACAGCGCAGCTGAGTTCCGAATCGTGCGTCCAGGAGCGCCGGTTGACGTTGTCGGACCCGACCGAGGCCCAGACATCGTCGATGACACAGACCTTGGCATGGACGTACACGGGTGTCCCGGCGTGATTTTCCAGGCTGTAGACGGCCACCCGGTCGCCGCCGGCCCGTCGCAGGACTTCCAGGGCGCGGATCCGGCCCAGCAGGTTCATCGGTGTGCTGATCCGCCCCTCCTGGTCCGGCAGTGGCGGCAGGACGGCGATCATCCGCAGGCCCGGATGATCCGCGAGAGCCTGGGCGAATGGCCGGACGGCACTCTCCGACCACAAGTACTGGTCCTCTAGGTAGATCAGCCGGCGTGCCCGCCGCAGGGACTTCGTGTAGGCGCGGGCGATGCTGCGTTCACCGTCGGGAGCGAACGGATAGCCCCTGAGGCGGTTCGGGTAGGTGCGCAGGACCTGGACCGTGTGGGAACCGCGCGGGCCCGGGTCGGGTTGCTGCACCGGGAGCGGATCCGCCCGCGTGTCCTCGTCCCGGAGTGCCGCCCGCAGCCGGCTGCGCGGGCTGCGACTGAGCGGAGCCGGGTCCGTCCACCGCTCACGGAACGTGGCCTCGACATCGCCGACGGCGGGCCCGCGCACCGCCAGCTGGATGTCGTGCCAGGGCGGACGGGAACCGTAGGCGTCGGCGATGGGTTGCGCCAGCGGGTCACCCTGATGAGCAGCGTCGTCCCGACGGCTGTGGCACAGATCGATCCCGCCGACGAAGGCGACATCCCGCTCGGGCCGACCCGGGTGGCGCAGCACCACGAACTTTTGATGGTGCGAGCCGCCCGGCCGCACCCGCATGTCGAGCAGGCACTCGCCTCCCGCCTCCTCGATCTCCTCCCCCAGGTGGTAGTTCTCCTGTTCGCTGAACTGGAACCGATCCAGGTGCGAGCGCCACACCAGCCCCTTGACCACGACACCGCGGCGTGCGGCGTCGCACAACACATCGCCGATAGCGGTCTGCGGACCGTCCAGCAGCTCGTCAGGGTCACCCCGCCAGTCCGTGAACATCAACATGTCACCGGCCCGCTGCGCCCGCACGGCCGCGAGCAGCTCGGCGAAGTACACCGCCCCGTGTACCAGGGGGCGGACGTCGTTGCCCGTGGACCACGCCGCACCGTCGGCATGACGGCGGTCCACCCGCGACGCCGGATTCCCCCGCTGAGCGGAGGTGAGCAGCCAGTCGGCGCGTTCCACGTGACAGTCCTTCCAGTCGACGGCCCTTCCGGGATCTCCTGATAGATCCGTTACCCCCTGAGCGCGTCACCACGCGATTCCCTGCTGGCCGTCGCCGTCACCGCCGCCAGCGTCCACGACTCCGCCGCCGGCACCCAACTCCTCACCCATGTCGCCGCACGCCACCCCACCACCACCGAAGCCTGGGCCGACAACGGCTACAAGACCAAAGCCATCGAACACGCCGCCGAAATCGGCATCGACCTGGAAATCGTCCAGCGCGACCCCGCCGTCCGCGGTCGCAGGTGGTACGCGACCGTGCTCTTGCTGCGCAATCCCGCCGCCACACCAATCTCCGTGACGGTCGGACCCTCACCGCGGTCCTCGAGGGACCGGCGGATGATGTGCAGGATCTGCTCCTCCCGCTCGGTCAGGTGCGCAGGACGCCGGTTCACTGCGCACTCCAGGCCCGGACCCGATTGCGCAACTCCGCCCGCGCTCCCGGGCCCCTCCCTGGCTGCGACCAAAACGGGTGCCACCACAGCCGCGCCGACAACGTCTGCAGACGTCGGCGCAGCACCGTCTGCGCAACCGGACGGGGTGCGGCGAGGGCGGTGCCCCGATCACCCAGGGTGATCGGGGCACCGCCGCATTGCCGTCCGGGGAGCTACTCCGCCGCGCTACTCGAAGGAGAGGGTGCCCTGGCCGGGCTGGCTGAGGTAGTTCTGCCAGCCGGAGGAGAGCGGCTGGTTGGCGCCGAAACTGGTGCCGGAGCCGAGATGGGTGGCAATGGTTCCGTCGGTGCCCTGGATGACCAGGTCAGCCTTGCCGTCACCGTTGACGTCAGGGAAAGTCAGACGGCCCTGGCCGGGCTGACTGAGGTAGTTCTGCCAGCCGGAGGAAAGCGGCTGGTTGGCGCCAAAGCTGGTGCCGGAGCCGAGATGGGTGGCAATGGTTCCGTCGGTGCCCTGGATGACCAGGTCAGCCTTGCCGTCACCGTTGACATCGGGGAACGTCAGACGGCCCTGGCCGGGCTGACTGAGGTAGTTCTGCCAGCCGGAGGAAAGCGGCTGGTTGGCGCCGAAACTGGTGCCAGAGCCCAGGTGGGTGGCAATGGATCCGTCAGTGCCCTGGATGACCAGGTCAGCCTTGCCGTCACCGTTGACATCGGGGAACGTCAGACGGCCCTGGCCGGGCTGGCCGAGGTAGTTCTGCCAGCCGGAGGAAAGCGGCTGGTTGGCGCCGAAACTGGTGCCAGAGCCGTTGTTGAAGTGGACGCCGATGGTGCCGTCGGTGCCCTGGACCAGGAGATCCTTGTTGCCGTCGCCGTTGATGTCGGCGTAGTACAGGCGGCCCTGACCGGCGCCGCCCAGGAAGTTCTGCCAGCCCGCGCTGACCGTGGTGCTGGCACCGAAGCTCGTCCCCGAACCCGGACGGAGCCCGATCGTCCCGTCGGTGCTCAACACCATCAGATCGGCCTTGCCGTCACCCGTGACGTCCGCGTGATTGTCGGTGTCCTGGATGTTGTCGTAGCGGCGGGGGCTGAAGGTGCCGTGTCCGCTGTAGTAGGGGTAGGGGATGCTGTGGTGGACGGCGCCGCTGCTGCCGGACTCCTCCAGCGCGTCGTACGTGGAGTGATCGGAGCTGGTCCATCCGTTGAAGATGACCACATGGCCGCTGGCACCCGAGTCGGGGTTGAGGAGGACGTCACCCGGCTTGAGGGACTCCTTGGCTATGGAGGAGGTGTAGTCCAGCAGAGTGCCGGTGGTCTCGCCCCAGTTGTTCCCGCTGGAGGAGTCCAGGTGCCAGGCCATGGAGACGAAGCCGGAGCAGTCGGTGCGGTACTTGCCGTTGGCGTCGGTGCGGTAGCTGGTCATGCTGTACGGCACGCCTGCGTCGACCCACGACTGGGCCCGGGCAATGACGTCCGCCCTGCTGATGCTGCCCCCTGCCGAGGAATCCGCGGTCAAAGCGGCGAAGGCGCCGACCGGCCTGGGTGCGGCGGCCAACTGCGCCGCCGAGGCGGTCGTCGGGTTGGGCACGGTCGGGGTGAAGTGGGTCAGTAAGCCCGAGTTCGCCGTACTGGACGCGGCGGCGGACGGCGCCGGGGTGTCGGCGACGGCCTGCTCCAGCGTCACGGCGGTGACCGCGCCGACGACTGCGACGGACAGGGAGAGACGTTGGATCATGTTCATGACATTCTCCTGATGAGGTTTGTGGCGCAGAGGTTCTCCGGGTCCGGAGAACCAGGAGCTGAACGGTGAAGAGGGCGAGCGGGATCGCTGTCGCACGGGCGCGCCGATCTGGCGGCGCAGTTCGTGGGAGCCGGAGAGGGCGGCGACGCGGGCGCCTGCCTTCGTAGAGTGACGTCGGGCCGGGGTTCGGCTCGCGACTCCCGCTCTCATGGCTTCAGTTGGAGTACGTCCCATCCGACGGCGTGTCGGAGGCCGGTGGCGGGCCTTGCGCCTGAGGAGGAGGCTTGGCGGCCGGGGCCGGGGCCGGGGCCGGGGCCGGGATCAGCTTCGCCAGGAGGCGATGCCGTGCGATGCAACGTGGTGCGATGTGACGCGGGGACGTTCCAGCGCGTGCCCCGCGTCGCGAAGGTGAAGGGCAGCCAGCCGCCCTTGCCACCGGCCCGGCAGGTGGGAATGTCGACGCCGACCGGTGTGCCTGCGGGCGGTGCGCCCGTGAACCCCCGTGGTGGGCCTCGGCTCGCCGCCCCGGCCGGTCTTCCTGAGCCGGCCGGTGAGGTGTGGGCCGGGAGGGCGGGCAGGTTCAGCGAGCAGGCGACGGTAGCGGTCGAGTGAGTGGTCCTGGTCATGACGATCCCCCCGGACGGCCGCGCGGTGATTGACTCAAGAGCGGTGACTGTGGATCAGGGTCTTTCCGTCAGGCGGCCCTCCGGAGGGGCTCGTACTTACCGGAGCCCCTCCGGCAGAGCGCCATCCGGCCCGATCGCGCCGCAGACCGCACTGCAGACCGGGGCGCGCCTGCCCGGGGAGCGTCCGGCACCGAGTGTCCGGTATCGGCTAGCCCCTGGCCTTGGCCTGGGCGGCAGCGACGTAGCGCACGGTGAACAGCACCGGGACGACGAATCCGGCGGCCTGGACAAGTGTCGCCGCCGTGGAGTGGCCCTGGCCGGCGTGGGCGAGGGCCGCGAGGGCACCGGCCGTGACGGCGAAGGCGGCGGTCCATACGGTGGTGATGACCACATTGACCCGGACGAAGGGCTTGAGGCTCCAGACCTCGGGTGGGGTGGTGCGCTTGGCGATGCCCAGCGTGAACGGCTTGCCCGCGAGCAGTGAGGCCCCGGCGATGAGAGCCAGGGTCGCCGAGGAGAGCGCCGCCGAGTAGGCGTGTGCGACCGAATGGGGGTCCGCGAAGGCGACGACCGCCAGGACCGCGAAGAAGACGGCCGAGCCGGTTTCCATGATCAGCGCGTCGAACCCGACTCCCGTCCGCCGCTGCTGGGCAATCACCGCCACCGCCACCAGCAGACCGGCGAGCGCCCCCCACTGCCACTGGGCGGACGGGACGACCGCGAAGACGATCCATGGAAGGAAGGCGCGTATGTACGACATCGAAGACCCCCGGGCTACTGACGTTCCTGTTTTGACATGTCGAAACTAGAAGTTCCACCCTCGACATGTCAAGAGTGGAAGGTAAACTGAGGGCATGAGCCTTCGACACGCCCTCCTCGGACTCCTGTCAGAGCGACCCGCCAGCGGCTACGACCTGCTGAAGCGCTTCGAGACCTCTTTGGCCAACGCCTGGCCCGCCACGCAGAGCCAGATGTACACGGAGCTGTCCAAGCTCGCCGACAACGGCCTGATCAGCGTCTCGACCCAGGGCCCGCGTGGCCGTAAGGAGTACACCCTCACCGACGAGGGCCTGGCGGAACTGCGCCACTGGCTGACGGAGATCAAGCCCCAACGCCACACCCGCAGCGACATCCTGCTGCGGGTCTTCTTCCTCAACGTCATCACGCCCGACCAGGCGCGCAACTACCTCACCGAACTCATGGACCTGTCGGAGCAGGAACACGAGGACTTGCGTCGACTGGCCGACTCCATCGACTGGGGCGACGACCCGCTGTCGGTGAACGGCAAGATCGCCCTGGAGTACGGCCTCCGCTTCAACACAATGCGCCGCGAGTGGGCCGCGTGGGCGACCGACCAGATCCACTAGGGCATGTCGGTAGGTGACGGGCGTGTTCTCGGGCCGCCAGTTCCCGGTGCAGCCGGGTGACACTCATGCAGCCTTCGGCAAACCGTCGTTCCAGACAGGACTTGCAGAGGTCGAGCCGACTATGCCAGGGCCGGCCCTCGCGGCGGGTGCCCTGCTAGATCGCGTGTCGGAAGTGAATCGTGCGCATAGGGTTTCGGCATGCCACTGGGTCACATAGTCCTCTTGTCCGGTCGTACGATCCGGCTCACCGACCTACGGATGTCTTCGACCTACAGGGGGATGCTGGAGGGCTACCCGTGCAGGCGCATCAACGACCTGAAGGTCAGTTGGCTCCAGCGGCATGCCGAACGCGCGTTTTCCTCCACGCCGGTCCATCTCGTTCCACCCTCCCGCGAGTACCCGGACGAGACCGCCGGCGCCTTCGGTCCTGTTGAGGTGCTGCCTTCTGTCCGGGTCTGGACGGTGTGGTTGGGGTGGTGGGAGTTGGCGATGGTGAACTGCCTCAGCGGTCCGAAGTGCGCTTCGATCGGGTTCACCCACGAGGCGTAGGTCGAGGTGAAGCACAGCTCGACCTTGTGCTTCTTCGCCCAGCGACGGATGTCGGCGCCCTTGTGTGCGGACAGGTTGTCCATGATCACGTAGATCGGTGCGCCGTTGGGCCTGGCGGCTCGGATCGATTTCAGCGCGACCAGCGTGTTCACGGCTCCCTTCTTGCGCCGATTCACGCCCCACAGGCGGTCGTCGCCCACCGAGTAGCAGCCGTGGAAGTACCGGACTCCGTGGGTGCGGTGGTAGGTGGCCGGCAGCCGGTCGGGACGCCGCTGTTCGGCCCAGCCAGAGCCCGCGGTGGGCCGGATCCCCAGCGGGCCGAACTCATCGAAGGCGAAAACCCGGTCCGGGAAGCAGTCCAGGACATACTCGATACGGTCCAGCTTCGTCTCCCGTTCGGGGTCCGGGGACTCCTTCCAGGTCTTGGTGCGCTGGAAGGTGACGCCGCGGCGGGCGAGCAGGCACCGTAACGCCTCACGGCCGATGCGGATCACTCGGCCGTGGACCTTGCGCAGGTAGGCGACCAGCTTGCGCAGTGACCAGCGGGTGAACGGCTGGCCGAGCTTGACCGGGCGGGTGATGGCCGTCGCGATAACGAAGTCCTCGTCTTCATCGCTGAGTTGGCGGGGACGGCCTCCCGCCCACCGAGGGTCCAGGCAGGCCAGGCCCTTCTCATTGAACGCGTGGATCACGTCCCGGACGGTGTCCTCGTCGGCCTGCACTAGCTGGGCGATCAGGCGATAGCCCTCGGCTGTCGCGGGAAAGCTGCGACCGTCCAACGTGGCGCCAAGCACACTGATGACAGCTGCGGCGTGGATGTCCTTGTGAGTGTCCACGCCGAGCAGAACATCCTCGGCGTCCGCCGGGGCGTGACATGGGGCAGCGGACTGCGTGATGCTGGTCAAGGTCGCCTGTCTCCTGATCGCCTCGGGAACTGGTGGCCGTCGCCGGGCCAGGGGCGGTCAAGACTGTGACGGTGCCTGTCGCGAAGGCCCCTATCGGGGACACGTCCCCTGCCCGGCGGCAGCAAGTACCGCCCCGAGCAGTGGCCGACAGATCGACCGGGAAGGTCCGCTACGACTGTGAGGATGTTCGAGTGCCGCTTCGGGCGGTGGCCTGACTCGCGCTACGACTGGCCTGGTGCCTTGAGTTTGGCAGCATCTCGTCGATCAGCGGCTTGAACGGGTCCAGCCGCGTCGCCCACGACGGCAGCTTCTTCCGCGGCTCGGGCCGGGCCGACGACAAAGCCTTCTGCACAGTCAGGGATCCGACGGCGTACTTCCGCTGGACTGCACGGTTCGACAGGCCTTGACGCGAATCACGGCGGATCGCCGCGTACAGATCGACCTTGGACTTCGGCAGCACCCGGGCCCCTCATCGTGCAAAGCACAACCATGGTCCCGAAGCAAGCATCCAGGTGCTCTCAAAACTCGACGACATCACTCTCCCGGGGAAGACGGTGCTCTCGCCGCTGAGCAACGGGCGCTCTCGTAACTCACTAACGAATTGGTGCGTGATAGCGGGTGAGGCGTGTTTGGGCAGTTCGCGGCCGCTATCAGGTCACGGCGGTGCGGTCGGAGACGAGGCTGGCGATGGCTCGGTAGGTGTCGGGCAGGCGGTCGCGGCGATGGGTCCAGCGCATGAGTTGCTTCCAGCGTTTGTGGTCGGCCAGGGCGTGTTCAACGGTGATGCGGTCGGATGAGTGGCTGTGCCGCTCGCGTTCCCACTGTTCGACTCTGCCTGGTAGTGCTCCGGGCCGGGGCTTTCTGGGCGGGGTAAGTGCCTGGCCGGGATGGTCACGGCTCAGGCCGAGATGGCCGTCGTCGAGTAGGACTTCGACCAGGGCGTTCTTCTTTTTCTTCCGGTTCCTCCTCGTCCTCGTCCTCGTATTCGGCTTGCGGTAGTTCCTCTTCCCCCTCACCCTCGGCCAGGTCCTCTTCGTGCTCACCCTCTGGCCCTTCCTCCTCCTCGTCCTCCGGGGCGGCCACGCATGCCTCCGTTCGCATGCGCTACGGCTTTCGGGTGCTTCTACTACGCGATCACGAGACCCGGCGCGCCAGCGCCCGTTTCGGCACACTCCGAACTAATCTCCCGGGATTGTAAAAGTCGATCTTTCACAGATCGCACCCGCACACTCCATCGGAGATGAAATGCGCAAGCTTCGCAACGTTGCCGTCCTGATCGCCGCGATCGGCAGCATCGGACTCGTCGGCGGCACCGCCCACGCCGGCGACCACGGCGACGACTTCACCGTCAAGCAGCACTCCAGCTGCAAGTCGCACGACCTGAACGTGGACGTCCTCGGCCAGGTCGGCCTGCTCAACGGCCTGGGCGGCAACCTGCTGGGCGGCGAAGGCAACCCCGGCGCCCAGGCCACCACCGTCGGCTCCACCGCGGACTGCAGCAACAGCGCCTTCTGAAACCCTGGCCGACACGGAGTCACCGGCCGATAGACGGTCCCGGGTTCTGGGCCTCAAGCCCAGGACCCGGATCAGGCCCGCGATGGCCGCCGACTACGTGGCACTGCCCGGCTGACCTACCGCACAACACGCGGACCGGTCCACCGAAGAACTCCACCCCGTGCCACAGCACCCCTTCTGGCCACACTCCCCCACACACTTCCACGCCACCCCAGGGCTCGTCCTGCACACCTCGGACGAAAATGACGACAGCCACAGCACGTGGGCCGGCGCCACCCACCACACAGCTCTCACCCCCGCGACCGACACCCCGGCAGAATGAGCCCAGTCCGACGACCGACACCGCGCCCCCATGGCTTCGGCGTGTTTGCGTGACGCGCGGTTCGTGGTGGTCCGTCCAGTTGGTGACGGGGACCGGAACGTTTCAGGCACGGCCTCCAAGATCATGGACTTCTCGACGCCCCGTGAACCGAGTGGAAGACCGTGCCTGCTGACGCATCATCGCTAATTCCGCCTACCCTTGACCAACTCCGAGAACATCTCGCAGTCGTGTCCAATGAGTCCCTGGTCTGCTGGAGCGGCTGACTGAAGTACCGGACCCGCGTGATCCACGCGGGGTGCGCCACCGCCTGCCTGTTGTACTCGCACTCACTGCGTGTGCAGTGCTGGCCGGTGCGACCTCACTGCTGGCAGTCGGCGAGTGGATCGCCGACGCCCCGGCGCACGTGCCGAGACAGGTCGGCGCCCGTCGCAATCCACTTCTGCCGTGGCGGGTCCTGCCCTCGGAGACAACGGTCCGGCGACCGCTGGCCCGCATCGACGGCGACGCGCCGGACCGGACGATCGGACGCCTGGCTCGCGGACCACCGACCGAAAGAGACCGGGACCGCACAGCTCCGCGGACTGGACGTGGACGGCAAGAGTCTGCTGGGGCGGCCAGGGCGAAGGGCCGGGCGGGAAAATCCCTCTGCTCACCGCGCAGGAGCACACCACCGGACTGATTCCCGCCCAGTTGGACGTCGGCGAGAAGGCCAACGAGATCACATGCTTCCAACCGCTGCTCGACGCCGTGACCGAGCTGGCCAGAGTCGCAGTCACGAGCGACGCGATACACACCCAGCGCGAACATGCCGGCTACCTCTCGGACGCGGGGCCCACTACATCGCGATCGTCAAAGACAACCAGAAGAAGCTGCGCAGACAGCTCAAGTCCCCCCTGGAAAGGACATCCCGCTTCAAGGCCGCACCATGGACACCTGCCACGGCCGCTCGGACATCCGCAGGATCAAGGTCGCCACCGCGAACAGCCTCCTCTTCCCTGGAGCCCCCAGACAGTCCAGCTCAAGCGCCGCCGCACCGACCACAAGACTGGCGAGACCACCCTGAAGACCTTCTACGCCGGCACCAGTCTGACTGCCGAGCAGGCCACCTCCCCTCAACTGGCGAAACTCGTCCGCGACACCGGAAAGTTGATGTTCTGCACCACATCAGAGACACGACGTTCGCCGAGGACGCCTCTCAACTGAGAACCGCCAACGCGCCCCGCGCGATGGCCACCCGGCACAACCTTGCCATCGGAGCCCTACGGCTCAACGGCGCCCGCAACATCGCCGCTGGCCCACGGCGCCGCGCCCGCGACGTGACCCGTCCACTCGCTCTCCTCGGGCTGACGTGACCAGAAATCCGGCATCCCACCGAAGCTCTGCCCACAGATCTACTCACCCGGCGGAACTCGAACGAAGCCCTCGGTCCACTCGTCCTCGTCGAGCTCATAGGGGTCGAAGTAAAAGCAATCCGGTTCGTCACGGAAGCCCGGTAGCAGTCGAGCCTGCCGCACACGCTCCTCTACCCGTTCGAGGGTTGAGTAGATTCCGAGCAGCTTTACGTCGTCGCCGTCCGACTCGTCGCAGAACACGCCGCTTTCATCTACGTGCACGGTCGAGCCGTCGTCGCCGGCTTCGTTCTGGTGGCCGACATGCCACAGCGGATACACGATCACGGGCGCGAAACTATCAGCACTCGGGTTCACGGGGGCCTGCGCCGTTCGACACCCCCGCGCCTCCCAGGCCCCCAAGATCATGAACCGGACGCCACGCGGCTTCGCCTAGGCCCTGACGCCGCACCCCGGTCACCTCCGTCACCAGACAAAGGACAAAAGACCGCCACAAGGACTGCGAACGCCGCTCGATGATCCACGACATCCGGTCCCGCTGCCACACCTCCGGAAAGCGACCATCCCGGGGCATAGACGGCTTCCCAGTACCCCAGAGGCTGTTCATCGTCGTGGAAGGTCATGGTGGTGACGAGTACGGCCACTGCCGAATGTGGCGGTGCGTCAATCTCAGGGCGACTACTGACCTTTTCGGGTTGCGTTCAAGTGGTGACGGTGGGTGATCCCTGCGGTATGCCGGTGTTATGCGGTACGCGGACGGTGGGGCCTGACTGCTGAGCGGCGGCCGCTCCGGATCGACGACGCGCCCCTGGCCCTCGTCCTGCTCGCCAGCGGGCGAGACCAGGGAGTAGGGAAGAGCAAACATGGTCATATGGTCCTCGCCGCGGGACCGGATGAGTCGTTGGGCCGGGCATCGACCTGTCGAAGCGGACTGTCAGGCTGCGGGTGTTGTGGGCGACGAGGTGGAGACCGGGTCAGTGGGCGATTGCTGCTGCGCCAGTGCCTGCTGGCCTGCGGTGACAGCCTTGACGCGCAGTGCGGAGCGGCCTACGGCGTTCTCGAGCGTGCGGCCCGGCATGCGTGAGAGGCCAAAGATGACGGCGAGCGAGATCGAGGGAGCACCGACAGCGAACGCCGCTACCAGTGGCTCCCCTTTGTCGAGGCAGTACTTCGCGAAGATCAGCATTCCGCCGACGGATGCCAGAGCAAAAATCTGTCCCAGGGAACGTTGCACGATAGTTGCCCAGGACAGTCGCCTGCGGTGCCTTTCGTCTGCCCGGAATTCGTCCCAGATTTCCTGCGCGAGACCCGGTTTGACCGAATCCCACTCCCTGGCTACTTGGGCGTCCCAGCGGGGCCCCGGTCCCTTGTCCCGCGCGGCTGTCATGTTTCGCTCCCGAGCCGTGGGTTGGGGCCCCGGGCGGAGTCTTCGGCGCTGCCGTCACGGGTGAAGCGCGGCGGATGGGCCGGGGAGGGTGTTGTGCCGAGGCCGGGCTCCTCGAGACTCTGGCGGAGCCTGTTCACCCATTTCATGGCACGCTCATGACCCATGTTGTGGGCCTTGAGCAGCCACCTCTGCCCCTCCTCGAACTGGCCTCGCTCGACGAGCAGAAGCCCCAGGTTGTAGGCACCGTCTGCGTTGCCCCGCTGTGCTGCTTGCCGCCACCAGGTATCCGCTCGGTCCAGGTCGTCCCGATCGCGCCAGAACAAGCCGAGATGTACATCGGCTTCTGCGACACCCTGTTCCGAAGCGCGCTGCCAGGCTTCTTCAGCCGACTCAGGCAACCCGATACGTAGCAGGGCGAGTCCGAGGTCCTTGCCCGCAGCGTGCCGCCCGGCCTCGACCGCGCGGGTCAATTCGCCTATTGAGCCTCTGTAATTGCCCTGCCGGGCGGCGGCGATCCCGAGATAGTGCATGGCCCGCGCATCACCGCGCTCCGCTGCATCGGCCCATTCCAGCTCCCCCTCGTCCGCATAGCCGCCGCGCCTGTATCGCAGCACGCCAAGGTCGGTGAGAGCACGTAGATCACCGGAGTCCGCCAGCTCTTGGAGGATGGATTCGGCTTTCGCAACGTGTCCTTGCTTGACGTGGTTCAGCGCACGAGTGTGCAGCTCAGCAGGGCTGACGCGAGGTGGAGGCCCGAGTTGGTCGTAGGACTGTGCCCAGTGTCGTTCGAGTCGGGCGAAGAAGTCCTGCTCCTGCCCTTGCCCAGCGCAGCGGGGTCCGGGGGTTAGCACGTCGAGCGCGCCGTTGAGGAAGCCTCGCCATACCATTCGGCCCCCCGTCCTCTCGCTCAAGATTTCAACTCTAAGTGTGCACATGCACACGGCAGTTGACCGGCAGGCGATGCACTCGCCGCTGATTCGGGGACTCCGCAATCCAGCAGCGGCGTCCCGCACGCCCCGTCGGCCCTGTGGTCATCCGAGCCAGGTGATGTTAAGGACGGACAGGCGGTGCAGGTGTCTGTTGATCCAGTAGGTGAGGGAGAGCTGGCCGACGGACGCGTAGCGCACGTCCTCGCCTTCGGGGTCGTCGGCGTTCCATTGGCGAAAGCCCCACGGGTCGCCGGCAGCGGCGTCCAGGACGTCCCACATGGTGTCTTCGACGTGTTCGGGCAGGGTGCCGAGGATCTTCGCAGCCGGCGGGGAGAAGCCGATTGCGTACGACTGTCCGGTCACCGGCGCCTTCCCCGCAGCTCCTCCATGTCGATGAACTCGCTGTCGTCGTAGCCGGAAGCGACGAACGCGTCGACCGCCGGGGCGTGGGCGAGACGGCCCTGCCAGACCTGAACGACCTCGTACAAGGCGGCAAGGGAGAACGACCGACGCGACTCCTCCAACGCGGCCGCCCACTCCCCCTCGAACGCCGGCACCCACTGCCCCGCCCGCCGGTTAGCTCGCAGCTGGTCGAGGAGTTCAGCCGGAGCTCCCGGGGCGGGGGCGTACGGCGGGACGGGGGCGTGGTCGGGCTGCGCGCTCATCGGCTGGTCCTCCCGGCGGATCGTCACCTCACGATACGCGCGCAGCGTGGTCGTGGATGCGGTCATGGACAGATCCCCTCCTACCGCCGGCGCAGGGTGCGGTCCTGGCGGTCCCAGGTGGCGGCGATGTAGGTGAGGAGTTCGGCCATCGCGCATTCTGCGTCGCTCGGGTTGCCGGTCAGTGCCTGGTCGGCGGCTGCGGCGATGTCGGCGGCCGGCGCCGATGCCTCGTGGCCGCCGACGGCGGGAATGGTGGTGGTCACCGGCGGCAGGCCGGTGACGGCGACCAGCCGGCCCGCTTGCGGGGTGGTCAGGAACCGGACGGTCGCATAGTTGCGGGCCTGCGGCGTGAGGGAGGCCAGCTCTCCGAGGGCGATGTCCCACAGGGCGCGCCACGGGTTGATGCCGAGGGCGTGTTGGATGGGCACGCCGATGTGCCCGGCGCCGAGGCGGGCTCCGATCTCCAGGACGGTGCACCGGCCGTCCGGGCTGAGGACGAGTTCGATGTGGGTGGGCGCCGTTGCGGACGCCGACCGCGGTGATCGCGCGCGCTGGGTTTGTTCGAGCAGGGCGCGTTCGGTGGGCGCAAGCAGTCGGACGGGCAGAGCGTGGCCCACTTCGACGCGGTTGATGCCGCTGGTCGTGTCTTTGCGGGTGATGCACAGGTGGGTGGTGACCCCGTGCTGGGTGATGGACTCGACGCTGAACTCGTCGCCGGGGATCGCCGACCTCGGCTTCACCGGCCTGGACGACGCCCCCGACAACCCGGTGATCATCACCGGGTTCAAGGCCGCCCGCACCAAGCCCCTCGCCACGGCGAAGAAGCAGGTCAACAAGTTGATCGCCGTTGAACGCGCCGCCTGCGAGCATGCCTTCGCCCATCCGAAGAACTGGCGCATCCCGACCGGCTCCGCCTTCACGCCCAGCACGCCACCACCCTCCTGCGGGCCCTCCTCGTCCTCACGAACCCTGAGATCGCCCGCTGACAGATGATCGACAGCCCGGGCAGTCGCCCACGACCGGCATGCGGACCAGGAAGAGCCACCACGCCAGCCCCGCGACCAGCAACTTCAGGGTGAAACCGGCTCAGTGACCTTCCCGGAACGCGTATCGCGGGCGTATCGAAAAACGCATACGCCACCGCAACGGTCTTCCGTCTTCAGTGGAGGTACTGGACCACAGCGCACCACCATCAGCGTCAGGTTTGTTGACTGGGAAGGGACCGTGATTATGGAATCGGTTTCGGCACGTGGTATCGACCGGCGGCGGCTGTTCAGATGGGGCGGGCTGGCCACCGCCGGCGTGGTGGCGGCCGGGGCACCGCTGGTGAGCGCCGGGATCGGCAACGCCGACTCGGCCGAAAACGACCGGATCCCGCCGGACACCCTGCCCGGCGGAGCCTACGACCGGTACGTGGCGCGGTTGGCCGCCGAGGGCAAGTTCTCCGGCGTGGTGCTGCTGTCGCACCGCGGCCGGACGGTCCTGTTACGCAGCTACGGCATGGCCGACAAGGAGAAGGGGATCCCCAACGGCGAGGGCACCGCGTTCGCCCTCAGCTCGGCGGGCAAACCGTTCAACGCGATAGCCATCCTGCAGCTGGCGCAGCAAGGCAAGTTACAGCTGTCGGACCCGGTCCGCGAACACCTGACGGGCTTCGACCAGGACATCGCCGAAAAGGTGACCATCCACTACATGCTTTCCGGTGTCTCCGGGCTGAACACCCCCGAAGAGGACATCCAGCGGGTCTTCCAGAGCCGGGAGGAAGTCCATGAGTACCAGGAGTGGTGGGCCCGGCAGTCGAAGCTGGTGGGCACACCCGGCGTTCCCGACGAATTTCACGCCGGCGCCAACACCGCCATTCCCGCGCTGATCGTGGAGGCCGTGAGCGGCAAGACGTACTGGGACTACGTCGAGGAGAACATCTTCCGGCGCTGTGGCATGACCGCCTCGGCGTTCTACACCAGGCCGCAGTGGCTCACCGACGCACACATCGCACACCCGTACATGAAAATGGAGGACGGCAGCTACGTAGACGCCGTCCGCAACCTGGACAAGGGCAGCCCGGACGATTACATCCTCGATAGGAACCCGGGCCGTGCCTTCATCGACCCCATGGGGGACGGCGGCTTCGCCACCGCGCCAAACCTGGTCCGTTTCGTCCGCGCGCTGGGCGACGGCACGCTGCTGGACCGGCCCTGGGCCGACGTCCTCACCGCGGCCAAGATCCCCCACGGCGCGACGGGGTTCGGTACGTACGGTCCTTCGGCCTCCATCGTCGGCGGCCAGTGGGCGATCCAGCGCGCCGGCGGCGACCCCGGTGTCTGCGCCAACTGGAGCAGCTACCCGGACACCGACTGGGTCGGCGTCATCCTCGCCAACCGCGACGACGTGCCGTTGGTGGAGATGATCGAACGGGAGACACGGGCCATCACCGGAGTCTCACCCGACGACGGGGGTGGTGGCTGAGACGCAGGACCGGTGGAAGTCTGGGTGGCAGGCCGGAGTGGAATGGACGCTGCTGTGGATCGAGAACACCGCCAACCGGCTGACCTAAGGCAGGTCGTAGCAAGTCGGTGTTCGGTCGGCAGGCCAGCCGGACGCTGACCTGCCGTGGTCGGCCCGTGGTCGGGTGTGCCCACCGGGCCGACCACGCCCCGCCCGCAGCGCCCCGGCATGGAGGACAGCTCAGGCAGCGCTCCACTGGTGCGCGCGTCCGCCGCGCCACTCGATCCACCGGTCGTCGTCCAGGATGCTGTCGGGATCCTGGATGCCCGCGCCTTCGAGGAGCTCCACCAGATCGTGATCGCTGTAGGCGGTGCCGAGAATCCCGTCCCGGCCCTGGGAGTGCACGGTCACTCTCCGGCCGCCCGTGCTGGAGGGCGGGTGTACGACGATCGGCGCGCGGCTCACGCTTCCCAGCGTGCCCCTGGCCGGCCCGCCCGGCGAGCCCGCTGCCGTGGTCAGGGGCTGTCGCCGCAGTAGTAGAAGCGGCACATCACACCCGGGCCGGGCATGCGGGCTTCGGGCGAATCAGCGCGATGACCGTCTCGTTCACCGTCATCGGGTGCGAGGCACCCGAGCGGCCGCCGCTCTTGGGCATGCCGCCCATCTCCTCCATCACGCGGTCCAGGTCGATCTCGGCGGCCGCCAGCCCCGCGGCGGTGAGGAGGCGGACCTCTTCACCGCCGCGCGTACGGCCGCCGTCGACCGCCAGGCCGTGCCTGCGCAGGTCGTTCGCCGCAGCCCGGTGCGAGGCGGTACGGGCTTCCTTCTGCTTCGCCGGCGTCGGCTTGGTCGTGTGCCGGTAGGCCAGGTGCGGCAACGACAGCCGCTGGATCTGATCGGCGGTGGCACCCTTCAGCACCCCAAGGACGCGCAGCACATCCGCGCGCAGGTCGTTGCTCGATTCCGCCTCGTTCTCCTTGCGCTTGCCCGCCATCAGCCCCGCCCTCCCATCGACCGCGCTCCGGCCCACCGGCCGGGCGCCGGCGCACCCGGCCGCACAGGGCACCAGGCGCGCCCCGAACCCGATGCTCTCCTCCGCCACTGACACCCCGCCCCTGTCCCAGGGGTGTCAAGGGGTGTCAGTGGCGGAGGAGAGAAGAGGGTTGTGACGATCCAGCGCAAGCCCGAAAACCCTTGGTGACAAGGGGAAATGCCGGTTCCGCACATGGTGGGCACGGTGGCCTCGGCAGTGGAAACGCAAGCGCCAGCGGCAGGAGCTCACCAAGGCGTGCCCAGTAGCCGACCACGCAGGCGCGGCCGAGCCGTGAGCCGAAAGCGTGCTAGGCGGTTTCGTTTGGATCAGATTGGTCGTTGGTTCGGGTGTGCCGTTGAGTGATGCGCAGTGGGCGCGGATCGAGCCGATGCTCCCGGACCGGACGCCCAGACGGGGTGGTCGCTGGCGTGATCATCGGGAGGTGATCGACGCGATCGCCTTCAAGTTCCAGACCGGCACCCAGTGGGTGCATCTGCCGGAGAAGTACGGCAACTGGCGGGGCGTCTACAACCGGCTGCGGATGTGGGCCGTTGACGGCACCTGGGAGCGGGTGTTCACCGCGCTGATGGCCCAGGCCGACGCCGACGAAGACCTCAACTGGGTTGTCTCGGTGGACTCCACGATCGTGCGCGCTTACCAGCATGCGGCAGGGGCTCGCAAAAAGGGGCTCCGGCCGGCGAACCCGGCGTCCACGCCATCGGGCGATCCCGCGGCGGACTGACCATGAAGATCCACCTTGCCGCCGACGACCGATGCCGGCCGCTGGCCTTCCATCTCACCGCCGGGCAGGCCGGGGATGCACCCGCCTTCACCGAAGTCATGGCCCGCTTGCGCATTCCACGACCCCGAGGACCCGTCACCCTCACCCTTGGGCCGGGCTTGCCCCCCACGCGAGCGACGCCGTCCATGCAGGCCACAGATTCACCCCATCGCGTCACCCCCACCCCACGAGCACCGTCGGGAACGAACCTCTGCTGATGACGCAGCACATCTGCGTACGGAAGTTCACCGGGAATCTCCACGTCTCCGAGACCGGGTGCCGCGCCCACCTCGTGGTCCGCGGCGGCACCCCGCCACCCGCTACATGGCAGGCATCAGCCGATGCCGGGATCGGGCAGTCGACGGCGCGGTCGTCACTCGTACAGGCGTTGGGCGGAGCCGGTGGCCAGGGGCTGGTGGCCGGGCGTGGTGTAGGCGAAGTTCAAGACGGTTCGGCGCGTTCCGGGGCGACGCAGAGGGGTGACGCGGTGGGCGGTGCGATCGCTGCGCAGCAGGTAGGCGTCGCCCGCGCGGTGGTGCAGTCGGCGGGTTCCGGGGCGGTTCAGGGCCGCCAGGTCGGCGTGTCCGGGGTGGATTTCGAGCAGTCCGCCGTCGGCCGGCTCCGGTGGCGCTTCGATGAACAGCACCACGGCGAACGGGTGGTCGTCCGTGTGTGCCCCGTGGGTGTCACCGGGGCGGTGCAGGATGTTCAGGACGTGCCGCTCGACAGGGTCGCAGACCGGCAGCACGTCGCCGCCGTGGACGCAGGACAGGGCAGCCAGCAGCCCGCTGTCCCGGTACAGGCCGGAGATCAGTGCGGATTGCGCGGCGATCTGTTGGCCTCCCAGAGTGGTCATGTGGCGCGGGCTGTCGTCCATGCACGCCATGCGGAAGTCGCGGCGTACCGCGGCGGCCTCCAGCCTGTCGGTCTCCTCGCGCAGGACGCGCAGTCCCTTGGCGCTCACCAGGCCCGGCAACGGCAGGTAGCCGTCGGCGGCGAAGCGGTCGCGGAGCGAGTCGGGTCGGGGTGGCAGTTTCAGCACGAGCACAGCCGTACCTCGCCACCACCGACGGGAAACGCCTGGCTCCTCTCAGCGGCTGCCTCGGGCCGGCACATCGGACAGTGGCGTCGTCGCGTGTCCGTGGGGTACGGGCTGTGCGGTAAGTCGGGCGAGGTCGCGGGCCCCGCGGCGCCGGGCGCCACCCCTGGATGATCTAGAGTTCCGGCGGCGGGCAGTCGGCCAGCCGCTCAGATATTCGACTCAGGGGTGGGGATTGATCACTGCAAAATCTGCTGCGATGCAGCGGAACAGACCGACCGTGCGGCGCGTGGCCGCCGCGGCGGTGGCCGGAGGCATGGCGCTGGTGGGCGTGGGGCTCACGGCGCCGGCCGCGCACGCGGCCGAAAGCGACATCTCGTTCTCGAGCATTGTCATTAACAACGGCAAGCCCATCGTCGTCGGCATCAGTGCCGAGGTCGAGGTCCCGCTGACGTACACGGTGAAGAGCAGCGTGGCTCTGGACGACTGGTGGGTCGAGGCGTACCGCAGTAACGGGTCCACCAAGTACCTGCTCGCCATCTCCACGACCCGGTGGAGCTGCAGGACTTCCTCCGCGGGGGGCTACACCTTCCGCGACTGCGACGAGACGATGACCATCGACCCGGACGGAATGCCGGTCGGGAACGGCAACCGCCTCGTCAACAGTGACGCCGCCGCCTGGAAGACTCTCGGCACGGGCATCAAGAAGAACGGTGGTTACGACACCGACCTCCTCTCCGCGACGGCCCGTCTCCAGCGTGCATCGCGCATCCAGAACGCGAACGCGTCCCCGGAGCCCGTCGCCAAGGGCAAGTCGATCACCGTCACCGGCACTGTGCAGCATGCCAACTGGAGTCAGCACCGCTACGACAACTACGGCGGCCGGCTGGTGAAGCTGCAGTTCAAGCCCGCCGGTTCCAGCACCTACTCCACCATCAAGACGGTGACCGCCAGCAGTTCCGGCTCCCTGAAGAGCACCGTGACAGCCTCCCAGGACGGCACCTGGCGCTGGAGCTACGGCGGCAATACCGCCACCGGTGCCAGCACCTCCACCGGTGACTACGTCGACGTGACCTGAGACCCGTACTCCGGTCACCGCGTCTGACTGCGCAACGAAGGCCCCGCTCCGGCGGGGCCTTCCGCCTGCCGATGGCACGCGGCGGGGCCGGTGCGGATCGGCGCCACCGCCGACGTACCTGTACGTGAAGCGTGAGGTTGTCGAACGGCTGACGTTGGTGGCATCGCTGTTGATGGCGCTTGGTCGTGCTCGACGGCTACCTGGTCGGCGACCTGGCGGCGGTTGTTCAGCAACCCGCGGACGGTGACAGCGAAAGTGCTGGCCAATCCGAGAACGGCGGCGAGGAGAACGGGCCGGCGATCGTTCATCCGGTCACCCTGCCCCGGGAGCCGGGCGCATACAGTCCTGCGGGTGGTGAGGCCGAAGTGACAGGCACTCTGCTGAGTTCCTCGAGCACAGCGAGCACGACGGTTTCCCGGGCTGACTCGCGACCAGCGCAGCAAACCCTCAGGGGCCGTGCGTGGGCCAGGTTTGACCGGATATGTGCTCGGCCACCGGGGTCCCGCCGTCGCGAGCTGGTCCAGGGCTTGCGTATACGGACGGGCAAGTGGGTTGTACGGTTCCGCTCATGAAGATCCGAAGATGCGCCGGCGTGACCGCGGTGGCCGTGGGTGGGGCGTTGATCGGGCTGGCGGGCTGTGGGGACAGCGACAAGCCGACAGGCGCCGTGGTGAAAGAGAGCCCGACGGCGAGTGTGCAGCCACTGATACAGCCAGAGGATCTGCCGAAGTCGAGGATCATGGCGCGCGTCCTGCACCGGGCGCTTGGTCGGGACGACATGCAGGTCTGTCGGAACCACACGCAGTGCTCCACGAAGGTCTACACACTCAGGGGATTTGTGCAGAACGTGCAGGTCACGATCATGTACGAGGCGCACGAAGACAAGTCCAAGCCCCACTTCGATCCGTACTATGAGCCGATCGTTGAGTCCGCCGACGTCCTCATGAAGCAGTGCGGCGAAGCGTATCGTGACGCCTCTGCGGTGAAGTATCACGACGTGTACGCGAAGGCCCGGTCCTTCGACAGGCTGCTCAAGGAGATGGGTCTGGAGTAGCGACGGGGCGCAGAGCCCTGCCGAAGACCCGGGCATGCGGGACAGATCCGGCGGCCTTCGCGGTCGTTGTCTTCCCGAACCCCGTACGCGGATTCCGCTCGTGGCACACCAGACCTGCAGCGCCGCAATGCCCGCGAGTGTGGATCTTTGGATGCTGCAGCGCTCCCCCGGGCCTGCCCGAGCGGATCCTCGCCGTCGCCCGCGCCTACGCCACCGTCCACGGGCACCTCCTTCCGCCCACCGGAGCCGTCGTCGGCGGGAACATTCCCCACGGGGTACGGATGAAGAACCAGCGTGCAGCGCCCAAAAAGGCGGCTGCCTCATCACAGCTAAGAATCCTGAAACGATCACTGGATCCCCTGGCTGGCGCGCCACCTGGTCAGTGATCACTACCGGATTTGTCACAGGTGCTGCAGTTCAGCGTCCTTCCTAATCGGGTAGTGCCAGCGCTTCGTCCCACACAATGCCGCTGCCTGTCCAGGTCCACAGCCACTGGCGCAGCGATGGCGCCCGCATAACGCAGGCCGTCATGAGCGTCCTGTACCCAGTCCGGTTCCCATCCGTCGGCATCCCAGAGCAGCACCGGCCGGTCAACCGCTATCAGCGAGACGTACCACTCCATCGTGCAGCCGCCGTCCGTCAGGAAGAACCACGACGCCGGCGCCCCCCACCCCGCCCGATTGGCGTGGATGGTCGTCGCGCAATGCCAGTCCGGCACGTGCCAGTGCGGAACACGGCGCGGCGTCAGCGACGCGCGGCCGCCTTCCGGCCCGAACCCTCCGTCGCCGACCTCGGTATAGATGCGGCGGAGCAGTGAGGTGGTAGTCGCCTCGGCATCCGCAGTCGCAGCCGCCCACCAGGTCCTTGGCGAACATGCGGCGCATCTTTCGCGAGGAACAGCCGCACGGAAAGCGGGCCTGTGGTGGCTTCGAGCGCGGCCTGTACGTCCCAACGCGCATGCGCCAGGGCGCGGCCGCCACCCGGTTGACGAGTTCTGGGCCCTTTTCGCCGAACGGTTCGGCGGCGTGCTCGTGGCGGGGTGTCTCGCCTCAGCGGTGCTGTGCCTGTGTCATGCGGGCGACTTCCTTGCGGATGAGGGCCGGGGGGAAGTGGTCCTCGTGGTCCATGTCCAGCATCGTGAAGTGCGCGGTGACACCGCCGACTCTCACCAGGATGTGCTGTTCGTTCCGTACGGAGACGCGGCGGCCGCTGCGCAGGCCGGGCCCCTGCTTCACCGGCACGGTGATCCGGAAGGCGATCGACTCGTCGCCGAGGTGGGGGATCGTTTCCGGCGCCAGGTGCGCGGTGTACTTCCCCGTGAAGCCGACGCCGGTGTAGTCGTGGCAGGCCGACAGTGACGTGCGGACACGGGCGAAGGCCCTCTCGGCATCCGTGCCCGCGTAGGTCGCGAGGGTGCCGCCGCCCGCCCAGATACTGCCCTTCCAGTTGAAGACCTGGTCCACGACGGCCGACGCGTCGCCGGCGCCGAGTGCGTTGAGCAGCTTCTCGCAGGAGCTGTCCGAGACCGGCGGGAAGGTGCTCTTCGCGTCCGTGGGCCGCCGCTCGTCCGCCGAGACGCCTGTGTTGCCCGGAACGTCGTCACCGGTGAGGGCGATGGACTTGAGGGCCTGGGCGGAGAGTGGTGGTCCCGGAGCGGCGGAGGTGATCGAGGCGGCGCCGGGCGAGCCGCTCGACGTCTGGGGGCCGGGCGTTCCTCCGCCCGTGCCCGCGCAGCCGGTGAGCCCCCACAAGGACAGTGCCGCGCACACCAGCAGCCATCCGTTTCCCCGTGCCCTCACCCGTGCCCCCAGCCCCTCGTGATCAAGAAAGCCGATCCTAACGACCGAGGACCCTTGTCAGGGTCACGTCGAAGAAACGGGTGTTCAGGTGTCGTACGTGCCGTCCCATGGTTCGGAGAAGCCGAGGCCGTCCGGGCACAGCTCGGTCCAATCCTCGTCCATGCCCGCCAGCATGCCGAAGGCCCCCTCGCCGCCTCGGCGACGGGGCCTTCGGCATGCTCGCATACCCTCAGGAGGTCTCCATGACGCGTGCCCGGTTCACCGTGCCGGAACGGGCAGGGAACGACGGGCACCAGCATGGTTGGGCAACAAGAACAGCCCCGACCAGAATTGCTGGTCCGAGGCCGATCCCACATCGGGCGGGCAGTTCAGGAAGAGCCCGTGCCGCGGGACGGCACGGGCCGGAACTGGAAGCGCCAGGCGTCTTGAGCCTGCTGCACGTCAGCTTCCAGCGCGTCGCGCAAGTCACCATCATCGTCCGGAGGTTCCAGCCCGAGCGCCGGGGCGATCTGCCGGTAGTGCGGCAGGAGTTCGGGGTCCCCGGCCGCCACAAGCGCGGAGAGCAGAACCTGATCGGCCGGACCTGCCTCGTCGACCAGGATCAGCACCTCTACTCGGTCGGCCACAGTCATGCGCGGCAGCGCTGAGCCGAGCTGTCGCCGAAGCTCTGACCACGGCATCACCTTCTGCTCACGCGCAGCCCTTTTCAAGGCCCCCCGGACTGCACTGGCCGCCGAGTCGAGCGCGTCCGCCCGCAGATAGACCTCTTCCGGTTCGCGGGAACGTGGCTGCGGCACAGGCGCGTTCCGGGCCGGAGCGGCCGGGGCTTTCTTCTTGGCCGTTCCGCGGCTCGCCCACTCAAGGATCTCGCTCCGGGTGCGAGCTTGTTCGCACACCGGGCGGCTTCCTGCTGCGCTCGCCGCGAGAGCAGGGTGCCGCCGACGTCGACGGCCGTTCCCAGCGCCTCTACGAGTCGCTGCTGTTCGACACTCTTGGCTCTCCCCTTCTTCAGCCGTGCCAGGATGCTTCTGACTTCGGCCACGGCCGCGCGACGACTCTGCCAGTCCCCGATACCCGGAAGCCCAGCGGACTGATCATTCAGCGCCATCACCTTGGCCCTGCCCTGGCCGGGATCGCGGTCCTGCGCGCCACTCTCCCAATATCTACGAAGCCTGTCAGCGGCTTCACGCAAGAGAAGTACATCCTCATCCAGAGCCGGTGCAGGCGAGCTGCGCCACGATGGCCCGAGAAGGGTACGTCGAAGGTCGAGGCGGTTGACCGCGTTGGGAGCTACGCCGGATATCGACCATCAGTTGGTGGAGGAGCTCTGGTGCGGCTGTGGCAGGACGTTGGCGAGTGGCTTGAGGGCATGGTCCAGTAGGTCGGAGTACCGTGCTGGTGCGCCGGGCTGCAGCCGCATGACGTGCAGTATCTGGTCACCTACGGCGGCGTTGCGCAGGCTGCAGCCTGGACCGGGTCCGGGACCTGCCCGACCTTTACACGGCGCCCATCCGCGGACGCACGATCCCGGGTGCAGGTCAGCTCGGCTGCGCGCCGGCTGGGAGCGCCAGGCCGGCGGGCGCGCTGGGCCACACGTGCTCGGGCGCGGGAGGAGCGGAACCCTGCACGGGTGGCATCACCCGCTGAAGATCCCTGCCAATCCGCTCGGCCTCACCGCGCACCTGCGCAGGCACATCACCGCGCTCCGCGACGAGCTGTCTGTAGATCGGGGCTTCCTGGAACACGATCGACGCATCCTTCCTGACGGCGCCTCGCGTCGGACACGGAGGCAGCCGCCGAGTGTACGGGGCCGTGCAGCACGCCTCCAGTTCAGCACTGGCCGTCGACTGTCCCGAAGCACGGTGGAGAAGGTCGGCGGGCAGCAACGACACCCCGACAGCGCTGGACGATCGTGCCGTAGCCCCGGTCCCGTAACCATGACTCCGTGGCCGCGAGGCGAACCTGGCCCGGGCCGACGTACGGCAGTCGGCCCGGGTCAGGTCATCGGCTACTGGCACGGCTTGGCCGGCCGGCTTCCGCCCCGGCGGTCGGCTCAGTCGAGATACACGTACTGGTCGATGTCCAGCGACGCTCCGGCCCGGGCCAGCCAGGCCAGCAGGGCCGCGCGCAGGAAAATGCCCTTCTGCTGCGGGTCCTCCGGGTCGGTGATCTCTTGGACGAGCACGAGGGAGACGTCGGCGTCCTTCGAGTCGGCCAGGCGCCCCAGCGCTGCGGCGAACTCCGGTCCCCAGGCCAGGACCACCGGTTCGAGATCCTCCGGCCGCCTGGACTCGCCCGGGGCCCGGACGTGGCGAATCCAGGTCGCGTGCTTGCGGGGTGGGGACTGGGGGCGCCTGCGGCTGCCGATCGCGGTCGCTTCGTCCGCTTCACATCCCAGCCGCGCGGAGATCTCCTGCGGCTGAAGGGATTCGCTGACCACCCGCAGATACATCCGGAACGCGCTCACGGCCGGTACCTGTAATTCGTCGGAACCAAGATCTTCCCGTCCTTGCTCACGAGGACGACTCTGCCTTCGCCGTCGCGCATCGCGTCGAACCGCGACACGTTGTTCTTCCCCACCCAGTCGGCCTTGAAGCCGTGGGGGTCCTCCCCGACGGTCTTGAGCGCCTTCTCGAGCTGCTTCTCCTTGATCTTGACCAGGGAGCCCCGCTCGATGGCCGCCGCGTCGGGGATCTCTCCCTTGATGAAGCTACAGGACGCGTTGTGGACGAGTACGGGTGTGGTTCCGGCCAGCACGTAGTAGGTGTGCAGGTCGTTGACGGTCAGGTTGTAGGCGCCCTGCGGCTCCTTCCAGTGCGCGACCTTGTCGATGCGCACCGCGGTGCCGTCCGGGGTGCGCATCGCGTCACCGGAGTTGAGATCGCGGGCGTCCGCCCATCGCCCCCGGTTCTCGACCCAGAAGGGGTGGTGGTCGGTCACGGTGAGCGTGGCCGGCTCCGCTCCCCCGTCGCCGGCCAGGGTGACGCTGGTGAAGTCCTCGTCGTCGGGCGTGTAGATGGTGTCCTCGACCGGCCGCGAGCCGGTGATCCCCGCTTCCGGGTCGGTGGCCAGGACGCTGTCGCCGACGGTGATCTGCTCGATGGGCACCGTGGTGGTGCCGTCGCCCATGAGGACCCGCGTGCCGGCCGGGAAGCTGTTGCAGTTCGGCATCTTGTCGCCCTTGCGGGCGGCCCTGATCTCCTCCGGGAGCAGCTTGCCCCCGTACTTGAGCCAGCGCATGACCGCGAGCGAGCCCAGCACCCGGTCGGTGTCGCTCACCTTCTCACCGGTGGCCAGGTCGCTGCCGGTGATGGCTTCGATGACGCCCTTGGCGTCCCCGATCCCGGGCATCAGGTTGAGCAGCACCGACATCCGGCGCTCCTGGGCGGCCCGTTCCTCGGCGGTGGTGTCCTTCGACCCGATCTTCTCGGCGAGACGGGAGAAGTCGAAGTCGAAGTCCGGTATCTCGTGGAGCTTGGAGGCGGCCTTGTCTATGCCCTCGACGGCCTTCTTGGTCTCATTCAGCCCCTTGTTGGCCTCCTTGACTCCCTCATTGAGCTTGTCCATCCCCCGGTTGGCCTTCTCGATGCCCTTGTTGGCCTGGTCCAGGCCTCGGTTGACCTCGATGGTGGCCTTGTTCATGTCATCGAGGGCGCCGTTCATCTTGTCGAAGCCGGCGTTGATCTGGTCAAGGCTCTTGCCGATGTCCTTGAAGAAGCCCGCGATGTCCCAGGTGTCCTTCGCCGGCCGGTCATCGACGGGCTTCGGATCGGGGTAGTAGTCGCCGACGGCGACAGCCAGCACGGCCAAGGCCTCGACCGACTCCGTGTGGGCGTCGAGAAGGCGGGAAGCCCTGACGACGTCGGTGCGCAGCTTGTCCACGTGCGGCTTGGCGGCCTTGAACGCCTTGAGCGTCTGCTCGTAGACCTGCTTCTTCTTGACCGGGTCAGTCTCTTTGTCCGGGTCGAGCAGGAGGTAGGGCTTGAGCTTGTGCAGCTCGGTCAGCGCCGTCTCCAGGTCCTTGAACGAGCTGCCCTCGTCCTTCATCGCGTCACGGGTGACGTAGAGGAAGACGCCCACGCCCAAGCCGAGCTTGGCGGACTTGAGGTCGAACTCCTTGAGACAGGCAGGCCGTTCCAGCAGAGGCTGAGAACCGCAGTCGGAGTACCGCGCCACCTTGGCCGCGATCTCCAGCAAGGTGGGCTCCGCCTCTCGCTTCGGCGGCGTCCCGGCCGCCGAGGCGGTGCCCACGCCCGCGCCCAGGGTCAGGCACAGGGCGGTTGTGAGCGTGACGATCTTCTGTTTTACGTGCAGGTGCATGTGTTCCTCAGAGCACGGATCCCAAGTCGCCGTTCGCGGGCGGGAGTCCGTGTTCCCCCCGGGGCGGCCGGCCGGGCCGCCCTGTGTTTGCGTGCGTTTCGAACGCGTGGTCGCAATCAGGCTAAAGCGTTACTGTCGGTCATGATCAACTCAACTGTCCCCACCGCCTCGGGCAGGCCCTTGAGCCCTTCGCAGGGACCAGCATGAGCACGTCGCCGACGCCGCGGTTCTTGATCTTGGTAAGAATGTGCAGCCGGTACTTGGCGCCCTCACCGCCGACCGCTCTGACGCAGGCTGTCAGCGGACCAGCCCGCACGAGCGCCGGCTGTGCCCGTCACGGACCAGCGCACGAGAGTCCTTCTCGTGCACGGTGGAGGGTCAAGAGTGGGCCACGGCCGACTACTTGGCCTTCAGGGGCTCCCTGAAGGCCTTGCGGAACACCGGGCCGGCGTAGGGAGTATCGAGGACTTCATCTTGGAGGTGAACGAGCTGGGATGCCACTGGAGTTTGACGTCGACACGGGTGCCGTCGCCGTGGGGGGTCATCTGGAACACCCAACCGCCAGGTCCGAACGGGGTCGAGTCGCGGGTGGTGACGGTGCCCTTGTTCTGCGCGGGGTCCCAGTCGTAGCGTGCTCGCTCCCACGACTCGGCGTTCCCTTCAGTGACTTCGGCCCAGGTGTCCCCACCTTCGTGTACCTGGAAGTGTTCCGCGTCGATCGAGGGCCACTCTTCGAGCCGTGAGGGGCTGAAGTCCGTGAGCACCCGCATGACCTCGGGCGGGCTCATCGAGGAATCCACGTGACTCCTCCCCCTCGTGGACGAGGGGGCTTCTCGCTATGCCGGTTGGGCTTCGCGGGTGTCCAAGCCGGTAGCCAGATCTTCCCGAACGGGCCGAAGTCCCAGCCGTGCGGCCGACAAGGTGGCTGTCGTTCAGCGGCCCCGGCATGTTGGCTTCGAGCAGCCCCAGTTGGTGAAGGTTCTGCAGCTTCCCGACGTCCTGAAGTGGCCCGGGAATTGGCTCGCGCCGGGACCAGCCGCAGCGCGGTCAGCACGGTTCGGGCCTGAAGCCCGTAGAGGACCTCCGCGACAACACGGTCCGGAAGGCGGCCCCGCAGGCACAACTCCCGGTCGGCGCGCCCGCCGCCGCTGAGAGCCGCCGAGACACCACCGAGGCCTGGCAGCCGCGCGGCCCGCGCCGTCTGCGACGATCGTGTCCGTGGACTACCCGAACGACCAGGCTCCCGGCGCCCCCGTCCGCTCCGGCATTCCGGAACACGGCCGCATTCCGAAGTACTACGCGGTGAAGGCGCGCATCGCCCGACTCGTCGACGAGCTGGGCGAAGGGGGGCTGCTGCCCACCGAGCGGGCCCTCTCGGAACAGTACGAGGTGGCCCGCGAGACGGTGCGGCAGGCGCTGCGCGAGCTGCTGCTCGAAGGAAAGCTGCGGCGGCAGGGGCGCGGCACGGTCGTCGCCGGTCCCAAGCTGGAACAGCCGCTGTCGCTGGCGAGCTACACCGAGGGCGTCCGCAGGCAGGGGCGGGTCCCCGGCCGTTCGCTGATCTCCCTCGATCGGTTCCCGTGTCCGGAAGCACTCGCCGCCGAGGCGGGTCTGGAGCGCGGCGAACCGGTCTGGCACATGGAGCGGGTGCTGCTCGCGGACGACGAACGGGTCGGTCTGGAGAGCACGTACGTGGCGGTCGGCCGGGTCCCCGGACTGGACAGCGACTTCGACCCCGACTCCTCTTTCTACGCCTACCTCCACGACCGCCTCGGCATCGCGTTCGGCGACGCCGACGAGCGGATCGAGACCGTGCTCGCCACCCCGCGCGAGGCGCTGCTGATCGGAACCCCGCCCGCGCTGCCGATGCTGCTGATCCACCGGATCTCCCGGGACGCCGACGGACGGCCGCTGGAGCGAGTGCGGACGCTGTACCGGGGGGACCGGTTCTCCTTCACCGCGCACCTGGGAGACTGATTCCGACCGGACCGAGGCGAGCTGACGCTCGCCTCTTTTCATAACGGAAACATAACGGGTCTAGTCCAAACGTGATGGGCAGTTCACCATCTGGTTGCGGTGAGGACCCTTCCGATTTCCCCCTACCGAGGAGCGTTGCCGTCGTGAGAGTGATAGTCGTCGGAGCCGGCGTGGTGGGCACCCTGCACGCCTGGCACGCAGTGGAACGCGGCCACCAGGTCGTACAGATCGAGCGTGAGGCGGAGGCCCGTGGGGCCTCGCTGCGCAACTTCGGCCAGATATGGGTCAGTGGCCGAGCCGGAGGAGAGGAGCTCGACACCGCCCTGCGGGCGCGGGAACTGTGGGAGGAGATCGGTGCCCGGGTCCCGGGTCTCGGCTTCCGGGGCTGCGGATCGCTGACCCCGCTGCGCAACCCGCGCGAGATCGCCGTCGCGCAGGCGGCCCTGGCCCGCGACGACGCGGCGGCCCGTGGCTACAAGCTGCTCACCGCCGGTGAGACACGCGCCCTGAACCCCGCCCTGCGCGGCACCTTCGAGGCCGCCCTGTACTGCGAGCGCGACGCGGCCGTCGAGCCGCGCACCGCCCAGGTCGCCCTGCGCGCCGAACTGCTGAAGTCCCCGGACTACACCTTCCTGCCGGGCCGCGAGGTCCGCGAGGTGATCGGCGAGAACGCCGTCCGCGACGACCACGGCGACGTCCACACCGGTGACATGGTGGTGCTGTGCACCGGCGCCTGGCTCGGCGGACTCGTCCGCGAACTGGCCGGACCCGAGCTGCCCGTACGGCGCGTACGGCTGCAGATGATGCAGACCGCCCCGCTGGGCGAGCCGCTCACCACCTCGGTCGCCGACGCGGACAGTTTCCGCTACTACCCCGCGTACCGGAGCGAGGCGCTCGACGCCCTCAACGCAGGCCAGCCACAGACACCGACCGCCGCTGCGCACCTGATGCAGCTCCTCATGGTGCAGCGCGCGGACGGCGGGCTGACCATCGGCGACACCCACGAGTACGAGCACCCCTTCGCCTTCGACACCCTCGAAGACCCCTACGACCACCTCACCGAGGTCGTCGAGTCCTTCCTCGGCCGCCCGCTGCCGAAGATCCGGCGCCGCTGGGCCGGGGTGTACGCGCAGTGCACCGACACCAGCCGGGTCGTGCACCGCCAGCGCGTCCGGGACGGGATGTGGCTGGTCACCGGGCCCGGTGGGCGCGGCATGACCTGCTCACCCGCAATCGCAGAGACCACCGCCGACGAGCTGGGATGGTGAACGAGATGGCCGAGCTGAACAACATACGACTTGTGGTGCTCGACATGGCCGGTACCACCGTGGCCGACGGCGGCCTGGTGGAGCAGGCCTTCGCCGTGGCCGCCGGCGAGCTGGGCGTGGAGCCCGGGTCCGCGGACCACACGGAGAAGCTCGACTACGTCCGCGCCACGATGGGCGAGTCCAAGATCTCCGTCTTCCGGCACCTGTTCGGCGAGGAGTCCCTCACCCGGCGCGCCAACTCCGCCTTCGAGAAGGCGTACGGGGAACTCGTCGACGGCGGCCGTATCGCGCCGATCGCCGGGGCCCGCGAGGCGATCGAGGAACTCCAGGCGGGCGGCCGGACCGTCGTCCTGAGCACCGGGTTCGCCCGCGTCACCCAGGACGCCATCCTCGCCGCGCTCGGCTGGCAGGACCTGGTGCCGCTCACGCTGTGCCCGGCGGACGCCGGAGGCCGCGGACGCCCCTACCCCGACATGATCCTGGAGGCGTTCCTGCGCACCAAGGCCGCCGACGGCGTCCAGCAGACCGCCGTCCTCGGCGACACCTCATACGACATGCTCAGTGGTGTCCGCGCCGGGGCCGGACTCGTCGCCGGTGTCCTCACCGGCGCCCACGACGAGGACGCGCTGCGCGCCGCCGGGGCCGGCCACGTCCTCGGTTCGGTGGCCGAACTTCCCGCACTGCTCGGTGAGTTCACCGGACCAGGCGGAGCGGGGCGATGAGCAGCGGGATCCGCTTCGACCGGGTGTCCGTCGCCTACGGCGGCACCACGGTCCTCGACTCCCTCGACCTGACCGTCGCGCCCGGCGAGGTGATGGCCCTGCTCGGGCCGTCCGGCTCGGGCAAGACCACCGCGCTGCGGGCCGTCGCCGGATTCGTGCGGCCCGCCGCCGGGCGGGTGTTCATCGGCGACCGTGATGTCACCGACCTGCCGCCGCACCGGCGCGGGATCGGCATGGTCGTCCAGCAGTACGCCCTCTTCCCGCACATGCGGGTCGAGGACAACGTCGCCTTCGGGCTCAAGGCGCAGAAGGCCCCCAAGGGCGAGATCCACGGGCGGGTGGCCGAGGCGCTGGAGATGACCAGGATGGCGGCGTACGCGCGGCGCTATCCGCGCGAGCTGTCCGGCGGGCAGCAGCAGCGCGTGGTCGCCATCGCGCGGGCGCTCGCCATCCGGCCCGGCGTCCTCCTGCTCGACGAGCCGCTGTCCGCCCTCGACGCCCAGCTCCGCTCCGGGATGCTCACCGAACTCGCCCGGCTGCACCGCGAGTTACCCGACGTGTCGATCCTCTACGTCACCCACGACCAGGTCGAGGCACTGACCCTGGCCGACCGGATCGCCGTCATGGACAAGGCCCGGCTCCAGGACGTCGGCACCCCCCAGGAGCTGTACCGGGCGCCGCGCACCGAGTTCACCGCGTCGTTCGTCGGCAACGCGAATCTGTTGCCGGTGACGGTGGGGACGGACGGGGTCGACTTCGCCGGGACCGAACTCGAGGTCCCGACCGGGGACGCCGCCCGGGGCGCGACGGCGACGCTCTGCGTACGCCCGCACCTCGTCGGGCTCGGCGCGGGGCCCAACGCCCTGACCGGCGCGGTCGCCGAGGTGCAGTGGCGGGGGGCCACCCATCGGCTGTACGTCGACGTGGGGGGCCACCGGATCAAGGTGGACCTGCGCGAACTGCGGCAGCCACCCGCCCTCGGGGACGAGATCACCGTGCACTTCGCACCCGAGGACGCGGTGCTGCTCTCCGCCGGCGTCACCGCCGAACGGACGGCTCCGGTCACCGCCCGGGAGACCGTGGGAGCCGCCGACAGGGTGGGCCGGAATGGCTAGCGCCGCGGTCGCCGCTCCGGCCGAACCGGTCACCAGGTCCAGGACGGGAATCCCCTCGTGGGTCTGGGCTCTGCCCCCCGTCGCCGTGCTCGGCCTGGTGTTTCTCTATCCGCTCGGGCTGGTCGTCCAGCAGTCGTTCCGGCCCGACACCGGGGGGACCTCGGCTCAGGCGTACGGGGACGTGTTCGCCTCCGCCGCGTTCCGCGAGGCGCTCGGCACCACGGTGTGGCTGGCCCTCGGGTCCACGGTCGGCTGCCTGGTCCTCGGGTTCGTGCTCGCCCTGGTCATCGCCTTCGTGCCGTTCCCCGGCGGCAAGGCGGTCGCCAAGTCCATCGACGTCTTCCTGTCCTTCCCGTCCTTCCTGATCACGCTGGCGCTGCTCTTCGTCTACGGCACCGTCGGCATGGCCAACGGGCTCTGGACGGACGCCACCGGAGCGGCCGAGGGACCGTTCCAGTTCCTCACCACGCCCTGGGGTGTGCTCCTCGCGGAGATCACCTACTTCACCCCGTTCGTGATGCGGCCGCTGCTCGGCGCCTTCTCCGGCATCGACACCGGCCCGCTGGAGGTGGCGTCCTCGCTCGGCGCGCGGCCCGCGCGGATCGTCCGGCAGGTCATCCTGCCCGAGGCGCTGCCCGCCCTTGCCGCCGGCGGCAGCCTGGTCCTGGTGCTGTGCCTGAACGAGTTCGGCATCGTCCTGTTCACCGGGGCCAAGGGGGTCACCACGCTGCCGATGCTCGTCTACAGCAAGGCGATCCTGGAGTCCGACTATCCGGGAGCGTGTGTCGTCGCCGTCGTCAACGTCCTGATCTCCGTGGGCCTTTACGGCCTCTACCGGGTGGTGAGCCGCCGTGTTGGTGCATAGCCGCAAGGGGAAGTGGGCCACCTGGGCCGTCTTCTTCGTCCTCTTCCTGCCCCTGTTCGCCCTGCCCCTGCTCGTCGTCCTCGCCGCGTCGTTCGCCACGAACTGGTCGAGCGCGCTCCCGTCCGGATTCACCACCGGGCACTACACCGCCGCCACCCGCGGCGAATCCTTCCAGGCCCTCACCACCAGCCTGGTCACCGCCCTCACCGCGAGTGTCCTCGCGCTGGTCGTGGGCACCTGGGCGGCGCTCGCCGGACACGCCCTGAAGAAGCGCGGCAAGCGCCTGCTGGACGCGCTGTTCATGCTGCCGGTCGCGGTGCCCTCCGTCGTCGTCGGGCTCGCGATCCTGGTCGCCTTCTCCAAGCCGCCGGTGCTGCTCAACGGCACCCGGTGGATCGTCATCCTCGCGCACACCGTTCTTGTCACGGCGTTCGCCCACCAGTCGGTGTCGGCCGCCATCGTGCGTCTCGACCCGGCCTACGAACAGGCCGCCGCCTCCCTCGGCGCCCGGCCCTCCTCCGTGTTGTGGCGGGTGCGGCTGCCGCTGCTGCTGCCCTCGCTCACAGCCGCCGCGGGGCTCTGCTTCGCCCTGTCCATGGGTGAGTTGAGCGCCACGATGATGCTCTACCCGCCGGACTGGACCCCGCTTCCCGTCCAGATCTACGCGTCCACCGACCGCGGCGCCCTGTTCACCGGCTCCGCCCTCGCCGTGGTCCTCATGACGGCGACCGTGCTCGTGCTGTTCGCCGTCTCCCGGATCCGCACCAAGGCCTCCTACCGCTGACGGGCTGATCCAGCTCCACCGTCGGACACCTTCAAACACCCCACCCACGCAAGGAGTTCACCCCGCCATGCCCAGAAACGCCCGCTCGCTCCGCCTCGCCCCGATCGCCGCCGTGACCGGCAGCCTCGTCCTCACCGGCTCCCTCACCGCGTGCGGCGGCGACTCGGCCGCCTCCGACGCCAAGGTCGTCACCGTGTACAGCGCGGACGGCCTCAAGGGCGAGAACGGCGACGGCTGGTACGACCAGGTCTTCAAGGACTTCGAGAAGAAGACCGGCATCAAGGTCGAGTACGTCGAGGGGGGTTCGGGCGAGATGGTCCAGCGGGCCGTCCGTGAGAAGACCAACCCGCAGGCCGACGTCCTCGTCACCCTCCCGCCGTTCATCCAGCAGGCCGACAGCAAGGGCCTGCTCCAGAAGTACGCGCCCGCGGGCTCCGACCAGGTCGACGGCGCCGACAAGGCCGCCGATGCCACCTGGACCTCCGTCGTCAACAACTACTTCGGCTTCGTCTACAACAAGAAGGAGCTGAAGCACGCGCCCACCACCTGGGACGAACTGCTCGGCGGCACGTACACGAACAAGATCCAGTACTCCACGCCGGGTGTCGCCGGCGACGGAACCGCCGTGCTCATGAAGGCGATCCACGACTTCGGGGGCAAGGACGCGGCACTCGCCTACCTGAAGAAGCTCCAGTCCAACAACGTCGGCCCGTCCGCGTCCACCGGCAAGCTCGCCCCCAAGGTCGACAAGGGCGAACTGCTGGTCGCCAACGGCGACGTCCAGATGAACTACGCGCAGTCCAAGGACATGCCGAACCTCGGCATCTGGTTCCCGCAGGCCACCGACAAGGCCACCGGCGCCGTCGGCAAGCCCACCACCTTCGCGCTCCCGTACGCCGCCGGCCTCGTCACCAAGGCCCCGCACTCCGCGAACGGCAAGAAGCTCCTCGACTTCATGCTGTCCGCCAAGGCCCAGCAGCAGGTCAGTGAGATCGGCGGCGGCTTCTCCGCCCGCTCCGACGTCAAGGCGACCGACGCCAACGCCATCTCGCTGACCAAGCTCATGGACGGCGTCGAGGTCTTCGAGCCCGACTGGGCGGACATCGACAAGAACCTCACCACGTACGTCGAGGACTGGAAGTCCGCCACCGGCAGCTGAGCCCCCGGCAGCCGAACGGCCTTCCCCCCAAAAAAAGGCCGGTGGCTGCCATCCGCACCACCCGTGCCACCTGCTCCACCCGCGACGCCCCTGGAACCGGACCGCCGGGGGCATCGCCCTGCCCGACCGCGTCACCCCCCGCTGTTCCATCCGTGCTCCACACCCTCGTCCCCCTTCCGGAGGATCACGTGTCGTCACGCATGTCCCGTCGCACCCTGCTCGCCGCCGCGGCAGGTCTCGCCCTCGCCGCCGGGCCGCTCGCGTCCGTCGCCCGCGCCGCCGCCAACACCCCCAAGGTCCTCGTCATCGGCCTCGACGGCACCCTGCTGAGCCGCATCACGGACGCCGACGCCCCCAACCTCGACGCCTTGATGGGCGCCGGCCTCACCGCGCCCAGCAGCATCTACGCCAATCCGTTCGCGCCGACCCTGTCCGGCCCCGGCTGGTCCACCCTCATCACCGGCGTCTGGCCCGACAAGCACAACGTCAAGGACAACGACTTCACCGGCCACAACTTCGCCCAGTACCCGGACTTCCTCACCCGGATCGAGACCGCCAAGCCGGCCCTGTCGACCTACGCCGTCTCCTCCTGGGCGCCCCTGACGGACACCGTCTTCTCCTCCAAGGTCGACACCCGGGTGTCCACTCCGAGCGCCGAGTACGACGTCGGCACCACCTCGCGCGCCGTCGCCCAGCTCCGGGACGCCAACCCCGACGCGGTGTTCGTCCAGCTCGACAACGTCGACCACGCGGGCCACAGCTACGGGGCCGCCAGCCAGCAGTACCTGGACGCCATCCACGGCGTCGACACCCAGGTCGGGCAGATGGTCGCCGCGGTGAAGGCCCGTGTCACCTACGCCTCCGAGGACTGGCTGGTCATGGTCACCGCCGACCACGGGCACACCGACGCGGGCGGCCACGGCGGCTCCAGCTGGCCCGAACGGCAGACCTTCATGATCGCGACCGGGCCGACCCTGGCCGCCGGTTCGGTGCGCCACGACGTCAAGATGCCGGACATCGCCGCCTCCGCGCTCGCCCACCTCGGCGTCGCCATCGACCCCGCCTGGGGCCTCGACGGACGGCCCGTGCAGCAGCCTGCCCCGGACGACTTCGACGCGCTGCGCCCGCAGCTCGCCACCCGCGTCGACGAGACGGGCATCGGCGCCACGGTGATCGGTTTCACCCACACTCCGCCGAGCGGCTGGTCGGTCGACAACTCCGCGATGGGCACGGGCGGTGTCACCGAGTGGCGCGGCTGGTCCTTCACCACGGACGAGTTCTGGACCAAGGCGCAGGTGGACCAGAACCGCGAGAGCAACGTCCGGGCCCGCAACGTGTTCGCGGTCGCCGACGGAGACGAGTGGGAGGACAAGACCGTCTCGGGCACCTTCGACTCCACCCTCGTCAGCCCCGCCTACCCGGTCACCGGAGGCGCCGCGGCCACCCTCACGTACACCACCTACTACCGCCAGGAATCCCCGCAGAAGGGTGAGGTCCTCGTCTCCTACGACGACGCCGCGTGGGTCGGCGTGAAGACGTACACGGCCGACACGTCCTCCCGCGTGGAGAAGCTGACTCTCCAGGTCCCGGCCGGGGCGAAGACCGCCCGGGTCCGGTTCCGCTACACCGGCGGCAACAATTGGTACTGGGTGATCGACGGCGTCTCGCTCAAGGCCGGCTGATCAGCCGGGCGTGATCCCGGGCCGGGATCACGCCGGGCTGACCAGGCTGGGGGCGTCGGCACACCGTCGTTCCGGCGCCCCCCGGATCGAGTACGTACGCCACAGGACGGCGGGAGACCCAGCACATGTCAGAGCGCAAGGCCGAGGACATCGTCCGACTCCAGGTAGCGCTCGTGGAGCTCGGCGCAGACCGAGCCGCCGTCCCACACCGCAAGGTCGTAGCTCACCGGCGCATCGTCGAAGGCAGCAGTTCCTTCGGAGTCAGCAGGCCCTGAGATCGAACCGTCAAGGCGGCCCGCCTCAGGCCGCCGACGGCTGCGCCTCCCACGGCCGCGGTCCCGCATTCTCCTGCCAGCGGCGCAGTTGCGGACCGTCGACGCACACGATGCCGCACTGCTCTGCGTAGTCGAGCGCGGGGGCGGTGAAGTCGCTGGTGGTGACCACTACGGCGACATCGGCGCCGTGAACGGTGAAGCAGGTGCCGCCGAAGCGCTGCAGGTCCTGTGAGCCGACCCGGTTGCCGTCGCAGTACCGCTTGCACTGGATGACGACCGAGCGCCCGTCGGGCGTCCTCGCCACGACGTCGGCGCCCAGGTCCCCGGCCCCGCCCACGACGTCCACGTCGAGACAGCCGTCGCGCCGGCACAGTTCGGCCACCGCCTGTTCGAACTCGTCCGGGTACAGGGCCTCGTAGGCGATCTCCACCGTGTCCGCGGGCGCCTCGGGCACGGTCTCGGGAAACACGACGGCGGGATCCGTGCCGAGGCGGCCGCCGCAGGCGCCGGCCCCGGCGGGGACCAGGCCGACGGCGGGAGCCGGTGATGCCGCGTCGAGCGCTTCGACCGCCGTCCGCGTGGCTGCGTCCAGGGCTATGGCCGCGCGGCGCGCGATCCTCGCCGCCGATATGCGGCGCTTCCCGCGACAGCCGGCCATGACGACGCCGACGCCCACAAGGGCGAGCGCCACAGCCCAGGCGGGGCGGTGCACCGCGGCCGCAGCCGCGGTGCGGGCGGCCGCGCCCACCAGAGCGAGGGTGACAGCGAGGAGGGCGAAGTAGACGGCCGTCGCCCGGAGTTCGAACCGGTGGAAGCGGCGCGCGGTACGCCGGGCGCGTGCGGGAACGGCCATGGTGATGTTTCCTCCCCTGGGGCGTCAATGAAGATCAATTCGCGTCTTCCCAGGCAGCGGCCGTTCTACCGGGTTCCGTCGTGGGTGGCGCACCAGGCTGGTGGCGCGTGGATCACAGGCGGATGACGATCAGGGCGACGTCGTCGCGGGTACTGCTGCTGACGCCGAGGTTCGCGAGCAGGGCGTCGGCGAGGCGTTCGGGTTCGCGGCGGGCATGGCGGCCGAGCGCGTCGGTGAGGCGTCGCAGGCTGTCGTCGATGTCCTCGCCGGGGCGTTCGATGAGGCCGTCGGTGTAGAGCACGAAGGTGTCACCGCGGGTGTAGGGCAGGGCGGCCTGGGGGTGGGGGACGGGTTCGGGGCGGGCTCCCAGCGGTGGGTCGGTGGCCTGGTCGAGAAGGTCGAAGGTGCCGTCGGGGTGGACCAGGATGGCGGGCGGGTGGCCGGCGCTGCTGTACACGATGCGGCGAGCACAGGTGTCGACGACGGCTTGGACGACGGTGGTGGACAGCGCGCCCTCCACGTCGCGTGCGTACAGGCCCAGAACATCCAGGGCCTCCGCGGGCCACTCCACGGCCCGGACGACGGCGGACAACGCGCTGCGGAGCATGCCCATGACGGCGGCGGCCTCAAGTCCGTGGCCGACGACGTCGCCGACCGCGACGGCGAATCTGTCCTCGGGCAGGTCGACCACGTCATACCAGTCGCCGCACACGTTCAGTGACCCGGCGGCGGGCAAGTAGCGCACCGCGGTCTCCCGGTGCCGGGCCAGATGAGGCGAGTGGAGCATGGCCTCCTGCAAGGTGAGGGCGACCTGGCGTTCCCGGGCGTGGGCTTGGCGCAGTTCCTCGTTCAGCCGCTTGAGCTCACGGGCCCGCGCGTACAGTTCGACCTCCATCGCCTCCACGTCGCTGAGCGTGCCGCTTTCTCGCAGGCGAGGGTGGGAGCGGATGAACGAGGTCACGTCCTCCCCCCGGTGCAGGATCCACTCCACCTGCCCCTCCGGTCCGAGCACCGGAGTGTTGATCGCGGACCACCACCGCTCCTGGAACACACCCGGCCGGCCGGCCACGGGAATGTCGTACTTCATCGGCGCCACCGTGTCCGGCTCCTTCGAGCGCAGAACCCGGTGCAGGGAGGCGTGCAGATTCCGCACCCCGTCGGCATCCGGGTCCGCCGGATTCTCTGGAAAGGCATCGAAGAGATACCTCCCGAGCAGATCCTGCCGGGTGCGCCCGGTCACCCGGCAGGCCGCCTCATTGATGTCGGCGAGCACCAGATCCGGGCCCAGCACCATGCAGGGGCTGGGGGTGACCGTGAACAGCGCCTGGTAGTCGATCGCCGGCCTCGCCACACGGTGCGGCCGCGCATCCTCGTCAGGGCTGCCCTCGTCCTTCACCCTTACGTTCTACCGGTCGTCGGCGCCCTCAGCACCTGCGCACATCGCTGTCCCCGGGACCGGTACCCGCGCCGGCACTGTCTTCGAAGCCCCCGGAGACCGTCACCTGCCCGCCCGGTGTCCATCCCGCCACGGCACGATGGCCCGATCAATCCCAGGACATCTCATCCGGGACCCCGGGATGGGGAGAAGAAGGGACGAACGCGCTGACCGAGGCGTGTGCACTCAGGGCGAGGAGACGGCATGACCGAATCCATCGATCGCACCATCGAGTCCGTATGGGACTATCCACGGCCCCCCGCTGTACTCCGGGACGACCGCCTCGTCCGGGTCGAATGCGGTGGCCATGTGATCGCCGAGACTCGACGGGCGTTGCGGGTACTGGAGACCAGCCATCCCCCGACGTTCTACGTCCCCCCGGAAGATGTCAGGTCCGATCTGCTGTTCCCGAACAACGGCCACTCCTGGTGTGAATGGAAGGGCACCGCCCGCTACTGGGACCTGATCATCGGCCACGAAGTGCGCGGTCGTGCCGCCTGGAGCTATTCCAACCCCGAACCCGCCTACACGGCCCTCAGGGACTGTTTCGCCTTCTATGTCGGCCGCGTCGGCCGCTGTCTCGTCGGCGGCGAAGAGGCGCGGGCTCAGGACGGAGACTTCTATGGCGGCTGGATCACCTCGGACGTGCAGGGCCCCTTCAAGGGCGCGCTCAAAACACGTGGGTGGTAGGGAGAGTCAACGCCGGCCGCGCCTCATCGGCCCGCTTGAACCATCCCCCTGCCGTGGAGTCCGCCAAAGGCCAACCGACCAGTCGACGGCGGTCTCTCCCACCTGAGACCTCGCCACCGACGGGGGGCCAAACGGCTGGGGAATTGGCGTGATCGTTCACAGGAGAAGGTGACGCCGGTACAGCAGCGGTGCTCGACAGTGTCCTCAGCCTGGAACCCGCAGCCGGGGAACGAGGTGCCGGCGCGGCGGACCCGAAGGACCGGTGGGCGCTGAATCTCGCCGCGGTCCGCCCAGTTCCACGCCCGTGGATGCCTCTGCCGCTGGGGCGTTTCCCGGATAGCGGCCGGTGGAGGGCCGGGAGGCCGAGTGAGCAGCAGAAGGCGGCACTGAGGCGATCGGCATGCGGTGGTCTCGGTGGAGTCGGCAGAAGCGGGCCGTTGTGCGTGCGGTCGCTTCGGCGGAGAGCTGGGCGACCGCCCGAGGTCGGCCGCGTGAGCACAGCCCAACACGGCCTCGTACTGTCCCGGACCGCCTCGGGCCCGGCCCGACCCGCGACGTCCTGTCCCCGGTCCGCTCCTGCGTCATCACGCCCCTCGCCTTCCGGTCAGGGACAGACGGAAACCGTCCCGCCGGACCACATGCCGCACAGCTGACCATGTTTGCGATCGGCCACCCGGCCGTGATCCCCTGTGGCACGGGTGCCACAGGGGTCAACCGTCTTTGCGGTCCAGGACACGACGGGCCGCCTCTGCTTCCGCCGCAGCCGGCGACAACTCGTCGAGCGTGTCGAGTTCGGCGTCTGCCTCCAGCTCGATTTCCCAGGCCGCGGCGAGGCGCTCCTGCTCATCGCGTGGTTCGGCGTCGACCGTCTGCCGGTCCTGGGGGTTCAGAGCCGCCAGAAATCTGGCCACCGAGTCCATCGGCATGCCGTACTCCTCGTCGCTGGACAGCGTGTTGATGTCCGCCCAGCATGGTCGATCGCCTTTCGGTCGGTCGCCTGGCACGGCTTCAGCACACCCGGATGGCCGTAGCCCGGACGGACAGCTCCGGGGAAGGTCCGTCGGACCGCCACGGACCGAACCACGGACGGCGTGTCCGGCAGACCGCCAGGGTCCGGTGATATCGGCGCGGGCGCCGATCGGCACGGGTTCGGCATGCCCGCGACAGTGCGGATCGCCGTTGCTGCGTTCAAGGGCGCAACAAGGTGACCGTGCCCCTGGCGGCAATCTGTTCCCCGGCCTTTACGAGGAAGCGCGAGGCGCCGCCCTCGGCCGCCACCTCTACGACCGCCCCTCGGCTTGGCACCGGCGCGTCAAGCCGCACAGCGATGCCGGCCACAGCGGACGGCAGGGCCCCTCGGTAGAGCAGCGTCGCCTGCCTTCCGGCTTCCATGACGGCGAGCGCCGGCAGCAGGGCGGGCCGGCCCGGCAGGAGCACCGGGTGCCCAGGGTCGCAGGGGGCGATCACGAGTCGCCCTTGCGCTCCGCGCGCGAGAAGCACGTCCGGTTCGGCCGACGCTCCCACGGCGGCCGGGGCGGGACGCAGCAGGCCCTGATGCGGCGTGGAGGTCACCTCCGGTCGAGGGCGTGAAGGGCGGGCCAGCGTCATGCCGCAGGCGCCGAAGCGCGTGCCGGCGTGAAAGAACTCGGCCGTCAGGCGGTACGCGGCGACAGTACCCACTCGTACGACGAGATCGCTGACCGTGACGTGAACCAGCACGTCCGACGCGGCGCCGCGCTCGACCGGTTGTGCTCTCGGATCCACTCCCAGGCTCACCGAGACGGGCTGGAGTCGGTTGTCGTCCGCTCCCTTGAGATACCGCAACTCCAGGGCGGCGGCGAGCTGACGGGCGGACTCGGCCATGAGCAGGGGATGATGCGTCACCGCGAGCGCACGCTCGTTCAGTGCATGCCATCGAGGCCACTGGCACAGTGCTTCGAAGAAGCGGCTTCCCCGTCGGCTCAGCGATTCGACCAGCGTCGCCGACATCGACTGCAACCCCAGCTCACGCCATGTCGGCAGCCCGCCCGACCCAACGCGTCGCCTGGCCGAAACGTCCTCGATCCCGCCGTCGAGCAGTTCCGTCACCGGGCTCGTCTCCATTGTCACCATGTCTGGCATCAGCGTCTTCTCGGTCGGGGAGGCGCGCTTCCGCAGGTCGCAGATGCGGGCCGAACGGGGTCGTGGCCGAGGCCGCCTGCCGATCAGTGGTCGGCCCCCGCGGAATCGCTCTGCTCGTAGTTGGCCAGCGCCAGCCCGAGGGCGAAGAAGGTGGGCGCCCACTCCCCCACGAAGATGCCCCAACGGTCGGCCCGCTCCAGGTTCTCCTGCTTGTTGGACGCCAGCCAGGAGACGAGCGAAAGGCCGATGGAGCCGAAGGCCGCGGCGTAGGCGTGTTCACTCTGGACGCCCGCATCGTGCAGCTTCTTCACGATCATTGCTTTCCCTCTCATCACGGACCGGTGAAGCATTTTGGGATGCTTTCACCACTTTTCTGGTGTCATGGCGCCCTCGGATGCACGGGCTGACCGCGCGCACTCTTCTTCGCGACGAAGCGCGGCCCCATCGCGAAGAAGCAGGCGCGCCGCTGTCTGCCGCCGCCGCGCGATCCTGCGCGCTGTGCGTGAACTGGGCTCCACGAGGCGGGATGGGCCAGGATGACGGGGCCGGACTGCGCCGTCCGAGGGGGCGAGTGTCGGCCGGGCGCCACAGCCGGCGGGCGCAGCTCACGGGTCACACGCTCGTGGCCCGGAACGGAGAGCGGGCGTGAGTTGCCTGCGGCCGGTCCGCCGCCGCATCCAGGGATCGGTCACCTGCCGAAGAAGAGAGGCGAGTCGTCCGATGCCCCGGGCCCACCCGGGGTACGGGAGGTGTGTCATGGTCATCAGCCGTGCGGGGATCCTGGTTCCCGGCGCAACGGGAGTCCTCGGCACCGCCCTGGCTCTGCGGCTGCACGAGCAGGGAGCCGCCGTGGCCGTTGCGGGCCGGGACCGCGAAGGCCTCGCCCGCGTGTCCCGGGCCTGCGGCGACGCCCCCGCCCGCGCTTTCGACGCGTACGACCTCGCGCAGTGCGCACGCACGGTGACCTGGGCCGCAGGGGAACTCGGCGGGCTGGACGCGGTCGTCGTCTGCGTCGGCGTTACCGCCTTCGGACCGGCCGAGTCGGTGAGCGACGCCGTGGCCGAGCATCTGTTCACCGTCAATACGCTGGCTCCCCTGGCGTTTCTGCGAGCCGCGCTTCCCGTCGTCGAGCCGGGCGGCGTGGTCGCGGCGATCACGGGCGTCGTCGCCGACTCGCCCTCGGCGGGCATGGCCGACTACTCCGCGTCCAAGGCGGGCCTGGCCGCTTGGCTCCGGGGGGTCCGGCGCGAGCAGCGGGCGTCCGGGGTCGCGGTGCTGGAGATCCGTCTGCCCCATGTGGAGACGGGATTCGCCGGCCGAGCCGTTCTCGGAACGCCTCCCGTGCTGCCGCCGGGGCTGCCCGTCGCCGAGGCGGTGGACGCGATCGTCGCCGCGCTCTCGGCCGGCGCCCGAGTGGTGAAGCCGGGCCGTGACGCCCCGCTCGACGTCGAGCGGTAGGGCGGGCGGCCGAGGAGCAACCGTGCCCGACAGTGGATCGCCCCGCCGGTATCACCGGACCATGCACCCCGTGGAGCCGGTGACCCCTCGCGCGCCGCGGGAATTGCGGCGGACCCTCTTCCGGCAGAACTGGCGCGACCTGGTGTTCCTGCACTGGCCTGTAGACCCGTTCCAGGTGGCCCGGCTTCTGCCGCCCGGAACCGTCCCCGACCTCCACAACGGCCGCACGTACGTCGGCCTGGTCTTCTTCCGCATGCGCGATCTCGCCTTCGGTGACACCCCGGCGATCCCGTATCTCGGATCCTTCGACGAGGTCAATGTCCGCCTCTACGGCCGGGACGCGCTGGGGCGCCGCGGAGTGGTGTTCCGCTCGCTGGAATGCGACCGGCTGGTGCCCGTCCTGGCCGCCGACGCGTCCTTCCGGCTCCCCTATCGGTGGTCCCGCATCCACAGCCGCTGGTTCGACAACCGCCTGCTGTACCGGACCAGCCGCCGCGGAGCACCGAGCGCCGGGGCCCGCGTGTGGCTCGAGGTAGCCGGCACCCCCATGGCGCCGGACCCCGTCGAGGAGTTCCTCACGAACCGCTGGGGATTGCACGGACGTGCGTTCGGACGCTCCTACTACCTCCCCAACACCCACCCCGAGTGATCCTTCCGCCGCTGCTCCCTGCTCGGCTGGGACGACTCGCTCATCGCAGCCGCAGGCCTGTCCCGGCCCGAGGAGGCACCGGTCAGCGTGTTGTACGCGCCTGGTGTGCCGGTGCGGTTCGGAACACCGGTGTCGTTGCCCGGCACCTGACGCGTCTGTGCCTGAGGCCGTTGTGCCTGCCGTGCTGGTGGTAGCCGCGAGCACGATCCCGCTTCGCGCTCCTTCCAGCGCTGCCCGGCGGCCCTGGTACGTATGCCCCAGCGCCAAAGAGGAGTTCGGGGATCGCCGTCCTGGAGGCACTGGAGGCGGGACTGCCTGCCGGCAGGGCCACGCCGGGGCGGGTCACGCACTACCTGCGGGACGGCGTGAACGGCATCCGGCTCGAAACGTCGAGTGCGGCATGTTGACCGAACTAAATATGGCAAAGACGCAGGTCACCGGCAGGAGTGAATCTGGTGCGGATGACGGTCGTCCTGCTGTCAGTATCCCGGCATGCTTCTCGAACCGGGCCGCGATGTGGCCAACCGCGTCGTGCCTCCGGTTGGGCGGCTGGCGGAGGTCCACGACCCCGTACAGCCGTACCGGGTCACCGACCGAGACGGCCAGGAGATCGCGGCCGTCTCGGACTTCCTCCAGGACCTCCGCGCCCGCGACCTGAGAATGGAGACGCTGAAGTCATGCGGGCGGCCCTGCTGTGCTGGCAGCGCTTCCTGTGGGCCATTGAGCGCCCGTGGGAGCGAGCCGGCCGGACGGAGGTCCGGGACTTCGTGCGTGGCTCCAGCAGGCCCACGCGGCGACGGCGGCCGGATGCGCCGCGGCCCGGCTCGGTGAACATCACCACCGGCAAGCGGTACACCGGCACCGGATTCGCGCCCAGGACCATCGATGGGTGCCGGAATCGTTCAGAGCGCTGATGACGTCGATCGCGGGGGATCGGCTTCACAGCACCGAAAAGCCAGAACACCGGCACCGATCGGTGGGCACACCGCCTCGGTCGACAGGACCTCGGCGACCACGCCGGTCCGACCGATGCGCTCCACAGCCAGCAGCAATACGTCGACCTCTCCCGCGGGGAACTTGTCCAGGCGACGGTTGGCGTTATCGCGGAACGGTACGCATTCCAGGTGCGGATGAGAGGCCGCGAGTTGTACGCCCCTGCGCACCGAGGAAGCCCCGATCCGGGTTCCCGTGGGGAGCTCACAGAGGAGCAGACCGCCGGGGGCCAGGGCATCTCGGATGTCGAACTGGAGCGCCGAATGGTCGAAGCGGACCCGCTTCGACCAGCGGATGAGCGGGTCAACCCGCGCGTGTCCGTGCCCGTCGCCGACGGCCGGCGTGCGGACCGCCTCGAAGCGGGCAGCCAATACGACGCACAGTCGATGCAAGTTGCCCGCTGCATCGATATTTCGGATGGTGGCAGAGCCGGAATCGCCCCGCGCGAACCGGTGCGCCAGACCCCGCAGACGGTACGACCCGGTCGCCCCCTTCGGAGACATGGCGCAGCCCGCCCTGTTCGAGGAGCCGTCGCCATGACCTCACAGCAGCTGACCGAGCAGCCCCTCAAGGGTGCTCCGATCGCGGCTCCCGTTCAGGAGTCTCTTGGCGAGGAGGAACTCGCCACCGCGTTCGCCGAAGGCGACGAGCAGGCCCTTTCCGGGGCCTATCACCGATGGGGCCGGCTGGTGTACACCCTGGCCCGACGCTCTCTGGGGGACGCGGCTGAGGCAGAGGACGTCACACAGGTGGTATTCCTCGCCGCCTGGCGGGGACGGGCCGGCTTCGCACCCGAACGTGGCGCCCTGGCAGCGTGGATCGTCGGAATCACCCGGCGCAAGATCGCCGACGCGTTGCACGCCCGGACACGCCGGGCCGACCTGGTGGCGGCAGCGGGGGCCGTCGTATGCACGCAGGATCGTGCCGGTGAGCCCGATGCGGTGCTGGACCGCGTCCTCATCAGCCACGAGTTGTCAAAGCTCCCCGCGACTCAGCGGCGCGTGCTCAGCCTCGCCTACTACAACGACCTCACACAGACCCAGATCGCCCAGGTCACCGGCTTGCCGTTGGGAACGGTCAAGAGCCATACCCGTCGCGGGCTGCACGGGCTGAACCGTTGCCTCCAAGACGTGGGGGAGAACAGCCGTGGCTGAGCCCCCTCCGCTGGTTCTCGCGGTGGCAGAGGAGGCGGGGACCCGCCCTTCCGGACCATCCTCACCCCATCGCGCTCAAGCGTCCGCCGCTTCCACGGCGTTGCTCGCGGGGAACGTCTCCTCGCACATGCCGACAGCGACTTCGGCTCCGGCAGGGGCTCGGCCGACTGATCCCGCCCCCGCACGAAGGCGGTGCAACCACTGGGCGACTTTCCAGGGAATGAAGGGACGAAACGCACGAAAAGGTGCCGCTTTCGCGGGCCTGACTTCCAGTAAGAGAAGGGACGGGCGATGAAGCTCCAGGACGAACTCCCCCTCGACCACCACCTGGCCGCCGTCTACCGCTGGGGCTCCGCGTTCTGCGGGGTGGTCCTGCTCGTCTTCGGCATCCTCGGATTCGCCGACGAACTCAGTCCGTTCAACACGAACGGGGACAGCATCGCGGGCATGTCGACCAACGGCGCCCTGAGCCTGATCTCCGTGGCCGTCGGCCTGATCCTGATCGCGGGTGCCGCCATCGGCGGCAACGTCGCCTCCACACTCAACATGGCGGTGGGCACGCTGTTCCTGCTCAGCGGCTTCGTCCACATCTTCATCCTCGACCGGCCCGCCAACGTCCTCGACTTCGGCATGACCAACGTCGTCTTCAGCTTCGTGATGGGGCTGGTGATCCTGACGTTCGGCATGTACGGGCGCGTGTCGAGCAAGCTGCCCCACGACAACCCGTACTGGCAGAGCCGTCACCCGCGCGAGGCCGCCCGGGAATCCCTCGCCCGGCGCCGGCAACCGGCCCCCGCAGCGGCGCTGCCGACCGGCACGGACCGGACGGCCCTGCAGGGAGCGACCAGGTCTCCTGGCTCACGGCGCAGCCACTGAGGCGTCCGGGCAGGGCCCCGTAGGTGTGGACGGAGCCCTGGAACGCAGGGGCAGCTCACGGACCCGTGACTCCTTTCAACTCCTTTTTGCCTTTCGCCTTTTTCCTCGCCTTCTCTGCGTGGCCGGGCGGGCGGTGTGATGCTTCCGCCTTTGCGCGGCCGTGAGCCGCTGCGCCGGGCAGACCTACGCTGCTTGGCGCTGCGTGCACCGAGGCCGCAGACGAGTGTGGGGTCGCGTCGACGCCTGATGCGTCGTCCGAGCCGTCAGAAGTACTGCCGTTGCGTTCGGAAGGGATCTTCCCGGCAGGCGTTGTGGTCCCCTGCTTCCGCCCGGCGTCGGGGACGCCGGTGATCCTGGTCCCGCTTTGATCATCGTCGTGTGATGTGGGGGTGCCGGAGACGGCAAGAGCGGTGACCAGGGCCGCGGCCAGAGCAACGCCGGCACCGACGGCCAACGGGCGCTTCCGCACGGCCCTGGTGTGCGCAGCCACCTGTTCTCCGCCTCCGGGCAGCGGGGTGCCGTGCGTGCGGTCCCCCGTCCGAGATCGCGTGTGGCTGGTCACGGAACTCACCGGGTGCGGCGAGGGGTTGACGGCAAGTCGCCCTGTTTCGGTCGACTCTGCCAGTGCTCGGGCGCAGTCGTCGGCTGTCGGACGGTCATTTTCGTCCAGGGCTGTCATGGCCCGCACGAGGTCGGCGAGTTGTGGTGGCAGATGGTGGGGCAGCGCGGGTGGCCGGTGCAGTCGTGCGATCGCCGCTTCCAGTGGGCCGCCGTCGTACTCGAGCCGGCCGGTGAGGCATTCGAGAAGTACCAGTCCGAGGGCGTAGATGTCGGCGGGCCGGCCGACGGGCTGTCCGAGGACTTGCTCGGGTGAGAGGTAGGCGGCCGTGCCGATGAGTGTCCCGGTGGCGGTGTGTTTGGTGGCGTCCAGCAGTCGGGAGATGCCGAAGTCGGTCAGGTGGGGCCGGTGCGAAGCGTCGAGGAGGATGTTGGACGGTTTGACGTCTCGATGGACGATGCTCGCCTCGTGGGCGTGAGCCAGCGCGTGGGCGAGACCGGAGCCCAGTGCGGCGGTTTCCTCGAAGGACAGCGGGCCTGCGGTGATGCGGCGCTTCAGCGTGGTGCCTTCGACGAGTTGCATGACCAGGAAGACACGTCCGTCGTGCTGTCCGGCGTCGAAGGCCGTGACGAGTCCTGGGTGGTGGAGGCGGGCCAGGATCGCGGCTTCGCCCTGTGAGGTCTCCTCCGTGTCGAAGCCGGTTTCGGGCCGGAAGACCTTGACCGCTACTGGCCGCCTCAGCCGCAGATCAAAGCCCCGGTGGACATCCGCGGCGCCACCCGAGCCAAGAAGACCGTCCAGACGGTACCGGCCGTTGAGTATGTCGGCAGAGCACCGGGACGCCACGGCCCGAGCCGAGTCACGAAGCCTCATTTCCCTCTCCCACTACGTCGAGGGGCAGATACCCCTGGCGAGCCGTGGCCGACGCGCCGCCGCTAGCAGGTACCCACAGGGAGCTGGGTTACCCGTCACGCTCGCGCGGGTCGGTGCATAGGCCATCGTTCGCGGCATCGGGTGGCATGCGCTCGCTCCAGGACGGACGGTTGGGCGACCGACCGGACGCCCCGGCGAGCAGCGCTTCCAGAGCGCTGGTGGAGGTCTGGCGAAGACTGCCACGGCCCGCTGGAGCGCTGACGCTGCTCGCGCTCGCGTCTCTCGCGGGTGTGGCGACCGATGCCGGTCGCGGTCCGCGAGGTCGGGACGAGAAGGCCGCAGGTGAGGGCCTGTGCCGGAGAGAGGGCCGAGGAGCTGGGCCGGGTCGGCCCACCCGGCGCCGGCTTCACAGGCCGCCCCGCTCGGCTTGAGGACGGTCTCCCGCTTCCTTCTGCTGCTGGGGCGGCGGGGTTGCGCCACCTGCCCGCCTCGTCGGGCGCGTTCGATGTCCGCGGGCGGCAAAGACGTCACATGGCGGCCGCGGTTTCGGCGAGCTTCTGGAATTCGCCGAGGTCGTAGTTGGCCAGGGTCGAGTCGAGGTTGGTCAGTGCGCCGAGGTGCTCGACGAATCCCTTCGGGTTGTACTCGATCTGCAGGGCGACCCGGCTCGAGGTGTCGCTCAGAGGGTGGAACGTCACGACACCCGCGTGGTGGACGCCCTGGGTGGTGTGCCAGGCGATCCGCTCCCCGGGGATCACTTCGGTCAGTTCGGCGACGAAGTTCTTGTCCGCGCCCGGCAAGGACAACTGCCAGGCGAAGCGGCGTTCACCGAGGGGCTCCACCAGACGGACGTGGCTCAGGAAGGACGGCCACCGGGTCACATCGCTCCACAGATCCCAGGCGACGGACACGGGGGCCTGGATGTCGACGGTCTCCACCAGGGAAGCGGTCACGTTGATCCCTCTTTCTCCTCGGGTCGGCGCCGGGGGCGGCGACGAGTCGGTGGAACCCAGCTACCCCAGCCTGTGCGCCCCATACGACGCTCCCCCAGTCCGCCGGTTCCGCCGGCGCGGCGGCGGGCCCAGCCGGCCGCCCGCGGATCCTGGGCGGCGCCCGGCCCGTGACCGGAGGTGCTCGGACGGGGAAGAAGGCGGTGCCGACCGGCGTCCGACCGGGGATTCCCGGCCCGCCGTCAGAGATTCTCCGGGTTGGCAGCCCAGGCTCCTCAGGAGTGCAAGGCCTCGCTCCGCGCCGCCGCGCGGGTCTTGGCCCAGGCCTGCGGAAGCTGTCGCTCCCGGGCGCCGGACGCGGCCTCCTCGTGGCCGTGCAGGACGCCCCAGGTGAAGCCGGGCTCCCCCGCCGCGTGGGCGCGGACCGCGGTCCGGCGCAGGGCGTCACGCGTCACCACACTGTCGTGCTGGGCTCCACTCACCTGCTGCACGGCCACGCGTCTGCGGAGCAGATTGTCGATGCGGCTCTCGCGACAGCGCCGGCCGCTGGCGCCACCCCGTCCGTTGGCACCGCCCCCGCACCGACCTCTCCCTCATCGACACCCCGCGCACCGACACACCCAGGTGAGACGCGAAACAGCCCCGCCTGTGAAACCTGCGCCTGGACGGCCTGAGGTGTATTTAGGTTGACGGCGTTCAGTCAGCGATGAAACGGTCACGGGGCGTCATCAATACGACGCTTCGCACCACCTCCCCGCTGACCACGGGGAGAACAGAGGGGAACGCACATGCTTTTCAACACTTCCGTCAAGGCAACGCTGGCTGCTGCTGCCGCCATGTCGGCCCTGCTGGTCCCGGCGGCCGGGTCCGCGTCCGCCGCGTCCTCCGCCTCCGGCGAGACTGCCACAGCAGCGGCCGGCAGTTTTGACGCCGCGTGCAGAAGCCACAGCCGTACCTACGTCCTGAAGAAGTACTACAGAGGGCCCCAGCTCTTTACGCTGCGCTGCGGCACAAGCACGTGGGGCTGGAAGCACATCAAGGCGGGGCACGGCTGGAACAGCACGATGGACCGGAAGATACACGCGGCCATCTGGTCCGGAGACCCCAATGGCCGCGGCGGTTACTCCACCTACCTCAATCAGTGCCCGCGAGTGGAAAAGTTCCGCACTATCATCGGTACCCCAGCCGGGACCAACGACCTTTTGACGGCCTACAAGGTCGATCAGCCAGCCGTGGCCAGTACTCCTGCCTGCTAGACGCCGCGTGGGGGCGTGGGACGAGATGAAAGGGTGGTCGGTCTCGGTGGAGGAACAGACATCAGCCGAGCAGGCTCTGAGTCGCTCGTACGTCACCGCTGACGGACTCCGTTTCGATGTCATCAGGTTGTCGGTTGAGCACCATCCGGACCGCAGCGCGACGTTGACGTACCGGCTCACTGTGGGCCGCCGAGGCAACCAGGATGAGCACTGGGTAGTCACTCTGCCCTGGGGCGACAAGTCCTGGGTCGATGTGCTCACCTCTCCCACGCCCCCTCCCGACCGACTGCAGCAACTCGTGCACCTCGTCCATGCACACCTGGAAGAATGGTGGGACACGAAGGGGCACAACCGGCATTCGGCAAAGATGGGGAGGCGGCTTAGCTGATCCTCTCGCGCCGACTCTGGCGTGGGTGCGTGGGCGAAGCGGCGCACGGTGGAGTGGTCGAGCCGCAGTCCACGGCGGCCAGGTATTGCCCCCGGCCAGTCGCTGCTGCACTGCCTCGTAGCGTTCGGTGGTGCGGGCCACCAGGCGCCGGGGGCGGCCCGCGAAGTCGAGTGTCCCGTCCGGCGGTACGAACGGGATGCCCTCCGCGATGGACAGCTCTCCGGTGACCAGGTCCCCGGCGGTGTCCACCTTGGCGGCCAGGGGTGTCGCGAACACGGCCCGGATGCAGGTGTGGTGGGCGCCGACCGTCTTCTCCAGGGCCTCGGCGAGGTTCCGCCACAGATGCCAGCCGTCCGCGATCTGCTTCGCCTGCGGGGCGCCGACGCGGGCCCCCTCCGCAGAGGCGATACCCGGTCCCGGCAGATGATCTCCACCTCGGGGTGCCCTTGCAGCCAGTCGGCCAGCGGTGCGGCGTCCCGGCCGGGCAGCACATCGAGCGGCCGGCGGGCCTCCAGGTCGATGAGGATGGTGGCGTACGAATCGCCCTCGTGTAGGGCGAAATCGTCCACGCCTAGCACTCTGACCTGGGCTGGAGGCGGTTCGGGGACAGTGCGAAGGAGATGCAGGAGCGTGTCCTTCGCGACACGGATGCTCAGCGCGCCGGCAAGCCGCGCCCCGGGACGCCCCGCCAGTGTCAGGGCGATCGAGGTGAGCACCGCTCGAAGCAGTGGGGTGTAGCGGGCGTGCAGGCTGGCCAGTCCTTGAATCTGCTCGGCGAACGTCACCGCCGGGCAAAGGGAGTTGAGGCACTTGAAACGTCGCACCAGGAACTCGATCACGACGGGTGCTGCACCGAGGGATGCGTCAGCGAGAAAGCGCAGGAACCGGCCGTGCACCCGCCAGGACGGCATCGCGCAAGACGTATATCTCGCCAGGAGCGTCCGGCACGACGTACGAAACGTGACCACCCCGGCGGCCCGCTCGACGGACTCCACGACCACACTTGCCAAATGAGGCAGTAACCGCCTCAAATCCCCTGAACCTCACACCGATATATGCCCAGTTCAGGCGGGCGGCGTCACAAGATCGTCGACGGAGCCGAATAGGATCCCACCATCCGCAAGACCTGGGTCGACGGCGGTTACCGCCAGCACCTCGTCGAACACGCCGCCACTCTCGGCATCGACATGCACATCGTCCGCCGCTACCCCACCACCAGAGGCTTCACCGTCCTACCCCGCCGCCGGACGGTCGAACGCACCCTGGGCTGGCTGATGAACCAGCGCCGACCGGCACGCAACTACGAGGCCAAGCCGCATCGCTCCGAAGCCATGGTCCACCTCGCGATGATCAACCTCATGACACGACGCCTGACCGCGGAATCCACCCCGAGTTGGCGCGGCACCTGAACCCACCCCAACCAGGCAATCCGGGATGAAGCAACAGGAGAAAACGCCCCTAACAGAATGGGCCCTGCGGGCTGATCTACACAGATCCCGGCTCGCCGTCGGCGACGAACCGCGTCAGGGATTGCTCCAGCAGTTCCAGAAACTGCCGCAGGTCGTCGGCTACCTTGTCGAGCTCTGGTTCGTCCAGTGATGCCGTGGTCACCGACCATCGCCGTCTCCCGCTGGAACGCCGTTTCCAGCTCCAGGACCTCCAACGGCCCATCGACCTGCGCGACGGTAGTGGGGTGGCCGGTGAGCTGTACCGGTGCAAGAACGGTCCTCTCGCACTGCGTCGCGCTATGCACAGGCCAAAGAGCTGTTCAATGACCTGACGGGGCGGGCATTGGGTGTGCAGGTATCCCCTGACTCCCAGGAGCCCGGCACGGTACTCATCGATGTCACCGTCGTCGACGGAGACCACGAAGTACCCATCGCCTTCGCCGGGGCCGGCATCCAGGAAGCGCTCCTGTTGAGCACTCTACTCACCGGTGAGTCTGGCCGTGCCATCGTCCTTGATGAGCCGGCCGTCAACCTGGAACCGACCCTTCAGCGCCGCGTCATCCCGGCACTCGATGCCCGCGCCCAGTGCATCGTGATCACCCACAGCGCCGATCTGGTGCCCGCCAGCACCCCTGCGAACCTCTCCCGCATCGTGCGGTTGGCCCCTCACCTGTCAGGCACCCAGGTCTTCCGCACACCCCATGACCTGCCAGCGCGGGCGCGGGCCAGATGGCTGCAGCGTCTGGGTACATCGGAGGCCCGCGCCCTACTGTTCGCCGCCGGAGTCATCCTGTGTGAAGGCGCCACCGAAACCGGCGCCCTGAGCCGGTTGGTGGGACAGCCCCCACTGTCACGAATGGGCCCACTCAGCGCCCGCCAACATCTGCCTGATGAAAGTCGACGGGGACAAGGCTTTCGACGCCTAGATCGATTACCTCGAAGCCTTCGGCATCCCCTGGGCAATCGTCGCCGACGACCCCGCCCTCAGCCACGGCAGCCGCCTGCACGACCACCTCGCGACCAAGAATCTCCTCCCAGACGGCCAGCCGGAACCCGGTGACATCTTCACCCGCTGGAAGGACTACTGGGAAGGAGCAGGCGTGTTCACCTTCGCCCGCGAATTCGGCACTGACGGCAACAAGGGAGGCGAATTCGAGGCCCTGCTCAGCGAGCTCGATCCCGAGCTGTACGAGCAGGCCAAGAAGGAACACGGCCGGAGCAAGCCCCGCGTACTCCCACTTCGCAGCAGCGCGCCCCACGCCACCGGCCACAGTCACCGACGCCTACCGCCGCGTCCGGAGATGCTTGGATACCGCACTGGGGTCGCAGGGATAGGGCACGGCACCTCAGCACCCGGAGAACTGCGTGCACAGCCCATCGCGCGGAAATGCGTTAGCGGCTGGGCACCGCCACAGCAGTCCGACATCCACGGCGCCCGGCTGCAGATGATGCTGCCCTTCGATGACACCGCCGGCACGCTCAGGTACTCCTTCACTCCAGGCAGGGAAATCGCCTGGTATCGGCGCTGGGACTGCTCAAGCACACCAACCGGCCGTTATCAAAACTCCACGTACTGGCGCATCCACGTCGAAAAATCAATACCGACAAACTGATACAGCTCACCAGGTATACGCGGGCGGTGTCTTGAACGGAGGGCGGGTCGGGGAGCCCACGGTGTCCGGACGCGATGCTGCCACCTTCGCCTTTCCCCATGAAGATTTGCCGCCCGGGTCCCGTGTCTGGGATCTTGTCCGGGGCGGCGATCTCAAGCAACGCGCTCAGCCGTCGGCATCACTCGTCTCGACCCCAACCCAGGCCTATGGGTGGAGCCGTGGTCAAGCCGCGAGCAGCGGATCTTCGGACTGTCCATGGCCATGCGAAGAAGGAGAAATAGCGTGAAAACCGAAAAGGTTACGGCTCGACGCCTTACAGGCGAGGAAGTTTCAGAATTGGGCCTGCAGGAGGAGATCTTCGTCTCGGCAGAGCTGGACGATCTTTCTCTCGACTGCTACACTCCGGCCTTCCTCACGAAGCCGGGAAAGTATTTCGATGGAGGATCCTTCATCGCAAGGACAATTTTCGGTAAGGAAATCCATGTGCTTCCGAACAATGTTGAAGAGCGCGGGATCTGGGTTGCCGACGAGGCTGGGGAAGAAATCGAAGTTCTCCAGAGTGCTGGCGTCCTTCTGAACCTCGCTCTCTTCGTGCCCGACGGGAACAAGGAATCTCTGGAGTCGCTCTACACCGCAGCAAGAGAAGCGTTCGGCGCGGGAATCGTTCAGCGCTGGAGCGAGGAAGTCGTGGCGGTGCCGGACGTCAAGGTCGACCTGTTCGAAGAGCCGGCCCGCGGGCGAAAGAGCACGAGCGGCCAGAATCGCGACCGCCGCGCTTTGGACATCTACCCCACCCGAGTGCGGTTCATAGAGCCCAGCGCCGGCTGGAAGTTCATCGTCGAACCGCATCAGGAGACCATCGACGACACCCCGACGATCTGAGCTGACAGCAGCCCGGAGAAGGTACGCCGGCGGCTGCGATCTCTCACAGTCCGATTTCTGCACGCAGCATGAGCCAACCGGCTCGGGGCGGGACGGGGCATTGGTGCCGGCGCCCCGCCCCCGCGTGACCCGCATAGGTTGCGCAGCGTTCGGCAACCCGCCGCGCGGGAACCTGCGGCTGAAACCGAGCCGGCGCATCAGCCTCGTCGCCCCCGAGACGCTGTAGGAATGTGGAACTTCCTGCCGATCAACCTGGCCACCCTCGCGGCGGTCCATGCCTGGTCCTTCACCCAGCCGTGCGCAGCCGCCTGGCCGGTACACGGCTGCAACGCCCGTACTGACGGCCTCCCCCGGCACCTGCAGACCTGTCAGTGCAGGCTGTGCGTGGCACCCACGGCACCGGGGATGCGCCGGACCGGTGCTGCTTGCCCTTCGCCAGGATCGTCCAACCCGCCATGGCTGGCGCCGGCGGCGCTCTCGTGCTGCTCAACCCGCGCGTCACCGCGTCCGCCGTCGAGGCCGACGAAGCCGCCGAGCGGTATGAAGAACGCCTCAGCTTCTTCGACGTCCGCGGCCTAGTCCCCCGCCCCCTACGGATCACCTCGAAATCGCCGCGCTGGACGGCACCACGGTGACCACGGACTACGAGCGCGGACTTGCCTGACCCATCGCTCACGAGGTCGACGTTTTCAGCCGAGCGCCGTCAAGCGACACAAGGTGCCACCGATGCTTCTCTGTCCCCTCCTCCGCGCACCATCAGATCAGCCCCCACCACCACCCGTCCGAGGGAACCCACGACGATCAACGAAGTCGTCGAACGTCGAGAGGTCAAGGGGTGCGAAGTGCGCCGAGCGCGTGAAGTTCGGTGGCTGCTTCGTACTGGCGGGGGCTGTTGAGGGCGCGGAGAGCGTGGTGAGCGGTGGTGAGGGCCTGCTGGGCTTCGTTGTGGTGGCCGAGGCGGGCGAGGACGCGTCCCAGGTCGAGGCGTGCGGGTTCGGTCCAAGCAGCCGCTGACTGTGCCTCGAAGTTGTCCAGGGCATCGCGCAGGGGTTGCTCGGCTTCGCTCCAGCAGCCCAGGGCGGCGTAGTCGTTGCCGATGTTCTGCTGGGCGACGGCCCGGTACATTTCGGCGATGCCGACAGGTCCGGGGGGCCCGGCGCTGCAGATCGCCTCGGCACGAAGGTGGACGGTCAGCGCCTCGGCGGGGTGGCCCTGCTCGCGCAGGGTGGTGCCGAGGGTGCTGAGGACGCTGAGCCGGCCGAGGACGGCCTGGGTGGTGCTGAGCGCGCCCAGGCAGGCGTCCGCGTCGCGGAGCCAGGTGATCGCCTCGTCCGGGCGGCCGGTGCGGATCAGCGCTCCCGCCCCGTAGCCCAGCGCCCAGCCGACCTGCAGCCGGTCCCCTGCCTCGCGGGCCGCCTCGAGTGCCGCCTCGGCGGCCGCCAGCGCGGCGTGGTGGTCGTAGACGCAGATGTTGTACGCCCACGCCAAGTAGTTGAGGTGTACGGCTTCCTCCTGCCGACTGCCGAGTTCGCGGGCGGCGCGTGAGGACAACGAGAACACCTCGGCCCACAGCTCCCAGTGCTGGTTGAGGTCCGAAAACCAGTGCATGGCCTCGGCCACGCCGAGGACGCGCCGGTGGCTGCCTGCCGCCGCGGCGCGGCGCAGGGCGGCGAGCCAGCTGTCCCGTTCGGCTTCGAGCCAGGCCCGGGCCGCATCCCGGCCGGCGGGGGCGGAGCACGGTTCGGGGTCACCGTATGGGGTGTCCTGGTGACGGTCGGCGTCGAACCGCAGTGCGGTAGCGGTGGCGCGCTGCAGGATCCACCGGTCCGCCCGCCCCAGTACCTCGCTGGTGCGCTCAGGACCGTCCTCAGATGCCAGTTGCTCGGCGGCGAAGACCTTGAGGAGGTCGTGGTACCGGTACCGTTCGGCGGCCGGGTGGGTGTGCAGGAGGCCGGCGTCGGCTAGGTCCTCGGCGTACTCGATGGCCTGGCCCATCGGCAGGTCGGCCAGCAGGGCCGCGACTTCCGGGCTGAAGTCGGGGCCGGCCGCCAGGGACGCCCGCCGGAACAGCAGGCGCGCCGCAGGGGCCAGCTGCTGGTAGGAAAGCATGAACGCCGCCCGTACCTGGAGGCTGCCGGCCTGCAGCGCGTCGAGGCGCCGTTCCTCGCCGGCTAACCGGGCTGCCAGCTTGCCGAGATGCTCGTCCGGCCGGGCCGCCAGGCGCTGGCCGGCGATCCGCACCGCGAGCGGCAGGCCCCCGCACAGGTCCACGATGTCACGGGCTGCCTGCGCTTCACGCTCCACCCGCTGCCTGCCGGCGATCCTCGTCAGCAGTTCGACGGCCTCCTCCCGCCGCAGCACCGCCAGCTCACACCGGTGGACCGACTCCAGCCCCGCCAGCGCGCGCCGGCTGGTGACGATCACCAGTGAGCGCCCACCGCCAGGGAGCAGCGGGTGCACCTGTTCCTCACCGGCCGCGTCGTCCAGCAGGACCAGTAGCCGCTTCTCCTTCGCGACACTGCGCCACAGTCCCGCACGGTCCCCGGTTGCCGCCGGCACAGCGCTTTGGGCCACGCCCGTCGCGCGCAAGAGCGCCGCGAGCACGTCCCGGGCCGGCACAGGCCCGGGCTGCGTGCCGTTCAGGACGACCGCGAACTGGCCGTCCGGGAAGAGCGGCGCCAGCTGATGAGCTGCGTGCACGGCGAACGACGTCTTACCCAGCCCCGGCTCCCCCGAGATGACCGCCACCGGAGCATGCTCCGGCTCCGCCTGCTCCACCCACGCCCGCAGATGGCCGAGCGCCGGCCCCCGCGCGGTGAAGTCCGCGACGCCGCGCGGCAGTTCCAGCGCCCCCCGGACCGCAGGCCCCGCGGCAACCCGCGGGCGCGGCCGGCCGGACGCAGCTGCTGCCTCCAGCTCCCGTGCATCCACGGCGTCCAGCCTCAGCGCATCGGCCAGTGCCCGCACCGTCCGGCGCTGCGCACCGCGCGCCCGCCCGCGTTCCAGATCCGCCACCGCGCGCACACTGATCCCCGCCGCGTGCGCCAGCTGTTCTTGGCTGATCCCGGCACCCGCCCGCAGTCCAGTCAGTAATTGCGCGAGCTCGCCCCTGCCCGCTGTGTCGGTCCCCATGTGAATGTCCCCTGATCAGCGCCGTCCGGTGACCGACGCGGTCCCGGCACCGATTGTCGCGTACGCCGTAGTCGGGCCGGCCCGCGGCCCGCCGTCCGCACCGGCCCGGCGCAAGGAGGGGTGTGCTCCGTGCCCGGTCCGGCGGGCCGGACCCGCAGGACGGGCCAGGGCGCGCCGTTGTCCGGCACAAGTATGGCGGGCCGCATTTCTGCCGGGCGGAACTGCATGGTGCCTACCGGGAAGCGCTGGTGGAGTCGGTGCGCAGCCAGCGGCCCGGAGGCGGCCCGCGTGCAGTGCACGCGTGCGGCAACTGCGGTTTCACGGGGGCCCGCCCCTGCGTCCGGCCGCAATGCCCTTCCGGGGCACCCACGTCGCCTCCAGCCGCAGCTCGGAGCGACTTCCTTACCCGACGAGAGGCCCCACACCCATGACTAAGCTCCTGCGTGCCGCATGCACGCGCGCTTTGGCCACCCTCCTCGTTCTGCTGGCAGCGGTGGGCCTCACCGCCCCCGCCGCCCACGCCGACACAGGCAATACGCAGCGCGTCCAGATCATTTGGAACGTCCACAGCCTCATGACGGGCGACGCGGTCACAGCTCAGCAGGACTACGCCACCATGATCGACAGCCTGCGTTCCGCAGCTGGCCACAACGTGCTGTGGGACCGGCTCGGCGACACCGAAACGCGCACCGACAATGACCACCACGTGGTGGAGATCCGCGTCATGGACAACAACGACTCGGTCGCTGGGCTCTACCTCCGCTCCGACAACCTGTACCTGATGGGCTTCTGGACCGGCAGCCCCAACTCCGGTTCGGTGACCGGGCTCCTGGGCTTCTCCGACCAGTTCCAGGAGTTGCAGTTCATCCTGCAGCGCAACGGCACTCCCGCCGCTGTCCAGAACATCGGGTACAGCTCGTCCTACAACGCGTTGGGCAGCGATCGGCGTACCAGGGTCTCCATGGATATGACACGGATTGCGCTCGCCCTCAACATGGTCCGGCGGGCGAACACCACGAACGTCCCCTACAGCACCACGGCTTTCCGCGACCAGCTGCTCATCCTGATCCAGGCCACCGCCGAGGCCGCCCGCTTCCAGGACATCCGGGACCGCGTGTGGGCCAACATCGGACTGGGCCGGGACAGCACGGTGCCGAACCCGCACCTGGACAACGACATGATCGGGCTGGAGAACAACTGGGGCCGCATCTCCACCTGGGTCCACCAACAGGTCAACGGCACCGACACCACCACCCCCCTCACCCTCAACGGCCAGAGGTTCACGAACTGGAACGTGCTGCTCCAGCCCTCCATCCGCGGGGGCATCGGCTACCTCATGGCGCAGGGGTCGTCCCGCTGACCCTGGTCGTGCGGTCCGGCGGCACACGCCGAGCCGCACGACCGGCAGGGACCTCACCGCATCAACCCACGCTGCCCCCTGCTGACGGCAGCAGCGAAGGGCGGTCGTCCGCGAGCATGAGCCCGTGCCCCTCCGGCAGTAGCGGTCTGGATCGGCCCCACTTTTCGGGCCCGAGTTGGCCCCCAACGATGCACGTAGGAGCGTTCGGGGGTTGTTCCGGCTTGAGTCGGCCCCACCCGGCGGATGCGGCTGGGACGCTCGGTGCGGGTCTCCGTGAGGGGGCGATGCCTGGTGGTGTCCTCGGAGGAAGAGCTCTTCCTCCTGATCCGCCGGGACTCGTGGCGGGGGGGTTGTCAGTCCGCGCCCTCGCGCGGCAGTACGGCGTCCACCCGCGGCTGGTACGCGAAGCCCTGTGCTCGGCTGTGGCGGCCGCCTCGGGAATACCGCGAAGGCAGTCGCCGAGGCTGGAGCCGTTCAACGAAGGGGCCGAGCAAGGCGGAGCAGTCGTCCCAACGGAGCCTGGCGGCCCTCGCGCCGGCGTCGATGCAGGCCGGGCCGGTGGTGGCGTATGCCCAGTCCACGAAGGTCACGCCGCGGTGGTGGTCGCAGACCATGTTGTCGGCCCGCAGGTCGCCTTGGACGATGCGGTTGCCGTGGGCGAGGGCGGGCCAGGCGGCTTCGAGTTCGGCGAGCTGCGGCAGACGGGCGGGGCGCGGGCGGTCGGCAGATCGGCGGCGAGTTCGTCCCATCCGCGCAGCGCCGCCGCCGTGGAAGGGGCTGCTCACCGCCGCGGCGTACGGCGCAGGGGTGGGGCTGGAGGTGAGCTTGTCCAGCAGCGCCCCGGTGTGCCCGGCATCGCCAGAGGCCAGAGGCAAGTCGGGTTGCGGACCGTCCAGTTCAGCGATGACGACGGCGGTGCAGCCGGACGCGCGGTGGATGCCCAGCAGCTCCGGGGCCGGGGCGTCCGGGCGGCAGCGCGTCCAGGACGGCCGCCTCGTGGACGTTGGCGGCGGTCAGCGGGTCGTCGTCGGGGGCCGCTTTGACGAAGGCCCGTCGGCCGCCGTCCAGACGGAGCGCCGCGGCGAGCTGGTGGCCGAAGCCGCGGCAGGAGTGACCGCGTCGATGACGAGCGCGCCCAGGGCATCTCGAGGCGGGCGCGCAGCAGCACGGGGACGTCGGTCCATTCCAGACGGCCGCTGGTGGGCGGTACAGGCATCGGGGCAGCTTTCAGAGGTCGGTATGAGAGCTGATGCCCGATTCTTGGTTTCGTGTGGGGTGAGCGGAAAGGTCGCGGCGACGTCGGTCGACTACGGCCCGGGCTGGGTGAACACGCCCTGCTCGGTCTCGGTCAGGATTCCGCGATCGGCCAGCCGTTTGAGCTTCGGGCGGGCGTTGTTGATGTTGTTGGGCGCGACTGTCGGGTTCATCGCCTCGCACACCTGTCGGGCCCGCAGCGGGTGGTCGGCCGCGGTGAACACCGCCATGATCTGCTGATAGTCCGGATGGTCCGGCAGGCACAGGTGTCGGCGATCCGCTGTGCTCTCCGCGCGAGCGGAGGCGAACCGCTTTCGGCCAGGTCTGGCCGGGGCGACCAGGAGTGCTCTCCGCGCGAGCGAAGGTGAACCGGCGGATGGCAGTGGCGGCGACGCCCTGACGTTGTGCATCCGGAAAGTGAGCCAGAACCCGAGTTTCGGCGTCACTCAGGTGCTTGCTCGGGCAGCATCGGGGGTGCTCCTGCTGAAGCGCACTGCCCAATGCTGAGGTACACGTGATGGTGTGCGCTGTCGGCGGGCTACGACACCGAATCCGGCGGCCCCGGCGGCACGTGTCAGGCGGTCGAGGTGATTGCTCGGGTGACGGCCGTGATCGCCGGGGTTGGGCGGCCGGGGAGTCGCGCCACGAGAACCCGGCGGATCTCGGGAGGTGCGCCTTCGACGTGCAGCAGGCTCACCCCGGGCGGCAGCACTGGCGAGAGCCGGGAGGGCACCGTTGTCACCCCAAAGCCACCGGCGACCAGCTGAAGCTTCGTCAGCCAGTCGCGCGCGCAGTGGACGATGTGCGGCCGACCGGGCAGGCCGGGCCAGACGCCGAGCAGTGGCTCGGCGTTCGACGCCGGGGTGGCGATCCACGGGAGGTCGACCAGTTCGTCGACATGCGCCGAGGTGCGGCCTGCGAGGTCTCCGGTCGAAGGCGCCGCCACGACCAGTTCGGTGTCCGCGACGGTCTCGACGTGCAGGCGCGGCGACTCGCCGTCCGAGGGGCGGTGGGGTGGGCGGGACGTCAGTACGGCGAGGTCGATCGAGCCCGCGCGCAGTGCCCGGACAAGGGCGGGCGTGGTGCCCTCGGTAGTCGTGACCGTGATCTGCGGGTCGGTCGCCGCGAGGCGGGCGAGCGCGGGAGGCAGGATGGCCGCGCCCGCGCTCAGGAAGAGTCCGAGCCGCACCCGTTCGGTCCGCGGGACTATGCCGGTGAGGTCGCGCTCGGCCGCTGTCAGGCAGTCCAGGATCGTGCGGGCGTGACGCAGCAGAGTCAGACCCGCGGGGGTGAGCCGCACTCCGTCGGGGCGGCGTTCGAACAGGGCGGTGCCCGCGCTTCGTTCGAGGGAGGCGGCCTGGCGTGAGACCGCCGACTGGGTGTAGCCGAGCCGGGCGGCTGCTGCGGTGAAGCTGCCGGACTCGGCGATCTGCTGCAGGACCCGCAGGCCTGTGCTGGAAATGTCCATGCGGCATACGCATACCACGGATGCTTGATCGTCGCTTCCCGCATGTCTGCCTGACTCCTAGTGTCGATCGCGACGAACACGGAGGTCATCACGTGCGAGCAGCAGTTCTGACGCAGTTCGGTGCCCCGCTCACGGTGCGGGAGGTGCCCGACCCCGAGGCCGGCGGCGGCGAGGTGGTGGTCGAGGTGCTCGCCACCTGTGTGGCCCCGTACGCGGCCGAGGTCTTCGGCGGCGAGCGGAACTACCCCCTGGTCCCTCCCGTCGTGCCCGGGATCGGCGGCGTGGGCCGGGTCGTTCACGCGGGCCCGGACGCCACCCGGCTGCGCCCCGGCGACCTGGTGTGGTGCGACTGCACGGTGCGCTCGCGGGACGACGCCCTGACACCCGACATCACGCTCCAGGGCTGGAGCTCCCGCGGCGAGGGCGGCGCGCGGCTCGCCCGGTACCTGCACGACGGATCGTTCGCCGAGCTCATGCGGGTCCCGACGGAGAACGCCTTCCCGCTGCCCGCGGCCGCGGGGGGCGACCCGTCCCGCTGGGCCGCGCTCGGCGTGCACGTCATCCCGTACGGCGGGCTGCTGGCCGGCGGGCTCGCAGCCGGTGAGACGCTGCTCGTCAGCGGGGCCACCGGCAACCTCGGCAGCAGTGCGGTCGCGGTCGCGCTCGCCATGGGGGCGGGCCGCGTGGTCGCTCCAGGCCGCAACCGGGCCGCGCTCGACCTCCTCGCCGACCGGTTCGGCCCGCGTGTGCGCCCGGTCCCGCTGACCGGGGACGAGGCCGGCGACCGCTCGGCGATGTCCGCGGCGGGCGACGGCCCGATCGACATGATGATCGACCTGCTACCGCCGAGCGCACCCAGCTCGGCGGCGCGCACGGCGGCCATGACCGTGCGCGAGTACGGCCGAGTCGTTCTCATGGGCGGCGTCGGCATGCTCGGTGGCGACGACCTCGCACTCCCGTACCCGTGGATCATGCGCAACTCGATCACCGTGCACGGCCAGTGGATGTACCCGCGTACAGCGAACGTCGGCATCATCCGGCTCCTCGCCTCGGGCACCCTGGACCTCGCCTCCGAACGGGTCCGGTCGTTCGGCCTCAGCGCCGTCAACGACGCTGTCACACACGCCGCCGCGCATGGCGGCCCGTTCGACCGCACCGCCCTCACCCCACCGGCTCGCTGACAAGACCGACTGATCTCCACGTGTCAGCGCCACAACCCACCGCCTCACAAGCACAGGCCGGTCCCACCGCTGGAGGTGTAGGGCTTCCCTGCTCCGCAAGGGGTCTGCGGTGGAGGTGCTTTCGTGCGGCGCTTCAGCCGGAAGCCCGCCCGGCTGGAGCGCCGGGGCAGACCCCCGGCGGGGCTTCTCCGGGTCCGATCCGGGTCCGGAAGGACGGTGAAACCCCGTGAACCAAGACCGCACCGCGGCCCCGGACCGAGGCACGGATCAGATCCGGACGCCGAACTGGAAGGGCATGTCGGCCATCGACTCGTTGCGGACGAACGCGCCGGTGTGCGGGGCGTGCAGCACTTGGCCGTTGCCGGCGTAGAGGCCGACGTGGTGCTGGTCGCCGTAGAAGATGACCAGGTCGCCGACCTGTAGGTCGCTCTGCGAGTAGATGCGGGTGCCCGCGTTGGCCTGGGCCTGCGAGGTGCGCGGAATGGTCACGTCGGCCTGGGCGTAGGCCCAGGAGGTGAGGCCTGAGCAGTCGAAGGTGCTGGGGCCGGAGTGGGCGTACGCGTACGGTGATCCGATCACGCTCTGGGCGGCGGCGAACGCGGCGGCGGCGCGTCCCGAGGCGGCCTTGGTGGTGCCGAGGTCGACCCGCTCGTCGGCGCGGGTGGCCCGCTGCTGGTCCTGGGTGGCCAGCGCCGCCTTCTCCTGCGCCGTCAGCGTGTTCAGGAGCCTCTGCGCCGTGCCCAGCTTGCTCTGGACTTCCTTCTTCTTGCTCGCGAGCTCGGTCCGGGTGTCGGCGAGGTCCTTGAGCTTCGCGGAAGCCTCGGAGCGCTGCTGGGCGAGCGAACGCTGCTTCTCCTGGACCTTCTTGAGCGACTCGGCCTGCTGAGCGGTCAGCTGGTCCATGGCCGAGGCCTTGTCCAGGAAGTCGTCCGGGTTCGAGGAGAGGAAGAGCGCCACGGAGGGGTCGATGCCGCCGGTGCGGTACTGGGCGCTGGCCATCGAACCGAGGCCGTCACGCAGCTCGTTGAGCTCTTCCTGGCCGCGGGCGACGTTGTCCTGCAGGGAGTTGATCTCCTTCTGCAGTTCCTTCTGCTTCTCCTGGGCGCCGTCGAGCTTCTCCGTGGCCTGCTCGGCCTCCTGGTAGAGCTTGTCGACCTTGGTCTTGACCTCGTCCTTGTCGGGCTTCTCGGACGGCGCGGCATTGGCGACGTTGACACTGAGGGCAACGGCGGCAGCAGCGGCTGTGGTGAGCACGGTCACACGGGTGCGGCTCGGCTGCTTGGGTCGACGGTGGGACGCCACGAAAGCGAGCTCCTTCTTCTTTCGGCCGCCTGCCGAATACGCCGACGAGCGGTGATCCTTTACCGTCACCCCAGCGAGTGAACAACCGAGCAAAGGTTCGGGTGGCGACTGTAGTGACTCAGTCTTCATTAGAGCAAGTGGCCTTTTAATGCCGGATGTTGAGTGACGGAGACGAGTGACGGCTCCCTTCAGGGTGTTGCCGGTGAGATGGCAGGTGTTGATTTGGATTCGACCGGTCAAGGCGACACTCTCGGCTGATGTGCGAAATCCCGGGCACTCGCGCGGCCGGTTGTTGAGCTTCGTCGCGATGGCGTCAAGCTCGTCCAGGCCGAACGTCGACAGGTTTGTTCCTTTGGGCAGATGCTGCCGGAGCAGCCTCTCGATCGGTCGGGCGTCGGTGATCTGTGAACGCCACTGGCCTTTCACCGTGTGGCGCTTGTTCTTCCGGATCGGGCGCCCGGTTCGAACGCGCCTGCACAGTTCGCGGGGGACCACCTGTCAGCGGGTGGTGTGGATCGTCCGGTGGATCGTCTCGTGGGTGATCTGCGTCCGCGGGTCGTCCCCGTGATGCAGACGCAGGTGCCCGACGATCAGTTCGGGCGACCACTCCTCCGGCAGCAGGGGCAGCGCCGTCCGCCTCCAACCGGCACCGTCGCTCTGGCCGGTTGGATCCGAGTCCGTCAAAGCGGATCTGGTTCAGCGGGAACCTTTGGCCGGTTGCCGGACACGTATAGGGCATGGAACTGAATGACGCTGGTCCCGCCGTACAGGTCGGAGGGATATCTGATCGAGAACTGTGGGCGAGGGCCGTCGACGGCGACCGGGAGGCGTTCGGTCGGATCTTCGACCGTCACGGGAAGACCGTCTACAACCACCTGTTCCGGCGGACGGCCGACTGGTCCGAGGCCGAAGACCTCACGTCGACCGTGTTCTTGCATGCCTGGCGTCGGCGATCGGAGACGGCGCTGGACCGCGACTCGGCCCTGCCGTGGTTGCTGGGCATCGCCGACCGCCTGCTGTCGAACACCAGGCGGCGGCTGAGGCGGGCCGAGGCGTTGCTGCGCCGGCTCGTCTCGCACGACGAGTCGGTGGGCGACCACGCGGACCGCGTCGCCGTCCTGGTCGACGACGCGCGTCGTATGTCGGAGATCCACCGGGCGCTGGCTCGGCTGCCGCGCCACGAACGCGAGGTCATCGAGCTCTGCGTCTGGTCGGGCCTGGATCAGCAGGCGGCTGCGGCAGCGCTGGAGGTGGCGGTCGGGACCGTGAAGTCCAGACTGCACCGGGCGCGGCGGAGGCTGGGGGCCGACCTCGTCGGCAGATCCACGGTTCCGGCGTCATTCAGTTCGAGGAGTCCCGTCAACGCGGAAGAGGTCGCACGATGAATGACATGCCGGGCATTCCCGCGGCTCCTTCCGATCGTGATCTGCCGAACCACCGGCGGACCCGAGAGGAGCTACTGATGAAGATCGATCCAGAGGACAACCGTGCCCCGCTGCGACGCAGGTGGGCAGTGCCGCTGGGTGTTGCCACCGGCGTCGCGGCGGTGAGCGTCACGGCCGTGGCCGTCTTCAGCGGGGTAGGGGATGCCAAGCCGCTTCTCGCCGGTCCTGCCGGAAACCCGACGAGCGTCGCCGCACCACCGAGTCCGATCACAACACGTGGCTCCACGTCGGCCGGAGCCGGGTCGACACCGTCATCGACTCGCACGGCTTCCACCCCGGACGCGTTCGCCGTCACCAGCGGGACGACGAGCCCGATCGACGCGGGGACCGTCGCCAAGATCCTGGCCTCCTGCCTGGGCTCGGATGCCTCGAACTACCACGCGGTGGTCGCGGCCCGCGCTCCCATCGCCTCGCGGGACGGGGACGGTGTGGTCGTCGCCGTCAACTCCGCCGATCAGTACGTGCAATGCCAATCGAAGGGCGACAAGGGCAACAGCCAGGATTCCCCGCCCACGTTCATCAACAATCGCCTGTGGGGCACCGGTCGTACGATCGAGTATTTCGACTCCATTAGCGAGGCCACCGGCAAGGGGCGATATCTCATGTTGGGCGCCGGGCATTACACATCCAACATTGCCAAGGTCGCCATCAGCTACGGCGATAATCCGAAGCAGTACCCGGCTGTCATGGCAGGCGGCGCGTTCGTCTACGCGGCGGCTCTCTCCGTCGACAACCCCGGCTCGCACTATGCGGGCCCGAGCCCCTACGTCCATGCCTACAACGCATCCGGTGAGGAAATCTACAACCAGGAGAAGGACCCGCAGTTCACCAACAACCGGTGAATCGGCCATTCGGTCGACCTTATTGCTGCCCGGCGAAGCCGAAGGACTACGCGCCTGTCTCGCCGGCGCTGAGGATGAGCTCGCCCAGATCGACAGGCGTTCCCGCAAGTAGACGGTCGTCGGTCTCGGTATGCCTACGGCCTGGAGCGAAGATCGTCGAGTGCCGTGCAGATCGGGCGGGCGCCGGCGCTCTCGGCAGCAACTGGCGCGAGCTGCCTATCGAGCGGATCCACGGACTACGGCGTAACAAGAACCTGACAGCCCATCTGGAGAGGCTTCTCAGCCACCTGCAGTCCGGCTACGACGGCTGCTCACCGCTGTCGAAGACGGCGGCGACAGGCCTGCCGACCGATGCCGCGTACCACCACCGCCCCGGCCGAAAGCACCGGAGCGGGTCACCGGACCGGTTCCCGGACCACTGCCGACCTCGCCTTCCTCGCCTACGCGATGAAGGCCCCGGCCCACCCGCCCGGCGGTCAGCCGGTGGGCAGGCGGGGAAGCGGCAGACGAGGGGGCGCCGACGGCCTCGGCAGGGTTGCAGGTGGGGGCAACTGATCATGGGAAAGCCGAGATCGCCGTGTGACACGGCGCCTGCCTTGCCGGTGAAGGGTGCACGTGCACGGACGGTCGATGGCGGACAAGGGAGGGCGGACGCCGGTAGAAGCGTGGCGATGCAGCACGCGCTCTCACCATCGCGCACCAGGCACTCCGGCCAGGAGCCCTGAGAGGACAGTTCGTGACTCTTTGAGCAGTTATGTCGCCGTGTCCGCCCGCATCGAGGACGGAGTACTGTTCGAGACCGTCCTGGTCGAGAACTCCCCGGATTGGCAGACGACATGGTGAGGGTCGAAGAGCTGGAGGCCGCGCTTCCTTCGATGACACGGTGGCGTGTGCCAGGCGGACGCGGCATGGACTGGGCCGCCCTCGAGGCGGGCCTCGGCACGGCGGTGCCCTCGGACTTCCGCTCTCTGGCGGAGGCGTACCCGGTGCTTGTCATCGATGATTTCCTCATGGTGTCCCTTCCGGCTCCCGGCGCCGAGGCGCCATGGGCGTCCGCGTCCAGGGACGACGAGATCCTTCAGGATCTGTACGAGATGGGCGACACCGAGGACTACGTCCCTTACCCGCAGCCGGGGGGCCTGATCTCCTGGGCGTCGTCCAATTCGGGGGACACTGTCTACTGGAGGACGAGCCCTGCGGATCCGGAGGCATGGCCGGTGGTCGTCCGCACGGACAACGCCGACTGGATCGAGTTCCCAGTCGGTGCCGTCGAGTTCCTGGCCGGCGTGTACGGGCGCACCATCGACGTACCGGGCATGCCCGGGAACTTCCCCAGCGACGACCCGAAGGTGCTGGGCCTGAGCGACCGCATCGACTGATCGGCAACTCAGAGGGCGCTATGTGAAGTTGGCGCCTGTGTTGCCCTTTCGTTTGAGGCGATCAGCCAGGCCGCAGGTTCGCTGGGCGGCTATGGCCGCGGCTGGGTGAACGAGCCCTGCTCGGTCTCGACCAGGATTCCCCGTTCGACCAACCACTTGAGCTTCAGACGGACGCTGTTGATGTTGTTGGGCTCGATCTCCACGTCCATCGCCTCGCACACCGCTCGCGCCCGCAGCGGGGCGTCGGGTGTGGCGAACACTGCCATGATCTGGTGGTAAGCGGGATGGTCCGGGAGCTTCGCGGGTCGGCGGCGCGGGCGGCCGCGGATCGGGCAGCTCGAGCAGCGTCTTGCGGGTGATCCGGATCTCCTCGGTGACCCTGCCGAGCCCGTCCAGCAGCGCGGTCAGCTCGGCGATCTTCTCCCGGGCCGTCTCGGCCTGCGCGGCGATCTCCCGCTCCCGCTCCGCCAGGCGCGCCAGCACCGCCCCCAAGGTCAGATCTCCGCCGGTCATGCGCCGCGCCAGGTGGGGGCGGAGGTCCCGGTCAGCATCCTCGACATGCGGTCGCTTATGGCCCAGTACACCCTCGACTCGGCCGAGGTGGGCCGATACTCGTAGTCACGTACCAGCCTGCGGTGCAGCATCAAGATCCCGTTCGCCTGCTCCACCACCCATCTCTTGGGCTGCGGGACGAACCCGGTGTCGCCGGGATTGCGCTTCACGACTTCGACCTCGATGCCAGCTTCGCCCCGTGGTCGGCGACGGCGTTCTTGAACCCCTGGTCCACCAGGGCCTTCTTCACGGTGCCCGGCTCGGTTCTGGCCGCCACCCTGTCGAGCAGAGCGATGCCGGCGGCGTTGTCGTGGACGGAGGCGGCCAGTACCACCACCGCGATCAACAGGCCCAGCACGTCGACGGCCAGTCCGCGCTTGCGGCCGGGCACCTTCTTGTTCGCGTCCCGTCCGGTGGTTTTGGCCGGGACTCCGGCGGCGGCGTGCAGGCTCTGGGTGTCGAGCACCACCAGGCTGGGGTCGGCTAATCGGCCCTTCTTCTCCCGGACCTGCCAGCGTAGAAGGTCGTGGATGGTCTGGTCGGTGCCGTCGTCGCGCCGCTTGTAGAAGTAGTACTTCACGGCGCCGGCGGGAGGCAGGTCGTGGGGGAGGTAGTCCCACTGGCATCCGGTGCGGGACTGGTACAGCAGGGCGTTGACGATCTCCCGCATGTCGTAGTTGCCCCGGTGGCCGCTGACGGAGCGGTGTCGGGCCTTCCGGGCGCTGATTACGGGCTCGATCAGGGCCCAGCGCTCGTCGGATAAGTCGCTCTTGCAGGACTGGCGGTCGCTCACGGGAGACACTCCAGCACGGCCGAGTTCGCTGGTCAGCGTGGACGCTGCGGCCCCACACGTTCCAGCTACGACAGATGCGACATCAAGTCGCATACCGCCCTCTCAGAGGTCCGGGAAGCGGGTGGCGGGGTGCGCGCCGAGGCGGTCCGCGAGTCGAGCTGAGGAACGAGGTCCTCAGTGCTGAGTACTGCGGTTTGAAGTCGAGGGGCGCCGGGTGGAGAGCGGCGGCGCCCTGGTAGGGGCGGATGTAGCGGGCGGTGGTCGTGAAGGAGACCTGCCGGGTCGCGGGCCTGACGGTCCAGATCGCGTTCGTGGGCGTCGGATCCAGGCCGTCGGGCCGCGACCTTCGAGGGGCATTGGTGTGCCCCGGTTCGTTCAGCTCAGGCGCCACTGCTGGTTGGCGCCGCCATTGCAGTTCCACAGCTCCAGCTGCGTGCCGTTGACGTTGCCGGCCGGCTGGTCGCCGCCGGTGACGTCGAGGCACAGGCCGGACTGGACGCCGGTGATCGTGCCGTCGGCGTTCAGGCGCCACTGCTGGTTCGTGCCGCCGTTGCAGGTCCACAGCTCGGCCTTGGTGCCCGCGGTGGTCGCGGCGCCTGTGGCATCCAGGCACTGCGTGCCCCCATAGAGCCGCAGTTCACCGGCCGCGGTCAGGGTGGCCTTCTGGTTGGCGCCGCCGTTGCAGTCCCAGATCTCGATCTTCGTGCCGGGCGCGGTCTGGTTGTCGAACGCCTCGAGGCAGCGGCCGGAGGAAGCACCGACGAGGGCGTGCGTGCTGCCGGTGCTGGTGGCCGAGCCGGTGGACACCCGGAACAGGACCGTGCCGTGGCCGGGCACCGTGGCCGAGATCGCCCCGCTGGTGGTGGTCTTCACATGCGACCACAGGTTGTCCAGGCTGTAGCCGTTGGACGAGGCGGGCAGACCGACCGCCGACGCGGTCGTGGAGATGGTGGCCGCGGCGGAGTTCTCGTTGAACAACGCCACCGACACGTCCCCGCCGGCCAGCGGCTTGGCCAGTACGTCCAGGCCTCCAGCGGAGGATACCTGCACCCCCTGCTTGCCGAGCGCGTCCTGGTCGACCGCGACGACGTCCCGGTCCCCGAGGATGGACGCTGTGGCGGCAGTGGAGTTGGGCAGGTCGTTGCCCGTGATCAGCGGGGCCGCCATCTCGGCCCAGAGACTGAACTCGCTGCGGTCCTCGGTGAACGACATGCCGCCGTTGCCGACCTCCAGCATGTCGGGATCATTCCAGCCACCGGGGCCGGCGTACTGCGCCAGCTTGACGTTGGCGTGAAAGATCGACAGCAGGGAGCCGTAGCTGTCGTTGATGTCGCCGGTGGTGCGCCACATGTTGCCCACGCCCGCGCCCCACGTCCACACGTTGTCCACGCCCCACTCGCACAGGCTGAACACAATGGCGCGGCCGCTGCCGGCCAGGGCGTCGCGCATGGTGGTGTCGCGCCGCTGGGCCGAGGTCCCGTCGTCGTTGCAGTTGTCGTACTTGAGCAGGTCCACGCCCCAGGAGGCGAAGCTGTTCGCGTCGGTCTGCTCGTGGCCGAGGCTGCCGGGGTAGCCGGCGCAGGTCTTCGTGCCCGCGCTCTCGTAGATGCCCAGCTTCAGGCCCTTGCCGTGCACGTACGCAGCGGTGCCGCTGATGCCGTCCGGGAACTTGACGGGGTCCGGCACGAGGCGGCCGGCGGAGTCGCGGCTGCCGGCCATCCAGCAGTCGTCGATGTCGACGTAGGTGTAGCCGGCCGCGGCCAGCCCGGAGGAGACCAGGTAGTCGGCGACGGATTCGACCTTCTGCTCGGTGACGTTGCATCCGAACTTGTTCCAGCTGTTCCAGCCCATCGGCGGGGTCAGGGCCAGCCCATTGGGTAACGCGCCGGCCTCTGGTGCGGCGCCCATGACCCAGGCGGCTGACACCGCGAACAGGGCCAGGACGGTGCCGACCGCGGTACCGGTGCGTCTACGGGCGGGGTTACGGCGGCTGCCGGTGCGGGCCGGGACGTACTCAGGGTGGAGTACGCGGCGTGTCCGGAGTGTGCGGGCCATGTGGAGCGTGCGGGGCATGCGGAGGCGCACGTTGTCCTTCTTTCGGATGGGGGGCTACCCGATGGGCACTCAGCCTCGCGGACAGACTTGAGTGACTCCGTGTCAGGTGGAGGAACAGCCGAAGGGGATGACAAAGACGCATGATGGGTAAGGGTGGAAAGTTTTGGATTCTGTGCGAATGCCGGGGCATACCGTCGCAGTCCACACAGGCCCCGTCAAGGGTGTACACAGCAACCGGAGCGAAACTCTGGTGCCGGTGTTCATCGGCGTCGTCGTCGACCAGGCCGTGAGCAGCGGGGACAGCAGTCGGCTCCTGCTGTGGCCGGTCGTCCTCACCGTCCTCCATATCTGCCTGTCATGGAGTTCCCGGCTGGGCGCCCGGACCGGCGAACACCGCGCGCCGCAAGGCGAACACTGCGCGCCGCGCAGACCGCTCACGACCGCACCCCGGCCGTCGGCAGGGAACTCGATTCTCCGGCCGGAGCGGAGCAGGGACGGCTGCGCGGCGCGCTCGCGTACGTCCTCCCCCACCGGCTCATCCGGGCACCGATCGCGCCGGTCAGGGACCGCCTGAACACCCACGTCTCCCACGCCGTACGCGAGGTGATTACCGAGCCTGCATGGCTCACGGTATTCCTGCCGCCTGCCCACTCGCCCGACCTCAACCCCGCCGAGCGGGTCTGAGCTCACGTCAAGCGCAGCCTGACCAACCTCGCCGTCGTCGCCCTCGACCGACTCAAGGCCCTCGTCCGCAACCGGCTCAAGCGCCTGCAAGACCGGCCTGACACCCTCGACGCCCCCCATAGACGACACCGCCCTGAAGGCGTGGGCGGGTCGGCGGCCAGCTTCCGGTCCCAGCATGGCGCGGCGCCCGGTGCCCGGGGTGGCGGGTGCCCAGCGGACGGTACAACCTCAACCTCGCCGGACAGACCGGCAGCCGGGTCGGCGCCGATCACCTCCACACCCAGTCAGAGATCATTTACGGCCAAGCTTTAGTTGGAGGGCGTCTCACGTGGCAAGTTTCGCGAGCTTCTTGTAGCAGGTCAGAGCAGCGGCCAGGCCGAGGAGGGCGAGGAAGTGCGAGCCCTTTCGTTCGTATCGGATGGTCAGGCGGCGGTGGCCGAAGAGCCAAGCGATCGACCGCTCGATCTTCCAGCGGTGCCGACCAAGGCGTTCGCCGGACTCGATGCCTGGCCGCGCGATGCGCGCGACGAGTCCACGTTCGCGCAGCCATCTGAGGGGGTCGGCGGAGAAGTACGCCTTAACCGCACGGAGTTTGACGGGTCGGCGCCGCCTTGGTCCCCGGCGGGACCGGACGGCGGGGCTGCCGAGGATGTGCGGCTTGAGGGCGAGACTGCCGTGCATGTTCGCACCTGACACGGCGAGGGCGAGCGGGATGCCCTGGGCCTCGGACAGCACGTGCAGCTTGCTGCCCTTCTTGCCGCGATCGACCGGATTCGGCCCCGTCAGCGATCCCCCTTTTTGGCGCGAACGGAAGCCGCGTCGACGATCCCCGGGATCCAGTCCACCTCGCCCCGGACCCCGAGTTCGTCCAGCACCGCCCGATGCAGCCGACGCCACAGGCCGACCTCGGTCCATGCCGTGAGGCGGCGATGCGCGGTGGCGGAGGACGTGCCGAACGTCGGCGGCAGATGCCTCCAGGCACAGCCGCTGGTCAGCACGTACACCACTGCGGTGAACACGGCCCGCTCGGCACGCGGAGCAGTCCCGGCGCCTTGCGGTCGAGCCGCGAACGACGGCAAGAGCGGGACGCCCAGCTCCCAGGGCTCATCAGGAACCAGACGCTTCGACAGATCAGAACTCACGGCCGGCAGCATGCCGCTCGAACATCAAGTCACGCGGGACAGCCCCCTACGCCCTGACTGATGAGGCCGATCTGGCGGCCTGCTCGATCTTCGCGCAGTAGGCGGTGCGGGCGTCCTCATCGATCTGCATCTCGTGTTCGGGACGCATCCCGGTTCGGCCGTCCACCCCTTCGCGCAGAATGTCGGCGTGCCCCGCATGCCGGTTTGTCTCGCCGAGGACGTGGACCAGGATGGCGAACAGGTTCGTGTTGGTATAAGGCTCCGGCCACCACGGCACGTGGCCGGGGGCATCGAGGGCAAGCTCGTCGATCGTTGCGTCTGAGTGTTCCCACGTGCGCCGGTAGGACTCGATGATCTGATCGCGCGCCTCGTCCTCAGCCGCCCACAGATCGCTGCCGTCGTGGTCCTGCCACCGGGGCAGCGGTTCCGGGGACGGCCGGTCGAAGACCTCGCCGAAGTACCTGGCCTCGACGCCGGCCACGTGTTTGACCAGGCCCAGGAGGTTGGTCCCGGTCACGGTCAAAGGTCGGCGGGCGTCGTATTCGGACAGGCCGTCGAGTTTCCAGAGCAGCGCCTTGCGGTCCCGCCGCAGTCTCCCGTGCAGGTTGCCCTTCGCGAATTCATCGATCATGCGGCATGAGCCTGCCATGGGATACTCGTGGCCTCAAGATCCCGTACGTGGACCGCGAGGACCGGCAGAGCCGAAGCCTGGCCATGGCCACCGCCCTGAGCTGCTCAAGAAGCTCGCGGAACCTGCCACGTGAGACAGCCTCCTAGCTCAATCTTCAACGTCCGTCGTCGAACAGCGGGTCGAACTTGATCACTCGGCCGGGCGGTCCCGGGGTTGCCGTGGTCCGGCTGGCGCTTCTTCATTCCATCCCTTGTTCTTCGCAGGGGATCCCGGCCTTCAGGCCGGGCGGGAATGCGATCCTTGGCCTGGAGGCGCGAAGTGCCGGAGATCACTACGCTTGTGGGGTGACGGTCATCCCGGGCGCTTCTGGTTCTCGATGTAGTCCTTGACGATGCTCAGCGGTGCGCCGCCGCAGGACCCCACGAAGTAGGACGGGGACCAGAACACCGAGCCGGTCCCGATCCGGTTGATCCGGCCGGTGTACTCCGCGCGCAGGTAGCGGGAGCTGACGCCTTTGAGGCTGTTGACGAGCTTGGACAGGGCGATCTTCGGCGGGTAGTGCACGAGCAGGTGGACGTGATCGCCTTCGCCGTTGAACTCCCGCAGTTGCGCGCCGAAGCTCTCGCACACATCGCGCATGATCTCCTCGCAGCGCGTCAGCATCTCGCCGTCGAAGATCTCCCGCCGGTACTTCGTGACGAACACCAAATGTGCGTGGAGGTTGAAAACGACATGATTTCCTCGTCGGACATCGGGATCCGGTTCCCACCGCGGTGACATACGCCAAGTGTAGAATCAACGGTAGTCGACCGGAGGGGGGTGGGCTGGATGATCCGTGCGTACAAATTCCTGCTGCGGCCCACCGTCCGCCAAGGTCAGGCGCTCGCCGAGATGCTGCGCGACCACTGCTCCCTCTACAACGCGGCGTTGCAGGAACGCCGTGACGCCTGGCGGCACGTCTCGAGGAGCACCGTCAGGTACGGGATGCAGTCCGCGCAACTGAAGGAGATCCGGGCGTTCGACCCGGAGCGTCAGGGCCGCTGGTCGTTCTCCTCGCAGCAGGCCACCTTGCGCCGCCTGGACAAGGCGATGCAGGCGTTCTTCCGCCGCGTCAAGGCTGGACAGACGCCCGGTTACCCGCGCTTTCGCGGGGTGAGCTGGTTCGACACGGTGGACTTCCCCAGGGACGGGGACGGCTGCCGCTGGGACCCCACTCCGCATGACCCGGTCACCCGGGTCCGCCTCCAGGGCGTCGGGCAGGTGAAGGTCCACCAGCACCGCCCGGTGTCCGGCAGGGTCAAAACCGTCTCCGTCAAGCGTGAGGGCCGTAAGTGGTTCGTCGTCCTGACTGTCGAGCAGGAACAGCCAAGGCCACTGCCCGCGACCGGCAGCGTGGTCGGGATCGACCTGGGCATCGCGAACTTCCTCGCCGACTCGGGCGGCGCCTTCGTACCCAACCCGCGCCACGGCCGCCGCGCGGCCGCCAAGCTCCAAGCCGCACAGCAGGCCCTGTCCCGGTTCCCCCGCCGCAAGGCCAAAGACCGCACCGCCAACCACCGGCGCGCCGTGGAGAAAGTTGCCCAGCTCCACGGCAAGGTCCGCCGCCAACGGCTGGACCACGCGCACAAGACCGCCCTCCACCTGGTCCGCACACACGACGTCATCGCGCACGAAGACCTCAAGATCCGCAACATGAGCAGGGCCCCCGCATCGAAACCCGACCCCGACCAGACAGGCGCGTTCCTGCCCAACGGGGCAGCCGCCAAGGCCGGACTCAACAAGTCGATCAACGATGCCGGTTGGGGGGTGTTCCTGACGATCCTGCACGCCAAGGCTGAAAGCGCCGGACGAGAAGTGATCGCCGTCGACCCCCGCAACACCTCCCGCACCTGCCCCCACTGCGGGCACACCGCCAAGGAGAACCGGCCCACACAGGAAACGTTCCACTGCATCGCCTGCGGACACATTGCGCACGCCGACACAGTGGCAGCACTCAACGTTCTACGGGCCGGGCTGGTCCGTCGCAACGCCAACCTGGCATAGCGAGAAGCCCCCGACTTCAGCCGGGAGAGGAGTCACGTGACCCGCTATTGCACAGCTGTGACAGCTGACGCACGGCTTCGACATGCTCTGCCGGAAGACTTCTCTCATCGCGAAGGGGCGGCATGCCGAACGGACCGGTTCAGATCCCGCATAAACGGTGGTCCGCTCCCGCGAGACTTCAGTCGCAGCGTCATCCATAGTCCTGGGGGAACCTCGATGTCCGCTCGTACCCGTCGGAGCACCGCAACCGGCCTCACCGTCGGCGCCGCGGCGCTGCTCACGCTGAGCGGCGCGGCCGCCACCGCGATGGCCGCTCCGTCCTCCAGCGGCGATGCCAGGGGCAGCGCCGCGATGGTCGCCGCCGCCGCGTCCGCCCACACGCTCACCGTGCCCAGGGGCCTGACCGTCAGCGACGGCACCCGCCAGGTCCTGGTCAACGGCAGGTCGATCGACTTCGGCACCATCGTCCGTGACCTGGCCTGGAATCCCAGCGGTACCAAGGCCGCCTTCATCGACGGTCACGGCAACCTGGACGTCGCCAACGCCGACGGCACCCACCGGGTGACCGTCGCAGCCAACCCCGGTGGGCAGACCTGGTCGCACCCCACCTGGCAGGTCACCGCGGTCGACAGGTCGAATCAGATCCCGGCGAAGAACAACCTCCTGTTCACCGCCAAGATCCACGGCAGCACCGTGCTGGAGGGTGTCAAGGCCACCAGCGACCATGGCAGGCCAGCCCGGATCAGCCTGAACGGTGAAGCGGGCAGCGGCAACCTTCCGCAGACGGGCAACGCCTGGCCCAACGTCGGCGGGAAGTACGGGACTTCCGTCTACGAGAACACCCACACTGGCGAGGTCTACATCCGCGACGACTACATCCGTCAGCAGGGCAGCGCGCTGACCAAGGGTTCCGAGCCCGCGCTCTCCCCCGACAACGAGGAGGTCGTATTCGTCCGCTCCGTCCACGGGCACGACCACCTCTTCGTCGAGGACTTCGGCGGCTCCACCAACGTCGTCAAGGACGTCACCCCCAACGCCACCACCGACTACACCGAGCCCACCTGGTCGCCCGACGGCAAGACCATCGCCTTCCGTGCCCCCACCGGTACGTACACCATCACGAAGACCGCCCACGGCTTCGGCAAGCCCGTCAAGGCATCCAGCCACACCGGCTTGCCCGCCTACCGCGGCTGACTGCCGCCCAACCGGCCGCCGGAGCGGGCGAGTTCGGCCTGAAGCTCCGGCAGGTGCTGGTCGGCCGTGTCATGCGGCAGGTGCTCGACCACATCGAGAAAACGGAACAGGACCTGGGCCTTGGTGACGGCGAACTCGTAGTCGCCGTACCCGACCACGGCACCCATGTCCCCACGAACAGTGCCCCGGACGACATGCGCGGTCATGTCGTCCGGGCTCTGTGCCGTCAACCCCCGCCGCGCGTTGGGGCGCGCCAGATACGGGCAGACCATCGAGGCGTAGAGCATGCACGCGCGGTGCCCCGGAGCCTCCAGGGTCGCCGCCATGTTGCGGTACGGCCGCCCGGCAGCGAGCGCCTCGCGGATCGCGGCACTCTCCGCGGCGCCGACCACCCGCCACACCGGTCCTCTGGGCATCAGGGTGTTGCAGACCGAGCACAGCCGCTGCCGCGCACACTCGACGCTGCGCCCGTAGTCCGTGAGCGCGAACTGGGGCTCGTCGCCCTCCCAGGGGGTGATGGCGGGCACGGGATAGCCGCGGCCGTCACGAGGTCTGGCCTCGACGGTCGCCGGCATGGGAACGGAATCAAATCGCACACCCCATGTTGAACCACACCACCGCCCCACCGCGACCATCCGCCGGAACTGACCTCGCCGGAGGAAACACGACGAGGCCGGCATGACCGTCTCGGTCGAGGCCGGCGCTGCAGTGCCGCTTCGATGGCGAGATGAGGACGGCCCATGGGCCGAGACCGAAGGCTCCGACGCCTGCTCGCGCCCGGGCACGAGCAGGCCTCCTGGGTCGCACTGCCGTACGGATGTCCGTGCGGGTCGAACGTACCGTGACGGACCGGCCACGACGGTCACGACCCGGCGATCAGAGGGCGGGATCACACCGAGTGGGCCGCCCGGCGGTACATGATCACGACTCCGAACCACTGAGGGGGAACATCATGCTGACCAGATTCCGGGGCGCAGTCGCTGCGGCCGTCATGGCAGGTGCACTGCTGACACCCGTGGCCGTGGCCACCGATGCCGCCGCTGTGTCGTGTGCCCGGCACACCACGGGCGTCTGCAAGGCGAACTCGCCCCATCCGCGCGGGGCGACAGCGAAATGCAAGGACGGCACCTACTCCTACAGCGCCCACTTCCAGGGCACCTGCTCCCATCACCGAGGCGTCAAGTACTGGTACCGGTAAGCAGACAGGCGAACGCCTCTGCCCCGCTCTGCCGCAGGCGGACGCGTCGCCAGCTCTCGCGTTCACTCCTTTTTGTGCCCGCCCCGGTGGGCGCCTGAGATACGACGCAGGTCGGTGGCACACCGGCGTGATCGCCGGTGTCATGCCTAAGCCTTGTCGCGTAACTGCTGGTCACGGAGAGATGATTGTGTTGTGGCTGGTGTGATCACGGCGTCGGAGTCATCCTGGATCGCCCCGTTCGCCGGGCTGGGTCCGCGTCAGTTCGGCAAGCTGATCACCGCGTTGCGTCGCGAGGGTGCGGATCCCGTGCGCAAGGGCCGGCCGTGGGGCCTGCTGCTGGAGGGCCGGGTGCTGCTGGTCGCCGCGTACTGGCGGACCAACCTCACCTTGCGCCAACTGGCGCTGCTGTTGGGGGTGTCGAAGTCGGCGGGCCGACCGGATCGTCGACCACCTCGGCCAGGCGTTGGCTCTGCAGCCCGGCAAACGGTTCCGCAAGGACACCGTGCTGATCGTGGACGGCACCTTGGTCCCCACCCGTGACCATCAGGTTGCCGAGCAGTCGAAGAGCTACCGGTACTCGACCAACCACCAGGTCGTCATCGACGCCGACACCCGGGCTGGTCGTTGGGGTCGGCCGGCCGCTGCCGGGCAAACGCAACGACTGCAAGGCATGGGAGCTGTCCGGAGCGAAAGCTGCCGTCGTCCGCACGACGGTGATCGCCGATGGTGGTTCCTGCGGTACCGGCCTGCTCATTCCGCCGCGAACGCGGCCAGGCGGAACTGCCGATCTGGAAGGAGGAACACAATCGCTCGCACCGCAAGGTCCGCGCCCGCGTCGAGCACTCCTTCGCCCGCATGAAGACCTGGAAGATCCTCCGCGACTGCCGCCTCAAAGGCGACGGCGTCCACCACCCCGGCATGCTCGGCATCGCCCGCCTGCACAACCTCACCCTCGCCGGATGACAAAGCAGACGGCCAGGTCAGCAGGCATACCCGAAGTCATTTACGGCGCAACGCTTAGGCCACACGCGCGACGAAGAATTCGAACCGGTACTCCTGCTCGCTGACCGCGGCCACTGTGCCGAGGTCATGCGCGAGGAACACCCATGGGGTGTTCCTCGCCTGCCGGATCGAAGAGAACCAGGCCTGCGGCAGGCTGAATTCGATCCAAGGGGCGAGTTCCAGTTCCGTATACAGGAAGGCCGACGTGTGGAAGCCGTGCGAAAGAAGGAACTCCTCCACCCAGGCGTCCAGAGTTTCCTGGGAAACCTCGTCGCTCAGTGTCGCATCCGGTTCAGTGGACATGTCCCAGAAACCGCGCACGGCTTCCATGACGCGCTCGGACACACTCGCGGAGGACAGCGTGTGCATGGTGACGACCTCTGAGGCATCACCCAGTATGCGATCCAGTTCCTGGCGCTCTCGACGCTCCCTCAGCACACGCTGCAACTCGCTAACCACCGCATTTGCCCTGTTCGTAGTAGAGATGGCGCTTCGGTTGCAATTCTTTGTAGATCTTTCCGGTCATGTTCACATCTGCAGGCTCGCCCGCCTGCGGAGTTCCGGCATGGAAATGTGAAAGCGGCGCATTGGGATCAGCGGTGTGCTCGGCGATGACACGCATGCCGTGCGGTGTCTCGTACTGATAGTAGCGACCCCACGAGCCTCTGGGGTTGTAGTCAGACTTCGTGATTGAAGGGTCCCAACGTTTGTACACGTAGTTCGGGGAGTTGCCTCGAGTGCTGTCCCCGCCGACCGTCCATTGGCGAACCAGGATGGGCCAGTTCCCCCGATGCGGATCTGGCTCCCTTGTTCGTCTTTCGCCGTGGGATACCAGATGAAGCCATAGATGCCCGTGACGGCCGGGGTCGCCCACAGGCCGAGTTGAAGGCCCACTCGTCCCAGCGGTCGGTCAGAGTTCGGCCGAACTCTTCTGCACGTCTCCGTGCTTCGTTCTCTTCCAAGAGATCCCCTTCACCGCTCTCCAACTCTTGAGAGAAAAGACGCTACGGGACTGAGCCAGGCCACGGAACGAGAGCCACCTCGGTACACATAACTCTGTACTTGGCGGTGCACAGAGAGAAGTACGCGGACACCCCGAAGGGATCGAGCAAGGCTCAACTGCTGGAGCCGAAGGAGCACCTACAGCGCATGCTGAGCTCCAGCACCCCACCGACGACGAGCAGGCCGCCGTCGAGGACGGTCAAAGCCGCCCTCGACCACCTGCTCGAACGGCTCACCAACGTGCCGACTCCGGCCGGGCCAACGCCCCGCGAGCTTGGTCTCCCCGCCGCCACCACACTGCTGCCGATCGTGGGAACGAGTACCGGAGCCAGCTCGTCGACAGCGGACCGCGCGTGAGGCGGGGCCTGCACATCATGTCGGTGAGTCAGGCTCTGCGCGCCCACCAGGGGAGATCCTCCGACGTCAGGGGGTTCGGCAGGCTGCGAGCCCGAAAGCCTTCGTCCAGCGGTTCGATCAGACGTTCCAGAGCGCGGGCGGCCGGGGCCAGGAGCATGCCGAGGACTTCCTCCAGGAGCCCGCGGCTGCTGCGGCCACAGCAAGCACAGGGACGGAAGTGTCGTTGGACAGGGTCACTGGCGGAGCGGGTCCAACCAGACATGGCTTCCGCCACGGCTCCAGACCACAGACCAACGCTCGCCCAATGCGCGGTCGTCCGTATCTCGATCTGAGCGATCTCTTGCTGCACAGCAGCCGGGAGGCCAGGAACGTGAGGCACGGACCGCCAGTGAGGTCGATGGTTGACGAGCAGCCACAGGTCACGGGCCGGTCGCGCGGCATGTCCTTTTTTCGCTGTTCAAGCAGGGTGACGGCGAGTCAGGTTAGCAACCGGGCCGACGTCGGGCCAGCCGTCCTTCCACTCCGCAGACAGGCGGTCTGGTGCCCGGACGCGCTCAAGACCAGGCACCAGACCAATACGGGTCGTCAGCCACCGGTGATCGAGAAGCCGATCACCACTCCCGCCGTGACGCTGATCTTGCCGGGGGCGAGATCACCCTCACCGCCGGCTCCGCTGGCCTGGCGGTGCCCGCGGTAGGTGTTCTGCAACTGATCGGAGTCCACGTCCTTGATGTGGATGACGGGGCCGAGCCGGACATCGGCGGCCTCTGCATACAGGGCTGCCTTCTCACCTGCGGCAGCCACGGCGGCCGTGCGCGCCTGGGCGCGAAGTTCCTTCTTGGTACTCACATCGAACTCGACACCGTCGACCTGGTTCGCCCCGGCCTCGACAACGTCGACGAGTACCGTTTCCAGGATGTCCAGATCACGCAGCTCGATCACGAATGAGGCTGTGCACTCATAGCCGAGGAACGTGCGCTCATTGCCGTAGCTCCACGAGGACTTCAGACCCAGGCGCGATGTGGACACTGCTGTGTCCGGAATGCCGTGGCCGCGCAGCACCTCCCGGATCTGGTTGACGCTACCTCGAGTGACCTCGAACGACTCGCCCGGCTTCTGCCTCGTCTGGTTGATCGCCACGCGAAGTCGGGCAACATCCGGCGTGGCATCCACGCTTGCCGCACCGAACACGGATATACCCCAGGGGGCGTCTATGGACTGAGTACCGTTCATGCCGCCCATCCAACCAGGTCAGCGATCTGCGACGTGCGGATTTCAGGTTCGCCGAACATCGCGTCACTGATCGAGCGAACCACCGCCCACCAGCCTGCACTGTGAGCTCGCTTGCCCACGTCGGGTTGACAGAACAGATTCCCCATAATGCTCGCGGTGGTCGACCCCGTCGACGACACCTACCGCCGCCAGATGAACCGGCAGGTGACCGTGCAGGAGTCCCGGCACAAGCTCGCCCGCGACATTTGTCATCCAAGCCTCGTGTTCGCTGGACCGATCTGTCGTAAGAGAAGCGGTTCACTTCGGACGAGGATGAGTTTCGTCGACGAGGTCAGCGAGACAGCCCAGCCGGCACGGACGTCGCGTCGCTTCTTCGATCCGCCCGACAGGGATCAGGCCGTCGAGGACGTCGACGACGAACTGGGACGCGGGGCATGGCCTCGAACTCGTCTCGTGAGTCGTCCTTCAGCACCGTGTGCGTATCAGGTGACGGATGCTCAGCGATGGCTGGGCCCGCCGGTCAGTCGATGCCTTCGATGATGCGGAAGTCGCGCTCGACGCCGTCGGGGAGGGCCACCAGCGCCTTCTGGTACGCCTCGCTCTCGTATGCCGCGACGGCCTGTTCAAAGCTGTCGAACTCGATCAGAACGACGCGTTGCGTGATCCCGGCCTCGTAGGCGACGACTTGACCGCCACGGGACAGCAGGCGCCCGCCCCCAGCCTGGACAGCCGGACGGGCCAGCTTGTCGTAGGCAGTCAGCCTCTCAGGGTCGGAAATGGCGGGGTAGACACTGACCCAGTAGCCCTTAGCCATGGAGACCTCCTGTATTCGGCCGGCCACGTCCGACTTCGAATTGGCACTCAGATCGATCGATCCCAGCGACGGGTACTGCGGTCGTTGAATCGTCATATGCGCAGGTTAGGGCTTGATATGCGGTCGAGGGAAAGACCGGTACTGGATAGACTCAGAGCGGATCGTTATCAATCGGCAGGGAGGGCACGTGGCGCCGGATACGGTGAGCCTGCGGTACTTCCTGGTGCTGGCGCAGGAGTTGAACTTCACCCGCGCGGCCGCACGGATCGGTATCGCACAGCCTGCACTCAGCGCCCGGATGCGCCGATTGGAGGCGGAACTCGGTACGGCCCTGCTGGTCCGCAACACGCGTAGCGTCGTATTGACCACGGCCGGTGCGGCTTTGGCGGAGTCCGCGCCGCCCGCGCTGGCGGCGCTGGACCGGGCATGGGACACCGCCCGGAGCGCGGCGGCTGGTGAACTGGGCAGGCTGCGCATCGGATACAGCCTCAGCGCCGGGGCCGAGACGGCACCGGCCCTGGTGGACAGGCTGATTCGCGACAACAGCGGACTCGAGGTCGGCGCGGTCCCGATGGCGACACCGGAGATCTCCCCCGCGGTCGCCGACGGCCGTATCGATGCCGGGATCACGCGCGGTGAACAGCCGGGCCGTGGCGTGCGCCGGTTCCTGCTGCGGCGTCAGCGCGTCGGGGTCCAGCTGGCGCAGCACCATCCGCTGGCCGAACACCCGGAGATCGAGATTGCCGACGCGGCCGCGTATCCGCTGCGACTCCCGGACCGTGAGGCCAACCCCGTGATCCACGATCAGCTGTCCGCACTGTTCCGAGACACCCGACCACACCCCCGATTCCACACACCCGCAGTCTCTTTCGACATGTCTCAGCGCGACCTGCGCGACGGGGTCACCCTCGCCCCGGCCGGGGAAGCCGCGGTCACGGCACAACCGGCCGGTCTCACCTGGCGACCGCTGCGGGGCGCGCCCAGCCTGACGATCCACCTGGTCCTCCCACACGAGCAGTCGCCGCTACACCGCCGCCTCCGTGCCGTCGCCAAAACCCTGGCGCACGAGCTGCACTGGCTGCCGGACTGACGCGCAAGAGGCCAAGCGAGACGGACCCCTGCGGTGGCGAGACCGAAGACCTTACGCCCGGCGGACTTCGCGGTGATGACGACGGCGGTCTTGCTGAGTGTCCGACACGACCTCGCTACGCCGTGCGGGGCGGGAAGTTCGGCTGCCGAGCCTGGCGGCGGTGGCAGCGGTCCAGGACACATTCGCCGCCGCAGGCCCGATCGACGCGGAACCGTTGTGCGTAGCCGACCTCGACCCAGGCCGCCTGACCGACGAACTGCGGCGCCCCGTAGCGGACCGGGCGGAACGCGCCCCCGGCCTGTACAAGGAACTGCTCCCGCTGTACTGCGCCCACCCTGTTGAACAGCTCACGGCACATCCGACGTATGTGGCGGGGGCGGCAGTGGAGCACACGCGGCGGACCGGGACGCTACCTCGGGAACGGCCCGCTACGGGACCGCCCGACCCCACCGGAGGACCCACAGCCGCCCACAGGTCTCGTCGCGGCGGACTAGAGCCTGCCTCTTTGGCCGGTGCGTGACTGTGGTGAGGCTGGTTAGGCTGCTGAGATGACGGACAGCGAGCTGATTGTTGACCTGCGCGGTCGGCTGATCGAGACACTCAACGACTTCTGGGACGCGGTGAGCGAGCCGTGCGGCCTGCCGGAGTGGTTCGGCCGGAACCTGGACGCATGGTCGGACACGATCGAGACCCGGGGCATCTCTGAGGTGATCGACAGCCATGACATCCTGATCGTGCACGTCGACCAGCAAGGTCTCTTCGACGGTCACCGACCGGAGGCCAACGTCCTGGCCAACATCTTCGACGGCGAGCAGAACCGCCTCATCGTCCACGGGCCGGCCTGAAAGGAGTCCTGGCCCGCTGCCCTGAACTGGACAAGGCCGCCGGGCACGTACGCGACTTCGGCGAGATACTCGCCGACCGACTCGGTTCCACACTCCCGACCTGGATCGACGCAGTCGACGCCAGCCTGCTGCCTGGCCTCACCGGCTTCGCACTCCACCTGCACCGAGATCTCGACGCCGTAACAGCCGGGCTCACTCTCGACTGGAGCTCCGGCAGCATCGAGGGCGTCGTCAACCGCATCAAGAAGATCAAGCGCCAGCTCTACGACCGAGCTGGATTCGAACTACTCCGAAAGATGATTCTGCTCCAGTAACGCCGCAACGTACTGATACGGGCCGGGCGGCCCTACTCAGCCACCGTCGAAGTCTGCCGCGCACAGGCGTTCCGGCCGCGCGGCTGCGGGCAACTGCAGGCTCCAACTGCCACGAGCTCCGCCCGCAGGGCCTCCGAGGCGTTGGGGTGATGAACGATGCGTTCGCGAAGAATGAACCATCTCGTGCCAGCCTTCTTCGCCTCCAGATCGGCGAGCCAGCGCAGTACAGTGTCCGGCAGGTTTGGGTTGATCAACGCATTCCACTGAACCGACGAATCTTCATCCCGCGCAAGCCGATCCAACGCATCAGGCGGTGCCAAGGGACTGCGCGCCGTCCACAGCCGCACCGGTCGGATCTCATCGACCGCGAGCGAACGCAGACGTTCAGCGGTCACGTCCGGACTCCTTGCTTCAAGGACGCGGTGGTATCCACTAAGACGTTCAGCCTGGGTTCGCACAATGCGTCCGCTCACCAGTCTGGTGATGCCACGGGCCATCGACCGCAAACGCACGAGATCACCGACCCGGAGATCGAACGCCGATATGACGCTCCGCGACCGCTCCCCAAGATCTGTGCCAGAACCGAGAAATGAGAGCACCGGGTGTCGGTGTACAAGTGAACGTGGGAGCCGGGAGGGTGGTGGCTGAGGAGACCGGAGAGGCTCCCGATCACGAACCGCCCTGGCGATGCCCTGTGCCTCGTCTGCCATCGAGCAGGATCATCACCTGCTCCGAAGGCCAGGTCAGGCATCGCACCACCGGGTTGTGAACCACGTACCACCCGGGGTTCACCCACCCACGTTCCTTGTCCACAAGCCCTCGACTTCTCTCGCTGTAGACATACCGCAAGTAGCAGCGGAGGAGAGGGCCGCCTGCCACGAGAAGGACTGGAGCCAGCGCTAGGCCACCCACCGTGGCACAAAGGCGGGCCGTCAGGGAGGTAGCAACGCCAATCCGCATGACCGCAGCCTGCCATACAGCCCTTCCCCCGGCGGACTGCAGACCCGTCGGCCGGTACTGGACTCGGCGCAGTCCCCCTTACCGCTCCCAAAAGAGCGAAAGGGACATCAACTTACGCACCGCCTCTCAGCTCCTGAACTGCGTCGATCACGCTGTCCACCACCTCGGTCACCGGCTTGGATGCATCGATGATCGTCGCGCCACGGCTTTCGTAGATGGCTCGCATCCGAGGATTCCACTTCAAGGCCGCGGCGAGCTCTTCGGGATGCTGACCGAATGCGTTCGTAGTGCGGGTCGCGAGCCGGTGGCGGAGGGTGTCCTCGTCGATCACCAGGCACACGATGACGTCGAAAAGATCGCGGACGTCTGCCTCGTTCTCCGCCGACCCACACAAGAAGGCGGTTCGGAAACGAGACTCCTCGACGAGGGTCTCAACGCGCTCGCGGACGATCACCCACCCGTATCGATCGAGCCAGCTCCCGGGAACCGGATACGGGGGATCCATCACGACCTCGCCCTGAGCCCGGTCGATCCAGCGACTGAAGCCGTCCTCGTCGGCGTCGAGCGCAACGTAGCCACGCTCTCGCAACGCCCCGCAAACCGTGGACTTACCAGTCCCTGAATTGCCCGTCACCCACACCAATGTCACGCCGCCAGCGTAGACATGACCACTCCGACTAGCGACGCCGTTGCCGCGATCAGGCAAGGTGTAGCTTCGACCGACTGGCTGCTTCCGGCACAGCCAGGGGACGGCCAAACCTCCAGCTCAGCTACCGTGCCACGTACATCAAGCACGCCATCGCGACCGGTCACTCAGCCCGAGCTGCACCCAATCCGAAACGGACATCGACTCACGTACCGCCCTCTCAGGAAGAAGCGCCATAGAAATTCACATGAAAATCAAACCGCCCCAGATGGTGAAAACCGCCATCGGTGCCGGCTCAGCGGGCGGGCTTCTCCCAGGTCAGCGAGTACCGGCGCAGCACATGCCGGCGGTAGCGCACGCCGGGCAGTAGCAGCCGGGCAGCAGCCCGCACCTGCCCATAGCTCATCTGCGGGTCGACGACCGGCATGCCCTGCGGGCCACGCGCGCGACGCAGCACCTTCGTGATCCGCACGATCGGGGCAGTCGCGATCAACGTCGCCCACTCCGTCACGCTCGCCTCGCGGGCCAGACCGACCACCACCAGCGTGCCGCCAGGCCGCAGCAGCTCACGCATGCGCACGAGGGCCGTCTCGAAGTCCATGTGATGGATCGTGGTCACCGAGCAGACGAAGTCGTACTCCGCACGGGGAAGTTCCACGGCGAGGAAGTCTCCCTCGACGAAGGTGAGTTGCGGGTGGCCGGCAGCGGACTTGCGTGCGCAGGCGATCATGTCCGGCGACTTGTCGATCCCGGTGGCGTGTTTCGCCCGCCCTGCAAGCTTCCGGGCCAGCAGCCCGTCTCCGCAGCCGACGTCCAGGGCATCGCCGCACCCCTCGGGAACAGCCCGGAGGATGCCCGGGTGCCGGGCAACGTTGGTGTTCCAGTACGGCTCTGTGGCGGGCTGGCGCATCGGATCATCGTAGATGCGAGTCATGGCCTGCCGAGTGCACACCGACGGATTCGCCGTCCCCTTGGGGAGTCGTGATCGCAGAGATATCGACACCGAGCGCACCAAAGAGCTCGGGCAGCGGATCAACTAGGAGGTCTTCCTGCCGGGCCGAACGCGCCGTAGCCGAACTGGACTGCACGATCGCTTACTCGGAGAGGGTGGACGGCCGTTGTTAGACAAGCCGACCGCGCACTGGGGCTTCACGCGGACGCCGTTCGCCAAGGACCTGGCTTCCTCGATGCTGCACCGGCACTCCTCCCACGCTCAGACCGTCGCCCGCATCACCTGGTGCATCGGCGAACGCGCGCTGGGGGGATCACCGGCGAGGCCGGCGCGGGCAAGGCCGTCGCAGTCAGAGCCTCGCTGTCCCAACTGGACCACCCCCGTCACAAGGTCATCTACGTGGCCAACCCCGCTGTCGGCGTCGCCTGGATCCACCACGCGATCGTCACCGCGCCGGGCGGCGTCCCGCGCCCGCACAAGTCCACGCTGATCCCGCAGGCCACCGACCTGCGGAGCGCGGCCGGGTCCCCATCCTGATCAACGAGGAGGCCCACCTGCTCGACCACGAGCAACTGGAGGCGATCCGGATACTGACCAACGACGACATGGACTCCAGCAGCCCCTCAACTGCATGCTGATCGGCCAACCCACCTTGCGACACGAGATCAAGCTCGGCGTCCTGGCCGCGCTGGACCAACGCAGCCAGGTCCGCTACAACATGCCGTCCATGACCAGCGAGGAGACCGCCTCCTACCTGGTCCACCGCCTCGCACTCGCCGGCCGCAGCGACACCCTGTTCACCGACGACGCCATCGCGCTGATCCACGACACCGCCCGCGGCTATCCCGAGCCATCAACAACCGCGCCGTCCAGGCGGAGTTGGGTCGAGCAGCATTGGACTGCGGTCGTCTCCGAGACACCGCCCGCAGATGTCGGCTCCTGCTGGAACACTACGGACGTGAATCACGAGGCCTCCACGCGAGCTTGGGATGTTTCCGCCGACACCCTGGCGCCCAGAGCGCGCGCAGGACTCACCGGTACCAACGGGGAGGAGCTACCGCACGTCTGCTCGGGTCGGCACAGCGTGCCCGACACGTCGGCCGTTCTCGCCGCGATGCTCGCTGCCGACCCGGTCGATCGGGTGAGGGCAGTGGGAAACCTGTACCGGCTGCTTCTCCATCGAGGGCGCATGTTCCCCGCGACTGCCTCAGCCGCCCTGATCATCGCCACTCTGGTCGACGATCCACGCACCCTCGCCGTGGCCCGGTGGGAGCGCAGGGCGGGCGAGCGACCCTTGCGCGCCGAACTGCTGAACTGGGTGGCCGCGTTCGCGGACATCGCCCGTCTGGACGCCGCCGAGCAACTCGGGGCACCGCAGGACCTGGCCGCGGCACGGGCAGCGCGACCGGCGCTCCACTCCCAAGCCGCGCCCTTCTGCGAGGACGACGATCCACGGGTGAGGGAGGCCGCCGTCGCCGCCACCGCCCTGCTGCTCGCCGATCCGCTACTCGCCTCGTCCATACCGCGCCACGCGCCACTCGTCCGCAAACTCCTGGCCACGAGCGTGGACTCCTACTACCGATGGATCGCCCGGGAGCGCCTGGCAGTATGGGGCGAGGACGTCGAGGGCCTCATCGCGGCAGAGGACGAACGTCGCGCAACCCTGGCCAAGGCAGGCAGGGTGGCCGAGGACCCGTGGGACGAAGGTAATGAGGCGGCGTTCCACTGGCTGGCCGAGCAGCCAGTCGACACCGCGGCCCTGGAACTGCCCGGACGCTGGCACCCGGATTGGATCGCGACTGAGCCTGCGGCCCCGCCCGGGCCTGCGCCCGAGGAACCCCTCGCGGTCCCGGGAAGCCAACCGGGATATCAGGGGCCGTGGCGGATCGCGCGGGGTGAGGAGCGCGCAGAGTGGACGTTCACGCCCTTCGTCGGAGTCGGCCCGCTGCACTTCGGCATGACGTTGAAGGAGATCACCGACGCCCTGGACGAGCAGCCGACCGTAACGTCCCACTCCCCCGGCGGTGGGCGGCAACAGCTTGTCTACGCCGACTTCGCCGCCACCGCAATCAGAGCCCTTTTCCGAGACGACCGCCTGGGATGCGTGGCGGTGAACGCGCTCCACGGCCCCCAAGTGAGACTCGACGACGTCCCGTTGACCGGCTGCGTGCCGTCCCAGCTGGAGGGCTGGCTTCTCCACCGCACTGCGCGACCGTCCTACAGCGTCGCAGGCGACCCGGTCTGCACCGACCTCGGCCTGGCGATCCGTTCCCAACGGGCCGGCGACGTCATGCTGACCCGACCACTCTTCCTGCTACGCGAATGGCACGACCTCTGGCACTCACTGCCCCAAGAGGAATGGAACTTCGTGTAGTGCCCGCGCACAGCCACAGCCAACGGCTCCCTGCGCCGAAACCCACACGTCATAGCGCGCTCGAAACATGACCATCGTTGACGGCACGCCACTGTCCACACCCGCGAAACTCCGATTGGCCACGGCCAGGATCTGACCATCGCGGGGACCGGACAGCTCCTCCGAGCCACCGTACAGAGAGTAGGCGGTGACTCGCTGCACGACAGCTCGGAGGAGAGGGCCCGCGGTGGAGGTCGCAGCCGGTACCCGGCAGGCGGCTGGTCACGGACTACGCTGACGTCCACTTCTGACAGTCCAGGGAGCAGCGTGCCGCCGTCCTTCGCCCACCGGATAACCAAGTACAACCCCGCCGACCGCGACGAGTGCGGGCACTACAACGGCGCTGAGGCCACGGTGAGCGACCACGGGCCGGTCGAAGCGGCCTACTTGGAGGCGATCGCCGCCTTCGCGCAGGAGTCGGGCATTGACCGGCTGGAGATCCGTGATCCGGGGGTCACTGGCTTCGTCAACTTCGGCCTGGAGGCGCCGGCTGACGGGCACGGCCTCGCTGGGCTGTTCCCGCCCGACCTCACCGGCTATCACGACGGTGCCGAGATCTCCGTGCCGGTCGCGCTGGAGCTGGTCCGGGCCATGCTCCGCGACCAGGGCGCCTGGTGCCGACTGGAGCAGCAGGACAGATTCACCGTGCACGTCGGGTGGGATCAGTACGTGTACGTCGGCAGCGACCAGCCCTGCGAAGCGGCCGTCGCCCGGACCCGCGATCTCGGCCTGTTCGCGGAACCGATCACGGCCTCGCCCTACGCCGCAGACCTTGAGGAACCAGAGGTGACACAGGCTGCGGACGAGGAGTTCTGGCAACGGGTACGCGCGGAACTGGCCGCACCGCAGGACCTTCTCCTGGAGGAGGTCTACCTCAGCAACGCCACCCGCTGGCACCGGCTCACCGAGAGCAACCTCGATACCGTCCGCGCCGGTCTCGGCCCACGCGCGCTCCTGACCGTCTGGCCCGACCTCACCCCTGATGTCGGTGCGGTTCTGGCCGCGCTGCCCGAGGACGAATCCGTGGACTTCGTCTGGGAGGCGCCGAACGGAACGATCCGCCACGTGACCGTCGACGAGACCCACCACGAGCAACTCACCACCTTGGTGGCGGAAGCGAGGGCGGCCTGCTTCCTCCCCCTGGCCCTCGACGAACGCCACCCGCTGTTCCACGCCGCCCTGCCTGACGGTGACGGCGTGCTGCGCGCCAGGTGGTGACCTGGTTCTCCAGGTGAGGCAACGGTGACCGACACTTGGGTTCAGAATCGTAAGCATGTTCGATGACCTGCCGCTTGACCTGGCGCGGCTGCTCACCCTGGAAGTTGCGTGGAATCCGCCTGGGTGAACATGCAACTCGAAGCTGTCACCGGCGTCACCTGCATCGGAGCCCACCACCGCCGGCCACCGACCCGGTAGTTCACGCTGTCGCTGACTCCAAGCAGACCGTCCTTCGCACCCAGATGCTCACGGCTTGTCCGACGCCTGCTCGGCGTCAGAGCGTCCACCGCCGACCCCTGGTCGGCCGGGTAGTCAAAGCCGCGTACACATTTGGGGAGCCAAGTCTGTGCGCCGACACGAGGTGGTCCGTCGAGGCGGGGCCCTCGGGGTATTGAGAAGAAGTCTTTGCATAGATACCTTCTCATCATGGCTAACCAGCGACCGCGCGTACTGTCCGACATTGACGCGCTCAAGGCCCTCGCTCATCCACTGCGTCAGGAGTTGTTGACCAGACTCCAGCGGCAGGGCCCGGCTACGTCTGCCGACCTGGCCGCGGAGTTCGATGAGGACCGCGGCGCGACCAGTTATCACCTGCGGCAACTGGCCCGGTTCGGCTTCATCGAGGAGGACACGGCTCGTTCGTCCGGGCGTCGCAAGTACTGGCGGGCCGTTCCACAGGACGTACGGCTGCCGCACGGACCAACGGATCCCGGGACCGCGGCCGCCGCTGACGAGGTCGGTCGGCAGTGGTTGGAGGGCGCTGATCGGAATCTGGCTGCCTATCTGTCCGACCGGGAGGCCTTCGGCGCCTTCGCCGCCGCGGCCATGCATTCCTTCGGCGGCACCACGCTCACCGCTGAGGAGTTGACCCAGTTCGGCGAGGAGTACATCGCCTTCCTCTCCCGCTGGTACCGCGAGCCGACTCAGGCGTCTCCCGGCAGTCGGCATGTCTCCGTGGTGTTCCACGCGTTCCCCACCCCCGAGCGCGGGGACGCCTCGTGACCGCCCCGGCTGCACAGGGCGCCGCCCAGCGACCTTCCTTATGGCGCAACCGCGACTTCTTAGCCCTGTGGAGCGGTCAGGTCCTCTCGACCCTGGGCGCCCAGACGAGCGGAACGGCGATGCCGCTGCTCGTGCTCGCGACCACCGGATCGCCCTCCGACGCCGGGATCGTGGGAGCCGCCGGCACGCTTCCCTACCTCGTCGCCCACCTGCCCGCCGGACCGCTGGTGGACCGATGGAACCGCCTGCGGATCCTGCTGATCAGCGAGATATGCGGAGCCCTGGCACTCTCCACCGTCCCGATCGCCATGTGGCTGGGCGACGTCACTGTCGCGCACCTCGCCGTAGTCGCCTTCGTTCAGGGACTGTGCTTCGTCTTCTTCGGGCTGGCCGAGCGCGCCGCCCTTCCCAAGATCGTCCCTGCATCGCTGCTGCCCACCGCGATAGCCCATAACGAAGCCAGAAGCCGCGGTGCGGCTCTGGCCGGCCCTCCCCTGGGCGGCATGCTCTTCGGCATCGGTCGCGCCGTGCCGTTCTTGGCCGACGCGCTCTCCTATGTCATCGCCTGCATCGGACTGCTGTTCATCCGAGGCGACCTGCAGAACCGGACGACGACACCGTCGGAATCGCTGTGGCGGGCGACGACGGCGGGTCTGCGCTGGGTCTGGCGTCACCCCCTCATCCGCGCCGCCATGCTGCTGATCGCCGCCAGCAACCTGGTCTTCCAGGCGCTCATACTGATCCTCGTCGTCCTCGCTCAAGACCACGGCGCCACGTCCACCACCATCGGCACGATGCTCGGCATCTACAGCGGCGGTGGCCTGGCCGGAGCACTCGCGGCGAGCAGACTCCATCGCCACTTCACGCCCAAGACCGTCATCGTCGGAGTGAATTGGATCTGGGCCGCGCTTCTTCCCCTGTTCGCGTTCACCTCCAGCCCCCTGTTGATCGGAGTCGTCGGCGCCGCCTGCGCGTTCGTCGGACCGCTGTGGAACGTCGTGATCATCAGCTACGCGACGGTCCTGGTCCCCAACGAGCTACTGGGGCGCGTTACCAGCGCGGCCATGACCCTGTCCTGGGGAGTCATGCCCGTCGCCGCCCTTGGCGCCGGCTACCTGCTCACCGGTCTCGGACCAGTCGGCTCCGTATTCGTGCTGGCCACGGTGATGCTCGTTACCGCCGCTATCGCCACCGTCAGCCCGGCCGTCCGTCACGCCCCACCACTCCCGCACTAGACGGACGACGGACGAACAGCCCATCGAAAGGAAGGCCACGGCTGCAGACGATCGAGCAGTGAGTGACTGGTGCCTCGAGCACCTGGGCTGCCCAGTTGCCGAGCGCACTTTCGCGGCCGGGAACTTGTCCGTGGTCTACGGCCTACGGCCGGCAGACGGCCGCGAGGTGGTGCTGAAGGTCCGTGACGACGATGCGCGACTGGTGGCCTGCACCTGGGTGCATCGCCCGATGTGGCAGGCGGGCTTCCCATGACCGCAACCATTGACCGGTCCGTTGCCGCTGGGCAGGAAAGTCGCCAGCTCCGAGACTCTTCTACCATGACGTGAGGCGCCCGAACTCGCGGATTGTCCCCGACTGTTTGCCGACCCACTGACCGCCTTCGTGTCCCGCGCAGAGGGTTTCGATCCGCAGCCGCTGCTACGGCCCGCCCCCGCTTGGGCCCACTGGTACCACACGGAAAACAGCGTCTGGCCGGTCCCGGATGACCGGGACGTCGATCTCAACGCTGAGCGGTGCTCTGCCACGGCATGGGTCGATGAGCTCGGCGTGGCCGTACGCGAGCGGCTTGAGGTTGCCTCGCCCTCAGCGGTGGGACCGAACACCGCGCCGACCGGGGCCCGCGTGCCGGTCTCGACCAGCGTCATCAACTCCAGCGTCGGACAGCCATGATGCGAAGTCCTCCCCAGCCAGGCCCGGTTCCGTTCGGAATCTGGGCCCTCAGCGAACTGCAGCCGTCGAACGACACCGTCCGGTACGAACCGAAACGCACGTCTAGCGTCGCCGGACGGGCCAGCAACCCGGCCAGTACCTCGAACCACGCCCGCACGGGCGCGCTGCCGATCCCGCCGGTGCAGGCGACGCAACGCCTCCGCCGACGGACGGACCACCGGCATCCCGGACAGACCCGCGGTCAGCCTGTCCCAGACGAGGCGATAGCCGAATCAGGCGGGCTTCGCCGATCGCGCGGAGGAAGCCCTGGAGGGTGCCTCAGGCGGCTGGTGAGAGGTCGTTGGCCTGCTGCCGGCACCGCTCGATCCGCTCGGCAGGAGGAACAGATCGCCCAGCCGATGGATCACCTCGCTCCACTCTCCGGGTAACGTCCAGGCATGAGTCATCCGCACCCCGAGCTAAAAGCCGCTCCGCCCCTTCCCGAAGGAGGGCTGCGGGTCATCGCCCTGGGCGGCCTGGGCGAGATTGGCCGCAACATGACCGTCTTCGAGCACGCCGGCAAACTGCTCATCGTCGACTGCGGCGTACTGTTCCCCGAAGAGACCCAGCCCGGCGTAGACGTAATCCTTCCGGACTTCACCTCCATCCGGGACCGGCTGGACGACATCGTGGCCGTGGTCCTCACCCACGGCCACGAGGACCACATCGGTGGCGTGCCCTACCTGCTGCGCGAGCGGTCCGACATTCCCATCGTCGCCTCCAAGCTGACGCTGGCGTTCCTGGAGGCCAAGCTCAAGGAACACGGCATCCGGCCGCGCACGGTGCGCGTCCGGGAGGGCGACCGGCGCAGCTTCGGGCCCTTCGACTGCGAGTTCGTGGCGGTCAACCACTCCATCCCGGACGGCCTCGCGGTCGCGATCCGCACGGGCGCCGGGATGGTGCTGCACACCGGCGACTTCAAGATGGACCAGTTCCCTCTCGACGACCGCATCACCGATCTGCGTGCCTTCGCCCGCCTCGGCGAGGAGGGCGTGGACCTGTTCCTCACCGACTCCACCAACGCCGAAGTACCCGGCTTCACCACCTCCGAGCGTGAGCTGAACCCGGCGATCGAGCAGGTGCTGCGCACCGCGCCGCGCCGGGTCATCGTCTCCAGCTTCGCCAGCCATGTGCACCGCATCCAACAGGTCCTGGACGCCGCCCACCAGCACGGCCGCAAGGTCGCCTTCGTCGGCCGGTCGATGGTCCGCAACATGGGAATCGCCCGTGACCTGGGCTATCTGAAGGTCCCCTCCGGTCTGGTCGTGAGCACGAAGGAGCTGGAGAAGCTCCCGGACCACAAGATCACTCTGGTGTGCACCGGCTCCCAGGGCGAACCGATGGCCGCGCTGTCACGGATGGCCAACCGCGACCACCAGATCCGTATCGGCAAGGGCGACACCGTCCTGCTCGCCAGTTCCCTCATCCCCGGCAACGAGAGCGCCATCTACCGCGTCATCAACGGGCTTACCCGGTGGGGCGCCCACGTGGTCCACAAGGGCAACGCCAAGGTCCACGTCTCCGGGCACGCCAGCGCCGGCGAACTCGTCTACTGCTACAACATCGTCAAACCCCGCAATGTCATGCCTGTGCACGGCGAATGGCGCCACCTACAGGCCAACGGCGACCTCGCCATCCGTACCGGTGTCGCCCCGGACCGGGTCGTCATCGCGGAGGACGGCGTCGTCGTCGACCTCGTCGACGGCCGCGCGTCCATCACCGGGAAGGTCCCCGCAGGCTACGTCTACGTGGACGGGATGGAGGTCGGCGGCGTCACCGAAGCCTCCCTCAAGGACCGCCGGACACTTGGGGAAGAGGGTGTGGTCACGGTGGTGGCGATCGTCGACGCCGACACCGGCGCCCTCGCCGAAGCCCCCGACTTCCTGGCCCGCGGCTTCGCCCATGACGACACCACCTTCGAGCCGGTCATCCCCGTCATCGAGAAGACCCTGGCCACCGCCGCCGACGAAGGCATCGGGGACGCGGTCCAACTCGAACAGCTCATCGCCCGCGCCGTGGCGAACTGGGCGTTTCGCACCTACCGCCGCAGGCCCCTCATCATCCCCGTCATCATCGACGCCTGAGCCCCGGCAGCAGGGCCCCCTGCCTGCCGTGCCCGGCTCGCGAGTATCGAAGCCGGGCACGGGAGTCAGCAGTCGCCCGAGGAGTCGCCACGCCATCGGTCGCAGCCGATGGCGCTCGGGCAGCGAACGGTGACATTGCCAACCGCTCCATCCTGGCGGCGCGGCACGGCGGCGGAACTCGTTCGTACGGATCTCACTCGCGTGTGTGCCGGGTCCCGTTGGGCCCGGCACATCTCTGCGGTCGGTGGGAGTCGGTAACGGGGTGGCACGGGCCGCACTCGGCAGCATCCGCCCACAGTCCGACTTCTGGGCGGGGGCGGGAAGCGGACGAAGGGGGTTTCGAGCCGGGTTCACAGCAGATCGCCCGTGTCGTACAGGCGTGCGTACCACCATGCGCCCCTGCGCCAGCCGGCCAGTTCCACGTCCAGCACCGCATGACTGCCCACCTCCACCAGAGCAACCATCCGGACCTGCACAAACGCGCTCCGGCCCGACCCGCGGCCACTGCCCGGACGTCCGAACGCGGCGTCGTCGGCTTCGCTGGCCTCGACGTCCCAGTAGGTCCCGTCCACCGCCAGCAGCCGCAGACCCCGCCAGAACGCGCCGGACGTCGCCTCGGTGGCCATCGGCCGAGCCGTCCGGCGTCGCGTCCTGATGCATCGCCGCCTCGCCCGCGACTACGAGACCCTGCCCGCCAGCTCCGAAGCCATGATCCACATCGCCTCGATCGGCAACCTCGCCAAGCACACTACGGACGAGACCACACCCCCTGGCAAGGAACCTATGAGGACCCAGAAGAGCACTGCGGCTACGCGAGACGCCCTCTCAGTGGTCGTGTAGCGAGCCGAAGTCGAGGATATTGGCGGGCCGGTCGAGGATGAAGATGTGGACGAATCCGCTGAGCAGGAACAGCGTTCCCACCGCCATGTTGAGTGTGGAGGCGACGTTGCCGCCGATGATCAGGGTCGAGCCGACCAGCACGGAGATCAGGCTGAGGACACCGTTGGTCGACATGCCCGCGATGCTCTGCCCTTCGGTGTTGAACGGACTGAGCTCGTCGGCGAAGCCGAGGATGCCGAAACGAGCAGGACCACCCCGCAAAAGGCGGCCCCCCAGCGGTACACGGCGGCCAGGTGGTGGTCGACGGGCAGTTCGTCCTGAAGCTTCATCGCTCGCTCCTTCTTTTACCGGGAGTCAGGCCCGCGAGAGCGGCGCCTCTTCTTGCGCTTCGCTCCTCTATTCCGTCGACAGCGGCCGAGTGGTTGCATCGCGTTCCCGTGGTGGCGGGATCAGCCGGTCGAGTCCTTGCCGGAGCCGAAGTGGCTGTCCACGGCTTGCGGCATCCTTTGGACCACCCCGTCCCCCAGGCGTTCGAATTCTCCGCGCAGGAACGGAGAGGCCAGTCGGGCCAGGCCGTGGAAGTCGATACGGGCCCGGTAGGTGAGAAGGGTGGCGCCGTTCTCCTCGTGGAAGGTCAGATCGTCCGTGGAGGTGGCGGTGCGGTTGCGTCCGACGAAGGTCAGTCGCCGGTCCTCGAGCCGGACCAGCCGGTAGCGGAGTTCGGTGCGCCGTCCGCGGAACGTCGAGACGTTGAGCCATTCGGCACCCTTGGCTACGGGAGCGCCGGCTCTGGCCGGACGGCAGCTCACCGTGCCCGGGTCCCATTCCTGGGCGTGCGAGAAGTCGGCCAGGTAGGCCACCACTTCCGGCAGAGAGTGGTGCAGGGTGAGCGTGCGTTCGACTTCGACCATGGAACGGCCCTTTCACGGAGACCGCAGCGACTGACTTCAGGAGTGCGGAGTGGACCTGCCTCTTTCTCTTCCCGATGGGAACAGTGACCGGATGCAGCGGCTTCGTCGCGTGAGGCAGTGTCTGGCGGTCTTCTGGGGCCTTCGCACCCCCGAACTCCTGGGCGATCTCAACCGTCTCGCACCGCGGCCTCGGTGCCGTCGACCTCCGCTGGGACGGTCAAGACATCTCAGCGGGCAGGATGGTTCTGCTCGACCTCTACGGCCAAAATCATGACCAGCAGCTTTGGTTCGACGCGACACGTTCGGCCCTTCCCGCTTCCTCGGCCATGAGCCCAGCCGCGACAGGATCGAGTCCTGGCAGGTCCTTCCCAGTACCCGACGGCGGCCGTCGCCGACCATCCACGCTCCCGGGACCAGAGCAGGTGCGATGGTCGGTGCCGGGGCGCCGCTCGATCGCAGCCCCTACGGCTGGGCGGGTCCGACTGACGGGGCGCGTTGTCGGCGCAGGAGCAGGCCTGCGGGCTGCCACAGGGCGAAGGTCAGGCCGACGCCGAGTGGGATCTGCAGGGACTGTTGGATCACCGGAGGCCCGGGCTTGTCCCCCCGCCTGAGCTGGGCACTGCCCTGCGGATCGACGGTCACCGTGTAAGTGCCGCCTACCACCCACTTCCAGCCCATGAGCCCGTTCTCCTCGAACGGAGCCAGCGGCGGGCCGTCGACGACGGTGACCGTGTAGCGGTGAACGCTTGCGTCCATGCCGTCACCGGCGGACCACTGAATCCGTCGGACCCTGACGTGTTCGGTACGCCCGCGCTGGTGCAGTGCCTGCTGATCCAGCTCCAGGTTCTGCAGGATCAGCACTCCCAAGAGGCACACCGCACACAGCAGCCACCGGATGTTCAGGTACCAGCATGTGCACAGGAACCCGCAGCCGAGGAGGATCGCCAGCGCGCACAGCGCGTCGATCCACTGGGCGTGCGCGACGAAGGCCGTGTGCCCGATCAGACGCACGATCGCCCACAGCGCCAATGCTGCACCGGTGCTTGCGGCGCCCACCAGCGCCCGCCGACCCGCGCCTGTCCGCCCCTTGCCTGCTTCCTCCGCGCTCACCCTCACCCCTGCTCTCGACGAAACCGCCGGCTCGGTGGTGCACGCGTCCCAATGTATGGATTGTTCAACGATCCTTCAATAGGCTGATTGAACATCGAGTCGTCTGCTTCGCGGACGCGGAACCGTAACCAACCGGAGGGCTCAGGGAGATGAGCTGGCATCAGTTCGAACAGGTCGACGACAACGGGCAGATCCTGTTCAGCGACGACCCCGCGCTGCGGCTTGAGCACGTGCTGATGGGTCTGGAGACCGCGGAAGGCGCAGTCACCCTCGATCACGCACAGACGCGCCGCATGCCCACGGCCCTCTTCGAGTTCAAACAGGCTCGGAGCGTGGGCGACTTCGGGATGCAGTTCGCCGTGTCGGAAGCAGGCTCACTCGAGGTACCCGAGGAACCGCAGGTCGAAGGCGCCATCCTGTTCGGCATGAGGCGCCTACCGCCTGAGTTCTCCGACCTGCGCTCGATCCCTGGATGGGAGTTGCACGAGACACCCGATGAACAGCCAGGACCATGGCAGCACTTCGGATACAGCCACTCCCGGCTGGAACTGCGGACGCCCGACGGTGAGATCTACTCCCGGACCTGGGTCCAGCACGACCCCGAGTGGGAGGCCGCCGCCCTGCGTCACGGATACGTTGTGTGCCTGTGCGGCGTGGAACTGGGGATCCGCGCACCGTATGCGATGACCGACGCGCAGTACACCCCGCGCATGCGCTACGCGTCCTTCCGCCGCGGATGCGCAGTGGGTCTGACCGTCGGTGGGCTCGTCGCTTACATCGACCACCGCTGACGCGCAGCACCGAGGCGGCGTGCATCGAGCACGAGCTGGGCCGCGCTGCGGCTTCGAGCGGGCCGTGTGGACGATGCGGGCCCTGATACCTGTGCCCCGTGCGGACCGGCCAGGCGTTTGGCCAGGAACGCGCGCTCGGCGTCGTTCCCAGTCAACTCCAACGCCTGGCCGGTCCGCGCTGCGGCTTCGAGCGGGCCGTGTGGACGATGCGGGCCCTGATACCTGTGCCCCGTGCGGACCGGCCAGGCGTTTGGCCAGGAACGCGCGCTCGGCGTCGTTCCCAGTCAACTCCAACGCCCGGCCGCAGGCGGTCGCAGCACCTGACGGGGGCGGTTGGAGGGTTCGCGGAGGTAGCTGGCAGCCTGGGGCGGTGCTGATCGACGGATATGAGGACGCCCCGCTCGTTGCCGGGGAAGAGCTGCTTTCCCTGCCGGGGTTCTGGGCTGCCTACCTGATGTGGCTATGCGAAACGGAAGAGGACGAGCCAGACCCGGCGTGGTTCGGCGTGGACGGGGCTGACGCCGATGCCGCGTATGAGGCACTGGCCGAGGCGGAGCGATGGCCGGTCTTCCGGATTCCGTTCGGCGAAGGACACACCGCCGTCGTGCTGGCACGAAATCTCGCCGACGACGCGGGTACCGAGTACCTGGTGACGCATCCCTCCTGGGGCCGCCTCGGACATCTGGCCACGCTTGACGGACACCAGGCCGGCCCCGGCCTGTCATGGCGCGAGCTGATCCATATTGCCCGTACCCCCGATCGAACTGCTGCAGGAGTCCACGACCCGAACGCCCGTCTGCTCCTCCTCCTGCCCGCCCTGGGCGACAGCGATCTCCCCAGCGACGCAGCCGATGTCCTCCGCGGCGCCCTGATATGGGCTGGAACACCGGAGACAGAAACTCACCGGGTGGCCGAAGCCCTGCTCATGGACCATCCATACTGGGAGCCGGCTGGATGGTCACTGGCGTCCGCGTCGCCGCTCTCCGGTAGCAGCAAGGAATCCTTCACCGGCATCCTCTACTGCGACGAGCCCGGAAGCCCTCGGTGCGGAACGCGCATAGCTCAGGGCATCACTCGGGAGCAGAACGACCGGCTGGCCCATGCGCTCGGCACGTGGCCCACCACCTGAACCCATCCCGCTGCTGGATCTCAACAACAAAGAAACCTCGGCCAGGTCACCCGCTCAGTGAGGCGCAAGCTCAAGATGCCGCAGTACCGGCAGGTGGTGATCGAAGGGGGCGTGGCGGACACCGGCCTGACCCTGTCGGCGTGATCGTCAGAAGATGCCGAAAAAGCGATCCCACCAGGTGGGGTGCTGAAGGCATCGGGGTAGTTGGGGTAGTTGGCTCGGCCCGTCGTAGTCGGTCTCCAACAGTTCCTCGGCAATCACTACATAGCCGAGCTCGACCAACGCCCGGTTGGCCTTGGCGAGGTCAGCGCCATCGAGCTCGCCCTCAGCCTGGGCATCCTCCGTTCCGAGGAACGCGCCTGGGTTGTCCGCGCAGACCAGAGCCAGTGAGCCGAACTTGCTCACGCAGACGACGATCCGAGTTCCGCATACCGTCGCGTCCGCGGGCACGACGACGCGTCCGTACTCGCTGGAGTCCTGGGTGTCCCGCTCAGCCGTGCAGCAAGCCGTGAAGTCGCCTTCGAGGCGAGTCACCAGACCGCCGAACTGGGCTGCGATCTCGCCACGATCGTAGCGCTGCGGCCACTCCAGCCACTCCGGATCATCAAGCTCGCGCAGCAACGCCAGAAGATCCGCTTCGGTCCGGGTCATGAGGTCATCTTGACGCAACAGCCATACGTGGAGCGGCTCGGGTACCACCACGCTCGCCGTTCGCCGACATCACCCATTCGAGTTCAGCAACCGATGTCCGGCCCCCAGGTCCGCCTGCAGGCGCAGACGCAATCACGCCTCGCCGGTCTGCTCGCTCAGTGAGAACGGCACGTCAGACAGAGCCGGAATGCCGGGCGCTGCAGGCCCTGCCCAGGCGCGCCTGAAGGTACGCGGCCGGCGGCGCCTCCCGCTGGGTGGTCAGCGGGAAGGCGTCAATGGCGGCCTTCACTGCGGCGAGCCGTGGATGACCGGGGCCGGCGAACAGGTCCACGTGGCCGGACCGATCGCCGACCACTTCGTGGCCCGGTTCCAGCCTCTCACCGAGTACGGCGATCCTGCGGCCGGCTGCGCTTCGACCTCGACGTCTTCAGCCGGCTGTCGCGACCCTGGGCGTGCCCGCCGGAGAGCCGTTGCCACGGCTTGAGGGAAGCGAACAGCTGGTCTCGAAACTCCTCACAATTGAGGGCTTCGCACGGCCCAAGCAGGGGAGCCGGCCCAGGTCGAAGACCGGTACGCGGTGTTCACGGGCATCGGCGCGCATGGCGCGGGAGTCCGGCGGGAGTTCGTCGTGGCCAAGGGTAGGAATCACGCAGCGAGGCGAGGGCTCCACGCTCCTGAACAACGCCTCCCCCACCCGCAAACGCGATCCGAGCCAGGCGTCCTCTGGCCGTGACGGTGCTGGCCAACTGACGGCATCTCAGATGCCGTCGGCTGAGTTCCCGAGTTCTCCCACCGCGGCCCAAGACACCGCACACATCACCGAGGACCCCGTCCCTCACTCCTCCTGATACGCCTGCTGACGGGCGGATCACATCTCACGCTCTTCCCTGAACCGGTCGCCCGGTCGTCGCGCCCGGGCCGGGGAAGGTTCCCGCCGAGGTTTCGCAACCGCGTCCCGTCCCCCCACGTGTCGGCGCCTCGGGCCGCGTACGCAGCCGCCCGTGCGCCTCACGTGACGCGGCATGGTGGACGTGGCTTCCATCACTCGACGGTGACACGGCACGGCCACCCGCCGCGTCCCGGGCCCACAAACGCAGGCTCAGGATTGGCGTGGGCGTGACCCTAGACAGTCACGAGGCAGGGTTTCTCGTCGCCGACCGGTACGTGTGCGATGCCTTCGGCGCAGGGGTTGTCTGCCTGCACGTACTGCCGACCTCGCGCTCCCAGCATCAGGAGAGGACGTCCTGTGTGAGGTAGAGCGGCATGGAGTCCTCCCACTGGCTGTCGGTCAGCATTTTGTTGTCGGAGCCGTCCGCCTTCATGCTGAAGATCTGGCCGTAGGGCTGGAAGGTGTCGTCGTAGAGTGCGGCTTCCTCGCGGAAGCCGTACATGCCGCTGTTGTACAGAATGCGGCCGTCGTAGTTCCAGACCGCGTGACCGTCGTTGGCGCCGCTGCTCGTGAGGATCTTCAGGCCGCTTCCGTCGGGTTTGATGGTGCACACGTCGAAGTTGGTGGGGCTCGTCTTGCGGGTGAAGAGGATGAGCTTGCCGTCCCAGGACCAGTCGGGCAGGTTGTCGGACTCGGTGGTGAGGACGGTCGTCGCACCGGTCTTGAGGTCGAGGATGCGCAGTCCGTTCTCCGCGCCCCACACGCGGTAGACGATCCGGTTGCCGTCCTCCGAGTAGCTCGGGAAGCCGGCGTTGGTCGAGCCGTCCGTGAGCACCTGGTGAGAGGAGCCGTCGCTGGGCACCCTCACCAGCACGGCAGTGCTGGTCGCGCGTGCCTGGAACCAGCCGCCCAGGCCGAAGGCGATCCATTTGCCGTCGTGCGACCAGGTGGGCCGGAACGCGCCGGCCAGCCCGTGGGCGACCATTACCTGATCGAGGCCCGAGGTGGCGGTGTCGAAGACGACCTTCTGGTCCGACCCGTCCGGGCGCATGGTGACGATCGAGGAGTTGCCGAGCTGCTTGTTGGTGATCGCGAGGCGCCCGTCCTTGGACAGAGCGGGGAACACGTCGCAGAAGCGGTAGTCCCAGTCCGGGTCCCAGCTGTAGAGCGGCTCGTCCAACGTGCGTGTCGTGTAGTCGAGCTTCTCGTAGATCACCGATGTTCCGTCGGGCGACCAGACCGGTGAGCGCAGTGCCCTTTTGACCGACGGCTGCGTACCCCCGGAATAGGCCAGACCCTCGTCCGCTCCGCCCTTGACGAGATAGCCGATCTCGGTGGCGCTCACGTACTGGGGTGCGACCTTCAGGTTGGGTCCGGAAGTGTGCTCGACGCGTGCGCCGGTGGCGACATCGACCGAGACGATCTGGGATTCGACGGTCCCGATGGCCTCCGGGCGGTGTGCGCCCCAGGTTCCCTCGACGGTGATCTCGTAGAAGACGATCCGGGACCCGTCGGGCGACCACTTCGGCGAGCCGAGGCAGTATCCGTCCCGGGTGGCGACCTGGCGGAATCCGGTGCCGTCCGGTCGGATGACGTAGACGCTCAGCGCCTGTGTGTGCTCCCAGCCGGCGCCATTATCGTGGCCACGCCATGTCGTGTTGCGGTCGCTGGAGAAGGCGATCCACTGGCTGTCGGGCGACCAGGAGGGGCGGAAGTGGCCGTCAGGGCTCGCAGGATCGCCGGCGAGGGCCGCGGTCCCGGTCAGGTTGGTCTGCTTGTTCGTGCTCAGGTCGAGCAGCCAGATGTGCGTCTTGTGGTCCCCGCTCGTGGACACGTACGCCACCTTCGTGCCGTCCGGAGACGGAACGGCCCAGTCGTTCATGGCCGAGTTGACCACCAGTCGCTGGACACCCGTTCCGTCGGCCTTGGCCCGGTAGAGACATGAGTTTCCGTCGCCGGTGCGCTCGGACGTGAAGAGCACCGAGGCCCCGTCGGCGGAGAAGGCGGCGTGGTGGTCGAATGCGGCGCTCCGCAACAGCTCGCGTTCGTTCGAGCCGTCGGCGTTCGCGATGCACAAGGTCGACGACGACGGACCGATTCGGTTCATCAGCATCACGCCCTTCTTGCCGGAGGCGGCCGCCGCCACGGCGAAGGGTTTGGGCAGGAGTGCGACGCCGGCAACGGCCGCGCTGGCCGTGAGGAACGCTCGACGCTTCATGTCGGGTGACATCGCTGTCCGGTCCTTTCGTTGTCGGGGGACGCGCGACCGCACGGGAGATTCACCGCGCACGACGTATTCGCCGGCTCCGCGGGATGGCCGTGTCTGCTGCGACTCAGCTCGGATCCCGGGGCCGCGCGGTTCGTGGGTCGCATGCGCCCGCCGCATGGATTGTCGAACAAGTTGGGCGTGAACGTAACACCGAGGAAATCTGATCACAAGAGATCCTGCAAAAACACGGCACATGAAGTGCCTGAAGCATCGAAGCTGACTCTAGATTGTCCGACAACACTGGGAGGCAGGCATCGCGCCTCGCGTGCACGGCCGGACCTCCGACGCCCCAACCTCCGGGATGGTGTGGGCTCGGCCAACTCGTGATGTCACGGAGCCGTCGACCGCGGCCGGTGGCCGCGGCGGCGCTCTATCGCAGGTACTCGTTGCTCCAGTCCTCCGGGGTGATATCGGCTCCCTCGGGGAGGGCGCCGAGGTCGCGCACGAAGTCAACGGTCTTCCTCCACACCTCCGATTCCATGTCTGCGAACCACGGCCACTCGACTTCCTCGACGCTGGCCCGCACCACGGGGCCGGGAACACCGGGCAACGCCTTCTTCGCCACCGGCACGACGGACGGCTCATTGATGTGCTCGTACAGATAGGACGTCCCCTCCCGCACAGCCGCCATGAACTTCCTTACGACGGCGGCGTGTTGACGGGCGTAACTCCTGCGGGTCACCACGATCTGTCCGTAGCCGGCATAGCTGCCGCCCCACTCGACCACCGTGTGGGAGTTGGCCACCACGACACCGTCTCCGGACTCCTGGATCTGCAGGGGAAGCGGTTCCGAGGTGACGAACCAGTCGATCCGTCCGGCGCGCAGCGCGGCTCTGTCGGCGCTGGGGTTCGGGAGCGGCACCCATGTGACCTTGTCGGGTTCGACTTTGCTGTCCTTCAGGAAGATCTCCGACTCGGCCCTTGTGTTGGCCGAGCTGAATCCGCCGACCGAACCGGCCAACGCCCTGGCTACTTCGTCCGAGGGGGAGTTGGCCGTCAGCCCGTGCCGGCGGGCGAAGTCCTTGCTCACGACGAGACCGAGCGGGTTGCCCAGCCCGTCCACTCCGACCGCGGTCTCCCGGACACCCCTCGCCAGAGCGTCCAGGAAACCGGTGGGGCTGGAGTTGAGGAACTGCAGGGAACCGGATTCGAGGGACGGCGTGCCCGTGGTGGCCGTCACGGTCACGAAGTCGACCTTCAGTCCGTGCTTGCGGAAGTAGCCCCGGGTGTCCGCCACTCTGAGAGGGACGTCGAATACGTTGCCCGCGACACCGACGCTGACCGTGTCCGTCGCGTCCGAGCCCGTGGCGTCGGAGTCCGCGCATGCGGTGAGCAGAGCGGAGGCGAGCGCCATCGTCGTCGCGAGGGCCACCGCTCGCCCGCCGGCGAAGGCCGGTGGCAGTCCGCCCGCGGGGACCGGGAGTTGCTGGTGCCGGAGCCTCATGGTTTTCTCCTGTCGCCATGTCCTGAAAGCAGTCCGAGTACGGGAGCCGCGCGGTGCAGCGCGAAGCAAGGGAGGAGTGGCGGAGAGGGGGCCTCGGCCACGCAGCAGGTGTGCGTGTGGGGGCGCCGCGGTCAAAGCTGCGGGACGGAGGGCGTAGCTGCGCTCATCCGTCGGCGCGTGCGCATGGGCCCGCGTCTCGCGGACCGGGGAGAGCCTGGCCGGCCCCAGGTGCAGCGCGGTGGCACCGGATTGCACCTGGCAGCGGCTTCTGCCGTCAAGAACGTCCGGTACGGGGTGTGCCGGCCGACGTACGGAAGGTGATGGAGTCCGGGTAGGGCACGGCCACGGAGGTGCCTGTGTCCGTGAGTTGCCCGGAAGAGCGGTCGACGTGGAAGAGGTTCACCGTGCCGCTCGCCTCGTTGGCGACGAACAGCCAACGGCCGCTGGGGTGGAGGGAGAAGCTCCACGGTGTGATGCCGCCGCAGGCGATGCGCTGGACTTCTGTGAGCAGCCCGGTCCTGGGGTTCACGGAGAAGGCGACCAGGGTGTTGTCGCCGCGGTTGGAGGTGTAGACGTGGCGGCCGGTGCGGCTGATCGCCAGTTCGGCGGCGCTGGTGGTTCCGGTGTGGCCCGGTGCGTTCGTCGAGAGGGTCTGGCGTGGTGTCAGTACGCCGTGTCGCTCGTCCCACCGCAGGACCTGGATGTCGGCGGTCAGTTCGTTGAGCAGGTAGAGCATGTGTCGGTTCGGGTGGAAGGCAAGGCGTCGCGGGCCCGATCCCGGCGGCGTCGCATAGGAGCGGGGCCCGTCGGAGGGACCGGCGGACATCTGGTGCGTGGCGCGGTCGTAGTCGTGGACGAACACCCGGTCGGCGCCGAAGTCGGCGACCAGGGCGTACCTGCGGCTCGGGTCGACGAGCACGTGATGGGGGTGCGGGCCCAACTGCCGGGGGCTGGGGCCCGAACCGGTGTCCTGCACGCGGGACGCCACGGTGCCGAGGCTGCCGTCCGCGCCGATGGTTATGGTCGCCGCGGAGCCGGCCGCGAAGTCGGCGACCAGGAGGGTGTCCGCGTCGGCGGTCAATCCGATGTACGACAGTCCGCCGCTGCCGGCCGGCACGGTCTCGGTCTCGATCTCGCCGAGCTGCTGGAGGGCTCCTGAGGCGTCGTCGATCCGGAAGGAGCGGATGTAGCCGCCCTGTTCGGCGCCGGCGACGTAGAGGACTGGACGGGTGGGGTGCGCCGTGACCCAGTTCGAGCTGACCTGGGCCATGGAGCCCAGGGGGGTCATGGTCCCGCGACGGGGGTCGAACCGCACCGCGTAAACCTGGTTCTGTCCCCAGGTGCCGATGTAGATCAGGTCAGCGGGCCGGTGCGGAGCGGCTGCGGCCGGGACAGCGGAGAGCAGTGGTGCGACTGTGGCGGCCGACGCCGTGAAGGCTGCCAGCAGGGTTCTTCGGGAAGGCCGCCGGGGTGCCCCCGCGTTCCGGGGATCGACCGGTCGCGGGTGCGGGATGTCGCTCATGGAGGGGACGCCTCTCTGTTGCGTCGGTGGTCGGCTTCAGCCCTTGGGCTGCGGGCGCCGGCGGGGCGCGAGACCCAGGCGCTTGAGGGCGTACGTGTCGAGTGCGCTCAGTACGCCGTTGAGAGCGAGTGTCAGAGCGACAAGGACGATGAGGCCGGCGAATTCGGCCGCGGCGTCGAGGTTCTGGGCCGCGGTGAACAGTTCGTGTCCCACGCCTTCGGAGGAGGCGATGAACTCGCCGCCGATGACGCCGAGGATGGCGAGCGGGCCGCCGGTCTTGAGCGCGGCGAAGAACGGGGCGGCGAGGGTCGGGATCGTCACGTAGCCCAGAACGTGGTGCTTGCGTCCGCCCATCACCTGGACGACTTCCACGAGTTCGCGTTCCCTCAGCCGCAGGCCGAGGTAGACGTTGTAGAAGACGACGAAGGCGACGCCGGTCATGGCGATGGTGATCTTCGACCAGGGGCCGATGCCGAAGAACAGGAGGAACAGCGGGGCGAGTGCGATCTTGGGAATGCCGTTGAGCGCGGCGACCAGTGGTTCGAGCACCCTTCCCAGAAGAGGGAAGGAGCCCAGCACCAGGCCCATCACCGTTCCCGCGAGGACGCCGAGGCCGAAGCCGGCCAGCACCTCGACGGTGGTCACCTGGATGTCGGTCCATCCTGAGGACGAGCCCAGCATCGTGGTGAGTGCGTCGTACACGTCGGTGGGCTTGCTGACCGCGTATTCGGGTACGACGGAGCCGCTCATCGCCTGCCACAGGATGAGCGCGACGATGATGACCAGTATGCGCAGAGCGATGACGGTGACGGTGTTGTTCCAGCCGGCGTGTGCCTTCCTGGCGGGCCGGTCGTCGGTCTCGGGATCGGGCTTGGTCACGGCCTTGTCGGTGACGGTTGCCATGGTCTGCTCCCTTCCGGTTGGGCTCGGCCTGGTCACGGCAGGTAGGTGTTGGTCCAGTCGGCGGAGGACACGCTCGCGTCCGGGACGGCGGCGATACCGTCCTTCACGAACGTGAGGGTCTTCTTCCAACCGGCCTCGTCCTGGTGGGCACTCGTCGGCCACTCGACCTGCTTGACGGCGGCGCTCAGGACGTCGTCGGGCACACCCGGCAGGGTCTTGCGTGACGCGGCCAGGACGTTCTTGTCGTCGGCGGGGTGCGAGCCGAGGTAGGCGGTGGCCTGCTGGACGGCGGTGGCGAAGCCCTTCACCGTGGCGCTGCTGGTCTTGGCGTAGTCCTTCTTCACCACCACGACCTGGCCGTATCCGGCTTCCTCGTTGGACCATTCCGGAACCTTGGCCGGGTCGGCCACCACGACGCCGTCACCGTCGTGCTGGACCTGCAACGGGATGGGCTCGGACGTGATGAACCAGTCCACCTCGCCCTTGGTGAGCGCGGCCTTGTCGGCGGCCGGGCTCGGCAGCGAGACCCACTTCACCCCGCTCGGGTCGACACCGTGGGCGTTGAGGAAGATGCCGGCCTCGGCCTTGGTGTTGGCGGAGCTGACGCCCGCTGTCGAGCCGGCGAGCGCCTTGGCCACCTGACCGGCCGGGCTGGCGGCGGTCAGGTTGTGCTTCTTGGCGAACGCGGTGCTGACGACCACACCCAGCGGGTTGCCCCCGCCGTTCGTGGCGACCGACAGCTCCGGGAGGCCCTTGCTCAGGCCGGCCAGGAAGCCGGTGGGGCTGGAGTTGAGGAACTGCACCGAACCCGACTGCAGGGCCGAGGTGCCCGTGGCGGCGGTCAGCGTCACATACTTGATCTTGATGTTCTGCTGGTCGAAGTATCCGCTCTCGTCCGCCAGGCGGATGGACAGGTCGAAGACGTTGCCGCTCACACCGACCGAGACGGTCGTCTTGCCGTCGGAGCCGACCGACGACGAGCCGTCGTTGCCACAGGCGGTCAGGAGCGCGGCGCTGGATATCACGGAGACGGCCAGTGCCAGGGACGTGCGGTTCGTGTGGTTCGTGCGGTGGTTCATGGGAACTCCTTTGTTCACCAGGCTTGTTGAGCGGAGAAGAATCTGATCCAGAAATCGGTGCGGGCTGGATCGGACACGGGGATGCTCCGGAAATGCGCGCCGAGCTCCATGACGGTGGCGGCGTCCGGTGAGAAGGCGGGCCAGCGGGGAAGGCCGCGGCCGTTCGGGTTGCCGGTGGAGGCGAAGTTGGTCCAGTAGCCCATCAGGGTGCGGGCGATCTCGTGGTCCTCTTCGGTCCACGCCCCGGTGCCTCCCGTGGGGTTGTGGAAGATGTAGTCGATCTCCGAACCGTGCCCGGCCCGCCTCGGGCCGTGGTCCGGGGCCGGGGTGCGGTGGGTCCAGAAGTAGGAGTGCACCTGGCCCGTGGCGTGCCGGGTCCAGTCGGAACCCCACAAAGAGGTTGAGATGCGGGAGTTGTCCCGTGCCGCCCGGCTGCTCGCGCGGGCCGCATCGTCGTCCGTGCCGGCTGGGTACAGTCGCAGGAACTCCTCGGCGAACGGCCCGAACTTCCGCCGGGCCGCGGTGACATGTTGCTCAAGGGTCACGTTGACCGGCGGTGCGCCCGGCTTGAGGGTTCGACGGCCGCCGCGCAAGGTGGCGACCAGGCCCTGTGGGACCGCGCCGCTCTCGTCGAGGTTGTTCCCGGTGAGGTAGTCGACGTCGTTCTGCCGGCCTTTTGCGTACGTTTCGTCGTAGCCGGCGGGCAGTGCCCAGCCGTCCACGACGGGTCGGAACACGGGGGGTCCCGCCGGGCTACCGGTGTCGACGGCCGTGTCGACGGGGTGGTGGCCGTCGATCAGCTTGCGCCAGTGCAGGGTCCGCAGGGTGCGGGCCGTGCTCGCGCCGTGTGTTCGTGCGTAGCGGTCACCGGCGCTCTCGGCGTCGGCCGGCAGCCGGTAGGAGGTGGACAGGTAGCGGAGTTCGGGATCGCGTGCGTAGCGGGCGTGACTCTGGGCGACCGCACGGTGGAACAGGCCTTTGGCGAGCGGGGACATGGCCAGGAAATTGACCATGCCGGCCCCTGCGGACTGGCCGGCGACGGTGACCCGGTCGGGGTCGCCGCCGAAGTGCGCGATGTTGTCTCTCACCCAGCGCAGGGCGGCGACACAGTCGAGGAGCCCGTAGTTGCCGGAAGTGCCGTGTTCGGACTCCTCGCTCAGTTCTGGTGTGGCGAGGAAGCCGAGGGCGCCGAGGCGGTAGTTGAAGGTGAGCACGACGAGGCCGTTGCGCGCAAGCTTTTCGCCGTCGTAGCGGGGATGGGCTCCGGTGCCCTCACGGAATCCACCCCCGTAGATCCACACAAGGACGGGGCGGAGTTCTTGAGTGGAGGGCGCGCCCGTCCAGATGTTGAGGTTGAGGCAGTCCTCGCTCATGGGCAGGTCGAGGCCGGTCGCGGCAGCGTCGGTGGGCGCCTGCGGGCACATGGGTCCGAATTGGCCGGCACGCCGGACGCCTTCCCGGCGCGGGGGCGGCTGAGGGGGCCGCCACCGCAGGTCGCCGACCGGTGGGGCGGCGTAGGGGATGCCTCGAAAGACGGTGACGGAGCGGTCCCGGCAGGGTATGCCCTCCACGGGCCCCGCTTCGGTGTCCACCGTGTGGCGCATGCGGTACTTTCCGCCCCGGTGAGCCCTCAGGTGACCGGGGGCGGCGGGGACTTGTCCAAGAGCAACGCCCTGCGGGCGGAGCCGACGTGATGGCGCATCGCCGCGACGGCCGCGTCGGGATTGCGTGTGACGATGGCGAGGAAGATGGCCTGGTGCTCTTCGATCGACCCGGTTCTCGGGTGCTGTACGGAGAGATTGCGGTACTGACGCATCACCAGGGGGTAGAGCAGGGTGTCGTAGGCGCGGGCCAGGGTCGTCTGATGCGCGGCCAGCTTGATCTGCTGATGGAAGCTGCGGTTCCCGCGCGAGTAGGCGTCCTGGTCTCCGCGGGACCGCGCCTCCTCCATGTCCCGGAGGGTGCGGCGCATGTCCTCGATCTCCTCGGCCGTGGCACGCTCCGCCGCCTTGCCGGCGAGTGCTGACTCCAGCGTCTCGCGGGCCTCCAGGATGTCCGCCGCTTCTTCCGGGGAGAAGCTTCGGGTGCGCACCCCGCGATTGACCTCGCTGCTGACGTAGCCCTCCTGCGTGAGCCGCACCAGCGCGGAGCGCATGGTGCTCCGCGAGACGTTGAACATCCGGGTCAGGTCCGCCTCGGTCAGCCGCGTGCCGGGTTCGATGCTCCCGGACAGCAGCAGGGAGCGAAGGCCTTCGTACGCCTGGCTGTAGCGGGTGCCCGCCGCCTTCGTCCCGGACTCGGCATCGATGCTGTCGCTGTCCACCATGGCCGCCTTTGCGCTCTGTGAGGATGAGGTCCGAGGCGGGAACCCTAACCGACGACATCTGCCATCAGCTCCCGTGTCCGCCCAGGGACGGGTACAGGCGCCGGGCCGTTCCGGCGAAGATCTCCTGCCGGTCCCGCTCCGGCAGACCTTGGAGGACGTCCTGGGCGAGGGTGAGCAGTTCCGGCAGCGACTGCTCGGCCGCCGGGCAGTTCGACCCCCAGGCGATCCGCTCGGCGCCGAAGGCGTCGACGACCGGTCCGAGGAAGTCTCCGGCTCGCTCGCCGGCGTCCTGCAGCCGCTCCAGGTTCCGGTGGGTGAGTTTGAGGTGGAGGCCGGGGTGGACGGCCAGTGCCGCGACCTCGGCGCCGGCGTGGGCGGGCGAGGCGGCGATGTCGGGGTAGCCGATGTGGTCGAGGAGCACCTTCACACCGGGGAACCGCTCCAGGAGCTCCACCAGTTGTCCGGTGGCCGGTCCCAGGCGCATCTGGAGGCAGACCGGCAGATCCAGTTCCGCGGCCTGCTCCCAGAAGGGGAACGTCTCCGGCGCGACGAACCACTCCCCCTGTGTGGGTACGGTGCTGCCGCTGGTGAACAGGCGGACGCCCGCCAGACCGCCGTCGCCGACCGCTGCCTTGAGGTTCGCGGCCGCGTCCGGCCGCAGCGGGTCGACCGTACCGACGGCGATGAAGCGACCCGGCCGGAGCCGGCTGCTGTCGATGACGTACGAGTTGTCGTAGCCGTAGTTCGTGGTGGCCTGGACCAGGACGGCCTGGTCGATGCCCGTCTCGACCATGCGACTGATCATGCCCTCGGCGGTCACCGGGCGGGTCGCGGCCCACGCGGACTGCTTCCCGCCGATCGGGGCCTTGGGATAGCCGGTCACGTCTTCGGAGATGATGTGGCAGTGCGCGTCGACGACGTCCACGTGGGGTGCTCCCTTGTCCTTGGTGGGTTCTGTGCGGGACGGCTCAGGCGTCCGGGTAGTCGCCCGCGGCGAACAGCGAGCGCGGGTCGGTGGGGAACTCCGCGTCGAGCAGGCCCTGGTCCTTCGCGAACCGCACCATGGCGTTCAGGCTGGGCTCGTTGGCCGTGATGCCGTAGGGGACGGGGTCGGCGCCGATCGCGCGCCCCTGACGGGCCAGCCGCGGTACGGCCGTCCACTCGGGCCGGGCGGTGAGGTGCTGGTGCTTGCTCACCGCGAACGCCGCGTACAGCTTCGACGGCAGGCCGGGGTCACGTTCCACGAGTTCGGAGCGCACCGAGATCAGCGAGTGCAGGGGGTAGACGCCGGTCCGCAGGTAGTGGTCCACGGCGAGCGTGCCGGCCTCGGGGAAGAGCGGGTAGGGGCTGTCGTCGCCGGGCTGCGGTTCGGCCGCCGCCGTCCAGCCGGCCTTGGGCGCGCCGGCCCGTCCCGTTCCGGCGTTGCCGGTCAGCGCGGCGTCGATCTCTCCGGCGCGCAGCAGCTCTCCCAGCGAGCGGCCGTCCGTGACCCGCTCGACGTTGGAGGGGACGCGGCCCTCGATGTGGTCGTCGTCGTCCACCACCCAGGTGATCTTGTCGATGTCCACGCCGTACTCGTCGCGCAGCACGCCGCGCACCCATACTCCGGTGCTCACCGAGTAGGCGCGCACGCCGACCCTGCGTCCCTCCAGGTCCCGCGGCACACGGATGCCGGATTGCGTGGCGCACTGCACGTCGCCGTGGTGGAAGCGCCGGTTGAGGAACACCGGGACGGCGGTGAGTTCGATGCCCTGTTGGCGTGCCATCAGGTACGACACCGGTGCCAGTTCGCACACGTCGAACTCCAGGTCCCGGATCATCCGCCGGTAGGCGCCGATGACCGGTCTGACCTCCACCGGCTCGATCCGGTACCCGTCGATTTCGGCGTCGCCGTCCAACAGCGGCTGCGCGTGCGGGAAGTCCCCGAGAACTACCGTGAGCTTGTCCATACCTTGTCCTCCGCCTTCTCTGATTCTGGTCCGGCTGCCCGTGCCGCGGCTTTCAGCCGCCGAGGCGGGCCGGCGGTACGCCGAGCGCCGTGCAGGTCCGCTCGACGAGTTCGTCGTAGTCCACCGCGCGCGGGATCACGTCCTGCTCCAGCGCATAGGCGGCGGCCTTGGTGAACGCGCCGCGCAGGCCTTCGAAGCCCACCGGATGCAGGGCGACGTCTCCGCCCTCTTCCTTGGCGGTGAGCACCGACCGCATGGCGTCGAACGCGGCGAGGACGGCTGCGGGGTGCTCTGCGGCGGCTGCCTCCGACACGCCGACGACGTGGTTGACGGGGATGAACCCCTGGTCCTTCGACCACTGTTCGGCGGCCTCGTGGGCCCGGTCGACGGCGGTGCGGATGCGGTCGTCGGAAGGCAGTTCGTTGCCCATGATCCCGAAGTCGACCCGGCCCTCGATGAAGTCCGCCGACAGCTTGCTGCCCCGCGGTGCCCGCTTCACCCAGGACGGGTCCTCGGCGCCCTCCACGTGGTGGCCCTCGTACGTCGTCCAGTCCGCCTTGCGCAGGTCGATGCCGTACTGCTCGGTGAGGAATCCGCGCATCCACACGCCGGTGGTCTGGCTCCAGGCGCGGACTCCGACGCTGTGCCCCTCCACGTCGGCGACCGACAGACGGCCGAGGGTCACCAGGGTCTGGTGCTGGTGGCGTCCCAGGGTCGTGACGGGCAGGAGCAGCACCGGCTTGCCGTAGGCGAGGGCCTGCAGAACGGTCACGATCGCCAGTTCGCACAGTTCCGTGTCCGACTGGTTCACAAAGCCGCGGGAAGCTTTGTGCACGGGCTTGATGTCGACGCGTTCCGGTTCCGAACCCGCTGCGCGGGCCGCCGACAGCGCGGCTGCCGCGAGGTCGTCACGGCCGAGCACCAACTTCATTCTTCTCTCCTCATTGCCTGACGGAACGGGGCCTCGGGTCTGTGGGTCAGTGCGCGCTGTGCGGCGACGTGTGGTGCCGCTCGTGGTGGCGGCGCAGGAGGTCGACGCCGAAGTCGTTGCCGTTGGGGGTGCGGACGATGGTGTGGATGTGCCGGCGTGAGGGGTGGTCGTTGTCGAAGAACACGCCGGCCATGTGCTCGAACTCGACGAGGATCACCGGGCTGTGGAAGCGGTAGTAGAAGGTGCCGTCGGGGTCTCCGGCCCAGCCGAAGCGGGTGTCCCCTTCGTGGGCCAGGACCTCCTCCATGCGGACGCGGGCGTGGGCGTCGCCGGCCCGGTTCACGTACAGGCCCAGGAGCTGGAGTGCGGTGTCGCGTTGGCCGGGTGACATCTCGGCGAGCCGCAGTCCCTCGTAGTCGAGCTCCCAGTTGTCCCGGAAGGCTCCGACGAGAAGTTCCTGCGGCATGGTGTCCGCGATCACGGCCTGCCGGCGCTGTCGGCCGTCGAGCTGGGTGAACAGTTCGTGGCCGAGTGCCTCTTCGCCCCGGAAGGCAACGGTCCCGGCGTACTTCCCGCCTCCGGCGATCACCGGTTCGGCGCCGAGGAAGGTGGGGGTGAGGACCATCTGGTCCCCGACGAACACGCAGTTGATGTTGACGTGGTGCCCGTCGAGCTGCCAGCCCCAGGGGCCGCCGTTCTCCGGCTCGCCGTAGAGGGAGAACCAGTACAGCCACTCGTTGAGTCCGTGCGTGTTCTCGCTCAGCTCGCCGATGGTGAGGTTGAGGCGCATCAGGTCGACCATCTGGCGGTAGCCGTGCGCGCTGAGGCTTTCCCGGATGACGGCCAGGGCCCGCTCACGCCCCGCGTCGTCGAACTCCTCCAGCAGCAGGCCGTGGCGCAGGAAGTACCGGGCGCCGTTGTTCCAGTGGCGCCAGCTCACGTCGTCCATCGGGAACCGGCCCTCGGCGAGCTGCTTCTGCGTCAGTCCCGCCAGGTAGTCCTCCGCCGCCCGGTACACCTTGCTGACGTCCGCGCCCGTGTCGCGCAGCGGGAACAGTCCCTGCTGGATGCCGTCCGACGTGGCGCCCCCCCGGAAGGGTTCGTTGGCCGCTTCGACCCGCCAGGCGACCTTTTCGAGCAGGTCGGGTGTCCAGGTCTCCGGCTCGCGGGTGGGCGGGTTGCCCCGCTTGCGCAGCCCCACCGGCTCTCCCATGCGCTGCTCCTCCTCTCGGTGTTCGTTCGTGGGTGTGCCGCCGGGCGGTGCGCCCTTGTCGACCGCCTGCTCACTTGTCGAGGAAGGCCGTCTGCTGCTCGATCGCCGCGACATCGACCGGCTTGGTGACGAGGCTCTGCTCGACGGCGTACCGTCCGGCGATCTCCAGGCAGGCGGTCAGTGACGTGCTCCACCCGGCGGCGACGGCACGCCCGGCGGGTGAGTCGTCCCGCTCGCCTGCGGTGTCGGCGATCGTCTGCTTCAGGGCGCGGTAGAAGGCGAGTACGGCGTCCGGACGGGTCCGCAGGACGTCGTCGCGTACCACCAGCAGGTGGTTCGCCGGGATCGTCGCGTGCCGTTTCGTCCATGCCAGCCCAGCGCTCTCGGCGTCCGCCACGAGCGGGACCAGTCCGGCGCCCTGTCCGCCGATCGCCTTGGGGCCGAGCACCGCGGCGCTGACGTCGTGGGAGTGCAGCAGATCCGCGACCCGCTCGGCCTGTGACCGCTCGACGCAGGGGGGATTGACGTACTGGGCGACGTGGACGTCTTCCGTGGTCACCCAGGTGACGTCGCCGGACTTGACCCCGTACTCCTCCTGCAGCCAGCCGCGTACCCACAGGCCGGTGGTCTGGCCGTAGGAGCGGACGCCCACGCGCCGGCCGGCGAGGTCCCCGGGGGCGATCTGGGGGCCCTCGGGCAGCCGGGTCAGTGAACGGTGGTGCGTGCTTCCTACCATCACCGCGGGCAACAGGGTCACCGGGATGCCGGCGTCCTTGGCCTGGAGGTAGGTGGCCATCGGCATCTCGCAGATGTCGTAGGCCAGGTAGCGGACCATCCGGGCGAAGGCCGGGGGCAGCGGGGTGGACTCCGGGTAGCGGCAGTCCGCCCCGTCCACGGGGACGCTCCCGTCCTTCAGCGGCCGGGTGTGCGGGTAGTCGCCCAGCAGTACGGTCAGCGGTGCCGTGTGGTGCCTCTGGTGCATGCCGCTCACACGTCCTCGCCGTACTGGATACGGCGGTAGGGGGTGCTCAGCACCTCGCGGGTGATGCGGACGTCGATCACGGTGGGCCGGGGGTCGCGCAGGTACTCCGCCAGTGCTTCGCGCAGTTCCTGCGCGGTGCGGACGGTGGCTCCGCCGCCGCCCAGTGCCTGGGCGACCGCGCCCAGTTCGGGCGTGGAGATGGTCGCCAGCTCCGGGTCGAGCCCCTTCGCCTTCGCTTTGTGGTACTCGGCTCCGAGTCCCTGGTCGTTCATGACGACGACGAGCAGCGGGATGTCGTACCGGCATGCCGTCTCGAACTCGGACAGGTGCATGATGAAGCTCGCGTCGCCCTCCACCACGAAGCCGGGCTTGTTGCCCCGCGCGACCATCTGGCCCATGGCGATCAGTGGAGCCTGGCCGATGGCGCCGAACATGCCGTAGTTGGAGAGCACGTCACGGGAGCGCTGGAAGAGCATGGTGCCGAAGTCGGTCTGGTGTCCGCTGCCCAGCACCAGCCCTATCTCGCCCGGGAGTTCGTGGTCGAGGATCCAGATCGCCTCACGCGGGTCGAGCCGGCCGGGCTCGCGGACGTACTCGTCCGGCTGCTGGGCCCGGGCGGTCAGATGCTGCAGGACCTGGTCGGTGTGGAAGCCCTCCAGCCGGACGGACCTCTCCTGGAGCACCCGGGTCAGTTCGGTCAGGGCGGTGACCGCGTCGGCCTGCAGGTAGCAGTCCGCCGTCCTGCCGTTGCCCATCACCAGGTGGGGGGCGGTGTCGATCTGAACGTACTTGGCCTCGGGATAGAGGTAGCCGCTCTCGATGGTGTAGTGGTTCAGGCTGGCGCCCACCGCGATCACGCAGTCGGCTTCCTGGAGCAGTTCCATCGACACCTTGTCGCCGAACAGACCCGACAGGCCGACGTGGAAGTCGGTGCGGTCGCACAGCCAGTTCTTGGCCTGCAGGGTGGTGGCCAGCAGGGCGCCGGTCCGCTTCTGCAGGGCGAGGATATCCTCGCCGCAGTCCGCCTTGCGCGCGCCCCGACCCGCGATGATCACCACGCGCTTGGCGTCCTGGATCAGGTCGCAGGCGGCCTGGACCCGGTCCGGGTCCGGCAGCGGCCGGGACCGGTCGATCAGGGCCGTGGACGGTACGTAGTTCTCGTCGTAGTCGTCCATGTCGGCGACCTGGACGTCGAAGGGCGCGCTGATCATGACGGGCCTGGATTTGGTCCGTGCCAGGTAGAAGGCGTTTCGCACGGCCTCCTGCGCGTTTTCCGGCCGGGTGACCTGGATGAACTCGCACTCGATCGCGGCGGCGAAGCGCCGCTGGTCGAGGTACTGGGTGGCGCCCTCGTCGCCCAGCGGGGTCTCCCCGCAGAAGGCGACCAGGGGGGTGCCCGCCCGGCTCGCGCAGAGCATCGAGGTGGCCAGCTGCGAGACGCCGGGGCCGCTGGTCGTCGTGACGACGCCCGGCTGTCCCGAGCCGCGGGCCCAGCCGTCCGCCATGCCGAGGCCGGAGCCCTCGTGCCGCACCTCGTACAACCGCACCCCGCGGTCGGCGAGCGCGGCCATCCAGTGCATGTTGGCGTCGCCCATCATGCCGAAGACGTCGCTGGTGCCTTCCTTGACGAACGCCTCGGCGAGTGCTTCGTAGACCTTCACTTGTGGGACTCCTTCACGTTCGCCGCGGCCGTCGCCCGCGCCTTCAGGACGCCGTCGAGCCGTGAGAAGACCCGCAGCGCGTTGCCTCCGTAGACCGCCTGCCGGTCGGTGTCGCTCAGGCTGTCGATGGAGTCGAGGGTGTATTTGGTGTCGTCGAACCGCCGCCCGGTCTCCGGGTCCACGCTGCGGACCGCGCCGATCATCTCCGAGGCGAACAGGACGTTCTCGGCGGGGATGATGTCCAGCAGCAGTTCCATGCCCCGCTTGTGGTAGACGCAGGTGTCGAAGGAGACGTTGGGCAGGATCGACTCCTCCAGCGGCGGCCGGCCGCGGTCCAGCATCATTCCGCGGTAGCGGCCCCAGTGGTACGGGACGGCGCCGCCGCCGTGCGGCAGGATCAGCCTCAGCGTCGGGAAGTCCTTGAACAGGTCCGACTCGCACAGCTGCATGAACGCCGCGGTGTCGCCGGCGAGGTAGTGGGCGCATGTGCCCTGCATCGCAGGGTTCCTCGACATCGCGACGTGGATCATCGCGGGGACGTCGAGTTCGGCCATCTTCTCGTAGAGGGGGTAGTAGACCCGGTCCGTCAGCGGCGGCGCCTGGTAGTAGCCGTCCGAGGGGTCCGGGTTGAGCAGACAGCCGACGAAGTCCAACTCATCTACGCAGCGCTCCAGTTCAGTCACGGAGTTGCCTACGGAGGCGGCCAGTGCGTCGCCCGGGGACTGCGGGAGCTGGCATACGCCCACGAACCGCTCGGGGAAGAGGCCGCACACCCGGGCGATCAGGTCGTTGCTGACCCGGGACCAGTCGAGGCTGGTCCGCTCGTCGCCGTAGTGGTGGGCCATCTTGCCCGCGCCCGGCGAGAAGAGCGTCAGGTCGGTGCCGCGCTCGATCTGCAGCTTCAGCTGCCCGTTCTCGATGGCGGTGCGGATCTCGTCGTCGCTGATGTGCAGTTCGTCGGGCGAGACCCGGCTGCCGGATTCCTCGAACGCCTTGATCTGCTTCTCTCGCCACTTCCCCAGCGCGGGGGGCGCCGTGGTGAAGTGGCCATGACTGTCGATGATCATGAATTACTCCGAGACTTGCGATGCGGGGTGACGTGGTGCGCGGCCCGGACGGATGCGCCCCGTCAGCCGCGGCCGGTCAACTGCGGCCGGTCAGCTCACGGGCCTTGTGCAGGCCGGGGTAGGTGCGCACCGGCGCCGACATCAGGAACCGGTAGCCGTCGTCGAGCACCTGCTTGACGTTGTCGGCGGTGACGTGCGGGTGGCCCACGGCGACCCCGCGTTCACCGCAGATGTCGAGGATCTGCCGCTTGCACTCCAGAACGCGCGGGTGTTCGTACTGGCGGGGCAAGCCCAGTTCCTGGCTCATGTCGCCCTCGCCGATCAGGATCAGTCCGATGCCCGGGACCTGGTCGAGGATGTCCGGCAGGTTCCTGATCCCGAGCTGGTCCTCGATCATGAGGCCGACCAGGATCTCCCCGTCCGGGGCGAGCGGCCACACGTCGGCCCTGGCGTAGTACTCGATGTTCGAGATGCCCCAGTAGCGTGTCGCCGCGTGCGGGCCGTCCCCGCGCAGTCCGGCCGGCTCGTAGCCGGGTGCGTCGGGAAGCCGCGGGTAGCGGCAGGCGGCGACGGCGTTACGGGCCTCCTCCACCGTGGAGATGTGCGGCCAGATGATGCCGAACGCGCCGAGGTCCAGTGCCTGCTTGGCATGCCACTGGGCCTTCTCCGCACCGTTGACGGGGATGCGCACCATCGGGGTGACGTCCGGCGCGAGGCTGTTCGCCTCGTAGACCCTTCGCCTGCTCAGCAGGTACTGGAAGCTGTCCTTCAGCGCGTTGATGTCCCAGGGCTTGTGTTCCATCTCGAACACCACGGCGTCGTAGTCCGAGTTGCTCAGCTCGATCGCGGACGTCGGGTCGGCCGCGGAGAAGGTCGCAAGGACGTGCTCCCCCGCGTCGAGGGCGCCGATCACCTTGTTGAGCCTGGGCGTTGTCATCGCCGACCTCCCTGGTCGAGTGCTTCACCGGACCGGTTCTGCGAACGCCGCGTCACCTGGGGCGCCTGCTCCGCACGCCTGGACCGTCGGCCTTCCCACCACGCGCGCAGGCGGGCGAACAGGCCGGTCGGCCGGGGCACATCTGTGTGCGCACTGTCGGATGCTGTTGCGAGCGGCTCGACAGAGGCCGGGGCGCACTTCTGGATCAGTTGGTCGGTGAACTCCTTCGTCATTCTGGAGACCACCATCCCGGCGCCCGACTCGATCAACTTGGCGAGTTTGCCGCTGAGTTTGATCTCCCCGTCGCAGAAGACGCGTGCCGTACCGGGGGTGTCCCCCTCCACGACCCGGAAGGTGGCGCCGGCGCTGAAGCGGGTGGCGCCCTGTCCGTCCGCACCGCGCGCCGTGAGCCGGCCCTCCCGCGCGGTCTCGTCCAGGTCCAGGGAGACCCGGGCGGCGAACTTGACCCGCAGACCGCCGAACCTGATGGCCAGGGTCCCGTCGAAGGACCCGTCCTCGTGCGACGGCCCGAGTTCGGCACCGCCGATGCAGGACACGACGGCCGAGGGATCGGAAACGATCTCCCAGACACGTTCGGGCGGACTCGGTACAGCGATCTCTTCGGTGATCGATATCAAAGCTGTGAACCTCACTTGGCGGCAGGCGCGACGTCGGACGGGAATGAGGGCGTGACGGTGCAACCCGCATGGTGGTTTTGGGTGCGGAGCTCCGGGCGTCGGGTCGGGGACCCGTGGACTGCCGACTCCTGCTGGGGCCGTGGCCGCGTTACGCGGCGGTCTTCCGCTCCGCGGCGAACAGACCCCAGAGGTCGTTGTAGAGATCCGCGAATTCGGGCGACTCGACAAGCGAGCCGATCTGCCGCGGGCGTTCGAAGGGGACTTGGAGGACACGGCGGATCGTGCCGGGGCCCTTCGACATCACGACGACCTCGTCGGCCAGGTAGATGGCCTCGTTGAGGTCGTGCGTGACGAAGATCAGAGTCCCGTTCTGCTCCCGCCAGATGTTGAGCAGTTCCTGCTGGAGCTCAAGCCGGGTGATGGCGTCGAGCGGCCCGAACGGCTCGTCCATCAGCACGATGGACGGGTCGTAGATCAGCGCCCGCGCTATCGCGCAGCGCTTCTGCATACCGCCCGACAGCTCCCGGGGGAAGTGATGTTCGAAGCCGGTCAGGCCAACGAGCTTGACCCAGTGGGCGATGCGCTCATCGCGTTCCTCCTTGGGAACCCTGCGGAACTTCAACGCCAGGCCGATGTTGGCCTGGACACTCAGCCAGGGCAACAGGTGGGACTGCTGAGTCACGTACGCCGCATCGGAGTTGACGCCGGTGACCGGTTGGCCGGCGTAATGGACCTTCCCCCGCGTGGGAGTGAGCAGTCCGGCGGCCAGGTTGAGGATGGTGCTCTTCCCGCACCCGCTGGGCCCGATCACGGCAACGACCCTGCCACGATCGACTTTGAACGACACGTCCTCGATCGCCGGCCGGTGAGCGCCCGGGAACTCCAGCGTGACGTGCTCGAGACGGAGAGCCTCCGGGTGGGAGCTGCGCTGCGTGGTCGACATATCTGCCTCCTCGGCCCCCCTCTCGTGAGAGAGGAAGCGGGGCCGTGCGCTCGTGCCTGTGGCGGCGATTCATGGGTGGCGGTGGTGCTGTGACATCGGTGCGCCTGATGCCCGCGGACGGGCATCGCGGTCGGTTTGGTTCTTCTGCTGCTCAGTTCCGACGACGCCCGCGCCGCAGATTGTCTGACAACCGATGAGGGGAAGCTAACACCGCCACCCGGGTGACACAAGAAGCGTGCAGGAAGAAGCTGCTACCGACGGGAATCCCGCGCGTTACCCGGCCAAGAACTGTCCGACAAAAATGACTTGGCCGGTACTCCGGCGAGTTCCCTGACCTGCTCGTCAGGGGCGGGGGCGCGGGGTTGCCCTCATCGACGTCGTCCGCGCCGGCCGTCCCGAGGATGACGTCGTCCGCGTCGATGGCACGGCGGAGCGCCGAGAGTTCCGCACTGCTCGCCGAGTTCGCCAGGATGATCTCCCAGCCCCGGCTGGCGAGGGCGCGCAGCAGACCGTCAGCCGCGTCCAGCGGCGGCAATCGGTCGAACTGCGTTGCGTAGAGCGCATCGCCACATGAACGGCCGTGTACGGCTGTCGAGGATCGGGGCAGTTGCTGCTCGTACGTGGATGTCGTTGCCGTGGCTGGTGGTGGGTGGCGCGGGGCGTGAGTTCGAGCCGGTCAGCAGCCATCTGCGGGACTGCCTGCTGGGGGACGTGAGTCCGCTGACGTGCCGGAGCTACGTGTACGACCTGCTGCGCTGGTTCCGACCTGTTAACTGCACCATGTCCCGATCGTGAACCAGGCGGATCGCCTGGTCTTTCCAGAAGCGTGGTGTAGTGGAGGACGTAAGGCGTGCCCTGATGGAGGGGAAGTGCTCGCTTCCCGAAGTCGGAGCCGTGGCCGCGGGGACGGCGAGAGACCTTCCGTTCGTCCTGGTGGACGCTGACGGCTGCCAGGTCGGGCCGATCAGTGCCTACCTGAGGGATCTGATGCTGGGGGACGTCAGCCCGCTGACCTGCCGGAGCTACGGATTCGGGCTGTTGCGGTGGCACCGACTGCTCTGGTTTCTGCAGATCTCCTGGGACAAGGCGACGGAGGCTGAGGTCGCGGCGCTGGTTGGCTGGCTACGGGAAGCGCGCAACCCGCAGCGGCTCCGCAAGCGGAACGGCGCGTCTCCCCCTGCAGGGTCGGTGAATCTCAAGACCGGCAAGCCATCGCTCCAGGAGGGGTACGCGCCGAGCACGATCAACCACAACCTCAGCGTGGTCAGCGGGTTCTATGCGTTTCATGCGCGGTTCGGTGCCGGTCCGGTGGTCAATCCGGTGCCAGCCTCGGCCGGGCGTCGGCAGGCTCTCGCGCACCGTTCCCCGTTGGAGCCAGCACCGGTGTTCCGGCGGGGCCGACTGCGGCAGAAGGTGCCAGTGCAGGCCCCGCGATCAATCCCCGACCACCTGTGGGACGAACTGTTCGCCGGAATGGGCTGCGACCGAGACCGGGCACTGCTGGAGTTCTACGTCTCCTCTGGGGAATCGCACAGGCGGTGCGCACGACGTGGCCGACGAAGTCCGCCGACAACCGATGGAACCGAAGCCGCGGCGCCCGGGACCTCCTCCACCACCTGAACCAGTTTCCGGGCGAGACCTGGCAGGAGCGATGGGAGGCCAGCGGGTTCAACCAGGGCGGCAACCCCGTGTCCGTCCTGCGATCGACGCCCCGGGACAGGAGCCAGATCGGCACCGGCGCTGCCTGCCTGCCTGCCTGCCTGCCTGCCTGCCTGCCTGCCTGCCTGCCTGCTGAATCTGCGGATCATCCAGCCCTCGCTCAAGGCATTCCGGTCAAACACCTTCCTCTACTACGGGCAGCGCTTCCTCGCCGCCCAAAACGACCCGCTGCTGGAGAAGTTCTGGGCCGAGGCCCAGGCCACGTCGGTGAACCCGATTCACCACGGGACCGCACTGTTCGACATCGCAGTTCCCCTCACCACGCAGGGCATCGCCCTGGCCGACCTGACCCCCGCGGCCTTCCTGCACTACGCGTGGGAGTGCCGCCGTCAAGGACTGGTCCTGGGGGCACGCGGAGCCGGCAGCCGGTTCCCCGGACACCTGGCCTGGCAAGTGCTCCACACGATGGGCCACTTCCCCTCCCACGGGCCGGCGACGCTGAAGGCCGCCCTGCTCAACGGGCGGTTGACGGTCGAAGAGCTGGTCGACCGCTACAAGATCCGCAATGCCGGGGTCAGGCTCCTGCTCATCGCCTATCTGGAACGACGTAAACCCGAGCTGGATTACTCGACGCTCGACAACCTGTCCCGCCACCTGGCCAGCAACTTCTGGGCGACCATCGAGCAACTCGCCCCCAGTCAGCCCGACCTGCACATCGACGGCGAGCTCTACCAACGGCGGCGGGACCGGGTCGCGATCCGCGTGGACTGCAAAGGACGGCGCGACTTCGACCTCATCCTGCGGGCCGTCCGCGCCTTCTACGCCGATCTGCAGGCGTGGGCCGCGGCAGAACCCGAGCAATGGGCGATCTGGGTGGCGCCCTGTCCGGTCTCCGATGCCGAGGTCCGCGGCTACGGGATCCGCAAACGACGCGTCAAGGAACGGATGACGACCTCACCCGGCAACGGCAGCCGCTGTTGAACCCCCCTCCTGGAACACCTGGAGAACCGGTACGGCCACCTCCGCGACCTCCTCGCTCAGGCCACGGACGCAGCCGGCGGACAGACCGTCACTCTGGAGGGCCGCACCTACCAGCGCGTGTGGAGCCGGGTGGATGAACGGCTCGGAGGACCGGCGAACGTCCGCGTCCTCGACCTGGAGAGCGACAAGTACATCAACGTCACCCATGCCGAAGACGCCGCTTTCTGGGAGTGGGCGATCGTTGAGGTCCTGCGGCACTCAGGCGTGCGCATTGAGGAAGCCCTGGAACTCACCCATCGCAGCATCCGGCAGCATCAACGGCCCAACAGCGAGGTCATCGCCTTGCTCGTGGTCGCTCCCTCGAAGAGCGACCGGGAACGCGTCATCCCCATGTCCGCGGAGCTGTTCGCCGTCGTCGCGGCCATCGTCCGCCGCCACACCGCCGGCGTCCAGACCATCCCGCTGCTGTCCCGCTACGACCCGAAGGAACGCCAGAGCAGTGCTCCCATGCCGTTCCTGTTCCAACGCAAGATCGGCACTAAGCACGAAGTCATGTCAGACACCACCGTGGTGAACATGCTGAAGCGCCACTGCGTCGAGCTCGCCGAACAGCACCCCGGCTTCCTTGCCACCAGCTTCACGCCTCACGATTTCCGCAGGCTCCTGGCCACGGAATTGGTCAACAGCGGGCTCCCGATCCACATCGGAGCAGCCCTACTCGGACATTTGAATCTTCAGACGACTCGCGGCTATGTCGCCGTATTCAACGAGGACGTCGTCCGGCACTACCAGGGATTTCTCGACCGGCGCCGCCAAGCCAGGCCAACGGATGAGTACCGGCCGGTCACCGAACCCGAATGGCTCGGTTTCGAGGAGCACTTCGACCAGCGCAAAGTCGAGCTGGGAGGATGCGCGCGCCCCTACGGGACCCCTTGCCAGCATGAGCATTCGTGTTTGCGTTGCCCCATGCTCACCATCAATCCGAAGATGCTGCCCCTAATCCGAAGATGCTGCCCCGCCTCGACGAGATCGAGGACGACCTCCTGAGCCGCCGCGACCGAGCCGCAGACGAACGCTGGCTCGGAGAAGTCGAAGGACTCGACCTCACCCTCACCTTCCTCCAGCAGAAGCGCGAACAGACCCAGCGGCTGACCCGTATCGCGCCCGTCAATCTCGGCATGCCGGGCCTCCGATCTGGAGGAGCATCATGAGCCGCTCGGCATACCCGGTCTCAGTGGAGCAGCTGCACATGCTCTTGGCGATTGTCTCCCGGTCAGTGGGGCGCGGTCCCGGGGGTGGATCGGGTTTCGTGTGGTGCGCTGGCGGGCCAGGCGTTGAGGGCGGTCTCGGCTACGCGTTCGAGGTCTTCGCGGTCGGCCCCGTCGCATGCCTGGGTGGACATGCCCTGGATGACGGCCGCGTAGAACATGGCCAGCGCGCCAGCGTCGGCGCCTTCAGGCAGGCGGCCTGCGTCGATGTCGGCGTTGATCTTTTCTTTGAGAGCGTGCTTGGTCCCCTCGCGGAAGGCGCGTAGTTCGGCCTTGACGTCCTCGGCTGCCGGTGTGCAGTTGGTCGCGCCGTTGATGACCAGGCAGCCCGGAGGGTGGGTGGGGTCGGTGTATTCGGCCGCGGCCAGCCGGAGCAGCGTTTCGACGGCGCCGCGTGCGGTGGGTTCCGCCAGGGCGCGGGTCCCGTAGCTGCCGTGGGTGTGGGCATAGCGCTGGACGACTTCGCTGAACAGCTGCCGCTTGTCGCCGAAGGCGGCGTACAGGCTTGGCGGATTGATACCCATCGCCCGGGTGAGCGAGGCGATAGAGGTTGTCTCGTAGCCGTACTGCCAAAACTCCCTCAGTGCGACCTCCAGTGCCTCGTCCCGGTCGAAGGCGCGTCGTTGCGCGCGTGTGGTCCTCATGAAACGAGTCTATAGCGATCGCTATAGCTGTGCTACCTTCCGTGCTGTAACGATCGCTAAAGCCGATTCGCCGAAGCCAAGGGAAAGATCTGTCATGCCCGTGCTCGTCCCGGACGCACCCGCCCTGCCCAAGCCCGTCTTCGCCCGTATCGTCCGCGGCTCCGGCCCTGGACTGCTCCTCGCCCATGGCGCCGGCGGCAGCGTCGAGGGGAACTACGGACCGATCCTCGACGGGCTCGCCGCGCGCCACAGGGTCGTCGGCGCCAACTACCCAGGCACCGGGGAAACCCCCAGGTCCGAGAACCCCCTCGATGTGGACGAGCTGGCCGACCAACTGGTGGCTGCCGCGGACGCCGAGGGACTGGATACCTTCGCGATCTCCGGCTTCTCACTCGGCGGCCCCATCGCGATCCGCGCCGCCGCACGCCACCCGAAGCGCGTCAACGCCCTGGTGCTGACTGCGACCTTCGCCCACCGGGACAGCAAGCTGGATCTAGGCGCTGTTTCTCGGATCTCCTGACGGGGCTGGGGTGTTGAGGTCACGCTGGTGGTATGGGTCGTGGGGATCTGACGAATGCGGAGTGGGATCGACTGGAGTCGTTCTTGCCTCGTGGTGGTGCGCGTGGGGGTCGGTGGAGTGATCACCGGCGGGTCATCAACGGGGTGCTGTATCGGGTGCGGACAGGTGTGCAATGGCGGGACCTGCCGGAGCGGTTCGGACCGTGGGAGACGGTCTACAAACGGCATCGACGCTGGTCAGCCGACGGAACGTGGAAGATGCTCCTGTCGCGTGTCCAAGCGGCCGAGGACGCCGCCGGCCAGATCGACTGGGATGTCTCGGTCGACTCGACAGTGGTCAGAGCCCATCAACATGCCGCCGGCGCGAGGAAGACGTCCCCGGCCACGGTCGCTCAAAAGGGGGCCGGTCCAGGGACGAACCAGGTCGATCCCATCCTGCGGAAGTTGGCCATCCGATTGGAGGAGGTGGTCAGCTCGGCGAGTGCCTGGGACGTTCCCGCGGCGGGTTCACCACCAAGGTCCACCTCGTCGCCGACGGACGATGCAGGCCCCTCGCCTTCGTCCTGACCCCCGGGCACTACGGTGACGGTCCCCAGTTCGAACGCGTCCTGGAGCAGATCGCCGTGCCCCGCAGCGGAGTCGGACGGCCCCGCAAACGGCCCGACCATGTCCTGGCGGACAAGGCCTACACGTCCCGCAGCAACCGCCGTTACCTGCGACGACGCGGAATCCAGCACACCATCCCGGAACGACTCGACCAGCAAAGACACCGACACAATCGAGGCTCCCGAGGCGGCCGGCCCACCGGCTTCGACAGTGAGCGGTACAAGAAGCGCAACACAGTCGAACGAGCCATCAACCGCCTGAAAGGCTTCCGCTCAGTCGCCACACGCTACGAGAAACGCGCCTACATCTACCTAGGCACCGTCACCCTCGCAGCCCTCCTCATCTGGCTCCGCACATGATCCGAGAAACAGTGCCTAGCCGCATCGGTCTGGCAGAAACTGCATGAATCCGGTGACCGCTCGCTGCTGGCCGAATACCTGACCCTGGTGGCACTCAGCACCCCCGCGCTGAACGCGCTCACGCGCGACCAGCTGCGGGCCGGCGCCGACCTCCTCGCCGAGGCAATTCCGCCAGGTACGCCGGAGCACACCGACTTGGTCCGCCGGATCGACGTCCGGGACGACCTTGCCCGTATCACCGCCCCCACCCTGGTGATCTCCACGACCGGTGATCCGCTGGTCTCACCCGCTTTGCACCGGCAGCTCGCCGACCAGATACCCGGAGCACGGCTGGCCGAAATCGCCACCGGTCACCTGCCGTTCGCCGAGCGGCCCAAGGAGTGGCTGGAACTCATCACCACCTTCCTCGGCGAGCACACCCCCAACGCCTGATCCCCCTCAACTGCCGATATCCAACTGCCAGGAGTACAGACATGCACGCGATCACCCAGCGTTCCTTCGGCGGCCCCGAAGTCCTCGAACTCACCGAGATGGACCGGCCACAGCCGTTGCCCTCCGAAGTGCTGGTCCGGGTCCACGCGGCCGCCATCAATCCGGTCGACGCGATGGTCCGCTCCGGGGCCTTCCCCCTGCTCGGCGAGCCTCCATTCGTCCTCGGCTGGGACATCTCCGGCGTCGTCGAAGAGGTCGTCCCCGGCGTCACCCGCTTCCAGGTCGGTGACGAGGTCTACGGCATGCCTTTCTTCCCACGGGCTGGCAACGCCTACGCCGAGTATGTCGCCGTGCCCTCCCGCCAACTGGCCCGCAAGCCCGCAGCTGTCGACCACACCCACGCCGCGGCCCTGCCACTTGCTGGACTCACCGCCTGGCAAAGCATCGTCGACACCGCACAGGTCCAAGCCGGGCAACGAGTCCTCATCCATGGTGGAGGCGGTGGCGTCGGCCACCTGGCCATCCAGATCGCCAAAGCCCGCGGCGCCCACGTGATCGCCACCGTCAGCGCGGCCAAGCACGACTTCGTCCGCGGCCTCGGCGCGGACGAAGTCATCGACTACCGCACCGTCGACTTCACCGACGTCGTCACCGACGCCGACCTCGTCCTGGACACCGTGGGCGGCGACTACGGCCCGCGATCGCTCCACGCCCTACGCCCCGGCGGCCTTCTGGTCACCGTGGTGGACCGTGCCGATACCGCACTTCAGCAGGCCACCGCAGCGGCCGGGAGACGATTCGCCGGCGTCACTGTGGAGCCGGATCACATAGGACTCCAGGAAATCACCAGGCTGGTCGATACCGGGCAGCTGCGCCCGTACGTCGAGGGCACCCTGCCGCTGGCCGACGCCGCCAAGGCCCACCAGCTCATCGAGTCCGGCCGCACCCAGGGGAAAATCGTGCTGACGCTCTGACCCAACCGAAAGCCCGATCACTGAGACGAGCCGACCGGGCCTCGCCGCGACCACGGCGGAGCGCGAGTCGTCGGTGCGACTGGATGCCTATCGCCGGTGTGCCCAACTGGGCAACAGGCCACCTCGGCTGCTGGTTCCGCTTGACATGGTGCAGAGAAGGGTGCTGTGGGCCGTGGGCGTCGGCTGGGAGCAGGCCGCTGGGACGGAGGCGGCCGCCCTGGTCGGCTGGTCGCGGTCGGCCCGCAATCCAGAGCGGCAGCAACGACGGGAGGGCGGAATCCGCCCGGGACTGTGAACCCCACGACCGGCAGGCGGGTCCTGGCAGCGGGCTACGCCTCAGCCACGATCGCGCACAACCTGACGGCGTCCACGGCTTCTACGCCTTCCAACTGCGCTTCGGACGCAAGCCGGTGCTCAAGTCGGTGCCGGAGAATCGGGCCCCTCGCGCGACGCTTGGGCACCGGTGGCCGTTGGAGGTTCCTGGCCGGCATCGCCGGGGCCGTCCGTGTCCGAAGGTCCCAGTCCGTCAGCCGCGGGCGACTCCCTATGCCCAGTGGGAGGAGTTGTTCTCGAGGATGCGGTGCGCCCGGGGCCGGGCACTGTTGGCCTGCTATGTGGACTCCGGAGCTCGGGCCACGGAGCTGCTGGGCGTCGGGCCAGCCGATGTCGACTGGCAGAAGGGCCGGTCGAGAACAGACGCCAGCGCGGCGCGCAGCCGTTCGTCCTCGCGGATCATCGCATGGTCGGACCCGGAGACGACCAGGCGACGGTCCCCGGTGGCGAGCGCGGCCAGCCGGTCGTGCTGCTCCAGTGTCAGGGCGGCGGCGCCGAGCGCCCGCAGGGCGTCGCAGGCGCCCTTGAGGTCGGCGCGGGTCTCGGCCGAGTGCAGCGCCGCCTCGGCGAGCCGGGTGCGGTCGAGGCCGGCCGGATCGGCGACGGCGAGCAGCCCGAGAACGGCCGAGGGTGCTTGGGCCGGGTCGTCTAGGAGAGCTTGGAGCCGGGCGGTCAGCGGGCGCCCGGCCAGGCCGAGCACGGCGATCTCGCGGGCGGCGCGGGCGGCCGTCCAGTGGAACCACTGCCGGCCCTCGCTTCTGTCGAACACCGAGGCCAGCACCGGGACGACCTCGGCCGCCTCACCGGCGATCCGCCACAGGGCGAGCGCCAGGGCGAGGTCGGCGTCCACCTCCGGCGTGGTGTCGCGGTCGATGGTGCGGCCGAGCGCCGTCCGCAGGGCCGGGATGAGGCGGGCGGCCGCCGGGCCGAGGTCGGCCACGGCGCGGGCACCATCGATGGCGCCGCGCACACCCGTGGCGAGCGCTGCCTCGGCGGCGGCGAACAGCGGCCCGGTCTCGCCGGTCAGCTCGTGCAGTGCTTGCGCCACGAACAGCTTCCGGGCGCAGGCCCGCAGGGCGGTGGCGGCCTGTTCGCGCTGTTCCGGCCCGCTGTCGGCGGCGACGGCGGTGATTGCGGTGGCGGCGTACGGGAACCGGGGCAGGACGGCGCACATTTCGGGCAGCGCCGCGACGGCCTGTGGGCCCCATCGCCGCAGCAGGTGGACCAGCCCGGCGGTGTCGTTGTGGTCCTCGGTCGTCGAGCAACCGCGGTCCTTGCACCCCTCGGGGCCCTCCAGCGCCTTGGCGGCCAGACGAGCGCGGACCGCGGCGAACAGTTCCGGGTCGAACGGGAAGGGCGCATCGGCCGGGGCGTGGGACCCGGCGGCGCACTGCATGGCGCGCGGGCGCCGGCCGAGAGCCCGGGCCAGCAGTGGGGCAGCGGCCTGTGGCGCCACCAGGACGAGCGCGGCGAGGGCCTGGTCGGCCGCCTCGTCGTCCGGCTGCGCGGCGAGTTCGGCGAGGACGGGAGCGGCCTCGGCGGCGGCCGGGCCGATCTTGCCCAGCAGTTGGGCGGCCGCCCATTCGGTGGCGAGCGGGGCGATCGCGGGGATCAGCCGCTGCGGGGCGCTGCGGGACAGGGTGCAGGCGCGGTCGGCCGCCCACAGAGCCTCGGCCCGCACCTCGGAGCGCTCGTCACGCAGCGCGGCGTCGAGCAGTGCGAGGGCACTCTCGCGGTCCGCGTCGGTGTCCCGCCCCAGCAGGATTCCGACGATAGTGCGCAGCGGCTCCCGGTGCTCGTCCGCGTAGCCGGACCTGGCCGTCTCGCGCGCGGGCAATAGGCCAAGGACGGCGTCGCGGTGCGCGGCGAGCCACGGCTCCTCGGCGTCCAACGCAGCGAACACAGCGGCCAGGCGCAGCGGCGCGGGCGTGTCCGGGCCGAGCAGGGCGCGGGCCTCGGCAACGGCGCCCGCGCGGTCCAACCGGCCGTACGCGGTGAGGAGTTCGGCCCGGACGGCGGGCTCGCTCTCGGCGGCCAGGCGGGCCCGCACGGCGGGCAGGGCGGTCCAGGTGTCCCGGGTGTGCCCGACCGTCCAGCCGGCCGCCTGCCGGACGGCGGGGTCCTCATCGGCCAGCAACGTTATGAGCAGCGGCAGTTGGGCGGTCACGGCGGTCCGAACGGCGCCCGGCTCGACGTCGTACTCGTCCTCGCTCTCGGCGAGGCAGCCGAGCAGCCGGAGCGCGTCGACGGTCTGCCGACCGGAGGCTGCGATTCGGGCGAGGTACGGGGCGGCGTCGACGCTGGCCGCGTACACGGTGCCCTGGTGCACGATCGAGCCGTACAGCTCGTCCAGTGCCTCCGCGGCATCCTCACCGCCCTCGGCGAAGGTGCGCAACAACCCGGGCAGGTCCTCGGCGGGGCCGTAGGCGTGGTTGACGGTGGACCAGGGGTGGGCGTCGAGCCCGGCGAGGGCGGTGGGGAGCTCCATGGCCGTGATCTTCGCAGGGACCTCCGACATCCGCTCGGACCAGGTGCCGCAGGTAGGCCTCGGGCCGTTCGAGGAAGCGGCGCCAGTGGTCGACGAGTTCGAGGTCCTGCCAGGTGATACTGGGCCACGTGTCCCAGACACGCGCCCCAGCCCCCCAGCGGGCTGATGCCGTCGGCGACCTCGGCCGCCGACGGCGCCGCCTTGCCCGCGGCCTGCTGGTCGGTTTGTTCGACCACATGGTCCGCGAGGCTTTGCCCGACAGAGAGCACCGCCCACACCGAGCCGAACCTCGCCAAGGTCGCGACCTGATCGATGGCAGTCACCGGGTATCCCCGCCAACCGAGTTGGTGCACAAAAGGTCCACTGAACACCCCCGCGTCAGCAGGAAGGACGCAGCGACCCGCGTGTCAGCGTTCGCGGTGACCGGAACACCCCCGCGGACGCGGAGGTGTTCCGGTGAGCCCCCTGTTCATGGCTCCCCAGTTGTCGTCCTCCCTGCAGAGAGGAACCGACGGAATTCGCTGACCTGCTGAAACGTGGCTCACGACATGCGTCGGTCCCGCGTTGGGACGTGGAGATTCCCGGCGAATGTGCCTCGTGCCGATAGTTGTCACCAACGACGGCGCGTCTGCAGCCGGACCGATACGGCGTTGCCGAGGGGAGCAAGACGGTGACCAGGAAGGCTGTACGGAACGCCTTCAGCGCCGGCTTCAAACGTTCGGGATCCACTTCGCCCGGGTGACCGCCGGCACGTCGTCATTGTGGAAGTTGGCCGGGGTGACCGCCGGCACGTCGTCGCTGTGGAAGTTGGCCGCGGTAACCGCCAGCACGCCATCGGCGTGGAAGTTGGCCGCGGTGACCGCCGGCACCCCATCGCTGTGGAAGTTCGCCGGGGTAACCGCCGGCACGCCGTCGCTGTGGAAGTTAGCCGGAGTGACCGCTGCGATGCGGTCCTGGTGCTGGTAGACGGCGGCGACTGCCGGCACAGCAGCGATGGCGGCAACGACACCGGCTGCAAGGGTTGTTGTGGCCAGCCGAGAGATCTTCATCCTGACTCCTGTGTGAGTGCGAATCTTCGTCCATGCCGAATCAAGCCCCGACCCGCTCAGGCTGCCGTCGAACTCGAGGTGCTCCGAGAACCGCGGCAGGCCCCCTCCAAGCCAAGCGGTGGCGGCCCTGGAGGTACCGACGGTCGGTCGATCAGGCCGGGAAAGCAGATGCGCGGGTCGAGGATCAACGGGTGCTCCTTCCGTGGCGCGGGTCCGCCGACGCTGACGCGCGTCAGGGAAGAGGCGAAGTGGATGCCATCCATGTTGGGGGCACGGTCGGCGAGATGGGCTCCGCACGGCGATGGAATGGGCGGAACTTGCTTTCATGGCTTGCGTATTGGCGGATTGCGTACTGAGCCTCATGGATCAACGGCTGGTGGCCGCGCTCCAGTGGGACGGCTGCCTCGCCTCAGAGCGGGGCGGCCCACGTGGTGGGGCTCAGCCCCGTCCCCGTGGGAACCCGTTGCCTACGAGCGCCACCAGCCCGGTGGCAGCCGCCCGCCAGGACCGTGAACAGGACCCCGGCCGTCACGGCGAATGCCGGTCCCCGCGCGCCGCCATGACCGATCTGACCGGCAGACAGCCCTGATCACAGGCTCCGCGCGAGGCCTCGGTAAAGCGATCGCGCTGCGTTACGCGACCCGCGGCGCCAACATCGTCGTCAACTACGCGGCCAACCGGGAGGCGGCGGACACCACGGCCGCGGAGATCGAGCGACTGGGCGTCAAAGCGTTCTCCCCGCAGGGCGACATGTCCAAGGTGGCCGACATCGAGCAGCTCTTCACCCCGGCCCTCGATCAATTCGGGCAGATCGACATCGCCGTCGCGAACGCCGGCATCGAACTCATCAGCGTTCCCTTCGTCGAGATCACCGAGGACCAGTTCGACCGGCAGCTCGCCATCAACACCAAGGGCACCTCCTTCACCCTTCAGGCAGCGGCCCGCCACGTCGTCGACAACGGCCTGATCATCTACATCAGTTCGAGCACCGCGGCCCTACCGTTCGCCGGTGAAGTGCTGTGCGGCGCCTGCAGACGTAGGGCTGGTCTCTCGCCGCGACAACGTCCGAAAAGCCGCTGAAGAGTGAGCGCGCCAATGGCCCGGCCATCGCAGCACCGCCCTGTGGCCGACACCCAAGGGGCACGGCACCGGTGTACTCGTGGACAGCACACGCCATGGAGAGCCCGCCCGGACGACGCCCGGCAACTGTCCTACGACAACAGGCCGCTGCACCACGCCGTACGCCAGGGTCGGGCCCATTTCGACATCGTCGTCATCGGGGGCAGCCCTAACTGGCTCCGCATCCCACACGTCGACGACTTCGTGGACCTCGCACCAAACGACGGCGTACCCCTGGTCGAGAGCCACAGGTGTCTCTCGGGTACGGAGACCCCCGCTGTCGAATACCCCCTCACTCCAGAACAGAGCGCGGCCCTCCTTCGGGACCGGCATCTGCGGTTCCTGCCCACCCCGCCTCCCTCCTTCGCCGGTCTCGCCACCGCCAGCGCAACACCGGCGACCCAGCCCGAGCCCGCCTTCCTGCGAGCGGTAGAGGCCAGCTTGGAAGCCGTCGGAATCCCACTTCTGGGGCACGTGCACCTCTCCCCACGCGTTCAGACCTCGTGCGAAGCACCCCTTGACGAACAACGGGGACACCTGAACTCTGCCGCTGGCGGCGGGGTCACTACGACCGCCAGAGCGGTCCGCGAGCTGTGGGGACCAACACCGTAGGGGGCACCTTTCGTTCACCCCGCGAGGACGGGGCAGTCTCGCCGCCCACCCGTCGGTTGTCTGCCGGTGATCGCTCCGGTACTCGGAGCGGCGCACCTTCTGGACGGCGGGAACGGGTGGAAAGTTTGCTGTATGAACTTTCGAGCGGGGCTGGACCTGCGGCGTTCCTGGCGGCCGGGGCACGCACCGGCGCTGGCCGTGATCCCCGTGGGGTTGATCGTTGCCGTGTGCGTGGTGGATACGCTGCTTCCCGAGCACATCCATCTCGGTCCGCTGCTGGTGGCAGCGCCCGCGATCACGGTCGCGTTCGCCGGAGCCCGTATGACGGCGCTCATGGGAGGTCTCGCCGTGGCCGCCCAGGTGCTGATCGGCACGGTCAGAGGAGGCCTGACCAGTGCCAACATCCAGGCTCAGATCGCCGCTCTGATCGTCGTCTCCGCCATATGCGTCTTCATCTGCGTGGTGCGCGACCGAAGCGAGCGCCAGCTGGACCGCGTGCGGTCGGTCGCCGCGGTCGCGCAGGGGGTGCTGCTGCAGCCGCTGCCCACACACGCCGGGCCCCTGCGGATCGCCGGCATGTACATCCCGGCTGAGGAAGAGGCCGACCTGGGCGGGGATTTGTACGCCGCCGCCCGAACCGCCCACGGCAGCACGCGGCTCCTCATCGGCGACGTCCGCGGCCACGGCCTGGCCGCGATCAACAACTCCGCCCTGCTGCTCGGCGCCTTCCGCGCAGCCGCCCATCGGCAAGCCACACTCCCCCAGCTCGCTGTCCACCTGGACGCCGCGTTCCGCTGGGACGCCAACCAGTGGCGATCACACGAAGACCATGACGCCAACGAGGACTTCGCCACCGCCACGCTGCTCGACATTCCCGACCACGAACCCGTCGTCCACGTCATCACCTGCGGCCACCCGCCCCCGCTCCGCCTCCACGGAACACACCTCACCCCCCTCACCACCGACGCGAGCCACCTCCCGATCGGATTCGGCGGAGCCTTCGGCGTCACCTCCTACCAGGTCCAGACCTTCCCCTTCGAGGCCGGGGATCTCCTGCTGCTCTACACAGACGGCGTCATCGAAGCCCGCAACACCGCCGGACACTTCTACCCCTTCACCGAAAGAGCCCCGCGGTGGACCAGAGACGAACCGGACCAGCTGCTGCGTCATCTCCGAGACGATCTGCGGGCACACCTTCACGAGCACCTCAACGACGATGCCGCCGTCGTCGCGATCCGTCGCGCGACAAGCTGATCAACGGTCCACGCGAGCGTCCGCAAGGCCGTGTTGTGTAACCAGCGGATCCTGCACGGTAGGGAGAGCGACGCGGGACGGGCGCACCGTGGGGTGCAGGCGGCCCGGCGCAGCATCTTTGTGGCCGCCCTGGCCAGAACGACGTGTCTGCCGTACGCGGCCAGGTACACCGGGCTCCGCGCACCGGTCGAGGCGCGAACGGTGAGGACCCGGGACCGTGACGGCACCGGGTCCTCATCCTGTTGTGCAGCTGCCGACTGCGAGTAGGAGTCGTCGGCGATGTGGCAGTCCGGTACTGCCGACTCGCGGTGCCGCCCGACCTCCGTGCCGGTCGGCTCAGGGTTTGAGTGCCTCGCTGAGGGTGGGGTAGCAAGGAATGATCGTGTCGAGGCCGACCAGCGCGACTACCCGCCGTCGAGTTCGCGGAACTCTTCCAACCGAGCCCCGTTACCTGCCTTGTTCTCGGTTCCACGAGGTGCCCTGCTGAGGCGAGTTGGGCAGCTGATCCGGCGCAGCCACCGCCCCGCCACCGCGGTGCTGTGCCGGACGGGCTCGTCTCCCCCGCGTATGCCGCGTCCGCCGCCCTCGGTGCCTACTCCGCGGGTGGGGCCACCTTCCAGCGCACCCGGCGTCCACGCAAGGTGATCGCGCTCGGCGCGGGCGCGGGTCTGGCGCTCAGCACCTTCGTGGGCTACCTGGCGGCGGGGCGACTCGTGACGTTCCTCCCACTGCTGGCCGTATGGGCCTTCGCCGCGGGGATGGCATGGGCCGTCGGATCGACCGCTGGGATCGTCGCAGCGACGACGGTCGGCAGCATGCTGGTGACAGTCACCCTGCCCACGAGCGTCGGACGAGCCCTGGAACACGCCGGGGTCATCGCGCTCGGGGGCGTGGTGCAGGCCGTGCTGATCTTGCTGTTCCCGATCCGCCGCTGGGGGGCGCATCGTGACGCGCTCGCCGACGCCCTGGCCGCCGTGGCGGACTACGCCCGCCGGTTGCGGCACGACCCGACCGCCCCGTTCGACCCGGAGCCGTTGATGACGGCCCGGGACGCGGCCGCCGTGACGCCGTCACAGGCCCGCACCCGTCCCCCCGTCCTCCACGGCCCCCGAGGACTCGCCGAGCGCATTCGGCCGGTCGTCGCCGCGCTCGCCGACCCGGACGTCGGCGCCCCGGCGGAGGGACCCGGGAGGGACCGCGCGCGGGAGTTGCTCGACGCGGCCGCCGACGTCCTGGATGCGGCCGCTCGTTCGATCCGCCGCGGCAGTCCCGCCGAGTTGCCACCCGGGAGCACGGACGTCCTGCGTGTCGACGGGGAGCACGAGGTGCTGGAGGGCCCCGCGCGACAGGCCGCCGAGCGGCTCGTGGAACTGCTCGGCGAGGCGTTGGAGATCGCCGGGAGCGGCGACGCGCGCGGCAGGACGCCCACGCCGCCCGGCCCTGCCGGCGCCCAGTTCCTGGTGCGCCCGACAATGCTCCGGCTGGTCCCGGTCGTCGTCCGGGCGGTCCGCCGTGAGCTCCGGCGGGACTCGCCCGTGTTCCGGCACGCCGTCCGCCTGGCGGCGGTGGCCACGCTCGGCTACCTGATCGCCACCCGGCTGCCCCTCGGCCACAGCTACTGGGCGCCCCTCGCCTCGGTGATGGTGATGCGGCCGGACTTCCACCGGACGTACGCGCGCGCGGTGGCCCGTTTCGCCGGGACCCTGGCGGGGGTCGCGCTCGCCACCGGGATGGTGCGGGCCCTGGGCCCGGACGCCCATGTGTTCGGCGCGCTGGCGGTGATCTCGGCAGGCCTGTCGTACACGCTGATCCGTACCGGCTACGCCTACTCCCAGTGCTTCACTGCCGCGTACGTCGTCTTCCTGCTCGGCATGGGCGGCCAGACGTGGGAGCAGACGGTCCCTGAGCGGGTGGTGCTCACCCTGCTCGGCGGGGCCCTGGCAATGCTGGCCTACGTGGTGTTCCCCGCGTGGGAGACGCCCCGGCTGCCGGGCCGGCTCGCGGACTGGCTCGCCGCCAACGGCCGCTACGCGGCCGCGGTGCTCCGCAGCTACGCCGAACCGACCCAGGAGCATCACGCCGACATGCGCAGGGCACTGCTGGCGAGCAGGGATGCACGTGCCGCCTGGCAGGAGACATACGACCGGGCAAGGCAGGAACCGGTCCGCCCCAGGGGTCTGACGTCGCGCGAGGCGGAGGAGGCGCAAGAGGCGCTGAAGGGGTTCGGCCGGGCGGTGATGCTCATGGAGAGCCACGTCCCGCGGGCCGACAGCCGTTTCCCCGAGGCGGAGCGGTTCGCCGAGGCCCTGGAGACGGACACCGCGAAGGCAGCGGTCGACGTGCGCGAGCACAGGAATCCGGACTGGGGGCGTGTGGAGGAGGCGCTCCACACGTGGGAGGACGCTGCCGCCGGCAACCGGAGCCCGGTCGTACGGCGCGAGGCGGAACTGCAAAAACGGGCCTTGGAAAACCTCGCGACGGCCGTGAGTCGCACACCCCTGGAACGGGACGTCGGCTCTGCTCGCGAGGAACAGCGGGTGCGGGCTGCCGTGGCAGCGGAAGGTGACGGATCAGGCACCGCGCACCGGGGTGGGTGACGAAGTCGGCCACGGGGAGCGCCGCGCCTCCTGGAGCGGCAAGTAGTCTCCCGGCCGCGTCGGGCGACGCCACACGTACACCGCTGTCGCCATCACGAGGATCAGCCCCGCCAGGATGAGCAGTTCCCCGGGTACTCGGTGCGACGGGCCCGCATGCGGGGCGGCGGGGGCGCCGTCCGATGTTGCCGGTGGACGGCCGCGTGTGCCGTCCTGGCGCTTCTGACCGTCGGCCACGCCAGTCGCCGCCTGCGCACGGCGCGAACGCACACGCTCACGACCGCGACGGCGGCCGCCGGCACGTCCAGCGCTGTGGTGCGGCCGAGTCGCAGGATCGTGATGTGCCCGCTCGCCTCCGGTACCGGCGGCAGGCTCCGGCGCCGGCAGGCGGGCGGAGTGGGCGGCCGCAGCACCGTCGACGACCTGGCGTTCGAAACGGTTGGTCTGCGCGTCGCCGTCGCGCGCGAAGACTGGCCCATCGGCGACATCGTGTCGGTCCCGCTGGACGAGTGGCTCACGGTGACATCGTCGCTCTCGCTCTTGATGCCTGGCTCCGCGCCAAGGGCTATCCACCGGACCTCACACGACCGGGGACCGAAGTCCTTTAACCAGCCGTCTCACTGCGGAAGACGGGCCTGACCCAAGGCCGGGACCGCTCTGACCCCCAGGTGCCCCTGGACGTCAGCGACGCGCAGTCCGTCGGTCTCGTCCTGGGTCCACGAAGCCGTGGACGCCGGCGATTGCGCGCCGGATCCCGCTCGTGTGATCCGGGTGCCAACCGTTCACGCCGCCTCTGCTGTTGATGTCACTGGTTCATGGCCTGCTGGGCGGCTTCCGTCTCCGTGGTGGCATCGGCTGTGGTGAGCGTGCCGCCTGCAGTCTCCAGATGTGCCCGGACGAACCACTGGAACTGCTCCAGGTCGCGCAGTTGCTCGATCAGCAGGTCCTCGGTGGCCGGGTCGATCTCCCCCACTGTCTTGACCGCGGCGCGCAGGTCCTCGATCAGTCCGGTGTACACGAGGTCGAGCGCGCCGAGGTGAGCGATGGCGTCGGCGCGGCCGACGCTGTAGTCCTTCCAGGTTCGCTCTTCGACCAGGACGCCCGGGGTGCCGTGGGCAATGCCTCCCAGGGCGGCGAGGCGCTCGGCGACGTCATCTGCCATGGCGCGAACGCGGTCGACCTGCGGGTCGAGCATCTCGTGCACGGCGATGAAGTGCGGGCCCACCACGTTCCAGTGGACGTGCTTGAGGGTGAGGTGGAGATCGTTGAGGGTATGCAGGCGCTGCTGGAGCACCTCGATGAGCGAGCCGGCGTCCTGCACGGTGAGGCCCGGGACGGTGTAACGGGGGGTGACCTCGGAAGGCATTGCCATGTCTCCTGTTCTCGTGCGGTTTGCCCCCTCCCGGTACCCGTGATCGAAGGACACAACCACCGCAGCATCCTCCGGACCGGACAGCCCTCCCGCCTCGCCGGACTGCGCGTCCCTGGGTACCTGGTGTCAGACCGGCTTCACCGGGCCCAGTGGTTCAGGACCGCGGTGACGAACGGAATCGGGGCCATGCGGTGCGGGATGCAGGGAGGCGAGGAGATCCGCCAGGCCGCCGGGAGCCCGTCCGCGCAGGCGGGCCGCAGTGTGCACGGCATGCTGGTCGGTACGGGCGATCCGGTAGCCGGCCGCGAACAGCCGGGCCGCGAGGTCGCGGTCTTCGCCGGTAGGCAGGGGTGCGAAGCCGCCCACCCGCAGGTAGGCGACGGCGGACACGCCCAGGTTGGCTCCGTGGACGTGCGGATGCTCCCATATCGGCTCCGTCTCCTCGAGCGGACGGGTGCCGAAGTAGTCGGCGTCGTGACGGGCCACACGAAAGGCACCGGCCGTGATGGGGGCGAGGCGGATGGTGCCCAGAACGGCGTCGTAGCCCCGCCACGCCCAGGCGACCTGGTGGGTGAGCCACGTGGCCGGCACAGTGGTGTCGGCGTCCGTCATGGCCAGCCATACCTCCGGGCCGGCATCTGCCAGCAGCTTCAGGGCGTGGTCGATGCCGACCGCCCGTGCGGCTCCGACATTGCGGCTCGGGGTATTGACGACGTGGGCTCCGGCGCGGGCGGCCAGAGTCGCTGTGGCGTCCGTGCAGGCATCCGCCGCCACCACGATCACGACGGGCATCGGCGCCACGTGCTCTACGGCCGCGTGCACGCTGCGCATACAGGCATGTATGCGGTGTTCCTCGTTGTGTGCCGGGATGACGACAGCGAGGGCTGCGGGGGTCACGCCAGACCCTCCGCGCAGGCCGGGGACAGCACCGGGCCCGGGCCTGGGCGGTGTTCGTGGACGGTGAGGGTGAAGTCCGGATCGTCGTAGCGGGCGAGGCGGCTCAGGCCTGTCAGGGTGTCCAGGCGGTCGGCGATGTCGCGGCCTGTGCAGGTGTGCTCGGCCACCGGGTGATTCCAGTGCACCGTGACCAGGTGACCGCCCTCCCCCAGGCTCTCCGCACTTCGCTCGAGCAGCCGTGAACGTGTGCTGGGATCGAAGTAGTAGAGGAGTTCCGACAGCACGATCAGATCGAAGGAATCCTGGGGCCACTGCTCTGGCACGATCATCCGTTTCACGGTGACGTTCTCCAAAGCGGAGGTGCGTCGAGTCGCGGCTTCGACGGCCGCGGCGACGCGGTCGGTGGAGAGCAGCTGATCGCATCGGGCAGCCAGGAGTTCGCTCAGTACGCCCACCGAGCAGCCCGGCTCGAAGGCCCGCAAGTAGCGGAGGCGGGGCAGGGCCGCCACGGTGAGGTTGTACTTGCGGCGGTCGTACCACCGTTCCGCGAGATGCCAGGGGTCGACGGCGCGGGCGTACTGCTCGTCGAAGTAGCCGGCGGGGGTGTTCAACGCAGCACCGTCTCGAAGGTGCGGGTGTGGTGGGCGATCTCCTGCGCCGGCAACACCGGCCCGACGCCGCAGCTGCGGGGCTCCAGTTGGGTGGTGAACCGTGACAGCGCTGCCTTCTTACGGTCGACCGCCCTCTGGGCCAGAGGAAGAACACAGGCCCGGTTCCACGGCACACGGGGGTCGCAGGGACGAGCCCAGTGCCACATCCACACGGGGTAGAACCACACCGGCGTGGAGCGGTCGCGGCCGGCACGTTCGGCGGCTCGGCCGGCGGCCTCGTGGTCACTGTGCAGGTCACCCACCCACGGCGCCACACACACCGCAGCCCCGACGGCGGCCAGCACCTCGCCGATCACGGCTTGCGCCCGGGTCTCGTACTCATCGAGGCCCGTATCGGGCAGAGCGGCATGCACCGGGGCAGGCAGGTCCCCGAGCTCGCCCAGCGCTGCGGCCAGTTCGCCACGGCGGCGGGCGGCCAACTGTTCCCGGGCCGACGGCGACGCGGGGCCGTGGGACGCTTCCCCGTCGCTCAGGCACACCGTGTGGACCGCCACAGCGGCGTCGAGAAGGGTGGCCATGGCACCGCCGAATCCCAGAACCTCGTCGTCAGGGTGAGCCGCCACGACGACAACCGGACCTGTCGGAAGCACCAGGTGGGGCAGATGGTCCGGCAGTCGCGCCGCCTGCCACTCCGCCTCGTCGGTGCCCGGCGAGTCGATCGCCGCGGCGGCGGCCAGTCTCGCGGCGTCAGCGGTCTCCAACGAGCTCACCGTGTTGCCTCCGCCGGGTCCGCCGTCACCAGGCGGCCGAGTTCGGCCAGGTCCGCCTCCGCATGGTGCTGGCGCAGGTAGACCGTCAGGTCCGCAACCGCGCGAGCGTGCCGTTCGTCGTAGCACAAAGGCCCGGCACCCGTGGCACGCCCCACGTGGTCCAGTACCTCGGTGCACCCCTTTTCGGCGAGGGCCCGCACGCGCAGACTGCGCACCCGCGCTTCGTCACGTGCGTCGAGAGGATCGGCGTCGATGTCCTCACCCGCTTGCCGCAGGATTGCGTCCGCCGTGTTCAGCAGCACATCAACCACTCCGAGATGGGCGGCCGCGTGCGCGGTCAAACGTCCAGCCGCGCCTCGCTCGTACAACGGCGCGGCGACGGCGTGGGCACCGCCCAGCCAGCAGGCCGCGACACCGATTCCACCGTGCTGGAAACCGGGCCGCTCCAGATAGCACTCCACCCCGCCGACGGCCTTCGCGGGTACATCCGTGAAGGACATCTCCAGGCTGTCGCTCCCGGCCATACCGATCGCCGGCCACGTCCCTTCCACGGGCTGCGCGCCCGGGTGGTCCAGCGCGACGGCGAACAGCCGGTAGCCGTCCTCGGCGTCCGCGCTCACCAGAGCGTGAGTGCAGGCGTGGGCACCGGAGCAGTAGGGCTTCACGCCACTGAGCGTCCACCCCCGATCGCTGCGCGTCGCGTGCGTGCCGGGACCCGGTGGGCGCGCGGCCCACACTCCCCACCGCTCCCCTTCGGCGGGCAGGCGATGGTGGTCCAGTTCGTGCAGGATCGCCGCAGCGTCCAGGTGCCCCTCGGCGAGCCGTGCAAGCGACAGGTCCCGCCGCCCCAGGGCCATGAGGACGGCGAAGCGGCGCGCCGTCGAGCGGCCTGGCAGCGGCACGCTCGGGGCCTCGCGCTCGACGAAGTCGGCGAACAGATCCGCCGTGCGCAGTTGCGGGGTGCGGAGGTGATCAGGCGACTCTGGGGGCGTGCCAATCACGCGGACCTCCTGCATACATCGTCGAAGAGCGTCAGCAGGCGTCTGGGTCTTCCGTCAGCACGGTCCGTGCCTGGTCGGCGGGCAGGCGTCCGAGTGCCATCACAATGCCCACAGCCTGCTCTCTCACCGTGTTCGCGCCGGGGTTTTGCGGCATGCCCGGTCGCTCTGGCAGCGCCCCCACCTCATGTGCGGTGGCCGCGGTGCGCGGGATGGTCGTGGTGGTCGACTGCTCGGAGTCCGGGTCACCCTTTCGGTCGTGGTCGGAGGCCAACAGCTCCCGCATCCGACTCGCCTCCTCGTTGATCTGGGCCGATGCCGGGCCCCCGCCGTACGCTGAGCGGATCACCCGAGCATGGCAAGAACGGCTGGGGTTCGCCGTGTGGGGATCTGCATGGCCAGAGGAAATCGCAGCTGGCGGGGTGATCCCCTGCTCGGCGTGCGCCTCCGGTCCGAAGCACTGATTCGCGTATGCCCCGCCGTCACGTCAGCAAACATCGGCCACCAAAGGGCCCACGGCGTCTCTGGGCCTCCCTGGCGGGCTAGGGATCCAAGGCCAAGCCCGCTCAACACGCCTGGCTGACAGAGAAGTTGCTCATGCTTCGCCAGGGGCGGCAATCGGCAGGTTCGGGGCCCTGCGACTCTCAGTGGCAAGCCGGGGCCGCCCTCACCGGATAATCGCTGCTCCGCAGCGTCAGCGGCGGCCAGGACGCCCAGGGTCGCCAGGACAACCACGACGACCAGGAGCACAAGGGCCACGGAGGCGGGCGTGGGGTAGTGCCACAGGACGAGCGCCAGGGCACCGACCGCGATGACGACGACCGTGGTCAGGGGCCTGTGCATGCGCAGCCACTCTCCGGCCGCACCTGGCTTCCGTCCCGTCCGGGCGAGGGCTTGCCCGGCGGTCTGGGTCCCTCGGGCGGCAGCTGCGCGCACGGCACCGGCACCGCGACCATGTCCGTAAAGATACCCGGAGATCACGGTGAGCAGTGCGGTGAGGAGCACGGTGAGAATGGTTTGCCGGAGGAACCTCACCAGGGTGTCGTAGAGGGCTGCTGCCGCGTCCTGCGACTGGGCTGCCGGAGGCACCGCGTCCAGACAGATCTGACGGATCACGGCGAGTGCGATGAGCAGCACGCACATCATGGCGCCGATACCGCTGCCTGCGGCCATCAGCGCAAGCCGGTGTGAGGGCGCCGCCCAGATGCCCAGCCCGGCGAGCACGACCACCGTCCAGGGCAACCACGGGGCGACGACGCTGAGCCAGCGGGCAGCATCACGGGCCTCACTCAGATGGTCGTTGTGCACCAGCACGATCGACTTGTCTGCCCCGGGAATGTCCTCCGCCCCGACAAGGGTCACGCCGATCAGCTGCTTCTGAAGTTCCTCGATGACAGCGCCGACGTTCAGCGTGATGGTGTCGCCCTTGACCTCGACCGCTCCGCCTGCCTCCCCTGTGAGGACGTTCGTCGCGGCGGTGTGCGCGCCGCGGTGGATGCTGTCCCACGCCTTGGCGAAAGCATCGCTCGTCACGACTTGGGCGACTGTGTAGCGCACGCCGGCCCTCAGCCCGCCCTTGAGCTCTTCATCCAGCGATCTGGCCGCGTCGACCAGGAAACGGGGCGCATTCTGGTCGGCCAGAGTGTCGGCGAGTGTTTCGGTGATCTTGCGAACGTCAATCTTGTGGACCAGACCATCGGTGGCACGCTCGATGATCAGGTCCTGGACAGCGGGGTCTCGGGCGAGGGGTGAGACCGTCTGCTCATACCGATCTATGTCGGTGACCTCGGAATTTACCCAGGTGGCGACGACGCTGATGGGCGCCATCAGAACAGCCAGGAGGAGGAGCAGGGACGCTCCGCAAAGGCGCAGGCGACCGCTTCGCACCCCGAGAGGGCGCTGCAGCCGCTCGTCCTCCGCTCGTTCGGCATGGCCCGAAGGGCCGTGCAGCTTGTGCCTGCCATGCTCTGGCGGGCCGGGGGGCGGCAGACGAGTCCACGGCGAACTCCCTCCGCGCGCAGTCCTCGGCGCACCACGGCGGTATGCGCCCTGAGGGGCGGATACCGTAGGACCGGCCAGCCCCTGTAACCTCCATCGTCGTTCATCGACCACAAGCACGCAGCCTGTCCAGGAGCTCCCCGTACCTTCGCCTCCCCTGGTCATGGCCCGCTGCCGAACACTGCCGCATCTGCTCCCGAAGATCGGAGCGGGCACGGTCCGGCTGGAGTCGGCCCGCGCAATCACCTGCCGATGATCCCGTCACCTGCCGCAGCGTCTGCTGCCGACAGGCAGGAACGGTCACAACCGTTCACGCCCCGCTCCCTCAGATCACCCGTCCCAGGACGGGCAGAACGCCCCGGACAGAGGTAGGTCGCGAGGTCACAGGAACCTCCGAAGACGGCCGCCTGTCGTCGCGGATCTCCCAGCGGGCTCACAGGCGCCGGAACCAGCGCAGGCGGGCGAAGGCGCGCTCCACGACCCAGCTTCCACACGGCACGGAGCGACAAAGGCGCTACAGGAGGGCTACGACGCCGAGGACCGCGCCCACGCCGAGAAGGCGATCGAGACCTTCGCCCGCAGCTACGGGACGCGGTGGCAGACCTCACGAAGATCATCGACGACCGGGACACGGCCGGCGTTCTACGCCTTCCCTGGCGCGATGCAGCTCGTCGCCATGGGGATCTGAGCCCTCAAGTTCCAGCCCTCGCCGTCCGCACTGGCGCACGGCGCCCGACCCTTCGAGCCGCAGGCACCGGGCAGAACAGCGACGGCCGGACACAGCCCGGAGGCACTGACTTGGTCACTCCCGACTGAAAAGCCCAGGCCGGGGCACTCGGTCTCGGCGGCACCAATGGGCGCCGCTCCCCGAGAGAAGGAGAATCCCGTGTACATAGGCCTGGGTACCGTCGTTCTCATCATCGTCATCGTCGCTGTCGTCATGCTGCTGCGCCGCGGCTGACCCACGCTCGGCACCTGTACGCGATCTCAAACGACATCCGCCGGACCTCTGCCACGCTGGTGGAGTTGAGCGTGGTCGCAGGTGTCGCGGTCACTCAAGTCGCGGCCCGGTATGCGATGTCGAGGCATTCGGTGCACTCCTGGGTGCGCAAGTACGAGCAGGCGGGTCTTGCGGGGGCTGGGGGCGTCGCCGGCGTCGGTTGCGCAACCACCCTCCTGCTCGAGGGACCGGCTCGCCGAGTACGTCAAGACCGCATGGCAGCAAGAGCAGTCCGCGCGGTGCATCCCTCTGCCGACAACCTGACAGGACCAGGAAACCTCAGCGGCGGCCGACACCCTCCCAGCTACAGCTCCCTGCCGCGAACGGTGACCACCGCGACGGAGGAAAGAGGCCGCGCCCCCAGCACTGCGCGAGGCCATCTCTCGAGGTGATCGATGAGGCGGCCACGACACTCGGGATCGTTCCCGAGCGCGGCATTTTGACCAATTTCGCAATGCTTTGAGTATCCGCGGGCCGTGAAGGCCGGAGAACGGGGTACACGGCCACCATGATCGCCTCTCAAGTCCTCGCGGCCGACGGCTCGTCGTCGCTCTTCCTGATCGTCGCCGGTGTAGTGGTGGCTGCCCTTCTGATCGGCGCGTTCTGGTACGGCAGCCGACGCGCAGCACACCGAAAGAGTTCCGGCGCCAGGCCGGTAGCGCCACATCCACAGACGGCACCCCGTCAGGATTCCTGGCAGACACCTGACGACGACACCGACGGGCAGCCCCGGCATTGACCCGACCCCCACCGCCACGCCTGGCACTCAGTCACCCCTGCGCTGATTGAGGCCGTTTCCCGCGGCATCACACTGAAGATCGCACGCAGGGCACGGCCCACGGCTCCGGTCTGGGCAAACTGTCAACTGGCGTAACCGTCGGTCTCAACCGTCGGCCACGGGCCTGGAGCCGATGGCTGCGCAGGCTGCCTCCTTTGTGGGGTAGCCGTCCGCCGGGTAGATCACCGGCCCGCCGAGTTTCCCCTGGCCGTCGGTGGCGGAGGACTCGCCGCTGTCGGGCTGGGCGTTGGGGAAATAGCAGGCCGCGAACCGGGTCGGCTTGGGAGTCTGCGGCACTGTGCCCTGCATGGGCTGGTTCCACATCCGCTCCCAGGTTGCCGCGCAGGAACGCTCCGCGTCCCGCGGATCGAAATCCTTCATGGCTTTGAGCGGCAGCTGGCTCAGGTCCGCCTCGGGCGACAGCGTGCGAGCACACATGACATTGCGCCCGTCCTCGCCCCATGGACCGAATGTGGCTACGGCAGCCGTGGTGGCGCCCCCGAGGAGGACGGCCGTGGCCGCACCCACCATGAACAGGTGTCGGCGCCTCCCGGAACCGGCCGTGCCACGCGGCTGCTCGGTACGTCGCAGGATCTCCCGCAGGACGGCCTGGCCGTCTTCGGAGGCCGCCCAGCCGTCGGTGGCGTCGCCGGTGGGGCGCAGGGCGCGGACGGCGTTGAGGTCGGACGCCTGGCCGCGCTTGGTGGCGGTCTGTTTCATGCTGACTCCCGTTGGGTGAAGTGGGCTTGGGCAAGGGCGCCATGGACCGGCTGTGCATGGCCTGCACGGGGCAGCGCCGCCCTGAACCTTTTGCGTGCCCGGTGCAGGCGCACAGCGAAGGCAGTGGCCGTGCAGCCCATGGCCACAGCCGCCTGCTTGGCCGTCAGTCCGTACCAGGCACTCAGCACGAGTACCTCCCTGTCCTGTTCGGAAAGCGCTGACAATGCAGCGGCCACCTCGACCCGTGTCCCTATCGCGTCACCGATCTCCGCGGCGCCCGTCCGGTCGGCCATCACCGCCAAGCGCTCGGTCAGCGCACGGTGCCGCTGGTCGGACCGCACGCGGTTGGCGAGCAGCCGCCGGGCCGAGGCGAGGAGCCACGGCAGGGCATCGTCGGGCACGGACCCGGACTTGCGCCAGGCCAGCACGAAGGTCTCCGACAGGATGTCCTGTGCTGTCTCCCGGTCCGTACGGTGCAGCAGATACGCCAGGACCCGATCAGCATGAGCCCTATAGAGAGCCTCCAGGGCCCGGTGTCCGGCCGGGTCACCGTACTCCCCGGTGGTTGTTCGTCGTCGTCTCACAGCACCTCCATCTTCCGCCCGTCAACGGCTGTCAACCGGTAGATGTACGGCCGGACCGGATCTCTTACAGCCTCCGGCGGATTCAGACTCGGGCCATACCGGCACAGGTGACGATCGCGCAGGGGCTACTCGCGCGGTTCTTCAGCCAGTCCTCGGCAAGCAGGCGGGAAAGGATCATGGCGGCTCCTCCCGTCCGCACTCGCCGGTCTGCCCGTCAGCGCGCCGCTCGCATCGGCGACGCTCCCGGCCCCCGCACGGCCCTTGCCCGGGTCGATACCAGAGCCGCCCGTGCTACCGCTGCGCGTACCGCGGTCACGTCATCCGGTTCGGCTCGGCCCTGTATCCGGATCCGGTTCGAATGGGCCTTGAGGCGTCACCTCCGGTGGCGCGCCTGTGCACAGGAAGCGTCACTTCTTTGAGATCGTCTGCGGTGTCTCTCATGCACGCTTGACTTCGAACACGTCGACCTTGTCGTTCCAGTTGCCGCCACCGGGGTAGTCCATGTTCTTGAAGTTCGACCAGCCGTGCGGAGGCTCAAGCTCGCGCTGCCGGTCGTGCAGCAGGCCTGAACGTGAGTCCCAGATCGTCGCGAATCCGTAGTTGAGCGGCCAACGGGCCACCCAGTAGAAGACCGAGCTGAGCTTGTCCCGGAATCCGTAGTCACCGAGATTCTTCTTGCCGCTGCTGGAGAACTGCAGACGCCTGCCCTTGTAGTTCGCGTCCTGATACAGGCACCAGTAGTCGGACGCGCAGTTGTCGCGCGGGTCCGAAGCAGCCTGGAGTTTCGAGGCCTTGATGGTGTCCTCTCGGACTTTCGCAGGCAGATCGGGATCTGCCAGGGATTCTTCGTCCGTGTCGTAGCAATGGACTTCGCCGTCGGGAAGTTCGGTGCAGATGTTGGCGCCTTCCCATGACGAAGAGAGGTCGATCTTCTGTCCCCGGTAGTCGGCGATCACCGGCTTCACCGGCTCCGTCGGCCCTTCTTTGACCGGGGGCGGGGTTGTGGTGACCGACGGGTCCGGGACGGGTCCGTCGGCGTGCGCCAACGGCCCGGTGCCGAGGAGGAGGGCACCGGCAGAGACGGTGCAGAGGAGGGCAGAAGCAAGGGATTTGGATATCAAGGGTTGTTCTCCATTGTGGTGTCGTAGTGGTGCAATATGACCCCGCCGTGGCCATAAACAGTGAGGACGTAACCCTGCTGGAGGTTGACGCCTGTTCCGGTCAGGAAAGACGTCAACGTCTTGTCGAATTCGTCGAATCCGCTTCCGTAGCCGGACTTCTTACGGGTCCACACGGTGAGGGTCGGCACACCGGCCCGGTTCTTCACGTACTTGAGGCCGTACACGTCCCGGTAACCGCCGACGCTTCGGTAGCGTGCCGCCAGGTCGCTGTCGCTCCTGGCCAGCGACGCGCTGGCCGTCGGCTGACCGCCCGCAGCGGCCGAATCGTTCTTCGGTGAGGTCTCTGTGCTGCATCCCGAGAGCAGGACGGCGGCAATCAGCAGGAACGCGGGCAGGGTTCTCTTCCCGGTCCCCGCATGCGACGGGTCAGCCATGGACAAGAGGTGAGCTTTGCGGGTCCTTGGCAATGGCCGCCTTGCCGTCGCCCTCGATGTCGTGGACGACCGTCGAATCCGCCGACCACCCCACCTCACCGTCGTAAACCGTGGACGGGGCCGGGCAGTTGTTGACCGGCTCGTCGAGGAACCAGGTGTGGTTGTCGTTGACGAGTCGGGCAGATCGCACGTCTTGGTCGTGACGACGTGGTCCTCGCTGGTCTTGGTGAGACGCTCTTCCAGCCTTGTCGTGATCTCGAAGCTGGTGAACCGCTTGGACAGGTCGATGGCTTGACCGTCACGGATCTGCCGGCTCGCCGTCAACTTGCCCGAAATCAGCCCGTCCTTCAGCCTGACGGTGTTCTGCACGTAGGAGGTCGTCACCAGCTTCTGACCGGAAGAGACAACATCGAACTGGGAGCGGGAGAACTGGTCCGTGGCGGATGCCGGGGCCTCCAGCAGCATGCAAGAAGCCACGGCCGCGCCGATCGATCCGACAGGCGTGAGCAGGTGACGCATCAGCACTTCCTTTGTTGGTGAACAGGCGGGATCAAAAAGCCCCCGCCTCCGAGACCCGGACCGTCCAAACAGCGGTGCTTGCCCAAGACGCCGGCCGGGATGGATGTCTTGAGGTGAGGTGACGCGAAGGACGCCGCATTCGTCGGCGGAGCACCCGGAGCCGGGCTCTATGCGCCTCCGGCATCTGACCGGGCACACCAGCTCTTGCGCGCAGACCGAACGGTGGGCGCATCCTGGTCCGGTTCCGTCATGCGGCCGCGGCCTGCGGGCTCCGAAAACGGGCCCCGGCAGGATCGAAGTCAGGGTCGACGTCGTGGCAGGAGCGGGCGCAGCCGGCCCCAGGATTCCGGGGAAGCCCGGCGAGGCCGGGGGCTCAGAGCGCGAGTCTTCACTTGTCGGTCGGGTACGGAGATCAGGCTTGGCGGCGGGCCAGCCGTTGTGCGGCCCGGCGTCTGTCCCGCTGGAAGGGATCGGCGGACGCCCCGGCGCCCTTGCCCGGGGTGACAGCCCACGTCCGGAGCTTGTCCGCGACCCTGGTGAGGTGGCCGTCTTCGGGCGGGGCGTCGATGTAGAACAGGGCTTCGTCAGGCCATTTGTCGTCACCGCCCCAGCGGACGACACCTTCCAGGTCGGCGAGGATGTCACGGACGATCACGAGTTGGTTGGAGAAGAAGCCGCCCCGCTGTCCGGAAGGGTAGAAGCCTGGGCGGATCTGGACTGCCGTCCCCGAGGCGAGGTTGGACTCGGCCAGCTCGTTCCGGATCGCTCCGGGGTGGCGCCAGCCACGTCGTCGCGGCGCAGTGGGTCGACCTCATAGTGGAACCGCTGGACGACATGAACGAGAACGGTTTCGATGTCCCCCATACGGACCTGGACGCCGTCGAGAGGCGTACCGGGCACAGGGCGGGTCCAAATGTTGCCGCCGTCGTCGGCGGACTTCTCCGTCTCCCAGCCGTTCAGCGACGGTCGGCCCGTGACCGTCCTGCCCGGGACCTGAGCCTCGCCAGGCCGCGCCTCCGCATGGGCCGGCAGCACGTTCCCCGTGAAGGAGGCCAGGACAGTGGCGCCGGCGACAGCGGCGGTACGGGAGAGCAGGGTGCGGCGTGATAAGTCAGCGCTCACGTGCGTAACTCCAGAAGTGGCTAGAGAGCCGAAGAGACTGCTTGGAAGATGAGGAAGGGAACGAGAACTGCCGGCATGGCCTTGAGCCACGGCCCCACGGGCCGGTCCCGACGCAACGGGACCAAGCCGTCCGCCAACACCAGCAGCAGCAGGACAAGCAGTCCGGATGCGGCCACGGTCCATGTGGCCACGCCGGCCCGGTCGCAGTCGGCCCCGCACACTTCGATGATCGTGCTGGAGCGGTCGATGACCGATCCGCCCCATCGGCGTTCGGAAAGCCACCACAGGCTGTACAGGGGCACCATGGCCGGGATCCCGACGAGGAGGTTGACCAGCAGCGCCAGCCACGCTGTCCGCAGATTCTTCATCAGGCGTGTTCACGCATCGGCGCGTAGTACTTCTCGAAGATCCGGTACAGGCCCATGCGCTTCCTCCCCTCCGTCTGGGCGTCCTCCGTGGTCCCCTGATAGCGGATCAGGATCCTTTCGGTGTCCGCCTCCGAGGAGTTGACATTCGGTCCGGCAACATCGATCAGGGAGGCGTGGTACATGTGGACGAACGGCACGGTCGCGATGGTGAACGAGTTGTTCGTCCTCAACTTCGTCCAGATCTCGAACAGATCGGCGTCGTCGTCCGGGTTCCGCCGCGACCCCGCGGACAGCAGCCCGCGGTCGACCGCCAGGTTCCTCGCCTTGATCGCGGTGACACCGAAGATCTGTGCCAGACCGGTGGAGGAGTCCCGCATCGAGTCCGTGATCGCATCCGGCCACGAGTCGGGCAGTTTGCCGGAGTGATACTGGTACACGGCGGCGTCGGAGTAGCGGTCGTCGACTTTGAGGATCTTGCTCACGTTGTAGTGGCGCATTTCCCAGAGCACGGGGATCTGGATCAGCGCCTTGCGCATTCCGTACCGTCGGGCCAGGTCGGTGAACACGTTGTCCCAGCTGAGCACGAAGTCAACGGCTTCGGTCGTGGTCCACTTGGTATACCAGTTCGACTCGGGTACGCAGACCGACTCCATGTAGGCCCGGATGTCCGCGCGCAGGGCGTCCCAGAAGGTGTTGTTGAACTCAGCATCGAGGCCGGAACCGCTGGACGGTGACGGGTCGAAGGAGTTCTGCCCGATGTCCCTGCCCTGGGCAATATCGATGTCGACGTTGATGCTGCTGTCCCCGGAGCCGACCGTCTTGGTGACGATCTGATCGAAGGCCCAGTTGTTGGGCAGGGGATAGCCGAAGTTGCCGGAGAACGCGTACGACATGTCGGAGACGAAACTCGCGTCCGCCAGCTTGAGTTCCGACACCCGCGAGCAGATGTTCCTGGGCCCGTAGACGCCGACCAGGTACTTGCCTCCGGTCGACTCGATGCCGTCGTTGATGCCCTGAAAATGCGGGATGATGTTCCTGGTGACCTCATCGTCGACGGCCCGTGACCGGCAGTTTCACGTACGCCTGGAACTCGCGAACCGCGTCGGCCAGGCCGGCGGTGAAACTTCCCTCGAATGCCACACCGTAACGCCTGTTGAAGATCATGGCCGCAGTGAACAAGAGGACCCAGGTGCCCCTCGCACCGATGGTGATCGTGTGCCCCTTCAGGCCTTCCTGAGTGCCGGAGCCGAAGTTCCCGTTGGCCGTACCGTCGGCCATGCCTATCTCGTACTGCACGGCGTAGATCATGGCCTTGGCCACATCACGCGAGTAGATCCCGTCACACGGGACGATGAAGAAGTCCTGCCGGTCGACGTAGCGTCCGTTGAGCCACTGCTGAATGCTGCGGACGGAGTCGGAGCCGTTTCCGACTCCGACATAGGCGTCCATGTTCAGCAGACCCTTGAACACCTTCGGCACGAGATCGCTCCCCCGGTAGACCTGGTCCACACCCATGCGCTGCTTCAGCGAAGAAATCGAAGAAGCGACCCGGTCACTGAACTTGCCGTCGATGCCGCCGCCGTCGTAGCCCTTGCAGTACAGGGCAGACTGAACGATGCGTATGAAGTCTGCCGACGGCGCCGTGGAAGCGTTGACAACCGGATGCTTAGTCCGCAGAGCGGACAATGTTCCGGGTCCGAAGCTGTTGGACAGGGAAGCGATCCCTAACTCCCACTGCAGAGCGCGAGTGAGGGCATACATCGTATTCCAGCCGGTCTGCCCGTCCTCCTTGACGGTCATGCCGGCGCGGCTGCCATAAGTCGCGTTGACGAATTTCTGCGCCTGTAACACCATCTCGTCGGCCATCGGCACCCCTCCGTTTCGGGCAGGGGAAATCACACGAAGAGGCAAGCGGCTCCCCCATGGTCCGCGCCAATACCCCCTCTTTTCGAACGGTTGGTCAGACGCGTTCGAGGCGAGCGGGACCACTGTAGGCAGGCGATAACCCTGAGACGCAAGAGAAAACCGACAGACCACCCCTCTCCTGTGGCGCAAAAGCGACACATCGACCGGTCGGCCGATGTCGTGATCCTGCGTAGCCATGGAGAATTCCCCGTGAAGAGCAAAGGCCACCCAGGGCGTCGCCTCGCGTCAAATCGGCTGAAAGTAGGCCTCCTTGGATCTCAGCACCGCTCCCGGGAGTCTGGTCATGCCCTCACTCCGCAAAGCTCGCTCCGCAATCGGTGGCTTCCGTGCCGGCCCCGCGCGGTCATCGAGCTGATGCTTCGCTGAACCGGAGCCTGCCCTGGCGATCTTCGATGTCAGTACGCTCTCCGGAAGACCAGGACCTGACACCCCAGGGCTTCGCCAAAGTGCACCCTTGGTCGACTTGTCCGGTTCTATGGTGTGGTGACGCTGCAGACACTGCCCTGGACCGAGAACGCCGTGCGACGCCACCACGCCCTGTGCACTCAGCTCAGACGTGCTGCATCCAGATATTGGGCTCCGTATATGTGCCATGGTCAGCGGACTGGTCGACCCGCAGCAGGCTCAGCCCTCCCGGGATGACGTAGTCACCCGTCTCTGGGAACACCATGCCGGTCCACTGCTCCCACTCGGCGACGGTGCCGGTCATGGTCTGCGACTGGGGAGCCGCCGCGAGAATTCGGGCGCCCAGACGCTGGTGGGTGCGGATCCATGGATCGAGGGCCATGCCGTCCTCGCGGGTCCACCCCATGAACGCCTCGACCGACGCCAGCGGATAGCGCGCCTTCAACGTTGGGCGCACCGGCGCGATGACCCGTGGCCATCCGGCGCCCTCGGCGAGCCGACGCAGCGCGTTGAGCATCTCCCCGGCGAGGCCGCGTCCCTTGAGTGACGGCGTAACGATCGCCCCACAGATCACCAGAGTGTCGGGTTCGACGCCCTGCTCTCGGCCCTCGACGGCGCGGATGGTGGTCTGGGTGTAGCCGGAAGGGAGCGTTTCGGTCCGCCCGTCCCACCGGATCGGTATACCCCAGCCTGACGCGACCGGCAGCCCGCGCTCATCCACCAGCGTGAGATCGAGGTCGGCGAACCATTCCCGGATCCTGCCGATGTACTGCTTGGCCAGCCGATCGGCTGTGATGAACTCCGGGAAACCCTCACTGAAGAGCTCGCGCAACTGCTCATCAGGCCACGTACGTGCGTCTGTTCGCTCAACGATCAATGTCACGGGCCTGTTTATAGCGCACCCTCCACAGGCCGAGCGAGGAAGTTCAGCCCCAGGGTTTCGGCAGCTTCGCCTGACGATTCGTGATCATGTGAGTCCGAGGAGCGCGAGGGGCCGGGGTTCGCCGGCGTTGTGGCGGAGAGCTGCAGCTATGTTCGTGGCTCCGGTCAGCCGCAGTGCCCCGACGGCGAGGCTGCGCCATGTCGCCATCGCACGGGGTGCGTTGCCTGTTTCACAGTGAAGCGGTGTACGTCGAGGATCTCGCGGTGAAGGGTCTGGCCCGCACGCGCCTGGCCAAGTCGGTGCACGACGCCGGATGGTCGGCGTTCGTGAGCATGCTGGAGTACAAGACGGCACGGTACGGGCGGGTCTTCGCCCGCGTGGACCGGTTCTTCCCGTCCTCCCGGCTCTGCTCCGCCTGCGGCTTCAATGACGGCCCCAAAGACGTGTCAGGGCTGCGGGACCATCCACGACCGCGACGTAAACGCCGCGGTCAACATCAGGACCGAAGGACGCAAGGTCGCCGCCGGACAGGCGGAGACCGTAAACGGCAGTGGAGCGCAGGTATGCCCGGGATCCGTCCCGGCACCGCGCGATGAAGCAGCAACCCGCCGAGACGGTCAGCCGACCGTAGTAGGAATCCTGGCCCGTTAGGGCCGGGAGGATGTCAATGACGCCATTCGTTGCCCGTAGGCGCTGAGCACCGATGCGATCCGCCCATTGATCCCGTTGGTCATTGCGCGCCTGTCCGGCTCGGAGCTGTCGACATACGCGGCAACTACCGCTTCAACCTGGCTGTCCAGTTCGTGTGGAAGCCTGATCCGTAGATAGCCGTTGAAGCGTCTGTCGCCAAGACGCGCAAGGTCTGTCATCACGTCGCCCGCTTCCCCGTCACCCCTGCGGCGGGACAAGACAGTCCCCCCTTCCGCCAGTACTCGGCCTTGGAGACATTCCTCGGCCTCGCCGCCGCCCCTCTGCCGCTCCAAGAGGTCCGTCCGCCTCACCACGAAGGACACGGTCTTACTCCGCGGGTTCGCGAAGGGTGCAGCCGGTCAGTCCAGCCGCGGTCTGCGTGAGGTGCTGGATCAGTACCTCGGCCGCGGTGTCGGCGTCGCGGGCCAGCGCCGCCTCCTCCAGTTGGCGGTGCTCGCCGACGTGGTCCCGGCCGGGGACGCGGTGCGCCGACCAGCGGCGAGCCAGTTCGCTCGCGGTCCACGTCCGGTCGAAGGTCTCCAGCAGAACGGGGTTGCCGCAGCCCTCCAGCAGGGTGCGGTGGAAGACCCGGTGGGCTTCGGACCACGCGCCGCTGTAGTACTCGCCCTCCTCCGGCGCGTACGCCGGGGTGCGGGCCAGGCGGTGGTGAGCGGCCCGCACGCGGGACTCCCAGTCGACGTCGCCGCGCTCGATGGACATGCGCAGCACGACCGGTTCGATGGTCCGGCGGGCCTCCGCGATCTCCTGCCAGCGGCGGTCGGAGCAGGCCGGGACGGCGAAGCCGCGGTTGGGCAGCCGGTCGGCGAGGCCCTCGCCGACCAGTCGCACGAGCGCCTCGCGCACGACGGCCAGGCTCACGCCCTGTTCCTTGGCGAGGTCCTGCGGTTTGAGCGCGTGACGGGGGGCGTGGTTCCCGCTCATGATCGCGTCCCGCAGGTGTGCGTAGACCTGCTCGGAGAGCATCTGCTTCCCCGGTGAGGTCGAGGTGTGGGCCGTCTGAGTCATGTCCTCAGCATAGACGATCCAGTAAATAATCGATTATTAGTGTTATGGTCGATCAGCGGCCGATGACCGGCGGTGGCGGTGCCTCTACACGACGCTGTGGGCACCGACGGCCGCATCACCGCCACCCCACGGCACAGCCTGAAAGGAACGACGCGATGAGCGCGATGACCGTCAACGACCCCTTCGCCCGCCTCCCCGACGTAGCCTCCTTCACCGTTACCAGCACCACCGTCACCGACGGAGCCGCCTGGTCGCCCGAGCAGTACTCCTCCGGCGTCCCCGGCGGGAAGGACCTCTCCCCGCAGCTGTCCTGGAGCGGCGCCCCGGAAGGCACCAAGAGCTACGCCGTCACCGTCTACGACCCCGACGCCCCCACCGGGTCCGGGTTCTGGCACTGGGCAGTCGCCGACATCCCCGCCACCCTCACGGAGCTGCCCGAGGGCGCCGGCGACGACACCGGCTCGGGCCTGCCCGAGGGCGCCTACCAGCTACCCAACGACGCTCGTGCGGCCCGCTTCATCGGTGCCGCGCCGCCCGCCGGGCACGGCCCACACCGCTACTTCGTCGTGGTGCACGCCCTCGACGTCGTCTCCATCGGCGTCCCGGCCGACGCCACCCCTGCCGTCCTCGGCTTCACCATGACCGGCCACATCCTCGGCCGCGCGGTACTGACGGCCACCGCCGAAACCCCCGCCTGACGAACCGCATGTCCCCACTCATCGACACCACTCAGATGTATCTCCGCACGATCCTGGAGCTCGAGGAAGACGGCGTGCTCCCCCTGCGCGCCCGCATCGCCGAGCGCCTGGACCAGAGCGGCCCCACCGTCAGCCAGACCGTCGCCCGCATGGAACGCAACGGTCTGCTGCACGTCGCCGGCGACCGGCACCTGGAGCTGACCGGGCAGGGCCGGCGGATCGCCACGCGCGTGATGCGCAAGCACAGGCTCGCGGAGTGCCTGCTCGTCGACGTGATCGGGCTGGAGTGGGAACGGGCCCACACCGAAGCCTGTCGCTGGGAGCACGTGATGAGCGAAGCCGTCGAAAGCCGCATCCTTGAGCTGCTGGGGCACCCGACCAAGTCGCCCTACGGCAACCCGATCCCGGGCCCGGAGGAACTCGGCGGGAAGAGCACCGTGGATCCGTTCCCCGGCGAGGACATGGTCAGCCTCAGTGACGTCGAGCCCGGGCCGAACGGCGCGAGCGCGGTCGTACGATGCATCAGGGACTGATCCAGACCAACCCTCAACTGATGTACACCCTGCGGCACACCGGGGTGCGGCCCGGCGCGGTCGTGACCGTGACGTCCTCGCCCGGCGGAGTGATCGTCAGCAGCGACGGGCAGGCCGCAAAACTTCCCACGGAGGCCGCCGCGCATGTCCTCGTAGCCAAGCACTGAGCCCAGCCGGGCGCCGCCCCAAGCCGTAAGACCCTTGCGGGGAGGCGGACGGTCCTCGACCACGATGGTGGTCGAGGACCGTCCGCCTGAATCAGCGGAACGCGTAGTACACGACTCCGGTGCCCGGCTCGACGCCCCACGACCAGGTCAGGGCGCTCTGGGCCGGCCTCTGAAAAATTCTCTCCGCCAGCAGATAGAGCAAGCGTCCGTCAGCGGTCGGCAGCACGGGCTCCGCTTCAGTCTGGAAACACACCCGTGTGATGGGGACGTCGCCACCGATGGGGATACCGATGTCGATGAGGGCGGCCTTGTCCGGATCAGGGATACGTCAGGCAGCCAATGCTGGGCGATGAGCCCGCGTAACGCGTTCCGTACCCGCCCAGTCGACAAGATCGTCATACGCGAGGTTCTCGTAGAACAGCACAGTCCTCCCTCTCCGGAAGGGCACGCTATCGTCGGCGAAAGGCCGAGGAGCACGTCGGGGCGCAGGAACATCGCTGGGTTCAGACGACGCTCCCCGCCGGTTGGTGCAGCACTCTGGACAGCAGCGCGCCGTGAGGCGTACGCCAACGACCAAGGCGTGCCGAACACCCTTATCACGGTCTCGGGCAGTTCCAACCGTTCGAAGGCGGACAAGGACCCTGCGGCCCTGCTATCGATGCCGGCCGACCAGTGCACGTACACGACGAACTCAGTGGCGGACAAGCTGCGCTGGCAGCTGACCCAAGACACGGCTGAGCCGGATGCGCTGGACCGCCTCGCCAAGTCCTGCCCGACGTTTTCCGTCACTTAGCGTTGCTTCTTATGGCGAGTCGGAACACGCACGCTGGAGGGCAGCGAAGGCTACGCCGACGGAGTCCGCAGGGAATAGCCGCAGGACGGTGGCTCGGTTCGGCGTCGTGATGATGTAGTGCCGCGACAGGTAGGAAAGATCTCCCCGGCTTTCTCGGGCATGGGCGCGCATCAGGACCTGGCCGCATCTTGTGCAGGCGATCCAGGGGACGAGGACGAGACCGGCCAGGTCCTGTTCAGCCCCACCTATTGCCTCGGGGATGGTGCTTGCGTCGCCTTCGATTAGCTTCAGGTGGCCCAATGTGCCGTCATCACGGCACTGAAGGATCCGTGGTGTGAGCGTGTCCCGCTCACCCCAGGTCTCCGCGAGCACGGAGATCTGGGCCCTGACCGCATCGCTGATCGACACCTGGTGGCCGAGGATGCCGGAGACGATCAGGCCAAGTCCCGCCTCCTGCTCTCCGATGTCCCAACAGCCTTTGACTTCCTGGGCTTCGGCCTCCGGCAGCAAGGCGGCGAGCCGGTTCCAGATGGCGGCGTCGTCGGTCACCTGGCCGACGCTACCGGCTGGCGCTGACACCCAGACGCCGCAGGCAGATGAGCATGACCGCGATGGCAGTGAAGCCAATGAAGTGTTCGGGCTTGCGCTCGTGGCGCCGGTGCAGCCAACGGCACCCGGACAGCCACGACATGGTCCGCTCGACCACCCAGCGATGACGGCCGAGGCGGGCTGAGCTCTCGACCCCGCGGAGCGCGATTCGCGGGACGACGCCGCGTTCCCGCAGCCATTTCCGCAGGTGGTCGTAGTCATAGCCCTTGTCGCCGTGCAGCTCGGCAGGCCGCCGACGGCGCGGTCCCCGGTGGGACCTAATGGGCGGGATGGCCATCACCAAGGGCTCCAGGGCCTGACTGTCGTGCAGGTTGGCGCCCGAGACGGCGACGGGATCGGCAGGCCGTTGCGGTCGCAGATCGGATGAATCTTCGATCCGTTCTTACCCTTGTCGGTCGGATTCGGTCCCGTCAGTGGCCCCCCTTTGACGGCACGGATGCTTACCGAGTTGATGGCGCACCGGGACCAGTCCGGCTCGCCCTGGGCGCCAAGTTCGTCAAGGATGACTCGGTGCAACCGGGCCCACACCCGGTCCTGGCTCCACTGGGCAAACCGGCGGTACACCGTCTGCCATCGGGCTCCGAAGACTGGGGGGGAGCTGGCGCCAGGTACAGCCGGACGTGGCGACGAACACGATCGCCGCCAGCACCTCCCGGTCGCCAACACGCCGACGGCCACCCCCCTGTGGCCGCTGCACGACCGTCGGCGGCACACCCCGTCGGAACAACTCCCATAAACCGTCCGGAACCAGGTGCTCTACAAGTCCCTCCATGCCGGCTCAACGCCACACGCCGCCAAAGGAAACGGTGTCCTACGAGCAGGTTCCGTAGCCGGGCCGGCATGGTGGCTGCAGGGGCTGCAGCGACGGGACTGCACCGAGCCAGGACTCAGGCCAGTTGGACGTGCGGCTGCTCGGCGGGAGTGCCGACTGGTGGACGACAGTGCAGGTCAGCCTCTGGGCAGCTAGCACGCTCCTCTCGGGGTGAGGGGGCCTTCACTCAGCGGGTCCTTGAACCGGGCAGATCTCAGAACGGGGGATCGTCGTGACAGGGGCTGTTCGACAGCTCGGGCGTCTGGGGGATGCGCGGTTGGAGGATGGCCAGGGCGTCCTGGACGCGGCCGAGGTCAATGAGGTAGCCGGCCAGGTCATGGCTGTTCTGGGAGGCGTGCTGTTCGAGAACGGCGACAGCATCCTCGATGCGTCCGGCGTCGGCGAGCAGCTCGGCTATGTGTGACGCCGCGTACCAGGTGCTGCCCTCGGGATGGGCGCGGGCCTGTGCGATCGCGTCGTCGACTCCGTGGTGGGCGGCGAGCAGAGGAAGCCGTATCCAGTACAGGTCCCAGTCCTCCTCGTCTGCGCGGGCGGCGGCGAGGGCGTCGAGGTACGCCAGGCCGTCCTCGGGGCGGCCCTGGTCAAGGCACAGCTCGGACAGGGTGTGGAGGATCCAGTCATCCCCGTTGCGGGCGTCGGCGAGGGCCCACATGACATCGATCGCCTCATTCCCCCGACCGTGCCGGGCCAGAAGCTGCGCCAGCTGGACAGCCGAGTTGGGGTCGTGGGCCATGGGGCGGCAGGCAGGCCGGCCTGCCGCGACCGCCCCCTCGATGTCGCCGCGTTCCTCCAGTAGTTCCACGAGACGCCACGCGGCATGTTCCTCGGCTGCCGCGTAGGCGCGCAGCTCTCCGGTGCGGTGATGCCGGGCCAGCAGATCGGCCAGCTGGTCCCGGCCGTTGACCGAGGTGATGTTCCGGGTGCGGAGCAGGGCGATGGCCTCGTCGATGCGGCCCTGGCGTTCGCGGATCGTGGCGAGCAGTCCGATCACCGTGTCGGGAGCGAGACCTCGGCAGCACCAGGGAGAGTCGCAACGGTGCTCGTCCGGGATCCGGGTGGTTAGCAGTGCCGCGATCTCCTCGTCCCTGCCGGCTCTTTCCGCGACGTCGACCAGTGTTACAGCGAGGGAGGGCTCGTCGATGTGCGGGCGCAGGAGACTGAACGCCTCCGCGGCGCGGTCATGCCGGGCGAGCAGGCGCGCGTAGGACTCCAGCGCCATTGGATGTCCGGCCTCCATACGGGTCCGGGTGATCTCGATCGCCTCGCCAACGCGGCCCCAGCCCTCCAGCAACTCGGCTGCGGCAACGACAGCCGACCACCATCCGGTTGCCAGATACGGGGCCAGCACCTCCAACGCGTCAGCCTGGCGGCCCTGCTCACCCAGCAACCGTGCCCACTCCAGCGCGCAGAACCACTCACCGCATCCGGCCTGCAGCTCCACCACGTTGACATAGCCGCGTTCGAGCAGTCGCGAGACCAGCTCAGGCGGGATGCAGCCAGACCGCGTCCGGGCTCGGTAGTCAAGATCAGAAGCCTCCACAGCCACGCACCCTAGCCCTCGCTCCTGACATCGCTGGGGACTTCGAATACGGCACAGTCGGAATGACGCTCCCCGCCGGTCGGGGCGGCCGCCTGGAGTGCCGCACGGCGTGAGGCGTACGCCAACGACCAGGGAGCGCCGAACAGTCTGATCGCGGTGTCCGGCAGCTCCAACCGGTCCAAGGCGGACAAGGATCCGGCGCCGACGGACCGGTGCGAATAGCGGCGGACTGGGTGGCGGACAAACTCCGCCTGACCGCCGACCCAACCGAACGCGACGCCTTCACCCGCCTCGCTGAAGCCTGCCCGACCACCACCGTCACCTGCGAACAGGCCCCGTAGAACAGGACGGTCCTCCTGGAGAGTCTCCCCCAGCGCCAGGGCTCCTGTCGGGGCTGGCTGCTGTACTCAGTAGCTGCGCTGCCGACGGCACCATACGGACAGCCGGGAACAGCACACCCGGCTTGTCCGCCATGGCGTGAAGGAAAGGCCGCAGCCGACACGAGTGCGGCATCACTGGCTCTGTTCACCACGGCCCGTTCTGGCGGACAGAACAACAGCCAGCGGTCAGCAATCAGCAATGACGGAATTCCACGGACCACTTCCGGTGGCCAATCTGATGGTCGCCCAGGCGAACCGTGGCCGAAGAACACCACTGGCGGGCCCAGAAGGCCGGCCGGACCGGGGCGTGAGTCAGGCAGGCTGTCTGGCAGGCGATGGCGGGGGTTGGGTCGGAACCTGCCAGCGTCGGTCCGGGTCGGATCTTCGCGGCGTGCCTGCGACTGGCGGGTGCTGCGGCGTGCCGATTGCGGCCACGCGCAGATGTTGGCATCGGCGTCTGGCTATGGGTCAGGACGTGATGTCCACCAGGACTTTGCCGACCGCGCCGCTTTCCACTGCCCGGTGTGCCTCGGCGGTGCGGTGGAGCGGGAGGCGGAGCAGGGGCAGGCCGTGTTCTTCGCCGACCGGCAGGGCGCCGTCGCGGACCGCGGTGGCGACGTCCTCGACGGCCGCGGCGCGTGCCTCCGGGCCGGCGGTGTAGAGCACCAGGAACTGAAGGCGTGCGTTGAGCACCATGTTCTGCAGTACGTTCAGTTCGACCGGCTTGCCGCCGTCGTTGGCGTAGGTCGCGATCGTGCCGCGCGTCCGCAGCACGGCCAGGTCCAGTGCGAGGTTCGCGCCGAGCGCCACCTCGGCGATGATGTCGACGCCGTCCGGGGCGATCTTGCGGATCTCGGTGGCCGGGTCACCATCACGGTAGTTGATCACGTGGTGGGCGCCCGCGGCGGTGGCCAGCCTGGCCTTCTCCGGGCCGCTGACCGTGCTGATCACGGTGGCGCCGGCCCAGCGGGCGAGCTGGATCACGGAGTGCCCGACCGCCCCGGCCCCGCCCGCGGCCAGCACGACCTGGCCGTCGAGCGCCCCGGGATGAAGACGGCCAGGCCCGTTCTCGGCGACGGTGAGCGTGCGGTGAGCGGTCAGTGCGGGGACGCCGAGTGAGGCACCGAGGTCGAAGCCGGCATCGTCGGGCAGCGGCACGGCTCGCTCGGCGGGTACGACGGTGTACTCGGCGGCGGTGCCGGTGGGCCGCCCGGCGGCGGCCATGTACAGCCAGACCCGCTGGCCGACCCGGTTCTGCTCGACCCCCTCGCCCACGGCGTCGATCACGCCGGCACCGTCCAGGTGCGGGGTGACCTCGGCGAACAGCTTGGCATGGGCGACGCCCGAGCGGGCTTGCCAGTCGGTCGGGTTGACTCCGGACACGGCGACCCGGACACGGACCTCGCCGGGGCCAGGCAGGGGCAGGTCGCGGTCGACCAGCTGAAGAACCTCGGGGCCGCCGTTGTCGCGGTAGATGATGGCTTTCATGATCTGTCCTTGGATCCTTGGCGGATATGGGCTGTGCGCCGTGGCCGGGCGCCCGGGCTGTGGCCGCGAGCCAGACCCGGTTGGTTCCGGGTCAGCCGATGGGGACTTCGCTGGAACGAGACTCGATGGCACCGAGGGCAGCGAGGGTCACGGCGTCGAGGGTGATCTCGCCGGCTGCGATGTTGGCCTCCAAGTGGGCGGCGTTGGCGGTACCGGGGATGAGCAGCACGTTCGGGGCGTGGTGCAGCAGCCAGGCGAGGCCGACCTGGGAGGGTGTGACGCCGAGGGCTTCGGCCACGGCGTGCACCGCCGGCTCGTCGGTTACTTTGGGCAGGCTCGGGAAGGCCCCGCCGAGCGGGAAGAACGGCACCCAGGCGATGCCCTCGGCCGCGCACAGCCGCAGCATGTCCTCGTCGACGCGGGAGACGAGGCTGTACGCGTTCTGCACGCAGGCGATGCCCGCCGGCAGGGCGCGGCGCAGGCTGTCGAGGGTGACGCTGCTCAGGCCGATCGCGCCGATCTTCCCCTCGTCGCGCAGGGCGGTCATCACCGCGAGCTGATCGTCGAGGTCGACGACTTGATCGCCGTCGGGGCGCAGGCCGGGGCCGGAGTCGAGGCGGCGCAGGTTGACCACCGGGAGCTGGTCGGTGCCGAGGCTTCGCAGGTTGTCCTCGACGCTGGCGCGCAGTTGTTCGGGCCGCTGCGCCAGACGCAGCGGCAGCGGCCCGCCCGGGTCGGGATCGGCACCGACTTTCGTGACGACCAGGACGTCGTCCTCGGGGCGCAGCGCCTCGCGGATCACGTCGTTGGCGAAACCGAAGCCGTAGAACTCGGCGGTGTCCACGTGGTCGACGCCCCGTTCGACCGCGCCGCGCAGCAGCGCGACGGCGTCGCTGCGGCGATGGTGCAGGCGCTCGAGCTGCAGGGCGCCGTAGCCGATCCGGAAAACGGTGCGGTCGGCTAACGAAGCGGTCGCGGTGGTCATGACACTGTCTCCTCGGTCGGTGATCGCAAGGCGGTGCGCAGCAGTTCGGCCAGGTAGAGCGCCATCACCCGGTCGGTTGTCGGGATGACCTGCTCCTGGGCCTCGGCCGCGTCGAGGTGCTCGACCTTGACCAGGTGGGCCATGACGCAGTCGTGCACCATGGCGCGCATTCGGTCGATCGTGTCGACGACGATGCCGTGGATGACCGGGTTGGTGGTCGCCTCGCCCCAGGTCTGCACGCCGACGCGGGCTTCGGCGGGGTCGATGGCGGCGATCAGGCGGGCGAGCAGTTCGTCGGGGTCGGGCGGGATGTCGCTTGCGGCGTAGTCGCCGAGGGCTTCGGCGCGCTTGGTGAGCACCTCGTGGGCGGAGGCCTGGACCAGGTCCGCCTTGCTGCGGTAGTGGGCGTAGATAGAGCCGTTCGAGAGGCCGGACTCGGCCGTGATGTCGGCGATCGAGGTCCGCTCCAGGCCGTCGCGGCTGAAGCAGCGGACGGCGGCTTCGGTGATCTGGGCGCGCCGAAGTTCCTTGCGTTCGTCGGTAAGCCGCGGCACTGCACCCTCCAGCAAAAGGAATCACTGCTCTGCTTGTGGCTTCCACCATACAGAGTCGTCGCTCTGTTTAGCTTGGGGTGGGGCACGGGTGGACAAGCCCGGCCGTGGACGATGAAGCGGAGGGCGAGGCCGCTGCCAGGAGTCTCAGCCGCGGCGGAAGCGACTCCATATGACAGATGGCAGAGCCGACTAGCGTGATGCGCCAGGAGTTGATCGTCGGAAGTTGCGTGACTTGTGCTGATGGTGTGTCAGTTCCTCGTCGGGGCTGCCCGAAACTGGACCCGTTACCGCCGTCTGATGACGAGCGGGCGGGCGGTGTTGGAGCGGTGGATGCGTCGGGCGGTCGCTGACGGCTGGTCCTACTCGAGCGATGTCGGCGTCTAGGGAGCGACCGGGTCACCGTGTCCCAGTTGCAGCCACCAGACGTCGTTGTCGCGGGTGAGGTACAGCACCTGCCGCTGCCCGTTGCCGAAACGCAGCTCGACGGCGGCGAGGTAGGGCACGACGGGATCCTGCACGAGAGCTTCGACCGGCTCGCCGGCGTGGGCCCCGTACCGGTTGATGAGCTGCTGTGCCGCCCGTTCCCGGCCGGTGTACCAGGGGGCGCCGATGCCTGCCAGTTCGGTGGAGTCCCCGGCTTCAAGCCGCTGGACATACACCTTGACCAGCAGATCGACGTCGCCGACGAGCTCCTTGGCCTCGGGGTACTCCGACTTCACGGCGTGGACGCTGACCTTGACCGCAGGCGTCTTCCACAGGGTGTAGGGAGCGGGGTTCCGCAGCAGCCACCAGGTGGTGGCGGCACCTGCCAGGAGGGCCAGCGCGGCAGTCACCGCCCACACACGGTTCTTGAGTGACTGCGCCACCAGTCCCACCCCGGTATGACGCGAAAGGTGTACGCCCATGTGCCCTTCTTGCTGTTGATGAGCGGCGCGAGGACCCGCGGGAGGCGCTCCCGGCCCTCCTCGTGATCAGGCGCTCCGAGCCGCCCGGGAACCGGCGGGGCAGAGCTTGCGAGCGGCTGTACGCGCGGCACCGTCCGTCTTTCTGAAGGGGTCCTCGGGCACGTGGTCACCGCAGGGCAGGAAACCGCCTCCGACCGTCTCCCACGTCACTACATGGCCGCGGACCGGCTTGGCGGCGCCGCCGCGGCAGGTGTACGCGAAGTCGGCCTCGACGAGACCGACGGAGTTCCACGCGTAGTAGGACCCCGCGAGGTCCCCGACCTCGTGGTCGAAGTGGGTGGGGGTCTTCTCCGGCTCGGCCGACTCCGAGGGATCCCCGAGGCGTTCCGCCGTCCCGAGATGCCTGCCGAGCGCCTTGATGGCGTCCTCCGCGCGGACCCCGGGGGCCGTGGACGTCACGTGTGGCTTGTAGGTGACGCCCTTCAAAGGCCTGATCACACCCGAGACGGAGTCCGTCCCCTTCTCCAGCGTGATCGGGTCGGCGAGCCCGGTCAGCCTCTGCTCCCGCGCGACGCCGGTCCAGGCGTACGTGCCCTGTACGCACGCGGCTGACTTGCGGCTCTTCTCGTCCCGGCCACCGGTGCCGCCGGCACAGGCCGCGGCACCCAGGAACAGGGCCGCCGCGGCAAGTCCTGCCGCGGCATTCGTGAGCGTGCGCCCGTGCATGTTGCGTCCTCCTACGCCTGTATCCAGCCATGATCACTGGATACGCGGGACAACGTACTCGCTGGTAGTGCCCGTGTACACGGGGAGTCTGGGGTTGCTGTAGCCGCGGGGGTCGGCCAGCGAGCACCACCGCGCGGGACGAGCCGGCCGATCAAGCTCCAACACGACGGCGATTCCCGCAGATTGATCACCCCTCGGTACACAGCCTGCAAAGCAAGCTCATCGCCCTCCCCGGCCAGGGCATGTACCCAACGAGCGTGACCAGCCTCGATTTCATCGCCGAGGCGCAGGAGACACTTGAGGACCAGCCAGGGACGAGCCAGGGACGGAGAGAAGCTTGCGGGCGTAGGCGCGGACGGCTACCGGGTCGCAGCACCTCTCGTCGTCGAGGTCCATCACTGTGGGGTCGCGGGCAAGCGGCGGGTGATGTGCGGTCTCGCGCCCATCAACAGGCGCAGCGGCAGGTGACGTTCGGGGTCGGTGAGTGGGGTGATCAGTTCGCCAAACGGCCCCCTGCGAGGCGAGCGCCTCATCGAGGCCGTCGACAAGGACGGCGAGGGGCGCGGCGCGGGTCTGGATGTGAGCGGTTGAGCGCGCCGAGCGACTCGGCGGCGCTGCCCGCGGCGGCGGCCAGCGGGTCGAGGAGCTGCCGGGCGGACTTGTGGCCTGCGTTGAATGGCTGGGCACGTACTGCCCGGCCAGCGCATCAGCACACCGGTCGGGGCACGCAATACAGGACGGCACGATGCGGGACGCCACCACGCAGTCCAACGCCTGCGTAGCTCCCGGCTTCTGGGTGAGCGAGGTCGCCAGGCCGTTGATCGGCTCGGTCGCCAAACGTGAACTCCAACCTGAACGGACAGTCCCGGGACGGTCAACGACAACCCGTAGGACTGGCTGGTAGATCCCCATGACGCAGGCCAGCAAGGTCAAGGAACTACTCGAGGCCGCCCAGTGCAGGGACTCCATCAGCGAGTAGGCAACCGCCCACGCACACGGCCGGGCCTGCAACTCAGGGCAGTGGGTTGGGTGTCCGCGGCAGGGGCTGGTCCAGGCGTTGCGCTCGGCTGTCCCGAGATGTCGAGGCCCGGCGTCCGGGCGAGCTTGGAGCGGAGGCTGAATGAGGCCATCCCCCGAACCTTCACCGCCTATGCGGTCACGCCTGACCGCTGGCAGTGCATCACGAGCCGAACCGGCGCAGGAATTTGGGCACGCAGAGCTCGTGCGCGACCCGGACTGGCACGGGAGCGAGTTCACCTCATCCGCTATGGGATGCAAAGCCGGTCGGCTCGGCGGCACCGCCCGAACAACCGACCGTCCGCAGGGCCGCCACAACCACGGCCTGCCACATGTTCCGGACTTCTCTGGGCATCGACGGAATCCTCACATTCCGCGGGGCGGTCCATACCGCTTCTCTGGCCGCTCGTCCGGTGTCATGGGCAGGTCCTGGAGGACCACTGGGCCCGGATAGAAGGCGGAACCGCCAGGGCCCGTGGCCTCCTCGCCGGTGAGCCAGAGATAGAGCCACTCCGCGAACGAGAACGAGTACTCGAAGAATTCGCCCTCGCCGTCCTCGATGAAGAAGGATCCCTGCCCCAAAGCGCCCCGAGGCGCGTAGAAGATCTGCTCACCCCGGTCGGTTCCGCAGATCGGAATCAGGCCGTCCGGAGTGCCGAAGAGCAGGTCGGAGGTGCCGAGCGAGACGCGGGGGTCGCCTTCGGGCTCGCCCTCGTCCCACTCGATCTGCGACCAGGAGCGGGACGTCCTGCGAATCTGCTCGGCGAGATTCCAGCGTTCGGTTGCCGGGTGGTCCAGATAGAGATGGCCGTTGAGCTGAACCGGGGCGTAGGCGTCGACGATCTCCTTGAAATCCGCCGGGAGGCTCACACCCAACTCATTCTCCAGCCTGTGCCATGCTTCGGGATCCCGGTATCGCCATGACGGCTCGCCAAGCATCTCCAGCACACGCCCCAGATGGTCGTCCTTCATTCCTGTCACCTCTTCGGGCAGCCGGCGCTGCCACTGGCGGTTCCGCCCGTGGGCGATTGAGTGATCACGCAGTGCTTCATCGTGCTGTCTTCGATGGTTTCTGTAGTTGTACTCGATCTCGGTCGGGATACCGCTGCCGCTGTTGCCTACGTTAGGCAGCAGCACTGACACGCTGTCCCCCGCAGGAAGTACCTGCGGCAGCCGCGAACGCCAGATTCGCCCGGTCGAGGGGCAGCCGGTGCCGGTGTCCATTCCGCTCTCGGCCCGGGCCGCCGCAGTAGGTCTGTAGCTGGGCATGGCGGCCCACCTCGGCCGCGCCACGGCGCTGCAGGAGGCCGTGGATGCGTGCGGGGAGAACACAACGAGGCGGCGGTGCAGGGATGCCAAGGGGCCTGCGGGCGGGGTTCTACGTGCCCGCGGCCATGATCCGGTGATGTCAGAAGTCGGGCTGATCGGCACCGTCGCCGGTGTTGTCGTACGCATTGACGGAGACGAGGCGGACCTTCGGACCGCAGTGGCCGCTGTCGCCGTAGAGCCCCTCATCGCCGAGCAGTTGGTGCGCGGCCACCGAGAAGACGCCTTCCGCTGAGCCGACGACCTTGCCCTTCGTGTCGAGGAACTCGTAGCGGATGTCGTATGCCATCGCGTGCCCGGCGTGGTTACGCAGCCAAAACGTGAGCTGCGGCGAGTCTCCGACCTCGCAGTCGGTCTTCACCCAGTACAGGTCTTTGGTCGGGTGCAAGTAGCTCCTGCTCGGTGACGGGCTGGACGCGGCGGGCTTGCCCTGCGACGAGGTGACGGACGAACAGCCGGCCGCGGCGAAGACGATGGCCACCGCGGCAGCTATGTAGCGGTATCTCACCAGGTCACATTGGCAGAGATCGAGCGACCGCACGGTGGTTTCCGCCTGACGCTCCCCATGTGTACAGGCGAACGCGTGTCCTTGCATGATCACCTAGGCATCGGAGCTGACCAGTTGCACAGGCACCGCACGACCGGAGGCATTCTCCCTGCGGATCGGAGCAGCTGACCGGCCCGGTCCATTGCCGACCAGAAGGAGCCCGGCTCCGCCCGTACGGGCCGCAATGCGGCGGACGCCCTGCGCGGGAGGCTCGGGCAATCGCGCACAACGAACGCTGGCTGAGGCTGATCTGAGCGCCCTTCACCTCGCTTACGTTGCCCTTGCCGCCCCTCCCCTGTGGCGTCCGTCCACAGGTCAGACGGTCTGCTGGTGGAGAGATCCATCGAGCAGGGGGTGGGTCACCCCCGCGCGGCCGACGGTCGTTTCAAGGTGCGCCATCAGGGCAGGGTGCGCAGGAGCCGGCGGAGGGCGCGGCGCACCGGCCAGGCGACGGGTGAGGCCGGGTGCCGTGCAGACGGTGACGACGAGGACGGCCACGGCACGGCGGCGAACGTGGTGCCGAGGCCGATCCAGCAGGACGTCACCAGCACGCTGCCGGTCAGGAGCAGAACGGCTAGTGCGAGTGCGAGGGCCTGGTCGTGGTCGCGGTGCGCCGGGTCTGCTCGTCTGCTCCTGCCCCTGCTCGGCGCAGGCACCCGGGCGGCATCTGGCCTCCGGGTACGACCTGCCACAGGATCCCGCCGCCGCAGTCGTGGTACTGCGACGAGTCCGGTCGAGGGCGACGATGCACGACCGCACCCGCTCGCCCCGGCGCAGGTACCGCACGATCAACGACCGCGTCGTCGCGACCGGTCCCTCGTTCCGCACCGGCCTGCGCACCGACACCTTCTGGACGACCTACCAGGTCGACGTGCACCGGTGTGCAGGCAGCATCAGTCGGCGGAGCGGCGGACAGGGGCCGCGAGGGCGACGCTGACGACGCCTGCCGTGGCGAGCGGGCGTCGGATCAGGTGCATGACCACTCGTTCCCGCACGGTGACGTCACGCCCGCACCCGAGGCCCTCACGCCACGCTGAAGGTCCGCGGCACCGCCGAGACCGGTGCGCAGGTCGACCGAAGGTCGCGGCCCCGGACCTTCGCTGAACCTGCCTCCTTTCCCTGCTTGCCATAGGCGATCACGCAGCCGTACATTCCCTGCACCCGGCTTGTCCGGCCGCTTCGTCTATCCCCTTTGAGCACATGAGGAGCGCCCGTATGACGGGTGTACTGGCGGTCGCAGGCGGCACCGCATCCGGCAAGTCCACCCTTGCCGAAGCCCTGTCGCTGCAGCTTCCCGAGAGCGTGGCGCTGATCCACCTCGACGACTACTACGTGCCCGCGCACGACCCCCTGAGGGGCGTGTGGACGGTCAGCGCCGACGGGCACGCCGTCCTCGACTGGAACCATCCGGAATCGATCGACGAGACAGCGGTGACACACGCCATCGACGCGGCGCTGCTGCGCCCCGGCGTGCTGCTGGTGGTGGTCGAGGGCCTGTTCGCGCTCTCACTGCCGTCCGTGGTCCGGCGGGCGGCATGGCGGGTGTATGTCGACACCCCCGACGACATACGCCTGGCTCGCAAGATCCTCCGGAAGATCGAGGCGCAGCGGCAGGACCCCCGACTGTCCCTGCGCAACTATCTGCAGACCGGCAGGGACCGCCACGCAGCCCACGTCGCGCCCTCCCGGGCAGCGGCCGATCTGGTCGTGGACGGGACCGCGAGCGAGGCGGAGATGCTGGCGGACGTCATGCCACTGATCGGGCCGGCCCTCGCGCCGCCGCCCGCGGCACCCTCGCGGGCACGGGGGGTGCGCGGTACGACCCGTAGCCCCGGAGTCCCGGCGTTCGCGCTGTGACGTGACCCGGGGCGCCCGCCCAGGCGAGAGACGGAAGCGTGATCACGCTTCCGCCAACACAGCCCGCCCCCGGCGGGCTCCCACCTGCAGCAAGGCGAGCTGCAGGGGCGACATATGAATCCCCCCTCTTTCAGGAGGGGGGAGGATGTCAACGCCTCTCAGAGACAGCGCCCCGGACGGACTTCCCGAGGTCTTGTCCGGTCTTCACATCAACCCCGGTCTCAGCCGGCTCAGACCGCTCTCCCCCGGGCCGCACGAGCCAGCTGATGGCACCGAGAACGAGGCACGATTCCTGGACCGTTCGCGGACGCATTCTTGGACGCGTTCGTGGACGCGTTCGTGGACGGTCGAAGTACGCGTCAGCTGACCCGACGACCGACCGCCAGCGTCAGTTCGAGGACCCGGTTTGGCGATGCGAGATCCGGAAACAGCTCCCGCAGCTGCGACATCCGGTACCGGACCGTCTGGGGATGGACGAACAACGCCGCCGCCACCTCGTCCCGCCTGCCCTGGTGCAACAGCCACTCCCGCAACGTCTCCTCCAGCCGCCGAGCGGTCGCGACAGGCAAGGCCCGCAAGGGTGCGAGGGCTCGGGCACGCAGGTCTGCGAACGCGTCCGCGTCGGCGCTCAGCACCAGCTCGGGCAGGTGGTCCTCGGTGTCGCGAATATCGGAGGAGAGGGAGCGCGCGCGTACGGCTCGTGCGTACGAGGCGGACGCGCGCGTCCATGGCCGGGCCGGGCCGACCACGGCGGTGCGGTCGGTCAGTTGCCGCAAGAGACGTGATCGGTCGGCATCGGGGACGAGCAGCACACCGGTGGCGTCCGGCAGATCGTCGAGGACGAGGGTGCTCGGGTCGAGCGCGCGGTAGGCGGGGCGGGCCTGGACGGCGGGCAGCAGGACCGCGGTCAGTGAAACCGGAGGCTGCCACTCGGCCCGTTGGACAGAGGCCAGCAGCACATCCGGGTTCGCGCCGGCGAGCAGGTCGCGGGCCAGGTGTTCCAGGTGGCGTTCCTGGGCCCTGCCCTGGGCGGCCAGCTCGTCGGCGTGGCCCGCGGCGCTCGCGGCGGAGAGCTCATCGATGTAGGCGAACGTCAGCTCGGCGAACTTGGCGACCTCGGCGGCGGGCAGACCCGCGGGTACGGCACCCGCCGCCAGGCATCGCCAGGCCACGCGGGCGCCGACACGGTAGGCGCTGAGCAGGGCGTCCATCGAACGGCCGTCGCGCACCTCGCCGCGGCCCAGCTCGTAGGCCGCGTCACCGGCGTCGACGCCTGTGGCGTTCCCGCTCGCGAGGTCCAGGTAGTGCCCCAAGGCGGTGCGGACGGCCCGGCGGATGGTGCCGCCCATGCTGCCCGAAAGGGCGTTGGCGTAGGAAGGGACCTCGTCGATGATCGCCTGGACGACTTCGTCGGCGGTGGTCTTCAGCGCCGCCCGAAGTACGGTGACCGTCGTCTCGTCCAGGGCCAGTTCGCTGGCCCTCCGGATTGCATGGCTCATGTTTTTGTTCCCTGCGAACAATTCAGTCGACCAGATTTACGTCCTGCGGTCAGGACTTTACGCCTTGAGGCGCAGCAAGCTGGAGCCATGACGAGTGCAGCCCTCCGCAGCAGGGCGTGGAAAGTGCTGGAGATGGTCACGACGCCGCTGCTGCCGTCGGACTACCTCGACCTGGTCAGTCCGCTGCGTGCGGGCGCTGACCTGCGTGGGCGCATCGAGGCCGTGCACCCCGAGACGAGTGACGCCGCGACTGTCGTGATCAGGCCGGGACGGGGCTGGCGCGGCCACACAGCCGGTCAGTACATGCGGATCGGGATCGACGTCGACGGGGTGCGCCTGTGGCGCGCCTACTCCATCACCTCGCCGACAGACCGCCGGGACGGCCGCGTCACGATCACCGTGAAGGCGATCCCGGACGGCAAGGTCAGCAACCACCTGGTCCGCAAGGCGAAACCGGGCACACTGATCCAGCTCGACCAGCCGACCGGTGACTTCGTGCTGCCGCAGGCCAAGCCCGCCAAGGTGCTCTACCTGACGGCCGGCAGCGGCATCACGCCCGTGATGGGCATGCTGCGCGACGTCGAGTTCGACGACGTCGTCATGGTCCACTGCGCGCCGCAACCGCAGGACGTGATCTTCCGCAACGAACTGCACGACCTGGTCGCGGACAAGAAGCTGCGGCTCACCGAGGTGCACACCGACACGGACGGCATTCTCGACATCGCCCGTCTCGACGAACTCGTGCCCGACTGGGCCGAGCGCGAGACCTGGGCCTGCGGGCCCGCGGGCCTGCTCGACGCCGCCGAGGAGCACTGGAGCGAGCACGGCGTCCAAGAGCGCCTGCACACCGAACGCTTCCGCCCCAGCATCGTCGTCGCCGGCGACGGCGGCGAGGTCACGTTCAGCGCCACCGGCAAGACCGTCGATGCGGACGGCGCCACGCCGTTGCTGGACATCGGCGAGGAAGCCGGGGTGCTCATGCCCTCCGGGTGCCGCATGGGCATCTGCTTCGGCTGCGTCACGCCGCTCAAGGCGGGCGCCGTCCGCGACCTGCGCACAGGCGAGATCACCGAGGCCGAGCCGGGCGTCCTCATCCAGACCTGCGTGTCCGCCGCGGCGGGCCCCTGCGACATCGAACGGTAGGAGCACCTTGACCGCCATCGACCCCACCGCCCACCTGAACGCGGAGCAGATCGAGGAGCTCGGCCGCGAGCTGGACGCGATCCGCGACGAGGTGATCGCCGGCCGCGGTGAGAAGGACGCCGCGTACATCCGTAAGGTCATCTCGGCGCAGCGCAAGCTCGAGCTGGTCAGCAGAGGCGTGCTGCTGTTCTCGATCTTCCCGCCCGCGTGGCTGCTCGGCACCGCCGGGCTGTCCGTGGCGAAGATCATGGACAATATGGAGATCGGCCACAACATCCTGCACGGCCAGTGGGACTGGATGCGGGACCCGAAGATCCACTCCACCACCTGGGAGTGGGATCACGTCTCGCCGTCCGAGCAGTGGAAGCACTCGCACAACGAACTGCACCACACGTACACCAACGTGATCGGCAAGGACAACGACCTCGGCTACGGCATCATGCGCGTCGACGAGGACCAGAGGTGGCACCCGTTCCACATCGGCCAGCCGCTGTGGAACTTCATCAACGCCTGCTTCTTCGAGTACGGCATCGCAGCGTACGACCTGGAGCTCGGCAAGAACCTGAACAAGCGCCGCCGCAAGAACCCGGAGTTCCGCGCGCGGGCCAGGGCCGTGGGCCGCAAGATCCGCAAGCAGGTGCTCAAGGACTACGTGATCCACCCGCTGCTGTCGGGCCCGTCGTTCCTCCCCACGCTCGCCGCCACGTTCACCGCGAACCTGGTCCGCAACATCTGGACCCACTCGGTGATCATGTGCGGGCACTTCCCCGAGGGCGTGCAGGTCTTCGAGCGCCGGTCGATCAGGGGCGAGACGCGCGGCCAGTGGTACCTGCGCCAGATGATGGGCTCGGCGAACATCAGCGGCAGCAAGGCCATGCACTTCATGACCGGCAACCTGTCGCACCAGATCGAGCACCACCTGTTCCCGGACCTGCCGAGCAACCGGTACGCCGAGGTCGCGGTGAAGGTGCGCGCACTGTTCGAGAAGTACGAGCTGGAGTACGTCACCGGCCCGTTGCCCAAGCAGGTGTTCTCCGCATGGCACAAGGTCTTCCGGCTCTCGCTGCCGAACAAGAAGCCCAAGGTCAAAGCGCCGGACCGCGAGCAGGAGCTCGTCGCCGCCTGATTCCCGGTATTGGTTCAGATCTTCCGGCGCTACCGGCGGCACCGCCGGGTTCGGTGAGATCCGTTGCGGACGGTGGGCGACCACGACCGTCAGACCGTACGACACGGGATCCGGGGCAGGCCGGGCACTCCACGAAACAGGGTGCGGCTCAGCACACGGCCCCCGGCGAGGTGCTGTAGTGCGCTGACCTGCCGCGGCCGGGCCGGTGGCCGGGGCATACGCGCACTCGGTTTACCGGCGGGCGGGCCGGGTGGAAGGCATGGGCTGTGACCCGGACACTGCCGGAACCGATGCTCGCCACTCCTGTGTCCGACCCTGTGCTGCTGCCGGGTGGGCGGAGGGTGCGGACGAGCTGTGGGCCGGCGGAGGCGGCGCCGTCCGGGACGGTGGGACCATGGACGGCGCGGAGTTCGGCGAAGCGTGCCAGTTCGTACTCATAGAAGCCCACAGCGGCATCGATACGTGCGGCCAGGTCATCGCGCGGCACGGTGCGGTGCAACTGCAGCAGCGGAGGCTCGACGGACTCGGCGATCGCGGCGGCGAGTCGTGCATGACCGTCCAGGATCAGATGACAGTCCAGGCCACTGACCCACCACAACAGAACGGGTGGGAGCGTCCCCTCACGGATCTGCTTGCGGTACGCCTTGACCCGGTTGTCGCCGGGATCGGGCATTGGCCGCAGGGGCAGAACTTCCCAGGATGTGGAGTGGAAATACCAGTCGATGTATCCGTCCGGATGGCCCTCGACGAGCATCGAACCCCAGTACTCGGCATGCGAAGTGGCAGCGTGGCGCCGGCGCTGCAGCGGGCTCTCGCACGAAAGGAGCCATCGGCCCTCGTGCAACGGGCTGCCCGGCGATTCGCTGAGGTATTGCGCGAAGCGGTGTGCCCACCGTTCCGGGCTGCCCGACAGGGCACGCCCCATGTCGGCGCGCAGCGGTGGGACGAAGGAGCGGTATGCGTCGGTACGCCAGAAGTCCACGCCCTGGAGGGGCTCTTCGACAACGGCGAGCAGCACAGGCCGCGTCAGCTGGGAGACCAGCAGCCGCGGCCCAGCGCTGAAGACGCCCAGCTCCGGCTGGTGGCGGTCCTGAACGTCCAAAGCCAGGCCCACCCATGTGCCGTCGTCCCTCCTGACATCGCTGCGCTGCATGTCAAGAGCGTAGACGGCAACTACGCAGCGTCGGCGGTGCCCTTGGTCGGTCGACTCGATCCGCACACTCCACAAGTGGCTGGTCCCCGACCGGAAACACTCGCGATGCTCGTTGACGTTTCCGGCTCACTTGAACGCCGGACCGCGTGAGGCGACAAGCGGCCGCGACCAATGCCACAGATCCCTGGGACGGACATCGGCAATGATTTCGGTAGTTCAGATGAAGGCAGCGTCCGAGCTTCTTGGATACTGGCGCAGAGCACTTGTTCCACGGCTGCCGTTTTCCTGAGCAAGAAGGCCCGTCAGGGACTCTTCCTCTGATCTCAGCCCTGAGGTACGCCTGATGATGGCTTGATCATGGGTGGCGGGTGAACCGAGTGACTACGCTGACCGCTTCCACGCTTCGGAGGATCGGTTGGTACGGCAAAGTACGCTCGGGCAGGACTTCCGGCGGCTGTGGTTCGCCTACGTGGTCAGCGCGGCGGGCAGCGCCGTCGGGATGGGGGCGTTGCCGCTGATTGCCCTCCTGGTGCTGGATTCCTCGGCGTTTCAGGTCTCTGTGCTCGCTGCGTTGTCCGCGGTGGCCAGTGGGGTGATCGCTCTGCCGCTCTGTGTGCGTATCGAGCGCCAGTACAAGCGGCCGGTCATGATCAGCGCCGACCTGGTCCGCTGCGCGGTTCTGGCAAGCATTCCGGTCGCCCTGGCTTTCGACAGGCTGACCTTCACTCAACTGTGTGTGGTCGGCGTTCTCCAGACCGCGGCGTCTGTCGCGTTCGATGCGGCGAGTGGAGCGCATCTGCAGGCACTTGTCCTGTCCGAGCACCGTCTTCGCGCCAACAGCCTGCTCGAGACGACCAGCTGGATCACCGTCAGCGCCGGCCCGCCCGTTGGCGGGCTTCTGATCGGGGTACTGGGCGCGACCGCCACGCTGGTGGTCGACGCACTGTCCTTCCTCGGGTCGGCACTTGGGATCCGTCGCATCCGGGAGCCTGAACCCACACCGCCGAAACGCTCCGCCCCCTCTCACCTGGGCCGTGACACTGCTGCCGGTTGGCAGTACCTCCTGAGCCACCCAGGACTGCGGCCGCTGTTCTTCAACGCCCTTCTTTTTGGCGGATCCATCATGATGACGTCACCGCTGATGGCAGTCTTGATGCTGGATGATCTCGGCCTGGCACCGTGGCAGTACGGACTGGCCTTGGGACTGCCGTGCCTGGGTGGCGTGCTGGGGTCACGCCTGACCCCGCCGCTCACCCGGCGATTCGGACAGCGTCGCGTTCTGCTGCTGTCCGGTGTTGCCCGTACGCTCTGGACGATCCTTCTGCCCATGGCGCCCTCCGGTGCCCTCGGCGTGTTCGTCATCGTAGCCGCCGACTTCGGCCTGCTCTTCTCAGCGGGTGTCTTCGGCCCGTCGTTCACCACGTACCGCATGGCTGCCACCCCGAACGCGTTCATGTCCCGCGTCGGCACCTCCTGGTCCGTCGGCTCCAAGACATGCCAGGCCGTCTTCATGTTCGCCGGCGGCCTGATCGCCGCCGCTGTGGGGGTGCGTGGCGCCCTGCTCATCGCGGGCCTGCTGTGCATGGCGAGCGCGCTGCTCCTGCCCTGGCGAAAGGAACTCATCTCTACCGGGATCGTCCCAGCGCCTACGACGGAAGCGACTCCGTCCCCGACTACGGATAGTTCCTCCGCTTAGCTTCTCGCCGGATGGCAGTGATGCGGGCTCGGCGACGGCCGTCCTTCTCCTCCCCCTGATCAGAGGGAGGTGGACGACTCGTGTCTCCTCCTGAAAAGCCGACTGTGCAGTTCCGCTCGCGTTGCGGGATGCGATGCAGTCGAAGCGGTCTCTCGCTTGGCCTGGGCGGTCCACCGTGTGCGTTGCTGGTCTTTCGCGTCCGCCTGAGCCTGTAGTTCGGTGAAGGCTCGCTTCCACGTGTCGTCGCGCTGACAGCGCCGGAACAGGTCATAGACCCGATCTCACGGCCCGTACCCCTCGGGCACCTCGACAATCTGTCGCGCCCACCAGTACTCCGCCGGAGCGGTCAAGGGGGATCTTCAGAAGGAGCCGCTCGGCGGTGTCGAGGTCGAGCCGGACGACCACGGTTTCGGGCGCTCGCGAGGTGGTCTGATCACCAGGGGCCATCTCGCGGTCGAGCAGGGGCAGAAGCCCATGCCGATTATGGTCACGGCGGGGGCAGCGCGGGGATTCCCCGCAGTTCGAACCGGTCCTGGAGAACATCCGGGTGCCACGGCAGGGTCTGGGGCGTCCACGCAAACGGCCGGACAGAGTGCGCGGCGACAAGGCGTACGGCTCCCGGAAGAACCGTGCCTACCTGCGCCGACGTGGGATCCGGTGCACGATCCCGGAGAAGAAGGACCAGGTCCGCAACCGTAAGAAGCTTGGCTCCCGCGGAGGCCGACGGCCGCGCTTCGACCTGGCCGACTACCGCGAGCGGCACGCAGTCGAATGCGGGATCACTCGCCTCAAGCGCCACCGGACCGTGGCCACGAGATGCGACACACTTGCCGTTCGCTACGAAGCAACCGTGCTGGTCGCCGCCATCCATGAGTGGCCGTGACCCCATGGCCGCACGAGCCTTCGGTTAACCCTTTGCCGAGGAACCGACAGGCCGGCTAAGTTCTCCCAGCCGTCCATGTTGATCCGGACCGGCGCTGTCGACGAGGAGGTGTGGAGCACATGCGCAGGAGTGCCCAGCAGTTGAGCCCGCGTACTGACCTTTGCCACCTCCTCACGACGGAGACACCTTGTCCTTTCGCATCACCCCACTGACCGACCCTGCTCGCGGGGCACACAGCCGACGCCTTGCATGGTTGGCGTCCGACGCCGATTCCATCCCCGTCGGGACGGCCTTTCTTCGCCTGTTCGATGGCGGACAAGCACACCTGGCCGAACTGACCCTCCATGCTCATCCCGTGGAGCGCCGCAAGGGCGTCGGCTCCCGGCTCCTCGACACCGCCGTGGCCGCCGCCCGGGACAACGACCGACGCTGCGTCAGCGCGCAGGCCCAGGCCGGATCGCCCGGCGCCCACTTCCTGCCGGCCCGCGGCTTCCGCAAGGTGCTCACCCTGAGGTTCGCCCGCTTGCCACTGGCCGATGTGGACGCCATCGCCCTCGCCGAGATCATCGAGCGTCCGCATCCCGGCTACCGGCTGACGTCATGGCAGGGAACCGTCCCTGACACCCTCGCCCAGACGTTTGCCGCCTCACGCCGGGCCATGGACGACATGCCCATGGAAGACACCGACTACGGCACCGTGGCCTGGGACGTGGACCAGGTCCGGGCTGCGGCGAAGGCCGTCGAACAGCGCGGTGACCAGTTGCACACTGTCGTCGCCATCGACACCTGCGATGACTCGATCGCCGGGTTCACCGAACTCGTCGTCCCCGGCAATGGCACGGGTGATGGCCAGCACTACGGCACCGGCGTCCTGCCCGAGCACCGCGGACACGGTCTCGGCCGATGGATGAAGGCTGAGTCGATCCGACAAACCCGCGGGCGCTATCCAGACCTCGGCGGCCTCCTGACCGACACTGCCGACAGCAACGCGCACATGAGACACATCAGCGACAGCCTCGGCTACGTGCCCACGCACACGACACTGCAGTATCAGCTCGACCTGTAGAGACGAGCGGACGGGCCGGACCTGGGCATCACCTTGTCCGACCCGTCAGCACTTTCACACCACGCCCTGAGCTTGTCGTTTAACTTCAGGCGCTTGGCGGGGTCGCGGCAACGGTGACCTGAGCTGTCCAGGACCCGGGTTCCCGGGGCGGATCCCAGGTCACATCGACGTCAGCTTGGTGGAAGTCGTGTGCGAGTCCCACCACCATGGCAGCCACGGCGGCCTGTGCCTCGGCTGGGTCGGTGTTGGTCGCCACGTCGGCAAGGCGTCCGCAGAGCATCCCGCCTTCCTCGGTGAGAACACTGTGGCGCCAGCCTTCCGGCGTCGCCAGCAGGACGATGCCTCTCGGCATGCCGAAGGGAGGCCGTCTCTTCGTCGCACGCTCTCGTCGCACCATGGAGCTATCCAACCTCGTGGGCTTCCTGGAGGTTCGCGCGGGCAGAAGTTCAGGCGTCGCGGCGGGGTTTGGTGCCGACCTTGTGGTGGGCTGGCCGGGCGTACGCCTCACCGGTGGCGAGGACCCGCCCGACGTCATGGCGGGGTGCCGATCGCTGGTTCTTCGATCCTGGTGGCCGGCCCGGACCCGGACGGGAAAGTTTCGGTGCACCAGCCGGGGAGCCGGTCTTTGTGCGCATGTTTCTGAACCCTCTACGGACCCGGGCGGGCGTGAGCTTGTTTGGCGGGGTCGGCTTCTCCCAGGGCCGACGAAGGTCGGTGGCCAGGGGCGGGCGAGGCGGAACTGGGCGAAGGCGACGATCTAAAGCGGTGGTCAGCGGCAACTTCTTCGAGGCGGACGGTGCGGCTACTCGAAGGACGGAACAGCTGCGACCAGCAGCCTGCCCGCACGTGTGACGGCTGTGGTGGGGTTGATGCTGCATTCCTCCGCAACCGTCGTGGCCCAGCAATCCCCCCAGGTCGCTGCCCAGTCGGTGGCCAGGTCACTGTTGGGGTCGAGATCCTCGGGTTTGCCCGTGATGCCGTAGGCGTCGAGGAGCCGCCGCTCAACACCGACCGGCTCGCCCAGGGCGAGCTCTGGGTACTCACTGATCCAACGGCGGAGGATCCGTCCCCCTTCGGCGATCAGCCACGCTTCCCCGTCGTTCTGCTCACTGTGGAAGAACAGTTGGGCTTTGCCGAAGCGGGCGCTCAGCTCTCGGCACAAGTCGGTGATGTGCGCAGTCTGCTCTGGATAGGGCAGCCCGAAGTACGGCCCGACGACCAGAGTCCACCCCTGCATGGGTGGAGTAACGACGACGGTGGAGAACGGCTCCTCCTCGTCGTGCGCCACCTCGTCGATAAGTTCCACGCCATCAGCCCAAGTGGTCTCCCGTACATCCGTCAAGCCGAGGACTTCCACCACTTCCGCCTGATCGGCGGACGCAACCGCGAGCCATGAGAGCCAACAAGCGCGTATGAGCGGTGCGGAATCAGTAGTCCCCATGACCTGCATCTTAGAGACGAGTAACAGTCGCGCTCCTGGCCGACAGCGGGCTGGCCACTGCGCGGACGCGCCAGAAGCGTGCCACGTCTCGCGGAGAACCACGGGGAACCACGGGGAGCAAGGCGGCAACCCTGCGGTACTGGGTCCAGATTCACGCAGGTCAAAACAAGTTCCGCCTCCAGAAGACCCAAGCTTCCCAAGCCAAGGTCCCCGCCGTCGCGGTCCGTCAGTCCAGCCAGACGAGCATCGCGTCGTCCGCCCTGACAGCAGCCTCGAAGAACTGTGTGAGGTCGTCGTACCAGGGGCGCCCCCACTCCAGCGAGCCGGGCTCACTCCATCCGAGTGGATACACCTCGGCACTGGTCAGTTCAGCGGCGTTCACCCCACTAATCAGCTGGGCATAGGTGGTGCCTCGCAAGGCTTCCGTTGCGAGGCGGACCCGCTCAGGCCGCAGGTACCTCGGAGGCCCGTACACCCAGTCCTCATCCTCGGCGAACGGCTCCTCACCGTGGATCACGTTCACAGGGAAGTCGGCACGCGCCATCAGGAAGCGAAGCACGTCCCAGGTCTTGTACGTGCTGAAGTGGCGCGCTTCGGCCGGCGCGGGCTCCGATTCCTCCTCGGCATCCTGGACCTCTTCGACGAAACCCAAAGCCCAGTCGGAGAGCGCCTGTACGCCTCGCGCATGGCCAGCGGGACTAGGATCCCTGCCGGGCGAAGTCGTAGCGCAGAGGTAGTCGCGCGCGGTCTCCAAAATCGCGAGGACGCCGGTTCGAATCCGGTCGGCTTCGTCCGCCCCGGCTGCGGCGTCCAACCGTAGCGGGACGGTTCCGCGCGGGCCCTGCGACCCTGGGCTCGTATCGTGCATGCATGCGCAATGAGCGGCACGACGAGCCACTGTCCAAAGCGGAGTTGGAGTTGTTCCTCCAGTATCTGCACCGGTTCGCCAACCACGATGTGGATCACTTCGCCCTCATGCAGGTGGGCGATTCCGAGTACCCCGTCTATGTGACCTTCTCCAGGAAGCCCGAGGCGGGAGTTGACCCCGAGGTCTACCGGCGGCCGTAGCGAACCCCGGGCCCTGTCGAATGCGTGTCGAGGTCTGGCCGACTGGGAGTCGGGGCGGGGGCGGCGTAGGTCAGAGGTAGTGCCTCACTCGACACACCAAGCGCCTGCTAAGCACCTGCTCCAACGCCTGGGCACGGAGGCACGAGCTAGGCCGACCGTCGAGCGTCAGGCAGGGCAAGCGGCTCGTGGTGATGCCACAGCAGATGGCGGTCTCCGCGGCGCAGTTCTGCGTCCCCCCACTCAAGGCGCATGACCCCGGTACCCATGGCACACGCGTAGGCCAGGAGTATCAGGCCGGCATCCGGGTCGAGCTGACCCAGGTCTTTGTGGAACTCCTGCTCTTGCAGCTCTTCAAGCCCGAGATCCAATTCCTCCTGCATGGGTTCGGGACCGTGGCGCCGAATCAGATCAGCTCGAAGGCCAACTGCACGACGGAGTCGCGCCACCGTGACAGGTACGTCCCGTTTGGCGTACCGGATCGGATAGAGCACATGTCCGGCCACAACCATCACCGTGCGCGCTTGCAGGCGCACCGCCGTGACGCCTGGAAGATCCGCGAGCCCTGCTGCCAGCTCCTCGTATTGTGAAGCGTGAAGACCGTGTCCGTACGCCTCCAGGGTCTGCGTACCTACGCCCCGGTGGCCGTCCCGAGCCCGCTCATGGGCCCTGCCGATGCACTCCGGGATCAGCTTCGACAACGGCACGGCCAGCTCGCCGAAAACGCTCCGCGACCATAACGAGCTTGCGCTCAGGTCCCCCATCTCGTTCCCCCTCGTACTCACGGCACCGTCAGAGGCAACTGCCAAACTCCGACGGTGACGCACGGTTAGGCTCCCCACAAGGGCGCACAGCAGGCGCTCGCGGCGCGGGGCTTCGACAAAGCCGAAGTTGCGCCATCAACATCAACTGCTCTGGACATCTGCTGACGCCGCGTCAAAGCTGGTGAGCGGCACGGTGGGGATTGCCGGCGTCTGGACTACCCGGGGACAGATCCGCAGCAACTTGACTCGATAGTGCCGCGAACTCGCTGCCGAGATGATGCGTCGCCACAGCTCTGAGCCAGCCGCTCAGGAGTATCTGGCACGTCTGCGCGCGCTTGGACAAGAGAAGCCCGGATTCCTGCCGCAGTAGCGAACTCAGTTGGCTGAGCACGCCAGGTGGCCGCCGCGCACGCCAGTTGGCCCATCCGGTGCTGCCGACCATTCCCGCCCCGTCGCCCAACACCACGCGCAGTATCCATATCCGCCGGCCATGAGACTCTTCCGATCGCGCGCCAAGCGGACGACTGAACCCCCTGTGTCGCGGACCATGGCCCTGTACATGGCCGGGCGCTACGCAGTGGCGGTGACCGAGGCTCGTGCCGTGGCCCGGTCACTGCCCCACGATGACACGTACACGCCGCTGGCACTGAGCATCACCGCAAACGCGACGGGCGCCCAGGGCCGCCACGCCGACGCTCTCGCCATATACGACGAAGTGCTGCCGATCGTCGGAGAGTCTTTCGGAGCCGATCACTGGCAGACCCTGAAACTGCGCTCCGACCGCGCCCAGACGCTGGCCGAGCTCGGTCGGTACGCCGAGTGCGAGGCAGAGTGTGAGGCCGTCGCCCAGACCGCGAGCGGCGGTACAGGGGAGCTGCAAACCGTAGAAAGGGCGGCCAGCAACGGGCTGGTCTTCGCTCTCAGCGCGCAGGAGCGCCACCCGGAGGCCGAGGCACGCGCCCGCGATATCCTGGCCGCCTATCCCGAACCGGACCGGCTGACTCTGGCATTGAGGATCGGCCTGGCACGCAGCCTCAACGGCCAAGCCCGCTACGAAGAGGCCCTCGCCGAGGCGGAGCGCGCCCGTGAGCTGCGCCGCAGCCTGCCCGCGGAGGGCAGGCCAGCGATCGGCGCCATCGAGCTGGCCATAGCCACCGCCCTCCTGGGACTACGCCGCCGCATCGAGGCTCGCGTTCAGGCCGCAGCTGCTCACGATGCCTGTCTGGCCTCATTCGGCCCGGACTATCGCCGCACAGTCGAGGCTCAGGCTCTGCTCGACCGAATCGACGGCGCTTGATCGGACGCGTACCGCGACTCCGAACACGGGTGTCCCAGGTGTCCGACCGTCCGGTTATGGCCCTCATCTGCACAAACAGCCCGGACAGCTCAGGGTTGCTGTGTCCGGGCTGTCCGGTCACAGACGGCTGTAACACCCGATCGGCTGTTACAGCCCGTCGGCGGAGCCGACCTCTTCAATCGGCGCAGGAGCCGGAGGCGACTTCCCGACTTCGCACTATCTGCGATACAGGAGGGCACCACATACCTCCGGGGATCAAGGAACCTGCTGGTCAGGGTCCATTCGCAAGCCGAACTCTGATTGTGCTCCGGAGTCGTGTGCGCAGGTTCGAATCCTGCCGGGGGCACTCCTTACGAGGTGCCCAAAGACCCCGTCACCAGCGGAATCGCTGAGGCCGGGGTCTTCGCGTATGTGCAGGTAGATGCCGCCCGAAGCCGCCGTATGTCGGGGTCTGTGGACGAGGCGTGGACGGGATCTTGGGGCATCGACCCAGGTCATGGGGCGCAAAGGGCGGGAGTCCACAGCTCCGCCCCTCTATCCTCTCCCCCGGATCACCGATCACCGAGGGCCGCACCGTCGATGTGCCGGATCCGCGGTCAGGACGTGCAGCTGGCCACCGAGCCGACAGGCCGGCAGTTGTTGGGGGTGTTGTCGACGATCCGGCTGTTGACGAGGTTCAGGACGCTGGGGGACGGCGCTTGCCAGATGCCGCCGCCGTTGAGCGCGCTGTTGTGCTGCACCACTGTTTTCGTCAGCGTAGTGCTGCCGTAATTGACGATACCGCCGCCAATCTGGCCTGCGCGATTGTCGGCGATGGTCGTCGAGGAGACGTCCAACGGGGCGCGGTCGTTGTAGATTCCGCCGCCCTGCCCGAAGGCGCGATTGGCGCCGATGTACGACTTCTTGATGGTCAGAGAGACCCCGGCGGTGAAGATGCCACCCCCAAGTTGCGTAGCCTGATTCCCCTCCACTTTGGTGTTGTCGAGCAGGGTGGTGCTGCGCGGCCCGTTGTAGATGGCGCCTCCCTGCTGTGCCGCGCTGTCCCGCAGGGTGCTGTCATGGACTTCGAGGGTGCTGCCCTGGTTGACGAAAATGGCGCCCCCTTGGTTTGCCGTGCTGTTGGTCACCGTGCTGTGCCGGAGGATGAGCGTCCCTCCGTCGGTGGGCAGGTAGGTGCCGGCGTAGTCGAGGTAGCCGCCACCGGTCGCTGTGACGCCGTCGACGGTCAGGCGCCCATTGGGACCGTCGATCTCCGCGATGCGGAAGCCATCGGCGACGTCGGGGTCCCGTCGGATGGTGGTGTTGTGACCCAGCAGGGTGACGGTGCCCGTGATCTGCGGCAGGGCGTTGGGGCCGAGCCCTCCGGTCGACGCTGGAGTCGTGACGTTGTACACGCATTTGGGCGCGAGCCGGATGGTGTGCGGCCCGGTGTTGTTGTTCGCGGCGACGATCGCGTTGTTGAGCGCGGTGACATCACAGGGGATGGACACCTGGGGGTCCGCACTTGCCGCGCTTCCCATGCCGAGCACAGCAACAATCGGCACAGCCAAGGCCACGGGGCTGAGTTGACGTCTGAGCATGTCTTCTCCAGGTCGCATTACGTGATCAATTGATCACCTTCAGCGACCATGGCCAGATTTCCGCGAGCTCGCAACCTGTCATTCGCGGAAAAGGCAGGAGCGGCAGGCAGGTATCGACCGCCCCAGCCGACATGCGCGGTGCACGTCGACGGGCGCACACCTCATGTCCGTGGCAGCCTTTCGAGCCGAGCGACGGATCGCGCTGGTCCGGGACGATGTGGCCGCACGCCTCGCGCTGGCGCAGGAGTTCTACGCGCACTCCTCCGAGCCGCTGCGCCGGTACGGTCACGCCGAGCTGAGCTTTCTGCGGTGGTCCGCCGCACGCGGAGTGCTCGCCACAGAGTCCGGCGCGCGCCCGGGCAGCGCCTGGTGGCGGTCCGTGAACGAGGGGCTTCTCCGGGACAAGGTGGAGGCGGGCCTGCTGTGCGGCGGTGCCCCGGGGCAGGCGAGCGCCAGAAGCGTCGAGTACTGGGTGGACTGCATCCGCAAGCCGTCGCCCGCCGCCTGGTACCGCGCCCACAACGCCAGCATCGTCGCCGGCTACCTGCGCCACGAGGACCTGGCCGCGCCGGAATCGCAGGTGGAACGGTTCATGATGAACGTCGCCCTGCTCCGGGTCCTGTTCACCCACGCCATGCTCGTGCGGCCGCGGCTCATGCTGGGGCGGCTGGCCCGGCTCGGGCCCCGGCTGGTGGATCCCCGTTACGGGACCGTGAAGTGGTTCCTCGACCTCGGCCGGTCCTTCCCGTCGGTGTACCCCGTCACGCTGACCACCGAGGACACCATCCTCGAAGAACACCCGCTGGCCCGGATGCTCGACTACGGTGTGATCGCCCCCAGACTGCCGGCGCTGTACGCGCTCGCGGCCGCGACGCTCGAAGAACCCCGCCTGATGACCCTCCTGGACGCAGGCGTACCGGCGTACGTCTGGACCCGGGCGGAGCGCTCGCTCTGGTACGTCGGCAACACCGGCGTCCATCTGCGCCTCATCGCCCGTATGACAGGCGCACACCTGCGGTGGCCGTCCTCACCGGTCGGCGGCCACAGAGTCCCGCTGCACGGCTGAAGCCCGCCTTCGTGGTTCACCGGACGGCACGCACGAGGGGGGACGCCCGGACCGGTGACGGTCACCACCGCTCCGGGCGTCCCACCCGCCTCCCGTACGCCATCTGGCACCCTTGGTGGGGTGCACCCCATGCGCATCACGCCTGAGGCGCCGGCCGAGGTGCGCAGTCCGCTCCTCACCCAGCGGTGGCTCGACCTCACCTTCATCCACTGGGCCGTCGATCCCGCCGTCGTGGCCCCACTGCTGCCGCACGGGCTCACCGCGGACACGTACGACGGGGTCACCTACGCCGGCCTCGTCGCCTTCCGGATGGAAAAGGTGAGCTGGCTCCGGCTCCCCGGGGTGCCGTACTTCGGCTCCTTCCCGGAGACCAACGTGCGTCTCTACTCGGTCGACGCGTACGGCCGCCGCGGGGTCGTCTTCCGGTCCATGGACGCCTCGCGGCTCGTGCCGGTGCTCCTGGGACGCCTCGGCTTCCGGCTCCCGTACCTGTGGTCCCGCATGGACATACGAGCGGACGGTGACACCATCACGTACAGGAGTTCTCGGCGTCGGCCCGGAACCGCCCGGGCGCGGAGCCGCATCGTCGCCAGAGTCGGCCAACCCATATCGGAGCCAACAGAGTTGGAGCATTTCCTCACAGCCCGCTGGGGCATGCACAACGCCTTCTCCCGCGGGACCGGCTACCTCGCCAACGACCATCCGCGGTGGCCGCTCCACCGCGCGGAGCTGATCACCTGCGAGGAGAACCTCCTCGCGGCGGCCGGACTCCCGGCTCCCGACGGGCCACCGGTCAGCGTCCTGTACTCCCCCGGAGTCCCGGTACGCCTCGGCAGACCCACCGACCTGACGCCCCGAAGCCGTGTCCCGCGGACGGCTCCCCGGCGTGGTTGGTGCCGCATCAGGCAGCGTTTGCCCTGTTCGTGGTGAGCGTGGACATGCCGCTCCCCACTGGATTGCGCGGTCGTTGACCGCCGCAGTACGGGGCGGAACCTTCCGCACGCTAAGGGCTCGCAGAGAATTGACATGCGGGTTTGATCTTCTTCGGGGGGGTGGGTTCCGTACTGGTCGAGGTGGGCGGCCACGTCTGTCGGGGTGCGGAATCTGGCGGTTGAGGGGTGGATCGCGTGACCGTGCCCGGCCAGGAGGGGACGTGCTGCCTGGACGGCTCGTGTGAGGATGCTTCCGGTGACGCCAAAGAGCCGGGCGAGCAGGTCGTGGGTGCCGATCTTGCGGAGGCAGAGCACGGTGTGGCCAGGATCCGGTCTGCGTCGGAGAGCTTGTCTTCGGCACCCGCGCCTCGTGTCCGTCGGCGCTTGCCGCCCCGACGCTCGTGGCGGGTCGGCTCGCGTCGTTGCGCGAGCGCGGGGATCAACACAGCAACCAGAGAGTCGAGTTGGGCAACGTTCATGCCGGTCAACTCCGGATCGCGCAGAGCGTGGGCGTCAACGCCGTCCGAGGATGGAGTCGGCCGGGCGGTTGCGGCGGTCTCGGTTTCCGTCCCAGGAAGTGGGGCCGGATGGGGATCGCCGGGGTGGAGCGTGTAGTTCCAGTCGCCGTGGAAGCGGTGCCTGCTCATGGCCAGTGCGTCGATCTCGGCATCGGTGACCTTCACCCCGGTGTCGTAGGTGCGGGTGTCGAGTTCGGCTTCTACTTTCAGCCCGGTGCGGGTGGTGGTCGCTGCGATGCTGTCCACGATGACTTCATCCTTCCCACCCGCCCCACAGGGCAAGCCAGTTCAGATGTCACCCGATCGTGCAGCAGACCCACCCCACCTCTTCAGGGACGTGCGGGGTTCGTGCGTTGCACGACCCCTTGCAAGATCATCCGGTGTTGTAGTGTCTGCGCTTCGAATCAAAAGCCCAAGCGGTGCGCGGGGAGCGCGCCGTGAGACCGGGGAGGGACTTCCATGCGCAGACTCGTGGCCGTACTGGCCGCACTGTTCAGTTTGACCATCTGGATCCAGTGGCAGTGGCCCGCGCCCGCGAGCGCCAGCACGTTGTCCGATCAGCTGGCCAAGTCCGCGGGCCAGAAGTGGGCGCTGCTGAACGTCGGGAACGGCAAGTACGTCTCCGCCCCCGACACCGGCTCGGGTGGCGAGTACGCCAAGCTCTACGCCAATGCCACGTCGATCACCGCCTCCGAGCGGTTCACGCTGCACACCGACGACAAGGGCACGCAGATCAGCCTGCGCGCCGAGAGCAACGGCCTGTTCGTCAGCGCGGACGCCAACAACAGCGAGAAGCTCCGCGCACAGGGCGACCACATCGGCTCCTGGGAAGGCTTCAAGCTCGAATACAAGGGCACCGACACGAGCGGCGCCTACTACTCCTTGTACTCGGGGAACGCCGGCGCGTACGTCGCCGCCGAGCTGGGCGCCTACCCCGACCATGAGGTGCTGCGGGCCCGGACCACGGCCACCTCCCTCGGCACCTGGGAGAAATTCCGGCTGGTGCCAGTCACCGACTCCAGCAGCCACGTGGGCGCCGTGAAGGACGACTACGCGCACTGGACGACTCCGCCGGCCCCGGCGGCCCCCACCTCCACCTCGGTCAAGTTCATGACCTGGAACCTGTGCGGGGACCGGAACGACACCTGCGGCAACGACCATTCCACGCCCGACCACATGGCCGACGAGGTCATCGGCCAGCTCAACGACGTCGGCTCCACCTACACCCCCGACGCGCTCTCCTTCGAGGAGTCCTGCGAGAAGTTCGCCAAGCCGATCGAGACGGCGCTGGAGAACCGCACCGGCACCGGCTGGGACGTCAGGTTCGCGCCGATCTACTACAACGTCACCACGGACGGCGGCGCGGCCGTCCTCGCGCAGAAGGAGTGCGCTGACGCCACCGGGTACGGCAACCGGGGCGCCTACGGCGTCAGCGTCGCAGTGCCGGACGAGAACACCTGGTACCAGGCGCACATCCTGAACTCCCCGGACACGGCCACGGATGTGTCCGGCAACCCGTACGTCGTCGAGCAGCGGGCCGACCTGTGCGCGGCCATCACCTCCAAGGCCGTGATGTACTGCGGCGCGCACTTCAGCACCGGCGGCACGAACTATGACGACCCCACCTGGACGTACCACGGGTACCAGCGGGACGAGCTGACGACGGACGAGCAGAAGGCCACGAAGACCGGCTACCGCGTGGTGTTCGGCGGCGACCTGAACGTCAACCCGCCGGCCCGGGGCCGGGACGGCTCCCAGGTCCTGGACCCCGTCTACAACACCTACCGCGAGTGCGCCCAGCTCCAGGACACAACCAGCGCCCGCGACGGCCAGAACACCGCCAACAACTCGAAGATCGACTACATCTTCGGCGCCGGCCACACGTCCTGCGCGGTCTCCACCAACAGTGGGGGCTCCGACCACTACGCCCTGCGCTCGACCACGCTGCTTCCCTGACGGCCGGACCCGGCAGGTTTTTTTCCCACAGACCGGCGCCCGTCACATGACGGGCGCCGGTTCTGTTTCGACGACTGCCGCACCAGCGACCGCTCACCCGTCGGGCTTGCCAGCCTTTGCCTCGGATCCCGCGGTGCAGTCCTCCCCCGCCACCCGCACCGCGTGCCGACCTTGTGGACCGCGACTTCGTTGCCCAGGCTCCGAACCGGTGCCGGGTCGCCGACTTCACCCATGTCGCCGCCTTCGCCACCTTCGCCGGCGTCGTCTACGTCGTCTACGTCGTGGACACTTTCTCCCGCCGCGTCGTCGGCTGGTCCGCGGCCACCTCGAAGGAGACACGCCTCGTCCTGGACGCCCTGGAGATGGCCCTGTTGCAGCGCAACCGATACCAACACCCGCACCGGAAAGGCAAGTTGAAACACCACAGCGATGCCGGGGCGCAGTACACGTCGTTCGCGCCCGCCGAGCACCTCGACCGGTCACGCATCGCCGCGTCGGTCGGGATGTTCCCGGCTGTGCACTCCGCCGCGATGACGAATGTGCCGGCACACCGAGGGCACTCGGCTCGCTCGAAAGAGGCAGGTAAGATCGTTGGCTCGCCAGTCCTGGTCATCACGGACTGCCGTGTCGTACATCCACCGCCCGGGGCCGGCGAGGTCTTCGGGCGACGCAGCCTGCGGATCGCGTCTGTCTGAATCTGCGGCATGCCAGTCCCGGATTGCCTAGTAGCGCCCGTGGTCGCCGGTGGCGATGGTGAGCTCCACCCCGCCGCAGCAACTTTACGGCCAGGCAAAGGCGGTTCAGGCTGCAAACTCAGTCGGCGAGATACTCGATGTCAAGACTATCCGAATGTCCGGGCCAGGAGAGGGAGAACTTCCAGCATCCCGGCTTGGGCATGTCGACGAGGGAAGGGCCAGGACCTCCGGCAATCGAACGAGTAGCCACTTCATGCGTGCCGGCAAGGCTGGCCTTGACGGTCAACCGGTCACCAGGCCGCATACCGGCGGCGCCCTGGGAGTCCTTCGCCACCCAAAGGATCTTGTTCTCGCGACCCTTGGCGGCCGGCGCGTGGTAAGGGTAGCCGAAGAGCACGGCAGCGATCTCGCCCTTGTCGCCGATCATGTGGCGCTGGGATCCGCCTCCCGGAAGGCCCTTCCGTGCCCAAGCGGGAAGAGGGCCCTGCTCCACTACGGGTTGACAGCGGCCACCCGCGTTCGACCCGACGACAGCGCGAGTCGACTCCGTCGCCTCCGCGTCACTCGGACTGTTCTCCGGCCCACTGCAACCTGCTGCCGCGAGCACCGCGACAGCCAGAAGCGCAAGCAGTACAGCGGGCACGGCAGAACCGTCCGAGTGACGCACAGTCAATCGACTTAGGTGCGCTGACATCCGGGCCTCCATGCGTCGCGTCCGCTCACCGGACGAAGCCCGGCAAGTTGAGTTGAACGGTGAATGGCAAGTGGTGACTGTTCCACGGGCTTCGCAAGGCGAGGAACCTGCTATCCGGCCAGGCTTACAGCCGCCTCACAGATACGGACGACCCGTCGCCGGCGCCTTCCGGAGGCGTTCGTGGATCGTCCGCTCCGAAATTCAAAGCCCGGCGGGCACGGACTCGACGTCGCCGTGCGGGGCCCGCTCCTCCGCGTCGGCCAGCCAGAAGAAGACCGGCGGCAGGCTGAGCTCGATCACCGCCAGCGCAATCTGGAACCACTGCGGCCAGCCGTGCACGGCGAGCGAGAGCAGCCGGCCCGTGCCGCCCAGCAGGAAAACGCCGGCCAGCCACCGCACCGCCCGAGCCGGGATCGGACGCTGCCGCGCGCCCCAGAGCCAGGCCAGGCCGTAGCCGACGAAGCTGGCGCCCATGAACCGGCCCCAGCTGTCGATTGTCGTGCCGGCGGAACCGGCGCCGGGGATCGCCGCGTTGCCGAGTGCCACGTGGAGCAGGCCGATCGCCACGCTGGTCCAGCCCATCAACTGTGTGAGTACGCGCAGAACCCTGACCATGATCCCTCCAAGTCGTCTTGGCGGAGCTTAGTTGACATGCGTCTACTACACTGGATGCACTAGTAGACCGATGTCAACTAGACTTCGTGCGTGCCTCCCCGAAAGCGACTCACTCCCGCCGGCCGCCGCACCCAACTCCTCGCCGTCGGCGCACGGCTCTTCGCCGCACGCCCCTACGCGGACGTGCTGATGGAGGAGGTCGCCGAAGAGGCCGGTGTCTCGCGGGCCCTGCTCTACCGTCACTTCCCCAGCAAGCACGCCCTCTTCGCGGCCGTCTACCAGCAGGCGGCGGACCAGTTGCTTGCCGAGACGCGGCTCGACCCCGCCGACTCCCTGGTCGAGCAGCTCGTCCAGGGTATGGACGTCCATCTCGACTACTTCGTGGCGAACCGCAACGCCGTCCTCGCCGCGAACCGGGTCCTCGCAGGCGACCCGGTGATCCAGACGATCATGACGAACGAGCTGGACGCGCTCCGTGCGCGGCTGCTGGCCGTTCTCCCGCTCGCGGACGAGGGCGCCCGCGAGGCCGTCTCCGGCGTCCTGAAGAGCTGGCTGGTTTTCGTCCAGGTCCTCTGCGTCGACTGGCTCACCCAGGCGACCTGTACCCGCACCCAGCTCCGCGACGTCTGCGTCGGCGCGGTACTCGGCGCCCTCCGGCCGCTGCTCGCCGAGGACCCCGCCCCCGACTGGCCGTCGCAAGGGCCCGGCGCGGGCGCCTAGAGCCTGCAGATGTCAGCGAGTGCCCTGGATGTGTCGGCAGCGCTGTCAGTCGGGGGTGCCAGAATCCTCGGCATGCCACTCTGCGATTACTTCTCTGCAGCTGACGATCAGGCTGCTGTCGCTGTCCTGCAGACTCCGGGAGGGCCGGGTCAGGCGGACCTCGACGTGGTCTTCTTCAAGGACATCGACCCGGTCGTGGCGATCGCCCGCCTCGAAGCCATCATGACGGGCTGCAGCTACGAGGACGCCAGGGAACGTCCGCGGTCCGGGCAACTGCTGTCCGCCCCGGAGGAAGGCGCGGCCTTCGTGGTCAGCCTGACGGACACCTTGACTGCCGCTCTCGCCTCGGCATCGCGGGACGACCTCGTTCGCTTTGCCGAGCCGTGGTCGAAGACCGACGAGCTCCGGCAGATCGGTATCAGCGTCGAGTTCACGGCCGGCGTCCTGGAAGCCCTGGCCGGACTGGCTCAGCGCGCTCGGACGTCCGGACAACGGCTGTATTGCTGGTGGGCTCTATAACTCACCGGCGTCCGGCGCCCTTGTCCTTGCCCAGCAGTTCGCGCCGCCGGCGAGTGCGGTAGAAGTCGCACCTCGGCACGGTGGACCACGACCTTCACGGATCCACGGCTCTGCGCGACGATCGTGGAGCGGCTCACCTTCAACCCCGCCTTGATCGAGACCGGCACCGATCCCCACCGCCTGGCCCGCACCAAAGCGAACAAGCACAACGGGCTGAAGTGAGAGACCGTCCCTCAACTTCGGACGCGATCAACACGGGGTCAGTCCCCGCCGCGGAGCATGCTGAGGATGCGGGGCCAGGCAGCCACTCCCAGGACCGCGTCGGCTTCGGCCGTGCCTCCGTACAGGAATTGCGGGGATGCCAACGCGGCACTCTCGCCAGGAAGCCGCGGGCGGTGGCTGCCATCGTGGCGGGCGATCAGACGCACGCTGGCCCCATCCAAGCGTCGGCGTTGTGCCAGTTGTTCGGCGAAGGGAAGGGACGGCCACATCGCATCGTCTTCGCCTGCGACCAGCAGGATATCGGCCCGGTCCTGGTCCAAGGCGATCTCCGCTGGAGGGAGCAGGAGAGCGAACGCCAGCTCGCTGCGTTCGTACCATCCGCGGATGGCTACCGGCCCACTGCCTGGCTCTGCGGGAGTCCAGGAATCATCCAACGGGATTAAAGGCAGGGCCTGTTGTCGCCAGGTCCAGGACGATCGATAGGGGTGCTGCGCTCCGTCGCGCCCTGGTCCGACATCGCACCAGACGCGAGACGTGGGCGACAGCGCGATGACGACGTCCACGCGCGGATCGTGCACTGCCGTGAGCAGAGCTGCCTCGGCACCCTTGGAGCTGCCCAGGACCCCGATGCGTTCCGCCCCGTTCGTTTGGAGGAAGTGGACGACGGTGGTGAAGGTCTCCAAGGGGATCTCGCAGATTCCCGGTGACTGGCCCGACCCGCCGAACCAGCGGATCGACAAAGCAGTCATGCCCTGCTGGGCGAGGATGTGCGCTCTCTCCCGTTCGATGCGCCCACTGGAACCCGCCGGGACCAGAACGCCGATGTCGCTGCCGCCGGCGGGAGCGACCAGAACAGCTTCCCAAGGGTCGGTCAACTCGCGCTCAGTGACTCCACGTAGCCCCCTGATGGTCCGCCTCAGTCTGCCGGCGCAGCCCAATCGCCTTTGGGTGCAGCGCGTCTCCAGGGACTGGACTGTGATCGTGTACGCGCTACTCGGATCGGCGGCGGATTGCTGAGAGGAGGCGCCGCATGCCAACCACGTGCCCGCCCGTCCCGATGACCAGCCGTCGGTAGATGCCGCCGGCCAGGCCGGGAAAGGCGGCTCGACTCTCGGCGCGCAGCCGTGATCGACACGGACTGACATCTTCGAGGCGAAAGATCAGGGCGTAGGACGAGAAACGATGGCGCCCCTCGAGGACCAGCTCCCGTCCCGGGACCGCAGCGACTACCCGGAACCCGGGCAACGTCGAGCCTTCGGCCAGGGGTCGTGGCCCAGAGGCTGTGCGGTCGGCGGATCCCACCAACCTCGCGTAGCCGGCCATGACAGGACCCGAGAAGGATCGGTCCAGTGTCTCGCCCAGACTGCGCCAGACGTCGTCGATCCCCGCCGCAATGACCGTCGCGTGCTCATCGATGTACGGCAACGAAGCGATCGGCATCAAAGCCTCCGTGAGGTCCGGTCCAGGTTGGGTGCGATTCGTTTTCAGGGGAGTTCCTGATCAAGCCATGAGGTGGTAGTTGTGCTGGTCTGGGGTGGGGTAGAGCCGGTGGTGTTCGCGGGCGAGGTGGTAGGCGAAGCAGGTGTCGAGATCTTGGTTGTCTTTCACCGCGCGGAGTTGAGGACGGCTTCGGCGCCGTCGATTCCTCACCTTGGTCCGATGATCTCCAGGCGGTCGCCGTGAGGTGCCTGCATGCGCCCTCGATCGGGCCGGTGGCGATCGGCCGGCTTGCTCTGTTCCGTCAGCCCAGGAGCGCTCGGCACGCCCACGGCCTACTTCTCCCGTACGGTCGGTCGCGAACTCGGCCGTCTCGCTTGTGCCGTCCTCAGTACGCGGTGCGAGATGACCGGGCAGCCAGAGGACTTGATCTCAGCTGTCCCGGTTGCGGTCCAGCGCTTCGTGCAACAACTCCTCGGCCTCCGTCGGACGGTCGGCGACCAGGCCCTCGGCTACGACCGTATGTGGCGCTGACCTGCCTGGACCTTGCCGTCGTCCAGCACAGCCGGGGTGCCCTGGCAGGGTCCGCAGCCCTTGCCGGGGAGGCGTCGGCCATCGCTGGTCAGCTCGACCGGCCCGGACCGTCCGCTGCTGCTGCCAAGCGCCTCATCAACGAGACCTCGCGGGCCAGACACAGGGAAGGGTGAACCGTTCCCTAGGTTGGCATCCAAGCTACCGGACAAATCCCTCGCGGAGGGCGTCGGTGCAGGAGCAGACGCAGGTTCGATGTCCTGGCCAGCGCCGCTCCATGCCTAGAGGCAGTTCGCAGCGGCGACGCGAGCTGCATCTGGGTGCCGTGGCCTCGTGGGCCCAGATGCCGGAACCGTCACCGCTGTCGGCACAGTAACTGACTGTCCTCCATCCGGCAGTGTGATCGTCGGGGTTCGAGAACAGGGCTCTGGTTCAGGTGAGTTCAGCGTGGAGACATGAAGCAGGGCGGCTCAGGCGGCTTCGCAGGTGGCCGTATTCGATCGGTGCTCGGGCCGAAGTGACCGCCGCCTTCCAGAGACATGTTCGGCGGGGTGCACTGCCCCCAGCCTTGCGCAGGCCATGCCACGCCCCATATAACCGTCCGTGCAGGCATCGGTGGGGATGGCCGGAAATGGCGGGTGCCGTCGGCCAGGGGGATCCTCAACTCCGCCGGGATCATCAGCAGCGTACGCACACCCACGGAGACCCGAGGACATGACCGACAACGCCTTTCGCGATGCCATGACCCGCCTTGCCGTCGACCCGGCCTTCAGGGCCGAACTCGACGGTGACACCGAGGAGGTGGCCCGAAGACTGGGCCTGGCACCCGCGCAGGTCGGCGAACTCCGCGCCCTGCGCGTCGAGTCCGGCGCCGCCGGTGGACCGGCATCGCTCGACCCGCGCCTGTCCAAGTCGTCCCTGTTCTTCGGGAGCGCGGCACACGCGTTGGCACACCACGACGTTCCGGATGTCCCCACCGACCATGTGTCGGGGGATTCGGCCTCCGTCGACCACACGCCCGACCTGTCCTTTTCCGTCGCCGGCCACGAGGGCTCCGGCGGCTTCGACGTCTCTGCCACCGGCGCCCAGAGCCTGCTCGGCGGGGGGCTCGGCCAGGAGTCGCCGGTCGATGTGGGCGACGGGTTCGGTGAGTTCGGTGAGTTCGGTGACCACGGAGGGTTCGAGAACGAGGCCGGGACAGGCCTCGGCGGGCTCGGGGGGCATGTCGACGGGGGTTCCGACGGCGGCATGGGTGACTTCGGCGGATTCGGTACTGGCGGTGCCGGTGGCGGCTTCGGTGACGGCGGGTTCGGGGGCGGCTTCGGCGGCGGCGGCGGTACCGACGGCGGCCTCGGTGACGGCGGCTTCGGCGGCGGCGGTACCGACGGTGGCCTCGGTGACGGCGGGTTCGGGGGCGGCTTTGGTGACGGCGGTACCGGCGGCGGCTTTGGTCACGGCTTCGGGGGCGGCGGCACCGACGGCGGATTCAGTGACGGCGGGGGTCACGGGGGTGGTTTCGGTGGTGAGGGCGGCAGCGACGCCGGCCACTTCGGGCACGGCGGCATCTACGACCGCGGTGACGGCGGTGACGGCGGCGGAGACAGCGGCGAGGGTGGCGGAGACAGCGGCGGCAGTGGTGGTGGCGACCAGGAGAACACCGGACGTCGGCCAGGCGGCGGCGAGAGCGGCGGAAGTGGCGGCGGCGGGAGCGGCGGCGGCGAAGGCGGCGGCGGAACCGGTGACGGTGGCTCCGGTCACGGGGGTTCCGGTGGTGGCGACGGCGGCGGGGATTCTGGCGGTGGCGGGGATTCCGGCGGGGGCGGCGAAGGCGGCAGCGGAGGTGGCGGGGGCGACCAGGAGAACACCGGGCGGCGGCCCGGTGGCGGCGGTGGAGAACCCGGTGGCGGTGACGGCAGTGGTGGCGGTGGTGGCGGTGGCGGTGGCGGTGGCGGTGGCGACCAGGAGAACACCGGGCGCCGGCCCGGTGGCGGCGGGGAACCCGGCGGGGGCGACGGCGGAGGCGGCGAAGGCGGCGGCGGGGGCCGCGCGGGCAGCCTCGGTGGTGCCGAGCGCGTACGCGGCGGTGTGAGCACCCCCGGCCTCGACGGCATCTCCACCCGCCTCTCGCCCTCCGCGCCCGACACCGACGGCGGCTTCTCCGGCGGAACGTCGCTCAGCGGCTCCGCGGGCTGAGCCGGCGCATGCTCTGCCACGCCTGCCGCGTCCACGTGCGGCGCGACTTCCCGTACTGCCTGCACTGCGGCACCCTGCGCCGCGGCACGGCACCGACGTCGTACGCCGCGCCGCACCTGCGCGGCCTCGACGACCCAGCCCTGCTCGTCCCGCTCACCGGCCCGGTCACCACGCTGGGCCGGGGCGCGGACAGCGATGTCGTCCTGGCCGACGCCAGCGTGTCGCGCCGCCACGCCCGGATCGTCCGGACCGAGTCGGGCTTCCGTATCGAGGACCTGGACTCGTTCAACGGCACGGCCGTCGCGGGCGTCGACCTGCACGGCGGTGCCGCCCACCTCGCCGACGGCACCGAGCTGTCCGTCGGCGACGTACGCCTGGTGTTCGAACAGCCCCGCGAGGCCCACATCGGCCAGCGCACCCAGGTCGTCGGCACCGAGTTCACCCAACTCCCCACCGTCACGCAGGAGGAGGCGGCACCGGAGGCGAACGGCCCGCTCACCGCGCGCCCGCGCCGCCGCTCCGGCTGGGCGCTCAAGGAGTTGCCCAGCGACCGCGGCGAGGCCCGCTGGGTGCTGAACAACACCCGCTCCGGCAGGTACTTGGAGCTGGACGAGCGCGAGGTCTTCCTCTGGAACGCCGTCGACGGCGAGAACACCGTACGGGACCTGCTGTTCGCGTACGCCGACCGCTACGGCGAACTCGCCCTCCCGCGCATCGAGGCGGCGCTCGCCGCGTTCACGGACGCGGGACTGCTGCGCGGCCTGCCCGGCCGTCCCGAGGAGGCGGAGCGGACGGGCTGGCGGCGCGCGGGGCACGCCGTGTACCGGGCGCTGCTGAAGCTGGAGATCTCCGTCCCCGGCCTCGACCGGGCCGTCACCCGCCTCTACCAGACGGTCGGCTGGCGGCTGTTCACCCGGACCGGCGTGACGCTGGTCTGGCTGTCGGTGGCCGGCGGGCTGGTCGCCTTCTTCGACGCGCAGGACCGGCAGCATCTGCTGGACTTCGGCGGGGCGGGTGTGTGGGGCCCGGTGCTTCTGGCCGCCGGCTACGTGTCCGCCCTGGTCGTCCACGAGTTGACGCACGCGCTGGCCGTGGCGTCGTACGGCCGCAAGGTCCGGCGCGGTGGGTTCCTGCTCATGATGGGTATGCCGTTCGCGTTCGTGGACACCAGCGACATGTGGTTCGGCACCCGCTGGTCGCGCGTGGTCGTCGCGCTGTCCGGGCCGCTGTCGACGGCGGCGCTGGCGGGCTGGTGTGCGGCCGGTGCGGCCTTCCTGCCCGCAGGAGCGGCCTCGGCTGTTCTCTTCCACCTGGCGTTCGGGCTTTACCTGAACACGCTGTACAACTTCAACCCCCTGATGCCGCTGGACGGTTACCAGGCCCTGACCGACGCGCTGCGGGTGCCGCGGCTGCGTGAGGAGGCGAGCGCGTACTTCCGCACGGGCCTGTGGCAGGACCTGCGCGCGGGCAGCCGGCCCGGCCCGCGGCAGGCGGGCATGGCCGCGTACGGGCTCGCGGTCGTCGTCGGCACGTACGGCTTCCTCGTCCTGGCCCTGCTGGCCTGGCGCTCCCGTATCGGCGACCTGCTGGAGGGGTGGCTGTCCCCGGCGTGGACCTCGATCGTCGAGGTCGTCGTGGTCGCCATGGTGGCCTTCCCGGTGTGGTCCGCGCCGGTGCGATGGCTGGCCCGCCGCGTGCGGCGCCGACGTGACGCCCGGGGTACGGCACCGGCTCCGGCGATGAGCGTGACCGTGGAGGGAACGGCGTGAGCGAGGACACCAGCCGACACGGCCCATGGGCCGTGTCCGGTTACGAAGAGGTGCGCACGCTCGGCGAGGGAGCCGGCGGGCGGGTCGTCCTGGCCCGGCACACCGCGACCGGGGTGCCGGTGGCGGTCAAGTACCTCGGTGAACGCCTGCGCGGCGACCGGGAGTTCCTCGCCTCCTTCCGCGCGGAGGCCCGACTCCTGGGCGAGCTGCGGCACCCGTGCGTGGTGCGGCTGTACGAGTACGTCGAGGCGCGCGGCGGTGCCGCGATCGTGATGGAGGCGGTGGACGGCGTCAGCCTGCGCCAACTGCTGCGCCGGCACGGGGCGACCGGCCCCGAGGCCGCCCTGGCCCTGCTCAAGGGTTCGCTGCTGGGCCTCGGCGCCGCCCACGCGGCCGGGGTGGTCCACCGCGACTACAAACCGGAGAACGTGCTGGTCCGCGCCGACGGGACGAGTACGCTCGCCGACTTCGGGATCGCCGTACGCACGGGACGTGAGACCGAGGCCGTCGGCACGCCCGCCTACATGGCGCCCGAGCAGTGGCAGGGCGAACCGGCGGGACCGGCCGGCGATGTGTACGCCGCGGCGGCGGTGTTCCACGAGTGCCTGACCGGGCGCCGCCCGTTCACCGGCGACGACGTGGCCGCGCTGCGTCTGCAGCACCTGCGGGCGCCCGTCCCGCTGGAGGGCGTACCCGCTCCCGTACGCGGTCTGCTGCGCCGGGGGCTGTCCAAGGAACCGGTCCAACGGCCGGGCATCGAGGTCTTCCTGGCCGATCTGGAGCGGTCCGCCGTCGAGGGGTACGGCGCCGGCTGGGAGGAGCGCGGACGACGTCGGCTCGCCGAACTCACCGCGCTGCTCGCCCTGTTGTTTCCGTTCACCGCGACGGCGACCCTCGAAGCTCCGGCCCGGGCCCTGACGCTGCTCGGCCGGGTGAAGCGGAGCGGATGGAAGGCCGCCGTCGGGGCGGCCGCGCTGGCGTCCTTGGCGGGCGGGGTGACGTCCGTGGCGGCCCGTCCGCACGACACGTCGACGACGGTGGGCAGTTCGGTGCCCTCGGACATCAACTCGCCTACTCTGACGGCCTCTTCACCGTCCGTGTCCGCGACCGGCGCCTCCCCCACGGCCGACACCACCCCGACCACCGCCCCGTCGGGCAGCCCGGCGCTCTCCCCCGCCCCCACGGTGAGCGCCGCCCCGTCGGCAAAGTCGCCCACGCCGACGACCGCGAGCCCGGCCGCTCCCGCACCCGGCACGGTCACGATCAGCATCGGCTCCTGGCAGCGGGGGCAGACCCCCGGCACGCTGGTCGCCGCCGTCACCGTCGACACGATGGGCACCGGGCCCGTGACCGTCACGGCCGACTACTACGTGGACACGCCCGCCGATCCCTACGGCCATCGGACCCAGGAGCTGTCCGGCAGCACGCACTACCCCGTGACCTTCGTGGCCGACTTCGCCAACCACCCGTGCCGGGGCACCTGGACGGTCACGCTCACCAGCACTCCGGCGGCCGCGAACGGACCGCAGACGGCCACCCTGGACGCGCCGCCGTGCTGAGCGCCGTACCGGGCGAGAACGAGAACGGATCGAGATGACGACAGCCACCACCGTCGCCGGGCGGACCCTGTCGGGCTGGTCGCGCGACGCCCGCCACGGCACCTGGCACGCGCTGCTCCCGGCCGAGTCCGGTGGGCCGGTGCTCGGCGCTCTGCGTATCGACCGTGCCCTGCTCGCGCCGCAGGGCACGCGCGAGCGGCTCGCGGCGGCCGTACTCGCTGTGGGCAGGCTCCGGTTGCCCGGGGTGCTCGGCACGCTCGACCTCGTCGCGGAGACCGGGGAGGTGTGGCTGATCACCGCCCGGCCACCGGCTCCCACCCTTGCGGACCTGCTGACCGGCGGGGCGGGCCCCGACGCGGGCAGCGCGGCCAGTGTCCTGAACGAGACCGCGCAGACTCTGCTCGCCCTGCATGCGGCCGGTCTCGTCCACGGGACGCTGGACGCGGACACCGTCGTCCTTGCCCCGGACGGCGTCGCCCTGCTCGCCGAGGCCGCGCTGGGCACCGTGCTGGGCGACACGCTGGGCGGCGTGGCGGATTCCGCGCGCCGTGCGGCGGACGTCGCGGCCTGGGCAGATCTGGCCCGCACCCTAGGCGAGGCGTGGGTCGCTCCCGGCACCCCCGCCGCCGCTGTGTTCGCGCGCTGTCGCGCCGCCGCCGGTTCCGAGGGGCTTGCGGCGGCCCGGGCGGCACTGGTCGCCGGGCGCGCGGTGCTCCCGGAGGGTTTTCTGCGGCGTACGGAACTGCGTGCGGCGGTGGCCGCGGCGGCTTCGGGGGGCACCGCGGCAGCGACGGCGGCGGATGGGACGGGGGCGGGCGTCCAGCGCGTACGTCCCTGGAAGGGGAGAAGCGAAGCCCCCGGTTCCGACGTCGCCGGTTTCGACGTCGCCGGTCCCCGAGCCGCCGGTTCCGACGTTGTCGGCCTTGAAGCCGCGGGGTCCGAGGGGACGGGGTCCAAGAGCGCAAAGCCCGAAGGCGCGGATGCCCGGGACGCAGGTGCCGGAGGCGCGAGTGCCGAAGACATGGGCCCCGGGGCCCGGAGCGTCGTTCCGGCAGAGGACAGGTCCAGGCACACCGTGCAGGACGAGCAGCTCACTCTGCCCGGCCGCACCCGCTCGACGCCGCATCAGCCCCGCTCCACCGCCGACTCCGACGACCAGGCCACCCTCCTCGGCAAACGCAACCGCACCCCCGCCGGACCCCCGACAGCGGCACCCGCCGGGCCCCTGGCAGCAGCACCCGCCGAGGCAACGACGCCACCCCCGACCGGCGAAGGCCAAGACGACGGCGAGATCCTCCTGCGCTTCGGCCCCGGCATCCCCCTGGAGGACCAGGACGTCCTGCGCGCCCAGTGGCGTACCGCGCCCGTACCGCCCGACCGTCGCCCCCGCCGTCGCAGACGGCGGGCCTGGATCGCCACGACGGCCTTCCTGACCGCCGCGGCCGTCCTCCTGTGGCTGCTGCTGCGCCCCTCCCCCGCCCCGACGGTCACAGCCGTCGAAGTCCGGGCGCCCGTCGGGCGGTTGCACTGCGGACAGACCGCCGATCTGGTCGGCGTCGTGACCACCGACGGCCGCGGCGGCCCGGTGACCTACCACTGGCTGCGCAGCGACGGTCACGACTCCGGCGAGTTGGTCCGCACGGCCCGCCGGGGCGAGCGCAGAGTCACCATGCACCTGCGCTGGACGGTCCGCGGTCCCGGCAGCTTCCGTGGAACGGCCCGTCTGCGGATCGTGCACCAGCCCGGGCCGACCGAGGCGCAGGCGACGTTCAGCTACGCCTGCTCCTGACGGACTGGAAGCCTCTCCCCCGCCCCGAGGCGCCCGTGGCCCGGCCGGGGTCAGGGCTCGGGTCAGGGCTCGGGTCAGGGCTCGGGTCAGGGCTCCTTCGCCTCCGTCGGCGGGACATGGCTCCGGGAGGTCGGACCGGTGGGGCTGTCCAGGCGTACCGGGACTCCGCGCGAGTGCACGACACGACGACTGGGACTGGGTCGAGCCCCTCGGGGCGGCTGGTCGGGCCGGTCCGTGGTGGAGCCCGATGTGCTCAGGCCGGACGCCGTGGATCCTCCAGATACCGCAGGACCGCGGCGACCCGCCGGTCCACCCGGTCCGTCGGCGACAGGTCGAGTTTGGCGAAGATGCTGCGGATGTGTTTGTGGACGGCGCCCTCGGTGACGACGAGCCGTTCGGCGACGGCGGTGTTGCCGAGCCCCTCGGCCATCAGGGCGAGTACGTCCCGCTCGCGGGGACTGAGCCGGTCGAGGCGGGTGTCCTGGTGGGAGCGGGTGAAGAGCTGCGCGATGACCTCGGGGTCGATCGCGGTACCGCCGTCCGTCACGCGCCGCAACGCGTCCAGGAACTCCTCCACCCGGCCGACCCGTTCCTTGAGCAGGTAGCCGAGACCGCTCACACCACTGGTGAGCAGCTCGGTGGCGAAGGACTGCTCGACGTACGCGGACAGCACGAGGACCGCCAGGTCGGGCCGTCGGCGCCGGGCCTCGACCGCCGCGACGATCCCCTCGTCGGTGTGGGTCGGCGGCATCCGTACGTCGAGGATGGCGACGTCCGGCTTGTGTTCGTCGATGGCGGCCAGCGCCTCGTCGGGGGTCCCCGCGGTGGCCACCACGTCGAGGCCCTCGGCGCGCAACAGCAGAGCGAGGCCCTCGCGCAGCAAGGGGTCGTCCTCGGCGATCACGATCCGCATGTCACGATCCACAGGGAAGGTCCACCTTCAGGGTTGTCGGGCCGCCGGGCGGGCTGGCCAGGGAGAGGGCGCCGTCGTGCGCCGCGATCCGGCGGCGGATGCCGGTGAGTCCGGAGCCGCCGTCCTCGTCCGCGCCGCCCCGGCCGTCGTCCTCGACGCACAGGTGGAGGCGCCCGCCGCGGCTGCGCGCGATGACGGTGGCGCTCGCGGCGCCGCTGTGTTTGGCGATGTTGGTCAGGGCCTCGGCCACGATGAAGTAGGCGGTCGCCTCGACGGAGGCGGCACACCGTTCGGGTACCGCCACGTCGATCCGGCAGGGCACCGCGCAGTTCGCGGCGAGCCCCGAGAGCGCGCCGGCCAGCCCGCGGTCGTCCAGCACCGGGGGCAGGATGCTCCGGGAGACCGTGCGCAGCTCCGCGAGTGCCTGCTCGGCGGCGGACTGGGCGCGTTCGAGGAGTTCGTCGGCGCCCGCGGGGTCGCGGGCGACCATGCGGCGGGCGGCGCCGAGCAGGACGGTGACGGAGACGATCCGGTTCTGGGTGCCGTCGTGCAGGGAGCGCTCGATGCGGCGCAGCTCGGTGGCGTGGGCGTCCAGGGCGGCGGCACGGGTGGCGGTGAGTTCGGCGACACGGCGCGAGAGATCCGTTTCCGGTCCGGCCGCGAGGAGCAGGCGTCCGGGCCGGGCCTGGGAACGGGCCATGCCGGGGCCGAGCCCCAGGATGATGGCGATCCAGCCCACGCCCAGCATGACCACGGCGAGCGCCTGTGGCCAGGAGTGTGCGTGGCCGAGCCCCACGGACGTGGCGGTCGCGTCCTTGGGAAAGAGCTTCCAGTACAGCGGAAAGAGACTGTCGCGCGCGGCGATGACCGGCAGGACGACACCGAGGAGCCCCAGGAGGAACCCCAGGGTGGCGTGCCGGGCCAGCCAGCGCAGTTCGCGTCGGGTGGTGGGGTCGACGAGGGCGAGCCGCAGCCGTGTCGGCGGAGGTTCCGGGGTGATGACCTCGATGCCCCGGCGGCGGAGCCGGCCGCGTTCCCGGCCGGCCAGGGCGTGCAGCGCGCTCAGGACCGCGGGGGCCATGAGCAGTCCCACCCCGACCAGGCTCGTCACGGCGGTGACCGCCAGCCAGAGCAGCACGAGCAGCGCGAGGAAGGCCGTACCGAGCCCGGAGGCGAGTTGTGCGATCGCGGCGCCGGCCGCTCTCGTGGTCCCTACGACGGTGTCCCTGAGGCCCACCCGCCCGTCACCGGCTGTCGCGTCCTGCTGGACCGCCATCCGTTCTCCCTCCCTTCCGCCGTGTCTCTCGACCGTGCACCCGCTTCGCGAACGACCCTATGACGTCCACGAGTTCGCCGTCAGCGGCGGGGTGGAGGTACAGCCTGCTGTACCTCGAACCGGGCGGGCTGCGGGATCGGCCGGGAGGGGTGTCGATCCGTAGCTTCGGTGATGTCAGCCGGAACCCCCGGACCCATCGCTCAGCACCACGGGAGAAGCCCCATGGCGACCACCGACCCCTACCGCCTCACCACTCCCGCCGACGGCACGCGCGGAGCGTCGCCGCCCGCCGTCACCGGCGGGGAGGTGGTCCGTACGCTGCTCTGGATCCTGGTCGTGGCCGGCGTGGTCGCCAACACGGTGGCCACCTACGCCGAGGCGGACATCCGGGTGCACCTGGCCTGTGGTGCGGTCACCGTCCTTGGCGCGGGCACCCTCGCCGTGCGCCACCTGCGGGGTCGTCGATGAACGCCGCCTTCGCCCGGACCCGTCGCCCGGCGGCGACCGCACACGACGCGTCGACGCCGGTCATCGCCCTGGACCGGGTCGTCAAGGAGTACGCGGGAGGCGTACGCGCCCTCGACGAGGTGTCGCTGACCGTGGCACGCGGCACGTTCCTCGCGGTGATGGGCCCCTCGGGCTCCGGCAAGAGCACGCTGATGCACTGCGCCGCGGGGCTGGACTCCCCGACGTCGGGCAGTGTCCGCATCGACGGCCACGAGATCGGGGGCCTGAACGAGAACCGCCGTACCGAACTGCGCCGGGAACGCGTCGGTTTCGTGTTCCAGGCGTACAACCTGATCCCCTCCCTCAGCATCGCGGACAACATCCTGCTGCCGCTGCGGCTGGCGGGCCGTACGCCTGACCACGACTGGCTGCGGGCTCTGGTGGAGCGGGTCGGTCTTGCCGACCGGCTCACCCACCGCCCGGCCGAACTCTCCGGTGGCCAGCAGCAACGGGCCGCCGTCGTACGGGCGTTGGTGGCCAGGCCGGCCGTCGTGTTCGCCGACGAGCCGACCGGCGCGCTGGACCTGCGCAGCGCCCACGAGGTCCTCGACCTGCTGCGCGACCTCGTCGACGACCTGCACCAGACGGTGGTGATGGTCACCCATGATCCGGCCGCCGCGGCCCGGGCACACCAGGTGCTGGTGATGGCCGACGGCCGGGTGGTCGAGGCCCTCGAAGCGCCGACCGCCCCTGAACTGGCCCGCCGTCTCGTCGCGTTGGCGGGGGGCTGAGTCATGTTCCGTCTCGCCCTGCGGATGGTCGGACACCGGATCACCGCGCTGATCGCCGTGGCCTGCGCGGTTCTCGGCGGCGCGGCCCTGATCACCGGTACCGGCGTACTGGCCGAGTCCGGTCTGCGTTCCCATCTGCCCGTCGGCCGTCTCGGCGGCGCGGGCGTCGTCGTCGCGGCCGACCAGGAGTTCCACCCGAGCGGCGACCTGCCGATCGCGCTCCCGGAACGTCGTACGGTCCCGGCTGAACTGGTGCGGAAACTGGCCGAGTTGCCGGGTGTCACCGATGCGGTCGGCGACATCGGCTTCCCCGCCGCCCTCGTCGACGCCCATGGACGGGTCGTACCGGCCGGGGATCCCCGGGCATCGGGGCACGGCTGGTCCTCGGTGAGGCTGCTGGACGGTGCTCAGGTCCACGGCAGCGGGCCGTCCGGTTCCGGCGAGATCGCCGTGGACAGCGCCACCGCCGCCGCGGCGGGAGTGAAGGTGGGCGACTCGATCGAGGCCGTCGCGGGCGCCCGGCCCGCCGCCCGTTATAGCGTCTCGGCGGTCGTCGACGCGCCGGGCGCCGGCGTCTTCTTCGCCGACAGGACGGCCGTACGACTGTCCGGGAGAGATGGGCGGAACGGCGACTCGCGCGCCGGGACCGTCGACCTCATCGGTCTGCGCACCGCACCCGGTTCCGAGGAGCGGGTCGCCGACGAAGTCCGTACGAAGCTGAAGGGCACGGGGTTCACGGGGCTGGAGGCGGTCACCGGTGCGAGTCGCGGGGACCTCGTGTCGCCCGGCGCGGGCGCGAGCCGCTCCCTCCTGGTCCTCCTCGCCGGTTCGCTCGCCGGCATCATCCTGCTGATCACCGGGTTCGTCATGGCGAGCGCGCTGGCCGTGTCGATCGCCGGGCAGCGTCGCGACCTGGCGCTGATGCGGGCCGTCGGCGCGACTCCGAAGCAGATCCGGCGACTTGCCGCCGCCCAGTCCACCGTCGTCGCGGCCATGGCCCTCGTCCCCGGTGTGGCGCTCGGCTACCTGCTGGCCGGGCAGTTCCGCGGGCTGCTGGCGGACCGCGGGGTCGTTCCCTCCGAACTCCCGCTGACCCTCAGCCCGTTGCCCGCCCTCGCGACGATCGTCCTCATGGCCCTGGTCGTACAGGTCTCGGCACGGGGCTCGGCCTGGCGCACCTCCCGCATGCCGGCCACCGAGGCCGTCGCCGAGTCGCGCAGCGAGCCGCGCGATCCGTCGCGGACCCGGACGCGCATCGGCCTCCTCGTCATCGTCGCCGCGACCACCATGTCGGCCACACCCCTCTTCTCCCGTACCGCCATCGGCGCGACAGCCACCTCCATCGCGGGCATTCTCGGCGCGATCGGCCTGGCCCTGGCCGGCCCGGCTCTCGTCCGGGGCATCGGGAACGCGGCGGCCCGGCGCACCCGCTCCGGCGTCTCCGCGCCGACCTGGCTGGCGATGGCCAACGTCCGCGCGTACGCCCTGCGCAACGCGGGAATCGTCAGCTCCTTGGCCATGGCGGTCGTGTTCGTCCTGACGTACACCCTCACCCAGACCACCGTGCTGGCCGCCACGGCGGACGAGACCCGCGTCGGCACCCTCGCCCAGCAGCGCCTCGGCGCGCCGGGCCTGGGCGGACTGCCCGACGGCACGCTCTCCGCCGTACGGGACACGACCGGCGTACGGGCGGCGGCCCCGGTGAGCACGACCACGGTGGTGTGGCCGTACAAGATGTTCGGCGACACGGAGACCGATTCCGGCTCCGCGACGATCCTCACCCCGGACGCGTCGGACGTCCTCGACCTCGATGTACGGGCGGGGAGCCTGGACCGTCTCACCGGCGCCACGATCGCCGTGAGCAGCGATGTCGCCCGCTCGCGCGCCGCGGAAGTGGGCCATCGGGTGAGCCTCGTCCTCGGGGACGGCGCGCGGGTCGACGCCGAGGTCGTCGCGGTCTACGGCCGTGCTCTCGGCTTCGGCACCGTGGTGCTCTCCCACGACCTGGCGGCCGGACACACCACGACGGGGCTCGACCAGAGCATCCTCGTCCGCACGGACGGCACCGCGACCGCCCGCCAGGCACTGACAGCCCTCGCCGCGTCCCACCCGGGTCTGGCACTGGAGGACACGAATCCCCCGTCCGGCGACGGTCTGAGGGACGCCCCGCCCGAGGTGTGGATCAACCTGGCCGTCATCGTGGTCCTGCTCGTCTACCTCCTGCTGAGCATCGCCAACAAACTCGTCGCCGCCACCGCCCAGCGCCGGGTCGAACTGGGGGCGCTCCGCCTCATCGGCACCACACCTCGTCAGATCCGCGCGATGATGCGGCGCGAGGCAGCGGTGACCGCCGCCACCGCGCTCACCACGGCCCTGCTGCTGTCCGCCGTGCCCCTCGCCCTCCTGGGCCAGGGCTTCCTCGGCCGCCCCTGGCCCGCGGGCCCCGCCTGGCTGCTGCCCGCCCTCGCGCTCACCGTCACCGTCACGGCATTCCTCACCATCGAACTCCCCACCCGCCAGGCGCTGCGCACGCCACCCGCCGACGCCGTCCGCGCCCAGTGACCCGGCTCGCGTCCACGACGAGGCGGGACCGCTCGTCCGGCGATACGTCCGGCCCTGTCGGGGGTGCCCCTGCGGCCTGACGCCACCGCGCTCAGGCGAGTACGGCGGGCCGCCCGCCCCCGGCGATGACCCATCAGGACGCCGCCCTCGGCCCGGCGGCGACCACGGCTCCGATCGACGGCGGTACAGCCTGCTGTACCGCCACTCGGGGCGCTCACGGCAATGATCCGCGGACGCGTGACTGGTGTGCTGAACACGTCACCTCAGCCGGCTTCCGACACAGCTCCGACCGCTTCCGACCGCTTCCGAAGGGACACCACGGTGAGCAGCATCCAAGACCCCGTCAGTATCGAAACGCGACCGGCCGACACGGGCCGCGAGGACGGCACCGGCCTGCGGGGCAGCATCCGCCGCCGCCCCCTGACCTGGTTCTTCTCGCTGGCATACCTGCTGAGTTGGACCGCATGGACGCCGTACGTCCTGTCCGAGAACGGCCTGGGCGTCTGGCACTTCACCTTTCCCGGAGGCGGCCCCGGCAGCCAGCTCTTCGGCGTCCTGCCCGGCGCCTACCTCGGCCCGATCCTGTCGGCACTCCTGGTGACCGGCGCGACCGAAGGACGCCGCGGACTACGGGCCTGGCGCGGCCGGATGACCAAGTTCAAGGTCGGCTGGCGCTGGTACGTCGTGGTTCTCTTCTCGGTGCCCGCCGCGCTGACCCTCACCTCGGTCGCGTTGTCCGGCCGCGGTCCCGCGATGCCGCCCGTCGTCATGCTGGCCGCGTTCCTGCCCGGCCTGCTCGTGCAGATGGTCACCACCGGCCTCGCCGAGGAGCCCGGCTGGCGCGAGTTCGCCATGCCCCGCCTGCAGCGCCGCTACGGCCCGCTGTTCGGCACCCTCGTCGTCGGTCCGCTGTGGGGCGCCTGGCACCTCCCGCTGTTCCTGACCCAGTGGGGCAACTGGCCGCACGTGTCCTGGACCACGCCGCTGGAGTTCATCGTCACCGCGATCGCCTTCAGCTTCGTCATGACATGGGTGTTCAACCGCACCGGCGAGAGCCTGCCGATGGCCATGCTGCTGCACTGCGGCGTCAACAACTACATGTCCCTCGCCTGGTCCGCCATGTTCCCCACACTGTCCCGCGAAGACGCCACCCACGCCTTCCTGCTCAGCGCCACCGTCGCCGCCCTCGTCCTGTTGGTCGCCACCCGCGGCCGACTGGGCTGTCCACCGGCACACGACGCCTCCACGCTGCCGGGCCGGACGGCTTGACCGCGGCGGTCGTCCACGTCACGCGGGGGATCGGACTCGCTCACCTTGTGGACTCCACCGTGTACCAGCCGCCGGCCGGCGCGGCGATGGGCAGCAGTGCGACGGCCTCGGCAGCGACGCCTCCGTGCCCGTACCCTTCCTCGGCGGCGACGCCCACGGCGCCGGCGTCCACCGCGAACCGCGGTACCTGGTCCGGGCGGAACTGCCACCGGCCGCCGCGCTGCGGGCCGCGACCCCGGCGCGCCGCGTCTCCCTGAACGCCCGCGGAAGCATCGCCGGTTGGACAGGCGTTTCGCCCGCCCGAGCGGTCCGGAAGGTGTCGGGCCGGGCGGCAGCCGTCGGTAGGCAGTGTGGAGCCGGAATCGGCGTGTGTGCGTCAGCCGAGGGGAGCGGGCACAGAAAATCTTCACTGTTTCCGAACCGAGTTCATATGATGCACAGGTCAACAGGCTTGGCCCGAGGGGAACTTCGGCCCGCCTATCAAGGTTCTCATGGGGGATTCATGCGTCTACGCGTTGCGGCCGCCGTAGCTTCCGGTGGCGTCGTTCTGTCCGCGCTCGCTCTTCCGATAGCCGCCCAGGCGGCGGAGCGTCCGGGTGCGTCGACGAAGCTCAGCTCCTTCACCTCGAAGACCGTTCGTCCGAAGGACTCGTTGGGCAACACCAAGTTCTCGAACGCGGTCATCAACGGCGGCAAGGACATCGTCCTCGGCACCACCGGCACGAAGTCCGTCACCGTCACGTACACCGCCACCAACCAGAGCGGCGTCGCCCTCACCGAGGCCTTCCTGTGGCAGGGCACCGACAGCTCGACCACGGACGGCATCACCGGCGGCCTGGGGACGGACGACGACCCCAACTGCACGGAGTCGGCGACCCAGGGCGTCTACACCTGCAAGGCCGTCTTCAACATCCACCCCGCCACCGACATGAAGGACAACGGCGTGGCAGGGACCTGGAAGCTGTTCCTGGGCGCCTGGGACCTGTACGCGAACGCCGGCTACAACGACGACGTCGCCACCGTCTCGGTCAAGAAGTCCTCCACGCTGACCGCGAATGCCACGCCCGAGCCGGTCAAGAAGGACAAGACCATCACGGTCACGGGCAAGCTCGCCCGCGCGAACTGGTCGACCGGCAGTTTCGCCGGCTACGTGTCCCAGCCCGCGAAACTGCAGTTCCGCAAGAAGGGCAGCAGCACCTACACCACCCTCAAGACGGTCACGACCAACAGCACCGGCGTCCTGAAGACCACCACCAAGGCCACGGTCGACGGTTACTACCGCTACGTCTTCGCGGGCACCTCCACCACCGCCGCCGCGACGGCCCCCGGCGACTTCGTCGACGTCAGGTAAGCAGTCCGGTTCGCACCGCGCGTCACCGCCCCGGTGCCGGGCCGCCGTGCATGACAGCGCCCCGGCACCACGCGATTCGCGAAGCGCGGGTGCGACCTGACGAACCGGCCCCGGCGCGCCTTCGAAGGGGCGCGTCGGGGCCGGTTCGGGTTTGAATCGCAGCCGCTGTTACGGGCGGATGCCGGCGTCAGCCACGGTGTGAGTGGTGGCACTCGTGATGGGCGGGGAGCCAGACGCGGATCCACTGGCCGGGGTGCCAGCGGTGGTGCCGGTCCCGGAACGCCGGGCGCCACTGCCGTGCCCAGTGGCCTGCCACCTTCACGCAGTGGTGCGACGCCACCGACGGCCGGTGGTCCTGCGGGGCGGCCGACGCGGTACCGACCGCACCGACGACCCCGCCCGCGGCCAGGGCCACCGTCGCCGCCCCCAGGGCCGCGGCCCTCTTCAATCCGTTGATCATGTTCAGACCTTTCCGTACGAACCGGAGCTGACGCCCCGGCACTGCCCGGACCATCCGGCCGGGCACGCACTGATCCTGACCCTCGGACATGGCCAAATCGCCACAGAACACTGCCTCTTAAGAAATGCAAATCAACTTCTCATTCACCATAAATAGTCACATTTAAGTACGCGAGTGGCGCGGCTCGTCCCACATCGACAGCCCTCCGGACTTCACCTCCTCGCAGCACCTGCCGCTCCCGGTGTCGACGGACCATCAGCCCGTGAGCAGCGTCGAAGAAGAGGGCGCGTGCCACGTGCGGGGCGATGCTCCGGGAACGGAGCCGGCGCACAACTGGTCACCGTGGCCGCCCGCCAGCATGTCCCGCTGGGCCGGCCTCGTCGGCCTGGTCGCCGGCGGACTGCTGCTCTGCCCGGACCTGTCCCCGCCACTCGCCGTTGAGCCCGATCCGTGCATCCTGCACGCAGGGCTACGACGATCGCTGCGGGCGCGACCCGGCCGCAAGGGGTTTCACCGTCCCGTCGGCTCAACTGCAATGGCCAATGCGCGGGTTGGAATAGGACCGCTGCGTTTGCGGCCCTCGAAACGGGACGCGACAATGGACGGGCGATCCGATTTGTCGTACGGCCCATCGTGTGGCCGAGAGACGAGGACGCCATGACCGAGAAGGGCACCCCGGAGCTTCCATTCACCGAAGGATCGGTGTGGTCCCTCCAGCTGATTCAGGTCAAGCCGGGCGCGACGAGAAAATACCTGGATGTGTTGCGCCAGACCTGGAAGCCCGTGATGGACGAAGCGCAGCGGACGGGCCTGATAACCCGCTATCGGATTTTGATGGGGCCGCCCGCAAGCCCGGACGACTGGAGCGTACTGCTCGCAGTGGAAGTGCCGGACATGGCTTCCCTGGACGGGTTCGGGCAAAAGCTCGCCGTGATCGAGGCCGAGCTGAGCGACGGTGAGCACCGTACCGGCGGTGAGCAAGGTACAGGCAGTGGCGGCCTCCGCGACGTTCTTGGAGCGAAGCTCGTGCGGGAGGTCACCCTCGCCTAGAAGCCCAGCCGATCGCCTTTCAGCGTGCAACGCTTCGGGGCCCGAGCGGGAGGACACAACGTCATGGAGCCAAGGAAAGAGACGCAGCAGAGCAAAGAGACCAGGCGGACACTCGACCTGAAGCGCGAGGTTCTGCGTGATCTCGACGATCCGCTGCTCAGCAGTCAAGGCTGGACCCTCTGGTGCTGCGACGACGCCCCTCTGCGCGCGCAGCGCTCGCCGAACGGGGCGCCGCCGGAGTAGCAGGGTGATGGACATTCGCCCCGTTGTCAGAGTTCCCAGCGCGGAGTTCAGCCCGCACGCCTTCATCGGGGACCGCCCGGCGGTCGTAACGGACTGCACGGCCGACTGGCCGGCCGTACGGCACTGGGATTCGCGATACCTTCGGCGGGTCGCCGGTCCGCGGGAGATCGCGGTGAGGGAAACGGACGGGCCGCCCCGCAACATATTCCAGCGCCTCGGCCCGGGCGGGCGCATCCGGTTCGAGCAGTACCTCGACTGGGTCCTGGAGGCGGCGGAGGACCTGAAGCCGGTCCTTCGGCCGGGAATCGACTCCGGGGCCGTCACAGAAGCCGTCTGTGACCATCGATTCGAGCAGTCCTACTACCTTGATGCGAAGCTGGCCGCGCTTTCGCCCGAATTGTTGCGGGACGCTCCCGTTCCGGACTGGTTCCGTTCGCCTTTGGTGGACACGAACTTCTGGTGCGGGATACTCGGAACATCCTCGGGATTGCACTGCGACGTGACTCCGAATTGCAACGTGCAGGTCATCGGCCAGAAGAGTTTCCTGCTCTTTCCCCCGTCGCAGGCCCGCCTGCTGTACAAGCTGCCGAAAGCGACGCACTGCCGGTTCGACCCGAACCTGCCGGATTACGACACGTTTCCCCGCGCGCGGCGTGCAGTGGGATTCCGTTGCACCCTGCGACCCGGGGAATGCCTGTACATCCCTGTCGGCTGGTACCACCAGGTGACCGTGATGTCTCCCTGGGCCGTCAACGTGAACTTCTTCTGGCGGAGGCTGTTGTCACAATCGGTCGCGCACACCGAGTTGTGGCCGCTCCTGCTTCGACGCTCCCGCGCGGGACGGCGGCAGCGTACCCGCGCACGAAGGGAAGCGGCCAGGTGAGTGCCGACCCGGGGCCCACATCCCTTCCCCGGGCCGACCGGTGGACCGCCTCAGGGTTCTTCGTCCTGCGGACGCCCATGCTGCCGCTGGACACCCTGTCGGCCCTTGGCGAAGACCTCCGCGCGTCGGACGCCGACGGCCGGTCCACCGTGACGGAGCGGGCCCTGTCCGACGACCGCCGCACGGTTCGCGGCCGGCTTGCGAAGGTGTGCGCCCGTGCTGAAGTGCGAGAAGCCCTCTTCCTGGCATCCCCTTCCCTCGCGGAGAGCGTGGATGTCTGGCACCGCGACCCCGAAAGCCGACGCGGACGCAAGACCGAGCGGGCCTTGTACCGATACGTCTCCCGCATGGCTGCCCGCCCGACACCGTTCGGGCTCCTCGCCGGGTGGACGACGGGACGCGTCGGTGCCTCGCCCGGCAGCGTGACGAGCCTGTCGCTGGGGCCGCGCTCCTCCTACCAGCGGCAGACCCGCATCAGCTACGAATACGTGACGTCTTTGTCCGATGCGCTGGGAGACCACCCGTCCGTCCGTGACAGCGTGCGCTTCCATCCGAACACGACGCTCTACGAGGCGGCCGGACGTCTCCGGTACATCTGCGAGCGCGTGAAGGACGGACACCGGACCCATCACCTCGTCGCCGTCGCCCCTTCCGCGGAGTTGTCCGCTGTCCTGAAGCGCGCCGCCTCGGGAGCGCGACGGTGCGAACTGGTGGCGGCCCTCGGTAGCGAGGACGCCGACAGCGCTGACGAAGACGCCACCGATTTCGTGAACCAACTCATCCACCACCGGATCCTGGTCCCCGAGCTCGGCCCGAGCGTCTGCGGACCCGACCCCGCGGCCCAGCTCATCGGGCAACTGCGGAGCCTGACGGACTCAGGCCCGACCGCCGACGTCGTCGACGGGCTGACCCGGGTGCGTGACGCCCTGGCCGTCCTCGACGCGCAACCCCTCGGATCGGAACCCGCCGTCTACCGGAGGATCTCCTCGGCCCTGCCGAGCCCGCCGGCGAACACGAGGGGACACCGCGTCGCGCCCTTCCATACCGACCTCGTGAAGCCGGCGCGGTCCGCCGTACTCGGCCAGGACGTGACGGAGGAGATCCTCCGCGGCGCCCGCTTCCTCCACCGGATGGACCGCGGCGGCCACGACCGTGAGATCCACTGTTTCGCCGACGCTTTCAGGCAGCGGTACGGCGGCCGGGACGTGGCGCTGTGCGAGGCGCTCGACGAGGAGACCGGGATCGGCTTTCCGGTGTCGGAGGCGCAACGACCGGCCGCCGAGTCACTTCTGTCGGGACTCACGTTCCCCGACGCCACAGCGCACCACGCCGCACCGTCCGCCGACCACGACCTCCCTCCCCTGCTCCTGGCGAAATTCGGCGATGCCCTGCGCTCGGACGCCGGCGAACTCAACGTGGACGAGACCGACCTGCATGCCTTCGGCCTGAGCGAGGACAGGCAGGCCAAGCCTCTGCCGGACTCCTTCAGCGTGGTGGCGACCCTGCTGGCCAAGGACGAGCGGAGTGTCGCCGCGGGCACCTACCGGGTCTTCGTCTCCGCCGTTGTGGGCCCCTCGGCCGTCACGCCCCTCGGGCGACTGTGCCGTCATGACCGTGAGCTGACGGAGCTGCTGCGCACTCACGTCAAGGCCGAGGAGGCCCTACAGCCCGACGCGGTGTTCGCGGAGATCGTGCATGTGCCCGACGCGCGCGTCGGAGACGTACTGACGCGGCCCTCTCTGCGCGATGCCGAGATCGCCCTGCTGGGACATCCTGGAGGCGACCTCACCCGCCGTATCCCCTTGACCGACCTGTACGTCCGCGTCTCCGGTGACCAGGTGGTGCTCATGTCGCGTGAACTGGGTCGCAGAGTGCTGCCCCGGCTGACATCTGCACACAACTTCGGCGGACCCACCAATCTCGGCCTCTACCGCTTCCTTGGCGCGCTGCAGGGGCAAGGGGTGACGCGCCCGGCGTTCTCGTTCGGCGCGCTGCGGGCGGCACCGTATCTTCCGCGGGTGACGTCCGGCCGTCTCGTGTTGTCGCCGGCCCGGTGGAACATCGCGAGCGAGGAACTCCCGCCGCTCGCAGGGCTGGAGGACCGGGAGCGGTTCGAGGCGGTACGGCAGTTGCGCACACGCGTCCGCATGCCGCGCTGGGTGGCGCTGACGGAAGACGATCGCCTTCTGCCGGTCGATCTCGACAATGTGATCAGCGTCGACGGCCTGGTCCACCACCTTCTCCGCCGGCCCCGCGATGCGACGTTCACCGAGTTGTTCCATGGACCGGACGACGTATGGGTGCGAGGCGATGAGGGGCGGTACACCCATGAACTGGTGGTGCCGTTCCTTCGGGTTCCGCACACGCGGCCTGCACCGAGCCCGGCTTCCAGGCGTTCTGCCCTCCAGGTGCCTTCCGTGGCCAGGGCTCACCCGCCGGGATCCGACTGGCTCTACGCCAAGCTCTACACGGGGCCTGCGGCGGCGGACGACATCCTGCGAGAAGTCGTGCGGCCGGTGGTGAGACATGCGCAGCAGGCGGCTCGCTGCGACAAGTGGTTCTTCATCCGCTACGGCGACCCCGCGTGGCACGTGCGCCTCAGAATCCACGGCGACCGCAGTCGGCTCCTGCGCGAAGTCCTGCCCTGTCTCGTCGACACCGTCGCACCCTTCCTCTCCGACGAAACGCTCCAGGGTATGCAACTGGACACCTACGAGCCGGAGATCGAGCGGTACGGCGGCCCGGAAGGCATGCTCCTCGCCGAACGCCTCTTCTGCGTTGACAGTGAGGCGGTCCTCACCGCCTTGGAAGCACTGGCACTGGCCACGCACCGGACGGAAACAGAAGCCGGTCCGGAGAACGCCCTGGCAGCAGACCCCGACGGTCGCTGGCGGCTCTGCCTGGTGAACATGGACCGGATTCTGCGCGGACTGGGCATGTCCTTGACGGCCCGACGCGCGGCGACGACCGCCGCGCGCGACACTCTGGCCGAGGAACTCTCGGCCGACCGGGCTCTGCGCCGCGGGATCGGTGAGCGATACCGCTCGGAGCGCGGGGTTCTGGAGCACTTGATGGGCCCTGACTCCCCCGGCGAAGGACGCCGAAGGACCACTGCACCCCCGAGCGGGGTCCGGGCGCTGGACGGACTCAGTGTTCCCTTGCCGGCGGTGCAGCAGGTGGCCGAGGACCTGCGCCGCGCGATCGAGGCGGGGCAGGTCACCGCCTCGCTCCCGGAGCTGGCGAGCACCTATCTGCATATGCACGCGAACCGTCTCCTGCGCTCGGCCGCCCGACCTCAGGAGCTGGTGCTCTACGACTTCCTGCACCGGCTGTACGCGTCACGAGCCGCACGGCGCGGCGGCGCCGGGCGACCGTGAATCCGCGTCCCGCCCCTGACTCTGACTCTGACTCTGACTCTGACAGAGAGTGAGCGACGCGAACGGTCACACCGGTGGATACCGGATGAGGACCATGCCCGCGCCGTCCTGCCGGTGCAGCACGACGAACCCCGCCTCAAGAAGGAGGTCGTGGTGCCGGGAGTGCGCGTAGACGACGAAGAGCCGACGGGGAGCCCTCCGCTGGGACGCGGTGATCCGCTCGATCACGCGGCTGAGCGTGGGGGGCGGGAAGGGGTTGTACAGGTATACGACCTCCACCGCGTCCGGGATGTCGAAGCCGCCGGCGTCGGCGCAGTGCACTTCGATCGCGGTCCCGGGGTGGCGGCGCAGAGCACGGTGCACGTTGCGCCCGGCGATGCGGCACAGCGCCGGCGAGATCTCCACGCCGATGGCTCTGCGGAAGCCGTGCCGTCCGGCGAGCAGTAACGCCCTGCCCTTCCCCGCTCCCAGGTCGAGGAACACGCTCTCCTGCGGAACCACCGGGACCCGGCGGATCAATTCCATGAACACCAAGGGATTGGAGGCCTCGTGACCGGAGCGGGAGGCGCTGCCAAGCGGCGTGGTCGGGTCAGGCAACTCGATGGACGTGTCGGTTCCGTGAACGACGTCGAAGAGGATCTCGTGCAGCGCGAGACGGAGCCCGCGTGGGGTTCCGTGCCTCCTGCGCACGGAGGGAAACGCGCGCATCACCGTCGCCGTATGCCGCAACGTTCGTTCGCACACGGCCCCACACCCTTCTGACGACACGGACGGCCGGGCGCTCGAATGCCGCGCGCGTCAAGCGATTGGCGATGGGCGATGGGCGATCAACTGATCCAGCACTGCACGACGGTCGCAGATCGCTTCATATCATGACATCTTGTCCATATAGCCGCGATCTCTGCCGGGCAGGACACTCCCGTGCCCCGTGGCGTCCGACGCAAGTGAGCGCCCCACGATGGACAGGAAGGAAGAGAGAGCGGAGCGAGAGGGTGACAGGTGCACCTGAACCGACGTGGACCAGCGTGGTCGGCGGGGTACGCCAAAGCGCCGCGCTGGAAGTGGCCCTCGATGTCGCAGAACGTGCCGTCGGCTGCCGGGACATCGCCGACAGGCCTGCGGCGACCCGCGATCCGGCCCCCTCCCCGCAGACCTGGCGGCCGTACTCCGTGGCAGCAGGCGACGCAGGGCTCGCCGTGCTCTGCTCGTACCTGGACCGATGCTTCCCCCGAGCCGGGTGGGACGCGACAGGCGACAAGTTTCTCCGTGCGGCGCTGCGCGCAGCCGACCGCTCAGCGCACCTGTCCGCCGGTCTCTTCGCCGGGATCAGCGGACTGAACTTGACCGCAACACTGCTGCACCGGCACGACACACATGACCAGCACCCCACGGCAGCCCTGGACGCGGAACTGGCCTCGCGCATCTCGCTCATGACATCCCGCCTGCACTCCGGTCAAGGGCTTGCCCCAATGGAAGGCCACGACGTCGTCTCCGGGGTGAGCGGTGTGGCCACCGGCCTGCTGGCCCATGACCCGTACAACAGGCTGCCGGAGGTACTGGGTGCCCTGGTGTGGCTGGCCGCCCGCGTACCCGGCCCACCGCGCTGGGCGACCCCGCCCGAACGGCTGGTGAGCGAGCCGGCGCGCCGGTTCTACCCCTACGGCAAGCTTGACTGCGGGCTGGCGCACGGCCTCCCAGGCCCATTGAGCGCACTGGCCCTGGCACTGCTGGAAGGCCATGAGGTACCGGGCCAGTCAGCAGCCGTACGGCACATGGCCGACTGGTTGGTGGAACATCGCAGCGACGTGTCCTGCGCACGCCGGGCACGCTCCGCCGCCACCAGTGGTTCCAGGTGCTCCCACACAGAGATCACCGATCCGCCCGGGATACCCGGAGACGGGCTCAATGCCGACCACGCCATGCGTGACGAGGGCGCCCAGGTTGTCGCGGGCAAGATCGGATGAGGGCAGTTCTCATGCACGAACGTCCGCGCCCGGGCCAGTCGTACGGTGCGGTGTCGGCTTCCGGCGGCATCTCCATGGACGAGCCCTATAGTTTGTGCGCTCGTGACCAATGACCCGAAGGCGCGCCTGAATGCACACGACCTCGGCCGGGTGTTCAACGAGGTCCCGGAGCTCTACGACCGGGTCCGGCCGGGATACCCCGACGAACTGTTCGCGGACCTTGTCGCCGTCACCGGTACGGACGACAGGTCGTCGGTGCTGGAGGTGGGCTGCGGTACCGGTCAGGCGACGCGCTCGCTGGCAGCACTCGGATGCTCAGTGACCGCCATCGAGCCGGGCCCCGACATGGCCGCACTCGCTCGCCGGCGGATCGCCTCCTTCCGCAACGTCCAAGTCGAGACGTCAACGTTCGAGCAGTGGGACGACCGCGGTCGACGCTTCGATGTCCTCGTGGCTGCGTCGTCGTGGCACTGGGTCGATCCGTCGATCGGCTGGCGGCGAGCGCACGACGTGCTCCATTCCGGAGGCTGGATGGCGCTGCTCGGCCACGTCGTCGTCCGCCAGCCGGGAGAGCCGGAGGTGTATGCCGAGACCGCCGATCTCCACGAGCGGTTCTGCCCCGGGAACCCCGATTGGGGTCATCCGCCACTCGAAGAAGACGTGCGTTCCACCGACGAGGGCTGGGGCCTGGTCGACGATCCCGGCGGTTTGTTCGGCCCAACTACCGTCCGCTGGTATCCAACCGTTCAATGGTTCACCGGGGACGGCTTTGCCGATCACCTTCGCTCGTTGTCGCTGTACCGGAGGCTTGACCGCGATGTTCGCGAGCCCCTGCTCGACGCCATCGCCGAGCGCATCCGTACCCGGATGGGCGACCGAGCATCACGTCGCTATTTGAGCGTCCTACGTGTCGGACAGCGCGCTGAGTGAGACCGGGAACCGATCTGAACTTTGAGGCCGTTCCGTCCCAAGGCCTCTGATCCCAAGCTCTCTGAAACCGCATTGATGACGCCAGAGGATCACAGCGACATGTTCCGGAGAGCGAGAGCCCGCTCCGTCTGCTGCCTGAGTACGGTGACGTCTCATGACCGACACCGGGATCGAGATCACCGCAGACCTGGTCCGCGACCTGCTGCTGGAACAACATCCAGATCTTGCAGGGCTGGCCATCCGCGAGGTGGCGGGCGGCTGGGGCAACCAAATGTGGCGCCTCGGGGACGAGTTGGCCGTACGCATGCAGCGCATGGACCCCACCCCGGAGCTCCAGCTCAAGGAGCGGCGGTGGCTCCCCGTGCTGGCCCCGCGCCTGCCGCTCCCGGTGCCGACCCCGGTGCGGTTCGGCGAACCGTCCGAACGCTTCCCCAAGCACTGGACCGTGATGACGTGGGTTCCCGGCGAGCCACTGGACCACGGCTCGATCAGCCGCGGCGACCACGCGGCCGACACGCTGGCGGGCTTCCTCCGGGCGCTCCATGTGGAGGCGCCCGCCGAGGCGCCGATCGCTACGGACCGCGGCGGCCATCCCAAGAACTGTACGGAGGGCTTCGAGAACTTCTTCCGGGCCGTTGTCCCCGACGACATCGCTGCGGATGTCCGGGCCGTCTGGGACGACGCCGTTGCGGCCCAGGCGTGGGAGGGACCGCGGGTGTGGGTGCATGGCGACCTCCATCCCGCAAACGTCGTCGTCTCGGACGGAACGCTCTCCGGCATCGTCGACTTCGGCGACATGTTCGCCGGCGACCCAGCGTGGGACCTCGCCGCCGCATGGGTGCTACTACCCGCGGCCACTGCCTCACGGTTCTTCGACGTGTACGCCCATGCAGACGACGCGGCGATCCGGCGCGCCCGCGGGCTGGCCGCCATGAAGAGCCTCTTCCTGATGCTCATGGGGCAGAACGGAGACCGGGGCCTCCCCGGCGGCAAGCCGAACTGGGGACCCGCAGGCCGGGCGGCACTTGAGCGTGTTCTGAAGGGCGTTTGACGCACGCTCCTTTGCTGAGTTCCATGCTCCGCGCAACGACTGATCAGCCCGGAGAGCAACGCAGTTCAGCTTGCTGGTGCGAGAGTATCCAGCTTCCCGACGCTGTCGAGTGGCGGTCGGACCAGCAGGTCGCATCCGGTCGGCACCGCCGGGCCGGCTGACCCGGCGGCGCGCCCGCCGCGACCTGTCATTCGGGGGCGAAGGTGTCCGTGACGAAGGACGTCCGGTCGCGGGAGCCGGTGCCGTCGGTGATCCACCAGTACGCGGGGTGCTCGCCGTACAGGCCGAACAGCAGACCCGGTGCCCAGGCCAGGACGAGTTCGTCGCGGCCGTCGCCGTCGAAGTCTCCGGCGCCCACGGGGCGGGCGTGCAGCCACTTGGCCGGCGTGTGCTCGCCGCCGACGGTCGCGGGGCCTTGGCGCAGCACGTTGGTGCGGCGGTCGCCGTCGATCAGGGTGGCGCCCTGGTAGGTGGCGACCAGGATGCCGTCGCGGCCGTCGCCGTCGGGGTCGGCGGCGGTGAAGCCTCCGGGGCCGTAGTCGGTGCCCAACCCCTCGGGAACGTCCGGCAGCCGGTGCACGACGGGCGGCGTGCCGGAGCCGGGGTAGACCGTCAACGAGTTGTCCGCGGGTGCGGTACCGGGCGCGTCCTCGTCGTTGCGACTGTGGTCGCCCCCGACGGCGACGTCTCGCACACCGTCGCCGTCGAAGTCGCCGAAGGCGTGGGCATTGCCCCGGCGCAGCACGGTGCCCCGGGCGGCGAGCCCGGTGCCGCGGTGGGCGACGACGAGCGTATTGCCGGACTGTTCACCGTCGTTGATGTCGTGCACGAGCAGGGAGGTGGCACGCGGCTTGCCGGACGGATCGATCGCGTCGGCGAAGAGTGAGCCGCTCAACCAGGGCAGCCGGGTGTCTGTACGGGCCGGGGCACCGGAGCGGTCGAACGGGCCGTAGAGCACCACCAGGGATGATTTGTCCGCGGCGGATCCGGCGAGGTCGTGGTGCCCGTCGCCGTCGAAGTCGCCGCGGACCAGCGTCGAGATCCCCAGGTTCGCCACCCGGCCGGGCATCCGCAGCGGGGTCGCCCCGGGCGTCGGTCCGGTCGGGCCGCCCCAGGAGACGTACGGGACGGCGCGCGACACGGGGAGGAAGCCCTTCTCCTTGACGGTGGGCCCGCTGCGGACCGTCACGAAGTCCGGGAAGCCGTCGCCGTCGAGGTCGGCGGTGACCACCCCGGCGGCGGGGAGGGTGTCCTTGAAGCCGTGCGCCACGTCCGGCTCGGGCAGGCCCAGGTCGGCGCGCGACCAGACGCTGTGAACGGCGGGGTCGAGGCCGTGGGCGGAGCCGAAGACGACGCCGACGCGTTCCTCGCCGGCGGGGTTCGTCTTCCGGTCGAATCCGCCGACGGTGACGGGGACCAGCAGGTCACGGTAGCCGTCGCCGTTGACGTCGTCGGGGTCCGTCGAGACCTTGCCGGAGTGCGGTGCCTGGCGGGCGGGGGGCGTGGCCGGTGACGTCGAGCCCGGGGACGGCCGGCCGGCCGTCGCGTCGCCGCATCCGGCGAGGGCGAGGGCGAGCAGGGCGCAGGCGACAGCGGTCGCGGACGTGGGCGACGCGGACCACGGAACTCGGCACTTCATCCGCCCACCCTCGCATCCCCGAACGGAGCGTCGGCAGGCGGGTGGGTGCGGGAGCGTCCAGGGCCCGCCAGGTCCGTGCGAGTTCCGCGGCCCACCGCCCGAGAATCACTTCGTTCGCCCGGCCACGGAATCCCGAGCCTCGGCAGCGGTCGGGCCAGGGCGTCAGGGCGGTCGGCTGGGTCAAGCCGCCGTGAGCCACGTCAAGGTTCCCTACGTTGTTCTGCGGGAGGCCTTGAGCCCTTCGTAACGGAACGGCGGGCGTTCGTCGGTCAGCCCACCGCACTGGGCATACCTCATGTACTCCGCATACCGCGGGGTTGACGGACCGTCAGTTCTCTCACGCCACGCTTTGAAGGTCAGTGGCCTTTACGGGACAGCCCTTACGGAGTTGGAATCAGCTGCACGTCTTGGAACGATGCGCTGCCGCCCAAATCCTCAAGAACAGTTCTTTCCCTGAACAACGTTCCGACAGAACTCCATCCCTCTCAGTCAAGTGGTCAATCTGCCCAATCCTAGGGTGTCTTGCACGTCAGAGCTCGCTGACCATATAGTTTCAGTTCATCCACTTGACGAGACTTTTGACGTCTCGACATGAAGTGCGATACAGCAAGAGTCGCCTTCGGGGGCGTTCACGGCACGGCAATCTCTGAATTTTTCTCACTTTCCACCCCGAAGCGACATCGACCTTGACGTCCGACAAACACGCAAAGTCGACGATTCCTTCCCGGTTGTCCTGGAGCACAAAAAAGTGAAGACGAAGAAGACAACGGACAGCGCTTCCCAAATGCGCGCGTCCCGGTACCGGCTGATCTGCTTGGCCGCCACGAGTGTGTTGACCGCAGGAGCCTTAACTGCCCTGGCACCCGCGACCGCACAGGGCGCCGCAGCCGTACCGAGCACACGGCAGCATGCCTTCGTGGCCGCCGCTGCCAAGTACCACGTCCCCGTCGAGGTGTTGCTCGCTGTGGCGTACCAGGAGTCGGCATGGGACGCCCACTCCGGCCGGATGAGCACCAGTGGCGGCTACGGCCCGATGCACCTCACGGACGTCACTCCCGCGATGCTGGCCGACGGTCCGGCCGGGGCCGTGGGGCGGGCGGATCTCGGCGAGTTGGCGAAGGACCCCGCCCTGCACACCCTGCGGGCTGCGGCCAGACTCACCGGCCTGACCGTTGCCGAACTGCGCGAGGACCCTGCCGCCAACATCGCGGGCGGTGCCGCGCTTCTGGCCTCCTATCAGCGGGCCGTGTCCGGCAGTCGGTCCTCGGACGCCGGCCAGTGGTACGGGGCGGTGGCCCGCTACAGCGGTTCGTCGCAGAAGCGGGGCGCCAGGGCGTTCGCCGGCCGCGTCTTCGCCACCATCAGGACCGGGGCCACGCGTACCACCCCCGACGGCCAGCGGGTGTCGCTGAGCGCCGACAGCAACGTCCGCGTCGCTACGGGGCAGTTGAGCAGGCTCGCCCTAACCGGCACCACGGAGTCCGAGGCGACCGAGTGCCCGCCTGAAGTCTCGTGCACGTTCGTGCCGGCGGCGTCGTCCAATGGCCAGGTCTCCAACCGCCCGGCCAACGGCATCAGGATCGATACGATCGTCATCCACGACACCGAGTCGTCGTACGAATCTGCCATCACGACCTTTCAGAGTGCGGGCGGAAGTGCCGCGCACTATGTGATGCGGTCCTCGGACGGCGCGGTGACGCAGATGGTGCCGACCAAGGACATCGCCTTCCACGCCGGCAACTACTCAACGAACCTCCACTCCATCGGCATCGAGCACGAGGGTTACGCCGCGCACGGCGGCACCTGGTACACCGAGGCGCAGTACGAGGCGACGGCGTCCCTGGTGCGGTACCTCTCGGACCGCTTCGGCATACCGCTGGACCGTGAGCACATCATCGGCCACGACAATGTCGCAGGCCCCAACTCCAGCCTCGTCGCGGGCATGCACTGGGACCCGGGCACTTCCTGGGACTGGGAGCACCTGATGAGCCTGCTCGGCGCTCCGGTGGCGGGGGACCACGGAGTCGGGTCGGTCGGCTCGGCGGTGACGATCACTCCCGGCTTCACCGAGAACCAGCAGACCGTGCAAGTCTGCCCCGGCGACGACCCCACCGGCGCCACTCCTGTCTGCACCCCTCAGCAGCAGTCCTCCAACTTCGTCTTCCTGCGTACCGCGCCCAGCAGCACCGCCCCGCTCTTCGGCGACCAGGCCATTCACAAGGGCGGAGCGGGCACTGACCGGATCAGCGACTGGGGGTCCACCGCCCAGGCGGGACAACAGTTCGTGGTGGCCGACGCCGACGGCGACTGGACCGCCATCTGGTACAGCGGCGAAAAGGTCTGGTTCTACAACCCGGACGGCATCAACACCACCCCCGCGCACGACGCAACGCTGATCTCCGCCGGCGGCACCACACCGGTAGCGGTCTACGGCTCCAGCTACCCCGACCGAGCGGAATACCCCGCGGGACTGTCCCCTTCCACGCAGGCACCCGTCAGCTGGTACACCGTCCCCGTCGGCCAGGCGTACGTCGCCACCCGGCCGCCGGCCTACACCGACGACTACTTCACCTCCGGGGCAGTCGTCATCGGCGCCAAGCAGATGTACACCATCCAGTACAACCACCGCGTCGCGTTGGTCTACTCGGCGGATGTGACAGCGACGGGCATGTGACCTCGGCTTCTGGCCCGTCACGCCGATCCGCCCAATGGCCGTCACACGTGGTCGCGTTGATCAGACCACGGGCAGTTTACGAAGCCGTCCACCCGGGCTCTTCCTCCCGGTCGTCTTGCAGGGCGGCGTCCCGCCCGGACCTGGATGAGTCTCGACGAGTTGGCCTCCTGAGGCCGGCCTGACGGCAGCACGTTGCGACCGTGTTCGGTACATCTTTTGATGTGCCGAACACGGAACTGCCCGTCAGCGATGCGCGGTGTTGCCGGTGATGGCACTCAGCTTTGCGGAGTCCGAAGCTGCTCCTACTGAGAACGCGGAGTGCCAACCGGGTCACGACTCCAACACCGCGGCCGGTCAACGTAGATGCGCACTCACGTATCGCCGTTTGCGCGCCCTGGCGCGAGCCTCGACCAGCCAGAGCCCACGGCATGGACCCAGCAGCACCTGATCCCTCAAGAAGACTTGGCGTCTGCCTGCGGATCTCACCCCGGACGTCGTACCACTCGGTGTGCCACAGAAGAGCCGGAAGGTGCGGCTGCTCCCGGTCGATGAAGGCGCCGGCGGGACAGGCTTCCTGCCCGGTGGCATGTACGGCAGTACGAGCCTCAGGACATGCTGCCCCGGCACACCTTCCCCGGGGCCGGGGTGCGGCCCGTGCGGAGGTAGTGGTCGACCGTCTCCGTGACGCAGCGGTTCATCGGGTAAGTGCCGTGGCCCTCCTCCTCGGCCGTAAGGAGGACACCGACGCCGTCGCCCAGGGCGCGGGCCATGTGGCGGGCGCCGGGGTAGGGGGTGATCGGGTCGCCGGTGCCGCCGACCACCAGGACGGGGGCCGCGCCGTCGGCGTTCACCTGGAGCCTGGCGCGCTCGCCGTCGAACGGCCAGCCGTAACAGAGGTAGACGCCGCTGGACCAGGCCGCGCCGAAGACGGGTGACGCGGCTTTGATGCGGGCCTCGTCCCTGTCAAGGCGTTCGAAGCCGGGGCGCAGGCTGGAGTCCGCGCAGGTGATCGCTGTCAGGGCGACGCGGCTGTTGTCGCGCGGGGTCGCCGCGCGGTCGGCGGAGCCGATGTCCTCCGCGCCCTTGCTCAGCGGACGGCCGTCGTTGTGGTCGATCAGCGCGGTGAGGGCCTTGGCGAGCGGCGCCCAGCCGTCCGTGCCGAGGCGGAGATGGTCGCTGACGGCGTACGCGAGGTCGTCGGCGTCGAGATTCCTGCCGACGCCGGCCGGGGCGGGCTTCTTCTCCAGGCGGTCGGCCAGGCGCGCCATGCGCCGCGCGGCCTCCTCGGGCCCGTCGCCGGTCGGGCAGTGGCGGATACGGGCCGCGCAGTGCGCGGCGAACCGGTCGAACGCCGCCTGGACCGCCTTGACCTGCGACACTTCCTTCTCGTCGTGGTCCTCGGTCGGATCGACGGACGCTTCGAGGACGAGCCGTCCGACGTGCGACGGGTACAGGTGGGCGTAGACCGCGCCGAGCGCCGTTCCGTACGAGACGCCGAAGTAGTGCAGCCGCTCGTCGCCGAGGAGGTAGCGCATCAGGTCGAGGTCACGCGCGGTGTGCGAGGTGCCGATGTACGGGAGGAGCGCCCCGGAGTGCTCGGCGCAGGCGTCGGCCCCGTCGTAGCCGGTGTCGTCCGCGGTCTTCCCGCATCGCACGGGGATGGTCGCGCCGACGCCGCGCGGGTCGAAGGAGACCAGGTCGTAGCGGTCGAGGAGCGGCTCGTACTCGTTGAGGAATTCGGGCAGTCCGCTCACGCCGGACACACCGGGGCCGCCGAAGTTGAGGACGAGCGAGCCGATGCGCCGGGCGTTCGGGCCGGTGGCCTTGCGGCGGATCAGGGCGACGTCGATCGTCCTGCCGTCCGGTTTCCGGTAGTCGAGGGGGGCCTTCATGGTGACGCAGTCGTAGCCCGTGCGCGCGGTGGGCGGCGAGGTGCACTTGTGCCAATGGAGGTGCTGGCCGGTGGTGAGCGCGGTGGGCAGACCGGCGGGCGGGTTGTTCGCGGTGAACTCCGTACGCGGCTGCGCACTCCGACCGGGAGCGTCGTGGTGGAGCCAGGTGCTGACGGACCCGATCGCGGCGAGGACGACCACCGCGATGATGCGCGCGCCGACCGAGAGACCCGGCCTGTGGCTTCGTATCGGATGTGCGTCACTCATCGAAATCCCCGCGCTCCCGCCCCTGGACGCCCGCCCCGTGCCCGCACGCCCGTATCCGTGATCGTCCGATCGTCGAATGCGTGCAGGATACAAGCCGCCTCCGACAGCACGGCCGGACGCCTGGCGTGCAATGTTCGGGGGGGGCGGCGGGCTCGTCACGGCCGGTCAGCCGGTGGCGGACGGGGACACGGCTCGACCACCGGCGCGCGGGCGGCGCCCAGGCCCGACAACCGGCGGTGCCCATGTCACTCGTAGTGGATGGTGTTCCGACTCGCGCCGACGGAGCCGGGTTCGCGGAGAATTCATCGGAGGTTCCCTCCACGGCGCCGACTTCGATCGCGGCGATGAGGTGCCGGAGCTCATCCGGGCGGCGCGGCAGGTGGCGCGTTCGCGTTCAGCGCGACGGTGGACCCGTCGAGCCTCGCGGGGTGAGGCTGGGAGTGGACACCTGGTGGGAAGCGGGTCCTTGGCCCGAGATGACGGCGAACAATGTACGCATCACCTCGGCTCCGAAGCCGTGCACATCGTGGCTCATCGCAGAGAGCGGGGGGTGGGTCAGACGGCACAACTGCGAGTCGTCCCACGCCAGCAGCGACAGGTCGCCGGGGACGGCGAGCCCGAGCTCCTGCGCCACGGCCGCGCCCGCCACCGCCATGATGTCGTTGTCGTAGACGATGGCCGTGGGCCGATCGGGAGTAAGGAGCAGCGAGCGGGTGGCGCGGGCGCCGTCCTCGCCCGCGAACCCGGTGGCCACCTGTGGGCCGCTCTCCAGCCCGAGTTCACGTCCTACCGACTCGAACGCTGTCGTGCGGATCCCACTGTGTCCGAGGCCGGCCGGGCCTCCCACTCGGGCGATGCGGCGGTGTCCGAGCGCGGCCAGATAGCGGACGGCTTCCTCGACCGCGGTGGCGTCGTCGGTCCACACGGACGTCAGGTCCCCGGTGAGGGAGGGGTGGCCCACGGCCACCGTGGGCATGCCGAGGTTCTCCAGCGCGGGGACGCGGGGGTCGTCCTGGTGGAAGTCGACGACGATGGAACCGCCGACCTGCCGACCCTGCCACCAGTGCTTGTAGAGATTGACCTCTTCGTCAAGATCTCGTACGAGGCGCAGTAGCAGTGAGTAGGACCGGTCGCTCAGTACGCTCTCGATACCGGAGATGAATTCCATGTAGAACGGTTCGAGCCCGAGCAGTCGTGCCGGCCTGCAGATGGCGAGTCCCACGGTGTCCACCCGGGTCCCGGACAGGCTGCGCGCCCGGCTGTTCGGGGTCCATCCCAGTTCGCGCGCTGCCTCGATGATGCGCTCGCGGGTGGCGGGGGAAACCCCGGGTTTGTCGTTGAACACGATGGAGACGGCTCCCGTGGACACCCCGGCGTGCCGGGCGACGTCCCGGATGGTGACACGGTCGGACGGAGCGCTCACGCCGGCTCCACGCAGAACAGCGCAGCCCGTACGGCCTGGACGTCACGCCCCGTCCAGCCGCGGACGCGGATGCGGACGTCTTCACCGGGGAGCAGGCTGGTCAGCCCGCGGTCCGCGGTCGCGTCGGGGGCCAGGCGGTCGGGCTGCAGCAGCAGATCGCGTACCAGGGTGTGTGCGGTGACCACGATGTCGACTCTATCGCCCTTCCCGTCCACCGGCTCGATCCGGACATCGAACCTCGGCCTCGGGTAGTCGAAGTTCCTGTCCGTCACCGCTATGTGCAGGGCGCGGAGCTCGTCCGCGTCGGCCACCAGGAACTCCCTGGGGGCTCCCGGGGCCAGAGCCACCTGCGGCGGAACTCGCGTCCGCGCGACGGAGCGGGGAGCGACCTCGACCTCCCAGGTACCGAGGCCGGTCTGTGAACCATCCGTCGTGAACCGGCGCAACGCGACTGCGGTGCTCCAGGGGTGAGCCGACTGGTTCACCAGGGTCACGGTCGGTCCGCCTGGGTCGGGCTGGATGGTGAGCAGGTGGTCGGCATAGAGGCGGCGGAGCTCGTGGTAGAGCGGCTTGAGCCGGCCGTCCCCGTCGATGGCGGACCAGGACGACACCGGCCAGCAGTCGTTGAGTTGCCAGAGTACTGTGCCCGCGCATTCGGGCCAGTGCGCCCGCCAGTGCTCGATCCCGGCGGCCACGGCGCGGGCTTGGACGAGCTGGGTGAGGTAGTGCCAGCGGTCGAAGTCCCCCTCGGGCAGGGCGAAGTGCCGGCCCACTCCCCGGTTGAGCTTGCCGTTGCCGTCTTCGGCCTTCTGGTGGTGGAGCATGCCGGGTGAGTCGGGCGAGAGTGTCTCTCCCGGCAGCGCCCGCCGTAGGGTCGTGATCGCGGGCGGGGCCTGCCAGCCGAACTCGGCGACGAACCGGGGCACGCTGTCCCGGTACTCGGCGTAGTCGCGGCGGTTCCACACCTCCCATGAGTGGTGGGTGCCGTGGGCCGGGTCGTTGGGGTGCCGCTCCCAGTCGCCCGACCATGGGCTTCCGGCGGTGTAGGGCCGGGTGGGGTCCAGTTCGGCGAGGATGCGCGGCAGCAGGTCGAGGTAGTACCCGCCGCCCCATGAGTCACCGCCCAGCTTCGGCTCCCAGCCCCAGTCGCGGAACCCCCAGAGGTTCTCGTTGTTGCCGTTCCACAGTACGAGGGAGGGGTGCGGCATGAGACGCACGACGTTCTCACGCGCCTCGGCGTCCACTTCACCGCGCAGTGGCTGCTCTTCGGGGTAGGCCGCGCATGCGAACGGGAAGTCCTGCCAGACCATGAGGCCGAGTTCGTCGCAGATGTCGTAGAAGGAATCGTCCTCGTAGATTCCTCCGCCCCACACGCGGACGAGGTCGACGTTGGCCTCCGCGGCCTGGGTGAGTCGTCGGCGGTAGCGCTCGGATGTGACCCGGGAGGGGAGGGCGTCGTCCGGGATCCAGTTCACGCCGCGCGCGAAGAGACGTTCACCGTTGACGATCAGGGTGAAAGCGGTGCCGTGTTCGTCGGGTGTGCGGTCCAGTTCGACCGTGCGGAAGCCGATGTGCCGCCGCCACGTGTCCAGCACGTCCTGCCCTGCGGAAAGCACCACCTCCAGCTCGTAGAGGGTCTGTTCGCCGTAGCCGCGCGGCCACCAGAGGGCGGGGTCCGGTACATCCAGCGTCAGGACCCCGCTCGTACCGGTGAAGTGCGCTTCGGCCCGGGCGCCGGCGACGGTCGCGAGGGCCGTCAGCCGGCGCCCGTCGCCTGCGACGGACCGCTCGACCTCGAGGTGCACCTCCACGCGCCCCGCTGCTTCTGCCAGGGTGACCATGGGACGTACCCGGGCGATGCGGGCCGTGGACCAGTGCTCCAGGCGGGCGGGACGCCAGATGCCGGCCGTGACGAGGGTGGGTCCCCAGTCCCAGCCGAAGCTGCAGGCCATCTTGCGGATGTACTGCGAAGGTGCCGGATACACGTTGGGACGGTCGCCGGTCCGTTCCCGCACGGCTTCGGCTGCCGTGTACGCGGACAGGAAGCGCACCGCCAGTTCACCGGACCGGCCGGTGACGTCGAAGCGGTAGGTCCGGTGCATGTTGTGTGTTCGGCCCAACTCGACACCGTCAAGCGTGATTTCGGTGGCCGTGTCGAGACCGTCGAAGACGAGGTCGGTGCGTTCGTGCGCGGTCGCCGCGCCGATGTGCGTCGAGTACGTCCACGGTCGCTCCCCCACCCAGGCGACGTCGAGTTCGTTGGTGCCGATGTACGGGTCCGGCAGCAGCCCCGCGGCCAGCAGGTCGGTGTGCACACAGCCGGGAACGACGGCGCTCAGCGCCTTCCCCTCGTGATGCAGACTCCACCCCTTCGAGAGCAGGGTGATGTCCTTCATGACGCAGCTCCCCTCGCTGGACCGTCGCCCGCCGTCCACGGACTACAGGCAAGCTAGGCCCTCCCTCGGAGCCCTGTCCATAGACCGGTTCAGTTCACCCATTCCGACTAGATCCTCTTGTCGCACGGCCCTGAGCACGGATGATGTCGCGTTGCCGCAAGCGCAGGATAACGATTACGCATCGAAGGAGAACCGTGAGCTTTACCGGTTCACTTGGCCGCTGCCATAGTGCCGCTCAGCCCACCTGGAAGCTCGAGCCGCAACCGTGGAAGGGAGCCGGGCACATGGCGAAGAAGCCTTTCTTGACCGCCGTGTTCACCGCTACGACACTGACACTCGCCGGATGCAGCGGTGCAGGGGCGCCGTCCGGAGAGGCTGCCAGCGCGCCGGCCGATCCCGGCAGCGTGTCCGGGGACATCACCGTTCTGACGCAGCGGACGGACCTGGTGCAGGACGGCACGATGAAGAAGTACGCCGCCGCGTTCAACAAGGTCTATCCGAAGGTGAAGGTGAAGTTCCAAGGCATCACCGACTACGAGGGGGAGGTCAAGATCCGGATGAACACGGAGAACTACGGCGACGTCCTCATGATCCCTGCCGCCATCTCCAAGGACGACTATCCCAAGTTCTTCGCCCCCCTGGGGAGCACCACTCAGCTCAGCAAGAAGTACCGGTTCACCGACAAGACCGGCGTGAACGGCAAGGTGTACGGCATCGCGAGCTTCGGCACCGCCAACGGCTTCGTCTACAACAAGGCCGTCTGGAAGAAGGCCGGCGTGACGCAATGGCCCGCCACTCCCGAGCAGTTCATCGCCGACCTGGGCAAGATCAAGGCGGCCACCGACTCGGTCCCGTACTACACGAACTTCAAGGACCTGTGGCCGCTGACCGCCTGGACCAACAGCCTGGGCTCGGTCAGCTGCGACCCGCAGTCGAGCAACAAGCTGGCCACGACCGACTCCCCGTGGGCGCCCGGCAGCGACCTGAACGTCATCGACACGCTGCTCTACGACATCGTGCACGACAAACTGTCCGAGAAGGACCCCACGACCACCAACTGGGAGAGCTCCAAGACCCTGATCGCCCAAGGGAAAGTCGCAAGCATGCAGCTGGGTTCCTGGGCCATCACCCAGATGCAGGACGCTGCGCGGAAGGCCGGCACCAACTCGGACGACATCGGCTTCATGCCCTTCCCCGCCCAGAAGAACGGCAAGTTCTGCGCCACCCTGCTGTCCGACTACCAGCAGGCTGTCAACGCTCACTCCAAGCACAAGGCTGCGGCCCGCGCCTGGATCGACTGGTTCACCGACAAGTCCGGGTACGCGCAGAACGAAGGGGCCGTATCAGCCCTCAAATCCGCGCCCATGCCGGACACGCTCAAGGCCTACACCGCCGCCGGCGTTCTGTTCGTGGAGCGCTCCGAGGCGGACACCGGGAAAGTCAACGCCATCGACGACGCCGCGGAGATAGGTCTGAGCAAGCCCGACTATCGCCAGAAACTGGTCGACCTGGCCCGCGGAGCGCAGAAAGGCAGTCTGGACGGCTTCCTTCGGGATCTCGACAAGCGGTGGAACGAGGCGAGGAAGACCACGGTTTCGTGAGGGTCCGCGCGGGGGCGACAGCGCGACGGCCGGCCTTTGCCGGTCTCCGCGCCCCTCGACGACGAAAGGCCGAGATGCCCGACACGACTCGCGCCCCTGCGGCGCACCTCACCCCGCCATCTCCGCGCCGCGCCATGGCCCGGGCGGCTCACGGAGCCCCGCTGCGTTCGTGGCGCTCGGCTCCGATGCACACGCTCACACCCTGGCTGTTCCTGCTGATCCCCGTCGGGCTGCTGATCACGTTCACCTATGTACCGGTGGGCAACATGATCTACTACAGCTTCACCGACTGGGACGGGGTGAGCCCTGAGCGCCATCTCACCGGCCTGCGGAACTACACGGACCTCTTCACCCGTCCTGAGCTGTTCCGTGTGTTCTTCGTCAGCCTCTACTATCTGGCGGCGTCCGCGGTCCAGATCGCCGCGGCGCTCTACTTCGCCACGGTCCTCAGTTTCGACCTGCGGCTGCGTAACCTCTTCAAGGGGATCCTGTTCTTCCCCTACCTGATCAACGGCGTGGCCATCGGGTTCGTCTTCCTGTACTTCTTCCAGGACGGCGGCACCCTCGACACCCTTTTGTCGTGGTTCGGAGCAGGCTCGGACCATGCCTGGCTCGGTGATCCCCGATCGGCGAACATCTCGTTGGCCGGCGTCTCGGTGTGGCGGTTCACCGGGCTCAACTTCGTGCTCTTCCTCGGCGCCATCCAGTCGATCCCCGGTGAGCTCTACGAGGCCGCGGAACTCGACGGAGCCAACCGGTGGAAGCAGTTCCGTCACCTGATCCTTCCCGGGATCCGGCCCGTCATCAGCCTCAGCGTCATCCTCGCCGTCTCCGGCTCACTGTCAGTGTTCGAGATCCCCTACGTCATGACCGGCGGCGCCACGGGCACCTCCACCTTCGTCATCCAGACCGTCAAGCTGGCCTTCCAGTTCAACAAGACAGGTCTGGCGTCAGCCGCCGCCGTCGTCCTGCTTCTCATCGTCCTGTTGATCACGTGGCTGCAGCGCCTCCTCGTACCCGACGACAACGTGGACCTGGTATGAGCAACCTCACCCACCGTTCCCAACGGCCCTTCATCGCCCGGACGTTCGTCTACGCCTCACTGGTCCTCGCCTCCCTCGTCGTCCTGATACCGCTCGCAGTCGTCCTCCTCACATCCTTGAAGACTCCGCGTGAAGCCGCCGACAGTGGCCGGGCGTTGAGCCTGCCCCACAACTGGCTCAACCTGCACAACTACGCCACCGCCTTCACCGACGGCCACCTGCTCATGGCACTCGGCAACACGGCCTTCATCCTTGGCTTCTCCATCACGGGCACAGTTCTGATCGGTTCCATGACCGCGTACGCCGTGGACCGCTTCGACTTCCGCGGCAAGAGGCTGGTAGTGGGCCTGTTCCTCATAGCCGCCCTCGTCCCCGGCGTGACCACCCAGGTGGCCACCTTCCAAGTGGTCAACAGCTTCGGCCTGTTCGACACCCGTCTGGCCCCCATCCTGCTGTACACGGGGACGGACATCGTGTCGATCTACATCTTCCTCCAGTTCATCAGAGGTATCCCCCGGTCCCTGGACGAGGCCGCCCGCATCGACGGCGCAAACGCACTGACCATCTACTGGAAGATCATCTTCCCGCTCCTGAAGCCGGCGGTGGCAACCGTCGTCATCGTCAAGGGGATCACCGTCTACAACGACTTCTACATCCCCTTCCTCTACATGCCCTCCGAGGAACTGGGCACAATGTCCACCGCCCTCTTCCGGTTCAAGGGCCCCTTCGGCGCTCACTGGGAGGAAATCTCCGCCGGCACAGTCCTGGTCATCCTGCCCACGCTCACCGTCTTCCTCTTCCTCCAGCGGTACATCTACAACGGCTTCGCCCGGGGAGCCACGAAGTAGACCGAGCTCGCGTGGCACACGCAGACTCAACTCGCCCAAGTCAACGCGAGCCGACCGTGGTTGGAAGCAGTGACAGCGCGGCACTCTGCCGCAGGCCACCGCCAGGATGAGACGACGAGAATCCCTGGACGTCACACTGACGGAACCCATGCTGGTGGTGGAAAAGGATCTCGGATTCACCGGTACCCATCGTGGATTGTCCGCGCGATGACCGGCGTGCAGGGCAGGTGGGGCCAGGGAACGGTCGGCAGCGCGACGATGACAACGAAGGATCCGTCGAAGCTGCGGCTACCATCTCGGCACCGTCAACCTGTCGCTCCAGGTTACGAAACCGGTCCATGGCGGCGATGTCGAGTATGAGCGCCACGGTCACGTCCAAGTACCGGTCTTCATTGGCACGCGGCAGCTCGACCAGAAGGCCAGAGGTCACCAAACGGGAGACCAACGGTCTGGGGGCGTTCGACGAGGTGGCTGCGTTCGAAACGGGATCCGGCGCGGACGACGGCGACGAGGTGAGGTGCTTGACCGCTCTCCAGCGCTCCTGGGCGGACTCGACGAGGTCACTGATCCAGTCCTGCGGCCGGAAGCACTCGGCGGAGCCCGAACCGGCTCCGCCTGCACTGCCGGCTGCCAGGACCTTCCGGCCAGGCGAGCACTCGACAGAACACGTCGCGACGTCTGCAGTGGAGTGCTGGGATGCCAGCTTCACGCTGTCAGTACGGCGGTAGCGGTAGCGATTACAAGCACAGCGGGGCAAGCTCCACAAGCTGGTCTGGCGCTGCTGAACGCACTACACGGCCGTGCGGGAAACTAGCCGAGAGGTGATCCAACACCGAGTCCCTGCTGGAGTATTGACCTACAGGGCAGAAGTGAGCAGCATACGATTGTGATCAAGCATCGTCCCGTAATTGCACAGGGCCATCATGGCAGTTGAACCACGACACGATGTGCGTCGGCTGCGTGTGCGTCTGCGCGGCTACATACTTGCCGTGTTAATCCTCGCCGGGTGGACGGTCATAGGTCACTGGTGGGTGCCTGAGCCGTGGTCAGCGAGCATAACGACCGTGGTCTTGATACTTGCGGCATTCGTGCTCACCGGCGAGATCCGCGCCTGGCGACTCCGTCGTAGCCACCGCATGTCCGACTAGTCAGAAGGTGCCCGTGCCCCACACCATCGCTGGCCGACGCCCCTGACCGCAGCCTGACGGCGGTTCATGTCGAGCAACTGGATGGTCTGCGGGCGCAGCCCCGCCGTTCCTGCCCCTGGTCACCGTGACCCCGGCGGCTCAGGGATCTTCCCCTTCGTACGGGAACCAGGCAATAGCCGGGCCGGGGAGAGTGGCCGCGTGCCACGACCGTGCCACTTCCTGCGGTCAGTCACGGTCAAGGACGGCCCGCCGCAGTCAAGATGCCCCGCTGAGCGGGGATGGCGCCACAACCGCAGTGACCTGGACGTCCTTCCGATCCACCACGTCCGCCCTTACAGCGCAGTGGTCGCGCGCTTCTTGGCAAGTCATGATCTGCCGATGGATGAGTACACAATGCCAACGCGCCGCCCCAACGTGCCGGGGCAGTCGCCGGAGGAGACCTGGGCGGCGACCGTTGCAGCCCTCCCCCTGGGGCCGCCATCGCAGGAGAGGTGATTGGACGCCAGCCCTTCGGCGTCTTTATCCGTGTCGACGGAGTTCCGGGCGCCGTGGCGCTAGCCGGGATCCTTGCCATTCCCGAGGTGATGGGATTGCCCGTGCTTGGGGCCTACGTCCGCGGTGAGGTCATCGCGTACACGGAGCACAATCACCAGGTGAGAGTTCAGCTGTACGTGCCTGGGACATCGCTCGGGTGATCACGTCCGGGCCGTCCCTGGGCCGTGCGAGGGCGCTCGGCAGTGACCGGCGGCGACAACCAGTGACAGATCAGCTACGAGCAGCGGCGGCGAACGGCCAGGTCACGCCCCCGGGACCGAACGGGTTTGAGGGCTGTCTTGCACGCGGTGCCGGTCGACCCCGAGGCAGCCGAGCAATGGGCGAAGGATCGCCTGACCAGCCGCTGAACGCTCTGGTCGGCTTCCAGCCCCCTCCGTGCCGCCTGCACCGGCCCCGCCGGCGGGCCGCGCTGCCCGGGCCCGCCGGCGAGGTGGCCAAGCCATGCAGGTCGTTCAGCCGCCGCCAGAGCCCAAGCCATAGAGCGCAGCGATGTCTTCGGACGTCGCCCACCGACTGTAGGTGGGCGACTGAGGCCATCCCTCGGGCGAATCCTGCCATTCCTCCTGCCGTCCGTACGGCAGGAGGTCGATCAGCGCGAAGGTGTGACTGAGCTGCTCAGTACCCCGACCGTTGGTGTGCCAGGTGCGATAGACGGAGTCGCCGTCGCGCAGGAACACGTTGACCGCGAATCCTCCGTCGGGCGGTGCGCCGACGTCGGCCCCGAACGAGCTGTTGGCAGTCGAGTACCACGTCATCTGGTTGCCGACCCGCTGCTTGTAGGCGAGTGCCTCTTTGATCGGGCCCTGGGTGACGATGACGAATCGCGCATCGTAGTTGTCCAGGAACCCCAGGCGGGTGTATTGCGAGGTGAACCCCGTGCAGCCCGAGCACTGCCAATCCTTGCCCGCGAACCACATGTGGTTGTAGACGATCAGTTGCCTCTTGCCTTCGAAGACGTCCGCCAGCCGAACGGGGCCGTCCTCGCCCTCCAGGGTGTAGTCGGGCATCTCGACCATCGGCAGGCGACGACGCTCGGCGGCGACGGCGTCAAGCTCCCGCGTCGCGGCCTTCTCCCGGGCTCGCAGCGCCTCGAGTTGGCGATCCCAAGTTGCGGCGTCGACGACGGGTGGTAGTGCGTGGGTAGTCATGGTCCCCTCACAGAGCTCGTGCGCAGCTTTCGCTTGTGCGGAGGTAGACCCCACCGGGCCCAGGAACTCATCGGTCGGCACAGGGGAATGCGACTGACGCGGTGGATCCACCGACGCACTCTGGCCGAGATCACCGCTGAAGAACTGGCGCGTCCTCGGCAACGAACCCACCGACCCGAAGTGGGCGTCCGCGCTGGTGAGGGCCCTGCTGGTACTGACGAACCGCGAAGTCGCCCGCTGACCGACCATCTGCCATAGCGCGCCATCGATGGTCGGCCGGACGGCTTCTCGATGCGATCCGGGCCTGGTGCAAGTTCGGTTGACTGGTTGTGCCGAGGTGAGTGGGACTGGTCAAAGCGGTCCGATGGACACCAGCGAGCCAAGTGGCTTGTCACGCAATCCGATTTGGCAGCACTTGTGTCACCGACTGGGGAAGGCTGCGCGACAGACCCGACAGTTCATTGGATCAGGTCGGTGTGTGGACTGCTCGGCAGAGGTCGGGCAGACGTGGAGCTGCATATTGTCCGTGCTGCCGACTTCGACGTTTGGTCGGCGCCGGTGCCTGGCCAGAGCGATGACGGGTCAAAGCACCGATCGTGGGTCGGCGTGGGTCCACCCGGGCCCTGAGTGGCCGGCTGGGCCACGGCAGGTACCGGCGGGCGGCTCCGCAAGGGCGTCCGCCGTGAGATAGCCGTTCCCGGTGTGAGGCCGAAGGCCACCGGAAGGGCCACGGGTCGCCGTCCGACGCCGGACCGTTGGCCCCGCCCCCGGCTCCGCAGCCGTATCCATTCTGGACGAGGGCCCGCGGGCGGTGAATTGCGTGCGGATCAGCGAGTGATCGAGATCGCGAAGGGCGTGAATCCGCTGGACCGAATCACGTGCGGTACGAACAGAATCGCGGCCTCCGTGGCGCGGGCGGTCTGGATCCCGCCGAGGTCGGTGATCCACTCCTTGCGCCAGCCGAGGTCGAGGAGCAGTTCGCGGACGGTCTGCTTGGCCTGCTGGTCGTCGCCGGAGAGGAAGGCATCGGGCGCCCGGGTGAGGGTGGCGGGCGCGGTCATCACCGGGAAGAGCATGGTGTTGAGTGTCTTGACGACGTGCGTTTCGGGGAGCGCTTCCTGGAGTTGCTCGGCAAGGCTTGAGCCGGGGTAGAGCAGGTCGGCAGGCAGTCCGTCGGGGCCGTCGACGGTGGCGTTGGAGACGTCGACGAGGATCTTGCCGCGCAGTTCCTCTCGCAGGGCGGCAAGCCGGTCGAGCGAGCCGGCGCCCGGGGTGGCGTTGATGACGATCCGGGCTGTCCGGGCAGCGTCGGCGGCGGCGCCTGGAGCGCGGTTCGCCACTGTCACCTCATGCCCTGCCCGGGTGAGGGCTGTGGCCAGGTTGCCGCCGACGCGGCCGTTTCCGAGAACTGCGATCGTGGTCATGGTGATCTGGTCCTTTCGTGCGTGCAGGTTGTGGTGCGTGGTCAACGGGAGAGCGTGGCGACGGCCTCGGCATGGACACCGGGCGCAGCGGCCAGGAAGCTCTCGCTCTGCGGGGTCCAGGGGCGGCCCTCGGCGTCGGAGATCTCCCCGCCGGCCTCGGTGACGAGCAGCGCCCCCGGCAGCAGGTCCGCGCGGGCGCCGGAGTACTGCCAGAAGGCGTCGATCCGGCCGGCGGCCACGTTCAGCAGGTGCAGGGTCGCGGGTACGGCGGCGCGGACGACGAGCGCGTCGAAGAGCATCGCGGTGATCGAGGAGCCGACGCGCCGTACGACCTTCTCGTCCTCGTCCGGCCGGGCCTGGCTTGTGGCCACGATGCCCAGAGCGAGGTCCGCGGTCCGGGAGACCTGCAGTGGCCGGCCGTCGAGGTGGGCGCCCGCGCCTGCGAGCGCGGTGTAGGTCTCGCCGGTCAGCGGCAGGTGGACCACGGTGAGCACCGGCTGGTTCTCACGCACGAGGGTGGCGGTCACCGCCCACTCCGGAAGGGCGTGCAGGTGGTTGACGTTTCCTTCTGCCGGATCCACGACCCACCACTCGCCGGGCGGCAGCGCCCCGCCGTCCAGCTCGTCCTCCACCCAGCCGGCGTTCGGGCGCAGGCGCGTGAGGCCGGGGCGCAGGATGGCGAGGGCCGTGTCGTCGTTGGCGGCGAGGGCGCGCATCAGCTCTTCGCGGGTCTCGTAGCGGACCACCTCGCCGAAGCGCTCGCGCAGCGCGGATCCGGCAGCGCGCACGACGATGGCGGTCTGGCTGAGCAGGTCGGCGTCGGGGGCGGCGACGTCGGTGGTCTGAAGCGTTTCGGACATGGCGGTACTCCCGTGTGAGGAGGGGTGATGAGGCTGGTCGGGCCAGGCGGTGCGTTCCGTCTTGCGCTCTCACCTCGAAGGTATAGAGCCCCTTCATTAACTTCAAATGCATGTCAAGCACGGCTAGGATTACTCGCATGCAATTGGATTTGAACCTGCTCACCGCCCTCGACGCGCTGCTGGAGGAGGGGAGTGTGACCGGGGCGGCCGCACGCCTGCACGTCACCGCCCCCGCGATGAGCCGGAGTCTGGGCCGAATCCGGCACGTGACCGGGGATCAGATCCTGGTGCGCACGGGGCGCACGATGACCCCGACGCCGTATGCGATCGCCGTCCGGGAACAGGTGCACGAGCTGCTGCACCAGGTCCACGGTGTACTGGCACCGAGCCGTGAACTCGACCTGGCAACGTTGGAGCGCACTTTCACCCTCCGCTGGCACGACTCCCTGGTCGCCATGAGTGGCCCCGCCCTGCTCACGGCCGTTCGCGGACAGGCTCCAGGCGTGCGCTTGCGCTTCGTCGCGGAATCGGGCACCGACACCCCCGAGTTGCGGCGCGGCGAGGTCGACCTGGAGGCGAACGCCAACCGCCCCGGCGCACCGGACATCCGTGCCGAGAACGTGGGCGAGACCCGCCTCGTCATCGTCGTGAGGCGGGGGCACCCACTCACCCGCGTCAGGACCCTCACGGCAAAGCAATACGCCGCCGCCGAGCACGTCACCGTCTCACGACGTGGCAACCTCAGTAATGCCCTCGACGACGCCCTCACGCGGCTCGGCCTCACCCGCCGTGTGGTGGCGACCGCGCCCACGGAAGCGACCGCCTTCGAGTTCGCGCGTGGCTCCGATCTCCTGATCAGCGTCCCAGAAGCCACCACGCGCTCCACAGTCGCCGACCTCGGCCTGGTCGTCCTCCCCCTCCCCCTCGAACTGCCGTCGGCACCGGTATACCTGTCATGGCATCAGCGTTACGACACCGACCGCGCCCACGCCTGGCTGCGCGGCCTGGCGCGAACCGCGCTGGCCGTGTGCGAGGCGCCGTAGTCGGCGTCGTCAGGCCGCTTCACCCATGCGTCCACGCGACCACCTTGATCTCGCACGGCCGGCCGCCGCGCGGGACCCCGCAGTGGTTCACCAGGCTCCGGTGGGGGGCGTACCCGACCACCTGAAGGCGGTCGCGAAGGCCCGAGTTCGCCGAGGATGCCCGCGATGAGGAGACGGTGGCGGTCTTCGAAAGATGGTGGTCGACCGGCTGATCGCGCGCTGGGAGGCCCACCTGCTAGAGAAGACGCTGTGGCGGACGCTCTACGAGACGGGATCTCGCCGGGCGCCGGACCCCGGTGAACGTCAAGGGCAGCCGGGCGCGCGAGGGCTTCGTGCCGGAGACCGTCTACGGCCTCTGGTGAGCTCGCGTGTTCAGGTGTCGGGTATTCGTGGCCGAGCCCAGACGGAGCTCGCGCTGAGTGATCTGCGCGAGCTCGGCGGTGCCCCGCAGTCTGCTGGTCGGCGGTTGGCGGTTGGCGGTTGGCGGTTGGCGGTTGGCGGTTGGCGGTTGGCGGTTGGCGGTTGGCGGTTGGCGGTTGGCGGTTGGCGGTTGCCATGATGGGCGGCTGTAAGTTCTCAGGTGTTTCTGGAGGTGCGGCCGTGGCGTTCGAGACCGAAGCCGATTTCGGACTCGCCGAACGCGATGAGTGGTCTTATGCGCCGGCAGTCGGCGTCGGACCGCTCCGGTTCGGCATGACCGTCGACGAAGTGGTCGAGGCGGCTGAGATCCTCGGCCGGACGGAGGTCAGCGATTGTGTACGGGACTACGCGATCTTCTCGCCGACTTGGAAGATCGAAGTACACCGTCACGGGGTGGCTTCTCAGCCTGCTGTCACGGCCTATGTGAGTCAAGGCGTGGGGCTGTTCTGCGTCGCCGCCGACGCTGGGCAGGGCCCCCAGGTCGCGTTCGACGGACTCCCGCTGGTCGGGCGAGACCTGTCGGAGCTGGAAAGCGATGCAATCGCGTATGCCGAGGCGATGGGCGTGCACCTTCGCTACACGCCCGAGGGCTACGCAGGACCGGATGACCCCGGGGTCCTCATGCGCGGGCAACTCGTCGGGCGGGTTCTCCGCTCGCGTCCGCTGTTCATGGTGACGCGTGACGGCGCGAATACGGAATGGGACTCGGTGCCCTCCGACGAGTACCACGTCAAGGGCAAGCCCATGGCCTGAGGTGGTGTGACGGACAGTGATGCTCGGGACTCCCCCGCCGCTGTTTGACCTCGCATTGTGACTGCGGGTTTCCGCCTACTCCAGATGGAGAGCTGCCAAGCGGGGCAGTCGGCGAGTCATTTCGTTGTGGTCATCGAAAGCGAAGTTCCAGGTGGGGTCGAGCTCCGGGTAGCGGATGGTGGGTGGGCTCGCGGGAAGCTGATCACCAGTCGCCGAGATGTGTGCGTTCCAGGCGATGCCCAGCATGTCCTCACCCTCCAGGTCGACGCCGTCGGCCGCGCAGGCTTGAACGATGGGCAGTTCTGCCAGGGCATCGGGGTCGGCGACTGCGAGCTCGAAGACTTCACGGCCCTGAGCGATCAGCCAGCCGCGGAAGTAGTCGAAGCCGTCGTCAGAGCACCCACCGTTGGCGATGTAGGCAGCGGCCCACAGAGGATTGGTGTAGGAATCAACCATCAGGTCCCACAACACTTGCTCAGCGGCGACGATCTCCTCGACCGGCCGGGAGGCCAGTAGCGAGGTCGCATTGCGCGCGACCGCTTCGCCGTCGTTCGGGTCGGTCGCCTGGTTGCGGGCTGCCTCAATGAGCTGCCAGAACTGCTTTTTGTTCATGGAGGCAGAGCCTGTCACCTGGCACTGACATCGCCGGTTGCGGGCGCTTGGCCCGTAAGAGCAGCCACGTCGCTCCTGTCAGCGTGTGTGATCGCCGGGGGCGATCGGCTCCAGGTTCACCGACTTCGGTGACCAGGCGGCTGGCAGTCTTGTCGTGGTGGCCCAGCGCCCTTCGCGATGATGGGTGCCGGGGCTTCGAGGACAAGCTGGCGGATCGCGGAGGTGCTGCCGCGCTGCGGCGGAACGCCGAACTTTCGTGTGCAGCAGTTGGTGCCCGACAGCGCAACCACACGGTCCAGACCCGGGCTCTGCACGCCGACCTGCGATGGCGCAACAAGAACGCCCGTCACCCCGACGTCCTCGCCGCCCAGCGGAAGGAGCGTGCTCGCATCCGCAGGGGGAAGGGCATCCGTCGGGGCGGACGATCGCTCGCCGCGTGATCAGTCGCTGACGTTCAAGGTCGCGTACTCCCGCACGCCGAGCCCGGCCAGCACGGAACGAACCCGTTCCAGTGCCACCCCGCGATCGAGGCTTCCCTCGATCTCCAGGTCGAGATGACAACGTCCCGCCCCGCTGCCCGCGCCCGTGATCTCCCCGTCGGGACCGAACACGGTGTCCAACGCTTCCTCGACCTCATCTCGGTCGATGGGCAGACCGGCGAAGACGATCTCAACGAACATCGCGTTCCTCCTCTCCGGCCCGGCGAACCATACCGGTCACGGCACCAGACAGGGGCTCCCCGATGAGGACGGCCCCACCAACAGGCCGCTCCCGCAAGCGGCTTCGCGCACCTCGCGGGCCGCGCCCGGACACCATAGGGGCAGGCCCCTGGCCCGGTGCACTCCCCCGCTGCGCGGTGACGTGGCGGCGCCCCAGGCGTCACTGGTTTCTCCCTTGCCTCCATCCGCTCACCCTATTTATAGTCATGGCGACCATTAAGGAGTCGTCCATGAACTGGAACCTCAGCTGGACCGAAGCGCTCGGCTTCGCCACCGGCGCCGTCTGCGTCTGGCTGGTGGCCCGTCAGCACATCGCCAACTGGCCCGTCGGCATCGCCAACAACGTCTTCTTCATCGTGCTCTTCCTGCAGGCCGGCCTGTACGCCGACGCCGGCCTCCAGGTCGTCTTCATCGCGCTGGCCGTCTTCGGCTGGTGGACCTGGGCCCGCGACCGCGGAACCGCGACCGCCGGCGCCCTGCCGGTGCGCCGCACCACGGGTGCCGAATGGGCCTGGCTCGCCGCCGCCGGAGTGCTGGGCACCGGCGCCCTCACCCTGCTGCTGGACCGGGCCACCGACTCCACCGTCCCCTTCTGGGACGCGCTCACCACCGCCCTCTCCCTGACGGCCACCTACGGCCAGTGCCGCAAGCTGCTGGAGTCCTGGTGGCTGTGGATCGCCGCCGACCTGGTCTACATCCCGCTGTACGCCTACAAGGGCCTGTACTTGACCTCGCTTCTGTACGTCGGCTTCCTCGCCCTGTGCGTGGCCGGCCTCCTCGGCTGGCGGCGCAGCCTCGCGGGCGTCGCCCCCCGCCCCGCCACGGCGGTGACCGCATGAGCGCCGCCACCCGCCCGTACGAGCACGGCCTGGTGCTCGGCAAGTTCTATCCGCCGCACGCCGGCCACCACCACCTCGTCCGCACCGCCCTCGCGCAGTGCGACCGGCTGACCGTCCTGGTCTGCGCCGCCTCCGTGGAGTCGGTACCGCTCGCAGACCGGGTGGCGTGGATGCGCGAGGCCCACCCGGAGGCCGAGATCGTCGGCGCCGTCGACGACCACGCCGTCGACCTGCACGACCCCGCGGTGTGGGACGCCCATATGGCCGTCTTCCGCTCCGCTGTTCCGAAGCCGGTCGACGCCGTGTTCACCTCCGAGTCGTACGGCGCCGAGCTGGCCCGCCGGTTCGACGCGGCCGAGGTCAGCGTGGACCTGGACCGCACCACGTACCCGGTCTCCGGCACGGCCGTACGCAAGGACCCGGTGGGCTGCTGGCCGTTCCTCGGTCCGGGCGTGCGCGGCGCCCTCGCCCGGCGCGTGGCCGTCCTCGGCGCCGAGTCCACCGGCACCACCACCCTCTCCCGAGCTCTCGCCGACCACTACCGCGCGCGCGGCGGCGTCTGGACGGACACCGGCTGGGTGGCCGAGTACGGTCGCGCCTACAGCGAGGAGAAGCTCGCCACTCTTCGGGCGGCCGACCCCGAAGCCGACTGGGCGGACGTGGAGTTCACCTCTGAGGAGTTCCCCGTCATCGCGCGCCGCCAGGACGATGACGAACAGCGGGCGGCCCGCGGCGGTTCCCCCGTGCTCTTCTGCGACACCGACTCCTTCGCCACCGCGATCTGGCACGAGCGCTACCTCAACGCGCCCAGCCCCGAGGTGATGGCCGTCGCCGCCCGCACCCCGCGCCACCTGTACCTGCTCACCGACCATGAGGGCGTGCCCTTCGAGGACGACGGCCTGCGCGACGAGCCGCACCTGCGCCCGTGGATGACCGGCCGGTTCCGGGAGGAACTGGAGCGCACCGGCCGCCGGTTCCTGCTGGTCACCGGCAGTCCCGAGGAGCGGTTGCGCACCGCTGTGGCGGCGGTGGACGGCCTGCTCGCCGAGGGCTGGCACTTCGCAGACCCGCTCCCGGAGCACCGGTGACGGCCGCCCCGTACGACCCGTCCGCGTACGAGCCCTTCTCGGTGACCGTCGACCTCGCCGTGCTCACCGTGCGCGCCGCCGTCCTGCACGTACTGCTGATCCGGCGCGGCCAGGATCCGTACGCGGGGTCCTGGGCTCTGCCCGGCGGCTTCCTGCTTCCCCGCGAGTCGGCCGAGGAGGCCGCCCGCCGCGAACTCGCCGAGGAGACCGGCCTGGCGCCGTCCCTGGTCGACGGCCTCCATCTGGAGCAGGTACGCACCTACAGCGACCCGGACCGCGACCCGCGGATGCGGGTGGTCTCCGTGGCCTTCGCCGCGCTGGTCCCCGATCTGCCCGAACCCGCGGCCGGCGGCGACGCCGCCCAGGCCCGCTGGGTGCCGCTCGCCGAGGCCGAGGCCGCCGCCCTCGCCTTCGACCACGACCGTATCCTCGCCGATGCCAGCGATCAGGTCCGATCCCGGCTGGAGTACACCTGCCTGGCCACCGCCTTCTGCCCGCCCGAGTTCACCCTCGGCGAGTTGCGGGCCGTCTACGAGACCGTCTGGGACACCGGCCTCGACCGCCCCAACTTCCGACGCAAGGTGCTCGCCACCCCCGGCTTCGTGGAGGCCGTCCCCGGCGGCGCCCGCCTGACCGGCGGCCGCGGCAAACCCGCCGCCCTCTACCGCGCCGGTACGGCCACCGCCCTGCACCCGCCCCTGCTGCGACCGGAAGGCCCCCGATAACACCCGCGTACACCGGCCGACGCCCCGCCGAGAACCACTCGGACTCGAAGTTCAAGATCGGGCCACCAGTACGAAGGGGGCGGCTGATGCACGGCCGAGGATGGAAGTTGGCCCTGATCGCGGCCGCGGCGGTGCTGTCGGTCTCCGCGTGCGTGGGCTGGGGCGGCTACCCGCCGGCGAAGAACGTCCACGAATCTCAACTCATAGGCACCTGGCGCGCCCGAGATTGCGGCACCACAGTGGTCTTGCACCCAGAGGGAGCGGCATCCGCCACCGGCATCCCTACCGAGATGGAACTCGACTCCAAGGTCACGCACAGGGTCAACGGGGACGGCACCTGGAGGATCGACGAGGTCGGCGGTGAGCAGCAACTCGACGTAGCCATGGGGTACGTGGCTTTGTTCATGTTCAGCAGCAGCGTTTGTCTGCCGGTTTGGGCGTCAGTTGGTGATCACTGGGTCTCGGAATGTTCACGAGAGATAGCGTCAGCGCATGGACCAGCGCGGCCTGGACCGCTGGCTCGGGTGTCAGGGGGACATGTTGGCGCCCCGGAAAGACGTTCGCCGCCTGCCGTCTAACCTCTCCTCTTGAGGGGTGGGATTATGGAAAAGTCGATCTTGGTTGAGTCCATCAGGTACTCCGCCGTGTGCCAGGGGTGCGGTGCCGAGGCGGAGTGGTGCGGTGTTCAGGCGCTGGTGGGTGAGGCCCTGCGGTGGGATGTTGAGTCGACGTGTCCAGCCTGCGGGTTTGCCCTGGCTGTGTGTGACGGTGACCTGCCGGAGGAATTGCGTGGCCGACTGCTCTCCGAGCACGGGCGGGCAAGGCTGCGGGTAGCCCCGCCGACGAGGAACGCCGCCATCATGCGGGTGCTGCGGGCCGAACTCGGCATCGGCCTGGACGGCGTCCGGGCCGTGCTGGAGCAGGTCTTGACCGGGCAGTACTCAGGGACCCTGCCCGAGATGGAGCTCCTGGCGCGGAAGCTGCGGGCATCAGGCATCGAGGCGGCCGCTTCGCGGACGGTGGATTGAGTGAGCCTGCCGGGCGGAACGACTGGGTTCGGCGAGGCCGGCCCGCCGCCCGGAGGGCGGCGGGCCGTCGAGGTAGGCAGTGGCAGGGATCAGCCGGCCTTGGCTGCCTCCTCGGCGCGGGCTCGGGTGCTGGCGAGGCGGTAGGAGTCGGTGCCGGTCTCGATGATGGTGCCGTTGAAGGTGAGACGGTCGACGATGGCCGCGCAGAGGCGGGGGTCGGTGAACGTCTTGGTCCAGCCATCTGGGGCTGGCACTTGTTCCCTCACAAGAGTTGCTGCTGCCACCTGGCCGTATCCGCCTCCTGCGGTCCTCGTTGGTTCTCGTGGCAGTGCCCCGGTTTTCGAGGTGCTGCCTGAACAGTTCAGGTGCGAGGAAGGTGTGCCGGTGGCCGAGGCGAGACTGCAGGTCATCACGGGCGGGGCTGTCCCGCAGGAACCGCTGGTCACCGACCCATGGCAGTTCCAGATCGCATGCGTCGACGCGTTCGTGGCCTCTTGGCGGGCCCGCGGGTTCAGCCCGGTGACCATTGACAACGACATCGGACTGTTGGAGCGGACGCTGAAGGCTCTGGGGCGGCCCGCGTGGGAGGTGACGCCGGAGGACATCGACCGCGTGGTCGGTGATCTGGCCCTCCAGGGCCGCAAGACCTCGACCCGGCGCGAGTATGTGCAGATCTTCAAGGGCTTTCACCGGTTCCTGCAGGCCCGCAAGGCGGTCGAGATCGAGGCCGCGTTCGGCGTCCGGCTGGTCTGCCCGGTCGACGAGTTCAACGCTTCGCGGCATGTAGGCGACGACTCTCCGGCCCTGCTGCCGCCGCCGACGCCGGAACGAGTTGGTGAGTTCTTCGACTTCATGAAGCAGCGGATCGCGACCGCGCGAAAGTACGGACCCGCGGCCCGGGACTATGCGATGTTCCGGACGCTGTATCACGCCGGACTCCGCTCGGAGGAGGCATCGCTGCTGGAGAAGCCGGACCTCCACTTCTCCCGCGGCCCGTTCGGCAAGCTCCACGTCCGCTTCGGCAAAGGTGCCCACACCTCCGGACCGCGACCACGCTGGGTGCCTATGCTCGATGGCCTCGACCTGGTGCTGCGGTGGTTCCTGGAAGACGTACGGCCCAAGTTCCCCGACTCGCCCGTACTGTTCGCCGACGAGTCCGGCGGCAACCTCCACCGCGGAACCATCCGCAACCGGCTGCGGTATCTCATGGAACTCGAAGGACGACCATCGGCTGACCGGTTCAGTCCTCATGCCCTGCGGCGGGCATGCGCGACCCACAACTACGAACGCGGCGTCGACCTCGTGGCGATCCAGCAGTTGCTGGGGCACTGGACAGTCAGTTCGACCATGCGATACGTCCGGCCCTCCGCGATGTTCATCGAGGACGCCTATCAACGGGCAGTGGCCAGCACCCTGGCCGAGCTGAGCGGGAAGGACACCATCGCATGAAGATCCAATGGCGGCTGCGGATGGCCGCCGCCCAGCGCGAGGTGTGGACCGGAACCGAGCTGCGGCGGCTACTGGCCGAGAAAGCCGGCCTGGAGCTGTCCTCCGCATCGGTCTCCGCACTGTTCACCAAGGAGCCCTCGCAGGTGAAGATGACCACCCTGGCAGCCTTGTGCACCGCACTGGAGTGCACCCCCAACGACCTCATCGAGGTCGACACCACCCCCGTCCAGCGGCCGATCGCCCCGCCCCGGCCCGTGGCTGACCTCCCGAAGGCCGCGTCCTCCCGGGGCCGGTCGATGCCGCCCCTGTGACGGGCGGCCGCGATGGGCAAGAAGCAACGCGACTGCATCAGCTGCGGTGCCCCAGTCGGCTATCTCGACCGACCACACTGCTGCCGGTGCTGGCGCCAGATCAAGGAACAGGCCGCGAAAGCGAGCTGTCCTTCCTGCGGCCGCGAGCGCGTACTCCAGGAGGACACCGGCCGATGTGTGCTCTGTTCACGGGTCTGCGAACAGTGTGGCCGCCCGGTCCGGTCCGCGCAGAACCGTCTATGCCGCGACTGCCGGAACAAGGCCCGGCGGCTGGCGGCCCAGCAGCCGTGTCCCCGCTGCGGCAAGCTGGGCTATCTGCGCGAGGAAACCGGCTGGTGCGGTCCCTGTTCTCATCCAGGATCGTCGAAGCAGCCGCCGCGGGCCTGCCGTGGATGCGGGCAGTTGCGGCGCCATGAAGGACTGGGCCTGTGCTCGGCCTGCTGGCAAAAACACCCCGGCCGTCCATTCCTCCGAGGCGAACACCTCCACGATCGGCTGACCGATCCGCCGGAGTGGCTGGCCGCTTTCGTCGCCCACGTCGCGGCCCGCCACTGCGTCTCCAGGGCCTGCGGCTTCATCACCGACCTGGGCCGTCTCCTGGAGGACGAGCACTCCAACTCACCCCGGGCCCTGCTGGAGCGTTCCCGCAGGCCCGGACGGTCGATGGGCTCCTTCGCCCGCTCGCTCGAGGACTTCTTCACCCTCCGCGGCCTGGCCCTGCCCACCGACCAGGCCGAACGGCTCGCCGCCGGTCGGCGACAGCGCCGTCTCGATGCGGTTCCCGAGCCGCTGCAGCAGTCTGTCGTTGCCTTCGACGCCTCTCGGATGCGAGCCCAGGACCGGGCCCGCCGGGCCGGCACCCGGCCTCGCAGCGATCACACCCTGGAGACCGCCCTGGCCACCATGCGTGACCTCGCGCTCTTCCTCGTGACCCACCGTGGGAAGGACGACTGGGCCCTGGTGGACGTGCACGACATCGAAGCCTTCCTGGCCACCTTGCCCAAGGCCCGCAAGCGCCGGCTGATCGTGCTGCGGCAGTTCTTCCGCTTCGCTCGCGCCCAGCACATCGTGCTGATCGATCCGACCCGGACCCTGACCGCGAAGGAGCCGAACAACTTCCGCGGTAGGACGCTCACCCTGGACGAACGGCGCAAGCTCTTCCGCCGCTGGACCACTGACGAGCGCGTGCACCCGCACGAGGCCCTGGTGGGCACCCTTGCCCTGCTGCACGGAGCCTCCAGCTTGGAGGTCCGGCTGCTGCAGATTGCCGACGTGGATCACCAGGCCCAAGCGGTCCGCCTCGGCAAGCGGCCTCATCGCATTCCACTGGATCCGGCCTCCTGGATGACACTTCAGCGGTGCCTGGCCCATCGCGATGGCTGGCGGACCGACAACCCTCACGTGATGGTCACCAAAGGAACGAAGGCCGGGCGGAGCCCGGCCTCAACTGCCTACCTTTCCCACGTCCTTGACGACTGCGGGTTCCCGCCCCGCATGATCCGCAGCACCCGTCTCGTCGACCTTGTGACCACCATGGATCCCAAGCTCGTCGCCGCCGCGTTCGGCATGGACCCGCAGGCCACAATGATCTATCTCGGCGACCACGTCGAGGAGGGGCGCCTTCCTGCCTCGGAGACCAGCAGGAAATGACGAGAGACCGTCCCGGAGGCCGGACAGAATGCGGGCATGACCGTCTTCTCCTGCATGAACTGTCGGCAGCAAATCAGCCCTGACCTCCGGGAAGTACCGATGCCCCCGCCTGTCACGGAGGATGCCCCGGGACACAGGTTCTTGCCATCGCTGATGCCGCGCGGGTCGTATGCAGTCAGCCCTCACAACGGCGTGTTCGTCCTCAACCCAGACGATGTCTCGGGAGTAGCCAGACACCCTGACCGTGGGCGCCTCAATGGATGCTGCGGACTCGACGGCCTGGATGGCCCCAACCTCGTCTGCGATGCCTGCGGAGCCGAGGTCGGCACCCAGCAATCGGACTGCTGGTCTCAACAGCTGATCGCGCTGATACCCGACGCGGTGACCGCAACCGTCTCTCCATCCGCCTGAACCCGTGAAGTTTCGGCAGCACCTGGCACGGGTTCGCCGGAACATGTGCGCTTTGCCGAACGACTCGTTGGAGGCGATGGCGACGCTGTTCTTCTCCTCGCGTTCGGTCAGGACCTGGAAGAGGAGTTCGGCGCCGCGCCGGTCGAGTTCCATGTAGCCGAGTTCGTCGATGCAGAGCAGGTCGACACGTCCGTATCGGGCGATCGTCTTGGAGAGCTGCTTCTCGTCGGCGGCCTCGACGAGCTCGTTGACCAACTTTGTGGCCAGCACGTACTTGACCCGGTAGCCAGCCATCGCCGCCTCGGTTCCCAGCGCGATCAGCATGTGGGACTTGCCGGTTCCGGAGTCGCCGATCAGGCAGAGCGGCTGGCTCTTCTTGATCCATTCACAGCTGGCGAGCGTGTGGATGGTCGCCGCGTCGAGGTTCGGGTTCGCGTCGAAATCGAAGGTCCGCAACGACTTGTCCCGAGGGAAGCCGGCCGCCTTGATCCGTCGTTCTGACCGGCGCCGGGACCGGTCGTCGCACTCGGCCATCAGCAGCTCGGCGAGGAACCCGCGGTAGGTCATCTGATCCTTCAGCGCCCGGTCGGCGATGTCGGAGAACTCGTTCCTGATCGAGGGAAGCCGCAACAGGCGGCAGGCGGTGTCGATGGCCGTGTTGGCGGCCTGCTCGGTCAAGCCTCGCTGGCGGGGCAGGGTCACTGTGCTTCTCCCTCGCGGTGTTCACCGCCGCTGGCGCGACGGCGTCGGAGCAGTTGGTCGTAGTGGGTCACCGAGGGCAGCGGCCTGGTGTCCGGGGGAAGATGCGCGAGCCGCCACTCGTGCAGAAACGTCACGGTGGCCGCGCCCGGGGTTCCGGCCGGTTCGTCCTCGGCCTGGGCGATCTTGCGGGCTTCCAGCGCGACCGCGTCCGCGGTCAGGGCTCCTGCCCGCAGGGCCATCGCGAGTCCGGCGACCAGATGCTCGTGCGGCAGGTGGCGGGCCAGCAGCAGCACCTCGATCAGCGCCCTCGTCCCGGCCGTGTCTCCGTGGGCCTTGACCGCCGCGGCCCACCAGGCGTCATGGACCGGGGTGAACTTGCCTGCCGAGCGGGCCTGTTCGAGCGCGGTGGCGCCGGGGAAGGCACCCGGCTTGCGGATCAGGGCCTCCAGGTAGTGGTCCAGATCCAGGCGGCAGCCGCCCTTCGCGATCAGCCGCTCGTGCCGGGCCACTTCCACGTTCCGGTCGTAAACCATCAGGTGAGAGGCGTGCAGCACGACCCTGACCCGCTTGCCGATCAGCCGGACCGGCACCGAGTACCGGTTCGTGCGGACCGCGATCTGGCTGTAGCGGTCGACCCTGGGAGTGAAGAGCCGGCCCGTTTCGAACGGTTCCTCGGGCAGCGGCATCAGCAGTGGCCGCTCGACCTCGAAGTACTCGTCGATCGTCCGCGGCCGCGAACCGATCCGGCGCCGCCCGTCGTGAAGATCCCACTGGTCGACGAGTTCGTTCAGCTCGGCCAGCGAGTCGACCTCGGGCACCAGGGTGAAGTGGTTGCGGCGGAAGTAGCCGATCTGTCCCTCCACTCCGCCCTTCTCGTGGGCGCCCTCGATGCCGGGCCGGCAGTAGAAGCTCTCGATCCCGAAGTGCGACCTGAAGGCGATCCACCGGTCGGCCTCCACCCTGGCCCGGCTCAGCCCCAGCACCTGGGCGACGGCGGCCTTCAGGTTGTCGTAGCGGACCTTGCTCCGCGGGACCCCGCCCAGCGTCCGCAGCGCGTGAACGTGCCCTTCGAAGAAGGCTTCCTGGCCGCAGGACGCGAAGACGCGATGGACGGCCTTGCCCGAGTAGGACAGGCGGAAGGAGAACAAGTAGCAGGTCACAAGCTCGCCGGCGAGGCGGATCGTGACGTCGCCGAAGTCGACCTCGGCCTCCATGCCGGGCTGGTGGGTCTGCGGGATGAACGCTTCGACCGGGGCCTTCCCCGACTCGACGAGGATCTGCGGCTTCCGGTCCGAGACGTAGCGCCGGACCATTTGGTAGGAGACGTCCGCGGCGTGTTCCTCGACCAGGCGGTGGAAGATCCGCGTGATCGTGTGCCGCTGCTTGCGCGGCGCGTCCAGATCCGCCTGAAGCATCCCGTCGATCACCAGCTTGTAGGGGTCCAACGCGGTCGGCCGCGGCGGCAGCTGCTTCCGCGGCTCCGGCCAGACCGAGTCCACGGCCTTGCGAACCGTCCGCCACGACACGTTGTACTTGCGCTCGATCTCCCGGATCTTCATGCCGCCGCGGTGGTCACGCCGAATCGCCGCGTACAACTCGACCTTCGACATCTGCGGCATGACCAGGCCCTTTCACCAGGAGCATCCCGATGCTCCCGTGGCAAGCACCCCGGCGACTTCAAAACTCGGGCTCTGGCTCATTTTCCGTGATCGGTCACTGAGAGTGTCCGGTGCTGGGAAGAAGCAAGCTCCGTAGTACGGCGGCGACGCTGCCGGGCTGGCTGATGAAGGGTGAGTGGCTCGTGTGCCACGTCAATGTGCTGGAACAGCGCCTGCTCATCTCCCTCTGCAGGTCGGGTTCAATCGCGCGATCCTGAGTGCAGATGACGTAGGTGGAAGGTGTGTTCTGCCACGATTGGCATTCCGGTACGCCGCGGCCACATCCCGGTTTCTGGGGTCGCAGCAACGACGCTGCCCAGGTCGCACGTTCGATCGGGGCGTCGGCGTAGAACACTTCTATGGCCGCCGCGGGATCCACGTGGGTCACGCCGTCTCCGTCTTGCACGATGGAGGAGGCGAGGATCTTGGTCGAACCACCGAGACGAGCCGCGCTCTCGCCCTCAGCAGGCACAAAGGCTGCCAGGTACACCAAATGAGCAGCACCTGTCAGGCCGGTGATGACTGACCCGCCGTAAGAGTGGCCTACAACCAGGGGCGGCTGTTCCATGGCATCAACGACTGCTTGCACCGCTTCGGTGTCGGCCTGAAGCGAGCCACGATGCAGTTCCGGAACAGCGACCTCGACTCGGGCAGCAGCCAACTCCCCGACGACCAGGTTGAAGTGCTGGGGGTCGTGGTACAGGCCGTGTACCAACACCACACCACTCACGAAGATCCCCCGATTCAGCAGAGCATTCACTTCTCCCGCAGCCATGATCACCTGCGCGCCGCCGATCACGCCAGAAGCACACGTTTGCGCAGGAGGGCGAATCCGGCTCGGCCGAACATCTGGCGCTTGAGCATCTTAAAAGTTACGTGGAATCTGCCGGGGTGATCATGTCTCCCTGGTGTAGCCACGAACTTGGGAGACGGCTTGAGCGCCGCTGTGGGAGTGACGGAGAAGTGGCCGGTGCTGGGGCGCCACGAGAGGGCAGCGGGCTGGCTGCAAGTGTGGTGCGATCTTGGCCGTGCGCCTCGGACGATCGATGCCTACGCCCGCGGGCTGGCCGAGTACCTGGTGGTGTGCGAACGAGAGGGGGTCGACCCACTCGCTGCCAGTCGGGCTCATATTGCCCTTTATGTAAGGGAGTTGACTGCGCGGCCGAGCCGTCGGGGCGTGAACGTGGTCTCGATCGATTCGGGGTCGGGTCTGGCGAACGCCACGATCCAGCAGCGGCTGGTGCCGGTGCGGTTGTTCTACGACTTCCTGATGGAAGAGGGACTGCGGGAGTCCAATCCGGTGGGTCGGGGCCGTTATACGCCGGGCCGTCGTTGGGGTGGGCACCAGCGTGGCCTGGTGCCGCGGCTGACGAAGCTGCCGTGGATCCCCAGCGAACAGCAGTGGTTGGGAATCTTGGAGGTCGCGCGGGGGGAGCCGGTCCGCAACCGGGTGATGCTGGCTTTGGCCTACGATGCCGCGCTGCGGCGCGAAGAGCTGTGCTCGCTGCGGACCGATGACCTGGATCCGGCTCACCGTACGTTGCGGGTACGCGCGGAGACGACGAAGAACCGACTGGAACGGGTGGTGCCGTACTCGGCGTCGACCGGCGTGCTGATGTCGGCCTACCTTGCCCACCGGGCCACGGTCAGCCGGGCGAGAGGCCCGCTGTTCCTCTCCGAATCACGGCGCAACTACGGCCAACCGCTGAGCCTGTGGACGTGGTCGAAGGTGATACGGCGGATCGCCGTGACGGCCGACGTCCCGCAGTTCTCCACGCACACCACCCGGCACCTGTGTCTGACCGATCTGGCCCGGATGGGCTGGGAATTGCACGCGATCGCATCCTTCGCCGGCCACCGTCACACCGACTCCACGCTTCAGTACATCCACCTGTCCGGCCGGGACCTGGCCGATAAGCTCGCCCGCGGCATGGAGCACATCCACGCGTGGCGAATAGAGGCGCTCGCCTCCTCGAACGGCACGTTGCCGGAGGTGGCACGGTGAGTACATCCCGGCTGGCCCTGCCTGAGGAGAACGGCCCCGAACGCTGGTCCTGGCCGATCATCCCAAACCACTACGACACTGCTGTCGAGATCCGGCCCGCCGAGGTACTGGCAGTGAGCGAACTCGGGGTGCGGAATCTGCGCCGGCTCAAGGACCACGACCCGTCTGCTGCCAGCTGGCGAGTGATCCGCCGTCTGCTGGTCCCGCTGGAGGCGGTCAACGCCGCTCTGGACTCGCCACCCACCCCACACCGTCGGCGCGCCATGCTCGACGTGATCGCTGTGCTGCTGACACGTTGCGCGGAGACCGGCCGAACCTTTTGGGGATGGACCTCGCAGGAGTGGATCCATCTGCTCGGCCGCAACCAGACCGAGTTCCACCAGCACGCCCCGGGCTGGGTCAACGACGAGGTCCGCCCCTATCTTGCCGCGCACGCCTACCTGTTGGGCTCCTTCAACGAATTCCACCGACTCGGCAGCTTCCAGCGACTCACCCTGTCCTGGCGGATCTTCGGACGCGGCCTGGTGAGCAGCGAGATCGCCCGCATCCGCGCGGTCCTCGCGTCCTGGGGCTATCAACTGGGGCGGGACGACGACACGCTGCTGCCGATGGTCGTCTGCCAGCTGCTTCTCCTCAACCGGAGCCCGCATCTGGAGGATCTCGACACCTCGCTGTTCGACCGGGTCCGGCGCGAGAAGATGCTGGCCGGCTCACAGCGCTACACGCTGCACGCCACGCAGCGAGCGGTTGCCGAACTCGGGTTCTGTGATCCTCCGCAGCCCATCACTGGCCGCCAGTCGGTACGGGCGACCGGCGGCGCGAAGACGTGGGAGCAATGGGTCGATCGCTGGTACGCCACCTCTACGCTCACCCCGGGCGTCCGTGGCGCCATGCGTTCCGCCCTCCTCAGGGTGGGCCGGTGGATAGCCGCGGAAAAGCCCGACGTTGCTGACCCGACGGACTGGACGCGGCAGACCTGCGCGACCTGGATCGCCGCAGTGGACCGGATGAGGGTCGGTGACTACGTTCAGCGGACGGCTGGCCTGGGGGACCGTCTCGGCAAGCCGCTCGAAGCGGCGACCAAGGCCGGGCAGATCACCGCGCTGCGAACGTTCTTCAGGGACTGCCAGGAATGGGAGTGGCTGCCCCGCAGCTTCGACCCACTGCGCTCGTTGGCGATCCCTCGCAGCATCACAGCCCTCCTCGGCCCTGACCCGCGGGTGATCGCCGATGAGGTCTGGGCGAAGCTTCTGTGGGCGGGTTTGAACCTGGAAGCCGCTGATCTCCCGCAGTCCCAGGCCGGGCAGTTCTACCCCTTCGAACTGGTCCGCGCAGTCACACTGACCTGGCTGTTCTCCGGTCAACGCAGCAACGAGATAGCCCGATTGAGGGTGGGCTGCATCCGTTGGCAGCACGACGGCACCCCCATCACCGGTGACTCGCAGCAGGTCCTAGCCCGCGACACCGTCTGTCTCCTCGACGTCCCGCCCCACAAGACCGGCACCGCCTTCAGCAAGCCGGTCGACCCGATCCTCGGCCAGGCCGTCGATGCCTGGCAGGCCGTCCGCCCGGATCAACCGAAGTTCACTGACCGCCGCACCGGCGAGCGCGTCGACCTGCTGTTCGCCATCCGGGCCCGCCGCGTCTCCACGCACTACATCAACAACACGGTCATCCCGATGCTCTGCCGCAAGGCCGGAGTCCCGGACGCCGACGTCCGCGGGAACATCACCAGCCACCGGGCCCGGTCCACCATCGCCAGCCAGCTCTACAACGCCAAGGAACCGATGACGCTGTTCGAACTGCAAGCCTGGCTCGGACACCGATCACCGCAATCCACCCAGTACTACGCGAAGATCACCCCGAACACCCTGTCCAAGGCATACTCCGAGGCGGGCTACTTCGAGCGGAACGTCCGCACGATCGAGGTCCTGGTCGACCGGGACGCGGTCGCCTCCGGTGCCGCCGCTGGCGGTGAGCCCTGGCAGCACTACGACCTCGGGCACGGCTACTGCAGCTACACCTTCTTCGAACAGTGCCAGCACCGCATGGCCTGCGCACGCTGCGACTTCTACACCCCAAAGGAATCCACGCGATCCCAACTGCTGGAAGCCAAAGGAAACTTGCAGAAGACGGCCGTGTCCATCCCGCTGACCGACGACGAGCAGGCAGCCATCGAGGACGGCCAGGCGGCCCTAGACCGGCTACTTGACCGCCTCGCCGACACACCCACTCCGGCCGGCCCGACACCACGCGAACTGGACGTGCCAGCGACAACCCGCCTCCTGCCGCTTGTCGACGTCCGACAGGGCGGGACGGGTTGCGCATCGCGCTGATATCGGAGTGCGCACAGGCGCGGAAGAGTGTCACAGTCACTGCCGTGACCTTGATGAACGTGCTCGTCGACTTCGCTCGAACTGGCAGGATCGGGCCGCTTCACTGCGGAATGCCCCTGACCGAGGCCGAGGATCTCCTCGGTCGCGGGCGCCCCCACCCCGCCCTCCTCATGAAGGGCCCCGACATCGATGGCTATCCCTATGCATGGGGAGGCCTTCGACTGGTCGTCACCCAGAGGGCTGTCAGCGGCATCTGGATCGACCTCTGGCCCGGATCAACGGCGAGTCTCCCGCCGCTCGTCCTGCCTGATTCCGAGTCGTTCGAGGCCACTGTGCTCCGTGAGGAACTGATCACGGCCCTCGACACCGCAGGCTGCCACAACGAGGTCAACCCCGTCCTCACCTTCGGCGAGCAGTCGAGCATCCCCACCCAGCCCGCCGAGGTCTGCGCTGTCTTCAGCCTGCCCGGCCGGGACCACCATGTTCCACACCGCGATCGGCACTACCTCGACGTGATGCACAAGCACACGGCTTGACATCGCTGATTCCACAGAATGATGCGGTTGACGTGTCCTTCGACGACGCCGGAACTCCAGGGCAGGGTGAGGCCGGCGATGACCGCATCGCGGTCACGGTCGATGCCGGCGGCGAGTGTGTGGAGGCCAGGGAGATCGTCTCGCCGGACTGCATCGAGCCACTGCGGCAGCCGTTCACCTTGGCGCTCAGTGAGCATCTGGCCGAAGGAGCGGACGTGGCCGGTGAGGGCGTCCAGTTCAGGGCAGTGGACCAGAACGGCTTTGAGCCGAAGGTGCTCCGTCTCGTTGAGAGTCTCCGGCCGGCGAAGGATCCATCCGGCGACGACGCGGGGTGACGGTGGCCGAGCTGTGACGGGGCCCGACGAGAGCCGCTTCTCCCGGAAATAGGCGCGAACCCGCTGGTAGCTGCCCTGGTAGCCGAGTGGCACGATCTCTTCCCACACGGTCCAGGCGTTCGTGCAGCCCTGGTTCCAGCGGTCATCCAGGTAGGGCTTGAAGGCGTCGAGTTTGGACGGCCGGCCCTGCCATTGGCCGTGGAACAGGTCCTCCGGGGTGGCTGCGTCGGCCAAGAGTTTGACGGTGCGGGAGGTCATACGGAGTTGGCGGCCGATCGCCCTCCGGCTGAGCCCGGCGGCGAGTAGTTCGTGGACGGTCGCGTGCTTGGCGCGGGTGCGGTCGGCGAAACGATGCCCGGTAGGCCACGGCGAGCCGGACGGGTCTGTGAACTTCTCCGGCTGGGGGACGGACTGGGCTGGATCCGGCGCCAGGACCCGCAGGCACCCGCGGTGGTCTGCGACACAACGCTCAGCGGCCTCGCTCAGGTTGTGCCAGAGGTGCCACCTGTCCGCGACCTGCACCGCCTGGGGCGCCCCGGCGGTGGCCCCTTCGGCGAAGAACGGTGCCCGGTCGCGGCATACGACCTCCACCCCGGGCCGCTTCGCGAGCCAAGCGGCCAGACTGGAAGCCTCCCGGTCGGGCAGCAGGTCCACCGGACGCCTGCTTTCGACGTCGACCAGGACGGTCCCGTAGTGACGCCCTTTGCGGGTCGCGTACTCATCGACCCCGACCACGCGCGGGGCGGGAACTTCCGGGTCGGGCAAAGCTTCGACCAGCCTCAGCACCGTGCTGCGGCTGACGGACACGCCAAAGACTCTCGCCATGCGGGCCCCGGCCCGTCCGGCGAGCGCGAGGCCGACCGCGGCCAGCGCCGACCGCAGGCGCTCGGTGCGCCGGCCGTATCGACGGGTCAGCCCCTGCATCTGCTCAGCGAAGGTCCGGCGCCCGCAGGAGATGACCGGGCAGAGGAACCTGCGGACACGCAAGCAGAGGACGACCCGTCTGCCACCGCTGGGCACGTCAGCGGGAAACCGCAGGTAGGAGCTGTGAATCCGCCGTGACCAGCACAGACAGCCCGGGCAAACGGACTCGGCCGCCGTGCTCCGAGCCTCGATGCGCACCGACTCATCGTTCACGTCGACCGACAGCACCGCCACGTCCGCGATCGACGGGAACAGCAACTCCTCCAGCCGTAGCACCACTTCTTCCACGAGCCGAACCGTCAGCCACACCGAACCGGAGGCAGGCTATTTTCGGGCAACCTGCCCCGGGCCTGCTCGCCCAACAATCGTCACTCAGCGTGGATAGTCCACGGAAAGTGCGCCAGAGCCAAAACTCGTGAACATCACCCGACCGTGGATCTGGGCGCCTCCCAAACCCGTGAACAACGGGCTTCACAACCCGTGAATAAAGCCAGGTACGAGCACATCTCGTTCGACCTTTACCGGGACAAGGGGCGCTTGCTGGTGGGTCTGACCGTAGGGGATCCCGACGATATGAACTGGTGCGTCCTGACCAGACAGTCGAAACCGGCAGCCGATGCTCCCGGCACATGAAGCGCAGCAACCACCCCAGACGCAGCCGAACGTGAGCAACCCCAGCCCCTGGCTGACCATTGGAATCGAGGAGACCTCGGACCGGGAAACGCGTCGCAGGCGGTTCAGAGGACATGGGCGCCTTCTGACATGAACGACTGACACCAACAAGCGCGAACAGTGGCGGTCGATGCCGGACAGATCGTTGCCACGAACATCCCCGCCCACCATCCGAAGTCGCCGCCGCGGAACCGGAGACCATCCGGATGAAGCTCTACCACCTGCCCGCCCGCATGACCACCCACGCCCGACCTCCGCGACTGGCCGCGACTGTGCAGGGTCCCTTGCCCGTGTTGCGGTTCCTCGGCGAGGCCGAGGTCGACGGACTTCAGCCGGCCGTGGCACCGTGCGCCGTCACCTCACCGCCGACTCCACACCACCTGTGCGAGCCGAACTCGCCATCTTCTCGGCAGCAGCCAGGGCGGTGAGGCCCTGGATCTCCTCCCCGGCCTCGATGACTGCACGCTTGACTTCAAGGGTCAGGCCGACCGATGTCTTGATGACGCCTCGCACCAGCGGTTTCGCCACTCTTTTGGCCAGAGGGGCCGCAATCACGCCGACGAGGAAGGGAGGGACAGCAGGGAGCATGTGTGAACCCTTTTCTTGTGTGCACAGCACGACTGCCGGCGCCTCACGAGCCGATACCGTCCGGCCGACAAAGCTGGGCAGGAATGTCACCCCCCACCAAAAGCACGATAGTCGGACCTTGGCCGATGTGCCCGTAGACGCCGGCACTGTTCATTCGGTCGGGCGGAAGCTCGCCGGAGCGGACCGTGGCTGCGCAACGGGATCAGAACGGCTCCGGCGCTCCCGGCCCGCACTAGGCGCTGTTTCTCGGATCTCCTGACGGGGCTGGGGTGTTGAGGTCACGCTGGTGGTATGGGTCGTGGGGATCTGACGAATGCGGAGTGGGATCGACTGGAGTCGTTCTTGCCTCGTGGTGGTGCGCGTGGGGGTCGGTGGAGTGATCACCGGCGGGTCATCAACGGGGTGCTGTATCGGGTGCGGACAGGTGTGCAATGGCGGGACCTGCCGGAGCGGTTCGGACCGTGGGAGACGGTCTACAAACGGCATCGACGCTGGTCAGCCGACGGAACGTGGAAGATGCTCCTGTCGCGTGTCCAAGCGGCCGAGGACGCCGCCGGCCAGATCGACTGGGATGTCTCGGTCGACTCGACAGTGGTCAGAGCCCATCAACATGCCGCCGGCGCGAGGAAGACGTCCCCGGCCACGGTCGCTCAAAAGGGGGCCGGTCCAGGGACGAACCAGGTCGATCCCATCCTGCGGAAGTTGGCCATCCGATTGGAGGAGGTGGTCAGCTCGGCGAGTGCCTGGGACGTTCCCGCGGCGGGTTCACCACCAAGGTCCACCTCGTCGCCGACGGACGATGCAGGCCCCTCGCCTTCGTCCTGACCCCCGGGCACTACGGTGACGGTCCCCAGTTCGAACGCGTCCTGGAGCAGATCGCCGTGCCCCGCAGCGGAGTCGGACGGCCCCGCAAACGGCCCGACCATGTCCTGGCGGACAAGGCCTACACGTCCCGCAGCAACCGCCGTTACCTGCGACGACGCGGAATCCAGCACACCATCCCGGAACGACTCGACCAGCAAAGACACCGACACAATCGAGGCTCCCGAGGCGGCCGGCCCACCGGCTTCGACAGTGAGCGGTACAAGAAGCGCAACACAGTCGAACGAGCCATCAACCGCCTGAAAGGCTTCCGCTCAGTCGCCACACGCTACGAGAAACGCGCCTACATCTACCTAGGCACCGTCACCCTCGCAGCCCTCCTCATCTGGCTCCGCACATGATCCGAGAAACAGTGCCTAGTCCAGCAGCGAGTCCACCACCTGCACAACGAAATCCGGTACGCGGTCCGGGAAGTCGTGGCCGGTTCCCTCTGGGGTGTAGACCCTCCGCCCCCTGCTGGAGGCCGCGAGGAACCGTTCTCTCACGGTGAGGAAGAAGTGCCGGACCCGGGCGCTCTCCTCCGGATCGTCGACCGCGTCGAAGATCTCGCCGCCGCCCGTCAGATCTCGTGGCGCCACGAGGAGGAGGGGCAGCGAGCCGAGCTCGCCGTCGTGTACGGCAGTCTGCCAGCCGTCTCTGGTGATGCCGTCCGGCGACAGCTCTCGCAGGATCGATGCCGCGGCGCAGCTCGCCTTGGTCCTGAGCTCGATCTCGGCGAGAACCTGCGCCGGGTCGTCGGAGGTGTGTGTCTCCTCCCTGCCCGCGAGAGGGTGGAGGCCGAAGAGGTGACGCAGCGCGAGGACGGTCTGGTCCCTCGGGGCACGTCGCAGGGCCGGAAGCGCCGGGCCGAAGGCGACGGCATCGGGCGGGGTGGGATCGAGCAGTACCAGACCGGCCACCAGGTCAGGGCGGCGCCTGGCGGCGTTGGCCATGAGCAGTCCCCCGAACGAGTGCCCCACGAAGACGTAGGGCCCCTTTTCACCGGCCTGTTCCAGCGCCGTGAGCAGTTCGACGGCTTCTGCCGCCGTCGTGCGCGGGAACGGGCCCGGGTCGCTCCAGCCGGACCCCGGACGGTCCACCAGGACCGAACGCATCCGTTCCCGTGCCAGCGCGTGCAGCCGGTACATGGCGTATCCGCCGGCATGGCCGCCCGGCATCCAGACCACGGTGGGCCTCGGTCCGGCGTCTCCCTCGGCCAGGACATGCATGCGGTAGCCGCCCACGTCGGCCATTCGCCCGGGTGGCGGATACCTCCCGCGTATCCGGCCCACATGCACCAGATGGCGGAACGACCCGAGACCGAGTGCGAGGGCCACGGCCCACAGCACACCGCCGAGAATCCGCCGGCCGGTACCTCTGGATACACACCGTGCACCCGCGGCCGCCGGCAGCAGAGCGATGCCCAGCCCGGCCCAGTCCCGGCTGAGCAGCCGGAGTATCGCGTCGACGGTACGTCTTCCCGGTCGCATGGTCCCTTCTCCGTCCCAGCCTTCGCGGCCGCTGCCGGGGACACCGCACGTCTCAGCGACCGGTACGACCATCGTCCCCTGGGAACCCCGCGGGCGCCATGCGCGGTGCCGGGACCCCGCCTTCCGTCACAGCCGGGCAGCCGCTGACACCGTACGGACCCTGCCAGGAACCGACCGCGCACGGTCGGGGAGCTGTGGGTGTGCGCCGTGGACTTCCAGGTTCTCGATACGGGCGTTCGCCATCCGGCCCGGCCTGCGCCTCACGCGCGGGCAAGTCGTGCTGCCACGTCCGCGACTACTTCGGCCTCCCGGGGTGCGAGGTAGAAGTGATCCCCTGGGAACGGGCACAGCTCGAAGGAGCCCGGGGCGGCGAGGCCGGACCAGGCGAGGACCCCGTCGAGCGCGCAACTCGGATCGTCCTGGCCGACGTACGCGGTGATTGGCGCCTTGACCGGGGCCGGATTCGGGGGGTCGTAGCCCTCGATCAGCCGGTAGTCCGAACGGAGGGCGGGCAGCAGCAGGTCGCGCAGCTCCGGGATGTCGTAGGCCTCCGAGTGCAGGTCGCCGAGGTGCCGGACGTGGGTGATCAGGGTTTCGTCGTCGGCGTCGTGCAGCGCGGCGCGTTCGGCCCACCCGGGGGCTTCGTGTGCGGAGACCAGCAGGTGCTCGGGGACCATGCCGCGGGTCTCCAGCCGCAGGGCCACCTCGTAGGCGACGCAGGCGCCCATGCTGTGCCCGAAGAGCGCCAGCGGCCGGTCGAGCCAGGGCCGCAGTGCGTCCTCGATCGTGTCGGCCAGGGTGGCCATGTCCTCGATGCAGGCTTCCGCGAGCCGGTCCTGACGGCCGGGGTACCGCACGGCGAGCACCTCGACGTCCGTCGGCAGCAGCGCGGGCCAGCCGTGGAACAGCTGTGCCGTGCCGCCGGCGTGCGGGAAACACACCAGTCGGAGCCTGGGCTCCGCCGCACGCCGGTGAACTCGGAACCACTTCCTCGCGTCGGTCGCCGTCATCGCCGACGGATCCCGCGCAGGTGCAGGGAGCCGATCCCGGCGAGAAAGGCGGGAGGCTGCTCCACCGCCTTCGTGGATGCGTATGCGGGCCGCACGGTGTGGCGCCGGCAATCGGTTACGAGGAGTCTGCAGGCACCGCCTTCCTGGATGAGTTCCGCGGAATACAGGGGGGTTTTGGTCGCATACATCTGACCTGCCTCCATCAGAGGGTGTCGTGATGGCCGATACGGCGCAGCCCACCATGTCGCCGGTGGCGTGGCGGTCGCATGCGAGAGGCCGGGACGACGAACGGCCGCTGTGTCCGCCGAAGACTCCATGGAGCAAAGTCAGCTTTGGCGTGGAAGGCCTTGAGCGGAAAGGAACGGGGTTGCTCCGGACGGGACTTGGCGGTCTCGACCGGTTACGCAGACGAAAACGTGCCCGTGCCCATCGGGACGAAGCAGAGTCACACGGAGAGTCGGCGGGCAGACTCAGTGCGCCTTGGTGGCGACCGAACCGGCGCCACGGGCCTTGGCGGCGGCCGAACCGGCGCTACGGGCCTTGCCGGCGGGCTTGGCCTGGCGGCCGGTCCGTCCCTCGTGGGCCTTTGCCGCTGCGGGCGCCGGCTTGGCGGCCGCTCCGGCCCGGCCCGCGGTGCCGTCCTCCGGGGCGCCGACACCGTGTCCGGCTCTCGGTGCCGTCTGGGCTGCGAGCACCTCGGCAGTCGCCTCGGCGGCGAGATCATGGATGCCCTCGCCGGCTTCATGGACGGCCCTCTTGACCTCGATTCCCAGGCCCACCGACGCTTTGACGACCCCTCGCACCAAAGGCTTGCCCAGCCTCTTCACCAGGGAGACGGCGATCAGACCGATCAGGAAAGGAGGTACTACAGGCGGCATGGCACAACATCCTTCTCTTCTGCCGAGGAGGTGATGACTGGATGGACGCACTCCGCTTCAGCGGACCCGCACGTTCCATCACAGAGAGTATCCAAGGGCGGGTAAGCGACTACGAATTCCCCGTGGCCTTCACTCATTCGAGTAGAGCGGCTTTCCCTGGAAGTCTGTTCGGCCGTATGCCCCGTGCAGTTCTCTCTCCACCCGTCGGCGCAGGACGGAAAACGGCAGTGTGCCGCCGGTCAGCACGGTCTCGTGAAAGGCGCGCACGTCGAACGCGGCGTCGGCGCCGCGTTCGCACGCTGCCCGCAATGCCGTGAACTCCGCATGACCCGCCCGGTACGTCAGCGCCTGCCCCGGCAGATCGGTCGCGTAGCGCAACGACTCGGTCGTGATCTGCCGTTCGGACTCGGCTGCCGCGTGGGCCCGCATGAAGGTGCGTGCCTCCTCCAGTGTCATCGTCCCGAGGTTGAGGCCGGTGTCGACGACGAGGCGCTGCGCGGTGAACCGTTCATGGGCCAGTCGTCCGTACGCGTCCCACGGGTCGTCGTACAGCCCCATCTCCCAGGCGAGCCCTGCCGCGTACTCCGCCCAGCCCTCCTCGAACCCGCTGAAGGCAGCCAGCTCGCGCCGCAGGTCGGGCAGCGCGGTGTTCTCGGCCTGGCGGGCGAGGTGGAAGTGATGTCCGGGCGACAGCTCGTGGTAGATGAGCGCGGCCGCGCCGAGCAGTGACCGGTGTGCCAGGTCCGAGGCGTTGTAGCGGTAGCGTCCCACCGGTTGCGCGGCGGTCGGCGGTTCGTAGTACCCGAACGTCATCGACCCCTCCAGCGCCGGGTCGAGACGGGCCACGTCGTAGGGGGCGCGTGGCAGGACCGCGAACCAGCGCGGCAGCAGCGGCGTGAGGCGGTCGAGGTGTCCGCGGTAGCGGGCTTCGACCTCCTCCGGGGTGGCGGCGTACAGGCGCGGCTCGGTCGCGAGCCGTTCGTTGAACTCCGCCTCAGTCCCCGCGAAACCGAGCGTGTCGCGCATCTCCCGCATCCGCTCGCCGAGTTCGCGGCAGTGCTCCCGGCCGAGTTCGTGGAGGCGCTCGGGTGGTGTGTCGCCGGAGGTGTACGTCCTGACGAAGGACCGGTATGCCGCCTCGCCTTCCGGGTAGCGGGCCCAGCCGACGGCCTGCGGTGCCCGCCGGAGGTAGTCCGGGTCGCCCACGAGGGCGATGATGCGGTCGAACGCGGGCTCCAGTTCGGTGGCCACGAGCCGCTCGACCGTGTCGCGCAGGTGCCCCCGGCTCGCCGCTTCGAGCCGGGTGAGCCGCTCGTCGTCCACCCGGACGCACTGTGCCGACGACGCCCGCAGGCGGGTAAGTGTGGTGTGGACGCCGGTCAGGGCCGGAGCGGGGATGTGAAAGCCCCGCTCCGCCTGCCCGGCGGCCTTGTCGCCGATCGTCGCGACGCAACGGGCCAGGTCCCGTACGAGGGTCACGTACCGGTCCGCGTCGGCTCGGTGCTCGAAGCGGAACGGGCGGAAGACGGTGTCACCGTACTGCTGGAGCCGGAAGAGCTGGTACGGCGTCGCGGTGGGGGTGAGCCAGTGGAAACGTCCCGCCTCCGCTTCCTGTTCGGCCAGTGCCCGGAGGAAGCCCGCTGTGTCGGCGGCGGGACCGGACAGCTCCGCCGGTCGCAGCGCACGCAGCCGGTTCAGCACCCCGGCAGCGAACCCGGCGCGCTCGTCGGCCTCCTCCGCGGACACCCCCGGCAGCGACTCGACCGGCAGCCCGCGGCGCGTGCGCAGCGACGGCTCGCGTGCGAGCAGGAAGTCCCAGTACGAGGTCGCGAGTCGGTCGATCTCTCGCGCCGTGGAGTCGTCCGGGGAGCCTCCTGGATTGATGACCATGGCGCCAGTGTGCGCCTTGAGGTGACGCAGCGTCAGCAACGGGGCCGTGAACCGCGCGTCGGGCGGCGCCGTCGTGTCAGCCGTGCCGGCCGGTTGCGGCGGCGGCGTGTCGTCGACGCGCACTCCTGTGGCTGACGTTCGGCCACAAGCGCCCGTCCACGAAGCCGGTGCCGGCCGGCAGTTGATCTGCGGGCGACACCGGCCTCATTGATCCGGAAGCGGTCTACCGGCGGCCGCGTGCCGACGCCGAGCCGAGCTTGGAACTCAGCACCGACAGGAGTACCGGGAGCCTGGCCACGGCGGATTCGGGAACCGGGGTGACCTGGACCGTGTCCCGGACCACGTCCTGCACCACGAGTTTGTAGGTGCCGTCTTCCTCGACGAGTTCGGCGGCGTAGAGCAGTGTTTCCACCAGGGGTCCTTCGGTCGTGTCGTGCGGCGGGGTCAGGCGCCGTTGAGCCAGGCGTTCCAGGCCTTGGTGGCCAGTTCTTCGTCCGCGTCCTCGGCGAACAGGTGGTGGCCCAGCCAGATCGGCCAGTTCCAGGAGCTGCCGTTGAAGAACCGGTACAGCGCGTCCGGGCCTCGCAGGCCGACGAAGTCAGGGCTCAGCCAGTCCACGACCACCTCCGTCGAACCGCCGTCCGCGCCCGGGAGGTCGAGCGACAACCGGTCGCCGACGGCCGCGTCGTCGTCGAGGCCGAGGCGCCGGCGCAGGGCGGCGAAGTCGGCGGGGTCTTCGGTGGACTCGCCACGGGCGGCCCTGACGTAGACGGCGGGGCGGCCGGCGAAGTGCCTCAGGTACTCGGGGAGGGAGTGCTGGTAGAAGTCGACGTGCTTCTCGGCCGCGTCCGCCTTCGTGTCCCAGTTCCAGGTGTCGTCGACCACGCCCGTGTGCACCCAGTGGATTCCCATCCGCAGGTGGCTCGCGCCGTCGTCGGCCGGCTCGATGCGGTAGGTGAGCGTGTTGGAGAACCCGCCGTCCTGGGTGGCCCGAACCGCGAAGTGGTGCGGCGGCTCCCACGCCACGACGGTGCTGTCGCCGCGCGTGGCCTTTCCGCCGACGCGCGGCTCGACCTCCATCGGGTAGAGCCAGCCGAGGTTGCCGGCGCCGGTGGCGACCGCGTCCCAGACCTGTTCGGGCGTGGCGGGCAGGTCCTGTTCCCGGCGGACCTCGAGCTCTCGGGCCATGGGCACTTCTCCTTCGTCGTTCATGGGTCAGTAGGTGAGCGGAAGCGCGGTGAGTCGCCGTTGCAGCGGGTTGGGCCGCCAGTCGAGTTCCGCGTCGCCGGCCAGCCGCAGGTGCGGGAGCCGACGGACCAGCGTGCCGACGGCCACCTCCGCCTGGAGCTTGGCCAGCGGGCCGCCGAGGCAGAAGTGCGGGCCGTTGCCGAAGCTGAGGTGCCGGTTGCCCGGGCGGGTCAGGTCGAGCCGGTCGGGGTCCTCGAAGCGCTCGGGATCCCGGTTGGTCGCGGCGAGGAACAGGTAGGCCAGCTCGCCCTCGCGCAGCGTCCGCCCGCCGATCTCGACGTCCTCGGCGGCGACCCGGACGATCGCCTGGGTCGGCGTGTCGTAGCGGGCGAGCTCGTCGACGGCCGTGCGGATCAGCGTCGGGTCCTCGCGCAGCCGGGCCAGCTGGTCGGGGTGGCGCAGCAGGGCGAGCATGCCGTTGCCGACCAGGTGGGTGGTGGTCTCGTCGCCGGCGGTGATCAGGACGAAGCAGGTGGACAGCAGCTCGGAGTCGGTGAGCCGGTCGTCCTGCGCCTGGGTGGCGACCAGGGCGCTGATGAGGTCGTCGCCGGGGTCGGCCCGGCGGCGGCGGACGAGCCGGGCGAGGTACTCCTCGTACTGCTCGATCGCCGCCTCGGACTTGTCGATGTCCTCGCTCAGCCGGCCGAAGCGGTGGAACCAGGTCTTGACCTGCGGGAGGTCCTCGGGCGGGATGCCGAAGAGCTCGCAGACGACGGACAGCGGGAGCGGGGAGGCGACCGCCTCGATCAGGTCCATGGCCGGCCCGGCCGCGACCGCCTCGTCGATGAGCCGGTCGACGATCCGCTGGATGCCGTCGCGCAGATCTTCGACGCGCCGGGCGGTGAAGGCACGGTTGGCCAGCCTGCGCAGCCGGGCGTGGTCCGGCGGGTCGGTGTTGCTCATCACCCGGCCGAGCCGGTCGGTGAGCCGGCTGAAGGCCTTGAGGTCGCCGCCGAGCGCACTGTAGGCGCGGGTCATCCGGTCCCGGTCGTTGGACAGCCGCAGGTCGCTCAGGGCCGCCTCGACGTCGGCGTACCGGGTGAGGTACCAGATGCCCTGGGCGCTGCGGTGGACCGGGTCCTCGCGGCGCATGCGGGCGTAGAACGGGTACGGGTCCCGGCGTGCCTCGGGCGTGAGCAGAGCCGTGGCGAGGTCGTCGGACCGGGCGAGGCCCGCGCTGGCGCGGGCCTCGTCGGTGGTGTCGGTCAGGTTCACTGCGAGCCGCGCTACCGCTGGGCGTTCATGGCGTCGGCGAGGCTCTTGGGCCGCATGTCGGTCCAGTTCCGCTCGACGTACTCCAGGCAGGCGGCGTGGGTGTCGGGTCCGTGGGCGACGTTCCAGCCGTCGGGGACGTCCGCGAACTGCGGCCACAGCGAGTGCTGGTTCTCGTCGTTGGTGAGCACGAGGAAGGTGCCGTCCTCGTCGTCGAACGGGTTGGTCATGGGAATCAGTCCTCCTGGTGGTGGGTTGGGGTGTCACCGGCGACCTCGGCGAGGCGGGCGGCCAGGATCGGTCCGATCTGGGCCAGCGAGCCGGCTTCGGTCATCCGGTTGTGCCGGGTGGTGATCTCGTGCGATTCGATCCGGCCCGCGATGTACGGGCGCCAGGTCGCGGGCCCGGCGTCGTCCCCGTCGCGGTCGATCGTCGAGTTGAACAGCAGCAGGTCGCCGTCGAACCCGGCGGGGACGAAGGCGACCGCCAGCCTCGCGTTGTTGATCATGATGTGGACGATGACCTCGATCTGCTGCTCCGTCAGGCCCTGCAGCGCGCTGCCCCGCCGGTTCAGGACCTCGGCGACCTCGGCGTAGGTCAGCTCCCGGTCGCCCAGCTCGTCCGGGTCGACGTCGAGCACACCGACGAGCACGTCCCGCTCGGTGGGCACGGGCATCTCCTCGAACTGCACGTCCTTCACCGGATACGCGTCGAGGATGGCCAGCAACGCGGTCCGCCCGCCGCGCACCTGCAGCTCACAGGCGACCGCGTGGGCGATCAGCCCGCCGGCCGACCAGCCGAGCAGCAGGTACGGGCCCTCTGGCTGGATCTTGCGGATCTGGTCGACGTAGTCGGCCGCCATCTCCTCGAAGGACGTCGGCAGGGGTTCGGGCCGGCCCAGGCCGCGCGCCTGGATCGCGTAGACCGGGTGCTGGGGACCGATGTGGTTCAGGAGCCCGCTGTACGACCAGCTGATGCCGCCGCCGGGGTGGATGCAGAACAGCGGCGTGCCGGTCCCGGTCGAACGCAGCGGCAGCACCACGTCCAGCGCGTCGGCGGGGTCGTCCATGACCAGGCGCTCGGTGAGACCGGCCACGGTCGGCGCCTCGAACAGCATGCGCAGGCCGAGCTCCAGGCCGAGGGTCTCGCGGACGCGGGAGGCCAGGCGGGCGGCCAACAGCGAGTGCCCGCCCAGATCGAAGAAGTTGTCGTCGATGTGCACCTGTTCCCGGCCGAGGACCTCGGCGAAGAGGCCGCACAGCAGCTGCTCCCTCGGCGTCCGGGGGCCGCGTCCGGTGCCCTGCGCCCCGTACTCGGGGGCGGGCAGGGCGGCCCGGTCCAGCTTGCCGTTGGCGGTCAACGGCAGCGTGTCCAGGATGACGAACGCCGACGGCACCATGTAGTCGGGCAGGTCACGGCGCAGTCGCCCGGAGAGCTCGCCCGCCTCGGGCACGCCCTCGGGGGCGGGCACCAGGTAGGCCACCAGCCGCTTGTCGCCGGGCCGGTCCTCGCGGGCGACGACGGCCGCCTGGGCGACGCCCGGGCAGCTCGCGAGGATCGCCTCGATCTCGCCGGGCTCGATCCGCAGGCCGCGGAGCTTGACCTGGTGGTCGGTCCGTCCGGCGAACTCCAGTGTGCCGTCGGCCGGCCACCACGCCAGGTCGCCGGTGCGGTACATCCGGCTCCCGGGCGGCCCGTACGGGTCGGCGGTGAAGCGCTCCGCCGTCAGGCCGGGTCGGCCGAGGTAGCCGCGGGCCACGCCCGTCCCCGCGAGGTACAGGTCGCCGACCAGGCCGGTGGGCACCGGCCGCAGGCGGTCGTCGAGGACGTAGGCGCGCATGTTCGCCATCGGCCCGCCGATCGGCACGGTCGCGGCGTTCTCGGGGAGGCTGTGCACCGGGTGGCAGGTGGCCAGGGTCGTGGCCTCGGTGGGCCCGTAGCCGTTGACCACCTCGATGCCGGGGCAGGCCTCCAGCACCCGTGCGACGGCGGCCGGGGAGACCACGTCACCACCGGTCCACACCTCGCGGACCCCCGCGAGCAGGGCCGGCCGCTCCTCGGCGACCAGGCGGAACAGGCCGGCCGTCAGCCACAGTCCGGTCACGCCGTGGGTGCTGATCGTGTGCTGGAGCAGGTCGAGGTCGAGCCGCTCGGGCGGTGCGACCACGACCCGGCCGCCATTGAGCAGCGGCACCCACAGCTCGTAGGTCGAGAGGTCGAAGGCGGTCGGGGAGTGCATGAGCACCCGCTCGTGTCCGCCGCCGTGGTACTCGGGGGTGAGCGCGAGGCCCACCACGTCGCGGTGGGTGACGGCCACGCCCTTGGGCCGGCCGGTCGAGCCGGAGGTGTACATCACGTACGCCAACTGCCGCTGGTCGCAGCGTACTTCGATGTCGGACGAGTCGGGCTCGCCCTCGATCGACGCGGTCAGCACGTCCTCGGTGAGCACCAGGGCAGCCCCGGCCTCCTGGAGGATCAGGTCGATCCGGGACTGCGGGAACCGCGAGTCGAGGGGCGCGTAGGCGCCTCCCGCCTTGATGATCGCCAGGAGCGCCACGACGAGGTCCGCCGAGCGGTCCAGCAGCACCGCGACCGGTGTCTCCGGTCGTACGCCCTGGCGGATCAGTGCCCGCGCGAGGCGGTTGGACCGCTGGTCGAGTTCCCGGTAGGTCAGCTCGGTGGCGCCCGCCACGACGGCCACCGCGTCCGGGGTGGCGCGCACCTGGCGGGCGAACAGCTCCGGCAGCGCGGCCTCGGGCAGCTCGACCGCGGCGCCGGTGGACCGGGACAGCAGCCGTCGGCGTTCCTCGCCCGACATGATGTCGATCCGGCTGATCGGCCGGCCGGGGTCGGCGACCACCGCGCGCAGCAGCCGCGCCCAACGCTCGAACAGCAGCTCCACGGTGGCCGGGTCGAACAGGTCGGTGGCGTACTCCACCGCGCCGACCAGGCCGTCGGGGTCGCCGTCCGGGCGGAACTGCTCGGCCAGGCTGAACGTCAGGTCGACCCGCGAGGTCCCGGTCGACGCCTCCAGGTGGCCGGTCTCCAGACCCGGCAGGGCGAACTCGCCCACCGGCGCGTTCTGCAGGGCCAGCATGATCTGGAACAGCGGGTGGTGCGACAGCGAACGGGCCGGGTTGACCACTTCGACCAGGTACTCGAACGGCACGTCCTGGTGGTCGTAGGCGGCGAGCGCCTTCTGCCGCACCCGGCCGAGCAGTTCGGCGAAGCCGGGATCGCCGCTCGTGTCGGTGCGCAGCACCAGGGTGTTGACGAAGAAGCCGACGAGGTCGTCCAGCGCCTGGTCGGTGCGGCCGGCGATCGGGCTGCCCACGGGGATGTCCGTGCCGGCACCGAGCCGGGTGAGCAGCGCGGCGAGGCCCGCCTGGAGCACCATGAACATGCTGGCGCCGCGCCCGGCGGCCAGGTCCCGCAGTGCCTGGTGCAGTTCGGGGTCCAGCCGGACCACGACCCGGCTGCCCCGCTGGGAGGCCACCGGCGGCCGGGGCCGGTCGGCGGGCAGCTGCACCTGCTGCGGAATGCCCGCCAGTTCGTCCTTCCAGTAGGCCAGTTGCCGGGCGAACAGGCTGTCCGGGTCGGCGGTGTCGCCGAGCAGGTCGCGTTGCCAGCAGGTGTAGTCGGCGTACTGCACCGGCAGCGGGGCCCACCGCGGTTCCTCGCCACGGCAGCGCGCCGTGTAGGCCGCCGCGAGGTCACCGGAGAGCGGCCCCATCGACCAGCCGTCGGCGGCGATGTGGTGCACCACGACCAGCAGCACGTGCCGGTCGGGGGCGAGCGCGTACAGCTCCGCCCGGACCGGCGGCTCCGCCGCCAGGTCGAAGCCTCGCCGGGCCGTCCGCGCCAGCCGCCCGGCCAGCCGGCTCTCGTCGAGCTCGACCACCGGCAGCTCCGGGTGCGCCTGTGAGGCGCTCAGCACGACCTGGTACGGCACACCGTCCGTCTCGCGGAAGACCGTCCGCAGGCTCTCGTGCCGGGCGATCACGTCCGCGAGCGCGGCGTGCAGGGCCGGGCGGTCGAGTTCGCCGGTCAGGCTCAACGCGAGCGGCATGTTGTAGGTGGCGCTCGGCCCGTCCATCCGGTGCAGGAACCACAGGCGGCGTTGGGCGAAGGACAGTGGGACCTTCCCCCAGCCTTCGGCCGGGGGTGCCCCCATGGGTCGCGGCCGGGCGGTCAGCGTGGGCCGGGCCGTGCCGGAGCCGTCGAGGCGGGCCGCCAGTCCGGCCACGGTCGGCGTCTCGAACAGAGTCCGGACCTCTAGCTCCGCGCCGAGGGTCGCCCGGACGCGGGAGGCCAGGCGGGTCGCCAGCAGTGAGTGTCCGCCCAGGTCGAAGAAGCTGTCCTCGACACCGACCTGGGCCAGGCCGAGCACCTCGGCGAACAGCTCGGCGAGGAGCTGTTCCTGCGGGGTCCGCGGCGCCCGCCCGGCTCCGGCCGGGCCCGGGTCGGGCGCGGGCAGCGCGCGGCGGTCGAGCTTGCCGCTGGCCGTCAGCGGCAACGTCTCCAGCGCCACGAACGCCGACGGGATCAGGTAGTCGGGCAGTCGCCCGCGCAGCCATTCGCGGAGTTCGCCGATGAGGGCGCCGGTGCCCCGGTTGCCGGTCGGGCGGTTGGTCAGCGACGACAGCGGCGTGCCGGCGGTCCGGGCCGACCGGTACGGCTCGGCCGGGGAGCCGTGATGCGCCCGCGGGCCGGCGAAGACGACGTCCAAGGCGTCGGCCACGGTGGCCGACCAGGTGACGCCCACCCAGCGGTCGAACTCCAGCCCGAGGGCCCGGAAGTCCTCGGGGTCGGGGAGTTCGCTCTCCTCCGGGCCGTGCAGCCGCTCCAGCAGTTGGGCGAGCGAGCCGTCGCCGTTCTGCAGTGCCCGGGAAAGGGCGGCCTCGCGCAGCACCCGACGGTTCGGTACTCCGGTGATCCGCAGCACGTCGGCGGGCGGCTGGGCGAGGAGTTCGCGCAGCTCGGCCAGTCCGGCGAGCCGGTGTCCCCACTCCAGCTCGACCGTCCGGCGCGGGGCCGCCGGAACGACCGGTGCCTTGTGCAGCGTCACGTCGTAGCGGTAGCGGGTCAGTTCGTTGTGGTGACGGCCGCGCTTGACCTCCACGGCCACCGCGCCGATGTCCGTGCCGTGCTCCCGCAGGACGGTGAAGAAGTCCGGGTCGACCAGGAGTTCCTTCTCCACCCTGACGGCCTGCTCCACCGCGCGGCGCACCGCCGCGAGGTCACCGTCGGCAGCGGTGCGGTGCAGCTGGACCGCGGTGGCCAGCGGGCGCAGCAGCCGCAGGTTGCGGACGTCGCCGACGAAGAGCGTGCCGCCGGGGGCGAGCAGCCGCATCAGCTTCCCGATCACGTCCGCGAGGTAGTCGGCGGACGGGAAGTACTGCACCACCGAGTTGATCACGACGGTGTCGAACCACCCGGCCGGCAGGCCCTCGGTGTCGTGCGCCGGGCGGGTCTGCAGCACCACACGCTCGGCCAGGTCGTCCTGTCGGCCGACCTGCGCGGTCAGCGCGTCGACCGCCGTGGCGGAGAAGTCCGTCGCCCAGTACGTCTCGCAGTGCGATGCGATCTGCGAGAGCAGCAGTCCGGTGCCGACGCCGACCTCCAGCACCCGGCGGGGGCGCAGGGCCAGGATGCGGGCCACGGTGGCGTCCCGCCACTGACGCATCTGCTCGACGGGGATCGGACTCGCGTCGTAACTGCTGTTCCAGCCGACGAAGTTCTGGCCGAAGCCGGCTTCCTCGGGGGTGATGGGCAGGGCGTCGTAGATGTCCTGCCACTCGCCCACGTGGTCCGCTTCCAGGCCACTGTCCCGGGCCTCGCCCTGGTGCGGGACGACGTAGCCGATGAGCCGGTCGTCCTGGGCGAGGACGGCGGCCCGGGCGACGGCGGGGTGCTCGGCCAGCGCCGCCTCGACCTCGCCGGGCTCGATGCGGAAGCCGCGCACCTTCACCTGGTCGTCGGCACGGCCGACGTACTCCAGCTCGCCGTCGTTGCGCCGGCGCACCAGGTCTCCGGTGCGGTACATGCGCTCACCGGACCCGAACGGGCAGGCGACGAACCGCCCGGCCGACAGGCCCGGCCGGTTCAGGTAGCCGCGCGCCAGACCCGCACCCGCGACGTACAGCTCCCCTGCCACGCCCGTCGGCACCGGCCGCAGCCGCTCGTCCAGCACGTAGACCCGGGTGTTGGCGATGGGACGGCCGATCGGCGGGACGCCCGTCCCCGGGGACAGCGGGGCGCTCATGGTCGCGCACACCGTGGTCTCGGTCGGACCGTACGCGTTGATCATCCGGCGTCCGGGCGCCCAGCGGTCCACCAGTTCCGGCGGGCACGCCTCACCCGCCACCACCAGCGTCGGCACCTGCACCGAGCCCTCCGGCACGGCGGCGAGGACGGACGGGGGCACGGTCACGTGGGTGACCGCGAGGTCCCGGTCGGTCAGCGCCGCGACCGGGTCCGCCGTCGGGGGCAGCACCAGGGCCGCGCCGCGCAGCAGGGCGGTGTAGATCTCCGACACCGAGGCGTCGAAGCTGGGTGAGGCGAACTGGAGCACCCGGCTGTCGGGTTCGATCGCGAACCGCTCGATCTGTGCGGCGACCAGGCTCGCGACGCCGCCGTGGCCGACCACCACGCCCTTGGGGCGGCCGGTCGAGCCCGAGGTGTAGATCACGTAGGCCGGGTGCCGGACGTCGAGCGCGACCACGGGATCGGTGTCCGGCCAGGCGGACACCTCGGTCACCAGCGCCGGGTCGTCGACCATCAGGGCCGGCCGGGCGTCATCCAGCATGTAAGCGATCCGCGCCGGCGGGTACGCCGGATCCACGGGCAGGTACGCGGCCCCGGCCTTCAGCACGCCCAGGACGGCCACCACGGACTCCACCGAGCGCGGCAGGGCCACGGCCACGGTCTGCTCCGGCCCGACGCCCCGGGCGATCAGCGCGTGCGCGAACCGGTTCGCCCGGACGTTGAGTTGACGGTACGTCAACTCGGTGTCGCCGCACACCAGCGCGAGGGCGTCCGGTGTCGCCGCGACCTGTGCCGCGAACGCCTGCGGCACCGGGACGGCCGCCACCTCGCGGGCGGTCGCGTTGCCCTGCTCCAGCAAACGGTGCCGCTCGTCGGCGTCGAGGAGCTCGATCCGTCCGATCGACCGGTCCGGGTCGGCGGTGACCGCCTCCAGAAGACGCGTCCAGCGCCTGGCGAGCGCCGCGACCGTCGAGCGGTCGAACAGGTCGGTGGCGTACTCCACCGCGCCGACGATCCCCGCCGGACCGCCGTCCGGACCGAACTGTTCGACGAGGCTCACACCGAGGTCGAACTTGGCGGTCCCGGTGGCCACCGCGTAGGTGGCGACGTCCAGACCGGGCAGGGAGAACCGGCCCATCGGAGCGTTCTGCACCGCGAGGATGGTCTGGAACAGCGGGTGATGGGACAGCGAGCGGGACGGGTTCAGCGCCTCCACCAGGTGCTCGAAGGGCACGTCCTGGTGCGCGTATGCCGACAGCGCCGTCTCCCGCACCCGCCCCAGCAGCTCGGCGAACGACGGATCGCCGCTCGTGTCGGTGCGCAGCACCAGCGTGTTCACGAAGAACCCGACCAGATCGTCCAGCGCCTCGTCGGTACGCCCCGCGATCGGAGACCCGATCGGGATGTCCGTGCCCGCACCCAGCCGCGTGTACAGCGCCGCCAGCGCCGCCTGCAGCACCATGAACAGGCTCGCGCCCGACTTTCGGGCCAACTCCACCAGGGATGCGTGCAGTTCGGGGCTCAGCTCCAGGCCGACGTGGTCCCCGCGCCAGCCGGCGACGGCCGGCCTCGGCCTGTCGGCGGGCAGTTGGAGCAGCTCCGGCAGGTCGGACAGCTGACGCTTCCAGTAGTCGAGCTGCTCGGCGAACCGGCTCTGAGGGTCTGCGGCGTCGCCGAGCAGGTCGCGCTGCCACAGCGTGTAGTCCGCGTACTGCACCGGCAGGACCGGCCACTGCGGCGCGCGCCCCTCGCACCGGGCGGCGTACGCCTCGGCCAGGTCGCGGGCCAGCGGGCCGGTGGACCAGCCGTCCCCGGCGATGTGGTGCATCACCAGCAGCAGCACGTGCTCGTCCGGCGCGAGGACGAACAGCTCCGCCCGCAGGGGTGCTTCGGCCTCCAGGTCGAAGGGCTGTCGTGCGAACTCGGCGAGCTGCTCGAACAGTTCGGCCTCCGACACCTCGGTCAGCCGCGCCCGGGGCCTGGCCTCGGCCGGGTCGAGGACGAGCTGGCAGGGTACGCCGTCGACCTCAGGGAAGACCGTCCGCAGGCTCTCGTGCCGTGCCACCACGTCGGCCAGCGCCTCGTCCAGCGCCCCATGGTCGAGCGTCCCGGTCAGCCGGAGCGCCAGCGGGATGTGGTACGTCGCGGCGGTGCCGTCCATGCGGTGCAGGAACCAGAGTCGGCGCTGGGCGAAGGACAGCGGCACCGCCTCCGGCCGCTCGTGCGTGGTCAGCGCCGGGCGGGCGTGGCCTGCCCCGCCCAGCGCCTCGGCCAGGCCGGCCACGGTGGGCGCCTGGAACAGCGCGCGCAGCGCCACCTCCACGCCGAGCACCGAGCGCACCCGCGCGGCCAGCCGGGTGGCGAGCAGCGAGTGCCCGCCCAGATCGAAGAAGTCGTCGTCGAGCCCGACGCGCGGCACGCCCAGCACCTCGGCGAACAGCTCGCACAGGATCTGCTCCTGCGGCGTGCGCGGCGCCCGCCCGGCCTCGGCCGAGCCGCGATCGGGAGCGGGCAGTGCCGCCCGGTCCAGCTTCCCGCTCGGCGTCAGCGGCAGCATGTCCAGCACCACGAAGACAGCCGGTACCAGGTAGTCGGGCAGCCTGCCACGCAGGTACCCCGCCAGCTCCGCCGGACGTACGACCGTGCCGGGACGGGCCGCGACGTAGCCGATGAGCCGGTCGTCCCGGGCGAGGACGGCGGCCTGGGCGACGGCGGGGTGCTCGGCCAGCGCCGCCTCGACCTCGCCGGGCTCGATGCGGAAGCCGCGCACCTTCACCTGGTCGTCGGCACGGCCGACATATTCCAGCTCGCCGTCGTTGCGCCGGCGCACCACGTCCCCGGTGCGGTACATGCGCTCACCGGACCCGAACGGGCAGGCGACGAACCGCCCGGCCGACAGGCCCGGCCGGTTCAGGTAGCCGCGCGCCAGACCGGGGCCGGCGACGTACAACTCCCCCGCCACCCCCGGCGGCACGATGCGCAGCCGCTCGTCGAGGACGTACACCCGGAAGCCCGCGACCGATCGGCCGATCGGCGGTACACCGCGTCCCGGGGACAGCGGGTCGCTCATGGTCGCGCACACCGTCGTCTCCGTCGGACCGTACGCGTTGATCATCCGCCGGCCCGGCGCCCACCGGGCCACCAGCTCCGACGTGCAGGCCTCACCGGCCACCACCAGGGTGGTGGCCGTGAGGTCGGAGCTCTCCAGCGCGGCCAGCGCCGAGGGCGGAAGCGTCACGTGGGTGACGTCGAGCCGACGGTCCGTCAGGGCCTCCAGCGGGACCTCGGACGGGGCCAGGACGAGGGCGGCACCGGTGAGCAGGGCGCCGCACAGGTCCCAGAACGACGCGTCGAAGCTGGGCGAGGCGAACTGGAGCACCCGGCTGCCCGGCGCCACGCCGAGCCTCTCGACCTGCGCCGCCACCAGGCCCGACACGCCGGTGTGGCTCACCATGACGCCCTTCGGGCGGCCGGTCGAGCCCGAGGTGTAGATCACGTAGGCCGGGTGCCGGACGTCCACCACTACATCCGGATCGGTCTCCGGCCGACCGGAAGCCTCGGTCACCAGCGCCGGATCGTCGACCACCACGGCGGGCCGCGCGTCGTCCAGCATGAACGCGATCCGTGCCGCCGGGTACCCCGGATCCACCGGCAGGTACGCGGCCCCGGCCTTCAGCACGCCCAGGACCGCCACCACCGACTCCACCGACCGCGGCAACGCCACCGCCACGACCTGCTCCGGACCGACGCCCCGGGCGATCAGCGCGTGCGCGAAACGGTTGGCCCGAGCGTCGAGTTGACGGTACGTCACCTCGACATCACCGCAGACGAGCGCGACCGCGTCCGGCGTCGCCGTCACCTGCGCCGCGAACAGCTCCGGCAGGCTCCCCCCGGCCGCCCCGTCCTGGACGGCGGGCAGCAGCTCGCGGCGCTCCTCGGCGAACAGCAGGTCGATCCCGCCGATCGGCCGGTCGGGCGCGGCGGCGACCGCGGCCAGCAGCCTGGTCCACCGGGCGACCAGGGCCTCGACCGTCGAGCGGTCGAACAGGTCGGTGCTGTACTCGACCGCACCGCCGATCCCGGCCGGCGCGCCGTCGGGCCCGTGCTCCTCCGCGAACCCGAAGGTCAGGTCGAGCCGCGCGGTCCCGGTGAGTACGGTCACCCCGGAGACCTGGAGACCCGGCAGCTCGAAGTCGCCGCCCGGCGCGTTCTGCACGACAAGACCGGTCTGGAACAGCGGGTGATGGGACAGCGAGCGGGACGGGTTCAGCGCCTCCACCAGGTGCTCGAAGGGCACGTCCTGGTGCGCGTACGCCGACAGCGCCGTCTCCCTCACCCGACCCAGCAGCTCGGCGAAACTCGGATCACCGCTGGTGTCGGTGCGCAGCACCAGCGTGTTGATGAAGAACCCGACCAGCTCGTCCAGCGCCTCGTCGGTACGCCCCGCGATCGGAGACCCGATCGGGATGTCCGTGCCCGCGCCCAGCCGCGTGTACAGCGCCGCCAGCGCCGCCTGCAGCACCATGAACAGGGTGGCTCCCGACCTTCGGGCCAACTCCACCAGGGCCGCGTGCAGTTCGGCGTCGAGCCGGAGTTCCAGCAGGTCGCCGCCGTACGACATGACGGCCGGGCGCGGTCGGTCGGCAGGCAGCTGAAGCTGCTCGGGCAGCCCGGCCAGCGCCTCGGTCCAGTACGTGACCTGGCGGGCGAACACGCTGTCCGTGTCGTGCTCGTCGCCGAGGACCTCGTGCTGCCACAGGGTGTAGTCGCCGTAGGTGACCGGCAGCGGCGGCCATGCCGGAGCCCCGCCACCCTGCCGGGTGGTGTAGGCGGTGGCCAGGTCACGGGCCAGCGGGCCCATGGACCAGCCGTCCCCGACGATGTGGTGCATCACCAGCAGCAGCACGTGCTCGTCCGGCGCGAGCGCGAACAGCTTCGCCCGCAGCGGTACTTCCGAGGTCAGGTCGAACGCCCGTACCGCCGCCTCGCGCAGCAGGGCGGGCACCTCCGCCTCACCTGCCGCGCGTACGGTCAGCGGGACGGCGGCCTCGTCGGCGTCCAGCACCCGCTGGTACGGGACTCCGGCGGTGTGCGGGAAGACCGTGCGCAGGGTCTCGTGCCGGGCCACCACGTCCGCGAGCGCGGCGCTCAGCGCGGTCCGGTCGAGGTCGCCGGACAGCTGCAGGGCGAGCGGCATGTGGTAGGTCGCGCTCGGCGCCCCGAACTGCTGGAGGAACCAGAGCCGTCGCTGTGCGAACGACAGAGGCATCGGATCGCGGCGGGGCCGGGGTACCAGGGCCTGCCGCGCGGTGCCGGCGTCGTGCAGCCCGGCCGCGAGCCCGGCGGGTGTCGGCGCCCGGAACAGGCTGCGCAGTTCCAGCTCGACCCCGAGGGTCGCCCGGACCCGCGAGACCAGCCGGGTGGCGAGCAGGGAGTGCCCGCCCAGGTCGAAGAAGCCGTCGTCGACCCCGACCCGCGGCACGCCCAGCACCTCGGCGAACAGCTCGCACAGGATCTGCTCCTGCGGCGTGCGCGGCGCCCGGCCGCCGACGGTCGTGCCCGGCTCGGGCGCGGGCAGCGCCGCCCGGTCCAGCTTCCCGTTCGGCGTCAGCGGCAGCGCGTCGAGCAGGACGAACGCGGACGGGACCATGTAGTCCGGCAGCCGCTCGCGCAGATAGGGCGACAGCGTCGCCGGGGCAGCCCCGGCCCCGGCCGACGGGACGACGTACGCGACGATCCGGTCCTCCCGGACGAGCACCGCGACCTGGGCGACACCCGGGTGCGCGGCCAGCTCGGCCTCGATCTCGCCCGGCTCGACCCGGAACCCGCGGATCTTCACCTGGTGGTCCACCCGGCCCGCGAACTCCAGCTCTCCGTCGGCGCGCCAGCGGACCAGGTCGCCGGTGCGGTACATCAGCGCGCCGGCCGGACCGTACGGGTTGGCGACGAATCGCGTGGCGGTGAGCCCGGGCCGGTTCAGGTAGCCGCGGGCGAGTCCCGCCCCGGCGAGGTACAGCTCACCCAGCACGCCGGGGGCCACCGGTCGCAGCGCCGAATCCAGCACGTATGCCTGGCAGTTGGCGATCGGGCGGCCGATCGGCACCGGCAGCGGGCAGTCGGCGGGGTCGGCCGGCAGCGGGTAGGCGGTGATCACATGGGTCTCGGCGGGCCCGTAGTGGTTGTGCAGCTCCCGGCCCGGCCGGCGGGTCTGGAAGCGGCGCACGGCACCGCCGAGGCGCATCGCCTCACCGGCCTGGGCGACCAGCCGCAGGCCGGGCAGTTCCAGCCCGGCCTCCTCGGCGGCCTCGGCCAGCGCCTCGACCACCAGGTTGGGCGCGAACAGCTCCTCGACCCCGTGCCGGTCCAGCCAGCGGGCGAACAGCTCGGCGCTGCGGCGCTGCTCCTCGGTCGGCACCACGAGGGTCTTGCCGTACAGCAGCGCGGAGAGCGTCTCCTGTACGGAGACGTCGAAGCTGATCGCGGTGAACTGCGCGGTACGCGTGCCGAGTTCGCCACCGACGGACCTGTGGTGCCACGCCAGCAGGTTCAGCAGCCCGGCGGCGGGCATCACCACGGCCTTGGGCCTGCCGGTGGAGCCCGAGGTGTAGATGACGTAGGCCGGGTGCCGCGGGTCCACGGCGACGGCCGGATCGTGCTCCGGCAGGTGCCCGTCCGGTGTGACGGCCGCGAGGTCGTCGAGCACCACGGCCGGCCGGGCGTCGTCCAGCATGTACGTGATGCGGGCGGCCGGATAGTCCGGATCGACCGGCAGGTACGCCGCACCCGTCTTGAGGACCGCGAGGACGGCGACCACCAGCTCGGTCGACCTCGGCAGCCGCAGGGCGACGACCTGCTCCGGCCCCACCCCGCGCGCGATCAGCGCGTGCGCCAGGCGGTTGGCCCTTCGGTTCAGCTCCCGGTAGGTCAGCACGATGTCCTCGAACACCACCGCCGGAGCCTCCGGGGTCGCCCGGACCTGCGCCTCGAACAGAGCGGGCAGGCCGGCATCGGGAGCCGGGCAGGCGGTGTCGTTGCGTACGACCAGCAGCTCGTGCCGTTCCTCGGCGGTGAGGACGTCGATCCGGCTCAGCGGCCGGTCCGGTTCGGCGACCACCGAAGCCAGCAGACGCAGCCACCGGGCGACCAGTGCCTCCACCATGGCGGGGTCGAAGAGGTCGGTGCTGTACTCGACCCGCCCGACGATGCCCTCGGCCGGCCCGCCGGTGCCACCGCGCTCCAGCAGGTGGAAACCGAGGTCGAACATCGCCGTCGGCGTCCGCACCAGGACGATCTCAGCGGCCAGACCGTCCAGCGCGAACTCGGTGCGGGGCACGTTCTGCAGCGCGAGCAGCACCTGGAACAGCGGCTGACGGGTGAGCGACCGGGACGGGTTGAGGGCCTCGACAACATGCTCGAACGGCAGGTCCTGGTGTGCGTACGCGGCCAGCGCGCCCTCGCGGACCCGGCCGAGGAGCTCGGCGAAGGTCGGGTCGCCACCGGTGTCCGTGCGGAGCACCAGGGTGTTGACGAAGAATCCGACGAGGTCGTCCAGGGCCTCGTCGGTCCGGCCCGCGATCAGGCTGCCGACCGGGATGTCCGTTCCCGCGCCGAGCTTGTCCAGCAGCGATGCCAGGGCGGCCTGCAGCACCATGTACACGCTGGCGCCGTGCTCCCGGCCCAGCCGGATCAGCCCGGCGTGCAGTTCGGCGTCCAGTTCGATCGCGAGGTGGCCGCCGGCGTAGGAGGGGGTCGCGGGGCGAGGGCGGTCGGCGGGGAGCCGGATCTGCTCCGGCAGGTTGGCCAACTGCTCGGTCCAGTAGGCCTGCTGGCGGGCGAAGAGGCTGTCCTGGTCGGCCGGGTCGCCGAGCAGCTCCTGCTGCCACAGGGTGTAGTCGGCGTACTGCACCGGCAGCGGTGCCCACCCCGGTTCCTCGCCCTGGCGGCGTGCCGCGTACGCGGTGGCCAGGTCGGCGGCCAGCGGGCCCAGCGACCAGCCGTCACCGGCGATGTGGTGCATCACCAGGAGCAGCACGTGCTCGTCCGCCGAAACCTCGAACACCTCGGCGCGCAGCGGCGGTTCGGCCGCGAGGTCGAATCCGCGCGCCGCGGCCCCCGCCAGCAGTTCCGGCAGGTCCGTCTCGTCGGCCGTGGTGACCGACAGCCTCGGGCACGCCTCCGCGGTGGCCAGCACCTGCTGGTGGGGCACTCCGTCCACGGCCGGAAAGACCGTGCGCAGGGTTTCGTGCCGGTCGACGACGTCGCCCAGCGCCGCCTCCAGGGCCGCCAGGTCCAGTGGCCCCGAGAGCCGCCACGCGAGCGGCATGTTGTAGACCGAGTCGGCGCCCTCCAGCTGGCGCAGGAACCACAGCCTCCGCTGAGCGGACGACAGCGGCACCATCCCCCGGCCTTCGGCCGAGGGTGCCCCCACGGGCCTCTCCGCCCGCCCCAGGGCGAGCCGGGCCCGGTCCGCGCCGCCCAGCCCGGCGGCCAGCCCGGCCACCGTCGGGGTCTGGAACAGGGTGCGCAGCGCCAGTTCCACGCCCAGGGCCGCACGGACCCGGGCCACCAACCGGGTGGCCAGCAGGGAATGCCCGCCGAGGTCGAAGAAGTCGTCGTCGACACCGACCTGAGGCAGACCCAGTACCTCGGCGAACAGCTCGGCCAGTACCTGTTCCTGCGGAGTGTGCGGGGCCCGGCCACCCCGCGACGCCGCGTACTCGGGCTCGGGCAGGGCGCGCCGGTCCAACTTGCCGCTGGCGTTCAGCGGCAGCACGTCGAGGGCGACGAACGCGGCCGGCACCATGTAGTCGGGCAGCCGCTCGCGCAGGTGCGCCCGCAGGTCTTCCGGTCGAAGCTCCGCCCCGGTGGCGGGCACCAGGTAGGCGACCAGGCGGGTGTCCCCCGCCCGGTCCTGCCGGACGGTCACGGCGGCCTGCGCGACCTGCGGGTGTTCCGCCAGTGCCGCCTCGATCTCGCCGAGCTCGATCCGGAATCCCCGGACCTTGACCTGGTCGTCGATGCGGCCGAGGAACTCCAGGTTCCCGTCCGGTCCCCACCGCGCCAGGTCACCGGTGCGGTACATCCGCGAACCGCCGGGACCGAACGGGTCCGCCACGAACCGTCCCGCGGTCAGGCCCGGCCGGTTCAGGTAGCCGCGCGCCAGCCCCGCACCGGCGATGTACAGCTCACCCGGCACACCCGCGGGAACCGGCTGCAACGCGGCGTCGAGCACGTGCAACCGGACGCCGCCGAGCGGTCGGCCGATCACCTGGCGCGGGCTCGATTCCAGCGGTGCGAAGGTCGAGTCCACCGTGCACTCGGCCGGCCCGTAGTAGTTCAGGGCGAACACGCCGTCGGCCGCCCGCAACCGTTCCCACAGTTGCTCCGGAACGGTCTCCCCGCCCAGCCCGACCAGCGACGGACGCCACCGCGGGTTGTCCAACAGGCCGTGGTCGACAAGGACTTGCAGGTAGGACGGGGTACCGCCGACCGTGTCCAGCCCGGCCCGCGCCGCGTACGCGAGGTAGGCGTCCGGATCGGTCCAGGTCGCCTCGTCCAGGACGTGCAGCTCGTGGCCGGCGTACAGGGCGAACATCTGGTCGCAGGAGGCGTCGAACGACACCGACGTGGTCAGCCCCACCCGCACCCGCTCCCCCGTCCGGAAGACCAGCGGACACTGGTCGGCGAACAGGTTGGACAGGCCACCGTGCGTCGCCAGCACGCCCTTGGGCCTGCCGGTGGAACCGGAGGTGTAGATGACGTAGGCCGGATGGCCCGGGTCGACGGCCACCGCAGGGTCCGTCGACGGGCACCCCACCACCAGCGCGGTCGTCTCCGGGGCGTCGGCCACCAGCCATCCGGCGGGACCGGTGTCCGGCAGCCGGCCCCGGGTGCGGGTGTCGGTCACCACCAGGACCGGTCGGGTGTCGTCGAGCATGTACGCGATCCGCGCGGCCGGGTACTCCGGATCGACCGGAACGTACGCGGCGCCGGTCTTCAGCACCGCGAGGATCGTCACCACCAGCTCCGCCGAGCGCGGCAGCGCCACCGCCACCAGCCGCTCCGGCCCCGCACCCCGCGCGATCAGGGCGTGCGCCAGCCGGTTCGCCCGCGCGTCCAACTCCGCGTAGGTCAGCGATGCTTCCGGCCCCACCAGCGCGACGGCGTCCGGAGTCGCACGCACCTGAGCCCGGAAGAGCTCCGGCAGGCTCTCGGTGAAGGCCTGGGCCGCCGGGCCGGTACCCAGCGCCGTCAACTCACCGTGCTCCTCGGCGGTGAGCAGGCCGAACCGGCTGAGCCGCCGCTGCGGGTCGGCGACCACGGCGCGGAGCAGCCGCTCCCACCGCTCGATCATCGTCTCGACGGTGGCCGGGTCGTACAGGTCACCGGTGTACTCGACGAACGCGTCGATCCCCTCCGGGGTGGGGGCACCTCCCGGGCCGCCAGGCCCAGGGGGACCGTCCTGTGCGTGCCGCTCGGACAGGGTGAAGATCAGGTCGAGTTTGGCGGTGGTCGACGTCGACGGCATGTCGCCGACGCGCAGCCCGGACGGCGCGAAGTCGGCCCGGGGCGCGTTCTGCAGCACCAGCATGACCTGGAACAGCGGGTGGTGCGCCAGCGACCGGACCGGGTTGAGGGCCTCGACCAGGTACTCGAACGGAAGGTCCTGGTGCGCGTACCCGGCCAGCGCGGTCTCCCGGACCCGGCCCAGCAGTTCGGCGAACGTCGGATCGCCCGAGGTGTCGGTACGGAACACCAGGGTGTTGACGAAGTAGCCGACCAGCTCGTCCTGCGCCTGGTCGGTACGGCCCGCGACCGGGCTGCCGACCGGGATGTCGTCGCCCGCGCCGAGCTTGCTCAGCAGCACGGCAAGACCGGCATGGAGCACCATGAACAGACTGGTGCCGTGGGCGCGGGCGAGTTCGCGCAGCCCGCGGTGCAGCTCGGCGTCCAGCCCGGCACGCACGGAACCGCCCCGGTGCGAGGCGACCGCCGGGCGGGGCCGGTCGCCGGGAAGCTGGAGCTGCTCGGGCAGATCGGCCAGCTGCCGGGTCCAGTAGGCCGCCTGGCGGGCGAACAGGCTGTCCCCGTCGGCCGCGTCGCCGAGCAGCTCGTGCTGCCACAGGGTGTAGTCGGCGTACTGGACCGGCAGCTCCTCCCACTGCGGCTCCTCGCCGCGGCGGCGCGCCGCGTATGCGGTGGTCAGGCCCTGCGCGAGCGGGCCCAGCGACCAGCCGTCACCCGCGATGTGGTGGAGGACCACCTGGAACACGTGCTCGTCCGCCGCCAGCTCGAACAGCCCGGCACGCAGTGGCGCATCGACCGCCAGGTCGAACCGACGGGCCTTCGCTTCCGCCATGACGTTCGGCAGCTCGGCCTCGGTGGTCCGGCTGACGAGCAGCCGCGGGCGGGATGCCTCGACGTCCAGCACCTGCTGGTACGGCACTCCGTCGACCGCCGGGAAGACGGTGCGCAGGCTCTCGTGCCGCTCGACCACATCCGCCACGGCGGACTCCAGGGCGTGCCGGTCCAGATCCCCGGACAGCCGCCAGGCCAGGGAGATGTGGTAGTTCGCGCCGGCGCCCTCCAGCTGGTGCAGGAACCACAGCCGCCGCTGCGCGAACGACAGCGGGATCGCCTCGGGGCGTTCGCGCCGTGCCAGGGCGGCCTGCGCCGGTCCGGCCGCCACCAGGGCGGCGGCCAGGCCGGCCGGGGTCGGCGCCTCGAACAGGGTGCGCAGCGGCATTTCCACGCCGAGCGTCGCGCGGATACGGGCGGCCAGCCGGGTGGCCAGCAGCGAGTGCCCGCCCAGGTCGAAGAAGCCGTCCTCGACGCCGGCCGACGCCACGCCCAGGACCTCGGCGAACAGCTCGCACAGGACCTGCTCCTGCGGGGTGCGCGGCGCGCGGGCGGAGGCCGTCGGGGCGAGGTCGGGGGCGGGCAGGGCCCGGTGGTCCAGCTTGCCGTTGGCGGTCAGCGGCAGCGTGTCCAGCACGACGAACGCCGACGGCACCATGTGTTCCGGCAACCGCTCGCGCAGGTGCCCGCGCAGGTCGGCCGGACTCGGTACGGCGCCCGCGGCCCGCACCAGGTACGCGACCAGCCGGGTGTCGTCGGCCCGGTCCTGCCGGGCCAGGACGGCGACCTGGGCGACGCCGGGGTGCTCGGCCAGCGCCGCCTCGATCTCGCCGAGCTCGATCCGGAAGCCGCGCACCTTCACCTGGTGGTCGGCCCGGCCGACGTAGTGCAGGCTGTTGTCCGCCGCGCGGCGGACCACGTCGCCGCTGCGGTACATCCGCGATCCCGGCGGTCCGAACGGGTCGGCCACGAAGCGCCCGGCGGTCAGGCCGGGCCGGTTCAGGTAACCGCGCGCCGGCCCTGGACCCGCGACGTACAGCTCGCCGGGCACACCCGGGGCCACCGGCCGCAGGTGGGCGTCCAGCACGTACGTCCGCAGGTCCGGAAGGGCCGTGCCGATCCCGCCGACGGCGCCGCCGGACCGGTCGAGTGCCGCGTACGTGACGTGCACGGTGGTCTCGGTGATGCCGTACATGTTGACCAGCAGCGGCGCGTCGTCCGGGTGCCGCTCGTACCAGCTCGCCAGCCGGGCGTGCTCCAGCGCCTCACCGCCGAACACCACCGTGCGCAGCGCGAGCGGGCCGCCGGTCTCCGGGGCCTCCGCGTCCGCCTGCATCAGCTGGTAGAACGCGGACGGAGTCTGGTTGAGCACGGTCACCCGCTCGCGGGCGAGGAGCTCCCGGAAGCGGCCGGGCGAGCGGCTGGTCTCGTGGTCCACGACCACCAGACGGCCGCCGTGCAGCAGCGGGCCCCACAACTCCCACACCGAGAAATCGAAGGCGTAGGAGTGGAAGAGCGTCCAGACGTCCTCTGCGGAGAAGCCGAACAGCTTCTCGGTCGTGCCGAACAGCCGCACCACGTTCCGGTGCGTGACCACCACGCCCTTGGGGTTGCCGGTGGACCCGGAGGTGTAGATGACGTAGGCGGGGTGGCCCGGGTCGAGGGCGACCTCCGGGTCGGTGTCCGGCAGCCCGTCGAGGTCGGCGGTGTCCAGCAGCAGCCGGTCCACCGGGTCCGCGCCCGGCAGGTCGCCGGTCCGGCTCGTGGTCACGAGGAGCGCGGGCCGGGCGTCCTGGAGCAGGTAGGCGATCCGGGCGGCCGGGTACTGCGGGTCCACCGGGAGGTAGGCGCCGCCCGCCTTCAGCACGGCGAGCACCGCCACGACCTGCTCCGCCGAGCGCGGCAGGGCCAGCGCCACGCGCTGCTCCGGCCCCACCCCCCGGTCGATCAGGGCGTGCGCGAGCCGGTTCGCGCGGGCGTTCAACTCGCCGTACGTCAGGGCGACTTCGCCGTCGGTGAGGGCGACGGCGGCCGGGTTCGCCCTTACCTGTCGCTCGAACAGCGCGGTCAGGCTGCTCTCCGACGGCCCCTCGCTCCGGTCGGTGCGCGCCGGGAACAGCGCGCGGAGCTCGTCGGCGGACAGCACGTCCACCTGACCGATCCGTCGGCCGGGGTCGGCGACGACGGCGCGCAGCAGCCGCAGCCACCGCTCGACGATCCCGGTCACGGTGGACTCGTCGAACAGGTCGGTGCTGTACTCCACCACGCCCGACAGGCCCTCCTCACCCGGCTGTTCGCCCAGGATGAAGGTCAGGTCGCACTTGGCCGTCCCGGTGTGGACCAGGTCGGTCGCCACCCGCAATCCCGGCAGGTCGAACGTGCCGAGGGGCGCGTTCTGCAGGGCGAGCATGGTCTGGAACAGCGGGTGGTGCGCCAGCGTCCGGGTCGGGTTGAGCGCCTCCACCAGGTGCTCGAAGGGCACGTCCTGGTGCGCGTACGCGGCCAGCGCGCCGGCCCGCACCCTGCCCAGCAGTTCGGTGAACGACGGGTCGCCGGAGAGGTCGGTGCGCAGCACCAGGGTGTTGACGAAGAAGCCGACCAGGTCGTCCACGGCCTCGTCGGTGCGTCCGGCGATCGGCGTGCCCACGGGTACGTCGGTGCCCGCGCCCAGCTTGCCCAGCAGGGCGGCCAGCCCGGCCTGGAGCACCATGAAGAGGCTGGCCCCGCCGTCCCGGGCGAGCGTGCGCAGGCCCTGGTGCAGCTCGGCGTCGATCCGCACCGGCAGGTGGGCGCCCCGGTAGGACATCGCCGCCGGCCGGGGCCGGTCGAACGGCAGCTCGACCTGCTCGGGAAGGTCCGCCAACTGATGCCGCCAGTAGGCGAGTTGACTGTTCAGCAGACTGCCCGGGCCCGCGCCGTCGCCCAGCAGTTCCCGCTGCCAGAGGGCGTAGTCGGCGTACTGGACCGGCAGCGGCGACCACTCAGGCTTCGCCCCCTCGGCACGGGCCGCGTAGGCGCTCGTCAGATCCCGCAGGAGCGGCCCCGTCGACCAGCCGTCACCGGCGATGTGGTGCACCACCAGCAGCAGCACGTGCTCCTCGGCGCCGAGCCCGAACAGTTCGGCGCGCAGCGGCGACTCCTCGGAGAGCTCGAAGCCGTGCCGGGCCGCCTCCGCCAGCCGCTCCGGCAGGTCACGCTCGCCCACTTCGGTCACCCGCAGCCGCGGCCGTGCCGCGCCCGGGTCCAGCACCCGCTGGCAGGGCACGCCGTCGAGCACCGGGAAGACGGTGCGCAGGCTCTCGTGCCGTTCGACCACGTCCGCCAAGGCGGCTTCCAGGGCCCGCTGGTCCAGGTTCCCGGACAGCCGCAGCGCCAACGGGATGTTGTACGTGGCGCTCGGGCCCTCCATGCGGTGCAGGAACCACAGCCGGCGCTGCGCGAACGACAGCGGAACCGTCTCGGGCCGCTCACACCGCCGCAGGGCCGGCCGCGCCCGGCCCGCGACGTCCACCGCCGCCGCCAGTTCCGCGACCGTCGGCGCGTCGAACAGGTCGCCGAGCCGCAGCTCCACGCCGAGGATCGAGCGGGCCCGGGCGACCAGTCGGGTCGCCAGCAGGGAGTGCCCGCCGAGGTCGAAGAAGCTGTCGTCCAGCCCAGGCTCGGACACCCCGAGCACCTCGGCGAACAGCCCGACGAGCAGGTGTTCGGTCGCGGTGCGCGGTGCCCGGCCCGGCGCGGCGGGCGCTCGCTCGGGCGCCGGGAGGGCCCGCCGGTCGAGCTTGCCGTTCGGGGTCAGCGGCAGTGCGTCCAGCAGCACGTACGCGGCCGGCACGAGCTGCCGGGGCAGCCGGTCCCGCAGGTGGTCGCGCAGGGCGGTGTCGGTCACGGTGGCGCCGGGCTCGGGCACCGCGTAGGCGACCAGCCGGGATTCCCCCTCGGTGCGCACCATCACGGCGGCCCGGGCGACCTGCGGGTGCTCGGCGAGGACGGCCTCGATCTCGCCGAGCTCGACCCGGAAGCCGCGGATCTTGACCTGGTCGTCGGTGCGGCCGAGGAACTCCAGGTTCCCTGCCTCGTCCCAGCGCACCAGGTCCCCGGTGCGGTACATCCTCGACCCGCTCGGCCCGAACGGGTCGGCGACGAACCGCCCGGCGGTCAGCCCCGGCCGGTCGAGGTAGCCGCGGGCCAGCCCCGCGCCCGCGATGTACAGCTCACCCGCCGCACCGGTCGGCAGCGGCCGCAGGGCACTGTCGAGCACGTACAGCCGGGCGTTGGTGACGGGCCGGCCGATCACCGGGCGTGCGCTCGAACCCAGTTGCGCGACCACCGAGTTGACGGTGCATTCGGACGGCCCGTAGAGGTTGAGGCAGGATGCCCCCTCCGTCGCCCGCAGTTGCTCCCACAGCCGCTCCGGGACGGCCTCGCCGCCCACCGCGACCAGTGCCGGGCGGCGCTGCGGGTCACTCAACAGCCCGTGGGAGACGAGCACGTGGAGATAGGACGGGGTGGCTTCGATGTAGTCGAGACCGCACCGCGCCGCGTAACCGACGAAGGCGTCGGGGTCGGTCCAGGTCGCGTGCTCCAGGACATGCAGCTCGTGGCCCCCGAACAGGGCGAGCAACTGGTTCCAGGAGGCGTCGAAGGACACCGAGGTGGTGAGCGCCACCCGCAGCCGCTGCCGCGCCTTCAGCACCGGCGCGAAGTGCACCTGCCGGAGGTCGGCGAGCAGGTCGAGCAGGCCTCCGTGGGTCGGCAGCACGCCCTTGGGCCTGCCGGTGGAACCGGAGGTGTAGATGACGTACGCCGGGTGACCCGGGTCGACGGCCACCATCGGGTCGGCCGCCGGGCAATCCGCCACCAGGGCGGCCGTCTCAGGGGCGTCGAGCACCAGCCGGTCGACGGGACCGCCGTCCGGCAGGCGGTCCCCGCTGCGGGAGTCGGTGACCACCAGCGTCGGCCGCGCGTCGTCGAGCAGGTACGCGATCCGGGCGGCCGGGTACTCGGGGTCGACCGGAACATACGCGGCGCCGGTCTTCAGCACCGCGAGGATCGCCACCACCAGCTCCGCCGAGCGCGGCAGCGCCACCGCCACCAACCGCTCCGGCCCCGCACCCCGCGCGATCAGGGCGTGCGCCAGCCGGTTCGCCCGCGCGTCCAACTCCGCGTAGGTCAGCGAGACGTCGCCGCACACCAGCGCGACCAGCTCCGGAGTCGCCCGGACGTGCTCCCGGAACAGTTCCGGCAGGCTCGCGGCCGGGGCCGGCGCCACCGGCCCGGCGCCGAGCACCGCCAGCTCGTGGCGCTCCTCGGCGGTGAGCAGTTCGATCCGCCCCACCGGCTCGTCCGGGTCGCAGTCCGCGACGGCGTCGAACAGGGCGAGCAGCCGCTGCTGGTGCGCGGCGAGGTCGTCGTCGCCGTACGCTTCCGGCGAGCCGTGCAGCCGGAGCAGCGGCGGGTTGCCGTCCCGGTAGTCGAAGACCCAGACGGCGAGGTCGGTGGTCGACCCGGACACGAAGTGGTGCACGGAGGCCGGGTGCCCGGCGAAGCTCGGCCTGGAGTTGAAGGCCATGATGTTGACGATCAGCGGGAACGCCGTCCCGATACTGCCGGGGGCGGCGAGGTCCCGCAGCAGGTCCTCGCTGCGGTAGCGCTCGTGCGCGACGGCCGTCTCGACCTCCCGCGCCGCCTGGGCGACGAGTTCGCGCCACGGCATGTCCGGTCGCACCGTCAGCCGCAGCGGCACCACGTTGGACGTCGTGCCCGGCACCGCCGTCAGGTCGCGGTCGGCGCCCCGACGGGCGGTGACGGGCAGGGCGAGCACCACGTCCTGGTTGCCGGTCAGCCGGTGGGCGTAGAGAGCCGTCGCCGCGACCACCAGCCGGGACCACCGGACGCCGGAACGTCCGGCCGCCGCCCGCAGGGCGTCGGGGCGGCGCAGTTCCCGCTCCTCGGCCAGCCGGAGGGCGCGGTGCGGGTCGGTCGCGGAGGCGTCGGTGAGCCGGGTCGGGGCGGGCAGGTCGGCGAAGCGCTCGGTCCAGTAGGCGCGGTCGGCGGCGAAGTCGGTGGAGGCGCGGTAGGCGGCGTCGCTGTCGACCAGGTCCCGCAGCGAGCCGAACGGGCAGGGCGGCACGGCGCCGCCCTCGGCCAGTGCCGAGTACACCTCGCCGACCCGCTGCCGGAGCATGGAGCTGCTGATCGCGTCCAGCACCACGTGGTGGTAGTTCAGGTACCAGAGGTACTCCGTCGGCGACGCCTTGATCAGCGCATGGCCGAACAGCGGGTCACGGGCGAGGTCCAGCGGGCGCAGCAGGTCCCGCTCCATCCATTCCACGGCCGCCGCCCGGGGGTCGGGCTCCCCGCTGAGGTCGAGGTGGGCCGGAGCCCAGTCCCAGCTCTCCCTGAGGACCTGGCGCGGGCCCTCGCCGCCGTCGACGAAGGTCACGTGCAGGGCGTCGACCTCGCCGACCACCCGGCGCAGCGCGGTCTCGAACAGCTCCCGGTCCACCGGCCCGTGGATCTCCAGGCACTCGCCGACGCGGTAGCCCGGGATCGGCGTCCGGGAACTCTGCTCGGCAAGCCAGATCTCGCGCTGGGCCGCTGTCAGGGGAAGGGAGGCGCCGTCGAGACGGGGCATGGGGGGATACCTCCGGGAGGGGGACAGACGTGGGGGGAGAGTGGGGGGAGGGCACGCCAGGGAGCACCGGCCGCGGTGACGTCACGTGGCGGGCGGCCGGTGGTACGGCTGGTGGGGTCAGGCGACGAGTTCTCCGGCCTGGAGCTGCCAGAGGGATGCGTAGAGTCCGTGCAGGGCGAGGAGTTCGTCGTGGGTGCCCTGCTCGGCCACGACGCCGCCCGTGTCCATGACGTAGATCCGGTCGGCGTGACGGACCGTGGAGAGCCGGTGGGCGATGATCACCATCGTCCGGTCGGCGGCGAAGACACGGAGCGTGCGCTGGATGGCGGCCTCGGTCTCGTTGTCCACGGCGGAGGTGGCTTCGTCGAGGATCACCACCGGCGCGTCCTTGAGGATCGCGCGCGCCAGCGCGATCCGCTGCCGCTGGCCGCCGGAGAGGGCTGCGCCGCGTTCGCCGATCACCGTGTCGTAGCCGTCCGGCAGCGTCGCGACGAAGGTGTGGGCCTCGGCCATTCTGGCCGCCTCGGCCAGGGCCTCGTCCGAGGCGCCGAAGCTGCCGTAGCGGATGTTGTCGGCGATGGTGCCGTCGAAGAGGAAGGGGTCCTGCGCGACGAAGGCGATCGCGTGGCGCAGATCCTGCCTCGGCAGGTCGCGGACGTCCCGCCCGTCGAGCAGCACGCTGCCCGACTCCGTTTCCACGAAGCGCATCAGCAGCTTGGCGACGGTCGTCTTGCCGGAGCCGGTGCAACCGACGAGGGCGGTGACCTGCCCGGCGGGAATGGCCAGCGAAAGCCCCTCCAGCACCGGCGGCCGGTCGGGATAGGCGAAGGTCACGTCGTCGAGGACGATCTCGCCGCGCACCTTCCGGGCGTCGAGCGCCGCGCCGTCGCCGTCGACCTCGAGGGGGAGGGCTTGCAGCCGCCGGACGCGGTCGTAGGCGACAAGCGTGCGCTGGTACTGGTCGACGATGCCGCCGAGCCGGTTCATCCGCAGCAACACCATCTGGGGCAGCCCGATGAGCGGGCTGAACACCTCGAACGGCAGGCTGCCGTCGAGCACCGCCCGGCCGCCGATCAGCAGGGTTCCGGCCATCGAACTGGTCGTGCAGACCCGGACGATCTCGGCGTGGCGGATCGTGCTCCGGTCGGTCCGCCGGCTGCTGTCCTGGACCTCCCCGCTCAGCAGGTCGATGCGCTCGGCCTCGTAATCCTCGGTGCAGAAGCTCTTGACGGTGGCACCGGCGTCCAACGTGTTCACCAGTTGGCTGTGCAGCTTGGCCCGGTGCTCGCCGGAGACTGCGTAGTCGGCCGCGACTTTGTCCTGGTAGTGGAACGACAGCCAGGCGATGACCGGGATGGGCAGGAACGCGATCCAGGCGATCTGTGGCGCCAGCAGCAGGAAGAGTGGAACCAGGAGGGTCAGGCTGGTGCCAAGGTGCAGCAGGTCGCCCGCCGAGGTGGCGAAGAAGGTGCCCAGTTGACGGACGTCGTCGGTGAGCGCGCCGGCGATCCGGGTGGTCCGCTCGCCTTCCAGGTGCCGTAGTTCGAGGTGCTGCACGTGGGCGTACGTCCGGTTGCGCCAGTCGTGCTCGATGTCCTGGCCGAGTCGGCGCCACTGGAGGTTCGAGGCGTACGAGAGGCCCGCCACGGCGGCACAGGCGGCGGCCATCAGCCCAGCCAGACCGAAGAGTTGGGTGGACGCGGTGGTCAGGCCGAGGCGAGCCAGTGGAGCTGCCTCACCCTTGATGAGGACCAGTCCGGTCCAGCCGAGGAAGGTACCGAGCGCCATCTCCGAGACCTGGCAGGCGACGGACAGGGCAACGGCCTCGTAGAGACGGCGTCGGTGCGGTCCGACGATCTCCAGCAGGGGATGACGTTCGGCGCCGGGCCCGGCCGCTTCCCGGGGCGCGTCGGCCGTTCCGCGCCAGGCCTTCCGGAGGACGGCCGTGGTCAACGCGGCCACCCCGCCCACTGCCACCAGTTGCCTGCTCAGCGCCGACCCCTTGATCAGCGCGACCCCGGCCGCGACCCCGCCGCCGACGGCGAGCACCGGTCGCACGACCAGGCCGCGGTCCACCTGCGGGGCCGGTGCGGCGACGGGGCGGGCCGGTGTCGGGCGTCCCGCTCCGGTCGGATCCTCCGCGACCAGGGTGACGGCTCTGCGGACGATCCGGCCGACGTCCGTGGCGCGCAGCCGTGCATCGTGCCGGACGAGCACCCCGCCGGTGACCGGGTTGGCCCGGGCCTCGGTGATCCCGGGAACGCGGCGCAGCGCGGCGGCGAGGAACTCGGCCGTCCGTGGCCGTCCGAGCACCAGCTTGACGTCCCAACGCTGACGGCCCGGAGTGACCGAGCGCGGGTTCACGTCCCATTCCGCGGACCGGAATCCGGCTGCGGCACCCAGTAGCGATGACATGCGTACAATCACCTGTTTGCGGAGGTCACGGGTAATCCGTCAACGGGCGCGACGGAATTCGGCGCACGGCGGATTCACTGCGACGGAGCGGAAAGTCCGAGAGGGAGGAAGAGGCGCGGCCGAAAGGCCCACGGCCGACCGCCGCGAGGACCCGTCTTCCGAGGTCGACAGGAAGACGCGCCCAGGCGGCGGGCATCAGGGCGTCACTACGCCTTCGCGGCACCGACGGTCGCGCGGATCTTCGGAGTCCTGGCCTCGTCCTTCTCGGCGTTCGAGGCTGCACCCTCGGCAGGCCGTTGGTCGTCGGAGACGATCTGCGCCGCCACCATCTCGGCAGCCACCTCGACCGCGAGGTCGTGGATGTTCTCTCCGGCCTCTTGGGCCGCTTTCTTCACCTCCATGACAAGACCGACGGATGTCGTGACGACACCGCGCATCAGTGGCTTGAGGACACGCTTGGCCAGTGGCGCGACGATGAGACCGATCAGGAACGGCGGAACGACGGGCGGCATGATGCTCCAACTTCTCTACGCAGATGTATGACAGGGGACCCAGGGCACTGCGCACTCCGGAGCACGCACAGCGGGGAAGGCGGAAGCACCCATTTCTCGGAATTCTCGATATCCAGTGCCGGACTCTCTGCCGGGTTGAATTCCTTGTCGATGAGGTAAACCGTCCGCTTGTCGATCACCGTAGCCCAGTCATGACTGTCGAGGCCAAACGGTCTCGGCGGGTTTCACTCATGCGAGTGCCATCCCTGTTCCGACCGTCACGAATTGCTGTAGGGGAACTCACCGAGCGAAGTGCTTTTCTCATTTACCTATTACCGCTGATCTGCTTCACGGTGACTTCGGAGTTCGCGCGCCCCCTCCCCTCCGGCGCCGGGCGGGAAATGACAGCGCGACTCCTCCCGGCACCGCTTCGCGGAAGGCCCGCGCGTCCCGGACCCGGCACTCACCGCGGTCCGGCCGCCGCCGTACGCGCCCGGCCTGAGCCCGTTCGAGGTCGCCGTCCGGTCACCCGCGCGCAGAGCAATGACCCACACCGCCTGCGACACACCGACGGGCTCGACCGCACACTCCGCCGCGCGTTACGCAGGATCCAGCTCCGGCCCCACCTGACGGCGGTCGCCTCACCGCCACCGCCGTGCCCCGCGACTCACCTCACCGAGCCCGCCCTGAAACGCTCAGCGATCGAAGAGACTTCCCGCGCACGCGTCCTGAGTCACGTCGCAGGTCCGACCGTTCACGGACGAGTGAACTCCCGGCCGGCCACTGGCGCACCGGCTGCCGCGAACGCCAGCATGATCGGCATGGCCACCACGTACCCCCGAGCTGAGCGGGCCGCCCAGGCCCGGGCGGCCGAAGCCCAGCTCGCCGCCGACGGAATCGACGGGGTGGTGTTCGGCTGGGTCGACAACGCCGGGCTGACCCGGGTGAAGTCCGTCCCGCTCGCCCAGCTCGAACACGCCGCCGAGTACGGCGTCGGCGCCGTACCCTGCTTCGACGTCGCCCTGGTCGACGACTCCATCACCACCGCGCCTTCGAGTACCGGCCCGGTGGGCGACCTGCGGCTCGTCCCCGACCTCGACCGGCTCACGCCGCTCGCCGCCCAGCCCGGCTGGGCCTGGGCCCCGGCCGACCGCTACACCCAGGACGGCACCCCGCACCCCGGCTGCCAGCGCCGATTCGCCCGCCAGGTCACCGAGGCCGTCGAGCGGCGCGGGCTGTCGGTGCGAGCCGGGATCGAGATCGAGTGGGTGGTGGCCGACCTGTCCGAGGCCCCGGCGACGGTCGGGCCCGCGTACGGGATGACCCGTTTCATCGAGCACTCCGACTACCTGCGGGAGGTGCTGCGCGCCCTCACCGCCCAGGGGCTGGCCGTCCTCCAGCTCCACCCCGAGTACGCCGCCGGGCAGTTCGAGGTCTCGGTCGCCGCCGAGGGGCCGGTCGAGGCGGCCGACACCACGATGCTGGTGCGCCACACCATCCGGGCCGTCTCCGCCCGGCACGGCCTGCGGGTCTCGTACGCGCCCGTCTTCACCGAGGGCTCGGTCGGCAACGGCGGCCACCTTCATCTCAGCCTCTGGCGAGAGGGCCGGAACCTCGGGCACGGCGGCCCCGGCCGCCACGGGCTGCACCCCGACGCCGAGCAGTTCTTCGCGGGCGTGCTGGCCGAACTGCCCGCCCTGCTCACCCTCGGCGCGCCCAGCGTCGCCTCCTACCTGCGGCTGGTCCCCTCCCGCTTTGCCGGGGCCTACCGCTGCTGGGGTCTGGAGAACCGTGAGGCGGCGCTGCGCCTGATCACCGGCTCCGCCGCCGGGCAGGCCAATGCCGAGTTCAAGTGCTTCGACGCCGCCGCCAACCCGTACCTGGAGATCGGCGGCGTGCTGGCCGCCGGACTCGCCGGCCTGGACGCCGGCCTGCCCCTCCCGCCCGAGACCCCGAGCGACCCCGCCTCCCTCGGCGCGGCCGAGCGCCTCCCTGCGAGCCTGCCGGAGGCTATCGACGCCTACGAGAAGTCCGCACTGCTGCGGCAGGCCCTCGGTCCCGAGTTGTACGAGGCCGTGCTGGCCGTCCGGCGGGCGGAGGCGGAGCTGTTCGCGATGCACACGGATGCGGATGTCATCGAGGCCGTCCGCTGGCGCTACTGACGAGCCCAGGCTCTGCTCCTCCGGCTCCCCACGTTCCTGCCCGAGGCGACTGCCGGCCGCCTCGGGTGGAGTGCCGAGGGTGGCGAGGGCGCCGGGGATCGTCACGGTGGCGTCGGCGGTACTGCCGCCGAGACCGGCGACTACCCCGGCATTGTGATCAGTCGCGCTGCTGCGGTCGGTCTGTCCGGGCAGGACGGACGCCTTCGCGACTCGGCAAGTGTCCAAGAACCCAGGTGGCGTACTGGAATCCGCGGACGAAGAAGAGTGCCTTGACGGTCAGTTGAGAGCGGCGGAACTCGTCGGACACGAAGGACATCCGCATCAGCCCACTTCGGCTCTGGGAGAGGATCCGAGAGCCGAACCGGTAACAGCGGGTGCCAGCGGCTTCGCCATGTAGACCGCCTCGGCACCGTAGCTCGCGGGCAGCCCGATCTCGGGCCGGGCCCGGTAGCCCAGCCGGGACCACAGCGCCTCGGAGCCGCGCACGGCGACCAGAGAAAGGGTCCGGTAGCGGGCCGCCCGCCCGGTCTCCTCCAGATGCCGCTGCATCCGGCAGGCCAGGCGCCGGCCGCGCGCCCGCTCGACGATCGCCACGTCATGGGTGTGCAGGTTGCTTCCCCCGTCGCCCTCCTGTGCCGCGCCTTCCTCGGCCAGGCTCAGGTCCGGGCAGCGGAACAGCGGGTACGGCAATGCGAGCAGATAGCCTCCGAAGCCACCCGCGTACTCCAGTACGAAGCAGGTCGAGGGCGAGGCGCGGTGCCGGGAGCGGAGCGCCTCCCGCCCTTCGGACAGGCCACTCGCGGCGTAGGCGCGTTCCTCCAGCGCGACCACCTCGTCCCAGTCCTCCTCCCGAAACAGCCGGATCCGGGTGTCGGTCATGCGCCTCCTCCGTCCGGAGCCGGGCCTCCGACGCAGGCGTACGGCAGCGGCGCGAAGCCGTTGAACCCCCGGGTGGCATAGGCGGCGGCGTACGCGCCGCAGGAGTGGACCCACACCGGGTCGCCGGAGGTGATCGCGTGCGGGACCCGTACCAGGCCGTCCTCCTGGGCGTACGCGTCGTCGCTGTCGCAGGTCGGGCCGGCCACCATGGCGTCGACGAACTGCCCACCGGAATGGGTGGGGAACTCCAGGCGGTACTGCAACTGATCCATCTCGTAAAGGCCGTTGAACTTGCCGCAGCTCAGGTAGAGCCAGTCCTCGCGGGTGCCGTCGAGCCGGTGTCGGGAAGAGAGCCGGGCGACGTGGGCGCGGATCGCTCCGTGGTCGGCGACCAGGTGGCGACCGGGCTCCAGCAGGAAGTCCAGCGGGGCGGCGTTGACGGCACGCAGCCGTTCCATGCCCTCGCGGATCACCACGAACATCTTGTCCAGCGGCGGTTCCAACGGCCGGCCGCGCCGGTCGAGGACGCCGAGGGCGGGCAGTCCGCCGCCGAGGTTGATCCGGTCCGGGGTGATGCCGCGCCGGCTGAGCGCCTCCAGGACCGCCGCCAGCGAGTCGATCGCCGCAACCCAGGCCTCGGCGGTCATCTGCTGGGAGCCGACGTGCACCGACAGGCCGGAGGGCACCAGCCCGGCGCTCCGGGCGGCGCCGAGCACCCGCAGGGCGTCCTCGGGCGAGCAGCCGAACTTGCGGCTGAGACCCCACAGCGCGCCCTCGCCGGTGGTCGCCAGTCGGCAGAACACCCGGGAGCCAGGGGCGTGTTCGGCGATCGCGCCGACGTCCTCCAGGCAGTCGGTGGCGTAGTCGCGTACACCCAGCCGGTAGGCCTCGGCGATGTTGCGGTCGGACTTGACGGTGTTGCCGTAGTGGATCAGCCCGGGGGCCACCCCGGTGCGCAGCGCCTGGGCGATCTCCTGCGGGCTCGCCGCGTCGAAGCCGGAGCCGAGCCGGGCGAGGTGGCCGAGCACCTCGTCCACCGGGCAGGCCTTCATCGCGAACCGGACGGCGACGCCGGGCAGTTCGGCGCACAGGGCGGAGTACTGGCGGCCGATGCCGTCCAGGTCGTAAATGATGGTGTCCTCGATGGCGGCGGCGAGCGCGGCACGCAGGGCGGGGTGGTCGTGCTGGTCGGGGAGGGACGCGTTGGATGCGTCGACGGTGCCCGGCATGGTTGGGGCGTGATGGCCGGCTCTGCCGTGGTCGGCCGTCCGACGCGGTTCGGCGATCTGGCGTACGTCGGTGGTCTGAGGTTTCACGTGTCAACTCCCGGTCCGACTGGATGAATGATGCCAAGGGCCTGCCGGCCCGCATGAGATGAGGCGAGGGAGTCCAAAGGTCGGCTGTGACGCCTGACCTGGACTCCCTCCACGCCGCACTCTATGCACTTCCGCGGCCTGCATTTCACCTGCTCCGCACCCTGCGCGGCCCCCGCCACCTTCGCGCTGACCAGCGCAAAGGCCGACGATCATGCTTGTCCCCCAGCGCGGTCAGCCCTTGTCCGGCCTGCCGCTCACTGCCGCAGTACGCCACCGCGTCATCGGCACAGCGCTCGAACTGCGCGGTGGGGAACGCCCGGTCCAACCGGGTATCGAACGCGTAGTGCACGAACATGTTTTGCCGGCACTGGCGAGACAGCGGACCCTTGAGGAGTCCCCCGATCCCGCTCCCGCTCCCGCAAGGTGCCGCCGGGCAGTTGCAGCGCGCATTGAGCCACCGCTCGGCATACAGAACCACCCGAACGGCGTCGGTGTGAGCCTCCACGACCTTGACGATCAGATACCACCGGACGCTGCGGGCTCGTCGGCCCCTCGACCTGCTCGGCGAACGTCGTCGCCGGACACGGCGGATCGAACCACCTCAACCGCGCACCACGAGTTCGACCCCCGCCGGGACTCCTTCGACGCGCGCGTCAGCGAGCCGGCGTGCATACCGGCCGCGCACACGCCGCGACACCACTCCTCATCTTGAGCACAGCGCCGTCGGCACTGCGAAGTACACACAGAACGCGACCGTCCCAGCCGCGCGCTCGATCGACTCGATCACCGCACTGGCCGGGACTGGCCGAATGCCGCAGCAATCGATACGCCGAAGAGGTCCGAACACCCTGGCTGCGTACCTGAAGAAGGGGATGAACGGGGCCTGGAAAATGCCCCGTTCGGCGACCTCGGCCAGCCGGACCGCATCCAGCTTGTCGGTGTCGGGCCGACCGAGGACGTTCTTCACCTCGGGTGCGTGTCCCCGTTGGGTGAGGTTAGCGGGGTCGCCCGTGTCCGGTGTGATGCCCGTCTCGTTGCGATAGGTGGTTGATCAACTGGCGCGGGAGGTGGGTCGGATGAGCTGTGCTGAGGTGCTTCGGCTACTCCGGGAGCGGGAGGCCGCCTGCCACAGCGAAGCGGCACGGCTTGGGGCCGAGGATGAGCGGATCACAGTGCGGCCGGTGATGAGTGAGCAGGAGCCGGCCCGGATCTCAACGGCGCGCGAAGTCGTCGGTGAACTGCCGCGCATCGAGCCGGTGCCGGTATCCCCTACCGGCTCCACCGGCATGGTCCCCGACCCCGCGCCGGGGCGGACATCCGCCGGACTCCCAGGCCCTGGAACATCTGCGTGCGGTACTGGCCTGGTATGCCGGTCCGGTGTATTGCCGACAGGCAGTGGAGGGTCTCGGCCCGAAGGTGGTGCCCCGCCGAACGGAAGCGATCCGACACCGTTCGAAGAAGGCCGTTGCGGCGAAGCCGACAGTGCGGACTCCGGGCGGGTTGTTCACCGTGACGCGTGGCACGGTCGCGCGGCGAGCGGGTGAACGTGCGGCAAGAGGACGGTCTTCTCCTCGTCGGCCGGGCTGATCTGCCTGACCGCGCAAGAAGGAAGACCTTCGCCCCGACAGTTGGAAGGTGCCATGAGCGCGCGTCGTCTGCTACCCAACGATGAGTCCCTTGACCTCATCAGGCTGGTCCGGAAACTGGCGGCCGATGAACTCGCGTCGCGAGCGGATGCCGATGAGGCGAACGAGGCATTCCCTCGTGACGTGTTCAGGCTCCTCGGACGCGTCGGCCTGCTCGGTTTACCGTACTCCGAGGCTTACGGCGGCAGCGGCCTGTCGTACGAGGTGTACCTGCAGGCTGTCGAAGAGATCGCGTCCGTGTGGGCTTCGGTCGGCGTAGGCGTCTCCGTGCACGTGCTGTCGTGCTTCGGCCTGGCGACGATGGGCACCGAGGAGCAGAAGCAGGAGTGGCTGCCCGCGATGCTCGGTGGCGAGTTGCTGGGTGCCTACTGTCTCTCGGAGCCGCACGCCGGCTCGGACCCGGCCGCGCTGCGGACCCGGGCCCGTCTCGACGGTGATCACTACGTCCTGAACGGTGCGAAAGCCTGGACGACCCACGGTGGCCACGCGGACTACTACAAGGTCATGGCCCGCACCTCGGAGGACCGCACGGGTATCTCGTGCTTCATGATCCCCGCTGGCACCGAGGGCCTCACCGCTGATGTACCCGAACGGAAGATGGGCCTGACCGGGTCCACGACGGCGACCATGGTCCTCCGGGACGTTCGTGTCCCGGTCGTGCGGCGTATCGGCGCCGAGGGCGGCGGCCTGCGTATCGCTCTCGCGAGCCTGGATTCCGGCCGTCTCGGTATCGCGGCAGTCGCGGTCGGTCTCGCCCAGGGCGCTCTCGACCACGCGATCGCCTATGCACGCGATCGGGAGACGTTCGGATCACGCATCATCGACCACCAGGGAGTCGCGTTCCTGCTCGCCGACATGGAGGCCGCGGTCTTTTCAGCGCGTGCTGCGACCCTCCATGCCGCCCGGTTGAAGGACGCGGGACTGCCGTTCAGCCGTGAGGCGTCGGTCGCGAAGCTCGTCGCGACCGACAACGCGATGCGTGTCACCACAGATGCGGTGCAGGTCCTCGGCGGGGTCGGCTACACGCGCGAATTCCCGGTCGAACGGTACATGCGTGAGGCCAAATTGACTCAGATCTTCGAAGGCACGAACCAGATTCAACGCATGGTCATCGGGCGGTCACTCGCCAAGTCCAACCATGGCGACCTCACCCTGGCCCCTTGAGACTTGGCTCTACACCCACAACGCCGTCTTCGACCTCAAGCCGGCCACCGACGTCTACTGGTGCACCGCCGACATCGGTTGGGTCACCGGACACTCCTGCATCGCCTACGGGCCGCTCTCGAACGGCGCGACACAGGTGATGTGCGAGGGGACCCCGGACACCCCGCACCAGGGCCGGTTCTGGGAGAACCGCGAAGCTCGGTGACGTCACGACGCTCACCGACTCGACGGTGATGGTCGGGTCTCCGCAGGACGGCCTGTTGCCGGCAGACCGCGGCAATGTACGGCGGCCGGATCGCCGTGCTGTGCGGAGGTCTCACGGCGCGACGGGCAGGGCCGGTCCTCACGCCCGGTCGGACACCTCCAGTTGGGTGGCCATGAGGCGGACGATTTCCGTCTGGTGCTGGGCCAGGAAGAAGTGGCCGCCGGGGAAGACCTTCAGCATGAAGGGGCCGTCGGTGTGCCCGGACCAGGCGGCGGCCTCCTCCACGGTGACCTTCGGGTCGTCGTCGCCGACAAGGCAGGTCACGGGACAGCGCAGGGGCGGCCCGGGTTCCCAGATGTAGGTTTCGGCTGCGCGGTAGTCCGCCCGGACGGCCGGGAGGATCATGCGCAGGACTTCCCCGTCGCCCAGCAACTGGCGGTTGGTGCCGCTGAGGCCGCGCATCTCGGCGACGAGGCCGTCGTCGTCGCGCAGGTGGACGCTCTCGTCGCGGTGCGTGGACGGGGCACGGCGGCCGGAGGCGATGAGGGCGGCGGGTATGACGCCCCGCTCCTGCTCCAGCCGTCGGGTGATCTCGTAGGCGAGGGAGGCGCCCATGCTGTGCCCGAACAGGGCGATGGGCCGGTCGGTCCAGGGCCGGAGGGCTTCGTAGACCTTGTCGGCGAGCGCCGGTACGGAGTCCAGGAGCGGTTCGCCGCGGCGGTCCTGGCGGCCGGGGTACTGCACGCACAGCACCTCGACGCTGTCGGGCATGGACCGGGACATGGGGAAGTAGAAGCTGGCGGAGCCGCCCGCGTGGGGCAGGCAGACCAGCCGGACGCGGCTGTCGGGGCGCGGGTGGAACCTGCGGATCCAGAGGCGGTTGTCCTCGGTGAGCGGGGAGTTCACGGAATCGTCCTTTTCGGTTCGGGTTCGGCCGCCCACCGTGGCGGGGCGTTCACCGGAAGGAGAGGGGCGGGGCGGGCTCCGCCCCGCGCCTGGTCAGGAGCCCGCGACATCCTCCTTGAGGATGCGCTCGACGTTCCGCTCCGCCAGCGCCGTGATGGTCACGAACGGGTTGACGCCGATGCTGCCGGGGATGAGCGAGCCGTCGGTCACGTAGAGGTTCTTGTATCCGGCGACGCGGCCGTAGTTGTCGGTGGCCTTGCCGAGGACGCAGCCGCCGAGCGGGTGGTAGCAGAAGTCGTCGGCGAAGGCCTTGATCTGCTTACCGAAGAGGTCGTACCGGTAGATGGTGGCGTTGGCCTTGTTGATGCGGTCGAACAGCGACTTCGCGGCTGCGACCGCGGGCGCGTTCTGGTCCCGGGTCCAGTTCAGGGCCGCCCGGTCCTTGGCGGCGTCGTAGACGAAGGTGCCGCGCTCGGGGTTCTTGGTGATGGCCAGGTAGAGGCTGGCCCAGGTCTCGACACCCGCAGGCAGGGGGGCGATCTCGGCGAAGACGGGGGTGTCCGGGTTGTCCCAGTCGTCGATGCCGAGGGCGGGGATCGACGACTGCTTGGTGCCCGTGGGGTTCCACAGGTGGTTGGCGCGGGCGGTCATGATGTTGCCGTTGGGGCCCCAGCCTCCGCCGATCTCGGAGCTGAGGTTCGCAAGAGTGCCGGTCTCCCGGGCACGCAGCAGCAGTTCGGTCGAGCCGAGGCTGCCGGCACCGAGGAAGAGGTGGCGGCAGGCGACCTCCTTGGTCGCGAGCAGCTTGCCGTCGGTGTCCCTCTGCTCGACGGTCAACAGGTACGTGCCGTCGTTCTGCTGATGGATCGTCTTGACCTGGTGCAAGGTCTCGATGGTGACGTTGCCGGTGCCCAGGGCGGCCGCCAGGTAGCTCTTGTCGAGCGAGACCTTGCCGTGGTTGTTGCCGTAGATGACCTCGGCGGCCAGCGCGGACTTGGGCACCGCACCGTCCGCCTCACGGCGCATGTAGTCCCAGTCGTAGACGTTGGGCACGAAGGTGGTGCTCAGGCCCGCGTTCGAGGCCTGAGCGCGCGAGACACGCGCGAACGAGTACCAGTCGGTCTGCTCGAACCAGCTCTTGTCGATGCTGTTGACCCGGAGGGTGGAGTTCGCGCGGGGGAAGTACTTGGTGTACATCTCCTCGGCGTCGACCTGGGGCAGCACCTCCTCGAAGTACGAGCGCCGGGGCGTGACCGCCATGCCGCCGTTGACGAGCGAGCCGCCGCCGACGCCGCGTCCCACGTACACGGACATCTGGTCGAAGTTGACCCGGTCCAGTACACCCGCGTAGGGCTCGATGTCCCGGTTGGCGAGGTCGAGCCACAGGAAGGAGCCGAGCGGCGCCTCGGTGCGGGTCTTGAACCAGCTCGAGCGCTTGTCGGGCTTGAGCATTCCGGAGAACACCTCGCCGTCCGGACCGGGCTGGTTCCACAGCCGGCCCATCTCCAGCATCAGCGTGGGGACCCCCGCTTCGCCGAGGCGCAGGGCGGAGACGGCCGCACCGTAACCGGTGCCGACCACGACGGCGGGGACGAACGTGCCGCCGGAACCACCGGTCGCGGTGGCAGCGGCCGCCCGGGGTGCGTCGGTGATCGTGCTCTGCCCCGCGAGCGCGGCGGCGCCCAAGGCCGCCACTCCGAGCATGCGGCGACGCGACAGAGGCTGGTGTGCAATCACGCTGTGTCTCCTGAGCTTCGGGAAGAGGAAAGAGGAATCGGAAGGCCGGCCGGGGCGGCCTGGGATACGACGAACCGTGCGGAGACCGCGCAGAGGCCACGAGATCCGGATCGGGTGGGCCGACCCTGTGGACGCCGGGCCCGGAGGTGCGGATCCCCGCGCCCGGAAGAGGGCGTCACGGTACGGCCCGCTCCCGGGCGTGGGCCGTGCTCACGGATGTCGTCAGGCATCCGCCGGGCCGGGCAGGAGTGGACAGGACACGGCCGGTTCGGGCCGTCCCGGCGCCCCGGAGCCTGTGGTAGGTGCCGGTGAGGTACTCGTCCCCCGCACGTGCACGCACGCGAGCCGCTCCGCCATGTGCTTGCCGGACACCGAGCGGCGAGTCCGGCGACCCGCGTCCGGCCCGGGTGAACGCCGGCCGCGGCCACCCGTGCGAGTGGCCGCCTGGCGCGGGTGGCCGTGCCCGCTCACTTCACGAAGTCGTCCACGACCTGGGGCGGCCAGGTGCCGACCTTGAGTACGCCCAGTGAGTAGGCGCGGGAGACCAGCGCGGCGCGGTTGGGCACCTTCAGTTTCCGCAGCAGGCAGGTCACGTGGTACTCGACGCCCTGCCTGCTGAGGTAGAGGCTTGCCGCCAAGGGGACGGTGGAGACGCCGGCGGCGATGCCTTCGAGGATGCGCGCGTCCATCGCGGAGAGGATCTTCTTGCGTCTGGTCACGACAGGTGTCTGCTCGGCGTCCCCGGCCGTGGGCATCATGACCAGGATCGCGGTCGTGTCGGGCAGGACGCCGCGCACCGCGACCGCGGTGAGGGGAACGGTGAAGGCGGACTCCGCACCGGGCCCCACGGCGATGACGGGCGTGACGAATCGCTGGTGTTTCCCTTCCAGTAAATTGAATAATTGACGCATCAACGGTTGCTGCACGCTCGGGTGCACGACGTCACGGAAATTGCGACCGCATATGTCCTCGGACGATCCGTTGAACTGCCTGAAGAACTCCTGGTTCGCTTGCTGAATGGTCAACGTTTTATCGAGGCTCGCCATGCACAGGCCCGGAGTTGCAGGTGCTGGACTCAGCAAGAGATGCCTCCCCCGTCAGGAAACTTGAGCGAAATGAACTCGGACGCCGGCGAACGGCCGTGAAGGCTGTCGGCAGGGGCGGCATCGGCCCTGGGACCAGCGGTAACTCCAGATGCCGAGCATCGTGCGTCACCGCCCTTGCGGGGTTCTGGTCGAGTCGCTGGCGGCACCTTGCCGCCGCCCGCCGTCGTTTTCCGGCCCCTTGTCGAAATCCTTGCCGGACACCTGGCGCTTTCTTGCCAATCGATGCATCTCCGGCTTGGAGGGCATCGTTCGCCATGTCAGGATCCACAGAAGAAGGTGTGAGACCAGCCAGCTCGAACCGTCGTCAGTCATATCCGCAAGCACGATGAGGACCGTTCATGCCTTTACCTCCGCCCGCGAACGTGTCCCCCAGGACGACCGGCCAGGCTGAGCTCCTCCTGAGCGTTCTGGGGCCCATGTCGGCGCGACACGACGGGCATGACCTGCCGCTCGGCCCGCCACGTCGGCGAACCCTGCTCGCCCTGCTGCTCATCCGCCTCGGCCGCGTGGTGCCCACCGAGCTGCTCGTCGAGGAACTGTGGGGTGACCAAGCGCCCCGACACGCCGTCGCCACACTCCAGAGCCACATCTCCCATCTGCGGCGGTCCCTGCGCACAAAGACGGGAACAGGCCAAACTTCGGCGCTGCGTCATCGGACACCGGGCTACGTCCTCGATCTCGATCCCGAACAGGTCGATGCCTGCCGCTTCGAGCGTCTGGTCACCGACGGACGGCGGCTGCTGGAGCAGCGCGATCCGCGCACCGCGCAGGCCCGGTTCACCGAGGCCCTGGGGCTGTGGCACGGCTCGCCCTACGCGGAGTTCGACGGCCATCCGCCACTCAGCGACGAGTGCACCCGACTCGAACAGATCCGGCTCACCGCCGTCGAGTCCCGCGCCGAGGCACGGCTGGCTCTCGGCGCGGCCGAGGAGGTGGCCGCCGACCTGGACGGGGAGGCACGCCGTCATCCCACGCGGGAGCGGCTGGTGGGCCACCTCATGACGGCACTGTCCCGGCTCGGGCGCCAGGCCGAGGCGCTCGAGGTGTACGAGCGGACACGCAGTCATCTGGTCGAGGAGTTCGGTGTGGACACCGCGGCCGAACTGCGCCGGGTCAGAAGCGCGATCCTGCGCCAGGAGCCGGGAGCGAGCGCCCCCTCGAAGAAGCTGTCTCCCCCACCGCTCGATTCCACCGGAGCGTCGTACGTCCCGCCGGTGATGAACGAGCCCGGTGACGTCGGAGTACGGAACTCCGAGGGCTCGCAGGGCTTCGGGGGCTCCTGGAACGACGGGACGGCCGTCACGGCCCGGAGGTACGACCCGGCGGTGGCACCCGGCGGCGCCGACGGGACGGACGAGTCCGGCACGGCCGTCGAACGCGAGGGGAACCCGGGGACCGACGCCCGCCCGGGGGCGCGAACCGATGTGCCGCCGGGGTCGCGGGCGGATACCGTCGGCACGCGGACCGGGCCGTCCCGGTTGCGGCCCGTACCCGGGCCGGAACACGAGCCGGCTGCCGCCCGGGAAGCCGGGGGATCCCCGGAGTTCGAGTCGGGGTGGGCTCCTGCCCCTTCGCCGTTCACCGGCCGAAGCCAGGAGCTCGACCGCCTGACGACCGCCGCCGCGAGCGCGGTCGTGGGCCACGGCCATGTGGCCGGTGTCCTCGGCCCACCAGGAGTCGGGAAGACCCGCCTGCTGCTCGAACTCGCGGCACGTCTGGAGAGCATGGACGTGCACGAGAAGAGCTCCAGGCTGGAGGTGCTCTGGAGCCACTGCTTCCCCGGCGAGGGCGTGCCCGCCTACTGGCTGTGGACGCAGATCCTGCGGCGGCTGTCGGCGACCCGGCCGGATGCCTTTCGCGAGGCGACGGAACCGTTCGGCGCCCTGCTCGCCCCACTGATGCCCGAGCGGTCGGCGGTCCGGACCGGAGGCCCGGGATGGGCCTCCTCCGACTGGTGCCAGGCCCGCTTCCTCGCCCACGACGCGGTCTGCGAGGTGCTGCTCACCCTCGCCGGACAGCACCCGCTCGTACTGCTCCTCGAAGATCTGCAATGGGCGGACACCGCCTCCCTCGACCTGCTCAGACTGCTGAGCACCCGCTGCCAGGGCCATCCGATCAGCATCGTGCTCACGGCACGGGCGTTCGAGGCCGAGTCGGACGAGACGCTGCGCCGGATGGTCTCGGAGGTGCTGCGCGGCCCCAGGACCGAGACGCTGCGGCTCGGCGGCCTTTCCCCGCAGGCCGTCGGAGCGCTCGTCGAGGCACACGCGGGACCTGGTGTGGACCCGAAGGTCGTCGAGGTGCTGCACCGGCGCAGCGAAGGCAACCCGTACTCGGTGATCCAGCTTCTCTCTCTCGTGGACGACGCGCGCAAGCTCCGTCGCCCGGATGCGGTCGACACGCTCCTGGCTCACATTCCCACCGGAGTGCGCGAGGCGCTGCACCAGCGGTTCGCCGCGCTGCCCGAGCCGGTCCTGCGGGTGCTTCACCTGTGCGCCGTCATAGGCGCCGAGGTGGACACCGACCTGTTGCACCGGACCGCCACGCACGACGAACCGGTCACCGCGGGTCTTGAGTCGGCCATCCGTGCCGGCCTGCTCGGGGAGGACCCGCACCATCCGGGACGGCTGCACTTCGCTCACGCCCTGGTCCAGGAGACGCTCGTCGACGAGCTCCCCCGTGAGGACCGCCACCGGCTGCACGCCAGGGTCACCGACGCGCTGTGCGCGCGCAGGCGCGGGCAGGTGGGGGACGAGGAGATCGAGCGGGTGGCGCACCACAGCTGGCACGCCAAGAGTGCGCTGCCCGCCGCCGAGGTGCTGCCCCGGCTGCTGCTCGCCGCGGAACACGCCGAGCAGTCCATGGCGTACGAGCAGGTGGAGATCTGGCTGCGCCGCGCCGTGCACCTGGTCGGCTTCCTGCCGCCGGACGATCCCGCCACAGGGAGGTTGGAACAGGACCTGCACATACAACTCGGCCAGGTACTCGCCACCACTCGCGGCTACGGCCACCCCGAGGCGGAGACGGCGCTGACGCATGGTCGCGCCCTCAGCACCGCAGCTCATGCCCCCGAGGAGCCGTCGGTGCTCTGGGCGCTGTGCACGGCGTACCTGGTCACCGGCCGCTACGACGCCTCGCGGCAGTTCTCCGGCCTGCTGCGGGACATCTCGCGGCAGACCTGGGAGCCCCTGGCGGCGCTCGGTGCGGCGTACGGCGAAGGCATCGTGCTGCATGTGCGCGGAATGCTCCCGCAGGCACTCGCCGAACTGGAGCGCGGCGTCGGCATAGCGGATCGTTTCGCCGCCGAGGATCACGCGCTGGCGCGAACCTTCCAGCACGACCCGCGCGTCTCCTGCCGCTCCTACGACACCTTCACCCACTGGCTCCTCGGCCACCGGCAGACCGCCGGCACGCGCCGACGTGAGCTGTTGAGCCTCACCAAGTACGAAAGCAGGCCGTCCGACCGCTCCTTCGCGCTGTACGTGGACGGGGTCGTGGCGGCTTGGGAGGGTGACACCCGCACCGCGCTCGCATCGAGCGACGAGGGCGTCCGTGTCGCGGGCGAACACGGGCTGCTCTACTGGAAGGCGATGCTGGGTGTCGTCAAAGGGTGGGGCCTGGCGCACACAGGGCATCACGACGACGGCCTCGCCCTCATGCACACCTCACTGGCTGAATTGGGCCAGTCCAGGACGTACTTACGCCATCCGCTCCACCTTGGCCTGTTGGGCCAGGCGCAACATCACGGCGGGCGGATCGAGGAGGCGAGGACCACTTTCCGGAAGCTGCTGGCCGCCGTCGAACAACGCCGCGAGAGCGTGTACCTCCACCCGGCGCTGCCCGCGACCCCGCTGCTCCACGAACTGCTGGGCCACGGTGCCGTCGACGTGCTCACGGGACGGGGCCCGGGACGGGGCCCGGGACGGGTCGGGCCCGGCTCCGGCCGACGAGCGTGATGGATCCACGCTCTGGCTCGTCGGCCGACTCGTCCGGTTCCGTGTCCCCGTGATACGCCGCTGCGGGATTCGGCAAACGGTGGCCCTGGCCGCCCGACTCCCGAAGAGCCACCACTCGCACGGTCGCGGACCCCGAGTCCCACGGCCGATGCCGCTCAGTCCTCGTGGATCGCGACCGCCTGTACCGGACAGGCCATGGGGACGTCGTGCACACGCGGGTCCCCCGCCCCGTCCTCGTGTCCCGGGACCAGGGCGACCAGCGCGTCGTCGTCCTGGGTGAAGACGCCGGGTGCGGTCATGACGCACTGGCCGGAGCCGATGCACCGGTCGCGGTCGATGGTGATGCGCATGGTGTGGTCCGCCTCTCTTCCTTCCGTTCCTTCCGTTCCTTCCGCCCGGGCCCTCACCAGGTGACGGGGAGCTCGATCGGCCCTTGGCCGTCGTGGCCGGCCTTGATGGGCACCTGGTCCAGGGGTACGGCCAGCCGCAGGCCCGGGATGCGGGCGAAGAGCGCGCCGAGGGCGATCTCGAGCTCGGCGCGGGCGAGGTTCTGCCCCAGGCACTGATGGATGCCGTGGCCGAAGCCGACGTGGTGACGTGCGGTGCGCCGGGCGTCGAAGACGTCGGGGTTCTCGTACGCCTTGGCGTCGCGGTTCATCAGTGTGATGGAGACCAGCACCGCGTCCCCGGCCCTGACGGTCTCGCCGCCGACATCGATGTCCTCCTTGGCCAGCCGGACCACGTAGTCGGAGACGGAGGTGAACCGCAGCAGCTCCTCGACCACTCCCGGGAGCGCACCGGGGTCGCGCAGCAGCACGTCGGTCTGCTCGGGGTGCTGGAGGAGCGTGAGGGCACCGAGGGCGATCGCGTTGACGGTGGTCTCGTGGCCGGCCACCAGCAGGACCAGCGCGATCATGACCACCTCGTCGTGGTCGAGGTCGCCCTCCTCCACCTGGCGTGCGATCAGCTCGTCCAGCAGGCCGTCCTCGGGCTCGGCCTGCTTCTTCCCTACCAGGCCGTGCAGATAGGTGTAGAGCTCGCCGAAGGCCGCGTCGGCCTCCGTCGGCGTCGCTGCGCCCACGAAATTGCGGGAGCACTCCTCGAAGAAGCCGTGGTCGCCGTACGGGACGCCGAGGAGCTCGCAGATCGCCATGGAGGGCACGGGCAGCGCGAAGGCCGACACCAGGTCCGCGACCGGTCCCTTCGCCAGCATGTCGTCCAGGAGCCGGTCGACGAGGCTCTGAAGCCTGGGACGGATGGCGTTCATGCGCTTGACGCCGAAGCTGGGGATCAGCATGCGCCGCTGCCGGGCGTGCAGGGGGTCGTCGACGCCGATCAGCGGGAACGCGAGCTCTCCGCGGTCCTCGGTGCGCCGGACGACGACGGGGAATTCCGGGTGCCCCCAGTCGGAGGACAGCCGGGGATCGACGAGCAGGGCCCGTCCCTCGGCATGCCCGGTGATCAGCCACGCCGGCCGGCCGTCGAACAGCGTGACCCGCGTCAGCGGGCTCTCGTCCCGCCATAGCGCGTAGGCGGTCGGCGGCCGGTACGGGCAGGTCCGGTCCTGCGGGAAGGCCGGGGCCCGCGGCCCGGTACGGCGGATGTCGGTCTCGGTCATGTCGTGCCTTTCGAACAATCGGCGGTGCGGTCGTTCATCGGTGCGTGATGGGCTGTGGAACACAGGTTTCGGTCCGTCGGCGAGGCCGTGCGCAGTCCGGTCGGCACCCGGCCGGCAGGCTCCGGCCTTCGTCGGCGAGTGGGCCGCGAGTTGCCGACACGGGTTCCTCCACGCCGTCGTGGCCGGTCGTCGGAGTGTTCGGCGGCCGACCGGACGCCGGACGCCTGCCGGGACACGGAGGACGAACGGTCGCCGCACTCGGTGACGGTGGCCTCGGTGAACGGACTGCGCGCCGGGCTCCGGGACATGGCCGCCGCGCCTCGTCGGGCTGTGCCGTGCCGCAGGCGGCTTCGGGGCCGTCGGCGCGAGGGCCGCGGCAGGACGAGCACGAGGGCCGTGGCAGGGACAGGAAGGTCACGGCGGCACGGCGACCGGCGTGCGAAATCCCGCCGTCCGGCGGCAGTTCGCCCCGAAGCAGGTCGGCCGCCGGTGTCCGGCGGCCTCGCCGCCCGCGGCGGGAGGCGGCGTGGCAAGGCGTGATCGGCGCACGCGGTCCGCGTGCGCCGATCTCCCGCGGGAGCGGACCGGGTGCTCAGGTCACCAGGTGACGGGCAGCTCGTGCACGCCGTAGAAGACCATGTCGCTGCGGAAGCGGAGCTCCTCGACGGGCTTGGCCAGGCGCAGGGTCGGGAAACGGCGGAACAGGCTCTCGAAGACGATCTGCAGCTCGATCCGGGCGAGTTGCTGGCCGATGCACTGGTGTGCGCCGAAGCCGAAGGCCAGATGCGGGGCGGGGCGGCGGGTGATGTCGAAACGCTCCGGCTCCTCCACGAAGGCGGGGTCGAAGTCGGCGGCGAGGACGTGCGCGACGACCTGCTCGCCCTCGGCGATACGCACGCCACCGAGATCCACGTCCCGGGTGGCGACGCGCTCGCCGCCGAACTGGCCGATGGTGAGGTAGCGCAGCAGTTCCTCGACCGCGTTGCCGACCAGCGACGGGTCCTCGCGAAGCAGGGCCAGTTGGTCGGGGCGGTCCAGGAACAGCGCCGCGCCGAGGCCGATCATGCAGGCGGTGGTGTCGTGGGCCGCTATCAGCAGGGTGCCGGCCGCGTTCATGAGGAACATGTCGTCGACGACGCCGTCGGGGTCCTCGGTGGTGATCAGCGCCGAGATCAGGTCGTCACCGGGGTCGGCCCGGCGCTCCTGGACGAGCTGGTAGAGCAGCCCGCCCAGGCGCATGCCGGCGGCCTCGGTGGCGGCGGCGTCCTGGTCGACCCGCATCATCGCCTCGGCGATGTCCTGGAACTCCGCCCGGCGTTCGACCGGGACACCGAACAGGTCGGAGATCACCATGGACGGCACCGGATCGGCGAAGGTCTTCACCAGGTCGACCGGGCCGCCCCGCGCCTCGATGGCGTCGAGGTGTTCGTCGACGATGCGCTGGATGTTCGGCCGGAGCGCCTGCATGCGCCGGACGGTGAACTCCCTGACGAGCAGCTTGCGGTCCGAGGTGTGCTCCGGTTCGTCCTGCCACAGCAGGCTGCCTCGACCGGGCTTCTGGGTGACGACGCCGTCCCGGGTGTGCAGTGCGTGGGGCACCTGAACGCTGAACGAGGGGTCGCGCAGCAGGGCGCGCACCTCCTCGTAACCGGTCACCAGCCATGCCTCGTGGCCGCTGGTGAAGGTGGCCCGGGTCACCGGGGCGGCCGCCCGGATGCCGTCGATGCCGTCCGGCGGCAGGAACGGGCAGCTGCGGGCCTTGGGAACGGCGGGCGCGGCGGGCGCGGCGGCGGTGGGCTCGGGCATGACTCTCCTTGCGCTTGTGGAAAGGGGGTTCGTACGTGGAAAGGGAGTTCGTACGGCGGGACGGTCAGGCGGCGGAGAGTTCGAGCGTGGTACCGCCGCGCCGGGGCGCGTTCACGAGGACGGCCATGTTCCCGGAGGGGTGCACGTTGTCGTGCATCATCTGGTGCATGCGCCCGATGTCCTGGAAGCCGTCGCAGACGGACAGACAGGGGTCGAGCATGCCGGCGCCGACGAGGTTGATGACCTCGCGGCACTGGCGTGTGTCGGCGTAGTGCGAGCCCTGGAGGCGCTTGGAGCGCATCCACAGGTGGCGCAGGTCGACGTCTCCGTTGTAGCCGGAGGTGCCGCCGCAGATCACCACCATGCCGGCGTTGTCGCACAGGTACATCGAGGTCGGCAGGGTGTCCTGGCCGCTGTGCTCCAGCACGATCCGCGGGGACCTGCGCTCGCCGAGGATCGCCCAGACCTCCTTGCCGACCCCGCGGGCGCCGCGCAGGAACCGCGCCGACGCCTCGGCGTCCCCGGCGTCGGGCAGCCGGCCCCAGTGGTCGAAGTCGCGGCGGTTGATGGTGCCCGCCGCGCCGAGACGGCGGCAGTACGCGGAGCGGTCCTCGCTGGAGACCACGGCGATCGGGATGCCGCCGGCCAGCCTGACGAGCTGGATGGCCATCGAGCCGAGTCCGCCCGCGCCGCCCCAGATCAGGACGGGATCGCCGGGGCGGACCGTGTTGCCCTGCCAGCCGAACAACTGCCGGTAGGCGGTGGGCCCGGTGAGCAGGAAGGCCGCCGATTCCTCCCACGACAGGCGGGCGGGCTTGGGGTGGCACTGGTATTCGTCGACGCGGCAGAACTGCGCGAAGGAACCGTAGTTGGTCTCGTACCCCCAGGCCTTGATGCTCTCCGAGACCAGAGGGTCCGTGCCCATCCGGATGTCCGCGGCGGCCTCGTCCCACTGGCCGCTGGTGAGCAGCACATGGTCGCCCACCTTGACACTGCGGACGCCTTCGCCGACGGCCCACACCACGCCGGAGGCCTCCGAGCCTCCGATGTGGAAGTCCTCGGGCCGGCCCTGGCGCTGCCGCATCCCTATGACGTCGACCGGCTTGCCCAGCGCGGACCACACGTTGTTGTAGTTGATGCCGGCGGCCATCACATAGACCAGCACCTGGCCCCGGTCCACCGCCGGGGTGTCGACGACCTCGGTGCGGAACGCCTGCTTCGGCTCTCCGAAGCGGTTCTGGCGGATCACCGAGGCGTACATCTGCCGCGGGACCTCACCGAGCGGCGGGGTCTCGCCCATCTCGTAGAGAGCTTTCGTCATGTTCTCACTCCCACATCTGCTCTGTCCGGGTCCGGGGGGCTCGCGGTGGTCGCGGGCCGGTCATGCGGTCGTCGCGTCCGGAGGTGCGGCGGGGCCGGAAACATCGGTGACGACGTCCGCCAGCCAGGAATCCACCGCCGCCGCGGTGGTGCCGGCGTGGTCCTCCAGCATCGAGTAGTGGTTTCCGGTCACTTCGACGGTCGTGTCCACGTGCTCGGGCGGTGCCGCGCGCCCGGCGTCGGCCGACATGGGCTCGCTCGCCCGTACGAGCAGGGTCGGCGCGGCGATCCGCGGCGCGGCCCAGTCGTCGAAGAGGCTCATATAGCGGCCCATCGCGGTGAGCTGTTCGCCGCCGGACCTCATGAAGTCCAGGCGCTGCGACTGCGCCTGGGCCATCGCGCCCAGCACCTGGTGGTCGAAGGGGACCTGCCGGCTGAAGCTGTCGACCATCACCACGGCCGCCGGCCGTTCGCCCATGGCCTCCAGGTGTGCCGCCACTCCGTGGGCGATCCAGCCGCCCGAGGAGTAGCCGAGCAGGACGACCGGCTTTCCGCCGGCGCACTCCCGTACGGTCTGCGCGTGCAGGCGGAGCACGACGTCCGGATCGGACGGGACCGGCTCGCCCTTCTCGTAGCCGGGGTTGACCAGTGCCCACACGTCCAGCCGGTCGCGGAAGGGGGCGGCGAACCGCGCGTACTGGTGCGCCCCGGCCGGTACGACGTACGGGGAGAGGCACATCAGCGCGTAGGGAAGGTCGCCTTGCGACAGGCGCACCGGGGCGGGCCGCCGGTCCAGTTCCTCGGGCCGCGCGAACGAGGGCCGGAAGCGGGCCGCCTCCATCAGCATCCCCATGGCCTCGGCGGCCGTCCCGTTCTCGCTCGCGTGCCGGTAGAGCTGGACCAGCATGTCGGCGGGCCGCTCCTCCTCCGCCGCGCCGCGGCCGGCGCCCCGGAGCCGTGCCGCCAGGTGCTGGGCGAGCCTGGCGGGTGTGGGATGGTCGAAGGCCAGTCCGGCGGGCAGGCGCAGACCGGTCGCCGCGGACAGGCGTCGGCGCAGGTCGATCGCGGTGAGTGAGTCGAAGCCGAGCTCCAGGAAGTGCGCGGTGGGCGGTACTTCCTCGGCCGACGCGTGACCGAGCACCACGGCGCTCTGGGCGCGGACGTGCTCCAGCAGCCGTTCCTCCTGTTCGGCGGGGGTGAGTCCGGCGACCGCGGTCGCCAGCTCCGCTCCGGCGCCGGTCTCCTCGCCGACGGACCGCTCGGTCTCCAGGAGCCGCTGTACGTCGGGCAGGTCGGCCAGCAGCGGGCTGGGCCGTCCCACGGTGAAGGCGGGCAGGAACTTCTCCCAGTCGATCGGGGCGACGACGAGGGCCGCCTCGTCGTGATCGACGGCCTGGCGCAGGGCGGAGATCGCGAGTTCGGGGGCCATGGTGCCCAGGCCCCGCCGCTCGCCTCGCTCCTGGACCGCGTCGTCGACCATGCCGCCGCCCGCCCACCCGCCCCAGGCGACCGAGGTCGCGCTCAGGCCGCGGGCCCGCCTGCGCAGTGCCAGGGCGTCGAGGAAGGCGTTGGCGCAGGCGTAGGAGGCCTGCCCACCGCTGCCCCAGACGCCGGCACCGGAGGCGAAGAGGACGAAAGCGTCCAGTTCACGGCCGTCGAGCAGCTCGTCGAGGTGGACCGCGCCGGCGACCTTGGCGGCCGCGGTCTCGGCGAACTCGTCGAGACCGGCGACGGCCAGCATGGACGACCGTGCCGTGCCGGCGGCGTGCAGCACCGCGGTGAGCGGGTGCCGGGACTCGATGCCGGCGAGCAGCCGCGCGACCGCGTCGCGGTCGGCGATGTCGCAGGCGGCGATGGTCACGTCGGCGCCCAGGGCGGTCAGTTCCGCGTGCAGCTCCTGCGCACCGGGGGCGTCGGGCCCGCTCCTGCTGGTGAGCACCATGTGCTGTGCGCCCGCGCCGGCCAGCCAACGGGCCAGGTGGCGGCCCACGCCGCCGGTTCCGCCGGTGACCAGGACGGTGCCGCGAGGCCGCCACGGTGTCGCGGGCTCCGCGTCGGCGGGCCGCGCCCGGACCATGCGCCGGCCGTACACGCCGTCGCCCCGTACGGCGAGCTGGTCCTCGTCGTGCCGGGCCAGCACTCCGGCCAGGCGGCGCAGCGCGTGCTCGTCCAGCTTCTCGGGCAGGTCGACGAGACCGCCCCAGCGCCGGGGCAGTTCCAGTGCGGCGACGACGCCCAGGCCCCAGAGCTGTGCCTGGTCGGCGTCGCGCAGCGGGTCGGTGGCTCCGGTGGACACGGCTCCGCTGGTCGCACACCACAGCGGTGCCCGGACGTCCGCGTCGCCCAGCGCCTGGAGCAGGGTGACGGTCGCGGCGAGGCTCGCGGACAACGTCGGGTGGACAGGGTGGCGGCCGGTGGCGAGGCCGAGCATCGAGAGGACACCGGCGGGCTGTTCGCCGCCGAGTTCCTCGGTGAGCCGCTGCGCGGCCCGGGCGCGGTCGCAGTCGGCGGGGAGTTCGACGACCCGCACCTTGGCGCCATGGGCGCCGAGCACGCCGACGACACAGGGCGCCCACTGCTCGTCCGCCAGCCCGGCGGGCAGGACGGCGAGCCACAGGCCGTCCAGACCGGGGGCCGGGTGGTCGGTCAGCCGCCGGAAGGAAACCCGGTAGCGCCAGCCGTCCACCGTGGACTTCTCGCGGCTGCGCCGACGCCACGCGGACAGTACCGGCAGCGCCGGGCCGATGAGGGCGGCGTCGTCCGTCCCGAGCTCCTCGGCGAGCCCGGACAGGTCCGTGTTCTCCACCAGCTCCCAGAACCCGGCCTCGACCGGATCTGCGCCCGCCGGCACCGGGTCGGCGCTGTCCATCCAGTACCGCTGCCGCTGGAACGCGTACGTCGGCAGGTCCACGTGCCGTGGCGGACGCCCGGAGAAGGGAACCGTCAGGTCCACGTGCACGCCGCTCACGTGCAGTTCGGACACGGAGCGCAGGAAGCGGTCCATGCCGCCCTGGCCCCTGCGCAGCGAGGCGCCGGTCACGGCGGCGGCACCGGCCTCCTCCGCGATCTCCTGCACCGCGTCGGCCAGCAGCGGGTGCGGGCTGCACTCGACGAACACCCCGTGCCCGTCGGCGAGCAGCGTCCGTACGGTCCGCTCGAACTCCACCGTGTGCCGGACGTTGCGGTACCAGTACTCGGCGTCGAGGGCGGTGGTGTCCAGCACGGTGCCGGTCACCGCGGAGTAGAAGGGGATGTCCGCCGCGCGCGGCGCGACCGGGGCCAGCAGGTCGAGCAGTTCGGGGCGCAGGCTCTCGACCTGGGCGGAGTGCCCGGCGCCGGTGGCGCCGCGGACCTTGCGCACGCGCACGCCCTCGGCTTCGAGTTCCGCCAGGAGTTCGTCGACCGCGTCGGGGTCTCCGGAGACGGTCAGGGCGGCAGGCCCGTTCACGGCGGCGACCGACAGCCGGTCCCCGTACTTCTCCAGTCTCGCGCGGGCCCGGTCGGCGGGCATGGCGACCGCGAGCATGGCGCCCTTGCCCATGAGCCTGGTCAGCGAGCGGCTGCGCAGGGCCACGATCCGTGCGGCGTCGTCCAGTGTCAGCGCGCCCGCGACGTACGCGGCGGCGACCTCGCCCTGCGAGTGGCCGACGACGGCGGCAGGCGTCACACCGTGGGAGCGCCACAGGGCGGCCAGCGACACCATCACCGTGAACAGGGCGGGTTGGGCGACGTCCACCTCGTCCAGGCTCGGTGCGCCCGGCTCGGCGCGCAGTACCTCCAGCAGCGGCCGGCCGAGGTAGGGGGCGAACGCCTCGGCGCAGGCCCTGGCCTGCTCGGCGAAGACCGGGGAGGTGTCGAGCAGGTCGCGGGCCATCTCCGTCCACTGCGAGCCGTGGCCGGGGAAGACGAAGGCGACCTTGCCGGAGGCCGCGGCGGTGCCCTGGACCACGGCGTCCGTGGGTTCGCCGTCGGCGAGCGCCGCGAGCCCGGCCCGCAGCTCGTGCCGGTCACGGCCGACGACCACGGCCCGCTGCTCCAACTGCGTCCGCGTGGTGAGGAGGCTGCGACCGACGTCGGGCAGGGAGAGCCCTTCGGCGCTGTCGAGGTGGTGCAGCAGCCGGCGGGCCTGCTCGCGCAGGGACCGGGCGGTCTTCGCGGACAGCGCCCACGGGAGCACGTCCAGGGGCCGGGCGGCGGTCGCGTCCTGCGCTGCGGTGGCCTGCTCGCCGTCGGTGGCGGGCGCGGTCCTCGGGGCCTGCTCGATGATGGTGTGCACGTTGGTGCCGCTCATCCCGAACGAGGAGACGGCCGCACGCCGTGGCCTGTCCCGGTCGGGCCAGGCGGTCTGCTCGGTGAGCAGGCGCACGTTCCCGTCGGTCCAGTCGACGTCCTGGGTCGGCTCGTCGATGTGCAGCGTCCGCGGCAGGATTCCGTTGCGGATGGCCATCACCATCTTGATGACGCCGCCGACGCCCGCGGCCGCCTGCGCGTGGCCGATGTTGGACTTCAGCGAGCCCAGCCACAGCGGCCGGTCCGCACTGCGCCCGTTGCCGTACGTGGCGAGCAGCGCCTGCGCCTCGATCGGGTCGCCGAGCCGGGTTCCGGTGCCGTGGGCCTCCACGGCGTCCACTTCGTCCGGGGCGAGCCGGGCATTGGCCAGCGCCTGCCGGATGACCTCCCGCTGGGCCCTGCCGCTGGGCGCGGTCAGGCCGTTGGAGGCGCCGTCCTGGTTGACGGCGCTGCCCCGCACGACGGCGAGGACCTGGTGCCCGTTGCGCACGGCGTCGGACAGCCGCTCGACCAGGACCAGGCCCACGCCCTCGGCGAAGCCGGTTCCGTCGGCCGACGAGGAGAACGCCTTGCAGCGGCCGTCGGCGGACAGCGCGCGTTGCCGGCTCGACATCGTGAACGCGGACGGTCCGGCCATCACCATCACGCCGCCGGCCAGTGCCATGGAGCACTCGCCGCCCCGCAGCGCCTGTACGGCGAGGTGGAGAGCGGTCAGTGAGGACGAGCACGCGGTGTCGACGGTGACCGACGGCCCTCGCAGGCCGAAGGTGTAGGAGAGCCGGCCGGAGATCACACTGGCCGCGTTGCCACTGGGAAGGTAGCCCTCGACGCCGTCGGGCACCTTGAGCGGGCGGCCCGTGTAGTCCTGGTAGCCGGAGCCGACGAAGACGGCCGTGGCGGTGGAGCGCATCGTGTGGGGGGCGATCCCGGCGTGCTCGAAGGCCTCCCAGGTGGTCTGCAGCAGCAGGCGCTGCTGCGGGTCCATGGCGACGGCCTCGCGCGGGCTGATTCCGAAGACGGCGGGGTCGAACTCGTCCGCGTCGTGCAGGAATCCGCCCTGGGTGGTGTACGTGGTACCGGGGTGGTCGGGGTCCGGATGGTAGAGCGCCTCGACGTCCCAGCCTCGGTTGCCGGGGAAGCGGGAGATCGCGTCGCGGCCGGAGGCGACCAGCTCCCACAGGTCCTCGGGCGAACGCACGTCGCCGGGGTAGCGGCAGGCCATCCCGACGATGGCGATCGGCTCGGCCGGCACCGCGGTCGCCGCTGCGGCCGTGGCCGCCACGTCGTGGCCGCCGGTGAGTTCGGCGAGCAGGCGGGCGGCGAGGTCCGCGGCCGTGGGGTGGTCGAAGACCAGCGTCGTGGGCAGGCCGAGGCCGGTGGCCTCGTTGATGCGGTTGCGGAGTTCCACGGCGGTCAGGGAGTCGAAGCCGAGGTCCCGGAAGGGCCGGTCGGCCTCGACGGCGGCCGCTGTGCGGTGGCCGAGGACGGCGGCGGCGTGCGTGCGTACGAGGTCCACGAGGGCGCGTGCGCGGTCTTCGTGCGACAGCCCGGCCAGGCTCTCGGCGAGCGCTCCGGAACCGTGACCCGTTTGGGGGGCGTCCTCCGCGAGCGTCGCGCGTACCTCGGGGAGGTCGCCGAGCAGCGGGCTGGACCGGCCGAGGGTGAACGGCACGATGAAGCGCGGCCAGTCCACGTCCGCCACGGTCAGCAGGGTCTCGTCGCGGTCGAGCGCGCGCTGCAGGGCGGTGATCGCCGATGCGGGGGTCATCGCGCGCAGGCCGCGGCGGCGCAGCCGCTCCTCGTCGTCGCCGTCCTCGACCATGCCGCCGTCGGCCCAGGGCCCCCAGGAGACGGCGGTCGCGGTGCGGCCGCGGTCGCGGCGCTGCCGGGCGAGGGCGTCGAGGAAGGCGTTGCCGGCGGCGTAGGCGGCCTGGCCGCCGCTGCCCCAGACGCCGGAGACGGAGGAGAAGAGGACGAAGGCGTCGAGCTCCTGGTCGCCCAGCAGCTCGTCCAGGTGCGCCGCGCCGCCGGTCTTGGCGGCGAGCGCGGCGGCGAAGGCGGCCGGGGTGGTGGCGTCCACGGTGCCGCCGTCGGCGACTCCGGCTGCGTGTACGACGGCGGTGAAGGAGTGCTCGGCGAGCAGGGCCGCCACGGCGTCGCGGTCGGCCACGTCGCAGGCGGCGAGTGTGACGCGGGTGCCGAGGGCTTCCAGCTCGTCCCGCAGGGCGGCGGCGCCCGGGGCGTTCGCGCCCCGGCGGCTGGTGAGGACGAGGTGTTCGGCGCCGTCGCGCGCCAGCCAGCGGGCGACGTGGCCGCCCAGCGCGCCCGTCCCACCGGTGATGAGGACGGTGCCGCGGGGCTGCCAGCGGCGGGTGGCGGCCCGTGCCGGTGCGTGGGCGAGCCGCCGGGCGAAGACGCCGGAGGCGCGGACGGCGAGCTGGTCCTCCTCCCACCGGCCCGTCAGAGCCTGTCCCAGCACGTCGGCCAGGCGTCCGGCGGCCCGGTCGTCGACGGACTCCGGCAGGTCGATCAGGCCGCCCCAGCGCCGGGGCAGCTCCAGGGCGACGGTGCGGCCCAGGCCCCAGACCTGGGCGTGCCGGGCGTCGCGTAACGCGTCGGAGCCGCTGACGGCCACCGCGCCCGAGGTGAGGCACCACAACGGGGCGTCGACGCCCGCGTCGCCCAGGGCCTGGACGAGCAGCAGGGTGGGCAGCACGGGGTCGCCGGTGACGAACAGGGACAGCACGCCGTCGACCGGCCCGGTCCCGGCCAGCTCCCCGGCCAGAGCGGCGCGGTCGCTCTGCGCGCCGACGACCAGCGTCCGCACGGTGGCGCCGCGGGCGGTGAGCGCGGTGCGGACCGCGGCGGTCTGCTCGTTCTCCTCCTCCGGCACGGCGAACAGCCAGGTACCGCCGGTGCCGGCCGGAGCGGGCTCGCCCAGGCGCTTCCACGACTCGCGGTAGCGCCGGTCGTCGACGGTGGACTGCTCCTTGCGCTCGCGCCGCCACGACGACAGCCTCGGCAGTACGTCGCCGAACGCGTCCCCCGCCCCGATGCCCAGGGTCTCGGCGAGCGCCGGCAAATCCCCGCGCTCCACGTTCTCCCAGAACTCCGCGTCCACCGGGTCCACGACGGAGGCGGCCTTGTCCGGGGCGTCGACCCAGTACCGCTCGTGCTGGAAGGCGTAGGTCGGCAGATCGGTCCTGCGCGCACCGGCGAAGAACGCGTTCCAGTCCACGGAGACGCCGTGCGTGTGCAGTTGGGCCAGGGACATCACGAGCGCCTGCCGCTCGGAGCGGTCACCGCGCAGCACGGGCACGGTGACCGCCTCGTCCACGCAGGCCTGCGCCAGGGCACTGAGGACTCCGCCGGGGCCGATCTCGACGAACGTGGTCGCCCCCAGGCCGTGCAGGGTCCCGACGCCATCGGCGAAGCGGACGGCCTCACGCACGTGCCGGACCCAGTACTCGGGGCTGTACGACTCGACGAGCCGACCCGTCAGGTTGGAGACGACGGGCAGTCGGGGCTCTTCGAAGGCCAGGCCACGGACGACCCGCGCGAACTCTTCCAGCATCGGGTCCATCAGCGGCGAGTGGAACGCGTGGCTGACCTTCAACCGGGACGTCTTGCGGCCCTGCCGGGCGAACACCTCGGCGATCTCCAGCACGGCATCCTCGGCACCGGAAACCACCACCGACGAGGGGCCGTTGACCGCGGCGACGCCCACCCCGCCGGTGAGGTGCGGCAGCACCTCCGCCTCGCCGGCCTGGACCGCCACCATCGCGCCACCTGCGGGCAGGGCCTGCATCAGCGCGGCGCGCGCGGACACCAGCTTCGCCGCGTCGTCGAGGGACAACGCACCGGCCACGTGCGCGGCGGCGATCTCGCCCACGGAGTGCCCCATGACGAAGTCGGGCCGGACGCCCAAGGATTCGAGGAGCCTGAACAGGGCCACCTCGACCGCGAAGAGGGCGGGCTGGGCGCACCCGGTCAAGTGAAGCGTTTCGGCATCGACGTCGGGCGGGGCGTCCAGGCGCGCGCACACCTCGTCGTAGGCCGCGGCGAAGACGGGGAACGCCGCGTGCAGTTCACGCCCCATGCCCAGGCGCTGCGAGCCCTGACCGGAGAAGAGGAAGCCGGTCTTGCCGCCGGCCGGGCGCCCCAGCAGCACACGGGACGAAGGGGTCCCGGCGGCCAGGTCCGCCAGCCCGAGGAGCAGTTCCTCACGGTTCTCCCCCACGACCGCGGCCCGGTGGCGCATGGTCGCGCGGGTCGTGGCCAGCGACAGCCCCACGTCCCGCGACCGGGCCTCGCCTCGTACGAAGGGCAGCAGTCGGGCCGCCTGGTCCTGCAGCGCCGCATCGCTCCTGGCGGAGAGCACCCATGTCAGGGGGCCGTCGGCGGGGGCTCCCGCGGGCTCCTCGGCCGGGGCCGGCGGGGCCTGTTCGATGATGGTGTGGGCGTTGGTGCCGCTGACGCCGAAGGACGAGATCGCGGCCCGGCGCGGGTGATCGGTCTCCGGCCACTCCACGGCCTCGGTCAGCAGCCGGACGTCACCGGCCGACCAGTCCACGTGCGGCGTCGGCTCGTCCGCGTGCAGGGTCCGGGGCAGGATGCCGTGGCGCATCGCCATGACCATCTTGATGATGCCGCCGACGCCGGCCGCGGCCTGTGCGTGGCCGATGTTGGACTTCAGCGAACCCAGCCACAGCGGCCGGCCCTCCGGGCGCTCCCGGCCGTACGTGGCGAGCAGCGCCTGCGCCTCGATCGGGTCACCCAGTTGCGTCCCCGTACCGTGCCCCTCCACCGCGTCGATCTGAGCGGGAGACAGGCCGGCCCCTACCAGGGCCTGGCGGATCACCCGTTGCTGCGCCGGACCGTTCGGCGCTGTCAGGCCGTTGGACGCACCGTCCTGGTTCACGGCGCTGCCCCGCACCACCGCCAGCACCCGGTGCCCGTTGCGCACGGCGTCGGACAGCCGCTCCACCAGCAGCATGCCGACGCCCTCGGCCCAGCCGGTGCCGTCGGCCCCGGCACCGAACGCCTTGCACCGTCCGTCGGGGGCCAGCCCGCGCTGCCGGCTGAACTCCACGAACGCGGTGGGGGTGGTCATCACCTGCACACCGCCGGCCAGCGCCATCGTGCACTCGCCGTTGCGGAGGGCCTGGGCCGCCCAGTGCAGCGCCACCAGCGACGACGAACACGCCGTGTCGACGGTGACGGCCGGGCCCTCCAGACCGAAGGTGTAGGCGATACGGCCGGACATCACGCTGGCGGAGTTGCCGGTCCCCAGATGGCCGTCGGACTCGCCGCCCACCCCGACCAGGAGGTTGACATAGTCCTGGTAGCCGGAGCCGACGAAGACTCCGGTACGGCTGCCGCGCACCGACTCCGCGTCGATACCCGCCCGCTCGAACGTCTCCCACGAGGTCTCCAGCAGCAGCCGCTGCTGCGGATCCATCGCCACGGCCTCACGCGGGCTGATCCCGAAGAACCCCGGATCGAACTCCCCCGCCTCGTACAGGAATCCACCGAGGCGCGCGTACGTCTTGCCGGACGCATCCGGGTCCGGATCGTAGATGCCCTCCACGTCCCAGCCCCGGTCCGCCGGAAAGTCACCGACCGCGTCGCCACCGGACACCACCAACTGCCACAGGTCCTCCGGCGAACGCACCCCGCCCGGATACCGGCACGCCATACCCACGATCGCGATGGGGTCCTGGTCCTTCTCCTCGACCTCGCGAAGACGCTCCCGGGCCTGACGAAGGTCTCCGGTGACGCGCTTGAGATAATCGAGAAGCCTGTCTTCGTTGCTGCTCATCCGCCTCATCCGTCCTCGGCTGTCGTTAAAGGTAGGGCGCCAAGAACTAGGAATTTTCTAGATCTTGATCGATCAGATCGAAGATGTCGTCGATCGTCGCGTCCTGGAGTTGTCGCTGCGCATCGGCTGATTCCGCGCCTTGCTCCCCGGCGGAATTCACCAGGGACAGCAGTTCCTGGAGCCGCCTCCGCACCCCCGACCGGACCGTCTCCTCGGCCGAGGCGGCCGTCGAGATCACCGACTCCAGCCGGTCGAGTTCGCTGAAGACCGACGCCTCCTCCGGGCCCGGCTCGCCGGCGAGTTCGCTCCGCAGGTGGCGGGCGATCGCCTCGGGCGTCGGGTGGTCGAAGACCAGCGTCGCGGGCAGGGTCAGGCCGGTGTCGGCGGTGAGCAGGTTGCGCAGCTCCACCGCGGTCAGGGAGTCGAAGCCGAGGTCCCGGAACGCCAGGTCCGGTTCCACCACCGCGGAGCCGCTGTGGCCGAGTACGGCCGCCGCGTGCGCGCACACCGTGTCCACGAGCAGGCGTTGCTGTTCGTCCTCGGACAGCGTGGACAGTTTCGCGGTGAGCGCGGACGGCTCCGCGGCCTGCTCGGCAAGCTCCTCCGCGAGGGCGTCCCTGACCTCGGGCAGGTCGCTCAGCAGCGCGCTCGGCCTGCTGACGGTGAACGGGACGACGAACCGCTCCCAGTCCACGTCGGCCACGGTGACCGTGTCGTCCCCGCCGCTCAGCGCACCGTGCAGCGCGGAGATCGCCCGGTCCGGCCGCAGCACGGTCAGACCGCGCTGCCGCAGCCGCTCCTCGTCCCCGGTGTCGGCGACCATGCCGCCCTCGCCCCACGGCCCCCAGGCGATCGCGGTCGCGGCGAGGCCCCTGGCCCGCCGGTGCTGCGCCAGGCCGTCGAGGAAGGCGTTCGCGGCGGAGTACGCGGCCTGCCCGCCGCCTCCCCACACGCCGGAGACGGAGGAGAAGAGGACGAAGGCGTCCAGTTCCTGATCACCGAGCAGTTCGTGGAGGTGCACGGCCCCGAGGGCCTTCGCGGCGACCGTCGCCGCGAAGTCGCCCAGGTTCGTCTCGGCGAGCATGCCCGCCTCGGCGGTGCCGGCCGTGTGGACGACGGCGTCCACCGGGTGCTCGGCGAGCAGCGCCGCCAGCGCCTCACGGTCGGCCACGTCACAGGCGGCGACGGTCACGCGCACTCCCGCCTCCTCCAGCTCGGCCTTGAGGCCGGCGGCGCCGGGGGCGTCGGGGCCTCGGCGGCCGGCGAGCACCAGGTGCTCGGCACCGGCACCGGCGAGCCAGCGGGCCACGTGCCCGCCCAACGCACCCGTACCACCGGTGATCAGCACCGTGCCGCGCGGCGACCAGGAACGGTCGCTCCCGGCTGCGGGCAGACGGGACAGGCGCCGCGCGAACACCCCGCGGTCGCGGATCGCGACCTGGTCCTCGGCCGACTGGCCGAGCACCGCGACGAGGTGGCCGACGACCCGGTCGTCGACGGTGCCGGGAAGGTCGACGAGACCGCCCCAGCGCTGCGCGTGCTCCAGCGCCGCCACCCGGCCCAGACCCCAGACCTGGGACTGGTACGGGTCCGCCACCTCGTCGGCGGGGCTCACGCCCACCGCGTTCCGGGTCGCGTACCACAGCGGGGCGCCGATGCCCGTGTCGCCCAGGGCCTGGACGAGCAGGACGGACAGCGTGACGCCGACGGGCAACGCGGCGGCCTCCGGTGCGGCCCCGCCGTCGACGGCGAGCAGCGACAGGACGCCCGCCACGGTCTCGTCACCGGCCGCTCGGGCGAGCTGCGCGGTCAGGTCCTCACGGCCGGTGTCCGGCTCGACCGGGACCGGCAGCGGGGCCAGGCCCCGCGCGGTCAGCCCGCGGAGGCAGGCGGTGACCCAGTCGTCGCCCAGTTGCGCGGCGCTGACCGGAACCAGCCATATACCGTTCCGGGCAGGGCTCTCCGGGGAGGGGTCGGGTATCGCTTTCCAGGTGACGCCGTAGCGCCAGCCGTCCACGACGGACTGCTCCTTGCGCTGCCGCCGCCACGACGACAGCCTCGGCAGTACGTCGCTGAACGCCTCCCCTGCCCCGATGTCGAGCGTCTCGGCGAGGGACTGCAGGTCCTCGCGCTCGACGCTCTCCCAGAACTCCGTGTCCCCCGGATCCGCCGCGACCGCAGCGGCGGCAGCGGTTTCCGGGGCGTCGACCCAGTACCGCTCGTGCTGGAAAACGTAGGTGGGCAGGTCGGTCTTCCGCGCACCGGCGAAGAACGAGCTCCAGTCCAAGGAGGCTCCGTGCACGTGCAGTTCGGCGAGCGCGGTGAGGAGGGCCTGCTGCTCGGGGCGGCCGGCTCGGAGTACGGGGACGGTGACGATGTCGTCCGCGCAGGCCTGTGCGAGGGCGCTGAGGACTCCGCCGGGGCCGATCTCGACGAACGTGGTCACGCCCAGGCCGTGCAGGGTCCCGACGCCATCGGCGAAGCGGACCGCCTCACCCACGTGCCGCACCCAATATTCAGGGGTGTAGGCCTCGACGAGCCGACCCGTGAGGTTGGAGACCACCGGAATCCTCGGCTGACTGAACGTCAGACCGCTGACGACCTCCGCGAACTCCTCCAGCATCGGGTCCATCAACGGCGAATGGAACGCGTGACTGACCTTCAACCGCGAGGTTTTGCGGCCCTGTTGGACGAAGACCTCAGCGATCCCCAGCACGGCGCCCTCGGCACCGGAGACCACCACCGACCGAGGCCCGTTGACCGCCGCGATCCCGACCTCGTCGGTCAGATACGGCAGCACCTCGTCCTCGGTCGCCTGCACCGCCACCATGGCGCCACCCGCGGGTAACGCCTGCATCAACGCGGCACGCGCCGACACCAGTCGCACGGCATCGTCCAACGACAGCACCCCGGCCACATGCGCGGCAGCGATCTCACCGACCGAATGACCAGCCACGTAGTCCGGCCGTACGCCCCACGATTCGAGGAGACGGAACAGCGCCACCTCGACCGCGAAGAGCGCGGGCTGGGCACACCCGGTCTGATGCAGAGTCTCGGCATCGACATCGACCGGCGCGTCCAGACGCGCACACACCTCGTCATACGCATCGGCGAACACAGGGAACGCCGCATACAACTCACGCCCCATACCGATCCGCTGCGAACCCTGACCCGAGAACAGGAAACCGACCTTGCCTCCCGGCCGCCCCTGGACGACTCCGGGCGACGGCGTTCCGGCTGCCAGGCGTTCCAGTCCGCGGCGGAAGTCGTCAAAGCTCTCGCCGATGACGGCCGCCCTGTGGCGCAGGGTGCTCCGGGTGGTGGCCAGCGAGAAGCCGACATCGGCCGGTGACGTGCCGTCCTCCACGAAGTCCAGCAGCCGTCGTGCCTGGTCGCGCAGAGCATCGCGGGTCTTGGCGGAGAGGACCCACGGCAGGAGCGCCGGGGCCGGAACGGCTGTGGCCTCTTCGACCGGGGCCGGCGGGGCCTGTTCGATGATGGTGTGGGCGTTGGTGCCGCTGACGCCGAAGGACGAGATCGCGGCACGCCGCGGGCGGTCCGACTCGGGCCAGTCGACGGCCTCGGTCAACAGCCGGACATCACCCGCCGACCAGTCCACGTGCGGCGTCGGCTCATCGGCGTGCAGGGTCCGCGGCAGGATGCCGTGGCGCATCGCCATGACCATCTTGATGATGCCGCCGACGCCCGCCGCGGCCTGTGCGTGACCGATGTTGGACTTCAACGAGCCCAGCCACAAAGGCCGTTCACGCTCTTGCCCATAGGTCGCAAGCAGCGCCTGTGCCTCGATCGGGTCACCCAGCCTCGTGCCCGTGCCGTGCGCCTCCACCGCGTCGACGTCGGCGGTGGTGAGGCCCGCGGAGGTGAGCGCCTGCCGGATGACCCGCTGCTGGGCGGGGCCGTTGGGCGCGGTCAGGCCATTGGACGCGCCGTCCTGGTTCACCGCACTCCCCCGCACGACGGCCAGCACCTGGTGGCCGTTGCGCTCCGCGTCGGACAGCCGCTCCACCAGGAGCATGCCGACGCCCTCGGCCCAGCCCGTGCCGTCCGCCCCGGCACCGAACGCCTTGCACCGTCCGTCGGGCGACAACCCGCGCTGCCGGCTGAACTCCACGAAGGCACGCGGGGTGGACATGACCATCACGCCCCCGGCGAGCGCCATCGTGCACTCGCCGTTACGGAGGGCCTGGGCCGCCCAGTGCAGCGCCACCAGCGACGACGAACACGCCGTGTCGACGGTGACCGCCGGGCCCTCCAGACCGAAGGTGTAGGCGATACGGCCGGACATGATGCTCGCCGAGTTGCCCGTACCGAAGAAGCCCTCGGAATCGTCGATCGCGTTGAAGGCGTGGGCGGCGTAGTCCTGGTAGCCGGAGCCGACGAAGACTCCGGTACGGCTGCCGCGCACCGACTCCGCGTCGATGCCCGCCCGCTCGAACGTCTCCCACGAGGTCTCCAGCAGCAGCCGCTGCTGCGGATCCATCGCCACGGCCTCACGCGGACTGATCCCGAAGAACCCCGGATCGAACTCCCCCGCCTCGTACAGGAATCCACCACGGCGCGCGTACGTCTTGCCGGACACATCCGGGTCCGGATCGTAGATGCCCTCCACGTCCCAGCCCCGGTCCGCCGGAAAATCGCCGACCGCGTCGCCACCGGACACCACCAACTGCCACAGGTCCTCCGGCGAACGCACCCCGCCCGGATACCGGCACGCCATACCCACGATCGCGATGGGGTCGTCGTCCTCGGCGGGCGCGGCGGCGGCTTCCGGCGCGGCCGCGATGGCGAGGCCGGTGAGCTCGGTGCGCAACTGCCGGGCGATTGCCTGGGCGTTGGGGTGGTCGAAGACCAGCGTGGGCGGCAGTGCGAGGCCGGTCTCGACGTTGAGTTTGTTGCGCAGTTCGACGGCGGTGAGAGAGTCGAAGCCCAGGTCCTTGAAGGCCCGGTCGGCCTCGACCTCGCCGACGCTGTTGTGGCCGAGGACGGCCGCCGCATGGGTGCGGACGAGGTCGACCAGCAGCGCGTACTGCTCGGTCTCGGGCATCCCGGTGAGGCGGTCGGCCAAGGCGGAGGCGGCGGCCGTGCCGGGCCCACCGGCGGTGCTGCCCGCGGTGAGGATCCGCTCGGCCTCCGGGAGATCGCCGAGCAGGGCGCTCGGGCGGCCCATGGCGAACGGGGGCAGGAACCGCTCCCAGTCGACGTCGGCCACTATGGCGGTCGCCTCGCCGGAGTCCAGCGCCTGCCGGAGGCCGGCCAGGGCGAGCGTGGCGGGCATCGGAATCAGGCCGCGGCGGCGCAGTCGTTCGTCCGCGCCGTCGGCCTCGGCCATGCCGCCGCCGGCCCACGGGCCCCAGGCCACGGAGGTCGCCGGCAGGCCTTGGGCGCGGCGGCGTTCGGCGAGTCCGTCGAGCATGGCGTTGGCCGCCGCGTAGGCGGCTTGGTGGCCGCTGCCCCACACGCCGGCGATGGACGAGAAGAGGACGAAGGCGTCGAGTTCCCGGTCGGCGAGGAGCGCGTCGAGGTGCAGGGCGCCGGCTGCCTTGGCGGACAGCACGTCGGCGAAGGAGCCCGGTGTCATGGCCTCCAGCGGCTCCAAGTGGTCCGCGCCCGCCGTGTGGACGACGGCGTCCACCGGGTGCTCGGCGAGCAGCGCGGCCAGCGCCTCACGGTCGGCCACGTCGCACGCGGCGACGGTGACACGGACACCGGTCGCCTCCAGCTCTGCGAGGAGACCGGCCGCGCCCGGCGCGTCGGGGCCTCGGCGGCTCGTGAGCAGGAGGTGTTCGGCACCGGCACCGGCGAGCCAGCGGGCCACGTGCCCGCCCAACGCACCCGTACCACCGGTGATCAGCACCGTGCCGCGCGGCGACCACCGCTGCCCGGCCCGGGTGTTCCTGCGGGCGGCGGTGCGGGACAGCCGGCGGCCGAACACGCCGCGGGCGCGGATCGCGATCTGGTCCTCGGCCGACCGGCCGAGCACCGCGGCGAGGCGGTCGGCGACCCGGCCGTCGACCATGTCCGGGAGGTCGATCAGACCGCCCCAGCGCTGCGCGTGCTCCAGCGCGGCGACCCGGCCGAGGCCCCAGACGGCGTTCTGAGCGGCGCTCGGCACCGTGTCCGCACGGCCGGTGGACATGGCGGACCTCGTGAGCACCCACAGCGGGGCGTCGATGCCCGCGTCGCCCAGGGCCTGGACGAGCGCGAGGGACAGCGCGGTGCCGACGGAGAGAGCCGTGTGTCCGGTGTGGGGACGCTCGTCGGTTCCGAGCAGGGAGATCACACCGTCGAACGTGGTCTCGCGCACTGCCTCGCCGAGCTGCCGCAGCAGTGCGCCGCGGTCGGCGGCCGGGTCGACCTCCACCCGGACCAGCCGGGCCCCGCGGGCGGCGAGCCCGTCGGCGACGGCGGCGGTCCACTCGACAGCCTCGTCCTCGGTGTCCTCGGTGTCCTCGGTGACCAGGAACAGCCAGTCGCCCGGCAGTTCGTGCGCCCGGAAGCCGCTGAGCGGTTTCCAGCCCGTGCGGTAGGACCAGCCTTCCACGACGGACTCCCGGCGCTGCTGTCGGCGCCACGCGGACAGCCGGGGCAGCACCGCGTCCAGTTGCTCGGCGGGCAGGTCGAGGGTGGCGGCGAGGGACTGGGCGTCCTCGCGCTCCACCGTCGCCCAGAACCCGGCCTCCACGGCGTCGGTCCCCGCGACGGCGGCGGCCGTGGGCGCGGTGGTCTCCAGCCAGTACCGCCGGTGCTGGAAGGCGTAGGTGGGCAGGTCGGCGCGCCGGGCGCCGCGGCCGGCGAAGAACGCCTGCCAGTCGACGGGGACGCCGTGCACATGGAGTTGCGCGAGGGCGCCGGTGATCGCCTCGGACTCGGGGCTGCCGGACCGTGCGGAGGGAACGGTGACCGCGCCGTCCAGGCAGCCCTGGGCCATGGCGCTCAGCACCGCACCGGGGCCGGTCTCCACGAACGTGGTCACGCCCAGCTCGGCCAGGGTCCGGATGCCGTCGGCGAAGCGCACGGCCTCGCGGACGTGCCGGACCCAGTAGTCCGCCGTGTACGCGTCGACGAGCTCACCGGTGAGGTTCGAGACGACCGGTGTCCGGGGTGTCTCGAAGCGCAGACCGCCGACGACGCGGGCGAAGTCCGCCAGCACGGGGTCCATCAGCGGCGAGTGGAACGCGTGGCTCACGGTGAGCCGGGAGGTCTTGCGGCCCTCCCGGGCGAAGTGGTCCGCGACGGCGGCCACGGCGTCCTCGGCTCCGGAGACCACGACGGACTGCGGGCCATTGACCGCCGCGATGCCGACATCGTCGGTGAGGTGCAACAGCACCTCGTCCTCAGTGGCCTGGACGGCGATCATCGCCCCGCCGGCGGGCAGCGCCTGCATCAGCGCGGCACGAGCCGTCACCAGTGCGGCCGCGTCCTCCAGCGACAGGGCACCGGCCACGTGCGCGGCCGCGATCTCGCCCACGGAGTGCCCGGCCAGGAAGTCCGGCCGCACACCCCACGATTCGAGCAGGCGGTGCACGGCGACCTCGTGCGCGAACAGCGCGGGCTGGGTGAAGACGGTGCGGTTCAGCTCCTCGCCGTCCTCGTGACCGTTCTCGCCGAAGGCCACGTCCCGCAGCGGCCGGTCGAGGTGCCGGTCGAGGTGAGCGCACACCTCGTCGTACGCCTCCGCGAAGACCGGGAACGCCTCGTACAGTTCCCGCCCCATGCCGATGCGCTGCGAGCCCTGCCCGGAGAACAGGAACCCGACCTGACCGGCGTCGGCACGGCCGAGGGCGACGCCGGGAGCGGGCGCCCCCGCGGACAGGGCTCGTAGGCCCTCGACGATCCGGCCGTGGTCGGCGCCGACCACGGCGGCGCGGTGCTCCAGGGCGGTCCGGGTGGTGGCCAGCGAGAAGCCGACGTCGGTGAGGGACGGTTCGGTGCCGTCGGCGGTGAGGGACAGCAGGCTCTCGGCCTGGGCGCGCAGCGCGGCCTCGGACTTGCCGGACAGGACCCACGGCACGGTTGCCGAGGAGACCTCGACCGGTGCGACGGCGGCCGGTTCGGCCGGCGGGGCCTGTTCGATGATGGTGTGGGCGTTGGTGCCGCTGACACCGAAGGACGAGATCGCGGCCCGGCGCGGGTGATCGGTCTCCGGCCACTCCACGGCCTCGGTCAGCAACCGGACATCACCGGCCGACCAGTCCACGTGCGGCGTCGGCTCATCGGCGTGCAGGGTCCGCGGCAGGACACCGTGGCGCATCGCCATCACCATCTTGATCACACCGGCCACGCCGGACGCCGCCTGCGCGTGACCGATGTTGGACTTCAACGAACCGAGCCACAGAGGCCGGTCCTCCGGGCGGTCCTGGCCGTACGTGGCGAGGAGCGCCTGCGCCTCGATCGGGTCACCCAGAGCGGTGCCCGTACCGTGCGCCTCCACCGCGTCGACGTCGGCCTCGGTGAGCCCGGCGGAGGCCAGGGCCTGCCGGATGACCCGCTGCTGCGCCGGACCGTTCGGCGCGGTCAGCCCGTTGGACGCCCCGTCCTGGTTCACGGCACTGCCCCGTACCACCGCCAGGACCTCGTGACCGTTGCGCACGGCGTCGGACAGACGCTCCACGAGCACGACGCCCACGCCCTCCGCCCAGCCCGTGCCGTCAGCACCGGCACCGAACGCCCTGCAACGGCCATCGGGCGACAACCCGCGCTGACGGCTGAACTCCACGAACGCGGCCGGTACGGCCATGACGTTCACCCCGCCCGCGACGGCCATCGTGCTCTCGCCGCTCCGCAGCGACTGCATCGCCAGGTGCAGGGCTACCAAGGACGACGAGCACGCCGTGTCGACGGTGACCGCCGGGCCCTCCAGCCCGAACGAGTAGGCCACGCGCCCGGAGACGACGCTCGCGGCGCTGCCGGTGAGCAGGTGGCCCTCGACGCCTTCCGGGACCTGCTGAAGGCCCGTGCCGTAGCCCTGGTAGGACATGCCGACGAACACGCCGGTGCGGCTGCCCTTCAGGGAGGCCGGGTCGATGCCGGCCCGCTCGAACGCCTCCCACGAGGCCTCCAGCAGCAGTCGCTGCTGGGGGTCCATCGCGAGCGCCTCGCGCGGCGAGATCCCGAACAGCGCGGCGTCGAAGTCACCGGCGTCGTAGAGGAACCCGCCGTCACGCGCGTAGGTCTTGCCGGGGGTGCCCGGGTCGGGGTCGTAGAGGTCCTCGACGTCCCAGCCGCGGTCGGTGGGGAAGCCGGAGATCGCGTCGCCGCCGGACGTCACGAGCTGCCACAGGTCCTCGGGCGAGCCGACGCCACCGGGAAGGCGGCAGCTCATGGCCACGATCGCGACGGGTTCGTCGCCGACGGCGGCCGTGCGCTGCTCCTGCGGCACGGCGCCCCGCGAACCGAGCAGTTCGGCGTGAAGGAACCGGGCCAGGGCCGTGGCGTTCGGGTAGTCGAAGACCAGCGTGGTGGGCAGCTTCAGGCCGGTGTCCGCCGCAAGCTTGTTGCGCAGTTCGACGGCGGTGAGCGAGTCGAAGCCGAGGTCGTTGAACGCCCGGCCGGGCTCCACCGCCGCGGCGCCGCCGTGGCCGAGCACGGCGGCCGCGTGTGTGCGGACGAGGTCCACCAGCGTACGGTCCTGCTCGCCCGCCGACAGCCCGGTCAGCTTCGCGGCGAGCGCGTTGCCTGCTTCGGCGCCGCCGGAGGCCGGCGCCTCCAGGGCGCGGCGCGCTTCGGGCACGTCGGAGAACAGGGCGCTGGGGCGGATGACGGTGAACGGGCCGATAAACCGCTCCCACTCGAAGTCCGCGACGGTGAGGGCGGTCTCGTCGTCGGCCAGCGCCTGCTGGAGCGCGGAGACCGCGAGGGCGGGCTGCATGGGCGGCAGGCCGCGGCGGCGCAGCATCTCCTCCCCGTCGCCGATGGCGGCCATGCCGCCATCGGTCCAGCCGCCCCAGGAGACGGCGAGCGCGGTGCGCCCGTGTGCCCGCCGGTGCTCGGCGAGGGCGTCCAGGTAGGCGTTGGCCGCCGCGTAGGCGCCCTGGCCGGCGCCGCCCCAGATGCCGGCGCCCGAGGAGAACATGACGAACGCGTCGAGCTCCTGACCGGCCAGCAGTTCGTCCAGGTGCATGGCACCCGCGGCCTTGGCCGCCACCGTGCCGGCGAACCCGGCCGGGTCGGAGTCCTCGATCATGACGTGCTCGCCGACGCCTGCGGCGTGGACGACGGCGTTGACGGGGTGTTCGGCCAGCAGAGCCCGCAGGGCGTCACGGTCGGCCGCGTCACAGGCCACGACGGTCGCGGCCGCGCCGAGCTCCTCCAGCTCCGCGACGAGCTCCGCGGCGCCGGGGGCGTCGGGGCCGCGGCGGCCGGCGAGCACCAGGTGCTCGGCACCGGCACCCGCGAGCCAGCGGGCCACGTGCCCGCCCAACGCACCCGTACCACCGGTGATCAGCACCGTGCCGCGCGGCGACCACTTCTGGGCGGGGCCGGTGGCTCGGGAGGCTCGGACCAACCGTCGCCCGAAGACGCCCGAGGCGCGGACCGCCACCTGGTCCTCGGCCGTCTGGCCGAGGACGGCGGCCACGCGGGCCGCGGTGCGGGCGTCCAGCAGATCGGGCAGGTCGAGCAGTCCGCCCCAGCGCTTCGGGTGTTCCAGCGCCACCGCCCGGCCGAAGCCCCACACCTGCGACTGCAGTGGGCGGTCCACGCGGTCGGAGCGGCCGGTGGCCACCGCACCGCGCGTGGCGCACCACAGCGGGACGTCGACGCCCGCGTCGCCGAGCGCCTGCACCAGGCGGAGGGTCGCGGCGAGGCCGTGCGACAGGCCGGGGTGGCCGGCCGAGGCGCTCTCGTCCTCGGCGAGCAGGGACAGCACGCCGGTCACCGGGCCGACGCCGGCCAGCTCGCGGGCCAGCGCCCCGCGGTCGGTGCCGGGCCCGGCGACGAGCGTCATCAGTTCCAGACCGTGCTCGCCGAGCGCGGTGCGGACCGAGGCGGTCCACTCGCTCTCCCCGGCCACGACGAGCAGCCAGGTCCCGGACGCGCCGGGCCGAGGGAGCGCGCCGAGCGGCTTCCAGGTGACGCGGTAGCGCCAGCCGTCGACCACGGACTGCTCGCGGCGCTGACGGCGCCACGCGGACAGCCGGGGCAGCAGCGCGCTCAGCGAGGCGTCCGCGGCGACGCCCAGGGTCGCGGCGAGGGATTCCGCGTCCTCGCGCTCCACGCTGTCCCAGAAGCCGGAGTCCGCCGCGTCGGCCGGGGTGGCCGCGGCCAGATCCTCGTCCCCGTCCCCGTCCAGCCAGAAGCGCTCGCGCTGGAAGGCGTAGGTGGGCAGGGTGACGCGATGAGCGCCGGGGAAGAGGGCCTGCCAGTCCAAGGAGGCGCCGTGCACGTGCAGTTCGGCGAGCGCGGTGAGGAGGGCCTGCCGCTCGGAGCGGTCGGCTCGGAGTACGGGGACGGTGACGACGTCGTCCGCGCAGGCCTGTGCGAGGGCGCTGAGGACTCCGCCGGGGCCGATCTCGACGAACGTGGTCACGCCCAGGCCGTGCAGGGTCCCGACGCCATCGGCGAAGCGGACCGCCTCACCCACGTGCCGCACCCAATATTCAGGGGTGTAGGCCTCGACGAGCCGACCCGTGAGGTTGGAGACCACCGGAATCCTCGGCTGACTGAACGTCAGACCGCTGACGACCTCCGCGAACTCCTCCAGCATCGGGTCCATCAACGGCGAATGGAACGCGTGACTGACCTTCAACCGCGAGGTTTTGCGACCCTGTTGGACGAAGACCTCAGCGATCTCCAGCACGGCGTCCTCGGCACCGGAGACCACGACCGACCGAGGCCCGTTGACCGCCGCGATCCCGACCTCGTCGGTCAGATGCGGCAGCACCTCGTCCTCGGTCGCCTGCACCGCCACCATCGCGCCGCCGACGGGTAACGCCTGCATCAACGCGGCACGCGCCGACACCAGTCGCACGGCGTCGTCCAGCGACAGCACCCCGGCCACATGCGCGGCAGCGATCTCACCGACCGAATGACCGGCCACGTAGTCCGGCCGTACGCCCCACGATTCGAGGAGACGAAACAGCGCCACCTCCACCGCGAAGAGCGCAGGCTGGGCGCACACGGTCTGATGCAGGCTCTCGGCATCGACATCGACCGGCGCGTCCAGACGCGCACACACCTCGTCATACGCATCGGCAAACACAGGGAACGCCGCATACAACTCACGCCCCATACCGATCCGCTGCGAACCCTGACCCGAGAACAGGAAACCGACCTTGTCCTCGGGGCGGGTTCGTCCCAGCGTCACGTTCGCCGCCGGTTGGCCGGTGGCGAGGGCGGTGAGGGCTTGCCGGAGCTTGTCCGGGCCCTCTGCCAGGACCACCGCGCGGTCCTCGAACGTCTCGCGGGAAGCCAGGGAGAGGCCGATGTCGGAAGCCGTCCAGCCGTCGTTCGCGTCGAGGTGGCCGGCCAGCCGGGCCGCCTGGGCACGCAGCGCCGGCTCGCCCTTGCCCGACAGCACCCACGGCACGAGGGCGCCGGAATCGGGCGTGTGAGGCAACTCCGCTGTGGCTGGAGCCTGTTCGATGATGGTGTGGGCGTTGGTGCCGCTGACGCCGAAGGACGAGATCGCGGCACGGCGCGGGCGGTCCGACTCGGGCCAGTCGACGGCCTCGGTCAACAGCCGGACCGCGCCCGCCGACCAGTCCACGTGCGGCGTCGGCTCATCAGCGTGCAGGGTCCGCGGAAGGACACCGTGGCGCATCGCCATCACCATCTTGATCACACCGGCGACACCCGCCGCCGCCTGGGTGTGACCGATGTTGGACTTCAACGAGCCGAGCAGGAGCGGTCGTTCACGCTCCTGGCCATAGGTCGCAAGGAGCGCCTGCGCCTCGATCGGGTCACCCAGCCTCGTGCCCGTACCGTGCGCCTCGACGACATCCACATCGCCCGGAGCGAGCCCGGCGGAGGCCAGGGCCTGCCGGATGACCCGCTGCTGCGCCGGACCGTTCGGCGCGGTCAGCCCGTTGGACGCCCCGTCCTGGTTCACGGCACTGCCCCGAACCACCGCCAGGACCTCGTGACCGTTGCGCACGGCGTCGGACAGACGCTCCACGAGCACCACGCCCACGCCCTCCGCCCAGCCCGTGCCGTCAGCACCGGCACCGAACGCCCTGCAACGGCCATCGGGCGACAGACCGCGCTGACGACTGAACTCCACGAAAACACTCGGACCGGCCATGACGGTGACGCCGCCGGCCAGCGCCATCGTGCTCTCGCCGCTCCGCAGCGACTGCATCGCCAGGTGCAGGGCGACCAGGGACGACGAGCACGCCGTGTCGATCGTGACGGCGGGCCCTTCGAGTCCGAAGGTGTAGGCCACCCGGCCCGAGACGACGCTGGACGCGCCGCCGACGAGCCGGTGTCCTTCGACGCCTTCCGGCGTGCGGCGCACATCGGCTCCGTACCCCTGGTAGGCCATGCCGACGAAGACCCCGGTCCGGCTGCCGCGCAGTTGCGCGGGGGCGATCCCGGCCCGCTCGAAGGCCTCCCACGAGGTCTCCAGCAGCAGTCGCTGTTGCGGGTCCATCGCCAGGGCCTCACGCGGCGAGATCCCGAAGAAGCCGGCGTCGAAGTCGGTGGCACCGTAGAGGAATCCGCCGTCGCGCGCGTACGTCTTGCCGAGGCGGTCGGGGTCGGGGTCGTAGAGGGCCTCGACGTCCCAGCCGCGGTTCGACGGGAAGGCGGAGATGGCGTCGCCGCCGGACGTCACCAGGTCCCACAGCGCCTCGGGCGAGTCGACGCCGCCGGGCAGGTGGCAGCTCATCGCCACGATGGCGATGGGCTCGTCGTCGGCGGACGCGTGACGCTCCTGCTCCCCAGCGACCGTCGATCCGAGCAGCTCGCTCTCCAGGAAGCGGGCGAGCGCCGTCGCGTTGGGGTGGTCGAAGACCAGCGTGGGCGGCAGCGCGAGGCCGGTCGCCGCGTTCACCTTGTTACGGAGTTCGACGGCGGTCAGGGAGTCGAAGCCGAGGTCCTTGAAGGCCCGATCGGGCTCGACCTCCACCGCCGAGGAGTGGCCCAGGACGGCCGCGACGTGCGCGCGGACCAGGTCGATCAGGGTCTCCGTGCGCACGGACTCCGGCAGTCCGGCGAGCCGGGCCGCCAGGGGCGCGGCGCCCGTGGCTGCGTCGGCCGGTACGGCGGTGCCGGCGCGGCGCACTTCGGGCAGCTCGGACAGCAGGGCGCTCGGGCGGCCGAGGGTGAACGGTCCGATGAACCGTTCCCAGTCGATGTCGGCCACGACGACCGCGGTGTCGTCGCGGTCCAGGGCGCGCTGGACCGCGGTCACGGCGAGTGCGGCGGGCAGGGTGACGACGCCGCGGCGGCGCAGGTGCTCCTCGTCGGCGTCGGTGACCATGCCGCCGTCGGCCCAGGGGCCCCAGGCGATCGCGGTGGCGGCCAGGCCCCGGGCCCTCCGCCGCGCGGCGAGCCCGTCGAGGAAGGCGTTACCGGCCGCGTAGGCGGTCTGCAGTCCGCTGCCCCACACGCCGGCGATCGAGGAGAAGAGGACGAAGGCGTCCAGCTCGCGGTCGCCGAGCAGTTCGTCCAGGTGCGCGGCACCGCGGGCCTTCGCCTCCACCGTGTGGGCGAAGTCGGCCGGCGTCAGCTCGTCGAAGGGGGCGAACTGTTCGACGCCCGCGGCGTGGAAGACGGAGGTGAAGGTGTGCTCGGCGAGCAGCGCCGCCACCGCGTCCCGGTCGGTGACATCGCACACGGCGAGGGTGACAAGCGCGCCCAGCGCCTCCAGTTCGGCCTTGAGCGCGGTCGCGCCGGGCGCGTCGGGGCCGCGGCGGCCGGCGAGCACCAGGTGCTCGGCACCGGCACCGGCGAGCCAGCGGGCCACGTGCCCGCCCAACGCACCCGTGCCACCGGTGATCAGCACCGTGCCACGCGGCGACCACGGCCGGCCGACGCCGCTTCGGGCATGGGCGAGCCGGGCGGTGAACACGCCGGTGGCGCGGACGGCGACCTGGTCCTCCTGGCCATCGTCCTCCTGGCCATCAGCAGCGCCGGCTCCCTGGCTCAGTACGGCGGCGATGCGGCCTGCCGCGCGCTCGTCGACGGCCGCGGGCAGATCGATCAGGCCGCCCCAGCGCCGGGCGTGCTCCAGGGCCAGGGCGCGACCGAGGCCCCATACCTGGTTCTGCTCCGCGCTGAGCGGTGCGTCGTCGGAGCGGCCGGTGGCGGCTGCGCCGCGGGTGGCGCACCACAGCGGCGCGTCGACGCCCGCGTCGCCCAGCGCCTGGGCCAGGGCCACGGTCTGCACGAGGCCCTGGGAGAGCGCGGGGTGCTCGGGCGAGGCGGTCTCGTCGGTCGCGAGCAGCGACAGGACGCCGTCGAGCGGTCCGGCTTCGGCTGCGGCCCGGGTCAGCTCCTCGGCCAGGGACGCACGGTCGGCGAAGGCACCGACCGTCAGCGGGACCAGACGCGCGCCGCGTCCGGCGAGGGCGGCTCGGACCGTCCCGGCCCACTCGTCGCCCTCGGGCGCGGCGAACAACCAGGTGCGGCCGGAGAGGTCACCGGCGGACAGGCCGTTGAGCGGCTGCCAGGCCAACTGGTAGCGCCAGCCGTCCACAGCGGACTGCTCGCGCCGCCGGCGCCGCCAGGCGGACAGCTTCGGGACCACGACGTCCAGTTCTTCGGGGCTCAGCCCCAGCGTGGCGGCGAGGGACTGGGCGTCCTCGCGCTCGACGCTCGCCCAGAACTCGGCGTCGACCGCGTCCACGGCGGCCGTCCCGGCCTCGGGGGCCTCCAGCCAATAGCGCTGCTGCTGGAAGGCGTAGGTGGGCAGGTCGACGCGTCGGGCGCCCGGGAAGAAGGCCTGCCAGTCCACTTCGGCGCCGCTGACGTGCAGTTCGGCGAGTGCGGTGACGACGGCCTGCGGCTCGGGACGGTCACCACGCAGCACGGGCACGGCAACCACGTCGTCCACACAGCCCTGCGCCAAGGCGCTGAGGACGCTGCCGGGGCCGATCTCCACGAACGTAGTCACACCCAGCTCGTGCAAGGTCCGCACACCGTCCGCGAAGCGCACCGCCTCACGGACGTGCCGCACCCAGTACTCGGGCGTGTACGCCTCGGCCAGCCGACCGGTGAGGTTCGAAACGACGGGAATCCGCGGCTCCTCGAAGGCCAGACCGCGAACGACCTGCGCGAACTCCTCCAGCATCGGATCCATCAACGGCGAATGGAACGCGTGACTGACCTTCAGGCGGGACGTCCTACGACCCTGCTGCCGGAAGACCTCGGCAATCGCCGTGACCGCGTCCTCGGCTCCGGAGACCACGACGGACTGAGGCCCGTTGACCGCCGCAATCCCGACCTCGTCCGTCACATACGGCAGCACCTCGTCCTCGGTCGCCTGCACAGCAACCATCGCCCCACCCGCGGGCAGCGCCTGCATCAACGCGGCACGCGCCGACACCAGCCTCGCCGCATCCGCGAGCGACAACACACCCGCCACATGCGCAGCCGCGATCTCACCCACCGAATGACCCGCCACATAATCCGGCCGCACACCCCACGACTCCAGCAACCGGAACAGCGCCACCTCCACGGCGAACAACGCCGGCTGCGCCGAACCCGTCCGATTCAACTCCTCCGAGTCGGCATCGACGTCGACACCGACATCGACCGGCGCGTCCAGGAGCGCGCACACCTCGTCGTACGCCGCCGCGAACACCGGATAGGACGCATACAGCTCCCGCCCCATCCCGACCCGCTGCGAACCCTGACCCGAGAACAAGAACCCGGTCTTGTCGCCGTGGCGGGTCGCGTTGTGGACGACGGCCGCGGACGGGGTGCCGGACGCCAGTGCCCGTACGCCTTCGGTGAGTTCGTCCAGGCTCTCGCCGACGACAGCCGCGCGGCGGTCCCAGGCGGTGCGCGTCGTGGCGAGAGAGAAGCCGATGTCGGCCGGGGAACGGCCGGGGCCGCTGCGGCCGTCCTCCAGGAAGGAGAGCAGGCGCTCCGCCTGGGCGCGCAGCGCCGCGTCGCTCTTCGCCGAGAGCACCCACGGCAGCACCGGGTCGGCCGGGGACCCGGCCGACCCGGCGGCGGGCTCCTCGTCGAGGGCCGGGGCCTGCTCGATGATCGTGTGCGCGTTGGTACCGCTGACGCCGAAGGACGAGACCGCGGCGCGGCGGGGGTGGTCCGACTCGGGCCACTGGACGGCCTCGGTCAGCAGCTTGACGCCGCCCGACGACCAGTCGACCTGAGCGGTCGGCTCGTCCACGTGCAGCGTCCGCGGCAGGACGCCGTTGCGGATGGCCATCACCATCTTGATCACACCGGCGACACCGGCGGCGGCCTGCGTGTGGCCGATGTTGGACTTGATGGATCCCAGCCACAGCGGCCGGTCGCCCGAGTGCTCCTGGCCGTACGTGGCGAGCAGCGCCTCCGCCTCGATCGGGTCGCCGAGAGCGGTGGCCGTGCCGTGCGCCTCGACCGCGTCGATCTGGGAGGCGGTCAGGCGTGCGTTCTCCAGCGCCTGCCGGATCACGCGCTCTTGCGACGGGCCGTTCGGGGCCGTGAGGCCGTTGGACGCGCCGTCCTGGTTGACGGCGCTGCCGCGGATGACGGCCAGCACGTCGTGGCCGAGCCGGCGGGCGTCGGACAACCGCTCCAGCAGGAGCACGCCGACGCCTTCGGACATGCCGGTGCCGTCGGCCGTCGAGGAGAACGCGCGGCAGCGCCCGTCGGGCGACAGGCCGCGCTGCGCGCTGAACGCGATGAAGGTGTTCGGCGTGGCCATCACGGTCACGCCGCCGGCCAGGGCGAGCGAGCACTCGCCGCGGCGCAGCGCCTGGGCGGCCAGATGGAGCGCCACCAGCGAGGACGAGCAGGCCGTGTCGACGGTGACCGCCGGGCCTTCGAGGCCGAGGGCGTAGGAGATGCGGCCGGACACCACGGCGGCGGTGTTCGCGGTGACGAGGTGGGCCTCGATGTCACTGTCGCCCCGCCGCTGGAGGTAGGCGTGGTCCTGGCCGTTGGTGCCGACGAACACGCCGGCCCGGGTGCCGCGTGCGGTGACGGGGTCGATGCCCGCGCGTTCGAGGGCCTCCCAGGACGTCTGCAGGAGCAGCCGCTGCTGCGGGTCCATGACCTGGGCCTCGCGGGGGGAGATCCCGAAGAATGCGGGGTCGAACTCGCCGGCGTCGTAGAGGAAGCCGCCCTCGCGCACGTATGTGCGGCCCGTCCGCCCGGGCTCGGGGTCGTAGACCGTGTCCAGGTTCCAGCCGCGATCGGTGGGGAACTCGGACACGCCGTCGCCGCCCGAGGCGACCAGTTGCCACAGGTCCTCGGGCGAGCCGACGCCGCCCGGGTAGCGGCAGGCCATCCCGACGATGGCGATGGGCTCGGTGTCCTTCGCCTCCAGCTCACCCAACTGCCTGCGGGTCTGGCGCAGGTCCACCATCACGCGCTTGAGGTAATCCCGGAGCTTGTCGTCGTTCGACATCTTTACGTCCTCGGTAGCAGTGCGTGAGATGAGTCAGTGGGACCCGAGCTCTTGGTCGATCAGGTCGAACATCTCGTCGTCGGTGACGGCGTCGATCCGGTCGGGGTCGAAGTCGCGGCCGGGGTCGGGGCCGGCGTCGGCGGTGTTCGCCGCGGCGTCCTGGTGGGTGTCGGTCCACTTCCAGAGCAGCGCCTTGAGCCGGGCGGTGACCTTGTCCCGCACCGCGTCCTGTGGGTCGAGCGCGGCGAGCCGCGCCTCCAACCGGTCCAGTTCGCCGAGCACGGGCGGGGCCTCGGCGGTGAGGTCGAGCACCAGGGACTTGTGGAGGAGCCGGGCGATCGCGACGGGGTTGGGGTGATCGAAGACCAGGGTGGGCTTGAGCCGGAGCCCGGTCGCGGCCTTGAGCCGGTTGCGCAGCTCCACGGCGGTCAGGGAGTCGAAGCCGATGTCCCGGAAGGCCGTGGTGGGCTCGATGCGGGCAGCGGTGGCGTGGCCGAGGGCGGCTGCCGCCTGCCGGCGCACCAGGTCCAGCAGTACCTTCTCCTGGTCGGCCTCCGGTATCCCGGCGAGGCGGCGGGCCAGGGCGGGGGTCCGTGCGGCCGCGGTCTCGTCGGCCGCGGCGCCGGTGTCGCCGACGAGGCCGCGGAGGACGGCGGGCAGCATGTCGGCGCGGGCCATGGCGCGCAGTCCTGGAAGGTCCAGCCGGACCGGCACGATCACCGGCCGGTCCACGGTGAGAGCGGCGTCGAACAGGGCCAGCCCCTCCGCCGGAGTGAAGGGCACGACCCCGGCCCGCCCGATCCGGTTGCGGTCGGCGTCGGTGATCCGGTCGCCCATGCCGCCGTTGTCCGTCCACAGGCCCCAGGCCAGCGAGGTGCCGGGCAGGCCCGCGGCCCGGCGCTGCCGCGCCAGCCCGTCGAGGAAGGCGTTCGCGGCGGCGTAACCCGCCGCGCCGGCGCTGCCCAGGACTCCGGCCAGGGAGGAGAAGAGCACGAACGCGGAGAGGTCCAGGTCCCGCGTCAGCTCGTGCAGGTGCAGCGCCCCGTCGGCTTTCGGCCGCAGTACGGTGTCCAGGCGCCCCGGCGTCAGGGCGGTGACCACGCCGTCGTCCAGGGCCGCCGCCGCGTGCACCACGGCCACGAGCGGGTGCTCAGCCGGGACAGAGGCCAGCAGTTCCGCGAGGGCGTCCCGGTCCGCGATGTCGCAGGCGGCCACGTCGACGTGCGCGCCCAGTTCGGAGAGCGCGGCGACGAGTTCGCCGATGCCTTCGGCCGCGGGGCCCCGTCGGCTGGTCAGCAGCAGCCTCCGTGCGCCGCGTTCGGCGACGAGGTGCCGGGCGAGCGACCGTCCGAGGCCACCGGTCGCCCCGGTGAGCAGCACGGTCCCCTCGGGGTCCCACGCGTGAGCGGTGGGCTCCTCGGGCGGGGTGATCCGGGCGAGGCGCGGCACGTACAGCTTTCCGTCGCGCACCGCGGCCTGCGGTTCGTCCAGAGCGGCAAGGGCCGCGGCCAGCGCCGGGGTGAGGCCGCCGTTCGAGACCATGCCGCCGTTCGTGACCGAGTCGTCCGCGTCGACGAGCAGGAGCCGGTCCGGGTGCTCGGACTGGGCCGACTTCACCAGACCGGAGACCGCGACGTGCGCGAGGTCCAGAGCCGTGCCGTCCAGCTCGACGGCTCCGCGCGTCATCACCACGAGCCGCGCGTCGGAGAACCGCTCGTCGGCGACCCACTCCTGGACGGCCGACAACACATCGGCCAGCAGCCCGCGCGTCGCGGCGGCGGCATCACCCTCGCTCGGGGCGCAGGTCAGGAGGACATGGGCAGGCAAGGCCGCGCCGCCGTCGACCGCCCTGCGGAGCCCGTCGAAGTCGGAGTGGGAACCCTCGTTGCCCAGGACCGCCCACGCGGCTTCGGGAGCGGTGGCGGGTGCGGGGGCCAAAGCCTCGGTGTGCTCGACCCAGTCGACCTCGAACATCCGGTCCTGGTGCGCCACGCGCGAGGCCAGCACCTGCTGTGGGGACATCGACCGTGTCCGGAGGGACGCGACCGAGGCGACGGGAGAGCCGTCGGCGTCGGACAGTTCGATCGCCACCGCGTCGTCGGCGACGGGCCGGATGCGTATGCGTACGGCCCCGGGCCCCGGAGCGTGCACGGACATGCCGCTCCAGGCGTGGGGCATGAGCACCTTGCCGGAGTCTTCGGCGCGGCTCGACGCCAGCATGCCGAGTGCGCTGTCCAGCAGTACGGGGTGCAGGACGTAGCGGTCCGCCCGGTCCCGCTCCGCGACAGTCAGTACGGCCTCGGCGTACAGCTCGTCCCCCGCGCGCCAGGCGGCGCGCAGGCCCGGACGGCCCTCGACGTCCACGGGTTCGGCACCCGTCGGCGGCCACATCATCGTGTCGAACTCCGGCGCCGGATCGTTCCGGGTGAGCTCTGCGGTGACGTGGCACACCCACGGCTCGCCGGCACCACCCGCAGTGGCCCGGCTGAAGACGCGCACCGAGCGCCGGTCGGGGTCGTCGCCCGCACCGACCTGCACCTGGACGCGGACGGCGCCCTGTTCGGCCAGAACCAGCGGGGCGCCCACGTCGAGCTGTTCCAGGTGCGGGAACCCGGTCTGCCGTCCCGCGGACAGGGCGAGCTCCACGAACGCGGCGACCGGGAGCACCGGCACGCCGCCGACCGTGTGTTCCGCCATCCAGGGCATGTCGGCCGGGGACAGCCGGCCGGTGAACAGCACGTCCGGCGCCCCGGCGGTCTCCACCATCGCGCCGAGCAGGGCGTGGCCGGAGGAGTCCAGACCCGCCGAGGACACGTCGAGCGCGACCGTGCCTTCGAGCCAGTAGCGCTCGCGCTGGAAGGCGTACGTGGGCAGGTCGACGCGCCGGGCGCCGGGGAAGAGCGCCTGCCAGTCCGGGGAGACACCGTGTGCGTGCAACTGCCCGAGGGCGAGAGTGAGCGCCTGGGGTTCGGGGCGGTCGGTGTGCAGGGCGGGAACGGTGACGACGTCCGCGTCGTCGAGGCAGCTCTGCGTGAGGGCGCTCAGCACGCCGCCGGGGCCGATCTCCACGAACGAGGTCACACCCATCTCGTGCAAGGTCCGCACACCGTCCGCGAAGCGCACCGCCTCACGGACGTGCCGCACCCAGTACTCGGGCGTGTACGCCTCGGCCAGCCGACCGGTGAGGTTGGAGACCACCGGAATCCGCGGCTCCTCGAAGGCCAGACCGCGAACGACCTCCGCGAACTCCTCCAGCATCGGATCCATCAACGGCGAATGGAACGCGTGACTGACCTTCAGGCGGGACGTCCTACGACCCTGCTGCCGGAAGACCTCGGCAATCGCCGTAACCGCGTCCTCGGCTCCGGAGACCACGACGGACTGAGGCCCGTTGACCGCCGCAATCCCGACCTCGTCGGTCACATACGGCAGCACCTCATCCTCGGTCGCCTGCACCGCCACCATGGCGCCACCCGCGGGCAGGGCCTGCATCAACGCGGCACGCGCCGACACCAACCTCGCCGCATCCGCCAGCGACAACACACCCGCCACATGAGCAGCCGCGATCTCACCCACCGAATGACCCGCCACATAATCCGGCCGGATGCCCCACGACTCCAGCAACCGGAACAGGGCTACCTCGACGGCGAACAACGCGGGCTGTGCCGAACCCGTCCGATTCAACTCCTCCGAGTCGACATCGACCGGCATGTCCAGGAGCGCGCACACCTCGTCGTACGCCGCCGCGAACACCGGGTACGCCTCGTACAGCTCACGCCCCATGCCGATCCGCTGCGAACCCTGGCCCGAGAACAGGAACCCGCACTTGCCCCGGTCGGCACCGGCGTGCCCCGTCACCACCTGTGCCGCGGGCTCGCCCGCCGCGAGGGCGGTCAGCCCCGCGCACAGCTCTTCCCCGTCGGCTCCGACGACCGCCGCCCGGTGCTCCAGCGCCGAGCGGGTGGCCGCCAGCGAGAACCCCACGTCGGCCGGGGACACGGCCGCGAGGTCCACGGACGACAGCAGTCGCTGTGCCTGCTCCCGCAGCGCCTCCCCGGTCTTCGCGGAGAGTACCCACGGCACCACCGTGGTCCGGGCCCGCAGCCGTTCCTCGGCCACGCCCTCGTCTTCGCGTTCGCCCTCGTCTTCGCCGTCGGTCCTGTCGTCGGTCCTGTCGTCGGCCGGGTCCTCCGCCTCCGGTTCGGGCGCCTGCTCAAGGATGATGTGCGCGTTGGTGCCGCTGATCCCGAACGACGAGATCCCGGCCCGACGAGGGTGGTCGGTCTCCGGCCACGCGATCGCCTCGGTCAGCAGCTCGACCGAGCCGGCCGACCAGTCGACCTGCGGGGTCGGCCGGTCCACGTGGAGCGTCTTCGGCAGCACGCCGTGCTGCATCGCCAGCACCATCTTCATCACGCCGGCGACGCCCGCCGCCGCCTGCGTGTGACCGATGTTGGACTTCAACGAGCCGAGCAGGAGCGGTCGTTCGCGCTCTTGTCCATAGGTCGCCAGCAGTGCCTGCGCCTCGATCGGGTCGCCGAGGTTCGTGCCCGTGCCGTGTGCTTCGACGGCGTCGACCTCCTCGGCGGACAGCCGGGCTCCGGCCAGCGCTTCGAGGATCACGCGCTGCTGCGAGGGGCCGTTCGGCGCGGTCAGGCCGTTGGACGCGCCGTCCTGGTTGACGGCGCTGCTCCGGACGACGGCGAGCACCCTGTGGCCGAGCCGGCGGGCGTCCCGCAGCCGCTCAACGAGCAGCAGGCCGGCGCCTTCGGACCAGGACGCGCCGTCCGCCGCCGCCGCAAAGGACTTGCACCGGCCGTCGGGGGCGAGCCCACGCTGGCGGCTGAACTCGATGAAGGCGCTCGGGCCCGCCATGACCGTCACGCCGCCGGCAAGCGCCATGGAGCACTCGCCGCCCCGCAGCGCCTGCACGGCGAGGTGCAGGGCGACGAGCGAGGACGAGCAGGCGGTGTCGACGGTGACCGCAGGGCCCTCGAACCCGAAGGTGTAGGCAATGCGTCCGGAGGCGACGCTGCCGGAGTTGCCGGTGCTCATCAGCCCCTCGACCCCCTCGGGGAGGACGCCGGGCGTGAAGCCGTAGTCGTGGTACATCAGGCCGGCGAAGACGCCGGTGCGGCTGCCCTTGAGGCCGGCGGGGTCGATGCCCGCGTGTTCGAAGGCCTCCCAGGCGGTCTCCAGCAGCAGCCGCTGCTGCGGGTCCATGGCCAGCGCCTCGCGCGGCGAGATCCCGAAGAACTCGGCGTCGAAATCAGCCGCGTCGTGCAGGAAGCCGCCCCGCCGGGTGTAGACCTTGCCGGGCCGCTCGGGGTCGGGGTCGTAGAGCGCGTCGACGTCCCAGCCGCGGTCCTCGGGAAACGGCGAGATGGCGTCTTCGCCGTCGGCCAGCAGCCGCCACAGCTCCTCGGGGGAACCGACGTCGCCGGGGAACCGGCAGCTCATGCCCACGATGGCGATGGGCTCCTGGTCGCGGGCCTCCAGCTCGCGCACGCGCCGCCGGACCTGGCGCAGGTCGGTGGTGGCCCGCTTGAGGTAGTCCCGGAGTTTGTCCTCGTTCATCATCGGTGTCGCCCGCCCCCTATTTTTGGCTTGCGCAGTTCAGGAGATGCCGAGTTCGTCGTCGAGGAGCTCGTACAGCTCTTCGTCGCTCGCCGAGCTGAGGTCGTCTTCGTCCTCGGCTCCGCCGGCGCCTCCCGGATCGGCGGGCTCGTCCCCGTTCCAGCGGGCGAGCAGTGCCTGGAGACGCATGTTGATCCTGGTTCGGGTGACGTTGTCGATGCCGTCCGTTCCGGCGCCGTCCAGGGCGGCGGCGAGGCGGTCGAGCTCGTGGAGGACGGGCGCCGTCCCGGCCGTACCACCGGGGAGGTCCTTCAGCACTCGCCGCGCGAGTACCGCGGGCGTCGGGTGGTCGAAGACCAGGGTCGCGGGCAGCCGCAGGCCGGTGGCCTTGTTCATCCGGTTGCGGAGCTCCACGGCGGTCAGCGAGTCGAAGCCCAGGTCGCCGAAGGCCTGGTCGGGCTGGACGGCCTTGGCCGAGCCGTGGCCGAGGACGGCGGCGACCTCGGAGCGGACGAGGTGCAGGACGGCCTCTTCGCGCTCGCTCTCGGGCAGGCCCGCGATCCGTTGCGCCGGCGGTACTTGAGCCGCCCGGTCCGTGCGCCGCGGCCGGCCGCCGACGAGCGCCCTGAGCAGCGGCGGCACCGGTGCGGTCGCGTTCCGCAGGGCGGCGAGGTCCAGCCGTGCCGCGACCACGAGGGGTTCCCGCAGCGAGAGGGCGGCGTCGAGGAGTTCCAGGCCGTCCTCGTCGGACAGCGGCAGCACGCCGCCGCGGGCGAGCCGGGTCCGGTCGGCGGCGCCGAGGGACTCGGTCATGGTGCCGGTGCGCTGCCACAGGCCCCACGGCAGCGACACCGCGGGCAGCCCCTGGGCGCGGCGGCGTCGGGCGAAGGCGTCCAGGAAGGCGTTGGCCGCGGCGTAGCCGGCCTGGCCTGGGGTGCCGAGCGTACCCGCGAGCGAGGAGAAGACCACGAACGCCGACACGTCGCCCGCCAGTTCGTGCAGGTTCAGCACCGCGTCGGCCTTGGGGCGCAGCACCTTGTCCAGGCGCTCCGGTGTGAGCGAACCGATCACGCCGTCGTCGAGGACGCCGGCCGTGTGGACGACGGCCGTCACCGGCGTGCCGGACAGCACCTCGGCGAGGGCGTTCCGGTCGGCCACGTCGCAGGCGGCCCAGAGCACTTCGGCACCCGCGGCGGTCAGTTCCGCCCGGAGCTGCGCCGCACCCTCGGCATCCGCGCCGCGTCGGCTCATCAGCAGCAGGCTGCGCACGCCGTGCTCGGCGACCAGGTGCCGGGCGACGAGTCCGCCCAGGGCGCCGGACGCGCCGGTCAGGAGCACGGTGCCGGTCCCGAAGTCCGGGGTGGCCCGCGGGGCGTCGGCGGCGGCCCTGGCGAGCCGGGGCAGCAGGAGCGCGTCGCCGCGGAGCGCCGCCTGCGGCTCCTCGGAGGCGAGGAGCCGGGGGACGGCTGTCGTCACTGCCCGCTCCAGGTCGGCATTCTCTTCGGTGTCGAGGAGGACGACGCGGTCCGGGTTCTCCGACTGTGCCGACCGGACCAGGCCCCACACGGCCGCCTGCACCGGGTCGCCCGCTTCCGGTTCGTCCCCGGCGGCGACCGCGCCCCGGGTCACCAGCACCAGGCGGGCGGCCCGGTCCTTGGCAGACCACCACTGGACCAGCCGGAGCACTTCGGCGAGGACGCTCCGGACCCGCTCGGCATCGGTACCCGACCCGCCGGGGCAGGGGACGACGACGGCGTCCGTGTCCGCCTGCTCCCCGGTCTCCACCGCGGGGGCGGCCAGGAGGGCGGCGATGTCGTCGTAGGCCCGTACGACCGGTGTTCGTGCGTCGGCCGTGGTGGCGAGCGGTGCCCACTCCACGGCGAACAGGGAGTCCCGGGAGCTCGTGCGCAGTTGCTCGGCCGACACCGGGCGCAGCGTCAGCGACTCGACCGACATGACGGGACGGCCCGTGTCGTCGGCGGCCTCCAGCCGTACCGTGTCCCCGCCGGCCGGGGAGAGCCGTACCCGCAGGCTCGCCGCTCCGGTTCCGTGCAGCGTGACGCGGGACCATGCGAAGGGCAGCAGGGGCCCGTCGGCGGCCGGTACGAGACCGCCCGCGCCCAGCGCGTGCAGCGCGGAGTCGAGCAGGGCCGGGTGCACACCGAACGCGTCCGCGTCCGCCTGCGCCTCGTCGGTGACGGCGAGTTCGGCGTAGACCGCGTCGTGGCCGCGCCACGCGGCACGCAGCCCCTGGAACAGCGGACCGTAGCTCAGGCCGAGGTCCGCCAGGCGGTCGTAGAAGCCGTCCAGGTCCACCGGCTGGGCATCGGCCGGGGGCCAGTTGCTCAGGTCGGTCCCGGAGGGGGTCGCGCCGGTGGTGAGGACGCCGGTGGCGTTGCGTGTCCAGGGGCCGTCCCCGGCTCGCGAGTGCACGCTCAGCGGGCGGCGACCGGAGTCGTCCTGGGCTCCCACGAGGACCTGGAGAGCGACGCCGCCGTGCTCGGGCAACACCAGCGGTGCCTGCAGGGTGAGTTCCTCGACCTGGTCGCAGCCGGTCTCGGCCGCGGCGTGGGCGGCCAGTTCCACGAAGGCCGTGCCCGGTAGCAGCACCGTGCCCAGCACCACGTGGTCGGCCAGCCAGGGCTGGGCCCGCAGGGACAGCAGCCCGGTCAGCAGGTGGCCGCCGGCGTCCGGCAGCTCCACCGCCGCGCCGAGGAACGGGTGATCGGTGGCGTCCAGTCCGGCCGCTCGTACGTCACCGGCCGGAGCGCCCGCCTCCAGCCAGTACCTCTCGTGCTGGAACGCGTAGGTCGGGAGGTCGACACGGCGCGCACCCGGCAGGACGGCGTCCCAGTCGATGGCGACACCGTGCACCTGGGCCTGGGCCAGGGCGAGCATCAGCCGGTTCCGTCCGCCGTCGCGGCGGCGCAGCGTCGGTACGACCGCGGCGTCCGCGTCCGCGGCCTCGATGGTGTCCTGGATGCCCGCCGACTGGACGGGGTGCGGGCTGACTTCGACGAACACGTCGTGCCCGTCGGCGAGTGCGGACCGGATCGCGTCGTGGAACCGTACCGTCTGCCGCATGTTGCGGTACCAGTAGCCGGAGCCGAGCTCGTCCGCGGTCAGCTTCCCGCCCGTCACCGTGGAGTAGAAGGGCACGGAGCCGGGGAGCGGGCTGATGCCGGCGAACCCCTCGCTCGCCTGTGCTGCGACGTGTTCGATCTGCGGCGAGTGTGCGGCGTAGTCGACGGCGACCTTGCGAGCCTGGATGCCCTCCTGTCGGCAGTGCGCGAGGAGTTCGTCGAGGGCGTCGGTGTCCCCGGAGACCACGACGGTGGCGGGCCCGTTCACGGCGGCGATGCCGAGGCGGCCGGTCCACCGGACGACCAGTTCCCGTGCCTTCTCGTCCGGAAGCGTCAACGAGGCCATGGCGCCGCGTCCCTGGAGTTCGCGGACCGCGAGACTGCGCCGCACCACGATGCGCGCTCCGTCCTCCAGAGAGATCGCTCCGGCGATCACCGCCGCGGAGACCTCGCCCTGGGAGTGCCCGACGACCGCGTCGGGGGTCACTCCGAAGGAGCGCCACACCTCGGCGAGGGCGACCGTCATCGCCCAGAGCACGGGCTGCAGCACGTCGACCCGGTCCTGTTCGACCTCGGAGGTGCCGCGCAGCACCGAGGCCAGCGACCAGTCCACGTGCGGCGCGAGGGCGCGTTCGCAGGCGTCGATCCGGTCGCGGAAGACCGAGGAGGTCTCCAGCAGTTCGGCGGCCATGCCCACCCACTGCGACCCCTGCCCGGGGAAGACGAAGACGGTCTTGCCGCCGGTGCGTGCGGTCCCGGTCACCACACCGGGTGGCGTGGTGCCGCCGACGACACCGGCCAGTCCCCGCCGGAGCTCCTGGAGAGTCTGCCCGACCACCACGGCACGGTGTTCGAAGGCCGCCCTGGTCGTGGCCAGCGAGTAGGCCACGTCCGCCGCCAGGGCCGCCTCGCCTTCGCCGTCCCTGTCACCGCCGTTGTCACGGTTGTTGTCGTTGTCGTCCAGGAAGGACGCGAGGCGGGCGGCCTGCGCCCGCAGCGCTGCTTCGGTCCTGCCGGAGAGCACCCACGGCACTGCCGCGCCTGAGCCGGTCGCCGACGGCGGTTCCTCGACCGCCGGAACCTGCTCGATGATGGTGTGGGCGTTGGTACCGCTGACGCCGAAGGACGAGATCGCGGCGCGGCGCGGGCGGTCCGACTCGGGCCAGTCGACGGCCTCGGTCAGCAGCCGCACATCACCGGCCGACCAGTCCACGTGCGGTGTGGGTTCGTCGACGTGCAGGGTCCGCGGGAGCACTCCGTGGCGCATCGCCATGACCATCTTGATCACACCGGCGACACCCGCGGCGGCCTGCGTGTGACCGATGTTGGACTTCAACGAGCCCAGCCACAAAGGCCGGTCGCCGTCCCGTCCCTGGCCGTACGTGGCGAGCAGCGCCTGCGCCTCGATCGGGTCACCCAGCCTCGTACCCGTGCCGTGGGCCTCGACGGCGTCCACGTCGGCGGTGGTGAGCCCGGCGGACGCCAGCGCCTGCCGGATCACCCGCTGCTGCGCAGGACCGTTCGGAGCCGTCAGACCATTGGACGCACCGTCCTGGTTCACCGCACTCCCCCGCACGACAGCCAGCACCCGATGACCGTTGCGCTCCGCGTCGGACAACCGCTCCACCAGCAGCACCCCGACGCCCTCACCCCAGCCCGTGCCGTCCGCCCCAGCACCGAACGCCTTGCACCGCCCGTCGGGCGACAACCCGCGCTGCCGACTGAACTCCACGAAGACCGCCGGGCCGGCCATGACCGTGACGCCGCCGGCCAGGGCCATCGTGCACTCACCGCTCCGCAGTGCCTGGACGGCCAGATGCAGGGCCACGAGCGACGACGAGCACGCCGTGTCGACCGTGACGGCGGGGCCCTCCAGACCGAACGTGTAGGACACGCGCCCGGAGGCGACGCTCCCGGAGACTCCGGTGGTGAGCAGGCCCTCGACGCCCTCGGGCAGTTCACGCGGGCCTTGGCCGTAGTCGTGGTACATCAGGCCTGTGAAGACGCCGGTACGGCTGCCCCGGACCGTCGTCGGGTCGATCCCGGCGCGTTCGAACGCCTCCCAGGACGCCTCGAGCAGCAGCCGCTGTTGCGGGTCCGTCGCCAGGGCCTCGCGCGGGCTGATGCCGAAGAAGCCGGCGTCGAACTCGCCCGCCTCGTGCAGGAAGCCTCCGTCGCGCGCGTAGGTCTTGCCGAGGCGCTCGGGGTCGGGGTCGTAGAGCCCGTCGACGTCCCAGCCGCGGTTGTCCGGGAACCGGGAGATGCCGTCCCGGCCGGAGGCCACCAGCCGCCACAGGTCCTCCGGCGAGCGGACCCCGCCCGGGAGGCGGCAGCTCATACCGACGATGGCGATCGGCTCGTCGGCGACGGCCGCAGCCTGTCGCGCCGAGGTCGCGGCCGGGGCGGCCGGGGCCTCGCCGAGGAGTTCGGTGCCGATGTACCGGGCGAGGGCGGCGGGGGTGGGGTGGTCGAAGACGAGGGTGGCGGGCAGGCGCAGACCGATGGCGGGGGACAGCCGGTTGCGCAGCTCCACGGCCGTCAGCGAGTCGAAGCCCAGGTCCTGGAAGGCGTGCGCGGGCTGGACGGCCCGGGGCGAGGAGTGACCGAGCACGGCGGCGACTTCGGCCCGGACCAGTTCCAGGAGGGCCTCGTCGCGCTCGTCGGCGGCCAGACCGGCGAGGCGTTCGGCCAGGGATCCGGTGGTGGCGCGCCGGGCCGTGCCGCGTATGGAGAGGCGGACGAGTCCGCGCAGCAGGGCCGGTACGTTTTCTGCTCCCCGGTTGTGCAGGGCGGCGGTGTCGAGGCGGACGGGGACGAGCACGGGCTCGTCGGAGGCGAGCGCCGCGTCGAACAACCGCAGGCCGTCCTCGGTGGACAGCGGCAGGACGCCGGAGCGTGCCATCCGCGACCTGCCCGTCCCGTCGAGGGCGTCGGCCATGGCACCCTCCTGCTCCCACAGGCCCCACGCCAGCGAGACCGTGGGCCGCCCCTGGGCGTGGCGGCGCCGGGCGAAGGCGTCGAGGAAGGCGTTGGCCGCGGCGTAGTTGCCCTGGCCGGGGTTGCCGAAGACGCCCGCTGCGGAGGAGAACAGCACGAACGTCGTGCTGTCGTCGGTGAGCTCGTCCAGGTTGAGTGCGGCGTCGGCCTTGGGCGCGAGGACGGCGCCCACACGCTCCGGGGTCAGCGCGGCGATCACGCCGTCGTCGAGCACGCCGGCGGTGTGCACGACGGAGTGGACCGGGACGGCGGCCAGCAGCCGGGCGAGGGCGTCACGGTCGGCGAGGTCGCAGGCGGCCCACGTCGCTTCGGCGCCGAGCGCCGCGAGTTCGGCCTTCAGGTCCGTGGCGCCCGGGGCGTCCGCGCCCCGGCGGCTGACGAGCAGCAGCCGGCGTACGCCGTGTCCGGTCACCAGGTGACGGGCGAGGGTTTTGCCCAGCGCGCCGGAGGCGCCGGTGAGCAGCACGGTGCCGAGGCCGAAGGCAGGGCCCTCGGCGAGGGCGGAGGCCGCTTCGTCCGCAGGGCCGGTGGCCGTGTCCTCCATCGCCGGGGAGGCTGCGCGGGCTAGGCGCGGTGCGCTGACCTCCCCTTCGCGGACGACGACGTGGGGCTCGCCGGACAGCACGACGCCGGGCACGAACGCGGCCGCCTCGTCCGGGCGGTCGGTTTCGAGCAGCACGATCCGGCCGGGGTTCTCCGCCTGGGCCGAGCGCACCAGTCCGCCTGCCGCGGCGTGCGCGAGGTCGTCGCAGCGCGCGACCAGCACGAGGCGCGGTGTCCGGTCCTCGGCGAACCAGCGCTGAACCAGCCGCAGCACGTCGGTGGTGACCGCACGGACCCGCTCGGCCCCGGTCGCCCCTTCCGGACCGTCGGGGCACGGGACCACGACCACGTCCGGCTGCGACGGCCCGTCGGCATCGGCCAGTGCGGCGATGTCCGGGACGTACACGACCGCCGTCCCGTCCGCGTCGTCGGAGGGCAGGGTCAGCGGCGCCCGCTCGACGGTGAACAACGCGTCACCGGAGCGCCTGCGGAGCTGCCCGGCCGACACCGCGCGCAGTGTCAGCGACTCGACGGACGCCACCGGCGCGCCGGTGGCGTCGGCCACCAGCAGGGAGACCGCGTTCGTACCGGCCGGGGCCAGCCTGACCCGTACGGTGGACGCGCCCATGGCACGCACGGACACCCCGGACCAGGCGAACGGCAGAAGCGGCCCGTGCGCCTCGGTCACGAAGGAGCCGCCCGCACCGCCCGCACCGCTCACGCCGATCGCGTGCAGCGCCGCGTCCAGCAGAGCCGGGTGCAGGAGGAAGGAACCGGTGTCCGTGCCGTCGGGGAGGGAGACCTCCGCGAAGACCTCCTCGCCCGCGCGCCAGGCGCTCCGCAGTCCACGGAACGTCGGTCCGTAGGCCAGGCCGAGGGCGCCCAACCGGTCGTAGAAACCGTCCAGGTCGACCGACTCGGCACCCGTCGGCGGCCACGCCGTGAGCGTCCGGTCGGCACCCGCGGCGCCCGTCTCCTCGGTCCCATCGGTGATGAAGCCGGTCGCGTGGCGGACCCACGGCAGGTCGGTGTCGTCCTCGGGACGCGAGTGCACGGTCAGCGGCCTGCGGCCGGTGCCGTCGGCCACGCCGACCCACACCTGAACCGCGACGCCGCCCTGCTCGGGCACCACCAGCGGCGCTTCGAGGGTGAGGTCCTCCAGCAGGTCGCAGCCGGCTTCGTCGGCGGCGCGCACCGCCAGTTCGACGAACGCGGTGCCCGGCAGCAGCACGGTTCCGAGCACGGCGTGGTCGCTCAGCCACGGGTGCGTGCGCAGGGACAGCCGACCGGTCAGCAGCCGCTCGTCGCCCCCGGCGAGGGAGACGGCGGCGCCCAGCAGCGGGTGGTCGGCCGAGCCCAGTCCGGCGGCGCGGACGTCACCGGGTGCGGCCGGTGAGGCGTCGAGCCAGTAGCGCTCGCGCTGGAAGGCGTAGGTGGGCAGGTCGACGCGGCGGGCGCCGGGGAAGAAGGCGTGCCAGTCCGGGGAGACACCGTGCGCGTGCAGTTCGGAGACGGCGGCGACGAGTGCGGCCCGCTCGGGGCGGTCGGCGCGCAGGGCGGGCACGGTGACCACGTCGCCGTCCAGGCAGCCTTGGGCCAGGGCACTCAGCACGCCCCCCGGTCCGATCTCGACGAACGTCGTCACGCCCAGGTCGTGCAGGGTCCGCACGCCGTCGGCGAAACGGACCGCCTCGCGGACGTGCCGGACCCAGTACTCCGGGGTGTACGGCTCGGCGAGGCGGCCGGTGAGGTTGGAGACCACCGGAATGTTCGGCTTCTCGAAGGCCAGCCCGCGGACGGCCTGAGCGAACTCCTCCAGCATGGGGTCCATCAGAGGCGAGTGGAACGCGTGGCTGACCTTCAGCCGGGAGGTCTTGCGGCCCTGCTGCCGGAAGGCCTCGGCGATCGCGGTGACGGCGTCCTCGGTCCCGGACACCACGACGGACCGCGGACCGTTGATCGCGGCGATGCCGACGCCGTCGGTGAGATGCGGAAGGACTTCGTCCTCGGTGGCCTGGGCGGCGATCATCGCTCCGCCGGCGGGCAACGCCTGCATGAGGCGAGCCCGGGCGGACACCAGCTTCGCGGCGGCGTCGAGCGACAGCACCCCGGCCACGTGTGCGGCGGCGATCTCGCCCACGGAGTGACCGGCCACGTAGTCCGCCCGGATCCCCCACGATTCCAGGAGCCGGAACAGCGCCACCTCGACCGCGAAAAGTGCGGGCTGGGCGGCGCCGGTACGGTGCAGTTCTTCCGAGTCGACGTCGACCGCGGTGCCGAGGTGCGCGCGGACCTCGTCGTACGCGGCGGCGAACGCCGGGTAGGCCGCGTACAGTTCGCGCCCCATGCCCAGGTGTTGCGATCCCTGGCCGGAGAAGAGGAACCCGACGCGCCCGCCGGTGCCGGAGAGGCCGCGCGCGACGCCCGGGGCCGGGGAGCCGGAGGCCACGGCCCGCAGCCCCTCGGCGAGTTCCGCCGTCGTCCCGCCCTGGACCACGGCGCGGTGCTCCAGGGCCGTGCGCGTCGTGGCGAGCGAGAACGCGACGTCGAGCGGGGGGACTTCGGCGTCCGTACGGGACAGCAGGCGTTCGGCCTGCGCGCGCAGGGCCTCCTCGGTCCTGCCGGAGATCACCCATGGCACCGGTCCGCCCTCGGCCGGGCGCGCCGCCTCCGGGACGACGGTCTCAGCGCTCCGCGCGCCTTCCTCCGGCTCTTCCGGGACCTCGGTTTCCTGTACGAACGCTTCGGCCGACGGGGCTTCCTCGATGATGGTGTGCGCGTTGGTGCCGCTGATCCCGAAGGAGGAGATGCCGGCCCGGCGCGGCTGGTCCGACGCCGGCCAGGGTGTGCGGTCGGTGAGCAGCCGTACGGCGCCCGCCGACCAGTCGACGTGCGGGGACGGCGCGTCGACGTGCAGCGTGCGCGGCAGTTCGCCGTGGCGCATGGCCATGACCATCTTGATGATGCCCGCCACCCCGGCCGCGGCCTGGGTGTGACCGATGTTGGACTTGATCGAGCCCAGCCACAGCGGCTTGTCGTCGGGACGGCCCTGCCCGTACGTCGAGAGGAGCGCCTGCGCCTCGATCGGGTCGCCGAGCCGGGTGCCCGTGCCGTGCGCCTCCACCGCGTCGACCTGTGCGGTGGTCAGCCGGGCGGCGGCCAGGGCCTGGCGGATCACGCGCTGCTGGGAGGGGCCGTTGGGGGCGGTCAGGCCGTTGGACGCGCCGTCCTGGTTGACGGCGGAGCCCCGGACGACCGCGAGGACCTCGTGTCCGTTGCGTCGGGCGTCCGAGAGTCGCTCCACGAGCAGCAGGCCGGCGCCCTCGCCCCAGCCGGTGCCGTCGGCACCGGCCGCGAACGCCTTGCAACGGCCGTCGGGCGACAGGCCGCGCTGGCGGCTGAAGCCGACGAAGGTGGCGGGGCCGACCATCGCGGTGACACCGCCCGCCACGGCCAGCGAGCACTCGCCGTTGCGCAGCGACTGGACGGCCAGGTGCAGCGCCACCAGCGAGGACGAGCACGCCGTGTCGACCGTGACAGCCGGGCCTTCGAGGCCGAAGGTGTAGGCCACACGGCCGGAGGCGACGCTGCCCGAGGTACCCGTCCCCAGGTAACCCTCAAGGTCCTGCGGGGAGTTCTGGAGGGCGGCGAGGAACTCGTGGTTCATCACGCCGGCGAACACACCGGTCCTGCTCCCCGCCAGCGAGGCGGCATCGATACCGGCCCGCTCGAAGAGCTCCCACGACGTCTCCAGCAGCAGCCGCTGCTGGGGGTCCATGGCGAGCGCCTCGCGGGGCGAGATCCCGAAGAGACCGGCGTCGAACCGCGCCAGGTCGCGCAGGAACGCGCCCTCACGGGCGTAGCTGGTCCCGCGGGCCTCCGGGTCCGGATCGTAGAGCGCGTCCAGGTCCCAGCCGCGGTCGGCGGGGAACTCCGATACGGCGTCGCGGCCGCCTGCGACCAACTCCCACAGGTCCTCCGGCGAGTCGACCCCTCCCGGGTAGCGGCAGCTCATCCCGATGATGGCCACCGGCTCCCCGGCGGCGTCCTCGTAGTCCCGAAGGCGCCGCCGGGTCTCCTGGAGATCTGCGGTGACTCGCTTCAGGAAATAGCGGAGCTTGTCTTCGTTCGCCACCGAAATCGTCCCTCACCCCTGCGAAGACTTGCCGGAATTCGGCAAGAGGTCACCCGACCGCGCGGAAGCGGTCAGGAAATCCCGAATTCCTTGCCGAGCAGATCGAATACTTCGTCGTCCGTGGCCGATTCCAGATTGCTGCCGCCCGTACCAGGGTCTTCCTGGACCGGCGCCTTGCCGGATTCACCGGCAATCGCCAATACGGTCCGGAGCTTTGACAGGATCCGGTCGCGAGCTTCACTCGCCGACAACTTCGTGACCAATTCTTGTTCGACCCTGTCCAAGTCGGCAAGTAGGGAATTCACTAGGGCTGGTTCGGCGGCCCCCGCCGTCTCCGTGAGCATGTGACGGACCAGAAGAGCGGGTGTCGGGTGGTCGAAGACCAGCGTCGCGGGGAGCCGCAACCCGGTGGCCTTGTTCAGCCGGTTGCGCAGTTCGACGGCCGTGAGGGAGTCGAAGCCCAGGTCCTGGAAGGCGTGTTCCGGCCGGACCGTACGGTCCGACGCGTGCCCAAGAACCGCGGCCGTCTCGGCCCGGACCAGGTCCAACACGGTCCTTTCCCGCTCGGCCTCCGGCAGTCCCTCCAGGCGCTCGGCCAGCGAGGACGCGGGGGGAGCGGCGGCCTGCGCGGTCCTTCGGGCGGCCGCGGCCGGCACCAGGGCGCGCAGCACCGGCGGTACCTCACCGGCGCGCAGCGCGCCGGTGTCGATGCGGACCGGGGCGAGTACCGCCTCGCCCGAAACCAGTGCCGCGTCGAACAGCCGCAGCCCCTCCTCCGGCGACAGCGGCAGCACGCCGCTGCGCGCCATCCGCGCCCGGTCGGCCTCGGCGAGGCCGTCCGTCATCGCGCCGGACTGTTCCCACACACCCCATGCCAGCGATGTGGCGGGCAGCCCCTCGCGGCGCCGGTGTGCGGAGAAGGCGTCGAGGAAGGAATTCGCCGCCGCGTAGCTCGCCTGACCGGCGCTGCCGACCATGCCGGCGACGGACGAGAACACCACGAAGGCGGTCAGGCCCATTTCCCGGGTGCACTCGTGCAGGTTCAGCACGGCGTCCACCTTGGGGCGGAAGACCTCCTTCATCCTCTCCGGTGTGATCGAGGCGACGACCCCGTCGTCGAGAACACCCGCGGTGTGCACGACGGCCGACAGCGCATGCTCGCCGAGCCCGTCCAGCATTTCGGAGACGGCCTCCCTGTCCGCGACGTCGCAGGCCGCCCAGGTGACCTCGGCGCCCCATGCGACCAGTTCGGCCTCCAGTTCGGCCGCACCGGGCGCGTCCGCGCCCCGGCGGCTCGCCAGCAGGAGGCGGCGCACCTTGTGCTCGGACACCAGGTGCCGCGCGACGAGCGTGCCCAGCGCCCCGGCGGCACCGGTCACGAGGACGGTGCCGCCGGCGAGGCCCGGCCGGTCAGCGGCGGTGGCAGTGGCAGTGCCGGTGGCGGTGGCGATCCCGGTGGCCTTCACCAGGCGCGGTACGAACACCTCCCCGCCACGGACCGCGAACTGCGGCTCACCGGAAGCGAGCACGGCAGGCAGCACACGGACCACTGCCTCCGTCTCCTCGGCCTCCGCCAGCACGATCCGGTCCGGATTCTCCGACTGCGCCGAACGCACCAGCCCCCACACCGCAGCATGAGCCAGATCACCCGGACGCGTCACCAACACCAGACGCCCCACACGCTCCTGCGCCAACCACCACTGCACCAGCGCCAGAACCTCACCCACGACACCGTGCACCCGATCGGCGGTCTCCGTACCGGACCCCGCCCGGCACGCAACGACGGTGACCACCGCGACATCGGGAAGGACCGGCTCGGCGGACAGAGCGGCCAGGTCCGCGTAGCTCCGTACGTCGAGGCCGGCGGCAGCGTCGACCTCGGTGAGGGCCGCGGGCTGCCATGCGAGTCCGAACAGCGAGTCTTCGGCACGCCTGCCGGAGCCGCCCGCCATGAGCAGTTGCTCGCGCGACACCGGCCGCAGCGACAGTGAGCCGACCGTGGCCACGAGACCACCCGAGGCGTCGGCCACGGTCAGCGACACCGCGTCCGTACCCGTGCGAGAGACCTTGACCCGCAGCGCCGTCGCCCCCGCGGCACGCACACCCACTTCGGACCAGGCGAAGGGCAGCAGCGGCCCGTCGACGACGGGGCCGAGCCCGCCTGCGCCGATCGCGTGGAGCGCCGCGTCCAGCAGCGCCGGATGAACGGCGAACGCGCCCGCCTCCGTGCCCTCGGGGAGGGCGACCTCGGCGAGAACGTCGTTCCCGCTGCGCCACACCGACCGCAGCCCCCGGAAGACCGGGCCGTAGCCCAGGCCAAGTCCGTCCAGGCCCTCGTAGAACCCGGTCAGGTCGACGGCCTCGGCACCCGCCGGCGGCCAGGCGCCGAGGTCCGCGCCGTGCGGCGGCTCGGGCAGCGCATCCGTCAGGAAGCCGACCGCATGCCGCACCCACGGCGCGTCGTCCGGGGCGTCCTCCCGTCGCGAGTGCACGCTCAGCGCGCGCCTGCCCGGCTCCTCCTCGGCCCCGACCCACACCTGCACGGCCACACCACCGCGCTCCGGGACGACCAGCGGTGCTTCCAGCGTCAGGTCCTCGACCTGCGCGCAACCGGCCTCGTCGCCCGCACGCACCGCCAGTTCCACGAGCGCGGTGCCCGGCAGCAGCACGCTGCCCATGACCGTGTGGTCGGCGAGCCAGGGGTGCGTCCTGAGCGAGAGCCGCCCGGTGACCAGGAACCCGTCGGCGCCGGGCAGCGCGACCACCGCACCGGCCAACGGGTGCTCCGCCGCTCCCAGCCCGAGTCCAGTGGCGGCGGCGCTGCCGGTGAACTCCTCGGACGCATCCAGCCAGTAGCGCTCGTACTGGAAGGCGTAGGTCGGCAGGTCGACGCGCCGGGCGCCGGGGAAGATCGCCTGCCAGTCCGGGGACACGCCATGGGTGTGCAGTTCGGCGAGCGCGGTGACGACGGCCTGCGGCTCGGGGCGGTCGGTCCGTACGACCGGGACAGTGACGATGTCTGAGCCGTCGAGGCAGCCTTCGGCAAGGGCGGTGAGGACGCCGCCGGGACCGATCTCCACGAAGGTCGTCACGCCCAGCTCGTGGAGAGTCCGGACGCCGTCGGCGAAGCGGACCGCTTCACGGACGTGCCGGACCCAGTACTCGGGCGTGTACGCCTCGGCCGGCCGGCCGGTGAGGTTCGAAACGACGGGAATCCGCGGCTCGTTGAAGGCCAGACCGCGAACGACCTCCGCGAACTCCTCCAGCATCGGGTCCATCAGCGGCGAATGGAACGCGTGGCTCACCTTCAGGCGGGACGTCTTACGACCCTGCTCCCGAAAGGCCTCGCTGATGGCGGCGACCACGTCTTCGGCCCCGGAGACAACGACCGACCTCGGGCCGTTGACCGCCGCGATCCCGACCTCGTCGGTCAGGTACGGCAGCACCTCGTCCTCGGTCGCCTGGACCGCCACCATCGCCCCGCCCGCGGGCAGGGCCTGCATCAACGCGGCACGCGCCGACACCAGCTTCACCGCATCCGCGAGCGACAACACCCCCGCCACATGAGCGGCAGCGATCTCACCGACCGAATGACCGGCCACGTAGTCCGGCCGGATGCCCCACGATTCGAGGAGCCGGAACAGGGCGACCTCAAGGGCGAAGAGCGCGGGCTGTGCCGACCCCGTCTGGTTCAACTCCTCCGAGTCGACATCGACCGGCACCTCCAGGAGCGCGCACACCTCGTCGTACGCCGCCGCGAACACCGGGAACGTGTCATGGAGTCCGCGCCCCATCCCGATCCGCTGCGAACCCTGACCCGAGAACAAGAACCCCACCTTGCCGCCGGTGCCCGGTTCGCCCAGGACGAGCCGGGCGGACGGTGACCCTGCGGCCAACGCGCCGAGTCCTTCGAGGAGTTCGTCCCGGTTCTCCCCCACCACAGCGGCCCGGTGCTCCATGGGAGAGCGTGTGGTGGCGAGCGAGAACCCGAGGTCGGCCGGCCGCAGGTCCGTGGCCATGGCCGTCGCCAGGGACAGCAGACGCTCCGCCTGTGCCCGAAGCGCCGCCTCCGTCCTGCCCGACAGCACCCACGGTACGACCGCACCGCTGTCGGGCCCGGGCGTCAACTCCGCGGAGGCGGGGGCCTGTTCGACGATCACGTGGGCGTTGGTGCCACTGATGCCGAAGGACGACACGGCGGCACGGCGCGGGCGGTCGGTCTCCGGCCAGTCGACGGCCTCGGTCAGCAGTTGTACGTCACCCGCCGACCAGTCCACGTGTGGGGTCGGCTCATCGACGTGCAGGGTCCGCGGCAGCACACCGTGCCGCATCGCCATCACCATCTTGATCACACCGGCGACGCCCGCGGCGGCCTGCGTGTGACCGATGTTGGACTTCAACGAGCCCAGCAGGAGCGGCCGTTCACGCTCCTGGCCATAGGTCGCAAGGAGCGCCTGCGCCTCGATCGGGTCACCCAGCCTCGTACCCGTACCGTGCGCCTCCACCGCATCGACCTGCTCCGAGGACACACCTGCGTTGGCCAGCGCCTGCCGGATCACCCGCTGCTGCGACGGCCCGTTCGGAGCCGTCAGACCGTTCGACGCGCCGTCCTGGTTCACCGCCGTACCACGGACCACCGCCAGCACCCGGTGCCCGTTGCGACGGGCATCGGACAACCGCTCCACCAGCAGCATGCCCGCACCCTCCGCCCACCCGGTGCCGTCCGCACCGGCCGCGAACGCCTTGCACCGGCCGTCCGCCGACAGACCACGCTGCCGACTGAACTCCACGAACGTCGAGGGAGTCGCCATCACCGTGACACCGCCGACAAGCGCCATCGAGCACTCACCACTGCGCAGCGACTGGGCCGCCAGGTGCAGCGCCACCAGCGAAGACGAACACGCCGTGTCCACCGTGACCGCCGGGCCCTCAAGCCCGAACGTGTACGAGACCCGGCCGGAGGCGATGCTGCCCGCGCTGCCACTGCCCAGGTAGGCCTCCATGCCCTCCGAAGTCGTTTTCACGCGCCCGCCGTAGTCGTGGTACATCACGCCGGCGAAGACACCCGTCCTGCTGCCCCGCACCGTCGCCGGGTCGATCCCGGCCCGCTCGAACGCCTCCCAGGACGTCTCCAGCAGCAACCGCTGCTGCGGGTCCATCGCCAGCGCCTCACGCGGCGAGATCCCGAAGAAGGCCGGGTCGAACTCGGCAGCCTCGTGGAGGAAGCCGCCGTGGCGCACGGAGGACTTGCCGGAGCGGTCGGGGTCCGGGTCGTAGAGGTTCTCGACGTCCCAGCCGCGGTCCTCGGGGAATCCCGAGATCGCGTCGCCGCCGGAGGCGACGAGGCGCCACAGCTCCTCGGGCGACCGCACGTCACCGGGGAACCGGCAGGCCATGCCCACGATCGCGATCGGCTCGTCCGTCCCGGTCACCGCGGCGACCGCTGCCTCGGCCCGTTCCTGGACGCCCAGCGTCTCGGTCAGCAGGAAGCGGGAGAGCGCGACGGGCGTGGGGTGGTCGAAGACCATGGTGGCGGGGAGCCGCAGCCCGGTCGCCGTGTTCAGCCGGTTACGCAGTTCCACCGAGGTGAGCGAGTCGAAACCGGCGTCCTGGAACGCGTGTTCCGGCTGGACGGCCTGGGCCGAGGCATGGCCGAGCACGGCGGCCACCTCGGTGCGCACCAGGTCCAGCACCACCTGCTCGCGCTCGGCCTCCGGCAGCCCGGCCAGCCGTCGGCCCAGCGATCCCTTCGGCGCGGTCCGCACCGTGCGCCGCGCGGTGCCCCGTACAGGCCCGCGCAGTCCTCGCAGGACCGGCGGCACCGTGCCCCGCAGCCCTCCCAGGTCGAGCCGGAGCGGGGCGACGGCGGCCCGGCCCAGAGCCAGCGCCGCGTCGAACAGTCGCAGTCCTTCGTCGACGGCCATCGGGGCCAGGCCCACCCGCTTGAGCCGGGCGTGGTCCGTCCGGTCGAGCCGGTCGGCCATGCCACTGCCCTGCTCCCACAGGCCCCACGCCAGCGACGTGGCGGGAAGCCCCCGGGCGTGGCGGGCTTCGGCGAAGGCGTCGAGGAAGGTGTTCGCCGCCGCGTAGTTGCCCTGTCCCGCGCTGCCCAGGATTCCGGACACCGAGGAGAAGACGACGAACGCCGACAGGCCGCTCGTCAGCTCATGGAGGTTGAGCACCGCGTCGACCTTCGGGCGCAGCACCTTCTCCATGCGCTCCGGGGTGAGCGCGGTGATCACGCCGTCGTCGAGTACGCCGGCTGCGTGCACCACGGCAGTCACCGGCGTGCCGGACAGGACCTCGGCGAGGGCGTCCCGGTCGGCGGCGTCGCAGGCCCCCCAGGTGACCTCGGCGCCCCATGCGACCAGTTCCGCCTCCAGCTCGACCGCGCCGGGAGCCTCCGCGCCACGCCGGCTGAGCAGCAGCAGGCTGCGCACTGCGTGCTCGGCGACCAGGTGCCGGGCTACGAGCCCGCCCAGCGCACCGGACGCACCGGTCAGCAGGACTGTGCCGGAGCCGAAGTCGGGCGTGCCGGTGGCCGTCCCGGTGGCCTTCACCAGGCGCGGTACGAACACCTCCCCGTCACGAACCGCGAACTGCGGCTCACCGGAAGCGAGCACGGCAGGCAGCACACGGACCACTGCCTCCGTCTCCTCGGCCTCCACCAGCACGATCCGGTCCGGATTCTCCGACTGCGCCGACCGCACCAGCCCCCACACCGCGGCATGAGCCAGATCACCCGGACGCGTCACCAACACCAGACGCCCCACACGCTCCTGCGCCAACCACCACTGCACCAGCGCCAGAACCTCACCCACGACACCGTGCACCCGATCGGCGGTCTCCGTACCGGACCCCGCCCGGCACGCAACGACGACGACGTCCGGTGCCCCTTCCGACTCCCGCAGTGCGTCGAAGTCCGCGACAGTCTCGATCTCCAGCGCGTCGGTGGCGGAGGGAAGGGTGAACGGCGTCCACTCCAGCGCGAACAACTGATCGCCGCCACCGACACCGCGCAATTGCTCCGCCGAGACGGCCCGCAACGACAGCGACTCGACCGAGGCCACCGGGGCACCGGTGCCATCGGCCACGGCCAGCGTCACCGAACCGGTGGCCGTCCGCGACAGTTTCACCCGCACCATCGCCGCACCGGCAGCGTGCACGACGACGCCGGACCACGCGAACGGCAGGACCGGGCCCTCGTCCAGCGCCACCAGCCCACCGGCGGCCAGAGCGTGCAGGGCGGCGTCCAGCAGCGCCGGGTGCAGGGCGAACTCCGCCGCCTCCGGCGCGGACTCGTCCGGCAGCTCGACCTCGGCGAAGACGTCGTCCCCGCCGCGCCACACCGAGCGCAGGCCCTGGAAGACCGGACCGTAGTCCAGGCCCGCAGCGGCCATGCCCTCGTAGAACGCCGTCAGGTCGACAGCCTCCGCGCCCGTCGGCGGCCACGCGCCGAGGTCCGCGGCGTGCGGTGCCTCTGCCGAGGACAGCACACCCGTCGCGTGCCGCAGCCATGAACCGTCGTCGACGCGCGAGTGCACGCTCAGCTGCCGTCGGCCGGACTCGTCCTCCGGGCCGGCAGCCACCTGAAGGGTGACGCCACCGCGCTCGGGCACCACCAGGGGAAGTTCAAGGGTGAGGTCTTCGATCGATCCGCACCCCGTCTCGTCGCCCGCCCGGATCGCCAACTCGACGAACGCGGTGCCGGGCAGCAGAACGGTCCCGCTCACGGCGTGGTCGGCGAGCCAGGGATGGGTTTCGAGGGAAAGCAGTCCGGTGAGCAGGACCCCGTCGCTGTCGGCCGTCGCAATCGCGGCACCGAGGAACGGATGGTCCGCCGCCCCCAGGCCGGCGGCCCGGACGTCACCGGACGCCTGGGGAACGTCGAGCCAGTAGCGCTCACGCTGGAAGGCGTACGTGGGCAGGTCGATGCGCCGGGCACCCGGGAAGATCGCCTGCCAGTCGGGCGAGATGCCGCGGGTGTGCAACTGCCCGATTGCGGCAGTGATCGCATACCGCTCGGGGCGGTCGGCACGCAGGGCAGGAACCGTGACGATGCCTGGAACGTCGTCGACGCAACCCTGGACGAGCGCGCTGAGGACACCGCCCGGGCCGATCTCGACGAACGTGGTCACGCCCAGATCGCCGAGGGTCCTGACGCCGTCGGCAAAGCGGACCGCTTCGCGTACGTGCCGGACCCAGTACTCGGGTGTGTACGACTCGGCCAGGCGACCGGTGAGGTTCGAAACGACGGGAATCCGCGGCTCGTCGAAGGCCAGACCGCGAACGACCTCGGCGAACTCCTCCAGCATCGGGTCCATCAGCGGCGAGTGGAACGCGTGACTGACCTTCAGCCGGGACGTCTTACGACCCTGCTCCCGGAAGACCTCGGCAATCGCCGTGACCGCGTCCTCGGCTCCGGAGACCACGACGGCCTGAGGCCCGTTGAGCGCCGCGATCCCGACCTCGTCGGTCAGATGCGGCAGCACCTCGTCCTCGGTCGCCTGCACCGCCACCATCGCCCCACCCGCGGGCAGCGCCTGCATCAACGCGGCACGCGCCGACACCAACCGCGCCGCATCCGCCAGCGACAACACACCCGCCACATGAGCAGCCGCGATCTCACCCACCGAATGACCCGCCACATAGTCCGGCCGGATGCCCCACGATTCGACAAGCCGGAACAGCGCCACCTCGACCGCGAACAACGCCGGCTGCGCCCAACCCGTCTGGTTCAACCCCTCCGAGTCGACATCGACCGGCACCTCCAGGAGCGCGCACACCTCGTCGTACGCCGCCGCGAACACCGGATAGGACGCATACAACTCCCGCCCCATCCCGACCCGCTGCGAACCCTGACCCGAGAACAAGAACCCCACCTTGCCCCCGACGTCACCGCCCACCGGAGCAGCACCGGAAGCAAGCGCCTCCAGCCCCTGCCGGAACTCTCCGAGCTCCTCCCCCACGACCACAGCACGGCGATCCAGCACCGCACGCGACGTCGCCAGCGAGAACGCCACGTCCTCCGCCCGAACCTCGACGCCCCCGACACCCCCGACACCCCCGACACCCGCAGCGTCCAGGAAGGACAGCAGCCGACCCGCCTGCTCCCGCAGCGCCGCATCGCTCCTCGCCGACAGCACCCACGGCACGACCGCCCCTGAGGCCGAAGTCGAGGCCGAAGCAGGGGACTTCTCCGCCACGCCGGGCGCCTGCTCGACGATCACGTGGGCGTTGGTGCCGCTCACGCCGAAGGACGACACGGCGGCACGCCGCGGCGCGTCCCTCGCAGGCCACTCCACCGCCTCGGTCAGCAGCCGGACGTCACCGGCCGACCAGTCCACGTGCGGCGTCGGCTCGTCCACGTGCAGGGTCCGCGGCAGCACACCGTGCCGCATCGCCATCACCATCTTGATGATGCCGCCGACGCCCGCCGCGGCCTGGGCGTGGCCGATGTTCGATTTCAGCGAGCCCAGCCACAACGGCCGGTCCTCCGACCGCTCCTGGCCGTACGTGGCGATCAGCGCCTGCGCCTCGATCGGGTCACCCAGCCTCGTACCCGTACCGTGCGCCTCCACCGCATCGACCTGCTCCGAGGACACACCCGCGTTGGCCAGCGCCTGCCGGATCACCCGCTGCTGCGACGGCCCGTTCGGAGCCGTCAGACCGTTCGACGCGCCGTCCTGGTTCACCGCCGTACCACGGACCACCGCCAGCACCTGATGCCCGTTGCGACGGGCATCGGACAACCGCTCCACCAGCAGCATGCCCGCACCCTCCGCCCACCCGGTGCCGTCCGCACCGGCCGCGAACGCCTTGCACCGGCCGTCCGCCGACAGACCACGCTGCCGACTGAACTCCACGAACACGGACGGGCCTGCCATCACCGTGACGCCGCCGACCAGCGCCATCGAGCACTCGCCACTGCGCAGCGACTGGGTGGCCAGGTGCAGCGCCACCAGCGAGGACGAACACGCCGTGTCCACCGTGACCGCCGGACCCTCAAGCCCGAACGTGTACGAAACGCGCCCCGAAGCCACGCTGCCCGCGCTGCCGTTGACGAGATAGCCCTCCAGTCCGGCCGGCGAGGTGCGCACGCGCCCGCCGTAGTCGTGGTACATCACGCCGGCGAAGACACCCGTCCTGCTGCCCCGCACCGTCGCCGGGTCGATCCCGGCCCGCTCGAACGCCTCCCACGACGTCTCCAGCAGCAACCGCTGCTGCGGGTCCATCGCCAGCGCCTCACGCGGCGAGATCCCGAAGAACTCGGCGTCGAAGTCCGCCGCGTCGTGGAGGAAGCCGCCCTCCCGGGTGTAGCTGGTACCCCACTGGTCGGGGTTCGGGTCGTAGAGCTTCTCCACGTCCCAGCCTCGGTCCTCGGGGAATCCCGACACGGCGTCGCGGCCGGAGAACACCAACTGCCACAGGTCTTCGGGCGACTGCACGCCGCCGGGATAGCGGCAGGCCATGCCCACGATCGCGATGGGCTCGTCCGTCGTTCCGGTGACTGTGGAGAAGGTCGCCGGCACGGCTGCCGCCGCCTCGCCGGAGCCTGCGGCTTCGGCGGTGAGGAAGCGGGCGAGCGCAAGCGGGTTCGGGTGGTCGAAGATCAGGGTGGCGGGCAGGCGCATGCCGACGGCCGAGTTGAGCCGGTTGCGCAGTTCGACGGCGGTGAGCGAGCCGAACCCGATGTCCTTGAACGAGTCGTCCGCTCCGACCGACTGGGCCCCGGCGTGCCCGAGCACGGCAGCGACCTCGGTGCGCACCAGGTCCAGCACCACCTGCTCGCGCTCGGCCTCCGGCAGCCCGGCCAGCCGCCGGCCGAGGAAGGACGATGCCGCCTCGGCCGCTGCTGCCGCGCGCCGCACCGGCGCGACCCGCACCAGTCCGCGCAGGACCGGCGGCACGGGCTGCCCCTGTCCGTCGCGGAAGGCGGACGTGTCGAGCCGGATCGGGGCGATCGCCGCCCGATCGGTGGCCAGTGCCGCGTCGAACATCCGCAGGCCGTCCGCCGACGGGATTGCGGCGATGCCCATGCGTCTGATGCGCGTGAGATCGGTGTGGTCGAGGCTGCCGGTCATGGCGCTCTTGCTGTCCTGCGTCCATAGGCCCCAGGCAAGCGACGTGGCCCGCAGGCCCGCCGATCGGCGGTGCTCGGCGAGGGCGTCGAGGAAGGTGTTGGCAGCGGCGTAGTTCCCCTGGCCCGGCGTGCCGAGGGTGCCCGCCACCGAGGAGAAGAGCACGAACGCGGACAGGTCGCCGGACAGCTCACCCGCCAGGTCGTGCAGATTCAGCGCCGCGTCCACCTTCGGTCGGAACACGGCGTCCAGCCGCTCGGGGGTCAGCGAACCGATGATTCCGTCGTCGAGGACACCGGCGGTGTGAACGATCGCGGACAGACTCTGCCCGGGCCCGGCCAGGAGTGCGCGGACGGCGTCGCGGTCGGCCACGTCACACGCGGCCCATGTGACGTCGGCGCCCTGGGCGGTCAGCTCGGCGGCGAGCTCGGCCACGCCGGGTGCGTCCCCGCCGCGGCGGCTGACCAGCAGCAGACTGCGGACGCCGTGCTCGGCGACCAGGTGCCGGGCGAACAGCCCGCCCAGCCCGCCCGACGCTCCGGTCAGCAGGACGGTGCCGGAGCCGAGGCCGGCAAGCTCCGACTCCGCGTCCGGCGCGGCGACGCGGACCAGCCTCGGCACCCGGACTTCGTCGTCCGCGTGCACCGCGGCCTGCGGCTCACCCGACGCGATCAGGCCGGGCAGCACCCGGGCAAGACCGGCGCCGTCAACTCCGCTGCCGATGTCGACATGGGCATCGCGGGAGGTCTCCACCAGCACGATGCGGTCGGGGTTCTCGGTCTGCGCCGAGCGGACCAGTCCGCTGACCGCCGACTGGGCGAGGTCTCCCGTACGCATCACCAGCACCAGGCGCGCCGGGCGTTCCTCGGTCAGCCACCACTGCACCAGCTCCAGCACTGCGTGGGTGACCTCACGGACCCGTGTGGCAAGGTCCGCGTCGGCCCCGGTCGGGCAGGGCACGACCACGGCATCGGCTCCGGTGCCCGCCAGCGGGTCGGCGGCCCGAAGAGCGGCGAGATCCTCATACGTCTCGATCCTCATGCCGTCCGGCGCGGACGGCATGCTGACCGGCGTCCACTCCAGGCCGAAGACCGCGTCGTCGCGGCCGGAACCTGCGCGCAACTGGTCGGCCGGCACCGGGCGCAACGTCAGCGTGTCGACCTGCGCGATCGGCTCACCGGTGCCGTCGGCCAGCATCAGCGACACAGTGGAGGTGCCGGTGCCGACGCGCGAGACCTTCACCCGCAGGCCGGAGGCTCCGGCAGCCGCCAGGCGCACGCCGCTCCAGGCGAACGGCAGCAGCCCGTTCCCCGTCCCGGCCTCCGGCTCGACCGCGCCCAGCCAGACGGTGTGCAGGGCGGCATCGAACAGCGCGGGATGCAGGCCGTACGCGCCCGCGTCCCTCCGCTCCGCGCCCGACAGCTCCACCTCGGCGAAGAAGTCGTCCCCGCTCCGCCACGCGGCGCGCAGCCCCTGGAAGACGGGGCCGTAGTCGAGCGCCATGCCGGCGAGGCGGTCGTAGAACCCGTCGACGTCGACCGGCTCCGCACCCACGGGCGGCCACGCGGCGAGCGAGCCGTCCAGGGGCCCTCCCGCGGCGACGGCCAGCGAGCCGGAGGCGTGCCGGACCCATGCCCGCTCGGAAACGTCCTCGTGGGCATACGCGTCCCCGCCGTCGATCCGAGAGTGCACGGTCAGCGGCCGACGGCCCGAGCCGTCGTCGGCGCCGACGCGCACCTGCAGGGCGACGCCGCCGCGCTCCGGCACGAGCAGCGGTGTCTCCAGCGTCAGCTCTTCCAGCAGGTCGCAGCCCACGGCGTCGGCAGCGGTGATCGCCAGCTCGACGAACGCGGTTCCCGGCAGGAGCGCGACTCCACTGACGGCGTGGTCCATCAGCCACGGGTGCGTATGCGTCGAGAGCCGCCCGGTGAGCAGGTGTCCGTCGCCGTCTGCCAGCGGCACGGCGGCGCCGAGGAGCGGGTGACCGGCCTCGGCCTGTCCCACTGCGCGCATGTCACCGGCGAAGGCGCGGGCGTCGAGCCAGTAGCGCTCGCGCTGGAAGGCGTACGTGGGCAGGTCGACGCGCCGGGCGCCCGGGAAGAAAGCCTGCCAGTCCACTTCGGCGCCGCTGACGTGCAGTTCGGCGAGTGCGGTGACGACGGCCTGGGGTTCGGGGCGGTCGGTACGCAGGGCGGGAACGGTGACGACTTCCGCGTCGTCGAGGCAGCTCTGGGTGAGCGCGCTCAGCACGCCGCCGGGGCCGATCTCCACGAACGAGGTCACACCCAGCTCGTACAAGGTCCGCACACCGTCCGCGAAGCGCACCGCCTCACGGACGTGCCGCACCCAGTACTCGGGCGTGTACGACTCGGCCAGCCGGCCGGTGAGATTGGAGACCACCGGAATCCGCGGCTCCTCGAAGGCCAGACCGCGAACGACCCGCGCGAACTCCTCCAGCATCGGATCCATCAACGGCGAATGGAACGCGTGACTGACCTTCAGACGGGACGTCCTACGACCCTGTCCGGCGAAGACCTCACCGATGGCGGTGACCACGTCCTCAGCACCGGAAACCACCACCGACCGCGGGCCGTTGAGCGCCGCGATGCCGACGCCGCCGGTCAGATGCGGCAGTATCTCGTCCTCGGTCGCCTGCACAGCAACCATCGCTCCGCCCGCGGGCAGCGCCTGCATCAGCGCGGCACGCGCCGACACCAACTTCGCCGCATCCGCCAGCGACAACACACCTGCCACATGAGCAGCCGCGATCTCACCCACCGAATGACCGGCCACATAATCCGGCCGCACACCCCACGACTCCAGCAGCCGAAACAGCGCCACCTCCACAGCGAACAACGCCGGCTGCGCCGAACCCGTCCGATCGAGCTCCTCCGCGTCCACGTCGAGCGTCACGTCGAGGTGAGCACGGATCTCGTCGTAGGCGGCGGCGAACGCCGGGAAGGCGCCGTAGAGGTCGCGGCCCATGCCGAGCCGCTGCGAACCCTGACCCGAGAACAAGAACCCGACCTTGCCCGCCGAGTAGGCGCGCCCGGCGACGACGTTCGCCGCCGGTTCGCCTGCCACGAGGGCCTCAAGACCTGCCCTCAGCTCGGCCGGGTCGGTGCCGATGACCGCGGCCCGGTGCTCCAGCGCCGACCGCGTCGTGGCCGACGAGAATCCGGCGTCGACAGGCGACACGTCGTCGGTCATGAAGGCCAGTAGACGCTCCGCCTGGGCCCGCAGCGCCACTTCACTCTTTGCCGACAGCACCCACGGAACGGGCACCGGGCGGTGTTCCCGGGCCGGCTCGGCCACGGCCGCGGCGGGCGCCTGCTCGATGATGGTGTGGGCGTTGGTGCCGCCGATGCCGAAGGACGACACCGCGGCCCGGCGGGGCCCGGCGGTCTCGGGCCATCGCACCGGCTCGGTCAGCAGCCGCACGGCGCCCGCCGACCAGTCGACGTGCGCGGTCGGCTCGTCCACATGAAGCGTCTGCGGCAGCACGCCGTGCTGCATCGCCAACACCATCTTGATCACACCGGCGACACCCGCAGCGGCCTGCGTATGACCGATGTTGGACTTGACCGAGCCCAGCCACACGGGCCGGTCGTCGGAGTGTTCCTGGCCGTACGTGGCGAGCAGCGCCTGCGCCTCGATCGGGTCACCCAGCCTCGTACCCGTACCGTGCGCCTCCACCGCGTCCACGTCGGCCGGCGTGAGCCCGGCGGACGCCAGCGCCTGCCGGATCACCCGCTGCTGCGCAGGACCGTTCGGAGCCGTCAGACCATTGGACGCACCGTCCTGATTGACCGCACTCCCCCGCACGACAGCCAGCACCCGATGACCGTTGCGCTCCGCGTCGGACAGCCGCTCCACCAGCAGCATCCCGACGCCCTCACCCCAGCCCGTGCCGTCTGCACCGGCCGCGAACGCCTTGCACCGTCCGTCGGCGGCCAACCCGCGCTGCCGGCTGAACTCCACGAACAGGTCCGGCGTGGTCATGACGGTGACGCCCCCGACCAGCGCCATCGTGCACTCGCCGTTACGCAGCGACTGCATCGCCAGGTGCAGGGCCACGAGCGACGACGAGCAGGCCGTGTCGACCGTGACGGCGGGGCCCTCCAGACCGAACGTGTAGGAGATGCGTCCGGAGACGACCGAGGCCGCCTTGCCGGTGAGCGCGTACCCCTCGATCTCCTCGGGCGCGTTGCGCAGCCCGTTGGCGTAGTCCTGGCCGTTGGTGCCGATGAAGACACCGGTGCGGCCGGCGCGGACGGACGCGGGTGCGATACCGGCCCGTTCGAAGGCCTCCCACGCGGTCTCCAGCAGCAGCCGCTGCTGAGGGTCCATGGCCAGCGCCTCGCGCGGCGAGATCCCGAAGAGACCGGCGTCGAAGCGGTCGGCGCCCTGGACGAAGCCGCCCTCGCGCGAGTACGTCTTGCCGGGCCGGTCGGGGTCGGGGTCGTAGAGCGCGTCGATGTCCCAGCCGCGGTCGGTGGGAAAACCGGACATCGCGTCCCGGCCGGAGCTCACCAGCTCCCACAGGTCCTCCGGCGACTGGACGCCACCGGGGAAGCGGCAGCTCATGCTGACGATCGCGAGGGGCTCGTCGGCCGCGGTGGCGGCCGACGTCTGCGCGGCGTCCGTCGCCGGCCCGTGCCGGCCGAGGAGTTCCTCGCCCAGGTGACGGGCGAGGGCGGTGGGGGTCGGGTGGTCGAAGACCAGGGTGGTGGGCAGCTTGAGGCCGGTGACCGTATGGAGCCTGTGGCGCAGTTCGACGGCGGTGAGCGAGTCGAAGCCGGTCTCGCGGAACGTCCGGTCGGCTTCGAAGGCGCCCTTGCCCGTGTAGCCGAGCACCGTGGCGGCCTGCTCGCGGACCAGGTCCAGCAGGATGCGGTCCTGTTCCCCCGGCGTGGCGCCGAGGAGACGCTGGACCAGCGCGGACGCGGGCGCTTCGGCGCTCCGCGCGGCCTGGGCGCGGGCTTCGAGGGCCTTGCGAGCCTCGGGCACACCGTGCAGCAACGGGGAGGGGCGCGTGCCGGCGAAGGCCGGGACGAAGCGGTCCCAATCCACGTCCGCGACGGTCACGGAGGTCTCGCCGCGGGTCAGCGCACCGTGCAGTACGGAGATCGCGGAAAGGGCCGCGATCTCCCGTACGCCGCGCCGTCGCAGATGGTCACCGGCGGCGCCGTCGGCCATGCCTCCGTCCGCCCAGGATCCCCACGCGACGGCCAGCGCGGGCACGCCCTGTGCCCGGCGCTGCTCGGCGAGGGCGTCGAGGAAGGCGTTCGCGGCACCGTAGGCGCCCTGGCCGCCGTTGCCCCAGACACCGGTCATCGAGGAGAAGAGCACGAAGGCGTCGAGGTCCTGGCGGTCCCGGGTCAACTCGTGCAGGTGGAGCGCCGCGTCCACCTTGGGGCGCAGCACGTGGTCGAGGCGCTCGGGCGTGAGCGATTCGACCAGGCCGTCGTCCAGTACGCCCGCGGTGTGCACCACGGCATTCACGATGTGCCGACCGAACAACTCGGCGAGCGCGTCGCGGTCGGCCGCATCGCACGCGGCGACGGTGACCTGAGTGCCCAACTCCTCCAGCTCCGCCTTGAGTTCGGCGGCGCCCGGGGCGTCGGGTCCCCGGCGGCTGGTGAGCACCAGGTGCTCGGCACCGGCACCGGCGAGCCAGCGGGCCACGTGCCCGCCCAGCGCACCCGTACCACCGGTCACGAGCACGGTGCCGCGCGGCGACCAGGGTGCGTCCGCCGGTGCCGCGCTCTGCGGCGCACGCACGAGGCGGCGGGCGGACACACCGGAGGCGCGTACGGCGAGCTGGTCCTCGTCTGCCTGGGTCAGCACGCCGGCCAGTCGCTCCAGCGCGCGGGAGTCGAGCTCGGCGGGCAGGTCGACGAGCCCGCCCCAGCGCTGCGGCTGTTCCAGGGCGACGATCCTGCCCATGCCCCAGAGCTGGGCGGAGACGGGGTCGGTCAGCGGGTCCGTCATGCCGGTCGACACTGCGCCGCTGGTCAGGCACCACAGCGGGGCCTCGATCCCGGCGTCACCGAGAGCCTGGACGAGCAGGACGAGCCGCTGGAGGGCACCAGCCCCCGCTTCTCCCTGTGCCGCGGCGAACAGGATGCCGTCGGCCTGCTCGTGCCCGGCGTCGGCGAAGGCCCGGGCGAGCACGTCGCGGTCGGTGTCCTCACCCACGGCGAACGGTACGAGCGCGACGCCGAGTTCCATGAGCCCGGCGCGGATCGCCTCGGTCCACGCGGTCTCCTCGGAGACCACGTAGAGCCAGGTCCCCGACGGAGCGGCCCCGGCAATGTCACCGAGCGGCTGCCAGGTGATCCGGTAGCGCCAGCCGTCGGCGGTGGACTGCTCGCGCCGCTGCCGGCGCCAGGCGGCCAACTTGGGTGCGACCACGCCCAGTTCGGCGGGCTCCAGTCCCAGGAGCGAACCGAGAGATGTCCGGTCCTCGCTTTCGACGGAGTCCCAGAACTCGGCGTCCATCGCCTCCGGGGCGTCGGCGGTCGCCGCTCGGGGCGCGTCGAGCCAGTAGCGCTCGCGCTGGAAGGCGTAAGTGGGCAGGTCGATGCGCCGGGCACCCGGGAAGATCGCCTGCCAGTCGGGCGAGATGCCGTGGGTGTGCAACTGTCCGACGGCGGTGACGAGCGCGTACGGCTCGGGCCGGTCGGTACGCAGGACGGGAACGGTGACGACGTCCGTACCGTCGTCGAAGCAGCCCTGGACGAGCGCGCTGAGGACACCGCCCGGACCGATCTCGACGAACGTGGTCACGCCCAGGTCGCCGAGGGTCCTGACGCCGTCGGCGAAGCGCACCGCTTCGCGCACGTGCCGGACCCAGTGCTCGGGTGTGTACGGCTCGGCCAGGCGACCGGTGAGGTTCGAAATGACGGGAATCTGCGGCTCGTTGAAGGCCAGACCGCGAACGACCTGCGCGAACTCCTCCAGCATCGGGTCCATCAACGGCGAATGGAACGCGTGACTGACCTTCAGCCGGGACGTCTTACGACCCCGGGCAGCGAACGATTCGGCAATGGCCGCAACTGCGTCCTCGGTACCCGAAATGACCACCGAACGGGGGCCGTTGACCGCCGCGATACCGACGCCGCCGGTCAGATGCGGCAGCACCTCGTCCTCGGTCGCCTGCACAGCAACCATCGCCCCACCCGCGGGCAGCGCCTGCATCAACGCGGCACGCGCCGACACCAACCTCGCCGCATCCGCCAGCGACAACACCCCCACCACATGAGCGGCAGCGATCTCACCCACCGAATGACCGGCCACGTAGTCCGGCCGGATGCCCCACGATTCGAGAAGCCGGAACAGCGCCACCTCGACCGCGAACAACGCCGGCTGCGCCGAACCCGTCTGGTTCAACTCCTCCGAGTCGACATCGACCGGCGTATCCAGGAGCGCGCACACTTCGTCGTACGCCGCCGCGAACACCGGATAGGACGCATACAGCTCCCGCCCCATCCCGACCCGCTGCGAACCCTGACCCGAGAACAAGAACCCCACCTTGCCCCCGACACCACCACCCACCGGAGCAGCACCGGAAGCAAGCGCCTCCAGCCCCTGCCGGAACTCTCCGAGCTCCTCCCCCACGACCACAGCACGGCGATCCAGCACCGCACGCGACGTCGCCAGCGAGAACGCCACGTCCTCCGCCCGAACCTCGACGCCCCCGACACCCCCGACACCCCCGACACCCGCAGCGTCCAGGAAGGACAGCAGCCGACCCGCCTGCTCCCGCAGCGCCGCATCGCTCCTCGCCGACAGCACCCACGGGACCGGTCCCGTATCGGCCGTCTCGCGGGCGGGCTCGTCGCTCGTCGCGGCCTGCTCGACGATGACGTGCGCGTTGGTGCCGCTGATGCCGAAGGACGACACGGCGGCACGGCGCGGGTGGTCCGACTCGGGCCAGTCGACGGCCTCGGTCAGCAGTTGTACGTCACCCGCCGACCAGTCCACGTGCGGCGTCGGCTCGTCCACGTGCAGGGTCCGTGGCAGCACACCATGCCGCATCGCCATGACCATCTTGATCACACCGGCCACGCCCGCCGCGGCCTGGGCGTGACCGATGTTCGACTTCAGCGAACCCAGCCACAACGGCCGGTCGCCGTCCCGTCCCTGGCCGTAGGCGGCGATGAGGGCTTCCGCCTCGATCGGGTCGCCGAGCCGCGTGCCCGTACCGTGCGCCTCGACGGCGTCGACGTCCGCGGGCGCGAGTCCGGCGGCCGCCAGGGCCTGGCGGATGACACGCTGCTGGGAGGGGCCGTTCGGCGCCGCGAGTCCGTTCGACGCGCCGTCCTGGTTGACCGCGCTGCCCCGCACGACGGCCAGCACCCGGTGGCCGTTGCGCCGGGCGTCGCTGAGCCGCTCCACCAGGAGCATGCCCACGCCTTCGGCCCAGCCCGTACCGTCGGCACCGGCGCCGAACGCCTTGCACCGGCCGTCCGCCGACAGGCCGCGCTGCCGACTGAACTCCACGAACATGCCGGGCGTGGACATCACGGTGACGCCGCCGGCCAGGGCCATCGTGCACTCGCCGCGGCGCAGCGACTGGACGGCCAGGTGCAGCGCCACCAGCGAGGACGAACACGCCGTGTCCACCGTGACCGCCGGGCCCTCCAGACCGAACGAGTAGGCCACGCGGCCCGAGGCGACGCTGGTCGTCGTGCCGGTCAGCAGGTAGCCCTCGGTGCCGTCGACCGGCTCGTGCAGCCGGGGGCCGTAGTCCTGTGCCGTCGCGCCGATGAACACGCCCGCCCGGCTCCCGCGTAGCGTGGACGGGTCGATGCCGGCCCGTTCGAAGGCCTCCCACGCGGTCTCCAGGACCAGCCTCTGCTGAGGGTCGATCGCGGTGGCCTCGCGGGGGCTGATGCCGAAGAAGCCGGCGTCGAACTCGGCCGCCTCGTGCAGGAAGCCGCCGTGCCGCGTCGAGGACTTGCCGAGCGTGCCGGGCTCCGGGTCGTAGAGCGCTTCGACGTCCCAGCCGCGGTCCGCCGGGAATCCGGAGATGGCGTCGCCGCCGGAGGCGACCAACCGCCACAGGTCCTCGGGGGAGCTCACCCCGCCGGGCAGACGGCAGCTCATGGACACGATGGCGATGGGCTCGTCGGGGTCGGCCGACGTCGCGGGCGCGAAGGCCGCAGTGTCCTCGCCGCCCAGGGACCGGGCGGCGAGGTGGCGGGCGAGCGCGGCAGGGGTCGGGTGGTCGAACAGCAGCCCGCTGGGCAGGCGCAGGCCGGTGGCCTCGCCCAGTTGGTCGCGCAGTTCCACCGAGCTGAGCGAGTCGAAGCCGAGGTCCTTGAACGTCCACCCGGTCTCGACCTGGCGGGCGTCGGCGTGGCCCAGGACGGCGGCGATGTGTGCGCGGACCAGGTCGAGCACGGCCTCGTCGCGTTCGGACCGGGGCAGTCCGGTCAGCCGTCGGCCCAGGGTTCCGAGGGGTGCGCCGTCGGTCCGGGCGACGGCGTCCGGCCGCGGGGCCGCAGGAGCCCGGCCGGTGATGGCGACGGACGACGTGGTGTCGCCGTCCAGCCAGTACCGCTGCCGTTCGAACGCGTAGGTGGGGAGCGCGACCTTGCGGCGTGCGCCTCGCCCGCCGCCGAACAGGGCGTCCCAGTCCGGCTCCACGCCGTGGACGTGCAGCGAGGCGACCGCCGCCAGCAGGGCCTGCGCCTCGGGGCGACGGGCGCGCAGGGCCGGGACGAACAAGGACTCGCTGTCGGCGCCCGCGCGGGCCATGGAGGTGAGCACGCCGCCGGGGCCGAGCTCCAGGTACGTGCGGACGCCGTGCTCGTCGAGGCGGGCGACGCCGTCGGCGAAGCGGACCGCGTCGCGCACGTGGCGGACCCAGTACGCGGCCGTGCACCCTTCGTACCCCGAGGGCTCCTCGGACAGCCGGCCCGTCACGTTGGACACGATCGGGATACGCGGGGCGTGGAAGGTCAGGCCCTCGGCCACGTCGCGGAACTCCGCCAGCATGGGCTCCATGTGCGGGGAGTGGAAGGCGTGGCTGACCCGCAGCCGACCGGTCTTGCGACCCAGGGCGGCGAAGGCGTCGGCGATCTCGGTGACGAGTTCCTCGTCACCGGAGACGACGACGGAGTCCGGGCCGTTCAGGGCGGCGATGCTCACGCGGTCCGTGCGGCCGCCGATGCGGGCGCGGACCTCGTCCTCCGCCGCCTGGACGGCGATCATGGCGCCGCCGACGGGCAGCGCCTGCATCAGGCGGCCGCGCGCGGCCACGAGGGCGCAGGCGTCGGCGAGCGAGAGGACGTCGGCCACGTGCGCGGCGGCGAGTTCGCCGATGGAGTGGCCCATCAGCACGCCGGGGGTGATGCCCCAGCTCTCCAGCAGCCGGAACAGGGCGACCTCGAAGGCGAACAGCGAGGTCTGTGTGTAGAGGGTCCGGTCGAGTTCGGCCGCTTCCTCGGTGCCTTCGGGGGCGAACATGACCTCGCGCAGCGGCCGCGGCAGCAAGGCGTCGAGGTGGGCGCACACCTCGTCCAGCGCGGTGGCGAACGCCGGGAAGGCCTCGGCCAGTTCGCGGCCCATGCCGGCTCGCTGGCTGCCCTGGCCCGAGAAGAGGAAGGCGAACTCGCCGCGCGGACCGGTGCGGCCCGTGGTCAGGGCGGCGTCGATGCCGCCGGTGGACAGCTCGCGCAGGGCGCGCAGGACGTCGTCGCGGTCCTCGCCCACGACGACGGCCCGGTGTTCGAAAGCGGTGCGGCCGTTGGCCAGCGACCAGCCGACGTCGGGCAGGGCGAGACCGGGGTGCGCCTCGGCGTGTGCGAGCAGGGCGGCGGCCTGGGCGCGCAGTCCGGATGCGGTCTTGGCGGACAGCGGCCAAGGGGTCGGCGCCGCGCTCGTACCCGCCTCCGCAGCCGCGGCCGCCGCGGTCGCCCGGTGTTCCGCCAGCACGATGTGGCAGTTGGTGCCGCCCATGCCGAACGAGCTGACGCCGGCGAGCAGCGGGCGGTCCTCCTGCCCCTCCCACGCCGTGTGCTCGGTCTGCACCCGCAGGTTCAGCCGGTTCAGGGGGATCGCCGGGTTCGGCGTCTCGAAGTTGAGGCTGGCGGGCAGTTCGCGGTGGCTGAGCGACAGAGCGGCCTTCAGCAGGCCGGTGATGCCGGCGGCACCCTCCAGGTGGCCGACGTTGGTCTTGGCCGAGCCGACCCGCAGTGGGCGGCCGGGCTCACGTCCCGCACCGAGCACTGCGCCGAGCGCGGCTGCCTCGACGGGGTCGCCGACCTTGGTGCCGGTGCCGTGCAACTCCACGTAGCCGACGTGAGCGGGGTCGATCCCGGCCCGCTCGTAGGCGAGACGCAGCACCTGTTCCTGCCCCGCCTGCAGCGGCACGGTCAGCCCGTCGCCACCACCGTCGTTGTTGACCGCGCTACCGCGGATCACGCAGTAGACGGGGTCGCCGTCCGCGACGGCCCGGGCGAGAGGTTTGAGCACGACGATGCCGCCGCCCTCGCCGCGGACGTAGCCGTTCGCGCGGGCGTCGAAGGTGTAGCAGCGGCCGTCGGGGGACAGGCCGCCGAACTTGGCGGCGCCCATGGTGCTTTCGGGGACGATGTTGAGGTTCACCCCGCCCGCGAGGGCGATCGTCGATTCGCCCTCGCGGAGGCTCTCGCAGGCGAGGTGGATCGAGACCAGGGAGGAGGACTGGCCGGAGTCCACGGTCAGGCTGGGACCGTTGAGCCCGAGGAAGTACGAGACCCGGTTGGCGATGATGCTGCGGTGCAGGCCGGTGACGGTGTGCGGGGAGATGGCGGTGAGCCCGGAGCGGTGGTGCAAGGTCGCGTAGTCGTCCCAGATGGCGCCGACGAATACCCCGGTCCGGGTGGAGCGCAGCGTCCCGGCACGCACGTGCGCGTCCTCCAGCGCTTCCCAGGCCAGCTCCAGCACGAGCCGCTGTTGCGGGTCCATGGCGGCGGCCTCCTTGGGGGAGACTCCGAAGAACCCGGCGTCGAAGTGGCCGATGCGGTCGAGGAATCCGCCCCGTCGGATGTCGGTCCTGCCGGGTGCGGACGGGTCGGCGTCACCCGCCGCGACCGCGTCCCACCGGTCCGGAGGGACGTCGGTGACGGCGTCCGCGCCCTCGCTGAGCAACCGCCAGAAGTCGGCTGGTCCGGCGGCCCCCGGGAGCCGGCACGCCAGGCCGATCACGGCTATGCCATCGGCCGAATCCGCCGAATCCGAACCGGACCGATTCACCATTCCGCTGAGCTCGGACTCGACCATATCGCGCTCCACCCACCCACACAGAGAATGAAAAGGCACAGCACCGTGCCGGCCACGGCACAGGCGATCGGCTCGACCGGGCAGCAACAAGTTGCGGTGTGAGCCCAGTTTCGGCCCCACAGCCGCGCTCCGCCGCTGCAGCGGATCAGTTTTAGGGGAATCCCCAATGGTCGACGTGCACGCGAATTGACAGCCGGGGATCTCTAAAGAAAACCCTAGGGACAGTCGTGGGAGAATTGCGGGTCGTGCAACCGCCCCCAATTCTTCTCTGCCGATGAGGCCCCAGGTCTGGGTCTGTCGACGAGCGCTTCAACTGGGGTGGTTGGGGTCAGTGGCGGGCTGCTGAGAGGCGGCCGTCGAAGTGGTTCGCCGCCGTGAACCAGGCCCTCGTCGTGGTCACCCATCGCTCGTCCGGCGTCCGTCCCGCCGACCGCATCCACCTCCTTCACGACAGGCGAATCGTCGAGCACAGGACCACGACTCATGGCCGCCAAGGGGCGCTACGCCTCGATGGCCGGCGCGCGGGCCGCCCAGTACGCGCCTTGTCGGCACCATCCCGGCACCCGCTTCCCCGCCCTCGTTTCCGCACCGTCAGCGCGGCCGCGACTCCCCCGCCCCCTCCGAGAGACCCTCGGTCACTCGTACGGCCGGGGACGCACAGGGCGTCGCCCGGCCGTTCCGGATCACAGGGCGTCGGCGTCCAGGGAGACGTCTGGGGCGATGTGGGCGCCGAGGACCTCGCGGTAGAGGGCGACTTCGGCCAGCAGGGAGCGGCGGACGGTGTCGGCGCGGCGGAAGCCGTGTCCCTCGCCCTCGAAGAGCAGGAAGCGGTGCCAGACTCCGCGTTCGCCCAGGTTGTCCACGATGCAAGTGGCCTGGTCGGGGCGGCAGATGAAATCGTCCGCGCCCTGGAGCATCACCAGCGGCACGGTGATGCGGTCGGCGTTCGCGGCGGGTGAGATCTTGTCGAATCGAGCCTGGTCCTGCGGGAGGGCGCCGACGAGGGTGTCCACGTAGCGGGACTCGAAGTCGTGGGTCTGGTCGGCCCGCCATCGTTCCGGGTCGCTGATCGGGTAGAGGACCGTGCCCGCGCAGAAGACGTCGGTGTGGACCAGACAGGCCAGGGTCGTCCAGCCGCCGGCCGAGCCGCCGCGCACGGCCGTACGCGCGGGATCCGCCAGGCCTTCGGCGGCCAGGGCGTGGGCGACGGTGACGCAGTCGTCGACGTCCACCACTCCCCACTGGCCGCGCAGCCGGTCGCGGTAGGCCCTGCCGTAGCCGGTGGAGCCGCCGTAGTCGACGTCCGCGACGGTGAAGCCGCGACTGGTGAAGAAGGAGTACTCCAGGTCGGCGGTGACGCCGGTGGAACTCGTCGGGCCGCCGTGGACCTGCACGAGCAGGGGCGGCAGTTCGCCCTCGGGTGCGGTGACGGTGGGGTGGGTGGGACGGTGCAGCAGGAAGTGGACGGGGCGGCCCTGCGCGTCGTGGACGGTGCGGCGTTCGGGCCGGGGCTGCCAAGGGGCCAGCGGGTCCTCGGACTTGGGCCTGGTACGTCGGGCCGGGCCGGAGCCGGGGGCCAGGGACACCGACAGCAGGGCGGAGCCGAGGGCCGGGTCGGCGGCGCGGACCAGGATCCGTTCGCCGTCCGACCAGAGGTCGCCCTGGAAGCTGCTCCAGCCGTCGGCGAGTTCGGTCAGTTCGCCGTCCTCGGGCGACCAACGGGACAGCCGTTGCGAGCCGTTGCCGTGCGGCAGCACGACGCCGTACGGCGTCACGGCGAACCAGCTCGCGCCGACGCGCCAGATGGGTCCGGCGCAATCCTGCTGGAGGGGAAGGACGTTGGTGATCGCGGTGGGTGTCGGCCGGTCGGTGGCCAGGTCGACGCGGTGCAGGTTCCACCAGCCGTCCGGGTCCGCCATGGCGTAGAGGGTGTCGGGGCCCGCCCATGCGGCCTGGGAGACGGAGACCTCGGTGCCGTCGTGGCTGCCGCCGAGCAGCCGGACGGGCTCGCCCGCGACGCCGTCGTGCAGCTCGGCGACCATCAACTCTGAGCTGTCCCAGGGCATATGGGGGTGGTCCCAGCCGATCCAGGCGAGCCGCCCGCCGTCCGGGGAGAGCCGGTGACCGCAGAGGAAGTGGTGCGAGCGGGCCACCACGCGCAGCGCGCCGGGGTCGTCGGCGGCGGCGCCGGACAGCGGTACGGCGACGATCTCGCGCACGGTGCGGACGGCCGGGTCGGCGTCGTGCGGTCCGGTGGCGGAGCGGGTGGTCTCCCGCACGCACCACACCTCGGTACCGTCCGGGCCGGTCACCGGGTCGGCCCAGCAGGTCTCCCGGTCGGGCGGGTCGGCCGGGGTGAGCGGCACGGGCACCGGGAACGCGTCGTCCTCGGCGACCCCGAGGCGGGGCACCTCGGCGCGGTACAGCCGCTGGTCGCGGTGGTCGGTGAAGACCAGCAGGTGGCTGCCTGTGGCCGGATCGGCGGCGCGGACCCAGTACGGCTTGCCGCCGTAGCCGAGGGAGCGGTTGCGCACGGAGACGCCGGGGGCGAGGACGGGGACGGGCTCCTCGTGGCCGGGGGCGTTGCGCAGCAGCCGTACGGTCGCGGTGGCCGGGTCGGAGGCGCACCACCAGTTCTCTTCGCCGGCTCCGGAGGGCCAGGAGGTGGATCCGGAGGCGTCGGCGACCGCTTCGGCGGTGATCGGGGACGGCCAGGTGCCGTAGGGCAGGTGGGGCTCGGTGGACATGGGTGACTCCGAGTACGGGAGGAGGTGGAGTTGGGCGGCGACGCGGGCGGCGGGCCGCCGTGGGAGTGGGCGGGGTCAGGGGTGCGGGTCACCGGCCCACTGGGGAAAGGTCCCAGGGGGCCGGGGGCTCGGGGGCCTGGGGCCGGCCCGCAGCTCGGCGGCGTACGAGTGGACGGGGAGTTGGGCGGCGGACCGCCGTAGGCGGGGACTGTGGGTGCGGCTCACCGGCCCCAGGGGGAGGTGTCCTGGGGGGGGGAAGGTCCCGGGGGCGGCGTGGCGGCTCGCCGGTCCCCGGGAGACGACCCCTGGTCCGGCGTGACGCTCGGCGGCGCCCGTGGAAGCCGCGTACGCCTGCCGCGTGAGCGTCAGGTGTGCCTGGCTCCGCCGAAGGGTGGCCGGGGTCAAGCGAACACGAGCCCCGCCGGGGTCACCTGGCGGTCAACCGCACCGGCTCGCCATGGGCGTCGCGGCGGCGCCCGCTGTGAGCCGCGCAGGCACGCCACGTGAGCCACAGGTGCGCACGTATCCGACCGGAAGACGGCGGGGGCCGGGCGGACGCGAGCCCCGCCGGGGTCACCCGGCGGTCAACCGCACCGGCTCGCCATGGGCGTCGCGGCGGCGCAGGTCCTCCGGGGTCTCCCGGCGGACCATGAGGCGGGCGCGGCCGTCGCGTACCGCGACGACGGCGGGCCGGGGCTGGGCGTTGTAGTTGCTGGCCATGGCGTGGTGGTAGGCGCCGGTGGCGGGGACCGCGAGGAGGTCTCCTGCGGCGATGTCCTCCGGCAGGGCGATGTCGGGTACGACCACGTCCCCGCTCTCGCAGTGGCGGCCGACGACCACGGCGTGCACCGGCTCGCCCTGGGCGGGGCGGTTGGCGGTCCACGCGGTGTACCGGGCGAGGTAGAGAGAGGGGCGCAGGGCGTCGCTCATACCGCCGTCGACGGACACGAACCGGCGGCGCAGCCCGTCCTTGACGGCGCCGACGCGGTACAGCGTCACCCCGGCGGTGCCGATCATCGACCGGCCGGGCTCGACGGCGAGCCGTATCGGTGAGCCGGGCATGACCCGTTCCAGTCCGGCGCGCAGGGCGGCCGTGAACGCGGCCGGGTCCAGGCGGGGTTGGCCCGGCAGGTAGGGGATGCCGGCGCCGCCGCCGAGGTCGATCTCCGCGACCGTGATGCCGTGCCGCTCGGCGAGCAGGGCGACGAAGGCGGCGACCCGTTCGGCGGCGAGCGTCAGTCCCTCGGTGGCGGTGATCTGCGAGCCGATGTGGGAGTGCACCCCCGCGAGCCGCAGCGAGGGGCGCGCCGCGACGGCGAGCACGGCACGCTCGGCGTGGCCGCCGCGCACCGGGAAGCCGAACTTGACGTCGTCGCCGCCGGTGGCCATGTAGTCGTGGGTCTCGGCGGCGACGCCGGGGGCGATCCGGACGTAGACGTCCTGGACCCGGTCGGCCGCCGCGGCGGCGCGCGCGAGCCGGTCGATCTCCTCCAGGCAGTCGACGACGACCACGCCGACGCCGTGGGCGACGGCGGCCTCCAGCTCGGGTACGGACTTGTTGTTGCCGTGGAAGACGATCCGGGCGGCGTCGAAGCCGGTGTCCACGGCGAGCCGGAGTTCGCCGCCGCTGCACACGTCCAGGTGCAGCCCCTCGGAGTCGACCCAGCGGACCATCTCCGCGCACAGGAACGCCTTGGAGGCGTAGTGCACCCGGTCCGCGCCGGACTCGCGCCACAGCCGGGCCCGGTGGCGGAAATCGGCCTCGTCCATGACGTACAGCGCGGTGCCGCAGGCGTCGGCCAGGTCGTCCAGGGCGACCCCGCCCACGTGCAGCCGGCCTTCGACGGTGCGGGCGGTCAGCGGCCACACCTCGGGTGCCGTCTCGGGTGAGGCGGCCGCGGCCAGTCCGTCGGGCAGCGGGGTCCCCGCGCGTGATGCGGGCAGGGAGGGAGCGGTGGACACGGGGCTACTCCTCGGTGAGGACGACCAGCATCAGCAGGTCGTCGCTGGGGTCGGTGAAGTGGTGTTCGTCGGTGGCGGCGAAGTGGCAGCTGTCGGCGGGGCGCAGCAGCCGTACGACGCCGCCCACCGACACCCGGCAGGAGCCGGCGAGGACGAGCGCGAACTCCTCGCCGGGGTGGGCTGTCGGGTGGTCGTGGTCGCCGAGGTCGGCGTGGAGCAGCCGGGCTCCGATGCGGCTCGCGCCGGGGGCCGTGAGGTCCCAGATGCCGTGGTGCCCGTCGGTCCGGGCGAGCAGCGGTGCCGGGGCGAAGCGTGGCGGGAAGGCCGGGGCGGCCGCGGCGGTGACCGGGCCGGTTCCGCCGAGGAGTTCGGCGGGGGTGGCGCCGAGGGCGTCGGCGATCTGGCCGAGGGTACGGACCGTGGGGTTGGCGGCGCCGGACTCCATCTGCGAGACGTAGGCCGGTGAGACGCCGGCCCGGGTCGCCACCGCGCTCAGTGTGAGCCCGGCGGCGCGGCGGACACGGGCGACGGAGGCGGCGAGGACGTCGCCGGTGTCCGCCCGGTCCGGCGGCGCGCTCCGCCCCGTGTCCGCGCTGTCGGGCGGCGCGCCTCGACCCGTGTCCGTGGGGGCGGTCCCTCCCGCGCCGCTGCCCGATTCGTCATCGGGCTGTACGGAACCGTCCGTGGCGCGGCGTGAGTTCTGCTGCGAGGCGGGGGGATCGGCCGAAGAGTTTTCCGCGCCGGTGGCTCTTGACGAGGTCATGCGGCGACAGTAAGACTCACGCATCACTTAGATCAAGCAATCCGACACCACCGTTTAACTGTCAGCAGAGACGCAGTTCAGCACCCGGATTCCCGGGTGTGGGCTGCCCTGAGTGGGAGGGGTGAGCAGTGACCGGTCCTCTGGCGCCTACGCCGACACTCGAACTGCTGCGTGCCGCGGCCGAACTGTGCGGCCCCACCGCCCAGCGCCTGTTCGAGGTGCTGGCGGAGGACTACCCCGCCTCGCTGGAGCGGCGCCCCGGTCAACTGCTGCGGGCGGCCGACGCGAGCGCCGCCGATCTGGACGGACTGCTGGCGGCGGCCGGGGTCGCCTCCACCGACGACCTGCGTCTGCTGGCGGCCCGGGAGAGCGGTCTGCGGCTGGCCGAGCCGGATCTGCGGTTCACCAGCCGCGATCCGGAGTCCGAGCCGCGGGAGCGCTCGGCGCTGCGCCGGATGATCACCGCGGAGGAGGGCAACCTCCGGCGCACGCTGGCCGATCTCCAGGCCAACGGCGCCCTGGAGTTGGCGGCCGCGGCCCTGTTGCGGGCGCGTCGGCGGTGGGTGCTGGGCGACCTGAAGTCGGCCGGGTACGCGTCACTGCTGACCAGCGACCTCACCAGCAGCATGCGGGACGTGTTCCTCGTGCCGCCGGCGACAGGCGCGGCGGTCAACGCGATCAGCGACGCGCACGCGGACGACGTCCTGGTCGTGTTCAGCTTCCGCAACTACAGCGGCCTGACGGTGGACGTGGCCCGGGAGTTCCGCGCGCTGGGCGCCTCGGTGATCGCGTTGACCGACAGCTACACCAGTCCGGTGTGCTCCTTCGCCACGCACGTCCTGGCGGTGGACACCCGCAGCGAGTCGCCGCACCACTCGCCGACGGCGGTGGCGGCGGCGGCCCATGTGCTGGCGGCGCTGGCCGCCGCGGGCGCCAAGGGGGCGGCCCGGCGCAACCGGCGCCGGGCGGAGCTCTTCCGCTCCCTGGGCAGCTACGGCCTGGGCCGGACGCCGTCCGTCGCGGCCGCGGGCGAGGCGGGGGGCTCGCCGGATCTCCCGGGACCCGCTGCCGGCCTGCCCGGCGCCGGCGCCATGGACCCGTCCGGCTTACCCGCCGAATCGGAGGACGTGCCCCCGCCCGCGCGGTGAGCACCCCCTCCCTTCCCCGTCCCGCCTGTTCCCCGTTTCCGCGAGCCCGTCTCGCTGAGCCATCGACGGCAGAGGCCCCGTCCTCGCGCCCTGCCGCCGGGAAAGCAAGTGGTTCCCCTCCATGAACGACCCCTCTCTCCACCAGGACGGCGGCGCTCTCTCCCCCGCCGAGGACTCCGCACTGATCTCCGAAGTCACCGAGTTCTGCGCCCGGTTGATCCGTTTCGACACCAGCAACTACGGCGGTGGTGACTCCCGCGGTGAGCGGGAGGCGGCCGAGTGGACCGCCGGACTGCTCGCCGAGTCCGGCTACGAGCCTCTCGTGCTGGAGTCGGCGCCGGGCCGGGCCAGCACCGTGGTCCGCATCCCCGGCGAGGACCGCGACGCCCCGGCCCTGCTGGTCCACGGCCACCTCGACGTGGTTCCGGCCGAGCCCGCCGACTGGAGCTTCGACCCGTTCTGCGGGGAGATACGCGACGGCGCGATCCTCGGTCGCGGGGCGCTGGACATGAAGGACATGGACGCGATGATGCTCGCGTCCGCCCGGTCCTGGGCGCGCCGCGGGGTGAGGCCGGCGCGCGACATCGTGATGGCGTTCGTCGCGGACGAGGAGGACACCGGCGAGCTGGGGGCGGGCTTCCTCGTCGACCGGCACACGGACCTCTTCGAGGGCGTCACGACCGCGATCGGCGAGTCCGGCGGCTACTCGGTCCATCTGCCGGACGCCTCCCGGCTCTACCCGATCGCCGTCGGCGAGCGCGGCAGCGCCTGGATGGACCTGACGGCGCGCGGCGCGGCGGGCCACGGCTCCCGGCCCGGCACGGACAACGCCGTCGCCACCCTCGCGGCCACCCTCGCCGCGCTGGCCGGGCACCGCTGGCCGGTGCGGATCGTGCCGGCGGTCGCCGCGCTGCTGGAGGGGCTCTCCACCCGTCTGGGCGTCACGGTCGACCCGGCGGACCCGGCGTCGCTCGCGCAGTTGGGCGAGGCGGCCAAGCTGGTCGAGGCCACCGTCGCCAACACCCTCAACCCGACCATGATGAAGGCGGGTTACAAGCACAACGTCATTCCGAGCGAGGCGACGGCCGGCGTGGACGGCCGCATCCTGCCGGGCGCCGAAGAGGACTTCTTCGCCACCGTGGACGCCCTGCTCGGCGAGAAGGTCTCGCGGTCCTTCCACAGTTTCGCCGCGCCGGTCTTCGCGGACCACACCTCGGCCGAGTTCGCGGAGATGGCGGCGGCGCTGCGCCGCGCCGATCCCCAGGCGCTGGTGCTGCCGTTCATCATGTCGGGCGGCACCGACGCCAAGGCGTTCGCCCGACTGGGCATCCAGTGCTACGGGTTCGGCCCCGGCCTGACCCCTCCCGGCTTCGACGTGTGGCGGTATGTGCACGGCGTCGACGAGCAGGTCCTCGTCAGCAGCCTGGAGTTCGGCGTGCGGGTGCTGGAGGACTTCCTGCGCACCGGCACCGGCACCGGCACCGGGGTCCGGAACGCGGAGCGATGACCGCGCCGTACCTCCGCTGAACCCCGCGCGAGCCGGCCACGGCCCCGCGGACCGGCCCCTCCCCCGCCCAAGAGCCCCACAGCACCACCGTACGCACGTTCACATTCATGTATGCACCAATGCATGAGCCAATGCACACACCAATAGGTGCACTATGCAGCAACTGGCGCCCCGTACGGCCCTTCCCGGGTCCGCGGCCCAGCGGCCCCGTCCCACCGCCCGTCCCTTCGCGGCCCCGTGCCGCCGGCACCTCCAGGAGAAGTTCACGATGACCACGTCCGCCCCTGTGCACAGAATCGGCCGCAAGGCCGCCGCGCTCGCCACGTCACTGCTCCTCGGTACCGGCGCGGGCCTCGCCCTGGCGCCGGCCGCCGTGGCCGACGACGGCGGCAGCACGCTCCGGATGCCGATCACCGGCATCGGCATCGACTCCCTGAACCCGTTCCTGGCCTACTTCGCGGGCAGCCTGGACGTGTTCGCCGGCATCTACCCGGCCCTGGACACCGTGGAGCAGGACGGCACCGTCAAGCCGTATCTGGCGGACTCCTGGACGACCTCCAGCGACAAGCTCACCTGGACCTTCAAGATCCACAAGGGTCTGAAGTGGAGCGACGGCAAGCCGATCACGGCCGAGGACGCCGCCTGGACGTTCAACCTGATCATGAGCAACTCCACGGCGGCCACCGCCAACGGCTCCCTGGTGAGCAACTTCGCGTCGGTGACCGCGCCGGACGACACCACCCTGGTCGTCAAGACCAAGAAGCCGCAGGCCACCATGCTGTCGGTCAGCATCCCGGTGTCGGGCATCCCGATCGTGCCGAAGCACATATGGGAATCCCATGTGAAGGACCTGAAGAGCTACAAGAACGACAGCTTCCCGATCGTCGGTTACGGCCCGTGGACGCTGACGGACTACAAGTCCGAGCAGTACGCCAAGTTCGACGCGAACAAGGACTTCCTGCTCGGCGCGCCCAAGTACGACCACATGATCGAGCAGTCGTTCAAGAACACGGACGCCGCCGTGGCGGCCCTGCGCTCGGGGCAGTTGGACTACGTCAGCGGTCTCAACCCCACCCAGTACCAGGCGCTCAAGGGCCGGTCCGGCATCAAGGCGTACGAGCAGGTCGGCAACCGCTGGAGCGGCATCGAGGTCAACGGCGGCGCCCGTACCCGCGACGGCAAGAAGATCGGCACCGGTCACCCGGCGCTCGGCGACGTCAAGGTGCGTGAGGCGCTGGCACGCGCCATCGACCGGGCGACCATCGTGAAGAAGGTCCGCAACGGCCTGGCGGAGGTCGGTGGCAGCTACCTGCCGCAGTCACTGCCGCAGTACGCGTGGCAGCCCTCCGACTCCGAGAAGTTCGGCTACGACCCGGCCAAGGCCAACTCCGTGCTGGACGAGGCGGGTTACAAGAAGGGCTCGGACGGGATCCGGGTCGACCCGAAGTCGAAGCGCAAGCTGGAGTTCCGCCTCGGCATCCACTCCGACGACGACGGCGACGCCAAGGTGTCCACGTACCTCACGGGCTGGTTCAAGGAGATCGGCGTCAAGGTCGACATCCAGTCGATGAGCTCCGCCAAGCTCAACGCCGACCTGGCCAAGGGCGACTGGGACATCCTGATGGACTCCTGGTCGACCGGTCCCGACCCGACGTACCTGCTGGGCATCCAGACCTGCTCGGCGCTGCCCGACAGCAAGGGCGAGGGCGGCAGCACGGACTCGTTCTTCTGCGACAAGAACTACGACAACCTGTTCCTGCGTCAGCAGAGCGCCTTCGACGACAAGGAGCGGGCGGATCTGCTGCGGCAGATGCAGGCCATCCTGTACAAGGCCAACGAGAACATCATGATCTACAACGCCAGTGGTCTCGCCGCGTACCGCACCGACCGCGTGAGCGGCATCGTGGACGGAAAGGCGAACTCCGCCGGCGCCTACCCCGCGCAGGACTCCTTCCACCAGTACGTGAACGCGACCCCCGCCAAGGCCTCGTCCTCCTCCTCGGGCGGCAACTCCGGCACGCTGATCGGCGCTTCGGCGGCCGTGGTGGTCGTCCTGGCCGCGGGCGGAGTGTTCATGGCACGCCGCCGCTCCTCCTCCGACGACCGCGAGTAGACCGTGGCCGACACCATCGACGCCACCGGCGCCGTCACGGCCGAGCCCGCCGCCCCGCGCGGCGGGCGCCGGCCCGGCTCCGGATTCGCCCGCTACCTGGCCACGAAGCTGGTGGCCGCGGCCGTCAGCTTCCTGGCCACCCTCGTCATCGGCTTCGTCCTGTTCAGCCTGATGCCGGCCGACCCGGTGCAGTCCATCACCCGCGGCCGCCCCACCAGCGACGCGCAGATGGCACAACTGCGCAAGCAGCTCGGCCTGGACCAGTCGGTGCCCGAACGCTTCTTCCACTTCGTCACCGACACCCTGACCGGCCACCTGGGAAACTCCTGGGAGTTCCAGCAGCCGGTCAGCTCCCTCATCAGCGACCGGCTGTGGCCGACCCTGCTGCTGATGGGCACGGCCATGCTCATCTCGGTGGCGCTTGGCCTCTGGCTTGGTGTCAGATCCGGCTGGCGGCAAGGGAGTTGGCTGGACCGCATCGCCACCGGCGCCTCGCTGACGCTGTGGTCGGTGCCGACCTTCTGGCTGGGCATGATCCTGCTGATCACCTTCAGCGTCGGCATCGGCCCGATCCCCGGCTTCCTGCCCGCGGGCGGGATGAGCGACCCGGCGATCACCGGCGGCCCGGACCACGTCCTCGACGTGGCCAAGCACCTGGTCCTGCCCTGTCTGACCATGGTCCTGGTGGTCTTCGCCCAGTACGTCGCCGTCATGCGCTCGTCGATCATCGACGAGCTGGGCAGCCCGTATCTGCTCACCGCGCGGGCCAAGGGCCTGCGTGACGACGACGTACGGCGCAGGCACGCGGTGCCCAACGCCCTGCTGCCCTCGGTCACCATGATCTTCATGCACCTGGGCACGGTGCTCGGCGGTGCCATCACCGTGGAGACCGTCTACTCCTGGCCGGGCCTGGGCCAGCTCAGCTACCAGGCCCTGAAGGTGCCCGATCTGCCGCTGCTCCAGGGCACGTTCATCGTCTTCAGCGCCTCGGTGATCCTCATGAACCTGCTCGCCGACGTGATCTACCGCTTCCTCGACCCCCGGGTGCGTGCCCAGTGACCGACCACGAACCCCTCACCCTGACCGTCGCCCCGCCGCGGGCGGGGGCCGACCCCGCGCCGCCGGTCCCACCGGCCGCACCGACGCCGCGCCGCGACGGATTCGCCGGCTTCGTCCGCTCCTTCGTCCGCATCCGCTCCGGCGTGGCCGGCCTCATCATCCTGGTCGTGTTCGGCCTGCTGGCCGTCTGCGCACCGCTGTTCATCTCGGACAACGACCTCGACGTCATCAAGGTCGACGGGCCCTCCCTGCACTCCCCGCTCGGCGGTTACCCGCTCGGCACGGACCAGGAGGGACGCTCCATCCTCCTGCTGGTCATCTGGGGAGCCCGTTCCTCGCTGTCCATCGGTCTGATGGCGACCGTGCTGACGGTGGTGCTCGGCAGCACCGTCGGCCTGGTCGCCGGTCACTACGGCGGCTGGACCGGCAAGGCGCTGATGCACCTCACCGACTGGTTCATCGCGCTGCCGAGCCTGCCGCTGGCCATCTCGCTGTCGGCGGTGATCGGGCAGGGCACCGCGTCCATCACCATCGCCATCGCGGTGACCAGTTGGTCGTCCACGGCCCGGCTGGTGCGGGCGCAGACCCTCGCGGTGGAGGCCAAGCCGTTCATCGAGCGGGCCAGGGCGCTGGGCGCGGGTGGGCCGCAGGTGATGCTGCGGCACGTGCTGCCGAACGTCACCCCGCTGATCCTGGTCTCCTCCACGCTGACGGTGGCCTCGGCGATCCTGTCGGAGGCGACCCTGACCTTCCTCGGTCTGGGCGACCCGACCGGCATCTCCTGGGGCGCGATGCTCAACTCGGCGCTGAGCGGCGGCGCCGTCACCGCCGGCGCCTGGTGGTACCTGTACCCGCCCGGCATCGCCATCCTGATCGTCGTCCTCGGCTTCACCCTGACCGGCCGCGCCGTGGAGACCATTCTCAACCCGAGGTCGGTGAAGACACGTTGAACGCGATGTTGGAGGTCAGGGACCTCAAGGTCACGTACCGCAGTGGCGGGCGCACGGTGCCCGCCGTACGCGGGGTGGACCTCACGCTGGACGCCGGGCAGACGCTCGGCCTGGCCGGTGAGTCCGGCTCGGGCAAGTCCACCCTGGCGATGAGCCTGCTGCGGCTGCTGCCGGCCGCCGCCGAGGTCACCGGCCAGGTGCTCTACCAGGGCGAGGACCTGCTCACCGCGAACTGGAGCCGGATGCGGGCGGTGCGCTGGGCGGAGGCCTCCGTGGTCTTCCAGGGCGCGATGACCGCGCTCAACCCGGTGCACACCATCGGCGACCAGCTCGTCGAGCCGATCGTGCTGCACGGCCGCAGGGCCGGCGAGGAGGGCGGCCGGATCACCGAGAAGCAGGCCCGCGCCCGCGCGGCCGAGCTGCTGGAGTCGGTGGGCGTCCCGGCGCGGCGGATGCGCAGCTATCCGCACGAGTTCTCCGGCGGGCAGCGCCAGCGCGTCATGATCGCGATGGCGCTGGCCTGCCGCCCGAACCTGATCATCGCGGACGAGCCGACGACGGCCCTGGACGTGATGGTGCAGGCCCAGATCCTGGACCTGCTCTCGGACCTCGTACGCGACGAGGGCATCGGCGTCATCATGATCAGCCACGATCTCTCCGTCCTCGGCCAGATGTGCGACCGGCTGGCGGTGATGTACGCCGGTGAGCTTGTCGAGTCCGGCCCCTCACGGCAGCTCCTGGACGACCCTCGGCACCCCTACACCCGGGCGCTCTCCCGCGCCTTCCCCACCATCGGCGACCCCGCCTCCCGCAGGGCGCCGGCCGGCCTGCCCGGCGACCCGCCCGACCCTGCCGCCCTCGGCCCCGGCTGCGCGTTCGCGGCCCGTTGCCCCGACGTGCACGAGGTCTGCGACGGCACCCCCGTCGAGCTGTGGCCAGCCGGTCCCGGACGGCAGTCGGCGTGCCTGCGGGTGCTGCCCGGTTTCCCCGACCTCTCCGCGGACGCGCCCGAAGCCTCCCCGAAGGTGCCGGACCCCACCTCCGACGTATCCGAACCCTCGGCAGACCTGCCCGAACCGTCCGCGGAAGGAGCCCGCTCATGACCGTCACCACCACGGGCACGGTCACCGGACCCGACGCGGCCACGGCGCCCGCGCTGGAGGTCCGCGACCTGCACATCACGTATCCGCCCCGGGCGGGCCGCGGCCCCGCCCGCGCGGTGGACGGTGTCGACCTCCAACTGGGCCGCGGCGAGATCCTCGCCCTGATCGGCGAGTCCGGCTGCGGCAAGTCCACCCTGGCGCGCGCCCTGACCGGGCTGGTCAAGCCCACATCGGGCGAGGTGCTGTCCGACGGCGTGCCGCTGCGCTACACGAGCGCCGCGCTCAAGGCGCACCGCCGCAAGGTCCAGTTCGTCCTCCAGGACCCCGGCGGCGCCCTGAACCCGCGGCAGAACGTGTTCGACGCGGTCGCCGAGGGTCCCCGGCTGCACCGGATGAAGGACGGCCTCGAACAGCGCGTGCACACCGCCCTGTCCAAGGCCGGGCTGCGCCCTCCGGAGCAGTTCCTGTCGCGCTTCCCGCACGAGATGTCCGGCGGGCAGCAGCAGCGCGTGGTGATCGCGGGCGCGCTCGCACTGGAGCCCTCGGTGATCGTGGCCGACGAACCGGTGGCCTCGCTGGACGCCTCCGTACGCGGCGAGATCCTCAAGCTCGTCCTCGACCTGCGCCGCGACCTCGGCCTGTCCTCCCTGGTGGTCAGTCATGACCTTGGCCTGGCCTGGAACATCGCCGACCGGGTGGCGGTGATGTACCTGGGCCGGATCGTCGAGGTCGGCACCGTCGAGGAGGTCCTGCTCGCGCCTAAGCACCCGTACACCAAGGCTCTGCTGTCCGTGGTGTCCGCGGAGGGCGGGCGCGGTGAGCGGCGGCCCCAACTGCTCCAGGGCGAGCCGCCGGACCCGACGGACGTGCCCGAGGGCTGCCGGTTCCATCCGCGCTGCCCGGCGTGGGCCGGCCTCGACCCGGCGGGCCGCACGGAGGCGGGCTGCGACCGACGGACGCTGCCGGTCCTGCCGGCGCAGGCGCCGGCCGGCGGTCGGGCCGCGTGTCACCTCGCGAGCGCCTCGTGAACACGACGGCGACACCGAGGTGCGCGGCCGGTACCCTGCCGGCTCCGCCGCTGGTCGTACGTGATGTGGACGGCCCGCTGGAAATGGCCGACTGCGTCGCGCTGTACGAGCGGGTCATGGGCCTGCGCCCCGCCGACGGCAGCCTCAACCCGCGCCTGCTGACCGCCCTTCAGGACAACAGCGGCCTGGTCGTCGGCGCCTATCTCGGCGAGGCACTGGTGGGATTCACCTACAGTTTCCTCGCCCGCGAAAGGTGCGCCGACAGGCAGGGCCCGCGCCTGTACCAGTACTCGCAACTGGCGGTGGTGGCGCACGAACGCCAGGGCCTCGGCATCGGACGGCTGCTCAAGCTCGGCCAGCGCGACCGCTGCCTGGCGGAGGGGACCACGCTGATCCGCTGGGCGTACGACCCGATGCAGACCCGCAACGCCCACTTCAACCTCGACGTGCTCGGCGCGGCGGTGGACGCGTTCAAGCCCGCGATGTACGGCGCCTCGGGATTCGGCACCGCCACCGGCGAGTCCACCGACCGCTTCATCGTCTCCTGGCACCTGGACGCCCCGGCACGGCACGCCGCGCCCGCTCCCGGTCCGCCGCCCGGCGGCTGGAGCGTCGGCCACGTGTACGACGACGGCGACGACCGGATCGTGGTCCTGCCCGACGACTGGCACCGGCTGCGCGCCGAGCACGGCCCGGAGCGCGCTGCTCTGCTGCGCGGCCGACTCACCCACACCTTCGCCCGGCTGCTCGCCGACCGCACCGCCGTCTCCTGCGTACGGCTGCCGGGCGGACTCGCCGCGTACCGCTTCACCCCCCGTGCCGCAGCACCCGGCACGACCCCCCGCCCCTGACCGGGGCCCCGCACGGTAGGACGACCCCACATGACCGTCACCCTTGCCGAGATCGAGCTGGCGCTGGTCCGGCTCGATCTCGTCCACTCCTTCGAGACCAGTTCGCACCGCAAGTCGTACCTGGAGCACATCGTCGTCCGCGCGACCGCCGAGGACGGCACCGTCGGCTGGGGCGAGTGCGCCTCGCCGACCGACCCGTACTACTGCGACGAGTCCACCTGGAGCTGCTGGCAGGTGCTGGGCGACCACCTCGCCCCGATGCTCCTCGGCCGGCCCTGGGACCACCCCGACGACGCGGCCCGCCTCACCGCCAAGGTGAGCGGCAACCACTTCGCCCGCGCCGGCCTCGACATGGCCTGCTGGGACCTCTACGGACAGCGGCGCGGCGAGCCCCTGGCCGACCTGCTCGGCGCCGACGCCGACGCGGTGCCCGCCGGGGTCAGCCTCGGCATCGAGCCGACGATCGACGCGCTGCTCGCGCAGGTCTCCCGGCACGTCGCCGACGGCTACCGCCGCGTCAAGCTGAAGATCCGCCCCGGCTGGGACCTCGAACCGGTCCGCGCCGTCCAGGACGCCTTCCCCGGCGTCGCCCTCCAGGTCGACGCCAACACCGCCTATCTTCCCGAACAGGAGCCCGTCCTGGTGGAGTTGGACGGACGCGGCCTGCTGATGATCGAGCAGCCGTACGCCGCCTCCGACCTGCTCTCGCACGCCCGGCTCGCCGCCCGTCTGGACACCCCGGTGTGCCTGGACGAGTCGGTCACCACCCCGGACGTACTGCGCACCGCCCTGCACCTGGGCGCGGCCGACATCGTCAACATCAAGGTCTCCCGGCTCGGAGGGCTCGGCCCGTCCAAGACGGTGCACGACCTGTGCCTGGACGCCGGGGTGCCCGTGTGGTGCGGCGGGATGCACGAATTCGGCATCGGCCGGGCCGCCAACCTGGCCCTCGCCGGACTGCCCGGCTTCACCCTGCCCTCGGACGTCTCCGGCTCCGACAAGTACTACCGGCGGGACATCGTCACACCGCCGATCCGCGCCGTGGACGGCATGGTCGCCGTGCCCCGCTCCCGGCCCGGCATCGGCCTCGCCGTGGACCTCGGCCAACTGGGCCGGCACACCGTGCGCACCTGGACCATCCGTCCCCGCGCCCATCTCACCACCCCTGACGGGAAGGCAGCATGAAGGTCCTGATCTCCGCCGACATGGAGGGCGTCACCGGCGTCACCTTCCCCGACGACTGCGAGCCCGGCCACGCCCGCTGGGAGTACAACCGGCGGTTCCTCACCGCCGACGTCAACGCCGCCATCGCCGGTTTCGCCGCGGCCGGCGCCACCGAGATCCTCGTCAACGAGGCCCACGCCGACCAGCGCAACCTGCTCCTCGACCGGCTCGACAAACGGGCCACCCTGCTGATCGGCACGCACAAGCCGCTCGGCATGATGGAGGGCATCGACCGCTCCCCCGACGCGGTCGCCCTCGTCGGCTACCACACCGGCGCCGGTCAGCCGGGCGTGCTCGCCCACACCTATCTGCCCAACACCATCACCGCGGTGCGGATCAACGGCGAGCCGGCCTCCGAGGGCCGGATGAACGCGCTGCTCGCCGACGAATACGGCGTCCCGGTGGTCCTGGTCACCGGCGACGACCTGTGCTGCGAGGACGCCCGCGGCTGGGCGCCGCACGCCGCCCACGCCGTGGTCAAGACCTGCGTGGACCGCTACTCCGCGATCTGCCTGCCGCCCGAGGTGAGCGCCGCCCGGATCACCGAGGCCGCCCGCGAAGGCCTCACCGCCCTGCCCGCCCCCACCGGCCCGCTCACCCCGCCCGCCGGGGGCTACACCTACGAGGTGTCCTTCGACGCCGCCCACCTGGCGCCCGCCGCCGCCTACATCCCCGGCGTCGTCCAGACCGACCCGCTGACCGTGCGGTTCACGCTGCCGACGATGTACGAGGCGATCCGCTGCTTCCGCGCGCTGACCCGGGTGGTCACCTCGGCCGTGGAGAACTGCTATGGCTGAGCCCGCCGAACTCCTCGCCCTGGCCCGCACGTTCGGCGACACGGTGCTGGAACGCTGGGAACGCCTGGTCTCGTTGGAGACCCCGTCGAGCGACGCGGACCGCGCGGCCGTGTTCGGCAAGGAACTCGCCTCGGGCCTCTCCGCCACGGCGGACCGGATCGAGCACCCGCCGGGACCGGGCGGCGACCACCTGGTGGCGTACTGGAACGGGCGCGGGACCTCGAACGACGGCTCCCGCGCCGGACATACGCTGCTCGTGGCCCACAGCGACACCGTCTTCCCGGCCGGGACCATCACCCGGCGCCCCTTCACGCTCGCCGAGGACGGCGACACGGTCAACGGCCCCGGAGTCTTCGACATGAAGGGCTCCCTGGTGGCCGTCGAAATGGCCATGGACCTGCTGTCCCGTAGGGGCGCCACGCCGAGGCGTCCGGTACGCCTCGTGGTGGTCAACGACGAGGAGATCGGCAGCCCCGACGGCAGCCGCCTCGTGGCCCGGCACGCCGAGGGCGCCCACGCGGTGCTCGGCCTCGAACCACCGCTGCCCGGCGGCGCGTTGAAGATCGGCCGACGCGGGGTGGCCCGGGTGCGGCTGAGGGTGCGCGGGGTCAGCGCCCACGCCGGCCTCGACGCCGCGCTCGGCGTCTCCGCGATCGACGAACTCGTGGACCAGTTGGCGGAGTTGCGGGCAACGGCCGCCGCCCTCCCCGACGCCGCGCTGAACGTCGGCACGATCACCGGTGGTACCCGCGCCAACGTGGTCGCCGATCACGCCGAGGCGGAGATCGGCCTGCGCTACGCCACCGCCGAGACCGAACGGGCCCTGCTGTCCGCCCTGTTGGAACCGACCCCGGTACGGCAGCGGGCCACCCTGTCCGCCGAGACGCTGTCCCACCGCCCGGCCTGGGCGATGGACCCGGCCAACCCCCTGGCGGCCGAACTGACCACGCTCGCCACCACTTTGGGCCTGGACCTGCCGCTCGGTTCCTCCGGCGGCGCGGGCGACACCAACCTCACCGGCGCGCTCGGCATCCCGACGGTCGACGGCCTGGGCCCTGCGGGCGCCGGCGCCCACGGCGAGGACGAACACGCCTCGCTCTCCTCCCTGTTGGAGCGAGCGGCGCTGATCGCCACGTTCCTGGAAACCCACTGACCCCTGCATCGGCCCAAAGCCCAGAGCCCACCCTCACTCCCCAAGGACCAACATGCCCACCCTGCCCTCCGAGGGGCTCATCCGCCCCGCCGCACCCAAGCCCGGTGACCGTGTCGCCGTCATCGCCGCCAGCGGACCGACCGACCAGGAGAACCTGGAGACCGGCCTGGAGTCGCTGCGCGGGCTCGGCCTCCGGCCCGAGGTGTTCGCCTCCGCGCGGGCGACCGGCGAATACCTCGCCGGAGACGACGCGCTGCGCGCCCGCGACCTGACCACCGCGCTCACCGACCCGGCGTTCACGGCCGTCTTCTGCGCGAACGGCGGCTACGGCGCCCAGCGCACCCTGGAGCTCGTCGACTGGGACGCCATCGGCACGCCCACCCCGCGCCCCGTCATCGGATTCTCCGACGTCACGGCGCTGCTGGAGGCGGTGGCGGTGAAGCTGGGCTGGACGGGCCTGTTCGGACCGATGCCCGCCATCCGCGGCTTCCACCCCGGTCGCGCCGACTTCGACGGACTCGCCGCACTGCTCACCGACCCGGCGTCCGTCAAGGAACTGCGCTTCCCCGGCTCCCGCCCCCTGGTCGGCGGCACCGCGGAAGGCGTCACACTGGGCGGCACGGTCACCCTGCTCGCCTGTTCCCTGGGCACCGACACCTCGCTGCCCGCGCACGGCGGCATCGTCCTGCTGGAGGACGTGGACGAGGAGACCTTCCGGCTCGACCGGTTCCTCACCCAGTTGCGCCGCGCCGGATACTTCGACGGCGCGGCCGGCATCGTCTGCGGCACCTTCACCGACTGCGGCACACGCGAGCGCGTCGAGGAACTCCTTCACGACCGCCTCGGCGACCTCGGTATCCCGGTCCTCGTCGGCGCGGACATCGGCCACGGTGTGCCGCAGCAGACGTTCCCCATCGGCACCCGGGCCAGGCTCGACGCCGACGCGGGCGTACTCACGTTCCTGGATCCCGTACTCGGCTGAGCCGGCAGGAAGGACGACCCCGGCGGGACGCCGCGCGCCTGAGCGCGGACCTCACCGACCGCGTCCAGGCCTCCCGCATCACCGTTTCGACGGCCCCGCAACGGGGCGCCCGTCTTCCGGAGCCGGCATGACCCCATCCCCGCCGAAGGCACGGCCCGGGGGTGGTGTCATCGGCTCCGGAGGCATCGACAGACCGCCGATCAGAGGGCTGACCACCGGCCTCTCCGCGGGCTGGGTCCTCCACCGAGCGCGAACCGGACGCAGTGACGCTCATCAGCACCGCCCCCGTCCTCGCCGAACGTGCCCGTCCACCGTGCTGCACCGGCGCAGGACCGGCGTGCCCTGGGGTCCCGATCCCCACCCGCGACAGCACCGCGGCGCGGTCCGTCGGTCCCGTCCCCGCACACGGAAGCGGACTCACGCGCTCCTCGCAGCCCCACACGACACCTGACGATCCCTCAAATCCCCTTTGATGCAGGCTCATTGACGCTCCCCACCCACGGTGATTCACTTCGTGGCTGAGAGCGCTCTCAGAGATCGGGGGCCACTTGACGGTCCCGTCCATTCACCCTATGCAGGGAGAGCCGTGTCCAAGATTCCCTCTCGTCGTAGTGTGCTGCGCGGGGCGGCCGCTACATCGGTGCCGCTGATCAGCGGCGTCGGCTCAGGACCGGCGTTCGCGTCGACAGCCGCCGACTCGCACCGGCCCGGCGGCGCCCGCACCACGCTCGGCCCGAACGTCCTGGTCTTCGATCGGTCCATGAGCGACGCGTCGATTCAGGCCAAGGTCGACGCCGTGTTCGCCATCCAGGAGTCCAACCAGTTCGGCGACGAGCGCTTCGCCCTGGCCTTCCTGCCGGGGACCTACACCGTCGACATCAACGTCGGTTTCTACACCCACGTCCTGGGTCTGGGCGCGAGCCCCTCCGACGTGGTGATCAACGGTCATGTCACCGTCGACGCGCAGTGGTTGGACGGCAACGGCACCCAGAACTTCTGGCGGGCCGCGGAGAACCTGACGATCGTGCCGCCGGACGGACTGGAGCGCTGGGCGGTCGCCCAGGCCGCTCCGATGCGCCGTGTCCACATCAAGGGCAACATGACCCTGTGGCCGAGTCCGCCCGGCAACCGGTGGTCCAGCGGCGGCTTCCTCGCCGACAGCGTGGTGGACGGACAGGTCGAGTCCGGCTCCCAGCAGCAGTGGCTCTCGCGCAACGACACCTTCGGCAGTTGGAACGGCTCCAACTGGAACATGGTGTTCGTCGGCACCGAGGGCGCCCCCGCGCAGTCCTTCCCGACCCCGCCGCACACCACCGTCGACCGCACACCCGTGATCCGGGAGAAGCCCTTCCTCACCGTGGACCGCCACGGCTCCTACCAGGTGTTCGTGCCCGCGCTGCGCACCAACAGCACCGGCACGACCTGGGCGAACGGGCCGTCCAAGGGACGCAACATCCCGCTGTCGCGGTTCCATGTGGCCGAGCCGGGCGACTCGGCCGCGAAGATCAACCGGGCCCTGTCGGCCGGCAAGCACCTCCTGTTCACTCCGGGCATCTACGACATCTCCGCGCCCCTGCGGGTGAACCGGCCCGGCACCGTGGTCCTCGGCCTGGGCCTGACCACCCTGCGCTCCACGCACGGCAACACCGTGATCGAGGTCGCCGACGTCCCCGGCGTCACCCTCGCCGGTCTCCTCTTCGAGGCGGCCTCCCGCCACACCCCGGTCCTCCTGAGGGTCGGCGACGGCTGCGGTCGGCGCCGGCACAGCACCGACCCGACCGTACTGTTCGACATCGTCGCCCGGATCGGCGGCGCACTGGCCGGCGGCGCCGGCGTCAGCGTCCAGATCGACAGCAACGACGTGGTCCTCGACCACCTCTGGCTCTGGCGCGCCGACCACGGCCTCGACGGCACCGTGGGCTGGACGATCAACCCCGCCGACAGCGGCATCGTGGTGAACGGCGACCATGTCACCGCGTACGGACTGTTCGTCGAGCACTACCAGAAGTACGAGGTGCTCTGGCAGGGCGAGCACGGCCGCACCTACTTCTTCCAGAACGAGCACCCCTACGACGTGCCCACCCAGACGGCATGGCGGCACGGCTCCACCCTCGGCTACGCCGCCTACAAAGTCGGCGACCACGTGCGCGACCACCACGCCTGGGGCCTGGGCAGCTACTGCTTCTTCAACCTCAACGCGGACATCTACACCGACTCCGCGTACGAGGTCCCCGACACCCCCGGCGTCGTCTTCACCGACCTGATGACGGTCTGCCTCAACGGAACCGGTGGCGGCGGCATCCTGCACGCCATCGACAAGGCCGGCGATCCGGTCCAGAACGGCTTCGCCACGTACTTCATGAAGTCGTACTCGAACGGCGTCGACATCGCCTGACGTCCGCGCACGCGACGGCGGCGGGCCCCTGCCGGACGCCCGGTCGGCCGTGAGCGGGTGGGCGATGGGAGTGGGCGTGGGTGGCGCGGCGGCCGGGAGACCGCCACGCCACCCACGAGCCCTTCAGCCCCGGGAACTACCCGGAATTCCAGGGAAGTTGACAGCCCACCCCTATCCAGACGGACCATGGCCCCGACTCCCGACTCCCGACTCCGGAGCAGGCCGACCGATGGACCTGGCTGGTCATCGCCGCCTCCACCCATCAACTCCCGGCAGGAGTTTCACGACAGGCACGGTCTACGTCGACGGCCTGGTGGCCGACGTCAGATCGGCTTGCGCCAGACCGAGATGTGCTTCGCGGAGTCCTGAATGAACGGCGCCCCGTCCCAGTTCGACACGCGACGTTCCAGCTCAAGCCCGGCGATCCGTGCCATCAGGTCGAGCTCTGCCGGCCAGGCGTAACGGTGCCGGGAGTTGCCGCGGCGGTAGTGGCTGTCGTCGCCGTCGCGGGTGAAGTGGTGCGAGACGAGAACCTGCTCGACGAGGTCGAAGGTGTCGAAGCCGAGGTGCCGCTCGGAGACGTCGAAAGGCACCGCGACCTGGCCGGGCGGCAGGAACCGCAGCGGCGGCACACCCAGCTCGATGACGAATCGGCCGCCGGGCTCCAGATGACGTGCGGCGTTGCGGAAGCACTCGACCTGCTCGTCCTGCGTGAGCAGGTTCGTGATCGTGTTGTAGACGAGATAGACCAGGGTGAACTCGCCGGGAACGACGGTGGTGGCCATGTCCCCGATGACGACCGGGAGCGTGTCCTCGTCGATCTTGCGCCGCAGCACCGCTGCCATGTGCTCGGACAGCTCGATGCCCACTACCGGCACGCCGCGTTCTCGCAGCGGGACGCCCACGCGTCCGGTTCCGATGGCGAACTCCAGTGCCCGGCCGTCTCCGGCCAGCTCTGCGAGGAAGGCCAGAGTCGGTCCGAGAACGGCGGACGAGGACATCTCGTTCTCCCCGGCGTCGTAGCGGTCGGCGGTCGCACGGTTCCACAGCTCACTGCTCGTCACGGGCGGCCACTTTGCCGGGTATCGAGGGGCACTGTCGACGCATTTACCTTCCACCGGCTCCGATCACACGGTTGAGGGCGGACCGGTGCAGACTTTTCAGAACACCGCCCGGCTCGGGGCGCACGGTCACGGCAGCGGTGCGGTCGTATGCGGTCGTTCTCCCCGATGCAGCCTTCACCGCCCACAGTTCGTCGTCGACTTCCGATGCCTTCGGCTGAGCGACCCAGCACCCCCGGATCGCCAGCCTCGGAGTGATCCAACCACCTTGAAGATCATTTCGTTAGGAACTCCAAGAGAAGCAGAGAGGCAAGCCGTGACTCCTGACAAGGCCTCTGTCTGGTCGTTGAAAATCGGCGAGCAGGTCATCGGGTTGTTTTCCGATCCACAAGGTGACCAGCCTTGGATACTTTGCCGCTTCACGCCTGCTGCAGGCTGGGAGTCCGTGCGTCATCTATTCGAAGTGCAAGAAGAGGCGAGACGCGCGGGATTCCCTCAAGACAAGGTGTGGGCCATCAAGGAGGTCCGAGAACTCGGATTGGAGCTACACCCCACCAACGGCGGAGAGATGATCAGGCCCATTTTCATCTACATTCAGGATGAGACAGCTCGGTTCCGCTTCTGACCTCGATCGTTCATGAGTCCTCGTCGGTGTGCTGACGGGGACTCCATGTTCGCGAGGCACGGTCCTTTCACCCCCGCGGACGACGTCGAAGGCGACCTTGCCGTCGCGGACTGCCCCCAACTGGACCGACCCGCTCGCTCAGTGAGCCTTTTTCAGAGTGGCGACTGATCGGGTGACGCCGGCGGCGTGCGCAGCGTACGAGGCTCCCGTGCCGTTGGGGGAGGTGTTTGACGCCTCAACGCACCGGCACAGGCCTGGCCCCGACGCGTGACCAGCTTGGGAACCTGCCCGCCCGAACGCGCGTTCAGTAGCATCGCGTCGCCTGGATGACGTTCCCGCCTGACGAATCGAGTGAGCTCATGAGTGACGACGTCCTCTCCGTCATTCCGACCGACCCGCACTGGCAGCCCGAGCAGGCCGCGGCTGACCGTACTACGTCGATCGTGGAGGACCTGGCCCCCGGGCTCCCGGACGGCATCGACGTCGAGATCGAGGTCACCTGGCACGACACACTCACCGTTGTCGACTGCGGCCAGAATCTGCAGAAAATCGGTTGTCCCCACTGCGGCGCGTCGATCGACGCCGAGTGGTGGGGCGACCTACTCGAAGCCCACTGCCACGACGGCTTCGCAACCCTCGCCGTGGTGGTCCCCTGCTGCGGCACCGCGAGCTCGCTGGACGCACTGGACTACGACTGGCCCTGTGGCTTCGCTCGATTCGAGATTGCCATCTGGAACCCCGCGCGCGCCTGGTTCAGCAACGAGGAACTGACCGCCATCGGGGACGCACTCGGACATCCAGTGCGGCAGATCAGGGCCCATATCTGACAGGTCTCAGCCCGCAAGGCCCGACATCGCCAGTTCAAGTTCAGTGGTGCCGTGACCACGAACGTTCACGGTGAGTGTCGATCCGGGGTACCGGGCCCTGGGGGGACTTGCTCCTCCGAACACCTCTCTGTCGCTGACGCACACCGCCCCCACGGCCGCACCGCTCGCTGCCCCAGGCAGGTGCGACTGACGGTACGTCGTCAATCACCTAATATCGCCGCACAGGACAACGGTGCGGGGGCGGCGTGCTCTGGTGGGTTCTGGACGAGATACGGGTGCGAGTGACGGGGCGCAACGCCCGGTTCTCGCAGGTGGTGTTGGAGCTGGCCTGGAATCCGAGCCCGGGGGCGGACGCGTCGCTCGCGGCGCAGATGCTGGCGGTCGGTGTGGCCAAGAGGTCGCAGTTGTGGGCGCCGATCGGGTCGGTGGTTCTCGTGGCGCCGGGAGCCGGTGCGCACCCGGGGGTGGAGCCGGCCGTGGACACGGTCCGGGAGCTGTGGCCGGGGGCGGAAGTCAGGGTGGTGGACGAGTCGGTGGCGGCCTTGGCCGGTGCGGGCCCCGATCCGGAGCCGGCCGCGTGTGTCGTGGTGCACCAGGACGCGGTACGCACCTCGGTCGCTGTCGTCGCCGGGCGTGAGGTCGTCGTCGGCGGTCTGGTGACCGGCGGCACACGAGGTATGGCTGAGGCGGTGGTCGGGCATCTGCGGAGTGAGGGCCGGCTCGACGTCGGTCTGGAGATGGCGTGGTCCGCCGTCGTTCATGGCGGTGCGTTCGCGCCGTCGCCGACGGTGTCCGGCCCCGTGCCCGTCCACGGGACGCCGGTCGCCGAGGACGGCCCCCTCCCCCGGCAGTCCGCCCAGGTCACTTTGTCGCCGACGGAGCTGCGCGCCGTAGTGACCCCTGCCTATCAGCCGGTGGCGACTCTCGTGGCGCAGGTCCTGCGTGACGCGCCGCCGGAGACCGCCCGGCAGGCGACCGACGGCGGGCTGCTGCTGACCGGCCCGCACCCGCCCGGAGCGGAGGACCACCTGACGGATCTCACCGGGCTGCCCAGCCGCCGGGTTGCCGAGGAGAAGGCCGGATTCGACCATCCCCAGGTACTCCTCTACGGGGTGGCCCGTCTGCTCGCCGAGAAGCCGTCGCCCCCTGTCGTCACCCAGGACCGCACCGAACGGTTCGGCCAACTCGACGGAGATCAGCCCCGATTCTCCTCGGTCACGGGCCACGACACCGACCCACCCGGACAGTTCCTGCTCCTGGAGATGCTCAGCCAGTGGCCGCCGCGTAATCCGCGTGCCGGCGATCAGTAGACCCTGCGCGGGGAGGCCGGGGCCGACGCCTGCGGGACCTCCGCGGCCCGACCACCACACCCGATGGTGGTCCTCACACCGGAGCAGACCTGGGGAGGGACCTGTGAGCACTACCGGGCGAAAATGGGCTGTGCGGCTGTCGTGGGCGGCACTCGCGGTGCCGGCGAGCACGGCGCTGACAGCGATTGCGTTCGGCCTTGTCCACGGTGCGTCGCTGACGCCCGTCGGATGGCGGAACACGATGGTCCTAGGCTTCGGCGGGCTCGTCCTGGTCGGGGGGCTGGGCGGGCTGGCGTTCGTCCTCTACGACTTGCGGGAGGAGAGCAGCGGGGTACGGGAGACCGCGGTGGCCGTCTGCGTCGCTGTGAGCATGTTCGTGGGCTGGATCGCCCTGGAGAACCAGGTGTTGCACGAGCGTGGCCGACCCGTCCGGGCGGTCGTGACGGCCCTGAAGCCCAGCCCCGGCGTGTACGACGCCGGAACGGAGGCGCTCCTGGCGGACACCTCCCACCACCGGCCGCTCGGCGCCATCGGCGCGGGGAACCTCGCTGTCGGCGACCATCTCACCGTAACCGTCGATCCCCGGGGCAGGTACGGCGTCAGCGCCGGCCCGCCGCCCGCCGCTGCCGAATGGCTCTGGCAGCTGACCGCCCTGATCGCTGCGATTCAGGCCCTGCTCATGGTCTCCATCGGTTTCAGCGCGGCCCGGGAACGAGAGTCCGGGCTGCACCGGGGCAGGCGAGCCGAGTCGGCTGACGGCCCGCAACCACACGGCCCGGTCGGCGACGTAGGGACGTAGCACTGGCCGTGTCCCGTCTCGGAGGACCCGGCCGGCTGCCGGGTTGCCGCGCCAGTGGTCGGCGGGTTCGGGGCAGGACAGGCAGCGCGAGGCCCAGTTGCGGACCTGGCCGAGAGTGGCTCCTCATCGCCCAACGGCCCGCCGCAGCGCAAGGACCTGGGCGGTCTCGGACGGTCTCGCGGGAGCGGCCGCATTCCAGCAGGGTGGAGTCCACGACCCATACGTCGTCGCTTCACACCGAGGTGGTCGTGGCCAGGATCCGGTTGACGCTTCGCGCCAGACCGGCGGCCTTGCGCAACCGCTTGTTGTAGCCGGGCTGCAGGGGCAGGGGCAGGTAGGGGACGAGGTGGCGCAGTGGGCACGGGCACGGCGGAGCGATTCGGCCTCGGAGGTGTAGCCGCGTATGGCCTGCATCGTGGCGAGGGTGACCAGTTCGGCGTCGCTCGGGCGGGGCGCAATGCCGACCGGCGGGCGCCCACAGCGCCAGGTCAGGATGCTCCTCCAGTACCTCGTCGGTCGTTCCATAGAGTGCGGTCGCGAGGGTGTCCACGTCGTTCGTCACAAAACGATCTTGGACACCCTCGTTCTCGTCTCCGCAGGCATCCTTGGACCACACCACCAGGAGGAACCAGTGTCATACCCGCACCTGCTCACCCCCGAGGCGAAGCTCGCCGACGCGAAGAAGCTGTTGAGCCTCCCGCGAATCGTCGCGATCTGCGGCTCCACCCGCTTCATGACCGAGATGACCGAGGCCGATCTACGGGAGACCAAAGCCGGAAGGATTGTCGTCAAACCGGGCTGTGACATGAAGTCGCCCCACGAACTCTGGTCCGATCCTGTCGAGGCCGCGGCGCTGAAGGTTCGACTCGACGATCTGCACCGGGCGAAGATCCGGCTCGCTGACGAAGTGCTCGTAGTCGGCGACTACATCGGAGACAGCACCCGAGCCGAAATCGCCTACGCCCGGTCGCTGGGCAAGCCCGTGCGGTTCACGCACCCCGAAGTCGACCCTGCCGCCTGACCGTCTCGCGGGGGAAGGACCCTGTCCACGCCACTGCCGGTTCATCTGTCGATGTCGACAGCAGGTGTCGTCGACCGAGTCGACGCCCCGGAGCCAACGGGCAACGGCGTGTCGCGCGGGTCTGCCGGAAATGCCGGACGGATTCGACCCTCCATCAGACGGGCTCCGGAAGATGGCCGAGGTGCTTGATGATGCGCTCACGCAGAAGGAGGTACTCCTCCCAGCGGCGTGGCAGAGGGCCCGGCGGGCGCTCGACGACCCGGGTGGCGGCGACGGTCTGCCCGAGCTGGAACTGCTCGCGCGTCAGGTCGAGTTCAACACCGCTGGACAGCCGGTTCCACCAGTGGAAGCCGTGCTGAAACCCGTCAAGGTGCACCTCACCGACTATGAGATCACCGCCGAAGACGTCGTTGACGACCAAGGCCGTGATGTCACAGTGGCCCCAGGCCGGATTGCCGGGCTGCCAGTCGGCCTGGTCATCGGGCGAACAGGTGTCGGCGGCCCAACTGGCGCGCAGGGCTCGGTCGAGATCGAGCAGGTTCCAAGGGCTCATGCCGCCAGCATCGCAGCCACCACTGACATCGCAGATGGCACAGGAGCCGCAGGACCGACAGAGGTCCGAACTCGCACGAGCCGCCGAACAGGCGACAAATAGCCATACCGGACAGGGGGATTGACTGTCCGTCAGCAACGACTTGAGTTGTCCGCTCACCCGGATGCCCACCGTCCGTGGACAAGTGAAGTACGAAGGTGCCGCCTGCGGTTGTCGCCAGGTCGGGCCCCAGGGCAGCGGCCGGTGTCCAGGCGCCGGGGCTGCCGACACCGCGGGCCAGCAGTTCGGTGACGGCGGCGGTGACGTCGGCCGTGAAGTCCATGCCGTCGCCGGCGCGGAGCCATCCCTCGTGCCGGGTGCCGTCCGCCCACTCCACCACGGCGTGCCCCCATGAGTGCCTGCGCGGACGGGGTGCAGCCTTGGTCGCGACCGCGATGCACCGCACCCTTCCGACGAACAGGAAACCGCTCAAGGCTCACGGCCTTGTCATCCCGCAGGCGACGAACGTGAAGCGCCCCTGACGGGTTCGCGGAGGCCATGGCCGGGGGCCGCCTGGCCGGCTTCGCGGAGCGCCTACAACTTGCCCCGGCCAGGCAACTGCCGCCGCCTGGCGTTCCGTTCGTCCCCCATCGCCAGGATCACCCCGCCGTGCGGGCCTGAGCAGAGGCAGCGGCTTCCGCCGCCTCCTGGAAGTCGAGGATGGCCCCGCCGTAGTCCCTCGCCCAGTTGGTCAGGACCTCGATGGGCTCGACGAGGGTCCGGCCGAGTTCGGTGAGGCTGTACTCGACTCGCCGTGGCGCTTCGGCATGGCGTTCGACCAGACCGTACTGCTGGAGCCGGCGCAGCGTCTGGGTGAGGACCTTGCGCGAGATGCCGCCGATGAGGTCGACGAGCTCACCGTGCCTGCGAGGCTGACGGCTGAGCCCGAAGAGCACGAGCACGGCCCATTTGTCGGCGATGATCTCGACCGCCAGGCGCGTGGGGCAGTCGGCGAGGAAGGCTGGTCCAGCCACGTTCTGCATGAAAATCGAAGGTACCAGGAGGTAACCCGCGGCTCCGTAACGTCTTTCGCGAGCAACGAAACCAGCACCGGAAGCGGAGGAGTCACCATGCCACGAGTCGTCGTGTTCGATGAGTTCGGCGGGCCGGATGTCATGCACGTCGTCGAGGAGCCGGTCGTCGAGCCCAACGCCGGCGAGGTACGGGTCAGGATCGAAGCGTTCGCCGTCAACCCGCTCGATCAGATGATGCGTTCGGGTACCTCGCCCGCAACCGTCCCGCTGCCACACGCTCGCCTCGGCGTCGAAGGTACCGGCGTCGTCGACGCGCTGGGCCCCGAGATCACCGGGCTGAGGATCGGCGATCCGGTCATTCTCACGGCCGTTCCGGACGCGAGCGCCAGGGGCAGCTACGCCGAATACACCACGGTCCCCGCGAGCCAGGTCGTCGCCCGGCCGGCCGGGCTCGGAATCACGGAGGCGGCGGCGGTCTGGGTCGCGTACTCCACCGCCTACGGGGCGCTCGTGGAGAAGGCGAGGATACGGCCCGGCGACCACGTCCTCATCACCGCCGCGTCCGGCGGCGTCGGCCGGGCGGCAACACAGATCGCCAATCAGATCGGCGCCGTGCCCATCGCCATCACTCGGCACACGGCGAGGAAGGACGACCTGCTCGCCGCCGGCGCCGCCGCGGTCATCGCCACCGACCACATGGACGTCGTCGAAGCCGTCCGCCACCACACCGGCGGGACCGGCGCCGACATCATCCTCGACGTCGTCATGGGCCCCGGCCAACAGGATCTCCTGAAGGCGGCCCGCCCAGGCGGAACACTGGTCGCCGCGGGCTTCTTGGACCCTCGGCCCACGCCCTTCCCGAGTGGCCCGCCCCTCACGATATTCAGCTACCGAAGCTTCGAGCACACCCTCGACGGCGTCGTGGTGAAACGCATGGCGGCCTTCCTCAACGCCGGTGTACGTCTCGGTGCACTTCGGCCCGCCATCGACAAGGTGTTCGCCCTCGACGACGTCGTCGAGGCACACCACCACCTCGCGAAGGGGCTACACGCCGGGAAGAAGATCGTCGTCACGGTCTAGGAACGGGCGAAGGAGCCGCCATTCGCCACTAAGGAAGTCGGGGAGCCCGCCGGTCAAACCAAGTAGTAACAGGCGGATGTGCTGTTAAGTGGGCTTGTCCGGGTGGTTGTTCATCTGCTGCACCACGGCGGACACCGACAGGTGGGTTGGTGCGTGCCCGGCGGTGGCTCTGCCGTCCGCTGCCCAGCGGAGCAGGACCGGGAACACTCCTGCTTCGGCCTGCCGGTGGGGCTGAGCGGACGACACGCTCACCAAGCCCGGTCCGCCGCAGGTCGCGAAGAACACCGTAGAGACTCTGCCCCAGCGAATCCGGCGCTTACCGCGACAGACCGTGGGGTGGTACGGATGCCAGTCGTGCCGCTGGTGGCAGTGGCGCGTGCTGAGGACAGGCTTCGAACGCTTGGATCACCAGCCCTGAAAAGCGTCGGGAGGCCATGACCTGGCCGGCGGTCGATGTGGCGTGGATCCCCTTGTTGGCCATGAGTACGAGAATCAGGTCGTCCAGGACGAAGTCGGACCGCAGGTGCCCCGCTTCCTTGGCTCGCTGGGCCAGTTCGGCGACAGCTTTCACCGTGTACTCGCGGCCGGCGGCGACATCCTTCACCTCCGGGTAGGCCGACAGGAAGGCTTCGGTGAAGCCCCGATCGCGTGCGTGCAGCTCACAGATCCTCTCGATCACCAGGCACAGGCCACGCCACGGATCAGGATCGGCGCACCCCTCGTCGACAATGGCGCGACACGCGTTCAGCTGGTCGGCGAAGGCCTCGGCGACCAGCGTCTGCTTGGTCGGGAAGTGACGGTACAAGGTGGCAGGTCCCACCCCGGCACGCCGCGCGACCTCCCGCATCGGCACGTCCAGGCCGTCGGTGGAGAACAGTGCTCGGGCCGCGTCGAGGATGCGTTCGCGATTGTCCAGCGCGTCGGAGCGCAACGTATGAGGCAAACGGTCGGTCACCACTCTCACTTTACCTAAACGGACGGGGGCGTCCGTTAGCGTCCGAAACGTAGAAGCTCTGGCGCTTGAGCTGTCCCGGAACCTGGAGACCACGTTGAAGGCAATCTCGATCCAGACGTTCGGAAGTCCTGACGGTCTGGCTGTTGTCGACCTGCCGGTACCCGCGCCTGCTGCCGGGCAGGTGCTGGTAGCCACCGAGGCGGTGGGCGTCGGTGGTGTCGACACCCTGATCCGAAGCGGGGCTCTGGCCGCCTACGGCTTCGAGGAGGGCCACATCCCGGGTAGCGAGGTGGCGGGCACCGTGACCGCGGTCGGTGACGGCGTCGACGCGTCGTGGATCGGCCTGCGGGTGTGGGCCTTCACCGGCACCGGCGGAGGCTACGTCGAACAGGCCGTCGTGCCCGTCGAGCAGGTTCTTCCCCTGCCCGGCAGCCTGTCCGCCGCTGCCGCGGTAACGCTCGGCAGTTCCGGTGCGGTGGCCCACTTCGGGCTTCGCCACGCCCATTTCGCTCCCGGGGAGACGGTCTTGGTGCGTGGCGCGGCCGGCAGCATCGGGATCATGGCAGTGCAGCTCGCGGCTCGCGGCGGTGCCGCCGCGGTGGCGGTCACGACATCGTCGTCCGAGCGCGGCGAGCGGCTGCGCCGTCTCGGCGCGACCCACGTGCTGGACCGTTCCGGTGACGGAGGGGAAGCGGCTCCCGCGGGCTATGACGTCATCATCGATGTTGTGGCGGGTGAGGACATGCCGTCGTTCTTCGACAGGCTCAACCCGAACGGCCGCATGGTGGCCGTGGGCGCTGTCGCAGGTCAGCCGCCCACGGACTTCGGGACGAAGATCATGACGGCGTTCCAGAAGTCGATGTCCTTCGCCGCTTTCAGCGCAGCCACCGTACCCCCGGCCGACCTGAGTGCCGTACGCGGCAAGCAGTTCGACGCAGCCGCCCGTGGCGAGATCGAACCAGTGGTGCATGCACTGCTGCCGCTGGACGAAGCGGTGCTGGCGCATCAGAAGATGGACGCCGGTGAGGTCTTCGGCAGGATCGTGCTGACACCGTAGTCCGCACTCTCTTCTCTGCTCCGGCCGCCCCTCCTTGCTTTCAGTACCGCTGCCAGGTGCCGTCCTTCTCCGTCAGAACCACGACGGACGCGGGACCCGTCCAGGGGCTGCCTGTGCCCGATCAACGTCACGTCTGCCACCAGGTTCTAGCGGATCGAGGTCCGGATCACGTGAACCACATCGCGCTGTCGGCCTTCGTGCCAGGTCGCTCCATCCGCCGCAACCGCCCAGGGCCACCGCCTTGGGAACCACTTCACTCGGCGGCGTGATCCTCGTACGCGACGTCGACCGCCCAACCATTGGACAGATCGCGGCGCAGGACCCCTTCATCCTCAACTACGTCGCGGAATTCACCATCACGACGATCGCTCCCGGGCGAGAGGACCCCGACTTGAATCCCGTGCCGAGAACGGACCGCCGACGTTCGCCAGCCCCATCTCCTGTCCCCCGCACCGTTCTCATGGAGGCTGAACGCTGAACTCAACGTCCGGGCCGGCTGAGTGAAGACAGGCCCCACAACTCGACGATGCGGCCGTCCCGTACCCGGAAGATCTCCATCATCGAAGGGAGTGCCTGTTCCTCAACGCCTGCCGGGATGCCGTGCAGACTTGTGCGGACTGCGGCCTTGTCCGCATCCACGAGCATGTCCTCCACGATGACCTGGATATCCGGGAACATGACGTGGAGCCCGCTCCACGCCTTCACAACGCTGTCGACGCCGACGGTACCCAACGGATGGCTCACGAAGTCGGCCGCGAAGATGGTCTTTGCCGCGGCAAGGTCCCGCGCGTTGAATGCTCCATACATGCGCTTGGCGAGTGCTCGTACGTCGTCTGTCATCTCACGCTTCCTGTCCAGGACACGGGCGTGGATCAGCTTATGAGGTGAGCGGAGCGGACCTGCTCCGGATGCCGGCCCCGGCGAAGACAGCAAAGGACTTCGGCTCGCCCCACCCGAACTCGAACGGGCCGCCCTCACCACGCACACCGAGATCGTCCCGCCCGCGCGAGCAGACCCCAGGTCCCCTGACCCGCGCTCCCCAGCCGCCCACCGAGTCAGGACGGGGGGGAATTACGTGACGTTCGGGGGGAAATTGGCGGCTCTGACCGCGGTTCCGTGAATGATCCTGCAGCAGTAGCCTCGCGGAGTGACACGCACCGAGACGCCGTGGGGCTTCTGGGAGCCGGCGGCCCTGGCCGATGTAGCGACGTTGTTCTCGTCGGTCGAGGTCCCCTGGTGGGTTGCCGGGGGTTACGCCATCGAGCTCGCGGTCGGCTACTCGTTCCGCGATCACAGCGATGTCGATGTCCTGTTGCTCCGGCGAGACCAACAGGTCGTGCAGCAGCTCCTGCCCGCCTGGGAGTGGTGGGCGGCGGACCCGCCTGGGACGCTCAGGCCGTGGCAACCCGGAGAAACCTTGTCCTCCGCCGTCCACGACATCTGGTGCCGTCCCGGCCCGTCGGAGCCCTGGCGGATCCAGATCATGCTCGATGAGGCGGAGGGCCAGGACTGGATTTCCAGGCGATGCGCCCAGGTCCGGCGCCCCATCGACCTGTTGGGCAGGAACTCGCCCGAAGGCGTGCCCTACTTGGCGCCCGAGGTGCAGCTCTTCTACAAGGCCCACCAGCCCCGGCCGAAGGACCAAGAAGACTTCCGGGCTGCACTTCCAGCCCTCGATGCCAGCCAGCGACAATGGCTGGCAACCGCCATCATCCAGGCGTACGGAGATCGTCCCTGGTGCGCGAAACTTCAGTGAGTGGCGAGGCGGGATCCACTGGAGTTCGCTTCACGGAATCGCGGGCAGAGCCCAATTGACTGCCGTCGACAGCGCGCCCGCCGCGGCTCGTCAAGCGCATCTAAAACAGCCACGCTCGGACCAACGACCGCTCAAGCCGAAAGTCACGTGATCAACAGCTTCTGCTAGGACCTCTATGTCGAAGGCGCCCTTCACGGCCACCTCACTCGGCGAGACCTTCGACAACGAGATTCACGGGCGGCAGCCACCGTTGCCTCAGAATCACCCGGTCAAGCCCAAGCCCCTGCACCCGGGCGGCAATCGGCCGAAGTTCCCAACTCACGCTCCGCGGCGCTGCCGAGGCTCCAAACGGGTCCGTCGCCGCCCGGTCAGCCAACGTGACAGCGCCCACCAGGACGCTTCCGCTGCTACGGAACTCAGGCCCATGCACGTCGAGGAAACCTGGACACCGCTCTCCAGGCCCGACCTCGACGCACACAATCCATCCACAGATGCTTAAGCTTCGGCAGTCTGGCCAACCGCTCGTCGAATCCCACTCACCACAAGCTAGGAAACCGGTGTCTCACCGCACGTACGCCCGCACCCTTGGAACACTCCTGTTCGCCGCCGCTCTTACCGCCTGCAGCAGCTCCGCGCCTTCCCCCGAAGGCGCGTCTCCGGCCGTGCAGAGCCCTTCTGGCTCCAGTGTTGCCAGCGCTTCTGCCGCCGCCTCCCCCAGCCCCGAGGCGCAGTTCCTGGGAAAGAAGGAACTGGCCTCGGCGCTGCTGTCCCTGTCCGAGATGCCTGCCGGCTGGTCCGTCGACACCAGCGGTGGCTCCAGCACGAACAAGACCTTCTGCGACTACAAGCAGCCCCACCAGGCGAAGGTCACGGTGTCCGGCAACTTCCAGAAGGGTGCAGGCGTCGACGGCTCCGTCGCAGCCGTGGGCTTGCGCCAGTACGCGAGCGTCGACGACGCCGCCGACGCGTTCGATGCGATGGAGCAGGCTCTGAAAACCTGCCACAAGGAGACGTACAAGGGTTCCGTCCTCAACTACTCGGCCATGAGTGTCGAAAAGCTCGGTGACCGTTCCCTCGGCGTACGCATCGAAAGCAGCGGCTACACCGTCCTGCAGCAGTTCACACTCGACGGTCCCACCCTCATCAACGCCGGCACCGGCGGAATGGCCGGCGTCGACGCCGACACGACCGCGCTCCTGCTCCGCAAGCAGGTCGAACGATACGAGGCCGCAGCCGCACGCTGACCCCCCGAGGACCATCCCTACGGCTCCCTGGATCGTCTGCGCAACTGGGGTGCCCCGTCGTCGCCTCCCGGGGCACCCCAGTACTCGCCCCGCTCATACCTCGCGGGTGCGCTCGGACTCGCGCTTGAGATCCGCCTGGTCCCCAGCCGGGTTCCGGCGAGCGTGCGATCAGGCGTAAATCTCACCGCGTTCGGCGCGCTCCACCAGCGACGTGGGCGGCAGGAACCGGTCGCCGTAGAGTGCGGCGAGTTCCCGTGTCCTGGTGACGAAACCGGGCAGCCCCCCGTCGTACTGGTTGGCGTACTGAAGGACGCCGCCGGTCCAGGCGGGGAAGCCGATGCCCTGGATCGAGCCCACATTGGCGTCGGCCACGCTCGCGAGCACGCCCTGGTCGAGGCAGTCGACGGCGTCGAGGGTCTCGGCGAACAGCATCCTTTCCTGCAGGTCCTTGATCGGCAGGACGCGCCGTCCGGAGCCGTACCGGTCGCGGACTCCCGGCCAGATGGCGAGCCGCCTGCCCGACTCGTCGTAGTCGTACCACCCGGCGCGCTCGCGTCGCCCGATGCGCCCCTGCTCCACCATCCAGTCGACGACCGCCTCCGAGGGGTGCGCCGTCCAGGGCCTGCCCTCGGCCTCCTCGGCGGCTCGGGTCTCGATGCGGATCCGCTGGGTCAGTGACAGCGTCAGCTCGTCCAGCAGTTGCAGGGCGCCCGCGGGATAGCCGGCCTGGAGCGCGGCCTGCTCGACGCTGGCGGGCTCGACGCCCTCCCCGACGGCGGCGACGGCCTCGGCGATGAACCGCCCGATCACCCGCGAGGTGAAGAAGCCGCGCGAGTCGCTGACGACGATGGGGGTCTTGCCGATCTGGAGGACGTAGTCGAAGACCTTGGCCAGCGTCTCGTCGCTGGTCCGCTCGCCGCGGACGATCTCGACCAGGGGCATCTTGTCGACGGGGCTGAAGAAGTGGATGCCGATGAAGTCGTGCTCACGCTCGATGCCCTTGGCCAGCAGGGTGATCGGCAGGGTGGAGGTGTTGGACCCGAGCACCGCGTCGGGTCGCACGACCTGCTGGATCTCCTGGAAGACCCGCTGCTTGAGCGGCGCCGACTCGAAGACCGCCTCGATGACGAAGTCCACGGCGGCGAAGTCGGTGGCGTCGGCCGTCGTGCGGATCCGCCCCAGCAGGGCGTCGGACTTCTCCTGGGTCGTCCGGCCGGCCGCCAGCGCCTTCGCCTCCAGGCGGCGGGCGTAGTCCTTGCCGGCCTCGGCGGCCTGCGGGGTGACGTCCTTGAGGACGACGTCGGCACCGGCCCCGGCGCTCACGTGGGCGATGCCCGCGCCCATCATGCCCGCGCCGATGACCCCGACCTTGCGTGCGGTGAAGCGCTCGAAGCCTTCCGGCCTGCTCGCGCCCGCGTTGATGCGCTGGAGGTCGAAGAAGAAGGCCTTGATCATGTTCTTGGTGACCTGGCCGCTGAGCAGGCTGACCAGGTAGCGGGTCTCGATCAGCGAGGCTGTGTCGAAGTCGACGTGGGCGCCCTCGACGGCGGCCGCCAGAGCCGCTCGCGGCGCGGGCGTCGGCGCTCCCCGGGTCTGCTTGCGCAGCAGGCCCGACAGGGCGGGCAGGGTCGCGGCGACACCTGGGCTGTGCACGTCACCTCCCGGCAGGCGAAAACCCTTGGCGTCCCAGGGCTGTTCCGCGTCGGGGTGCTCGGCGATCCAGGCCCGCGCCCGGGCCTCCGCCTCCTGGCTGTCCGCGACGAGTTCGTCGACGAGGCCGAGGTCCAGGGCCGCCCGCGCGGTGAACTTCCTCGCCGGCAGGATCACCTCCGACAGCGCCTTGTGCAGGCCGAGCAGGCGCACGGTGCGGGTGATGCCGCCGCCTCCCGGAAGCAGCCCCAGGCCGACCTCGGGCAGGCCGAAGCGGCTCGCGGGCAGGTCGGCGGCGATCCTGTGGTGGGCGCAGAGGGCGACTTCGAGTCCGCCGCCCAGCGCCGTACCGCCGAGGACCGCGACGACGGGCCGGCCGAGCCGCTCCAGTCGGCGCATCCATGCCTTCATCCGGTTGATGTAGTCCGTCTCCTCGGCCGCCTTGTCGGCGCTGCCGGCCCGCAGCCGGTTCAGGTCGCCGCCCGCGAAGAAGGTCTTCTTGGCGGAGACGAGCAGCACACCGGCGACGGCCTCGCGCTCGGCCTCCAGCCGTGGGACGCATTCCTCCAGGCCGGTCATGAAGGCGTCGTTCATGGTGTTGACCGACGAGTGGGGGTCGTCGAGGGTGAGCGTGACGATTCCGTCTGCGTCGCGTGCGTAGCTCATGGCGGATGCGGTCATCACGAGGGCTCCTCTTCGGTACGGGGGGTGGGTGCGGGTCTCGGGTCTCAGAGGCGTTCGATCACGGTGGCGATGCCCATGCCCGCGCCGACGCACAGCGTCACCAGACCCCGGCGGCCTCCGGTGCGCTCCAACTCGTCGAGCACGGTGCCGAGGATCATGGCCCCGGTGGCGCCCAGAGGGTGGCCCATCGCGATGGCGCCGCCGTTGACGTTCACCTTCTCGTCGGGCACCTTCAGGTCGCGCTGCCACTTCATGACGACCGCGGCGAAGGCCTCGTTCAGCTCGAACAGGTCGATGTCGTCGATCTCCAGGCCCGCGTTCGCGAGGACCTTCCTGGTCGCGGGCGTCGGCCCGGTGAGCATGATGGTCGGCTCCGCGCCGGTGACGGCGGTCGCGACGATGCGGGCACGCGGCACGAGACCCAGCCGCTCGCCGGTCTCCCGCCTGCCGATCAAGGTGAGCGCTGCGCCGTCGACGATGCCGGAACTGTTGCCGGCGTGATGGACGTGGTCGATCCGCTCCACATGGTGGTACTTCTGCAGGGCGACCGCGTCGAAGCCGGCCTGCGCGCCGACGTCGGCGAAGGAGGCGGGCAGAGCGGCGAGGCTCTCCCCCGTGGTGCCGGGCCGGCGGTGCTCGTCGTGGTCGAGCACCAGGACGCCGTTCATGTCACGGACGGGCACGATCGACCTGCCGAAGCGGCCCTCGCGCCAGGCGGCCTCCGCCCGTTGCTGCGAGCGGGCGGCGAAGGCGTCGACGTCCTCGCGGGTGAAGCCCTCCATGGTCGCGATCAGGTCGGCGCCGATGCCCTGGGGCACGAAGTAGCCGTCGTACGCGGTGGTGGGGTCCTGCGCGTAGGCACCGCCGTCCGAGCCGATCGGGACCCGCGACATCGATTCGACGCCGCCCGCGAGCACGAGGCTCTCGTAGCCGGAGGCGACCTTCTGCGCGGCGAGGTTCACCGCTTCCAGGCCCGACGCGCAGAAGCGGTTGACCTGGACGCCGGCCACCGTATGGGGCAACTGTGCGACCAGGGCGGCGGTGCGGGCGACGTCACCGCCCTGCTCCCCCACCGGCGACACGACACCCAGCACGATGTCGTCGATGCGGTCCGGGTCGAGGGTGGGGTTGCGTTCCTGGATCGCGTGGATCAGACCCACGACGAGGTCGACGGGTTTGGTGCCGTGGAGTGCGCCACCGCGGTTCTTGCCCCGCGGCGTTCGTACGGCGTCGTAGATGTAGGCGTCGGACACGACGCCCCCCTTTCCTGGGACGGGACATGGTGCGGAAGGCTCGGGCACTCGGGTGACCGGCAGGCTGAACCCGCCGGAGCACCCGGGCCGCCGGGTGCTCGGCCGCCGGCGTACTCGGCCGCCTGCGTGCTCGACGATGTGGTGCTGCGCGACGCCCGAACGAGCGCCCGAGCACGGGCCCGAACAGGGGCTCTACAGACCCAGATCGCGGCCGACGATCTCTTTCATGATCTCGGTGGTGCCGCCGTAGATGGTGGTGATGCGTGAGTCGAGATAGTCCTGGGCGATGCGGTATTCGCGCATGTAGCCGTAGGCGCCGTGCAGTTGCAGGCAGCGTCCGACGATGGCGACGTAGTTCTCGGTGGCCCAGAACTTCGCGGACGCGGCGTCCACCGCGCTCAGTTCGCGACGGGAGTGCCGGGCGAGCAGGTCGTCCAGGTAGGCGCGGCCCACCCGGGCGGTGGTGACCATCTCGGCCAGTTCGAAGCGGGTGTTCTGGAAGGTGCCGATCGGCCGTCCGAACGCCGTGCGCTCCTTGACGTACTCCAGGGTGCGTTCGAGCACTCCCTCGACGGAGGCCACGGCGTTGGCGGCGATCGAGATCCGCTCCTGGGGCAGGTTGCGCATGAGGGCCTTGAAGCCCGCCCCTTCCTCGCCGAGCAGGTTACGGGCGGGCACGCGGACGTCCTGGAAGAACAGTTCGCTGGTGTCCTGGGCGTGCAGGCCGATCTTCTCCAGGTTGCGCCCGCGCGAGAAGCCTTGCCGGTCCGCCTCCACGACCAGGAGGCTGATCCCGTCGTGACGGTCCTCGCCGGTGCGGACCGCGGTGACGACGAGGTCGGCGTTCTGGCCGTTGGAGATGAAGACCTTGCTGCCGCTGACCACGTAGTCGTCGCCGTCCCGGACGGCGGTGGTGGTGATGCCGGCCAGGTCGCTGCCGGTTCCGGGTTCGGTCATCGCCACGGCGACGACCAGGTCCCCGGCCGCGATGCCGGGCAGCCAGCGGGCCTTCTGCTCGTCGTCCGTGAGGTCGGTGAAGTAGGGCACGACGATGTCGTTGGAGAGGGTCACCCCGGCGAGTGCGTCCGCGGCGGGGTGGCGTGAGAACTCCTCACCGATCACGGCGTTGAAGCGGTAGTCGTCGACCCCGCCGCCGCCGTACTCCTCGGGGATGTTGAAGCCGAGGATGCCGGCCCGGGCGGCCTCCGTGAACAGCGCCCGGTCGGCCCTGCCCGCGGCCCGCCACCGCTCGGCGTGCGGGGCGGCGTGTTTGTCGGCGAAGGCACGGGCCGTCTTGCGCAGGAGTTCGTGCTCGTCCTCGTAGAGCGACCGTTCGGTGGAGATCACATGGGCCATCGGGCGTCCTGTTCCGGATCGGGGGCGGCGGGCAGAGGGGCGGAGCGTGCGGTCAGCACCGAGGCGACCGGGGTGGCCGAGGCGACCGCGGCAGGAGGACCGGCTTCAGCGTCAGACCGGCCTGCTGGTCGGCCACCGCCCGGTCGAAGTCGCCCAGGGCGTAGGTGGTCACCAGGCGGTCGAGGGGCAACAGACCGTCCCGGTAACGTCGGACCAGTTCGGGTATGAGAGCCGACGGTTCGGCATCGCCCTCGACACAGCCGCGCACCTGGAGCCCGCGCAGCATCAAGGACCGTACGTCGAGGGCCACTTCGGCGGGCCCGAGCCCGGCCAGTGCCAGCACACCGCCGGGCTGGAGCAGGGCGAGCGCGCGGGCGATCGACTCGGGCCGCCCCGTGGTGTCCAGGGCGTGCGTGACCGCGGGGACGGGTTCGTCCAACGAGGCGACGGCCGTGGCACCGCAGGAGGCGCAGAGGGCGCGCCGCGCCGCGACGGGCTCCGCCACGACGACTTCGACGCCTTCGGACAGGGCGGTCAGCGCCGCGGCGGCGCCCACGCCGCCGGCACCGACCACCAGCAGCCGGTCGCCCGGCCGGGGGCGCAGCACGTTGAGCACCGCGCCCGCCCCGGTCAGGAACCCGCACCCCAGTGGTGCGACGACCTCCGGTGGCGCGTCGCCGACCGGTACGCAGGATCCGGCCGGCGTCAACGCGGCCGTGGCGAAAGACGACTGGCCGAAGAACGCCCCGAAGACCGGCTCGCTGCCGACACGTATCGTCGGTGACCGGTCCAGCCTCCGTCCCGAACCGTTGAGCGCCTGCGACCAGGCGCAGTACGCCGGATGCCCGCCACGGCACTGACCGCATCCTCCGCACGACGCGAAGGAGATCACCACCCGGTCCCCGACCGCGAGATCGTCGACGGCCGAACCGAGGTGCTCGACGGTGCCGCAGCCCTCATGGCCGAGGACCGCCGGCCGCCGGCCGAGCCGGTCCCGGGTGACGAGGTCCGTGTGGCACACGCCGACCGCCTCGATCCGGACGATCACCTCGTCGGCCCGCGGGTCGTCCAGTTCGGCCTCGACGAGTTCGCTGGGCGCGGACCCGTGCGAGAGCAGCGCGGAGATCCTCATTCCCGCTCCAGGCCGAAGTAGAACCGGTGGCCGCCGGCGAGCACCCCGCCGGCCTTGCCGTTCATCACGCCCAAGAGGTGAGCGCCGTCCACCCGCTTGAAGTGGTCGAACACCGGCATGCCGTCGTACACCATCGTGGCGGTCACCTCGCCGCGGAACTCGATGTTCCACAGGCTGGCCCCGCCGCGGCCCGATGTGGTGTCGGAGTAGAGGCTGCCGTCCTCGGCCCGGCAGATCAGCGGTTTGGCGTCGTCCAGGGCGTCGAAGCGTTTGCCGTGCCACCGGCTCGCGGTCAGCATCCGTTCGACGGGATGGCCGGTCGGGAAGGCGAAACCCCGCCAGGAGCCGAGCAGTGACGCTGCGTCGACGGTGTCGAGGTCCGCCCACAGGGCGTCGAGTTCACGCGGGTCGATCGGCCCGGCCGCCGCGCGCAGGGCCCGCCACCGCTCGGCTGTGGGGGATGCGAGGTCGTTCACCGCACACGCATCCGGCGCAGCAGGGCCAGTTGGCCGTTGGTGCGGCGTACGAAGCCCTCCACCGACCCGTTCGGCGGCGGGCCGAGCGGGATGAGTCGCTGCGCGGCGACGGTCTGGCTCTCGGTGTACTTGAGGATGCCCTCGGCGCCGTGGCGGCGGCCGAGGCCGCTGTCGCGCATGCCGCCCATGCCGGCCTCGATGCTGCCGGCGGCGGCCGCGGCACCGTCGTTGATGTTGACCGATCCGCAGCGGATGAGCCCGGCCATCCGGTTCGCCGTGCGGGTGTCCCTCGACCAGATCGACGCCGACAGGCCGTAACTCCCCTGGTTGGCCAGGCTCACGGCCTCGTCGTCCGTGACGTAGCGGTAGAGGGAGACGACGGGGCCGAAGGTCTCGGCCTCGCAGACGTCCATCTCGTGGGTGACGCCTTCGAGGAGGGTGGGCTCGTGGAACAGCGGGCCGATGTCGGGCCTGGGCCGGCCGCCCGCGAGCACCTTCGCCCCCTTGGCCACGGCGTCGGCCACATGGGCCTCGACCGCCGCGAGCTGCGCCGGGGAGACCAGGGAGCCGAGGTCGGCCGCGTAGTCGTAGGACCGTCCGAGCCGCAACGCCTGTGTCGCCCGCACGAGTTCGTCACGGAAGGCGTCGTAGACCGCCTCGTGGACGTAGACGCGTTCGATGTGGATACACATCTGCCCTGTGTTCGCGAAGGCGGCGACGGCGGTGCCGGCCGCCGCCGCGGTGATGTCGGCGTCCGCGCGCACGATGAGCGGGTTCTTCCCGCCGAGTTCGAGGGAGCAGCCGACCAGCCGCCGGGCGGCGCGTTCGGCGACGGTGCGTCCGGTGGCCGTCGAGCCGGTGAAGCAGACGAAGTCGGCGGCGTCGATGACGGCGCCGCCCACCACTCCGCCGTCCCCGGTCACGATCCGCCACAGGTCGGCGGGCAGACCCGCCCGCGCCATCAGCTCCCGCGTCCACAGCAGGGTCAGCGCGGCCTGGGAGTCCGCCTTGGAGACGACGGCGTTGCCGGCCAGCAGCGCGGGAAGTACGTCCCCGACACCGAGGTAGAGGGGATAGTTCCACGGGGAGACGACACCGACCAGTCCCTTGGGCACCCGCACCTCCCTGACCTTCGTCAGGCCGGGCACCATGCCCCGAACCTGACGCGTGGCCAGGTACTTGGCGGCTCGGCGGGCGTAGTGCCGGGCGATCGCGGCGACCTGCGCCACCTCCTGCCAGGCGTGGAACCGCGCCTTGCCGGTCTCCCACTGGATCAGGTCGAGGACCTCGTCCTGCCGTCGCAGCAGCAGGTCGTGGAAGGCGAGCACGATCTCGCCCCGGCGCCCGATCGGCGTCCGTGCCCATGCGGGCTGGGCGTCCCGGGCCGTCGCGGCCGCGGCGACGACGTCCTGCGGGTCGCATACGGGCACGGGTGCGATCGGTGACAGGTCGTACGGCGCGAGGGCCGCGACGGTCGCGGCGGCACGCCGTTCCGAGCGGGTCTCGTCGTGGTGCACCCACGCACACCACCGCTCGATCAGCTCGTCGGTCACCCACGCGGGTCGCGGACTCGCCGTTCGGGGCGGAGGCGCTTCGATCTGGTCCTGCTCCGTACTCATGGCGCTCCTAGGGATGCCGGACGGGTGGAGGCGCGCCGGCTCCTGGCCGGTCCGCGGGGGCGAAACCGGGGGACCGGGAGCCGTACGACACGGTGCGAGAGCAGTGTTCTCTGAGGCGTGCAGAGGTCTTGCCGCCGCCGGATCGCGTCGTTATGTTAATCAGAAATCACATCGGTGGACAACCTTGTAGCCGCCCCAGCCTGGCCATTCCGGCCGCGACCGACCGCGACACAAGGGAACGTCCGACCTACCTCGAAAGTAGGTAAGTGAATGGGAAATCTCAGCAGAAGGCGTGCCATGACGCTCGGCGCCGCGCTCGGCCTCGTGGGCGTGACGAACGTGTCCCAGGCGTGGTCGTGGTCCTCCAGCGGCTCCCTCGCCGCCACCGACACGGTCACCGACCCCTTCTCGGTCTGGGACCCCGTGGCGGACGACGTGGCGAGCCGCCTCCTCGGCGACGGCTCGATACCGGCGGTCAACACGGCCTGGGAATCGTGGACGAACAACGCCGACTCCCTGCCGTCCGGCATGCCGGGCTACCTCACCAGCTACCTCACTCAGGTCAACAAGCTGCCGTCATGGGCCGATGCCGCCCTGCTCGCCGCGTCCGAGACGCTCTACACGCGTCTGAGCAGCTACCTGTTCGTGTCCGAGAGCCTCGGCAGCGGGGTCCTCAGCACCGTGATCCCGCGGGAAGCCAGAGCGGTCTACTGGTCCGCCGGCGGCGCCGACATGAAGGCCCGCGCGGCCAAGACCTTCACCTTCGGCTACGACCTGCACAACGGGAACGCCTGGAAGCCCGCGGGACACTTCCTGGTCACCGCCAACAAGACGCGTCTGGTGCACGCCGCCGTCCGCCTCCTGCTGCCGACCTCGACGCACTTCGCCGCGACCGCGGACCAGCCGAAGCCGATCAGCAACGGCGACATCCTGCGCACGTTCCACTCCGTGGCCACGGTCGCCCACAACAACATGAGGAAGTGGGGCATCCCGCTGTCGGCGACCGAGCAGGCCGCCGACCTGCACGCCTGGCAGGTGGCTCTTCATCTCCTCGGTGTGCAGGACCAGTTCATCCCCGCCAGCTGGTCCGACGCGCAGGCGCAGGCGACCCAGATGCTGTGGCCGGTCGTCGCCCCCACGGCCGAGGGCATCGACCTGGCCAGGACCCTGCTCGGGTATGTCGAGGAGCCCGTGGCCGGCCTGGACACCGGATTCGTCAGCGAGTTCACCCGCTATCTGATCGGCGACCAGTACGCCGACTGGCTCAGCCTGCCGCACGACCTGGTGTCCCGGGCCCTGATCCAGTCGGCCTGGCCCCTGTACGTCGCCTTCCGCGAAGGGCTGTCGCCGATCGTGCCCAACGGCTTCTCCCTGTTCGACCAGGCCCTGCGGGGCATCGCGATGCTCTTCCTGAACAACGGCACCTCACCCACGCAGACCCCGATCACCCTCCCCACCGCGAACCGGCCCGGCGCCTGAAGCGACGCTCCGGCTCGCCTGGCGCCCCGCGACCGTGCCGACCGGTCTCGGGGCGCTCCGGCTCCACACCACCGACGGCACCGTCGCCCGCCACCACCACCGCCCCGCCCCGCGACGGGCGTGACACGCCCTACGCGCCCAGGGCGGCCACGACCAGAGCCGTCACGGTCTCCCGGTGCTCGGGCGTGTCCTGCCAGCCCAGCCTGCGGCCGGCCTCGACCACGACGCCGAATCCGGCGTGCACCAGGACCCGGGCCTGGCGCGGATCCAACTCCGGCCGGGCCAGACGCAGTTGCTGCTCCCAGAGGTCGATGTGCTCACGTTGCGCGAGGATCAGGGGCTGGCGCACGTCGGACGGCAGCCCGGCGATCTCGGCTTCCGCGACACTGGTGAGCTCGGTGTGCTCGAAGCTGTAGGCCACGTACGTCGCCGCGAGCGAGAGCACGGCCTCGTGCGGGTCCGTGACCTCGTTGAGGCCTTGCTCGACAGCCTGTGACAGCAGCCCCGCCGCCTGCATGCACGCCGCCACCAGGATGTTCACCTTGGTGGGATAGTGGCGGTAGATCGCCGACGGGGCCAGCCCCACCGCCTCCGCGATCTGCCCGTTCGTGACCTTGACGAACCCGTCCCGGGCGAACAACGGGATGGCGGCCGCGAGAATCTCGGCGCGTCGCGTGCGCGGAACGGGCTGCACGGGCAGCTCCACACGGCTCGGGCCGCCGACCGGCCTCGCGGGATCGGTCGAGCACACCCGCAGGGCGGAGGCCAACAGCACCTCCTCGACCCGGCGTTGGGCGATGGAGACGTGATGCATCGTGATGGACCCGATCGCGCCGAGGGCGGCCACGGCGTGCAGGTCCGGGTCTGGCAGGGCGTATTCGCGCCGCACCGCCTCGGTCACCCGGCCGACGACGCGCGCGACCTTCACCCCGAGGAGCCGACGGTCCCCGCGCTCGAGATAGCGCGCCTCCCATCGGTACAGGCCACCCGACGCGCGATGGGCGACGGCGGCCCGGGTGGCGGCACCGAGCACCTCCGTAAGGCCCGCCGTGGGCGGCAACTCGTCGACCGCCGCCGCGAGTTGGTCCGCGATGACATGCGCGCACTCGGCGAACAGCGCGTACTTGTTGGGGAAGTGCCGGTACAGGGCCGCCGCGCTGATACCCACGTCGGCGGCGATCTCCTCCATGGAAGCAGCGTGATAGCCCCGCTTGCTGAAGACGCGGCCGGCGGCCTCGACGATGAGCTGTCTGCGGTTGCGCGGTCTGGTGGCCGCGATCGGATCCGTGTTCACCGGCAGGCGCACGTGCGCAGAGACAGGACCATGCACCGTAGTGAATCACAGGCCGATCCCGGCCCAGAACCCACCGCGGGACAGGCGGCGCCACGTACGCTCGGGCGACCGCGTGCCACCTCCGGATCCCCGGGGTCGATCACGGCTCCAGCCACAAGCCGGTCAGGAGACACTGCACCGGGGACCGGCGTTCGCCCCCTCATGGGCCGTTGAGCTCTTGCGGACAACCCATTCCATGAGCTTCGGGAGGCCCCGGGGGTCCACATCAACCTGCCTTCCGAGTGAGCACCATCATGGTCAGCCCTCCTCCGGTGAATTCAGCTCGCACCTGCGCCTCAGCCCGAGGGACGGACTACCGATGGCGCCGAACCTCTACCGGAGCGATGTCCCATGAACTGTGCGCGATCTCCCCTGGGTTGCAGAACGACGCCCAGCTCAAGACCGTATCGCCGGCGCGCTGCGCGCCCCGATCGAACGCGAAGTCGGACCAGCACAGGTCGCCTGTAGGGCCGTACCACCAACTCAAGTCCCGCTCCACGGCGCAGGCCTCCAGCTCCGCGTCCAGCTCTGACGGCACGCGGCCGATCAAGCGGATCCCCTCACACGTGACCTGGGGACCACGCAGCCCATCGACGAGCACGCAGGTCAAGCACACGCCTTCGACGAAGTAGCACTTCACCGCAGGTCGATGCTCGTCCGACTCGGCCCTGCGGAACTCGACTCGCCACTGCGCACGCTGCGGGTTCCAGCGCTCGATCTCGCACTCCTCGGCAGCAAAGCCATGCCCTGCCCTGATCGTGACCGCTTCATGTCGATCGGCCCCGAAGCTCAGCGGCCCAACCGTCTGACGGGGAACGTATCCCCATTGCTCCCGCTCCGAGTCCCCGAGCGCCACCCACCAATCCGTCTCCACCGTCTCATGATCATTCGCACAACGCAGCCGACACAATGGCAGCGGGCGATGTAGGAGGTGATCTCCTCGGACCTGCTGACACCGCGGCGGGCGAGAACCCGGTGGCGGCGGTCCTCACGACGCCAGGGCCTCGCTTCTTCAACGCGGGCCCAGTCCAAGAACCGCCGACCGTGGACTCCTCCGCCACCGGAACAGGGTTCGGGGCACGAACAAGACCCCGGCCAAGGCAGCCGGGCTTTCGCGGTACTGCCCGGATGCCGGTGCATCCTGGCAGCCGCGTGCCCTCCGTCTGGCCGCACACCCGGACTAACGGTTGACGGATCGCATCCCTGCCTCGTCGTACCGCTCACCCGCCGCCTCGGGCAGCTCCGCGTCGATGCGGGCCAGGTCTTCCTTGGTCAGCGTGATGTCGACCGCGGCGGCGTTCTGCTCTAGGTACGTACGGCGCTTGGTGCCGGGGATCGGTGCCAGGTGCTCGCCCTGGGCCAGTACCCAGGCGATGGCCAGCTGGGCCGGGAGTACGTCCTTCTCGGCGGCGATCTCCTTCACCTTCGCCGCCAGCCGCTGGTTCGCCTCCAGGTTGGCGTCCTGGAAGCGCGGGTTCTGGCGGCGCCAGTCGTTCGCGTCCAGATCGTCCGGCGAGGCGAACCGGCCGGCGAGGAATCCTCGGCCGAGCGGCGAGTACGGCACGAAGCCGATGCCCAGCTCACGGCAGGCGGGCAGCACCTCGGCCTCCACGTCCCGTGACCACAGCGAGTACTCGCTCTGCACCGCGGTGACCGGGTGGACGGCGTTGGCACGCCGGATGGTCTCGGCGCTCGCCTCGCTCAGGCCGATGGTGCGCACCTTGCCCTCGGCGACCAGTTCGCCGAGCGCGCCGACGGTCTCCTCGATGGGTACGTTCGGGTCGACCCGGTGCTGGTAATACAGGTCGATGTAGTCGGTCCCCAGACGCTGAAGGGAGCCTTCGACCGAGCTTCGGGCGTGCTCGGCCGAGCCGTCCTGCGGGCCGACCGTGCTGATGTCGCCGGGTACGGCGTCGTCCATCCGGTAGTTGAACTTCGTCGCGATCACGTATTCCTCGCGATGCCCCCGGATCGCCTCGCCGACGAGCGATTCGTTGGTGAGCGGCCCGTACATCTGCGCGGTGTCGAGAAAGTTCACCCCGAGGTCGAGGGCCTGCCGGATGGTCGCGATGCTCTCCTGCTGATCAGTGGATCCATAGAAGGCGGACATACCCATACAGCCAAGGCCGATGGACGATACTCGGAGGTCCCGCAGACTGCGATTCTGCATGGCGTGTCTCAGCCCTTTCCTGTCGCTCGAGCGCACGAAGCCCCTCATCCATCCAAACGGCGAATGGCCAAGGCGGCATCCCGTGAGAGACGGACAACGACACGGGCCTCGTGCGCCGTGGTCGTATCCGCGACGCTACGAGTTCGAGCACACTCCAACGCAAGTCGATCGATCAGCAGAGCATGAAAACCTCAGCGAACACCGCCGAGGACAGGCAGAGGCAGGCAGAGGCCAGGCAGAGCGTCGACATCGACGTCGACAAGAGGACCGAAGGTCGCAAGCGTCACACAGCCACGGACACGCGCCCTCCTGCGGATGTAACGCCCAAAAAAAAGAGGCCTGCTCCAACCTGCTCCTCGCCCGGGCCGGCGGCACCACGCTCGCCGTCCCGCCGCACGGAGTGTACGAACACGCCGCCCGGCGGTTGGCGGCTCCCGAGCCCTGGCGCTGGTCCCGCTGCGGAAGGCAGCCATGACGACGCCGCCGCGCGCTGACGACCAGCGCGCAGGCCGGACACCTGGGGTACACCGGCCCGGCCCCGGACTTCACGCTCGGCTCCGCTCGGACAGCCGGCGCATCGGCAGCGCGCGGGTGCCGCTCAGGTGTCCGGGTCAGGGGGCGGGCGCGTCGGCTCTTCAGACGGCCGCGCGGGCGAAAGTGAGCGTCGCGGTGACCGTCGTCAGGCCGCGGATCATCCCCAGCTGGTTCCAGACCATCCCGAACTGCTCCCGGTCCACGGTGAACTCCGTGGCCAGGCTGATCGCGTCGTCACTCGACGCGGTGACGTGGGCGGTGACGGTCTGCGGGCTGCTGGCACCCCGGACGGTCAGCTGGCCGACGATCTCGGCGGTCTCGTCCTGAGGCACCACTGCGCCGTTGACGGCGAAAGCGAAGGTCGGGTGGTTCTCGGCGTCGAAGAAGTCACTGCCGCGCAGGTGCTCGTCCCGCTTCGCGTTCTTCGTGTCCAACGACGTCGCGTCCACGGTCACAACACCGTGGGCGGTCCCGTCGGGCTTTATCTCACCCTCGCCCGTGACGCCACCGAAGGCGCCCTTCACCGTCACCAGGCCCCACATGGTCCGATGCGCGATGGCCACGGTGGAGCGGGCGGGATCCAGCTGCCACGGGCCGGTTTCGATGACGACGGTCATGGGAGTTCTCCAGAACAGTTGAGGAGGAAGGGAAACGGGGAGCCGTGTCCGCGATCCGAGAGCCGGGCACCCGGCCCAGTAGTCCAAATTTGGATGACTCCCGCACGCTAGCGGGTTATCCAAAAATGGACAACCGTTAGACTGTGACACCATGGCCGACTCACCCGCTCCCGCCGATCAGCCCGAACGCGAGCCGTCGGACGACGCCGGGCTCCTGCCCGCCGAACTCCGCTCCTGGATGCGGCTGTTGGCCGCAGCCGGCACGATCGAACAGCAGCTCCGCTCACGGGTGAAGGACGCGACCGGGATCTCCCACGACGAGTTCCTGCTGCTGTGCCTGCTCGCCGACCAGCCCGGCTCCAGCCTGCGGATGACACGGATCGCGGAACTGCTGGGCCGCCCCAAGACGCGGCTGACCTACCAGGTGGCCTGCCTGCAACATGCGGGACTGATCACCAAGAACTCCGCATGCGGCGACCGGCGCGGCGTCGAGGTGGCCCTCACCGACAAGGCCCGCACTCTGCTGAGCGAATCGTCCCGCCCCCTCGCCGACGCGGTCTCCGAAGCCATCGCACAAACAGCCTGCGCCCAGCGGTACACGCAGTTGCAGCATCTGCTGCCCACGAGCCAGGGCGCCGAGGAACGCACCACCGAGCAGGACAAGTAGCTGCGGGGAACCCAGCCCGGAGCCCGCCGGCACCGGGAACGGGACCGACTCCCACCAGTACGACGCCCTGCCGGAGGCAGGAACCGAAGCTCCGGCGGCGGTTGTGCGGGCGGGATCCCGCCCGACCGGTTCGGTTCGAAGAAGACGGCCGAGCGCGGAACCGTAGAAGCCATGCCGACCTGCGACGGCACCCCAGCCGCCGCAGGTCGGCACCCGACTCAAGTCGGCCCGCGGTCTAACAGGTCTTGCGCACGTAGCCGCTGCTGCCCGCAGGTTTGACGTCCACGTCACGCTGGACGATGCTCAGCGAGCCGCCCCACCCGCTGCAGGCCTTCGACCTGCCCGAGTTGGTGTACTCGATCACTATCACGTTGTTCCCGAAGGCACTGGTGTAGTCGCCGCACTCGTCGTACTGACCGCACTCCTCGGCCACGGCGAAGTCCAGACCGTTGGCGGTGTGGTTGCCGGCCAGCTCGGGAGTGTTCTTCTGGGCGATGGCCAGGCCGTCCGCGTGGGAACGGGCGGAGAGCAGCTTGATGAGCCCCTGCGCGTTGGCGGCCGTCAGGCGGTTCCCGGAACGGGTGTAGCTGTCGTAGTTGTCGGGCTCGATCGCCTGGAAGCCCTTGGCCTTGCAGCTGTCGATGAGACTTCCGATCTTGCCGGCGATCCGCTGCCGCTTGCCGTCGGTGCTGATGTCGAGGAAGGCCTCACCCCAGTCCTCGTCATAGACGACCTTGCCGGACGAGTCGCGCAGCAGCAGATCGGAGTCCCATTCGTTCTCGGCACCCGGCTGCGCCTGGAAGGCGTTGACGTAGCAGATGTTGTACAGGCCTGCCGCCGGGGAGGCGGCGTTGTCCCGGGTGACGACCTTCACCCCGGCCGGCGGGGTGTAGGCACCGCCGATCTGATAGTCGAAGCCGACGTGTGTGGGCGGCAGTGGCACGGCTGCGGCCTGCGCGGAGGTCGCCGGGGCGACCAGAGCGCCGACCAGCGCCGCCGCGCCGACGACGGTACCGATGAGTTTGCGGGAAGGAGGACTTAAACGGCTCATATGGATGAGCTCCCAGAAGGAAGAGGGCACGTCCCCGCCTCGGACGCGTACGAACGTCCTGGCGACTCGGGCCGGGCTCGCGGCACGAGGCCTGCATACCGGCTGGGCGTGTCTCTGAACACGGAGCACAGCTCCGGTGCTGTCCCGGAGTAAAGCGACCGCCCGCAAAGATGTCAACGCCGGAACTCCACACCGGCGAAATCCCGCCTTCCGCCGCTCACGGCAGCCCAACCACCACCTCGCCGATCACCGCCCGCCAAGCCCACCGTGTCACTGCACTCGGTGGCAAGCCGGCCGAGGCTGCCCCGCTCGAGATCAAGTTGGAGAGCATACGTCGCGTTACCGCCGCGAGCCTGAGGTGGTGACGGACGGTCCTGTGGCTGGGTTGCCAACTTTGGCGTGTAATGGGAAGTACGCGACGCGCGCCGATCTGGAACGGCCGCAAGACACTCCGAGGCAATCGCAGCCGGAGGATTCTCGTGAAGCACCACACCCGAGCATTCATCGCAGCCACTGGAACTGCGCTCTTCGTGTCCGCGGCCACCGTGGCGTACGCCGATGGCAGCAGCCACGATTCGGCTGCCGCCGTACAGACATCGCGATCGGCGGTGAGCGCCTCGTCCCCCGCGACGGTGTCCACCAAGTCCGGTCCGCTCGGCAAGATCCTCGTCAACAGCAAGGGGCACACCCTCTACCTCTTCAAGTCCGACAAGACCAACAAGTCCACCTGCTACGGGGACTGCGCCAAGGCTTGGCCACCACTGAAGGCGCACGGAAAGCCGACCGCCGGGGGTGGCGTCAACAGCAAGCTGCTGTCGACCATCACGCGCAGCGACGGCTCGAAGCAGGTCACGTACAAGGGGCACCCGCTCTACACGTTCATCGACGACACCAAGGCCGGGCAGACCAACGGACAGGGGCTCGACGCCTTCGGCGCCAAATGGTACGTGCTGGGCACCGACGGCAAGGCGATCACCAAGACCTCGTCATCGTCACAGACGGGCGGCTACTGACCAGCCGCCTGGTGCTGTCCGAACCATTCTCCCAAGGGGTCGCGCGAGACGGTACCGGATAGGTACCATGCCGGTATGCCATCACTGAATGTAACCTTCACCGACGCAGAGATGGAAGCCGTGCGCGCGTCCGCCGCGGCCGAGGGCAAGAGCCTTAAGCAGTACATGCACGACCTCGGCGTCCGCGAGATGCAGCGCAAGCAGTTCGTGACCGGCGCCGCCTCGTGGGCGGACAGGCTCCGCGAGGAGTTCGACGAGGCGTTCCCGGACGAGATTCCCCCGTCACAGCGCGGTGAGGGAGCCACTGCCGCCTGATGACCCTTTACATCGATGTGCCCTGGCTCCTGGACGTCCAGGACGTCGCCCTCGGCAATGACGACGTGACGGTCACCGACTATTCGGCCCTTGTCGCCGCCGTCGCACGCCACAAGACGCGCATGCCTACGCTCGCCACGTCCAACCCCGACACGGCATGGCGCGCGGCCGCGCTCCTGCACACCATCGTGCGCCTCGAACCGCTCCCCCACCGCAACAGTCTCTTCGCCGCCTTCATCACCGGCCAGTACATGGACCAGTCCGGAGAAGGAATCGACCCTCCCTACGGGGCTCTGCCCGACCTGATCAGAAAAGTCCGCGAGACCCGGTTGAGTATCTACGACATCGCCGGCGTCCTCCGCACGTGGCAGATCTGACAGGCCGGCCCACAAGGAAAGTCGTTGGCCCTTAACTGGTTCGCGAAAACACATCCTGAACGCAGAAAACCCCCGTGACCGGTTTCCCGGTACGGGGGTTTTCTTCAAAATTTGTTCGGCGGCGTCCTACTCTCCCACAGGGTCCCCCCTGCAGTACCATCGGCGCTGTGAGGCTTAGCTTCCGGGTTCGGAATGTAACCGGGCGTTTCCCTCACGCTATGACCACCGAAACACTATGAAACTGTCAACCGGAGCCGTGGCATAGCTACGACGGTTGTTCGTGGTTTCAGAACCAACACAGTGGACGCGAGCAACTGAGGACAAGCCCTCGGCCTATTAGTACCAGTCACCTCCAGCGGTTGCCCGCCTTCCAGATCTGGCCTATCAACCCAGTCGTCTACTGGGAGCCTTAACCCCTCAAAGGGGGTGGGAATACTCATCTCGAAGCAGGCTTCCCGCTTAGATGCTTTCAGCGGTTATCCCTCCCGAACGTAGCCAACCAGCCATGCCCTTGGCAGGACAACTGGCACACCAGAGGTTCGTCCGTCCCGGTCCTCTCGTACTAGGGACAGCCCTTCTCAATATTCCTACGCGCACAGCGGATAGGGACCGAACTGTCTCACGACGTTCTAAACCCAGCTCGCGTACCGCTTTAATGGGCGAACAGCCCAACCCTTGGGACCGACTCCAGCCCCAGGATGCGACGAGCCGACATCGAGGTGCCAAACCATCCCGTCGATATGGACTCTTGGGGAAGATCAGCCTGTTATCCCCGGGGTACCTTTTATCCGTTGAGCGACGGCGCTTCCACAAGCCACCGCCGGATCACTAGTCCCGACTTTCGTCCCTGCTCGACCCGTCGGTCTCACAGTCAAGCTCCCTTGTGCACTTACACTCAACACCTGATTGCCAACCAGGCTGAGGGAACCTTTGGGCGCCTCCGTTACTCTTTAGGAGGCAACCGCCCCAGTTAAACTACCCATCAGACACTGTCCCTGATCCGGATCACGGACCCAGGTTAGACATCCAGCACGACCAGAGTGGTATTTCAACGGCGACTCCACACGGGCTGGCGCCCGCACTTCACAGTCTCCCACCTATCCTACACAAGCCGAACCGAACACCAATATCAAACTGTAGTAAAGGTCCCGGGGTCTTTCCGTCCTGCTGCGCGAAACGAGCATCTTTACTCGTAGTGCAATTTCACCGGGCCTATGGTTGAGACAGTCGAGAAGTCGTTACGCCATTCGTGCAGGTCGGAACTTACCCGACAAGGAATTTCGCTACCTTAGGATGGTTATAGTTACCACCGCCGTTTACTGGCGCTTAAGTTCTCAGCTTCGCCACCCCGAAGAGTGACTAACCGGTCCCCTTAACGTTCCAGCACCGGGCAGGCGTCAGTCCGTATACATCGCCTTACGGCTTCGCACGGACCTGTGTTTTTAGTAAACAGTCGCTTCTCGCTGGTCTCTGCGGCCACCCCCAGCTCACCGAGTAAATCGGATCACCAGTGATGGCCCCCCTTCTCCCGAAGTTACGGGGGCATTTTGCCGAGTTCCTTAACCATAGTTCACCCGAACGCCTCGGTATTCTCTACCTGACCACCTGAGTCGGTTTAGGGTACGGGCCGCCATGAAACTCGCTAGAGGCTTTTCTCGACAGCATAGGATCATCCACTTCACCACAATCGGCTCGGCATCAGGTCTCAGCCTTAATGTGTGACGGATTTGCCTATCACACGGCCTACACCCTTACCCCGGGACAACCACCGCCCGGGATGGACTACCTTCCTGCGTCACCCCATCACTCACCTACTACAGGTCTGGACCGTCGGCTCCACCACTCCCCCTTGCCCGAAGGCTCCGGGGCGGCTTCACGGACTTAGCATCGCCTGGTTCAATGTTTGACGCTTCACAGCGGGTACCGGAATATCAACCGGTTATCCATCGACTACGCCTGTCGGCCTCGCCTTAGGTCCCGACTTACCCTGGGCAGATCAGCTTGACCCAGGAACCCTTAGTCAATCGGCGCACACGTTTCTCACGTGTGTATCGCTACTCATGCCTGCATTCTCACTCGTGAACCGTCCACCACTGCCTTCCGGCGCGGCTTCACCCGGCACACGACGCTCCCCTACCCATCACAACACCCGTTGGGGCTATACGCTGCAATGACACGACTTCGGCGGTACGCTTGAGCCCCGCTACATTGTCGGCGCGGAATCACTAGACCAGTGAGCTATTACGCACTCTTTCAAGGGTGGCTGCTTCTAAGCCAACCTCCTGGTTGTCTGTGCGACTCCACATCCTTTCCCACTTAGCGTACGCTTAGGGGCCTTAGTCGATGCTCTGGGCTGTTTCCCTCTCGACCATGGAGCTTATCCCCCACAGTCTCACTGCCGCGCTCTCACTTACCGGCATTCGGAGTTTGGCTAAGGTCAGTAACCCGGTAGGGCCCATCGCCTATCCAGTGCTCTACCTCCGGCAAGAAACACACGACGCTGCACCTAAATGCATTTCGGGGAGAACCAGCTATCACGGAGTTTGATTGGCCTTTCACCCCTAACCACAGGTCATCCCCCAGGTTTTCAACCCTGGTGGGTTCGGTCCTCCACGACCTCTTACAGCCGCTTCAACCTGCCCATGGCTAGATCACTCCGCTTCGGGTCTTGAGCGCGCTACTGAATCGCCCTATTCGGACTCGCTTTCGCTACGGCTTCCCCACACGGGTTAACCTCGCAACGCACCGCAAACTCGCAGGCTCATTCTTCAAAAGGCACGCAGTCACGACGCACTGAGTAAACTCAATGCGCGACGCTCCCACGGCTTGTAGGCACACGGTTTCAGGTACTATTTCACTCCGCTCCCGCGGTACTTTTCACCATTCCCTCACGGTACTATCCGCTATCGGTCACCAGGGAATATTTAGGCTTAGCGGGTGGTCCCGCCAGATTCACACGGGATTTCTCGGGCCCCGTGCTACTTGGGTGTCTCTCAAACGAGCCGTTGATGTTTCGACTACGGGGGTCTTACCCTCTACGCCGGACCTTTCGCATGTCCTTCGCCTACATCAACGGTTTCTGACTCGTCTCACAGCCGGCAGACTGTGAAAGAGAGATCCCACAACCCCTTGCATGCAACCCCTGCCGGGTCTCACACATACAAGGTTTGGCCTCATCCGGTTTCGCTCGCCACTACTCCCGGAATCACGGTTGTTTTCTCTTCCTGCGGGTACTGAGATGTTTCACTTCCCCGCGTTCCCTCCACATACCCTATGTGTTCAGGTATGGGTGACAGCCCATGACGACTGCCGGGTTTCCCCATTCGGAAACCCCCGGATCAAAGCCTGGTTGACGGCTCCCCGGGGACTATCGTGGCCTCCCACGTCCTTCATCGGTTCCTGGTGCCAAGGCATCCACCGTGCGCCCTTAAAAACTTGGCCACAGATGCTCGCGTCCACTGTGCAGTTCTCAAACAACGACCAACCACCCATCACCCTGCCCGGAGGCAAGTTCACTGGGGCCGGCACTGAAGGCAGCCTTTCGGCCGTACCTTCAGACACCCAACAGCGTGCCCGACCCTCTTCCCGCTTCCCTCATTCTTTCCACGCCCCGAAGGACAGTACTGGAAGGAGAAGACAGTCAAGAGTGCCGAATAATCAACGTTCCACCCATGAGCAACCACCGTCGAACGTGTGCCGACGTAATGGCCCTGGACCACCAAGCAAGCTTGGCGGCCTAGATGCTCCTTAGAAAGGAGGTGATCCAGCCGCACCTTCCGGTACGGCTACCTTGTTACGACTTCGTCCCAATCGCCAGTCCCACCTTCGACAGCTCCCTCCCACAAGGGGTTGGGCCACCGGCTTCGGGTGTTACCGACTTTCGTGACGTGACGGGCGGTGTGTACAAGGCCCGGGAACGTATTCACCGCAGCAATGCTGATCTGCGATTACTAGCAACTCCGACTTCATGGGGTCGAGTTGCAGACCCCAATCCGAACTGAGACAGGCTTTTTGAGATTCGCTCCGCCTCGCGGCTTCGCAGCTCTTTGTACCTGCCATTGTAGCACGTGTGCAGCCCAAGACATAAGGGGCATGATGACTTGACGTCGTCCCCACCTTCCTCCGAGTTGACCCCGGCAGTCTCCTGTGAGTCCCCATCACCCCGAAGGGCATGCTGGCAACACAGAACAAGGGTTGCGCTCGTTGCGGGACTTAACCCAACATCTCACGACACGAGCTGACGACAGCCATGCACCACCTGTACACCGACCACAAGGGGGGCACTATCTCTAATGCTTTCCGGTGTATGTCAAGCCTTGGTAAGGTTCTTCGCGTTGCGTCGAATTAAGCCACATGCTCCGCTGCTTGTGCGGGCCCCCGTCAATTCCTTTGAGTTTTAGCCTTGCGGCCGTACTCCCCAGGCGGGGAACTTAATGCGTTAGCTGCGGCACCGACGACGTGGAATGTCGCCAACACCTAGTTCCCACCGTTTACGGCGTGGACTACCAGGGTATCTAATCCTGTTCGCTCCCCACGCTTTCGCTCCTCAGCGTCAGTAATGGCCCAGAGATCCGCCTTCGCCACCGGTGTTCCTCCTGATATCTGCGCATTTCACCGCTACACCAGGAATTCCGATCTCCCCTACCACACTCTAGCTAGCCCGTATCGAATGCAGACCCGGGGTTAAGCCCCGGGCTTTCACACCCGACGTGACAAGCCGCCTACGAGCTCTTTACGCCCAATAATTCCGGACAACGCTTGCGCCCTACGTATTACCGCGGCTGCTGGCACGTAGTTAGCCGGCGCTTCTTCTGCAGGTACCGTCACTTTCGCTTCTTCCCTGCTGAAAGAGGTTTACAACCCGAAGGCCGTCATCCCTCACGCGGCGTCGCTGCATCAGGCTTTCGCCCATTGTGCAATATTCCCCACTGCTGCCTCCCGTAGGAGTCTGGGCCGTGTCTCAGTCCCAGTGTGGCCGGTCGCCCTCTCAGGCCGGCTACCCGTCGTCGCCTTGGTGAGCCACTACCTCACCAACAAGCTGATAGGCCGCGGGCTCATCCTTCACCGCCGGAGCTTTTAACCCCCGCCCATGCAGGCAGGAGTGTTATCCGGTATTAGACCCCGTTTCCAGGGCTTGTCCCAGAGTGAAGGGCAGATTGCCCACGTGTTACTCACCCGTTCGCCACTAATCCCCACCGAAGTGGTTCATCGTTCGACTTGCATGTGTTAAGCACGCCGCCAGCGTTCGTCCTGAGCCAGGATCAAACTCTCCGTGAATGTTTACCGGTAATCCGGTGAAACATCATGAGAGCGGAACCGGAGGGAGGAATAATCCCTTCGGTTCACAGCGTCCTCGCTGATGCGCCTACCGGAACAATGCCCGGCAGGACTTTTTCAAAGGAACCTCGTCCCGACCGATCGGCCGGAGACGGGGTATCAACAAATCTGGCGTTGATTTTTGGCACGCTGTTGAGTTCTCAAGGAACGGACGCTTCCTTTGTACTCACCCTCTCGGGCTTTCCTCCGGGCGCTTCCCTTCGGTCTTGCGTTTCCGACTCTATCAGACCGTTTCCGTATCCGATTTCCTCGGCGCTTTCCAGATTCCCGCTTCCGCGTTTCCCTTTCCAGCGAGTCCGACTCTATCAGATCCTTTCGGGCCTGATTTCCTCGGCGCTTTCCAGGTAATCCGCTTTCGCGTTTCTCTTTCCAGCGGCTCCGACTTTATCAGAATCTGTGGGCCGGATTGACCGGCAACCATTTCTGAATCATCAGGAGGGGCTTCTTCTGAATCGACGTGTCGATTGCTTTGAGAAGCGAGCAGACTCTAACCGCTGCCACCGGACGTGTCCAGTTCTAGGCAACTGTTCAACCCTGCCTCCCCGTCCGACCTGTGTCAACAGGTTTTTTGGGGCGAGGAGGACGCTAGCAGGTCAGCGGGTGCGCACGCACATCGGGTGGCCGTCGAGAGTGAACCTCCCCCTTGATCGTGGGCGCCCGGAGACCTAGGCGTGGGGTTCCAGAGGAGGTAGTGCCAGGTGGGAAGCAGGAGCAGCCTCAGCCGGCAGGACTCGGAGAGTCCAGACGGGACGCCGTCACGCTCGCGCGCTCCTCCGGGAAGACCGCCACCGAGGTGGCCCGGTAGAAGGGGACCGCACCGAAGGAACGGCGAACTGGGTCGAGCAGGGCACAGTCGACCGTGAACAGACGGCTCCGGGAGAGCTGACGACAACCGGGTGCGAAGAGCCCTGTCGACTGCGGACGCCGGCCGCCGAGCAGGCGGAGCCGATCGAGGAGGTGCCGGATCCGCGAGGTCTTCCGCTTCGAGTACGCGCACCAGCCGCCGCTGGTCGAGGACGCCACCCGTGCTCCTGGCAAGAAGTCGAGCTTCACCCGCTGCCGGGTGAAGAAAGACCGGCTCACCCACGCTGGCTGCCTGGGGGCCTTCGCTGCCCTGACCGTCTCGACGGGCGCCATGGATCACTACCGGCGACGGCACGACAAGCCCGGCAAACCGAACTACGGATCACTGGCACGCCGACGCCTTGCGCAACCTCTTCGACCGCCTGGGTCGGACAGCGACACCACTGCATTCAAGTCCACGAACCGTTCGACGTAGCGGTGGCCTTCCCAGTTTCGGTGAAGCCATGACTGCCACCGCCCCATGGACCACCCACCGCGCGGGAACAGCACGAGGACGACGAGCTTCAGCACGGCCATCGCGGTTCGAGTGCCGTCCGGACGTTCGTGAGCAGGTCAGGCGGCAGCCAGTGAGGCGTGGATCCGGCTGACGGCACGCAGGATCTCGTCTCGGTTCTTCGCTCGCTTGATCCATACCGGAAGGCGGGCCACCAAGGTCATCTTTTGTCCGGTGTCGTACCAAGGTGCTCGTTCTCGCAGCGACGCTTGTACGAAACGGCGGATCAGGTCGAGATGTTCGAGGTTGTACGCCCACAGCCACCCATGGCGGGTCTCCACCTGGAACCACAGCGGCATACCGAAGTACGGATCCGTTGCAGGTTGAGCTGTGCCACGAGAGAGCGTGACACGACGCCCGCTCCACACCAGTGACAGTCCGCAGCCACGGCAGACCAGACGTCGAGGCCGGAACAGCCCTTCGGGATCGGAGTCTTCGGGCGCTGGACCGACACGAGCGGCCTTCGCACAACCCGGGCATCGGACAATGATCGAGCCGATGAAGTCGTACTCGGTACTGCGCGGATCCCGAAACCGATCGGAGGGCAAGTCCATGCGCTGAGTATGCGGCTGCCCCTCAGATCGACGCACTCCCATTCGATCACTCACGCTCAGGCCCCGCCGCCTATCTCTGGCCGCGTTCGGGGTACCGACGCAACCAAGTCCCTGCACCGACAGAACCGGGTACGGCCGGTGGGCAGACATGAGCGAAGGCGGCCGGACCGGGCTCGCCCCGCTCGGCGCCGTGCTGCCGCTCCTGGCCCTCCTTGCTACTGGAGACCTGGCCCTCCTTTTACTACTGGAGAGGGGAGCGCGGGAGCGGAAAGCGCCGACCGGATCACGTCGTAGGGCCTGGCGGCCGTTAGCGTTCCAGGTCCGTTCCGACCATCAGCCTTGTGGCCCGATGAAGAGTCTGAGCATGTCCAGGGCCATCTTGTCCGTCACGTTGTTTCGACCGGACAGACGGTGAACAAGGATCCAGCCCTGCGGTGAGGCTCCTGCGAAGACGGACGCGCCGCGTGTCGCGCCGTTGTGCCACAGCAGGCTTCCCGCCTTCTGCCAGGCCGGTGCCGGCTCGCCCAGCCTGCGGTCGACAAGCAGGTCGATGAGGAGGCGGGCGGCGGCCCGTGGAGTGGCCCACAGCCCGCCGGCGGGAAGAATCGCGCCGTCCATGGACCAGGGCCGCCGAGGCCGGCCGAACAGCCCTCGGCGGCACAGACGTCTGCCGGACGGCGGATCGGCGGCGACGTCTGCGACACCGAGCGGATCGAGAAGGTGGCGGTGCAGCAACTCCTCGTACGGGGTGCGGGTGGCCGCGACCAGAGCGGCGCCCAGGAGCGCGTATCCGAGGTTGGAATACTCCTCGGCCGTCCCCGCGCGAGCTGTGATCAGGGTGTCGAGGTGCCGTACGACCGAATCCAGGGCGTCGGCGTCGAAAGCCACGTAGGGATCGCGCCCGCTGATGCCGGGAGGTAACCGAGGAAGGCCCGAGGTGTGCTCGGCAAGCCGGCGCAGGGTGATTCCCGTGCCGCTGGGCACCGGCAGGAACAGTTCCAGCGGGTCGTCGAGGCTCAGGACTCCGTCATCGGCCAAGGCGGTCAGGACAGTTGCGGTGAGCGGCTTGGTCAACGAACCGATCTGCACGAACTGGTCGGGGTCGTGGCCGTGAGAGATCTGGGGTGCCTGAAAGCTGCTGAGTACGCAGGTGGGAACTCGGATCATGATGCTCTACTTATCGTGTGTGCGGGGCAGCGCGCGTGTCGCCGTGCCGCCGTGCCGATGTCATGTTCGCCATACTCCGCGACGGAACCTTCTACGAAACCAGCCCGCCAAGGCGGCCTGACCTGCGGAAATTTCACTGCGCGGTAGGAGGCGCCGCCCCGAGATGCACCGCGACGTCTGAACCGATGCGCCAGTCGGCGTGACGCCGTGGGCTCACACCATGAACGTTGGCCCTGTCCGGATCAGCACCTGCCTTGACCAACAGCGACAGGACGGTGCCATCGCCTCGATCCGTGAACACGGCCAACCACAAAGGCGTATTGCCCTGCCCATCGGGTGCGTCCACCTCCGCACACGCCGTCAGGAGAGAGCCGACAGCTGCGGCATCCTGGCCATCCGCGGCGAAGTGCAACTGCGTCCAGTCCTGGCGACTCTCACGATCCAAGCCCTGATCCTCATCCGTCATGCCTGACATCATCACGATCGCCTGACAAACGGGATAGGGGCACCCCGGCCGCCTGACCCTCTGAAACTCCTCAAGTCGCTTGGCACTCAATGATCATGACGGTCACGCTGATCTCCATGACAGGAATCGCGGGACTGAACAAGAAGAACAACTTCGTGCTGGTCATCCGGGACGCCGATGTGGTCGCGGCGGCACTCGGTCAGGCACTGGCCGGGGCTTCGGCGGAGGATCGGCCGGGTCTGGAACGCGCGGCCGCTCTCGTCGCGTCCACCGCCGCGGCCACCGAGACCCAGTTGCGCGCCAGTTGGGTTCGCTCCCGATGGGCCGCGGTCGGCTTCACCGGGGACGTCACCTCGGTCGCGGCGGTGAAGGCGCTGCGCCAGGCGGAACCGAAGCTGAGTCTGCTCGCGGCGGTGCAACTACAGAAGGAGGCAGTGGCCCATCCGGCGTGATCCGGCGTGATCCGGCGTGATCCGGCGTGATCCGGCAGCCCCGAACACCTGGGGCTGCCAGAGGTGTCGGGCTGCTCAGGGGGTGAGGTAGCAGGCCTTCTTCACACCGGCGAGCGGATCCGGGCCGAACGCCGACGTCGTACAGCCGGTGCCGCCGGTGAACACCTTGTACACGAAGCTGCCGCGCGCGCCGTACGCGACGGTCCGCTGCCCGCTGAAGGCGCACGTCCCGCCTTCGTCCGCGCAGGCCGTGCCGTAGCCGGGCGGGCCGCCGGTCGCGGTGTAGCAGGTCTTCGACTCACCGGGGATCGGGTCGCCGAACGTGGCGTCGGTGCACGGCGTGTCGCCGGTCGCCGTGATCGTGGCGAACGCGCCGAAGGCTCCGTAGATCACCGGCTGTCCCGCGGCTGCCGGACAAGTGCTCGCCTGGGAGGCGCACTTGGTCCAGCCGCCGGCCGGAGCGCCGTCGGGTGGCAGGTAACAGGACTTGGCGACACCGTCGATGGGATCGCCGAAGTGGGCGTTGGTGCAGGCGACGGAGCCCTTGACGACCTGATGGGCGAAGTCGCCGTTGGCTCCGTAGGCGACGTCACGGTTGTAGCCGGGCACGGCGCAGGTGCCGCCCTCGGCTGCGCAGACGGTGTATCCGGGCGGACCGCCGGCGTCGGCGACGTAACAGGATTTGACGAGGTTCGACGCCGGGTCGCCGTCGAAGGAGGCGTTGGTGCAGGCGGTGCTGCCGGTCGCCGTCTTGTAGGTGTACGTCCCCGCGCCGTAGGCCACGGAGCGGGTGCCACTGAAGGAGCACGTGCCGCCCTCGCCCGCGCACCGGGTGAAGCCCGCTCGCAGCGCGCCGGTTCCGGGATCGCCGGGGGTGGGCGGATTGCCCAGTCCGGTGGCGCTCACGGTGTAGCTGCCCGGGGCGACGCCGGTGAGGTAGACGTAGGTGTCGTCCTGGCTCGCGCCGGTGATGCCCGACGTGGGCGTGAAGGTTCCGCCGCGCCAGACGACGGAGCCGTTCACGGACACCGAGACGTCGCCGCCGCCCAGTTTCGGTACGCCGATGCGCCCGGTGGTGCCGGCCGGGCTGGTGAGATACGCCGCGTAGGTTCCGGCGGCGGGGTCGCGGGACCAGGACGCGTTGACGGCGCCCTGGGGCAGGGTGATGCGGCCCTCGGCGCTGGTCAGGTCGCCGGGGTGCGGCACGAAACGGTACGCGCCGGTCGCCGACTCCGGCGCGGTGCCGAGCACGTCGAAGGTGAGCGTGGAGGTGGGCGCGGTGGACCAGCCGTGGGCCAGGCTCATGAACGAACCCCCGTAGGCGAGGCCGCCGTCGGACTTGACGCCTTCCCAGAAGGTGCTCTTCGTGCCGATGTCGCTGGTGAGCATGTGGCCCCAGGTGCGGCGGATCTGCGCGAGGGCGGTGTAGTCGTCGTTGGCGGTGAAGCGGGCGTTCAGCTCCATGCCGCCGGCGAAGGGCGAGACGTTGCCGCCCCATTCAGGGGTGGTGGGGCCGTAGGCGCCCCAGTTCCTCCCGAGTCCGGCGACGACGCTCTTCGACTTGGCCGTGGAGTCGGTCAACCCGTACCAGACAGCGAGGGAGTTGCCGTCCTGCGGATAGAGGCCGCTGGTCGGGTTGTCCTTGTACATGCCCTTCGAGGCGTCCCACAGCAGCGAGTTGGCCGAGGTCTTGATGGCGGCCGCCTTGCCGCTCCAGCTCGCCGCGAGCGCGCTGTCGCCCTCGGCCGTGGCCAGCGTGACGCCGCCCTTGAGCGCCGCGTAGAGCAATGCGTTGGCGGAGACGTTCTCGCCGCCCTGACCGACCCGGGCCCAGTCCTGGGTACGGGTCACGTCGAGCAGGTCGTTGCCGTCGATCTTGTTGGTGATGAAGGCCATCCCGCGCTTGTAGTTGGCCCATTCGGAGTCCAGCCACGCCCGGTCGGCCGAGTAGGTGTAGTACGTGGACGAACCCAGCAGCGTCCAGGTGTGGTAGGTGTCCGAGCCGGTGAGGTTGAACGGCGGTCCCGACCAGGGGATCTCACCCTGCGCCGACTGGGCGTTGTACATCGTGGTGAGCGCGTTGCGGGTCGACGCCAGGTCGCCGGAGTACGCGTACTGCGTGGGTACGGCGATGCCCATGTCGCCGGGCCACACCGTACGGTCGCGTTTGGCCCCGTCGACCAGGACGGAGTCACCGGCACCGACGGTGGCGCCGTTGTTCCACGCCGAGGCCGGCGGGGGCCAGGCGCGGCCCTGGTCGGAGGCGATCGTGTTGAGCTGCACGGTGTACGCCCCGGCGTACCAGATGCGGTTGAGCAGATCGTCGCTGGAGGAGAAGTAGTTGGCGTAGTCGGCCGGGTCGGCTTTCCCCGGAGCCGCGGTGAAACTGAGGCTCACGCCGTTGAGGTCCACCCAGCCCGAGGTGTCGAGGAAGACGGTGAGGTAGCGGAAGCCGCCGCGCAGTTGCGCCGTGGGCATCGTGTAGGTGCCGTTGGCGGAGGCTGTGGTGTAGAGGGCCCCGTCCTCGCCGTCGCGGCCGCTGCTGCGGTCGCTGTTGTTGCCGACGTACAGGGACGACTCGCTGAAGGCGAGGCCGACCCGTTGGCCGTTGTCGCTGGCGCTGCCGAAGGACAACGTTGCCAGGCCGCCGACCTCCTTGCCGAAGTCGAGGGTGACGGCCGACTGCGAACCGGAGATCCGGGTCGGCTGCCCGCCGAGGACGTTCTGCGGGTTCGCGACGCTGCCCGACGTCCGGTAGACGGCGGTCGGCTTGAGGGTCCGGGAGGTCGGCGAGTAGTTCAGGGGGTCGGCGGCCGCCTCGCGGACCCCCGAAGGGGTCATCGGGGTCGCCGCGGACACGGACTGAGCGGGAGCCGCCACCAGCGCGGCGGCCACCGCCAAGACGAGGCCGAGTACGCGCCCTGGAGGGGGCGTTCGGTTCAACAGGGGACGGCGTCGGCGCATCAGCACAAACCTCCCGGATCACGTTCGGACACAGCATGCTTGAATCGATTCAAAATGAACGCCCACGAATGCCTGGGACCGGTGGAACAGCGGGGCGCAGCAGGCGTACGAGACGCCTCGGAGAAGTCGCACCGATGATGAGCGCGCGAAATGGGAGTGTCAACCCGTCACGGCATTCGTGAACTCCCTTCAAAAATGCGTGACTTGATGCATTGACAGGACCCCGCCAAGCCGCTTCACTGCCTCCGAGAAAGGTACGGACCAGTGCGCGATTCCCGCCCCGGCTCGACACGAGCCGCCGGCCCCCATCGTGAAATCGAGGCGAGTTCCGATGTTTTCACGAAGCCCGGACATCGTTGTCAGGTCACGACTCCTCAGCCTCCTGCTGACGGCCGTGCTCGCGTTCGCGGCGTTGGTCCCGGCCGCGACGCCCGCGGCCGCCGCCACGCAGGTGTGCGCACTGGCCTGCGACACGCTGGACCCGTCGCAGGCCCGGCAGGAGAGCTTTCCCGTGCCGAACAAGAACCTCAACGGCCGTCGCCTCGAACTGCACGTCTCCGACGCGGACGACATGGCCTGGGCCAGCATCGACAACGGCGTGACCGGGGACTCGGTGTGGCTGGACCGCTCCTGGGACGGCGGCGCCACCTGGGAGGGACTTCTCGGCAAGGCGAGCATCCCCGTGACCTGGACCGGCACCAGGACGTTGATGTACAACATCACCGATCCCCGCAACCACCGACGCGGGCTCGTACGGGCCTGCGGGGACGCCGCCGGCGTCGGCTGTACGAACTGGACCTACCCCACCGTCTGCGACGCGCTCTGCGACGGAACCGACGCCGGCCAGGCGGCCGGTGACGACCAGCCGGTGCCGTCCGCCACCCTCTACGGCCGCACGATCCGCCTGCACGTCGACCAGAGGAACTCCACGGCCTGGGCCGGCATCGACACCGGCGGCGCAGGCGACGAGATCTGGCTCGACCGTTCCTGGGACGGTGGCGCGACCTGGCCGGACGGCTCCTCCCTCGGCCGTACCAGCACCCCGTCCGGGGCAGCCGGCACCCGTACCGCCATGTATGCCACCCGCGACCCCCGCGGCCTCCTGCACGGCGGCGCGGTCCGCGCCTGCGGCCGGGAGGCCACCCACCAGGAGGGCAGTTGCACGGCGTGGGCCAGGCCCGCACCGACCAGGGCGCGCGCCGCGGCGGACGCGCTGATGACCTCGTACGATCCCTACAACGGCTGGTGGCCCAGCAGTTGGTGGAACTCCGCCGCCACCCTCACCACCCTCATCGACTTCGCCAAGACCACCGGCCGGCACGACTACGACTGGGTCGTCGCGCGCACTTTCGACCAGAACAAGGGCGTCTTCGCCGCCGGTGCCCGCAGCTCGGACGCGATCGATGGCCACTTCATCAGCCGTTCCATCGACGACTCGGGCTGGTGGGCCATCGCCTGGATCGACGCGTACGACTACACGGGCGACTCCCGCTACCTCGCCGAGGCCGTCACCATCGCCAACTACATCCAGCAGTACTGGGACACCGGCACCTGCGGCGGCGGTGTGTGGTGGAACCGCGAGCGCACCTACAAGAACGCCGTCACGAACGGCCAGTACCTCTGGCTGACCGCGGCGCTGCACCAGCGGATCACGGGCGACACGCTATGGCTCCAGCGCGCCAGGACCGCCGCGGCCTGGTACCGGTCCAGTGGGATGATCAACTCCTCGGGTCTGGTGAACGACGGGCTCACCTCCGCCTGCGCCAACAACGGCGGCACCGTGTGGAGTTACAACCAAGGGCTGGCCATCGGCGGCTTCACCGAACTGTGGAAGGCGACCGGGGACGGCACGCTGCTGGCCACCGCGCGGACCCTTGCCGACGCCGCGATCAGCAGCCCCGCGCTGACCCGGGACGGTGTCCTCACCGAGTCCTGCGACGTCGGCTCGGCTCCCTGCGACGACAACCAGAAACAGTTCAAGGGCATCTTCATACGGAACTTCGCCGGCCTCGCGAAGGCCACAGGTTCCAGTACCTACCAGAGTTACGTCCAGAAGCAGGCGGACACACTGTGGGCGCAGGACCGCAACTCCCTCAACTCCCTCGGCGAACGCTGGGCCGGCATCGGCCCCCAGCAGTCCGACTGGCGCACCCAGGCGAGCGCCCTCGGAGCACTCACCGCCGCCGCGGGCTGACTCCTATGACGCTTCCCGCAGCGCAGCAACCGCCGAGCCGTCGGCTCTCTCTGCGCCGGCCGGTCCCAGACCGGTGTGTCGGCCTCACGCGGACGGGCTCGCGGGTGTCGGTCCAGGTCTGACGTTCGCGCTTGACACCGATGACGTACCCCGGAGTGTGACCAAGGAACTGGGGCAAAGAACTGTCCCGCAAACTGCCTGCTCAGGGACCGATGGCATGATCGAAGCGTGATCAGTGAATCCGGTCGATCCGGTGCGATGAGGTATGTCCTGTTTGATGTTGATGGGACGTTGATCGACGCCGTGGAGAATCAGCGCCTGGTTTGGCGAACGTGGGCAGAGCGATATGGGCTGGACCCCGATGAGGTCTACCGGGTGGCGCTGCGGACGAGGCCGCTGGAGACCTTCGCGCAGGTTGCTCCGGACCAGGATCCCGGGGAGTGTCTTGCCGCACTGCATGCGTTGGAGGATGAGGACGTCCGTTCCGGTTCCTATGCGGCCTTCGGTGGCGCCGCGGAGCTGCTGAGTGCTCTGCGGCCCGGGTGCTGGGCGTTGGTGACTTCGAACTATGAGCACCGGGTGCGTGGACGTTTCGCACGGACGGGCCTGCCGGTGCCGGAGGTCCTCGTGGATGCGGCCGCCGTGGAGGAAGGCAAGCCGTCGCCTGTGCCGTATCTGCAGGCAGCCGCGCGACTCGGTGCAGAACCGGAGGACTGTCTGGTCATCGAGGACGCTCCTTCCGGGGTGGAGTCCGGGCTGCGTGCCGGGATGACGGTGTGGGGTGTCAACGCCCCTGCGGCGGTGGACGGCGTGCATCGTCACTTCGGCAGCCTGCGCGAAGCGGTCCGCGACATCCTTGCCTTCGTGTCCGGACCCCGCCCTCACGGGCCGGATGGACCAGCCACGGTGGAATGATCTTGACATGGCTGGTGTGATCACGGCGTCGGAGCCGTCTTGGGACAGTCCCGCTCTCCGGGCTGAGCCCGCGCCAGTTCATGAAACCGGTGACGGCGCTGCGTCGCGAGGCCGCCCTCGACGGCCGAGGCGGCTGAGACGGCTGCCACCCGACCTGCGGCTACGCATCTTGCTCAGAGCGCCCACAGCAGTCGATCATTCTTGGATGAGACCCGAAGTTCAGGCCTTTGTCGCCGACGGCCCCCTCCCCGACTGGGACACCGACGAGGAGGAGATCGTCGACCGGCGATTCAGACAACTCAAAGCCATCTCCGCGCCCGTCACACCCGACGAGGCACATGCGCTGGCTGCCTGCTTCGGCCCCGACGACTGCTACGGCGTCGCCTGGTCCCTGCTGCACCTGATCGAGACCAGCCCAGGCCCTCTGCCGCCGGTGACACGCCCGGGCCCCGACGCCGACGCCTGGCATCACACGCTCTGGAACCGCTGGGGCAACCACGGACCCGGACTCACCGACGAGGACTTGACCCCTCAGGTACCTGAGGGGTCTGACTGAGGGCTGTCCCGTTCACCGGGCTGAGCTCCCGCCTCTTCGAAAAGCTGGTGACGGTTCTGGGGCGCGACGGTGCGGCATGTGTCACGGCAGCGCCCGTCGTCTTCCGGGATCACGGAGCTGGAGCTGAGGCCTGTTCCCCCAAGTCGCCCCTCCCTCCGCTCGGTTGGACCTTGAGGTGAGTGAGGACCATGGGCAGGGAGGCGTGCGTTTCCGAGTTGGTCCCGGGGCTGTCAGTGGTGTCGCCTAGGATCACCGGCGATCGAGGGTGGGATCCGGTGAGTGGGGGTGTCATGAGTTTTGATCTTGCGGCGTGGTTCGAGCACTCGCGTCCGTCGCGCGCGGAGGCCGTGCAGAAGTATCGGCTGATGTGCGAGGGCGTATCTGGAGTGGCTGTCGGGAGCCCTGCTGTGGCGAGGTTCCGTGCGGCCCTGGTCGCCGAGTTCCCCGAGGCGCCGGCTCCAGATGCACTCTGGTCGGCCGGCTTGGACCGCTCCGAGGAGTGCGTGCTGATGCCGATGGGGTGGAGCCGTGCGGCAGAAGTGGCTCCGCGCATTGTCGACCTGGCCGGTGAGTACGGGTTGGTCTGCTTCGATCCCCAGGACGGGGTGGTCCATGTCCCGCCCGGCCTGCGGAGACCCGACCCGCTGCTGCTGCAGTCGTGCGTCGGTCTGCGGGTGCAGGATCCGGATGCCGAGACCGTTGAGCGGGCGGTGCGTCGCCTGTCTGCGGACAACTGGTTCGTGATCCTGGAGGCGAGCGAGGGCCGGTATGTCCAGGTCGGGACCGGGTCGCGTGCGGGTGTGGCAGCGGGCGGCTTCGGAGTCGAGCACCGTGATGGTTCGCCTGATCGTCACTACCGCTGTGTGCTGCCCGACCTCGACCAAGTCGTCGCTGTGTTCGCGGACTTCACGCGCGGTGCTCAGGCCTGGAGCGTGGAAGCGAAGTGGGAGAACTTGTCGATGTAACCGATAGGCCCTCACGGTAGCCGACCGGAGGCCGACGAGCCCGTGCGGTTGCCGTTCACCGACGGACGGTCGGTACGGCCGCGGGATGGGATGGGACGGGACAACCATGTCCTGGCCACCTTGCGTGAACTCGGCGATGCGAGTTGCGGGACGGGGATGACCAGCGAGGGTCGACAAGTGTGGGCCGTGCTCGACCTGGCCGTCTGACCGTCCCCACCTCGCCCGCAGTCGTTCCGCGGCAAGAGTGGGAGGCCGAGGAAATGGGGCGTGCCCGGAGGGTGACGGCTGGTGGGCGCGTGAGAGGGCTGCGGGTTCGACCGGCGCGGTTGGTACGTCGCCTGGATCGGCAGTGGCAGCGGCAAGGCGTCTGGTCGTCAACCGACGTGGCCTGCCTTGCCGGTGGTGTCGGTACCGGCCGGAGCGCATCCGTGCGGGTCGGCCATGTGCGGGGTGGGCGGGCGTGCACGGGGCACGCCCGCCGCGGGGTCAGCAGGTCGCGCTGCTGGAGATCCGCACTCCGTTGATGGTGAGGCCGGGGCTCATCACGGTGGTCGTGTTCGGCTCGACGCAGAGCGTGCCCGCGTTGCTGCGCAGGTAGGCCACATCGTCGTTGCGGGTGTTGAGGACGACGTAGCCGTCGCGGGACGTGACGTCCTGGAACCCGCTGGTGACGACCTGGAACTTGGCGGCGGGGTGGCCGGCCGTGACGGCGGCCTGGTTCACGTAGAAGCAGACGTACGGGTACGCGCAGCCGTGCTGGACCGGCTCCGCGCTCGCGGCCGGAGCGCCGGCCATGGACGCGACCGCGACCGCACCGGCGACAACGGCGAGGTTCGCCGCCTTACGGATGATGGAGTTCATTGGTCCCCCCGGGGATTCGATTCGGTTCAGGTTGATCGGTAAGCGGTGTCCGACCGCGGGGAGAGCGCACGCCGTACGAGCACAGGTCAGGGTGTCGGAGGTGTTCGCCGTCTTCCGCGGCGACAAGTCCGCGCGGGAAAGGATCTCACAGGTCGCACATGTGATCGACCGTCATGATGCTTGCGACTACGGCGACTTCGTGTGGGTGTGGGGCAGACGAGCTTTCCCGCAGACTTCGGCGTCACCCTGCCGGCCACGGGCTTCGGGCTGCCTGGTGACGGGCTTGCGCGTCACGCGATCCGTGCGCATCCGCCCGAGGACCTCTCTGCCGGCAGTCCCTCCAACAGATGGGCCGTGCGCGGAGCTTCGTAGCCGACGGAACACATGATCAGAGGAAGGTCGCTCCAGTGTGCGGTGAACTCCCGGGTGAGCGCCCTGGTTCGAGGAGCATTTCGACTCGTCGATAGCCTGCGTCATCATGACACGCACTTGGATGTTGCCGATGCTGCTCGTGCTCTTCGGCTCGGCCGCTGCGACCGGGCTGGTCCTCAGCGGGAGCCCCGGCGAAGCCGCAGTACTCCTGGCGGTGTTTGTGATGCTCGCGGGCGTGAACTCGCCTCTGGTCTTCCCGAGATCGATCGGTGCGTCGGAGGCACAACGCCGCACCGCGGTCGACGGCCGGCCGGTCGTCTACTGGCGTCCAGGCTGCACGTACTGCCTGCGGTTGCGCTTCCGGTTGGGCCGCGGTGCCCGCCAGTTGCATTGGGTCAACATCTGGCGTGACCCGGCTGGAGCGGCAGCGGTGAGGGCAGCCAACGATGGCAACGAGACCGTGCCGACCGTCGTCGTGGCGGGCCGACCGCACACCAATCCCGATCCTGAATGGGTGCGCGAACAGCTCTCCCCTTCCACGTGATCGGAAGCGGCGCCACTTCGGGGAGGCGCTATCGGGCACCCTCAGGCACCGGTAGGCACCGGTAGGCACCGGTAGGCACCCCGAAAGATCGTCGGACCGAGTTCAAAAGACAAGGTGAGCGCCTGTTTCTCAACGTGTGCCCGGGCGATGCCTTCGATCGGGTGGTGGCTACACTCGCCGACGCCGTGATCGCACGGACCCACGGAGTGGAGGACCCCGAGGATGCAGAATCCGTTCAGGGACGGCGGTCCGCTCGACATCACCGTGGGACTGCTCAGTCTGCTGCTCTCGACCGCCCTGCTGTGCAAGGGCATCCAGATGGCCCACGACGGGGCTTCGTGGTGGTGGCCGCTGACGGCAGGGGTGTTGGTCGTCCTCGGGTTGCACGGCTTGCGTGGCCGGTACCGGCGCCGCCGGCCGAAGGGCCGGAGCAGTCTGCTGTAGACGTCTCAGTCGGCCGTGACCCCAGGATCCCCCTGAACGTCATCAACAGCGTCCAAAGCCTGAGCCGGAACCTCGGTGTGGGAGTCGTTGGGATCGTCTCCCAGCGCAGTCGGCTCGCTCCACCCGACGGAGCGGGGAGACGCAAAAGCTCCCGGGCGCAACAGACATGAGCAGAAACCGCTCGCTCTCCCTCTCTTCATCTCAAGTGATTACGAAACGAACGCCCGCCGACTACGCCGAAGCCCTGGTCCTCACCCTGGAGGAACAACGCTGAAGACGCTCATTATTTCGAGTTAACCGTCACTACCTTCGACGCGTCATCCGTGGTGACCGCAGGTCTCAACCTATGGTTCCGGCATATTGACCTCGACCCCTACGAGGCGGTTGGTACGGGAGACTTGCATGAGTTCAGTTGAAGCCGTCCGTGCGGTACGGTCGGCCGCACAAAATCGACAGGCCCTTGACCGACATCCCTGTGGATTGAGCAACTCGGACCTGTTGCCGGCACCGCCGTCGGATTTCGAGAAGTATTCCTATGTCGGCCGCCGCCTACGGGTGTTGACAGTTGCGTCACTGGTGAGCGTCAGCTGCCTCACCTTGAGCCAGTTGCGACTCTTCTCCTCGGCGCCACTTCTGCGGTTCTTCTATCCGTTTCTGGCATTCACCGTCCTCTACTACTTGATCTCGCTTTGGGTGAACCTGTTCAGCCGTGATTTCGACCTCTCACGCCACCAAAAGCTCGTGGGTGCCTGGCGCCCCGATGTCTACCCGTCGGTCGATGTCTTCCTGCCGGTGTGCGGCGAGTCGGTCGAGATCCTGCACAACACCTGGACCCATGTCCGTGCGCTGGCGGCCCACTACCCGGGGGTCTGCGAGCCGTTCGTCCTGGATGACTCGGCCAGTCCTGAACTGCGCTCCATGGCTGATGAGTTCGGATTCCGCTATGGCACCCGCAGCAACCTGGGTTGGTTCAAGAAGGCCGGCAATCTGCACTTCGGGTTCGAGCAGACCCACGGCACGTACGTCCTTATTCTCGACGCCGATTTCGCCCCGCGCGCGGATCTGCTCCACGAACTTCTTCCGTATCTGGCGGAAGACGAGCGTCTCGCCATCGTCCAGTCCCCTCAGTACTTCCGTGTGCTGGACGCTCAGAACTGGATCGAACGTGGTGCCGGCGCCGTCCAGGAGCTTTTCTACCGGGCTGTCCAAGTCTCCCGGCAGAGCAACGACGGGGCTATCTGCGTCGGAAGCTGCGCCGTCTATCGACGGACGGCACTGCGTGAAAACGGCGGCACTACGCTCGTCGAGCACTCGGAGGATGTCCACACAGGGTTCGACCTGCGGAGTCTCGGATGGGATCTGCGCTACGTCCCGATCGCACTGTCGGCAGGCGTGTGCCCCGATAACGCGGATTCCTTCTTCCGTCAGCAATACCGCTGGTGCGCCGGCTCGATGAGCATGCTGTGCAGCTCCAAGTTCTGGCGGGCAAAAATGCGGATCTCAAGCAGGCTTTGCTACCTGTCGGGCTTCCTCTACTACATCCACACGGCCCTGTTCACATTCGTCGCTCCCCTCATTCCGATTCTGCTCCTGCTGGCGTTCCCGGACAAACCCTCCGCGGAGACCCTGTGGCTGGTCTTGCCCAGCGTCTTCTACACGACCACTGTCTTCCCTCTGTGGCACAAGGTTCCCTACCGCCTCGAGGCCTGGGCCGCGCGGATGATGTACGGCTGGGCGCACACCTTCGCGGTCTGGGACATCCTGCGTGGGCGGCAGCGGCATGTGGGCTGGCAGGCAACCGGTTCTTGCAGCGCGAAGCTCAGCGGCACCAAGCGGCATCGGATCGGCATGTGGTCGTGGGGCGGCGGAACCGCCCTGCTGTGGGTCGGATCCGCCGCATGGCGCACACTCACCCTCGACCCCGTCAACTTCGTCATGCTCCTCTCGTCCGGACTCTTCTACGCTGCGGTCGTCGCGAGAGCCCTGCTCCAGCCTCGTGCGATGGGAACTCCATGACACGCGCCCTTGCCGTCGTCGCGCTGATGTTTCTCACGGCCTTCGTACCCGCAGCGTCCGCCTGCGCCCCAACCGCAGCAGGCCACCATGGCGGTGCCGTGGCGGCTGCCGATGCCTCGCCCTACGACGTAGGCCCGCTGTTGTACCCGCCGAAGAAGTACTTCGGAGTTTCCCGGCCCAAAGCCCCACATTCCATGGAGCCGGTGCTCGACTGGGCTCGGAAGGTCGGCAAACAACCTAACTTGATCGTCTATTACGTGGGCTGGGGCGACAGTTTCGATGCCTCGGGCACGCGCAACGCCTGGAACTCGGGGGCGATGACACTCGCCTCCTGGGAGCCGCACGGCACGACACTCGCCCGCATTGCCGACGGTGCGTCCGACAGCTATCTCCGGGAATACGCGAAGGCGGTCCGGAGACTGAACATCCCGATCGCCATCAGCTTCGCGGACGAGATGAACGGCGACTGGGAGGAGTGGGGAACCACCGAGACCACGCCACAGGAGTACGTCAGAGCCTGGCGTCACGTCCACGATGTCTTCGAGGCTGCCGGGGCCACCAACGTGATCTGGACCTGGTCACCGAACATCGTCCAGCCAGGCACACACAAGGATTTGAGCCCCCTCTACCCCGGCGACGCGTACGTCGACTGGGTCGGTCTGATCGGCTACTTCACCGACTGGGACCCTCACACCTTCGACGGCCTGTTCGGAACGACCCTGACGGAGATCGCACGCTTCAGCCGAAAGCCGCAGCTCCTCCTGGAGACCGCCGCCATGCCCGGCCGACACCGCGTTCAAGACGTGCGTGCCCTGTTCCACGGAGTCACCGCCTCCCCCGGCCTCGTCGGGTTCGCCTGGTTCGACCACAAGGCGCGCGCCGACTGGCGGCTGGACGCGAGCCCGCAGAGCGCCGCGGAGTTCCGGCGTCTGAGCGCCGATGACCTCTACGGCTTCGACGTGCGGAGAGTCCGATGACACCCACGCAGCACGGTTCCCAAACCCTCTCCCCCACCCCCGCGCAGGTCGACGACCACCACGCGCCGGCTCACCGCCTGCCGAAGGCGCCCACGGTCGCCTGGAACTCGGCCGGATGCCGACGGCGCACCTGGATCAGCCGGACCGTCCTGCTGACGATCCTGGCGTTCCAAGCGGCACTCTCACTGAGACTGTCGAACACGGCGTTCCAGGACGAGGCTCTCTACCTCACAGCCGGTCGTGCCGAAGTGAGCCACCTGCTCCACGGGACAGCGGTGCAGACCAACTACGCCGCGTACTTCTCCGGCTCGCCACGTCTGTACCCGGTACTCGCGGCCGTCGTGGACAGCCGATTCGGACTGTCCGGCGCGCGCGTGCTCAGCCTGTTCTTCATGCTGGGCACCACTGCGCTGCTGTACTCGTTCACGCGGCGGCTCTTCAACGAGCGGGCGGGGCTGGCCGCCGCAGGCCTGTTCTCCGTGCTGCAGTCGACCATCGTCATGGGGTACCTCGCGACCTACGACGCACCCGCCGTGTTCCTCCTGGCATCGGCCACCTGGATCGTCGTGCGCACCGCTGGGATGTCCGCTCCGACTGTGCTCCTCGCCGTGCCCGTCGCCGTCCTGGCCGTCGGTGTGAAGTATGCGGCCGGCCTCTACCTGCCCACCATCGTCGCACTGGCCCTGCTCACCGCACTGCCGCATCGGCGCCGCAGCGCGTTCCTTCGGGCTTTGCTGCTTGTGCTCGGTGTGAGTGCTCTGCTTGTGCTCGGCATGTACAGCACCGATCTGTCGGCAGGAGTGCGCCAGACCACGACCAACCGTGAACATGGTTCCGACGGGGTCGTGTTCCTGCTTGAGCAGTCGATCGCGTGGGGCGGACCGCTGTTCCTCGCAGCAGTCGCGGGCGGGATCTCGTACGCCCGGCGCCATCGCTTGCACGAGTCACCGCTCGCTCCTGGGTCGAGCGGCCCGGGACGCGTACAGCGGTCGTTGCTCGGGGCGCTGATGTGCGCCACAGCGCTGCTCGCGCCCGCGTATCAAATGCACCTGGGGACGGTCGTGTCGCTGTTCAAGCATGTCGGCTTCGGTCTCCTCTTCGCCGCCCCGATGGCGGGCGTGGGCCTGACGCGACTGGTGGGCGCGCACTTTCGCCACACCCACCTCGGCATCGCCCTGTGGTCGGCGACGCTGTGCATCGGTATCTCGCAGGCAGACTGGCGCTTCGCAAGCTGGCCCGACTCCTCGACGATGATCCGAACGATCTCCTCCCACGTGAACCGCGAGGGCCACTACCTCAGCTCAACGCCCGAGGTACCCGTCTACTACCTGCGTGACAGGACGACTCACCGCCAGTGGCAGAGCGTTTTCGGTATGGAGTACACGGACGGGCACGGCGTCCGCCACACCGGCACCGATGCCTACTGGAAGGCGCTGCGCAACGGCGAATTCGACCTGGTCGTCCTCGACGGGTTCACCAACCCGCGGGTGAACGGCGTCATCACGGACGCGCTGAAGGGAAATCCGCACTACCGCCTTCTCGCCGCCCTGCCTTTCCACAACGCCAGTAACGACGTCCGGCCCCACCTGCTGCGAACCGTGCCTTTCGTCGAGCACAACGGCCACTACCGGATCTGGTTGAAGCGATGAGTCACTTGACCTGGCAGCGGCCACGGGCGAGGGCCTTCGAGACCCTGCCGAAACGGTGGGTGATCGAGGGGACCTGCGGCCGGCTGACGCAGCACCGCCGACTCGCACGGGACTACGAAGCCCTCCCACAGAGATCCCGCACGGTGATCGACTGGGCAATGGCTGACGAAATGTCCTGCGAACTGACGGGAGAATCCACGCCAACCTGGCGAATTGAAACGGATATCCAGTACTCATCGGCCTGAACACGGATCAGATGCCCTCTTTGACGTGGCGGTTGGAGTCGGCATCTGATGGGCGGTCGAGTGGTGGCGCCAGTGGTGTCATGGGCAGTACGGCGGTGGGGGTGTCGGCGGTTCGCATGAGCAGTAAAAAAACACCCCGCGCCCCGCAACGGGCGCGGGGCGCGGGGCGCGGGACGTGTTGTTACTGCACGTCGACGTAGTCGCCCGCAGCGTTGACCGCCGGGGTGGTCGAGGTGCCCGCGAAGCTGTAGCGGTAGTAGCCGTCGACCGAGGCCGTGACGGTGGTCTTCAGCGAGCCCGTCGAGCTGCTCTTGACCGTCTTGAGTGTGGTGTAGGTGGTGCTGGACTTCTTGCGGAACTGCAGCTTCACCGATTGGTTGGTGTAGCCGTGGTACTCCAGGTCGTCCCAGTTGGCACGGGAGAGCAGGCCGGTCACCGTGACGGTCTTGCCCTTCTTCACCGGCTCGGGGGAGGCGTTGACCGTCAGCTTGGAGTAGCGCTGGAGCTGGGCGGTGCCGAGGTTGTCCTGGCCGACGAAGCCGACCTGGCTCAGGTCGATGTCGTCCGACTCCGGGTCCTGGCCGTTGAAGTCGATCGCGTAGCCGTCCGCCTTCCACGTCGTGGCGTCCGTGTTCATCAGGTCGAAGTACGGGTCGATGTCGATCGTGCCCGTGCAGGTCGCCTTCGTCGCGGAGGTGGCGGTGCAGGTCGGCCAGTCGGCGCCGACCAGGTAGTTGTCCGGGTCGTAGTAGTCGCCGCGGTAGAGCTCGACGTCCACGTAGACATCGGGGTTGTCGAGGTCGAGGTCGGCGGAATGCGTGACGGTGTAACTGACCGGGGCCGAGACCAGATTGGAGATGCCGACCGCGATCGGCTTGCCGTTGTTGATCTTCACATTGGAGAAGGACAGATCGAGCGGGTACGGCTCGCCGTCCTCGCCCGTGGACCCGGTGAAGGGCGTCTTGCCTTCGGCGGCTTCGCGCGCGGCCTGGGCGGACTTCACGACGTCGTCGTGGCTGAACCGGTGGTCGCCCGTCGCGTGCGCGGCCGGGACGGCCAGAGCGGAGAGGGCCAGGGCGCCGGAGACGGCGGCCACGGTGGCGCGTATGTGCATGTGTTCCTCTGGTGCGGTCTTGATGATCAGGGAGCCCGGGGGCTCGGTGATCATATGCATGAGTGTGGCCAAAGCCTGTACAGAGGGTGTGGAAAGTGTGGAGCCCCTCCCGGGGCGCTCAGCGCACCCGGGCTCCAGGACCCGGCGACACGGCCCCTGCGGTGTGGTGATACGTGGCGATTCCTATGGCTTTGGTCATGGAAACCGGCGTGCGTTCGAGCCCGAGGTGGGGTCAGCATTGCCTGGTGCCGGAGCTGCTGTGGGATGACGTGAGGGACTTCTTCGACCTTGAGCGGGAGGGGTGCCTTCCGGATGTGTGGGTGACGGGGACGGGGGTTGAGGACTGGCAGGCTGTCCTCGATCTCATCGTTGCGAGTGGCTGGCGGAGCGAGTACTCCGAGGGCGGTGTTGTCATGCCGCTGCCGCGTGCCGGGGCGGTGCTGTCGCGGCCTGCTGATGCCGAGTGTGCGGATCTGCGGGTCTGGCCGACGCCGGATGTGTCGACGATCTTTCGGTTGGAGTCGGCTGAGGAGATCGGCTTTGACGTGGACTTGCGGGAGCTGCAGGGGCAGGAACGGCTGGACGTGTTGTGCGGATTTCTTCGTGCGATCGGGGGCCGACTGGGCAAGCCGGTGGTGATGACGCCCGAGGGCGACTGGGAGCAGAAGCATCCCGTGCTCGGGTTCGACGTCGAGTCCGACCGGGTGGTGCTGCTGGCGGAACCGCCGATCGGCTGACCGTTGCCGCTTGACGTGTTCGCGGGGATACGAACCGGCCGGGCTCGGGACGATCGGTGTGCCGCCTCGGTGCCGGGAACGGTGACGTCCTGCTCGTCAGGCCGGCGACCGGGTGCCGACCTCCTCGCTCGGGCAGGCCTCCGCGAACAGGCACAACGCTGTCCGACTCGCCTTCGGTAACGCGCCCGGCCGTCGTTTCCTCGTCCCGCGCGGTTCCGTCCGTTCACGAATAGGTGTGAGGGGCCTGGTCTGGCAGGATCCGCGGGTGTCCGCTTCCCTGTACGAATCGCATGTGACGGTCCGCTGCGCCGACCCCGACGAGTGGCCGCGGCTGCAGCGGTGGGCGGCCTCGGGTGGTCTGAAGCTGACGCATATCGTGCTGGCGCGCGGCCGGATGCGCGATCAGCCCATGCTCACGCTGTCCGGTTCCTCGTCGTACGTCGAACAGGCCGAGCGAGTGCGGCACGTCGTGGCGAGGCTTCAAGGGGACGGTTTCGAGCCGGTGCGGGTGAAGACCGAGTGCACGCCGTGGGCCGCGGAGGTACCGGTTCGGCTCGGCGGGGACGACGAACGATACTTCGAGCATCACGTGAAGCTGCTGCTCGACCCAGACACGGACCTGGCCGCGCTCGCGGCCCGGACGGTGCCGCACGGCGCCCATCTGTCGTGGAACGCCCTGCGGGTCCGGGCCGACGCACGGCACGAGCGGTTCGTGACACAGCGGTGCCGCGGAGTGGGCGCCGACGGAGCGGGGCGGGCGCTGGAACGATTGCTGACAGAGCTGGGCGGGTTCGTGGTGCTGGGCGTGGAGCGGGAGTTCGTGCTCCATGACAGTGACCTGTCCGTGGACGACGGTTGGATCGCGGATCCTGTGGGGGTACGGACATGAGTGGGACGGCGTGGGACGGGTTCGGCTGGCGGAGCACCGAGCTGCCCCGGGAACCGCTGGACGAGGCCACCCGCAGGGCGCGGGACCTGCCGAAGACGCTGCAGTCGGTGCCAGGGGACGACGTGGTGCAGCGCCCCGTCTTCGACCCGTCGCTGAAGCACCACCAGAACGCCTACCGCGCGACGGATCCGCGTTTCGGGGATCCGGCGCGGGGCGAGACGTGGCGGGCGGCCCGGCGCCGGGCCCTGCACCTGGTGCTGGACGCGATCGCCGCGTCGCAGTGGGAGAACGCCCTGGTGCTCAGGGGCAGCGTTCTGATGTCGGCGTGGTTCCCGGACGCCGCCCGGGAGCCCGGTGACCTGGACTTCGTCGTCGTCCCCCACACGTGGCAGATCGACGACGACAGGACGGACCACATGCTGCGCGGCATCGCCTCGGCGGCACAGACACTGGCCGACGAGCGCGGAGGCGAGGTCGGGATCTCGGCGCGGGGCGCGGTGGCCGAGGACATCTGGACCTACGACCGGGTACCGGGCCGCCGCATGGTGCTGCCGTGGGACTCCCCCGGTCTGCCGGGCGGCCATGTCCAGCTCGACTTCGTATTCAACGAGCGACTGCCCGAGTCACCGCAGCCGGCGGAGCTGCCGGGCGGCACGGTCGTGCAGGGGGCCACGCCTGAACTGTCCCTGGCCTGGAAATTGATGTGGCTGGTCAACGACATGCACGCCCAGGGCAAGGATCTGTACGACGCCGTGCTGCTGGCCGAGCGGCATCCGCTCCGCTACGGACTACTGCACGAGGTGTTCCGGCTGTCGGGCGAGTGGCCGAATTCGCACCGCGAGAGCATCCTGCTCGACGATGTGACGCAGGCGGTCGGGTACGTGGAGTGGGACCACTTCGTCACCGAGTACCCGCAGTTCAAGGATGCCGAGCGGGAGTACGCGGACCGGCTCGTACGGGCCGTGACCAGGACGTTCGAGGCGGCCGCCGACTGATCCGGGCTCGGTGAAAGCCCTGAGACCCGGGGAGCAGCACTCACGGACCGGTCCGTAGGGCTTCCGAGCGGCCGGTGGAAAATCGCCTGCTCTGCCGGACACGCTCTGCGACCTGTCGGTCCGGTGCGGGAGGGAACCTGCGGCAGGCGGTATCCCTACACATGGTGATGCCGCCGCCGGAGGCCTGCAGGCCGTCAACGGAAATGCCGCCGGAGGCCTGCAGGCCGTCGCAGGGACCGCCTGGTGCTGCCGAGCCCCCGCCTGAGGCCGCTGTGGGACTCAGCCACCGCTCTTTCGACGGAACGACCGCTGGCTCGCCGCCGGACCATGCGCACCATGGACCTTCGACCTGTTCGTGCTCGCAGCGAGGTCTGCGGCGTCCGCCTGCACACCACGCTTGCGCGCCAAAGCCTCCCGGAACTTACGCTTCAGATCGTCGTGACCATCAGCGTCGGGCGAGGGAGCATCGCTCTCACCCTCAACCGGCTCCTCCGGCAATGAAGACTCTGCAGCCATAATGACCTCCAGGAACTCAGCAATGGGAACCACAGCTTGTCACGACAGGCACCCCACCCCGAACCACGCACCGTGACGTGACCTGCGGGGACCCCCCGACGGCGGGTTTCACAGGCTCACGCCCATGAAACACGGTCCACCGGACGTCTGCCCCGCTACCGGGGCCTCTGCACGGAGAACTCGTTGCCGTCGGGGTCCAGCATCAGCACCCGGCCGCCGTCGTCCATGTCGGTGTCAGTATCGGTGCGCGTCGCGCCGAGCGAGATCAGACGGTCGGCCTCGGCCCCCCAGTCCGCGTCGGCGGGCAGCGCCAGCTCGAAGTGCAGCCTGTTCGTGCCCGTCTTCGGCGCCACCGGAGGCCCGCCCCACGTGATCTTCGTACCGCCGTTCGGCGATTGGATCGCGGTCTCCTGGTCCTGGTCCCAGACCAGCGGCCACCGCAGCGCCTCGCTCCAGAAGTACCCGACCTCCCGCGTACCGTCGCAGGCCAACGCTCCGATGAAACCGGTGTCGGCGAGGAACTTGTTGCCCGCCTCGATGACGCAGAACTCGTTGCCGTCCGGATCGGCGAGCACCACATGTCCCTCTTCGGGGAGCTGGCCCACGTCGATGTGTGTCCCGCCGGATTCCAGCGCCCTGGCCACCGTCTGCTGCTGGTCCTCGGGGGAGGTGCTCGTCAGGTCGAAGTGCGCCCTGTTCTGCCCGATCTTCGGCTCCTGGCTCGGCAGGAAACGGATGCGGAACCCGGCGGCGTCAGGGGGCAGGATCGCCGCGTCGTCGTCCGGACCGTCGACCAGCTCCCAGCCCAGGACCCCGGACCAGAACCGCGCCAGACCCGACGGTCGAGTCGCGTTGAAGCAGATCGCGAACAGTTGACTGGTCATGCCCGTGCATCTCCGATCGGCTGACGGTCGATACGGCGCCTCGCCCTCCCCCGAGCGCAGCCTAGGACGGCCGTGCGGCACGGTCATCCGAGTTTCCGTCGCCGGGGATCCGGGTCCCGTAGAAGCCGGCGACCGCGCAGGTCCTTCCTTCCGGACCTGGCGGTCACGGCCCGGGAGCCCGGACCGACGGGTCGGGACCCTCTCGGCGCTTCGGGGGCGCGGAGACGGCACGGACCTCCTCCGGGGTCAGGTAGCCATCGGTTCCCTCCATCGCCTGGATCGTCGTCGGGCGACGGGCGAGAAATCCGGTACGGACGAAGTCGTCGCCCGCGACCGCGTGCAGAGCCCAGTTGGCCGCGACCCGGGTCCTGGCCACGAACGTGGGCAGCGCCAGGAGGTGGTAGCCGCGTGCCACCACCTGCGCGGCCGGCCCGCTGAGCGGGATGCCGAGCGGCCGGGACACCGACCCGAAGCCGCCCAGGTCCACGACCAGGCCCAGGTCGCGGTGCCGGTAGGGACGCAGCCGCTGACCGCGAACCCGCGCGGCGACGTTGGTACCCGCCGTCCTGCCCTGCCGCAGCGCGTGCTGTGCGGTGGGCGGGCAGATCGCGTCTCCGCCGGTGGCCAGGTCGGGCACGGCGGCGGCGTCGCCGACGGCGAACACACCGTCAAGTCCCGCTACCTCCAGCTCGGTTGTGACAGCGAGCCGTCCCCGTACGGTCCTTGCCTCCATCGAGGCGATCAGCGGGCTCGCCGCGATCCCCGCGGTCCACAACAGTGTGTGCGTGGCCATCCGACGACCGTCGGTGAGGACCACTTCGCCGGGGCCGGCCGAGGCGACACTCACGCCCAGGGTGACCTCGATCCCGCGGCGTCTCAGCAACTCCACTGCCTTGTCGCCCAGTTGGTCGCCCAGCTCCGGCATCAGCCGCGGAGCGACATCGACGAGATGCCACTTGACCATCTCCGGACGCAGCGCCGGGTAGCGGTGTGCCGCGGCGCTGGTGAGCCGTTGCAGATAGGCGGCGGTCTCGGTACCGGCGTAGCCACCTCCCACGACGACGAAGCGCAGCCGGGCCTCCCGCTCGCGCGCGTCCTCGGTGGCGTCGGCCAGGTCGAGTTGGGAGATGACGTGGTCGCGCACGGCGACCGCCTCCGCGAGGTTCTTCATGCCGTGGGCGTGCTCGGGCACACCCGGAATGTCGAAGGACCGGGTCACGCTGCCGCTGGCCAGCACCACGAAGTCGTAGCGTTCCCGCACCACTTCGTCGGTGATCAGCCGCACCACGCACAACTTGGCTCCGGGGTCGACACCGAGCGCGACGCCGGGCACGATCCGGGTGCGGCGGAGCACCCTGCGCAGCGAGACGGCGATCGACTGGGGGGTCAGCACGCCGGCCGCCACCTGCGGCAGCAGAGGCAGATAGAGCTCGTAGCCGAGGGGTGCCACCAGGGCGAGCTCTGCTTCCTCGGGTGCGAGAAGCCGTTCGAGGCGGCGCGCGCAGGCGATACCTGCGAAGCCACCGCCGACGATCAGGATGCGCGGGCGAGTCACGATGTCGTCCTCCCAGGCCGATAGGAGCTGATCCGATGCGTCGCCATCCTGATCCGCCGACGGTGGCCCTGACTTCAGTCGGACGACTGACGGGGCCCGCCGAAGTCAGACCGTCCGCGCCACACCTACGTTGCCGACCGGGAGCAGCCGGTTCAGTCCGCGGCCGCGTAGCGGCGTCCTTGCGCGGTCGTCAGGTCCTGGGACAGATAGCCGGTCTGCTGCAGCAGGGAGAACTGGTCCTGGATGGTCCAGTTGTCGACCACCTTGCCCTCCGCGAACCGCCAGATCGACATCACGCGCACCTCGACGCGCTTGCCGCCGGCCGGTACTCCGCTGTAGTCGCCGGTCTGGGTCCCCGTCCACCGGACCCTGACCACCACCTTGTCGGCCGCCGAGATCAGGTCCTCGATCTCGGTCTCCAGGTCAGGGAAGGCGGCCAGCCGCCGGCGAACGGTCTCCAACGGGCCGCGCACGCCCACGAGAAGGCCGTCGGTCCGGAACTGCGGGCTGAAGACGTCATCGGCCATGTCCGGGTCGGTCGTCCATCCGCCGGTGAACCACCGCCGGGTGATCTCCGCGTTGGCCTGCTCCACAGCGTGGTCGCCCGTCATGACTTCTGCCTTTCCTGAGCCGGAAGCTGTTGGTACGAGCGTCGACATCGGCTCAGGCGGAAGGCTTGGGTCAGGTGACTGCCGGATGGAGCCGCCACCGGCCTTCAGAAATGACGTCCACCTTGCCGTCCCTGACGCGAACGGCCGTCTCGTCGTCGATGAAGTAGATCGGGAAGTCCGCCCGCGCAGCGATGCGATCGGCCCAGGCGTCGTCCCGCTCGGGGAAGTCCGGCGAGTACAGGTGGGGCTTGAGATACCAGTCGAAGAGGCCGAACGGCGGCTCCACGGTCGTCGCGCCGAGCACGTGGAGGTCCGTGCTGTCCCCGATGACGTCGGCGGAGTGTCCGGTGAGATGACGACTGAAGATCATTGATCCGGCGCTGACCCCTACGTAGACCCGGTTCTCCAGCGCCGCCAGGAAGCCGTCGGCCAGGTCGTTGCCGGTGATGCTGCGCGCGAGGTGGTAGTGGCTGCCGCCCTCGACATAGATGACGTCGGCGTGGAGCAGCCGGTCGAGCACCATCTGCCGGGGCAGGCCGTTCAGCTCCAGGACGTCGAACTCCCGCCAGCCGAGGCCGTACAGCCGGTTCATGTCCTCGACGAACCACCCGTGGTCCCCGGGCTCGGCGACCGATGCCGTGGGAACGTACACGATGTTCGCCGATCCGAACGGCTTTCCCAGCATGTCCCGCAGCGCATCGCGCAGCGTCTCGTTGCGCAGGCCACTCGCCGTCAACAGAAGGTTCATCCGGCGAGCCAAGCACGGCTGACGGGCGCGCGCAACGAACCCGGGATCCACCCACACCTGGGCCGTGCTCCGCTGCCCAGGTGTGGGTGGACGAGCCATGCCGGACGCGCGTCGGCAAACGGGCGTCGGCCCGTCGGTCGCACGGACGGGCCGACGGGGCTCGGCTCTGCGCCGACGGGGTTCGGCTCTCCGTCGTTCAGCGCCAGTAGTTGTTGGCGGCCGCGATGGTGGCGAATTCCAGAGCCACCACCTGGCCGGCGGCGATCAGCTTCGCCGCGTCCGCCGAGTACTGGGGGCGGCCGGCCTGGAGCACCTCCAGCTCGGGCTGGATGTTGTGGATGGTCTGGCGGGCCAGCGTCAGTGCGAGCGCTCGGCCCTCCTCAGGGGTGTCCGTGATGAGGGTGCCGCCCGGAACGAGGACGAGGGCTTCATCGGGAACGCGTGTCACTTTGCTGACCTTCCGTTCGACAACGGTGGTACGGCGGGAGCAGGCGGCCTGCTCCCGGTGCGGTGGGGGTGCTTGCGGCGCCGCGTTCGGCGTCTCGCGCCTTGGACGGACGCTAGGGAGGCCGCAGCGGTCCTGGCTTGAGTCGCCCGACTGCGGCTTCGGCACCACGCACCGGCTCGCTCCGCAGGCTACGGTGGAGGACCGTCGATCGCCGCCCCGGCTGCTCCAGACGGGACCGCCGGTTGCCGCCGGCCCCGCCGGACGCTGCCGGCTCCGCGAGACGCGTAACCGCGGACGTGCCCATGGGCCACGGTGACGCCAGCCGGTTCGCGTCTCCCACAATGTGCGGAACTTGAGCTTCCGTTCGAATCCGCGTCCTATTATCGGGCCGACCCGCCCGCGCAGAAGGACAAGGACGCCATCCTGTGGCTCTGGCCGATCCGCCCGCTCGATTCCTCGGCCGTCAGCACGAGCTCGCCGTCGTCCGGCGCGTGTGGGACGCACTGCCTCAGGCGGGAGCGGTCATCCGCCTGACCGGGCAGCCGGGAATCGGTAAGACGGCGCTGTTGCGGGTCTGCGCCGAGGAGGGCGCCGAACGCGGCCTGCGGGTGCTGCGGGCCACGGGCAGCCGCGCCGAGCAGGAGCTGCCCTTCGCCATGCTGCACCAGTTGCTGCGACCCCTGCTCGCCGGCGTCGAGCAGTTACCGCGCCCGCAACGGGCCGTACTTCTCGGTGCCTTCGGTCTTGCCGAGCCGGTGGACACGCCCTCGCCGACGCGGATCGGCCTGGCCGCGCTGGAACTTCTCTCCGACAGCGCGGTCCAGCGGCCACTGCTGGCCCTGGTGGACGATCTGCAGTGGGCCGACCCCGCCAGCGCCGAGGCCATCGCCTTCATCTCCCGGCGCCTGGCCGCGGAGCCCCTGGTTCTCCTGGTCACCACCCGTGAACCGCCCGGTCCCGAAAGCCCTCCCCCGAGCCGGCACCAGGTGTACCTGCCCCTCGCACCGCTGAACGCCGCGGAGGCCCACCAACTGCTCACCAGCCACGCGCCCACACTGACCGGTTACGCGCGGGATCGCGTGCTGGAGCTGGCGGAAGGCAATCCGCTCGCCCTGCTGGAACTCCCGGCCGCCGACGCCGCCGAACCGGGCCCACTGCCGCTGGCGGAGCGACTGCGCCAGGCCTTCGCCGGCCGGCTGGACGAGTGCGGCCCGGCGGCGCGGACCCTGCTGCTGGTGGCCGCGGTCCAGGACGGTGACGCGCCGGCGGAGTGCGAGGCCGCCGTGGCAACGGTGCTCGGCCGCCCGCTCCGGCCCGAAGAGCGCGAGGAGGCACTGAGCGCGGGGCTGTTGGAGATCGACGGCGAGCGGGTCAGGTTCCGCCACCCGCTGATGCGCTCCGCCGTACTGCGCGGTTCCAGCCCTGAGCCGACCGCTGACGCGCACCGGGCCCTGGCACGGGTCCTGGCAGCCGACCCGGACCGCGCCACCTGGCACCGCGCCGCGGTCGTACGGGAGCCGGACGCCGAGGTCGCGGACGATCTGGAGTCCTCCGCGGACCGGGCGCTGGCTCGGGGCGCGGTGGCGCTCGCCCAGACCTTCCTGGAACGGTCCTCCAAGCTCACCCCCGACGAGAGGACGAGCGGACACCGGCTGCTGCGTGCCGCGGAGGTCGCCTTCGAACTCGGCCGTCCGGACACGGTCCGCGACCTGATCGAGCAGGTCCGCACCCGGCCCCTGCACGCGCAGGACTCCGGAAAGCTGGTCGCCCTGGAGACGGCCTTCGACGACGGGGTGCCCGGCGGCGAGGGCCTGGTCCGGCGCATGTACGTGTCCGCCACGGGCGCGCTGCGGGCGGGCGACAGCGATCTCGCCGCCAACCTGCTCGTACGCGCCTCCCGGGCCTGCTACTGGGGCGCCAGCCGGGACCTCCGCCTCATCGACCGACTCCGTTCTGTCGCGGACGAGTTGAAGCTGCCGCCACTGGACCCCCGGCCGGTGCTGCTGGACTCCTTCCTCTCGCCCTTCGCGCGCGGAACGGCCGTAGTGGACCGGCTGAAGGAGTGGCCCACGGCCGAGGGGACCGACCCGGCGCTGACCGGGCTGTTCGCGATGGCGAGCTTTGTGAGCGGTTCCTTCGAGCACACGGTGTCGCTGACGGAGGCCTCCGCGGCGGGCCTGCGCGCGCAGGGACGTATCGCGCCGCTCGCGCAGGTGCTCGTCCTGCGTGCCTTCGCCACGCTGTACATGGGGCAGTGGGACCACAGCGCGACCGCCGCCGACGAGGCCCTGCGGTTCGCGGAGGAGACCGGTCAGACCACCTGGGCGGCGTGCGCCCGCCTGGGCATCGCCAATGTGGCGGCCGTCCGCGGCCGTCAGCGTCAGGCGATGCGTCTGCTCGCCGAGGTGCGGGAGGCCGCTGTGGTGAGCGGCAACACCTCCATAGCGAACGGCATCCAGCTCACCCGCGGGCTGGCGGCACTGGGGCAGGAGGAACCGGGCCTGGCCTACGAGGAGTTCGGGCGGATGCTCGACCCCGTCTCGCCCGCCTATCAGTCACCGCAGTGCGCCTGGGCCCTGGACTACTTCGCCGAGGCCGCGCACGCTGTCGGCCGACGGGGGCCGGCGCTCATCCGGGTCCGTCAGGTGGAAGGGCTCATCGGTTCCACAACCGCCGGGGGCGTCCGTCGTTCCCTCGCCCTCGCCCACGCCCTGCTCGCCGACGAGAAGGACGCGCCTCGGTACTTCGCCGAGGCCCGCCGGTACTGCGTCGGCGGTTCACCCTGGTATCGCGCCCGGCTCGACCTCGGTGAGGGCGCCTGGCTGCGCCGCAGACAACGGATCGCCGAAGGCCGCCGACTGCTGCACTCCGCCCGGCAGACCTTCGACATGCTGGACACTCCGGCCTGGGCCGCCCGTGCCCAGCGCGAACTGGCCGCCACCGGAGAGACGGTGGAGCGCCGCCGCCCCGGCCGCTGGGCCGCGCTCTCCCCGCAGGAACTGGAGATCGCCCGCCTCGCCGGGCAGGGCCTGTCCAACCGCGAGATCGGCGAACGCCTGTACCTCTCCCACCGCACCGTCGGCTCGCACCTCTACCGGGTGTTCCCCAAGCTGGGTATCCAGGCCCGCAGTCAACTCGCCGCCGCGTTGACCGAGGCCGAGGGTCAGGAGGGAGGCCGATAGCGGCGTTCCCCGCACACCAGCCTCCACCGCCCGGTGAACGCACGCGGTCGGAGCGCTAGAGCCCTTGCTTGGCCAGCCAGCCGAGCGCGGCGTCGGCGACCTCGCGCCAGCCGCTGTCGATGGTGAGCGAGTGACCGCGGTCGGCGAACTCGACGAGCTCCGTGACGGCGCTGGAGTGGCGGTACTGCTTGAGCGTGGACTTGGTGATCGCCTCGGGCACGGTGTGGTCCTTGCCACCCATGACGAGCAGCAGCGGTCCGCGGCTCTCGTTGCCGGTGTCGACCTTCGCCGGAGAGGTCGGGCTGAAGTTCGCCCCGGCGGCCTCGAACAGCGGCTTGCCCGGCGCCGGAATCGACCAGCGCTCGTAGAGGTCGGCGGACTCGGCCTCGCTCACCGCGTTGCCGAACGCGAACCGGAACTGGTCTGCCGTCAGGGAGACCGCCCGGTGCTTGTTGGCGGGGTTGCTGAAGACGGGGAAGGTCGCGCGCAGGGAGGAGAGCGGCAGCGGCAGGACGCCCTTGATCTGGGCCGCGTCGATGGCCACGGCGGCCGCGGCACGGTTCTGGCCGAGCAGCTTCTCGGCGATCATGCCCCCGAAGGAGTGCCCGACCAGGATCGGTGGCGCGGGCAGTTCCTCGATGACCCGCGCGTAGTGCGCCACGACGTCGTCGATGCCGTGGTCGGCGATGCTGTCCGGGTTCGCGCGGGCGAGCTCCACGGTGGCGGGAACGCCGGGCCAGCCCGGGGCGACGGGCTGGTAGTCGTGCTGGGTGAAGAGCTCTGTCCAGGGAGCCCAGGAGGTGCTGTGCAGCCAGAGGCCGTGGATGAAGACGACGGGACGTGCGGCTGAGGCCATGACGAGTCTTCCTTACGCTCGCGAAGTGCCGAGGAGAGATGGCTCCATGCTGGGACGTCCGCAGGGCCGCCCGCTTCAGTCATCCGACTGCGGCCGGGCCCCCACCGGCCGACCGCCGCCGCCCCGCACAGCGGGGCCCGGTCCGCGGCGAACCGGCCCGCTCCACGATACGCCCGCGCGCCGGACCGAGCCTCACGACGGACAGCGGGAAGTCTGGGCGCGCGGCCGGCCGGATTTCGTCACGCGGCTCCGCACGGTGTTCAGGTCCGGTGAGCCTCCCGGTCGTTGCGACCGCGCCCTGGACGAGGACACTCGCGGCTCCAACAGACGCTGCTCCAAGGCGACTTGAACGGGACGACTGAGATCGCCATGCCGGTCCGGCGCTCTCACGCACCCCGCGCGAAGGCCGTCACACGCCCCGCAGCGCCGCGGCGAGCTGGCCGCGCGCCGTGACGCCCAGCTTGGGAAAGATCCGGTACAGGTGGGAGCCGACGGTCCGCGGCGAGAGGTAGAGCTGCTCGCCGATATGACGGTTCGACAGGCCCTCGGCGGCGAGTCTGGCGATCTGCAGTTCCTGTGGGGTCAGGTCGGCCACCGCACCCTTGGACCTGGCGGATACCGCCCGTTCCCCCGAGGCCCTGAGCGCCTCCCGCGTCTGCTCGGCCCACCACACGGCGCCGATGGCCTCGAAGGTGGCCAGCGCGGAGCGCAGTGGAACCCGGGACTCCGCGACGCGCCGCCTGCGGCGCAGCCAGCTTCCGTGGGCCAGCTCCAGACGCGCCCTCGGCCAGGGCCAGCGGGTCAGGTCCTGAGCCAGGGCCCGGTCGAACAGCGCCCCGGCGTCCTCGTCCTCCGCCAGGACGGCGTCGGCGTAGTGGAGTTGGACGCGCAGCAGCCCCGCGGGGGTGTCGCCGTAGCCCTGCGTCAGCTCGGCGAACAGCGCACGGGCCTCGGCGCGCCGGCCGCCGAGAGAGGCCGCCTCCGCGAGCAGGCCCAGACCGCCGTAGCTCTCGCGCTGGTGGTAGCAGGGCTGGGCCGGATCGAACATCGTGGCGAGCGCGTCGTACGCCTCGGTGAAGCGCCCTTCGGTGATGAGGGCACTTCCGCGGGTCATCCCGACCACTGTCAGGAAGCAGCTGATGCCCTTGGGCAGACAGGCGGCCTCCGCTTCCGCCGCCTGCTTGCGGGCCGACCTGACGTCCCCCTGCAGGGCGGCGAGGCGGGAGCTGCCGGCGAGGGTTCCCGCGGTCCAGATGGGCTGGCCCGTGTCCGTGGCCAGTCGTACGCCCTCCTCCGCGGCCTGCACCGCACGCCGCCAGTCGCCGAGATCGATGCGGGCCACCACCTGAAGGCTCAACACCTGTGGCAGCAGGCCGAGTCGACCCTGTGCGCGGAGTCTTGCCTCGGCACGGTCCAGGAAGTCGACCGCGAGACTCTGCTCCCCCATCGCGTGCGCCGCCATGCCGAGCAGGCGCAGGTGGTCGGCGTCCACGTCGTGGTCGGCCGACTCCCAGGCGGCGTACAGCATGCGGTGCACTGCCGCGCCCTCCCGGACCGGGTCGGCGACCGCGAGGGCTGCGACGTACCGGGGGTCGGACTCGGCGCCGCGCAGGCTCCGGGTGATCGTGACAACGCGGGAACGCGCCGTCGCGCCGGACTCGGCCCACCAGCAGCGGAGCGCGGCGCCGACCAGCAGATTGAGGGCGAGGGAGAGGTCGCCGGCTTCTGCGGCGCGCGCCGCTCCGGCGCAGAGCGAGAGCACATGGGCCGCGTTGCCCGGCTCGCCGTCCTCGAAGATCTCCTCCAGCCAGGTCATCCGGACGCGGTCCAGCTCGGAGATGTCCGTGCGCGCCACCGTTGCCAGCAGTCGGCGCACCAGGTCGGCGCGGCCGAGGCCGAAGCCGAGTTCGGCGGCCAGCAGCAGCCTGCGCCCGGCCAGGTCCGGGGTCACCGACAACTGCGCGGCCCGCTCCAGCATCTGGATCGCCGTCACGACGGATCCGCGCTGCAGTGCCATGACATGGTGGGATTCCAACCGCATCGCGATCTGTTCGTCGGGGGCGTCGACGGACAGTGCCTGGTGCCAGCTCCTGCGATAGGGATCCGCCGTGAGCAGCTCGGCGACCGCGGCGTGCGCGGCCCGCAGTCTGGCGGCGCCGGTCCCTTGCAGTACGCCGGAGCGGACCAACGGATGGCGAAAACTCACCCGCAGCCCGTCGAAACGGAGCAGGCCGGTGACCACGGCCGCCTCCAGGTCGTCGGCGGTGACCGGCGCCCCGTGCAACAGCGCGGTGGCCGCCAGTACCTCCGCGAGGTCGTCGGTCGACTCGGCGGCGGCGACCAGCACGGCGTCCTGGACCCCTGCGGGCAGGTCCCGCAGACGGCCGACGAAGGCATCCTCCAGACGCTCGGTGAGGGGGAGTCCGGTGGCGGGGCCGGGTGGCCCCGTCCGCCAGTGGGCGGACAGCTCCACCAGGGCCAGCGGGTTGCCCTGGGAGACCGTCACGATCTCGTCGCGTACGGAGGCGTCGAGGTCCCCGCGTACAGCTTCCACCACGCGGCGTGCGTCCTGTTCCGCCAGCGCCCCGAGGTCCAGGCGCGGCAGGTCCGCCGGGACCGGTCGCTCGCCCGCCTGTGTCCGGGACGTGGCCAGCAGCACCACCGGGTCGTAGCCGAGGCGGCGGGCCACGAACCCCACGACGTCGGCGCTGGGCCGGTCCAGCCACTGCAAGTCGTCGACGCATACGAGGACCGGGGTCCGTGTCGCCGTTTCGGCGAGCAGGTTCAAGGCGGCCAGGGCGACCAGGAACGGTTGGGCGGCAGGGCCGTCGAGTACACCGAGTGCTGTCAGCAGCGCCCGCCGTTGCGTGTCCGGCAGGAGATCGGCCCCGTCCAGCACGTCGGCGAGCAGCCGGCGCAGACCGACGTACGGGAGTTCCGCCTCCACCTGGGAACCCACCGAGGACAGCACACGGAATCCGGCCTGCCCGGCCTGCTCCCGGGCCGCGAGGAGCAGGTCCGACTTGCCGATCCCGGGCTCCCCCGCGAGAACCAGCGCTCCGCCGCCGTCACGGGCCCGTGCCAACAGCCGGGCGATCTCCCGTAGTTCGGCGTCGCGCCCTACCAATCCGGTGCCGGAGGCCGGAACCGGCGCCGTCAGGTGCGTCCACTGCCCGCCGTCCATGCCGCGATCATATGGTCGCCGCCCGAGCCCGGACGGCGACCGAGCAGCTCCTGCGGCCTGTGCGGCGCGCACCTCGTCCGGACCGGGCGCCGGCCTCGGCGCGGGCTCGTGGACGAGCTGATCCGGCCCGCCGCGCCGGTGACCGCGTACCGCGTGCATCGTGGTGCGTCTCCCGTTCCTCCTCACCAGGTCGGCACGAAGCCGCCGTCGATGCGGATGTCGCTGCCGAGCATGTTCGCCGCGCGGTCGCCCGCCAGGAAGACCACCAGGTCCGCGATCTCCGAGGGCCGGGAGAAGCGGCCGCTGACGGTCGCTCCAGCCGCCTGCGCGATCACATCCTCGGGACGCAGCCCGGCTGCCGCCGACATGGTGTGCGCGACTCCGCCGCCTCCGATCCACAGGTCCGTCTCCACCGGTCCGGGGCTGACGCTGTTGACCCGCACTCCGCGCGGACCGAACTCCTTCGACAGCGCTTTGGAGAAGTTGGCCAGAGCCGCCTTGGCCGCGCTGTAGTCCACCACGGTCGGATCCGGCAGTTCGGCGTTCACCGAGCCGATGTTCACGATGGATCCGCCACCGGCCTCCAGCATGCCGGGGAGCAGCGCACGGGTGACGGCGACGGCGGCGAAGAGGTTGAGTTCGACGGTCTGCCGCCACTGCGCATCGGTGACGCTCAGGAAGCCGCCGGGACGGGCGGGCGCCGAACCGACGTTGTTGACGAGGATGTCCACCCCTGGTCCGGCCTCCGCCGCAAGGCGGTCCGCGCTTCCGGGTTCCGTCAGGTCGGCCCGCACCCAGCGGGTGCTCCCGGCCTTCACGAGGGTGTCCAGCTCGTCCGACGTACTCCGCGCCGCCGCGACCACCCGCGCGCCCGCGGCGGTGAGCGCCTCGGCCACGGCCAGTCCGATGCCCCTGCTCGCCCCGGTCACCACGGCCGTCCTGCCCCGCAACTCCTGCACCATTGCCGTACTCCTCGCCGTAGATCCGTCCGCTCCACCAGACTGCGCAGCCTCCGCAACACCCGGCTTCAGTCGACCGACTGCATCAGCTCACGAAGCCCGGCGGGGCCGGAGCGGCCGGGCTCCCCACAGGTGACGGATCCGGCCAATCGGAAGAGCATGCTCCGTCCACGGAGTGCTGACGGACGGGAACGCACGGACGCTCGCCGAGGTCGCGATCCAAGCCAGGGAGGCAGCTGTGGACATGATGTGCGGCGGCCACGGCCCTCGATCTGCCGCGGATCCGAGGCGACACCTCCGCCGGGTGACCGGCGGGGCGAGCGGGAGTCGGTCGTGATGGTGCACTGAGGCCGGGTCCCCCCGCCCAGCGCGTCGGTCGCCGGCTATCGGGACCGACACCCACCTCGCCAGGCCCTCCACCTGCTCGCCGACCTGCGGCCCGGGCGCGCGCACTCCCTGTGGGCACCCAGGCCAAATCGGCCTGTCCGTACGGGTGTTCACCACCACGGGAGACGCTGTCGGGCGCCAGGGCGGGCTTGCTCGGGCCGTGCAACGGCTGGGCCCGGTACGGCCATCGGCTCTGTGACCACAGCCCCTCCGAGAGTCGACATCCTGAAAGGTGTCCTGAAGTCATGTCCTCGATTCTTCACTCCCAGCACACCGTTGATCACGTATCCCCCACATCACATACTGCGCTGACCGGCGAGCGACGTTCCGCCGACGGCCGGAAACGACCACTCGCCTTCATCCCGAACTCCTGGGGGAGACTTGCGCCCAACAGTGAAGAGAGCACGCGCCTTCACCATCGCAGCCGCCACGTCCGTGGCCCTCGTGGCAGGCATGACCGGCCCCACGACAGCGATCGCCGCGAACACGACGACCCCACCGAACACACCGCGCCTCGACGGCAATCAGCGGATCCAGCTCATCACGGGCGACCGTGTGGTGGTCGGCGCCAAGGGCCAAGTGATGGGCTTCGAGCCCGCCGAGGGCCGTGAGCGCATACCCGTGCAGGTGCAGCGCATCAAGGGCCACACGCTGGTGGTGCCCAGCGACGCGCAGCGCCTGATCGCCACGGGGAAGCTGGACCAGCGGCTCTTCGACGTCGGTGAACTCACCGATCCGCAGCTGCGCAAGAGCCAGCGCGACGGGCTGAAGCTGATCGTGCAGTACGACGGGGGCGCCAACGCCGCACGGGCCGAGGTGCGTTCGGCCGGTGACACCCAACTGCGGCGCACGTTCCCCACCATCGACGCCGACGCCATCCGTACGTCGCGGAACGACGTGGCCAAGGTGTGGGAGGCGCTGACCGACGAGCACAAGAACGGGGTGCGCGCCACCGCCTCCGGCATCAAGAAGGTCTGGCTGGACGGGGTGCGCAGGGCAAGTGTGGACCGCAGCGTCGAGCAGATCGGCGCCGACAAGGCGTGGGAGGCCGGGTACGACGGCACCGGCGTCAAGATCGCCGTCCTCGACACCGGCGTCGACAAGACCCACGACGACCTGAAGACCCAGGTCATCGACGAGAAGAACTTCTCCGGCTCACCCGACACCGTGGACCGCGTCGGGCACGGCACACACGTCGCCTCGATCGCCGCCGGAACCGGCGCCAAGTCGGGTGGTACGTACAAAGGCGTCGCACCGGGTGCCAAGGTGATCAGCGGCAAGGTGCTGAACGACGAGGGATTCGGGGACGACTCCGCCATCATCGCGGGCATGGAGTGGGCCGCCGACGAGGGCGCGGACATCATCAACCTCAGCCTCGGCGGCTCGGACTCCCCGGGTGTCGACCCCATGGAGGAGGAGGTCAACAGGCTGTCCGCCGAGAAGGGAGTCCTGTTCGCCATCGCGGCGGGCAACGACGGCGAGTACGGCCAGTCGACGGTGGGCTCGCCGGGCAGCGCGGACGCCGCGCTGACCGTCGGCGCCGTCGACAAGGACGACAAGCTGGCGGCCTTCTCCAGCATCGGGCCGCGCGTCGGTGACGGCGCCGTGAAGCCGGACGTGACCGCCCCCGGCGTCGCCATCACCGCGGCCGCCGCCTCCGGCAGCGCGTTCGACACCGACCCCGGCATCCCGCACCCGGCCCCCGGCTACCTGCAGCTCGACGGCACCTCCATGGCCACCCCGCACGTAGCGGGCGCTGCGGCGATCCTCAAACAGCAGCACCCGACCTGGAAGGCGACCGAGCTCAAGGCCGCGCTGATCGCGTCCGCCAAGGGCGGCGACTACACCGTGTTCCAGCAGGGCTCGGGCCGCATCCAGGTCGACAAGGCACTGTCCCAGAGCGTGATCGCCGATCCGGTCTCGCTGACGTTCGGCGTCGCACAGTGGCCGCACACCGACGACCAGCCCCTCACCAGGAAGATCGGCTACCGCAACCTCGGGAGCAGCGACGTCACCCTCGACCTGTCGGTGTCCGTGCTGGACCCGACGGGAAAGCCGGCCCCGGCCGGGTTCTTCGCGCTCGGCACCACCCGGGTGACCGTGCCCGCCGACGGCAGGACCGACGTCGACCTGACCGCCGACACCAGGATCGGTGACGCCGACGGCACCTACTCGGGCTACGTCACCGCCACCGGCGTGGGCCAGTCCGTCCGCACGGCCGTGGCGGCCGTCCGCGAGGTGGAATCGTACGACGTCACGCTCAGGACCCTCGGCCGCGACGGCGCCGACGCGCAGAACTTCTCCAACAGCCTGACCGGCGTCGCCGGCCCCGCCAAGGGCTTCCAGACCCGCATCGACAACGAGCCGGGCACGCACACGATCCGCGTGCCCAAGGGCTCGTACATGCTCGACACGGCCGTCTACCAGGACCCGTCGGACCTCACCAAGGGCACCGACTGGATCTCCCAGCCGAAGCTGGACGTCTCCGGCGACACCACGGTCACCGCCGACGCGCGCACCACCGAACCGGTGGACATCACCGTGCCCGGCCTCGACAGTGCAGACCGCGGGGGGACCTACTACGAGCGCGCGACCGAGATCGGCCGCGTCGGCAACGGCTGGGTCCTCCGCGGCTTCACCGGGTTCCGCACCGCGCACATGGGTCCGGCCGTCACGGACGGCTCGCTCCTGCAGACCTGGGACGCGCACTTCCTCAAGGGCGCCACCACTCAGTACTCGGTGGCCTACGGCGGCGGAACGGAGAAGGTCGCGACCGGCTACACCAAACACGTGAAGGCGGACGAGCTGGCGACGCTCAAGGTCGGCATCGGTGCCTCCGCCGCCGGGAAGACCGCTCTCGTCTCCCCGTACGCCCATCTGCCGGGTGCGCCGGAGGGCAACGGGTTCTCGGCGCCACAGGCGGCACCCGGCACGCGCACCTTCCACGTCTCCACCGCCGACGGCGTCAAGTGGCTGACCAGGATGGATCAGTTGGGCGACCCCGACCAGTGGGGCTACCCGGCCCTCGACGTGGCCTACGAGATGGCCGCGCCGAAACGCTACGAGGCCGGCAGGACGTACCGCGAGAAGTTCAACACCGGCGTGTTCGGCCCGCGTCTGGGCGGAAACATGGGTGTCTTCCGCACCGCACCCGACCCGGCCACGGGCGAGCAGCAACTCATCGGCTCCCTGCCGCTGTTCGCCGACGGCAAGGGCCACGTGGGCTACTCGTCGTACACCTCGGCCACGTCGGCGCTGTACCGCGACGGCGTCAAGGTCGGCGAGAACGACGACCCGCTGAGCGGCGCGAAGCCCTTCACGGTCGACTCCGCCGACGCCGAATACCGGCTGACGACCTCCGTCGAGCGTTCGGCGAAGGTCGCCTCGGCCTCCACCCGCGTCGACACCGGCTTCACGTTCCGCTCCAAGGAGGTCTCGGCCACCACGGCTCTGCCCGTGTCCACGGTCCGCTTCGCGGCCCCCGTCGGCCTCGCCTCGCGCGCCCCGGCGGGCAAGCCGGTCCGGTTCCCGGTGACCGTGCAGGGCTCGGCGGCCGGGAAGAACCTCAAGTCGCTCCTCGTGTCCGTGAGTTACGACGACGGAACGACCTGGCAGCTCGTGAAGGTCGAGAGCGGCAAGATCTCCGTGCGGAACCCCGCGAAGGACCAGGGCATCTCGTTCCTCGCCCATGTCACGGACAAGCAGGGCAACGAGTCGACGCTGACGATCCGCAACGCGTACTACGGCAAGTGACGCCGCCCCGGTGACGGATTTCGCGTGACGACGTGCTGGAAAGCGTTCAAGGACGCTTTCCAGCACGGTCGTTCACCAAGTCCCTTCGTGTGAGCACCGATCAGGTGGCGGCTCCGGCGGCCCCGGCCCCGAGCACGCTGCGGGGGCACGAGCCCGGATGCCTGGCAGCGATCACGTCGCGCCGGCCCGCCTCCGCTTCTCCCGCTCGGCCCGAGTTCTCCAGGGTTGTGCGTACGGACCCTCGGCGGTGGACGTCCGGGCGCCCGCCGGTGGCGAGGTCGCAAGACATCCGCCTCGCGCAGCGGGCCGGGCACAACAGCGTGCGTCCGATCAGAACATCAGGATGCGGCGAGGGGTGCGTCCTCGGCGGGCTCCGGCTCGTCCTGGGCCGGTTCACGCAAGAAGGCGGAGAACACCATCGCGAGAACCGGCACGGTGGCGAGTACAGCGAGCGCGCCTCGGGGACCGTAGTGGGTCGCGACGACGCCCAGCAGCGGCATGAACAGTCCGCCGGCGCTCATCGCGAGGCCGAGAGTCACGCCCGCGGCGGTCCCCGGCCGGCTGGGCAGGTAATCCTGGCCGAGCTTGATGAGGACGGCGAACGGGATGTTCGAGACCAGGCCGACCAGCAACGCGAGTGGCAGCGCGACGTACTTGTCGTCGCAGTTCAGCATGAGCCACAGGGCGGGCAGCATGGCCGCGTTGCCGACCTGCACCGTGCGCACCATGCCGATGCGGTCAGCCAGCCGCCCGCCCAGCAGCGTGCCGGCCACACCGCCGCCGAGTTCAAGCGTCAGCGCGAGACCACCGAGACCGCTGCTCGCCTCCAGATGGCGAATCCAGTACAGCGAGATGAAGGTGTTCAGTCCGGTCGAGATGGTGGACCGCACGATCTCGACAGCGGTCAGCGCCGCGAACCGGCCTGGCCGGTCCGTGCCCTGGCGCCGCACCTTCTTGACCGCCGTATCGGACGTGCGGCTGTGGTGGCGCAGCAGGACGAAGCCCATGAGGACGGCAGGCGGGATGAACAGCGCGGTCGCGCCCATCCCGAAGTTGTCCAGGGCTGGTGTGACCAGCGCCGGGGCGACGAAGAACCCCACGCTGCCGCCCGCGGCGAAGTAGCTCATCGCGGTGGCACTGCCCCCGGCCGCACTGCGCGCATCGCGCCCCGCGGGCGGATGGAACATCGCGATACCGACACCCGCCATCAGCAGGAGGGCGAACACCAGCGGGTAGGAGGGCACCAGTCCGGACATGCCCGCCCCGACACCCGCCAGGCTGACCCCCAGCGGCGACATCCACCGCAGCCGGAACCGGTCGGCGAGCAGTCCGATCGGCACCTGCGGCAAGGCGCTGCCGAGCGTCGCGGCGAGTGCCAGCCCCGAAGCCTGCACGTAACTGAAGTCGCGCTGCAGCACGAAGTAGGGGACCGCGGCGGGTACGAGGCCCTGGTAGAAGTCGTCGACGGCATGGGCGCCGGCCCAGAGCCGCATCCGACGCCAGTGGCCGGGCGGATCACCCGCCTCACGGGGAGTACTTGTTTCCTGGATCGTTGTCACACACTCACCATCGCCAGAGACACCCCCGGCGCGCTTCCCGTATTCTGCCTATCCATGTCGCAGATCCGCCACCAGCCCATCGCGCCGACCAGTACTCGGTTCCTCGGCGGCGGCGAGACCATCGACCGGCACCGCCACGACGACCACCAGCTCATCTACGTCAGCTCGGGCGTACTCGCGATCACCACGGAACACGGCTCCTGGATCGCCTCCAACGACCGCGCCCTGTGGGTCCCGGCGAACACCTGGCACGAACACCGCTTCCACGGCCGGAGTCGCTTCCACACCGTCGGCTTCCCGGCGCAGGACCGGACTCCCCTGCTCGACGCCGAGCGCCCCACGGTCATCGCCGTCGACACTCTGGTGCGCGAACTGCTCATCGCGCTCACCGGTACTCCCCTCACACAGACTGAGGCCCGGCACATCGAAGCAGTGCTGCGCGACCGGCTGCGCCGCGTGACAGCCGAGCCCGTTTCCCTGCCCGCCGCCCGTGACCGACGACTGGCCGACGCCTGCCGTCTCGTCGAAGAAGAGCTGCACCAGCCGTGCACCCTCGCCCAGCTCGCCTCCCGTGTGCACACAAGCGAGCGCACCCTCTCCCGCCTCTACCGCGACGAGTTCGGCCTGACGTTCCCTCAATGGCGTACCCGCGCGCGGATCTTCACCGCGATGGTCATGCTCGCCGAGGGCGCCACCGTCACCGACACCGCCCACGCCTGCGGATGGGCGACAACGAGCGCCTTCGTCCAGACCTTCGCCCAGACGGTGGGCATCACCCCCGGTCTCTACCGCGCGGGCATGGGCAAATCGCAGGAGGATTGACGGCCAGGCCGACGTGGCCGGTCGCGGAACAACGCCCGCACGGCACGGTCCCCAGGACAAGCACGCCAGCGGATTCGACGCTCACTGACTCCAACTCGCCGCTCAGGCAAGGCTGTCAGCGGGCGATGCATCTGATGGTGTTGGCCGTTGCCATACGCCACTGCGACTTCGTGATCCGGCTAGACGTCGAGGTAGTGGTAATCCCCGTCCGGGCGACCGATCACCAGGACGCCGTTGTTGACCCTCCACTCGCTCATGCCGTCGACTTCGTGGCTGACCAGAAACAGCCCCCGGGGCCTCTCGTCGTACTCGCTGTCCTCGTAGGAGGCCGGGATCCGGGCGATCTGACGCAACCTCTCCTCGAACCAGTCGAGGGACACCGCGCGGATGTTGCCCCCGTAGAAGGCCCACCCGCCGGAGTTGTACTGCCGAGCGGGGAAGGCCCATCCCCCGCTGTAGGTGCGCTGCGGATCGTCCGACTCCACGATCTCCTTGATCTGGGCCAGCTGTCCGTCGTCACACTCCAGCCAGCCCCTGACCGAGACCATGACTCCCACGGCGGTTGCTCCTCATTCGTGTGGCGCGCTGCCTTGGCGCACGGTTCCTGTTCGCTTGCACGCTAGGGGCGACCTGCTCCGTCACGCAAAGGGATTGACGAGTGGATCAGTCGCCTCGAGCGAGAGCGCACCATCCCCATCCGGTCGGACCTCGCCAGCATGGACGCAGCTCGTCGGCAGGCGGCCTTCGACCACGCCAGGGCCCGCATCGCGACCCGGATGCGCCGAGTGGAGCCGCGGGCGACGAGACGGGCTTTCATGCTCACTCTGCTGTCAGGCGCCGAACGCAAGAAGGCGGCTTGGAGGGTGGCGGCCGGCAGCGGAGGCTGGAGACCATGAAGTGGGTGGTCAGCCGGCCTCCGCCCCCGCGACCAGCTCATCGAGCGCCGTACGCAGTCGGGCCAGTTCGGCCGGGGTGGGATCGGCCGGTTCGTGCGCCACCAGCGCAGCGGGGTTGACCACCGGTGCGGTGCCCTCCGGACCAGACACAGCCATGGCGCGGGCAAGGAGCGGGCCGTTGTCGGGGGGCGGGGTGCCAAGGCCGTCGCTGAGCCGGCGCAGTGCCGCTGTCAGCGGGAGATGCGGGAAGGGGAAGTCCGCGGGGAGCGTCCTGGCCTGCTCGGTGTGGTCGACGCCGCGGAAGTCCAGGGTCCAGTTCTCCCAGCGCGGCAAAGGCCAGTTGTGAATGCCGGCCACGGTCTGCACGGCCCAGAGCGAGACGGTGCGAGCCTGCGGGTCGAGATGGACGCCGCCGTAGGGCATGTCGGTGAGCACGGGGGTGGCCGGGGACGCGGCGAGCAGGTCGATCAGGCCGGGGCCGGCGGCGAGGTGCTCGATGGGCTCCCAGTCGCTGCCCCACGCGCGCACGCTTCCGTCGGGCAGGCGCAGGGACACGACCGAGCAGGGCTCGGTGTACTCGGTGTCCGCGAATCCGGAAGGCTCGAAGGGCTCGAACCAGCCCGGCCGGCGGGTCAAGTCCCGGTCGAGTCCCAGGTGGTGGGTCAGGTCGCCCATGCCGTCGTGCGCGAAGCGGACGTCCCAGCCGGGCCATGTCCGGGCCAGTACGGCGCGGGCGGCCCTGTGGTCGGCCCAGTCGTCCGGGGAGGCGAACCAGAGCAGGATCCGGCGGTCATGGTCGACGAGTGCGGCGCCCTCGCACCAGACGTCGTCGAGCCATTCGTCGATCTCCCGGTTGGCACGGAAGCAGCGTGTCGCCGCGGCCGGACCGGGCAGCAGGTCGTCGACCACCCGGTTGGCGGCCCAGTGCGAGTAGTACCGCTGCCATGCGCCGCTCTCGACCACCACGTACTGCGCTCGTGCTCCCATGACCGGCGAGGCTAGCGCCGTTGGGCAACGGGCGACGAACGCTTTTCAGGCGACCGGGCTCGGCTGGTCACCGACGAATCGGTGAGCGCCTTGCCGGTGGCTTTCCGGTGGCCTTCTGGTCGGTGGGGCGGCCTGCTGCACGCGCGCAGCACGCGTCCGTCGAAGATGGCTGCCGCGTCCCTGGCGGCTGACCTGCCTGACGACGCGAGGTGTCCTGCTCGGTAGCCTCCCCCGCATGACAACGATTGACGACCTGATCGCCCTCGTACCCCCACCGGCGAACCCCGTCGACGCGAGCGGTGACTGGACTCAGGTCGAGGCGGGCCTCGGCCTGGAACTCCCCGCCGACTTCAAGGCTCTCATCAGCTCCTACGGCTTGGGACAGTTCGTCGACTTCATCAACCCCCTCACGCCGTTCGGCAGCCGCAACCTCCTGCTGCGGTCCGCACAGCGGCTACTGGACAGCGAACGCCCCTTCCGCGAGGCGAACCCGGACGACTGCCCCTACCCGTACTATCCGGAGGCCGGTGGCCTGCTGGAATGGGCTGGGACCGACAACGGCGACCGGCTCTGCTGGGTGACCGACGGACACCCGGACACCTGGACCGTCGTCGCATGGAATCCGCGTGGGTGGTACTACGACGCCCACGACACCGGCGCGGTCGGCTTCCTCCACGGCTGGCTGAGCGGACGGCTCAACACGACCGTCTTCGCTGCCAACACGCACCTCACGGCACCATGGTTCGAGCCCTTCCGCGAGCTCACCCACGTCAACATCAAGCTGACCGATGGCCGGCGAACCTACCCCGAGCGCCTTCGGATCCTGCAGCAGGCACTCTCCCCGACTGCTGACCGAGGCAGTCACACGAGGGGAGAGCACCACCAGGATCACTTCACCGCCACCGAACTCGGCTGGAATCTCACCTACGAGACGGCCTACACCCACCAGATCCGTATCGCCTTCCCACCCGACGACGAAGACAGAGCGCGCTCAACCCTCCTCGCCACCGTCCGCAGGATGGGCTGTGATGTGCTGTCCACGACGACGCACCGAGGCCGGCCCGTTTGGGACTGACCGACGTCCAGCCGCCCAGACTCGTGAGATGGGGTGCGTGGTGACATTTTTGCCGTCAGGGTCGATTAGCTGGCTCCCGCCGGGGCACGGAGTTGTTCGGCCAGCCGCTCGAGTTCGGCCTCCGTGGCAGGCGAGAGGTCGTTGAGTCCGCTGTGCACGGCCGTCGGGCTCTTCAGGAAGCGCCGGAGCACGGCCACAAGGAGCCCTTGCGGCAGAGCCCGCAACGCGGAGAACGCGCGAGGTACCGGCGGCGTCCCCATCGCGGCGAGGTTCTGTCGCATGAGGTGGAGCATGCCGCGTACCGCGTCCGGGGCGTCGGCCAGCGCTACCGGGCCGCCCGCCGCGTATACCGCCAGGCCGAGCGGGACCTCGAACGCGGCGTGCGTCCTGAGCCAGGCATCCATCTGCGGCTCGGCCTTGGCGTTGATCCCGGCAGTACGGAACGTCTCCACGATCCGTGCCACTCGCGGGGTGGTACGGCCGTCGGGCTCGCCGATCGGCATCGCGACCCGGCGGGTGATGAAATTGGTCTTGCGGTAGCGGACCACGTCGCCGTCCATCGTGCCGCCAGTCGTGGGGAAGCCGAGCAGCACCCGCTCGTGGCCGATCACCGCACCCAGCGTCTTCGGGCCGGCTGCCCAGTTGAGCAGGAACAGCACGTCACCTCGGACACCCGCGAGTGATTCCAGCACTGCATCCACCTGGTGGGTGCGAACGATGACGGTGATCAGGTCGTACCCGTCGTCCGGGTGCTCTATCACGGGTACCGGCACCCGCCTGACAGGGCCGTCTTCCTCGGCAAGCTGCACTCCTTGCCGGCGCAGGGCGGTCAGGCGTTCGCCCCGGGCGAGGAGCGAGACGTCGTGGCCGGCCTCGTACATGCGGGCGGCGAACAGGCTGCCGCAAACCCCGGCGCCGTACACGAGCAGCTTCATGACAGTCCTCTTTCATACATCCGTTTGATTCATACGTTCGTTTCATTCAAACATATGTAGAGTCCCTCGTGTGGCGACCCCAGACACCCGCACCCAGATCCTCGACGCGGCCGAGCACCTCTTCGCCGAGCACGGATACCGCGGCACCTCGATCCGCGCGATCACCAAACTCGCCGGAGCGAACCTGGCCGCCGTCGGTTACCACTTCGGCTCGAAGGCGGAGCTGATGGCGGCAGTCGTCCGCCGCGTGGTCGAGCCCATCACCGCTGCCCAGTGCGCCGGGCTCGACACATTGCTCGCCCGGACCCCCGACCCACTGGTCAGTGAGCTGGTGGAGGCATTCGCGGGGCCGCTGTTCGACGAGATGCCGGCCGGCGACGAGGGCGGCGCCCGGACGTCCCGGCTGATCGTGACGATCCTCAGCGACCCGGCCGAGGAGGCACGCAGTTGGACCGGCCCGGCCGAGGACTCGGTCCGTGAGCGCTACTTCGCAGCCTTCACGCGCGTACTGCCCGGACTTTCCCCGGAGGAGCTGTGGTTCCGGATGCGGGGGATCTTTGCCGTGACGGCCGTCGACCGCCTCCAGGTCCACCAGCAGCCCTCCCCTGGCTGCGCGTCCCCGGTAGCGGGCGAGGCGGCCCGGCGATGGGCGATCACGTTCCTGACGGGGGCGATGAGCGCGCCACCGATCCGGCCCTGACGACCCAAGACAGACGCCGGCGGCGCGGGTCAGACGGGTGCACATAGCGCGGCACCAAGCCATGTATCGGAAGTGGAAGACCTGGTCGAGAGAGGCGGCGAGCCGAAGCACTTCGGACGGGGAGCGCCCGAGGGTGGCGGCGACCGCCAGGACGCGCGGTCGGCCGACGGTCAGGGTGCCGGTCTTGTCGATCACCAGGGTGCGTGCCCGGTCCAGCCGCTCCAGCGCGCGACCGTCACGCCGTCCCGGACGATGACGCCGCGACGCGCCGCCCTCGACAGTCCCGAGACGACGGCCACCGGGGCTGCGAGCAGCAGCGGGCGGGAGTCGCCACGACGAGGACGGCGACCGCGCGTTCGGCGGATCCGCTCACCAGCCGGGCGAGGCCGGCCATCCCCAGGGACAGCGGCGGGAACCACGCCGCGTAGCGCTCGGCCAGCCGCACGGTCGGTGCCCGCTCCGCGCCCGCGTGCTGAGCCATCCGGACGATCTCCGCGTATGTGCTGTCCTGCGCGGTGGCGGTCGCCCGGAGTTCGAAGACACCGCCCGCGTTGACGACGCCACTGCGTACGGCCTCGTGGGTGCCGCGCTCGACCTGGGCGGACTCGCCGGTCAGCACGGACTCGTCGAGTTCCGCCCTACCGGCCGGGACATGGCCGTCGACGGGGACCATGTCTCCGGGGCCGAGCACGTCGCCGACGACGACATCGGCGAGCGGGACCACGCAGACCTCGCGGCCGGTGCGGCGGCGGGCCGAGCGGGGGCGTGCTCCAGCAGAGCCCGCAGATCGCGGGAGGCGCGGCGCTCGGCCGCGGCGTCCAGCGTCCGGCCGGTGGCCGGCATCGACGGGATCAGCGCCCCCGCCAGATACTCGCCCACAACGAGGGTGCCGACCAGCGCCATTACGGCGATCAGGTCGACGCCGGCCCGTCCCTCGCTCAACGCGGCCACGACCCAGGCCAGGGCGGGAACGACGGCCAGCACCGTGCCGGCCGCCCAGCAGGCGTCGGCGGCATCCTGGTTCCCGGCCGCCCAGGCGATTCCACCGCTCACCACGGCGAGTGCCGTCGCGGCCGGCAACGCCGGTTCGAGCAGCCGACGGATCTTGCGGGCCTGCGATGTCTGCCCGTCTCCGGTGTCCCTCGTGTGCGACACGCTCCGGTGTCCCCCGTGTGCGACACGGCTGCCCTCCGGCGTCTCCGGACATGTCACGTCTGCGGGCGCGACGGCGTCTCCGGCTCTCCATGCAACCGCGCGGACCGCGCCGGAAGGCAGGGCCGAACGGGCCACAGAGAGGGGCCAACCGGCCAATCCGGGCACGGACGACGGACCGTACGATATCGGTGTGCGTGTTCTGGTGGTCGAGGACGACCCGGGGATCGCCGCCTCCCTCGTACGGGGCCTGGAGCGGGCCGGGTACGAGGCACGCGGCGTCGGCACCGGGCGGGAGGCGCTCGCGGCCGTCCCGGAACCCGATGTGGTGCTGCTGGACCTGGGGCTGCCCGACCTGGACGGTCTGGAGGTCTGCCGCCGGATACGGAGCCGTTCCGACGCGGCGATCATCGTGGTGACGGCGCGCGGCGAGGAAGCCGACCGGGTCGCGGCCCTGGACGAGGGCGCCGATGACTACCTGGTCAAACCGTTCGGCCTGGCGGAACTGCTGGCACGGATCCGGGCCGTGCTGCGCCGCGTCCAGCCGTCCGGCTCCGCGTTGTTGCGGCACGGCCCCCTCGCGGTGGACCCGCGGACCCGCAAAGTGACCGTCGACGGCCACGACGTCGCGCTCACACCCAAGGAGTTCGACATCCTGGAGTGCCTGGCCGTCGACCCGGGGCGGGTGGTCACCCGGCAGGAGGTCCTGGAGCGCGCCTGGGACGCCCACTGGTACGGCCCCACCAAGGTGCTGGACGTGCACATCGCGGCGCTGCGCCGCAAGCTCGGCGTCCCCGGACTGGTGGAGACCGTGTACGGCCGCGGATTCCGCCTCGGCACACCCGAGCCGGGCCAGGAGCCGGACGCCGGTGCGCGATGACCCGGCGTATCGCGCTGACCTTCATGGCCCTGATCGTCCTGCTGCTGGTGCTGGCGGTGGTGCCGCTGGGGCTGTCCATGACGCAGCGGGAGCACACCTCTTTCCGGGACACGACCGAGGCGGCGAACCGGACGATCGCCGCCGCGGCGGAGGAGTACCTGTCGGACCATCGCTCTCCCGCCGACATGCGTCGGCTCCTGGAACAGGCCGAGCGGGCGGGCGACTGCGCCGCGGTCTTCGACACGGCGGGACAGCCCGTGGCGGCGACCGGGTGCCCCGGACGAACCGAGGGCGATGAGGACGATCAGGCCGCAGGCAACTGGGGCGACCTGGCGCACCAGGTGCTCGTCCACCCGGGAACAGCGGCACGTGAGCGGGACGACCGGCTGGTCGTCGCGGAGCCGATCGGCGACACCACGCGTCCGGTCGGGGTGTCCGTGCTGTCCCGCTCGGCGGAGAGCATGCACGACCGGATCGCCTCGATGTGGTGGCGACTGGCGCTGATCGGCGCCGGCGCCCTGGTGGCGGGCGTGCTGCTGTCGGTGGCGCTGGCCCGCTGGGTCGGGCGCCCGCTGCGGGCCGTGGACGCCGCCGCGCTGCGGCTCGGCGAGGGTGCGCTGGACGTCAGGGCGCCGGGCGGGCGGGGGCCGCAGGAGGTGCGCAGACTCGCCTCGACGTTCAACACCATGGCGGCCCGCATGGAGACCCTGATCCACGGGCACCGGGCGGTCGTCGCCGACGTCTCGCACCAGCTACGTACGCCGTTGACGGCGTTGCGGCTGCGGCTCGACCTGCTGGCGGCGGGCGCCGACGATGTCACGGCGGCGGAGTTCGCCGGCGCGCAGGAGGAGATCGCCCGGCTGTCCCGGCTGGTGGACGGGCTGCTGGCGGTGTCCCGGGCGGAGAACGCGGTGCCCAGGCCGGTTCCGGTCCGGGTGGACCAAGTGGTGGACGACCGGGTCGTCTCGTGGGAGCCGGTGGCCCGGGAGCGGCGGGTGTCGCTCACCGGGCGCTGCGGCGCCCGGCTGACGGCCTACCTGGGGGCGGGGGATCTGGAGCAGGTGATCGACAACCTGGTGGCCAACGCCCTGGATGCCGTGGGGGAAGGAGCGTCGGTCCGCATCGAGGGAGAGGCGACGCGTGAGCGGGTGCTGCTGCGCGTGGTGGACAACGGGCCCGGGATGAGCGAGGCGGCACGCGAGGCGGCTTTCCGGAGGTTCGGTAATCCGGAGGCGTCCGGCAGCGGCCTGGGTCTGGCCATCGTGCATCGGCTGGTCACCGCCAACGGCGGCTCCGTACGGCTGGAGGACACGGCCGGCGGCGGGCTGAGCGTGATGCTGGAACTTCCCGCGCCGGCGCCGCACGGGCCGTCGCGTGGTCCGCGGACGGGATCTTAACCGCTTGTGAAGAACTCCTGAACCGGTTCCCGACGGGCCGCGAGGCAGCCTGGTGAGTGGGACAACCGGCCTACTGGCGAGGAGTTCATCCATGCCGCTTCCTGAGCAGCCCGCAGACTCGGACCGATCCGTGAAGGACGCCGTCCGGCGCCGTGAACGAGGGCGGCGACGCGTGAGCGTCACGACCCGGTGGGCGGCGGCCGCGGCCGTCGCGGGTACCGCGGTACTGGGCGCCGGTTACGCACAGGTGATCCCTGGGATCGCCCAGACCGCCGCACCCGCCGGTCACGGCAGCGGCACGTCCACCGGCACGAGCGGTGGCCTGAAGCCCTCGGGCCAGGCGCCCACGCCGACCCCGCAAGCGCCGCAGACCCAGTCGGGTGCGTCGTGAACGCCGCACCGGCGGGCGCCCTCGGTCGCCCCGGAACCGGCACGCGCACCACACCCCCGGCCGGAACCGCTCGCCCCGCCACCAACCGTCCGGCCCACGCGGAGCCAGCCACAGCGGTCTTCTCCGCTCTCGGTACCACGGCCGTGCTGCTCACCGCGAACCCGGCCCGCGCCGACGACGCACTGCTGATCCTGCGGGCGGAGCTGGCCGCCATCGACGCGGCGTGCAGCCGGTTTCGTCCCGACTCAGAGCTCTCCCGCGCCAACGTCACGGCCTGCGCCGGGCCGGTGCCGGTGAGCGCCCTGCTCGCCGAGGCACTGGAGACGGCCCTGCGCGCCGCCGAACTCACCGACGGCGCCGTCGACCCCACGGTGGGCCCGGCGGTCGCGGCTCTCGGCTACGACCGCACGTTCACCCAGGTGGCCGCACGGCAGCCCGAGGACACCGGACCGACGACCGCGCCACTCCCCGCCGCAGGCTGGCGAACCGTCCGCTGGGACCCCGCGCTGCGCCTTCTGCGCCTTCCCGCCGGAACCACACTCGACCTCGGCGCCACGGCCAAGGCCTTGGCCGCCGACCGGGCGGCCCGGCGGGCCGCCGCGGCGGTGGGCTGCGGCGTCCTGGTCAACCTCGGCGGCGACCTGTCGGCGGCCGGCGATCCGCCGGACGGCGGCTGGCGGGTCGCGATCGCCGACGACCACGCGGCCCCGGACGTGGGCGCCGGACACCCGGTCGTCTCGATCCGTGACGGCGGCCTCGCCACGTCCGGCACCACCGTACGGACCTGGCGCCGCGGTGGCCGGACGCTGCACCACATCGTCGACCCGGCCACCGGCGACATCCCGCCGCCCGTCTGGCGCACCGTCAGTGTCGCCGCGGCCAGTTGCGTGGACGCCAACACCGCCACCACCGCCGCCCTGGTCCTCGGCGAACGCGCCCCCGACTGGCTGCGCGGCACCGGGCTTCCGGCCCGTCTCGTCCGCACCGACGGAAGGCTGCTGTACCTGGGGGCCTGGCCTGCCGACGGAGACGGCCGATGAACGGTGCCCTCCTGACAGCTTCGGGTCCGAGCCCGCTCTGGTACGCCACCCGGGCCAGCGGCACGGTCTCCCTGGTCCTGTTGACCGCGGCGGTCGCGCTCGGCATCGCGGCGGCGGGCAAGTACGCGCCGTTGCGGCTGGGCCGGTTCGAGGTGTCCGCGCTGCACCGCAATCTGTCGCTGCTCAGCCTGGCCTTCCTGGGACTGCACATCGTCACCGCCATCACCGACGGCTACGCCCACCTGACCTGGCCGACGGCGTTCGTCCCCTTCGTGGCCTCCTACCGTCCGCTCTGGGTCGGCCTGGGCGCGGTGGCCCTCGACCTCCTGCTGGCGGTCGCTCTCACCAGCGCCGTACGCGGGCGCCTGGGCCGCCGCCGGTGGAAGGCGGTGCACTGGCTGGCGTACGCGGCCTGGCCGGTGGCGCTCTTCCACGCGGCCGGTACCGGCACGGACACCCGCCTGAGCCCGCAACTCGCGCTGTACGGGGCCTGTCTCCTGACCGTCGTGGTCGCCGTCTGGTGGCGGCTGGTCCGGGCCGGGACGCAGGCGGACCGGGTCCGCCGGTGGGCGACGGCGGGCACGCTGCTGGTGCCCGCGACGCTGGTCGCCTTCCTGGCCGCGGGCCCGTTGCAGCCGGGCTGGGCGCACCGCGCGGGCGGCACGACACAGGCGCCCGCCACCGCCCCGTCCACCCCCCACCCGTCACCGACGCCCCAACAGCACCCCCAGCAGGACGAACACGAGGGAGACGACGCCGAATGAACTCCGACACCGCCACCGTCCTCGCCGGAGAGCATCCGGCGGCGCCCTGCGGCCCGTACGGCGAACGCCTGCTGTCCGGCTGGTACGACACCGGCCGGCCCGCCGACCTCACGGAACACCTCGCCCGCTACGGCCCTCCCCCGCTGCTCCAGGCACGCGGTCGCGGGAGCGCCATGCCACTGGTGCGCGCCGTGGAGGAGGCCGGGCTCACCGGCCGGGGCGGCGGCGGCTTTCCGACCGGCCGCAAGCTCCGCTCGGTAGCCGGAGCCAGGGGGCCGGCCGTGCTCGTCGCCAATGGGATGGAGAGCGAGCCGGCCAGCCACAAGGACGAGGTGTTGCTGTCCTTCGCCCCGCACCTCGTTCTGGACGGCGCGGCTCTGGCCGCCGTCGCGGTCGGCGCGAACGCGGTGCATCTGTGTCTGCCCCGCACACGGGCGGCGCAGGTCGACCAGCTCACCGCGGCGGTCGCGGAGCGGCGCCGTGCCGGGCTCGACCCGGTGCCGGTGCAGGTCCACGCGCTGCCTCACCACTTCGTCTCCAGTGAGGAGACGTCCCTGGTCAACTGGCTGAACGGCGGTGACGCCCGCCCCCGGTCCACCCCGCCGCGCCCCTTCGAGAAGGGCGTCGCCAAACGGCCCACCCTGATCGGCAATGTGGAGACCCTGGCCCACCTGGCGCTGATCGCCCGCTACGGCCCCGCATGGTTCCGCGCGAGCGGAAGCTCCCAAGCACCGGGCACCGCGCTGGTCACGGTCTCGGGCGCCGTTCGTCGGCCGGGGGTGTACGAGATCCCGGCGGGGAGCTCCGTGACGGCGGCACTGAGCCGGGCCGGCGGACCGCACGGACGGCTCGGCGCCGTGCTCGCGGGCGGCTTCTTCGGCAGCTGGCTTCCGGTGCCGCTGAGCACCACGGCGCCGGAACGGGGCGCGGGTGTCCTGGTGGCGCTGCCCGAAGGAGCCTGCGGGCTGGCCGAGACGGCAGCCGCGATGAGCTACCTGGCAGCGCAGAGCGCCCGGCAGTGCGGGCCGTGCCGGTTCGGCCTGCCGTCCGTCGCCGAGGACTTCGTCGCGCTCGCCCGGGGCCACGCCGACGCCCAGTTGCTGAACCGGCTGCACCGCCGCCTCGGACTGCTCCCGCGGCGTGGCGCGTGCAGCCATCCCGACGGCGCGGAGCGGCTGGCCGCCTCGGCGCTGCGGGTCTTCGCCGACGACGTCCACCGGCATGTGCACACCGGACCGTGCGGGGACGCGTTCGCCCCCCTCGTCCTGCCGGTGCCCGACGCCCGGCCCCCGGAGGAGGAGGAATGGCGGTGACCCGTGCCCGGACCCACGTACTCGCCGTCGATTTCGCCGCCTGTGACGGCCATGGACTCTGCGCCGAATTGCTGCCCGAACTGATCGGCTCGGACGAATGGGGCTACCCCGTGCTCAGGGACTCCACGGTCCCGCCGGACCTGCTGGCCCACGCCCGACGCGCGGTCGCCGCCTGCCCGGTGATGGCACTCCGCCTGAACCGCGTACCCGCTCCCGCACCCGGCCGGCTCCCGAGCCGCACCTCTCGGCCGGCAGGCGCTTGACGACGCCCGACGGTGATCGGGGTCGTCCCGGGGTTACGACGGAGGCGAGCTGAGCACCGCCGAGATCTAGCGGGGCAGGGTACTAGCGGACCGCTCCAGGCAGCGTCAGATGGCAGCGTCCCGGCGTCGACCGGGCGGCGCGGGCGCCAGGCGCAACGCGAGGGAGCGGTCGGAAGCACGACGAGCGAAGACTCCCGGCGGTTGTAGCAGCCGGCCACATAGGTTCCCGGGTGGTGCACCAGGCCGGCCCGGCACTCGGGCAGCGCACCGCGCGTGGCGAAGTAGCCGTTGCCGAGCGTGCAGAGCGATTCAGGCAACCGCTCGGCGGCTGGGTCGTAGCCTGTCAACTCCCACGGCCACTCCGACATCAGCCACCTGTCCTCTCCTCCGGAGGTCGTGGGGTCCAGGAGCGCCTGGTGTGTGCGGTGATCCCACGCCGTCGGGCGGCGTCATCGGCCAGCGGCATGCAGTCCACGGGCTCTTGCGACGGATTGCGCCAGGCTCGTACCGCCGTCAGGCCGCACGGCGTCGTACGACTTCTCTATTGCATGTGGCGGTACCAGTGTCGGTGCACCGCAGGCTCGACGCACAGTACGGCGGCGCCTGCGATCGTCCCGATCAGAAGGGCGGACCCGCCACCGCCGTTGAGGACCGCGCCGAGGCAGGCGGCGGCGATGGCGAGCGGGCGCAGCAGGGTCAGCGGGCCGAGGCCGACGACCACCGCGAGGGTGCTGGCGCGGAACGGCAGGGCGAAGTAGGCGGCGAGCGAGAGCAGTACGGCGCCGGCGTAGACGGTCAGCGGGAGCAGGTAGCCGAGGCCGCCGGCAGTCAAAGTGCCGTAGGTCCGTGCCTGGTCGTTTGTGGTCAGTAGCAGGAGAACGGCGATCAGCGTGGGGGCGAGCAGCAGGACAGCCCCGACGGCCAGTCCACGCAGGGCGGCTCGGGTGGTGGCACGCTGCTTGCGGATGCGGGCGTCGGTGCCCGCGTAGGCACGGAAGCCGCTGAACGCCGCGTCGACCAGGCCGAGAAGGAGGAGCGGCATGGCGGGCGTCATCGGGCGGCCTCGGCGAGGTGCTCCGGGCCGACTATGCGGCGCGCGTCACGCCCGAGGGCTCGGCGAAGCGGGGCCTCGAACTGCGGGCGCACTCCTATGATCGGGCGCAGTGTGGTGCAGAACGGGTTCACCGCTCCGCGCGGCTCGTACAACAGTGCGTGGATGCCCGGTACCGCGGCGGCACGCAGAAGTGTCTCGTCACTGTGGGCGCGCAGCGCGGAGACGACGCCGTCGTGACGGCCGAGCGGGTTGCGCATCCTGGCACGGTGGAAGACCCAGGCGCCAACGGGTGCGAGACGGGTGGCGGCGATGTCGAAGTGGCAGAAGGCATGGGCCGGTGAGGCGGCCTGGGCCTGGAAGAACTCGGCCAGTGCGGCGCCGCGGAAATGGTGCAGTACGCCGGTGGAGACGTAGACGGTCGCCGCTTCCGGTAGGTCGAAGGCGTTCCCGTGGACGAAGCGGCAGTCGAGCCCCTCCGCGTGGGCAAGTCGGTCTGCCTCGCCGACCAGCGTGGCGTCGAGGTCGACCCCGACCAACTCGACGTCCGGACCGAGGGCGTTGGTGGTCGCAAGCCAGCGGACCAGGTAGCCCAGCCCGCAACCGACATCGACCAGGCGGTACGGCCCGGCATGCCCGGCAGTCGCCCGAATCGCCGCGAACAGGGGGCCGAGCACGTGGAGCATCCGTTCGCCGATCCGCAGTTCCTCGCTCAGTCGCTGGAGCTCGGTGTGCACGCTGATGAGCAGGCGGTCCACGGTGTACGGGTCCAGTACGCCGTCCTGGTCCATGGGCAGCCCGGCAACGATCCGGGCCGCGCGCTTGTCCCCGCTCTCGCGAAGCTGCCGGAGCACCTCCGCACGCTGGACCGGTAGCCGGTGGCCGGTATGTGGATCCACCGCCGTGATCAGGTCGGAAATCTCAACAAGCTGCTGCACGAGGCACAACCCTACGACCTCCCCCCACCCCTCCGGCGGGCCTGTTGTCCCCGACGTACAGCGCCCGCCACCGCCGCGTCCCATGGGTACCGATGGTGTGTCTCCGCCGACACGGATGTCGTGGTGCCGGGTACGGCTCAGTGTCCGTCCGGCGCCTCGTGCGCGCGACGCTCAGAACCGTGTGCCCTGCGGTGTCATGCCGACCTGCGGAGACAGCTCAGTGCCCCGGTCTCCCGAGGATGTCCGTCCCCGCGAGCACGGAGGCTGTCAGGTAACTGAGCAGGGCAGGGATGCCCATCGTGGCCATCATCATCCAAAAACCCCAGAGCCTGTGCATCGCCCGGGGGATGCGGGAGCGTGGGGTGATTCCGAGCGCGGTGCGGGCGTGACGGGTAATTCTCACGGTCGTCAAACCGTTCGGGCCAGGGCGCACATCTGGCGCCTGGAGGGCACGGCGGAGGGCCGCGTTGATCGCGGGCCCGTTGTCGACAGTGAGCCGGATCCCATGCCGGTCGTGCAGGTGGAACTCGTCGAGGTAGCCGCCGGTTCGCTGAATCGTCTCGAAGCGTCGCACGCTGACCAGGCCATCGAGATCCAGTGTGCGCACACCGGTGAGCGTCCTGGCGGACACCAGGTGCCGGTCATCCAGCACATCGGGGGCCGGATCCCACCCCCACCCATAGCGGAGGCCCAGGAGCAGGGAACCCGCGAAGGCACCGGTCAGCGCGGATATCCCGGTACAGGCGTCACCCCATACATGGGCACGAATCAGGATCACGTCGACGAGCAACACCACTGCCCACCCCGCCGAGACGCCGAACGCTCCTCGCAGCCTCCGACGACGGGCGTCCGGAGCCGTCACGGGACCGGGGACGGCAACGGCGGCCAAGCGGCGATTCGCGCGGTGCGCGGCACGTGTCAGGCGTCGGCGACTGCGGGCCAACTCGGCCTCGACCTGCCGCCACTCGCGATCGGGCTCGTCCACGGGCACAGCATAGGCATCGGTGCGATACGCCCGTAGATATCGGGCTTCCCGAGCAGAATCGCGCTCCGCCGTCGGCCGGGGCGACCGCCTCACGGAACCGGGGCCGTCTCCCACCGGTCGTGTCCGTTGCGCACCCGCCGCCTGCGTAAGAGGAGCAGAGCTCGGCAGGCTGCGGACGGCTGGAAAAGATCGGCCGGAATCGTAGCTGACAGCAGGATTCTAGATCGCGTTATGTGTCATGTCTCCGTCGATTAATGCTTGGCCGTCACCGTCCAGACGGAGAGTCACCCCCACGATGGAGGAACCGTGACCGGTTCGATGAGCCGCCTTAGACTTCCCCTCCGCCCGCTCGCGGCACCGCGTACCGCGCTGCTCGGCATACTGAGTCTGTGCCTTGCGTCCGGCGCCGTCGGAGGCGTCACCGCCTCCGCCTCCGCCGACGACACGAACTCGCTCCAGTTGTCCGGCACCACCACGTCCGGAATCCACAACACCTACGACCCCAGCTCGTTCACCTACCTCGCGCAGGGCCTCGACACCGGCACCTCGATGATCGAACTGGACGTCTGGGACGACGTCTTCACCCAGGAGTGGAAGGTCAGCCACAGCAGCCTGACCAGCAACAGCAACAACTGTGTCAACGCCTCCTCGGCCGCCGACCTGTACACCGGCGGCACCAACAAGGACCTGGAGAGCTGCCTGGACGACGTCCGGGTATGGCTCGGGGCGCACCCGGGCCACGGGCCGCTGATCATCAAGCTGGAGATGAAGGCCGGCTTCCAGGCCAACCTCGGGATGAGCCCGGCCAAGCTGGACCAGTCGATCACCGCGCACCTGGGGAGCCTGGTCTACAAGCCGAACGATCTGTTGAACAAGCCCGGCGGTGGCCAGTACGCCACCCTCGACGACGCGGCCAAGGCCGGAAACTGGCCGACCCGGGCGCAGTTGGCGGGCAAGGTGCTGCTGGAGGTCATCCCCGGCACGGTCGAGGAGGGCAACCCGACCGACACCCTGTGGACGGACAAGGAGTACGCGACGTACCTGCGCAACCTGCACACCGCGGGCACCACCGCGCAGGCGAACATCTTCCCCTCGGTCCACAATGCCGCCTCGGGTGACCCGCGCACCCGTTACTCGGACACGACGCTGCGGCCCTGGTTCGTCGCCTTCGACGGTGACGCGTCGGCATACATCAACAACGGCATCGACACGAGTTGGTACGACACCAACCACTATCTGCTGTTCATGACGGACTCGCAGAATGTGTCGCCGGCTCTCGACGACGTCAGCCCGTCGGCGTCGGACGCCTCGGCACGGGTCGCTCTGCTGGCCAAGGCGCATGCCACGGTGGCGTCGAACGACTGGCGGGGCCTGCCGGACGTGCAGTCGCTGGTCCTGCCACGCGGCTGATCCACGACTGGTCCATGGCTGGTCATGGCTGGTCCACCGCTGATGCACGGCTGGTCCTCGGTTCTGCCGCTGAATCGCTCAACCGCTCAACCGCCGGGTGCCCCGGTCGGCCGAAAGGCCGACCGGGGCACCCGGCTTCGCGCGTGACACGTCACGCGCGGCGGGTGACGGGTGACGGGTGGCGGCCCTCGATCCACCGATGTGTCGGGCGGTGCGGCTCCCACCGGCCCGGCGACGCACCTACGGGCTTTCCTCGACGAAGGCCACACGGTAAGGGGGGTACACGGCGCCCTCATACGAATTGCCGGCCATGCCGAGGACCGGGGTCAGTCCTCGCGGATGCCGAGCAGGTCACCGGGTTGGCATTTCAGTTCGCGGCAGATCGCGGTGAGGGTGGAGAAGCGGATCGCCTTCGCCCGGTCGTTCTTCAGGACGGAGAGGTTGACCACCGTCACATCGACCCTGGCCGCCAGTTCGGACAGAGTCATGCCGCGCTCGGCCAGCAGTCGGTCCAGGTGGACCTTGACCCGATGCTCGTCCTCCGGCGGCATCAGACCAGCCCGTCGGCGTCGGCGCGGAGCTTCGTACCACGCCGAAAGACCTCGCCCAGGGCCAGGATGAGGAAGGCGAGCAGGACGTACTCGCCGGTGAACGTGACCGAGGCGGGGATCTGTTCAGCCATGGGGGTGCCGCTCACCAGCGCCTGTGTGGTGAACGCCGGGAGCACAGGGGAGAGTACGGCGTGCACCAGCACCGTGAGCCCAATGACGCTCAAGCGGCGGGCGTTCTTCGGCACGAAGACATCGCCGTCTCGCAGTGTCTTGGCCACCCGAAGGAGAAGGGCCAGGACGAGGAGCAGGAGAAGGCCGCCTATGACGTCCGGCAGTGCGAGCAACAGGCGCTGGTTCAGGTCGGGGTGGGCGAAGGCCAGGTCGGCCTGGTGAGTGCCGGTGAGGGTCATGCCGTGGCCCGCCACCGCGTCGGTCACCTCGCCCGGCACCCGGGTCGCGGTCTCGACCTTTACCTCGCGGGTGTCCACAGGGTCGATGAGGCCGACCACCCCGAAGACCGGGAGCAGTACCCCGAAGACGCCGACGAACAGGGCGGCCAGGCCCAGAGCCGCCTCCAGCAGTCGGTTGTCGGTCCGGCCCCACCAGGACTTCGTACCCATGGTTCCCCCTAGTCACCGACAGCGCACATATCGCTTATCGATAGTATCGATAAGCGATATGTGTGCTGTCAAGGCAATCGAACGCTCCCTGGAGGCCGGGGCCCCGGTCGTGCGGACGGCCGACGACGCGGTCTGCGACGGCAACTCCGGCTGCGCGGCCCCCTGGAGAGGATCGGGCTCGACTACCCGCGGGTGTGGCGCAGGCTCCGCCGGGGCTGTCGGGAGCCGGACCGATCCCCATTTATGAGGCACCGATTCGGTGGGGAGCGTTTCCAGAACGCCGGATTACGGCGCCCTGCTGTCGTCCTCGACACGGCCCTCGCGTGAAACAAGTCACGGTTGCCCACTGTGCCAAACAGCCTGCTCCACCATGTAAGTTCCTGCGTCCAAGGGGTGCCGACTCCCCCGATCACCCATACGTGCCAGCACATCTGCGCCCCCTCAGGGAGACATTGCCATGCCCGCACAAGAATCGGCCCATCACCCGCCTCAGCGCATCGGAGTGGTGGCCGAGTCCACTCCCGGGGAGACCCGTGTCGCGGCGACTCCCGCCACAGTGCGCCAGTTGGTGGGGCTGGGCTATGACGTCGTCGTCGAGTCGGACGCCGGTACGGCATCGGGCTTCGCGGACGACACCTACTGCGAGGCGGGGGCACAGATAGGCGACGCCTGGCAGGCGGACGTCGTACTGAAGGTCAACTCCCCCTCGACGGGCGAGATCGCGCGCGTGCCGGACGGTGCGACGCTGATCGGGCTGATCAGCCCGGCCCAGCAGTCCGACCTGCTCGCGGAGCTCGCGAGCCGGCCGATCACCGTGCTGGCCCTGGACGCGGTACCGCGGATCTCGCGGGCGCAGTCGATGGACGTGCTCAGTTCCATGGCCAACATCGCCGGCTACCGAGCCGTGATCGAGGCGGCGCACGTGTTCGGGCGCTTCTTCACCGGCCAGGTGACGGCTGCGGGCAAGGTCCCGCCCGCGAAGGTACTGGTGGCCGGCGTCGGTGTGGCGGGGCTGGCCGCGATCGGGGCCGCCTCCAGTCTCGGCGCGATCGTCCGGGCGACCGATCCGCGACCGGAAGTGGCCGACCAGGTCCGGTCGTTGGGTGGCGAATACCTCGCGGTGAACGTCGCGCAGGAGGAGAGCACCGACGGCTACGCCAAGGCGACCTCCGCCGACTACGACCGCGCCGCGGCCGAGCTGTACCACGGGCAGGCGAAGGACGTGGACATCGTCATCACGACCGCGCTGATCCCGGGCCGCCCCGCCCCGCGCCTGCTCACCGCCGAGGATGTGGCGGCGATGAAGCCCGGCAGCGTCATCGTCGACATGGCCGCGGCCCAGGGCGGCAACGTCGCGGGGACCGTCGCGGGCCGCACCGTGGTCACCGACAACGACGTCACCATCATCGGGTACACCGATCTGGCGTCCCGGCTGCCCACCCAGGCCTCACAGCTGTTCGGCACCAACCTGGTGAACCTGATCAAGCTGCTGACGCCCGGCAAGGACGGCCGGCTGGTCATCGACTTCGACGACGTGGTCCAGCGTGCGGTGACCGTGGTGCGCGAGGGCGAGATCACCTGGCCTCCACCGCCCGTGGCCGTCTCGGCCTCGCCCGCCGCGCAGCCCGCCCCCGTGGCAGCGGCCGCACAGCCCAAGGAGCCGCGGCTCACCCCGGCGGCCCGGTTCGGCCTGATCGGTGCCGGCATGCTGGCGATGTTCGCCCTGGTGGCCTTCGCACCGGCACAACTCGCGGCGAACTTCACGGTCTTCACACTGGCGGTGGTGATCGGCTACTACGTGATCGGCAAGGTGCACCACGCGTTGCACACGCCGCTGATGTCGGTCACCAACGCGATCTCCGGGATCGTGGTGATCGGCGCGCTGCTGCAGATCGGGCACGAGAGCGCGGTCGTCACGACGCTCGCGTTCGTGGCGATCCTGCTGACGAGCGTGAACGTCTTCGGCGGCTTCGCCGTCACCCGCCGCATGCTGTCCATGTTCTCGAAGGGCTGAGCCGCAATGACGTCAACCACAGCCTCCCACGCCGCGGACCTGGTCGCCGCCCTGCTGTTCGTCCTCAGTCTGGCGGGGCTCTCCCAGCACCGCACCTCCCGTGCCGGTGTCGTGTACGGCATCGCCGGCATGGCACTCGCACTGGTCGCCACCGTCGTGCTCGCGGCACAGAGCATCACCGCGGGCGCGGTCGCGCTGATCGGTGTCGCGATGGTGCTGGGCGCCGCGATCGGTATCTGGCGCGCGCGGCAGGTCGAGATGACCCAGATGCCCGAACTCATCGCCGTGCTGCACAGCTTCGTCGGTCTCGCCGCTGTGCTGGTCGGCTGGGACAGCTACCTGGAGGTCGAGGCGCACGGGGCCGCGCAGACCCACGTCGCGGCCGACCTGCTGGAGATCCACCACGCAGAGGTGTTCATCGGCATCTTCATCGGGGCGGTCACCTTCACCGGCTCGATCGTGGCGTTCCTCAAGCTGTCGGCGCGCATCAAGTCCCGTCCGCTGGTCCTGCCGGGCAAGAACGCGCTCAACGTCGCGGCACTGGCGGCGTTCGCCGCGCTGACGGTCTGCTTCACGATCAGCCCCGGCCTCGGCCTGATGATCGCCGTGACCGTGCTCGCGCTCGTCCTGGGCTGGCATCTCGTCGCCTCGATCGGCGGCGGCGACATGCCGGTCGTCGTCTCCATGCTCAACAGCTACTCCGGCTGGGCCGCGGCGGCTGCGGGATTCCTCCTCGACAACAACCTGCTCATCGTCACGGGCGCGCTGGTCGGATCCTCGGGTGCCTACCTGTCCTTCATCATGTGCAAGGCGATGAACCGGTCCTTCCTCTCCGTCATCGCGGGCGGATTCGGCATCGAGGCTCCCGCGAGCGGGGACGAGGAACAGGGCGAGCACCGCGAGATCCACGCCCAGGAGGTGGCCGACCTTCTGACCCAGGCCCGGTCCGTCGTCATCACCCCCGGCTACGGCATGGCCGTGGCACAGGCGCAGCACCCGGTCGCCGAGCTCACGCGTCAACTGCGCGAGCGCGGTGTGGAGGTCCGGTTCGGCGTCCACCCCGTGGCGGGCCGTCTGCCCGGGCACATGAACGTGCTGCTCGCCGAGGCCAAGGTGCCGTACGACATCGTTCTGGAGATGGACGAGATCAACGACGACCTCGCCGACACTTCTGTCGTCCTGGTCATCGGCGCCAACGACACCGTCAACCCGGCCGCGACGGACGACCCCACCAGCCCGATCGCGGGCATGCCGGTACTGCGGGTGTGGGAGGCGGAGCAGGTCGTCGTCTTCAAGCGCTCCATGGCCTCCGGCTACGCGGGCGTGCAGAACCCGCTGTTCTTCCGCGAGAACAGCAGCATGCTCTTCGGCGATGCCAAGCAGAGCGTCGAGGAGATTCTTCGCGCCCTCGCCTCCGACCCCCGCAGCCAGGCCCCGAGCGAGGCCGCACTCGCCCGCTAGGGCCCGTGCCCGGGGCGGCCGTCTGCTTCCGCTTCACGCACGGGCGCCCCGCCATCCCCGCCCAGCAGCCCCGTCCCGCCTTCTCTGTTCACGCCTTTCGGCACGGCCCACCGGCTACCACGTGCGCTGCTCTACGTGGGAGGACACCCGGTGGGCCTTGCGCTTTCCGGGGCGTTGCCCCCGTAGACGTAGACCACGCGGCGTGCCGCCTTGAGGCGGGAGGTGGGTGCCCGAGTCGGCGACCCCGGACGGCAGCGCCTGCAGCACTTCCGCCGCAAAGGCGACGGTGTCCACCACGCCATGGTCGGCATCGCCCGCCCGCACGATGTCGTCCTCACGGTCAGCCGGGCGTTGTCATCCCGCCCAAGGGAGTTCGGCGTGGCGACACCCTGCGATGGCTGATCCGCCAGCCGTCGGCGGTGCGCACGACGGTGTCTTGGTAGGAGACGGAACCGCAGGAGCCGTCGGCCTTGATACCCAGGCCCTTGGAACGGACCTGCACCCGGCCGTCCGCCGATGCCGTGACGACGACGTTGGTGACGTGATGAGCGACAGGATTGGCCGCTCCCAGCGCCCATGCCGCCTGTCTGATGGCCGCCACCCCGCACAGCGGCTTCTCGCCGAAGTCGGTGAGGTCGTAGACCACATCGGCGGTGAACAACTCCTCCAACCGGTCAAGGCTTCCATCGTCAACGAGGTGCCCGTGCAACGAGACCAGTTCGGTGATGGCCAGGCGGTCTTCAACAGCGAGAGACACACGCGTCCTTTCCGGCCCTGCGCGGAAAGCACCGGGCCGAGCATCGATCCGACGTCAGCACGGCACCCCCACTCGACGCGTTCGCATGTGTCCGGCAAGAGCGGGGCGGCGGTGCACGTCGCGATCGTCCCGTACCGACGGCCGGCCTGCCACCGACTTGCCCATCCGCACCGTGACACCAACAGCGAAGCACGGCTTACAGGGCAGCCCCTGCTCCTCGTTTCGGAATGATCTCGGTCCGCGCTGCTGGAGCGGCGGCCCGACCCGACCGGTGAACAGGATGACCACCCGGTTTGAAAGGTCGGACCGATCTGTGACGAGACGGGCCCGCTGCTCTGCTTCGGCGCGCGCTGGAACGTGGCCGAGGAGGCTTCGGCGTTCGCCATCGTTTCCGCAGTTCAGGGGGTCTGAGGTGCGACCTCGGACCGGCCTTCACCGGATGTTCACCAAGACGCCATACTGTGCCCATGAGCACCCCCGCCAGACCGCAGGTCCCCACTCAGCCTCCTCGTCCGCAATCGCCGTCCGCGGCCGGATTCCTCCCCGTCGACCGGATTCAGCCCCGCCGGACATGGTGGATCGCCCCGTTGGTCGGCGTGTTGGTGGCGCTGGTGGTCCAACTCGTCGCCGCTCTGCTGCTGTTGCTGTCCCCCATGGCACTGGACTCGTGCAGCGCGGCCAACCCCTGCGGGGGCACGGAGGCCGCGATCGGCGTGGCCCTGGTGCTGTTCCTGCTGGCGCTGCTCTCCTTGGGCGTGCCGTGGTACCCGGCGAAGAGGAAGAGCCTGGGCGTGGGGATCGCGGTGAGCCTGATCCCCCTGGGCCTCACTCTGGCGTCCATCGGCACGCTGCTCATCGGGATCGGGGTCGGCTGACGGGACGGCGGCACCGGCGACCGTGGGCCCCTGAAGGCAGAACACCCCACGGACGCCGAGCCCGATGCCGTCGTTCCGCGGGGCGTCCGACACCTCCGCTCGAAGGGCCCCCGCCGCGCGGCCGCCCGGTGTACGTCCTTCAGTGGGCGATGCTGTCGATCAGCTCGCGGGCGCCCTGCCGCAGCAGAGCCAGTGCGACGGAAGCGCCGAGGTCCGACGGATTTAGCCGCCCGGCCCATTCGTGAGCGTTCAGGACGGTCTTTCCGTCGGGGCTGAACACGCAGGCGCGCAGCGACAGATCGCTCCGGGACGCCTTCGCGTATCCGGCGATCGGGCTGTTGCAGTGGCCTTGGAGGACGTGCAGGAACATCCGCTCCGCGGTGGCCTCGCGGTAGGTGTCGGAATCGTTCAGAGTGCTGATGACGTCGATCGTGGGGGTGTCGGTCTCACGGCACTGAAGAGCCAGAACGCCGGCCCCGATCGGCGGGATCATCGCCTCGGTCGACAGGATCTCGGTGATCACGTCGGGCCGGCCGATGCGCTCCAGACCGGAGACGGCCAGCAGCAGTGCGTCGACCTCGCCCGCCGCGAGCTTGTCCAGGCGACGGTTGGCGTTGCCGCGGAACGGTACGCATTCCAGGTGCGGGTGGGAGGCGGCGAGTTGCGCGACCCTGCGCACCGAGGAGGTTCCGATCCGGGTTCCCGCGGGGAGCTCGTCGAGGAGCAGGCCGCCGGGGTGGACGAGGGCGTCACGGATGTCGTCACGCTTGAGGAACGCCGCGAAGGTCGTGCCGGCCGGCAGCGGCCTGTCCGCCGGTACGTCCTTGACGCAGTGCACCGCGAGGTCGGCCTCCCCGGCGACGAGCGCGGCGTCGACCTCTTTGGTGAACGCGCCCTTGCCCTCGACCTTGGAGAGATCCCCCATCCATTTGTCACCGGTGGTCTTGACCGGGATCACCACGGTCTGGATGTCGGGGTGGAGCACGCCGAGCTCGGCGCGTACGCGCTCGACCTGGGCCAGGGCCATGGGCGAGTCACGGGAGACGATGCGGATCAGCTCAGGGGCGGACATGTCGTAAACGATAGTGCGTCGGAGCCGGGCTCCCGGCATCAACCCCCAAGCCCATCTGGGCTTCATAGCAAGGGGGTTGGAGTCTCGGGCAGGTGTGCGAGGGAGAGTCGTTCACATGTTCCGGGTGCTCTGGAGGCCAGGTGCCCGGTGGCGGCAGTTCGTGTACGACTCCCCACGGCCGACCCGTCGGTGGTGACCTGATTGGACCCGCCCCCGGTACGGGTTCTCGGGCCCCCCGCCGCCGAACACGTCACCCCGAACCGAGCGTCCGGCGCACGTCCCGGACCCGCGGGACGCGCTTCGGATTCGCCGTTCTCGCCGCTACCCGAGGGCGGGCTCAGCCGGCCTACCTGACGCGGCGCGCGGCAGTTGTATCCGCGGCTGCAGCGGCAGTGGCAAGACCCCATTTTCCTGGGCGTCCTTCGCCGGGCGGACGTTCCCGTTCTTATCGCCGTTACGTGGAGGTGATGCTTCCGCAACCTTGACGGCACTGGTCCAGTCCAATAACGTCACCCCCGCACAGAACCTCACATGAACCAACTCCCCCGCACCGTCGCATTGCTGACGGACCATCACCCCCTCCGGGAGGGCCCCTGTGGTTTCCCGACGTTCCTTCCTGACCGCGGCCGGTGCCCTCACCGGTACGGCTGCACTCAGCCCGTTCTCGCCGCTCTCGCCGTTGACGTCCGCCGCCGCGGCAGCGGGAGTCTCGCTCCCCGTGAAACTGGCGAACAACTCCGGCCAGGACACCGTCTACGCCTACATATCCGGCACCGACAGCAGCGGCTGGCCGGTCTTCGTCTCCGCGAACGGCGCCCTGAACCGGCTGCCCAACCCGTCGTCCGCGGTGACCCCCATCGCCGACTACTCGATCGCGCTGGGTGCCTCCGGTTCGGCCGCCAAGACCATCACGCTGACCGACTACATCATCGGCGGCCGGGTCTGGTTCTCGGTCGGGCAGAAACTCCAGTTCTTCGTCAATCCGGGCTCCCCGCCCGGCGTGGTGCAGCCCGCCCTGGTGAGCTCCGACCCCAACTGGGCCACCAACTGGACGTTCTGCGAGTTCACGTTCAACAGCGCCAACCTGTACGCCAACATCTCCTACGTGGACATGGTCGCGCTGCCGATCTCGATGGCCAGCACCGGCAGCGGCGGCACCCAGTCGGTCAGCCCGCTGCCCTCCGGTGCCCTCGCCTCCATCGCCTCCGGCCTGCAGACCCAGCACGCCTCCGACGGAGCCCCCTGGGACAGGCTGGTGGTCACCGACTCCTCCGGTGGGGTGCTGCGCGTCATGGCGCCCTCGCACTCGCCGGTGGACTTCGGCGGCTACTGGAACGACTACCTGAACCGGGTCTGGAGCCACTACGCCTCCACCCCGCTGACCATCAACGGCCAGGGCAGCATCGGTTCCTACACCGGTACCGTCTCCGGCAACGCCATCGTCTTCTCGGGTCTCAACACCAACGGCGTGCCGTTCACCAAGCCGAGCGCCGTCGACATCTTCGGCTGCGCGTCCGGTCCCCTCTACAACTCCGGGGGAGACGCCCGCGGGGCGATCGCGGCCCGGCTCGCCGCGGCGATCAACCGCAGCTCGCTGCTGGTCTCGGGCGGGAACAACAACCCTGACGGTGTGACGCCCTCGCAGTACTACACGGACGCGGTCACCAACCACTACGCGCGGCTGGTCCACAAGTACGCCAGCATCGGCTACGCCTTCCCCTACGACGACGTCGGCCCCACCGGCTCGGCCCCCGTCGACGGGCACATCCAGGACGGGGCACCCACCTCGTGGAGCATCACCCTGGGCGCCGGCAGCGGTTCCGGCGGAGGATCCGGGGGCGGCTCGGGCACCGTCAGCGCCTACGGCACGATCCAGGCCGAGTCGTACTCGGCGCAGAGCGGAACCACCACCGAGGCCTGCTCCGATTCCGGCGGCGGCAGCGATGTGGGCTACATCGCGAACGGCGACTGGCTGAAGTTCTCCTCCGTCGACTTCGGTTCGGTCTCCCCGAACCAGTTCAAGGCCCGGCTGGCGTCGGGCGCGGCCGCCGGTGTCAGCGGTGCCGTCCAGGTGCGGCTCGACAGCACCAGCGGCACGAAGATCGCCGAGATCGACTTCGGCAACAACGGCGGCTGGCAGAACTGGCAGACGGTTCCCACGAACATGTCCGCCTCCGCGACCGGAGTCCACGACGTCTACCTGGTCTTCTCGGGCAGCACTTCGGACTTCACCAACATCAACTGGTTCACGTTCACGAGCTGAGTCCGCGGACAACGGTGCAGCCGCCCCCGTCGGGGGCGGCTGCACCGTTGTCTGATCGGCGGGACTCCGTCGCGCTAGTGGTGTGCCGAGGCCTGCTCCTGGAGGAGGGCCGTGATCTGGTTGACGTCGTTGAAGATGCTGAGGAAGCTCTGGAGGTCGGGGCTGGCGGCACCGTTGACGCCGACGAAGAAGGTCAGCAGGCGGCCGTCGTCGGTCTTCAGGTAGCCGGCCTCGTTCTGGGCCGAGGCGGCGAGCTGCTGGTTCAGCTCGTCGTCACCGAGAATGGTGCCGGGCTTGGCGAAGACCTTGCCCTTGGCCGGGCAGTTCGTGGTGCAGGACATCGCGTTCGAGCCGTCGACGCCGAGGATCGGGAGCAGCCTGCGGAAGGCCTTGGCGTCGGGGGTGTGCAGCCAGTAGGTGAGGAGCTCGACGAGGCCGTTCGGGGTGACCCGCTCGGCCGGCACGCCGCCGCGCCCGTCCGCGAGCTGGAACTGCTTCGGGTCGATCTTCGCGACGTTGGTGAGGAATTCGTGCTCGATCGGGAACGCGTCGAAGCAGTTCTTGCTGCCGCGCGCGACGGCCATGTTGCACAGGGCCAGGTTCGCGCCGAGGTTGTGGCTGACCTTGAGGATCAGCTTGGCGTACTGGCTGTACGGCGGGGAGACGTACGCGGCGACGCGGGGGTCGTGGCGGTAGGAGTGGGGCAGCTGGTCCTGCGGGTTGGGGCCGGTGGGCGGCGCGGTGACGGTGACTCCGGCGCGGCCGAGGGCCTCGATCAGCGCGGTACGGCCGAAGGCGTTCGGGTCCTTGATGTCGGAGACCCGCAGCAGTGGCTGCGAACCCGCGGCGATGGTGCCGGTGAGGTGGATCTGGGTGCCGTCGGGCGAGGCGGTCACGTTGACGGAGGTGGTCCCGCCGCTGGAGACCGTCCGTACGGTGGAGGTGACGTGGTACGGCGAGACCTGCGGGCGCCAGAACAGCTTGGCCGCCTGCCCGGGCCTGGTCGGGGTCGTCAGCAGGTCGATCAGGTTGTCGTTGAGGATCAGCGGGGTGGGCTGCGGGCTCAGGTCCGGGAGCTTGAACAGGCGGGGGTCGATGACGACGTTGCCGTCGACCCTGGTGATGCCGGCCTGGCGGATCTGCCGGGCGATCTGGTTGATGCCGGCGAGCGGGTTCTCAGGGGTGAGGGTCGCGCCGGGGATCGCGGCCTCGGTGTGGTCGATGTCGGTGTAGTCCACCGAGCCGTCGGGCTTGGTGCGTCCGCCCATGGTCAGGTCGCCCTGGGCGACCAGCGCCAGGTTCCCGTGCAGCGTCGACCCGGTGCGGGTGCCGGTCGCCATCACGGGAGTGGTGAAGTGGTGGTTCGGACCGATGGTGCGCCAGGCGGTCGACATGGTGACCAGCTTGACCGTCGAGCCGGGGACGAAGAACTGGTTCGCGAACTGGGAGTGGATCACCCGGCCGCTCTCCGGGTCCGTCTCCAGCACACCCCACTGCGCGTGCTCGTAGCCGGGCTTGTGCATGATCGCCTCGATGGCGGGCCCGAGGCCGTCGCCATGCGCGGCCACTGCAGGGGCGGCGGCCGCCGCCCCTGCCAAGAACACGAGTGTCGCGCCGGCGGCGGCCCAGGTCCGGGTCCGGCCACAGATCATCCGTCTCATGCATTCCGCCGTTTCTGGAGTCGAAGGAGCCGAGTCGAAGAAGCCGCATCGCACGGGGCCGACTCGCACGGGCCCTGTCTCGCCGGGGCGCTCCTGGCGGCATCGTATGAACAGGAACCGCGCACGTTCCGCGGCTCGACGCCGGACCGACGGCGCGTGGGACAACTTCATCCGGTCGGTCGATCGCCGAAGCCGAGGACGCCTGGAATCCGCGCGGAGCGGGCCACTTGTGGAACAGGCCCGACGGGGGTCGCACAACGCTGCGGTGGACGAGCCGAACGGGGGTTGCCCGGGCGCATCATGCGGAAACGGGGCTGCCCGTGGCGCCTACCGTGAGCCGACGGTGAAGGTCATGATCCGGGAAGCGCCTGATGGATGCTCCGGCACCTCGCACAGACGGCCTGTTCCTTCGGGTCCTTCGCGGGACCGCTGAGCGCATAGCCGCACAGGGCCACAACGGTCTCGCCGCGACGTCGGCGCTCGATGTCCGACAGGGCGACGTAGTGCATCAGCCCGGCGGGGTCTTCGCCCTGGCCGGCCCCGTCCGCCTCGGCCTGCTCCGCCTGTGACGGCGCCTGCACCTTCGACCGGAAGGCGCGTATGTCGGCAAGCATGTTACGCAGGCTCTGGCTCAGGGAACTGTCCTCACCGGCCTCCGCGTCCGACTGCGTCAGGGCGGCCTCCCCCAGCGCGAGGGACTCCTCGAAGCGGTGACAGAACGCGTAGGCGGCGACGAGCATGAGGCGGTGCGTGGTGAACAACTCGTCGTCCCGTGCCAGGAATCCCGCGTCGTCGGCCAGGAGACCTTCGAGCTCGACCACAGCCTTGCCCGGCAGTCCGGCCAGCCGGTAGGCGTTGGCGAGTTCGCCCCGGAGCTCCAGGGTGCGCGGGTCGCTCACTCCCCGTGCCTGGCGCTGATCCGCCACGAGGGCTTCGTAGAGGGAGAGCGCCTCTGTGTGGCGGCCTGCCGCCTGGTAGAAGCCGACAAGTTGCTGCCGACTGTGCAGGGTGCGCTGATGGTCCGCCCCCAGGGCTGAGCGCTGGGCGGCCACGACCGCCTCCATGGTGTCGATCGCCCGCTCCGGGCTGCCCGTCTCTTTGTAGGCCCAGGCGAGGTTGCCGAGGCTGGAGAGGGTCTGCGGATGCTGTTTGCCAAGAACATCGCCGAGCGTTGTGGACACCTCGTTCATGACGGCGATGCCCTCCGCCTCACGCCCGGCGACGAAATAGAGAGCGGCGAGCGCTGTGCGGATACTGCCGACGGCCGTGTGGCTGGCCCTGTGATCCGGTGACAGATCGGACAGCAGTGCTTCGTACGCGCTGATCGCCTCGTCGACCCGGCCGCAGTCGCCCAGGATCTGGGCGTGGTCCGCCCGCCTTCCCAGGGTCAGCTCGTGTCCGTCCCCGAGCAGCCGTCGGCTTTCGGTGACCAGGGATGCCGCGGTCGCCAGGGCTTTGTCCACCTGGTCGGCTTGCGCATAGGCGTTGGCCAGACGCTGGTGGATCATCAGCCGGGCGGTCAACTTGCTGTCGCCGTCGGGCAGAGCCTCGTCGATGGTGGTGAGTGCCGCTTCGTAGATGGCGATCGCCTCACCGGAACGACCTGCACCGGCATACGCCCCGGCCAGCCTGAGGCGGCCGCCGGTGACCTGCTGATGAGCTTCCCCGTGTTCCGCGACCAGGCGTTCGAGCGTCTGCTCCAGCAGCGCGATGCCCTCGGCGGCGAGTCCGGTTCGTACGTAGGCGTCGGCGATCTGATCGCGGACGGTGAGAATCACGTGATGTCTCTCGCCGAGGGCGCGTTCACCGGAGGCGAGCAGTCGTTGCAGCATCTCGACGCCCTGGTCGGTCCTGCCCACGCGCAGGAGCGCCGCGCCGAAGGAGAAGGTCACCAGCCAGGACAGCGTGGGGTCGGTGAGGATGTCGCGAGCCGCGCCCAGCCACTCGGCGTGCATCGCGAGACCTTGTTCCATGTCACCCGCGTCGATGTGGGCGTCCGCCAGTTCCCGGCGAGCCGACAACGTATCGGGATGTCCCTCGCCGAGCGTCCGGAGCCGGCCGGTCGCGACGGCGGTGAGGATCGGAATGACCAGTTGGAACCTGCCTGCCCGTCGATAGGCGTCAGCGAGGTCGGCGCGGCTGGTCAGGGTCAACGGGTGCTCGGCTCCGAGCACTGGTCGCGGCCGGTCGCGACCTGCTCGAAGACGAGGACCGCGTCCGTCAGCCGCGAGACGGTGATGTAGGCGTGGCCGAGCTGTGCCCAGGTGGCCAGCGTCCGATGATGGTTGTCGCCTTTGAGCCGCCGCCGGTCCGCGAGGAGATCTTCGAGCATCGTCACGGCGACGGTGGGCTGCCACGTGTTTGCGTGGGCGTTGGCCAGGGCGGCGCGACTGGCGAGGGTGTCCTCGTGGTCCTCGCCCTGGCTCCGGCGCCTGCTCGCGACCACCTCCTCGTAGACCGTGACGGCCTCGTCGGTTCGCCGGGTCTGCAGGTAGGCGCCGGCCAGCTGGCTGCGGCTGGTCAACGTGTCCGAGTGGTCCGGGCCTTGGACACGGGTCCGGTCGGCCACGATCGCCTCGTACATGTCGATGGCGGCGTCGGAGCGGGCGACCTGCATGAGCGCGTCGGCGAACTCGGAGCGGCTGACCAGTGTGGTCAAGTGGTCCGCGCCCAGGTCTCTGCGCTGCTCGTCCACGACCGTGGCGTGCAGCGCCGGTGCTTCCTCGATTCGTCCCAGCGTCAGTCGTCTTGCGGCGAGGTTGCGCCGGCAGATCTGGGCCACGGGGCTGCTCTGCCCTTGGGCGTCCTCGGCCACGGCCAGGATCCGTTCGGTGATCGCCACGGCGTCGGCGGTGCGTCCGGCCGCATCGAGGGCATTGCCGAGGAACAGCATGTTCATCAGCGTGTCGATGTGTGCCTCGCCCTGGACGTGCCGGCATGTCTCGACCACCTCTTCCATGGTGGCGATGGCCTGTCTCCAGTGGCCTTCCGCCTGGTAGAGGCCGGCGAGAGTCATCTGGGCCGACAGCGTGCGGGCGTGTTCCCCGCCCTGCACCCGCCGACGGTCGGCCACCACCGCCCGGGCCATGTCGATGGCGCGTTCGAGGTCACCGACCATCCAATAGGCGTTGACGAGAGCCGTTCGGCTGTTCAGTACGTCTGGGTCATCGGGACCCCGCATCGCCCGGCAGTCCGCGTGGACCTGCTCGCACATCTGGATGGCGGTGCCGAAGTCGCCCCCGGCCGCATAGGCTCCGGCCAGCTCGTTGCGGGTGCTGAGGGTGTCCCGGTGCGCCTCCCCCAGCACCCGGCTGCGGGCTTCCCACACCTGAGTGAGCAGAGTGATGGCCTCGCGTGTGCTGCCCGCCTGGGTCAGCACGGCGGCCAACTGCGCCTGGGTGGCCAGGGTATCGGGGTGGTCACGCCCCAGGATCCGGTCCTGGTTCTCCCTCAGGGCGGCGAGCAGCTCGCCGGCCTCGCTGGACCGCCAGGTGCCCAAATAGGCTCCTGCCAGGTGGTACTTGCAGGTCATCACGGCCGGATCGTCAGGGCCGAGGAGATTCTGCAGACCGGCCACCACACCTGGGCCGTGCTCCAGGGCCGTGGAGGACTCCGACGCTTCGTTGAGGAGCATGAGGCAGCGCGAGAGGGCGTCGAGCAGCCGTCTGCCGACATGGGAGCCTGCCGAGGACCGAGGGCCGAGACCACCCGCCCAAGCGTCGGAGTCCTCGGCGCTGTTCGCGGCCGGCGCGGACCACAGGTCACGCAGATGCGCCAACTGCCGGGTGCGTTGCCGGATCTCTTCGCGATGCTCCCACGCGTCGTCCTTGGACGGCTCCGTCGCCTCGAACGCGGACAGGACGTCGGCCATCGTGCCGAGTACGGTCCCCTGGTTCCGCGCGCGGTCCAGCAGCACCGTCTGGGTGAGGTTGTGCATGGCGACCGCCGCGGTACCGACGCGGGTGACCAGGCTGATCTCGGCCAGGTCTCCCAGGACGCCGTCGACGGTGTCCTCGTCGGCAGGCAGTCCGGAGGCTCGTACCGACGCGTGGAGCAGGTTCCGCGGGACGGCATCCCCCGGGAGCAGTGCGATGACGTCGAGCAGACACCGTGCCACCGGCGCCGCATCGTGCTCGCGCGCACCCGCCTGCCCCGTCCCCTCCTCCACTCTGCTCACCGACAGCATGACCGCTTGGGCGAGCCCGTAGGGGTATCCGTCCCCGCGTACACGGCCGAGCAGTTCGCCGACCGGCACCGCATGCAGACGGGCCCGGTACCTTTCGTACGAGTTGCCGTCGTGCACCATCGTGGCGGCCGCCTGAGCCAGCGCCAAGGGCAGCCGTCCCAGATCCTCGGCCAGCTCCGCCGCGCCCGCTGTGCCCCGGCCCGTGCGCTCGCCGAGGTACGTGACGGCCTCGTCCACGGTGAACAGGCCCACCTCGATGGGCCGTGTGGGGCTCAGCACGGCAAAGTTCGTCTGATTGGTGGTGATGAGGACACTCACCGTGCCGGTGGCGGGTATCCACTGCCGCACCACGTCCGGGTCGGTCGCGTTGTCGAACACCAGCAGGCAACGCTGCTCGGTGGCGCGCAGCCAGTCGAGTGCGGCGTGCGCGGCGGCCTCCGGCTCCCCGGGGAGCACGATGCCGAGCCGCTCCGCCCAAGCGCTGAAGAACGCAAGCAGCGACGTGGCGTCCGAAGCGTCGGCCCACCCCACCATCGGCCAGCCTTCGGCGTCGGCGCGACGGGCGCAGGCGGCGGCCAGATGGCTCTTCCCTGTTCCGCGACCGCCGACCAGCGTGCACACCGCCACCGCGGTGTCCTGGCCCGCCAAACGCCGCCACAACAACTCGCCCATTTCTGAACGGGGTTGAAAGGCCGGTGGCTCAAGTGGCGGTGCGCCCAGGCGAACACGGGCTTCTGCGGGCAACGTCGCGCCGGGGCCGAGCGGGTGCTGAGGGTGGACAGTGACGTCGACCGGGCCGATGACGTCGGAGATCTGGATGACGGAGCCGTAGACCACCGAGTCGGTCACCACTTGGCCGCGCCGGCGGCGGAACCGGTCGAGCCCGCTCACTGCTCGATCTCGACGGTGCCGTCCACATCGCGGATCTGATCCACCGGGCCGGCCACCTCACTGCTCGACACGTGCTGGCCGCCGCTCGCGGGCTCCGCTGCGGCGGACCGTTCCGCGGGTGAGGTCCCGGCGGCCGACGGGACACCCCGACGCGTGATCCTGACTTCTCCCGCTCCTGCAACCTGCGTCACGCCGCCTCCGACCGCGCTGCCCGCGACTCCCTGTCCGCCGTGGGCCGTGAGTCGCCGACGCGTGCCCCGCTCCGCTTCGGGGTGCTCGTGCCGCGCGACAGGGGCGGTGGCGTAGCCCTGTCCCCACAACGCCGCCAGCGCGGCTGCCGCGGTCCCGGCTCCCAGTCCCCAGGCCAGGCACGCGCCCTCGTCATGACTCACCCACAACGGAGCGAGCAAGTCCGCGAAGATCCATGTCACCGCGGCGAACACGAGGACGGTCACGAGCCCCGCCAGCCACCATCTCGAAACGTCACGCATCCGAACCCCCGCGAGTCGAACCTCTACGCGCCACAGCTCCTACAGTCTGCTCCCGTTGGAACCCATGCGCTGCCACATGTCCGTGGACGTGTACGACTCACCATCAGTTGCCGGCGTGGATCGGCGCCGAGACCGGACTGGCGGGCCTGCGCCGGGGAGCTGGCCGACGGCCGCCTGCTCACCAATGCCGGCTACCGGCACACCGCACCGCTGAACCCGAGCAGTTGCGTCGACGAGCACGAGAGCCGCTACTACATCGACGGTGCCCTCCCGCGTCCCGGAACGAGGTGCGATCAGGACGCTCCGCCCTGACGTACAGGGGCGTACAGTCGACGGCTCCGAGGGACACGCATGGTGCCCGGTGCCGTCGGCCGGCCCGCCCCCGAGGTGGGCCGGCCGACGGCGGCCGCTATGCCACGTGGAGGGTGTAGCGACCGGAGGTGGCCGCGGTGACCCGCCAGCCGCCGGGCTGTTGCGTCAGCCGGATGCCGGTGAGGCCGCTGCCCGTGGCCTCCGGGCGGCCGGGGCCGGGGACCCACACGTCCAGGGTGCCCTCCCCGGAGCCCGACAGGCGCAGGTCCCGCCGGGTGGCGGAGGACCGCAGGGAGCTCAGGCGACCGGGGGCGCTGCGCGGGTACGCCTGGGAGAGCGCCGTGGTCTCGAAGGCCGGGCTCCGCAGGGGCTTGCCGTCGGGGCAGGTGTACAACACGACGCCACCGCCCGAGGTGGTGGCGGCCGGGTCGTTCTGCGGATCACCGCAGGCCTTCTTCCACACCCAGATCGCCGAGCCCAGCAGGTCGGTGTTCTGCCGTTCCAGGAAGCGGTCGAAACGGGACCGGAAGTCGTCGGGGTCCCCGAACCATCCCCACTCGCCCGACCAGAGCGGTGCCCCGTACGCCCGGGCGGTGCGCTCGGCGGTGGTGTAGCCCTGCTCGACCGAGGTCAGCGTGATGCCCAGGCCCTGGTCCATGGTGATCGACTCGCTGTACAGGTGGGGCGAGAAGACGAGCAGCGGGTCGTCGGCGAACCCGACCGGTGGGGTGGTGTCGAAGCCGAGGCCCGACCAGAGGATCGACGGCTCGAAGAACACCAGGTGGTGGAATCCGCCGGAACCATGGGACTCCTCCGCTTTCCGGATCGAGCTGATCGCCTGCTGGTAGAGGCGTCCGAGCAGGACGGAGGAGGTGACACCGGGGGCGTCGCCCGGGCCGGGCTCGTTGAGCAGGTCGTAGCCGGCGACGGCGGGATCGTCCGCGAAGTCCGCGGCGAGGCGGCCCCAGGCGTGGGCCAGTTCGGTGCCGATGCCGTCGGTGTCGTCGTAGAGGTTGGTGAACGCCTGCTGCACGTTGGGCGCGAGGTCGCGGCCGAGGAAGCCGCAGGCCTGTGCGCCGCCGGTGAGCGTCGCCCACCGCGGGGCGCCGTCGTTGCCGAACTCGGGCGTCGCCCCGGGCCGGCAGTGCGTCCCCGGCGTCGCGCTGACGTACTTGGAGAAGGTGTCCTGGTGCATGTCGAGGACGGTGTGGATCCCGTGCGCGGCGGCCTGGTCGACCGCGGCGCGCACCCGCGCCAGATACGCCTCGTCGAAGACGCCTCGCTTCGGCTCCAGGGCGGACCACGACAGTGCCAGCCGCTGGACGTCGAACCCGTACCGGGCCATCAGGGCGTAGTCGGAGTCCTTCAGCGGCCACACCGTGCCCTTGGCCGGGTCGGGCTGCCCGTAGTCGATGAGCTGGTTGACGTTCACTCCGCGGAGCAGCACCTGCCGCCCGGCGCTGTCGCCGATCACCGGAGGCCGTCCGTTCCGGCGCAGCACGGTCAGGGGCAGCAGCCCCTTCCGGGCGCGGCCCGCGGCCTGCTGCGACGGGCCGCCGGAGCCCGCCGCGGTGGCCGGTGACACGGTGCCGACCGCGAGGGCCAGTACGACGGCGATCGCGACCGGCGGCGCCCATCCGAAGGCACGGGCGAGGCCGCGGCGCTCGGCCGAGGGCTCCGTCCGGCGCCGCCACGCCCGCTCGGCGGCCCAGGGAACGGCCACGACGCTCGCGCACACGCCCGCGGTCACACCCTCCGCGACCCGCACGAGCACGGACGCGACCGGGAACAGGGCTCCGCCGAAACCGTTCAGGCAGCCGTCGAGAACCCACAGCGGCGCGAACCCGAGGGCGCCCGCCGCGGTGAGCGTCGTCGCGAGCGACCACAGTCTCAACCCGGAACCGGCGCGGGTCAGGCCCGGCGACACCACCCAGCGCCAGAGCCCCGCACCGGCGCACACCGCCACGCCTCCGGCCACCAGGATCGCCACCGCGGAGCCGCCCGGTATCGGGCCGGCGGCCCAGGCGAACGCGCCGGTACCCGCCTGGAGCGCCACGGCGGCACCGGCCGGCAGCCAGGCGAACCCGCCGATCCCGTCGACGCCGGCGCCCTCGTCGAGGCCGCCGTCCGGTTCGCCCGCGGCGCGCTCGCCGCGGAGGCGCCACACGGCGATCCGGTACGCCGACGCCGCCAGGCCCGCGACCAGCGGCCCGAACACGGCGTACTTCACGCCGGTCAGACCGCACTCGGCGAGCAGCGACCCGACGGTCGGAACCATGTGCAGCCCGCCCGGTCCGGCGATCGCCAGCAGCAGCACGCTGTAGGCCAGCTTGGCCAGGAACGCCACCAGGACCAGAGACGACCAGACGGCGCCGAAGACCCATCGCGCCGTCGCCCGAGGGGCCGTGGCCCACACCAGCCGGTGGACGGCCATCGCGCTGCCGCCGATCAGCAGGGGCAGGAACACGACCGTGGCCCAGGCCGGGCTGGTGGCGCTGCCGGGTACAAGACCGGCGTCCAGCCAGTTCTCCGGAGCGAACAGGCCGGTCCCGTCGGCATAGCCGAGGACGGCGAAGAGAACCGCGAGTACGGCCGCGGTGGTGAGGGACGCGGTGCGGGCAAGCCGACGGCGGCCGCGCTGATCATCGGCAGGGAGCATGGGTGCAGAAGATAGATCAGTTCCAGGGTCCCGCGTAAGGTCTCTGAGCAGGGAATTTCTCAGGATCCGCGACACCCGTCGGACCCGGACGGCACGATGTGTCTGGGCCGCAGGACCGGTGCCTTGCGACCGAGCGGGTACGGATGTCCGAACTCCCGCTCCCGGGTTCGAAGTTATCTGACCCGTCGCTCCCCTTCGCCGGAGCCGTGCGCTCGTCTGCGGCGGAGATGGGGCCCGGCAGGCGGATCGCGTGCCCTCATCACGATCGTTGATTCATCGGGACGATGGCCCTGACGAGGACGCGATCGGCCGCTCCCGTCGGCCGTCTCCCTTCCGCAGCCGGCCCGACGACCGGCCCCGCGAGCTCAACCTGTCGCTCGTGCCGCCGCGCGGATGATGAGGTGGCACGGTGACCGACCACGATGACTCCGCGACTGTCCGGCCCATGGCCCTGGCTTGGGTGAACCAGCACCTGGACGTCGGCGAACGGATCCTCAGGACCGAGGCGCTGCACGGCGGCATCACCGCCGAAATGCGCAGGCTGACCATCGGCACGCGGGAAGCGGGCACCCGTGACCTGGTGCTGCGGACCTTCGTCGACGTGGAGCACGCCGAGGACTGGCTGCACCGGGAGGCCGACGCCCTCACCCTGCTCGCGGGGACCGGCGTGCCGGCCCCCGGACTGGTCGCGTTCGATCCGACTGCCGCGTACTGCGAGTATCCATCGCTGCTCATGACACATCTCGCGGGCCGGACGGTACTCGACGACGAGGGGCTGGAGACGCGTGTCCCTCTGCTGGCCCGTCAACTCGTGGCCATCCACGCGGTGCGACCCGCCGAGCGGCCCCGGGAGTACGTGGCATGGACGACCGCCGACACGGTCGTGACTCCCGAGGGCGCCGACGCGGCGGCATGGGCCGCGGCGATCGACGTGATCCGCAGGCCCGCGCCGCCCGGTGAAGGGCGATTCCTGCACCGGGACTTCCACCCCGGCAACGTGCTGTTCGACGTACCGCACGCACAGCCGGCGGGCGCCCGGATCACCGGCGTCGTCGACTGGGCGGCGGCCTCCTGGGGCCCGGCGGATCTCGACGTGGCGCACTGCTCCACCAATCTCGCGCTGCTGCACGGCCCGGCCTGGGGTCCGCGGTTCGCCGAGGCCTACGAGGAGGCCGGCGGGGTGCTGGCCGCGGCCGCGAACGAGCGGCTGTACTGGCGGGTGCGGGACGGGCTGGCGTTCTCGGAGGACCTGAGGGCGGCGGCGCGGCCCTGGCGGCGGGCAGGGAGGACGGAGCTGACGACGCGAGCCGTGGAGGAGCGGCTGGACGCCTACGTCATCGCGCTGATGGACGAGCTCGGCTGAGCCGACGCGCTCCGGGACGCCTACCGCCCCGTCCGGGCACCTCGGCGGACGAAAGCCGAGGAACCCGGTGGGCCGCCAGGCCGTGGCAGGCGAGGGGCCCGATGGACGCGAGGGGCCCCGATGGCCGTCGTTACACCGATCCGGTCTTGTAGTTCGAGGGAAGGGTGTACACGAACTCCCGTGGATCGGCGTACGCCTGCTCCAGCCAGACGGGGACGCTGTGGTAGCCGAGGGTGTAGAGGTTCCGGCTGGGGTCCCAGGTGTTATAGGCCAGGATCGAGGAGCGCTTCTTGGCCATGTGGGCCGCCGGGATGTTCAGCACGTACGCGGCGCCGCGGTCGCGGTCGGCGGGGTTGGGATACTGCTCGTAGGCGTAGATGTGGTTGAAGCGAACGTCGGTGAGTTCGCCGTTCTTCATGAGCCAGTAGGCGGCGTCGCTGCACGCCTTGTGCGTGGGGTTCCCGTCCAGCCACCCGGCCGCGAACTTGTGCGAGGCTCCGGGATACTGCTGGGCGAGTGCCCGGACCTTGGCCATGATCTTCTTGACGAAGTTGTCGTAGTCGCCGAAGGCTTCGTCGGACAGCTTGAAGTTGATGACCTTGTCGACGCCCAGCGCCTTGGCGGAGAGGTTGAACTCGGCCGTGCGGCCGGTGACGACCTCCGGTGTCGGCCAGCTCTCCTGCCACCCGAGCTTGTGGTAGTGGTTGGGGGCGGAACAATTGGCGCCCAGACTCTGGCAGTCGCCCTGGTTCATGTACGCGGCGAGGTCACCGTTCTCGCCCTTGCTGACCAGCACCAGGTAGACCGGCCTGCCGGCCGCCTTGTGCTCCAGTATCGAACCGGCGAGTCCGATGGCCTCGTCGTCCTGGTGCGGCGAGTAGAAGATCGCCGGGGCCGCGGCCGCCGATGCGCCGGGAGCGCCCAAGGTGGTGTCGAGTGCAACTCCCGCGGCCACCAGGCCGGTGGTCGTCAGCATCGACCTTCGGGTGAGGCCGGGCGACGTGGGGCGGTTCGGGTCGTGGGCAGGCATGGGGTCGTTCCTCTCACGCGGTGAGTGTGCTGCCGCGGAAGCGCGATCACACGAGGTGCGGGCGCTGTGCCGTGGCGTGAGCCCACGCTGCCAGGCGTCACTGACGTTCTACTGACGTTTTCCTGCTGGCCGGAAACCCATGGTCCGGCAGCGGCTGAGCGGCATCGGCCGACGTCGGGGGAACGGCAGCGGTGACGCGCCCTACCGCGCGCCCCCTTCGTGCTGCTCCCCTTGAAGTCCGTCGCTCCAGGAAGGAAGCGCGCCTCACGTGTTCACCACGCAGAAGGACTGGAACTCCGGCTGTGCCGCCGGCCGCCGCCGCAGCCGACCCGGCGACGGGGAACGGTCCCGCTCGCCGGTCGTCACACGCTTCCAGCCACTCCCCCGGTGGTTCTTCCCTCGGGTGCTGTCGCGGCCGGCGCGGGGAAACATCCTGTGATGAGGATTCTGGGGCGCGTGCGGATGACCGAGCCGGTGGTCTCCGACGCGGAGCGGGAGTTGTTCGGCGGTCCGCTGCGCTACGACATGGGCTGGTCCCAACACGAGCGTGCACCACTCGACCTGACCATGATGTCGGCTCTGCGCTCCATGCCGTCTCTGGTCGCCGCGACCTTGCGGATGGCCTGGAACGCGGACCGGAGAGCGTTGTCGGCTGTCGCGATCAGTGAGATCGGGCAGGGCATCACGGCTGCGGTCGGCCTGCTCGCGGTGAACGCCGTCATGCACGCCCTGCTGGGCTCGGGCGCGCCGGTCGAGCGCCTGCACGCGGTCCTGCCCGGCCTGCTGGCGGCGGCCGGAATCGCGGTGGTCAACTCCGCTCTGGCCGGATGGTCCACCTCACGGGCGGGGCGCCTTGAGCCCCTGGTCGAGCGGATCGCAACCACCCAGTACCTGGCCGCGGCCACGGCGGTCGAACTGGAGGCCATCGAGGACCCGGACTTCCGGCGGCTGATCGACGTCGCCCAGTTCGGTGCCGACTCCGCTCGCCGCATGATCGGTGCCTGCGTGGCCGCGGTGAACGGCACCCTCTCCCTGATCGCCACGGCCGGCGTGCTCACCGTCCTGCACCCGGCCCTGTTGCCGATGCTGATCCTGATCGCGGCGCCGCGTGGCTGGGGCGCCATGCGGGTGGCGCAGGAGCGCTATGTGTCGGTGATGAGCTGGATCGAGCATGTGCGGGCCAGCCGCCTCATCGGCAACCTGCTGACCGAGCGCACCGCCGCGCAGGAGGTGCGTATCCACGCCGTCGGCCCGTTCCTGCTCAGCCGGTACTGCCGCATGGCCGAGAGTGCCGAGGCCGAGCAGGGACGGCTGGCGTCCAGCAAGGCCGTGACCGAGTGGGTTGCCGCCGCTTTGTCGGGGCTCGCTCTGGCCGCCACGTACGGGACGATGTTCTGGCTGGTCATGAGCGGGCACATGAGCCTGGCGGTGGCGGGTACCGCCGTCATCGCCGTCCGTTCCGGCTCGGCGAGCCTGGGCACGCTGGTGATGAACGTGAACCAGTTGCACGAGGAATCCCTCTACATTCGCGATCACTCCCGCTTCCTGGACGAGGCGGCGAAACGTGCCATACCCGGCGGGGGCGAGGCTGTTCCGGCACAGGTGAAGCAGGTCGTCCTCGATCAGGTGACGTACCGCTATCCCGACCGGGAGACAGCCGCCCTGGACGGGGTGTCGCTCACCCTGCCCATGGGCTCGGTCACGGCCGTGGTGGGCGAGAACGGTTCGGGCAAGAGCACCTTGATGAAGGTCCTGTCGGGCCTGCTGCTGCCGCAGAGCGGGAGCGTGCTGTGGGGCGATGCCGAGTTGGCGTCCTTGGACCGCGCCCAGGTTTTCGACCGGGTCGCGCTGCTCACCCAGGACTTTCAACGCTGGCCCGTGACAGCCGCGTTGAACATCCGGCTGGGCCGGCCCTCGCACGAGGCCACCGCCGAGGACCTGCAGCCGTCCGTCGACTACGCGGGAGCCGACACAGTCATCGCGAAACTGCCCGACGGCATGCAGAGCCTGCTGGCACGGATGTTCCGGGGGGCCAGCGAACTCTCGGGCGGGGAATGGCAGAAGGTCGGTCTCGCCCGCACCCACTGGCGCAGCACCACGTCCACGGCGGACGGTGTCCTCATCGTGGACGAGCCCACCTCGGCGCTCGATCCGGAAGCCGAGATCACCGCGTTCAACCGCATCCGCCGCCTCGCCGCCCCCAACAGGGCCGTTGTCCTCGTCACCCACCGCATGTCCGGCGTCCGTCATGCCGACCGCATCTACGTCCTGCACGAGGGCCGACTGGCCGAACAGGGAAGCCACGACGAGTTGGTGGCGGCTCAGGGCCGCTACGCCGCGATGTTCGACGCCCAAGCCGCCCAGTACGCCCCGGCCCCGCCCCCCGTCCCTCCCATTCCGCACCCGTCCTCGACACCCGTCACAGACCCCGCCTGACCGGATGCCCTGGGCCTGCCTGCCCGCTCTCCGATGTGTGGCGGTGGAGAGGGGTGGCCGGTGCGTTCGGCCAGGGCTGGGCTGCGCACGTCAGGTCAGGTCAGAGGCCGCCGGTGTTGAGCAGCCGGTTGGGGGTGTCGGAGCGGACGCCGCGCAGGACACCAAGGGTGGCCGTGTGGTCGAGCCAGACGTGGACCTCGTGAGCCGTGGCGTGGGGGTGTGCCGACAGGTACAGCGCGATCACGCCGGTCGCGTGGGGCGCGGCCCAGGACGTCGCGCCGTCGTTCTCCGTGGTCGTTCCACCGCCGGCGAGGGCGGCGGTCACCTTCTGGCCGGGTGCGTACAGGTCGACGCAGCGTCCGTAGCCCGATCCGTAGGAGCCGCCGTCGCTCCACGGGCGGTCGTTCGAGGTGGAGGCCGCGACGACGATCGTGCCGGGGACGCCGGCCGGGGAGTGCTTGCAGGCGTCGTCATGGAAGTTTCCGGCCGACACCACCGTCGGGATCCCCGCGTCGACCATCTTCTTCACGGCGGCTTCCACGGCCGCCGACCGGTGGTCGAAGTTGAGCGACATGTTCACCACCGCCGGCTTCTGCGCGTGCGCGGTGACCCACTTGACCGACTTCACCACGGCCGCCTCGGCCGCCGCCGGGGAACCACCGCCCGCGCTCTCGCACAGGATGCCCTGGACCCGTACGAGGTCCGCCTTGGGCGCCACCCCGTACCTCGCCCCGCCGATGATGCCCGCGACGAACGTGCCGTGGCCGACGCCCGCCTCGTTGAAGCAGTCACCTGAGTCCTTCGGGCCCACGAAGTCGGCGCCGAGGTGGGCGCGGCCGCCGAACTCGTGGTGGGCGATGTCCATGCCGGTGTCGATCACGTAGACGTGAACACCCTTGCCCGTGGCGGTGGTGGTGAACTTGCCGTTCAGCGGGCGCGACCGCTGGTCCAGAGTGTCCAGGTTCCACGGTACGTGCCGGGTGACGGGCGCCGCCGCTGTCCGCGCGACCGCGGACAACTTCCCCCCGGCACCGGGAGACGTGGGCGCGGCCCCGGACGCGGCGTGCCCGAAGGGAGCCACGGACTCCCCCTTCCCCTTCCCCTTCACGTGCGCGGGGAGCGTCCCGCCGTTCCCCGCGGCCGCCGCGCCCGCTTCCCCACCGCAGGCCGAGGCCCCGAGTACCGTCGCCATGGCCGCCACCAACAGGCCGGCCTTCGTCACGTTCCGCGTCACAACGTCCCCCTATACCCCTGCTTCGTACACAGTCAGCGCACAAGACGACCACAAGGGGCGGGCGGTTCCGGCGGGGCCGACGAGAGGGGACAGATGTACGATTCGGGGCTGACTGGCCCACGTGTCGACGGCGGCTCGGTGACAGTGCTTCGAGGCTGTGCGCGGAGTTCGGTGAATTCGGTGAATTCGGCGAGCAGGGTGGTCCCGTCGCTTGACGCGCTCGTCACCGGTCCGCGCGCGTTCCGCGCCGCAGACGGCTTCGACCTTCGCGGGCATCAGCACGTCTGCGAAGGCCGTCCTCACGCGCACACGCCCGACAGACATCCTGGAACGGGCTCCAACCTGGGAAAATTCAGGTGCCCGGCAGGGACGGGCCGCCCTATCCTCGGACGGTTTGCAACCGTCCATCTGCCCCCTGATCGGACACCTCGTGAAGTCCTTGATTCCTGGCGTGCTGCGCGACGAGCCGCAGTTCGCCCGCCTGTTCGTCGGGCAGTCGCTTTCGGTGCTGGGCGACCGCGTCTCGTTCGTAGCCATCCCGTTCGCGGTGCTCTCGGTCAGCGGGTCCGCTTCCGACGTCGGGCTGGTGACGGCGTCGGGGCTGTTTCCCATGCTGCTGTTCGCCCTGGTGGGTGGCGTGTGGGCGGACCGTTTCCGGCGGCACCGCGTCATGCTGGTCTCCGATGTGGTGCGGTGTGCCGTGCAGGGGCTCATGGCCGCACTGCTGGTGACCGGTACTGCCAGGATTTCGTACCTCGTACCGCTCATGCTGGTGTTCGGCACGGCAGACGCGTTCTTCATGCCGGCTTCCACAGGGCTGTTGCCTCTGCTGGTCGGGCCTGACCGGTTGCGCGAGGCGAACGCCCTCCGGGGGTTCACCCAGTCGTCGACGCTGGTGCTGGGTCCGGCTCTGGCGGGTGGCCTGGTCGCGTTGCTCGGCCCCGGCGGGGCTCTGGCTCTGGACGCCTTGACCTTCGCCGCCAGTGCCGCGTTCCTGGCCCGGCTGAAACCTCGTAGCACGGCGGTTGAGACGGCGGAGCCCATCGCCGTGGGGACGTTCCTGAAGGAAGTGCGCGCCGGCTGGGTGCAGGTGCGCAGCCGGACGTGGGTGTGGTCGGGCATGGCCGCCATAGCCGTCTATCACGTTGTCGTGCTGCCTTCGGTGTTCGTGCTGGGGCCTGTCCTGGCCGAACGGGAGTGGGGCGGGGCGGCAAGCTGGTCGACCGTGACCGCGGGCTTCGGCATCGGCTCCATCGCCGGAGACATATGCGCCTACCGGCTGAAGGTCCCGCGTCCCATGGTCCTCGCCGCCGCAGGGCTCGCCGTGGCGTCCTGCCAGGCGATCATCATCGGCTCCGGCACCTCAATCGTCTTGATCACGATCCTCGAAGCGGTCACCGGTGTCGGCGTCTCCCTCTTCTTCGTCCTGTGGGAGACCGCGCTGCAGACGCACGTGCCCGAAGCCGCCCTGTCCCGGGTGAGTTCCTACGACTACCTGCTGTCCGCCGGACTCATGCCGCTGGGTCTCGTACTGGCCGGTCCGGTGTCCGACGCGCTCGGTGTGCGACCCACCCTCTACGCCATGACGGTCCTCGGGGTTCCCGCTGCCCTCGCGCTGCTCTTGGTCCCAGCAGTACGACGCCTCCCGGCACACGCCACGGACCCGGCGAACGACGGCGTCCTCGCCGCCTCGGAGGCAAGCCTGCTGTGAGAGCGGTCAGCCGAGCGGCCCGCTGCCGCGGTGCCAGTCACTCCCGTCGCCAACGACCAGGCGTTCGCAGGATCACTGCTCCGACTACGCCCGGGGGCTCAACCCGCACGACGCGACCCTGTGGGGCGACGGCGGCCTGCGGACGTTGATCAGCGGGTCGGTTGGCGGCCTCCCGACGTTGATCAGCGGGTCGGGAACGACGTCAGAGCGAGATCCCACTCGTCGGCTGCCTGAAGCAGCGCAGCGGTATCCGCCTGGACCTCCACCGAGTACTGGTAGATGGCCGCTCTGTCACCGCGTTGCCGCCATGGGGGTGCCGCTTCCAGGGACAGGTGGAGGCGAATCACCGCCCCCGCCTCGCTTCGGTCGTATCGGTTCCCCTGAACTGTGGCGAACTGATAGCGCAGCAGGCGAAGTTCGACACTGCATGCATGTTCGATGCGAGGGAATCACGGGGCGGATCCTGCGCGTGATGTGGTCAGAGGGACGCCAACCAGTCCGAGGTCTCGTCGGAGTGCCGGAAGCGGAGGGTGTCGAGCGGTGCGAAGCCGGGGTCGAGGGTGCGGCGCTCGACTTCGTCGTGGCGGGCACGGTGTTGCGACCAGGACCACCAGACCGGGTGGTCACGCCGCAGCCATTCTCTCCAGGTCTCCCGGTTGCCGCCGAAGACGACCTCGCGTGTGACGGTACGCCGGATGGACCGGCGCAGGACTCGGGGCATGACGACGTGCCGGGGGTAGTCCAGCCAGATCACGGTGTCGGCCCGGGTCCACAGCAGATCGCGGACTTCCGGGTACCCGATCGAGTCGACGATCCAGCGAGGCCCGGCGGCGATCCTCGACACGTCCTCGGTCAGCTTGTCGTTCACGGCCCAGCCGGGCCCGTTGAAGTACAGCGCGTCCATCTCGTGGTACGGCAGGCCGAGGCGGCTGCTCACGACCCGGGCGAGAGTGGACTTGCCCGAGCCGGTGACTCCCACCACCAAGATCCGTTCCATCCGGGCACCCTACCCTCGCGGAAGTGGATCAAGGGGACCGTGCTGTGTGCGGTACGGGTCATGTGATGCTGGCCCCGTGACTGATCAACGCGAGATTGTCGTCGTCCGCTGGCCAGGTCAGGGCCCTTCCGCGATCGAGTTGGCCGAATTGTTGGCGGCCTACCATCTGCGGACGGAGGCCGAGAAGGGCCGGCCTGTTGTCGATGTGGACGGCCTGCCGGACCGCTACCGAGCGGAAATCCTGGACCCGCGGGGTGCGTTCCTCGACGGTGTCGTGCTGGTGGCGCTGAACGGCGACACAGCCGTGGGCTGCCTGGTGCTCACCGCCCCCGTGGACGGGCGGTCAGAGGTCAAGAGGCTCTGGACGGATCCGGCATTCCGGAGCCGCGGCGTCGCGTCCGGCCTGGTCGGCGCAGCGCTCGCGCACTCCGCGGAAAACGGCGTCAGCACGGTACGGCTGTCGGTGTGGAAGTGGCGGACAGGCGCCATCGCCCTGTACGAGCGGCTCGGCTTCACCGTCGTCGCATCGTGGGAGGAGCGGGATCAACTGGTGTGCATGGAGCGTGCCGTGTGAGTGGCCACAGCCACTCGTTGACGATCGCTGTGACCAACACACGCGGTTGCGGTTGCTTCGTATGTGTGTGAGCGACCGCAGCGCCTTCATGACCATCGCCAAGGCGGCCGCGCCGCTCTATGTGACCATGCTCGCGGCCTCGGCGGGCTCTCTCGTCGACACCGCGCTCCTGGGCCGCCATGCCACCGTCTCACTGGCCGCGTTCGCCGTGACGGTGGCCGTCTTCAGCCCGGCCACCGCCACCGTGGCGGGTGCGCTCCGCGGGGTGATGCCGTTCGTCGCACCGCACCGCGACGCCCCCGGGACTCTGTTGCCACTGGTGCGCAGCGGTATGTGGCTGGCGTTCGCCGTGGGCGGGGTCTGTGCGGCGGCGGTGGCGGCCGTGCCTTTGCTCGGCGGACTGTTCGGAGTACAGCCCGGAGTCCTCTCCCAACTCGGCGCGTTCCCTTGGATGCTGGCGGGCAGCGTACTGCTGATCGCGGTCGGCCAGTCGGCGACGTCCGTACTGGTCGCGCTGGGCCACTCTGCCCAGGTAATGCGGTCGGGGCTGATGGGCACCGCGGTGTCGGTGACCCTGTCGGTGCTGCTCGTCGGAGGCCCGGGACCGTTGCCAGGCTACGGGCTGACCGGGGCGGGCCTGGCCATGCTCGCCTCCAGCCTGGTCGGTACCAGCCTCAACCAGTACGCGCTGCGCCGCCGCACGGTGCTGGCCGGCCGGCGGATACGACCCGGTCGGCCGGATCCGCACGAGATCCTGCGGCTGGCCCGGGTGGGAATCCCACTCGGTGGAACCGTGCTCGTCAAGTTCTCGGTGCTCGGAGTACTCACCTTCGCGGCCGCCCGGATCAGCCCCGGCAGCGCCGCCGTGCACAGCGTGTCCGAATCGCTGGTGAACGTCGTCTTCACGGCGGCCGTCGCGGTCGGCCAGGCCACGGTCCCGTTGATCGCCGAATTCGCCGAGGCACGGGACACCGTACGCATCCGGCGCAGTGTGTGGGCCGGAATCCGGGTGGCGCTGTGCGCGGTCACCGTACTCGGGGCCGTACTGGTCATGCTGCGAGGCCCGTTGGTGGGCCTGTTCACCAGGACGCCTGAGCTGGAGGATCAGGTGATCCGGCTGTTGCCGCTGATCCTGGCGGTGGTGGTCACCGACGCCCTGCAGGCGGTGGCGGGCTTCGGCCTCGTCGGGCTCAAACGCGCAGGACCGAGCCTGGTGTCCACCGTGGTGTGGTTCGGGATCCTGGCCGCCCTGTCCGTGCCGGTCGCCGACAGCGCCGGGCTGCCCGGCCTGTGGTCCGCCCTGGCTTGCGCGAACCTGCTCCAGGCCGTCACCAAGCTGGTGTCCTTCATGCGTCATAGCGCCCTGATCCGCGCGGCTCTCCCATCGACAGCGCCGGCGCGAAGCGTCGACGCCGTGCCAGGAACGAGCCAGGAACGCTGAACTTCACGCCCCGCCCGGTCCCGCCCGGTTCCGCCCCGCCGAATGCGCCTCACCGCCTGGGTGGTTCGGGTCGGGCATGCGCGACCATGAGGGGATGGACGCTCGTTTTGTCGGCATCGGTGAACTGGTCGAGGCCCCTTCCGTAGCGGTCGTGGTCGACGTCATGCGTGCTTTCACGGTGGCTGCCTGGGCATTCGACCAAGGGGCAGAGAAGATCGTTCTCGCTGAGTCGCTGGACGAAGCCCTGGCGCTCAAGACCCGCCATCCGGACTGGGTGGCCCTCAAGGACGGTCCACCCGCGCCCGGGTTCGACCTCGTCAACTCGCCGGGCCTGCTGCGGTCCGTCGACCTCGGCGGACGGACCGTTGTACAGAAGACCACCGCGGGAACGGTCGGCGCCCTCGCGGTCAAGGAGGCGTCGCTGGTGCTGTGCGCCAGTTTCGTGGTGGCCGAGGCGACGGCTCGGCTCTTGCGGGCACGCGAGTGTGTCAGTGTCACGTTCGTGGTCACCGGCGAGGATGGACGGGCCGATGAGGATCTGGCGTGTGCTCAGTACATCGCCCGGACGGTCACCGCGGCGGGGACGGACGCGGCCGGGTTCCTCCGCCGCGCCCGCGAGTCCCGCGCCGCCGCCGAGCTGGCCGAGGGGGTGCGGCAAGGGGTCCATCCCGATGACATCGCACTCTGTCTTGAGCTCGACCGGTTCCCCTTCGCCATGGTGGCGACCTCGGAGGACTCGCTCCTGGTCCTCCGCCCGTGCGCCGTCCCTTCGTTGACCGACAAGGTTCGAGCGGATCGCTGATGAGGTCCGACTCTCGCGGTGCGAGAGCCGACACCTCGCTACTGGACGTTCGAGTGCCCACGAAGATGGGCTCCGAGTGAGTGGGCCAGCTCGTCGGCCTGGGCTGCCGTCACCGGCTCCTGCTCCGGATGGCGGAGCAACTTGAAGACGCCAGGCCCCCGGTGTTCTGGTGGCAGGTCCTCCATGCGCGGCACGATGTGGAAGTGCACGTGCGCGAAGCCCTCGGCCTCGGCGAACTGGACGACGTAGGTCTTCAGGCAACCAGTCACACTCCGGAGAGCCTGTGAGAGCCTGACCTGCCACACTCCCAGGGCAGTTGCCTCCGCCGCGGTGAGGTCATGGACCGCGACGACGTGGCGCCGGGGCAGCAGCACCAGCCAGCCGCGCACCGCGGTGTCGAAGACGTGGGCCACACGCCAGAGTTGGTCATGTGCCACGCGCTCGCGTGGTGGGAGGTCGTCGAACTCCGCTTCCCTGCCGCATGCGTAGCAATCGGGAGTCACCATGAACCGAGATCGTAGAACTGCCGTTGGCCCGCTGCCAGTTCGTCGCCGACCACCGGCGCGGGCAGGGCGTGACGGAGCGGGCGTCGCACGTGATGCCTTCCCGTGGCGCGACCGGGAACGTCACCGTGAGGGAGGGCTGCCGCGGGCGGGCTCGGCGTCCGGTGACAACGGACCCGAGACGTTTGCCGACGAAGTCGGACCGACGCCGAAACCGCGTGCCCGCCCCGGCGGCCGTCGTGTTCTCAGCGCGCGAACTTCGCGATGGCGGCCGGCGTGACGGGGGTGAAGAAGTTGACGAGGTTGCCGTCGGGATCGCGGAACAGGAGCGCGCGGTTGCCCCAGGGCATCGTGGTGGGTTCGTTGACGAAGTCCTCCACGAAGCCGGTCAGGTTCTTGTACACACTGTCCACGTCGTCGACAAGGAATTCGAGGATGACGCTGTGGTTGTCCGCCGGGCGGGCGGAGCCGGGAGCGAACAGGGGCACGGTGCGGGTGCTGCCGATCGCGAGGGTGCCCGAGGCGGTCCTGAGTTCGGCGAAGTCCTCGTTGGCCCACTCGGCGGGCACTCCGGTGGCACGCTCGTAGAAGTTGACGAGGCGGGTGACGTCGCCCGTGATGATGCGGATCGAGACAAGTTCCATGGTTCTCTCCTGGTCCGTCGGTCCTTCCGATCGCACGCTACGACGAATACCGGGCGGAATCCGCCCGGTATATGCGGGAGACTTCCGGGCATGGCCCGCCCCATCGCCCGCGTGCTCACCCTGCTGGAACTGCTGCAGTCGGGCAGCACACGGACCGTGACCGAACTCGCTGATCGGCTCGACGTCGACGAACGCACCGTGCGGCGCTACGTCGGTCACCTCGTCGACCTCGACGTGCCGGTCGAGTCGGTGCGCGGCCGCTACGGCGGCTACCGGCTCGCCCCCGGTTACCGCATGCCACCTCTCATGCTGAGTGACGACGAAGCGCTCGCCGTGCTGTTCGGCCTGGTCGCGGGCCGACGGGCCGGCCTGGCCACGGACACGGCGAGTGAGACGGCCGCGGCCAAGATCCGACGAGTGCTGCCCGACCGGCTGCGCGGGAGACTCGACGCCGTGCTCGGCTCCCTCGCCTTCACGGACCGTGCCGGCGAGGCGGTCGCCCCGGAATCCGCGGTCCTGCTCGCGATCGCCGACGCGGTGAACCATCACCGGCCGATCTCGATCCGGTACACCGCCGTCGACGGCCGGCGCAGCGAGCGCACGCTGCACCCCCACGGGGTCGTCGCCCACGCGGGCCGGTGGTACGTCACGGCCACTGATGTCACGGCCGGCGAGGACCGGACGTTTCGGCTGGATCGCGTCACCGGGGCAAGGACCCTGCCCGGCTCGTTCGAACCACCCGCCGGACTCGACCCGGCGAAACGCGTACTGACCGGGCTCGCCACAGCCCCGTACCAGCATGAGGTGACCCTGCGGATCCAGGGGACGGCCGAGCAGATCCACACCCGGCTTCCCGCGAGCGTCGCAATCGTGCAGGAACTCCCTGCCCCGAGCGGCGCGGCTCCGGAGACCGAACGCTGGTCCCGCGTCGAACTGCGGGTGGAACGGCTCGACTGGCTGCCCGCTGTCCTCGCGTCGCTGGACCTGCCCTTCGTCATCGAACGCCCGGACGAACTCCGCGGCCTCGTCGAGGCCCTCGCCGAACGGCTCACGAAGTCCGCCCGGCGAAGGTGCGGAACGGAGTGAGCGGACGGGCCATGAGATCGTTCTGAGGTGCGGGGCCTGAGGTCGACGGCAGACTGAGCGCAATCTTGATCATGGAAAAGCTGAGCCTCGGGAGAAGTCGATGTGGGAGACCCTCTACGACACCGCGGTCCTCGCCATCGTGGCCGAGCCACTCCTTCGCCTGATACGGAGGCAATGGCACCGGAGGCGTATCTCCCAGGCGGTCGCCACACTGAATCGTGGGGAAGACACCCGAATCCGCTGTGCCGCACGATTTCGTAACTCTGGCGGAAGTCGCCATCGCGCTCACCTGACGGTGACGACGGAAGGTGTCTTCCTTTCCACCGTTGACAGCGCGGTCACGGAACTCCGGCTCGGGACTCCACACACCGGTGTCGAAGTCGTCGCCGAGCTGTCGATGCTGGTGTGCGACATATCCGGACGACAGCTCGAAGTCCTGCTTCCGGCCGAGGAGGACCGCCTCTTCGAGGCCTTGGTGGCCAGGTTCCTGGGCCACAGCGACGAACACGCCGCTCCCACGGATACCGTCCCAAGATCCGATTCGGTGGGATCGGGATCGTACGGCCGTCCTCCCTCACGTAAGGGCGACGATCCGACTACCGGCTCGGGACTGATAGGGGCAGCCCGAACGCGGGGAGCACCTTGTCGTCGAATCGGGTCATGGCGCAGATCCGATCGCCGGACAGAGTGAGGACGTAGAGGCCGACCCCGTGGCTGGCGCCGTTGGCATCGCGCAGGTAGGCCCCGAATGCCGGCTGGCCGTTGGCTCGCGACGGGACGAGGTCGAACCTCCGGCCGGCGTCGAAGATGGCGCCGCAGAACCGCGCCACGACGTCTCGACCCTTGTACTCGAAGGGAATCGGTGGCATCGACACGAAGACGTCGTCGGTCAGGAGGGCCACCAGCGCACCCATGTCGGCCGACTCCCACGCATGGACGAACTTCGCCACGATCGCGTCCTCGGCGGGCGAGCCGACGGCCGGAGGTGGTTCGTGGCCCGCCGTCGGCAGCAGCCGACTCCGCAGGCCGGCGCGGGACCGTTTGAGTGCGCTGTTGACCGATGCGACGGTCGAGTCCAGCATGTCGGCCACCTCGCTCGCCGGGAACCCCAGCACATCGCGCAGGATGAGCACGGCGAGCTGGCGGGGCGGCAGGACCTGAAGGGCGGTCACGAAGGCCAGCGAGATGGATTCGGTCTGCTCGTAGCGGGCCTCCGGGCCGAGCGGCACCTCGCCCGCGCCCTCCAGGAGGGCGCCGGGAAGCGGCCGCAGCCAGGGGACCTCACCGAGCCAGGTCGGCTCGGGCCATTCGTCCCCCACGTCCACGCCCCACTCCTTGGCCGGGCGCCGAGCGGCCGCGCGACGTTCGTCGAGACAGCGATGGGTGGCGATCCGGTACAGCCAGGTGCGCAGCGAGGCGCGTCCTTCGAACCCGCCGAGGCTCTGCCAGGCGGTCAGCAGCGTGTTCTGAAGGGCGTCCTCAGCGTCCTCGAAGGATCCGAGCATGCGATAGCAGTGCACCTGCAGCTCCCGAAGGTAGGGCTCGGCCAGTTCCCGGAACGCCTGCCCGTCCCCGGCCCGCGCCCTCGCCATCAGATCGGCTGCCACCATCCTCACCGTCACCCTCTTCCCGCGTCGCGCCGCACTTCCATCCTGTACAGGCGTCGACCCAGGGGCGAACTGGGCGGTCGGCGGGCGACCAGTTTCCCGGCGCCGCGACGCCTGTACCTACGTGACCGACGACGACGTCGGCTCGAAGGAGGATCGACATGGGAAAGATCGTGATGAGCGGACCGCAGAACGTCTCGCTCGACGGAGTGGTCCAGGACCCGGACGGTGCGGAGGGCTTCGAGCTGGGCGGCTGGTTCGTCCAGTTCGGCGGCAGCGATCTCGAAGAGTGGAACAAGATCGCGCTGGAGGAGGCGCTGCGCGCCGAGGCATGGCTGCTGGGTCGCAAGAGCTACGAGTTCTTCGGGGCGCGATGGCGGCCCCGCGCCGGCGAGCTCGCGGACCGGCTGAACAGCATGCCCAAGTACGTCGTGTCGTCGACACTCGATGAGCCCGACTGGAACAACACGACGGTTCTGAGGGGCGATGTGTTGACCGAGGTCTCGAAGCTGAAGCAGGAGCTGGACGGAGAGATCGTCGTCCCTGCCAGCTATCGGCTCGGGCACACCCTGATCGAGCACGATCTCGTCGACGAGGTGCGGCTGGCCGTCTTCCCGGTCGTGCTCGGGGCCGGCGAACGGTTCTTCGGCGAGGCCTGTGGCAGGAAGGCCATGCGGTTGGTCGACAACCGGACGATCGGTGACGGCCTGGCCTTCCTCACCTACGAGTTCGTCCAAGACGCCTGAGGAGCCTGTCGTTTGGATCAGGTCGGCCTCGCTCAGGGCGCCTTGTGGGCCCCCGGCGACGCGGGACGTGATCCAGGCGACAGGTCCATGCCTTCTCCCAAGTGGCCTTGCCCTGGGGGCCGTTGCGTCGCGTCTGGTGCGCGGACTCGTCCAGGTCCCGTCCCGTCGATCTCGGCCATCCAACGTCACACTCCGATGAAGGTCACCGTTTCCGTCATGTCCGCCCGCCCGGTACGCAGCCTTGGCACGCCTTCCTTCTCAAATCCCACCGAGATGCCGCAGAACAGCACGAGCTCGCCCTCGGCTCCGACTGCTCGGCTGACGGTGGTGCGGTACATGGTCCACATCACCTGGGGGCAACTGTGCAACCCTTCCGCCCTCAGCAACAGCATCACCGTCTGCAAGTACATCCCCGCGTCACCCCACTGGCCGGGCCCCATCGTCCGGTCGAGGTAGCAGAACAAGACGACCGGCGCCCCGAACGCCTCCGAGTTCAAGGCAGCGATCTTCTGAGGCCGGTCGGGGTCGTCCCGCTCAATCCCCAGCGCTTCGTACCGCTGAGCCGCCGCGGCAGAGAAGCGGTCCAGATAGGGCGAGGTCAGTTCGTCCGGGTACATCGGATACTCCCGCTCATCACCCGGGTCTCCCGCCAGTGCCCTGGCGGTCGCATACCCCTTCAGCTCAGCCAAGGGTTCGCCGGTCACGACATACATGTGCCACGGCTGGAGGTTCCCACTGGATGGAGCCCGCGTCGCTGCGGTCAGCACTCGTTCGAGCACCTCCTTGGGCACCGCCTCATCGCTGAACGCCCGCACGGCCCGGCGACTGTCCACGGCCTCATACACATCCATGTCTTCGCGTCCTCTCATTCAACCGGGGCCCCTGCACCGTATTCAGCGGTCAGCACTGAGCATCCGCGGCCTGACCGACGTCCCGACGATCAGTCCAGTCGTTGACAGGACCGTGGGAGACGGAGGTGATTGGTCTTGATCAGGCAGGACGGAATACTGGCGAGGTGCTGCGCCCATAGTTCGATCTGCCGTCTCGGGAGCGTGTTCAGGTGCGAGATCTTCTGCCAGGGCTGTCGCCGGAATTCCGATCGCGGCCCGCCACCGCTGACGACACCGGTGACATCGTTCGCTTGGTCGCGGCCTGCGAGCGCGAGCTCTTCGGGCGGGTACGGGCCGATCTCGGCCGCATCGCCGCCGACCTGGCAAGACCTGGCCTGGTTCCGGAGACGGACACCCGTCTGGTCCATGACCGGGCGGGGCAGTTGGTGGCGCGGGCCTGGGTGAACCGGCGCTCCGAGGTGGACGTCCACCCCCAGCACCAGGGCCGTGGCCTGGGTGGTGTGCTCCTGGCCTGGGCCGAGACCCGAGCCAGACAGGCGGGCAGCGCGCGCATCGTCCAGACCGTCCCGGACGACGACACGAACGCCGTCCGGCTGCTGCGCTCGCGCGGATACGAGCCGATGGTGACCCAGTGGCTTCTGGAGTACCTCATGCCGGAGGAGCCCGCTCTACCCGAACCTCCGGCGGGCATCCTCGTTCGGCCGTTCCGCGCCGGCGACGAACACGGCGCACACCGGCTCGTCGAGGATGCCTTCGACGAATGGTAGGAGCGGCGCCAGACCTACCAGGAGTGGGCCCGGCACACGGTCGGACGTCCCACCTTCGCCCCCGCGATGTCAGCGCTGGCGTTCGCCGACGGTCAACCGGTGGGTGCCGCGCTCTCGCTGGACCTCCCGGACACCGACGAGGGCTACATCGAGCAGGTCGCGGTGCGCCGCGACCACCGCAGCAGGGGCATCGCCCGCCTCCTGCTCCAGAACGCTTTCCACGCCTTCTACGAGCAGGGTCGGCGGGCCTGCACCCTCGGGACGCACTCGGACACCGGCGCCTTGAACCTCTACCTGCGCGTCGGAATGACGGTCCGGCACAGTTCCACGGTCTTCAGGAAGGACCTGTGAGACGAGCACGTCGCCGAGCCGGCCGCTGATCGGTGCTTGCTCGACGGGCTCGGCAGCAGCCCGCGACCGGCCCGAGCACCAGGAGCGGCGTCACGGAGCCGGGATCGGCTGAGTGAGGTTCACCGGGTTGCCGTCGGGGTCCTGGATGTGGGCGACGCGTTGTCCCCACGGCATGTCGTTGGGGCCGCCGCTGACCGAGCCGCCCAGCGCCGTCACCCGGCCGAGGGTCTCGTCGACGTCGTCGACAGCGATGCTGAGCAGGATCCGCGGTGCCGCCCCGGTCCCCAGGTCCGTCCTGGCCACCAGCCCGAGGTCGGTGTCGCCGATGCGCAGGCCGAGGTAGAAGGCCGGGCCTTCCGCCGGTACCCGGAAGATCTCCTCGGCGCCGAACAATTTCGTGTAGAAGCCGCGCAGGACGTCGTGGTCGGCAGTGATGATCACTGGCTGGATGGTGGACATGGCACTCCTGTCGAGAACGGTCGCGTCACTGGGTAGACCGTTCGACGACTCTGAACTCATCGGCGAACCGCCCCGCGCAACGATCCGCACCCCGGACTGCCGCCCGCGCCCAGTACGAGCGGCCCCGAACAGGGTCACACCACCGCCGCCGACCAGCCACTTCGAGATGGCGCGGTTTCGATGGTCCTGCTCGCTCGCCCACTCGCCCTCTGTGGCGCGTGGACGACAGGCCAACTACGGTGGCGCGATGGATGGACGGGCGCGACTGCTGACACGGGGCTGCACGACCGGGTGGGGCGACTGGATCCACGGAGAGCTGTGGCTGCTCCCGTCCTTTCTGGTCCGCCGGCGGCTCGGGTTCACCGCCACCGTCGCGAACAGCAAGGGCCCGACGGTGACCATGCCGCTGCCGGAGGCGGACGTCACCGCTGCTGCCACCGCGCAGATCCGGGCGGAGCACCGGACCAACGCCACGTGATCCCGCTGGCCGGCATAGCCTCCGCCCGTCTCCGCCGCGGCATCACCGCCGACCGCCTCGCCCTGCACATGCAGGACGGAAGCCAGCACAAACTCCTCTGGCTTCCCGCAGATCCCGCCTACGCCGTCCTCGCGCGCGAACTCGCTCCCTGGCTCCGCTGACTCAGACTCACCAAGACGGTCCTTCGCGGTCCGTCGCCCGCAGGGGACGCCGGTGGCGACGAACCGCGGTACGGGTGGCGTGGCCGCTCCCGCCGCTGCCGACCGCAATCCGCTCGCGCGCTCAACCGCCTTACGGCGAGAATGCCATGGCCATTGATCATTCTGAGGAGCTTTGCCATGAGCAGCAGTCCGCAGCACGCCCACGCCGGCCTGGACGGGCTGGTGATGGGGGACGCCTTCGGCGACGGTTGGTTCACGCGGTCCGACGAATGTGCCGAGGAACTGTGGGCCGCGCGGAACCTGCGTCCTGCGCCATGGCTGTGGACGGACGACTCCGCCATGTCGTTCGTGCTGTTCGCCCATCTCGTGGCCCATGGGGAGATCCGTCCGGACGACCTGGCACGGGAGTTCGCCGCCGAGTACGACCGCGACCCCGGGCGCAAGTACGGCCCGTCCATGCACGGCGTGCTGCGTCGTATCGGCGAGGGCGAGAGCTGGCAGGCCGTCACCACGGGGCAGTTCGGCGGACAGGGTTCCTACGGCAACGGCGCCGCGATGCGGGTCGCCCCGCTGGGCGCGTGGTTCCGGGACGACCTCACGGCAGTCGTCGAGCAGGCCCGGTTGTCGGCCCTGACCACCCACGCGCACACGGAGGCTGTCGCGGGGGCCGTGGCCGTAGCGGTCGCCGCCGCGCTGGCGGCCTCCAGCGCGGGTCAGGACGCCCCACCGCGCGCGGAGTTCCTGCGCGAGGTCGCGTCGCACGTGCCCGAGAGTGACGTTCGCTCCGGGCTGCGGGTGGCCGCGAACTTCCCCGAGCGCACTTCGGTGCGTCACGCGGCGTCCGTGCTGGGCTCGGGGACGCTGATCTCGGCTCCGGACACAGTGCCGTTCGCCCTGTGGTCTGCCGCAGGGCACCTCGACGACCTGCCCGAGGCGCTCTGGCAGACCGTGGCCGGGTGGGGCGACCGCGATACGACCTGCGCCATCGCGGGAGGCGTCGTCGCGAGTCGCACGGGCACGGACGGCATCCCGGCCGCCTGGCGGCAGGCCCGCGAGGACATCCCGGCCTGGAGCCGCTGGGATTCTCGCGCGACTGTCCGCTAGGAGCTCCGGGCGTGCCGGCACGGGGGTGGTGGTGACCCAAGGCGGTCGGTGACGTCGTCGCCGGCCGCCTTGTCGGAGGGCCCGCTGGGAACCCTGACGAAATGACTCGACCGCGCCCCAAATCACTGGCCGGCTGAGCGGACGTACGTCAAGATCGCTTCATCTTCGTGGAGGCGACCTGGCGATGGCTGAACGGTTGGATCTGGCTCTGTTGTGTGATGACGAGGGCAACTGTGTTCGCATCACGGTGCTCGGGCCTCTGCGGGGTGTGGCTGGAGGGCTTGCCGCGGAGATCGTCGTCGACACGCCGTTCGTGAGCGGCCGGGTGGATCTCGCGTTGTGGCGGTCGCGTCTGGTCTCGTGGGGCGAGGCTCTGGATCGTCTTGAGGCCGGCGAGGACATCGCCTGGTTGCAGGTACAGCGTGGCCCCTCCGTCTTCATCCACCTGGACGGGCAGCGTGACTGCCCCGAGGTTGTGGTCGAGGACGTTCTCGTCTCGATGGCGGCCGTGCGAGTGCCGATCGACCTGCCGGCCGACTGGATCGAAACTCATCGGCACCTGCTCGCCTCCGTACTCAGCGCTTGGGACGATCACCTGTCACCGGAGTGAGAGCGGTTTCCGCCGGCAGATGACCGAGCACGACCTCGGGGCGGCGTCGGGGTCGGCCGCGCTTGCCTACGGTGACGGTCTTCCCGGGCCGGAGGAGCTCAACATGTACGTGCGGGCCACGAGGGCGGGGGACACCGTCGTCAGCGGGGCCCGCTTCTTCGCACCGGACTGGGAGGACCGGGGCTGACGCCGCGGTCCTGTTCCTCGTCCGGCGGAACCCCCGGACGAACGGCCTGGAGCCGGTCGCAGCCACGGCCCGGGGTGCTGACCGATCTGGCTCCACCGGGCGGGCGCCGGGCGCGGTGCGGGTCCTGTTCGCGCCGCACCGGCCCGTTCCCGGGGGAGCGGCCGAGGACGGCGGGCGGTCACGTGGGCGGGGCCGCCTTCGCGTTCCAGTCGATGTGGTGGTCGTACTGCCAGGCCATCTTCTCCGGGTTGATCAGCTTCATGGCCGTCGGCATCATGAGGTCGCGCAGTACGCGGCCGAGCGGGCCGGCGGTCTTGTTGCTGTTCGTGCGGGCGCCGAGCTTGATGATGCGTTCGACGCGGGGACGGCGCAGTCGTTCGTACGCCGCGAAGGCCTGCTGGTAGGGCAGGTCCCTGAGGCAGCGCGCGAGTTCGACGGCGCTTTCGGCGGCGATGGAGGCGCCCTGACCGGAGCTGGACGAGGCGGCGTGGGCCGCGTCGCCGATCAGGGTCATGCGGCCGCGGGTCCAGGTCGCGACCCCGCGCATGTTCTCCATCGGTCCGGTGATGAGGAGTTGTCCGGCATCGGTACGGCTGATCATCTCAAGGGCCGGGGTGCGGTCGTCGGCGAAGACGGTCCGCAGGGTGCGCATCCAGGCGTCAGCGCCGATCGCCTGGGCCTCGGCGACCGTCATCGGGGCCCGGTGGGGCAGGTTCGCGAACCACACCGCCGAGGAGTCGTCGAAGACCTGGTAGCCGAAGAACGCGCGCTTGCCGAAGCACATGTACATGATGCCGTCGGTGGAGGGCATCCCCGATCGGTGCATCCGTGCTCCGAAGCAGACCAGGCCGCCGTAGTTCGGCTGGGGTGCGGCCGGGTCGATCAGGGAGCGGACGGTGGAGCGGATGCCGTCGGCGCCGATGAGGATGTCGGCGCTCGCGTGCGTGCCGTCCGCGAAGCGCGCGGTGACGCCGGAGCCCGTGTCGGTCGCGCCGGTCAGCCGCTTGCCGTGGTGGACGGGGACCGAGCGGCGCTCCGCCTCGTCGTAGATCGCGCGGTAGAGCTCGGCACGCCAGACGAACTGCAGGGAGGGGAGGCGGGAGGGCGGGGCGAACCGTGCGAGATCTCTGCCCGTCCAGCTCCGCAGGCCCATCGCGGCGACCGGAGTTCCGATGGCGCGGACGATGTCGCCCGCGCCGATCGCGTCGAGGGCGTCCTGGCCGTTCGGGGCGATGGTCATGCCGCCTCCTACCCCGTCGGCCGTGGAGTCGTACGCCTCGTGGACGGAGGCCTCGATGCCTGCTTCGCGGAGGGCCATCGCGGCGATCGGGCCCGCGATACCGCCGCCGATGACCAGTGCGGTGCGGGCGTGGTCAGTGCCGGTCATGACTCGTGCCCCTCGCCGGCTGGTCGATCGTCGGTACGCCGCCGGCCCTGTGGGCGTGGCGCACATCCTGGACGTACGCACGGGAGAACATCGCCGACAGGATCGCGATGCCGCCGCGGTGGACCCGGATCTCGCTGTTCGTCGCCGATCCGGACAGGTGGATACGGCGGCCGGCCGGCTTGGCGTCGTCGGACGAGGGCCGGGAGTCCTTGATCTTGCCGCGGGCCGTCCACCGGAGGTTCCAGTGGTCGACGGTGGTGTCGTCGTCGACGAGCAGTTTGACCATGGCCCGCTCCATGTCGAGGTGGATCTCGACATCGTCGGGAAGGCCGGGTGAACGGAGATCGAGGACAGCGGCGCCGTGGCGGGCCTTGACCTCGAAGCGGCCGGCCTCGGTCCAGTTGCCCAGGTGCTTGACGAGGCCGTGGTCCGAGTGGACGCGCTCGGTGAGTGACATCTCGATGGTTCCTTTCGGAGTGGTGTCAGGGCGACCATTCGATAGTTGCACTGAAACTAGTCTCTCGTCAACTAGTACTTCTGGGGCTATGATCGAGTGCATGACCCCATCCGCTCCCCGCAGCTCCCCCCTCGCCCTGACCGTCCTGGCCCTGCTGCACTACAAGCCGCTGCACCCGTACGGCATCCAGCGGCTGGTCAAGGACTGGGGCAAGGAGCAGGTCGTCAACGTCAGACAGCGCGCGAGCCTGTACCGGACGATCGAGCGGCTCAACGGCGACGGACTGATCGCGGTCCGCGAGACCGGGCGCGATCAGCAGTACCCCGAGCGGACGGTGTACGAAGTCACCGACGCCGGGCGCGAGACCACCCGCGCCTGGCTGGAGGAGATGCTCTCCACGCCCAAGCAGGAGTTCCCGGAGTTCCCGGCCGCCCTGTCGAACCTGCTGCTGCTCACTTCGCAGGACATGGGAGACGTACTCGAACGGCGGGCCGACGCCCTCGCGGAGAAGCTCGACGGGCTGGAATCGGCCATGGCCGCGGAGGCGGAACAGGGGCTGCCGCGCATCACCCGCCTGGAGACCGAGTACCTGCGGGCCGTGACGGCGGCGGAGCTGGAATGGGTGCGCACGGTGGTCGACGACCTACGGGCCGGCAGGCTCTCATGGTCGAAGGAGCAGTTGGACGCCCTCGCGTCGGCGTCGGCGGAGCAGTGACCCCGCCCGCGGTCCCCCTCGACGACGTACCGCGGCTTGTCACGACCGCCGATGTCCGGCGCTCCCCCACTGTTACCGTCACGCCATGTCCAAGATCGAGATAGACGTCCTGACCGCCGAGTTCTTCGGTGCCTTCGACAACCGCGGCGGCAAGGCCGCCGACGTGGCCCGGATCCGCCGGCTGGTCCTTCCCGGTGGCGTGATCGTCAAGACCGGCCCGGAGTTCACGGTCTACACCGTGGACGAGTTCATCGAGCCGCGACGGCTGCTGCTGGGCAACGGTCGGCTGGTCGAGTTCTCCGAGTGGGAGACCTCTGAACGGACAGAGATCGCGGGCGATATCGCGTCGCGGTTCGGCGAGTACCGGAAGTCCGGGATCTTGGACGGTGAGCCGTTCGAGGGAGGCGGGACCAAGACCATCCAGTTCGTCCGCACCTCGGACGGCTGGCGGATCGCGGCGTTCTCCTGGTACGACCAGCCCTGACCGTGCGGACGCTCCGGCCGCGGCCGGCCCGCAGCGTGATCGCACCCTTGCCTCGGCGGTGAACTCCGGCCAGCAGTAGGCCACTTCACGGTCCAGGTCGAGGATTCCGTCCTGGACGAGGGTGGATGGCACAACCGCGCGTGCCGTCTCCCGCGTTCCCGCGTTCCCGCATTTCCGCGTTCCCACCCAGCGACTCTGCTGGAGCAAGCGCCAAGCCCCCGGGGCCGGTTGGCCCGGGGAATGTCGGAACCTGCGGCCATGAGCCACTGCGCGTTCGGTGGCTCGACCGCCTGTTAGCGTGCGCGGATGGAAGATCTGGGGTCCGTGGCGTGGCCGCCCGAGCCGATCAGGACCGAGAGGCTCGTGCTCCGCGAGGCCGAGGCGCGGGACCGTGCGGGGTTCATCGACCTGCTGGCATCGCCGGAGGTGCACACCTACCTCGGCGGACCCCGGCCGCGTCACGCGCTTGAGCGCGAGTTGTCCGGGGTGCCCGAGCGGTGGCCCGGGAGCTTCGTCGTTGATCTCGACGGGTCGATGATCGGCCAGATCCTGCTCAGGAGAACCACGGGGCACAGTCGCCCGGCTGCCGCGGGGAAGGCCGATCTCGGCTACCTGTTCCTGCCGCGCGCGTGGGGGTTCGGCTACGCCGCCGAGGCGTGCGCTGCGGCACTCGGCTGGCTCGCCGGTGCGCTTCCCGGCGAGTCGGTGATGCTCACCACCCAGACCGCCAACGTCGGCTCGATGCGTCTCGCGGCGAAGCTGGGGTTCACCGAGGTGGAGCGGTTCGAGGCCTGGGGCGCCGAGCAGTGGCTCGGCATGCGGTCCCCGGTCACGCCGTCCGGTTGAGTCCGCGACGGAACCACCGGAAGTCGTCCATCCATCCATCGGTTCATGAAGCCGCGATTGTCAGACCCTCTCGGTACGGTCGGCGCATGAGAGCTACGGCAACTTTCACCGTCAAGGCGTTCGTCCCGACCGAGCTGAAGCCCGAGCCGGCCGTGCCCACCGGGCTGCCGGTAGGTGTCGCGACCATGGAGAAGGACTTCGCGGGAGAGGCCGCGGGGCACTCGGCGACCCTTTTCACCGCCGCGTTCGACCAGTCGACCGGCGTCGGCACCTATGTGGCGATGGAGTCGTTCGAAGGTTCACTGCACGGGCGGGAGGGCGCCTTCAACTTCGTGCACTCGGCGACCACGTCCGGCAGCGACCGCACCGCGGAGTTCTTCACCATCGTGCCGTCGAGCGGCACCCGCGAGCTGACCGGGATCTCCGGTGCCGGAGGGATGGCCGTCGACGCCGACGGCACGCACCGCATCTGGTTCGACTACCAACTCGACTGAACGAGGACCACCAGGACGTGAACACGGCCTTCGTCCGATCCTGTGCTTCCGCCAGGAGGCACTTGACCAGGACGAAGGCCGCGGGGAAACGCGTCTGTTGCGGCGCGTGGCCCGACGGGACGGGTTCGCGGTGACGTCACGCTTCCGGGACGCCCACCTCGACCACCCGACCACCCGCCATGCGCCGGAACACGTCGTGGTCGGTCACACGAACCGGGCCACCACGTCGGTGAGTTCGGCCGGCTTCTCCACGGGCAGTTCGTGGCCGGCGTCCACGATCCGGACCACGGCATCCGGGTACGCCTTCGCCATCCTCAGCATCTGCCAGACGGGCAGTTGGATGTCGTGGAAGCCGTGGACCAGGAGGGTGGGGGTGCGGATCTCCCCCAGCCGGTCGAGGACGTCGAACGACCGCATGGCGCCGTAGCACGTCATGACCACTTCCTGGGGCGTGCCCGCCGAGGCCCGGACGTACTCGCGGATCTTCTCGCGCGGGTAGCCGGGGGCGAAGGCCCGCTGGATGTTGGCGGCCACGAACAGCTTGAACGGCACCAGGGTCGAGACCGCCATCAGCAGTCCCCTCCCCCGGCTGTAGGTCATCCTGCTGATCGAGTTCACCAGCACCAGCCGCTCGACCCGCTCGGGGTGGTCGAGCGTCAGGGTCTGCGCGATCATCCCTCCCATCGAGTGGCCGATGAGTACGAACCGGTCGATCTCCAGGTGGTCGAGGACGGCGAGAACGTCACCGGCCAGCTCCCCCACCGTCCGCCGCCCCGATCCGCCACTGTCCCCGTGTCCGCGCAGGTCCAGCCGGACGACCCGGCGCTTCTGGGCGAAGTGGTCCATCTGGTGGTCCCAGCGGTGCCGGTTGGCGGTCCAGCCGTGGATGAACACCAGGGGCACGCCGTCACCGTCGCGGGGGCCCTCGTCGTCGTACGTCAGCGCGGCGCCGTCGACTTCGAGCTGCGGCATGGGGCCTCCTGGAGTGCGGTCTGATTACTGGCCGGTGCGGTTACCGGTCGGCCTGGTTACTGGTCGGTACGTTATCCGGGCGCGGGGCCGTCGTCACCGTCGTTCGCCGAGGAATTCGAGGATGTGCCCGAACACGTCGAGGGCGGCGGCCCGGCCCAGGAACGTGTCCAGGTGACCGTAGGCGGGGATCTCGGTGTACGACACGTCCAGCTGGGGCTGGCGGTGTGCCAGCACCTCATGGCAGAGCTTCTGCGAGTCCAGCCACAGTCCGTTCTCGCTGCCCGCCAGCAGCAGCACCGGGGTGTCGATGCGGGCGGCCGCGTCCAGCGCGTTGGGCGGCAGCGCCCGGTAGCGGTGGTCGGTGTCGTGCCAGCGGACGACGCTGCGGGCCAGTTCGATGCGGCGCAGGTGCGGCAGGATCCACAGGGGCGCCGGCCCGAGGAGTTCGGCGAGCCGGTCGTGGGTGGCGTCGGACAGGTTCTCGTGCAGGAACAGCGAAGCCCCCGAACCCCAGGCCGAGTTGTGCAGGATCTGGCAGGTCGGGTCCGGGCAGCCCGCCCCGCGGGAGGCCAGCGCGAACAGGGGCGTGTACTTGGACCGGAGACCCACCTTGCGGAAGTCCACCGGGATGTGGTCGATCCGGTTCTTGAGCAGCTCACCCGCCACCGTCATCCGCAGGGAGGTGCGTCCCGCCAGCTTCGGGGTCAGGAACACGCCTTGCGAGACGACGCCGGCGAGTCCGGGTACCAGCCCCGCCGTCATGCTCAGCGACAGGGTGAGGGAGCCGATGCAGTGGGCCACCACGAACAGCGGCCGGTCGCCGATGCGTTCACGGATGCGGGAGACGGCCTCGGGGATGTCGTGGAGTGCGACGTCGTCGTAGGTGTACCTCTGGCCCGTCTCGTTGTAGGGAAGCCGGCAACTGCCCCGCCAGTCGAGCAGCCAGGGCTCGTAGCCGTCGTCGAGCAGGACGTCGACCAGGTTGCGGGTCTCGGGGAGCAGGAACATGTCGGCGGACGCGGTGTGCCCGTGCAGGAGCAGCACGGCGGGCCGGTCCTGCTCGCCGCTGTCGATCCGGGTGAGACCGAGACGTACGCCGTCCCCGGCTCTGAAGGGGATCTCCTCGACCCGTGCCGGGTCGAGGCGGTGGCGCAGCGGCCGCAGGGCCGTGCCTGTCCTGACCTTGCGGATCGTCGGCCTGGTGCGGGAGTTGGAGTTGGTGGTTCTGAAAATCATCGGGGGCGCTCCGAGGGGGTCCGGGTCCGGCGCAGGTCGAGGAGGTCCGCGGTGGCGCGGGCGAAGGGGCCGAGCAGTCCGCGGCCCATCTCCGCGCCGAACCAGGCGAGCCAGGTCAGCTTGGCGGCGCGCTTCTCCCGGCCGGTCAGACGCGGGTCGACCTTGATGCCGTCGATCTGGTCGCGTACATAGCTGTCCGAGGGGACGACCAACTCGCCTGCGAGAACGGCCGGTTCGCCCTCACGGCCGATCTCGACGCTCAGTGCGCGGGTCTGCCGCCACACGTCACGGCGGGCGCGGGCGTACTTGTGGCCCTCCAGCCACCAGCGGCCACCGTCGGTGTCGCGCAACGTCAGTCGATAGCGCAGGAGTTGGGCCTGCATCGCGTGCCGCTGGGGGATGCCGTCCTCGGGGCGGACCCAGATGTCGCCGCGTTCCACGAGCAGCGGCGCGGGATGAGCGGCTGCGCACAGCAGCTCGCCGCTGACGTCGACCCGGCGCTCCTTCACCAGTTGGTACATGCTCGCGATGGAGAGGGTGAGCGCCATCGAGCAGGGGGTGTCGGCGCCGGAGCCGACCGGGCCCACGGTGCCCTCGGTCGTCTCGGAGAACCACAGGTACGGCTGGTCGTCCTTGTGCGGCAGCCGGGCCAGGCCGTCCTGGGCGAGCCGCTCGAACGTCCTCAACTGGGCCTGGGCGTCGTAACGGGCCGCGGGACGGAGTCCGAGCGCGTCGACGAGCGCGGCGGTGCGTTCGTCGGTGGCCGGCGGCCCCGTCAGGGTCGCCTCGCACAGCTTCAGTGCGGTGGGACTTCGCAACACGCTTGTGAGGAAGGCGAGTTCGGGAACAGGATCGGCCTCCAGGCGGGCCAGGGCGTCGGTGCGCCACTCGGCCCAGTCCTGTACGCGCACGTGCATCCCGCCGTACGCCATGTCCCGTACGACGTCGTCGAGGGTGTTGGGTACGCCGGTCAGGTTGTAGTCGAACCCCCAGGCGTCGGGTTCGCAGATGACGCCTGCCGCGACCCGGCTCACCCAGTCCACCGGGGCCGCGTTCAGGCGGTGGAACGCGGGCACGGTGCGGAAGCGGCCGAAGGCCGAGATGAGGCCGCTGCTGAGGTCCTGCGGGTTGTGGGCGCCCGTCCGGGTGTGGCCCCCGATGCCTCCAGGGCGCATCGCGGTGACGATCAGTCCGTGGTCGCGGGCCCGTCGCAGGGCGACCTCGGCGGTCCATTTCGTCTGGTCGTAGCCCGCGACGAGGCGGTCGACGTGCGCGAGCGGGTCGTCCTCGCCCATGGAGGCGATGCCGACCTCGTTGAAGACCGCGATCGAGGAGATGTGGTGCAGCGGCTTGGGCGGGCCGGTCGCCGCGAGTTCGGCCAGGGTCAGCGCGCCGATGACATTGCTCTGCCGCAGGGACTGGTAGCCGCGCAGGAAGTCCACGGCCGCCGCCACGCCCACGACGCTGTCCAGTTCGTGGGCGAGCTCGTTCCAGAGGTCTTCGGACAGACCGAGGCGGGGACGCCTGATGTCGCCGGGGACCACCGTCACCCGGCGGCGGATCTCCTTCGACCACGGCAACTGGTAGCTCTTCAGTGCCTCGCCGAGGCGGGCCGTGGCCGCCTCCTCGTCGGCGGCGCGAACGAGGCAGTGGACATGCGCGTCACTGTGCCTGAGCAGATCCAGGAGCAGGTGGCTGCCGAGGAAGCCGGTGGCGCCGGTGAGCAGGATCCTGCGGGGCGGCAGGGGCTCGGGCGAGCCGGTCCAGGGCAGCCGGTCGGCCAGGGACAGATCGGCCAGGATCTGGTCGAGGTCTTCGGGACGGGCCGTGGCGTACGGGCCGTCGGCACCGGTGGTCCGGGCGGTGACCGTCGCGCCGGTTGGGATGCGGGGCGACGGGATGGACGGGGTTTCGGTGGCCGGGGTCGGGGTCGGGCTGGAGCTCGGGGCGGGAGCACGGCTGAATCCCGGGACGGGACCCGGGGCGAAGGCCGAGGCGGGGACCGGGAAGACGTCCGGGGCCTGTCCGGGGCCGATCGTGTCGGTCGCCGGGGCAGGGGTCCCCACGGCCGTCGGGGTTACCGGCGCAGCCGGGGCCGAGAGGGTCGCCGTGGCGCCCGCGGTCGCCAGCCAGCGCCGGGCGAGGCTGCGCGGGCGGGCGTCGGCGAACACCTCGTCGAGGTCGATCTCCATGCCCAGCTCGTCCTCCAGCGCCGCGACGAGTTCCACGGCACCTACGGAGGTGCCCCCGGCATCGAAGAAGTCCGTGTCGGGCGACAGACGCCCCCCGGGTACGAAGGGACCGGCCGCCGCGGCGACGACGCCGGCCAGGCCGTCCGCGTCGGGAGCGGCGGGCACGTCGGCCACGTCGGGAGCGGCAGGCGCGGCGGGAGCGGCAGGCACGTCAGGCGCGGCAGGCACGGCTGGAGCGTCGGCCACGTCGGGAGCGGCAGGGACGGCGAGCACGGCAGGCACGGCAGGCACGGCAGGCACGGCAGGCACGGCAGGCACGGCGGGCGCGGCAGGCACGGCGGGCGCGGCAGGCACGGCGGGCGCGGCAGGCACGGCGGGCGCGGCAGGCACGGCGGGCGCGGCGGGCGCGGCAGGCGCGGCAGGCGCGGCAGGAGCGTCGGCCACGTCAGCAGCGGCAGGCACGGCGGGCGCGTCAGCAGCGGCAGGAGCTGCGGGCACGGCAGGTGCGTGCGGGGCGCCGGCTGCGCGGTCCGTCCCGACACCGCGGTCCGCCCCGGTCCCGGTGTCGCCACCGGCACTCGCACCGAACGGCACGGTGGGCGCAGTCGCGTACGGATCCGTACCCGCACCGGCACCGGACAGCGCGTGAGCCGCACTGGTGCCGGTCGAAGCGGAAGGCGCACCCACGTCCTCAGCCGCACCGGCCGCCACGGCAGTCCCACCCGCGTCCGCGTCCACCTCCGCCTTCGCCTTCGCCTGCACGTCATCACCGGCAAGGGACGGGGAGGCGGCCGCCTCCGCCCCCGTCGCCGCACCCGCCTGCGTGCCGCTTCCGGTCGCTGTGGCGGTGGGTGCTTGTTTGATCCTGGCCAGCAGGGCTTCCACGGTCGGCCCGCCGTCACCCCGCTCGATCGCCTCGCCGGTCGCCCGTTGTCCGGCGTACGCCGACGCGGCGTCGTTCATTTCACTCATGAGAGCCCTTCCCCCTGTGCACTGTCTTCTTCCGCACTGCCTCCGCGGGCCGAGCCGCCGGCGCGCTCACTGGCGGCGCCAGGAGCGGAAGGCCCGCAGGTGTTCCGGTGTGACGACGCTCTCCAGGTGCTCGTCGTCCTGGTCGCCGCCACCGAGCGCGGCCAGCAGGCGCCGGGCCGGTACGTTGCGGTCGGTGCGCTCCGCCGTCAGCCGGACCTTCACGCACCCAAGTCGCTCGGCGCGGTCCGCGATCCAGCCCAACAGCCTTTCCTCGACGCCTCGGCCGAGCGCGCGGCAGCTCAACATCCAGGCGACGACGTCGAGTCGATCTCCGTCCACGCGCAGGGCGAGCAGGCCGATCTGGCCGTAGTCGCCGAAACGGTCCCGGGCCGCGGCCGTCCACACCTCGCCGTGCTCCCGCCACCGCGCCAGATCACCCCCGTCGGCGGACCGGGGGTGCAGGGTGAACTGGTTGGTGCGGCGGACGAGTTGCTCGGCCCGCTCGACGTCTGCCCCGGACAGCGCCCGGATGTCGACCTCAAGTTCCAACTGGGCGAGGAACTCCTCGAAACCGGCCTGCTCGCGCGCCGCGTCCCGCTCCCGCTCCTGTGCGTAGAACCCTGCCCGCAATCCGTCCTCGGCCGTCGCCGCGGCCGGGACCAGCGGCCACAACCGGTCGAGGAAGTCCTCCAGTTCGGCCGACGGAGGGCAGGTCACCGACAGCACCTCCGGCAGTGCCGACCGCACTCCCGCGATCTCGACCGGGTTGTCGTCGAGGAAGAGGAAACTGTCCAGTCCCAGGTTCAGAGAGCGCGCCGCCTCTGCGAGACGGCTCGGCTTCGGAGCCCAGCCGGCGGAGAGCACGCTGAAGTGCTCCGCCTTCAGCGGGCTGTCCGGACGGTCCAGGACGGCCCGTACGGTGTCCTCGTCGTTGTTGCTGACCAGCGCGAGCAGCGCGCCGGCGGCACGCCACCGCAACAGCCTGTGTGCCAGCAGGGCGCGCGGTCCGGTCAGATCCACCGACTTCGGGCCGACCTCCCCGGCGACGCCGCCCCACAGGGTCTCGTCGCCGTCCACGGCGATCACCTTCGGCGCGGGACGCAGTACCGCTCGTGTCACCTGGGCCAGGCGCAGGGCCAACGCCGCCTGGAAGTGCGGGGTGAAGGGGAGATGGGCGAGCCGTTCGGTCCGTTCGTCGAAGCGTTCCTCGACGGCGTGGTGCCGTGTCCAGTCGTCCGGGCCAAGAACCGCGATGCCGGGCGCATCGGTCAACTCGGCGGCGAGGTCGCTCTCCCATCGCGCGAAGCGGTCGTCCTGCCGAGCCGAGGGCAGGATGCCCACGATCAGCGGCCTGCGGGTCCGCTCCGACAGGGTCCGCAGCGCGGCCGGGTAGGCGGTGCGCAGTTCGGTCAGCACCGTGTCGGTCACCGGACCGAACCGTTCCAGGTCCGCCGCCCGCAGGAGCACCACTCCCACCGCCGTCGTGGGGTCGGCGAAGACGCCCGAGGGATCGCGCAGGGCGGCGAGCACCTGGTGGTACGGCGCTTCCGCGACCCTCGGACCGTCGCCCGGCCCCGGCTCCCGCACTCCTTCCCGCGTGCCCTCCTCCAGCGCCGCCTCGCACAGCAGCGGCAGATTGCCGAGCGCGAAGGTGGCGGCGAGGGCCATCGAGCGGCGCGGGTGGGCCGCACGGTCCTGAGTGAACGGAGTCGCCGTCGTTCCCACAGCGATCGGGGCTGCCGTCGCACCGGACGTATCGGACGCGATCGGGGCCGCCGGCGCACCAGTCGTGCCTGTCCCGACCGGAGTCGCCGTCGTGTCCGTCGCGGTGACTGCCGTCGTATCCGTCGTCCGGACGGCCGTGGTCGGGTCGTCGGCTGTCGTGGCGAGGAGCCGCAGGAACGCCTCCGCCAGTTCGGTGGAGGTCACCGCGTCCAGGATGTCGAGGTTGTGGTCGAGTCGTACGCGGCCCGCGTCCGGCGTCATGGTGACCATGAGGTCGAGGTCGGAGTATCCCGTTCCGGCCGGGAGCACCTCCAGCCGTTCCAGGCGGGCGGCCGCCGAGGAACGTACGTAGTTGAAGTACACCTCCACCAGCGGGGCGTTGGCCCGGTGCAGCCCCTGTCCGGCCAGTGTCGACAGGACGTCGGAGAACATGGCGCCCTTCGCGACGACCCGGTCCAGGCGCGCGTCCGTCCGGCGCAGCACCTCCTCGATCCGCTCCCCCGTCGCGGCCTGCGCCGGGAACGGCACAGGTACGCCGAAGAAGCCCACCGCGTCGTAGGCGTCGGCGTGGATGCGCGTGTCGACGGGGACGGCGAGCACGAAGCGCTCGCGCTCCCGCATCCGGGCCAGCAGGACGGTCAGGGTGCCGAGGCAGAAGGCGGCCGGTGTGACCGCGAGCCTGCTCGCGGCCGCCGACACCCGCTCCATCAGCCCGTCGGGGATCGCCACGGTCACGCTTCCGGCCCGGTAGGTACGCGTCGCGGGGCGCGGCCGGGCGAGCGTCAGGTCGAGACGCTCGCTGCCGTGGAAGGCCTCGCGCCACCCGGTGGTGGCGGGGCCGGAGGCATCCCCGGTCCGCTGGGCCTCGATCAGCAGGTCGATGTCACGGTTGGTGACGGCTTCACCGAGTGAGGTGCCGGACAGTTCGGCGTCGATCTCCCCGGCGACGAGCAGCAGCGACTGCAGATCGCTCACCACGTGGTGCGCGCCGAACACCAGGGTCTGGCCGCGCGCGCCGGCGTCGAGCAGTTCGAACCGCCACAGCGGTGCCGCCGCCAGGTCGAACGGCGGCTCCAGCAGTCGGGACAATCGTTCGTCGGCGTCGAGTTCGACGTCGGCGGGCACGTCCGTCCAGTGCAGCAACGGCACGGTCAACCGCCGCTCCACACGCAGTTGTCGGGCCCTTCCACCGGCTGCGGCCAGCGACGTGCGCAGGGCCGCGTGCCGTCCGGCGAGCCGGGTGACGATGTCGGTGAGCGCCTCGCGGGTGGTCGGCGCGGTGAGCCGGACGGCCAGGCCGACGGCGTGCGCCGCGTCCGGCATGCCCGGTTGGGCGCTGCGCAGCAGCCGCAGGACGTCGCGGGTCGCGGGCCGCAGCTCGCTCTCGGGCGTCTCGGACGTGTCGTCGGGTTGTGGCGCTTCCCTCCGTCCCCCGGTGTGGTGTTCGGGCAGAACCTCGGCCAGGGCGCGTGCGAGGCTCCGGATGTCGGACGCCGAGAAGACGGCGGCGGCCGGGAGTTCGGCGCCGAGTTCGCGGGTGAAGGCGTTGCGCAGCCGGACCAGCATGAGCGAGTCCAGGCCCAGTTCCTTGAGGGCCGTGGTCGCGGACGCTTCGACGGCGCCGCCGGAGACCTGGCCGACCTTGGCCCGTACATACGTTTCGAGCCGTGCGGTCCGGTCCTGGTCCGTCGTCGTCGCGAACACGCGTGCGACGAGGTCGTCCGTGCCCGCCGGGTCCGCGGCGGTGGTGATCAGATCCCTCAGGATCGGCCGGGTGCGCGCCGCGTCCGGGTCGAGCTCCAGTGCCTCCCGGTCCAGGGCCAGGGGGGCGAGCTGGCGGCGGGAGGTGGCGAGGACCCGCTCGAACAGGTCTCCGCCTTCGGCCGGGGTGAAGGCGACGAGACCCGAACGGCTGGTCTCGGCGGCCCGGGTGCCGGAGCCGGCGACCATGCCGACCTCCGTCCAGGCGCCCCAGTCCAGGCTCAGTGCCCGGCGGTCGGTGCGCGAGAGGTGGTGTGCCCAGGCGTCGAGGAAGGCGTTCGCCGCCGCGTACGGACTCTGGCCGGGTGAGCCCAGGACTCCGGCCGCCGAGGCGAACAGGACGAACCTGTCTGCCTCCGGGGCCAGTTCGGTGAGCAGGGCGGTGCCCAGGACCTTGGGGGCGAGCACGCGCAGGACGCGTTCGCCGGTCAGGTTCGCCACCGTGGCGTCGTCGAGGACGCCCGCCGCGTGGACGACTGTGGCGATCGGTCCCGCTTCACGTCGTACGGCGTCCAGGGCGGCCGTCAGGGCGGCCCGGTCGGCGACGTCCGCGCGGGCGAGGTGCACGGTGACACCGCGTGCTTCGATCCCCTTGATCCAGTTCTCCGCTGCCGCGTCGGGTCCGCCCCGGCTGAGCAGGGCCAGTCGGCGGGCACCCCTGCGGACCAGCCGTTCGGCGGCCACCCGGCCGAGGCCGCCCAGACCGCCCGTGATCAGGTGCACGCCGTCCGCGGTGATCCCGCCGTGCCCGTCGTCGTCCGGGCGGGTGCGGGCCAGCCGTGGCACGAGCCGGCCCGACTCCCGTAGTGCGACGAGCCGTTCGTCGTCCGCGTGCCGCAGCTCAGTCCACAGATCGTCGCCGCCGTCCGTGGCCGGCAGGTCGATCAGTGTGGTGAGCAGTTCCGGGTACTCCTGGGCCACCGAGAGTCCGAAGCCCCAGGCGAGCGCCTGCTGAGGGTGCGTCACCTGGGTGCTGTCACCGGCGGCCTGGCTGCCCCGTACGACGACGAACAGGCGCGGGGTGCGGCCCCGGGGCCGGTCGGCGAGCGCGCGTACCAGGTGCAGGGTGCTCAAGCAGCAGCAGCGCGCGGCCTGTTCGGCGGTGGTGGCGTCCTCGACGGCAGGCGCGTCGAGCGCGGACAGCTGCACCACCCGCTCCGGCGGCCCGTCGGCGAAGGCTTCGTCGAGCAGACGGGTCAACTGCGCCGGGTCGCACGGATCGAGGACGTAGCGTCCGGGGCCCTGGGCGTCGAACGCCGGGCCCCTGCGCACGATCACATGGGGCACGGCGGCCGAGGCCAGCCGGTCCGCGAGGGCGTCGGCCACTCCGGTCTCGTCGGCCAGGAGAAGCCAGCCGCCGTCGGCGGGCCGCTCCTGTGCGGCCGGTCGTGGCTGCCAGCGGGTCTCGAAGAGCGCGCCGTCCAGCGGCGAGAGCGCGGTGAGTTCGAACTCCGCAGCCTCCAGGAGTAGTTGATCCTTCTCGTCCCAGAGCCGCAGATCCAGGAACGCGGTGTCGCCGTCCACGGAGCGCAGTCGGCAGGTCGTCCACGCGGGTGCGGAGTCCAGGCCGGTGAAGCGCAGCCGTCCGACACCGGCGGGCACGAAGGCCCGGCCCGCGGGCGCGTCGGCCGGCAGGGCGGCGGTGTGGAAGGCGGCGTCGAGGACCGCGGGGTGCAGCAGATGACCGGCGGCGGGCCGCCTGGCGAGTCGGCCGATGGCCGCTGTGTCCGCGCGGTGGCCCTGCTCCAGGCCCCGGAAGGCGGGGCCGTAGTCGATCCCCAGGGCCGTGAGCCCCGCGTAGACGGCGGGCAGGTCGGCCTCCTCGTCGCACCGCTCGCGCAGGTGGGCGGGCTCCTCGCCGGTGCCGGGCTCGGTGGGCACGGGCTCGGTGACGCTGTCGACCACCCGTCCGGTGACGTGCAGTTCCCACCGCGCGGGCCTCTCCCCGGTGGCCGCCGAGGCGATGGTGAAGTGCCGTGAACCGTCCTCCCCCGCGGGCTGCAGAACCAGTTGCAGGCGTACGGGCCGGTGCGCGTCGAGTGCCAGGGGCCGCACGAACCTCACGTCGGCCAGCGCTGTCTCGCCGCCGTCCCGCAGCGCGGACGCGGCCTCCAGCGCCAGGTCGAGGAAGGCGGCACCGGGCAGCCAGACCTCGCCGGCGACCCGGTGGTCGGCGAGGTAGGCGAAGCGGCTGTCGCTCAGGTCGATGTCGCTCTGGAAGAGGTGCCTGCCGGGTGTGTCGCTGGCCTCGACGTGCGTGCCCAGGAGTGGTGAGCCCCCGGCCGTCGTGATGGGCGGGGCGGGTGCGCGCCAGTGGCGTTCGCGGGCGAAGGCGTAGGTGGGCAGGTCGATCCTGCGGCCCTCGGGGAGCAGTACGGGCCAGTCGGGCGTGTGCCCGGCCTCGTACAACTCCCCCAGCCGGCCGAGCAGTACACCCCGTCCGTCCCGCCCACGGCTCAGCGAGCCGACCGCGACCGCGTCGATCCCCGCCTCGGCCGCCACCGCCTCGACCGACGCGGTGAGCGAGGGATGCGGGCTCAGCTCGACGAAGTAGCGGTAGCCGTCGTCCAGCATCCGCCGGATCGTGTCCGCGAAACGGACGGGCCGTCCGAGGTTCGCGTACCAGTGGTCGGCGTCCAGCCCGTCTCCCGGCACCGGTTCGGCCAGCACCGTCGAGTACAGCGGGGTCGGCGTGCGCCTGCCCCGGATGCCGGAGAGCCGGTCCAGCAGCTCCGCGCGGACCGGGTCCATCAAGGGGGTGTGCGAGGCGAACGGTGTCGACAGCCGCCGTACGGGGATGTCCAGTGCTTCGAGGCGCCCGCGCAGTTCGGCCAGCGCCCCGGTGTCGCCGGACACGGCCGTGGAGTGCGCGCTGTTGACCGCCGCGACGAACAGCCGGTCCGGGTGGGACGCGAGGAGCTTCTCGGTCTGCGCGCGTGGCAGCTCCAGCGCGAGCATGCCGCCCTGTCCGACCAGCGGGGCGACCGCTCGGGCGCGCCCGGTCACCACCGACACGGCGTCGTCGAGGGTGAGGGCGCCCGCGCTGTACGCGGCGGCGATCTCGCCCAGGCTGTGCCCGATCACGGCGTCCGGGCGGACGCCCAGCGCACGCCAGGCGGCGGCCAGGGCCGCGTTGACCGCGAACAGCACCGGTTGCAGGTACTCGGTGCGGTCGAGCGGCGCGAACTCCTCCGGCGCCGCCAGCACGTTGAGGACCGACCAGCCGACGTGGCGCCGCAACGCCTCGTCGATCCGGGCCATCTCCTCGCGGAAGGCCTCCGACTCGGCCGCCAGCTCCAGACCCATGCCGGGCCACTGGCCGCCGTGCCCGGCGAAGACGAAGGCCACCTTGCCGGTCTGCTCCGTGCGGGGCGGGGCCAGTGGCAGCCGTCCGGTCGCCAACGCGTCGAGCCGTGCGCGCAGTTCGTCCCGGTCGCCGGCCACGATCCCCGCTCGCCGTTCGAAGTGGCTGCGGTGGTGAGCCAGGGTGTGGGCGACGTCGGGCAGCGCGACATCGTCCTGGTCCAGGTACCGGGCCAGCCGTGCGGCCTGCTCCCGAACGGCGGCCTCACTCCGCCCGGACAGCGCGAACAGCCTTTTCACCGGGGCGGGTTCGTCCTGCGGCAGGACTTCGGCCGGTTCGGCCTCCTCCACGATCAGATGCGCGTTGGTTCCACTGATCCCGAAGGCGCTCACACCGGCCCGCCGTACGCGGTCACCCGACGACGGCCAGGCGACCGTCTCCCCCAGCAGGTGCAACCCGCTGTCGTCCCAGTCGACATGGCGACTGGGTGTGGCCGCGTGCAGGGTGCGTGGCAGGGACCGGTGCCGCAGGGACTGCACGACCTTGATCAGACCGGCCACGCCCGAAGCCGCCTGCGCGTGACCGATGTTGGACTTGAGCGAGCCGAGGTACAGGGGGCGGTCCGTGGGGCGCGAGCTGCCGAAGACGGCCGCGAGGGCGTTCGCCTCGATCGGGTCGCCGAGGGTGGTGCCGGTCCCGTGCGCCTCGACGTAGTCGATGTCGGCGGGTTCAAGACCGGACTGCTCCAACGCCCGCCGGATCACCTGTTCCTGGGCCGGACCGTTCGGCGCGGACAGGCCCTGGCTGCGGCCGTCCTGGTTGACGGCCGTACCGCGCAGCACGGCCAGCACCTGGTCACCGTCGCGCCGTGCGTCGCCGAGCCGCTTCAGTACGACCATGCCCGCGCCCTCGGCCCAGATGGCGCCGTCGGCGTCGTCGGAGAAGGAGCGGCAGCGGCCGGTCGGGGACAGGCCCCGCAGTCGGCTGAACTCGACGAAGGTTCCCGGCGTCACCATCAGCGTCACCCCGCCGGCGAGCGCCAGGTCGCACTCGCCCGACCGCAGGGCCTGCGCCGCCAGGTGCAGCGCCACCAGGGACGACGAGCACGCGGTGTCCACCGTCAGCGCGGGTCCGTTCAGACCCAGCGTGTACGCGAGCCGGCCCGAGGCCACGCTCGGCGCCGATCCCGTGCCGACGTACCCGTCCAGCTCGTCGAGGCGGGAGCCCGCGAGGTAGTCGCTGCCGAACATGCCGACGTACACGCCGGTGGTGGTGCCCGCCAGCTCGGCCGGCACGATCCCGGCGCGTTCCAGTGCCTCCCACGCCGTCTCCAGCAGCATCCGCTGCTGCGGGTCCATGGCCGCCGCTTCCTTCGCGGTGATGCCGAAGAAGCCCGCGTCGAAGGTGTCCAGGTCGTCGAGGAAGCCGCCTTCCCTCGCGTACGACTTTCCCAGGGCCTCCGGGTCGGGGTCGTGCAGCGACTCCACGTCCCAGCGGTCCGCGGGGAACGGGCCCACCGCGTCGCGGCCCTCGGCGACGAGACGCCACAGGCTCTCGGGGTCGCTCACGCCACCGGGCAGACGGCAGGCCATCGCCACCAGGGCCAGCGGCTCGTCCGGCCCGGACGTCGACGGCGAGGTGCGGTGGGGTCGCGCGTCGGGTGTGCCGTGCCGGGTGGTGCGGCCGTCCGTGGCGAGCGCGGTGGTCAGCAGGTGGGCGGAGAGACGGGCCGCGGTGGGGTGGTCGAACAGCAGGGTGGCGGGGAGCCGGGCGCCGATCCGGGTGCCGATGCGGTTGCGGAGTTCCACCGCCGTCACCGAGTCCATGCCGAGCTCACGCAGCGGCTGATCGGGACGGACGGACTCGGCGGAGCGCAGGCCGAGCGCCCGGGACGCCTCCTCACGGACCAGGGACAGGACCCGGGCGGCGCGGTCGGCCTCCGGGAGCCGGGCGAGCCGGTCCGCGAGCGCGGAGCCGCCGTCCTGACCGGTGCGGGGCGCGGGCAGCAGAGAGCGCCACAGGGCCGCCGTGCCGTCGTCCGCGGCAGCCGTCGTCTCGCGCAGGCGGGGCAGGTCCAGGGACCAGGCGATCAGATGCGGTGCGTCCCGGCGCAGGGCGAGTTCGACGAGTTCGCGGCCCTGGTCGGGGGTGAGGGCGCGGTGCCCCAGCCGGGCCATCCGGTCCAGGTCGGCGTGTTCGGCGGCGAGGCCTTCGCCCGCCCAGGCGCCGAAGGAGACCGAGACCGCGGGCAGGCCCAGGGCCCGCCGGTGGTGGGCCAGTTGGTCGAGGAAGACGTTGGCCGCCGCGTAGTTGCCCTGCCCCGGACTGCCGAGCACGCCGGCCGCCGAGGAGATCAGCAGGAACAGGTCGAGCGGGGTGTCGGCGGTGAGCCGGTGCAGATGGGCGGCGCCGTCCACCTTGGGGCGCAGCACCCGAGCGAGGCGTTCGGGCGTCAGCTCGGCGACCACCCCGTCGTCCAGGATTCCGGCGCAGTGCACGACTCCGCGCAGCGGCAACTCGTCGCCGACACCTGCGAGTACACCGGCCAGGGCCACCGCGTCCGCGACGTCGCACTCCGCGATCTCGGTCTCGGTTCCGAGCGCGGCCAGTTCGGCGGTGACCTCGGCCGCACGGGGATCCGCGGGGCCGTGCCGTGAGGTCAGAAGCAGCCGTGGGACGCCGTGTTCGGCGAGGAGCCGGGCGATGTGCCGGCCGACTGCGCCCAGCCCGCCGGTGATCAGCACCGTGCCGTCGGTGGGCGCCAGGGCGCCGCGGCCGACGAGGTCGAGGACCACGGGAGCGCCGGACGCCCGTCGCCTCCGTATCGCCTCGCGCGCGGCGGTGACGGGCAGGACCTGGGGGCGGGCCGGACGCGCCCGCCCGGAGACGGTCTCGCGCAGCGTCCGGGCCGCGTCTTCGGGAGGGATGGCGCCGTCGGACACGAGGGGCAGGGCGGCCGCGGTGGTGAACGGCGTCTCGTCCGGGAGCACCACGACCAGCCGTGCGTCGGCGACCGCCATCGAGCCGGGCGGGGTGTCGGCGAGCGCGACGACCCGAAGGCCGGGGCTCAGGTCGGTCACATCGGCGGCGGTCTCGGTGACCACACCGGCGCAGGCGGTACGCGGCGGCTCCGCGCCTGGCCCGGGAACCGCCACGGCGTGCACCTGAATCCGCACCCGGCCCGAGGCCAGGGCCGGTGACTCCACCGCGCGCAGGGTCGGGTCGGCCTCGGGTCCGGCCAGTTCGTAGCAGTCACCGGCCGGGATCCGGAGCGCTTCGGCCGCGCGGGCCCGTACCAGCCGCGGAACGAGCAAGGAACCGTCCCGGAAGGCGAGTTCGGGCTCGCCGTCCTGTGCGAGGGCGGCCGGAAGGACGTCGGCCGGATCGGACTCCCCGAGGTCGAGCAGGGTCAGCCCGAGGTGCGGGTGTTCGCTCCGGGCGCTGCGGGCGAGGCCCCACAGCACCGACTGGGCGAGGCCGGGCACGGGGTCCCCAACACCGGTCGCGACCGCGCCGCGGGTCACCCAGACGGTCCGGGCGGACGGACCCTCGCCCGCCTGCGCGATGAGGGCGCGCAGTTCGGCCAGCGCCAGGGCGGCCAACTCCTTTGCTGCGTCGGCCGGTTCGGCGTCGGTCGCCGGACGCGGCCAGAACCGTACGCCGATGTCGGTGTCCGTCTCGCGCACCTCGATGCCCGCCGCCGCCAGGCCGCGCAGGGCGGCCGCGGCCTCCGGGGCCGAGCGGTCGCCGTGGACGGTCCACGCGGCACCAGGTACCACCGCGGGCTGTTCGGTCACGGCCGTCCAGGCCACCTCGTACAGGTGGCGGCCGTTCTCCGAGGCCTCGTTCAGGTCCGTCGGGTCGGCGGCCCGCAGCCGTACGTTCTCCAGTCGGCCCGCTGGAAGGCCGTCGGTGTCCCACAGGGTCACGTCGAGGGTGAGGTCCGTTCCCGATCCGCCCGAACGCCGTACCAGCGCCGTGAGGTCGCTCGCGCCGCCCGGCGGCAGGACGCAGCGGCCCACCGCCACCGGCAACAGAACCCGGCCGTCGGACGCGTCCAGCGCGGCGGCCACGTGCAACGCGGCGTCCAGCAAGGCCGGGTGGACGGGGTAGGGGTCGGCCTCGTCGCGCGCCACGGCCGGCAGCGACAGCTCGGCCAGCAGCTCGCCGTCGGCGGTCGTCGTGGCCGACCGCACGCCCTGGAAGGAGGGACCGTAGCCGAGACCGAGCGCGGCCAGCCGTTCGTACGTCCCCGCGTTCCAGGCGGGCTCGGCGGCCTCCGGCCACACCGGTGGCCGCGCCGCCGTCACCGGGGCGGGGGCGGCCGCCGACGCGGTGGCGTGCAGGGTCCACCCCTGGGCCTCCCGGCCGCGCGGTCGGCTGTGCACGGTGACCTCGGGCGCGGAGCCGGTGGTGACCACTTCGACCGACACCTCGACCGTGCCGGTTGCGGGCAGCACGAGAGGCGCGACCAGGAGCAGATCGGTCACGTCGCCGGGCACGTCCGGGCGGGCCACGGCGAGGGCGGCGCGGCACAGCTCCAGCACGGTCGTTCCCGACACCACGGTCCGCCCGAACACGGCGTGGTCGGCGAGCCAGTCGGCGGAGGCCGGGGACCATTCGTTGCGGAAGGTCCAGCGGGTCTCGTCCGCCGACTGCAGTTGGACGCCGAGCAACGGGTGCGCGGCGCGGTCGAAGAGACCGGAGGCGACCCCGGCCGCGGAGGCGGGTTCGGGATCGATCCAGTACGACTGGGGATCCCAGGCGTACGTGGGCAGGTCGACCCGCTCCGCGTCGGGAACGAGGCGGAGCCAGTCGATCCGCCGTCCGTGGACGTGGAGTTCGGCGGCGGCCAGGTCCAGACAGGCGGGCCCGTCCTCGTCGCGGCGCAGCGATCCGACGGCGACCAGGTCCTCGTGGCCGCCGTCCTCGGCGACCGTGCGCACGGCGGTGACGAGGGAGGGGTGGGGGCTGAGTTCGACGAAGTGGCGGTAGCCGTCGGCCGCCATACGCTCCACGGCGGGCGCGAAGCGCACGGGCTCACGCAGGTTCGTGTACCAGTAGTCGGCCTCCAACTCCCGCGTGACCGGCTCCCCGGTGACCGTGGAGTACCAGGCGACGGTCGTCAAGGAGGTGGTGACGCCGTCGAGTTCGTCGAGGACGGTCGCGCGCAGGGGCTCGACCCGGGCACTGTGGGAGGCGTAGTCGACGTCGAGGCGGCGGACGAACACCTGCTCCCGGTCGAGGTCGGCGAGCAGGGCGTCGAGCGGCTCCACGTCACCGGCGATCACCGTCGAGCGGCCGCTGTTCACGGCGGCGACGGACACCCGGCCACCGAGGCCGGCCAGCCGCGCCTCGACCTCGGTGTGCGGCAGGGCGACGACGGCCATCGTCCCGCTGCCGGACAGTTCGGTCAGGGCCTGGCTGCGCAGGGCGACCACCGCGGCGGCGTCGTTGAGGCTCAGCGCCCCGGCGACGCAGGCCGCGGCGACCTCGCCCTGGCTGTGCCCGATCACCCCGTCCGGCCGTACGCCACGCGCCCGCCACACCGCGGCCAGGGAGACCATCACGGCGAAGAGGACCGGCTGGACGACGTCCACGCGTTGCAGCGAGGGGGCGCCCTCGTCGCCGCGCAGGACGGCCGCCACCGACCAGCCGGTGAACGGGCGCAGCGCGGCGTCGCAACGGTCGAGTTCGTCGGCGAACACCGGTGACCGGTCGAGGAGTTCGCGTGCCATACCGGACCACTGGGCACCCTGGCCGGGGAAGACGAACGCCAACTTGCCGGGCGGGAGCGTCTGTTGCGGGCCCACGACCAGGTCGGGGTCCGGCTTCCCCCCGGCCAGGCCACGGAGCGCGGTGAGCAGTTCTTCGCGGTCGCCCGCCCTGACGACGGCACGGTGCTCGAAGTGCGTGCGGTGGTGGGCCAGCGTTCCGGCCACGTCGGGCAGGGCCGGTCGCGGCTCCGCGGCCAGCGCGTCGAGCAGGCGGGCCGCCTGCCCGCGCAGGGCCGGAAGGGTACGGGCGGACAGCGGGAAGAGCATGGGCTCCCCGGCGCCGAGGGGCCGGGCGGACGTCGGAGCGGGAGGCGACAGCGGCTCGGTACGGGAGTGGCGGGCAGTCGCCGGAGCGGGAGCCGACGTCGGTGTCGGCGCGGCGGCCGGTGCCGACGTGGCGGCCGGTGCCGATGTCGGCGCGGCGGCCGGTGCCGATGTCGGCGCGGCGGCCGGTGCCGATGTCGGCGTGACGGCCGGTGTCCGTGCCGGTGCCGGTATCGGCTTCGGTGTCGTTGCCGCAACCGGTAGCGCGGTCGATGTCGCGGCCTCTGCCGGCATCGCGGCCGGTGCCGATGCCGCGGCCGGTGTCGGTGCCGCGCCCGGTGTCCCTGCCGGTCGTGTCAGGTCGTCCGGTGACTCCTCCAACACCACATGCGCGTTGGTACCGCTGATCCCGAACGCGCTCACCCCGGCCCGCCGGACCCGGTCACCGCGCCGCGGCCACGCCTCGGCACCGCTGTGCACCCGCAGGCCGCCGTCCGCCCAGTCGACGTGCTCGGTCGGGGTCTCGGCGTGCAGCGACGCCGGGAGCCGTTCGTGGCCGAGGGACAGGACCGTCTTGATGACGCCGCCGATGCCCGCCGCGGCCTGGGTGTGACCGATGTTGGACTTCAGGGAGCCGATGCCCAGCGGCCGGTCCGCCGGGCGTCCCGGCCCGAAGACCGACGCGAGCGCCCGGCCCTCGATGGGGTCGCCGAGCCGCGTGCCCGTGCCGTGCGCCTCGACGTAGTCCAGGTCGTCCGGCCGGAGCCCGGCGTCGTCGAGGGCGGCACGCAGCACCCTCTCCTGCGCCGGACCGTTCGGCGCGCTCAGGCCCTGACTCCGGCCGTCCTGGTTGATCGCCGAACCCTTGACGACCGCGAGGACCCGGTCGCCGTCCCGGCGCGCGTCCGCGAGCCGCTTGAGGAGCACCAGACCACAGCCCTCGGCCCACACCACCCCGTCCGCCTCGGTGGAGAACGGGCTGCACCGCCCCGACGGCGACAGTCCGCGCAGCCGACTGAACTCGACGTGCCCGCGGGGTGTCACGAGGAGCGTCGCGCCGCCGGCCAGCGCGAGGTCGCACTCGCCTCCGGCCAGTGCCCGCGCCGCCAGGTGCAGGGCCACGAGAGAGGAGGAGCAGGCGGTGTCGACCGTGACGGCCGGCCCCTGGAGTCCGAGGCTGTAGGCGATGCGCCCGGACGCCACGCTGGACGCCGAACCCGTGCCGACGTGCCCGTCGAGCCGGTCCAGCGGGGCCGCGGCGAGATATCCGCTGTCGTACAGGCCGACGTAGACGCCGGTCCGGCTGCCGTTCAGCGTCTCCGGGACGATCCCGGCGCGCTCGATCGCCTCCCAGCCGGTCTGCAGCAGCAGCCGCTGCTGCGGGTCCATGGCCGCGGCCTCGCGCGGCGAGATCCCGAAGAAGGCCGCGTCGAAACGGTCGATGCCGGTCAGGAAGCCGCCGCGCAAGGTGTACGCCTTGCCGGTCGCCTCCGGATCGGGGTCGTACAGGCCCCGGGTGTCCCAGCGGCCGACAGGCACCTCGCCGACGGCGTCCTCGCCCGCGGCCAGCAGCCGCCAGAGGGCCTCCGGGTCATCGGCGCCGCCGGGGAACCGGCAGGCCATGGAGATGATCGCGATGTCGTCGTCCCTGCGCACGGACGGGCCGGCGGGCGCGGAGACCGTGGCCGGACCGGCCGTACCCCGAGGCTGTTCGTCGAGGACCGCCTCGGCGATCCCCTCGATCGTGGGATGGTCGAAGACGAGGGAGGGCTCCAAGGAGCGCCCGGTCCACTCGGCGAGACCCGCGGCGAGTGCCACCAACTGCCTTGACCCCAGACCGAATTCGGCGAGCGGGCGCTCTGCCGCGACGGCCGACGGGGCAAGCCCGGCCGCTTCGGCGACGGCCGACGTCAACCAGGCCCGCACCCCCTCGGAGGTGGCCGGGGACGTCTCGGGGAACTGCTTCGGGGACTCGTTCGCAGGCATCTGGGCTGGTGTCCTCGTGAACTTGGGCTCAGGTGGATGCCGTACGGCCGACGCGACGGGTGCGCACGGCGTACGACTCGACAATGCGGCCGACACGGCGGACGGCGTACGGCCGATGTGGCGGACGACGGACGCGGGTTGACAGGCGGCAGACGGTGAATTCGGGTGGGGTGCGGCGGATTCCGGCGGCTGTAAGGCCGCGGTACGACCCCAGGGCGCCGACCTTCGACCGCCATGGCGACCGGCCATGGCGGAGGAACGGACCAGACCTGAAGCAACAGGCATGCCCGAGGCTGCCGTTGAGCCGCCGACGGCGCGTGGGCACGCCGTCGGCGGGGAAGGTCATCTCGTCGCGGGCCCACCGACAAGGGAGAGAGTGCCTTCGAGATACGCCGCCCGGGAGGCACGGCGCTGGATCTTCCCGCTGGACGTCTTGGGGATGGTTCCGGGGTGGACGAGCACGACGTCGCGCACCGGCAGGCCGTGCGCCTCGCCGATCGCGCCGCGGATCAGATCGATGATCTTCTCGGACTCGCCGGCCGCCTCCGGTGCCGTTTCCGCGACGACCACGGGCTGCTCGCCCTCCCCTCCGCCGTCCACGGAGAAGGCGGCGGTGCAGCCGGGCCGCAGCGCCCAGTGGGACATCTCGGCGGAGAGTTCCAGGTCCTGCGGGTAGTGGTTGCGTCCGTCGATGACCATCAGGTCCTTGAGACGGCCGGTGACGAAGAGTTCGCCGTCCCGCAGACATCCGAGGTCGCCGGTGCGCAGGAATCGGCCCTCGCGGCCCTTGAGGGTGGCCCGGAAGGTCTCCCGGGTGGCGAGCGCGTTGCGCCAGTAGCCCTTGGCGACGCTCCCGCCGGAGACCCAGATCTCGCCGACCTCGCCCTCCGGCAGCTCCTCCTGCCGTTCGGGGTCGGCGATCACCACGGTGATGCCCGGTCCCGGCCGGCCGGAGCCGACCGCTGCCGCGTCCCCCGGCCCGGCCCCGGTCACCGTCCCGACCCCGTCGGTGGCAGCGGCATCGGCATCGGCATCGGCATCGGCATCGGCATCGGCCAGGGTGGGCGGGGCCTGTACCGAGCTGCCGGTGACGATCAGCGTGGCCTCGGCCAGGCCGTAGCACGGGTACAGGGACTCGCGGCGGAAGCCGGCCGGGGCGAAGGTCTCGGCGAACCGGCGCAGGGTGGCGGCCCGCACCGGTTCGGCGCCGTTGAAGGCGACCTTCCACCGGCTCAGGTCGAGGCCGTCGAGAAGATCCGGCGTGGCCTGCTTCAGGCACAGTTCGTACGCGAAGTTGGGGCCGCCGCTGGTGTGCGGGCGGTATCGGCTGACGGCGGTCAGCCAGCGCTCCGGCCGCTGCAGGAAGTGCAGCGGGGAGAAGAGAGTGGCGGTCACGCCGAGGTAGGCCGCGTTCAGGACCGGGCCGATGAGGCCCATGTCGTGGTAGACGGGCAGCCAGCTGACGAAGAGTTCATGGTCGTACTCCTCGATCACATCGGGAGTGTGACCCATCCGCTCCGTGATGACCCGCTCGTTGTCCAGCAGGTTCCCGTGGGTCACCATCACCCCGCGCGGGGCCGAGGTGGAGCCGGAGGTGTACTGGAGGAAGGCGACCGAGTCCGCCGTGAGGTCGGGTTCGCGCCAGGAACCGGCCGCCTCGTCGGGGACGTCCTCGGTGGCGACGCAGGTGATCTCGGCCAGTTCGGGCAGGTGCTCCGACATGGTGGCGAGGGCCGCGATCACCTCACGGCCGCCCAGGATCACCTTGGCGTCGGCGTCGGCGATCAGGCGCTTCATCCGGAGCAGGGCGCGGTGGTTCTGCGACCGCCCCTGCGGGGGCACGCCCGGCACGGCGACGACCCCGGCCGAAAGGCAGCCGAGGTATCCGCAGATGAACTCGATGCCGGGCGGATACAGCAGCATGGCGCGGGAACCGGCCAGGCCGCGCTCCTGAAGCCAGGCGGCGACGGCCCGGGACCGCTCGGCGAGCCGCCCGTAGGAGATGTCCTGGATCTCTCCGTCGCAGTCACCCGTGACGAGGTACCGGTAGGCGGTCCGGTCGGGCTGTCGGGAGGCGTGCGTGGTCAGCAGATCGACCAGGGAACGAGCCATAAGAGGAGTCTCACCTGTTCGGATAAGTGAGCGAGAAGACGGGAGTTCAGAGGCCGCGTCATAGGTACGCGCGGATGCCGTGTCCGCCTGGCCCCCTTGCCAGAACGTCCTTCTCGACCAATCCGCCCGGGAAGCGGCGGCGATGCTCGCGCCGGCTCCCCGTGGCCCCCTACGGATTGCTACCAACGAGTAACACGATAGCAAGTCCGGCCCACCCCGCAGATGTAACCCCGGGTACTAAAGGGGGAATTGGGCGATCTGACAGTCGGTCACCATCCATGAACCGGGTGAAGTGGCTGGTACGCGGGATGCCCCGGAGGAAGATGTGTGCCGCGTCACGCGCTCCGAACAACGTTCGGGACGACCGGCCGCCTCGGCGCGGTCCTGCCGGTGGACGCCGGACGCGAGCGACCGTCGGCAAGGGGAAGGAACGTGCGCGCCAGGGGCGAATCAGCGGGTGGTTGATATCATGAAATTGGCATCTGCCTACCGCCCAGCATCCAGGCGGCCCTCAGCAGGGACAGTCGGAGTACGTTCATGGCATCGCATCGGTCGCCCGCCCACCGCTCCAGCACCAGGCGTTCCGTCTGGCTCGCGTCTTCGCTGGTTCTGTCGCTCGCGGTAGCGGGAGTGGGAGGCGTGGAGATCTCACAGGCCGCCATCATCGATCCGTCCGCGGCGCCCGCCAAGGCCGCCGCGCAGACGTGCGCCGACAGGACGTTCAGCGCGATGACGGTGTCCCAACGGGTCGGCCAGCTCTTCATGGGATCGGTCACGCCATCCGCACCCGACAGCAAGCGGATCGACCTGATGCGCACGTACCACGTCGGTTCGGTGTTCCTGGCCGGCCGGAGCAAGGCCGGAACCACGGCGACCAAGACGCTGGTCGACGGTCTGCAGGCCAAGGCGGACAGCGTGGCGGGGCACCGTGTGGGCCTCCTGGTCTCGACCGACCAGGAGGGCGGACAGGTCCAGGTGCTGTCCGGCCCCGGCTTCTCGACCATCCCGAGCGCTCTGACGCAGGGAAGCTGGACGACGTCGCAGTTGCGCAGCCAGGCCGCCGTCTGGGCGGCCCAGCTCAAGTCGGCCGGTGTGAACCTGAACCTCGCACCCGTCGCGGATGTCGTGCCGGCGAGTCTGGGCACGGCCAACGCTCCGATCGGTCGGTACGACCGCGAGTTCGGCCACACCGCCGCCACGGTGGCCCCGCACAGTGACGCGTTCCTCGCGGGCTCCACCCAGTCCGGAGTACTCGCCACCCTCAAGCACTTCCCCGGACTCGGCTACGTCCGCGGCAACACCGACACCACGGCCGGCGTCGTGGACACCGTGACGACAAGCACGAGTTCGAGCATCACACCGTTCAAGTCCGGGATCGACGCCGGAGCCCCGTTCGTCATGATCTCCTCCGCCACCTACAGCAAGATCGACGCGAAGAACCGGGCCGCTTTCTCCTCGACGGTGATCCAAGGACTGCTCCGCAAGACGCTGGGCTTCAAGGGCGTGGTCATCTCCGACGACCTCGGGAACGCGGTGGCGGTGAAGTCCGTTTCCCCGGGCGACCGCGCGGTCAAGTTCCTGTCGGCCGGTGGTGACGTGGTCCTCACGGTCGAACCGAACCTGATCCCGGCGATGACCACGGCGGTAAAGAGCCGCATGACGCAGAACGCGACCTTCAGCGCGCAAGTGAATCAGAGCGTCCACCGCGTCCTGAACGCCAAGCAGAAGGCGGGCCTGCTGTCCTGCGGCTGACCTCGGGAGCCGCCGGGTCACAATTCGTCCGGCGGACAAGGGGCGCCGGAAGTCGGCCCCGCGCCGGAGCGACCTGCCCGGTTGCGGCCGACCGCGCCGTCCGCGCACGCCTTCCCCGCGGCACGCCGAGGACACGGAACGACAACTCCCGGCGAGCGGCCCGTTTTTCGTCCCGTCCGGGGTACACGGGCGCCGAACCCACTGGAGAGCGGCGTCAGGAGTGCCATGCGCGTCAAGGTCGGATACTTCAGGACCAGGTCGCTCAGGAGACGCCTGCGCCGCTGTGCCCGTGACGTGTTCGGCTGGGAGCGGCTTCGCCCGTCCCAACTCGCCGCCATGACAGCCGTGATGGAGGGGCGCGACACCATCGTGGTGATGCCGACGGGTGCGGGGAAGTCCGCCGTGTACCAGGTGCCGGGTGTACTGCTGGACGGGCCGACCGTCGTGGTGTCGCCGCTGATAGCGCTCCAGCGGGACCAGGTCGCCGCCCTCACCCGTATCGAGGGGTCGGGCGCCTCCGCCGTCAACTCCGCGCAGCGCGCACGGGACAACGAGGCCGTGTGGGAGCGCGTGCGCGAGGGCAGCCTGGACTTCCTGTTCGTCTCGCCCGAGCAACTCGCCAAGGACGAGGTGGTGGAACAGATCGCCGCGGCCGCTCCCGCGCTGATGGTGGTCGACGAGGCGCATTGCGTGTCCTCCTGGGGATACGACTTCCGGCCCGACTACCTGTCCCTGTGCCGGGTGCGCGAGCGCATCGGGCGGCCTCCGCTCCTCGCCCTGACCGCCAGCGCGGCGGCCCCTGTGCGGGCGGACATCGTGGAGCGGCTGGGCATGCGTGAGACGCGCGAGGTGGTCGCGGGGTTCGACCGCCGCAACATCACGCTGGAGGTCGTACGGCACCGGGAGAACGCGGGGAAACGGCGGTGGGTGGTGGAACGGGCCGCGGCCGAGGCCAAACCGGGCATCGTCTACGCGGGAACGCGGCGGGAGGCCGAGGCGTACGCGCGGGAACTGTCGGAGCTCGGATTCGACAGCGCCGCCTACCACGCGGGGCTGCCGGCGGCCGATCGCTCGCGGACGCACGACCGGTTCCGGGCCGGCGAACTGGACGTGGTCGTCGCCACCTCCGCGTTCGGGATGGGCATCGACAAGCCGAACATCCGCTTCGTGCTGCACGCGTCGGTGCCGGGTTCCCTCGACACGTACTACCAGGAGATCGGCCGGGCGGGACGCGACGGGGAGCCGTCGACGGCGATCCTCGCGTACCGGCCCGAGGACCTCGGTGTGCAGCGCTTCCGGACCGGCGCCCACCCCGACCCGGAGGTGCTGGGCGGGCTGGTCGACGCGGTGCGCGAGCACCGGGGGCCGGTCACGGCGACCGAGCTGCGCGAGCGCACCGGTCTGTCCCAGACACCGCTGACGTCGATGCTGCACCTGCTGGAGGAGGCGGGTGCCGTGACGATCGAGACGCGAGGCGGCGTTCGGGCCGTGCCCGGGGCGCGGCGGGACGCCTGCGTCCGCGAGGCGGTGCGGATCGCGTCCGCCCGCGTCGATCTGGAACGCTCCCGGGTGGAGATGATGCGGGCGTACGCGGAGACGAGCGGCTGCCGACGGCGCCATCTGCTCGGGTACTTCGGTGAGAGTCTGGCGGAGGGCGACTGCGCGGGTTGCGACATCTGCACCCGTACACAGGAGTTGAAGGCGGCCCCCGTCCGCACGGGGGATGTGCTGTCCGGCACGGGCCCCGAACCCCTGGAGACCGCGGCGGCCGACGGCGCCTTCCCGCCCGGGACGCGGGTGGGGCACCGTACGTGGGGCGAGGGGGAGGTGATGAGCGAGGACGGGGGCAGGATCACGGTCCTGTTCGAGAGCGTGGGCTATCGCACGCTGTCCCTCCCCGCCGTCCAGGCGCGAGGCCTGCTGACGCCGGTCTCGTCCCCCGCGAGGAAGGGCTGACGCCGGCTCGGGGTGGTCGGCGGGCGCGCCCTGGTGCCGGCCGCACCCGGCCCGGCTCGCGAGGAACCGGGCCGTCGCTGTCGAAGCGGGAAGAGCCCCTCGACGGTCCCCGCGGGCTCGTCCCGCGGCTGAGCAGGGGCAAGCGGACAGTCAGGAGACGGTCTCGACGCCCGCCGGGGGCGGCCTCAAGGCCGGGCGGCGGCCCGGTGTCGAGAGGTGACTCGTCGGGCCGCTCGGTGCCGTAGGGCCCGCGGACCGCGGCGGGCGTGAGGCGTTGGCTGGTGCCGGGTCACTGCGGACCGCCGGGCGTCACCCCTGTCCCCACCAGGGCCGACAGATGCGGGGAGTACGTGGCGTGCAGGACGAGCGCCGCGCTGCCCACCACCGCCGCGTCCGTGCCGAGCGGGGAAGCCTCGACCTCCACCACCCGGATGTGACGGGACAGCGGCCGGCTCTTCAGCGCGGCGGCGACGACCGCCACGTAGCGGGCCTCGACGTGCTGGATCCCGTGGCCGCCGAGAATGATCAGGTCGACGTCGAGGAAGTTCGCGATGTCGACCGCGACCGAGGCCACGTACTCCGCGGTCTCGTCGATCACCGCCGCGGCGACCGGGTCACCGGCCGCCGCGGCCACCCGGATGGCGGCGTGGTCGACCGCGTCGGGATCCTCGGCGAACGTCCGCGCCAGCGCACTGTCCGGGTGCGATCCCGCCGCGAGTCTGCGGTGCACCTCTGCGACGATCGCCGTGGGGTTGACGAGCCGTTCCAGGCAGCCCCGGTTGCCGCAGTAGCACTCCGGACCGTCGGGCAGCACCGAGGAGTGACCGAACTCGCCCGCGTTGCGTGAACCACCGCGGTACACCTGGTGGTTGAGGATGAGGCCGCCGCCGATACCGGTGCCGAAGAAGAAGTAGGCGAAGTCCGCCACTCCCCTGCCGGCTCCCGACCAGCGCTCGCCGATCGCGGCGGCGGTGGCGTCGTTGTCGAGGGTCACCGGCAGGCCGGTCGTCTCGCTGAGCATGTGCTGGACCGGCACCCGGGTCCAGTTGGTGAGTTGCGGCGCGCCGACGATCACGCCGTGTTCGATGTCGATCGGACCGGGAGTGGCGAGACCGATCCCCAGGACCTTGTCGCGGTCGACACCCGTCTCGGCGAGCACGTCGGCAACCAGTTCGGCCATGTCCTTCACGACCTCGGCCGGATCGGTGACGTGGCGGGCCGGGCGCTTCTTGACGACCAGGGGCCGGCCGAGCAGGTCGACCACGGTGCAGCTCAGCTCGACGGGGTCGAAGTGGAGTCCGACGGCGCAGCCGGCGTCGGCGTTGACCCTCAGGGTGGTGCGGGGTTTCCCTCCGGCCGCTCCCTTGCTCTCGCCGTCCTCCCGGATGATGCCCTCTTCGATGAGCCGGCGCACGATGCCCGAGACGGTCTGCGGGGTCAGACCGGTGTACTGGGCGATCTCGACACGGCTGATGCCGTCGGCGAGCTGGATCTGGTCCAGGACAACCGCCCGGTTGTATCTCCCGACCTTGGGAAGGTTCGTTCCTGCCTGCCGCACGCACGGTCCTCTCTCGATGCCCCGACAACATATCTTCCCCTGCCCATTGACTTAGTAAAACAAATGGATTTAGTGTCCGGCCGCAGATGAAACATCCCGGACGCGAGGGCACGGACCTGTGCCACCGGAGGCAAGTTGATGTCCATGGAATGCCGCGGGCGGCTCGGCCCGAAGACGCCTCGGCGCGTTCCCGGCGGTGGGGAGCGCCGCTCATGACCGCCGCAGCCCCGACCCTGCTGGAGATGCGGTCGATCACCAAGACCTTCCCCGGCGTCACCGCGCTCGCCGACGTCGGCCTCGTCGTGCGGGAAGGCGAGATCCACGCGATCTGCGGCGAGAACGGCGCCGGCAAGTCCACGCTCATGAAGGTGCTGAGCGGCGTCCACCCGCACGGCAGCTACACCGGCGACATCGTCTACCGGGGTGAGCAGGTCCGGTTCCACGACATCCGGGCCAGCGAACAGGCCGGCATCGTGATCATCCACCAGGAACTGGCCCTGGTGCCGGGCATGTCGATCACCGAGAACCTCTTCCTCGGCAACGAGCCGCGCCGACGCGGCTCGATCGACTGGAAGAGGGCCCAGCGCCGGGCCCTGGAGCTGATGGAACAGGTCGGGCTCCGTGAGGACCCCGACACCCTGATCAAGGACATCGGCGTCGGCAAGCAGCAACTCGTCGAGATCGCCAAGGCGTTCGCGAAGGACGTGAAACTGCTGATCCTCGACGAGCCGACCGCGGCCCTGAACGAGGACGACTCCCAGCACCTGCTCGACCTGCTGCGCGGTTTCCGCGAGCGGGGCATCACCTCGATCATCATCTCCCACAAGCTGAACGAGATCGAGGCGATCGCCGACACCATCACGATCCTGCGCGACGGCCGCACCATCGAGAGCCTCGACGTACGGGCCGACGGCGTCAACGAGGACCGCATCGTGCGGGGCATGGTCGGCCGGGCGCTCGACAGCCGCTTCCCCGACCGCACGCCCGACATCGGCGAGGTCTTCTTCGAGGTCCGCGACTGGACGGTGCGGCACCCGACCTCGGACGAGCGCCTCGTGTGCAAGGGCTCCTCGTTCCACGTCCGCCGCGGCGAGATCGTGGGCTTCGCGGGCCTCATGGGCGCCGGCCGCACCGAACTGGCGATGAGCCTCTTCGGCCGCTCCTACGGCACCTGGCTGTCCGGGCGCGTCTTCAAGGACGGCACGGAGATCCAGGTGAAGACGGTGGCGGACGCCATCGGCCACGGGCTGGCCTACGTCAGCGAGGACCGCAAGTCGATCGGCCTGAACCTGCTGGACGACATCAAGACCTCGATGGTGGCCGCCAAGCTGTCGAAGATCGCCCGCCGCAGCGTCATCGACCCGGTGCGCGAGCACCGGATCGCCGAGGAGTACCGCAAGAGCCTGAGGATCAAGACCCCCGGCGTCGACGAGGGTGTCGTCAAACTCTCGGGCGGCAACCAGCAGAAGGTCGTCCTGGCGAAGTGGATGTTCACCGACCCCGACCTGCTGATCCTCGACGAGCCGACCCGCGGCATCGACGTGGGCGCCAAGTTCGAGATCTACGGGATCATCCAGCGGCTCGTCGCGCAGGGCAAGGGGGTCGTCGTCATCTCCTCCGAGCTGCCCGAGCTGATCGGCCTGTGCGACCGCATCTACACGGTGTTCGAGGGCACCATCACCGGCGATGTGGCGCGTGACGACGCCGACCCGGAACTCCTGATGAAGCAGATGACCGCTACCAAGAAGAGCCCGACTCCATGAGCCGTATAACTGACCTGCAGAAGAACCTCTTCGGAGGCACGACCTCCAACGCCCGCCAGTTCGGCATGATCTCCACCCTGGTGGCGATCGTCCTGCTGTTCCAGATCTGGACCCACGGGCTGACGCTCACTTCCGGCAACCTCGTCGCGGTCGCCAGCCAGTACTCGTACATCCTGATCCTGGCCATCGGGATGCTGATGGTGATCGTCGCCGGGCACATCGACCTGTCGGTCGGCTCCGTCGCCGCGTTCACCGGCATCGTCGTCGCCAAGACGATGCAGGAGTATTCGCTCCCCTGGCCGCTCGGCATTCTGCTCGGCCTGCTCGTCGGCGCGGCGATCGGCGCGTGGCAGGGCTTCTGGGTCGCCTACATCGGCATCCCGGCCTTCATCGTGACCCTCGCCGGGATGCTGCTGTTCCGCGGCGGCAACCAGTACATCGGCAACGCCGACACGGTTCCGGTGCCCCAGGGCTTCCGCAAGATCGGCGCCGGCTTCCTTCCCGAGGTGGGTCCGGACACCGGCTACAACAACCTGACGCTGCTGCTCGGACTGGCCGCCTGCGCGGGCGTGGTGTGGCGGGAGTGGAAGGCGCGCCAGACCCGCCGTGAGATGAAGGCCGAGGTGGCGCCGCTGTGGGTCATGGGCATCCGGCTGGCCGTCATGCTCGGCGTCATCGTCTTCGCGACGCTCCGCTTCGCCGGCGGCCGGATCGGTACCAGCCTGCCGATCTCCAGCATCATCCTGATCGTCCTGGTCCTCGCGTACTCGTACTACACGCGCAACACCATCGGCGGCCGGCACATCTACGCCGTCGGCGGCAACGCCCGAGCGGCCGAACTGTCCGGCGTGAAGCTCAAGCGGGTCAACTTCTTCGTCATGATGAACATGTCGGTACTGGCCGCACTGGCAGGCATGATCTTCGTGGCACGGTCCGCGGCCTCCGGCCCCCAGGACGGTCTGAGCTGGGAACTGGACGCCATCGCCGCGGTGTTCATCGGCGGGGCGGCGGTCTCCGGCGGCCTGGGTACCGTCAGCGGCTCGATCGTCGGTGGTCTGGTGATGGCCCTGCTCAACAACGGTCTCCAACTGGAGGGCGTCGGCTCGGACATGGTCCAGATCATCAAGGGACTGGTCCTGCTCCTCGCCGTCGCCTTCGACGTCTACAACAAGAGGCAGGGACGCTTCTCGCTCCTCGGGACGCTGATGAGTCCGTTCCGGCGGGACGACGACCCGGCCGCGCCGAAATCGCCGCCGTCCCCGTCCTCCGACGCCGACAAGGCCAAGGTCGCGGGCTGACGCCCGCACCCTCCGGCGGCCGCACCCCCGCGGCCGCGATCGCTCCACCTCCACCGACGACCGGACATCCGGTCTCCTGACAACCGGGTGTCCGGTCCCCCACCCCGGTACGACCGGTCATGGGCACACGGTCCGGCGGTGTCCCACCGCACCGCCACCGCCGTGCTCGACGGCTCAGCACAACTCCGGCAACCAGCACCACACGAAGGGTTCGACTCCACCATGCGCTCACTCACCATCAGAAGCATCGCCGCCGTCGGCGCGGCCGCCCTGCTCACCCTGGGTACGGCCTGCTCCAACCACCGTGAGGGTTCCACCGCCGGCTCCGACGGCAAGGGTTTCGCGAAGGACGCCCTGATCGGCGTCGCGCTGCCGGCCAAGACCTCGGAGAACTGGGTGCTCGCCGGTGACCTGTTCACCAACGGCCTGAAGAAGGCGGGCTTCAAGGGCGACGTCCAGTACGCGGGCGCCTCGACCACCGTCGCCGACCAGCAGGCGCAGATCTCCTCCATGGTCACCAAGGGCGCGAAGGTCATCGTGATCGGCGCGACCGACGCCTCGCAGCTCTCGACGCAGGTCTCGCAGGCCAAGCAGGCCGGGGCCACCGTCATCGCCTACGACCGTCTGATCACCAACACGAAGGACGTCGACTACTACGTCGCCTTCGACAACTTCAAGGTCGGCCAGCTTCAGGGCCAGGCCCTCATCGACGGCATGAAGGCCAAGAAGCCCAAGGGCCCGTGGACGATCGAGCTGTTCTCCGGCTCGCCGGACGACAACAACTCGAAGGTGTTCTTCGACGGAGCGATGGAGGTGCTGAAGCCCCTCATCGACAAGGGCGACATCGTTGTCGGCTCCAAGCAGACCAACATCAAGCAGACCGCCACCCAGGGCTGGAAGGCCGAGAACGCCCAGCAGCGCATGGACTCGCTGCTGACCTCCGCCTACGGCGGCAAGAAGACCCTCGACGGTGTCCTGTCCCCGAACGACACCCTCGCCCGCGCGATCCTCACCTCGGTGAAGGGCGCCGGCAAGCCGATCCCGGTCGTCACCGGCCAGGACTCCGAGGTCGAGTCGGTCAAGTCGATCATGGCCGGTGAGCAGTACTCGACCATCAACAAGGACACCCGCAAGCTGGTGGCCGAGACCCTCAAGATGGTCCAGTCCCTGCAGAAGGGCGACAAGCCGGCCATCAACGACACCAAGTCGTACAACAACGGCGCCAAGGTCGTGCCGTCGTACCTCCTCCCGCCCGTCATCGTGACGAAGGAGAACGCGGCCCAGGCCTACGCCAACGACCCCACGCTCTCGGCGCTCACCAAGTAGCGCCGCAGCAAGCACCGGTCACCGCCGTCGCCCGTCCCGGGATGTCCCCGGGACGGGCGACGGCGGTCCGCGTTCCTCAAGGGGCATCCGCTCTAGACGTCGGATGCCGGTACGGCGTCCACCTTGGTCACCTGGGTGCCGATGGAGTACACGGCGGGGCTGCCGTCCGCGGAGATGAGTCCGAGCTCCGTCTGTACGTAGTGGCGGACGACCTTGTTCATGCGCGTGTCCGGGTCGCGCCTGACCAACGGCTTGTCGGAGTCGCCGAGGTTGATGTAGGAGTTCAGGTCCTTGGCCAGGAAGGTCTCCTCGACGGCACTGTCGGACAGCACGAGCGCGCCGCCGTCGGTGGTCTTCGCGGCGAAGACGTCACCGGCGTGGGGAGCGGCCCTCTTGAAGTCGACCCAGGCGTGCCCGTCCAGTTTGTCGGCCCGCTCGGTGTACCAGGAACTTCCGGTGCGTCGGGCCGAGGTGTCGGCGAGCGGGGTGTCGCGCCCGCCGGTCACCCACAGATCGGTGACCAGTTCCGGCAACCGCGCGGGCGCGGTCCCACCGATCTTGGTGTCGGGGGCGGCGACCTTCATCAACCCGGCTCCGTCGAGGGCGATGTGCGGCACCTTGGCCAGATCAGGCCCCTGGAAGTCGCGGGCCGCGACCATCCGCCAGCCGTCGCCGGAGCGCTTGAAGACAAGGAACCTGACGTCCTTCGGCCACAGTTCGCCCGGCTTGCCGTGGGTGAGCTGTGCGCCTTGGGCGCGCATCAGGAACCAGTCGGTCCTGGCGGAGGCGGGCGGGATGTAGAAGGCGCGGTTGACGTACGCGAACGGCGCGAGGTTGTCCGCGACGTCGCTCTTGTCGAGCGCTGGGATCTGGGTGAAGTACGCCTGGTCCATCGCGAGGACGGTGCCGCCTTCCGCCCTCGCCATGAGGGAGGCGGAACGCTGGGCGTTGGCCTGGTTGTTGACCTTCTGATAGGCGTCCACCGTCTTGTTCGCCTCGGCCTTGGTGAGCAACGGCCTCTCGGCCGGTATGGCGTCCGCCTTGGAATCGCCGCCGTCGGCGGAGCATCCGGTCAGGGAGGCGGCGGCCGCGAGGACGGCCGCCGCGAGCGCGCCGATGCGCGCGGCACGGGCTGGGTGGGCGGAGCGGTTCGAGTGGGTCATGGCAAGGTGTCCCCGTTTCTTGTGTTCCTCGGCGACCGCCCCGTGCATCGCGCAGGGGATGATCGCCGGTTCACGGTAGCGACACCACCCACCCCGTCGGCAACTTCGACCACACCCGTACAGCCTCTGCTGGGCCTGACGGCTCGTCAACACAGTGCGTGGGCACGGGCGTTCGGAACTGCACGACGGTCGGAGACGCGCGGCCACCGGACATGACAGTGCGGGGCCGCCCTCGCGGAGGGCGGCCCCGTACCGTTCAGTGCCCGTCCAGAACCTACCCGATATTGATCTTGAACGTACTGGTCGTGTTGCGGATGTCCTCGGCGTTGCCGCTCATCCGCAGGTTGTGGAAGGTCGCTTCACCGACCGCGGGACCCTGACCCGGTTCCGGCAGCTCGTTGGCCCAGATGCCGAATCCCGACTTTGCGTCGAAGGCGTCTCCGCTCTTCTTGGAGTTGGTGATGGAGATGTCGGTGAAGATCGTGTCCTTCACCGGGAACTGTGGTTGTCCTCCTACGTAGTTGGTCTGGAACATCACGCCTCCGTAGGTGGAGTTGTCGATGTCGACGTCGTTGACGCGAATGCCCTGGAACACCTTCGAGGCGGAGAACGCCCAGATGGCGGGGAAGACCTGGGAGCCCCAGAAGTGGCCGCCGGTACGGTCCAGGGAGACGTTCTCGATGGTCGTCGGATCGGTGCCGAAGCCGTTCATCGGGTAGCCGAAGTCCAACGAGGAGATGGTGATGCCGGAGTAGACCAGGGTGTCGGCGACGCGGATGTTGCGGAAGGTGTTGTTGTAGCCGCCGTAGACGGCGATACCGGCCGCGCGCCAGGTCAGGGTGGAGGTCAGGTTCTCGTAGAGGTTGTTCTTCTCGTCGGCGCCTCCGGCGTCGATCGCGGAGAAGAGGGCGAAGCTGTCGTCGCCCGTGGCGCGGGCTTCGTTGTTGGTGACGTGGTTGTCCGTGGAGCCGTTCGTCATGTTGATGCCGTCGGCGAACGTGTCACGGATGCGGGAGTTCTCGATGGTCATGTTGTCGGTGTTGGCGCCCCAGTAGAGGCACACCATGTGCTCGGCCCAGATGTCGTCGATGGTGATGTTGGCGACGTTGGCGAAGTCGAAGACCTTGCCCGGGCCGTCGATGCGGGACGTGTAGTTGCCGAAGTAGGCGAAGCCGGCGAACGTCGAGCCGTTGGCCGTGGAGTCGGCGCGGAAGCCGATGTCGGTGTTCTCCTGCGAGGAGGGTGCGTGGAAGCGGCTGAACCACGGTCCCGCTCCGACGACCTTGACCGCCTTGCCGTAGACCTGGAACTTGCTGGAGGTCTCGTAGTCACCGGCGGGCAGGTAGACGCCGACGAGCTTGCCGGTGGTGTCCATGCGGACCTTGTCGAGGGCGTTCTGCACGTCCTGCTGGGTGAAGCCGGCCGGGACCGTGTAGGCGGCCGGGTCGGGGTTCGGGTCCGCCGTCGCCTGTTCGGTGTTGACGAAGTCGATGGCGTACGTGGAGGTGTTGGCCGCGTCCTTCTGGAGCCGGATCCTGGATCCGGCCGGAACGGTCCTGCCGAGCAGCAGGTTCGCCTCGTCGTAGATGTGGCGCGGGGCACCGGAGCCGGGTGAGTTGCCGGGCGCGGTCTCGTCGCCGTACAGCCAGGCGTACTTCGAGCTGAGGTCGATCGCCTTGAGGAACTGGCCGTCCACGTAGACGTCGAGGGTGGTGGTGGTCGCGTCGGGGATGGAGAAGCGGGTGACCAGGGTGTTGGTGTCGGCGCGGGTGGTCCACTCGACGTACTGGCCGGTGGCGTTGAGGGTCACGGCCTTGCGGCCACTGGCCTCGCCCGCCGGGTCGCCGACGGTGCGGTTGGGGCCGACGACCTTGGCGCCGCCGCCGAGTGTGCCGTCCTCGGCCTCGTACATGTCGTAGGGCATGTCGGCGCCACGGCCGACGAACAGGGGTTGTGTGGTGGTGTTGTTGTCCCGCTTGACCGGCAGTTCGTTGTCGTCCGCGGCGATGACGGTCTTGACGGTGTACTTGCCGTTGACGGCCGTCCAGGATCCGAGGCTAACCGGTGCGGTCGTCTGGCCGGACGCGATGGCGCCGCTGTAGGAGCCGGTGAGTGTCTTGACGGTGGCGCCGTTCGCGTCCTGGACCGTCAGCGTGACGCCGTGCGAACCGGAGGCCGAGGCGACGGAGCCCTGGTTCTTGATGGCGACGGAGAAGGTGACGTTGTCACCGGCGGAGGCGCTGGACGGCGTCCAGGAGACCGGGGCGGCGATCAGGTCGGAACTGGAGACGGGCTTCACGACCAGGGCGTCGGCGCGGGTGAAGGTGTTGTTCCCCTCGTTCTGCTCGATCACCTTGTTCGACGGGTCCACCTCGGCGCCGAGCGGGTAACTGCCCGCGTCCCGGGTGCCGATGCTCGCGGTGACCGTCGCCGACTGGCCGGCCGCGAGGGCCGGGACGTCGGCCGTGGCCGCCTTCGTGCCGCCGAGTGTGAAGTTCAGGTCGGTGGCCTTGGACGCCTTGGTGCCGCTGTTGGTGACGGTCGCGGAGAGGCCGATGGTGTCCGACTCGACCGGGGCCGCGGGGGTGTTGGTGATCCCGGTGACCTTGAGGTCGGGGTTGGCGGCAGGCGTGCCGATCACCTGGAACTCGGCGACCTGTCCGCCCGGGGCACCGGAGTTGGACGTGAACTTGAGCTGGACGTCGGCGGCCGCGCCGGTGAGCGGGATGGTCACGGTGTTTCCGCTCGACGGGTTGAACGTGTAGTCCTTCGCCGTGACGAGACTGGTGAAGGCCGTCGCGTCCTGGTCGCGGCCGAGCACCTGGATGTTCTGGGTGCGCGTCGCCCAGGCGGGGTCCGGGTTGAGCTTGACGACGACCTGGCCGAGATCGGCGTTCGCGCCCAGCTTGGTGGTGAGGGTGGCCGGGTAGGCGCCGCCTCCGCTCTCCCAATAGGTGCCGATCTGGCCGTCGTTGGCGTTGGCGGCGACATAGGTGAAGGTGTTCGAGGAGGCCTCGATGGGCTTGCCCTGGGCGAGGTCGGTGCCCGAACCGGTCGAGCCGGTCCGGGTGACGCTGTTGCTCGCCACCGACACGTTCCCGGCCGCGTCCTTCGCCTTCACGGAGTAGGTGACGGTGGCCGTCGCCGACGGGGTGTCCGTGTACGTCGTGACGTCACCCGCGACGGACTTGAGAAGCCGGCCGTCGGCGTAGACGTCGTAGCCGGTGACCTTGACGTTGTCGCTGGACGCCTGCCAGGTGAGCTTCACGTCGCTGCCGGACTGCGTGTAGGCGAGGTTGCCGGGCGCGGTCGGGGCCTGGGTGTCGCCACCCGATCCCTGGCGGGTGACGCTGTTGCTGTTGGAGGAGACGTTGCCGGCCGCGTCCTTGGCCCGTACGAAGTAGGTGATGTCGCTGCCGGCCGGCTGCGTGTCGGTGTACGTCAGCACGTTCCCTGCGACGCTCGACCGCAGTTGGCCGTTGGCGTAGATGTCATAACCGGTGACGGCCGTGTCGTCGCTCGCCGCGTTCCAGGTCAGTTTGATCTGGCCGGTGGCCGGTTCGGTGAAGGCCAGGTTCGACGGAGCGGTCGGCGCCTGCGTGTCGCCGGTGACGGGTCCGTAGACCTCCAGCTCGGACGCCTGACCGGCGGGCCAGGCGGTGTTGGCGGTGAACAGCACCCGCACGTACCGGGTCGTGACGGTGTCGAGTGCGATCGTCGTCGACTGGTCGTTCGAGCTGTCGAAGGTGTACGCCTTGGAGGCCGTCAGGTCGGTGAAGTTCTGGTTGTCCGTCGAGCCCTGGACCTTGAAGGTCTGGCTCCGGCTCGGCCATCCGCCGGGCAGCCGCAGCGTCACCTGGTTGATCTTGACCGACGAGCCGAGGTCGACCTGGAGCCACTGCGGGAAGGCGTTGTTGGCACTCTCCCAGTAGGTGTTGCGGTTGCCGTCACCGGCGTTGGCCGCGCCGTACACGTCGGCGTGCCCGCTCTCGGTGAAGGGCTTGCCCTGGGCCAGGTTGGGGGTCGAGGCGGCGGCCGTGAGGACCTGCATCTCGGCCAGCTGTGCCGTGGGGGCGACCGAGTTGGCGCTGAAGTCGGCCCGGACGTAACGGGCGAGCGTCGCGGGGAAGGAGACCTTGACCGTGTTGCCGTTGCCGGGGCTGAAGACGTACTGGGCCCGCGACTTGAGTGTGGCGAAGCTCTTTCCGTCGGCGCTGCCCTGGAGCGCCAGCGTCTGCTTGCGGGTCTGCCAGTCCTTGGGCAGCCGCAGCACGACCTCGCGGACGCGCTCGGTCCGCCCGAGGTCGGTCTGGACCCATTGGGCCGACTTCTTTCCGGCCTGCCAATAGGTGTCGGAGTCGCCGTCGGTGATGCGGGCGGCCGTGTGGGCGCCGCGGACGCTGCCGGCCTTGGTGGCGGCGTCCGCGGCGGCGTCGGGACCACCGGCGGCGTGGGCGCCGACGGCGGGCAGGCCCAGAACCAAGAGGGTGGAGGCGAGCGCTGCGGTCGCCGCGCGGCGTCTCCAGGATCTCGACTTGTGTGGGGTCATACGGGGTTCACTCCCTGCGGAGGTTCGCGCGCCGGAGGGGCGGCGAGGGCGGCTCGTTCCTGGGCAGAGCGGTGGCGCGGTACGACAGGACGGACTGAGCGGCATGAACTGCCTGCGCGAGAGCTGTCCGTGCAAGCGTCGGCTGTCCGGACCTGCGCGACCCTCGAAAGAGAGTCGCGCGCAGCTTCTTGCATTGTTTCATCGCAATATTGCAGAGCAGTGCGAGCCCGTCTACGGCCAGGACGCCACAAGTTTCACCATCAACACCCGCGCCTCAACGCCGAAGACACGGCGCGCAGAGGGCGCGCAGAGTCGGCGGACCGACCCGGACCGATGAACCGGTCGAAGCGCGGGGACCAAAGGGCCGAAGGAAGTCAACCGGGCACCACGCAACGCCCCTCCCCCACGCCAAGGCCCGCAGGCGCCAATGCGCGGGCCTTGCGCCGCCTCAATGCAAGCCACCGCAAGTAGCGCAATTTCTTGCGCTTGCGGAGACAGTCGTGAGACGCCGAAGTCGCTGTTCGCCACCGGGCGGGCCTGGTCGGCGTGTGGAGAGTCCGGCGGCGCGTCCTGGTGTCCCGGAACCGCCCCGCGCACGATCGACGGGTGATGCGTGACGGCGACGCTCGGTCAATTGACGAAGATCCGGGTCTCCGCCTCGACGATGATCTGTTCAGGATCCGGTGCGTTCGTCAGGGTGTCCGCGTAACGCTCCGCGTCCGGGTCGGCGGCCCGGTGGGCGCGCGCGACGGCGTCCGCGACGTCGTAACGGGTGGTCCTGAGCCGGACGTCCGGACCCAGCAACGCCCAGTAGGCGGTGCCGGGTTCACCCGTGTGGTACGGCAGCCCGACACTGCCGGGGTTCACGCTGCGCAGGCCCGCCACCGCGCGGTCGAACTGGAGGTGCGCGTGTCCGGTGACCAGGACGCGCGCGTCGATGGCCGCGGACAGATCCGCGAACCGCTCGGGCGGTGTGCCCGGCGTGACCAGTTCGTGGTCGCTGCGCGGCGAACCGTGGCAGAAGTGCGCCGGTCCGAGCCCGTCGATCTCGACGACGACCCCGAAGGGGAGGCGGTCGAGGAAGGCGATGGCCTCGGGCGAGTGCTGTGCGGCGATCCACGACTGGCGCGGGGTCTCGGCGGCCTGCGCGGCCGTGCCGATCCGGGCGGCGTAGCGGTCGCCGTTGCCGCGTACGCACAGGGCGCGCCCGCCCAGCGCGACGATCCGCTCGTACGTTTCCTGCGGCTGCGGCCCCCAGGTCAGATCGCCGCAGAGGACGACGAGGTCGGCCGCGACGACGTCCGGTTCGGCGAGCACCGCGTCGAGGGCGGGAATGTTGGCGTGCACATCGGAGAGCACGGCGACAGTGGCGACGGGCCCGTACCGGCGTGGCGGTCCCTCCCCGTTCGCCGGACCGTGCATTTCGATGTCGTTGTCGGCCATCGGCGCCGATCCTCCTGGTCGCTGCGGCTTCGGAACTGTCCTGGACGGTGGCGCACAACTCCCGTGACCGGCCCCCGGTTCGGCGGCCGACGTGGACAGTGTCTCGTCCCAGCCACCTCGATGGCAGGACACCCAGGCCCTCGGCCACTTGTCGGCCCCATGCTCCTCCGGCCTACCGCTCTTCCGCCATGGGCGGCACAGCACGTGAGCCCTGCGGGTCCTTGTCGCTACGACGCGCGCGGAAGGACTCCTTCCAGGCGTTGGGCGGGGTGGCTGCTTAGCGTGACCCCATGACCACCCTCCAAGCCCGGCCCGCCCCCGACAACCGGCGGTGGAAGGCGCTCGCCGTCTGTCTGACGGCGGGCTTCATCTCGTTGCTCGACACCTCGATCGTGAACGTGGCGCTGCCCTCCATGGAGCACGGGCTGGCCGCCTCGGAGGCCGCCCAGTCCTGGGTGGTCTCGGGGTACGCCCTGACCTTCGGGCTGGTGCTCGTCCCGGCGGGCCGACTGGGCGACATGCGGGGGCGGCGCCAGGCATTCCTGGTGGGGCTGGCTCTGTTCACGCTGGCCTCGGGGGCGTGCGGTCTCGCTCCCAGCGCCTCCTGGCTGGTGCTGTTCCGGCTGATCCAGGGCACGGCGGCGGGCATGGTCGCCCCGCAGACCTCGGGGCTGATCCAGCAGATGTTCCAGGGTGCCGAGCGGGCCAAGGCCTTCGGCCTGCTGGGCAGTGTCATCGGGATCTCGACGGCGGCGGGCCCGCTGGTGGGCGGTGTGCTGATCGACGCCGTGGGCACCGACGACGGCTGGCGCTGGGTGTTCTTCGTCAACCTGCCCATCGGAGTGGCCGCGTTCGTCGCGGGACTGCGGCTGCTGCCCCGGTTCCCGGCGTCGACGGGCAAGCGGGAGCAGTTCGACGCGTTCGGCGTCCTGCTCCTCGGCGCCGCCGTACTCGCACTCATGCTGCCGCTGGTGCAGGAGCAGCAGTGGACCGGGCGGCTGAAGTGGGCGCTGCTGCCGGTGGCCGCGCTGCTGCTGGCCGCGTTCTGGGCGTGGGAGCGGCGGCAGGGACGGCGCGGGCAGGCTCCGCTGGTCGATCTGAACCTGTTCTCCCTGCGCTCCTTCACACTCGGCTCCCTGATCAGCCTGACCTACTTCGCGGGCTTCACCACGGTCTTCTTCGTCTACTCCCTGTTCCTGCAGAACACGGCCGGATACAGCGCGCTGGCAGCCGGTGTCTCGGTGCTGCCGTTCGCGGCCGCCTCCGCGGTCGGCGCGGCGATCGGTGGGCGGCTGGTGATGCGTCACGGGCGCAAGCTGGTCGTCTTCGGCCTCCTCGCGGTGGTGGTCGGGCTGCTCGGGGTGGTCGTGGCGGTGCAGTTGGCACCCCTGCAGAACGCCGGGTGGGCCACGGCCCTGCCGATGGTCGTCGCCGGGATCGGCTCGGGTCTCACGGTCTCCCCCAACACGACGCTCACACTCACCCGCGTCCCCGTGCAGCGGGCCGGCGCGGCCGGCGGGGTGCTGCAGACGGGGCAGCGCATCGGTTCGGCGGCCGGGATCGCCGTGGTGGGCGCGGTGTACTTCGCGCATCAGGCCGCCCATGGCCGCTCCGTGACGGCCATTCAGCTCGGGCTGCTCACCGCCGTCGGCATGAGCGTGATCGCGCTGCTGCTGGCCGTCGCCGACCTGCGCGTACGCCAGGCGCACCCCGAGACGGAGCGGGCCGCGGAGACCCCCCGGCGGGGTTTCGAGGAGGGCGGCGCCGAGGAAATGGCCGGGCGCGGTCGCTGAAGGGCACGACCTCGGGCGCGGCTCCCCGTTCCCCTCGCACGGGTTCGCCACGGGAACGACGGCCGGTCGGGGGGTACTTCGGCAGAACCGTGGTGCCAGAGGTCCCGGGCACGAGGTCGGTGACCCCGCGGCCCGGGACGGGACACCAGCGGCTACGCGAGTCCGGTGTCCACACGACGCCAACGTGCCTCGTCCCGCAAGTTCAGCCCGTACCGGACGCCGAGCGCGACGGCGGTGCCCACGGCCGTCGTCCACGCCGCCCCGCCACCGTCGAAGAGCCACCCCCACAGGGCCGCCAGCCAGGGAATCTCAAGGAGGAGCACGAACCTGCCGTGGACCGCGGTTCCGCCAACGGCCTTGGCACGCCGAATCATCCAGGCACCGAGGAACAGGGGTCCCAACGCCAGCAGGGCCACGACAATGATCGTCCAGAAGGCGGCCGGCCCGTCGTCCTCGTCCTCCCCACCGGTGCTTCCCCCCTGCACGTGGCTGTCGGCGAGCTCGTAGTAGGCCGCCGCTCCACCGATCGTCGCGGCGGCCGCGGCAGCGGCGGCGGCAGGCTGGACCCACGGCTGTGCGGGGGCGTCTGCGGCTCGGGGGGCGTCGGCCACCACATAGTCGTAGTCGTACCGCTCGGCGGGGCCGAGTCGGTGGTTCTCGGTGAAGGCGTTGCCGTGCGCGTCGTGGCGAGTCGTCTCGTGGACGGCGCCGTTCGTGTCGTTGTACCGCTCTCGACGGTACTTCCCAGGGTGCAGTACCTGGTTCGGTTCTGCGACGTACCGTTCCTGATCCACCGAGCCCCTCTCGGACCTGAAGGCCGAATGACGACCGCCTCGGATTATGCACCGCGGGTCGCACTCGGCACGGATCGGGCCCCCGGGCCACACCCCGGCCCCAGTTGGCGTGTCGCACCGCGCCACGACGGTGTGTGTAACAGCAACGTATTAGCGGGTGGCCGGGCGGAACGGCGCGTCGACTGCGCGGCTCTTGCCTGTCAGAAACGAACCGCTCGCACCGACTTGCACCGACTCGTTCCGAGCGCGGCCGGTACCGCCCACCGATACTGAGGAAGAAACGATGCGTGCCTACAAGCTCACCTTCGCCGCCCTGGCCGTCACCGCGGGTCTTTCGCTCACCGCCTGCCAGAGCGACGTTGACGGCAAGGGCCCGAGCAGCCCGTCGCCGGCGTCGACCGGATCGTCCGCGTCTCCCTCGGGCGGCGTTCCGGGCTCGGGCGGTTCGGCGAACCGGAGCGGAGGGAAGGGGGCCGGCGGGAAGGGTACGACCGCCGGGACCGGCTCGGGCACGACCGGCAAGGTCGCCAGGTGCCGCACCGACGAGCTGGAGATCACGGCGAAGGACGGCACCATCGACGGCGACCCCGACGGCACCGTCACCGTACGACTGAAGAACCGCGGGGGCCGGGACTGCGCGATCTCCGGGTACGCGGGCGTCGACCTGAAGACCGACTCGGGCTCCCTGTCGGCGAAGCGGACCGGTGAGCACGCCAACCCGGCCGTCCTCAAGAACGGCGCGTCGACGGCGTTCGGCATCAACTACCCGCTCAACAAGTCGGGCGGGTCCGGCGTCCGCGTCACGGGGCTGCTGGTGACCCCGCCGAACGAGACGAAGACGGTCGCCCTCGCCTGGCCGGGCGCCGCCACCCTGCCCGTCACGGACGGCACCGGCACCCCGGTGAAGGTCGGCCCGGTCGGTAACGCCGGCCAGGGCGGCTGACCGTACGCCCCTGACGTAGTGACCCGCTCGGTTGCCGACGCGGGTGATGGGTTGCGCGGCCAGTGACACCCCCTGGCCGCGCTTCCCTGGGGACCATCACCGATCACCGGTGACCGACCGGCTCGCCGGGACGAGCCGCTGTGTGTCCAAAGGGATCTGGCATCGCGGCGACAGGACCGAAGCCACAGGTGCATCCCGGTACGACGACCTGCCGGTGACCGGCGGTCCGCCGCTGTCCGGGTGAATCCGGCCGCGTGGTGAGCGGCAGTGGACGAGTCTGCGGGAAGGCCCTTGCGGAGACCGGACAACCGATGGGCAGGGAGCGTCCCGATGCCGAAGTTCCTCATCCAGGCGACCTATACGACCGAGGGCACCAAGGGGCTGCTCCAGGAGGGCGCGAGTGGCCGCCGCGCAGCCGTCGAACAGGTCGTCACCGGCCTCGGCGGCACGGTCGAGGCCATGTACTTCGCCTTCGGCGAGGACGACATCGTCCTCATCGTCGACTTCCCCGACCCGGTGTCCATGGCCGCCGTCAGCCTCACCGTCAAGGCCAGCGGAGCCCTTCGCACCCGGGCCACCCCGCTCCTCACCCTCGACGAGATCGACGAGGCCGCCCGCCGACAGGTCGCCTTCCGCGTACCTGGCGCGTAGCGGACGGAGCGGGGCACCGTCGCGGGCGGGCAGTCAGGCAGTCTGCTCGGTGTACCCGGTGCCGAGACCGGGGCCTGGAACGCCGTGACGGCCAGGGCCGGGGATCAGCGTACCGGGAAGCCGAAGGAGTAACCCTGCTCCTTGAGCCAGGGGAGGATCCGGCGCAGGGCCTCGACGGTCTGGGAGCGGTCGCCGCCCGCGTCGTGGAAGAGGAGCGTCGGCCCGTTGGGGAGCTCCCGCTCGACGGTGGCGACGACGGCGTCCGTGCCCGGCCGCTCGAAGTCCTTGGAGTCCACGTTCCAGCCCAGTGGGCGCATGCCCCGGGAGGCGGCCAGCTTGCGGCTGTAGGGCGTGAAAGCCCCGCCGGGTGCCCGGTAGTACACCGGCCGTACGCCCCCGGACGCCTCGGTGATCATGCGTTCGGCGTCGAGTATCTGCTGCGACTGGTAGGCCTGGGGCTTGGTGTCCATGGTGGTGTCGTGCGACACCGAGTGGTCGCACAGCCGGTGGCCTGCCTTGACCACCTTCTTCACGAGGTCCGGGTGGGCCTGCGCCTGCGTTCCCACCATGCAGAACGTGGCCTTCACTCCGTACTCCCGCAGCACTTCGAGCACTTGAGGGGTCCATACGGGGTCGGGGCCGTCGTCGATGGTGATGTTGACGCCGTGCGCCCCCTTGTCCGAGGCGTGGACTATGGTCACCGCCACCGGCTTGACGCCGCTTCCCGGCGTGGCGGACGCGGTCGCGTGAGGCGACACGGCACCCACGGCACCGGCCTGCGCGGTCCACACCGAGGCACCGACGGTCAGCACCGTCACCCCGAGCGCCGCCCCGACGACCTTGCCGTACCAGCCCCGCCCACCACCGTGCCGTGCCATGTCCGCCCCGCTTTCGCGCAGTTCCTTGCCGATCCCTGGTCGTCCTGCGACCACTTGGCAGGACGAGAGACAACGGCCGTGGGATGCGTCTGTTACCGATCAAGGACAATTCCGGGGTGGTCCGCGGACAACTCGGCGAGTGGCGACCACCACCCGAGGGGTCCCCGCCGACCGCAACAGCCGTCGGAGCATTGTCAGTGCCGGGTGGCAGCATCGGAGCATGACGGACATCACGGCATTCGACTGGCGGTCCTTCCTGCTCAAGTGGAGCGGGGAGTGGGCGGATTCACTTGAGGACGGCGAGAGCCGGGGAGATGACGACGAGGTCGCGCGGCAAGCGCGATGGCTGGGCTTCCCGCCCGCCTCAGAGGAACGGATCGCGGCCATGGAGGAGCGCCTCGGCCTGCGGATGCCGCCGTCGTACCGGGAGTTCCTCAAGGTCAGCGACGGGTGGCGGCACGCCGGCGGGTTCGTCTGGCTTCTCGCGGGGACCGAGGACGCTCGCTGGCACAACAACGAGTCGGGTCTGGCGGACATGTGCGAGGAGGAGCTGGACGAGGACTCCGGGCCCGAGGAGTGGCGGGAGGCCGACCTGTGGCGACGAGGGTTGCAGCTCGACGTCGAGTCCGACATCACCCATGTCCTCCTGGATCCCGAGGACATGGACGAGGACGGCGAGTGGGCCGTGTACACGTGGGCGAGTTGGCGGGCCGCGCCGCCCGAGCGGTTCGCGAACTTCCTTGAGTTCATGCGGGAGATGCACCGGGAGTTCCACAGACTTCGGGCGCGGCCGGGCGACGGAGAGGCCGGGTTCGCCAACGACACGACGCGACAGCTGGACACCTTGGTGGAAGAAGCCCGGCTGGAGGCGCTGGGCGGCGGCTGGGAACAGGCCGGGCAGGCGCTGGACGAGGCCAAGGAGTACGGCAGGCCGCGCGCCGCCGGGCTGGGCGACCAGATACGCCGTCTTCTCGGGCAGACCTCCATGGTGTACTTCGAGGGCCTGGTGACGGACCCTCGGTACGCTCCCGAGCTGCTGCCGTCGCTGGTCGCCGAGCAAGCGGCGCACTCGTACTGGGCCGAGTCCACGCTGCCGTTCCATTTGCGGGGCGCCGACGACAACACGCTGTCGCTGGCTCACTCGACGCTGGACCAGGTGAGGAGCGGCACGTACCGGTACACGGCGGCCGGACCGTTCGGGGAGGCGGTCGAACGCGCACGGGAGATGGCGCGGTGGGGAGACACCGACGCGGCATGGCGGACGCTGATGGACGCTCTGCCGTTGTGGGAGCCGCTGGGGCCGGACCATCTGGCACCGCTGGGGTGGGTGGCCGACCCCCTGCTCGGGCCGCTGCTGACCCCGGAGCGGGGCCGGGAGCTGCTGTCCACGCCGAGGGGCGGCCAGGCGGGTGAGGCACCGAGGCCGGCTGCCGGGCTCGACCCGGGCGACTTGGCCTGGCTCGCGGAACCGGAACCGGGCGACGACCGAGCGTCCTTCCGGTTCGTCCTGGTGGAGGGGGTGGAGCCTGAACAGTTGCCCGGACGTCTCACGGACGGGGACGACACCGTTCTGGAAGAGCCCTTGACCTTCTGGGAGGCGTACCGCAGGTCGCGGCACAGCCAGGAGCAATTCTCGTCCTACGACGACAGGGCTCTCATGGCGGTCGGCCGGGCGGGCCCGGGTTGGAGCTTCGCTTTCGACGGCGATCCCGCCCCGTTCGACCAGCGACGGTTCGTGTCCCCGGCCGTGGCCGCCAGCGAGGGCACACGCGCTGTGGTGGTGTGGAGCGGTCTGACGACGCGACACGGGAAGCCGTTCTTCCACCTTTCGGTGGCGCGAGACGGCGTCGAGCAGTACGGATTCACGTACACCGACGAAGGGATCCGGCAGAGCGGGGAGATACCGCGGGCACTGGATCCGAGCCGGTACTTCGATGCCCTGGAGGACGGTGCCGAGGCGGAAAGGTCGTTGCTGGAAGCGCTGACCAGGGAGTTCGGTGTTCGTCTGCCACGTCACGCGATCCGGAACGGGCAGCTTCACACGCTCACCACCCGTTCCTGGACGCGGCCGCCGGGGGACGGCGAGGCGTACATGGTGGTCCGGGTGACTCCGGGAGACGCGCGCCCGGCGGACGGCCGACGGACGGAGGAGGACGGGCCGGGGAGTTGATGGAGACCGGTCGTGCCGTCCCGGCTCGTCGCGGTGCTGTGCCGTCCCGGATTGGATTCGTCGTGCGCGGCCTTCAGCGACCGCGGATCGAGACGCCGCGGGACAACGCCGCCATGCGGGAGATCAGTTATCGTGCGCCGCCATGGGTGAACTCATATTGATCAGGCACGGCCAGACCGAGTGGAGTCTGTCGGGCCGGCACGCCGGCCGCACCGATGTTCCGCTGACCGAGGCAGGCGAGGCCGCGGCCGAATCGCTCGCCCCGAGGCTTGCCGAACGCGATCTGGTCGCCGTGTTCAGCAGCCCGCTGAGCCGTGCCGTGCGGACCGCCGAGCTGGCGGGTCTGACCGGCGTACGGGCCGATCCCGACCTGGTGGAGTGGGACTACGGCGGCTACGAGGGCCTGACCGCGGCGCAGATCCGGGAGACGAGGCCCGGCTGGGAACTGTGGCGGGACGGTGTCGTTCCCGGCGACTCGGCCCACCCGGGCGAGCGGCTCCGGCAGGTGGCAGCGCGAACGGACGCGGTACTGGAGCGCGTCCGGCCGCTGTTGGACGAGGGCGACGTCGCCGTTGTCGCCCACGGTCATCTGGCACGCGTGCTCACCGTGCGCTGGCTCGGGCTCGACGCGTCCGCCGCCCGGCTGCTCGGCCACCCGCATCCGGGCACTCTCGGCTTCCTGGCCACCGAGGAGGAGCAGCCCTTCATCGCCGCCTGGAACGTCCCGTAGCGACAGTCACCTGGTCACGACCGGCCACGAGCGGCCACGACGGTCGAACGGGAAGAACCCGGTCAGCTTCGTGATCGGGTGGAACGCGGGCGCTGCCTGGACGACCGCGGCCTCCCCCGTGGAGACGCGGAACGCAAGTGGGCGGCGTACGCCGACGCGATGTCGGAGTGCGCCGCCCAGGGCAGGCGAGCCGCGCGGGGCGGCCGTCGCGGTCATTGCGCGGCGCGGTTGAACACACCCTTCGACCAGCGGTAGCCGAGGACGCTCAGGCCCAGGCACCAGGCGACGGTGATCCACCCGTTGTTGCCGATCCCGGTGCCGAGCAGCAGGCCGCGCAGGGTCTCGATGGCCGGCGTGAACGGCTGGTACTCGGCGATCGGCTGGAACCATCCCGGCATCGCGTCGACCGGGACGAAGGCGCTGGAGATGAGCGGCAGGAAGACCAGCGGCAGGGCGTTGTTGCTGGCCGCCTCGGCATTCGGGCTGACCAGTCCCATCCCGACCGCGATCCAGGTGAACGCCAGGGCGAAGAGCGTGAGCAGCCCGAACGCCGCGAGCCATTCAAGGACCGACGCGTCCGTGGAGCGGAAGCCGATGGCCACGCCGACGGCGCCGACGAGGACCACGCTCATGATCGACTGGAGCACGCTGCCGATGACATGGCCGATGAGGAAGGATCCCCGGTGGATCGCCATCGTGCGGAAGCGGGCGATGATGCCCTCGGTCATGTCGTTGGAGACGGAGACCGCCGTGCCGACCAGGGTGCCCCCGATGGTCATCAGCAGGATGCCCGGGACGAGATAGGCGATGTAGGCGGAGCGGTCGGCGCCGCCTCCGCCGATGCCCGCACTCATCACGTCGCCGAAGACGTAGACGAACAGCAGCAGCAGGACGATCGGCGTCAGCAGCAGGTTCAGGGTGAGGGAGGGGTAGCGGCGGGCGTGCAGGAGGTTGCGCCGGAGCATGGTGGTGGAGTCGCGTACGGCGAGGGAGAGGGTGCTCATCGGACAGCCTCCTTCGGCTGGTTGGGCTGGTTGGGCTGGTTGGGCTGGTTGGGTACGGTGCCGCCGGTCAGGGCGAAGAAGACGTCGTCGAGGTCGGGGGTGTGGACGGTGAGTTCGTCGGCTTCGATGCCGGCGGTGTCGAGTCGGTCGAGGACGGAGCGCAGGGCGCGCTGGCTGCCGTCGCTGGGGACCTGAAGGGTGAGGGTCTCGTCGTGCGGGGAGGCTTCGTCCAGTGCGGAGGCGGCGGTCCGGTAGGCGGCGGGGTCGGTGAAGCGGAGGCGGACGTGTCCGCCGGGGACGAGTCGTTTGAGTTCGTCGGCGGTGCCCTCGGCGGCGATCCTGCCGTCGTGCAGGACGGCGATCCGGTCGGCGAGTTCGTCGGCCTCCTCCAGGTACTGGGTGGTGAGCAGGACGGTGGTGCCGCCGGTGACGAGTTCGCGGATGATGCCCCACATGGTGTGCCGGGAGCGGGGGTCGAGGCCGGTGGTGGGTTCGTCGAGGAAGATGATCCGCGGGTTGCCGACCAGGGTCATGGCGATGTCCAGGCGGCGTTTCATGCCGCCGGAGTAGGTGGAGGCGGGCTTCCTCGCGGCCTCGGTGAGGTCGAAGCGCTCCAGGAGTTCGGCGGTGACCTGTCGTCCCTCGTGCTTGGAGAGGTGGTGCAGGTCCGCCATCAGGAGCATGTTCTCCTCGCCGGTGATCAGCCCGTCGACCGCGGAGAACTGGCCGGTGACACCGATCGCGGCACGCACGCCGTCCGGGGATGCGGCGAGGTCGTGGCCCGCGACCTGGGCCTGCCCGCCGTCCGCGGTGATGAGCGTGGAGAGGATCTTGACTACGGTCGTCTTGCCGGCGCCGTTCGGGCCGAGCAGCGCGAAGACCGAGCCCGCCTGGATGCGCAGATCGACGCCGTCGAGGACGACCTTGTCACCGTAGGACTTGCGCAGACCGATGGCGGAGACCGCGGCGGGCGGCTGCGGGCCCTCCCCCTCGTCGGGCGTGGGCATGACAGAAGAAGGCACGGGGCCCTCCATTCGAAGGCTGAAGCGGGTGGGATACGGGGCAGGCCGAGGATGCGCTCAGACCTTGGCGCGGCGGATGTCGATGTTGCCGTACCGGGTGCGGGCGCGGACCTCGACGGTGTCCTCGCTCTTCTCCGGAGTGTCGGACGCGGTGAGCGTGTTGCGCACCTGGCCCGAGCCCGAGCTGACGTCGAGCCAGGCGGCCGTTCCCTCGCGGACGCCGACCTCGATGGCGCCGTAGGAGGTCTCCAACTGGACGGTTCCACGGACCACTTCGCCCACCCGCAGGGTGCCGTTCGCGGTCTTGGCGACGACCGAGGCCTCGGCCCGCCGGATCTCGATGTCGCCGTTGGCGCCGTTCACCCGCAGCTCGCCGGTCGCCGCGCCGACGGTCGTGGTGCCGTGCGAGTTCTTGAGGACGGCGGGGCCGTCGACGAGGCCGAGGCGCAGACTGCCGGAACTGGTGGTGATCTCGGCAGCTCCCTCGACCCGGTCGACGGTGATCGAGCCGTGCGAGGCGGTCAGCTTCAGCGGGCCGGTCGTGTCGAAGCGGACGTCACCGGACGAGGTCTTCACCCGCACCTCACCGAGCCGGCCCTCGCCGAGCACCTGGGCCCAGGAGCCGGTCACGTCGAGGCGCGAGCCCGTGGGCAGTTCCACTGTCACGTCGACGGTGCCGTTGCGGCCGAACAGATTGGGCCTGGGTGTCCTGACGGTCAGTGCGCCGCTCGTGTACGTGACCTCGGTCTGGTCGGCCGCCCGTACGTCCTGGTCGCGCTTCGGGTCCCGGGGGCGCACCTCGACGACGGTGTCGAGGCGGTCGACCGCGGTGAACTGGATGGAGCCTGCGTCCACGCGCGCCGTGGCCGAGATCGGTTCGGGAGTGTCGAAAGTAGGCATGGCTGTCCCGTCCTCTTGGGTCTTCGGGTCGTCCCCGCTGGTGGGACGCGGTGTGTGTGAAGCGCTGCTGGTGAAGGGTGCTGGTTGCGGTTGCGGTTGCGGTTCCGATTGCTGTTGCTGTTGCTGCGCCCGAGGCGGTGCTTTCAGCGCACCCAGCCGGTGAAGCTCTGTCCGATCGCCTGGGACTTCCCCGTCGCACGCGGCCGGGTGTCGATGTCGACCGCGGCCGACACGGCCCGCACCAGCCACGCGTTGACCGACAGACCCTCGCGGGTCGCGGCCTCCTCGGCGCGCGCCTTGAGGTGCGCCGGAAGCCGCAGGTTGACGCGAGCGGTGCCGCCCTCGTCCCCCTCGGACGGCGTCTGCGCCTTGAGCGACTCGACCGGCGCGACGGCCGTCTCCCCGGAGGCGCCACGGTCGGCGGGCGGCAGCGTCACCACGAAATCGGGGTCCAGTCCGCGCAGCCGTACGTCGACCGAGCCGGGAGCGAGTTCACGGGTGATCTCGTCCATCGCGGCGGAGAGCACGTTGAGCATGGTCAGCCTGGTCGCCGACTCCAGAGGAGCGGTGAGCCGCTCGGCCAGCGCGCGGGCTTCGTCACCACCGGCTTCGGCGGCCACCGCGAGTTCGCGGCGGAGGGTGTCGACATACGGCGTGAGGTCCATGACGCCATAATGGCACCGCAATGGCACCACCCGCAAGCCCGAATGGCACCTCGCATGGGGAAAGAACAACCAATCGGGCTCTGACCTGCGAAAATTCTACGAAGTTGACGTGAGCCACTGTGGCGCCATACCCATCCAGACACATCCAGGGAGCCACGAGCGACGCCGCATGGCACCGAATGGCGCCAGGTGGCACCACCTGGCACCAAGCGGCGCCACTCGCCGTGAACAGTGACACCACAGAGGCGTGGTCCGCCCACACCGCGCGCCGTCCCGGCGGCAGACCCCGCACAGGACGGCGAGATCGGGCCGCCCGGCGGCCTCCAGCGCCCTGGGCAGCCCTGAGGGCGGCAGCCTCTCAGCAGCCGCAGGCCCGTACCCCTACGACCCGCGGTTCCCGCCCGTCCACGCGGCCAGGGGTCGCCGGCCCGTCAGGGGTCCGAGCCGAAGCCCAACTCCCTTGGCAGGTCGTCCCATTGGAAACGGGACGGCACGACGAACGGGATGCAGCCCAACGCCGCCCGGTCCGGCGGCCGTTACCGACGCACCCGGACCCGCCGGCGCCGCCAGGTACTGTTCCCGGGTCCACTGATCGTGCCCATCCGTCACGCCGCCGCCGAGCTCACCACGCCGCAGGGTGGGATGAGTTGGAAGCCTCACCCCTGCCGTCACGTTCGGCCGACGCGTTCGTCGACGCCACAGCCCGCGACAACAGAAGAGAGAGAACAACGTTGCACGACCACGAAGGCACCGGTGCCACGCCGGGTCCTCACGCCCGCGAGCTTGCCGAGCTCTACCTCAGCACACTCGAAGGCCTCATGGACCCCAAGGAGTACGCGGACCTGAAAACCTTCATTTCCGCCGTCTACAGGGGGATCGCCGAGCCCATCGACCCGGACGACCCTTCCCCCGAGCGTCACCTCGACATCGACCTGACTCCGGCCGTCATCGACGAGTGGCTGATCTTCTCGGGCATCCTCAGCAACGGCAGCATGGACCAGAGAATCGTCGAGATCGGTGACGGATCCCGCACGGTCGTGGACGGCGGGATCGCCGACGATCCCGAAGCCCTGCGCGACTTCTGCGAGCGGCAGCGGGAACGGAACCGGATACGCGAGGAGGAGCGCAAGATCCTCAAAGGCATAGAGTCCGCGTCCACCTGACGCCACCCAGGGCCCCCGAGACCCCTTCCCTCCGCCGTCCTCGAACCGCGTTTGCGGGGGCCCGCGTTCGAGTCGGCCGGCAGGACGCCCGTGCCTCGAACGACCTCACACGCGCTGGCCCGACGAGCCCAGACCCACTTGGTGACCGACAAGGCTGATCTCGACACCGTCCGTGGTGGCGCGCGCCGCCGTGAAGTTGACGCCCACCGGGAGACTGACGGTCCAGACCGAGCCGGCTCCTTCGGCACCGGGAACCGTCAAGGTGAGCTCCGTGCCCTGCGCCAGGATTGTTCCCTCGCCGTTCAACGCTGCGCCCGAGACCTTGATGCGGGCCGCCTGGCCTTGTGATCCCGGGGCTTGCGACACCTGCAGCGGGCCGCCGCTGCGCGCCAACCGCGTCACCACGCCGGACAGGTCCTTGTACGAGAGGGTCAGGGTGCCGGTGGCGAGATCGGCCGAGGCGCTCCGTGCTGTCAGGGACGCCACTCGCACGTCGTGCAGGTCGAGCTGGAGCCGGGCGACGTTCAGATAGCCGCCCTGCCTGTTGCCCGTGGTGTCGAGGTAGAAGTTCTCCGCGGTCAACGCGACATGGCTGAAGTCGCCGCCGGCCGCCTGAGTCAGGAACGGGAACCCCTCGATCGCCACGTCCATGCGGCCGTCCGTGGAGTTCGCGTAACCGTATTTCTCCTTCACAAGCTGTGCGGCCTGCTGGTTCGCATAGTGCACGGCTATCCGGTCTGCGGCTATGAACAGCACGGCGAGTACCACGACCGTGATTGTTAAGACCTTCACCCATCGACGTCTCACGTCGATCCCCCTCAGTATGTTGTGACGCTGCTCCGACCGAGCTCCGCGCGAAACGATCATGCACCTTCGCGGGCGCCGGTACCAGCCTCGATCCCCGCGGGCCAGCGAGCACCAGCCCCGCGACGTGATCGTGATCGTAGGGGTCCGCCCAGGACGAGGCACACCGGCTTTCAGGGAGAGTGTCGTGCGATTCGGACGAGATCGAAGTGCACCTCGGCGGTGTGCGGCAGAGCCTGGAACCTGGGCAGGACGTCATCTCGCACACGGCGGAGCGCGATCTCGAACTGGACGTAGCGTTCCGTGACCAGCGGGCCCGACCACTGCCGCCGCATCCGTGGAAGAGCCAGCCTGCGAGGGAGGACCCGATGCCGTCGTTGCTCTCGGTGAATGTCGGCATGCCGAAGAATGTGCCGTGGAGGGGCCGGACCGTCTTCACCGGTGTGTGGAAATACCCGGTGCACGGACGGGTGATGGTGCGGCGTCTGAACATCGACGGCGACGGGCAGGGCGACACGGCCGGCCACGGCGGCGAGCAGCGGGCCGTGCTGGTCTACCAGGTCGAGTCGTACCGGCACTGGAAACAGCATTTCGGACGCGACGACCTCGAACACGGCCAGTTCGGGGAGAACCTCACGGTCGACGGGCTTCCGGACGACGAGGTGTGCATCGGCGACCGGTACCGCATCGGTGAGGCCGAGTTCGAGGTGACCCAGCCACGGGTGACCTGCTACCGCGTGGGCATGCGCCTCGGTCAACCCGAACTGCCCGCCCTGCTGGTCAGCCACCACCGTCCCGGCTTCTACATGCGGGTCCTGCGCGAAGGCCACATCCAGGCAGGCGACGAGATCACCAAGATCGGATCCGGGCCCGGCACGCTGAGCGTGGCCGACACCGACGCGCTGCTCTACCTCCCCGACCGGGACCCCGAGAAGCTGCGCCTGGCGGTGGGCATCCCGGCCCTGAGCCCCGGCTGGCTGGGCTCGTTCCGTGAACTGCTCAAGGACGCGGAGGGTTCGGCCGCCGCCGCAGGCGGCGCGGCGGCGGCCTGGGACGGCTTCAGGGCTCTGCGCGTGGCCGCCGTGACTCCCGAGAGCACGACCGTCTCCTCCATCCATCTCATCGCCCCGGACGGGTCCCGGCTCCCTCCCGCCCGCGCGGGCCAGTACCTGACACTGCGCGTGCCCGGAGCCGGTGAGCCTGCCCCGGTGCGCAGCTACTCGCTGTCGTCGGCACCCGACAGCGGGCGTTATCGGATCAGCGTCAAGCACGAACCGCACGGCGCCGTCAGCGCGTATCTGACCACGAAGCTACGGCCGGGCATGATGGTCGATGCTGCGGCTCCCCGGGGTGACTTCGTCCTCCAGGAGGGCACCGGGCCGGTGCTTCTCGTCTCCGCCGGTATCGGTCTGACTCCGGTCCTGGCCATGCTGCACGAGCTCGCGGCAGCGCCCAGCGCCCGCGAGGTCTGGTGGATCCACGGTGCCCGCAACCCGCGGGAGCACGCCCTGGCCGCGGAGGCACGCGCCCTGCTGGCGAAGCTGCCGAACTCCCGCGGGTACGTTTTCTACAGCGCCGCGGAACCCGGCGAGTACCGCCGCGATCAGGCCAGGCCCGGACGCCTCGCCAAGGACAACGTGAGCGCTCTCGGTGTCCCGGCGGACGCGACCGCCTATGTCTGCGGGCCGGCCTCCTTCATGACGGACATCGAAGAGGCACTCGTCGCGGCCGGGGTCGATCCTGGCGCCGTCCATTCCGAGCTGTTCGGCGCGCTGCCCTCCATCACCCCCGGTCTGACCGGGCAGAGCGCTCGGCAGCCGCACCAGCCGCCGGACCCGCCCGGGACCGGTCCCGTGGTGACCTTCGCCCGCAGCGGTGTCTCCACCCCCTTCCCGGACGGGCGAAGCAGCCTGCTCGAACTCGCCGAGGCATGCGACGTTCCCGTCCGCTGGAGCTGCCGCACCGGGGTGTGCCACACCTGCGTCACGCCTCTGCTGTCCGGCGCGATCTCCTACAACTCGCCCCCGCTCGAGGATCCCGCCGAGGGACACGTGCTGATCTGCTGCACCCGTCCCGACACCGACGTCGTCCTCGACATGTAGGGAAGCGGCCGGGGTCCCGCCGGCATGTTGGGACCCGGAGGATGGAACCATCCGAGTACCAGGCACACTCTGCGTGTTGTAGTCCCTTTTCACCGGAGGATGGCACACGCATGATCACGCTCACCAAGGAAGACGGTCCCGCCGACCTGGACGGAGTGACTCACCTGTCCATCGGGGTGTCATGGGACCCCACGGCCGGCAGCAGCGGAGGAGTCATGGGCAAGCTCCGCCTCAAGAGCGGTACGGACCTTGACCTGATCGCGGTCGCCATGCACGGCGCGGACCCGGTGCGCCTGGCCGGCCTCGATTCCCTCGACCCCATGGGCAACGGCTCCCTGATCCACAGCGGTGACAACCAGAACGGACACGGAGACGGCGACGACGAAACCGTCTCGGTGGAGTTCGCGCGCGTCCCTCCCCACATCACGTCGATCGTGTTCGTCGCCGCCGCCTTCAAGAAGGGAAGCTCCTTCCAGAAGGCGCGCAACATCAGCTTCAAGGTCTACGACGCGACCGGCGGCAGCATCGAGCAGGTCGCGGACATCTGGCCGAGCCTGCTCACCCAGGACAACGGCTGCGCCGTGGCCAAGGCCGTGCGGGTCGCCGGTACCTGGAAGCTCGAAGTGATCAATGTGACGGGAAGGATCAAGCAGGGCGACGAACAGGCCCTCATGCGCTTCGCCCTGAGCAAGTAGAACCGCTTCGCCCCGAGCGGGCGGAACCGCCACCACGCGATCGAGGACGCGGGCGTGGCCTGCTTGACCGGCCGGGTCACCCACTGCAGGGTCGGGATGCTGCACCTCAGCGGCGCCGCCCGACTCTGCCGACCGGCCCACCCGTCCACGGGCGGCAGACGGCCTCATCCAGGAGCGACTGATCCCATGGTCCTCGACCTGCTCGTCATCGGTACGGCCATCACCCTGGGGCCCTTGCACAACAGCGCCTTCATCCTGCTGCTCTCCTCACGGCGCGGCGTTCGCCAGGGCCTGGCCTTCCTGTTGTCGTGGCTGGCCAACCTGGTCGCGGTGATCGCCTGTGTGGTGCTGTTGACCGGGGGTCAGCCGCCGGCCCGGCACAGCGTGCCCTCGACCGCCGCGATCGCCGTGAAACTCGCCATCGGCCTGGCGCTGGTGCTGTACGGCGCGCACCGGCACCGGCGGCCGCCCCGCCCGCACGGCCCGCCCCGCTGGACCACCCGGATCGACAACGCCTCGCCCGCCACGGCCGCCGGCCTGGCCTGGGTGCTGCAGCCCTGGGCCATGGTCGGCGCCGGCGCGGCGACCGCCGTCGACGCGAATCTCTCCACCCTCACCGACTGGCTCGCACTGACCGGCTACTGTCTGCTGGCCACGCTCAGCCTCGTCGTCATGGAGCTGTACACGCTCCGGGCGCCCGCCGCCGCCGACGCCCGATTGAACGCCCTGCGCAGTTGGCTGGAGCGACACCAGGAGCAGTTGGTCGTCACGCTCTCCCTGCTCGTCGGCCTGTGGCTGACGGCCCGAAGCATCTACGAACTGGTCGCCTGACACGGGCGATCCCGGCGGCCGAACCGACCGCTGCCCTGCCCGGACCCGCGGAACCGACACCCTCGACATCGCCTCGAACGGCCGACGGTCTGCGTGGCCGGTCCCGGTCCCCGGAAGAGGTACCAGGATCGGTGCGGTCACGGCTTGCGGGCCGCTCCGCCGTAGAAGCCGGCCTGGGCGTCCGTGATGTCGGCCAGCGGCTGGTCCGGCTCCGGGCGCCAGCGATGCGTCACAGCAAGCCCCGGCTGCAGCAGCTCCGTCCCGTCGAAGAACCGGCCGATCTGGGTCCCGGACCGCAACTGGATCGGGATGCGGGCACGGACGTACACCTCCTGGGTACGGGCCATACCCACCGGGTCGAAGTCGGTGGTGCCGTGGCTGAGGACGAGGAAACTGCCGGACGGCAGCGCGTCGACCAGTTCCCGCACTATCTCGTACGCGCCGTGCTCGTCCGGTACGAAATGCATCACGGCACACAGGCTCAGCGCGATCGGCCGGCCGAAGTCGAGCGTTGTCCGGGCCTCTTCGGACTCCAGGATGGCCTTCGGTTCGCGCACGTCCGCCTGCACGTAGGCAACCCGGCCCTCGGGGGTGCCGTGCAGCAGTGCCCGCGCGTGGGCCAGCACGATCGGATCGTTGTCGGCGTAGACCACCCGGCACTCCGGGGCCTCGGCCTGCGCGACCTGGTGCAGGTTCGGCTCGGTCGGCACGCCGGTGCCGATGTCGAGGAACTGCCGCACCCCGTGATCACGGGCCAGCACGCGCACGGCCCGGTGCATGAACAGCCGGTTGGCGCGGGCGAAGGTCCGGGCGTCCGGGGTGTGGCCGAGCACCTGCTCAGCCGCCTCGGCGTCCACGGGGTAGTGGTCCTTGCCCCCCAAGTAGTAGTCGTACATGCGGGCAGGGTGCGGCTTGCTCGTGTCGATGGGCACCGACCCTCGCGCTGGCTCACCTGACAAAGTGATCTCCTCGGCCATGAATGACGGGCGTCGCCTTGAACGCCCGGGTATCGCGCACGGCAGCATCGTAGGCACGGTGAATCAGCACGCAGAGCCCTTCGCTCGTATTGGGCGGCGTCGGGCCGGCCCCGGGGAAGACGCGCACGGACACCGGTGATCCGGGTCCCGAACGACATGCCCGTAGGCACGATCGAGGTGGACCGCCTCGACTCAGTGGACCATGCCCTCGACCTGGCGGCCGGGTCGCCGGAGTCGCTCGGGTCATGCTGTTCGAGTCGCCGTACTTCTCTCACCGCTCGGCCACCGGCGGCATATCGATCATGTCCGGAGGGACGGCGAGGTCCGCGCTGGCGAACAGGCGCGCAAGGCCCTCGGGTTCGTCCCGGATGCTCAGCGAGGCGACCACGTCGATCAGATTGACGTACGCGGCCGACGTGAAGCCGTACTGAGGCATCGCCATACGACCCCAGGTGTCCGTGGGAAGCATCTCCAGCTTGCAGAGCGCGGCAAGGTCACGGACCACGCCGGCACTGATCTCGGGGGACAGGTGGGCTCGGTCGGCGCCCGGCGGTCCCCCCGCCGGCCGATCCGGTGATCCGCTCCGGTGGACCTGCCAGGCCTCACCGGCGGTGACGAAGTCGGCCGGCGCCTCCGGGGAGACCGTCCCGTCCTGGGGCCCGAGGCCCGCCGGCTCGGCGTCCATGCGTATCCAGCCCGCACCGGCGGTGCTCCACCACTCGGTGATCCATTGAATGCGAGGCGCCACCTGCCCCGCGGCCGTACGGAATCCGCACCGTACGCGGGCGGCGTATCCCTGCGCCCGCAGCATGGAACAGGCCAGGGTGGCGGAGTGGCGGCTCGTGCCGACCACGCGGGCTTCCGGCGGGCGCGGGTGATCGAGACGCTCCGGGCGGAGCCGGGCCAGGACAGCGAGCAGGTCGCGGACCGGCCGGGCGTCCTGCTCCTTGAGCCTGTCCTCGGGGACGCCTGCGGCCATCGCGTCCTCGGGTGAGACGACCAGAGTGCGCGCGGACTCGCAGATCGACACGGGATCGCCGAGCAGGCCGTCCAGCAGCCAGCGCTGATCCGGGTCGATGACGGTCAACGGGCCGTGCTGCACGTAATCGATTACCACGTCGGCCACAGGTGCCCCCTTCTGCCGATTTCTTCATGTCTTTGCCCTGGATCACATGCGGTTCGAAGGTCACGTATCGAGCTGATCGGCCAGGGGCCCCGACGCGGACGACGACAGCCCCCGCACGCACGGGTGCTCGGGCCCACGTCGGTCCGTCGGCCACCCACCGAACACGCAGTCAGGTTAGCCCCTGTGCGCACGATGTCGGCCGCGGTTCTGTGCGGGACAAGAGTCGCGGATGTTCCTGCCGAGCTCAAGACCCACGCGAACCGCGTCAGACTCCCGTAAGGATCACCGCACGGTCACGCGGCGCGCCGCGGACGGCTCCGGACAAGGGGGATGCCCCTGCTGCCGGCCGGGGCGTCGACCGTCGGCGGAAGTGGCAGGTGGACGTCAAGACCGTTGCCGTTCCGGCTTGTTGACCCCTTACGAGAGTCTGACGCGGCGCCGGTCGGCCTTCACCGCCACGACCTCGGCGGTCACTCTGTTCACAAAACCCCCGGACGTGAGGAGCCACAGTGAGCAGGCACAACAGGCGCAGGTCGACGCTGCGGAAAAGGACGACCGTCTTCGGCGGCGGCACGGTCGCGGTCGCGGCGGTGGTGGCCACGTTCAATGTCGCCTCGGCCCACCAGGTCTCGCCCGCCCCGCACGCCGCGCCGAAGGCGGACCATGTCGTGTTCGTCCAGGGCAACGAACTGGCCGGGAACACGATCCATGTCTTCCGTCGCGACGACGAGGGCAGGCTCACCGCGGCGGGCGAGTACAGCTCGGGCGGCAAGGGCGGCGACCAGGTCGACGCGCCCACCGACTCGCTCGCGTCTCAGGGATCGCTGGTCTACGACGAACGATCCGGACGGCTGCTGGCGGTCAACGCGGGCAGCGGCACCCTGACGTCCTTCGCCGTGCACGGCCAGAAGCTCACGGACCGTCAGACGGTCTCCACCGGAGGGGACTTCCCGGTCGGGGTCACGGTCTCGGGAGACCTGGCCTACGTCATGAACGCGGGCGGCGCGGGAAGCGTCCAGGGCTTCAAGATCACTCCGGCGGGCCTGAAGCCACTGAGTGGTTCGTCGCGCACCCTCGGGCTGAAGAACGACCGGGTGCCGCTGTTCAGCAGTTCCCCGGGGCAGGCCGCGTTCACCCCGGACGGCCGCGACCTGGTCGTCACGACCAAGTCCGCCAACACCCTGGAGGTCTTCCCGATGGGCCGGGACGGCCGTCCGGCGCACCGGGCGGTGGTGAACAAGTCGGCGGGCGCGGTCCCCTTCGCCGTCGCGTTCGACACCAGGGGCCGCATGCTGGTCGCCGAAGCCGCCAAGTCCGGTGTCAGCACCTACAAGGTGCGGCACAACGGAGAGCTGAAGCTCCTCCAGGAGTCACTGACCAACGGCCAGGACACGCTGTGCTGGCTGGAACGCGCCGGCGACTTCTTCTTCGGCGGGAACACCGGCAACTCGACCGTGACCGGGTACCGCACGGACGCCCACGGCAGACTCGCGCTGACCAATGCGGCGGGCATCGCGGCCGCGCCCTCGAAGAAGTCCCAGGGGGTCATCGACATAGCCGTCGCCGCCGACCGCTTCGTCTACGTCCAGAACGCCACCTCGGGCACCGTCGACGGGTTCCGGGTCGGACGCGACGGCGCCCTCACCAAGGTCACGACGGTCACGGGACTGCCCGCCTTCGGCGAGTCCGGGATGGAGGGCATCACCGCGGTGTAGGAAGGGGGCCGACGACGGCCAACGCGGCGGCGCGCTCCCGCCGTTCGCACTGCGGCCGTTCGCGCCCCGGCCACTCCCGCCGCGGTCGTTCGGACCCGGTCGTTCGCGCCCCGGCCGTTTCATGGCCGGGGCACGAACGGCACACCGTCGAGCGGGCATCGGCCGGGGGAAGCCGCTGCCCCGGCGCGGTCGTCCGGTGCTGTCGGGGAGTTCAGCCGCCAGCGACACGGACCCTGTTCGCCGTGCCCGTCAGGGCTTGGCGGAGTACACGACCCCGGCCAGGTTCTGCGCGGCGGAGCCCCAGACCTGGTCGTAGCGCGAGGTGTCGCCGCCCAGGGTGTAGAGCAGGTAGGCGGTGGTGACGCCCTGGGTGAGCTTCTGCTGTGCGGCGCGGGTGATCGATCCGCTGTCGCAGCCGATCCCCGAGCTGTCGACGAACCCGCAGTGGAAACCGCCGGTGATGACGCGGAGTTGGGTGGGGGCGGGCTTCGCGTCGTACATCTTCTGCTGGTTGCCGGCGACACCGGCGATGCCGTCCTGGCTCGCGCCCACGTACTGGGCGGGGATGCCGAGGGTGCCGGAGGCCGTGACCGCCGACGGGTCGGTCTCCGCGGCCGCCATGGTGGAGACGCTCCTGACCGCCGTGTTGCGGCTCGCGGCCAGCAGCGCGGCGCCGCCGCCCATGGAATGTCCGGACACCCCGAGGTGAGCGGTGTCGACCGCGCCGGCGAAGCGCGAGCCGGTCGTGGTGTTCTGGGCGGTGAGCCAGGTCAGGGACGCGTTGAGATCGTCCGCGAAGCCCGAGTGGCTCGGGAAGAGGCCGCCCTGCGACTTCGGGGCCACGGTGACGAACCCCCAGGACGCGTAGTGCCGGAGCAGGGTCTCGTACTTGGAGATGTCCTGGAAGAAGCCGTGCCCGAAGGCGAGGCCGGGGTGGGTTCCGGCGGCCACGGGGGCGTTGGCGCCGGCGGTGGTTCCCGGGTACCAGACCCGGGCGCTGAACGAACGGCCGGACGCCGACACGGTCAGGTCGGTGTACGCGACGGCGTACGCACCGGGTGCCGAGGGGTCCACCGCGGCGGCCGCCAAGGGTACGGCGGCCGAGGCTGTGGCGGCGGGAGCGACGGTGAAGGCGGCCGCTGCGATCAGCAGCAGCGCCGGCACGGCCCGTAACAGTCCACGGAACACGAGTTCACCTTCTCGATATGGGGGAGGAAACATTGTTTCTCAACAGAGCAGAAACCTGCGTACATGACAAGCCCTTCCGGGTATGGCGCCTCCGTTTCGCTTGATGGAACAGCGTTGACATCAACGAAACGCGAGGAGTATCAAGGGGTCGGGACTCCCGCTCGCCCGACGCCTTCGGAGGACAGGTAGTGGAAGATCTCCCGGCACGACTCCGGTCCGTCCCGGACGGCAGGCACACCGCGCCCTGCATGGTCGCGGGGCTGCGCTCCTGGGCCGCCGCCGCGCCCGCGCGGACGGCCGTCGTGGACGGCGCCAGGCGACTGAGCTTCGCCGCCGTGCACAGCCGCTCGAACCGGCTCGCGGGTGCGCTCCTCGCCGCGGGCCTGCGCCCGGGCGACCGGGTCGCCGTACTGCTCGGCAACCGGCTGGAGTACCCCGAGATCGCGGCGGGGCTCGGCAAGGCGGGACTGGCCATGGTGCCGGTCGGTGTGCGCCAGACCGTGCCCGAGATCGCGTTCATCGCCGGTCACAGCGCCGCCCGCGCCCTCATCGTGCAGCACGACCGTGCCGAGGAGGTGTCCGCGGCCGTGCCCGTGGACACCGTCGTGCGCGTCGGCGGACCGGGACCGGGCCGCGCCTACGAGGACGTCCTCTCGCGGGGCCGTGACGCGGATCCGCTGGTCCCGGTGAGCGGGGACGACACGTTCTGCGTGCAGTACACCTCGGGGACGACGGGGCGGCCCAAGGGCGCGCTCCTCACCCACGCCGCCCGCACGCTGACGGCTCGACTGTCGGCGCACGAATGGGGCCTGGGCGAGGAGCGGGTCAGCGTCGCGGTGGCGCCCATGAGCCACGGCGCCGGATTCATGTTCGGCTACGCTCCCCTGCTCACCGGCGGCACGGTCGTGATGCTGCCCCGATGGGACCCCGAACGGCTGCTGGACCTCGCCGCGCGGGAGCGTGCCCAGTCCGTCTTCCTGGTGCCGACCCACGCCCAGGCCATCCGGGACCTGGGCGGCAACGGGCCGCGCGGCCGGGACCTTTCGGCCCTGGACACCCTGTACTTCAACGCGGCCGCGCTGCCCGTCCCGCTCAAGGAATGGGTACTGGACACCTTCCCGGGCTGCGGGGTGCACGAGTTGTACGGGTCGACCGAGGGCGGCGTGGTGACCAACCTGCGCCCCGCGGACGCGCGCCGCAAGGCCGGTTCGGTGGGCCGGGCATGGTTCCGCACCCGGCTCAGGATCGTCGGCGACGACGGCGCCGAGGTCGCCACGGGTGAACCCGGCGAACTCTTCAGCCGCTCACCGTTCCTGATGAAGGGCTACCTGGACGACCCCGAGGCGAGTGCCGCCTGCCGCACCGCCGACGGCTTTCTCAGCGTCGGCGACGTCGCCACGATGGACGAGGAGGGCTATGTCCGCATCGTCGACCGCAAGAAGGACGTGATCATCTCGGGCGGACTCAACGTGTATCCGCGGGAGGTGGAGGAGGCCTCCCTCGCCCATCCGGACGTGGCGGAGTGCGCGGTGGTCGGGGTGCCCGACCCCCTGTGGGGCGAGGTGGTCACCGCGTACGTCGTGCCGCGGCCCGGTGCCGCGCCCGTCGGCTCCGAGGAACTCGCCCGTTTCCTGAGGCCGTTGCTGGCGGGCTACAAACTGCCGCGCCGGGTGCGCACGTTGACGGCCCTGCCGCGCAACTCCGCGGGCAAGGTGCTCAAACGCGAACTGCGCCGAGCCGCCGGCGCGCGAACACCTCCGCCGGAACACCCGTCACACCTTCCTCCTCCCCCGTGACACCCCCTTCCCGCCGGCCATCACATCTCCCCCGCCCGGGACAGCCCCCGCGGCGACAAGCGAAAGGCGGTGGCGCGGTGCGCCCGCACGTCGAACTGATCCACGAGGACGACTACGTCTGGCACCCGGCCGAACTCCCTTACGCCGTCGGCGAGATACGCGAACGGCGGCTCAGCGGTGACGAGGAGGACGGTTCCGCCGCCCTGTCCCTCGCGTTCGGCTCACCGACGCGCAGGGCCGCGGGAGTGCCGTCCGCGGACACCGAGTTCTTCGTCCTCGAGGGACGGCTGCGCCACGGCACCACGGACCTCGGGCCCGGGGGCTATCTGCACGTGCCCAAGGGCGTACCCATGGAGGAGCTGTCGGCCGAGGCGGGCAGCAGGGTGCTGCACTGGCGGGAGTACGGCCCCTCGGACTTCGAGCCCGGCGGCACCCGGTGGCCGGACGCGTCCGGTGACGTGACCGAGTGGGACTCGGGGGCGATGGAGTGGATCACGGCGCCGACCAACGGCCCGCTGACCCCGCTGTACATCAAGCTGCTGCACCGCGACGAGAAGACCGGCTTCTACACCCGTCTCGTCCTCGCCCCGAAGGGCTGGACGGACCACCGGCTCGCCCACCACCCGTGCTACGAGGAGTTCTACACACTGTCCGGGCGGATGACCTACAACTTCGGGGACATCGATCCGGGGACCTACTGCTTCCGGCCGCCGTTCGTGAAGCACGGTCATTTCGTGGCCGAGGAGGACACGACCTGGATCATCCGCTCGGACGGCGAGCTCATCAACTGGTACACGACGGACGAGTGGATCAAGTGGGGCGGCGAGGCGGAGAACTACGAGCCGCACCACGCGCCGGTTCCGTCCACGCTGCCGATACGGTCCCGCTCGCGGGGCGACTGGGACAGCGACGGCATGTGAGTGCGTGCCGGGGGCGGCGCCCGGCCGGTGCCGGGCGCCGCCCCCGTCCGTTCACCGCGGGAGGTACCGGCCCGCGGGCGGTCCCTCGACGCGGCCGTCCCGGTAGGCGACCCGGCCGCCGACCACCGTGGTCCGGGGCCAGCCGCGCAGTTCGACCCCGTCGAAGGGGCAGTGATCCTGTCCCGAGAGCAGCAGTTCGGCGCTGACCGTGCGGGTCTCGTCCAGATCGGCGACGACTAGGTCGGCGTCGGAGCCGACCATCAGGGACCCCTTGCGCGCGAGGCCGTAGGCCGCCGCCGGACCGGCCGAGGCCAGTTCGGCGATCCTGCGCAGCGGGACCCCCCGCCGGTGGTGCCCCTCCGAGAGGAGCACCGGGTAGAGCAGCGCCGTACCGCCGAAGCCGGGCAGTGCGGGCCACAGCGCGTCGCCCTTGTTCTCCTCCATGCAGCAGGCGTGGTCGGAGGCCACCCAGTCGACGGTGCCGTCCAGGACCCCCGCCCACAGGGCCTCGTTGTCGGCGCGGGTGCGCACCGGCGGGTTGACCTTGGCTCCGAGGCCGCGGCCCGCCGCGTCCAGGCTCTCGTGGTCCAGGCACAGGTGGTGCAGTGTGACCTCCGTCCGCAGGTCGCCGCCCGGGGCGGCGGCGCGTGCGGCCCTGGCCGCGTCGAGGGCCGCCGCGCTCGACAGGTGCAGCAGGTTCACCGGGCAGCCCGTGGCCCGGGCCAGGGCCGCCGCCTCGGCGATGGCCACCTCCTCGGTCAGCGGCGGGCGGCCCTCGCTGTACGCCCGCAGGGTCTGGGGATCACCGTCGCGGCGGACCCGGTCGATGAACAGGCGCATCAGCTCGGACTGTTCGCAGTGCAGGGACAGGGAGACCCGGCCGTCAGGGCGGGCGGCTCCCGCGGCGGCGACGGCCTCCATGAGCTGGTAGAGGTGGCCGAGGTCGTACTCCTCGCCCTCCCCCGTCATCCGGAAGCCGCGCGCGTCGCGCGAGTCGGCGGAGAGGTTGAACCCCTTGTAGAACATGTAGTACTTGAACGAACCGACCCCGTGGCCGGCCAGCAGGCCGGGAATCTCCAGCACCTGCGCCGTGTCCATCGGCGCGAGGTGGAAGCCGTAGTCGGTGTAGCACTGCCCCTCCACGGCCTTGAGGACCTCGGGGAAGATCTCGGCGTACGGTCCCGTGCGGTTCAGGTAGTGCTCACCGGTCCGGAAGTACGACAGCACGGTGGTGGCGCCACCGACGAGGGAGGACCGGGTCTCCTCCACCGCGTCCTGGGCCAGCGGACGGTAGATGCCCAGATGGAAGTGGGCGTCGACGGCGCCCGGCAGGACCACCTGGCCGGTCGCGTCGATCACCTCCCCGGCCTCCGCGGCCGGGAGTTCGTCGGCGAGCGCCGTGATCACACCTTCGCGGACGCCCAAGTCGGCGCGAATCTCGCCCACATGGGGCTGGACGAGTGTCCCGTTCTTCACGATCAGGTCGAAGCGTGCCATGCCGGCCGGACGGCCTCGCGCCGGAACGCCTCCGTGGAACGCGGGCCGCGGACCGCGCTTCCCCGGTTCGCCCGGGAGCCGCCCGCACCCCCTTCCCGGATAGAAGCGCCCCCAGTTGGGAAACACTGTTTCTCTTTCGTGGGTCTGGGTCGCATGCTAACTTTTCGAAACGGCGTTCCACAAGGAGAAACATCCATCGATCCGAAGGGTGTGAGCCACAGTGCCGTTCCCCTCCGCCGGCCCCGGCGGCGCATCCCCCGGTCCGCTGCACGGGATCACCGTCCTGGACTGCGCGACGCTGTTCGCGGGGCCGTTGGCGGCCACCGTTCTCGGCGACTTCGGCGCGGAGGTGATCAAGATCGAGCACCCTTCCCGGCCCGACCCCTCCCGTACCCACGGTCCGTCCCGCGACGGCACCGGACTCTGGTGGAAGATGCTCGGCCGCAACAAGCACACCGTCACCCTCGACCTGTCCAGGGCGCAGGGCGCCCGGCTGCTGCTGCGGCTGGTCCGTGAGGCGGACGTCCTCATCGAGAACTTCCGGCCCGGAACGCTCGAACGCTGGGGCCTGTCCCCCGCGGACCTGCACGCCGCGAACCCCGGCCTGGTGATCGCCCGCGTCACCGGCTTCGGCCAGTTCGGCCCCTACGCGGCGCGGCCCGGCTTCGGCACCCTCGCCGAGTCGATGAGCGGGCTGGCCGCCGTCACCGGCGAACCGGACGGGCCGCCCACCCTCCCGCCCTTCGGCCTCGCCGACGGCGTCACCGCGCTCGTGACCGCCTCGGCGGTGCAGACCGCGCTCTACCACCGCGACGTGCACAACGGCGGCGGACAGGTCGTGGACCTCGCCATCATCGAGCCGCTGCTCACCCTGCTCGGCCCGGCGCCCCTCGCCTACGACCAACTGGGCACCGTGCCGAGGCGCACCGGGAACCGCTCCGCGCACAACGCTCCCCGCAACATCTACCGCGCCCGGGACGGCGGTTGGGTGGCGGTCAGCACCTCGGCACAGTCCGTCGCCGAGCGGGTGATGCGGCTCGTCGGGCACGGCGAGGTGGTGGGCGAGCCCTGGTTCGCCTCCGGCGCGGGACGGGCCGCCCACGCCGACCTGCTCGACGCACAGGTCGCCGCCTGGATCGGCGGACGGGACCGGGCCGAGGTGCTCAAGGCGTTCGAGGCGGCCGACGCCGCCGTCTCCCCGGTGTACGACATCGCCGACGTCTTCGCCGACCCGCAGTACCGGGCACTCGACACCCTCACCACCGTCCAGGACCCGGAGCTGGGCCCGCTGCGCATGCAGAACGTCCTGTTCCGGCTCTCCGCCACCCCCGGCAGCATCCGCTGGACCGGCAGACCGCACGGACAGGACACCGACCGTGTCTACAGCACCCTGCTGGGACTCACCGCCGCCGAACTCGGCGCACTGCGAGGGGAGCGGGTCATATGACCGTCCGTCAGCCCTGGGACGCCCTGTCCGGCACACGGGTCGTCGACCTGGCCCATCCGATGCGGCGCGGAATGCCGCAGTCGCCCAACCACCCCCCGTACCGCATGCTCCTGGAGCGCCGCCACGGTGACCTGGTTCGGCCCGACGGCGGATCGGCGGCCAACGAGATCGTCGTCACCGGCGGGCACGTCGGCACACACATCGACGCGCTGGCCCATGTGTCGCAGGACGGGCGACTGCACGACGGGTCCGAGGCCGCGACCGCCCAGTCCGCGACGGGGTTCTCCCGGCTCGGCATCGAGGGGTTCACGCCCTACGTGGGCCGGGCCGTGTTCCTCGACATCGCCGGGCTGCACGGGGTCCCCGTCCTGCCTTCCGCCCACGAGGTCACCGTCGAGGAACTGGAGGGAGCCCTGAAGCGGGCGGGGACCGGACTGCGGCCGGGGGAGGCCGTACTGATCGGCACCGGTTGGTCGCGGCACTGGGAGAATCCCGATCCCGAGGTGTTCACCGGTCAGCGGGGCGGAGTCCCGGGACCGGGTCCGGCGGCCGGGGAATGGCTGGCCGCCCGGGGCCCGTGTCTGGTGGGCGGCGAGACGCTCGCCTTCGAGCACATTCCGGCGAGGAGCGGCCACTCCGTGCTGCCCGTGCACGGGCGCCTCCTCGTGGGGGCCGGCGTCCACATCGTGGAGACCATGCGGCTGACCGCGCTCGCCGAGGCGCGGGTGACGCAGTTCCTGCTGGTGCTCGCCCCGTTGCCGCTGGTGGGCGCCACCGGCTCCCCGGTGCGGCCGCTGGCCGTGATACCGGCGGGGGACGACACGTGACCGGCACGGAACACGGGCCCGACGCCCGGCGGACCTCCCCGACGCGGGAGTCGGGCGGCACGGCCGACGCGCGCGTCCCTCGTGGGACGACCGGCACGGACGACGGCCACCACGGCCGGACGGAGACCGGCCCCGACGACGCACGCCCCGCCCACGGGGGACCCGGCGAGGGCGGCCGGCCCCGCTCGGGGTTCGCCGCGCGGCTCGCCGACTTCGCCGCGCGGTGCCGCGAGGCGATCCCACGGGCCGTGGCCGAGGACACCACGGCCCGGATCTCCGACGCGCTCGGCAACTGCCTGGCCGCGCTGGGCCCGTACGCCCGCGACGATGCGGCCCGAGGACCGCACGAGGCCGCGCTGACCACGGCCCGGCGGGCCGGAGGCACCCCGGAGTCCACCGCCATCGGCAGCGGGGTCCGCCTGCCCGCCGACCGCGCGGCGCTGGTGAACGGGACCCTGGCGCACGCACTGGACTTCGACGACACGCACCTGCCCTCCGTGCTGCACCCCACCGCCGCGGTCCTGCCCGCCGCGCTGGCCGCCGCGGAGGCGAGCGGCGCGGACGGCGCTCTGACCGTGGCGGCCCTGGCCGCGGGCGGTGAGGTCTGCGTACGGCTGGGCATGGCGTCCTACGATCCGCGGCTGCGCAACTCGGTCTTCTTCGACAAGGGGCTGCACGCCACCTCCATCTGCGGAACCGTGGGCGCCGCCGTCGCCGCCGGGCTCGCCCAGGGGCTGACCTCGGCGCAGTTGGCGGACGCGATCGGCATCGCCTGTTCGATGGGCGCGGGCGTCATCGAGGCCAACCGCACCGGTGGGACGGTCAAGCGGATCCACTGCGGCTGGGCGGCTCACTGCGGTGTCAGCGCCGCGCAGTTGGCCGCCGCCGGTGTGACCGGGCCGCCCACCGTGCTGGAGGGGCGGTTCGGCTTCCTCACCGCGTTCCTCGGCGACCGCTGGGACGCGGGCCCGCTGCTCGACGGTCTGGACGCGATGGACGACGCCGCGCAGTGGGAGTACCCGCGCACCGTCTACAAGCCGTACCCCTCCAACCACTTCACCCATCCCGGTATCGACTGCGCCCTGGCGCTGCGCGCCGCCGGACTCGATCCGGCGGACGTGGTGACGGCGGAACTCGGCGTGGCGGCGGCGGCGCGCCGCACGATCGGGGAGCCCCGCGAGCAGAAGGTCAGGCCCTCCTCGCCGTACCACGCGAAGTTCTCGGGCCCCTACACCGTCGCCTCGGCCCTGCTCGCCGAGTGGGACCGGGGCCCCGGAGTCCGGTTGCGGGACTTCACCCCGGAAGCGTTCACCGACCCCCGGCGGCTGGCGCTGGCCGCCAGGGTGGAAGTGGTGTCCGACGCCCGGTGCGACGCCGAGTTCCCGCACGCGTTCGGGGGCGTGCTGCGGGTGCGGACGCGCGGCGGGGCCACGATCGAGCATCGGGTGGTCTCCTCGCGGGGCGGGCCGGGATCCCCGCTGACCTCGACGGAACTCGCGGAGAAGTTCCAGGTGGGAGCCGAGCCGCTGCTGGGTGCGGAGCGGACCCGCCGGCTCGCCGCGGCGACGGCCGCGCTGCCGGGCGCCGGACCGGGATGTGTGACGGATCTGCTGGGCCTGACGCGGATCTGACCCGGCGCCGCGACGGGAGCAGCGCCGGGCCAGGACAGCGTCCCAGGCCGGGCAGCGGCTCAGGTCCCCTGTTCGGGCGCTGTGCCCAGGACGCGGCGCGCGGCGCGCACGACCGCCTCGTCGACCATGCGTCCGTCGGCCCCGGTGACGACGGCGCGGCCCGAACGCGCGGCCTCCTCGAAGCGGTCGACGAGAGCGCGGGCCGCCGCCACTTCCTCGGCGGACGGAGTGAACACCTCGTGCACGACGGGGAGTTGGTCGGGATGGATGCAGGCCCGTGAGCGGTAGCCGAGGCGGCGCAGCGCCCGGGTGGAGGCCAGCAGCGCCCCCGTGTCACGGAAGACCGTGCTCACCGGTCCGACGGGCGGCGCGATCCCGGCCGCCGCGCAGGCGAGGACCAGGGTGGTCCGCACGACCAGCAGTTCCGACCGGTCGTCGGAACGCGGTTCCATACCGAGTTCCGCGCACAGGTCGGCCTCACCGGCCTGGAGGTGCGCGACGCGCGGCGCGGCGGCCAGGGCGGGCGCGTTCAGGACGGCTGCCGCCGTCTCCAGCAGCGGAGAAAGAGCGATCTCGCCCGCCGTGAGGCCGAGGTGCGCCTCCCGCTCCGTGAGCACGTCGTGGAACGCCGATACGACTCCCGGGTCCGGGCATTTGGCGAGGCACAGGCCGCGCAGCGCCGGGCCGACGAGCGCGGCCGCCTCACGCAGCCCGTCGGGGCCGGGGTTCACTCGCACCCAGATGTCGGCGCCGTTGTCCGGCGCGAGCTCCTCCAGCCAGCGGCGCACGGCACGGAGCGCGGTCTGCTTGGCCGCCGGGGCGACCGCGTCCTCCAGGTCCACGATGAGCGCGTCGGCGCCCCGGTCGAGCGCCTTGGCGAGCATGCGGGGGCGGTCACCGGGGACGTACAGATACGAGCGGGGTGTGCGGCGCGGCGGCGTGGGGGCGGTCACGGCGGAGTCAGCCGATGGTGGTCGTGTGCGCGGACAGACCGCGGGCGATGACCGTGCGCATGATGTCGTTGGTTCCCTCGCCGATCGCCATCAGCGCCGCGTCGCGGTAGAGGCGTTCGACGACGAACTCCTTGGAGTAGCCGTAGCCGCCGTGCAGGCGCATGGCGTCGAGCGAGGCGCGGATGGCGGTCTCCGAGGCGAACAGTTTGGCCATGCCCGCCTCCGTGTCGACCCGCCGTCCCTCGTCGGCGCGGGAGGCCGCCCAGTACACCAGGAGGCGGGCGGCCTGGAGTTCGGTGGCCATGTCGGCCAGGCGCAGCTGTACGGCCTGGAAGTCGTGCACGGGCCGGCCGAAGGCGTGCCGCTGCGCGGTGTACGAGAGGGCGGCGTCGTAGGCGGCCTGCGCGATGCCGACCGAGCGGGCGGCGATGTTGATGCGGCCGGTCTCCAGCCCCGACAGGGCCTGTTGCATGCCCCGGCCCTCGACTCCGCCGAGCAGGGCGGTCGCCGGGACGCGCACCGCGTCCAGGCGCAGTTCGCAGGACTCGGTGCCCTTGTATCCGAGCTTGGGCAGATCGCGTTCGACGGTGAAACCGGGTGTCGCGGTGTCGACGAGCAGCAGGCTCATGCCCCGGTGGGCGGGCTCGGCGGCCGGGTCGGTCTTCACGAGAACGGGCAGCATGTGGGCGTGTCGTGCGTTGGTGATCCACGTCTTGGAGCCGTCGACGACATAGTCGTCGCCGTCCCGGCGGGCCGTGGTGCGGATGCCCTGGAGATCGGTGCCGGCGTCGGGTTCGGTCAGGGCGATGCCGCTGCGCCACTCGCCGTCGGCCAGCCGGGGCAGGTAGTGCTCCTTCTGTCCCATTGTCCCGTGCCGGGCCAGGAGCCAGCAGGCCAGGGAGTGGGAGCCGAGGATCCCCGCGATGCCCATCCAGCCCCGGGAGATCTCCTCGAAGACAAGGGCGAAGGACACCATGTCGGCGGCGAGACCGCCGTACTCCGCCGGGACGGTCAGGCCGAACAGGCCCAACTCCCGCATGCGGGTGACGATTTCGGTCGGATTGCGCCCCGATTCCTCCCATTCCTGGGCCACGGGTTCGATCTCCTTCGCGACGAAGTCGCGCAGGGTCCGGCGGAACAGCTTCTGCTCGGGCGTCAAGGTGAAGTCCACGGCTCAGGGCTCCGGTTCGGAGGGCGGCGCGGGCGCCGCGTGCGGCGGGTCGGTGATCGGCGGTCCGGGCCGGGCAGCGGCGGAGAGGTCCGCCGCGTCCCCGGCGGGGTGGAACGCGGGCAGCATCCTGCCGTCGGGGAGCGTCCGCCAGTTCAGCCGCAGCGACTGACCGCACCGCAGTGCCTCGTGGTCCCCCTCCAGCGGCGCGAGGAGCACCGGGCCTTCGGCGAGGCGGATCCGGCCGAGGGCGTAGGGCAGGGGGCGGTCGGACGGCGCGCGGTGCACGACGGTGAACGTGTCCAGGACCGCGGTCGCGGCCACCGGGAGGAGCCGCAGACCGTGGGTGGCTCCGCAGCCGGTGCACAGGACGCGGGGCGGATGCTGCGCGGTGCGGCAGCCGTCGCACCGCTGGACGGTGAGCCGTCCCACGCGGGTGGCGTCCCACCACGGCCGGGTGACGGCGTCGGCGGGCGCGGGCAGGGGGCCGTCCCACGGCGGGACTTGCGTCCCGACGCGGCCCTCGTCGGCGGGCGCGGGCGGCGGACCGTCCCACCGCTGCCGGGGTCCCGGCCCCGGCACCGAATCGCCACAGGCCGCGGGCAACCGACCGTCCCACCGCAGCCGAGGTTCCGGCCCCGGCACCGTATCGCCACAGGCCGCGGGCAACCGACCGTCCCACCACTGCCGGGTTTCCGGACCCGGCACCGGGTCGCCGGAGGGCGCGGGGAGCGGACCGTCCCACCGCTGCCGGGTTTCCGGCACCGTATCGCCACAGGCCGCGGGCAACCGACCGTCCCACCGCTGCCGGGTTTCCGGACCCGGTACCGGATCGCCGGACGGTGCGGGGAGCGGACCGTCCCACCGCTGCCGGGGTTCCGGGCTCGGTACCGGGTCGTCGGAGGCGGTGCGGGACGGTCCGCCCGGCGGCGGGACCTCGGGCTGCCGGACGGGCTCGTCGAGGGGTGCGGGAAGCGGCCCCTCCCGCGGCCGCGGGGGATCCGGCCCGCGGCCGGGCCCGGGTGGTCCGGGCGGGGCCGTACCCGGACCGCACGGGTCGTCGCGGGCGAGGACCACCGTGGCGTGCGTGGACAGGATGCCGCCGGTGCCGTGGGCGACGGCCGTCCGCGCGCCGGGAACCTGGCGCGGGCCGCACTCGCCGCGCAACTGCCGTACCGCCTCGATGAGAAGGAACACGCCGAACATGCCGGGGTGCCCGTACGAGAGTCCCCCGCCGCCGGTGTTGAGGGGGAAGCCGCCGCCGGGGCGGATGCGGCCGTCGGCGACGAAGTCCGCCGCCTCGCCGGGCCCGCAGAAGCCGAGGGCCTCCAGCGTCAGGAGCGTGGTGATCGTGAACGAGTCGTAGACCTGGGTGACGTCGATGTCGGCCGGTGTCAGCCCGGCGCGCCGGTAGGCGCGGGCCGCGCTGGCGTACGCGCCCGGGTTGGCCAGCAGGTCGTCCGGGCCCGCCGAGCCGGTGTGGGTGGTGGCCTCCCCGTACCCGAGGACGCGCACCGGGGGTCGGCGCAGATCCCGGGCCCGGTCGAGGGAGGTGAGGACGACGGCGCCGCCACCGTCGGTGACGAGGCAGCAGTCGGCCTTCGTGAGGGGGCTGGAGACCATCGGGGCGGCCAGCACGTCGTCGACCGTCAGAGGCCCTGCCCCATGGCGGTGGGCAGCGGGGTTGAGCAGGGCCCACGCGCGGGCGGCCACGGCGACCTCGGCCAGGGCGCGCCGGGAGTGGCCGTACACATGGAGGTAGCGACGGGCGGCCATGGCGTAGTGGGACAGCGGGTACAGCGGACCGGCCGGGGCCTCGAACTGGGCCTCGGGCGCGGCGGGGTCGAGGGGTCCGGTGAGGCTGCGGGAGCGGCGGGAGCGCTGGTCGGAGCCGTAGGCGATGACGACCGTCGCGCACTGCCCGGCCGCGATGGCCTGCGCGGCCCGCGCCACGTACATCTCGAAGGCGCTGCCGCCCGCGAAGGTGGAGTCGGTCCAGGCGGGTGCGATCCCGAGGTAGCCGGCGGCCTGCGTGGCCGGGAAGCGGCCGGTGCCGGAGGTCGCCAGGCCGTCCACGTCGCGCAGGGCGAGGCCGGCGTCGTCCAGGGCCCTGGTGACTCCCTGGGCGAGGAGCGCGAGGGCGGGCAGGTCGCTGACGCCGAGGTCGGACTCGGCCGCGCCGACCACGGCCACTCCGGTGTTCACGGGCCCCCCGGTTCGCGGAGTTCCAGGAGGGCTCCGGCGGGGGCGACGGCCGTACGGGCCCGGGGGCCCAGGACCTCGACGGTCTGCTCGACGGTCACGAGGGAGCCGTCGACGACGGTGACGCGGCCGGCGCAGCGCACGGTCTCTCCGGCGAACACCGGCCGTGCGAAACGGAAGTGCAGGCGGCGCAGGACACAGGCCGGGCCGAGCCAGTCGAGGAGCTGTTCGGCGAGCAGTGCCCCGAAGACCTGTCCGTCCACGACGGGGGCGGCCAGGCCTCTGGCGTTGGCGTGCGCGGTGTCGTAGTGCAGCCGGTGCCAGTCCCAGGTGGCGCCCGCGTAGGCGACCAGTCGGGTGAGCGGGAAAGACCTCTCCAGGGGTGGCACGACGGCCCCGGGCAGCAGTTGGGGTCCGGTCACCGGGGCTCCTCGGGCGACAGTGAGACGTGCAGGACGGTCTCCTCGTTCTCGGCGAGCGGGGTGCCGTACTGGTCGGTGTAGGCGCAGCGCGAGGTGACGGTGAGCAGCGGGCGGCCGTCGGCGGTGGTGCGTTCGCCGAGGGAGAGGAGGGTCCAGGTGGCGGTGACCCGGACGCCGGGACCGACGGGCCGGTGGAAGGTGTACGTGTGCGAGCCGCGCACGGTGGCGGTGTGCGGGATGCGGATGCCCCAGGTGTGTCCCGCGTAGCCGTCCTCGTCGGGCGGCAGGCCGGTGTACTGGTTGGTCTCGCAGATCAGGGTCGGCGGTGCGATCACGTCGGGGTGGCCCTGCGCACGGGCGTAACCGGCGTCCGTCCACAGGGGGTTGGTGTCGCCCACGGCTGTCGCGAAGTAGCGCAGGGCGGCGCGGCCGAGCGGTTCGGGTGCCGTGTAGACGGCGGTGCGGCCGACGAGGGCGCGCAGTTCGTCGGTGAGCAGGGTGCTGGTCATCGGCCTCCTTCGGGCAGGTCCCCGGGCGCGAGGGCGGACGCGGGCAGGACCGCGGTGGGGAACACCTCGATGAGGAACTCGCGGCGGAGCAGTGCCGCGCAGCCTGCGGTGGTGACGGCCGGGCGGGCGCCGGGTCCCAGCGCCCCGGCACGGGCTTCGGCCCATGGGTCGGCCGAGGTCGCGGTGGTCCCCGCGGGCGAGGCGGAGTCGGCGCGGGCGGTCGGGGCGAGGGCGGTCGGGCAGAGGAACTCCTGTGTGTGCACGAGGTCTTCGGGTCCGCCGCCTGCCGCCTCGATCACGGTGCGCACCGCGCGGTAGATCGCGTGGGTCTGGGCGGCCGGGTCACCGGCGTGCAGGGCCTGCTGGGTGTCCATGTCGAGTGCGGCGAAGCCGGACATGTGGAGGGTGCGGCCCGCGCGCACACCGGGGCTGTAGGTGAGGGTGTCGTAGCGCCGCCAGCCGGGATTGACGGCGGTGAGGGGGTGGCGGGAGGCCGTGACGTCGAGGGCGACCAGGACGCCCGGGGCATGCAGCCGGGACATGAGGATGCCGCCCGCTCCGGGGAACACCCCTGCCCCGCCGAGCAGTTCGCGGCGCGGGCCCGCGCAGAGCGGATAGGCGCGGCGGGTGGCGGGGGTGGAGTAGTCGTAGGTGGTGACCGCGTGGTCGAGGCTGAGGCCGGCTCCGCGCAGCAGTCGGTCGGCGGTGCGCAGGCAGTGGGCGTACTGGCGCGGGAAGTCGCCCGGGTGGGCGAGGTCCCCGTGCGGGTCGAGCGGCAGGACGGTCGGGAGGACGACCGTCCCGTCCCGTGCCTCGCGCAGACCCGCGGGCAACGATCGGCCGCCGCCGGGGTCGAGGCGGGCGGCGAGCGCGAAGTGGGCGCCCGCGGGCAGCGTTTCGCTGATGACCGTGGTACGTGCCGGACGGTGGGACTCCAGCAACTCCGCGAGCGCGGCGGCGAGTTCGTCCCGGGCTTCGAGTGCCGCCACACCGACGAACTCCGTGAGGTGGACGATGTCGCCGGGGACGCCACCGCGTTCGCGCAGCAGCCGCGCCAGCCGTTCGCACACGGCGCGGGCCTGCGCGGCCGGACCGTCGTCCTCGGACGGTGCCACGGCGGTGAGGCGGGTGGTGGGGCGGACCGGGGCGCTCATGGAGTCCGCCGCTCGAAGGAGGCGGCGATGGCCGCCGTGAGGTCGAGGATCCGGGCGAGGGTCGGTTCGCGGTCGATGTGCAGGACACGTTCGGCGAGTTCGCGGGTGAGGGCGTTCTCTCCGCCGGCGTTGGCGTGGAATTTCACCAGCACCTCCTCGGTCGGGGGCGGGGGGTGGTGGCCGCCGGGGACCTCGGCGGACAGCTCACTTCCGTCCGTGGTGCGGAGCCGGATTCGGCCGGGGGCCTCCGCGGCGGGGCCCGGCCAGGGGCGTTCGCGGTGGGTGACGCGGGCGGCCAGCGCGGCGGCGTCCGGGCGCGCACCGGCCGGACGGTCGTAGGAGTCGAGTGTGACCCGGCCGTCCAGCAGCATCAGGGCCGTGGAGTACGGGAGCGCGAACTTCGCCTCGTAGGCGGTGCGCGGTGCCTGGCGCGGGCCGGCGGGCTCGCACACGACGGGCACCGCACCGGGGGGAACGTCGACGACGGCGGACGCCGGTTCGGCGCCGGCGAGGCGGCCGTGCAGGACGCGTGCGGCGTCGAGAGCGGGGTGCATGAGCCGGCAGCAGGGGTGCCGCTTGGCGGCGACGGCGGGCGCGTGCCACATCTCGCCGAGGTCGCCCGCGGCCTCGGCGGCGGTGACGGGATGTCCGGCCAGCGCCGCGAACACGCCGTAACGGCCCTCCAGGACGGTGGCCGGGCCCTCGGCTCCGGCGGTGGCGAGGCGGAGGGCGACGAGTCCGGCGTGCGCGGCGAGGCCGGGGTGCAGGGTCTTGGTGTCGCTGCCCGCATCGAGGAATTCGAGGAGTCCTCCCGCGCTGCTGCCCGCGAGGCCGAGCGCGTGGGTGAGCACAGGGGCACTCGTGCCGTGCAGGACCGCCGCGGTGACGGGCGCGGCGAACACGCTCGCGACCTGGGTGGCGTGCACACCGCGGGCGTGGAAGCGGTACGGGGCGGCGAGGCCCACCCGGACCGCGGTCTCGTATCCCGCGGCGGCGGCGGTCAGGACGCGGGCGCCGGTGGCGGTGGTGTGCTGCGCGGTGCTCAGCAGTGCGGGGAGCACGGCGGCCGTGGCGTGGACGAGTGCGCCGGGGTGGGTGTCGTCGAAGTCGAGGGCGTGCACGAGTGCGCCGGTGGCCAGTGCGGCGGCGGGTACGCCGATCAGGGCGGTGCTGCCGGGGACCGCCGCTTCCGGAGGGCCGCCGAGTCCCCGGGCGACGGCCAGCGCGGGACGGGCCGCGTCCTTCCGCAGTCCGGCGAGCAGACAGCCGACGCCGTCCAGCAGTTGTCGGCGCACGGCGCGGCGGACCACGCTGGGCACCTGGTCCAGGGTCAGCCGGCCCGCCCAGTCGGCGATGCGGGCGGCGGCCGGAACCGTTTCGGCGTCCTGAGTGCCGAGCGGGTGAGGGTGCCCGTGCGGGTGAGGGTGCGGATGGCGCTGGTGACCGGCCGCACCGGGGCGGTGCGCGCAGGCGTGGTTCGGACCGGAGGGACCAGGAGGGCCCTCGGGATCGGGCGCAGCCGCCCCGGACGGGTCCGCCGAACCGTCGGGGGCGGTTCGGGAGGCGTCGGAAGGAGCGGAGCGCGAGGCGGGATCGCGGGTGTCCGACGCCGCGGGGGCGGTTTCGGGGTCGCGGCCGTTCGCGGTGGTCTCAGGCACCGAAGGCCCCCTCGTCGTGAAGCCCGGCGATGCGGCTCTCCTCGTATCCGAGGATCTCGCTCAGGACCGCACCCGTGTGTTCACCGCGCAGCGGTGCCCGTCGGTGGGACGGGGCGGGCGGGCCGGTGCGTACCGGGCTGAGCAGGTTGCGGACGGTGCCGAAGTGGGGATGGCTGGTCTCGGCGACGAGTCCGCGGGCCGCGGTGTGGGGGTCGGCGAGGGCTTCGGCGACGGTGTTGACGGGCCCGCAGGGCACGCCCGCGTCGGTGAGCCGCTGGACCCAGGTGGCGGCGGACTGTCCGGCGAAGAGCTTCTCCAGCTCCGGGATCAGTTCGTCGCGGTGGGTGCGGCGTCCCTCGAAGGTGCCGTACGCGTGGTCGCCGCGCGCCCATTCGGGGTGATCCAGCAGGACCGCGAGGCGCTGCCAGAACTTCTCCTTGGCGCAGCCCACGACGATCCAGGCGTCGCGGGCCCGGAACGCCTGGAACGGGACGAGCGAGGGATGCGCGGAGTGCCGGGTCCTGGTCGGGGTGAAACCCGCGTTGAGATGCCAGACGCCCGGGTAGGTGAGCAGGCTCAGCGCCGTGTCGTACAGGGAGACGTCGCAGTCGAGGCCCCGGCCGTCGCGGCGGGCGGCGTGCAGGCCGGCCAGCAGGGCGAGCGCGGCGACGAAACCCCCGGAGTAGTCCACGAGGGAGAGACCGGACTTGGCGGGCGGCCCCCCGGGTTCGCCGGTGAGATCCATCCAGCCCGCGAGGCCTTGCAGGATGTAGTCGTAGCCGGGCTGCGCGGACCGGGGTCCGGTCATGCCGAAGCCGGTGAGGGAGCAGCAGACGATCGCCGGGTTCAGATGCTTGAGGGTGTCGTACGTGATGCCGATGCGCTCCGGGACATCGCCCCGCAGGTTGGAGTAGACCGCGTCGCTGTGCCGGACGAGGTCCTCGAACACCGCCCGGCCCGCGGGATGGCCGAGGTCGAGGGAGACACTTCGCTTGTTGCGGTTGAACGCCTCGAAGAACAGCGAGTCCTCGCCGTGCTGGTGGGGCGGCACATAGCGGCCCACGTCACCACCGGCGCCCGGGTCCTCGATCTTGATGACGTCGGCGCCGAGGTCGGCGAGGTGCAGGGTGCCGAACGGGCCCGCCCCGTACTGCTCGACCGCGAGGACCCGCACGTCCGCCAGCGGACGCGGGACGGGGCCCTCGGAGGGCGTCGGCGGGCTCACGCGCGCACCTCCCTGATGAAATCGATGACCGCGGCCTGGGCGGCGCGGATCTCCCGCGGCTCCAGCCCGTGGACGGGCGGGCCGAGCTTGACGGAGTCGGCCACCGCCGCGTACTCGGTGAGCCGTTCCGCCACCTCCTCGGGAGTACCGGTGAGGGCCAGGGCCCGTGTCATGTCGGGGTCGACGACATGGCCGAGCCGGTCGGCGCGGGCGCCCGCGCCGCGGAACTCCTCGACGACGCGCCGCTGCGCGGCTTCGAGCCCGTGCGCGGCGAACAGCGGGCCGTAGGTGCGGACCGACGCGTAGAAGCCGAGGCCGCCCGCGGCCAGCCGGTGGGCGCGACGGGGATCGGGGTCGATCGCGCAGCAGGCGGAGGCGATGACCTCGAACCCGTCGAGGCCGCCGTCGGCCGCCGCCCTGCCGTCCGGTCGGGGGGCGGCCGGTGCGGGTGGGCGACGGGCGCGGCCTTCGGCGAGTCCGGGCAGGACGGTGTCCTTGAGGTGGGCGGGTGAGCCCAGTTCGTGGCCGATCCAGCCGTCCGCGATCTCACCGGCGAGGCGGGTCATCGCGGGTCCGACGGCGGCGAGATGGACCGGGATGCGCGGACGCAGCGGCGGGAAGGGGCGGCGGTAGCCGCGGATGCGGACGCCGGTGACGTCGCCGCCCGCCTCGATCGTGCCGCCGTCCGCGCACGCGGCGGTGAACGCCCGGATGCAGGCGACGGTCTCCCGCAGCCGTCGTACGGGCGGGTCGAAGGCGGTGCGGTGCCAGTCCTCGTTGAGCCGCCGGACGCCGCTGCCGAGCCCCAGGACGAAACGGCCCGCGCTGAGTTCGTCGAGGTCGAGCGCCTCCAGCGCGGTGGTGAGCGGGCTGCGGACGAAGGCGAGCGCGACGGCGGTGCCCACCCGGGCCGGGCCGGCGACGGGGGCGAGCGCGGCCGCCGTGATCGTGGCGCTGCGGTGCAGTTCCCCCGCCCACAAGGTGTCCGCGCCCGCTTCGCGTGCCGCGCGTCCGGCGGCCACCAGTTCGTCGAGGGTCTCCCCCCACGGGGCGTAGCCGATCCGCGGCAGCGGCCGGGGCGCGCTCACGGGGTGTCGTCCAGGCCGAGCGGTGCTGCGGCCCGGGGGCGGTGGCGGTCCGCGGGGAGCACGCCGCGCTTGTGGACGTAGAAGGTGCGGCGGAACGAACACACCTGCTCGCCGCGCTGGTTGAGGGTCCGGGTGCGGACGGTGACGAGGCCGGCTGCCGGTCGTGAGGCGGATTCGCGGGTCGTCAGGACGATCGACTCGGACCAGAGGGTGTCGCCCGCGAACACCGGGGCGGTCATCCTGACGTCCTCCCATCCGAGATTGGCGAAGGCGTTCCGGGTGAGGTCGGTGACGCTCTGTCCGACCGCGACGGCCAGCGTCAGGGTGGAGACGACGAGGGACCGGCCGAACTCGCTGTGCCCGGCGTACACCTCGTTGAAGTGCATCTCGCTGGTGTTCATCGTCAGCAGCGTGAACCACGTGTTGTCCGCCTCGCTGAGGGTGCGGCCCAGCGGATGCTCGTAGATGTCGCCGACCGCGAAGTCCTCGTAGAAGCGTCCGCTCCAGCCGGGGCGAACGGTGCCGGTGGCCCGGCCGGTGCCCGATGACGGGCTCATACGGATCCTCCCCCTGGGCCGGATCCGGCCCGGACGCGGTGACCGCGGCTGGCCCTCAACTCCGCCTGTGCGCAGGCGTTTCGAGGCTCTCGCCGCGGCCAACCCTAGGAGCACGCACGAGAGAGCGTCAAGGGCCTTGTTTCCCTATGCGTTCCACTGTTTCCATCAATGCACGCGCGCTCACCCGTCCGGAAGCCGCTCCTCCGACCGGCCGACGCACCACCGGTTTTACGGGAGCGAAACGGTGCGCCCCTTGACACGACTACCGGCCTGGCGCTGTATTTGAGCGACGTTTTCGAAACACAGTTTCACTCAAGGAAACGAGCGGCCGGATTTTTCCGGACGCTTCGCCCGACCGGGCGCCCCGCACCCGGCAACGGCAGGTCCGGCGAGCGCCTCCGCCGGAACGGGTGTCCGGCCACCAGGACGTCCGCTCCGAGGGCGGCACCGTTCCCGACACCACCGACGCGCCTGCGCGCACCCGCTCCACGAAAGGAGCGCTCCATGAAACACCCGTACCCCGGGCCCGCCCCGAGACGAGGCGGGGCCGCCCTCGCCGCACTCGTCGTCGCGGCGGCCGGTTCCCTCGTCCTCGGCGGGTCGTCCCCGGCGTCCGCCGGCAGCGCCTCCGTGTCGTACGACTGCGTCTTCAGCACGTCGCACTCGCAGTTCACCACGACGGCGACCCTCACGGCTCCGGCCACCGCGGCCGCCGGGGAGAGCGTCGACGTCACCCTCGACCTGAACGACGCGGGTCCCGCGAACGGTCCCGTGGCGCTGCCCGCGAACAGCGTCGCGGCCTCGGCCCAGGTCCTCGTCTCCGGACAGGACCCCATCACGCTCAGCGCGCCCGCCGCCCACCCCGCCATCCCCGCGAAGGGGATCATCCCGATCCCGGAACTGAGCGGGCACCTGACCGTCGCCCAGCCCGGCAGCGTCACCCTGACACCCGGTCAGATCACGCTCGACATCGCGAGTTACGGGCTCTCGCTGGCCTGCACGCTGCAGGGCGACGCCCCGGTGCTGCACACCATGACGGTCACCCCCGCCGGAGGATCGGGCACGGCGTCGGTATCGAAGATCTCCGGCCGGCCGGCCGCCGACACGACCGGTGCCCGCCCGGGTGACACCGTGACACTCGCCGGCACCGGCTGGACGCCCTCGGCGGCCGTCGGCACCGTGGAGCTGTGCTCGCTCACCGGAACCGACTGCTCCGGCACGGACATCAGCCCCGACCTCACCGTGGACAGCACCGGGAAGCTCACCGGAACCGTCCTGGTCAAGGAGTCCGCGGCACCGGGACCGCACAGCCTCCACATCACCCAGAGCGGCATCACCGCCACCCTGGTCCTGGGAGTGCTCGGCACCAGGACCCTCCAACTGAGCCCCTCCGGAGGCGGACCGGGCACGCCGACCACCGTCACGGGCGCGAGCTTCGACCCCGGGGACGAGGTCACCCTCACGCCCGTCGACGACACCGGCGCGGCCACCACGGACCTCGCGGTGACAGCACCGGTCGACGCCCGCGGGTCCTTCACCGCCACGCTCACCCCCTCGGCGGGCACCGTGAAGATCGTCGCGACCGAGCGGGACGGCACCGCCGCGGACTCCGCCGAGGCGGCCTGGGCGGCCGCGGCGAACGGCGGATCGAGCGAGCAGAACCTCAAGATCGTGGTCGCGGGCGGCGCACTGACGATGGCGCAGGAGCCCGGCGAGGTGACCTTCGAACCGGTCACCGTGGACGGCACCGACCACACGTCCGCCGGCACGCTGCGCTCGGTCCAGGTCAAGGACTTCCGCGGCGGAACCCAGGGCTGGTCACTGGTGGGCACGGTCACCGACTTCCGCACCGCGTCCGGAGCGGTCATTCCGGCCGGACAACTGTCCTGGACACCGACCTGCGGTGTGCACACGGGAGCCGCCGCCGCCTCGACGGTCACGCCCGGTTCGCCGGGGCCGCTCAGCACGACCACTGCCGCCCCGCTCTGCACCCAGGCGGCGAGCACCGATCCGGCGTCCGTGACCGGTGGCCACTTCGACGCGGGCGCCGGACTCGCCCTCGACGTGCCGGCCATCACCCAGAGCGGTGCGTACGAGGCCGTACTCCGCCTCACGCTCTCCTGAAGGATCGTCATATCGGCTTTGCTGCATGGCGGTTGGCGGCGTGGAGGACCCACGCCGCGGCCGCTGCGGCATTCGCACCATCGGCTCACCACCCGTCTCCCACCGCCGGAGCAGGAGCAGGAGCGCACACGATGCCCATCCGACGCCGCGGCAGGCCCGGGGCGATCCACCCGACGGTGACCCGCGTGCTGCTCACCGTGCTCCTGGTCCTTCTCGTGTGTCCCACGCCCGCGGCGGCCGCCGGGAGCGGGCCGAGCGCCTGGTCCGTACGGCCCGCGGGCGCGGTCACCGACGGTGCACGGCGCAGCGCCTTCTCCCTGGACGCCGCGCCGGGCTCGACGATCAAGGACGCGGTCGTCATCAGCAACCTCTCCGAGGTCCCGCTCTCCTTCCAGGTGTACGGGACCGACGCGTACAACACACCGCGCGACGGGGCCCTCGCCTACCGGGAGGCGGGGCAGGCCCAGCAGGGCGTCGGCCGCTGGGTGAAGCTGCGCACCAACGCCCTGGTGATCCCCGCGGGACGCGGCGCGGAGATCCCCTTCACACTGACCGTGCCCCCGGACGCGACACCCGGCGCCCATGTCGGGGGCATCGTCGCGCTCGACAACGCGGTGGAACAGGCCGGCCGGGACAACGGCGTCGACCTCGGCATCCAGCGGGCCATCGCCGTACGCGTGCAGCTCACCGTGGGCGGCCCGCTCACTCCCGGAGTGGGCGTGCGCGACGTACGGCTGGCCCACCGTCCCGCCGGGGTGCCGTTCCGGTCCGGGCGCGCGACCCTGCGCTACACCGTCGTCAACACCGGCAACACCGTCATCCAGCCGAGCGCCCGCCCGCGTGCCACCGGGCTGTTCGGCCGCACCCTCAAGACATTCCGCACCACCCGGCTGCCGGTCCTGCTGCCCGGTCAGAGCACCGTCATCACCGCCGTCTGGGACGGCGCTCCCCCACTGGACTACGTCCACGCCTCCGTGCGCGTGAGCGCTCAGGGCATGCCCGCCGCGTCCGCCGAAACCGGCTCCGTACTGCTGTCCTGGACCACCGTCGCCGTCCTTCTGGCGCTCCTGGCGCTGCTGGCCCTGGCCCTCTCACAGGTGCGCCGACGGCGCCGCGCCCGGCTGGAGCACACGCCATGAGCCGCGCGGTGCGCACGAGCGCGCTCGCGGCGGCGTTCCTGGCCGGCCTGGCGCCGCTCACCACGCCCGCCCGCGCGGACACCCCCCAGCCCGCGATCAGCGCCGGCACCACGCGGCTGACGCCGGGGCGGCCGGTCACGGTGACCGGTACCGACTGGCCTTCGGGAGCCACGGCGCAGGCGGAGGTGTGCGGCGCCCGCGCGCTGCGGGGCAGCGCAGACTGCGACACGCTGCGGTCCGTGGTGGCCCTCGTGGCCGCCGACGGAACGTTCCGGGTGACGCTCGTCGCAGGCGCGCCACCGTCCCGCTGCCCCTGCGTGATCCGGGTGACGGCCCAGCCCGGCGCGAGCGGCGCCCAGGTGGACGTCGACCTCGACGGACAGCCGGAGGCGGCGCTCCCGTCGCTCGCCCGGACCCCACGCGTCGACGTGGTCCGTACGCACATCTCCGGCTCGCCCGGACTGGCGGAACTGTTCGGCGCCTCCCCGCACCGGACTCTCACGGTCACGGTCCGCAACCCCGGGACGACCGCCTTGGGCCGGGCCCCGCTGATCGTCGCCTGGGGTACGGGCGGTACGGCGGACATCCCGGTCTCGGCCCCGCTGACCACGGACCTGCCGGCCGGTGCCACCCGCACCTACCGCGTCCGCGTCACACTGCCGGTCGCCGCCTTCGGAAGATACGCCGTGGGCGGCACGTACGCGTCCGCGACCTTCTCCTCGGCCACCGACGTCTATCCCTGGGGGCTGATCGCGGCCGCCGGGCTCTCGGCTCTGCTCCTCGTCCACGCGATCGGCGTCGCGGCCCGCCGCCGCTTCCGGGAACGTCCGACAGGGGCGGCCGTCCTCCCGCCGGACGCGGCCGGGGCAGCGGTCACCGTCGAACTCGCGGGACTGCGTACGTTCCTGGCGCGCGCGGGGGTCGCCGACGACCGGACGATCGCCCTGCACACCCTGCTGCGGCACGCGTCGGGAAAGCCCGAACTGACCGACCGCCGGGGGCTCGACGACCTCGTACGGCTGCTCGCTCCACCGCTGCCGTCGCGGCCCGGGGGCACCACCGGGGCGGAGTCCGCCGAACCGCGCGACACCCGTTCCCAGAAGGCGGGGTGAAAGGCCGTCATGACGTCGTCGCACGCTCCATGGGCCGAAGACATCCTGAGCGGCGCCGCGGCCGGACTGCTCCCCGGCGGTCTGGTGCTCGGCGCTCCGCTGCTCGGCGCCGTCGTGGGAATGCCCGGTGCCGCGGTGCGCTACGTGCTCCTCACCGCCGCCGTCCTGTGCGTCCTCGGCGCGGGAGCCGCCCGCGGGTTCCTCCGGCGGCGCCCGGTCACCCTCCGCACGGCCGCGCGCTGCGCGCTGCTCGCCTGCCTGCTCAACACGGCGGCGGGGCTGTGGCCTTCGGTCCCGGTGTACTGCGGGGCCGTGCTCGCGGGCGCGCTGCTCGGCACGCCGGCGCTTCGGCTCTTCCGCGCCACGCCGGCCTGGTGCGCGAGCGGGCTCGCGGGGCTGGGAGCGGCGGGGCTTCTGACGGGGTGGCTGGCGGAGCACCCCGGCGCGGCGCTCGCCGTGTGCGGCGCGGCGGCGGCGGCTCTGCTCACACCGCTCGCGCTGAACCGCCCAGGCAGGACCCCGGACAACTCGGGCCGAGAACAAGCCTGTTCGTCCGATGCGGCCGTCGAAACCGACGTGACGTCCGCCCCTCCTCGCACCAACCCGACCGAAGCCACGGACGCGACGAATCCCTCCCCCGCCCGGGCCGAGCCCGGTGCGACCGTCGAAACCGGCGTGACGTCCGCCCCTCCTCGCACCAGCCCGACCGAAGCCGCGGACGCGGCGAGTCCGTCCCTCGCGCGGGCCGAGCCCGGTGTGGGTGGGGCGCGGCCCGGATCCACCGTGCGGAGCGCCGCGGTGGACATCGCCGTTCTCTCGGCGGCGGCCGCGGCCGTGTTCTTCGCGGCGCAGGACCTGCTGGTGTTCCGGCGACTGGAACTCGGCGGCGCGCCCGCCGCTCTGACCGGAACCGCGGCGCTGGCCGGGGCACTGGTGCCCGCGGGCCTGCTCGCGCGCCCCGGTGGCGGGGCGCGCCGACCGGAGCTCACGCCCCGGAACCCGGCCCCGGCCCCACCCTCACGCCTGTATCTGCCTCTGCCCCTGTCCATGCTTCTGCTCGCCGTCGCCGCGGCGAGCGCCGCGTCGGCGGCGGCGGCCGACACCCGGCAGCTCGTGGTCTCGCTGACGCTGGCACTGGGCTGCGCCGCCGCGGGCGTGTCGACGCTCCGGGCCACCGGATTCCGCGGCAGCGCCCTGCCCGCGCTGCTCGGAGGTCTGACAGGGGTCGGCGCGCTGGCGCTGGCCGGGAGATTCCTGGACGCCGGGGACGCGCTCGCCCTGGCCTCGGCCCTGCCCCTGAGCCGGGCCGCCCTGCTGCTGCGCCGCAACCGGGCCGCACGGCACGCCGGAGTCCCTCGGGCAGCACCCCCGACACTGGAGGTGCGCCGACTGGCGGTGCGCCACAAGAACCGGCCCCGGGTGACCCGACTGCGGCTGTCCGTCGCCCCCGGAGAGCTGGTCGTCCTCTATGACGAACTGCCCGGCCGCAGGGGTGGAACAGCGCTCCGCGCGCTCGCCGGAATCCCGCGGCCCTCTCCCGGCCGCTGCACGATCCTCGGCCACGACCCGGCTGGTACCGACGCGGCGACGCGCTGGCGGCTCGGACTCTGCGCGCTGCTGGACCCGCAGGACGGTGCCGTGGCCGGCGCGCTGCCGCAACTCGCCTCTCCCACCAGCGTGTCCGGCGCGCTGCGGTCCGCCGTGGCCCCGCTGGACGGGGAGCGGGCCGACGAGCTGTGCCGCGCCGCCCGCGCCGCGTTCCCCTTCCTGGCGTCCCGCGGCGACGATCCACCCGCCGCGCTCGAACCGGCCGAACGCTGTGTGCTCGGCCTCGCCCTGACGCTGATCGCCCGGCCACGGCTCCTGCTGCTCGACCTCACCGGGCCCGGCACGCTGCATCTCGCGGCCGACCCGGACGTGGCCGACCTGCTGCACCGGATCACCGGCCACGGAACCGCCGTACTGGTCGCCACGACACAACCGTCACCCGTCCTCGGGGGCCGCACGGTCGGCCTCTCCACCGGCCGCCGGGCACCCGGGGCATGGCCGGTCCCCCGTACGAGAGAGGCATCGGCATGAGGTGGTGGTCCTCCCCCGGCGGGCCCGGCGGGGCCCTGGTGACGGCGGCCTGCGTCCTGGCGCTGTGCGGTACCGGCACGGCTTCGGCCGCCGACCCACCGGGCGCGACGGCCAGGCTGTCGGCCGCGGTCGATCTCGCCGAGGGCCAGAAAATAACCGTCACGGGGGAGGGCTTCCGCAGCGGACTCACCTCGGTGGCCGTCGGACTGTGCAAGCGGGGATACACCAGCAACACCGACTGCGACCTGGCGGGCGGGGCCACGCTGGTGAACATCGGCGGCTCGGGCAGGCTCCCCGCCGTCACCCTCACCCTGCACGCCCGCTTCGCGGGCATCGACTGCCGCACCGTCCAGTGCGTGGTGGGCATCTCTCCGCTGCCGACCGGCACTCCGGCCGCGCTGCGTCCCGCCAACACCGTCGACATCCCGGTCGGCTTCCGGGGCGGGACCACCCGGGGCGAGCCGTCGGGTGCGGGGCGTGCCGTCACCGCGACGGGGCCGGAGGGAACCGGCACCTCCTCGGGCTCTCGCTGGCGCGGGCCCTCGACCGTCCTGTGGGCCGCTTCGACCGCGCTCACCGCGCTGTGCGCGGCGGTGGCCCTGCTCGGCTTCCGCCGTGTCCGGCACGACGACGGCATCCCTCTTCCCGACACCGGAGGTACCTCGTGAACCACTTCATCTTCCGCCCCGGCACCGGGGCCGCGGCCCTGGCGGCGGTGGTGGCGGTCTGTTCGGCGGCGACGCCCGCCGCGGCCGCCGCGACCCTGACCGTGAGCAGGACCACCGGACTCACCCCGGGAGACACCGTCACGGTCTCCGCCAAGGGCCTGAGCCCGAGTCAGTCGTTCGTCCCGCTCGGCCTGTGCAAGCCGGACCCGACCGGTCCGACCGACTGCGACACGGCGACCGCGCTGGTCGGCAAGACCGACGGTTCCGGTGTCTGGCACCTGTCGTCCAGCAACGCGACCTCCGCCGGTCTGAAGATCCTCGCGAAGGCGGGCGGCGCGGACTGCACCTCCAAGGCGGGTGCCTGCGTGGTCGCCGTGTTCGTGACCGCCACCGATGAACTCGCCCAGGTGCCGCTGACGGTGAGTGCCTCCGGTTCGGGGTCGGGTTCGCCCTCGCCCGGTACGTCGGCCAGTCCTTCGGCGTCCGGCTCCGCGAGCGCCTCGGGCGGCAGTACCTCTGGGTCGTCCTCGGGGGACTCCGGCTCGTCCGGTTCCGGGTCGGAAAGTCTTCCGCGGACGGGTTCCGTGGACGGTGTCGCGGTGGCGCTGCTGGCCGGCGGGACCCTGGTCATGGGCGGCGCCTCGTTCCTGCTCCTGGTACGGCGCAGGCGCGACGGGGCGGTCTGACGACCCTCCTGCCCCGGCCCGTCGGGGCGGCGGACCCCTCGGGCCGGGTCTCACCCGGGCGCGTACCGGGTGAGACCCGCGCAGGCGTCGTCGAGCGTGATCACGTCCGCGTACTTGGAGTCCAGGTCGAAGAGGTTCGCCTCGTGCGGCCCGGGATCCCGGTCGGCCACGGCCTGGCGGACCACCAACGGGCGGAATCCGTACTGGAGTCCGTCCAGCGCGCTGGCCCGGACGCAGCCACTGGTCGAGAACCCGCCGAGCACGAGGGTGTCCACGCCCCACGACCGCAGTGTCCCGTCCAGGCCGGTACCGAAGAACGCGCTCGGGTAGTGCTTGAACACGACGGTGTCGCTCGGGCCGGGCGGGCACACCGGGGTGAATCCGGCGTGCGGGGCGCCCGCCCGGAAGGCCCGGAGACCAGGAACCTTGCGGGCGAAGTGCGGTGCGTCGTCCGCGGGTTCGCCCTCGTAGCGTACGGCCGTGAAGACCACCGGCAGCCGGGCCGCGCGGGCCGTGTCCGCCAGCCGCCGCATGGCCGCGAGGGCATCGGCGGCGGTGTCCAGGAACAGGGCGGCGCCGGGATCGGCGTACGCCCGCACGGGGTCCACTAGGAGGACCGCGGGCCGCTCGCCCCAGCCGACGCGGCGGCCGAACCCGGCCGCGCGATAGTCCTCGTCGAGGGGACCCGACATCACCTCGGATCACCCCCCAGCCGGCCGCAGAAGGGGCTCGCGAGGAGGGAGCCGGTCTCCGGCACACGGATGCGGGACAGGGGAACAGTCATGTCCGCAGTCTAAATTTGGGAAACACTGTTTCGCTAGAGGAATCGGCGCGGCACAATGCCGGCATGGAGATCTCACCCCGCCCGCAGGCGGCACCGGTGTCCCGCGCGGTCGCGGCGGGCGCCCGCCAGGTGGGGGCCGCGGACAGCGGAGCCCGGCCGGGCCCGCCCGTCGGCCGCGAGGCGTCCGCCCCGCCGGGGCACGCCGGGGACCTTTCCGCCGGGCCGCCGCCCTGCGGGGCGTGACAGAGGAGACGGGACGTCATGGGTGCGCATCCGCACGGCTGGTGGATCCTGCTCCACCTGGTGCTGTTCGTCTTCTGGCTGGGCGGCGACCTGGGCGTGTACGTCTCCAGCCGTTACGTCCTGCGGCCGGATCTGCCCTTCGAGGCCCGGGCGACCGCGCTGCGGATCATGGGCGTGCTCGATCTCGGGCCGAAGGTCTGCCTGGTCCTCTTCCTGCCGAGCGGCATCACGCTGATGGCCCTGGACCCGCACGGCGCCCCCGAACTGCTGAACGGCTGGACGGCGGCGGGCGCGTGGGTGGCCGCCGCCTGCTGGCTCTGGCTCACGGTGACGGACCATCACCACCCCGGCCTGCGGCCCTGGGTCCGGCGGACGGACTGGGCCGTGCGGATCGGGCTGACCGGAGCGCTGCTTGCCACCGGCGCGTACACGCTCCTGGCGACCGAACCGTTCGGCGTGGACACGCATCCGCGGTGGCTGGGCGCCAAGGTGGCGCTGTACGCGCTGGCCATCGCGTGCGGCCTCGGCATCCGGCTCAGGCTGCGGCCCTTCGGCCCCGCGTTCACCGCGCTGGCCACGGACGGTTCGACCCCCGCGACCGAACGCGCGCTGCGCGCGGCGGTCAACGGCTGCGTCCCGTACGTGGCGGGCATCTGGTCCTGCGTGCTGGCCGCGGCGGCCCTGGGCGTGCTGAAGCCGGGGGCCCGGCTGTGAACCTGCCCCGGGTCAGTTCACGCCGGGGCGGTAGCCGAACTCGGCGGACAGCCGCTCGACGGCGGCCAGGAGCAGCGGGGCGCACTCGGCCATGCGCGGCTTGAAGCGGGTCTGCGGCCCGGCGACGCTCACCACGGCGATGACATGGCCGTCGTGCCCGAGCACCGGGGCGGCGACCGAGGCGGAACCGGCCTCGCGCTCGCCCACGGAGGTGGCGTAGCCGCGGCGCCGCACCGCGGCCAGTTCCTTGCGCAGCTTGTCGGGGTCGGTGATGGTCCGCTCGGTGAGCCGGTCGAGGGCGTGCCGCTCCAGGTACCCGTCGACCTCCAGGTCGGGCAGGAAGGCGAGCATGGCCTTGGAGGAGCTGCCCGCGTGCAGCGGGAGGGGGATGCCGAGCGCGACCTCCATGCGCAACTCCCGGTCGGGGACGACCTGGTCGACGTAGAGGCGGGTGTCGCCGCGGCGGATCGACAGGGTGGCGGTCTCGTCGCACTGCGCGGCCAGCCGGCGCAGTTCGGGCGCGGCGAGGATGCGCAGGTCCGTACGGGCGAGATAGGCGCGGCCGAGCGAGATGGCCGCGGGCCCGAGCGCGTACCGCCGGGTGACGGGGTCGGCGATGATCAGGTCGCGGTTGCGCAGGGCGGTCAGGATGCGGTGGACGGCGGCCTTGGTGATGCCGAGTTGCTGGGCGATCTCGGTGATGCCCAGGTCGGGGCGGCCGCTGCGGCCGAACAGCAGGAGCACGTCCATGGCGCGCTCGACTGCGGCGATCGACCTGCTGGTGTTCTCCTCGGTCACAGCGTCCTCGGTGCGTTTCGGGTGCGTGGAACAGCCCCCGGGCGGCTCCTGGGGCTGCCGGACAGCATAGGCGTCGATTTCCCTCTGGGAAACACCGTTCAATGAGCGGTCGCCCGTGATTGACACCCACTCGGACCCGTCGTTACGCTCTTCGTTACAACGTTCCACTGAGGGAAACAAAACCCAACGAGAACGGGGGTGGCGATGACAACCGCCGTGGACGGAAGCACCTTTCGCCACGTGCTGGCCCGCTGGCCGAGCGGCGTCGGGATAGTCACCACGGCCGGCGAGGCCGGACGCCACGGCATGACCGCCAGCTCCTTCAGCAGTGTCAGCCTGGACCCGCCGCTGGTGCTGGTCTGCGTCGACCGGCGGTTGCGCTCCCACGAACTCCTCGCCCGCAACGGCGTGTTCGCCGTCAACGTGCTCGGCCGCGACCACATCGGCCTCGGCCGCCGGTTCGCCGGAATGGAACCCGAGGTGAGCGACCGTTTCGCGGAGGGAGACTGGCTGCCCGGCGCCACCGGCAGCCCCGTCCTGACCGACGCCGCCGCCTGGGTCGACTGCCGGGTGCGCAACGCCTACCCGGGCGGCGACCACACCATCTTCGTGGGCGACGTGGTGGCCGCGGGCGTGCCCCGCATCACCTCACCCCTGCTGTTCCACTCCCGGGCCTGGGGCCAGCTCGCCGACCCGCTGCCCCGCAGTGTCGGCATCACGGACACCGGCCTCGCCCGCACCCTGCACGACCAGGGCACGGCGACCCGGCGCGGCGCACGGCTGGTGGCGACGGTCCGCGCGGCGGGAATCCCGGTCGTCGTCCCCCACGGCGCGCTGCGCATCGCGCCGCCCACGGCCCGCGGGACCGACAGGCCCGGCACCGGACTCCGTACACCTCCGGAGGGCGCCGCCGCACCGGCGGGTGCCGGCGCCCGCACCGCGCCGGGCCCGCCCGCGGTGCACGTGTGCAGCGCCGCCCAGGCCGCCGACGCCGCCGAAGCGGGCTGCCCCTGCGTGGAGGTGACCGTCCCGGCCGACGGCACCGGAGCGGCGGCACGGGCCGTCGTCCGGGCCGTCGCGGGATCGGCGACCACCGTCGTCGCGCGGGTCCACGACGCACTCGCCCCCGACCGGGCGCGGGCCGTCCTGCACACACTCGCCGCGCTCAAGACCGCCGGCTGCGCGGAGATCGCCCTCGTCGAGGGCCGCCCCGGTCCGGGCCCCGCGAGCACGGCCGGCGCCCTGGACGGATCGCCGCTCCATCTGCGCGCCCTGCTCCAGGACGTGGTGCCCCAGGCCGACGGCCTGCCGGTCCGGCTCGCCCTGCGCGACCACCACGGACTGGGCCTGGTCAACGCCCTGACCGCCATGAAGAGCGGAGTCCGCCTCTTCGACACCGGACTCGGCGGCTGCGCCGGACTGCTGCCGACCGAGCGTCTGGTCCTGCTCTGCGCCCGCATGGGCGTGGCCACCCCGGTCGGCCCCGAGGTCCCGCGCTCCTGGGTGAACGAGCTGGAGCGGATGCGCCACGGCCGCCCGCTGCCCGCGCGGACCGCCCCCGACCAGTGAAATCCCCGACCCCACGCGCACCGTCCGAGGAGCCGCCGCCGATGACCGCACCGCGCCTGACCGGAGAACGCCTCGTCGACACCATGACGCCGGACGAACGCGCCCGCGCGCAGCGCGTCGAACAGGTCCTGCCCGCACTGCGCGCCCATGCCGCCGAAGCCGACGCGAAGGCCGAGTTCCCGGCCGGACACGTCGCGCTGCTGCGGGACGCCGGACTGCTGGGACTCGTCGTGCCGCAGAAGTACGGCGGTCTCGGTGGCACCCTGCGCGACCTCGCCGCGGCCACCTTCGCCATGGGCACCGCCTGCCCCTCCACCGCGCTCGCCTACTTCTTCCACAACACGAGCGCCTCCCGGGGCCTGCTGCCGCTGGAGGCCGTCCGCGCGGGACTCTTCCGCGAGGACGAGACCGCGGAGGTCACCGCGTTCGCCGAACGGGTGCTGACCAGCATGGCCGCCGGTGCCTGGCTCGGGAACTTCGCCAGCGAGTCGGTCAAGAGCTCCACCGCGAACATCGCCATCGCCACCACGGCCGAACAGGCCCCGGGCGGCTGGCTGCTGACGGGCGAGAAGTCCTTCGGCTGCGCGACCGGCGTCGCCGACACCTATCTCGTCACGGCCCGGCTGGAGGGCACCGAGGGGCCCGACGGCCTGGCCCTCTTCCTGGTGCCGCGCACCGCGGAGGGGGTCAGTTCCCGTGAACCCTGGAACGGGCTCGGCATGCGCGGCAGCGCCAATCACGGCATACGGCTGAGCGGCACGTTCGTCCCGCACGAGGAGGCGCTGACGGTGCCCGGCGCCTTCACGCGGATGCTCCAGGTCAGCCGGGGCAGCTTCGTCGGCAATCAACTCGCCATCGCCGCCGTGTACACGGGGGCGGCGCAGGCGGTGTACGACCACGCGCTGGAGCGTCTCACCCGCAGGACCTTCGCCGACACGGGCCGGCCGATCGCCTCCAGCCCCATGCACCAGGTGCTCATCGGCGACATGACCCAGCGCCTGGAGACCGCGTACCTGTGGCTCCGGCGGCAGTTGGACCTGGAGACGTCCGAACCGCCGCTGCGCGTCAAGTCCGAGGTCTTCGCACAATGGCGGCTGGGCAAGGGTTCGGTCACCGAGGCATGCTTCGACGTGGCCGTCGCGGCCCTCAAGGCCTGCGGCACGTCCGGCGCCACCATGGACGGGACGATCGGCCGCACGGTCCGCGACCTCGCGATGGGCCTGGTGATGACCTTCCCCGCGGAGCGGGGCCGGCTGGAGGCCGCGAAGATGGCCACCGACTCCCTGGAGAACGCGCTCTTCGCCAACGTGGAGGCCGACCGTTGAACACCCCCGCTCCGGTCAATAGCCTTGCGAATTCAGGCGACTTGGACCTGGAGGAGACCGCGGATCTCGTGGCCGGCGGCTGGCAGGCCTGCCGTGACCGGCTCGGTCCGGTGCTGGAGAATCCCGCCACCGGCGCGACGGTGCGTCCCGCCCTGGGCAGTTCGGCCGCGCGCGCCGAACGGGCCCTGGCGACGGCGGACACGCTGCACACCAGGGGCTCCTGGGCCTCACTCCCCGCCGACGACCGCGCCGACGCCCTGGACACGGCGGCGGCGGCCGTCGAACGACGCGTGGCGGCCGTCGTGCGGGCCGAGTCCTTCGCCACCGGCGTTCCGCTGGCCCAGACCGCCGGGCTGGGCGTCATCGTCGGCGGTGCGTTCCGGCTCGCCGCGGCCCGCCTGCGCGCGGGTGTGCTGCGCTCCGGGGCGACGCGGCCGGACGGTCACGCCGTCGAGGTGCGGCGGGCTCCGCTGGGACCCGCGTTGTGCGTGGTGCCGTACAACGCACCCGCGCCGATGGCCGCGCACAAGGCGGCGAGCGCCCTGGCGGCGGGCTGCCCCGTCATCGTCAAGGCACCTGAACTGGCCCCGTACGGAACACAGTTGCTCGTCCGTGCGGCCGCCGAGGGGCTGGCGGCGGCCGGGGCTCCGCCGGGCGTGCTCCAGCTCCTGCACGGCGACGGACTCACCGGCGCGCGACTGGTGGCCGACGCCCGGATCCGCGCGGTGTCGTTCACGGGCGGCACGGCGGCGGGCAGGATGGTGGGCGCCGCCTGCGGCCAGGGACTGAAACCGGCGCAGCTCGAACTCGGCGGGAACAACCCGCTCGTCGTGATGCCGGACGCCGACCCCGCGGTGGCGGCCCGGATGGCCGCCGAACTCCTGACGACCCTCAACGGCCAGTGGTGCCGCGCCCTGGGCCGGCTGATCGTTCCGTCCGCGATGCTGCCCCGCCTGCTGGCGGACACCGGCGCCGTCCTGGCCGGTCTGAAGGCCGGCGATCCGCTCGACGCGGCCACCGGGTACGGGCCGCTCGCCCACTCGGCCCATCACCGGCGCGTCACGGCGGCGGTCGACGCGCTCACAGCGGCGGGCGGTACCCCGCACACCTTCACCGAGATCCCGGAGTCCGGCAGCTACTTCGCACCGGTCCTGCTGACCGGTGTCCCCGAACAGGCGGCCCGTGAGGAGGTGTTCGGCCCCGTGGCCACCGTCCACGCCTACGACAGCGAGGACGAGGCGGTCGCGCTGGCCAACAGCACCGGATACGGGCTGGAGGGCTACGTGGCCGGAACGGAGGAGGCCGCCGCCCTCGCGGTGGCACGCCGTATCAGGGCGGGCGAGGTGAAGGTCAACGGCTCCTCGCTGATGAGCCTGCACATGGAGACCCCGCGGCCCGCCTGGGGGCTGTCCGGCGTGGTCGACGAGGGGACCGACGAGACGCTGCTGCACTTCACGGGCGGCCGGGTCACCGGCGTCGAGGGCGCCTTCGCGCTGCACACCGGGCCGGGCCCCGGGACCGCGGCGGGCGGGTCCCGGTGACGGGCACACCGCCCGGCGGGCGGGTCCTGGTCGCCGGGGCGGGTCCGGTGGGGCTGACCGCCGCACTGGTGCTCGCCCGGCGCGGGGTGCCCGTCACGGTGCTGGAGGCGGGTCCCGGGCTCTCCGCCGAATCGCGGGCGTCGACGTTCCATCCGCCGACCCTGGAGATGCTGGAGGACCTCGGGGTACTCGGTCCGGTGCTCGAACAGGGCCTGGTCGCACGGACCTTCCAGTACCGCGACCGGCGCACCGGCCCCGTCGCGGAGCTCGACCTGGCCGTGCTCGCGCGGGACACCCGGCATCCCTACCGGGTGCAACTGGAGCAGGGCAAGCTGACGCCCGTGCTCCTGCGCGCGCTCTCCCGGCTGCCGGGAAGCGAGGTGCGTTTCGGCGCCCGGGTCTCCGCGGTCCTCCAGGACGCGGACGCGGTGGACGCCGTACTGAGTGACGGAACGACCGTGCGCGGCTCCCACCTGCTCGCGGCCGACGGCGCGCACTCCGCGGTGCGCCGGTCGCTGGGGATCGGCTTCGAGGGCATGACCTACCCGGAGCGTTTCCTCGTCGCGTCCGTCGAGGACGACCTGGCGGCCGAGATTCCCGGGCTCGCCCCCATCGCCTACGTCATGGATCCCGACGAATGGCTGGTCCTGCTGCGCACCCCCGATCACTGGCGGATCCTGCTGCCGACCCGCGATGACACCACGGACGCGGCCGAACTCGCCCTGCTGCCCGATCGGTTGAACTCCCTGCGCGCATCGGCCGGCGGCCGGACGGGCCCGCCGTGGCGGGTCGCCCAGGCCGGCCTCTACCGCGTGCACCAGCGGGTCGCCGACACGTTCCGGCGGGGCCGGGTGCTCCTGTGCGGGGACGCGGCCCACGTCAACAACCCGCTCGGCGGCATGGGCATGAACAGCGGCATCCACGACGCGGTGCTGATCGGCGCCGCGCTCCGCGCCCTCGTCACCGGGCGGCCCGGCGCGGACGAGGCACTGGAACGGGTCGCCGCGGCCCGGCGGCACTGTGCGCTGACATACGTCGGAGCCCAGACGCACCGCAACTGGGAACGGCTCAGGGTCCGCGACCCCGCGCGACGCTCCGCTCTCGCGGAAGAGCTGCGGGCCACGGCGGCCGATCCGGCGCGTGCCCGGCAGGCGCTGCTGCGCAGTTCGATGATCGCGTCCCTGCGGACGCCCGTGTGACAACGCGGCGGTGCGGCGGTCGGCGGCCCCGTGGCCGCCGACCCGAACAATCACCGACGACCGGCGGCGAGGAGGGCCATGCCCGTCGACGACCTGATCAGGATCCACAACCCGGCCAGGACGGCCGAGCTCGTCGGCTGCGCGACGCCCGCGACGCCGCGGGAGGTGGACCGGGCGGTGGCCGCCGCCGGGCGGGCCGCCCCGTACTGGGCGCGGACCTCGGTGTCCGAGCGCGCGTCCGCGCTGCTCTCCGCCGCGGCCACCCTGGAAGCGGCGGCACGGACCCACGCGCCGCTGCTCGCGCGGGAGTCGGGCAAACCACTGGCCGACTGCCGTGGTGAGATCACGTTCTCCGCGGCGGTGCTCCGCTGGTTCGCGGACGCGGCACCCGGTCTGCTCGCGGACCGCCTGATCGACGACGCCCAGGGCAGACTGACGATCCGTCAACGGCCGTACGGGCCGGTCGCCGCCCTCACTCCATGGAACGCGCCGGTGGTGCTGACCGCGCTGAAACTCGCCCCCGCCCTGGTCGCGGGCAACGCGCTGCTGGTGAAACCGTCCCCGCTCGCCCCGCTGGCCATCGGCGCGCTGCTCACCCGCCTCGCGGAGCACTTCCCCGCCGGACTGCTGCACACCCTGCACGGACACGCAGCGACGGCCACCCACCTGGTCGGCCACCCCGGCGTCTACAAAGTGGCCTTCACCGGCGGCGCGAGAGCGGCGCGCGCGATCGGGGCGGCCGCGGCAAAGGCCCTCACCCCGACGGTGATGGAACTGGGCGGGAACGACGCGGCCGTCCTCCTCGACGACGCCCTGCTCGACGACGACGCCATGGACCGGCTGGTGCTCGCGGCGATGGCCACGGCCGGCCAGGTGTGCATGGCGGTCAAACGGATCTACGTGCCCCGGGCCCGGCACGACCGTTTCGTGGACGCCTTCACGGCGGCGGCCGCGCGCGTCGTACGGCTCGGCGACCCGCTGGCTCCCGGTGTGAGCGTGGGGCCGGTGATCTCGGCGGAGTCGGCGGCGCGGTTGCGCGCCCTGACCGACGACGCCCTGAGACGCGGCGGCCGGGCTCTCCCGCTCGGCGCGGTGTGTCCGTCGACCGACACATCGGCCGGGCACTTCGTCCGGCCCGCGGTGCTGCTCGGCCTGGACGAACGGGCCCCGCTGGTACGGGAGGAGCAGTTCGGGCCGCTGGTACCGGTGCTCGCGTACGACAGCGAGGACGAGGTGATCGCACGGGCGGGCGCGGGTGAACTCGGCCTGGGCGCCTCGGTCTGGAGCGCCGACGAGGAGCGGGCCTTCGCCGTCGCGCGCCGCCTCGACGCGGGCTTCTGCTTCGTCAACACCCACAACCGGACGGGCATGTCCCTGCGCGCGCCGTTCGGCGGGGTCAAGCGCAGCGGCCACGGGCGCGAGTACGGCGCGGAGGGCCTGCTGGAGTACGTGCAGCCGTGCGTGACCCACGCACCGGCCGCGTTCCGCGGGGGTGGCGCCGGGATGGCACCCGGCGCGTATCCGCTTCCCGCCGACCCGCCCGGTCATCCGTCCAGGGAGTGACCCGTCACCGCGCCCGGCCTGTCTCGCCGGGGCGCCTCGCTCCCCCGCCCGACCCGTCGAGGACGTGAGCCGCCGTCCTGCCCGGCCCCCCGGTCCAGGGCGCGACCCGCAGTCCCGGCCCCCTGAGGAGGGAGGCCTCCTCCGGGCCGGAACCTCCCCGGAGCTCCACAGCACGGAACGGCACAGAACGGCACCAGCGCTTCCGTCCACGCAACAGCCGACCTCACACCGGAGGCAAGTCATGAGACTGCTGCCCCGCTCCAGACCCTTCACCCCGGCCGTCACCCTGGCGGTGGCCCTGCTGCTCGTGTTCCAGCCGTCCGGGGCGCGCGCCGCGGGCGTCACCAAGGAGTCGACCACCGTCGACGTCTCGTGCGCCGCGTTCACCTACCATCAGAGCGCCGACTGGTACTTCCCCTCCGGCACACCCACCGGGCTGGTCTGGCTCCAGCACGGTTTCGCCCGCGCCAACGAGAATGTGCAGGACCTGGCCGAGCACTACGCCGCGGCCGGATACCTCGTGTTCGCGCCGACCCTGCCGAGCGCCGACCTGTTCGGCTGCACACTGCCCGACCTCGGCAACAACAAGCCCTTCCTCGACAACGTCGCCTCCTGGTTCACCGCGAGCGGCACCGGCGCCGACCGGCTCAGGTCCAGCTATGCCCGTGCCGCCGCGGCGGCGGGACGCTCCGGAACCGCGCTGCCGTCCTCGCTCGTCCTGTCCGGCCACTCGGCGGGCGGCGAGGCGGTGGAATACGTGGCCCAGCGGCTGCACGCGACCGCGCCGGCCGACTTCGCCCGGGTACGCGGCCTGGTGCTGCTCGACCCGGTGAAGTCGTTCCTGGGCAGCAACACCGAGGACTCGCTGACCGGGCTGGCGGGCACGGGGCTGCCCGTGCACACCATCTCCTCGCCGCCGTACTCCTGCAACAGCGACGGCACGGGAACGGAAGCGGTGCGGGAGCTGGTCCCGGCCGCGTTCGTCGGCGTACGGCTGACGACCGGCGCCCACACCGACGCGGAGGGCGCGAGCACCGACCTCGCGGGGACCGCCCTGTGCGGCACACCGCAGGCGAAGAACGTGGCGGCGTTGCAGAGCCTCGCCACGGCCTGGGCGTCGGACGCCTTCTCCGGTCGCACCACGGCCGCCTGGTACCCGGGAGGCGCGTCCTACGACGCCCTGCTGGCCGCCGGGACCATCAGCACCCTGGCCGGGGCCGGCGCCTGAGCGACGGCCTCGGGCCACCCTGTCGGCGCGCGCTCCGGCGCTCGCCGACAGCGGCGCCCCGGCCGTGGGCGGTGGCTCGCAGGTGTGGTGGCCGAGGCTGCAACAGGACCTCGACCTCGACGCGTTCAGCCCGCATCCGGTCCGTCGAGCGGCTCGACCTCAAGGCTGTCGACGACAGCCCGGTCGGCGAGCCGGGGCCGCAGCCACTCCGCGAGCAGCAGATGCTCCGGATGCCTCTGATAGGCCGCCAGTTCGTCCGGACCGGCATGGCTGGTGATCATGCTCAGGTGGTAGGAGACCGGTGTACCGAGGACGTCCAGTCCCAGTGTCATGGAGCGGATCTCCCGTACCAGTGGGGCCAGTTGCTCCAGTCTGCGGCGGGCCTCGGGCGCGTCGGCCGGATCCGCGAACCTCATCAGCACGACATGAGTGAGCACAGCGGTCCTTTCGCTGGGCGACAGCGGAACTCCCCTCTGTCGCAGGGCTGTCGGCGAGTGTATGTTCAGGAAACAGTGTTCCACCAGGGGAACCAAGGGAGAGTGTGATGCCCCCTGTCTCCGTGCGCGTGGCGGCGGCCCAGTTCGCCGTGGGAAGTGACCGGACGGCCAATCTGGCCGCGGTGCTGCGCGCCGTCGCGGCGGCGGCCGGCCGCGAGGCGGACCTGGTCGTCCTGCCCGAGTTCTGCAATCACCTGTCCTGGTACGAGGACAGGGAGCACGCGCTGCGCGAGGCCTGCGTCCCCGGGGACGCGTTCCTCACCGAGGTGGCGGCCGCCGCGGCGCGGCACCGGCTTTACGTCAAACTGCACGTCACCCTCGCCACGCCGGCCGAACAACCCGTCCCCGGCCGGACCGACGGCATGCGGGTCACGGCCGCGAGTCTGCTCTTCGCCCCGGACGGCACACTCGCCGGACGGGCCGACAAACAGACGCTGATGGGCAGCGAGAACGACCACCTCGACCCGGCCGAATCGGCGGGCCCTGTGGTGGCGACGGAACTCGGCCCGGTCGGCCTCTACTCGTGCATGGAAGGGGTGATCAACGAGGTGTGCCGCTCCTTGTCCCTGCGTGGCGCGCGGTTGCTGCTCAACAGCCTCAACTCCTTCGCGCTGGACGAGGCGTCGCTCCACATTCCCGTACGCGCCGCGGAGAACAAGGTGTGGGTGATCGCCGCGAACAAGGTCGGCCCCCTCATCCCCGAAGCACAACTCGCCGCCGTCGCGGGGGGTCTCGGCATCCCGCCCGAGGCGCTGCACGGCGCGGGTGAGAGCCAGATCGTGGCCCCGGACGGCATCGTGGTCGCCAAGGCGCCGCGCACCGGCGAGGCCCTCGCGGTGGCCGACATCGACCCTCTCAGCGCCCTCGACAAGCGGCGGCCGGACGGCACCGACGTGTTCGCGGCCCGCCGTCCCGACCTCTACGGCCCGATCGCGCGTTCCCCGCGTCCGGTGCCCGCGTTCGGTGGACGGCGCGCCGAGAACGTGACGGCCGCGGTGCTGCGGCCCTCGGGGAGCGGGCGGGCGGCCGTCGAGGAGGCGGCGCGGCTGGCCGCCGGAGCCGCCGCGCGAGGCGCCCTCCTGCTCGTCCTGCCCGAGCTGTTCTTCTTACCCTCGGGCCGCGTCCCGCCGGGCGGGACGGCCGCCGCCGACGCCCTGGCCGCCGCGGCGCTGCGGACCCTGGCCGACGCGCTGAGCGGCACCGACGCCCTGCTCGCCTGCACCGTGCCCGACGGGTCCCTGCACCTGGGCGTGCTGACCGGAGCGGCCGGCCCGGTACTGCGCGTCCCACAACTGCACCCGAGCGCCCGGCACGCCTCGTGGGCGACCCGGCAGCCGGGCCCGCCCGAGGTCCATGACGCCGCCTGGGGACGGATCGCCCTGGTGACCGGGGACGACAGCGTCCACCCGGAGACCTTCCGGCTCGCCGCGCTCGCCGGTGCCGACACCGTGGCGGTCTGCTTCACGGGCCTGGAACCCTGGGAGAGCGCGCTGGGGCTTCCCGAGCGCTCCGCCGAGAACCGGCTCAACCTGGTCGCGTCCGGCCACGGACAGGGCGCAGTGCACGCGCTCCCCGCCGACTTCGGACTCTGGCAGAGCCGCGAGGGCTCCTTCACCGGTCGTATCAGCCATCCCCGCACCACCACCGCGAACGGCCCCGTCACCCTGGCCGAGATCCACCCCGCCCAGGCGCTGCGGCGGATGGTGTCCCGCTCCACCGACCTGGTCGACGGACGGCCGTGGCGGCTGTCCGGCGCGCTGGTCGCCCCGGCCGGCACACCGGCCGCGCGCCCGGCCTGACCCGCACCCCCGCCGTACCCGCGCGACCGGCCCGGTCGGCACTCGTCCATCCGGGCGCCGTCCGATCCGCCCGCCGTCCGGACCGACCGCCCCGCCCCGCCCCTGCCTCCACTCCCCCGAGCCCCACGACCGGACCAACCACCGGACGAACGGCCCCACCTGACCCGTCTGCCCCTCCGACGCCACCACCGCGAACCCCGAGGAGCCGCACCGTGGCCGAGACCATCAAGGCCGTGCAGGACATGACGGACGACGCGCCCGTCACCGACGTGACCGAGACCTTCCAGCAGTGGCAGGAACTGCTCTCGGAGCTCAAGTCCAAGATCGACGCCCGCTTCGAGCTGCGCCGCGACCCGTCCACGCTCGCCCTGGAGTCCTACGGCGCGCCCCCGGAGAGTCCGGGCGGCTCGCTCGCCGCCTACAGCGGGCCAGAGGTCGACTGGATGGTGCACTCCTGGCTCGGCAACCCGACCCGCGGCTTCGCCAATCTGCACCTGACGGTGTGGCTGGGCCCGCACATCCGCGTGCCGCACCTCGGGATCGCCCTGCTGTGCTGGCCGGGAGGCTGGTTCTACCTCGACTCGGTGCCCCGCGCGAACCTGCTCGCCGACGGCGCCTACTACGACCGCTACTACGCGCCCCTCGACGAGGAGTGGCTCGCCACCCGTGAACGGCACCCGGCGCTTGACTGGTTCACCAGCCGGGCGGGGTTCATCCGGGCGAGCCTGTCCCCGACCGCGTACTGCTACTCGATGCCCCGCGACCCGGAGCACGTCGACCTGGTCCGCTCCCTCACCCACGCGCACGTGGACCGCTGGCTCGGATGGGTGGACGCGGCGCCGGCCGTGCCCCCGGACGAGCGGGGCGCCCTGGCCGCCGCCGACCTCGCCACCCGGCGCAACATCGCGGAGCGGGACCCGGCCAACGTCATGGGCGTGCGCTACTTCGGCGAGGAGACGACCGACCGTCTGGTCCGGGCCCTGTGGGGCGGGGACCGGGAACTGCCGAGGCCGGCGTGACCACCACCGTGAGGGCCCTGTGGTGGGCCTGCCGGGTACCCGGTCTCAAGGAGCCCTTCGACACCGCGCATCTGCGGCTGTTCTATCCGGCACGGCCCACCGGCTCCGACGCGGAACGGCTGTCGGGTGAGATCCCGGCCGACCCGGCGGGCGCCCCGTACCCGGTGGCGCTGCTCCTGCCGGGCATCAACGTCGGCCAGGACGCCTACCGTTGGCTGGCCGCCGCGCTCGCCGCGGCGGGCGTGGTCACCGTCACCGCGGACCTGGTGGGCGAGCTGTTCGCGGGGAGTCACGGCCTCACCCCGGCGGTGGACCTCGAAGCGGCGGCGCCGGCCGGGTACGGCAGCCGTCCGACCACCCCGCTCATCGGCGCGCTGCTGGGCGCCGTACGGGAACTGGGCGCCAGGCCGCCGCTGGCCGGGCTGCTCGACACCGACCGGGTCGCCCTCGGCGGACACTCCGCGGGCGGCACGGTGGCACTCCAGTCGGCCGGTCTCACCCCGGGCGTACAGGCGGTGTTCGCCTACGGAGCCCACACCGTCGTCGCCGACCTGCTCGGCTGGCCACCCGGGACCGTCCTGCCCGCGGGCGGCGGCGCTCCGGTCCTGCTGCTGTCCGGCGAGCACGACGGTGTGATCGCCGCGAGCGCGGACCGCTACACCGGACCGCCCGGCGCGGTACCCCCCGATCCGGTGGCCCGTACCTTCCACGAGGCCGTTCCCGACGCGGCGCGCGGCAGCGTCCTGGCCACGCTCGCGGGCGCGAACCACTTCACCGCCTGCCACCCCGAGGACCCCACCGGTGCCCGAGGGTTCCTGGAACGGCCCGCCCCGGACGACGGAGGCGCCGCCAGAGCCCTGCTGGCCCGTCTGGTCACCCTGTTCTGCGCCGCCCGCCTGCGCGACGACACCGCGGCCCAAAGCCGGTTCGAGGAACTGCTGCGGCCCCCGCACCCCGGCCTTCTCGCGGTGCACCGCCGCTGAACCCCGTACGACGACCCCGCACGGCCCCGGCGGGTGAAGGCCCGCCCCCGGAACCGAGAACGACGCCGAGGAGCGCCACGGATGCTCAAGAACTTCTGGTACGCGGTCGAGTTCGCCGACCGTGTGGGACGCCAGCCGCTGAAGGTGACCTGTCTGGGCCAGAGCCTGGTGCTGTACCGCACCGGGGACGGCCGCCCGGTGGCCCTGTCCGACCTCTGCGCGCACCGCGGCGCGGCCCTGTCCGGCGGCACCCTCGCCGGGGACTGCGTGGTCTGCCCCTACCACGGCTGGCGCTTCGAGCCCGACGGGGCGTGCAGCCGGATCCCGGCCAGCCTGCCCGGCCGCGGCATCCCCAAGAAGGCCCGGGTGGACGCGTACCCGGTGCGGGAACGGTACGGCTTCGTCTGGGTGTTCCTCGGCGACCTGCCCGAGGAGGAGCGGCCCCCACTCCCCAAGTGGCCCGAGTTCGACGAGCTGTTGGAGGACGGTGGCCGCTTCCGGGCGGTCACCGGCGAGTACCTGTGGCACTCCAACTACGAGCGGGTGCTGGAGAACGGCTGCGACATCGCGCACACGCCGTTCGTGCACGCGGGTTCCTTCGGCAATCCGGACCGTCCGGAGGTCGAGGAGTACACCCTCGATGAGTCCGACGAGTGGTCGGCGTTCGCCACCGTCTCCATGCACCCGCCGGCCGCCAAGGGGCTGTGGTCGAAGCTCTACCAGGACCGGAGGTCGCGGGGACGGGACCGGCCCCCGGTGGTGAGCACCGCGGGCTGGATGCTGCCGAACCTGGTCAAGCTTCATGTGCGGCTGCCGTTCGGCAACATGATCATCTACGACACGAACATCCCGGTCGACGAGACCACCACCCTCGTCAAATGGGTCGCCCTGCGCGACTTCTTCACCGGCTCCTGGGCCGACGCCAACACCCGCAAGCGCGTGTACCGGATCTTCGGGCAGGACGCGCCGGTGGTGGACGGGACCCGGCCGGAACTGCTCCCCGCCGACCTGGGCGCCGAACTCCATCTGCGTTCCGACCTGATCTCGGTCGCCTACCGCCGCCGGAGGCAGGAACTGGCCGCCAAGGGCTGGATGGTGGGCGACGGCGACCGCATCACCGGGGACGTGCCCGAGCGCACCTCGACGGTGATCGCCTCCCCAAGCCGCCGCGAGGTTCCCGAGTTCGCCCGCGCCTGGGAGCAGAAGGCGCACGGTCTCCACCCCACGGTCGAGGGCGCCCGATCCGCGTCCGGCCCCGACAAGGACGACGCCCCCGAACAGCACCCGTTTGGAGAGTGAGCCCGCAGATGCCGGATCGGACAGCACCGAGTCCCCAGCCCGTCCCGCCGGCCGGCGAGGCCGCGCGGACCCCGCCCGCCGCACTGTCCGCACGAGTCCTCGACCGGCTGACGGCCGTCACTGGCGTCACCGAATCCCCCACGCCCTGGGCGGAGTTGACGGGAGAGACCTTTCCCGGCCAGGTCGGCTCCGTACGGTATTTCACCGGGAGCGGCCCCGTCGCTTCCGTCGTGCACATCTCCCTGGTGGTCCCGGCCATCGGTCTCGACAGCCACATGGTGTTCGCGTTCGGCGCGGCCGACGGCCCGCTGCCTCACTTCACCCTCGACGCCGTGCACACCGGGGAGGGCTACGCCTTCCATCTCGACCTCGTGCAGCGGGCCGATCTCGCCTCCCATCCCCTGTACACCGACACCGTCTACGGCCCCCTGACCGCCGCGCACGGCAGCGCGGCGGAGATCCCCGGGCTGACACCCGCCGCGATCGGCCCTCGCCAGCGCGCCCTCATGTCGCCGTGGATGCTCGTGCACCGCGCCGACGAGGCGGCGCTGCGGGCCGTGGGACCGCTCGCCGAGAGCTACCTGCAGCACTGGCTGACACTGGCCGGGGCCTTTCCCTCCGGGGCGGCCGACGAGGTGAAGGACACCGACCTCGCCGACCGTGACCGGCGGCTGCGCTCGGCCCTGTTCAGCCGTGAGATCGATCCGGTGTGGGCACAGGTGGACCGGCTCCTCGGCGCGGCCACCACCGACGCGCTGCGCGGGCTGCTGATCACCGGCGGCCCCGCCGGCACGGCGCGGGACGACGCGTGAGCGCCCCGGCGCCCAGCGCCTGGCAGCGGCGCATCACCGGTGAATGGCACGGCCGGCCCTCGCTGTTCGACGCGACGGGCACCTGGTGCGGGTTCGAGGACATCCGCCGCTCGTCGGCGTTCGAGGACGGAGGCACCGTCTACCGCATGGACGGAGGTCTGGAGGGCGGTGGCCCGCTGGCCGGCCGGTTCCGGCTCGCCGCGCCGTTCGCGTTCGCGGTGACCGACGCCGACGACAGCCGGATCTACCACGGGCCCGACTTCCACGGAACGGGCCAGCCGTACGGCTCGTTCGTGGACGCCCAGTACTACGGCCCCGGCTGGCAGGTGGACCTCAACACCTGGAACCACGTCCTGCCCGACGGGGAGACCCAGGTCTACTCGTCCGTGCTCTACCAGGGATGGACGGTGGTGGGCTGCTTCAACGGCCTCTACCGGCGCACCCTCGGCGCCGGAGCGGACGACCCCGCGACGCGTGCCCTGATCGACGCGCATCTCGGCGCCGAGACCAGGTCGGGTCCCGTGCCGTGGATCCTGCCCACCAAGCGGTCCGGTGCCTTCCGGGGGACGTGCGAGGTGTGGGGCGCCGACCAGAAGCCGCTGGGCACGGTCGAGGTGGAGGACCGGCTCACCCCGCTGGACCTGCTGCGCACCGAGCACCAAGTGCGCTGGACCGGCGCCGGGGTGGACCGCGCGTTCACCGTCGTACGCCGCCGGGACGGCACCCGGGAGTTCTGGGAGGGGCCGCAAGCCTGGGGCAACGCCCAGGCGTTCGGGCGGGCCAACTACCCGGTCTGGCACTTCACCGACGGGGACGTGCACAGGGTCAAGGGACGCGAGTTCGCGCTGGACGCCACCCCGGGCATGACCGCGGGCGGCCGGCTGGCCGTCACCTGGGAGCTCTTCGACGGCAACGTGCTGTCCGCCGTCGTGCACGGTGTCCTCCACTGGGAGGAGACGTGACGGGGCGCGCGCCCGTCGTGGTCGTCACGGGCAGCACCCGCGGCATCGGGCACGGCCTGGCCCGCTCGTTCCTCGACCGGGGGTGCCGCGTCGTGGTGTCGGGTCGCGACGCCCGGACGGTGAAGGAGGCCGCCGCCGCCCTGGGCGCTCCGCCGGACCTGCTGCTCGGACGGGCGGCGGACGTCACCGACCGGCGCCAGGTGCAGGCTTTGTGGGACGCGGCCCTCGAATCCTTCGGCCGTGTCGACGTGTGGATCAACAACGCCGGCGCGACCACGGCCCGGCGGCCGCTGTGGGACCTGCCGGACGGCGCCCTGGAGGCCGTCGTCGCCGCGAACCTGCTCGGCACGGCCCACGGATCGGCGGTCGCCCTGAACGGGTTCCTCGCCCGGGGCCGTGGGCGCCTGTGGAACATGGAGGGCTTCGGCTCCGACGGACGTCTCCTGCCGGGTCTCGGCGCGTACGGCACCACCAAGCGCGCCGTCACCTACCTGACCCGCGCCCTGGCCACGGACCTGCGCGAACGGGCGGTGACCAGGCCGCACGACGTACGGGCGCTGCGCCTGTCGCCGGGCATGGTCGTGACCGACCTGCTCCTTCACGGCTACGGCCCCGCGGAGTACGCGAAGGTCCGCAAGGTGATGGACATCCTCGCCGACCGGGTGGAGACGGTGGCGCCCTGGCTGGCCGACCGGGTCCTGGCGGACCGGACCCGCAACGGCGGCCGGGTGGCCTGGCTGACCCGGCGCAAGGCGGCGGCACGGTTCGCGACCGCCGGGTTCCGCACCCGCGACGTGCTGCCGTCGGCCGTGCCCGGACCGGCGGGCACCCCGCACCCGGACCGCGACCCTGAGCCGGACCCGGGCCCGGGCCACGGTGCCGGACACGACGAGGAGGCGGCCCGATGAGCGCCCCGGTGGACTACCCCGTGGCGCTCGCGCTCCAGGACTTCATGCCGGTCGTCCTGACCGGCGTCGGGGCGGCCTGCCTGATCCGGCCCGTCGCGCGGGCCGCACCCCGGGCGACCGCCACGGCGGCCACGGGAACCGGCCTGATCCTGGCGGGCGGTCTGTCGAAGGCGATCTGGAAGCTGGTCGTGTCCCTCGGCGGACCGGACGCCCAGCCCATGAACAAGGCGCTGTTCCCGCTGCTCTCCGCGGGCTTCCTGCTGCTGGCCCACGCCCTGTTGTCCCTGCCGTCGCCGGTGGCCTCGCCGCGGGGAACGGACCGGGTCCCTCCGTTGTGGGGATTCGCCGCGACCTGGGCGCTGCTCGGGGCGGTGTCCCTGTTCCTGGCCTCGTCCCTGCCCGTCATGGTGCTGACCGTCGCGGCGGTCACCGTGTGCGGGGTCCGTCTCATCCTGCTCGCGCGGGCCGCCGGGGACACTCCGGCCGCGTCGGCGGCCGGCCTGTGGCTGCTCGGCATGTACGTCCTGGGGCCGTTGGCCGCCCGTCCCGACCAGAGCGTCGCCCTTCAATGGGCCGAACAGTCCTGCAACACCCTCACCCAGACGGCGCTGCTGCTCGCCGCTCTCAGGACCGCCCGCTCACTGACCCGCTCCGCGCCCCACCCGGCCGGCCTGTCCAGAACGGTGCTCCCATGACCGATGTCCTCGGCTGGCGCCGCAAGTTCGGCGTCATCGCCCCCAGTACCAACACCATCGTGGAGCCCGACTTCCACCGGATGACCGTGCCGGGAGTGACGTCGCACTTCTCGCGCATCCACATCCGGGACCAGAACATGTCCGGGGACGCGGGCATGGAACGGCTGCTGGAGCAGATCCGCGACGAGATCGACGCCGCCTGCGAGCGGGTGCTGACCTGCGAACCCGAGTACATGGTGATGGGCATGTCGGCGGAGACGTTCTGGGGCGGTGTGGAGGGCAACCGCGATTTCATCCGCCGGATCCACGACGTCACCGGTCTCCAGGTCGCCACCGGCGCCGAGGCCTGCGACCGGGCGCTGCGCCTGTTCGACGCCCGGCGCATCGGCGTGCTGACCCCGTATCAGCCGGTGGGCGACGCCAACGTACGGCGGTTCTTCACGGAGCTCGGTTTCGAGGTCGCCGGTGTCACCGGACTGCGCTGCCCCACGGCCGTGTCCATCGCCCACGTCGACGAGCGGCGGCTGCGCGAGACGCTGGCGGAACTCGCGCGCCTGGACGGTGTCGACGCGCTCGTGCAGTGCGGGACGAACCTGTCCATGGTCGCCCTGGCCGACGAGGCGGAGCGCTGGCTCGGCCTTCCGGTGATCGCCATCAACGCCGCCACCTGGTGGATGGCCCTGCGCGACAACGGCATCACCGACCAAGTGCGGGGCGCGGGAGCGCTGTTGCGCGACCACTGAGGACCGGCCGCGCGAACGGGGCCGGGGCAGGTCGGACCGGGGCAGGTCCGGGCGGGTCGGACCGGGACGGGACGGTCGGGACGGGACGGGACGGTCGGGACGGGACGGGACGGTCGGGACGGGACGGGACGGTCGGCTCGGGTCGGGACGGGTCGGTCGAGACGGGTCGGGTCGGTCGAGACGGGTCGGTTTGTGACGGCCCGCACGCTCACGGCGTGACCGGTGCGCGCACGGGCCCGCTGCCCGTGTCCACGCGCCGGTCACGCAGGGCGGCCAGCAGACCGGCCAGCATCAGCGCTTCGCCGAGGTTGCCCAAGGGCGGCACCTTGAAGGCGACGGCCGAGGCGACGAAGACGGCGAGCGCTCCCAGGGCGACCCACGGTACGGAGTGGCGCTTCCACAGCACGACGCCGATCACCAGCAGGCCGAGGATGGAGACGACCGCGGCGACAGGGGCACCCGCGTCACCGGCGTCCGTGTAGCGCAGGGTGTCCGCCCAGGAACGCGGCTCCAGTCGGAGGCCGGGAAGCGTGGTGGACACGCCGAGCACGGACAGGGCCGCGGCGCAGACCCAGGCCCACCGGGCCGTACGCCGCCCGGGGCCGAGCAGCAGCGCGCCGCACACCACCGCGAGCGGCGCCAGCACGGCGTGCGCCACGAAACGGCCGGCGTTCAGCGACTCCAGCGGTGCGCCCTCCCCCAGCACCGCCCCGGTCGCCACGACCAGCGAGTCGTACGCCAGCGCGCAGCCAAGGACGCCGGTCCACAGCCCGGGGCCGCCGCCCCCGCGGAACGCCGCGAGGGCGAGCAGGAGTTGGAGGACACCCGTCAGGGCCAGCACCGTCGAGATCATGACGCCCCCTCGTCGCGCACGACATCGGTACGGCCTCAGTACGGCCTCGGTACGGCCGGCCGGCCGGATTGGGTGGTCAGTACGTCTGCTGGACGGTCACCGCGCTGTCGACGGCGTCCCCCCACTGACGTACGTACGAGGCGGCGAGCGGGTCACCCAGGCTGGCCCGGAGGAACAGCGCGGACCAGCGGGCGGAGGTGCGGATGCTCTCGGTCTGGTCGAGGGTCTGGACCGACGTGTCCGGCAGCGCCCCCGGCGGGTTCTGCACATCGGTCACGCCGTAGTGGTTGGCCCCGGTGACCGTGACGAGGGCCTTCGGCCCGGCGGTCAGGGCGTCATAGGTGGCCTGGGCGGCGGCCGGTGTGGCGACGCCGTCTGCGCTCCCCTGGACGAGGGCCAGGGGCACTCCGGTGTTGTCGACGGCCGGGGCGGTCCCGCCGCCGGGGGGCACGTTGTTGGTGCCGAAGAAGGCTGCGGCCTTCAGCTCGGCGGGCTTGACCGCGCCGGCGGGCAGGCCGAAGCAGAACGGCGGGGAGCACTGGCCCTGCACGATGCCGAGCCCGGCGGCGCCGCCGAAGGAGTGGCCGAGCAGAACCAGGGTCCCGGGGTCGATGCGTCCGGCCAGAGGGCTGTCGGGACGGCCGTTCTCCGCGGCGGCCCAGGCCACCGCCGTCAGGCCTTCGTCGGAGGAGGCCCACAGTCCGGGTACGCCGTACAGGGTCCTCGTATGGTCGGGCACCACCACGACGAAGCCGAAGGCCGCGACCGTACGGGCGTATCCCTCGTACGCGGACTTGTCGACGTTCGCGCCCTGGAGCAGCAGCGCGACGGGCAGTCGCCGGGCGGTGGACACCGGGTAGTAGACGTCGGAAGGGTCCTGGCCGACCGCGGTGGCGTAGGCCGCCGTCGGGTAGACGGTCGGACTGTCCGCGGCCTCCGCCCGGGTCAGGCCGCCGGATCCGGCCAGCAGGGCGAGGCCGAGGAGCAGGGCGACCGCAGCCCGTCTCGCACCGGACCCGAGGGAGTGAGTGGGACGCACCATGAGTTCTCCGAATCTTCCGTCATGTCATCTCGGACGACGTACGGGGGAGCGACCCTTCACGGACTTTGCGGCCGGCCTCCCAGGATGCGCGGAGCGCGTTTCCACCAGAGAAACTTAGTTTCGTACCACGCCAGTAAACTGAGAATCACTCGCCATCGTCAACAGGTCGGGGCCACGACTTCCGACGGATCCGGTACGGACGCGCCGCGGGGGTGGGCTTCAGGTTCGAAGGGCCGAGGACATTCAGCCGGGGTGGACCGATCGGTCAGCCGACGGGCGTCGGGTTTCCCGAGGAGTCGTCGCGCGAGGCGGCCCGCCCGCGGAGTGTGACGAGAGCCAGCAGCGCGGAGAAGAGCGCGGCCGAGCCGCAGACCACGAAGCCGATCGCATAGCCGTGCCCCAGGGCCTCCAGTGCGAGCGGGTGCAGGTCGGCCAGTTTGGGAGACGCGGCCGAGGCTCCGTTCACCGCGAGGGGACCACCCTCCTCCAGTACGGCCGCGCCCGCTCCCTTCAGTGCCCCAGGCAGTGCGGAGTCGTGCAGGGAGCCGGAGAAGCCGCTCGCCGCGCGGCTGAGGGCCACCGCGCCGATGACGGCGGGACCGAGGGTGAAACCGAAGTCGCGCAGCAGGTTGGTGGTGGCGCTGGCCATGCCGGCCAGGTGCACCGGAACGGTGTTGACGGCGGTCGCCGTGATCGACGAGACGGTGATCGCGAAGCCCACGCCGACCAGGCCGAGCGGCAGGATCAGCGAGGTGAAGGCGCTGTCGGTGATCGGCAGCGTGGCCGCCCAGTAGTCGCCCGCCGCGATCAGCAGCAGCCCGACGCTCAGCAGCAGCCCCGGCGCCACGGTCCGCAGCAGCCGTTCGGTCAGCGGCAGCATCACCAGTGTGATGCCGTTGAGGAGGACGAAGGCCAGGCCGGTGCGCATCGGCGCCTGGTCCTGCACCGGGCCGAGGCGGATGCTGACGGAGTAGGCGGTGCCCAGGAAGGCGAACATCCCCACCACGGCCACGGCCGAGGCCACCGCGAAGGCACGGTTGCGGAACAGATCGAGCCGCAGCAGCGGCGACTTGGCGCGCTTCTCGGCCAGGACGAAGGCGGCGAGGAACACGGCCGCCAGCACGAAGGCGATGACGATCGAAGGTGAGGCCCACCCGTCCGTGGGGCCCTGGATGATGGCGTAGAGCAGCGAGAAGAGGCCCAGTCCTATGGTCAGTTGGCCCGCGATGTCGAGTGAACGCCCCTCAGGGGCACTGGAGTCGACGGCGAACCGGGCGCTGATGGCGGCGCTCGCCGCGGCCACGGCGGTGACGACGACGAAGGACCAGCGCCACGAGCCGTAGGTGGCAGTGACGCCGCCGAGCAGCGGGGCGAGGAACCCGCCGGTGGACAGCAGGGCCGCCCACATGGCGATGACCCGGGCCCGCTGCGCGGGCGAGGTCGTCCCGGCGGCCAGGATGGCGAGCGAGGTCGGGAAGAGGGCGGCCGCGCCCAGACCCGCCAGCGCCTGTCCGGCCCAGAGCTGGTGGACACCGGAGGCGGTCGCGCTGACCACTTCGCCGACGGCGAGCAGTCCGGCACCGCCGACCAGCAGCCGCTTGCGGCCGAAGAGGTCGCCGAACAGGCCGAAGGTCAGCTCCAGTACGGCGACGGGGAGCAGGAAGGCGTCGGAGATCCAGGTGAGTTGTGAACCGACGGGGTGCAGGTCCGACTGGAACAGCCCGTTGAGGGTGGCCGGTATGGCCAGGCCGATCTGGGCGAGGCAGACGGCGAGGAGACCGGCGACGAGGGTGCCGGTGCTCAGACCGGGGCCGGTCGCGGTTCGGACGGAGGGTTCGGTCGTCGTTGACACGGAGGGCTCCTGAGGGGAGGTGGTCTCGGGTGGCGGGAAACGGCTTCGCGGTCAGCGGGTGCCGGTCATACGGCTCGGCCGGTAGTCGGTGAACGCGGCGTCACCGAGGTTCGACTCGGTCGCGTCGCGCTGAAGTTGATCGGTGGTGGCGGCGTCGTCCCAGCGCCCGCTGTCCAGCCGGTGCTCCACGGCGTGCAGGCCGGCGACCACTTCCGCGGTGGTGAAGTTGCAGTGGCCCTGGCGGGCCACGTACGCCTGGCGCAGCCGTGCGGAGTCACCGGCCCTGCGCACCCGCTCGGCGAAGGCCGACTCCTGCTCGACGGGGACGAGTTGGTCGGCGGTGGTGTGGATGTCCAGCAGCGGCACGGCGACGCCCTGCCCGGCGGTCGAGGTCCGCTCCAGATGGGCCACCGCGGCCGGGTCGGCCGTGATGTCCGCACCGCGGGTGAGGCGCTCAAGGTCGGTGCGCAGGTCGAGGCCGGCGTCGCGGTAGAGCGCCGCGACCTGCTCGGCGCGGGCGGACTCGCGCAGCAGCCCCGCGTAGTCGACGCCCTTGTTCCAGGACGTGTTGCCGCCCGCCGACTGCTCCACGGACCAGCGCGCCGGGACGATGAAGCCGAGCAGGCCCTGGGCGAGCCAGTCGTACTGCTGCCGCTCCTGGCCCGCGAAGTCGTCGCGCGCGGGCGGCTGTTGGCCAGGGGCCCAGTCGGCCAGGTTGAGGTAGGCGGCGGCCAGCGCGATCCGGGCGCGCCCCGCCGGGGTCTGCTGCGCCGTCTGCACCGCCGCCGAGAGCCGGTCGGCGAGGGCGGTGGCTTCGGCCGGGCCGGCGAGGTCGACGAGTTCGCCGGCGTCGGCCGGGTCGAAGAACGTGGCCAGGGTGTATTCGGCGTCCAGTTGGTAGTTGTCCAGGTCTACGCCGCCCGCGACCAGGCCGCACAGGCCGAGCGAGCCGTTGACGCGTCCCGCGCCGTCCCGGGCGATCTGAGCGTTGATCAGGCCGCCCATGGACTGGCCCACGGAGACGACCCGGGCCGGGGTGCCTACCTGACGGCGGAAGGTGGCGAGCGTGGCGAACTGGTCCCGCTCGGCCGAGTCGAGTGCCCACATCGAGCCGTGCGGGTCGTAGGAGGAGCCGGCGAGCGCGTAGCCGGCGTCCAGCAGGGCCTGTTGGGCGTCGGCCGACGGGGCGTCGGCGGCGACGGCCGGTCCGAAGCCGTGGCTGAAGAGCAGCAGGGTGCCGTTCCATCGCGCGGGTCTGTCCGCGATCCAGGTGGCACCGTCGGAGAGCGTGCCGGAGTAGTGCTCGGCGGTCGCGGCTTGAGCACCGGTCGCGGTGCCCAGCAGTGCGGTGGCGAGGACGGCCACGCAGGCGGCGAGGGCCGAAAGACGGGGTCGGGGCATGGCGGCGGCTCCGCAGGTCGGATGAGGGGAGCTGGCTGAGCGCTGCGAATGTAGGGCTCTTTTTTGATTGCCGTCAATAGACTGCCCAATAATGCGGCAGAGAGGTCCGCGAGGCAGGCGCGCACGCATGGCTGCCCGGGGTCTGGGGAGCCCACAGACCCCGCAGGCCGCACAGGCCCAGCAGACCCCGTAGGCCGCGCAGACCGCGTAGGCCCGACAGACTCCGTGAACTCCGCAGTCGCTTCGGACCCGGGCGGGTCAGCCCAGAGTCAGCGTGTCGAGAAGGTCCGCGGCGGCCCGCGACGCCGAGCGCTCCCAGCGGCCGGCAAGACCGCGGAAGACGGTCTCCGCGCGGGCGGCGGGCCAGTCCGCCGGCAGATGCTCGGCGGGCAGATGCGGATCGCGTCGCACCAGATCCAACCAGTCGGTGTGCAGCAGGAGTTGACCGGCCAGTTCGTCGCCGGACGCCGCCGCGGGCAGCGGATCGGTGCGGTCCCAGCGCTCCAGGAACACCCCGTACCGCGCACCGATGGCCGGCACGTCGAACGCCTGCTCCAGCACCTCGCGGACGTCGGTCGGTGACTCCACCTCGGCCCGGAACACCCTCAGATACGGCTCCAGGCCCAGGCCCGCCACCATCTCGCGGACGTCGACACGCGCCGGTGCCACCCACAGACCGTTCTGCAGCGGCCCGAAGCCCGCCCAGATCAGACGGGAGCGGAGATCGTGCCGCTCACGGCTCCACGCCTCGGGCAGCGAGAAGCCCACCATCGTCCACCGGCCGTCCCAGTCCCGGTTGACGGCGCCGGTGCGCCAGATCCGGTCCCTTCCGTCGGCCAGCACCTGGACGGCGTGCGGGGTCAGCCCGAAATAGGTCTTCCGGCCCTGCCGTCGACGCTCCAGCAGACCTCGTTTGACCATCCGGTTCAGTGTCGTCCGCACAGCGTCCTCACTGCTGCCCGCCCTCCCCAGGGCGGCGATCACGCTGCCCGACGACACGGCGATGGACCGTCCCAGCACATGCGCGCCGAAGAAGGTCAGCATCAGGGACTGGGTACGCGGCTCGGGACCGCTACCGGCCGTGGATTCGGCCGCGACATCGACACTGGTCACCGCCACAGCGTAGGCCCGCGAGGGGCACGCACCGCCCGACTCCAGGAAACGTGTCACTTCTGTGACTGCTGTTAACAAACTGCCCTATATTGATGCCAGGGCATGACGCCGGAAGGCGACGGGGGAAGGCGACGGGGGAAGGCGACGGGGGAAGTCGTCGCTCTACCGTGCCGTCGGGTCCGTCGCCCTCGCCGGAAACTCCTCGGTACCGATGACGCGCAGCAGATCCAGCCGCTCGCGGGCCAGGCGGGCCACCGCGTCGGCGGGTGGCGGCCGGTGGCCGGCCAGGTGGAACAGATGGTCGCGTTCGTCGTCGGTGAGGCGCAGCGCCCGGGCCAGCGCGCCGAGCAGTTGGATCGAGGGCCGGCTGCTGCGCCCCTGTTCGAGGCGTACGACGTAGTCCACCGACATACCGGCGAGGGCGGCCACCTCTTCACGGCGCAGGCCGGTGGTGCGGCGCCGCGGACCGTCGGCCATACCGACCTCGGCCGGGCGCATCGCCTCTCGGCGCCTGCGCAGGAAGTCGGCGAGCTCCTCGCGTTGCATGCCTCCATGGTCCCCCTCCGGGGAACGCCGAGCCAGGGAGCGGCGCTCCCAGGATGAACGCTCCGCTCCCCTCTCCCTTGGCCCAGGCGCACAGTGGGTGACAGAACGACGACGAGGGAGAACGCGATGAGGACAAGAACCCTGGGCACCACAGGCCCGGCCGTTTCCGCGCTGGGGCTGGGCGCGATGGGCATGTCGGGCGCTTACGGCGCGGCCGACCGCGCGGAGAGCATCGCCACCGTCCATGCCGCGCTGGAGGCCGGTGTCACGCTGATCGACACCGGCGACTTCTACGGGATGGGTCACAACGAGCTGCTGATCGCCGAGGCGCTGCGCGGCCGGAATCGGGACAGCTACCGGCTGAGCGTCAAGTTCGGCATGCTGCGCGGGCCGGGCCCGCAGTTCGGCGGGGTCGACGGCCGTCCCGAGGCCGTGAAGAACTTCCTGGCCTACTCCCTGACCCGCCTGGGCACCGACCACATCGACATCTACCGTCCGGCCCGGCTGGACCCGGCCGTACCCATCGAGGAGACGGTGGGCGCGATCAAGGAGCTGATCGATGCCGGGTACGTCCGGCATCTGGGCCTCTCGGAGGTCGACGCGGCGACCGTTCGCCGGGCGCACGCGGTGCACCCCGTCGCCGATCTTCAGATCGAGTACTCGCTGATCTCCCGTGCGGTGGAGGCTGAGATCCTGCCCACGCTGCGGGATCTCGGCATCGGCCTGACCGCGTACGGCGTCCTGAGCCGCGGTCTCATCTCCGGGCACTGGTCCTCCGACCGCACCGCCGGCCCGGGCGACAACCGGGGCTTCAGCCCGCGGTTCTCCAGCGGGAACGTGGAACACAACCTCGCTCTCGTCGAGGCACTGCGCCGGGTGGCCGACACGAAGGGCTGCACGGTCGCCCAGCTCGCCATCGCCTGGGCGAGCGCACAGGGCGACGACATCGTGCCGCTCGTCGGCGCCCGCACCCGCGAAAGGCTGGCCGAGGCGCTGCCCGCGATGGCGCTGACGCTCACCGTGGACGACCTCGCCGAGATCGAGAAGGCCGTTCCGCTCGGTGCGGCGCGGGGCGACCGCTACCCGTCCGCCTTCATGTCGGGCCTCGGCACCGGGAACTGAACCGGCCCCGCGCCCTGCCCGGGAAGGCCTGCCCGCTGCCGTACTCCTGCGTGCCCGCGTCCCTACCCGGGCACGAGACGTCGGGCCGACGGCTTTCACGGCCCTACGCCGCTCGCCCTCCTCACCGTCACAGCCTGTCAGTGCCCCTCGCCGTCCGGGAGTTGCTCGCGCAGGACCGCCTCCAGGGTGACCGGCTCGCGGCCGAGCAGAGTGGCCAGCGTCGGGTCCACGGCGGCGAATTCGCCGGCGCGGCCTGCCGCGAAGACGCCGAGCAGTTGGTCCGCCACCTCGTCGGGGGTGCCGTACTCCACCAACTGCTGCCGGAACCGGTCGTCGGGCACGGTGGTCCTCGTCGTGGTGCGGCCCGTCACCTCTGTGGCGATACCGGCGATGTCGTCGAAGGTCAGCGCCCGCGCCGCGGTGAGCGGGGGCGTGGGGCCGTCGAAGCGGCCTTCGTCGGCCAGGATGACGGCGGCCGCTTCGGCGAGGTCGGCGTGCGCGGTCCAGCTGACCGGTCCGTCCGCGGGGAGCACGATCTCGCCGGACCGCATGGCGTGGCCGAGGAACTGCATCGCGCTGGCGGTGTAGAAGCCGTTGCGCAGCGAGGTGAACGGCACACCGGACGCGCGCAGCGCCTCCTCGGTGACGGCGTGGTCGCGGCACGCCTGGAAACGCGACGAGGCGCCGGCACCCATGTGGCTGGTGTAGAGGATGCGGCGGGCACCCGCCGCGACGGCCCCCTCGATGGCGGCACGGTGCTGCCGCACGGCCTCCTCGCCCATCTTGTCGACAGAGACGATCAGCACCTGCGAGGCGCCCTCGAAGGCGTACGCGAGGTCGGCGGCGGTGGTGAAGCTGCCTTGCCGCACCCGCACTCCCCGGTCGGCGAACTCCTTCGCCCGCTGCGGGTCACGGACGCTGACGCCGACCCGGTTCGCCGGAACACGGGACAGCAGCCTCTCGACGATCTGGCGTCCGAGTTGCCCGGTCGCGCCGGTCACGATGATCATGTTGCACTCCAGCTCTTGGTTCCAATGGAATCAACATCAGCGTATCACCGATAATAACGACGGAAACATATCTGGTGTATCGTCGATATATGCCATCAGGTTCACGCGTCAGGGACGGTGCCGCCACCGTCGAATCCGACACCGCCGCCGCAGGGCGCGCGCAGACCCGGCAGCGGATCGTCGAGGCCGCCGCCGGTCTGCTGGCGCGCGAGGGTCGCGACGCGGTCACCACCCGAGCCGTCGCGGTCGCGTCGAATCTGCAGCCCCCGGCCATCTACCGACTGTTCGGCGACAAGGACGGGCTGCTCGAAGCGGTGGCCGAACACGGCTTCGCCACGTTCCTGGCGGCCAAGCACGTCGACCCCGACCCGCAGGACCCCATCGAGGACCTGCGGGACGGGTGGGACCTGGCGGTCGAGTTCGGCCTGGGCAACCCCGCGCTCTACACGCTGATGTACAGCGAGCCCACCAGGACGGACTCGGCCGCTTTCAAAGCCGGCATGGAAGTCCTCATGGGCCGCATCCGGCGCCTCGCCGCGGGTGGCTGGCTGCGCGTCGACGAGGAACTGGCGGCCCAGATCATCCACGCCACCGCGCGCGGCGCGGTGCTCACCTGGCTGTCCCTGCCCGAACACCGGCGCGACCCGGCGCTGTTGACCGTCCTACGGGAGTCGATGGTCGCCTCCGTGACCAACCAGGAGCCGGCCGTGCGGGACACCGGCCCGGCAGGCGCCGCCCGCGCCCTGCGCGCCGCGCTGCCCGAGCAGACCACCCTCAGCGGCGCCGAACAACATCTGCTCAGGGAGTGGCTGGACCGCATCGCCTCCGGCACCTGACCGCCACCCGTGACCGGGATCGCGGAACGCGGAACGCGGATACGACCTCGGCCGTGCGCGGCCGACGGCCCTCGGTCACCGATGCTGCGGCTGCGGATACGACTGCGGCTGCGGCTGCGGCTGCGGGAGTTCGCCCCTGACTGCTGTTCACCGGCCTCGGGCGCGGTCCCGTCAGGTGAAATGCCCCCGCGCCGAGGATCTAGGCTCCTTGCATGACCGACGAAGAAGTGATGGCACGCGTCGTCGCGATCCTCACCAAGACACGTGAGTACGTCGGGGACGATGCCCCCGAACCCGACAGCGAGAGCGACGCCCTCCTGAACGAGCTCGTGAAGGACATCTTCCCGAGGAGCGTCGACATCGACGACGACGCGGCGCCGCAAGAAGTCGCCGACGCCATCGCCCAGGCGATGAGCGGCCCGATCTTCACCGCCTTCGGAGCCTTCGCCGCCGCGTTCCACCAACTCGCCGCGGAACACGACCGCGACGACCCCGAGGTCACCTCCACCGAAGTACTGCAGGAGCTGGCCCTACGCGCGGGCAACGAGTGACACGCAGTTTCCGGGCCCGCCGGCAAGGGGCCTGAGCCGACCGGAGCCCACCTGCACGATCGGACGGCAGGCTCGGCGGGCTCGGCTCCGTTCACGCGGTCGTGGATCTGGCTGGACCTCCGGCCTCGGTCACCGTATGTGTCGGCCGACCTCGCCAGGCAGGGGTGCGCCGATGGCCAGCGCTTCGTCGAGTCCGGCCACCAGGTCCGCGGCGAGCGTCGGAACGTGGACGGCGGCCCACTGTTCGGTGAGAGAGAGGAAGCCGTTCAGCTCCTCCCGCACGGTGAGCAGGATCCCAGGCAGGTCGCCCGCCGCCATCTCGACGGGATGCGCGGAGGGAGCTTCCTGCTCCTCCCCTCCGTCGGGCCACAGTCTGACGACCGCGTCGGCATGCTCGATCCACGGTGAAGGGCCATGGCCGAGCCACGGGGACGCTCCGCCCGCTACGACGAGCCACTCGCGCCAGTCCTCCAGGCCGCAACAGCATCCCGGGACGACGGTGACGTCGGTTCTGGTGTCGTGGACCCGCAGACCACCCGGTGCGAAGACCCTGTCCGCCCGAAGCAGGCGACGGATCAACTCGCCGGCGTCCGCCACGGGCGGCTCGTCCTCATCCGCCCCCGAGTTGCCGACCGCGAGGGCGGCCAGCGCCGTACCGACCTCGAGCGGGGACATGCGGCCGGACAGAGCCATGAACCGGTAGGCAGGCAGTTCAGCCACGGGCCACAAGGAGAAGTCAGCGGTGTCCGGAGTTTCCAGGACGGCGTCCACGATCAACATGGCGGCATTCTCGCCTTTGCCGGTCCGGACCGCCCGGCATTTTCCGCCCCGGCTCCCCCTGGCCGGCGTCATGCCGACCGATTCCTTTCCGAGCCGACCCGAGTCCTCACACCAGAAGGCCGGAACGACCGGCCGAGGACGGAGATCATCATGCGCAGGCTCATCGCGGGAGCGTTCATCACACTCGACGGCGTGGTCCAGGATCCGGGCGGGTTCGGCGAGACCGAACGTGGCGGCTGGGCACTGGAATACTTCGACGACGACGCCCGTCAGCGGGCCACCGACGCACTCCTGGCGAGCGACACCTTCCTGCTGGGGCGGGCGACCTACGAGATCCTCGAAAAGGCCTGGTCGAGCAACACCGGACCGTATGCCGAGGCGATGCACAAGCTTCCCAAGGCCATCGTGACGAACACGCTGAGCGGCTCTTTGCCCTGGAACGCCACCGCCCTCACGGGTGAAGCCGCGCAGACCGTCGCGAAACTGAAGGAGCAGCCCGGCGGCGACATCGTGATGTACGGCAGCTTCACTCTGATGAAGACCCTGCTCCAGCACGACCTGATCGACGAACTGAACCTCGGCGTCCACCCCGTGGTCGTCGGCACCGGAACTCGGCTCTTCGACAGCGTGCTGCCGCGCTCACTCCGGTTCGTCTCCGCGACACCGAGCGCGACCGGCGTCGTCACCCTCACCTACGCCCCGTAGCGGCATCGGGACAACCGAATCCCGCTGTCCCTGCCAAGCCCGACCGACGCGAACTGCCGCGGCGCGCACGGTGGACGGCCCTGCCGAACGCCGGGTCACGGCCGCCGTGCGCGACGTGGGCGTCGTCCATGCCTGCCGCGGAGTTCAGGAGCCAGAGGCCGAGGCGGTACGGACGGCGCGCTCCTGCGGGAAGTTGGCGGCGGCCACCACCTCGGGTGGCCGCACGTAACCGCCGATGCTCTCGACTCGAACGACCAGCGCCAGAGGTGATGTGGTGTCATATGTCCTGGCCAGCTTGCGGATCTGACCACGTGCGAAGAGCTGGGTCGCTCCCGAGGTCGCCAGAACGTCGCAGCCCGCGATCATCACGAGGCGGCTCCGGGACGCGAAGGGGTTGCGCGCCAGCAGGACGATGGCGTAGTCCACGTTCACCGTCCCGTCTCCCGCCGACTCACCGTACTCCTCGCCGTCCTCCGCACCCACGATGCGATATTCGCTGGAGAACAGCCTGAACTCATAAGGGGAGTTGAGCCGGTCGGCCATCAACTGCCAGACGCCGTTGTGGGCCGGCCCACCGATCACGACCAGGTTCTCCTCGGCGTCCGAGGCCATGACGAAGGCCCTGGCCCTGACCGTCGCGGCCTCGTGCAACCGCAGGTCCTGGGAGAGGAATTGCCGCAGGGTCATGGCGGCCAGGGCATCGCCCTCATGGATCTTCGGATACGGGGACGGCACCCGGCCCGACTCCCCGACGACCATCACCACCCGACGGTCACGGTCCAGCCGCCACACACGCGCCGCCGGCAGCCTGGTCCGCCAGTACTGCACAAAAGCACGGCCCAGCCAGCCCACGGCGAACGCCAGCAGCGAGGCCACAAGATTGACCGCCAGATCCTGCCGCACGACCGGCCCCCGTCCTCGCCTGCGCGTCGACGAGCAGTTTGCACCACTGCGTCGACCGACGAAAAGGGCCCGCATCAAGGGAAGTTCGCCACACCTCCTGCGGCCCGCGTCTCTCCGATGCGTGTTGAGACCGCTCGTCCCAGGACGCTACGGCGTGCCGAGTACGGAACGCACTCCACTTCGGTCGTTCGTCGGCACGCGGACGGCGCGGGGATCCGCGGCGAGGGACGTCGAGTACGGCCGAAATGCACGACTCTGAGGTGCGTGAGGGGGGCGAGAATGAGCGGGAGACCTCGTCGTGCAGGGGGGACCATGGGGCTCAGGGTGCACTTCACGCCGGACGACCTCGGGCGGATACGGATGGCCCCGGGGCCCGACCCGCTGTGGGAGATCGTGCTGAGCGCGACCCTGCTGGACGGCACCGCAGGCCGGGCGGCCTTCGACCCGTGGCGGGCGGGCGCCAGGAGCCGGCTGCGGGACCGCCTGTCCCGCCAGGACGCCCGGCTCATCCGTTATCTGGCGCCCCGCACCGGGGACTTCCCGGACTTCCTTACCCCGGTCAGGCCGACCGTGGATCTGGCCGACGGGATCGAGGCGGTCCGCTCCACTCCGGCCCGAAGGTTGCGTCAGGATCTGGCCGTGCTCTCCGCGGCCCCGGCCTGGGCCCGTCCGCTGGCCGACTGCGCCCGCACCGCACTCACCGGCCTCGGCGACGCCCTGCACCGCTACTACCATGCCGCCCTCGGCCCGTACTGGTCCCGGATCCAGGCCCTGGTCGACGCCGACCGCACCGCCCGCAGCCGCGCTCTGCTCCGCCACGGCGTCGACGGGCTCCTGCACAGCCTGCGCCCCACCCTGGACTGGTCCCCGCCCGTGCTGACAGCGCCGTACCCGGTCGACCGCGACCTCCACCTCGCCGGGCGCGGCCTGCTGCTGGTGCCTTCGGTGTTCTGCTGGCGTACCCCGGTCACGCTCATCGACACCGAGCTCTCCCCGGTCCTGGTCTATCCCGTCGCCCACCGGCCCGGCTGGTGCGCCGACCCCGCCGCCCGCCGAGGATCCGGCAGTCTCGCCGCCCTCCTGGGACCCACCCGGGCCAGCGCCCTGCGCGCTGTCGAAGACGGCTGTACGACCACGGAGCTGGCCCGTCGCACCGGCACCACCGCGCCGACCGCCAGCCAGCACACCTACGTCCTGCGCGAGGCGAACCTGATCATCTCCACCCGCCACCGCAACACCGTCGTGCACACGCTCACCCCGCTGGGGGCCGCGCTGCTCCACGCCAACACCTGACGGAACGCGCCGACGCCGCGCTGATCAGCGCGGCTTCACCCAGGCCGGCACCCAGGTCCCGGCCGCGTCGTGGCCGGTCCCTGTGGCGGCGAGGTGGGCGCGGAGGGTGGCCAGCGCCGGGTGGGGGTTGTCGCGGTGCCAGAGGAGCGAGTGCGGGTAGACGGGCGTCGGATCGGTGACCGGGATGCGACGAAGGCCGTGGTCGGCGGGCCAGACGAGCCGTGTCTGCCCGCCCATGAAGGTGGCCAGGGCCGGGGTGTCGGCGACGGTGTCGAGGAGGGCGTCGGATCCGAAGTTGGGCCCGGTGGCCTCGATGGTGAGGTCGAACTCGGCGACGAGGTCGTCGTAGTAGGCGGCCCACTCGGTGCCGGGGACGATGCCGGGCATCCAGATCCGGTGCCCGGCGAGTTGGGCGACGGTCACCGACCGGGCGCCCGCCAGCGCGTGGGCGGGGCCGGTGAGGAGCTGGAGCGGCTCGTCGAGCACCCGGACGGACTCGATGTCGTCGGGAAGCGGCCGGCCGGGCACGGCGACGGCGCGGAAGGAGGCGTCGATCTCACCGGACCTGATGGCGGCGACGGCGGTCTCGATGTCGAACAGCCACACCACGTCGAGCTCGATCTCGGGGTGCGCCCGGTGGAATCCGCGCATCAGGCCCGAGGCCGCGCCGCGCGAGGCGATCACGTCGACGCGCAGCGGGCGGCGGCCGGTGCGCACGGACGCGACCGCGCGCTCGGCGACACGCAGCAGTTCGCGCGCGTGGGGTAGGAAGGCCTGACCGTCGATGGTGAGCTCGGCACCCCGCGCGGTGCGGGTGAACAGCCGCACGCCGAGGTTGCGCTCCAGCGCCGCGATGCGCTTGGAGACGGCCTGCTGGGTGACCGCCAGCTCGGCCGCGGCCTCCTGGAACTGCCCCGTGTCGGCCGCGGCGACGAAGGTCCGGACGGTGTCGAGGTCCACGTCCGCATTCTATGCGTACAACCGTTGGTTGTGGCTGAGCGGCCTTGCGGTTGTTTGATCCGCAGGTGTGATGCCGCTTTGATACCTCTGATCGCGGATCGGTTGTACAGGTGAGTGGAGAGGCGTCGGGCATGAGGAGCGGGCACCGGCGGGGGCAGTTGCTCGGACCTCGGCTGGGGCGCCGGTTCGGATGGCTATGGGGAGCGTACGGAACCAGCGCGCTCGGCACGTGGCTGGCCTTCGGCGCGTTCCCGGTCATCGCCATCCAGGTACTGCACGCCGGACCGGCCGAGGTCGCCGCGCTGGCCTCCGTGGGCACCGCGGTGGGGGCGGTCGTGGCGGTGCCGCTCGGCCCGTGGGTGGAATTCCGCCGCAAGCGGCCGGTGCTGATCACGATGGACCTGGTGCGGTTCGCCGCGCTGCTGACGATCCCCGCCGCGTACGCGCTCCATCTCCTCACCTTCCTTCAGCTCCTGCTGGTCTCGGTCGTCGTCGCGGCGGCCGACATCACGTTCCGGGCCGCCTCCGGCGCGTACCTGAAGACGCTGCTGCCGACCGAGGATCTGCTCGTGGCCAACGCCCGGTTCGAGTCGACGGCCTGGACGACGACCATCGTCGGACCGCCGCTGGGCGGCGCGGCGATCGGGCTCCTCGGTCCGGTGGCGACGGTGGTGGCCGACGCGGCGAGCTATCTGCTCTCGGCCTTGGGCATCCGTGCGACGGGCGGCCACGAGCCGAGCCCCGAGCGCCGGGAAGCCGGGCGCATGCGGCCCGGGGACCTGCTCGACGGCTGGCGGTACGTCCTCGCCGACGCGACGCTGCGTCCGCTGCTGCTCAACACCGCCTTGTTCAACGGTCTGGTGATGGCCGTCGAGCCACTCCTGGCCGTCCTGATGCTCGGCCGGCTCGGCTTCGCACCGTGGCAGTACGGCCTGGCCTTCGCGGCCCCCTCGATCGGAGGGCTGCTCGGCTCGCGGCTGGCCCGACCGCTCGTGACCCGGTTCGGACAACACCAGGTCCTGATCGCGGTCGGGACGCTGCGCGCGCTCTGGCCCGTCGGCCTGGCCTTTCTGGGGCCGGGCAGCGGAGGACTGCTGCTCGTGATGGGCGTCGAACTCGGGCTCATCTTCTGCTGTGGCGTCTTCAACCCCGTCTACGCCACCTACCGCCTCGAACGGACCCCGACCGACCGGGTCGCCCGCACGCTGTCCGCCTGGGCCGTGACGACGAAGGCCTCGACCGCGCTGCTGACGGCATTGTGGGGCGTCCTGGGCACCCTGCTCGGCCCGCGTACGGCCATCGGCCTGGCCGGCCTGCTGCTCCTCGCGACCCCTCTGCTGCTCCCGCGCCGCGCGGCGGCGCCTCTCTCCGAGCAGAAGCAGAAGCAGGAACCGGCGCCGAGCCAGGCCTGACGGCCGCAACAGCCATGGCAGCAGAGTGCGCGCCCGGCTTCGGGAAACGGCCGCCGAGAAAATCCATGAGGGCGAACGGCGGCCTTCTGCCATGGTTCCTTCCATGCCCGCGCGAAATCGAAGACTGCCCCGGAACCGTTCCTGGCCACTGACCACCACCGACATCAGCGAATGTCTCGGCCCCTACATGACCCGCGTCACGGACCTGGACTTCCTCAGCGGGCCCGACAGCGGGACCATCGTCCTGGGAGCAGCATGGGTCGCTCCGAATCCCCGCAAGTACGGGCGTGGCAGCCACCCGGGCTCGGTCGGCTTCCGCATGGACGTGCACCCGGTCGATGCCTCTGAGCGCGCTGCCACCCGCGCTGTCCTACGAGCGCGCGCCCTTCCGCAGCTCCACGCATGGATCACACAGGCGATCGCTGCCGACGAGACCTGGCTCCTGACTCCGCACCGGCACTACTGGCGGCTCACGGACGGCCATCTCACCCACCGCGACGAAGCATGAGCAGGTCCGGACGACGCTGGCGCCCCCGCGTCGGCGAGTCCACAGGCCGGGTACCGCTGGAGCCGTGATCGGCTCCGCGATGGGTCTCGACACCGGTCGGGCCGCCGGTCTTCTCTCACCTGCCCCGCAGGCAGGCGTGCGGAATCAACTTCCGCACGGGTCACGGTCAAACGTTCATCGGCGTGCGACAGCGAGCAACGCCGCATGCGGCAGGCTGAGCACACCGTCCTGACCGGCGAACTCCGAGCTCAGCAGATCGAAGTGGCGCTTGATCTCGGTACGAACAGAGGCCGTCTGGCTCTGCACCAACTGCCCGACGAACGCGACGCCACTCGCAGGCCCGCTCCACCATTCGTCAGCGGTCGCGCGATGATCCCAGCGCAGGGTCGCACACGTCGCCTCGCGGAGCTCCGCGGCTTCCATCAGCCCGGCCAGGCCGTCCTCGTCCCGGGGAAAATCGTCCTCCGGGGCCAGTCCTGCCGGCAGACCCGGCGGCCGCACCGCACCCGCGGCTTCGACGGCGCGGCCGATCAACGTCTGCCCCGGGGCTCGCGGAGCCGCCCAAATGGTCAGCGCGATACGGCCGTTCGGCTTGGCGACACGACGCAGCTCGGCGAGGGCCATCCTGGGTCGGCCCACATGGTTCAGCACGAAGTTCGCCACGACGGCGTCGAACTCCCCGTCATCGAAAGGAAGCTCGGGAAGAGCGGCGACGCGCACGTCGGCCGCCGGTGCGGCCCGCTCCGCCAACTCGACCATGCTCGGCTCCGCGTCCACGGCCGTCACGCTCGCACCCCGCGCGCACGCGACAGCCGCGACCGCCCCGGGGCCGGTCCCGACATCGAGCACCCGCGTGCCCGGACCCACCTCGGCGGCATCGAGCAACCGCGACACCGGGTGGGCACACAGCCTGGCAAAGCTTCCCGCGTAGGCGGAGCCCTTTCCCGCCCACATCAACCGCTCGCTCTTGTCGAACGCCGTCATCGACACCACTGTCCTCCCCGGCCCACCGCAGCGGGATCGATCTTGCCACGAGCCCAACGGGACCAGCAGGCGGACGCACGAGCAGCCCTACGCGGCGCGCCTCCTCGAAACGGCAGCGCTTGCAACGTCTTGCACGGCCTGGGGAGCCGGTCAGCGGTCGGCCTCTGGCCTGCGTCAGCCTGTCGGAAGTTGACCCAACTCAACTCTCCAACAGGTCAATTGACACTTGGCGACCTTCAGCTCGTGATCGCCTCGTTCCGCCGACGGCGCGACTCCGACAGGTCTACAGTCGACGCGACTGAGTAATCTTTCTGAAACTTGCAACGGGGTGGCCGAGTCGCGTCGGGCTCCGGCAACCCGGTGAATACGGAAGGAGGCGGCCCCTTGAGGGATCGCATATCGGGCTGGGCGGGTGTCATGGCGGTGCTCGTCCTCGTGAGCGGCAGCACTGCCGGATGCACCACCACCAGCAGCCACGCAGTGCTGGACGTCGGCGCTCCGGTGGCGTTGGCGGACGAACCGGTCCACGCGCGGATCAGCGGGCTGTCGCCCGGCGAGGACGTCACGATCACCTCTTGGGCGATGGACCGCCGGAGCGTTCCCTGGCGCGGACAGGCCACCTACCGGGCGGACGCCCACGGTTCCATCGACCTGGACAAGGCGCGTCCGACTTCCGGCACGTACCAACACCCTGACGGTATGGGCCTGTTCTGGTCGATGACCCCCGCGACGGGTGATCCCGGAACCACATCCTTCGTACCGCCTTCCTCGCGGCAGCACGCCTACCGCGTAACCCTCACGGTCGCGGCGCACGGCCGCCGCCTCGCTTCGCGTACCGTGACCCGAAAATGGTTCGGAACCGGGGTGACCAGCAGAAACCTGACCGTGGCGACCGACAGGATCGCAGGGAGGCTGTATCTGCCGGCCCCTGGCACTCCACGGCACCCGGCGGTCCTCGCCTTCGGCGGTTCGGAAGGCGGCAACAGCAGTACGTCCACTGCGGCCCTGCTCGCCTCACACGGCTACCCGACCCTGTCACTCGGCTACTTCGACCTCCCTGGCCTCCCCCACTCCCTGGAGAACATCCCCCTGGAGTACTTCGCCACGGCTGCCAGACTCCTGGCCGCGCAACAAGGCGTCGATCCACGCCACATCCTGGCGATGGGCTACTCGCGTGGCAGCGAAGCGGCGCTTCTCCTCGCCGAGGACTACCCGGACCTCGTCCATGGTGCCGTCGTCTACTCCCCCTCGGCACAGGTCAACGGCGGATTCCCGGACTACGCCACCTTCGCCTGGACGAAGGACGGCAAACCGGTCGCCGAGAAGCTCATCCCGCTCGACCATGTCAGCGGCCCTGTCACCGCCCTGGCGGGAGCCGACGATCTGCTGTGGAGTTCGCCTCGATGGGCTCGGCAGATCGTCCAGGAGCTCGACGCCTCCGGCAACCGGTATCCGCACCGGGCGCTGATCTACCCGGACGCAGGGCACGGCGTCGGAACCTTCCCCTACCTCCCTGCCGGCACCCGTCTGGTTCACCCTGTGACACTCCGGGAGACCGACCTCGGCGGTACCCGCGCGGGCGACGCCGTGGCTCGAGAGGCAGGCTGGCCCAAAGTCCTCGCACTCCTGGCCTCACTCGGCTCCTGAAGTCGTCAGCACTCCGGCATCGAGCGGCACATGGACCCGCAGGACGCCATCGGCAGAACGGCATCCACCCGGCTCTCAACCCGCCGCTGAACGCACGTGGGTGGCGATGCGGGCGATGGTCCGCGCGTCGTCCTCGAAGAGGTGAGCCTGCATTCCGGCCGCGCGGGCGGCCTCGACGTTGACGTCGTAGTCATCGATGAACAAGCAGTTCACCGGCCGTACTTGCAGTAGCGCACACGTCATTTCGAAGGCTCGCGGGTCGGGCTTGCGGACGCCGATCTCATGGGAGTAGACGATCTGCTCGACCAGTTCGTCGAACCGGTACATCGCTGTCTCCAACTCACGTGCGCCAACAAAGCTGTTGCTGAGGATGCCGAGCCGACAGCGGGATCGCAGCCGCCGCACGTACTCGATCAACTCGACGTTCGGTGCCCCCAGATACTCATCCCACAGATCGGCCATGAACGACTCGACCTGTATGGCGTCAAGACCAAGACGGGCACCGATCCGCGCCCGCACCTCCGTCTCGCCGATCCTCCCTACGGCCCCGTCCCGCCAGACGTCGTCGAGCCGTCGGTCCGAGGTTCCCGCCGGCAGCCCGAGCCGCTCGTCCCATTGGTGCAGCCACCCTGTCGGGGGCGTGAGCTCCAGGACTCCACCGATGTCGAGAATGACGCAGCGCGATCCCATTCAGGGTCTCCTCATCCGTTTCCGGCCGGCCCTGCCCGGAACCATGGGGTCCAATGGCAGGCCTGCCCTGCACACTGTCGGCCTTCACCTTCGGGCAAGGTCAAGGCCGCGGCCACGGCCACGAGATCGACGGGGCGGCGGACTCTCAGCGGGTCATGGCGGGCTCGGTCCGGTCAGCGGTCGGTGTCGCGTGCGAGGCCGCCGGACAGCAGGACGCAGGTCGGCCGCGTGACCGCACGCGACAAACCCGGCGACGCGGACGGTCATCCCCGGGATACTCGTCGCCCATGGATGAGGTCGAAGTCGTCGTCGCCCATTCCGAGCGCGCGACCCTGCGCGTCGGCGATGTGTTCCTGAAGGTGGACGCCGATCAGGCGCGCATCGACGTCGAGGTCGAGGCGATGGCCCTGGCTCCGGTCCCGACCGCGGAGATCCTGTGGCGCAAGCCGCCCGTGCTCGCCATCGCCGCGGTCCCGGGGACGGCACTCGGCCGCCTCGGCGAGCCGTCGGCCGCGTCCCCGGCGGCGTGGGCCGCGGCGGGTGCCGCCATCCGGAAGCTGCACGACACGCCGTTGCCTCCGTGGCCCGGCCGGGGAAGGGGGCTCGACGAGCTGGCGGCGGATCTCGACGTCGAGTGCGAGCGGCTCGTGACGACCGGTGTCCTGCCCGCCGACCTGGTCACCCGCAACCGCCAGGTCGCCCAGGCCGCGCTCCGGCCGTGGACTCCGAAGTTCACGCACGGCGACCTGCAGATCACTCATGTGTTCGTCGACGGTGACGAGATCACCGGCATCATCGACTGGTCCGAGGCGGGCCCGGGTGATGCCCTGTACGACCTCGCCACCCTGACGCTCGGACACGAGGAGAACCTCGGTGACGTCATCGTCGGCTACGGCACCGACGTCGACCTCGACGTGATCCGCGCGTGGTGGTCGCTGCGAAGCCTGCTGGTGGTCCGCTGGCTGATCGAGCACGGCTTCGACCCGTTCACGGCGGGCTGTGAGGTCGACGTGCTGAGATCCCGGATGCCTTTGTGACCGGCCATCACCCAGGATTCCGCAGGGTTCGGTCACGACCAGGCCGAGCGGGTGGTGGCTCAAGCCGGACCGGAACCCCGGCGTCGACCTCGCGACGCGTTCGCTCACGCACCCCACAGTCGGACCACGCCGTCGGTGAGCTGTACGAACTGCCGGGCACCTGGGTGGTGACGCGTAGGAGAGAAGCCGGGTACGACGCCCAGGAACTTCCCCTCGACCGGATCCCATAGGGACAGACCGGAGTCACCACAACTGAACAGGCGCGTGCCATCGCTGAAGAAGGGCCCGGTAGGACCCTCGAACGCAATGAGTTCCACGGCAGTGGGCATTCGCCACAGTTCGCTCTGAGCGGTTCGACTCGTATCGAAGATCCGCGCCCCGGGCCGCATGACGTCTTCGTCATCGCCAAGACCCTCGACAGCGACCCGAACCGAGTCGATCCAGGTCATGGCGTGACCCCAGTAGTACTCCCGGCCGCAGAGATCCAACCGGCTCGGACCGTCCTCGGACTCCCAGACGTTGCCCTCGATCCATCCGCCAAGGTCCCACACCGAGGGGATCCCAACGGGATGCCACACCCAGCCGTCGTCCAGAATCCGCTTCCCGTCAGGGCTCACACACAGCGCGCCGTGGAAGTAGTCCAGATGGTGCTCCCGCGCACCATCACCGTCGGCAGGTACGGGGAGCGGCCGATCCGTCAGCAGTCTGCCCGATCGCACGTCCGAGACATCCAGCCGGTTCCAAGCCGTACGGTGAATGACAACGCAACGCCCACGGTTCCGCACGAACGCCAGGGAGAACGGCACTGTTTCCTCGTGACCGCCCTGGTTGTCCAGGGTCAGCGTGACCTCGCCGGTCCGCAGGTCGATCACCTCGCCAAAGCGGCCGTAGTCATTGACCACGGCGGCGAAGGTACCGTCGCCGGACACATGCAGGCGCCTGCGAAGCCCATGACCGTTCCACGGTTCGCGATCCGATTCGGTCTCGACGGTCGTGGTCCCGACAGCCTCGTGATCACCGGCAGCCATGTCCCAGCGGCTGGCCGTGCCGTCCTCGCTCAGTGCCAGCCACACGGACCGTTCACAATCCTGCATCGGCGCCATGTCGACGACGGCACCCAGCCGCGGTGGCACCGACATCTCACGGACGGCGCCGTCGCTGCCGACCACCGCTGCCTCCAGTCCCCGAACCGAACCAACAGCCTATCTGGGGCGCTGACTTGCGGACTGCGGTGACCGGACCGGCCTGCACGACGTTCGGCCTCCGACGCGCCTACCGCCAGGCACTGGAGGTGACCGGGAACGACGCCGAGCGCGCGTTCCTGACGGAACGACTCCCCCGTGCGCAGCAGGCATGGGCCTGGAATTCCCGACCGCCGGTCCACCCGTCTGTCCCGACCGCCGGTCCACCCGTCTGTCCCGACCGCCGGTCCACCCGTCCGCCCCGCCCGCCCGGTCCGGGCAGCGGCGGCCTGCTGCTGGGTCGGGCGTCCGGGCCTGGAGTCAGCGTTCGTACACGCCGGTCAGGCGGCCGCGGTCGAGGACCGGTGCGGTGATGGCGGCGAGGAGGGCGCGGGGGCGTGCGCGGTCCACTGACGTTGCGCCGGGAAGACTGTCCACGGGGGCCGAGAGGGCGAACAACTGGAAGACGTAGCGGTGTGGCCCGTGGCCTTTGATCGGTGCGGGACCGTGGTAGCCGCGTCCGATCGTGGACCGCAGCACCCGTACCCCGGGAGCCGGCTGCCGTGCGGTGAGGGCGCCGGGGTCCAGGTGCCGCGTCGCGGGGTCGACGAGGGCGAGGCAGTGCACGGCGGGCTTGGCCATGGGGACGTCGATGTCCTCCACGGCCAGGAGGAGTTGGGCGGTGCCGGGTGGCGGTGAGGTCCAGGCGAGATGGGGGGACAGATCGCCACCCCCGATGTGCTTCGCGCAGTGCTCCAGTGACATGACGTCGCCGTGGTCGAAGTCCTTGCTGGTGAAGGTCAGCAGCTCGGGGCCCAGCAGGTTGGGCAGGTTCCACGCCGTGTGGGAGTCGCCTGCCCTGCGATTGTTCAGGAGTCGGCCCAGCAGGGTCATCGCGTTGCCTCGATCATGTCGACGACCTCGGTGGTGGTGGCGGTCTCACCGAGCTTGGGGAAGACGCGTTCGACGCTGTGGCTGTGGGCGACGGGATCGGGGTCGCTCATGGCGTCGGTGGCCAGGACGACGTGGTAGCCGTGGTCGGAGGCCGACCGCGCCGTCGACTCGACGCCCGAGCTGGTCGACACACCGGCGAGCACGATCTGGCTGACGCCCAGGTCCCGCAGGAGGGTGTCGAGGCCGGTGTCGTGGAACGCGCTGCGCCGCCGCTTGGTGATCAGGTGGTCGGTCGGCTGGACGTCGAGGTCGTCGATGAGGTCGGCCCAGCCGGCGGGCGGGGCAGTGCCGCCGCCGGACCGTCCGGCATCGGTGCGCCCCGGGGCGCGTCCGGTGACGTTGACGAGGACCACGGGCAGGCCGTGCCAGCGGAATTCGCCGGCCAGGTGGGTCGCCTGCTCGACCGCGGAGGTCACCGGAGGGCCGGTGTGGGCCGAGACGATGCCCTGTTGCAGATCGATCACGACGAGAGCGACCGCGGGGTCGATCGTTGTCAGTGCCATGCTTGTTTCTCCTGTGGATGTGGGTCGGCTGCCGGGCTCGGGGGCGCGGTGGGCTCGGCCACCGGCGTCCCTGTCCGGCCGTCGGCCGCGGGGGCGAGGACTTCGCCCGTGGCGGCCGTTCGCGGTTCCGGGGTCTCGGCGGCGGGGTTGGTGCCACGCAGGAGGGACGCGAGCGCGGCGAGGAAGGCGAGGACGGCGCCGAAGGCGAAGACGACGACCAGGCCGGAGTGGAAGGGCCCTGCGATCAGGGTCGGGAAGAACTCACGCCCGGTCAGGGCCTGTTGCTGCGCCGTCGTCAGACGGGCCAGGACACCGCTCGGCTCCAGCAGATGCTGGACCGGGTTGACGCCCAGTTGGGCGGCGAACAGGGACGAGACCGGGGGCAGGCTGCCGACCTGGTCGGCCACGAGGGCCGGTACGCCCTGCTGTTGCAGTCCGCTGGTGAGCGTGTGTGGGAGACGGCTGGCCAGACCGGCGATCATGAGGGAGAAGAACACACCGATGGAGACGGCCGTTCCGGAGTTCTGGAAGGTGGCACGCATACCGGAGGCGACGCCCCGCAGGTGGGCGGGCACACTGCCCATGATCGAGGAGGAGTTGGGGGAGGCGAACATCCCGCTGGCTATCCCGTTGAGCGCGATGAGCACCGCGAAGATCCAGTAACTGAAGTCGATCGGCAGGACCATCAGGCCCAGGAAACTGGCGCCGAACAGCAGCGCCCCGCCGGTGGCCAGCCCGCGGGAGCCGAGCCGGTCGGACAGGTACCCGGAGACGGGCCCGGCGGCCAGGAACCCGGCGGTCAGCGGCAGCATGAAGATGCCCGCCCACAGCGGAGTGCCTTCGTAGTCGTAGCCGTGCAACGGAAGCCAGATGCCCTGCAGCCAGATGATCAGCACGAACTGCATCCCACCGCGCCCGATCGAGATCGCGAGGCCCGCCAGATTGCCGAAGGTGAAGGCGCGTCGGCGGAAGAGACTGAGCTGGATCATCGGGGCGCCGACCCGGTTCTCGATGGCGACGAACGCTGCCAGGAGGAGCAGTCCGCCGAAGATCAGCACGTCGACCAGCGGGTTGCTCCAGCCCATGGTGTGTCCGTCGTACGGCTGCAGGCCGAAGGTGACGGCGATCAGGACCGCGCTCAGCCCCACCGCGAAGGTGATGTTGCCCCACCAGTCGATCCGGCCGCCGGCGCTCTTACCGGTCTCCCGCAGGGTGCGGTAGGCCCACAGCGTGAAGAACACCCCGACGGGCACGTTCACCCAGAACACCGCCCGCCAGTCCCAGGCCGCCAGCAGACCGCCGGCGACCAGGCCTATGAACATCCCGGCCAGGCCCGCGACTTGATTGATGCCCAGGGCGAAACCGCGCTGCTCCTTGGGGAAGGCGTCGGTCAGGATCGCGGCCGAGTTCGCGGTGAGGATCGAGCCGCCGACGGCCTGCACCAGTCGCCAGGCGATCAGCCACATCGCTCCGTGTCCGCCGTCGAAGGGGTCGAAGGACAGCAGGATCGAGGCGAAGGTGAAGACCGCGAACCCGGAGTTGTACATCCGAACCCGTCCGTACATGTCCCCCAGCCGGCCCACCGTGACCACCAGGACCGCTTGGACCAGCCGGTACCCCATGATCATCCACAGCAGGTACGCGATGTTGCCCGGCGCCAGCGGATCCAGGTGAACGCCCCGGAAGATCGCGGGCAGCGCGATCAGCACGATGGAGCCGTCCAGCGCGGACATGAAGACCGCGGCCGTCGTGTTGGTCAGCGCCGTCCACTTGTACCGGTCGTCGCTGACCGGGCGGCGCGGGACGCTCGTCTTGGGAGGGTCCGTCATCAGCCTGCTTCCCCATGGTTCCGTCGTCGTCAGATGTTCTGGGCCAGCCGCTCCAACAGGGGCGCCGAAGCCGCGAGTTGCTCCAGCTCCGCCGGGGTGAACATGCCGCTGATCAGGGCTCGGGCGATCGTTTCCGTTCGGGCGTTGCGCTTGTTCTTGAGCGCCTGCCGACCGGCGTCGGTCACCGTGAGCACCACGCGCCGGCCGTCATCCGGATCCCGGCGGCGTTCCACCAGGCCACGGTCCCGCAGAGCACCGAGCGTCGCCCCCATGGCCTGTGCGGTGATCTGCACTTCCCGCGCCAGCGCCGAGGAGGTGGTGGGACCCGAGCGGTCCAACTGCGACAGAGCGGTGCGCTCGGGCATCGTGAGTCCGCCGTCGACGGGCACTTGACGTACGCGCCGCACCAGCACGCTGAGACTCGCCAGCAGGGCCGAGGCGACGCCATCGGCGTCCAGGTCACCGTTCATATACTAAGGCTACTTTATCAATCCGCCTTAGTAAATCTCCCCCTGCGTACTGCCGCCGGAGGATGGGCGGCGAGGTCGGGCAGGCGGTGCACTCAGGGGGGTGCCGGGTCGATCGGGCCGGGTGCCGGGTCGATCGGGCCGGGTCGGCGCCGAGCTCACGGCGCTACCGATCCCACACAGGTTCCAGCGCCCGGCCAAGGCGCTCCAGCCACTCCTCGGCCGTACCCCGTACGTGTGGGTGGTCCGCGCGGAAGTCCTCCCAGTCCACGGACCACAGTGCCACCGCGTCCAGACGCAGGGCGTCAGCGGCCGCCGTGTTGCCCGGCACGTGGCGGAACACCTTGCGCAACAGCCGCGGGGACAGCTTCGTGGCGTCCGCCTCCGCGAGGAGTACGGCGTCGTAGAGGTCCTTGGCCTGAGCCCGGCCCTCCGTGGCGCAATCGGCGTGCAGCCACAACAGCTTCCAGGCGAGCGACAGTTCACGGCCCGCCGTTCGTACGACGGTCGGCCCGGCGCCGTCACCACGGGGTATCGCCGTCAGCACGGACGGCTCCGGGAGCCACTCGTCGCGGGCGAAGTCCAGCCGCACCTCGCCGGGCGGAAGGCCCTCCGCCTGCCAGGGGACGATCAGACGTGTGCCCGGGGTGTCGTACTCCGAATAGGTCCACGTGCCGTCATCGCGGGCGGTGCCCGCGTCGAGCACCACGCCCGGCGCGGCCAGCGGCGACTCACGCACCAGGTCGAGCAGCGTCTCCTGCGGCGGGCGGTCCTCCGGCTCCGCCTCGAAGATCCAGTGCAGTCCCTCGGGCGGCGCTGCGGGCCGAACTCCTCCGGTGTCGAACTCCTCGAACTTCCAGATCTCGTACCGGTCGGCGCCGTCGGCCGCCTCCGGCCACTGCTGTACGACCTCCACCTCGTCCACGTACGGATACGGGTGCCCGGGATCGACCGGGACCAGCAGGGGCCGGGGCACGATCCAGTCGAGGTCCGCCGGTTCCCGCGCCTCGGCCCCCACCCAGGCGGACATCACCATGCTCCCCCGCAGTACAAGGACGTCACCCAACGGGGACCCGGCGACGAGGGTGAGCAGGTGATCGAGCACGGCCCGGTGCGCGCCGCGCCGTCGCTCGCCGTCCACGGACCGGGTCACCGTCCGTCCGCCCTCTCGTCGATCCACCCGCTGTCCAGAGCGGGGCGGTCGGCGTGCACGACGAACTCCTCCTCGACCTCGACGGCCTTGAAGCCCGCCGTCGCGAGGTCATCGAGGAAGGCGTCGAGATGCCGCCCGGCCTCGGCACGGCCGCCCCCTCGACAGCGCTCCGCCCAGCGGCGCGGGCGGCCTTCACCACCGGCCCTGGCGGTGCTCAGCACCGTCAGACGGGTCTCGAACTCCCCCGCGAAATCCTTCACTGCCGCCCCGCGCTCGCCCGTCCGTTCACCGGCGGCCCACGGTACGGACAGCCACTGACAACGGCGGCGGGGCGACGGTGTTCCGGCTCGGCGCAGGGCTGCGGGTCGCCGGGCGCGATCCCGCCTGAGCTCGTGCTCGAACTAGGCCAGGCCGCCCCGATCCTCGAAATGGCCGCGATCCCAGAGGCTGCCGAGCCAGCAGACAACAGCCCAGCCCGCGCCGGAACAGGTCCAGATCATGAAATAGGCGCCAGGGGTGGAACTGTGGTCCTCGGATTGGCTGACGCCGGTGAGAGTCGGCTGACATCGAGGCCGGACCCTTCCAGCCCGGGTCGCGCCGGATGGGCGCGTCGACCTGATGTTGGTCGAGCGGTCAGCCAGGGGACACGGCGATGCCGAGGGAGTCGGCACCCATCGGCTTCGGGGCGCCCTTCTCGTAGAAGACGTCGAGGTCGGTGATGACGAAGCCCGCTGTGGTCAGCATGTCGACGATCGGCCGGGTCAGGTGGCATCCGTCGAAGAGCCGCTGTTCCATGGGGTCGAGTCGCTGCTGCCAGCGGCGCACACTCTCGTCTTCGGCCGGGGCGAGGCCGTGTTCGATGAAGTGCAGCGTCCCGCCCGGCTTGAGGACACGTCGCACTTCATGCAGAGCGGCGTCGGCGTCCGGGATGGTGCACAGCGTCCAGGTCGACAGGGCGGCGTCGAAACTGTGGTCGGCGAACGGCAGCACCTGGCCGTCCAGGCCGGTGCGCTCCACGCGGACCGGTGTCGTCGCGAGGCGCTTGCCTGCAAGCTTCCATCCGACGTCGGAGGGCTCGACCGCGTCCACCCGCGTGACGGCTTCCGAATAGAACGGAACGTTCAGCCCCGAGCCGAACCCGATCTCCAGGACATCGCCCTCCAGGCCCTCGCAGACCCGGCGCCGAAGACGCTCGGCCTCCTTCATTCCGCAGACGGCGTTGATGATCCGCGGGACGACCTGCTTGGCATAGAAGCCCATGGCAACCGACCTCCGTCGCTCCTGACCAGTCTCGCATCAAGTCTGGCTCGACGCCCGGCGCGCGGGCCGCGCCCGCCATCCGGCAGGCCGGAAGGCACCGGGGGGTGGGTGGATGGTCGTTGGCCTGTGATCGAGGTCCAGCAGAGCATGCGCGATCTCCGCGTCGCCATCGGCGACGCAGAGGATGAGGACGTGTAGAAGGCGGTCATCCCTCGATCCGCTGGCACCGCGCCGCCTGGCAGGGTCACGCGGCTTGCGGCATGACGTAGCCGTGGGCGGCGTCGCGGCGTTCGGTGGGACGGCTGCTGCGGCGGGTGAGCCGCCGGGTCGGTAGCGTGATTGCTGGTAGAAAGCCGCGCATCAGGCGACCGACCCGCACACCGCGTAGACCTTGCTCTGCGGGTTTACCTGATAGTCATTCGTCGGAGGGTCCAGCGTCACCGTCCATGTGTCGTATGGGCCACCGATATACGACTGGGTCGGGCCCGACTTGCGTACGTAGTCGCGGTTGGCCTCAGTCGCAAAGGGCAGGTCGAACCCACCACTGAGCAGCGTGGACCCTGCAGGGCACGTGGCAGAACCAGCGAGATTGTCGATATATCCGGTCACAACAGTGGTCTTGATCTTCGGCGCCACGGTGCATTCAACCGTCCCGGATGCGGCGATGGACTTCACCGCGGTCGAACATGTCTTTTCGGTACGACGCTGCAGCTGCGACGAGGTCAAGCCGTCCAGTAGATCGGCGTTCAACCGTGAGACTTTCGTCGTGGAGTTCACGGTCAGGGGCGCGCTGCCGGACTTGGCCGACAGGCTCAGAGCCGTTCCCTTCGAGTTTGTCAGCCCAGTGACCGATGTGGCCGAATTCGACTTCCCCAGGAGGAATGTCCCCCCTGTGGCCGCTGCCGCCGTGCCCGTGCCTGCCACAAACAACGCCAGGTAGGCGACAACCGTGGCATGTCGGGGACGCGGCAAACTCCAACGCATCATCTGAACCTTTCCAGGGTGGAGGGCGGTGGCAGAATTCAAGCAGGTCACCAGTGCGTCGCGTCAGCGGGATGCACACAAGACGCACACGGGACCTCCATGAGGTAGGCATCTCCTGACCTACGGCCGAACTGGCACCTCGCGTCTCCACTTGGCGCGACAGCGTACTGCCGCGGCACGCGAGTTGTTGCCCTCCGTCTTTATACGGTGAAGGCCGACCAGCCCTACCGGCCACGCTCGAACTATTCGCCCAGTCCGTGCGGCGACGCTCCTTCGAGGCTGAGGCACGAGAACTCGGCGAGAGGGCTGCCCGCGGGGACGTTGAGCAAGGCGGTGAGCTGTCCGTGCGCTTGAACCGTGGTGGTGCGAACGGTGACGCGCAGAGCGGTTTCGGCCACGGTCCACGGGTCCAGGGTCCCCCAGCCGCCGAAGTACATGATCTTCCACCGACCAGCCAGGCGTTTTCGGGCGAACTTCAGTGGTCGTAGGCGGTCGGTGCGCGCATGCCTGGCTGGCCGCGCATGAACCTGGCTCCACTCATCAGGCCAGGCCCCCTTGGAATCGATCATCCAGGGAACCGGGAGGCGCTCTACCGGCGGACCGCCGAGATCAGCCCGCCGGGCCGCTCCTCGCGCTGCGGCGGGGTGCTGATCGGACGGCCGTAGGCGGCAGCGCGCTCGCGCAGGGTGTGGCTGTCGGCCTCCCAGCCGTGCCCGGCCAGCCAGCCCACCGGGTCGTCGGGCATCTCCGAGATCCACATGGACGCCGCCGATCCCGGCACGGCGTCCGCGCCGAAGCGCTCGATCACGCCGCGCGAGCCCAACGTCAGCCCCATCCGACTGCCTGCCGCCGACTGCGCGCTGATCCGGGCCAGCAGCAGCTCCACCGCGTCCTCGGGCAGATAGATCAGCAGTCCTTCGGCGATCCAGGCGGTCGGCACGGCCGGGTCGTGCCCCGCGGCGGCCAGCGCGCCCGGCCAGTCCTCACGCAGATCCACCGCGACGGTGATCCGCTCGCAGCGTGCGACGGCCCGCTCCTGGCGCAGCACCGAAGCCTTGAAGTCCAGTGGCGCGGCGGTGTCGACCTCGAACAGCCGGGTGCCCTCGGGCCAGTCGATCCGGAAGGCCCGGCTGTCCATGCCGGCGCCGAGCAGCACGACCTGCCGGACCCCGGACGCGGAGGCCTGCCGCAACAGGTCGTCGAGGAACTTCGTCCTGATGACGATGGAGAACGACACGGCCAGCCGGCGGCGTCGTGCGGCCTCGTCATCGGGCAGCGGCGGCGAGGGGGGCCACAGGCCGCCGGCGGTGGCGAAGGCCTGTGCCAGTGGGTCGCGGAACAGTGCGTTCTCCCGCTCCGTCTCCAGCGCCCGCACCCTGGCCACCCCCACCGCCGTGGCCCACACTCCCGACGGCTGCACCCGCTCCTGCTCATCAGTCACCGCGCCAGCCTAGAAGATCGCTTCCAACGGGCCTGATGAGGGGAGCCAGCTTCATGCGCGGCCGGTCAGTCATGCGCGCATCGCTTCTCGGCATCCAAAAGGCCACCTCGTAACGCACATCCGGCGGACTACTGCAGCGACCAGGGGCGGCCCGTGGAGACCGCGGACATCGTGGTGCCCGCCGCTCACTGCGAGATCGCCTACGAGATCCCCGGGACCCGTCGCCGTCCCGGCTCCTACGAAGCGGACCGGGGCGTGTCCGCTGAGCCCTCTGCCGCGCCTCGCGTGCGCAGGAGACCCCAGCCGACGAGCGTCGCGGCCACGACGGTGAGCGTGAGGCCGGCGATCGTGACCGCCTCCTGGAATTGCGCGGACTGCCGGGCGCTCCAGTGCGCCGTGGCGATGTCGCCTGTGAAGAGCGCCGCGAGAATCGTGCCGGTGACGGCTATGCCGACGCCCGAGGTGACTTCGGTCGCGGTGTCGGTGAGCGCCGCACCGATCGTGGTGCGGTTCTTCGGCAGACCACGGAGCACGTTGACCCCGGCGACCACACCGACCACGCGCATCCCGGCGGCCACGAGCACGAGGGCGATCGCGACCCACACGTATCCGAAACGGCCCAGCAGAGCGTAGACGGCGAGCCCGAACACGACCGCCGTGGCACTGAGCCACGCGGCCCGGTCGAGACCGACCCGCTTGACGAACGGACCCACGAACGCGCCGCCGGCGACGAGGACGACGACCTGTGGCAGCAGCCCGACGGCGGCGAGCGCGGGCGTCCACCCCCAGTCGAGCTGCAGTTGCAGCGTCACCATGTAGCCGAGGCCGGCGGTCGCCAGCCCGGCCGCCGCCTTGTACGCCAGGCCGCTCGAGACGAGAGGCCGGGCGACGATTTCGAGGTCGAGGAGCGGGTAGCGCGCCGAACGCTCGCGGAGGACGAACAGGATCGCCGCGACGAGGGCCGCCACCGTCGCCGCCCAGGGGACACCTGATGCGGTGCCCTCGTTCACGAACAGCGTCGGCGCCACGAGTGCGAGGGCGATCGTCGCCGTGCCCAGCACCGCACCGAGGATGTCCACCGGGTCGCGGTGGAGATCAGCCGCTTCGTCCTCGGCTACGCCGGTCCGTACGCAGATGGCGGCGAGCAGGGCGATCGGCACGTTCACCAGCAGCAGCACCTGCCAGGGCGCGACCGCGAGCACGAAGCCACCCGTTGTGGGGCCGATCGCGAGCCCGACCAGGCCGACGGTCGAGATGAGGGTCGTCGCACGGACACGCAGACTGTCCTCGTCGAACAGCCGGAAGGCCAGCGCCATCGATCCCGGAGTCGTCATGGCCGCCGCGACGCCCATCACCGCGCGAACGGCGATCAGTTGTGCCGGGGTGTCGACGAAAGCGGTCGCGAGGCCGGCGACGCCGAGCAGCGCCAGCCCGATGAGCATGATCCGTCGTCGGCCGAACCGGTCGGCGATCGCGCCGAAGACGAGCATCAACCCGCCGAAGGTGACCGCGTACACGCCGGTCACCCACTGCAGCGCGATCGTCGAAGCGTGCAGCTCCCGGCCGATCGTGGGCAGTGCGACGTTCAGGATCGAGTTGTCCAGCATCTCGAACAGGAAGACCGCCGACAGTCCGGCCAAGGCGACCCAGGCCTCACGCAAGGACCTGGGCGAGCCGGGAGAACGCATTGCTGGGGAGTCCGCCGCCGCGGGCGCGGTTCCGGTCTCGTGGGGAGTATTCACGAACAGCCACCTAAGATACAGAGTCCTATCTTACGGCCGTCAGGGTAGGGCGTTAAGATAAGATAGGCAACTCTATCCAAGGGAGGTACGGATGCCTGAGCGGCGCCGCGGAGCGGCACTCGAGAAGGCGCTTCTCGACGCGGCCTGGGAAGAACTCACGGCCACCGGCTACGCCCGGTTCACCATGGACGCCGTGGTCCAGCGCGCGGGCACCAGCCCCTCCGTCCTCTACCGCCGCTGGTCCGACCGCGACGAACTGGTCCGGGCGACCATCGTCCACGTCCTGAGGGAGAACGTCCTCGACCTTCCCGACACGGGAAGCCTGCGGGAGGACGTCCTCACTCTCATGCGGGAGATCAACGCCACCCGCGTCCAGCTCCTCACCGTCATGAGCGTGCACCTGGCCGACTACTACCAGGCGACCGGCAGAAACCCCGGCGAACTGCACGACCCCGTCACCACCGGACGCACGAATTCAGTCGACGTCCTCTACGACCGTGCCGTCGACCGCGGTGAGATCAGACCCGAACGCCTCACCGAACGCATCAAGTCCCTCCCCTTCGACCTGCTGCGCCACGAGATCCTCAGCACCTTCGCCGCCGTGCCCGACCATGTCCTCGAAGAGATCGTCGACACCGTCCTCCTCCCACTGGTGCGCTGACCGCACATGGCGCGCACCCTCGCCGGCCGGAGACGAGGGTGCGCGTCGTACGGGTCAGGAGCGGACGCCCCTCACCAGGGTGCCGGGGCCGGTGGCGGGATCACCGGCGGCCGGTCGTCGCAGGTGATCGTGTTCGGCAGCTCCCAGGACGCCATCCACGGGCCCGTCGTACCGCCTCCGTCGTTGCCACCGAGGTCCCGCACCGCGAACTCGGCACCAGTGGAAGGGAAGTTGAACGCTCCGCAGTTGTTGATGCCGACCGCGCCGACGTTGCGGGCGTCCACGTTCTCGAAGGACGCCGAGCCGGCGGAGCGGGCGCTGAGCACGGACGTGCCGGTGCCGTCCACGCGGATGTCCTTGAAGTGGACGCCCCGGATGGCGTACTTGTCCTTCACCGGGAAGTCGGAGACCAGCATGATCGCGTTGTAGGAGTTGTCGAGGAAGTGGTCGCCGGCGACCTGGACATCGGCGTCGATGTCCCGTTCCAGGGCGTAGAACCAGATGGCGCCGAGACCGATCTTCCAGTTGAGCTCGAACGGACCTGAGCGGACCGTGGTGTTGTCCGTGATCCACAGGTGTCCGGTGAACGGCTGCGCGCCGAACCGGGATCCGACCTGGATGGCGCTGCCCTCCCTGACCGGGTCGGCGACGAGGTTGCCGGTGACCCGGTTGTCGGTACCGCCGTACAGAGCGATGCCGTTGGCGAGGACCGGACTCTGCACGGTGTTGTGGGTGAAGGCGTTGCGCGCGTCGCCGGTCTTCTCCGACCACATGGCCAGGCCGTCGTCGCCGGTGTTTCGGACGAAGGTGTCCGAGACGGTGGAACCGGTGACGCCTGTATGGAAGTTGAGGCCGTCGGCGATCTGGTCGGCGATCACGTCGCGCGTGATGCGCAGCCGCGTCATCGGGCCGTCGAACCACATGCCGACCTTGGTGTGGTGCAGGTAGAGGCCGTCGATGGTCGAGTCGCTCAGCGCCCCGCCCACGGCGTTGACCTGGTCGGTGTCGATGCGTTCGCGCACGTCGCCCTCGACGGCGAAGCCGGACAGGTGGACGTGGTGACTGCCGCCGTCCGCCGCGTCCTTGCCGTAGAAGCCGACGCCGGTGTGCACCGAGCCGTCGGGGGCGGGGGTGTCGAGGGTGACCTGGTGGCCCTTGACGATCGTGTACCAGTTGCCCGCCCCGACGATGGTCACGTCGTCCACGACGATGTGCCGGTTCACCTGATACGTGCCCGGCGGCAGGTACACCTTGAGGTGCCGCTGCCTTGCGTACGCGATGGCCCGGTCGAACGCGTCGCCCGCGTCACGTCGCCCGGTGGGGTCGGCGCCGAACGCGAGCACGTTCGCGGCACGCGGTTCGATGTGCGGGGGCGCGACGAGCTGGGTGTCGAGCAGGTCGATCACGGTCCAGGCCGCGGCGCTGCCCCGGGGCGCCGTGAGGCGGACGGTGTCACCCGCCTCGTACCGCTTCCCGAGCAGCAGCCGCTGCTCGTCGTAGAAGTGACTGGGCCTGAACGGCTTGTCGACGACGGGCGCCGGGGTGGTCGCGGCGGGAACGCATCCGCACTCGGTGATCCACCAGTCCGGGTGCAGCAGGTCGCCCTGCGGGTCGTTGCTGAACGGGTACTGGTTGTAGAGCCAGGAGTACCGCGAGGTGAGCGTCATCGTGCCGCGATGTCCGCCGCCGACCGAGACGTCGAGCGGCGCGGTGATGCCGCCGCCTCCGGGGGCGTCGGGGATGCTGTAGCGCACGGTGAGAGCGTTGGCGGCGCGGGGCAGAGTGAACTCGACGTGCTGGCCCGGCTTCAAGCGCACCGCCGCTCGGCCGGACGCCTCGGAGGGCAGGGTGTAGGCGGTGCGGTCGGGGCCGATGACGGTGCCGTCGGTGGACGCGTTCTCCGCCTCCTGTTCGGCGAAGTCCACCTTGGCGCCGCGCCCTGCGACGAGGGCGGGGTCGAGCGCGGCCCGGGTCACCGCGGGGGTGCCGACGCCACCGCCGGCCCCAGGAGCGGCCGGGGCGGGTGTGCCGAGCGCGAGCACGAGTCCGGTGGCCGCCGCGGTCACCGCCGCGGCCGTCCTGGCCGGTCTTCGCGCACGGCTGCGGACCCGCTCCGCGGCCGCGTGTGTGGTGTACCGCGACATCAGATTCTCGTTTCTCTCGGAACGGACGAACCAGGACGCACGAGGACGGGTGAGGGCTTCGAACGGGTGAGGGTTACGGACCGGTGAGGGTTACGGACCGGTGAGGGTTACGGAGCAGCAAGGGTTACCGACGGCGATCAGGCACGGGCGCGATCGAGCAGGGCAGGGCGAACGGGCGATACGAGGGTGCCGGGACCGCGCGGAACGCGGCGGCGCGGGGTGAACAGGCCGTGCCGGTGCCGTGACAGTAGGGCGTGGCAGGGCACCCCTACAAGGCACTGGACGCATCTTTCCACTCGCGAGTAGAGATTCTGCGCGGCTTCGTCGATTTCTTGCAGGGCTCAAGGCGCACAGGCGCGGAACCGGAACGCCTGGGTCGGACACCCCGCCCCGAACGAGTGGCCAGGCGAGGGAGGACGTCGCAGAGGACTCAGGGGCGGTTCAGACCCCACGTCTGCAAGGCGAAGGGCCGCCCCTTCTCCTCACCGGTGATCAGCGGCACGTCGAGCCGGCTGAATCCCGCCTTGGTGGCCACGCCGACGCTGGCGGTGTTCTCGGCCTCCAGTTCCAGGATCACCTGCTCCGCGCCGAGCTCCTCGAAGGCGTACGCGGCCATCACCCGTACCGCTCGCACCGCCAGCCCCTGGCCGCGGTGCGCCGGGCCGACCGCGTAGCCGAGCTCCGTGCCCTCGGGGGCACGCCGCAGCATCACCTCGCCGAGCGGTGCGCCGCCGTCGACGGTGATCGCGAGCAGAACGGCCGTGCCCTGCGCCCGCAGCTGCCGGTCCCGGTCCAGGCGGGCCCGGGCGGCCACTTCGTCGAACGGGGAGACGATCGGCGTCCAGTACGCGACGTCGGGGTGATCGAACAGCGCCGGCATCGCCGTCAGGTCCGCCTCCGTCCAGTCACGCAGGACGAGGCCCTCCCCTGCGAGCTCGATCCGCTCGGGAAAGGACGGCGTGCTGCTGCTCATGGTGCGGAACCTCTCTGGCTTGTACAGGACGAGGAAGGATAACCGGGCGCGGGCAGCCTGATCACCTGCCGGTTCCCGCGCTCGTGATCGTCCTCAAGGGCGGGCCGACCGCACGGCCAGCAGGAGCCCGCTCGCCCAGGCCATACGGACGGAGCGAAAATCCTCTCGTCCTTCCAGCTCGGCCAGGAGGCGCTCGACCGCGCCCGCGTGGTCCTCAGGCCAGTCGGGCCGCGGGTCGAGGTCGTCGATCACATATGTCCCGCCCACGGCAACGAGCGCCAAGGCCCGTTCCAGGTGGGCGAACTTGCCGGGCCAGGTGTCCGCGAACACCAGGTCGAACGGCTCCCCGTCATAGTCCTGCAGCCACGCGCCGGCGTCTCCGGCCACGAAGGTCACCCGCGGATCGGACACGAACTGCTCACGGGCGACCTTCTGCACGACCTCGTCCCGTTCGATGGTGACCAGACGAGAAGCGCTGTCCATCCCACTGAGCAGCCACGCGGTGCCCTCGCCCACTCCCGTACCGAGTTCGAGGATGCGGCCGGCGGGACAGGCGGTCGCCAGGACGGCCAGCAGGCTGCCGGTTCGCTCCTCGCTGGACCTGGTGAAATCCGCCTTGCGCGCCGCGGCACGCAGGGTCGGCAGTGAAACCGGGAATCGGCTCGGGATGTCGTCCATCCGGGGATCCTCCAGTCCGAACGCCCGCCCCGCAACACGCTTTGCGGTCCTTTCAGCGCCGTTATCCGGCCGGTTCACGGCACTACGAGATTTCCGCCGGAGTCCGGCGCCGGTTCCGAAGCTCGTCGGCGGCGCGGGCTCGGCGAGATGCCCCGCGCGGATCACACCGTTCGAGGCACACTCGAAATTCCGAACCTTACGGAACTTACGGAACTTGCGGAACTTACGGGACAGCGCTGACGCCGCCGATAAGATGCCCGAGGTGGTCCGCCGCCCCCTGGCAGGCACAAGCCCGAGCCCGGTCCGGGTCCGGGTCCAGGTCCAGGTCTAGGTCCAGGTCCAGGTCCAGCAAGTTGACCGCCGAGTGAGAGGACCGCCAGTGAGCCAGCAGGGTTCCGTCCGTGCGGCCGTGTTCTCGGCCGGGTCCTGGGGGACCGCCGTCGCCAAGATCCTGGCCGATGCCGGCAGCAGCGTCGTCGTCCACGCCCGCCGCGGCGAGATCGCCGAAGCGATCAACACCGTTCACCGCAACCCCGGTTACTTTCCGGACGTGGAGCTGCCGGCCTCCCTGACCGCCACGACCGACCCGGCCGCCGCGCTGGACGGCGCGGACCATCTCGTGTTGTCCATCCCCGCGCAGTCCCTGCGGAGCAGCCTCGCAGCGTGGGCACCGCACATCGGGCCCGACACCATGATCGTGTCCCTGATGAAGGGCATCGAGCTGGGCAGCGGAGAACGGGCGAGCCAGGTCATCGCCGAGGTGACCGGCGTGAGCGCGGACCGGGTCGCGGTGCTGTCGGGCCCCAACCTGGCCCGCGAGATCATGGACGGCCGACCCGCGGCCGCGACCGTCGCCTGCTCCGACGAGAACGCCGCCCGCCGCTTCCAACAGGCCTGTCACACCCCCTACTTCCGTCCCTACACCAGTACCGACGTGACCGGTTGCGAGCTCGGCGGCGCGGTGAAGAACGTCATCGCCCTGGCCGTCGGCATCGCCTCCGGCCGGGGCCTGGGCGACAACGCCTCGGCCATGCTCATCACGCGTGGCCTGGCCGAGACCACTCGGTTGGCTGTCGCCCTGGGCGCCGACCCGGCCACCCTCGCCGGGTTGGCCGGGCTCGGCGACCTGACGGCGACGTGCACGTCCCCGCTGTCCCGCAACCGAACGTTCGGCACCCACCTCGGTCGCGGCCTGAGCGTCGAGCAGGCCACCGCCGCCACCCGTCGGACGACCGAGGGCGTCAAGTCCGCCGAATCGATCCTCGCCCTGGCCCACACCCACGGCGTGGAAATGCCGATCACGGAAGTCGTCTCCGCACTGCTGCTGGAGAAGGTCACCCTCGACCAGGCCGCGGCCGCGCTGATGCAACGACCGCCCGGAACCGAGCACTGACCGCAGGCACCCGGTCTCGCGAGGCCGCCCGCGGCGCCGCTGCCCGATGGAGTTCCCAGGTTGCGGCGCATGCTCGACGGCGTCGGCCGGCCACGTCGGGGACACGGCTCCCTCCGGTCTACAGAGCGTGGTGCAGCCAGCGCTGGAGCACGTCGTTGACGTCCGCCGGCAGTGCGCTGATCTGATCGATGACCGCACGGTCTTCGGGCATCGGGGGGATGCCGGCGGCGGTGAGGGTCGCATGCAGGTCGAGGCGCCGCCGGTCCTGCGGGTCGAGGGTGTATCCGAGGCGGTGGGCGGGGTTGGGCGGCGGCAGGAGGAAGTCGATGTCGTCGCCGAGCTGCGCCGGAGCCGGCCAGGCGCCGCCTCGGGGGTTTACGGCATAGGGGTCGACGAAGGCGCAGGAACTGAGGCTCTCGTTGCTCCAAGGGGTCATCTCTGTCTCCTCACCGGAAGAAATGCGAACTACCGGTCCAGAGGTGCGCGCGGGCCCCTTCGGTTGCGCAGGCGACCCCGACTTCACGCTGACGGAGCCTTCGGCGGCTGATCACCTCGTGTGACCAGCAGACGACAACGCTGCGCCGAAGCTGTGACTTCCGGGACGAACCGTTCACCACAAAGGCTCGGCCAGGTGCTGGAGTTGAGGGAGTTCGCGATGCCGCCACAAGGCGAACCTCAGCCACGTGCCGGCCTTCCGACCCCAAGTCCCTTTTGACGCCGAACCCCGACGCGGCGCCACCGGCCGCACGCCCAAGCAGGACGACGAAGCTCCCAGGATCGGTCCGCCGCACACCCGCAGGGCACGCTGTCCAGGCCATGGAAATCAAGCGCCGCCACACTCACCGCAAGACCGGCAAGGTAGAGACGAAGACCGTCCCGGCCCATCGATCAAGCCGGAAATGCAGTGCGGGCTTTGGTCACGGGATGAGGGTGATCCGGTCGCCGGTGTCGGTACGCCAGGCTTGTTCGACTTCTTTGAGAGGCACGGCCTTCGAACGGACATCGAACTCGCCCTTGGCGATGGCGTGGACGAGTTTGGGCAGCTCCTTCAGCCAATCCCGGCCGGGGACCGAGCCGATACCGCTTCCGACGATCTGCAGTCGTGCTGCCCGCAGAGCGGCCGAGGGGATCGGGGAAGTGGGCCCGGCTACAGACCCGATCTGGAGCCAGGTGATCGGGTCGGAACGCTCCTTACGGGCAGTGATCATGTCGACGATGCCGACCGCGGCCGGCTCGCCCCACAGATAGTCGATGACCACGTCGACGTTCGCGGCCTCGGCGAGCCGGTCGAGTGGGAGCACCTCGTCCGCACCAAGCGAACGAAGAGCCTCAAGGGCGGCGGCGTTGCGGCCGGCGCCGATGACATGGGCGGCGCCGAACCTCTTGGCCACCTGGACGGCCATGCGCCCGGCATTGCCGGTGGCGCCGAGGATGAGCACGCTCTGGCCTCGCTTGAAGTCGACGCGGCGGCGCAGCGCCACCCAGGAGGACATGGCGGGATTCATCGCTGCGGCAACGATCACCGGGTCGACACGCTTGGGCAGCACGATGCTGCGGTCAGCGTCAATGACCGTGCACTCGGCCAGAGTCCCCAGGGATGTCACGTCGAGGATCGCGTACCGAAGGCGGCCGTCAGGTCCCCGGACGACGCCGTCGATCCCAGGGATCAGTGGGAGTTCGCCGGTGCTGGTGTAGTGCGAGCCGTCCGATTGGGAGCGCACTCGGGGGTGGAGACCGGCGGCAAGGACGTCGACGACGACCTCGTTCTTCCCGCGAGCGACGGGGTCGGAGAACTGCTCGTAGCGTGGCGGGGCGCCAAAGGAGTGGACTACTGCGGCATACATGCGAGGACTCCACACTGATTTAGTTGGTGGCACGTACTACTCGCAATGTAGTTTGTGCCACCAACTAATGCAAGCTAAGATGCCCCCATGGCCTCCGATCCTCAACCACCCACAGCGGCCGTAGACGATGCCCCTCTCAACACGGTGGACGCCCTCGTGCAGCTGTCCTTCGCGGTGCACCGGATCCTGGGTGAAGTAGGCGCCGAGCGCGGACTTTCGGTCATCCAGGTCCGGCTGCTGGGGGTACTGCGGGATCGCACTGCCGGCATGCTCGAACTGGCCACAGTCCTCGGCCTCGACAAGTCCTCGATGACAGGCCTGGTCGCCCGCGCGGAGAAGCGCGGCCTGCTGAGACGCTCACCGTCTCCGCATGACGGCCGCGCGGTCCTGGTCTCCCTGACCGACGACGGCAAAGACCTCACGGACTGGGGCACCGCCGAGATCGGCAGGCGCATCTCGGCACTTACCGATGGACTCACACTCTCCGAGCGGGCGCGGATCACCGAGCTGGCGTCGGCCGTTGTGCAAGCGCAGCGGTCAAGTGCGTCTACATGGCCGTCATGAGCCTGGATCCGACGGGGCAGGGCCGCAAACGCCGGCCCCAGGGAAGATGGCACGCGAACGCGACCCCTGTCCGTGATCAAAGGCTTCGAGAACCTTGATCGTCAGAAGTCGCGTCTCTCGTCGCCGAACCGGGCGAACCGACCACGGCGGCGCGCACGCCGGAGATCAGTCATCTCGCAGACTGAGAACGCATCAGCCCTGTGCTCAGGGGCCCCTCCAGCGAGGCAAAAGGTTCCGTTCAAGCCCGGCGGATGCCCTGGAGCATCCTGCTGATGACTGCCGCGGCCTGGTCGGGGTGTCCTTCGAGCCATGCGGTGAGGTGTGCTCGGACGGCCTCCGCGACCTGGGAGCGTACGGTGTCACCGCCCAGAAAGCCGCGCGTGGCGCCGTGGAACTCGGGGCTGTCCAGTCTGACGGACACGACCGCTGTCAGGCCCTCGCTGATCCGGTCGGCGTCGAAGTCGTCGTCCGTCAGCGTCAGTTGCCGGTGGGCTCGGGCGTAAGCGGTCATCGCGGCCGCCACACCGTCACGGAAGCCGGCCGCGTGGGTGCCGCCGTCGGGGGTGGACCTACCGTTGGCGAACGTCCGGATCCGCTCCTCACGGGAGTCGCTCCAGCGGAAGGCCACCTCCAGCGTCCCCGCCATCCTCGGATCCTCCCGCTCGAAGGCGATGACGTCCAAGTGAACGGGCACCGCTGCCGGTTCTTCGAGGAAGGTGACGAAGTCCCGCGTCCCACGCGGGAATCTGAACCGCTCGGCCCGTGGGCCACCCTGAGGCCGCTCGTCCGTCAGCGACACATCAAGGCCCCGGTTCAGGAAGGCCAGTTCCCTGAACCGTTCCGCCAGCACGGCGAACGAGCACTTCGCCGTTCCGAAGATGTCGATGTCGGGCCAGAAGGTGATGGTGGTCCCGCTTCCGGTCGCCGGCCCGGCCACGGTGGGCGGGGTGAGTGAGGCGCCGCGTACGTATTCCTGAACCCAGCGGACGCCGTCGCGCCGTACCTCCGCCTTCAGACGACTCGAGAGGGCGGTGGTGACACAAGGCCCCACCGCCAGAGCGCTCATGGCCGCTTCGTGACGGCCGCCGTGCCGCGCCCCGGCCTGGAACCGGGTCAGCAACGCTTCGAGTCCGGGGCCAGCGGCGTCCGCATCGACCCCTACGGGGATTCCCGGCCCGTCGTCGGTCACGCGCACGCCGCCGTCGGACATGAGGGCAATGTCGACGACGCCGGCGCGGCCCGCCAGCGCCTCGTTCACGGGCCGACCCGCGACCTCGAACACCAGCTGGTGCAGGCCCCGTTCAGTGGTCGAGCCGATGTACATCCCGGGCCGCTTCCGGACGGCTTCCGGCCATTCCAGCACCTGGATGTGGGCAGCGTCGTACTCGGTCATGGAGTCCCCTCCGAGGGTGTCCAGCAGTGCCCTCAGGTTACGCAGATTTCGGCAAAACGCCAGGTCAGAGGCTGTTGGCCGACGTCGTGCGCGAGTAGGTGACGGCCTGCGCGGGGGTGGTCGGTCCAGGGGGCCGGAACGGCGGTGACAGCACGGACGGGGGCCCGCCGAAGGTGCGTACGAACCCGTTCCCGGCGGCCCTCGGGTCCCCAATTCCGACAGGCGGCGAACTGCCCGCGTTGCTCACCGGAGGGTGACCTCGCGCGGCGCTTCGAATCCTCGCCGCGCGATCGGCGACGCCTACTCGCCTGCCGTCGCTGGCCGTTGATGCCCTGAGCGAGCATCCAACGGACAGCGTCACGCAGACGAACGATGTCGGGAAAGTCGGCCTGGGTGGCGAGACGGAAGTGCAGGTCGTCACACCGTGATCTTCATACGGAAGCGAGCCGCCTCAGCCGTTCGTGCCCTGCCAGCGGATGGCGGCGGCGCCCGCGAAGTCGCCCGCGTGGGCGAACCCGCCCAGCACCACAAGGTCGCCGTCCTTCACCTGGCCCGCGCGGATCGCGTGGTCCAGGGTGATCGGGATCGCGGCCCCGAAGAGGTTCCCGTACTGGTCGAAGGTGTTCAGGTGCCGTTCGGGAGGCAGTTGCAGTGCCTCCCGCCAGTTCCGCAGGAAGGTGCGGTTCGGCTGGTTGGTGACGAGGACGTCGATGTCGGCGGTGGCGACGCCGAGCCGCCCGCACAGGTCCGAGATCACCTCCGGGACGAGGCGGTTGCCGCGCGCCAGAACCTTGGCGACACTCGCGTCGGTGAACCCGATCCTCAGCTGGGACTCCCCCGGCTCCCAGTACTTGCGGCCGTCGTCGACCGCCACGGTCATGTCGCCTGCGTGGTCCCCGACATGACGGGTCTCCACGTCGAGGACCGGGGTGCCCGCCGATGTCGTCACCCAGCCCACGCCACAGCCGTCGCCCGGGATCGCCGCCTGGGCGAGCCTGCGCACCTCGGACTGGGTGAACCACTGCCCCGCCGCGCTCTGCGCGTTGCAGATCAGAGCGGTCTTCGCGTCGGTCGTGGCGAGGATCTGCCGGGCCAGCTTCAGCATGTACACGAACGAGGCGCAGCCGGCGTTGGCCACGTCGACGAGCCATTCCGGGTTCAGGCCGAGTCTGCGCGCCACCTCGGTGCCGGCTCCGACGAACGGAAGGTCCGGTAGTTGGCTGTGCACCAGCAGCACGTCGACGCCACGGATCTCGTCCCTGCCGTGCCGTTCGATCAGGGGCTGGACGGCGCGTTCGATCATGTCCGCGTTGGTCTCGTCCGCCGCGACGTGGTGCCGTGACGGCGGAACCTTGAACATGGGGTGACTGCGGAGCTTGTCCTCCGCTCCGGGGTACTCGGTGTAGAACTCGGCGGGGACCGGTTCGCCGGGGAGGTAGCTCGCGACGTCGGTGAGGCTGACCGTGGTCACTGTGCCACCGCCCTCGCGGGAGCCACGCTGACCGGAAGTCCGTTGCGGTGGCGGTGTTCCAGGATCGCCTTGAGGTTGTTCATCTCCACGGTGTGCCCCGCATAGAAGAGGTCCCAGTAGTCGCCCACCCAGGGCCTGTCGGGACGGGGAGCCAGGCCGGGGTGCGGGTTCTCGTCGTAGTAGGGATGACGGCAGTTGGTCCAGGTGATCACCGATCCCGGCCTGTCGAGAACCCGGCGGGCCGGCACGACCCGCATCAGGTAGATCATCCACAGCTTGTCGCCCTGGTCCCAGGAACAGTGGTAGTCCACGGTCATGGCCTCGGGGTTGGCGACCACCTCGCAGTAGATCCTGGTGTCGTCCTCCAGCCGGTCGTGGCCGACCCACAGCCCCGGTGTACCGGACGGGGCGAAGTCCCGCAGGCTGCAGGTCCACTCCTCCAAGTGGTGGCCCTGGCTGAGGTATTCGTAGGTCAGCTCCGGCGGGCAGTCGACGTACTCGTGGATGGTGCAGTACTGCCCGTACACCTGATGATGGGGGTAGACGGCGTGGGTGAGTTCCATGCAGTGGGCGGTCAGCTCGTCCCTGCCGGGGTTCTCGATCCGCATCAGGCCGGGGATGTCAGCCAGCGGTGACGACTCGTCGCTCATCCGAATTCTCCTTGTGGTCGGCGTGTCCCGTACGGCCGGTGTCTTCGGCGAAGGGCTGGAAGGGGAGAAAGGGCGGGATCTCCTTCGGGTCGCAGTCCAGCGCGACGAAGGCCGGGCCACCGCTGCTGTTGGCGCGCAGCAGCGCCCCGCACAACTGGTCCGCGTTCTCGGCGTCGGTGACGTCGAGCGACGGGAATGCGGCGGCCACTCCGGCGGCGATGTCGGTCCGGCCGAACAGGTCGTCGCTGCGGACGCCGCCCTGGAGGAAGTCCTCGCGCAGCGCGCACATGGCGTGGGCGTTGTTGTTGAAGATGACGAAGGTCACGGGTGCCTCGTGTTCCACGGCCGTGTGCACTTCCGCTCCGTGCATGAAGAAGGCCCCGTCCCCCGCGAGCACGTAGGTGCGGCGCCCGGTGGCGAGCGCGGCGCCGATGCCGGCACCGAAGGTGTAGCCCATGCCTCCCATACCGAGTGCCACCACGAAACGGCCGTGGCGCGGTGCCGGGAGGAGATGGACCGCGCTGGCACCTGTGTTGCCCGCGTCCACGAAGACGTGCGCGTCCTCAGGGAGTGCCGTCTCCACGGCGGCGACCGCTCGGGCGTAGGACATGGTTCGCCCCCGGGCGGTCGGGGAGCCCGGGTCCGCCGTGGGGGTGGGCCGGGGACCGGAGTGCCGGGGGCAGGCATGCGGGCGTGACGGGAGCGTGCCGTTCACCGCGCGCAGCGCGTCCCGCAGGTCCCCGACCAGTTCCGTACTCGACACGAACGACGGTTCCGGGCCCAGGTGTACGACATCGGTGGCGGCCAGGGCCCGGTCCAGGCCGCCGCGCGCCATGAGCGGCAGCCGGGTACCGACGAGCAGGCACACATCGGCGCGCCGCAGGCAGTCCTCGACGTTGGCGTGCCCCATCACCCCGGCCACGCCCGCGAACCGGGGATCGCGGTTGTCGAACACGTCCTTGGCGTCCGGGGTGACCGCCACCCATGCCCCGAGGTTGCGGGCCAGTTCCGCCAGTTCGGCCCGCGTGTCCGTGGCGGCGACGTCCTCACCGGCGATGACGAGAACCGTGCCCGCCGTCCGAAGGACGTCCGACACCTTGGCGAGCGCCGCACTGTCGAGCCGTGGGGGCGATGCGGTCGGTATGGCCGGTGCCGGTGCGCCCGGCGAAGGCGTATCAGGGGAGACCAGGGAAGGACCGGTCGTCGTCGGCGCCCGGTCGTGGAAAGGCAGCCGGATTCGGGCCTGTTGCGCGTCCTTGGGCAGCAGCAGCACCGCCGGACCGCGCGGTTCGGCCTGGGCCGCCGCCATCGCCCGGGGCAGCAGTTCGACGAGCGAGTCCGCGTCCTCGACCCGGGCGCAGAACCGGGAGATCGGGGCGAAGACCTCGGCGGCGTCGAAGGAGCCGCCCCTGCCGCTGGTGTCCTGGAACGATCCGTTGCCGTCCTGTTCGGTCGGCGGCTGGCCCACCAGGGCGAGCAGGGGCACTCGGGAGGCGTAGGCCTCGGCCAGGCCCGGTACGAGGTTCATCGCGCCGCCGCCCGAGGTGGCGACGACAACGCCGAGGCGCCCGGTGGTCCGGGCGTATCCGTCGGCCATCGTGACGGCCGAGAACTCGTGCTTGGCGACGACACCACGGACGGTGCCGCCGCGGTGAACGGCGTCGTACAGGTCCTCGATGTTCGCGCCGCCGACACCGAACATGTGGGTGACCCCGGCCCTGGCGAGCTCGCCGGCCAGATGGTCGACCATGCGCACCGTCTCCGCCTCGGGTAGGTCCGAGGTGCTGGTGCTGGTCATACGGGGCTCCTGTCCCTCTCGTGGCTCCGGTCGATGAGGCCGGCCGGCGTGATGACCTGGAAGCGGTGCCGGTACTCCCTCGGGGTGAGTCCCAGGCTTCGTCCGAAGGAGCGGAAGAAGGTCTCGGGGGCGCCGAATCCGCAGCGGCCCGCTATCTGACCGATCGACAGATCCGTGGTCTCCAGGAGCTCGCGCGCACGGGCGATCCGTGTGCGCTGGACGTACTGGCCGGGGGTCGTGCCCACCTCGCGCCGGAAGACCCGGGCGAAGTTGCGCAGGCTCATGTTGGCCTGCCGGGCCATCTCGGCCACGGGTAACGGGTTGTGCAGGTTCTCCAGAATCCACTCCTGCGCGCTGCGGATCGGCGGATGGTCGGCCAACTGGGCGTCCAGCATCGCGCTGAACTGGGACTGCCCTCCGTGGCGTTTGAGGAAGAGAACCAGGAACCGTGCCGTCTCCAGGGCGAGTGCAGCTCCGTGATCGGCCTCCACCAGGGCCAGCGCCATGTCGATCCCGGTCGACACGCCCGCCGAGGTGACGAAGGGGCCGTCCCAGACGAAGATCGGCTCGGCGTCCACCGTCACGGTCGGATAGCGGCAGGCCATCGCCTCGCTGTAGGCCCAGTGCGTGGTGGCACGTCTGCCGTCCAGAAGGCCCGCCTCGGCCAGCAGAAAGGATCCGCCGCATACGGAGGCGACCCTGCGCGACCGGGCCGCCGCCTCACCGATCCACGAGACCAGCGTCTGGTCCTGGATCGCCTCGCCGACACTCCATCCTCCCGGGACGAGGAGCGTGTCGATGGGGCCCTCGCCCGCCTCCAGGGGCAGGGCCCCCAGGGTCACTCCTGAACTCGTGCGCACCAGTGGTGCGTCGGCGGAGACCAGCTCGATCCGGTAGGGGGCTCCCCCGGGTTCGAGGAGCCGGTTGGCGATGTCGAACACTTCGATGGGTCCGGTGATGTCGAGCGCCATGGCACCCGTGTACACCACCACAACAACACGTCGCTCTGCCACGGTCACAGCCTGTATCGGATCTCCGACTGACTGCAATGACAGATCACTGACGCATCCGGCCACCACACGGTCGTCGGGCCGGCGCGAGGGACCGCTGACCAGGCAGTTCACGCAGGACCACCGGCCGTGCCAGGTGAGGCAACTCACAGGCGGGTGGCCGCTCGTACGTCGCTCCAGGCAGTTGCGTCCGCGTGGACACGGCCTCGCGTCGTCGCGGCGCGTACGGCGGCGGTCGACAGCCGTGTACGGCGCTCGTAGGCGGCGGGGTTCGAACAGCGCGCCCCGCCGCCATGGATGAGCACCTCGGCGTCGACGACAACGCGCGTCCTCAACCGCGGCCCTCAGTCGAGCAGTTCCGCCTGCGCCTCGTGCGTGAGCGGCACTTGCCGTCATGCCGATTCACCATGCCGACGCACGCCGATTTCCCTATGTTGGCGCCATGACGGACAAGCCGAGGCTCAACGCGAACCCCCGTGGCGGCACAACGGATTCGGATCCGGGCCGGATCGGATCCTTCAGGGACATCTGCTCATGCCTCGATCAGTCGACCTCACGTCCACGAGCCCGCGTCGGATTCCACACCGAAAGGCAGGACACCTCCGCACCGGGCTGGCGACACCTGCTCGAGTTGATCGATGAGGCCGCGGCCGACGGGCGCGAGGAGTTCCGTCCCCTGACCCGACTCAGCCCGGACGAGCGGCGGCAGGTCATCACCCTGCCGCCCGAGATCGGCAGGCTGACGGCGGTCAGGCATCTCGTCCTCTACGGCAGCAACCTGGTCAGACTCCCGCCCGAGATCGGGGCCATGACGAGCCTTGAGGAGTTCACCCCGTACACCTCCTACCGGCTGCACTGGTTCCCGTACGAACTCACCCGGTGCCGGAAGCTGACCCGCAGCACGGTGAGCACGCGCGCGTTGTTCGGCAACCACAAGATCCGAGCCCCCTTCCCGCGGCTGCAGCCTCCCTCGGGCTCCGTCGCCGACCTCGACCTGGAAAACCTGGATCCCCGGCGCTGGGGCGCCACCGCCCTGCACCGTTGCAGCGTCTGCGACCGTCCGGTCCGGCCGAGCGAACTCCGTCAGGTGTGGATATCGCTGCGCGTGGCCACCGACGTACTCCCGCTGCTGGTCAACGCCTGCTCGACGGGATGCGTCGCCGCGCTTCCCCATCCGAGCGACGGGAAGGCGTGACCACTTCGCCGGGCTATGGGTGACCGTGCTGTCCACGCCTGCCGCGCCGCAGGGCTCGACGCTGCTTTCCCGGCAAGGTGGCGGCCAACTCGCCCACCGGGGAGACGTCGTGGCATTCGCCGGACCGGCCGCCCCGGCACCACCACACCGGTTGGGCGGCCGGGTCCGTTTCGCCTTCGCCCTGGTACCGGCCGGCATCGGTTCCCGCCGGGCGAGGGTGCATTCCGGTCTTGTGCACCCAGCAGACGGGCCAGACCTGCCAGAGCAACTCCATGACGGTCTCCTGCGCCGCATCCGCGACCACCGCCAGGATCGTCGTCGCGTCGTCCGGCTCCTTCGGGTCACCCTCTTCCACATGGCTCGCGTTCACGGCATTGCCTTGCGAACGGCCGTCCGGCAGGGCCACATAGACCTGGTCCCCGTCGATCGCACCCCTGGACGCCGGCTTCCACCCCGGGACGAGCATCAGCACCAGCGGTTCCTGACCCGGCAGGGTCGCCGTCACGTCGCGGTTGACCACGTCGAGGGCGGCCTCCAGCTTGGGCCACTCACCGGGCTCGACCCGCCTGTGCTGCGGGACGTGCCGCCGGTCCCGGCCGGGGTCGACGCTGGAATACGAGAAGTGGCTCATCGGGGCATCGTTTCAGCCACGGCTCCGCGCCATGGGTGAGGGGCGGCATCAGCACGGTACGGCGAGGCGTACCCGGCCACCGAGCCCGAAGCTCATTGCCGGCGCCGGGCCCCGGCCGCCTCGACTGCCCCGAGTGCTTCGTCCGGTCGGCCACCTCGTCGCCCGCCGCTCCGGCGCGTACCGCTCCAGCGCTCCGGCGTGAGCAGGCACGCGCCGGAGTGGTCGCCACACCAACGCGCCTCTGCGGTTGACGGCCCCGATGGCCCCGGCGACCGTAGGGAGGTGGGGCCCTGCGGCGGCGGGCGGAGCACTCGCGTCGGTGGTGGTCGCCCGCGGTGGCCCCGCGGGGCGTGCGGGACACCGTCGACCTGGCGGACGGCCGCCCCGACCGCGCGACGCGACCTCCTGCCCGAGCGCAAAGGACCACGCCCATGACCGAGGCCCGACCCGGCCGCCCCGGAGCAGAGCAGCAGGACCGGCCTTCCACGACCGGCCCCGTGGCCGGTTCGCCCCATCTCCCGGACGGCCGTCTCAGGGCCTTGCCCGGTCCGGTCACCGACCTCCGGCGGATCGGGATCTCCCCCGACCACTGGTATCCGGTGGCGACCTCCCGGAAGGTGCGGCGCACCCGGACGTTCGCGACCGCGTTCGCCGGTGAGCGGATCGCGCTGTACCGCGGGCGCAGCGGCACCGTCCACGCGCTGGAGGACCGCTGCGCGCACCGCCAGGTGCCGCTGAGCATGGGCGTGGTGGAGGGTGAGATCCTGCGCTGCTGCTACCACGCCTGGGCCTACCGGGGCGACGGCCGCATCTCGCAGATCCCCTATCTGCCCAAGGGCTGCGAGCGTCCGCCGCGCGGGGTGCGTTCCTACCCGGTCCGCGAGGCGTACGGCCTGGTGTTCGTGTTCCCCGGTGACCCGGCGCTGGCGGCGGCGGCGCCGTTCCCCTCATTGCCCGAATATCATTCGGCCGCCCACAGGACCATGACGTTCTCCCGTACCGTGCGATGCCACTACTCGTTCATGCACGAGAACCTGCTCGACATGAACCATCAGTTCCTGCACCGGAGCGTGCTCGGCAGGATCAAGCCGGAACTGCTGGGGTACGAGACCGGCCCCCGTCACGTGGAGGCCCGATACCTCTTCGTGCCCGCCGGAGGCCGCAAGGACCGGGGCGCGGGCCTGTTGTCCGCGGAGGGGATCGGCGGCCAGGACCGGCCCGATGTCATCACGATCCGCACCGAATACCCCTACCAGACCCTGCGGGACGTCCCCGAGGGCTCCGACCTCCCGGTGTTCTCGCTCTGGGCCGCCTATGTGCCGGAGGACGCCGAGCAGCGGATCAACCACGCCTACGGCCTGCTCACCATCGCGAAACCGTCGGTCCCCGGCGCCCTTCATCTCGCCTGGCCGCTCATCCGCCGTTTCACCGAACGGGTCTTCGCCCAGGACCGGACGGCGGTCGAGGCCGAACAGCGGGCCTGGGACGAGCAGGGCGAAGATCACAACCACGAGGTGTTCCCGCTCATCCTCGACCTCCGCGACGTACTGCGCGGCAACGGAGTACCGCTGCGCCCGGAGCGGACGTCCGGATGCGCGCCGTGCGGGCTCGCCGTCCCGGCGCACCACGCCGGCGGCTCGAACCACGCGGCGGAGGCAGCGATGCAGTCCGCCGGTCCGGCGGCGGGGGGCGCCGCCGGGGGCGCGGCCGAGGCCGAATAGTCCGCTTGTCCGGCCGGGCCGCTCGCCCGACCGGCGGTCCGTCCGGCGGTCCAGCCGTCCGCGCTTCCGCGGATCCCGCGGTGGGCCCGGCGCCTCCGCAGGCCCTCGGGTCGTGGACCGGTCGACGGATCAGTCCGTCGTGCGGACCGGCGTCCCCACTTCGGCGGCGGGTGACGCTTGGGTGATCACCTGAGAGGGTCGGTCGCCCCGTTCCATGAGACCGCCGGTGAAGGCGAGGCCCAGACCGGCCAGGGCGAGCACCGCGCCGACGAGGTTGGGAGAGGCCCAGCCCCAACCCGCCGAGATGACCAGGCCGCCGAGCCAGGCGCCACCCGCGTTGGCCAGGTTGAAGGCGGAGTGGTTCGAGGCCGCCGCCATCGTCGGGGCGTTCTTCGCCTTGGCCATGAGCATCATCTGAATGGGCGTGGTGATGAGGGAACCCATCGCGCCGATGAACGTGATCGTCACCAGGGCGGGCACGGTGCTGTGGACCGCGAAGTAGAACGTCACCAACGCCGCGGCGAGCAGAACGAGTCCCCAGTACATCGTCGGGCGCAGGGCACGGTCGGTGAGCGGTCCGGCGATCAGGGTGCCGAGCGTCATGCCGACGCCGTAGAGCGCGAGGACCCAGGTGGTCGAGGCGTCGGAGACTCCGGTCAGGTGCGTGAGCATCGGTACGAGATAGCTGTAGACGGCGAAGAATCCGCCGAATCCCACGACGGCCGTGGCCAGGCCGATGGCGACCTGCCTGTTGCCCATCGCCCGCAGCTCGTGCCGGATGCCGGACTGCTGCCCGCGCGGCTGGTGCGGGACGAAGGCGGCCACGCCGGCCAGGGCGACGAGGCCGATGACGGCGACCGCCGCGTAGGCGGACCGCCAGCCGAGATGCTGCCCGAGGGCCGTGCACGCCGGAACGCCGACGATGTTGGCGATGGTGAGACCGAGGAACATCTTCGAGACGGCGCGAGCCGCGCGCTCGGGCGCGACCAGCCGTGAGGCGACGACGGCGCCCACGCCGAAGAGCGCGCCGTGGGGCAGTCCTGCCAGGAAGCGTGCGGCGAAGAGCGTGCCGAAGTCGGGGGCGAGCGCGGAGGCTATGTTGCCGACCACGAAGAGCCCGGTCAGGAGCATGAGCAGACGCTTGTGGGGGACGCGCGCGCCGATGCCCGTGAGCACCGGGGCCCCGACGACGACACCGAGCGCGTAGGCCGATACGACGTTGCCGGCGTGCGGCACGGACACACCGATCCCGTGGGCGATCTGAGGGAGCAGCCCCATCGTGGCGAACTCGGTCGTTCCGATGCCGAACGCGACGACCGCCAGGGCCAGCAGAGCCAAGGGCATGGTGCAGGAGAACCTTTCGAAGACAACGGGCCGGGGACCAGGGATCAGGCCGATTCGAGATCGTCACCGGTTCCCGTGTCCCGTCGTGCCGAGCACCGTCGCCCGGAGCACCCCTGGAACAGGGCGAGCCCATAGGGGGTGCAGCAATGCCCGAGGGCCGTACATTCCAAGATCGGCCCACGGCTTGCCGCAGCGGGCCGGGGCCGTTCTCCCAGGCTCTGGGGTCGGCCGGGCCGCTGAGAAGGATAGCCGCTACGGCCACGGCTCCGCCCTCCACGGGAGGAAACGGACTTGTCGGGCCTCATGGACGACAGGTGCGGGACGTCGAATTCACCGTCGCATCACGTCGTCCGTCGTCCGTCGTCCGTCGTAGGTCGTCGGTCGTCCGTGGCCCGTCGCCCGGCGCGGGCAGGTGCACGTCCGTCAGCGCGCCGTCGCGCTTGACCACGCGGCCGGCGACCGGCGACCGGGACGGTGTCGACCGGACCGGGGTGTCCGGGTCCGCCGATGGAGCCGGCCGGTCCGGCGACCGGGAAGACGGTCACGTCGTCGGTGCGCGGCAGGAAGACCTACGGCCGGTGCCTGGGACATTCGCAGTGCGGTCCGTCCGGGTGCGACACGGACACCCCGCACTGAGCGCGTTGCGCGTCGTCGAGCATCTCGTCGCTGTCGGCCGCGGCGTTGGCCAGGCCGACACAGCACAGGACCAGCAGCATCGCCCCGGCGGCGATGGGGAGTACGCGTCGGGGCGGGGGCGGCGCCAGCAGGGCCCGGACCCGCTGGGGCACGGCACCTCCGGTCGCGGCGAGCGCCCCGCCGCTGGGCGCACGGGACGTGGAAGCCAGAGCCGCGCGCCCCACCGCGCGTGCCACGACACCGCGGTCGCCGACCACCGCCGCCGCGTCCTCGTCGGCCCAGCGCTCCAGGGCGAAGCCGCCCGCGTCGGCGAGCGGACGCAGCAACGGGTTGGCGGCGGCGGTGAGTTGCCACAAGGTCTGGAAGTGGTGGTGGCGGTGGCGGAGATGGGCCCTCTCGTGGGCGAGGAGGGCCTCACGTTCGTCCGAGGCGAGGCACCGGAGCATTCCGCGCGAGACGACGATCCGGCCGGGCGATCCGGGCAGCGCGAAGGCCTGCGGCCGGTCGTCGTCGATGACGGTCAGCTCGTTCTCGTGGGGCATGCAGGCGCATTCGCGTCGGGCCCAGAGGATGTGGCGGGTCCGCCGCACGAGGGCTAGGCCCAAGGAGAGCGTCTCCGCCGCCAGGACGAGGGCGCTGAGCACCGCGACGGTCAGGTGGACCGGGTCCTCGGCACGCAGCGCGGGTACGGACCAGCGCCCCTCGGCGGCCACTTCGGGGATCTGGGCCACCGCGGTGAACGCGAGCAGCGCCATCGATCCCATCCAGCCGACCGTGGTCACCAGGGCGGCGCAGGCCAGCGCCCAGACCGCCGGGCGGGGAGCGAGCATACGGGTCACCCGTGGCGCGAGCACGGTCAGGAGCGCCGTGACGACGAGCGGAACGTAGACGCTGATCAGCACCGGTTCATTTCCTGTCGTCGACGTCGCCTGCGCGTTGGTGGCCCTCGTGCGCGGACAGGAGGTCGTGCAGCAACTGCTCGTCCTGTTCCGACAGTTCGGAGACGAAGCGGCTCAGCACCGCCTCGCGGTCGGAGCCCTCCTCCAGCAGCGACTTCATGCGCTGCGCCGTGTACGAGGCCTCGTCGCGAGCCGGTCCGTACGCGTATCCGCGGCCCTGGCGCTGACGGACGAGCACGCCCTTTTCGTACAGCCGGGACAGGATCGTCAGGACCGTGGTGTACGCGAGCCCGCCCGGCAGCCGCTGAAGCACCTGACGGGCGGTCAGCGGACCTTCGGCCGACCAGAGGGCGGCGAGTACGGAGCCCTCGAGTTCACCGCGGGCGCGCCTGCCGGTCGTACCACCGACTCCCTCACCCTTGGGGTCCTTCACCGTTCACCTTTCCGCCGTTGCGCCTTCGATAAGAATACCCCGCGACCTCCTACTAGTTGTAGGAGGTATGCTCCCGTCCCAACCACGAGCTACTACATCTTGTAGTTGTACGGCCGCCCACCTATGCAGAGGAAGCCCATGGCCAACCGCGGACGAGCGCATCCGACACCAGCGGTCATGCGCGTGCCCCCAACACGGGTGCCGGCCACACACCCGGGCCGCGTCGCGATCGTCTCGGCGAGCGTCGGCGCCGGCCACGACGGAGCCGCCACGGAACTTGAGCGCCGCCTCACGGCTGACGGCCTCGTCGTCGACCGGTACGACCTGCTGGACCTGTTGCCCGCTCGCCTCGGCCGGGCCGCCAGGGACGCCTACCACCTGATGCTCGTCCGTGCGCCCTGGCTCTATCAGCGGATCTACTCCGGCACCGAGCGTGCCGGGGGCGGCGGCCGCGGCGCACGCGCTCTGCTCAGGTCCTCGGAGAACCGCGTCCTGAAGGCCCTGCACCCGGACACCGGCGTCGTCGTCTCCACGTACCCGGGGGCCAGTCGCGTTCTGGGGAACCTCCGGCTCCGCGGACGCCTGACCGTCCCGGTCCTCACCTACCTGACCGACTTCTCGGTGCACCCGCTGTGGGTGGCCGACGGCGTGGACACCCACCTCGCCGCCCACCCCGTACCCGCGACCCAGGCACGGGCGGCCGGAGCCCAGGACGTGCGCGTCCGCGGGCCCTTGGCCGATCCCCGGTTCCACCCCTGCGACGCACACCGGCGCAGCCTCGCGCGCACGAGGTTCGGCCTGCCGGCCGCGGCCCCACTCGCGCTGCTGGTGGCCGGATCGTGGGGAGTCGGCCCCGTCCGGCAGGTCGCCCAGGAACTGCGCGACTGCGGCGCCGTCGTCCCGGTCGTCGTGTGCGGGCGCAACCAGGCGCTGGCGGCGCGGTTGCGCGCGGACGGCATCGAGCACGTCCACGGCTGGGTCGACGACATGCCCGCGCTGATGCACGCGGCCGACGTCCTCGTCCAGAACGCGGGCGGGCTCACCACCCTGGAGGCGTTCTCCGCCGGGCTGCCCGTGGCGAGTTACGGCTGCATACCGGGCCACGGCCTGACCAACGCCGCCGCCCTGGACGAGGCGGGGGTGGCGGTCTGGATCCGGGACCGGGCCCAACTCAAGGACGTCCTCTGCGACTTGGCCGACGGCCCGCGCGGAGTCGCCCAGCGTACGGCGGGACTGGCGCTGTTCGAGGATTCCCCCGGTGGTGGCCCGGCGGCGGAGATAGCCCGGCTTCTTCGCTCCGGGCAGCCGCCCCTGGTCCCGCCGTCCACCGGCCGGCGGCGCACCCGGGCCAGGCGGCTCACCGCCACGACCGCCGTGGCCTGTGCCGTCTGGGCTTGTGCCGTCGCCACCGGGGTCGCCACGAGCTACGAGGGCACCACGCTGATGCACGCGTTCAGCCATGGTCTCGACCTGGACCTCATGGTCGGTCACCGTCCGGGAGGGCACCACTCATGACCGGAACGCTCCGTACGGCTTCCCTGCTCACAGCCGCCGTGGCAGCCCTGCCGGCCGCACTGGCCGCAGCCCACTGCGCTCCCGTCGTCTCCACCTTCGGACCATTGCGCAACCGCGTCATGCCCCGCCTCGCCGGGAAGGGCCGCGCCGATCACGTCGCCCTCACCTTCGACGACGGACCGGACCCCGAGTCCACGCCGTCCTTCCTCCGACTCCTCGCCGAACGGGACGTGCGGGCCACCTTCTTCCTCCTCGGAAGCGAGGCACACCGCTCACCCGGGCTGGTCCGCGACATCGCCGCGGCGGGCCACGAGATCGGCGTGCACGGCTGGTTGCACCGTCCTTTGCTGCTGCGCGGCCCGCGCGCGACCCACAGCGACCTCGCCCGCGCACGCGACACCGTCGCCGAGATCACGGGCAGGCGGCCCACGCTCTTCCGGCCCCCGTACGGTGTCATGTCGGCATCGGCGCACATCGCGGCCCGCCGCCTCGGACTCGCCCCGGTGCTGTGGACCTGCTGGGGCGAGGACTGGACCGCCAGGGCCACCCCCGAGTCGGTCCACCGCACCGTGGTCGCCGACCTGTACGGCGGAGGCACCGTGCTGCTCCACGACTCGGACTGCACCTCCGCGCCCGGCGCGTGGCGGTCCGCCCTCGGCGCGCTTCCCCGCATTCTCGACACCTGCGAGGAACGAGGCTACGAGGTGGGTCCGCTCCGCGACCACGGGACTCCTGGTCCGGGACCTGATCCGGACACCGAGGCGGACCGTGGGCGACCGGCGCAGGCTCGCGGCGCCGCTCCGCGGGCAGTCGCCTGACGAGGCCGGGGGGCGACGTCGCGCACCGAGTTGCCGGCCCGAAAATCGTTCCGGCCGAGACCCCGTGCGTTGTTAACGTGACGGCATGGGACGTCGTCGACTTCGGCACTTGGTTGTGGGCACCGAGCGATTCCAGTGGTGGGTCAGCCATCGGCATGGGGCGGACCCCGCTGCGGACGGTGCGACCGGTGCGGCCGGAGGTTCATGCCAGGAAGTGGTCGTGTTCGCGCGCGAGGGCGCGCCCGGCGTGATCCGCGTCGTCTTCGCCTCGGGCCCCGATCACGTGGTGGGCGGCGGTGGTTGGGGGGCTCACGACGGCGGCGTCGGCCGGATCAGCGGCGGCTACCTCAATCTCCACCGGCCCGCGGCCGCGAGGGCCCTGCTCGAAGAGGCACTGGCGGACGGGACGCGTTTCGGGCATGCGCCCCATGTCGACGGGTGGCGGTTCCTCGACACCGTACTCACTCGTCTGCCGCCGGAAGCACGGGAAACGTCACACGATCCGTCCACATGAGGCGGCGCCCCGGGCGGAACGGTGGCAGCGCACTCCACGCCGAGGGCGTCCATCGCCTCGCCGCCCCGGCCGCCGAAAACGGGCCACAGTGGTGATCCACGTCGCACCGCGCCTGAGCTTTGCGGGAACCAGGCCTACGATTGTGCCGGTTGACAAGCCATACCATCTGTTGAGACCCACCCCGGCGCACCGGGCCGACGTACGGGAACGACCGGCGAGCCCCCGGCGCCGATCCGGCCCTCCTCGCGAGGCTGCGGAGCGACGAGCCGCATGTGCCCGTCGGGGCAGGCCAAGACGCGAAAGGCGGCGACGTGGTGCAGTGGCAGGGGACCAACTTCACCGTGGACGGCCGCGAGCCGACCAATGCCGACGAGTACTACCGGATCGGCCTGCACTGCTGGAACAGCGGACAGCACCGCGGTGCCGAGGTCTTCTTCCTGGAGACCGCGGCGTCCAAGGGCCACAGTGCCGCGATCGAGCTACTGGGGCACATCGACTACGTGCAGGGACAGTACGCGAGCGCGGTACCGCGGCTTCGGCGCAGCACGGGTTCACCCCGGGCGACCTACTACCTCGCCTCGCTCTACCACCACGGCTGCCCCCAGGCCGGGATCGTCGAGTCGTTGGACGAGGCGGGCCGCTGGTATCGCGTCTCCGCCGAACTGGGCGAGCCCGAGGCGATGCTCGCCCTGGGCGAGCTGTACCTGGAGCGGCTGCTGCCCCTGACCCGGTCCCCCGCGGAACACGCCCTGGAGCAGTTCCTCGCGGCCACCGCACGCAACCACCCCTACGCCCAGTACCGCGCGGCGGAGATCTACCGCACCCTCTACCAGGACAACGAACGAGCCGCGGTGCTGTACCAGTCCTGCGTGGACAACCCACTGACCGGGCGTCACGCGCTGGGATCGATGATGATGCTGCAGAGCCAGGCGCATCTGCGGGAGATATCGGCGCTGAGGGCGGCCCGTCTGCAGCAGCAGCGGCGTGACACCGTCAACCCGGCGCAGCGCCGAGGCGACTTCTACTGAAGTCCCCTGCTCCGCGAAGAGGTCCCACGGGCCCCTGGGGCGAGGTGCCTCGGCCCGGCTCACCGACACCGGCTCACCGACACCCGCTCACCGGCAAACACCGACCGACAGGATTCCGCCGGTCAGCTACAGGCCAGTACCCACAGGAAGACGGCGACCGCCCGCATGAGGTCTTCCGTTTCCTCGGTCTGTTCCAGCAGCACGCCCGGTAGGTGCGACAGTTCCCAGGAAGCCGGGTCCGCCGGCTCGCGCGGTTCCGCCGCCCACAGGGCGTCGATCTCCTCTTTGTCGGCCCTGAGCCGGGCGCACGCGTCTGCCGCTGCGTCGAAAACCCTCGCCAGCGGTCCCGGACCGCCCGGGGCGTCGCCGGGCAGTTCGGAGGCCGCGACCGACAGCGCGGCGGCCGCGTCGACCAGGCGTGCCGCCCGCTCCGGCCAGCTCGGGGCCGGACACCCGAAGGCGGCGGTGCGGCCCGGTGGTTCCAGGTCCCGGCCGATGCGCGCGGCGGAAGATCGTTCCTGGTCGGTGGGCCGCCATGTCCCCTGCTCCCGCAGGTCGTCCGCCCGCCCCATGGCCCGGCGGGCCAGGGCATGGGCCGCAGGCCAGTCGCCGAGTTCCCAGTCGGGCGTCGCCCGCATCTCCCGGACGCGGTATCCGAGCGTCAGCGGCACCCCGGCGGGACGCGGCCGGGGGACATCGGCCGTCAGGTGGGCCCGCAGTACGTTCCCGACCCGGGCCACCGATGCGGCGCTGCCGGCTCCGAGCGCCGTGCCGCGGGCAGCGTCGGGCAGGGGTTCGGTGTCCCGCGGTTCGGCCCCCTCGACGCAGTGGCGCAGGGCATCGACCAGGCGGACCTCGTCGACCAGGACCACGGCCTCGTGGGCGGCCCGCCACAGGAGCAAGCCCAACAGGCTGTGCGTGGGACTCCCCCACGGCCACTTCACCCGAGGTCCGGCATCCGCCAGGAACCTCCGGGGCACCGGCGCGCCGAAGCCGAGAGCGCACTCGTCGTGCCAGGCGACCAACAGGCGTGCCTGATGACAGGCCCGCTCCCACGCACCGCAGCCGTAAGCGACCTGGTGCGCCGACTCCCACCCCTCCACACCCACGGGCGAACCGTATCCGCCGTTCGGCAAAAGCGTCATCTCATCTGGAAGGCGCTTGTGTGACTTATCGGCTTTTCTGTAGGGAAGCGCAGAATTGCCGAATTTCGATGCGGGAGCCGTTCATGAGTGACGACATCTGGGGCTACGACCCGTCCACCGGGCACATCGTGGGCACCGATCTGGTCGGGTACAAGGTCGAGGCCATCGACGGCGCCATCGGGAAGGTCGACAAACACGCGGACGACGTGGGCTCGTCGTACCTCGTCGTCGACATCGGCGTATGGATCTTCGACCGGCATGTCATGCTGCCCGCCGGCACCGTGCGGAGGGTCGACCGGGAGGAGCGGAAGATCCACGTCGCGCTCACCCAGGAACAGATCAGGTCCTCCCCCGATTTCGACCGGGCCAGGCACGTCGGCGACGCCGACTACCACGAGCAGCTCGGCGGGTACTACCAGAGCCACCGCGCCTGACCCATCGACGTCACGGCTCACGGGGAGCCGGCCGCCCACGAGAACCCCAAGGGAGGCACCGGAGACTCTCAGCCCTGCGCCAGCTCCGCCACCGGCTGCCACTTCTCCCATGTCGCCAGGCGCTGCTCGTAGTCGGCCTTGGCGATACCCAGCGGCCCCGCGCCGAAGAAGCAGCGCAGCGGCGGCTCTTCGGCGTCCACGATCTCCAGTACCGCCGCGGCGGACGCCCGGGGGTCGCCGGGAGTACCGACGCGCTGACGACGCTGCTCCTGGACCTGCTTGTGGAAGTCGGCGTACGCCGGCAGCGGCTCGGACGTGCTCGACGAGGAACCGGCCCAGTCGGTGGCGAATCCACCGGGCTCGATCAGTGTGACCTTGATGCCGAACGGCGCCACTTCCTGGGCCAGCGCCTGGCTCATTCCTTCGAGCGCCCATTTCGACGCGTGATAGATGCCGACCAGCGGGAAGGCGCTGATCCCGCCGATGGAGGACACCTGGAGAATGTGGCCGCTGCCCTGTTCGCGCAGGAACGGCAGTGCCGCCTGGGTGACCCACAGGGCCCCGAACAGGTTGGTCTCCAGTTGCGCGCGAGCCTCCGCCTCGGTGAGTTCCTCGACCAATCCGAAGTGGCCGTAGCCGGCGTTGTTGACGACCACGTCGAGCCGCCCGAACCGCTCGTGCGCCAGCCGCACCGCGGCGAAGTCGGCGTCGCGGTCCGTGACGTCGAGCTGGAGTGGCAGCAGCCGCTCGCCATAGGTCTCGCGCAGATCGCCCAGTGTGGACAGGTCGCGCGCCGTCGCGGCCACCGAGTCGCCTCGTTCCAGCGCGGCGATCGCCCACTCCCTCCCGAAGCCGCGTGAGGCGCCGGTGATGAACCAGATCTTCTGCGTCATGGAGTGCTCCTCATGAAACCCGTCGTCCACTCGGTCACCACGTCGCGTCGCGGCGCCCGTCCCACCACCCAACACCTTCGAGTGGGCTCCAAGGCGACTCCAGGGCTCCCGGGCGCGCCCGACGGATCGCGGCCGGACCGTCGCTACGCCTCGACGAGCTGAGGTTCCGGCTGCACGGCCGGCACGGTCTTCGGATTCCACAGCCTGGTGATCCGCACATAGCCGTAGACCACCGAAGACATGGCCACGAGAAGGCCCGGTCCGAACGCCCAGGGGTATCTGGCCATTTCCACCGGCAGGTAGCGATACGACACCAGGAGCATGGTGAACACCAACGCCCCGTAGCCGACCAGCCGAATTCCCGCCCGGTCCCAGCCACGGTCGAAGGAGCGCATCGCCGCCTCGATCGTGAGCGCGAACACCACACCGGCGACGAGATCCGCTCCGTAGTGGTACCCGAATCCGAGCGTTGCCGTGAGCGTGCCGATCAGCCAGAACGTGCCCGCGCAGCGCAGAGCCCGGGAGGCCTCGCGGGAATGGATGAAGAGCGTGGTGGCCCAGGCCGTGTGCAGGCTCGGCATGCAGTTCCGGGGGGTTATCTCGTCGAACGGTATCTGGTGGGGGGAGGCGATCGTCGGCACCGTGTGCGGCCAGACGTTGGCCGCCGCCCACTGGCCGCCCTCGGCGCCGTAGGCGAAGACCGGTCCGGCCACCGGGAAGATCATGTAGATGGCCGGCCCGAGCAGGCCGATGGCCAGGAAGGTGCGCACCAGGTGATGCCCCGGGAAGCGCCGCTCGACCGCCACGTGCCGCAGTTGGTACAGCGCGAACATGGCCGCTCCCAGCGGGAGCTGACCGTAGACGAGATGGAGGACATGGGGGCCGACCGGGCTGGTGGCCTCGACGATCCGGCCCACCACCCACGACGGGTTGCCCAGCGCGTGATCGGCTGTCGCGACATAGGGGTCGAGGACGGACGGACGGGTCTTCGACGTGATGAGCAGCCAGGTGTCGCCGGTCTTGTGGCCGGCGATCAGCAGCAGGCCGAGCCCGACACCCTTCAGCAGAAGGACACGCTCCCGACCGGTGCGGCGAGTGACGGCGATGACCCCGTAGGCCAGAATCACCCACAACGCGCCATTACCGAAGCTCAGTCTGTCGTCGAGAACCCAGCGCAGCAGCAGGAAGACGAGGTCGACGGCGATCGCGGCTCCGACCGCGATGAACCGTTGCCGCCAGGTGAGCACCACCATCATCAACGCCAGACCGGCATACAGCAGCGGCCCCGACGTGGGAGCGCACACGATCTCCCGCGCCTGGTTGGTGATCGGCCCGGGCAGGCCGTAGTGGCGCGCGACGATTTCCATCGTGACGAGGAATCCCAGGGCCACCACACCGGCGGTGGCCCACAGCGTCGCCTGCGGCCGACGCCGCGCGACGAACGCAATTCTGCTGCTTATTCGCGAAAGTATCCGTGATGCTATAGATATCAACTGTTTGGCCGATTTGTTAGTTATTGGTCATATAGCTCACCCTTCGCGCTAGACAGCGTGTTCTTCTAGTGAAGGACGGACGATCAGGGCAATCGTCGTGAGTTCGATCATGCTATGAGCCTTACAGGAGGGTTTCAAGGGTCACAGCCAGTGCAAAGGTGAGTCGATCTTGTATTCGCCGATCTGCCGAGGGACCCGAAAGCTGCCACTCTGGCTGTAAACCGCCCTTCGATTCCCAGGGGTTTTCATGGCACGAACCGGCAGGAGACCCACCGGAGGACCGGGACCGGAGGGGCCGTCATGACCGGCCCCGCGGCGTCCGACGGCCACTACGGACAGGATCTGTTCGAGCCGGAGCACCCGGAGGAAGCCGATCGTATCGACGCGGCGGCGCTGGTCTACGACCCGGTCACCACCGGTCGGCTGCGCGCCCTGGGCTCGGGGCCGGGCAGCCGCTGCCTGGAAGTGGGAGCCGGGACGGGGACGGTCCTCCGCTGGCTGCTGGAGGAGGCGGGCGCCGCGGAGGTGGTCGCGGTGGACCGCGACACCGGCGGGCTGGGCACCCTCGCGGATCCGCGGCTTCGGGTGGTCACGGCCGATCTGCGGGACGAGAGCCTGGACCTGGGCGGCTTCGACCTGATCCATGCCAGGTTCGTCCTCATGCACCTGCCCGAGCGACGCCGGCTCGTCTCCCGGCTCGCGGGGTGGCTGAACCCGGGCGGCTGGCTGGTGCTCGGCGACGCGATGGAGATGCCGAATCCTCTCGACACCTCTTCGGCCTACCGCCGGACCATGGATGCCATGTGGCAGGCACTGAGGTCGACCATCGGCACCGACACGTCCACGGTCCCCGCCTATCCGCACTTCCTGAGAGAGGAAGGTCTCCAGAACGTCGCCGGCGAGCTGTGCTGCCCACCGCTGGTCGCGGGCGGCCCCCTGGCCCGCTTCTGGTCCGAGACATGGAGCCGGATGCGGCCCGCCCTGGAGGAGACCGGGCGGGTGGACGCCACCGTCATCGACGACGCGCTGGCCTACCTGGCCTCGCCCCGGCTCGCCGAACTCGGCCCCGGCCTGATGATGGCCTGGGGGCAGCGGCTCTGAACCGTGCACGGCGGAGAGCACCGCCGGTCGATCGGTCGGCCCACGCGCAGACCTCAGGGCGCACGAAACCCCGGCCGACGCGGCACCGGCCCGTCCCTCGGCCGTGACCGGGCCGCGGTCGGCGTCCCGTGGACGCGCGGGGCCCTCCCCCGCGACCGGACCCCCGAACGGCGTCGGCTCTCCCGCGGATCGGCGCTCGGACGCAACCACCGGGGCCGTCGTCGTCCTCACGTCTGCCGGACCGGGTCGTACGTCTCGGCGGCGAGGCCGAACGTCCACGCCACTCCCTCACGGGCCGTACGGGTGGTGGGCGGGACACGCAGCCAGTACGTACGGCTCGTACCGTCCGGCTCCGGTGTGGAGTTGACGACCTCCACCATCACCACGTCCTCGTCGCCCAGCAGTTCGACCCGCCAGAGCACTCCCGTCTCGTCACGGTGCACGGGGACCGCCCCCGATTCGTCCAGATACCGCTCGTAGCCGTAGTACTCCAGCATCACGCGGCGCAGTTCGGCGTTCTCCTCGCCGCGGATCCGCTCTGGTGTCAGCGCGGTGAGTTCGTCGAGGAAGGCGCGCGGGACGGGCATCCCGCGCCACGCGCAGAGCTCGAAGCCGTCCGCGTAACGCAGTGCCGGGCCGTCTCCACGGTCCAGGCGTCCGGCTTCGTCGCGGTGCAGGCTCAGCGGCCGTTCGCTGATGATCGCCACGTTCTCGTACGGCCACCACCAGCCCGCCTCGCGCGCCACCGCGGCTGTCCCGGCCAGGGGACTCGCGTCGTCGGGGTCGAACGCGCAGAGCCACGCCGCGTCGTGCTGGCCCAGGGTCGCGTCCAGGAACAGCAGCCGGACCCGGCTCTCCTCGTGCCGGTCGCCTGCGAGGTCCTCGACCACCGCCGACCGCACCCGGTCCGCCAGCGCGCGGGTCGACTCCCACAGCGCCGCTCCGGTGGCCCGCCAGTGCGCGCTCCATCCCTCCGGTCCCAGCCGTTCATGGGCGCGGGCGCGTTCCGCCGCCCAGGGTCCGCCGACGACGGCACTTCGGACGCCGGCGCCGGTGTCCCCGAGTCCGGTGCCGTCCGCGAGCGCCGTTCCCATCAGCATGCGCACGGCCTCGTGCGGCGAGCGCGCCCAGACGATGCGCGCCGGCGCCTCAAGACCGGCCCTCCGGTAGGCCAGCGCGACGCCCGCCTCGGCCGCCGCCCGGTCGCCCGCTCCCGTCCGCGTCGCGGTGGCACGCCAACTGCTCTGTTCCATCACGCCGTTCCGTTTCTCTCCGATGTCCCCGGTTCCCGAGCGGCGCGGCCCTCGCGTGCCACCGGTCCTGCCTTCGAGCGTGCTGTCCGCGCGGTTTCGCGCGCCCCTCCCGGTCCGGAACGGGAGCGGGAACCCGCCGACGGACCCCGTCAGTCGGCTACGACGCGTACCGAGCCCGGCACGTACTCCCGCTGGCGGACCACCCGGTACCAGCCCTTGTGGAGCGAGATCGCCCCGTGCTCCTCGTGCACGACCCGGGCGCCCTCGGGAACGTGCAGGAGCATCGGTCCGAACACCCCGGCCTCGCGTATCAGCCGGCCCGGACCGACCACGGCGTGGGCGTGCCCGGTGACTTCGCCGAGGGCCAGCACGAGGCGTCCGCGGCCGTCACGCGGCTCGGACACCGCGCCGACGGCGTGGTCCGGCACCGCGTCCTCGCCCAGCGGCACGATCAGCACGTCTCCTTGGCGGAACATGGGTCTCCCTCCCCGTACGGCATGGCGTGCGCCATGGAAAAACCGTAGAGGCGACCACTGACAATCAGCCTCCGGCCCGGACGCCGTACCTCCGGCGGCCGAGGGGTCACAGCCTCGACGACCAGGTGTCATGGGCCCGTTGACCTGGAATCATCGGCCCGATGACCGGGCGTCATGACCTGGCCGGGGGCGCTCGGGGCCGTTCGCCCGACGGCCGCTCCCGCTTCCTGTCCACAGGTGCCGACCCTGTCCGCGGCGATGTCAGTGGCCCTTGGTAGAACTCCTCTACCTGGGTGCGGTCCGCGCGTCCGGAATCTTCACCACTGATGTCGATCGACCGGAACCAGGACGAGGGAGCGGGCGCGCATGACCGTCAACAGCCATCTCAAGGAGTTCAACGGCCTCCCGGCCTTCACCTTCCCGGGCGCCGACGACAAGTCGTCCCGGGCCACGTCACTCCCCGCTCCCGAGACCGTCGCCTGGCGCATCGCCGTGGACGCCTACGACAGTGAGGAGCAGTGGGAGGACGCCTTCTCGCGCTTCCTCGCGACCGTGGACACCGAGAAGGTCCGGGCGCTGATCGTCGGCGCGTGGAGCGAGGTGTACGACAGCCCTCCCGGTGCGGTGATCGCGGCCCTGGTGGCCGCGCGCGACCGGCTGCCCGCTCTGCGCGGGCTCTTCCTCGGTGACATCGTGGTGGAGGAGTGCGAGATCTCCTGGATCGTCCAGGGTGAGGTGTCGCCCCTTCTGGAGGCCTTCCCCGCCCTGGAGGAGTTCGGTGTCCGGGGTGGCAATCAGCTCGTCTTCCCCGCCGTCCGGCACGAGGCGCTGCGCACGCTGACCGTCGAGAGCGGCGGCCTGCCCGTCGAGGCGGTGCGCGGCATCGCCGGCAGCGACCTGCCCGCGCTGACGGAGCTCGACCTGTGGCTCGGGACCTCCGAGTACGGGGGCGACGCCGATGTCGCCGACCTGGAGCCGTTCTTCACCGGCACCCGGCTGCCCAGTCTGCTCCGCCTGGCCCTGCGCAACAGCGAGATCCAGGACGCCGTCTGCACGGCGCTGGCCTCGGCCCCGGTCGTCGCGCGTCTTGAGCGCCTCGACGTCTCCATGGGCGTGCTCACCGACGACGGCGCGACGGCCCTGCTCTCGGGCCAGCCGCTGACGCACCTCAAGATCCTCGACCTGCACCACAACTACCTGAGCGACGGCGTGCGGACGCGCCTGCTGGAGACGCTGGAGCCCGCCGGTGTGCTGGTCCACGCCGACCAGGGCGACGCGGAGTCCGACGAGGAGGAGGACGGGACCGTCTGGCGTTTCGTCGCGGTGGGTGAGTAGCGCGGACCGGCACCGGATCGGGGAACGAGGAAGTGTGATGGGCGAGTTGCGGCCGCGGAACACGCCGGTGAAGTGGGCGGTCGTCGCGAACGGGGAGAACCGCAGGGTGGGCCTGTTCACGGCGGCGGCCGAGGAAGCGGGGTGCGGTACGCCCCGTGTCGTCGAGTGGCGTGACGTCCTGCGGGACGGCGGGCACGACTTCGCCGACGACGAGGTCGTCCGGCTGGACTCCCCCGGCGAGAACGCGGAGGTGGACCGGTTGCTGCGCGGCGCCGACCAGCCGACCCGGGTGGAGGGCTCCGCACGCTGGTACGCCGGATTCCTGGACTGCGTGGGTTCGCTGCGCGGGGGCAGACGGCTCGACGACCCGGCGGAGCTGGCCGTGCTCTTCGACAAGCGGCTGTGCCACGCGCGTCTCGACGGCGCGGGTGTGCCGGTGCCGCAGTCCCCCACGTCCGGTGTCCGCCCGACCGTGCAGGGCTGGAGCGACGTCCGGGACCTCATGGCGGAAACCGCGATGCGCAGGGTCTTCGTCAAGCTCGCACACGGCTCGTCCGCGTCGGGAGTGCTGGCCGTCGAGACGACCGCGTCGGGCCGGATCCGGGCCACCACCTCGGTGGAACGCACGTCGGACGGCAGCCTCCACAACTCCCTGCGGATCCGCCGGTACACGGACGAGGCGCAGATCGCCGCGATCGTGGACACGCTCGCGCCGGACGGGCTGCACATCGAACGCTGGCTGCCCAAGGCCTCGCTCGGCAACAGGTCGGCGGACCTGCGGATCGTGGTGGTGGCCGGACGCGCCACCCACGCCGTGGTCCGTACGAGCCGCTCGCCCCTGACCAATCTGCATCTGGGCGGGGCGCGCGGTGAGCTCGCGGCCGTGCGTGTGCTGGCCGGTGACCGGTGGGCGGAGGCCCTGTCCATCAGCGAACGGGCCGCCGCCTGCTTCCCCGGCACCCTGTGCGTGGGCGTCGACCTGCTGCCCGCGATCGGCTGGCGCCGCTTCGCCGTCGGAGAGGTCAACGCCTTCGGCGATCTGCTCCCCCGCCTGACCGGCCTGCCCGGCAGCGGCGCCGAGGGCCTGGACACGTACGCGGCGCAGATCGCGGCGTTCCGGTCCCTGTCCCGCGACCGGTTCCCCGTACGACCCGTTCCCCCGCTCGACAACCACGCCAGGACAGCACATGCACCAGCCTGAACCCGGCCGCGTACCGGACGCGCCGCCTTCCGCACGAGGACCGGCCGGGACTCCGGACATGAACGAGGTGGTGGGCCACGACGACCTGCTGCTGCTCACCCTCGACACCCTGCGCCACGACGTGGCCGTCGAACTCGCCGCGGCCGGCCGCCTGCCGAACCTGGCCGCGCACCTGCCCGGCGGCACCTGGGAGCGGCGGCACGCGCCGGGGAGCTTCACCTACGCCTCCCACCAGGCGATGTTCGCGGGGTTCCTCCCCACCCCGGCGGCGCCTGGACCGCATCCGCGGTTGTTCGCGGCACGGTTCTCGGGCAGTGAGACGACAGCGGACCGCACGTTCGTCTTCGACACCCCCGACCTGGTGTCCGCTCTCGCCGAGCACGGCTACCGCACGGTGTGCGTCGGCGGTGTCGGCTTCTTCAACAAGCAGGGCGCGCTGGGCGACGTACTGCCCGGGTTCTTCCAGGAGAGCCACTGGGAGCCGGAGTTCGGGGTGGCCTCGCCCACCTCGTTCGAGGCCCAGGTCGCGCGGACGGAGCAGATCGTGGCCGAACTCCCCACGGAGCAAAGGCTGTTCCTGTTCCTGAACGCCTCCGCACTGCACCAGCCGAACTGGTTCCACCTTCCCGGTGCCACGCGGGAGGCGGGTGACAGCCGGGCCACCCACGCGGCGGCCCTGGAGTACATCGACCGTCATGTCGGACGGCTGTTCCGCGCGATGAGCTCGCGCAGACGTTGCTTCGCCATCGTCTGCTCCGACCACGGCACCGCTTATGGAGACGACGGTTACACCGGCCACCGTCTCGGTCACGACTCCGTGTGGACCGTGCCCTACAGCCACTTCTTCCTGGAGCCGACCGTATGACCCCCGCCCTCGTGGCCGCCCCGAGCGGTCTGCCGCGCCCGTACCAGAGCTACACGTACGCCTATCCCCACAAGACCTCCTACCGGCCCCTGGCCCCGCGGCCGGCGCTGCGGGATCTGTGGGCGGGCGAGTCCCGGCGGTCGCTCTCGCTGTATCTGCACATCCCGTTCTGCGAGGTCCGCTGCGGTTTCTGCAACCTGTTCACCCGGATCGGCGCTCCCGGCGACCTGACGGGACGCTATCTGGACGCGGTGCGGCGCCAGGCCGCCGCGATGCGCGAGGCCCTCGGCGACGAGGAGACCCCTCGTTTCGCCAACGCCGCGTTCGGCGGTGGCACACCGACGTTCCTGGAGGCCGCCGAACTGGAGCGGCTGTGCGACATCGCCGAGCGGGAGATGGGGGCCGATCTCCGCGCGATCCCGCTGTCCGTCGAGGCCTCGCCCTCCACGGCCACCGCCGACCGGCTGGCCGTGCTGGTCGAGCGGGGCACCACCCGCCTCAGTCTCGGTGTGCAGAGCTTCGTCGAGGAGGAGTCCCGTGCCGCCGTACGACCGCAGCGGCGCGCCGAGGTCGAGGCGGCGCTCGGCCGGATCCGCGACGCGGGCGTCCCCGTCCTCAACATCGACCTGATCTACGGCATCGACGGCCAGACCGCGGCCAGTTGGCGCCACTCCCTGGACGCGGCCCTGGCCTGGCGGCCCGAGGAGATCTACCTCTATCCCCTCTACATCCGCCCCCTGACCGGGCTCGGCCGGCACACCGACGCGCGGACGGCCGACCGCGCATGGGACGAGCAGCGGCTGCGGCGGTACCGGGAGGGCCGGGACCATCTGCTGGCGCACGGCTACGAGCAGGTGTCGATGCGCATGTTCCGCCGCGCGGACGCACCGCCGCAGGGTCCGGACGACTACGCCTGCCAGACCGACGGCATGATCGGTCTCGGCTGCGGTGCCCGTTCGTACACCTCGACCCTGCACTACTCCTTCGACTACGCCGTGTCGATGCGCGAGATCCGCGGGATCATCGACGACTACACCGCCACCGAGGACTTCTCGCGTGCGCTGCACGGCCGCCGTGTCGACGAGGACGAGGCGCGGCGCCGCCATCTCCTCCAGTCCCTTCTCCAGGCGGAGGGGCTGCCCGTCGCGGACTACCGGCTGCGTTTCGGCTCCGATCCGCACGGGGACTTCCCGTCCGAGCTGGACACCCTCGCGGCTCGGGGGTGGCTCGCGCACCCCGGGGACGGGCGGCTCCGCCTCTCCGCGGAAGGGCTCGCCCACTCGGACGCGATAGGTCCCGAATTCTTCTCGCCGGCCGTGCGGGACGCCATGGCCGCCTACGAGATGAAGTGAGACCGCCGTGGACCTGACGATCCTGTACCGCGGCCCGCTCGCCTCCTGCGACTACGACTGTCCGTACTGCCCGTTCGCGAAGCGCCGCGACACCGCCGCACAACTGCGGGCCGACCGCGCGGCGCTGGAGCGGTTCACCGCGTGGGCGGGCGAGCAACGCGAGGACCGGCTCTCGGTGCTCTTCACTCCGTGGGGTGAGGGGCTGGTCCGTTCCTGGTACCGCCGCGCCCTCGTGGAGCTGTCGCACCAGGCGCACGTCCGCCGCGTCGCCATCCAGACGAATCTCAGCTGCCGTACCGACTGGCTGGAGGAAGCGGACCGGGACACGGTGGCGCTGTGGTGCACGTATCACCCCGGCCAGACACCGCACGAACGGTTCGTCACCAAGACCCGGCAACTCACCGCCCTGGGCGTCCGTTTCAGTGTCGGGGTCGTCGGCCTGCCGGAACACGAGGAGCCCGCGCGCAGGCTGCGCGCCGAGCTCCCGGAGCATGTGTACCTGTGGGTGAACGCCGCCGAAGGGCACACGTACACGGACGAGCAGGCCGCCCGGTGGACCGCGCTCGACCCGCTCTTCCCCTTCAGCCGCGACCCGCACCGGTCGGCGGGCCTGCCCTGCCGCACCGGTGAATCGGTCATCTCGGTGGACGGCGAGGGTACGGTCAGCCGCTGTCACTTCGTACGGACCGGGCTGGGCCGGCTGTACGACGGCTCCTACCGGGCCGCCCTCGCCCCCCGCCCCTGCCCCCTGACCGCATGCGACTGCCACATCGGCTACGTGCATCTGGAGACGCTGCCGCTGTACGACGTCTTCGCGGGCGGCGTCCTGGAACGCGTCCCGGCTTCGCTCCCGGACCGGCCCCTCCTCCCGGTGATTCCGTCAACTCGCCCTGTCTGAGGGCCTGAAGAGGTCTCGCCCCGACATCGCGGGCGGCTGCCGCCGCTCACGGCCCCTCGGACGCTGCCCCGGCAGTCCCTGCCCGGGTCGCCCGCCCGTACGGGCGGCGCGCCTCGCGTGCGAGCCGGTCGGGCCCTGGGGTGTGCCGCGCCGCTCGGCCGGCAGGACGCACACGCGGAGCCGCCGGGTGGCGGCGCGGCAGGGGCGGGAAACGGCACCTGGGTGACGTCGAGGCTCCAAGTGGAGCCCACGAGTGGTGAGTGTCCCGCCGCGTGCCCAGGCTGGCGTACGCAGTGCCCGTCCCGATCATGCGGCGGCGGGCGAAGCCACGCGGCGTCGCCCCGGTCGGGGGGCCGGGGACGTCAGAGAGACGGGATCACATGACGGAACAGGGCATCGACCCGGGTGGCCCGCCGCCCCTCCACGGGAACGGCGGGACCGTACGCAGGAGGGAGCATCACCGGTACGCGCGCCTGCGTTCACGGAACGCGCGCACCACGACGGCGCTCGTCGCGGCCGCTCTGGCGTTTCTGGGGGCGGCCGGCGCCGCACCCGGCGGTGGCGTGTCGCCACCGGGCGGCACCTCTCTGTCGGGGCCCGGGGCGCGGTTCGTGCCCGGCCCCTGCCCGGAGACCCCTGAGCCGATTCCCGGCCGGTGCGGGGTTCTGGAGGCACCCGAGAACCGCGCCCACCCGCGCGGGCGGACCGTCCGGCTGACCGTCGCGATCATTCCGGCCGCGTCGGCGAAACCGGCCAAGGACCCGGTCGTGTTCATGAGCGGGGGCCCCGGCGGCGACACGATCGACGACATTCCCTTCCTGATCGGCGCCGGTGTGAACCGGGACCGCGACCTCATCGTCATGGCCCAGCGCGGAACGCTCCACGCGCGGCCGAACCTCGCGTGCCCGGAGATCGACCGGTTCAACGCGCGGGCCGTGGGGCTGCGCTACGACGCACCGTCGACCGGGCGCCTCCTGGTGCGCGCGGCGAAGAAGTGCCGGGACCGTCTGACGGCCGGCGGAGTCGACCTGAGTGCCTACAACACCACCGAGAACGCCGCCGACTTCGCCGACCTGCGCAAGGCGCTCGGCATCCACCGGTGGGACGTCTACGGGTACTCGTACGGCACCGACCTGGCCCTCACCTTCCTGCGCCGCCACCCGCAGGGGATCCGCTCGGTGGCCATCGACTCCGTCGTACCGCCGCAGATCGTGAGCCTGCCGTGGACCTGGGACAGCACCCGGGAGGGGATCGGCGCGATCTTCGCCGCGTGCGCGGCCCAGCCCCGGTGCGAGAGCCGCTATCCGGCTCTCCCGCGCACGCTGACCCGTCAGGTCCGGCAGCTGGAGGCGCACCCCATCACGACGACCGCTCGGCCGCCGGGCGGCGGCGACCTTGTGAAGGTGGTCCTCGACGGGGGCGCGCTGGTGAACCTGCTGGTCGCCAACGTCGTCCCGGCCGTCGACGTCCCCGCGGCCCTCGACGAACTCGCTCACGGCGACCCGGAGCGTTTCGCGCGTGCGGCCGCCGCCGGCGCCCATCCCGTGATCGGCGAGTTCGCCCACGGTCTGACGCAGTCGGTGGCCTGCAGCGAGTGGGTACCGGGATATTCGCAATCCGATCTGCTGAAGGCGGGGCGCAGGGCCTTCCCCGGGTGGCCGGACTCGGTCCTGGCCCAGGCACCGCAGCTTCCCTTCGAGAACGACGTGTGCCGCGTCTGGAACGTCCCGGACCGCACCCCCGTGCAGCGGATCGCGACCGTCAGCGACGTGCCGACGCTGATCCTGTCCGGATCCTTCGACGCGAAGACCGGAGCAAGTTGGGGCCCCTACACGGGCCGTACGCTGTCGCGCTCGACCGCCGTGCTCATTCCCGGCATCGGCCACTGGGTGGTCCCGCAGTCGCCCTGCGCGGCCGACGTCCTGGCCTCCTTCCTCAACCATCCGCTCTCGCCCGACACCGCCTGCGTGGCGGGACTCGCACCGAAACCGTTCACCATCACTCCCGACCCGGAGAACTCATGATGTCCATCCGCCCGCCCCACCACCGGCGCGCCCCGCGACGGTTCCCGGCGGCACTGGCCGGAGCGACGGCCGGTGTCCTCGCCGTCGGTCTCGCCGTGACACCCGCGCGAGCCGAAAGCAGCCCCGCGGCGCCGCTCGGCACGGTCGCCCGGACGGTGGGCGACGCCCGCTTCGTGCCGGGCACCTGCCCGAGGACGGCGGACCCGGTCCCCGCAATCGACGGAGCGCGCTGCGGAACCCTCACCGTGCCCGAGAACCGTTCCCGTCACCGGGGGCGGAAGATCACCCTCGGAGTCGCGATCGTGTCGGCGGCCACGAGCAGACCGGCACGCGATCCGATCGTGTGGTTCGCCGGCGGGCCGGGCGACGACGCCGTCGCCGAGGCCCAGTTGGCGATCGACGGCGGCCTGAACCGCGACCGCGACGTGATCTTCATGTCCCAGCGGGGGACCTATTCGGCCGACCCGGTGCTCACCTGCCCCAACATCGACGAGTTCAACGCACGCGCGGTCGGCCTCGTGTACGGCGCGCGGTCCACCGGGCGCCTGCACGTCCAGGCGACGCGGGTCTGCCGCGAACGGTCGGCGAGCCGCGCCGACATCAGCGCGTACGACTCTCCCGAGAGCGCCACCGACTACGCGGACCTGCGCGTCGCGCTGGGCATCAAGCAGTGGAACGTGTTCGGTATCTCCTACGGCACCGACCTGGCTCTCCAGTACATGCGTGACCACCCCAGGGGCATCCGGTCGGTCGGCATCGACGGCGTGCTGCCGCCGTCACTGGCGGGCGGGGCCGTGACCTGGAGCGCCGCACGGCAGGGCTTCGACAGCCTGTTCAAGACCTGCGCGGAGCAGCCGGCCTGCAACCGCCGGTATCCGAGGCTGTCGGACACCTTCGAGCGTCTCGTCCGTCAACTCGAGGCCCGACCGATCACCACCACCGTCACGGTTCCGGGGCAACCGGCTCCGGTGAAGGTCGTGCTGGACGGCGGAGTCCTGGTGAACTGGCTGACCTCCGCCACCCACGTGGCGCCCGGAGTGCCCCGCTCGATCGACGAGCTGGCCCACGGCAACCCGCAGCGGATCGCCGAACAGTGGGCCGGAGGCAAACTCAGCCCGCAGGCCATCGGCAGGATCGCGCACGGGCTCGCCTACGGCGTCTTCTGCCGTGAGTGGACACCGTTCGAGAGCGAGGCCGATGTGATCCGGGGCGGCCGGCGCGCGTTCCCCACGTTCCCCCGCTCGGTACTCGCCAACGCACCGCAGCTCCCCTTCCTGCACGCGGACTGCCGCGCCTGGGACGTCCCGCCGGCATCGCCCTCGGCCCGCAACGTGACGCGGAGCAACATCCCGACCCTCGTCATGTCGGCCGGGTTCGACGCCCAGACCGCGCCCAGCAACGGTCCGTACGTCGCCCGGACGCTGAGCCGGTCCACCGTCGTCACGGTTCCCTACGTCGCCCACGTCGCCTTCGCCGAGTCGCCGTGCGCACAGTCGATCACCACCTCGTTCTTCAACCGTCCGACCGCGCCGAACACGCGGTGCCTGGCGGGTCTCCAGCCGCCCACGTTCGAGATCGCACCGTAGAACGGGACGGGCGGTCGGCCCCACGGCAGTGACCCGACCGCCCGACCCGACTTCCCCGGAGCGGACTTCCGCTCCAGGCCCGGTGCGGGTCCGCTCCGGAGAAGTCGGGACCCGGTCCACGGCGCAAGGGCCCTTCCCGCGTTGCGGGTTGGGCGTTGGGCGTGGGGCGTGGTCCGATGGTTGGTGGCTGGTGACCTGTAACTGGTAACCGGGGATTGGTACTTGTCAGCCGTCGCGCCTTCGGGCGACGTAGACGGTGTTGGCCGCTGTCCCGCCCTGAAGCGGATTGTCGAAATCGACGACATGCGCGGCGGTGTCCGTGAAGACCTCCGCGAGCACCGAGCCGAACTCCTTGTCCGGCGGGTCGTTCGACCACAGCGCGAACACGCCTCCGGGATGGAGCAGTTCGGCCAGCGCCGTCAGTCCGGCAGGTGTGTAGAGCACGGCGTGGTCGGGGTGCAGCACATGGCGCGGCGAGTGGTCGACGTCGAGCAGGATCGCGTGGAAGCGGCGGCCGGGAGTCTCGGGGTCAAGACCGCGCGGTGCGTCACCTGCGCCGCCCGCGGTCATCGCGCTCCCGGCGGTCCCCGTGGTCATCGCGAAGAAGTCCCCGCGCACCAGCCGGCACCGGGGGTCCGACGCCAGTCCCGCGCCCAGCGGCACGAGCCCGCGCCGGTGCCAGTCGATCACTTCGGCCAGGGTGTCGACCACGATGAGGGAGCGTACGCGTGGATCGTCGAGCGCCGTCCTGGCCGTGTACCCGAGGCCGAGTCCGCCCACGACGACGTCGAGCGGCCCCTCGGACAGCTCCGCCAGACCGAGCCGGGCCAGCTCGATCTCCCCCGTGGTGAAGAGGCTGGACATCAGGTACTCGTCGCCGAGCTTCACCTCGTACACGTCCTCGCCCGACAGCGGATCCCGCCGACGGCGGAGGCTGATGTCGCCCATGGGCGTCGGCCGCCAGTCGATCTCCTCGAAACGTGCGCTCATCCGATGCCTTTCTCCCCAACCTCGTCCCACCACCGCGGGTCGAGGGACAACCGTCGACACCGGGTGCCCCGGCCGGTTCCGGGCGCGGCACAGAAAGGCACCGCACCGTCCGGTCCGGGCCCGATGCCTTGGAGGATCTTCACACGGAGCGCTGCCGCCGGAGCGGGCAAACGGCCGTACGCCACCGGATCGGTTCGGTGCGCCCGTTTCGCCGGGACGACCGGGGTGGCCGAATCACGTGCGGGGGGCTGCCTCGCTGATGTCCTGGTGCATGTGCTCCATGAGTTCGCCCATCTCGCTGACGTCGGGGCTCGGGGTTTCGGCGTTCCGCGCGGCACCGCGCAGCCAGTCGGCGGTCGCCAGGGCGAGTGCGGTGGCGTCTTCCTCGCGGCTGTCGCCGAGGAGTTCCTCGATGCGGAAGGCGAGGCCGCCGAGGGTCTCGTCGTTGGTGTCCGGCGTCAGATAGCCGCGCAGACCGGCGGGGTACGGGTCCTGGGACCGGGCGTGCCGGACCGCGGCGAGTACCGCGGGGTCCTCGCTGTACTGATCGAGATGGCCGAGGAGGACGTAGATCCGCGCGATCAGCCGTGGCCGTCCGGGGTGCCGGTCCAGCCAGGCCATGAGCTGCTGCTGGCCGCCGAGGTGGTCGACGACCGGTGTCAGCGCCTCGACGGACTTGGTGGGCAGATCCCAGTGGTGGGGAAGAAGCTGGGCCACTTCGTCGGCCAGCGTCGCCTCGTCCTCGGCGCTGAGCGTGCCCGCGATGAACCCGCTGACCTTCAAGCCGTCCAGGGCGAACCCGTCGGGTCCGGTCCGCTGCGCGCGGTGCGAGGAGCCGTGCCGTCGGCGCAGCAGCTCACCGACGCTCTTGAGGAGCGGCTTGTCGTGCACGGAACCTCCTGATGAACGCGCTCAAAGGCCTCTCGTCCGGGACCGGGACCACGGACGACGCCGCGGTCCGGGCGGCGTTTCCCGTAGGTGCCCTCCGACGTCGGCACCACCACCCTGCCGTCCGGTGGCGTCGTCCGCGCGCCCGGTGGCCCGGACGAGTGCGGGGTGGTCGGGCGGCCACCCCTGGTCAGGAGCGGGATCAGCGAGAAAACACGTGCCGCGGTGGCGCACGGGTCGACCGTGGACGAGGACTGCCGCAGACATGCGACCCGGCGGGATCTCCACGTGGCGTGCGGCCCGTTCCTTCACCCGGAGAGTTCGCCCGTGTCGCGGTCGCCGGTCCGCCGCAGTGTCACCAGGGCCGCCATGCCGGCGGCGATGCCGAAGGTGAGGGCCGCCGGAACGCCGTCACCCAGCCTCGCGAACACGAACACGGGCCCCACGGTGGCGCTGTCGTCGATCGCCACATGCAGCATTTGACTCGCCAGGAGTCCCAGCACGGTCGCGCAGACCGTGCCCATCGCCATCGCCGGCACCGTGGTCCGGGTGAGCAGACCGGGCAGATGCCGCAGCGCCCACCACACCACGGCCAGCACGACCACGTCGGCGGCCCGGTACAGCAGCCAGTCGCCGAGCGGTGCCGTCGCCGGAGCCGACCAGCCACCGAGCAGCAGCCACTCCCGGAGCAGGTCGCCCGGCTCGGACAGCAGTCCTCCGCCGCCGGACGAGCTCTGGATCCGGGCCGCCACCGATTGGTACGACAGGATCACCAGCGACAGCGCGATCACCGCGGTTCCGGCGCTCGCGGCCAGGCGGGCCGCGCGTGGCGGCACGCTCTGCCGGGGCGAAGGGTCCTCACCCTTCGCGCTGATACGCGCCACGAGCACCGTGACCGGGGCGGTCAACAGCGCCGCGAACACCGGGACCGGCCCGCTCGACGCGATCACGGCCGCCAACTGCGACAGCACCCGGTAGTTGCCGTACCCCAGGGACGCGATCAGCCACGGCGCGGAAACGGTGACGGCCAGCGTCGCGGCCACCGGGCCCCACGCCCACAGCGCGAGCACCGTGGCCGGCGTACGGCCCTGGGTCGGTGGAATCCTGCGGATCAGCAGCAGCGCGCCGGCCAGGAAGAACACGGGGACCGCGACGAATCTGACCCGCATCGCGGTGCTGTAGAGCCCGGCGTTCTGGGTGCCTCCACTCAGCGCCGTCTCCCCGCCCGTGACAGCGCCGGCAGGTCCGCCGGGCGACAGTGCCGACGCGGGGTGATACGACCATGGTGCGAGCCATCGCCGAAGTTCGGCCGCGGACTGGGCGTCCAACACGCCTGTGGCCCCGCGGAGTTGCAGTGCCTGGGCGTTCACGCCCGCCCACCACAGCAACAACGTGATCAGCAGCGCTCCGGCCAGTGCCGGTATCACCGCCCGCCGGTACGTCATGTGCCTTCCCCCGCCTCCGCTGTATGCGTGAATCCCGATCAGCCGAAGAGTAGGGGGTGTTGATCGTTTACGGCAGACATCCGGTCACCCCGCGGACGCCGCCGAAGGTGAGCGGCGGTACGGGGGAAGGCGTCGGGCGCCGCCGTCATGGCCCACCGCGTCGACCGCTCGCGGAGGCGACGGGGGTCACGTCCGGCGGGCGGCCCACACCATGCGCTCGGTGCGCACCCGCAGGTCGGTTCGGCGCAGGACACCGTGCGGGCTGTCGGTGTCGAGCAGTCGGTCGAAAGCCGCCAGGTCCTCGCCGCTCAGGACGGATCCGACGCCGCCCCGCAGACGACGCAGACTGCCGAGGGCGTAGCGGCCCACCGCGTCGGTGTGGGGTGGCCCGATATCGACGGTGACGGTGCGTTCGCCCGCGACGGCGAAGCCCGCTTTCGTCAGCTTGTCTCCCCAGTCGGCGCCGCGGTGCGGCATCTCCTCGGCGTGCCGGTGGTCGAGTGCGGCGTGGCATCGCTCCTCAAGACCGGGCGCGCCATCCGGAGCGCCGTCGGGCAGGAACCGGGGGAAGCCGGCCAGCTCGACGACCGCGAAGAGCCCGCCGGGTGCCAGCAGGTCGTGGACCTGTCGCAGGGTGCGGTCGGGGTCGGCCATGTGGTGCATGGAGGCCGATGCCCACACCAGGTCCGGCGAACCGAGTCCGGGCCATGTCGGCGCGTCCAGATCGGCCTGGACGATGCGCACGCGGTCGGTGGCTCCGGCCGCGGCCGTCTTCTCCCTCAGGCGGTGCAGGTGGTCGGCGGAGTTGTCGACGGCGGTCAGCTCCGCGTCGGGGAAGCGGTCGAGCAGTGCGAGGGTGCCTGCTCCGGTTCCGCAGCCCAGATCCACGATCCGTCGGGGGGCGATCGCGACGGGCAGCCAGGCCGTGATCGAGGCCGTGTGCTCGGCGAGTACCTCCGCGTCCAGGTCGAGGATCTCCGCCTGGTCGCCCGCCTCGCGCCCGTGAGCGTGACCTTGGTCTTGGTCTTGGTCGTGACCTTGGTCTTGGCCGTGGCCTTGGCCGTGGTTGTGCTCGTGGATGGGGCCTTCCTTGTGGCCGCGATCGTCGTGGTGCCCGTGGTCGTGACCTTGGTGCGTGCCCTGGTGGGCCGTGTGACGGAAGGGGTGGTTCATGTGCCCCACGCTAAGCGGGTCGTCGGCTGACGGCGTGGCTCGTTCCGGAATGCGCAAGACGATGGCTGGTCCGGCTGCCGAACGCGCAAACGGTCACGGTGCCGGGCGGTCCGCCTTCCCGGCATCCTCGCCGCGCTGATGACCGCGGCGGGCGTCGCGGTCGAAGATGCCCAGGATCTCGCACGGTCCGCGCTCGGCGCCGATGGCGTGCGGAAGCATCGTGGGGAACTCCGCCGCCTGGTTGGTCTCGACGCGGAAGCGCCGGTTGCCCAGGAGCAGGATCGCGGTGCCGGAAAGGACGACGAGCCATTCGCGGCCCGGGTGAGCGCGCATCCGCGAGGGATTGTCGGGCGGTGGGTCGGTCATGCGCTGGCGTACGACGGTCATGCCGGGCTCGGCTTTGATCGGCCATCGCATCTGCCCGTGGGCTCCGTCGATCATCGGATTCGAGACGACGTCGTCCGTGGCCGTCTCGACCAGTTGATCGAGGGAGGTGTCCAGGGCGCGGGCGAGAGTGACGAGCTGGTCCAGGGCCAGGCGGCGCTGTCCCGTCTCGATGCGGCTGAGGGTGGACTGGCTGACCTGGGCACGGGTGGCCAGCTCCTCCAGGGACCAGCCCTGGGCCACGCGCAGGGCCCGGATGCGTTTGCGTACCAGGCTGTCCAGCTCGTCACTTTCTTGCGTCATGGGCAACAGCGTATGCCGTCACGGCAGCAGTGGTCGGCGTCGCAGGTGTCCGGGTCGCCTGCGGACCCTCGGCACCGTGGCTCAAAAAAAGGGGCCCTGCCCCGCAGAACGCGGGGCAGGGCTTCGACAGAGCGCCGGGCAGGCCTTGCACCTGCATCTCCCCGCAGGAAGCGGGACGTCTTTCCTTGGGCCACCAACGCATCGGGCACCGGCGCGACTTCCGCCGATCGACTCAAGATCAATACCGACGTACGGCTCCGCGGGCACCCCACACGAGCCGGGCCGGGGCTCTTCGAGACGAACTCGGCCACCCCGGCCGGAATCGCGAGGTCGCCCGACTACCTGCCGGTAGCCTCGCCGTTGGAGTCACACGACAGCGGGAGGGACAGCGGATGCCGGAGCACGACCGGATCGAACGGGCCCGAGAACTCTACGAGTTGGCGATGTTCGGCGGAGACACCAGCGCTCTGGTCACGGCCGACCACGAGCTGGACGCCGTCGAGGCACCGCTCGCCCTGGAACGCGGGAAGGTGCTGCACGTACGTTTCCTCAGCGATCGTCACGAGAACCCGCAGGAACTGGTCGACTTCGAGCGTGCCGCCGAGCTGTACCACCGCCTGGATGATGTCCGCGGTGAGGCCGACGCGCTTTTCTGGATCGGCTGTTGGCATCAGGTGGTGCGCGACGACAGCGCCACCGGAAGACCGTACTTCGAGAAGTCGTACGCGCTGGCACGGTCCGTCGGCGACCGGAAGGTCATGTCCTTCGCGGCACGCCATCTCGGTTTCGCCGAGAGGGAGGCGGGGCGGTTCGACCGAGCCCGCGAGCTGCTGACCGAATCGGTGACCCTGCGCCGCGACATCGGGTTCATGCCCGGACTGGCGGCGGGTCTGGTCGCGCTCGCCTACCTGTCCGCCGAGACCAACGACCGCGATGCGGCCCTCCGCCACCTCGACGATGCGCAGACCACCGCCGAACAGTGCTCCGCGAAAGCCGTGCTGGGCTGGATCGAGCAGGCGCGCGCCCAGATCTGACCCGAGCCCTGCACCGGCGCCGTGCCGCGTGGACCGCCTCGCGAGCGTCCGCCTGTCGTCGAGGGTCCGATGTACTGGCCGGGGGCCCGCGTACCGGCGCGGGTCAGGAGTCCGTCACCAGGAGTCGATAGCCGACGTCGATGGTGTCGAGCGCGAGCAGATCGGCGTGACGTCGGTGCCATCGGCCGGTCGCGAGGTCGTCGGTGAGCGCCGCGAGTCCGGGAGCGAGGGCGTCCGCTCCAGCCTGGGCGAACATGGAGATTCCGGCCCGCACTTGGGGGTCGAGGTAGGCGTGGGGACGGCGCCAGTACGCGGCGCCGAAGCCGTCGGTGCAGTCGTGCGGGACGTGAACGGGCTCCTGACGTGCCCCGCCGAGGAGAGCGGCCAGCCGGTCGATCGGGACGGCGCGGGTGTCGTCGAAGGCGGCGGCCTGTGGGAGGTAGTCGCGCACGAGCCAGAACTTCTCGCGGAAGATCTGCTGGTCCCAGGTCAGGATGACGATGCGGCGACGCGCGACCCGGCGGAGTTCGGCGATGCCGGCCGCGAGGTCACTCCAGTGATGGACGGTCAGCAGGGCCATGACGGCGTCGGCGGCGTTGTCGCGCACCGGAAGCTGTTCGGCGACCGCGCGCACGGCGGGCGCGGACCCGGGCGGTCGCTGGGCGAGCATGATCCTGCTGGGCTCGACGGCGAGAACCGTCCGGGGCGGCTCGTAGGAACCGGTGCCCGCACCGACGTTGATCACATCTACGGCGTCCCCGAGCGCGGCGTGGATCTGCGCGGTGATCCGCGGATCCGGCTGCCGGGTCCGGCCGTACGTAGCACCGAGCGTGTCATAGATGGCCATGCCCCTCAGTATGCGATCAAGCAGCCGGGCCGGGGGCCACCGCGCACAAGGGAGCCGACGGCCCGGCGGAGAGGGAGCGTCGCGTCCGCACCGCTGGAGGCCGGACAGCGGAAGACCCTGTCCCGCGGATAGCGGGACAGGGTCTTCATGGAGCGCCGGGCAGGCCTTGCACCTGCATTTCCCCGCAGGAAGCGGGGCGTCTTTCCTTGGACCACCAACGCATCGAGAGAGTCGGTGCGATGTCCGCCGACCAGCTCAAGATCAATCGTATCAGATGATCACCCTGGCTCCCGCGCATCGAGCGGGCAGGCGATGTCAGTGGGCGATGCGATGCTGACACCGGCAACAGCGATGACAGTGACCAGAAGGAGTCACTTGCCTGATGAACGATCAGGGCCCGACCTGCCCCCGGTCGTCGTCGACTCCGCGTCGAACACCGCTGGGCGTACCGGAACGGGCGGGGCGTACTCACCCGTCCCGGCGCTGAACCTGCTCAAGGAATTCGGGGACCGACTCGGTCCGGTCCACTACTACGGAGGGCTTCGAACTGCGGCCGACGGGCCTCGCCGCGGGCCGCCTCGGGCCGGCTTCAGGCAGGCGTTCCCGTGCCGTACAGGCTGGTGTACGTTCCGTGGACGGCGGTTCGGCCGGCTTCCAGGGCGGTTTCGAGGAGGTCGCCCTCGCGCGCCAGGCGGCCTACCGGCGGTGAGTCCGCGGCGGGGCGGATCGAGACCATCGCCGCGTGGTCGGCGAGAAGTGCGTCGTCCTCGGCCAGGCGGGTCTCACGGTCCAGGAACACCTGGCGCAGGGCTTCCGGTTCACGGCGCAGGAAGGTCCTGGCGATGAGCGGGGCGGAGCGCGACGGCCGCGCGACGTCGATCGCACGCCGGGACCGCAGCACCATGACATGGGTGGCGCCCTGAGCCAGCGCGGTTCGATACGGTACGGATTCGGAGACGCCCGCGTCGTAGAACCGGCGCCCGCGCAGCGTCACGGGTTCGCCCGCCAGGAGCGGCAGTGCGGCGCTGGCGCGCAGGGCGAGGCGCAGTTCCGCGGCGTCGTCTATGAAGGGCCGCAGGTCGATGGATTCCCCGGTCGCGGCGTCGGTGGCCAGGGGGTGGTACTCGACATCACTGGCCAGGATCGAGTCGAAGTCCATCGGAGCGCAGTCCTCGTCGCCGTAGCGGTAGAGCACCTCGTAGAAGGCGTGCAGGTCCACGAGCGGCCGGCCGCGCAGCGGGTTCGAGCGCCGGATCAGCGTCCTGGCGTACTTGGGGACCGCCCAGAAGCGCAGCGACTGCGGGCTCGTACTCAGCAGCCACGCTCCGGAGGCTGCGCCGGCCGAAGCCCCGTAGACGGCGTCGAAGCTGTTGGTCAGTCCGAGTTCGTGGAGCGCCAGGGCCATGCCGCCGGCGATGATGCCGCGCATCCCGCCGCCCTCGATGGCCAGGGCGACGCGGTGTCCGTCGGCGCGTGCGCCGGGGCGACTGCCGGCCCGCGCACGCTCGGTGAGCACGCGCCAGACCGGGTGCGGTTCGCCGGGCTCGGGCGTGGCGGCGGAGGTTGCGGCGGTCGTCGTCATCGCGGTCAGGGCTCCAGGGGACTGCTCGGGAGTGGAATCCGCACGCACGGGGTGGACCGGGGCGGCGCGAGCGTCCGCATCCTCGGATCACCTTCTCGCCGTATGGATCTACCGATTATTTTACCAGTCAACAGCCACTCACTAGCCGATGGCTAGTGAAATACGTGTCACATCCAGTCACATCCGGAAGGAGCGAGCCCGCACGGAGCGTGACCGCCCGGAGAGCGCCCGCCGGAGGGCGCCCGGCGCACCCGGACGAGGGCACGACCTCCGCCGACCCGGCCGCCGGTCGCCGGCCGACAGCGGCTGCCACGGACGACGGATCAGGTCTCGTCCGTCCCGGCGGCGCCCGGCACGGCCAGCAGGGCACGGACGGTCAGAAGGAGCGTGGCCCTCAGTTCGTCGTCCGAGAGATCGGAGAGCTCGCCGAGCCCTTCCAGCATCCACACGCACATCACGTAGGCCATGCGTTCCGCCGGCGTGGGCGAGCCGCCGAACAGCACCCTCAGAACGCGACGCCTTCGCCCGTCGTTCTCGGCGTAGACGCTGGCGGCCCTGATCTCGGGATCGTGCAGGAGCATGGTTCCGAGCTCGCGGTTGCGCACCAGGAAGTCGACCCAGCCGACCGCGTACGCCTCCAGCCTCTCCTGGCGGGATGCCATCCCCGCCAACTCGTCCAGGAGCACGGTCATTTCCTCCACCGCCGGATCGAGCGAGGCCTGGAGGATCTGCGCCTTGGTCCGGAAGTGGTAGTAGACCGCCGCTTTGGTGATGCCCATGTCGTTCGCGATGGCCTGCAGCGAGGTCGCTTGGTAGCCGTGGCCGGCGAACAGCCGCTGAGCGGTTTCGACGATCTGCTGCCGCGTCGCCGCCGCCTGGGCGGCTCGGCCGGCCGCCGGGGGATGCGGCTCTCGCTCGCTGACCACGCTCGCTCGCTCCCGCATGGATCGTGCCTTCGTCGGACCCTGGTGACCAACCCCTGAACAGCCACTTTACGCGTGCTGTCCGCCGCCCGGCCATCGGCCGGCCGACCGGCACCGGTGTGGGCACGGGACCGTACCGATGACGGGGCGGGCGCTCCGCCCGGTCCTCGGCGCCGGGAGCCGCCACCTCTACGGCTTGCGGGCGACACCCACGTACAGCGGGATCTGTTCGCTCTGGTTGTAGTGGCCGCCTCTCTGAGGGTGCCAGCGTGCTGCGAGTTCGATACCGGGGTCGAGAAGCTCAAGTCCCGTGAAGAACCTGGCGAATTCGGCGCGTGACCGCACCTGTGCCGTGGTTCCCCCCTTGCGGTAGACCTCGACGACCCGCTCCCACGCTTCGGGGTCGAAGTCCCCTGTCGCGTGGGAGAGAGCCAAGTGGCTGCCGGGAGCGAGGGACTTGAGAAATTCCGACACGATGCGGTGAGGGTCGTCCTCGTCGCCCACCAGGTGCAGAAGCGCCATCATGGAGAGGGCGACCGGCTGACTGAAGTCCAGGGTCTCGCTCGCCGCCGCCAGGATCTTCCCCGGTTCCTGCACGTCGGCCTGGATGTACGCGGTACGCCCCTCCGGGGTGCTGTGCAGAAGCGCCTCGGCGTGTCTGAGGACGATCGGATCGTTGTCGGCGTACACCACGCGGGCGTCGGGGGTGACGGCCTGGACGATCTGGTGAAGGTTCGGGGCGGTCGGAATTCCGGTACCGATGTCGAGGAACTGACGGATGCCCTGTCGCGCCAGCATTCGGGCGGCACGATGCATGAAGTCCCGGTTGGTACGCGCCATCTCCTTGACCGCGGGGAAGAAGGAGATGACCTGCTCGGCGGCCTTCCAGTCGACGGGATAGTTGTCCTTGCCGTCGAGGAAGTAGTCATACATGCGCGCCGACTGGGGTTTGCTGGTGTCGATGTCGTCGGCACCCGTTCCTGCGTGTGTCACTTAGGCCCTCCGCCACTACGGCGTGATCGTTGGAGTTGATTTCGGGTGTGCCGCGGCCGCTGTCGTCGTCCGGGTCCCGGGTCCGGTCACCGGCGTCGACGCCCCGGTCTCAGGTGATGAGGAAGTCCGCCCGTCCCTCCTTGGCGGCCCCCACGAACTCGGCGATGACCGAGGAGGCGCAGATGAGGGCCGGGCCGTCGGGGTCCGTCGACTGTCTGACCGCCACGATGCCGCCGCCGAGTTTCTTCATCTCGACGCAGGTGCCGTTGGCGCTCCCGCCCCACGGCTTGCGCCACCCGTGGGGCCCCAGTTCCTCGGCGGCGTTCATGGCGTGCTTCATCGTTCTGTCTCCTTGCGGACGTCTGCCAGGGATTCCCCGGCACGTCGTGCGGACATGACCTGGGTACTCGTCTGGTCGAACATCTCGGGGTACAGAGCCACGCGTCGGTCCGGCTCGACCCGGCGCGGGCCGGGGCGGTTCGGGCGCAGGGCGTCGCGGGCGGAGTCCTCGGCGGATGGAAACACCGGAACCGCACGGGTTCGTAACCGCGGATCCGGGCGGCCGGGTCCTTCGGAACGGAGTGCGCCATGGATCGCTGCGGCAGGACGTCGCGGTAACTCCGCCGCCGGCCGGGCTCGTCGGCGCGGCCCTTCGGAACGAGGGATTCCTGACGCGGTCCTCAGGGAACGTTCCGGGCCAAGAGGCGCTTCGCTCACGGCAGTTGCCGCAGCCGCCTGCCCGGCACCACCTGAACCACGGTCGGAGCAGACCGCGGTGCGCTCATGTCTCACGCCTCATCGACCCCCTGGACGCGCAGCAGTCTGCCATGCCCCTCGTGCTCACGGACAGCCCTGGTGATCACCACAGCGCGCGACGAGCGGAACTCCTCGCGCCGCCCGGGGCGGAATGGGCGGGTCGTCGGCATGTCGTCCGATTCGAGGGGAGAACCAGGTCCGCGGTCACGCGGACGAACGCGTGCCGGCCGGCTGAGGGCAGCCGGCCGGCCTCCGAACGTCCGGCCCTCGCGTCCGGCCGACCGGGCGGGTCCTACGACAGTCGGGCCATCGCGTCGATGCTGACGGTGGGCCGGCCGGAGGTGGCCTGGTTGACGGGTGCCACCCGCCAGGCGGCCAGGTTGAGCTTCTGCCAGGGCAGCATGGTGACGCCGGAGGGCGGCACACGGATCTTCCCGGCTGTGACCGTGTTGTAGTAGGCGTCGGTCCGACTCCGGGGAGTCACGGCCGCCCGGGAGACGACGGAGTCAGGAACGGCTTCCCGATGTCGTGGCCACGAGCCAGCCCATCGCCGGGAGCGAGACGGAACCGGTCGCGGAATCGACGGAGGCGTCACCCGCGGCAGGTCGCCAGGAAGCGGCCGGGACGCCGGCGGTGGCCGGAGCGGAGCCGAAGTTGAGGGCGACCGCGAGGGTGGCGTCGGACTCGGGCGCGTCGAGGGTGTAGCTGAGAACGTTGTTGTCGAGGGTGTGGACGCGGGTCCGGGCCCGTACGAGCCAGGGGTGGCGGCGCCGCACGCCCACCAGGGTCTGGTGGAGCCGCTGGACCGCCAGTCCGTCGGGGCCGAGACCGGACGGGGAGAGGGGAAACGCGGGGCGGACAGCGTCGTCCCCGCCCGCGCGGTCCTCCTTGACGCCCTCCCAGGCACGCTCGTCCCCCGCGTAGACGGAGGGGATGCCCCCGACGGTGAACAGCACGGTGAGCGCGTGCGCCACGTGACGGGGCTCGCCGAGCCGGCTGGCGAGGCGCGTGACGTCGTGGTTGCCGACGAACGTCTGGGGCGCGAAGGTGTCGATCATGGCGTTGTGCCGCTTGAGCGCCCAGGCCAGTTCGTGCGGGTTGCCGTCGTTGAGCGAGCTCCAGATCGCCTTCCACAGCTCGTACTGCGTCACGGTGTCCAGGCCGCCCTCGACGACGTACGACGCGTAGTCGCCATGGATCACCTCACCGCTGAACCACGCCTCGGGGTGACGGGACCTGACCCGGTCCGTGACGGTGCGCCAGAAGGGGCGGGGCACCGCGTAGGCCGCGTCCAGCCGCCAGCCCGCGATGCCGCGGTCGAGCCAGTGGCCAAGGACTTCGACGACATGGTCGGCGACCGCGGGGGACGCGTGGTTCAGGGCGACGAGATGACGGTGCCCCTCGAAGACGCGGAAGTCGTCGCCCTCGGGGACGAACCAGTCCGCGTACGGGGACGCGGTGCCGCGCCGCACCACGTCGGCGAAGGGGGCGAAGGACCTGCCGACATGGTTGAAGACGCCGTCCAGCAGGACCCGGACCCCGCGCGACCCGGCACGCTCGACCAGGTCGAGCAGGTCGGCCTCGGTGCCCAGGCGCGGATCGACGCGAAAGGGGTCGGCCGTGTCGTAGCCGTGGCTCTCGGCGGCGAAGACCGGCCCCAGGGCGAGGCCGTTGCAGCCGAGGCCGACCAGGTGGTCGAGCCAGTCGGCCAGCACCGGCAGACGGTGCCGCACGGGCGCTCCGGCGGGCAGCGCGGTCGGCTCCGCGCCCAGGAAACTCAACGGGTGGACGTGCCACCAGATCGCGTGGTCGGGCCAGGACACGGGCGCCTCCGTCAGTCGGATCGGGTCGTGGAGCCGGGCACGGTCGCCGGGGCGTCGGCGAGGCGGTTCATCAGACGGGCGGCGAGCAGCAGGACCTGACGCTCCGTCTCGGTGAGGTCGACGAGGGCGATGTCGAGCCATGCGTCGCGCTGCGCCATGTCGCGGGCGAGTGCCTCGCGCCCCGCTTCGGTCAGTTCCACCACGCGTTGCCGCCCGTCGTACGTGTCGCGCGTCCGGCTGATCAGGCCGTCCTGTTCGAGGTCGGCGAAGACCCGCGTCAGGGACTGCGGCTGCTGATGGTCGGCGGCGGCCAGCGCACCGGCCGACATGGGGCCGTTGCGGCGCAGGTGACCGAGGACGCTGCTCTTGTTGAGGCTGAGCCCGTCGGCGGGGCGCTCCGCGCTCAGCCTTCGCGCGAGCCGGATGACGCCCTGGCGGATCTCGGCGGGCGCCCGGTCGTGCCGTCCCTCGGCCGCGGGGGCCGGCCCCTCCCGCTCCTCGGCCCCGGAGCGCCCCGCGTCCCGACGCTCTGTTCGCTCTGTCTGCTCGCTCATCACTGCTAAGTTATCACTTACGATAACGATGCGAGCCGTATCGGTCGACGACTTGCTGCAGGGCTTGTTCAGAGCCATTTTGGAGCCATTCCAGAGCCCGCTCAAGGAAGGGTCTTGGCGGTAATCCTACGTGCTGCGTAACTTTTCGAAATCGACGTGTCGTGCGTTGCACTTCGATCCGCGAGGGGTACGCCTGCGCGCCGCGGCCGTGAGCATGGCCACCGTGCTGGGCGTGTACGGCTGGGCGCTGCTCGTCGAACACGAGGCCGGGCTGCGCGTGGACAGTGTGGTGCGGGCCGTGGTGATCGCCTCGGCGCTCGGTCGCGTACAACGCCTCCTCGACCGCACCGACCGACTGTCGGCCTGCGTCGTCCTGCCCTGCGCCGCGGCGACGGCCACGGAGTTGAGCACCTTGATCCAACGTCAACCCCTGGCAGGTGACGCGGTGTTCGTCCTGGGGGTCGCGGGATCGATCTGGGTGCGCCGTTTCGGAGCGCGCGCCGGCCGGGCGGGGACACTCGTGGTTCTGCCGTTGACAGCGGTGCTGGTGGTGCCCGCCGGGGCGACGCCCATGAGCGGACACGCGCCCACCGTCTGGGCGGCGGTGACGGCGCTGGCCGCGGTCGTCTGGGGAACCGTGGTGACGTGGGCGGCGCGGCGCACCGGTTTCGTAGCGTCGCCGCCTTCCGCGCGGGTGACGGCGCCGGCCCGCGACACGGGCCGCCACATGCCGGCGAGCACGCGGATGGCCCTGCAGATGGCGGCGGCACTGACCGCGGCGTTCGCGATCGGCCGGGGCCTGTGGCCGGACCACTGGGCATGGGTGGTGCTCACGGCGTTCCTCGTGTGCAGCGGCGCGCGCAGCCGCGGCGACGTGCTGGTCAAAGGGGTCTGGCGCACGCTCGGCGCGACCGCCGGCACGGTGGTGGCCGCGGCGGTCTCCGGACAGTTCGGACCACGGTCGGACACCGCGGTCGCAGTGATCTTCATGGTGCTCGCCGTGGCCACCTGGCTGCGCGAATTCGGCTACGCGTACTGGGCGGGCTGCGTCACCGCCGTACTCTCCCTGCTCTACGACTGGTTCGGGCAGAGTCCCGGAGACCTTCTGCACACCCGGCTGGCGGGCATCGGGGTCGGGGCGATTCTCGGTGTGGCCGCGTCCTGGCTGGTTCTGCCCGTCCGTACCGAGGCGGTGATACGGGCGCGCACCACGGCGGCGCTGTCGGGCCTGGGCGAGTTCATGGAGGCCGACTGGCGCGACGGCGGGGCCGTGAGTTCGGCGCAGGCCCGATTCGCCCACGGCGTCGAACAGTTGGGGGTCGCGACGGCTCCGATGCGGACTCTGGCGGCCCTTCCCTCACCCCGGACCCTGGCCACCCTGCCCTGCCTCCGCACCTTGGCCGCCCTGCCCTCACCCCGGATCACGGCCGCTCCGCCGTCGCCCCGCGCGCTACCCGCCCGACGCCGCCAGGACCACTTCTCGCTCCACTCCGTGTCGGCGCTGCGGCGCTGCGGCGAGCGCGTCGAAGACCTCGCGGGAGCGGTCAGGACCGCAGCGGACGCACTCACCGCCGATCCGGCCGTGCTGCGACGGCGTACCCAGGTCGCGGCGCACACCCGTACCGTGCGCCGGGCGATCGGCCGCCGCCCGGCCCAGCCCGCCACAACGGGATCGGCGCCGACCGAACAGGCGGGAACGACCGGACCGACCGCGTCCGCGCATCGGTCGGTCCTCGCCACCCTGGACGCGATCGACATCCAACTCGCCATGCTCGACGCTTTGTTCACCCTCTCACCCGACCCGCCTCGACCGTGACCGGAGCGCGAGGAGGGGTCACTTGTCGACCGGATACTGCCCGGACGTCGGCTCGTGGCCCTCCGTCGCGGACGCGCTGGACCGTGCCGGGGTCGAGCGTCCCCGTGCGTTCACCCACCCGGTCGTCTTCCGTCGTTGTGTGTCCTGCCAACAGGTCAATGTCGTGCGTGAGGGGGACTTCGTCTGCGTGTTCTGCGACGGCGCCCTGCCGTCCGGCTGGAACATCGACCGATGACGGTGCCGGTTCGTCACCGCGACCGATCACTTTCGTCGCTCGCGGCGGTCTGTCCGTCGTGAGAGCGCAACGGACGGAGACGAGGATGAGCGTGTTTGTCTTGATTCCGGGGGCCGGTGGTTCGGCCTGGTTCTGGCATCGTGTGGTGCCCGAGTTGCGGGCGAGGGGGCACGAGGCCGTCGCGGTGGATCTGCCGGGCGCCGACCCGTCCGCGGGACTGCCCGAGTACACCGACGCGGTGGTCGCGGCGATCGGTGATCGCGAGGACGTGGTGCTGGTGGCCCAGTCGATGGGCGGCTTCACCGCGCCCATGGTCTGCGCCCGCGTACCCGTAGGAGCGCTGGTGCTCGTCAATGCGATGGTGCCCCTGCCGGGCGAGACACCCGGGGGGTGGTGGGGCAACACCGGATCGGAGCCGGCCCGACTCGCAGCGGCCGAGGCGGGCGGATACGGCGCCGAATTCGACCTGGAGACCTACTTCCTGCACGACGTACCCGCCGAGGTCGCCGCCGACGGGGCGGATCACGAACGACCAGAGGCCGATGTCGCCTTCGGTCAGGCCTGCGACATCCGACGGTGGCCCGATGTGACCACGCGCGTGCTGGCCGGCGCCGGGGACCGGTTCTTCCCCCTGGAGTTCCAGCGCCGAGTGGCCCGCGACCGCCTCGGGATCGAGGCCGAGTCGATTCCCGGTGGGCACCTGGCCGCCCTGTCGCACCCGGGCTCGCTCGTCGACCGGCTCGTCGATCAGCTCCCCTGAACCCGCGCATCGGCTTGGGGTTCCATGGCGCCGCGGATGGCGATGGGGTGCTGACGACCTGCTCGCAGCTACCTGGCGCGCGGCACCGGTGGCCGGTCGCCCGCGCCCCCGGCCGGTCCTCCCGGCCCGGCCCGCCCACGACCTCACCCGGCCCTCCCGGGCCCTGTCCGCTCTTCCCGTACCCTCTCCGACCTCGCCGACCCCCGGTCTGCGGCCGACTCGTTCCTCATGCGCGGTACCCGTCGTCCGAGTGCCGAGCGACAGATCGTATCCCTCGGGCACGGAGCTCGTTGAAGTGGTCAACGCGCAAACGCCCCCGACGGATGCGCGTTCACGTGAGGGCCCGAATCCCTGCCCGGTCTCGGGCCCTCACCCCTCTCCCCGGTCCCCCGCTGACGTGGGGGACGCGGGCGGGCCGTGCCATGATCCGCTCTCATGAAGACGTCGCACCCGTCCCTGGTCCGGGCCGCCGCCCGCAACAACGCCGAGTGGTGTGCGGCGATGAGCCGATCGCACGGTGTGGCGGGCGAGTTCGGGGAGCAGGCGTGGACCGCCCCGGCCCGCACCCCGCCGTACTACCCGGACGTGGTGACGCTGGTGCCCGGCGCCGATCCGGCCGCGCTGGTGGCCCGGATCGACACCTCCGTGCCCGGCGCCTCCGTCAAGGACAGCTTCGCCGACCTCGACCTGACGGGGTCCGGATTCCAGGTGCTGTTCGACGCCCAGTGGATCCACCGCCCGGCCAACGGTCCCGGCAGCCCCTCGGGCCTTGTCTGGGACGTCGCAGGCGACCCGGACGCGCTGCGCGCCTGGGCGCTGGCATGGGACGACGGGAACGGCGACGCGGATCTGTTCCGCCCAGGGCTTCTCGACGACCCGGCCACCTTCGTACTCGCCGGGCACACCGCCGACGGACAGGTGGTCGCCGGAGCGGTGGCGAGCTGCGACCAGGTGGTCGGAATCTCCAACGTCTTCGCACGCGACGGCGGGCCCGACACCGCCTGGCCGGCCGTCCTGGACGCGGTCCACCGGCTGTTTCCCACCGTGCCGGTGGTCGGGTACGAGCACGGTGACGACCTGGCGGCCGCCGTGCGGCACGGCTTCGAACCGGTCGGCCCCCTGCGGATCTGGACCCATGTGGGACGGGACTGACCCAGGTACGTCGGGTCGGACGGCCGGTCTGTCCATCGGCCGGTCTGTCCGTCGGTCGGCCTGCCCCCGGCCGTCAGGTGGAGAGGGGACAAGGGACAGGGGACGAGGGACGGGGGACGAGGACGAGACGCGGTCGGGACCCCGGCCGACCGGTGAGTGCGGGCTCGGTCGGCCGGGTCCCATGACGGTGACGTTCGCGTGGCGGTACGTCGGTCACGGCACGGCACGGCACGTGCGGGGCGTCCTTCGCCCCGGCGCGCGAACCGTGTCTGTGCCGCTCGCCGAAGGGTGATCAGTTCAGCTTGCGGCACAGCAGGGCGGCCGGTCCCTGACTGGCGCCCAGGCGGGTCGTGTAGGCGATCCCGGCCGCGTACTCGTCGTCGGCGCACTGGCCCTTGTAGTCGCCGTTCGCGAAGTCGCCACCGGCAGCGCCCGCGGGACGGTTGTCGGACCGGTCGAACCAGACGGTTCGCCCGGCGCCCGCCAGGGATGAGCCGGCCGGAACGCACAGGGCCGCCGACATCCGGCCGCCCCGGCGGCTGTAGCCGATGAGGAAGTTCCCCGCGGGACACTGCACCTTGGTGTATCCGGAGGCCCAGTCACCGCCCGAAGGAACGTAGCGCTCGTCGGTGACGACGGTCTGGGTGTTGCCCGGGGAGCGAAGGTCACCGGTGGAGACGTCGCTGCACAGGGCGCGCACACCGCTGTGGCCGAGCCCGATCAGTCGCTCACCGTCGGGGCAAGTGGCCTTGGACGCACCCGAGTTCCAGTCGCCGCCCGCGCGGACCCGGAGCGACTGCACGTAGTCACCGTGATCGGTGGCGAGCATGTGCCAGCTCGGGACCGGGGCAACGGACCCGGTGCGGGCCGGGGCGGTCATCAGCCGGTTCCACGCGGTCCCGCGCCAGTCGGACGGGTCGAGGATGCCGTACCGGTTGCCCGAGGTGTCGTAGCGCAGCAGGGACCAGTCGTCGTGGCCCTCCCAGCCGACGAGCGGCCAGTAGGCGAAGTCGACGTCGTGGTCGGCGAAGTAGTCGGTGATGTTGCCGAACCAGGTGCGCGCCGCGGTGCCCGTCTCGCCCGCCCCGATGCCGAACTCGCTGATCCACACGGGCGCGGTGAAGTGCTGGTTCTGCTCCGAGGAGACGAAGAACGCCTGGTCGTTGAGGACTTGGTAGAGCTGGTCGCGGGTGAGGTCCTGGTACCGGGCGTCGTGGGTCTCGCCGACCCCGGTGGCGCCACTGTGGTTGGGGCCGGTGTAGCCGTAGAAATGGGCGGAGTACACCAGTTTGTGAGCGGCAAGGAGGGTGTGCGAGAGGTTGCGCACGGGGGTGAGGGTGGGGCGGCCGTGCGGCAGCCCGTCGACGGGCAGACCGGTCCAGTTGATGCCCTCGATGACGATGAGGAGGTCGGGATTGGCCTCGGAGAGGATGCGGTCGGCGGCGAGCTGGGCGGCCGCGTACCAGTCGTGGGCGTCGCCCAGGCCCCAGTTGGGATCGTCGAGCACGTCGCGGCGGACTTCGTTGTAGAGGTCCGCGCCCACCACCCGCGGATCACCGGCGTAGCGGCGGGCCATGAAGACCCAGTCGTCCGCCCACTGCTGGGTCGACTGGCTGCTGTTCCAGCGCTCGTTGCCGTCGACGCCACAGCACCAGCGGGAGGTGTTGGTGTGGTTGTTGAGGATGACCGCGAACCCGTCCTGGGTGAGGGCGGCGACCACGGCGTCGTAGACCTGGAGGGGGGTCTTGCCGCGCAGACCCGGGTTGGCCGTGACGGCGACGTCCGGAACGGGCGACGTCGCATGGATCATCTCGTTGGAGAAAGGCAGCCGGATGCTGTTGATGCCCAACTGGTGGAAATCACTGAGCAGTTGAGGCAGGGAGGCGCGGTCGAGGCCGAGGGGTATGCCGTAGGAGTCCTGGCCCGCGTGGTGGTTGGCCGGGTCGGCGGCGCTGCCGCTGCCCGCCCAAGAGCCCTGCGCACCGTCCCAGTTGGCCGACTTCAGCCGGAAACGGTTGCCTGCGGCGTCCACGATGTACCGCCCGCGGGTGGACAACGGCGGTTGCCAGGTCTCGGCCGCCGGAGCGGCGACGGAAGCCGTCGGTGCGGTCATGGAGGCCGTCGGCGTGCCGCCCGCCGGATCCGCGGTGGCGGCGACCGCCCCGGGAGCCGTGGCCAGCAGCAGGAGGGCCGCCGTCGCCAATGTCAGGTACTTGCCAAATCTGAGGGTGGGCATCGGACCTCTGTGAGTGGATGTCGGCGGCTGCGCCACGGGGGTTTCGTCCTTCCCGCCGATCGCAGGAAGGGACCCGAGCGTAGCGGGAGGGCCGGGCCCCGGGCGAGGGTTCCGGACAGGCGCGACACGCGGCACCGAAGAGGTCCTCCAGGACCTCCAGCTCGTGTCAACTGCCCATGATTCAGGCGGGGTTCGGAGACTCGCCGCCGCGAGGAGCGGGGCGGCCCGCGGCTTTCGGGCGGGGTGGATTCCGGCGCTCACGCGACCAGCGGCGCGCCGTCGCACGTCCCGGAGGGTGGCGCCGCCGCCCCCGGAGGCCGCACCGCCCGGAGGGTGGCGCCGCCGGCCCGGAGGCGCGCCCCCGCCTACGCGGGCGGCGACCCCGCTCCCCGGGGAGTCTCAGCGGCTCAGCTCGGCCTCGATGCCGTCGAGCAGAAAGGTCAGGCTGATCTCGAACTGCTCGTCCATGTCCGGCCCCGTCGGTGCCTTCATCCAGCGGGCGAGCAGTTCATGGCCGCCCTGTTCCGCGAGCCCTTGGGCCGCGGTGACGGCCTCGGTGAGCCTCTGCGGGGTGTCCAGCCCGAGCCGGCGCCGCATCGCGTGCTCCTCCGCCACTTGCTGCGCGCTGCCCAGGACATGGCGGTCGAGGAGTGCCGCGAAGGCGACGGCCCGTCCGAGATCCGCGCCCCGCTCCACCAGCAGGCGGAGCAGGAACTCGGTGCGGCGCAATGCGTGCGGGCCCAACGGAGGCCGGGTCGGGGCCAGTTGGGCGTACCAGAGGTGTCGCTTGGCCATCGCCCACGTCTCCATGGCCACCGCCCTCAGGTCCGGCCATCCACCGCTCCCCGACGCCTGAGGCAGCGGGATCTCCGCGGTGGCCGCGTCGAGCATGAGATCGACGAGTCCGTCCTTGCTGAGCACATGGCGGTAGAGCGCCATGGGGGTGTACGGGCCCAGCCGTCCGGCCACGGCAGACATCGTCAGGGCTTCCGCGCCGCCCTCGTCGGCGACTGCCATCGCCGCTCGCACGATGTCGTCGCGCTCCAGCGGGCTCTGCCTGCGCCGGGGCTCGGACCGGGTCCAGATCAACGGTACGCCGGTCTCCCCGGCCGGTCTCCGCGCTTCGTCCACAGGCATAGTTTATATCATCAGCTACAGTTTATGACGTATACGTAAGCGTGGAGGGAAGCATCATGGAGCGGGAAGCAGACCCGGCCGGCATCCGGCTGGGGATCGGCCGGGGCATCAGCTACGGCCTGTTCGGTGAGCCGGACGCCTTCGTGCCGCAGATCCGGGCACTCGGCGGCACGCTCGTACGGGTCTACGTCTACTGGGCGCAGGTCGAGCCCGAGCCCGGCCGCTACGACTGGACGGCGGTGGACGCGGTCCTCGGCCAGTTGGACCCGGCCGCCGAGACCTGGTTCACGGTCTGCTCCAGCTCGCCGTGGGCCACGCGTACACCGTCGGGCTTCCTGCCGTCGTCCCCGGCGAACGACGACGCACGGTACGCGGAGTTCGTCGGCCGCCTGGTGTCCCGATGCCGTGGCCGTGTCCTCTACTGGCAGTGCGACAACGAACCCAGCAACACCGGTCTCCTCTGGGCCGGCACCGCGCCCGAGTACGCCGCACAGCTCGCCACGTTCGCCCGGACCGTGCGGGAGGCGGACCCCGCGGCCCGCGTGGTCCTCGGCGGCTGCGGCTACGACGTACTGTCCAGCCCGCAGGGCAGCCCCGCCAGGGCGTTCTTCGACCATGTGGTGGAGCGGGCCCGCGACGACTACGACCTGTTCTGCGTGAACCTGTACGGCGATCCGCACGACATCCCGGTGTACGTCGAAGAGGCCCGCGCCATGATGCGCGGTCACGGCTACGAGCGGCCCGTGGTGGCGGGTGAGTACAACGGCCCGACGCTGTTCGAGTTCCCCGAGGCGCAGGCCGCGTTCCAGCGGGAGATGACAGCGGTCTTCACCGCTCCCTCCCCCGGTCCGGAGGCGGAACCGCCGGACCGCCGAACGATGCGCGCGCTGTACGACCATGCGGCCGAACTCCCCGACACCCTGCGGATGTTCATGGAGGACTGTCCGCCGGAGCTCGGCGCACGACGGGACCGGATCAACCGCCGGCAGATCGTGACCCGCAACATCCTCGCCCTGGCCGCGGGTGTCCGCCGCACGGTGTGCTGGAACCTCGCCCCGGAGATCCCCGGCTACCGCGACCGGCTCAACCTGATGGGATTCCTCTTCGGCAAACTGGCCCTGCTCGACTACGACGGGACCGAGCTGACCGTCCGCCGCCCTTCGGCCGACACGTTCGCGCTCCTGACCGCACTGCTGGACGGTGTCGATCGCGTGCGCCGCATCGGTGCCGGGCACGGTCCCGGCCGCTACGTCTTCGATGTGGAGCGGCACGGGCGCGGCGCCCTGGAGGTCATGTGGACCACCGGTGACGTGTTCGCGGGTGAGGAAGAGCCCGCCGTACGTGTCGAGCGGCCCTGGCCCCATGCGCAGGCCCACGCGGTCGACGCGTTCGGCGCACCCGTGCCGGTGGAACGCGACGGCGCGGTGGTCGCCCTGCCGGTCTCGGTGACACCGGTCTTCCTGTCCGCCGAGCCCGTACCGGTAGCCGAGGCAGCACCCTGGCGGGCCTCGACGTGACCGGGTGCCCCGTCCCGATGCTCCGGGGGCCGGCCGGCCGTGACTCATCCGGTGGTGACCGATGGATCATGGCCGGCCGGTTCGCCGGCAGAACCGCCTCTCCCGGCGGGATCCGGCGTCAAAGACACGGACTCCGGCCGCCGGGCACCGGTCGCCGGCGCCCGCTCAGCGGACTCGGATGAAGATCACGTCGTATCCGCTGCTCGTGCCGCGGGTCTTGACGTAGACGCCGTCCGATCCGCCGTTGGGGTTGCCGGTGTTGCCTTCGACGGTGGTGAAGCTGGAACCGCCGCTCACCGTCCGCACGATGCCTATGTGCTCATGGCCGCCGGTGTAGTTGTTGCCACCGTCCCAGTCGAAGGCCACGATGTCGCCCGGCTGGGGGTTGGTCGTCACCGAGAGGTGGTAGTTGCCGGCCCGTGCCTGGTTGACCCAGCCCGAGACGTAGGTGTTGCGGTAGGAGGTGGCGCCCGTCTGCTTCGCCACCCAGCTCACGAAGGTCGCGCACCATGCGTAGTTGCTGGTGGACATGGACAGACCCACGGCCGAACCGTAGCTGTTCGCCCGAGCGCTGCCCTCGACCGTGCCGACCTCGGCCGCGGCCACATCGAGGATCTTGCTGTAGCCGCCACCGGGCGCGGGCGACGACGGCGGGGTGACCGCGCCGTACAGAGCGGCCTTGGTGTTCGCGCCCACCTGGCCGTCGACCGACAGACCCTTCTCGGCCTGGAAGTCGCGTACCGCGCTGTCGGTCATCGACCCGAAGTCGCCGTCGACGGCGAGGTCGGCACCGTGGTGGTTGAGCAGGCTCTGCAGTTCGGTGACGCAGCCGCTCTTCTGGCCCTTCACGATGTTGCTCGGGCACGAGCTGGAGTTCAGGTTGATCGGTGCCGGCGCCCCGCTGCCGCCGCCGGTGCTGATGTTCGAGTAGAGGGCGGTCTTGGTGTTCGGGCCGACCTGTCCGTCGACGGAGAGGCCCGCCGAGGACTGGAACGCCTTCACGGCCGTCAGGGTCAGGGGCCCGAACTGGCCGTCCACGTCGAGGTGTTGCCCCTTGCCGTTGAGCAGGGCCTGCAGCGTGGCGACGCAACCGCCGCTCTCCCCCTCCACGATGTTCGAGGGGCAGGACGCCGATCGCAGGTCCAACGCCGTCGACGCCGACTCGTCGGTGTTGTACAGCTCCCGCTTGGTGTTCGTGCCGACCTGTCCGTCGACCGACAGGCCGTGCGAGGACTGGAAGCTTCGGACCGCGCTGTCCGTCCCCGACCCGAAGTCGCCGTCCACGTCGATGTCGTAGCCGAAGTGGCGGAGCAGCCGCTGCAGTTCGGTGACGCAGCCGCTCTTGTTGCCCTGGACGATGTTCGCCGGGCACGACGAGGAGTTGAGGTTGATCGGCGCGGGCGCCGAGCCCCCGGTCGCGTACAGCTTGCCCTTGGTCTGGGGGCCGACCTGCCCGTCCACGGCGATCGCGACGGAGGACTGGTACTCACGCACCGCGTAGAGCGTGTTCGCCCCGAAATTGCCGTCCACCGTCAGCCCGGCGCCATGGGCGTTGAGCAGGTTCTGCAACTCCGTGACACAGCCGCTCACTTGACCCTGCAGGATCACGCTGGGACAGGACGAGGAGGTCAGCTTGATCGCCGCCGGCGCCGCCGACGCCGGATTGGCGCCGAGCAGGGTGCCCGCCGAGAGGAGCGCTGTCGTGGCGGCGAAGACCCCGACGCGGACTCTCCATCCCGATCTCGCGCTCATCATGCCCGGATGCGGGGTGTGCGCTTTGTCGGCGTGAACACCAAATGAACTCTTTCTCATGACTGCGAAACATCTCCTTCGATGGATCTGCGGATTACCGTCGGCCCGGAAGGCCGCCCCCGAACCCGCACCGTGCCGGGATTTTCCGTTCATGGAAGGGGTCGCCCACCCCGCACAGACGCCTCCCCCAGGCGCGGATCCGGTAAATGGCGGAGAAATTGGCATTTCGACCGCGTCGACGTGTGTGGGCACCAACGGCCGTACGTGACAACGAAGTTGAGGTTCGTCGAATGTCATGATCGGGCTGTCATTCCGCGCACGACGGTGACAGTTCACGCCCCTGCGCACAATATCGCGCCACACAACTGGCTGGATTCGACCGATACTCGTGGCCGGTAAAAATGCTCGCTCGACACCCTCAGAGAATTGGGTCCTTTTCGGCGGTGTGTCTCATTGAGACCTTTCCCACCTCATTTTGTGCGGCCCGAACGGAAGGCGAGGGCCGCCTGGACTCCACCCGGTTAGCGCGCGTTCGCCGTGCGGTCAGGCGTCCCAGGCGCGCGGGCGGGTCAGCGCTTCCCACTCGGGACGGAGCAGGGAGAGCACCGCGATGTCGTGGCGCCGGCCGCGGTGCAGGCAGGCGGCGCGGCTGACACCCTCACGCACGAAGCCTGATCCGGCGAGGACGGCCAGGGCCGGGGCGTTGTCGGTGTGCGTCTGTGCCACGAGCCGGTACAGCGGGAGTTCACCGAACGCCAGATCCACCAGAGCGTCGAGGGCGGCCGTGCCGTGACCGTGGCCCCGATGACGCGGGTCCAGCATCAGCTCGACCTCCGCGGTGCCGTCGACCATGTCCTGACCGGTCAGGGCGATGTGGCCGATCGGGGTGCCGTCCGGGAGGAGGACGAGGTAGTCGTCACGACAATCGTCGTCCGCGTCGCGCTCGACCCGCTCGCGGAGCGCGGTGAGCGAGCTCGGCCAGAGGCCGAATTCATGAGCGGCCACCGGGTCGGACCGCCAGCCGTGCAGGAGCTCGGCGTCGTCCACGTCGACCGCCGCGAGGCCGACGGACTCTGCGCGCCACGCGAGCCGTCTTTCAGGCTCCTCGTCACGCTCGCCCTCCGCGATCCCCGAGTCCTCGTTCATGATCGGATCCTACGGACGCCTCCGGACCGGAACCAGCGGATTTCCCTGTTCGGCGGAGCGTCGGGGCGTGAGCGGCGAGGGTGTGGTCGCCGACGGAGTTGGCGGGACGGGCTCGGCGGTTCCGAGCCCGCTCCGGGGAGCCGTACGGCGCGGCGGTCATCCGGGCGGCGGCGGGTGGCACGCCGGCCGGACGACCGGCGCGGGGTCACACGGCCGAGTTCTTCCTCAGCGAGTCGAGACTCTTGCGGACCGGAGCGTAGGAGAGCCCGAAGACGGACCAGGCACCTTTGCCGGGTCGGTACTTGAGCGCCGCGAGCAGCAGATGCTCGGTGCCGAGCCGGCTGTCGCCGATCTCGCCCATCTCGGCGACCGCGCCCTCCAGCAGGGCCGCGTGCTCCTGACTCGGCCGGAGGTCGTCCGCGGACGTCCGCGACACCGGCGGAATCATCTGCTTGCTGCGGTTGGCGGAGAATTCGTGGAACGCCTTCAGATCCACGCCGTTGGCGACCAGCAGCGCCGAGAAAGTGGAATCATCCTGCGCACTCAGCGTGGTGAGCAGATGGATGGTGAATAATTCGGGACTGCGCTGAGCGGCGGCAAGTTCGCTCGCCGTCCGCACGGCAGCCGCCATACGATCGGTGTACTGCACCGTCATAAGGAATTCCCTTCACTCCGTGTCGTCTTTCCGACGGCCGCTAGGTCGCCGCTTCGCCCCTCCGACGCACGTTGCCGAGCTGGTCAAGCACCGTGCGGCAGACCGGATATGACGTCCTGTCGGCCATGGAAGCGCGTTGTGATCATAGACCGCATTCCGAGCCTACTACCAATCCCACCTGATCTCGACAGCCGCTGACCAAATAGTCACTTGACGGTTCATCGGTCATGAGTGGCAGTCTTTACGCATGACCACTCAAGACGACGCCAGCGCAATCACTGTACTCATCAGCCGGTTTTTCCGTACGCTCAATGAGCGGCGCTTCGAAGGGGATTGGGGCAAGGAATACTTCACTGACGACGTAAAGGCCGAGAGCCCGCACGGAACCGCCGTGGGCACCGAGGCCGTACGGCAGTCGCAGCAGGCCGTCGAGGACTGGGCCGTGATCCAGTACATGAACACGGACATCCTCGTCGACGTCGACGTCGACACCGACAGCGCGACGGCGTCGTGGAACTCGCTGATGACGCACATCCATCACGAGTCCACCCTCAAGAAGCTCGGTGAAGGTCTCGATCCCCTGTTCACCGTGGGCGGTGTGTGGGACGTGGACCTCCGCCGCACGGCCGACGGCTGGCGCTTCTCCCGGACCTCGGTCCGGCCGATATGGATGTCCGGAACGGCACCCCAGCTCCCGGCCGCGGCCGAGTGAGCCGGCGGATCCCGGCGTCCCCGTCGGGGCGCCGGGATCCGCTCCCACCCGTCGATCGGAGCCCGCCACCGGGACCGCACCTCCAGGACGTCACCCGTCGCGCGCACGGGCATCGTCCGTTCCCGGCCGAGCAGCGCGGATCGTGAGAAAGGCCAGCGCGGCGAGGCCGGTGGCCAACGAGACCAGACCTCCGGCCACCAGAGCCGCACGAGCCCCGTACCGGGCGGCGAACCGGCCCGTCAGAAGCGCCCCGAAGGGCGTCGATCCCTGGAGGAGCAGGGTGTAGAGCGCCAGGATCCGGCCGCGGAGGCCCGGGGCCGAGCCGAGTTGGACCCGGTGGTTGACGGCCTGGGTGAAGTAGAGGGCCGTGAAGCCCGTGACAGCCAGCAGGACCAGTGCCCCGCCCTGCCCCGGAGCGAGCCCGGTCAGCGCCTCCGCCGTACCGAAGGCGACCGCCGCACCGGCCACCAGCGGTGCCGACGGCCGACCCTCGCGTCGCGTGCCGGCCAGGGCGCCGAGCAGCGATCCGGCGGCGACGGCGGAGGTGAACAGCCCGAACGAACCGGCGTCGGCGTGGAAGACCGTCTTGGCCAGGAGCGGCAGGGTGAGCTGGAAGTTCAGGCCGAACAACGCGACGAGGGCCACCGTGAGGAGGGGCAGGAGCAGATCGGGGCGGCCGGCGACGTAGCGCAGGGCATCGCGGGTACGCGCGTCGCGAACGGTGCCGCTGCCCCGCAGCAGTTCCGCGGGACGCATCCTCAACAGCGCCGCCACGGTGGCCAGATAACTGACGGCGTTGAGCACCGACACGGGTCCGATGCCGAGCCAGGTGATCGCGAGACCGCCCAGCGCGGGTCCGAGGATGCGCGCCAGGTTGAAGTAGGCGGCGCTCAGGGCCGAGGCGTTGGGCAGGAGTTCGCCGCCGACCATCTCGTGCACGAAGGACATCCGGGTCGGTGTCTCGATCGCGTTGACGACGCCGAGGCAGAAGGCCAGGGCGCACACGTGCCACACCCGTACGGCTCCCGTGATCACCAGCGGAGCCAGGGCCATCGACAGGGCACCCGAGACGAGGTTGGCCACGACGAGGATCGACCGCTTGTCATGACGGTCGGCGAGCCGGCCCCCGTAGAGCGACAGAAACAGCATCGGTGCGAACTGCAGAGCGGTGACCAGGCCGAGAACGGTGGCCGAGTCGTCGGACAGGGACAGCACCAGCCAGTCCTGCGTGACGATCATCATCCAGGTGCCCATCACCGAGATGAGCTGGCCGGTGAAGAACAGCCTGAAGTTGCGTACGGCCAGGGACCGGCCGATGGCCCTGACTCCGGCGTCGGGCCCGGCGATCCGGGCGGATCGCCGGGCCGCCTGCCGGTTCACGCGCCGACCTGCCCGCGCCGCGCGAGCAGTTCCTCCAGGAAGGCCAGGACCCGCAGATGGTAGGAGCGGGCGGCCCATCCGAGGCTGATGTTGTGGCCCGCGTCCGGCTGCCTGTGCACGGTGACGGTGGTCTCCCGCAGATGGCTCATCATGTCCGCCAGGGCCTCGGCGTCGTGCAGCCACCAGTTCTCGTACTCGGCGAAGGTGAATCTGACCGGGACCCGGACCCGCGCGGCGACGCCCGGGAAGGACTCCGACCACTGCCGCAACTCCTGCTCCTCCACGGCGGGCATGGGCGCCAGCAGCGGACGGCTGAAGCGGAAGCTGTTGGGCGGGTAGAGCCGCAGGGGCCCCCAGTGCCACTTCCAGGAGTCGCGGGCGAGGACGCCGGGCGGCTCCCTCGTCTCGGTGGCGTAGCGATGCCCGCAGCCGGAGATGTCGAGGCCGATGAGCCGGCCGCACACGTCGTCGGCCGCCGCCGTCAGCGCCACCTTGCCGCCGAAGGAGTGCGCCACCAGCAGAAAACCGGCGCCCGTCGGGAAACGCCGCGCGTAGTCCTCCAGGGCCGCGTGCAGGGTGGCCGACTGCTCGGTGAGGCTCTGGCCGAGGGGTATCTCGCGGGCGGACCGGCCGTAGCCGGGCCGGTCCAGACTCAGCACGGCGAAACCGAGGCTTGCCCCGAGACCCAGCAGCGACACACTCGGATGCGCCTGCCCGTCGAAGTACCCGGCCGACATCCCGCCGCCGTGCACGGCCACGACGACCGCCCGGGGCGACGGACCGGGCGGCTCGATGTGCAGTCCCGACAGGGTGATGCCGCCCGCGTCGAGGGTGACGTCCGTGACCCCGGACGTCCTGGTCGCGCACGTCCGCTCCATACCCGGGGTCTCCCGCCTTCCCACCGTCTCCTCCTCGGCGTTCACGCCGCGTACGGGCGTCGCTCGCGCGCCTGTTGGAGCGCGGCGGCCCACCACACCAGCTGTCCGAACATGGTCTTCACGGCCGCGTCGAGACCGGTGGCGTCCCTCGGGTTGCCGTCCTCGTCGAAGTGGCCGCGCGCGTCCGCGAGGCTGACACCGTCGCGCAGGGTCGCCACATGGAGTTCGGCGAAGGTCTGCCGCAACTGCTCGACCGCCCGGAGTCCTCGGGAGCGGCCTCCGTACGAGACGAAGGAGACCGGCTTGCCGCGCCACTGCGTGGGATGCCAGTCGATGACGCTCTTCAGGACGGCGGGGCAGCCGTGGTTGTACTCGGCGGTGACGATCACATAGGCGTCGGCCGCCTCGATCCGCGTCGCCACGTCATCGAGCCGGTCCCGGGCCTGCGCGGCGCGGGCCGGGGAGACCACCACCGGCAGATCGGCCTCGACGGCGTCGATCACGTCGACGCTGAACACGCCGAACTGCTCGGCCTGTCTCGTCAGCCATCGGGCCACGACGGGACCCGAACCGCTCTCCGGTGGACTGCTGGTGATCACTGCGAGACGTAGGGGCTCTTCGTGCATGACCGGCCTCTCGTGGCATCGGGACTCTCTCTTCCATGGGCTGACAGGCAGGGCACGCGCTCCCCCGGGGAACCGCGCGGCACCCTGGCCTCCTCGGGCGAGGGCCGCGGCACACCGGCCGCCCCGGCCTCCCCCACCGCCACGGGAGAAGCGCGCGGCGCCCCGGCGGCCATGAGGACGGACCCCCGGGGGCGCTCGGTGCCTTCACGGCCGGCCCTGTCCCGGACCAGCGCCACCAGTCCGACGGCCGCCGTCGTCGCGGCCACCGCCACCAGCACAAGTCCGGGGACCCCGTAGCGGAAACCGTCGTCCATGGCGGCGACGCCGATCAGGGACGCGACGACCGGATTGACCAGCGTCGCCGTCACCAGCGGCACGCTCAGACCCGCCTCTCGGTACGAGGCCTGGGACGCGGCCAGTCCGGCCACGGCCAGCACCGCCGTGAGGCACAGGCCCACCGCCTCGGCCCCGGTGCCGAGGACGCCCCAGCCGTCCACGACCGCCTTGATGTGGAACGAGGCCACACCGAAGGCCACACCGGCGGCCGCGGCGAGCAGCGCGCTCCGCCCCACGGCCCGCGTCACCCGTGTCGCGGCGACGGCCAGGAGGACGACACCGGCGATGCCCAGTGCGGCGATCACCGGCTGGTCCCGGACGGGCAGCGCGCTGTCCGGTCCGGTGTCGACCATCGCGGTGAGCACGGCCAGACCGCCGGCGACGAGCCCCACCCCGGCCCACGCCGTCCGCCCTGCCCGCCCCGTCCCTCGGCCGGGGCCCAGCGCGGACAGCGGCAGGGCGAACACGATGGTGAGCGCGCCCAGCGGCTGGACGAGGGTCAGCGGCCCCCAGCGCAGGGCGAGTACGTGCAGCAGTCCGCCCCCGCCGTTGAGCGTGAGCGCGGTCCACCAGAGGCCGGAGCAGAGCGTCGCGTGCACGGCCGGCCGCCGTGCCGCGACGGCCACGCGCTCCTGGAGCATCGCCCCCACGGCGTAGCAGAGAGTCGACACCAGACACATCAGCACCGACAAGGTCAGGGCACTCGTCACCCCCGCCTCCGATACCGCTCGGGCGCTGTGCCCCGGACCTCGTGATGGGACGTCGTCATCCGTTCAGTCCTTGATTTCGCAGATGGGGGCGCCGGAGGTGACGGAGGCGCCGACCTCGGCGGTGAGGCCCTTGACGGTGCCGGAGCGGTGGGCGTTGAGGGGCTGTTCCATCTTCATGGCTTCCAGGACGACGATCAGGTCGCCCTCCTTGACCTCCTGGCCCTCCTCGACGGCGACCTTGACGATGGTGCCCTGCATCGGGGAGGCGAGGGTGTCGCCGGTGGCGGCCGGGCCGGACTTCTTCGCGGCGCGGCGTTTGGGTTTGGCGCCCGCGGCCAGGCCGGTGCGGGCCAGCGACATGCCCAGCGAGACGGGCAGCGAGACCTCCAGGCGTTTGCCGCCGACCTCGACGACGACGGTCTCGCGGCCGGGCTCGTCGTCGGTGTCGGTGTCGGCCGGGGCGGTGAAGGGCTTGATCTCGTTGACGAACTCGGTCTCGATCCACCGGGTGTGGACGGTGAACGGGTCGCTGGAGCCGGTGAGTTCGGGGGCGAAGGCGGGGTCGGTGACCACCGCGTGGTGGAAGGGGATCGCGGTGGCCATGCCCTCCACCTTGAACTCCGCCAGTGCGCGGGCGGCCCGTTGCAGGGCCTGCTCGCGGGTGGCGCCGGTGACGATCAGTTTGGCGAGCAGGGAGTCCCAGGCCGGGCCGATCACAGACCCGGTCTCGACGCCCGCGTCCAGCCGGACGCCGGGGCCCGTGGGGGGTGCGAACAGGGTGACGGTGCCGGGGGCGGGCAGAAAGCCGCGGCCCGGGTCCTCGCCGTTGATCCGGAACTCGATGGAGTGTCCGCGCAGTTCGGGATCGCCGTAGCCGAGTTCCTCACCGTCGGCGATGCGGAACATCTCGCGCACCAGGTCGAGGCCGGCGACCTCCTCGGTGACCGGGTGTTCGACCTGCAGGCGGGTGTTGACCTCCAGGAAGGAGATCGTGCCGTCCGTGCCGACCAGGAACTCCACCGTTCCCGCGCCGACGTAGCCGGCCTCCTTCAGGATCGCCTTGGACGACGCGTACAGCTCGTCCACCTGCGCCCGGGACAGGAAGGGGGCGGGGGCCTCCTCGACCAGTTTCTGGTGGCGGCGCTGCAGCGAGCAGTCCCGGGTGGAGACGACGACCACGTTGCCGTGGCTGTCGGCCAGGCACTGCGTCTCCACATGGCGGGGCTTGTCGAGGTAGCGCTCCACGAAGCACTCCCCGCGCCCGAACGCCGCGACGGCCTCACGCACCGCCGACTCGTACAGCTCGGGGACCTCTTCGAGGGTCCGGGCGACCTTCAGGCCGCGGCCGCCGCCACCGAACGCGGCCTTGATCGCGATCGGCAGCCCGTGCTCCCGCGCGAACGCCACGACCTCCTCCGCACCCGAGACCGGGTCCGGGGTGCCCGCGACGAGCGGGGCGCCGGCGCGCTGCGCGATGTGCCGGGCGGCGACCTTGTCGCCCAGGTCACGGATCGCCTGCGGCGGCGGGCCGATCCAGATCAGTCCCGCGTCCAGCACCGCCTGGGCGAAGTCCGCGTTCTCCGAAAGAAAGCCGTAACCGGGGTGGACCGCGTCGGCCCCGCACTCGCGTGCGGCACCCAGCACCTTCTCCGCGTCCAGATAGCTGGTGGCCGGAGTGTCCCCGCCCAGCGCGAACGCCTCGTCCGCGGCGCCGACATGCACGGCGTCCCGGTCCGGCTCCGCGTACACGGCGACGCTCGCGATCCCGGCATCCCGGCACGCCCGGGCCACGCGGACAGCGATCTCACCGCGGTTGGCGATGAGCACCTTGCGCACGATGATCCATCCTTTGCTCACTCGAAGTCGGGTCGTAGGTCGATGGTTGGTCGGTCGTGGTCGGTCGGTCGGCGGCCGATGGTCGACAGCCGATGGTCGACGGCCGGTCGGACGCAGGCCGGTTCAGGGTCGGCGGGCGTCCTCCCGTCCGGGTGCGGAGCGCCAGCTCAGCGGGCTGCCCGCCATGGGACGGGTGCCCGCCCTGCTCCAGCGCGGGGCCTGCGTCCGGCACTCGTCGGCGCGGACGTCGCACGCGGCACGGTGGAGCAACACCGCGGTGAGCGCGGCCAGTTCACTGGGGCCGGCCGAGCCCTTCTCGACGCGGAACAGCGGTTCGGGGGATGCGAAGGGGGCGGTGGTCATCGGAACACTCCTCATTGCGGCGGATTCCCGTGCTTGCGGGAGGGCAGGTCGGCGTGCTTGGCCCGGAGCATCGCCAGGGACCTGATCAGCACCGTTCGCGTCTGCCGCGGGTCGATGACATCGTCGATCAGGCCGCGTTCGGCGGCGTAGTAGGGATGCATGAGCTCCGACCGGTATTCCTCGATCTTCCGCTGCCGTACGGCGTCGGGGTCGTCGGAGGCGTTGATCTCCCGGCGGAAGATGACGTTGGCGGCACCTTCCGCGCCCATCACCGCGATCTCGTTGGTGGGCCAGGCCAGGGCGAGATCGGCGCCGATGGAACGGGAGTCCATGACGATGTACGCGCCGCCGTACGCCTTGCGCAGGATGAGGGAGATGCGGGGCACGGTGGCGTTGCAGTACGCGTAGAGGAGCTTGGCGCCGCGCCGGATGATGCCGTTGTGCTCCTGGTCGACGCCGGGCAGGAAGCCGGGGACGTCGACCAGGGTGACCAAGGGGATGTTGAAGGCGTCGCAGAGCTGGACGAACCGGGCCGCCTTCTCCGAGGACTCGATGTCGAGCACGCCGGCCATGGAGGCGGGCTGGTTGGCCACCACGCCCACGACGTGACCGTCCAGCCGGACGAACGCCACGACGATGTTGGGCGCCCAGGTGGCGTGCACCTCGAAGTACTCGCCGTCGTCGACGATCTCCTCGATGACGGCCCGGACGTCGTACGAACGGTTGGCGTCGGCCGGCACCAGGTCGAGCAGGGCGTCCGTGGTCCGGTCCGCCGGGTCCGTGTTCGTCTCGACCGGCGCCGTCTCGCGGTTGTTGGAGGGCAGCATCCCGAGCAGGTGGCGTACGTCCTCCAGGCAGCTCTCCTCGTCGTCGTACGCGAAGTGCGCGACGCCGCTCTTCGCGGCGTGGACATCGGCGCCGCCGAGGCCGTTCTGGGTGATCTCCTCGCCGGTCACGGCCTTGACGACGTCGGGTCCCGTGATGAACATCTGCGAGGTGTCCCGGACCATGAACACGAAGTCGGTCAGCGCGGGCGAGTACGCCGCGCCGCCCGCGCAGGGGCCGAGCATCACGCTGATCTGCGGGATGACTCCGGAGGCTCGGGTGTTGCGCTGGAAGATGCCGCCGTAGCCCGCGAGCGCGGTGACGCCCTCCTGGATGCGGGCCCCGGCGCCGTCGTTGAGGCTCACGACGGGGGCACCGGCCGCCTCTGCCATGTCCAGGATCTTGTGGATCTTCTGCGCGTGCGCCTCGCCCAGCGCGCCGCCGAAGATGCGGAAGTCGTGGGCGTAGACGAACACGGTCCGGCCGTCGACGGTTCCCCAGCCGGTGACCACACCGTCCGTGTAGGGCTTCCTGGCCTCCAGGCCGAAACCGGTGGCGCGGTGTCGGCGCAGGGGCTCGACCTCGTTGAACGAGCCCTTGTCCAGCAGCAGTTCGACGCGTTCCCGGGCGGTCAGCTTCCCCTTGCCGTGCTGGCGCTCGGTGGCCGCGGGGTCCGGTCCCGCCAGGACCGACTCCTTGATGGCCTCCAGTTCGTCCAGGCGTTCCTGGATGGTGTTCCCGGTGGCGGGCATGGTTTCCCCTCCTTGACTTGACGTGACGCGTGGTTGGGCCGAGGGCACGTGACCGGACCGGCCGGCGTGTGGTGACCGGTCGGCGGTCAGACGGTGGTGACGGTGTCGTCGGCCCCGGCGAACAGGTCCAGGGCCGACATGAGGTGGTGGGCGTCGTGCGTGGGATGGGCGGGCACGGCCGGCGCGATCCGGCGGCACAGACCGGAGAGGACCTTGCCCGGACCCACTTCGAGGAGGCGGTCCGTTCCCTCGTCGGCGATGCGGGTCACCGTCTCGGTCCACCGCACGCGGCCCGTCAGTTGGCGGCGCAGGGTGTCGACGACCTCCCCCGCACTCGTCAGGGGTGCCGCCGTCACCGCGGAGATCACCGGGACGGCCGGGTCGCGGAACTCGGTGCGCAGCAGGGCCTCGGTGAACTCCGCCTCCACCGGCGCCATGAGGCTGCTGTGGAAGGGCGCGCCGACCTTCAGCGCGAGGGCACGGGTGGCCCCCGCCGTGCGCGCCGCGGTGATCAGTTCGTCCACGGCTCGGGCCTGGCCCGACACGACCGTCTGGGCGAATTCGTTGTCGTTGGCGACCTCGACGACCTGGCCGCTCGACTCCCTCACGGTGACGCAGAGTTCCTCGACCGTCCGCAGGTCAAGGCCCATCACCGCGGCCATCTTTCCGGGCACCGACTCGTTCACGGCGGCCATGAGCCGGCCGCGCAGCCGGACCAGGCGCAGGGCGTCGCGCCAGTGAAGGACATCGGCCGCGACGAGTGCCGCGTACTCGCCCAGGCTGTGTCCCGCGACCAGGGCGGGCCGGATCCCGTGGCGCCGCAGGACGTCGAGGGTGGCGACGCTGGTCAGCAGGATCGCGGGCTGGGTGATCGCGGTGTCGGCGAGCGCGTCCGCGGGGCCCCGCAGGCACAGTTCGGCGAGCGGGAGTCCGAGGAGTTCGTCGGCGGGCCGGTAGTAGGTGTCGAGCAGATCGGGCCATCGGGCGAGCAGTTCCTGGCCCATGCCGACGCGTTGTGAGCCCTGGCCCGGGAAGACGAAGGCGGTGGTGGTCATGTCGGTGTCTCCTTCACGGGAACGGCCGTGGTCAGGTGCGCGATCTCCGCGAGGACGCGGGCCGCGTCGGCTTCGTACAGCCACTCGGCCGGCAACGGACGGACCGTGCAGGGGTCTTCGGGGGTGCCCAGCACGGCTACGGCGGCTCCGTGCGCGGGCCCGCAGGGCAGATCGAGGACCGTCCAGCCCGCGGGCCTGAGCCGGGGTTCGCGAACTGATGAGCCCAAGTAGTCGGCGTGCAGCGGGCGTTCGAGGCCGGTTCCGAGGCCTTTGAGATAGGCCTCCTTGCGGGCCCACAGCTGTCCGAACGCTGCCCCGCGCTCGCCGGGCGGGAGTTCGTCGAGTTCGGCGCGCTCGCCGGGGTGCAGCAGCCGGGTGCAGACGTCCGTGGTCTCGGCCGAGGGCATCCGCTGGATGTCCACGCCGACCGGAACGGCCGCCAGGGCCACCAGCGCCCTTCCGCTGCTGTGGGACAGCGAGAAGTGAAGGGTGGGTTCGGGGCCGCGGGCTCCGGGGGCGGGCCGCAGGGCGGGTCTGCCGTGCGGTCCGCCGCATCGTGGGCAGGGTTCACGGACGTACGCCACCTCCCTCGGCGCGAGCCCGAGGGCCCCCGCGAGCAGTCGGCGCAGGGCGATGTGGGCGGCGGTGAAGAGCAGGGCGTCGCGGGGCCGCGGCAGGGCTCCGGCGCGGGCGCGCTCCTGGTCGTCGAGTTCGGCCACGACGAGCCGGCGGCCCGCGCCGTGCGGCACGGGGTGGCGCACCAGCCAGAGGTCGACGGCCACGCGGTCGTCCGCGGCGCTGTCCGCGGCCCTGTCCGCGGGCCGCCGGGAGGACCCGGTGCCGTGCGACGCGGCAGGTGGTGACGGGACTCGTGACACGGCGGGGTCCTCCCTTCGGGTCGTCATGGCGTGCTCGGTGCGGACGCGCGGCGCGGCAGGGCGCCGGTCACCGAGACCGCGAGCCCCGCGACGCCGACGGCGGTGACGAGCAGCAACGCGGGGTGGTAGCCGGCCAGAACGGCCGCGGCGGACGCGCCGGGCGCGGGGTGGTGCGCCGCCATCAGCGCGGCCACCAGGGCCAGCACGATCGCGGCGCCGAACTGGACGGCTGTCTGGTACACGCCGCTCGCGATGCCGGGTTCGGCCTTCGGGGCCGCGGTCAGGGCCTGCATGTGCAGCGCCGCAAAGCACAGGACGAACGCCAGACCCAGGAGCAGCAGAGTGGGCAGCAGGTCGGTCGCGTACCGGGTCGGCACCGACGCCCGCAGATAGAGGGCGTAGCCCAGCGGTGGTGCCAGCCAGCCCACGGCGATCAACCGGCGCGTCCCGAACCGCTGCACCATCCGCCCGGAGTACGCGGCGGACAGTGCCAGCGGGAGGGCGGCGGGCAGAAGTGCCAGTCCGGTCCTGGCCGGTGACCACCCCAGCAGCGTCTGGAGATGGAAGGTGACGACGAACAGCAGTCCCAGGTACGACCCGTTCAGTGCCGCGGCTCCCAACGCGGCCCGTCTGAGGGCTGGTTGGGCGAGCACGCCCAGGGGCAGCAGCGGATGCTCGGCCCGGCGCTCCCGGACCACGACCAGGACGGCCAGCGCTCCGGCGAGTGCGAAGGCGGCGAGGGTCCCGGGCGCCCGCCAGCCGTGTCCGGGCACGTGGCCGATCCCGTACACCAGGGCCAGCAGCGCGGCGGGCAGGCCGAACGCGGTCGGCAGCTCGTAGGAACGGCCGCCCTCCGCCCGGCTCCTGCCGCGCTGCTCCGGTACGAGCCGCAGCCCGAGCAGGAGCAGCAGCGCGGCGACCGGAGCCGGGAAGGCGAAGGTCCAGCGCCAGCTGACCTCGGTGAGCAGCCCCGAGAGCACGAGGCCCAGGGAGAAGCCGCACGCTCCGAAGAGGCTGTACACCGCGACGGCGCGGTTGCGGGCGGCGCCCTCCGGAAACGTACTGGTGATGATCGCCAGTCCGGTGGGGGCGGTGAGCGCCGCGCACACGCCCTTGACGACGCGGGTGGCGATCAGGAACCACGCGGCGCCGGCCAGCGCTCCGGCGAGTGAGGCGACGGCGAAGACGGTGACGGCCGCGAGGTACACGCGGCGCCGTCCCAGCCGTTCGACCAGCCGGGCGCCGAACAGGATCATGGCGCCGAAGCCCACGGCGAAGCCGCTCATGACCCACTGCAGTGAGGTCGGGTCCGCCCCCAGGTCCCCGCCGATCGACGGGAGGGCGACCACGGCCACCGACACCTCCAGGGCGTCGATGAGCATGTTGCCCGCCAGCACGAACAGCAGCGCCCACAGGCGCGGGCTCCATCGGCCGTTCGCGTCGCCGCCCTCCGCGGGCGGTTCGGCGACCGGTCGCGCGGTCGTCGGTGTCATGATCCTGTCCCCCGTCTCGTCCTGTTGCCCGTCGGCTCGTGTGCTCAGCCGACGAGGGTGCCCCCGCTGGCGTCGATGAACGCGCCGGTGATCCAGCGGGCGTCGTCGGAGGCGAGCAGCGCGACGATGTCGCCGACGTCCCGCGGTTCGCCGACCCGGTCGAAGACCGACAGCCGCGCCATCTGCTCGACGGCCTCGGGGATGTCGAAGACCGGGTTGTCGTTGCGGGTGATGCCGGGCGCGACGCTGTTGATCGTGATGCCGCGCGGGCCGAGGTGCTTGGCGAAGTGCAGGGCGAGCATCTCGACGGCGCCCTTGCTCATCGCGTACGCGATCTCCTGGGGGTTGGCGACCTTGGTGAGGCCCGTGGAGATGTTGATGATGCGACCGCCGTCGGGCATGATCGACAACGCGCGCTGGATGATGAAGAACGGTGCCTTGGCGTTGACCGCGATGACCCGGTCGAACAGTTCGGGAGTGGTCTCCTCGGGAGTCACGCCGCCCATCACCCCGGCGTTGTTGACCAGGATGTTCAGCTCGGTCGCGCCGGTGCGCTCCTTGAGCCCCTGCTCCAGCCCGAGGAACAGCTCGTGGACGTCTCCCGGGACGCCGAGTTCGGCCCGGACGGCGAAGGCCCGGCCGCCCTCCTTCTCGATCGTGCGGACGACGTCGTCGGCCGCCTCCTGGTTGCTGGTGTAGTGGACGGCGACGAGTGCTCCCTCGCCGGCGAGGCGCAGGGCCGTCGCCCGGCCTATGCCTCGGCTCGATCCCGTGACCAGTGCGGTCTTCCCGGTGAGCGTTCCCATCGTGGTCCTCCTGTGGTTGCCGTTGTCGGCCGGTGTGGCGGGTGTCTCGGTCGGTGTTGCGGGTGCGGTGGCGCGTTTGCCGGGGTCCGTGGGGGCGGGGGCTCCGGGTGGTGTGCCGAACCAGCGGTGCAGGGCTGTCGTCAGGTCCGTGGTGCCGGGGGCCGCCGCCCAGCCGACGTAGCCGTCCGGGCGCAGCAGGACGGCCGTGGTGTCGGCGAGGTCCGCGGCGTCCCCGCCGTCGCGGAGCCGCGCGGTCACGAGGGACACCTGCCCGGCCCAGGGCCGCAGGGCGGCGGACCACTCCGCCCGGCGCTCGGCGTCCGCCGAGAGGTCGAGCAGGACACCGCGGCCGGCCCGCAGCAGTTCGGCGACCGTGCCGGGGCCCTCGGGCGCGGTCAGCGGCAGCGGTGGAAATCGCCTGCCGAGGAGCGGACGGCCGACGCCTCCGCGGCCGTCGTGCCCGCGGTCGTCGTGGCCACCCTCGCCGCCGTCGGTGCCGGAGATGTCGTACGCGATGTCGAGTCCCGCGATCATCGAGGCGAGGTGGGCCCGCGCGGGCGGCAGCGAGACCAGTTCCCCGAACACCTCGCGGACCGCCTCGACCTCCTCGCCGCCGAGCAGCAGCCGCGCCTGGGTCCTGATGTTGCCGAGGACCCGGCGGCCGACGGGGTGGCGTTCGCCGTGGTAGGAGTCGAGCAGGTCGTCGCCGGCCCGGCCGGTCACCCGCGCGGCGAGCTTCCAGCCGAGGTTGACGGTGTCCTGGAGCGCCAGGTTGAGGGCCTGGCCGCCGATCGGCATCTGCCGGTGGGCCGCGTCCCCGGCCAGCAGGACGCGCCCCCTGCGGTACTCGGTCGCCTGGCGGGAGGCGTCTCCGAAGGAGTTGACCCACAGCGGGGTGCCGTGGCCGATCTCCTCGCCGGTGACCCGGCGCCAGACGGCGGCGATCTCGGTGAAGCCGGGCTCGGTGGTACGGGTGCGGGCGGGGCTGCCGAACTCGTGCACCATGACCCTGGTGACTCCGTCGGGGCGGCGGGCCGCGATGGCCAGACCCCGCGGCAGCCGCTGGAAGCGCCGGTTCAGGATGTCGATGCCCGCCACGTCGGCCCGGATCAGCTCCCGCCCGGCGTCCTCTCCGGCGAAGTCGAATCCGCCCAGCCGTCGTACGGCGCTCCGCTCCCCGTCGCACCCCACGACGTACTCGGCACGGATGCTCAACGGCCCGTCGGCGCCGACCAGTTCGGCCTCGACGTGGTCGCCGGTGGGGGTCAGCCCGCGCAGCTCGTGGCCGCGCAGCAGCACCGCGCCGAGGCCGGTGCTCCACTCCTGCAGGACCCGCTCGACGTCTGCCTGAAGGATCTTCCACTGCCCCGGGTGGGTGCCGGGGAGCGTCAGGTCGAGCGGGATGCCGCCGAAGTGGCCCATGGGCTCGTTCGGCGGAGTGCCGAACCGCTCCAGCAGGCCCCGGGCGTCGAGGGTCTCCATGGTCCTGGCGTGCAGGGTCGAGGCCCGTGACTCGGTGGTGGGGGTGTCCAGCCGCTCCGCGACGAGCACTTCGGCGCCGCCGAGCCGCAGTTCCCCGGCGAGCATGAGACCCGCCGGGCCGGCCCCGACCACCAGTACCTGGGTGTGCTGGGTGCGGGACATGGTCAGCGCGCCTCGGCGTAGGCCTTGGCGTGGCCCAGTGTGGCGCGGCTGTTGGTGCTCAGCGCGGTGCGGACGTACTCCCGGGCCTCGGCGACGCCGGCGTCCGGTCCGAGGATCCTGGTGATGTTCGCGGTGTTGAGGACCACGGTGTGCTGGGAGGAGGCGGTCGAGCCGTCCCCGTCCTCGGCGAAGGTCCAGTAGCCCGTGTGCAGGGTCATCAGCGCGGGCAGGGTGACCTGCTTGTAGGAGATCTTCCGGCCCTCGAAGCACACCCGGTACGACTTGGTCAGATGCGTGGACCCGTCCTTGGCGCGGGTCTCCATCTCCAGGGTCTGCAGGCCCGGAACGTCCTCGTCGAGACGGACGGAGGCGACGTGCGGCAGGCGTTCCTGCCACAGGTGCGCCTCGTTGATGAAGTCGTACGCGTCCTTGGCCGAGCCCTCGATCCGGACGGTGTCCTCGAAGGAGAACGTCACCTCCTCGGCGGCGTGGGCCAGTTCGACGTTGGTCTTCAACGCGGCCAGTTCGGAACGCGAGTTGCGGTCGACCGCCTCGTCGATCCAGCGCAGGCCGTCCGGGTCGTCGTCGACGGCACGGTAGTCGTGCAGCAGCCGGATCCGGGACGTGCCGGCGTCGAGCGGCTCGATGATCCAGGCGCCGCCCATGGCGGCCACCGGCGGGGTGGAGACCTCCTGGCGGAACTCGATCCGCAGGGCGGCCGGGTCCAGGACGCGGCGGGAGGTCCAGTTCTTCGCCTCGCCGTTGGCGGTGGCCCAGATCCGGATGCGTTCGGTGTCCCCGTCACGCTCCAGGTGGTCGACGTAGATGGTCGGCGGGAAGACGCGCGGCCAGTTCTCGACCTCGGCGATCAGACGGTAGACGGCAGCGGCCGGGGCCGAGACCGTGATCTCGTGCTCCACCTCGCGCAGGCCGGGCTGCGACATGCTCAGGCTCCTTGGATGAGTGCGTGGTCGGCGGACGGGTGTGGGGGGTGTGGAAAGCGGTGGCGGCGGGGTGCGGCGGGCTCAGAAGTTGCCCAGACCGCCGCAGACGTTGAGCGCCTGGGAGGTGATGGAGGCGGCCGTGTCGGACGCCAGGTAGCCGACCAGGCCGGCGACCTCCTCGGGCGTGGAGTAGCGGCCCAGCGGGATCTTGGACTGGAACTTCTGCAGGATCGCGTCCTCGGTGGCGTCGTACGCCGCGGCGTACCCGGCCCGCACCTTCTGCGCCATCGGCGTCTCGACGTAGCCGGGGCACACCGCGTTGACGGTGATGCCGGTGGGGGCCAGTTCGTTGCCGAGCGCCTTGGTGAAGCCGACCACGCCGTGCTTCGAGGCGGAGTACGGGGCGCCCAGGACGACACCCTGCTTGCCCGCGGTGGACGCGATGTTGATGATGCGGCCCCAGTCCTTGTGGCGCAGGCCACCGGTGTTCAGGACCGCGCTGGTGAGGCGGAAGACGCTGTTGAGGTTGGTGTCGACGACGTCGTCCCACAGCTCCTCGTCGAGGTCGGCCGTGACGCCTCCGCCGCTGCGGCCCGCGTTGTTCACCAGGATGTCGACGGTGCCGAAGCGGTCGACGGCGGCCTGGACGAAGGCGCGGGCCGAGTCCGTGGAGCGCACGTCGAGGGTGGTGCCGTCGGCGTCGATGCCCTCGCTCTGGAGCTGCTTCACCGTCTCCGTCACGTTCTCGGCGTTGCGGGCGCCGATGAACACCTTGTGCCGGGCGCCGCCCAGGAGCCGGGCGACGGCCAGACCGATTCCGCTCGTGGCGCCGGTGACCAGGGCGACCCGGCCGTTCTGCTCTGTCATGTGCGTCTGTCTCCTTGTGCGGGGAGGGTCGAGGGAGGTGACGGGCCCGCGGGTGGCCGGGGCCGGGGTCGGAGCGGGCCGGGCCGGAGGGGGAATCCGTCCCGGCCCGCTCGGTCGACCTGACCGGGGCCAGGCCGAGTCGGGGGTCAGGCGGCGGCGACGTCCACGGCGAGGAGCTCGTTGACGGCCGTGACGAGGGCCCGCGGGGTGGTGATGTCGGAGAGGTTGACGTCGTCGAGGCTGACGCCGAACTCGCGCTCGATACGGCCGCCGGTCTCCAGGAGGGCGAGCGACTCGTAGCCGAGCTGCTCGAAGTCGGTGTCGGCGATGTCGCCGTAGAGGTCGATGCCCTCTTCCGCGCCCGCGCTCTCCAGCAGGATGCGGCGCAGGTCGTCGAGGGTGAACGTCCGGTCGGACATGGGGTCTTCCTCCAGTGCTGAGGGTGTGTACTGCTGAGGGTGTGTGCCGCCGGGGCGTCGAACGCCGGCGCGGCTGTGCCGCCGAGGCTCTGGTGGTACGGCTCTGGTGGTGCGGGGGCGGCGGGTCAGCCCGCGGCGCGCACGACCACCGCGGAGTTGAAGCCTCCGTAGCCGCGTGCGATCACCAGCGCGGCCCGTACGGACGCCGTGCGCGGGTTCCCGGTCACCAGGTCGAGGTCGTACTCCGGGGCGAGTTCCACGTTCGTCGTGGCCGGGACGATTCCGTCCTGGATCGCCAGCAGAGCGGCCGCGACGTCCAGGGGCGCGGCGCCCGAGTAGAGCCGTCCGGTCATCGTCTTGGGCGCCGTCACGGGTACCCCGCGCGGCCCGAAGACCTCGGTGATGGCCTCGGCCTCGATGCGGTCGAGCTCGGGCACGGCCGCCGCGTCGGCGAAGACCACGTCGATGTCACCGGGCGCCACGCCGGCGTCGTCGAGGGCGGCGCGGATCGCCTGGCGCAGAGCGGGCTCCCGGCCGCTGCCGGGCTTGGGGTCGAAGGTGGCCCCGTAGCCGGCGATCTCGCCGTAGATCCTGGCGCCGCGGGCGCGGGCCGCCTCCAGGTCCTCCATGATGAGGATCGCGCCGCCCTCCCCCGGTACGTGCCCGGCGGCCTGCGGGTCGAAGGGCAGGTACGCCCGGTCCGGATCGTCCTCATGGCTCAGCCGTTCGCCGGCGAGCTGGGCGACCCAGCCCCACGGGCAGATCGAGGCGTCGATCGCGCCGGAGACGATGAGGCGGGTGCCCTTGCGGATCTGCCGCCGTGCCTGGGCCAGGGCGTCGAGGCCGCCGGCCTGGTCGCTGACGACGACTCCGCTGGGGCCCTTCATGCCGTTGCGGATCGAGATCTGGCCGGTGTTGACGGCGTAGAACCAGGCGAACGACTGGTAGGCGCTGACGAATTGACCGCCCTTGCTCCACAGCTTCTGGAGCTCGTTCTGCCCGAACTCGAAGCCTCCGGAGGAACTGGCGGTGACCACGCCCATGTCATAGGCGTTCAGCTCCTGCGGTACGACCTCGGCGTCCTCCAGCGCCCAGTCGGTGGCGACCAGCGCGAGCCGGGTCATCCGGTCGGTCTGCGGCAGGAGCCGGCCCGGCAGATGCTCCTCGGCGACGAAGCCGGGTATCTCCCCGGCCAGCCGCGCCGGATACTGGTCCGGCGTGAAGCGGGTGACGGGGCCGATGCCGGTCTCGCCCTGCAGCGTGGCCGCCCAGAAGTCCTTGGTGCCGAGGCCGTTGGGAGCGGCGATGCCGAGACCCGTGACCACTACCGGGGTCGTCATGCGATGCTCCTGTCGGGTCGCGCGAGCACCATGGCGCTCTGGAATCCGCCGAAGCCGCTGCCGACGGTCAGGACCGTGTCGGTACGCCACTCCCGCGCCGTGATCGGCACGTAGTCGAGGTCGCACTCGGGGTCCGGGGTGTGCAGATTGGCCGTGGGTGGGACCACGTTGTTCTCCATGGCCAGCGCGGAGGCCGCGATCTCGATGGAGCCGATCGCACCGAGCGAGTGGCCCACCATCGACTTGATCGAGCTCACCGGCGTCCGGTACGCGTGGTCGCCGAGGACGCGCTTGAACGCGGCGGTCTCGTGACGGTCGTTCTGCTTGGTGCCGGAGCCGTGCGCGTTGATGTAGTCGATCGAGTCCGGGTTCACCCGCGCCTCGCCGAGCGCCACACCGATGGCCTCGGCCATCTCGGCGCCGTCGGGGCGCAGACCCGTCATGTGGAAGGCGTTGCAGCGGGAGGCGTAGCCGGCGATCTCCGCGTAGATGTGCGCTCCGCGGCGCTTGGCACTCTCCAGCTCCTCCAGGACGAACACCGCCGAACCCTCGCCCAGGACAAAGCCGTTGCGGGTTCCGTCGAAGGGACGGGAGGCGTGCTCGGGGTCGTCGTTGCGCGAGGTCGTCGCCTTGATGGCGTCGAAGCAGGCGACCGTGATCGGCGAGATCGGGGCGTCCGAGCTGCCCGCGATCATGACGTCCGCGGTGCCCTCGCGGATGATGTCCACGGCGTGGCCGACCGAGTCGAGGCCGGAGGTGCAGCCGGTGGAGACGACCGTGGAGGGCCCCTCGGCGCCCACCGCCCAGGCGACCTCGGCCGCGAAGGAGCTCGGCACGAAGTGGTTGTAGAGGTGGGGCACCGCGTAGCGGTGGTCGACCAGGTCGAGCCGGCCGCCGTCGCTGACGACGCGGTACTCCTGGTCGAGGCCGGTGGTGGCGCCGACCGCGCTGCCGATCGTCACCCCGGTGCGGTAGGGGTCCAGTTCGGCCAGGTCGATACCGCTGTCGGCGACGGCCTCCCGGGTCGCCACGACGGCGAGCTGGGCCGCGCGGTCCATGCGGCGGATCTCCTGCGGACTCAGCCCGTGTTCCTCGGGGTCGAAGTCGATCTCCGCGGCGACGCGTGAGCGGAAGGGCGTGGGGTCGAAGAAGGTGATGCCCCTCGTCGAGGTCCGCCCCTCACTGAGCAGATTCCAGAAGTTCTTGGCGCCTATTCCGCCCGGCGCGAGGACTCCGATTCCGGTGATGGCAACACGACGGCCGGTCACGAGGAGGCTTCCCAGTGGTAGAAGGACTTGGCCATGGCGTCGGCGGGTGAACGCCAGGTGGCGGGATCGTAGGCCTGGATGTACGGCTTGAGGTCCTCGCTTATGCTCACGAAGCGCGGATCCGTTTTCGCCTCCTCGATGATCTCGCCACCGTTGTCGGTGTCGAATTCCTGGAGGTGGAAGTAGAGACCCTTGTACTGGAAGAGCTGGCGCCGCCGGGTCCCCATGATGTGCGGCATTTCTGTTCCGTCGAACTCCTTGAAGAGCCTGGCGACGTCATAACGCGCACCGGGTTCCATCCGGGCGACAATCAGTGTGCTATGCATGCTCTTTTTCTTCTCCTTCGCGGCGAGCAGGTCCGGTGGAGCCGCAGGGGCCCCGGAATGCGGATCGGAGGGGCGGTCAGCGCTGCCGGTCCGCCCGGGAGGGGCCGAACCAGCGCTCCAGCGCCATGGGCAGGTCGTGGTGGCTGCCGGGGGCCGCCCAGGCGACGTAGCCGTCGGGGCGGACGAGGATCGCGGCCGTGCCCGCCAGCGGGCTGTCGGCGGACAGGCCGACCGGCGCCGCCGTCACGATGTCCACGCGGTCGGCCCACGGCTGTGCCCGCTCCCGCAGGACGGCGGTGTCCTCCAGGTCGAGCAGCACGCCGCGCCCGGGGTTGAGCAGGTCGAAACTGGTGGTGGTCCGCGCGGCCGAGGCCGTCGCCAGCTCCAGCCGCGGCATGCGCCGACCGAGCAGCGGATGCGCGCCGGAGCCGACGTCGTAGCGGATCTCCAGCCCGCTGACCATGCCGGCCAGATGACGGGACACCTCGGGGTAGGCGATGAGCTCGGAGAGCACGTCGCGGACCGGCTGCACCTCTCCTCCGCTGAGGAAGAGCAGGCCCTGCGCCCGGGTGTTCATCAGCAGGCGCCGGCCGACCGGGTGCCGTTCGTCGTGGTACGTGTCCAGGAGCGCCTCCGGCGCCCGGCCCTGGACCACCGCGGCGAGCTTCCAGCCCAGGTTCACGGCGTCCTGGATGCTCGTGTTCATGCCCTGCCCGCCGGCGGGCAGATGGATGTGCGCGGAGTCCCCCGCGAGCAGGACACGCCCGTCGCGGTACCGGGTCACCTGGCGGGTGGCGTCGCCGAAGGCGCTGACCCACACCGCCTCGCCGTGCGAGATGTCGACGCCGGTCAGCCGCTTCCAGGCCGCCGCGACCTCCTCGTACGCCGGTGCCTCGGTGCGCCGCTGCGGGGGCGTGCCCCGCTCGCAGACGATCAGGCGGGTGATGCCGCCGGGCAGATGACCGACCATCACCATGCCGCCGGGCAGGGTCTCGCCGATCATGCGCGGTTCGAGATCGAGACCCCGCACGTCGGCGAGGTACATCTCCAGTGTGGAAGCGGTCCCGGGGAAGTCGAAACCCACCGCCTTGCGGACCTTGCTGCGTCCGCCGTCGCAGCCGATGAGGTACTGGGCGCGCAGCTCGTGCACGCCGTCCGGGCCACGCACCTCCACGAGCGTGCTGTCGCCGTCGTCCTTGACGGAGAGCACCTCGTGGCTGCGGCGGATGTCCGTGCCGAGGTCGGTGACCCACTGCTCCAGCACGGTCTCGGTGTGGGACTGCGGCACGGTCTTGGCCGCCTGGTGGGCGCCGTCGAGAATGCTGAAGTCGACGGGCAGGCCACCGAAGTGTCCGAAGTCGCTGACCTCGATCTCGCCGAACCGGGAGAGCAGCCCGCGCTGGGCGAACACCTCCATCGTCCGCGCGGTGAATCCCAGTCCGCGCGACTCACCCGTACGTTCGGCCAGTCGCTCCAGAAGGACGACCTCCACTCCGGCGAGCCGCAATTCGCCGGCGAGCATCAGTCCTGCGGGACCGGCTCCCACGACTATGACTTCGGCGTCCATGCCACTCTCCTCGGTCATCCTCGGGAAAATATCCAAAAGTTCTGCATTCACGGCACCGACGGCACGACGACTCCATTCGGGAATCCATGGCCGTCTGGTGTAAGGCGTCCGCTGGGACTGCCTCCGGAAGACAACTGAATAGTCCTTCGAACTGACCGGCCGGTTCAAGGTGATTCCGGTGGAACCTCGTCAGGTGTGTGCGAAGTTTCGTCAGGTCTTTGTGAGGTGACACCCTGAAGATTGCGGAACTGTTTCCGCCGAATTGATTCGCGGGCACGGCACGGATCCGGATCGTGGCCCGCGCGACACCACGGGCGGCCGGCGCGGCCGGTTCCTCCCACGCGCCGCGCGGAGCCGGATCGTTCCGGCTCCGGCGGGCGGGAGAGGCCGGATCATTCCGGCCAGCGGCCGACTTCGAAACCGCAGGCGTCCACCGGGAGCGTCGTCGTGGCGACGGCCCCGTGGTCCTTGGTGAACGCGGCGTAGTCGCGCAGGTCCCAGGCGAAGACCGGGTGGCACACGTCATGGGCGATCACCAGCGCGCCCGGCGCCAGATGAGGCAGCCAGCGTTCCAGCACCCGGGCGTATCCGGACTTGCGCGAACCGGGTACGTCGATGTCGATGAGCAGCAGGTCCCAGGGACCTTCCGCGCCGTGCTGGGCGGCGTCGAAGGCATCGCCCACGACCGCCTCGGCGCCCGGCGCGAACCCGGCCCGCCGCAGGTTGTCCGAGGCGGTCGCCACCGGCTCGGCGGCCACGTCAAGCCCGAGGGATCGTCTGCCGGGATAGAGCGGCCGGGGCCCGAAGCCCGGTCCCGAGGTCCAGGCCATGAGGTTGCCCGCGAAGCAGCCCAACGTCGCTATCGTGGCGGGCCGGTGAGCCGCCGCCAGGCCGTACAGAACGCGTGCGGCGAGCGGGGTGAGCGTGGTGGTCGGGACCTCGAAGGAGGAGACCAGGTGCGCGCGGAACGCGTGGTATTCCGGCCAGGAGACGGCGGGCGCATCCGGGGCGAGCACCCCGGCGGCACGGCAGTGGTCCAGGAACCGGTCCGCCAGCGCGTCCGCCTGAGGACTCGTCAGCCGAGGGAGCGCGCTCACCGGCGGCCACCCGCCGTCGCGGTCCCCGCCGGATCGAGCACGCCCCTCGACGGAACCCCGGCAGGGTGGTCGCCGCTCCCCCGGACAGCCGCAACCGCCGCTACGGGCGCGCCCGGTGGCAGGACGGCCGCTTCCCGGCTGACCGAAACGGCTTCTGCGGCAGGAGACTTCGCCGAACCGGAACTGCCGTCCAAGGAAACGGAGTTCGCCTCACCGGGCCCGCCACCCGGCCCCCTGGATGCCGCCGCTCCGGAACCGCCGCCCGGCCCGGCCGATGTCACCTCACCGGAACCGCCGTCCGCGCCAGTGGATGTCGCCGCTCCGGAAGTACCCTCCGGCGTACCGGACTTCACCGAGCCGGGTGCGCCTTCGGCCTCAGCGGACGTCGCCCCGCCGGTGGCACCCCCCGTCCCCTCCCCCAGCAGCCGGCCCGGGTTCTCGCGGGCCGTGATGCCGGCCAGGAAACGGTTGAGGTCCCGGTCGGGCAGGCCTTCGAGGTCGACTCCGGCCAGGTACGAGGGCAGTTTGGACGAGGGGGGCGCGATCTCCGCTCCCGCGTGCGTCAGGGCCTCGGCCAGCTCCTCGCCGCCGGCCCCGCGGTCGTACGCACCGGCCGCCTCCGGGTACCAGACGCGGGCCGCAGACACGGTGTGCCGGTCCCAGCGGGAGCCGCCCAGCGTCAGGGCCCACAGCAGCCCCGCCAGGTCCTGGGCGAACGCCTGCTCGTCGCAGAGCCGGCGGGCGGTACGGGCCGCGTCGCGGTAGTGCCGGGCCGCACCCGCGTGATCGCCCCGCCGCAGATCCGTGTATCCGGCGGCGGCGAACAGCTTCTCCAGGTGGAAGGGGTCCCGCAGCTCCCCGGCGACCCGGACGGCCGCTCCGAAGGAGGCCGCGGCCTCCTCGTGGCTTCCCCTGCGCAGTTGGAGAACGGCGATCGCGTAGTGGTGCGGCACGAAGAACTCGGGCCTGCCGGTGCCGAGCATCGTCGCCGACACCGAGCGCAGGAAGTCCTCCGCCTGCCGGTGCCGACCGGTGATCTGGAGCAGGAAGGCCAGATTGTGGCTGAGGTTGTAGCGCAGGTAGAAGGCGCTGTCGCCCGGCATCTCGCGCACCATCCGGAAGGCCTCGAATTCCAGCTCGAACGCCTCCTTGAACAACGCGTCGCGGCGCTCGGTGTCGCCGGTCCCCCGGGCGTCGATGGCGGCGGCGAGCGCCAGGCCGTTGAGGATCCAGGCCTTCTCGACCTGCGCGTCCACGCCCGGCGCGTCGAGTGCGTCGATGCACTCCAGGCCGCGCAGGTAGAAGGCGCGCGCTGTCTGTGTGTCGTCCTTGCGCTTGGTGACCAGGAGGGCGACGAGGTAGTTCAGATGGGCCCTCAACTCGGGCTTCTCCGCCAGGGTCAGGGACTGTTCCAGCTTCGCCACCGCGGCGTCGATCCGCCCGGTCTGCGCCTCCGAGATGGCCTGGAGCCTGATGAGGTCGGCCAGGTCGTCGGCCCGGCCGCCCTCCGCACCGACGGCTTCCACATGGGCGGCGATCAGGAGGTCGGCCCGCTCGAAGTTCTGCAGCGCGATCGCGTCGCCGATGGCGCGGAGCGGGCTGGCGGCTCCCCCGGAGTGCCATGCCTCGACGTCGAGAGCGGGGGCGCCGCGTGGGGCGTCCGGCACCGGGGGCAGCCCCGTGCACACACGGACGGCGCGCAGCCGGGCGAGGCGCTCCAGGAACAGGGTGCCGCCGTCCCTCAGCACCCCCCGGACGGTGAAGCCCCCGCCCTGCTGGTCCGCGATCAGGACGGCCCGGTAGAGGATGCGGACCGAGATGCGGTCCCAGTGGTCGAAGGCGCGCAGGACGAGGACGGGCCGTTCGCCCAGCGCGGGCAGGGCGTCGGCGAGGAATCGCGCCGCGCGGTCGATCCAGCCGGCGGTGATGTGGGATTCCCGGCTGATGCGCCGGGTGGTACCGAGCGACGCGGTCTCGGACACGGGCACGAACCGGCCCCGCCGTCCGGCCCCTTCGCCGTCCGGACCCTCCGGCCCGGTGAGCAGGTCCACGACGTCGGCATGCCGCTCCAGCACGCCCGGCAGGGTGATGCGCGCCGCGGGCAGCAGTACGGCCAACAGCTCCTGGAGTCCGCACAGATGGTCGTAGCCGATCGCGGGCGGGCCTATGTCCACGGCCGGTTCGACGGTGTTCGGGCCCAGACAGTCGGCCGGGCCGTGGGGTTGGGCGCAGAGCACCAGGCCGCGTACGGCGGGACGCCAGGCGAGGGTCGGATCCTGCAGCCAGAGGGGACGGGGTGCCACGGCACCGGAGGTCATGGCGCGCTCCTTTTCCGGGTGGGAAGTCGGACGGGACGACGGACGCCCCGCCGGATGCGGACGGCGGGGCCGGCATCGGACGGAGGACATCCGCGTGAGGAAAACGCCGGCCCCCGCTGCGGAACAGCGAGGGCCGGCGATGTGGAGACCATGGGCTACCAGGTCTCGTTGCCCAGGGCGAGCTCGAACTCGCTCTCGGTCAGCTCGTTCTCGGCCGAGAACGTGGCGAGGACCTCGTCCAGAGCGGCGCTCAGTGCGGCGTCGGTCATGGGTGTCACCTCCTTCCGCGGGTGTCGTGGTGGCTGGTGGACTCCCGGTCACACCCGGCGCTCGCTCGCTCGGGGCGGGCGGTGCGCGGGGCGCGTGCGGGAGGGTCTGTGGTGTGCGGGCGACGTGTGCGGGACCGCGGGTCCCGGACCGTCAGGTCCTCAGACCTTCGTCGCCTCGGTGATGTACGCGATCTTGAGCGTGTACTCGCGTACGTCGACGCCGTCGAGCGCGGCGGGCTTGGCACCCCGGGTGTCGCGCTCGGCGCGGAAGGCCCGGTAGGCCTCCTCGCTCTGCCACTGCGCGTAGCTGACGACGGCCTCACCCTCGAAGTCCCGGTGCACGGTGTGGGATATGTAGCCGGGTGTGGCGTCGAGCGCCGCGTTGGGCTGTGTCACCGCTTCGAGGAGCGTCTCCTGCTGGGACCTGGAGCGGGTCCGGGCCACCTCGATGACCGTGAACACGTCCGGCCGCTCCGAGATCTCGATCGCCGTGTCGTCCAGCGACGGGTTCTGCCCGGTGTGGACGACCTCGCAGTGGATGCTGTCGAACGTGGCGAAGGTCAGGACCTCTTTGAAGCGCTCCTGCCGGCCGGGGTCGACGAGGATGTTCTCCCAGGCGGCCTTGTCGCGCCACTGTATGTAGCTGATGACGGAGTTGCCGTCGTGGCTCAGGTGCGCGTTGACCGACACGAGTCCGGTCCGCTCGTCCGCGGCGCCGAGACTCTGCCAGATGTCGATCAGCCGGTGCTGGTGCTCCGGGGACGTCTCGAAGATGTTGACCAGTGTGTAGTACTGGTCCTTGACACTGATCCTCGTCATGCGAGGAACCTCCTTGTCGTTCCCGGCATGCCGGGGGCTGGGTGGTCCGGGCCGCCTGTCAGGCGGACCGGACCGGCGGGAGGACCGGAGTCCGGCCGGCGCCGGGGGCGGGGCTCGGCGAGTGGCGTCGGCACGCCGACGTGCGCGCCGAGCCCCGCGTCCGCGGCAGGGTCCGCCGGCCGGCGGCTAGTTCTGCGCGCCGGTGGGCACGGTCTCCTCGACGGCGCCCGCCGTCTGCGGCTCGGGCTGGGGCTCGGCGGTCGGCGCGGGGAGCGCCTTGCGCAGCAGTACGGCGACCAGCGCGGCCATCGCGAGGAGTACGCCGATGGAGACGTAGGAGGCGACCTCCATACCGTGGGCGAAGGCGTCGTGCGCGGCGGCACTCAGCTCACCACCGAGCTTGCCCGGGAGGTGGCCCGCCACGGCGGCCGCCTCGGAGACGCTGTTGCGGGCCGCGTCGTGGGCCGATCCGGTGACGCCCGAGGGCAGGTGGTCGTCGAGGGTGGAGCCGTAGACAGCGGTCGCCAGGCTGCCGACGAGGGCGATACCGACGGCGCCGCCCAGTTCGTTGGTGGTGGAGGCCAGCGCGGAGGCGGCGCCGGCCCGCTCGACGGGGGCGGCCTGGACGATGGTGCCGATGCCCAGCGCCATCACCGGGGCGAGACCGATGAACATGATCGCGGAGGAGACGACGGCCAGCGCGGTGCCGGAGTTCCCGTCGATCTGCGTCAGCACACCGAAGCCGACGGAGCCGACCAGCAGACCGGCGATGAGCACCGGCGGTGTGCCGATCTTCTGGGAGACGCCGGTACCGACCACGGCGGCGATGATGCCGGGGATGATGACCGGGAGCTGCCACAGACCCGCTTCGGCCGGCGACATGCCGAGCACGACCTGCATGTAGGTGGCCAGCAGGTACTGGATGCCCATCATCAGGCCGGTGGTCAGCAGCAGGGTGCCGACGGAGACGGAGAAGGCGGCGCGGGAGAACAGCGTGATGTCCATGAGGGGCACGGACAGGCCGCGCTGGCGCAGGACGAAGGCCACACCGAAGGCCAGGCCGATCACGAGGCTCAGGGCGGGCCAGATCTCGAATCCGTTGCGGGCCAGCTCCTTGATGCCGTAGACCGCGGGCAGGATCGCGGCCAGCGACATCCCCACGCTCAGCAGGTCGACACGGCCGCCGGCCGGGTCCTTGTACTCGGGCAGCAGCAGCGGTCCGGCGATCAGCAGCAGCACCATGACCGGCACGGCCAGCAGGAAGGGCGCGCCCCACCAGAAGTGGTCGAGCAGCAGCCCACCGGCGATCGGGCCGACGATCCCGCCGATCATGAACGACGTGGTCCAGATGGTGACCGCGTTCGTGCTCTCCTTCTCGTCCCGGAACATGACGCGCAGCAGCGACAGGGTCGAGGGGGCGAGGGTGGCGGCCGAGATGCCCAGCAGGGCCCGGGCGCCGATCAGCATCTCGGGGCTGTTGGCCTCGGCCGTCAGCACCGAGGCGATTCCGAAGAACACGGCTCCGATCATGAGCAGCCGGCGGCGGCCGATGCGCTCGCCGAGGGTGCCCATGGTGATGAGGAAGCCGGCGATGAGGAAACCGTAGATGTCGCTGGCCCACAGCAGCTGGCTGCTGGAGGGGTTCAGGTCGGCCGTCAGCTTGGGGACGGCCATGAACAGCAGCGTCAGGTCCATGGTCGTGAGCAGGGCGGGCAGGCAGAGGACCACCAGGCCGATCCACTCACGGCGGCCCGCCTTCGCGGGCGTTACTGCATTCACAACGAATTCCTTTACAACTGAATGGGGATGGCGGAGTTATCAGGTCGTCCGGGGCCGGGGCCGGCCTCAGACGGCTGCGACCGAGACGTCGCGCACGTTCAGCGCGACGCCCTGGCCCCAGAGGCGGTTGGCGGAAATGCTCTGTTCGTCGAGGAACTTCTGCGGCCAGGGCTCACCGGACCGCGGGTTGACGTAGTGGGCGGGCGCCGAGTCGATGCGCACCAGGCCGGTGCCCTCGGCGTCCAGAGCGCCGTCGAGGAGGGTGAACATGCCGATGCCGGTGATGAGTTGGCGCGGTGAGACGCCCTCCGGCTCGCCGGCGTGGTCGAGCAGCAGGTGCGCGCGGTCCAGGACCGGATGTCCGATGCGGTCCACCGACAGCACCTCCCGGCCGTTCACCTCCCATGTCACCGTGGCGCGTGCGCGGTTCACGGTGATCCGCAGCATGTCGACGTCTCCGGGGGCCCGTTCGGCGACCGGCACGGCGTAGGTGTAGGCCGCGTAGGTGGTTCCGGGTATGCGCAGCCGCTCGTAGTTCGCGTACACCTGGGTGTTGGTGACGAAGAATCCGAATATCGACGCGCTCTCCAGGTCCGCCGTGATCATCGATCCGCAGGCGAGCCGTGGATCGGCCTGCGCGTCGGTGACGGCCGCTCCGAAGGGGTGGTCCTCCGTGCCGTAGGTGGAGACCGCGAGGGTGGTGGTGCATTGGAGTGCGCCGGTCGCCGGAATGTCGAAGCCGGGCAGTCCGGTCCCCGCCGTACGGTTCGGCATGGCCGTCCACTTGACGTGGTCCCTCGTGCCCTCGCCTCCGTCGGCCTGCTGGCCGGTCGTCGAGACGAAGGCGGGGGCGCCGGTGCGCGGGTTGACTCCCGTGGGCACGACGGCGAGGCCGAGCGCCGACGCGTGGGCGACCCCGTCGCCGCCCGCGACCCCGGCGACGTCCTGGGTGTGCCAGGCTGCGTCAGCGCCGGTGGTGGTGAAGCCGTTCTCGAAGGTCTCGTGGAACAGTACGCCGTTCTGCACGGCTTCCGCGGTGCTCATGATCACGCTCTCTTCTCGGCTCGGGCGGCGTCGAGGGGGCCACGGGTGAAGGCCAGCGCGGCGGGTTCGAACTGCAGCACCATGTGGCTGGCGGCGGAGTTCACGTCCCTCCAGACGCGCTGCAGCGGGTCTGACGAGGACTGGCTGCGGGTGCCGCCGGAGCGGAAGAGGGTGTCCACGGCGCCTACGAGGAGCCGGGTGGCCAGCGCGCAGTCCCGGCGGTTGCGGACCAGGACGTCGTCGGTGGCCGGGGCCCGGTCGACGCTCTGCGCGGCGCGGGTCAGCAGCAGGCCGGCCGCGTCGATCTCGCCGGCCGCCCGCGCGTGGGCTATCCGCTGGGTCTCGCTCGGTTCCGTGCCGCGGGCGGCCTTGTCGGCGAGTGCGCGCGCCGACAGTTCCAGCGCGCCCCGGGCGGAACCCAGGACCGGTGCGGCGAAGGTGAGGCCGTTGACGGCGAACAGCGGCTGTGAGTGCCGGAGTTCGTCCGAGACCGCGCCCCGGCCCGCGAACATGTCGTCCATGGGGAAGGTCCGGTGCGCGGGGACGAGCACTTCGTCCAGGACGAGTGTGTGGCTGCCGGTCGCCCGCATCCCGACCGTGTCCCAGGTCTCCTCGATCCGGTAGGCGCTACGGGGTACGGCGAAGAAGCGGGCCTGGGGCCTGTCGTCCGCCCCCGGCACCATGGCCATCACCAGGGCCCAGTCGGAGAATTCGACACCGCTGGCGTAGGTCCAGGACCCGGACAGATGCCAGCCGCTGTCGGCCGCCTCGACGGTGGTGGCGGTGGAGACCAGGGAGCTGACCAGCCGGCTGTCCGGCCCGTCCGCCCAGATCTCGGCCTGCCCCTCGGCGGGCAGATAGGCCGCGAAGCGGGCGGTGTACGCGAGCAGCGAGCCGATCCAGGCGGCGGAGGCGCAGCCCTCTCCGACCGCGGCGACCGCCTCGGTGAGCGTGGCGAAGTCCGTCGGCTCGCCGCCATGAAGGGCCGGGACCAGCGCCCTGCTGAAGCCGGCCTCGACCAGGGCCTCCACCACGTCGGCGGAGAGCCGTCGTTCGCGGTCGGCCCGGGCCGCGTCGTGGCCCGCCGGCACACCTGCGGCCCGTGCGGCGGACACGAAGGTGTCCGAAGTGGTGCGGGGAGCGAGAAGCATCCCGGTCATGGCTGTCTCATTTCATGAACGTCTCGGCTGAGTGCGGGGCGGGCCGGCTCAGGCGCGGTAGGGGCGCTTGGCGCGCGCCTCGCGCAGCGCGGTGCCCCACCACACGAGCTGGTCGAGCATGGTCTTGGTCGCGGCGGAGCAGCCCGCCGGCTCCTTGGGGTTCCCGTCCGCGTCGAACGTGGCCGCGGCGCCGTGGAAGCTGACCGTGTCGCGCAGGGTCACGGCGTGCATCTCGGCGTAGACCTGGCGCAGTTGCTCGACCGCGCGCAGACCTCCGGAGAGGCCGCCGTAGGAGACGAAGCCGATGGGCTTGGCCTGCCACTGCGTGTAGTTCCAGTCGATCGCGACCTTGAGCGGTGCGGGGAAGCTGTGGTTGTACTCGGGGGTCAGGACGACGAACGCCTCGGCCGCCTCCAGGCGGGCGCTGAGGGCCGCGGCCGTCGCCGCGTCCGCCGGGGCGGGGGCGTCGGTCACCGCCACCGGCAGCGGGTAGTCGGCCAGGTCGACGATGTCCAGCCCGATGGCGTCGTTCTGCCGGGCCTCTTCGGCGAACCACTTCGCGATGGTGGGTCCGAACCGGGTGGCGCGGGTGCTCCCGATCACCAGGGCTACTCGAAGGCTTTCCTCGGACATGGGGATCCTCACGGTCGAAGGTGTGCTGTGCGGAGGGTGGTTCACCCGGGCGGTCCGTCCGGGTGCGGCGGACCGGTACGCCTCCGCGTCGGGTCCGGGTGGAGTGCGGTGCGGTGCGGCGGGCCGTCCCCACGTCACCGCCGCACCGCCCCGGCACCCGCTACCGGTACGACCGTGGCCTCCGCTACTGCCACGGCCGCACCGGGGTCGGTACGGGCCGGAGGTCAGACGACCTGGCGCCGGGCGCCGTCGGCGTCGCGCGGTGACCACCACAGCGCGGTGGTCTCGGCACCGGCGCCCAGTACGGTCCAACGGCCTTCGACGATGCGGCCGTTGCTCCAGCTCAGCAGGTGCAGGGCCTCGACGGCGAAGGTGTCGTAGGGAGAGGTGCTGTCCGCCGCGGCCCCGGCGCGCACCGCCGATATGCGGTTGACGTCGACCGAGTAGCCGGCTTCGGCGTTCACCAGGACGGTGACGTTGTCGCCGTGCATCGTGCCGCCGGAGAGCCGGAACATGTTCCCGAAGAACTCCAGGAAGGCGTCGAGACCTTCGTACCAGCCCGAGTAGGCGTGCAGTCCGGGCACCTCGAAGCGCACGTTCTCGTCCCAGAATTCGGTGATTTTCTCCCGGTCGCCGGTTCCGAGGGAGGCCCAGGCGGCGCCGACGCGCTCGGCTGTGAGATCAGACATGGTTCTTCGTTCCTTTCGAAGTTCTTCTGTTCGGGCGGCAGTCGGTGCGGTGGCACGCCGATCGGCGCGCCGGCCGCGGCGTCGAGGTCGGTTCCGCTCAGCACGGGGCCGAGGGCACATCGGCGCGCTCCGCGAGGGAGAACTCACCCGCGGGCGCCGCCAGTCAGCGGCTGAGGAGCCGAACAGGGCCGTGAATGGCCGGAGTCAGCAGTCGCCGGTGGGTTCGAAACAGAGTCCGACACCGCGGATCGTCGTGATCCATTCGTCGGGTCCGAGCTTTCTGCGCAGGCTGGCCACATGGGTGTCGATCGTGCGGCTGGGCGGCGACCAGTGCTCGCCCCACACCTGGCTCATGAGCCGGCGCCGCGACACGACCGAGCCCGGCTGCGAGGCCAGCAGGCACAGCAGGTCGAATTCCTTGCGGGTGCACTCCACGCGCCTGCCGCGCAGCGTGACCTCCCGCAGTTTCATGTCTATGCGCAGCGAACCCCACTCCATGACGTCCTGCGCGCGGTCCTGGCGCAGGCTGCGACGCATCACGGCGCCGATCCGCGCCGTCAGCTCCCGCAGGTCGTACGGCTTGAGGAGGCAGTCGTCGGCCCCCGCCTCGAGAACGAGCACCTGGTCCCACTCACTGCGGCGACAGGTGAACGCGATGATGGGCGTGTCCCCCGCCGCCCTGATCGCCGCGCACACGTCGAGGCCGTGCAGGTCCGACAACTCCAGGTCCAGCAGCACCAGATCCGCGTGCTCGTACATCTCCAGCGCCTTGCCGCCGCTGTCGACACTGACAACGTCGCAGCCCTGCCGTCTGAGACTGTGGGCGATCCCCCGTTGTGCGTTCACATCACTTTCCACCACGAGCACACGCCACGTCACGTCAGCCACGTGTACTCCCGACCCGAGAACCGGCCCTTCCCACGATGCGCCGCGTTGCGCACCGGAAGTGCGATGACGGTGATGCATGCCGCGTGTTCTGTGCCGAACTGTGCCCGGCTGGCTCATGCGACGTCCCCCTGTTCCTGCGTGGACTCCCACGCCGAAATCGTTCAAGCATCGCCAGACTACAAACCGACACGCATGTATGTCAACGCGCCGCGAGTGGCTTGGAGCACACCTTCCGGGGCGTGAGTGACACCGGAAAATCGGTCATAAGCCATCGAAACGGTCACAGGTCACTCGGAGTCGCTGGACCCGACGGCCGATAAAAGCCCAGTACGAGCCGGGTAAAGATACAGGCGTGAATGTTATATTCACCTCCCTTGCGGCGCGGACCCGGATCCGAAGGACCGCAAGCCACCTGCACGAACGTGAGGAGTCGGCATGAGAGACAAGGCGGCCCGGACCCGCTCCCAATTGATACGTTCGGCCGCGACGGTCTTCGCCGAACACGGCTACTCAAGAGCGAAGTTGTCCACCATCTCCGCGGACGCGGGAGTGAGCAGAGGGGCACTCCACTTCCACTTCCCCAGGAAGGAGGCCCTGGCGGACGCGGTGGAGGCCGCCGCGGCCGAACGCTTCACGGAAGTGACGGGCGAGCCGGGGGAAAACGCCGACGGGGACCTTTCGCAGGCCGTACGGGCCTTCGCCGAGCTGTACAAGCGTGATGTCACCTTCCGCGCCGGAGTACTCCTGAGCTGCGAAAAGGACCGGAAGTCCACGGTGAACCTGCTCCAGCGATGGGAGGAGTACGTGACGACCGCCGTCGCGGCCGCGGAGCACGGGACACCTCGTTCACGCCCGGGAACGGCGAGGCACGCCTCCAGCGCGATCGTCGCCCTGACCGTGGGACTGGCGTTCCTCTGGCACGAGAACGATCAGTGGCTCGCCGAGTCAACCGTCAGCGGAGTATGGAATCTGCTGCCACCTCTTGTCGGCCGTATGGGCTGAGGAAGCACCGAAGGGCCGGGGCCACCACCGCGAGGGTGGACCCCGGCCCTTCGACGTTCGTTCGGCGAACCGAACGCGCGGAGACTCAGCAGTCGCCGGCTTCGCCCTCCCCGGCCTCCCGCGCCGCCGCCAGCGCGCTGAGCTCCTCCCCGACCTTGAGCCCGCGCTCCGGGCCGAGGTCGAGCTGCACCAGGACCGAGGGCTCCGCGATGCTGGGAAGCACATGCTTCAGCAGGGTCCGGATCCGCGCCTCCAGATCCACCCATCCGGTCATGACCTGCGAGAAGAGCTGCACTCCGGTGAAGCAGGAGCAGAGCAGCTCGGCCGTCTCCATCAGATCCACGTGCGGGCGCAGCTCACCCTGGGCGCGCGCCTGTTCGAGGATCCGGTGATTGCGGTCGACCCAGGTCCTGAAGGGAAGCTTCCGGTCCAGTCCGACCGAGTCCAGTTCCAGTGACAGCCGGACGCTGCCCTGCAGCACGGGGTCCCTGGTCAACTGACACGCGAAAACCAGCCCCAGGTCGACCAGTTCCTGGAGCTTGATGTCCCGGACGACGACCGGGATGTCCGCCTGGCTGGCGAGCACGGTCCGCGCGAGCTCCTCCTTCGAGGAGAAGTGGAAGTAGACCGCCCCCCGGGTGAGGCCCAGCCTCTTGAGAACGTCGGCGACGGTCGTGGCGCTGTAACCACGTTCGGCGAAGACGGATCCTGCGGCCTCCAGGATCATGCGTCGGGTCGCGAGACCTCGTTCCTGCGTCGCCATGGGCCTTACCTCCGGGGCTGTGCGGCAATCTGTGCGGGCGGAGCCGGTTTAACCCACCATTAATCTCACTATGTGAGACACCCCATTGAGCTACATACCGACTCGCACGTATGTTACGTCCCGCTCGGGGTCAACTCGAGCTCAGCTTCAGCATTCCTGGGGGGAAGGCATGCAAGCCATAGCTGTGCGCGTGGAAGAGAGACAGGACTCTACGCGAGAAGAAACGGACATATCACTTGATATACCGTCCCATTCGGTCACCAAAGAGCTGGTGCACCGCACGAACCCGTCGGATGTCCTGCCCGTCGGATGGCGACCTCTGACCAAGGATCGCTATCTGATCAGCGTCGCATGGCCCGAGGACCACCCGTTCTACACACGGGTGCATGGTAACCACGCGGCGAACCTGATCGGCGAGACCATCCGGCAGTGCGGTCTGCTGCTGGCCCACGCCGCCTACGATGTTCCGCTCGGCCACCAATTCGTGATGTGGGACATGACGTACACCCGGGAGCCGGCCCGTCCGGCCGCCCGTCCCGGGACCCACCGGATCGAGGTCGAGGTGGTCTGTTCGGACCTCCGCGTCCGCGGTCGCCGGCTGGGAGCCATGACCTGCGAGATGACCCTGCGCGCGGACGGCAGGACCGTGGCTCGGGGCGGCGGTCGCTTCGACATCGTCAGCCCCGCCGCGTACCGCAGGCTGCGCGGGGACCAGATCCGCACCGCCGCGCAGCCGGCGGTCCAGCCCGCGCCCGTCGCGCCCGGCATCGTCGGCCGCACACGGGCGATCGACGTACTGCTCGCTCCGGCTCCCGAGGCGCAGTGCACGACGGACACACCGTCGGGCCGATGGCAACTGCGCGCGGACTTCGGGCACCCGACCCTGTTCGACCACCGCAACGACCACTTCCCGGGCATGGTCCTCGTCGAAGCGGCGTTCCAGGCCGCAAACGCGATCACCGCACCGGCCCTGCACCACCACACCTCCGCCGAGATCGCGTTCCTCGGGTACGTCGACTACGGCCACCCGTGCTGGATCGAGGCCCGCACCCGGCCCGCCGACCCGGCGCAGCCGGCGGCGATCGAGGTCACCGGGCACCAGAACGGCCGACTGATGTTCTCGGCCCTGCTCGAAGGCACTTCGGCACACGGCTGACAGTCCCTTCGTCCGCTCGCCCGTCGTACGACGGGGCCTGTGTCGCCGTCGACCGCCCCGCTTCACCCGCGCTTCGCCACCGCTGCCGGAGCCTCTCGTTCCTCATCACCGAACACGGTGTCCGGCATGGGACAGACCTGCGCGAATCCCTTCTCGTCACCGTCACTGACGCCTGGTGGCGCCCATTCGTACGCCCTGTGCACAGGGCCTCCGCGGGGGTGCCACCAGGCGGTTCACACGGCTGCCCGCCGAGGGGGACGGCGAAGCCACCACGCGCCGCACGACGCCTCGCGGTGCGTCGGCGCGCGACCGACACTCCGCTTCAGAACAGGAAAGGATCCGACTCCTGTGACGCACGTCTTCACGGCCGAGAACACCGGCCGGCCATCCCCGCACACGTCCAACTCCCGTCCACAGCAAGTCTTTTCCAACGGTGACAGCGCTGTCATCGTAGCCCGCACCACCGGAATTCCCGCCTCCCGCACACAGAGCTGGCCGGTCTCTTTCGCAAACAGGCGTGATCACGAGCGGTGGGTGAACGCGGCGTGAGCGACGACTCGTCCACCATCCTCGTCACCGGCGCGACCGGGTACATCGGCCACCGGGTCGTCCACCGGCTGCTGGCCGACCCGACGCGGCCACGGCTGCGGCTGCTGGCCCACGAGACGAACGTGCCGGACTGCTGCGCGGAGACGGCGTCCGTCGTCCGCGGCAGCCTCACCGAGCCCACGTCCCTGCGCGATGTGTGCCGCGGTGTCGACACCGTCCTGCACCTCGCCTCGGCGATCACACAGGACCCTGCCGTCGCCCACGCCGTCAACGCCCGGGGAACCGAGAACCTGCTGGCCGAGGCGCACCGGTCCGGCGTACGTCGCTTCGTACGGCTGAGTACCGCCGCCGTCTACGGGAAGGGGCCCCACCGGGGTGAGCCGCGCCCGCCCGAGCGTCCGCTGTCGGTGACCAGCGCCTCGCGGCTCGCGGGCGACACGAGCGTCCTCGCCGCCGGCGGTGTCGTCCTGCGCCCCTACCTCGTCTACGGCGCCGGTGACCGGTGGGTCGTCGCCTCGCTCGCGAGGATGATCACCCTGCTGCCGTGCTGGATCGACGGGGGGCGGGCCAGGCTGTCGCTGATCGCGGTCGACGACCTGGCCCGCGTCACGGCGGCCCTGGCAACCCGGGCCGCGCCGCTTCCCGCGTCAGCCGTTCTGCACGCGGCCCATCCCCGGCCGGTGGCCGTGCGCGATCTGCTCACGACGTTGTGCCGGCACCTGGGGCTTCCGTCGCCGCACGGTGACGTGTCGTCGGCGGAACTGGCGGAGCGCTTCGGCGGCTCGGCCGATCCGGCCATGGCTCTGCGGCTCGCCCAGTTCGGCACCGACCACTGGTACGACAGCGCTCCGCTGTGGGCCCTGACCGGTGTCGAACCGGGCCCCGGGTTCACGGACGACTTCGGCGCCTGTGCCCCCTGGTACCGCGAGCACCTGCGGGACCTGGTACCCGCCGCCGCAGTTCCCGCCGCCGTACCTCCGGCCGCCTGACCATGCGTCCTGCCATCGGCCACCCCCACCAGAAAGCGGAATCGACGATGCACCCCACGCAGTCCCCCCAGCAGCCCGCGACGTGCCCCTTCGCCATCGACCCCAGCGGCCGTGACATCCAGGGCGAGATCGGCCGGATCCGGCAGCGCGGCCCGGTGACCCGGGTCGAACTCCCCGGGGGCGTACCCGCCTGGTCGGTCACCAGCGCCGATCTGATCAAGCGGCTCCTGCTGGACCCGCGCGTCTCGAAGGACGCCTACCGGCACTGGCCGGCCTGGATCGACGGGGAGGTCACCGCGGAGTGGCCGCTGTCCATCTGGGTCTCGGTACAGAACATGGTCACGGCGTACGGCTCCGAGCACGCGCGCATGCGCCGCCCGGTCGCCGGCGCGTTCGGTATTCGCCGCGTCAACGCGCTGCGGCCCCGCATCGAGAAGATCGTCGAAGAGCTGCTGGAGCGGCTTGCGGATCGGTCGGCCGCCGCGCCCGACTCCGTCGTGGATCTGCGGGAGCACTTCGCGCACCCGCTGCCCAGCAGTGTCGTGTCCGAACTCTTCGGCGTGCCCGAGTCGGCTCGCGGGGAACTGCTCCAGATCATCAAGGGGTTCTTCGCGACCACGTCCTCGGCGCAGGAGGCGCAGAGCAATGTCGTCCGCCTCTACGCGACCATGAACGACCTCATCGCCCTGAAGCAGCGGGAGCCCGGCGACGACCTGACCACGGACCTGATCGGCGCCCGTGACGAAGACGGCGCGGTGATGAGCGAGAAGGAGCTCGCGGACAACCTCATCCTGCTGCTCACCGCCGGTTACGAGACGACGGTGAACCTCCTGGACAACGCCGTCACCCGGCTGCTCGCCCATCCCGACCAGCTCGAACTCGTCCGTTCCGGGCAGGCCTCCTGGGACGACGTCATCGACGAGTCACTGCGCCTGGACGCGCCCGGTGCGCACTCCGTACTGCGCTACGCCGTGGAGGACCTGGAGATCGGCGGGGTGACCATCGCCCGCGGTGAGGCGATCACGATCTCGTACGCCGCCGCCGGCCGGGATCCCGACCTGCACGGGGACGACGCCGACCGTTTCGATGTCACCCGCGCGACCCGTGGTGACCATCTGTCCTTCGGGCACGGCGTGCACTACTGCCTGGGGGCCCAACTGGCCCGCCTGGAAGCGTCCATCGCGCTCTCCGCGCTCTTCGCCCGCTTCCCCGGCCTGCGCTCCGCCGTACCCGCGGGCGGGCTGCGGCCGCTGGAGTCCTTCATATCCAACGGCCACCAGGAGGTTCCGGTCGCGCTGACCACGCCGTGACATCCCCGGGGGCCGAACGGTCCCCGGGACTCGGACACTCACGGTGACTCCACGCAGGCCGTCGCCCTCTTCCCGAAGGCCGTCGCATGACGCGAACGACCTTCACGGACACCGGAGTTCGAGTCCGGTCTCCGGCGTTCCCGAACGCCGGAGGCCGAGGCCGGCCCGCGTCGGAGCGTCAACTCGCCCTGTGGACGACAGCCGTGGCGTCGTGGGTGCGGTCGTGCTCCACCCGGGCCGTCTCCAGGAGGTGCAGCCAGGAGGTGACCGTCGGGCGGCGGCGCAGCAGGGCCCGGCGCTCGCGCTCGGTCATGCCTCCCCAGACGCCGTGCTCGATGCGATGGTCCAGCGCGTACGCGAGGCATTCGGTGAGAACGGGACAGCCGCTGCACAGTATTTTGGCCCGGTTCTGCGCGGCGCCCTCGACGAACAGGTCGTCGGGATCGGCCGTACGGCACAATCCCCGGTCGCTCCAGTCGGTGCTCGTCATCTCGTGATGCCGTCCTCTCCCCTGGCCCCCGCCTGCGAGTTGCCCGCCTGCCCTGAGCAACAGGCATATGACACTACGCCTTTCGAGGACCGTCACTCTATCTGCAGTACGTCACCACACCTTCGAGTGAGCGCGGCTTGCCTCTCGCACACAGGAGCGCTATGGAGGTGACTCATAGGTTTACGGTCCGGGTCGGGGTTCGGTTCAGCGCGGCCGGGTAGTGGTGCTGCCGGTGATCGAACTCAAGGACAACGACTACCGCTGAGCCCATCGGCGACACCGGAGACCTCGGAGGCACACCCGCGAATCGGCCGGCTACCGGAAACGCCTCGGGGAACGCCGGGGCCGCCCTGTTCAGACCGTACGCAGCGTCGCCGCCGCCTTGTAGGTGCGCAGCACCGGCGCCGTCTCGATCCGTGTCACCGCTTCCCAGGCCACCCGCCGCGTCAGGTAGTGGTGCAGCGCCTCCCCGTCGCGGCACAGCGCGTGGGCGACCAGGTTCGTCGGACCGGTCGTCGCCGCGACCACCGCGAGTTCGTCGTGGCGGGCCAGCGCCGTCGCCACCGTCTCCAGGTGGGCGGGGGCGACCTGCATCCACAGCAGCGCGGACACCGTCACGCCCAGCAGCGCCGGATCGATGTCGACGTCGAAGAACAGCGCGTCGCGCGCCCGTAGTCCGGCCAGTCGGCGGGCGGCGGTGGCCGCGGTGGTCCCGGTGGCGCCGGCCAGATCCGCGTAGCTGAGACGCGCGTCCTCGCGCAGCGCGGAGATCAGCAGCCGGTCCGCTTCCGTGAGGAGGTGTGCGGGGGCGTCGAACACTGCCGGGCCGGAGCCGCCCGCCGTGCCCGACCGGCCGGAGCCGGCCACCGTGCTCGACGTGCCCGCCGCGCCCGCGCCGCCCGCCGTACCCGTGCCGCCCGCCGTGCCCGCCGTACCGGTCTCGGCGCGCAGTCGCGCCTCCTGGTCGGAATCCAGGGCGTCGATCCGCCCGCGCCAGGCTGTCGGGCCGCCCAGATAGGTGTGCAGCAGATAGTGCGCCGACACGGCGGTGATCCCCGCGGTACGGGGGATGTCACGCAGCAACAGCGCGTGCGCGTCCGGACCGGCGGGCTCGGTGTGGATGATCGCGACGATCTCGGTGCCCCCGGAGGTCAGTCGTACCCAGGAGGTGTCAGGACGCCGGGCGAGCGCCAGCGCGATGTCGTGCGCGCTGCGCGTCGCCGCGGTCAGCCGTACGAACCACTGGTGTGTGCCCGAACTGCGGGGCGCGGGCAGGGCGACCACGCGCAGACCGGCCTGCGCGTGGAGCCGGCGGTAGCGGCGGACCACGGTCTGCGTGGAGGAACCCAGAATCTCGGCGACGAGGGTGAACGGCGCCCGTGCGTCCACGTGCAGGGCATGGATCAGTCCCCGGTCCAGCTCATCCAGTACGAGCACATTCACCAGATTAGTCGCCGTGGATGGAAGTAATCATCGATGTCGGCCGAAGGAATGGAAGCCCACCGGAACAGGACGGCACCGTGGTCCCGGCCGCTTTCCGTGCGGCGGCCGCGTCGTCCACGGCCCGGCCGTCACCGGCAGCCAGGCCGTACAGCCCCCCGGGGGGAACCCATGTCCCGCGCCCCTGAACGCTCCACGCATCGCACCGCCGGCCCAGGCGGGCCCGCCACCCTTGCCCCGCAGGAGTCCAGCCACCGCGGGCTCGCTCTCGCCGCGGTGCTGACCGCCGAGGCGATGAACCTGCTCGACGCCACGATCGTGCAGGTCGCCGGCCCCGTCATCCACACCGACCTCGGCGGGGCGCAGGCCGCGATCCCGTGGTTCAGCGCCGCCTACACCCTCGCCTTCGCCCTCGGTCTGCTGACCTGTGCCCGGCTCGGCGACCTCGTCGGCCGCAGGCGGGTCTTCCGCGCCGGTGTCGTCGCGTTCGCAGTCACCTCCCTGGCCTGCGCGCTCGCACCGGGCGCCGCGACCCTGATCGCGCTGCGGGCCGTGCAGGGCGCGGCAGCGGCCGCGATCATCCCGCAGACCTTCGGACTCATCCGCGCCCTGTACGAGGGTGACGAACTCACCCGGGCCCTCGGCATGATCGGCCCGGTCATGGGCCTGTCCGCGGTACTCGGCCCGGTCCTCGGCGGCGTCCTGACCCACGCGGACCTGTTCGGCTCCTCATGGCGTGCGGTCTTCCTCGTCAACCTCCCCCTGGCCGCCGCGGTCCTGGCCGCATCCCCGTACCTGACCGAGGACCGCGCGCCGATCCGGCCCCGCCTCGATCCGGTCGGCACCGTCCTCGCCATGCTCGGCACCGCCCTGGTCGTCTGCCCGTCGGCCTCCGGGAGTCCAGGGGCCGGCCAGTGGGCCGTCGCCGCCGTGGGAGCCGTGCTCCTGGGCCTGTCCGTGGTGCATCAGCGCCGCGCCGGCCGGCGCGGGCGTGCCCCGCTCGTCGAACCGGCCCTGCTGCGCGGCCGGGCGTTTCCCGCCGCGCTGGCCACGTCGACGCTGTTCTTCGCCGTCATGAACGGCGTCATGATCACCGTCGTCCTGCATCTCGAACTGGGCCTCCACGACGGTCCGCTCACCGCGGGACTCACTTTGCTGCCGTGGTCCGCCGGACTCGCGATCGGCTCCTGGGCGGCCGGTACCCGCCCTGTCACGCGGTACGGAACCCGCGTCATGCACACCGGCGTCGCCGTCCTCGCGGTCGGCCTGGCCGCCGCCGTCCTGGCGTACCGGGGTGCCGACCCGGGCGGCTATCCGGCCGTGCTGCCCGCCGCGCTCGCCGTGGCGGGGCTGGGCACCGGCCTGTTCACCCCGCCGTTCTTCGGTACGGCGCTGCGCGGGGTCGGCCCGCAGGAGACCGGCTCGGCCGCCGGTCCGCTGAACGCCGTGCAGCAGCTCGGCGGCACGCTCGGCGTCGCTGCCATCGGCGGCGTCTACCTGGGGACGGCCGGGGACGCGCGTACCGCGGCCGAGCACGCGCTCGGAGCCACCGCGGTCGTGCTGGCCGCGACGGCGGTGGCGGCCACGGTGATGACCGCGCACCCGTCCGACCGCGCACGCCCGGACCACGCGCGATGAGCCGCCGACGGCTGATCGCGGACCGGGAGACGGCCGCGGCCCTCTCCCGGGCGACCGGCGCCGCAGCCGCAGTCGCGGCCGCGGGGCATCAGGCCCGGCTCACGCTTCCGCGCGCCTCGGCAGCCGCCAGTTCGGACGTACGAAGTGGCAGGTGTAGCCGTCGGGGTAGCGCTGCAGGTAGTCCTGGTGTTCCGGCTCCGCGTTCCAGAAGGGACCGGCCGGCGCGACCTCTGTCACGACCTTCCCCGGCCACAGGCCCGAGGCGTCGACGTCGGCGATGGTCTCCTCGGCGACCCGCTTCTGCTCGTCGTCGGCGTAGAAGATGGCGGAGCGGTAGCTGAGACCGATGTCGTTGCCCTGCCGGTTCTTCGTCGACGGGTCGTGGATCTGGAAGAAGTACTCCAGGATCGTCCGGTAGTCGGTCTCCGTCGGATCGAACGTGATCTCGATCGCCTCGGCGTGCGTGCCGTGGTTGCGATACGTCGCATCGGCCACGTCGCCGCCGCTGTATCCCACCCGGGTGTCCAGTACACCCGGGAACGTCCTGATCAGATCCTGCATGCCCCAGAAGCAGCCGCCCGCCAGCAGCGCCTTCTCCTCGTTCCGGCTCATCGCACGCACCCTTCTCCCTTGTCTCCGTCGAACGCGCACGGGCACCGCGCGCGTTCCCGGCGGTCCGTCTCCCCCGCCGTCGTGGCGCCGTGGCACCGATCTGCACAAGCCGGAGGGGCCGGTCGAAATTCCCGGCCCGGCCCCTTCGGGCCGAGGGAAGCCGATCATCACCCCGGCGGTCCGGTCCGACCGCCCGGAGGACAGCCATAACGATCGTGCAATGTTCAATCAGCATCGGCCTGAGAATTTGCTATCGCTACCAAAGAAAGGGCTCAATGTCCTTGCTATGTCAGCAGAAAAGCGTTAGGGAGCGGATGAACGGCACGATCGACGGCTTCAGCTACGGGCTGGTCACACCGGTGGCCGCCTACGTCATGGCCTGCGTGGGCTCGGCGTTGGGGCTGCGCTGTGTGGTGCGGACGGTGCATCACGAGCCCGGCTGGAGGCTGGGCTGGCTCGCTCTGGGAGCCAGCGCTCTCGGCTGCGGCATCTGGACGATGCACTTCATCGCCATGACCGGGTTCTCCGTAGCGGAAACACCCATCACCTACGACGTCCCGCTGACCGTGCTCAGTCTCGTCGTGGCGATCGTGGTGGTCTCCGCGGGCGTGTTCATCGTCGGGCATCGCGGTGCCACCCGGACCTCCCTGACCGTGGGCGGAAGCATCACCGGCCTCGGCGTCGCGATGATGCACTACCTCGGCATGTTCGCGATGCAGCTCAACGGAGACATCAGCTACAACGCGTTCACCGTGGGCCTGTCCGTGGTCATCGCCCTCGTCGCGGCCACCGCCGCGCTGTGGGCGGCCGTCTCCGTGCAGGGCTTTCTCCGCACCCTCGGTGCCAGCCTCGTCATGGGCCTGGCCGTCACCGGCATGCACTACACGGGCATGGCCGCCGTGAGCGTCCATCTCCACAACGGAATTCAGACGGCCACCAGCGGCCAGGAGGGCACCTCGCTCCTCCTGCCCATGCTCCTCGGCCCGATCATCTTCCTCATCCTCGCCGCGGCCATCGTCATGTTCGACCCGGTCCTGATCCTCGGGGACAGCGACTGGGACAAGCCCGCCAAAGGACGCTCCAAGGTCGTGGCGCGCGGCAAGCGGAACGCGGCGCCCGTTCCCGCGCCCGTGCCCGCCCCGGCGTACGGTGTCGGGGCCCCTTCGGTGCCGATGGCGCAAAGCGGCGCTCAGGGCGACGGCTGGCCGTCGGCCCCGCACCAGCCCCACGCCGCCTACGAGCGCGCCCCCCAGTACAACGACACGGGCGCCCGGTACGGCGACACGGGCTCCACCGACGTCTACGGAGCCCGGCACGAGGCGGAGTAGTCCCTCCGTCCATCCATTCCCGGCCGATGGCCCGGCCGACGCGTTCACCTCGCGTCGGCCGGGCCATCGCCACAGGTGGCCCTTTTCAGCACGCAAACCGGCCCGGCCGCTCCGGCGAGGGGTGCGGCGCGAGGTGATTCCCGGTGGCGGAATCCGGTCCGTGCCACGCCCCTCGGAATGATCTTGAGTCTAGGGTGCGGGACATGACCTCCATGACCGCGCGCGGCACCACGCTCCACTACGACGACACCGGCTCCTCGACCGGGCTGCCCGTCCTGCTGATCCACGGGCATCCCTTCAACCGGACGCTGTGGGCCCCGCAGGCCGAAGCCCTCGCCGCGGCCGGACACCGTGCGATCACCCCGGACCTGCGCGGCTACGGCGACAGCGGGGTGGAGGCCGGCACCGTGTATCTCGCCGACTTCGCCGACGACCTCGTCGGGCTGCTGGATCACCTGGACATCGACCGGGCGGTGGTCGGCGGCGTCTCGATGGGCGGGCAGATCGCCATGGAGGTACAGCGCGGCCACGCAGATCGGGTACGGGCGCTCGTCCTGTCGGACACCTCGGCGCCCGCCGAGACGGACGACGGCAGGGCCTTCCGCAACCGGTTGGCCGACCGTCTCCTGGCGGAGGGGATGGACAGGTACGCGGACGAGGTCATCGGCAAGATGCTCGCGGACTACAACGTCACCGCGATGCCGGAGGTCGCCGCGCACGTGCTGCGCATGATGCGCGCCACCGATCCCCGCGGCGCCGCGGCGGCCCTGCGCGGCCGGGCCGAACGGCCCGACTACCGGGACACCCTCGCGGCCGTGCGGTCGCCCGTGCTGATCGTGGTCGGCGCCGACGACTTCTACACGCCGGTCGCCGACGCCGAGGCCATCCGCGCCCTCGTCCCGCACGCGGTCCTGACCGTCGTCGACGGCGCCGGCCACCTCCCCGGTGCGGAACAGCCGGGTCGGTTCAATACGGCGTTGCTGGACTTCCTCGCCACCCAGGTGGCCGCCCGTACCTGAAGGGCCGGACCGGTCGTCGCCGGGTCGTCACCCGGTACGCCGGAGAGGGCGTCCCGCCACGCCGGAGCGGGCGTCGGGCGCGGTGTGTACTGATGAGTCCGTCACCACTCGCTCGGGGGGTGCGTCATGGGGCGGGTCGCTGTTCGGGGCCGCCCCTAGGCGGCACTCAGCGCCCTCTTTCCGCGGTGGCGGAAACCCGGGCGCTGGACAGTCGGTACCCGCAGCCTGATCGAGGGGCGGGAGTCGCCTCCGTTCGGTCCTTACGGGAAGGGTCACCGTGCGGTCCGTACGGAAGGGGTCGCGGCAGGAATTACGACGGAGTCTGCGTCGGCATCTCGAACCACATGGTCTTGCCGGTGGGCGTGCACGTGCTGCCCCAGCTCTCGGCGAGCAGATCGAGCAGTTCGGTACCGCGCCCGCCTTCCGCGTCGGGGTCGGCCTCGCGGCGTACGGGGCAGACGGGATCGGTGTCCTCGACCTCGCACAGCAGCCGGGATTCGCGCACGGACAGGTTGAGCCGCAGCGGGCCGCGCGTATGGCACAGGGCGTTGGTGACCAGCTCGCTGACCAGAAGCTCGGCGGTGTCCGCCAGATCCTCCAGATCCCATTCCTCCAACTGCGCCGTCACCAGACGGCGGGCTCTGCGCGCCGAGGTCAGTTCCCGGGACAGGGGCCAGGAGGCGTCCCAGGCGGTGGCACTGGCGCGGGGCGCGTCGAACGGCCGGATCGGTTCCAGAACGCGCGACCAGAGTGCCATGTTCCGGGCGAGCCAAGAGGTGGGTGCGGCTTCAGCTGACGTTTCCTGCTCCTGAGCTCGGTCCGTGGCATCCTCGCGCCCCGATGCCTCAGGTCGGCGGTAGAGCCGGGCGAAGCGCCCCCGGCGGGATATCGCCGGGAAGTCGATGGCCCCCGGGGCCATGGAAATCAGTCCCTTCTGCACTGCTGGCGACAGACTGCCGGAGAGGCGCGGACCCGTCGACGACCGGTCCGGGCATGTGGCCAGGTCACGCGTTCACGTAACGTCCGTCACGATAACAAATATACGTGTAGCACTCGCTACGGCAAGAATCCTTTCCTAGGGTACGGATCCGGACATATGAGACGTGTTTGGTCTCACGCCGCCACACTGTAGCCACCCGGGGGTTCCTCATGGCACGCACAGCTGACCCGGACAAACGACGCGATCTCATCGACCGGGTCCGCGCGTACCTGATCCGCAACGGCCTGGCCGACCTGTCCCTGCGCCCGCTGGCCCGAGCCCTGGGCACCAGCGACCGCATGCTCCTGTACTACTTCGGGAGCAAGGAGACCATGGTCGCCGAGGCGCTCGCGCTGGACGAGAGGCGACCGCTGCTACAGGCCCGGAGCCGGCTCGAATCCAGCGAAGCCCCCAGGGGCCCGGCGGGAGTCCGCCGCTTCATGGAAGAGGTCTGGCAGCAGTTCAACGCCCCCGAGCTGCGCCGCGCGCTCCCGCTCTATCTCGAGATCATGACCGCCGGCCTGCTCCACCCGGACCGGTACGGACCCGTCATGCGGGACACCCTGGCCGAGTGGACCGGCCTGCTCACCGCCGCCTTCCTCGACCTCGGCATGACCGGGACGCGGGCCCGGACAGAGGCCACGGTCCTGGTCGACGCGACCTTCGGACTGCTCGTCGCCTCCCTGGCGGACAGCTACCGGGACCGGTACGACGCGGCCTACCGCGCCCTCCTCGATCGCCTCGAACCCGGCTGGCACGTCACCTGAGCGGGGCCGGGCAAGCCCGGGTCGGACAAGCCCCTGACCGGCGTCGCCCCGTTCGGAAAGGCTCACCGGGCCTTACAGCCTCGCTCCGAAGTCCTGCGTCCACCACGGACCCCCCGGCCCCTTGTGCACACCCACTCCTATGTTCTTGAACGAGCAGTTGAGGATGTTCGCGCGGTGCCCCGGGCTGTTCATCCAGGAGTCCATCACCGCCTGCGGGGTCTGCTGGCCCATGGCGATGTTCTCGCCGTACGTGGACCAGCGATAACCCGCGGCGGTGATGCGCTCACCGGGGTCGACGCCGTCGGGGTTGGTGTGCTCGAAGAAGTCGCGGGCCGCCATGTCGTCGGAGTGGCGCCGGGCTGCGTCCTCCAGTTGGGCGTCCTCCGTGACAGGACCGCAGCCGGCCGCCGCCCGCTCCCTGTTCACCAGCGCCACCACCTGCGCCACGGTGCTCGACGTGGCCGACCCCGCCCGGGGCGTCCCGGACGCCCGCAGGACCGACCGGGACGAGGACGCTCCGGCCGACGCGCTCGGACCGGCGGAACGGGGTTTCTTCGAGGTCTTCGGCTCGGCCCGTTCCGACGCGGACCGCGACGAGGAAGGAGATGACGAGGCCGGGGCGGTGGCCGACGCGGAGCCGCCGGGGGCGCCCGTTGCCGAGAGGTCCATGACGGGGTCGCCCGCGGTCCGCGCGGGCTCGGCCCCGTCGGTACGGGTTCCGGGCCCGATACCGAGGTACCAGAGGCCACCGCCCGCCATACAGGCCGCCACGAGGGCGGCTCCGAGGGCCCGGCGCCGGAAGCGGCGGCGCCTGCGGGCCTCGCCGCGCGAGGTCGCTCCGCCGCGGGACGCGCGGTGCCCGGCCCCCGCCGGACGCGCTCCTTGACCGGCGCCGGACGCGGTCCGTGACGCGGAGCCCGTGGCCGCCATCCCGCCCGGCTCGGTCCGCAGCGCCTCTATCAGCCCGGGCGCCACGGCTATCAGCGCCAGGCCTGCCAGCAGTCCCTCCGCGGGCACCAGTCCGCTCCACAGACCGGAGCAGCGCACGCAGTCGCGGGCGTGCCGGGCTATGCGCTTGCGCCACAGCGGGGAGGGCCGACCGTCCCAGGTGGCGAGGACGCCCCGCAGTTCCTCGCAGGGCGGACGTGACGCGTCGAGGGCCCGGACCACCACCCGGGCGGTCTCCAACTGGGCCTTCATCCGCTGCACTTGGACCGCGGTGTGCCGGGGCGACAGTTCCAGGGCGTCGGCGACCTCCGTCCGGGTCAGTTCACCGGCGCATTCCAGCCACCACAGCGAGAGCACACCACGGTCGTCGGGTTCGAGCCAGCGGGTCGCCAGCGCGGTCTCCCGGCGCTGGCCGGAGAGCTGGAGCCGCACCATGGTCAGGTCCACGAAGTCGGAGCCGGGGTCCGCGAGGTCCTCCGCCTCGTCCATCGCGCCCAAGGCGAGCCGGCGGTCCCGCCAGTGCGCCCGGACCTGGTTCATCGCGATCGCCACGAGCCAGGAGCGGAAGCTCTCCGGCGCACGCAGCCCGTCCAGGCCGTCCAGGGCACGGAGCATGGTGTTCTGCACGACGTCGTCGACATCGACCGAGCCGTTCAGCGCGCGTCCGACGATGTTGTAGACCAAGGGGAGGAACGCGCTGACCAGGGCGTCCTGGGCCGCCGAGTCTCCCGCTCGGGCGGCGGTCACCAGTGCCGCCGGCTCGACCGCGTGCTGTCTCCTCATGAAAACTTCCCTGCCCTCGACTCCGAACGATGCTGCCGTTGTCTGGGAGACCGCCCGCGGGACCCCGGATAACAGTTCTTCGGGGACTCGTTGCCGCAGAGACTGTCCGCACCGTCCCGCCGCCCGCAAGGAGCAGGGACGAAGGTCACATCGCGGGCGGCCGGGTGCACCACCGGGGCCCGCGGGTGCCCTCGGGCCCGCTGGTAAAATGGGAGGACGCTTCGAAGTCGCCGGGGCCCGTGCCAAGAGGTACGGGCCCCGGGGCGTTCCGGGCGTCAGACTGAGGAAGGTTCCCCATGAACGCGAAGCCGCCGGCCCCCGGCCTCTCCGATGCCGGCGAGGAGCAGCCGCCGACAGCGCCGCAGGAAGACGTCCCGACACCGCGGACCGTCTCCACGGGCCTGCCCGCGGCCGCGTCGTTCGACGCGCTCGGCCTGCCGCCCGGCCTGGTGGAGAAGATGACCGCCCTCGGGGTGACGGAGCCCTTCCCCATCCAGGCCGCGACGCTGCCCAACGCGCTCGCCGGGCACGACGTCCTCGGCCGGGCACGGACCGGTTCCGGCAAGACGCTGGCCTTCGGACTGGCGCTGCTGACCCGGACGGCGGGCCGGCGAGCGGAGGCGAAGCGGCCGCTGGCCCTGGTCCTGGTACCGACCCGGGAGCTCGCGCAGCAGGTGAGCGACGCGCTGGAACCGTACGCGCAGACCTTGAACGTACGGCTGGCGACGGTGGTGGGCGGTCTGTCGATCAACCGCCAGCAGGCGCTGCTGCGGGCCGGCGTCGAAGTGCTCATCGCGACGCCGGGGCGGCTGACCGACCTGGTGTCACGCAGGGACTGCGTCCTGAACCACGTGCGGATCACGGTGCTGGACGAGGCGGACCAGATGTGCGATCTGGGCTTCCTGCCTCAGGTCTCCGATCTCCTCGACCAGATCCCCGAGGACGGGCAGCGGCTGCTGTTCTCGGCCACGCTCGACCACAACGTCGACCAGCTCGTGCGGAACCACCTGCACGACCCGGTTCTCGCCTCGGTCGACCGGGTGGCGGCCTCGGTGACCACGATGGAACACCACGTGCTGAACATCCACGGCGCCGACAAGTACGCGACGGCGACCGAGATCGCCGCGCGGGACGGCCGCGTGCTGATGTTCCTGGACACCAAGGCCGGCGTGGACCAGTTCACCCGTCACCTGCGGGCCAGCGGTATCCGGGCCTCCGCCCTGCACAGCGGGAAGTCGCAGCCGCAGCGGATGCACACGCTCGCCCAGTTCAAGAACGATGAGATCAACGTTCTGGTGGCCACCAATGTCGCCGCGCGGGGCATTCACATCGAGGCGCTCGACCTCGTCGTCAACGTCGACCCGCCCGCCGACGCCAAGGAGTATCTGCACCGGGCCGGGCGCACGGCGCGCGCCGGGGAGTCCGGGAGCGTGGTCACCCTGGTCACCCACGGCCAACGGCGGGATGTGAACCGGCTGATGTCCGACGCCGGAATCCGGCCGACCGTCACCCAGGTGCGCTCCGGCGAGGCGGCCCTGACCGACATCACGGGGGCCAAGCGCCCGCCGACCGGACCGAAGACCGGCAACGCGCCCTTCCGCGGCATCGGCACCCGCCCGGGGCGCCCCGCCAAGGAGTCCCGCAAGACCGCGGACGCCCGAAAGGCGGCGGAGGCCCGCGCGGCGGCCCGGGTACGCAAGAGCCGCTGACGCCGCAGTCGACGCACCGCCGAGGAGGACGGAGGGGGCCCGGAGCGCGACGCTCCGGGCCCCCTCCGTTCCGCCACGGCGGGTGGCGGTGCAGCGGGACGACAACTCCCCTGCCCGTGCCGGTCCGTTGTGGTCAGGGTCGTGCGCCCGGCCTGTCGACGACGTCCCAGGCGTCGCGCACGGCGGCGATGGCATGGGACGAGTCCTGCGGATCCGCCGACGGTACGTGGACGCCCTTGGGCAGGGCACCGGCACGGCGTGCATCACCGCTCCAGGTGCCCGGTGGGCGTCGGCCCACCGATAGCATCACATCGTGCTCACCCCAACACCCCGCCGCAAGCTGCTGATTGCCCTGCTGGTCGCGGCACTTGTCGCGTTCGGCTTCTTCGCTCTGCGGCCTGTCCGGGAAACCTGCACGATCACCTCCGAACCGTACGGCTCCGTCTTCGACCCCGACAGCGTCGAAGGCTCCGGCAACGGCCGGTGCGGCGAAGAGCGCACACGCTTCTTGACCTGGTTCGAGGGATAGGGACGTTCCACCAAGTCAAGGCCACCGACTGCGAGATGCCCGTGGTCGGGGCGCGGTCAGGCGGGCGCCGCGTGGGCCCCCGCGTCACCGCACGGCGACCACCTTGACCATGGTGTCGGAGTCCGGCCCCGACTCCACGGTCGTGAAGCCTTCGTCGAGATACAGACGGCGTGCCCGATTCGCCCGTTCGACGCTCAGGCAGATCCGGGTGAAGCCGCTGTCGCCGGCTCGCCGGGCCATCTCGGCCATCAAGGCGCGCCCCACGCCCCTGCCCCGCCACGACGGGACGACTCCGAGCGACACTTCCGGGACATCCGCGGCCACGAAGCCGTACCCGGCGTCGTCGGCACCGAACAGACGCAGCCACACCGCGCCGACGGGGTGTCCACCCGGGTCGACCGCGACCACACCGAGATCGCCCCGCCGGACCCACCCTTCGACGTAGTGCGCCGTCCGACGGTCTTCGCGAGCCTGATCACGGCTGACCGCCTCCCGGGTGGGGTCCCAGTTCACGGCGGCCAGGAGCATGTCCCAGAGGAACTCCGCATCGTCAACTGTGGCTGCCCGCAACGAAAATCCGATGTCTCCCATACGACAGATCCTCCCTGCCCGGCCATCGCGAGGCACAGCCCCTTCACCAATGCATCGGGTGCGAGGACGTATGCCCACCGAGCGGCAGTCGGGCCGATGCGCTCCCCCGGAGCTGGGAGCCGCGGGTTCGGGGGAAGCGGACGGCCTCCTGGACGGTCAGCGGCGTCGCAGTGACGCGTCGAGGAGCGCGGGCGGAGTGTCGAACTTCTCGTGGGCGGCCAGATCGGTGCCGGGGGCGACGATCGCGTCGATGGCGTCGAGGACGTCGGCCGGGAGCACGGTGTCGGCCGCGGCGAGCTGCGCGTGCAGGTGGTCCGGCGTACGGGGGCCGACGAGCGCGCTCGTCACGCCGGGGTGCGCCGTCACGAATCCGAGCGCGAGCTGGATCATCGTCAGACCGGCCGCGTCGGCCACTCGGGCCAGTTCCTCGACGGCGTCGAGCCTGGCCCGGTTGGCGGGGACGGTGGTGTCGAAGCGCTGCGGCATGAACGTCGAGCGGCTGGTGGTGATCTCCCGGCCCGCACGGACCGCGCCCGACAGCCATCCCGAGGCCAGCGGGCTCCACACCAGCACTCCCAGTCCGTACTCCTGGGTCACGGGCAGGACGTGCGCCTCGATCCCGCGCTGCAGGATCGAGTAGCTGGGCTGTTCGGTGACGTAGGGCCTCAAGTGGTGCTCGCGGGCGGCCCATTGAGCCTGCACAAGACGGTGGGCGGGGAAGGTCGAGGAGCCGAAGTGGCGGATCTTTCCCGTGCGTTGCAGGTCGGTCAGGGCCGACAGGGTCTCCTCGTCACTGGTGTTCGGGTCCCATCGGTGGATCTGGTAGAGATCCACGTGGTCGACACCGAGACGGCGCAGGCTGTTGTCCAGCTCGGTGACCAGCCAGCGGCGCGAACCGCCCCGGTGGTTGCGCTCGTCGCCCATCGGCATGCCCGCCTTCGTGGCCAGCACGATGTCGTCGCGGCGGCCCGCGACGGCTTTGCCGACCATCTCCTCCGACTCGCCGTCGCTGTACATGTCGGCGGTGTCGATGAGGTTGATCCCGCCGTCGAGCGCGGCGTCGACGATGGCGGTCGCCTCGCTCTGGGTGGTGCGCCCGATCCTGCCGAAGTTCATCGCGCCCAGCGCGAGGGTGCTGACCTGTATGCCGGTGCGGCCCAAGGTGCGGTACTGCATGGCCGTGTCTCCTCCATGGCGAATGAAGCGTGGTGGCAGCGTGGATTGGTCGCCGGGTCCCTGGTCTGCCATCATGAACAAACGGAACACCGTCCCGTTTGACGATACGGAACACTGTTCCCCTTGGCAAGGCGATACGGAACGACGTTCCGTTTGATGGACCGGACACGGAGGAGCGACGCGATGAACGACCGCGACGAGACCGCGGGGCAGGCGGCCCGGCCCCGGCGGGCCGACGCCCGGCGCAACCAGGAGACGCTGCTGGAGGCGGCCTCCGCGGTCTTCGCCACGTCGGGCGTGGAGGCGCCCGTGCGCGACATCGCGGCCCGGGCCGGCGTCGGGACGGCCACGATCTACCGCCACTTCCCCACGCGGGCGGATCTCATCGTCGCCGTCTACCGGCACCAGGTCGAAGCCTGCGCCGAGGCGGGTCCGGCCCTCCTGGAGACCTCCGCGTCCCCCCATGCCGCGCTGGCGCGATGGATCGACCTCTTCGTCGACTTCCTCGTCACCAAGCACGGACTGGCCGCCGTCCTCCAGCCCGACAACACCGGCTTCGACGCCCTGCACACCTACTTCCTGGACCGTCTTCTCCCCGTGTGCGCCCAACTCCTGGACGCCGCAGCCCAGTCCGGCGAGATCCGGCCCGGTCCGACCGCCTACCAACTGATGCGCGGCGTCGGGAACCTCTGCATCGGCGCCCACAACGACCCCCGTTACGACCCGCGACGCCTGGTCGCACTGCTCATCGAGGGCCTGCGCCGTACCGACTGACCACCGCTCCGCCCGGTCCCGCCGGTCTCGCTAGCTCTCCCTCGAACTCACCTGAACTCCCCTACCGGACAACGGAGTTCATGACATCGGTCCTCTAGAGCGCCACCAGTCGGCCGCTACGGCCCCGCAGACGGACAGAAGCCAGGGCACCGCAGATCAGCGCCACGCACAGGAGCGTTCCGCAGGCCGCCGCCACCGTGTACGTGTCGCCGCCGAGAGCGGCGCGCACGCCCCGCGCGGCCCAGTAGCCGGGCGAGGCCGGGGCCGCGTCCGAGACCCAGGCCGGCAGCGCGTCGAGCGGGACGAGCGCGCCGCCGACGCTGCTCAGCAGCATGCCGCCGATGTCGAAGGCGGCCGAGAGCGCGCCCGCACTACGGACGAGCACGCCGATCAGCGTGCCGATTCCGAGCAGGGCGCAGCTCCAGCTCAGCAGGACACCGAGCAGCAGGAACGGGTACGGGACGCGCAGGCCGAAGACGCACACACCGAAGCCGACGATGAGGAACTGCTGGACGAGCAGGGCCGCGAAGGCCGGGACGACCTTGCCGACGAGCAGTTCCGCGGGGCGCAGCGCGGTGGCGCGCAGCCGGTCCCAGGTGCGGCCCAGCCGTTCGGTGAGGACCGCGCTGCCGCAGATGCCGAGGGCGAGCAGCGAGAAGGTGACCAGCGTGCCGACGACCGCCTGTTCCGTGCCGGCCGTGCGGCCCTGCCCGGACACGTAGAGCGGTCGCAGCAGCGTGACGAAGACCAGCGGCAGGATCATCCTGCTCAGCACCGGGCCGGGTTCGCGCACCATCAGCAGCAGGTTGTGGCGCATCAGCACGGCCAGGCGGGCGGCGGACTCACGCGGCATCGCGGACCTCCGTCCCGGTCGCGGTCGCCGCGGTCTCCATGGACCGGTAGAGGTCGTCCAGGCCCGGGCGGTGAACGTCGACGGACGTGGGGGTACGGCCCGAGGCGAGAAGCGCCGCCAGATCCGCGCCGGGGTCCGTGGTCGGGAGTCGCAGTTCGGGTTCGGCCGGGTCGGCGAACGTGACCCTGAGTTCGCCGGGCAGGTGGCGGGTGAGCTCCGTCCGGGTACCGCGCGCGATGATCCGCCCGTCCCGGGCGAGAGCCAGTGTGGCATCGAGATCGACGAGCTCCGGCAGGTAGTGGGTCGTGTAGACGACGGCGGCGCCCGCCTCGGCCCGTGCCCTGACGGCGCTCAGCAGGGCCGAGCGTGTTTCCGGATCGGCTCCCGCGGTCGGTTCGTCCAGCAGCAGGAGCGGCGGCGAGCCGACCATGGCGGTGGCCGCCTGGACCCGGCGGCGCTGGCCTCCGGACAGGGCGGCCACGGGCCGGTCCGTCACGGCCGTCAGGTGGAGTTCGTCCAGGACCCGGGCGATCTCCGCGTCCCGGTGCCGCCCCCGCAGCCCCGCCAGCCCGGCGAACAGCCGCACGTTCTCCCGCACGGTGGCCGCGCCGTACAGGGCCGACTCCTGCGGAGCCATGCCGAGGAACCGCCGTGCGGCCCGGCCGGCACTCAGCGCGTCGAGCGCGGCGATGGTGACCCGGCCGGCGTCGGGACGTACGAGACCGGCGACGATCTCGACGAAAGTGGTCTTGCCGGCACCGTTGTGACCGATCAGGCCCACGATCTCGCCGGCCGGGACCGTCAGGTCGAAGCCGTCGAGCGCGCGACGCGGGCCGTAGCGCTTCACCAGTCCCTCTGCGATCAACATCCGTCCTCCATGACGTCTACGGCGTACACGTATACGCCGTACACGTCTACACTGTAGACCCATGAGTGGCAGGCGGGAAGAGATCCTGGACGCGGCACTGGACATCGCCGACGAGCACGGCGTCGACGCGGTCTCGATGCGCACGGTGGCGGATCGCGTCGGTGTGACACCGATGGCGCTGTACCGGCACGTCAAGGACAAGGCAGCGCTGCTGGACGCGATGGTCGGACGCCTGCTCACCGCTCTGCTGCCGGCCGATCCGGCCGAGGATCAGACCTGGGACGAAAGGCTGGACGCCCTCGCGCACGCCTGCCGGAAGGTGACCCGGCAACACCCCTGGTCCGCCCACCTGCTCTTCTCCCGGCCCGCGGTCACCCCGGACGCCCTGCGAGCGGTGGACATCATCTACACCGCCCTCATCGAAGCCGGGGTGCCCGAACCCGAGGTCCCCCGGCTGGAGAGGCTGGTCAGCACCTTCGTCATCGGTTTCGCCGCCTCGGAGGCCGCGGGCCGCTTCACGCCCGGCGTCCTCGACCCGCGCGGCCGTCGCGGTCACCTCCCGGACAGCGAACTGCCCGGCCACCGCGCGCTCGGGCCGTGGCTGGACCTGCCCGTCGACCTCACGACGGAGTTCGAGGCCGATCTCGCCGACATCCGGCGACTGGTCGAGGCGGTCGCACGGCGCAGGTGACCAGCGCCGACGGTGCGCCGCGCCGGACGGGTGCCACACACGGTTCAGGCCGGACGGGTGCCACATACGGTTCGCGCCGGACGGGTGCCACGCACACGGTTCGCGCCGGACGGGCCGCTCCGGTGCGCGGGAGGGGCCGCTCAGTCGGTGAGGCCCAGCGCTCCCGCCGCCTGGATCGCCAGCCAGACCTCGGCCAGGGCCCCCGTCGACGTCAGATCACGGTCGGCGAGAGCGCCGAAGCGGCGCAGCCGGTAGGCCAGGGTGTTGGCTTCAACCGCGTCCAGGCCACCTTCTTCATCGGTGTCCTGTCCATCGGATTCATCTTCCTCGGCCGCTTCGCGCTCAACCTCACGCAGTCCATCTCCACCTTCGCCACGCTGATCATCACCTGCACCGCACCGTGGATGGTCGTCATGGCGCTCGGCTACGTGACCCGGCGCGGCTGGTACGACGCCGAGGCGCTGCAGGTCTTCAACCGGCGTCAGCGCGGCGGCCGCTACTGGTTCGCGCACGGCTGGAACTGGCGCGGCATGGGCACCTGGATCGTCAGCGCGGTCGTGGCACTCCTCTTCACCAACCTGCCGGGCCAGTTCGTCGGCCCGCTGGGCAACCTCGCGAACGGCGCGGACATCTCGCTGCCGGTCGGCCTCGCCCTGGCCGTCGTCCTCTACCTCGCCGCGCTCGTCGTGTTCCCCGAGCCGCGCGCCGTGTTCGGTCCGGCCGGACCGCGCCTCGTCCCGGTGTCCGACGCCGACGTCGCGCCGATCACCGGTGGCGCCGAGGAGATGACCCCCGAGCCCGCCGCGGCCCGCTGAGTCCCCGCCGTCACCGACACCCCCGACCGGGCGCCCGGTCCTGACCACCGGGCGCCCCTCACCAGGAGCCGTGCATGAGCACCACCACCGTCCAGGAGATCCGGTCCGCCGCGGACGCGCTCGTCGCCGCCTTCGCCGAGGGCCGCCTCGACGACTACTTCGGCGCCTTCGCCCCGGACGCGACGTTCGTCTTCCACACCACACCGCAGCGGCTCGGCTCCACGGCCGAGTACCGCGCCCTGTGGCAGCAGTGGGTGGAGGAGGACGGTTTCCGCATCCTCGGCTGCACCTCGTCGGCACAGTTGATCCAGCCCTTCGGCGACACGGCCGTCTTCAGCCACGACGTGGAGACGCGGGTCGCCACCAACGCCGGCGCGGAGACGGTCCACGAGCGGGAGACCATCGTCTTCGCCCGCTCCGAGGACGGCACCTGGCCCGCCGTCCACGAGCACCTGTCCCCCCGTACCGCAGCCTGACCAGGAGAGACGTTCCATGAGCAGCACGTTCCGCAACTACATCGACGGCGCCTTCGCGGATGCCGCCGACGGCCGGACGCTCGATGTGGTGGACCCCACCACCGGTGACGTCTACGCGACCTCCCCGCTGTCGGGCGCGGCCGATGTCGACGCGGCGATGGCGGCCGCGGCCGCGGCGTTCCCCGTCTGGCGCGACGCGACCCCGTCCGTGCGCCAGCGCGCCCTGCTGAAGATCGCCGACGCGATGGAGGCACGGGCCGAGGAACTGGTCGCCGCGGAGAGCCGGGACACCGGCAAGCCGCTGCACCTCACCCTCAGCGAGGAGCTCGGCCCGGCGATCGACCAGGTCCGCTTCTTCGCGGGCGCGGCCCGGATGCTGGAGGGCCGCTCGGCCGGCGAGTACATGGAGGGGATGACCTCGATCGTCCGCCGCGAGCCGGTCGGTGTGTGCGCCCAGGTCGCGCTGTGGAACTACCCCCTGCTGATGGCGGTGTGGAAGTTCGCACCGGCGCTCGCGGCGGGCAACGCGGTGGTCCTCAAGCCCTCGGACACCACTCCGGCCTCCACGGTGCTGATCGCGGAGATCATCGGCGGTGTGCTGGAGGAGCTGGACCTGCCCCGGGGCATTTTCAACGTCGTCTGCGGCGACCGCGAGACCGGCCGGCTGATGGTGGAGCACCCGACCCCGGCGATGGCCTCCATCACGGGTTCGGTGCGCGCGGGCATCCAGGTCGCGCAGAGCGCGGCCAAGGACGTCAAGCGGGTCCACCTGGAGCTCGGCGGCAAGGCTCCGGCCGTGGTCTTCGAGGACGCCGACCTGGCGAAGGCGGTCGAGGACCTGGTGGTCGGCGGCTTCTTCAACGCCGGCCAGGACTGCACGGCCGCGACCCGCGTCCTGGTCCACGAGTCGGTCCACGACGAGTTCGTCGCCGCCCTCGCCAAGGCCGCGGCCGGGACGAAGACCGGGCAGCCGGACGACGAGGACGTTCTCTACGGCCCGCTGAACAACGCCAACCAGCTCGCCCAGGTCAGCGGCTTCATCGAGCGGCTGCCCGGACACGCGAAGGTCGAGGCGGGCGGTCACCGGGTCGGCGACAAGGGATACTTCTACGCCCCGACCGTCGTCTCGGGCCTGAAGCAGGACGACGAGATCGTCCAGAACGAGGTCTTCGGCCCGGTCATGACCGTCCAGTCGTTCACGGACGAGGCCCAGGCCGTCGCGTTCGCCAACGGCATCGACTACGCGCTGGCCTCCTCGGTGTGGACCAAGGACCACGCGCGGGCGATGCGGATGTCGAAGAACCTCGACTTCGGCTGCGTGTGGATCAACACGCACATGGCACTCGTCGCCGAGATGCCGCACGGCGGGTTCAAGCGGTCCGGCTACGGCAAGGACCTCTCCGCGTACGGCTTCGAGGACTACACCCGGATCAAGCACGTCATGACGTCGCTCTGACCGGATGTTCCGACGGCGGAGGGGTGAACGCGGCGAAGCCCCGCGTTCACCCCTCCGTCATGTGCGACGACCGTCAGCCGTGCGAGACGTTCAGACCGTAGAAGGCGACTCGCGCCCCCTTCGTGGTGCTGTCGGAGGACGACTGGTTGTACGAGCCGGCCTTGAAGTACTGCTTGTAGGGGAAGAACGACGACGGTATCGAGTAGTGGGTGGTGCTGCCGTTGACGGTCAGGTCGACGGTGTTGCCGCCGGAGACGGCGATCGTGTAGGTCCAGGTCTTGCCGACCGCCACATGCCCCACCGTGTGGGTCGTCTGTCCGCCGGACGGCGAGTTCTCGGTGCCGAGGACGATGTCGCCGCTGGAGCGGTAGTACAGCTCCACCAGCGGTTTGGTGGACGATCCGCCGGAGCCGAGGTGGATCTGGCCGACACACACGTTGGACGTCACCGACACCACCCGCAGTGTCGCGCTCAGCCGGTGACTGCCGCTCAGCGACCAGTCCGCCGCGCTGCCGCTGCGGTTCATCTCCCGCAGCTCGGAGCGGGCGTAGGACGAGTTCGGCGTCGTGACGCCCTTCTCCGGTGCCCAGAAGGTCATCGCGCCGTCGCGGGTGTCGGTGTAGAAGTACGCGTCCTGGTAGCCGTTCGCCCCCTGCAGACGGGCTGAGGAGATGGTGGTGGGCGAACCCGGGGAGCCCACGGGCTCCTGAAGCTGCCAGACGGACAGGTCGAAGTTTCCGCCGGGCGCGACGTTCGGGTCGGCGGCGCCGGCACTGGAGGTGCCCAGGACGGTCACCGCGGCGACGAAGCCCGCGACGGTGATCGCCGTCAGAAGCCTGGATCGGGTCATGTTGACGTCCTTCGCTGATCGTGGGGGAAGAGAAGGTCGGCAGACTGCGCCGGGCGTCCCGGAGGCGGAGGGCACCTCCGAGAGGATGGCGATGTTCACATGGGTGAACAATAGGTTCACCTGTGAACGAGTGCGTGCCGTGACCGTAAAGGTCTGAACCATCGCCGTCAAGGGGTCGCGCGAGGACCCGGGCGTCGCGGCCCGCTCGGCCTGAAGGCCCGTCAGCGTCCGCGCCGGGTAGCCTGAAAGGCGTGTATACGACGCGGGTCTCGCGGCGGGTGAACGCCTCGCGAGCGGACATCTACCGGGCGCTGCTGGACGCGACGGCTGTCGCGAAGTGGCGGATGCCGGCCGGAATGCGCAGCGAGGTGCACGAGTTCGACGCCCGCGAAGGTGGTGCGTTCCGGGTCTCGCTCACCTATGACGTGCCGAGCGGGACCGGCAAGTCGACGGCACGCACCGACACGTACCACGGCCGCTTCGTGGAACTCGTCCCGGACGAGCGGGTGGTCGAGGTGGTCGAGTTCGAGACGGACGATCCCGCGCTCCGCGGCGAGATGACCATGAGGACCGAACTGACCGAGGCGGACGGCGGCACCGAGGTGGTCATCGTGCACGAGGGGGTGCCGGACGCCGTGCCCGCCGCCGACAACGAGACCGGCACGCGTATGGCACTGGACCATCTCGCCCGGCTGGTCGAACCGGGTCACGACGTCAACCCCGGCGGTTCTCAACGGGGTTGACGCGTGCGCTCGCTCCGGGGCTCAGGTCACCGTCCGCTGTCGGGACGGCCCCCGGCCCCGGTCGGGACCTTCACCTGCGTCCCGCAGGGTCGGACCTGCGCGCGCCGGGTGGCACCGGTCCGGTGCCGTCCCGCCAGGGCCGCCGGGCAGCGCGGTCGCTCGTGCGGCCGACGAGTCCGAACAGGAAGCCGGCCGGGATGGTGATCAGCCCGGGGGTCTGGAGCGGGAACCAGCGGACGTCGTGGTCGGGGAAGACCGCGAACGGGGTGCCCGACATCGCGGGCGATCCCGCGATCAGCAGTACGACGAGGGGAAGGGTCCCGTAGACGGTCCAGCGCACTCCGGTGGCCGAGTGGCCGGGCAGGAAGAGCGCGTACAGCAGGACCGGCGCGAGCACCGAGGCCGCGACGGTGAACGACAGCGAGATCAGCGTCAGTCTGCCGCGGTCTCCGAGGCCCGCCGACACGACGACGGCGGCGGCTCCGACGAGGACGATCCCCAGCCGCGCCCGGCGGATCTCCCCGGCGGCCGAGCGGTGTCCGCTCCCGTGGGCGGGCCGGCCGGCGAAGTCGCGGGCGAGGCTGGAGGCGGCCGCCAGGGTGATGCCCGCGACGGCCGCGAGGGTGGTCGCGAAGACGGCACAGGCGACGACCGCGAACAGCATGCTGTGCCCGGCACCGCCGGAGACCGGGTCGAGCGCGCCCGTCACCATCAGCAGGGCGGTCGCTCCCCCGGGGTCTGCGGCCCGCACCGGGCCCCGGCCGATCAGGGCGCAGGCGCCCAGTCCCGCCACCACCACCGCGGCGCACACCACCATGACGGGGCCGACCGCCCAGCCGACGGCGCGCCGTGCGGTGCGGGCCTTCCCGACCGGGTGCAGCCGCATGGTGATGTGCGGCAGACAGGCGGCGCCGACCAGGAGGGTGGCCTCGAAACTGATCAGGTCGAGGCGCCCGGCGACGGAGTGGCCGAAGTGGAGTCCGGGGCGCAGATAGGCGGCGCCCGCTCCGGAGTGGTCCCGGGCGGAGTCGAGGAGTGCCGGTGGTGACCATCCGAACCGGGCGAGGACGACCCCGGCGAGCAGCAGCATGGCGACGAGCGCCACACCGACCTTCAGGATCTGCACGTATCCGATCCCGCGCATCCCGCCGAACGCGGCGTAACAGACCATCAGCGCGCCTCCGGCGACCGTGCATCCGGCGAGCGCCGCGTCGGGAAGCCCGAGCATGGCCGCCATGATGCGTCCGGCGGTGGACAGTTGCACCAGCAGCAACGGGGTGAGGACGACGAGGGTGGCGACACCTGGAGCCCGGCGCGCGGAGGGGGTGTCGAGCTGGTCGGCGAGGAAGTCCCCGAGGGTGAACACACCCTTGCGGCGTAGGGGTTCCCCCAGGATCCGCAGGACCAGGAAGAGCGAGACGACGGTGGCACAGGCGAAGAGAACGCCGTCCGCGCCGTCCAGGGCGACGGCACCCGTGGTGCTGAGCAGGGTGGCGGCGGAGATGTAGTCGCCGGCGATGGCCAGTCCGCCGCCGACGGGACCGAAGGCCGCGCTGCCGCCCGCGTAGAAATGCTCGGGGTCGTCCAGGTCGGCCGCGGCCAGTCCGCACAGCAGCAGGGACACGGCGACGAAACCGAGGAAGACCACGACGGCGAACGACTGTCCGTCGCCGGCGCTCAACGGTGGCGCTCCGCTGCCGCCGTGGCGTACGGGCGGGCCGTTGCGCCCGGAGCCGGGGACGAGGGCATCGACGGAGGTGCCGGGATCGAGGGAGGCGCGGGAGACGTGTGAGACGCGGGAGACATGCCGGGCATGGCATCAGCCGGGCGGTGCCGCGTACAGGGGCCGGTCCGTTCGGGAGGCGGGTGCACAGCGGTCGTCGGGCACGCCTGTGCGGGGGCACAGATCCCGTGGTGGCGGGCGGACCGGGTTGGTCCATTGGAATGATTCAGCTGCGCCTCAGGGTGAACGAGGGGAGGGTGCGCCCCGCGGGGACGGCCGCCGGTCCCTCGCGGTCACTAGCGTGGCTCCCTGTGTCGATGAGCTATGCCTTTGTGAACCTGAAACCCGGAGTGGGCAAGACGACGAGCGCGGTGTGGTTGGCTCACGCACTGCACGAGTCGGGCCTCTCACCGCTGCTGGTGGACAGTGACCCCGCGTCCTCGGCGCTGCGGTGGAGCGAGCTGGCGGGGGGCTTCCCCTTCCCCGTGTTCTCCCTTCCGGTGGGCGACGTGCACCGGCGCGTGAACGACTTCCTCGGGGACCGGCGGGCCGTGGTGTTCGACGCCCCGCAGATGGAGGACCACGCCCATATCGCCCGGAGCGTCATGCGGTACGCGAGCGAATGGATCGTGCCGGTGACCCCGTCCCCCATCGAACTGGACCGCATGGCACCCATCGGCGGCGAGATGGGCGACGTGCAGTCCCTGCGGGCCCGGCCCGCCCGCTCCGCCGTGCTGCTGAACCGTACGAACCGCCCCGACGCCACGCGCACCGGTCCCGACGCCGACGCCCGCGAAGCGCTCACCGAGCGGGGCTTCGACGTGTTGTCCACCCACATTCCACGACTCGACCTGTACTCCCAGTCGTTCGGCAGTCCCGTCGAGGTCAAGGGATCGGCGTACATGGATCTCGCGGACGAGCTCATCAAACGTCAGGACACGATGTGAACCAGCGCAAGGACACCTACCGAGCCGCCCTGCAGCGCGAACCGGACGCCGCCGCGCCGCGCCACGCGAAGGTCGCGCGGCTGCACACGCGCTATGTCCGTGTGACGATCGAGCTCGACCCCGCGCTGCCGCGCGAACTGTCCCGATGGGTGGGACCGCCGGTGTCCGCGCTGCTGCGCGCCGGCGCCACCGTGCTGCGCCCGCTGACAGGCACTCCGTAGACGCGGTGCCCGTGCCCGCGGGCCGAAAGGTCAGGTCTCCATCGGGTGGCCGCCGTCGCCTTCGACGACGACCCGGTCGACGCCCGGCTCGTCGGCCCGCTCGACCATCGTCAGGTCGATCTCCCCGTCACCGGTGGTGTCGAACTGGTAGAGATCGGCCTTGCCGTCACCCGTGGTGTCGGTCATCCAGATGTCGGTCTTCCCGTCGCCGTTGGTGTCGGCGCTGAGGACGACGTGATGCTCGTCCCCCTGGGTCTCGATCACTTCGTCCGTGCCGTCATTGGTCTCCATGACGGCCGGTTGCCCCGGCCGCCCCGTCCAAAACAAGACCCGCTCAGGCCAGGAACCGCCTCAGCACACGGTCGAGTTCGGCCGGCTGTTCCGTGGGCAGGGAGTGGTGGGAGGCGTTCGGAAGGAGGTCGACAGTGGCTCCGGGCATGAGCCGGCGGGCCCGCGGGGCCACCTTGCGCGCGTTGTGGGCGCGGCTCCTCGCGGCCAGGAGGACCAGCGTCGGAACGGCGCAGATCCTCAGCTCGTCCGCCTTCGGGCGCCGCATGCGGACGACCTTCGACCGGCGGGCCTGCGCGGTGCTGCCGAGGAACGCCCGCCAGGCGGGATTCTCCGGAGTACGGCCCGTCTCCCACCGGTGGAAGGCCTCCACGCGTCCGGCGGTGGGTCTGATCAACACCGGCAGGGCGCGCAGAAGGTAGGCGGGGCTCATGCCGGCGAAGCAGTCGGTGGGATCCAGCAACGCGAGGCGGGTGATCCGGTGCGGTGCGCGCAGCGCGTAGTTGAGGGCGATCCAGGCGCCGTAGGAGTGGCCGCACAGGTGCGCGGCGTCGAGCCGCAGCGCGTCGAAGAGCGTGTCGAGCCAGGCCACGAGGTCGTCGGCGCCGCGCAGGGGCGCCCCGTCGTGCACGCTGCGGCCGATGTCGCCCATGAGGTCGGGGGCGTACACCCGGTGTGCGGCGGCCAGGGCACCCACGTTCGCGAACCACACCACGGAGGTCGCCCCGCCGCCGGGCAGCAGCACCAGCGGGGTGCCGTTCTTCGGACCGGTGACGTGGACCCGGGTGGTGCCGTAGGCGGAGGGCACGTCGACGGTGTCGACCTCCCCGGGCCACTGCCGCAGGACGCTGTCGTACGCCGAGAGGAACGCCGTCCCGCCACCCATGATCGCCGCCTCGTGATTACTCGACCAACGATAGTCTCGATGAACGAGATAATATCCCCGGGAGGGACAACGTGGACGACCCTGGCAGGGATGACCATGGCGGAAACGACCGTGGCGTGGACGACCGGGACCCGGACCTGCAACTGGTCCATCTGCTGCGGGCCGTCACGGTGGAACTGGATCTCTTCGCCGCCGAGTTCGCCGGCCTCCACGGTCTGCATCCCACCGATGTGCGCGCCCTGATCCACCTGCTGGACGCCGGGCGGGCCGGCACGCCCGCGACCCCTGGATGGCTCGGGGCCCGGCTGGGGGTGAACTCGGCGTCGACCACCGCCCTGATCGACCGGCTGGAGCGGCTGGAGCTCGTCCGCAGAGGACGGGACACCCGCGACCGCCGACGGGTCCTGCTCACCGTCACGGACCGCGCCGTCTCCCTGGGCTGGTCGTTCTTCGGGCCGCTGATCGACGAGATGGTCGCCTCGACGCGCACCTTCGACGAGCGGGATCTGGCCACGGTGCGTCGTTTCCTGCTCGCCATGCGCGACGTCGCCGTCGCCGGGCGGAGAAGCCAACGGGACGCCTCCGGCGGAGGGTGAAGGCCCGCGGGGTGCCCGCCGGGCCGGTCCCGCGTCCGGGCCACGCGCGCACGCAGGGCCCCACCACCCCGGCCACCGGCCCCTGCCTCACCCGTAGGGCAGGATGGGTGTCATGACCGAGATCCGCACCCCCCGCCTCCTCCTCCGCCGCTGGTACGACCACGACCTCGCCCCCATGGCGGACATCAACGCGGACCCCGAGGTCATGCGCTGGATCGACGACGGGTCGGTCCTCGACCTGGACGCCACGGCCGAGGCGATCGAGCGGTGGGAGGACGAATGGGACGAGGAGGGCTTCGGCATCTTCGCCGTCGAGCTGCTCGCCTCGGGCGAGCTGGCCGGCTTCGCGGGACTGTCCGTACCCGAGTACCTGCCCGAGGTGCTGCCCGCCGTGGCCATCAGCTGGCGGCTGGGATCGTCGTTCTGGGGCCAGGGCTACGCGTCCGAAGCCGCCCACGCCACACTGGAGTTCGCGCTCCAGGACCGCGGCCTCGACCGCGTCATCAGCATCGACCGGCCGGGCAACGAAGCCTCGGAGAACGTCGTCCGCAAGCTCGGCATGAAGCCGGAGAGCGAGACGGCGCACCCGCTGTACGGCTTCCCACTGAGCGTGCACGCCATCGACCTCACCGAATTCGAGGCGTGACCCCTCTTCTCATGACCGTCGGCACGCTTCGGTGACCCTCAGCGCGCCCCGGTCGAGCCGGCCGTCGCGCCCTCCGGACCCGTGGGCCGGCCGGGCGCGGTGCGGCGAAGGGTCTCGGCCACCGCCGTGTTGGCGACCACGACGATCGCCATGACCACGGCGGCGAGGGGATGCCCCACTCCGTACACGGCCGCCGCGCCACCGCCCAGCACCACCGCCTTGACGAGGAGCACGAGGGGCAGCCCGGGCCGCAGCCGTGCCTTCGGCGCCGCGAACAGCGCCCAGAGCGCGATCGCCACCAGAGGCACCCCCACGCCGAGCAAGAAGTGGGGCAACCAGCCGTGGCCGGTGCTGAACCCCCACCAGCTCAGACAGGCCAGCGCGGCCAACTCCACGACGAAGGCCAGGAGTTCGTTGGCCGTGAACCACGGCCGCTCGGCGAACAGGGCTGTGCCGGGGTCCGTTGACATGACGTCCTCTCGCTGCGCCAGGACGCCCAGCATGACAGGGCGGGACCACGCGACGGGCCTGTTCACCGAACCCGTGGCCAGAGCCTCTTCGAAGGCCGGTGAAAACCTCCGCGAACCACCGCCCCCGGGAACAGAGTTGCGTGTCTGAACTGTTCAGGGCGATGGCATGGTCGGTGCGCGGCCGGCCGGGGCATGACCGGCCAGGGAATCTCCGAGCGAGGAAGAGCGGTGATCGCGGATGAAGGCGGTGCGGTTCCACGAGTACGGCGGGATCGACGTGCTGCGGGTGGAGGAAGTGGAGCGGCCGGCACCGGGCCCCGGGCAGGTGCTGGTCGAGGTCCGCGCGGCCGGGATCCAGCCCGGCGAGACGATGATCCGCGAGGGCGCGCGGCACGGACGCTGGCCGGCGGCCTTCCCCTCCGGACAGGGCAGCGATCTGGCGGGCGTGGTGGTGGACGTCGGTCCCGAGGTGCGCGGCTTCGCGGTGGGCGACGAGGTCCTGGGATTCACCCATGACAGGGCGAGCCACGCGGAGTTCGTCGTGGTCGACGACGTGAGGCTGACCTCCCGCCCGGACGGGCTTCCCTGGGACGTGGCCGGGTCGTTGTACGTGGCCGGTACGACCGCGTACGCCACCGTGTTCGCGGTCGACCCCGGACCGGCCGACACGGTCGTCGTGTCCGGTGCGGCGGGTGGCGTCGGTTCCCTGGCCGTGCAGCTCGCACGGCGGCGCGGTGCCACCGTGGTCGGGCTGGCGAGCGAGCGGAACCACGCTTGGCTGAGGGATCGCGGTGTCGTCCCGGTCGTGTACGGGGAGGGCGTGGCCGAACGGATCCGGCAGGCCTCGGGCGGGAACGTCGACGCGTTCATCGACACGTTCGGCGACGGTTACGTGGAACTGGCGGTGGAGCTCGGCGTGCGGCCCGAGCGGATCAACACGATCCGCGACTGGCAGGCCGCGGCCAAGATCGGCGCGCGGACCTACGGAGAGGGCTCGGCGGCGTGCGCGGTCGTGATCGGCGAGCTGGCCCGGCTCGCCGCGCGCGGGGAGCTGGAGGTGCCGATCGCCCGCGTCTATCCGCTGGAGCGCGTCCGGGACGCGTTCCGCGAGCTGGAACGGCGACAGACACACGGCAAGATCGTGCTGCGGCCCTGACTTCCGGTCTCGAACACCGGACGCCAGGGCCGAGTTCGAGCCGCCCCGCGACCGGCGTCACCCGTCCGCGGTCACTGCCTTGAGACCGGCGAACGACTGTCCGATGAACTCGGACAGTTCCCTGTCGTCGGTCCGATCGACCCAGAGCCGGAACGCGATCTTGAAGATCGCGATGCCCACCTCCGCGGCGAGACCCGCGGAGGCGTCGTCGACACCGCGCTGCCGCAGCGCCCCGGCCAGCGCGGTGGACAGCGAGGCCAGTTTGATCAACTCGCGTTCCTGCAGTTCGGTGTTGGCGTCGATGACCGACTGCCGCCTGCGGGCGTGCTCCTGGCGTTCTTGCAGCACGGCCGCGGCAGCCCCGAGGGCGGCCGCCACGGCGTCCAGGGCAGTGAAGGACTCGGGAGCACCGGCGACAGCGCCCACGAGCGCCTCCTGCAGGAGGCTCGATCCCGCGAACAGCACTTCGCGCTTGTCCGCGTAGTGCCGGAAGAACGTCCGCTCCGTCAGCCCCGCCCGTTCGGCGATCTCCGCCACCGAGGTGCGCTCGAAGCCGCGCTCGACGTAGAGCTCCAGTGCCGCCCGTTCGAGGCGTCCGCGCGCGTCCGGCTGCCATCGACCCATGTCCGCATCGTACTCGATGACAGTCCCTGACATCGAGTGCTACGGTTGATGACAGTGACTGACATCGCTCGGTCGCCACCCTCACGCCCTCCGGCGCGCGGGGTGATCACCCAACGCTGGAGGCTTTCTCATGCGTGTTTTCGTCACCGGGGCATCCGGATGGATCGGCTCCGCACTCGTACCCGAACTCCTCGACGCGGGGCACCAGGTCGTCGGGCTCGCCCGCTCGGACGCCTCCGCCGCGGCCCTGACGAAGGCCGGGGCCGACGTGGTGACCGGCACCCTCGACGACCTCGACGTCCTGCGGGAGGCCGCCGCGGCGGCGGACGGCGTCGTCCACCTCGCCTTCAAGCACGACATCGCCTTCTCCGGAGGCTTCCAGGACGCCGCCGACGCGGATCGCCGTGCCGTCGAGACCTTCGGTGAGACGCTCGCGGGCTCCGGCCGGCCGTTCGTACTCGCCTCCGGACTGATCGGGCTCACCCCCGGGCGGGTGAGCACCGAAGCGGACGGGCGGACCCCCGACGCACTGTCCGCGCACCTGCCGGGCGGCCCGCGCACCCGGATGGGCACCGCCCACCTGACCGTCGCCCTCGCCGACCGGAACATCCGCTCGGCCGTCGTACGGCTCCCCCCGACCGTGCACGGCGACGGCGACCAGGGGTTCATGGCGTCCCTGATCGGCATCGCCCGTGACAAGGGCGTCGCCGGGTACATCGGCGACGGTTCGCAGCGCTGGCCGGCCGCGCACCGCGGCGATGTAGCGCGGCTGTTCCGGCTCGCCCTGGAGGGCGCGCCCGCCGGATCGGTCCTGCACGCGACCGCCGAGCAGGGCGTACCGATCCGTTCGGTCGCCGAGGTCATCGGCCGCCACCTCGACCTGCCGACCCGCTCCGTCCCCGCGGAGGACGCGGCCGGGCACTTCACCTGGATGGCGGGATTCCTCGGCCTCGACAGCCCGGCCGACAGCGGGCCGACCCGCGAACTGCTGGGGTGGCGGCCGAGCGGGCCGGGTCTGATCGAGGACCTCGACGCGGGCCACTACTTCCGGACCGGGAAGCGGTAGTCGCGTGCCCGGCGCCCGGCAGGGCGAGGAGGCCGAGGCGCCGTACGGATGGACTTCCGAAGGGACTTCCGCCCGCCTCGCATCCCGTCACGCCGGGCCGCCCGCCAGGTTCCGTGTTCTGTGTTCTGTGTTCTGTCCGGGCGGAACCTGGGCACAGTGGCCGGCATGCCCCTCTCACTGCATCACCTCGTCATCGACGCGCACGACCTCCCGTCCCTGGCCCGGTTCTGGGCCGGGGTGCTGGGCTGGCGAATCCTGTCCGAGCGGGAACGGGAGGTCGTGATCGGGCCGGACGAGACGGCCCCGGTGGGGATCTGCTTCATGCCGGTGACGGACCGCAAGGCCGTCAAGAACCGCCTGCACCTCGATCTGACCTCCGCGGCCGAGGACCGGGAGGCGGAGATCGAGCGCGTCCTCGCGCTCGGCGCCCGGCGGGCCGACGTCGGGCAGAGCGGCGACGAGTCGTGGACCGTGCTGGCCGATCCGGAGGGGAACGAGTTCTGCGTGGTCCGCCCGAAGGCGACCCTCATCGGCTAGGTCGTGTCCGGCCGCACCGGGCCCGGGACCGCCGGCGCCCGGGTGCCCTCCTCCGGTCGGCTGCCGCGAGGCGCGGTCCCGTGGACGTACCGACGGACGGGCGGGCACGTGGTCACGAGCGTGGGAGGTCGCGAGGGCGGCCTGGCCTTCGGCTCGCCCCTCACCGTGGCCGTACTGACTAGGTGTTCACCGACGCCGGCCGTCGCCTGAGCAGGTAGACGCCCGCGACGGAGACCAGGACGGCCATGCAGGCGATGAAGACGAGCCCGGCGCCCTCCAGTCCGATCGGACCCACCAGCACGCCGACCCCGATCACCGGCACCGAGATTCCCGCGTAGGCGACCACGAAGAGAGTCGAGATCACCGCCGCGCGCTGATGCTCGGGAGAGGCCTGGGCCACGGTGGCGAGGGCCGCGCGGAACGCCAGGCCCTGGCCGCCACCGCCGACGATCGCGCTCAGCACCACCAGCACCAACAGGTCCCAGCGCAGCGCGCCCGCGAGCAGCGCGAGACCGCCGAGGAGCAGGGCGCAGCCCAGTGGCAGTGACCGTCCCACGCCGACCTTGCCGACGGCGAGCTGACCGGCGGTCGAGGCGAAGAAGGCGAGTGCGACGACCAGCCCGCTCACGGCGTGGTTGTCGATGTCCAGGGACTCGGCGAGGAACGAGGGGCTGACCGATGTGAAGACCCCGAACAGCGCGAACCCCACGAAGGCGGCGATCGCGGGGGGCCCGAACACCGGCCGCACCTGCGGGGGCAGGCCCGGTCGCTGCGGTCGTACGGTGCTGAGCGGCCGGCGTTCCCGTACGGTCTCGGGGAGTCGCAGCAGGACGGCGGCCGAGCAGGCCACGAGGACGAGGTGGACGGCGAACGGCAGGTACAGCGGCCAGGGCGCGTACTGCGCGAGCAGCCCGGCGAGCAGCGGACCGCAGCCGAGGCCGCCCATGTTCGCGGCCGTCGCGACGAAGGTGGCGCGGGCGGCGCCGCCCGGCGGTGCCAGTTCCATCACGTAGGCGGTGGCGGCGCCGGTGAACAGGCCGGCGGACAGGCCCGACAGCAGCCGTCCCACGTACAGCCAGCCCAGTCCGGTGGCGCACAGGAAGCAGACGGCGCTCGCCGCCGCGAAGCCGAGGCCCCACAGCAGTACCGGCCGCCGGCCGACGGAGTCGGAGGCGTTGCCCGCGAGCAGCAGCACGCCGATGACCCCGAAGGCGTAGACGGCGTACACGACGGTGACCGTCAGCTCGGAGAATCCGAACTTCTCCTGGTACAGGCCGTAGAGGGGGGTCGGCAGTGTCGTGCCGGCCATGCATACGGCGAACACCGCCCCGCTGAGCAAACACTGGCGCCACCCTTGGCGATCACCGTCCATGCCGCCGACAGTAACGTCGTGGGCCGCCGCGGTCCGGGCCGACGTGCCGCCGGAGGGCGGGGAGGCGGCCGAGGGGCGGGTGCCCGCGATCCGGGTGCCCGGCTCCCCCGCCGGTGAGCGAGGGACAGGGCAGGGTCCGTCCTCCCTTCGCGGGGAGGACGGACCCTGCCGACGGCCCGTCAGCGGGCCGGTGCGAGGCGCGCGCGGAGCAGCGGGGAGGCGTGTGCCGGGCGCCTCGTCGTCAGGAGCAGCCTGCCGGTGTCGCCTGTGACGCGTCGTGGATCAGCGCGTCGTGGGCTGCCTTCAGCCGGGCCACGTCGGGCTTGACCACCCTGCGGTCGTAGGTGATCAGGCCGTTCAGTTCTCCTTCCACGTCCGAGATCTGGGTGTAGACGGCGCCGTTGCCGCCCTTGCAGGCGAGCTGGTGCACCTCGGCGAGACGGGCCAGGTAGTCGTCGGTGTACGCCGAGGGGTCGACGTCCACGTACGACTGCTGCACGGACCAGGCATGGCCGGGCACCGCGAGTCCGAGTCCGCCGTACTCACCGCTGACCAGGGCCCGTTTCCCGTCCGGGTTCGGTGGCAGCGCGGGGCTCGGGTAGCCGTGTTGGTCGATGATGTCGCCGGTGCCTCCGTCCACGCCGAGGTTGATGCCCGACATGGAGTTGACGAGGCGCGTCGGGTCCCAGGCCTTGGCCTGGTCGGCGATGCGGGCCTCGTCGTACTGGCCCCAGCCCTCGTTGAAGGTCACCCACATGACGACCGACGGGCTGCTGATGTGCTCGTCGATCATCTGCTTCATCTCACGCTCGTACTCGGCGCGGGACGCGGCGTTCGGATCGACCCCGGCGGTCATGGCGGGCATGTCCTGCCAGACCATCAGGCCGAGCCGGTCGGCCCAGTAGAACCAGCGGTCGGGTTCCACCTTGATGTGTTTGCGGACCGCGTTGAAGCCCATCGCCTTGTGCATCCTCAGGTCGTAGGCGAGGGCTTCGTCCGTGGGCGCGGTGTAGAGGCCGTCGGGCCAGAAGCCCTGGTCGAGGGTGGCCATCATGAAGACGGGTTTGCCGTTGAGGACGGTGCGCGGGGTTCCGTTCACCTGCTCCACGGCGATCGACCGCATCCCGAAGTAGCTGCCGACGCGGTCGGCGCCGACGGTCACCTTCAGGTCGTAGAGGAACGGGTCGTCGGGTGACCAGAGGTGCGGGTCGGTGATCTTCAGGACGAGCGGCCGCCCGGTGCGGCCCTTCGCGGTGGCGACCTTGCGGTGTCCGGCGTACGCGGTCGCGGTGACCGGCACTCCGTTCCGGATGCCCTGCGGCTCGACGGTGAGCCGGCTGTTCCTGACGTCGGGCGTCAGTTTGAGCGAGTCGACGTGGGCGGCGGCGACCGGCTCCATCCAGACCGTCTGCCAGATACCGGAGGACGGGGTGTACCAGATGCCGCTGGGGTCGATGCGCTGCTTGCCGACCGGCGGGTTCTCGCCGCTCTGTGCGTCGGTCGGGTCGTAGACGCCGACGATCAGTTCCTGGGTACGGCGGCCGGGTTTCAGCGCTGCGGTGACGTCGGCGCTGAACTTGTCGTAGCCGCCCTGGTGTTCGGCGACCTTGGTGCCGTTGACGTAGACCTCGGCCCGCCAGTCGACGGCGCCGAAGTTGAGCTGGAGGCGCTTGCCCCGGCCGACCTTCCAGTCGGCCGGGACGGTGAAGGTGCGCCGGTACCACATGCGGTCCTCGTGCCGTTCGATGCCGGAGAGCTGGGACTCCACGGGGTAGGGCACGAGGATCTTCTCGGCCAGCTTCTTCCCGACCGGCGGCTGCTCGCCCGCCTTGGCGGCGGCGAACTGCCACGAGCCGTTCAGGTTGCGCCAGTCGGGCCGGGTGAGCTGGGGCCTGGGGTACTCGGGGAGGGCGCTGCGGGGGCCGACGTCGTCCGCCCACTTGGTGCGCAGTTCGTGGGTCGAACGGTTGGAGCCGCTGCTCCAGAAGGCGTTGACAACGTTGCCGTTCGTGCCGGAGAGGCCGCCCTTGCCGTCGTAGCGCAGGTCGGCGGTGCCTTTGGCCGTGCCGGTCTTGTTGCCGACGACGGGTTCCTTCAGGCCGACGATCAGGGACTTGGGGTCGGCGGGGTCCAGCTCGGCTGTGGACAGGGGCCACTTGGCGCCGCCGATGACGGCTTCGACGTGGTCGGTGAGGCCGGCCGGTGGCGCGGTGAGCGGCTGGGCGAAGTCCAGGCGCAGGGTCCGGCCGTCGCCCTGGACGGTGGTGGCGATGGCGCCGTCGTAGGCGTAGCCGTCGGGCAGCCGGAGCGCCGACTGCGGAACGGCCGTCTTGGTTCCGCCGGGCGGGGTCCAGCGCAGATGGAGGTTGGAGCCCCCGAAGTGCTCGAAGTACTCGACCTTGATGTCGTAGGCCTGTCCGGCGGTCAGGTCGATGGGCTGGGAGGTCTGTTCTCGGTCCCAGTCGTCGACCCAGTGGTCGATGGCGAGGTGTCCGTCGACCCACAGCCGGAAGCCGTTGTCCCCGATGATCGAGAACGTATGGGCACCGGTCTTCTCGGGGACGATCCGGCCGGTCCAGCGGACGTTGACGTCGTCCGACTGTCCGGTGGCGAAGGCCAGTCGCGGCTCCAGGTTGTCGAAGTCGAGATTCGTGTCCAGTCCGGTGGCCTTCAGCTCGTGGAAGTCGAAGGCGCCGGGGGCGGACTGCGTGTAGTACTCGCCCTTCAGGCCGTGGACTTCCACGGGGTCGTCGGCGGCTGTGGCGGCGGGGACCGCGGTGAGTCCCGCGAGGCCGAGTACCGCGACGAGCAGTAACGCCAGTCGGGTTCTGAGGGTTCTGGGTCCACTGATGCGCACGGATCCTCCTTGGCTGAGGAAGGGTGGCGGCTCGTTGCTTCAGTCTGTACAACGTTGGAAGGAAGGGGAGTTGGCATCACAGCACGGGTCCCGGCCCCTGTCCAGGGGCATGACAAACGCCCAGGTGGCAGGGGCGCACATCGATGAAGAGGAGATCCCTTGCGGGTCAGCCTGAAGGACGTCGCCGAGCACGCCGGCGTCTCGATCAAGACGGTTTCGAACGTCGTGAACAACTATCCGCACGTCGCTCCGGCCATGCGGGCACGGGTCCAGGAGGCCATCGACGAGCTGGGCTACCGGCCGAACCTCACGGCGCGCCACCTGCGCAAGGGCCGCACGGGCATCATCGCCCTCGCCATTCCCGAGCTGGGCAACCCGTACTTCGCGGAGCTCGCGGGTGCCGTCATCGACGCCGCCGCCGAGCACGAGTTCACCGTGCTCCTGGACCACACGCGCGGCGACCGCGAGCAGGAAGTGCTGGTGAGCCAGGGTTTCCGGGCCAATGTCATCGACGGTCTGATCCTCAGCCCGCTGGAGCTGGAGGACGAGGATCTGCGCTCGCGCACCGACGACGTGCCGCTCGTGCTGCTCGGCGAGCGGGAGTACGAGGTGCCCTACGACCACATCGCGATCGACAACGTGTCGGCCGCGCGCAGTGCGGTACGCCATCTGCTGAGCCGCGGACGCTCGCGGATCGCCTATCTGGGGGCCCGAACGGATTCGGCCAACCGGCCGGCGCATCTGCGACTGGCGGGCTGGCGCGAGGAGTTGACGGAGGCCGGGGTGCCCGCGCCCGATGAACTGGTGGTACCGGTCGGCGGCTGGAGCCGCGACGAGGGCGCACGGGCGATGGCCCGGCTGCTGGACTCCGGGGTCCGTCCGGACGCCGTTTTCGCGTACAACGACCTGGTCGCGATCGGCGCGATGCGGGTGCTGCACGAGCGTGGCCTGCGGGTTCCGTGGGACGTGGCGGTGGTCGGCTTCGACGACATCGAGGAGGGGCGGTTCGGCGCGGTCACGCTGACGACGATCTCGCCCGACAAGCAGGCCATCGCGCGGATGGCGGTGGCCTCCCTGTTGCGCAGCCTGTCGGGCCGGACGGAGCCCGGCGGACGTGAACTGACCGCGGATTTCAGGCTGGTTGAGCGCGAGAGCACGCTGGGGCGGCGCTGACGAGATTTCGGACAGAAGGCTTTACAGCCTCCTTTCAACGATGTAAAAACCTCCCCGGAACGACGTGTACACCGAGTTGACCGCAAGAGCCGATCATCCCCGGGAGCGCTCTCAGCCGCCGGGGCCGTGCCGTCTGGGGATCTCATGAAGCCGATCGCACCACGTCACCGCACCTCCGCCAGGACCCTCCTCGCCACCGGCCTCATCACGAGTCTCGCGCTCGTCTCCGGATGCGCGAAGTCGGAGAACGACACCGCCGGCAAGGACTCGAACTCCACCAGCCAGGGTGACGGGGGGCAGGTCGTCGCCTCGCCGTCCTCGGGTTCGGGACCGACCTGCGCCATCGACGCCTACGGCGCCAAGAAGATCGATCTGAAGTCGGCCACCGTCGGCTTCTCCCAGTCCGAGAAGGAAGCCAACCCCTTCCGGATCGCCGAGACCGCGTCGATCAAGGCCGAGGCGGGCAAGCGGGGCGTGAAACTGCTGACGGCCAACGCGCAGTCGCAGTTCTCCAAGCAGATCAGCGACGTCCAGGACCTCATCGCCAAGGGCGCCGACCTCCTCGTGATCGCGCCGCTCAACTCCGACGGCTGGGAACCCGTCCTGCGCTCGGCGTCCGCCAAGCACATCCCGATCATCACCATCGACCGCAAGATCAACGCCACCGCCTGCAAGGACTACGTGAGCTTCATCGGCTCCGACTTCGTGGAGCAGGGCAAGCGGGCCGCCGACCAGATGATCGAGTCGACCGGCGGCAAGGGCGAGATCGCCATCCTGCTGGGCGCCGCGGGCAACAACGTGACGACCGAGCGCACCAAGGGCTTCGAGGAGCGCCTCAAGGAGAAGGCCCCGGGCCTCAAGATCGTCTTCAAGCAGACCGGCGACTTCGCCCGCGAGAAGGGCCAGTCCGTCACCGAGAACCTCATCCAGTCCAAGCCCGGCATCACCGGGATCTACGCCGAGAACGACGAGATGGGCCTCGGCGCGGTCAACGCCCTCAAGGGAGCCGGCAAGAAGCCGGGCGCGGTGAAGATCGTGACGATCGACGGCACCCGCAACGCCGTCCAGGGCATCGTCGACGGCTGGATCGACGGCGTCATCGAGTCCAACCCGCGCTTCGGACCGCTCGCCTTCCAGACCCTGGACACCTTCACCCAGGGCGGGAAGGTGTCCCAGGACATCGTCATCCAGGACAGCGCGTACACCAAGAGCAACGCCAAGTCCGACCTGGGCAAGGCCTTCTGACATGTTGTCAGTGACCGGCCTGTCGAAGTCCTTCCCCGGCGTGAAGGCCCTGTCCTCGGTGGACTTCACGGCCCGCGCCGGGGAGGTGCACGCCCTCATCGGAGAGAACGGCGCGGGCAAGTCGACCCTCATCAAGGTCCTCACCGGCGTGTACCGGCCCGACGAGGGCGAGGTGACGTACGACGGTGCCCCGGTCCGCTTCGCCACACCGCTCCAGGCGCAGCACGCGGGAATCTCCACCATCTACCAGGAGGTCAACCTCGTCCCGCTGATGAGCGTGGCCCGCAATCTCTTCCTCGGCCGCGAACCCCGTGGCCGGCTCGGACTGATCGACTTCCGGAGCATGCACCGGCAGGCCGAGGAGGCGCTGAGCGAACTCGGTCTGCGCGTCGACGTGCGCCGGCCACTGCGTGAACTGGGCGTCGGCGCACAGCAGATGGTTGCCCTCGCCCGCGCCGTCTCGGTGGACGCCCGGGTGGTCGTCATGGACGAGCCGACCTCCTCGCTCGAACCACGCGAGGTGCGGACCCTGTTCGGGGTGATCCGGATGCTGCGCGAGCGGGGCATCGCGGTGATCTACGTCAGCCACCGGCTCGACGAGTTGTACGAGATCTGCGACGCGGTCACCGTGCTGCGCGACGGCTCGGTGGTGCACACGGGCCGGATCGCCGAGCTCGACCGGCTGAGGCTGGTGGCTCTGATGCTGGGGCGGGAGATCGCGGACGTACGGCAGGACGGCCTGACCAAGTTCGCGGGCGGCCGCGACACCGAGTCCGAACCCGTCCTGGAGGCACGGGAATTGAGTGTGCGTCACCAATTGCACGGAGTGTCCGTCTCCGTGCGCCCCGGCGAGGTGGTGGGGCTCGGCGGGCTGCTCGGTTCGGGCCGCACCGAGACCGCCAAGGCCATCGCGGGCGCGCTGGCCACCGACTCCGGGCGGGTCGTGGTGGCGGGCGTCCGGGTGCGGACCGGCTCGACGCCCGCCGCGATCCGCGCCGGCATCAGCCTGCTCCCCGAGGACCGCAAGGCCGAGGGGATCGTGCCGGGTCTCTCGGTCCGCGAGAACATCGCGCTCGCCGCGCTGCCCGGCCTCTCACGCTTCGGCCTGGTCGACGAGGCACGCATCGACCGGATCGTGGACACGTTCATGAAGCGGCTGCGGATCAAGGCGGCGAGCCCCCACCAGAAGGTGGGCGAACTGTCCGGCGGCAACCAGCAGAAGGTGCTGCTGGCCCGCTGGCTGGCCATGCAGCCCAAGGTCCTGCTCCTGGACGAGCCGACCCGGGGCATCGACGTCGGCGCCAAGGCGGAGGTGCAGAAGCTGATCGACGAACTGGCCGACGACGGACTCGGCGTCCTGCTCATCTCCTCGGACCCCGAGGAACTGATCGAGGGAAGCGACCGGGTGATCGTGCTCAAGGACGGCGCGGTGGTCGAGGAGCTCACCGGCGACGCCGTCACCGAGGACCGCCTCATGCGCGCCATCGCCACCGCGCCCACGACCCCCGCGACGCCCGCGGCCCCCGCGGCCACGGCCGCCGGCACGAGCACCGGCCCGGGAGGCCACGATGACTGACCTGACGCTCGGCCGGGTGACCGTCGACCGCGGCCGGCTGCTGGGCCTGCTCCAGGAGTACGGCGTCTACGCGGGCGTCGTGGCCCTGCTGCTGGTGAACACCTTCTTCACCCCGCACTTCCTGTCCACCGAGAACTTCCGCACCCAGGCGGTCCAGGTCTCCCCGGTACTGATCGTCGCGCTGGGCATGGCGCTGGCCATCGGCAGCGAGGGCGTCGACCTGGCGGTGGGCTCGGTGATGGCCCTGTCCACCTCGCTCCTGTCCCTCTACCTCGGCTACGGGCCCGGCGTCGCCATCCTGATCGCCCTGGTGGGCGGCGCCGTGATCGGCGTCGCGAACGGATCCCTCATCGCGTTCGTCGGTGTCCAGCCCATCGTCGCGACGCTCGCCCTGATGGTCGCCGGGCGCGGTATCGCCCTGGTGCTCCTCCCCCAGCTCAAGGACGTCCACGACCCGGCCATGGCGGAACTCGGCTCCGGCGATGTCCTCGGCGTCCCGTATCTGGTGCTGATCGCCGCCGCCCTCGCCCTGCTGGTCGCCTTCGTCGTACGGCGCACGACCTTCGGCCGCCAACTCCTGGCCATCGGGGACAGCCGTCCGGCGGCCCGGCTCGCCGGACTGCCGGTGCGCCGCGTCCTCATCCTGGTGTACGTCTGCTCGGGCGTCCTCGCGGCCGTCGCGGGTGTGCTGGCCACCGCCCGCCTCACCGCGAGCGACCCGACCTCGCTCGGCAACCTGATGGAACTGTCCGCGATCACCGCGGTCGTGGTAGGCGGCACCCCGTTGAGCGGAGGCCGCGTACGCATCGGCGGCACGGTCGCCGGCGCCGTCCTCATCCAGTTGCTCACCACCACCCTCATCAAGCACGATCTGCCGCCGTCGTGGACCCAGATCGCCCAGGCCGTGGTGATCGTCCTCGCGGTCTACGCGGCACGGGAACGAGGAAAGCGATGACGACCGACGTGGACATTCCGGTACGCGCCCGGGACACGGCCGAGGAGGAGCCGTCCGGCGCCGGCCGCTCCGAACGGCTCAGCGCCCTCGCCCAGCAGCACGGCGCGCTGGTCACCCTGATCGTCGCGATGACCGTGGCGTCCTTCAGCTTCGACACGTTCCTGACCGGCGACAACCTGGAGAACATGGCGCTCTCCTCGGCGTTCCTCGCCGTGGTCGCGCTCGGCATGACCTTCGTCATCGTCACCGGCGGCATCGATCTGTCCGTCGGCTCGCTCTTCGCGCTCGGCGGTGTGCTGGCCGCCTGGGGGTCGCGGTACGGAACGGTCGTCGCGCTGCTGCTGCCCCTGGCCGTCTGCGGACTGATCGGTCTGGTCAACGGCTTGCTGATCGCCCGCTCGCGGCTGGCTCCGTTCATCGTGACGCTCGCCTCGATGCTGGGTGCCCGGGGCCTCCTGCTCTCCGTCACCGACGAGGGCTCGAAGACGTATCTCGTGGACAAGGACTCGTTCTTCGCCAAGCTCGGACAGGGTGCGCTGCTGGGGGTCGGCGTGCCCGTGTGGATCACCGTGGCCCTGTTCGTGCTCGGTGCGGTGGTCCTGCGGCGCACCCGGTTCGGGCAGTACGTGTACGCGGTCGGCGGGAACGAGGACGCGGCGGCTCTGATGGGCGCCCCCGTGGCCCGTACGAAAATCTCCGTCTACACGCTCTCCGGGCTGTGCGCGGGACTCGCCGGGGCGCTCAACGCGGCGTGGCTGGTGTCGGGCGTGACGATCCTCGGCTCCGGCATGGAACTGGAGGCGATCTCCGCGGTCGTCATCGGCGGCACCCTGCTCACGGGCGGGTTCGGCTTCATCAGCGGTTCGCTGGTGGGCGTGCTGCTGCTGAAGGTCATCCAGAACGTCATCAACCAGATCGGCTCGCTCGACTCCGCCTACCAACAGGTCGTCAGCGGCGCCTTCCTGGCCGCCGTCGTCATCGCCCAGACGTGGCTGGGACGCCGGCGCCGGGTGCTGTGAAGACCGCGGCCCGCACGCACCGCGGGAAGGCTCGCCCGTCCCCCTCGGGGAGGGCGAGCCTTCCCACGAAGTCGTACGAGCGCCCTCATACCCTCGTCATGGCGACGCGCCAGGCCCGGATGCCCGCCGGGTCCGAGGTGATCTCGATCGTGGCCGGCTCGACGGAATCGATCCGCAGCGCGTCGGTGAACGCGGCCGTGATGTCGTCCCGGGTCAGACGGTGCGGTCCCCTGGCCCCGGTCCGGGGCTCCCGGTCGCTGAAGCACAGCATGAAATAGCGGCCTCCGGGTCGTAGTACGGTCCGCAGTCCGCCGGTGAACGCGGCGCGGTCCTCCGGATCGAGCATGTGGAACAGTCCGGAGTCCAGCACCGTGTCGAACCGCTCCCCCAGATCCGTCAGCCGCCGCGCGTCGTGGTGGAGGAACCGTGCCGTGGCCCCACGCCGACGCGCCTTCTCCCGCGCGGCATCGAGCGCGGTGGCCGCCAGGTCGAGGCCGGTGGCCTCAAGGCCGAGGTCGGCGCACATGAGTACGTGCTCCCCCGTACCGCAGCCGACGTCGAGTACCCGTCCGCGGATGGCACCCGACCGCGCGAGGTCGAGAAGGACCGGCTGCGGATGTCCGATCTCCCACGGCGGCCGGACGGCGTACAGGTCGTCGAGCCACTGCCAGGGATTCGGCGCGTCCGCGTCGTCGTACGAGTGCGGTCCGGTCATGCGATCGGCCTTCCACCGCCGCCGTCGCCCGGGTCCGGAGCCCGGGATCACGTCGGGGCGGCGCTCTACCGGTCGACTGTACGCCGGCACGCCGGCACGTCGGAGGGGCCTCTCGGCCGTGCGGGGGACGGCGCGCCGGGGCGGTGCGCGGCGCCGGGCTCGTGCCTGAACGTCGTGCCCGGACGCAGAAGACCCGCACCGTGCGGGTGCGGGTCTTGTGCGGCGATGCCGTCCTGCGGGTTCGTGACGTTCACCGGGTCCGATCGGGCCCGGGACTACAGCCGGTCACCTCCACGTCCTGACCGGATGTCACCCGCGTACGCCCTGAACTGGGCGGTCTTCAGGAGCTGTTCAGTGACCGATGAGGCCGTGGAGCGGACCGTGACCCTGTCCCTGGCCCTGGCCCTGTCCCTGACCCTGGCCGTGACCCTGACCCTGGCCCTGGCCCTGACCCTGGCCCTGGCCCTGGCCCTGGCCCTGGCCGTGACCCTGACCCTGACCCTGACCCTGACCCTGTCCGTGACCCTGACCCTGGCCCTGACCCTGGCCCTGACCCTGACCCTGGCCGTGACCCTGGCCCTGGCCGCGGTTCTCTCCGCGCCCGCGGTCGTGGTCACGGCCCTGGCCACGGTCGTCGCCGTGTCCACGGTTGTCGCCGTGACCGCGGTGGTCGTCGCGGCCGTGGTCGCGGTGGTCGTCGCGACCGTGACCGCGGTGGTCGTCACGGCCGTGGTCGCGGTGGTCGTCGCGACCGTGACCGCGGTGGTCGTCGCGACCGTGGTCGCGGTGGTCGTCACGGCCGTGGTCACGGTCGTGCTGCCGGCCCCAGGAGACGCTGTCGACGAAGCGGCCGCGGTCGGTGCGCAGCGTGGCGGCGTCGGAGTGGTTGTCCCACACCTCGTTGCGGCGGTCCTGGAAGAGGTCCCGGCTGGTGTCACGGCCGAAGCCCGTGTGGATACGGACGGTGGAACGGGCGGCCAGGCGGTAGTGGGTGAAGGTGTAGCGGTTGCCGTCCCTGTCCGACAGCGTCCAGCCGTTCAGGTTCACGCCACGGCGCGCGGAGTTGGTGATCTCCACCCACTCCGCGTTCAGCGAACGGCTCGAACGGTCGTTGAAGCCCGGCGCGTCGGCCTGAACCCTGCTGATGGCAACGTGGGTGGACTCGAAGCGCGGCTCCGCGGCGGAGGCGGACACCGCGGCCGAGCCGACGAGTGCGCCTGCCGCGATGGCCGCGGCCGCCACACGGCGGGCCGTGACAGACGTGGAAACGGACATGAATGCTCCTCAAGTTCGAGAGCCGGCACACCCCGTGGGAGCACTCCCGTAGGAGAACCTGCACGGTGCGACCCTGTGCGAGTTTCCCGGCCCGGTGGCCGAGGACTCATAAGTTGCTCCACGTCCCCGCCCCGGACGGGCGACACTCGACCGCTGTTACCAATTACGGACATATCAGTTACAGACGCCTGCATAAGGCCTTTAACTGCACAAAGCTGAAAAGTGATGGAGTGTCATCGTCAACTCCCTTACTCCCACAGCATTCGTGCCGTATCCGGTCATCTCCCGCATACCATCACGTCACCCGCTCGTCACCCGAAAGTGGGTAACACCCCTCCGGCCCGATCCGGCCGGGGAAGGGCGTGCCGCGCGCCTTCCGTCACGACACGGCCGTCGCGGCGACGTGGTGACTCGGTGACTCGGTGACTCGGTGACTCGGACAGGTGTCGCCGGGTCCGTTCCTGCGGCCGATGTCCCGCCCGGCCCGGCCTGACGAGTCGGGCCGTACCGGCCGGGTCGGGCCGCCTCAGCGGAACTCGTGCACCAGTTGGATCCGGCCGACGATGTGCGTGTTGAACTCGTCCAGCTCCTCAGCGGGTACCCACAGCTCCAGGATCGTCCGGCCGCCCGCCTGCTGGACGGGATACCGGCGCAGGAACTCCGCGTCGACCTCGAAGCGGGTGACGAAACCGGCGCCGTCGTGCTTGACGTTCCAGTCCCGCGCGATCTTCACCGCGTAGTCCTCGTTGAGGACCGGATAGAAGATCGGCTGCTCAGGCAGTCGCGGCGGCCAGGCACTCCAGTCCAGAGCTCGGACGAGGTCCAACTCCTTGGGGCCGGTCGGGCGCCACAGAGTGGTCGTGCGCCGGGTGTTCATGGGGATCGCTCTCTGAAGGTGGCCGACGGCCGACGCGGTCGGCCGGAGGTCCAGACGGTACGACAGGGCGTGCACCACGGCCAAGGCGTTTCCCTGGTCGCGCGACCCGCGAACAAATCCCGTCGCGGTGTCCGGGCCGGGTCCCTAACCTGGCGTCATGTCCCACTCAAAGACCTCGTACGTCTGTCTGCCGTGCCGTGCCTCGTACAAGCAGTCGTACGACAGGGACCGGCCGCGCCGGATCTGCCCCCGCTGCGCCGAACCGCTGGTGCACGTGGGGTCTGCCTTCGCTGCGCCCAGGCGTCGGGACACCGCCGCCTGGAGGACGCTCTCGGTGCTGGTCCACGCGGGCGTCGGGTTCCACAAGGGGTGCTGCGACTGCGGCCCCGGCTATCGCCCGCGCACCCTGCGCGAAGTCCGCGAGCGGATGACGTACGCCCGACGCACCGGTGAGCCTTTCGCCAGGGCGCTCGTTCGGCCCGAGGTTCCCTGACGGTCCCCCGGGCCTCGGCTCCCCCGCGCCACCGGGCCGCCGTCGCTCCACCGGCGCCGCTGTGACGCCGTCGCGGTCCGGTCAGTTCTCCAGCCGGACCGACATCAGCATGGAGAACGTGTCCTCGTCGTCGGGCCGCCGGATCGCGATGGGCACGGTGGGTGCGCCGATCTCCAGGATCAGCCGGTCCCGGGCTCCTGCAGCGAGCGCGTGCAGCAGGAACTCGCGGTTGACGGCGACCTGGTCCGCGTCGTCGTCCCCGTCCTCGCCGATGACGACCGTTCCGTCGGCCGTGACGCCGAGCATGGTGAGGTCGGGGGCGGTGTCGTCCTGCCCGCGGGCTTCCTCCGTACGGACCGGGCCGGTCTCCACCGCCTTCTGGAAGGTCGCCACGTCGACGAGGGCGCGACGGCCGGCAGGCAGGCGGATGAGGCGACGGTAGTCGGGGAATTCGTGGTCGAGGCACTGGCCGGCCGTCTGCCGGTCTCCGGCCTCCAGCGTCACGCGGTCACCGTCGACGTCGAGGTGTACGGATTCCTCGCCGCCGACCAGTGCCCGCATCGCGTCGACGAGCGGGGACGGGACGATGACCTGGACGCGGGAATCGGCGGGCCGGCCGGTGCCCGTCCGCGCGACAGCCATCCGGTACCGGTCGGTGGCCACGACGGTGAGTGCCTCGCCCTCGATGTCGAACAGGACACCGCCGAGCATCGGCAGTTCCGGGTCGGTACCCGCGGCGAAGCGGACCGCGTCCAGCGCGGCGGCGAGCTCCGGCGCCGGGACAGTCAGGCGGACGGCGGCGGTACGGGGCGGCGTCATGGGTTTCTCCCTGCGTTCGAGGAATGCTCGGAGCGTGGAGAGTTCGCCGCGGGCATCGGAGAGTCCGGCCTCCAGGCGGCGCACATGCGCCCGGAACAGCCGGCGCACCAGGTCGGTGTCCGCGCCGGACCACCCGGCGAGCACCAGCCGGATGTCCGCCAGCGGCATGCCGGCCCGGCGCAACCCGGCCAGCAACCGGGCCTCGTCGAGCTGCTCGGGGCCGTACCAGCGGTAGCCGCTCACCGGATCCACCCAGGCGGGGACCAGCACACCACCGCGGTCGTAGAACCGCAGGGCGCTGACGCTCAGTCCGCTGTCCCGGGACATCTCACCAATGCTGCGCATCTCGCTCTCCACACCCGGAACCCTGAGCCCTCTACCAGGTCGAGGGTCAACCCGGTCCCGGCCGGCGGTTCCTCGGCCGGTCCCCCGGCCGGGCATCGATCAGGCCGGGCAGTCCGACAGCGCGCCGACCGTACCCCAGCGGATCATCAGGTAGCCGGAGCCGCCCCTCACCGCCACGGCGTAGCGGGAGTACGGCCATACGTCGCCCGCGCCGTCCCGCTGCCTGACCAGGGCCCGGCACGCCTCGCCCGCCGCCATCTCCGCCCAGGTCGCGGTCTGCCCCTGGTTCCAGGTGGCGTAGTCCGACCACACATACAGGGCCGAACCACCAGGGTCGAAGCCCATCTTGAGTTCCGCGTTGCCGAGCCGGCCGGCGGTGCCGAGTTCCTTGCGCATCTCGTTCGTCCGCTCGACGACCTTCCTCGTCGCGCCGTCCGCGACCTTGATCTCGTCGCTGTCGGTACTGGGGATCATGGCCTGGCCGAGCCCGTCCTCGCCCGGCGCCCAGCCCGCCCCCGTGTCGAAGGGCAGCCCCGTGCCGTCGTCGGCGGCCGACGCGCACGACGCGTCGCTGCGGAAGTCGTCGTTCCATGTCACCTGTGGGGCGCGGCCCGCGGCCTCCTTCACCATGACGTACGTGCGGTAGGGCAGGGCCGGGTACAGGCCCAGTACGACATCCCTCAGGGTCCGGCACATCGAACCGGCGACCTCCGTCTCCGCGAACAGCGTTCCCTGCTCGTCGGAGGACAGCCGGTACGAGAGGTAGACCTCGCCGCGCGCTGCCTGGAACCTCACGGCCGTAGGGACGAAGTCGACGCCGTCGCCCAGTTCCTGGACGAGAACTCCCTGGTCGTGCAGGACGGCGCGCGCCACGTCGTGCTCGCCCTCTCCCTGTGCCGTCCGTGCGCCGGCCCAGCTCTCCGAGCTCGCCGTGCCGCCGGTCGCGGTCCGCTGCCCCTTCGCCGCCTCGCTCGCCGCCGTGCTCGCCCGCGGGCTCGCCGTGGACGGCCGCAGGCTCGCCGTGGACGGCCGCGGGGACCGGGGCGAGGAGGAAGCGGGAGCGGTGACCGCGGTAGGGGCTCCGTGACGGCCGCCCTCCGTGCCGCCGCCCGGCATCAGGGCCACCACTCCGCCGACCAGGCCTCCGAGGACCGCGGCCGTGACGACGACCAGGCCCGCCCAGGGGCGTCGCGGTCGTCGCGCGGGCTCGGGCCACACCGGATGGTCTCCCTGGGGGATGTCCCAGACGGTGGTGACCATGTCCTCGGCGCGCGTGAACAGGGTGTCGGCGCGCATCACTTGGGTGACCTGGCCCGCCAGGAGTTCGAAGCACTCCTCGGCCGCGTCGGCGGCCGGGGGACGGCTCGCGGGTTCCTTGGCGAGCGCGCTCCGCACGATCTCGCGCAGGGGGCCCGGGACGCCGTCCAGATCGGGATCACCCGACAGTACGCGGAAGGCGACCACGTCGGGCGCGCCGGTCCCGAAGGGCGTTCTGCCGGTGGCCGCGTAGGCCACGAGCGCTCCCCAGGCGAACATGTCGCCCTCCGGGCCGGTGGCCCCCGTGCGGTACTGCTCGGGGCTGATCCAGCCCGGGGTGCCGGTCGTGACGCCGGTCCGGGTGACGCTGGTGCCGTCAGCGGCGTGCGCGATCCCGAAGTCAAGGACGCGGGGGCCGGAGGTCGTGAGGATGACGTTCTGCGGCTTCACGTCCCGGTGCACCACACCGGCGGCGTGGACGGCGGCCAGCGCCTGCGCGGTGGCGGCCGCGAACGCGTACAGACTCGCTCCGGTGAGCCGTCCGTGGGCGAGCACCTGCTGGTTCAACGTGGGACCGTCGACGTACTCGGTCGCCAGCCAGGGGTTCTCCGCGTTCGCGTCGGCTGCGAGCAGGGGGATCACGTACGGGCCGGTGACCCGCGAGGACAATTCCGCCTCGCGCCTGAAACGCGCCCTGAATTCGGGCTCTTGAGCCTGCGCGGGATGAATCACCTTCACCGCCACGCGCGTTCCGTCGGGGGTTGTTCCGGCATGGACGGTACCCATGCCTCCGGCACCGAGACGACCGATGATCCGGTACGGACCTATGCGGGAGGGATCGCCGGCACGAGCCGGCTGGACTCTTCCGGAGGATCCGGCTTCGCTCACTGATGGTTCCTTCGTGCGGGACTGAACGTTGAGCAGGCGCAGATGTGACAGGTGTTCGGGGGATCGGGTCCGGATCCCAGCAGGCTGCCCCAGCAGGCCTTTTGGGCGAGTTCCCGTCCGGATGTTATGCCCTGACCCGCCTCCTGGATAGGGAAACCCCGATCACGGAGTGTGCTCCCGCGGGCCGGGTGACCAGGCGCTCGCGGACCGTGTCGAGGACTCCGCCACGACGTCTCCGTTCCCGGCTTCGAGCCGTACAACGGCCTTACCGCGACGGCCTGTACGGCCTCCGTCCGCGGCGCGCTCCCGGCCGGGCCGGGGAGGGTGGACCCGGACGCGCCCGACGCCGGACCGGGCCGGCTGGGACGGGACGGGCCGGGCCGGCGGACGCCGAAGGGCGGGAGAGGCGCGTTGCGCCCGACCAACGGGTGGGTGTGCCGGCCCCCGGGCCCGGCGGTCACGGGCGGCGCCCGCGGGAGTCGTGCTGCCCGTGCCCCGGTCCGGACCGACAATGGACGTACGGCGGGGACGGGCCCGGGGAGGCGCCGGGGAAGGAACGTCCATGCCGAAGCGGCCCCCCTCCCCCGGTCGCGCACGGGCCGTTCGGCAGTCCGCGCGTGTCACGGTCGCGTCGGCCTCGGGCTTCTACTGGGCCCTGTACGGGCTGGACCGGCCCGTCGTCGCGGTCTACGCCCTCTTCGCGCCCATCGCGCTCGGCGTCCTCTCGCCGCTTCCCGGCGGCGGCCGGACCCGGGCACGTACGGTCCTGTCCGTGCTGCCCGTCGCCCTGGCCCTGACGGCGCTGGGCACCGCCCTCGCCGTGACGACCGCCTCCGCGGTGGCGGGAATGCTGGTCATCGGCTTCACCGTCTGCTTCGCCGCCGCCTACGGTCCGGCCGCGGCGGGTACGGTCCCGGGCCTGCTGCTCTTCTACGTGCTCGCGTGCTTCCCGCCGTACGAGCCGGACACCCTGCCGCAGCGGCTGAGCGGCCTGCTCGTGGGTGTGGCCCTGCTGGTCCTGTGCGAGCTGCTGCTCCTGCCCGCCCCCGCCGTCCAGCCGTACCGTGCGCGGATCGCCGCCGCGCTGGATCTCGCGGCCGCTTCGGCGCTCGGGGCCGCGCAGGGTCACCGTCACGGTCCCGAGGAGGCCCGGCGGCTGCGCGAGGAGGGACTGTCCCTGCGCCTGTCGCGGGCGCCGCCGGCTTCCCGCCCGACCGGGGCGGGCCGCACCGACCGTGGACTGGCGCAGGCCGGGGCCGCGACACGGCGCGTCCTGGACCAGCTGGCCCGGACGGCCGAGCGGCCGGATTCCGCGCCGGTCGGCGATCCGCCCTCCGAGGCACTGCTGCGCGGTGTAGCGGCCGGATGCGCCGCGACGGCCGGCGCTCTGCGCGGTGCGCGCGCCGTTCCGGGACCGGAGGCCCTGGAGGAGATGGTCGCCGACTTCGTCGCCGTCCGCGGACGTCCGCCGGGTACGGGGGGAGGCGCCGACACGAAGGCCTCGCGGCGGCTGCTGGAACGCCGGTCCGACCTGCTGGTGACGGCGGCCTCGGCGCTGACCGTCCAGGCCGCGGTGGCCGTGGCCGTCGGTGGGCGCCGCGACTCCGCGGGACTGCCGCCCGAACAGTTCTGGTACGCGCAGCCGTCGACGGCGCGGCTCCTGACCCTGCGGCTGACCGGCAACCTCACGTTGCGGTCGGTCCTGTTCCAGAACGCCGTGCGAACGGCCCTGGGGCTCGGCGCGGCCCGTCTGGTGGCCGGAGTCCTGGACCTCTCGCACGGTTTCTGGGTCCTGCTGGCCGTGCTGACACTGGGGCGCACGACCGCGGGAGCGACCTGGTCCACGGTGCGCTCGGCGGCGGTCGGAACACTGGTGGGCGCGCTGGCCGCCGGGGTGCTGATCTTCGAGGCGGGCGGCACCGTCGACGTGTACGCCGTCATGCTGGTGCCGGCGATGTTCGTGGCCTTCTCGGTCGGGCCGATCGCGGGACCGGCCTGGGCGCAGGGGTTGTTCACGCTGGTCGTCGCGGCCGCCTTCAGCCAGCTCGCTCCGGCCGACTGGCGGCTGGCGGAGACACGGCTCCTCGACGTCCTGGCGGGCTGTGTGATCGGGCTGGTGTGCGGTGTGCTCGCCTGGCCCGCCGGAGCCCGCGGCGAGGTGCGGCGCAGTGTGGCGGAGCTGTTGCGCGCGGTGGCTCCCCTGGTGCAGGGGACCGTTCTCGCCACGGTCGGGGCGCCGGGCGCCTCGGGCGCGGCCGGCGATCCCGGGCCCCGGGGCGACACGGCCGAGGAGGCGATGCGGCTGACCCGGCACAGGCTCCGTATCGCGGAGGGCGCCTACGCGCAGTACCGGACGGAGGGCGGCATCGATTCCGTCGACGGCGGACCCGACTGGCATCTGGCGCTCAACTGCGCCTCCCACGCGGTGGTCGGCTCCCATTGGCTGCCCCGGCAGGTGTACGGTCCCGCGCCGCCCGCGGCGGTCCGGTGGGCGCGGGAGTCCGTCGGGCAACTGGCCACGGCCATGGACCGGGCGGCGGCGTTCCCGCCCGGGGGCGTGGACGCGCGGCCCGTGCCCCTTCCGTCCGAGATCGTCTCCGCGGCACCGGCCCCCGTACTGCCCGCGCTGGTCGACATCGACAGTTGGCTGCAGACTCTCGCGGCGGAGCTGACGGCGGTCGGCGGGAGCGTTCCGTCCGGGCCCGCGCCCGTCCGCGACCGTGGAACCGAACCGGCCGCCGCCCGCGAGGGACCGGCCGGTACCGGCCGGTGAACCGGGGCGGCGTCTCTCTCAGGGCTCGCGTCCGATGAACGCGAGCAGGCGCGTCTGGACGTCGGCGGTCTCGGGAACGTCGACCCGGGGACCGTACTGCCCGCTCGCGCGCAGCAGGTCGTCGAGCGGCAGCATCCCGTCGAGCAACCGGGCGCACCTGCCGGGGTCGAGGCGTTCGTCCTGGCCGCTGGCCCGCGCCAGGTCCCAGGTGTGCATGAAGACGTCGGCGGTGTAGAAGCGGTCGACCGCCTCGTCCAGCGGTACCTCCCCGATGTGCGGGTTCGCCAACGTCCGGTGCGCCGTGGCCGGATCGTCGAGGAGTGCCTGCACCGCTTCGCTGTGCACCGTCCAGGCCTTCACCGGGTCCTCGTCCACCGACGGTCCTCGGGGGAGTTCGATTCCGGCGCCGCCCTTCAGGAAGTCCGGGAACCACTCGACGAGGTGGCGCACCACGTCCCGGGCGGCCCAGCCCTCGACCGGCGCGGGGTCGTCCCACGCCCCGGGACGGACTCCGCGCACGCGGTCCGTGAAGGTCCCGGCGACGGTGCGGTACTCGTCGGCTGCGCTCGTCATGGTCTCAAGCCTTCCGTCTCGGTCCGTCATCCCGTGTTCCCGCCCGGCGGTCGCCGAGCAGTTCGTCGAGGCGCTCGTGGCCTTCGCGGAGGCCACGCCGCATACCGCTTCTGATCATCGCGTCGCGGGCCTCCACGGACTCCATGAGGGAGGTGGTGGTGATCCGGGTGCGGCCGCCGAGGTCCTCGAAGAGCGTGGTCTCCAGACTGACGCGGTCCGGGAAGCCGTCGTACGCGAACGTCTGGACGATGCGCTCGTCGCGACGCACCTCGTGGAACACCCCGTGGAAGCCGTACTCCGTCCCGTCGTCCTCGCGATGCGTGTAGCCGTACGAGCCGCCGGTGCGCGCCTCGTACCTGTCGATCCGCATGGTGAGCCGGCGCGGGCCGAGCCACTGGACGACGAGATCGGGATCGGTGTACGCCCTGAACACCCGTTCCGGAGCGGCGTCGAACTCCCGGGTGACGATGATGACGGGCAGCGCCGGGTCGGCCACGATCCTCGTCTCCCGGCGCCCGTTCGCGTTCACGGTGGTCACGATGCCGCCTTCTTGGTCGTGGCGCCCTTCACCGGCTGTTCCTCCATCCCGTCGAGGACGGCGTCGAGGCGACGGAACCGGTCCTCCGCCTCGCGGCGGTAGCGTTCGATCCATCGCGTCATCAGGTCGAGGACCTCGCCTTCGAGATGGCAGGGCCGCCTCTGAGCGTCCCGGCTGCGACTGACCAGACCGGCGTCCTCCAGCACCCTGATGTGCTTGGAGACGGCCTGCACGGTCACGTCGTAAGGCTCGGCCAGTTCGTTGACCGTGGCGTCCCCCGTGGCCAGCCTCGCCACGATGTCGCGCCGGGTCGGGTCGGCCAGCGCCGAGAACACCCGGGACAGCCGCTCGTCGGCCACCGCTCACCTCACGTATTCAACCAATCAGTTGAATAACCGTACGACCGGACCCGGCCCTTGTCAACCAACCGGTTGAACAACGACCCGGAGACCGGCTCCTCCCGGTGAGGGCACTCGCGGGTCAGCCCTTCGGGGGCGCCTGCTCGACCACGGTGAACACGGCGGGCCCGACCGCGAGGGTCCCGTCGCTGAGCGGCCGGCAGCGGACTCCCCCGCAACCGCGCAACGCCCGTTGCGCGCCGGGCCCGAGCGTCGTGTCCATCCACGCGCAGGGCCTGGCCGCACGGCGTACGGCCAGCAGGACGGGCCCGGTCCCGCAGTCCAGGGAGACGGTCGCGCCGACCCACGCGTCGATGTCCACGCCGCGCAGCAGGACGTTGCGCCGGGTCAGCCGGAGGTCGGCCGCCTCGGCGGGCCCCTGCGGAAAGCTCTCGGCGGCCATGAGGGTGATCGAGGCGTCGCGATGGGCCGGACGGTTGAAGTACCGGTCGCCGACGATCCCGAGTCCGGCGCGCACCCGGGCCGTCGTCACCAGTTCCGCGTCGGGCAGAGCCGGCACCCCGTCACCCGGACGCCCCTCGAAGCGGTGCACGGCCGAGACCAGCAACTGAACGACTTCCACAGGCTGCACCTCATCAAGCCTAAGGCCGCCCCCGACGGACGATCCGCGGCGCGGGGCGGAGGGCGGCGGCGGAGGACACCGATGGGGCGCGCGCCCGGCATCCCGCTGACACGGGGACGCCTCGCGTGACAGGGTCGGCGGTGATCGAAGACAACAGCGGCAAAGGGGGCTTCCGTGGACACGCGAACGTGGGACACGCTGGTCGGCTCGATGAAAAGCGCCTACGTCAACGGAGTGGGCGAGGGCGCGGCACCCCGGCCGGTCATCATGCCGCTGGTGCGGGGCGAACTGGTCGGGCTGGTCTGGGTCCGCCCGACCGAGCCCGGCGCGGACTCGCTCACCGGGATCGCGGCGCTGTCGAACATCGCCGCCGCGGCCTGCGCGGACGAGGTCGTCCTCGCCTGGGAGACCCATGAGGTCGCCACCGCCTGCCGGTTGCCCGCCCTCGGCCCCGCCCCCTGTCTGAACATGGTCCACGCCACCCCGGACGGGCATGTGCTGCACCAGTTCCCCTACACCGAGACACCACCCCCGTCCGGCGCCCCGGAGGACACGGTCACACCACCTCTCGACTGGCAGCGGGCCCCCGCGCCCCAGCCGGGCGGCGAACTTCCACCGCCCGTTCAGGCCGCCGTCGACTACGCCTTCACCCCCATGGACCTGGACCATCCCAATCCCTTCGGTGTCACGGTCGTCCTGATGGAGGAGGACGGCTACACCGTGCGCCTGAGCGACGGCTTCGAGCACTGATCGCGGCCGCCCATGGGCCCGCGTGACGCGCAGGCCGGGCTCCCGGCGCCTAGGCTGAGCTTGCGCGGCGGGCCCGCGCGCCCTCAGCGGGCGATCCGTGATCGCAGCACAGGAGGAACCGTGTCCGGTCAGTTCGAGGCGACAACCGAGATCAACCGCCCCATCGAGGAGGTCTTCGCCTTCCTCGCCGCCGGCACGAACGACCCCGAGTTCAGCCCCAGGGTGCAGGCGATCACGAAGAAGCCCGAGGGACCGACCGCGGTGGGCACGGTCTTCACCAGCACGGTCAAGGACGCGGGCATGAAGACGGGCCGCGAGTTCCGGATCACCGAGTTCGAGGCGCCCCGCCGGATCCGCTGGGCGGAGGTCTCGAAGAACGCCGTCATGGCGAAAGAGGGCGGCTACGACCTGGAGTCCACCGGCGCCCGCACGACCCGCGTGCGGATCTACAACGTCCTTGAGGGCCACGGCATCGGAAAGCTGCTGGTGAGCTTCGCGCTGGGCGCGGCGCGCAAGGACGCGGACGCCTTCGGCCGACGGATCAAGGCGGCCGTCGAGGCCTCCTGAAGGGCCCGGTCCCGGCAGCACCGATCGCGACACCCGGGCCGTCTCCCGAGCCTTCCCGGTGCTGTGCGTCCTCACCCTCGCCCTGCCGTTCGGGCTGGGCTGGGCGATCGGCGGCACCTGGGTGTACGGCGTAACGGCCCTTCTGTGGGCGGGACTTGTCCGCATCGCACTCCTCCATCACGTGACCTGGAGCGTCAACTCGCTGTGCCATCTGATCGGCGAGCGTCCGTTCCACACCAGGCGCCACGACAGGGCCACCAACCTCTGGCCGCTGGCCCTCCTGTCGTTCGGCGAGAGCTGGCACAACCTCCACCACGCCGACCCCACCTGCGCCCGCCATGGTGTGGACCGCGGCCAGATCGACCCGTCGGCCGCCGTCATCCGCGTCCTCGAACGTCTCGGCTGGGTGTCCGAGGTGCGCTGGCCGAATCCGGAGCGGGTCGCGGCCCGCCGCGTCTGAGACCGGCAGCCCTCCGGGCAAACCCCACCCGTCACACCCGCATCGGCCACGGCGATTCGGCCACCGGCCCGCGGACGCCGGGCCCCGTATCGCGGAAGACCGTGTCGGGCCTCCCCGTCGCGCACGGAATCCGATGCGGCCGAAATACGTGTGTTCGATATCGCGGGAGTCGTCGTTGAGTCCTCTGCAGTCGTCTTCATCCCCATCGAATCGCGCAGGGAGACGAGCAGTTGACCTCACTTTCCGCATCCGTCCCACCGCCGCCGCCCGCTGAGATCACGTACTCCGGGCAGTACTCCGTCAACCCGCTCGGCGAAGTCGGCTTCGGCGCCCTGTGCTCGCAGCTCCCACGGGTGCTCGGGCGCATCGGCCGGATGGCCTGGGGGATCGACCGGCGCGCCGTACTCCTCATCCTCGCCTGCCAGTTGGCGACAGGCGTCACCGCCGCCGTGCTACTGGCCGCCACGGCGAGGGCCATGTCCCCCGTCCTCGGGAGCGGGGCCATGGCGGACCGTCTGTACGAGGCACTTCCGGCTCTGGCGGTCGTCGCCGGAGCGAGCGCCGTCGCCCGGCTCTCGGTGGCCGTGGCCGCGTACGCGGAGCGCCGCATCACCCCGCGGCTGTCGACGAGCACGGACTCGGCCCTGGTCGAGGCGGTCTGCCGGGTCGAGGCCTCGGCGTACGCGGTGGACGGCTTCTCCGACCGCCAGGAGGCCGCGGAGATGGGGGTGATCCGCACACAGGTCATGGTCATGGACGCCCAGCGATTCCTGTCCGCACTGATCAGGATGGTCACCGCGGGCGGCGTTCTGTCCGTCCTCGACCCGCTGATGCTCCCGCTGCTCCTGCTGGCCGTCGCCCCGGCCGGTGTGGGAGCGGTCCTCACCGCGCGCGTCGACTACGAGATCCACTACGCGAACGTCGCCGACCGCAACGTCCGCGGGATGACGCGCTGGTGGGCCACCACCCCGAAGTACGGCGACGAGGTCCGGGCCAACGGCATGACCGACTACCTCCTCTACTGGTACCGGGCCCTGTCCGAGCGGGTCGACCGGCGCACGCTCGCCGCCGCGCCACGGACCCTGCGGATCGCGCTGCTGTCCTCCGTCGCCGGCGGGGCGTTCCTCGCGGCGGCCTGGGGGGTGCTCGCCTGGCTGGCCGTCACGGGACGCATCGCGCCCGCCATCGCCGCCACCGCGGTCGTCGCCGTGCAGACCACGCTGGCCGCGCTGTCGCAGGTCGTCATCAACGGCGCCGCCGTGTTCCACACCAGCCTGTACCTCGGTGACATGCAGGCGTTCTTCGACGACGCCGCCGAGCGCGCGCCCAAGCGAGGGCGAGCGGCCGTCGCGGCTCCCGTGGAGGAGATCCGGCTGGAGGAAGCCACCTACCAGTACCCGGGAAAGGCCAAACCGGCGGTGGCCGGAGTCTCCCTCACGCTGCGGCGCGGTGACATCCTCGCGATCGTCGGCGTGAACGGCTCGGGCAAGAGCACCCTGACGCGCCTGATCACGGGTATCTACCTCGCGGACAAGGGCCGGGTCACCTGGAACGGCACCGACCTCGCCCACGCCGATCCCGCCAGCGCCTGGAGGTGCACGGGCCTCGTGCCGCAGATCTTCGCCCAGTGGCCCCTTCGGGTACGCGAGAACGTGACGCTGGGCCAGCCCAGGTCCACGGACGACCGGCAGGTGTGGGACGCGGTCGACGCGGTGGGCATGCGCGAAGCCGTCGAGGACCTCCCGGCCGGCCTCGACACCCTCCTCGCACGCGAGATCTTCGGCGGGGCCGAACTCTCCGGCGGTCAATGGCAGCGCCTCGCCTGCTCCCGGGCCCTGTACCGGCGGCCCCCGCTGCTGATCCTGGACGAACCCACCTCGCAGATGGACCCGCGCGGGGAGCACGGCATCTTCGAGAGGATCAAGAGCATCTCCGCGGACCGCATCACCATCGTCGTCACGCACCGGCTGGAGAACACCCGGATCGCCGACCACATCGTCGTCATGGATCAGGGCCGCCTCACCGAACAGGGCACGTACGACGACCTCGTCCACGCAGGCGGCACCTTCGCCGATCTCCTGCGCCTGTCCCGGGAACGCTGACCACGGACCCGGTCTCGCCGTCCCGGTCCCACCGCACAACCCGCGACCCGTCCCTCGTCCGATCCGGGCGTCCCGCCCCGGTCGCCTGCCCGTCCTTCTCGCCATCTCCCGACACGAAGGGACCTCCCGCATGACCACCACGAGCGCCACCGATCCCCCGTACAGCCCTCACACCCTGGAGGTGCAGGGCACGGCCGCCCTGCTCGTCGACGACGGCGGGCGCTACCTGCTGCACCTGCGCGACGCCAACAAACCCATCTGGAGTCCCGGGTCCTGGGGTCTCCTCGGCGGAGGCGCCGAGCCCGGCGAGACGTGTGATCAGTGCATCGCCCGCGAACTGCGCGAGGAGACCGGCCTCACCGTCCCCGGCCTCACTCCCTACGTCACCGTGGACACGCTCGACGCCTCCGGCGCGATCGAGGACCGGGTCCTCGTCTACCGGGGCACCCTGAACCGGCCCGCCCACGAGATCCCCCTCCACGAAGGCATCCAGCTCCGCTGGACCCACCTCGGCGAGACGGCGTACATGACCATGGATCCCGGCACAACGGCCGTCCTCGAAGAGCACCGGCGGCACCCGCAGGCCCGCCTCGACAGCGGCGGCACACCGCCGACCCTGCGCGTCCGGCAGGAGGGCCCGCGGCGGCGGGGCAGTATCGTCGGCGCCCACCTCGTCCTCGTGCGCGACGGCGCGGTCCTGCTCGGCAAGCGCCACCCGGACAGCCCCTTCGCGCCCTCGACCTGGCACGTACCGGCCGGACACCGCGAGCCGGGGGAGTCCGCGCTGGCCTGCATGGTCCGGGAGACGTCGGAGGAAACCGGCATCGCGATCGAGGCGAGCGACCTCTCCCTCGTACACACCGTGGACCAGCGAAACCCCTGGAGCCCCGTCCCCCGCCTGCAGTTGTTCTTCGCCGCCTCCCGCTGGAGCGGCGAGCCCAGGGTGCTGGAGCCCGACCGCTGTACGGAGTGGCGGTGGTGGCCGCTGGACGCGCTGCCCGGCGAACTGGTCGAGTACACGCGCACCGCGCTCGCCGCCATCGCCCGCGGGACGTCCTACACGGACTCGGGCTGGACGGAGTGAACCCGGCGGACCGGGCGCCGCCGCTACGTTTCCCCCGCCGTTACGGCTCCGGTGCGGGGCCCGCGCGCAGTTCGCAGATCACGGACCAGGCCACCGACACCATCGGTACGGCCACGACGGCGCCGGTCACACCGGCCAGGATGCTCCCCGCGATGACCGAGAGGGCGACGACCACGGGGTGCAGCCGCACCGCCCAGCTCAGCACGAGCGGATGCAGTACGTGACCTTCCAACTGGCCGATGACGACGATCAGGGCGAGCACGATGATCGCGACGACCGGCCCTTTGGTGGCGAGCGCGACGACGGTGGCGACGCCGAGCGCGACGGGTGAGCCCACCAGAGGGATGAACGCCGCGAAGAACTCCAGCAACGTGAGCGGCAGCGCGAGGGGGACACCCAGTACGTAGAGGGCGATGCCGACGAGGACGGCGTTCGTGGCGGCCACGATGATGATGCCGCGCGTGTACCCGGCGAAGGTCCGCCAGGCCGCCCGCCCGGCCCGGTCCCACGGGTCCCTCGCGCTCCGCGGCATCAACTCCTGGAACCACCGCCAGAACTTGTCCCCGGAACGGATGAAGAACAGCGAGCAGAACAGGGCGAGCACCAGACCGGTGACGAACTCGACGGCCCGTCCGGCACCGCTGAGGGCACTGCTGATCAGTACCGAGCGGTGCTCGGAGACGAAGGTGGCCACCTTGCCCTGGAGGTTCGACATGACCGCGTGGCTCAGATGGAAGGGGGAGCCCTCCAGCCAGCGTTCGATCCGTCCCAGTCCCCCGGCGAACTCATGGCCGAGCTGACCCGATTCCCCGGCCACGACCCGGCCGACCAGCGCCATCACCCCCAGCACGAGCAGAAGGCTTCCGACGATGCTCACGATCACGGCCGGGGTCCTCGGCATGCGACGCGCCAGCAGATCGGCGAGCGGACGCAGCACGGCCGTGACGACCAGAGCGAGGAACAGTGCCACGGCGACCAGTTGCAGTCTGCCCAGAAGGACGAAGATCGTATAGGCGACCACCCCGAGGACGATCAGCCGCCACGCGTACGCAGCGGCGACGCGCAGCCCACGGCTCACCGGGACACCCCGGCGGTCCGCGCCGCCGCCGCGCGGATCCGTGCCGGCCGTCCGTGCTCGCGTCACCGACCAGACGCCTCGGGAGGAACGGTTCCCCACGACGTATCGCATCCGGCGCCCGCCGCGACCCGTGCCGGGCCGGCCCGGCCGCCGGTGCGAACGACGCGATCCGGTGTTCACCTGTGTGCCACCGTCCTCCCGTCGTCGGAACCACCGTCACGTGCTCCCGTACGCGGACCGGCGCGCGACATCGCGCGAATCGGGCGACCGGTCCCGGGCCGTCGATCACGCGGGCGTCCTGGCCAGCGTCGTGGTGCGCACGGTGACCCGCAACCCGGGACGCACCCGCTCCCCGGCCCCGGCCGCCGGACGGACTCCCCCCTAGCGGCCCCGCGCATACGCCACCGGACACCGGCCCTCCCCCGGGGTCGTTTACCGCATTTCATCCTATATTGGGTCTGTGATCAGGCGGCTGGACCTACTCGACACCGCTGACGACGGCATCACGGAAAGCGAGGTCTTCCGGCTCGCCCTTCAGCACTCCATCGCGGAGCTGGGCTGCGTCGGCGGGGCCGTCTACCTGCGGGGCCCCATGTCGGCGCTGCGCCTGGTGTCCTCCACCGGACTGCCGTCGTCCCTCACCCGGGCGTGGGAGATCGTCGACCAGGACGGGCCCACGGCGACGGCCCGCGCCGTGCGCTCCGCGGAACACGCCTGGGTGTCGGCCCTCCCCTCCGACCTGGTCGAACCCTCCGCACCGCTGCTGTCGCGGTCCGGCTGGTTCTCCGTACCCCTGGTCGACGGGCACCGTGCCATCGGCGCGATCACGTGCCTCACCGGGGACAACGAGGAACCGTCGCCGGAGCAGTGGGCCTTTCTCACCGCGGTGGCCCAATGGGCCATGAACCGTCTGCGGAAGGTGCCCGAGCCCACCGGTCTGCGCACGGACCTCGACATCACTCCGATCGGCTCCTGGGAGTGGGACGTCCGCAGCGGTGAGCTGCTGTGGGACGAGACGGCGATGAAGGTCTACCAGACCGATCCGGAGCACTTCGTGCCCGGCGTCGAGAGCTGGATGAAGGTGGTGCACCCGGACGACCTCCCGAGCACCCTGGCGGCGGCCGAACGCACCATCCGCACCCATGCGCCGTTCGAGGCCGAGTACCGGGTCAGGGGGGCCGACGGGGTCTACGTATGGACCCGGGCGTCCGGTCACGTCGTCCTCGACGACCAGGGGCAGGTGACGCGCATCGTCGGCAGGGGCTGGGCGAGCGACGCGGCCCGCTCCACCCGCGACGCCCTCAGCCGCGCCCTGCAGCACATGAGCGACGCCTTCCTGTCCGTGGACGACGGCTGGCGCATCACCTTCGCCAATCTGGAGGCGGAGCACATTCTCGGTTCGGAGGACGAGCAGCTCTTCGGCCGTGCCCTGTGGGACCTTCCCGCGCTGCGCCGGATGCCCGGTCTGGAGGAACGGTGCCGGCGCGGCGCCGCGGAGTCCGTCGCCACCGGCTTCGACGTCACGCTGGCGGACACCGGCCGCCGCTACGACCTGCGGATCGTCCCGGTCCCCGGCGGACTCACCCTTTACTTCACCGATGTCACCGATCGACGCCGCCGTGAGGCCGAGCAGGCGGCGGCCGTCCGCGGCGCGGCCGAGCGGGCGAGCCGGACGGCGGAGCTGACGACGCAGCTCGCCGCGGCGACCACCTCGCAGGACGTGGTGAAGGCCGTCGCCCAGCGGGTGCTGCCCCCGTTCGACGCCCAGGGGCTGCTCGTGCTCGTCCTCGAGGACCAGCGGCTGGTGCACATCGGGTCCGTCGGCTATCCGAACTCCTTCCTCCAGCACATGGGCGGAACGCACGGGATGGAGCTGTCCGACGCCGATCCCGCCGGGCAGGCCGTCCTGACCGGCGAGGCCCGTTTCCACTCGTCGCGGGAGGAATGGGCCTCGGCCTTCTCCGACGGCGACGTCCAGCCGCCGACCAGCAAGGAGGCCTGGGCCTTCCTGCCGCTGACGGCCTCCGGCCACACCTTCGGCGTGTGTGTCATCGCCTTCGACACCGCACGGCGTCTCACCTCCGAGGAACGCACGCTCCTCATCACCATCAGCGCGCTGGTGGCGCACGCCCTGGAGAGAGCGCGGCTCTACGACGCCGAGCTCAACCGCTCCGAGGAACTCCAGCAGGCTCTGCTGCCCCTGGGGCTGCCCACCGTTCCCGAGGTCACGGCGGCGGCGAGGTTTCTGCCGGCCGGTCAGACCTCCGACGTGGGCGGGGACTGGTACGACCTGATCCCGCTGTCCGCGGGCCAAGTGGCCCTGGTCATCGGTGACGTGATGGGCCACGGCCTGCCCGAGGCCGCGACCATGGGCCGCCTGCGTACCGCGCTGCACACGCTCGCCGCCTTGGAGCTGCCCCCGGACGAGATCATGGGCCACCTCAACGACATCGTCGGGGGTCTCGGCGAGCACGCGTACGCGACCTGTCTGTACGCGGTGTACGACTCCACCGACGGCTCGTGCACGATGGTGCGGGCGGGGCATCCGCCGCCGCTCGTCGTCCGGCCCGACGGCAGCGCCTACTTCCCCGAGGTCGCCGCCAACCCTCCCCTGGGCGCCGCGTTGCCTCCCTTCGAGACGACGAAGCTGAAGCTGTCCGCGGACAGTCTTCTGGTCCTCTACACCGACGGACTCGTCGAGTCGCCGCAGCGCGAGATCGACCAGGGGATGGCCCGGCTCGCCGATCTGCTGCCCCGCGAGGCCTGCTGCCCCGATCTGGAGGAGCTGTGCGACACGGTCACCGCGGGCCTGCTGCCGGGCGGGCAGCCCACCACGGACGACGCCGCCCTGCTGATCGCCCGTCTGCACACCGTGGCCGACCGGCAGATGGCCGCCTGGGCCCTGCCGGAGGGGCCTGAGGCCGCGGGTGAGGCCCGCCGCCATGTACGGGAGCAGCTCACGCAATGGCATCTGGACGATCTGGTCATGACGACGGAGCTGCTGGCCAGCGAGCTCGTCGGGAACGTCATCCGCCACGCCAGGGGCCCCATCGGACTCCGCCTCCTGTGCAGCGGAACCCTCGTCTGCGAGGTGTCCGACGCGAGCCTGACCATGCCCCGCATCCGGCGCGCCTCGGAGACCGACGAGGGGGGCCGCGGACTCCAGCTCGTCAACGCCCTCTGCGAACGCTGGGGCAGCCGCTACACCCCGGAGGGCAAGGCCATCTGGACCGAACAGCCCCTCCCGGACACGGAGGACCCGGCCCCGGGGGACCAGCCTTAGCCCTGCTTTGGCCGGTCGTCACCGTCGACGGACGGCGTTTCAGGCCTTCTCGAGCTGGTCGTAGCGGCCCAGGAAATGTGGGGTGCCGTTCTGTACGCGGTACAGGAAGAGGCCGTTCGCCCAGTGGAACTCGTCGGTGACCGCGTCGAATCGGACGGTCTTCGCCAGCCCCTTGTAGGTGGACGCGCGGAGTCTGCGCACCATGGCGCCCCGCTCGACGCCGTCGCTGCCGAGATCGCGCAGGCCCTGGGCGACGAAGTTCAGGGCGTCGTACGCCTCGACGGCGAAGCGCTCGACGGTGCGTACGCCGAAGCGCTTCCTGTACGCCGTCACAAAGCCTGCGGCGGCGGGCAGTTCGGCCGGATCGACGTAGGTCGCGCAGATCACCCAGCCCTCGGCCGCCGGTCCCGCCTCGCTCAGGAACGCCGCCTCCAGGACCGGTTCGGGGGCCATGCGCGTGCCCCGGAAGCCGGCCTGCTCCAGCGCGCGGGCGCACCGGGCGGCGCGGTGCGGTGAGGAACCGCCGTAGACCACGGCCTGCGCCTTGTCGGCGAGCACGGCGGCGGCCACGGTGTCGAAGTCCTGGCTGTCGGCGGGCACGACATGGGTGGTCGTGGTGCCGTTGGAGGGCGGGAACGTCGCCAGGTCCCTGACGATCTGCCAACTGGTGCGGCTGGCGGCCCTGTCGTCGATGAGGGCGGTTCTTCGGCTCTTCTCGGTGTGGGTGAGGTAGGAGATGAAACCCGTGGACAGGGTGTCCTCGTCGGGTCTGAGCTGGAAAAGGGCGCGGGTGGTGGTCGTCGAGTACAGATCGCTGCCGGAGGAGACGGTCACGAGGGGCAGCAGTGCCTTCTCGTAGCGGGCGACGACGCCTTGCGTCAGGGTGGTGCCGGTCGGTCCGATGACGGCGTACACCCGCTGGTCCGCGACGAAGCTTCCGGCGACCTCGCCGGCCCGCTCGGCCACTCCCGCGTCGTCGAGGACCTTCAGGGCCAGATCGAAGGTACGGCCGTCCCGGGGGCGGGAGTTGAACTGTTCCACGGCCAGACGTACGGCCCGCTCCTGGGCCCGGCCCACCGCTTTGTCCCGGCCCGTGAGGTCCGCGTGCACCCCGATGACATACCGGCGCAGTTGTCCGGAACCCGTCGCGCCCGCGTTGCGGGCCGGGGATCGGGAGGCGGCCCAGGCCGCCACTCCCCCGCCGGCCGCGACGACGCCGGCCGCCGAGCCCAACGTCAGCAGGCGGCGCCGTGAGAGGCCGGGCCCCTCGGGCGCCTGCACGAATGTGCCCGGCGCGGGGTCGGGCAGGGCCAGGACCGTGGCCGAGCGTTCCGCGATCAGCCGGGGCAGCTCGGACGGCAGCCAGTCGTCCTCCCCGTCCCCGTCCCCCTCGCCCTCGCCCTCGCCGGCCAGCGCGGCCCGTACCTCCGGCGCGGTGGGCCTGGCCGACGGGTCCTTGGCGAGGCAACGGGACAGCAGCGGGACCAGCGCCCACGGTACGGAGTCCAGGTCCGGCTCCTCGTGGACCGTACGGAAGATGACGGCGGCCGGGGTACCGACGCCGAACGGGCGGCGGCCGGTCGCGGCGTACGCCAGGACACAGCCCAGGGAGAAGATGTCGCTCGGCGGCCCGATGTCACCGCCCTGCGCCCGCGCCTGTTCGGGCGAGAGATAGCCGGGCGATCCGATCACCACGTCGCTCGCGGTCAGCGCGGTGGCGCCGGTGCTGCGCGCGATACCGAAGTCGATCAGCCGGGGCCCGTCCAGGGCGAGCAGGACGTTGCCCGGCTTGACGTCCCGGTGCACCAGGCCCGCGGCGTGCACCTCGGTGAGTGCTTCGGCCAGCCGGGCGCCGAGGGCGCGCACGGTCCGGTCGGGCAGTGGCCCGTGCAGCGCGACGGCCTCGGCCAACGACGGACCCGGCACGAAGGCGGTGGCCAGCCAGGGCTCGCGGTCCTGCGGAGCCGCCGCGGTGACCGGTACGACCCATCTCCCGCCGAGCCCGGCCGCCGCCTCGGCCTCGCGACGGAACCGGGCCCGGAAGTCGTGGTCGGAGGCGTACTCGGCGCGGATCACCTTCAGCGCGACCAGCGCCCCGCCCGTCGAGCGGGCCAGGTAGACCACGCCCATACCGCCCGCGCCGAGCCGCCCGAGCAGCCGGTAGCCGCCGACGAACGGTGGATCCCCGGGCTTGAGCGCCCGCACTCCCGTGTGCCCCCGCGCGGGCGCGTCGCTCACCGCTACACCTGGGAGGGGGCGGCGCCGAGGAAGCGGAACCGGCCACCCTCGACCTGGTACAGGAAGACACCCCAGCCGGCGAACGTGCCGTCCGTCGGCTTGAAGGAGAAGTCCTTGGTGATGCCCTTGTAGTGCCCGTTGCGCAGCAGGCCAAGCAACGCCTGGCGTTTCGGGGGCCGTCCGCCCTTCGTGGCCTTCACCGTCTCCTGGACGACGAGGTTGACGGTGTCGTACGCCTCGGCGGCGTAGTGGCCGGGCTCGGCTCCATAGCGCTTGCGGAAGGCGGCGGTGAAGGCCGCCGCGGCCGGCACGGCCGTGGGGTCGACGAAGGAGGCGGTCAACAGCCATCCCTCGGCCGCTTTCCCGGCCTCCTTCAGGAACTCCGGGTCGATCACGGCCTGCGGGGTGAGCCGTGGCCCGTCGAAACCGGCCGCCGCCAGCGCGCGGGCCACCCGGGCCCCGCCCCGCGCGTCTCCGGCGTAGATGAAGGAGCCGATCCCGGCCCGCAGCATGTCGGCGACGACGGGTCGCACGTCCTCGGTGTCCGCCGGGATCACCCGGGGGTAGACCGGCCGGCCCAGCTTGCGCATCAGGATGGCGTTGATCGAGGCGGACTCCTGGGCGTACGTCCGCGCGGTACGGTCCTGGAGCAGGCCGGAGCGCAGCTTTCCCTTCTGCCGCAGGACATAGATGCTGATCGGCAGGGCGACGGCGGCGTCGCTGGGCCGGCAGTGCAGGAAGGACCGGTACTGCTGCGAGGTCAGGATCAGCCCCCCGGCCGAGATGCACAGCACCGGCAGCAGGGCCTCGTCGTAGGCGCCGAGCACGGCGTCCGCCGTTTCGTCGTTGGTGGGGCCGAGGACGGCGAGCACGTCGGTGTCCTGGATCAGCTTCTTGGCCGCGCCCGGCGCCCGTCCGGCGCTGCCGCCGTCGTCGGCGGTCTTCAGTACGAGCTCGAAGGGCTTGTCCTTACGGGAGTTGTACTGCTCGATCGCCAGCCGGGCGCCCCGCTCCTGCGCCTCGCCCACCGCGCGTTGCGCCCCGCTCAGGTCCGCCTGCACGCCGACGGCCCAGCGGTGGTCCCGCGGCGCGGGCGACCCCGGGTCGTCCTCGTCGCGCAGAGCGGCCCAGGCCGCCACACCGCCACCCGCCAGGAGCACCGCCGCCCCGGAAGCCAGCACCAGCAGGCGCCGCCGGCTCGGCGAGGTCCGTTCCCCGTCCCCGGACGCTTCGGCGACTGTCGGCTCGATGTCGGGCAGCGCCAGCATCTCGGACGAACGGTCGGCGATGGCCCGTACGACGTCCTCGGGCAGCCAGTCGATCTGCCCGCCCTCGGGGATCGCGTCCTCGACCAGCAGCTCCGTGCCGAACCGCCCGGCCGTCGGACGGTCGGCCGGGTCCTTCGCCAGGCATCGGCGCAGCAGTTCAGGCAGGCCGCCGTCGTCCGCGTCCTCCTCGGCCTCGATGCCGGCCAGGTCGGGTTCGTCGTGGACCGTCCGGTAGAGCAGGGCGTCCGCCGTGCCGGTGCCGAACGGCGGCCGGCCGCTCGCCGCGTAGGCCAGCAGGCACCCCAGGGAGAAGATGTCGCTCGGCGGACCGACGGCGGAGCCGCGCGCCTCGGCCTGTTCGGGCGACAGGAATCCGGGGGTGCCGACGACCAGGTCGGTGGAGGTGATCGCGGTCTCGTCGGCCGCGCGGGCGATCCCGAAGTCGATCAGGCGCGGGCCGTCCACGGCGAGCAGGACGTTCGCGGGCTTGACGTCCCGGTGGACCAGCCCGGCGGCGTGCACCTCGCGCAGCGCGGCGGCGAGCATCCTGGCCAGGACGCGCACGCTGCGGGCGGGCAGCGGACCGTGGCGGGTGACCGCCTCCTCAAGCGAGGGGCCGGGCACGAACGCGGTGGCCAGCCAGGGCGCCGCCGCCTCCGGGTCGGCGCCGGTGACCGGCACGGCCCAGGGGCTGGTCACCCGCCGGGCCGCCTCGACCTCACGGCGGAACCGGGCCCGGAAGTCGGGCTCGTCCGCGTACTCCGCCTGGATGACCTTGACGGCGGCCAGCGCCCCGGCTTCCGTACGGCCGAGGTAGACCACGCCCATGCCGCCCGCGCCGAGCCGGGCCAGCAGCCGGTGTCCGCCGATCGAGGCGGGGTCGGTGGGGAGCAGACGCTCGCTCACCGCGCCGCCTCCAGTTCGCTCTCGACCTGAGTGAGCATCTCGCCCGCGCCCTGTAGCAGCGCCGCGTCGACCTCTTCCCCCGACCGGCCCTTGGCGCCCTTGCCGACGACGGCCACGGTGACCTGGGCCATGCGGCTCTGTATCCAGTAGTAGTAATAGGGGCCGCCGAGTTGGTCGCTGTAGTACTGACCGCCCTCGGTGAGCGTGTCCTCGGCGTTGGCGTTGCCGAGCTGGCCGAAGGCGGACCCCTGGGAGAGCAGTCCGGTGATCCGCTCGCCCTGGCGGAGTTGCTGGTCGGGACAGCGCAGGGCCTCTTCGAGGGTTCCGGCCATCTCCCATTCGGCGTCCCGCACGGTGCGGTGCACGGTGACGACGGCGGCGACGCGGATCGGGCCCTTGCCGTTCCCGGCCGGCAGTTCGCTGTAGCGGGTGAGACTGGCGAGCACCGTCGAGGGCAGTGGTTCGCGCTGCCAGACGCAGTTCGCGTCGAGCACGGGCCAGTAGCCGGGGTCACTCTCGTACGGGTTCCGCTTGACGTAGCCGGGGCCCCAGTTGTCGGGGGTCGACGCGATGGCGCGGGCCAGGCGTAAGCCGTCCGCGCGGGTTCTGGGTGCTCGGCCGGGATCGGGACGAAAGCCCAGTCCTGTGCCGCTGGGGGTCGGGGCCGGCGAGGCGGAACCCTTACCGCTGCTGGGAGTCGGGGCCGAGACGGCGCTCGTACGCCTGCTCGCGGTCGCGTCGTTCGAGACCGTGGGTTTCGCGGTCCCGGCGTCCCCCGCCCCCGCCGAGCAGCCGGCGAGCACCAGCCCCGTGGCTAACGCCCCGCAGCACAGCCGCACCGGTCTCCGATACGCCATGAACGTCCCCCATCCGCAAGGGTGTTCCCCCACGGGGAGGGTATCGACTATGCCTCCGGGGCACTACGCATTGCCGCGGTCCGTTGCCTCGCGACGGCCGCGGCACATGCGAACGGGCCACACCGCCGGATCGCCGTCGCCCGAGTCCGCGCCGGACACGCGCCGAACAAGCGGTCCGGGCGTTTCTCAGCGCCGGACCGCTTGTTCGGTCTTGTGGGCCGCCCTCCGGGTCCCGCCGGGAGGCCGCCGGATCAGCCGCGCGCGAAGTCGAGCAGGTCGGCGTTGAACGTCTCGGCGAACTCGGGCACCATCGCGAGGCCGTGGGGGGCACCCGGGTACACCTTGTAGACCGCGCCCTTGACGAGCTTCGAGGACTTGTCGCCGGACGCCACGATGGGCACGATCTGGTCGTCGTCGCCGTGCACGATGAGCGTGGGCACGTCGATCTTCTTGAGGTCTTCGGTGAGGTCCGTCTCGGAGAACGCCTTGACGCAGTCGTAGGCGCCCTTGATGCCCACCGTCATGCCCCAGAGCCAGAACTCGTCCCGCGTCCCCTGGGTGACGGTCGATCCGTCGCGGTTGGCGCCGTAGAACGGGGCGCTGAGGTCCTTGTAGAACTGCGAACGGTCGGTCTCCACCCCCTTGCGGATCTCGTCGAAGACGTCGATCGGAAGACCTTCGGGGTTCTCGTCCGTCTTGAGCATGAGCGGTGGGATCGCTCCGACCAGGACCGCCTTGGCCACCCGGCCGGAGCCGTGCCGGCCGAGGTAGCGCGTGACCTCGCCGCCGCCGGTCGAGTGGCCGACCAGGATCGCGTCCCGGAGGTCCAACTCCTCGATGACCGCCGCCAGGTCGTCGGCGTAGGTGTCCAGATCGTTGCCGTCCCAGGTCTGGCCGGAGCGTCCGCCACCGCGCCGGTCGTGGGCGACGGCCCGGAAGCCGTTGTCCGCCATCACCTTCATCTGGGCGTCCCAGGCGTCCGCGGTCAGCGGCCAGCCGTGGGAGAAGACGACCGGCCGGCCCGACCCCCAGTCCTTGTAGAAGATCTGCGTGCCGTCCTTGGCGGTGGCGAAGGGCATGTGCGGTTCCTCTCGCGTCTGGTTCCGGAAATCACTCTTCACACGCCGACGGTGCCCGCGTCGGTCCGGTCGGCGGCGCGGAGGGATACGGCAGCGTCTCCCGCGCCGGCCCCGGGGCGTGCCCGCCACGCCACAAGCCTGCGGCGGACGTTCGAGGGCGATGGGGGGACCGGCAGCACGAATTGACCGGAATGAGCACGTCGTCCACATCACCCTAGCCGAGGGGCCACGCTTCGTCGCGCCGGGCGGACGCCGCCTGCGAGCGCGACGGAAGACTGAGCCGTAGGGGCGATCTTGCCAGTCCCCACGAGCACTTTGCCGACCGTCTCCGTATCTTCCGGCCGCGTCCGGGAGTTGGCGCGGTGCCCGTGTCGATCATCGAGTCCGGAGCCGACGTGCCCGCTCCTCCTGTCCCCTCCCCGCCCGCCGGCCTGCTGGCCGCACGGGTGCGGGACCCGTACCCGTACTTCGCCTGGCTGCGCCGTCATGCGCCCGCTCACGCGGACCGCAGGCCCGGCCGGCCCACCGTCTGGCAGATCTCCCGTTACGCGGACGTCCGCGCGCTGCTGACCGACGGGCGGCTGAGCAAGGACCCGGGCCGGGTCCCCGGCTATGTGCCGGGGCCGGCCGGGCTCAACCGGCATCTGGTCCACGCCGACCCCCCGGACCACACCCGGCTGCGGACCCTGGTGAACGCCGCGTTCGTCCCCCGCCGTATCGCCCGGCTGGCGCCCTTCATCGAGGACACCGCGAACCGTCTGCTGGACAGGATCGAGCACGACACCCATGTGGACGTGATCGCCGCCTTCGCGGCGCCCCTCACCTTCAGGATGATCTGCGCGATCCTCGGCGTCCCCGGGGAACTCGACACCGCGGCGACCCGGGACACGCTCATGGCCACGATCGCGCCCGATCCGGGCCGGGACCCCGCCCGGGTCGAGAGCGATCTGCACGCCCTCCTCGACAACCTGATCGCCGGCAAGCGAACCGGGGGCGAAAGCGGTGAGGTCGACCTGCTGGGCGCGCTCGTCCGGGCCGGTGACCACAGCGGGGCGATGAGCGAGGAGGAACTGCGCTCGACCGCCTACCTCCTGCTGCTCGTCGGCCACGACACCACCATGAACCTCATCGGCAACGGCATGCTCGCGCTGCTCCGGAACCCGGACCAGGCTGCCCGGCTGACCTCGCCCGACTCCGGCCCGGAGCTGATCGGCACGGCGGTCGAGGAACTGCTCCGCTACGACTCGCCGGTCCGGGACGCGACCTTCCGGTGCGCCGCAGAACCGATCACCCTGCACGGCCGGTCGATCGGCGAGGGCGACATCGTCAGCCTCCTGATCGGCTCCGCCAACCGCGACGAGGCGCGATTCCCGGAAGCGGACCGGCTCGACGCGGGCCGAACACCCAATGACCACCTCGCCTTCGGCTACGGACCGCACTTCTGCATCGGGGCCGCGCTGGCCCGGCTCGAAGGCACCGTCGCCCTTCCTCTGCTGCTCCAGCGGCTGGGCCCGGTGCGGTTGGCCAAACCCGACGACGAACTCCCCTGGCGGCCGGCCCGGGTGATGCGCGGACTGGCCGCGCTGCCCGTCGTACGGACCTGACCTCATCGCCGGTTCCCGCGCCTGCCCGGCCACCGGCCCCCGCCCGTCCGCCCGTCCGCCGGGCATTCCTCGATCGGCACCAGGAGCACACCGTATGGACAGCCATGACCCCGTAGTGACGACGGCCGAACCACGGCCCGGCGTCCTGCTCATCACGCTGAACAGGCCGCGCGTCCGCAACGCCGTCGACCAGGCGCTGGCCGACGCCCTGGACTCGGCCCTGACGCGACTGGAGGCCGACCCGTCCCTGTCGGTGGGCATCCTCACCGGGGCGGGCGGCCACTTCTGTTCGGGGATGGACCTCAAGGCCTTCCCCACCGAAGGCGTTCCGCTCGTCGCGGACCGCGGGCTCGCCGGGCTGACCCGAGCCCGCATCCGCAAGCCGCTCATCGCCGCGGTCGAGGGCGCGGCCGTCGCGGGAGGCTTCGAACTCGCCCTGGCCTGCGACCTCATCACGGCGTCCGAGCCGGCGTTCTTCGCCCTGCCGGAAGTCGCCCGCGGGCTCGTCGCGGCCGAAGGCGGAGCCGTCCGTCTCCCCGGCCGGCTCCCGTACCACGTGGCCATGGAGATGCTGCTGACCGCGACTCCCCTGCCCGCCCCGGACGCGGCGCGGTACGGCCTGGTCAACCGGCTCACTCGCGAGGGCGGAGCGCTCGACGCGGCCCTCTCGCTCGCCGAACGCGTCCAGGCCCAGTCCCGCGACGCCGTCCACATCACGAAGCGGATCGTCCAGGACACCCGCGGTTTCGACGATCACAGCGCCTACGCGGTTCAGGATCCCCTGAGCGCACCGGTCTTCACCACCGGCGCCGCCACCGAGGGCGCCCGGGCGTTCACCGAGAAGCGCCCGCCCGCCTGGAGCCGCTGATCGGTTCGGCCTTCCGCCGCCCTCACGTCGCGGGTCCGCCCTCACCTCCTCCACCGTCGCGCCCGAAGGGGCCGCCGGCCACGACGCCCCGGGTGGAGAAGGTGACGGGCTCGCCGGGCAGGAAGTCTCCCGGTGGGATGCCCGGGTGGTGCCCGTCGCGGGGCGAGGGGTGCCGGGACCGCGGGCCGAGCGCCAGCCGGGAGACGATGCGGTAGCGGTCCCCGCGGTAGACCGAGTGGACGTACTCCACCGGTCGGCCCAGGGCGTCCGAGGTGAGGCGCTCGAACAGCAGGGCCGGGGACAGCTCCGGTACGTCGAGCAGTCCCGCCTCCTCGCGGGTCACCACCGTGGGCTCGATCGACTGCACCGCCTCACTGACCTGGATTCCGTGCCGTTCGCCGAGGTGCTCGTACAGGTCGCCGTTCTCCAGTTCGTCACTGGTCAGGTCGGGCACCAGGTTCGCGGGGACGTGCAGGTACTCGATGGCCATGGGGGATCCGTCGACGAGGCGGAGCCGTGCCACGTACCGGATTCCGGCCGCGGGCGATATGCGGAGCCTGCGGCCCACCCGGGCGCCGGCCGGCATGGTGCTGAACTCCAGGAGCCTGCTGGTCCATGTGCCCGCGGCCTGGGGGAGGCTGAAGTTCCGCCGGTCCGGGACCAGTTCCTGGGTGATCTTCTCAGCGGCCACGAACATGCCTCGCCCGTGCTCGCGCACCAGGAGCCCGGCCACCACGAGTTGGTCCACGGCCGCGCGCAACGTGGGGCGGGACACCCCGAGCCGGGCGCAGAGAGCGCGCTCGGAGGGAATGGCGTCACCGGGGCGACGTTCCTCGATGAGTTCGAGGATCGTGTCACGGACTCTTTCACGCTTGAGTACCGCGCGGGACGCGGCGGGATCGATCTCCATGCAGGGCTCTCGTTCGTCGTCGGTACCGGCCAACTGGTATGGCTCGCGACCATAACTGGTCAGCTGGTCAAGCGGGTTGAACCCGACAGGCTTCAGCACACAGGTAACCCGATTCTTGCCGATCCCAGCAAGTCCCCCTAATTCCAGGGGGGTTGACGATCCCATTGGTCTATGCCACTTTTCAGGCGACGTCAACTGGTAAGCCCCGTCGGCCGACTGGTCAACCACGGCATGTCTTCTCGTGTTCCTGAGCACCCCCACCTCCCGCGGTTCGGCGGGAGCCCACCGAAAGGAACCCGCATGAGAAACCGTCCACCCACGGGCCGCCGTCGCCTGGCCCTCGCCCTGTCCGCCCTCCTGGGTGGCACCGCCCTGGTCGCCGTACCGATGTCCGCACCCGCCGCGGCGGCCGGAGGTCTCGCGGTCCAGTACCGAACGAGCGCGAGCGGGGCCACCGCCGACCAGAGCGAGCCCTGGTTCAAGGTGCGCAACACCGGCTCCGCGACGGTTCAGTTGAGCCAGGTGAGGATCCGCTACTACTTCAAGGCGGACTCGGCGAGCACCACCTACCGGTTCGCCTGTTCCTGGGCGGTCAAGGGATGCGCGAACGTCACCGGTACCTTCGGCACGCTGACCCACCCCACCGGAACCGCGGACCGGTACCTGGAGATCGGCTTCACCTCCACGGCCGGCGCGCTGGCACCCGGCGCCGACACCGGGGACATGCAACTGCGCTTCTACCGGTCCGACTGGCAGTCCCTGATCCAGGCGGACGACTACTCCTTCAACGGTACGCAGACCTCGTACGGGGACTGGAACAAGGTCACCGCCCAGCTCGCCGGATCCACCGTGTGGGGCACGGCACCCGAGGGCAACGACCCCACCGACCCGCCGGACCCGACCGACCCGCCCGGTGGCGGCCAGGCGCTGTTCGACGACTTCAGCTACTCGTCGTCCACCGACCCCGCGATCTCGGCGCACGGCTGGAACGTCCGCTCCAACTCCGGCGGCCCCGGGATTCCCGGCGCGACCTGGGACCCCTCCCAGGTCACCTTCCCCACCGTGTCCGGCAACGCGGTGATGAACCTGCGGACGTCGACCTCGGGCACCGCGGAGTCGACCCGGCAGACCGAAGTCGTGTCCAAGAGCATGAAGTTCAAGAACGGCACCTACGCGGCTCGGGTGAGGTTCGCCGACGCACCGGCCTCCGGCCCGGACGGCGATCACCTGGTGCAGACGTTCTTCACCATCAACGACCTCACGGCTCCGATGGCCGACGACTACGCCGAGTACGACTTCGAGTACCTGCCGAACGGCGGCTGGGGCGAGCCGGGAAACATCCTCTACACGACCTCCTGGGAGACCTACAACCCTGATCCCTGGCAGGCCGTCAACCAGCACACCGAGGCGCGCCAGAGCTACGCCGGATGGCACGACCTGGTACTCACCATCGACAACAGCAGCATCAAGTACTACATCGACGGACAGCTCTTCGGCACCCACGACGCCCAGTACCTGCCCGAGCGGCCGATGTCGATCAACTTCAACCAGTGGCTGATCGACCTCGCCGGTCAGACCTCGACCGCGGCGCGCGCCTACGACGAGCAGGTCGACTACGTCCTGCACGTCAAGGACCAGGCCCTCACCCCGGCCCAGGTGGCCACGAAGGTCGCCGGGTACCGCAGCGCGGGCACCGCCTTCGTGGACGACGTCCCGGCTCCCTGACGCGGTCGGTCCGGGCGGCCTGCTCGCCGACCGGCTGCCGGGTCGCCGGGCAGTCCCGGAAAACCTGTCGGCGAGCGCACGGGCGCTCGCCGACAGAGACGTACAGGCGCTGGGTGCCCCGACCGGGACCGGTCAGTGGCGGCGCCCGGCTCCCTGGTCCAGGTGCGCCAGCACCGCGCGCGCCATGGCCTCCTGACCCTTGGCGTTGGGGTGGGCCGGCGCGGCCGGCGAGGTCGGGCGCAGCGGTTCGATCCAGCGGTCGGCGGGCGCCTTGCACATGTCGTGGCCCACGGTCGGCCCGTAGGTGTCGACGTACTCGGCCCGGTTCAGCAGCGCCACCGTGCGCAGCATCAGATTCAGCCGCTTGCCGGTGTCCCTCAGATAGGGGAAGTCCTTCGCGGCGAAGGGAACGGTCGGATAGCAGCCGCTGCCGTCGTCGGGCAGCAGGTCGGGGTAGCCGACGACGACCACACGCGCGTGCGGCGCTCTGGCGTGCACCTCGCGGATGACCCGGGCGACCTTGGGGGCGGTCTGGAGGATGTTCAGGGTGAGCTGGTCGTAACCCGCGGCGCCGTAGTACTGCTGGCAGGGGTTGCCCGTGAGGTCCTTCGAACTGAGTCCGGCGCAGGTGGCGATGATGGGGCCGAACCCCATGTCGTTGCCGCCGATCTGCAGGGTCACCAGGTCGGTGTCGTGCTTGACCGCGTCGAGCTGGGGTCCGTTGGTCCCCTGTGCCTTCCACATCTCGTCGGTCTTGGCGCCGGAGCAGCTCACGTCCGTGAACGAGGCGAACTTGCGCGCGGCCGCGGTGATCGAGGGGTAGTTGTGGTCGGACCGAGCGCAGTTCGCGTCGACCTGCTGGGGAATCAGCGGCCCCGACGTGTACGAGTCACCGAGCGCGACGTAGTCCACGCCGTGCGATCCGTGCCCTTCGCCCGCCGCGGCGGGGGTCGCCGCGGCGACCCCCGCGACGAGCGCGCAACTGCTCAGCGCGGCTCCCAGCGCCATGGTGCCCCGTCGCCTCGGGACGGCGTCGTCCGGACGCGTGTGATGGTTCATCGTGCCCCTCCCCTGATTCCGTGACGGCCCGCTGAACGGGTACCGGCTTCCCTCGGCGCACCCTGGATCGCCGCGCCGCGACAGGCCGGACGGCTCCTGCCCGGCAGACCCAACCTGGCCTGTATACCGGCCGGTAGGCCGCCGGGCCAGAGTTTGATCGCCCTCCACTTGTCCAACTCTCATCCATCTCCCGCCGGTTCAGTCCGTGTAGAGGCTCTCGATGAGCGCCGCGTGGCGTTCGGCGACCCCTGCCCGGCGAACCTTGTGCGTGACCGTGAGCTCGGTCCCGCCGGGAGTCCATTCCTCGGTGAGGACCGCGTGCCCGCGGATCTGTTCGGGCCGGGACAGCCGGGTGTTGGCGTCCTCCACCGCGAGGGCGACGGCCTCTTCGAGTTCCTTCGCGTAGGCCCTCGCCGGTTCGGCGGCGGACCGGCCCGTCCGGGCGGCCCAGTCCGCGACCTGTTCGGGGTCGAGGACGACGAGGGCCACGTTGTGGGGACGGGCGTCGCCGACGACGACGGCGTGCCCGATCAGGGGCGTGGACGCGGTCAGGACGGCTTCGATCCGCGCCGGGGACATGACCTTGCCCCCGGTGTTGATGATGAGGTCCTTCTTGCGGTCGACGATCCGGACGTAGCCCTCGGCGTCGACCGTGGCGATGTCTCCGGTGTGCAGCCAGCCCTCGCTGTCGATCGCCTCCGCGGTGAGCTCCGGATCGTCCCGGTAGCCGCGCATCACGAAGGGGGCGCTCAGCAGGAGTTCACCGTCCTCGGCGATCCTGACGCGGGCCCCCGGGACCGGCCTGCCCACCGTGCCCGGCCTGGCGTGACCGGGTCGGTTCATCAGTCCCATGCCGGACAGCTCGGACATGCCCCAGGCGTCGCCCAGGGGCAGTCCGATGCCCTGGAAGAACTCGATCAGGCCCTCGGGGGCGGGTGCCGCTCCCGTGACGCAGACGCGAGCGCGGTCCAGGCCGAGGCGGCGCCGCAGCTCGGCCAGAACGGGTTCGGCCCGGGCGAGTTCGCTGGCCTGATCGTCCGTCAGGGGGCCGGACCGGGCGAGGTCGGCCGCCCGGCGTCCGGTGGCGACGCAGCTCTCCACCAGGGCCCGCAGCTCGGGTTCGCTGTCGGCGACGGCCTTGGACAGTACAGCGCGCATACGCTGCCAGACCGCCGGGACCGCTCCGAACATGGTGGGCCGTACCGCGGTCAGTGCCTCGGGCAGCTTCCTGAGGTCGGCGACACAGGTCAGCCGGGTACCGAAGCGCATATGGGTGTAGTGCGAGGCCCAGCGGTCCGCGATGTGGGCGGCGGGCAGGAACGACACATGGGTGTCCTCCTCGGTGAGGCCGAACAGTTCGCCGGTCGCGTCGAGTTGGGCCGTCATTCCGGCGTGGGTGATCTCCACCGCCTTGGGACGGCCGGTGGTGCCCGAGGTGTGGATCAGGGTGAGGACGTCGTCCGCCGCCACGCGATGCCAGTGGGCGGCGAAGTCGAAGTCGTCGGCCGCGGCTTCCGCCAGGGCCGGCAGGTCCAGGGTCCCCTCGGCGGCTCCGTCCATGGTGATCAGGTGACGCACGTCCGTGCCGGTGAGCGCCTGCCGCAGGACCGGGAGGAACCGCGCCTCGGTCACGAGGACACGGGCGCCGGAGCGCGTGAGGAGATCGGTGATCTGGTCGGGGGGCAGCGTGTTGTACAGCGAGAAGGGGATCGCGCCGAGATGGAGGGCGGCGCAGTCGACGATGTGGAACTCGGGCCGGTTGGTGAGCATGAGCGCGACCGTGTCGCCGTGCCGCGTACCCAGGCCGTGGAGCCCCCCGGCGACGGACGCGGCACGGGCCGCGTACTGCGCCCAGGTGATCGCTTCGCCCTCCGGGGTGAGCAGGGCCGGGGCGTCGGGCCGTGCGGCGGCGGTGCGCTGGAAGGCATGGCAGAGCGTGGCCGGGGACGCGCCTTGTGCGGGCATGGCGGCTCCTGTCGCGAGGGGGCTCTAGAGGTTCGGGGTGGTCGTACCTGTCGGCGCGGACGGTGTCGACGGTCCGGACGGACCGGACGGACCCAAGGGCGCGGACGGCGCGGGAGGGGAAAGCGGCGCGGGTGGGGAAGGCGCGATCGATCCGGAGGGCGCCGACATGGCGGGGGCCGCGTCCCCGAATCGGAGGGTGAAGTCGTTCAGGGCCAGGCTGAGGAACGGCGGCCGGCGGCCCAACTCCCGCAGGGGGCCGCCTTCCTGTGCGGTCCAGCGGGCCCGTGCGGTGCGTACGGTGGAACGCGAGCGCACGGAGCTGGTCTTCAGTCCGCCGTCGAGGTTCTGCGCCACACGGTAGGTGAGCGGCCAGCGGCCGGGTATCCGGCGGCCGGGCTCGAAGGCCGCGGTGGCCAGTACGTCCTCCCCCGTCGCCGCGGCGGCCCGTACTCCGGCGGTCCGGTCGATGGCGAAGTCCGCCATCTCCTTGGGGATGCCCCACAGTTCACGGCCGCCCGCCATCGACGCGGCGCTGTCCACCCAGATGTCGGTGACGCACACACGCGGACGGCTGCCGTCGCGTACGAGGACGGCCCGGAGCAGTTCGTTGTAGTGCAGGACGCTGTCGTTCTCGTAGACGACCCACGCGGCGCCGACCGCGCCGCGTCCGGCGATGGTGAGGGGCCGGGTGCCGTCCGCCACCGTGGGCAGTTCGCGGGTCGGCACCAGCCACAGCGACAGGTACATCTGGCCGGCCAGGTGCCAGGGTTCCTCGGGGTAGGGCGTCATGGGGTGTCCTTTCCGGTGGGAGGATCCAGCCGCAGCGCCGCCGGGGCGGTCGCGGGCACGGCCGGGTGCCTCGGCGGTACCGGCCGCAGTCGGCGGTAGGGCAGGCCGGGCGCGGGCCGGAGGTCGTCCTCGCCGTGGTTGGGCCACAGGGCGACGGCCCGTTCGGCCAGTGCGGTGATGGTGAGGGAGGGGTTCACCCCGAGGTTCGCGGAGATGGTGGAACCGTCGATGACATGCAGGCCCGGGTGCCCGTGCAGCCGGTGGTAGGGGTCGACGACTCCGGACTCCGGGCTCTCGCCGACGGCACACCCGCCGATGAGATGTCCGGTGGTGGGGATGTCGAACAGGTCGGCCCAGGTGCCGCAGGGCTGCCCGCCGATCCGCTCGGCCGCTCTGCGGGCCATCCGGTGGCCCGCGGGTATCCAGGTCGGATTGGGCGTGCCCTCGCCGGGGCGGCTGGTCAGTCGCCTGCGCCCGGTGAGGGTGCGGCGGAGGTAGGTCGTCACGGAGTTGTCGAGGGACTGCATGACCAGCAGGACGACGGACTGCTGGGACCAGCGGCGCGGGCTGTGCAGGCTGGGCAGGTCGCGCAGGTTGCGTGCCATCGCCACCAGGCCGACGAGCAGGCGGGAACGGCCGGGAACGGGGTCGACGAGCATCGCGCCGAGCAGCCCCAGCAGGTTGCTGCCGCGGCCGTAGCGGACCGCTTCGACGTGTGTGTTCGCGTCGAGGTGCACGGAGGAGGTGATGGCGACGCCCCGGCTGAAGTCGGTGGTGCTGTCCCTGGCCCGGACGCCCAGAATGGCCTCGGAGTTGGTGCGGGTCAGCAGTCCGAGGCGGGGCGACACCCGCGGCAGCGAGCCGCCGGCCCGCAGCCGGTGCAGCAGCCGCTGCGTGCCCAGGGCGCCCGCCGCGAAGACGACGTGCCGGGCGGTCAGGGTCCGCCTGCGGCGCGGCGGCCCGCCGCCCGTGCGTACGGAGGTCACGGCCCAGCCGTCACCGTCCCGGGTGACGTCGGTGACCGTGCGCAGGGCCAGTACCCGGGCGCCGGCGCGTTCGGCCAGGCCCAGGTAGTTCTTCGGCAGGGTGTTCTTCGCGTTGTGCCGGCAGCCCGTCATGCACGCGCCACAGTGCAGACAGGCGTTGCGGTCCGGTCCGGCCCCGCCGAAGTAGGGGTCCGCCACCCGGGCACCGGGGACGGCGTCGGGCGGCCCGAAGTGCACGCCGACCGGCGCGGACGTGAAGGTGTCCGCGCGGCCGAGGTCGTCCGCGGTGTCCTTGAGGAGCCGGTCGGCCTCGGTGAACAGGGGGTTGGGGGTGACGCCCAGCATGCGGCGGGCCTGCCCGTAGTAGGGCGCGAGTTCGCTTCGCCAGTCGGTGATGCCGGCCCACGGCGACCCCTGGTAGAAGGCCTCGGGCGGTTCGTAGAGCGTGTTGGCGTAGCCGAGGGAGCCGCCGCCGACACCCGCGCCCGTGAGGACGAGGACATCTCCGAGCAGGGTCATGCGCAGGATGCCCGTGCAGCCGAGCCGCGGGGCGAAGAGGTAGTCGCGCACATGCCAGGACGTACGGGGGAGGTCGCTGTCGGCGAAACGGCGGCCGGCCTCCAGGACACCGACGCGGTACCCCTTCTCCGTGAGGCGCAGTGCGGTGACGCTGCCGCCGAATCCGGAGCCGATGACGAGTACGTCGTAGTCGGGTTCGCCCATCACGGCCTCTTCGGCACGAAGTCGGCGAGGACCGGGTCGATCAGCCGCGCGACGTTCGCCCGGCGGACTTCCGGGTGTTCTCCCGCGAGCCGCACCGGTCCTTCGAGGCCGGGTGCGTGGGCCACCAGCGCGAAATACGGCAGCAGGACGAGCAGCAGCGACAGCAGGGCGTCGATGTCGGCGCCTTTGCGCAGGTCGCCGGTCTCGACCGCCCGCTCGACCAGGGGCCGCAGACCGGCCAGGTAGATGTCCTGCACCGGAGCGCGTACGGCGTTGCGGACGGCCGGGTCGAGCTCCATGTTGGTCGCGGCGGTGACCCCGCGCTCCAGGGGATGGCCGGCGAAGTAGTCGATCCAGGCCTCCAGCGCGTCGGTGAGGTAGCGGGAGAACTCCGTGGAGCCGTCGTACCCGTCGAGCCAGGGCCGCATGGCGGTGTAGATGCGCAGGGAGGTCTGCTCGGCCACGTAGGCGAACAGGTCGAGCTTGCCCTCGAAGTACTGGAACAGCGAGCCCTTGGCCACGCCGGCCTCGCGGGCGATGACGTTGAGGCTTCCGGTGGAGTAGCCGTGGGTGCCGAACTCGTCCATCGCGGCGACCAGGACCCGTTCGCGGCGCACCGGTGACAGACGGGTCCAGGTGGAAGTGGGCATGAGCGCTCCTGCGTATGACCGGGCGGTCATGTGACCGCCCGGTCATCGTGGATGCGATGGGGGCGGCTGTCAACGAGTCGTACAGGAAACGCTATTGGCTCCACACGCGCCCGAACCGGTTCTGGGTGCAGGGTCATTGACAGACCGCATGCCACGCAGCAGCCTGTGACCACCCGGTCATGTGACCGGGTGGTCACAGGAAGGGGCGGACATGGAAAGGGTGTGTGTGATCGGGGCGGGCTCGTCCGGGATCGCGGCCTGCCAGGTGCTCGCGGCGCGCGGTATCCCGTACGACTGCTACGAGACCGGCTCCGAGGTGGGCGGCAACTGGCGCTATCTGAACGACAACGGGATGTCGTCCGCCTACCGCTCCCTGCACATCAACACCTCGCGCCAGATCATGGAGTACGCAAGCTTCCCCATGCCGCAGGACTGTCCGCTCTACCCCGGCCACGCGCACATCGCCCGGTACTTCGACAGCTTCGTGGACCACTTCGGGCTGCGGCCGTCGATCTCCTTCCGCACCGAAGTGGTCCGCGTGGAGCAGGTTCCGGGCGGGCGGTGGAGCGTGACGACCCGCCACCGCGACTCGGGCGAGACGGCCGAACGGATCTACGGAGCCGTCCTGGTCGCCAACGGCCATCACTGGAAGCCCCGTTGGCCCGGGCCGTCGCTGCCGGGAGCCGAGGACTTCACCGGCACGCAGACGCATGCGCACGACTACCGGACACCGGAGGCGTTCGCCGACCGCCGGGTCCTCGTCCTCGGTATCGGCAACTCCGCCTGCGACATCGCGGTGGAGACCTCGCGGGTGTCCCGGCGGACGGTGCTCGCCATGCGCCGCGGCGCGCACATCCTGCCCAAGTACCTGTTCGGCGTGCCCACCGACCATCTCACCGGCTCCTGGCTGGCACGGGCTCCGCTGTCCGTGCAGGAGCACGGTCTGCGGCTCATGCTGCGGCTCAGCCGGGGCAGGCTGAAGGACTACGGGCTGCCGACGCCCCGCCATCGCGTGCTGGGGGCCCATCCGACCATCTCCGACGACCTGCTGTCGCGCCTCGGCCACGGCGACATCGCCGTGCGGCCCGCTCCCGTACGACTGGAGGGCGACCGGGTGACGTTCGAGGACGGGAGTACGGAGGAGATCGACGCGATCGTCTACTGCACGGGCTACGACATCGCGTTCCCGTTCCTGAAGGACGAGGTGATCGACCCGTCCGACAACGACATCGACCTCTACCACCGGGTGGTCGCGCCGGACCGTCCCGGCCTCTACTTCATCGGGCTGGTCCAGCCCCTCGGCGCGATCATGCCGCTCGCGGAGGCCCAGTCGCACTGGGTCGCGGACCTGCTGGAGGGCCGGTGCGCGCTGCCCGGACCCGAGCGGATGCGCCAGGAGACCCGGGCGTACCGCGCGGGGCTCGCGCGCCGCTACGTCACCTCGACCCGGCACACCATCCAGGTCGACGCGCAGGCCTACCTCCGGGAGCTGCGGGCCGAACGGCGCAGGGGCGGGGCCCGGGTCCGGCGGCGGGCCGCCGGCCGCTGAGAACCCGGCCCGCAGGGCGGCCGTGCGGGGGCATCGCCGTGCGCGATGCCCCCGCTCGCGTGTCCGCCCCCGCCGAGCTCCCCAACTCACCCTGGGCGCACGCCTGTTCCGCGCCCGGACCGCAGCAGAGCTCAGCGGACCCCGCCCGCGTGACCCAGATCACCCGGCCGGGGTGCATAGTGCGGTGCCCTCCAGCGTCTTTCCCCAGGTGTACGAAGGCGGCAAGCACGGGGACGGTGCGGATGGAACAGGCAAGAGCCGAGGGGATCGACGGCTTCGACGGGTTCGTCGCGGCCCGTTGGTCGGCGCTGTTCCACCTCGCCCGCCTGCTCTGCGCGGGTGACCGGCACCGCGCCGAGGATCTGCTCCAGGAGGCACTGGTCAAACTCTGGTTCGTCTGGCCGAAGATCGCCGACGAGGCACCCGAGGCGTACGTGCGCAAGGTGCTGGCACGCGCCGCCGCCCGCTCCGCCCGGCGGCGGTGGTGGGGCGAACGCCCCGTGGAGGCGCTGCCGGATCTGGCGCACACCGGCGACGAGTCCGCGGCCGTGGTGGAACGGTCGCGGCTGGAAGCGGCTCTGGCCCAACTCCCGTCCCGGCAACGGGCGGCCGTCGTGCTGCGCTACTACCAGGATCTGCCCGAACGGCAGGTCGCGGAGGTCCTGGGCTGCCCGCTCGGCACCGCCCGTTCCCACGCGTCACGCGGTGTGGCGCGGCTGCGCCAGATCCTGACGGATGTCATCGAGCCGGTGGGGTGAAGGGAAGCATGGATCACTTCGAGCGGGAGTTGGCGCGGATGATGCGCGACTCCCAGGAACACACCCCCTTCGAGCCCGCACAGCAGAACAGCCTCCGGGCCGGTGTGCGCGTCCGCCGCCGGGTCCGCGCGGCGCGACGGGCGGCGAGCTGCGTCCTGGCCGCCGCCGGGGTCGGCGTCGGCCTGTTCCTGCTGCCGCACACCCCGGAACACGACGTGCCGCTGGGCCCCGTACCGCGGCCCGCGACCAGCCCCACCGCCCGGTACGCCGAACCGTCACCGACCCCGTCGTCGAGCGGGACCCCCACCGGGTCGGCCACCGCCACGGCCCAGAACACCGCCGGAACCTCCGGTCCGCCCGACTCGCCCAGCGCGACCGGGAGTTCGACCTCGGTGTCCTCCGGCCCCGGGGGAACCGAGACGACCAGTGCGCCCCCTACGGCGCCGGTGACGCCGAGCGAGACTCCGTCGTCGCCGCCCGCGTCGATCGACGAACCGTCGTCCTCGGCCGACGCGACCAGCTCCGGGTAGCTCCGGCACGACCTCCGCCGGACCGCCCCCGGGCCCGTCCGGCGATCCACCCCCATCCGCACACCGTCGGCGCAGTTCGGCCATGAGTGTCCTCGGCCTGCCTCGCGACGGAGAACAGAACAGGACGAAACATGACGAAGGCATTGTGGTCCGCTCCCCGGGACTTCGAGGGCCTCGCGGACTCCGAGGACCGCGATCGGGGACTGCCCATGGAGCGAGATCCCCGAAAACGGCGGCCTGTCGACCGCCGCCTCGGCATCGGCCGCCTCCGTGCCGGCCGACACCCCGTCGAGCGCCTGTCCGTCGACGGACACCCCGTGGACCGCCTGCCCGTTCGCCTTCCGTTGCCGGCGGAGCACACGGAGCCCGTCCTGGACGTGGTCGTCCCCGTGTTCAACGAGGAGAAGGATCTGGAACCGAGTGTGCGGCGCCTGCACGCGCACCTGCGCGACACGTTCCCGTACCCGTTCCGCATCACCGTCGCCGACAACGCCAGCACCGACGCCACCCCGCGGATCGCCGCCCGGCTGGCCGCCGAACTGCCCGAGGCCACTTGGATACGGCTCGACGAGAAGGGACGCGGCCGGGCTCTGCGCACCGCGTGGGCGGGCTCGAACGCCCCGGTGCTCGCCTACCTGGACGTGGATCTGTCCACCGAACTGAACGCGCTCCTGCCGCTGGTGGCCCCGCTGATATCCGGGCACTCCGACATCGCCATCGGCTCCCGGCTGGCCCGCGGCTCCCGGGTGACCCGCGGCCCCCGGCGCGAGATCATCTCCCGTTGCTACAACGCCCTGTTGCGGTCCACTCTCGCCGTCGGCTTCTCCGACGCGCAGTGCGGCTTCAAGGCCGTCCGCCGCGATGTGGCCGAACGCCTGCTGCCCCTGGTGGAGGACTCGGGGTGGTTCTTCGACACCGAGCTGCTGGTGATCGCGGAACGCGCCGGACTGCGTATCCACGAGGTACCGGTCGACTGGGTGGACGACCCCGACAGCCGGGTCGACCTGGTCTCCACGGCCGTGGCCGACCTGCGCGGCATCGCGAGGATCGGCCGCTCGCTGGCCCGCGGCACACTGCCGACCGCACGGCTCGGGCGCTCCTCCGAGAACGCGCAACCCGCTTCACTGACCGCGCAGTTGCTGCGGTTCGGCGCCGTCGGCGCGGTGAGCACGCTCGGCTACGTCCTCCTGTACGCGGCCCTGCGCCCGGTGACGGGGCCTCAGGCGGCCAACGCCTGGGCACTGCTGGTCTGCGCCGTCGCCAACACGGCCGCGAACCGCAGGGTCACCTTCGGGCTGCGCGGCCGGGGCGGAGCGCTGCGCCACCAGGCCAAGGGGCTGGCGGTGTTCGGCCTCGGCCTGGCCCTCACCGGCGGCGCTCTGGCCGCGCTGCACCGCTGGACGCACCAACCCGGGCGGTCCGCCGAGATCATGGTGCTGATCGCCGCCAACCTGGCCGCGACGCTGGTGCGTTTCCTGCTCCTGCGCACCTGGGTGTTCACCGCCGACGCCCACGGCGACACCACGGGAGCCGGGCCGCGATGAACGACTCCGGCCCGCCGAACACCCCGGCACGACAGCACAACAGGCCGCGCTCCGGCGTCCGTTGGCCCCGCAGCGAGCAGCCGGACGCCCCGAGGCCGCCCCACGGCACCGGCTCGGCACCCGGCATCCGTGCGACGTACGACACCGGCTCGGCTCACGGCCTGTGCTCGACACACGACACCGGTTCGACGAACGGCCTGTGCTCGACGCACGGCATCCGTCCGCACGGCGAGGAGACCGCCGCGCACTCCTCCGGCGCACCCGCCGCCGCCTGGGCCCGCGCCAGCGCCCGCGAGGGCTGGACGCGGCTGTGCCGGGCGGCGAGGCCGCACGCCCCGGTCCTCGCGCTGTACGGCACGATGAAGCTCATCGGCTTCTGCGTCTTCATGTACCTGCTGGACTCCTCCGGGGACTTCCGCCGGAAGAACCCGCGCTTCGGAGGCGGCGCCCACACCTGGGACGTCCTGGCCACCTGGGACGGCTGGTGGTACCAGCAGATCGCCGCGCACGGCTACCATCCCGCCCTCGTACCCGTACCCGGCGCCACCGGCCTGATCACCCTTGAGGGCAACTCAGCGGCGTTCTTCCCGCTGTACCCCGCCCTGATGCGCCTCGTCTCCTCCTGCACCGGGCTCGGGCTGCTCGGCGCGGGCCTGGTGGTCTCCGTCGCCGCCTCGTTCGTCGCCGCCCTGGCCGTCCACGCCGTGACCGCCCGGATCAGCGGCCGGCGCGCCGGGCTGGCCGCCGCCGGGCTGTGGGCCGTGTGGCCCGGCTCCGGCATGGAGTGGTCCGGCTATTCGGAGTCCCTCTACGTCGCCCTCGCCGCCTGGGCCTGCTACGCCGTCATGCGCCGGAACTGGATCACCGCCGGCCTCCTGACCTGCGCCGCGGGCCTCACCCGGCCGACGGCCACCGCACTGATCGCGGCACTCACCCTCGCCGTACTGGTGGAGCTGCTCCGGCAGCGGCGCGCGGTACGCCGTTGGGGAGGCTCCCCCGCTCCGGACGGGTCGGGGCGCCCGGACGCGGTCCTGCGCCCGCTGGCGGCGGTGGTGATCGCCCCTCTCGGTCTGGTCGGCTACCTCGGCTGGGTGGGCTACCGCATGGGCGACTACGGCGGGTACTTCAAACTGCAGGACGGCGCCTGGGCCCACACGTTCGACTACGGCCGGCACACCGTCAAGGTGCTCACCTCGCTCATGGTCGGCCACTACGACTACCTCTACGCCTACCCCTTCGAAGACGTCATCGCCGCGGGCACCGTCCTGCTGGCCCTGCTCGCCCTGCCGCTGCTGTTCCGGCTGCGCCCACCGCTCGTCCTGACCGTCCACACCGTCCTGACGACGGCGCTCGTCCTCGGGAGCCAGCAGATCTTCGGCAACGTCTCCCGCTATCTGCTCCCGGCCTTCCCCCTGCTCATCCCCTGCGCCACCGCCATGCGCCGGCTCAGCACGCCGGTGCTGTGCACGGTCCTCACGATCGCGGCCCTCGCGTCCGGCTCCTACGCCGGATACGTCCTGTTCGAAATCGGCATTCCGTGACGAGCACCCGTGCTACGTGCGGCCGGCCCGCGGCGCGGAAGCGCCACGGGCCGGTGGGTGCCGACGATCCGCCTACGGCTGGGCCGGCGCCGCCTGCTGCACGACCTCGAAGGACCACAGAGTGGAGCCACTGGCCGCCGGCTTGGGACGCTCGGCGCCCTGCGCGTCACCGCCCTGGTGGGCGGCCTTCATCGGGCCCTCCATCCAGGCCTGGAACGATTCCTCGTCGCGCCACCGGGTGTAGACGAGATAACTGTCGGTGCCTTCGACGGGCCGGAGGAGTTCGAACCACTCGAACCCGTCGGAGCCCTCGACGGCATGGGCGCGGGAGGCGAAGCGCTTCTCCAGCGTCTCCCGCTGCTCGGCGGGTACGGCCAGTACGTTGATCTTGACTACGCTCATCCCCCCATCCTGCCGCACCACGGTCGGCGCGAGGCTCATGGGCCGACCGACGGCTGCGGGATCGGGTCAGGCGTTGGTGAGGAGCTGGAGCGTGTCGATCACTCGGTTGGAGAAGCCCCACTCGTTGTCGTACCAGGCGACCACCTTGATGTGACGGCCGTCGACGCGGGTGAGGGCCGAGTCGAAGATCGACGAGGCCGGGTTGCCCGTGATGTCGGACGACACGAGCGCGTCCTCCGAGTATTCGAGAACACCCGCGAGCGGGCCCTCGGCCGCGGCGCGGTAGGCCGCGAGGACCTCGTCACGCGTCACATCGCGGGCCACGGTCGTGTTGAGCTCGACGATCGAGCCCACCGGGACCGGCACCCGGATCGAGTCGCCCGACAGCTTGCCTTCGAGGTTCGGCAGCACGAGGCCGATCGCCTTGGCGGCACCGGTCGTGGTCGGCACGATGTTGACGGCGGCGGCACGAGCACGGCGGGCGTCGCGGTGCGGCCCGTCCTGCAGGTTCTGCTCCTGGGTGTACGCGTGCACCGTCGTCATGAACCCGTGCTCGATGCCCGCGAGATCGTCGAGCACCGCGGCCAGCGGCGCGAGCGCGTTCGTGGTGCACGACGCGTTGGAGACGATCGTGTGCGCGGCCGGATCGTAGGCGTCGTTGTTGACACCGAACGCGAGGGTCACGTCGGCGCCCTCCGCCGGCGCGCTGACGAGGACCTTCCTCGCTCCGGCGTCGAGGTGCGCCCCGGCGGCCTTGGCCGAGGTGAAACGGCCGGTGGCCTCCAGTACGACGTCGACGGCGAGCTCGGCCCAGGGCAGCTCTCCCGGTTCGCGCTCGGCCAGCACCCTGATGCGCCGGCCGTCGACGACGAGGGTGTCCCCGTCGACGGTCACCGGGCGGCCGAGCCGGCCGGACGTCGAGTCGTAGGCGAGCAGCCGCGCGAGCGTGGCGGGCTCGGTGAGGTCGTTGACCGCGACGACCTCCAGGTCGGTGTCGCGTTCCAGCAGCGCGCGCAGCACATTGCGTCCGATGCGGCCAAATCCGTTGATGGCGATACGAGTCATGAGTGGTGTCCCTTCGGCTCCCCTCCAGGTTCGCGCGCCGCATCGGGCCATGACAGCGGCGAGATCGCCACGGTCCGCAAGGATCGCGCCACCGGACTACTGGGCCCGTACGGATCGCGCCACCGGGTGACAGGGGCCCGCACGGAACACGCCGGCCCGTGACGGGGCTCGTCGGTCGCCTACTCGCCGCGGGTGAACGTGCGCCGGTATTCACTCGGCGTGGTGCCGAGGATCCGCTGGAAGTGCAGCCGCAGATTGGCGCCGGTGCCGAGACCCACACCGGCGGCGATCTGCTCGACGCTCCATTGCGAACGCTCCAGGAGCTCGCGGGCCATGTCGATGCGGGCGCGCATGACCCATTGCATGGGCGTGTAGCCCGTGTCGTCGGCGAAGCGTCGCGAGAAGGTCCGCGGCGACACGGCGGCGTGCTGGGCGAGCGCCTCCAGCGAGAGGGGTTCGCCGAGCCGGTGCAGCGCCCACTCGCGGGTGGCGGCGAATCGTTCGCCCAGCGGCTCGGGGACGCTGCGCGGCACGTACTGCGCCTGGCCGCCACTGCGGTAGGGGGCCGCGACGAGACGCCGGGCCGCATGGTTCGACGCGGCCACTCCGAGGTCGCCGCGCAGGATGTGCAGGCACAGGTCGATGCCCGAGGCCGCGCCGGCCGACGTGAGCACGCTTCCCTCGTCGACGAAGAGGACGTTCTCGTCGACCTTGATGAGCGGATGTCTCGCCGCGAGCGCCCGCGTGTAGTGCCAGTGCGTCGTGGCGCGTCTGCCGTCGAGCAGCCCCGTGGCGGCGAGCGCGAACGCCCCTGTCGAGATGGCGGCGAGGCGCGCGCCCCGCTCATGGGCCCCGATCAGCGCGTCGACGACGGCCCTTGGCGGGTCCTCGCGGTCCGGAGACCGGTAGCCGGGGACGAAGACGAGTTCGGCCCAGGCGAGTTGTTCGAGGCCGTGGGCCACGTGGTACGAGAGGCCGTCGCCGCCGGTCACGAGACCGGGTGCCGCGCCGCACACCCGTACCTCGTACGGCATGCTCGCCCGGGTGGTGAACACCTGGGCGGCGATACCGACATCGAGTGGTTTGGCACCTTCGAGCACGAGGACGGCGACGCGACGCAGGGGGGAAGCTGATGGCACGGTGACGAGGGTACGTGGGCGGGCGGATCACGGCGGTCCGACGTGCTCGCGCCGACCGCTCTCGTGCCCCTCTCCTGCCGGCCTCTCGACACTTGAGGGCGTGTCAACCCTCCGATACGGCAGGTGGCAGCGGTGTCTGACGCCCTGCCAGGGGGGACGGCGGGTGTCCGGCACGGTCGGCCGAACGGGCCGGGAAGCGACGGCCGGACACCGACGGGTCCTGCCTGTTGCGGGGATTGCCCGCCCGAGCGCGGAGCTGCGGCTTTCCGTGGTCTCACCTGGATACCGCTTCGGCAACCCCCTTCACAGGAGCCACACACGCCGTGCGAGGATGCGGCTCCGGTATCGAATACCGGCGTAGAGGGGAACACCATTGAAATCAAGGAAACTGAGCCGTAAGCGGCAACGCGCAACCATAGTCGGGGCGGCGGCCGCCTCGGTCGTCGCCGGCGCAGCTCTGCTGCCCAACTGGTCCGCGGGCGCGGCGAGTGTCACCGCCGACCCCAAGGTGGACGCGTCGACGAAGGCGACCTTCCAGCGGTTGGCGGACGCGGTCTTCACCGACCGTACCGACGCCCTGGTGGCCGACGACGGGGCGAAGCGGAAGACCTCGCGGTTCTCCGGCGAGGTGCGCCTGTCCTCGGCCCAGTCGCGTGCCGAGAAGTCCGCGCTGACGAAGCTGGAGGACCGCAAGGCCCGTCTGGCGGCGCTCGGCGAGAAGTACCGCTCGGCCAACACGACTGTGGTTCTGGACCGTACGCAGGTGAAGGGCCGTCACGCCAGCGTCGACGTCACCGAGACGACGACGCTGGCCTACGACAAGGCCAAGGGCACCGAGCCGAAGACCACCGGCTTCGCTGCGCACCACACGCTCACGTTCAAGGCCGACCGCAAGGGCGACTGGCAGCTCACGAACATCCGTGACACGGACGACGGGGTGGCGGTCAACCAGGTCGCGGCCACCACGTACGTGGCCACGCCGATGACCGGCGACAGCACTCCGCCGGCCGCGACCCGTTCCGCCATCACGCAGCCCGCGCCGGCCAAGCCGAAGAACTTCTCGGCCACCGGTCTGGACTACAAGGCCATGGCGACGTACGCGGCGAAGTACTGGAACAACTACAACCCGGCCTACCCGAACTTCAACGGGGAGGGAGCCGGCGGCGACTGCACCAACTTCGTCAGCCAGACCCTGAAGGCCGGCGGCTGGAAGCACGTTCCCGGTTACACGAACGACTTCCACAAGTGGTTCGGCAACTCCGACATCCAGTCGGACTCGTTCGTCGGCGTCAACGAGTTCTCGTGGTTCGCCCTGTCCTCCAAGCGGGCCACCAGCCTCGCCAACGTCTATCAGGCCGACGTCGGTGACGTCATCCAGATGGACTTCAACAAGGACGGGTCCAAGGACCACACGATGATCGTCACGTACCGCAGCCCGCAGGGCGTGCCGTATGTGTCGTACCACTCCACCAACACCTACAACAGGTCGTTGGCGAGCATCATCGCGTCGTACCCGAACGCGGCGTACTACGCCTACCGCACCTGAGCGGTCGCGGTCCCGGGGCGGGAGGCCGGCATCACGTGCCGGGCTCCCGCCCTTCGCGTTGCGTGCGCCGTACCGGTCAGAGCCGGACGGTCCCCAGCCAGACGGCCGCCGCGGCGGCCACCAGCAGGACGATGTTGAGTCCGAGCACCCGTATCTCGCCGCGCGTCACATGGACGACGATTCCGCCGACCTGGATCAGGACGAGACCGCTCGCCGCGGCGACGGCGAGCCACGGCGCGATCCCGGTGAGCGGCGGCAGGATCAGGCCCGCGGCACCGAGGACCTCCAGCGTCCCGATGAGCCGGACCGCCGGCATCGGAACGCGGTCGACCCACCCCATCATGGGCTGGAGCTGCTCCTGGCTCCGCAGGATCTTCAGGCCTCCGGCGTAGAGGTAGAAGGCCGCCAGCAGCGCTGCGACGATCCAGTAGGCGACGTCCATGATGGCCCCTTGCACGATGGTTACCAGGCGTAAGTGGCCTCATGATGGGTCACTGCCGGAACGCGTGCAAAAGGCACACGGGTGTGCGCGAGGAACAAGGAGCTGTCATGTCGCAGTACGAGGACACGTGCATGATCCGCGGGGACGGCGGGCGGACGATCCGCGCCGTGCTCGACCGGATCTGCGACAAGTGGACGCTGCTGATCGTGACGACCCTGGAGCGGGGGCGGCTGCGCTTCACCGACCTGCAGCGGCAGGTACCGGGTATCTCGCAGCGCATGCTGACGCTGACTCTGCGGAACCTGGAGCGCGACGGTCTGGTGTCCCGGACGGTGTACGCGGAGGTCCCGCCCCGCGTCGAGTACGCGCTGACCCCCACCGGGCAGAGCCTCATCCCGCCGGCGCTCGCCCTGGCCGGCTGGGCGATCGAGCACATCGCGGAGATCGAGGCCAGCAGGACCGCGTATGGGGAACGGTCCGGCTGAATCCGATGGGGCGGGGGTCCCGCGCCGGGCTCAGCGCTGGAAGGCGGCGCCGAGGGCCGCGCCGGTGACGGGCGCCGCGAGGGTGTGCGGTCCGTAGCTCACCGCTCCGGTCGCGGTGACGCCCGAGGCGGTGCCCGGGAAGACCCAGACGCCCCCGGAACCGCTGTTCTCCTTCGGCGCCGAGACGACGACGTACCCGCCGACGACGGCCGTGCGGCCGCCGAAGGCGTCACCGTTCTCCGCCGTACCGGGCACTCCTGCCGTGTTCTGGCTGAAGACCTGGACCGCGGTGCCGGTGAGGCCCGCCCGGCTCCCCCGCAGGACGGCGAAGGTGCCGGCGTCGGTCCGCCCGGCGTGGTCCTCGCCGGGCACTCCGGCGACGACGTCGGCGTAGCCGTCGCCGGTGACGTCGCCGACGGAGACGTCGGTGCCGAACCGGTCGCCGCTCTCCCCCGTACCGGGGACACCGGGGGTGTCCTGGCCGATCAGGGTGGCCCGCGCCGCGAACCCGTTCGCCGTGCCCCGCACCACCCCCACGAGGCCGCCGCCGCCGGCGGTACTGCGGCCGAAGACGACGTCCTGGCGCCCGTCGTGGTCGACGTCGCCGAGGGCGATGCTGTCGGCGGAGACGGTGTCGGGCGCGGCTATGAGCGGCCCCGCCACCAGACCGTCGTGGGTGCCTCGCAGCAGTTGGAGCCGAGGGGGCGGGACCGCGCCGCCGTCGTCCGAGTCCCACGAACCACTGCTGACGACCAGGTCGGTCGTGCCGTCTCCGTCCACGTCACCCGCCGCCATGGCGTAGACGTGGACGTCCAGGTCCACGAGGGGTCCGGTGCGGGCCGCGGCGCCGGTCCGGCTGATGGGGCCGTACCGGGTCTCGTAGGCCGTCGCCAGGTCCAGGTGTCCGTCCCCGTCGAAGTCACCGGCCCGGGTCGCGTTCCTGCCCTCCCCGACGACGGCGGCGGTGGCGAGTCCGCCCACGCTGCCCCACAGGACGGTCTGCCGTCCGACGTCACGGGCGCTGCCCACGTCCTCGCCGGGAGACCCGACGACCAGGTCGGTGAAACCGTCGCCGTCCAGGTCCGCGGCCGTGAGGTCGCTGCCGAAGCGGTCACCGGCCTCCGCCGTGCCGGGGATTCCGTAGCGGTCCTGGCTGACGAGCTGGCGCTTGACGCCGTCCGGGCCCTTGCCCATGCCGTAGACGACGGCGAAGTACCCTGCTCCGGCCCTGCCGTTGACGGTGCCGCCCGGGGCGCCGATCGCCACGTCGAGGTATCCGTCACCGTCGAAGTCGGCGCGCACCGACCCCGTCGCGGTGGCCGCGAGGACACCCGCGGAGACGTCCTGCGGCGAGGCCGCAGCGGGCGCCACCCCCGTGGCGGACAGGGCGACGGCGGCGGCGACCACAGGCAGGCGAAGCTTTCGGGAGGACAAGGCGGACCCCTCGGGACGGTGGTGAGCGCTCGACCGGGCTGTGGACGCCCGGTGCCCCACAAGACCCGCGCAGGACCACGAAGGTTGTACGCCGCCCCTCCGCCTCGGATTCACCGGGACGCGGCTGTCCGGTCGTACCGGCGCGGCTGTGCGGCTGTGCGGCTGTGCGGCTGTGCGGACACTCTCCTGATGGAGGACGGCAACCCGGCCGCGGCGCCGTGCCGTCGAGGCCGGCCCGTACCGGCGAAGGAGGCGGGCCGCGGATTCGCGCTTCGCGGGAGGGCGCCACGCCCGCTCGGCGCGTTCGGGAACCGGCCCGGCCCGCTCCCTAGGATGCGACGCATGTCTGATGCCCCGCCCCGCCCCGAGCCGTTCAGTCCGCGGACCGACCCGTCCGTGCTCGACGACCTCCGCTCACGACTGCGCGGAACGCGCTGGCCGGACGCCCCCGAGGACGCCGGCTGGTCGCTCGGGACCGATGTCGGCTATCTCCGCGAGCTCGTCGCCTACTGGGCCGACGGCTTCGACTGGCCGGCGCGGGAGGCGGAGCTCGCGCGGCTTCCCCGTTTCCGCGTCCCGGTCGGCGGTCTCGGGATCCACTTCGTGCACGCCCGAGCCGTCGCACCGGCCGGGCCGGTCCTGCCGCTGGTGCTCAGCCACGGCTGGCCGGACTCGTTCTGGCGGTACACGAAGGTCATCCCGCTGCTGACCGATCCCGGCGCGCACGGGGGCGACCCCGCGGACGCGTTCGACGTGGTCGTGCCCGACATGCCTGGCTACGGATACTCCGACCGGCCCACCGGACCGCCGCTGGACTCCGTCTCGGTGGCCGGTCTGTGGGCCGAGCTCATGGGTGTCCTCGGCTACCGGCGCTTCGGCGCGGCCGGCGGTGACATCGGCAGTCATGTGAGCCGCTACCTCGCACTCGACCACCCCGACCGCGTCGTGGCCGTCCACCGCATGGACGGGGGCCTTCCCGTGTTCACCGGCGACCCCGCCGAGCTCACGCCCGAGGAGCGCGCGTGGATGGAGGGCGCGGGGGTCTGGGGCGGTACGGAGGGTGCGTACGCCGCCATGCATCGCACGAAGCCGCAGACCGCCGCCGTGGGGCTCACGGACTCGCCGGCCGGGCTCGCCGCCTGGATCGTCGAGAAGCTCCGGGCGTGGAGCGACTGCGACGGCGATGTCGAGCGGTCGTTCTCGAAGGACGAGATCCTCACGAACGTGACGCTGTACTGGCTCACGGGGACGATCGGTTCGTCGATGCGGATGTACCGCGCGAACGGGGCTATCCCGCCCGCGCAGCTCGCCCGCCGGGTGGAGGTGCCCTCCGGCTTCTCGATCTTCCCCGGCGACATGGTCCGCCCGCCGCGGGCGTGGCTGGAGCGCACGACGAACCTCACGCGTGTCACCGAACCGGCCCGCGGCGGCCACTTCGCCCCGTTCGAGGAGCCCGAGCTGTACGCGGAGGAACTACGGGCGTTCTTCCGCCCGTACCGGCCGAGGGCGACGCACTGACGCGACGCGTCCCGCTCGGCCGGGTCGCGCCGCAGGTCACTGGGTCCCGGGAACACCGATCGGCGTGCTCATGCGTTCCGTCGGCCCGCCGAAGCGCGGGACGAGCGCCCTCTCCCCTCCCCACCGACCCGCTCACCGCGAACACGACCGGATTTCTGCGGCCCGGCGGCCGGCGCAGGACTCCGTACCGGAACCCGGGAAGCCCTCGGACGCCTCCGCCTCGCCTCAATTCACCGCCGGCCGGAGCCACCGCGGCCCGGGTACTCCGCGACAAGCGCGGGATTGCTGCCGGATTCAACATCTTGGTATTCTTCACGGCACTGTCGGCTCCCTTCAGTCCGGTTCCCCAAGAAGCCCTTCCATGACCGCCGTTGCCGTGCGTCGTCCGGCTCTCCTGCGGGCGTTTCCTCCACCGGCGAGGACGGATTGTTCGACGGCCGACTTCTCGGCCGGGCAGGAACTTCTCGTCCCCGGGTGCCCTTCGCACCCACCGCCAGTGGAGATCGAGTCCCCCGCGCCGCACAATTTCTCGTGGCGTTCGGATCTCGTACCTCCGAGTCCGGTGTCCTGCCGGCATCGGGAGGCGGGAGATGGGCAAGTGGTCCTGGATCACGAGCTGTTGATCGGATGCGACAACGCGGTCACGGCGGCCGCGGCACCGCCCCCGGAGCCGGCGGGCATCCGGCGCGCGCCGGGTCGTGGTGCGGTCCATGGGGCGCGTTCCGCTCCGGCGGGCCCGCCGGATCCGGGGGATGAACCCTGCGGCTGCATTACGCCCCAGGACACGCGAACCCTCACAATCGCACGGCGGGAGGAGGCGCGAGGTGCCATAACTCGCCAAGTTCCCCACCTCCGTTGACGGGCCAAACAGTGGCTAAATATCATCGTTCTGAAGTTCGGTTAGAGGTCGATTGATCTGCATGTCTCGCGATTCGGGCCGATCCGGCCCCTTTCCGCGGGCATCGAACGGCACTGCATAAACGGGGGGATTCGTGATGTCAGGGGTCGAGACCGCCGGACCTTGTCCGGCGTTTTTCATTCCGGGAGAATTACCGGAGTTCAGATACAGGAATGTCCGGCCATTGCCCGATGGGCGGGTCGTATGCCGTCGTTTTTCTGTGGCGGGGGGCATTCCATGTTGTTTTTCTCCGTGCTAGGTCACGTCGAAGTACGCGCCCGTGACCGGGTGTTCCAGCTCGCCGGCGCCATGCAGCAGCTGTTGCTCGCGGCGCTTCTCGTCTCACGGGGCGAGCTCGTCACCGTGGACTCGCTCATCCTCGAACTGTGGGGCGGCAATCCACCGTCCAAGGTGCAGAACGCGCTCCAGGCCCAAGTGAGCAGGATCCGCAGGAGTCTGGCGCTGCTCGAACCCGAGCGGCCCGGATCACGGGTGATCACGACGCCCTCGGGCTATCTGTTCTCGGTCGGCCGACAGGAACTCGACGCGCATGTCTTCATGGACACCGTCGATCGTGTGAGGCGAACCGTCGCGGACGGCGCGTCGACGGACCCGGGCCAGGACGTACGTGAACTACGTCGGGCACTGGCGTTCTGGAGCGGCCCGGTATTCGGCGGCCTTCGTGTCGGACCCCTCTGCCAGGCTGTCGCGGCCCGGTACGTGGAGGCCAAGAACGCGGCACTCACCCTGCTCTTCGAGTTGGAGCTGAAGTCCGGCTCGCATGCCCGCATTCTTCCGGAACTGGCGGAGGCGTACGAGCAGAACCCCACGAACGAGAAACTCTGCATGCTCCTCATGGGGGCGCTCTACCGCTGCGGACGCCAGCGGGACGCGCTCGGCGTCTACCGCAAGTGCCGGCGCAACCTGGTCGACGACCTGGGGGTCGAACCGACACCCGCGCTGCGCCGCTACGAGAAGGCCATCCTCACCCACGACCCCGAGCTGCTCGGCGAACCCGTGGGGCACTCCGGCCGGATGGGGATGTGAGCCCTGCCGCGTCACGGCACAAAAGCCGTGACGCGCGGACGTGAACAGGCCTGATCGAACCGGTGCAGGACCGTCTCCACCACTTCCGGGGCGTCGCCGAGCACCGGCGCGACGAGATCGGCCCGCGCGGCACCCCGCGCTATGCGGTCGGTCAGGAACCCGGGAGCCAGGACGTAGCAGGCGACCGCCACCCGGGCACAGCCCAGGGCACGCAGCCGTCGCACGGCCCACGCGGTTCCGGCGCCGACGGCGCCGGAACCACCGACGGCCGGCGGCTCGTCGGCGGGCAGGGAGGCGAACGCGGGTCGCACGGCGCACCAGCCGGTGCGCCGCCACTCCCGCGCGATTTCCGCGATCACCGCGTTCGCCTCCGGATCGGAGGTTCCCGCCGAGGCCAGCACCAGCCCGGTCGAGGACTTGTCTCCGGGCGTCAACCCGGCCTCGTACAGCCGTCGTTCGAGAGCCCGCGACAGCGGCGGCGCGGGTCCGAGGACAGCGGCCTGCTCGATCCGCAGCTCCGGCGGCGACTGCCGCAGCAGCGCCGGGATGTCCGCCCTGGCGTGGAAGGCGCGACTCAACAGCAGTGGTACCGCGACGACTTCGCGCGCCACCCGCGCCTCCCCCGGTCCCGCGCGCCGCACCTCACTCGCCAGCGCCGTCAACACCCCCTGCACCGAGGGGACGTCGAAGTCCAGGAACGCGATCTCCACCCGCAGCCCCGGTCGCCGGGCGCGCACCCGCCCCGCAAGGGCGCGCAGCGTCTTGGCGTGCCGCGGATCGCGGCTGCCGTGGGCGACGGCGAGCAGCACGGGCTGCACCGGGATCACAACGCCCGCTCGAACAGACCTCGGCTGCGCAGGACACGCCGTTCCAGCGGGGAGAAGACCAGTACGTCGATGCCGATACCGACCAGCAGGATGAGGATGATCGTGGCGAGCACGCCCGACATGTCGCTGTAGGTCCGGAAGTTCTCCAGCAACTGGCCGAGACCAGTGCCGAGATCGGGCGAGCTGGCGATCAGTTCGGCGGCCATCAGGGAGCGCCAGGCGAACGCCCAGCCCTGCTTGAGTCCCGCGAGAAAGCCGGGGAGCGCGGCGGGGAGAAGTACATGGCGGACCGAGGCCAGTCCGGTGGCGCCGACGACCCGGCCCGCGCGCAGATACAGCGGCGGGGTCTGATCGACGCCCGCGACCAGGCCGTTGGCGATGGAGGGCACGGCGCCGAGCAGCACGACCGCGTACACGGTGGTGTCGGTGAGCCCGAACCAGATCATCGCGGCCGGTACCCAGGCCACCGACGGCAGCGACTGCAAACCCGACAGGATCGGCCCGATCGCCGCCCGGACGGGCCTGATCCGCGCGACCGCGAGACCGAGCGGTGTGCCGATCGCGATCGACATGCAGAAGCCGAGCGCCCCTCGGGAGACGCTGGTCCACACATAGCCGAACAGCGTGCCCTCCAGCCACAACTGCCGGATGGACCGGGCCACGTCGAGCGGACCGGGCAGGACGTGATCGGGCTTGAGATCCATGACGGCGGCGAGCTGCCAGGCGCCGATGATCAGAGCGACGGTGCACAGGGGCGGGAGCACGGTGGACAGGACCCGGCCCGCGAACGGGGTCCGTGCGGTGGCGGTGGGCCTCTCCAGCGCGTCGAGTCCCGCTTCGAGCCCGGCCAGACCGCTCGTGTCCTCGGTCTCACTGCCTGCCATGGCGGCGGATCTCCCCTCGCAGTTCCTCGGTGATCTCCACGGAGAGTTCGGCGACCGCGGAGTCCTCGATCCGGCGGGGCTGCGCGATGTCCACCGTCCATTGCCGGGCGATGCGCCCGGGGCGGGAGGTGAGCAGGACCACGCGCTGCGCGAGCCGCACGGCCTCACGGACGTTGTGCGTGACGAAGAGGACCGACAGTCCGGTCTCCGCCCAGACGCGGGTCAGTTCGTCGTGCAGTACGTCCCGGGTGATCGCGTCCAGGGCGGCGAACGGCTCGTCCATCAGCAGCAGCCGGCTGTCCTGGGCGAGGGCCCGCGCGAGTGCCACCCGCTGCCGCATACCACCGGACAGCTCGTGCACCCGCTTGCCGTACGACCCCTTCAGCCGGACGAGTTCGAGGAGCCGCTCCGCCTCCGGGCGCCGCTCCGCCCTGGGCAGGCCGCGCATGCGCAGCGCCAGTTCGATGTTCTTGCCCGCGGTCAGCCAGGGAAAGAGGGCGTGTTCCTGGAACATCAGGGCCGGGCGCCCGCCGGGCACGCCGATCGTCCCGCGGGTCGGCTCGTCGAGACCGGCGACCAGGTTGAGCAGCGTCGATTTGCCGCACCCCGAGGCGCCCAGCAGCGTGACGAACTCTCCGGTCGCCACATCGAGGGTGATGTCGTCCAGCACGGGCTGACCGGCCGGCCGGCCGAACGACTTCGACACACGGTCGAGCCGCGCGGCGGGGAGCGGCGCGTCACGGGCGGACTCGGGAGTCCGTTTGACGAGGTGGGTGGCCATGAGTGTCGCCTTCCGGTCAGTCGGCGCCGAGGCCGGCGTCGTCGACCGCGGGCCGTCCCGCGGCTCTGAGGGCCTTGTTGAGGGGCCGGAGGTCGTAGATGCGGTCGAGCAGCGGGTTCTGGAGCAGCCCGGCCGCGACCGCGTGGGCCGCTTCCTCGCGCAAGGTGGCGGCGAGCGGGTCGTCGAGGATCTGGACGTGGTCGAAGGCCATGTCCAGTACCTTCGGCGGCAGTTCCTTGCCCGAGTCGGCCTTCAGTCTCCTGTCGACGGAGGCCTTCGCCTGCTCGGGATGGGCGTTGATCCAGGCGTTGGTGCGCACGGAACCGCGCAGCAGTGCCTCCACGACATCGCGATGTCGTTTCAGGAACCGCTGGGAGACGATCATGTTCGTGATGACGAACCGCCCGTCCTTCCAGAGCTTCTTCTCGTCCACCAGGACCCTGCCCCCGGCAGCGACCAGCCGGGCCGCCGTCGGTTCCGGCACCCAGGCCCCGTCGAGGTCGCCCCGTTCGAAGAGGGCGGGGATCTCCTTGTTGTCGACGCGCTGGACCTTCACGTCTCCCCGCCCGCTCCGGGCGTCGACCTTGAGGCCCCGGCGCGCGAGGTAGTCGAGGAGGGCCACGTCCTGGGTGTTGCCGAGCTGCGGCGAGGCGATCGTCCGGCCTTTGAGCGCAGCCGGTGAACCGATCTTCCGGGGGTTCACCACCAGGCTGACGCCGCCCGAGGCCGAGCCCGAGATGATCCGCAGACTGGTGCCGTTGGACCTGGTGTAGCCGTTGATGGCGGGTGACGGGCCGATCCAGCCGATGTCGATCGCGCCCCCGTTCAACGCCTCGATCTCGGAGGGACCCGCGTCGAACGCCTGGGTCCTGATCTTCGTTCCCCCCAACTCCTTCTGGAAGAAGCCTTGTTGGAGACCGACGAGGGCGGTGGCATGGGTGATGTTCGGGAAGTATCCGATCCGCACCTGGTCCACTCCGCCGATCTTCGCGCCGGTCGCGAGGACGGCCGGGCGGCCCGCGTCCTCGGCCTGGGAGCCGTAGCCGCAGCTCGCGGCGGCGAGCACGGAGAGAAGGACTACGGGGAGACATCGCCTCGCGGAACGGATGGTGAGTGGGGCTGGCACGGCTACTCCCTTGCCTCACAGGCCGGTTGAGGTCGTCGCAGAGTGGTGCGGGTGCGTGGCGGGGGCGGCCTCCGCCATGCCCGCGGTGAGTGTGGTGCCGTCGCTCGGGTCGATCAGGATGAACGAACCGGTGCGCCGGGAGTCGGCGTAGGCGTCCACCGGCAGTGGTTCCGCGGTGCGGAGGCTCACGCGGCCGATGTCGTTGGCCACGAGCCGGCCCGGGTGCGGGTGCAGCGAGAGGTCGTCCAGGGTCAGCCGGGACGGGATGTCCTTGACGATCGCCTTGACCGTGCGGGTGCCGTGCTTGAGCAGCACCCGGTGGCCGACGGTGAGCGGCTGGTCGGCGACATGGCAGACGGTCGCCTCGATGTCCCGCGTGGTCGCCGGGGCGTCCTTGCCGGGCGCGATCAGGTCGCCGCGTGAGACGTCGAGGTCGTCCGCCAGGAGCATGGTCACCGACTGCGTCGTCCAGGCGGCCTCCACCGGCTCGCCCAGCAGGTCGATGCCGGAGATCGTCGAGGTGCGGCCCGAGGGCAGCACGATGATCTCCTCGCCGACGCGGAAGGTACCGGCGGCGATCTGACCGGCGTAGCCCCGGTAGTCCGGGTGTTCGGCGGTCCCCGGGCGGATCACGTACTGCACGGGCAGCCGGGCGTGGCAGTGCGCCGGACCGTGGCCGACCTCGACCGTCTCCAGGTGCTCCAGGACGGTCGGGCCGCCGTACCAGTCCATGTTCGCGGACGGCTCGACCACGTTGTCACCGGCGAGCGCCGAAACAGGGATCGCGGTGACTTCCGGGACGCCCAGTTCGAGCACGTACGCCGTGAACTCCTCGGCGATCGCCGCGAAGACGGACTCCCTGTACTCGACGAGGTCCATCTTGTTGACGGCGAGGACGACGTGCGGGACGCGCAGCAGCGCGGCGATCGCCGCGTGCCGACGGGTCTGCTCGACCACACCATTGCGGGCGTCGACGAGGATCACCGTCAGCTCCGCGGTGGAGGCGCCGGTGACCATGTTCCGCGTGTACTGAACGTGCCCGGGGGTGTCGGCGAGGATGAACCGGCGGCGCGCGGTGGCGAAGTAGCGGTAGGCGACGTCGATGGTGATGCCCTGCTCGCGTTCGGCGCGCAGGCCGTCGGTGAGCAGAGCGAGGTCCGGCACTGCCTGGCCGCGGTTGCGGGAGGCGTGCTCGACGGCCTCCAACTGGTCGGTGAGGAGGGACTTCGAGTCGTGCAGGAGGCGCCCCACCAGGGTGGACTTGCCGTCGTCGACGGAACCCGCGGTGGCCAGACGCAGCGTGTCAGCGGTCATGTCTAGAAGTACCCCTCGCGCTTGCGGTCTTCCATCGCGGCCTCGGACATCTTGTCGTCGGCGCGGGTGGCACCGCGCTCGGTGAGCCGGGAGGCGGCGATCTCGGTGATGACGGCGTCCAGCGTGGTCGCCTCGGAGTCGACGGCGCCGGTGCAGGACATGTCACCCACGGTCCGGTAGCGGACGAGCCGCTTCTCGACCGTCTCGCCGTCCTTCGGGCCGCCCCACTCACCGGCGGTCAGCCACATGTTCGACCGCTGGAACACCTCACGCTCGTGCGCGAAGTAGATGTCGGGAAGTTCGATGCCCTCGCGGGCGATGTACTGCCACACGTCCAGCTCGGTCCAGTTGGACAGCGGGAACACCCGCACGTGCTCGCCGGGCGCGTGACGGCCGTTGTAGAGCTGCCACAGCTCGGGGCGCTGGCGGCGCGGGTCCCACTGCGAGAACTCGTCCCGCAGCGAGAACACCCGCTCCTTGGCGCGGGCCTTCTCCTCGTCACGGCGGCCGCCGCCGAACACGGCGTCGAAGCGCTCGGACTGGATCCTCTCGGTCAGCGGCAGCGTCTGCAGCGGGTTGCGCGTCCCGTCCGGGCGCTCGCGCAGCACACCGCGGTCGATGTAGTCCTGCACCGAGGCCACGTGCAGCCGCAGGCCGTGCCGCTCCACCGTCCGGTCGCGGTATTCGAGGACCTCGGGGAAGTTGTGCCCGGTGTCCACGTGCAGCAGCGTGAAGGGCACCGCGGCCGGCGCGAACGCCTTCAGCGCGAGGTGCAGCATCACGATCGAGTCCTTGCCACCGGAGAACAGGATCACCGGCCGCTCGAACTCACCCGCCACCTCACGGAAGATGTGCACGGCCTCGGACTCCAGCGCGTCCAAGTGGGAAAGGAACAGGGTCACTTCGGCGGTCGGCGCGCTCACACCGGCCCCCGCTCCGCGAGCGGGGCGTGGACCGCGTCGCCGTCCAGGACCTCCACCCGGTGGCCCTCCTCGCGCAGCCGGCCCGCCAGTTCACAGGCGATGGTGGTCCTGCCCGCACTGGGCAGACCCGTGAGCCAGACGGTGGCTCCGCTCGTCACTTGCCGCTCCTGGGAAATCGTGGGGTCCGCGGCGGGCGCGGCCGTCGTCGTGTCCGTCATCCGTGCAGCCCGCACTCGGTCTTCGCCCGGCCCGCCCAGCGGCCGGCGCGCGCGTCCTCGCCCTCCAGCACCCGGCGGGTGCAGGGCGCGCAGCCGACGGACGCGTAACCGTCCGTCAGCAACGGGTTGGTCAACACGCCGTGTTCGGCGACATACGCGTCCACGTCCGCCTGCGTCCAGCGGGCGATCGGCGAGACCTTGACCTTCCGCCGCTTCTCGTCCCAGCCCACGACCGGGGTGTTCGCCCGGGTCTCGGACTCGTCGCGACGCAGCCCGGTCGCCCACGCGTCGTACGCGGTCAGGCCCTCCTCCAGCGGCTTGACCTTGCGCAGGGCGCAGCACAGGTCCGGGTCACGGTCGTGCAGCCTCGGCCCGTGCTCCGCGTCCTGCTCGGCCACACTCCGACGCGGGGTGAGGGTGATGACGTTGACGTCCATCACCGCCTCGACCGCGTCACGGGTACCGATCGTCTCCGGGAAGTGGTAACCCGTGTCCAGGAACACCACGTCCACGCCGGGCTTGGCGCGCGAGGCGAGATGCGCGACGACCGCGTCCTCCATGGACGAGGTCACACAGAACCTCGACCCGAACGTGTCCACCGCCCACCTGAGGACCTCCAGCGCCGACGCGTCCTCCAGGTCACGCCCCATCCGCCCGGCGAGCAACCGGAGTTCGCCGGAACGGCCGGTGTCAGCGCCCTTCATTCGCCGCTCCCTGGCCGACGCCCAGCGCCACGAGTCCGAGCAGCCGGAGGAACGAGAAGCTGAACGCGCGCTCGCACGCGCCGCATTTCCAGGTGTCATGCCCCTCACCGGCCCGGAAGAGCCCCTTGTACTCGCAGTACGGGCAGGGGTGGAGCAACTCGCGTTCAGTCATTGGTTCTCCTGTCCGGAAGCACTGTGACAAAGGGTTCTCTCGATGACGGTAAAAGCCTCGAAGGGAAATACCCTTTTCCGGAGATCGGCAGTGCCGGTCACCTTAGCAACGGCCGCGGATAGGCCACTGACACGGCGCTGATGCGTTCCGCGGTCCGGCGCCGCAAGCGCTGTGTCAGCGTGCGGTCAGCGGTGTTTGAGATAGTCGCGGATGGATTTCGCGGGCCGCTGCGGGACTCATCGGCGGCCCACCTTGAAGATCCGGGAAATCCCTTGCCCAGAGCCCCTCGGTCCGGGGCCATTGCGCATGCCTGCGACCGGGGGACCCGAACCGCAAGTTCCAGAAGAGGGGCAATTGCACGATGAGACTATCCAGGCTCCGAAGAACAGGGTTCTCACGGCGTTTGTCCGTGGTTCTTCTGACCTTAGGACTGACCACTGCCCTCCTCGGCGGATCCGGTCAGGCACAGGAGTCGGCCACGTCGTGGACCTCCGAGTTCACGGCGTCCAACGGAACGACCTACACCGCCACCAACCATCTGCTGGCCAAGGCGCGCGGACACGGGCGCGAGTGGCTGCTCGCCTGGGCGGGTCCGGTGGACCACACCACGCCCGACTTCCTCACCGTCATCGACGCGACACCCGACTCACCGCACTACGGCGAGGTCGTCAACACGGTGACGATGGGGCCGGGCAAGGGCAACGAGCCGCACCACATGCAGTACCTCTGGCACAAGGGCGCCCGGCTGTTCGCGGGCGGCATCCTGACGGACACGACGTTCGTGTTCGACACGAAGGCCCTGCCGGCCGTCAAGCTCGTCGGCGTGAACGTCCCCACGGACACCCCGTGCGGCACGCTGCCGGACGCCTACCAGGTGCTGCGTGACGGCACCGCGTACGGCACGTACATGGGCGGCCCGAACATCACCGGACCGTGCACCTACACCAACGGCGAGGTGCGGGAGGGCAACGGTGCCGGGGGCTCGCCCGGCGAGATCGTCTACTTCGGCAAGGACGGCCGGACCGTCTCCGAGATCCCCGCGGCCGTGAAGGGCGGCGAGGACCCGGTCCAGTGCGGCAACGTACCGGTGCTGAAGGAGGCGAGCTGCGCCAACCCGCACGGCATCGCCGTACGCGAGGACATGAACATCATGGTCGCCAGCGACTTCGTCGAGGCACGCAATTTCGTGACCCCCGACGTGGAACTGCGTGAGGACCTCGCGCGGCAGACGGTCCGCGTCTGGGACATCAGCGACCGGGCCGACCCGAAGCTGAAGTCCGTCTCCAAGGTCGCGGACGGTCCCCGGCTCGCCCAGGAGAAGGACCCGATCTTCGGCGAGTCCCGGGTGCTCATGGAGACGGCGCTGCCCAACAAGCACGGCCACAAGGGTGCGTTCGTCTCCTCGATGACCGGCGGCGCGGTCTTCTACACGCCGGACATCACGGCCACGAAGCCGAAGTGGAAGGAGGTGCTGGACGACACCACGCCGTACCAGACCTTCGCCCCCGACGGCTCGGTGACCGGTGGCGGCGACAACTCCAGCTGGCTGGCCGTCAGTCCGGACGACCGCTACCTGTTCCACACGGTGATGGGCGCGTCGAAGCCCTACGGAGAGCCGCTCGACCGGACGACCGGCATGGTCTATGTGCTGGACATCCACAAGCTGCTCGCCTCGGGCGACGACCCGCGGTGCTCCATCGACAAGCTCGACGAGGTCTACAAGGGCGGCGACGAGAGCGACTGTCCCGGCCTGGTCGGTACCGTCCCGATCCGGGACACCACCGACGGCGGACCCCACTGGGGCGCGATGGACAACTTCACCCAGGGGAAGGACGGCATGTACCGCGAGGCCACCCAGGTCAAGCGGATCGCCACCGCCAACTACTTCCTGGCCGGCGCCTTCGGCGGCGACGGCGACCACCGGGTGTGCATGTTCACCCTCGGCGGGAAGACGGGGATCTCCCTGGACAAGCGGTTCCGCGACGAGGTCACCGGCGAGCCGTGCGTCAGCTTCAACCGGACGTCGTGGCCGCACGGCGACACCGGTGACGCTCGGCCCCACGGTGTGCTGTTCGTCGTGAGCGACGGCGTGCTGCGGTGAGCAACACCTTCTCGATCCAGTCGTCCGCGGCGGCCGTCGGCCGCCGCGGGCCCCTGGTCCTGGCCGCGCAGGACTTCCGGCCGTTGTACGGCGTCCTGCTGGGCGCGTTCGTCCTGACGTGCGGGATCGGCCTGATCATGCTGCAACTGCGGTACGGGCGGCTGCGCCGACGGCGTACCGTACTCGCCTCCTCCGCCGTCATCGTGGTCACGTCCGTGCTGGTGGGTATGACCGCGTCGCACGACTCCGGATCCACCGCCGTCGGCGAACCCGGTGTACCCCTGCTGAGCGCCGCCCGGTCGGGGGCACAGCGGGTACCGGTCCTCGTCGTGCCGAACCGTCCCGGGTTCAACCTGGTGGGCATCGCCGCGGACGTGGCGTCCGCCGGCACCGACCCGGCACGGCTCGCCGACGGCCGACGGCACGGCGGTTCGGAGCGCACCTGGGTGGGGGTCACCCTCAAGGCCGGCGCACAGCGGCTGTACGTCTCCGCCGACGGCGTCTCCGCGTCGCTGGACGTCGACACCGGCCACCGGCCGGCCGCGGAGTCCGCCACCCTGCGCGGCGCGGACGGCCCGGAGTGCGCCTCCGCGGCTCTGGGCGCGCTGCTCGCCAGCAGCGAGCGGCCCTGGTCCGGGTGTCCAGCCGACCGGCTCACCACCGCCGACGCCGGCATGCTGCGGGCGACCGTGCGTTTCGTGGCGGGACGCGGGGCACGGAGCGTCGCCCTGCGCGCCGACGGTTCACCCCGTGACCGGGCCGCCGCCACCGTGGTCCGCGAAGCCGCGGCCCGCGAGGGACTCACCGTGGTGGCGCCGGGCAAGGGTGCGGTTCCGCTGATCGTGGTCACCGACTGGGCGGTCGCCGCGTCCCAGGTCAAGGAGGTCGAGTCGGGCCGGGTCAGGGCCGAGGGCACCTACCTGGCGCCCTGGCTGCTCTCGCCGCCGGTGCTCGGCCCCGCCGCGGGCCAGCTCATCCCGCTGCGGTACGACCCGCGGGGCCCAGCCGCCGAGCGGTACCTGTCCGCGTTGAGCCGACGGTTCCCCGGAGAGATCCCCAGCGCCGCCGGATACGAGGCCTGGCAGCGGCAGTTGGGCGGCGACTTCGGCCCGGTCCTGCTGTACGCGGCGGCCGAGGTGTACATCCCGGGCATGCCCGCGCACCAGCACACGGGCGCGGACTGGCTCACCAGCGGAATGATCACCCCGGTCTCGGGTCCGCTGACACAGCCGACGCCATGACGATCCGAAACCATGACGATCCGAGGCCAGCCGCTCTCCGCGGCCGGGTCGAGGCCGGAGAAGGGCAGCACACCATGACGGACACGGCGCCCGCCTCGCGCCCCCCGCGGGCCCGGCGTGAGGGCTCGCACGGCGAGGGCCAGTGGGCCCACGGACAGCACGAACCCCTCAACAGGAACGAGGAGATCAAGAAGGACGAGGACCCGCTGCGGGTGCGCGAGCGCGTCGAGCGGATCTACGCGCATCACGGCTTCGCCTCCATCGAACCGGACGATCTGCGCTCCCGGCTGCGCTGGTGGGGCCTGTACACCCAGCGGCGCCCCGGGATCGACGGCGGGCGCACGGCCGTCCTCGCCCCCGAGGAGCTGGAGGACGAGTACTTCATGCTCCGCGTCCGCATCGACGGCGGACGCCTGGACCTGCGCCAGCTCCGCGCCGTCGCCGACATCTCGGTCCGCTGGGCCCGCGGCACCGCCGACATCACCGACCGGCAGAACATCCAGCTGCACTGGGTACGCGTCGAGGACGTCCCCGAGATCTGGCGCCGGCTCGAAGCGGTCGGGCTGTCGACCACCGAGGCGTGCGGCGACTGCCCCCGGGTCGTCGTCGGCAGCCCGGTCGCGGGCGTCTCTGCGGACGAACTCCTCGACGCCACCCCGGCGATCGAGGAGATCACGGCCCGCTACATCGGCGACCCCACGCTGTCCAACCTGCCGCGCAAGTACAAGACGGCGGTGAGCTGGCTGCCCGACATCCCGTACGAGATCAACGACCTGGCGTTCCTCGGCAGCGTCCATCCCGAGCACGGTCCGGGGTTCGACCCGTGGGTGGGCGGCGGACTGTCCACGGCGCCGCGGCTGGCCGAACGGCTGGGCGCCTGGGTGCCGTTGGAGGACGTGCCCGAGGTGTGGGTGGCCGTGACCCGGCTGTTCAGGGACTACGGCTACCGCAGGCTGCGCAACCGCGCACGGCTGAAGTACCTGGTGGCCGACTGGGGTGTGGAGCGGCTGCGCAAAGTACTGGAGGAGGAGTACCTTCGCCGCCCGCTCACCGACGGCCCCGCCCCGGTGCTGCCGCCCGCGCCCCTCGACCACATCGGGGTCCGACGGCAGCGCGACGGGCGCTACTTCGTCGGAGCGGCACCGGTGGCCGGGCGGGTCTCCGGCGCAGTCCTGGCCCGGCTCGCCGACCTGGCCGAAGCCCATGGCTCGACGCGGGTCCGGCTCACCCCGTACCAGAAGATCCTGGTGCTCGACGTGACCGATCCGGCCTCGCTCGTCGGGGAGTTGCGCGCCCTCGGCCTGGAGGCCGAGCCGTCGTCCTGGCGGCGCAACACCATGGCCTGCACCGGCATCGAGTACTGCAAGCTGGCGATCGTCGAGACCAAGGAGCGGGCGGCCACGCTGGTCGCCGAGCTCGAACGGCGGCTCGCCGAGGAGGCGTTGGACATCACCGTCAACGTGAACGGCTGCCCGAACGCCTGCGCGCGCACCCAGGTCGCCGACATCGGGCTCAAGGGACAGCTCGTGACCGACGCGGACGGCAACCAGACCGAGGGCTTCCAGGTGCACCTCGGCGGCGGCCTCGCGCTGCGGGACGGAGCGGACGGCCGCTTCGGCAGGAAGCTGCGCGGTCTGAAGACCACCGCGGCCGAACTGCCCGACTACGTCGAACGTCTGACACGCGCCTACCTGGCGGGCCGTGAGAACGAGAACGAGACGTTCACCGAATGGACGGCGCGTGCCACGGAGGACGAACTGAAACAGACGGGTGTTCACCCCGGCGAAGGGCCGGGGTGAACACCGAAAGGCCGTGGACCGCACCTGAACAATCCGAACTCCTGGCACAGAGAAAGGACGGGCCGTGCGGATTGAACTGCTGGGACCTCTGGAAATCATCGACGAGGACGACATCCACTTCCGTATACCGGGTGAAAAGCTGCGGACCATTGTCGCGGCGCTCGCCCTGTCCAGCGGAAAGGTCGTCTCCCGCGACGAACTGATCGACGAACTCTGGGCGGAGAGGCCGCCCCGGGACGCAATAAATTCACTGCAAGGACATATCGCGCGGCTGCGGCGCATTCTCGTCACCCGGATCGGCAGGGAGAACCTGCGCGGGGTCGTGCAGACCACACCCGCCGGATACCGGTTGCAGCTCCCCGCCGACCACATCGACGCGCTGCGCTTCACCGCACTCGTGGAGTCCGCGGCGCCACTGCTCGAAGAGGACCCCGGAGCGGTCATCCGGACGCTGAACAGCGCGCTCGCCCTGTGGCGGGGACCCGCGCTGTTCGACACCGGCCAGGGCATGATCTGCCGCATGGCCTACACCCACCTGGAGGAGAGCCGGCTGATCGCGCACGAGCGCAGGATCGACGCCCAGCTCGACCTCGGTCTCCACCAGGCGGTCATCCCGGAGGCCGAGCGGCTCCACATGCGCTATCCCCTGCGCGAGCACTTCTGCCGGCAGCTGATGGCCGCACTGTGCCGCTCCGGACGGCAGGGCGAGGCGATCAACGTGTACAGCCGTACCCGCCAACGCCTGGTGCGGGAACTGGGCATCGAACCCTCGCCCCAGCTCAGGCGTGTCTTCAGCGAGATCCTCTCCCAGACCTGACCTCCGCTTCCCGGTACGGTGATCGCGGCGGGTGCCCTGGCCCTCAGGCCCGCCCGAGAACCAGCACCGCGTTCTGGCCGCCGAACCCGAACGAGGTGCTGACCGCCAGCTCGCCCGTGAGATCACGGGGAGCCTTGGCCACGACGTCGATCTCGATCGCCGGATCCAGACTCTGCAGGTTCGCGGTGGGCGGCACGAGCCGGTGCTCCAGCGTGAGCGCGGTGACGGCCGCCTCGATGGCGCCGGCCGCCCCCAGCGAGTGGCCGACCACACCCTTCACGGACGTGACCGCCGGACCGTCGCCCAGCACCCGGCGCAGCATTCGGGCCTCCGTGACGTCGTTGAGCGGTGTCGCGGTGCCATGGGCGTTGACGTGCCCGATCTCGTCGGCGCCGACCCCCGCGTCGGCCAGGGCCGTGCGCAGCGCCAGTTCCGCGCCGCGGCCGTCCGGATCGGGAGCCGTGGCGTGATGGGCGTCGGCGCTGGCGCCGTACCCGCTGATCAGCGCGTGGACCGAACCGCCGCGCGCCCGAACGTCCGCGGGCCGCTCCAGGACCAGCACGGTCGCTCCCTCGGCGGGTACGAACCCGTCCCGGTCCACGTCGAAGGGGCGCGAGGCGTTGGCCGGGGCGTCGCGGCGGGCGGAGAGCGCGCCCATCTGGCTGAACCCGGCGACGATCGAGGGGATCAGGCAGGCCTCGGTGCCGCCGGTGATGACGACATCGCAGGTGCCGGCGCGCAGCAGTTCGCGAGCCGTGCCGATCGCGGTGGTGCCGGAGGCGCAGGCGGTGGACGTCACCAGGTTGGGACCCCGGGCCCCGCACTCCATGGCGATGTAACCGGCCGTCATGTTCACAGCGAGCATCGGAATCAGCATCGGGGAGACCTGGTCGAAGCCCTGGTCGAGCAGCACGTGGTGCTGCTTCTCCCAGGTGGCCGCTCCTCCGATGCCGCTGCCGATGACCACGCCGACCCGGGCGCCGTCCCACACGGCCGTGTCCAGGCCGGCGTCGGCCAGCGCCTCGGCCGCGGCGGCCAGCGCGAACTGGCTGCTGCGGTCGAGACGCCAGGCCTTGCGCCGGCCCAGGGCCTTCGCCGGGTCGAAGCCGGGCACATGACAGCCGAAGTCGGCGCGGGTGCCCGCCAGCGCGGGTACCTCGCTCGCCTCCGTCGTCTCGCCCCGCAGGATGCGCGTCCAGGAGGCGGCGGTGCCGATGCCCGCCGCGGTCACCATGCCGATCCCGGTGACCGCGGCGGCGAACGGGGGCCTGACGTCCGGCATCAGCCCGTCACTCCCGGCTGCCCGGCGGCCAGCTTCTTCTCCACCATCGCCGCCGCGTCGGCCACCGTGGCGTCCAGTTCCAGCTCGTCGTCCTTGATGGGGACGCCGAACTCCTGCTGGGCCGCCAGGCCCAGTTCGACCAGGGCGAGCGAGTCCACTTCGAGTTTGCGGAAGGTCACTTCGGGCGAGATCTCGTCGGCCTCCAGGCCGCAGACCCGCACCAGCAGGGCGACCAGACGATCGCTCGTGTCACTCATGGGATGCCTCTCCTCGGTTGTCCGTCGTGATGTGCCGGTCGGCCGGTGATGTACGAGGTGGTCGGTGGGATATGCGGTGATCAGTGGCGTACGAGGTGGTGGGCGGTGCCCGGTCGGTGGCGTACGAGGGGTGCGGTTCAGTACGCCTCGACGGCCGGCCAGCGGACCGTGCAGGCCCCCCAGGTCAGCCCGCCGCCGAACGCGGTCATCAGCACCCGGTGGCCGGGGCGCAGCGTGCCGCTCGCGACGGCGTCGGCGAGGGCCAGCGGCACGGAGGCGGCCGAGGTGTTGCCGACGCGGTCGAGGTGGATCGCGCACCGCTCCCGTTCCACGCCCATCCAGTCGGCCAGGGCGTGCATGATCCGTACGTTGGCCTGGTGGGCGACGAGCAGGTCCACGTCCGCCACCGACCAGCCCGCGCCGCGCAGGGCCTGTTCGGAGGACTCGGCCATGGATTCCACCGCGTGCCGGAACACGGCCCGGCCCGCCATCCGGAAGTAGGGGTCGCTCTGTGCGGCCGTCGCCGCCCGGAACGGGTCGCGGGACCCGCCGGAGGGCACCTGGATCAGGTCGTCCGCCGATCCGTCGGAGCCGAGCTGGAAGGGGCCGAGCGCACCGGGTTCGTCCGGCCGGCCCGCCCGCAGTACGACCGCTCCGGCGCCGTCACCGAAGATGGACCGGGTGGAGCGGTCACCGGGGTCGAGGATGCGGGAGAACGCGTCCGCGCCGATGACCAGGACGGAGTCGGCGGACCCGGCGGCGATGAACCCGGCCGCGGTCGCCAGCCCGTAGAGGAAACCGGTGCAGACGGCGGCCACGTCGAACGCCGGGACCGGGCCGAGCCCGAGCCGGGCCGCGACGCGGGGCGCGGTCGCCGGGAGGGGGTGGTCGGGGGTCGCCGTGGCCAGCACGACCGCGTCCACCGCGATGTCCGACGCGGACTTCAGCGCCCGCGCCCCCGCCTCGACGGCGAGGTCCGAGGTGGCGAGCTCCTCGTCGAGGATGTGGCGGGCGCCGATGCCGGTGCGCGTGCGGATCCAGGCGTCCGAGGTGTCGAGTTCCCGGGCGAGCTCGTCGTTGGTGACCGCCCTGGGCGGCAGCCAGGAACCGAGTCCGCACACGACTGCGGCCCGAGCGGTCACAGGGCTTCCTCGAGGCCCATGTAGGCGAGCCGCGCGCGCTGCATCCTGTCCGCCCATTCGTGCGCCGTCCCGGCCCGCTCCTCGGCGGTGGTGTCGACCAGCCGCCGCCCCGGCCAGGCCTCGTAGTCGCCGACCAGTTCGCCGTGCCGTTCGAGGCCCTGCTGGAACAGCTCCTCGCGGCGCATCACCAGATCCTGCGAGGGCAGCTTCTCCCACAGGGCGTACCCCTCCTGGATCAGCTCCAGGATCCGCGGCTTGTCCTCGGGGTGGCGCAGCAGGTGCTCCCGGGCGATGGAGCTGCCGACGGTGAGGTGCCGGATCTCGTCGATGCCCGCGCCGCGCTCGATGTCGGCCGCCGCCGGATCGAAGACCCGCCACTTGCGCTCGCTCAGTTCCGCGGAGGGGGCGAGAACCCCCTCGACGAGCACCGTGAGGATCACGACGCCACCGATGAAGTCCCGCCGGTCGCGCAGGGCGCGCAGGCCGAACTCCTCCAGCGGCACCAGGATGCGCTCGCTGTCGGCGGCGGCCAGCCGGTCGATCGCCGTCCACAGGTCGTCCTCGGCGATGCCGAGCGACAGAAGATGGCGCCGGAAGACCATCGCGTGCCGTGCCTCGTCGAGCAGTTGCGTCGAGTAGAACTCCAGCGAGGCGTTGTCGGGGGCCACCGCCACCATGTACGCGATGGCACGGGTGGCCTTCTCCTCCGCGATGGAGCGGAAGGCCAGTTCCTGGCTGAGCGCGCTGTTCAGCGGCCCCGGCTCGGCCATCACCGGCAACGGTCGTACGTCGTCGGGGTGGCCGAGGGGATGGCCGCGCAGCGTGCCCTGCGGCACGGACCGCAGCCAGTAGCGCAGATCGCAGGAGTCGGCGGTCAGTTCCAGGTTCATGGCGCCGTCGACGAGTGAGGGCGCGTGCTCCCAGTCGGCTTCGGGTGGCGTGCTGGACACGGTCATCGATCCCTTTCCACGGACAGCGGGCGGACGGCGGCACGGCCGGGGCTCAGTTCCTCGGCGAAGTTGACCAGTGGGGTCCCGGTGCTCCGGGAGCCGCAGGAGACACCGGCGAAGATCACCCGGTGGTCGCCGACGGCGGTGCTGCGCAGGATGTGGCACTCCAGCCAGGCGACGGCGTCCTTCAGCCGGGGCACCCCGTGCGAGCTCAGTCCCGCCCAGGTATCGGACGGCAGTTGGGCCAGTCCCCGGGGGCGCTTCTTCGAGGCGAAGTGGTCGGCGAGGAAGGCCTGTCCGGACGCGAGGCCGTTGACGACGAAGCGGTCGCGTGCCAGCAGGGACCGCAGACCCCGGCTGTCCTCCCGCAGGGCCACGGAGATGATCGGCGGCTCCATGGACGCGAGCGCCACCGTGCTCACCGTGACCCCTTCGACGGTGTCGGGATCGCCGCAGGTCAGTACCGCGACACCGGTCGCCAGGCGGCGGACGGTGGCCCGCGTCTGCTGCGCGCCGGCCGCGGTGCCCGTCCGCCGCTCGGCGGCGAGGGTCTCCCTCATGACGTCCTCGCGTCCAGGTGGGCGGACACGGGGGCGAGCCGCTCCTCCTTGCCCTCGAACCCGGCGCGGAAGCGCAGGTACCCGGGGTCCTCGACCGGCTCGAACGGCAGCCGGAAGCTCTTGAGGAAGTTCCCGAACAGGGCACGGTCGCCGAAGAGATGGATCGGCAGGGCGAGCAGCGCCCACTCGGCACCGAACGCCCAGATCCACACCAGGGCCACGAGACCTTCGGTGACGAGGCTGTGCATGACGTTGTAGAGCACGTAGTAGACCTTGGAGATGTCCTTGGTCGTACTGCGGTGGTAGGCGATCGCTCCGGGGATGTAGCCGATCAGGTCGATGTAGAGGAACAGGCCGATGAAGGCCGGCCAGGACACGTCTCCCAGGTGGTCGAAGAACAGTACGGCGGCCACCACCAGGCCCAGGGCGTACTCGGCGCGGTGCAGTTTCGCCGTGGTCGGCGTCTCGAAGAGGTTCTTGGCGTCCATCAGCGTGCTCCTCCCACCGGGGCTGCCGCCGCCAGGACGGCGGCCAGTGCCCTGGCTACGGCCTCGTCGCCGATCACCTCGGCGTTCGGGAACAGTCCCCGCACCACGCGGGCGATGGTCTCCTTGAACACCCGCTCCGCCACCGGGTCGAGAATCCCGGCGAGGGAGGGGATGCCGAAGTCGAAGGCGGTGTCGAAGGCGATCCGGCAGCCGTCGCCGTCGGCGGCGATCACCCAACTCCCGGAGAATTCCTCGAAGTCGCCGTCGATCTGCTCGAAGACGATGGTCAGCGCCGCCGGATCGAACCGGTCGGTCTCGGTCCAGCGCAGGATGCCGTTGCGGAAGTACACCTCCCAGTCGCTGGACTCGTCCGTGTCGCTGGTGTGACGGACCGTCACGGACCGTACGACGTCTACGAGATCGGGGTAGGCGGCGAAGTCCTTCACCCGGGCGAAAGCGGCCTGAGGACTCACCCCCGGCACTCCGAGGGTCACATGGGCACTACGCATGGCCGTCGCCACCTTCCGACGAGAGCGAGTAGGCGGAGGCCTGCCTGCCGCACGCGCGGTCGAAGGCCTCGTACAGGAAGTCCGTTTCGGAACGGGACAGCACGGCGGGCGGGGTGAGCCGCAGCACGTGGTCCGAGTTGAGCGAGTGGTTGGCGATGACGCCCTGTTCCACGAGCTCGATCAGCAGGTCTCCGGCCGCGCCGGGCCGGACGAACTCGAAGCCCAGCAGCAGGCCCCGGCCGCGCACCTCGCGCAGTCCGTCGCCGTAGTGGCCGCGGGCGATCTCCCCCAGCGAGGCGAGCAGTTCGTCGCCGAGAACCCGGGCCCGCTCGACGAGACCGTCCTCGTGGATCGCGGCGAGCGCCCCTTGGGCCGCCGCCATGGCGAGCGGCGCCCCGGAGAACGTCGAGGTGTGCAGATACGGGTCCCGGTCGAAGACCGCGAAGGCCGCCGGGGTGGCGACCACGGCCGAGACCGGGACGATCCCGCCGCTGAGCCCCTTGCCGACGAGCAGCGCGTCCGGGGTGATCCGTTCCCGGTCGGCGCCCCACCAGGCGCCGAGCCGGCCGAGGCCTGTCTGCACCTCGTCGAGCACGAAGAACGCGCCGTGGCTGCGGCACAGCTCCTGTACCCGGGTGAGGTAGCCGTCCGGCGGGACGACCACGCCGGCCTCGCCCTGGACCGGCTCGACCACGACACAGCACTCGCCCGGATGCCGGGCCAGGACTTCCTCCAGGGCCGTGGCGTCACCGTAGGCGACATGATCCACGTCCGGCAGCAGGGGGCCGAAGGGGTCGCGGAAGACGTCGCGGCCGGTCAGGCTGAGGGCGCCCATGGTCTTGCCGTGGTAGCCGTCCACGGTGGCGACGAGATGCCGTTTGTCCTGGGTGCGGGCCATCTTGATGGCGCATTCGACGGCCTCGGCGCCCGAGCCCGCGAAGTGCACCCGTTCCAGTCCGGGCGGGGCGACCGCCACCAGCGCGTCGGCGGCCAGCGCGGCCTGCGGCTCCAGGAACACCCGGGTCGCGACGGGGTGCCGGTGCAGTTGCTCGGAGACGTACCGGACCACCGTGGGGTGCCGGGCGCCCATCAACAGCACCCCGTAGCCACCGCAGTTGAGGAACCCGCGGCCCTCGGAGGTGTACACCCAGGCCCCGCGCGACTCGGTCTCGATGTGGCCGCCGAACATCTCGCCCAGGACGGCCCGGCCCTTGTTGAGGCGGCGCCGGTAGAGCCGCCCCAGCTCCTCCCGGTTCAGGGGTGAGCGGGCGGGCGCGGCGGTACCGAGGGAGGCCGGGGCCGGCGAAGGCGAAGGCGAAGGCGAAGGCGAAGGCGAAGGCGAAGGCGAAGGCGAAGGCGAAGGTAACTGTGACGGCGGCTGTGACGGCGGCTGTGACGGTACGGATGTGGCGGAGGCCGGGGACACGGTCATCGCCGGCCTCACGCGATCCGCAGCGGTCGGCCGGCCAGGTGCTCCAGGAGCGGGCCGGCGATGCTCGACCTGGACGGCGGGTGGAAGGACAGTCCGTGCGAGGCCGCCGCCAGGTAGGCGACGTCCGGCGAGCCGATGAACGCCATCCCGCCGAGGAGTTCGACGGCCTGGTGCACGGACTCCGCGAGGGCGTCCTGCGCCGCGTACCGCGCGATCAGGGACTTGGCGAGCGCCTCGTCGCCGGTCTCCCCCTGCTCGATCATCCGCGCCATGCCCTCCAGGAGCAGTGCCGCGCCCTCCAGCCGGCACAGCAGCCGCGCCCGTTCGGAGTCGGTGCCCCGGCCGCGCTCCACGACGCGTTCCGCCAGGGCACTCGCCATCCCGAGGTACGAACCGGAGATGAGCAGTTCGAACCAGATGAACCCGACCGTCTGGAGGTTGTCCATGGCCCCCTGGTCGGCCTGCTCCGTCCGCATGAGCTGCTGCTCGCTGATGAACACGTCCTCCAGCCGCAGCTCGTCGCTCTCCGCGCCCGCGAGGACGGAGTTCGCCCAGAACGGATGCACCGACAGGCCGTCGACGCCCTTGGGCACCAGCAGGACGGCCGAGGCGTCCTCGCCGGGCACGGCCACGCTCGCGGTGAGCAGATCCATCGACCGCGACAGACTGCATGGCTTCTTCGAGCCGTTGATCCGGTAGCCGCCCTCGACGACGGTGGCCCGCATGGACGGGGTCAGGATGCCCTGGCCGGTGCGGCCCTCGGCGAAGCCGGAGGCGACCAGCAGGTTCTGTTCCGCGATGCCCTCCAGGAGAGCCCACTCGGCACCGCCGGCCTGCAGGCTGTCGGCCAGGGTGAACAGGGTGGCCACGGAGAAGTGGTGCATGGTCGTGGCCACCGCCAGCGAAGGCGCCGCCGCTCCGAGGGCGCGGGTGACCTGCAGTGCCTCCCGGGGACCCGCGCCTGAGCCGGCGTAGGTCTTGGGGATGACCAGTTGGGGTCCCCCGTGACGACGGAACAGGGCGATGGCGGGAGAGTCCGGGGACTCCAGTTCGGTCAGCGGGAACTCGCCGAGTCCGGCGAGCAGTCCGGGCATGAATTTCTCGCACGTCTCGCGCGCGGCATCCAATGGGCGCATGGCAGCTCTCTCCTAGTGCGCGGACGGGGTGTTCAGCACTCTCGCCGGTCCATGGCCCGCCAGGCACCGAAGACCGCGTCACGGGGACGCGACCCGGTGCTCACGCTGAGCCCCTGGACGTGCGAGGTGCGCAGGATCGGGTAGTTGGCCTCGCCGAAGACGCCGCCGGTCAGGCCCGTACCGCCGTGCGTCGGCAGATAGGGGAGGAAACCGATGTGCGAGTCGTTCACCTTCAGGATTCCGCCGGTGGTGATCCGGGCGACGAACGCGTCGACGACCGCCCGGTCGCGGGCCCATACGGAATTCCGCAGGCCGTAGGCGTTGGAGTTGACGAAGTCGACGAAACTGTCGATGAGTTCGGCGTCCGGTGCCGGTTCCGCGACCACCACCGGGATCAGCGGAAAGAAGGTCTCGTCGCGTACGGCGTCGATCTCCCGGGCGTCCTCCAGTCCGCGGACGACGACCACCGTGGGCTCCAGGAAGATGCCGGCCGTGTCGCGGGTCTCGTCGATCTGCATGGCGTGCCCGCCGCAGGCGATCTCCGCGCCGTTCTCCACGGCGTCCCGCAGGCAGGAGAAGAACTTCTCGTTGCGCAGGACGGGTGTCAGGAGGACATCCTCCTCCCAGGCGTATCCGGGGCGGATATGACCGGCAAGACGGACGATGTTCGCGATGAGCCGATCGGCGGCCTCCGGGTGCACGAGCACCTGGTTCGGAATCATGCAGAGTTGTCCCGAACCGAAGAAGCTCTCGGTGATCGCCTCCGCCGCCAGTTCGAGATCGGCGTCCTTCCAGACCACGACGGCGTCGTTTCCGGCCAGTTCCAGGATGGGCTTCTTGCCGGCCGCGATGCATCGTTCCTCGAAGGTGATGCCGTTCTCGCTGCTCCCGAAGTACATGATGTCGTCGACCTTCGGGCTCCGCAGCCAGGCGGCGAGCATGGGTGCCGGGTCGCCGCACACCACGTTCAGGGTGCCGGGCGGGGCGCCGATCTCCTCCAGTGCCGGGACGACGATCTCGTGCAGGACGTACATCGCCCCCAGCGGGGCGCTGCGCGGTGCGCGGACGACCAGGGAGTTGCCCGCCATGATCGCGGTGGCGCCCAGCAGGGTGCTGGACAGCGGTGCGTTCTGCGGCGGGTTGAGGCACACCACGCCGTCCGGGAGCCTGCGCACGGCCAGTTGCCGGTCGTTCTGCCGGAACTCCTGGAGCATCTGGGACCGGTAGAAGCCCAGCGACTGCGGCCCGAAGCAGTCGAGCATGCCGGACACCTGCCAGCGGGCCAGCGGCAGCGGATGTCCCTCGTCCACGAGGACGTCCACGATCTCCTGGGCGCGCTCCACGATGCGCCGGTGGATCTGACGGCCCAGCTCGGTGAGCCGTACGTCGAGCGGGAACGCCGCCCAGCGCGGAGCGGCCTCGGCCGCGGCCTCCACGGCCAGCGCGACGGTGTCGCGGTCCGCCTTGGCCACCTTGGCCACGATGCTGCCGGGCAGTTCGTCGGGCTCCCGCTGCCCGCGCTCCAGCTTGCGCTTGAGGCTGAGGCTCGCGAACGCGTCGTCGAGCAGTGCGTCGGCGCCGACGACATAGACCCACTCACCGCCGTCCAGGCATTCTCCGTTCACATAGGACCGGTACGTACGCAACCGCCGAGCGGAAATCCCGCCGCGTCGCCGGCCGGCCGGAGCGGACAACTGAACGCTGGTCACCCCAGGTCCCCCGCCTTCTGTAGACCAACTTCGACTGATTCGACGGCAACCTTCGCCAAGGCCTCTGAGAAAGCGCTGAGACGGTTCTGAGACCGTTGTTTCAGTCGGCTTCACGTCCCCGCTGAAAGAGTTCCGGGCGTTCCTGCAGATCCTCGAAGGGCGGTGCGGTGAATCGATCACGGATACGGCGGACGGCGGCACCCGCGGCGGACGCGAGCGACGGCGTCCACTCCGGTTTGCTGTCGGCCGTGGAGAAGCACGCCGACAATCCGAGCGCGTTCCTCGCGCTCAATGAGGGGAACCAGTACTTCCGCGACAGGGGTGGCGACGGCTTCGTCGTCTACCGGCGTTCCGGCCACCATCTCGTCCAGTTCGGCGGGGTGTTCGCCGCTCCGGAACAACGGGCGTCCCTCCTGCGTTCGTTCCGCTCCTTCGCGCGTGAACAGCGCTGCACGATCGTGGGAATCCAGTTGCAGCGCGAGGATCTCGGCCTGTTCCACGAAGAGGGTTTCACCATCAACCAGGTGGGCTCGTCGTATTCGCTGGACCTCACCGGATTCAGCCTGCGCGGTTCGAAGTTCGTGAAGCTGCGCAACAAGATCTCCCGCGCCCGGCGCAGCGGTCTGACGGTCGCCGAGACGGACTGGGAGACGTGCGCGCGGAGCATCGAGCGGATCGACAAGGCGTGGCTCCGTTCAAAGGGCCGGCACGTCAAGGAGATCGAGTTCCTGGTGGGCCAACTGGGCGGCCCCGCGCAGCAGCACCGGCGGCTCTTCGTCGGCACGCTGGACTCCGGACCGGTCTCGTACATCTCCTACAGTCCCGCCCACGGCAGCCGGCCGGGCTGGCTGCACGACCTCAGCAGGCGGCTGCCGGACGCCCCGCCGGGGGTGATGGAGGCGGTCAACCTGCACGCGACGGAGACCTTCATCAAGGAGGGCGCCGACTGGCTGCACTTCGGCTTCACCCCGTTCACCGGCCTCGCCCCGGAGCACGAGCCGGCCGGGGCGAGCAGGATGACGGGGCGGTTCATGCGGCTGCTCGCCGAGCACGGGCACGCCGTCTACCCGGCCTCGACCCAGCTCGCGTACAAGGAGAAGTGGGGTCCGCAGGTGGTGCTGCCGGAGTATCTCGCCTTCGAGCACGGCGCCAGTCTCGGAGCGATCTGGCAGGTCCTGCGGGTCACCAAGTCGGTGTGAGGCGGGGGCGGTTGCGAGCACGGCCGTCCGGCGCGAAAGCGTCGTTCGAACCATCGAATCCAGGGAGTACGGTGTGCACTCGCCGGACCACAGAGTGCGACACACGGGGGAACCATGCGTACGGAGACCGCGCTGCGGCGCGAGGAGAGCGATGAGCACTGCCTGAGTACCGCAGAGGCGGAGGCCTGTCTGGCGGGGGCGCGCTGGCGGCGCTTCCTGGTGATCGGCGACGAGGTCGCCGACGGCCGGGGAGAGCCGGCCGAGGGCTACGGCCGTGACGGCTGGGCGGATCGGGTGGCCGGGTCCCTGCGCCGGGTCCAGCCCGGCCTCGCGTATCTCAACCTCGGCAGGAAGGGCCGGCTGGCGGCCGAGATCCGGTCCCGGCAGCTCGGCCGCGTACTGGAGTTCAAGCCCGATCTGACGGCGCTGACCTGCTGCGGCAGCGAACTGCTGCGCGACCCCTTCGACGCGGACACCGTGGAGGGGGAGTTCGACCGGGTGGTGGCGCCGTTGCGCGACAACGGGGGTGACGTGCTGCTGCTGAACTGGTTCGACATCACCCGCTACGGGCCCGGTACGGACGAGGAGACCGAGCGCCTCCGGATCCGGCTGCGCGAACTGGCCGAGCGCAAACAGGCGGTGGCCCTCAGGCACGGCGCGATCTATGTGAACCTCGCCGCGCACGCGGCGGCCGCCGACCGGAACGTGTACGGCGCCGACGGCAGCACCCCCACCATGCGGGGTCATGCCATCGCCGCCGCCTCGGTGATCCGCGGGCTCGGCGCCCATCTCGCCGGTGCCGCGGACGAGCGCCGGTGAGACTTCGGCGCCGGCCCGGAAACCCGTCAGGCCTTGGCGAAGGACGAGAAGAGCAGACGGAACTGGCGCAGCGTGGCATCGAGCAACTCGTCGGCGTCGCCGTCGGCGTGGGCCAGCGCGACGGCGCTCTCGCAGGCGGCGCCGTGCACCATCGAGGCGACGGCCGTCACGTCCGCGCGCGAACGCTCCCTGCCGAGCAACTGGCCGAGACCGTAGGCGATCATGCGCCGGCAGTCCGAGCGGATCGCCCGCATCTCCGCCCAGCCCAGCGCTCCCGGCGCGTCGATGAGGGTGATGCGCTGGGTGCTCGGCTCCATCGACATGACCAGGAACTCGCGCATGCCCTCGTACAGGCCGTCCCAGGGGTCCTCGTGGAGGGTGAACGTCTGCGCGATGGCGCTCGACAGCCGGCTCTCCTCCGCCTCGTAGACGGCGCGGAACAGGTCCCGCTTGTTCTTGAAGTGGTGGTAGAGCGCGCCCTTGCTCGCCCCGATCTCCTCACAGATCGCGTCGAGCGAGGTCGCGGTGTACCCGTCTCTGGCGAAGAGCTTGCGAGCGGCGGAGAGCAGTTCGTTCGTCGTCGTACGAGAACGCTCTTCCTGCGATCGGCGTACCCGCTGCTGGCTGCCCATGGATCCGACCCGCCCTCCTGACCCCCCGAAAACGTCCATCGTTCGATCTTAGCGTCTCCCCCTCGTACCGAGAGTTCACCGATCCTCGGTTTCATAGACATACCATCGGTTGGAATGTAACATCACGGCCGCAGGGCGCCAACCCCGAGTCCAGGCCCGCGGCAGGTCCCCGTCCCTCTGGCCGTATCCGGCAAGGAGGTCATCAGCCATGCACAGCCCCGCACCTCCCGGCGCACAGGTTCCCGCTGACCGATGGGAACTGTTGCTCCCGCACCGGGAGCGCATCCACCGGCTCGCGAGGTCCCGGCTCTCCGGGGACCAGGAGGCCGAGGACTGCGCACAGGAGGCCCTGATCCGTGCGGCGACCTTCCGCGACCTCGACGAGAGCCGGGTCGGCCCGTTCCTCACCACGGTGACCCTGCGGCTCTGCATCGACATCCACCGCCGCGACGAGCGCGCCCGGCGGCTGCTGCGCGGCCCCTGCGCCGAGGTCACGGCGAGCCCGGAGGAGCTGATCTGCGCGGCCCAGGAGGAGGCCTGGGCGCTGGAACAGGTCGACCGGCTCGCCGGGCGCGAACACCAGGTGATCGTCGCCCGCCTCAACGGCATCAGCACCCGCGAGTTCGCCAGCCGGCGCGGCATCTCCCTCAAGGCGGCCGAGAGCGCCTTCACCAAGGCCCGCGCCAGACTGCGCCGCTGGTACGAGGAGGCGTTGACGGGCTGAGCGGACGGCAGGGAACGGCTGGGCGGACGGACCGCCGGGCCGCGTCGGGAGCGCCGGCACCTCGCGGGCGCGCGGCCGACCGGACCGCGGCGGGTCGGATCACGAAAACGTGGGGTGGCGGAACATGGGACACCGATCGGGAGACGGACCGGGGGTCGGAGGGCAGGCCTCGACCTGCCCGTGCCCCCGCTGCCCGACCGGGCCCCCTCCAGCCGGCCCTCGCCTCGCGAGCCTCGACGACTCTCAGTTCCTGGGCTTCGACGGCGCCCGGCAGCCGTGCGCAGGCCATCGCGATACCCGGCGGCATCCTGACGGACTCCGCCGTACCCCAGTGGCGACCGGACCCCCCGACGCCCAGCCGCAGGCGCACACACGCCGCGGCACCTCACCACGGGCCCACGCACTCCCCCATGACCGGCCCCAGCCTGCTCGGCTCCCCCATGGCCAGGCGCGGACCGACGGACCTCGGGATACCCGGCCACGGGTGCGGGGAATCGGTCCGGCGCATCATCGGGCCCTGGGGCCGCGTCTCGGCGTCGCCGGTAACCCAATAATCGTGAGCCCGCGGGTAGCGGGACCGCACTTCGGCCTCGCCGGAACCCCGGTGACGGTGAACCTGCGGGAAGCGGGACCGCCTTTCGGCGTCGCCGGAACCCCGGTGACCGTGGGCCCGCGGGTAGCGGGACCGCACTTCGGCGTCGCCGGAACCCCGGTGACCGTGAACCTGTGGGACGCCGGACCGCACTTCGGCGTCGCCGGAACCCCGGTGATCGTGGACCTGCGGGAAGCGGGACCGCGCTTCGGCGTCGCCGGAACCCCGGTGACCGTGGGCCCGCGGGAAGCCGGGCCGCGCTTCGGCGTCGCCGGTACCCCGGGGGCCGTGGGCCTGCCGGGAGTGGCGCCGCCGCTGGGGGCGCCGGGTTCATGCGGTCGTCCGCTCCAGCGCCGCGTTCAGGAGCTTGGTCACCTCCTGGGCGGAGGCCGTCTCCAGAGCGGCCATCGCGTCGGCGGTGTCCGCGGTCCCTCCGGTGCCGAGGAACTTCTCGCGCACCAGGGAGGCGGCCGGCGGTCCGCCCACCGCTCCTACCGGAACGTCCACCTGCCGGCTCACCGAACGACCGTCGCGGAACTCGACGGTCACCCGCGCCCCCGTCACCTTCCGCGCGGAACGGAAGTCCTCGCTCGGCGCCTCCAGCTCGCCCACCAGATCCACCAGCCACTGCCCGTCGTCCTTCCAGCGCGCGCCGAACGGGCGCAGCCACTCGGCGGCCCGGGGGCCCGCCTGCCGGAGCGCCTCGCCGAAGGGAACCTCGCTGTGGAACAGGTCGTAGGTCATCCGTTCGTCGAGGCGCGGCTCGACGAGTTCCGCGAGCCGCCACCGCTCCTCGTCCGCGACTCCCGGGGCGGCGAAGTCCCCGGTGGTCAGGTCACCGGTGAGCAGCACGGTCGCCAGCAGGTACGGCAGCGCGAACACCAGCGCGCTCACCGGCGAGTCGGCGCCCCGCAGATACACGCCCGCCTGGGCGTTCACCAGCATCGTGTAGAGCGAGGTGTCCACGGTGATCCCGGTGATGTCCCGGGCCCGTACCGGCCCCAGCTCCCGGTGGAGTTCGAGTCCGCAGTCGACCGCCGCGTCCATGCCAGGACCACCGGGGTGCACCTTGAACGACGTCGTATGGGTGTGCCAGCGCCGCCCGAGCCCGGAGGTCACGGCGGCGGGCAGCGGCACGGCGGCGAACCGGGACAGGAATCCGTCCGGGTGTTCCAGGATCTCCTTGCTGCCGGTGAAGCCCGCCGCGGCGGCGTCGCACGCGTCCAGGCCCACGGAGACGGGCGTCGAGGCGCTGAAGACCTTGGCGTCACCGCCGAGGAACCCGATCGGCACGGTGCGCGGCGGCAGCCCGAGGCCGAGGCCGATCGCGTCGACCCAGCGCCGCGCGGTCGCGTTCTCGCCCCGCAGCCGCCCGGCGATGGCGCCGATCACATGGGTGAAGGTGGCGCTCTGCCCGCGGAAGGGCCCCAGGGTGGCCGCCGCCGTGACGCGCGCGGCGCACTCGTTGGCCACGACGACCGAGGTCAGCAGCGCGCGCCCGTCCAGCTCCTGGCTCTGCGCGTACGCCATGGGCACGGCCACGGTCGAGTTGGACAGGTGCCCGGCGAACGCCGTGTCGTCGAAGTGCAGCCACGACCCGAGTCCGGCGAGCACGAAGGCGGCGCGCCGCGGATCGGGCTGCAGCGGCGGTCCGAAGCCCGCGGCCAGTTTCCGGCCCAGCGGATGCGTCGCGCCGATGCGCATGGCCGCGCACTGGGACAGTATCTGCAGCTTTGCTATGTCCACGACATCCGGCGGTATGTCCTCGAACCGCAGAGCATGGGCCCATTCCGAGAGTTCTTCGGTGAGGGTCATCGGTCTCCTTCACGGCCGCCGTTGCACACGGCGGCGTCCACGGCGGTCACCCTGCGCCGCCCTGCTTCTTTCCGGTTACGCGACAAGGGCGCCGAACCCTCGCAAACAACGGGAATCCCCGGGCCCGGAAAACGGAATACGCCCTTACTCAGGGGCTTACCGGAGTGGGCGCGTAAGACAGTCGACGCACACGCGCCCTTCACTCACCGGCTCTTCTCCCGCGCTCCCCATGGGCCGAATTCCGGAAAGGAATCACCATGCTGACACCGCACCAGCCGACCCGAATGCAATCGGGTCTGCCGAGCGACACCGCGTACCTCACCGCACGCGCCCGCGCCGCCGACGCGATCGTCGAACCCGCGCGCCGGCTGCTCGACGACCGCTTCGCCTCCCTGTTCGTCACCGAGCCCCCGCTCCCCCGGACGTCCGAGGAGGCGATCGCCCGGCTGACCGCGATGGACTCCGCGCACGGCGGCTTCATCGCGGAGATCCTGCTGCGCCAGCGGTTCTTCGAGGACCAGCTGATACGCGCGGTCGCCACCGGCATCCGCCAGGTGGTGCTGCTGGGCGCCGGCTACGACACCACCGCGCTGCGGATGCCCGGATACGACCGGCTGCGCTACTTCGAGGTCGACCACCCCGCCACCCAGCGCGCGAAGCTCGAAACCCTGGTGGAGGCGGCCGTCGACGCCCCGTCGGTGACCTACGTCCCGGTGGACTTCGAGGCGGGCGACTCGCTCACCGAGGCCCTCGCCGACGCGGGGTTCGTGAGCGGCCGGCCGTGCGTCGTCGGCTGGCTGGGCGTCACCTTCTTCCTGCGCCGCGACGCCTTCGAGCGCACCCTGCACCACCTCACCGACCTGTGCGCACCAGGGAGCAGCCTCGTCTTCGACTACATGGACGAGAGCGTCGTCGACGGCACCACCCGCTACGAGGGCGCCCTGTCGATGGCCCGCAAGGTGGGCGCGCAGGGCGAGCCGTACGTCACCGGGCTGACCGCGGAGACCGCGTCCGAGGCCGCTCGCCAGGCGGGCTTCTGGCCGACCGAGGAGGTGCGGGTCCCCGAGCTCGTACGGCGCTACGGCGGCGCCGATCCCTACTGCAAGGACGACGACTTCATGGGCCTGATCGCGGCCGAACGCGCCGCGCGGGAGAACGGAGAAACGACATGACCACGACCGAAGGACCCACCGCCGAGGAGACCGACGCGCATGTCCTGCCCCCCGAGGAGGTCGACCGGTTGCTGGGCAAGGCCCCCTGGAAGCGCTTCGCGGTCATCGGGGACAGCCTCGCCGAAGGACTCGGGGAGTCCTCCCCCGGCTACGCGGACTCGCCCTGGGCGGAGCGGGTCCTGGAGGCGCTGCGCCGGGTCGATCCCGGTATGGAGTACCTGAACCTGGGTGTACGCCATCTCAAGGCGGCCCAGGTGCGGGCGGGACAGCTCGAAGAGGCCCTGGACTTCCGTCCGGACCTCGCCTCGGTGGTGTGCGGCGGCAACGACATGCTCGCCCGCGACTTCTCGGCGGAAGCCGTGGAGGCCGAACTCGACGCGATGGTAAGGCCGTTGCGCGAGCGGGGCGCCGACGTCTTCGTCTTCACCATCCAGGACATCACGAAGGTCTTCCCCGAACAGCTCGGCGGCGGAGGCCTGAGCGGTCGCATCGAGATCTTCAACGACCAGGTGCGCAAGGTGGCCGCTCGGCACGGTGCCCTCGTCATCGACATGTGGGCCCACCCCACCAGCAGCTCCCGCAGCGTCTTCAGCGCGGACATGCTGCACGCCTCGATGCGCGGCCACGCCGTGCTGGCGTCAGCGGTGTTCGCCCAGCTCGGCGCGCATCTGGCGGCGTCGCAGGGCCACTGAGAGGGCCGTGTCAGAGAGATCTCAGAACGCCCTGGCACCTTGGAGATGTGCACCGAACCGCAAGCCTTCGAGGCAAGCGCTTCGGTGTACGAGGAGAGATTCCCGTAGCGGCCCAACGGGGATCCGGGAAGCATCCCGGACCGGGGCTTCATCGCCCTCGCAGGTTCGAATCCTGCTCTCTCCGCCGCTCCGTGTCAGGTTCCGGTCGTCCGCCCGTCGAGATCCGAGGAGTTCAGGCATGCAGCCAGGCCGGTGGGCGGACTCCGGTGTACTGATCACCAACCCCCTCGCCGGGGCGGGACGCGTCGACCTCGTCGACGCCGGCACACTGGCCAGGTCCTGCGCGGAACTGGTCGGGGACCTCACGGTGATCGGGACCAGGTATCGCGGCCATGCCGAGGAGATCGCGGTCAAGGCCGTCGCCGACGGCGCCGACCTGGTGGTCGTGGCAGGCGGCGACGGCACCACCCGCGAGGTGGCCTCCGGGCTCGTCCGGGCCGGCGTGGAGCGGTCCGGGGCGTTGCTGCCCGCGCTGTTCTGCGTACCCGTCGGCACCGCCAACTCCTTCTACCGCGAGATCTGGTCCGACCGTCCCTGGCGACAGACGCTGGCCGAGGCGCTGTCCGGGCCCGCACGCCGGGTACGGCACATCGACGTGGCGCACATTCAGGAGAGCGACACCTACGCCCTGCTCGGCACGGGAACGGGTGTCGTCGCCGAGGTTCTCGCCGCCGCCAACCGCCTCACCGAGCTGGCCGGCCGCGACCGCTACCGGCAGGCGGTGGCCCGGGTCGTGGCGGCGCACAGGCCCTACCCCGCGCGGATAACGGTGGACGGCGAGGTGGTGCACGACGGGACCGTCCAGCTCACCAACATAGGTGGCGGCCGGTACCGCGCCGGGCAGTTCAAACTGATGCCGCGCTCCGTCCTCGACGACGGACTGCTGGACCTGTGCGCGTTCGACGGCACCTGCGACCTGATCGAACTGCTGAACCTGACCCGCGAGGGACAGCACGTCGAACGCCCCGGGGTGATCTACACCCGGGGCCGGCACTTCGTCGTGGAGCGCACCGACGGCGCGCCCCTGTCCCTGGAGTACGACGGCGAGATGGCGACCGGGGAGCGGTCCCGCTGCACAGTGGGTCTCCGCGCCGGCGTCCTGCCGTTTCTCGCACCGCCGCACCGGGCGTGAGCCGGGGAAGAGCGGCGGCACCCGGATACGGAGGAGACCCCCATGCACGGTGCCGAGCGCACCGCCGACGACCGGTGGGTGCTGCCCACGGCAGGCGACACCCACTTCACCTGGAACTACGACGAGGGCCGGGACCGGCTGCTGAGCCTGTACCAGAAGGGCAAGGACAAGCAGTGGGACAGCACGGCGCGCATCGCCTGGGAGACCGAGGTCGACCCGTACGACGCGCTCGGCACTCCGGAGAACACGCTCGCCCTGTACGGCTCCCGGCAGTACGCGAAACTGAACGAACGCGAGCGGCGGGAAATGCGCCGCCACATGGCGTCCTGGGAATTCAGCCAGTTCCTGCACGGTGAACAGGGGGCGATGATCTGCTCGGCGCGGATCGTCGAATCGGTCCCCGATCTCGACTCGAAGTTCTATGCCGCGACCCAGGTGATGGACGAGGCCCGGCATGCCGAGATCTTCTCCCGTTTCCTGAAGGAGAAGATCGGGATGGAATACCCGATCAACTCCCATCTGAAGAGCCTGCTCGGCGACTCCCTCTCGGATTCACGGTGGGACATGCCGTATCTCGGAATGCAGGTGCTGATCGAGGGTCTGGCGCTCGCGGCGTTCGGAATTCTCCGGGACAAGACGAACAAGCCGCTGCCGAAGCAGATCCTCGCCTACGTCATGCAGGACGAGGCCCGGCACGTCGCCTTCGGCAGGCTGGCCCTTCGGGACTACTACGCGGAGCTGACCTCCCGGGAGAGGGCCGAGCGCGAGGAGTTCGTGGTCGAGGGCTGCTACCTCATGCGGGACCGCTTCCGGATGCAGGAGGTCTGGGAGAACCTCGGTTTCGACATGGCCGAGTGCATGGAGTACATGGACAAGGGCCCCCGCATGCAGGCGTTCCGCTCCCGCCTCTTCACCCGGATCGTCCCCTGCGTGAAGGACATCGGGCTGTGGGGACCGGCCGTGAAGAGGGCGTACGAGGACATGGGTGTCCTCGACATGGCCAAGAGCGATCTGCTCGCCCTGATGGCCTCGGACGAGGCGCAGGCCGAGTTGCTGGACCGCGAGCGCCGCGAGGAGCGCGAGCGCGAGAACCACGAACTGGCGGTCCGTGTCGCCGAGGTGGACGCGGCTGTCGCGGCAGGGGCGGAGGGACCCGTGGGGGCCGACGGAGCGACGGGGACCAGGGGTACGGCGCAGACCAGGGACACGGCCTGAGACGGGGCGTGCGCCCCAGGGGCCGAGACCCGAGACCCACCTCCCGGACCCTCGGGGCACGCGCTCCCGCTCGCCGCCCGTCCGGCCCGCGCACGGCCGGCGCACGGCCCTCCCCCGGCGCGCAGACCCGGCAGTGCGAGCGACGGGTCGGCTGCGCTCAGTGACAACCCGATTGACGGCCGAGCACTCACACAGATACATTCCAACCATCGGTATGTTGGAGGTGTTAAGCGATGAGCGCTGGGCCCGCTGAAGCGGCGGCCAAGCGGGGGTACGTGCCCCTGCTGCTCCTCGCGTCGAGTGCGACCTTCCTGGCCGTCCTCGACGTGACGATCGTCAACCTGGCCATTCCTGATCTGCACAAGGACTTCAAGGGCTCCGCCCTGGCGGACCTGTCCTGGGTGATCACCGTCTACGCCACTGTGTTCGCCGCGCTGCTGGCACCCGCGGGGCGCCTCGCGGACGTGATCGGCCGACGTTCCCTCTTCACCGCCGGCATCGCCGTCTTCACGGCGATGTCCCTGGTGTGCGCACTGGCTCCGAACATCCCCGTCCTGCTGGCCGCCAGGGCCCTGCAGGGCGCCGGAGCCGCCGCGATGATCCCGGCGTCCCTCGCCATCGTCCTGATGGACACACCGCCCGAGGAGCGGCGCGCCGCGATCGGCAAGTGGAGCGCGGCCTCCGCGTTCGCCGCCGCGGTGGGCCCGTCGATCGGTGGTGTCCTGGTCGACACCCTCGGCTGGCGGTCGCTGTTCCTGATCAATGTCCCGTTCGGCCTGCTGCTCCTGCTCCGCGCGCCCATCATTCCCCGGACCACCCGCCCGGAGAGCAGCAAGGTGCCGGACCTGATCGGCACGATCCTGCTCGGGCTCGGCATCGGACTGCTCAGCCTCGGCATCTCCAAGGGCGAGGACTGGGGCTGGGGCGACGCGGCGACAGTGGGCTGTCTGGCCGTGGGCGCCGTCTCCATGGCGATCACCCTGATGCGCTCCAGGACCCACTCGGCTCCGGCCGTGGAGACCAGCCTGTGGCGCAGCCGGACCTTCGCCCTGGCGAACCTGTCCGTGTTCTTCTACGGCGCCTGCCTGTTCGCCTGGCTCCTGGTCGGCGTCCTCTACGTCACCTCGGTGTGGCACTGGTCGGAGCTGAAGGCGGGCCTGGCGGTGACCCCGGGCGCCATCGCGGCGACCCTGGTGGCCCTGTACTCGGGCAGGATCCAGACGAAGTACGGTCCGCGGGTCGTCGTGGTGGCCGGGGCGATCGTGCTCGCGGGCACCGGTTTCTTCCTCGCCTTCACCCTGCCGGACGAGCCCGACTTCCTCGGCTACTGGCTGCCCACCGGCATCCTGGCCGGCGCGGGCATGGGCGCGATCACCACGGGAACGTCGACCGCCGCCGCCCTCTCGGTCTCCCCGCTGCGCTTCGCGGCGGCGACCGGACTCAACCAGACGGCCCGCCAGGTCGGCGGCGCCTTCGGTATCGCCACGCTGGCCACCCTGCTCAGCAAGGCGAGCACGGACGCCGCCGACTACGGGCACGTGCTGCTGTTCTGCTCCATCGTCACCGCCCTGTCCGGCCTGGCGGGCCTCGGGCTCGTCATCAAGGCCCCGCCGGCCGCGCCCCAGGGCCAGTCCGCCCAGGGCACGGCGTCCGGCGCCGAGCGGACGGCCGAGGCGAAACCGACCACCCGCTGACCTCCGAGGGGCGGCGCGCGCCGGATGCCGCCCACCCGGTCGCCGTCCATCCGATCCAGGTACACACAAAACCGACGGAAGGTACGCAAGAGATGCCCATCAAGTCCAGCGAAGCTCTCTACACCGCAGTCGCCACCGCCGAGGGTGGCCGGGAGGGCCGCGTATCCACCGAGGACGGCAAGCTCGACATCGTCGTCAGCCAGCCCAAGGAACTGGGCGGCACGGGCGGTGGCACCAATCCCGAGCAGCTCTTCGCCGCCTGCTACAGCGCGTGTTTCCACGCCTCGATCGGAATCATCGCCCAGATGCAGAAGATCGACATCACCGGTTCCAGCGTGACGGCCCGCGTCGGCATCGGCCGCAACGACGCCGGCTTCGGCATCGTCGCCGAACTCACCGCCCACCTCCCCTCGGTGGACGAGGCCACCGCCAAGGCGCTGGTGGAGAAGGCGGACCAGATCTGCCCGTACTCCAAGGTGACCCGTGGCGACATCGAGGTAACGATCAAGACGGCCTGACCCACGCCGCGAAGACCCCGCCGTCCGGTGAACCAGCCGGGCGGCGGGGTCTTCGTCCGTCCCGGCCGCCCGCACCGGACGGCCCACCACCCCGGGCACGGCAGGCGGAAGCACCAGGACGCGCGTCAACACGGTTGATTCGGGGCGGAGTTGCCGGTCCGGGCCGCCGGGTGACCCCAACCTGCCGGGCCTGCGTCCGGCCGAGGGGTGCACCCCGGCCGAGGCGGACGTGTTCACCCGCCGTCCGCGATCGCCGCCGGTGGTCCGCACGCCTGCCACCACCTGACCCGGGGCCCTCGCCGGTGCCGCCGGACCGCGGCACCGGCGCGTCCGTGCTCGCGGCCCGCGCGTCTCCTGCCTAGGCTCTAAGGGGTGGGCGGAACGGTGGAGGACCGGCTCGGAGCGGCGGGACCGGTCGACCCGGAGGACCGACGAGGGCTGCCATGGTGACGGGTTTCCCTTTCGTGGGACGCGAGGACGCACTCGGAGAACTCCGGGAGGCGCGGGAGCGCGCCGCCGCGGGCAGGGGCGGGCTCGTCACCCTCACGGGGGCGGCCGGAGCGGGCAAGACCCGCCTCGCGGAGGAGGCCACCGCTCGCGCCGAGGGTTTTCGGACGGTGTGGACCTGGTGCCCGCCGGACGCCGTGGACCACGCGCTGAGACCCTGGTCGCGGTTGCTGCGTGAGCTGGTCGTGGACAACGTGCGGTGCGGGCGGCTGGTCGCCGGGTCCCCGTCGCTGCGGGCGCTGGTGGCCGGGTCCGCGGAAGGCGGTCGGACGGAGGCCGACCCCGAGGTCGCGCGGCTGAGGCTGGCGGGGGATGTCACCGAGGTCCTGGGGACCGTTGCACGGCAGCGCCCGCTGCTGCTGGTCCTCGACGACGTCCACGCGGCCGACGCCTCCTCGCTGCGGCTGCTCCTGGAGACCGCGGACGCCGTGCGCGGTGCCCGGGTGCTGTTGCTGGCCACGGCCCGCGACGACGACACCGCCTGGCACGACCGCGCCTGGGCACGCGCTCAACTGCTGCGCCGCGGGCGCGCGTTGCCGGTCGGACCGCTCCGGGAGAAGGACGTGGCTGCCTTGCTCGACGCGGCGACCGGCAACGCGCCCGCGCCCTCGGCCGTGCAGGCCCTGACCCGGTACACGGGCGGTGACGCCTTCTTCGTGACGGAACTCCTGCGGGCGGGCGGCGGCCCCGACGGGCCCGGTCCCGGGGGCCCGGCCACGGCCGTCTCCGTCCGGGTCCGGGACGCGGTCCGTACCCGTAGTTCCGAACTCTCCCCCCGCGCGGCGCGGTTGCTGGACCTCGCCTCGCTGCTGGGCACACGGTTCCGGCTCGACGTACTCGCCGAGGCCGCCGCGGTGCCTCTCGACGAGGTGCGTGCCCTGCTCGGGGAGGCGGCCGGTGCCGGGCTCCTGGCGGAGGCCGGGGCGAACGAGGGCCGCTTCCGGCACGATCTCCTGCGCGAGGCCCTGTCCGAGAGGCCGTCACCCGGTGAGCGGGCCGGGCTGCACCGCACGGTGGCGACCGTGCTAACCGGCTACGCCCGGCGCGGCCGCGACACCGGCCCCGCCGAAGTCGCCCACCACCTCCTTCTCTCCGGCCCGGAACACGCCCGTGAGGCCGCCGGGTACTGCCGGGAGGCCGCCGATCGTGCCGCCGCGCTGCTCGCGTTCGAGGACGCGGCGCGCTGGTACGAGCGAGCCGAACAGGCGTACACGACCGGCGTCCTCGACGCTCCGGAGGAATCCGGGAACGGTACCGGCACCGGGACCGGCACCAACGCGGGTGCGGTGACGGTTGCCGGGGATGCTGCCGGGGCGGGGGTGCATGGCGGTGCCAGTGCAGGTGCCGGGGCAGGAGGACCTTCCGGGGTGGTCCGGGGTGGCGAGGTCCCCGGTGTCGGGCTCCGTGACGCCGACGCGCGCGTCGAGGTGCTGCTCGGCCTCGGGGCGGCGCGGCTCGGGTCCGGCGACTGGGCGGCGGCCCGTTCCGCGCTGCTGCGCGCCGCCGCGCTGGCCCGCCGGGCGGGGCGGCCCGATCTGCTCGCGCGGGCCGCTCTCGGCCTGGGTACGGGGCCCGTCGGCTTCGAGGTCGATGTCGCCGACCGCGAACAGGTCGACCTGCTGGGCGAGGCGCGGGCCGCGCTGGCGGACGATCCGGAGCGCGCCGCGCTCCGGGCCGCCGTCACGGCCCGGCTGTCCCTGGCGGCGGCTCTCCTCGAACCCGAGGGGCGCCGGGTCGCCCTCGCGGAGGAGGCGGTGGCCACCGCCCGTACGGTCGGCGCCGCGACGACCCTCGGCCCGGCGCTCGCGGCCCTGTGCGACGCCCGGCCCGGCCCCGACCACTGCCGTGACCGCCTCGAATGGTCCCAGGAGATCATCTCCGTGGCCCGTGCCGGGCGTGAGCTCGCCCTCGAACTCCTGGGCCGTCGACTGCGGTTGGTCGCGCTGATGGAGACCGGCTCGTTCACCGAGGCCGACGCCGAGTCGGCGGCGTACGAGGCGGCGGCCAGGCCGCTGCGGCAACCGCTGTACCAGTGGTACGTGCCGCTGTGGCGCGGCACCCGCGCCCTGATGGAGGGGCGGTACGACGACTGCGCCGACGCGCTCGACGAGGTGGACGCGCTGGGCGGAGCGGCGGGCAGCGGCAACGCCGCGCTGCTCGCCGAGACACAGCGCTGGTGTCTGTACGCCGAGACCGGCGACCGGGACAGGCTGCGGGAGCTGCGCGACCGGGCGCCGTTGGAGCGGATGCCCGGCGTGTGGCCCCGCGTCACGCTCGGCCTGCTCGCCGCGCAACTGGGCAGTCCCGAGGAGGCCGGACGGCGGCTGACCGCGGTGCTGCCGTCGCTGCTCCGGGCGCCCCGGGACAGCGAGTGGCTGCCGATGATGGCCCAGGCGGCGGAGACCGTCGGCGCGGTGGGCGAGCATGCCGCCGCCTCCCCGCTCTACGACGCCCTGGCACCGTACGCGGGCCTGTTCGCGGTGGAGGGCATCGGCGCGGCGATCCGCGGCCCGGTCGACCGTCATCTGGCCCTGCTGGCCCGGTCCCTGGGCGACGACCGCACGGCCCGCCGCCACCGCGACCGCGCGGTGCGGGCCGCCGTGGAGGCCGGGGCGGTCGCGCTCGCCGAGCGCATCTCGCACGAGACCGCGGAGACCCGGCGCGGTCCGCGGGACGGGAACGGGACCGCCGTTCCGGCACCGACGGCGTCCGGCGGGGGCGCTCCCCGGGCGCGGGAACGCACGATCGACACCGCGTCGCCCCCGGCCTCCACCGATGGGCCGGCCCAGGATTCGCCCCATCCCGCGACGCCGCCACCCGCCGCCGTTGTCCGGCCGGACTCCGGCCTTCCCGCAGCGCTCTTCCGCCGCGAAGGCCCACTGTGGCACCTCGTCTACGCCGGCCGGGAGGTCCGCCTCCCGGACAGCAAGGGCCTGCACGACATCGCCGTGCTCCTGGGGCGGCCGGGCACCCCGGTCCCGGCGGTCGATCTGGCGGCGCCCGGTCCCGCCGCCGTCACCGGTGAGCCCGGGGCAGCGGAGCTGCACCCTCCCGGTGACCTGGGTGAGGTGATCGACGCCACCGCGCGCGCCGCGTACCGGCGACGGCTGCGGGAGCTGGAGGAGGAGACCGAGGACGCCGACACGAGTGGGGACGCCGGGCGGTCGCGGCGGATCGCCGAGGAGAAGGACGCCCTCGTCCGCCAGTTGTCCGCCGCGTACGGCATCGGCGGCCGCGTCCGCCGCGCCGGTTCCCCCGCGGAACGCGCCCGCACCGCCGTCACGGCGCGGGTCCGCGCCGCCGTGCGCCGCGTCGCGAAGGTCCACCCGGAGCTCGGACGCCATCTGGAGACCGCTGTGCGCACCGGCACCCTCTGCGTCTACGAACCCGAGAACCCGCCCGACTGGCGCCTGTGACTCCCCGGGCCGGGCCCACCGGTCCGCGAGCGACGCCGGTGAGCCGTCACCTCACACCGTGCCGTCCGACCTCACGCCTGCGGGGTGAAGGCGCCGTACGAACCGGGTACGGCCTCGGAACGAAGGTCAGGAGACGTCATGCCACGCACAGCCAAGGCGGAGGCGGAGCTCAAGGTCGACGAGCCGGTGATCGAGGGCCGGTACGCCGAGGTGGGCCCGTACACCGTCTCGTACGAGACCATGAAGGCGGACATGGATCCGGCGCCGCTGTTCCAGGGGCTCCCCGACGACCGCTGCCAGTGCCCGCACTGGGGCCAGGTGATCTCCGGAAAGATCGTCTTCCGGTACGCCGACCACGACGAGGTCTTCCACGCCGGGGACGCCTATTACGGCGCACCGGGCCATCTGCCCCTCCTCTTCGCCGGGACCGAAGTCGTCGAGTTCAGCCCCACCACCGAGCTGGACCGCACCATGCGGACCGTCGGCCGCAATCTCGCGGAGGCACTGTCATGAGCGCCCTCGACGCCCGCCGGGCCAAGGAACTCGCCGAGCTCTTCGTGGAGTTCCTGCAGACGAACAGCGCCCCCGCCGGACTCTTCACGGACGATGTGTTCGTCGACCTCAGCCTGCCCCAGTGGCGGCTCCAGACATCCGGCCGGGACAACCTCGTGGCCCTGCGCCGAACCAGCCATCCCTTCCTCGGCAGCGTGCCACGCCACCGGGCCGACGTCACCGAGACCGGCATCGTCATCGAGTTCGAGGAGCGCTGGGAGGGCGCCGGCGGCACCTGGTACTGCCGCGAACTGCTCCGCGCCGACGTACGCGACGGCTCGATGAGCGAGGTGTCCGTCTACTGCACCGGCGACTGGTCCCCCGAGGTCCAGGACTCCCACCGCCGAGAGGTCACCCTCGTTCGGCCCTGAGGACAGCAGGCGGAAGGAAGCGGACAGCGATGGAAGGGGGGCGAGGCTGCTGGACGGCACCGCCATCCAGGTGACCATGTGGTGCGCCTGCCGCACGGCACGCCGCCCACCGGGAAGGTTGAGTCCGCGGGCCGACTCGGTCGCAAGGGCACGGCGGCGGGCATCGGGGCGGAGCGGTGGGCGGGAAGTCGAGGAGCAGTCGCCGGCAGACGCTGCGCGCCACCCTGCGGTCGCTCCTGACATCGGCCGTTCTCGTCGCCGCCTACTACCGGCTCCCGCTCGACTCGGCCTTCACCCCGGGCACGGTCCTCGCACTCGTGGGCGGCATCCTCGCGGTGGCGCTGCTCCTGGCCTGGCAGATCCGCGAGATCACCCGGGCCCCGCGGCCCGAGTTGCGCGCGATGGAGGCGCTGGCGACCACCTTCCCGCTCTACCTGCTCCTGTTCGCGACGGTCTACTACCTGATGGAGCACAGCGCGGCGGGCAGCTTCAGCGAGCCGCTGTCGCGGACCGACGCGCTGTACTTCACCATGACGGTCTTCAGTACCGTGGGCTTCGGGGACATCAGTCCGCGCAGCCAAACGGCCCGGCTGCTGGTCACGGGGCAGATGACGGTGAACCTGCTGCTGATCGGCGTGGCCGCCCGGCTTCTCGTGTCGGCGGTCCAGCGAGGCAGGCTCCAGCGGAACGCGCCGGGGACGCCCGGCACGGAGAGCGACGGGCTCCCGGGCGACCGGTGAATCCATGCGGCGAATCCGCGAGGTGCCGGCCATCGGCGGCCGCGCCGCCGGACCGGCACCCGCACCGCCCGCGACCGCCCGCGACCGCTTGCGACCGCCTCCTGCCGACGACGGAAGGAGAACCTGACGAGGCGGCCCTAGACGTTGGGCTCCGCCTCGATCTCCGCCTCGGCAACGGCGATCGCGATGCCGAACGCCGCCGCGATGTTCCCCGCCGCCGTCATGACACGCGCCGTACCCACGATGGGAGCGATGGCCACCAGGACATCCTGCACCGCGGCCATGGTCAGATCGGCCTTGATGGCGGGATCGATGTGCGCGAGGTAGGAGATGGGCGGCGCGTCCGAGGCCGCGAGCGCCGCGATGCGCGTGAGCAGGAGTTGGTCCGTCGGCAGTCCGCACCGCTCCAGGGAGTCGACGGTCATGGCGGCGATGGTGTCCAGGACAGGGGTGTCGGATGCTGTGGTCATGGTGGCCGGCCTCCTGATGCGCTGACGGGGGCGCTGGAGGCGGAAGGAGTCGCTGTCCGCGGGCGCCGCTCTGTGCGTCAACCGTAGGTGCATTCCGGACACCGCGCGCGCGGAGCCCGGAGGGGGCCCGAAGGTCCCGCCCCGGTCCCGGCCGGCTTCCCTGGCGGGTCGCCACCCGCGTTCGGGGCGGGCGCTGTTCGGTGTCCGGGCCCGTCAACTCGCCCGAGCGCTCGACCGGGAGAGTCGCCCGTCCGTGACCTCGGCCGACGGGACGAGCTCCGCCCCGGCGAGAACTCGTCCCGTGCGCTCGGACGCCGGTCAGGAACCGACGTACGCCGCGAGGTGTTCGCCGGTGAGGGTGGAGCGGGCGGCGACGAGGTCGGCCGGGGTTCCCTCGAAGACGAGCCGGCCGCCGTCGTGACCGGCTCCGGGGCCGAGATCGATGATCCAGTCGGCGTGTGCCATGACCGCCTGGTGGTGCTCGACGACGATGACCGACTTGCCGGAGTCGACGATCCGGTCGAGCAGACCGAGCAACTGCTCGACATCGGCGAGGTGCAGGCCGGTGGTCGGCTCGTCGAGGACGTAGACGCCGCCCTTGTCGCCGAGGTGCGTGGCGAGCTTGAGCCGCTGTCGCTCGCCGCCGGACAGCGTGGTGAGCGGCTGTCCGAGGGTGAGGTAGCCGAGCCCGACGTCGGCGAGCCGCCCGAGGACGCGCTGCGCGGCCGGCGTGTGCGCCTCACCGGCGCCGAAGAACTCCTCGGCCTCGTCCACGGACATCGCGAGCACCTCGCTGATGTCACGGCCGCCGAGGTGGTACTCGAGGACCGACGCGTCGAACCGCTTGCCCTCGCAGTCCTCGCAGGTGGTGGCGACGCCGGCCATCATCGCCAGGTCCGTGTAGATGACGCCCGCGCCGTTGCAGGTGGGACACGCCCCCTCGGAGTTGGCGCTGAACAGCGCGGGCTTCACGTCGTTGGCCTTCGCGAAGGCCTTGCGGATCGGGTCGAGCAGACCGGTGTACGTCGCCGGGTTGCTCCGCCGCGAACCGCGGATCGGCGCCTGGTCGATCGACACCACACCCTCCCCGGCCGGGATGGACCCGTGCACGAGCGAGCTCTTGCCGGAGCCGGCGACGCCGGTGACGACGACCAGGACCCCGAGCGGGACGTCGACGTCGACGTCACGCAGGTTGTTCGCCGACGCGCCGCGGATCTCCAGCGTGCCGGTGGGCTTGCGCAGCGTCTCCTTGACGGAGGCCCGGTCGTCGAAGTGGCGGCCGGTGACCGTGCCGCCGGTCCGCAGTTCCTCGACCGTGCCCTCGAAACAGACGGAGCCGCCGCCCGTACCGGCTCCGGGGCCGAGGTCGACGACGTGATCGGCGATCACGATGGTCTCGGGCTTGTGCTCCACGACGAGCACCGTGTTGCCCTTGTCCCGCAGCCGCAGCAACAGGTCGTTCATCCGCTGGATGTCATGGGGGTGCAGGCCCGCCGTGGGCTCGTCGAAGACGTAGGTGACATCGGTGAGCGAGGAGCCGAGGTGGCGGATCATCTTGACGCGCTGCGCCTCGCCGCCGGACAGTGTGCCCGCCGGCCGGTTCAGAGCGAGGTAGCCGAGGCCGATCTCCACGAACGAGTCGAGGGTCTGCTGGAGCGCGGAGAGCAGCGGCGCGACCGAGGGTTCGTCCAGATCACGGACCCATGCGGCGAGATCGCTGATCTGCATGGCGCAGGCGTCGGCGATGCTGATCCGCTTGATCTTCGACGAACGGGCGCCCTCGCTGAGCCGGGTGCCGTCGCACTCGGGGCAGGTGGTGAAGGCGACGGCCCGGTCCACGAACGCCCTGATGTGCGGCTGCATCGCCTCCTTGTCCTTGGAGAGCATCGACTTCTGGATCCGCGGGATCAGACCCTCGTAGGTCATGTTGATGCCCGCGATCTTCATCCTGACCGGCTCGTGGTGGAGGAAGTCGTGCAGCTCCTTCTTCGTGTACTTGCGGATCGCCTTGTCCGGGTCGACGAAGCCCGACTCCTTGTAGAGCCGCATGTTCCAGCCGTCCGAGCCGTAGCCGGGGATGGTGATGGCGCCCTCGTTGAGGGACTTGGAGTCGTCGTAGAGCTGGGTGAGGTCGATGTCGGAGACCGTGCCGCGGCCCTCGCAGCGCACGCACATGCCGCCGGTGCGGTTGAAGGTCGCCTTCACCGCCTTCTTGGCACCGCGCTCCACGGTGATGGCACCGCTGGCCTTGACCGAGGGGACGTTGAAGGCGTACGCGCTGGGCGGGCCGATGTGCGGCTTGCCGAGCCGGCTGAAGAGGATGCGCAGCATCGCGTTGGCGTCGGTGGCGGTGCCGACCGTGGAGCGGGGGTCGGAGCCCATCCGCTGCTGGTCGACGATGATGGCGGTGGTCAGGCCTTCGAGGACGTCGACCTCGGGCCGTGCGAGGGTGGGCATGAATCCCTGCACGAAGCTGCTGTAGGTCTCGTTGATCAGCCGTTGCGACTCGGCGGCGATGGTGTTGAACACCAGCGAGCTCTTGCCCGAGCCGGACACGCCGGTGAACACCGTCAGCCGGCGCTTCGGGATCTCGATGCTGACGTCCTTGAGATTGTTCTCCCGCGCGCCGAGCACGCGGATCAGATCGTGGCTGTCGGCACCATGCGGCGCGGACGGCTGCGGGTCCGTCCTCGTGGCCTTGCTCATCGTGTCTCCATCTGTCGGGCGGGGCCGCCTTCACGGTCTCCGCCTGCATCGCCTGCCTCGATCCAACCAGTTTCGCGCGGTGCTCCGGGTTCTCGTTCGCCGACTCCGTCCGTGCGGTCGTGGCCACCGCCCGCGGCGTACGCCACCGTCGGTGCCGGCCGATGTGATGGGACGGTGTCCATGCGCCACGCTAGGTGAGGCCCGGCCGTCGGCGCTTCTCCAATCCTGATCGGTCCGGGCACCCTCGAACGCTGATCGGGCACCCCCGAATCCTGCTCGGTCCTGGCACCCCCCGTCGGTCCGGGCACCCGTCGTCTGGGGAAGTATCGGGTCCGGGGCGAGAATCGGAGGGTGACCATGCCATCCGAGACGTCGCCCCTGTCAGGTCAGACTCAGTGCGGCAACCGCGCCCGCAGCCCGTTGCGCGCGTTCCTGCGGACGGAGACCGGCAGCGCCGCCGTGCTGCTGGCCGCCACCTTGGTGGCGCTGGCCTGGGCCAACATCGGTCCCGACTCGTACGAGAGCGTGTGGGGCACCGAGCTGTCGATCCGTATCGGGTCGGGCGGAGTGTCGATGGACCTGCGCGAATGGGTGAACAGCGGCCTGATGACGCTGTTCTTCTTCGTCGTCGGCCTGGAGGCGCGCCGCGAGTTCGACCTGGGCGAGCTGCGAGAACGCCGCCGGGTCACCCTGCCGCTGCTGGCGGGTCTCAGCGGCATGATCGTCCCCGTCGTCGTGTACCTGGCCATCACCTCGGGCCATGGCTCCGCGGCGCACGGCTGGGGTGCCGCCATGTCGACCGACACCGCCTTCGCCCTGGGCATGCTGGCCATCTTCGGCTCACGGCTGCCCACCAATCTCCGCGTCTTCATGCTCACCGTCGCCGTGGTGGACGACTTCCTGGCGCTGGCCATCATCGTCGTCGCCTACAGCGACACCATCTCGCTGCCCGCGCTGCTGACGGCGCTCGGCCTGTTCGTGGTCGTCCTGTTGCTGCGGCGCACCATCGGCGCGCGGATTCCGTCCCTTTACGGCGTGCTGGGCGTGGCGATCTGGGTGGCGCTCCTGAAGTCGGGCATCGACCCGGTGGTGACAGGTCTCGCGATGGGCATGCTGACGTACGCGTACTCGGCGGAGCGCAGCGATCTGGAACACGCCAGCCGACTGTTCCGGCGTTTCCGCGAGCAGCCGACGCCGGAGCTGGAGCGCACGGTGCGGCGCGGTCTCGCCTCGACGCTCTCCCCGAACGAGCGGCTCCAGCAGATGTTCCATCCCTGGACCAGTTACGTGATCGTGCCGCTGTTCGCCCTCGCCAACGCCGGAATCACCCTGAGCGCCGGTCAGCTCGCCGACGCCTTCACCTCACCGGTCACCCTCGGCATCCTCTTCGGCTACCTGCTGGGCAAGCCCGTCGGCATCATCGGCGGCACCTGGCTCACCACACGCGCCGCCCGAGGACGTCTTCACCCGCCCGTGGGCTGGGGCGCCATCACGGCCGGGGGCACGCTGGCCGGTGTGGGCTTCACCGTGGCGCTGCTGATCGCGTCGCTGGCCTTCACCGGCGACCGTCTGGCGCAGGCAAAGGTCGGCATTCTGGCCGCGGTCGCGTGCTCGTTCCTCCTGACCTGGGTCGTCACCCTGGTCATCGGTGCGCTCACCGGGCGCTCCCGCGCGCGGGCGCTCCTCGGCACCGGTCAGAGCATCGTGGACCTCAGCGAACCCGTCGATGTGGAGCGCGACCATGTGCGCGGGCCGCTCGAAGCGCCCGTGACCCTCGTCGAGTACGGCGACTTCGAGTGTCCGTACTGCGGTCTTGCCGAGACCGTGGTGCGCGAACTGCTCGCCGACTTCGGTGACGTGCGCTATGTGTGGCGCCATCTTCCGCTCACCGACGTGCACCCCAACGCGCAGCTCGCCGCCCAGGCGGCCGAGGCCGCGGCCCGCCAGGACCGCTATTGGGAGATGCACGACCTTCTCATGGGACACCAGGGTGACCTGGGGCCGAAGGACCTCTTCCGGTACTCCGCCCGCCTCGGCCTCGACAGCGACCGTTTCCGCGAGGACCTCCGGGGCGTCGCGGCCGCGGCCCGGGTGGCCATGGACGTCGAATCGGCCGACCTCAGCGGTGTGTCGGGCACACCGACGTTCTTCGTCAACGGCCGCCGTCACTACGGCGCCTACGACATCGCCTCGCTGACGGCCGCCGTCCGCGCCGCGCGCCAGCGGGCGTCGCTGACGGGAGCGGGTCAGGAGACCTGAGACCCACTCGTGCGACCCGCTCATGAGGGCCGCTCATGAGGGCCGCTCGTCGCGGTTCAGTTCGCGCGGGCCCGGAGACGGCGCAGCATGCGGGCGTCTTCGAAGCCCACCGCGTGGGCCGCGGCGTCGACGGTGGCACCGTGGCTGATGAGGTGCTCGGCGCGCTCCAGACGCAGGGCCTGCTGATAGCGCAGCGGTGTGAGGCCGTCGGTCGCGCGCCCGAACAGGCGGGTGAGGGTGCGTTCGCTCACGCCGACGGCCGCGGCCAGTTCCGGCAGGGGCAGCGGCCGGTCGAAGCGGGCGTCGAGCAGGTCCTGGGCCCGGTGCACGGTGTCGTCCAGGTGGGACCGGTACCGGAGCATCGCGCTGGTCTGCGGTTCATGGCCGTTGCGCCGTGCGTAGACCACCATGTCCCGCGCCACCCGGGCACCGACGGCCGGGCCGTGCCGGGTGGCGATCAGGTGCAGGGCGAGATCGATCCCGCTGGCGATCCCCGCCGAGGTGACCACCCGGTCGTCCTCGGTGTAGAGGACGTCGCGGACCACGACCGCCCGGGGGTAACGGCGGGCGAGATCGTCCTGGACGTCGTGGTGCGTGGTGCAGCGACGGCCGTCGAGCAGACCGGCCCGGCCGAGCGCGTCGGCTCCCGCGCAGACACTGGCGACGGTGCCGCCGTTCGCGTGGTGGTCCCGCAGGACCCGCAGGCCGGCCTCACCGATGGGCGGACCGTCGGTGAGGGTGGGCGCCCGCCAGCCGGGCACGACGATCAGATCCTCGGGGCCGAGCTCGGGCCAGTCGAGCCGGGTCACCAGCGGCAGCCCCTGAGCGGTGCGGATCCGCGGCTGCTCGGCGACGTAGTCGAGGGTGTAGGGGTGCCCGAAGTCGTCGGCCGTGGAGAAGACCTGCGCGGGGCCGGCCAGGTCCAGCAGATGGACTCCGGGCACCAGGAAGAAGACGATGTGGCTCACGATCCGGTCATCATGCCCGAGACCCGGCCCCGGTCTCCAGCTCGTCCACCGTGGCGATGGTGGCGAAGCGCCCGGCCAGGGCGTACTCGGTGCGCCGGATGACTTCCTCGGCGCTCAGGGTCCGGGGGTCCGCCAGCAGTTCGGCCACGCTCCGGTCGGCGGGGGCGTCGCGGTGCGGGACGGGGTTGGTGGCGGTGGCGTCGGTGACGAAGGTGACCCGGTAGCCGAGGTCGCTCGCGAGGCGGGTGGTGGTCTCCACGCACTGCTCGGTGCGGATGCCGCAGACGGTGAGCTCGCGGACACCGCGCTCGGTGAGGAGTTGCTGCAGATTGGTGGTGGTGAAGGCGTTGTGCGAGGTCTTGTGGATCAGCGGTTCGCCGTCCTGGCGCCGGAGCTCCTCCATCAGCCGGACATGGCCGAGGGCCGGGTCGAACACATCACCGCTGCCGGGCTCCGAGTGCAGCACCCACACCACCGTGTCGCCGGCCCGGCGGGCGAGCCCGACCAGTCGGTCCACCTGGTCGGCGATCTTCGGGTTGGAGATGGTCTCCCACAGCGGGTGGGCGCGGAAGGATTCCTGGACGTCGATGACGATCAGTGCTCGATTCATGCCACCCACTCTGTCCGGCGGGCCTGCCCTGGGGACAGGCCGCATCGGGTCCGGGTGCGGACCGATCCGGTCACACCGGAAGCAGGCCCGAAACGCCCGGGTGCGAGCGCCATGACGGCGCGGGCACGACGACGGACACATGAACAGGGACCAGACATGAACACATGAACACTTGAGGACGCGGGTGCCGACGCAGGCGAACATCGTGCCGCACATGAACACATGAACGGTCGAGGACACAGGACATGGCGCATGGGACATGGGACATGGGCGCTGAGGGACAGGGAGGCCGTCGGGCCATCGGGTCTGTCGCGGTTTCCGCCCGCCCGGGGGGCCGGCGGAAACCGCGACAGGGCGACTACGTACGGGACGCGCGTTCCGCCGCCTCGGCGACGCGCTTGATGTTCGCCAGGCGCCGGTCCCAGTCGGCGGCGAGTGCGGCCATCCAACGAGCGGTCGCGTTCAACGCGGCCGGCCGTACCGCGTACCGCACCTCGCGCCCCACCCGGCTCCCGGTGACGAGGCCGGCCGCGTCCAGCACAGCGAGATGCTTGACCACCGCCTGACGCGAGACGGGCAGTTCCTCGGCGAGTTGTGTGGCCGTGACCTCGCCCCGGGCCGCCAGCAGATCGAGCAGATGGCGTCTCGTCGGATCGGCCAGCGCGGCGAGGACGCCGTCGACCTCCTCGGCCTCGCCTCGTTCCTCGGTCACACCGACGGCTGGGTGGCGCGCTTCTTGAACGCGTCGAGCACCTGGGGCCAGCCGTTGCTGTTGTCCTCGTGAGCCTTGCGCCGCAGGTCCGGCGACCCGGAGAGCGCCGCGAAGCCGCTCTCGACGACACGCAGCCGCGTGTTCGCGCCTTCCGGGATCAGGGTGAACTCGACCAGGGTGCTGTTGCCGTCGCTCAACTCGTCTCCCGGGAACGCACTGGTCCAGCGGTAGGCGACGTACGTGGGCGGCTGGACCTTCTCCACCCGCACCGGGAACTCCCCGTACTGGGCGTTCTTGACCACCGCCGACTCGCCTTCCGTGCCCTGCGCCGTGGGCAGGCTCTCCTCGTCGGCCACCCAGAATCCGGGCACGGCCACCAACGGCCATACCCGCTCCAGGGGCGCTTCGATCAGGGTCTCGCGTTCGATCCGGTCCTCGGTCATGAGGGGCTCCTTCACAGCAACGAATGATGCAACTCCAGGGTTGCACGTCGGGCCGACATTCGCAACCACCCGGTTGCACGTCCCTGGAGCCGCCCGCCCCGATCGAGCCACCGCCTAGCAGGCGAGCATCTTCTGGATGGCCTGCCGCGTCACGCCGAGCTCCCGCGCAATGTCCGCCTGCGACACTCCCTGATCGATGAGCCCTTGCATCAACTCGCGCCGCTCGACAGCGAATTGCCGGGCCAGACGCGCGTGATGGATGGCCTGTGCGCGCACTTCCTTGATGCGACCGAGAGTCGGCTCGTACTCGGAGAGGTCCTTCGTGTTCGCCATGCCCCCAGAATGACAACCCCCCGTTGTCACGTCAACCCCCCGTTGTCATGTCGGAGAGCGACGACACCTCACCCCGGAGCCACGAAGGAACACATCCAGCCATAGTCCGTCATGGTGGTCGCAGACATGAAACGCCTCCCCCCAACTCCACGGAGTTAATTGATTGTTGAGGTACCAGCTCTATGCAAGGGGGGTCGCGGTGCCGATCATTCTTGTCATGAACCTGCAGCCCGATGGGCGGGTCGCAGCCTCATGGAGGTGTGGGATGCACCGAAGACTCGCCACCGGCCTTGCCGCCTCGGCCATGGCCATTGCCACCATCACAGCGACCGCTACAGCCGCTAGCGCCGCCCCTGCCGACAAGCCCCAGGTCCTGTCCAGTTGGACCCAGACCAGCGCGTCGAGCTACAACACCTGGGTCGCCGCCCGAGCGAACCAGTCCGCCTGGTCAGCGTATGCCTTCGACTGGTCCACCGACTACTGTTCCGACTCGCCGGACAACCCGTTCGGCTTCCCCTTCGCCACCTCATGTGCCCGCCACGACTTCGGCTACCGCAACTACAAGGCCGCCGGCGCCTTCGATGCCAACAAGTCACGTCTGGACAGCGCCCTTTACGCGGATCTCGAACGGGTCTGCGCCAACTACAGCGGCGCGACGAAGGTCTCCTGCGACAGCACCGCCTGGACCTACTACCAAGCGGTCAAGGCCTTCGGCTGAGCCTCCGCGCATGAAGGGGAGCACCGAACAGAGCGTGACCACGACGTGACACGCGCCCTGCCCGCGCCCCGGTGCGATTCGAGCCAACCCCTGTCGACCTGAGCCTTGATGATGGTTCGTCAGTTTTCGTCGCGGCACGGCGGCCGACGTGTGTCCGGTCCGCAGCCGGGCCCCTGCCACCCACCCCGCACTCACGACCATTCCCTCGTCCGCCGTGCGTCCACGGCACCGAGGGCGAGCACGCCATGGCTGTGGGAGCGCGGGTCGGGTGGCGCGGGCCGTCGTCCATGACCTTGCCGTCCACTCCGCGCCCGGTCCGGCGACCCACCACCCCTCTTCCCCTCCCCTCCCCCTCTTCTCCCTCTTACCCCTCCCCCCTTTCCTCTCTCCTCCCCTCCTTCCTCCCTTCCTTTCACGATCGGCCGAGAGCGGGGCCGGCCTCCGTGCCGTTCCGCCGGCCCTCCGCTGCGGTTCGGCCGTGCCCCGGCCGTTGCGGGCACCGGCCGGGGGCGCGTCGTCCGTGAGGCGGTTTCGACCGGACGGTCCCAGAATGAGTGGGACGGCCTCGTACCCGGCCGTCGAGCCGTCTCGGGGCGGTCTGATCGGGACCGTGGGCACCGCGGTCTCCGCCCCCTGAGGCTCGAGTCTTGCGAGCGCGCGGGTGGTTCAGCGATGAAGACGGACGAGCCGGCATCCACGGCCGACGAGAGCGGCGCACCGCGGGAAGCGGGTCGCGCCCCCGCTCCGCCCGCAGGCACCGGCCCGACGGCAGCCCCCGCCGCTCACCCGGGCGTCCGCCAGGCCGAGACGGTCGCCCTCCTTCGGCTGGCCGCACGGTTGAAGGCCGCCTACCCCTCGGTCGACCCGTCCGTCGTGGATCAGGTGGTCGCGACGGCCCGCGGTTCGTTCCAGCAGGCGAAGGTGAGAACGTACGTCCCGATCCTGGTCGAACGCCGGGTCCGGCTGCTGCTGGGCGCCCTCGACCGTGACCGGACCCCCGCCGCGCCGGAAGCCGTCGGCGACGCGACCGTGGAACGGCCGACACAGGCCGGAACGGCGGATCGGCAGACCCGGAACCCGGGACGGCCAACTCTGCTCGGCCGGTGGATACCCGCCAGACTCCGGCCCGCTCCCGCGCCCGACATGGGGCGTGCCGGTGAGCGCTGACGACCGCGTGGTACTCACCGTGAGAAGCAGAGAGGCGGGTCGTCATGACGGATGCCAGGGCCGAGCGCGTCGCGAAGCTCATCGAGCCACTGCGGGTCGAACCGGGATCGCGTGTGAACCTGGGCGAGGACTTCGACCCCCGGTACAAGGCCGGTCTGAAGAAGAAGCACGGCGCGGAGCTGCTCCGCGCCGGCGTGTCGCTCCTCGCCGAGTACCAGGAACGGCTGGCGGCCCAGGACACGTACGGCGTACTGCTCTGTCTCCAGGCGCTCGACGCCGGTGGCAAGGACGGCACGATCCGGCACGTCATGAGCGGGGTGAACCCGCAGGGCGTCAAGGTGAGCAGCTTCAAGCAGCCCTCCGCCGAGGAGCTCGACCACGACTACCTGTGGCGGTACGCCACCAAGCTGCCAGCGCGTGGCGACATCGCGATCTTCAACCGTTCGCACTACGAGGAGGTGCTCGTCGTCCGGGTGCATCCGGAGCTCCTCGACCGGCAGCGGCTGCCGGCGGACGTGCGCGGCGCGGACATCTGGGATCGCCGCTACCGGGCCGTCAACGACTGGGAACGCTATCTGACCGACAACGGGTTCAAGGTCGTGAAGATCTTCCTGAACCTGTCCAAGGAGGAGCAGCGCACCCGGTTCATGAAGCGGCTCGACCTGCCGGAGCGGAACTGGAAGTTCTCCGCCGCCGACGTCCGGGAGCGCAGGCGGTGGGATGCGTACCAGGAGGCGTTCTCCGAGATGCTGTCGCGGACCAGTACGCCGTGGGCGCCCTGGTACGTCGTCCCGGCGGACCGGAAGTGGTTCGCGCGCGTCGCGACCGCGGCGGTGCTGGTTCACACGCTCATGGACATCGACCCTCGTTACCCGGTGGTGGGCAAGGAGGCGCGCAAGGACCTCCGGGCCGCGAGGCGGGAACTGGAGGCCGACGCTCCCGAGGGCGCGCCGGCCGATCCGTACGCGGCCACGCATCCCGTCCCCGAAGGGGGCGGCGGACGACGGCGGAGCGGCCACCGGGCGAAGGGGCGGCAGACGTCCGCCGGCGCATCGCGGACCGGGAAGGGCAAGCGCGAGTGAGTCCCCCGGGACACGGACGGCGGACCGAATCCAGAGCGGAGAGCTGAGATGGCGATGCAGTCGAGCGGCCCGAAGGCTCCGGAGCGTGCTGCTCCGGAGCTCTGGTACGCGCGTGCTCCGCAGGACGTCGCGTCGGCCTTCGGTGTCGATCCGGCCTCCGGACTCAGCGCTGCGCGGGTCGCCGAACTGCTGGCGGAGAACGGGCCGAACGCGCTGCCCGAGGAGAAGCCGAAGCCTGCGTGGCGGCGGTTCGTCGAGCAGTACCGCAGCTACATGCAGATCGTCCTCGTGGTGGCGGCGATCGTGTCGCTGGCGATCGCCGAGTGGAGCACCGCGATCCTGCTCGTCCTGCTGACGCTGCTGAACGCGATCGTGGGTCTGCGGCAGGAGGGCAAGGCCGAGAGCGCGATGAACGCGCTCAAGTCGATGCTGACGGCGACCGCCCGGGTGCGGCGCGACGGAACGGAGTCGGAGATCCCGGCCGAGCAACTGGTCGTGGGCGATGTCGTGCACATCTCCGCGGGTGACCAGGTTCCGGCGGACGGCCGGCTCATCGAGGCCCACGCGCTGCAGATCGACGAGTCGGCCCTGACCGGCGAGAGCGTGCCCGCCTCGAAGGACGCCACGACCCTGCCGAAGGTCATCATGGGCCCGGGGGACCAGTCGAACATGGCGTTCATGCACACCCCGGTCACCCATGGCAGCGGTGTCGCGGTCATCACCGCGACCGGTGAGGGGACCGAGCTCGGAAAGATCTCGGAGATGCTGTCGGCGACCGAGCGCGAGGAGGCGCCGCTCACCACGGAGCTCAACACGCTGACGCTGTGGATCACGGCCGCCGCTGGTCTGACCATGATCGTGATGTTCGCGCTCGGGCGCAGCCGCGACCAGGCGTGGGACGCCCTGTTCGTCAGCGCGGTGTCGCTGGCCATCGCCGCCATTCCGGAGGCCCTGCCGACGGTGACCCAGGCGATCCTGTCCGTCGGCAGCCTCAATCTGGCGAAGCGCGACGCGATCGTGAAGGAGCTGCCGTCCGTCGAGACCCTGGCGTTCACGTCGGCGATCAACTCGGACAAGACCGGCACCCTGACCATGAACCAGATGACGGCCGTGGAGGTCGTGACGCCCACCGACCGGTACACCGTCTCGGGTACGGGTTACGGCCTGGACGGGCGGATCCAGCACGCCGCCGGTTCCTCCGCGGGCATCGAGGACGCGATCCTTCCGTACCTCGTCGCGAACGACGCCAAGCTGGTGGACGGTGAGGTCGTGGGCGATCCCACCGAGGGCGCGTTCCTGGTGCTGGCCCACAAGGCGGGGCTGGACCTCGACGCCACGCACAGGCGGTTGCCCCGTGTCGCCACGCTGCCCTTCGACCCGGGTTACAAGCTGATGGCCACCTTCAACTCGGCCGTCGACGCCGTGGGCCGGCCGGTGGTGCGCTGTTTCGTCAAGGGCGCGGCTCCGGCGGTGACGGCCCGTGCGGCCAGCGCGCTGTCGGGCGGCGCGACCGTCCCGTGGGACGAGGAGCTGAGCCGGCGAGCCGATGAACAGGCCGAGCGCATGGGCGGTGAGGGCCGCCGGGTGATGGCGGCGGCGACCCGGGATCTGGACCCGGCCGACTTCGATCCCGGCGGCGACCTGCTCGCCTATGTCACCGGCCTGCGGATGACGAGTCTGGTCGGGATGGTCGACCCGCCCCGTGAGGAGTCCCGGGCCGCGGTGGCCAGCGCCCAGGCCGCCCACATCCGGGTCCGCATGGTCACCGGGGACGACGTCACGACCGGTGCCGCGATCGCCCGGCAGCTCGGCATCCCGGGCGAGGCGGTCCTCGGCGCCGACTTCGCCGCGCTGCCGGAGCACGAACAACTGGCCCGCATCGACGACATCGGTGTGGTGGGGCGGGTGGCGCCGGAGCACAAGGTGCTGCTGGCGGACACGCTCAAGAAGAAGGGCGATGTCGTCGCGATGACCGGCGACGGCGTCAACGACGCTCCCGCCATCAAGTCCGCCGACATCGGTATCGCGATGGGCAGTGGTACGGACGTGGCGAAGAACGCGGCGCGGATGATCCTTTCCGACGACAACTTCGCGACGATCGTCTACGCCGTGGAGCAGGGCCGCAAGCTCTACGACAATCTCACCAAGTACATCCGCTTCGTCCTCCTGCTGCTCGTCACCTTCGTGCTGACCTTCCTCGGGGCGACCATCTTCAACATCGCGGCCGGTGAACCCTTCACCCCTCCCCAGGTGCTGTGGATCCACTTCGTGGTCAACGCCTCGTTCGGTTTCGCGCTCGGCTTCGACAAGGAGAGCGCGGGGCTGATGCGGCGCAGGCCGCGTCCTCGGGGGGAGTCGGTGCTGACCCGGCCCGTGATGGTCACGGTCGGGCTCAGCGGGCTGGCGATCACGCTCATCCTGCTCGGGCTGATCAAGCTGGGCGAGTCCCGCTTCGACAGCGTCCGCGTCGGCAGTTCGATGGCGTTCACCGCGTTCGCGCTCTGTCTGATCGTGGCCGCGTTCGAGTGCCGCAGCGAGACGGAGTCGGTGCTGACGACGAGCACCTTCGACAGCAAGCAGATGAACTGGACGGCCCTGGCGCAGTTCGTCCTCGCGGTCCTGGTGACCCAGATGGACGGGTTCCGTCGCATCCTCGGGACCACCGAGATCGACCTGAAGCAGTTCGGCTGGGCCCTGCTGTCCGCCGTCGCGCTCCTGGTCCTGTGGGAGGTGGGTAAGCTCCTGGCCCGCAGGGCTCAGCGCACCGAGTGAGTGCGCGGGCCCGTGTCCGTGGCCCGTCGGGCGCGGACCTACCCGAAGGACAGCCGTGTCGAAGCACCCCGGCACCCCAGGCGGAGGGTGGCGCCGTGCTGTGCCGGGGGTCCCCGGCCTCGCGGTGCTCAGGGGATACCGGCGGGACTGGCTGCGCGGGGACCTGCTGGCCGGGGTCACCGTCGCGGCCTATCTGGTGCCCCAGGTCATGGCGTACGCCAGTGTCGCGGGACTGCCGCCCGTCGTGGGTCTGTGGGCCATCCTGCCCGCCATCGTGCTGTACGCCCTGCTGGGCTCGTCCCGGCTGCTGTCGGTGGGGCCCGAGTCGACGACGGCGCTGATGACCGCGACCGTCGTCGGGCCGCTCGCCGGCGGCGACCCCGCGCGCTACGCGGTGCTGGCCTCGGCGCTCGCGGTCGCGGTGGGCCTGATGTGTCTCGTGGCGTGGGCCGCCCGGCTGGGGTTCGTGGCCGATCTGCTCTCCCGGCCCGTGCTCATCGGGTATCTGGCGGGCGTGGCACTGATCATGATGGTGGATCAGCTCACCAAACTCACCGGTGTCCCGACGGACGGTTCGGAGTTCTTCCCGAAACTGGCGTCCTTCTTCGGCAACCTGGACCAGGCGCATCCCACCACGGTGATCTTCAGTGCCGTGACGTTGGTCTTCCTCTACCTGGCCACGCGTTTCCGCTGGAGCATCCCGGGGCCGCTGCTGGCGCTCGCCCTCGGCACCGCCGTGGTCGCGGCGTTCGACCTGCAGGACCACGGCCTCGATGTGATCGGGGAGATCCCGGCCGGGCTGCCCAGCCCGCGGCTGCCCGATCTGGGCAGCCTGCCCCAACTGCTGCTGCCCGCCGTCGGTGTCCTGCTGGTGGGCTACACCGACTTCATCCTGACCGCGCGCGCCTTCACGACCGACGACGGCGGTACGGAGCTGGACGCGAACCAGGAGTTGCTGGCCCTGGGCGCCGTGAACCTCGGCGCCGGCGCCCTTCAGGGGTTCCCGGTGAGCAGCAGCGCCAGCCGTACGGCACTCGCGCAGTCCACCGGCGCGCACAGCCAGGCGTACGGGCTCACGGCCGGGGTGTCCGTACTGGCGGTCCTGCTGTTCCTGAGTCCGCTGCTCACCAACACCCCCATGGCGGTCCTCGGGGCGCTGGTCGTGTACGCCGCGATCCGGATGATCGACCTGGCGGGCTTCCGGCGGCTGGCGTCCTTCCGGGCCCGGGAACTCCTGCTGGCCCTCGGCTGCCTCGTCGGAGTCCTCGCGCTCGACATCCTCTACGGGGTGCTGGTGGCCGTGGGTCTGTCGGTGGCCGAGTTGCTGAGCCGGGTGGCGCGCCCGCACGACGCGGTGCAGGGGCTGGTGCCGGGCATGGCGGGCATGCACGACATCGACGACTTCCCCGAGGCCCGGGTGATTCCCGGTCTGCTGGTCTACCGCTACGACTCCCCGCTGTTCTTCGCCAACGCGGAGGACTTCCGACGCAGTGCCCTGGGCGCGGTGGCCGAACAGGAGATCCCGGTGCGGTGGTTCGTCCTCAACGCGGAGGCCAACGTGGAGGTGGACATCACCGCGCTGGACTCGCTGGACGAGCTGCGCCAGGAACTCAACCGGCGGGGCATCGAGTTCGCGATGGCCCGGGTCAAGCAGGATCTGCGCGACGAGCTGGACGCGTACGGGCTGAGCGCGTCCGTCGGCGAGGACCGGATCTTCCCCACCCTGCCCACCGCGGTCGCCGCGTACCACTCCTGGTGCGGCGGCGAGGGTGGCGATCCCGGCTTCAGGGAATCTCCTGTTCGGCCCAGATGACCTTTCCCTCCGCCGTGTGGCGAGCCCCCCAGCGATGGGACAGCTGGGCCACGAGGAACAGGCCGCGACCGCCCTCGTCCGTGCTGCGGGCGTGCCTGAGTCGTGGGGCGGTGCTGCTGGAGTCGGAGACCTCGCAGGTCAGCCGGGTGTCGCAGAGCAGCCGTAGTCGAATGGGCGGTTCGGCGTAGCGGATCGCGTTGGTGACCAGTTCGCTCACGATGAGTTCGGTCGTCATGGTCAGTTCCCCGAGACCCCAGGATTCGACGAGGCTCGTGGCACGGGCCCGCAGGTCGGAGACGGCGGCCGGGTCCACGGGCACCTCCCACGAGACGACGTGGTCCTCTCCCAGGGTGTGCGTGCGCGCCAGGAGCAGGGCGATGTCGTCGGGCTGGGGCACGGGCACGAGCTGCCGTACGACGTCGGCACACAGCGCTTCGAGGTCGGGGTCCGACCGGGCGAGCAGTTCCCCGAGCCGGGCCATGCCGAGCTCCATGTCGTAGTGCCCGCCCTCGACCAGACCGTCAGTGTAGAGACCGATCAGGCTGTTCTCGGCGAGTTCGATCTCATGGCTCTCGAACGCCATCCCGCCGAGCCCGAGCGGGGGGCCGGCGGGGAGCTCGGGAAAGGTGACCTGTCCGTCGGGGGCGACGACGACGGGCGGCGGGTGTCCGGCCCGGGCCATCGTGCAGCGTCTGGTGACGGGGTCGTAGACGGCGTACAGGCAGGTCGCGCCGAGGAAGGACGCGGTCGTGCTCCGGTCGGCCTCCTGCTCGTGGGTGCGCTCCTCGCTCAGCCGGAGCACGAGGTCGTCCAGGTGGGCGAGCAGTTCGTCGGGGGGCATCTCCATGTCGGCGAGGGTCTGCACCGCGGTGCGCAGCCGGCCCATGGTCGCGGCCGCGGTGATGCCGTGGCCGACCACGTCGCCGACGACCAGGCCGACGCGGGCACCGGACAGCGGGATGACGTCGAACCAGTCACCGCCGACCCCGCCGCTCGGGTCCGCGGGCAGATAGGAGGAGGCGATCTCCAGGGCTGTCCCGCCCGTCAGGGCGTGCGGCAGCAGACTGCGCTGAAGGGTGACCGCGGCCGTGTGTTCGCGGGTGTAGCGGCGGGCGTTGTCGACGCACAGCGCCGCGCGTGCCACCACCTCGCGTGCCAGCAGGACGTCGTCCGGCTGGAACGAGACCGGATTGATGGACCGTACGAACGTGGTGAGGCCGAGGGCGGTGTTGCGTGCCCGCATCGGCACGGAGATGAGGGAGTGCAGCCCGTACCGGCGGATGCTCTCCGCTCGCTCGGGTTCCTCGGCGATCCACAGGTCGTCGTCCGGGTCGAGGACCTGGATGAGGACCGGCTCGCCGTTGGTGAGCAGGTGCACGTCGTGGGGCGGCGGGAGGAAGTCCGCCCGGTCCCCGATGCGGGCCACGGCCTCCGGGCAGCCCTCCCGTACGGAGCTCATGCCGGCGCGCCGCATCATCGGCTTGGCGGGGGCCGGTCCGGCGTCCGACAGCCAGGCTCCGAGCCCCTCGGTGCTCAGGACGGAATCCAGGAGGTCGACGATGACGAAGTCCGCGAAGCGGGGCACGGCGAAGTCCGCGAGCTCCTGTGCCGTCCGCATGACGTCGAGGGTCCTGCCGATGGTGGTCCCGGCTTCGTTCACCAGCGACAGGAGCTGCCGGGCGTTCCACCGCTCGGTGACGTCCAGGACCATGTAGCACACGCCGGTGTAGGAGTTGTCGACGCCGAGCAGCGGGAAGAACGAGGTGGAATAGGCGTGCCGGCGATGCGGGTCGGCCCAGCTCCATCCCAGGTACTCGTAGTCGATCACGGGCTCGCCGGTCGCCAGGACCTTGTGCATCAGTCCCTCGATGGTCTCCGACTGGAACCCCGGCAGCAGTTCGGGGAGCCGGCGCCCGAGCCGCTGCTCGCGGGGCACACCGCCCAGGTGTTCCAGGGTGTCGTTCATCCAGACGTAGCGCAGTTGGAGGTCCAGCACCGCCATGCCGACGGGCGAGCGGGTCAGGAATCCGTCGATGAAGTCCGGGCCCACCGTCCACTGCCGTCTCCGGTTCCGTGCCGAGAGCAGGAAGCACTCGCTCTCGCCCATGTGGAAGGACGCGGAGACGCGCAGGTCCACGTCGATGCGCCGGCCGTCGCGGTGGCGTACGGGGATGAGGCCGCTCCAGCCCATGCCGGCACGGCACCGCGCCGCGACACCGGCCACCCGGAGCGGGTCCCTGGGCAGCGCCAGCAGACGCGCGGCCGAGGTGCCGACCGTCTCGGCCGCCGGGTAGCCGAGGAGTGCTTCGGCGCCCCTGGTCCAGCTCAGCACGACGCCGTCGCCGGAGACCACCGCCGCCGCGTCCGTGGACGCGTCGAAGGGATCGCCCGGTCCATCGGACGCGGGCGCGTCGGAACCTTCCTGCGCAGAATCCATGAAGCTCTCATCCTTTACACGACCATGTTCCTGCTTGTCCGGCCGATGTGCACGGCCCGGCGGACGATCACGGGACCGGGGCGGACCGCACCGCCGGACACCGCACCGGAGCGGCACCGCGCGGCGTCCCACGTCTGCTCCTGAACATGCCAAGGCGCTGCTCTGGAGTGGGCATCGCCGGGGGCAGGGCGCAGCATGGAAGGGCCGGGGTCGGCACACGGATGCGTGACGTCGGCGACGGAGCCCGGCACACCGCGCCGGCCGGTGGAGGAGGGCCAGGGATGACAGCCGATTCCCCGCAGTCCGATCGTGGAGGCTTCGAGCCGGGGCCCATCCGGCCGACCGGTCTGCTGGACGTGCTGAGCGTCGGCGCGATGGTCCTCGACGTCGAGGGGCGCATCGTGTTCTGGACCCCGCAGGCCGAGGAGCTCATCGGCTACTCGGCGGAGGAGGCTCTCGGCAAGTACGCGGCGCGCCTGATCATCCACCCCGAGCACCTGCAGTCCGTCACCAAGCTGTTCGCCGACGTGCTCCAGACGGGGCGGAGTTGGGCCGGTGCCTTTCCGATCCGGCACAAGGACGGCAGCACCCGTCTGATGGAGTTCCGCAACATGCGGCTCCTGGACGACCGCGGGGAGGTCTACGCCCTCGGTATCGCCGCGGACCACACCCTGCTCCAGCGGGTGGAGACGGATCTGGCCCTGTGCGAGCAACTGATCAACCAGTCGCCGATAGGTCTGGCCCTGATGGACCCGGACCTGCGCTATCTCATGGTCAACCCGGCGCTGGAGCGCATCGACGGCATCCCGGCCGAGGACCACATCGGCCGTCATCTGCGCGAGACGCTGCCCTTTCCCGATGTGGACACCGTCGAGTCCGCGCTGCGCCAGGTGCTGACCACGGGCACACCCCTGCTCGACCAGTACCACGTGGGCCGTCCCCCGGTCGATCCCGAGCACGAGCATGCCTGGTCGCTGTCCTTCTACCGGCTGGAGGACGCGGGCGGGCGGGTGCTGGGCGCGGCCGCCTCGGTCGTCGACGTCACCGAGCGCCATCGCGCGGCCGCCGAGGCCGACCGGGCAAGGCGGCGCCTCGCGCTCATCGCCAGCGCCTCCACGCGGGTCGGCACCACGCTGGAGGTGGAGCAGACCGCTCGTGAACTGGCCGAGATCGCGGCCCCCGAACTGGCCGACGTGGTCGCCGTGGACGTCCTCGACTCCGTCCTGTCCTGCCGTCGCAAGCGCAGACCGGACAACGGGCCGGAGTTCTTCCGCGCGCTCGCGCTCAAGGCGTCCCATCCCACCGTGGCGCTGCGCGCGGCCGACCCGCCCGGTGACCTGGCGGCGTACGACGGTGACCGGATGGTGACCCTGTGCGTCCACACCGGCAGGCCGGTCCTGGTGCGGCACGTCGGGGAACACGATCTGCCCCGCATCGCCCGCGACGCCGAGGGGACGGCGCTGCTGGCACGGGCCGGTGTCCACTCGTATCTCGCGGTTCCGCTGATCGCGCACGGTGAGGTGCTCGGCGCGCTCGACCTCAAGCGCACCCGCAATCCGCTCCCTTTCGACGACGACGACGTCGTCCTGGCGACCGAGCTGGCCGCCCGTGCCGCCGTGGCCATCGACAACGCCCGGTGGTTCCAGAGCGTGCGCAACACGGCCGTCACCCTCCAGCGCAGCCTGCTGCCCGAGCATCCACCGCATCTCACCGGTCTGGAGGTGGCCTCCCGCTATCAGCCCGCGCAGGCCACCAGTGAGGTCGGCGGCGACTGGTACGACGTGATCCCGCTGGCCGGCGACCGCACCGCGCTGGTGGTCGGTGACGTCATGGGCAACGGCATCGACGCGGCCGCCACCATGGGCCGGCTGCGCACCGCCACCTGTGCCTACGCCGACCTCGACCTCGACCCCGGTGATGTGCTCCAGCACCTGGACAAGATCACGTGCGACCTGGAGCACTACATCGTCACCTGTATCTACGCCGTCTACGACCCCCACAGCAGGAAGTGCCGCATCGCCAACGCCGGACACATGCCGCCCGCGCTGGCCCGCCCCGACGCCGCCCCCAGACTGCTGGACCTGCCGTCGGGCGCCCCCCTCGGCGTCGGCGGCGTCCCCTTCGAGACCACCGAGGTCGAACTCGAACCCGACGACGTCCTGGTCCTCTACACGGACGGTCTGGTCGAGACCCGGCTGCATCCCATCGACGACCGTCTGAACGTGCTCCTCACCTTCCTCGACGAACCCCGTCGGCCGCTGGAGGAGATCTGCGACCTCCTGCTGTACGGCCTGCGCAACTCCGACGACCACGACGACGTCGCCCTGCTCGTCGCCCGCGCGACGTAGGAGCCCTACGGCTTCTTCGCGTCCTTGGTGCGGCGGTGGGAGGAGACTTGTTCGCGGGTGGTCCGCCAGCGCGACCGGGCCTGATCGACCACGCTGTCCCACTGACGGCGGACCTCGTCGTCGGAGGGTCGGTCGCCTCCTCGGATCCGGGTGAACTCGTCGCGCATCTCGCGCCCGAGGGCCGCGGACGCGACGATGACGAACATGGCGGCGAAGAGCGCCGAGATCATCGCGAAGACGGCGCCCACGGCTCCGTAGCGTGCGGCGTAGGAGTTGAACAGCCGCGGAAGGTAGACGGTCGCGCCCACCGAGTAGAGCGCGGTCAGGATCCCCGCCGTGATGCCGAACGGCAGCAGGTCGCGCCAGGGGATCCGCTTCGCCGACAGGTCCCAGCCGCTCCAGACGAGGAAGACGACACTCACCGGGATCTCGCACACCGAGGCCACCACCCCCAGCTTGCTCCCGCCGAGGACCGCGTGGAGCCAGCCGGTGGCCGCCGCGTAGCCGCCGAGCCCGAGGATCCACCACAGGCCGTTCCTCGTGTTGCGGACGCTGAGCGGGGCCAGTTGCCAGGTCTGCTCGAACAGTCGCTGCGCCGCGCGCGAGAAGCTCAGCACGGAGATGATCAGGAACACGCCGCCGAAGACACCCACGCTCGCGGTGGTGCCCTCGGCGGGGGCGAGCAGGGACCTGACCGCCTCGGCGCCCTGGCCGGTGAGTCCGTAGCGCTGGATGATGCGCTCGGCGGCGTCGTAGTCGGAGAAGCTGCTCAGCACGGCGCCGCAGAGGATCGTGAGCGGGATCAGCGCGGTGAGCGCACTGGATGCCAGGGCCATCGAGCGGTCGAAGCCCACGATCTTCTGGAACCGGTTGATGACCCGCAACGCGAAGGCGGGACGCAGCCAGAACGTCAGCGTTCTGACGAGGCGCTCGCGATTGATCCCCGCCGTCCTGTCCTCCGAATGTCCGGGCCCGGTCTGGCGCTGCGAGCGTAACGAAGGCCGTCCGGGCGGAGATGGACGACACGGCGGGGCGGGGGCGTCCGGGCGGGCGATCCGTGTCAGGCCACCCGGTCGGCCGCTACCGTGGGTAACCTGGCCGAGCGGGCCGTTCGGTCGGCCGGTCGCCACGGGTGCCGGCCGGTGGTCCGCGCGCTCAGAAGTCGTCCTCGGAGAGGGCGACCTCCGCCCAGATCGTCTTGCCGCGTGCCTCGGGCCGGGTCCCCCAGCGCCGGCTGACCTGCCAGGTGAGGTACAGGCCCCGGCCGCCCTCGTCGACCTCCTCGGCGTGCCGCAGGTGGGGCGCGGTACTGCTGTCGTCGGTCACCTCGCAGACGATCGCGGACCCGTCGAGGATGAGGCGCACGTCGATGGGACCGTCCGAGTACCGGACCGCGTTGGTGACGAGTTCGCTGACCACCAGCGTGGTGGTGAAGGCGTGCTGCTCCAGGCCCCAGTCCGCCAGCGCGCTCTCGGTGCGGGCGCGCGCGTCGGCCACGGACGCGGGGTGGTTGGGCAGCGTCCACGACGCGACCTGGGCCGGTCCGAGGACGCGGGTACGGGCCAGCAGCAGGACGGCGTCGTTCTCCACCTGTTCCGGCGTGAGCTGGTACAGCACCTCGTCGCAGATCTCCTGCAGCGGCCGGTCGGCCGGCAGCAGCGCGTCGCTGATGCGGGCCAACTGCTCCTGGGGGTCGTCCGAGACGGCACGCAGCATGGCGGTGTTGGACAGCAGGAGGATGCTGCCCTCGGCGAGTTCGAACTCGGCGGTGCCGTACTTCGCCAGACCACGGCCGAGCGACGGTCCCGCGGGCACCATGGCGTACTCGACGGTGCCGTCGGGCACGGCCACCACCGGAGGCGGATGCCCGGCACTCGCGACGGCGCAGCGGCGGGTGACGGGGCTGTAGACGAGGTAGAGGCAGGTGGTGTCCTCCGGGCCGTCGTCGTCGGCCATGGGGTCCAGCCGGTCGGGCCGTTCTCCGCGCAGGCGCGTCACCAGGGCGTGCAGCCGTTCCAGGACCTCGTCGGGAGCCAGGTCGAGGACGGCGAGCGCGCTGATCGCGGCCCTCACCTCGCCCATCGTGGCGGCGGCCCGCAGACCCCGGCCCGCCGTGTCGCCCGTCACCAGGGCCACCCTCGCTCCGGACAGCGGGATCACGTCGAACCAGTCCCCGCCCGCGCCGAGCGGGCAGTAGCTGTAGGCGGTCTCCACCGCGGCATGGCCGTGGACCCGGGCCGGCCGGAGACTGAGCTGGAGGATGCGGGCGGCGGATCGCTCCCTGGTGTAGAGCCGGGCGTTGTCCAGACACAGGGCCACGCGATCGGCGAGTTCGGCGGCGAGCGCGAGTTCGCCCTCGTCGAAGCCGTGCGGCGTGCGGTCCCGGTAGCAGTGCGCCACCCCGATCACGGAACCGCGGGCGGCCAGCGGCAGCACGAGCAGCGAGTGGGCCCCGCCTTCGATCATGCGGCGCCCCCGTACCGGTTCCCTGCGCAGCCAGTCCGCGTCCGGGCTCAGCTGCTCGATCCTGCGGGGCGCGAGGTCGGACAGGCACTGGGAGAAGGGGGTCGCCGACGACAGGCCGATCGCCTCACCGATGGAGGGAAGGTACTGCTCGGCGCCCGGAGCGACGGAACGACGGCCCGTGCACCGCAGGGCCCCGTACTCCATGACGGTGCCCGGCGCGGAGACCTCGCCCCGCAGGACGGAGTCCAGGACCTCGATCACCACCGTGTCGGCGAGCGCGGGCACCACCTCGTCGGCGAACTCCTGCGCCGTACGGAAGATGTCCAGCGTCGTACCGATGCGCCCGCTCGCCCGCTCCAGCAGGGCGAGCCGCGCCGCCGCCCGTTTGCGCTCGGTGATGTCCACGACCGCGGTCGCCAGCCCGAGGACGCCGCCGGCCGCGTCCTCCAGCCGGAAGCAGGAGACCGACAGGACGATCTCGGGCTGGTCGGGCCTCAGATGGCCGCGCACCTCGACATCCAGCGCCGGCACCCCGGTGTCCAGCACCTCCAGCACGGTCGACTCGTAGTTTCCCGTGTAGAAGTCACCGGCCCATTCCCTGGGGTGCCGGCCCAGTGCCTCCTCCAGGGCGAACGCCTGGACGTAGCGGGCCGCCGTGTTGAACCGCACCAGGCGAAGCTGCGTGTCGAGGACATGCAGGCCAACGGTCGACTCGGAGAAGAGCGCCCCGAGCACAGCCTCGTCCAGCTCCGACCCCGGTCGGCCATGTCCGCCCAGCGATGCATCCATGACACTTCCGTAGACCGTTACCCGCCTATACATTCCGGTTTGCCAGAGTTCCACCATATTCGCTCATCGGCGGCGCGCGACCCGGGAGCCGGCGGCCGTCGCTCCGGCGCGCTGCCCGAGCACCCGTGACGGGCAGCGCGCCGGAACCCTAGAACGGCGTCAGGGTCACGCGGATCGCCGTGGGCGCGGTGTCCTGGATGTAGGAGGCGAAGTCGGCGACGTCGTCGAAGGCGAAGCCGTAGGCCTTGCCGTCCTCGGTGGCCGCGTGAATGGCCTTGGAGTAGTGGTTGGTGAGGTCGGTCCGGTAGAAGTCGGCCGCAGAGGTGGTCGGTTGGGCCGGGTTGCTGAGCAGCGTGGAGCGGTTGAACCCGGCCCCGAGCACCGCGGCCACCGGGCCGGTCGTGCCGTCGTTGGGGGCGGCCAGCGTTCCGTCGCAGAAGAGGACGTCACGGGTGGAGGGCTTGGCGAACGAGACGGAGGCGGGTCCGTCGAACGTGAACCGGTCCGCGCGCACCCGGCCGGTGAACGTGCCCGCGTTGGTGGTGACGGTCAGGTCCTTGCCCGTGTACGTGCTCCACACCTCGTCGATGTACGGGGCGAAGTAGTCCTTGGCGAACAGACCGGAGTCGAGGCCGTGCCCGGGGGCGATGACGCGGAGGTCGTCCACCACCAGGGGCGCGAAGTCCTCGATCTGCTTCACCGCGGCGAAGGCGGCGGCCCGTCCGCCGTCACGGACCGTTCCGGTGGTCTGCACCTTGTCACCGCTCAGCCGGATGCTCATGGGCACGCTGAACATGTCGACCATGGTCGTGTTGCAGAACATGCCGGCGGCGTTGTGCGTGAACTCGGCGCAGTCGTGCAGCACCTTGAAGCTGGGGTCGGAGGTGACCCAGCCGGCCGGGTACTGGAGGGCCGCGTTGCCGTTTCCGTCCTTGACCGCCTTGAACTTCAGCTTCTCGCCCAGCGCCACATAGATGCGTCCGGACATGTACGGGAGGCTGAGCTGCGTCTCTCCGCTCCCGGCCAGCGTGAGCGCGTAGTCGGTGAACCCGTCCGCGCCGTTGTCCGAGAGCGCGATCGGCGCCAGGGTGCCGTCCTGGGTGACCCGGACCTGCTGGCCGTCCTGGTTGCCGACGATGTACACGTACACCGACTGGTTGCCGAACGAGCCGCTGTTGTTGACGATCGTCAGCGGGAGCGAGCCCGCGGCCGCCTTGGTGGCGGCGTCCGTCGTTCCCGCCATGGCGTACGGCGCGATCGCCGCGATGGCGGGCGCGGCCACGGCCGCGCCGCCGAGAGCGAACAGCACCTTGCGGCGGGACAGGTTGCGCTGGTGACGAGGCGTCATGTGACGTGTGCTCCTTGGTGCTTGTGCCTCGGGGAGGCGGTGGGGGGAGGTAGGGCTGAGGAACTCGTGGGGTCGGCGGGTCAGCCGAGGGTCCACTTCTGGTTGGCGGTTCCGCCGCAGGTCCAGATCTGCAGACGGGTGCCGTCGGCCGAGGAGCCGTCCTTGGCGTCGAGGCACTTGCCCGAGCCGGTGTTCGTCAGATCGCCGGCGGAGGTCAGGGTCCACTGCTGCGCCTTCGTGCCGTTGCAGCCGTAGAGCTGAACCGGCGCTCCGTTGTCCGTGGAGGCGGCGCGTACGTCGAGGCACTTGCCCAGGGCTCGTACGGTGCCGTCGCCGCTCACGGTCCACTTCTGGGCGTCGGCCCCGTTGCAGCCGTGGAGCTGGATCGGCGTCTCGTCGGCGCTGGAGGCACCCGCCACGTCGACGCACATGCCGCCGATGCCCTTGATGGCGCCTGTGGTGCCGGTCCCGGTGGTGGGCTGGGCGGTGTCGGCGCTGGTGACCCGTACGTAGTCGACGGTCATGGTCTGCGGGAAGGACGTGCCGGAATCCGGGCTGCCGGGCCAGTCACCCCCGACGGCGAGGTTCAGGATGGCGAAGAACGGGTGGTCGTAGACCCACTTGTTGCCGTTCACGTCGGCCGGTGTGCGGGTCTCGTACTTCTGCCCGTCCACGGACCAGGTGATGGCTGTGGGGCTCCAGTCGACGGCGAAGACGTGGAAGTCGTCCGCGAAGGCCTTGCCGCCGGGCAGGGTGTACGCGGCACCGATACCGCCCGCGCCGGAGTATCCCGGGCCGTGGATGGTGCCGTGCACGGTGCCGGGTTCCTTGCCGACGTTCTCCATGACGTCGATCTCGCCGCTGTTCGGCCAGCCCGCGCTGTCCAGGTTGTCGCCCAGCATCCAGAAGGCCGGCCAGACACCCTGCCCGCGCGGCACCTTGATGCGCGCCTCGAACCTCCCGTACGCCTGGGTGAAGGTCCGTGCGGTGTTGAGCCGGGCCGAGGTGTACTGGCAGGTGCCGTTCCAGCACTGGAGTCCGCTGTCGCCGTTCTTGCGCGCGGTGATCACCAGGTGGCCGTCGCCGTCGAGGGCGGCGTTGTCCGGACTCTTCGTGTAGTACTGCAGCTCGTGATTGCCGTTGCCCGAACCACCGGTCTCCAGCGTCCACTTGGCGGTGCTCGGCGCGCTTCCGGCGGCTCCGTCGAATTCGTCGGACCAGGTCTGCACGGCGGAAGCGGCATGGGCCCGGTTCACGGCGGGACCCGTGGTGGTGAAGAGGACGCCACCGGCGACGCCTGTGGCGAGCAGCAACGCCAGCCCTCCGAGGGACCATCGACGTGCGCGATGAGCAGCCATGGCTGAACACACCTTGTCTGTGGGGAGGTTGAACCCGTGCTCCGGCCCGAACTCGCTGTTCGGGCGACGAGGACGCATCGATGAGAGCGCTCTCGTGCCAGCGGTGGACGGCACCGGTGGGCCCCGATGCTACGCACGAGTTGTTGAGAGTCCAACTGACGTCCGAGTACACCAAATGGCTCTGAGCTGGGGTTACTTGCGGAAGCACAGGGTGCCCAGGGTTACTTAAGACGCGTTTAACCCGCACTTAAGAAGGCGCGTTCCGCTTCCGCGGCGCCATCCGCCCGGTCTGTCGTGGATCCGCCCGATCGGCCACCCGAGTTCAGTTCACTTCCGGCCGGCGGCGCTCGCCCCCCGTTCCGGACCAGCGGTACACGAACGTCGGGAAGTCCTCACCCGTCTCTCGTCTCCAGGCCGGTACGACCGTGTCCCGGTGCTCCGCGAGGGCCTGGGCGAAGGCGGCCACGCAGCGGACGTGGACGTCCGACCTGTCGGTACGTCGGGTGAGAGCCAGCAGGGAGCGCAGGGCGAGGACCGCGTCGTCGGTACGGCCGTCGGCCAGGTGGGCATCGGCCGCCGCCCCGAGTGTGCGGGCGAGACCGATATGGGTGCCCCCGAGGTCGGCGGCGTGGCGGCCGGTCCCGGCAGCCTCCGAGGCCTCCGAGGCTGCCGCCAGGATGCTCTCCGACTCCTCGTAGCAGGCCACAGCCGCCCCGAGGTCGCCGTTGCGGCGGAGGGCACGGCCGAGCAGACGGAGACGGCGGGCTGTCAGGGCGTGGTGGGCGAGCCAGTCGGACTCGGCCAGGCGGCGGGTGAGGGCGACCGCCTCCCGGGCGTCCCCGATGGCGCCGTCGAGGTCCCCGTCGTCCCCCCGCAGACGGCTCAGGTTCGCCAGCATCCGGGCGAGCCTCGGCTCATGGGCGGCGGGGTCCAGGTCCGCGGCGCGTCGCTGCGCCGCCACGCCACGCTCACTCGCCCGCAGCGCCGAGGAACGGTCGCCCGAAGCGTCCTGGCAGTCGGCCAGCCGCTCAAGACAAGCGGCCAGGAGCGGGTCGTAGACGTCGGGCCGCTGGGCCGCGAGGGCGGCGCACAGGTCGACCGCTTCCCGGCGCGCACCCAACTCGGCCGCCGACTCGCCCAGTTCACCGAGCTCGTCGGCAAGACAGTCGAGCGCCGTGATCAGCGACGGCTCCCCCGCCCCCCGGTCCCGGCCTGCCAGGTTCCGGGCCTCGGCGACGGCTTCCTCCGCGGTCGTCCGCGCCGCCGGCAGGTCTCCGGTGGCCTCCAGGCAACGGGCCAGGTCCGTGAGAAGCCGTACCCGCGAAGACCGTGCGGTGTCGGGCAAGGCCCACAGGATCATCGGGTCCGTGGCGTCCCTCGCCTCCCGCCCGACGGACAGCGCCTCCTCGTACCGGCCTGACGCCCGCAATCGGCTGGTCAGTTCACCCAGTACGAGCACCCGCAGCAGCGCCACGCGACCCAGTTCCCCTGTCGACACAGTCCGCAGCAGCCCGGCGCACTCCTCGTAGGCGGCCACGGACTCCTCGGAGCGGTCCAGGGCGGCCAACACCATTGCGTACGTGCGCAACGCCCTCGGCAGACCGCCGAGGGCACGATCCCGGCGTGCGGGAAGAAGCCGGCGGTAGGCGGCCACGCACTCCTCCGCCGGGCCGAGCGCGTCGTCCGGTCGGGCCAGTTCGAACCGCGCCTGCGCCTGGAGAAGAAGCAGGAACGCCCGCTGCGCCGGCGACCACCGCGCGCCCGGTACGGCCATTGCCGCGTCCAACGCCGTGCGGGACTCCTCGCTGCGGCCGACGAGCTGCAGCGCGTGGCCGTGCAGGACCAGACTGCGGGCCAGGTCGTCCCGGTGTCGCGGCCGGGGGGCCGCCGTCTCGACGAGCGCCCGGCACACGGCCACCGCCTCCTCGGCCCAGGCCAGCCGTCGTTGCGGCGACGGAGGCCGCAACAGCACCCTGTAGGGGACGACGCAGCGCATCAGCGCGGCGCCGTGCAGCCGCCGCCCCGAACGTGTGTTCAACCGGGCCGCCGCCCGGGACAGCGGCAGCAGTGTGCGCACCAGACCCATCAGTGCCTCCCCCGCGGGATCCTCAACCAGAGGACGCCCGAGCGCCCGGACCGGTTGCCCGGGCAGCGTGGACTCCGGAACATCCGGTGAGCACCGGCGCGTTGACCGGCGGAGGTCCGGGGGAACGCGAACGGAGGCTGTCGCCCCATCGGCCGCCTTGGGGTGGGCGGCGTGACGGCTCGGGGCGACAGCCTCCGTGTACGTACTACTTCAGGCCGTAGGCGCGGATCACCTCCTGGGTGATCCGGTTGCCCGCGTCGTCCCAGCCCTCGGCCTTGAGCGACACGTAGCCGTGGTGCGGGGCGTCGTAACGGGCGGTCCAGGTACCGGACTTGCCGTCGGTTCCGACCGGTGTCCAGGTCGCGCCGTCGTCGTACGACACCGCCAGTGTGGCGCCCTGGAGTGGCGCTGCGACCACCAGTAGGTGCCTCCGTTGGCGGGGCGCGGAGTCCTGACCATAGCCCTCGTCGGAGAGCACCTTGCCGATCAGCAGGTCGGCGCCGGGCGCGACGCCCTTCTCCGCGCCGTCCGAGGCGGCCCCGCTGCCGCCGACGGTGGAGGCGGTGTGGGTGCCGTGGCCGTGTCCGTCCTCGGTGGTCTCGTCGGGGACGAAACTCCGCGACGCGCCGACCCGTCCGGCCAGGTCGGGGTGGTGGGAGTCGGTACCGGTGTCCAGGGCGGCGACCTTGACGCCCTTGCCGTCATAGCCCTTGTCCCAGGCGGCGGGTGCGCCGATCTGCGCGGTGCTGTCCTTCAGGGTGGCCTTGACGCGGCCGTCCAGCCAGATCTTCGACAGCCGGTCGCCGAGCCGGGCGGAGACGAGGCCATTCGCGACGCCCTGGCCGCACAGCACGTCGAAGGCCCCTGGGGTGCGCTTCCGCGCATGTCCGGTACACGTGCCCGGGGCGTCTCGGGCGCAGACGGGCCCGACCCTGCTCGGCGTCGCCGGCCTACCGACGCCCCTGCCTCCGACGACCTTCGACGCGGCCGGGCGAGCCGACTCCGACGACCGCCGCCTCCGGCTTCCGGCTTCCGGCTTCCGGCTTCCGGCTTCCGGCGGGGGAATCAGACACGGGAATCCGGGGCGGCACCCCCGGTCACACCCGCGCGGCCGGTCACGAGCGGGCGGGAGACGCCCCCGGCTCCGAGGCCGCGGGCGAGGAGGTGTCCACCGCGCCGGTCGAGCCGGGCTGCGGAGTCTGCGCGGAGCTGCTGTCCGGCGAGAACCAGGCCACGCCCACGAGTACCGCCAGAACGAAGACCACCGCTCCGGCGGCGGCTCCCACGGCTCTTCGCCGATGGGTGAGGAGCTCGCCGACCCCCGGACGCGGGCGCCGCCGCGACCGGTGGCCGCCCGAACCGTCCCGCGCCACCGACGGCAGGGCGTACGTGGTCGCGGGGCCGGTGGCCCTGAGGTCCTGCCGGTGGCGCCCCGGCTCCGGCATCGCGGCCGGGAGCGGCTCGGGGCGCCCCTTCCAGGCTCCCGTTCCGTACCAGGCGGCCGCCTGAACCGCGGTGGGCCGGTCCTCGGGTTTCTTGGCGAGCAGCCCCAGCAGATAGTTCTCGAAGGCGGGCGGCAGGTCGGCGCCGAGCTCCCGGGGCGGCGTGGGCGCGGTGTCGAGGTGGTGATGGAGGACCGCGACAGGGCTGTTGGCCTGGAACGGCGGTCGCCCGGTGAGGAGTTGGTACAGGACACAGCCGAGGGAGTACATGTCGGACGGTGGCCCGGCGGTCTTGCCCAGGGCCCGCTCGGGAGCCAGGTACAGGCTGGTGCCGACGATCTGCCCGGTCGCGGTCAGACCGCCCGCCGGATCGTCCAGGAAGCGGGCGATCCCGAAGTCGCCGATCTTGACACTCCCGCCGGCGTCCAGCAGCAGGTTCCCCGGCTTGATGTCCCGGTGGACGATGCCCTGTTGATGCGCGGCGGCCAGACCCGCGGCGGCCTGGGCCGCGATCTGTGCGACCCGCTCGGCGGTGAGCGTCCCGGCACTGGCGAGGACCCGGGCCAGGCTGTCGCCCTCGACCAGCTCCATCACCAGGAAGAGCCGGTTCTCGTACGACCCGAAGTCCAGGACGCCCACCACATGAGGATGGTTCAGCAGGCCCGCGGTCTGGGCCTCCAGACGGAACCGGGCCGCGGCGGTCGGGTCGGCGTCCTGGGAGAGGAGCAGCTTGACGGCCACGGACCGGCCGATCATCTCGTCGTAGGCCCGCCACACCTCCCCCATCGCGCCCCGCCCGAGGGTCGTGTGCAGCCGATACCGCCCCGCTATCAGCACTTGTGCTTCATCCTCACGCAGTTGGGATCTTGTCGGTCACCGCGGGTCAATGCCCTACCGAGCAGGAGTGATCATCGGGGCGGCGCCGCAGCAGGTTGAGCCTACTGCCAACACGGCAGTGATCAGACGCTGTTCACCCTCGGCCCCGAGATCGCGACGAACCGGTCGGAGTGCCACTGAACCTTGACTGATGGTGACGAGGAAGGTCGATCCGGGGGTCGCTGGAGGGGGGGTCGCGCAACGAACTCGACAACACTGTCACTCCGGACCGTCACTCCGGGAGGCGTGCCCGCGTCGCCACGACGGCGGCGTCCGTGCACGATGGGAGGGTCCCCTCGCGCATTCGGAAAGGCTCCCCCGTGATCAGCATCCCGGCCCGCACGGCCCACGACGGTACGCGGATCCCGGCCGTCGGCCTGGGCACCTGGCCGATGAACGACGCAGAGGCGGAGGAGGCGGTGAGCCACGCGCTCGGAATCGGCTACCGGCTCATCGACACGGCGACCAACTACGGGAACGAGACCGGCACCGGCCGGGGCATCGCCCGTGCCGATGTGCCGCGCGAGGAGATCGTCGTCACCACCAAGCTGCCGGGCAGGCATCACGGCCACGACGAGACACTCGCCTCCTTCGAGGAGTCGCGCGGCCGGCTCGGTCTGTCCCACGTCGATCTCTACCTCATTCACTGGCCGCTGCCTCGCGTCGACAGGTACGTGGACTCCTGGAAGGCGATGATCGAGCTTCGCGACGCGGGCCTGGTGCGTGCGATCGGCGTCTCGAACTTCACCGCCGACCAGCTCACCCGGCTGGAGGACGAGACCGGAGTGATGCCTTCGGTGAACCAGATCGAACTCCATCCGGCCTTTCCCCAGGACGAGTTGCGCGCCTTCCACACGGCCAAGGGCATCATCACGGAGAGCTGGAGCCCGTTGGGCCGCGGCAGCAGCCTCCTGGACGATCCGGCGCTCGGAAGGATCGCCGGGGCGCACGGCGTGACACCGGGCCAGGTCGTACTGCGCTGGCACACCCAGCTCGGGGCGGTCCCGATCCCCAAGTCCGCCGACGCCGGGCGGCAACGGGAGAACCTGGACATCCTCGGATTCGAGCTGACCGCCGCCGAGATGGCGGCCGTCACGGACCGTCCGCGGCGGCGCCTCGGCGGCGACCCCATGACACACGAGGAGTTCTGACGCACGAGGGGTTCCGAGGTCGCCAGGGGTTCCGGACCGGCTCGTGCGGTGGGCTACGCGGGGTCGTACACCGTGCCGGTGAACTCCGGCCCATCGTGCGTGGCACCGCTCCCGTCGGAGAACGTGGCTCGCAGCCGGACCGTCTCCTCGGGCTCGGTCACGGCGTCCGCGAGGGTGGGGACGGTGATCTCCGTGCTGGTCCGGCCGGCCGGGACCTCGGCGAAGAGGAAGAGCCCGCGCACCTGGGAGAGAGGCCGTGACGGCAGTGGTTCCTCGCCGGAGTTCTGCCGCAGCCACCGGGGATCGACGTCGGTCGTCGACAGTTCGGCTCCGCCGGTGGACGGCAGGACGGCGAGGTCGGCCTGGATGTCCGCGTCGGCCGCCGAGGAGAGGGACATCCGCCAGGTCAGGGGCCTGCCCTCGGCGGCGCGGGCGGCGGCCGGGGTCACCTTGAGCGTAGGTACCGGATCGTCGTTCAGGGCGGTGACACCGCCCCGGTGGGCACCGATCACCGCTCCGTGGACCGCCTTGACGAAGACGTCGTGCGAGACGTCGTAGCCGAAGCGGGTGTTGCCCCGGACCTCGACCCTCACCTCGGGTCCCGTGCCCCCGGGCCGTACGCTCACCTCGCGCGAAGCGGTCCGGCCCGTGTCCGGATCGACGACGAACAGGCGGACCGTGCCGCTCCCGTGCCCGGTGACCCTCACGGGCACGCGATAGCTCCGGACGCCGGCGTCGCCCTCCTTGACGATCAGGCGGCCCAGATCGACGCGCGACAGCGCCGCGGCCCGGACGACGGGCGTGCCGGGGCGCCATCCCCACGAGTCGATGAGCCACGCCTGCCCGGACGGGGTGCGCGGGACGATCTCCAGGGCCGTGACGCGGTGCAGGTCGACGCCCGCGCGGGTGGCGGCGGCCAGGGGCAGCCGGACCTCCTGGCCCCAGTAGGAGGCGGTGCGGCTCGTTCCGGGCAGCCCGTCGAGGTGGACGCGGCCGAGGGTCGCCCGGTGGCCGGACGCGTCGGCCAGGGCGATGTCGAGCCGGTTGTCCCGGGTGTTCGGCGGAACGATCAGGCGCAGCGCCAGAGCCTCGGAGCCGGCGATCGAGACCGGCCTCGCCGCGCCGACCCGGACCCTGGAGCCCGAGGCCGTCCAGCGCAGCGCCACGGCACGCCGGCCGGGCTCCGCCGACGTCTCCCAGCGGGCGAAGTGCGGTGAGACACCGTTCGTACCCGTGCCCAGGCAGGCCTCCGCCGTGTCGTCGTCCACCTCCTCGCACAGCCGGCCGCCGGTGGTGGAGACGGGTCCGTCCGGCAGGAAGGCGGGAGTGCGGTGGGCGCCGACCGCGTGGGTGAGGACCCGCGCGGGTCCGGCGGAGGGCGCACGGCGCCCCGACCCGTCGAGCAGCGGCCGTACCCGGTCGTCACCGGCGACGAACAGCCGCGCGGCCGCGGCGATGTAGGTGGCGCCGGCGGTCTGCTGCTGACGGGCCGTCAACCTCGTTGCCGCCCCCGGCGAACACACCCGGTCCGGGCGGTCCCCGCTCCAGAAGTCGTCCTCCGCGGGGGCCTCGGCCTGGCCCGGTGTCCACTCGCTGTTGAAGAAGTTGTGGTCGGCGCCGACCAGGTAGACGGCGCTGTGCAGGGCGGCGCCGCGGCTGACTCCGCGGGTGGCGTCGGCGTACATCTCGCCCTGGAGGTCGGACACATCGCCGTCGCAGCCGGGCAGGATCGTGGCGGACGGCACGTCGGGGGTCGGGTTCTGCCCGAAGACGGTGGGGCCGATCAGAACGGTGCCGCGGATGTGCCAGCGCACCGGTCCGCGGTAGCCGTCCTGGTCGGCCGGGGCGCGGTACAGGCTGTCCATGGCGGCCCGGTTCACGCCCTCGCCACCGCGCGAGTGGCCGACCAGCAGGACGCGCGACAGATCGGCGACCGCCGTCCGCCGTACGATCGCGGGCGCGGCGGCCGGATGCGCCGACCAGTCCGCCCAGCGGGCCAAGTGCTGCCGCACCAGGGACGATCTGGCCTGCGCGCCGCCGTCCTCCGCGGCGTAGTCCTGTCCGTTGACGCCGTTGGCGGCGACGGACACGGTCACATATCCCTGCGAGGCCAGCAGTTTCTGGTCGGCGAGGTAGCCCCGGTAGCTCGGGATCGGCTTCGCGCCCGCGGGGCACGGCCATTCGCCGCCGGTCTCGTCGCCGCGGCCGGTGTAGCAGGTGGCGTGGCGGCCGTGCAGGAACAGGGCCAGGGGCCGGTGTCCCGGGGCGTCCGTGGGCGCGACCACCACCGCACGCATCTCCACGGGCTGCGGGAAGCCGGGCAACCGGACCGGGGCGAGCGCGTAGTCACCGGTCGCCGTCCGGTAGGTGCCCGGCTTCCCGGGGTCAACCGCGTTGGCCGGAAGCCGGGTCGAGGGCTGGGCCGTGAGTCCGGGGCGTTGCCCGGCGGGCCGATTCTGCTCGCCGCCCGCCGCGTCGAGGCGCCGTTCACCGGTCCGCGCCTGGAGGTCCGACGGTTTCCCGAGCGGTGCCGGACCGAGCGCGAGCCGGAAGGAGCGGCCGTCCGGGGCGCCGACGGGGCGGCCGAGGAACCGGTCCCCGGCATAGAACGCGACGCCGGAATCGGTGACCGGCACCGGACGGTCCGAGCGCCAGACCAACTGGCGCGCCGCTCCGCCGCCGGTGACGCTCCACCCGGCGGGCAGTGGGCCCCGCACGGCCGCGGCCGACGCGTGTCCCGCCGACTGTGCGGTGCCGGCGGTGTTCTCCTGCGCCTGCGTCGATCCTGGCGATCCCGCGACCGCCGCGCACAACACAGCGGCGACGACTCCTGTGCGCCGGACACGGAACAAGGCCTTCTCCTCCTGGTCGGCGTTCACCCCGGTCGCCCCGTTGGTCCCGAAGCGCTCCCCCGTCCCACGAGGACGGAGGGCGAAGCCCGGGGGTTGCCTCGTGCCGGCGGCATGGCGCGTTCTCAACCCCCTTTCTCGGGAGCGGAGTCAGGTAGTCCGGGCACGGCGAGGAGGTACACCGTCAGGAGATCCGGTGTACGGCGGCAGGTCAGGTGTCACGCGTCCGAGGCCGCGCGCCGCGGCACGTGGGGCGGCGCGGCTCTCAGTCGTCCTCCGGGCAGAGGAAGTTCCCCGAGGGCCCCCAGTGCGTCACCGGATCCTCCTTCGCGGCCACGGCTCCGCACGTCAGGTCGGTGATCCTGGTGCCGTCCCCGGTGATCTCCCGGATGTCGACCTCCTTGTCCACCGGGTACTTGTGTCCCTTGCCGAAGGTCATGATCCCCGACTCGCCCACATAGTCGGTGACTCCGGTCGACTGGAGGAAGGTGACGACGGCACTGGGGGTGAACTGCGGGTCGGTGACCGCGATTTCGTTCATGACCTGGAAGAACACCTTCACCGCGTCATAGCCGGCGGCGCCGTCGCTGTCGGAGGAAACCCCGTAGGAATCGCGGAAGTTGGTGGCGAAGGGCCCCTTGGCGTCGGGCAGGCTGAACTGGTTGTAGAAGAGGCTGAGCGAGCCGTACTCCCGCGCCATCAGTTCCGGGTGCAGTACGAGATTGGGGGCGGCGCTCTCGGCCAGCACGGCGACGCGGCCCTGGTGCGTACGGCATTGCTTGTCGCCCTGCAGGTAGTAGAACAGGTCGTACATGACACTGGACCGGCCGGCGTAGAGGATGAAGCCGTCCGTCCTGCGGATCAGCGCGCAGACACTGGCCGCCACGGAAGGCGTCTGGCTGTCGTTGCCCGATTCGCCGTACGGCACCGGGTAGACCTGTGCCGCCGAACCGTAGGCGTCGGTGAACCGCTTCTTGAGATCCGCGCTGAAGTACGTGTCGTGCGGGTCGAAGACCAGGACGGCGGCGGGCGCGGTGTGCCCCGGGGCGACTTTGGTGAGGGCCGCCAGACGGGGTGAGCGCCGGGCGAAGGACGCCATGACACGGGCCACCCGTGCGTCCGGCGCCGAGAGCTGGAAGTACGACACCGGGGAGTCGCCGTCGACCATGGGCTGGCCCGAGACACCGGTACCGAGGACCGTGACGCCCTGGGCGTCGAGTTCGATGGCGGCCTGGAGGGACTCGGGGCGGCTCTGCGTGAGGCCGATGACACCGGCGATGTGGTCCCGGTGGATGCGGTCGACGATCATGTGGGCGACATCCACACCGGAGTGGTTGGCCGTGTTGAGTCCGCCGTGCGATCCGAACGCGAAGTACTCCCCCGCGTTGGCGACGAGCAGCCGGATCGGCATCTGGGACTTGAGGTTGAGGTCGTTCACCTCCTTCTGGGCGAGCAGCGCGCCGCGCAGCATCTGGAAGCCCGTGGGCACGGTCCGGCGTGACGCGGACCCGACACTCAGCGGGGCGAAGAAGACCAGGGTGCGATAGGGCTTGGTCAGGTCGACGCGCGCGTTCTGGCGTCCCAGTCGGGCTTCGAGTGACCGCAGTTCGGGCGCGTACAGGCCGTGGGCGAGTTCGCAGGTGTCGCTGCCGTCGGTGATCCCGACGCGTTCGCCCGTGCTGACCCGCGGACACCAGGTGTCGGTGGCGTGGTGTACCGCGCTCGTCCCGGCGCCGGCGTGGGTCGCGCCGGTCCGCAGTCCTTGGAACAGTCCGGCGGCGACCACGGCTGTGACGGCCAGCGCGGCCACCACGGGACGCAGCCAGTCGCCCGGGCGCCGGTCGCGGGAGCGCACGGCCCTTTGCACGCAGGGCCGTTCGGCACTCGTCCCGTTGTCGCGGACGCGGGAGAGCGGCACCGCACGCACCGCTTCGACCGGTTGTCCGGCGGCGCCCGCCGCGAGCAGCGAGGCCACGGCGCGGGCGGTCGTGCCCTCGGTGGTGTGCCGGGTCGCCTGGGACGGGATGCCCTGGGATGCGGGGTCCTGCCGGGGAAGGCCGACGGCGTACGGCGGGATGTCCGCGGTGGCGGCGCCCAGCACGAGCAGCGGGCAGGTCCCGAGGTCCTCGGAGACCGCGGAGAAGGAGTTCAGGAGTCTGCGGCTCGGGGAATCGTCGTCGCCGACGGTCGGCAGCAGCAGGACGAACGGCCATTGCCGCCGCGGCCTGCGCACACTCCACACCGGCGGGCGGGCCGCCCGCGCGAGGTCGTGGATGAGGGCGGTCAGCAGGACCTGCCGGACCACCGCCTCGTCACGGGCCGATACGGCGGACGCGGCGGAGCGGGCCGAGGCGGCCGCCGTACCCGCGTCGGCCGGTGCTCCCTGGTCGGCCCTGTCCTGGGCGCGCGACCGCAGATGGGCGTCGCGCAGGGACATCGCGGCGTTGAGGAAGCTGCGCCCCGGCTCGTCGAGCATCCCGCCGACCCACCGGAAGCGCGCCCCGCGGTCGATCCGTACCCCGTACGACCACCGCCACAGCCAGGCCAGTGGTGTGGTCACCAGCTTCGTGATCGCCGACCACTGCCGGGCGCCGAGTTCGTCGCCGAGAGCGGTGACCTCAGCGGCGAACCCGAACTTCCAGGCGTACTTGTCGTAGATCCTGTCGCGCAGCGCGCGCCGTTCGTCCGCCACGTCCCCCTCGGCGACGACGGCGCGCAGCACCGACAGGCAGGCGTCGAACTCGGTCATGCGCAGGGTGCCGGAACCGTCCGGCATGGTGACGCGCAGTTGTCTGGCGACCCGGTCCAGCAGGCGTACGTGCGGGCCGTCCTGCCTCCCGCCGTCCTCCCCGGGGTGCTCGCACGCGAGCAGTTCCTCGTCGACCAGCGCATGCGGCGCGAGGCTGGCCAGGTGGCCCGTCTCCCCGGTGCCGAGGCGTACCAGCCGGTGGTGGTAGACGTGCACCAGCGCCGAGAGGGCGGGATCCGGCTCGCCGCGGCCGCTGTAGGCCGTCGCGGCACCGGCCGCCGTCGCGCCCTCCGCGGCCGGGTCGGCCGGCGGCTCGCGGGTGAGCAGCAGTGCGGGGAGCCGGTGCCGTGAGCTCTGCCGCCCGCGCGGGATGCCGTGCCGCCGGTCGACGACATAGCGGTCGATCACTCGGACGATGTCGTCGAAACCGCTGGGGAGGACGAGATCGGGTTCGTCCGTCCGATGGGGTTGCGGCACGCGGGGCTCCCGGATGCTGAGAAACAGGAGGCGATCCTAGAAACGTCCGGGCCGGTTCACGGTGCTTTGGTTCTAATAGGCGCCCATTGAGCGATTGCGGCCGCTTGTCTTTCGGATCGGACCCGCCCCGGTGGACGGGCTCGGCGGCGGTGTTCGCCGCTTCCCGTGATCGGGCCCGTTCCGCGGTCGTACGCGCGAGGCCGCTCACTTCCACCCGTAGGCGTAGGCGGCCACCCAGGTGACGTCGAGTTCGGCGCTGCTGCCGGGCGCCGCGCCGGGGCCTTCGAGCGCGCTCTCGTTCTGCAGCACCCAGGACAGGGGTGCGGTGGGAACCCCGCGGGTGTCCTCACCGATCCGGCGTCCGTCGACGAAGAAGCGCACCCGTCCGGGAGTCCATTCCGTCGACACGGTGTGCCAGTGGGTCCAGTCGTCGCCGCTCGGGAAGTAGCCCTGCCGTCCTCCTCCGCACGGATGGTGGAAGGCGGTGACGGTGCCGGTCCACTCTCCTTCGGGATGGTCCATCTCGCAGCCGGCGCCGTAGTGCAGCCAGGCGGACTTGTAGCCGGGGGCCGGCTTCGTCACCTTGATACGGGCGCTGTACTTGCCGTACGCCATCTGCATCACGGCACGGGGCACGAGTGCCGCAGCGTGCACGGGGCCGCCGTCCTCGGGGCGCCACATCCGGATGTGCATCATCCCGTCGCCGTTCTCGCCGGGACCCACGCTCACGGTGTCCTCGGGGTGGTACTCGCCCACGACGTCCCGGCCCCGGTCGTTCGCCGTGTCACGCCAACCGGTGGGATACGCCCACCAGTTGTCGCGGTAGGTGCCGCTCAGCCCACCGCAGTACGCGGCGGACGTGTCGACGTGGTGGTCGCAGTCGCGGAACGAGCCCAGCGGGACCCGGTCGCCGTTGAAGTCCTCCGCGAGGACCTGCCAGAACGGCCCGCAGTCGCCGCGGGGCAGGACCGTACCCGCGTTGTGGCAGGCGTCCGCCGGGCGCGGTGCTCCGTCGGCGCGGGGAATCCAGAACAGGGCGCCGGCCAGCAGGACGAGAGCGAGAGGCATGAGCAGTGCCCGCCCGCGCCGGCCGGGCGCCGCGTGTGAACCCATCGGGGCCTCCCTCGCTCCTCGGCGTGCGGACGCCGCAGCCCTCCCCCGCACGGGGTCCGCGAGAACCGCTCCGGAGACCGTCCGCGGCGGCGAGCACCACGCGAGGGAGCATCCTCGCGTCCCGGCACGGGCGGCACCACCCCGTGGACAGCGCTCGATGCGGACGGTCCGGCTCCGGCGCGCCGTCGTCGCGGGCCCCGGGTCCGGTGTTCTCCGGTGTCCGGCGGACCCGCGCGTGCGGCGCCCTTCGGTGTCCAGCGGGCCCCGGCGCGGTGGATCCGCGCAAGGGCCCGCGCTTCGGCGACTCAGGGTTGCAGCGGCATCGTCCAGCAGTTGGAGGTGGCGCGCTTGCCGGAGAGGCGGTCGGTCAGCCAGGAGATGGCGTCGCCCTGGTCGGTGATGAGGGGCGCGACGTGGTTGGTGAGCAGTCCGTCGCCGAGGTTCGGCAGGTTGATGGCCTCGTAGGTGATGTCGGCGCCCTTGCGGCACCAGTCGACGGCGAGTTGGCGCGCCTGGGCGTGCGGGACGATGTCGTCCTGGATGCCGGTGGCCACGCGGACCGGACTGGTCGGCTTCAGGTTCCCGATGCGCTGGTTGTCGATCGTGGCCTGGAGCGCCGGTGTGCTCGCGACGAGTTCGCTGACGGACTCGCCGTTCGTCGTCCACGACGTGCTCTTCTTGAACGCGTATCCGAGGATCGCGTCGCCGACGCACATCGTGGACAGGTCGTCCAGCGCGGCCTTCCCGGCGGCGTTGAGGTCGGCGTCGGCGATGGCCCGCAGGCCGGGGTCGGACTGGATGAAGCCGTTGAGGGACCAGCCCAGGGCGCCGGCGAGGGCACTGCCGTCGATGCCCTTGATGACCTCGGTGAGGTTGGCGGGCGGTGCTCCGGAGTAGGTGCCGGCCAGCGTGACGTCCGGGGCGTAGGAGGGCTGGAGTTCGGCCGCGGACGCGCTGGCGCCGCCGCCCTGGCTGTAGCCGAAGAGGCCGACGGGTGAGGCGGAGGTGACCGACGCCCCGGTGAGCGAGCGGGCCGCGCGGACGGCGTCGAGGAGTGCGTGACCGCCGTCGAGGCGGTTGACATAGGTGTGGAGCCGGTCGGTCGCGCCCAGCCCGGCGTAGTCGGTGACGACCACCGCCGTGCCGGAGGCCAGGAGCCGGTAGATCGCGAGGTCCTCGTAACCGACCGACACCGTCTGGCCGTTCAGGGTGATCGGGCTCTGCAGGCCCATGGAGGCCGCGCACTGGTCGCCCTGGCCCATGGTGCCGGGGGCCACGGCCACCAAGGGGCGCGGGCCGCTTCCCTTCCAGGCGGCGGAGGGCTCGATGTAGGCGCCGGTCACCGCGACGGGCAGACCGTTGGAGTCGGTGGACTTGTACATCAGGCGGGTCGCGGTGCCGGGGAGCGGACCGTCGAGGCCGGGCAGGCTGAGGGCGAGCGGAAGGGGTTCGCTGCGGATGAGGGCGCCGTCGGCCGAGGGGAGGTTCGCGGGCGGGGTGTAGAACGCGGGAATGGTCACGCCTCGGGAGACCACGTCGCTCGCACCGGCGGCCGCCGCGGGGATCGCCTGGACACTCAGGCAGGCGAGGGCGGCGAGGGCGGTGGCGAGGAGAAGGCGGCCGCGGTTCGGCGCGGCGGGACCCGGGCGCACGGCGGGGGAAGTCCGCTCCGGGTGGGGACGTCGGCTGAACGCCGGATGCGGCTGATGGGGGTTGTGGGGTCGTTCCATGCGGCTCACTCCCTGCTTCGTCAAAACGTGGGGGTCGTGCGGGCGGCCGACGGCGTCAATGGCGTGACACCGGTTCGGGCTGGGGCGCAGGCCGGGGCCGCCACCGGGGACTTCTGGTGGTGGTCCCGGGCCGGAGCGGGGGAATAGGGCAGCGTGGATCGACGGACGGGGGCGGGGCTGGGCGGGGCGGGACCGCATTCGCCCGCATCACGGACATGGGGAGGCGACGGCACCGCCCGCGCGCCGTCGGCCGGGCGGCACGCAGTGCGGCGCCCGCCCGTACGTCGTACGACGCCGGGCGAAGCGGTGGTCCTGAGGGTTCTGTATACGGCGGAGCCCGGTGCTCGTGGCTGCGGCTCCGCCGTCCTGTCCTGTCCTGTACTGCCTTGTTCCGGTATCCGTGCTCGGCAGCGACGGACGTCGAAGTCCCGTGCGACATCCGTTAGTTACTCCCGAGTCACATCAGGAGAGTAGGAGCGGATGTCACTCAGTGACAAGATGTCTGCGCACGTCATTTCCGAGCGACTCGCTATGCTGCCGACGGTCGAGAAGACAGGGGTGGTGGCAACGGTGCGCGACGCGGCGCCCGCAGACCGGGCCACGACGGCCGCGAGGCCGTCACTGGGCGAACGACGCAAGGAGGCCCTCCGCCTCGACATAGCCCGCGAGGCCGTCCGCCTGTTCGTCTCACAGGGCGTCACCGGCACCACGGGGGACCAGATCGCGGAGGCCGTCGGCGTCTCGACGCGCACCCTGTGGCGCCACTTCCCCACGAAGGAGAGCTGCGTACGCCCCTTACTCACGGCGGGACTTGACGCCGCCACGGATCAACTGCGGCACTGGCCGCCGGAGACCGGCCTGCTGGACTTCCTCACCCATTCCTGCCGGCACGGCGGACTGCCCTCCGCCGACCCCGCCGTACTCGACCTGATCCGCATGACCCCCACGGAGCCCGCGCTGCGCGCCGTCTGGCTCCAGGCGCACGACGACGCGCTGCCCGTCCTCACCGAACTCCTCGCCCGGCGCTCCGGCAGGAGCGCCGACGACCTGCGGGTGAAGGTGCACGCGGCCACGGTGAACGGCGCGCTGCGCGCGGCGGCGGAGGACTTCGCCGTGCGCTTCGCCGACGAGGAACGGGCCTCGGAAGCGGATCTCGCCACGTGCATGCACGCCGCCCTGCACGCGGCGTCCGAGGGCCTGCCCTACTGACAACAGCCCAGCGGGACAGCCGAGTTGGACCGGCCCCGGTCCAGCCGTGCGGCCGAGTCGGGCCGGCTCCAGCCACGAGCGAGGAGCCCGCGAGGAGCGAATCGCCCCCTCGCGCCCCACAAGGCACGAGAAGGGAGCGTCAGCCGGGTAAAGAGTTTGCCTGGTCTAGTCCAAAGGCCTGCCTGGTCTAGTCCAACCATATTGACGTGATCGCGACAGGACCGGAAGCTGGGGCTCCCCCACCCCTCTGGAGGCACAGTGAGACGTCTTCGCGCATGTCTGGGCGCGGCAGCCGCCGTCAGCCTGGCTGCGGTCGGCACTACCGCGCTCGTCGCGGGCAGCGCCTCGGGCGCGACCAGCGCGCTCAGCAACCGGTGGTACGCCGCCGCCCCTTACCTGATGCCGCTGGACAACGACCCGCCGGACGCGGCCGCCATCATGGACGCCACCGGTCTCAAGGCGTTCCAGCTCGCCTTCGTCCTCGCCCCCAACGGCGGTGGATGCTCACCCACTTGGGGCGGCACGAACGCGGTCTCCTCGGACACCGCCGTGCAGTCGGTCATCAACACGATCCGCGCCAAGGGCGGCGACGTCTCCATCTCCATCGGTGGCTACGGCGGCACCAAGCTCGGCCAGACCTGCTCGGACGCGGCCTCCACCGCCGCCGCGTACCAGCAGGTCATCACCAAGTACGGCCTGCACGCGATCGACTTCGACCTTGAGGAGCCGGAGTACGAGAACACCGCGGCCATCAAGAACGAGATCGGTGCCGCCAAGATCCTGCAGCAGAACAACGCGGGACTGTACGTGTCCGTCACCACGCCCGGAACGGCGGACGGCACGGGCTGGTTCGGCAAGCAGATGCTGCTGGAGGCGAAGTCGCAGGGCTTCACGCCCAACAACTTCTCCATCATGCCGTTCGACGGCGGCTTCAACGGCGCCGCGTCCCAGACCAGCGCGCTCGCCAACTTCAACTCGATCCTCCAGTCCACCTTCGGCTGGGACCAGGCGACCGCGTACGCCCATGAGGGCTTCTCGGGCATGAACGGCCGCAGCGACAGTGGCGAGTACTTCTCCCAGGCCGACTTCCAGACGGTGCTGGACTTCGCCACCAGCCACAACATGGACCGCTTCACCTTCTGGTCCCTCAACCGGGACCGTCAGTGCTCCCCCGCCGACAACGGCGGCCGCACGTCGGGCACTTGCTCCAGCGTGGCCCAGAACTCCTGGGACTTCGCGAAGTACTCGGTGAAGTTCGCCGGCGCGACCCCGCCCACCGGCACTCCCACCCCGACGCCCACGCCGACCCCGACGCCGACTCCCACGCCGCCGAGCAGCGGCTGCAAGACGGCTTGGAGTTCGAGCACGGTCTACACCGCCGGCAACGAGGCTTCGTACAACAACCACAACTGGAAAGCCAAGTGGTGGACCCAGAACGAGACGCCGACCGGCGTCGACTGGGGTCCGTGGCAGGACGAAGGCCCCTGCTGACACCCGGCCGGTTCCGGGCGGGGTGCCCGTGGGGTGCCCCGCCCGGCTCCGTCGGTCCCATCGGCTTCAGGCCTCGCGCCGAGCCGTGACCCCGAGGGGACGACGTCACCCGAGTCCGGGCGGCGCCGTCCCCTCGGTGCGTTCGCCCTTGGCCGGTTCGAGTCCGCGCCTGCCGCGCCACTACCCTGACTCCGTGACCCAGCGAATGAGCACGGTCGTTCTGATGTGCGGCCTTCCGGGGGCGGGCAAGACCACCTACGCGATGGAACTGGTGCGACGTGGCTGGGTTCGGCTGTCGATCGACGAGGCGGTCTGGCGGCGTCTCGGGCAGCGCGACGCCGGCCTCGTGCTGGACCCGGCGGATTTCGACCGGCTCAAGGAAGAGGTCCGCGGCGAGCAGCGGCGGGAACTGGTCGAGTTGATGCTGGCCGGGCGCGACACGGTGGTGGACTACAGCTTCTGGAGCCGCGCCGCCCGCGACGACTACAAGGCGCTGGTCGAAAGCCATGGCTGCCGTTGGGAACTGGTCCACCTCAAGGCCGACCGGCAGACGCTGGAGCGCCGCCTGACCATCCGCAACGGCCAGGACGGGGCGAATTCCGTCAGCGTGGACCAGAACCTGCTCCATCGCTACCTGGCCAAGTTCGAGGAACCGCACGGCGAGGGTGAGCGGGTCATCACGCAGCCCTCGCGCTGAGGCCGCCTGAACCGGCACCACGGGGAGGAGCGAGCGCCGGGGTCCTGCCGCCCGCCCATGGCAGCACCCGACAACACGGCGCGCGGGGCCCGAATGCCCGCTTTGCCCACGGAGTCCCTCCGTCCTGACGCGTTCGCGCTGCTCAGGGTCTTGTCGCTGCCCTCTTTGCCTGATCTTCTGTACGCCCGGTGGGCAAGAACGCCTCGCCTCGCACGGACTGCACGCAGCCCGCTCCGAGGCGGGCCGGCAGGAATCAGGAAAGGCGACGACGTGGACGCAGTGGCGGGGCAGGACGTGCGGAGGCCGCTGCCCGAAGGGCTGAGTGCGGCGATACACGAGACCGCCGAGGAGATCGCCGCGCTGCTGCGGGCCGACGCCGACATGGACCGCCGGATTCCCGGAGCGGAGTGGAACGTCGGCGAGGCGGCGGCACACCTGGCCCTGGCCAACGAGCTGATGGCGGAGCTCGCCGCCGGCCGAGCGCGCCCCTACGGTGACGGCACACCGGACAGCCTCGCCGGGGCCAACGAGCGGTCGCTGGCGGAGTTCCCGGAACGGGCTGCCGAACCACTGGCGGCGATGATCGTCGAGCACGCCGACGCCTGTGTGAAGGCGCTGGAGCAGGGAACGGCGGACGGCCCGGTGGCCACTCCGCTGGGCTCGATGAGCCCGCAGGAGCTGGGGTCGTATCTCCTCACGCACATGCTCGGCCACGGCTACGATCTGGCGCGCGCGCTGGGCCGGGCGCACATGATCGACCGGACCCGCGTGGGACTGACCCTGCCGTTCATGCTCACGGCGATGCCACGGGTGACCGATCCGCTCCGCACCGCCGGTATGAACGCCCGCTACGCCATACGGCTGTGGGGCGGCGGCCGGTTCGGCGTGACGCTGGCCGACGGCGTACTGACCGTCGACCCGCAGCCGCCGGCCGGGCCCGACTGCACCATCTCCATCGAACCCGTCACCTTCCTGCTGATGGCACTCGGCCGCCAGGGACAGGTGGGCCCGATCGCCCGCGGCCGCATCCTCGTCCGGGGCCGCAAGCCCTGGCTCGCGCCGCGCTTCCCGGGACTCTTCACGGCGCCCTGAGCCGGGTGTCCGGATCGTTCGTCAGCCGAGCTTGCGGTCGAGGTTGAAGGCCGCGCTGATCAGAGCGAGGTGGGTGAAGGCCTGGGGGAAGTTGCCGCACTGCTCCCCGGTGTGGCCGATCTCCTCCGCGTAGAGACCGAGGTGGTTGGCGTACGTGAGCATCTTCTCGAAGGCGAGCCTGGCCTCGTCGAGCCGGCCCGCGCGGGTCAGGGCCTCGACGTACCAGAAGGAGCAGATCGAGAAGGTGCCCTCCTCGCCCTTGAGTCCGTCGGGGCTGGCCTGCGGGTCGTAGCGGTAGACCAGGGAGTCGGAGACCAGGTCCTCGCCCAGGGCGTCGAGGGTGGCGAGCCATTTCGGGTCGGTCGGGGAGATGAACTTCCCCATCGGCATCATCAGCAGCGACGCGTCGAGGATGTCGCTGTTCTCGGTCTGGGTGAAGGCGTTGCGGGTGCTGGACCAGCCCCGGGTCATGATCCGCCGGTAGATCGTGTCGCGGACCTCGCCCCAGCGGATGATGTCGGCCGGCAGGCCGCGGTGCCGGGCCAGCCGCATCGCCCGTTCGATGGCCACCCAGCACATGAGACGGGAGTACAGGAAGGGCTTGCGGCCCCCGCGGGTCTCCCACACCCCTTCGTCGGGCTGGTCCCAGTTGTCGCACACCCAGTCGACGAGCCCGCTGACGGTGTCCCAGTGGGCGCTGGAGAGGGGCTGCCCCCACTTGTCGTAGAGGTAGAGGCAATCGATCAGCGCTCCGTAGATGTCCAGCTGGAGCTGGCCCACGGCGTCGTTGCCGATGCGCACGGGAGCGGATCCGCGGTAGCCCTCCAGATGGGTCAGCTCGCGTTCGGGCAGGTCACGGCGCCCGTCGATGCCGTACATGATCTGCAGCGGGCCGTCCGGGCCGACGCGTTCGGGCAGGTCGCTCTGGACGTGCTCGGCGAGGAAGCCCATGAAGGCCTCGGCCTCGTCGGTGAAACCGAGACGCAGCAGGGCGTACACGCAGAACGCCGCGTCACGGATCCACACGTAGCGGTAGTCCCAGTTGCGCTCGCCGCCGATCCTTTCGGGCAGGCTGGTGGTCGGCGCGGCGATGATGGCGCCGGTGGGGGCGTACGTGAGCAGTTTCAGGGTGAGGGCGGAGCGGTGCACCATCTCCCGCCAGCGGCCTCGGTACCGCGACCGGGACAGCCAGTGCCGCCAGTAGCGCACGGTGGCGTTGAAGTCCCTCTCGGCCTCGGTCACGGCACAGAAACGCGGACTCGTCTCGTCGTCGATCTGGTCGAGGGCGAAGACCGCGGTCTCCCCCTCGTGGAGCTTGAACAGCGACCACACATCCTGTCCGGCGACCTCGATCGGCACGGTGGACGTCAGGGCCAGCGTGAGCGCGGGTGAGGTGAAGACGGCCTGGCCGGACTCCACCCGCACGGTGTGCGCGACCGTCCCGTACTCGAAGCGGGGTGCGATCCGCGCGCGAAAGGGCAGCGTTCCCCGGACGCACACCACACGGCGGATGAGCCGGTGCCGACGGGCCTCGCGCGAGTCGTCGACGACCGGCATGAAGTCCTGGATCTCACCGACCCCGTCGTCCGCGAAGAACCGGGTGATCAACACGTTCGTATCGGGGAAGTAGAACTGCTTCGTACGCGCGGGGACGTCGGCGGCGAGTTCGAAGCAGCCGCCCCGGTCGGCGTCCAGGATCGAGGCGAAGACGCTGGGCGCGTCGAAGCGCGGGCAGCAGTACCAGTCGATGGTGCCGTCCGTGCCGACCAGGGCCGCGCTGCGCAGGTCGCCGATCAGACCGTGGTCGGCGATGGGCAGATACCGCGGAGTGCCGGTGCCACCCGGTCCAGCGGGCGCACCACGGGTCCCGTCGCTCGCTCCGGCCCCAGAAGTCACATGAGCCGTACCGGCCATACCGGCCTCCTCTGGGCCGTCACCCGAGCCTCCCCCTCCCGTCCAGGCTAACGAGTGGCTCGACCGCCGGGCCACTCGTCTCCTGCCGTCAGTGCTTCAGGACGACCTTGGCGGCCACGATGATCAGTCCGAGAGTCAGGTTGGCGAAGCCCTCGGCGACGATCAGCCCGCGCGAGGCACCGGCGCGCGCGGCTCCGAGGCACGCCCACATCACCTGCTGGGCGACCGCGGTGGCCAGAGCCACCCACAGGCCCGCGCCGACACTCATGTCGAACACGGCGCTGAGGGCCACGGCGGCCGCGGGAAGGGTGGCGGCCTCGACGATGGACCACTCGTGCGTACCGATCCGGCGGATCTCCCGCAAGGACCAGGGCTGCCCCACCATGCGCTCGCCAGCGATCTGCGCGTAGACATGGGTCGCCCAGAAGACCAGGCCGGTGATCACCAGCAGGACGACGACCTCCAGCCGCGGGTACTCCCCTCCCGTTCCGGCCGTGGCCACCACGGAGGCGGCCAGGATCGAGCCGTAGATGGCGCCCGCGTAGTCGGTTCGATGGCTGGCCGGCGGGTCTGCTCGATCGTCGAGTTCAGGCGGTTCGCTGGAGCCACTCACCAATTCAACATAGGCGGCGGCCCGGGCCCACGCCCGGCGGGTGGGCCGTCCGGGCGTGGGCCCTGTGGACGGGCCCGGGACGCGCCCGGCACTCGGTGCCCCGGGGCGACAGGCTGGGGTGCGGTCGGGGTCGCACCGGCGGTCCGCCGGTCCCGGACCGGACGCATCCGCGGGCTGGACGCGCGGAGCCGGTGCCCGTGGTCCCGGTCCCGCACGGGCGTCGGGTCAAGCGGTCCAGGCCGGCCCGATGCCGACCGCCTCGGCCGCGAGTTCACCGCGGATCACTTCCAGCAGTCGTCCGATCCAGTTCCGTCCGCGCTGCCCGGCCTCGCCCCAGTAGTACGAATCGGCGCCGGAGTAGAGGATCTTGCCGTCCCGTGTGCTGAGCAGGAGCTCCGCGAGCGCGGGATGCTGGGCGTACTTGGCCCGCATCAACTGCGCCATCACGGCGAGTCGGGCCTGCTCCCAGCCTCGGCGCCGGGGAGCCTTCTCCGCGGCCCGCTTGGCCGCGAAGTCGCTCTCGGCCGCCAGCACGGCGCGCTGCCCGTTCTCGTCGTCGGTCGACAGGGCCAGGTAGGCGCGCTCGACATTGGCGTATTCGACGCCCCGCACCTGGATGGGGCAGGGGTACTCGTTGCGCAGCGCGAGGAGTCCGGGGTCGTCGGGCCAGCCCTTCGGGAACACCACGTGCTGCAGCCTGACAGCGGGGGCCAGGGGCTCGACAGGTCCGAAGGCCTCCCTTCCGGCCTTGGATTCGGTGTCTGCTTCTTTGTACTCGGCGAAGTACGTGAGCGCCGCCGCGTGCATCTCCTCGGTGACGGTCGCGTTGCCACGCGACACCCGGCCGCCGACACCGACCGCCAGCACCTGAAGCGGCCAGTCCTTGTAGTCCATGTCGCCCAACGCGTAGTGGCGCAGGTGTTCGGGAATCGCCAGGTAGGCGTCGAGGAGCCGGCTCCGGGACTCCTCCGTCCGGTCGGCGAGATAGACGTCGACCGCGGCCAGGCACCGGTCGGTCGAGTCGGGGCGATCGTTCAGCGTGTCGATGGCGTCCCTGACCTCGCCGAGAAGCATCTCCGGGGTGACCCACGACTGCGGCTCGTCGAACTTCCACGCGGCGACGTGATGGACCGAAGCCCTGGCTCCCTCTTCGAGCGTGGTGGCGACCCATCCGGAGCGGAGCTTCTCCTCGAACTCCACCAGGCCGACGAGTCCCCAGCAGTCGATCAGGCCGTCGGCGTAGACGATCAGGTCGGTGAGGTGGTAGTCGCTGCCGTTCCGGATGAAGGCGTGCCGCGTGATACCGGGTATCCGCTCGTCGTCGACATATCTGTACGTGGGGTGCTGAGCTGGCATGGCGCCACCCTAAGGGCTGTCCTGCAACCCTCAAGCGGCGAGCGACGGCCCCGTGGCACGGGAGCCTCAGTCTTCGTTTCGTCCCTCTGATACGGCGCGATCACGCACCTGAGCTTCGGAAGCTGCCAGCCACTCGTCCACCACGTCGTGGGCTTCGTCCAGGGCAGGATCGCGTCTCCCATCGGGTGCATAGGCCGGGGACCGATCCGCGCGCAGCGGCAAGTGAGCGCAGTACCAAGCGCGTTCGGCGCCAGCTCGCTCTGCCTCCGTGCCCGAGCGGAGGTGATCGAGCAGTGCCGTCATCACCCTGCGGCGCCCGAACGTGTAGAGCGCCGGCTCGACGAACCAGCGGCAGAAGCTCGGGTCTGGGTCATAGACGGCGGCGGCCATCAACGGAGCGAAGAACTCTTCGGGCGGGCTGACGCGTTCGAGTAGTGGCCTGCGTACCGCGTGGGTCAGGTGCCGCGCGCGTTGATCTTCCGGCACGTCGGCCACGTCACCGAGGTCCAGCAGTTGGGCCACCTCGGCTGCGGATGACAGGAATGAACGTGCTGCTACCTCGTTGCGGTCGTCATCGGTCATGACAGAATTCTGGACCGTCCAACGGTCGTCAGGCACCGCGATGTTGGTGGCTGATCCACGCACGATGGCTGCTTGCTCAGCTGCCTCTTCCCAGTTGAAACGATCACCTTGTGGCTGGTGTGTCCACGGCGTCGGTGCCGTCCTGGATAGAACCCTTCACCGGGCTGACCCCGCGCTGTTTCGGCAAGCTGGTAGCCGAGGTACGACGCGAACGGGGCGCAGATCAACAGCGTGTTCGCCCTTGGAGTCTGGCCCTGGAGGACCGCGTCCTGCTGGTCACGGCATATTGGCGCACGAACTTGACGATGTGACAGTTCGCTCCGCTGTTCGGGGTCACCAAGTCGGCCGCAGACCGGATCATCGACCACCTCGGTCCGCTGCCGGCGCTCAGGCAGCGGAAGCGGTTCCGCAAGAACACCGTGCTCATCGTCGAGGGCACCTTGGTGCCCACCCGCGATCACCGGCGACCTATTAGAACCTCAACCTAGCCGGATAGGCGAACCACTCGGAGCAGCCGACCTTGCCCGTCCCAACTCCAAGATCGTTACGGGACAGCCCTTACGCATGACCGCTGTCGTCTCTGACTTGAAAGGCCCATTCCCTACAGGGAATTGCCGGTCTCCCCTACGCCCCGCAGGATCTGGTCCGAAAGGACCTGCCCGGGCAAGGAGACGAAGATGATCGAGATCGACCCGCAGCAGCTGGCCGACCACTACATGGACCAATGGAACGTGCCCGACGCCGCAGAGCGCCGCGCGGCCATCGAGCAACTCTGGGCCGAGGACGGCACCCACATCCTTCACCCGCCCGCGGAGATACGGGAGACCGCCGCGGAACTCGGCTTCGACCATCCGACTCTGGAGGCTCGGGGATACGACGCCATCGAGACCCGAGTGGCGCGAAGCTACGAGCGGTTCGTCGAGAAACAGGGATTCGTCTTCCGGGCGCGCCCCGGTGCGGTACGTCTCCATGACGTGGTCAGGATCGGCTGGGAGGCGGTGTCCACCGCAACCGGCGACGTGGTGGGTGGTGGTTCGGATCTGCTCGTACTCGACGACAACGGCCGCATCAAGACCGATTACATGTTCCCGGGTTCCTGACCGGCGGCAGTGCGAGCCATTGCCCCGGCGGCTGCGGAGAGAGCCTCGGCCGTCGCCGGGTCGGCCGGCAGGAACGCCTCCAGCTTCAGCTCGGCAAGTGTCACGTCAACGGCGGTGGCGAAGGTCGTCACGGTCGTCATCAGGCGCAACTCACCGTACGAGGACCGCAGGCGGAGCGGCACCGCGAAACCGAGTTGCCCGGCGGACGGCTCCAGCTCGGGAACGTACCCGGTGAGCTCGGCGCGCAACTCCTCCAGATGGCCAAGGCGCGCCAAGATGTGGCGCGCCCACTCGGCGAGGTTGAGGATACGGGGAGCCAGGCCGTCGGGATGCAGTGCCAGGCGGTAGACATTCGTGCCCGGACCCACCAGCTCGGCAGCGGCGCCCTCGGTGATCAGGTCGAATGCGGTGTTCGCGGCGATCAGGTCACCGCCCCGGTCCACCACCAGCGCCGGATACGGCAGATGCCCGCGGAGGATATGGTCGATCGCGGTGCGCACGGGGGCCAGCACCGGATCGTCCAGTGAGCTCTCCGAGTAGGCGGGCGCGTATCCGGCGGCCAGCAGCAACTCGTTGCGCTCCCGCAGCGGCAGCTCCAGCGACTCGGCCAGGCGCACGACCATGTTCCGGCCCGGGACAGACCTGCCAGATTCAATGAAGCTGAGGTGGCGCTGGGTGGTGCCCGCTCGCAGCGCCAGGTCGAGCTGGCTGACATGACGGCGGGTACGGCGTTCACGAAGCGTACGAGGAAAGTCCACGGGCCTGTTGTAACGGCGGCGGAGGGTCCCAGGCCATTCCCCGCAGGGAATTGTCGCCACTCGCACCGGTCGTGACCATTGCCGACATGGACATCGGTGTACTCCTTCCGACCGGAACCGCCCAGTGGGGCGCTGCCGACGACCCCCGCGAGCTGATTGCCTTCGGCCAGCCGTGTTCACGATCGAGGCCAGCCGGAGAAAGCAGCACCGAGACGCGCGCCCGACGTCCAGCTACTTCTGCGGGGCGCGGGTGCGGACGGACCCCACCAGGAGAGCACGTCACGCTCGAAAGCTCAGACCCTCGACCGAGGATGATAAGGAACAGGCTTAGCGGCGGATTTCGAACCCTCCGGCGCCGACCGCGGCCGGGCCACACCCTGCCGACGTCCAGGCGTCGTGCGGCCGGCACACAACGCTCGGCCAACCCCCCACTCCGGCAACGGAGTTCGGCGTCCGCCGGGCCGCCGCCCGGCACCGCGGTCTTCGGTCCCATCGAGCGCGGCTGCGCCCGACGCGGACCGCGCGCAAGGGCGGCGTACTCCCGCTTCAGAGGCTGCGGGCGGTGATGGTGCCGTGGGTGGTGGTCGCCCGGAGGGCCAGGGCGGGGGTGGTGTCGGAGTTCTTGAGGGTGTTGTCGATCCGGCCGTAGGTGGTGCCGGCGTCGAGGGTGGCGGAGACTCCGGCGGCCGCGCCGATGTTGATGTCGCCCTTCTGGGTGCTCAGGGTGAGCGTGCCGCGGACGGCTTCGGTGATGGTCAGGTCGCCTCGCTGGGTGCTGATCTCGCCGGGGCCGGTCAGGCGGCCGATGGTGATGTCGGCGTCGAGGCCGGTCAGGTGCACGGTGTCGGCCTCGTCGAGCTTGACCTGGCCGTGGGCGCCGTCGAAGGTGAGGTCGCCGAGGCGTCCGACGCCGCGGAGTCCGGCGGCGGCGGCCGTGGCCTGGACGCGGGAGCCGGCGGGGAGCTGGACGGTGACCTCGATGGAGCCGGAGGGGCCGAGGAGCCGGTTCCTGGCCTGGGGGGTGCGGACGCGCAGGACGCCGTCCTGGTAGGTGACCTCGGTCTGTTCGGCCGTCTTGATGTCGCGGCTCCTGGTGGCGTCGGCGGGCAGGATCTCGACGGTGGTGTCGGCGCGGTCGGCGGCGATGAGCCGGATGTGTCCGGCGGTGATGTCGAGGACGGCCAGGACGGCGGCGGGGGTGTCGAACTTCTGCATGGTGCTCTCCTTCGTCTGTCGCGTCCGCGGTGGGTCCGTCTCCGCGGTTCGCGTTTTCCGATGAAGGAAACGCTACGTTGCATTCGAGGTTCGGGCAATGCTGTTGTTGCGTCAGATCGCTTTAACCGCAGGTGATGGCCGTGAAATCGTTGCAATGATTTTGGGAGCGAATGCAACAGGCCGCGATGCGTTCGTTGCAATGAAATGCCGGTGAACGCTATACCGGTGAACGCCCCGCCGGGGACACCCGAACCACGCCCGTCACCGGAACAGGACGAGAAGCGCGGCGAGCAGCAGCGCGCCCGCGACGGACAGCCCGAGGGGCCGGTAGAGGCGCCACGGCGTCAGCGCCAGGCCGCCCGCCCACACCGCCGCCACCACCGTCGCCGACCACGAGCCGACCACCTCCCGCGCAGCGAGAACCGGGAAGGGGGCCAGCAGGATCGTCGGCGGGACGACCACCCGCCGCGGGCGGATGCCCAGCAGCCGGTACACCAGGATCAGCGCGACGAGCGCGATGACGAACGAGGCGGGAACCGAGATGAGCGGCCACGGCGTCATGCAGAATTCCTGCGCCTGGGCGCAGGTGCGGGCATCGTAGCGGTAGGCGCTGTCCACCAGCCAGAAGGACAAATACGTGAGGGCCGCGCCGGTCGCGGCGGCGCCCATGACACGCACGGCCAGGACCTGGCCGGAGGGTGCGACATGCTCGTCGCGCGACGATGTGGAAGCAGTGTTCATGACAGAATTCTTCCCCTCCTTGGCGGCTGTGGCCTGAGTACGGGTACTCAGGCCACAGCACTCCGAAGTGAAGTGGGCCGACGCCCCGCCCCTTCGAGCCGGAGATCATCGATTCACGCGGCCCGGCGCGATGTCTGTACGCGGCCCGGGTCCTGAGATAGCGTCACCTCGCCCACCGCGATTGAATCGTTTCAAACCGTTGAGGAACGAGGCGCCATGCCCTCTGACAGCACTTCCGGGAACGCTCCGCGCGAGAACGCCCCGCGGTCCGGTCTCCCCCGGCGTACGGTCATCGCCGCCGGGGCCGGCGCCCTGGCCCTGCCCGCCGTGGGTTTCCCGGCCGCGGGGACCGCGGCCGCCGCCGAGAGACCGGCCGGCGCGACGGCCCCCTCGGCCGGGCACGCGCCCCGCTCCGGAACGGGCTGGCAGGCCTACGTACAGGCGCCCGCCTCCCGCGCGGTGCGACCCGTGCGCGTCACCGCCTCCACCGGAGACGTCGACAGCCCCGAAGGCCTGCTGCGGCCCGGCGGCCCCCGGACCGTCCTGCGGCGGCCGCGCCCCGCACCGGCCCCGCGCTGGCCGGACGGCACCACGGCCGAGGCGTCGTCGGCGCACGCGGGGAACAACGGCAACGACGGACAACCACGCACCTACGACGCCCGGAACGCCATCGACGGCGATCCCGACACCTTCTGGAACGACGACACGCTGGGCGTGTTTCCCGACACCCTCACCATCACGCTGCCCGCCACACGCGAGATGTCGGGCATCACGCTGGTCTCCAACAGCGACGGCGTCCCCACCGACTTCGTGGTCGACGTGTGGCAGAACGGCGCGTGGCAGACAGCCGCCACCGTCTTGGACAACGATGTCATCCAGCGTGCCGTGGCGTTCGCGTCCAAGGTGTCCACCACCGGGGTCCGGATCACGGTGACACGCGTCCAGGACACCTCGCGAGGGGCGTTCACCCGGGTCAACGAGGTGTGGCCGGAGGCCGTCGCGCCGGTGGTGACACCGGCCGTCACGGTGGACTTCGGCAAGGTCGTCGTCGGACACCCGCGCGTCCGCTTCGCCTCCGCGTCGGACAACTCCCCCGGTGTGCGGCTCGCGTTCTCCGAGACCCTGCAGTTCCTCACCGACCGCTCCGACTTCACCCGCTCCGACCAGTCCGGCGGGGCGGGCCGGGGAACCGACCAGTTCGCCGTACCGACCGCGGGCGCGGACTGGACCGACCAGAAGGGCTATCAGGCGGGCGACAAGGTCTACGCGGACGGGCTGCACGGCTTCCGCTATCTCAGGATCACACTGGACGCACTGCCGGGCGACGCGCCTGCCGCCCAGCCGTGGGGAACGGTCGAGATCGACTCCGTCGGCCTCGACTTCAGCGCCTACCTGGGCACGCCCGGTACCTACCGGGGATGGTTCCTGTGCTCCGACGACGACCTCAATCGGTACTGGTACGGAGCCTCGTACACCAATGAGCTGGTCACGGACACCTTCCGTCAGGACGACGTCGACCCGCGCAACGCCTGGAGCCCTTCCCTCGAAGGCAAGTCGGTGCTGCACGACGGCGCGAAGCGCGACCGGGACCCGTACGTCGGTGACCTGGCGGTGTCGGCGCGCACCCTCTACCTGACCCATGACGACGCGGCCGCCGCCGCGCGCAACGTCCTGGCCGACCTGGCCGACCATCAGCGCGCCGACGGCTGGATCCCTCCCGCCTCCATCTCCGGTTACGCACTGCCCCTGTTCGACTATCCGCTGTGGTGGGTGACATGCAGTTGGGACTACGTGCTCTACACGGGGGACCGCTCCTACGCGAACCGCTACTACCCGAACCTGCTGAAGGTGCTCGACACCTGGTACCCGAGTGTCACCGACGACGCCGGTCTCCTGAGCAAGGGCCTGAACGGCACGGGCGGATACGGCGACTACGCCTTCCTGGACCGCACCGGACGCATCACCTACTACAACGCCAACTACGTCCAGGCCCTCAACGACGCCGCGCGGATGGCTGGTTGGCTGGGCCGGACCGCGGACGCGCAGCGCTGGAGCCGGCGGGCGTCGGCGGTCAAGGACGCCATCAACACGCATCTGTGGGACGACACCGCCGGCGCCTATCTCGACTCCGCGACGGGACCGGTCAGGCACGCGCAGGACGGCAACGCGATCGCCATCACCGCGGGTGTCGCCGGGAGCGACCGCGCCGCCTCGGCCCTCGCGCATCTGGACGCCACCACACAACGCCCCTACGGCAACGCGTTCATGGACAACGACACCCTCTTCGCAGATGCCTCACAGCGCGTGTACGCCTTCACCTCGTACCCCGAGATCGTGGCACGCTTCGAGGCCGGTCGCGCGGAGTCCGCCGTCGACCAGATCCGGCGCACCTACGGCTGGATGGACAGCCACGACCCCGGCATCACCAACTGGGAGGGCATCGGTCCCGGCGGATCGTTGTACGAGGGCGCCTACACCAGCATGGCGCACGGCTGGTCCACGGGTGTCCTCCCCGCGCTGAGCCATCAACTGCTGGGCGCTCAGCCGACATCCCCCGGATACGCCACCTGGGAGGTGCGGCCCAATCCCGGGGGCATCGCCTGGGCCCAAGGACAACTTCCCACCCCTCAGGGGCCTTTGGAGGTCAGTTGGGACAACGGTGAGAACACCTTCGTACTGACCGTTCATGTGCCCTCGGGAACCCGGGGCACTGTCGCGTTCCCGATGAGCGGTCATGATGTGACGGTCCGCAGGAACGGGCGCGTGCTCTGGGACGGTCGCCGGGTCCCGGCCGACCATGACGTTCGGGTCGTCGACGGCCGGATCACGGTGTCGGGCCTGCGCGCGGGCACCCACAGGTTCTCCGCCGTCCGCCACGGCTGAGGCGCGCCGCGGGTGGTGCGACCGGGCCACCCGCACCAGGAATCCGGAGCGGGGCCGACAGCGGGTCGGCCCCGCGGCCGACCCTCGGGTCGAACGCGCGCTCACCGGCGTTCATGGGTGTTCATGGAGGTTCATGGATGTTCATGGCCCAGTAGATCCTGCTCCGCCGGACTGGGCATCCCTCTGTGCCGGCGGCACGCGGGACATCGACGCACCCGCTCGGCCCATGAAGGACGGGGAACCTCAGTCACCGTCGTCGCGCTGTCCGGCGCCGACCGGGCGGAAGCACGCCGTGACCGTCTTCCCGTGCCGCTGGCACTTCATGCCCCACTCGTCGGCGAGCATCCGCACGATGCCGACCCCACGGCCGGACAACGCCCCGGGCTCCGGATCGCGTTGGGTCGGCAGCGTGGAGTCCTCGTCGTGGACACTCACGTGCAGGCAGTCGCCGTCCCAGGTGAGGACGAGATGCGCGTCGCTGCGGGCGTGGATGTGGGCGTTGGTGAGCAGTTCCGACACCGTCAGCACGACGGCGTCCACCGTCTCGGGTTCCTCGGCCGTCCACGCGAGGGACTCCAGGTGTCCGCGGGTCCAGCGCCGCCCGGCACCGACCCCTCCCGAGACCGGGAACGAGTGTGCCCAGCCCATCGCCCTGACCGCCATCGCCCGACCTCGCTCCCGTTGTTGTCGCCCGTTCCCGCCTCTGCCGCTCTCGTACTCGGCGGGTACCCGGAACGCGGCCCGGTACCCGGAAGCCGGTCACGCGGTGGGCGGCACCGCCGACTCGCCGGAACCCTGTGGAGGTCGATCGGCACCACAACAGGCGCTCCCCTTTGGGGCGAACCGGCACGCTAAGGGAACAACGTGCCAACGCTGTCCGTACTATCTGTAAGCCGGGGCATACGCATCAAGTGCGTCCGCCCAGCCATACAGCCCGGTCAACATGAACACGCCCTGCCCTCCGGCCCCATCGCGGCGTGTTCATGCGGCGACCGCGCGCCGAAGAGAGGTCTCCATCGTGCCCGACACCAAGACTCCCACCGAACTGACATCTCAGTACACCGCTCAGGTGGTCGGCGACCTGGAGCGCAACGCCAAGGAGCAGGAGCGCGTGGGCGCGGAGATCGACGCTCTGCAGGAGCAGTTGAACGCTCTGCGGCACGACCACGCGGTCCTCACCAACCTGCACCAGGCGCTGGGCGTCACGGGCGGGCTCGTCGAGGCCGGCCCCGAGCCGGTGGCGGCCTCCTCGGTGCCGCGCCAGAAGGCTCGCGGCAAGTCCGCCGACGGCAAGCGGTCACGGACCAGGAAGACCGCCGCCACCAAGGCCACCGCGGCGCGGACGGCGGACGCCGACAAGCCCACGGACAAGGCCGGTTCCGCCCAGCCCACCCTCATCGAGCTCATCCGCCGCTACCTCACGGAACAGAGCGAACCGCGCTCCGCCGCGGAGGTGTCCACGGCGCTCGTCCAAACCCACCCCGACCGCCGCATCCAGACGAACGTCGTACGGACCACTCTGGAGAACCTCGTGGCCAAGAGCCATGCCCATCGCGCCAAGCAGGGCAGCTCCGTGTTCTACACGGCCGTCGATGAGCAGGACCCCTCGGAGCCGGCGACGGACACGGAACAGCCGGCCGAGGCCAAGAGCAACTGACTGTTCGTCAATTGCATTTCACCGGAGCGGACTTGAGCGTCCACGCGATCCCGTCGACGGCGATGGCGGGCGCTCGCGTCGGCCGTCGGGGGGTCCGGCGCGGCTCCGCACCGGACGCTTCGATGCGCGGCGCGCCCGGAGGGCCGCTCAGGCCGTCACCTTGGCGATGAACGCCGCGAGGTTCGCCACGGTCCGCTGGATCTTCTCCTCCGGGGTCAGCGACTCATGGAGCCGCCCTCCGACGCCCGCGTCCTTCTTCCCCCGCACGTACAGAGAGCAGGCGAGGTCGCTGCACAGGTAGGCGCCGACCGAGTTCCCCTGTTGTCCGGCCTTCCCCGCCTTGGGCGCGACCATCAGGGAGACGCCGCCGGTGTGCATGGTCACGCACACCGAGCACATGCTGCGCCGCATGTGGCCCGAGGTCGCGCTGGGGCAGCGGAGCTGGAGGGCCTTGGGGCCGTCGTCCAGTTCCGCCACCAGGTACGCGCGCTCCGGCGCCTGGGGGTCGCGCCAGCCGAGGTAGTCGAGGTCGTCCCAGGGCCGGTCGGTCAGGTCACGCGGGACGGAGAGGCGCTTCGCCTCGCCCTTGGTGCAGTTCACGAAGGCGGCGCGGATCTCTTGCTCGGTCAACGGCTTCATATGGCTCACGGTAATTTGCCTAAAGGTATTAGGCAAATACATAATCGGTTACGCCTAGGGAGAGGAAGGACATGGTTCGCGCGGGACTGAACGCCGAGCGCCTGACGCGAGCGGGGGCCGAGCTGGCCGACGAGGTCGGCTTCGACCAGGTGACCGTGTCGGGGCTGGCCCGGCGGTTCGACGTCAAGGTCGCGAGTCTGTACTCGCACGTGAAGAGCTCCCACGACCTCAAGACCAGGATCGCCCTCCTCGCGCTCGACGAACTCGCCGACAGGGGGGCCGCCGCGCTGGCGGGGCGGGCCGGCAAGGACGCCCTGACCGCCTTCGCGAACGTCTACCGCGACTACGCCAGGGAGCACCCGGGCCGCTACGCGGCGGCACAACTGAGGCTCGACCCGGAGACGGCGGCGGCGAGCGCCGGGGTCAAGCACGCGCGGATGATGCGGGCGATCCTGCGCGGCTACGACCTGACGGAACCGGACCAGACCCATGCCGTGCGGATGCTGGGAAGTGTGTTCCACGGCTATGTCAGCCTGGAGACGGCCGGAGGGTTCAGCCACAGCACCCCCGACTCGCAGGAGAGCTGGTCGCGTGTCCTGGACGCCCTCGACGCCCTGCTGCGGAACTGGCCCGCTCCCTGAGAGCCGACGCGTCGAGCGACGGGATGCCGACCACCCGGGCGTCCCTTTCCGGTCCTGATACCGGACACCGGCCATTCTGCCGGTGTCCGGCACAGGACCGTCCGCCGTGCTCCCCTGCCCACATCGTGCATCGCCGTACGTGACAGCCGCATTGCCGGTTCCCGGCAGTGTTGCCTAGGCTCTGCGTGCCGGTCACCGTCAAGAAGTCGTCACCGGGCCGTCAGGAAACCGGGGGACGAATTGATGGAGCGACAGATACCCGAGCAGTATCTGGAGGGCTATGCCCGGATACTGGCCGAGGTCTCCGTCACCGGCCGCCGTCTCACCCGGGACGAGATCGAGTCCCGGCGAGTGCTGGGCGAGCGGGCCGCCATCGCCGGTCACGGCCTGCCCGCGCTCGTCAGTGCCCACCTCTCCGCCGCCCGCGCCGCCTGGCCCGCGGCGCCCGCCGCGGCCGACTGCACCCTCGCGGCGGTCCAACAGGTCATCGACGCCTTCGCCGAGGGCTACGAGCGGGCCCAACTCCTCGCGGTACGCAAGGAGGAGGCCGCGCGCCGCGAGTTCATCGACGACCTCCTCTACGGGCGCAGCGACCTGGGCCGCCTCGCCGAGCGTTCCGAACGCTTCGGCCTGCGCCTCTCGCACGCGCACGCCGTCGCCGTCGCCGAGGGCCCGTCGGCGTACGACGAGTCGGCGCCGGTCCCCCGACGGGTGGAGCAGGCCGTCATCGCCCGGTTCGGCGACCGCAGCATCCTGTTCACCACGAAGGGCGGGCGGATGCTGTGCGTCGCGCCCGGCGACCAGGAGGACGTCCTCACCCACTTCGCCCAGCAGGCGCACGCGGCGACCGGCGGCGGACGCGTCGCCATCGGCCGCCCCCAGCCCGGCCCCGGCGGGGTCGTCCAGTCCTACGAGGAGGCCCTGAACACCCTGGAACTCGCCGAGCGGCTCGGCCTGGACGCTCCCGTGCTGCGCGCCGCCGACCTGCTCGTCTACCCGGTTCTCACCCGGGACCGCCAGGCCATGGCCGAGCTGGTCCTCGCCACGCTCGGCCCGCTCACCGGCGCGCGCGGCGGCGCCCAACCGCTCCTGGACACCCTGACCGCGTACTTCGACACCGGCTGCGTGGCCGCCGCGGCGGCCCGCCGCCTCTCCTTGAGCGTGCGGGCCCTGACGTACCGCCTCGAACGCATCCACCAGTTCACCGGGGCCGACCCCAACGATCCCGCCAACCGCTACATGCTGCAGACCGCGGTCATCGGGGCCCGGCTGCTGGACTGGCCCGCGCGGAGTCTGTGACTCAGCGGTAGTCGGGGTTCGGGGCGTCCGGACGGCAGCCCGCGTCCCACTGCGAACGCTGGTTGCCGTGGGCCGGGATACCGCCGGACCGCTTCAGCAGGGCCGCCATGTGCATCAGGTTCCAGGTCATGAAGGTGGTGTTGCGGTTCGTGAAGTCGTTCTCGGGGCCGCCCGAACCGGGGTCGAGATACGACGGACCGGGTCCCGCGGGACCGATCCAGCCGGCGTCGGCCTGCGGCGGGATGGTGTATCCGAGGTGCTGGAGGCTGTAGAGGAGGTTCATCGCGCAGTGCTTCACACCGTCCTCGTTGCCGGTGATCAGACAACCGCCGACCCGCCCGTAATAGGCGTACTGGCCCGCGGAGTTGAGCAGTCCCGAGCCGCTGTAGAGCCGTTCGACGACCTGCTTGGTGACGGAGCTGTTGTCACCGAGCCAGATCGGGCCGGCGAGGACCAGGATGTCGGCGGCCATCACCCGCTCCTGGATGGCGGGCCAGTCGTCCGTGGCGAAGCCGTGCTCGGTCATGTCCGGGTAGACGCCCGGCGCGATGTCGTGGTCGACGGCGCGGACCTCCTCGACCGCGACTCCCTGGGCCTCCATGATCTCGCTGCTCTTGTCGACCAGCCCCTGGGTGTGGCTCTGCTGGGGGGCGGGCTTGAGGGTGCAGTTGATGAACAGGGCGCGCAGATCGTCGAAGCGGTAGGTGTTGTCGGCTTCGGGGCTCGACGGTGACGCTGTCACGGGGAACTCCTTCGTGCGGGGCTGCAACGGCGTGGGCCTGGATACGGAGGTGACCCGGCATCGGGTCCGGGTGGTTGTCCAGGAGCAGCGTCTCCCGTCGGCCCCGGCTTGTCCTCGAACGACGCACGGGCGCGCGTGACGAGTGGCGTGCGCCGGTGCGTCACGTGCCGCGCCGGCCGGACCGTACGCCGTCCGCCGTGTGACGTGCGCCCGGCCCAGTGCACCGCGCGCCCGGTGTCTCGGGCCGCGCGTGGGACGGGCGGAACACCGGTCGCGCGACGGTTCCGACGGCACGGCTCACGGCCCCTGCGCGTCCCCGGACGGTCCCCGGTCCGCGGTACCGGCTCTCCGCCGCGGGGCTAGGGTGGTGATCGTGACGACTGGACGATGGGCACTCGGCGGCGACTTGAGCGTCGCTCGAATCGGATACGGCACGATGAAGCTGACCGGCTGGCCGCGGGGCGACCGGCCGGACCGGGACACCGCACTGGGGATTCTGCGCCGCGCCGTGGAACTCGGGGTGAACCACATCGACACCTCGTACTACTACGAGCGTGACGGGGTGTCGGCGAACGAGCTGATCCGGGAGGCCCTGTACCCCTACCCGGACGATCTGGTGATCGTCACCAAGGTGGGCGCGCTGGTCGAGGGCTCCGACATCGCCCTGCCCGCGGCCGGGAAGACGGGCCTCACGGCCGACAATCTGCGCCGGGGTGTCGAGGCGAACCTCAGCTCGCTCGGCCTGGACCGGATGGACGTGGTGAACCTCCGGCTGGGTGATCTCGCCGAGACCGGGACACCGTCCCTGGCCGAACCCCTGGAAGCCCTGATGGCGCTGCGCGACGAGGGCCTGATCCGGCATCTGGGGATCTCCAACGTCACGGCCGACGAGTTCGCCGAGGCCCGCAGGATCGCGCCGATCGCGTGCGTCCAGAACCTCTACAACCTGTCCCAGCGCGATGACGATCCCCTCGTCGACGCCTGCACGGAAGCCGGCATCGCCTACGTCCCGTTCTTCCCGGTCGGCGGTTTCCAGCCGGTCACCGCCGAGCATCTGGAGTCGGTCGCCGCCCGCCACCGGGCGACGACACCCCAGGTCGCCCTGGCGTGGCTGCTGGCCCGGTCACCCGACATCCTCCTCATCCCCGGCACGGGTTCCCTGGCCCACTTGGAGGAGAACATCGCCGCCGGTGCGCTCGAACTGACCGCCGAGGACCTCGCCGAACTGGGGTAGCTCGGGCGGTTCGGGAGGGCCGGACCAGAGTCGGTGGACGAGGGTCCGTACGCCGATGGGGTCGACGGGTCCCGTTCTGAGCGAAGCGCCGGACCGGCCACGACGGGCGGGAAACAGGGGCCGGCGACGGCCCGTCGATTACGTCTTCGCAAGCCTGCAACCGAAGCGCCCCCGATCGTGTCTCACAGGACGCGACTGGAGCGCGTGGGGACCGGGATGCCTCACGTGCCCCACGTCATGGGGAGGCATGGGTCATGAGCACATGGGCGGTACCGGGCTACGCCGAGTCCCGCGAACTCGGTTCGGGGGCGAGCGGACGCGTCGCGCTGGCCGTTCACGAGGGGACCGGCCATCCGGTCGCGGTCAAGTACCTGAACGAGTCGCTGCGCACCCGTCCGGGTTTCGTGCAGGAGTTCCGGGCGGAGGCCCGGCTGCTCGGCGGACTGCGAAGCGACCACGTGGCAGGCCTCTACGAGTATGTGGAGGGGCCGGAGGGCGCGGCCATCGTGATGGAGCTGGTGGACGGTGTGTCCCTGCGGACACTGCTCGGCCGGCAGGCTCCCCTCGAACCGGAAGCCGCGCTCGTCCTCCTCAAGGGCTCGCTGCTCGGCCTCGCCGACGCCCACCGCATCGGCGTGGTCCACCGTGACTACAAGCCGGAGAACGTCCTCGTCCGCCCCGACGGCACGTCCAAGCTCGTGGACTTCGGGATCGCCACCGCCGACGGCACCACGGCGGGCATCGCGGGCACCCCGTCGTACATGGCCCCGGAGCAGTGGACCGGCGCCCCCGCCTCACCGGCCGCGGACGTGTACGCCGCGACCGCCACCTTCTTCGAGTGCCTGACCGGCCGCAAGCCCTACACGGGCGAGAACCTGGCCGAACTCGCCCTCCAGCACGTGGACGGCGCGATTCCCGCCGACGAGGTCCCCGAGCCGGTGCGCTCCCTGGTCCAGCGCGGCCTGGCCAAATCACCTGAACAACGGCCCGCCCAAGCCGAGGACTTCGTGGCGGAGCTGGAGGCCACGGCCGGCGGCGCGTACGGGCCGGACTGGGAGGAGCGCGGCCGCGGGCGGCTCGCGGCACTCGCCGCGCTGTCCCTTCTGCTGCTTCCCTCCGCCCCCTCCGTTCCGCGCCGTGCCACGGACACGGCGCGCACGATCCTCGGCGGGACACCCGACTGGCTCCGCGCCTGGCGTCCGAGCCTGCGGGCGCTGCTCGTGTCGGGGGCCGCGCTGGTCGCGGCCCTCCTCCTGACGTACGGCATCGACCGGCACGCTCCGGACTTCGGCACACCGCGCAAGGCCGCGCAGGCACTCGCCACCACCAGCGCGCAGCCGACCCTCCTCGGCGACCCCGCGACGACGGCCGGTCCCGGTTCGCCGACGCCGTCCTCCGCGTCCTCCACATCGGCCGCGCCCACGGTTTCCGGCTCGGCCTCGGACGCCACGACGCAGCCGACCTCGTCGGACTCCGCGACCACGGCCGCGTCCGGCACCGTCGCGCCCCCGACCACACCGGCCCCGACGTCGGCGGCGCCGACCACGGCGTCCGCGTCACCCAGCCCCACCGTCAACGTCAAGTCCGTCGCCTTCGACGGCTTCCGGCAGACGGGCAACACGACCGCGACGGCGACGGTCACCGTCACCACCGACGGAACCGGACCGGTCACCCTCACGGTCGCTTGGTTCACCGGCGAGGTCAGCGGCCAGGCCGGGGCCCAGGACGGCGCGGCGGACACGTACCAGCGCAGTGGATCGACCCAGTACACGATCGCCCTGGCCCACACGTTCCAGGGAATGGGCTGCTACTGGGGCGTCCAGGCCAGGACCCAGCCGGCCTCCGCCGACGGCGGCGCCTGGCAACAGCTACTGACGCGGCGGTGCCTGATCTCATGACCGACCACCCCGGCGCCGCGGGCGCCCCCTCACCCGACGACGAGTACAGCGCGACCGTGCTGGCCAGTCACTGGATCCAACGGCCGGACTCCCCCGACACGCTCGCCCTCACCGGGAGTTCGACGACGGTGGCGCTGTCGGTTCCGGCGATCGGGGAGACGCGGCCCGACCGGGTCGAGGGCACTCTGCTGCGCTTCGGCCCCGGCGTGAACGCCGACACCGTACGACGGGTCACCGAGGTTCCTCGGGCGGTCCCGGTACGCCGCCGGACCTGGCGCAGACACGCGCTGCCCGCCGTGGTCCTGCTGGCCGTCGTCGCCTTCCTCCTCTGGCACCGCTCCGCGCCCGCCATCGGCGTGGACGACGTCAAGGTCGCCAGTGCGTCGCCCTCCCCCGGATGCGACGAGACCGCCGATGTCACGGCCACGGTCACGACCAATGGCAGGCCCGGCACACTCGCCTACCGCTGGGTGCGCAGCGACGGCACCTTCTCGGCGGTCCTGCACGAGGACATGACGCGTCATCAGGAAGTGGCCCGGCTGCACCTGTTGTGGACGTTCCAGGGCAACGGCCGTTACGCGGCGCGCGCCGAACTGCACCTGCTCTCCCCGGTGCGCCGCACCGTCTCGACGGAGCTCGCGTATCACTGCCCTTGAGAAGACGGCAGGGCGCCGGCGTCAGCGGCCATGCCCGCGCGGACCGAGGACCCGGGCGAGGAGGGGAGTCCGTCGCCCGGGTCGGTATGTCGGGTGACGGACTCACACGCTCGCGGGTGTGCAGGTGCTGAGGCCCGTCACGTAGTTGAGCTGGGGGCCGTAGCCCGAGAAGGTGGCGATGGCCTGGGGAAGCAGGGTGCGGCAGGGGGCGCCCTGGCCGTCGGTGTATTCGACGGTGACGTCGACCGTGGTGTCGCAGTCGTTGACGACGGTCGTGTAGCGCCAGTCGCTGTAGTAGTGGACGCAGTCCGGAACGGTTGTCGCGTGGACGACGTCGTCGGCAGGAGTGTCCCGGCCGGCGTCCCGCGCGGCGGCGGGCGCGCCGGTCGCACCCAGCAGACCCAGGACTACGGCGGACAGACCCAGGACCGCCCTGAGCCGGTGCGGGGATGCGAGGCGACTGGCGGGGAACATGGTGGCGTCCTTCGTGTCGGCGAAGCAGCGGCCTCGGGGCCGCCGCGCGGTGCCACCTTGCAACGCCTGCAAGAATTGCGCAAAGCCATGCAACGGCTTTCAGTCGATGATGAACCCTCAACCGCACAGGTGCCGTTCAGGAAAATGCCCGGATCATGCCCGCCTCCGGGCCCTGCGCCCGCCTCCCGCACGAGAGCCCTTCAGGGGCAGGTCGCCGACCACGACGGCCGGACGCGTCGACGGCAGCGCTGAAGCGCGGGCCGGGTGCTGACCAGCGGAAGTCGTGGGCGAAGCCGGGCGCACAAGCGTTCCGGCGGGTCCCTCGGGCCGCCCGATGGCGTCCCGCGGCCGACCCGCCGGGTCCGTGGGACCAGGTCGTCGGGCCTCTCGGGCCGACCTGTCGGTCCGGCCCGTCAGGTCTGTCGGATCCGTCAGGTCCGCCGGGCCGGACCGGGGTCGGCCGGGTCCAGACCGGCTTGTTCCGCACGTCCGCCGAGCGGGGTGCGGACGTGGTCAGCCGCGCGATCTGCCCTGGTCGCGTCGGCCCTGCCGGGGCTGGGGGCGGCCACGGCCGGCGGCGCGGCGCCGTGACGGCGCAGGCGGCGCGTCCGCGCTGTTGAAGCCGGGCCCGGTCGGGGCACTGAATCCGCCGGGGATCGCGGGCGCGACGACCGGGGCACCGGCGGCGGCCTCCGGCGTGGTCGTCGCGGACGGTGTGGAGGGCGTACGGGTACGGGGCACGGCACGGCCCACGACGCGGGTGTGCGTCATCATCGGAGCGCAGGCGGCGCAGACCTCCATCAAGGTCCACACCTGGGCGATGGCCGGATCATGGCGCAGCACCAGCAGCACACTGCCCATGCAGTGCACCTGGCTGTCCTCGTGGGAAGCGCACTGCGCCTGCCGGCAGGCGCAGGCCGCGTCCGCGTGCACGGTGGCCGCGCGGGCATGCGCCCCGACGTGGGCCTCGGCGAAGCGGCGCAGCGCGGCGAGGTCGCGGGAGCGCGGGGGCATGGCGCAGGGAGAGGAGCACGATACCGACGCGGTGCGGTCGCTGTGGCCGGAGATGCGGACGGTCCACGTGCGTCCGGGACGTCGCGCGGCAGGTGATTCGGAGTGTGGGAGGTCCAAGACCGGCAGTCCTTCGGCAGTGGGATGTTCGCGCAGGTGCGCATAGTTTCTTTACCCGCGCGGGCCGGTCCGTCATCCACCGGTGGGCCGCGAGCGTTCTCGAATCTACGAGCGATGGCGTGCACGGGGCCCGGACTGCTGTCGTGCGGGGTTGCGATCTTCCCACAGCGGCGCATCGGACACGTTCGACCCGCCTGGGGCCCTGAGGATAACCCCGCCCCGCCCGGCCTGTCGTGGGGGGTGTCCGATCATCCGCGTTGACGGCACCTTCCCGCCGGTCAGCGGCGTGGGCGGCCGCCGGCGATGCGGTTCCACAGGGAGCGTGTGGCGCCGAATCCGGTCTCGTGGACCCAGACATGGGTGCACGACGGGCATTGCAGGTGGAGCAGGCTTCCGGTGGTGGAGAGCAGGTAGCGCCAGTGGTCGGAGCACGACCGCCGTTCCTCGCACGGGGCGCACCCGCGGCTGTCGGCGCAGTTCGGACACGTCACCCAGGCGCGGCGCCCGATGTCCGCCTGCGGATCAAGCGGCAGCACTGCCGTCTCCGCGCCGGGGAAGTACGCCGGACGCGACCAGGTCGTCGTAGACGCGCTGCTGCTTCTCGTCGAGACCGGAGTACAGAAGGGCGTACGCGGCCTCCTCGCCGCGCATCACCTCCATCGGGTCCCAGTCGGGGCCGAGGGCGGCCAGTACCTGGACCTGCCGCCGGACCTCCTGAGCGGTGAGGTCGACGGAGAACTCGACCAGAGCGGGGGCGTCCGGTCGCCCGGCAGCCGGGTGCGGCGGGGCGTCTGCGTCGCCGGAGCCGCCGGGGCCGTCGGGGAGCGGGGGATCGTATGGGGCCATGGGACAGAACTTAGGTATGCCTTCCTTGTCGGGACAAGGGGAGGTGGGCGAAGTCACAGCAGGTGAGCGGCCACGTCGACCGGGTTCCGCGACGGATCCGCGGGCCCGCCCCTGGGCCGCAAAGGACACTCGCGACTCCGGGGCGTTTACGTCTCCCTCACATTCTCGCCATGTGCTGATCACACCATCGGTATGCTCCTGGAGCTCCATTCGCACCACCGAGGGGGGATTCCTCATGCGCATGCGCAACACCCTGGCTGTCACCGCCGCCGCTGTCGGCACGCTCGCGGCCATCGCCGCGGCCCCGGCACAGGCCACCACCGAGTACTCGTCCGCGCTGAAGATCAAGGGCGTCCAGTACGACGCGCCCGGCCCGGACTCCAACAGCTGCTCCAGCGGCAACAGCAGGGACGAGTACCTGACGATCAAGAACTACTCGTCCACGGCGACCGTGAACCTGAAGGGCTACGTCGTCAAGGACGCCACCGGCAACAAGTTCACCTTCCCCGCGAACCACTACCTGGAGCCCGGGGACTACATCAAGCTCCGCGGCGGGCACGGCACCGACTCGGACGCCCGGAACGTGGTCTACCGCCAGAACTGCAACTTCATCTGGAACAACGACAAGGACAGCATCTACCTGTACAAGTCGTCCGGCGCCCGCGCCGACGTCCACTCGTACACCAAGTCGGCCAACGACCGTGACGGCAACGGGTACATCACCTATCACGGCTGAGCCGGACGCCGGAGCCCGATGACCGGGCTCCGGCCGGCTGCCGGGCTCGGTCCGCCCGGATCGACGCCCGGCTGCGGGTCCCCGAGGCGGCGCCTCGTCCGATTCCACGCCGAGGCAGGCCTGTTCAAGGCGTTCCGGGGCAAACGGCGGGGGACCCGGGAGGAAGCGCGGCCCGGGTGGAATCCGGCCGGACCGCGCTGCCCCGGGAGTCCCGATGCCGACCGCCGTACCGGACAGAGCCGCCGCGAGGTCCCGCGGCCGAACCGAAGTCGCGGGCCCGGCCCGCTCGTTCGCACTCCCCCGGGGCACCGGCCGGACGGCCGCACGCGTCGGCGCGCTGACCGCGTGCCAGGCGGCGGTGATGGTGGGCTTCGGACTCCTGATCACCGGCCCCGCCCGCGGGCTGTGGCCGCTGACGGCCGAGGACACCGTCGACGAGGGCCTCGAACGGGCCCGCACCGGCACGCTCACCACGCTGTCGTCCATCGGTTCGGAAGCCGGCAACACCCTCACGGTGATCGCCGTCACGCTTCTGACCTGCTTGGGCCTGCTCCTGATACCCCGTCTGCCGATGTGGCGCCAAGCGGTCTTCCTCGCCCTCGCCGTGTCCCTCCAGGCGCTGGTCTTCCTGGCCATCACCGAGTCGGTGGACCGGCAGCGGCCGGACGTGGACCGCCTCGACGCCTCTCCGCCCACCTCCAGTTACACCTCAGGACACACCGGGGCGGCGACCGCGCTCTACGCGGGCCTGGCCGTGGTCGTGCTGTCCCGAGCGCGCGGGCCGTGGCGCAGGATCGTGGCCGGACTCCTGCTGGTCCTGCCGCTGCTCGTCGGCGCCGCCCGGCTCTACCGGGGCATGCACCACCCCACGGACGTGCTCGGCGGCCTCGCCAACGGCGGGCTGTCGCTGCTGATCGTGGGCCGCGCCCTGCTGGTCGACCGGTCCGTGACCGCCGCGCCCTCCGCGGACGCCGCACCCGCCGCACGGACCGCCGACGAGCGCCCGCCCGGCACGACGGCCGTGATCCTCAATCCCACGGTCACCGACGAGGCCACGCGCGAAGACCTGCGGCGGACCCTTGAACGGCACGGCCACCGGGACCCCGTGTTCCTGGAGACCACCGTGGCCGACCCCGGGGCCGGGCAGACGGCCCGCGCGGTCCGCGAGGGCGCGACACTCGTCGTGGTCTGCGGTGGGGACGGAACGGTCCGCACGGTCGCCGACGCCCTGGCCCAGAGCGGTGTTCCGCTGGCCATCGTCCCCTGCGGCACCGGCAACCTGCTGGCGCGCAATCTCGGTCTGCCGCTCTCCCCCACCGCCGCGCTCGACGCCGCGCTGGACGGCGGCCCGCGCCCTCTCGACCTGGCGGCCGTCGAGGGCGACGGCCTGACCGCCACCCGGTTCGCCGCGATGGCCGGAGCGGGCCTCGACGCCGCGATGATGGAACACACCGACCCTCGCGCCAAGGCCCACCTGGGCTGGCCGGCCTACGCTCTGGCCGGGATCGGAACGCTGCGCACACCCCGTATGAGAGTGACGATCCGGCTGGACGACTCCCCCGCCTTCCGGCGCACGGCCCGTATGGTGCTGGTCGCCAACGTCGGAACCGTGCAGGGCGGGGTGACCCTGCTGCCCGACGCCCGTCCCGACGACGGACTGCTCGACCTGCTGGTCCTCGACCCCCGCGGCGCCGTCGGCTGGCTGCGCGCCGCGCGGACGCTCCTGCGCCGCCGCGCCGGGTCACCCCGGCCGTCCGCCGTACACACCGTCGCCGCCGATGGCACCGCTCGACGCGGGGTCCCCGTGGAGTTCTTCACCTTCCGGCGCGCGGAACTCGTCTTCGACACCCCTCAGTCCCGGGAGCTCGACGGGGACCCGGTGGGCCCCGGGCGGCGCCTCACCGCCGAGGTCGAGCCGGCCGCGCTGACCGTCCTGCTGCCCGCCCGGGAGAAGTGAATGGGTACCGCGACCAAGGTCCCGGAGACCCACGTCATGCCCGGAGACGAACTCTCCGCCGACGATGCGCTCGCGGCCCTGCGCCGCTACGGCGGCTGGCCCCTGCTGCGCGACGCGTTCATCCGGTTCCGCTACGCCGACGGGTTCAGCCATTCCCGCGCGCTCGCCCTGCAGACGGTCCTGGCCCTGATCCCCCTCGCCATCGCGTTCGTCGGACTCTCGTCGGCCCTGCACACGGAGGACATCGGCAGGGTCGCCGAACTGACGATCCGCCGGATCGCCGCGGGTCCGAGCGCCGACGTCGTCGACGACGCGCTGCGCCGCAGCCGGCACACGGCGGGCGACGGGGCGCAGGTCGCCCTGTGGTTCGGCCTCGCCTTCTCCCTGGTCAACGTCACCACCGCGATGTGCCAGATAGAACGCGGTGCCAACCGGATCTACGGGAACGAGCGCGACCGCGTCTTCCACCGGAAGTATCTACGCGGCCTGGTCATGTCCCTGAGCGCGGGAATCCCGCTCGGCCTCGGATTCGTCCTGATGGTGGCGGGCGGCGACCTGGCGTCCGCGGTCGTGATCGTCTATCACCTCGACGGAGTCGCCAAGACCGCCTGGGACATGCTGCGTTGGCCCTGCGGGCTGTTCCTCGCCCTCATCTCGGCCAGCGCGATCTTCCGTCGCTCGCCCCGCCGCCAGCAGCCCGGTTACACCTGGCTGGCCTTCGGCGCCGCCGTGTATCTGGTGCTCTGGACGGCGCTGACCTGGCTGTTGAGCCTCTACCTCGGGATCAGCGGCTCCTTCGACACGGTCTACGGCCCCCTCAGCGCCTTCATGTCGCTGCTGCTCTGGGCCTATCTGACCTCGATCGCCCTCTTCCTCGGGCTGTCCTTCGCCGCGCAACTGGAGGCCTCACGCGCGCGGCGTCCGGGTCCGGTCCGCCCCGACCCGGGAGTCTGAATGGCAGCGCGTGTCGCGGTCCGGAGCCTGCGGGACCGCCGTCGGGCGGCCGACCGCAGATTCGGCGCCCGGCTCCTCGGCTCCGCCGCCGTCGCGGCGATCGCCGCGGTGCCGTTCGGTCTGCTCCTCGTCCTCGTCGAGGGACAGTGGCAGCCCCTGCGCCGGATCGACGCGGGCGCCGCCCGACGGCTGCACGGCATCGCCCTGGCGCATCCCGCCTGGACGAGTACGCTGCGCTTCCTCTCCGACCGGGTCTGGGATCCGCTCACCCTGCGTACGGCTGTCGCGCTGCTGACCGGCTGGCTGCTGTACCGCCGGGCATGGCGGCTGGCCGCCTGGTCCGCGGTGACCGCCGTGGCGGGCGGAGTCATCGGGCTGCTGGTGAAGACGGTCGTCGAGCGGGCGCGTCCGTCGCTGGAGGATCCGGTGGCACGGGCTCCCGGCTTCTCCTTCCCGTCGGGTCACGCGATGACCGCCACCACCTCGTTCGCCATCCTCCTGCTGGTCCTGCTGCCCTTGGTGCCGCGGTCCTGGCGGGCGCTGTGCTGGTACGCGGCGGTGTTCTCCGTCCTCGGGGTCGGCTTCACCCGCGTCGCCCTGGGTGTGCACTGGTTCAGTGATGTGGTGGGCGGCTGGCTGCTCGGGCTGGCCGTCGTCGCGCTCACCACCTGGGCCTTCGAGGCGTGGCGCGCCGACGCGGGCCGGGTCCGGACGGCCGTGGGCGAAGGTCTTGAGCCCGAACTCACCGACGAACGGCCCGAACCGGGGGCCTTCGACGGGACGGGGGAACGGCCCGTCCCCTGACGGTTCGTCCGCGCGGCCTGTCCCGTGGGACGGAAGGCGGCCTGGAAACATGGGCACATGGACAAGGTCAGCACTCCTGAGATCCTGGAATCGATCGCGCACGGGTTGAACGACTGGCGCAAGCTCGCCCAGCCGCTCGCCGCCCGCTACAGAGCCGCCGGTCCGGGCCCGGGCGCCGCCTTCGTCGGCGCGGTGGCGCAGGCGTCGCTCATCGCCGGACATGACGTACCGGAGATCAGGCTGGGTCCCGGTGTGGTGGATGTGAGTCTTTTCAGCGTCGACGAGAAGGGCGCCCGCCAGGTCACCGCGCAGGACCTCGAACTGGCCCGCGTCATCTCGGGGCTCGCCCGCGAACACGGGCTGACGGCTGCCCCGGACGAGGTGACACAACTGGAGATCGCACTCGACACCGCGGACGACTCCGCGGCAGGCCCCTTCTGGTCGGCCCTGCTCACGGGGGACGCCGGCGACACGGTGCACGACACGGTCTTCGACCCGACGAACCGTGTCCCCAGTGTGTGGTTCCAGCAGACCGACGCCCACGAGACCCCCCGCCAGCGCTGGCACATGGATCTGTGGCTGGCCCCCGAGGCGGCGCGGACGCGTATCCCGGCCGCCGTCGCGGCCGGTGGCACCGTGGTCGACGACTCTGCATCACCGTCGTACACCGTGCTCGCCGACCCGGAGGGGAACAGGGTCTGCGTCTGCACGGCGGTCGGACGCGATTAGGGAGGTTCACCACCGGACGGGGTCCTCGCGGGCCCCGTCCTCAGCCCGGGCGATGGCTGAGGAGGTCGCCCGGCTGGCATTCCAGTACCTCGCAGAGCCGTGTCAGGGTGGTGAACCGTACGGCTCTCGCCCGGCCGTTCTTCAGGATCGACAGGTTCACATGAGTGACACCCACCCGGTCGGCCAGGTCGGCCAGGGTCATCCCGCGTTCTTCGAGCAGGCGGTCGAGATGGACCTCGATCGCGTGCTCCTCCTTCTCCTCGGACATCAGACCGTTCCGTCGAGATCTTCTCGCATGGTGATGCCGACACGCATGATCCGGGCGAACGAGAGAACGCCGAGGCCGGTGAGTATCGCCATGTAGGGAGCGTCCCACGAGATCAGCCCGGTGACGGCACTGTTGTCGCCCCCTCTGCTCAGGGAAGCGAGCAGGGCCTGTTCGGCCGTGGAGGTGGCGATCGCGGCGAGCACACTGCCGGCCAGCAGCCACCAGCCAACACCCCGCAGCCGCTGCGCCGTCCGCGCGGCGTAGAGTCCCTCGCGCTCCGCGCCCCGGATCAGCCGGAGAACGAGCAGGAGCGCTCCGAGGGTGAAGACGAAGGCGGGAACCTCGGTCGCGGAGTGGAGCAGGCTCTGGGCCGCACCTGGATGGTCGGTGCAGTACCTCGGGTGTGCGTCCAGGCCGGCCGAGACTCCCGGCGCGGGCTTGAACTCGATGGGAGACGCCTCTCCGCTCGTGGACGTGGACGTGTCCGTCACGCAGATGGTCTCGTCGCCGATGCCGAGGATGTGCACTCCGCCCACGAACATCCCACTGAGCAGGCTCGCGACCATCAGCGCCGCGAACAGCGTCACGATGCCCCTGACCACGCTCGACATGGGCTCCAGTGGATTGCGTACCCTAGCCATGACTTCCCCCGTATCGATTATCGATGTTATCGAAAAACGATACAGAGCCGGCCACCTCTCGGCAACAGAAATCGACCACGGACATCACGTGACCCGCTTACGTCTCCAGGTCCGGGCAGGGTCGCGAGAGGCGGGACCGTTCCCGGGGGTGGCGGGACAGCTCTCGGCGGTTCCCCCGGTCGGCCTACGCGCCCCTGGCGTTCAACTGCCGTCGACGGCACAGAATGGCTCAGCACAGAACCGAGGAGCCCTCATGATCTTTATTACCGCCAAGTTCAGTGTCCGCCCCGAAGACGCGGAGAAGTGGCCGGAGATCACCGCCGACTTCACCGCAGCCACCCGCGCCGAGCCCGGCTGTCTCTGGTTCGACTGGTCCCGGAGCGTCGACGATCCGACGGAGTACGTCCTGGTCGAGGCCTTCCGGGACGACGAGGCCGGCGCGTCCCACGTCCAGTCCGCGCACTTCAAGGCCGCCCAGCAGAAGCTGCCCCGACACCTGGCCGCCACACCGCGCATCCTGAACATGAAGATCCCCCAGGACGACTGGTCCCTCCTGGGCGAGATGGACGTCGAGGGGCGGTCCTAGACCGGAGCGGCACCCGCCGGAAGGAGCGGTGGGTGTCAACCGTCGTCGGCGCTGCGGCGTACCGCCTCCTCGTACCGGCTGCGGTAGTCGGCCCGCGGGTTCACCCTCAGGAGCGCGGCCAGGGCCTGTACGGCGCCCTCGTCGTAACCGGCGCCCTCCGCCTCGCCCGCGGCCCGGTCCAGCAGCAGGATTCCCTCGCTGTGCGCGCCGAGCGCCAGTTGGGCCTCGCCGCAGACGGTCAGCAGCAGGGCACGGCGCGCCGCCTCCTCGTGCTCGGGGCCGAGATCGAGCGCCGTACGAGCCGAGCGGAGCGCCTCGCGGGGCTGGTTCGCGGCGAGTTGGATGCGTGCGAGGTGCTGGAGCGCGAGCATCTCGGTGTGCGCGTCGGGTTCCTCCCGGGCCAGCACGATGGCCCGGACGCAGTTCTCCAGCGCGGCCCCGAGGTCGCCCTGCGCGGCTTCGACGACGGCGAGATTGATCAGCGCGGTCGCCTCGCCGAGCCGGTCGTCCGCCTGCCGGGCGAGCGATGGCGAGAGTTCCAGCAGGGCGAGCGCCTCGGTCGGCCGGCCCTCCTCGCTCAGCACCCAGCCGAACAGTGTGAGCACCCGCGACTGGGCGTACGGGTCGCGCTCGGCCCGCGCGCATTCCAGCGCGATGTTGAGCAGCGGTACCCAGCCGTCCCGTACCCGCCAGACCACTTGGGGCCACTGGAGCAGGATGATGCGCCAGGCGCGGTCGTCGAGGCCGGCAGCTCGGGCCGCGACGACGGCCAGGGCCAGGTCTTCACGCTCGGTGGCCAGCCAGTGCATGGCGTCCGCCCGGTCGGTGAAGTCCCGTACGGCGGCTGGGCGATGAAAGTCCTCCGGCAGCGTGAAGCAGGGCTCGCCGCCGGGCTGCGCGGTGTCGGCGGCGGCGAGCGCGGTGGCGATGTAGTGGTCGAGGACACCGATGAGGGCCTCTCGTGCGGCTCCGGGATCGAGGGTGCGGGCGTAGAGGCGTACCAGATCGTGGAGTTCCCATCGGCCGGGTGACGGCTCGGTCACCAGGTGGGCGGCGGCGAGGCGCTCCAGCGCCGCCGCGGCGGCGGGCGGATCCGTGTCGGAAAGTGCCGCTGCGGTGAAGGGGTCGAAGTGGGAGCCGGGGTGGTGGCCGAGCCGGGTGAACTGGTGCAGCGCGTCGGGCGGCAACTGCTGCACGGTCAGGCGCAGGGCGGCGGAGACGCTGGTGTCGTCCACGTCCAGATACGTCAGCCGGCTCCGCTCGTCGGCGAGTTCGTCCGCGAGGTCGGCGAGCGTCCGCTGCGGGCGACCGGCCAGTCGTGCGGCGGTCACGCGCAGCGCGAGGGGCAGTCCCCCGCACAGTTCGGCGAGCCTGCGCGCGGCCATCGGTTCGGCCAGCACCCTGTCCTGGCCGAGGACACCGGCCAGCAGGGCTGTGCCGTCCTGGGGTTCGAGGCTGTCCAGCGGGACGGCGGTGGCGGCCTCGGAGGCGACGAGGCCGTCCAGCCGGTGCCGGCTGGTGACCAGGGTGACGCAGTCGGCGCCACCCGGCAGCAGCGCGCGGACGGTCGCGGAGTCGCGGGCGTTGTCGAGGATGACGAGCAGGCGGCGCCGGTGGGTCAGGGAACGGAACAGCGCGGCCGCGGCCGACGCCGATTCGGGCACGCGTCGCGGCGGCACACCGAGCGCCGGCAGGAACTCACGGAGGACTTCGATGAGGGCGGCTTCTCCGGTGTCGCCGAAACCGCGCAGATCGGCGAAGAGCCGCCCGTCGGGGAAAAGGCCGGCGTTGCGGTGGGCCCATTGCAGAGCCAGCGCGGTCTTGCCCACCCCGGGCAGCCCGGTGACCAGACAGACGGGTGCCTCGGCGGCGGCGGCCCGGGTGAGCGCGGCCAGTTCGGTCTGGCGCCCCTGGAATCCCCGGGGCGCCCGAGGCAGCAGATCGGTGGGGTACGGCAGGCCGACCGGCGTCGGGAGGCCAACGGTCCCTGACCGCGCGGGGGTTGAGGTGGAGACGTCGTCGGCACGGGCTTTTGGCCCCCGCGGAGGAAGGTCGCTCAGCCCGTCGCCGGGTATGCCGGGGTCCACGTCGGCGGGCTGTCGGGCGGCTGCCTCGCGGATGTCTCGGGGCGGCGGGGAGACGGAGGCCGAGGAAGGGACGGTGGGCGGTGCGACGCCCGGCCCGTCCTCCTGGAGGGGGTCGCCGCGCAGAATCAGCGCGTACGCCTGGGCGAGTTCGCGCCCCGGATCGACACCGAGTTCGTCCACGAGCAGCCGCCGGGTCCGATGGAACCAGGCCAGCGCCTCCGACTGACGTCCGGCCCGGTAGAGCGCGGTCATCAGGGACGCCGCCAGCGGCTCCCGCATGGGGTGGACGACCGCCTCCGTGCGCAGCACCGCCGCGGCACGGTCATGCTCCCCCAACGCGGTGTGCGCGTGGGCCAGTTGCTCGACCGCCGCCGTTCGCGACTCCTCCAGGGAATGAGCGGCCGCCTGGAGGGGCGGGCCGGGGAAGGCACCCGCGAGGGCAGGCCCCTGCCACAGCGACAGGGCGTCCTTGAGCATCAACACGGCGTCCCGTGGGTCCTGTTGTCCTCTGGCGAGGGCGAGCAGTTCCTCGAACCGCTGCGAATCCAGGAGGGTTTCGGGCGACCGCAGGGCGTACGCGTCGCCGAGTGTGGCCAGTTCGACCCCGTAGGCGGCGGCGTCCGCGCCGGCCAGCAGGGCACGCAACCGCGACACATGCCCCTGGATGACACCACGCGCGTGCAGGGGCGGCGCGTCGTCCCACAGGCAGTCCGTCAGACGGGTCACGGGTACGGGGGTGTTGACCGACAGCAGCAGTGCCGCGAGCAGGCTGCGCCGTTTGGCCGGGCCGAGTGGCAGGGGTCCCACGCGGGTGTCGACGGACACCGTGCCGAGCAGCCGGAACTCCACAGGTGCGATCCCTTCCAGGTGGGGGCACCCGAACTCGGAGACGGAGAAGGAAGCTGAAGGATATCGGGGGCGCGTCGGAACCCCGACGGGGAACATCGGCGTCCGACCATGACACGAGGGTGACGGCCCCCACACTCAAGGACCGGCGCGACAGGCGAAGTTGCGGACGACACGGGGGACGCGGCGTCCACGGCCGTCCGGCAGGCGGTATCCCGGCGCGAGCGGTCAAGCAGTGGAGCAGCGGAGCAGCGGAGCAGTCCGGAACGCGCGGCTTCTCGTACGGGTTCCCGCGTGCGGCCGGCGACGTCCGCGGCCGGCATGTCGTCGGCCCGGCGGTCCCGGCAGTGTGTGCCGGGACCGCCGGGCCGACGGGGTGAGGTGGCCTGAGGTGCCCATGCCCCTCGGGCGCGAAGGTGCCGTCGACTCAGCCGACGAACTCCTCGACGGGCTGCGAGAATTCGCCTCCGAGCTGCGACATCATGTTGCCGAACTCCTTGTCGCTGATCGCCTCGCGCATGGTCACGAGCACAGCGCGGACACCGCTGTCGGCCTCGTCCTTCTTGAGCATGTTGCGGTCGGCGACGCGCCTTACGGCCTCGTCGTAGCCGAACGCCTCGATCGCCGGGGTGGCGCCTCGCCGGACGGACTCGGCCAGCCCTTCCGGGAGCTCGAGCGCCAAGGCCCGGTCCTCGCCCCCGCTCAGCCGGTGGGCGAGTGTCTCCAGCGTGGCCCGTGTCAGATCGGCCGACTCCTGCCGCGACAGGCCCGTGCGCTCCGACACCGCTTGGATGAATTCCCTCTCCTCCACGCGCTGTCTCCTTTTCTGCCTCGCCGGTCCGACGGCTCGGCGGTCTGAAGGCCTGGCGCCCGAAGTCCTGGTGGTCTCACGGCCACGCGGCCATGGATCCACACTGACACGCGCCTGCCGGGCCCGCGCGGGCAAACCGTGGCCGACCGTTCACGACCGCCGGGGAACGAGGGCGCGGACCAGTCCCGGAACGCGGCGCAGGTCTGTCCGGTCAGCGCCACGAAGCCGCAGGCGTCCCGCACGGCACCGCCGTCGCCGCCGTCCAGGAGGCGGGCACGGCAGGGGTTTACGGATTGAGGACGACTTTCCCGGCGACGGTGCCGGACTCCGCCAGCCGCAGCGCGTCGGCGGCGCGGGTCAGCGGCAGCCGGGCGGCGATCTGGGCGGTGACGTCACCTCGCTGCAGGGCTCCGAAGACCTGCGTGAGGTCGGCGCGAAGCCGGGCCCGGAAGCGGTTCTTGGACAGGGCCCGGCCGGCCCAGACATTGAAGAAGTACGCGTGGCGGCCGTTGGGCAGCGTATTCCACAGCCACACCCGGCCGAGCAGCTTGAGCACGGGCCACTGCTTGGACCCCGTGTCGTCCCGGGTGGAGGCGCTGCCGTAGGAGACGAGCGTGCCGCCGGGGGCGAGCAGGTGCCAGGAGTCGACGGCGCTGCGGCCTCCGACATGGTCGAAGACGGCGTCGACCCCGCCTGGGGCGAGTTCGCGCACACGCGCGGGGACGTCCTCGGTGCGGTAGTCGACGGGAGCGACGCCCCGGTCCCGGAGGGCGTCGTGGTGACGCGCGGAAGCCGTTCCGATCACCTTCACACCGGCGGCCTGCGCGAGCTGGACCAGGACCGTACCGACCCCGCCGTTGGCGCCGTGCACGAGGATGGTCTGCCCGGCCCGGACCCGCGCCCTGCGGTGGAGCATCTGCCAGGCGGTGATGCCGTTGACCACCAGGGTCTCCGCCTCCGCGGCCCCGATCCCGTCGGGTACCGGCACCACGTCCGCCGCCTCCACCCGCACATGGCTGGCCCAGCCGCCGACCTTGACCAGGGCGGCCACCCGGGTGCCGGCCAGCCCCGGGTCGACGCCCTGGCCGGTGGTGAGAACGGTGCCGACCAGGTCGTAGCCCGGCACGAAGGGGAAGGGCGGCTGGTCGTAGTACCGCCCGCGGCGCATCTGCTGCTCGGCGAAGGAGACCCCGGTCGCCTCCATCCGGATCACGACCTGGCCTGGGCCCGCGACGGGGACGGCGCCGTGCCGGATCTCCAGGCCTTCCGGCTCCACCTTGCCCGGCAGGACGACCTCGACGAGTCCTTCGGCGTTCATGACGACCTCCACTGCGCTCCGCGCGAGTTACCTACTATCGCTTTAGTTAGAAGGTATAACTCGCGGGCGTGAGCGTCAAGAGTTTTCGTTAGAGGCTCTAACTCCACTGCGGCGGCGCCGTCATCGGCATCTCCGGCAGTGGCCCCGCCACCTCGGGCGAGGCGGGAACGCGCCTGGCTACGCGGCGGGTTCGGCGGTCCACTCGATCTGCGGCGGCACGACGCGGGCGCAGCGAGGGTTCCCCGACTCGTCGGTCAGACCCAGGCGCCCGATGAGGAGGCCCTCGCGCGCGGCCGCGGCGAGCACGTCGGAGGGAACGGCGTCGAGCATGAGTTTGGCGCGACGGAACATGCTGAAGACGCCCGCCTCGTCGACGGTGCCCCACGACAGGTAGATGAACCGGTGGCCCAGGCGGTCCTGCACATAGGGCCCCTTCACCTCGATCCCTGTCGGCTCGATCCCCGTCGGCGAGGGCTCCGCGGTGCATTCGAGGGTCCAGGTCGCCGACGCGGCGTCGCCCGGCTGGGGATCGAGCAGCTCGGCCGGGCGGTCACGGCGTTGTACGGCCACATGGATGTTGTCGTACGCCGAGACGGTGCGGCCCTCGGGGGCCCGGCAGGTGAGGCCGGGCAGGTCGACGGCGTCGATACGGATGCGCATGCGGGCCATCATGCCGCCGAACCGCCCGGCGGCGAGATCCGCGTGACCATCCGAGGCCGTTCGCCCCACCGTCAGCGCGGCGACGCGCACCTCGGTACCCAAGACCGCCACCGGCGACGCACACCTCGACTCCGGGCACCGGCGTCGGCGACGCGCGCGCCGGTACCGCACACGTCAGTACGGGGCGCCTCGACTCCCAGCACCGCGGCATCGCGGCACCGCGCCCCGTGCCGCACCGCTGTCGATCCATCCACCCACTTCTCCGCATGGCGGGGCGGGGCCGGGCCGGGCCTGCCGGGCCTGCCGGGCCTGCCGGGCCCGCCGGTGCGGTCTCAGCCGGACAGTGCCGCAGAGACCACCGCCTTCGCCTCTTCCTGCACCTGGCGCAGGTGATCGGTCCCGCGGAACGACTCCGCGTAGATCTTGTAGACGTCCTCGGTGCCCGACGGGCGGGCCGCGAACCAGGCGTTCTCGGTGGTCACCTTGATACCGCCGATGGGCGCACCGTTGCCCGGGGCCTCGGTGAGGACCTCGGTGACCGTTTCCCCCGCGAGGGTGTCCGCGGTGATCTGAGCGGGCGAGAGCTTGGCGAGGAGGGCCTTCTCGTCGCGGGACGCCGGGGCGTCGATGCGCTCGTAGGCGGGTTCGCCGAAGCGCGCGGTGAGTCCGGCGTAGTGCTCGGAGGGCGTCTTTCCGGTCACCGCCGTGATCTCGGAGGCCAGCAGGGCCAGGATGATGCCGTCCTTGTCGGTGGTCCACACCGAGCCGTCACGGCGCAGGAAGGAGGCGCCCGCCGACTCCTCACCGCCGAACCCGATGGACCCGTCGACCAGCCCGTCCACGAACCACTTGAACCCGACGGGCACCTCGACCAACCGACGGCCGAGGTCGGCGGCGACCCGGTCGATCATTCCCGACGACACCAGCGTCTTGCCGATGCCTGTGTCCGCGGGCCACCGATCCCGGTGGGAGTACAGGTAGCCGATGGCGGCGGCGAGATAGTGGTTGGGGTTCATGAGTCCCGCGTCCGGGGTGACGATCCCGTGCCGGTCGGCGTCGGCGTCGTTTCCCGTGGAGATCTGGAAACGGTCGCGCCGCTCGATGAGCGAGGCCATCGCGTAGGGCGACGAGCAGTCCATGCGGATCTTGCCGTCCCAGTCCAGCGTCATGAAACGCCAGGTCGGATCGGTGAGCGGGTTGACCACGGTCAGGTCGAGCGCGTGCTGCTCGGCGATGCGCCCCCAGTAGGCGACCGAGGCCCCGCCCAGCGGATCGGCGCCGATCCGGACCCCGGCCGAGCGGATCGCGTCCAGGTCCAGCACCTGCGGCAGATCGGCCACGTAGGCGCCGAGGAAGTCGTGGCGACCGGTGCCGGGGGCCGCGAGCGCCCTGGCCCAGGTCACGCGCCGTACGCCCTTGAGGCCGTCCCTGATGAGCTCGTTGGCCCGGTCCTGGATCCAGGAGGTCGCCTCCGAGCCCGCCGGACCGCCGTTCGGCGGGTTGTACTTGAAGCCGCCGTCCGGCGGCGGGTTGTGGGAGGGCGTGACCACCACACCGTCCGCGAGGCCCGAGGACCGTCCGCGGTTGTACGTGAGGATGGCGTGCGACACCGCCGGAGTGGGCGTGTAGCCGTCCGCGCTGTCGAGGAGCACCGTCACGTCGTTGGCCGCGAACACCTCCAGGGCGGTCACCTTCGCCGGCTCCGAGAGCGCGTGGCTGTCCGCGCCCAGGAAGAGCGGGCCGTCGACGCCCTGTCCGGCGCGGTACTCGCAGATGGCCTGGCTCGTCGCGGCGATGTGGTCCTCGTTGAACGCGGTCGCCAGTGACGAACCACGGTGTCCGGACGTACCGAAGGAGACGCGCTGGCCGGGTTCGGCCGGGTCGGGGTGGAGCGCGTAGTACGCGGTGACCAACCGGGCTACGTCGACGAGGTCCTCGGGACCGGCCGGACGGCCCGCTCGCTCGTGCTGCATGTGCCCGCACCTCCACATCGGTGGTTCTTCGCTGGTGGTCCCATCCTTCCCCACCGGGCCCCGCGGCGGCACGGTACGGGCACGACGGCTGAAGGCGGCGACGGGCCACGCCCGTTCAGCGGAGCGGCCCGCCGTCGGTCAGGCCGTCCTCGCCCGCGGGAGGCGGTCTGGGCGAGGGATTCCCTGCGGTCAGGTGTTCCAGGACCTGCACCAGCTCCTGGCAGGCCAGTTCCACCGAGCGTCTGGTGTTGCGCTGTTCGGTGATCACCGCGGACAGGAGCAGCGCCGTCAGGGCCATGGTCCCGTTGAATGCCTGCAGCTTGATCATGATCTCGGTGTGGCTCATCCGGTCGAACGGGCCGACCTCGTCCGTGGCCGACACCGTGGCCATGACGGAGGCGAGGAGGGCGCACGCCAGGCTGCCCGGGAGCTCGAACCGCAGCGCCGCCCAGATCAGCAGGGGGTAGATGAGGAACAGCAGGCTGATGGAGCTGCGGGTGGCGATCGGCACCATGGCACAGACCGCGACGAGGAGTACGGCGGCCTCCTTCCACCGGGTCAGGGGCACCGGCGCGCGTGCGGCGTACAGCATCAGGATGACGGGCGTGACGATCAGGACTCCCATCGCGTCCCCCACCCACCACGCCAGCCAGACCGCCCAGAATCCGTCCGCGGTGAGTTTGTCCGTGAGTACCAGCAGGCCGACATCCGCGGACGCGCTGATCATCATGCTGCCCAGGGCGGCCAGGAACACCAGGGCGAGGCCGTCGCGCAGACGGCTGAGATCGGTGCGGAAGCGCACCCCGCGCAGCAGGAGGTAGGCGCAGATCGGGGCGACGGTGTTGCCCACGACGATGCCGATGGCGGAGGGCTGGAACGAGGTGAACGAGGAGAGGGACAGGACCACCAGAAGGGCCCCGATCGCGATCCCGAGCCACGATCTGATCCCCAGGATCAGCAGGGCGGCCACGGCCACACCGGTGGGCGGCCAGATGGGTGTGAACACCGCTCCCTCGACGGAGAGCCGCCGCAGGAGTCCCAGCCGCCCTGCCCCGTAGTAGCAGGCGGCGATCCCCAGCGTCTGAAGAGCGACGACAGCCGGTCGGCGCAGCTCGTGTGTAGCCACCACAGAGCCATCAGACACCGCCGGGGTCGTGTCGGCGAGGCGAGCGGCGCGCCGCCCGGGGCCCGGGCGCGCTTCCCTGGGCCCGCGATCGACGGGCCTCAGGGCGGACCGGACGGCGGGCGGGGCCCCGGGCCGGACGACGGGCGGGGCCCCTGGCCGGACGGCGGGCACGGCCCCTGGCCGGACGGCGGGCACGGCCCCGGGCCAGACGGCGGGCACGGGCCCTGGCCGGACGGCGGGCACGGCCCCGGGCCAGACGGCGGGCGCGCGCCTTGCGGTCGGACGGCGGGCGCAGCCCCGGGCCGGACAGCGGGCGGGCGCCTTGCGCTCGGACGGTGGGCGGGCCCAGGGTCGGACGGTGGGCGGGCGCCTTGCGCTCGGACGGTGGACGCGCCCCCAGACCCGACGGCAGGCGGGGTCGGCGCCGGAGGCCGACGGCGGACGGGCCCCAGGCCCGACGCGCGGGGGGGGGCCGATCCCGGACGCCGGGCGCCCCCAGACCGGACGGAGGACGGGGCCAGTGCCCGAGGCCGAAGGACGGGACCAGTGCCCGAGGTCGGCGGACGGGGCCATTCCTGATGCCGATACGTGCCCGGGTCGGGCGGTGGGCGGGGTCGTGAGCCCGGACTGTGGAGGGGTCCTAGTGGGCGGCCGTGGACGCTTGCCGGGGGCGGACGGAGGGGACTCCGTGGCCGACCACGAGTACGGCCGCGTCGTCCTCGTGTCCCACCCGCTCGGCGCCCCTGATCACCGCGGCGGCCAGCGCACCGGCCGACAGGCCCGCGACGGCGGCGATTCCGGCGAGCCGTACGACCTGGTCGAGCCCCTCGTCGACGCTCATCGCAGGACCCTCGACGACGCCGTCCGTCAGCAGGACGAAGACCCCGCCGGTGGTGAGCCGCTGCCGGGTCACCGGGTACTGCATCCCGGCCTCGATGCCGAGCGGCGGGCCGCCTTCGTCCTCGGTGATGCCGGACTTCCCGTCGGCCGTCGCCCAGACGCAGGGTATGTGCCCGGCCCGCGCGCTCTCGATCACGCCGGTGGCCGGGTCGAGGCGCATGAAGGTGCAGGTCGCGAAGAGGTCGGCGCCGATGGACAGGATGAGGTCGTTGGTCCGGGCGAGGAGCTCCCCGGGGTCGCTCGTGACGGAGGCGAGCGCCCGCAGACCGACTCTCACCTGACCCATGAACGCGGCGGCCTCGATGTTGTGGCCCTGCACGTCGCCTATGGACAGGCCGATCCGCCCGTCGGGCAGGGTGAAGGCGTCGTACCAGTCCCCGCCCACGTTGAGGCCGTAGCAGGCGGGCGCGTACTGGACGGCCACGTCGAATCCCGGGGCGGACGGCATGTCGCCCGGAAGCATGCCGCGTTGCAGCTCGATGGCCAGTTCGACCTGCGAACGCTGGAACTCCGCGCGTTCACGCGCCTGGGCGGTCAGCGACCCGAGCCGGGCCAGCAGCTCGTCGTCGTCGCCCGTCGAGGGCTTGCGGGACATCGACCACCCCGGGAGAAGAGCCGCCCAATGAAAGAAATATAAGAAAAGGCCTCTATCGGATGATAACGACCTCCACGGTATGACCCGACATCGGCGTCTCCCGGCCGGCGACGCAGCCACCGCCGCCGCGCCGTCGGCCGGGTCCGCCCGCGCTACACGGTCAGGTGCGGCATCCGGCGGTCCAGCCGTCGCGGCAGCCACCAGTTGGCGCGTCCCATCAGGAACATCAGCGAGGGCACGAGAACAAGGCGTACGACGGTGGCGTCGAGGACGACGCTGATGGCGAGGCCGAGCGCGAGCATCTTCACCACGACGGCCGGGGAGCCGGTGAAGGACAGGAACACGGCCGTCATGATCAGCGCGGCGCAGGTGATGACCCGCCCGGTGAGCGAGAGACCGGTGCCGACCGCCCGCTCGTTGTCATGGGTCGCGTGCCATTCCTCGGCGATACGGGAGAGCAGGAAGATCTCGTAGTCCATCGAGAGCCCGAAGACGATGGCGAACATCATCATCGGGACGTACGACTCGATGGGGACGGGCTCGCCCATGCCGAGGAGCCCGTCGCCCCAGCCCCACTGGAAGACGGCGACCAGAACGCCGTACGACGCCCCGGTCGTGAGCAGGTTCAGGACGACCGCCTTGAGGGGGATCACCAGGCTGCGGAAGACGAGTGCCAGCAGCACGAACGCGGCGACCAGCACGATGCCGATGATGAGGGGCAGGCGTTCGGTGACGGTGTCGCGGAATTCGAGCTGGCCCGCGGTGCTGCCGGTCAGATGGCCCGTCGCGCCGGTGCCCTTGAGGGTGGCGGGCAAGGTGTGGTCGGTGAGGGTGGCGAAGAGGGTGCCCGTCCCGGCCGACTGGGGGCCGGTGGCGGGGACGACGGTGGCGACGAGGACCTTGCCGTCCCGGCTGGGCCGCGGTGATGTGACGTGGGCGACGCCCTCCGTCTTCGTGAGGCCGTCGGTGAGCAGGCCCGCGACCCGGTCGGCGGACACGGTCGCGCGGTCGAGGTCGACGACCAGGGTGAAGGGTCCGTTGGCACCCGGTCCGAAACCGGGGCCGCCGGCGTCGGCCATCCAGTCGTAGGCGTGGCGCGTGGTGCTGCCCGCCGGATCGGCGCCGTCGTCGATGTGCCCGAGACGCATCGAGAAGAGCGGGACCGCGCAGAGCGCGACGAGGGCGAATCCGGCGGTGAAGAACGTCCAAGGGCGCCGGGCGACCAGGCGCGCGTAGCGGTGCCATCCGTCGCGGTCCCCGGAGCTCTCGGCGACCGGCCGGCGGCGGACGCGCAGCACGTCGATCCGGCGGCCCACCAGGCCCATGGACGCGGGCACCAGGGTGAGCGCCGCGACGGCGGTGACGACCACGGCGATGGTGGCGGCGAGGCCGAGCCGTCCGATCATGGTCAGACCGCAGGCGTACAGGCTGAGCAGCGCCACGGCGACGGTGACGGCGGCGACCAGAACGGCCTTACCGCTGACGGCCGTGGTGCGGCCGACGGCCGTTTCGGGATCGTGCCCGTCGATCAGGTACTGGCGGAACCGTGTGATCAGGAAGAGCGCGTAGTCGATGCCCACGCCCAGCCCGATCATCGTGGCCAGCGTGGGTGCCGAGGTGGCGAAGGTGAGGGTCCCGGCCACGATGCCGACCACCCCGAGGCCGACACCGACGCTGATCAGGGCGGTGACCAGCGGCATGAGGGCCGCGGCGACGCTGCCGAAGGCGAGCAGCAGCACGATCAGCGCCGCGCTGATGCCGATGGCCTCGCTGGCGGCGTCATTGGCGGGGGCGCGCACGATCTCGTGCAGGTCGCCGCCGTAGCCGACGCCGATCCCGGCGTCCCTGGCGGGGGCGGTCGCCTCGTCGAGCCGCTCGGTGTAGGCGTGGCCGAGGGACTTGAGCTTGCGGTCGAAGGACACCGCGGTGTAGGCGGTCGCGCCGTCGGTGCTGGTCACGGGAGCGGCGACGGCGGTGACATGGGGCAGACCCTTGAGGCGGTCGAGTGTCTTCGCCAGCCCGGCCTCACGGTCGGACACCTTCCCGGAGCCGACATGGAAGACGATCTTCCCGCTGGGCGCGCCCGCCGCCGGGTCGGACCTCTTCAGCAGGTCAGCGCCGGTGCTCACCTGGCTGCCGGGGAGGGTGACCTCGTCGCCGAAGGTCGCCCCGACCGCCTGCCGGCCCGCGAACGCGGCCGCGAGGACCAGTAGCCAACCGGCGATCACCCACACGGGATGCCGGGCGCAGAAGGCGCCCGTGCGGTACAGGACCGACGGACTGGGGGCAGGGGGAAGGGACACTGCGCCTCCAAGGAAGTGACAGGACTGCCACAACTTAACCGGGAAGATGGCAGGGCCGTCAATTGTCAGTCATGCCACTTTCCCCTGATCCTCGTCCGTCCCCCGTACGGGGCGAGGCGCCCGCCCGAACGGCAGGCCCCGCACGCCGGAACGGCGTGCCGGCGGTCAGCTGTCGGCCTGCCCCCGTCCGGAAGCGCAGGCGGAAGCCGCTTTCGCCGTCGCCAGGGCCTGCCGGGGACCGCGGGACGCCACCTTGAAGTCCAGGACGAGACCGTCGCTCCCGGGGTGGGCGCCGACGAGCGTGGCACCGTCCGGGAGTTTGCGGATGTCGATGGTGCGCGGCTTCAGCTTGTCCGCGAAGCCCGCGGCCCCCGGAAGCGCGGAGAGCGCCGACACCGGCAGTTCGCGGCCGAGGATCTGGACGTCGGCGGGGGTGATGGTGAGGCTGTGGGCCGTGGTGGACAGGTCCGTCACCACCGTGACGGGCATCCCGGCACCGCCGGCCGCGCCCGTGAGGGTGAGACGACTGCCGTCCGTGCCCGTCTTCAGCCCGCTCACGCCGGCGCCGGAGCCGCCCCGCGCGCCGACGGTCCTGTCCAGGGCGGGGTAGGCGATGGTGGCGGTGGCGGTCCCACCGGACGTGGCGCCGCCGGTGGACACGTCACGCAGGTGGACGTCGACGTCCATGTCGGTGCCCTGGCGGCGCACCCCGTCGGCGCTGATGTCGACGGCCCCGACCGTGCCGGTGAGCGCCTCCAGTCCGGCCAGGGTGTCGTCGAGGTCGACCCGCACCCCCTTGGCCGCGCCGAGACGGCACTGGGCGGTCTCCGCGACCCGGTGCCGTACCCGGTGCTCCACGACGAGGTCGGCGGTCGCGGCTCCCGCCACAGCGGCGGTCAGGCATATCGCGGTGAGGGTGACGCGGCGGCGACGGCTCACGAGGTGGTGGCTCCGATCGTGGTCAGGAAGGTGAAGGCCCGTGGGAGCAGTCGGTCGGGTTCCACGGGAACTCCGGCCGTACGGCGGTTGCGCAGGGTACGCAGGACGGCGCGCGCGGCCGACAGCGCGCAGTTGGCGATCACGGCGGCACGCAGATCGGCGTCCGGTGCCTGCTCCGGGAGGCGTTCCAGGACGAGTTCGGTGAGGCGCGCCTCGAACTGCTGGAACTGCCGCGACAGTCCCTCGCGCGCCTGCTCGCGGATCTCGTCGAGCGGATGGGCCAGCGCGGTCAGGCTGCTCGCGGCGAAGTAGGACACCGCGTCCGTGATGGCACCGCAGGCCGCTTCGAGCGGGGTGTCGCTGTCCGGCCGGGCCAGAAAGGCTTCCTCTATGCGCGCGAAGAGCTCGATCCCGTCGGGGAGCAGCAGGGCTTCCTTGCTGTCGAAGTAGCGGAAGAAGGTCCGCTCCGACACGTTCGCCTCCGCGGCGATGTCGGCCACCGTCGTCTGCGCGAACCCGTGCTCGGCGAAGAGCCGCCCGGCCGCCTCCCGCAGTCCGCGCCGGGTCTCGTCCTTCTTCCGCTCCCGCAGACCGGGACTCTCGGTTCTCTCTGGCATGGTGACACCCTCACCATTGGCGCCGGGTCTGTCAATTGTCAGCCCTGCCATTTCGCCGGGGTGTCGCCGCCCTCGGTTCCCGGGCGCGGGGTGTCGCCGCCCCCTGCTCCCGGGCCTGTCATCCGAGCGCCCGACCCGAGTGATACCGCGGTACTACGGGCCCCGCGGCAAGCCGGCTCTCAGGTGCCACGGATCCGGCGCGATGGTCTCCTAGCGTTGAGGGTGAGCAGTCAGGTGGGGGGCCTGCCCCCGAACGTAAGGGAACATCGATGATCGAGGCACATCAGCTGACGAAGCGGTACGGGGAGAAGACGGCGGTGGACCAGCTGGACTTCGTCGTGAAGCCCGGTACCGTCACCGGCTTCCTGGGCCCGAACGGCGCGGGCAAGTCCACGACCATGCGCATGATCGTCGGACTGGACGCGCCGTCCGGCGGCAGCGTCACGGTCAACGGCAAGCACTACGCCCAGCACACCGCCCCGCTCCAGGAGGTCGGCGCGCTGCTGGAGGCCAAGTCGATCCACCCGGGCCGGTCCGCGTTCGACCACCTCATGGCGCAGGCCTACACCCACGGCATTCCGCGCCGCCGGGTGGAGGAGGTCATCGAGCTGACGGGCCTCCAGACGGTGGCCAAGAAGCGCGCGGGCGCCTTCTCGCTCGGCATGGGCCAGCGCCTGGGCATCGCCGCGGCACTCCTCGGCGACCCGGCCACCATCATGCTCGACGAACCGGTCAACGGACTGGACCCCGAGGGCGTGCTGTGGATCCGCAATCTGCTGACCGGGCTCGCGGCGGACGGGCGTACCGTCTTCGTCTCCTCGCACCTGATGAGCGAGATGGCGCTGGTCGCCGATCACCTGATCGTCGTAGGACGCGGGCGTCTGCTGGCGGACACCACCGTGCGGGAGCTGATCCAGCAGTCCGGCGGCGACACGGTCACCGTGGCGACCGACCAGGCGGCCCGGCTGCGCGAGGTGCTGGCCGGCCCCGACGTCGAGATCACCGGTGCGGCCGGATCCGAAGAGCTCCAGGTGACGGGTCTGACCGCGCGCGCGATCGGTCTCAAGGCCGCCGAGCACGGCATCCCGCTGTTCGAGCTCAGCTCCCGGACCGTCTCCCTCGAAGAGGCGTTCATGGATCTGACCCGCGACGCTGTCGAGTACCACGCCAGCGCCACCGTCGAGGCCCCTGGGAGGGCGGCATGAGCACCGTCACCGTCACCGACAGCCCCGCACCGGCACCGGCGCGGGCGGCCCGTCCGACGTACAAGGTCACCGGCCGCCGTGTGCTGCGCTCCGAGTGGGCGAAGCTGTGGTCGCTGCGCTCCACCTGGATCACCCTCGGTCTCGGCCTGCTGTTCCTCGTCGCGTTCGGCGTGATCGCCGCCGCGCACTACAAGTCCGAGCTCAACTCCGGCCGTCCGATGCACCGCGACGACGTCGCGGCCACCGCGCTCAGCCTCTCCGTGTTCGGCACGAACTTCGCGCAGCTCGCCCTCGGCGTGCTGGGCGTCCTGATCACCGCCGGTGAGTACTCCACCGGCATGATCCGTTCCACGCTGGCCGCCGTACCGCGCCGCCTGCCGGTGCTGTGGTCCAAGGCCTCGGTGTTCGGCCTGGTCGCGCTCGTCGTCTCCACCGTCGGTGTCTTCGTCGCGTTCACGATCGACAGCGGCATCGTCTCGGGCACGCCCGCGGCACTGACCATGTCCCACTCCGGCGTGGTCCGGAGCCTGCTGGGCGCCGGCCTCTACCTCGGCCTGGTCGGAGTGATCGGCACCGCCCTGGGCGCCCTGCTCCGCTCGGTCGCCGGTGGCATCTCGGTCCTGGTCGCCTCGCTGATGCTGGTGCCCGGTCTGATCTCGCTGCTGCCCAGCTCGTGGCAGGACAACATCAGCCCCTACCTGCCGAGCAACGCGGGCGAGTCGATGTTCGCGCTGACCCACGACTCGACCACGCTGTCGCCCACCGCCGGGCTCGTGGTCTTCCTCGGCTGGACCGTGCTCGCGCTGGCGGGCGCCGCCTACCGTCTCGTGCGCTCGGACGCCTGATCCACCCGGCACCACCCCGCCCGACCGGCACGGCACCGACCGGAACACCCGGTCCGGTGTCGTGCCGTCCGGCCACCGGCACCACGACGGACCTGCGGGGTCAGGCCCGTACGCGGGCACGAGGAGGCGCGTGCGAGGACGCGGCCGGACCCACAATGGACAGGTGAGACCCATGAGCGCGGACCAGTGACTCCCATGAACATCGACGACACCGTCACGCGGGCGGCGGTCGACCCGCCCTTCGCGGAGGCCGAGCTGCCGTGGAACCACCCGCTGGCCCGCGCCCTGTCCCGTCTCGGCCGCCGGCTCAAGCAGGGGGACCGCAGAAGGCCGTGGATCCTCGACGCGGCGGTGACGGCTGTCGTGGCGCTGCTGTTCTGCGTGCCGGACCTGGTGCACGACGAGGACGGCCGCCACCACGGATTCGACACCCAGTTCACCCACCTGCCCTGGCCGGGGACCCTCGCGCTGCAGGCCGGACTCGTCCTGCCCCTGCTGTGGCGGCGCCGAAGGCCGTCCCTCGCCTTCGCCGTGATCACCGCGGTGTTCATCCTCCAGCTCGCGCTGGGCGTCTGGCTGCGCGCCGACGTCGCCGTGCTGATCGCCCTCTACAGCCTGGTGCTGCACGGAGAGCTGCGCCGGCTCCCGGCGGCCTGCGCGGTCACGGCCGGCGCGCTGGGCCTGGTCGCCGTGCGGCTGCCGTCCGACGTACATGTACTGGACGCGCTGTTCTTCCTGTTCAGCACCATAACCGCCGCCGTCGCGCTCGGACTGGCCGTACGGATCCGGCGCGGTCAGCTCGCCGTGCTGCGGGACCGCGCGACCCGCCTGGAGGTCGAACGCGACCAGCGCAGCAAGCTGGCAGCCGCCGCGGAACGCACCCGCGTGGCCCGCGAGATGCACGACATCGTCGGTCACAACCTCTCCGTCATCATCACCCTCGCCGACGGCGGCGCGTACGCGACCGACCTCGCGCCGGAACGCGGCAAGCAGGCCCTGCTGCTCATCGGCGACACCGGGCGGCAGGCGCTCGGCGAACTGCGCCGCATGCTCGGCGTCCTGCGCGAGCAGACCCAGACTCCCGCCACGCCCGAGCTGAGCCCCCAGCCGGGCATCGGGGACATCGACGGCCTGTGCGGGCGGATACGGGCCGCCGGCCCGCGGGTCGTCCACCGCAGCAGCGGCGAACTGGGCACCCTGGACCGAGGAGTCCAACTGGCCGTCTACCGCATCGTCCAGGAGGCCCTCACCAACGCCCTCAAGCACGGGGGCCCCGAGACCCGCGTCGATCTCGCGGTGGGCGTCGCGGACAACCTCCTGCACATCGACGTCCACGACACCGGCCCGGGCACCGGCACCGCCCGCTCCCGGCCGCACGACGACGAAGGACACGGAATCCCCGGCATGAGAGAACGCGCGGCCCTCTACAACGGGACAGTCGTCGCGGGACCCGCCTCCGACGGCGGCTGGACCCTTCGGGCGACCCTCGATCTCACGCCGCCCGCCGGGACCGATCTCGCTCCGTCGGCCGCCGCGGGCGGTGCGGCGTGACGAGCGTGCTCATCGTCGACGACCAGCCGCTGCAACGCCTCGGCTTTCGCATGCTCCTGGAGAGCACGCCGGACACCGAAGTCGTCGGCGAGGCGTCCCACGGCGGCGACGCCGTCCGGCGGGCGGCCGAGCTCCGCCCCGACGTCATCCTGATGGACGTACGGATGCCCGGCATGGACGGCATCGAGGCCACCCGCCGGGTCGTCGCGTCCGGTGGCCGCTCCCGCGTCCTGATCCTGACCACGTTCGACCTGGACGAATACGCCTACGCGGCACTGCGCGCGGGAGCCAGCGGGTTCCTCCTCAAGGACGCCCATCCGGAGGAACTGCTCGCGGGTATCCGCGCGGTCGCCGCGGGCGACGCGGTCATCGCGCCCGCGCTGACCCGCCGTCTCCTGGACGCCTACGCCAAGCATCTGCCCAACGATCCGACGACCGGCAGACCCCAGGACGACCCCCGCGTCAACGCCCTCACCGAGCGGGAGTACGAGATCTTCGTCGCCATCGGCGAGGGCTGGAGCAACAGCGAGATCGCCGAGCGGCTGGTCGTCGCGGAATCCACGGTCAAGACCCACGTCGGCCGCGTCCTGTCGAAGGTGGGCGTCCGGGACCGCGTCCAGGCCGTCATCCTCGCCTACGACCTCGGTGTCGTCCGCCCGAACCCGCCCGACTGAGTCCCCGAGCCCGCACACGGCTACGCGTACTCCGCCGTCGGCGACCGAGGCATGCGTACGGGCGCGGACGACAGGGCCGGCGTGGCAGCGGGCCGGCGCACCGGCGAGGGCGCGTCCGGGGCGGGCCGCGCGGCGCGGGGCCCGGACAGGTCCTAGGGTCGGCGGTATGACCGACGACAACCTGCGCCACGTCACCGTCGAGCGGACCGGCACCGGGCATTTCACCGCGACGAACGCGCGGGGCGGGACCATCGCCTTCGGGACCGGTTCCGGACCCGGCGCCGAGGACGCGTTCACCCCGGTCGAGTTGCTGCTCGCCGCCATCGGGGGCTGCTCCGCGGCCGATGTCGATGTCGCGACCAGCCGCCACGCGGAGCCCACGCGGTTCACGGTGAGCGTGACCGGCGACAAGGTCGGCGACGCCTCCGGAAACCGGATGACCGACCTCGCGGTCACGTTCTCCGTGTCGTTCCCGGACGGCGAGTCCGGCGACCGGGCCCGCGCGATCCTCCCCCGGGCCGTCAGGACCTCCCACGACCGGCTCTGCACGGTCAGCCGAACGGTCGAGGCCGGGACCCCCGTCGCCGTGACGGTCGCCGACGTCTGACCTCGCCGGGACCCGGCGCCGTGCCCGGCGGAACATTGCGCGGCCGGGTGGAGTGAAGCCGGATTTCCGGGGCATACGCCGAACGTCGGAGAGGGTGAGCGCAGGACGGATCGTATGGGCCAACCGGTGAGCGAAGCGGGACAGCAGGAACAGCGGGGTGCACTGATCGAGGCGTCCGTGGCGTACGACGGTGACTCCGCGTGCATCGCCGAGGCGCGGGCGTTCACCCGTGACTTCCTGACGAGGGTGCAGGCGGTCGCCGGGCTGCCCGTCTCCGGACGGGTGATGGGGATGGTCCCGCTGGTCGTCAGCGAACTGGTGACGAACGCGGTCAAGTACGCGGGCGGACCCTGCCTGTTGTCGCTCCAGGTGGAGCGGGGCGCCGTACGGGCGACCGTCTGGGATTCCGACCCGACCCTTCCGGTGGCACGCGCCGCCGACGCGGGCCGCGTCGGCCAGCACGGGCTGGAAATCGTCATGGCCGTGTGCCAGGCCTTCGAGGTGCACCGGGAACCCGTCGGCAAACGGATCACCGCCGTGGTGACGCTGACCGACGAGCCGGACAGTGACGTGAGCGGCTCCGCCGGCTGACGCCGGGCCCTGGCACCGGCGCCCACGGCGCGGTCCACGGCAACCCGCCCGAAGGAGCCGTCGGTTCGGCCGCGCGGCATCGCCGCGCCGTCCCCGGCAGACGCCTGAAGAGCCGAAACGAAATCGTGTCGCCCCACATCGGGCCGTCTGCGGGACAATGGCGAGTTCGCAGATCTCTTCCGGCAGGGAAACGGGTGGTTAACACAGTGCGGCAGGCAGGTGTACTGGACGTCGGGTGCCACAGCGCGTTGCTCACCGTGGCGCGCCGCCGCGCCGGGATCGACATGGAGCAGGTGCTGTCCCGCAAGGTACGGCTCCAGTTGCACGAGACGCTCGACGCCACGGGCAGGCTGGACAAGGCAGGCGTACGCAGTGTGCAGCTGGCCGTGGCCGAAACCCTCGCCGAGGACCGGGAGTCCTTGCCGGAGGTGTACGCGTTCGCCACATCGGTGATTCGCGACGCGCCCAACCGCGAGGAGGTCCTCGCCCAGGTGGCCAGCGCCACCGGAACCCGGCTGCGGGTGCTGTCGGGCGAGGAGGAGGCCCGGCTGGCCTATGTGGCCGCACGCCACTGGGCCGGCGCGCGAAGCGGTTCCCTGCTGGTGCTCGACATCGGCGGTGGCACCGTCGAGATCGCGTCCGGCACGGCCAAGCAGCCGCGTACCGTCCTCTCCCTGCCGCTGGGAGCCCGGACGGTCACCCGCGACTGGAGACTCGACGAGGCCGTGTCCTCGAAGCGGCGGCTCGCCGAGGTGCGCGACCATCTCAGCGACCGCCTGGCCGAGGTGTCCGCCCTGCCGCGGGCCGAGCCGGACGGGCGGGTGCTGGCCTGTTCCAAGACCTTCACACAGCTCGCCCGCTACACGACCGCCGGCCGCGACCGCTCCCGGGCCGTGCAGCGCCTCACCCTCGACGAGGTACGGGCCGCGGTGGACGTGCTGGCCCGGAACGGGTCCGCGGGCCGCGGCCGGCTGCCCGGGATCTCACGTCACCGGGCCGGACAGTCCCTGGCCGGCGCGCTGGTCGCGGAGGCGCTGATGGAGGCCTGCCGGGCCACGAGCGTGGAGATCTCCCCCTGGTCCACCCGGGAGGGTCTGCTCCTGGAGCGCCTGGGTGCCCTGCGCACCAAGAGTTCCGCCCGCCGCTGACCCGGGCGATCACCGGGCCCACGGCTGTCCGGTCCCTCCCCTCCCCCGGCGCGCCCGGACAGTCCGGTTCCGTCAAAGCCCTGGAGTCCGCGGCGCGTTCGGGACGGCACGGCGCCGGCCGGCGGCTCGGCGCGACCGGTCGTCGGAGTGCGGGACGACCGGAGGCCGGGAACAAACCGGTATCGCGTGACGCTGATCCGGACAGTGCGGCCGGTGCCCGCGCACAAGGTTCGTCCTCGTGCCGGGACCGGGCGGTGGAGCTGCTCGTGGAAAGGCGTGAGAGCGATGATGGCGTCCGGACAGCGACGACCGCGGGGGACCGGGGCGGGCGAGTCGCCCCTGGTGACTTCCTGCGGCCGCAGGATCTCCGTGAAGGAGCTGCGGGTGCCCACGCCGGGCCGGCTGATCGGCCGCGTGACCCTGGACGTGGGCCCCGACCAGGGCGACGAACACGGGGTGTGGGCCTCGCTCACCCCCGCCGAGGCACGTGAACTGGCTCGTCGTCTCCTCGTTCACGCCGCCCTGGTGGAACCGGCGGGTCCGCCCGACCAGGAAACGCCCCGGGCTCACGACCTGCCCCTCGACACGGCGGAGGCCGCGCTGGGCGCTCGCTCGGGTCATCACGCCGCCTGAGCGGGCGCCAGGGGCGCGGCACGCGTCCTTGTCCGGTACACGACGCGAACGGCGCGCGGGTGCCGGTGCTCCCCCAGGAGAGGGTGGAGCACCGGCACCCGCGCGCCTGTCAGTCGGCGGCGTTCAGGGTCACGGGAACTGTGTGACCTTCGACGGAACGGTGTCCGTCCCCGAGGTGGGTGCGCCGGTGTTGTTGATGACGTGGGCGTACTGGCCCTTGCCACCCAGGGAGATCACCAGGATGTCGTGCATCTTGACCCCTGTCTTCACCGGGACCTGGAAGCCGTGCGCCTGGACGATCGTCGGGTCCGTGGTGAAGTTGCAGTAGCTTCCCAGACCCCATGCCTCGTGCACGGCGACGGAGTCGGCGACCTTGTACGCCGCGTATCCGACGATGCCGTCGTGGGTGATGGCGGCGGCGTTGGGCACGTCGTACGCCTTCTCGTTCTGGAAGAAGATCGTGCGTCCGTTCTCGCCGTTCCACAACACGTCGTACTTGTTGAAGTGTTCGACGAACAGGCCGGTCGCCAGGACGTCGTCACCGTTGACCACGAGGCCGTAGTCGGCGCGGTTGGTGTCCCAGCCGACCCCGTCACCGTGGTCGGCTCTCCAGAGCCAGGTGTGGTCGATCACGACGTCGTCGCTGTTGACCACGACCGAGTTGGTGGCGAGGCCGGGGCCCGCGCCGCCGATGCGCACGAACACGTCCTGCATGGTGGTGGGGTTGGCGGAGTGGTCGGCCGAGGAGCCCGACGGGCCGATCTGGAGCAGGGTGTCGGAGTTGGAGCGGCCGGCGTCGATGAGGAATCCGGCGAGCCTGACTCCGTCGACGTCCGCGACATGCATGGCGTCGATGCCGTTGTCCGGCACGATGGTCGCGAGGCCGAGACCGAGGACGACGGTGTTGGCCCGGGTCACGTTGATGGTCTGGTCGAGGTGGTAGACACCCGGGGTGAACAGCAGGTTGAGGCCCTGGGCGAGGGCCGCGTTGATGGTGGCCGCGGTCGCGCCGGCCTTGACGACGTAGAACTGGTCGAGCGGGATCGACGTGCCGGCCGTGTTGGGCCACGAGACGCCGCGGGCGTTGGTCCGCTTGGAGGGCACGAACACCTTGTAGGTGCTGCCGTCCATGTAGAGGAAGGGCTTCTCGCGGGAGACCGGGGTGGTGTCCAGGGTGGTGTACGGGCCGGAGTCGAAGTTCGTCGCCGGTGCTCCCTGGACACCCGTGAAGGTCATGTTCCAGACGCCGTTGGTCCAGCCTCCGACGGAGCTGTCACGGGTGTACCACTGCTGCTGCGAGTACGGGCCGACCGTGCCGTCGATCTTCGAGTCGGCGATGTAGCCGCCGGAGGCCCAACCGTAGCCCGCCGGGGCGAGGTTGAGGCCGCCCTGGACGTGGATGCGGCGGAAGGGGGCGGCCTGTGCCACCGCCCAGCGGTCGGTGCCGTTGGAAGGCGTGATCGACAGGTTCTCCGCCGAACGCCAGAAGTTCTGGGTGGCGTTGCCGTTGAACCAGCCCGCGTCCACGGTGATGTCGCCGTTGATGTGGGTGTCGTCGGGGTTGAGGCCGAGGCCCGAGATCGAGGTGTAGAAGCCGAGTTGGGCGTTGATGCCGTTGTAGGTGCCGGGCTTCATCAGGAACTGGTAGCGGCCGGAACCGAACTGGTTCGACTCCTGCTGGGCGAAGACCTGGTCGAACTTGGCCTGCAGGTCGGGCGTCGAGGGGTCCACGACGATGACGTTGGGCCCGAGGTCACCACCGCCCTGCACCGGCGGGGTGCCGCTTCCGGTACCGGTGTGGACGGCGACCTCCCACAGGGAGTACCCGTACGCGGTGCCGCGGGTCGTCCCGTAGATCCGTACGTAACGGCCCTGGCCGGAGACGTCGTAGGACGCCGTGCCCCCGGTGCCGTCGGTGACGGTCTTGAGGGTGGTCCAGTTCTGGCCGTCCGTCGAGGCCTGGATCTGGAAGGCCTTGCCGTACGCGGCCTCCCAGTTGAGGTCGATCCGGCACAGGTCGCTGGTCGTACCCAGGTCGACCTGGACCCACTGCGGGTCGGCGAAGGTGCTGGACCAGCGCGTCGTCGTGTCGCCGTCGAAGGCGGCGGAGGCCGGGCTGGCCGCGTTCTCGGTGGTGGAGGCGGTGGCCGTCTTCCCCTGCGCCGCGTTGGCCGTGCCACAGGTCGCGGGGGTGGTGGTGCCGCTGGTGCCGAACACCTGGAACTCCCAGAGGGAGTAGCCGTATTGGGTCGCGCGGTGGACGCCGTACATCCGCACGTAGCGGCCCTGGCCCGACACGTCGAGGCTGTCGGTGCCCCCGTCGCCGCCGGTCACTGTCTTGACGTCGGTCCAGGTACTGCCGTCCGGGGACGTCTGGATGCGGTAGTCGCTGCCGTACGCGGCCTCCCAGTTGAGGACGACCTTGGTGATCGTGGCCGAGGCACCGAGGTCGACCTGGAGCCACTGGGTGTCCGTGGCGGCCGAGGACCACCGGGTGGCGGTGTCGCCGTCGACGGCGTAGGCGGCGGGAGTGCCGCCGTTCTCGTCCGAGGAGGACGTTGCCGTCTTGCCCTGGGACAGCGGGAGATCGGCCGCGGCGGCCGGTCTCTGCAAGGGCAGGGTGATGAGCGCGGCCATTGCGGCCAGCGCGACACCCAGGGTTCTGAGTTTCATGCCGTGACTCCATGCGGGTGGGGTGACGAGCGGAGCGGACACACCTGTTGAGCAGCTGTGGACACAGCTGCTTGCGAAGGGATGAACGTGAACTGACCGAGCGGCTCTCTTAGTTCACGATTTGATTTAAGTAATGAACCATCAAGGTGGCAAGTCCCGTGACAGTGTTTTCTTCAACTGGTCTCCACCAGGCCCGTGTTGACCGGCCACCCAAAGGGAGTGAGGCCTGGACAGAGGCGTCACAGTCGGGCCGAAGGCCGCTCGGATCCGTCAAGGCTTGAAGACGCGGCAGGGACGGGAGAAGCCGAGTGCCCGGGGTCGTACCGCCGTCGTGACGGCGGTACGACCCCGGGCACTCGGCCGGGCGGGTCCGCCCGTCCGGACCCTGGTGGGCGGTCCGGACGGGCGGCGATGGCACGCGGGTCAGGGAGTGATCCGCCACTCCTGGATGTAGCCCACGTCGATCGACGCGAGGTCCCGGACACGCAGCTTCCAGGTGCCCTCCACGGGCTGGGCCGAGGCGTCCACCGTGAACGTCTGGTCCACGTTGTCGGCCGAACCGCCGCTGCGGTTCAGGAGGGAGTACACGGTGCCGTCGGGGCCGACCAGATCGACCGTCAGATCGCCGCGGTAGGTGTGGACGATGTTGACGTAGACCTCCGTGGTCGCCGAGGCGTTGCCGGGCCGGCCCGTGATCGTGATGGGCGACTCGACCGCGGGCCCGAGGTCCGGGATGTCCACGCGGGTGCCGTTGGCGTAGATGTAGGCGACCCGCCACTGGAAGGAGACCGATACGGCCGCGCCGGTGCTGTCGGTCACCGTCACCGTCGTGTCGCTGGTCCCCGTGGTGGTCGGGACCCCGGAGATCAGACCGCCGTCACTGATGGCCAGGCCGTCCGGCAGTCCGGTGGCCGTGTACGTCAGGCTCGCGCCGGTGTTGGTGGTGTAGGCGTTCACCTGGAGGGACACTTCCTGGCCGACCCCGGAGGTCTGGTCGGCGACCGGCGCGACGTTGACACCCAGGGCGATCCGGTCGCCGACGTTGATGCCGGCCCAGGCGTCGGCCACGGCGAGATAGGTGGCGCTGTAGGCGCCGAAGAGATCGGCGGCGGCCTGGAGGCTGGCGACCCGGGCGCCGGCGTAGTCGGTCGTCGACGTCATGTACGTCGTCAGCGCCCGGTACCAGATCGCGGCGGCGTTCTCGATGCCGATGCCGGTCACGGGCACGCCGTCATGGGTCGGACTGTCGTACGGCACACCGTTGACGGTCTTCGCGCCGCTCCCCTCGGAGAGCAGGTAGAAGAAGTGGTTCGCCGGCCCCGAGGAGTAGTGGACGTCGAGGCCGCCGAGCGAGGAGTCCCAGTAGTCGCGGGAGGAACCGTCCTTGGACGGCTTGTCCATGTAGCGCAGCGGGGTGCCGTTGCCGCGGATGTCGATCTTCTCGCCGACCAGGTAGTCGGGGACGTCGGCCGCGAGGTTCGCGTGGAACTCCACCGCCGCGGCGAAGATGTCCGACGTCGCTTCGTTGAGGCCGCCGGACTCTCCCGAGTAGTTCAGGTTCGCGGTGGCGCTGGTGACACCGTGGCTCATCTCGTGGGCCGCCACGTCCAGCGCCGTCAGCGGATGGGTGTTGCTCGCGCCGTCGCCGTAGGTCATGCAGAAGCAACTGTCCGACCAGAACGCGTTGACGTAGTTGTTTCCGTAGTGGGCCCGGCTGTACGCGGCCACACCGTCGTTGCGGATGCCGTTGCGGCCGAATACGTCCTTGTAGTAGTCCCAGGTGGCCGCGGCTCCGTAGGCCACGTCGACACCGGCGGTCTGCCGGTCGCTCTGGGTACCGTCACCCCAGACATCGTTGTCATCCGTATAGAGGGTTCCGGTGCCGGAGGTTCCCTGGTTGAGGTCGTAGGTGCGGTGTCCCGCACGGTCCCCGTCGACCAGTTGGTACGACGATCCGGACGGCGTGGTGGAGAGCGGTACCGAACCCACGTACTGGCCCGTTCCCGTGCCGGTGTCCACGCCCTGGTACCGGGAGGCGACCTTGCCGGAGTCCGCGTCGGTGATGACGTGCAGCTCGCTCGGTGTGCCGTCGCGCTGGAAGCCCTCGATCACCGACTCCCAGGCGAGCACCGGGTGCGTGCCCGCGGCCCAGACGACGAGCCGGGGCGCCCCGTCGACCCTGGACCGCCCGACCGCCGCCTTCCTGCCCGCCGTGAGCGCCTTCGCCGCCGCGTCGGCGGCGGCGATCCTCGGCCTGACGCTCGGAACGGTGATGGTGGCGCGCGTCGCCTCGGACACGGTGCTCAGGGCGCCCTTGCGGTGTTCGACCAGATCACCGCCGATCACAGGAAGTCCCGCGTAGGTGCGCTCGTACCGCGTGTGGGTCGTCCCGTCCACGTCCTGGACGACGTCCTTGACGAGGAGCTTCTCCCGAGCTCCGAGACCGAGCCGCTTCGCGGTGGCGCCCACCGCGGCTCCGGCACTCTTGACCAGGGCGGTGCGCCTGGCCGGGGACAGCGGGACCTGGGCCGCGCCGGCCCGGGACCGGGCGACGATCTTGGCGGGAGCGTGGTCCGCGCGAGCGTGGCTCCCGGGGGCGGCGGACGCGGAGCCCGGCTGGACGCCGAGGACCAGTAACGAAGCCGCGGTCGAGAGGGCGAGGACCGCGGCGTGTCTGCGCCGACGGGCGGAAGGGTGTTGCCGGTTCAAGGTCAGCTCCTTCTGCGGGGGGTCGACCCGGCTGGAGTCCCTGGGCGACCGCACCGACGGGTGCGGTCGGCTCCTGGAGGGCCGGGCGGGAAGGAGCGCCGCGGAGAACGCCGCACGAAGACGCGCGGACTCGGCGGCGCGTGGATCGTGAGGGCGGGAATCGAGGGAGTGCGGGGTGGGTGCGCGGCGCGCTGATGCGGCCTGCGACTGTGCTGACGGGGGATGTTGGTGTGGGCGCGCCGACCTGCCGTGCGCCCAGGGGCGCCTGCCGGCGGGCGGTGCGTCGGCCCGCGTCTGCTGACGGGCGGGCGCCGACGGGGATGAGGGTCGGTGGGGGCCGGAGCCAGAAGGGGGGTGAGGGCCGGAAGGGGGGTGAGGGTGCCGGAGGGGGTGAACGAAACGTGAAGGTTCGAGAGCAGAGTGCCATCCCGCCGAAGGTCTTGTCATGGAGGCGACAAGAGATCGGCTTGAACTGACCATTGCCTACTGCGAGTTCATCACTTCGCTGAGGCCCTTTCGGCCGCTGTGCGATGACTGTGAGATGACTGTGAGGCACGCGCGCCGCCCGCCGGGGGCGGGGGACCCGAAGTGGCCGGATCACCGCAGCCTGCGGCCATTTGTTGCGCAAAGTAACGCCAGGAAGCTGAGCCGGGTGACATCATCTGCGTTACTCGCTGCAGCCTACCCACTACAGGCCTGTCGCGAGAGGGCTGGGCGCATACGCCGAGGGGGAGTCCGGCTCACCTTCTGCTCGCCTGCGACGGCCCTCCCTGTCCATGCTCGACCTGGGGCCGTTCATGACCTATCACCACGGCTGGTTCGCCGGTTATGTATTACCGGCCATGCTGAGTGCCGGCCTCGCGTGGGTCGGCTTGGCGCGCAATTCCGTCGGCAAGGGCCGACTGCTGGGCAGTTGGAGATCCGCCGGCCTGACCCTCCTGGTTCTCTCTCTGACAGGTGCGGTCGGAATCGCGGCCGGGATGGCCCTTCCACACCTGGCGAAGCTGCCCCCGGTCGCCGCGGGCCTGGCAACCGGTGTCACCACCATGCCGCGCAAGCGGCAGGACGATACGACCCAGCCGTACGTCAAGTTCATGACGCTCGGCATCGCCTGGTTCAGGGAACGGCTCGAGTACCGCATGCAACTCGACGCTCACACCTGGTGCGACGGGTTCCTGGACAGCTTCGAGAGATCGACGCAGCTCCGCGTGTTCGTACACGACCTCAGGAACTATCTGGCGGACCGGCATCCCACGCTCACCAAAGCGATCACCAACCTCTTCGACGCAGCCGACAAGGCGATGATCCACGCGCTTGAGGTGCAGACGAAGACCGATCAGGCGCGCCGTGAAATCCCGACCAACTGGATGCGCGAGCCGACCGATGAAGAGGTCTATCAGTGCCGCAGCGCCATGGGTGAGGCGCGCAACCGCTGCGGTGACCTGCTGATGTACGCCTATGTGCACGGCCGCCGGACGGAGGAGGCCGAGCTTGAGACACTGCGCGCCAAGGCCCTGCCGAACGACGCCTTCCACAGCTCGGCTCTGCCGCAGCAAGGACGACGGTTCAGCCTGCGCCGCAACCGCACCTAAGGGCTGAGGTCGGCGCAGAAACGGGATGTCCGCCGCAGGACGTCCATCGGCTCCCGCAGGCACCGACGACGGAGCACACCTATCGATGTGTCGGGATGCCGCTTCCACGTAGGGTCGAGGACTCTCCGCTCCTCACGGACGCCTCTTCCGCGGCCTCTGGGCGGCGAGGAGAAAACCTGATCTCGACGTCCGCTCCCAGCGCTTCCGCCGCCGCGGCCAGCGTGCGCACCGTCAGGTTCGCCTCGCCCGACATGATCTGACTGACCCGGCCGGGACTGACGCCCATGGCTCTGGCCAGGTCCGCACGTGTCTTGCCCAGGCCCGCCAACAGGCCTGCCAGAGAAGCTGTCGCCTGGTGCGCCAACTGAACTCCGGCTAACTCGGTGCTGCCTTCACCACGAGTGAAGAAGCTCATGCATTGCCCCCAACCAAAGCTGCTGCAGCGGGTGTTGCCGCTATCTCCAGAATGCCATCTTTAGGTCTACCTAAACACTCGATTCCAGCGGAATCTCCGGACACGACGGCCCGAAGCGGTCTGCCGGCATGCCTGTGACCTGCCGCTACAGGTTCTCCGACCTGTCCATCCGGGGCTGATTCAACGTCACTCCAACGGGGGTTCAGAGCCGGTGACGACCCCTCAGAGCCGAGTCGCACGGCTGGGCCCGTGGGACGGTTCCGGTGGGCGGGGCGGAGGCCGGGGCCTTCGGTCGCGCAGCCAGTCGTGGACAGCCAGGCCGAAGGCGCCCAGGATGAACACGATCCCGGAACCGATGGCGATCACAACGGCGGACCGGTAGTCGTGGCGGCCGGTGCCGAGCACCACGTAGAAGAGCCCCGGCAGCGCGGCCGTACCGACGGCGCCGCCCAGTCGCTGGGCCGTCTGCAACGCACCGCCGGCCGCGCCCGCCATGCGCACCGGCACGTCCCGCAGGGTCATCGTGACATTGGGCGAGATGACACAGCCGCTCCCCAGACCGCCGGCGAACAGGACGGGAGCCGCGAACCACAGGGCGGTGTCCCCGGAAGCGAGACGCAGCGCCAGGACCGCTCCGCCGAGCCCGAGGGCCACGACAGCGAGACCGCAGACGGTCAGCAGCCTGCCCAGCCGCTCCACCAGCCGCCCGGCCACCACGGCCGCCGCGGCCGAACCGAGGGCGAAAGGGGTCACCGCGAGCCCCGAACGCAGCGGCGAGTAACCCTGACCGTTCTGGAAGTAGAGGGCGAACACCAGCCACACCCCGCTGAACCCCACGAAGTACAGGGCGGCGATGGTCGCACCGACGGCATACCCCCGCGTGCTCGTGACCAGGCGAGGATGCAGGAGCGGTCGGCCGCCGCCCGCCGCCAGCCGCCGCTCCCACCACGCGAACGCCATGAGCAGCGCCGCCCCCACCGGGAACAGCCACCACAGCCTCCGTACACCGCCGGACTCCGCGAGGACCAGCGGAAGCATCATCGCGAGCACACCGCAGCCGAGCAGCGCGACGCCGCGCAGGTCCAGTCGCTCCCGGTGGCCCGGAACGACCCTGGGCAGCAGGCGCAGGCCCAGCAGGAACGCGACGGCTCCGACCGGCACGTTCACGTAGAAGATCCAGCGCCAGCCCTGCGGCCCGTCGGCGAGCATCAGGATCAGTCCCCCGATGACGGGGCCCACCGCGCTGGAGATGCCGACCGTCGCACCGAAGAGGCCGAAGGCCCGGCCGCGCTCGGCTCCCCGGAACATCTGCTGGATGAGGGCGGAGTTCTGCGGCGCGAGGCAGCCGGCCGCCACGCCCTGCGCCAGTCGGGCCACGACGAGGAGGGTGATGGTCGGGGCCGCGCCCGCCGCGGCGCTGCACAGGACGAAGCCGGCGAGCGCGAGAAGGAAGATCCGCCGTCGGCCGATCGCGTCGCCCAGCCGTCCGGCCGTTACGAGTACGAGCGCGAAGGTGAGGGCGTAGCCGGAGACGACCCACTGGATGGACGGGGCACTGGCGTGCAGGTCACGCTGCATCGACGGCAGGGCCACCGCGACGATGGTGACGTCGAGCAGGCTCATGAACCCGGCCGCCAGGCTGACCCACAGAGCACGCCAGCGCCGCGGATCGGCGCCCTCGGCCGACGCCCCCAGCTCGCCGGCCCCGGGCCCGTCGTCCCGGCTTCCGCCGCGTCCGTCTGCCTGCGCGTCCGGTCCCACGCCGGGGGCTCCTCTCCGCCGCTCCCCCACCATCTTCGGCCCGCGCGGGCATCCGGCAACAGGAACTGCCCCGCCGCTCGGCGTCCCTCCGAGCCGCGGGACCTCACGCCCAGCGGCTCACTCCGGCCGTCGGACGGGCGTCGGCGGGGACAGGGGGGAGGGCGGGGGCGGCAAGTGGCCGCCCCTGGGCACGTGACTGTGGGGCCCGTTCCCCTGAACGGGCCCCACATGGTCCGGTCGAAGCGACCGCGCCGACTCCCTGGACGTGCGCCGTCAGCGTTTCCTCGACGTGCGCCGTCAGCGCTCTGTGAACGATCGCCGTCAGCGTTTCCCGAACGTTCGCTGTCAGCCCTTGAAGACGTCCTTCGTCTTCTCCTTGGCCTGCCGGGCGTCGCCCTTCGCCTTCTCGGCCCGGCCCTCGGCGGTCATGCGCTCGTTGCCGACGGCACGTCCGGCCGCCTCCTTCGTCTTGCCCTTGGCCTGCTCCATCTTGGCCTTGGCCTTCTCTTCGCCACCCACGATGTCTCACTTCCCCATCACGATCGACTTCGGGTGTCGAACATCGAGTGACCCGTCCGACCGGGGTCAAACGTGAAGATCGGGGATCAGTACCGTCCGCTCGGTGACCCTCCGTGATCGCGTGCGGCTCCGGCATGCCGGAATGAGTGGGCTGGGCCAGCCTGGATACATGGGCCGATGCCCCTTCGATCGGTCCGGAGGGTCACGCCCGTCTTGGGCAGCCAGAGCGAGGACGACGTCATGGGTGATGAGGTCTACCAGCCGGGAGGCCCCGATGTCCGCGAGGACGAAGGCATCCTCGACCCTGAGGACACCCTTGAGGACCGGGGCTCGGATCCCTTCGACGAAGGGTGGTCGCCTCCCGAGCGACCGCTCGCGGTCGAGCATCGAGGCACCACGGCGCGTGAGCAGCGTGAAGGCGAGAGCCTGGACGAGAAGCTGGCCGAGGAGCGGACGGATCCGTCACTGGAGGAGTCCGACGAGGACGAGGACGACGGTGTCGGCGGCCTGGCGGACGAGGACGGCGAACTCCTGGACGGCGAGATGGGCGCCGACCGTGCGGAACGGATCCTGGCCCTCGACGAGGGCGCCCATCAGGACGCCGAGCACGACATGATCGCCGAGGACGGCGACGCCGACGACGGCACGGCCTCCGCGGAGGAGGCGGCCGTCCACCTGATACCCGACGACGACATGCCCGAGCGACTGCCGGACGAGGACGGTCGCCGCGCCCCGCGGGACGAGGTCCGCCGCCTGCGCTCGGAGACGGACGTCACTCCGTAGCCGGAGGCTGATGCCCCTCCCCGCACGAGTCGGCGTGCGGACACCCGGTCGGTGCACGGTGTGCGGACACCCGGTGGTACGAGAGGACCGGGTTCCTACGGACGGTGCCCAGGTGCTCGTACGGCGCGGGCATGGTCGTACCGTGCCGGCGCGTTCGTCTCGTACCGGCTGGGTGGTACGCCGCCGATGCCGTCCGTCGTACGGCCCCGATGCCGTCGGTCGTAGGTGCCGATGCCGTCGTACGGTGTCGAGGGGCGGTCGGTCAGTCCTCGCCCCTGACGATGTTCCAGTCGGGGGCGGACCGGTCCGTGCGGGCCGTTCGGTCGGCCGTCGCCGGGACGCAGGTCCGCGGACCGCCGAGGCGCCGACGGCGCGACATGGCCCATCCCGTTTCGGGTCGTGCGGTGGTCCTGGTACTGATGTCCGCGGTCACGGCTCTTCTTCCTTCTTCTCCGCTCGGCCCCGGTTCCCTGTGCGTCCGGGCCCCGTCGGGTCCGGCCGTCTCTCCTGCGACTCCGGGCTGTCCGTATCGGGTCCCCCTCGGCGGCTCGGGGAAACCCGGCCACAGCCGGCGGGGCGTCGTACGCGGACGGACAGGCCGGTTTGCGGTGCCGTCCGCGAGGCCACACGGTGAGAAAGGGAGGCGTGGCCCGCCGGGTCGCGGCACGGAGCGCCCCGAGAGGACGGCGACGATGATGTTCAAGGGCAACGCGAAGGCGAAACAGATCAAGGGCAAGGTGAAGGAGTCCGTCGGAAAGGTGTTGGGAGACACCTCGGTCCAGAGAGCGGGACGCCGTGATCAACTGCGCGGCAAGGCCCAGGAGATGACCGAGAAGACCACGGCGCGCGTCCGCAGCTGGACCAAACACTGACCAGGACTCCTCAGCACCTCACCGACCGCGTTGACGGCGGCGAACACGGCGGGTTCCAGCGCCACCCCGGGTCCGGGTCGGAGTCCGGGTCGGGGTCCGGGTCGGGGTCGGGGTCCGGGTCGGGGTCCGGGTCGGGGTCGGGGTCCGGGTCGGGGTCTTTCGGGCGCCGCGCCGAATCCGGGGCGGGGTCCACCGGCTTGCCCGCCTTCTCCGCGTTCCGCCGGGTCGGGCCGGTCTCTCTCACCGTCGCCGCGCACCGCGCAAGGAGCACCGTGGAACGGGTCTACGCCTGGGCATGCGCCCTGGAGACGCGGCGTGGAACTACGGCCTGGACATGCGCCTTGGGATCGCACGGCCCGCGGCTCCCCCGGGCCGTACGATCCCCCTGAGCGGGCGGACCTCATGAGGTGCCGTGCCCGTCTTGTCCGGTGCCACAAATGCCACCTCTATGATGGTATTGGGCGTTTCCGTCCGATGTGTGGCGTCCGCCGCCACGACCGGAGACACCTTGCCGCAGCGGAACCCGCCGAAACAGCCATCAGAGCGGCGAGGCGGCGGGGCCAGGAGGAGACGGTCGCGCAAGCGTGGCGACCCGCTCGGCACTCCTCCCAGCGGGAGAGAAGCGCGTCTCACGCGGAGGAGTGAGCCATGGCCGTCCACGTCTACTCGATCACTTTCAAGGATCATCCGCTCCGCCTCGACGACCTCGACGGCGTCGGCACGCCGCCCACCCCGTTGCGCACGGTGACCGGCGGCCCCCTCTGCGCTGTGGTGAGCGACGGACCGGCGGAACTGCCCCTCGAACAGGGGGACATCGACGCCCACGAGAAGATCCAGAAGCGACTGATGGCGGACGGCACCGTACTCCCCCTGAAGTTCGGCTGCACGGCCCCGGACGACGAAGCGGTCCGGCTCGCGCTGGAGGAACGCGCCGACGACTACGCCGACCGGCTGGGCCGGTTGGAGGGCTGCGTCGAGTACCGGCTCAGGGCGTCACAGGACGAGGAGATGCTGCTGCGGGAGATCCTGTCGGAGTCCGAGGCGGCCCGGCGGCTCGACGAGCGGATACGCGCGGGCACGGCGGCACCCGACACGGCTCCGCGCCTCGGCGAACTGGTCGTCGCGGAAACCCGGGCCCGGCAGAAGGCCTTGGCGTCGGGAGTGATCGAGGCGCTTCGCCCCTTCGCCCGGGAGACCGACTCCGGGCAGCCGGACGGAACGGACTTCCTCAGCGTCTCCTTCCTGGTGAACGAGGAACAGGACGAACTGTTCCTCGCAACGGAGTTGAGCCTCGCCCACCAGATGGGCGAGGGCTTCGACTTCCGACTCGACGGTCCCCTTCCTCCGTACAGCTTCGGTTGATACAACGGCTGTGTTCACAGGCCGACGGGCCCATGTCCTGCGTTCCGTGCGGCCGACGGGGGAGTCGCGGTGCCGTTCACCCAAGTGATCAGCGGGTGCGGGTCGATCGCGCTCATGACCCTGGTCGCGCTGCGCCCGCCGCGGCCCCGGCGTACAACTCCCTTCACCCTGAGCTTCTTTCTGACGTTCCTGATCAACGAGCAGCCCTTCCTCGCCCTGTACGTACTGGCGGCCGGAACGGTGCCCCCACTGGTCGCCGGCGAGACGGCAACGCCGTCGTGGTGGCTGGGCACGGGTTTGGCCACGGGCACCGCAGCCGGGGTGCTGTGGCTCGCCGTGCGTGCCCGCACCGCGGGGCCCCGGCTGACCGCCGCGCTGCAGCGGGCACTCGGGCCGCGGGCGGTACCGCGACGCCGACGACACGGCGTGTGGCCGCTGGTGCGTCTGCTGGTCCTGCCGCTGGTTTCCTACCGGTTCGGCGTACGGCGGGTGGCGAACGTCCGATACGGCGACGGGGGCCGCGGCCACCTACTGGATGTGTACCGCCCCCGCTCAGGAGCGCGGAACGCGCCGGTCCTGGTCTACCTCCACGGCGGAGGCTTCCGCATCGGCAGCAAGCTGCTCGGCGCACGCCCCCTGCTCTACCGGCTCGCCGGCCGCGGTTGGGTGTGCGTGAGCGCCAACTACCGCCTCGGCGGGGGCCTTGACTACGCCGACCGGCTCGCCGATGTCCGGCAGGTCGTCCGCTGGGTGCACGAGAACGCCGCCGCCCACGGAGCCGACCCCGCGGCGCTGTTCCTCGCCGGCGGCTCGGCCGGGGCCCATCTCGCCTCCATGGCCGCGCTCACCGCCTCAGGTGTCCCAGGCCGGCCGGACGGCGAGGAGTGCGACAACGCGGTGGCGGGGGTGATCAGCCTCTACGGCTACTACGGGCAGGCCGACGGCGGCACCGACTCCACCCCGCTGGCACACCTGCACCCCGACGCCCCGCCGTTCCTCATCGTCCACGGCACGCTGGACACACTCGTCCTGGTCGAGGACGCCCGCCACTTCGCCGCCGAGCTCGAAAGAGTCTCCACACAGCCGGTGGCCTACGCCGAACTCCCGGGCACCCAGCATGCCTTCGACCTCTTCCCCTCGCTGCGCTTCCACGCGGTCACCGACGCGGTCGAGGACTTCACGTCCTGGGTCCGCGCCAACGACACCAACCCTCCGCGGCATCGGGGGACGGCACCCTCCGACCAGGAAGGTGATCCGTTTTCGCCGCGATAGAAACCGAGCGCGACCGACGGACTCACGAGGGCGGATACCGGTCACCGTCCGGCACCCGTGCCACCGGGCCCTCCCGCCGGTCAGCCCTTGACCGCGTGAAACAGGGTGACGCCGAGCCACGGGCCGCCGTACCAGTATCCGGGGCCCAGTCCGCGCAGCGTGCCGCGGCCGAGGTGTGCGGCGTACTTCCTGGCCATGGGCCAGAAGTCGGCGACGATCAACTGGCCGCCCGGTCGCAGCACCCGCATGGCCTCGTCCACCGCGCGGTACCGCTCTTCGGGCGACGGGATGTTGTGGATCGCCAGCGCGCTCGTCACGACGTCGAAGGAGGCGTCCGCGAAAGGCAACGCGGTCATGTCGGCCGTACGTACCTCCACGCGGTCGGCGACCCCCGCCGCGGCGGCGTTGGCGAGCGTGACGTCGGGCCGGTTGCCGCTCTGGTCCTTCGCGGACCACAGGTCGACGCCCACGGCCTGTCCCCTCGGCAGCCGTTTGGCCGCTTCGACGAGCACGGCGCCGCGGCCACAGCCCAGGTCCAGCAGCCGCTCGTCGCCCTTCAAGTCGGCCAGGTCCAGTTCCCGCCTCCAGATGCGCAACTTGCCGTGCAGGGTGGTGTGCAGGTAGATGCCGGTGTTGGCGAGCAGTACCGTCCCCGTGACCGCGGCCGTCGTCGCGGTCCGTCCCGGCCGCCACCGGCGGGCGGCCAGCCAGCAGGCCGTGCCGGCGACGGCGAGTACCGCCGGGAACGCTGGAGCGTCGACGCCGTACCGCGGCCATGGAGGACGCGACGGCGGGAGGTCATTCCGGTCCTTTGACATGCTCACAGTGTCACGCGTCCGGCCACCGGGCGTCTTGTAGGAATGTTCCCCCGGACCAGGCGCGCGGGCCCCGCAACCGCCGGGTGCGGACCGTCGGTTCAAGCCTTCGACAGGTACGCCGGGGCGGCCCACGCGACGTCGTCGACCGCCAGCCACGGCGCGACGGCGACCGCCGTGGGCGTCACACCGGAGAAGGCCACGACATCCCGGTGGAGGTGGGACTGGTCGACGTAGCCGGCCTCCGCCGCCACTCGTGCCGCGCCGTGACCCGCGGCCAGCCGGTGGGCCGCGTGGTCGAAACGGACGAGCTGAGCGGCCCGCTTGGGGGTGATCCCGATCTGCGCCCGGAAGCGGGACCACAGTCGCTTACGGCTCCAGCCGATCTCCGCTGCCAGCCGGTCGACCCGAACCCCTCCCAGGTTCGCCACCATCTGACCCCATACGAAGGCGACTTCGGGCTCGACCACTCGGCTCGCCTCGTAGCGTCGGACGAGCGCGGCCTCCGCCAGCGCGAACCGGTGCTCCCACGACCGGGCGGCGCGCAGTCGCTCCTCGGTCCGCTGGGCGTCACGGCCCCAGAGGTCGTCGAGGCGGACCACCGTCCCGCCCAACTCCGGTGAGGCGCCCAGCACGGCGTGCGCGACCACCGGCGACAGTCGCACCTGCAGGCACTCGATGGCACGGCCCCGCCCTCGAACGCCACTGGCCGCGAGTCCGACGACGACGCTGCTCTCCTGCCGACGGCCGCCGCTGTCGTCGACGGCGAGCGACCCGTCACCCAGGTCGACGGCCACCGTGACGGCCGGATAGGGGACGACGCCGAGGTCGACGGGCTCCGTGGTACGAGCGCGGAACCCGGCCATGCCGACGCCCGGCAGCCGACCGGGCCGCGACGGGGTGGCGATGTCCCACACCGCCGCGGCGTCATGAGCCGACTCGGCGTATCGCATGGGGCCAGGGTAGGCGACATGCGTCCCCCATCGACAGGATCGCCGTGCCCCCCGCATGCGCCGCAGCCGCAGCCTTCGCGTCGCCGTCGCTCTTCGGGCGCTCGAATCGGCGGGTCACGATGTCGTCGGCACCCGTCCTCCGCTTCCCCCGACCGACGAGTTGGTGGCGGTCCGCACGGCCGCCTGGAACCTCGGCGCCAGTGGGATACCGCTCGCGGACCCCGACCGTGGCGAGCCGCACGATCGCGCCCTGCGGGACGCGGGACGATCGGCCGCGTACCTCTGGACCGACCGCCGACCGCCGGGCGCCCGTCGGTTGAGGTTCCGGGCCGACCGCCGGCCTTCCGCACCGCCGTCGGCGTCCTGACTCTCGACATCGACACCGCTTTGACGGGTACCGGCCCGATAGGGTGAGAGCGGTGTGCCGGGAAGTCTGGTCGGCGGGGAGCCACAAGGTCTCCTCTTCATGACCGGAGGAGTGCCATGCGCGCGGTAGGGACAGTCCTGGCCCTCGTGGTCCTCGCCACCGTCGTGGCCACCTCCGCTCGCCACTGGCGCATCCCCGCGCCCTCCCTGCTCGTGATCGCGGGCCTGGCCGTCGCCCTGCTGCCCGGCACCCCGGAGATCCAGATCAGCCCCGGGATCATCGGCCTCGTCGTCCTACCACCGCTCCTCTACGCGAGCGGCGAGGAACTGCCCTGGCGCGAACTGCGTGCCGTGTGGAAACCGGTCGGAGTCCTGTCGACGGGCCTGGTCCTGGCCTCGGCGGCCGCGGTGGGGGCGGTCGCCTCCCTGGTCACGCCCCTGTCGTGGCCGATGGCGTTCGTGCTGGGCGCCGTGCTGGCGAGCACCGACCCGGTGGCGGTGACCGCGCTGGGCAGACGGCTGGCGCTTCCGCCCAAGGTGCAGGTGCTGGTGCAGGCCGAGAGCCTCTTCAACGACGCGACCTCGCTCGTCCTCTTCCGGGTCGCGGTGAGCGTCGCCGTGGCCTCGGCGGCGGCCGGCTGGGGTACGGCAGCGGGAGAGTTCGCGCTGCTGGCGGGTGGCGGCATGGTCATCGGTGCCGCGGTCGCGGGCGTCGTGACACTGATCAGGCGGCGAACCGAGGACCCGGTCCTGGAGACCGTGATCGCGCTGGTCACGCCCTACGCGGCCTACGTCCTGGCCGAGGCCGCGCACGCCTCGGGCGTCACCTCGGTGGTCGTCGCCGGAGTCGTCCTGGGCGGCCGGGGCGACCGCCTCACCAACGCCCGCATCCGCCTCCAACTGCACGCCGTCTACGGCACGGTGGTCTTCCTCCTGGAGAGCGTCGTCTTCAGCCTGATCGGGCTGGCGCTGCCCGCCCAGGTGCGGGCGCTGTCCGACGCCGACCGGGCCTGGCCGCTGTACGCGCTCGCCGTCGCCGCCACGCTCATCGCCATGCGCCTGCTGTGGCTGGCGCCGGTGTCCGCGGTGGTGCTGCGCAAGGGCGGGATCCAGCGGATGACCTGGCGGGTGCCGGTGGTCCTGACCTGGGCGGGCACCCGTGGCGTGGTCCCCCTGGCCGCAGCCCTGTCCATTCCGGTGGCCACCGAGAGCGGTACCCCGCTCTCGGAACGCCCGCTCGTCCTCGTCCTGACCACCTCGGTCGTGGTCGCCACGCTCGTCGTCCAGGGCTTCACCCTGGCACCGGTCGTCCGCCGCTCGGGTATCGCCCTCGAACCCGACCACACCGAACGCGAGGAGGCCCACGCCCGCCGCAGCCTGGCGAACGCGGGCCTGAACCGCCTGGACGAGCTGTCGGACCTGGAAGCCGTCCCCGACGTCGTCCTCGACCGGCTCCGCCGCGGCCTGACGGCCCGCCTGGACGACGCGAACGACCGCCTCGGACAGACCGACGGCAACGGCGATCGGACGGAATCCGCCGACCTCACCTACCGCCAGCTACGACGCGACCTGATCACGGTCGAGGAGGCCGAACTCCAGCGCCTCTACGACCGACACCGCATCAGCGACACGACCCGCCGCCGCCTGCAACGCTCACTGGACCTGGAGGAGGCCCGACTCGCGGACGCCCACGGCCCGCCCGGCGATTGAGGCCGAGCGCCGACGGTCGGTCGCGGTGTCCGCCTGGGCCGAGGGCCGGCTTCCCACGTCAGCGCCGAACGTCCGGGCGCCTCAGCGGAACTCTGCGAGCCGCGGCCGCGGCCGTACGGGATGTCCCGACGGATGTCCCCGCGTTCGCGGACACCCGTCCGGGGTATCGGCCCACGAGCAGAGGGGGCTCACGTGCCGGGGGTGTCGGTACGCGCACCCCGCTCGGCGCCGGACCTGGCCATGGGCTCGCCGACGGGAGGGTGGAGCGGGAACGTCACCCGCACGTCGAGTCCGCCCGATTCCAGCGCCTTCGCGGTCAGGACCGCGCGGTGTGTCGTCGTGATCGCTCGCACGATGGCCAGCCCGAGTCCGTGTCCGTCCGGATGCCGGGTGCGTTCGGTGTGCAGCCGCTGGAACGGCACGAACAACCGGTCCATGTCGTCGTCCGGGACCACGGGGCCGGTGTTGGTGACGGTGATGCGGGCGCCGTGCTCGGACGACGAAGTCGTCACGCTCACGTGGCCGTCGGCGACGTTGTGCTGGATGGCGTTGTCGACCAGGTTGGCGACCAGGCTCTCGACCAGCCGCCCGTCGCCGGTCGCCGGAGCCCGGGCGAGTACGGTGTCGATTCGGACGCCTCGACGCTCGGCCTCGGGCCGCCGGACCAGAACCGCCTCCGCGGCGATCACGCCGAGGTCCAGAGGCTCCCACTCCTCGACGCCCTGCTCACTGCTGGCCAGCGTCAGCAGCGACTCGATCAGGCGTTCCTGGGCCGCGCCGAGTGTCAGAAGCTCCTCGCAGGTCGACCTCAGCGACTCCGCGCTCGCGTCCGGATCGGCGAGCGCCACCTGCAGCAGCGCCCGCTCCACGGTCAAGGGTGTCCGCAGCTCGTGGGAGGCGTTGGCGACGAAATGGCGCTGCGACTGGAACGCCGCGTCGAGTCGTTCGAACAGCTCGTCGAGGGTCGCGCCGAGTTCCTTGAACTCCTCGTACGGACTGTCCAGCCCGATCCGCGAGTGCAGGTTGCTGGCCGAGATCGCCTGGGCGGTCGTCGTCATCGTGAGCAGTGGCCGCAGGGCCCGACCGGCGATGATCCAGCCGAGGGCGACCGAGGCCAAGCCCGTCACCGCAAGGGCGATCCCGGAGGAGACCAGCAGCGTGTGGAGGTCGTGGCCGTGCTGTCGGTCGGCGATGGCCGCGCCGTCGGGCACCTGCCGGCCGTCCAGTACCGGTGTCGACTCGCGCGTCGAGCGTCCGGTCCAGAACAGTCCGAAGACGAAGGCGAGCAGGATCATGCCGGAGACGAAGAACACGCTGCCGTACAGGAGGGTCAGCCGCCCGCGCAGCGTACGGCGCATCACGGGAGCGCGATCCGGTAGCCGCCCTCGCGGACGGTCTCGATCAGCGGTGGTTCGCCGAGCTTCGCCCGTAGCCGGCCGACCGTGGTCTTGACCGTGTTGGTGAACGGGTTGGCCCTCTCGTCCCACACGCGTTCCAGCAGTTCCTCGGTCGATGTCACGGCGCCGGCGCGGCTGAGCAGGCACTCGAGCATCGCGAACTCCTTGGGGCTGAGGGCGAGGCGTCGGCCGGCCCGGAAGGCGGCCCGGGTGCTGGGGTCCAGCGTCACGTCACCGCACTCCAGCGTCGGCGGCAGCGCGGCGGTGGCGCGTCGTCCCAGTGCCCGGACGCGGGCCACCAGCTCGGAGAAGTCGAAGGGCTTGGGCAGGTAGTCGTCGGCGCCCAGGTTCAGGCCGGTGACCCGGTCCTTCACGGTGCTGGCGGCCGTCAGCATCAGCACCCGGGTCGGCGAGTGCTGCGCGACCAGACGGCGGCACACCTCGTCGCCGTGCACCCGGGGCAGGTCACGGTCGAGGACGACGACGTCGTAACGGGTGACCGAGAGGTGTTCGAGCGCGTCGTCCCCGTCCAGCACGACATCGACCGCCATGCCCTCACGGCGCAGCCCGGTACCCAGGGTTCGCCCCAGCACCTCGTGATCTTCGACAACGAGCACCCTCATGGTGCTCAAGAATGCCAGCCCGGCGGTCACACCCCGGTCACAGAAGCTGTGCCCGGGGTGTGACCGCCGGGCGCGTAGAACCGGGTTCCATGACTCACGACACTGTGCTGGTGGCCCGGGGCCTCGGCAGACGATTCGGGCGGCGCTGGGCGCTGTCCGACTGCACGCTCGCCGTGCCGGCCGGACGGGTGGTCGGCCTGGTCGGCCCGAACGGGGCCGGCAAGACGACGCTGATGCGCCTCACGGTCGGGCTGCTCACCCCGACGTCGGGCACCGTCGAGGTGCTCGGTCACCCACCGGCGCAGAACCCGGCCCAGCTCGGCCGCGTCGGGTTCGTCGCGCAGGAGACCCCGGTCTACGCGAACCTGACCGTGGCCGACCATCTGCGTCTGGGCGGCCGGCTCAACGCCCGCTGGGACCGCGGCCTCGCGGAACGTCGTATCCAGCGGTCGGGCCTGGACCCCAGGCAACGGGCCGGCCGGCTCTCCGGCGGGCAGCGCGCCCAGCTCGCCCTCACCCTCGCCGTCGCCAAACGGCCCGAACTACTGGTTCTGGACGAGCCCGTGGCCAGTCTGGACCCCCTCGCCCGTCGCGAGTTCCTGCAGGGCATCAGCGAGGTCGCCACCGAGCAGGGCGTCGGCGTCATCCTGTCCTCGCACCTCGTCTCCGACCTGGAGCGCGTCTGCGACTTCGTGATCGTGCTGGTGGCCTCCCGGGTACGGGTCGCCGGGACGATCGAGGATCTGCTGGCCACCCACCGCCGACTCACCGGGCCGGCCCACCACACCACGGCCGGCGTCGAGGTCGTCGAGGCACGCCACACCGAGCTGCACAGCACCTTGCTGGTGCGCTCCGAGGAGCCGATCGACGATCCGGCGTGGACCGTCGAACCGGTCAGCCTCGAAGACGTCGTCCTCGCCCACATGGGCACGGAGGACCGCTCATGATCCAGCTCACCTGGCGCCAGTTCCGGACCCCCGCCGTCGTGGCGTGCGGAGCACTGCTGGTGGTGGTCCTCCTCGCCGCCCTGACCGGCCCCGGCCTCGCCCACGCCTACTCCACCACCAGGACCGAGTGCCGCCAGGCGGGAACCTGCACGTCGGCCATGGCGGACTTCGCACACACCGACAGCGTCCTGCGCACGGCGTTCGGCACCCTGGTCACCATCGTGCCCGGCCTGCTCGGCATGTTCTGGGGCGCTCCGCTGATCGCCCGCGAGATCGAGGGCGGAACGATCCCACTGGTGTGGACACAGAGTGTCACCCGCACCCGCTGGCTCGCCGTCAAGCTCGCGGTCGTCGGCCTGGCGGGCGTCCTCGTGGCAGGGCTCCTGAGCCTCGTCGTCACCTGGTGGGCCCACCCGCTGGACCGGGCCGCTGCCGCCGCCTACGACACGTTCGGCGAGCGTGACCTCGCACCGGTGGGCTACGCGGCACTGGCGTTCGCGATCGGTGTCACCGCGGGCATGCTGATCCGCCGCACGGTGCCGGCGATGGCCCTGACACTGTTCACGTTCGTGGTCGTGCGCGTCGGCGTCGCCTACGGGATCCGGCCGCGCCTCATCGGCCCCGCGCACCGGACCCTGGCGCTCGACCCGGCCTCGACCGGCTTCGGTTCCTCGGTCTCACCTGACGGCATGTTCAACGCGCTGTTCAACGGCGGTCCGTCGAGCGCACTTGCCCCCGCGACACCGAATCTGCCGAACGCCTGGATCTACTCCACCCGGGTCGTCGACGACGCCGGGCACGACCTGACGGACAAGGTCCTCGACGCGGACTGCCCCGGTATGGCCTCCGGTGGCGGCGGGCCGGCCGTTCCCGGCCATGTCCAGGTCCCGCAGTCCGCGCAGCAGCGGATGCAGGCCTGCGTCTCCAAGGTCGGCGCCACCTACCACGAACTCGTGACCTACCAACCGGGCAACCGCTACTGGGCTCTCCAGTGGCAGGAACTGGCGCTCTGCGGCACGGCCGCGCTGCTCCTCGCCGCGTTCTGCGTGTGGTGGGTGCGCCGCCACCGGATCGCCTGACCACGCACGCGCCTCGGCCGGGTCGCCCGAGGAGATCTCGTCCTCGGACAGCCCGGCCCACCGGATCAGCGGGGGAAGAACAGAAGCAGACCACCGTCGAACCCGGCATCCATCCGGTCGCCATCCGGTCGGGGCCGCGGAAAAGTGTTGAGGCAGCGACCGGTCGTCCGCAAGGCTGCCGCCATGGATTCCCTGAAGTTCACCGCGCCGCCGGCCGCTCCTGAATCTCGCGCCGTCGACGCCTTTCTCTCTGCCGTGGACAGCTCGATGAACAGCAACACCCTGCTCCTCACAGCGGATTGCGAGGTGCCCGTGTCGGCCGGGAACCGCCAGGACGTCCTGCACGCTTTCCTGCGCAGTGCCCTGTTCGAACGGCTGATGCGTGCCCCCGACGTGCGCCGCGACGGGTACGACCTGACGGACGAGTACGACAGCGAACCCTTCACGCATCCGCTCCTGCGGGAGGGCTTCAGCGCCATGGTCAGCCCGCTCGACCATGGCGGCTTCCTGACGCGACTGCGCTGGATGCTCTGTGGGGCGTTCAGCCCCTACAACCACCATTTTCCGGCAGCGGACGCCGAGTTGCTGGTGCGCGGCTTCGCCCGGGAACTGTTCGGTGCGGACGGCCCGGCATGGTCCTTCGCCGCTGTCAGCCCCGATTTCCTGCGCTCCACCGGTTACTACAGTGGTGAGGAGCCGCTGCGGCCGGTGTACTTCGACGGAGGCGACTCCGACACCGCCACGTTCGTCCACCGGGACCGCACCTTCCACCTGCTGCTGACGAACGGCTCACCCTGAGACGGCGGTTCGTGAGGCGACGTCCGTATCCAGGTGAAGCCGGGGGCGGGGATGCCGGTCGCGGGTGTACCGGCCAGTCGGGCGCGCGGCCGGGCGCTGCGGCTGACGCCCGGCTGGGTGAGCCCGCGAGCTCAGGTGAGGGCCGTGACCAGCAGGGCGAAGGCGGCGATGAGGACGGCGACGCGGACGTAGTGGAAGCGGTTCCAGCGGTTCTGCTGCTGCTTCCAGTCGGCGGGCCGGTTCTCGGCGGTCCACGTCTTGCTCCGGTTGTTGATCGGGACGAGCAGCAGGATCGACATCAACACGCTGAGGAGCAGCAGCGCGCCGGCGGTGACGACGAGACCGGTGCCGTGGTGGTGCCGTCCGGCGACGGCCCAGACCGCGGCGAGGACGAGCGAGCCGATGTACCAGTACGGCATCACGGCTCCGAGCATCCGGCCGCCGTGGGCGCGGCCGAGCTGGCCGCTGTCCTCGGGGAGCGCGTCGAAGATCGGGTTCATGACGAAGGCGACGGAGAACTCCACCCCCACCATCACGCCGACGGCCACGGTGGTGACGACCTGGAGTGCGTTGAGCATGACGACCCCTCTCGGTATCTAGCATCGCTAGGTGATATGGCTACGCTAGTACTACTGCCGCTCGATTGTCTAGCAGTGCTAGGATCGAATCATGTCGGTACAGGAACGCAAGGAGCGAGAACGGGCGGGCCGCGAACATCTCATCGTGGCGACGGCCCGCGAACTCGCCGAGCAGCAGGGCTGGGACGCGGTCACCACGCGCCGGCTCGCCGAGCGCATCGAGTACAGCCAGCCCGTCCTCTACAGCCACTTCCGCGGCAAACGGGAGATCATCGGTGCCGTCGCCCTCCAGGGCGCCACGGAGATGGCCGCGGCGGTGCGCGCCGCGACCGCCGACGTGGACGGCCCGCGCGCTCGGGTCGCCGCCCTCGCCCGCGCCTACCTCGACTTCGCGGAGCGCAACCCGGCGGTCTACGACGCCATCTTCCAGCTCGACGGCGGCCTGGCGTTCGCGCACGAGGACACCCCGGCCCCCCTCAAGGACGCGTTCGCCGCGCTGCTGGAGAGCCTCGGCGAGGTCGCCGGGGACGGCGTCGACCCGGGGCTGTTCACCGAGACGTTCTGGGCGGCCCTGCACGGCCTGGCCACCCTGACCCGGGCGGGACGGCTGCCGCCGGAGGTCACCGAGCAGCGGGTGGAACTGCTGGTGGACCGGCTCGCCGCGGTCTGACCCACCGTCCCGGCGGGCACGCAGCCGGGGTTTCTCGACGCCTGTCAGCCTGTCCTGTCCTTGCGCCCCCAACGCGTCCTCAACGACTCCGACGAGGTCGGCACATGCCCGAAACCCCCGTCACCCGGGTGGCCCCGGCCCAGCACATGTGGCCGTTGTACGCGGCCGGATTCACCACCGCGTTCGGCGCCCACGGCATCGCCGCGAACCTGGGCGGCCACGGGAGCGGCGCGGTCACCTCGCTGATGGTGCTCGGCGGTCTGCTCGCCCTGTACGACGGCGCCGAGGTGCTGCTCAAACCCGTCTTCGGAACGCTCGCGGACCGGGTCGGGGCGCGCCCGGTCCTGCTCGGCGGGCTCGTCGCGTTCGCCGCCGCCTCCGCCGTGTACGCGGTCGCGGACAGCCCCGGATTGCTGTGGGCGGCGCGTCTCGGTCAGGGCGCCGCCGCGTCCGCCTTCTCGCCCTCGGCCTCCGCGCTGGTCTCCCGGCTCAACCCTGCGGCGAGGCAAGGCCGGGCCTTCGGCAGTTACGGCTTCTACAAGTCCGTCGGCTACACCCTCGGCCCGCTGCTCGGCGGAGTCCTCGTGTGGGCCGGCGGGCTACGGCTGCTGTTCACGGTCCTGGCGGTGCTGGGCGCGGCGGTGGCCGTGTGGGCGGCGCTCGCCGTTCCGGTGGTGCCGCCGCTGCCGAAGGCCCGGCAGACGGTCATCGATCTGGCCGAGCGGCTGGGGCGCCCGGACTTCCTTCGTCCGACCGCCGCGCTGGCTGCCGCGACCGCCGCCCTGTCCGTCGGCGTGGGCTTCCTGCCCGTGTCGGGTCGCGTGGCCGGCCTGGGCACGGTCGCGACCGGGGCAGCCGTGTCGGTGCTCGCGGCCTGTGCCGCCGTCGTTCAGCCCCGGGCCGGACGCGCCCTGGACGCCGGACGCCTCACCGCGCGCGGTGGCATCATGGCCGGGCTGCTGCTCGCCGCCGCGGGCCTGGGCTGCGCGACCCTGCCGGGCGTACCGGGGGTGCTGTCCGGCGCGGCCCTCATCGGCACCGGAACCGGCCTGATCACGCCCCTCGGCTTCGCGGCCCTGGCCGCCTCGGCTCCCGCCGAGCGGCTCGGCCAGACCATGGGCGCCGCCGAGCTCGGCCGTGAACTCGGCGACGCGGGCGGCCCGTTGCTCGTCGCAGCCGTCGCCACGCTCACGACCCTCGACCACGGTTACGCGACTCTGGCCGTGGTCCTCGCTCTCGCACCCGCGACCGCTCTCGTACGCCGAGTCGCCGGGATACGCCTCTCTCGCTGACGGGCTCAGCAGGGCATGTCGAGCGTGACAGCCGCTCCCCTCACTCCCGCAGCACCCATGGCTCCCGTGGTTCCCGGCGGGATGTTCTCGGCGCGGGCCGTTCCGCCGTGCGAGGCGGCGACGGCGGCGACCAGCGCGAGGCCCAGGCCCGCGCCGGGCGTGGTGCGGCTCGCCTCGGCGCGGCTGAAGCGGTCGAAGGCGTGCGGCAGGAAGTCCGGCGGGAAGCCGGGGCCTTCGTCGGAGACCGCCAGGGACAGCCGGCCGTCTCCTGCCTCGGCGCGCACCCCGATGGCGCCGCGGCCGTGCCGCAGGGCGGAGACGTTTCCACAGGTCAGACACTCTCCTCCACGCTGGGGCTCCTCAGCCCTCGTCAGTCTGTTCCTGTCCTCGCGGCCTCGACTCGGCCTCGACCGAGGCCTGGCAGGATCGCGCTGAAGGCGCCCGGACTACGTGGCTGGAGTGCCTCCCAGCGCGAGCGCGGCCGCAACGGCGGAAACGAACGCGAGCAGGGTGAACAGGACCGGATAGCCGCCCAGTTCTCCGGCCAGCGCGGCCCCGGCGAAGGGGGCCAGGGCTGCGGCGGCTGTGGTCGGAGCGGCGAGGAGGCCGGAGAGGCGGCCGTAGTCCGTGGTTCCCCAGCGGTCTGTCACGGCGGTGGCTTGAAGAAGTGTGAGGTTGCCGCGGACCGTGCCGGCGACGACGGCCAGCAGGAGCAGCAGGGGGTAGGGGCCCGAAACGGTGGCGAGGGCCATCGTGGTGGCCCCGCCTGCGGCGATCAGTGTGGCGGTGCGTGTGGTGACGCCGGTGTTGCGAGCGAGGATCGAGTAGAGGGTGCGGCCGAGGGTCTGGCCCGCGCCGCCGAGGCCGAGGGTCCAGGCTGCCGCGGTGGGGCCGGCCCCCCGTTCGGTCAGCAGAGGGATGAGGGCGATGACGACGGCGTACATCGCGAAGCCGTTCAGCGTGAATGCGGCGGCGAGCACGAGGAACGGGCGGCTGCGGGTGACTGTCCCGCTGCCGCCCGGGTGTTGGACGATCCCCGACGGGGCGGGGGGCCATGGAGCGCGCAGGGCGAGTGCGTGGGCCGGGATCGTGACCGCGGCGAGGATCATGGCGAGGACGGCGTAGGTGGCGCGCCAGGTGAGGTGCTCGGCGAGGGTTGCTGTCAGGGGCGCGAAGGCGGTGGAGGCCAGGCCGCCGGCGAGGGTGACGATCGTGAGGGCGCGGACGCGGTCCTGGCCCCACCAGCGGGTCACGGCGGCGAACGCGGGCTGGTAGAAGGTTGCCGCCATGGCGGTGCCGGCCAGCAGCCAACCCGCCGCGAAAGCAGGGAAGTCGGGGGCGTACGCGATGTCCAGTACCGCGATGACGCCGAGCAGCGAGCCCGTGGTCATGACCGTGCGTGGGCCTCGGCGGTCGAGGATGCGGCCGACCGGAATTCCTGCGAGCGCGGAGATGATCAGTGCCGCGGAGAACGCCCCGGTTGTCGCGGTGGTGGACCAGCCGGTGTCTTCTGTGATGCGGGCGTCGAGGACGGGGAAGGCGTAGTAGACGATGCCCCAGCTCGTGATCTGGGTGACGCACAGGGCGGGCAGGGCGGCGCGGGGCCGCGACCGGTCCCCTGCTCCGGTCGCGGCCCCGCTGGTCCGAAGGTTGGCCATCGACGGTCAGCAGCAGCCTGCGGCTGAGGCCGTCGACGTGTCCGGGACGCCCGGGCCGGTGCAGCAGGCGCTGCCTTGCTGCTTGGCCAGGGAGTCGGCGTCGGCCTTCACGACGTACACCTCCCAGGGTTCCTGCCCGGGGCCGTGGACCCAGACCTTGTCCTGGAGGGCGTAGCAGCAGGTGGTGTCGTTCTCCTCGACGGTGGCCAGCCCGGTTTCGGCGAGCCGGGTGGCGGCCGTGCGTACGGCCTCCGTCGTCTCGACCTCGACGCCGAGGTGGTCCATGCGGGTGTCCTCTCCCGCGGTGCCTTCGACGAGGACGAGCTTGAGCGGGGGTTCGGTGATGGCGAAGTTGGCGTAGCCGTCGCGGAGTTTGGCGGGCTCGGTGCCGAAGAGCTTGGTGTAGAAGGCGATGGACGCGGCGAGGTCGGGGACGCGGAGGGCGAGCTGTACGCGGGACATGGCGAGCCTCCTGCTGGTGATGGGTGGCGGGTCTGGGATTGTGGGTCAGCAGCCGCCGGACTGGGCCGGGGTGCCTACGCCGATCTGGAGGGTGGTCGGGGTCGCGCAGCAGCCGCCGCCGGTCGCCTCGGCGGCCTCGGGCTGGTCGAAGAGGCCGGCGCCGCCGCAGACCCCGGTCTCCGGCAGGGTCAGCTCGACGCGCTCGGCGGCCTCCCGGTCGCCCGCGAGGGCGGCGGCGACGGAGCGGACCTGCTCGTAGCCGGTCATCGCCAGGAACGTGGGGGCGCGGCCGTAGGACTTCATGCCGACCAGGTAGACGTCCTTCTCGGGGTGGGACAGCTCGTTGACGCCGTGCGGGTAGACGGTGCCGCAGGAGTGCTGGTTGGGGTCGATGAGCGGGGCCAGTCCGGTGGGGGCCTGGAGGCGCTCGTCGAGGCCGAGGCGCAGCTCGGACAGGAAGGAGAGGTCGGGGCGCAGACCGGTGAGGACGATGACCTCGTCGACCGGGTCGAGGCGGCGGCCGTCCTCGCCGACGAGTACCAGACGGCCGTCGGTGTCGCGCTCGAAGGCGTCGGTGCGGAAGCCGGTGACGGCGTCGGCGTGGCCTTCGTCGACGGCGGCCTTGGCTGCGAGGCCGAGGGCGCCGCGGGCGGGGAGCTGGTCGGCGGTGCCGCCGCCGAAGGTGGAGCCGGAGATGCCCCGGCGCAGAACCCAAACTCCCTTCGTGCCGGTACCGTCGTCGGACTTGGCCAGGTCGGCGAGGTGGGCGAGCGCCGTGAAGGCGGAGGCGCCGGAGCCGATGACCGCGGTGCGCCTGCCCGCGTACCGGGCCCGCACGGCCGGGTCCTTGAGGTCGGGCACGCGGTAGGTGATCCGGTCGGACGCGGCCTTCTCACCGAGGGCGGGCAGGCCGCTGCCGCCGGCCGGGCTCGGGGTGGTCCAGGTGCCGGAGGCGTCGATCACCGCGCGGGCGAACAGCCGCTCCTCACGGCCGTCCGCGTGGGCGACGTGGACGACGAACGGCTGTTCCTCGCGGTCGGCGTCCACGATCCGGTCCCGGCCCGCACGGGAGACGCCGGTGACGGTGGCGCCGAAGCGCACCTTCTCGCCGAGGACGTCGGCGAGCGGCTGGAGATACCGCTCGGCCCAGTCCCCGCCCGAGGGGTAAGTGGCCGCGTCCGGCTTCACCCATCCTGTCGGGGCGAGCAGCTTCTCGGCGGCCGGGTCGGTGACCTCGCCCCAGGTGGAGAACAGCCGGACATGCGCCCACTCGCGCACCGCCGCTCCGGCGGCCGGCCCGGCTTCCAGAACCAGCGGGGTGAGACCGCGGTCGACCAGGTGGGCGGCGGCGGCGAGTCCGGCGGGGCCGGCTCCGATCACGACGACGGGCAGATCGGTGGTGACAGGCGCGTTCACGGTCGGCTCCTCGGTATTTCGACATCCGTCGATGGCTCGCGACGCCAGCATGGCACCTGATTCGATGAGCGTCAACATAGACATCCATCTAATTCATAGCCTCGGCGAGAGCGCCCAGATGGACGTTCCGGCCATCGCCAGGCTGGTTCGACGTGTGTCAACATAGATGCATGTCGAATACGAAGCTGCTGCCGCTGCTGGAGCCCGCCGACCAGGCCGTGGAACCGTGCTGCCCGCCGCTCACCGAGCGCCCCTTCACCGCCGAGGAGGCGGAAACGGCCGCGCGGATGTTCAAGGCACTCGGTGATCCGGTGCGGCTGCGGCTCTTCTCCGCCGTGGCCTCGCACGAGGGCGGCGAGGCCTGCGTGTGCGACATCTCCGACGTCGGGGTCTCCCAGCCGACGGTGTCCCACCACCTGAAGAAGCTCAAGGAAGCCGGCCTGCTCACCTCGGAGCGGCGTGGCACCTGGGTCTACTACCGGGTCGAGCCGTCCGTGCTGGCCGCGATGGGGAAGCTGCTGGGCGGCGCTGCCACGCCCTCGCCCGGGCTCGGCTGACTCCCGCTCACCGCCGGCCTCTCACCAGTGACCCGCGAAGAGGGCCGAGGAGATCACGGGGTGCTCGCCGGCTTCGCGCCGGCGGGGGCCACGACCGGGCCGACGGACGGACCGACCAACGTCACTCAATGGTCGCTGGAGAAGATCTCCCGGACCTCGCGGGCGGCGTAGTGGACCAGCACGAACCCGGCCAACGGATCGGCCCACCAAAGGCCCCAAAGCGCGTTCAGCACCAGGCCGACCAGGACGGCCGCCGCGAGCAGACCGTCGATGAGCGTGACCCGCCCCTCCGTCCTGAGGACCGGGTTGTCGAGCGCGGCACCGGTGCGGGCCTTGCCCGCAGCCAGCGAGAACATCACCGCCGCGGTCACCGCCGTCCAGACGATCCCGAGCGACGAGTGGTGTGGGTGGAAGCCCGTGACCAGTACGAACGTGGACTGCACGAGCAGATAGACCGCCAGCAGCGCGAAGCCGATCCCGATCAGCCGCAGCGCACGCCTCTGCCGCTCCTCACCCGTTCCCGAGAGCTCCCAGAGCACCACGGTCGACGCGCCGATCTCGATCAGCGAGTCGAGGCCGAAGCCGGCCAGCGCCACCGAGCGTGCGGAGATCGCGGCCACGGCAAGCACCACGATGCCCACCACGTTCCAGCCCAGGGTGGCGTATTCGAGGGCGCACCCACGACGGAGCAGGGTTCGGCGGGAGATCTCGTTCACGTCGGTCACCAGGCGATCCTCCCAGCGCGCCCTCCAGCACTGGCCGCCACCCCAAGCCCAGACGCATGCACCCTCACCTGCGCTCTTCGGCGAGCGAGAGCAGGAGTGGCGGCGCCGGCCGAGCCACCACGTTCCGGCGGCGAGCACGGCCCGACCGCCGCCGAATCACTACGACTCACCACGACCCGGGTTGTCCGCGTCATCCGGCGGGCTGCTCGGCTCCGCGTCGGCCGGGCATGAAGATGAGAGCCACCAGCGCCAGCCCCACCACGGCTCCGATGACCTGCATGCCGATGAACCCGGGGACCGCGCCGGGGGCGATGCCCGCGAAGGTGTCGGTGAAGGCGCGGCCGATCGTCACCGCCGGGTTGGCGAAAGACGTGGAGGAGGTGAACCAGTAGGCGGCACCGATGTACGAGGCGACCGCGACGGGGGCGAAGCGCAGGCGGTCGGTGCGGGCCAGGCCGAAGATCAGCAGGATCAGCCCGGCCGTCGCGACGACCTCGCCCAGCAGCAGATGCCCCGCCGAGCGGTCGTGCGTGGACCATTTCACCAGAGGCTCACCGAACATCGCGTCGGCCACGACGGCTCCCACGATCGCGCCGACGATCTGGGCGGGGACGTAGGCAGCCGTCTCGCGCAGGGTGACTCCGGCGCCGCCGCGGCGGGCGGTCCACCACTCGGCCAGGGTGACGACCGGGTTGAAGTGCGCCCCGGAGACCGGTCCGAGCAGGGCGATCAGGACGCCGAGGCCGAAGACGGTGGCGGTGGAGTTGGCGAGCAGTTGCAGGCCGACGTCCGGGGTCAGCTCGGTGGCCTGGATGCCGGAGCCCACCACGATGGCCACCAGGGCCGCGGTGCCGACCAGTTCGGCCGCCACCTTGGCGATCAGCGGGGGCGCCTGGGGCGGAGTGGCACCCGGGGCGGGCTGCGGCGCGACAGCGGCGGGAGCCGTGGCGGTTCCCTCGGTGCCGTCGTGCTCGGTGGCCTCGATGGCGGTCAACAGGACTCCTCGGTACGGGTCGCCGCAGGGGCGGGGATCAGGGGCAGGACCGCTTGACGTTGTTCTCGGCGGTGGCGCGCGCGGTCTCCGCCAGGTCGGCGAACTGGCCCGCGAGGGAGGCGATGACGTCGGGTTTGAGCCGGTAGTAGGTGAACCGGCCGCACGGCTCGGTGTCCACGATCCCGGCCTCGCGCAGCACCTTCAGATGGTTGGAGAGGTTGGTCTGCCTGGCCCCCGTCTCCTCGATCAGGTGCGTGCTGCACAGCGTCTCCCTGGCGAGCAGGGTGACGATCTGGAGCCGCAGCGGGTCGGCCAGCACCCGCATCAGATCAGTGTCGACCGGCGTCATCATGGGCTGATACTCTCACATCATTCCAGACTGATACCAGCATGGAGTGATTCTTGGGACTCGCAGCCCCACGCAGGTGGGGACCCATGCTGACCGACGAGGTCGTGCGGGCCGCCGGCATCGCCATCACGATGGGGTGCGGGGACGTCCGCCCGGTCGTACCCGGCCGCCGCCGCCTGGAGCGGCCCGTGACGGACCCCGAAGGCGCCCCGACGGCCGTCGCCCGCGGGATTCGGGCCGGGATCGACGCCCACATCACCGAACCGCTCGACTCCATGCGGATCAACTGAACTTCCCGTCCCGCAGCGTCCGCTCAACCCGCTCGATCACTCGCAAAGGAAGAACCCATGTCCTCCAGCCCGCTCGCCTCCGTGCTCTTCGTCTGTGTCCACAACGCCGGGCGCTCGCAGATGGCCGCCGGATTCCTGAACAACCTCGCGGGCGACCGGATCGAGGTCCGCTCCGCCGGCTCGATCCCGGGCGACCAGGTCAACCCGGCCGCCGTCGAGGCCATGAAGGAAGTCGGCGTCGACATCGCCGACGCCGAGCCGAAGATCCTCACCACCGAGGCCGTCCAGGCCTCCGACTACGTCATCACCATGGGATGCGGCGACGCCTGCCCGGTCTTCCCCGGCAAGAAGTACCTCGACTGGGCCCTCGAAGACCCGGCCGGCAAGGGCGTCGAGTCCGTCCGCCCGATCCGCGACGAGATCAAGACCCGCGTCGAGGCGCTGATCGCCGAGATCGACGCGAAGCGGGGGGCGTGACGTCCGTGACGGACACCGGCGTACGCGAGGTCATCGTCGTCGGATCATGAGTCCTTCCCTCGGGGTTCCCTCACCACCGCGATCTCGCCCGGGTCGACCCGTACCGAGCCCGACAGGGGCTTGCCTGTGAGGAGTTCGGTGGAGCCGGGTGGGACGGGGATCTCCGCTCCGGTGCCCGCGTGATCGATGAGGAACACGTAGTCGGCGTCCCGGCCGCGTCGGCGGACGGATTCCACGCCCGGAGGGGTGTCGCCGGCGTCGGGGACTTCGGCCTCGGTGCGGATGCGGTGCAGCAGGGCGGTGAGCGTCTCCGGGTCGGGCAGGGTCGCCAAGTACCAGGCGGTGCCTGGTCCGTGGGTGTTTCTCGTCACGGCGGGGACTCCGGCCAGGGGTCCGTCCGTGTAAGTGGCGACCGCTTCCGCGCCGTTCAGGCGCATCCGCTCCGACCACAGGCCGGCCGTCGCGCCCGGGGGCACCTGGCCGCTCAGTCCGGCGGACTCGCCGGGCAGGAGGGGGAACAGCTCGTCGCTGCGGACGCCGAGGAGTTCCCGGAAGGCGCCCGGGTAACCGCCCAGCCTGACATGGCAGTTCTCGTCGACGGCGCCGCTGTGGAAGCCGATGGCGAGGGTGCCGCCGCGCTCGACGTGGCCGGTCAGGTTCGCGGCGCCCGCCTCGTCGACCAGGTAGAGACTCGGGGCGAGGACCAGTCGGTAGGCGGAGAGGTCCGCGTCGGGACGTACGAAGTCCACGGCCACGCCGGAGCGCCAGAGCGGCTCGTACCAGGCGCGCACGAGGTCCTTGTAGCGGAGTTCACAGCTCGGCTGCGACGGGAGTTCCAGCGCCCAACGGGCGTTCCAGTCCCAGACGATGGCGACCTCGGCCGCGCCGGTGCTGCCGCGTACCTCGGCCAGGGCTCTCAGGTCGGCGCCGAGACGCACCACGTCCTGCCAGATGCGGCTGTCCGTGCCCGCGTGCGGGAGCATCGCCGAATGCCACTGTTCGGCGCCCGCCTTGGCGGCCCGCCACTGGAAGTAGGCGATGCCGTCGGCCCCGTGGGCCACGTGGGCGAGGGCGTTGCGCCGCATTTCGCCGGGGACCTTGGCCCGGTTGACGGGCTGCCAGTTCACGGCGCCGGTGGAGTGCTCCATGAGCAGCCACGGTCCGCCGGCCAGCGACCGGGTCAGGTCCCCGCAGAGCGCGACGTCGATCTCGGAGGCCGGGTCGGCGGACATCAGGTAGTGGTCGTTGGAGACGACGTCCAGTTCCGGGGCCCACCGCCAGTAGTCCAGCGCGTCGAAGGTGTCCATCACCATGAAGTTGGTGGTGGCCGGTGTCGACGGGGCGGCCGTGCGCAGTACGTCCCGTTCCGCCGTGTACAGGGACAGCAGTTCGTCGGAGCAGAAGCGCCGCCAGTCCAGTTGGTGGGTGGGATTGGGGACGGCGCCGGTGGCGCGGGGCGGCAGGATCTCGTCCCAGTCGTAGTACCACTGGCTCCAGAAGGTGGTGCCCCAGGCGTGGTTGAGGGCCGCCAGGTCCTCGTAGCGCTCGCGGAGCCAGCGCCGGAAGGACTCGGCGCTCGTGTCGCAGTAGCAGGCCGCGTTGTGGCAGCCGTACTCGTTGTGGATGTGCCACATCACCACGGCCGGGTGATCGGCGTACCGCTCGGCGAGCGCGCCCGTGATGCGCAGGGCGGCCTCACGGTAGGCGGGGCTGCTCGGGCAGAACGTCTGCCGGCTGCCGTACGAGAGCCGGCGGCCGTCGCGGTCCGTCGGGAGCGCCTCCGGGTGGGCCCGGAAGAACCATGCCGGTGGCGCGGCCGTCGGAGTGGCCAGGTCGGCGGCGATGCCGTTCTCGTGGAGGAGGTCCAGGAGCCGGTCCGTGCGGGTGAAGTCGTACGTCCCCGCGGAGGGTTCAAGGAGTGCCCAGGAGAAGATGCCGACGCTGACCATGGTGACGCCGGCCTCGCGCATCAGGCGCATGTCCTCGGCCCAGACCTCCTCGGGCCACTGCTCGGGGTTGTAGTCGCCGCCGTAGACGATGCCGGGGACGGAGAGGGTGCGTTCGGCGGTCATGCGGCCCCTCCCGAGGACAGCAGGCGGCGGGTGGTGGCCACGCCCCACTCGTCGAGGGACAGCAGGCGGTCGCTGGACGCCATCAGGCCGCCCGTCGCCTCGACATGGGCCGCCCAGCGTTCCCGGGTCTCGACGGCGGGGCGGGCCATCAGGCAGTCGGGGTCGTTGATCCACAGGCGCCGGTGCTGCCATTGACGGCCGGCGCCGGTGAACTCGGCGGCGTCCTGGCCGGGTTGGCTGTAGTCGTCGGCCTCGGGGCGCCGGTGCGGTGCCGTGTCGGGGCTGACCCGCATGGCGTCGAACAGGCCGGTGGACGGGAGGATCGGCGCACCGCAGCCGAGCAAGTAGGCGTCGGGGCCGATGGCTTCACGGATCAGGGCGATACCGGCTCGGTAGGCGGTCAGCGCGTCGGCGCCCGAGTGCCGTACGCCGTCCAGGGCGCCCGCGTAGAGGAAGTCGGTCTTGAAGTAGTCGTATCCCTCGGCGCGCAGGGTGGCGAAGACGTCGGCCAGATGAGCGGCGGCCTCGGGGTGCGTGGTGTCGAGTGCGTACAGGTCGTGGTCCCAGTTGTGGCCCGCGTGCGAGGGCTCGCCCTCGGCGTCGCGGACCAGCCAGTCGGGGTGCCGGGCGGCGAGTTCGCTGTGGGGGGCCACCAGGAACGGCGCCGTCCAGATTCCCGCCCGCCGGCCGCGCGCGCGGATGGCGTCGGCGAGGGCGGCGCGGGAGCGGAAGCGGCCGGAGAGGGTGAGCCAGTCGCCCAGCGCGCTCTGGTAGCCGTCGTCGATCTGGACGACGTCGACGGGCAGGTCGAGGGTGTCCATCGCGCGGAGGTTCTCGTGGATGTCGTCCTCGGTGACGGCGGTGAAGTACTCGTACCAGGAGCACCAGACCGTCGGCGCGGGCCGCGGCGCGGGCAGTCCGAGCCCGTCGGCCCAGGCGGCGAGCACGCCCTGGATTCCGTCCGGTCCGGGGTGGGCCGACTCCGTGACGGGGCCGTCGGCGCTGACTTCGGCGCGGCCGTCCCGGACGGTCAGCCGGATCGACGGGACCGAGGCGGTCGGATCCGCGGCCGCCCACAGCCGGACCGGGGAGCCGTCGCCCGGGTCGAGCGCGAGCAGTCCCTCGCCCTGGAAGGTCCCGGGTGGCACGGTGCGGCCGGGCCGGTAGCAGACCGTCGCCCAGTTGGCGTCGGCCGGGCGGTACGGGGTGTCGTCGAGGGCGTAGGAGCCGCTGGGGCTCCAGGACTGCCAGCCCTCCTCGTGGACCCGTGCCGTGCGCGGGTCCACGGGCACGGAGGCAACCGGGGTGAAGGATGTGGGCACGTCGTTCTCTTTCACGTGAAGCCGCCTGACTCTTTCAAGTGGAGCTGTCTCCGTCTCAGCCCTTGTTGGCGCCGAGGGTCAGACCGCTGACGAACTGCCGCTGGAGCGCGAAGTACACGACGAGCGTGGGAATCGCGGTGAGCAGGGCGCCGGAGGCCACCAGGTTGGGGTCCGTGAAGTACTGGCCGGAGAGGTTGTTCAGGGCCGAGGTGATCGGCATGTTCTCGCCGGTCGAGATCAGGACGAGCGCCCAGAAGAAGTCGTTGTAGATCCAGATCGACAGCAGGGTCGCGAGGGCCGCCATCGCCGGCTTGCACAGCGGCAGGGTGATCTGCCAGTACAGCCGCCACACCGACGCTCCGTCCACGAGCGCGGCCTCGGTCAGCTCGTGCGGCAGCGAGCGCATGTAGTTGCTCAGCACGAACGCGCAGAACCCGGACTGGAACGCCACGTGGATCAGCACCAGGCCGAGCGCGGAGTCGTACAGCTTGCCGCTCGCCGTGATGCCCGGCAGGTCGGTGAGCAGGTACATCCGGTACAGCGGGGTGATGATGACCTGCTGCGGGAGCAGGTTGCCCGCCGTGAAGACCAGCAGCAGCGCGAGATTGACGCGGAAGTCGAAGCGGCTGACGTAGAAGGCGACCATCGAGGACAGGAACAGCGTCAGCAGGACGGCCGGCACCGCGATCAGCAGTGTGTTGACGAAGTAGTGCGTCATGTCCGACTGTTCGAACGCGTTCTTGAAGTTGTCGAAGTTCAGTGTGTCCGGCCAGGACACATAGCCCTTCGCGCTGGTCTCGCCGTACGGGCGCAGGGCCGAGAACATCGCCCACAGCAGCGGGGCGAGCCAGGCCAGGGCGGTGCAGGCGAGGAAGACGTGCAGCAGCACGCGGGCGGGGCGGACGGGCGCCCGCTGCCCCCGCCCGCCGGCCGCGAGGGTGGGGGCGCTCACGATCGCCGCTCCTTCCGGAAGGTGGCCACCAGATAAGGGATGATCACGACGAGTGAGATGACGAGCAGGACCACCGCTATCGCGGAGCCGTAACCGATGCGGCTGGACTCGCCGATGATGTTGTTGGTCACCAGGATCGAGAGCAACTCGGTTCCCTGGGCACCCTTGTTGAAGACGAAGACCAGGTCGAAGGCGCGCAGCGACTCGATGATGGTGACGACCAGCACGACCGTGTTGGTGGGACGCAGCGTCGGGAAGATGACGTGTTTGAACGTCTGCCACTCGTTCGCGCCGTCCAGCGCGGAGGCCTCTCTGAGGGAGGGGTCGATTCCCTTGAGGCCGGCCAGGTAGAGGATCATCATGTAGCCGGTGTGGCGCCAGGAGGCCGCGACGAGGACTGCCCACAGGTTGAGTTTGGGGTCGCCGATCCAGTCGATGTAGTGGCCCGGCTTGTTGGCGCCGATGAGGCTGTTGATCAGGCCCGTGTCCGGGTTGTAGACGAGCTGCCAGACGAAGCCGATGCAGGCCATCGAGATGACGACCGGCAGGAAGAACGCCGTCTGGTAGACACGGCTGAAGCGGATGTTCTTGTCGAGCTGGACGGCCAGGAAGAGGCCGAACGGTGTCGGGATCAGGATGAGGACGACGAACCAGATGACGTTGTGCTGGACGGCGGGCCAGAACTGCGGGTTGTCGGCGAAGAGTTGATGGAAGTTCTGGAGGCCCACCCACTTGATCGAGCCGAACCCGATGCCGTCCCAGGTGGTGAAGGCGAGGGCGATGGAGGCGAGGGCGGTGGCCCAGACCAGGGCCACGTGCAGGACCGTGGGCACGCCCGCCATGAGGGCGAGCGTGAACCGGTCACGGCGGGTCAGCAGGCGGCGGTGGCCGCGTGCGGCCCGCTTCGGCGCGGAGGCAGCGCCCGGAGGCGGCACGCTGGCCGCCTCCGGGGACTTCGTCGTGGTTTCGGTGTTCATGGTGTCGTTCACGCGGTCGCGAAGATCTGCTTCTTCTGGCGCTCGATCGAGGACAGCAGACTGTCCACGCCCTTGGGGTTCTGGAGGAACTTCTGGAGTCCGGGCTGCATCACCGTCGAGGTGAAGTCCGGGCGGGAGTCGCGGTCCATGAACTGGGTCAGGGTCTTGGCGCCCCCGATCATGTCGAAGGCCTTCTTCTGGAGCGCCGAGTACGCGGAGGTGTCGGCCTTGCTGGAGGCGGCCACCACGCTCGGGTCGCCCTTGAGGTAGAGCTCCTCGGCCGCCGGGCTGCCCATGTACTCCAGCAGCTTGAGGACGCCGGCGTGGTTCTTGGGGGCCTTGCTGACCATGAGGCCGTCGGTGGGGGCCTCCACGGTGTCCTGCCCGTACGCGGAGTTGATCTCCGGGAAGGGGAAGAAGTCGAGGTCGTCCAGGTCGTCCTTGTTGGTGAACTGCTGGGCCACGAAGGTGCCGAGGAGGTACATGCCGGCCTTCTTGGCCACCAGCGTCTGCGCGGCGTCCTGCCAGGTGCGGCCCATGAAGCCGTCCTGGTGGTACGGGAGGAGTTCGGCCCAGTGGTCGAAGGTGGCCTTGACCTTGGCGTCGGTCCAGGACGCCTTGCCGGCCATGAGCTGGACGTGGAAGTCGTAGCCGTTCAGGCGGAAGTTGATCTGGTCGAAGGTGCCCATCGCGGGCCAGGCGTCCTTGTCGCCGAAGGCGATCGGGACGAGCTTGTCCTTCTTCATCTGCTTGCACAGGGCGACGAGTTCGTCCCAGGTGGTGGGCACCTTGTAGCCGTACTGCTGGAAGACGCTCTTGCGGTAGAAGACGGCCCACGGGTACGTGGTCATCGGAACGAAGTAGTACTTGCCGTCCTCGCCCTTGCTGAGCTTCTTCATCGCGTCGGGGAAGTTGTCCCCGATCTTGGCCCACACGTCGTCGATGGGCGTGGCGAGCTTCTTGGCCGCGAAGAACTGCATGCGGTACCCGGCGAACCAGTTGAAGACGTCGTCCGGGGTGCCTTGCAGATACGAGTTGATCTGCTCCTGGAAGGTGTTGTGGTCCTTCGTGTTGACGTCGACCGTGAGGCCGGACTGCTTCTTGAAGGCCGCGTAGACGTCGGCGAACGCCTTCTTCGGCACGGCGTCGGACGCGTTGGAGCCGACCGTGACCGTCTTGGAGTCCGACGCCGCGTCACTGCCGCCGCAGGCGCTCAGCAGGGGTATGCCCGCGCCGAGCGCGGCCGCGCCGCCGATTCCGCGAAGCAGGGTGCGACGGCTGGGGGTCGGGGCGGACAGACCCGGGAGGGGAAGGTGCATGACGGCTCCTGAGGGCAGGGTTCGGTCGAGTTGGACGGCGGGGAGGCCGGAAATCGATCAGAAACCAACTCGACCGAACAACGTGGGCGTAATGACAGCCCGATGTCGCCGTGGCGTCAAGACCTCGCACTCCACGTGCCCGAAACGTGACCGACACGAAGCGGGGCGACGGTGGTCGCGCCGCGGGCACGTCCGTCCGTCAAGGCCACCGATCCGGACAGCGGAAGGCCTCCGGATACAGCTCAGCGGCCATGTGCGGGGCAAAGAAGGGGTATTGGACCGGTCAGGGAGAAGGCCGCGGGCACCGCGCGCGCCGGACCACGACGGGTGACATGCGGGGCGGGGCGCGGACGACGAGGGCCGCCGACGCCACCTCCGCGGGCGGTCCGCAAACCGGTCCGCCCGGACAGGCCGACGACAAGAGCGGTGTCGGCTTTCACGACGGAGATGACCAAAAGTCAACAGTCGCTGGTTGGTTCTGTTTGCAGGCAGCCCAAATCGACATGAGGGCGATTCCATAACAAATGACAACAGGGGCATGACGGACCATGGGGCCGCCCACCCCCCGGCCGGGCCGTCGCCCGCCGCCCAGTCTCGCGCAACGTAATCGATTACGCTACGGTCCCTCGACATCGATCCGGCAAAGCCGCGGAACGGAAACCGGCGTTCCGGAAGCGGTGGTTGGCGGTCGGTCCCGGCGTCGGGCGTCGACGCCGGGACCGCGTCGGACCGACTCCGAGGCCGTGTCGGGCATCGACGCCCGGGCCGTGTCGGGCCGACTCCGAGCCGAGGTCAAGGCGACGCGGCCGCGTCAGGCCGAGGGGGGCGACGGGCCGAGGCGGCGTCGGCGTCGGCGTCGGACCGGGTATGGGCCGGTGCCAGGCCCACACCAGGGCCGCGTCAGCCCACGCCAAGGGGCAGACCCACGCCGACGCGGCGTCAGAGCGACCCGAGGCGGCGTCAAGCACCGGCCCGAGGCGGGCCCCACCACAAGTTGGCGTCGGAGCGAAGCCGAGGCACCCGAGGCCCATGCCGGACCGAGTCCCAGCCGGTGTCAGGCCCACGCCAGGGCCGTGTGCACGAGGGGCCGGCTCCAAGGCGAAGGCCGAGGAGTTGGGCCCGCGTTGTGGCGCCGTCAGAGGCCCCGGCCCGAGGCCGGCGCCAGGCCGACGCGGCGGCGTCCCGCCCGCGTGGGCGGCGCCCTGCCCACGTGGCTGCGTCAGGGTGACGTGGCGGCGTCGGACCGGGCCGAGGCGGAGGACTGGCGTCGGGGCGGCCGGAGTTGCGGCGAGGTGGCGTCAGACCGAGGCGCGTGCAACGAAGTTCGCCGCCACCCGCACGGTCCGCTGTCGCGTCCGGCCGTCGATCTGCTCCAGGAGGAGTTCGGCCGCGACTCGGCCGACCTCGCGCGCCGGGTAGCGAATGGTCGTCAGCCGCGGGCGTACCAGCGAGGCGAAGTCGATGTCGTCGTGCCCGACCAGAGACACGTCGCCGGGGATGTCGAGCCCGAGGCGCTCGGCCGTGTCCATGGCGCCGACCGCCGTGATGTCGTTGCCGCACAGCACCGCTTCGGGCCGGCGCCGGGAACGCATCAGGCGTTCGAACCCCTCCGCCCCCGCCTCGCGGGTGTGCTCACCGTGGACGATGTGCTCCTCGGCGATGCGCAGACCCGCCGCGGCGGCGTGCTCCCGGACCCGCTCCAGTCGCGGATCACCGCCCGCGGCGTCCTTCGGCCCGGCGATCACGCCGATGCGCCGCCGGCCGGCGGCCGCGACATGCGCCAGCGCCTCGCGGACCGCGGTGTCGGCGTCGGGAGTGACCAGATCGACGTCGCCGAACGAGACGTCCGCACTGACGACCGCCGGAATCCCCGCGGCACGCAGCGCGTCGAAGGCGTCGGTGGCCAGCCGGAACGGCGTCATCACCACCCCGGCGAACCGCTGCTGCACCGACTCGCGCAGCAGCGCCTCCTCCTCGTCCCGGCGCGCCCCCGTACTGCTCACCAGGACGTGGTAGCCCCGGCCGCGCAGCTCGTCCTGTATCGAGCGGGCGAGCAGCGCGTAGAACGGGTTGGCGATGTCGGGCACCAGGAGGGCGACCATCGTGGATTTGCCGGTCCGCAGACTTCGGGCGACGGGATTGAGACTGAAGCCGAGCCGCTCGATGGCCGATTCGACCGATTTACGCGTTTCCTCGGTTACCGGCCGCTTTCCGCTCAGGACATACGAGACGGTCGCGGACGAGACTCCCGCGGCTCGCGCCACGTCACTCATGGTCACCCGCTGCCGCATTCGCGTCCGCCCCTTCTCCGACCACAACCCTACCGGCGCCACCGCCGCCCGAGGGATACGACGGACGCCACGCACTCCACGTCCTCGCAGGTCCACGCCCTTCAGCAAGCCGGACGCGGCCCGTCGGCGGCCTCGGAACGCGCGCCGGGAGCCGGGCCGCCCCGCCCGTCGCGGCGAACCGGCCGGGCACTCGGCGTCCTCTTCGAATTCTTCGCGATAGCCGCAATACGGCCAATCGTCAACGAAATTCCCATAGTCACCCGATGGCGGAGGTCCGTGATCCCTGGGGGCCTCGCCTCCCGACTCCTGGCCAAAGGCGACCATACTGGGAAGGCACACCACACCCCACCAGCAAAGTGACTCATGCCGAAGTCCTCCGCAGACCGTCCCACCGCCCCGGAAACAGTCTGGCTGGCCGCCGGGCGCCATACCGGCCCCGCCCCGCAACAGGCCCTCCGGGATCACCTGCAGGAACTGAAGAACAGCGAAAGGATCCAGGACTTCCTGGAGACGGAGAACGCCGCGACGCCCGATGGCCATGTCTTCGAGGTGCGCTGGTTCGTCGCCGACGACGTCACGGTGCGGGCGCGGCTCGCCACCGACGGACGTGAGCAGGTCGACGGCGAGCGGCGCTGGACGCTGGCGGCGGAGGCGGAGCGGCCCTGGGATCCCTCCTGGCCCTCCCCCGCCGCCCTGCTCTGGCCCGAGCGGCACGACCTCTCCTGGGACCGGGACGCCGCGGCCGGGCTGCGGCTCCAGGACGTCAATCCGCTGCCGAAGGACGACGCCGCCCTGCGCCGCCTGATCAAGGACACCGCCCGGCACAGTTGGAGCATCAACGTCGTCGTGCACGAGGCCATGACGCCCGACGCCGACGGCCGGCTCCCGCTGGCCCGGCTGCTGCCGCCCGCCCTGCGGCATCGCGTCGTGGAACACCGCGCCACGCCCGAGCAGTTCCACGCCGTCAACTGGGCGCTCGGCGACCTCGGGACGTCCGTGCCGCGGGGCGGGGCCGTCATCCTGTCCGGCACGCCCGCCCGGGTCGGATTCGACGAGCAGGCCTTCAGGGTGCGCAGCGTCTTCCTCGACGGCTCCCAACCGACGGAACTCCTGGACAAGGTCGTCCAGTTCGCGGCGCTGCCCTGGCCGTTGCCGGACGACGCGGCGGCGGCCCTGACCGCGCTCCGCGAGGAGTGGCATCTGCTGACCCTCGAAGAGGAACTCGTCCACGCGCGGGCCCTGGTGGCCTCGTACTCCGAGGCCCTCGACGCCATGACCAAGTCCCGCGACCTGTACCGCGAGGCGACCGAACTCGCCCACGCGGCGCTCGCCGAGATGGCCGAGTACCGGGACGCTGCGTCCGCCGCACGGGGCTCCGCGCAGGGACCGGACAAGCACCCCCTGTCGAAGACCCTCCAGCGTGTCACCGACACGCTGCTGTCCCGGCGGGCGCCACGCGTCGAAGCCCATCTCCAGGAGGCGCGCGCGAGCGAGGAGCGGGCCCGCGAGGCTTCCGGGTGACACCCGCGCGAAGGAGACGGCGTTCCCGCCGGCGCGCCACCAGGGGCGCAGCGCCGCTGGGCGCCCGGCCGTCGTAGCGCGGAGTCCCTGGCTGACGTACACGGTCTCGTCCCAGCCGAGGCCGATGCACTGGTGTCACCGGTTCCGCTCAGGCGCCCGGCCCTCGGAACCCGGAAGACCCTGTTGCCGGTTGCGCTCCGGCGCCCGGCCCTCCAGCCCGGCGGGCCCGTGGCCGAGTCCGCCCGGACGGCCGGCCCTCCGAGCCCGCAGGACCCCGTGCCGAGTCCGCTCGGGCGCCGCGCCGGATGTCGGCGAACGCCGCTCAGGCGCCGCGCCAGATGTTGGCGAACGCCGCGTTCTCGATGGCTCGGCGCTGGCGGACGGCTTCCAGTTCCATCACCGCGTCGTGCACGGCGGCCAGGACGGTCGTCACGGCGTCGTCGGCGACGTCCGGGCCGTCCTCGGTCTGCTCGGCGGGGATTCCGACCACCGCGGCGAGGGACGTGAGGACGGGCTCGTCCGCCGCCCAGCGGTGCGTCGCCCGGCTGCGGGCCGGTGAATCCACCAACTCCATGCGGTTGGCGCCGAAAGGCAGTCGGCCCCGCCGCTGCCGGGTGAGCTGCCCCGTCTGTTCGAGGTCGCTCTGATAGGCCGCCGACAGGTCCCGGCCCCTGCGCCACAGCCAGTCCTCGACCCGCTCGTACGGGGCCTGTCGCACCAGCACGGACGCCGCCTCCCCCAGAAGCCGGTCGTCCGTCGCCGGCTGTCTCGCCGGAACCATGCGGTCACCGTCCAGTGTGATCGCCTCGCCGGCGAGAAGATCGATCACCTCGGCTCCGGCGAGGGCGAGCGACAGGTCGCCCTGCCCCACCGGACGTTCCGGCTCCTTGTCCATCGTGATGATGAACAAGTCCCTGGCCGTGGTCACGAACGGCTCCCTTCGGAGTACTGCGCCCGGCGCGACCGTCACGCATCGGATCCAACACCTCCGGCGCACCACCGTCCGCGGGCGATTCGGCCGCCCGCGGAGAAGGGCACGTCACGATCGTGATCGTAACTCCCGGCGGACCGGCGCGTCAGTGAGCCGCGGGTTGCGCCGGCAGGTTGAAGACGTGCTGCGGCGTGACGATCTTCGTGATCGCGTCACCGAAGAGGGTGCTGGGCTCCGAGCCCTCGTGGTCGATGTCAGTGTTCAGCAGTACGACCAGGGTCGCGTGCGCCGGCGGGAAGTAGACGGTCAGCGACTCGTAGCCCGGCAGGGAGCCGTTGTGTCCGATCCATCCCTGTACGTCGAAGATGCCGAGGCCGTAGCCCGCGCCCGGGATCGTTGTGGGGGGTGTGGTGAGCCGCTGCTTCTGGGTGGCGGGGCTGATCATGGTGCTGCCGTCGGGGAAGACACCCGTGGCGACCGTACGCGCCCAGGCGCGCAGGTCCCGCAGATTGGAGATCATCGCTCCGGCCGCCCAGGCCCAGGAGGGATCCCAGTTCGTCGATTCCTCGACGTTGCCGCTCGCGGTCTGGTCCGTGTAGCCCTGCGCGTGCGGGCTCGGGAAGGCTGCGTCGACGGGGAAGTCGGTCTGGTTCAGGCCGGCGGGCGTCAGGATGTTGTTCTGGATGTACTGTCCGAGCGGAGCGCCGCTGATCTTCTCGACGACCAGGCCGAGCAGGATGAGATTGGTGTTGCAGTAGGAGAACTTCTGGCCCGGCGGGAACAGCACGGGGTGCTTGAAGGAGTACCCGAGCAGTTCCTGAGGAGTGAACGGGCGGCGCGGGTCGGACGTCAGCGCCGTGAAGAAGTCCGGGTCCATGGAGTAGTTGAAGAGCCCGCTGCGCATACCGGCGAGTTCGCGCAGGGTGATCTTGTCGCCGTTCGGCACACCGCCGACGTACTGGTCGATCGTGTCGTCGAGGCCGACCTTGCCCTGGTCGACAAGCTGCAACAGTGCCGTCACGGTGAACGTCTTGGTCTCGCTGCCGATGCGCATGTACAGATTCGGCGACATCTGCCGCCCGCTGCTCTTGTCGGCGAGCCCGAACGAACGCACGTAGCCGGCCTGGTGGGGCGCCCACAGCCCGACGGTCACCCCGGGCACGTTCGCCTCTCGCATGACCTTCCGTACGGCGTCGTCGAGTTGCTGCCGCACGGCCGGGGTGAGGTCCTGGAAGCCGTCCGACGTGCCGGACGGCGAGGGCGGTTCGGTCGCGGTGGCGGCCACCGGTACGGAGGCCGGGGCGGCGAACGCGGCGCCTCCCGCGACGGGTACCAGGAACGTCCCCACCACGACGGCGGTGACGGCACCTCTGCGCAATCGCCTGGACGAACGCCTCATGGGCCGACTCCCAGCGGACGAGGACGGGTCCCGCGTGCGGACGGGACGGCGGCGCGAACGGCACGCGGCCACGGGATGCGGGTCCGCCTCGGGGACCGCGGCGCAAGGACCGCCGCGGGAGACGTCCCGGTCCTGACGGACGACATGGCAAGACACGCGGAACGCGGAGGGGAACGATTCCTCACCCGCGGACCACCGCGGCGCCGGTCACGGGCTCCCGGTGCGTGGTGTCGCGGGTCACTGCCTCGCCTCGGACAACGGCCTCCGACGGCCGGCCCGGACATCCGCCCCGGACGACGGCCCGGACAACCGGCCGGGTCGCGTGGCCTCGAAGTCGTACCGTTCCAGCATAGGAGCGCCGGTGGTCCGCGTCCTGTCGGACCGTTCGCTCCCGTAGGGCGACCCGCCGTGGACGCGGACGGGCAGCCACGTACGCAAGATGCGCAGGGTACGCGGCCGGTCCGGCGGACGCGCTGTGCGTCCGCCGGACCGGGTCCTTCATCTGATGCGCCCTCAGCCCTGGCGGGCCTTGAGACGCGGGTTCTTCTTGTTCACGACGAAGACGACACCGCGCCTACGGACCACCTGGGCCCCGGGCTTGGACTTCAACGAACGCAGTGAGTTGCGTACCTTCACGACTCTGTTCTCCTCTCGCCGAACCGTCGAACCGTCGAACCGCCCAGTGCTCGAACCGCCGAGCCGACACGCCTGCCAATTCGTCGGCTTGCCGACTTGTCGGCCCGCTGGACCGTCTAGCCCGGCGCGCTCCGGCGGTCAGTGCCGGTTCGAATCCGACCGTCCGTAGCGGCGCTCGAAGCGCTCCACCCGGCCGGCGGTGTCCAGGACCCGTGAGGTCCCGGTGTAGAAGGGGTGGCTCGCCGACGAGATCTCGACGTCGACGAGGGGACGGGCGACGCCCTCCCACTCGATCGTCCTGGCCGAGTGCGCGGTGGACCGCGTCAGAAATGCGACGCCCGCGGCACGGTCCCGGAAGACGACCGGACGCGATTCGGGATGGATGTCGGGCCTCATGTGGTTCCCCTCTCGATTGCGGCGGGTGCGCCTGCCTCGCTTACGGCACGCGCACGGCCTCCGTGACGGCGGGTACGGCTGCCTCGATCACGGCAGCCACGGCCGCCTCCGTCACGGCATGTACGTCGTCGAACACACCGGGTACGCCCGTCGGGCGCGTCCGGCGTCGGGTCAGCGCTCCTCGCGGAACGCGACGTGCTTCCCGGCCAGCGGGTCGTACTTCCGCAGGACGAGCCGGTCGGGGTCGTTCCCGCGGTTCTTGCGCGTCACATACGTGGCGCCGGTCCCGGCCGTCGACTTCAGCGTGACGACGGGGCGCGCGCTGCTGCGTGCCATGAGGTCCTCCTTCACCCACCACGCACGAGCCTTGACTCGCGCATGCCAATCAGTTACGTGAGCTGTAACAGCGCAGCCCGCGTCCGCATTCCCCGGCCCCGGACCACCGGGCAGGCGACACGCCGTCGGCGCCCGCCGTACACGGCCCGCGACACGCCGTACACGGCAGGCGACAGAACCGCGCCGGATGCGTCCCGGGCGCCGGAGTCGGCCTGTATTCCGCCGACGGAGCAAGGCTCGCCCGTGCCGTAGGAATGGAGCGTTCCCGTTCCGTAGGTCCGGCGGCCCTGTGCGGCACTCTCCGTCCGTCCCGGGGCCGAGTCGGCGCGGCCCGGGTCCGGCAGCCTACGGACGGTTCCCCCGGAGACCATCCCCTGCCGCTCACCCGAGCCGCTCACCCCTAGCCGCGCACACCGATACGTACGTCACCGATGCGTACGTCACCGATGCACAGGCTTCACCCAGGGCCGGTCACGAGACCGGTCAGGCAGGCTTGGCCGCGGTGACCGCGGTGACCGTCGCCTTGTTGTCGCACTCGGCCAACACCCCGTCTTCAAGGGCGAGTTGGTGCGCCCCGCCGGAGGGGAGGGCCACCACCAGAGTCGGGTAGGTGACGGGATCGGCCCCGGACACGCAGTAGCCGTCGCCCTCACCCTGGACCTGTACGAACGTCACCTTCACCCAGGCCTTCCCGCCGGGCGCGACCAGCACCTGGGGCGAGGAGCCCGTCGGCGTCACGGCCAGCGGGTGGTTCTTCTCGGGGGAACCGTTGGCGGCTCCCGCCACCGTCGGATACCCCCGCATGGCACACGACGTGCCCGACATGTTGGTGAACTCGACGATCACCGCGCCGGTTCCGGTGCCCTGTGGCCTGACAGCCGCCTGGTACATGAACGCCTTCAGGGACTCCGCGGCGCAGGCCTTCGTCTTCGTCGTGGGGGTCGAGGTGGCGGACGCCGAACCCGGCGCCTTGGGAGTGGAGCCGCCCACGGGGCCGGCCGACGATCCCGTCCCGCCGGACGAGGCCGCCGGACTCGGGGAGTTCGAGGACGAGGACGTCGAACCGGCCCGCTTGCCCGACGGCGAGGCACCGGCGCCCGCGCCGTCGTCGCCCGGTTGGCACGCGGTCATCACAAGTGTGGCCGCCGACAGGGTCGCCATCGCCAGAGCAGCCCTGCGGACGCCCGGCCTGTACCGCATCCCGTTGTGCATGAAGTCCCCCGATTGCCATGTTCAGGCGCCGGTCGCTCACCGGCACTCGTCGCTACAGACCGCGCCACGGCCGCCCGTGGTTCACGTACGCACAGGGCTGTGACACGACGGTGACGGGGAGGACACCGGTCACTCCGCGCCGAGGACCAGCGACAGGCGCTGGGCGGTGCTCGACGTGGAGGTGAACTCCCGGCAGTCGACCACGACCCGCAGAGCCCGGGCGGCGGCCCGGACGAGGTCGAGCCGGGCCGTCCGGCCCGCGCCGGCGACGAGACGGGCCTCCACCCACGTCGTGGTCGCACCGACGTCGGTGCGTACCGTCCGCCGCCCGGTCAGCACGCGTGTCGTGGCGTCGCCGGACGTGCTGTGCAGGACGGGGACCTCGGCCCGGTCGGCCGTCAGGGTGCCGTCGTCCTGGAGCGTCCAGCGGGCGCCGCGCAGCCGGTCGCCCACGTCCTGCGCCTGGGCGCGGGTTCCCGAGAGTGCGTCGGCGGAGGTGACGTCGAGGGTGCGGAAGGTGCGTCGTCCCCGCGGCCGGTCGGGCGTGTCGTCCCCGGACGGCGACGGCTTTCCGGGCGTGAAGGTCGGCAGGACCGCCGCGAGCAGCCGGCCCCGGCCGATTGTGGGCGTCGATGCGTCATGGCAGCCATGACACTCCCCTCCCCACACCGGGCCGCTCCCCCACGAGCACCCAGGACATGCGGGACATTACGCTGTCCGGGCACACCCTTACCGGCCAGAAAATCCTTCGTTACCTTTTCGTGCCTGCGCCCGGCGCCGGACAGGTGGACCGCGCGAGTCCACCGGCGCGTCGGCTGGTGCACCATGGGCGACGAATCGGGCCGGTGCGGCCGGCCCGATCCTCGGAGCTGGGGTGTGGTGATGGGCGGAGACCGGGGCCGGGTCCTCGTCGTCGACGACGACGCGGCGATACGACGGTCACTCGAACGGGGGCTGCGGCTGGGCGGATTCGCGGTGGATCTCGCCGACGGCGGCCGGCCCGCGCTGGCCATGGTCCGGCGGACGCCGCCGGACGCGATCGTGCTGGACATCTCCATGCCGGACCTCAGCGGCATCGACGTCTGCCGGACGCTGCGCGAGGAGGACAACGACGTACCCGTCCTGATGCTCTCGGCGCTCGACGAGACCCATGACCGGATCGCGGGCCTGCAGGCCGGGGGCGACGACTACCTGGTGAAACCGTTCGCGCTGCAGGAGTTGGTGCTCCGGCTCCAGGCACTGCTGCGGCGCCGGCCGCCGAGGGACACCGACACCGTACGGGTGGGTGGGCTGTCGCTGGATCCCGAGACCCGCCTGGTCAGCCTCGACGGACGGCAACTGGAGCTGACGCGGCGGGAGTTCGAGCTGCTCCATGTGCTGGCGCGCAACGCGGGCATCGTGCTCGGCCGCGATCAGCTCCTCGACCGGGTCTGGGGATACGACTTCGATGTGCGCACCGACGCGGTGGACACGTTCGTGAGCTATCTGCGGCGCAAGCTGGAGGCACCGGGGCGGGCCCGGATCATCCACACCGTACGGGGCGTGGGGTTCGTGCTGCGTGACGACGGGCCGGAGGCCGCGCGATGAGGCTGTCCACCCGCATCGCCCTCGCCGTCGGGGCGACCGTGCCCGTGCTGGTGCTGGCCACGGGCTGGTTGCTGCTGCGGCTGGTCGCGACGGATCTGCACCACCAGCAGGACGCGCACCTGCGGGAGAGCGCGGCGGCGGTGGCGAAGGACGCCCGCGGGCTGCTGCGGGCGAGTGCCGCCGACCGGTCGGCGGCAGTGGAACAGGCGCGTGAGCGGCGGCTGTTCACTTCCGCCCTGGATGTCGGCGTCCGGCTGGTCGGCCCCGGGGAGACCTTCACGGGAGGCCCGCAGCCCGAGCAGGGAGTGCCGCTTCCGGTGAGTGCGCCGGTGCCGGTAACCCTGCGGGCCGGCGGGGACTCCTGGCGGGTGCTGTCGACGCGGGTGTCCGGTGCGCGGCCCGGAGTACGCGGCACGCTCTGGCTGTTCGCGCCCGACACCGCCGCGGACACCCAACTGCGGCTGGTGCGCAGGCGCGTGGTGACGGTGGCGCTGCTCGCCGCGCCGTTGTCGGGGCTGCTGGCCGGAGCGGTGGCCGGGCGGGCGAGCCGCCCGTTGCGGCGGCTGCGGGACAGCGCGAGCGGTCTGGATCCGCGGACCAGCACCGCCCGCCTCGATCACGCGCCGGCGCGGATCACCGAGGTCGACGATCTGGCGCACACGCTCCAGACGGTCCTGAGCCGCTACGACGAACAGGCCGGCAGGACCGAGGAGGCGCTGGCCACCGCCCGTTCCTTCGCCTCGGCCGCCGCGCACGAACTGCGCACTCCGCTGATGAGCATGCAGACCAATCTGGAGATCCTGACCGAGCATCCGGGCCTTCCGGGCCCCGACCGCGAGGAGGTGCTCGACGACCTGCGCCGCGAACACGCCCGGCTGCTGGGGCTGTTGGTCATGCTGCGCGAGCTCGGTCGCGGTGACCTCGTCGAGGCCGACGCCTTCGGTCCGGTGGACCTCGCGGACGTCGTCGAGGCGAGTGTCCGGGAGCAGCGGCGGCGCCATCCGCTCGCGCACATCACCGGCGACTGTCCGCCGGGGCTGCGGGTGTACGGCTGGGAGCCCGGCCTGCGTACGGTCCTGGACAATCTCCTCATCAACGCGCTGGTGCACGGCGGCGGTTCGGACGGCCGACCCGCGCGGGTCGGCGTCACGCTGGGCGTGAGCGGCGACCACGCCGTCCTGTTCGTCGACGACGAGGGGCCCGGGATCGCGCCCGAACGGCGCGGCGAGGTCTTCGAACGCTTCGAGCGCCGGCCGGACAGTCCGGGTTCGGGCCTGGGACTCACCCTGGTCGCCCAGCAGATCGGCCTGCACCGGGGCCGTGTCCGTGTCCTCGGAGCGCCGGGCGGAGCCGGGGCCCGGATCGAGGTCGTGCTCCCGCTGCTCGGCGGCGGCGCCGGGACGGAGGCGGCGCTCCCCGCGCAGCGCAACTGGGTGATCGACACCGCCGGCGGGCGGCCACAAGAATTCCACAAAGAGGACTCCTAGCGTGCCGGACATGCGGGCAACCGCCCCCGAACGAAGAGGAGTCGAGCATGTCGAGTACGTCGAGGCCGTGGATGCCGGCGGCATCGCGGACCAGGAGGACCGTCGTCTCGCTGATGGCGGTCGGCGCGCTGCTCGGCGCGGCGGGCGCCGCGTCGGCCGACGGCACGGGGAAGCAGCCGTCGGGGGCGCCGACGGGTGACGGCGCGAAGGCGCTCTGCAAACGCGCGCCGAAGATCGACCAGCGGATCGACCGCATCCTCGAACGGCTGAACGGGGACGCCTCGCAGCGCGGTTCCATCGCCCGGCTGGAGGAGCGGGTGTCCCATGCCAAGTCCGCCGGGCACACCGCGGTCGAGACCTATCTCAACGACCGGCTCACCTTCCGACGCTCGCTCGTCCCGACCCTCCAAGGCCGCCAGAAGGATCTGGCGGACGTCGAGAAGTGGTGCGAGAGCAACGGCGAGGGAGCCGACTCCTGATGCGCGCACGGTACTTGGCCCTGGCTCTCGCCACGACCGCGCTGCTCCTGACCGCGTGCGGCGGCCCCGCCGACACCGGGAACGCCCCGGCCTCCCCGGCACCGACGTCCACGGACCTCGCCCATGTGCGGAAACTGGTCGACGGCGCGGAGTCGGCGGCGAGTTCGGCCGAGTCCGACATGGCCCGGGACTAGGACCTGTCCGGGGGGCGTGTCCGGGGGGCGTGTCCGGGGGGCGTGTCCGGGGGGCGTGTCCGGGGGCGTGTCCGGGGGGCGTGTCCGGGGGCGTGTCCGGGGGGCGTGCCGCCGCCACGCCCCCGACGGAGCACGGGAGTTCACCCGGCCGGGGCCTTCGGTGCGGCGGCGGCCGGTGACGCGGCCGCGGGGGTCCTATCCCATCCGTGGCACGGGTTCCTCGGACATCGGGCGTGCGCCCTGGACGTACGTCAGCCAGGGGCGGACGTCGCCGGTCCCCCGGATCTCGAAGCCCGCGCCGGCGACGATCCCGTCCAGCAGGTCGGTGCGGTTGTGGGACATGGCGTGCCCCAGGCCGCCGTGCACCAGATGCCGCCCGAGGGCGCTGTTCGGCGGTCGGAACTCGACGACCAGCAGTCGTCCGCCCGGCCGCAGGACGCGCCACATCTCCTTGAGGGCGGTGGGCCGGAGTTCCTCCGGCAGGTGGTGCAGCATCAAGCTGGTGACGACGGTGTCGAACGACCCGTCCGGCAGGCCGAGGTCCTCCGCGACCCCTTCCCGGTAGCCGCACGCGGCGCCCTGTCCGGCCCTGTCCTTGCGCCGGGCGTAGGCGAGCACCGAGGGCGAGGGGTCGACCCCCGTCACCGATCCCTCCGGTCCGACGGCGAGCGCCATGCGCCGGGTCAGGTACCCGGTGCCGCACCCCACGTCCAGTACGCGGTCCCCGCGCTGGGCCCCGCTCAGCGCGGCGAGCCGGGTGAAGGCACGGTTGCGTCGGCCCGCGAAGCAGAACGCGCCGCACAGTTCGTACGTGCGCGGGGCTCCGATCGTCACCCCCGGGGTGTCCGCGTGCGGTTTCCCCTGCATAAGACGTCCGATGGCCATGTCAGCCACTCCTTAACTTAGCGACGACTAAGTACGCCTCTAACTTAGTCCCGACTAAGAAAACCCGCAAGGGGCCTACGATGGCCTGTGTGACCGACACCGAGAAGACCTCCGCCCACCAGGGCAAGGCCCGTACCCGCACCCGGATGCCCGCCGCGGAGCGGCGCGCCTCGATCCTGGCCGCGGCCACCGAGGTCTTCTCCGAGACGGGCTACGAGCGGGGCAAGGTCTCCGACATCGCCCGGCGCGTCGGCGTCACGGAACCCGTGGTCTTCCAGAACTTCGGCTCCAAGTCGGCCCTCTACCAGGCGGCGCTGGACCATGTGACGACGGCGGTCACCGCGCTCCTGGGCCAGGCCGCCGACACCGGACGCCCCGTCCCCGAGGTACTGGCCGCGTTCCTGGACCCGGCCCACATGGACCGCTTCCACCAGCGCGGCGCGCACGGCTTCCTCTTCGCCGACGCGGCCGCCCTGGCCCACGACCCGGCCCTCGGCGAGGCCGCCCGGAACATCCACCAGAACTTCGCGGAAGCCCTCGCCGGCCTGCTGCGCCGCGGCCAGAGCGCCGGTGACATCCGCGACGACATCAGCGCGGACACCGCCGCCTGGTGGCTGATCTCGCTCCTCGCCGGGCGCCCCCTCCGCAGCGCGGTGATTCCCGAACGGGCCTCCATGGAGGCCCAGTTGACGGACATGACGCTGCAATCACTGCTCCCCCCGGGCGGCCCGCGCACTCCGGGACCCCCGACCGGCCACCAGCCGCCCGGTAGCTGACCGAGGCCCCGGCATCCGTCCGCCTCGCCGGATCGCCTGATCGCCGGTGGGACGCGGACGCCGACGCGCCCCGCCATGGGCGAGGTCCTACATTAGTAGAATCAGTGCTTTATGGACCGAACGGGACATGATTCGCGACCTGACCTCCTCCGGTGATTCAGCCGTCGAAGTCTTCCCATGACGCTGAGCTGCCCAGCCGGACGCACAGCAGAGGTGATTCCGGTGACCGGTGCTACTCCGCTGATGGTCGTGGACGGCGCGGGCGTCGTCGTCCGGTGGAGTCGCCGGGCACGTGAGATCTGGCTGCGGTCGGACGCCGAGGCCGTCGGACGAACGGCCCTGACCGTGGTCGCGAACCGCGCCAGGGACGACGGCGACGACGCCGAACCCGGATCGGGCCCCGTGGGCATCCACGACGTCGACGGAAACCCGCTCGATCTCCGCGTCCAGATCGTGCCGCTCTCCGACGGCGCGGTGGCGTGGGGCGTCTTCGAGGCGGAGGACGGCGTCTCCCGCGTCGACACCCGGACCGCGATGGTCGACGTCCTCGGCCCGGACACACGCGAGGCCTTCTTCGTCCTGGACTCCGAGTTGCGTGTCCTGAGCGTCAACGCGGCGGCCTGCGCGTTGTGCGGCATCGCGCCGGACGAAGCGCTCGGTCGGCCTGTCACCGACGTGTGCCGTCCCTCCCCGCACCAGGATCTCGAAGGCGTCCTGCGGGGCGTCCTCGCTTCCGGCACCTCGGTCACCGACCACGTCGTACGACTCGATCCCCCGAACCCGTCGTCTCCGGAGCGCCGCGCCAAGCTCTCGGCGTTCCCGCTGAGGTACGCGCGTGGCGTGGTCGTCTCCATGACCGAGGCCACCGAGCCCCTGCGCACCCGACGACGGCTCGCGGCGCTCGGTTCGGTGCGGGAGCGGGTGGGGAGGAGCCTGGACGTCGTCACGACCTGCCAGGAACTCGTGGACGCGCTGGTCCCCGGCTTCGCCGACATCGCGGTGGTCGACGTGGTCGACGCGGTGGTGCGGGGCGAGGACCCGCCGCTCAGCCCCCTCGGGCGCGACATCCCGTTGCGCCGCGCGGCCTTCCGTATCGAGGGCCCCGCCGACAGGGCGCAGGCCCATCCGCTCGGCGACGTCCGTGCCGTGCCCTCGCCGACTCCGTACTCACAGGTGCTCAGCGATCTCAGGCCGCGAGCCGTCGCCCTGGAGAGCGGCACCCCCTGGCTCGACGTGGATCCGGAGCGGGCCCGCGCCATCCGGGCCTCCGGCGCCCGCCTGCTGCTCACCGCACCACTGGCGCTGCGGGGCGCCGTGCTCGGACTGCTGAGCCTCTACCGCACGGAACCGCACGACGCGTTCGACGAGAACGACCTCGCCGTCGCCGAGGAACTGGCCGCGCACACCGCGCTGAGCCTCGACAACGCCCGCCGCTACACCCACGAGCACACGATCGCGGCAGCGCTGCAACGCCATCTGCTGCCACCCGAACCTCCCTCGCAGACGGCCATGGAATTCGCGCAGTTGCACGTCCCGGCCGACGCGGGAGCGGGTACCTGGTACGACGCCTTCGGTCTGCCCGGCGCTCGCACCGCCCTGGCGATCGGGGAGGTCAGCGGGAGCGGCATCGACGCCGCGACCGCCATGGGCCGGCTCCGGACGGTGATCCACTCGCTGGCGGCACTCGACCTGGAGCCCGACGAACTGCTCGCCCGCCTCAACGACGCCGTCGTACGGCTCGCCGACGAGCGTGCCGCCCTGCCGCCGGGCGATCCCCTGCGCCGGCAGCCGCTCAGGGCCGGCTGTGTCTACGTGGTCCACGACCCGCTCCACGCGGTCTGTGTCATGGCCTCCGCCGGTCATCCGGCACCGGTCGTCGCCCACCCCGGCGGTGTGGTGCACGTCCCGGAGATCCCGACGGGCCCTCTGCTGGGCAACCACGACGGACCCCCCTTCGCCACGGCCACCGTGCCCGTGCGGGACGGCAGCGTGCTCGCCCTGCGCTCCACCTCGTTCCCGGGCTCGCAGGGTCCGGACGGAGACGGGCCGGACCCGTTGCGCGAGGCGCTGACCCGGCTGGACCGCCCGCTGAACGAGGTGCGGGACGACGTTCTCTACCGCCTGGGCCACACCTCCGGCCGGCACGACGTCCTTCTGCTGCTGGCCCGCACCCGCGCCTTTCCGCCGGACCAGGTCGCCACCTGGTCCCTGGACTCCGTGCCCGCGGCGGCCTCGGCGGCACGGCACCACGCCCGGGACCTGCTCGCCAAGTGGCACGTGGACGAAGAGGTGGCGTTCGCCACGGAGTTGATCGTCAGCGAGCTGGTCACCAACGCCGTGCGGTACGGAGCGCCACCGATCCGGTTGCGCCTCGTCAAGGACTCCACGATCACCTGCGAGGTCAGCGACACCGGCGGGGCCGCACCGCGCCTGCGGCACGCGCGGACGGTCGACGAGGGCGGACGCGGCCTCTTCATCTGCGCGCAGATGAGCCACAACTGGGGCATCCGCTACACCGCGCAGGGCAAGACGATCTGGACGGAGCAGACGCTGCCCCAGAACACGCGACGGCCACGGCCCTGAGGGCTGCCCCGGAAGGCGAGAATCACCCGCGCGGCCGCCGAACCCGACCGCGGGACACGGCCCCGGCCCGGGGTTCTCCGGCGCGACGCGGCTACCCCGCGAGGTCCCTCGCGACCTCGCGGGCCGCGCGGGCGCCGGACGCCAGCGCGCCCTGCACCGAGCCGGTGGCCCGGTGGTCCCCGCACACGTAGCGGCCCGGGGCCACCCGGCTGGTCCGGCCGAGCGGCTGCGGGGGCGGCATCGCCGGCAGGGCGTCGGGCACCGTACGGACGGTGAGCAGGTCCCAGCTCGCGGTGTCGGTGCCGTAGACCTCCGCGAGGGCGTCGCGCAGCCACGCCTCCCGGCCCTCCTGGTCCTGCCCGAGGACCGAGGTGGCGATCAGCGACATCCCGGGCGGGGCGTAGCCGGGAACCACCTCGCTGAGGACGCACGTGTTCAGGAAGCGTCTTCTCGTGTCGGTGACCAGGATGGCCTCGGCCGCCGGGCGGCGGGTCGCGGCGTGGTAGTACGTCGTCACGACGCGGTACGCCGGAAGGTCCAGCCCCGGCAGCAGACGGGCGGCGGGGCCCGGCCCCGTGGCCACCACCACGGCCCGGGCGGCCAGTTCGCCTCCGGCGTCCAGTTCGACCCCGTCGTCCGTGAGCCGCGCGACCGGGGTGCCGAGGTGTACGGCGTCCGGGGGCAGCGCCTCGGCCAGCAGACGCGGCACGGCCCCGATACCCGCGCCGGGCAGGCAAAGGGTGCCGCGCAGCATGCTGCGCCAGACGAGGTGGAAGACCCGGCCGGAGGTCTCCAGTTGGTCCTCCAGGAAGACGCCCGACAGGAAGGGCCGGAAGAACCGCTCCACGAACTCCTCGGAGAATCCGGCCGCGGCCAGCGCGGTGCGCGTCGTACGGTCCTCTCCGCGCTTGAGCGAACGCACGGGAGCGAGCATGTCCCGGCCGGACAGCGCGGCCAGCGCGATCAGATCGCGGGTCCCCGCGAGGCGGCCCGGACGCAGGTCTCCCAGACGCCGGGGACCTCGGGTCGGGTCGCTGAAGCGCAGCGGCCCGTCCTCCGTGTGCACGAGGATGCCCGGCGTGAAGGGCCGCAGCCGCAGCTCGCGCAGCGCGAGCCGGCGCCGGACCTGCGGATAGGACGTGTTGAAGACCTGGAAGCCCCGGTCGACGACGAATCCTTCGTGCGCGTCGGAGCGCATCCGGCCGCCCACCCCGTCCGACGCTTCGAGGACGCGGACCCCGAAGCCGTACCCGGCGAGATCGCGGGCACAGGCCAGACCGGCGAGCCCGCCGCCGACGACCAGGACATCGGGTACGCCGCTCTTCGCGGTCATGGGCATCATCCTCCGGGCTTCCGGTCCGTCCGCGCGCCGGTGGGCGTGCGTGGGGGGTCCGGGCACGGACGGCGGCTCCGCGCCGTCGCACGCGCCCTCCTGAACCGATCTTCCCGCCGGGCCCGCCGGGCGGATGCGGGGCCACGCCGGAAGACCGTGCCGAAGGGCACGGAGCCCGGGACTCCGGGTTCTGCCGAAGCGGAACAATTCGGTGCGGCCGGCCGTTGATGGGGATGTGGTGTGGAGAGGGCCGTATCAGGGAGCCTTTCACCGATTGGCGTCCGCCCTCCGCCCACCCTGTGAACGGCCCCGGCTGGTCTCCCCCGTCCAGCCGGGGTCTCTCGTTGTAACGCGCCGGTTCTCCACGGCGTGCGGCGGCCGCGAGAACGGCCGGTGCCGCCCGGATTCCGGGCGGCACCGGCCGTTCTCGCCGCGTCAGTGACCGGAGCCGTAATGGCCCCCGAGCTGGTCACGGTAGTGCGGGTCTCCGAGATGCTTCTCCTTGTCGAATTCCGGGGCCGCCTTGATCTCGTCCTTGGTCCGGGCGACCTGGATGGTCCTGTCCTCGTGGCTGATCGACGTGATCGTGCCGGCGGGCAGCAGGACCTCCTTGCCGAAGATCCAGACACCGGTGTCGACGACGATGTACTGAGAACCGACCACGTCGGAGTGCTTGTCGACCTTCCCGATGTGACCGTCGGTCGCCTCCACCTTGTAGCCGGAGAGGTCGGCGTCGGGCGTGTGACCGCTGGTCGGACCGTAGCCCCAAAGGTTCTCGTTCACGAAGAAATCCTCCAACTCGTCCGCGGACGCGCATCCGGTCCCGACCGGGTCCGTGAGCGCGCTTCGACGACCGGATGCCGGTCACCATTTCTCAGCGTATTTCCGCCGGAAACCGACGGATGTCCCCTTCCCGGCCGCTGACACCCGTTTCTTCACGACGGCCCGGAATTCTCGGGAATCCGCCCGGGAATCAGCCCGGGAATCCGCTCCGGTGAAAAAGCGGCGGCCCCGTCCGCGATCCCGGGGGGAGTGGAATCGCGGACGGGGCCGAGAGCCCGCGGCTGCCGGGGGGAAGCCTCCGCGAGCGGTCCGCGACTCCTTGTGCCCTCGCTCCCCCGCTTCATGCACGCTCACCCCGGACGAGTCCTCCTCCCGGGACTCGGGCCTCCTTTCCCTCGCTTCGATGGCATGTCTCGGTCAAATCTGCGAGGCTTCCTGGTGCCGTCGCCCTGACCCCAGGGTGACGGCACGGAAATCTCACCAAGCGACCGCGCGCACCCGCACGCGGCCCGCGGCCACCCAGCGGCGCACCCCAGTCGTCCCGGGCGGCCACCGAGCAGGCCGGAATCCCGGCCGCCTCAAAGGAGTTTCGTGTGAGACCGACCCCCCTCAAGGCCCTGGCGGCACGCGTCCTCGTCGTCGCCGCCCTGGCCGCAGTCTCGCTCCCCAGCACCCCCGCGGCGGCCTCGCCGCGTACAGCACCGGCGGCAGCGGCCGCCTGCACCCCGTCCCAGGTGGTGACCAACGGCGGCTTCGAGAGCGGCACTTCGCCCTGGACCCAGTCCTCGACCACCGTGATCACCAGCCGCACCGGCCAGAGCGCCCACGGCGGCACCAGCTTCGCCTGGCTGGACGGCGTCGGCAGCACCCACACCGACACGCTCTCCCAGAGCGTCACGATCCCTTCCGGGTGCAGCAGCGCCAGCCTCACCTTCTGGCTGCACATCGACACGGCGGAGACGACCTCGTCGACGGCCTACGACAAGCTCACGGCGAAGATCGGCAGCACGACGCTGGCGACGTACTCGAACCTCAACAAGGCGTCCGGGTACGCCCAGAAGACGTTCGACGTCTCGGCGTTCGCGGGCCAGACCGTGACCGTGGCCTTCACCGGCACCGAGGACTCCAGTCTCCAGACGAGCTTCGTCCTCGACGACCTCGCCCTCAACACCTCCGGTGACACGACCCCGCCGGCCGACTCCACCCGCACGCCCGCCGCCCCCGGGTACACGGTCAGCCTGACCAGCAACACGAGCGGCACCGGCTGGACCGGTCACGAGAGCGTGACCTTCACCAACGCCTCCTCCACCTCGCTCAGCGAGGTGTACCTGAGGCTGTGGGACAACTACCACGGCACCTGCTCGGCGATGCCCATCGCCGTCACCAACGTCAGCGGCGGCACCGCGGGCGCCCTCTCGGTCGGCTGCACGGCCCTCCAGATCAGCCTGACCTCGCCGCTGGCGCAGGGCCAGAGCGGGACGATCGGCTTCGACCTGGCCATCACCGTGCCCAGCGGCGCCGACCGGTTCGGCTACGACGGGGCCTTCAGCATGGTCGGCAACGCGCTGCCCGTGCTCGCGGTCAAGGACGGCTCCGGCTGGCACCTGGACCCGTACACCAACAACGGCGAGTCCTTCTATTCGCTGGCCGCCGACTTCAAGGTGACCCTGGACCACCCGACCAGCATCCTCGTCCCGGCCACCGGCACCTCGGTCGACACCGCCGGCTCCAGCGGCCGTACGGTCACGACGGCCACCGCGTCCAAGGTCCGTGACTTCGCCTGGGCCGCCGGGCCGTTCACCAAGATCTCCGGCACCTCCACCGCCGGCACCGCGATCAACATCTACTCCGTCACCGGCATCAGCTCCGCCAACGCCCAGTCCATGCTCACCACCGCCAAGTCGGCCGTGGACGCCCACGCGGCGCGCTTCGGCGCCTACCCGTACGGCGAGCTGGACGCGGTGATCGACAACAACTACTGGTTCGGCGGCATGGAGTACCCCGGGTTCGTCCTCGACCTGGTCAGCACCACGGCGCTCACCCATGAGATCGGTCACCAGTGGTTCTACGGGATCGTCGGCGACGACGAGTACAACAGCCCGTGGCTCGACGAGGCGTTCACCGACTACGCCACCGACCTGGCGCAGGGCCTCACCGGCACCAACTGCTGGAACAGCACCTCGTGGGCCTCGACCGCCGAGAAGATCACCAACTCGATGGCCTACTGGGACGCGCACTCGTCGCGCTACTCCACCGTCGTCTACGGCTACGGCAAGTGCGCCCTGCACGACCTGCGGCGCGTGCTCGGCGACACCGTCATGGCCAAGCTCCTCAAGGACTACGCCACTTCGCACTGGTACGGCGTCTCGACCACGGCCGAGTTCAAGGCGGCCGCCCAGGCCGCCACGACCACGGACCTGACGTCGTTCTGGACGACCCACCGCATCGACGGCTGACCGATCAGCGGTTCGCCGCGGTGGCGCCTTCGGGCGGCACCGCGGCGAGCCGCGCCGACCGCGATCCCCTCTCTCGCACGATCCCGCGGCGCGCATGGTCCGCCCGGTCCAGGGCAGGTTCCGCCGTACGGCGGCTCCCGGTCCGGGAGCAAGGCGCCCGATCATGGTCGGGTGAGCCGCCGGGTTCGGCAAGAGGAGACGTCATGCTGCTGGTACCGCCCCCGTTCGACCCCGAACTGGGTGTCGCCCTCGCGGCGGTCGGCCCGTCCACGCCCTCCGGGCCGACTCCGGCGGACATCATCGCCCTGCGTGCGGCCCAGGAACTCGCGGTGTCCGCGTACGACCTCACCGGCGGCGGCGCCTTCACGACCACGGACCTCACGGTGCCGGGGCCCAAGGGCGCTCCGGACATCTCGCTGTTCGTCATCAGGCCCGTCGCACCCCCGAAGAACGGGCCGCGCCCGGTGATCTACCACTCCCACGGCGGCGGCATGGTCCTCGGAACCAACCGGGCCGGGGTGGAGGTCGTCCTGGACTGGGCGAAGGAGCTGGACGCGGTCGTGGTGTCCGTGGAGTACCGGCTGGCGCCCGAACACCCTTATCCGGCGGGGGTGGAGGACGTCTACGCCGGTCTGCTGTGGACCGCGCGGCACGCCGGGGAGTTCGGCGGCGACCCGGAGCGGATCGTCGTCGCCGGTGCCAGCGCGGGCGGCGGCCTGACCGCGGCAGTCGCCCTGCTCACCCGGGACCGTGAGGGGCCGCGCCCGCTCGGGCAGGTCCTGATGTACCCGATGCTCGACGACCGCAACGACACTCCGTCCGCGCACCAGATGGTGGGCGTCGGCGCCTGGGACCGCACCGCCAACTCCACCGCGTGGACGGCCGTGCTGGGCGATGCCCGCGGCGGCCCGGACGTGCCGGCCTATGCCGCCCCGGCGCGTGCCTCCGATCTGTCCGGACTGCCGCCGGCCTTCCTCGACGTCGGTTCCGCCGAAACCTTCCGGGACGAGGTCGTCGACTACGCGTCGCGGATCTGGCAGGCCGGCGGAGTGGCCGAACTGCATGTGTGGCCCGGCGGTTTCCACGGCTTCGACTCGTTCGCCCCGCACACCTCGCTCGCCCGCACCGCCCGCGCCGCCCGCGTCACCTGGCTGCGCCGGCTCCTCGCCCCCTGACGTCTCCGCGTCCTCGACTCCCGCCGCTCCGGCGGATGTTCGGTCGGCATCCCCAACGCCCCGGGCGCCCGCGGGTGTTGAGTCGGCGTCCCCAACACCCGGCGCGCCCACGCGGGTGTTCAGACGGGCAGCAGGCGGCCGATCAGGGTGCTGAGCTGCTGGACGTTGCGGCACTCGTGCGTCTCGACGAGCTCGGCGTAGGCGAGGGCGGCGGAGTCGCCCGTGCCCCACTGCGAACGCGCTTCGGGATTCAGCCAGTAGACGCGGCGGGCCTGCCGGACGAGCTGCCGGACGGCGGGCAGGTTCGGATCGCTCATGTTCGTACGGGCGTCACCGAGCACGAAGACCGTCGTCCGGGAGCCGACCGCCCCGGTGTACCGCTCGGTGAACTCGCCGAAGGCGACACCGTAGTCACTGCTGCCGTGCCAGCCCGTGATCGTCGCCTCGGAGCGGATCCTGGCACTCAGCCCCTGGGAGTCGGCGGCGCCGGGCCCGATCAGCCCGGTCACCTCGTCGACCCGGTTGACGAAGGCGAACACCCGCACCTTGCTGAACTGGTCGTGCAGCGCCTGCACCAGCAGCATCGTGAAGTCCGAGAATCCCGACACCGAGCCCGACACATCGCACAGCAGCACCAGTTCGGGCCGCACGGGACGGCGTCTGCGCAGTACCGGACGCATCGGCACCCCGCCCGTGGACAGCGAAGCGCGCAGGGTGCGCCGCAGATCGATGGTGCCGCGACGGGCCCGGCGGCGGCGCGCCGCGAGCCGGGTGGCCAGTTTGCGCGCGAGCGGCTGTACGGCCCTGCGCAGTTCGGCGAGCCGGTCCCGGCCGGCGAAGAGGAAGTCGACCCGGTCGGCGGTCGGTGCCACCGCGCGCCGGGCGATCTCGTCACGGTCGCGCCGCTCGGCGATCCGGCGGCGCGCCTCCGTCGCGACCTGTCGGCGGAACACCTCGATGCGCCGCCGGATCTCGTCCTCCAGCAGCCGGTCGGTGAACCCGGCTCCGCCGCCCTGCGCACGGACCGTGTCCCGCGCGCGGGCCATCAGGGTCTGCGGTCGCAGCCGGTCGAGGGTCTGGTGGGACGACCAGCCGTCGGACGCCGGCGTACCCCCGTAGCCGCCGAATCCGTCGACCGCCTCGATGGCCAACCGGCCCATGAGAGCTTGGTCGTTGGCGGCCAGGGCCGCGGTGAGGCGGTCCCGCAGATCGTCCCGGTCCGCGGGCCCCGCACCTTCCGGTGCCCCGACGCCCCGCGGGAAGTACACGTCGAAGACGGGATCGAAGACCCGCCGCTGTCCCGGATTGTGGAGCAGGGTGGCGGCCAGCCCCTCGCGCAGCCGCTCGCGGTCCGCGAAGCCCAGCGCGGCCAGGGCCCGCGCGGCGTCCACCGTCTCGCCGGTGCCGATCCGCACGCCGTGCGAACGCAGCGCGCCGACCAGTCCCGTCAGCCGGTCCGCGGCACCGGCCGTCGGCACGGCGGCGTTCACACGGCGCCCAGATCGAGCTTGGCCGCCGCCTTCAGTATGTCGTCCTGGTGCTTGAGGATCACGCCGAGGCTGTCGCGTACGACGTCCTCGTCGATGGTGTCGGCTCCCAGGGCGAGCAGGGTGCGGGCCCAGTCGATGGTCTCGGCGACGGAGGGGACCTTGCGCAGGTCCATCTCCCGCAGTGCCCCGACCACCCGCACGACGGACTGGGTGAGCGCCTCGTCGAGTCCGGGGACCTTCAGTCTTACGATCCGGCGCTCCAACTCCTCGTCGGGGAAGCCGATGTGGAGGAAGAGGCAGCGGCGGCGCAGTGCCTCGGACAGCTCGCGGCTCGCGTTCGAGGTGAGCACCACGAAGGGGCGGCTGGTCGCCACGACGGTGCCCAGTTCGGGGACGGTGATCTGGAAGTCGCTGAGCACTTCGAGCAGCAGGCCCTCCACCTCGACGTCGGCCTTGTCGGTCTCGTCGATCAGCAGGACCTTGGGGTCGTCGCCCCTGATGGCGGTCAGCAGCGGGCGCGGCAGCAGGAACTCCTCCGAGAAGATGTCCGTGCGGGTCTCGTCCCAGCTCTCGTCCCGGCCGGCACTGATGCGCAGGAGCTGCTTGGCGTGGTTCCACTCGTACAACGCCCTTGACTCGTCCACGCCTTCGTAGCACTGCAGGCGGATCAGCCGGGCCCCGGCGACCTGTGCGACGGCCTTGGCGAGTTCGGTCTTGCCCACTCCGGCGGGGCCCTCCACCAGGAGGGGTTTACCGAGCCGGTCGGCCAGGAAGACCGTCGTGGCGACGGCGGGCGACGCCAGGTAGCCCACGTCGGCGAGGCGTGCGCAGACGTCGTCGACGGATGTGAACAGCAACGGGGCCTCCAGCGCGCGCGGACGTGGTCGGCTCACTATCTAAGCGCTTGTTCACCCTCGCTGTCACGTGTGACGACCCCCACGCGTGCTAGGAGACCCGCAGTACGATCTTGCCCCGCCGGTGCTCCCGTTCGAGGGCCGCGTACGCCCCCGGGGCGCTCTCCAGCGGGACGATCCGGTCGACCTGCGGGACCAGCCGGCCCGCCTCGACCAGGGCCGTCAGCTCCTCCAGACCGGCGCGGTCGGGCTCCACGACGAAGAACACCGCGCGGGCGTCCGCCCCGTCCGGCGGCGTCGCCGGCGCGACGACGCTCACCAGCACTCCGCCAGGCCGCAGCACCTGCCAGGAGCGGTCCTGGGTGTCCCCTCCGACGGTGTCGAAGACCACGTCCGCGTCCTTGGTCCCGGCCTCGAAGCGCTGCCCGGCGTAGTCGATCACGGTCTCCGCCCCCAGACCGCGGACGAAGTCCACGTCCCGGGCCGCCGCCGTGGCCGTCACCTCGGCCCCCAGCGCGGCCGCGACCTGGACCGCGAAGGATCCGACGCCGCCCGCCCCGCCGTGGACCAGCACGCGCTGCCCAGGCTCCACACCGGCATGAACGACCAGACCCTGCCACGCCGTCAGCCCCGCGAGCGGCAGCGCGGCCGTCCGCTCGTGGTCGAGCGAGCCCGGCTTGGCGGCGAGATCCGCGGCGGGGACGGTCACGTACTCGGCAGCCGCGCCGTCACGGGTGAAGGGAATCAGGCCGTAGACCGCTTCGCCGGGCCTGAGGTCCGCGACACCGTGTCCGAGCTCGGCCACGACACCGGAGACCTCCTTGGACGGCACGACCGGCAGCCGTGGGCTGCCGCCGCCGTCGAAACCGTCGGTCCAGGTCGCGTCCCAGCCCAGCTCCCCCGAGGTGATCGAGGCCGCCCGCACCTCGACCAGCACCTCGCCGGGGCCCGGGACCGGCCTCGGCGCCACCTCGTAGATCAGCTCCTCCGGACCGCCCCGCCGATGACCGCGCACCGCGTGCATCGTGCCGTTCATCCGGTTCCTCCTCATCGGGACGGCACAGGGCCGCCGTCGAGTCGATCGCGATCGGGCCCTTCTGCTCCGGCACGGACCGGCCGTTCTTCACGATAGATCCGGGACGGTCGGCTTTCCTGTCCAGGCGCGGGGGCCGACGTCCGCGGACCGCGGCGCCAAAGAGGTCTGACCCGTCACCACGGGGGGAGCGACGGGCCAGACCCATCGCCCACGGTGCCATGCGCGGACCGCCTCGCGCAGTGCCTTCCGCGAAGTCCCGCACGGCCCCGCGCGCGCCCGCCCCGGCCGTGGCCCCGTGACCTGCCCGGTCCACCCGTCGGCCCGGACCGGCAGGCTGCGACAATCCCCGGTGGCGCCGGTGTTCGGCACGGCGCGACGTGAACGAAGGAGGAGCCTGTGCCACTGCCCTCACGCCCCCTGCGGAAGCTGGGTTTCCTGACCATCGGGCTGTTCGACGAGGACGAACCCGGGCGCGGCCACGAGTCCACGCTCGGCGTCATCGAACTGGGCGAGCGGCTGGGCTTCGACAGCGCGTGGCTGCGCCACCGCCATCTCCAGTACGGCATCTCCTCGCCCGTCGCCGTCCTGGCCGCCGCCTCGCAGCGCACCCACCGCATCGAGCTCGGGACCGCGGTCATCCCCGTGGGCTGGGAGAACCCGCTGCGCCTGGCCGAGGACCTGGCGACCGTGGACGTGCTGGCCGGCGGCCGCCTCAACCCGGGAGTCAGCGTCGGTCCGCCCCTGCACTACGAGCGCGTGAAGCACGCTCTCTATCCCGATACGGGCGAGAGCGAGGACTTCGGATACGCGCGCCTGGAACGGCTGCTGGACTTCGTGCGCGGCAACCCGGCCACCGACTTCAGCGGGACGGAGGGCTTCGAGGTCTTCTCGGACCGTGTCCAGCCGCACTCCCCCGGCCTCGGCCGCCGCATGTGGTACGGCGGCGGCAGCCTGCGGTCGGCCCGTTGGGCGGGCGAGCACGGCATGAACTTCCTGACCAGCAGCGTCGTGAAGGCGGAGGAGTCCGAGGACTTCGCGGAGGTCCAGCTCTCGCACGTGCGGGCCTTCCGCGCCCACCACCCGGACGGCGACCGTGCCCGCGTCTCGCAGGGGCTCGTCGTGATCCCCACCGACAGCGCCTCGCCCGAACAGCGCGCGCGGTACGAGGAGTACGCCAAAAATCGGCTGCCCCGTACGACGGCGCCGCAGGGACCCGCGCGCCTGATGTTCGCGCCGGACCTCGTCGGCAGCTCCGACCACATCGCCGAACAGCTCTACGCCCACGCCGCGTTCAGGGAGATCGACGAGGTGGCGTTCGCCCTTCCGTTCACGTTCGCCCACGAGGACTACGTACAGATCCTCACCGACATCGCCACGAAGCTGGGCCCGGCGCTCGGTTGGCGGCCGGCCGCCTGAACTGGGCCGAGGAGCCCGCCGGGTGGTGTGATGGCCACCCGGCGGCGTCGCGCGGCGGTCAGTCCCGGAGGCGGTCGATCTGCCGGATCTTGTTGGTCGCGTCCAGGGCGGCCACCTTGTAGGACTCGGCGAGCGTCGGGTAGTTGAAGACGGCGTCGACCAGATAGTCGACCGTACCGCCGCAGCCCATGACGGACTGGCCGATGTGGATGAGCTCGGTCGCGCCGGTGCCGAAGCAGTGGACGCCGAGGAGCTTGCGGTCGTCGGGCGAGACCAGCAGCTTCAGCATGCCGTGCGAGTCGCCGATGATCTGTCCACGGGCCAGTTCCCGGTAGCGGGAGATGCCCACCTCGAACGGCACGCAGTCCTCGGTGAGCTGGTCCTCGGTGCGGCCGATGAAGCTGATCTCCGGGATGGTGTAGATGCCGATCGGCTGCACGTCGTGCATCCGGTTCACCGGCTCTCCGCAGGCGTGGTACGCCGCCGTACGGCCCTGTTCCATCGAGGTGGCCGCGAGTGCCGGGAAGCCGATGACGTCACCGACGGCGTAGATGTGCGGCACCTCGGTGCGGTAGTGCTCGTCGACGGTGATCCGGCCTCGCGGGTCGGCGGACAACCCCGCCTTGTCGAGGTCGAGTTCGTCGGTGAGGCCCTGCCGGCCCGCCGAGTACATGACCGCGTCCGCGGGGATCTTCTTGCCGCTCTCCAGGACCGTGAGCGTGCCCCGGGCATGGCGCTCGACGGCGGCGACGGTCTCTCCGAACCGGAAGGTGACGGCGAGATCCCGCAGGTGGTACTTCAGCGACTCGATCACCTCGACGTCGCAGAAGTCGAGCATCGCGGAGCGCTTCTCGACGACCGTGATCTTGGAGCCGAGGGCGGCGAACATGGAGGCGTACTCCATGCCGATCACACCGGCGCCGACGATGACCATGGAGCGCGGCACCTGCTCCAGGTTCAGGACGTTGTCCGAGTCCATGATCGTCCGGCCGTCGAACTCGACGGTGTCGGGCCGCGCCGGACGCGTGCCCGTGGCGATGACGATGTGGTCGGCGCTCAACAGCCTTTCGTTGCCGTTCGCTTCGACCAGGGCGACGGTGTGGTCGTCCACGAAGCGGCCGGTGCCCGCGAACAGGGACACATGGTTGCGCGAGAGCTGGCTGCGGATGACGTCCACCTCGCGGCTGACCACGTGCTCGGTGCGAGCGGTCAGGTCGGCGACGGTGATGTCCTCCTTCAGGCGGTAGCTCTGGCCGTACAGATCCCGCTGGCCGATGCCGCTGAGATAGAGGACCGCCTCACGCAGCGTCTTGGAGGGGATGGTCCCGGTGTGTATGGAGACACCGCCGACCATGTCGGGGCGGTCGATGACGGCAACCCGACGGCCGAGCTTGGCCGCTGCGATGGCGGCCTTCTGGCCGCCCGGGCCGGATCCTATGACAAGCATGTCGAAGTCGCGCACCTGCGGAGTCTGTCAGCCCGGGACCGCTTCCCGGAAGGGTGATCGGGTGATCAGTCGAAGGAGTGACGGATGAGGCGCCGCGACACGGCCCAGGCACCCTCGCCCACGGGCGCCCTGTCCGCGTCGGGGCGACGCCGTCCCGGATGAGCCGATGGCCTCCGGGGTCCCGGTCTCCCGGATCGTCAACGTCGGCTGGGCGGGCAGGTGTTGACGGTCCGGGGGGCGAAAAGGACGGTCCGGGGGACTGAAACTCAGCGTCGGGCGAACGCATGCCGGAATGGGGCGCGGCCGTCGCCCGTCTGGGCTACATTCGGGAATCCTTGACATCGGCGCCTCCGGGGGCGAGGCCACGTCGAGGAGAATTCCGGAGCGGCGAATGCACCAGTCCCACCTTCCGCCACCACCAGCAGTACTCATCCAGGGGGGACTCGCCGACAGCCTCCGCGAAGCGGCGCTCACCACCCCTGATCTGCCGCAGCTCGCGCGCCGCCCCGAGGGCCGATCGGGCGCCTGGACGCAGGTGACGGCGGCCGAGCTGTGGGGCGAAGTGGTCGACGTGGCACGGGGGCTCGTCCGCTCCGGCATCCGTCCCGGCGACCGTGTGGCCATCATGGCGCGCACCCGCTACGAGTGGACGCTGCTCAGCTATGCCCTGTGGTCGGTGGGCGCCGAGATCGTGCCGATCTACCCGACCTCGTCCCACGAACAGGTCGCGTGGATCCTGAAGGACGCGCACTGCGTGGGCGTGGTGGTCGAGGACGAGCAGGGCGTCATGACGGTCGGCTCGGCGTGCGCCGCGCTCCCGTTCCTGCGCCACGTCTGGCAGTTGGACACCGGGGCGATCGCGCAGCTGGTGGAGCGCGGCCGTGCGATACCGGTGACCGCGGTGGACTCGCTGCGCCGGATCGTCCTGGCCGACTCCACCGCGGTCGTCGCGTACACCTCCGGCACGACGGGACAGCCCAAGGGCTGCGCCCTGACGCACCGCAGCCTGGCGAGCCCCTGCGACACGCTGCTGCAGGGCTGGCGGCAGACGGCGGCTCCGCCGGGTGTGCAGCCGGCGGTCCTCGCCTTCCTGCCCTTCTCCCACGCCTACGGCCTGATGGTCCAGGGGATCTGCCTGCGCGGCGGGATCCTGATGGGGCACGAGCCGGATCTGAGGGAGGAGACGCTGTCCGAGGCGATGCTCACGTTCCGGCCGACCTATCTGTACGCCGTCCCGTCCGTGTTCGAGCGGATCTACAAGAACTTCGTGAAGGCGTCCCAACGGGCGGGCCGCAGTGTGCTGTTCGAGCGTGCCGTGCGCGCGGCGCAGGACTTCGCCCTGGCCGAGGAGCAGCAGCGGCTGGGCACGGGGCCGGGACCGGCCTTCGACCTGCGGCTCCAGCACTCCCTGTACGAGAAGACCGTGTACAAGAGGCTGCGCGGGGCGCTGGGCGGACGGGTGTGCGGCGCGGTCTCGGGCGGCTCCCCGCTGAATCGTGAACTGGCCCTGTTCTTCGCGGGAATCGGCATCTTCATCCACGACGGATACGGGCTCACCGAGACCAGCGGGGGAATCACCGCTCAGCCGGTCGGGCGGGAGAAGTTCGGCACCGTCGGACGCCCCCTGCCGGGCACGGAGATCCAGATGTCCGAGGACGGGGAGATCCACGTGTGGGGGCCCTCCGTGTTCCAGGGCTACATCAACGACGCCGCGGCGAGCCGGGCCTCGTTCCGGAACGGCTGGCTGGCGACCGGGGACCTGGGACAGGTCGACGCCGACGGGTATCTGACCATCACCGGGCGCAAGAAGGACATCATCATCACCAGCGGGGGCAAGAGCGTGGCCCCCGCCGCTCTGGAGGAACGGCTGCGGGTCCATCCGCTCATCCATCAGGCGGCCGTCGTCGGCGACAACCGGCCCTGCGTGGGCGCCCTCATCACCCTGGACCCCGAGTTCGTGACGCACTGGCGCGCCGCGCGGGCCAAGGGGGAGACACCCGCCCGGGACGCGCGTGAGGAGAACGAGCTGCGCGAGGAGGTCCGGCGCGCGGTCGCGGCGGCCAACACCACCGTGTCCCGCTCCGAGTCCATCCGGGTCTTCCGTGTCCTCGCCGAGCCGTTCGACCTGTCCAACGGGCTGCTGACACCCTCGCTTAAGCTGCGCCGGGACGCGATCGCCCAGCGGTACGCGGCCGAGATCGAGGCGATGTACCAGACCTCGTCACGGGTTCCGCGGGAGACGCTGATCGGCGAGCCGTCGATCCTGGACGACTCGGACAACGTGTTCCGGTGAGGGCGATCCGGCCGGGCCCACCGGGAATGCGGCGCCGATCGCTCAGCCGGACCCGTTCGCGGACACGGCGGGTGCCTGTGCGGTGGGCAGCCGCAGGCTGAAGACCGTGCCGGTGCCCGCTTCGCTGGTCACGGAGGCGGTGCCACCGTGGGCTGCGGCGAGCTGCCGGACGATGGCGAGGCCCAGACCGCTGCCGCCGGTGCGCCGGCTGCGGGACTTCTCCGCCCGCCAGAACCGGTCGAAGACGCTGGCGAGGTCTCCGGCCTCGATACCGCAGCCGGTGTCGGCCACCTCGAACACGACGCGCCCGTCGTCGTGGTGTGCGCAGAGGGTGACCGTTCCGCCCGGCGGGGTGTGGCGGATCGCGTTGGACACCAGGTTGCCGAGCGCCTGCCGCATCCGCACGGGGTCGGCGTCCAGCCAGGGGGTCCCGGCCGGCGCGGTGACGAGAAGGACGCCCGCGGCCTCCGCGCCCACCCGGTGCGCCGCGGCGACCTGTTCGAGGAGTTCGTCGGCGCGCACCTCCTCGCGGTGCAGTCGCAGGGTGCCCGCGTCGGCGGCCGCGAGGTCCTGGAGGTCGTCGATGACGCGCTGCAGGACCACGGCCTCCTCGTGCAGTGAGGACAGCAGTTCCGGGTCGGGGTCGACCAGGCCGTCGCGGGCCACTTCCAGCCAGCCGCGGATATTGGTGAGCGGGGTGCGCAGTTCGTGCGCGATGTCGCTGACCATCGCCTTGCGCTGCGCCTCCATGCGTTCCCGGCGCTCGGTCAGTTCGTTGAAGGCCAGTGCCAGGATGCCGGTCTCGTCCTGGGTGGTGACGGGTACCCGTACGTGCCGCTCGGGTGGCTGCTGCGCGGCCTGGGTCAGTGCGCGCAGCGGGCGTACGAGCCGGGTGGCGACCAGCGCGGTCACGGCCACCGTGAGGGTGAGGACGAGCCCGGCGACACCGGCGACCTTGGCCTTGTTGGCCGTAGACATGTCGAAACGGGGGACGGGCCTGTCCCCCGTACCGAGGAAGAGCTGGGCGACCGGGGCGACGTACGGGGCGAGCTGGCGGCGCCGGGCGTCGTCGACGCAGGCGTTCGCCGTCCGGGCCAGGGCGCCGTGCCGGTCGACGGCCCTCTTCTCGAACAGGTAGGGGTCCTGGGTGGCTCCGCCGGCGGCCGCCAGCGACAGTGCCACGGGCTCGCCGAGGAGCGCCTTGTGCCGGTCCAGGCACGTCCGGGTGAGTGCCGACAGACCGTCCAGGGCCTTCTGCTCGGTCGGGGTGGGGGTGTTGAGCAGGCCGTCGGCGCACTCGGTCGGCACATAGCCGGAGTCGAGCCGTCCGTCGGAGTCCGTCAGGACGGTACGGCCGCTCGGCATCCGCTCCAGGCGGGTCTGCAGACCGTTGCGGGCGAAGCACATCTGACGCACGGTGGCCAGCTTGGCCACGCGCAGGCGCTCGGTCAGGGGCAGCCGGTAGGGACCCACCGCTCGGGGGTCGACGCCGGCGAGCTGTGCTCCGGGTTCCGTGTACGTGTCGGTGCGCAGCGGGTCGACGGTGGCGGCGGCCCGGGGCGGCAGCGAGGTCCCGCGGGCCGCGGAGTCCGCGAAGGGGGTGCGGTCGCCGGTGGTCAGGGCGATGCGCCGGCCCGTCCTGCGCGCGATGGTGCGCAGCGTGCCGTCGACACCGGACCAGTCGGGGTGGGTGGCCGCGTATCCGCTGAGCTGCCCGAGGATGTCCATGTCCTCGGCGAGCACCTGGCCCTGCTCCTCCTGGATGGCCCGGGTGGTGGTCTGCACCGCGAGCCAGGCGGTCGCGGCGACGGAGCACAGGGCGATGAGTACCGAGGTGATCAGCAGCCGCACCAGCAGGCTCCTGCGCAGCGGCAGGGCGCGGCTCACGCCCGTTCCCCCGTCAGCTTGTACCCGACGCCGAAGACCGTCAGCAGGCGCGTCGGCCGGCGCGGATCGGCCTCGATCTTCTTGCGCAGGTTCATGATGTGCACATCGATGGCCCGTTCGGTCGAGGCCCGGTCGATTCCGCGGGTGTGGTGCAGCAACTGCCTGCGGGAGAAGACCCGTTCGGGCTCGCCCACCATCGCGAGCAGGATCTCGTACTCGCCCGGTGTGCAGTCCACCGGCGAGCCGTCGCACAGGACCGTGTGCCGCTCCGGGTCCACCGCGATCCCCGCCGCCCTGACGACCGGATCTCCGCGCCGCCGGTCGGCGGGCCGTCCACTGCGCCTGAGCACCGTACGGATACGGGCCATCAGCTCGCGCGGACTGTACGGCTTGGTCATGTAGTCGTCCGCGCCGAGCTCCAGGCCGAGCAGCACGTCCTCCTCGGTGGACCGGGCGGTCAGCATCAGGACCGGGATGTCGTCGTCCTCCCGCAGTACCCGGCACACCCCGAAGCCGTCGACCACCGGGAGCATCAGGTCCAGGACGACGAGGTCGGGGCGGTGCCGGCGCACCTCGTCGAGAGCCGCCCGGCCGTCGTGGACCACGGTCGCCGTGTGCCCCTCGCCCAGCAGCGAGCGGCGTATCAGCTCCGCCTGCTTCTCATCGTCCTCCGCGACCAGCACATGTGCGCACACGCCGTCGATGTTAGGGGCCCCGGGCCGCGAATCGGCCGGTGGGAGGGGCTTCCCACACCCTGACATGTTCCTCACATCCGCACGGGACACTGCTGGTGGCCGCGGCCCGACGGGGCCGGCCGGACGGTGTTCAGCGTGCCAGCGAGGCCGCGTCCCCCATGACCACCACGGGGTGGCGGGCGGGGTCCAGAGCGCGCATCAGGTCTTTCAGGTCGTCCTCGCGCAGCCCGACGCAGCCGTGGGTGGGGCCTCCGTGGTCCACGTGCAGCCAGATGCCGCCGCCGCGGTCCGCGCCCATCGGCCGGGTCCAGTCCAGGGGTGTGGTGCCGGGCCTGCGGTTGTAGTCGACGGCGACCACGTAGTCGAAGGAGCCGGCCAGCGGCTCGCCCTCGAAGCCCGTGCCCGGTGAGGTGAAGGCGCCGGAGCGGTGGTACGGCAGCCGGGTGCCGGGGTCGGGCAGCAGCCCGCCGGCGTCCGTCAGGGTGAACACGCCTATGGGGGAACGCAGGTCACCGGCGTGATGGTGGTCGGTCCAGCCCTTGAGGGCGTTGTGCGCGGTCAGGTCCGGGCCCGGCCGCCAGCCCGCGTCCGTACGCTCGTACAGCACCGCGGTGGACAGCGGGGAGTTCCGGCCCCGGCCGGTCACGACGACGGCCTGGCGGGTCCGCGTGGGGACGGCGGCCGAGGTCCTGGGTCCGAGGCCCGGCAGTTCCCGGGGCGTTGACGCGCGCGAGGCGGCCGGTCCGGGGGCGGGTGACTGCACGCCCCGGGGCGCCGCGGAACCTCCGGCTCCGGGTCCGAGCCGCTCGGGCGGGCCGCCGCCGCAGCCGACCAGCAGGAACGACGCGGCGGCGATCGCCACCGGAACACGGCGCAGGGGGTTGATCATGCGTCGACCCTGACCGACACATATGAGGAACTCGTCAGATCATCCACAGTCCGCCGCGTACCCCGGCTGCGCCGGATCACCGGTGTTGCGTGGATCACCCGGACGGCACGGGAACGCGGACGCGCCGCACCGAATCACCCGACCGCACCCGGCCGCGGGTGCGGTGCACGGATCACCGGCTCCGCACCCGGACAGCGCGGACAGCGCCTCACGTCATGTCACACGTGATCCACCGGTTCGTACGAGGCAACGGGCTCGCGGGAGTTCACCCAGCCGAGCAGGGACACCGAGACGACCGCCGCGAACGCGCACCACGTCGAGACGAACTCCAGCTCCCACAGCGACCAGCAGACCGCCGCGCCCGCTCCCACCAGGAACCCGAGGAGCAGCAGCCCCCGGTCGCCGGACATCAGCAGCGCGCCGACGGTGGCGAAGAGGTAGCCGGCGATGACCAGTTCGGGCCGGGGCAGGTCGACGACGTAGCCCATGGTGTGGCCGCGGATCTCCGCCCTCACCGGATGGACGGCCATGGCGTGGACGAGCACCGCCGCGGTCGCGACACCGGAGGCGAGCGGGAACACCAGCCGCCGCCGGGCCCGGCGCGGTGCCGCGCACAACACGCCCACCGGCACCCACACCGCCAGCAGCGGGAGGGCGATCACCGCCCAGGCGACGGTCGCGGGACCCGTTCCGCCACCGGCGTCCCAGACCCGGGACTCGACGATCTGGTGGGCGCCGAGCAGCAGCGGCAGTGCGGCCAGCGGAAGATCCTCCCTGCGCCGCGCCCGGATCACACAGGCCGCGCCGACGGCGGCGACACCGGCACCGGCCGCGAGGTCGGCCGTCGCACTCCAGCACATCGCCCCACCCCGAATCCGCCGTCACAAGATCCTGCCGTCCGGAGTCACGCTACGACGGCGTACGGCCGGGCCCCGTCCGGACACGAGACCGCCCGCCGGTCCGTCACCTCGGCCCGGCACTTCATGAAGTCTCGACAAAGGTGTCCGTACGGTCCGGTTCGTCCCTGTGCCGCGGCTGCGAAGAGTGATTGGGTGGGCCCGGCCATGCCGTACGACACGCAGGAGAACTCCGCAACCATGAGCAACCCGTACACCTACGAATACAAGGTCGTCACGTTCCGTGAGTCGCTGATCGGCGACGCGCTGGACAGCGACAAGCTGGAGAAGGTCCTGAACAAGCACGCCGAGGACGGGTGGGCGCTCAAGGCGATCACGGCCGCGGACGTCAAGGGCCGCATAGGCCCCGGCGCCGTGGAGGGCCTGCTGCTCACCCTGGAGAGGCCCCGCGCGTAGCCGTCGCGTGGTGCGCTCGGCGCCGGGGCGGGGGATGCTGTTGCTGATGGGACAGCGGATCCGCAGGTGCTACTGACGCCGTCGGAGGCCTTCCGGCACGGAAGGCCTCTCACGGCTGAACTCACGTCCGGGGACCCGACGAGGGTCCCGCACCTCGTGCGACCGTTGCCGACCAATCAGGCCAGGACGGACGGCGATGAAGAGCGACGGAACACTCCACCCCGGTGTCGTCACCAGCCAGTCGGTGTTCGGCGCGCCGTGCTGGGTCAGTCTGACCACTCGCGACCTGCGGGCCGCCGAGGCCTTCTACACCGCGGTCCTCGGCTGGAGATGGGTCTCGAACACCAAGATGGGCGACCAGTACCGGATCGCCCGTGTCGCCGGGATTCCGGTCGCCGGGGTCGCCGAGGTCGGCTTCGTGGCGCGGACCGCGGTCTCCTGGACCCCGTTCTTCGCCGTGGCCTCGGCGGACGAGACGGTCTCCCGCAGCCAGGAACGCGGCGGTACGACGGCGGTGGGGCCGATCTCGCTGTCGCCGGGCCGGGCGGCGCTGCTGGCCGACCGGGACGGTGCGGTCTTCGGCATCTGGGAGGGCGAGCTGGTGTCCGGCTGGGAACGCTGGCGCAACGCGGCGCCCTCCTACGTACGGCTGCACACCCGTGACGCCTTCGACGCCGCGATCTTCTACGGGGAGGTGCTGGGCTGGGCGTCCTCGGTCCCCGGCTGCTGCGAGGTCGACTACGAGGAGAACGAGGTCGTCCTGCGCAGCTTCGGCGACGTGGTGGCGCGGATCCACTCCGGCGCGGTGGGGGCCGCCCCCGACCCCGCCGTCAGGCCGCACTGGCAGATCCACTTCGCGGTCGACGACGTGGAGGCCTGCGTCCGCGCCGCGCGCGCCAACGGCGGCACCGCCCGTCAGCAGGGCATCGGCTCGATGGAGGCCGTCCTCACCGACCCCGACGGGGCCCGCTTCACGGTGACCTCCCGGGCCGCCGGATGAGGACGCCGAGGAGGCGCCCGCGACCGCCCCGCCGCGAAGTCGTCCGGCCCACGACGCGACGGATTACGCCGTTCGGGCTCCAATGGAGGATGACGGGATACCACCGGTACGACAGGCGCCGCCGCCCTGCGTGGTCACGCGGCGACCCGATGGAGGTCCGCGATGCCCACTGCTCTCCGGCTCCTGCCCGCGCTCTCCCCCGAACACCGCGAACGGCTGATGGGCGTGGCCCGCGAGGTCTCCTTCCCCGCGGACGGGACGATCTTCGAGGCGGGCGGTACCGCCGACCGCTTCTGGGTGGTCCGCTCCGGAACGGTGTCCCTGTACCAACGGGTCATCGCCGAGAGACGGATCACCGTCGCCCAGCTCGGGCCCGGCGACCTGCTCGGCTGGTCGTGGCTGTTCCGCCCGCACACCTGGGACTTCGGCGCCGAGGCCTTCAGCCCGGTGCGCGCCTACGAGTTCGACGCCGGCGAGGTGCGGACCCTGTGCGACCAGGATCCGACGCTGGAGCTGTCGCTGACCCGGACGATCGGCGCGATCCTGGCCCACCGGCTGGAGACGACCCGGGCGGCGCTCATCGATCACTACGCGCGCCACGGGGGCGGCGGCTGAGGGCGCCGGGCCGGGGACGCGGGACCGAGGGGCACAGTCGGTCCGGCCCACTGTCGTACCTGGCTGACACAGTGATCCCTTATGAACGACATTCGCCATTCCCCGGGCGTCCCGGACACCCCCGACTCCTTCGCGTTCCTGCCCGGCGCGGTCCACTCGCCGGTGATCCTGCATGTACCGCACTCCTCACGGGAGATTCCGGCGTCCGTCCGTGCGGGCATCCTCCTCGACGACGCGGAGCTGGCCGGCGAGTTGGACCACATCACCGACGCGTACACCGCCGAACTGGCCTCGGCCGCCGCCGAGGCGGCCGGGCTGCGGCCGTGGCGGTTCGTCAACCGGCTGTCCCGGCTGGTCGTCGATCCGGAGCGCTTCCCGGACGAGCGGGAGGAGATGCTCGCGGCCGGGATGGGCGCGGTCTACACCCGCACGTCGCACCGGGCACCGCTGCGGGCCGCGGACACCGACCAGCGGCCGCTGATCGACCGCTGGTTCCACCCGTACGCGCGGGCGATGACGGCCGCGGTCGCCGACCGGCTGGCCGCCACCGGGCGGGCCGTGATCATCGACGTCCACTCGTACCCGACGGCACGGCTGCCCTACGAACTGCACGGTGACGGGCCCAGGCCGCCGATCTGCCTGGGTACCGACTCCTTCCACACACCGCCGGAACTGGTCACGCTCGCGGAGAAGGCGTTCGCGGGGCTCGGCGGGGTGGGGATCGACAGCCCGTTCTCGGGCGCGTACGTCCCCCTGCGGCACTACGAGCGGGAACCGGGGGTGGCGGCGCTGATGGTGGAGATCCGGCGGGACACGTACATGAAGGAGCCGGGAGGCCCGGCGGGCCCGGGTTTCGCGCGCCTGGTCACGGCCCTGACCGCGCTCGTGGACGCCGTGGGCGGGTAGACCGGGGGCGTGGGACATCCTAGGGTCGCGGGTAAGCGAACGCTCAGTCATCGGCTCAGGGAGGGCCTCGGACCATGCCGGTCGTCGACGCGTGGATGCAGCACCCCACACTCCGCCACTCCAACCACGAGATGTTCGAGTCACTTCGCCGCTGGACCGGCATGAAGGTGCTGGAGGAGGAGATGCCGGTCGAGGCCACGCTGTCCGCGCTGGCGGCGGCGGACGTGGACACCGGTCTGTCCTCGGCCTGGTACGGACCTCAGGGCGCGCTGATCACCAACGACGAGGTCGCCGGATTCGTGGCACGGTCGAAGGGCCGGCTGCGCGGGGTCGCGGGCGCCGACCTCACCCGTCCCGTCGCGGCGGTCAGGGAACTGCGGCGGGCCGTCGAGGAGTTGGGCTTCGTGGCCCTGCGGATCATTCCGTGGCTGTGGCAACTGCCGCCCACCGACCGGCTCTACTACCCCCTGTACACCGCCTGCGCCGAACTCGGCGTCCCCTTCTGCACCCAGGTCGGCCACACCGGACCGCTGCGCCCCTCCGAGACGGGCCGGCCCATCCCGTACATCGACCAGGTCGCGCTCGACTTCCCCGAACTGACCATCGTCTGCGGGCACATCGGCTACCCGTGGACAACGGAGATGATCGCGGTCGCCGACAAGCACGCGAACGTGTACATCGACACGAGCGCCTACACCACCCGCCGCTACCCCCCGGAGCTGGTCGGGTATCTGCGCGGCCGGGGACGGCGCAAGGTCCTCTTCGGCTCCAACTACCCGATGATCGAGCCGAGTCGGGCGCTGGAACACCTCGGCGAGCTGGGGCTGGACGAGGAGACGACCGAGCTGTTCCTGTCGGGCAACGCCAGGCGCGTCTTCCGCCTCCCCGATCATTCGTAGATGCTGGGGCCGGAACAGCGTTCGACCGTGAGGTGAGGGCAGCCCGGCCATGGCTTTTCAGATCAGCGCGACCAACCCGGAGCATCCCGCGCTCCTGCTCGAACTGCCGTGGCAACTCCCCCTGGAGGAGTGGCCCGAGCACCTTCTGGTGCCGCTGCCACGCGGCATCTCCCGGCACGTGGTGCGCTACGCGCGCGCCGGGGACGAGGTGGTGGCCGTCAAGGAGCTCGCCGAGCGGCCCGCGGTGCGCGAGTACGAGCTGCTGCTCGGCCTGGACCGGCTCGCGATCCCCGCGGTCGACCCTCTCGCCGTGGTCACCGGCCGCACGGACGCGACGGGAGAGCCGCTGGAGTCGGTGCTGATCACCCGGCATCTGGGCGGCTCGCTGCCCTACCGGTCGATGTTCGAGACGACCATGCGGCCCGCCACCATGCACCGGCTGATGGACGCGCTGGCCGTCCTGCTGGTGCGGCTGCACCTGGCCGGTTTCGCCTGGGGCGACTGCTCGCTGTCCAACACCCTGTTCCGGCGCGACGCGGGAGCGTACGCCGCGTACCTGGTGGACGCCGAGACCGGCGAGCTGCACCCACGGCTCAGCACCGGCCAGCGGGACTACGACCTGGATCTCGCCCGGGTGAACATCAGCGGCGAGCTGCTGGACCTGGAGGCGGCGGGCGCCCTGCATCCCTCGGTGGACCCGATCGAGTTCGGCCGGGAGATCTGCGCGCGCTACCGGGGCCTGTGGGAGGAGCTGACCCGCACCTCGGTCTACCCGGCGGGCAAGTACCACTACATCGACCGCCGGATACGCCGCCTCAACGACCTCGGCTTCGACGTCGCCGAGATGCAGATCGCGAGTTCCTCCAACGGCGACACCGTGACCTTCGTGCCCAAGGTCGTCGACGCGGGCCACCACCAGCGCCAGTTGCTGCGGCTGACCGGCCTCGACACCGAGGAGAACCAGGCCCGGCGGCTCCTGAACGACCTGGAGAGCTGGATGGCCACCCAGGACGACTACGCGCCGGGCGGCCGCCGGCCGGGCTCCCGGTCCGTCCCGGGCGGCGGACGGCCGCCCGCCGCCCGGCCGGAGGTGCTCGCCCACCGCTGGGTGCGGGACGTGTTCCGGCCCGCCGTCCGGGCGGTGCCCGTGGACCTGCGCGGCTCCATGGACCCGGCCGAGCTCTACCACGAGCTGCTCGAACACCGCTGGTTCCTGTCCGAGCGCGCCCAGCACGACATCGGCCTGGACGCTGCCGTCGAGGACTACGTCACGAACATCCTCCCCAAGGTCCGCGACCCGCTGCCGGCCCCCGCGGACGCGCCGGAGCCGTCCGGCGGCTACCCGGTTCCCGAGCAAAGGTGACCGATCGTACATACGATTGGCTGTGTACCTGCCGTGGGGTGCCTCGCGGTGCCGCTCGGCCGGAACGCAACTGACCTGCTCGGGGTGGGAGAGGTATGACCCAGGCCGCCAGTCCGGCGCGGACCGTCATTCTGACCGTCGACGACGACCCCGGGGTGTCGCGCGCCGTCGCGCGGGACCTCAGACGCCGCTACGGCGAGGCGCACCGGATCGTGCGCGCCGAGTCCGGCGACGCGGCGCTGGAAGCCCTGCGCGAGCTGAAGCTGCGCGGCGACCAGGTGGCCGTGATCCTCGCCGACTACCGGATGCCGCAGATGAACGGCATCGAGTTCCTGGAGCAGGCCCTCGACGTGTATCCGGGCGCCCGCCGGGTGCTACTGACCGCGTACGCGGACACCAACGCGGCGATCGACGCGATCAACGTGATCGACCTCGACCACTACCTGCTCAAGCCCTGGGACCCGCCGGAGGAGAAGCTCTACCCGGTCGTCGACGATCTCCTGGACGCGTGGCGGGCCAGCGACTACCGGCCGGTCGGCGCCTGCAAGGTCGTCGGCCACCGGTGGTCGGCGCGTTCGTCGGGCGTCCGGGAGTTCCTGGCCCGCAACCAGGTGCCCTACCGGTGGTACTCGTCCGACACCCCCGAGGGACAGCGGCTGCTCAGCGCCGCGGGGCAGGACGGGGAGCGGCTGCCGCTGGTGGTCACCCCGGACGGCACTCCGCTCGTCGAGCCCGACGACCACGAGATCGCGGCGCACGTCGGGCTCGCCACGACGCCCACCTCGGAGTTCTACGACCTCGTCGTCATCGGCGGCGGACCCGCCGGGCTCGGGGCCGCCGTGTACGGCGCGTCCGAGGGGCTGCGCACGGTGCTCGTGGAGCGGTCCGCGACCGGTGGACAGGCGGGCCAGAGTTCCCGGATCGAGAACTACCTCGGCTTCCCCGACGGCGTCTCCGGGGGGCAGCTCACCGACCGGGCGCGGCGGCAGGCGGCCAAGTTCGGCGCCGAGATACTCACCGCGCGTGAGGTGACCGGACTGGAGGTCACCGGGGCCTCGCGCACCATCCGCTTCTCCGACGGCTCCGCGATCTCCGCGCACGCGGTGATCCTCGCGACCGGTGTGTCGTACCGCCAGCTCCAGGCGCCCGGCCTGTCCGAGCTGACGGGCTGCGGCGTCTTCTACGGCTCGGCGCTCACCGAGGCGGCGGCCTGCCAGGGGCACGACGTGTACATCGTGGGCGGCGCGAACTCGGCCGGCCAGGCGGCGATGTACCTGGCCCGGGGCGCCAAGTCCGTCACCATCCTGGTGCGCGGCTCCTCGCTGTCCGCCTCGATGTCGCACTATCTGATCGAGCAGATCGGCGACGCGCCGAACATCTCGGTGCGCACCGGCACGGTCGTGGAGTCCGCGCACGGCGACGGCCATCTGGAACAGCTGACCCTGCGCGATGTGCAGAGCGGCCACACCGAACTCGTCGACGCGCAGTGGATGTTCGTGTTCATCGGCGCGGCCCCGCTCACCGACTGGCTGGAGGGCACCGTCCTCCGGGACGGCCGCGGATTCATCGTCGCGGGCCCGGACATGACACCCGACGGGCAGCCGCCCCGCGGCTGGGAGCTGGACCGGCCCCCGTACCACCTGGAAACCAATGTGCCCGGCGTGTTCGTGGCCGGGGACGCGCGCGCCGAGTCGGCGAAGAGGGTCGCGTCCGCGGTCGGAGAGGGAGCCATGGCCGTCATGCTCGTCCACCGTTATCTGGAGCAGTCGTGAGCGGGCGGCCGGTGCCGTGCGACGCGGCGGAACTCAGCACGCTCTTCCTGTTCGAGAAACTCGACGACGACCAGTTGGACCGGCTGTGCCGGGAGGGCCGGACGGAGCAGTTCGACCCCGGGCCCGTGTACACCGAGGGCGATCCGGCCACCTGTTTCTACGTGCTCCTCGAAGGCACGGTGGTGATGTCGCGCCGGGTCGGCGCGGACGACGTGGAGATCAGCCGCACCTCGAAGCGCGGGGTGTACGCGGGCGCGATGCAGGCGTATCTCAGCGGTCCGGACGACGCCCGGTACAAGGGGTCCATGCGGGTCACCGAGCTCTCGCGGTTCTTCGTCCTGCCCGCGGCGACGTTCTCCGCCATCCTGCGGGACTGGTTCCCGATGGCCGTCCATCTGCTGGAGGGCATGTTCTTCGGCAGCCAGAACACCCAGCGGACCATCGGGCAGCGCGAGCGGCTGCTGGCACTCGGCTCGCTGTCCGCGGGGCTCACGCACGAGCTCAACAACCCGGCCGCGGCGGCCGTGCGGGCCACCTCGGCGCTGCGCGACCGGGTGGCCCACATGCGGCAGAAACTGGGGGTGATCGCGTCGGGACCGTACGCGCGCGACACGCTGGAGACGCTGGTGGAGATCCAGGAGCGGACCGCCGAGCAGGTCGCCAAGGCCACCCCGCTGACCCCGCTGGAGGCCTCCGACCGGGAGGACGCGCTCGCCGACTGGCTCGACGACCACGACATCGCGGGCGGCTGGCAGCTCGCCCCGACGTTCGTGCAGGCGGGACTCGACACCGACTGGCTGGACCAGGTCGCGGCGGCCGTGGACGGACCGACCCTGGAAGGCGCGGTCCGCTGGCTGAACTACACGGTCGAGACCGAGCTCCTGATGAACGAGATCGAGGACTCCACCGGCCGTATCTCCCACCTCGTGGACGCGGCCAAGCAGTACTCGCAGCTCGACCGCGCGCCGTACCAGGTCGCCGACGTCCACGATCTGCTCGACAGCACGCTGATGATGCTCTCCGGGAAGATGGGCTCCGGGGTCAAGGTCGTCAAGGACTACGACCGTACGCTCGCCCGGATCCCCGCCTATCCCGGCGAGCTGAACCAGGTGTGGACGAACCTCATCGACAACGCGGTCGCGGCCATGGACAGGCAGGGGACGCTGACGGTGCGCACCGCGCTCGACGGCGACCAGGTGCTCGTCGAGTTCCGCGACACGGGTTCCGGGGTGCCCGCGGAGATCCGCGACCGGATCTTCGACCCGTTCTTCACCACCAAGGCGGTGGGCGAGGGCACCGGTCTCGGCCTGGACATCTCCTGGCGGATCGTCGTCAACAAGCACCACGGGAGCCTGCAGGTGCAGTCCGTGCCCGGCGACACCCGCTTCCAGGTCCGCCTGCCCCTGACCGCCGCGGAGACCTCCGAGGAGCCTTCATGACCACGCCGAACGGAATCGACCCGTCCGTACCGCCGAGCGGCACCGGCTGCACCGAGTGCGACGCCGTCGGCGGCTGGTGGTTCCATCTGCGGCGCTGCGCCCAGTGCGGGCACATCGGCTGCTGCGACGACTCCCCGGCCAAGCACGCCACCGCGCACGCGCGGAGCACCGGGCACCCGGTCATCCAGAGTTTCGAACCGGGCGAGAACTGGTTCTGGGACTTCGACACCTCCGAGCTGTACGAGTCCGGTCCCGACCTCGCTCCCCCGGTGAGCCATCCGCTCGACCAGCCCGCTCCCGGCCCCGCGGGACGCGTTCCGGCGAACTGGGCCGAGACGCTGGGCTGACGCGCCGGGAGGCCTGCGCCCCGGTCCCGGGCCCTGGGCTCAGAGCACCGTGTTGCCGTACATCTCGCCGAGCGGGTCGGCGAGCAGCTCGACCCGGGCGCCGTCGGGGTCGCGGAAGTAGATGGAGGTGCCGCTCTCCTCCATGTACGCGACCTCGGCGGCGTCGAGCCGGTCGCGCAGGCCGCGCCAGGTGACGGGGTCGACCGAGATGGCGAGATGGTGCAGCCCGCCGAGGACCTCCGCGTACGGACCGAGGTCGAGGCCCGGGAAGTCGAAGAAGGCGAGCAGGTTGCCGTTGCCGACGTCGAAGAAGAAGTGGGTCGAGCCCTCGTAGTCCCGGTTCTCGATCATCTCCGTGAGCGGGAAGCCCAGGACCCCCTGGTAGAACCGTACGGTCCGCTCCACGTCCGAGGAGAGCAGCGCGACATGGTGCACCCCGCGGGCGGTGCTCGCCGGCCGCTCCGCCATCAGATGGGCGTCCCGGATCCGCCCACGTTCCGCCTCGATCGCTGCCAGATCCTTCGCACCCATCGAAAGCTCCTCACCAGAGATAGCGCCGCACTCCGTACTGAATACAACCACTTCACGCCATGGAACGACTTGGTGTCCGTCCTCGTCCGCCCGTCCGGATGCGAGGCGCGGCCCGAAGGACGATCCTGGATACATGTCCGGACGGGCTCCTTTGGTTGTGCATCCGGCCCTGGATACCAGTGGCCGTGAGGTGACCGCGCGGGGCGAGAACCTCGGCGTGGCGTTCTCGGACGAGGATCTCCTGGAGTTCCTCGGCCGGGCCGGTCTCCCCGACGCGGAGGATCTGCTGGACGATCCCGCGTGGGTGAAGTGGCGCGGGGGCCAGGCGCACTTCTACGGGACCGGGTAGCGGGCGGGCATCGTCGCGGCCGTCCACGGCGTCGCGTTGCTCCGAACGGGGGGCGTGCTCACCCGACCCGGTGGGTGGTCGGCGAGGCGCGTTCCACCGGCGCGTCCGCACACGTTGCCCGGGCATGGACAGCACTCACAAGGCGTTGCGACACGTTCCCGCTCGCGCGGGTGCCGGTACACGTACGATCTCCGGCACGGCCGTCGGCACCGGCGCCGCCGGGCCCCGCTCCGAAGCGTCCGACCGCCCCGGCCGTCCCGGTCGTCAGGGCGTGTGTCCGGGCGGCCATCCACCGATCTACGCCCAGCTCGTGTCGGAGTGGCGGGCCGAGGGCCGTCTCGTCCCCGAGCCCCAGGACGTGCTGTGGGCCACCTTCGCGGCCCCCGGCCCGGAGCAGGACGGCCACACCGACGAGTCCGTTCCGGCGGTTCCCGTACCCCGGGGCCTGCCCGAGAGGACCGGTGAGTGCTAGCCGTCGGCTCCCGGTGCCAGTACGGCGAGGGTGCCGTTGGCCTGGCGCAGCGCCAGTTCCAGGGAGAGGGCGGGGTGCAGTGCACCCGTCCCGTCCGGTGGGATGATCCACTCCAGCGGTCCGGCGGAGCGGTACGGCGGCGGTACGGCGATCCATGAGCCCTTGCCGAGGTGGCGGAGACCCGATCCCTCCCAGCGGCTGGCGGGGTCGGGCGGCAGGAAGAAACCGACGCGGCTGGCCGCGCAGTCGACCAGGGTGGGCCCCGGTACCTGGATCGGGTCGGACCACAGGATGTCCAGGGCGAGCAGGCCGAGTTGCTCGGGCACGCTCAGCACGTCCCAGTAGCGCCCGGCCTCCAGGAGCACACCGCCGCTCCCCTGGTCCCACTCCCGTTTGCATGCCCTCGGATCGGTGGCGGCGGCCGCGAGCCACTCCACGCTCTGCATCCACATCACGTTCGTCACGGATCACCCCGGAGATAGTGCCTTCCGCCCTGCAGGCGCGGAAGGCGGCACGGGCCCGACGGCCCGCGGTCGACCTTCAAGTCCTCGGCATATGCATGGTGGTAGATATCTCTACATGGCGGAAGGGGTGGCGCGGTGTGGCGTTTCCGGTGGCGTCAACCGGGCGACTCGGTCGCGGACTCAGGTGTCACGCATCCCCATGCGGCGTACGAGGGATCGGCACGCGATGGAGCCGGGCAACCGTGCACCCAACGAGTCAGGACGGTGAATCGACGGGGAACGCGGGCCTGAACTGTTCGTACGGGTGCGCGTCAACGACGCGGCCGGGCAAAAACAGGTATTTCGAGGCGTCTTCCGTTGAACACTCTTCGTCACGCCCCGCGTACTTCTGGGAAAGGTAGAGAGCCCAGTCGCAACGAGGGATGACGATGGCCAAGGCGCAAGACTCCGCGGGCGACCTGATCGCCGGGAGACACCGGCTGCTCGATGTCGTCCTGCGCGAGGAGGGGCGGACCGTCTGGCACGGCGAGGACACCGCCTTCGGGCGGCCCGTCGTCCTGACCCGGTCCCGCGTCGCCGAGCCCGGGGACGAGGGGACCCGGGGCGAGGGGACACCGGGCGGGGGGACCCGGGAGACCGCCGCCGAGCGGATCGTGCGCGTGGCCGAGATCCTCGGCCCGGCCTGTCCCGGCCAGGTGGCCGCGGTGCTCGACGTGGTCGAGGGAGACGGCTTCGTATGGACCGTCACGGAGCGGCCCCCCGGCACTCCGCTGACGGAACTCCTCCTGCGGGGTCCCGTCGACCCTGTGCGGGCGGCCCGCATCGGGCTCGGAGTCCTCGACGTCCTCACCGCCGCCCACCGCGAGGGAGTTCCCCACGGCGAACTCGGACCGAGCCAGGTGTGGACCGACGAACAGGACACGGTCACCGTGACCGGGTTCGGATCGACGGCGGCGGCCACAATCGCTACGCGCGTCACCGATCCCTCGTACGCCTCCCCCGAACAGGCCCGTGGCCAGGGCCGCGCGCCGGCCACGGACCTCTGGGCGCTGGGCGCGCTGATGTACGCGCTGGTGGAGGGCCGGCCGGTGGTGCGGGACCGGGGCCAGATGGAGTCCACGCTCCGGGCGGTGGACCGGCTGCCGGTCAGGTCCCCGCGGCGCGCGGGGCCGCTGGCGCCCGCCGTGCTGGGCCTGCTGCGCTGGGACCCCGAGGAGAGGGTGCCCGAATCCGTCGTGCGCGAGTCCCTGACGCGCATCCTCCGGCAGAACCTCGAAGAGACGACGCCGCCCGAGCCGCTGCCCGACTTCTTCGATCCCCGGGGTGACTTCCGCGCCGGGGACACGGGTGAGGGGAGTACGGGCCGCTCCCGGAAAGGCCTGTCCGTCGGGCGGCCGGTTCTGCTGGGCGGGGCGCTCGCCGTCACCGTCGCCGCCGTCGCGGTGTTCGCCTCGATGGGCGGGCCGAAGGACGGGGACGACACCGCGGCGTCCGGCCCCGCACCGACGCGGACCGCCTCCGGCGCGCCGTCCGCGTCCCCCTCCGCTCCCGGCTCGCCCCCCGGCCGGACGCCCACGGCGTCCACCGGGCCGTCCCGCTCCCCCTCCCCCTCCCCCACCGCCGGCGCGGGACTGCCGGCCGGCTTCTCCCTCTACCGGGCGCCCCAGGGCTTCGCCGTCGCCCTCCCGTCGGCCTGGAAGCCCCTGGAGACACAGACCTCCGACGACCGGGCCTACCGGGTGACCTTCGGCGCGAGCGGTGACCCGCGCACGCTGGCGGTCACCTACAGCACCCAGCTCGGCCCGGACCCCGTCGCCGTCTGGAGCGCCCTGGAGCCCGCGCTGCGTGCCGACTCCACCGGCTACGAACGGGTCGGCGACATCCAGCCGGTCACCTATCACGGCATGAAGGGCGCCGACATGGAGTGGTACTCGGTGTCGCAGGGAGTACGGGTGCGCACGTTCGGCCGCGGCTTCCTCATCGGCGACCACCGGGGCTTCTCGCTGCGCTGGACGACCCCGGCGGACGACTGGGACACCACCGCCAACCGGCAGGCGCTGAAGACGTTCCTCGACACCTTCCGGCCGAACGCCAAGTGATCGACCGTCACCACGTACTCATGTCAATGTCCTTCCGGGATACGGAGACCGGGTCTTCGCTGCGCCAGCCATACGGCGACCTCGTCGGCGATGGGCTGCCCGGTCTCCAGCTCGACGAAGCCGAACTGGCCCCCCTGGTTGCACTCCAGGAACCACCAGATGCCCTCGGCGTCCTCGGCGAAGTCGAAGGCCGCGTAGGCGAGTCCGGTGAAGGCGAGGTAGTCGTGGACCGAGCGGGCGATGCGGTGGGGCACCGGTGTGGGCTCCCAGCCGTTGCCGGTCTCACCGAACCGGCCGTCGACCTGGCCGGGCTCGGCGGCCTTGCGGGCCGCGAACAGACGGGTACCGATGCCGGTGAGCCGGATGTCGGCGCGCTTGGGAATGTAGCGCTGGAGCAGCGCGGGACCCGCCGCCACACCGGAGAAGTCCGTGCCGGGACCGACCAGCGTGGTGGGCAGGGCCGCCGGCGGCTCGCCGGGCGGCGGCCCCGAGGCAGACTTCACCACCACCTGCCCGTACTCCTGGACGAACTCCTGGGCCACCCGGGGAGCGGTCGTGATGACGGTGGGCGGCACCGCGAATCCGCTGCTGTGCGCCACCCGTAGCTGCCAGGGCTTGTGCCGGGCCTGCTCGGCGCGGCGCGGGTGGTTCATCCAGCGGGTCGAGGCCGAGTAGAGCATGCCGAACAGGGCCTGCCTGGTCTCGGCGGTGAGCCAGGCCGAGGGCTCGGCGGCGTGGGCCGCCGGCTCGCCCGGTCTGCGCACCCACACGGAACGCAGGCCTCCCATGCTGAGCACATGGCCGTTGACCGACAGATAGCCGTCGAAGTCACCGTGGGCGTAGTCGGCGGACAGCACCGCCTTGCCGGGCAGGTCGGCGGGATCGAGGCGCACCATGGGCACGCCCCGATCGTGCAGTTTGGCCACCACCATGTCGGCGGTGACGTCCTGTTCGGCCGTGAGTATGAGAACCGTCATGCGCGCGGCATCCGTCAGTCGTCGAAGTGCGTCTGGGAACCGGCCGTCGACGTCGTGGTGCCGGTCGCCATCAGCAACGCGCGGTCGCTGACGGCCGGGCGGCCGTCGGGCAGCACGTTCAGTTGCAGGGACACGTCGAAGTGGTACGGGGGTACTGCGGCCGACTGCCCTGAGGGCTGGGCGTAGTTGAGAGTGAACGGTCGCACGAAAGATCCTCCCGCGGTCGCGCGATGGTCGATACCCAGCCATACGTGACACGGCCGTAAGGAATTCATCACTTTCTGCCACATCGGGGTGAAGGTCATCACATCGCGTCGTTTCTGGCTTGCACATTTCGGATTTACTTGGGTGTCCGCTTGGCCGCGGTCTACGCGTGGCTGCTTGATTCCACGCAGACCTTAGGCCAATGCTTCATCCTCCGTGACATCAACGCCCCGCCATCCCAGGAGAGTTCCCGTTGACCGCAGCCATCGCCTCGTCCGAAGAATCCGCCACGGACACCGGCGTGCCGAACCCCGTCGAGCGCGACGCCCATGACTTCGGCGCCTACGCGCGCAACGGCGGCTGGGCCTTCGCGCTGAAGGTGGCGCGCAGTGTCCGCCCCGGCGGACAGTCCGCCGACGACACGCAGAAGGTGTCCGCGAAGGAGTTCGCGGAACTGGCCGGCTGCTCGCCCGAGCGCGTCATGCGCTACTACAAGGCCTGGGACAGGGCCGCCGACGACGGCCTGGTCCCCCACTTCGAGACCCTGCTCCCCGGCGCGGACGTCGAACTGCCGGGCGCCGAGGCCTGGTCCACCTACTACGCCTCGCGTTCCAGCGCCGCCTCGGACCGCGGCGCCGCCATCGCCGAGGCGGCCGAGGCCGAGGGCATCCGTCCCACCAAGGCCCTGGAGGTGGCCGAGAACCCGACCGCGCTGCGGGCCGCGATCCTCGCCGACCCCTCCACCGCGAAGGCCGCGCGGGCCGCGCTGCTCGACCGGGTCAAGGAAGACCCGGCGCTCCAGACCGAGTTGGCCCGTGACATCTCCCGCACGGACGAACTGAAGAAGGCCGTCGCCACCGAGAACAGGGCGGCGGACCGGATCGGCTATGTGCGCCAGATCGCGGAGAAGGGCCAGATCAGGACACCGGCCGGGCAGACCCTGGACGCACCGGCCGAGCTCCGCTCCGAGGCCGAACGGCATCTGTCCCTCCTCGACGAGCTCGACGAGGGCGAGGACGCGGGCGAGTGGGCCACGGAGGCGTACGACACGATGAAGAACCTCGTCGTCGAGACGGTGGAGGCCGACCCCGAACTGCGCGTCCAGGAACGCCGGACGAAGTTCTACAGCAGCCTGCAGAAGGCCACGAAGGTGTTCGAGGAGCTGACCTTCGACGACGCCGACGACATCTACGAGGACGACATGGTGCAGCGCCTGGAGGAACTCCAGCAGGCGATCGGCACCGCCATCGCGGCGCTGCGCGGGGCGGCCGGCCGGGAGTGAGCGGGCCGCCGGGCCGCGCGGGAACGGGTGTTCCCGCGCGGCCGCGCGGTCACCGCGGCAGGTCCTCGGGGGCGGTGGCCCACTCGGTGTCGGGCTGCTCACCGAGTTCGAATCTCACCGTGCCGCCCTCGGTCGTGAGGCCCGCACCGGTCCACGAGCGTTGCGTGGGGCGCCCGTCGACCCGTACGGCGTCGATGTAGAGATGCGTGCCGTCCGCGTCGGGCGCGCTGACGACGATGCTCTTCCCGCCCGGCCGCGGAAGCACCGCGCGCGGGAAGACCGGGGCGCCCAGGAGCATGGTCGCGCTGCCCGGGGTCCGCGGGTACAGGCCGAGGGCCGAGAAGACGTACCAGGCGGACATGGTCCCGAGGTCGTCGTTGCCCGGCAGTCCCGAGGGGCCGGTGCCGTAGTCGGTGTCGAGGATCTGCCGGACGGTCGCCTGGGTCTTCCAGGGCTGTCCGAGCCCGTTGTACAGCCAGGGGGCGTGGATGCCGGGCTCGTTCGTGGGGTCGTAGCGCAGGGCGTCCCCGCCGCGCACGGACCAGGAACCGTCGGCCTTGTGGAAGAAGCCGTCCAGCCGGGCCGCGGCCGCCTCCCGGCCGCCCATGGCGGCGGCCAGCCCCTGGACGTCCTGCGGGACCATCCAGGTGTAGGTGGCGCTGGTGCCCTGCGCGAAGCCGAGGTCGCTGCCGGGGCTGAACGGCGTCACCCAGGACCCGTCGAGCCTGCGGGCCTGGATGTAGCCTGCGTCGGCCGTGGCGGCGGGGTTGAACACGTTGCGCCAGTAGGCGCCTCGCTCGGCGAAGACGGCCGCTTCCTGGTCGCGGCCCAGCAGCCGGGCCCACTTGGCGAGCGCCGAGTCGGCGACCGCGTCCTCCAGTGTCTCGGCGGCGCCGCCCCAGCAGTGGCACACGTCCTGTGCGGCGTAATGCGACGTCAGATACTGGGCCAGGTTGGGACGTTGGCCCACGCACTGGCCGGGGCAGCCGGCGTCCAGCAGCTCTTCGGGACGCGGCACGGTGGCCTGCCGTACGAGCGAGTCGAACGCTCCCTCGTAGTCGAAGTTGCGCACGCCCATCGCGTAGAACGTGGCGAGGGTCGCCGCCGAGGGGTCGCCCGTCATGACGTGGGTGGCGCCGCTGATGTGCACCCAGCGGTCCCAGATCCCGTCGTTCTGCCGCGCGAAGTTGAACAGGGACTGGGCGAAGTCGCCCGCGACCCGGGGCTTGAGCAGGGCGAGGAGCTGTATCTGGGCGCGGTACTGGTCCCAGCCGGAGAAGTTGCTGTACTGCGCGCGCTGGCCGCGGGCGAGACGGTGCACGGCGCCGTCCATGCCGTAGTAGCTGCCGTCGACGTCACTGATCAGGTTGGGCTGCATGAGCGCGTGGTAGAGCGCCGTGTAGAAGGCGGTGCGCCGGTCGGTGGTGCCGCCGTCGACCCGTACGGTGCTCAACTCGCGGTTCCAGACGCGGCTTCCGGCGTCGGCCACGTCCGCGACGCTCGCGTCCGGGGCGATCTCCCGGCGCAGGTTGGCCTCGGCGCCGCCGAGACTGACGTACGAGATGCCGATCCGCATGTGGACATCGTTGTCAGTGCTGGTGTCGAAGCCGACGTACCCGCCGGAGCCGCGGCCCGCCCGGTCGGCGCCGGTGGCGTAGCCCTCTCCGCCCGAGGCGGTGGTGGACCCCGCGGACAGGGTGCCGTCCTTCCAGGTGCCGACGGTGGAGAAGTCCCGGTCGAAGGACGCGCTGAAGTACAGCCGGTAGTAGCTCTTGCGGTTGTTGGTGCCCCCGTTGGCGCGGCGGCCGCAGAACGCGCCGGTCAGCACCGAGCCGGTCACCCTGCGGTGCGCGGTGTCGATGTCGACCTGCGCGTCCTCGCTGCCGTTGAGGGAGTTGGAGACCCGGAAGAGCAGGTTGGCGGGACGGTCGGCCGGGAAGGTGAAGTCGGCGACGCCCGCCCTCCTGCTCACCGCGAGGTCGGCCGAGGCGCCCGAGGCGAGCCCGAGCGAGTAGCGCCCGGGTACGGCCTTCTCGGCGGTGTGCGAGAAGTCGGCCGCGTACACCGCGTCCTTGGTGTCGGCCGAGGGCGAGGACGTGACGTCACCGACGTACGGCATGATCGGGACGTCGCCCGCCGCGCCGGGGTTGCATCCGGCTCCGTTGACATGGGTGAGGCTCAGACCGCGGATGCGGGTGACGTCGTACCGGTAGCCGTTGGCGGCCCCGGTGCCGGTCTGGTCGCCGGTCGTGCTGGTCGGGGACCAGCCGATCATCCCCTGCGGGAGGGTGGCGCCGGGGTAGGTGGTGCCGTTGTTCGCCGATCCGATCAACGGGTCCACCAGGGACGCCGGCCGCTCCACGGCGGTGACGCCCGCGTCGGCGGGGAGCGGGGTCGCGAGGGCGAGGGCGGTGGTCACGAGCAGGGCGGCGGATCTGCCGCCGAACCGTCTTGCTGTGCGCGGCCATGAGGGGCGCATGGGAGGTGTCACCTTCCGACGGACAGGGTGCGAGGACAGGTCGGACCGGTGATGCCCGGCGACTGCCCCGGACCCCGGCCCCGGCGCGAGGATAGAGGGCGCCCGGGAGTGCCGGAAGTGACGTGTGCGTCCGGAGAGTGACGGCGTGGTGAAGGGTGGGCCCGCCCTTCGGCGAAGGATGTCGCGATACCGGGCGAAGCGGACCGGTCATTGCTGACAAGACATCACATCGACTTGTCCGTACGTCAGTTGACCTCGTCCCGGTACTGGTTCATCAGGTCGACCAGGCTCTGCGGGGCGTCCGGGGCGAAGCAGATCGACAGGTTCGCGGCTGATTCGGTGGCCGACCTCTCGGAGCGCGGGAAGAGGGCCTCCTCGTAGACGGCGAGGGCCTTCTCCGTGTCGTCCGGGTGGGCGACGAGGGCGGTGGCGAGTTCGGCGCCGTCGAGCATCGCGAGGTTGGCGCCCTCACCGGCGAACGGGGACATCAGGTGCGCCGCGTCTCCGAGCAGGGTCACGCCGGGGACGCGCTTCCAGCGCAGACCCGGAGGCAGGGCGTGGATCGGGCGGGCGACGAGTTCGCCGTCCGCCTCGCCGATCAGCGAGCGCAGGCTCTCGTCCCAGCCGTCGAAGTGGTCCAGGAGGCTCCGCCTGGCCGCCTCGGTGTCGGTGAAGTCGACGGCCCCGGAGACCGCCCAGTCGGCGGGCGTGCGCAGGGCGGCGTACACGTGCAGGGAGCCGTCCGGGTCGCGGTGGCCGAGCAGGCCCTTCTCCTCGGCGAGCGCGAAGAGGATGCCTCCGCCGACGACGGCCGCGCCCCGCGGGTGACGGGTGTCGGCGTCGAGCAGATGCATCTCGACGAAGGAGATACCGGCGTAGACCGGGGTGGTGTCCGTGACGAGCGGGCGGACCTTCGACCAGGCGCCGTCGGCGCCGATCAGCACGTCGGCGGTGAAGGTGCGTCCGTCGGCGAGGGTCACCTCGTGGCGGCCGTCCCCGGCCGTCCGTGCCCCGGTGACCTTGGCGCCCCAGCGGACGGTTCCCTCGGGCAGGGAGCCGAGCAGGATGTCGCGCAGGGTGGCCCTGGAGATCTCCGGACGTGACTCGTTCTCGCCGGCGTCCTCCATCCGGACGGTGGCGTTCTTGTCGAGGATGCGCATGGCCTCGCCGCCGGCGTGGATGGCCGCGCGGAACTCGTCGTGGAGCCCCGCGGCGCGCAGCGCGGCCTGGCCGGAGTCCTCGTGCATGTCGAGCATCCCGCCCTGGGGGCGGGCGGTCGGCGAGGCGTCGAGGTCGTAGACGGCGGCTTCGACGCCGTTCAGGTGCAGGACGCGGGCGAGCGTGAGGCCGCCGAGACCGGCGCCGATCACGGCGATGGGGTGGTGGGTGCGGGTGTCCGTCATGGCTGGTTCTCCTTGTACGCGGGTAACCGTCGGCTCTCCGTGACGGTTCCTGGTGGTGACTGCCGTGCCCCGGCGGGGTTCACGGCGTGTCGGATGGGGTGGGTGCGGCCGGCGCGTCGGGCGCGTCCGGCCGGGGTGTGAGCAGCACGCCGTTGATCAGGACGTGGAAGCCCCAGTTCAGACGGGCCGTGCCCGGACCGGAGAGCAGCTCCGTGCCCAGCGCGGCGATGTGCGGGTGCCGCTCGGGGGAGGCACCGCGCACCGCCGCGGCGAGGGCAGCCCACTCGCCCTCGCTGTCGGCCTGGTCCTTCTCCCCCGCGGAGTGCTCCGCGGCGGTGGCGGTGGCGAACTGGAGCAGCAGGTCGATCGCCCAGGCCGCCCGATCACCGGGGACCCCGCCCTCGTCGAGCAGGGACAGCAGCGCCTCGGCCAGGTCGAGGTAGCGCTCGCCGGAGGGGCGGGCCACCAGGGCCGAACGGGCGAGCCCCGGGTGTTCGAACAGGACAGCCGTGTACGAGGTGAGTACCTCCACGAGCCGCTCGCGCCAGTCGCCGTCCGCGCTGGCCGGGCCCAGGTCGACGCCGCCGAGCAGGTCGTCGAGCACCGCCGCGTGCAGTTCGGCGGTGTTGCGCACATAGACGTAGAGCGAGGCCGGTCCGGTGTCGAGTTCCTGCGCGAGGCGGCGCATGGTGACGCGGGTCAGGCCTTCGGCGTGCATCAGCGCGACAGCGGTCCGGATGATGCCGTCCCTGGTCAGGGCCGGTTTCGCCGGACGTTCGCGGCGGCTGGGTCGGGGGGCGGGTTGCTCTGTCACCCCTTCACCATAACGAACATGTTCGTTGCGAACAAGTACGTCACGAACATGTTCGTCGAGAGGTGCGCAGCGGCCGGGTGAGTACCCGTACTCATGCCACCCGCCCCGGCGCTCCACCACGATGGGGCCACCTGGACCAAGGAGCCCGCCATGCCCGGATCAGTCCTCGCCCCGCCCGCCCGACACCCCGCTTCCCCGGAACGCGCCGCCCGCCTGACGCTCCCCGCCGCGCTCGTCGTGGTGGTGGTCGCGGGCATGGCCCTGTCCGCGTGGCACGCGCACGACGGGACGACCTGGCTGCTGGAGACCGTGTGGGTGATCGTCGGGCTGCCGGTGGTCGTGCTCAGCCGACGGCGGTTCCCCCTGACGACCCTGCTGTACTGCCTGCTCGCGGCGCACGCGCTGGTGCTCGCGGTGGGCGGGCACTACACCTACGCGCAGGTGCCGTTGGGCGACTGGGTGCGCGACACCTTCGGGCTCGACCGCAATCCGTACGACCGGTTCGGGCACCTCATGCAGGGTTTCGTGCCGGCCGTCCTGGTGCGGGAGCTGCTCAGCAGGACGTCACCGCTGCGCGGCAGCCGGTGGCTGGCGCCGCTGACCGTGTGCGCGTGCCTCGCCTTCAGCGCCCTCTTCGAGATGTTCGAGTGGGCGGCCGCCGTGATCGGCGGCCATGGCGCGGACGCGTTCCTGGCGACCCAGGGCGACGTGTGGGACACCCAGTGGGACATGTTCTGCGCCCTGATCGGCGCGAGCGTCTCGGTGCTGGTGCTGAGCCGTGCGCACGACCGGCAGCTCGACGCGCTCCCGGGGGCGGGCACGGCCCGGCACTGACGCATCCCGGCGGCGCCGACGCGTCCCGGCGCCACGGGCCGTCGGGTATGCCCCGTCCCGGCCGCACCTGCTGCCGGCTCACCGGTCCCCGGCCCTACCGACATCACGCCCGGCACACCCTGCCGCACCGCCCGGCGGCGGGACACCGTCAGCAGACCGGCGTGCCGCCGCCGGGTTCCGCGGGGCCGCTACCAGCGGCTCTCCACCTGCTCCTTGATCCGCCGCTCGTACAGCTCGTCGATGGCGTCCAGCGTCGCGCGCGACAGCGCGGGCAGCTTCGCCGCCTCCGCGTTGGCACGGGCCTGTTCGGGTGAACGGGCTCCCGGGATCACCGTCGTCACACCGGGCTGCGCGACGATCCACCGCAGCGCCAACTGAGCCGGGGTGTAACCCTCGGGAGCGAGCGCGGAGAACTCCGCCGCCGCCTCCACACCCGTCGCGAAGTCGACCCCGGAGAAGGTCTCGCCCTGGTCGAAGGCCTCGCCGTGGCGGTTGTACGTGCGGTGGTCGTCGGCGGCGAAGACGGTGTCCTTGGTGTACTTGCCGGAGAGCAGCCCGGAGGCCAGCGGGACTCGCGCGATGATCCCGACGCCCGCCTCGCGCGCGGCCGGCAGTACCTCGCGCAGCGGCTTCATACGGAAGGGGTTGAGGATGATCTGGACGCTCGCCACGTTCGGCCGGGCGATGGCGGTCAGTGCCTCCTCGCACGTCTCGACACTCACGCCGTAGGCGGCGATCCGCTCCTCCTCGACCAGGGTGTCGAGGGCGTCGTACACCGCGTCGGAGGAGTACACGGGTGTCGGCGGGCAGTGAAGCTGGACCAGGTCGAGACGGTCGACGCCGAGGTTGCGGCGGGAACGGTCGTTCCAGGCACGGAAGTTGTCGAGGACGTAGTTCTCCGGGAGCTGGTCGACGCGGCGGCCCATCTTGGTGGCGACCATGACGTGCAGGTCCGGCCGGCCGCTCAGGAAGGTGGCGATGGTCTCCTCGCTCCGTCCGTCACCGTACACATCGGCGGTGTCGAAGAAGGTCACCCCCGACTCCGCCGCCGTCTCCAGCACCGCCAGGGCGTCCTTCTCGCTCACGTCGCCCCAGTCGGCACCCAGTTGCCAGGTGCCGAGACCGATGACGGAAGCCTGCTGACCCGACCTGTCGAATACGCGCTCGTCCATGGCGCCAGTCTGACACTTCCCGCCTGCCGGACAGGACGCCCCCGCCCCGCGCGTCCTCGCGCGCCGGTGCGTCCGTCACCCGTCGGCGGCTCGCGGGCCGCGCCGGCCGACCCGGCGCCAGATGGCGCGCTGCCCCCGCAGCGTGAGTGTGCCCACCACGATCAACACAACGACGTTGATGAGGAGTTGGATGAACGCCCCGCGTGCCTCGGTCCAACTGCCGAAGGCCGCGGAGACACTGAAGTCGGCGGCCGCCGGGATGGTGGTGACGGAGATAAAGACGCCCAGCAGAGCGCTCGTCCTGGCCTCGCTCAAGGACACGATTCCCACGATCCCGGCCAGCGTGGCGACCGCGAACGAGAAGAAGTCGGGTGTGTCGATCAGATGGGAGACGGGACGCACGCCCACGTCGAACGCCCTGGACTCCAGGTCGAATCCACGGATCAGCAGGGCGAACAGGAACGTGGCGGCGATGGCCAGCGCGAACCCGGCCGCCAGAGCGGTCAGCCCCTTGCGGATGCGCGGCCGTGCGTGCTGGTCGATGCCCAGCGCGACGCTGACGATGGCGCCGTACTCGGGTCCGACGACCATCGCCGCGACGATCAGGATCTGGGAGTTGGTGACGATGCCGACCGCGCCGATGAGGCCCGCGACCACCAGATAGAGGTAGAAACTCGGGGCGTAGCTGCCCTGCGCGCGGATGCGGGCCTCCACCTCCTCCCAGACGGGCGCGCGGGAGAGCGCCCCGCGCCGATCGGCACCGGCCCGCGCAGCGCGTCCGGAGAAGGCCATGTCGACGGGTTCGATGACGATGGAGCCCGTCCGGTCGATCCGCAGCTCCCGCAGACCGCGCAGCACGTCGTTCGCCCCGCCGGTCAGCACGTCGCAGGCGAGGGCGTCGCCGTCCGGGTTCCGCGCGATGCCGGGCTGCACGATGAGGTTGAGCACACAGGGGTCGGCGGCGAGGAAGGCGACCGCGGCGTCGGTCAGCCGGGCGGGGCTCACCATGCGCACATGGATCATGTCCATGCAGGTACCTCCCGGGACACCGGCGCGCGCCTCGTCGACGTGGAGCGGTCCCCTCCAGTAACTCCGGCCGCCCCGCGTTCGGCAATCCGGCCGCCTCCCGCGAGCCGTCACCCGCCCGAGCCGTCACCCGCACGGGCGAACAAGCGCGTATGTCCACCATGTCGGATAGTGAAGATGCCTGGATCCTCGAGATTGGATCACCATGGACCGCTATCCGCCCATAGCCGACCACGGACTGGTGGGCGATCTCCAGTGCTCCGCTCTGGTCTCCTCCAAGGGCGTCGTGGACTGGTTCGCCGCCCCGCGCTTCGACTCCCCCAGCATCTTCGCCGCGCTGCTCGACCACGACGGCGGGGGCTGTTTCCGGCTGGCGCCCTCCCTCCCGGAAGGCACCTGGAAGCAGCTCTACTACCCGGACACGGCCGTACTGGTGACCCGGTTCATGTCACCCGACGGGGTGGGTGAGGTACTCGACTGGATGGCTCCGGACCGCACCGGCACCCCCTCCGCCCGGCACCGCCTCGTCCGGGCGGTGCGGACGGTGCGGGGCACCATCCGGTTCGACCTGGAGTGCCGCCCGCGCTTCGACTACGCGCGCGCCGGCCACGATCTCGTCCTCGGTCCTGACGGCGCCGTCTTCCGGAGTCCGGGGATCACCGCGTTCCTGCAGAGCACCTTTCCGCTGGAGCGGGCCGGACAGGACGTCCGCGGCGCCGTCACCCTGAACGCCGGCGAGATGGCCACGGCCGTGTTCACGGTGGACGGGCCGGACGCCACGGCACCGGCGCCGCCCACCGTGGACGGGACCGAGCGGAACATGGCGGAGACCATCGAGTTCTGGCAGGGCTGGGTGCGGACCTCCCGGTACCGGGGCCGCTGGCCCGACATGGTGCACCGCTCCGCGATCACCCTCAAGCTCCTCACGTACGCGCCCACCGGCGCCCCGGTCGCCGCGGCCACGATGGGCCTGCCGGAACAGGTGGGCGGCGAGCGCAACTGGGACTACCGCTACACCTGGGTACGGGACGGATCTCTGTCCCTGCGGGCGCTGCTCGACCTCGGGTTCGCCGAGGAGGCCACGGCGTTCACCCACTGGCTGCGCGAACGGCTGATGGAACGCCTGGACCGGGAGGGCGAAGCGCTGCAGATCATGTACCGGGTGGACGGGACACCCCTGCTGGGCGAGGAGATCCTGGACCACTTCGAGGGCTACCGGGGCTCCTCGCCCGTACGGGTCGGCAACGCCGCCGCCGACCAGCTCCAGCTCGACATCTACGGCGAGGCCCTCTACGGCCTGTCGGAGGGCCGCGAGATCGGCATCCAGGCCGACTACGCCGGCTGGAAGGCCGTGGCCCGCACCCTGGACTGGCTCGCCGACAACTGGGACCGCCCCGACGAGGGCATCTGGGAGACCCGGGGCGGGCGCAAGGACTTCACCTACAGCCGGGTGATGTGCTGGTCCGCGTTCAACCGCGGCCTGCGGCTGGCCCGCGCCTGGAGCCGCCCGGCGAACACGGCACTGTGGACCCGGGCCCGGGACGCCGTCCTGGAGCAGGTGATGGAGCGCGGCTGGAACGACAAGGAGAAGGCGTACGTCCAGTACTACGGCGGCGATGTCCTGGACGCCTCGCTCCTGCTCATCCCCCGGGTCGGGTTCCTGGGCGCGAAGGACCCGACCTGGCTGTCGACGCTCGACGCGATGGGCCGGACCCTGGTCTCCGACAGCCTCGTCTACCGCTACGACCCCGCCGCCTCCCCGGACGGCCTGCGGGGCTCGGAGGGCACCTTCAGTCTCTGCACCTTCCTGTACGTCGACGCGCTGGCCCGCTCCGGCCGGCTGGCCGAGGCGCGCTACACGTTCGAGAAGATGCATACCTACGCCAACCATGTGGGCCTCTTCGGGGAGGAAGTGGGCCCGACCGGCGAGCAACTGGGCAACTTCCCCCAGGCGTTCACGCATCTGTCGCTGATCATGGCGGCCACCACGCTCGACGAGGCCCTCGACCGGCTGCGGGACGGAGACCGGGCGACACCGCCGTACGGACGCAGGCGTACCGACACCGCCGTACCTGGATCCCTGTAGCGAGATCCCCTGAACCGAGATCGCCGGGAGCACGCTCATGTCCGATCCCACAGAAACCGCCGGCGCACCGCGGATGAGCCCCGAGGAGTTCCGGACGCTGTACCGACGCCTCCGGGACCGTGCCGAGGGCCCCGGCCAGGGAGCGCCCCACGTCACGCCCGAGCAGTTGCGTGCCGCCGCAGCCGAGGTCAGGGCCGGACGGACGGTCACCATGGCCGCGCCGGTGGACACCCGGCCCGGACCGGACAACGCGGAGCCCGCGGTCCACCGGCTGACCGGCCCGCCGGCCGGGGAGGCGGGCGCCCCTGGCCTGCACTTCGCCTTCGACCGGTTCGCCATGAACGTGCACGGAGACGCCGACAGCCATCTCGACGCGCTCTGCCACGTCATCTACGACGGCACCCTGCACGGCGGAGTCCCGGCGACCTCGCTGACCGCCGAGGGGGCCACGGAACTGTCCGTGGACGCGGTCCGCGACGGGCTCGTGGGCCGCGGAGTCCTGCTCGACATCCCGAGGCTGCGCGGTGTGCCCTGGCTGGAGCCGGGCGACAGCGTCACCGCGCGGGACCTCGTCGCCGCCGAGTCCGCCCAGAACGTACGGGTAGGGGCGGGCGACCTGCTGTTCGTGCGCGTCGGTCACCGCCGTCGGCGCGCGGAGTGCGGACCGTGGGACAGCGCGCGGGCACGGGCGGGGATCCATCCCGGCGCGATCGAGTTCCTGGCGGACCGGCGGGTCGCCGCGCTCGGCGGCGACGGCAACAACGACACCGCCCCGAGCCCGGTCGACACGGTGGGCTTCCCCACCCATGTCCTGGCGATCCACGCCCTGGGCCTCTATCTGCTGGACTACCTGCAGTTCGAGGACCTCGCGGAGATCTGCGAGGCGGAGGGACGCTGGTCCTTCCTGTGCGTGGTCGCGCCGCTCCGACTACCGGCGGCCACGGGCTCACCGGTCAACCCGATCGCCCTCCTGTGAGCGGCCGGCTCCGGCTACACCCGGGCCCCGTGCACGTGCTTCGGCTCGGTCAGCAGGCCGTAGATGACCAGCAGGGACACGAGCATCGTGAACACCGACCAGAACGGGTACACCGGCAGGAAGATCATCTGGGCGACCAGGGCGAACGCGGCCAGGCAGATGCCCGTCAGCCGCGCTCCCCTGGAGCCCACGAACACGCCGAGACTCGCGAGCGCCATCACGATGCCGAGGACGACGAAGATCCAGCCCCAGGCCGTGTAGTTGAGGATGAGCAGTCGGTTGCCCTGGGAGTACACCTTCGAGTAGTAGCCGTGGTTGAAGATCGCCACGAAGCCGTTGAGAAGGTTGAACAGGGCACTGACCATGAGCAGGATCCCGGCGAAGGCCACCCAGTGCGAACGCTCCATCGGTGGCACGAGGTCGTCTGGCTCAGAGGCTTGTCGCTGCATGACAACCATGAGATCCAGCCGGGCGGCGGACCGCAATTCGTACGGGACCGTTGGTGTTCCGACGCGACGGTGACGGCCGGCCCGCAGGGGCCGTCGTCGGGCCGGGCACTCGGCCCTCCGCCGGTCCGCGGCGCCGGGCCCGCCGTCAGTCCGCCCGTACCGCGCCGGTCACCCGGGCCGGACCGAGCAGGATCGCGGTGTCCTGGGCCCCGGGCCGCGGGGCGCTGGTCTCGGTGACCGGTTCCAGCCGCCCGTCCGGCCGTACGAGGAACAGCAGCGCGTGCCCGGCCGGGATGCCCGGTCCGACGGGGCGGAAGGTGATCCGCGCGCCGCTCTCGTAGCGGCGGGCCAGCTCCGGTCTGTTCAGCTCGGCCCCGAACAGGGTGTCGCCGGTCGTGTAGGGGGCGACCACGCCGTGGCTCAGACCGGGCGGCCCGAGCCGGTGGACGAACCCGTCGACCGTGCCGCGCAGGGTCTCCGACGCCAGCGCGTTGAAGTCGTCCTCCTCGGTGAGCAGCAGGACGCCGGTGATCCCTTCGAGTTCCGCTCCCTCGCCGGTGGCGGCGGCGAGCAGTTCACCGGGCGCCAGGCTCAGTCCGGCTTCCCGGATCAGGTCGCGTTGCTCCTCTCGTCCGGCCCACATCAGCACGTCGAGGCCCGCCGAGCGAAAGGCGCGTCCCAGGTCGATCGCCCAGGGGTCGCCGCCCACGAGCAACGGCCGGGCCCGCGCGGGACGCAGCGCGCCCAGACGCCGGGCGACGGGGTGCGCGCTCAGCCCGTACAGCGTCACCGTGGTGACGATCACCAGGAAGGTGGCGGGCAGGATCTTCTGGGCGCCGCCCACATGATCCGAGACCAGTGCGGCGGAGAAGGTGGAGGCGGTGGACGCGGCGACGATTCCGCGGGGTGCCATCCATCCGATGAACGCCCTCTCGGCGCGGAGCACGTCCGTTCCGGCGGTGGACAGGAACGCGACCAGCGGCCTGACCACCAGGACCAGGGCGGCTACCAGCACGAGCGTGGGCAGGATGATGTGGCGCAGCGACGCCGGGGTGACCGTAGCCGAGATGGAGATGAACAGCAGCCCGATGATCAGCGACACCAGCGTCTCGAGGAAGGGGCGGCGCGCCGGGAGGGACACGCCCGGCAGATTGGCGAGGGCCATTCCCATGACGACAGCGGCGATGAGTCCGGTGTCGTCCCGGATCACGTCGCACAGGGCCGCCACGCCGACCGCGGCGGCGAGTTGCACGGTCGTGCCCAGCACCTCGCCCAGGTGCAGGCGGCTGAGAAGGAACCACAGCACGGCGGCCCCGACCGCGCCTCCGATCAGTCCGACGGCCGAACTCACCGCGAACTGACCGATTTTGCCGCCCGGGCCTCTGCCGCCGCTGGCGACGACGGCGTGGAAGACGAGCGCCCCGAGGATGCCTCCGACCGGGTCGATCAGCGACCCTTCCCAGATCAGGATGTGCTGCAACCGCTCGGTGGGCCGTACGAAGTGGAGCAGCGGGCCGACGACCGTGGGCCCCGAGACGACGAGGATCACGCCGAGCATGACCGCCGAGCTCTTCGACATGCCCAGCAGCGGTACCGCGAGAACGGCGGTGACCGCCCAGGTGATCAGGACACCGATCCAGATGAGTCGCGCCACGACGCGCCGCATGTGTCCGTGCAGCCTGCGCACGTTCAGGCCGAGCCCGGCTTCGTAGAGGATCACCGCGACGGCGAGCGACACCATCGGGGAGAAGGCGTCCCCGAGCAGTTCGTCGGGGTTGACGATGTCGGTCAGGGCGCCGGCGGTGAAGCCGACCGGCAGCAGGACGATCAGGGCCGGGATCCGCAGCCGGCCGGCCAGCAGTTGGGAGCCGACGGCCAGGACGACGATCAGTCCGAGGCCCTCAAGGATCTGATTCTCCGTCATGGACGTTTCCCTGCACGGTTGTTGTGGCCGACGGGTCGGTACGTCGCGGTCCGTTGTCCGGGAGGGCGCGGCGGTCGGCCCGCGCCGGAGCGGTCAGCCCGCGTCCGGACTGCCCGCTCCGCCCTCGACGTCCGCGTCGGTCTGGGCCTCCAGCAGGCCTCGGGTGTCGAGGCGGTAGAGCAGCACCAGCGCGGGCCCCACGAGCACGATCGCGATCGCCGTGACGATCAGCAGCCAGTGCAGCGACCCCGCCGCGCCCGCGGCCTGCTGGACCGTGAGGGAGGTGGGAATGAGGTAGGGCCGCTGGGCGGCGCCCCAGGCGGCGATCACCAGGACCACGGCGCCCACCGACGTGAACCGGGCCCAGCCCGCGGCCCGTCCGGCGACCAGCCACGCGGTGGCGGCCGCGGCCAGCGCCGAGAGGATGACGAGCAGCAGCCCCAGACCGTGGGTGAGGCCGTGGTAGACGTAGGCGGTGTGATCGCGGGTCTCGCCGAGCCCGATCAGGGCCAGGACGGTCACGACGGCGAGGCTGCACCAGGCGCGCCGCCGGAAGTAGACGATCAGGTCCGGGGCGTCGAAGCGACGGGCGTCCGCGGTGAGGAAGACGGCCCCGAGGAACGCGGTGGCCGCGACGGCGAGGAGTCCGGCGACGATGGAGGTCGTACTGGCCCACACGTCGGCGGAGGCGGTGACGCCGGGGGCGGCCCGGCCGGAGGCCACGCCGCCGACCGCCGCGCCCAGGAAGAACGGGGTCAGCAGCGAGGCGACGGCGAAGACGGCGCCGAAGATCCGGCGCTGGGCCAGCCGGTGGGTGGGTTTGCGCAGGGCGAATCCCGCGCCGCGCAGCACCAGACCGACGGCGGCCAGGGCGAGCGGCAGCCACATGGCGCTGAACACGGCCTCGAAGAAGACCGGGAAGCCGGTCCACATGAGGATGAACACGAAGATCAGCCAGACGTTGTTGACCTCCCAGACCGGTTCCATGGCGTCGTCGATCAGACGGCGCGGCCGGCTGCCCCGCCGGGTGCCGCCGGCGGCCAGGTCCCAGAACCCGGCCCCGTAGTCGACACCGCCGCCGCAGGCGTAGGCGGCCGTCGCCAGGAGCAGGACCCAGGCCGCCACCGTGGCGGTCATCGCGTGTCTCCCGGGCCGGGCGGCGGGCCGGACTCCGGTGGGGCGGCGGGCCCGCGTGCCGCGTCGACCCTTTCTCGGCGGGGCCCGTAGGGCGTATCGGCCTCCGGCTCGTGGCCGGGCTCGCCGGGGCTCGCGCCCGCGAGACGCCATCGTCTGCTCATCTTCATGACGACGCCCAGGAACGCGCCGAACATGAGCACGTAGACCGCGACCACGATGCCGAACATCGTCCACAGCGAACCGGCCGCGGTGGGCGTGACCGCGTCGGAGACCCGCATGTACTGATAGACGATCCAGGGCTGGCGGCCCACCTCGGTGGTGATCCAGCCGCATTCGACCGTGACCACGCTGGCCACTCCGGCGACGGCCGCGCACCGGAAGAACCACGGAGAGCGGGGCAGATCACGGCGGCGCAGCCAGCACCAGCCGTACCAGAGCGCGAGCAGGATCAGCACACTGCCGATGGTGGCCATGATGTCGAAGGCCCAGTGCACGATGTTCGCCTGCGTCGGGGTGGGGCGGTCCTCGGCGGGTACCGAGGTGAGCCCCGTGACCTTGGTGCTCGGTCTGCCGCCGGCCAGGATGGAGTCCAGTTGGGGGATCTTGATGCCGCCCTTGATGCTGCCGTCGGACTGGAGCCGGCCGAAGAGGTATTCGGGAACGTGCGAGCCGGTCTTCCAGACCAGCTCCGCGGCGGCGAACTTCACCGGCTGCTTCACGTAGATCTGCCGGGCGATGTTGTCGCCGAGGAAGAACTGCACGGGCGTGAGGATCGCCGCGACGGTGAACGGCACGCAGAACCCGAGCCGGTGATACCGGTCCCGCCGGCCGCGCAGCCAGCCGACCGCGTAGACCCCGGCCACGACATAGCCCGCCGTCAGGAACATCGCGACGACGAAGTGCCAGTACTCGGGCCCGAACATGGGGGTGAACACGGCCGAGCGCACGTCGACGTTCGTGGGCCTGCCCTGGGAGTCCAGGGTGAAGCCCTGGGGTGTGTTCATCCATGAGTTCGCGCCGATGATGCCGAACGCGCCCATCAGCGCGGCGAGCGGCAGCGGTGTGGCGAGCCAGAAGTGCGGCCACGCCGGGAGGCGGCGCCAGCCGTAGAGGTAGACGGCGATGAGGACCGCTTCGAGGAAGAAGGCCCAGGCCTCCACGCCGAAGCCGAGGCCGAAGACGTCTCCCCAGGTGCCCATCATCTTCGGCCACAGCAGCCCGAACTCGAACGACAGCACGGTGCCGGTGACGATGCCGACGGCGAACTGCACGGCCATGACGGCCGACCAGCGCCGGGCCAGCAGCAGGGCGACCGGGTCGTTCCTGCGCAGGGCGCGGTGGTGCATGACGAGGGTGATGAACGGCAGGGCCACGCCCAGCGGCACGAGGATGATGTGGGTGGCCAGGGTGAAGGCCATCAGCTCGCGCGCGGGCAGCAGTTGCCCGGGAGTGCCGGCCAGGAGGACGAATGCCTTGCTCATGCGGGCCTCATTGGCTGGTGCCGGCGGTGGAACGCGGGTGCCGGGGTCGGCGAGGAGTGCGGGGTGAGCGCGGGCGCCACCGCCTCAGCCGCCGGTGGCGAAGCCGGGGAAGAGGGTCATCCCGCCGTCGACGAACAGGGTCGTGCCCACCACGTAGTCCATGAGGTCGGAGGCCAGGACCGTCACCGCGGCGGCGATGTCCTCGGGGTCCCCGACCCTGCGGTAGGGGATCAGTTTGAGCAGTTCCGCCTCGGCCTCGGGGGTCTCCCACGCGCTGCGGTTGATCGGGGTCTTGATGGCACCCGGCGCGACCGCGTTGACCCGGATCCCGTGCGGGCCCAGTTCCTGCGCGAGCGTCTGCATGAGCATCAGGACCCCGCCCTTGGACGCGGCGTAGTTCAGGTGACCGGACCAGGGGATGATCTGGTGCACGGAACTCATGCAGACGATCTTTCCGGCGGAGCGGGAGGTCTCGGGCACGACACCGCGGCGCAGGAACTCCTTGGTCGCCTCCCTGGCGCACAGGAACTGCCCGGTGAGGTTGACGTCGATGACCTTGCGCCACTGGGCGAGGGTCATGTCGGTCACGGAGGCGTCCCGTTGCAGACCGGCGTTGGCCACCAGGATGTCGATGGTGCCGAACTCCTCCAGCATGCGGGCGAACATGCCGACGACCTGGCCCTCGTCGGACACGTCCGCCTCGTGCGCGAAGGCCCGCACGCCGAAGCCCTGGATCTGCCGGACCACGTCCTCGGCGGCCTCCTGCCCGGATACGTAGTTGACGACCACGTCCGCGCCCGCCCGGCCCAGGGCGATCGCCGTCGCCAGTCCGATGCCGGAGTTCGCCCCGGTCACCAGCGCCTTCTGGCCCCGCAACAGCGGCAGCGTCCCGAGCTGCCCGCCGGTGTCCACGCCTGAGGTCACTGCCGTCTCCCATTCGTCGGTTCGCCCTGTGCGGGGACCGGCACGCGCCCTCGGCCCGTCCCGGGCGTGCCCGTCCGGCACGGCGCCGGTGCCCTTGGGCCGCGGGCGGTTCCCGTCCGCCGTGGGCGTGCCGGCCTCGGGTACGCAAGCCCCGCACCCGAGGCAACCACTCCCGCCCGAGGACGGCGAGGGCGGACCCGCCCGACTCGGCCGTTGGAAGTAGCCGGGTCCCTCCGGCGGAGCAACCGCCCGGTCCCGGGCGCCGCGCGGGGCGAGAGGGCCCCGCGGTCGGGTCCGCCTCGGCGCGGAACCGCTCCGCGCCGAGGGGCGTCGCCCCGCGTCCGCGGCGCGTCCGTCCGGGTGCATTCCTCCGGACCCGCCTCACCGCACGGGCCCGGTGTCCCGGCGCTCCCGGCAGGATTCCGGTGGGCACCCCTGTCCTGTCGGATCGATCCACGAGGAGCCGCATGCCATCACCCGGGAGCGCGCCGACGATCGTGGTCGTCATGGGCGTCTCGGCGTCCGGCAAGAGCACCTTCGGGAGGGAGCTCGCCCAGCGTCTCAACGTGCCCTTCGTGGAGGGCGACGACTTCCACACCCAGCGGAACATCGCCAGGATGAGCGCGGGGCTGCCGCTGGACGACGCCGACCGCGAACCGTGGCTGCACACGCTCGCGAACTGGATCCGCGACGCGACCCGGTCCCGGCACGGCGCGGTGGTGTCCTGCTCGGCTCTCAAACTCACCTACCGGGAGCTGCTCCGCGCGGCCGGGCCCGGCGTGTGGTTCGTGCACCTGGACCTGGACCGGGAGACCGCCCGGCGGCGCATCACGCACCGCACCGGGCACTTCATGTCCGAGGAGCTGCTCGCCTCCCAGTACGCCACCCTCCAGCCGCTGCGCGACGACGAGCCGGGGCTGACGGTCGAAGCGGCGAACGACACCGGGGCGAACCTGGACCGGGTGCAGACCGCCCTCGCCGCCTTCGAATCCGACCGGCGGGGCACGAACACCGACTAGCGGCACCGGCACACACGCCGTGCGTGTCCGGGCACCCGCGCCACGCCACGGTCCACGGGCCGCGCGCCCCGCGGTGGCCGGACACGCACGGCGCCCCGGAGGTTCTCCGGGGCGCTGTTCCGCGGCAGCCGCTTCCCTTGCCGCAGGACACGAACCGGCGGTGCCGGTCGGCGCGGTGGCCGGTGGATTCCCGTGTCTCTCCACGACGGGAGTCACCGGCCCGGAACCAGAGTGCCCTGAGATGCGGGTGCGGTGGGCGCGGTTCGCCGTCATGTCATCGCCTTGTAAGGAACCACACACCCGCGCGACCGTCCCGGACATGCGTCCGACGTTCCTTCAAGAAGTGAACCGCGTTCCGCCTTCGGCTTCCGTCACCACATGTCGATGAACACCCTTGCGCCGAAGCCGCGTTCATGGTGAGGCGATCACCGGGTCGTTCAACTCCTCGTGGTGGACGCCGATTTCAAAGGGTTCCTTGTTTCATATCTTGACGTCTTTGGTGCAGACCTTTAGGTTCACCGATCACCACGACTCCATGAATGCATTCGATGTTCACGGACATGAACCCCCCACCAGTTCAGGAGTGTCCCCCATGTCCAGATTCACCCTGCCCGGATCCCGAAGAGAGTCCGGGCGCCACCGAACGGCCAGGCTGCTGACGGTGACCGCTCTCGTGGCGACCACGCTGTCGGGCCTGGCCGTCGGCTCGCAGAACGCCGCAGCCCAGAACGACGCGGTGGCCCAGGCCGCCGCGGTGCCGGCCGGCTGGGCCACCGTCGTCAACACGGGCAGCGGCAAGTGCGTCGACGCCCGCGCCGCCGCGACGGCGAACGGTACGGCGGTCCAGCAGTACGCCTGCAACAGCAGCCAGGCCCAGCAGTGGCAGTTCGCCGCCACGTCGGGCGGCTACTCCCAGGTCGACAACCGGGCCGACGCCACCAAGGCCTGGGACGTCACGGGCGTCTCGGCCGCGGACAGCGCGCCGGTGCAGTTGTGGGCGTACGGCGGCGGCACCAACCAGCAGTGGCAGGCCGTGGCGGAGGCCGCGGGCACCTACCACTTCGTGAACCGCAACAGCGGCAAGTGCCTCGATGTGCCGAGCGCCTCCACCGCCGACAGCGTGCAACTCCAGCAGTACACGTGCAACGGCACGGCGGCCCAGTCCTTCTCCGTCAACGCGGTGGACACGCAACAGCCGCCGGGGACACCGGACCTGGGCCCGAACGTCACCGTCTTCGACCCGTCGACCCCGGCCGCGACCGTCCAGAGCAGTCTCGACTCGGCGTTCTCCCAGCAGGAGACCAATCAGTTCGGCACCGCCCGCAAGGCCTTCCTGTTCAAGCCGGGCACCTACAGCGCCAACGCGAACGTCGGCTTCTACACCCAGGTCGCGGGTCTCGGGCTGTCCCCCGACGACGTCGACATCCGGGGCTCGGTGCACGCCGAGGCGGACTGGTTCCAGGGCAACGCGACCCAGAACTTCTGGCGTTCGGCGGAGAACCTCTCGGTGACTCCCACGTCCGGGTCGGACCGCTGGGCGGTGTCGCAGGCGGCGCCGTACCGGCGGATGCATCTGCGCGGCAACCTCGCCCTGGACGACGGCGGCTGGTCCAGCGGCGGCTACATGGCCGACACGAAGATCGACGGCCAGGTCGACTCCGGTTCGCAGCAGCAGTGGCTGTCGCGGAACACCGAGTGGTCGAACTGGACCGGATCCAACTGGAACATGGTGTTCGTCGGCGCGAAGAACGCCCCGGCGAACAGCTTCCCGAGCCCGCCGTACACGACGGTGGACCAGACACCGGTCTCCCGCGAGAAGCCCTTCCTCTACGTCGACGCGGCGGGTGCCTGGAAGGTGTTCGTGCCGTCCGTACGCACCAACTCCAGTGGCACCAGTTGGAGTTCGGGAACTCCCGCAGGGACCTCCCTGCCGCTCTCCGACTTCTTCATCGTCAAGCCCGGCGCGACCGCGGCGCAGTTGAACGACGCGCTGGCCCAGGGCAGGAACCTGCTGGTGACACCCGGGGTCTACCACCTGGACCAGACGCTCAAGGTCACCCGGGCCGACACCGTGGTACTGGGCCTCGGCCTGGCCACGTTCGTCCCCGACAACGGCGTCACCGCGATGACGGTCGCGGATGTGAACGGCGTCCAGTTGGCCGGGCTGCTGATCGACGCGGGCACCACCAACTCCGCGCAACTGCTGGAGATGGGACCGAGCGGCTCCTCCGCGGACCACAGCGCCGACCCGAGCTCCCTGCACGACGTGTTCTTCCGCATCGGCGGCGCGGGCGTCGGCAAGGCCACCACGAGCCTGACCGTCAACAGCGACGACGTCATCGGCGACCACCTGTGGCTGTGGCGCGCGGACCACGGCAGCGGGGTCGGCTGGACCAGCAACACGGCCGACACCGGGCTGGTCGTGAACGGCGACGACGTGACCATGTACGGGCTGTTCGTCGAGCACTACCAGAAGTACCAGACGATCTGGAACGGCAACGGCGGCCGCACGTACTTCTACCAGAACGAGATGCCGTACGACCCGCCCAACCAGGCGGCGTGGATGAACGGTTCGACGCAGGGCTACGCCGCCTACAAGGTCGCCGCCTCCGTGACGAGCCACCAGGTGTACGGCTTCGGCAGCTACTGCTACTTCAACGTCAACTCCGCCGTCGCCGCGGAGCACGCCATCGAGGCGCCGGTCAACGCGAACGTGCGCTTCAAGGACATGGTGACCGTCTCCCTTGGCGGTACGGGCACCATCCGGCACGTCGTCAACGACCGGGGCGGCCCGTCCAACTCCTCGACCAATGTGGCCGATCTCGTCAGCTACCCCTGATCCCTGACACGTACGGGAAGGAGAGTCGGATGCGCATCAGCGAATCCGGTCCGGCGCGCGGTGTCCTGCGGGTCCTCGTGCTCCTGGCGACCCTGCTCGGCCTCGCGGCGCCGCCCGCCGCGCACGCCACGACCGCGGCGGCCCCGTTCAAGGTGCTCGCCCTCTACAACGGCACCTGGGACGCCGCTCACATCAGCTTCGTCCACGAGGCCAACGACTGGTTCCCGAAGCAGGCCGCGGCGAACGGTTTCACCTACACGGCCAGCAACGACTGGGACCTGCTCAGCAACGGAGGCGTGAACGCGTACCAGGTCGTCCTGTTCCTCGACGACCTGCCGCAGACCGTGGCCCAACGCGCCGGTTTCGAGCAGTACATGCGCGGGGGAGGCGGCTGGCTGGGCTTCCACGTCTCCGCCTTCACCACCGACGCGCAGAGCTGGCCGTGGTATCACGACCAGTTCCTCGGCAGCGGTGACTTCAGGTCCAACACCTGGGGGCCGACCACGGCCGTCCTGAAGGTGGAGGACCGCACACATCCCTCCACCGTCAGCCTGCCCGCGACCTTCACCTCGTCGGTCAGCGAGTGGTACAGCTGGTCCAACGACCTGCGGCAGAACCCGGACATCAGGATTCTCGCCTCGATCGACCCGAGCAGCTTCCCGCTCGGCACGGACCCGGGCCAGACCTGGAACAGCGGCTACTACCCGATCCTGTGGACCAACGCGAAGTACCGGATGCTGTACGCGAACTTCGGCCACAACGCGATGGACTACGCGACGAACACGACGCTCTCGTCGACGTTCGCGAGCGCGACGCAGAACCGGTTCCTGCTGGACGGACTCAAATGGCTCGGCGGGGCGGGCTCGTCGGTGCCACCGGCGGACCCGATCTCCGAGACCACCTGGTACTCCCTCGCCAACTCCGGCAACGGCACCTGCGTGGACGCCCGTTCGGCCGGCACGGCGAACGGGACCGCGATCCAGCAGTACGCGTGCAACGGCACGCAGGCGCAGCAGTTCCAGTTCCGCTCGACGGACAGCGGCTACACGCGGATCACGCTCCGCCCGGACCCGCAGCAGGTCGTCGACGTCACCGACCGTTCGACGGCCGACAACGCGCCGTTGCAGCTGTGGAGTTGGTCGAACGGCCAGAACCAGCAATGGCTGCCGGTGCGGGAGAGCAGCGGGCGCTATCACTTCACCGCCCGGCACAGCGGCAAGTGTCTGAGCGCGGCGGGTTCCGCGGCGAACAGCGTGCAGCTCACCCAGCGCACCTGTGACGGCTCCGCCGCACAGAGCTTCGCACTCACCGCGCAGCCCTGACCCGCGGCGCTCGAAAGGTGCCCCCGTCACGTCCGCGTGACGGGGGCACCCCCGCGTGGGAGCCCGCGCGGCCTCACACCTTCCGCCACCGGGCCATCGCGAAGGAGAACAGCCCGAACAGGACCAGCCCCGCCGCGACGCAGGCCAGCAGCCACGGGCCCATCGGGGTTCCGGCGAAGGACCGCAGGGTGCCGTCCATCCCCTTGGCCTGGTCGGGTTCGTAGTCCACGGCGGCCCGGACCGCGAAGGCCCCCGCCGCGGCGAACACCACGCCCCGCGCGGCCCCGCCGCCCACGCCCGCCGTGTCGACGGCCTTGCGGACCCGGCGTGACATCTCACCGAGCTTCAGATGCTTGTGGTACTTGCGCATGACCGCCCGCGCGGCGATCCAGACGCCGGCCACGACCAGCCCCGCGCCGGCGGCGCCGACGATCCACTGGCCACCGGGCAGGCCGAGGGCCTTGGCCGTGACGTCCCGGGACTGCCGGTCGCCCGAACCGCTGCCGCGCGATCCGGCCGCGAAGGCGAGTACGGAGTAGGCGACGAACCCGTAGAACACGCACCGCCCGGCCGACATGAGGCGCTTGCCCGCCGCGCCGCCGTCCTGCCCGGCGGCGCCGAACACCGCCTCGGACAGCCGCCACAGCGCCATGCCCACGAGTCCGGCGCCCAGGGCCCAGAGCAGGGCGGCGCCGAACGGCTTCGAGGCGATCTCCTCCAGGGCGCCGCCCCGGTCCGCCTGCCGCCCTCCGCTGTCGCCGAAGGCGATCCGCAGGGCCAGTACCCCGACCAGGGCGTAGATCACCCCGCGCGCGGCCAGTCCCGCGCGGGCCGCGCCTTCCCGTCCCGAGCCCGTCGCCGCGCGGCGGGCGCCGAGCTCCGAGCTGCGGGCCGCCGTCCCGGCGTTCACGCGGACCGTGTCTCGTGCGCCGTACTCGAATCCAGTCGCAGCTTCATCTGTACCTCCTGGTCACCGGCCTCCGTGCCCAGCTCGTGCACGGTGAAGGCGGCACCGAGTGCCTCCCGCAGATGTCTCGTCGCGAGGGGGCCGCCCTGTGCCTCCACTGTCGGCTGCCCCGAAAGTTCCACGACAGGCCCGCCGGGATCCCGGGGATCACCGGCGGTGTCGAACAGCGCGGTCCACACCGTCGGCCGGCCGCTCGCGGACTCGTGCGGCTCGGCCGCACCCTCGGGGTCCGCGGTGAACCGGCCGGACAGAACGGCGAACACGCTCCTCGCGTCCGCCGCGGAGCAGTCGCCGAGCATCACGTGAACCGTTGACGCGGGCAGTTGTTGCACGCTCATGAAAACCCTCTCCCTCGCGTCGGCGAAAAGGCACGCGCGCCCGCGAACGAGCACGTCGTGATGCCTGTACGGGTACCCCGCGATCACATGCGAAACAGGGAACGCACGCATTGCTTGCGCCGATACCGGCCCAGGTCAGAAAGGTCCGTGAGCTATGTTGAGTTCTCGTGGGACATCAAGGAGGCGCACCGGTGCCATCGCCGCAGCAGGCACGCGCACAGGCATCCGCGATCACCTCGGGCAAGACGGCTCCCGAGGCGGGTGTGGCACCCACGTCCCAGCTCAGGGAACTGTTCGACGGCCCCCGGCTCTCCCCGGGCCAGCGGCGCATCGCCCAGTACCTGATCGAGCACATCACCGAGGCGGCGTTCCTGTCGATCACCGACCTCGCCGAGCGGGTCGGCGTGAGCCAGCCCTCCGTGACCCGCTTCGCGGCGGCGGTCGGGTTCAGCGGGTACCCCGCGTTGCGTGAGAGCCTCCAGGCCATCGCGCTCAGCACCCTCGGCAGCGCTCCGGGAACGCCGGCCGAGGTCACGAGCAACGAGCTCCAGGCGGCGGTGGACGCCGAGATCGAGAACCTGGAGAACCTGCGGCGGGACTTCGCCGATCCCGACCAGGTCATCCGCGTCGGGCGGGCCCTGTCGAAGTCGGCGCCGCTGACGGTTCTCGGGCTGCGGATCTCCGGCTCGCTGGCCGAGTACTTCGCGTACGCCGCCCGTCGTATCCACCCCGATGTGCGGGTGGTGAGCCGCGGCGGCTCGGTCGCCTACGACGCGCTGCTCCAGTCGCGCGAGGCGGGCGGCACCTGGGTCCTGGCCTTCGGAATGCCCCGGCACGCCCAGGAGACGCTCACGGCCATGCGGGTCGCCCGCAGCGCCGGACTCAAGGTGGCGCTGATCACCGACCTCGGGCTCGGCCCGCTGGCCGACGAGGCCGACGTCACCTTCGCCACCGGCACCGGCTCCCGCCTCGTGTTCGACTCCTACTCGGCGCCCGTGGTCCTGTCCGCGGCACTGCTCCAGGCCATGACCGACGCCGATCCGGAGCGCACCCAGGCCCGCCTGGAGGAGTACGAGCAGGTCGCCGAGCAGCACCAGTTCTTCCTGCGGGACTGACCGCGGCACCACGCGGCACCCCTCTCCCGTACCGGCTGTCACCACGACATCACGGGATCATTCACATCAAAGCACGCATGAATGTTTTCATGCTCTTGCGCTTCCGGCGGCATATATAAATACTTCTTTCGGATAGTGACCTGGAGCCCTCCAGGTCACTGCCCATGACCACCCGGGGCCCCCGCTCCTACCCGCATCGGGTCCCGGGTGTTCGAGCGGGTCTCGCCTGCGAGGCCCGTGGTGGCGGCCCCGGTCCCCCTATGCCGGGGCCGCCCCCATAGTCCCCCGCCGACGTAACCCGGAAGCGATGAACATGGCCCTGACGTATTCACCGATCACCTCGGACTGGCCGTGCCAGGTCAAGACCCCCGGCAGCTTCGACTGGGAGCGATCGGCGGTGAAATGGCTGCGCGAGCTGGTGCCGAGCCGCTACGCGAGCTACCCCGTCCTGCACAAGCACCCCGTCCTGCTCGCCCGCCACGCGCACCTCCAGGTGCAGCAGGAGATAAGGGTCGCCCGCACGGCACTGCAGACCGCGCGCTCCGAGCTGCCCGGCCTCGGTCTGCAGGAGGGGGTCATCGAGCACACCATCAAGCTGTACGCCGCCGAGCTCATGCAGCTCCAGCACATCGCCCGGAGCATCCGTACGGTGTCGCAGGCGCTGGTGGAGCACGCCCACCCGCGACACTGAGGTCCCGGACCTGCCGCGGTCCGGCGGAACCAGGCCCGAGGGAGACACCGTGGACAGAGCCGAGCAGCGGACCGAGGGCACCGGCAGAAGCGGCGATCCCGCACCTGCCACCCCGTTCGACGTGCGGTGGATCCACGGCTCACCCTCGGCCAAGCGCAACACGGACCCCGACATCCAGGTCCACGCCTACGACGAGCACACGGTGATCCTTCGCCAGAACATGGCGATCGACTACGAAGCGCCCTTCATGTTCCTGCTGTTCGGAACCGGTCGGGCCCTCCTGATCGACACGGGCGCCACCGCCTCGGCCGACCACTTCCCGCTGCGTCGCGTCGTGGACGAGGTGATGGAGTCCTGGCTGGCCCGGCATCCCCGTGACGACTACGGGCTGCTGGTGCTGCACACCCATCCGCACGGCGACCACGTCGCGGGGGACGGCCAGTTCACCGGCCGCCCCGGCACCGTGGTCGTGGACGCGGCTCTCGACAGCGCCTGGGACTTCTTCGGGTTCCATGACGATCCCGGCGCCGGCGCCCGCGTCGATCTCGGCGGCCGGGTGCTGGAATGCCTGGCGACGCCGGGGCACCACGAGGCCGCGGTGACGTTCTTCGACCCCTGGACCGGGTTCCTGCTCACGGGCGACACGGTCTATCCGGGGCGCCTGTACGTCGAGGACTGGCCGGCGTTCACCCGCAGCGTCGACCGGCTGATCGACTTCTGCGCCCGACGACCCGTCACCCATGTGCTCGGCTGTCACATCGAGATGACCCGGGAACCGGGACGGGACTACCCTGTACGGACCACCTACCAGCCCGACGAGCCGCCCCTCGAGATGACCACGGATCAGCTGTCGGACATCCGGCGGGCGATCGAGTCCGTCGGCCCGCGACCCGGCCGCCACGTCTTCGACGACTTCGTCATCTGCCGCACCGGGACGCCCGGCGAGGACTGAACCGGATCCCCCTGTTCCCGGGGTCCGCGCACGGACGGCCGTACCCGGGGCGATAGCCGGGGCCGTCGGCGGGCACACGGAAGGGAGCCACACCCCTACGAGAGCTCTGGACGGACGCATGGATTCGACCGCATGGACCCTGGTCATCGTCGTCGCCGTCCTCGGAGCCGCCGCGCTCGCGGGTGCGCTGGTGCTCCTGCGCCGCCTCGTCCGCACCCGCCGTGATCTGCGGCGGGCCGGGCTGCCGACCGGCTCCCGCTGGGTGTTCTGGGGTGCCGTCGCCTATCTGCTGCTGCCGACCGACCTGTTGCCCGACCCGATCTACCTGGACGACATCGGTGTCCTGCTGCTGGCCCTGCGCTCAATGCGTGCCGCCGCAGCTCCCCTGTCAGCGGGCCGGGCGCCCTCCGCTCCCGGCGATCTCCACGCCGTGCCCGGTCCGCGGCCGGGCTCGCGCCGGTCTCGGGAACCCTAGGGCGCGGGTGGTCCGTTGAGCGGTCGACGGCCCGTGCCGCGCACCCAGGACGCGGCGGCACGGACGACCAACCGACGGGCGGCGGCATGAGCGAGCTGGTTCCGGGGGGCAACACGCCCCTGCCGGACGGGGTCCTGACCCTCAGGGTGCCGGGCCCCTTCGACGTGTCCGCGCTGATCACCGACGACAGCGGCAAGGTGCGGGGCGACGCCGACTTCGTGTTCTACAACCAGCCGGCCGCGCCGGGCGCACGACTCGAAGGAGACCGCCTCACCGTCGATCCGGCGCGGCTGCGGCCCGGAGCGGCCCGCGTCACCGTCGTCGTCAGCCCCGCCGACCCCGCGACTCCGCTGGGCCGGCTGCCCTCCCCCACCGTGCAGGTCACCGCGTCGGACGGCCGTACCCTCGCCCGGTTCACCCCACCCCGGCCCCAGCGGGAGACGGTACTGCTGCTCGCCGAGCTGTACCGGCGCGGTACGGCCTGGAAGCTCCGCGCCCTCGGACAGGGGTACGCGGACGGACTGGCGGGCGTCGCGCGGGATTTCGGGGTCGAGGTCACCGAGGACACCGCGCCCACGAGGGCGACACCGGGGGCGCCGCCGAGAGCGCTACCGGGTGGCCGGCCCGTGACGGCCACGGATGCGGGGGCGGTTGCCGCGCCCGGAGCCGGGCGGGGTTCCGTACCCGTTGGCGGACGAGGCCCCGGAACCGGCCGGGCGTCCGTGCCCGGCGCCGGGCACGTCGTGACGGCGGGGGACGGGCAGGCGCACGGCGGACAAGTGCGGGCCGGACAGATGCGGGGCGGGCCAGGTGGGACGCCGGGTGGAGTCCCCGATCCCGACGGCTTCCTGGGTCCGGTCAACTCCGCGCGGGCCGCGGCCGGTGCCCCGCCCGTCCGCCTCGACGCCCGGCTGACGGCCGCCGCCCGGGACCACGCCGGCGCCATGGCTGACCGGGGACTGCTCAGCTCGGAGATCCCGGAGGGCACCTCCGTCTACCGGCGAGTCCTGTCGGCCGGTTATCCCTACCTGACCATCGGCGAGCATCTGGTCTCCGGCCCGCGCACCCCTGGCGAGTTCGTCGAGTACTGCCTGACCAGCGAGCAGTCCCGGCGCGTCCTGTGCGACCCGGCCTACGACCAGGCGGGGGTGGCGTGCGTCCCCGACCCCCGCTCGGGCGATCTGTACTGGACGGCGCTCTGGGCGCGGCCGTTCAGCCCCTCGGGCCTGGAGCGGACGGCACACGAGGTCATCACGCTCACCAACGCCGAGCGGGCGTCGGCCGGTCTGCCGCCCCTCTCGGCCGACGCGCCGCTGACCACCGCGGCCCAGGCCCACAGCGCGGCCATGGTGGCCCGCGACTTCTACGCGCACACCTCGCCCGAGGGGAGTCAGCCCTGGGACCGGGCCGCAGCGGCGGGCAGCGCCCGCCGCACCATCGGCGAGAACATCGCGTGCGGGCAGCGCTCCCCGGCCGAGGTGGTCCGCGGCTGGATGGACAGTCCCGGCCACCGGGCCAACATCCTCAAGCGCGACTTCACCCACATAGGCATCGGCCTCGCCGGGGGCGGCCGGGCCGGCACGTACTGGACGCAGCTCTTCGGCGGCTGACGCCTCGTCGGGTCCGGCGACCACGTCAACCGCGGTCAACCGCCGACCGTACTCGGCCCCTGACGACGGTCCCCCACCCCTCGCGGTGACGCGCTCTCCCCGCGACTCCCGCTGCCCGCCGTCACCCGCACCGCGTGTTCGCGCGCCGCCGGTCGACACAGCCGGACCGCCGGGACGCCGCGCCCGGCGGCGCGGACCAGGTCCTGACGCCCTGTCCGGACCAAGTCCGCACAGGGCGCCGCCCTGCACAGCTCCTTTCCGCCAATTCGCCGATTCCCCTTCACCGTTTGCGCTTCATCCGCGGGCAATGCGACCCGCGCGCCGCTTCAGCGCGTACAGATGGTGCCGACGCCCGCATCCGCGGCGCGGTTCGAGCCGGGACGTCGAACCGGCAGATGGCGTGGGGAGAAGATCAGATGGTCTCAACAACGGTGGGTACGGGCACGGCGCTCGGCGCGGTCGTGGTGTCCCTGCTGGCGGCCCCGGCGCAGGCCACGACGTCGCCGGGCACGGACCGCGCCGGCACCGAACGGGTCGCGGCGACCGCCGCCGCGGCGCCCGACGACACGGGCCTGCGCGCGATCCTGCGTACGGCGCGCGGCCAGGGAGCGCCCGGCGCGATGGCGAGAATCGACGACAACGGCACGGTGCACCGGCTGGTCGAGGGAGTCGCCGACCGGGCCACCGGACGGACCATCAGCACGAACGACCGGTTCCGCGTCGGCAGTATCACCAAGTCCTTCTCCGCCGTCGTGCTGCTCCAACTCGTCGACGAGGGGAAGCTGAAGCTCGACAAGTCGGTCGACAGCTATCTGCCGGGCCTGCTCCCCGACAGCAGGATCACCGTCCGGCACGTACTGAGCCATCGCAGTGGTCTGTACGACTACACGAACGATCTGTTCGCCCGGACGGTCCCCGGTTTCGAGGCCGTCCGCGACAAGGTGTTCAGCTACCGCGACCTGGTGAAGCTGTCGCTGGCCAAGCCGCGTACCAACGCGCCGGGGGCCGCGTACTCCTACTCGAACACCAACTTCGTCGTCGCCGGGATGCTGATCGAGAAACTGACCGGGCACAGCGTCGGTACCGAGTACCAGAAGCGCATCTTCACCCCGCTGGACCTCACGAACACCTTCTACGTCCATCCCGCCACCGCGATCCCGGGGCGCCACACCAACGGCTACCTCACGCCCGACACGGCGGGAGCGGCCCTGGTGGACGCCACGAAGCAGACCGCCTCCTGGGCGCAGAGCGCGGGCGCCATCATCTCCACGCCGCACGACCTGGACGCGTTCTTCTCCGCACTGCTGCGCGGCAAGCTCATGTCCGCCGCCCAGCTCACCCAGATGACGAAGTGGGCGCGGGTCAACAGCAACACGTCCTACGGCCTCGGACTGCGCCGCCGCGATCTCTCGTGCGGGATCTCCGTGTACGGGCACACCGGCACCGTGCAGGGCTACTACTCGTACGCGTTCGCCACGAAGGACGGCAAGCGCAGTCTGACCGCGCTGGCCAACACCTCGAACAACACCAAGGTGCTCAACACCATGTACCGCACCCTGGAGTCCGCGTTCTGCGGCAAGCCCGCGACCGGGGCCGCCGCACGGGCCGCCGTTCCCGGCACGGCTCCCGGCGAGGCCCCCGTGGAGCGGCACGAGGACATCGCGCCCGACGTCACCCTCGACTGAGGCGCCGGCGGCCGCGTGCTGCGTCTCATCCCCGGGGGTTCGGCCGCCGGTGCGGCGGCTGGTCCGGGGCGGGGCGCAGCCTCGGCGCCGGGATGGGCAGGCTGCGCGGCTTGTCGGCGTCGACGGTGAAGAGTTCGCGGTGGTGGCGGAGCTCCAGGGGGCCGCCCGTGGTGAGTGAGTACGTGGCGACGTCCCGCTCGATCTCCACGCGCAGCCGGCGGCCGAGGACCTCCAGGGAGAAGGCGAGCCGGTTGAACCGTTCCGGCAGCCGGGGAGTGAACTCCAGGTTCTTCCCGTGGTGGCGCAGCCCGCCGAAGCCCGCGACCAGGGCCATCCAGGTCCCGGCGAGCGAGGCGATGTGCAGGCCGTCGCGGGTGTTGTGCTCCAGGTCCTCCAGATCCATCAGCGCGGCCTCGACCAGGTAGTCGTAGGCGAGGCCGGGATGACCGGTCTCGGCGGCGATGACGGCCTGGCAGCAGGCCGACAGGGAGGAGTCGCGGACGGTGAGGGGCTCGTAGTAGGCGAAGTTGCGGGCCTTGTGCTCCTCGTCGAAGAACGGGCTGCACTTGTACATGGCGAGCACCAGGTCGGCCTGCTTGACGACCTGCTTGCGGTAGATGTCGAAGTAGGGGAAGTGCAGCATCAGCGGGTACTGGTCGGGGCGGGTGGCGGCGAAGTCCCAGCGCTGGTACCGGGTGAACCCGGCATGCTGCTCGTGGACGCGCAGTTCGCTGTTGTACGGGATGTGCATGGCCTCGGCCGCGTCGCGCCAGGCGGCGCTCTCCTCCTCGTCGACGCCCAGCTCCGCGGCCCGCCGGGGGTGGCGCTCGACGGCGTCCGCGGCGGCCAGCAGGTTCGCTCGGGCCATGAGGTTGGTGTACGTGTTGTCGTCGGCGACGGCGCTGTACTCGTCGGGTCCCGTCACCCCGTCGATGTGGAAGTCTCCGCGGTGGTCGTGGTGCCCGAGCGAGCGCCACAGCCGTGCCGTCTCGGTCAGCAGCTCGACCCCGGTGTCGCGTTCGAAGCGCGTGTCGCCCGTGGCGGCGGTGTAACGGATGACGGCGTCGGCGATGTCGGCGTTCACATGGAACGCGGCGGTGCCGGCCGGCCAGTACGCCGAGCCCTCGGAGCCCGCTATGGTCCGCCAGGGGAACGCGGCGCCCCTCAGGCCGAGTTGGGCGGCCCGCGCGCGTGCGGCCGGGAGGGTGTTCTGGCGCCAGCGCAGCGCCTCGGCGACGGCACCGGGCGAGGTGTAGGTGAGCAGCGGCAGGACGAAGGTCTCGGTGTCCCAGAAGGCGTGGCCGTCGTACCCGGAGCCGGTCAGGCCCTTGGCGGGGATCGCGCGCTGCTCGGCACGGGCGCCCGCCTGGAGGACGTGGAAGAGGCCGAAGCGGACGGCCTGCTGGATCTCCTCGTCGCCGCCCACCTCGACGTCGGCGCGTGCCCAGAAGTCGTCGAGATAGCCGCGTTGTTCGTCGACGAGCTGCTGCCAGCCGCCGTGCTGGGCGGCGGCGAGGGCCGCGTCGACCTGGTCACTCAGAGCGGGCAGGGAACGGTTGCCCGACCAGCCGTAGGAGACGATCTTCTCCAGGCGCAGGGTCTGGCCCGGTTCCAGTACCGAGGTCACCGTGAGGCGGGCGACGTCGTCGCTGCTCTCGCTGGTCATGGTGGTCCGGTCGGGTCCGCTGACCGCGTGGTCGGCGGCCGCGGCGACCCGCAGGGCGCTGTTGCGCGTGCGGTGCACGAGCCGCAGCCGGCGGCCCGCCGCATAGTGCTCCTCCGCCTCCAGGGGCGACTCCAGGGCGATCGCCGCCCGTGGATCGGCCGTGCGGCCGGGCAGTTGCTCGTTGGCGACCAGCTCGGACTGGACGACCACGCGCGTGCGGCTGTCGACGGGCTCCACCTCGTAGGCGACGGCCGCGATCGCCCGTTGGGTGAAGGAGACGAGCCGGGTCGAGCGCACCCGGACGGTGGAACCCGCGGGCGAGGTCCACTCGCAGGTGCGGGTGAGCAGCCCGGTGCGCAGGTCGAGGACGCGCTCGTGGGAACGCAGTCGTCCGTAGCGCAGGTCGAACGGCTCGTCGTCCACGAGCAGCCGGACGATCTTGCCGTTCGTGACGTTGATGACCGTCTGCCCGGACTCCGGATAGCCGTAGCCCGCCTCCGCGTAGGGCAGCGGGTGTACTTCGTGGACGCCGCCCAGGTAGGAGCCGGGGAGGCCGTGGGGTTCGCCCTCGTCGAGGTTGCCGCGCCAGCCGACGTGGCCGTTGGCGAGGGCGAACACGGACTCGCTCTGCGGCAGCAGCCCGAGGTGCAGTTCGCTCTCCCGCAGGGCCCAGGGCTCGACCCCGTACGACGAATGGGTTATCACGCGGGGTCCCCCAGTTCGGCCAGATCGCGTACGACGATGTCGGCGCCGTGGGCGCGCAGGGCGGCGCTCTGGCCGACGCGGTCCACCCCGACGACGTACCCGAAGTGGCCCGAGCGGCCCGCGTCCATGCCGGCGAGCGCGTCCTCGAAGACGGCCGCCGCGGACGCGTCGACACCGAGGTCGTGGGCCGCGGCCAGGAACGTGTCGGGGCGCGGCTTGCCCGGGAGCCGCCGTTCGGCGGCGACGACACCGTCGATGCGTACGTCGAAGAGGGACTCCGCTCCCACCGAGCGCAGGACGTCCCGGCAGTTGGCGCTGGAGGAGACGACCGCGGTCCGCAGCCCGTGCTCCCGGACGGCCTCGATGTAGCGCAGCGTCCCGTCGTAGGCCTCGACCCCGTCCGTGCGGATCATGTCGAGGAGCAGCTCGTTCTTGCGGTTGCCCAGGCCGTGGACGGTCTCGCGGTCGGGCGGGTCGTCGGGAGTTCCTTCGGGGAGCTCGATGCCGCGCGAGGCGAGGAAGGTGCGGACACCGTCGGCGCGAGGCAGCCCGTCCACGTACGCGGCGTAGTCGTCGGCGTCGTCGAAGGGACGGAATCCGTCGCCGTCCCGTCCGCGCAGGAAGTCGTCGAACGTCCGCTTCCAGGCGGCCGCGTGGACCACGGCGGTCTTGGTGATCACCCCGTCGAGGTCGAAGAGGCAGGCCAGGATCTCTTTCGGCAGGCCGAGCTCAGTCATACGGGCAGTCTTCCCCCGGGAACCGTCTCCACCGGGTGGCACGCGCCACATCCGCGCGTCGGGTTCGGCCGTGCGGGACCGTGTGGTGCTCGTGGCCACCCCCGCGCTCCTGTTCCCTGGAGTCCGTGCTGCTGTCGCCCGGACTCCCGGCCCCTGTTCCCCGCCGTCCGTGCCCCGTCCGGCACGGGACTTCCCGCGCGCCCCGCGTCGTCGATACTGGGTGCATGGAATTCGCTGTCCCCGTGTTCCGGTCCGGGCTCGTATGACCGGGGCGCGTCCGACCTTCGACGACCTGGTGGCGCGGGCGGTGTCGCTCGTACGTCCCGGCCGGCGCGCCCTCCTCGGCATCGCCGGCAGCCCGGGTGCGGGCAAGACGACGCTCGCCGAGCGTCTGGTCCGGCGGCTCGACGAGGACGGTCCCTTCCGCGTCGCCCACGTGCCGATGGACGGGTTCCATCTCGCGGACGCCGAGCTGGACCGGCTGGGGCGCCGTGACCGGAAGGGGGCTCCGGACACGTTCGACGCGGCGGGGTACGCGGCGCTGCTGCGCAGGCTGCGCGAGGACGAGGAGGATCTCGTCTACGCGCCCGGCTTCGAGCGGGTCCTCGAACAGCCGCTGGCGGGTGCCCTTCCCGTTCCGCGGGCCGCCCGTCTGATCGTCACGGAGGGGAACTACCTGCTGCTGCGCGACGGCGCGTGGGCGCGCGCCCGCGCGCAGCTCGACGAGGTGTGGTTCTGCGAACCCGACGAGGCCGACCGCGTCCGGCGGCTCGTCGCACGTCATGAGGAGTTCGGCAAGGACCGCGAGGCGGCGGTGGCGTGGGCGCTGGGAACGGATCAGCGCAACGCCGACCTGGTCGCCGCGACCCGGGACCGCGCCGACCTGGTGGTCGGGGCGGCGGTCGTCGGGTCGACGGTCTGCACCGAGGAGGCGGCCGTCGGGCCGGAGGTCGGGAACGCCGCCGTCGCGGAGGCGGTCACGGGGCCGGCGGGATTCCCGCGCTCGCGGACGAGCCGGCACAACTGAGCGTCCGCGCCCAGGAGTTCACCCGGCATCAGCGCGCCCGCCTCGTCCGGCGGAGGCCGCGCGACCGCCGGACGGGCGGATGAGGGGAAGCGCGCGTGCGGCCCCGGCGGACATCACCGTGTCCGTCGGCGCGAGGGGGCCGGGGCGGGGGGAGCGACCGTCACCGCGCCGCCCGCCCCGGCCGTTTCAGGGGGCCGCCGTCCTGGATTCCAGGTCGGCCCGGGTGTCGTTGCCGTAGACGCCCGACTCGTCGCCCCGGATGCCGTACCAGAGCTGGAAGCGGGCGACGGCCGCGGTGAGCGCGGCGTCGTAGGTGCCGCTGGTGCTGCCGTGGTCGTACACGTCCGGGATGTGGAGCAGGCGTTGCTGAAGAGCTCTTACCTCGGGGCCGCTGTCACCTTCGCGGAGGGTGCCCGCGCCGTCCGGATCCGCGGTCCCGGCCCCGCGGGCGGGCGCGGTCGAGGGGGTCACTCCCTCTCCCGCCGGGAACGCGTCGTCCCGTCCCGCGCCCGGCACGAGGAGGGCCAGGGCGAAGCCGATGAGGGCCGCCGCCGTGACGGCGACCGTGATCGCGGCGCGCCGCAGACCCACGTCGCGGTCCAGGCCGTGGGCACCCACGCGCTTCTTCCCGAACGGGCGACGGAGCCCGGCGACGAAACTGGCCGTGCCGTCCGGCCCGGTGTCTCCGTCCGGGCCCCCGTGCCCGCCGAGGGGTCGCTCCGCTCCGTCCGGCTCGTGCGCCGGCGACGCGCCGTCGGTGTAGTCCTCCCCGCCCGGGACCGGTGGCAGTTCCTCGGTCTCGTCCTCCTCCGGAGGCGGCGGAAGGCGTGTCCCGGCCAGGGGCCCCGCGATCGGCTCGTAGTCCTCGTCCGGGTCGGCCAGTCCCTCCTTCTCGCGCACCTGGCGCAGCAGTTCCGCCAGGGAGTCCGAGCGGCGGCGGCGCTCGATGTGCGTGGGTTCGATCACAGGGCGCCCGGTGAGCCGCCCGTGTTCGGGCCGTGTAGCCACACTGCTCTCCCTTCCGTACACGCGGTCTCCCGCCGTCCCTGTGCAGTGATACGGGGGCGCGGGCCCGGCCGTTCAGCGCGCGGCACACCTCGGTGATCGCCGTCGGGCCGGGCTGCTCCGCCGCCGCGCCCCCGGGCGCGGTCAGGTGAACTCAGTTGCGCGCATGCCGAGTTGACGGCACCGGGGCCGGGCGCGGCCCCTCTCGGACACCGGGGTCGTCGGCCATGACCGATCCATGAGGCCGAGTTGGCGGAAGGTTGACCAAATCCCTGGAGATCGCTGACAGACCCGTCTATAGGGTCGGCCGCATGCCCCCACAACCCTCTGGGACACCGGCGTTGCCGGTCCTCCCCTATCGGAAGCCCACCCGGGACCGGGACTACTGGGTCTTCGACGACGTACTGCCCGACGCGGACGCCGTACGGGCCCGGTGCGTCGACAAGGACGACTGGGTCAAGGGCCATCCGTACACCTCGGAGAGCTGGCCGGGTCTGCGGACGATGCCCGGTCTGGAACCGGACGAATTGACGCGCGTAGAGCGGTTGGTGAAGAAGGCCACCGGCGCGCAGAAGCTGTGGCAGCAGTCGACGCCGTCGGGCGCCACGCTCAACCACAACTGCGTCCAGGTCGTCGGCAAGCACGAGGGTGAGCCCCGCCCCCACACGGACTCCCGCGCCCTGTGCCGTTACGCCGCGGTGCTCTATCTGAACCCGAACGTCCCCAAGGGCTGCGGGACGAGCTTCTTCCGGCAGAGCCTCCCCGGTGGCCGGCTGGGCGGCAACGTCGTCGTCGCGCCGCACAACAACCTGGTCGAGGCCCTCGGCACCCGCTTCGTCCCGCCGGACTCCTTCGTCGAGGACATCCGCGTCCCGCACCGCTTCAACCGGCTGCTCGTCTACAACGCCAACCTGATGCACAGTGCCACCGACTACTGCGGCACCACCATGGAGGACAAGCGGATGACCGCGGTCTTCTTCTGGATGGCGTGATCCGGACCGACCACGGGGCCGGTCCTCGGCGTCATGAACGGCCCCGGACCACGGAGTCCAGGGCCGCTGTCCGTCATGCCGGGCCGAATCGGTAGTTGAAGGGTCTTCGATTTCGAGGCGAAAACCGGGCATTCCCGGACCACCGCCCGATTACATCTCCGCCAAGTCCTGGTGGCCGGGAGATGTGCTCGTCATGATGAGCGCATGACCTTGGCCTCCAGAGCCATGACGCGACTGGCCAACTGGCCGGATCTCGCGGAGTCCCCGCCGAGTTGCGGCACGGGACGGGCACTGTGCGCGGCGCAGTGCGAGATCGTCCACTTCCACTCCGACCACGACGTGGACCTGCACCTCACGGACCGGGCCATCCGGCGCTACGAGGACCACCTCAAGACCTCCACGGCCATCCGCATGGTGCCCGGCTCCCGCTGGGTGACCATCCATCTCGAAGTCGACTCGGACATCGACCTCCTGCTGACCCTCGTGAGCGTCGCCCTGCAGGCCCATCTCAACGGGCACCTCGCGGGGGACGACATCTTCTCGGCGAGCTGCAACGACCGCTGACGGTCGGGGTCGGGGCGGATCCGACGCGGACCGTCACGGCCCCTCGGCGACTCCCGGCCGAGCGCTCCTCGCGCGCTCGGCCGGACCCGGATGCCGCAGGCCCTGCCCGCGGACCGATCGGGGCACGGGCGAGCCCCGGGGCACTCCGTTCCCTGCCATAGGTGCACCGAGTGCCATCACGTCTGGCGCGATGCCGGTTTCCCGACCATGAACGAGGCACCGGGGCGCCGCGGGCCCGCCGAGGCGACCACCGTGAAACCGCCGATGCGGGACGCCTTGGCGGGAGCCGCTTTCCAGCTCTTCCTGGAGCGCGGCTACGAGGGGACCACCGTCGCCGGCATCGTGGCACTCGCGGGAGCCGGCCGCTCGGGCGCTCCACCGGAGCCCGCCCGGACACGCTGCGCGCGGATGTCGTCGCCGCGGCCGTGGTCGCCGCGCACAACAACACCCTGCGCTCCTGGCCGCGTTCGGACGGAACGGGGGATGCCGAGAAGGCGGTCGACCGGGCGCTCGGGTATGTGCGGAGCACCTTCGACCCCTCCCCCGGCAAGCAGCGGAACGGGGAGCCGGAGGACGTGGTGATCGTCGCCTCACGGCACGGATCAACCCTGGGGCGGGGTGGTCCGGGAGGTCGAGTCGGCCTTCGGGCGGGGCCGAGGACGGGGCTGAGGACGGGGCTGAGGACGGGCTGAGGACGGATCGGGCCGGCCGCGTTCTCCCCCCAGACGGTACGGAGTACTTTACGAGTGACACTGAGTGCCATAACCTGTGCTCGTGCACGGTGATCCGCGCACAGCAGATTCCGGCCGAGCGCAGGGAGATGACATCGTGTACCACCCAGGAATCGCCCTTCACCCGGGCATCAGCTCCGCCACGGACCTGCTCGACACAGGTTCCGCGGAGCGTGCGGGGGACGTACTGCTCTTCCAGCGGTGCCACTGGTGTGCCACCGCCATGTTCAACCGCCTCCTCTGCCCCGTCTGCGCGGGCAGCGACCTGCGGACGGAGGCGAGCGCGGGCACGGGCGTCGTGCGCCACTCCACGGTGATCCACCGCAACACCCCGGCGGCCCGCAACGTCTCCCTCATCGAGATGGCGGAGGGCTTCACGGTCCGGGGCCGGGTCATGGGTTCACCCGCCACCATCCACAGCGGCGACCGGGTCCAACTCTCCACCGCCCAGGACCCGGTGCGCCGGCAGCCGGTGTTCCAGCTCGTCGACGGCCCGTACGGCGGCTGGAACTGAGGCCGGCGGACGGCCGGCGGCACCGCGAGCAGCCGTTCGCCCGGACGCCCGTGGTGGCGGACCCGCACACCCATGAGCCGGGACCGGACAGCCGTGCGCGGCTGAACGAACCGGCATGCGGGACCGGTTCGTTCAGCCGCCGGGCGTCGGACGTCAGCTGTAGGTGACGTCCGACGTCGCGTATTTGCAGTAGGCGCTGTCGGGGCCGCTGCCGTTGGTCGTCGGCTCCGCGCCGGTGTTGTTGCCGATGTACTTCTGGCAGGGGACGATCTTCTTGCTGCTGTCTCCGACGATCTTGATGGACTTGAGGGTCGCGCTGTCGCCGTAGTTGGTGTTGATGCCGACGAGTTTGTTGCCCTTGTAGGTCGCCTCGATGGTGTTGAGATTGATCGTCCGCTTGTACTGCGTCTTGCAGTTGCCGCAGGAGCGGACGAAGGTGCCGAAGGTCTGCACCGCGAAGTTCGAGACGTTCAGCGTTCCGGCGCCGTTGAACTGGAACACCTTGTCGCTGGCCTCCTTCGCGCCGCCGCCGCTCACCGTGTACACGTTGGACGACGAGGAGCCGAGGAACGTCGCCGCGTCCTCGCCGACGTCCTCCCACCAGACGTTCTGCAGCGTGCAACTGCCCAGGCAGTGAATGCCGTCGGCGGCCGGCGCCCCGATGATGACGTTCTTCAGGACGGTTCCCGCGGCCAGTTCCAGGATCGGCCCCTGGTCCTCGTCCTGGTTGTCCGTGCCCAGGTCACCGGTGCCGTAGAGGCGCTTCATCCCGTAGTCCTTGGTACCGGAGACCGAGATGGTGGAGGAGACGGCCTGACTGCCGGTCGCGGTGGGCCAGGTGGCCGCGCTCGCCGGCGTCAGGGCGCCGCCGGCCATCACCATGGCGGCCGAGAGGCCGAGCGCGGCAAGGGTGCCTGTGAGAGCGCGCCGCCTGGCGCGCGGGCGTGCCGATGACGTCATGTCCCGATGCCTTCTTCCATGTGGGGTGGTCGGGGGCCCGGGGGCTGTCGGGTGGGAGGTTCCGGTGAGGCCGCCCGGGCGGGGAAGGGTGACGACGGTGCTGTCAGAGCTTTCCGGTGCCCGCGCCGGACGTCACCGAGGCCACGACGGTCGAGGCAGGCTCGGCGGTGTAGCTGTAGGGCGGCTTGGTGAACGTGCCGACCTGCGAGATCTCGGTGGTGGCGCCGCCGAGGTCGTTGCCCGTGAGGTTGGCGTAGCCGTCCACATCGCTGTCGCGGTTCGTGGTGACGGCGACCGACGTGCTCCGGAAGACGTTGTTCTCGACGAGCATCTGGGCGCCCATACGGGAGTGCACGGCGGTGTCGGCGCCGACGACGTAGTTGTCGTAGAAGTGCCCGGTGCCGAAACGCAGACTGGGAATGCGGGAGTTGACGTTGTTGAACCAGTTGTGGTGGTACGTCACCCGTAAGTGCCCGGTGTCCTCACTGGCGTTGCTGTCGCTGTGGCCGACGAGCGAACCCTTGTAGTGGTCCTTGAAGGTGTTCCAGGACAGGGTGACGTAGTCGGACCCGTGGGTGATGTCGACCAGGCCGTCGTAGTAGTCCTTGCCGTGCGTGAGGTCGGACGAGAAGGCGTTGTGGTCGATCCACACCTTCGTCGAGGCCTGGACGGTGATGCCGTCGGCGGGCGCGACCGGCTTGCTGATGTTCAGGTTGCGGACCACGACGTTGGTGACCTTCTTCAGGCGCAGTCCGCCGCCGGTGAACCCGGACGCCGAACCGACGCCCAGAACGGTGGTGTTGGAGCCGACGTCGACCTGTCCGCTGAGCGAGATCAGACCGCTGACCTTCACGACCTTGGAGGTGTCCCCGGTGACGGCGGTCTTGAAGGCGTCCAGCGTCGTGACGGTGACGGCGGTCGCGCTGCCGCCGCCGGTGGTCCCCGCGCCGAAGCCGACCGGCGCGGTCTCGGCCGCTCCGGCCGACTGCGGCAGCACGAGTGCCGCGGCGACCGCCAGAGCGGCGGCCCCGGCGGCCAGGAGGGCGGGGCGGGGGCGCTTCCGTGGGGGGAGAGTACGCATGCGGGTGTGTCCTTTCGGAGTTGACCGTAGGCCATGTACGTACACGAACGTTGTACTTGTATCTGAACAGCGCATCGCGTGCGGGATGACATGCACGGACGGAACGTGGGCTACATATGGCGACTTGCCCAGGTGGTGCGGCTCGGAGATCCGATGTCTCGTATACGAGGGGTCACACGCGGGTCACGCTGTTGAACGGGAACGTAAACGGTAAGCGCTTTCTAGTCAACGCTTCCCGCAGAAGACATCCGGCCAACTCACGAACCAGGGGGACAGCCGAACTCCAGCAAACCGGGGCGACCCAGAAATGCCGAACGCGGTCGTACAGGGGCCCCGGCTTGCGGGACCCCCGTACGACCGCGGAACTCACGGCGTCACGGCGTCACTGCCTCACGGCCTCACAACGCCACGACCTCACGGCGTCACAGAGAGACGGGGAGACGGGGAGACGGGGACGGCACCTCAACGAGGGGCGGCGCGATGGCGATGCGGCGTCACGAAGAGACGGTGATGCGGATGCCGACCGTGCCGCTCTCGCCGCGGCGCAGTCGACTGCCGAGCAGGGTGAGACGGCCCATCACTCCGTACTTGCGGGCGAGGAGCTTGCGGTAGCGAGCGGTCTCCGTCGCGTCGACGATCTCGGCCCTGGCGGGGATCTGCTCCCCCGTCGGCCTGCCGCGCACGTCGCACGGACCGACCAGGACGTCGGCCCGCTTGCGGATGCGCTTCACCTTCCAGCTGTCCGCGACGGTCCAGGCGCCGAGCGCCGCACCGTCGGGCACCACCCACACCGGCGTGGCCACCCCCGTACCGTTCTTGCGATAGCTGGTGATCAGCAGATACTTGCCCGATCCCAGCGCTTGCAGCGAGGCCTCGTCCATGGCCGCAGTGTAAACGGACCGGTCCGCTCACACCGCGGCGCCCGAGCCGGTCGGGTCAGGACAACTGACCGTCGTAGTCCGGCAGCTTGAAGGTGCGCTCGGCGTGGCCGCCGACCAGGTCGGTGGTGTTGTTGCCGACGTTGGCGATGATCGTGTAGCCGAGGGACTCGATCTCCGCGCGTTCGCCGGTCTTGTAGGCGCCGACCTCGTCGAAGAGGTCCGGCAGGTCACGCACGTAGAGCCCGTCGACGGGGTAGCCGACGCTCTTCAGGTTCCACTTCGTCTCACTGGCGATGATCCCCGGCCGCGCGGTCACGAAGAACACGGCGACGCCGCGGGAGTGCGCGTAGCGGGCGAGGGCCAGAGACGCCTTGACCGCGGGGGTGGGCAGCTCGTACCACGGGTGGAAGTCGGTCTCCAGCGTGGTGTTGTCGATGTCGAAGACGACCGCGAGCTTCTGGCCGCCCGCGTTCGCGGTGCGCTGCTCGACGTACGGCACCGCCTGGTCGACGACGGCCTGCACGTCGCTCTGCCAGGTGGCGTAGTCGACGCCGGCCGTGGCGGACGTGCTCGCGACCTCCGGGGCCGGGGCGGCGGCGGCCGATCCGGCCGCGGTGACCGTCCCTCCGATCCCCAGCGCCACTACCGCCGACACCACGCCCATCCGGCGCACCACACCGTGTCCCGTCATGCCTGTCCCCTTTTCTTCTCACGTCCGCTGTTTCACGTCTGCCGCGCGCAACTGCCGTGCGCATCCGCTGATGGAGCACGCGTTCATCGCGGCGGCGACGGTGCCTGGTCATGGACCGTCGTCGCGGCAGACATGATCCTGGCAGCGCGTGTACGGAGGGGGAAGAGGTAGTTACTGATCGGTAGAGATCGTGCTTCGTGCGACCGGTGGTACCCGCGGTGCAGTGGCAGAGGTCCGCGACCCGTGTGAGCCTGGGGCTCGCGGCTGGCACCAGTGGAAAGAGGCTGCTCGGATGCAAGGACCGAACATCGTCGTCGTCGGCGCGGGTTTCGCCGGAGTCGAGGCCGCCCGGGGCCTCGAACGGATGCTCACCCCCGGCGAAGCCAGAATCACCCTGATCAGCCCCACCGACTACCAGTTGTATCTGCCACTGCTGCCGCATGTCGCCGCCGGTGTCGTCACCCCCCAGTCCGTGGCACCCTCGCTGCGCCGGATCCTGCGCCGCACCGCGCTGGTGCCGGGCGGGGTGATCGGTGTCGATCCCGGTGCCAAGGTCTGCGTGGTCCGCAAGATCACCGGAGATCTCGTCGATCTGCGCTACGACTATCTGCTCCTCACTCCGGGGAGCGTGACGCGTACCTTCGACATCCCCGGACTCGCGGACGAGGCGCGCGGGATGAAGACGCTCGCCCAGGCCGCGTATCTGCGCGACCATGTGATCGCCCAGCTCGACCTGGCCGCGGCCACGTCGGACGCCGACGAACAGGCGGCTCGGCTCCAGTTCGTGGTGGTGGGCGGCGGGTACGCGGGCACCGAGACGGCCGCCTGCCTGCAACGCCTGACCACCGCGGCGGCCAAGCGCTACCACCCCCGCATCGACCCCGGCCTCATCAACTGGCATCTGGTCGACGTGGCCCCGAAGCTGCTGCCCGAACTGGGCGACAAGCTGGGCGAGAGCGCCCTGAAGATGCTGAGCGAACGGGGCGTGCAGATCTCGCTGGGCACGTCGGTCGCCTCCGTCACCAAGGAGGCGGTCACCCTGACGGACGGGCGGGTGCTGCCGTCCCGGACGCTGGTGTGGACCGCCGGAGTCGCGGCGAGCCCGCTGGTCGACTCGCTCGGCGCGGAGACCGTGCGCGGGCGGATCGTCACCGAGCCAGACTTCAGGGTGCCGGGCCTCGACGGGGTGTTCGCGCTGGGCGACGCGGCGGCGGTGCCCGACCTGGCCAAGGGCGACGGCTCCCCCTGCCCGCCGACCGCCCAGCACGCCGCCCGGCAGGGCCGGCACGCCGCCAAGGTACTGGCGGCGAAGCTGCGCGGGGAGCCCACCCTGCCGTACCGGCACAAGGACCTGGGTCTGGTCGTCGACCTCGGCGGACACGACGCCGTGTCCAAGCCGCTCGGCATCGGCCTCAAGGGCGCGCCCGCGCAGGTCGTGGCTCGCGGATACCACCTGTACGCGCTGCGCACCGGCGCCGCTCGCTTCCGTACGGGTGCCAACTGGCTGCTCAACGCGGTCGCGGGTGACGACTTCGTCCGCACCGGCTTCCTCGCGGACCGCAAGGGGACCCTGCGGGACTTCGAGCGTACGGATGTGTATCTGACGCCGGACGAGGTGACCGCCCGCACCCGTACCCGCGCGTAGGACCTGTCCGGCCGGACTCGGTGGAGGGTGCCGACGGCACCCGCTGCCGGGTGCGGCCCGGCGGGATCAGCCCGACCCGCCCTCGGGGCCCGGGCCCGCTCCGGTCCGGGGGGGCCGACGCGGCGGCGGCCGAACACCTGGGCGTCGCCCGGCCGATGGACAAAGGGGTGGCGGTCGTCCATAGGGCCGGCCGGCGCGGGTCCGGAACCGGGCGATCCGGAGTCGCAGCGGCAATGGTCCGAGGTATCGCCACCTGCCCGGCCCGCGTGTCCGCCCGGGAGCAGGAGTCCGCCGAAGTCCCCGATGGGTCGGACCGGGAGGCGATGCTCCGGCACCCGGCCGATGCGTCGATCGGGCGCGGAACCCGCGGGGTTCCGGCTCCGCGGCGTGCCGTCCGAACAGGACGCCCGCCGGCAGCGGCGGGCCCGCGCCGGCCGGACACCCGCGCGTTCGGCCGCGAAGTCGACGTCGTGGCCCTTTCGCCTCAACACCCCCCAGGTCAAGACGACTTGGGTGGGGCCGAAGTCGCCATCGGGGGCCTGGACCAGTACCCGCACGGCCCGTCGCCGCAGCCGTTCCCGACGTGAATCGGCCACCTCCACGAGACCTCCGGGCGGGGGTGAACGCGCGGGCGCGGTCGCACGTATGAGTGGAGGGCCCTCGACCGGGGCCCTCGGCGGCGCTGACGCCGCTCCGTACGGCTTCGGGAGCCCATGCATGAGGCACGCACGACGACGGATCGTCCGACGGGGGGCGCGCCTCGCGGCCGTCGGCGGGCTGCTCTGCGGAGGGTTCATGGTGACGCGCGCCATGGCGAGCGAACCGTCCGACTCGTCGCGCACCACGACGAGTTCGGCGCAGGCCGCGGCGGACAAGGGCGCCGGACTGGTGTCCCGGCTGGGCACCTCGCGGACCGCCGGGAACTGGATCGCCACCGACGGGCGCCCCGTCGTCGCGGTCACCGACGCTGACGCGGCGGACGCGGTGAAGCGTGCGGGTGCTCGCCCGAAGGTCGTGCAGCACAGCATGCAGGACCTCAAGTCCGCGGCGCACACGCTCAGTTCGGCGCCCCGGGTGCCGGGCACGGCGTGGGCGGTGGACTACAAGAAGAACGAGGTGGTGGTGCAGGCCGACAGCACGGTCTCCGCCACCGACTGGTCGCGCATGACGAAACTGGCGCACGGCATCGGCGACTCGGTGAAGATGCAGCGCACCCAGGGCACGTTCACCACACGCGTGAACGGCGCGCAGGCGATCTTCTCGACCGGCGGGCGCTGCTCGGCCGGTTTCAACGTGACCAACGGACAGAGCCAGTTCATCCTCACGGCCGGCCACTGCGGCCCCGCCGGATCCGTCTGGTTCTCCGACAACACGGGCCGCCAGCAAGTGGGCCGCACGGTCACGACGGCGTTCCCCGGCAGTGACTTCTCGCTCATCCAGTACGACACCGGACAGCAGACGGCACCCGGGACCAATGTCGTCGCCATCGGCGGCGGCAACGGCGTGCGGATCAACGGCGCCGCCGACCCCACCGTGGGCCAGCGGGTCTTCCGCAGCGGCAGCACCAGCGGGCTGCACGACGGCACGGTGACGGCGCTCAACGCGACGGTCAACTACCCGGAGGGCACGGTCACCGGGCTCGTCCAGACGACGGTGTGCGCCGAACCCGGGGACAGCGGCGGCCCGTTGTTCTCCGAGGGCATCGCGCTGGGGGTGACCTCGGGCGGCAACGGGGACTGCAAGAGCGGTGGTACGACGTTCTTCCAGCCGGTCACCAAGGCGCTGACGGCGCTGGGAGTGACGCTCGCGGGTCAGCCGCAGCAGGGCTCCTCGGGCGCTGCGGCCCAGCCTTCCACCGCTCCCTCGACGTCGGCTTCGGCCATGGCCTCGCAGGGGTCGCCGGGTTCGGCGGCGCCGGGCGCGGTGGAGGCGGTCGGAGACGCGGGAACCGCCCAGACCTTCGTGTCCGAGCTCACCGATCCGCAGAACGTCGGCCCCGGCCTGCTCGTCGTCGGGGGAAGCATCATCGCGCTGGTCGCGACCCGCTTCATACGTACCGAGCAGGACCGCAAGGCCTATCGGCGGCAGTATTCCCAGAGTTGGGGCTGAGCGGAGCGGAAGTACGCCCGTGCGGTTCGGAGTCGGGTCCGGTCGGCCGGAGTCGGAGCCGAACCGCTGGAGGCCGGTGCGCGGGTACCGGGGCCGGCACCGCACGGGCGCCGGTGCCGAGGCCCGAGGCGATGGCTCCCCGGATCGGGGAGCCCGGCCGGAACGCGGAAGGTCAGGCGGCCCGAGTCGCCGACGACGGAGCGACTTCCGCCCATTCGAGGACGAGGCGCTGGTACTCGCGCCGCTCCTCCATGCTCAGCGTCCCGCCCGCCCGGAACCACAGGGCCCGGATCTCCTCGTTGACTTCGGCAGCGGAGCGCTGAGTGTCGTTGTCAAGAGTGGTGGACATGGCGTGAAGCATACGATCCTTGACGTGAAGATGATGTGAGTAAAGGCTCATGGGACGACATAACGGACCGTGAACCTCGTCACTCACGTGCCGGGCTTGCGTCCGTACACGTCGACGTCGTCGCCGTTCTTCAGCAGTGACCAGTACTTCTTGGCCGTGGCCGGGGTCATGTTGACGCAGCCGTGCGAGCCGGGCGGGTTCCACATGCTGAGGCCCACCGAGTGGAAGGCCTGACCGCCGTCGAAGAACTGGCTGTACGGCATGGACACGTTGTAGATGCTCGACACGTGGTCGATGTCACGCCAGTAGATCTTCTTCAGCCCGGTGCGGGTCTCGTAGCCGTCCCTGCCCGTGCGGACCGGGACCGGTCCGTAGACCAGGCGGCTGCCGTCCTGGATCCAGCTGAGCTGGAGCGTGAGGTTGACGCAGGCGATACGGCCCTTGTTCACCGGGCACTTGCCGTCCCGGTTGGGGTTGTTCCCCACGGCCTTCTGCTTGTTCATGAGATCCATCACGCCCCAGGTGACAGGTCCCGCGTACCCGATGTTCGGGGTGATGCCGTGCTTGGTCTGGAAGGCCTGGATCGCCTTGCAGTCGGCGGCGGACTGCCGGCCGTCGACCGGCCGCCCGAGGAACTTCTCCACCTGCTTCTGGTTCGGGCCGGTGGCGGTCGTGCAGCTCGCGGCCTGCGCGGGCGTGGAGCCCAGGGCGAGGGTGAGCGGTGCGACCAGTCCCGTGAGTCCGAGCGCGACGGCTCCTCGTCTGCGTATGTCCCCCATGGCGGGCCTTCCTGTTGTGTCCGTCATCCTGTTTGCCTGCTAGACCGTCCTTGAGGGTATTGCGTTGTACGGCGGTCGAGGCCGGGACGGAACAGTGACATTCCCCGCCGGGTGCGGAACAGAACCTCCCCGGGGCCGCTCGTCCCGGTCAGCGGCGCAGCAGCCCCACCGCGCGCGTGAGCGTCTCCGGTGTCGCCGTGAACGGCAGCCGCAGATGATGTGCCAGCGTCGTGCCGTCCGGTGCGAACAAGGGGCCCGGTGACACGGCCAGACCGTCCCGGGCGGCACGGGCCGCGAGCTCCGTGGCGCTCGTGCTGTCGCCGAGGTGCACCCAGAGCGACAGACCTCCGTCCGGCACGGTGTACGTCCATCCCGTTGCGGCGAGGAGTCCGGCGAGATGGTCGCGCTGCGTTCGCAGCCGGGTCCGGCGATCGGCGAGGACCGCGTCCAGACCCACGCGTTCGCCGTCGCCTCCACCTTGTCCCGCGTAGGCGTGCCCTCCCCCACCCACGCCCCCGATGCCGCTGTCACTGTCGCCGTCGCCCAACAGCTCGGTGGCGATGAGCTGTTCGAGCGGGGGTGGCGACAACTGGGCCTGGAGCGGGTTGCGCACGATCTCGCGGACGAGACCCGCTCCCGCCCTGATCCAGCCGACCCGCAGCCCGCTCCACACCACCTTGCTCGCCGAGCCGATCTGGATCACCCGCGTTCCGCCGAGATGTGGCTCCGGTCGCGGCGGCGTCCGCAGGTCGAGGTCCCGCATGGTCTCGTCGACGAGGACGGTCAGCGGGTACCGGTCGGCGAGGGCGGCGACCTCGGTACGGGTCCGCGTGTTCATGAGCGCGCCCGTCGGGTTGTGGAAGTCCGGTACGAGATAGGCGAGTCGGGCCCCCTTGCTCACCACGTGGTCCGTCATCAGCTCGATGTCCCACCCGTGCCGGGCGCTCACCGGCACCGGCAGCAGACGTGCCCGGCGCCGCCGCAGGATGGCCAGCGCCCCCGGATAGGAGGGGCTCTCCACCGCGACCGGAGCCCTGCGGTCGGTGTGCAGTTGATCGGCGAGGAGGGTCAGCGCGGCCTGGGCACCCGAGGTGACCAGGATCTGCTCGGGGCGGGTGGCCAGGCCGGACCGGGTGTAGCGCCCGGCGAGCAGTTCGCGCAGCCGGGGCAGGCCCGCTGTCGCGACCCCCGAGTCGACCAGCAGGGCCGAGCTGCGGCTCACGGCCCGCTCCAGCGCCGCCCGGTAGGCCTCGTGCGGCGCGGCCGTGACGGCGAGGGTCAGGTCGAGATCCGCGTCCCGCGCGCCGCCCCGGTCCAGGGACCACGGCGTGGTGCGCTCGGTGAGCCGCTGGGGCAGGCGCAGGACACTGCCGCTGCCGTGCCGGGTGTCCAGCCAGCCGTCGGCGCGCAACGCGCTGAGGGCCGTGACGACGGTGCCGCGGCTCAGATCGAGGGAACGGGCGAGTTCACGCTCCGACGGCAGCCGGGTCCCGGCCGGAAGACGTCCGTCGATCACCGCCGCCCGGACGGCCCCGGCGAGCGACCGCGCGAGCGGTCCCCCGTCCGCGCGCCAGTTGCCGAGCGCTGCCGTGAATCCTCTCCGCACTGGTCCAGTTTACGCCGAGTGGACCAGGATTCCGGTGGCCTGCCCGCCTACGCTGCCGACATGCACCGCACACTCGCCGAAGACCTCGAACACCTTCCCGCGCTCCTCCAGGCCGCCCGCGACTTCGCCCTCCGGGAGGTGAGCGGCCTCGACGGCCGTCCCGTCGCGCACCTCGGCGAGGCGCCCGCCCCCACGCCCCTTCCGGCCGAGGGCACGGGTGCCGAGGGCGCCCTGGCACGCTTCGCCGGGCAGTGGGCCCCGGGCTTCTCCGGCTCCGCCGGCCCGCGCTACCTCGGCTTCGTCACCGGCGGCGCGACGCCCGCCTCGCTCACCGGGGACTGGCTCACCGGCGCCTACGACCAGAACGTGTCCGGAAGCGGCGGTTCCTTCGCGAGCGCCCTGGAGCACGAGACGCTGGGCTGGCTGCGCGAGCTGTTCGGCCTGAGCGAGGAACACCGCGGGGCGTTCGTGAGCGGGGCCACGGTCTCCAACACGGTCGGGCTCGCCATCGCGCGGGAGTGGCTCGGCGAGCGGCGTGGGGTGTCCGTCGCGCACGAGGGAAGCGGGGCGCTCGGCCGGGTGGACGTGCTGTCCGGCAGTCCGCACTCCAGTGTCGCCAAGGCTCTGTCCCTTCTCGGCCTCGGCCGGGACAGCCTGCGCCCGGTGCCGGTGCTGCCCGGCAATCGCGAGGCCGTTGACGTGGAACTCCTCGACGCGGCGCTGAGCGCGCTCGACGGGCGCCCGGCGGTCGTCGTGGCGAACGCCGGAACGGTCAACACGGTCGACTTCGACGATCTGCGGGCCATCGCCGCGCTCAAGGAGCGCCATGACTTCTGGCTGCACGTCGATGCCGCCTTCGGCGGATTCGCGGCGCTGTCACCCGCGTACGCGTCCTTGGTGGCGGGTCTGGACGCGGCCGACTCCGTCTGTGTCGACCTGCACAAGTGGCTCAACGTCCCCTACGACGCGGCCGTGCAGTTCACGCGCCGCCAGGACCTCCAGGTCAAGGTGTTCCACAACGCCTCGCCCTATCTCGGACTCCCCACCGGCGACCCCGACTTCCTGCATCTGACACCGGAGAACTCGCGCCGGCTGCGGGCGCTCCCGGCCTGGTTCTCGCTGGCGGCGTACGGCCGTGCGGGGCATCGCGAGATCGTCGAGCGCAATGTCGCGCTCGCCCGGCGACTGGGCTCGCGGATCGCCGCCGCTCCCGGACTGCGGCTCCTCGCGCCCGTCCGGCTGAACGTCGTGTGCTTCACCCTCACCGACGACCCGAGCGGGCAACGGGTCCACGCGCTGGCCGACGCCGTCGCCGCCTCGGGCGAGGCCTTCCTGACACCTACGTTCTACGACGGGACGCACGGGCTGCGCGCCGCGTTCAGCAACTGGCGTACGTCCGAGGCGGACACGGACCGGGTGTTCGACGCCGTCGCGCGGCACTGCGCGGGGCGTCGGGGCTAAGGTCTGCCGCTCCCGTTGTCGCCGCCGCCGGCACGGTCGCCGTCGTGCCCCCCGACCGCCTGCCGGAACCCGGTGTTCACGCCCGTCAGGCCGCCGTCGACACACAGGGTCGTGCCGGTGATCCAGGACGCGTCACGGGAGGCGAGGAAGGCGACAGCGGCCGCGATGTCCTCCGGTTCGCCGACCCGGCCGAGCGGGTACAGCCGCGCCGCGGAGGCGAGATCGTCCTCGCGCCCCTCCCAGGCCGTGGTGCGCACGGTGCCCGGAGCGACCAGGTTGACGCGGACGCCCCGGCTCGCGGCGTGGCCCGCCAGGGTGCGGGTGAGCGACATCAGTCCCGCCTTGGCCGCGCTGTAGGCGTGGTTGCCGAAGTCCTGGATGCCGTTGACGGAGCCGATGCTGACGATGGAACCGCGGCCGGAGGCCACCAGGTGCGGAAGCGCCGCGCGGGCGCATCGGTAGGCGCCGGTCAGGGTGATGTCGAGGTCACGGGCCCACTCCTCGTCGCCCTCGTCCTCGAAGAGCGGGGCGTCGGGGCTGCACCGGAAGGCGTTGTTGACCAGGACGTCGAGCGAGCCGAAGGCGTCCACGGCGTACGCCACGGCGGCCTCGACCTGGGTCCGGTCCCCCACGTCGCACGTGAACGACTCGGCCCGCGCGCCGAGTTCGCGCAGCGCGGCGGCCGTCCTCCCGGCCTCCGCCGGGTCCACGTCGGTGACGAGGACCCGGGCGCCTTCCTCGGCGAGGCGGCGGGCGGTCGCCGCGCCGATGCCACGGGCCGCACCGGTGATCAGAACCCCGTAGCCCTCGAAGCGCCTCATCGCGGCCGTGGCAGGGGCGGTTGAGGCAGTCGTCGCAGTCATGGCAGGAAGGTACTGCCATGATCGTCGCGGCGACAGATGCCGTGCGCCCATGACCGCCTTCGTACGACAACTCCCGGCGCTGATCGGCGTGGTCATCGGCGCCCTCGGTTCGTAGCCGGCGATCGTCCGGGGCGACCGGGACCGCTTCGGGCGCGCGCGGACGGCCCGTTGGGAGTCCGGACTCCGGGCCCACCCCCTCAGCGATACCCCCTGGTGTCCGCCGGTCCTCCCTTGTCCTGCACTTCGACCATGTACCGCCAGCAGTCCGGACGGCTGCCGTCGAGGTCGGTGAAGCCGTACACCTGGGCGAGCTGCCCGCTGGAGAGGGATTGCCCGTTCCAGCGCGCGAGTTCGGGGTCGGCGGCCAGCGCGGCGACCGCGCGACCTACGTAGGACGGCGTCTCGGAGATACCGAAGTGCGGGACGCGTTCCTCGGCGTCGCGCCAGTTCGCCTCGGTCACGCCGAAGGTTTCGAGCATCATCTCCGAGCGGAGCCAGCCGGGCGTGAGGGCGACGGCCGTGGCGCCGCGCGGGCCCAGCTCGTGTCCGAGGGCGAACGCCATGCGCAGCACCGCCGACTTGGCGAGGTCGTAGAAGAACGAGACCCGGTAGGTGTCGCGGTTGTACTCCGCCGTGCCGTCTGTCATCTCGACGACCAGGCCGCCGGGCCGGCGCAGCAGCAGGGGCAGCGCGTGGTGACTGGTGACGGCGTGGGTCTCCACCGCGAGCCTGAGCATCCTGAGTCCGTTGTCGAGATCGTGCTCCCAGACGGGGGCGTCCCATTCGAAGAGCTTCTCGGCGCCCCAGATGTCGTTGACCAGGATGTCGAGGCGCCCCTGCTCGTCGGCGATCCGGGCGACGAGCGCCGCCACCTCGGAGGGCACGAGGTGGTCCGTGGGGACCGCGATGCCCCGCCCGCCCGCCGCCGTCACCAGGTCCGCGGTGTCCTCGACGGTCTCCGGACGGTCGTACTCCGAGCGCCGTTGCCGCGTACTGCGTCCGGTCACGTAGACGGTGGCGCCCGCCGCGCCCAGTTCCACGGCGATGCCACGGCCCGCGCCCCGGGTCGCGCCCGCCACCAGGGCGACCCTGTCCCCCAGAGTGCCCTCCGACATCCCTGACATGTCCGACCTCCGTGCGCGTGGGTTCCACGGGCTGCTGTCCCGTGCGTGTCCCTACGAGCGTCTCCCGGAAGCCGGACATCTTCTGTCAGGTATCCCCGCGCCTTTTCCGTCGTGTCGCGGCACGCCGGCCACGGGCCTTCTCGGCCCGGCGGAGCGCGGTCAGTGGCCGCGGGCGATCCACTCCTCCAGGTGCGGAGCCTCCGCGCCGATCGTGGTCGTGTCGCCGTGTCCCGTACGGACGACGGTGTCGGCCGGGAGGGAGAGCAGCCGGTCCCGGATGGACTCGATGATCGTCGGGAAGTGCGAGTACGACCGGCCCGTCGCCCCCGGGCCGCCCTGGAAGAGGGTGTCGCCGGAGAAGAGGGTGCCGAGACCGGGGTCGTAGAGGCAGACCGCGCCCGGGGCGTGCCCCGGGGTGTGCAGCACCGTCAGGTCCGCACCCGCCGCCTCGATCACGTGACCGTCCTGGAGCCAGGCGTCGGGCAGCCGGTCGGGGTGGGTGACCTTCCACAGCGGCAGGTCGTCGGGGTGGAGCCAGATGGTGGCGCCGGTGCGCTCGGCCAGAGCGGGGGCGGCGTCGATGTGGTCGTTGTGGGCGTGCGTGCACACGATCGCGGTCAGCCGCCGGTCGCCCACCGCCTCGGCGATGGCGTCGGCGTCGTGAGCGGCGTCGATGACGACCGCCTCGTGGTCGTTCCCCACGATCCACACATTGTTGTCGACGTCCCAGGTGCCGCCGTCGAGCGAGAACGTGCCCGAGGTGACGAGGTGTTCGATGCGGGCGCTCATCACAGCATCACCACCGAGCGCAGTACGTCGCCCTGGTGCATCCGCTCGAAGGCCGCCTCGATGTCGTCCAGGGCGATCGTCTCGCTCACGAACGCCCCCAGGTCGAGGCGCCCTTGGAGGTGCAGGTCGATCAGCATCGGGAAGTCGCGGGAGGGCAGACAGTCGCCGTACCAGGACGACTTGAGGGCGCCACCGCGTCCGAACACGTCGATCAGCGGGAGTTCGAGCTTCATGTCGGGGGTGGGCACGCCGACGAGGACGACCGTGCCGGCGAGATCGCGGGCGTAGAAGGCCTGTTGATACGTCTCGGGGCGACCGACCGCCTCGATGACGACGTCGGCGCCGAAGCCGCCGGTGAGTTCGCGGATCGCCTCGACGGGGTCGGTCTCGCGGGAGTTGACGGTGTGCGTCGCGCCGAGTTTCCGGGCCGTCGTGAGCTTGCGGTCGTCGATGTCCACGGCGATGATCTTCGCCGCGCCGGCGAGCCGGGAGCCGGCGACGGCCGCGTCGCCGACGCCACCGCAGCCGATGACCGCGACCGTGTCACCCCGGCCGACTTCGCCCGTGTTGATGGCGGCCCCGATGCCGGCCATCACTCCGCAGCCGAGCAGTCCGGCGACCGCCGGGGAGACCGAGGGGTCGACCTTGGTGCACTGTCCGGCCGCGACCAGCGTCTTCTCGGCGAAGGCGCCGATGCCGAGGGCCGGGGACAGTTCGGTGCCGTCCTTGAGGGTCATCTTCTGCTTGGCGTTGTGGGTGTCGAAGCAGTACCAGGGGCGTCCGCGCAGACAGGCACGGCACTGCCCGCACACCGCACGCCAGTTGAGGATGACGAAGTCACCGGGTGCCACGTCCGTGACACCGGCGCCGACCGACTCCACGATTCCGGCCGCCTCGTGGCCGAGCAGGAACGGGAAGTCGTCGTTGATGCCGCCCTGCTTGTAGTGCAGGTCGGTGTGGCAGACCCCGCAGGCCTGGATCTTCACCACGGCCTCGCCCGGTCCCGGATCCGGCACGACGATGGTCTCGACGCGCACCGGCTCGTTCTTGCCCGGTGCGATCACGCCCCGTACTTCCTGCGCCATGTGAGTGAGCCCTTCCTAGGTCGATCGACGTTCCGTCAACCGACCCTACGGTGTGACCGGCCGGTAGAAGGCCAGGTGGCCCGCGGCGGCCCCGGCCCCCGGCACGGCGATCGGCCGCCCGCGCCCCGACCGTGCGTCGACATCACCTCCCAGATACCCCCGGGGGTACCTCTGCTACCGTGGAGATATACCCCCCGGGGTAATTTCGTAGAGCCGCGAAGCCCTCGGGCTTCACGGAGGAGAGGAGTGCTGCCGTGTCCTTCGTCGACACCATCGAGGTGGCGGGCCTCGGCAACCGGAGCTATCTGGCCGGCGGCCCGCGCGGCGCCGTCGCCGTCGATCCGCCCAGGGACATCGAGCGGGTGCTCGCGGCGGCGGCCCGGCGGGACGTGCGGATCGCGTACGTCGTCGAGACGCATCTGCACAACGACTACGCGAGCGGCGGCCTCGAACTGGCCCGGCTCACCGGAGCCGCCTACCTGGTCCCGGCCGGCGCCCGGGTCGCGTTCGAGCGGGTGCCGGTGGCTGACGGGGACCGGCCGCCGGTGGGCCGGGAGTCACGCCCGCCGGGGCCGGGCGGATCAGCGGCACGGGCGCGGGCCTGGGTGCGGTGACCGGGATACTGGGCGTGGGCGGCGGCTTTCTCGCCGTGCCGGCCCTGGTGAACGTCGTCGGGCTGCGGATGCGGGCCGCCGTCGGCACCAGCCTGCTGGTGATCACGGCGAATTCGCTCGCCGCGCTGCTCGCCCGCGCGGGAACGGCGCGGAGTCTCGACTGGGCGGTCGTCGCGCCGTTCGCCGGGGCCGCCGTGCTCGGCGCCTGGGACGGGAAGAGGCTGGCGGCCCGGGTGTCGGGCGGCACGCTTCAGCGGATCTTCGCCTGGGCCCTGCTGACCGTGGCCGCGCTGATGCTCCTGGACGTCGTGCTGTGAGGATCAGGCCAGCGACAGGAAGAGCTTCTCCAGCCGGGCACGCATCTGCTCGCTCGTCTCACCGTTCTTCGCGCCGTTCCCGGCGTCGGTCAGACATTGCTGGAGCCCGGTGGCGATGATCGCGAAGCCGGCCCGGTCCAGGGCGCGGGAGGCCGCGGCGAGCTGGGTGACCACGTCCTCGCAGTCGCGCCCCTCCTCGATCATCCGGATCACTCCGGCGATCTGCCCCTGCGCCCGGCGCAGCCGGTTCAGCACGGACTTCAGCTCGGCACCCGCGAGTTCCAGTTCCACGAACACTCCTTCAGCCATACCCCTAGGGGTATGGTACTCCGCCCTGCGGGGCACCCCCGAAGAGCAAGGATGACACTCCGCATGAACTCCCCCGCCTCCCCCGCATCCCCCGCCTCCCCCGTCTCCCCCGTCGCCATCGCCTCCCTCGACGTCGGCCAGGCCCGCGGCCGGCTCGCCGAACTGACCGTCATCGACGTCCGCACCCCGGGCGAATACGCCTCCGGGCATCTACCGGGCGCCCTCAACATCCCCCTGGACCGGCTCCCCCGGGCGCTGTCCGTACTCGGGGACGCCCGTCCCGAACTGCTCCTGGTCTGCGCCTCCGGCAAGCGCTCCGCCGACGCCTGCGCCCTGCTGGCCGAGCACGGGGTACCGGCGGCCACGCTCACCGGCGGCACCGACGCCTGGGCGGAGCACGGACACGAACTGCACCGCCCGGCCGGCTCCACGCGGGCCGGCTGGTCCATGGAGCGCCAGGTCAGGTTCACCGCCGGCGCCGTCGTCCTCACCGGCCTCGGTCTCGGACTCCGGCGCCCCGCCTGGCGGTTGCTCCCCGCCGGGGTGGCGGGCGGCCTGGTCCTCTCGGCGCTCACCGACACCTGCGGCATGGCCGCGCTGCTCTCCAGGCTCCCGCACAACCGGCCGCGAGCGGTGGACCTCGACGCCACCCTGGCGGCACTCGGGGAGCGCCTGTCCTGACTCCACGCGGACCTGCCGCGGGCGGCACCGGTCCTGCGCCGCCCGCGACGTAGCCTGAGGGCCCCCTCATCCCTTCCCGCGAGGAGCGCCGTGAGCCCGACCGAGGCCGAGCCCGAGGTGCCCGCGTGGCGCCTGCTGCTCGGGTACGTACGACCGCACCGCTGGGCGCTGTTCGCGGGCGCGCTGCTGGCGCTCACGACCGGGGCCACCGGCCTGCTCCTTCCGTTGGTCGCACGCGGGCTCATCGACGACCTGTCGCACGACCGGCCGATCGGACGGGCGCTGCTCGGCATGGCGGCCCTGGTGGTCACCAACGCGGCGGTGGGCGGGCTGGGTTCGTACGTTCTCCGGCGCACCGCCGAGTCGGTGGTGCTCGGCGCGCGGCGCGAGCTGTCGTCGTACCTGCTGCGGCTGCGGATACCCGCCGTGGACCGCAGCGAGCCCGGCGACCTGATGGCCCGCATCACCTCGGACACGACCCTGCTGCGCGAGGTCACGACCGATTCGCTGGTCGGCCTCGGCACCGGAGGTCTCACCCTGGTCGCGACGGTGGTGATGATGGGCCTGGTCGACGGGGTGCTGCTCGGGGTCACGCTGGGCGTGGTGCTGTGCGCGGGCTCGGTCCTCGGCCTGATCGTGCCCCGTATCAACCGCGCCAGCAGGCAGGCCCAGAACGCCGTCGGGGTGATGGGGGCCTCGCTGGAGCGGACCCTCGGCGCACTGCGCACGATCAAGGCGTCCGGCGCCGAACACCGCGAGGAGCGCACCGTCCACGCGGCCGCCGAGGAGTCCTGGCGGCAGAGCGTGCGGGCCGCCAAGTGGTCCGCGGCCGCGGGCAACACGGCCGGTCTGGCGATGCAGATCGCCTTCATCACGGTCCTCGCGGTGGGCGGCGCCCGGGTCGCGACGGGCGCCATCGACGTCGGCACCCTGGTCGCCTTCCTGCTCTACGTGTTCTACCTGATGTCACCGATCCAGCAGGTGGTCGGCGCGGTCACGCAGTACCAGACCGGCGCCGCCGCGCTCGCCCGCATCCAGGAGGCCCTCCGGCTGCCCGCGGAACCGGCCGCCCTGCCCGCGCCGCTGCCGTCCCCCGGCGCCGAACCGGCGGCGCTCGCCTTCGACGACGTGCGCTTTCGTTACGCCGACGATCTGCCGTACGTCCACCACGGGGTGACGTTCGCCGTGCCGGCCCGCGGACTGACCGCGTTCGTCGGCCCGTCGGGCGCGGGCAAGACCACCGTCTTCTCGCTCATCGAGCGGTTCTACGACCCCGAGTCGGGCCTCATCACCGTGGACGGCCGCGCGCTGGAGGACTGGGAGCTGCCGCGGCTCCGGTCCGCCATCGGCTATGTGGAGCAGGACGCGCCCGTACTGTCGGGGTCCCTGCGCGACAATCTCCTGCTCGGCGATCCGGAGGCCGACGAGGGCGAGCTGAACCGGGTGCTGAAGACGACCCGCCTCGACGGCCTCGTCGACCGGTTGCCGCGCGGCCTGGACACGCTGGTCGGTCATCGCGGCACCAAGCTTTCGGGCGGCGAGCGCCAGCGCGTCGCCATCGCCAGGGCCCTGCTGCGGCGCCCCCGGCTGCTGCTGCTCGACGAGGCGACCTCACAGCTCGACGCCGTCAACGAGGCCGCGTTGCGGGACACGGTCGCCGACGTGGCCCGTACGACCACGGTCCTCGTGGTCGCGCACCGGCTGTCCACGGTCACCACGGCCGACCGCATCGTCGTGATGGAGGCGGGCCGCGTCCGCGCCGTGGGCACCCACCGCGACCTCGTCGCCGGGGATCCTCTCTACGCCGAACTGGCCGCCACGCAGTTCCTCGCGACCGCGGGATGACCGCGCCCCCAACGCGCCCGATCCGCCTGACTCCCCGGAACATTCCGGTACGTCGGCGATCTCCCTGAACTCCTTGGCCGGCGACCGGCTCTCCTCTATGGTGATGCCCTCTTTCCGCCACGCGGGGCGGTCGTCCGCTCGCGACCACCCGCAACCGGGCGGGGAGGGCACGTCCCACCCGGATACACAGGCGACTGATCATGGCCAAAAACCGACACCCCGCCGGGCAGGCCGTCCACGAGGTCCCTTTCGCGGCCCACGTCGGCACACCCGCCGGACTTGAAGTGATCTCGCTGGCCGCGCTGCGCGCCCGCTCCCGGACCCACGGAGCCGATCTCGGCCTGCCGCGGCGCCCCGGGTTCCACCAGGTGCTCACGCTCGACTCCGGCGCACTGCGCCAGAGCGTGGACTTCACCGCCCACCACGTCGAGCGGGGCTCCTGGCTGTGGACGCGCCCCGGGCAGGTCCTGCAGTGGGGAGACCTCACCCGGGCCGAGGGGACGCTGATCGCCTTCGAGCGGGAGTTCCCGGACCCGGGCACCGCCCGCGCGGCCCGGCTCGACGATCCGCACGCGCCCGTGCTGCGTAGACCGAAGAGCGAGGACGCGACGTCGCTGCGGGTGGCCGGGGCGCATCTGGAGCACGAGTTCCTGACACCCGGGCGGCTGCCGCTCGACGCGCGCGTCGCCGTACTGCGCCATCTGCTGGACGTGCTGATCCTGCGCCTGGCCCATCTGGAGGAGCCCGGCAGTCCGGGCGGCGGGCCAAGCGAAACCTTTCTGCGGTTCCGCGAGACCGTCGAGCGGGACTTCGCGCACACCCGGCGGGTGGACGACTACGCCCTCGCCCTCGGCTACTCCGCCCGCACGCTGTCCCGGGCCGCCCTCGACGCGGCGGGGATCGGCGCCAAGGAGTTCATCGACCGCCGGGTCGTACTGGAGGCCAAGCGGCTGCTCGCCCACACCGACCTGGCCGCCGCCCGTATCGCCGCCCAACTGGGCTTTTCCAGTGCCACGAACTTCGCCAAGTACTTCCACCAGCGCGCCGGGCAGGCACCCATCGCGTTCCGCACGGCGGTACGCGGAGGGGGTACGGGTATCCCGGGCGCACGCGCCCCCCGGTGAATCGGGCGCACTTCCGATCCACCCGCGGTGCGGCCGAGCCCTGCCCTGCCCGACCCGTCCGGGCCCGGCAGGCCTCCCTGGACAGAGGGCGATCCCTGGGCAGGAGGGCTAGCCGAGCCGGGGGCGCGCCGAGCCGGTGGGCAGGCCCAGCCGGGCAGGGGCTGCCCCTCAGGCGGGGAGGGGCAGCCCCACAGATGGGGCGACCCGGCCCAGCCGGGGGCAGACCCAGCCGGGCGGCAGGCCAAGCCGCGGGCAGGCCCAGTCGAGCAGTCGACCGAGCCGGGGGCAGGCCGAGCCGGACAAGGGCTGCCCCCCGCCAGGGAGGCTGCCCCCACAGGCGCGGCGGCCGGACCAGCCAGGCATGAGGCCCAGCCGGGCAGAGGGGCCAGCCGGGCAGCAGGCTCAGCCGGGCAAGGGCTGCCCCTCGCCAGGGAGGCTGCTCCACAGGCGGGGCAGCCGGCCCAGCCAGGCATGAGGCCCAGCTGGGCAGAGGGGCCAGCCGGGCAGCAGGCCGAGCCGGGCAAGGGCTACCCCCCGCCAGGGAGGCTGCTCCACAGGCGGGGCGGCCGGACCAGCCGGGCGTGAGGCCCAGCTGGGCAGAGGGCTGAGCCGGGCAGGGGCTGCACCTTGCGCGAACGCGGCCACCGACCAGCTAACGGGATTGCCCCACAGGCGGGCCGACCTGTGTGAACGGGCGGGTTGGCCCTTGAACGGGACGGCTGACGCGTAAGGGAGACGGCTGATCGGCGGCAGGCAGGCCGACCGGCGACGACTGGCCTGCCGGCCCGCCGGCGACTGGGTGGGACCGCTGGCGCGGGACGGGGGCGGCAGACGCAGGGGTGCTCTTCATGGAGCAGGCGGGTCGGGGCTTGGAAGGGCGGGTCGCGGGTGATCGGGCCAGGTTTGGGAGGAGCGGCGGCGGGTCCCGGTGAATGTCGCTGATCCGCCGGGGTCCCCGGGCCCGCGGCGGACATGGTGCTGTCACCGGCGAGCGCTCGGGGACGCCGAGCGCTCGCCGGCGACAGGACCTTGTCGCGTCAGCTCTCGATGCCCCCGAGCAGCCCGGTGACAGGCGCGGCCAGGTCGGTGACCTGGCGCAACTGGTTCAGGTCGTTGAGCCGGTTCAGACCGGCGAGCTGGGCGGAGGGCCGGGGAAGACCGGCCTGCTGCTCAGCGGGGATGCCGCTCGTCGCGACCGAGTCGAGCGTGGAGATGGGGTTCAGCTTCGCGGCGTCCGGGACCACGGAACCCGCGGCCGTCGCCATCGGCGCGGCGAGTCCCGTGACACCGACAGCGAGACCAACGGCGGCGACGATACGTCGTGTTGAGATCATGCCTTCAGCAACGGCCCGGCCCCCCGGGCGGACACGGCCCGATCCTCGCGCTCACCCGGGAGGGGCATCAGGCCCTTGCGTTTGCCGTGGGCCCCGGGGCGGAGGACGCTCGGTATGAGGCGCCTCGCGGTCGGCTCCTGGTCGGCCCGCGCCTTCCTGAGGAGGTCACCCATGGGCACGGCAGCCCCCGTCTTCGACGCAGAGGCACTGCGCCGGGGCATCGAAGGACACAGTGCGGCAGATCTGCTGTCGCTCTACGCGGACGACGCGGAACTGCGCGTCGTCGACCGCAACACCCAGCCCAGTCACCCGATGGTCAAACACGGTCGCGGCGAGATCGCCGAGATGCTCAACGACGTATACAGCCGGGACATGACGCACAAGATGGAGCAGTGCGTCGTGCAGGGCGACCACGTCGCCTTCACCGAGTCCTGCTCGTACCCCGACGGGGTACGGGTGTTGAGCACATCGATGATGTCGTTGCGCGACGGGAAGATCATCGAGCAGACACTGGTCCAGGCATGGGACGAATAGGAAGGTACTGGCCGAAGGTCCAGGTCAAGTCGCGTCTGACCTGGACCTTCTCGGCCGGTGCGGCGATGGGGAGGTCTCGTCCGAGCCGAGTTCGCCGGCGACGGCCGGTGTCCGCGGCAGGCCTGCGCGTGTCCGCCTCGCTGCTGGACTCCATCCTGCGGACAGCCCGTGCCCACCCGCGTCCCGCCGCGCCGCGTGCCGCTCGGAGGCTGCGGATCCGGCCGCGGTGAGCCGCACCGCGCCGACGGCGGTCATGTCATCGGTGCTGGGCGGCAACCACTCCGGAGAGCGGCTCCCGCGCCTGTAGGAGCATCGGGGAAGCCCGGTCCACGAGGTCGCGCAGGACGGACGAATAGGCCTCGTCGCCGCCGAGTTCGCGCAGCAGGCGGTGCGCCCGGTCGCGGAACGCGCTGATGTCCTCCTCGTACCGGCGCAGCACCTCGGGTGCCAGGAGGAACGCGGTGAGTGCCGCGCGGGCGTCGAGCGAGTGGCGCGCGGCGGCGTGCAGTTCCAGGATGCGGTCCGGGGAACCGGCGTCGGCATCCTCCACGGCGCAGGCGAGCAGATAGGTCACCGTGCCGTTCGCGAGGTCTTCGTCGCGGCCGGTCAGTATGTCCTGCTGATCGTTGAACAGCTGCCACAGGATGCCGAAGACGTTGCCGAACTCCCGCCAGAGTTCGACTCTTTCGTGTGTTCGGCCCGCCAGTTGCGCGGCCATGGCCGTGACCATGCTGAACGGCGCGCCGGACTTCCCGAGGTAGGCCGTGACGACCGCGTCGCGCCGGGCGCCCATGTCCGCGCGCAGGTCCCTCAACTGCCCCTCGGTCGCGGTGATCCAGCACCTCACGATCTCGGCGGACAGCGCGCCGCGCGCCGCCTCGGGGATCCGCGGCGACTGAACGACGAGCAGGGGGAGCGGGATTCCGCCGATGACCGTGGCGAGCAGCGCCTCGCTCTCACCGAGCCCACCGGCGGCGAAGGCGGCCTGACCGTCGGCGAGGTCGTCCAGGTAGCAGGCGGAGGTCCACCACAGTTCGTGGACGACGGCCAGCGGGACCGCCGGTCCGGGCGTCCCGGTCTCCACGGCGTGGACGATGACCGGCAGCACCGACAGGGGGTAGGCGAACGTCCGGTGTTCCAGGAGTTCGGCGACCGCCGCCCGGACCGACGCGGCCGACGGTCCCAGCAGGTCGAGCGCGGACTCCCGCTCCGCCGCGATGTCCGCGGACATCTCCCGATGCAGATCCATGTACGACTTCACGCGCACGCAGCCCACCCCCACCACCGAATGAATCGAGCACCGATTCGATCATTCGCCATGATGGCGAGCTAGAGCAACATTGCGCCATGGCCGATTCCTTGAGGACTCCGGGATTCTTCCCGTGACAGGGCCGGGTGTCCGGCCGCCGCGACCGCCACACCGACCGTCGCGCGAGGAGCGACCACGGCCGCGGGTCCACGGGGCGATGCTGCTCCGTTCACCGGGCGCGCCTTGCGGCCATGTACACCCAAGGCTCACGGCCGCCTCCGCTCGCCGGCTCCCGGCCTGGGGTCCACCGGCGGACCCGCGCCGGATCCCTCCGCGCGCCAGTCGGCCGGGCGCAGGACGGCGAGCAGTTGGCGGACCAGTTCCTCGACGACCTCGTCCAGGGTCGCGTCCACCCGTCCGGCGTTCCAGTCGTGCAGCAGGCCGTTCACGCTGCCGATGAAGGCGGTCGCGGCGAGGCGGTAGTCGCGCTGCGCCGCCTCTCCTCTCGCCACGGCGGCCGCCGCCTCGCCGCAGATGAACTCCACCCAGCGGGCCCGGCGGGCGAGCCGCTGCTCCTCCAGTCGCGCGCTCACGCCGATGATCTCCACGAAGGTGATGCGGATGCGGCGCGGGTCGCTTGTCACGTTCGCCGCGTAGGCGCGGAACAGAGCGGTGGCGCGCTCGGCGAGCGGCAGGTCGCGGGTCTCGGCGAGCGCGGCGAGGGCGGCCTCCTCGGCCCAGTCGTTGACCTGGAGATGAAGGGCCGCCAGGACGTCCTCCAGGCCCCGGAACGCCTCGTAGAACTGGCGCGTCGACAGTCCCGCCGCCTCGCTGAGGGCCGCCACGGTCGTGGACCGGTATCCGGGTCCGGCGCCGAACAGTTCGAGCCCGGCGTCGAGGAAGCGTTGGCGGCGCTCCGCCTGCCGCTCCTCAGCCGTTCTGCCGCCGTAGCGGCCGGTGGGCTGTCTGATCCTGCCCGCCACGCGTTCCTCCTTCGGCCCCGACCCGAACCGACGCTCGCCCGTTCGGTGATTTTGTCGTGCACCAGCCCTTGTGGAGAGGCTCCCTCATTCCTTACTTTCCAGTAAGTGCACTTTGAAAGCGGGCATGTTCAGATTTCGCATTGTCATGCTCTCGTCATTTCTGGAGTCGTGCACAGCACCCGGCCCTGCACGGCTCGTCCCGGTTCACCGCGCCCGTCCGCCGCACTCCCCCACTACGACAGGACCCTCCATGTCCGTGCTCAGAGCCAGACACCTCTGTTCTCTCGCCGCGGCCCTCACCCTCACCCTGGGCGCCACGGCGACCGCCGCGACCGCCGCGTCCGCCGACGGCGCGCAGGCCTCCGCCACCGATCTGCGCGAGGTGATGTTCGTCGGCAACAACTGGGAGGGCACCGCGGACGTCATCAAGTCCACCGGTGACTTCGCGAAGGTCGGCCGGATCAACGTCATCCCGGACAAGGACGCGCGGCTCGCGGCGATCAACGCCGATCCCATCAAGTGGGCCTACTTCATGGGCATTCGAAGCGGCGTCGGCGAGGGGCACGACCAGTTCGTCGACGACATGTACTCCACGCCCGACGGCAGGTCGGTGGTGGTCTCACGCCCGAGCTTCGCCGACGTCGTCTCCATCGACCTCGCCACGGGACGGATCAACTGGCGTTTCCCCGTCGCGGGTTACCGCTCGGACCACATGGCCGTGTCCCCCGACGGCACGCGGGTCGCGGTCTCGGCCTCGACCGCGAACACCGTGCACGTACTCGACATCACGACCGGCGCACAGCTCGGCTCCTTCGCCACCGGCGACAAGCCGCACGAGAACATCTTCACCCACGACGGCAAGTACATCTGGAACATGGCCATCGGTGACGTCACCACCGCTCTCGACGACCCCTGGCTGGACTGGACGAAGGGCGACCGGAAGATCACCGTCGTCGACGCGACCACCTACAAGCAGGTCAAGGTGATCGACATGCGCCAGCGCCTCGACGCGATCGGCCTCACGGACTTCTCCGACGCCGTCCGCCCGGCCGTCTTCTCTCCGGACGAGTCGAAACTGTACTTCCAGGTGTCGTTCTTCAACGGCTTCCTGGAGTACGACGTCGCGACCGACCGGATCACCCGGGTCAAGACCCTCCCGAAGAACCCCGCCACCAGCAGCGACCGCACCACCTGGGTCAACGACTCGCGCCACCACGGCATTTCGATGAACCCGTCCGGCACCAAACTGTGCGTGGCGGGCACGATGGACGACTACGCGACCGTCGTGGACCGCGCGACGCTCCAGGAGGGCCCGCTGGTCCCGGCGTCCAAGCCCTACTGGGCGACCGTCAGCGGCGACGGCAAGGACTGTGTCATCTCCGAGAGCGGCGCCGACCAGGTCACCGCCATCGACTTCGCCACCGGGCAGAAGACCGTGTCGGTGCCGGTCGGCGACCACCCCCAGCGGGTTCGCCTCGGCCATGTGGAGGCGAACTGGAGCGGGCCGAGCGGAAGCTGACGCCCACTCAGCCGAAGCGGGCGGCGGCCCAGGCGGCGAGTTCCGTCCGGGCCCCGCTCAGCAGGGCGGAGGACGGGGCGCTCGCCCCGTTCGTGACCAGCGCGTAGTGCAGGGTTCCCGAGCCGGACGCGGTGAGCAGGAGGCGGCGGCTGCCGGTGGCGCCCGGTTCGGGAGCGACGGCGATGGGAGTCGTCGTCGTGTAGGCGGGTGGCGAGACCGTCGCTCCGAGGTCGGACACCACCGTCGTGGCCGAGTCCGGGAAGGAGGCCGGCAGATGGAGTTCCGTCGGGGCGGTGCCGCCGTCGGAGCGCCAGACGAGCAGACCGTACTGCCCTGCTCCGACCAGTTGGGAGACCTGGGGCAGGGTCGAGGGCACCGGGTTCCACGTCAGCGTGGTGGAGCCGTCGCGGGAGCGGTCCTCGTAGGTGAAGGCGAGGGTGGAGCCGGCGGTGGCGCCGGGGTAGAGCCGGTCGAGGAGCCGGGCGTCCTGGCGCAGCACGGGCGTGCCCGAGTCGTCGAGGCGTACCGCGGAGAGGTCCTCGTCGTTCCAGGCGTCTCCCGAGGTCAGGACCTTGCCGGGGTTGTCGTTCATCAGCTCGTGGTGCCGGCCGCTGTAGATGTCCCACTGCCACTGGGTACCCGACAGAACCGGTCCCGACGAGGCTGTCCCAATCCACCAACCGGATCCGGGGAGGCGGGAGTCGAGGGCCTGGTACATCGCCTTGTCGACGGTCGGGGCCTTGTCGGAGACCGATCCCGAGAGCGGGTGGCCGAACTCGCTGACGACCGCGGTCGTCCCGGCGGCCGCGGCCCGGTCCCGGACCGCGCCGAAGTCGGTGGCGTACTGACCGTCTCCCGCCTTGCCCCACATGAGGATGCCCGAGATGGCCTTCTGGTCGTAGAAGTGGGTGTTGAACACATAGCGCGGACCGAGGGTGCCCGCGTCGAGCAGTCCGCCCTCCTGTTTCTGGGAGCTGATGTTGGAGTTCCAGAAGAGGTTCGGTTCGACGAAGGCGGGCTTGTCCTGCCAGCCGGCCGCGTCCATGCGGGCCCGGAACCTCCCGTAGAACGGCCAGAGCAGGTCGCGTTCCCAGGTGCGGCTGGTCTGCGCCGATTCATAGGTGCCCGCGTAGGGCTCGTTGTACGGGTCGAAGCCGGCGACCCCCGCGAACTCGGCGGTGGTGAGGTGCTGCCGGACGTACGTCATGGTGGCCTGGGCCGTGGTGAGGAAGGCGTCCTGGAGCCCGTGGGCGTTGTGCCAGAAGTCGTACTGAGCAGCTTCGACGGCGCCGTTCTGGGTGATGTTCTGGCCCCAGAAGAGGCAGATGCCGCAGGACTCCTGCGGGTAACCACCCGCGGTCACCGCCCACTTGGGGGCGCCGTCGCCGGAGTACCAGCTCCCCGTGTTGAAGAGGTAGCGGGAGTAGAGGTCCTGGTGGAAGTCGGGGAAGACACGGATTCCCGCGTCGAGGAAGGCTCGCATCTGGTCGGTGGCCGCGGCGAGATAGGCGCTGTCGACCTGGCCGCGGGCGGGTTCGGCGTGCGCCCAGGAGAGCAGGAAGCGCACGGAGTTGCCGCCGCCGAGGGCGCGCAGCGCCGTCGCGGACTTCGCCGCGTCGGCGACCGAGGCGAAGGGCAGCCCGCTGTTCTCCTCCAGCTTGGTCTCGCCGGAGACGTTGTATCCGCGCAGCACGACCTCGCGACCGAGGCCGTCGGTGAACCGGCCGTTCGCCACCGTGAGGGCGGCCGCGGCGGGTGCGTCGAACCAGAGGGAGTCGGGGAGTCCGTCCGCGGCGGCGGGCGGGGCGCCCGCCGCCGTGAGGAAACCGGTGAGGAGTACGAGGACGCCGAGCAGACGCGCACGTAACTTCGACATGTTCACAACAGTCCCGCCGGTACCGGGAGGCGTCAACACCTCTGACTCATGAGTAAGTTTCTCGTTTCACCCGCCTCCCGGCGGGGCGCCCGAGGCAGGGCGGCCGGCTCACCCGCCGAACCGGCGCGTCAGATTCAGCAGGTACTCCTTGCGGTCCAGCGGGTTCAGATCGGTCCGGGGACGGTCCGGGATCGCGTCCCGCGCCACGGGTGCGTAGTGGTCGAAGGCGCATTCCAGCTCGGCCTCTCCCCGCGTCAGCCCCGGGAGCCTCTGTTCCAGTCCGTGCGCCCGGACCACCGGGAGGACCCCCTCCAGCACGCACGAGGAGCCCCGCATCCGGGTGGTCCCCGGCACGGCGCGCTGCCTGGCCAGCACGGGCAGCACGGCGCCGAGCGTGTCCGCCGGCACCTCCAGCCTGAAGCGGTGCATCGGCTCGTACACCTGGCTGCCGGCCGCGCGCAGCGCGTCCATGAGCACCAGCGGGGTCAGGCCCCGGAAGTCGGCCCCCGTGCTGGACATGCTCTTGTCGAATCCCTGGTGGGCGTGGCTCTGGCGCGGCGAATAGCCCGCGTGCGTCATCGTGACCGTGCAGTCGGTGACCTGCCAGCCGTGCATCCCCTGGCCCAGAGCCTCTTGGACGGTGTCCTCGACAGCCTTGAAGAACGCGTAGGGCATCGATCCGAGTTCGACCTCCAGCCGGAACTCCACCCCGGCACCGATCGGCGCCGGCTCGATCCGCAGTCCGACCGTCGCGAGAAACGGATTCGGGTCCTTCTTGTTGAACTCGACCGACGCGCCCGTGCCCAGCGGCCGTTCGACGCAGAGCGGAGTCGTCTCGCGGAACAGGACGTCGATGCCGAACTCGTCCGCCAGGGTCGCCTGGAGGACTTCCTTCTGCACCTCCCCGTAGAGCGATACGGAGATCTCGCCCCGCAGATCGTCGTGCCGGAGATCGATCAGGGGGTCCTGCTCGGCGAGCCGGGTGAGCGCGAGGTGCAGGGCGCCCCTGTCCGCCGGGCGGCCGGGAGACACGACGGTTTCGAGGGTCGGCGGGGCGAAGTGGTGTTCGCCCGCCGGGGACGGCCGGGGTTCACCGATGGTGTCGCCGATCCGGATCGCGCCGAGCCCCCACAGCTTGCCGATGCGCCCCGCGGTCACGCACGCCTCCGGGACCGCCGAGCCCTGGTCGAAGACGCTGATCGCGGTGACCTTCCCCTCCTCGCCGTCGCGCAGGGCCAGCCGGTCGCGGGTCCGCAGGGTCCCCGAGAACATCCGCGCGTACGCGATCTTCTCCCCGGCCGCCCCCCGTTCGACCTTGAAGACGGTGCCCGACACCGGTCCCTCGGCGTCCGCCCGCGCAACGGGCAGCAACTCCCGGATGCCGCCGATCAGTTCGGTGACACCCGCGCCCGTCGTGGCCGATCCGAAGAACACGGGGTGCACCTGGGCCCGCCCGGTCTGAGCGACGAGAGCGGCACGCAGACGCTCGTACGACACCTTGTCCTCGACGTACGCGGCGAGCAGTTCCTCGTCGTGCTCGGCGAGCGGATCGAGGAGGTGCGGGCGCAGCCGGGCGGCGGGGTACGCGGTGAAGTACGCGCCGCGCCGCCCCGGTTCACCGACCTCGCCCATCGGGACGATCGCCGGGGTGAGCCGCTCGGAGATCCTCTCCAGGACCTCCGCGTCACGCGCCCCGCCGCGGTCGATCTTGTTCACGAAGATCAGCGTGGGAATGCGCAGCCGCTGGAGCGTCCGCATCAGCACGCGTGTCTGCGCCTGAACGCCCTCCACGGCCGAGACGACCAGGACGGCGCCGTCGAGCACGCCGAGCACCCGTTCCACCTCGGCGATGAAGTCCGGGTGACCGGGGGTGTCGATCAGATTGACGGTGAGGTCGTCGATCGCGAACGAGACGACGGCGGATTTGATCGTGATGCCGCGCTGCCGCTCCAGCGCGAGGGAGTCGGTCCGGGTGTTCCCGTCGTCGACGCTGCCGATCTCGTCGATGACCCCGACCGTGTGCAGCAGCCGCTCGGTCAGGCTTGTCTTACCGGCGTCTACGTGCGCCAGGATTCCCAGGTTGAGCATATGCACCGAGTGTCATGTCCTTTGAAATGGGAGTGGTTCCTTCCTGGGTGGACATGAACGGTGCGCGCATCTCTGCTCCTCGATCCCGGCGGATGTGTCTCCCGCAGTGCAGCAGGCGGCCTCCCCGGACGGCAACGCATTAACGCTCAACGAAATCCTGCCGCGAAGCGGATCATTGAAGGTGACCGGATCCTGATTCCTGACGGTGACCGGACCCGGGGGACGGTCCCGGCCCGCGGCGAGAGGAGCGGACGATGCGCGACATCCTCCCCGCGCTCCACGAGTGGTACGCGGCCGGATCTCCCTTCGGACTGGCCACGGTGGTGGCGGTGAGCCGCAGCGCGCCCCGCGACCCGGGCGCGGCCATGGCGGTGGGTCCGGGCGGCGAGGTCGTGGGCAGTGTGTCCGGCGGCTGCGTGGAGGGCGCGGTGTTCGAGCTGGCCCAGGAGGTGATCGCCTCGGGCGAGGCGCGCCTGGAGACGTTCGGGTACAGCGACGAGGACGCCTTCGCCGTGGGGCTGACCTGCGGCGGTGAGATCACGCTGCTGGTCCGGCGGGTGTCGCCCGCCGACGATCCGGCCTTCGCCGCGATGGCCGGGTCGGTCGCCGCGGGCCGCCCGGTGACGGTGGCCACGGTGATCGACGGACCCGCTCCGCGCGGAGCCGCCCTCGTCGTGTGGCCGGCCGGGGAGCCGGGCCCGGACGGCGGGGTGTCCGGCTCGCTCGGCTCGACGGGCCTGGACGTCGCCGTCACCGCCGACGCGCGCGGCGAGCTGGCCCAGGGCGCCACCGGGCGGCGGCACTACGGCCCGCACGGCGAACGGCGCGAGGACGCCGTCACCGTCTTCCTGCACTCGTTCGCGCCACCGCCGCGCATGCTGGTCTTCGGCGCGATCGACTACGCGGCCGCCGTGGCCCGCATCGGCGCCTTCCTCGGCTACCGGGTCACCGTGTGCGACGCCCGCCCGGTCTTCGCCACGCCGAGGCGGTTCCCGGCGGGCGTGGAGGTGGTCGTGGACTGGCCGCACCGCTATCTCAGCGGCACGACGACGGACGACCGCACGGTGATCTGCGTCCTGACCCACGACCCCAAGTTCGATGTGCCCCTGCTGGAGGAGGCACTGCGCCGCCCGGCCGCGTACATCGGGGCGATGGGCAGTCGGCGTACCCACGACGACCGCGTCGGACGGCTGCTGGCGTCCGGCGTGTCGGAGCGCGAGCTGTCCCGGCTGCGTTCCCCGGTCGGCCTCGATCTCGGGGCACGTACTCCGGAGGAGGTGGCGGTGTCCGTCGCCGCGGAGATCGTCGCGCTGCGCTGGGGCGGCAGCGGGGTGCCCCTGACGACGCGGGGCGGGGCGATCCATCCGCGGTAGCCGCGGATTCGGTAGGCCCCGCATCGCCGGGCCGTGGACCGGCAGGCCTCGCATCGGCAGGCCGTGGCTCAGCCGGTGCCCGGGGGCAGCCGGTGCAGGGTCACCCCGGTGAGCCCGGACTCGCCGGTCACCGTCGCCGTCATGTAGGTGCGGTACGGCTGGCGGCGGCGGTCGGTCGGCGAGCCGGGGTTGAGCAGGCGCAGGCCGGTCGGGGCGGTGCTGTCCCAGGGAATGTGGCTGTGCCCGAAGACCAGGACGTCGAGGTCGGGGAAGCGTTCCGCGCAGCGCTGTTCGCGGTGGTGCGCGCCGCCGGTCTCGTGGACGACGCCGAAGCACAGGCCGCCCAGTTCGGCGCGGGCGATCTCGGGGAGGCGGGCCCGCAGGTCGGGGCCGTCGTTGTTGCCGTACACCCCGATGACCCGCCGGGAACGGGCCTCCAGCAGGTCGAGAGTGGCGGTGTCCACCCAGTCCCCCGCGTGGATCACGACGTCGGCGAGCGGGAGTTCGGCGAGCAGCGGGGCCGGGAGTCGGCTGGCCCGCTTCGGGAGGTGGGTGTCGGACAGGAGCAGGAGACGCACGGCTTCAGGGTGTCACTCCGGCGGCTGTTCCGGTGGCACGTCCGGCGGCTGTTCCGGTGGCACGTCCGGCGGCTGTTCCGGTGGCACGTCCGGCGGCTGATCGAAGCGGTCCCCCCGACTCGCCGCTCCGCGCGAGCGCGAGGGGTCTGGCGCGGGCCCGTGTCAGTCCAGCGAGATCTCGCTCCAGACCTGCTTCCCGCCGCTCACCGGCACCGTGCCCCAGGTCGCCGACATCGCCTCGACGAGGAGGATGCCCCGGCCTCCGGTGGCCTCCCAGCCGATGCTGGTGGGCTTGATCGGGGTACGGGGCGAGTTGTCGGCGACCGCGATGCGCAGACGGTGGTTGATGAGGGTGAGGTCCAGTCTGACCTGGCCGTCGGTGTGCACCAGGGCGTTGGTGACGAGTTCCGAGACGATCAGCAGGGCGGCGTCCGTGTGGGCGTCGACGCCCCAGGTGCGCAGGGCGCGCCGGGTGTAGCGGCGGGCGTGCCGGACGGCTTCTGGGACCCGCCAGACGGTCCAGCTCTCGCGGAGCGGGAGTACCTCCATGCCGTCGTAGCGCATCAGCAGGAGGGCCACGTCGTCGCTGCGGTTGGCGCCCGTGAGCAGTTGGTCGGCGACGAGACCGAGGTGGGCGGGGTCGGAGGCGGCCAGGCCCGCGGCGAGCCGTTTCAGACCGTCCTCGACGTCGACCTCGACGGACTCGACCAGGCCGTCGGTGGTCAGCGCGACGATGGTGCCGGGCTGGAACCGCAGCGGGCTCATGGGGAAGTCGGTCTGCCGGATGACGCCGAGCGGTGGTCCGGGCTCCGATTCGGGGACCTCGGTACCGCCGTTCGGGTGACGCAGCACCGGCGGGATGTGTCCGGCGCGCACATACCAGGCGGACCCCTCCTCCATGTCGACGTCGACATAGCAGCAGGTGGCGAAGAGGTCGGTCTCCAGATCGAGCAGCAGCCGGTTGGCGTGCGAGACCACCACGTCCGGGGGGTGCCCCTCGACGGCGTACGCGCGCAGGGCGGTGCGCATCTGGCCCATGAGGGTCGCGGCCGAGGCGTTGTGCCCCTGGACGTCTCCGATGACGAGGGCGACGTGGTTGTCGGGCAGCGGGATCACGTCGTACCAGTCGCCGCCGACGTCCAGGCCCGACGTGGTCGGAAGGTAGCGGGCGACGGCGACCGCGCCGGGCAGCTTGGGCAGGCGGCGCGGGAGCAGGCTCCGCTGGAGCATGCCGATGAGTTCGTGCTCGGCGTCGAAGGCGTGGGCCCGCACCAGGGCCTGGCCTGCGAGGCCGGCCGAGGCGGTGAGCAGGGCGCGCTCGTCGGGGCCGAAGTCGTGCGGGGCCTCCCAGCCGATCAGGCAGGCGCCCGCCATACGGCCGCCCGCGGGCAGCGGCAGTACGGCGAGGCCGCCGGGGCCGACCTCGGCGAGCGCGGGCTCCAGGTCGGCGCCGGCGGGCCAGATGGCGGGCCGCCCCTCGGTGAGGGCCGCCGCGAGCGTGGGCATGGCCCGGACCGGGGCGTCGGGCCATTCCGAGCGCCATTCGCTGCGCCACAGTTCCGGCCAGAACTCCGGCTGGGGCGGGTCCAGGAGCGTGACGACGAGGCGGTCGCCCTCCAGCTCGGCGACGGCGACCCGGTCGGCCTGGAGGGGCTTGCCCAGAGCGGCGACGACGGCGTGGCCGACATCGCGGACGGTGCCGGCGGTCGCGAGGGCGGCGGCGAGCCGCTGGACGCGGCCCACGTCGTTCAGACGGGAGCGCAGTTTGGAGGCGTCGGAGACGGTGCCCACGAGCCGTGCGGGGCGGCCCTCGGCGGAGGGCAGCAGGTGGGCGCGCAGCCGGAGCCACTTGTGTCCGCCGGACGGCTGGAGGATGCGGAACTCCAGTTCCCGGTCGCCGACGGACATGTGGTCCGGCTCCACGGCGGACATCAGCGAGGGAAGGTCCTCGGGCACGGCCATCGACAGCAGGGTCTCGACCTTGCCGTCGAAGGCCGTGGCGGACAGCCCGAACAGATCGAGCACCTCGTGGTCGACCTCGACCCGCCCGGTGTCCATGGCGAGGCTGAACGAGCTGGCGGGCAGGTCGGCCGCGTCGTCCGGCAGCGGGGGCGGCGGGCAGACGACGGCGTCGGCGAGCATCCCGAGACAGGCCCGGTCCTCGGGGCCGAAGCCGTCGGGGCCCTCGCTGACGGCGACCAGGCAGCCGTCGTCCCGCAGGGGCAGCACGGCCAGCGAGTAGTCCCGCGAGGACAGCCGCCGCGCGTCGGCGCAGCGGGCGACCTCCTCCGGCCCCAGCCAGCACGGCCGCCCCGAGCGCAGCGCCTCGGCGGCCGGGGAGCCGCCGGACAGGGGGTAGCTGTCGCGGAGCCCGTACAGCGTCCTGGGCACTCCCGCGGACTCGGCCAGATGCAGTTCACCGCCGCTCGCACTCGGTGAGTACACGGCGGCGACGGTCGCACCGGTGAAGACGAGTGCCTGTTCGAGGAGGCGGTGCAGCCGTTCGCGTGGGTCAAGGTCCGCGGTGAGCGTCTTCAGGGCAAGTTCGGCGCGCGACATTCTTGTTCCGCGTTCCGCAGCACCCTCACTGACCACGCCGTAATTACAGCGCTTCCCGGGCCCGGGCGCAGCCCCTGTGACCGTTCCGAAGGCGCCGGGCCTGCGGGGAAGCCCGTACGGGACAGCGAATCGAACGAAATCGAATCCGTCTTGATTCGTGCGTTTCGCGCGGCGTTTCGCACGAAAGGGGTGACGGTCCGTGGCCCGGCCGGACCGGACGCTCGGTCGCACCCGGCAGAGGGCGGCTCCGCTCGCCGTGCGGGACGGGCGTCCAGGGGGGAGCCTTGATCCCTGGAAGTGCGGAGGCCGTGGACGGTCCCGCGAGGAGGTGGTCGGCGTGTCCGACGGGCAGGAGGCCGCACAGGCGCCGGCCGGCCGGCCGACCCCGGTGGGCCGCCCGCTGCTGTCGCTGACGCTGGCCGCGATGCTGGACGACGTGCACGCCCACTCGGGGGCCGTGTACCTGCTCTCGTCCGACGAGCCGGTACTGGAGATGGCGGTCTCCGCGGGGCTGCCGCGGGCGTTCGCCGCGCCGTGGGAACGCGTCGGTCTGAGCGCGCCGATCCCGGTCGCCGACGCGGTACGGGGGCGGCGGCTGATCTGGGTGGGGGGCGAGCACGAGATGGCCCGCAGCTATCCCCGGATCGCGCTGGTGCTCCCGTATCCCTTCGCCCTCGCGGCGCTTCCCGTGGCGACGGCGACCACCGTGTACGGCGCCGTCTACGTGACCTGGCCCGGCTCGCATCCGCCGGACCTGTCCGACCGGGAACGGGAACGGCTCACCGCGGCCTGCGACCGGCTGGCGCTGCGTCTGGAGCGGGCCGCCGCCGAGAACCGCCCGCTGCGTCCCGAACCCGACCTCCTCACGCCGGCGGGGCCGGCACCGGGTGGCACGTTCGGCGCCCTGGAGGCCGGCCGGATGGCGGCGCGACTGCCGTACGGACTGTGCTCGCTGGATCTGCACGGGCGGGTCGGTTACGCCAACGCGGCGACGGCCGAACTGCTGGAGGTGCCGGTCAGCCGGCTCCTGGGCACCCAGTTGTGGGCGGCCGTGCCCTGGCTGAACGACCCGGTCTACGAGGACCGCTACCGTGCCGCGCTGATCAGCCAGCACGTGACCTCGTTCGTGGCGCTGCGCCCCCCGGGCGACTGGCTGTCGTTCCGCCTGTATCCGAGTACGAACGGGCTGAGCGTCCGTATCTCGCGGGCCCGGCCGGTGTCCGAGATGACGCGGGCGGGCCCGCGGCGGAGCGACGGCAGTCCGCGCCTGGTGACGATCTCCCACGTGCTCAGCCTGGCGAGCGCGCTGACGGAGGCGGCGGGCGTCCAGGACGTGGTGCAGTTGGTCGCGGACGAGATCTCGCCCGCCGTCGGCAGCCAGGCCCTGGCCGTCCTCGGCAGCCGGGCCGGTCGGCTGCATGTGCTCGGGCATCGCGGATACCCGGACGCGAACGCCGTGGAGCGCTTCGACGGGCTGCCGCTGAGCGAGCAGACTCCGGGCACCCAGGCGCTGAACACCGGGGTTCCCGCGTTCTTCGACTCGCGGGAGCAACTGGAGCGCCTCTATCCGTCACAGAACGCGACCCCCGACGGCATGGGCGCGTGGGCCTATCTGCCGCTGATCGCCTCCGGGCGGCCGGTGGGCACCTGTGTCCTCGGGTACGCGCAGTCCCATCACTTCGCGGCCGACGAACAGGCGGTGCTGACAAGTCTGAGCGGGCTGATCGCCCAGGCGCTGGAACGCGCCCTGCTCTACGACGCCAAGCTCCAGCTCGCGCAGGGTCTGCAGGCCGCGCTGCTGCCGAGCTCGCTTCCGCCGCTGGCCTCGATCGAGGCGGCCGCGCGCTATCTGCCGGCCACCCAGGGCATGGACATCGGCGGGGACTTCTACGACCTGGTGTCCTCGCACGGCCGGGCCGCGGCGGTGATCGGGGACGTGCAGGGGCACAACGTGACGGCCGCGGGGCTGATGGGCCAGATCCGTACCGCCGTCCGCGCGTACACGGCGGTCGGGCAGGCTCCGGAGGAGGTGATGGGGAGCACCAACCGGCTGCTCATCGACCTCGGCACGGAGCTGTTCGCCAGTTGTCTGTACCTGCGTCTGGATCCGGCGCGCGGGGTGGCCGTGATGGCCCGCGCCGGGCATCCGCCGCCACTGCTGCGCCGGCCGGACGGAAGGGTCAAGGTGCTCGACCTGGCCGGCGGGCCGCTGCTCGGCATCGACGCCCAAGCCGTCTATCCGACGACGGAGGTGCCGCTCGTTCCCGGGTCTGTCCTGGCCCTCTACACCGACGGTCTGATCGAGTCGCCCGGCGTCGACATCGAGGACGCCCTCGCCGACCTCGCGCGACGCTTCGCGGCGACCGGGGACCAGCCCCTGAACGAGCTGGCCGACAGCCTGCTCCAGCGGGGCGAGGAGGCCGGTCAGGAACGCCCCGACGACGTCGCTCTGCTTCTGCTGCGGGTACGGCCTCTCGACCACCCCGGCCCAGTCTGACCCATCCGACCCGACCGGTCGGGTGCGGTGCGGTGCGGTGCGGTCCAGTGCACCGGCCGGCTCGACCGGTCGGACACCGCGCAAAGGAGCGGTCCGACCCTCCCGCCGGAGGGCCGGACCTGTCCACTGTCGACCGGAATTCCCTGTTCCGTTGGCCGCTCAGTGGTTCTTGATCGCCGGGCTCACCGGCTTCACGGGGTGGCCGACACCATGCCCGAGCCGTCGTTCATCCCGGCTCCGGACTGATCGTCGCCCGCCGCGCCGGACTGGTCGCCCGCCGCGCCGCTCTGGTCGCCCATCGCGCCGGACTGGTCGGCCGCGCCGCCCGCCTGGTCGCCCGCGCCCGCCGCGTCACTGGCGCCCGCGCTCGGGTCCGCCGCGCTCGCGCTCGGGTCCGCGGCACCGGCACCGGCGCCCGCGTCTCCCGCACCCAGCGTCGCGCCGACCGCCGCCAGCGCGGTGGTGACCGGCTGGAAGAAGGTCTCGCCGCCCGCGGTGCAGTCACCGCTGCCGCCGGAGGTCAGGCCGACCGCGCCGCCGTCCTGGGTGAACAGGGAGCCACCGCTGTCGCCCGCCTCGGCGCACACATCGGTCTGGATGAGGCCGGTGACCGTGCCCTCCGGGTAGTTCACGGTGGCGTCGAGGCCGGTCACGTTGCCGTTGTGCAGACCGGTGGTGCTGCCCATCCGGAAGACCTGCGTGCCGACGGTGGCGTCGACGGCCGCGTTGATCTGGACGCTCTGCCCGTTGCCGACGTTGACCGCGCTGTTGGTCTTCGTGGCCGGGTCGTCGTACTTGACGAGGGCGAAGTCGCCGTTGCCGGGGAAGGTGGCCTGGTCGACGGTCGCGATGGACGCGCCCGTCTGCGAGTCCGACCACTTGGCGGCGGCGACACCGCAGTGGCCCGCGGTGAGGAAGGCGGGGGTGCCGTCGCCCGCGGTGACGTTGAAGCCGAGCGAACAGCGCACGTTGCCGCCGAAGATGGCGTCACCGCCGTCCACGAACGTCTTGAAGGTTCCCGAGGACTTCTTGAGGGTCGCCACGCCCGAACCGAGGTTCTTGACGGTCGACTGCACGGTGTTCCACTTGCCGCCCGTGACGGTGGAGTCCGCGGTCACCTGGATCTGGTTCGTCTTCGGGTCGACCGCCCACGCCGTGCCGGGGATCGTCGCGTCCGCCTTCAGCGTCTTGGCGGCGGTCTGCAACGCCGAGGTGCTGTTCTGCACCTGGTGCGCCACGGCGCCGGCCTGCTCGATCTGGTTGACGACGTTGCTGTTGTTACCGACGACGTTGACCACGAGCTGCTTCTTCGCCGGGTCGTAGTACGAACCCGCGAAGGCATCACCCAGTTGGGTGGCGAGCATCGAGGCGACGTTCGAGACGTCGGTCGCCTTGAACGTTCTGGGAGTGGCGTTGTCCCCGTTCGTCTGCGACGCGTTGGCGTGGGGCAGCAGCAGAGCCGCTGCTCCGAGCGCCGCAACGCCGCCCACCGCGATGGCGGCCTTGCGCTTGGGTATCCGTTTGTGACTCAACTCTTGACCTCCTGGGGACGGGGTCGATGCCGCGTCCGGCAGCTGACTGGGGGGGCGCCTGGTTGCCTGTTGATACGCACGCGTCACACGGGGCGTTCAACTGCCATTGCAAATTGCGGGAGTTGGCCGCGCCAAAGGCACCGATTGCGGAGACAACCGGTCCATTTCCGCCGCACGGAGCCGAGGCGGAGAACGAATACGGGACACCCGGTCCCGGCCGGGCCGCAGGGCCGATCGCACACCGCGCGACCCGAATCCCGCCCCGCCCCGCACGGTGTGCGATCGGCCGGCGACGCTCCGTCGACGAACGGGAGCGGAATCCCGGGTTCAGGGAATCTGCACAGCCCATGCCCAGCGAGGTCACCGCGCACCGGGGATCTGCACAGTCGCGCGCCCCCCTGCGAGCCATTGGGCCGGGACTGTCCCATTCGGTGCGGGGACGGCAAGGGTTCGCGTGGAACGATGCCGCGCAGCATGTGAAGAAGTGGCCGCAGAGGCGTGTGGACGCCTGCACGGTTCACCGCCCGGGGAGCACAAGTTCCCAGGTGAGAGCCTTGGTTGATTGGAAGCGCGCCCCGCGCCCGTGCTTTGATCCGTGGCACCGCGGAGGTCGCGGCACCGCTCCCGGGAGCGGGAGCCGCACCCCTGCGGCGCGGCCGTCATCTGTCCCCCGGAGGGGGCCGCTCTCCCCCTTGTGAATATCCATATGAAGGGAAGTTCCATCATGAACTCCACCCCCCGTGTCGAGACCGCCGAGATCTCCGACGCCGACCTCGACAACGTCTCCGGTGGCCTCGCGCTGAACGCCGTCGGCACCGTCACCGGCCTGGTGGACAGCGTTGCCCCGGTTTCCGGCATCGTGGGCACGGCCGTCGGCACCGTCGAGGGTGTGACCGGCCTGAACACCGCCCCGGTCACCGGCCTGGTCGCCGGTCTCTGACCGCGTCTCACGCCGCCGAGTCCCGGAACCGCCCCACCGGTTCCGGGACTCTCGGGTGCCGTGAGCCTCTCGAACAGGTGAGAAGAGAACCGTGCAGTTCCGCCAACAGGCCCTCGCCAAGCTGCGATCGCCGGAAGAGCTCGACCTTCCGGTGCGCTTCGCCCGCCCGCAGGGCTGGCTCGTCCTGTCCGTGACGGTCGTCGCCATGGCCGCGGCGTCCGTCTGGGCCGTGACCGGCACCGTCGCCTCCACGGTCGGCGCGCCCGCCGTTCTCACCTACGCGGAGGGCAGTTACATCCTGCAGAGCCCGGTCGCGGGACAGGTCACGGCGGTCCTCGCGAAGGAGGGCGAACGGCTCCCCGTGAACGCCCCCGTACTCAAGGTCCGTACGGCGCAAGGCCGGTCGGCCGTCGTCCGCACCATCGCCGCGGGCCGTGTCACCGCGCTCGCCGCCACCATCGGCGCGATCATCCCGACCGGCGCGAACGTGGCCGCCGTGGAGAAGGTCGCCCACTCCGACGACCCGCTGTACGCGACGGTGTACGTCCCCGCCGCGAGCGCCGCCACGATTCCCGCCGGGGCCGCCGTCGATCTGGCCGTCCAGTCGGTGCCGGCCCAGCAGTACGGGGTGCTGCGCGGACATGTGCGGACGGTGGGCCGGAGCGCGCAGACCCGGCAGCAGATCGCCGCCTACCTGGGCGACAGCCAACTGGGCGAGCAGTTCACCCGGAAGGGCAGGCCGGTGGCCGTCCTGGTCCGGCTCGACCGTTCGTCCGGCACCGGGAGCGGCCTGAAGTGGTCCTCCGCCGACGGGCCGCCGTACGCGCTCGCCTCCATGACCCTCGCCACGGCCTCGATCCGGCTGGCCGGACAGCGCCCCGTCGATTGGCTCCTGCCGTGACCAGCGCACCGGACACCCGAAGCAGACGGCGCGCCGCGCCGCCCCGGCGCAGCGTGCCCAGGAGCCGGGCCGGGCGTGTCCGCACCCCCACCGTGCTCCAGATGGAGGCCGTGGAGTGCGGTGCGGCCTCCCTCGCCATGGTGCTCGGCCACTACGGCCGGCACATCCCGCTCGAAGAGCTCCGCATCGCGTGCGGTGTCTCCCGTGACGGCTCGCGCGCCAGCAATCTGCTGAAGGCGGCGCGCAGTTACGGTCTGACCGCCAAGGGCATGCAGATGGACACGGCCGCGCTCGCCGAGGTGCGCGGGCCCGCGATCCTGTTCTGGGAGTTCAACCACTACGTCGTGTACGACGGCATGGGACGCCGCCTCGGGCGCCGGGGCGTGTACGTCAACGACCCGGGCAAGGGCCGCCGTTTCGTGCCGATGGAGGATTTCGACACCGGCTTCACCGGAGTCGTGCTGGTCATGGAGCCCGGCTCCGGGTTCCGCAGGGGCGGCCGCAGACCGGGGGTGCTGGGTGCCATGCCGGCCCGGCTGCGCGGCACTTCGGGCACGATGCCCGCCGCCGTGCTGGCGAGTCTGCTGCTGGTGGTGGTCGGCGCGGCGGTGCCCGCGCTCAGCCGGACGTTCATCGACCAGTATCTGATCGGCGGCCGCAGTTCGCTGCTCGGCGTGCTGTTCGCGTCGATGGGCGCCTCCGTTCTGCTCACGGTGGTGCTGACCTGGTTGCAGCAGGCGAATCTGCTGCGCGGCCGCATCATCTCCTCGACGCTCTCCAGCGCCCGTTTCCTGCGCCACCTGCTGCGGCTCCCGGTCACCTTCTTCTCCCAGCGCAGCCCGGCCGACCTGGTGCAGCGGCTCCAGTCGAACGACGCGGTGGCCGAGACGCTGGCCCGCGATCTGGCCGCCGCGGGTGTGGACGCGGTCGTCGTCGTCCTCTACGCCGTGCTGCTGTACACGTACGACCCGCAGCTGACGGCCGTCGGCATCGGTGTCGCCCTGCTCAACGTGGTGGCGATGCGGGTGGTGATCCGGCTGCGCGCGACCCGTACCGCCAAGCTGCGCGCCGATACCGCCCGGCTGACCAACACCGCTTACACCGGGCTCCAGTTGATCGAGACGATGAAGGCCACCGGCGGTGAGGACGGCTACTTCCGCAAGTGGGCCGGGCAGCACGCCACCACGCTGGAGGAGCAGCAGCGCCTCGGGGTGCCGAGCGCCTGGCTGGGGGTGGTCGCTCCGACGCTCGCGACGCTCAACAGCGCGCTGATCCTGTGGATCGGCGGCCTGCGGGCGGTCGAGGGTCATGTCTCCGTGGGGCTGCTGGTCGCGTTCCAGGCGCTGGTCACCCGGTTCACCGCGCCGGTCACCCGGCTCAACGGCGTCGCGGGCCGCATCCAGGACTTCGCCGCCGACGTGGCGCGTCTGAAGGACGTCGAGAACTTCCGGGCCGACCCGCTCTACGCCCGCTCGGGAACCGGCGAGTCGACCCGGCGGCTGCGGGGTCGGGTGGAGCTGGAGAACGTCACGTTCGGCTACAGCCCGCTCGACAAGCCGCTGCTCACCGGGTTCTCGCTGACGGTCGGGCCGGGTCAGCAGGTCGCGCTGGTCGGCGGTTCGGGCAGCGGCAAGTCGACTGTCTCCCGGCTGATCTCGGGACTGTACGCGCCGTGGGAGGGCTCGATCCGGATCGACGGCCGGCGGCTGGAGGACATCCCGCGGGGCGCGCTCGCGGCCTCGGTCTCCTTCGTCGACCAGGACGTCTTCCTGTTCGAGGGGACGGTCCGCGACAACGTGGCGCTGTGGGACCCCTCGATCCCGGACGACGCGGTGGTCGCCGCGCTTCAGGACGCCTCGCTGTACGAGGTCGTGACGCGTCGTCCCGGCGGGATCCACAGCCGGGTCGAGCAGGACGGACGCAATTTCTCCGGCGGTCAGCGGCAACGCCTGGAGATCGCGCGGGCGTTGGTGCGCAGGCCCAGCATCCTGGTGCTCGACGAGGTGACCAGCGCCCTGGACGCCGAGACGGAGCAGACCGTCATGGACAACCTGCGCCGGCGCGGCTGCGCCTGTGTGGTGATCGCCCACCGGCTCAGCACCGTGCGGGACAGCGACGAGATCGTCGTACTCGACCACGGCTCGGTCGTGGAACGCGGGCGGCACGAGGCACTGGTGGCGGCCGGCGGTCCGTACGCCGCTCTGGTCAGGGAGCGTTGAGATGACCACGGTTCACGAGGGCGTCCATGAGCAGGACGTGGTGCTCGGCGCGCTCGGCGGCATGGGCACTCCGGTCGGCTGCGCGGGGCTGAGCCGTCTCGATCTGGAGGGTCCGCAGGTCCTGTGGCTGGTGACCGCGGGCGCCATGGACCTGTTCGCGGTCGACGCCGCGGAGCAGGGGCACTGGCATCACCTCGGCCGGCTCGAAGCGGGCTCGTTGCTGCTCGGTCCGGTGACGGGCCCTCAGCACACGCTGGTCGGGCGGCCGTTGCGCGACTGCGAGGTGCGCCGGATCGGGTTGCGGGAGCTGTATCAGCAGGCCGACACGGCGACCTGGTCGTACGACGCCTACGGCAACCCGCAGTACGTGCCGCCGACGGAGAGTCCGCTGGAGCACGCGCTCGCCCTCGGCGTCGGACGCAGTCTGTCCATCCTCATCCAGGCTCCGACGGCGGCCGGGAACGCGGCGGCGCCCACCGACGACGATGTCTTCTGGATGCGGGTCCCGCCGGGGAGCGTGCGGTACGGCTCCCTGTACGGGGCCGAGGCGGCGGCCGAGCTGCTGATGGACTCCGGGCTCTGGCAGAGCATGGTCGACCAGCAGTACCGGCTGCTGGCCACCCTCGACCGCTGGATCGAGGAGCTGGAGACCGGTCACGAGGACCGTACGGCGGCGGGCATCAAGGCCGGCGAGGACGTCCGCGCCCAGGCCGACCGTACGCTGCTCGCGTCGATCGGCAGACCGTCGGGGAAGCGTCCCACCGCGGCCGAGGCGGACGCCACGTACGCGGCCTGCCAGTTGGTCGCCCGCGCCGCCGGGATCACCCTCGCCGAGCGGGCGCAGAGCGGCACGGAGAGCGACCGGCTCGACCCGGTCGAGCGGATCGCGCTCGCCTCACGGGTCCGGGCCCGCGCGGTGCGTCTCGACGGGCGCTGGTGGCGCGACGACATCGGCCCGCTGGTCGGTCACCGGGCGGTGTCCGGGGCTCCGGTCGCGCTGCTGTGGCGGCGCGGCGGATATGTGGCCGTGCAGCCGTCGTCCGGGCGGGAGACGCCGGTCGAGAAGGCCAACGCGGCGGAGTTCGAGGCTCGGGCGGTGATGTTCTACCGTCCGCTGCCCGAGCGGAGGCTGAGCCCGCTGCGGCTGCTGCGGTTCTGTCTCACGGGCACCGGCGGCGATCTGCGCAACCTCGCGATCAGCTCCCTGGTGACCGTGGCGATCGGCGCGCTGGTGCCGATCGCGACCGGCAGGGTGCTCGGCGAGTACGTCCCGAAGGCCGAGCACGGGCTGATCGTGCAGGTCTGTCTCGCGCTCATGGTCACCAGCGTCGTGTCGGCCGCGTTCATGCTGTTGCAGAACCTCACGCTGCTGCGGATGGAGGGCCGGATCGAGGCGAGTCTCCAACCGGCCGTCTGGGACCGGCTGCTGCGGCTGCCGACGGCGTTCTTCGCGGCCCGCTCGACCGGGGAGCTGGCGAGTGCCGCGATGGGAGTCAGCGCGATCCGCCGGCTGCTCGCGGGAGTCGGGCCGACGCTCGCGCAGGCGGCCACGGTCGCCGCGATGAACCTGGGCCTGCTGCTCTGGTTCAGTGTGCCGATGGCGCTGGCCGCGATCGGCATGCTGGTGGTGATCGCGGCCGTGTTCCTCGGTCTCGGTCTGTGGCAGGTGCGCGGCCAGCGTCGTCTGGTGGTGCTGGGCAACAAGCTCAACAACCAGGCCTTCCAGACGTTGCGCGGTCTGCCCAAGCTGCGGGTCGCGGCGGCTGAGAACTACGCGTACGCGGCCTGGGCGGGCGAGTTCGCCCGCAGCCGTGAGCTCCAGCAGCAGGTCGGCCGCGTCAAGAACCTGACGGCGGTGCTGGGCGCGGTGTATCTGCCGCTGTGCTCCCTGCTGATGTTCATGCTGCTGGCGGGCCCGGCACACGGCTCGCTGTCTGCGGCGGACTTCCTCACCTTCAACACGTCGATGACGATGCTGCTGACCTCGGTCACCCAGATCACCGGCGCGTTCGTCTCCGCGGCGGCGGCGCTGCCCATGTTCGAGGAGATCAGGCCGGTGCTGGACGCGACACCCGAGGTGCGGGTGGCGAGCACCCGTCCGGGTGTCCTGTCGGGCGCGATCGAGGCGCGGCGGCTGTCGTTCCGGTACGCCGACGACGGTCCGCTCGTCCTCGACGACGTGTCGTTCGCGATCCGGCCGGGCGAGTTCGTGGCGATCGTCGGACCGAGCGGCTGCGGGAAGTCCACCCTGCTGCGGCTGCTGATCGGCTTCGACAGGCCGGTGTCGGGCAGCGTGCTCTACGACGGCCAGGACCTGGGGGCGCTCGACCAGTCCGCGGTACGCCGTCAGTGCGGTGTCGTGCTCCAGCACGCGCAGCCGTTCACCGGGTCGGTCCTCGACTGCATCTGCGGCACCGAGCCGTACACGCCGGACGAGGCGATGGAGGCGGCCGAGATGGCGGGTCTGGCCGAGGACATCAGGCGGATGCCCATGGGGCTCCACACCCTCGTCGCGGGGAGCGGCGCGATCTCGGGCGGCCAGCGCCAGCGGCTGATGATCGCCCAGGCGCTGATCCGGCGGCCGCGCATCCTCTTCTTCGACGAGGCGACGAGCGCCCTCGACAACGCGACGCAGCGCACGGTGATCGAGAGCACCAAGGCGTTGAACGCCACCCGGGTGGTGATCGCGCACCGGCTGTCGACCGTGCTGGACGCGGACCGCGTCATCGTGATGGAGAACGGCCGGGTCGCCGAGCAGGGCCCGCCCGCGCGACTGTTGGCGGACACGGGCGGACGGTTGCACGAGCTGGTGCGGCGGCAACTGGCCTGAACGCTCAGTCCGTCCCCGGGACGGGGGCGCCGGAGGGGACTCCCGCCTCGACGTAGGCCTCGTAGATCTCCTTCCAGGCCGCGATCCCGCCGGCGTGCGGGCCCTCGGACCGTTCACCCGCCGCCGTCGCGTCGAGGGCGGTGAGGCACACCTCCCAGCCGGCGCCGTTGCGGGCTGCCGTGTTCCGTTCGGCGAGCACGTTGGTGAGCGTGAAGCGGGTGCGCCGGTCGTCGAGGGCTTCGAGGTCGAAGCGCAGTTCGTCGCCGCCCCACTCGAAGGAGAGATGGCGGGGCGGGTCGACGGCGAGGACGCGGCCCGTCGACTCCGGCATGTGCGGATCGCCCCTGAACGTGATCGTGCCGCCGGGGCGCAGTTCCATCTCGGCGCGGGAGGGGAACCACGCGGCGAGTTCGACGGGGTCGGTCACGAACCGCCAGACGCGGTCGACGGGGTGGTCGTAGGTGCGGCTGAAGCGGACGGCGGGGCGGCCGTCGTCCAGGGTCAGGTAGGTCCCGGTGTGGGCGGTGGCTTCGGCGGACATGGCTCAGTCCTTCGGTGAGGGTGCTTCCGATGACGGTGCGTCCCGTGGGGGTACTTCGGCGTTCGGCTGCCTTCGGTCGTGCGGGAACGGCTCTTCGGGGTGGTCCGGCGGCTCGCCCGCCAGGCGGTCCCCGTCCCCGTCCAGCCGGCGGCCGAGGGCGTCCAGGCTCTCGTTCCACAGCGTGCGGTACGGGGTGAGCCAGGCGTCGAGTGCGGCGATCGGGGCCGGGTCGAGGGCGTAGACGCGGCGTTGCGCCTCCTGCCGCACCCGGACGAGCCCCGCGTCGCGCAGCACCCGCAGATGCTTCGAGGTGCCCGGCTGGCTGAGCCCGCACGCCTCGACGATCTCACCGACGGCCCGGGGACGCTCCAGCAGGAGCGCGACGATGGCCCGCCGGTGGGGGTCGGCGAGGGCGGCCCAGAGGGGGGCGTCGTCGGACATGCGACCAATATGCCTCGACAGTCATATGACCGTCAAGGAATGAATGGGACGGACATCACACCCGGTCACTTAGCGAAACGTTGCCGTTTCGATCGAAGGGAGTCTAAGGTCGGAACGTCGATGTGTACGAAACCGTTTCGTTTACGTGCACGTAACGAGCAACTTCCCTGGAGTGCTTCCCCCATGTCCCAGACACTGACCAAAGGCACCGGCGCGGGTGCCGCGGAGACGACGTCCGCACCCCCGTCGAAGCGACGGTGGTGGATCCTGTCGATCATCGGCATCGCGCAGCTGATGGTGGTCCTCGACGCCACCATCGTGAACATCGCCCTGCCCTCCGCCCAGGCGGACCTCGGCTTCTCCGACGGCAACCGGCAGTGGATCGTCACCGCCTACTCGCTGGCCTTCGCCTCCCTGCTGCTGCTCGGCGGGCGCATCGCGGACCTCTTCGGACGCAAGCCCGCCTTCCTCGTGGGTGTCGCCGGATTCGCCGGCGCGTCCGTCCTGGGCGGCGCCTCGACCGGCTTCGGGATGCTGGTCACCGCCCGCGCCCTGCAGGGTGTGTTCGGTGCCCTCCTCGCCCCGGCCGCCCTCTCCCTGCTCAACACGACGTTCACCGACGCCAAGGAGCGCGCCAAGGCGTTCAGCGTGTACGGCGCCATCGCCGGTGCCGGTGGCGCGGTGGGCCTGCTGCTCGGCGGCGTCCTGACCGACGCGCTCGACTGGCGCTGGACGCTGTTCGTCAACCTCGTCTTCGCGGTCGTCGCCTTCGCGGGCGGCTGGGTCCTGCTGAGCGGTCACCGTGACGCGGCCGGCTCCAAGCTCGACCTGCCCGGCACGCTGCTGGTCTCCACCGGTCTGTTCGCCGTGGTCTTCGGTTTCTCCAACGCCGAGACACACGACTGGAGTTCACCGGCCACCTGGGGCTTCCTCGTCGCGGGCGGAATCCTGCTGAGCGCGTTCACCTGGTGGCAGACCCGGGCGAAGCACCCGCTGCTGCCGATGCGCGTCCTGCTCGACCGCAACCGGGCCGCCTCGTTCCTGACGGTGCTGATCACCGGCGCGGGCATGTTCGGCGTGTTCCTCTTCCTCACCTACTACCTTCAGCTCAACCTCGGCTTCAGCCCCACCAGGACGGGTGTGGCGTTCCTGCCGATGATGGCGGCCCTGATGGTCATGGCCCAGGTCTCCACCACCGTGCTGGTGCCCAGGATCGGGCCGAAGGCGGTCATCCCCGCCGGATTCGCGGTCGCCGCGGTCGGCATGGCCTGGCTGACCGGCATCGGCGTCGGCTCGTCCTTCTCGACCGACGTGCTGCCGCAGTTGCTGCTGATCGGCGCGGGCCTCGGCATGGTGATGCCGCCCGCGATGTCACTGGCCACCGGCGGGATCGCGCCCGAGGACGCGGGCGTGGCCTCCGCGACCGTCAACACCATGCAGCAGGTGGGCGGTTCGATCGGTACGGCCCTGCTGAGCACGCTCGCCGCGAGCGCCTCGACCAGCTATCTCGCGGGCAAGGACCCGACGGACAAGCTGGTCCGGGCCCAGTCGACGATCGAGAGCTACACCACCGCCTTCTGGTGGTCGGCCGGCTTCTTCGCCGCCGGAGCACTCGTCACGCTCGTGCTCTACCGCCGCGGCAAGCCGGTCCAGGACCCGGACGCCGCGCCGGCCGTCCACATGTGACCGGATCCTGACCCGGTCACCGCCGGGCCGGGGGGCCGCCGTCCGCAGGGAGACGGCGGCCCCTCATCCGTCGGCGCCCGCGGGCCGGTACACGACCAGCGCCCGGCGCTCCTTCTCCAGCCTCAACCCGGCCGCGCCGGGGTGGACTTCACCGTCGTACGCCAGGGTGTCCGCGCCCGGGATCCCGTCCAGTTCCACCCAGGGGACCCGCTCGTCGCCGTAGACGCGTGAATGCCGCAGGGTCCCGAGCAACGTGGCGGCGACGAGGCGGGTACGGGCGAGGCGGTGATCGGCGTCCGCGAGGCGCAGGTCGAGCAGCCCGTCGTCCAGGCGCGGCCGGAAGTCGGGGGCGAGGCCCTCGGGGACGTAGCCGCCGTTGCCCGCGAGGAGCAGCCACAGGCGGCGGGGCCGGCCGTTGACGTCGAGCTCGATGGGCCGCGCGGTGCTCAGCACCCGGAGCAGAGCGGCGGCCGCCGCCGTCCGGCTGCCCCAGCGCGGCTCCAACCGCTCGTGGAAACGCATGAGTTCGGGGTACGGCCCGATGCTGAACGCGTTGAGGAACGGCATGTCCGGTCCCGTCCCGGAGCGGGCGACGCCGAGGTCCACCGTCACCGCCTGGCCCGCGGCGACCGCGGCGGAGGTGTCCTCGAAGTTCCGGGCGCCCACGTCCCGCGCGAAGCGGTTGAGGGCGCCGCCGGGGAACACGGCCAGCGCCAGCCCCCGTTCGGCGGCCGCGAGGGCGGCCGCGTTGACACTGCCGTCGCCGCCGCAGACACCGAGCGCGCCGCCGGTCCTCGCGGCCCGGTCGGCCGCGGTGGCGAGCAGCTCCGTGAGGTCGTCACCGGGGCCGCGCTCGATCAGCTCGGCCTCGGGCAGCAGCGCACGCAGCCGCGCGGCGGGCGACAGCGCCGACGCCGACGACACTCCGGCGCCGGCCAGGTCGTTGACGAAGACGACCAGGCCCTTGCCGCTCGGCAGTGCCGGTGCCCGCGCCCCGGGCCGCGCCCGCTCCGGTACGACCGTGCGCGGCGGCCACCAGCGGCAGGTGAGGGCGGCCGCGCTCGCGCCGATGGCCACTCCGGCGAGCACGTCTCCCGGGTAGTGCACCCCGACGTAGACCCGTGAGAAGGCGACGGCGGCGGCCACCGGCGCGACCAGAGCGCCGTAGCGCGTGGACTCCAGGGCGACCGCGGTGGCGAAGGCCGCGGCGGAGGCGGAGTGTCCGGAGGGGAAGGACGTGGTGTGCGGCTGACGGGCCAGGCGCCGGATCGAGGGCACGCCTTCCAGCAGCGGGCGGGGGCGCCGCGCGCTCCATTTCACCAGCGTGTTGACGGTGAACGAGGCCAGCGCCAGCGAGCCCAGGCCGCGCAGTGCCGCCCGGCGTCCCGTCGGTCCGCCGACCAGGCCGATCCCCGCGGCCGTGCCGAGCCACAGCCGTCCGTGGTTGGCCGCGTGACTGAGCCGCCGCAGCGCCGGATCGGCTCCGGGTACCCGCGCCCCGGCCACCCGTGTGAACAGCCGCTGGTCCCATTCGCCGAGTGCACCCATGCTCCACGGCTACGCCGCCTCGGCCGTACCGGCATCCCGAGTGACCCGGAACGGTGACGCGGGTGGGCCGTGCGGCGGAGGACCGGACCGGTCGAGGGGGCCGGTACCGACACGGCACCTCCTGGAGAGCCGGGTCTCCGGCGGGGCCCGACGAGGCCCGGAGATGCCCGGCGGGCCGCGGCGGGGAAGCTTCCGGAAGGGACGGGCGTCGGAGGGCCGGCGCGGAGGGGCGCCCGCCGGTGGCCGGGAGGCCCGCGTCCCGTGCTTCCGGGGGAGTCCCGCGTCCCGCTCTTTTCGGGGGAGGCCCGCGTCCCGTGCTTCGGGGGAAGGCCCGCGTACCGAGTTTTCGGGGAGTACGTGGAAATGCCGAGGGCCGGTCGACGGCCCCACTCCGTCTGACCGACCCTCGGTGCGAAATCACATGGCGCCTCGCGACGGAGCCCGCACTCCCCAGCTACGGATCCCGGTCCATGTCCGCGACCACCACGCGATCCCGGTCTCTCAGAACGCGAAGACGGTCGTCCCGTAGGAGTTCTTCACGCACTCGTTGGCGAAGGAGCGCTCGTAGGAGACGCGCTTGCCCTGCCAGACGCCGGCCACCGTGACGACGACGGGGTCGTACTGCCTGGTACAGAACACATCGTTTCTGGGTGTCAGGGCGTCGAAATCACCCTTGACGCCGCGGAGTTCGGCGCAGGCGTCGAAGGCGGCGGGATGGGTCCCGGAGGGTGTCGGAGCGCAGTTGAGGGTGACGGCGCGCTCGGGAGTGGCATCGGCCGCGGTCTGGCCGTGGCCCGTGGTGAGCACCAGGGCCGAGGGGGCGTAGAGCCCGGACGGGCCGAGGCTGGGGGCTGCGTGGGCGGACCCGACCAGGGGGCCGCAGACGGCGGTGGCCGTGAGGGTGAGAGTCGCTGCCCAACGCGCGGTGTTCGGCATTGTGTGCATCCTTCCGCTCGATCGAATGCGATACCGGCTCGGTCGTGCCGGTTCGGCGAGCGCGAGTCTGCCGAGTCCGCACAGGAAACACACATCGACCCCACGCGTTTCGGTAACTTTGAGTATTGAATCAGTGGCGTGAAGTTACAGAATTCGAACGTCCGAGGCCCGTAACTGAGCGGTTGTTGATCGGCACGGACAGCCACCTGGCCGGATTGACACGGCTCAGCAATAGGCCTGAAACATTCCGCTTCAACCGGCATGCCGCCTCGACTTCCGCTGACGGCGGACTTCCTCCGCGGCCCTTGCGCATCGAGCGCAACGGAGTAATCGTAATTACATGATTACAACGGAGCAACGCGAGAAGCTGCGCGGCTGGTTCGCCGGCCGCCTGCCCGACGATCTCTTCGAGAGCCTGTCGGAGGTGACGGTCGACCGTGAGGAGATCACGGTCGTCGGCCGCATCCCCGAGCCCAGGCTCGCCGAAGGCGCCTCGGACGCCGAGAAGGGGGCGGCCCTCCAGGCCCGCATCCAGGAGTTCCGCGAACGCACCCGCGAGGACCGCGTCGAGGTGGCCCGCGAGGCGGAGCACCAGTTCCGCAAGAAGGTCTCCTGGGGTGTGGAGTGCGGCACCGAGCGTGCCCTGTTCACGCATGTCGCCGCGCCGGTCATGACCCGGCTTCGCCAGCCCGAACGCGAGGTGCTCGACACGCTCATCGCGGCCGGGGTCGCCCGCAGCCGCAGTGACGCCCTGGCCTGGTGCGTCCGACTGGTGCAGCGGCACACCGACGACTGGCTGACCGAACTGCGCGACTCCCTGGAGCAGGTGCAGCGGGTCCGCTCGCAGGGCCCGGACGCCGAACCGCAGGACTCCCCCGGCGACGCTGAGTGACCCGGCCGGCCCGTCCCTGACGGCGACACCCCCGGGTACCGCGCCACACTGGCAGCACCGCGGGCGGTGGCCCCGCCCACGGTGGATCGGAGTCGATCGTGCCCGACATGGACGAGGAGCAGGCGCGCCGCCGCTTCCTGGCGGCGCGGGTGGCGCGGCTCGCGACCGTGGACGCCGAGGGCCGTCCACATCTGGTGCCCCTCGTGTTCGCGTGGTGCGGCGACGGACTGGTCACGGCCGTCGACCACAAACCCAAGCGGTCCCCGCTGCTGCGGCGGCTGCGCAACATCGCCGCCCGGCCGGCCGTCTGTCTGCTGGTGGACGCCTACGACGAGGACTGGGGCCGGCTGTGGTGGGTGCGGGCCGACGGCGACGCGCGCGTCGTCCCGCCACCCGGCGGGCGGGCGCCCGGTGAATTCCCGCACGGCTACGCCGCGGCGGTCGACGCGCTGCGGGACAAGTACCCCCAGTACCGGAACCGGCCGCCGGACGGCCCGGTGACCGTGATCACCGTCCGCCGCTGGCGCGGCTGGCAGGCCACACCGGAACACTGAGACTCTCCAGCACCGGCGAGGATTCAGCCCCTCCGGCGATTGAGGAGCGGGGTCTGGGGCGGAGCCCCAGGACGGGACGGGCAGGGGCGGAGGGGGCGAAGAGCAGCAGCCGGTGCTCAGTCGCGGATCGTGCGGGCGATGTCCAGGGTGAGGCGCTGCCAGGGGTCACGCGGGTCACGGCCGGTCAGTTCGTGGACGCGGCGCAGGCGATACCGCAGCGACTGCGGATGGAGGTGCAGCGCCCGCGCCGCCGCGTTCGCCGAACCCGAGTCGATGTATGCCGTGAGCGCCTCCAGCAGATGCCCCTGGGCGGCGTCGGTGAGCGCCCCCAGCACCAGCCGGGCGATGTGGTCGGGCGCGGCGGCCGGGCGCCCGGCGAGCAGGGCGAGGACCTGCGCGTCGGCGTCCGTGAGAACGTGCCCCGGCCGATGGGCGTGGGCCGGCGCGGTGTCGAGGGCGTCGGCGGCGAGCCGGTGCGCGAGCGCGACCCGGTCCAGGCTCTCGCCGGTGACGGCACATCCGCGCCAGGACCGCTCCCCCAGGACCGCGCCCGCCCGCGCCGACGCGGCGAGCGGCAGCAGCAGGACGGCCCGGGAGCCCCGTACCGTCGCGAGAGGCGTCACCTCGCCCCCGGGACCGGCCAGCGCGTCGAGCAGCCCGGTCGCCGTCTCGTGCGCGAGGTCGGGCCGGTTCGCGGCGACCGGCTCCGCCACCAGCAGGCAGTAGGGGTCCGGGAGCTGGATGCCCAGCCGGGCGGAGCGGTCGGTCAGCGCGCCCACCGAGGCGTGCCGGCCGGCGATCAGGTCGTCCAGCAGCAGCCGCAGCGCCCGGGTCCGGTCGCCGGCCAGGTCCTCGCTGGTGGCGGCGTAGGCGGTGGCCATCTCCTCGGAGAGGGTGTCGAGGGTGACGAGCAGCATGCGGGCCAGCGCGAAGGCGTCGGCGGCGGCCAGCCGGGGCGCGCGGGCGGCGACCTCGTCCGTGAGGGCGGTGCCCGCGACCCGGTAGGCGCGCAGCACCGCCTGCACCGGGCGTCCGTCCGCCGCGCGGGCCGACGCGATGCCGCGGAAACGCCGGAGATCGGCCGGTCCCAGCGTGCCGTCGGTGGCCCAGAGATGGAGCAGCCGTTCCAGGCCCCAGGCCGCGATGGCCCGCACCTCGGGCAGTCTGCTGTCGTCGAGCGCCGCGTACACCGGGACCTGTTCGTGGACGGCGGCGACGATCGCCTCCAACACGCGCGGGTCGGCGACCATTTCCTGCCGGACATGTTCCCGGACCTCGGACGGTTTGTTTGTCACAGGGTGATGATTCCAGCCGCACGTTGTGCGCACCACGGTGGACGGGACTTGTCACAGTCGCCAGGATCGACCTCGTACAGCGCGGTCTCAGGGACGAGAGGCGGGACGTACGGATGGCGAAGCACTGGGCCGACTTCCAGTACGAGATCTATCTGAACGGGATGACGGGCGCCGTGCCGCGGCTGCCCACCGATCTGACGCGGCTGGAGGAGCTCACCGAGCAGCGGCTCGGACCCGGCCCGGTCGGCTATGTGGCGGGCAGCGCGGGCAACGGCAGCACGGCCCGCGCCAACCGGGACGCCCTCGACCGGCGCCGGATCGTGCCGCGCATGCTGCGCGACGTCCACGAACGCGACCTGTCCGTGGAAGTGCTGGGGCGCCCGCTGCCCGCGCCGCTCGCGCTCGCCCCGATCGGCGTGCTGTCGATCATGCATCCGGACGCCGAGTGCGCGGCGGCGCGGGCCGCCGCCGCGCAGGGCGTGCCCTACATCCTGTCGTCCGCCTCCAGTACCCCCATGGAGCAGGTCGCCGAGGCGATGGGGGACGCCGAGCGCTGGTTCCAGCTTTACTGGGCGAAGGACCGCGAGGTCACCCGCAGCTTCCTGGACCGGGCGAAGGCGGCCGGGTTCACGGCGCTGATCGTCACACTCGACACACCGCTGCTGGCCTGGCGTCCGCGCGATCTCGACCAGGCGTACCTGCCGTTCCTGCACGGCGTGGGTACCGCCAACTACTTCTCGGACCCGGCTTTCCTGGCCGGTCTTGCCAAGCCTGTGCACGAGGACCCGAACGCGGCCGTGATGCACTTCGTGAGCATGTTCGCGGACCCCGGAAAGACCTGGCCGGACCTGGCCTTCCTGCGGGAGAACTGGGACGGGCCGATCGTCCTCAAGGGCATCCTGCACCCCGACGACGCCCGGCACGCCGCCGACGCCGGGATGGACGGCGTGGTGGTCTCCAACCACGGCGGCCGGCAGGTGGCCGGGTCGGTGGCGGCCGCCGACGCGCTGCCCCGCGTGGCCGAGGCGGTGGGCGACCGGCTCACCGTGCTCTTCGACAGCGGGATCCGCACCGGCGACGACATCTTCAAGGCACTCGCCCTCGGGGCGCGGGCGGTGCTCGTCGGACGTCCGTACGCCTACGGGCTCGGCCTCGACGGGCAGGCGGGCGTCGAGCACGTCGTCCGCTGCCTGCTCGCGGAGTTCGATCTCACCCTCGCCCTGTCCGGGCACGCCCGCCCGGACTCCCTGGGCCCCGACGACCTCATCGAGGAGACCGCATGACCGTCACGAAGAACGTGCTCGCCGTCGTCTCCCCGCACGTCGGCGGCCGTACGGCGGGAGCCGCGCTCGCCACGCTCTTTCCCGGGCAGGTCCGCGTCACCGTCGTGGAGGCGACGGACGAGGACCCCGTCGCGCTGCGCGAGGCCCATGTCGTCGTCACGGGCCTCGGCCCGGTGACCGCCGGACACATCGCCGCGGCACCGGACCTGGAGCTGATCCAGTGCGCGAGCCACGGCTTCGACTACGTCGACCTGGACGCCGCGCGCGACCGGGGCGTACCCGTGTGCAACATCGGTTCCAGCGGGGCCGAGAAGCAGAACGTGGCCGAGCAGACCTTCGCCCTCATGCTCGCGCTGGCCAAGCAACTGGTGCCCGCCCACACCGCGTTGACCGAGGCGGACTGGGCGCTGCCCCGGCTCCAGCAGTCGATCACCGAGTTGTCCGGCAAGACACTCGGCATCGTGGGACTCGGCCATATCGGCGAGGAGGTCGCCCGGCGCGCGGTCGCGTTCGACATGAGCGTCGTGTACGCCGGTCCGACGCGTGCGTCCGCCGAGACGGAGGCCCGGCTCGGGGCCCGCCACGTCGAACTCGACGAACTCCTGCGCATATCGGACTACGTCAGCCTGCACGCGCCGCTCACCGGGGCGACCCGGCATCTGCTGGACGCCGAGCGGCTCGCGCTGCTCAAGCCGACCGCGTTCGTCGTCAACACCTCTCGGGGCGCCCTGATCGACCAGGACGCCCTCGCGGACGCGCTGCACGCGGGCGCCCTCGCCGGGGCGGGCCTCGATGTCTTCGACCCCGAACCGCCCACCCCCGCACTGCGGTTGCTCAAGGCGCCGAACGTCGTGCTCTCGCCGCACGTCGCCGGTGTGACCCGCGAGACCCTCGTACGGATCGCGCTGGCCGCCGTCCAGAACGCCGCGGACTTCGTGGCGGGCAAGGCGCCCCAGGACGTCGTCTCCTAGGGCGTGTTTCGAAAGTAGCGTCGTCCGCCCGGAGGGCGGGGCTCGCGGCGTCTGGTGCGGTGCATCGCAAGGCGGAGGGTCGTCCGCGTACTGGGCGTACTCGGGCGATCCCGACAACGCGGCGAGGTGCCGTGCCAGGCGTCGCGAGCCAGACGGGACTTTCGAAACACGCCCTAGCCGCGCTCCCGTCGGCCCCGCGTCCGCGACGGGCGACGGCGGATCGGGGTCTCGCTAGCGGGCCTCGGTCCGCCAGCGCTGTATGTCGGAGTAGTCGCGGACCTTGACGACGATGTCGGCGCCGGGGTCCGCGGACGCGGGTGCGACGGCCAGCCCGTCGCGCCCGCGGGACAGCAGCTCGCCCTCCTCGGTGAGGTCGTAGCGCATGTCCTCGCGCTGCTTCGCGTCCTCGCCCGCGCAGGGGTCCAGCAGGAGGACACCGTCGTCGGCCCGCGCGTCGAGACAGAGTTCGGGACTGGCGACGCTGCGCAGCAGTCCGTCCCGCTCGTACACCCACTGCTGGGTCCCGGCGGACGAGCACGCCTCCAGCGTGGCCTCGGCGCCTTCCACGGCCCTGGAGTCCCGGACGTCGAGGCACAGGTCGGCGTCCACGTTGCGCAGCCGGGCCCGGTCCCCCTTGAGGAACACTCCGGCCGCGGTGGACGGGGTGGACTTCACGGGCGGGACCTGAGCCCCCTGGGTGGGTGACAGTGTCCGGCTGCTGCTCGCGCCGATCGCTGCGGCGGGGTCGCTGCCGCCCTCCTCGTTCGGCCACAGACTGACCGCGAGGACGGTCGCCAGCAGGGCGGCCGAGAGACCTGCCCCGGTGACGAGCGCCTGCTGCGGTACTTCCGTCGGCCTGGCGGCGCGGCGCCCCGTCGGGGCGGACGGGGACACCCGACGACGACGGCCGCTCGCCCCGGCACGCCCACCGTCCGCCGGGCGCCCACCGCCTTCCGCGCGCACGTCGCCTCCGGAGCGTCCGCTCGCGCCGGATCGCCCATCGTCCGCCGGGGTCCCGCCACTCTCCAGGCGGACCTCGTCCCCGAAGCTCTCGCCCACACCCGGAAACCCTCCGTCCGCCGGGGTCCCGCCACTCTCCAGGCGGATCTCGTCCGCGGAGCGCTCACCGACACCCGGAATCCCACCACTCTCCGGGCGGACCTCGTCCGCGGAGCGCCCGCCTCTTGCGGCTCGCTCACGGCGTCCCAGACGTCCGTCGTCCACGGGACGTCCGGCCTTTCCGGGGCGTTCACCGCCTCGCTGCCGTCGGCCGCCGAACGGGGACACGCTCCGGTGGCGCAGTACTTGGCGCCCGCGGCTGCGGCGGGAGTCGAAGTAGCGACGGGCGCCCCAGCCGAGCACGGAGTCGGCGATCAGGACCCCCAATCCTCCCTCGAAATGGCTGAGTTGCTCCGCCGCGTAGCGGCAGTAGGAGCACTCGGCCAGATGCTGCTGGACATCGGGCAGCAAGGCTCCGCCGCGCCGGATCGGCACGTCGAGGAGCCTGTTGTGGAAACCGCATTCCCTGGTCGGGGCGAGTTCCAGATGGGCGCGCAGGCAGGCCTGGCGAAATTGCTCGCGGGCCTGATCCCAGGCGGCGAACGCGGTGTCGGCGTCCATGCCCAAAAGGCCGGCCGGCACGGACAGCGACTCGTCCTCCACCTCGGTGTGCCACAACAGGCATCGGGCGGCGCCCGGAAGGGCGAGGAAAGCGTGTTCGGCGAGCTTGCGGTTTTCGGCCGTCATGGACTTCGCCAGGCGCATACCGCGGCCCCCCGCGGGTTTTCTCAGGGCGGGCAGGGCTTCCGATATCCGGTCGTCCGCCGCCCAGCTCCGGACCGTGTCGCGTACGGCCACCAGGAGTCGGGGCCGCAGCGCGAGAGCCTGCTCGCCCTCGGCGAGGCGGTCGAGCACGTGGTGGAAGGACGCCTCGGTGACCATGGAGGCGACCTGCGACGAGGTGGCGAGGCAGATCACCGCGTAGTCGTACGCCGGCCTCCAGTGCCGCGCTGTCAGCAGAGCGACGGGACGGGTGGTGTCAGCCTCCGCCCCGCCTCTCAGCACAGCGGCGAGACCCTCGTCGGGTTCGCCGAAATATCCGCCGGGCGGATGGGCGGGAAGCGGTGGGTGGGGGGTGCGCACGGGAGCGGGTTCCTTCCGAGGTGCAAGGTGGCACAGAAAGTGCTTGCCCGTCGAAAAGGAGTCCCGATTGGCATAGACCTTTTTGACGGAACGCCGGGAAAACGGCCGGGGACGAAGGCCGTGCGGCGACCGTCGGTCAGGAGCCGCTTGAGCTCGTCGACAGCCGGGAATGGCGAACAGCGATTCAGACCCGGCCCTTGACCAAGCGCGGGAGGCTCACCCTCGCACAACACACTCGTGACCAACAAGGCGAACGAGCGAGATCGGCCTTATTGAAAGAATGTCAAAAGGAGTTCGGCAACTCGCCCGGGCCGTACCGGCATTCGATATTCCATGCGCCCCGTGTGAACCGCGCGCACACAGCGGGCCCTCGCGCACGCTCCCGGCGCACAGAACTCCGTAGTCCACTGGGACCGGCCCTTCTCGAAGGCCCCGCACGGGACGGCGGCTCTCCCGCGCGAAACCGGCCGCCGACCCCGTTCCTCCCGCCCTCGGTCGGCGGCCCCGAGAAGGCTCCGGTTTCCCGTACGGCAGCGCGGTCACCGGTACGGGCATCCGCGCCCCGGCGCCCGTACGGTCGCGCCCCGAATCCGCCGGCGTCGCCGGGTCAGCTCCCCCAGCGACCGCGCCTGCGGTAGCCCGGCTCCCAGAACAGCCGGTTGAGGACGCGGGCCGGCGCGGGCAGCGAGCCGAGGAGGACGGCCCGGTCCGCGGGCGGGACGCCGTCCACGATCCACGGTACGAACACGGCCGCCCCGCGCAGACCCTGCGTCCTGCGGATGGCTCCCGTGAAGGCGCCCCAGTCCGCGGGGGTGAGCACCTCCTGGATGAGCGGCAGGGCGCTCGCCTCCTCGTGCTCCAGGTGGGCGTCGAGCGTGGCGGTCAGCGTCCTTACCAGTTCGGGGAGTTCGGCCGAGTTGTCCCGCAACGCCTCTTCGACCGCGGCCAGTTGCGGATCGATCTGTGCGTGCTCTGCCGCCATCTCCGCGAGCAGGGCGAGGTCCCGGGGGCGGCCCTCGGCCCTGTGCTGTACGCGCGGCCACAGGTCGCTGTCCTCGGCGGTGTGGTGGATGTGCAGCTGGTGCGTGAAGTCGGCCCAGCCTGCGCGGACCGGTGGTGTGAAGGCGGTGCCGTCCGCGGCCGCCTTCCCGAGGCGGTCCAGGTCGCGCCGGAAGGCGTCGTGGGCGGCGTACATGATGGTGAGGTCGAGGCTCATGAGGTCGCTTCCTCCAGTTCGGGCTCGTACACGGGCAGGGCGTGCGGGTTGGCGGACGGGCCGCGGTGACGGCGTACGGCGAGACAGGCGAGCGCGCCGGTCAGCAGGACTCCGGCGGAGACCAGGACGGCGGGGCCCATCGCGTCGACGAAGCCGTGGCCGAACACCTGGCCGCCGAGTTCCCGCATGCGGTCGGCGATGTCGTGCGGCACCCCGGCCGGGGTGCCGGTCGCCCGTCGGGCGGACACGTCGGACTCGGCCCGGGAGAAGGCGGCGACGAAGCCGTCGCGGTAGCCGGCGGGAAGCTGTCCGGCGCGCTGTCGCGCCTGGTCGGCGAGCGTGTGCGCGAGCCGCGCCTGGAGCACGGCCCCCACGACGGCGCCCGCGAGGACCGAACCGACCTGCCGCAGCGCGTTGTTCACGCCCGAGGCCGCTCCGGACAGCCGGGCCGGGACGTTGCGCATGACCTCGGTGGCCATCGGCGCGAAGGTGCAGCCGGCGCCCAGTCCGGCCAGGAAGAGCGGGAAGGCGACCGTCGTCCAGCTCGAACCGGCGTCGGCCGCGGCCACGATCCACACCAGGGCGGCGGCCCAGGCGAGCAGCCCGGTCATGAGGATGTACTTGCCGCCGAGCCTGTCCGCGAGGACGCCCGCGGGTCCGGCCATCACGAACGAGCCGAGGGCGAGCGGCAGCATCACGAGCCCGGCCTTGAGCGCGCTGAAGCCGAGGACGGACTGGAGGTAGATGGTCAGCGGCAGGAACATCCCGATGACACCGAAGGACACCGTGACGCCGACGAAGTTGATCACGGTGAAGTTGCGGTCCTTGAAGAGCGAGAACGGGACGAGCGGATCACGGGTCTGCAGGCCGCGTTCATGGGCGAGGAAGGCGGCGAAGAGTGCCGCGGCCACGCCGAACAGCGAACAGATCCAGCCGTTCCAGTCGTAGCGCTGCCCTTCGGTGAGCCCGAAGGCCAGACAGAACAGGGCACCCGAGGCGAGCAGGACGCCGAAGGTGTCGAAGCGGTGCCGTACCGGGCGTCGTGAGCCCGGGATGATCGCCAGGGCGAGGACCAGCACCAGGACGCCGAGCGGCAGATTGACGTAGAAGATCCAGCGCCAGTCGAGACGGGTGATCAGCGCTCCGCCGATGATCGGCCCGAGGGCGCCGGAGATCCCCGCGACGGCGCCCCACACGCCCATCGCCGCGCCCCGCCGGTCGGCAGGGAACACCTCGGCGATGATCGACAGGGTCTGCGGCATGAGCAGCGCGGCGCCGAGACCCTGGACCGCGCGGAAGGCGATGAGCTGCGCCGGGTTCTGCGCGAGGCCGCAGGCCAGGCTCGCGAGGGTGAAGAGCGCGACGCCCGCGACGAACAGGTTCCGTTTGCCGCGCAGGTCACCGAGGCGTCCCGCCGTGATCAGCAGGACCGCGAGGGCGAGGGTGTAGGCGTTGACGACCCACAGGATCTCGTCGAGGGAGGCGCCGAGGTCCTGGGCCATGTCGGGGATCGCGATGTTCACGATCGTCAGGTCCAGCAGTGTCATGAAGAACCCGAGCGAGAGGGTGACGAGGATCGCCCATGGGTTGCCGTGCCATTTCTTGAACACGATGCGTGTCTCCTTGTGCCGGGGCATCGGAGTGCCGCGTGGGCGGACTCGCGTTCAAGAGGGCGGCTCGCGCGGCCGGTGTGACGCGCGGAACCCGACTTGAGACGTGCGTCACATTTCGACCGTCGGATGTCACATTCGGGCCCCCTCCTCCCCTCGCAGTGGTGAGCGCACCAAGGGAGGCGAGCCATGTCCGAAAGCTCCGAGGCCGTCGTCGACGGTCCGACGCGGGTCTTCGTCGAGCACCGGGAACTGCTGTTCGCGATCGTCTACAACATCCTCGGAACCGTCGCCGACACCGAGGACGTGCTCCAGGAGACCTGGCTGTCATGGACGGGCCGCGCCCGCCGCTCCCCCGTCGAGGACATCGGCAACCCGCGTGCCTACCTCGTGCGCATCGCGGTCAACCACGCCCTCGCCCGGCGCGCCGCCATCACCCGGCGCCGCGAGTCGTACGTGGGGCCCTGGCTGCCGGAGCCTCTGCTCGACGAACCGGCCGCCGACGAGCGCGCCGACGACCGCGCCCTGCGCTCCGAGTCCGTCTCGCTCGCGATGCTGGTCGTCCTGGAGTCGCTGACCCCGCTGGAGCGCGCGGTCTTCGTCCTCAACGAGGTGTTCGGCTATCCGCACACGGAGATCGCTCAGGTCATCGACCGCAGTCCCGCGGCGGTGCGCCAGCTCGCGCACCGCGCCCGGGAGCACGTGCACGCCCGCCGTCCGCTCTACCGGGCCCATCCGCGGGTCCGCAGGCAGGCGACCGAACGCTTCGTTGACGCGGCGCTCGGCGGTGACATCACCGCCCTCATGGAGATCCTCGCACCGGACGTCACGGTGTGGACGGACGGCGGCGGCAAGGCGGGTCGTGGGGCCGGTCTGCGGCCGGTACGGGGCCGGGACAAGGCGGCACGGCTGCTGGCCGGTTACGCCACGCGCCGGGGGGCCGGCCTCGACGTCCGCTACCGGCGGGTCAACGGCGACGACTCCGCGGTGGTCTTCGACGGTTCTTCGCCCTACGCGGTCATGGTCATGGACCTCACCCCGGACGGCGAGCGGGTCTCCGACGTCTACATCGTCACCAATCCCGAGAAGCTGACGCACGTCAGGCTCGACGAGGAAGCCGACGCGGACGGGTTCAGCGAGACGGCCGAGGGGAGGCGCGCATGACGGCCACCGGCACCGGAGGAACGGGCGGGCGACCGGCCTCCGGCGAGCGGGTCGCCTCCGGGGCCCGGGCGACCTCAGGGGAGCAGGCGACCTCCGGGGACCGGGCGACCTCGGGCGAGCGGGTCGCCTCCGGGGAGCAGGCGACCTCGGGCGAGCGGGCGCCCTCCGGCTGGCGCGCGGCCTCCAGGGAGCAGGCATCCTCCGGGGAGCGGGTCGCCGAGTGGCTCGACGGGCGCGTCGGTCTGAATTCCCTCGGCAGGCGGTATCTGCGCAAGGTCTTCCCCGACCACTGGTCCTTCCTGCTCGGGGAGATCTGCCTGTACAGCTTCGTCGTCCTCGTCCTCACCGGCGTCTGGCTCACCCTGTTCTTCCATCCGTCGATGAACGAGGTGACCTACCACGGCGGTTACGTCCCGCTGAACGGCATCCGGATGTCCGAGGCGTACGCCTCCACCCTCGACATCAGCTTCGACGTGCGCGGCGGGCTGCTGATCCGGCAGCTCCACCACTGGGCCGCGCTCGTCTTCCTCGCGGCGATGCTCACGCACATGATGCGGCACTTCTTCACGGGTTCGTTCCGCAAGCCCCGCGAGCTGAACTGGGTGCTCGGCTGGACACTCCTGCTCCTCGGCATGTTCGAGGGCCTGTTCGGCTACTCGCTGCCGGACGACCTGCTGTCCGGGACGGGGCTCAGGTTCGTGGACGGCGCGCTCCTCGCGACACCGGTCGTCGGCACGTACCTGTCCTTCTTCCTGTTCGGCGGGGAGTTCCCGGGCCATGACATCGTGGCCCGCTTCTACGCGCTGCACGTCCTGCTGATCCCGGGCATCATGGCGGCGCTCGTCGTGGCCCATCTGATCCTGGTCGTGTACCACAAGCACACCCAGTTCGCGGGGCCGGGAAGGACCGAACGCAACGTCGTGGGAACGCCGTTCATGCCGGTCTATCTCGCGAAGGCGGGCGGTTTCTTCTTCCTGGTGTTCGGCGTCCTCGCACTCCTCGCGGCGGTCGCCACCGTCAACCCGGTCTGGGCGTACGGCCCTTACCGCGCCGACCAGGTGTCGACGGGCGCCCAGCCGGACTGGTACCTGGGGTTCGCCGAGGGGCTGGTGCGGGTGATGCCGGGCTGGGAGATCGACGTGTGGGGCCACACCCTCGTGCTCGGCGTGCTCATCCCGGTCGTCGTCTTCCCGCTGCTCCTGGTCGCCATCGGTGTGTACCCGTTCGTCGAGGCCTGGATCACGGGCGACCGACGCGAGCACCATCTGCTGGACCGGCCCCGCAACCGGCCGGTGCGCACCGCGCTCGGGGCGGCCTGGATCAGCCTGTATCTGATCCTGCTCGCGGGCGGCGGCAACGACATCGTCGCGACGCGCTTCCATCTGTCGATCAACACGGTGACGTGGACGGTGCGGATCTCCCTGCTGGTCGTTCCCGTCGTCGTGTTCGTCGTGACACGGCGCTTCTGTCTGGGTCTGCAGTTGCGGGACCGTGAACTGGTGGCGCACGGCCGTGCGACGGGCGTCGTCAGACGCCTGCCGCACGGCGAGTACGTCGAGGTGCACCGCCCGCTGGGCCCGGCCGAGCTCCACACGCTCACCGAGCACGAGCGGCGGGTCCTGGCCCCCGGCCCGTCAGACGACCGGGACCTCCAGCCGGCTGATCCGCAGTCCGCCGTCGGCGGCGCCCGGGTGCCCGCTCGCCAGGACGAGGCGCAGCCGTGAGCCGCGTACCGCCTCGAAGGTGATCACGGTCGGCGCGTCCGACGTGGTGGCCCAGTCGACGACCGCCCCTCGCACCGGTGCGTACCGCTCCCCGTCCCACACCGACACCTCGGCGGAGGCCGGGCGGGCGTGGGTCGCGTCGACGGTGAACGAGACCTCGACGCGGTCGACGCGGCGGGGGCGCGCCCAGGCGACCGAGACCCAGTCCTCGGGGCGGGCCCCGCCGAAGGCCGGGAGCAGCGCGGTCGCTGACTTGTAGAAGGCGTTGGACCAGCCGGTGGCCGCGTCGCCGTCGAGCATCGCGGCCGGCAGCGAGTCCGGGCGGCCCGAGTAACTGGCGTCCGTGCGGGGGTAGTCGGTGGCTGCCGGGTGCTCGGGCGGGAACGATGTCACCGGGGTGGTCGCCCGGGACCCGGCGGGGGTGGCGCGTACGGTCGTGGAGCCCGTCCGCAGTCCCGGCGCCCGCGCGGTCACCTTCACGGCGCCTGCCCGCGTGCCGGAGCGGACGACGGCGAGGGCCTTGCCGTGGAAGGCGGTTCGGGTGCTCGCCTGATAGCGCTCGGCGCTCTCCTGGCGGCCGTTGTCCAGGCCGGCCAGCGATCCGCCGTCGACGGCGAACGCGATCAGGTCCTCGGCGTCGGGCACGACGACACCATGGGCGTCGACCACGTCGGCGGTCACGAACACCAGCGAACGCCCGTCCGCCGCGAGCGAGGTGCGGTCCGGTGTCAGACGGATCGCGTGCGGGGCCCCGGCCGTGCGCAGCACATCCGTCGCGACCACCCTGCCGTCGCGCCGGGCCACCGCCTTCAACTCTCCTGGCGCGTAAGGGACTTCCCAGGTGAGATGCAGTTTGCCGGCGCTGCCGTTCGGACTGGTGTAACTCCCGGGGTACGGGCCGTCGGTGAAGGTCTTGTCGTCGCCGGTCGCTTCCGTGGTCTCCAGGTACGTACGCCCGTCGGTGGTCTTCTTGGTGTCGAACGTCCGGGTGCCGAGGGACTTCCCGTCGAGGAACAGCTCGACGGTGCCGACGTTCGCGTAGGCCCAGACCTCGACGGTGTCCCCCACCGTGTGGTTCCAGCTCATCGGCAGCAGATGGACCATCGGCTCGCTCGTCCACTGGCTCCTGAACAGGTGGTACATGTCCTTCGGGAAGCCGGCCGTGTCGACCGCGCCGAAGAAGGAGGCCTTCACCGGAAAGACGTCGTACGGCGTGGGCTCGCCTATGTAGTCGATGCCCGACCACAGGAACTGGCCCGCGAACCAGGGACGGTCACGGTCCTTCTTGTGCCCGTACTCGCCGCTCATCGTCCAGGAGGCGAGGTTGTTGTCGTAGGAGGAGACCGCGCGCCTGCCCGGGGTGTGGTTCTCACCCGTGTTGAGGTGTTCCGGCTCCTGGTACGCGGAGCGGGTGGAGGTCTCGGACGACGACTCGGACTCGAAGAGGAACAGGTGGGGGTAGGCGGCGTGCAGGGCGTCCACCGACTTGGCGGTGTTGTAGTTGAGGCCGAGGCCGTCGAGCTTGGCGAGCATGAGGTCGGCCGCGGAGCCCTTCGCGGGCAGCCGGCGGTACTTGTCGGAGCCGATGACCAGCGGGCGGGTGTCGTCCGCCGCCCTGATGGCGCCGATGATCCGGTCGGCCATGGCGAGCCCCGCGGTGGAGGTGGAGTCGGGGATCTCGTTGCCGATGGACCACAGCACGACGGCGGGCGAGTTGCGGGCCGCGAGAACCATCTCGGTGGCGTCCTGCTCGCACCACTCGTCGAAGAAGCGGCCGTAGTCGTGGGCCGTCTTGCCGGTCCGCCAGCAGTCGAAGGCCTCCACCATCATCACGATCCCCAGTTCCTCGCAGACCTGGACGATCTGCGGCGAGGGCGGATTGTGCGAGGTGCGGAAGGCGTTGACGCCCATCGACTTCATGATGGTCATCTGGCGGCGTACGGCGTCGAGGCTGATCGCCGACCCGAGCGCGCCCTGGTCGTGGTGCAGGTCGACGCCCTTGATCTTGGCGTGGACGCCGTTGAGGTGGAAGCCCTCGTCCGGGTCGAAGCCGAACGTGCGGATGCCGAACGGCGTACGGAAGGTGTCGACGACGGTGTCGCCGACCCGCAGTTCCGTCTCCAGGACATAGCGGTGCTCCGGAGTCGCGAAGTCCCACAACTTCGGCTTTTCGACGACGAGTTCATGGGTCTCGTCGGCCCGGTCGCCGACGGTGACCGTGGTGGCGGCGCGAGCGGCGGTCCGGCCGTCGGGGCCGACGATCCGCGAGGTCACCCGGACGTCGGCCGGGGTGCCGGTCTCGTTGACGAGGGTGGCCCGGGCCCGTACGACCGCCCGCTCCGCGCCGGTCTCCGGCGTCGTGACGCGGGTCCCCCAGCGCGCTACATGGATCGCCTCGGTCACGACCAGCCGGGCCTCGCGGTAGATGCCGCTGCCCGAGTACCAGCGGCTGCTGGGGAGTTGGTTGCGTACCTGGACGGCGATGACGTTCGTGGTGCCGCCGTCCGTGTGCAGCAGACCGGTCAGGTCGAAGGCGAAACCGGTGTAGCCGTAGGGGTGGCGGCCCACCTCCTCGCCGTTGCAGTAGACGGAGGCGTCCATGTACACCCCGTCGAACTCCACGGAGATCCGTTTGCCGGCGAAGGCGGGCGGCAGGGTGAAGGAGGTGCGGTACCAGCCGAGGCCGCCGGGGAAGAACCCGGTGCCGCTGGTGGTGCCGTACTCGGTGGTGGGGCGCTGCTCGATGCTCCAGTCGTGCGGCACCGCCACGGTCCGCCACGCCGAGTCGTCGTAGCCGGGCCGCTCGGCCCCCGCGTAGGCGCCGGTCGGGTCCGTGAGACCGCCCGGATCGACCAGCGCGAACCGCCAGCCGTCGCGCAGCGCGAGTGTGCGGCGTCCCCGGGTGTCCTCGGGTGCCGCGGCCCAGGCGTCGGCGGCGCCGGAGAGCGCGCCCGCGGTGGGCAGGGCCGTTCCTGCGATCAATACCGATCTCCGAGTGACCGTCACGCCGACTCTCCCTCATCAAGACCCATAAGTCATCACAACTGATCGAGAACAAACAGATTCTGACGGGGAGACGGGCGGGGTCGTCAAGGGTCGGGCGGTCACTTCCGTCCCGCGAACCGCATCGGCCTGGAGCGCACCGTACGAATGGCTGTCCGGACCGAGCCCGATCGGGGGTGCGCGGGACGCCCAGCCACTAGGCTGGAACCCGGACGACGCGCTTGTTCACTGTGAGTGTGCACAAGGGAAAGTGGCGACGATGAGCCCGGTCCACCCTCTCGACGAGACCGCCACCGCACGGGCGGTCATCGACGGGAACGGCACCTTGATCCACTGGAGCGAGGGCGCCCGCCGGCTCCTGGGACATGTGCCCGAGGAGGTCGAGGGCCGCCCGGCGGCGGAACTCCTCTCCCCCGCGGGCAGCGCCCCGCCCGCGGGGTCCGCCGGCAACCGCTGGAACGGGGTGCTCGCCCTGCGGCACCGCGACGGCCGGGTGCTGTCCGTCTGGGTGCTCGCACACCGCCTCGGCCAGGACGAGGGCTGGCTCGTCCTCACCCCGCTGGACGGCCGAGCGCCACGCACCCTGGACGACCCGCTGATCCGCGCGGTCCTCGCCCAGGCGCCCTGCGCCCTGGCCGTCTACGACGAACGGCTGCGGCTGTACGGCCTGAACGACGCGATGTCCGAGGTGGTCGGCCTTCCGGAGGACCGCATCCGGGGTCTGCGGGTCTCCGAGATCGGCGACCGGCAGCCCGGTGAGCAACTGGAGCGGGAGATGGCCGAGGTCCTCCGCTCCGGCCGGGGGCGTGACGTGGAGACGTACGCGCGCACCGGGGGCGAGGACCGGGCACACCACTGGCTGGCGCGGATCGCCCCGCTGACCGACACCCATGGACGGGTGCTCGGCGTGTGCGTGGCCGCGCACGACTTCACCGAGCAGTTCCGGGCCCGTGAGCGGCTTCAGCTGGTCAACGAGGCGAGCGTGCGGATCGGCACCACCCTCGACGTCACCCGGACCGCCCAGGAACTGGCCGACGTCTGTGTCCCGGCGCTCGCCGACTTCGTCAGCGTCGACCTGCTGGACCCCCCGGAGAACGGCGGCGAGTACCGCGTCGAGCCGCCGGCCGCCCCGATCACGCTCCGCCGCGCCGCCCACCAGTCGGTGAACCCGGGGAGCCCGGAAGCGGTCGTCGCACCGGGCGACGTCGACGTCTATCCCGCCTCCTCCCCGCAGGCCGACTCGCTGATCGCCGGCCGGCCGCTCGTCGCACCGAACGCGGACGGCACGCTGGAGGAATGGCTGAGCTGGGACCCACTCCGCGCCAAGCGCATCCGGGAGTACGGCATCCACGCCGGCATGTCCGTGCCCATCCGGGCCCGCGGCCGGACCCTCGGGGTGGCCGTCCTGAGCCGCTTCCGCCGGGCCGATCCCTTCACCGCCGACGATGTGCTGCTCGCCGAGGAGGTCACGGCCAGAGCCGCCGTCTGCATCGACAACGCCCGCCGCTTCTCCCGCGAGCGGCAGACCGCGCTGGCCCTCCAGCGCAGCCTGCTCCCCCAGTCCCTCCCCCGGACGGCCGCCCTGGAAGCCGCGTCACGCTATCTGCCCGCCGCGCGGGCCGGGGTCGGCGGCGACTGGTTCGACGTGATCCCGCTCTCCGGGATGCGGGTCGCCATGGTCGTCGGCGATGTCATCGGCAACGGCATCCAGGCCTCGGCGACGATGGGCCGGCTGCGCACCGCCGTCCGCACCCTCGCCGACATCGACCTGGCCCCCGACGAGCTGCTCACCCACCTCGACGACCTCGTCGTACGGCTGTCCGCCGAGGCCGGCTCCGAAGGCGTCACCGGAGAGGTCGGCGCCACCTGCGTCTACGCGGTGTACGACCCGGTCTCCCGGCGCTGCACCCTCGCCAGCGCCGGCCATCCGCCGCCCGTCGTCCTGACGCCGGACGGTCCGCCCCGGCCGATCGACGTGCCGCCCGGTCCGGCGCTCGGCCTCGGCGGGCTGCCCTTCGAGTCCGTCGACCTGGACCTGCCCGAGGGCACGGTGCTCGCGCTCTACACCGACGGGCTGCTGGAGAGCCGCGAACGGGACGTCGACAGCGGCCTGCGGCTGCTGTGCCGTGCGCTGGAGCAGTCGTCCCAGTCCCTGGAGGGGGCTGCCCACTCGATCCTCCAGGCGCTGCTGCCCCCGGGCGGCGCGCCGGACGACGTGGCGCTGCTGCTCGCCCGTACCCATGGCCTCGCCGTTTCCGACGTCACGACCTGGGACATTCCCGCCGACCCCGCCCTTGTCGCGCCGATCCGCAGGCAGGTCGCCGATCAACTGGACGTCTGGGGGCTGACCGTGGCCACGTTCACCGCCGAGCTGGTGGTGAGCGAACTGGTCACCAACGCCATCCGCTACGGCGAGCCGCCCATCCGGCTGCGGCTCATCCACGACTCCGAGACCCTGATCTGCGAGGTCTCCGACAGCAGCCACACCGCCCCGCACCTGCGCCGGGCGAAGACCTTCGACGAGGGCGGGCGCGGACTGCTCCTGGTCGCCCAGCTCACCCAGCGCTGGGGCAGCCGGCACACCCCGGAGGGCAAGACCATCTGGGCGGAGCTGTCGCTCGTCGGCGAGGAGTGAGAGCCGCTCGGGTGCGGGGAGCGGGGCGGGTCGCCGTCGCCGTGCCAGGAGCGGCCAGGACGCGGCGCGGGACACTTCACCGGCCCCCGTGCGAGGACCGTCCGGGGTGTGGCGCGGGGCGGTCGCCGATTCGGGGCGGGGGGTTCGCGGGCGGACCGGTTCGTGTCTGATGTGATGGAGGGCGCCGCCATCACCGCCCGGAGGATCCCATCCTGAACAGCCCACTCGTCCAAGGCATCCCCGGCGCGGCCGGCACCTCCCTCGCCGGGGCGTTCGCCGCCCGTCCCGGAACGCCCCTCTCCGACGCGCTCACCAGCGGTGCCGGCGCCCCGTCCACCCCGTCGCTCGCCGGAGCTCTGGGTCCCCACGTGTCCGGGCCGTTCACCGCGGCTCTCGGCGGCCCGCTCGCCGAGTCGCTGTCCGTCGTCCTGCTCGCGGCCGTCCTGATCTGCGCGGTGGTGCGGCCGTTCGACTGGCCCGAGGCGGTGGTGGCGGTGCCCGCCGCCGGCCTCGTCCTGGCCACGGGCGCGATCTCCTGGGACCACGTCCGCGCGGAGGCCGGACACCTGGGCCCGGTGATCGGCTTCCTCGCGGCCGTCCTCGTGCTGGCCAAGTTCTGCGACGACGAGGGGCTGTTCCAGGCGTGCGGCGCGTGGATGGCCCGCTGGGCCGCGGGACAGCCCGGGCGTCTGCTGACCGCGGTCTTCGTGCTCGCCTCGGCGATCACGGCGGTGCTCAGCCTGGACGCCACCATCGTGCTGCTGACCCCGGTCGTCTTCGCGACGGCCGCGCGGATGGGAGCCCGCCCGAAACCGCATGTGTACGCGTGCACCCATCTGTCGAACACGGCCTCGCTGCTCCTGCCGGTCTCCAACCTGACCAACCTGCTCGCGTTCACCGCCAGCGGTCTGAGCTTCACCCGGTTCGCCGCGCTGATGGTGCTGCCCTGGCTGGTCGCGATCGGTGCCGAGTACGTGGTCTTCCGGCGCTTCTTCGCCCGCGACCTCGGGGCGGGCGCACTCCCCCGGCGGGCGGAGGAGGCTCCGGAGCTGCCGCTGTTCGCGCTGATCACCGTGGGCTGCACGCTGGCCGGTTTCGTGCTCACGTCGGTGATCGGCGTCGACCCGGCCTGGTCCGCCACGGCGGGGGCGCTCGTCCTGGCCGTCCGGGCCCTCGTCCGCCGTCGTGCCACCCCCCTGACCGTGGTGCGTGCCGCCGCTCCGTCGTTCCTCGCCTTCGTCCTCGCGCTCGGCATCGTCGTCCGCGCGGTGGTCGACAACGGTCTGGCCGACGCCCTCGACGGCCTCCTCCCGGAGGGCGGTTCGCTGCCGGCGCTGTTCGGCATCGCCGCGATCGCCGCCGTGCTGGCCAACCTGATCAACAACCTGCCCGCGGTCCTGGTCCTGCTGCCGCTGGCCGCCGACTCGGGCGCGGGCGCGGTGCTGGCCGTTCTGCTCGGCGTCAACATCGGGCCCAATCTGACGTACGCCGGTTCCCTGGCGACGCTGCTGTGGCGACGTATCGTGCATCAGCACGAACACGGCGTCGACCTCAAGGAGTTCACCCGGCTGGGCCTGATCGCCGTACCCGCGGCGCTGGTCCCCGCCGTACTGGCGCTGTGGTTCTCGCTCCACGTCATCGGAGGCTGATGGGTATGCGGGTGGTCGTCTGGCTGGTCGAGGGAACCTGGCCCGCGTGCGTGGACGCCGTGCGTTCGCACGCTCCCGGTGCCACGGACGTGGTGCTCCTGCATGTCGCGGACCCGGGGGTCCCCGGTCTCGCGCACGGTGCCTTCGCGGGGCTCCTCGGCCGCGCACGCTCCGAGCCCGATCCGGGTGACCTCCTGGAGACCCTCGGTACGACGTCGGGCGCCGAGCTCCTGGAGGCCGCGGCCGAGCGGCTGGGCGCGCCCGCGACGCGGGTGGAGCGAGTCGGCCGGGTCGAGCGGGAAGTGGTCGCGGCGGCGGAGGGCGCGGGTCTGCTGGTCCTCGCCCGCGACGGGGACCGCGGCCGGCTCGGCCCGCACAGTCTGGGACCGGCCGGTCGTTTCGTCGTCGACCACGCGCCCTGTCCGGTGCTGCTCGTCTGGCCCGAACCGGCCCCGGACGTCACGACGATCCCGCCCCCGCCACCGCATCCGCATCCGCATCCGCATCCGCACTCTTAGGGCGTACGCCTCGGGTCGCGTCCCGGTCGCACGGTGGCCGGTCGTCACCATCGGCGGCCGCCCTCGGAATCGGCCGGTACCCTCGCGAAGTGCCGCTCGGCGGGCACCGGTTCGGCCGCGGACGCTCTCCGGCGGAGGCGGGGCCTTGACGAGGGTCGGGCATGCGCGATTTGATCCTGGCGTGCCGTGGTGCGACCCGGTACGCAGAGGTACGCCCAGCCGGTAACGGACCAGGTTCAAGTCCGGCCAAAGTCGCCAGGAACGCGCGCAGCGTCCGAGGCGGGGACGTACTCGCGATTGATGGAGCGGACATGCCCCCCGTCAAACGTGTTCTCCTCACCCGGTCCCTGGGCACAGCCACGGCCCTCGCCGGTCTTCTGACACTCGCCGGCTGCGCCGCGGTCAAGGGCACGAACGCCTCGCCGAAGGCCTCGCCCCGGCCCGGCCGGACGGCGACCGCCGTGGAACTCCCGCCGCTGCACGCGGGGTTCGACTACCAGATCGGCGGGGCCTACCCCCCGGCGGCCGGTGTGCGCATCGTGACCCGCGACCGCTCGTCGTCCCCGGTGCCCGGTCTGTACAACATCTGCTACGTCAACGCCTTCCAGGCCCAGCCCGAGGAACGCGCGCAGTGGCCCGCCGACCTGCTGCTGCGGGACGCCGACGGCAAGGCCGTCGTGGACAAGGACTGGAACGAGGCGCTGCTGGACATCCGGACGCCCGCCAAGCGCGAGCGGGTCGCCGCGCGCGTCGACCGGTGGTTCGACGGATGCGCCGCCAAGGGTTTCGACGCGGTCGAGCCGGACAACTACGACAGCTACACCCGCTCCCGCAAGCTGCTGACCCCGGACGACGCCACCGCGTTCATCACCCTGCTGGCGCGGCACGCGCACGCCCGGCATCTGGCGATCGGGCAGAAGAACACCGTCGAACTGGCGGGGCTCGGATCGCGGGCCGGGCTCGACTTCGCGGTGGCGGAGGAGTGCGGCGAGTACGACGAGTGCGGCGCGTACGCGAAGGCGTTCCACGACCGGGTGGTCGTCATCGAGTACACCGACAGCGGTCTGCGCAAGGCCCGTTCGGCCTTCGGTGACCGGCTGAGCATCGTACGCCGGGACGTCATGGTCTCGACACCCGGCAGCGCGGACTACGTCCGCAGGACCCGCTGAGGGGCGGCCGGGATGACACGCGCGATCGCGCGACGCGGGCTGCTCCTGGGCGCCGCGGCGGCCGGGGCCCTCGCGGGCTGCGGCGGCCCCTCGGACGGCGTCGGCGCCGACGGCAGGGTGACCGTCGAGCTGTGGCACGGCCAGAACGACACGGCCAGGAAGGCCGTCGAGGCACTGGTGGCCGAGTTCAACCGCACACATCCACGCATCCGCGTGGACAGTTCGGGCGGCGGGGTGCTGGCCGACGCGATGCTCCAGAAGGTGACGGCCGCGCTGGCCGCCGGCTCGTACCCGGACATCGCCTACATCTTCGGCTCGGACCTGGCGAGCGTCGCGCGCAGCCCCAGGGTCGTCGACCTGACGTCCGCGCTGCACCGGGGCAATCCGCCGTGGAAGTCCTTCTGGGCTCCGGTACGGGACGCGGTCACCGTCAACGGCAAGGTGCGCGCCGCCCCGGCGGTGCTCGACTCGCTGGCCGTCGTCTACAACAAGAAGCTGTTCCGGCAGGCCGGCGTCCCCTACCCGAAACCGGGGTGGAGCTGGGACGAGTTCGTCGACACCGCTCGGCGGCTGACCGACTCCGGGCGCGGGGTGTTCGGCACGGGCTGGCCGGGCACGGGCGACGAGGACACCGTCTGGCGGCTGTGGCCGATGATCTGGGACCTGGGCGGCGAGGTGGTCGCGGCCGACGGCAAGAGCATCGGCTTCACCGAGCAGGGGACCAGGGCCCTGGGCACCCTCGCCCGGCTGGCCCACGACAAGAGCGTGTACGTCGACCCGAAACCCGGCAGTGAGCAGATGTACCAGGTCTTCCTGGGCGGCCGGATGGCGATGGTGGCCACCGGGCCCTGGGAACTGCCGGACATCATCACCGCGAAGGTCGACTACGACGTCGTCCCGCTGCCCACGTACAACGGCCGCCCGATCACCATCTCCGGGCCGGACACCTGGACCGTGTTCGACAACGGTCCCGCCCGTTCCCGGGCCGCGGTCGAGTTCGTGAGCTGGATGATCCAGCCGGCCCAGGACGCGCGCTGGGGCATGTCGGCCGGCAGCCTCCCGCTCAGTTCGGCCACCGCCCGGCGGCCCGAGTGGCGCGAGCACGCCGCGGCGACGACGGGACTCGACGTGTTCACCGACACGCTGGACTCCGCCCGGGTCCGGCCCGTGCACGCGGCCTACCCGCAGATCTCCCAGGCTCTCGGCGAGGCGATCGTCTCGGTCCTGCTCGGCAAGGACTCCCCCGCCCACGCCGTCCGCCGGTGCGCCGACACGGCCGACGCGGCCCTGCTCATCCCCCGGTGACCTCGACTTCAGACGTTCCCAGCTGACTTCCAGCTGAAGGAGGCCGTCATGTCCACCCTTCCCCGTGCCCTCACGCTCGCACCCGGCGCCGCGCCGGTCCCGGCCGCCGCACGGCGCGCCGCCCGCCGCCGAAATCGTCGCGAGACGGCCACCGCCTGGTCGTTCATCAGCCCGGCGGTCGTCGTGATCCTCGGTCTGAGCATCGTGCCCGTCCTCTGGTCGCTGCTGCTCTCCTTCCGCGCCGACGATCTGGTCACCCCCGGCCGCTGGGTCGGCCTCGACAACTACCGGGCCCTGTTCCAGGACCCCAACTTCCGTACGGCTGTCGGCAATACGCTGCTGTACACCGCCCTGTACGTGCCGCTCAGCCTGGTCGGCGGGCTGGCGCTCGCCCTGGCGCTGAACCGCCGTATCCGGTTCATCGGCCTCTACCGCACGCTGGTCTTCGTCCCGTTCGTGGTGTCGGCGACCGCGCAGGGGGTGCTGTTCTCGTTCATCCTCGATCCGGAGTTCGGGGTCGCGAACTCGCTGCTGCACAAGGTCGGGCTCTCCCCGCAGGGCTTTCTGACCGACCCCGACCAGGCGATCTATCTGCTGGTGCTGATCTCGCTGTGGAGCGGTGTCGGTTTCTGTGTCGTCGTCTACCTGGCCGCGCTCCAGGACGTGCCGCCCGAACTCGTGGAGGCCGCCCGGATCGACGGGGCGGGCCGCTGGCGGGTGCTGCGGCACATCGTCGTGCCGACCCTCACACCGGTGACCGTGTTCCTGCTGCTGTGGCAACTGATCACGGCGCTCCAGGTGTTCGACCTCATCTATGTGACGACGAAGGGCGGCCCGCTCGGCTCGACCGGCGTGGTCGTGTACTTCGTCTGGCAGCAGGCGTTCCAGATGTTCACGGCGGGTTACGGGGCAGCGGCCGCGTACGTCCTCGCCCTCGCCCTGCTGGTGGCGGGCGGGGCGCTGCACCTCGCACGGCGCCGCCAGGGACGTATCGAAGGAGCGGTCCGATGAACGCACCCGCCGTTTCCCGGAGGCCGAGCGGCTGGCATCTGCTGCTGGCGCCGCTGACCCTGTGCTTCGCGCTGCCGCTGGTGTGGCTGGCGCTCAGCTCGGTGATGTCCGACCCGGAGATCAACCGGTTCCCGCCCGCGCTGTGGCCCAAGGGCATCGACCTGGGCGGCTACCGGTATGTGCTCGGGAACGCGATGTTCCCCCGCTGGTTCGCCAACTCGCTGATCGTGGCGGGCGCGGCCGTGTGCTCGAATCTGCTGCTGGGGGCGCTCGGCGGCTACGCCTTCGCACGGATGCGGTTCGCCGGGTCGCGGGCGCTGCTCGGGCTGATGCTGGCGACGATGGTGATCCCGTTCCAGCTCACGATGATCCCGACCTTCCTGGTGATGAAGGAGCTGGGTCTCATCGACACGCTCGGCGCGCTGATCGTGCCGTCGCTCGTGACCCCGTTCGCGGTCTTCCTGTTCCGGCAGTTCTTCCTCGCCCTGCCCAGGGAGATGGAGGAGGCCGCCTGGATCGACGGGTGTTCGCGGCTGCGGGTGCTGTTCTCGATCGTGCTGCCGCTGGCCCGGCCGGCGTTGGCCACGGTCGCGGTCCTGACGTTCCTGAGCACCTGGAACGACCTGTCCTGGCCGCTCATCGCGATCAACCACGACACCCAGTACACGCTGCAGCTCGGTCTGACGACGTTCCAGGGGCAGCACCACACACGGTGGTCGGCGGTGATGGCGGGCAATGTGATCACCGTGCTGCCCGTCCTGGTCGCGTTCCTGCTGGCACAGAAGACCTTTGTCCAGTCGCTCACTTCGAGTGGTCTGAAGGGCTAGGACGTGATGAGAACCTTCGATCTCCTGGTCGTCGGCGACGCCAACCCGGACGTCGTGATCGGCCCGCTGCACGGTCCGCTGGAGTTCGGGCAGCGCGAACAGCTCGTCGAGCGGGCCGGGCTGGTGCTGGGCGGCTCCGCCGCGATCATGGCGTGCGGGGCGGCGCGGCTCGGACTGCGGGTCGCGTTCGCGGGCCGCGTCGGGGACGATCCCGCGGGTGCCTTCGTGCGCGAGGCGCTCGCCGGGCGCGGTGTCGACGTCGGCTTCCTGGTCACGGACCCGGTCCTGCCCACACCGCTCACGACGGTCGTCACGGCCGGGGACGGGGACCGGGCGGTCCTCACCGCGCCGGGCTGCCTGACGGCGACGGGCCCCGAGGACGTACCGGCCGACCTGATCGCGGCCTCCCGGCATGTGCACGCGGCCTCCTTCTTCCTGATGCCCCGTCTGGCGCGTTCACTGGCCTCGGTGTTCGGCCGAGCGCGGGAGGCGGGCGCGACGACGTCGCTCGACACCAACGACGATCCGGCGGGGCGCTGGGACCGCGAACTCCTCGACCCAGTAATGAAGTTCACCGACTTTCTGTTGCCGAACGCGGCCGAGGCCCGTGCGCTGGCCGGGGAGCGCGACCTGCTCCGGGCGGCCACCGTCCTGGCCGGCCGGGGACCGGCGGTCGTCGTCAAGGACGGCGCGGACGGCGCCCTCGCCTGCGCGGGGGGACTCCTGTCGCGCGCGCCGGCCGCGTCCGTCGAGCCGGTGGACACCGTGGGCGCGGGCGACAGTTTCGACGCCGGATTCGTCGCCGCGATCCTGCGGGGGCTCGACCTGCGCGGCGCGCTCGCCGTGGCCGCCGCCTGCGGTTCGCTGTCGACACGGGCGTCCGGCGGTACGGCGGCACAGCCCACGTGGGACGAGGCACGCGCCGCGGCCGGCGCGCACTCCGCGGACGTACCGGCAGGCCCGGACAACCCGGCCACCCCGGACACCCCGAATTCACCGGACCACCCGGACCACCCGAACTCCTCGAACTCCCCCGCAGAAAAGGGAATTTCGTCATCCCCCAGCACCCGCGACACCAGGAGCCGTTCGTGAACGACATCACCACCGCGAAGATCGCCTTCATCGGAGCCGGGAGCGTGGTGTTCACCCAGGGACTGCTGACCGACCTGTTCACCTTCCCCGAACTCGCGCACGTGCGGATCGCGTTGCACGACATCGACCCGGAGCGGCTGGCCACGGCGGAGGGCGCCGCCCGGTACATCGCGGGCGTCCGCGGCGCCAAGCCCACGATCACCGCGCACCTCGACCGCCGCGCGGCCCTGGAGGACGCCGACTTCGTCATCAACATCATCCAGGTCGGCATGGACGGGGCGACCCGCACCGACTTCGACATCCCGGCCCGCTACGGACTGCGCCAGACGATCGGCGACACCCTCGGCATCGGTGGCATCTTCCGGGCACTGCGGACCTTCCCCGTGCTGCGCTCCCTCGCCTCCGACATGGCCGAACTCTGCCCGGACGCGATGCTGTTGAACTACACCAACCCCATGGCGATGAACGTCCTGTACCTGAGCCGCATCGCCCCGGCCCTGCGCGTCACCGGCCTGTGCCACTCGGTGTACTGGACGATGCACGACCTCGCCCATATCGTCGGCGTCCCCTTCGAGGAGGTCACCTATCTGGCCGCCGGGGTCAACCACCAGGCGTGGGTGCTGCGTTTCGAGCGCGCGGGCCAGGACCTCCACCCCTTCCTGGACGACGCCGTCGCCCAGGACCCCGGACTGCTGCGCCGGGTCCGCTTCGACATGTACCGCCGCCTCGGGCACTACCCCACCGAGACGAGCGAGCACTCCTCGGAGTACGTGCCCTGGTACCTCCACCACGACAGCGAGATCGAGCGGCTCAGGCTGCCCGTGGGCGCCTATCTGGAGATCATCGAGGAGAACGCGGCCAGCTACCGGCGCACCCGCGAGGCGCTCGCCGCCGGGGCGCCCCTCCACGTCGAGGGCACCCTGGAGTACGCGCCGCAGATCATCCACAGCACCCTCACCGGTACGCCGCGCACGGTCTACGGCAATGTGCCCAACCGCGGGCTGATCGACAATCTCCCGGCGGACTCGGTCGTCGAAGTCCCCTGCCAGACGGACGCTTCGGGAATACGGCCGACCCGTGTCGGCGCGTTGCCGCCTCAGTGTGCGGCACTGAACAGCGCGTACATCGCCGTGAACGACCTGGTGGTCCGTGCCGCCACCGACAACGAGCCGCGCCATGTGCGGCACGCCGCGATGGCCGACCCCGCGACGGCCGCCGCCCTGCCCGTCGAGCGCATCTGGGACCTGTGCGACGACCTGGTACGGGCTCACGGCGATCTGCTCCAGCCCGAGCTGAGGGTGCTGCTGGGCCACTGACCCCGCGGCCCGCGGCTCTCGGCCCGGGACAGGGACCGGGCCGGGGCCGCGGTCCGGTGGGGCCGCGGGCCTGACACGGGGACGAAGCCGGAGTCCCGGCCGTGGGACGAAGCCAGGGTCCCGGGGCAAGGGGCGGGGTCCGTTCATCGTCACCCCCAGGGGGTGAGGCCGGAGGGGCCCGTGTGTCGCAGGCTTTTCGGTGAGTGGCTGCGGTCGCAGCCCGTGCAACGGAGGTTCTGCCATGGCAACCACCCAGCATCACCCGCACTCCAGGACCACCATGACGGCGGCCGGCGGCTTGATGGTCTTCGCCTCGGTGATGCTGTTCGTCTCCGGCGTCCTCGACATCCTGCGGGGCGTCATGGCGATCGCCCAGGACGACGTCTTCGTCACCAGCCCGAACTACGTCTTCAAGTTCGACCTGACGAGCTGGGGCTGGATCCACCTGGCGCTCGGCGCGGTCGCCGTGGTCGTGAGCCTCGGCCTGTTCTCGCGGGCGACCTGGGCCCGCGTGATCGGCGTGGGCATCGCGGCGCTGCTGATCATCGCCAACTTCCTGTCCATCCCGTACTACCCCGTCTGGTCGCTGACGCTGATAGCCCTGTACGGATTCGTCATCTGGGCGCTCTGCGTCGCGGGTCCGGACACGGACACCGAGTAGGCGGCGGCAACGACTGCGGGACAGCACGGGACGGGTCCGCGGCTCACAGGATGTGCAGGTCGCGGGCCCGTCGTACGGCCTCGCCCCGACGGGTGGCGGCGAGCTTGCGGTAGACGCTCTTGAGGTGGGTCTTGACCGTGTTGACGGACAGATGCAGGTCGGCGGCGATCTCGTCCCTCGACATCATCTGCGCCAGCCGCTCCAGCACCTCCTGCTCGCGCTCGCTGAGCGGTTCGGTCACCGGCGCGTGATCGGGCCGCGGGCCCGGTCCGGTGCCCCGGACCGCGGCCGTCACCGGGAGCCATTCATGGCCCTGGCCCAGCGCGGGCCGATGCCGTACGAAGGTCCGCAGCCAGGGGCCTGCCTCCACGAACGGCCGCCGCAGATGCTCCGGCCTGGCCAGCCGCAGGGCCCGCGCCACCAGCCGCTGGGCGGTGGAGTCGTCGCCCAGCGCGTCCGCCGTCTGCGCCCGCGCCAGCAGCACCCGGACGGCGATGCCCGGCCCCTCGTCCAGCTCGGTCGGGAGCGCGTCCAGGAGAGAGCGTGCCGCCTCCCGGTCGCCGGTCGCGAGCCGGGCACGGGCGGCGGCCGCCGTGGCCTCCGGCCCGGTGGCGGCTCCCTCCTCCGCCAGCACCTCCGTCGCGGCGAGCGGATCGCCCAGCGCCAGGTACGCGGTGGACATGGCCAGCCCGGCCCGGCCGCTGACCCACGGCGAGGGCTCGACGCCGTGCGGGGGACGCCTCAGCTCCTCCAGGACGCGCAGCGCCTCCTTCGGATGCCCCTTGGCCAGCAGCATCCGGGACCGCAGCAGGGCGAGGCCCGCCATGGCGACGGGATCGTGCGAGGGCGTCCCGGAGGCGGTCGCCTGGTCCAGGTGCGTCTGTGCCGCCGCCAGGTCGTCACGGTCGACGGCGACCGCCGCCAGGACGAGCTGGGCGACCCCCGTCCGGGCGGCGGGCGGCAGGCCGGAGCGCTCCGCCTCGGCGACCGCCGCTCCCGCGTGCCCCTCCGCGCGGCCCGGACGGCCGCACAGGAAGTCGATCAGCGCGAGCCGGCTGAGCGACTCGTGCCGGGGGTAGGCGGTGGAGGGTCCGTCATCCACCTGTGCGGCGGCGGACAGCGAGGTCCGGGCCTCGTCGAACCGTCCCGCCCACAACTGCGCCGATCCCAGGTCCGTGAGCATCAGGGCCGGCAGCTCCGGGTGCTGTTGCAGCCGCTCGGCCGGAAGCAGCAGCTCCGCCGCCCTCATGTCCTCGGCCGCCGCCTCCGCCCGCTCGGACGAGCCGGTCAGCCGGGCGGCGAACACCCGCAGGAGCGCGTGGCTCAGCCGCAGGGCCGCTGTGTCGGCGCCCTCGCCGGTGAGGGTCTCCCCGGCCCGGCGCAGGAAGTCGAGTCCCCGGTCGACGTCGTGGCGGACCAGTTCACGGGCGGCGCGCACCAGGCACGCGGCCGGACCGGCGGCGTCCGGAGGCATGGCGGCGAAGAGCCCGTCGAGGCGCTCGGCGTCGAGTCCCGTCAGCAGTTGCCCGATGGCCAGCTCGTCGATGAACCGACCCGCCGCGAGCTCCCATTCGCCCGACCCCGCCGCGTGCGGCAGAGCCTCCGCCAGCAGTCCCGCGTCGCTCAGCCAGCGGGCGGCCCGCCGGTGCAGCTCGGGCTCCAGACCCGGATGGCGTACCCGCAGATGGACCCGCAGGATCTCCGCGAACAAGGGGTGCAGCCGGTACCACGAGTGGCCGATGGCCTCGGCGAACGCATTGGCGTGCTGCAGCCCGGCCAGGATGGGTTCCGCGTCGTCCCGGCCCGTCAGGGCGTTGGCCAGATCGGGGTGGATCTGTTCGAGGATGCTCGAACGCAGGAGCAGGTCCTGTGTCTCGTCCGACTGCGCTTCGAGCACCTCGGCCAGCAGGAAGTCCGCGAGCGTGGACTGGCCGGCCTCGAAGTTCTTGATGAAGGTGTCCGGATCGTCCACGTGCTGCGCCGCGAGGATGCACAGCCGCAGCCCGGCGGCCCAGCCACCGGTCCACTCCGTCAGCGACCGCGCGCCGTCGTCGGACAGCCGGATGTCGTGCCGGCTGAGCAGGGCGGCCGTCTCGCCCGGAACGAACGCCAGGTCCGCGCCCCGTACCTCGGCCACCGCTCCGGCCGCCCGATAGCGGTGCAACGGCAGTTGCGGCTCCGTACGGCTGACGATCACCAGACGCAGACCGCCTCCCGCGTGCCGCAGGACGAACTGGAGCTCGTCGGCGACCTCCGCGGAGGCTCCCACCCGGTCGAACTCGTCGAGCACCAGGATCACCGGGTCCGCGCGCTCGCTCAGCCAGGCCGCGAGCCGGGTCAGCAGGGAGTGGTCCACGTCGCCGGGGCTGGAGGGGCTGCCGATGTCGTCCGGAACGGCCGCTCCGTGGCGTCGCAGGGATTCCAGGACGTACGTCCAGAAGATGCCGGGGCCGGTGTCCTCGTGCTCCACGGTCAGCCAGGCCACATCACCCGGATGGTCCATCGTGGAGATCCAGTGGGCCACCAGGAGCGTCTTCCCCGCGCCGGCCGGCCCGTTCACCAGGGTCAACGGGCCCTGAACGCCCTCGGCGAGCCGTCCGACCAGGCGCGGCCTGCGCACGAAGGTCTCCGTCAGGTCCGGGACGGTGAACCGGACGGCGAGCAGGGGGTCACCACCTGGGGTCAGCAGCCCGGCCATGGGGTCCTGCCTCCGCGATCTCTCGGCTGCGGCGACGCGTTCGATCCGATGTGGTCCGGGTCCACGGTTCCCTCCCCGGCTCAACCCCCGCACACTGATCGTCACCCGCTGTGCCGGAAGTCGCAAGGCAGGCTCCGGTCGCCCGCGACGGGTGAGGCGGAAGGCCCCGTCTTCGGGTCTCATGGGAGCAGAGCAGAGGCCGGACGCCACTGTTCGGCGCACCAGCGTCGCGGGCCGACTCGATGAGGTGGTTACCGGTGAAGCACTGGCGCGCCCTGATGGTGCTCGGCACGGCCCAGTTCCTGATGGTCCTGGACACCTCCGTCATGAACGTGTCCATCAGCCAGTTGGTCGAGGACTTCGACACCGAGGTCACCGCCATCCAGGCCGTCATCACGCTCTACGCCCTGGTCATGGCGGCGTTCATGGCCACCGGCGGGAGGCTCGGTGACATCCTCGGACGCCGTCGCCTGTTCATCATGGGGCTGATGGTCTACGGCGTCGGGTCCGCCCTGACCGCCGTCGCTCCCACCGTCTGGGTTCTCGCGCTCGGCTGGTCGGTCATCGAGGGGCTCGGTGCCGCGATGGTGCTGCCGGCCATGGCGGCCCTCGTGGCGGAGGCCTACCGAGGACGGGACCGGGCCGTCGCCTACGGCGTCATCGGCGGGCTCGCCGGAGCGGGTATCGCGGTCGGACCGCTGCTGGGCGGCTATGTGACGACGTACCTCACCTGGCGCCTGGTCTTCGCGGGCGAGGTCGTGGTCGTCGTCGCGATGCTCCTGTGCCGCCGGGCGATCACCGAATCGCCCCGGCCCGATCCCCGCCCCCGACTGGACGGCGTGGGCTCCGCCCTGTCCGCGGCCGGACTGGGCCTGGGCGTGCTCGGTGTTCTCCAGAGCGGTTCCTGGGGGTGGGTGCAGCCCCGCAACCCGCCTTTCACGATCTTCGGATTCGCTCCGACGCTGTTCGTCGTCGCCGCGGGCGTGCTCGTCCTGGCCGTCTTCGCCAAGTGGGAACGCCGGCGCGAGGAGCACGGCGCCGACCCTCTGATCCATCTGTCACTGCTGCACAAACTCCCCCTGCGCTCCGGTCTGCTGACGCTGCTCAGCCAGAACCTCATCCTGCTGGGACTGTTCTTCGCCATCCCGCTGTATCTCCAGGTAGTGCAGGGCTTCGACGCCTTCCAGACGGGGCTGCGGCTGCTGCCGGTGTCCGTCACCATGCTGCTGGCGTCCGTACTGGCGTCCAGGCTGGGGCGGGTGATGGGTCCGCGCCAGGTGGTCAGACTCGCCCTGCTGACCCTGCTCGGAGCCATCGCGTGGCTGCTGGCCAGTATCAAGCCGGCCATCGACGACGCCCAGTTCGCCGGGGCCATGGCCCTGCTGGGCGTCGGCATGGGCCTGCTGGCCTCGCAGTTGGGCAACGTGGTGCAGTCCAGCGTCGGCGAGCAGGAGCGCAGCGAGGTCGGCGGCCTCCAGTTCACCGCCCAGAATCTGGGCTCCGCGCTGGGTACGGCACTCATCGGATCGATCCTCATCGGCGCCCTGGCGCAGGCCTTCACCACCCAGGTGGCGAAGAACCCGGATGTGTCGCAGGAGGCGCGCCAACAGACCGGCGTCGCGCTCGAAGCGGGCATCAGTTTCGTCCCCACCGACGAGGTGCGCTCGGCGGCCGAGGAGGCCGGGCTGCCGCCGGCCGAAGTGGCCGCCGTCACGGACTCCTACGCGACGGCGCAGCTCAACGGGCTGAAGGCGGCGATCCTCGCCGCCGGCGGCATCACGCTCGCCAGCTTCCTGGTCACGACGCATCTGCCGACAGGGCGGACGGGCCGGCGGAAGTCCACCGGCACGGGCACCCCGGCCGGCTCACTCGGACAGGAGTGAGCACGCGAGGGTCGCGGCTCGGGCCGGCGGCTCGGGCCGAGGTTCACCTGTTGCGGGTGAGGGCGGACGGGGCGGGGCGCCGGATGATCGTAGGGAAGGGCCGTCCGCCTGCCCCAGGCCGCCCGCCGGGGGGAGCCCCACATGCACTACGAGATCCGTGTCGAGGGACATCTGTCGGAGACGCTGTCCGAGGCGTTCCCGGAGATGGAACACGTGCTGATTTCCGGCCAGACCATCCTGTTCGGCCCGGTCGTCGACGAGGCACACCTGTACGGGCTGCTGGCCCGCTGCCGGTCGCTCGGGCTGCGGGTCGTGGAGATGCGCCAACTGCCGGAACAGCCTTGAGGATCACCCGCCGGGGGTGACCCGCCGGACGCGGGCGCACGGGAGGCTGGAAGCCGGGAATCCACCCACCGTCCCGTCGGCGGTCCGGCAATGGTCCGCTCGACCGCGTGAGGAGGAGCCATGACCGATTCGCATGGTCCGGCACCGCACACCGGACCCGAACCCGGGCCCGGGGGCTCGGCGTCCGCGCCCCCGGGAGACCCCGCGGTACTGCTGGACCGCGTCGGCGCGTCCTGGACCTGGCTCCTCGGCTCGGCCGTGGCGACGCTGATCCCCGGCATCCTGGTCCTGGTCTGGCCGGAGGAGACCCTGCACATTCTGGCGGTCCTCCTCGGTCTGTATCTGCTCGTGATCGGCGTGTTCCGTTTCGTGTCGGTCTTCGGCCACCGGGAGCAGGGAAGCCGCTTCGCCGCCCTGCTCATCTCGGTGCTCTATGTGCTGGCAGGCGTCCTGTGTCTGCGCAATCCGATGCAGACCATCGCCGCGCTGTCCCTGATCCTCGGTGTCGTCTGGCTCGTGTCCGGCGTGCTCACCGGGTACACGGCCCTCGCCAGCAGGGACCTGCCGCACCGGGGCTTCGTCCTGTGCGGTGCGGCGATCGGCATCATCGCGGGCATCGTGGTGCTGGCCCTGCCGACCGAGTCGGCCCGTGCCCTGACCCGGCTGCTCGGTCTGTGGATGGTGCTGATCGGCCTGGTCGAGCTGGCCGTGGCCTTCGCCTGGCGGGCCGCCCTGCGCAGGGCGGTCTCGGTCGGGCCGCGTGACCCGGCCTCCCCGTACTGAGGGAGGCCGAGGCGGAGGAGGCCGGGTATGTCCCGCTGTTCGCACACAGCCGCCCGAGATTCCTTGAGTTGTGCGGAAGGCCGGGCATACTCGTGACTCCCCTGCCTGGGCGCCGGCCGGATCATCCGGCCGGCGCCTCGACGCGCACCCGAATCCGTGGGCCGGCCGATGAGCAGGCTCGTACGGAGCGGACGTAACAAAGGGCATGCCGACATTCCTGGCCAGCAGGCACGACGACCGCGTACCGGTGAGCGGCGCGGTGGCGCCGCCGAGGCTCATCGAGCGGCTGCGGCGCCACCGGCGGGCGCTGTTCGTCGTGGCCGTGGTCCTGCTGCTGGCCCAGATGGCCGTCGCCATGGTCAGTACGGCCGTGGAGCAGACGCCGACGATCGACGAGCCCGTGTACGTGGGTACGGCGACGGTCTACGTCCAGCAGCACGACCTGACGTACAACCCCGAGCATCCGCCGCTGGGCAAACTGATCATCGGGAGCGGTCTGCTGTTCGCCCATCCGCACCTCGACCCCGGCTTCAGGGGCGACCAGACGGAGCTCGGGCGGCAGGTGCTGTACGAGTCCGGCAACGATCCCTGGCGGGTCATGCTGTGGGCGCGGCTGCCGGTGATCGTCCTGACGCTGCTGTTCGGTCTGGCCGTCCTCGCGTTCGCCCGTGAACTCGTGGGCCGGGTGGGCGCGTTGGTGGCCCTGTCGCTCTACTCGTTCTCGCCGGACGTGATCGCGCACGGTTCGCTGGCCACGCTCGACGTGCCGGCGTCGGGCTTCCTGCTGACGTCGGTGTGGCTGGTGTGGCGGGCCAGGCGGCGGCCGTTCCTGTACCTGCCGCTCTCCGCCGCGGCGCTCGGCGCGGCGGTGGCGACGAAGATGAGCATGCTGCCGGCCGTTCCGCTGGTGCTGCTCCTCGCGGTCGTGTCCGTGTGGCACGCGGGCCGCCCCGCCCCCGGCGCGGCGCCGTGGAGCGGCCCGCGGGCGAAGGCGCGGCTCCTCGGACTCGGTGCCGCGTCGGCCGCGGGCATGGCCGTGCTGGCGGTCGCGGTGGTGTGGGCGACCTATCTGGCCGTCGATCCCCGGCTGCGCTGGACGACGCCCGCGGACCTGCCCGCCGTGCACGGACTGCGCGCGTTCCTCATCGACCACCTGCCGGTGCCGCGGCCTTACCGGGACGGGATGCGGATCCAGTTCGGCTTCGAGAACGCCAACTGGCAGGGCTTCCTCTTCGGCCACCTCTACCAGGGTTCCCGCTGGTACTACCTGCCGGCCGCGCTGCTGGTGAAGACCCCGATCGGCATGGCGGCGCTGTGGGCGGCCGGTTCGGTCGCGCTGCTCGCCGTACGGCGGCTGCGGCCCGCCGCTCCGTACGTCCTGGTCCCTCCGGCACTGCTGCTGGCCTCGGCGATGACCGGCTCCCGCGATCTCGGCGTGCGCTACGCCCTGTTCGTGCCGGTGTTCCTCGCGGTCGCGGCGGGCTGCGTCGTCGCCGGACGCCGAAGGTGGGCGGGGTGGGCGGGGATCGTCACGGCGGCCCTGGTCCTGTTCGTCGCCGTCAGTTCGCTGCTGACGTACCCGTACTACCTGCCGTACTCGAACGAGGCGTTCGGCGGCCCGGAGAAGACGTATCTCCGCCTGCACGACTCGAACGTCGACTGGGGCCAGGACCTGGGCCGGCTCGCCGACCGGCTGGCGGCGGACCACCCGCACGAGAAGGTGTGGCTCGTGTACAAGGGTGCCGGTGTGCCGTCCGCCTACGGCATCGACGCGGCCGATCCGCGCACGGTGCCCGCCGGCCGCGTGCACGGGCTGCTCGTCGTGTCCGACACCGCGATCGACAAGGCGGACGCCCGGCTCAAGGCCCTGATCCGCACGAGCCGAAGGGTCGACGAGGTCGGCCACTCGATCACCCTCTTCCGGAGACCGTGAGCCGACCCGCCGCCACCGGGCCGTACACGAACCGGCCCGGCGTCGCGGGTGCGGGTGCGGGTGCGAGCCGGCCCGGCGTCGCGGGTGCGGGTGCGGGTGCGGGCCGGCGTCACCCGCCGGACTTGAGCAGATCGAGCACCCGCTCCCACTGGAAGTCGATGCGCCCGCCGTCCTGTTGGACCTCTCCCGCGTACGGGTCACCGAAGCGGACACCCATGCCGCGCAGCCGCTGGACACTCGCGCGGTAGGCGGGATGAGCCGCCAACGCCTCGTTCACACAGGGCAGTACGGCGATCGGGACGCCAAGTCCGTATGCCTCGCACAGTGTTCCGAGGGCGAGGGTGTCGGATATGCCCGCCGCCCACTTGTTGACGGTGTTGAAGGTGGCCGGCGCGAGGGCCACCGCGTCCGGTGCGGGAAAGGGGCGCGGGTCGCCGGGGGCCCGCCAGGCGGAGCGGATCGGGCGGCCGGTCAGCTCCTCGGCCGCCGCCACGTCGAAGAAGCCGAGGCCCTGGGGCGTGGCGATGACGCCTACCTCCCAGCCCCGCCGCCGCGCCGCGGTGATCAACGTGCCGACGTCCGCGGCGATGCCCGCGGCACAGACGACGACATAGAGGAAGGGCTTGTCGGTGGGTTCGCTCATCCGGGAAACACTAGTGAGGGTCCGATCCCGCCCGCCGGAGGGAAGGCTCACCCGGTGAAGGCGAAGGTGAAGGTCTTCCCCGCACCTCGCTCACGGATCAGAACGGCCGTTCCGAAAACCGGTTGCGTGGGCGTGTCCGGTGGCCCGAACATCGGCCCATGCTCACGATCGAAGCCTTCCTGCCGCCGACCTCCGCCGCCGTTCGTCCGGTGCGGGTCCAGCAGCAGCCCGGCCGACCGCGGAGGCCCGAGCTTCCCCGGCCGTGACCGCCGCGCTCGTCGCGGGGCTTCTCGCGGGCTACGGCATCGCCATGCCCGTCGGAGCGGTCGCGACCTACCTCGTCTCCCTCACCGCCCGGACGTCCCTGCGGATCGGCGCCTCGGCCGCGCTCGGTGTCGCGACCGCCGACGGGCTGTACGCCCTCGTCGCCGCCCTCGGCGGTACGGCGCTCGCGGCCGAGCTGCGGCCGGTGCTCCTGCCCCTGCGCTGGACCTCCGTGCTGGTCCTCGCCGTGCTGGCGGTCCGCGGTGCGCTCGGCGCCGTACGCCAGTACCGCGAGCGCCGGCGCGCCGAGCGGACCGGACAGGATCCCCCGCACCCGGCCCGCGCCTATCTGGCACTGCTGGGGATCACCCTGCTCAACCCCACCACGGTCGTCTATTTCGCCGCGCTGGTGCTCGGCAGCCGTACGGCCGAGGCGGTGCGTCCGCTGGACCAGGTGGTGTTCGTCCTCGCCGCGTTCGCCGCGTCCGCGAGCTGGCAGCTCCTGATCGCCGGGGGCGGCGCACTGCTCGGCCGGACCCTGACGGGGCATCGGGGACGACTGGTGACCGGGCTCGCGTCGAGCGGCGTCATCATGCTGCTGGCCGTACGCATGCTGGGGGCCCCGCAATGAGAAGCAGGCATGAAGGGCTTCGCGGACAACCGCGTCCACCCCGACGATTCAGCCCTGCTGAGAGCCGGTGATCCCGTCGCCGGAATCGCGCTGCGCCCGCCAGCCGTGGATCAGGAGGTCGAACACCGTCTCCACGGCCGCGCGTGGATCGTGCCGGCCCCTGGCCAGGGTCGGCAGCTCCAGGACGAACCGGGCGAGCGCCGAGCATGCGAGATCGTCCACCTCCCGGCCCAGTTCCTCCGCGATCACGGCGCCGAGGGCGCTCGCATGGCGCATCCACATGCGCTCCGCGTACTCGCGGAGCGCGGGCGTCCGGTCCACCAGCGCGGTGAGCTGACGCAGACGGGGATCCGACGTCAGCGGCACCCAGGACTGCAGGGCGTGGGCGCGGAGCGCCTCGACCACGTCCTGGCCCGCCGGTCGTTCGCGGACGGCGGCGGCCAGCTCGGCGTCGACGTCCGCCTCGCGGTCGAAGACCAGCGCCTCCTTGCTCGGGAAGTGCGCGAAGAGGGTCGTCGTCGACACGTCGGCCCTTTCGGCGATATCGCGGACGCTCACCTGTTCGAAGCCGTGCTCCAGGACGAGCTCCAGGGCGGCGTCGGCGATGGCCTGCCTCGTCGCGGCCTTCTTGCGCTCGCGACGGCCAACGGTCGGGGATTCGGACATGGCATCACTGTACTTCATTACTGAAACGAAGCAGAAACTGGAACAGTTGCACTTATGGACTCGTTTCTGCTTTGGTGGTCACCGTAGGGGTTGCCGCCCCGTGGGGTCGCGGCACCGGTCGTCGCCGCGCCCTGGCGTCACCGGGACCCCGACCGACGAAAGGAATCCACCGTGGAATCTCCGACGCCCGCCGACGCGCGGATCAGCATCATCGGGGCCGGGCCGGGAGGCCTCACCTGCGCCCGCATCCTGCAGCGGCACGGCATCGCGGTGTCGGTGTACGACCGCGACCCCGGGACGAACTCCCGGAACCAGGGAGGCTCGCTCGACCTGCACGAGGAGGACGGTCAGCTCGCACTCCGTGAAGCGGGCCTGCTGGAGGAGTTCTTCGCGCTCGCCAGGCTCGAAGGGCAGGAAATGCGCCAGATGGACCGAGCGGGGCGCGTCCTTTCCCACCATCTGCCGGACGAGGGCGAAACGGCCCGTCCCGAGATCGACCGCGGACAGCTTCGCGATCTCCTGCTGCACTCACTCGCCGCGGGAACGGTTCAGTGGGGGCGCACGCTCGAATCGGTGAGCGGACCGGCCGACGGACCGCGAACGCTGACGTTCACCGACGGCTCGACCGTCGAGACGGATCTCGTGATCGGTGCGGACGGAGCCTTCTCGCGCGTCCGCGCCGCCGTGTCACCCGCGACACCGCGCTACACCGGGGTCAGCTTCTTGGAGGCATGGTTCGACGACATGGAACACACGCACCCCGAGCTTTCCGACCTGGTCGGCAAGGGCAGTGCCCACATCGCCGACGGCGAGCGCGGCCTCTTCGCACAGCGGAACAGCGGCGGTCACATGCGCGTGTACATCATGCAGCGCGTTCCCGTGGACTGGATCGCGGCGCATGGGCTTCGCCCCGAGGACACCAAGGGCATCCGCGGCCATCTGCTGGGCGAGTACGCGGCCTGGTCGCCGCAGATACTCCGGATGATCGCCGACAACGACGGCGCCTACGTCGACCGTCCGCTCTTCGCCCTGCCGGTGCCGCACACATGGGAGCACTCGCCCAGCGTCGCGCTCCTCGGAGACGCCGCACACCTCATGCCGCCGCTCGGCGTCGGCGTCAACCTCGCCATGCTCGACGCCGCCGAACTCGCGCTCGCACTCGTCGGCTCCTCCACCATCGACGGCGCTGTGGACACCTACGAGAAGTCGATGCTCCCTCGCTCGGCCCAGATGGCCCAGTCACTCGAAGGCGGCGCCGACCATCTTCTGTCCGCGCCCGGCGCCGACGAGAACGAGCTGTTCGGTCGAAGCCGGCCCTGACACGCGCTTCGGGCTCGGTGCGCCTTCGGGAACGACGGTGCGCCCGCCCGGGGAGATCGTCCCGGCTCGGGAAGCCACGCGGGGCGCCGTTGCGGAAGATTCGCGTCCGCGCTGGTGTTGAATCGTGGCGAGACACGACCAGTCGACGCGACGATGGGACGGAAGTCATGCCGCTTGAGGGCGAGTACGAGCCCAGCCCCGCGCAGTGGGTGCGGGACCAGGTGGAGTTGTACGAGGGTTCCGGCGGGACCAAGGGAACGACGCTGATGGACACGGGGCTGCCCGTCATCATTCTCACGACACGCGGTGCCAGGAGCGGCAAGATCCGCAAGACCCCGCTGATGCGCGTCGAGCACGACGGACGCTATGCGGTGGTCGCCTCGAAGGGCGGCGCGCCCGAGCACCCGGTCTGGTACTTCAACGTCACGTCCGATCCTCGCGTCGAGCTCCAGGACGGGCCCGTGCGCAAGGAGTTCACGGCCCGGGAGATCACCGGCGAGGAGAAGGCCCAGTGGTGGGAGCGCGCGGTCGCCGCGTATCCCCCGTACGCCGAGTACCAGACGAAGACCGACCGGGAGATCCCCGTCTTCGTGCTGGAGCCGACCGGCTGACCCTGGACGCACCCGCACACCGGGGAAGGGCCCGTACCGGCGAACACGCCGGTACGGGCCCTTCCCCCGCGTCCCGCCGAACGACGGCGGTCACCGCGGCTGTCGCGCGGCCATGGAACGCCCCGGATGTCCGCGGCATCGGTGTGCATGGACGGCGGGGCGTAGGGCACCCGTACGTCAGGCCCCGCCGCACTCCCCCGTTGCGGCGGGGTTTCCCGTTGTCATCCGCCTGTCGGGTCGCCCGTCCCCTCGCCCGTGCGCACCTGGTCGCTCGCCCCGCTCTCGCCCCGGCGCGCGGCCGCTCGCGCCGTTCGGGCGTCGGTCACGTCGAGGAAGATCTGGTCGGCCTCGGGGAAGGTGTGGGCGACCGAGCGCTTGATGCGGACGGCGACCTCCTCGACCTGCTCGCTGTCGAGCCCCGGGACCAGGTCGATCCGGGCGGCCACCAGCGTCGAGTCGAGGCCCAGCTCCATGGTCAGCAGCGCTTCGACGCTGTCGATCTCGGGCTGCGCCTTGAGCAGTTCGCGGATCCGTCCGCTCTGCTCCTCGTCGACGGCGCGTCCGATGAGCTGCTCGCGCGCGTCCCGGCCGAGCCAGAAGGCGATGCACACGAGCAGCAGCCCGATGGCGAAGGAGGCGGAAGCCTCCCACACGACCTGGCCCGTGACCATGTGGAGCACCATCCCGACGATGGCGAGGCTCACGCCGAGCACCGCCGTGCCGTCCTCGGCGACGACGGTCCGCAGGGCGGGGTCCCGCAGGCCGCCGGCTCCGCCCTGTCCGCGTACCTGGTGCAGTGCCCGCAACAGCGAGCCGCCCTCGGCGAGCAGGGCGACGACGAGCACCGCGATGCCCACCAGGTAACCCCCGAAGGATTCGTCGGCGCCGTTGCGAAGCGCCTCGAAGCCCTGGAAGAACGAGAAGCAGCCGCCCATGACGAAGATGCCGACGGCCGCGAGCAGCGACCAGAAGAACCGTTCCTTGCCGTAGCCGAACGGATGCCTGCGGTCGGCGGGGCGGCGGCTGCGACGGAGCGCGGCCAGCAGGAACACCTCGTTCATGCTGTCCGCCACGGAGTGCGCGGCTTCCGAGAGCAGCGCGGGCGATCCCGCGATCAGGCCGCCCACCGCCTTGGCCACGGCGATCAGCAGGTTGGCGCCCAGCGCCACGATCACGGTGACCCGGGTGCTGCTGTCCGAACCGTCCTTCTTCTTCCGCTCCGGCTCCTTCCGCGGCGCCGGACACTCCTGCCCTGTCTGACGCTCATGCCGCTTCCGCGGCCCCCGCCGCACCGGAGGGTCGCGATCCGTCCGTTCTGCCGTCTCTGTCGTCTCTTCACCGCTCACTCCGGCCGGTTTCCCCTGGCTCCCCACCTCACACCGGACGGGCCGACAGAATCGGACCGAGGGGTACCGAGGCCGCACATCGGGCACCCGTACCCGGTGGGAGGAGGCCGGCGCACGCCCGCGGCCTCGGGAGCGAAGAAGGAGCCTCAGGTGTCCAAGAAGCAGAAGAAGCGCAAACTGTCCCTGGCCTACAAGCCGATCGGCTTCGTGCTGAGCTGGGCCGGAGGTTCGCTCGCCGGACTCGCCTTCCAGAAGACCTGGATGGCGATACGGCACGAGGAGGACGCTCCGGACGCCCTGGACAAGGACCGCGGCTGGGGCGAGGTGCTGCTCGCCGCCGCCCTCCAGGGCGCGATCTTCGCCGTCGTACGCAGCGCGGTGGACCGCTCGGGCGCCAAGGCGATCGAGCGCTCCACAGGCGTTTGGCCCTCCGCCGGCACATCCGGCCGCGACTGACCGCCGCGCGGTGCGGGGCCCGGCCGGACCGGTGCCGGGCCCGTCAGCCCTGTTTGGGGGCCGTCGACCGGACGCAGCGCAGGGTGAAGGAGTGTCCGGCCGGGTCGGCGTAGCCGCGTTCCTCGTACGGGCCGGACGCGTCCTTGGTCTCCAGCGGGCGTCCGCCCAGGCCGACCACCCTGAGCTCCATCTCGTCGAGATCGTCCACATGGAAGTCGAGATGGGCCTGGAACGCGTTCTCGGGACGCGGCCAGCTTGGCGGCGTGACGTTCACGTCGCGGCGGAAGGCCATCCGCATACCGTCGGTGCCCTTGATCTCGACGCGGTTCACGCTCGCGTCCGTCTCGTGCGCGTCGAGCAGTTCCCGGTAGAAGGCGGCGAGCTTCTCGGGCTCGGCGCAGTCCAGCACCACGACAGCCGCGGTGACCAGTGCCATGTTTCCTCCGCAAGGGGTTCGGGGACGGCGGGGCGGCATCCGGCCGCCACCGCTCTGTCGTCCCGGGTTACCCGGTCCGGCGGATTCAGTCGGCCGCCGACGACGCGCCGTCCGCGCCCCTGGTGATCTCCGCGAGCCGGGCCGCCGCCGCGCTCAGGAGCATGTCGAGCGCCGTCGGATAGGCGCTGCGCCGCATGTCGTGCACCAGGTGGCGGGCCGTCGCCGCGATGTTCGGGTGGCTGCCGACGGGCAGCCGGGCGTACGTCGCCCGCCACACACCGGCCTCGGCGTCGCGCGCGGCCGGTGGCAGGGCGACGCTCGCGGCGTCCAGTGCGGCGAACGCCAGCGCCTGGTCGACGAAGGCGTGGTAGATCCGTACGGCCTCGGGGTCGGGGAATCCGGCGCCCCGGAGCACGCCGATGATCGTCTCCACGGCCTCGATCTCGTGCACCCGGCCGGTCACCCGGTAGGAGCTGAGCACGGCGGCCTGCGGGTGGGCGAGGGACCCGGAGTGCACGCGCAGCCCGAGGTCCCGGAGGTCGGCCCGCCAGTCCCCGGTGGGGTGCCAGGTGCGCAGCGTCCGGCCGATGAGCTCGTCGGCGATGGCGAGCAGCAGGTCGTCGGTGTCGCGGAAGTAGCGGTACAGGGCGCTCGGGTCGGCGCCGAGCGCGAGGCCGAGGCGGCGGACGGTGAGGGCGTCGGCGCCGTGTTCCTTGAGCAGGCGCAGGGCGGTCTCGACGATCAGCTCCCCGGAGAGGACGACGCCGGTCTTGGTGGGGCGTCTGCGCCGCCGGGCGGCGGGTGGGACGACGCGGTCGTTCGTGGACGTCATGGTGTCTCCCTCCGGTGCGGGCACCTTATGACAACAGCGTTGACCTGTTAAGGCCCCGGGCAGTTTCATTCCGGTCATCGGGCCGGAATCAGGCCCCGGGTGCGATCGGAGCAGGCCATGATGCAGAAGCCGTACGGTGTGGATCCCCCGTCCTTGCGCAGGACGCTCGGCGTGATGGACGGTGTCGCCATCGCCGCGTCGAGCACGGCGGCGACGACCAGCATCGGCATCGGGCTCGGGGTGACCGCCGGGGTGGTCGGGCTGCATCTGCCCGCGATCATGCTGCTGGCGTTTCTGCCGATCCTCGGGATCGCGGGTGCCTTCTCCCGGCTGAACCGGGTCGAGCCGAACGCGGGCAACGGGTATGTGTGGGTGGGCCGTTCGCTCAGTCCCTGGCTCGGCTTCCTGGTCGGCTGGGTGAGCATCGTGGCCACGGTGGCGTTCCTGGCGTACACCACGGCGGTGACGGGTTCGGCGATGATCCAGCTCGCCGGCGAGGCGGGCCTGCACACGGTGGCCGGTGTGTCGCTCGATCCGGGCTCGACCGCGCAGACGACGGCCGTGGGCGTCCTGGTCCTCGTCGCCGTCACGCTCACCGCGGTGACCGGGGTCAGGAGCGCGGCCCGGCTCCAGGGCGGACTGCTGGTCTTCGAGTACGTCGTCCTGCTGGGCTTCTGCGGCTACGGCATCGTCACCGGCCCGCACCCCTTCAGTCTGAGCTGGTTCGACCCGTTCGAGATCCCGTCGGCGGCGGCGCTGGCGCAGGGGCTGCTGCTGTCGGTGTTCTGTTACTGGGGCTTCGAGTCGGCGTTCAGCGTGAACGAGGAGGTGCGCGATCCGCAGGACGCCTCGCGGGCCGGGACCATCACGCTGGTGACCATGCTGGGGCTGTTCGTGCTCGGCTCCGTGGCCTTCCAACGCGTGCTGTCCGAGGACGAGTTGGCGGGGCACGGCGCCGAGGGGCTGGCCTTCCTCGGGAACCGGCTCGCCGACCAGCCGCTGGCCGCGCTGCCCCTGGTGGCGCTGATGTTCTCGGCGGTCGCCTCGTTGCAGGCGGGGGTGATCCCGACGGCGCGCGGGATGTTCGCGATGAGCCGGGACCGTACCCTCGGGCCGGTGTGGTCCAGGGTCAGCGCAAAGTACGGGACCCCTGCGATCGGCACGCTGCTGATCGGCGCGATGGCCGTGGTCGTGGCCACACTCTCCCTGGTGACCCCCCGGCTCGCGGACATGATCATGGCGACGGTCAACGCGGTCGGGATCGTGGTGGCGCTGTCGTACGCGCTCATCGCTCTCGCGGCGGCGGCCCGGTTCCGCGGTCTGCTCCGCGAGAACTGGCGGGAGGGGATACGCGCGGTCGTCCTCCCCACGCTGAGCGCCCTGGCGCTGCTCGGCCTCGGCGGCTATCTGGCCTGGTCGTTCTACACCTCGACCGACCACTTCGAGGTCAGCGCGGACAACGGCTGGTTCCTGCTGCTCGCCCCCACCGTCATGATCGCCTCGGGCTTCCTGGCCGCCGCGTGGGCCAAGTGGGTCCGCAGATCCCCGTACTTCACCACGGGACAGGGAACGGACGCGGACGCGCCCCAGCTCCTGGCCACGCCCAACTGAAGCGACCGAGGGCCTTTGGCCTCTCCGACGAAGGAAACGGAACCATGCACGCTGACCTTCTCTTCACCGGCGGCCCGGTGTTCACCCCCGAGGGCCGATCCGCGACCGCGGTGGCCGTCACCGGCGAGCGGATCACCGCCGTGGGGAACGCCGAGGTCCACGACCTGATCGGCCCTGGCACCGAGGTAGTGGACCTGGCCGGGCGGCTCCTGCTGCCCGGATTCCAGGACGCGCACGTCCACCCGGTCCCGGCGGGCCTGGAACTCGCCCAGTGCGATCTCACCGGCGCGAAGACGGCAAAGGACACCGTGGCCGCCGTCCGCGCGTACGCCGACGCGCACCCCGAGCGGGAGTGGATCACCGGCGGCGGCTGGTCCATGGAGGCGTTCGCGGGCGGTACGCCGACCAGGGAGCTGCTGGACGCGGTCGTACCGGACCGGCCGGTGTACCTGCCCAACCGGGACCATCACGGCGCCTGGGTCAACAGCCGCGCCCTCGAACTCGCGGGTGTCGGCCGCGATACACCCGACCCGGCCGATGGGCGGTTCGAGCGGGACGCGTCGGGTGAGCCGACCGGCATGCTGCAGGAGGGGGCCATGCAGTTCGTGGGCCGGCTCACCCCCGCGGCCACGCCCGCCGACCGGCTCGCAGCGCTGCTGCACGCCCAGCGGCATCTGCACGCGCTCGGCATCACCGCCTGGCAGGACGCCATCGTCGGCACCTTCCTCGGCATGGAGGATCCGTCCGAGGCGTACCTGACGGCGGCCCGCGACGGCTCGCTGACCGCGCGGGTGGTCGGCGCCCTGTGGTGGGACCGGGCGCGGGGCGCCGAGCAGATCCCCGAACTCGTGCAGCGGCGGGTCGCGTTGGAGTACGGCAGGTTCCGGGCGACCAGCGTCAAGCTGATGCTGGACGGGGTCGCGGAGAACGGCACCGCCTCGCTCATCGACCCCTATCTCGACAAGTGCGGCTGCGCCACGGCCAATCGGGGCAAGAGCTTCATCGACCCGGCCCATCTGCCCGCGTACGTGACCGAGTTGGACGCGCTGGGCTTCCAGTGCCATTTCCACGCGCTCGGCGACGGGGCCGTACGGCACGCGCTGGACGCCGTGGAGGCGGCGCGGAAGGCGAACGGACCGAGCGACACGCGTCCGCATCTGGCGCACCTCCAGGTCGTGCACCCCGACGACGTGCCCCGCTTCGCGCCGCTCGGCGCCACGGCGAACATCCAGCCGCTGTGGGCCGCCCACGAACCGCAGATGGACGAGCTGACCATCCCGTTCCTGGGGCCCGAGCGCGCCGCCTGGCAGTACCCGTTCGGTTCGCTGCTGCGTTCCGGCGCGCGCCTGGCGGCCGGCAGCGACTGGCCGGTCAGCAGCCCCGACCCACTCCAGGGCATCCATGTCGCGGTCAACCGGGTGAGCCCGGACGAACCGGGGCCGGTGTTCCTGCCGGCCGAACGCATCGGTCTGGCGGCCGCGTTGACGGCGTACACCGCGGGAACGGCGTACACGAACCATCTCGACGACACCGGCAGCGTGCGGGTGGGCGCCCTCGCGGATCTCGTCGTCCTGGACCGCGACCCGTTCGCGGGACCACCGGAGGCGATCAAGGAGACCGGGGTCGCGCTCACGTACGTCGGAGGGGAGCGCGTGTACGCGGCGCCGGACGCCTGACCGACCTCGCCGTGGCTTCTTGGACAGTCGTCCAGCTATAGTGGACACCTGTCCAAGAAGTCACGAGACGTATCGGAGCCTGCCGACGATGGAAACGGTCGCGAACGTGCTGGTGGGCCTGGTGGCCGCGCTGCACGTGTACATCCTGGTGCTGGAGATGTTCCTGTGGGAGCGCAAGCCGGGGCGGGGGCTTCACGGATTCGACGCGCCCATGGCACGGGCGACCGCGCCGCTCGCCGCGAACCAGGGGCTCTACAACGGGTTTCTGGCCGCGGGCCTGGTGTGGGGGCTGATCGCGGCGGACCCGGTCGGCCATGACGCGCAGGTCTTCTTCCTGTGCTGTGTCGTGATCGCGGGCGTGTACGGATCGGTCACCGCGAACCGCCGCATCCTCTTCGCGCAGGCCCTGCCGGGCGCGCTCGCCCTGGCCGCCGTCCTGCTCGCCGGATGACGCCCGAGGACCCGCGCGCCGCCCGGACCCGCGCGAAGCTGCGGCAGGCGCTGCTGGCGGAGTGCGCCGAGCAGCCGCTGGAGGAGATCGGCGTCGCCGCGCTGGTGCGGCGGGCCGGGGTCGGCCGGGCCACCTTCTACGTTCACTACGCCGATCTGGAGGCGCTTGCGGTCGACGCGTGCGCCGATGTCGTACGGGAGGCCGTGGAGGCGCTGCACGCCTGGCGCGGCCGACCCGACCCGGTGTCGGCGCCGACGGCCCTGCGCGCCTTCTTCACCGGACTCGCCCCGCACACCGCCCTCTATCGCACGCTGCTGAGTCCGGGCGGCGGCGGCCCGCTGGGCCGGGTGCTCCACCGCGACCTGCGGGCCCGCAGCCTGGCCGAGCGCACCCTCGCCGGCGCGCCGGACGCCCCGCTCGTGGCCTCCGCGGTGGCCGCCACTTTCGCGGGCGTCCTCGCGGACTGGCTGCACGGCCTGCTGGAGGGCACCCCGGACACGGTCGCGGACCAGGTCTGGCAACTGCTCGTCGCCCTGCACAGGAGCCGGTGACGCCCTCAGCTCAGGGGCCACCGAGGCGGGGCCCCGGAGCCGGCGGCAAGCCTTCCGGGAGCCAGGAACCGGGATGCCCGGTTCCATGAGCCGGCTGACGGGACGCCCACCCGGATCGACGGCCCCTCACATGCACCCGAGACCTGACCTCGCCTCAGGCCACGCCTCCACCCCGTCGGAGGTGCGGACGTACGCCGTCGACCTGTCCGGCGTCAGCCAGAGGTGCCAGTCGCGGTAGTGGTAGCCGGTGTCCCGCGCGCCGGCGGGCATGCGGACGTCTCCGTCGTACTCGGCCTTGAGCGACTCGTTCCCGAAGAGCCCGCGCGGATCGCGCACGTACTGCCGGGAGTTTCGGCCGCTGCCCAGATCGAGGAAGTGCGCGCTCTGCCAGTCGCAGTGCTCGCCGCCTGCCGCGCTGCTCACCTTCGTGGTCGGCACGCGGCGGCCTTCCCGGTCCTCCCAGATCTCGTATCCCTTCGACTCGGTGTAGCTCGCCGGAAGCTCCGAAGGGTCACACGACGCGCTGGTCTCCAGGCCCCAACCCGGGCGCCGGGGCTGGTCCTTGGCGACGACGACGGCGACCTTGGTCCGGCCCTCGACGTCGAAGGAGAAGAGGACGCGGTCGCCTGCGCGGCGCTCCGTCCGATAGCCGTAGTCCGGCACCTCGGGCTGATAGATGTCGAAGTACGCTTTCAACCCCTCCTCGGGGGTCGAACCGCCGTCTCCCTTGCTCCACCCGTCGCCCGTGTCGCCCGCGTGGATCGAGCCGTCGCACTCCAGTGCCCGGCCGGCCGCACCCGAAGCCTCGCCGGCCTCCCGTTCCCCGCCGTCCGGGCTCTCCTTGAACGGCAGGTCCAACCGCCCGGCGTACGGACTGGCGGGCGGCGTGCCCTTGACCACCAAGCCGTCACAGTGCCCCCCGCCGCACCCCGCCGCCGCGAGCCCGACCAGCGCCGCCGCCAACGCGATCCCCTTGCGCATCCCCACCCCTGTTCGTCCGCCCCGCGTTCGTCCTCCTACGACGCACGGGTGCAGACGTTCGTTCGCTGGTCGGCGTGCGGACAAGGGTCCGGCGGTCCGCGCGCGGCCTGGTGTCGACGAAGGTCCGGTGGTCAGCGGCTCGTCTGGAACGTGCGGCGGTACGTCTGCGGCGAGACGCCGATCGTCGCCTGCAGATGCTGGCGCAGCGAGGCGCCCGTGGCGAAGCCGACCTCGCCCGCGATCCGGTCCACCGACAGGTCGCTCGCTTCCAGCAGATGGCGGGCGCGGGCCACGCGCTGCTGGACGATCCAGCGGCCGGGGCTCAGGCCCACCTCGTCGTTGAAGCGGCGGGCGAAGGTACGCAGGCTCATTCCGGCGTGGGCGGCGAGATCGGTCAGGGTCAGCGGGTCGCCGAGGCGGGCCAGTGCCCAGTCGCGGGTGGCGGCGGTGCTCGCCGTCGAGGGCTCCGGCACGGGCTGCTCGATGTACTGGGCCTGGCCGCCCTCGCGCAGCGGCGGGACGACGCAGCGCCGGGCGACCCTGTTGGCCAGTTCGCTGCCGTGGTCGCGGCGGACGATGTGCAGGCAGATGTCGATTCCGGACGCGGCGCCGGCGGAGGTGAGGATCTCGCCGTCGTCGACGAACAGGACGTCGGGGTCCAGCTCCACCCGCGGGAACATGCGGCGGAACAGGTCCGACACGTGCCAGTGCGTGGTCGCCCGGCGTCCGTCCAGCAGCCCGGCGGCGGCCAGGACGAACGCGCCCGTACAGATGGAGACGACCCGGGTACCCGGGCGGATGAACGCCAGGGCCGCCGCGACCTCGTCGGAGAGCGCGGCGGTGACGCGGGCCGGGGTGACGGCCGCGATCACCACCGTGTCCGCCGTCCCCAGGACCTCGGGGCCGTGCTCGACGGTGATGGAGAAGTCGGCGTCGGTGCGGACCGGTCCACCGTCGACGGTGCAGGTCACCACCTCGTAGCGGCCTTCCGCGGCGCCGAAGATCCGGCTGGGCATGCCCAGCTCGAAGGGATAGACGCCGTCGAGCGCCAGGATCACGACCCGCTCCACATGCTGCATGGCACGATCTTATCGAAGGTTGGCAATTCTGCCATTTTCAGATGGCGCCCGCCCCGGCAGGCTGGTTCACCATGAGCACTGTGAACACCATGCGAGCCATCAGCCAGAACGTCCTCGGCGGTCCCGAGGTCCTTGAGGAAGTGACCCTGGAGCGGCCCGCGCCGCGAGCGAACGAGATCCTGGTCCGGGTACGGGCCGCCGGGGTCAACCCGACCGACTGGAAGCACCGCGAGACCGGCGGATTCCTCGGCGAACCGCCGTTCGTCCTGGGCTGGGACGTCTCCGGCGTGGTCGAGGCGACCGGGATCGGCGTCGCCCACGTCAAGCCCGGGGACGAGGTCTTCGGCATGCTGCCCTACCCCTACGGCCACGGATCGCACGCCGAGTACGTGACCGGTCCGGCCCGCGCCTTCACCCTGAAGCCGTCCGTGATCGACCACACGCAGGCCGCCGCGCTCCCGCTGGTCTCCCTGACCGCGTGGCAGGCGCTGACCGAGCGGGCCGACGTGCGGCCGGGGCAGCGGGTGCTGATCCACGCGGCGGCGGGCGGGGTCGGGCATGTGGCCGTGCAGATCGCGAAGAGCCTCGGCGCGTATGTGATCGGCACCGCGAGCGCGGGCAAGCACGACTTCCTGCGGTCCATCGGCGTCGACGAGCCGATCGACTACACCGCCGTCGACTTCACCGAGGCCGTGCGCGATGCCGACGTCGTACTGGACACGATCGGCGGCGAGACCGGACTGCGCTCGCTGCGCGTGCTGCGCCCCGGCGGCGTGGTCGTCTCGATCCTGCCGGTCGGGACCGACGAGTTCTACGAGGAGGCCGAGCGGCTCGGGGTCCGCGCGGTGCGGATGCTCGTCGACGCCGACCAGACCGGGATGAAGGCGGTCGCGGACCTCGTCGAGAAGGGGGCGCTGCGCCCCACGATCGCCGAGACCTTCCCGCTGGCCGACGCCGCCAAGGCACATGCCCTGGGCGACACCGGCCGGACGGCGGGAAAGCTCGTCCTGGTGGTCGACTGACGGCAGGGGCTGGCGTGCACCGATGGCCAACTCGCCGCTCACAGCGGAGACATATGTCAATCGAACATGCTGGAATTCACTCCAACGAGGGTAACTTGCAGAGCAAGGAACCGTTTTGCATCCACCGGTGCCCGGGGTCGTGTCCAGTGGTCACATGACGTATCGTCGCCCCGGCCCCCGGTGACCCCGCCCTCCTGCCCTCGGGAGCAGGTCGACAGTCGGCTGGAAGTGATGTCCGCGTGGCGAGCCACCCCGCACCGTCCACCAGGCATCTGCGCATCCACCATGACCAGGGTCACGTGGTGCTGGAGCTGCACGGGGAGATCGACCTGCTCACGGCGACGGAGGTCACCCCGCTCCTGGACTCGGTGACCTCCGGCCCGGCACCGCAGGTCGTGATCGACCTGCGGTGCGTGGAGTTCTTCGACTGCTCGGGCCTGCGCCTGCTCTACCGTGCCAGGCGCCGCGTCCTGGAACGGGGCGGCCGGCTGCGGCTGGTCTGCACCCATCCGCTGACGCTGCGCATGTTCCGGCTGACCGGCCTCTCTCGGGTGCTGCCGCCGTCGGCCTCGCTGGAAGAGGCGCTGAGCCGCCCGGAGGCCACTTCGGACGCGCTCTGAGAAGACCGTCCGCCCGGTCCGCTACTCCCGGATCTTCGTGACCTGCCCGGCGCCGACCGTCCTGCCGCCCTCGCGGATGGCGAACTTCAGCCCTTCCTCCATCGCGATCGGCTGGATCAACTGCACCTCCATGGTGGTGTTGTCGCCGGGCATGACCATCTCCGTCCCCCTGGGCAGCGTCACGACTCCGGTCACGTCCGTCGTACGGAAGTAGAACTGCGGGCGGTAGTTGTCGAAGAACGGCGTGTGCCGGCCGCCCTCGTCCTTGGAGAGGATGTAGGCGCGCGCCTCGAACCGGGTGTGCGGGGTCACCGAACCCGGCTTGATGACGACCTGCCCCCGCTCCACGTCCTCGCGCTTCACTCCCCGCAGCAGCAGGCCGACGTTCTCGCCCGCCCGGCCCTCGTCGAGGAGCTTCCGGAACATCTCGACGCCGGTGACCGTGGTCCGCGTCTTCTGCTCGTGGATGCCGATGATCTCGACCTCGCTGTTCACCTTCAGCACCCCGCGCTCGATCCGGCCGGTGACGACCGTGCCGCGGCCCGTGATGGTGAAGACGTCCTCGATCGGCAGCAGGAACGGCCGGTCCACGTCACGCACCGGTTCCGGCACGAACGCGTCGACGGCCGCGAGGAGTTCGAGGATCGTCGCGCTCCACTCCGGGTCGCCCTCCAGCGCCTTCAGCGCGGAGACCCGCACGACCGGGACGTCGTCGCCCGGGAACTCGTACTCGCTGAGCAGCTCGCGCACTTCGAGCTCGACGAGCTCCAGGATCTCCTCGTCGTCCACCATGTCGGTCTTGTTGAGCGCGACGACGATGTACGGCACGCCCACCTGCCGGGCCAGCAGGACGTGTTCCTTGGTCTGCGGCATCGGGCCGTCGGTCGCCGCGACCACGAGGATCGCGCCGTCCATCTGCGCGGCGCCCGTGATCATGTTCTTGATGTAGTCCGCGTGACCGGGGCAGTCGACGTGCGCGTAGTGCCGGTTCTCCGTCTGGTACTCGACATGGGCGATCGAGATCGTGATGCCGCGCTGCCGTTCCTCGGGCGCCTTGTCGATCTGGTCGAAGGGCGTGAACGGGTTCAGGTCAGGGAACCGGTCGTGCAGCACCTTGGTGACGGCGGCCGTCAGCGTCGTCTTGCCGTGGTCGATGTGCCCGATGGTGCCGATGTTCACATGCGGCTTGGTCCGCTCGAATCTCGCCTTGGCCACTGCGAGCCCTCCTGATCGCCTGGGTGACGCCGAGCGTTGCTCCGCGGCTTCCCGGCCGGGCACGGTGGCCGCTCCGGACGACCGGGCGGTAGGAGGGAAGTTCCGCTCCCTCCTGTCTATTCGTTCCGTGGCGCGTCGAACAGGGCGCTGACGGACTCACCGTTGTGAATGCGCCGCACCGCCTCGGCGAGCGCCGGGGCGATGGACAGCACGCTCAGCTTCTCGGTGTACTCCTCCGCCGGTATCGGCACGGTGTTCGTGCAGACGATCTCCAGTACGTCGGGCTGCTCGCTGAGCCGCTTGAGCGCACCCGCCGCGAACAGTCCGTGGGTACAGGCGACCCGGATCGACCTCGGCCCCAACTCGCGCAGCCGCTCCAGGAGTTCGAGGACCGTGCTGCCCTTGGCGATCTCGTCGTCCAGCACGATGACATCGCGTCCGGAGATCTCACCGATGACGGAGCTGATGCTCACCCGGTCGTCGGCGAACCGCTGCTTGGCACCGGCGGCCACCTGGGCCCCGATCAGCCGCGCGAACGCGGCGGCCTCCTTGGCGTTGCCGAGATCGGGCGAGACCACCGTGGTACGCGACAGGTCGTTGCTCCGGAAGTGCGCGGCCAGTTCCCGCAGGGCGTGCAGATGGTCGACCGGCACCGAGAAGAAGCCGTGCACCTGCGGGGAGTGCAGGGTCATCGCCAGGACCCTGCTCGCACCGGCCGCCACCAGCAGATCCGCCACGAGCCGGCCGCCCATGGAGATCCGCGGCATGTCCTTCTTATCCGAACGGGCGTACGAATAGTGGGGCATGACCACGGTGATCCGCCCGGCGGAGGCGCCGCGCGCCGCGTCGCACATCATCAGCAGCTCGACGAGATGCTCCTGCACCGGAGTGACCAGCGGCTGCACCAGGAAGACATCACGCTCGCGGCAGTTGGCCTGGAGCTGCACCTCCAGGCAGTCATTGGCGAACCGGCTGACCCGGGTCGGACTGAGGGGCACACCGAGGTGCGCGCAGAGCTCGGCCGCGAGCTCGGGATGGGCACTACCGCTGAACACGGCGATGTCACGCACGACCGCTCCTCGCATGATCGAACCGGGTTGTGTCGCCAGTTGGCAAGATCGTCCCGGAGTGCGTATCTCATGCTACTGGGCACCTTTCGGGCCTTCGACCGGGGGGAATTCCGGTTGCCGATCCGGTCGGGGGATGCCGGGCCGGTCCGGGACACACCGTCGGCCGGCCGCACCCGGCCGCCCGGTCCGTGACGACGTACACCCCGGCGCACCGGGCACGGCGCCCGCGACCCGGCGCCCGGGACCGCCCGGCCCACCCCGCTCCCTTGCCCACCCACCGCCCGTCGGGCCGCACTCCGGTCCCGAGGTCCTCCGGCCCCTCCGTTCCTCCGGTCGCCGGGCGGAGGAATCCGTCCGCCAACCGGGCTGCCTGCCAAGGGGCTTGGGGGGTACACGGACAGTTGAAAGGAGGACCGTCGACATGACGACGTCCATCAAACGCATGCCCGGCTGGGCGAAGGTGGTCTGCGCCTTCGTGCTGGTGCTCGTGGTGCTCTTCGCCGGGCTGCGGCTGGCCGTTCTGCCGGGGCTGCGCGATGTGTTCGGCACGGAGACCCGCGACAATTCGGGCCCCGCACTCCTCAAGTCCATTCAGGACATGAGCCGTTACGACGCCGCGTCGGGCAACTTCCAGGTGGTCGTGGACCTGGAGAAGGACGCGAAGTACCTGCCCGACGCGATCCGCGGCACCCGCACGCTGTACGTGGGGGCGGGCACGGTCGACGCCTATGTCGATCTCGGGCACCTCGGCCAGAAGGACGTGACGGTCAACGCGGACCGCACGTCGGCCACGCTCCGTCTGCCGCACGCGGCGCTGGGCAAGCCCGCTCTCGACCCCGACCACTCCTACGCCGTCTCGAAGCAGCGCGGTCTCCTCGACCGGATCGGCGACATCTTCTCGGACAACCCGAACGACGAACGGTCCGTGCAACGGCTCGCTGCCAAGCACATCGGCAAGGCGGCACGGGACAGCCGACTCACCGCGCGGGCCGAGGCGAACACCACCGGCATGCTCGAAGGCCTGTTGCGTTCACTCGGCTTCAAGGAGGTGACGGTCACCTACGGCGGCTGAGTCCTGGCGGTACCGCAGGCGCCGGGGCGCGCGAACGGTCGCGCCCCGGCGCCTCCGTCAGCGCCCGGAGCGGGACACCCCGGGGAAGCGCCGGTTCGGCCGAGGTGAGGCGGTCCGCCGGCGCGGGGCCGGACCGGCGGGACGGGGGACGGCGGCCCCGATGGCGCGGGGCCGGACCGGCGGGACGGCGGCCCCGATGGCGCGATGTCCTCCCTACCCCCGAAGCCCCGGGCATTCACCGGCCCATCGGGGGTAAGCGGGCTGCACCAGAGAGCAGTTGAAAAGGGGAGGGTCTCATGGTCCGCACCGCGTTGCGCGCACGTGCAGCGAAGGCCGGTCGCCGGAAACCGGCGCCGAAGTCGGGATCGGACCGCGGAAAGTCCGCGTCGAAGGCCGAACGGAGCAAGCCGGCGTCGAAGAACGAGCGGGGGAAGACGGCGACGTCGCGGTGGATCTTCGGGCGCGGGACGCCACCGCCCGCGCCGACGCCGGCGCCGGAGACCAGGTCCCTCGCCCTGCCGTTGCGGCTACTGGCCATGCTGATCGCCTTCGCCGCCATGGTGGCCTTCGCGGTGGCGCTGGCCCGGCTGACGCTGGAGCCCTCACCGGCGTCGACAGCCCTGATCCACAACAATCTTCACCCCGGGCGCTCCCTGAAGGCCTACCTCGACCAGCCGGAGCTGCGCGACGCCGTCAAACAGATCGGCGGGAACATCGTGCTCGGCGTGCCCTTCGGCGTGCTGCTGCCGGTGGTGTTCCCGAAGACCCGCGGCATGCTGCGCGTCCTCGCGCTCACCGCCGCGGTGATGCTCCTGGTCGAGCTCGTCCAGGGAGCCCTCATCACCGGACGCTCCTTCGACATCGACGACGTCATCCTCAACACGACCGGGGCGCTGGTGGGTTACCTGCTCCTGGGACGACGGCTCGGCCGGGCGGTGCACCCCCGGAAACGTCTTCGCGCCTGAGCCGCTGCCTCAACTGCTGGTCCGGACCAAAGTATTGACACCCCGTTACCTCACTCCTTAAATCAAGAGGCGAAGCATGCACCCCCCACCTCAGTCGGTGCACCCTCCCCCCGGGTGACCGTACGGAAATGAGAGTCATGGACTCCTCGCGCCTGCTCCGAAGATGTCTCTTCGCCGCGCTGTCCGCCACGCTCGTCGCCTCCGCCTCGGCCGTCGTCGCTCCCGCTCACGCGGGTCCGGCGGCGGCCACCGCGTCCGTGACGTTCGACGACACCTTCGACGGGCCCGCCGGTTCGGCCGCCGACTCCTCCAAGTGGCAGATGGAGACCGGCGACAACGTCAACAACCACGAGCGGGAGTACTACACGTCGGGCAACAAGAACGCCGCGCTCGACGGACAGGGCCATCTGGTGATCACGGCCCGCAAGGAGAATCCGGCCAACTACCAGTGCTGGTACGGCACATGCCAGTACACCTCGGCCCGGATGAACACCTCCGGGAAGTTCACCACGGCGTACGGCCATGTCGAGGCCCGGATGAAGATCCCGCGCGGGCAGGGCATGTGGCCGGCGTTCTGGATGCTCGGCGGCGACATCGGGCAGGTCGGCTGGCCGAACTCCGGTGAGATCGACGTCATGGAGAACGTCGGCTTCGAGCCGTCCACCGTGCACGGCACGATCCATGGCCCCGGCTACTCCGGGTCCGCCGGTATCGGCGCCGGGTACTCCCTGCCGAACGGCCAGGCCTTCGCGGACGCCTTCCACACCTTCGCGGTCGACTGGGCACCGAACTCGATCACCTGGTCGGTGGACGGCACGGTCTACGAGCGGCGGACGCCCGCCGATGTGGGCGGCAACACCTGGGTGTTCAACAAGCCGTTCTTCCTGATCCTGAACCTCGCGGTCGGCGGATACTGGCCCGGTGACCCCGACGGCTCCACCGCCTTCCCGCAGCAACTCGTCGTCGACGAGGTCAAGGTGACGACGAGCGACAGTGCGGGCGGCACCAGCGGTCCGATCAAGGGCCTCGCGGGCAAGTGCGCGGACGTCGCCGCCGCCAACTCGGCCAACGGCACCCCCGTACAGCTCTACGACTGCAACGGGACCGGCGCCCAGCAGTGGACCGTGTCCTCGGACGGCACGATCCGCGCGCTCGGCAAGTGCCTGGACGTCACCGGCAACGGTAGGGCGGACGGCACGACGGTCCAACTGTGGGACTGCAACGGCGGACCCAACCAGAAATGGACCGTCACCGCGGCTCACGACATCGTGAACCCGCAGGCCGACAAGTGTCTCGACGTCACCGGCAACAACTCGGCCAACGGCACACGACTGCAGATCTGGACGTGTTCCGGCGGAGCCAACCAGAAGTGGACGGTGGGCTGAGGGACAGCGCGGGCGATGCGCGTTCGCACCTGAGGTGTCCCCTATCCGCTGAGCGATCTCCGACCCGGCTGTGACGCCGGGGTGTTGGTGAGCACGGGCTGTACGGAACGACGAAGCTCCTGGTGGACGGGTTCTCGACCGAGATCGCCCGTGTCCGCCAGGAGCTTCGGCCCGGCAGCCGACGGCGACCGACGGGAGCGGGTCGAACCCGGAAACGTCGCGTCACCGCGCGTCATCGGCCGGTGTGGAGAGGGGCGCGGCCGTGCTGAAGCGGGACGCGCGGCGCCGCAGGTGCCGGTGGCCCGCGTAGTGCCCGGGGGGCGGCGAGGTGGTGGCCGCGGCGCCGTAGAACAGCCGCTTGCCGACCTCGATGAGGGCCAGGTAGGCGACGATCATGCCGACCAGGGTGGCGAAGAACGCCATGGGAAGCGGTTGGAAGCCCAGCGTATGGGCGAACGGCATGGCCGGCAGCAGCGCACCGACCGTGACGACGCCCAGCGCCGCCAGTGTCAGCGGCAGGCTGGGGTGGCTGCGGAAGAACGGGATGCGGCGCGTTCGGATGGCGAAGATCACCAGCGTCTGCGTGGCCAGCGATTCCACGAACCACCCGGTCCGGAACTGGGCCGGCCCGGAGTGGAAGACCCAGAGCATGACGCCGAAGGTGACGAAGTCGAACACCGAGCTGAGCGGGCCGAAGGCGATCATGAATCGGCGGATGAAGGCGATGTCCCAGTGCGAGGGCTTCCGCAGTTGCTCCTCGTCCACGTTGTCCGTCGGGATGGCCAACTGGCTGCTGTCGTAGAGCAGGTTGTTCAGAAGGATCTGTGACGGGAGCATCGGCAGGAACGACAGGAAGAGCGAGGCTCCCGCGGCCGAGGCCATGTTGCCGAAGTTGCTCGACGTACCCATCAGCACGTACTTGATGGTGTTGGCGAAGATCCTCCGGCCCTCGCTCACCCCGTCGGCGAGGACGTTCAGGTCCTTCTCCAGCAGGATGACGTCGGCCGCGTCCTTGGCGACATCGGTGGCCGAGTCGACGGAGATGCCCACGTCGGCGGCATGCAGGGCGAGGGCGTCGTTCACCCCGTCGCCCAGGAACGCGACGCCCCCGCGGCTGAGCCGTTGTGCGTGCACGATGCGTGCCTTGGCCTCGGGACTCACCCGCGCGAACACCGTGGTGCCGGCGATCGCCTCGGCCAGTCGTCCGTCGTCCAGGGCGTCGACCTCGCCGCCGGTCATCACTCCCGCGTCGGGCAGACCCAGGTCGTGGCAGACCTTCGCGGCGACCGCGGCGTTGTCGCCGGTGACGACCTTCACCGCGACGCCGAGCCCGGACAGCCTGCGCAGCGCCATGGCGGCATCCGGCTTGGGCGGATCCATGAACACCAGCAGGCCGACAAGGGTCAGCCCCCGTTCGTCCTCGGGCCCGACACCCTGCGTTGCGGTGACATCGGACCGGGTGGCGACCGCGACCACCCGGTTGCCCGCCGAGAACTCGACCGCCAGTGCGTCACGTGCCGCGGGCGGGACGTCGAGGCAGCGGTCCAGGACCGTCTCCGGAGCGCCCTTGGTGACCAGGCGGAGACGGCCGTCGCCGTCCCGCAGCAGAACGGACACCATGCGTCGTCCATGATCGAACGGCAGCACCGAGACCTGCGTGAACCCGTCCAGGCCGGCCCGCTCACCGGCCGTGGCCGGGGATCGCCAGAGTGCCTGGTCCAGCGGGTTGCCTCCGACGTCCCGCGCGTCGCGCGCCTCGTTCTCCGTGGCGAGCAGTCCCCAGCGCACCACCGCCCCGGCGTGGTGGCCACCGGCGGGCACGGCGCGCATGTACTCGATCCGGCCCGTGGTGAGCGTGCCGGTCTTGTCGGTGAACAGGACATCGACATCGCCCAGGTCCTCGATGCACACCAGCCGCTTGACCAGGACCTTGCGCCGGCTCATCCGCCGCGAACCCGCGGCCAGACTGGTCGATACGACCGCGGGCAGAAGCTGCGGGGTGATGCCCACCGCGATGGCCAGCGAGAACAGCAGCGCGTCGATGATCGGCTTGTGCAGGGCTACGTTGATCACGAAGATCGAGGTCGTCAACGCGCCCGCGACGCAGACCAGCAGCATGGAGAAGCGTCGCAGGCCGACCTGGAACTCGGTGTCGAGCGGATGGGTGTCGAGCCCGGCGGCGATCTTGCCGAATTCCGTACGTGCTCCGGTGGCCACCACGACGCCATGGGCGGCCCCGGTACGAACGACCGTACCCATCAGGGCGCAACCGGACAATTCCGCGAGCGGAGTCCCGGCCGCGACCGCCGCGAGACCCTTGTCCACCGGAAGCGACTCTCCGGTCAGCACCGACTCGTCGCACTCCAGACCGGTGACCGCGATCAGCCGCAGATCGGCCGGCACGATGTCACCCAGCCGCAGTTCCACCACGTCACCGGGGACCAGCGCCGTGACATCGACGAGCAGGGCCTTGCCGTCGCGCAAGGCCACGGCCTGATGGCGGATCTGGGAGTGCAGCGCCTCGGCCGCCCTTTCGGCCCGGTATTCGTTGACGAATCCCAGTCCCACCGACGCGCTCACGATCAGCCCGATGATCACCGCGTCGCTTCGCTCTCCCACCAGGAACGACACGACTGCGGCTGCCGCCAGCAGTCCGAGCAGCGGTGAGCGGAGCTGATGCCACAGGACGGGGAACCCCCGGGCACGATGGGTTGCCACCGCGTTGGGGCCGAACTCCGCCTGGCGTCGCAGAACCTCCGCGCCGCCCAGGCCTTCCCCCGCGACGACGTCGAGCGTACGAAGGACTTCGTCCGCCGGAAGAACCGCGGCGGACATCACCCCCTGCGCGGGCGCCGGCGGCTGCGCCGGAGTAATGACACTCACCTTGCTCCGCCTCCGGAGTCGGGGGAACGGTGCTGCGGGCACGTGCCGCTTCCGCCATCCCGGCGAAACTTCCTGATCAGGCACATCGCGGCTCCGGGTCTCGCCGGGTCCTCCGCGGACATCGTCCAGAACTCCGGCAGGTGACTCGTACCCACTGCTCCCCGCTCCCCCGCGCGCCGTTGTCGCCTTTCGCCTCCAGTCAACTCCGGCGGGAATCAAGGCACATGAGCCAAGAGGAACGAACTGGGGTACGACAGGCCCTTGCGCGGCCAGGCCTGCGCGTGACACGGGCGGCGGCGCCCTCGGGCTGGACGGCCACCCTGAGGATCGCTCCCCGCGCCGGGCCGCCCGAACCCCGATACGCAGTGATCGAGGTGAAGCTCAGAGAGAACTGAGAAGTCCCTGTGAAAAGGTGCGCGGGTTCCTCCGAAGATCCAGTACGCGCTTCCGGTCCGACCACCCCATGGAGAAAGCCCACATGAGTCTCACGATCGTCAACGGACTGCCCGCACACATCTTGTTCGTGCACTTCGTCATCGTGCTCGTGCCTCTGAGCGCCCTGGCACTCATAGCGTGCGCGGTGTGGCCCGGCGCAGCCCGGCGGCTCGGTCTGATCCTGCCCGCCCTCACGCTCGTGACGTTGGCGACCGTGCCGTTGTCCACGCACGCCGGTGAGTGGCTGGAACGGCACGTCGGCAGCGACCCCCTGGTGCGCAAGCACGCCGAACTCGGCGACGGACTGCTGCCGTGGGCGCTCGGCCTCTTCGCGGTCTCGGCCGTCGTCTGGTGGACGGCCCGCCGCTCGGCGCCCGCGGCGGACGGCACGTCGGGCGCCTCACGGGCTCTCCCGGTACTGGTCCGGGGCGCGATAGCGGTCCTTTCGGTCGTCGTCGCGGTCGGCGCCGTGGTGGACGTCTACCGGATCGGCGACTCGGGCGCCAAGGCCGCCTGGCACGACAACTACTCGAAGACGGCCACGCAGCGCGGAAACGGCTGACGGACGAGACCGGTGTCGGGCCCCGTCCCGGACACGATCCGGGCCCGTTGCCGTGACGGCGGCCGGGGCCGGGGCCGGGCGCGCAGTGCACTACGTCGTGACGACGCCCGTTCGATCGCAGGCTCCGTGCGGCCGCCTACCCCGGGAGCTCCGTGCGCTCCCACCACTCGTAGACGGGCAACTGGCCCTGCTCGGTCTCCTGCTGACGCGTCGTGGCCCGGAAGTGCTCGTACCCTCCACGGAACGCCACTTTGATGTCGGGGCCGGGCGCCGGAACCGAGACGATCCGCTCAGGAAGATCGTCAGGGCCGCCCTCAAGAACTGCTGTTGTCGCGTCGGTCATGACCCGATCCTCTCTGCCCCTGCCGGAGCCCGACCCCGCGACGCGCCGAGGTGTACTCCGGCCGTTCGCGTGGGGGATGCCGACCGGGCTTGCCGCCGTGGGACCGGTCTTCACCTCGATCGGGGTCATCGGCCCTGTGGAACGGGAAGTCCCGGCCCGGTGCGGCCTGCCGCGATGCGCCGGCGGCCGCACGGGCTCGGCGGTCAGTCCCTTCCTCCGCTCAGGTTCCCCCACTGGGGGCCGACCTGCCGCCACTCCGCGTCCCATTCGGCCATGCGCCGCCGATCCAGTCGCGTTCGGGCCAACCGTCCCGCGGCCCAGACCGCGGCACCGGCCGAGGAAGCGACGAGGGCGCCGGTCAGGGCCGCCTCCAGCGTCGCCTCCGTACCGGTCACCGGCGCCGGCACCACATGGTCCGTCCGGTCCGTCCACACCGTGACACGCGTGCCGACCGGGGCCCCCGGCAAGACCTTGGCCTTGCCGGCGTGGACCGTTCCGTCCGGGGTGGTCCATCGCACGGCGGCCCACACCCGTTGGCCACTCCCCCCGACGGCGGTGGGGGCACTCGGTGCGGCGACGGTGAGGACGGCGGGCACGGCGTGCACCCGGGCCGCCTGTGCCGACAGGCCGGTGCCGACCGCCTGAGCCGCCACCACGCCCGCGAGAACTCCGAGGACGACCGCCAGCGTCCCGGTGACGAGCACGATCCAGGCCTCGATGACGTCGCTGTGCCGACGCAGCGGGTTACTGCGCCAGCGCCACGTCCCCACGATGGTCCTCCCGCCCCTCTTGCCGGAGGGTGTCCGTGGCATCGTCACCGCCCCCCGCGCCGTACCGACGGCTCCGCCTCACTCCGTGCCGGGTGGTCGGCTTCGGGAAGGTCGGGGTCGAGGTTCGGGTGTCTGGGCGGCCCGGCCGGCGCGCATCGCACGTCGACCACTCCCGGCACCTCCCGGGCAAGCCGGGCGGCCGGCGGGATGAGGGCGGTCTCGTGGACCCGGCCGGAGAGCGTGACGACACCGTCGCGCACCTCGACCCGGATCGTCGAGGTGCGCGTACCGAAGAGCCGTGGGACAACCTGCCGGCGCACCTCCTCGGCGATGTCCTTGTCCTGCCGCAGGAAGACCTTCAGCAGGTCGGAGCGGCTGACGATGCCCTTCAGGGTGCCGTCGCGGCCGACGACCGGCAGCCGCCCGACCCGGTTGCGGGCCATGACGCGGGCGGCGTGGGCGAGGGTGGTCCCGGGCGCCACGGTGACGGCCGGGGCGGTCATGAGTGCGCCCGCGGTCACCGCATCGGCCTTGCGGAGCTCGGATAGGTGCTCCACCTGGCCGTACCGACCGATGTCGCGGTCGCTGTACTGCTCCTTGGGCAGCAGATCGGCCTCGGAGACGACGCCGATGACCACTCCGGAGTCGTCCAGCACGGGGAGTGCGCCGACCTGCCATTCGTGCATGGCCTTCACGATGTCCTTGAAGGCGGCTCCAGCACGGAGGCCGACGACCCGCTCGGCCATCACGTCGTTCACGAAGGTCGGAGTGCCGCTCATGGCATCCTCCAAAGGCTCGGCCACCGTCACGAGACACCTTCAGCCTGGGGCCTCGGGACGGTCCGCGTCATGGGCCGAGCGGGCCGAAACGTACCCCTTCGGCCCCCGAGCCGGACTCCGGCCCCGTACCTTCGGGCACTGCCTACTTCACCGGCAACGGGACCTGCCAGTCGACCACGGCACCACCGGTGCCGGAACCGGAGACCTCCAGACGCCCGCCGAGCTGCTCGGCCCGCTCGGCCATGTTGCGCAGTCCGCTGCGGCGGCCGTCCGCCGGAATGCCCACGCCGTCGTCGGAGACCTTGAGACGCAGCTCACGGCCGTCGGTCGTCAGCACCACGTCGGCCCGGCCGGCGTGGGCGTGCCGGGCGATGTTGGTCAGAGCCTCGACGAGCACGGCCAGGACATGGCCGGCGATCTCGCGCGGCACGTCGGTGTCGAGCAGACCCTCCATGCGCACGCTGGGCGCGAAGCCCAGTCCCGGCCTGGCCTCGTCGGCCGCCCTGGCGACCTCGGCCCGCAGTCCGCCGCCGGTCGCGTCGTCCTCACGGGTCCGGAGGCCGAAGATGGCCGACCTGATGATCTTGATGGTCTCGTCCAGGTCGTCCACAGCCCGCAGCACCCGCTCGGACGCCTCGGGGTGGGTGATGAACCGGCCCGCGCTCTGCAGCGTCATCCCGGTGGCGAAGAGTCGTTGGATGGCCAGGTCGTGCAGGTCACGGGCGATCCGGTCGCGGTCCTGGAGCACGGCGATCCGCTCGGCGTCCTGCCTCCGTTCGGCCAGTTCCATCGCGATCGCGGCCTGCACGGCGAATCCCTGCAGCATCCCGGTCTCCCTGCCGGAGAAGACCGGTTGACCGGACTCACGGGCCAGCAGCACCACTCCTCGTACGTCACCGGCGCCGGTGCCGATGGGGACCGCCACCGCTGGGCCCAGCCCTTGGAAGCGCGGCGGTTCCGGGGAGATCCGCTCGTCCTGGGTGACGTCGTCGCTGTTGACGGGGGCGGCGGTGGAGAACGCCAGTCCCACCAGGGTTTCCTTCAGCGGCAGCACCAGTCCCCGGTGCTCCTCCGCGTCCACTCCGACGGCGATCTCCACGCTGAGCGACCTGCCGCCCCCGACGGGCATCGCGACCGCCGCCAGGGCCGAGCAGGAGATGTCCCGGGCGTGCTCGGCGATCAGGTTCAGCGTCTCGGCGCGTTCGCTGCCGGACATCAGGCGGTGACTGATCTCCGCGTTGGCCTTCAGCCAGCGTTCGCGGAGTCGGGAGTCCTCGTACAGGCGGGCGTTGTCGATCGCCACGCCGGCTGCGACGGCCAGCGTGGACAGCAACGACTCGTCCTCCCCGTCGAACGGCGCCCCGCCGCGCTTCTCGGTCAGATACAGGTTGCCGAAGACCTCGTCGCGTACGCGGATGGGAACGCCCAGGAATCCGTTCATCGGCGGATGGCCGGCCGGGAAGCCGTATGAGGCCGAGTGCTGCGAGAGCTTCTCCAGACGCAGGGGCTCGGGATGGCGGATCAGCTCACCGAGGATGCCGTGCCCCTCCGGGAGAGAGCCGATGTCGGAGATCTGCTGTTCGCTGAGGCCGATGGTGTGGAACGCCGACAGGCTCGTGCCGTCGGGTCCGATGACACCGAGCGCCGCGTACTGGGCGTCGACCAGCGTCGCAGCCGCCTCGACGATGGAGAGCAGTGCCTGTTCCAGGTCCAGTTCCCGGCCGACGGCGAGGACCGCTTCGAGCAGGCTCTGCACCCGGTCGCGCGTGCTCCGGGCCACGTCCAGCCTGGCCTGCAGCTCCTCCAACAGCTCGTCGGACTTCAGTTGCGGCAGTACTCCGCGGAGCTCGTCCGGGGTTCCCACGCTGTTCCTCCCGGCCTCTCTGTGTGTGTGTCCCGGCCGGCGTACGGTTCCGCCGGTTCCGCGCGCAAGGGGACATCATCACGGTAGCCCGCCCCGACCTGGGCCGGTATCCGGATCCGGGCGCCAGGGCCGGACGTCCCGGGAAAGGGCTGGACGGCCCCTGCCACCGCCGGACGGCGGGGACGCCTCCGCGCCGGGCGTGGCCAGGCCCCGTACGCCTCGGGGGGGCCGCCAGACCGAGAAGGCTGCCCAGTCCTGGGACGACGGACACCTGGCGGCGGCCCCGCCGTGGCGCGGTGCGAGCGAGCGGCCGTCCTCCGCCGCGGAACCCGGCGGCGCGGCGGAGGACTCCCCCACGGCGTGATCCCTCCGTCACGACAGGTCCGGTCGGTCACCGTCCACCGACCGGGCCTACCGCCGCCTGCGGACGATTCGCCGGTGCCGGCTCCGAGGGCCGTCCGGACCGGCGAGGTGACCAACGGCCCACAGAAACAGGTCCGGCGGCGGGAAACCGTTGGAGCCGCGGTACCGATCGACCAGCGAGAACGAGGAGTTGTGCGATGGCGAAGGCATATCTGGTGGGCAGCGGGATCGCGGCCCTGGCCGCGGCGACGTTCCTGATCCGCGACGGCGGCTTCAAGGGTTCCGAGATCCACCTCTTCGAGGAACAACGGAACCTCGGCGGCAGCCTGGACGCGGGCGGCACACCGGACGCGGGCTACACGATGCGCGGCGGGCGCATGTTCGAGGCCGAGTTCCGCTGCACCTACGACCTGCTGTCCGGCATCCCCAGCCTCGACGACCCGGCCGTGTCGGTGACCGAGGAGATCCTGGCCGGACATGAGGACTTCGCCTGGGACGACATCGCCCGGCTCGTCGACGGGGACGGCAGGATCGTCGACACGTCCTCGATGGGATTCTCCGAACATGACCGGCTGGAGCTGGTCCGCTGCCTCGCCACCCCCGAAGCGCACCTGGACGGCAAGCGGATCACCGACTGCTTCGGCGAACACTTCTTCACCACCGCCTTCTGGTTCATGTGGTGCACCACGTTCGCCTTCCAGCCCTGGCACAGCGCGATCGAGTTCCGCCGCTATCTGAGGCGCTTCGTCCACCTGTTCTCCGAGTTCGCCTCCATGTCGGGCATCCACCGGACCCGTTACAACCAGTACGACTCCATCGTCCGGCCCCTGACCGCCTGGCTCCACGAGCGCGGCGTCACCGTGCACACCGGCTGCCACGTCACCGACCTCGGCTTCACCCCTGGCGTCAGGAGCGGCACGGTCGAGACCATCCACCTGAACCGGGGCGGCAACGACGAAACGGTCACCGTCACGCCCGAGGACCTGGTCCTGGTCACCAACGGGTCCATGACCGATGCCTCCAGCCTCGGCTCGCACACCTCCGCGCCCCGGCCGGCTCCGCATCGCTCGGACGCCTGGCTGCTGTGGCACCGACTGGCCCGCGGCCGCGACGACTTCGGCGACCCCGACGTCTTCGACAAGCACGTCAAGGAATCCCGCTGGGAGTCGTTCACGGTCACCGCCAAAGACCCCGCCTTCCTGAAGGCACTCGAAGATTTCAGCGGCCGGCCGACCGGAAGAGGCGGACTGATGACCCTCACCGGGTCCAACTGGCTGCTCACCATCGTCGCCAACCGCCAGCCCGTCTACCGTGACCAGCCGGAGGACGTCGGGGTCTGGTGGGGCTACGGCCTCTTCCCCGGCCGGGCGGGCAACCACACGCCCAAACCGATGACCATGTGCACGGGCCGCGAGATCCTCGACGAGGTCCTGCACCACCTTCCGTTCGACGAGCGGACGGCGGCCCGGATCCGGGAGACCTCCACCGTCGTGCCCTGTGTGATGCCGTACATCACCAGTCAGTTCCTGGCCCGCCGCCGCGACGACCGGCCCCGAGTGGTCCCGAAGGGGTCCGTCAACCTCGCCTTCATCGGGCAGTTCGCCGAGGTGCCCGACGACGTCGTCTTCACCGTCGAGTACTCCGTACGCACCGCCTGGACGGCGGTGGCTCGGCTCCTGAAGCTGGACAAGCAGCCGCCGCGGGTCTACAAGGGCCATCACGACCCCCACGTACTGGCGGCCGCCCTGGAGACCATGCACCGTCGATAGGCGAGGGAGCTACGAGGGCGCTCCGGCGCAGACGGGTGGGCGGGCGCGGCGAAGCTCCACCGGGACCGCCCGTTGTCCGCCGGCCGGTGAGTCATCCATGGGGTACGACGACCACCGGGCAGTGCGCCCGGTGCAGCAGGGTGCGGGCGACCGGACCCAAGCGCGGCCCGAGCACGCTCGTGCGGCGGTGCGCGCCGATGACGACCACGGCAGCCTCCCGGGTCGCCGCCAGCAGTTCGGCCGCGGGAGCGGCGCGGACCGCGCGGATCTCCACCGTGACACCGGGGTACCGGTCCTGAAGTTGTGTGAGGGCGTAACGGGGTACGGCCTCCTCCGCCAGGGCCTCGATGGCCGGCCGTTCCTGGCCGGGACCGGGCGTCGGCACAAGGGAGGGAAGCTCGGGGGTGATGTGCCGATGGCTCCAGGAATGCAGCACACTGAGCCTCGCACCGCGCCGCTCGGCCTCTTGGAAAGCGTAGGCCGCCGCGTGCGTGTCCGTGTCGTCCGCGAGTCCGAGCAGCACGTCCTGCCCGTCGTCGCACGGGTGGTCCCCGCGGACGACCAGGAGCGGTCCTTGCGCGAGCGCGGCCAGCCTCAGACTCACGGAACCGAGCGTCGGACCGGTCAACGCTCCCAAGCCGCGTGTTCCCACGACGATGAGGGCCGCGTCCGCGCTCTCGCGCGCCAGCGAACGCACCACCCCTCCCTCCGCCGCGACGGCCTCCACCGGCAGTTCCGGATACCGCGCACGGGTGCGTGACACGGCATGGCTCAGGACCGGTGCGGCCTCGTCGCGGTCGGGAACCGCGTACAGCACGCGCAGTCCGGTGCCGTGCCGGACGGCCTCGGCGGCGGCCCAGTCCAGGGCCCGTACGGAGATCAGAGACCCGTCCACTCCGACGACTATGTGATGCGAGGTCATGGCTGCACCCGTCCCTTCCCTGGACGACCGATCGACGGAAGCGACGCTCGACGAACGCAGCGGCCTCCGCGAACGATGCTCCTCGCGGGTTGGCGCCTCGGGCAGCGGCCGGGAGAACCCGTGGAGACGCCGAACGGCCCTTGTTTCAAGGGCCGTTCGGTCCGGAAGAGGGAGGGCGGTGAGGTCCTGAGAGTTCCCGGGAGAGACCCGGTTCAGACCACGATGCGGCGTCCGGTGAGGGCATACGGTTCGATCCGCACCCACATGTCGCGCCTGCCACCGGGCCACGGCGCGCTGTACGCCTGCTCCCCGAGCCGGTGCTCTTCATCGGTGTCCGTCACCTCGCGTGCGTACCCGCGCGCCAGCACGCTCCAGCCCTGGCTGAAGGTGTCGTCGACACGGTCGACCTCGAAGGCGACCAGGCTGCCGGACGCCAGCGACGGCGTGGCGCCGCGGGCGGTTCTGAAGACGATCGTGTCATCGACGACGCTGTAGTTGACAGGAACGATCACCGGTCCGAGCTCCGTGGACACCGCGACCCTTCCCACACCGTGCGTCGACAGCAGCTCAGCACACTCGACCCTGCTCAACTCGGTGAATTCGGGAGAGCGCCCGGCCTGTTCACGGCCGGACGGCACATCGGCGTCACCGCCGGTGAGCTCCGAGACCGTGGTCCGCAGGGCTGCCGCCAGCGTGAGCAGTGCGCTTCGGCCGGGCGCGGCGTCAGGGTGCCGTTCCAGGTGCGTCACGTAGCTGGGGGCCATGCCCGCCCGGGCGGCCGTCTCCTCTGTCGTCAGCCCGAGTTGGGCCCGGCGGGCGGCGATTCGGCGGCCCAGGTCACCCGAGGGCAGACCCTTCGTCCCGTTCGTCTGCGTCTGTCCGGTCACGGCTCGTCACGTCCTCTCGTCGGGCCGCCGAATCGGCGACCGCCTTGGGCGACGGCTCGCCGAGACCGCCTTGAGGGCTCCGGTGCCGGCGGTGCGGGCGAGGACGTCGCGGACCTCCTCCCTGCGCTCCGGGGGGAGGTGCGGGTGACCGGCGGCGCGGTGGGCAGCCGGTCGGCGGCGTCCGTGCGCAGCACGACAGGCCCGTCTTCCGAGTACCGAGATGCCTGATACATCCATATTGCCCAGTATTCACCCGGCCCGCTTGGGCCATCCGGCCCTATCACTCCGCGAACGTCCCTTGCCGTCGGTCCGGCGGCGAGGAGGCGGCCCGACAGGCGCAGCCGTCGGACGGCTGGGTTCTCCCCTGCGGCCCCGTGCGCCGTGTCCCGCTCCCCTCAGGGGCAGGAATCCCGGGCAGGGCTCCGGCGGTCTCGCGACCTCTTGGACTGAACGGCCCTTTCCGACGGTTGAGTTGACCCGAGCGGCCCTGCGGTGACACCTGCTCGGCCCATGCCGCGGCACGGCCTCGGCTGTCACCGTCGGAAGTGTCACGACGAGGAGGAGGCGGGCCCATGCCCAGGGTCAGGTACGCGAAGAAGCGGCTGTGGCGGTGGCGCGGCAACCCACTGCGACGACGCGATGACCTCGTCGAGGCCTGGATCGTGCCGGCCGCGTGGACGGTCTTCGCTGTGGGCGGTACCGTCGCCGCGCTGGTGACCGCTCATGGCGCGTACGAGATGTTCGCAGAGCAGCGAGCCGAGCGGCAGTCCGCCCGAGCCACGCTCCTGAACGCGGTTCCCATCAGCACTCCGACGATCGGTGGCACCCCCGATCACAAGGCGGCAGCCGTGCGCTGGACGGCGTCCGACGGCTCCACCCGCACCGGCCGGACCCAGGTGAACACCGGACTCACGGCCGGATCAACGGTAACGGTCTGGCAGGACCGCCGCGGCCGTCTCACTGCCGCACCCCTGAACTCCACCGATGCGGCGATCGAGTCGGGCTTCCTGGGCGCCGCGTCCGCGTCCGCACCTGCCTGACCTTCGATCGTCCGGAGGAGCGCCCGGGAGAGCCATGGCAGGCGAAGATCACCGGCTCGTCGCGGGTGAACAGACATGTGCGAGCGGGACGAGATACGTTCCCGATCCCGGTGCGGGCCTCTGAGCAGTTGCCCGCCTCTGTCACGCCTTCTCCAGTACTACTGTCACGCCTTCTCGGGTACGACCGCGACGGCACAGGCGGCGTGGTGCAGCACCCCGTGGGCGACACGCCCCAGTTGGAGCCCGAGGTGTCCCGTGTCGCGGCGCGCCCCGACCACCAACAGGTCGGCTGCGTCGGACGCGTCCAGCAGGACCCTGCGGGCCGGACCCTCGACCGTGCGCCGGCGCAGGTCCACATCCGCGGGTACGTCTTCCAGGGCCTTCTCCAGGACCTCGCCGGCATGCAACTCGTGCAGGCGCGCGGGTTCCCCGGCGAGCAGGGGGTGGTCGGTGGTCTCGTGCGCCGGGCACCGCCAAGCCCGTACGGCGTCCAGGGGCGCGTGGCGCAGCTTCGCCTCCTGAACAGCGAAGTTCAGGGCGGCGGAGTCCGTCGTGCTCTCCCCGATGCCCACGACGACGCGACCGTGCGTCCGGGCGCGGGCCTGGTTGTCGTGGCTGCCGCGGAGCACGATCACCGGGCAGTCCGCACGGGCGGCGACCGTCAGGCTGACCGATCCGAGCAGCATCTCGACGATGCCGCTGCGGCCGCGGGTGCCGAGCACCAGCGCGGCGGCCTCGCGTCCCTCGCGGACCAGCGCGTACTCGGGCTCCTCCGGCAGTACGTCGGTGGAGATCTTCAACTCGGCCCGGCGCGAGCCGGCACGCTGTGCGGCGGTCCGTACGATGCTCTCGGCCGTGACCTGTTCGGACGGCTTGGCGAGGTCCTGTGCGAGCGCGGCGCCCTCGTAGCGCTCCCAGAGGGAGGCGTACACCAGCCGCAGTGGTGCCCCGCGCAGGGCGGCCTCGTCGGCCGCCCAGTCGACGGCTCGCAGGCTGGGTTCGGATCCGTCGACGCCGACGACGATCGGGAGAGCCATCGGTCTCACCGTCCCGCGCCGAGAACGAGGACGATCCGGGCCTCGCCCTCGACGCGCGGCACCTCGCCGGTCGAGTCGTCGACGGTTGCGACGGGGCGGGCCTCGTGGATGGCCAGGGGTTCACCTGGCGCTCGTACGACCACTGTCTTCATGGGTCTCTTCTCCTCGGGCTCGGTCAGCTGTGCGGGACGACGGCGACGGGGGCGGTGGAGTGATGCAGGACGGAGTGCGTGACGTGTCCGATGTGGGCGCCGAGGGAGCTGCGCCGGATGCGCTGGCCCACGACGACGAGCGAGGCCTCGCGCGAAGCGTCCACGACGAGTGCGGCCGCGCTGCCGTAGCGGGAATCCTCGACGGCCTCCACGTCCGGGAACTTCTTCCGCCATGGGCCCAGCACTTCGGCCACGGCTTCGGACGCGCTCAAGGACAGCGCCTCGTGCAGGGCGGGATTGACGGGCGTGCCGTACGCGTAATAGGGCGGCGGGTACCAGCCGTGGACGACCCGCAAGGACGTCGCACGGCGCTTGGCGGCGTCGAACGCGAACTCGATCAGCGTCTCGTCGGGGTGCTCGACGTCGAGTCCGAGAACCACGGGCCGGAACGGCGTAGCGACGGACGGAGCACCCCCCGGGGCCAGTTCGTGCTCGTCCGCGGCTGTCTCCCGTGCCCGGATCATCACGACCGGGCGGTCCGCCTGAGCGACGGCGGACAGCCCGGCCGATCCGACCATGAACCCGCCGATCCCGCCGAGGCCGCGCGAGCCCAGGACGAGCAGTTCGGCGCTCTTCGCCACCTCCGCCAGTGCGTCACCCGGGTGACCGGAGAGCTGCTCCGTGCGCACCTCGACGCCGGGGTGACGCAGCCGGACCCCCTCCGCGGCCTCCTGGGGAATCCTCCCCCCGCCTCCGGCCGGGGGTACCCCCATCCCGCTTCGCCCGGTCCGGTGCCGCTGGGTCTCGGCCCCCAGGAGCGGGGCCTGAACCATGGGCTCCGGCACCGGCTCCCACACGTGCGCGATCTTCAGCGGCAGGCCGCGCAGTTCCGCCTCCCGGGCCGCCCATTCGGCGGCGGCCCGGCTCTCCTGCGAGCCGTCGAGACCTACGGTGATGGTGCGGAGCATGATCTCTGCCTCCTGGGGCTGGGGACGGGACTCCGGAGTCGGTTTCGAGGGGTTCCCAGTGCGGGGGCCGCGGCTCCCGAATCCGGGCCGCCCGGCTCCCCGCACGGCGGGGCGTGGTGGACCGGGTGATCGGTCCACGTCGGCGTGGGTCCTCAGCGCAGCCAGCTGTGGTCGCGGACGAAGGGCAGCCCGGCCCAGAGCCTGCCCGCGCCAAGGGTGTCGCCGGCGGCGACGGCGGCCAGGACGATCAGGGCGACGGCGTAGATCACGTGGTAGTCGACGAACGGGTTCGTCGACATGCTCGGCGTGCCGTCCGAGAGGTGCTTGACCGGCGGCCACTCTGCGATCCACATCAGCGCCATCATCGAGGTGCCGGCGACGGCGGCGATACGCAGCGCGACACCGCCGACCAGGGCGAGGCCGATACCGAGGAGCCCGAGCATGAACAGCCAGTCGGCCCACGGGTCACCGGCCCAGGAGTGGAAGGCCGACTCCATCGGCCCGGCGGCGACGGAGCCGAGGAAGCCCTTCGTCGGCGAGCCGCCGTCGGTCCACCCCTTGCCGGAGGGCGTGGCGTAGCCGAACCCGAAGGTCTTGTCGAGGAAGGCCCACAGGAAGACGAACCCCGTGAGCAGGCGCAGGGACGCGAAGGCGTAGGCACGCGCTGAGTGCGTCGCGGCGTCTGCCGACACGGCCGGCCCGGATGCGGGAGCGGTCCGGTTCCTGCGGAACGACGGCAGGTGGAAGCCGGAGCTCCGGTGAGGCTGCTCGTGCACGGCCATGGTCGGGATTCCCTTCGAGGGCGGTCGGGTCGGTGTCTGACACCCCTCACCCTGGCCCTGTCCGCCGGTCGGCGACCGATGCCGAAGGTCCGCGACCGGGGGCCGAACGGCCCTCTTTTCAAAGGCTGTTGGAAGTTGTGACGCACGGATGACGTTGGGGGTGGTGCCGCGCCTGCCGGTCAGCCGGCCGCGAGGTCGGGGCGGATCAGGGTGCCCGACCGGCCGTGCACGATCTCGTACGCCGCGTCCAGGGCTCCGATGGCGGCGAGGCCTCCGGTCCGTTCCACGAATCGAGCGGCCGCCTCGGCCTTCGGCCCCATCGAGCCCTCCGGGAGACCCTTGCGGCGCAGCTCCGCCGGGGTGGCGTCGAGCACGGGTCGCTGGTCAGGGATCCCGAAGTCCTCGTAGACGCACGGGACGTCGGTGAGGATGAGCAGGAAGTCGGCCTTGAGGTCCTCGGCGAGCAGGGCCGCGGTCAGGTCCTTGTCGACGACGGCCTCCACGCCGGTCAGCGCGCCGGTGTCGTGGTCCGCGGTGACGGGTACTCCTCCGCCGCCTGCGCAGATCACGAGGGTGCCGCGGTTCAGCAGCTCGTGGACGGTGTCGGTCTCCACGATCCGTTCCGGCACCGGGGAGGGGACGACGCGGCGCCACCCGGTGGTGTCCCGCGCGATGTGCCAGCCTCGCTCGCGGGCGAGGGAGCCCGCCACCTCCCGGGGGTAGACCTGGCCGACGAACTTGGTCGGCCGTGCGAACGCCGGATCGTCGGACCGTACGAGGGTGTGGGTGACGAGAGTGGCGATGTGGCGGTCCGGGAGAGCGGCGCGCAGTGTGCAGGCCAGCAGGGAGCCGATCATGCCCTGGGTCTGGGCGCCGAGCAGATGGAGCGGGTAGGGGGCGGTGAGTGCCGGGTCGCTCGCGCTCTCCACGGCGAGCAGGCCGATCTGGGGGCCGTTGCCGTGGGTGATCACGAGCTCGTGCTCGTGGGCCAGCGCCGCGAGGGCGGTGGCGACGCGGTCGATGTTGGCCTGCTGGACCGCGGCGTCAGGCCGTTCACCGCGGTGGAGGAGGGCGTTGCCGCCGAGGGCGACGACGATACGCATGGCTTCAGTCCTTCGGGGTGGCGACGAGCACGGCCTTGTCGGTGCGCAGCCGGCTCTCGGTCTGGTCGAAGACGATCGATTCGGTGCGAGTCCCGATTCGTGTCGGAGCGGGCTGAACGGCGCCCTCCGGAGATCCCTCAGCGCCCGGACTCCGGACGGATCCGAGGTGCGGTGGCCGGCGACCGTACCCGGCTCTCAGCCATCAACTCTCAGTAGGCGGACAGGCCGCGGGCCCTGAACTGTTCGCGGACCCGTTCGGTCAGGGCGGGTTCGGGAACCGGGTTGTCCCGCAGGGGGAAGGGGATGCCGAGGGTCTCGTACTTGGAGGCGCCCAGTTCGTGGAAGGGCAGGACGTCCACGCGGTCGACGTTGGTGAGGCCGGAGAGGAAGCGGGCGAGTCCGTCGATGGGTTCAGGGGCGTCGGTCCGGCCGGGAACGAGGACGTAGCGGATCCACACCGGGATGCCGAGACGGTCGAGGCGGGTGGCGAAGTTGAGTGTGGGGGCGAGTTCGCCCCCCGTCAGTTCGCGATAGGCGGCGACGTCGAAGGACTTGATGTCGAGCAGCACCAGGTCGGTGTCGGCGAGGAGCCGGTCGGTGGCACGGGAGCCGAGGAAACCGGAGGTGTCCAGGGCGGTGTGCAGTCCGGCTTCCTTGCACCTGCGCAGCAGGGCCGCGGTGAAGGCGGGCTGGAGGAGGGGCTCGCCACCGGTGATGGTCACGCCTCCCCCAGCGGTGGTGACGAACGGGCGGTACTTCTCGATCTCCGCCATCACCTCGTCGACGGTGGCCTCCTTCCCGTCGCGCATGTGCCAGGTGTCGGGGTTGGCGCAGTAGAGACAGCGCAGGGGGCAGCCGTTGACGAAGAGGACGAACCGGGTCCCCGGACCGTCCACGCCGGTGGACAGGTCCCAGGAGTGGATCCGGCCCGTCGTCATGGTCCTCACAGCGTTCCGTGGAAGGTGCGGCTGATCACGTCGAGCTGCTGTTCACGGGTCAGGCGGACGAAGTTGACCGCGTAGCCGGAGACCCGGATGGTCAACTCCGGATACTTGTCCGGGTGTTCCATGGCGTCCTCCAGGGTGGCCCGGTCCAGGACGTTGACGTTCATGTGGAAGCCGCCGGAGGCCGTGTACGCGTCGAGGATGCCGACCAGGTGGCCGACCCGCTCGCCGGGCACGTGTCCGAGGCCCTCGGGGGTGATCGTCGTCGTCAGCGAGATGCCGTCGCGGGCGTGCTCGTAGGGCAGTTTGGCGACGGAGAGCGCGGAGGCGGCCACCCCGTGCCGGTCGCGGCCGTTCATCGGGTTGGCGCCGGGGGCGAAGGGCTGTCCGGCGCGGCGGCCGTCGGGGGTGTTGCCGGTGTGCTTGCCGTAGACGACGTTCGAGGTGATCGTCAGGACCGACTGGGTGTGTTCGGCGTCCCGGTAGGTGGGGTATTCGCGCACCTTGGTCATGAACGAGTCCACCAGGCCGACGGCGATGGTGTCCGCCCGGTCGTCGTTGTTCCCGTAGGCCGGGTAGTCGCCCTCGATCTCGTAGTCCACGGCCAGCCCCGTCTCGTCCCGGATCACCTTGACCCGGGCGTACTTGACGGCGGACAGGCTGTCGGTGGCGACGGAGAGGCCGGCGATGCCGCAGGCCATGAAGCGGTGCACGGGATGGTCGTGGAGCGCCATCTCGACGCGCTCGTAGGCGTACTTGTCGTGCATGTAGTGGATGACGTTGAGCGCGTTGACGTACGTCTCCGCCAGCCAGTCCAGCATCCCGTCGTACGCCTTCGACAACTCCTCGTACTCCAGGTACTCACCGGTCAGGGGCGGTGTCTCGGGGGCGATCCGCTCGCCGCTGATCTCGTCCCGGCCGCCGTTGACCGCGTACAGGAGGGCCTTGGCGAGGTTGACCCGCGCCCCGAAGAACTGCATCTGCCGGCCGACGGCCATCGCGGAGACACAACAGGCGATCGCGGTGTCGTCGCCGGTGCGGGGACGCATCAGTTCGTCGGACTCGTACTGGACGGCGCTGGTGTCGATGGAGACCTTGGCGCAGAACTCCTTGAATCCGGACGGCAGTTGCGGCGACCAGAGCACGGTGAGGTTCGGCTCGGGTGCCGGACCCAGGTTGTAGAGGGTCTGCAGGAAGCGGAACGAGGTGCGGGTGACCAGCGGGCGGCCGTCCTCGCCGATGCCGCCGATGGATTCCGTGACCCAGGTCGGGTCACCGGAGAACAGCGCGTCGTACTCGGGGGTGCGCAGGAACCGTACGATGCGCAGCTTGATCACGAAGTCGTCGATCAGTTCCTGGGCACGGGTCTCGTCGAGAGCACCGGCCGCCAGATCGCGCTGGAGGTACACGTCCAGGAAGGTCGACGTGCGGCCCAGCGACATCGCCGCGCCGTTCTGCTCCTTCACGGCGGCGAGATAGCCCAGGTAGAGCCACTGCACGGCCTCCTGGGCGGTGCCGGCGGGGCGCGAGACGTCACAGCCGTAGGTCGCGGCCATCCGGGTCAGCTCGTCCAACGCCCGCATCTGCTCGGCGAGTTCCTCGCGGTCTCGGATGATGTGCTCGGCCGAGGGCGCGGAGTCGAGTTCGGCGCGCTCCGCCCTCTTGGCGGCGATGAGCCGGTCCGTGCCGTACAGCGCCACCCGCCGGTAGTCGCCGATGATCCGGCCGCGGCCGTACGCGTCGGGCAGCCCCGTGATGATGCCGGCCTTGCGGGCGGCACGCATGGCGGGGGTGTACGCGTCGAAGACGCCGTCGTTGTGGGTCTTGCGGTAGGTCCCGAAGACGCGGGTGACGAAGTCGTCGGGCTCGTAGCCGTACGCCTTCAGTCCGCTCTCGACCATCCGCAGACCGCCGTTGGGCATGATGGCGCGCTTGAGCGGCGCGTCGGTCTGCAGGCCGACGATCAACTCCCGCTCGCGGTCGATGTATCCGGGCGCGTGCGAGGTGATCGTCGAAGGGGTCGCGGTGTCGACGTCGAGGATTCCCCTGCGCCGCTCCTCCGGGAAGAGCGCGCCGACCGTGCCCCAGACGGCCCGGGTGCGCTCCGTGGGGCCGGTCAGGAAGGCCGCGTCTCCTTCGCAGGGCGTGTAGTTGGCCTGGATGAAGTCACGGACGTCGATGTGCTCGCGCCACGCCGTCCCGGCGAAGCCGTGCCACGCCTCGCCCGTCCGGCCTCCAGCCGTCACCGTTGTGGTCATCGCCGGTCTCCCCTCACGCTGCTCGGAATGTCCTGCACTGTCGATACTTGTCGTTCGGGGTGACCTCGACGAGGGCCGGACGGTACCGGGCGGGACGCCGAACGCCCTCGTCCGTGGGCCTTTCGGCCCACCCCGCGATCGCGGAGCCGCCGATGGAGCGGGCCAGGTCCGAGTCCGCCGACGTACGCAGTACGACGGCGGACTCGGCGTCGAGACAGAAATTGACCGGCAGGACGGCGGGCAGGGCGTCCCGGGTGTGGACGACCCTGCCGACGGGCGCGTCACCGAGCCGGTCCAGGCATTCCTGCCGGCCGAGTTCACGAAATCCGTCGTCGGGATTCATCAGCGCAGTCAACTCGGAGTCTGCGCGCGGTGCCTGGATCAGCGCACCGCGATCCGGCGCCCGCTGATCCGGCCCCCGTTCAGGGCGTCCTGACCGTCAGAACGTCGTGCTGCGGTTCGCCGAGGACCACCTTGAGCGCGCCCGTGTCGGCGGCCCGCGCGAAGACGTCGTACGCCTCCTCCATGCGGTCCAGCGGGAACGTGTGGGTGACGAGGGAGGCGGCCGGGAGCCGGCCCGCGGCCATCATGCGCAGCAGGGTGGGTGTGGAGTGCGTGTCGACCAGCCCGGTGGTGATCGTCACGTTCTTGATCCACAGATTTTCGAGGTGCAGGGTCGCGGGCTTGCCGTGCACGCCGACGTTGGCGACGTGTCCGCCGGGCCGCACCATGCGCGTGCACGTCTCGAAGCTCTCCGGGACACCGACCGCTTCGATGACGACGTCGGCGCCGAGGCCGTCGGTGAGGTCGGAGACGAGTTGCTCGGCCTCTTCGCCCGCCGTCGCGACGGCGTCGGCGCCGAGGCGCTTGGCGGCGTCGAGACGGGCCGGAGCGAGGTCCACGGCAATGATCTTCTCGGGCGAGAAGAACCCCGCCGTCGCGATCGCGGCGAGCCCGACGGGCCCCGCTCCTACGACGACGACGGTGTCTCCGGGACGTACCCGTCCGTTGAGCACGCCGACCTCGTAGGCGGTGGGGAAGATGTCGGCCAGCAGGACCGCGTCCTTGCTGTCCACGGCCCCGGGCAGGAGATGGGTGGACAGGTCGGCGTGCGGGACGCGGACGTATTCGGCCTGGGTGCCGTTGATCAGGTGGCCGAGGATCCAGCCACCGTCGGCACGGCACTGGCCGTAGGCGCCCTCCCGGCAGAAGCGGCAGCGGCCGCACGCCGTGATGCAGGAGACCAGGACGCGATCGCCCGGTCGGACCGTACGGACATCGCCGCCGACCTCGACGATCTCACCGACGGCCTCGTGGCCGAGGACCGTGCCGGGGGCTACCTCCGGCACGTCGCCCTTGAGGATGTGCAGGTCGGTGCCGCAGATGGTGACGGTGTCGACCCGGACAACGGCGTCGGTGGCCTCCTGGATACCGGGATCGGCCACGCTCTCCCACGCGGACTCTCCCGGACCGTGGAACACGAGTGCCTTCATGACAATCCCTTCACGTCGTGACGTGACCTGGTGGTTCCAGCCTGACCGGCGCGGATGCCGCCCGCATGGGCCGGTCGGTCCCCACCCCGGGACCGGGCGGCCCCTGCCGGCTCGCCGCCCGCGCTCTCGGACACGGCGACCGCGGACACACCGCGCTCGCAGGCAAACCACCCACCGGCCGCGTCCCCAGCCTCAGAGGGCGATGCTTCTAGGTCGCGGCCGAAGCGGCGTCCCCGCCGTCGGCGAGCGAGGCCCGGCCCGCTTCCAGGCGGGCGGCCGGGACGCGGAACGGCGAACAGGAGACGTAGTCGAGGCCGATGTCGTGGAAGAAGTGGATGGAGTCGGGGTCGCCGCCGTGTTCGCCGCAGACGCCGATCTTCAGACCCGGGTGGGCGGCGCGGCCCTCCTCGGCGGCGATGCGCACCAGCCGTCCGACGCCTTCGCGGTCGAGGGTCTCGAAGGGGGAGACCGCGAAGACGCCCTGGGCCAGATAGGCCGGGAAGAAGGACGCCTCGACGTCGTCGCGGGACAGGCCCCAGGCCGTCTGGGTCAGGTCGTTGGTGCCGAAGGAGAAGAAGTCGGCGGCCTCGGCGATCCGGCCCGCGGTCAGCGCGGCCCGGGGCAGCTCGATCATCGTGCCGATCGGGCAGTCGACGGTGATCCCGGACTCCTGTGAGACGTCGGCGAGGACGCGCTCCGCCGTGGCACGGACGATCCGCAGTTCCTCGACGGTGCCGACCAGGGGGACCATGATCTCCGCCCGGGGGTCTCCCCCTGCGCGCAGCCGTCCGGCCACGGCCTCGGCGATCGCCCGTACCTGCATGTCGACGAGACCGGGGACGACGAGCCCCAGGCGGACGCCGCGCAGTCCGAGCATGGGGTTGGACTCGTGCATGCGCTCGACGGCGGCGAGCAGGCGGCGGTCGTGCTCGGTGGGCCGGGTGGCGACGCGAACAGCCAGTTCGGTGCGGTCGGGCAGGAACTCGTGCAGCGGCGGGTCGATGAGGCGGATCGTCACCGGGAGTCCGTCCATCGCGGCGAGGATTCCGGTGAAGTCGGCCCGCTGGAGGGGCAGGAGGGCGTCCAGGGCGGCGGCCCGTCCGGTCTCGTCCTCGGCGAGGATCATCGCCTCGACGAGACTCCGGCGCTCGCCGAGGAACATGTGCTCGGTGCGGCACAGCCCGATGCCCTGGGCGCCGTAGCGGCGGGCGCGGGCCGCGTCCTCGGGGGTGTCCGCGTTGGCGCGCACCTCCAAGTGCCGTACGGAGTCGGCGTGCTGGAGGGTGCGGGCGACCGCGTCGGTCAGTGCGCCGTCGCCCTCTCCGGTGTCGAGGAAGTGCCCGACCGGGGAGTCGGTCAGGGGCAGGGCGCCGAGGTGGACGGTGCCCGCCGTACCGTCCACGGAGATCACGGTGCCCTCGGTGAGCACGGTCCCGTCGGGTGCGGTGAGGGTGCGGGAGGTGACGTCCACCGTCAGTTCCTCGGCACCGCACACACAGACCTTGCCCATCCCGCGGGCGACGACGGCCGCGTGGCTGGTCTTGCCGCCCCGGCTGGTCAGCACGGCCTCGGCCGCCACCATCCCGGGCAGGTCGTCGGGCGTCGTCTCGCGCCGTACGAGGACGACGTGCTCCCCCGCGTCCGCGCGCCGTACGGCCTCCGCCGAGTCGAAGACGATCGCGCCGACCGCCGCGCCGGGCGAGGCGGGGACACCGTGCGCCAGCGGCGCGGCCTCGGCATGCGCCTCGAACCCGGGGAACATCAGCCGGGCCAGTTGCGCCCCACCGACCCGGGCGAGCGCTTCGTCCTCGTCGATCAGCTTCTCGTCGACGAGCGCCTCCGCGATCCGGAAGGCGGCCTCGGCGGTGCGCTTGCCGACCCTGGTCTGGAGCATCCAGAGCCTGCCGCGCTCGACGGTGAACTCGATGTCGCACAGGTCGCGGTAGTGGTGCTCCAAGGTCGCCATGTGCCGCAGGAGTTGACGGTAGGAGGCCGGGTCGAGGCGTGCCAGTTCGGCGAGCGGGACGGCGTTGCGGATGCCGGCGACGACGTCCTCGCCCTGGGCGTCGGGAAGGTAGTCGCCGTAGACGCCCCGGGCACCGGTGGCCGGGTCACGGGTGAAGGCGACGCCCGTGCCGGAGTCCGGGCCGAGATTGCCGAGGACCATCACCTGGATGTTGACGGCGGTCCCGAGGTCGTCGGGGATGTGCTCACGACGGCGGTAGAGGCGGGCGCGCTCGCCGTTCCAGGAGTCGAAGACGGCACGGATCGCCCGCTGGAGCTGTTCGGCCGGGTCCTGTGGGAACTCCTCGCCGGTCGTGTCGCGGATGATCTGCTTGAAGTGCTCGACGAGCGCCACGGGCCCGTCCCCGGCAGCGTGCCGGCCGAAGCGTTCCGGTGCGATGCCGAGCACCGTGCGACCGTACATCTGGAGGAGTCTGCGGTAGGAGTCCCACGCGACGTGCTCGCTGCCGGTGATCTTGGCGAGGCCGAGGACGGACTCGTCCCCGAGACCTACGTCGAGGATGGTCTCCATCATCCCGGGCATCGAGAACTTGCTGCCCGAACGGACCGAGAGCAGCAGCGGGTTGTCCCGTCCGCCGAGTTCGCGACCGGTAGTCCGCTCCAACTCGGCGAGCGCGTGGACGACTTGTGCGCCCAGCTCGCCCGGTTCCTCGCCGGTGGCCAGGTATTCGCGGCACGCGGCGGTGGTGACGGTGAAGCCGGGCGGGACGGGAAGTCCCAGCCGGGTCATCTCCGCGAGGTTGGCTCCCTTGCCGCCGAGCAGGTCCGCCATGTCACGGCCCCCGTCCGCGAATTCGTACACGTATCGGGTCATGTCCTTCACCCTTCGGGTGTGTTCAGGCGTGCGGAACGACGGCGACGGAACAGTCGGCGTGGTGCAGCACCGCGTGGGCGACCGATCCGAGGCAGGTGCCGAAGCGGGTCTCGCGTTCCCGGCGTCGCACCACGATCAGTGCGGCACCCGCGGAGGGCTTCACGGGCCGCCCGGTGCGCCGCGGCCGGACTCTCCGGGGACCCGTCGATCCCCGCCACGACCGGTCGAAGCATGATCCGCACCTCCAGCGTCGTGCGCTCGGCGGAGACTCCACGGGCCGGGCGACGGTCACCGCCGACCGCGGAATCCCTTGTCCCATCGAGCCTGGTACCGGGCGAGGCGCTCGCGCAGGGGCCGGGCAGTACCTTCCGCCGGGCCGGTCGGCCCCGGCCGATGGCATGCGGCCCCCGGCGGGGGCCGGGTGGCCCATGGCGGCGGGCGGGACACGGGCGGAGATTGGGGGTGGGAGGATCACGCGCCAGGAAGAGGCAGGATCATGAACGCTTCCACCACATCCACCATGGTGCGGGCGCTGCCCGCCGACCACCGGGAACGGCTGATGCAGGTGGCCCGCGAGGTGTCGTTCCCCGCAGGCACCCGGCTGTTCGAGGAGGGCCACCACGCGGACCGGTTCTGGATCGTCCGGACCGGCACGGTGGCCCTGGACCTGCGGGTGCCGGGCCGCCGCGCGGCCGTCGTCGAGATCCTCGGACACAACGAACTCGTCGGCTGGTCCTGGCTGTTCCACCCGCACACCTGGCACCTGGGCGCCAAGGCGACGAGCCCGGTGCGCGCCTACGAGTTCGACGCCGAGACGGTCCTGGCCATGTGCCGGGCCGATCCCGAACTGGGGATGGCCGTGACCCGGTGGACCGGCGAGATCGTCGCCCACCGGCTCCAGTCCACCCGGACCCGGCTGCTCGACCTGTACGCCCCCTACGGCAGCGGCGACCCCCGCTGACCGACGTATCCGGACCCGACCGAGGAGCCACCGTGCACGGCAGTCCGCACATCGTGAGCGACGTGATGACCCACACCGTCGCCGCCATCGGCCGTGGGGCCGGTTTCAAGGAGATCGTGCAGTTGATGGAACAGTGGCAGGTCAGCGCCCTGCCCGTCATCGAGGGCGAGAGCCGGGTGATCGGGGTCGTCTCCGAAGCCGATCTGCTGCCCAAGGAGGAGTTCCGCGACGGCGACCCCGACCGCTCCACGCAGTCGCGGCGTCTGAATGATCTCGCCAAGGCCGGCGGGCTGACCGCGGAGGAGCTGATGACGTCTCCGGCGGTCACCGTGCCCGCGAACGCGACCCTCGCCCAGGCGGCCCGCATCATGGCGCACGCCAAGGTCAAGCGGCTGCCCGTCGTCGACGAGACCGGCGGCCTGCAGGGCGTCGTCAGCCGCGGCGACCTCCTCAAGGTGTTCCTGCGCAGTGACGAGGACATCGCCGAGGAGGTCCGCAGGGAGATCGGGTCCTACCTCTTCCACGGGTCGCCCCCGCCGGTCCGCGTCCAGGTGGCGGGCGGTGTCGTCACCCTCACCGGACGCGTCCGCGACACCGCGCTGGTGCCGGTGGCCGCCCGGCTGGTGCGGGCCGTCGAAGGAGTGGTGGACGTCGGATTCGACCTCACGGGCCCGGAGCGTTTGCGGAACCGGTGAGACGACCGCGAGCGCAGCGCCGCAACAGGTCCTTCCGGGGCCCGTTGAACCATCGTGCGACGGCACCCGGCACGGAAGCGGCTGAATCTTCAAAGGGTCGAAAGGATCGACACGGTCCCGAAACAGGCTCGGGTGGGGCCGATCGGCCCTGGTGCGTCCGGGCCTGAGGGGTAATGATCGGCGTGAGCGGGCTCGCGGTCCGTGGTCCATCACTGAACAAGGGGTCGCCATGGCCGAGGCGCGTACGTTCTCCGAGCAGAACCCGATCCGGGTCTTCCTGCTGGACGACCACGAGGTCGTACGCCGCGGTCTCACCGACCTGCTGGACAGCGAACCGGACATCTCGGTGGTCGGCGACGCGGGCAGCGTCGCGCACGCCCTGGCGCGCGGCCCGGCACTGCGCCCGGACGTGGCCGTCCTGGACGTCCGCCTGCCCGACGGCGACGGCATCAGCGTCTGCCGGGAGCTGCGCAGCCAGATGCCCGAGCTGTCCTGTCTCATGCTCACCTCGTTCGACGACGAGGAGGCGCTCCTCGACGCGATCATGGCCGGGGCGGCCGGCTACGTGCTGAAGCAGATCAAGGGATCCGACCTGGTCTCGGCGGTCCGTACCGTCGCGTCCGGCCAGTCGATGCTGGACCCCACGACCACCGCCCGCCTGATGCGCAAACTCCGCGCCGATCCGGCCGAGGAACCGGCCCTCTCCCCCGAACTCGCCAGTCTCTCGCCGCGCGAGCGGGACATCCTCGCGCTGATCGTCGACGGCCTCACCAACCGCGAGATCGGCAAGGAGCTGTACCTCTCCGAGAAGACGGTCAAGAACCACATCTCCCGCCTGCTCGCCAAGCTCGGCGTCCAGCGCCGCGTCCAGGCCGCGGTACTGGCCAACCACCTCGAACACCCCGACACGAGGGACCAGCACCCCACCCGTTGAGTCCTCGATCGGCTCGCGGCCGGCCTGTCTCGGGCGGTCAGCCTGTCGGGGCCGCCGCCCGGACGACGTCCGTCGTCATCACGGATCCGACCTTGTCGTTCTTCATGGCTGTTCCTCCTCAACGCAGTCGGCGCAGGTAGGGGTCCTGGGCGCGGCGCGGCAGCAGGCGGACGCGTGCGTCGAGCACGCTGACCGCGCCGGGGGTCGCGAGGACGGGGTTGAAGTCGGCCTCGGCGAGCTGCGGAAGATCGCTCGCCATGCGGGACAGGCGCAGCAGTACCTGTTCCAGACCTTCGAGGTCCACGGGTCCGGCGCCGTGCGCGCCGAAGAGCAGGGGCGCGCAGCGCGGCGACGTGATCAGGTCATGGACGTCGTGGTCGGTCAGTGGGGCGAGGCGGGCCGCGTGGTCGGCCAGTACCTCCGTGGCCGTACCGCCGAGACCGAACAGCACCAGGGGTCCGAAGACTTCGTCCTGGACGACCCCGGCGAACAGTTCGGTGCCGCGCGCGGCGAGCGGCTGGACGACGACTCCGGTCAGGAGTCCGGCGAACCGGGTCTCGAAGTCCCGGAAGGCGGCGCGTACTTGGGCGTCGCCCTGGAGGTCGAGGTGAACGGCGCGCTGTTCGCTCTTGTGGAGTACGCCGGGCCAGTGCGCCTTCATGACGACACGGCCGTCGGGCCCGCGCAGCCGTTCGGCGGCGAGGACGGCGTCGTCCTCGGTCTCGGCCCACGCCCAGTCGAGTTGGGGGATGCCGTAGCAGGCGAGCAGTTCCGCGCAGGTGCGGGGGTCGAGCCAGCCGCCGTCGGGGTGCGCCGCGAGGAAGTCCTCGGCGACCGTCCGGGCGCGCCCGCTGTCGATGTCGGCGAGGTCGGGGACGGTACCGGCGGGCCGGCTCAGCCAGGCCGCACGACGGGCGGCGTGGGCCAACGCCCGTGCCACCGCGCCCGGTTCGGAGTACGACGGGATGGTGCCGCCGTCCGCGACGGGCAGCAGCTCGACCGGCAGGGCCTGCTCCAGCCGCACGACGGCGACGGGACGTTCCCGGCGTGCGGTCCCGTCGGTGAGCGCCCGGACGAGATCGTCGCCGGTCGCGGCGGCGACGGCGGTGGGGACGAGCGCCACCAGGACGGCGTCGATGCCCGGGTGCCGCGCGACCCGGTCCAGGCAGTCCCTGAGCTGCTCCTCGCTGACGGCGGCGGTGACGTCGACGGGGTTGCCCACGGCGGCACCCTCCGGAAGCACAGCGAGCAGGTCGTCCACGAGTTCGGTCGTCAGGGCCGGGAGGGCGAGTCCGGCCTCCGCGCAGGCGTCGGCGGCGAGGACTCCCGCGCCGCCCGCGTTGGTGACGATCGCGACGCGGCTGCCGGAGGGCAGCGGCTGGGCGTGCAACAGGGCGGCGGTTTCGAGCAGTTCGCCCACCGAACGGGTGGCGGTGATGCCGGCCTGGGTGAACAGGGCCTGCCGGGTCATGGTGCGGGTGGCGGCGGCCGCGGTGTGCGAGGCGGCCGCCCGCCGGCCCGCGTCGGTGCGGCCCGCGTCGACCGTGAGGACGGGCATACGGCGGGTCACCCGGCGGGCGGTGCGGGAGAAGGCGCGGGGGTTGCCGAACGACTCCAGGTGCAGCAGGGCGAGGTCGGTGCGGTCGTCGCTCTCCCACCACTGGAGCATGTCGTTTCCGCTGACGTCGTACTTGTCGCCCAGCGAGGCGAAGGTGGAGACGCCGATGCCGAGCCGCGACAGCCCGTCGAGCAGGGCGATGCCGACGCCGCCCGACTGCACGGCGACCCCCGCCGTACCGGGGCGCGGGTGGCCGGCGGCGAAGGTGGCGTCGAGGGCGAGTTCCGGGTCGGTGTTCGAGACGCCGAGGCAGTTCGGGCCGACGAGCCGCATGCCGTACGCGCGGCACGCGTCCAGCAGTCCCCTGCCCTGGCCGGCGTCCAGCCCGGCCGTCACCACCAGCAGCGCCCGAACCCCGGCCTTGCCGCACTCCTCGGCGGTGGCGGGTACGGCGGCGGCCGGGACGGCGAGGACCGCGAGGTCGGGGACGAGGGGCAGGGCGGTCACCGACGGGTAGGACGGCACACCGAGGACCGAGTTCACGCCGGGGTTCACGGCGAACAGCCGCCGGGTGAAGCCGCCCGCGTGCAGATGGTGCAGAAGGGCCCGGCCCACCGACCCGGGCCGGCGTCCCGCGCCGATCACGGCCACGGCATCGGGGCGCAGCAACGGGTCCAGGCTCGCCACGTCGGCGCCCGTGCCTCGGGTCTCGACCGCCGCGAGGTAGGTGTCGTCCTCGGCCAGTTCGATGGTGCAGCGCACTTCGGGGCCCTCGAAGTGCCGGGACGTGCGCAGGCCGAGGTCGGCGAACAGGCGCAGGACCTCGTGGTTCTCCGACAGGGCGTCGGCGGTGAAGGTGCGGATGCCCTCGGCGCGGGCGGCGGAGACCAGATGCTCGACGAGCAGGGTGCCGACGCCCCGGTGGTGCAGCCCGTCGGCGACCGCGATGGAGATCTCGGCCGTGCCCGCGCCGTCACCGGTCTCGGCCTCGTACTCGGCGAGCCCGATGACCTGGCCGTGCGTCTCGGCGAGCAGCGCCCGGTAGCCGGGGCGTGACGGGGCACAGGCCCTGTCGGCGGCCGTCTCGGCGGAGCGGCGGCTCGCGGCGAAGAAGCGGAGGCGGAGGTTGTCCGGGGACATCTCCTCGTACAGACCGTGCAGTTGCTCGTGGTCACCGGGCAGCACGGAGCGTATGCACACCGTGGTGCCGTCCTGAAGCAGCGCGTGCGCCTGGGGGCGGTCGTCGTCCGTCATCACTGGCCTCCTCGAAACCTGTCGACACTTCGAGCATCCAGCGATCCGGGGTCACGCCCCAGGGGCTGACCGGTGCACCGCATGGGCCGGTCGGCCCCGTTCCCGACCTCCACCGGAAGCACACCCGGGCTCGTTCCATCCGAGACGACGGGTGCCGAGCCGTCCTCGACGGGCGCGCGGACCGCGATGCCGTCCAGTGCTCCGGCCGGCTCGGGCAGGACCAGTCCGCCGGTGCGGGCGGCCGCCGACGCGACCCGCTCGGCGGCGCGGTCGTAGGTGTCGTTCAGTACCTGGCGCCCGGGACGTCCGAACGCCGGGTCGTACGCGAGGAGACGGGCCAGGGTGGCGGGCGGTGCGACGTCGTTGATCGCGACCACCTCGGCGTACCGGGTGCCCGCCTCGGCCCGGTCCAGTGCCGCGCGTGAACAGGTGCGGCCGGTGCGGCCGAAGCCGTACGGGCGGTGCGAGGTCGTCAGTCGTGCGGCACGACGGCGACCGGGGCGGTGGAGTGGTGGAGTACGGCGTGCGTGACGGGGCCGATGTGGGCGCCAGGCGCGGCACGGCGGACACGGCGGCCCACGACGACGAGCGAGGCCTCGCGGGAGGCGTCCACCAGGTGATGGGCCGCATTCCCGGACAGGGTGTCCCCGATGATCTCCACGTCCGGGAACTTCTCGCGCCAGGGCCGCAGCACCTCCGTCACGGCGTCGGCCTCCTGCCCGGCCAGCCGGGCGTTCAACTCCAGGTCCTGAGGCAGGCCGTACGCGATGTAGGGCGGCTCGTTCCAGGCGTGCACGACCCGCAGCGCCGTGGCACGCAGGAGGGCGGCCTCGAAGGCGAAGCCGATCAGGGTGTCGTGGGGGCCGACGGTGTCGAGGCCGAGGACGACAGGCTTGAAGGGGGCCGCGGCGGACGGGACGCCCGAGGAATCCGTCAGGTGCTCGTCCGCGGCCTGTTCTCCGGCGCGTACGAGGACGACGGGTCGTCCGGCGTGCGCGACGACGGCCAGTCCGGCCGAGCCGACCATGAAACCGTCCATGCCATTGAGTCCACGGGTGCCGAGTACGAGGACTTCGGCGTCGTCAGCGGCCTTGAGCAGCGCCTCCGCGGGCCGGCCGGTGCGCTGCTCCATGGTGACCCCGACTCCCGGGTGGCGCGCCCGCAGGTCTTCGGCCGCTTCGCGCGGGATCGTCCTCCGCCCTTCGGACGGGGGTACCCGCGTCTTGCTTCGCTCGCTCCGGTGCTGGTGGGGCTCGGCGCCGAGCAGCGGTGCCCGCGCCATGGGGTCCGGGACCGGTTCCCTCACATGGACCAGCTTCAGCCGCAGTCCGCGCATCCGCGCCTCACGGGCAGCCCACTCGGCGGCGGCGAGGCTCTCCGGGGAACCGTCGAGGCCTGCGGTGACCGTACGCATCATGTCCGCCTTCCGGATCGAAGGTCCGGGTCCGGTTCAAGCCTCGTGTCCGGTGAGCTCGTTGTGCAGGGGCCGCAGGTCCCTGGGAGGGGCCGGTCGGCCCTTGACGGGACCTGCGGCACGGGCGGCGGAAGGGACGAGCCTCTCCGGGAGCCGCCGGCGCTCCTGCGGTCACCGCAGCGGATGCCGAAGGGCCGTGCCTCTTGGGCTGAACGGCCCTTTCCTGCAACCTGGTTGGCCCATCGGCACCGCCACTGCGTGCGAACCAGGCGCCGGGTGAGGGGTGTTCGCCGACCGGCGCCACGGCACGCCGTCGAAGCAGACCGGCGGCAGACCTGCCGCCGGCTCGCCGCTAGGGCAGACCTCCGACGGGGACGGTCAGGGCCGTGGCTTCGGCCTCGGTCTCCGGGGTCACGAGGCTGTCCGGTGTGCGGAAGCGGTAGAGCAGGACGAGGGCCACGGCGGGGACGACCAGGTAGAGGAGCAGGACGATCAGGGCCTGTGTGGTGCCGTGGCCGTCGAAGTAGATCGTGTTGCGGAGCAGGATGTAGGCGTTGCGGGGTGGCAGGTACGGGCCGATGGCGCGCCAGAACGCCGGCAGGTAGGGGACTCCGTTGGCTCCGCCGGAGGACGGGTTGCCGAAGAGCATGACCACGATGACGGTCACGAGGGTTCCGGCGGCTCCGAGGAGCTTTTGCAGGACGGCGGCGACGAGGGCGACCGCCGCGATGACCAGGGCGAGGATGGGCCAGACGATCCAGAACTTCGGGGCCGGGTAGCCCTTGAGCCAGGTACAGACGACGACGTTGACCAGCAGCGCGGCGAGGACGGCGAACCCGGTGAGTGCGGGCAGGCGCCAGCGGCCGACCGATGTCCCGGTCGTCGCTCTGAGCATCGTCGCTCCCATGTAGCCGCCGACGAGCAGCGGGATCAGCATCAGCGAGGAGACCAGGCCGAAGGGGTCCTTCTTCGCCAGCGGATGAGGCGCGTACTGCTCGACGTGGAGCGGCTGCCGCAGGTTCTTCGCGGCCTCCTCGAAGTTCCCGGCCAGGTCGAGGGGCGCGACGTCGCTGATGGTGGGGACGACGAGCAGTGTGGTCGAGGTCGGTCCCGGGATGAGTGCGCCGTAGATCTTGGCCTGGTCGATCGCGTCCTTCACGGCGGATTCGTCGGAGTACTGAGTGACCTTGAGGGAGAGGTTCTTGCGGGCCGCGTTCAGGATCGGGGACGCTCCGGTGGTCCCGATCGGGAGGTCGGTCGCGACAGGCTCGTGGGCGGAGCTCATGTAGTTCGCGGTGAACAGGCACTGCATCACCGCGGCGACGGTCAGCGCGGCCAGTACGGCCACGACGGGACGCCCGGAGGACGCTGTGGGGGTGGAGTCCGCCCGGTGGGAGGGAGCTTGCCCGCCGACCTTCTTGACGGGTCGCCAGCGGCCCAGGTAGCCGATGATGACACCCCCGACCAGCGTGTACAGGCCGAGGACGATGAGCGGTGTGGTGATGTTGTTGCCGCCGAAGTAGATGACGTTGCGCAGCAGGATGATGCCTTGCTGGGGCGGGAAGATGGCGCCGAGGTGCTGCCAGTAGACGGGGAGCAGGGAGACGCCGACCCCGCCGGCGGCGGAGCCGCCCACGATGATGAACAAGGTCGCCACCAGGAGTGTGCCCAGCGGTCCGACCAGGCGTTGGAAGGCCGCGGCGGCGAGGGTGACGGAGGCGGCGATCAGGATGAAGCACGGCAGCAGCGGCCAGAAGTGGCTGTTCTCGTAGGCACCGATACCTGGCCCGGCGATGAGGTCGGTCAGGACGGCGCCGACCGTCGAGTAGCCGAGGAGCATCGCCACATGCCAGGGCGCGGCGGCCGTCCTGGTCGCTTTGAGTACCAGGACGGCGGCGAGATAGCCGCCGATGAGCAGTGGGATCAGGAGCAGTCCGGAGACACCGCCGAGCCGGTCGCTCTTCGGCAGCGGCTTGACGGTCTTCACCGTCAGGGGTCTGTGGAGCTTCTTGGCCGCGTCTGCGAACGCGGCTTCCAGTTCCACCCGGCCGAAGAAGCTCTTGGCCGGGACGACGATCAGCGTGTCGCTCCTGGGGCCGGGCAGGTAGGCGCCGTAGAGCTTGCTCTGGCCGATCGCGTCGAGCACGGCGGACTCGTCCTGGTAGCTGAGCGTCTGGAGTGAGACCTTCGATGTCACCGCCTTCACGACCAGGGACGGACCGGTCACGCCGATCGGGGCGTTGCGCAGCACGAGCAGTTGCAGCGAACTGACCAGACAGAGCGCGAAGAGGCTCTGCAGGACCAGCACGACGCCGAGCGCGACCAAGATCTTCTTCATCACGGGAACACCACCGGCCGTCCGCCGAGTGTGAAGCGACCCGGAGCGCCCACGGGTCGGCCGCCTCCGCCTCGAACGAGCGGCCCGGGCCTTCGGGTGATGCCACCGGATTCGACCCGTCGACTACGTATCGTGCCCATATCGGCACGTTACGTCGCCGTCCCGGGCCGGGCATTCCGGGCGGGTGTCCCGGACGGGGTCCCGGACAGGGGATCCCATGCCGGGATTCCCCGCCGTCGGCGTCTCCCCCGCTGCCCCGGCCGGCCGCCAGGGAGCGAGCGGCAGGGGCTGCGCGGGGGCCGATCGGGTGGTCGGGCACGCGTCGCGCCGCGACAGGCGGGTGCGGGGCGCGGGGTCGCGATTGAATCCCACGGGCTCCCCCGCGTCAGAAGGAGGACGAGCACTATGACGGGCGAGGACATCCTCCTGGGCATCGCCCTGACCGTCGCTCTCGCCACGGGCTCGCAGATCCTCGCGAACAAGCTGCGCGTCCCCGCGCTGATCGTCCTTCTGCCGGTCGGCTTCACGGCGGGCGCCCTGACCGACGTCATCCACCCCGCACGGCTCGTCGGCCCGGACTTTCCCGCGCTGGTCTCACTGTCCGTCTCGGTGATCCTCTACGACGCGGGGCTCGGGCTGAACCTGCGCAATCTCACCGGCCGCACCCGCTCGACCGTCGTCCGGCTGCTGGTCATCGGCATCCTGGTCACCTTCTTCGCCGTGGGGGGTATCGGACCGGCCCTGTTCGGCATCCCGCTGCGGGGGGCCGCGATGATCGGCATGATCCTCGTCGTGTCCGGCCCCACCGTCGTCGGCCCGCTGCTCGAATACGTCCGGCCGACGGACAGGCTGCGCCGCATCCTGATCTGGGAAGGGACGCTGACCGACCCGATCGGCGCCATCCTCGGAGCCGTCGTCTTCCACGCCGTCGCGACCTCTCACCGGGTCGACCTCGGCCGGGGCTACCAGATCGGGCAGTTCCTGATCAGCATGGGAGTCGGTCTCGCGGGCGGTGCGGTGGGCACCGTCATCCTGTGGCTGACCCTGCACAAGCTGCGGCTCGGCGAGACACTCGGCACCCTCGCGCAGTTGGCGACGGTGATCCTCGTCTCCGCGGGCTGCGACATCGCTCGTGACGACACCGGCCTCATCGCCGCCATCTTCACCGGACTCGCCATCACCAACCTGCGGGGGATGGACATGCCGGCTCGCCGGCCCTTCCTCGAAACACTCGTCCAGATGATCATCGGCCTGCTGTTCATCTCCATCTCCTCCGCCGTCACCCCTGACTCCGTGGTGCCCGTGCTCGTCCCCTCGCTGATCCTGATCGCCGTACTCGTCCTCCTGGTCCGGCCGCTCATCGCGTACGCCTCCGCATGGGGTTCCGACCTGACCGTGGGCGAATGGGGCTTCATCGGGTGGATGGCGCCGCGTGGCATCGTCGCCGCGTCGACCGCGTCCGCGTTCTCCGCCACCCTCGTCGCGAAGGGGCTGCCCGGCGCGGCCAAGATCCTGCCGATCACCTTCCTCGTGATCGTGGGGACGGTCCTGCTCTACGCCCTGACCGCCGCGCCCGTGGCGCGGAGACTCGGTGTCGTCCGTTCGGCGCGGACCCGGCCGCTCCTGGTGGGCGGGGCCCCGTGGGTCATCGGCCTGGGGAAGGCCCTGGAGACCGCCGGACTCGACGTGCTGATGTGGGCCGGGCTCGAGGAGGAACGCGAGCGGATCACCACAGCAGGAATCGAACTCGCCCACGGGGAGATGCTCGCGACCGCGACCAACCCCCGCGCCCGCCTGGAGGGCGTCACGGCAGTGTTCCTCCTCACCGACGACGACGATTTCAACGCCCTCGCCTCAACCGTCATCAAGGACAACGTGCGAGGGCCCGTCTACCGGGTGGGGCCGCCGCGGGACAGCCACGGTGTGGTAGCCCCCTATACGGGCGGCGACATCCTCTTCGGTCACCCGCTCGTCCGGCATCGTCTGGCGGCCCGCTACGAGCACGGCGCCCGCTTCCATGTGCAACCCGGATCCGAGCCCGTCCCCCCGGACCGCGACATCCTGTTCGTGGTCCGCGCCGACGGCCAGTTGGTCCCGGTCACCGGGACCCGGACGATCACACCGCTGCCCGACGACACCGCCGTGCTGATGGGCTCCGGATGACCTCGTGGGCCACCCGCTTCCGGCTGCGGCAGTACGCCAAGGCGAGCCTGTGGATCGTCCCCCTGTTCGGGCTCGTGCTCGGCGTCGCCCTGGCCGAGGCGGCGTCCGCCGTGGACGGGGCGTCCTGGCTGCCGAGGACCTGGAACTACTCTGCCTCGACCGCGAGCAGCGTCCTCAGTTCCGTGGTCGGCGCGATGATCGCGCTGCTCGGATTCGTCGTCACCATCGGGGTCCTCGTCATCCAGCAGGCCACCGGGACCCTCTCACCGCGCTACATGCGGCTCTGGTACCGCGACCGGCTGCAGAAGGCCGTGCTCGCCACCTTCACCGGCACGTTCGCCTTCGCGTACACACTGCTCCGGAGCATCGAGACCGACTCCGTGCCCAACCTCGGCGTGACCCTGGCCGGCATCGCCGTATCCGCGAGCCTCCTGCTCCTGCTGATCTACCTCAACCGCTTCACCCACAACCTGCGGCCGGTGGCGATCGCCGACATCGTGGGACGCCTCGGCGAACAGGTCCTCGACCACGCGGCGGCGCGCGTACGGAGCGGCGCGGCCTCCGACGGGGCGCCGGGCACGCCAGCTCCGGTGACCCGCATCCGGACCGGACGCGGCGGTGTCATCCAGGCGTTCGACGCGTCCGGCATGGTCTCGCTCGCGGCCCGGCACGACTGCGTGTTCGTGCTGGCCGCCTCGGTCGGCGACTTCGTGCCGCCCGGCGGCACCGTCGTCGAGATCCACGGCGGCACGTCTGCGCCCGACCCGCGCCGGGTGACCGGGCTCCTCGCCCTCGGTCCCGAGCGGACGATCGAGCAGGACCCGGCCTTCGCCCTGCGCATCCTGGTCGACATCGCCATCCGCGCCCTCTCCCCCGCGGTCAACGACCCCACCACGGCCGTCCAGGTGCTGAACCACGTCGAGGCGTTCCTGTACGCCGTCGGACGCGTCGGACTCCGCGGCCGGTACGTCCTCGCCGACGACCGGGGCCGGCCGCGCCTCGTGCTGCCGGGCCGGTCCTGGGAGGACTACCTGGAGCTCGCCGTCACCGAGATCCGCGACTACGGTGCGAGCTCGGTCCAGGTCTGCCGACGGCTGCGGGCCCTCCTCGAAGGCCTCCTGACGACACTGCCGGAAGCCTGCGGGCCCGCTCTCCGTGCCGAACTCGGACTGCTCGACCGAGCGGTGGACAGTGCGTTCGCCGACGCCCCCAGCCATGCCGTCGCGCTGACGCCCGACCCCCAGGGCATCGGAGGACGGCACCGTCGGGGCGGAGCCCCCGGCGGCTCACCGCCCCGGCTCCGCCCGTAGGAACTCGGCCGTCCGTGCCCGGTGTCAGCCCCGCTGGCGTTTCCGGTCGATGGCCTCGTCCAGGGTCGACGCGGCCATGATGAGGGACAGGTGGGTGAACGCCTGCGGGAAGTTGCCCAGTTGCTCACCACTGGGGCCGATCTCCTCGGCGAACAGGCCGACGTGGTTGGCGTAGGTATGCATCTTCTCGAAGGTGTAGCGGGCCGGACGGACCCGTCCGGCCCGGGCCAGGGCGTCGACGTAGAGGTAGGTGCAGAGGCTGAAGGTGCCCTCCGAACCGCGGAGGCCGTCCGGGGAGGCGGCCGGGTCGTACCGGTACACGAGGCTGTCCGAGACGAGCTTGCGTTCCATGGCGTCCAGGGTCGAGAGCCAGCCGGGGCTCTTCGCGGAGAGGAACCCGACGCGCGGGATCAACAGCAGCGAGGCGTCCAGGACGTCCCCGCCGTAGTGCTGGACCAAGGCCTGCTCGGTCTGGCTCCAGCCCTTGTCCATGACCTGTTCCAGGATGCTGTCCCGGGCGTGGCGCCAGCGCGGGATGTCGGCGGGCCGGCTGAGTTCCGTCGCCAGGCGCAGCCCCCGGTCGAAGGCGACCCAGCACATCACGCGGCTGAACGTGAAGTCGTTGCGGCCACCGCGGGTCTCCCAGACGCCCTCGTCCGGGCGGTCCCAGTTGTCGGACAGCCAGTCCAGCGTCCGGGCGAGCCCCTTCCAGCCGTGGAATCCCAGTTCCTCGCTGACGTCCACGCCCTCGGCCATCGCGTAGAGGGCCTCGCCGTAGATGTCGAGCTGCAACTGGTCCGCGGCGGCGTTGCCTGCCCGGACTGGCCTCGATCCCCGGTAGCCCTCCCAATGGTCGAGGATCTCCTCGGTCAGATACGGGTCCCCGTCGACCCGGTACATGATCTGCAGGCGTTCGCCCGGCAGGTCGGCCCGGTCGCGCATCCGCTCCCCCAGCCACTTCATGAACGCCGACGCCTCCTCGGCGAACCCGAGGTCGAGCAGGGCCCGCACCGAGAGCGAGCCGTCCCGCACCCACGAGTACCGGTAGTCCCAGTTGCGCTCGCCGCCGACCTGCTCCGGCAGACCCATGGTGGCGGCGGCGACGGGCGCGCCGGTCGGGTGGTAGGTGAGGAGTTTGATCGTGATGGCGGAGCGGTTCACCATCTCGGCCCAGCGGCCGCGGTAGTGGGAGGTGTGCAGCCACTTCTGCCAGAAGTCCACCTCGTGCCACAGCGCCTCCGTCACGCCGTCGACCGTGAGCGGGGGCGGCGCCTCGCCGTCGACGGCGCAGGTGGTGAACACCGCGACGGCCTGCTCGCCGATTCCGAGGGTCACCGCGCCCTTCACGTCCTTCCCGTCGCGCTCCAGCGGGAAGGTGGCCTGCAGGTGACCGGCGATTCCGGGCCCCCGGAACACCGCCCCCTGCGGCCGCAGATCGAGTTCGTGGTCAGCCCGGCCGTAGTCGAACCGCGGCCTGCACTCCAGGAGGAACCGCACGGTGCCGCGCACCACGCGGATCACCCGCATCAGGCTGTGGCGGTCGGTGGGGGTGCGGCTGGTGTTCGCGGGCATCCAGTCGACGACCTCGCCGACGCCCTCCGGTGACATGAACCGCGTGACCAGGACTCCGGTGTCCGGGTAGTAGAGCTGCTTGCACGTCACGTCCGAGTGTTCGGGTGCCAGCCGGAAGTACCCGCCGCGATCGTGGTCGAGGAGCGAGGCGAACACGCTGGGCGAGTCGAACCTCGGCGAGCAGAACCAGTTCACCACGCCCTCGGACGACACCAGGGCGGCGGTCTGGAGGTCGCCCACCAGACCGTGGTTGGCGATGGGGGGATAGCGGTCCATGGGCGTCCAATCCGGGAAGTGCCGACGCGGTCCACTCTCCGACAAGGCGTATACGGGCGCTTCCCGGGGCCGCAGACGGGTGAATCCGGCCGTGAGCGGCTCGACAAGGCCGTTCAGCAGGCTGCCGCCGAGGTCGCCTGATCCGCCCGTTCCCGTCCCCGGGGCCACCCGTTCGTCGACGGCCCCCGGCTCTCGTCCCGCGCCGCCATGCGGGGTACCCGGGACGGATCTACCGTTGAGGGGAAGTCCGGCGCTCGCGGATGCTCGATGCTCCGCCACCGTTCCCACGTCGCGCCGGAAGCCCACGGGAAGGCACCCGAACATGGCCACTGCGTCGGAAACACCTGTCCTGGACACGCTCGCCGCGATGACGGTCGACTCGATCGAACGCTGCGGGCTGGCCCCGGACATGCTGCTGCTCACGCGCATCGCGGCCCTGGCCGCCTCGGACGCCCCGCCGATCTCCTACATGGCCCATATCGGCCCCGCCATGGAAACAGGCATCACCGCGGCCCAGTTGCAGGACGTCCTGGTCGCCATCGCACCCATCGTGGGCACGGCCCGTGTCATGACGGCAGCGGGCAACATCACGGCGGCACTCGGCATCGCGATCGCCGTCGCCGACGCCGCGATCGAAGACCAGGGCTGAGAGCAGACGCCACCAGGAACGGACGACCGGCGCGGCCCACGAACAGGGGACCACGGCAGCACTCCGGCTGCCGTGTCCCCGGTCGCTCCGGAGGCCGCGGGGCCAGGCAGGAGAGCCGACGATGCCCAAGCATGCGAGCACCGCGATGCGTACGTCACCCCACGCGACACCCGCGGAGCGCGTGGCACTCGGCAAGGAGGCGCGGCGCCGCTGTCCGCGGTCGGGCCACGCGGTCTACAAGCCCGGTCCGAAGAGACCGGACCCGCTGGCGATCCTGGAGGGGCAGTCCGCGGCCCGGGTGCGGGAGTTGGTGCCGATCCGGTACAGCAGGATGACCGAGTCCCCGTTCCGCTTCTACCGCGGCGCCGCCGCGATCATGGCGTCCGACCTGGCCGGCAGCCCCGTCTCGGGAATCACCGCCCAGCTCTGCGGAGACGCCCATCTGCTCAACTTCCGCCTACTGGCCTCGCCGGAGCGGAAGTTGATGTTCGACATCAACGACTTCGACGAGACACTGCCGGGCCCCTGGGAGTGGGACGTCAAGCGGCTGTCGGCGAGCTTCGTCATCGCCGCGCGGGCGAACGGCCTCGACGACGCCGAGCGCGCCCGGATCGTGAGCGCCACCGTGCGCTCGTACCGCGAAGCGATGATCCGCTTCGCCGGCATGAGCAACCTCGACGTCTGGTACGCGAGAATCGGCTCTGGCTCATTTTCCGTGATCGGTCACTGAGAGTGTCCGGTGCTGGGAAGAAGCAAGCTCCGTAGTACGGCGGCGACGCTGCCGGGCTGGCTGATGAAGGGTGAGTGGCTCGTGTGCCACGTCAATGTGCTGGAACAGCGCCTGCTCATCTCCCTCTGCAGGTCGGGTTCAATCGCGCGATCCTGAGTGCAGATGACGTAGGTGGAAGGTGTGTTCTGCCACGATTGGCATTCCGGTACGCCGCGGCCACATCCCGGTTTCTGGGGTCGCAGCAACGACGCTGCCCAGGTCGCACGTTCGATCGGGGCGTCGGCGTAGAACACTTCTATGGCCGCCGCGGGATCCACGTGGGTCACGCCGTCTCCGTCTTGCACGATGGAGGAGGCGAGGATCTTGGTCGAACCACCGAGACGAGCCGCGCTCTCGCCCTCAGCAGGCACAAAGGCTGCCAGGTACACCAAATGAGCAGCACCTGTCAGGCCGGTGATGACTGACCCGCCGTAAGAGTGGCCTACAACCAGGGGCGGCTGTTCCATGGCATCAACGACTGCTTGCACCGCTTCGGTGTCGGCCTGAAGCGAGCCACGATGCAGTTCCGGAACAGCGACCTCGACTCGGGCAGCAGCCAACTCCCCGACGACCAGGTTGAAGTGCTGGGGGTCGTGGTACAGGCCGTGTACCAACACCACACCACTCACGAAGATCCCCCGATTCAGCAGAGCATTCACTTCTCCCGCAGCCATGATCACCTGCGCGCCGCCGATCACGCCAGAAGCACACGTTTGCGCAGGAGGGCGAATCCGGCTCGGCCGAACATCTGGCGCTTGAGCATCTTAAAAGTTACGTGGAATCTGCCGGGGTGATCATGTCTCCCTGGTGTAGCCACGAACTTGGGAGACGGCTTGAGCGCCGCTGTGGGAGTGACGGAGAAGTGGCCGGTGCTGGGGCGCCACGAGAGGGCAGCGGGCTGGCTGCAAGTGTGGTGCGATCTTGGCCGTGCGCCTCGGACGATCGATGCCTACGCCCGCGGGCTGGCCGAGTACCTGGTGGTGTGCGAACGAGAGGGGGTCGACCCACTCGCTGCCAGTCGGGCTCATATTGCCCTTTATGTAAGGGAGTTGACTGCGCGGCCGAGCCGTCGGGGCGTGAACGTGGTCTCGATCGATTCGGGGTCGGGTCTGGCGAACGCCACGATCCAGCAGCGGCTGGTGCCGGTGCGGTTGTTCTACGACTTCCTGATGGAAGAGGGACTGCGGGAGTCCAATCCGGTGGGTCGGGGCCGTTATACGCCGGGCCGTCGTTGGGGTGGGCACCAGCGTGGCCTGGTGCCGCGGCTGACGAAGCTGCCGTGGATCCCCAGCGAACAGCAGTGGTTGGGAATCTTGGAGGTCGCGCGGGGGGAGCCGGTCCGCAACCGGGTGATGCTGGCTTTGGCCTACGATGCCGCGCTGCGGCGCGAAGAGCTGTGCTCGCTGCGGACCGATGACCTGGATCCGGCTCACCGTACGTTGCGGGTACGCGCGGAGACGACGAAGAACCGACTGGAACGGGTGGTGCCGTACTCGGCGTCGACCGGCGTGCTGATGTCGGCCTACCTTGCCCACCGGGCCACGGTCAGCCGGGCGAGAGGCCCGCTGTTCCTCTCCGAATCACGGCGCAACTACGGCCAACCGCTGAGCCTGTGGACGTGGTCGAAGGTGATACGGCGGATCGCCGTGACGGCCGACGTCCCGCAGTTCTCCACGCACACCACCCGGCACCTGTGTCTGACCGATCTGGCCCGGATGGGCTGGGAATTGCACGCGATCGCATCCTTCGCCGGCCACCGTCACACCGACTCCACGCTTCAGTACATCCACCTGTCCGGCCGGGACCTGGCCGATAAGCTCGCCCGCGGCATGGAGCACATCCACGCGTGGCGAATAGAGGCGCTCGCCTCCTCGAACGGCACGTTGCCGGAGGTGGCACGGTGAGTACATCCCGGCTGGCCCTGCCTGAGGAGAACGGCCCCGAACGCTGGTCCTGGCCGATCATCCCAAACCACTACGACACTGCTGTCGAGATCCGGCCCGCCGAGGTACTGGCAGTGAGCGAACTCGGGGTGCGGAATCTGCGCCGGCTCAAGGACCACGACCCGTCTGCTGCCAGCTGGCGAGTGATCCGCCGTCTGCTGGTCCCGCTGGAGGCGGTCAACGCCGCTCTGGACTCGCCACCCACCCCACACCGTCGGCGCGCCATGCTCGACGTGATCGCTGTGCTGCTGACACGTTGCGCGGAGACCGGCCGAACCTTTTGGGGATGGACCTCGCAGGAGTGGATCCATCTGCTCGGCCGCAACCAGACCGAGTTCCACCAGCACGCCCCGGGCTGGGTCAACGACGAGGTCCGCCCCTATCTTGCCGCGCACGCCTACCTGTTGGGCTCCTTCAACGAATTCCACCGACTCGGCAGCTTCCAGCGACTCACCCTGTCCTGGCGGATCTTCGGACGCGGCCTGGTGAGCAGCGAGATCGCCCGCATCCGCGCGGTCCTCGCGTCCTGGGGCTATCAACTGGGGCGGGACGACGACACGCTGCTGCCGATGGTCGTCTGCCAGCTGCTTCTCCTCAACCGGAGCCCGCATCTGGAGGATCTCGACACCTCGCTGTTCGACCGGGTCCGGCGCGAGAAGATGCTGGCCGGCTCACAGCGCTACACGCTGCACGCCACGCAGCGAGCGGTTGCCGAACTCGGGTTCTGTGATCCTCCGCAGCCCATCACTGGCCGCCAGTCGGTACGGGCGACCGGCGGCGCGAAGACGTGGGAGCAATGGGTCGATCGCTGGTACGCCACCTCTACGCTCACCCCGGGCGTCCGTGGCGCCATGCGTTCCGCCCTCCTCAGGGTGGGCCGGTGGATAGCCGCGGAAAAGCCCGACGTTGCTGACCCGACGGACTGGACGCGGCAGACCTGCGCGACCTGGATCGCCGCAGTGGACCGGATGAGGGTCGGTGACTACGTTCAGCGGACGGCTGGCCTGGGGGACCGTCTCGGCAAGCCGCTCGAAGCGGCGACCAAGGCCGGGCAGATCACCGCGCTGCGAACGTTCTTCAGGGACTGCCAGGAATGGGAGTGGCTGCCCCGCAGCTTCGACCCACTGCGCTCGTTGGCGATCCCTCGCAGCATCACAGCCCTCCTCGGCCCTGACCCGCGGGTGATCGCCGATGAGGTCTGGGCGAAGCTTCTGTGGGCGGGTTTGAACCTGGAAGCCGCTGATCTCCCGCAGTCCCAGGCCGGGCAGTTCTACCCCTTCGAACTGGTCCGCGCAGTCACACTGACCTGGCTGTTCTCCGGTCAACGCAGCAACGAGATAGCCCGATTGAGGGTGGGCTGCATCCGTTGGCAGCACGACGGCACCCCCATCACCGGTGACTCGCAGCAGGTCCTAGCCCGCGACACCGTCTGTCTCCTCGACGTCCCGCCCCACAAGACCGGCACCGCCTTCAGCAAGCCGGTCGACCCGATCCTCGGCCAGGCCGTCGATGCCTGGCAGGCCGTCCGCCCGGATCAACCGAAGTTCACTGACCGCCGCACCGGCGAGCGCGTCGACCTGCTGTTCGCCATCCGGGCCCGCCGCGTCTCCACGCACTACATCAACAACACGGTCATCCCGATGCTCTGCCGCAAGGCCGGAGTCCCGGACGCCGACGTCCGCGGGAACATCACCAGCCACCGGGCCCGGTCCACCATCGCCAGCCAGCTCTACAACGCCAAGGAACCGATGACGCTGTTCGAACTGCAAGCCTGGCTCGGACACCGATCACCGCAATCCACCCAGTACTACGCGAAGATCACCCCGAACACCCTGTCCAAGGCATACTCCGAGGCGGGCTACTTCGAGCGGAACGTCCGCACGATCGAGGTCCTGGTCGACCGGGACGCGGTCGCCTCCGGTGCCGCCGCTGGCGGTGAGCCCTGGCAGCACTACGACCTCGGGCACGGCTACTGCAGCTACACCTTCTTCGAACAGTGCCAGCACCGCATGGCCTGCGCACGCTGCGACTTCTACACCCCAAAGGAATCCACGCGATCCCAACTGCTGGAAGCCAAAGGAAACTTGCAGAAGACGGCCGTGTCCATCCCGCTGACCGACGACGAGCAGGCAGCCATCGAGGACGGCCAGGCGGCCCTAGACCGGCTACTTGACCGCCTCGCCGACACACCCACTCCGGCCGGCCCGACACCACGCGAACTGGACGTGCCAGCGACAACCCGCCTCCTGCCGCTTGTCGACGTCCGACAGGGCGGGACGGGTTGCGCATCGCGCTGATATCGGAGTGCGCACAGGCGCGGAAGAGTGTCACAGTCACTGCCGTGACCTTGATGAACGTGCTCGTCGACTTCGCTCGAACTGGCAGGATCGGGCCGCTTCACTGCGGAATGCCCCTGACCGAGGCCGAGGATCTCCTCGGTCGCGGGCGCCCCCACCCCGCCCTCCTCATGAAGGGCCCCGACATCGATGGCTATCCCTATGCATGGGGAGGCCTTCGACTGGTCGTCACCCAGAGGGCTGTCAGCGGCATCTGGATCGACCTCTGGCCCGGATCAACGGCGAGTCTCCCGCCGCTCGTCCTGCCTGATTCCGAGTCGTTCGAGGCCACTGTGCTCCGTGAGGAACTGATCACGGCCCTCGACACCGCAGGCTGCCACAACGAGGTCAACCCCGTCCTCACCTTCGGCGAGCAGTCGAGCATCCCCACCCAGCCCGCCGAGGTCTGCGCTGTCTTCAGCCTGCCCGGCCGGGACCACCATGTTCCACACCGCGATCGGCACTACCTCGACGTGATGCACAAGCACACGGCTTGACATCGCTGATTCCACAGAATGATGCGGTTGACGTGTCCTTCGACGACGCCGGAACTCCAGGGCAGGGTGAGGCCGGCGATGACCGCATCGCGGTCACGGTCGATGCCGGCGGCGAGTGTGTGGAGGCCAGGGAGATCGTCTCGCCGGACTGCATCGAGCCACTGCGGCAGCCGTTCACCTTGGCGCTCAGTGAGCATCTGGCCGAAGGAGCGGACGTGGCCGGTGAGGGCGTCCAGTTCAGGGCAGTGGACCAGAACGGCTTTGAGCCGAAGGTGCTCCGTCTCGTTGAGAGTCTCCGGCCGGCGAAGGATCCATCCGGCGACGACGCGGGGTGACGGTGGCCGAGCTGTGACGGGGCCCGACGAGAGCCGCTTCTCCCGGAAATAGGCGCGAACCCGCTGGTAGCTGCCCTGGTAGCCGAGTGGCACGATCTCTTCCCACACGGTCCAGGCGTTCGTGCAGCCCTGGTTCCAGCGGTCATCCAGGTAGGGCTTGAAGGCGTCGAGTTTGGACGGCCGGCCCTGCCATTGGCCGTGGAACAGGTCCTCCGGGGTGGCTGCGTCGGCCAAGAGTTTGACGGTGCGGGAGGTCATACGGAGTTGGCGGCCGATCGCCCTCCGGCTGAGCCCGGCGGCGAGTAGTTCGTGGACGGTCGCGTGCTTGGCGCGGGTGCGGTCGGCGAAACGATGCCCGGTAGGCCACGGCGAGCCGGACGGGTCTGTGAACTTCTCCGGCTGGGGGACGGACTGGGCTGGATCCGGCGCCAGGACCCGCAGGCACCCGCGGTGGTCTGCGACACAACGCTCAGCGGCCTCGCTCAGGTTGTGCCAGAGGTGCCACCTGTCCGCGACCTGCACCGCCTGGGGCGCCCCGGCGGTGGCCCCTTCGGCGAAGAACGGTGCCCGGTCGCGGCATACGACCTCCACCCCGGGCCGCTTCGCGAGCCAAGCGGCCAGACTGGAAGCCTCCCGGTCGGGCAGCAGGTCCACCGGACGCCTGCTTTCGACGTCGACCAGGACGGTCCCGTAGTGACGCCCTTTGCGGGTCGCGTACTCATCGACCCCGACCACGCGCGGGGCGGGAACTTCCGGGTCGGGCAAAGCTTCGACCAGCCTCAGCACCGTGCTGCGGCTGACGGACACGCCAAAGACTCTCGCCATGCGGGCCCCGGCCCGTCCGGCGAGCGCGAGGCCGACCGCGGCCAGCGCCGACCGCAGGCGCTCGGTGCGCCGGCCGTATCGACGGGTCAGCCCCTGCATCTGCTCAGCGAAGGTCCGGCGCCCGCAGGAGATGACCGGGCAGAGGAACCTGCGGACACGCAAGCAGAGGACGACCCGTCTGCCACCGCTGGGCACGTCAGCGGGAAACCGCAGGTAGGAGCTGTGAATCCGCCGTGACCAGCACAGACAGCCCGGGCAAACGGACTCGGCCGCCGTGCTCCGAGCCTCGATGCGCACCGACTCATCGTTCACGTCGACCGACAGCACCGCCACGTCCGCGATCGACGGGAACAGCAACTCCTCCAGCCGTAGCACCACTTCTTCCACGAGCCGAACCGTCAGCCACACCGAACCGGAGGCAGGCTATTTTCGGGCAACCTGCCCCGGGCCTGCTCGCCCAACAATCGTCACTCAGCGTGGATAGTCCACGGAAAGTGCGCCAGAGCCCGAGAATCGACGCCGAGCGACTGCGGGACCTCACAACGGGCCAGCTCAGCAAGGGCGGCCAGAAGAAGCTGGACCACGCCCTGGCGAAGGCCCGTTCGCGCGACACCGTGCAGGTCTTCGAGAAACTCACGCAGCAGGTCGACGGGCGCCCGATGATCGCGCCGGACCCCCCGCTGCTCGTGCCCATCGCCGATCTGCTTCCCGACTCCCAACGCGCCATGCTGGAGCGCCAGTTCAGAGGACTCATCGAGCGGTACGGGATCACCCTGCCGTCCGACCGGCGCTTCCTCCTGGACGACTACCAACTCGCGGACGTCGCCCGCAAGGTGGTCGGAGTCGGCAGTGTCGGCACCCGGTGCTGGATCATCCTGCTCCTCGGACGGGACGGCCGCGACCCGCTGTTCCTGCAGGCCAAGGAGGCCGACACCTCCGTCCTCGCCGACCACGTCGGGGCCAGCCAGTACCGCAACCAGGGCGAACGAGTGGTCGCGGGACAGCGGTTGATGCAGGCGGCGAGCGACATCTTCCTCGGCTGGGAACGGGTGGACGGCATCGACGGCAAGCGCCGCGACTTCTACGTCCGGCAACTGCGCGACTGGAAGGGAATCGCGATGCCGGAGATGATGTCGCCCCTTCAGCTGGAGACCTTCGGCGGCCTCTGCGGCCTCACCCTCGCCCGCGCGCACGCCCGGTCCGGCGACCGGATCGCGATCGCCTCCTACCTCGGCAAGAAGGATTCCTTCGACCGGGCTCTCGTGACCTTCGCGGAGGCGTACGCCGACCAGAACGAGCGCGATCATCAGGCACTCGTCGACGCGGTGCGGGCGGGACGGCTGCCCGCGGAGGACGTCCCGGCCGGTTGACCGGCCCTCGCCGACCGGCCCTGCGGACGACGCACCACGACCCCGGCCGAAACGGCTCGCGTGGATACGTTGCACGCCTCGGAACGGACCGAACTCGTCCGCAGCAGAGGGATCACCGACACCGGAGGAACGAACGATGCCCGCTTCCGGTACCGGCCCAGCGGCGGCCTCGGCCGGCGGCTGGAACACCCGCCTCTACTGGGAGTGGATCGGCTACAACACGCTCGCCTTCGTCACCGTCCTGACCGCCGGTTTCGTGCTGGCGCTGCTCGGCAGCGACGCCCTCCACCTCGATCTCGCCAGCGGCCACGTCCTGGTGGCACTCCTGATCGCCACCCTGGGGGCCATCCTGTTCGGGGGTGTTCTGGGAGCCCTGCAATGGCTGGTCGTACGGCAGCGGGTGCCCCTTCCCCGCAAGGTGTGGATCACCGCCAACATCGGGCCGGCACTGCTGGCCTGGCTCCTCGTGATCATGCCTGCCGTGATCACCGCCCAGGACTCCGGCAAGGACGTGTCGACGACCTACCTGCTGGCCGCCAGCCAGAGCCTGGCGCTCGGCCCCCTGCTCGGCCTGTCGCAGTCCATGGTGCTCCGCAAGGTCACCGGACGCTGGGCCTGGTGGATCGGAGCCAACCTGGCCTCCTGGCTGATCGTCGACGCCGTCATCTACCTCCTGGGCCGCCTGACCGGTGACCTCGACGTCCTCACCGGCGACGGATCGCTCGTGGAGATCTACCTGACCCTGATCGCCACGACACCCCTGACCGGCCGAGCCCTGCTGTGGGTACTCGCCCCCTCGGCCCTGACCGGGACAGCGGCCGCGGAGCCGCCGTGACGGTCGGCGCAGCCCCGGGGCCGCCGTGACGGTCCCGGGCGCCGTCCCGTGGCATGCGCCGGCCGCGGACGACCGACCCGCGCGCCGGGGGCCTGCGGCCGCGGGTTCTCCGCGCGACCGCAGGCCTCCGCGTCAGGGCCGCATCTCGTAGGCGCCGGACAGGGCCTCGACCTGGGACCAGACGCGGGCCAGGCGCTCCGGGTCGGCGACCGGGCGGCGGATGGCGGCCAGCGCCCAGGCCGCCTGGTCCTCGGTGGCGGCGGCCTTGCCGTGCAGCTCGGTGGCGTAGCCGGAGAAGTCACGGACCAGGACGGCGAAGATCTCGTCCAGCAGGTCCTCGTCCAGGCCGGTCAGCTCGGCCTGCTCCAGGACCAGTTGGCCGTAGACCACGAGGGCGAAGAGGTGGCCGAGGGCGAGGGAGAAGTCGAGGTCCCGGAGCTGGGCCTTGTCGGGGGTGTGCCGGGAGAGCAGCTCGCACAGCCCGTCCGCCTGCTCCCGGAAGCGGGCGACGTTGGGCAGCGCGGCGAACCGGTCGTAGGCGATGCGCCAGTCGTGGAAGCGGATGGCACCCAGACCGCGGGCCGGACCCTGCGCGAACAGGAACGTGTCGTCCGCCGGATCGAGGCGGGTGGGCACGGGCGCGTAATCGGCGGGCTGGAACAGGTAGTTGCCCATGAACTTCTGGATGAGGGCGAGGTTGACGTGGACCGTGCCCTCCAGCTTGGGCAGGCCGCGGATGTCCCGGCACGCCTTGTCGAAGTAGGTGTCCTTCTCGAAGCCCTTGGCCGCGATGACGTCCCAGAGCAGGTCGATGACCTTCTCGCTCTCGGTGGTGACCTTCATCTTGGTCATCGGGTTGAAGAGCAGGTAGCGGCGGTCGTCGGGACCGGCGGAGCGGAAGTAGTCGGCGGCCCGGTCGCTGAAGAGCTTCATGGCGGCCAGCCGGACGTAGGCGTCGGTGAACTCACGGCGCACATGCGGGAAGTCGGTGACCGGGTTGCCGTACAGGACGCGGTTGTGGGCGTGGGTGACCGCCTCGTACATGGCGTGCTCGCAGATGCCGACGCCCACCGTGCACAGGTTGAACTTGCCGATGTTGACGGTGTTGAGCGCGGCGTCGAAGGCGGCCTGGCCGGTGTGCATCACGTCCGCGGCGCGCACCGGGTAGTCCTCCAGGCGGAACTCGCTGACGAACATCTGCGAGTTCACGACGTTCTGCACCAGGTGGTAGTCCGGGTGCCGGCTGTCCGCCGCGAAGAAGACGTAGCCCTCGGGGCCCTCGATGTCGGAGCGGCGGCCGAAGACGGAGACCAGTCCGGCGACGTTGCCGTTGCCGATGTAGTACTTGGAACCGTCGGCGCGGAAGCCGCCCTCACCGTCGGGGGTGAGGACCATGTCCGTCTGGTAGATGTCGGCGCCGTGGCTCTTCTCGGACAGGGCGAAGGCCATCACGTGTCCCTCGGAGAGCAGTCGCGCCGCACGGGCGCGCGTCTCGGGGTTCGCGCTCTGCCACACCGGGCCGAGGCCGAGGATGGTGACCTGCCAGGTGTACCAGTAGTTGAGGCCGTAGAAGCCGAAGATCTCGTTGAGGGCGGCGTTCCGGGCGGTGTCCCAGCGCTTGTTCGCGTCGCCCCCGCCGTCGGCGGACGGGGTGAGGAAGGTGGCGAACAGGCCCTCCTTGGCGGCGAACTCCAGGAAGTCGGCGTACCAGGCGCGGTCCATGTAGTCGCCCAGCAGTGCCGTCTTGCCGCGGGTCTCGAACCAGTCGATGGTCGCCCTCAGCAGGCGGCGGGTCTCCGGGTCGAAGTGCGCCGGGTCGTAGGTGTGCGGGTTGAAGAGCAGGCTGTTCGCCATGGCAAGTTTCCCTCTCGAATGCGAGTTGAGGTGTCCGCCGGTGCTCCGGCGCAGGGGACCAGGACATTGTTACCCTCCAGTAGGGTGTCATGGGCCGTGAAGTCACCTCGTTCGAGGGCGTGCTGGGCGGGGCCGGGCGAGGTGCGGTCGAATCCGATCCTGTCCCGGGCAGGGAACCCGTCGAGCCGGGCGGGGTGGCGTACGGCGTCGCCGCGGCCGTGAACGCCCCCGTTCCGGACCCCGGCGAGGAGTTTCCGTACGTGGACACGCAGCCGTTCGACGTGCCCGGCCGGCCGGGTGCGACCCGGTGCAGCAGGGTCCGGCCGTTTACAGACCGGGTTCGGCCGAGTGCGGCCGCGTTCGGCCGAATCCGCCCGGGTTCAGCCCGAGCGGCTGCGAGACGCACCCGCGGGGCCCGAGTGGCGTCAGCGCGGATGCCAGGTGAGTTTGTCGCCGCCCACCCAGCGGACCACGTCGGGGTCGTCGAGATCGTGGACCGTGATGCCGTACGCCGCCGCGTACTCCAGGACGTCCGTGATCGCCTTCGCCTCGCCGACCATCTCGCCGTCGATCTCCATGATCCGGAACGGCGGCGTGCCCGGCTGCACCCCGAGCACCATGATCCGTGGGTTGGAGATGTGAGGGCTCGCACTTTCGGTCATAGCTAGAGCGTAAAGCGGTTCCCGCCGTTCCCGCTGGTCAGCGGTGGAGCACCGGGAGCCTGCCGCCCGCGCCGCCCGGAACCCGGCGCGGGCGGCGGCGATCCGGGCGTTCGCCCAGCCGGGTGAGCCGCCCGGTCCGGCCACCGGGGACCCGCGGCCGCCCCGCCAGGGACCCGTCACGGCGCCGCGCCAGGGCCCCGGTCACAGCCGTCGCGCCGGGGACCCGTCGCAGCCCCCGGGGCGCTGATCCGCCGTGCGCTCCCGCGTCGGCTGGGCAACCCTGGGGGGTGGAGCGTGCGGCGGCCGACGCGACCGCCGGAAGGAGTGCCGATGGACCCCGTCGAGGCCCTGGACCGGATCGCGTTCCTGCTGGAACGGAGTCTGGCGCCCACCTATCGCGTCCGGGCCTTCCGGACTGCGCAGACCCTGCTCGCCGGGCTGCCCCCCGACGAGGTGCGCGAGCGCGCCGGGACGGGTGCGCTGGAGTCGCTCAAGGGCATCGGCCCGAAGACCGCGCAGGTGGTGCGGGAGGCGCTGGCCGGCGAGGTGCCGGGCTACCTGCAGAAGGTGGAGCGGGAGTCCTCCGGACCGCTCGCCGAGGGCGGCGAGGCCCTGCGGGCACTGCTGCGCGGGGACTGCCATCTGCACTCCGACTGGTCGGACGGCGGGAGCCCGATCGAGGAGATGGGACGTACGGCCGCGCGGCTCGGCCACGAGTGGGCGGTGCTCACCGACCACTCACCGCGGCTGACGGTGGCGAGCGGCCTGTCGCCGGAGCGGCTGCGCGAACAACTGGCGGTCGTCGCCGACCTCAACGAACGATGGGCTCCCTTCCGGCTCCTCACCGGCATCGAGTGCGACATCCTCGACGACGGATCGCTCGACCAGGAGCCCGAACTGCTGGAGCGGTTGGACGTGGTGGTCGTGTCCGTGCACTCCAAGCTGCGCATGGACGCGCGGCCGATGACCCGCCGGATGGTCGCGGCCGTACGCAACCCGCTCTCGGACGTGCTCGGGCACTGCACCGGGCGGCTGCTCGGCGGTCGCGGCCGGCCCGAGTCCGAGTTCGACGCGGACGCGGTCTTCGCGGCCTGCGCCGAGACCGGCACGGCCGTCGAGATCAACAGCCGCCCGGAGCGCCTCGACCCGCCGCGCCGGCTACTGCGCGAGGCGGTCGACGCGGGCGTCCTGTTCTCCCTGGACACCGACGCGCACGCGCCCGGTCAGCTGGACTGGCAGATCTACGGCTGCGCGCGCGCCGAGGAGTGCGGGGTCCCCGCGGAGCGTGTCGTCAACACGTGGGCCCTGCCCGAGCTGCTGGCCTGGGCCAGGACCCGGGAGACGCCGTGACGCACGTCACCGCCCATGGGGTCGTTCCGGGGAACACCCATAGGTAGTTACCCGTTGAACAAACCGTGGGTGCGGATGGGACAGTGTCCCCGGGCCTCACCTCTGCCCGCAGGGACGATCGTCCGGCTGAAGCCCTGCGGAGCGTTTCGCCGAGAGGCGACCGCCATCGGTGCCCACCACAGTCGACCCCGACCGCGATTCCCCCGTCCGGTCGGGGTCTTTCCCTTGCCCGGACCGAAGCACGGCGCGGCGGACCGGTCGGTCCGGACCGGGGACGCCCTTCGCCTCTCCGGCCGTGTCCGGTTGACTTCGAGTCCGCTCCAATTCGTAGCGTGCGGGCATGAGCACTGCACAGCACAGGATCGGTTCGGGATTCGGCGCCCGGAGCACCGCCGACGACGTCCTCCAGGGAATCGACCTCTCCGGCAAGCTCGCCGTCGTCACCGGCGGCTACTCGGGGCTCGGCCTGGAGACGACCAGGGCGCTGGCCGGGGCGGGCGCCCGGGTCGTGGTCCCCGCCCGGCGCCCGGCGACCGCGCGCGAGGCACTGGAAGGCGTCGACGGGGTCGAGACCGACGAGCTCGACCTCGGCGACCTGGACAGCGTGCGCGCCTTCGCCGAACGGTTCCTCGCCTCGGGCCGTGTCATCGACATCGTCATCGACAGCGCCGGCATCATGGCCTGCCCCGAGACCCGGGTCGGCCCCGGCTGGGAGGCCCAGTTCGCGACCAACCACCTCGGTCACTTCGCGCTGGTCAACCGGCTCTGGCCGGCGATCGAGCCGGGCGGCGCGCGGGTCGTGTCCGTGTCCTCCGCCGGCCACCACTACTCCGGCATCCGCTGGGACGACGTGCACTGGCGGACCGGCTACGACAAGTGGGAGGCCTACGGCCAGGCGAAGACGGCGAACGTGCTGTTCGCCGTGGAGCTCGACCGGCGCGGCCGGGACTCCGGCGTACGGGCCTTCTCGCTGCACCCCGGCGGCATCCTCACCCCGCTCCAGCGGCACCTGCCCAAGCAGGAGATGGTCGAGCGCGGCTGGATCGACGAGGACGGCAAGCCGCTCGACCCCGAGGGCTTCAAGACGCCCCGACAGGGTGCGGCCACCCAGGTGTGGGCCGCGACCTCACCGCGGCTCGCGGGACTGGGCGGGGTGTACTGCGAGGACTGCGACATCGCCGAGAACGCCCCGGCGGACGGCACCCGGACCGGCGTACGCGGCTACGCGACCGACCCCGCCGAAGCCGCCCGGCTGTGGGAACTCTCGGCGGAGCTGACCGGGGTGAACGCCTTCGCGTGAACCACGCGGGGGTGGGCGCGTCGGCTCCCTCGACTCCGGCGCCGGTTCCGGCGCCGGTTCCGGTTCCGGCTCGGGCTCCGGCTCGGGCTCCGGCGCACCAGGAGTCTGCCGTGAACTCCCTGATATCCGCGGTGAGTTGTTCGCGGCGTGCGGCGAACAGGCCGTGGCCCGCGTTCTCGTAGACCCTGAACCTGCTGTCGGGCACCAGCTCCGCCGTCGACGGGGCTCGCGGCGTACGGCATGGGGGCGCGCGAGAGCACGGGGCGGCGGCCGGTACGCCGTCCGGTGGTCCGGGAGGGTCAGTGCGGCGCCCGTTCCTCCAGGGCCGTGCGCCAGGCGGGTGACGGGCCCGTGGGTACCGGTTCCTCCCGTCGGCCGCCACGCGCGAAGAAGTCGGCCAGCGGCAGGATCGCGGCGCCGACCGTGACGGCGTCGGGGCCGAGGCGACCGAGGTCGATGGTGACCCGCTGGGCCGGATAGCGCAGGGCGTACGAGGAGGCGTACCGGCGGACGGCGGGCAGGAAGCGGGAACCGAGCTGGAGGCCGGCCCAACCGCCGATGAGGATGCGCTCGGGCTGGAAGAGGTTGATCAGGTCGGAGAGCCCCGCGCCCAAGTACTCGGCGGTCTCCTCCAGGACGGCGAGGGCGATGAGGTCCGGCTCGGTCCCCTCGGGCGGGTACGCGGCGGCGAGCATCGCGGTGAGCGCGGTCTCCTCGTCGGTGCCCTCCGGAGGACGCCCGCCCTCCTCGCGCCAGCGGTCCAGGAGCGCCTCGGCGCCCGCGTAGGCCTCCAGACAGCCGAGGGCACCGCAGCGGCAGCGGCGACCCCTGACCCGTACGGTCAGATGCCCCCATTCGACCGACCGGCCGTTCTCCACCTCCTCGGTGACCAGGCAGGCGCCGACACCGGAGCCGAAGAGGACGACCACCGCGTTGCGGGCCCCGCGTCCGGCGCCGAACCACATCTCGGCCTGGCCGAGGGTGCGGGCGCCGTTGTCCGCGAAGTACGGCACGGCGTCGGGGAGTTCGCAGGCGGAGCGGAGCAGGGACTCCAGCGGGACGGCGTCCCAGCCGATGGTCTGGCCGTGCACCACCGCGCCCCGCTCGGGGGTGCGGGCGACGATGCCGGGCACCCCGATACCGACGCCGAGGAGCTGCCCGGGGGCGATGTCCGCCTCGGCGAGGACCTCGGCGATGCCGTCCCGGATATGGCCGACGATGACGTCGACGTCGTACTCCTGGCGCCTGAGCGGGCGGTCGGTCTCGTAGCCCTGGCGCTCCAACGGCCTTTCGGCGCGGGCGAGTTCGGTCAGGGTGAGGTCGAACAGCTCGATACGGACGCGGGTTTCACCGACGTCGACGCCGATCATGTGGCCACTGCCGGGCACGACCCGCAGCAGGGTGCGGGGGCGGCCGCCGTCGGAGTCGACGCTGCCGGCCTCCTCGACCAGGCCGTCGGTGACGAGTTCGGCGACCACGTTGCTGATGGATCCGGAACTCAGTCCGGTCGCGGGACCGAGCTCGTAGCGGCTCATCGGCCCGTCGAAATACAACCGTTGTAGTACGGCGGTGCGGTTGCCCCGTCGCAGGTCACGCACTGTCCGTCCGTTCCGCCCCGCCATGTGATGTCCCTTCCGGCCTGCCCGAACTGCAAGATACCCCTGCGCGATCCCTTGACGCGACTTTCTTCCGGGTCTTAACTCACGTCCTAAATTAAGCCATGAGGATCGTTCGGGAAGTGAACGCGGACGCCCCTCCTGGCTCCCTCCGGGAAAGGGACATAAGCAGCCATGCGCAGAATCCGAGCCGCGGCCGCAGGTGCGGTCACCATCTCTCTGCTGACCGCCGCGACCGCCTGTGGCGGCGGCTCGTCGAGCGGCGGGTCCAACGCCTCGCCGAAGACGCTCACGTACTGGGCGTCCAACCAGGGCGCCAGCATCGAGATCGACAAGAAGACGCTCGCCCCCGAACTGGCGAAGTTCGAGAAGCAGACCGGCATCAAGGTGAAGCTGGAGGTCGTCCCCTGGTCCGACCTGCTGAACCGCATCCTCACCGCCACCACCTCCGGCCAGGGCCCCGACGTCCTCAACATAGGCAACACCTGGAGCGCCTCCCTGCAGGCCACCGGCGCGCTGCTGCCGTGGGACGCGAAGAACTTCGCCAAGATCGGCGGCAAGGACCGCTTCGTCGACTCCGCGCTCGGCTCCACCGGCGCGGCGGGCAAGGACCCCGCCGCGGTGCCGCTGTACTCGATGGCGTACGCGCTCTACTACAACAAGAAGTCGTTCGCCGACGCCGGTATCTCGGGCCCGCCGGCCACCTGGGCCGAGCTGGTCGCCGACGGCAAGAAGCTCTCCAAGGGCGGCAAGTGGGGCCTCGGCGCCGAGGGTTCGAACGCCTCGGAGAACATCCACCACGCCTTCGTCTTCGCCAAGCAGCACGGCGCCGACTTCTTCACCGCCGACGGGACGGCCGACTTCACCAACGACGGGGTCGTCTCCGCGGTCAAGCAGTACGTCGACCTGATGGCGAAGGACAAGATCATCGCCCCGGGCAACGCCGAGTACGCGCAGAACCAGTCCGTGAGCGACTTCGCCAAGGGCAAGAACGCGATGCTGCTGTGGCAGTCCGCGGCCGCCAACCTCAAGGCGCAGGGCATGAGCGAGGACGCGTACGGCATCGCTCCGGTGCCCGTGCAGTCCGGCACCCCGGGCACGGGCGCGAACGTCAACTCGATGGTCGCGGGCATCAACCTCGCGGTGTTCAAGAACACCAAGAACCTCGACGGCGCCACGAAGTTCGTGAAGTTCCTGACCAGCGACGCCGAGCAGAAGATCCTCAACGGCGCCTACACCTCGATCCCGCCGGTCAAGACCGCCCAGACGGACACCGCGTTCAACTCCCCCTCGAACGCGGTTCTCAAGGACACCCTGGCCAAGAGCGCCGCGGCACTGCCGCAGGTCGCCGACGAGTCCCAGTTCGAGACCGCGGTCGGCACGGCCATCAAGGGCCTGTTCGCCGACGCCGCCGGCGGCCGTGCGGTGACCACCGCGTCGGTGAAGGCGGCGCTCGAGAAGGCCCAGCAGCAGATGCCGAAGAAGTGAGTGCGGACACCTCCATGACCACCACGACCGCCGCCTCCGCCGAATCCGGCGAGCGGACGGTGCGCAAGAGCTCCCCCGGTGCGGCGCGCGGCCCGCGCCGCACCGGGCGGATCAAGCGCATCGGACTCCCCTACCTGCTGCTCCTGCCCGCGCTGGTGCTCGAACTCCTCGTCCACCTGGTGCCGATGGTGATCGGCATCGTGATGAGCTTCAAGGAGCTCACGCAGTTCTACATCCGCGACTGGGGCACGGCGCCCTGGGCCGGCTTCGACAACTACTCGGTGTCGGTGCACTTCGACGAACCCGTCGGCGAGGCGCTGCTGCACTCCTTCTTCGTCACCATCGCCTTCACGCTCCTGTCGGTCGGCCTGTGCTGGCTGATCGGCACCGCGGCCGCGATCTACATGCAGGACAACTTCGTGGGGCGGGGTGTGCTGCGGGCCCTGTTCCTGGTGCCGTACGCGCTGCCCGTGTACGCGGCCGTGATCACCTGGGTGTTCATGTTCCAGCACGACAACGGCCTGGTGAACCACGTCCTGCACGACCAGCTGCACCTCACCGACAAGCCGTCCTTCTGGCTGATCGGCGACAACAGCTTCTACGCGCTGCTCACCGTGTCCGTGTGGAAGGGCTGGCCGTTCGCCTTCCTGATCGTCATGGCGGGCCTGCAGAACATCCCGGGCGAGCTGTACGAGGCCGCCGCCCTGGACGGCGCGGGCCTGTGGCAGCAGGTGCGCCGCATCACACTGCCGTCACTGCGGCCGGTCAACCAGGTGCTGGTACTGGTGCTCTTCCTGTGGACGTTCAACGACTTCAACACGCCGTTCGTCCTGTTCGGCAAGACCGCCCCGGACGCGGCGGACCTCATCTCGGTCCACATCTACCAGGCGTCCTTCGTCACCTGGAACTTCGGCACCGGCTCGGCGATGTCCGTGCTGCTGCTGCTCTTCCTGCTCGTGGTGACCGGCGTCTACCTGCTGCTGACCTCCCGGGGAAGGAAGACGGCCGATGTCTAGCATCTCCACCACCACCCGCCCGGCCACCGCCCGGTCGGCCGCCCCCCGCTCGCCGATGGCGCCGCCGCGGTCCTTCCTGTGGTCGCGGCGGATCTTCCTCACCCTGCTCACCGGCTTCGTCCTGGTGCCCGTCTACGTCATGGTCTCCAGCTCGCTGAAGCCGCTCGCGGACGTCTCGGGGAAGTTCCGCTGGATACCGAGCGGCCTGACGCTGCGGCCGTACGTCGACATCTGGTCGACGGTGCCGCTCGCGCGGTACTTCGTGAACTCGCTGATCGTGGCGGGCGCGGCCACGATCTGCTCGGTCGTGATCGCCGTCTTCTCGGCCTACGCGGTCAGCCGCTACAACTTCCGCGGCAAGCGTGTCTTCACGGTCACCGTGCTGTCCACCCAGATGTTCCCCGGCATCCTCTTCCTGCTGCCGCTGTTCCTGATCTACGTCAACATCGGCAACGCGACCGGGATCGCGCTGTTCGGCTCGCGCGGCGGTCTGATCCTCACGTATCTGACCTTCTCGCTGCCGTTCTCCATCTGGATGCTGATCGGGTACTTCGACTCGGTGCCGCGCGATCTGGACGAGGCGGCGCTGGTGGACGGCTGCGGGCCGCTCGGCGCGCTCTTCCGGGTCGTCGTCCCGGCCGCGATCCCCGGCATCGTCGCCGTCGCCGTCTACGCCTTCATGACCGCCTGGGGCGAAGTGCTGTTCGCGTCGGTGATGACCAACGACGCCACCCGCACCCTCGCCGTCGGACTGCAGGGCTACTCCACGCTCAACGACGTGTACTGGAACCAGATCATGGCCGCCTCGCTGGTCGTCAGCGTCCCCGTGGTGGCCGGCTTCCTGCTGCTCCAGCGCTATCTCGTCGCCGGTCTCACGGCGGGCGCCGTCAAGTGAGCCATGCCAACCCCATTGATGACGAAGGGACTTCAGTGACCATCGACTTTGCCGCCCTCCCCGAGGACTTCCTGTGGGGAACGGCCACGTCGGCCTACCAGATCGAGGGAGCCGTCGCCGAGGACGGCCGCTCCCCCTCCATCTGGGACACCTTCTCGCACACCCCCGGCAAGATCGACAACGGCGACGACGGGGACGCCGCCTGCGATCACTACCATCGCTGGCGCGAGGACATCGGGATCATGCGCCAACTCGGCACGAACGCCTACCGGTTGTCCATCGCCTGGCCGCGGGTGATGCCGGGCGGCGACGGCCCGGTCAACGCCAGGGGGCTCGACTTCTACGACGCGTTGATCGACGGTCTGCTGGAGGCGGGCATCACGCCCTCGGTCACCCTCTACCACTGGGACCTGCCGCAGGTGCTCCAGGACCGGGGCGGCTGGCCGGCCCGTGACACGGCGCACCACTTCGCGGCCTACGCGTCGGTCGTGGCGGAGCGGCTCGGGGACCGCGTCCAGCACTGGACCACCCTCAACGAGCCGCTGTGCTCGGCCTGGATCGGCCACCTGGAGGGGCGGATGGCCCCGGGCCTGACCGACCTGACGGCCGCGGTCCGCGCCTCCTACCATCTCCTGCTCGGCCACGGGCTCGCCACGCAGGCGATCCGCGCCGCGGCGCCGGGTGCTCAGATCGGCATCGTCAATAACCTCTCCAGCATCGAGCCGAACACCGACCGTCCCGAGGACGTCGCGGCGGCGAAGCGGCTGGACGGGCACACCAACCGGTGGTGGCTCGACCCGGTGCACGGCCGCGGCTTCCCCGCCGACATGCTGGAGGTCTACGGGGTCGAACTCCCCGAGGCCGCCGGTGACCTGGAGACGATCGCCGCGCCGCTGGACTGGCTGGGGCTCAACTACTACTTCCCGTCCAGCGTGGTCGACGACCCCACCGGTCCGGCCCCGCACGTGCGCACGGTCAGCCGTCCCGGCGTGCCCCGCACCGGGATGGACTGGGAGGTCGAGGCCGCCGGCATCGAGCGCCTGCTGCTCCGCCTGACGAACGACTACGGGGCCCGCAAGCTGTACGTCACGGAGAACGGCTCCGCCTATCCCGACGTCGTACGCCCCGACGGCAGCGTTCACGACCCGGAGCGCCTCGCGTATCTCGAACAGCACCTGGCGGCCTGCGCCTCGGCCGCCCGCAAGGGCGTCCCGCTGGCCGGCTACTTCGCCTGGTCGCTGCTGGACAACTTCGAGTGGGCGTACGGCTACGACAAGCGGTTCGGTCTGGTGCACGTCGACTACAAGACCCAGCAGCGGACGATCAAGGGCAGCGGTCACCGGTACGCGGAGATCGTCCGCAAGCACCGCGGCAGCGCACGCGACGCGGCCTGACGGCGACGGCGACGGCGCGCGAGCGGCACCAGGTCCTGTCCCGCAAGGGGCAGTTCGCCGCGGAGGCCGCGCCAGGTGCTCCTGCCGGGAACGGCGCGGCGCGGAGCCGCGCCGGGTGAACCTGCCGAGAAGCTCGGTGCTGAAGCCGCGCCAGGTGCTCCGGTCGGTCCGGAGCACTTGGCGCGGCTGCCGCGCCGAACGCCCCCACCGGGAACGGCCGGCGCGGCAGCCTCGCCGAACGCTCCCGCCGGAACGGCTGGCGCGAGCCTCGCCGAACGCTCCCGCCGGGAATCGGCAGCGCGGGAGCCGCGCTAGCCGTTCCCGTCGCCAGGAGCGGCCGCGATGCCGGCGATCTCGTCGAGGGCGGCCGTCAGCAGCGGGGCCACCACCTTGCGCACCCACGCGACGCGTTCGTCGCCGGGAGCGCGGGGCACGGTCTCGACGAGCATGATCAGGTAGAGGTAACTGCGGTACAGCGCAAGTCGTTTCGTGGCCGATTCGTCGAACTCGACCGACCCGGCCAACTCTCGATAGCCCGTCAGGAAGTGAGCGTCACCTCGGATGTCTCCGAGCAGGGCCAGGGAGACGAAGTCGGCGAGCGGGTCCCCCCAGAGCATGCGCTCACCGTCGATCAGACCGCCGATCCTGGGGCCCGCCGCGGTCCGCTCGACCAGGATGTTCCCCTGCCACAGGTCGAAGTGGACGAGGCTGGGGACGGTGACCTCGTCCAGCGCGTCGAACGCGGTCCGCGCCACGCGGGCCACCTGGTCCACGGGGCGAGGGAGCCAGGCCCGGTAGCGGCGGGCGTCGTCCAGAAGGGCGTCGTACATCGCGGTGAACGCGGTCCGCCAGTCGGGGGCGAGCGGGCCCAGCGCTCCGGAGGGATAGCCGAAACCCGGGCCGGACACCCGGTGCAACCGGGCCACCATCCGGCCCAACTCCTGTCGGAGCGGACCTCGTTCACCATCGGGGAGGTTCCCCCAGGGCTCGCCGGGACAGTGCGTCATCAGCAGGTGGCCGTCGCCGGGTTCCCCGACCGTCCGGGGCACCGGTACGCCGGCTTCGGCCGCCCGACGATAGAACTCCGCCTCGGAGAGCAGGAGATGCCTCTCGTAGGCCAGGGCCGGGGCGGTGTCCGGCGGTGGGACCTTCAGTACGTATCTGGTTCCGTCGGTGAGCCGGAGCTCCTCGACCGCGTTGTAGGTGCCGCCGGACAGCATCCGGCACCCGGCAAGGCTCCCGGACGCCAGGCCCGCTTCGTCGAGCACCCGTCTCGCCCGCTCCCAACTGTCCACGCCTTCCCCCTCGGGTCGCCCAACTGGCGCGTCCACTTTGCCAGATGGGACCACGGGGCCGCCGCCGATGTACGGCGTCGAGTCCACCGCGCCCGGCAGAACGCAGGGGGTGTCCTCCCGTACCCGGCCGCTCGCTCCTACCCGCTGGACGTCCTGGCGCCTGCGGTGTCGCGTGTCGCCGTGCCCGCGCCCGGGGGAGCGCCGAAGCGGGCGAGGCAGTGCCAGACCTTCTTCAGGTCCTGCGGGTCGTGGCGGCCGCTGCGGGCGGCGTCCCCGATGATCCGCGGGTCGAGGACGCCGTCCTCGGCGATACGGGCGCCGAGTTCGACGAATTCGGGACCCCGGAAGCCGGGGTGCAGGCGCAACTCCTCCGTGCCCAGCCGGTATCCGGGATGCCAGGCGAGCGGGCAGGGCAGGAGACGTGCGGCGGCCTCGACGGGTGTGCCCCGGTAGCAGGCGTCGAGGACCAGCGTCTCGACGTCTCGGGCTACCTCGACCCGTCCGTGCACCTGTGCCTCGATGTAGTCGTCGAGGGCGTCGCGTCCGTCCGCCTCGGCCTCCTCGACGAGGGACATCCCGGCCGCGACGCCGAACGCGGACGGCTCGGCCGCGCTGTCGGGGTAGCAGAAGGTGGCGCGGCGCAGTGTCGCACCGGTCAGCCGGAAGTACGAGGAGCCGAACCGGGGTGCCGCCCCGACCGGTTGGCGACGGAAGTCGAGGGCGCCGTAGACCGGGCGCTCGTCGGGAGGGGCGGTGTCGTAGGCCCCTCCGAAGATCCGGCTCTCCCAGCGCCACCGGTCGCCGCCTGGGTGGGCGGTCAGCCCGCCGTTGCTCGTACCCGTGACGAACTGCGAGCGGTAGAAGCCGTCCTGGGCCAACGCCTCCAGGATCGAAGTCCCGCGCACGCGCCGGTCCGGGTGGAAGTTCAGGGTCAGCCGCAGCGCGGGATCGAGTGCGGGCCCCGAGGACCGGGCCGCGACATGGCGCAGGGCCCGCTCCCGCGGGGTGCCCCGGTGCCCTGCCGTCGGGGCACCCCCGAACCGCGGCCCATCCCCGTGCCGCTCCGTCGGGCCTTCCCCGAAATCCATTGGTTCCCCCCTCATGAAACTAGATACCTTCGACAAAAACCTAGGACCCCTAGGTTCTGTCGTCGGCACCCAGGAGGACTCCCCATGAGATCACTCACCGAGCGGGACATCCGCACTTCTTTTCTCAACTGCTCCCGGGGCGAGGCCAAACGGCTCGCGACGCCTCGCGATCTCGACGAACGTCCCTGGGACGACCTGGACTTCCTGGGCTGGCGAGATCCCGGAGCCCCGGACCGCGGCTATCTCGTCGCCGAGCGGGACGGTGGCCTAGCCGGCATCTGCCTGCGCCTCCCCTCCTCCCGGCGCGGGCTCCGCACCGCAGCATGTGTTCGCTGTGCCTGACCACGCACCCGGGCGACGGGGTCTCCCTGATGACGGCCCGCAAGGCGGGTGCGGCGGGCCGCGAGGGCAATTCCGTCGGCATCTACAGCTGCGCCGACCTCGCCTGCTCCCTCTACGTCCGCGGGAAGAGGGACCTCCGCTCGGGAAGCCGCTTCGAGGAGACCCTCACGACCGAGCAGCAGATCGCCCGGACGGTCGGCAATCTGTTCGCCTTCCTGGCCAAGCTGGACGACTGACCCGCGACGGGTCCGGCACCGGGGCCCAGGGGGAGGCGGGGCTGGTACGTCGTGGAGCGCCGGGCTCCACGACACGCATCCGGCCGCTCTCCGCCGCGGGCCCGGCGCCGGACGCGTCAGGAACCGGCCGGGGTCCAGTGCGGGTCGCGGCCCAGGAAGGCGAGCAGTTCCTCGGCCCGGCCGGCGCCCTCCGGGACCTCGCGCGCGGCGGCGAACACGCCGAACGACGCGCGGAGGTGGTCGGCCAGCCGGTCCGCAGCGAGCCGGATGCCCTCGGCCAGATCGTCGTCCAGCGGGGAAGTCTGGCCGGTCGCCACGGCGATGTCCCAGGCGTGCACGCCCGCGTCCATGGCAGCGGCCGCGGCCGCCACCCGCAGCGGCAGGGGGCCGAGCGGCGTCGCCACCTCGTCGGCGTCGGCGGGCAGCCCCGCGTAGACGCCGGCGACATCGGCGAGGACCTTGTCGAGCGATGCCGTCGCGTCGGCGCCCAGCCCGTCGACGGGGTGGAAGGCGTCCTCCTCGGGCCACCCGCTGCCGGTGATCGCCGCGCCGTACGCCTGCTGATCGAGTCGCGCGTGGTTGAGCACCTGGCGCACCGTCCACTCGCCGCACGGAGTCGGCGCGCCCCACGCGCCCTCCGGGACGCCGGCGACCGCCTCGCGCAGCCGGTCGTGCGCCCGCGTCAGCAGTTCGATGCCCTCGACCTTGCTCATTCCGGTGCCTCCTGAAGCCGTACGACCCAGTTGATGCCTTCAATCTAGAACCCCTTGCGGACAGATACGGTCCGCAAGCAGGACGTTCGGTACCCCTGTTAAACGGGAAGGCCCCAAGGATGCAAGAGGCACGTGGTGAGTGGTCGGCATCCGTCGCGAAGATCGTGGAGCGGCGCCGGGAGCCGGTGGTCGTCCAGACACTTCGTTCGACGGCCGCCGCGACGATCGCGTACGTGGTGGCCATCCATCTCAGTCCCGAGCCCGCGCCGCTGACCGCGCCCCTGACCGCGCTGCTGGTCGTCCAGGTCACCCTGTACTCCACGATCACCACCGCCGTCCGACGGGTGAACTCCGTGGTGGCGGGTGTCGTCATCGCCATCGGCTTCAGCAGTCTCGTGGGCCTGACCTGGTGGAGCCTGGGCCTGATCATCCTCGCCTCGCTGGCGGTGGGCCATCTGGTCCGGGTCAGCGAGTTCGTGCCCGAGGTGGCGATCAGCGCCATGCTGGTCCTCGGCGTCACCAGAGTGGGCGACACGGCGTGGGCCCGCGTGCTGGAGACGCTGATCGGAGCGGTCGTCGGGCTCGCCTGCAACCTCGTGCTCGCGCCACCGGTGTGGGTGGGGGTCGCCGGTGAGTCCATCGAGGATCTGGCACGCCGGATGCGGCAGTTGATGATCCGGGTCGGCGAGCAGGCCGCCGGACACACCCCGTTCCATGTGGCGGCCGAGCGGCTGCACGAGGCCCGTCGGCTCGACCACGACATCGCCGGGGTGGACGCGGCCCTGCGGCAGGCCGAGGACAGCCTCAAGCTCAACCCGCGGGTGCGCGAGGGGCTGCTGCACCGGGTCGTCCTGCGCACCGGCCTGGACACCCTGGAGATCTGCACCGTGGTCCTGCGGGTCCTCGCGCGCAGCCTCACCGACCTCGCCAAGGAGCGGGAGCCGCAGCCGCTGTTCGAACCCCAGGCGGGGGCCGTCCTGGAGGAACTGCTGTCCGAGATCGCCGACGCGATCGTCAGCTTCGCGGTGCTGGTGACCACCGATGTCGCCCAGAACGCCGCGTCCGCCGAGGAGCGGCTCAGCGCGGAACTGTCCACGGCCGCCGCCACCCGCGACAAGCTGGCCCAGCTGTTCCTCGAAGAGGTCCAGCGCGACGCGAGCCAGTGGCAGCTCCACGGCTCGGTCCTGACCGAGGTCACGCGCATCATCGACGAACTCGACACCGAGCACCGGACGCGCCGCCTCCTGGAGGAACTGGACCGCTGTGCCGCCGCGGAACGCGAACGCCGGCCCCGCCTGACACGGTTGCGGCGCCGGCTGCGCCTGCCGTCCCGACTGCGCCGGAGGCGGAACCGTTCGGCGGCGTCCGATCGTTCTCGTTCTCAGTGACAGGTTCCGTATGACGAGTTCCGTATGGACGAGTTCCGTATGAGGCAGTGGCACGACGGGGTGGAGCGGCCGGCCGCCCGGCGTCGCCGACGGCAGGACGACGAGGGGGCGGGCGGATGACCGAGGACACCGTGCGGATCGACGGGGACGCACTACGGCTGCCGGGAGGGGTGCAGGTGCGGTTCATCCGGACCCTGCGCCTCCCTGAGACGGGCACGCACGCGCTGCCGCCGGGACTCGGCGAGTTCCCCGTGCGGCGCGTCGAGGACTACGGGGACCGGGTGCCCGCCGAGTGGCGGGCCCGCGGCGGTGTGATGCTGCCGGTGTATCTGCGCGAGGCCATGTGGCTGAGCTTCGCCGGGACGACGGAGCCGGCCGCGCTGCAGGTCGGCGTGGGCAAGGTGTGCGCCGTCTCGGGCAGGCCGTGGAGCTCCCGGCTCGGCCGCGACCCGCAGAACTACCTCGTGCTGCCCCGCCAGCCATGGCTCGACGGAATCAACTCGGGCAAGGGCACGGTCCGCCAGTTCGTGGCCGTACCCCTGGGCCTCGGTGCGACGGTCGAGGGCCAGGTCACCGGCGAGGAGGTCTGGGGCGGCGTCCAGCTCCAGTCGTTCCCGCTCGCCCCGGAGGAACTCGCGGCGTGGCGCGAGGCCGAGCGCCGCAAGGCGCAGGAGCGGCCGCGGATGCACGCGCCCGGCGCGTACGGAGGCGCGATGCCGATGATGGCCGCGCCGCCCGCTCCCGGCGCCGCTCCCGGAGCCGCGCGTCCCGGGGGTGCCCCGCGTGCGCGCAGCGCCCCGGCGATGGGGCTCGGCGTCGGCGGCTCGATGCGCCAGGAGGTCTACCGCGACGACCGGCCGCTGAAGGCCTGGGCGAAGGAGCCGGCCGGACGCGTGTTCGTCCACCTCGTGACGCCTCCGGAGTGGCGCCGCATCACCGGCGAGGCGCCCCCGCCGTCCCCGGTCGACCGTGCCGCGTACACCCGCGCGGGGCTTCCCTGGTTCGACTACTACGACCAGGACGCCACCGATCTGGCCCCCACGGACGAGCTGGGATCGGTGCAGCCGGTCGGTGACTGGCTGGGCGACGACCACGAGCCCTGGCAGCAGCCCTCACCCCACCAGGTGAAGCCGCTCGGTGACGCCCCGGGCAAGCCGGTCGAGGACGGCGACTGGTAGAAGGCCCTGGCGTTGCGGCGGATGCAACAGGCATTGCCGTGCTTGCAATTCCGGGGTGTCGCACGCCATGGTGGCCGTCCCGGCCGAGGCAACCGACACCCCGAGGGGCAGGCATGAGCAGCAGTGGTGCGGAGCCGTCGCGCGGCGCGGGCGGCGGCTGGACCAGACGCCGCTTCGCGGGCGCGCTGGCGGGGGCCGCGGCGATCGCGACGGTCCCGGCACCGGCCGCCCCCCGGCCCGACCCGGCCGTGGCGGCACCGCTCCCGAAAGCGCCCCCGGCCGGCCCCGCCCCGTCCGGGGGGCCTTCGGCGACGCCGTCCGCCGCGCCCGGTCCGGGCCCCCGCCCGCTCTTCGTCGGCACCTACACGTCGGGTGACAGCGGCGGGAAGGGGATCGGTCGCGCCACTTACGAGGCGGCGACCGGCACGGTCACCGGTGGCGGTGTCGTGACGGGCGTCGCCAACCCGTCCTTTCTGGCGGTGCATCCGGACGGCCGCACGCTGTACGCCGTCGAGGAGCAGCCCGCGGGCGCCGTGACGGCCGTACGCCTCCCCGGGACCGAGGTGCTCGGCAGCCGCTCCACCGGGGGCTCGGGTCCGTGCCATCTGTCCGTGCACCCGGGCGGGCGCTGGCTGCTGAGCGCGAACTACGCCTCGGGGAGCGTCGCGGTGCATCCCCTCGACGGGTCCGGCGCGCCGGGCGAGCGCACCGACCTGGTCACGCACACGAGCCCGGCGCCCGGTCCCGGTCAACAGGGGCCGCACGCGCACCAGTTCATCACCAGTCCGGACGGCGGGCATCTGCTGGCCGTCGACCTGGGCACGGACACGGTGTACACGTACCGCCTCGACGAGACCCGGGGCACGCTCACCGAGGTGTCGCGGGCGCGGACGAGACCGGGCGCGGGTCCGCGGCATCTGACGTTCCACCCCGGGGGCCGGTACGCCTACCTCGCCAACGAGGTCGACAACACGGTGACGGTCTGCGGCTACGACCCGGCGACCGGCCGTCTCACGGTGGGCGAGCCGCAGTCCACGGGCACGGGGAGCGGCACGAGTTACCCGGCCCAGTTCCTGGTGACGGCGAACGGCTCGTACGCCTACCTCGCCAACCGGGGCCACAACAGCCTGACGCGCTACGCGATCGAGGCGGACGGCGCCCGGCTGCGGCTGCTGGACACGGTGCCGGTCGACGGTGACTTCCCGCGTCACATCGCGTTCTCCCCCGACGGACGGCTGTTGTTCGCGGCGAACCAGCGCTCGGGCACGGTCAGCGTCTTCCAGGTCGACACCGGGAACGGTGAACTCCTGCGCGTGGGCGAGCCGTTCGCCTCACCCGTCGCCGTCTGCGCGCTGCCGCTGTAGGGCGTGGGGCGCGCGGGGGCAGGCGGCCAGACCCGCCTGGGTGAGCAGGACGTGCATGCGCTCCGTGAGCTGGGAGACGTCGTCGGCGGGCGCGTGGAACGGCAGGCGTACGTCGCCGTTTCCGCGCACCCGCTCGATGCGCAGGGTCAGTCCGTGCCGGTCGACGGCGAGGGGCTGGACCCGCACCGCGCCGTGCAGGCTGTCCGGTTCGACGAGGCGGGTGAGCCGCTCGACGGCGTCCGGGTGGGCGTCCGCGAGATGGGTGAGGAGCTGGGCCTCGGCGAGGGCGAGCGGGTCGGGCCCGGCGTCGGCCAGTTCGTCCAGGTCGACCACCACGGTCCCGCCGGGGCGGCGCAGCACCGCGCGGGTCGGGCGGAACGACAGGTGTCCGTCCTCGGGGACGAACCAGCCCGCCAGCCAGAGCCGGGCACGGATCCGGTTCCGTACGGGAACCGGCGCGACGTCGGCGAACTCCAGGACGGCGGACGGCTCTCCGCGCGGCGAGCAGACGGCGGCGGCGAGCAGCGCGCTGTCCTCCGGTACACGCAGGAGCACCCGGCCGTCGGCGGCGACGGTGTGCGCGCCGACGAACTCCTCCCGGCCGCTCTGCGCGGTCACCGCGCAGGACCAGGCCGCGGCGAGCACCGAGCGGGCGTGCTCCGCCGCGGGGGGCGCGGCCGTCCAGGTGTGACGGTCACCCATCAGCTTCCTCCTTAGGTAAGGCTTGCCTAACCTATCGAAGATCGGGGCGTACGCCAACCACGCCTCGCCGGTCGGACGGTTCGCCCCCGGACCAGGGGCCGAGCGGTACCCGGTCGCGGCAGCACCGCGGGACGGGACTCAGGGCGTGATCGCGCCGAGCAGCGCCCGCGCGCACAGGTCCCGCACCTGGTCGCGGGTCAGGTCCGCGCCCCTGAGCCATTCCAGGCACACGGCCGTGGTGAAGGCCAGCCAGCCGCGGACGGCGACACGGAGTTCGAGCCGGTCCTCGGACGCCCGGCCGAGCTCGGGATCCGCGGCGAGCGCCTGAAGGATCTGCGACTCCTGCGCGGCGAGCGACTGCTGGTAGACCCTGCGCACGGCCTGGTCACCGGCCGCGTCGGCGCGGTGGAAGGCGCGGAACCCGTGCGCGTGCTCCTCCACGTACCCGAGGAAGGTGTCCAGACCCGCGCCGAGCTGCTCGCGCACCGGAACGCCGGGCACCGCCGCGGTCATCCGCAGCATCCGCCCGCTCTCCCGCTCGACCACGGCGGCGAAGAAATCGCGCTTGGTCGGGAAGTAGTGGTACAGCAGACCGCGCGAGACGCCCGCGATCTCGGCGACCTGCTCGATCCACACGTCGTCGTACGGGCTCTCCGAGAACAGCCGGGCACCGACCGAGAGCAGTTGCTCCCGCCGCTCCTCGGTACTGAGCCGCCGACGCCCGCGCGCCCCCTGCTTCCCGGTCATGCCCGCACTTTACTTGACGTCGGTTCAACAACGGGATCAGACTGAACACCACTATTGAACTCGCGTACAACAGAGTCAACCGGCCCGGGGCACAAGGGAGATGGCGTCATGGCGGAGACGACGGAGGCACCACTGCCCAAGGGGTTCCGCAGTGCGGAACTGGGCTGGCCGGAGCTGTACCGCATCCCGCACCCGCCACGCCGTGTGCCCCTGGTCGGTGACGTGATCGGCGCGAACGTCCGCTCACCGCTGCAGGACTCCATGAGGTTCGGGCGGCAACTCGGGCCGATCTTCCGGCGCAGGGCCTTCCGCAACGAGATCGTCTTCGTCTGGGGCGCGGAGCTCGCCGCCGAACTGGCCGACGAGTCGCGGTTCGCGAAACACGTGGGCCTCGGGGTCGCCAACCTCCGTCCGGTCGCCGGGGACGGACTGTTCACGGCCTACAACCACGAGCCCAACTGGCAGTTGGCGCACGACGTCCTCGCCCCCGGATTCAGCCGCGAGGCCATGGAGGGCTACCACCCGATGATGCTCGACGTGACCGAGCGACTGACGGACCGCTGGGACCGCGAGCAGGCGGCGGGCCACGCGGTCGACGTGCCCGGGGACATGACGAAGCTGACGCTGGAGACGATCGCCAGGACCGGCTTCGGCCATGACTTCGCCTCCTTCGAACGGTCCCGGCCGCATCCCTTCGTGAACGCGATGGTCGGCACGCTGACCTACGCGCAACGCCTCAACGTCGTCCCGCTCCCGCTGGCTCCGCTCCTGCTGCGGAGCGCCTCCCGGCGCAACGCGGCGGACATGGCCTTCCTCAACCGCACGGTCGACGCCGTGGTGGCCTCCCGCCGGTCCGCGGGCGGCGAGGGAGACCTGCTCGACCGCATGCTGGAGACCGCGCACCCGGAGACCGGGGAGCGGCTCACCCCCGAGAACATCCGCCGCCAGGTCATCACCTTCCTGATCGCCGGCCACGAGACCACTTCGGGCGCCCTCTCCTTCGCCCTGCACTACCTCGCCCGGCACCCGGAGGCCGCCGCCCGCGCCCGCGCCGAGGTCGACCGCGTCTGGGGCGGCACGGAGCGGCCGGACTACGACCAGGTCGCCAAGGCCCGTTACATCCGCCGGGTTCTCGACGAGTCGCTGCGCCTGTGGCCGACGGCACCGGCGTTCGCGCGCGAGGCCAGGCACGACACCCTGCTCGGCGGTGTCCACCCGATGAGGCAGGGGGCGTGGGCGCTGGTCCTCACCGCGATGCTGCACCGGGACCCGCAGGTGTGGGGCGCCGACGCGGAGGAGTTCGACCCGGACCGTTTCGACGCGAAGGCGGTACGGGCCCGGCCCGCGCACACCTTCAAGCCGTTCGGCACGGGGGCGCGCGCCTGCATCGGCCGCCAGTTCGCGCTGCACGAGGCGACTCTGGTCCTCGGGCTGCTGCTGCGCCGCTACGAGCTGCTGCCCGAGCCCGGATACCGGCTGCGGGTGGCCGAGCGGCTGACCCTGATGCCGGACGGCCTGCGCCTGCACCTCGAACGGCGTACGCCCGTGGTGCGGGAGCGTGAGGCCCCGCTGGCCCGCGCGGCCGAGTGAGGCCGGGCTCCCTGGCCGGGTCCTTCGCCGAGCGAGGTACCGCTCGGGCGCTCCCGGCTCGGGCGCGTCCTCGCCCTCAGCCCCGGGAGGTCCAGTGGTCCGGGCGGCCGACCGATCCGGGGAGCCGGGTGCCGGCGCTGCCACGGGCCGCGTTCAACTGCGGCTGGGTGAGGAAGAGGGCTCCGGTCAGATCGGCGTCGGTGAGGTCGGTGTCCCGGAGGTCGGCACCGATCAGGTCGGCGCCCCGCAGATCGGCCCCGGTGAGATCGGCGGCGATGAGACGGGCGCCGCGCAGACTCGCGCCCCGCAGATCGGCGCCCTGGAGACGGGCACCCATCAGATCGGCGCCGCGCCGGTCCTTCCTCCTGCCCCCGCCGGCCCCGGCCCGTACCAGCTCACTGGTCCGCAGCAGCACTTCGCTGACCTTCTGCCGGTGCGCGCCCAGGTCCAACGCACCCAGTTCCTCGGGGGTCTGGCCCGCGAGGCGCTCCGTCGTGGCGAGCAGGCGCCGGACGTCGGCGTGCGCGGGACGCGCGGCGGGGAGCGTCAGCGCCTCGTCCAGGTACCGGAGCAGTTCGTGGAGGTGGCGTACGACGGGGAACACGTCGAACATCTGCCGGGCGCGTTCCTTGGAACCCGAGCGCCAGTCCACTCCGCCGAAGGTCCGCTGGGAGACGCGCTGCCCGGCACCGAAGCAGTCGTAGACCGTGCAGCCGTTGAAGCCCGTCTCCCGCAGCCGGGTGTGGATGCCGCAGCGGAAGTCGCTCTCCAGATTCGGGCAGGGCTCGCCGGCGCCCTTGTCGATCGCGAAGTCGGCCGAGCGGGCGAAGGGCAGCGCGACACAGCACAGCCCGAAGCACTGACCGCAGTCGGCTCGCAGGTCGAGGCGCGGGCCGGGGTGCGTGCTGACGTCTTCTCGCATGTCCCCCAGCCTACTGAGCCGGTGGCACACCCCTGAACCGCGCGAACCTGTGGGCCGGCGCCTTCGCCGGGTGATCCTCGTGCTGTCTGTCTGGATGTTTGACGGCGCACCGGGTATCGAGGTCGCCATGGTTTCCACAGCGCTCCCCGGTCTCCCTTCCCCTCCCCCGCTGGGCGCGAGTGCCCTGCCGTCCGGGACGTACGACGGCTCGCTGGTGCTGGTCACCGGTGGCGGTACCGGACTGGGGAGGGCGGTCGCGGCGGAGTTCGCCCGGCTGGGCGCCGATCTGCTGATCGTCAGCCGTCGCGAGCGGCATCTCGCGCCCGCCCGGCGGGAGTTGGCGAAGCTGGGCACCCGGGTCTCGTCCGCCGTCTGCGACATCCGGGACCCGAGGCGCATAGCCGAGGTGTTCGACGGGTGCGCGCTCCCCGATGTACTGGTGAACAACGCGGCCGCCAACTTCCCCGTCCCCACCGAGGACATGTCCCCGAACGCCTGGCAGGCCGTCGTCGACATCACCCTCACGGGAACGTTTCTGATGACCCGTGAGTTCGGACGGCGTCATCTGGCCGCGGGCACACCCGGGTCGGTCATCGACATCGGGGCGTCCTACGCCTGGACGGGCGGCCCCGGTTTCGCGCACAGCGCGGCGGCCAAGGCGGGCGTGGAGAGCCTCGTGCGAACGCTGTCCGTGGAGTGGGGTCCGTACGGCATCCAGATCAACGGTCTGGTGCCGGGGCTGATGCCGCACGAGGACATGACGGACGACATCCGCGGCAACCTGGCACGGGCAGCGGCGGACACGGCCACCGCGGACCGTGGGAGCCGGGAGGACGGCGGGGACGGCCCTGCCGCTGGGGACGCCGAGGGCGGCAGCGGCAGTGGCCACAGCCCGGAGGCCGGGGACCGCGGGGACCACCGGAGAGGGGACGCGCACGACCGTCGGCAGCCGGCCCTGCGCGTCGGCGCACCCCGCGAACTCGGCTGGGCCGCCACCTTCCTGGCGTCCCCCTACGCCCGATTCATCACCGGTCACACCCTGGTGGTGGACGGTGCGAACTGGCAGCGCAGGGACCTCGTCGGCCCGCCGGTCACGCCGGTGCGGGAGCAGCTCGGGCGCGGCCCCTTCACCGGCTGACCTTCACTCCCCCGCCCCCGGGAAATCGAGCCGGGCGATCCGGTCGGGGTCGGCCAGGATGTACATCGCGGCGATCCGGCCGCCGACGACGGTGACGCCCATGACCGACTGCGGCCTGCCGTCGACGAGCGCCACGACACCCACCTCCCCGTTGACCAGGACGAGCCGGGGCGTCGCCGCGAACCGCGCGAAGGCGAGCGCCTGCCGGGCCACCGTCTCGGCGCCGCGGACCAGCCTGGACACGGCCGGACCGACGGCCTTCGGGCCCGCGTCGGCGCGCAGCACCACATCGGGGTCGAGGACGGCGACGAGTGCCTCGAAGTCCCCACCGCGCGAGGCCGCGAGAAAGGCGTCGAGGACCTCTCGCTGCCGGGTGACGTCCCGCTCGGGCTCGGTGGCCGCCGACTTGACGCGGCGGCGCGCCCGGCTGGCGAGCTGACGGGTGGCGGCGGAGGAGCGGCCCACGACGGGCGCGATGTCGTCGAACGGCACCGCGAACATGTCGTGCAGCACGAAGGCGAGCCGCTCGGCCGGCTCCAGCGCCTCCAGGACGACGAGCAGGGCGAGCCCGACCGAGTCGGCGAGCAGCACCTCCTGCTCGGGGTCGATCCGGTCCAGGGAGCTGACGACGGGGTCGGGGACGAAGGTGCCGGAGGGGTCCAGGGGGTCCTCGCGGCGGGCGGCGCGCGAGCGCAGCATGTCCAGGCACACCCGGCCGGCCACGGTGGTGAGCCAGCCGCCCAGGTTCCTGATCTCGCCCGGGTCGGTGCGGCCGAGCTTCAGCCAGGTCTCCTGGACCGCGTCGTCCGCCTCGCTCAGCGATCCCAGCATCCGGTAGGCCACCGCGCGCAGCCGCCCCCGGTGCTCCTCGAACCGGCCCGCGAGGAGTTCACTGTCGTCCATCGGTCCCCCTGCCTCGTCGTACGAACCGTGACCGATCAAAACACGTGGGTCACCTTCCCTCGAAGCGGGGCGCGCGGCGGGCGCCCTTGGCCGCGTACCCCTCCCCCGCGTCCTCGGAGGTCAGTGTGAGGGCGGCCGACAGGGCGGTCCGGTCGAGGGCCGCGGCGAGCCCGGCGTCGGCGAAGGCGTCGATGTCGTGCTTGACGCCCTGCACGGCGAGCGGACCGTTCGCCGCGATCTCGGCGGCGACGGCTCGGGCCACCTCGTCCAGTTCGCCTTCCTCCGCGAGGAGTTGGACGAGGTGCAGGCGCTCGGCCGTCGCGGCGTCCAGCCGTCTCCCGGTCAGCGCGAGGAACTTGGCCCACCCCGCGCCGGCCTCGCGCGCGATCCGCAGATCCCCGCCGGCGTCGACAGCGAGCCCCAACTGGGTCTCGGGCAGGGCGAACACGGCGTCGCGGGCGGCGATCCTGATGTCCGCCATCAGCGCCAGTTCGAACCCGAAGCCGAGGCAGTACCCCCGTACGGCTGCCACGACGGGCTGCGGCAGCCGCGCGAAGGCCGCGAAGCGCTCGTGGGCCCAGCGGATGCCCTCGTAGTAGGCGCGGGCGCGCTCGGCACCCGAGCGGCCGGTGATCGCGCCGCCCGGGGCGCTCACATCGATCCCCGCGCAGAAGGCCCGCCCCTCGGCCCGCAGCAGCACCACCCGGATCGACGGGTCGAAGCGGATCCGGTCGGCGAACAGGCCGAGTTGACGGGTGGACTCCCAGCTCCACGCGTTGAGCTTGGCCGGGCGGCACAGGGTGAGGACGCCGATCCCGTCCTGGACGTCGAGGCGGAGCCTGTCCTCACCCTCCGGGATGTCCGTACGCGTGGTGTCGATCATCCGTACCCCCTCAGCATTCTGACTGACCGTCAGAATACTGAGGGAGGACGTCGACCGTCCCGGCCCGGACGCCCGGAGTGACGCTCGGGGCCTCAGACCTCGTCGCGGGTGAGCGCCAGCAGCCGGTCCAGTACGCGCGGACCACCGGCCCGCACCCCGTCGTGCTCGAACTCGTCGGTCACCCAGGTGCGCAGGCCCCGTACGGCACGCGCGGTGCGCAAGGAGTGCTCCGCGTCGACGTACATGTCGTCGTGGTAGACCGCCGCCGCGACCGGTACCTCGTTCACGGCGAGGCGGGCCGGGTCGTACAGCGGCGCCCAGTCGGTGCGGGCGGCCAGTTCCTCGGCGGTCTCGCGCAGCGGGCGCAGCGCAGGGTCGGTCTCGAACATCCAGGGGTGCACGGACTCGCCGGTGAACAGCAGCGGTCCGTCTTCCGCGAGGGTCTTGGCCGCGTCGAACTGCGGGAACTCGGCGCGCACCCGCTCGGCGGACCAGGCCGTGGGGCGGTCGCCCTGGGCGTAGCAGGCCTCGTGGACCAGCGCGTACAGGGGGTGACCCGCGTACGAGAGGAGGCCCTGGACCTCCTCCTGGAAGGCGTCGGACAGGGCCGTTCCGTGCGGGGTGCGCACGAAGGCGTCCTCCAGCAGGTAGTGCAGGCGGTGGCTGCCGTCGCTGCCGCCCAGCAGGATGCCCAGCGACTGGAAGGCCTCGGCGGTCAGGCGGTAGCCGCCGCTCAGCACCGGCTCGTGCTGGAGCAGGTACTCCGCGATCCGGCGGGCGCGCTCGACGTCCTGCGGGTAGCGCGCGTAGTGCGCGGCGACCTTGCGCTCGATACGCGGGTACGCGGCGCGGTAGACGTCGTCCGCGTGGCCGTCGAGGGAGGGCAGGCCGCCGGTGACGACGGCGGCGCTCAGCCCCTCGGGGGCGCTGGACAGGTAGCGCACGGTGCAGAAGCCGCCGAAGCTCTGGCCGAGGACCGTCCAGGGGGCGCCGCCGGTGAGTGCGGGCCGGATGGCCTCGCAGTCCCGGACGATGGAGTCGGCGCGGAAGAGCGCGAGGTGGTCGGCCTGCTCGCGGGGGCCGCCGCGCAGCGGGAGCGTCTGGCGGTTGGCGGGCGTGGAGAACCCGGTGCCGCGCTGGTCGAGCAGCAGGACCCGGTAGTCCTCCAGGGCCCGGTCGAGCCAGGACTGCCGGCCGACGAAACGATTCGCCCCGAAGCCGGGGCCGCCCTGGAGGTAGACCAGCCAGGGCAGGGGCTGGTGCGCCTTGTCGCTCGCGACGACCTCGCGGGCGAACAGTTCGATGGTCTCGCCCGCCGGATGGTCGTGGTCGAGAGGCACGGTGAAGCGGTGATCGGTGAGGACGACACCGGGCTGGCGGTAGCTGACGGTCAACAGGGCTCCCGAGACGTTACGGATTCCAGGCTGCGTCCCAGTTGAGCACATGCGCCCCGGGCTCCGCGGCCCGGGGATCAAGAAAATGAACTGAACAGTGACTCAGCAGGCCGTGGCCGGGAACTGAACCACTGGTCAGCGCGCCGCGAGGCTGGAGTGGCGCACCACCAGCTCCGGCTGGAGCACGACCCGCCGGTGCTCGTGCGGTGTGGGAGCGGTCTCCGCGTCGATCTCCTCCAGCAGCAGCTCCGCGGCGAGGGCGCCCATGGTCACCGCAGGCTGACGCACGGAGGTGAGCGGGACGGCCGCGGCGGCGGCGAACTCGATGTCGTCGTAGCCGACGATCGCGAGGTCGTCGGGTACGCCGACACCGGCCGCGTACATGGCCTGCAGGACGCCGAGCGCGAGCAGGTCGTTGGCGCAGAAGACGGCGGTGGGCCGCTCGGCGAGGCCGAGGAGCCGGGCGCCGGCGTCCCGCCCGGCGGCCACGTCGAGTCGCTCGGTCGGCAGCTCGCGCAGATTGGCCGGGCCGAGCCCCGCCTCGGCGAGGGCGTTCAGCGCGCCCGTTCGGCGGTCCCTCACCTGGCTGAGGCCGGGAGGTCCGCTGACGTACGCGATCGAGCGGTGTCCCGCGTCCACGAGATGCCGGACGGCCAGCGCGCCGCCCGCCACGTCGTCGACCGACACCGAGCACTCGGTGGTGCCGACGGCGACCCGGTCGACCAGCACGAAGGGGATGCCGTTGCGGCGGAACGCGTCGATGTTGCGGCCGCTCGCGTCGGTGGGGGTCAGCAGCACTCCGCGCACCCGCTGCTCGGCGAAGAGCGACAGGTAGTCGGACTCCTCGCTCGGGGACTGGGCGCTGTTGCAGACCATCACCCCGAGTCCGGCGTCGCGTGCCGCGCGCTCGGCCCCGCGCGCGACGTCCACGAAGAACGGGTTGCCCATGTCGAGGACGAGAAGCCCCATGATCCGGCTGCGCCCGGCCCGCAGTTGGCGTGCCGACTCGCTGCGTACATAGCCGAGCCGGTCGATGGCGGACAAAACGCGTGCCCGCGTCTCGGAGGCCACCGAGTCCGGCCGGTTGATCACGTTCGAGACCGTGCCGACGGAGACTCCGGCGGCACGGGCGACGTCCTTGATACCCACCGACTGGGCCATCAGGCGGGAACCTCCAGGAGAGCGAGAAGCGGCAGGCAGGCCCTCACATTACCCGCGAACGGGCCGAATTCAGTGGTCATGAGGGCAGCCGGAAATCGATGACGTGCAGCGCCGAGGGCGTGGTCCCACTGGACTTCTCCTGGTACATCACGGACAGCGTTCCGTCCTGCGGGACGCGTGTCTCGTCGATCACGACCTCGCCGAACGCGTTCAGGCCGCTGCCGTCGAACAGGAGCTTCCAGTCGGTGTGTCCGGAGGACTTCGAGGCACCGGCGATCCGCCCGAACGGCATGATCGCGTAGGCGTTGTCGTACCGGTCCAGGACCAGCCTGGTGCGCTGGCTGGAGTTCAGGGCGAGCGGGATCTCGGTCTTGGTCCAGCCGCCCGAGGAGTTCTTGCGCAGATGGAAGGCCCGGCCGTTGGCCGTGCGGTCCGTGACGTAGTTCGTGGTGCACTGGCCGAAGCGTCCGGGCACATAGCTGATGATCGCGTGCGGCAGACCGGCCGAGTCGGTGGCCTGGCTCTCCTGGTTCATCAGGGAGTGGTCGGGGTCGAGGGCGTCGACGACGAGTCCGGCGTCGGTGACGGCGACGGTGCCGGAGGTCCCGGTGGTGCCGACGACGGTGCCGGCGTCGTTGCGCCAACTGCGGCCCCGGTCGGTGGAGTAGACGTAACCGGTGTCGTGGTTGGTGATCCCGCCGGCGTTGCACATCACGGCTGCGTTCTGCTCGCGCCAGGTGAAGAAGGAGTGCAGCCGGCCGTTCACGTCGTAGTCGATCCCGTGCAGATACATGTTGCGTGCCGTGCTCGACCCGTGCGCGCTGGTGTAGGTCCCCGTGGAGGCGGACCACTCGCCGAGCGCGGTCCAGGACGAACCGTCGTACTCGGCGAGGGCGTTGCGCCCGTTCCCGGAGACGCCGACCCGGTAGCTGAGCTGGAGGCCGCCGGACGGGGTCGCGACGAACTGCGGATAGGTGAACTGCGTGGTGAGCGCGAGGCCGTCCAGTGAGGTCTGGACGGCTCCGAGGACGGCGGAGGTCCAGGCCGTCGACGCGGCGTTGTCGAGCAGCCCGGCCACCGACTTGACGTAGAAGAAGCCGTCGCTGTGCGAGTCCATGTTCAGGTGCAGTCTGCCGTCGGTCCGGGAGACGCCCATGGAGATGACGTTGTGGGAGTCGTCGCTCTTGAGCTTGTGGCCCAGCGTGATCTTGGACCAGGTGGTGGCGCCGAGCGCGCGGCGGGCGACGACCGCGCTGCGGTCGGCGGTGTACCAGGCCGCGTACTGGTAGCCGTTGTAGGTCAGCAGGCCGTTCTTCTGGAACGAGTTGTTGTTGACCAGACCGTCATAGGAGACGAAGTAGACGGCCTGGGAGTCGAGCTGGGTGGTGCCCGACTGGGTGACGGAGGGGCCGGGAGCGGCCGCTCGCGCCGTCTGGGCGGTGAGGGCGGGGCCTGCCACGGCGCCCAGCAGGGCCGTCGTCAGTACGGTGCGTCGTCTCATGTACGGGCTCCTCGATCGGACTGCGGACGGATGGTCGGGACGGGCTTGTTCGGGCCGGTTGTTCAAGGGGGTTGTCCGGGCCGACTGTTCAAGAGGGTTGTTCGAGCGGGATGTTGGACAGTCCGTGTTCAGGCGAGGTGGAACACCTCGGTGAGCGGTTTCATGGCCTCGTCGGGTCTGGCGCCGTCCAGTGAGGTGAAGAACGGCGCCATCTCCGTCTGCCAGCGGGCATTGACGTCGGTGGCTTCCATGGCGGCCCGCGCGGCCGCGAAGTCCTCGGTCTCCAGGTAGCCGACCAGCAGGCCGTCCTCGCGCAGGAACAGCGAGTAGTTGTGCCAGCCGGTGGCCGAGAGAGCGTCGAGCATCTCCGGCCACACGGCGGCGTGCCGCTCGCGGTACTCGTCGAGGCGGTCCGCACGGACCTTCAGCAGAAAGCACACACGTCGCATCAATGACCCTCCAGGGCCTGGGAGTCGGACCGGCGAGGCGGTCGGGACGTCGGATCGTGAAGACATCGGACCGCCGGGCCGTCGGACCGCCGGACCGTCAGAAGTTGAACTGGTCGATGTTCTTGGCGTCGAAGACGGTCGGCTTGCCCAGGTTGATCACGCCGTCCTTGCCGATGGTGAAGGAGCCCATGTCGCCGGCCTTGAAGGTCTCGCCCTCCTTGCCGGTGATCTGTCCCGAGGACAGCGCCACGGCCGTACGGGCGGCCAGCTCGCCGAGCTTCGCCGGGTCCCACAGCTCGAAGCCCTCGACGGTGCCGTTCTTGACGTACTTGCGCATGTCGTTGGGGGTGCCGAGGCCGGTCAGCTTGACCTTGCCCTTGTACTTGGAACCGGACAGGTACTGCGCGGCCGCCTTGATGCCGACGGTGGTCGGGGAGATGATCCCGGCGAGCTTCGGGTATTCCTGGAGCAGGCCCTGGGTCTGCTGGAAGGACTGCTGCGCCTCGTCGTTGCCGTAGGCGACCTTGACCAGCTTGACGTCCTTGTACTTGGGGTCCTTCAGCTCCTCCTTCATGAAGTCGATCCAGGTGTTCTGGTTGGTCGCGGTCTGCCCGGCGGACAGGATCGCGATCTGGCCCTTGTAGTTGATCTGCTTGGCGAGCAGCTGCACCTCGGTGCGGCCCAGGTCCTCGGCGCTGGCCTGCGAGACGAAGGCGTTGCGGCAGTCGGCCTTGGTGTCGGAGTCGTAGGTGACGACCTTGATCTTGTTCGTCATGGCCTGCTTGAGCGCGGTGCACAGGGCGCCCGGGTCCTGCGCGGAGACCGCCATCGCGTCGACCTGCTGCTGGGTGAGCGTGTTGACGTAACTCACCTGGCCGCTCGTGTCGGTGGCGCTGCTGGTGCCGACCTCCTTGTACTTCGAGCCCAGTTCGGTCAGGGCCTTCTCGCCGCCCTTGTCGGAGGAGGTGAAGTAGGGGTTGTTGACCGCCTTGGGCAGGAAGCCGACGGTCAGCCCCTTCTTGGTGGCCGCGTTCGGGTCGGCCTTGGCGCCGGCGGCGGCGTTGGAGCCGCCGGAGTCCTTGACGTCGTTCTTGGTGGTGCCGCCGCAGGCGGTGACGGCCAGGGCGAGGGAGGTGACGGCGGCGAGCGCCGCACAGGTACGGCGGATCGAAGACTTGCGCATGGCAGACGGTTCCTTTACGAGGGTGAGCGGAACGGGGTTACGAGATCGGAGTCGAGGCGGCACGGCGGCCCGCCCTCGCTACGGAGATCTGGCGCCCGACCCGGGGGCCGAGCACGGAGACGACGAGCAGAACGCCGGTCACGACGATCTGCGACTGCGCGGAGACGTTGAGGAGGCTCATCACGTTCTGCAGGGCGCCGAGCAGGAAGACTCCCGCTATCGCGCCGCCGAGCGTGCCCTTGCCGCCGTCGAAGTCGATACCGCCGAGCAGGACCGCGGCCACGACGGAGAGTTCGAGCCCGGTGGCGTTGTCGTAGCGGGCACTGGCGTAGTGCAGGGCCCAGAACACGCCGGTCAGGGAGGCCATGAAGCCGGTCGCGACGAACAGGAGCAGCTTGTGCCGCTTGACCCTGACGCCGGCGAACCGCGCGGCTTCCTCGTTGGCGCCGATCGCGAACGCGGAGCGCCCGAAGGGGGTGGCGTGCAGCACGACCACGGCGACGGCGAGCAGCACCAGGAAGAGCGGCAGTGCCTGCGGGACGAAGGTGTCCCCGATCCGACCGGCCGCGAAGTCCTGGTACTGGGTGGGGAAGTCGGTGACCGCGTCGGAGCCGAGCACGATCTGCGCGATGCCCCGGTAGGCGGCGAGCGTGCCGATGGTGACGGCGAGGGACGGCAGTCCGAGCCGGGTCACCAGCAGGCCGTTGACGAGCCCGCACACCACACCGAGCACCAGGCACAGCGGGATGATCGTCTCGATCGCCATGCCCTGGTTCCACAGGGCACCCATCACCGAGCCGGAGAGCCCGGCCGTGGAGGCGACGGAGAGGTCGATCTCGCCGGCCACCACGAGCAGCGTCATGGGCAGGGCGATCAGCGCGATCGGCAGGGTGTTGCCGATCAGGAACGACAGGTTGAGGGCGTTTCCGAAGCCGTCGACGAAGGAGAAGGAGAAGAGCAGCAGGACGATGAGCAGGGCGCCGACGACCGTGTCCCAGCGGACGGCGCGCGCGAGAGCGGAGTCAGCCATGGCGGGCGTTCCTCTTCTTCAGGGCGGCGGCCACGCGCAGGGCGACGATCCGGTCGACCGCGATGGCGAGGATGAGCAGGACGCCGTTGATGGCGAGCACCCAGACGGAGCTGACGCCGAGGGCGGGCAGGACGCTGTTGATGGAGGTGAGCAGCAGGGCGCCGAGCGCGGCTCCGTAGACGCTGCCGGAGCCGCCGGTGAACACGACGCCGCCGACCACGACCGCGCTGACGACGGTGAGTTCGTAACCGGTGCCGGTGCCGGAGTCGACGTTGCCGAACCGGGCGAGGTAGAGGGCTCCGGCGAGACCGGCGAGACCGCCGCAGACGACGTAGGCGGTCAGGATGCGGTTGCGGACCGGGATGCCGGCCAGCCGCGCTGCCTCCGGGTTGGAGCCGAGCGCGTACAGCTCGCGGCCGCTGCCGAAGTGCTTGAGGTAGTACGCGGCGACCACCAGGACGGCCAGGGCGATCAGCGCGAGATACGGGACCGCCGAGATGCCGCCGGAGCCGAAGTCGACGAATCCGCCGGGGAGATCGGCCGCCGTGATCTGACGGGAGCCGACCCAGATGGAGTCGATGCCGCGGATGATGTAGAGGGTGCCCAGGGTGACGACGAGCGCGGGTACCTGGCCGAGGCTGACGAGCGTGCCGTTGACCAGTCCGCAGCCGATGCCGAGCAGCACCGCGAGGACGACCGCGACGACGGGATTGCCGCCGCCCTGCAGATAGGTGCCCGCCGCGAAGGCGCTGACGCCGAGCGTCGAGCCGACCGACAGGTCGACGTTGCGGGTGATGACGACGAGGGACTGGCCGGTGGCGACCAGCACGAGGATGGTCGCGTTCAGCAGCAGGTCCTTGATGCCCTGCTCGGACAGGAACTCGCTGTTGCCCATCTGGGTGATGGCGATCATCACCAGGAAGACCGCCAGGATGGCGAGTTCGCGCATCTTGAAGACACGGTCCACCAGCCGGGTGCCGCTCGACCTGGGCACCTCGGTGGCGGGGGCGGGGGTGGGCGCGGTCACCGTCATACGGCGGCCCTCCGGGGGATGGTCGGGGTCATTCGGGCAGCCCTCTCGATGGCTGTCATGCGGCGGCCCTCCCGGTGGCGGCGGCCATCACGGATTCCTCGGTGGCTTCGGAACGTGGGATCTCGGCGGTGAGCCGGCCCTCGTGCATCACGAGCACGCGGTCGGCCATGCCGAGGATCTCGGGCAGATCGGAGGAGATCATCAGGACGGCGACCCCGTCGGCGGCCAACTCGCTGAGCAGCCGGTGCACTTCGGCCTTGGTGCCGACGTCGATGCCGCGGGTGGGCTCGTCGACGATCAGCACCTTGGGGCCGGTGGCGAGCCATTTGGCGAGGACGACCTTCTGCTGGTTGCCGCCGGAGAGCGTGGAGACGGTGTCGGCGATCCGGGCGTACTTCACCTGGAGCTTGACCGCCCAGTCGAGGGAGCGGCTGCGCTCGGCCCCGCGGTCCATCAGACCCGCCCTGACCGTCGTACGCAGCCCGGTCAGGCCGATGTTGCGCTCGATGGACATGTCCATCACCAGGCCCTGGGCGCGGCGGTCCTCGGGGACGAGGGCCAGCCCGGCGGCCATGGCGGCGGAGGGTGCGCCGTTCGTCAGCGCGTGGCCGTCGACCTCCACCTCTCCGGCGTCCCAGCGGTCCACGCCGAACACCGATCGGGCGACCTCCGTGCGCCCGGCGCCGACGAGCCCGGCGAGTCCGACGATCTCGCCGCGCCGGACGTCGAAGGAGACATCGGTGAAGACGCCCTCGCGGGTCAAGCGGCGCACGCTCAGGGCGACTTCGCCCGCCTCGACGTCCTGCTTGGGGTAGAGCTCGTCCAGGTCGCGGCCGACCATCCGGCGTACCAGGTCGTCCTCGGTCATACCCTCAAGCGGCTCACTGGATATCAGGGCGCCGTCGCGCAGGGTCGTGACGCTCCCGCAGATCTGGAAGATCTCCTCCAGCCGGTGCGAGATGAACAGCACCGCCGAGCCCTGCTCGCGCAGGGTGCGGACCACACCGAACAGGCGGGCCACCTCGCTGCCGGTGAGGGCCGCGGTCGGCTCGTCCATGATCAGGACACGGGCGTCGAAGGAGAGCGCCTTGGCGATCTCGACGATCTGCTGGTCGGCGATGGACAGACCGCGCGCCGGGCGTTCGGGGTCGAGTTCGACGCCGAGGCGCTTCATCAGGGCGGCGGTCGCCGCGTGGGTCGCCTTGTGGTCGATGCGGCCGAGCGCCCGCCGGGGCTGGCGGCCCATGAAGATGTTCTCGGCGATCGAGAGGTCGGGGAAGAGCGTGGGTTCCTGGTAGATCACCGCGATGCCCGCGTCCCGGGCGTCGGCGGGGCCGTGGAAGACGGTGGGTTCGCCGTCCAGCAGCACCTGGCCGGCGTCCGGTCGGTGCACGCCGGCGAGCGTCTTGATGAGGGTCGACTTGCCCGCGCCGTTCTCTCCGGCGAGCGCGTGCACCTCGCCGGGGAACAGTTCCAGGGACACGTCCCGCAGGGCGCGTACGGCACCGAAGGACTTCGAAAGGTCCTTGAGCGCCAGCACCGGGGTCGGTCCCGTGTCGGACGGGTGGGTCATGAGGGGCTCCCTGACGACGCCGGCGGGACGGCCCCCACGGCGTCGTGAAAGGTTTCAATTGGGTTGCCGGGACGTTAGGCATGTCACCCAGGTCACGTCAATGGGTTCGCGTCGAAATTCTCAGACAGCCGTGTGTCACAACAGGGTCACGGCGAACGGTCACCGCCGAAGGGGTTGACAGCCCCCCGAGGGGCTCATAGCTTCACCTTCTGAATCGTTTCAGACGTTGCGTTCAGGAAGCCGTGCGAGCAGGACGCCGGGAAGCCCTTCGGGGACCACTCCGAAAGGCCCCGCGAGGAGCCTTCCGGGAAACCCGCCGGCGCTTCCACCGGGCCCGCCCCGCACGACCGTCGCCGAGCGGTTCACGAAGCAGTCGAACAAGCCGTTGCCATTCGAAGTCGTAGGAGTCCCGAAGTGACCGAGTTCGCCGCGGTGAAGGCCGCGCTCAAGACCCAGGCCGTCGAGACGCCGTCGTGGGCGTACGGGAACTCGGGAACGCGTTTCAAGGTGTTCGCGCAACCGGGCGTGCCCCGGACCCCGCAGGAGAAGCTCGACGACGCGGCCAAGGTGCACGAGTTCACCGGCGCGGCCCCGACCGTCGCGCTGCACATCCCCTGGGACAAGGTCGACGACTACGCGGCGCTGGCGAAGCACGCCGAGGAGCGCGGCCTGAAGCTGGGCGCGATCAACTCCAACACCTTCCAGGACGACGACTACCGGCTGGGCTCCGTCTGCCACCCGGACGCGGCGGTGCGCCGCAAGGCCGTCGGCCACCTGCTCGAATGCGTCGACATCATGGACGCGACGGGTTCGAAGGACCTGAAGCTGTGGTTCGCCGACGGGACGAACTATCCCGGCCAGGACGACCTGCGCGACCGCCAGGACCGGCTGGCCGAGGCGCTGGCCCAGGTGTACGCGCGGCTCGGCGACGACCAGCGGATGCTGCTGGAGTACAAGTTCTTCGAGCCCGCCTTCTACGCGACGGACGTCCCCGACTGGGGCACGGCCTACGCGCACTGCCTCAAGCTCGGCCCCAAGGCGCAGGTCGTGGTCGACACCGGCCACCACGCCCCCGGCACCAACATCGAGTTCATCGTCGCCACGCTGCTGCGCGAGAACAAGCTCGGCGCCTTCGACTTCAACTCCCGCTTCTACGCCGACGACGACCTGATGGTGGGCGCGGCCGACCCCTTCCAGCTCTTCCGGATCATGTACGAGGTGATCCGCGGCGGCGGCTTCACCCCGGACGTCGCCTTCATGCTGGACCAGTGCCACAACATCGAGGCGAAGATCCCCGCGATCATCCGCTCGGTGATGAACGTGCAGGAGGCCACGGCCAAGGCTCTCCTCGTCGACGGCGCCGCTCTGGCCGAGGCACAGCGGAGCGGGGACGTCCTCGCCGCCAACGCGGTGGTCATGGACGCGTACAACACGGACGTACGGCCGCTGCTCGCCGAGGTCCGTGCGGAGCTGGGGCTCGACCCCGATCCGGTGGCCGCGTACCGCCGGTCCGGATGGGCGGAGCGGATCGCCGCGGAGCGGGTCGGGGGCACCCAGGCGGGCTGGGGGGCCTAGGGCGTGTTTCGAAAGTCCCGTCTGGCTCGCGACGCCTGGCACGGCCCCTCGCCGCGTTGTCGGGATCGCCCGAGTACGCCCAGTACGCGGACGACCCTCCGCCTTGCGATGCACCGCACCAGACGCCGCGAGCCCCGCCCTCCGGGCGGACGACGCTACTTTCGAAACACGCCCTAGGGCCTGTCCGGCCCCGGCCTCTCACCGGCGCCCGCTCTCTCCCCAGGGGCCGGGGCGCCGACTCCAGCGCCGCCCACCGGCCCACGGGCGCGGGACCTGAAGGTCGACGCCCCGCCCTGTCCGTCACGCGGGCCGGGGTCCAGCCCCGTACCGCGTCTGCCCCGCGAGGCCCGTCGCGGGCCGCGGGTCGTCCTGGGCTGATCGCGCAGTTCCCCGCGCCCCTGAAGGGCGCTCCTCCTCGGGTTCGTCCGCAGTGCACCCACTCACTCTCCCTAAGGACCTGGAAACATGGCACCCCATCCCGAAGCCGCCGCTCTGCTGGCCCGGTCGCGCCGGCTCGGCGCCGATCCACGCAACACCAACTACGCGGGCGGCAACACCTCCGCGAAAGGCACCGACACCGACCCCGTGACCGGCGGTGACGTGGAGCTGATGTGGGTGAAGGGGTCCGGTGGCGACCTCGGCACCCTCACCGAGGCCGGACTCGCGGTGCTGCGCCTCGACCGGCTCCGGGCGATGGCCGAGGTGTACCCGGGCGTCGAGCGCGAGGACGAGATGGTCGCCGCGTTCGACTACTGCCTGCACGGCAAGGGCGGTGCCGCGCCGTCCATCGACACGGCGATGCACGGGCTGGTCGACGCGCCGCACGTCGACCATCTGCATCCCGACTCGGGGATCGCGCTCGCCTGCGCGGCCGACGGGGAGAAGCTGACCGCCGAGTGCTTCGGGGACAGCGTGGTGTGGGTTCCGTGGCGCCGGCCCGGTTTCCAGCTCGGTCTGGACATCGCGGCGGTCAAGGAGGCCAACCCGGGGGCCATCGGCTGCGTCCTCGGCGGCCACGGCATCACCGCGTGGGGCGCGAGCGCCGAGGAGTGCGAGCGCAACTCCCTGCACATGATCCGCACCGCCGAGGCCTTCCTCGCCGAGCGGGGGAAGGCGGAACCCTTCGGACCCGTCGTCGAGGGCTACGCGGCGCTCGCCCCGGAGGACCGCCGTGAGCGGGCAGCCACGCTCGCGCCGCACATCCGGGCCATCGCCTCCCAGGACCGCCCGCAGGTCGGCCACTTCACCGACTCCGAGGAGGTGCTGGACTTCCTGGCCCGCGCCGAGCACCCGCGGCTCGCGGCGCTCGGCACCTCGTGCCCGGACCACTTCCTGCGCACCAAGGTCAGGCCCCTCGTCCTCGACCTGCCGCCGGCCGCCTCCCTCGACGAAGCCGTCGCGCGGCTCGCGGAGCTGCACGCCGAGTACCGCGTGGAGTACGCGGCCTACTACGAGCGGCACGCGCTGCCCGACTCCCCCGCGATGCGCGGCGCGGACCCGGCGATCGTGCTGGTCCCCGGGGTCGGCATGTTCTCCTTCGGCAAGGACAAGCAGACGGCGCGGGTGGCGGGCGAGTTCTACGTCAACGCGATCAACGTGATGCGCGGGGCCGAGGCCGTCTCGGCGTACGCGCCGATCGAGGAGTCGGAGAAGTTCCGCATCGAGTACTGGGCCCTTGAGGAGGCCAAGCTCCGGCGGATGCCGAAGCCCAAGCCGCTCGCCACCCGGGTCGCCCTGGTGACGGGCGCGGGCAGCGGGATCGGCAGGGCCATCGCCGAGCGCCTGGTGGCCGAAGGCGCGTGTGTCGTGGTCGCGGACCTGAACGCCGAGGGCGCCGAGCGGGTCGCCGCCGAACTGGGCGGCCCCGACAAGGCCGTCGCCGTCGGCGTGGACGTCACCTCCGAGGAACAGATCGCCGGGGCGTTCAAGACGGCGGTGCTGGCCTTCGGCGGTGTCGACCTGGTGGTCAACAACGCGGGCATCTCGATCTCCAAGCCGCTCCTGGAGACCACCGCCAAGGACTGGGACCTCCAGCACGACATCATGGCCCGCGGCTCCTTCCTCGTCTCGCGCGAGGCGGCCCGGGTGATGATCGCGCAGAAGCTGGGCGGGGACATCGTCTACATCGCCTCCAAGAACGCGGTCTTCGCCGGTCCCAACAACATCGCCTACTCCGCCACCAAGGCCGACCAGGCGCACCAAGTACGGCTCCTGGCAGCCGAGTTGGGCGCACACGGCATCCGGGTCAACGGCGTCAACCCCGACGGGGTGGTCCGCGGCTCGGGCATCTTCGCGGGCGGCTGGGGCGCGCAGCGGGCGGCGACGTACGGCATCGAGGAGGAGAAGCTCGGCGAGTTCTACGCCCAGCGGACCATCCTCAAGCGGGAGGTGCTCCCCGAGCATGTCGCGGGTGCCGTCTTCGCACTGACGGGCGGGGACCTCACGCACACCACGGGGCTGCACATCCCGGTCGACGCCGGCGTCGCCGCCGCGTTCCTGCGATGACGTCCATGAACGCCCCGCACTCCCGTGCCACGCACGCCTTCGCCGCGGTCGACCTCGGCGCGTCCAGCGGGCGGGTCATGGTCGGCCGCGTCGGCCCGGACACGCTCGACCTGGCCGAGGCGCACCGCTTCCCGAACCGGCCGGTCCGGGTCCCCGAGGGGCTGCGCTGGGACATCCTGGCGCTGTACGCGGGTGTCCTCGACGGGCTCCGGGCGGCCGGGCGGGTCGACTCCGTCGGCATCGACAGCTGGGCGGTGGACTACGGCCTACTGGACGCGGACGGCGCGCTGCTCGGCAATCCGGTCCACTACCGCGACGCCCGCACCGAGGGCGTCGCGGAGAAGGTGTGGGCGAGCGTGCCCGCCGCCGAACTGTACGCGGCGACGGGGTTGCAGTACGCGCCCTTCAACACGCTCTACCAGTTGGCGGCCGCCCGCGGCTCCGCACAACTCGCCTCCGCCGAGCGTCTGTTGCTCATTCCGGACCTGCTGTCCTACTGGCTCACGGGCGAGGCGGGGACCGAGCTCACCAACGCCTCCACCACCCAGCTCATCGATCCGAGGACCCGCGACTGGTCGTACGGTCTCGCGGAGCGCCTCGGTGTCGACCTCGGGCTGTTCGCGCCGCTGCGCCGTCCCGGCGACCGGGCCGGGACCCTGCTGCCCCGGGTGCTGGAGGAGACCGGGCTGACCGGCCCGGTGCCGGTGACGACGGTCGGTTCGCACGACACCGCCTCGGCGGTGGCCGCGGTTCCCGCGACCGGGGAGCGGTTCGCCTACATCTGCACCGGCACCTGGTCGCTGGCCGGGCTGGAGCTGGACGCTCCGGTCCTCACCGAGGCGAGCCGGGCCGCCAACTTCACCAACGAGCTGGGCCTGGACGGCACGGTCCGCTACCTGCGGAACATCATGGGCCTGTGGCTGCTCCAGGAGTGCGTACGGGAGTGGGGCGAGACCGATCTGGGTGAACTCCTCGCGGCCGCCGCCGGGGTGGCGCCGCTGCGGTCCGTCGTGGACGCGGGCGACGCGGTGTTCCTCGCGCCGGGCCGGATGCCGTCGCGGATCGCGGAGGCCTGCCGGAACTCGGGGCAGCCGGTTCCCGAGTCCCGCGCCGAGATCACCCGCTGCATCCTCGACTCCCTCGCGCTCGCGCACCGCCGGGCGATCGAGCGGGCACGGTCCCTGGCGGACCATCCGGTCGACGTCGTGCACATCGTCGGCGGCGGCACCCGCAACGAGCTGCTGTGCCAACTCACCGCCGACGCCTGCGGACTGCCGGTCGTGGCGGGTCCGGCGGAGGCCGCCGCGCTCGGCAACGTCCTCGTCCAGGCGCGGGCGCACGGGCTGGTGGGCGACCGCGCCGAGATGCGGGCGCTGGTGGCAAGGACCCAGCCGCTCCGCCGCTACGAGCCGCTGGGCGACACGGCCGCGTGGCGCGCGGCCGAGGCGCGGCTGGGCACGCCGTGAGAAGCGCGGCATGAAGCCCACAACGCGAAGACCACACCGCGGAGCGCACATCGTGCAACACGCATCGTGCGACACACGCGGTGGAGCGCGCACCGTGGAGCGGGCGCCGTGGAACGGGCACCGTGACGTGGCCGTTGCGCAGCGCGCCGTGCGGCGCGCCGCACGGACGGCGGGCGCGCGCTGCCCTCCGGCCGCGTGCCCGCCCCGTACCCTGCCCCCATCCGACGACCGAGACCGAGGAGCCGCGATGCGTGTCGCCCTGTTCCTGACCTGTGTCAACGACACGCTGTATCCGGACACCGGCCGCGCCGTCGTGAAACTGCTGACCAGACTGGGGGTCGACGTCGATTTCCCGATGGGGCAGACCTGTTGCGGGCAGGCGCACTACAACACCGGGTACCGCCATGAGGCCGAGCCGCTCGCCCGGCACTTCTCCGATGTCTTCGGGGAGTACGAGGCGATCGTGACGCCGTCCGGATCGTGCGGGGCGATGGTGCGGGAGCTGTATCCGCGGATGGGTGAACGGGCCCGCGCGGAGGGGCGCGGCGACACCCTGGCCAGGACGCTGGCGCCGGTCGTGCCGAAGACGTACGAGCTCACCGAGTTCCTCGTCGACGTGCTCGGGGTGACGGACGTCGGGGCGTACTACCCGCACACGGTCACCTATCACCCCACCTGTCACGGCCTGCGGAGCCTGGGGCTCGGCGACCGGCCGCGCCGACTGCTCCAGGCGGTCAGGGGACTTGAGCTGCGGGAACTGCCCGGAGCCGACGAGTGCTGCGGCTTCGGCGGCACGTTCGCCGTCAAGAACCCGGATGTCTCCGCGGCGATGGGCGCCGACAAGGTGCGCAACGCCGAGTCGACGGGCGCCGAGGTGCTGTGCGCCGCGGACAACTCGTGTCTGATGCACATCGGCGGCACGATGGGCCGCCTGAGGACGGAGATGCGTCCCGTGCACATCGCGGAGATCCTGGCGAGCACGGAGGCGGGCGTGGACGCGGGAACGGCAGCCGGCCCGGAATCACGCGCAAAGGTGAGCACGGACACGGGCGCGGAAGAGGAGCCGAGCGCATGAGCGGAACGTTCGTCGGTATGCCGGCCTTCCCGAAGGCCGCCCACGAGGCCGTCAACAACGCCACCCTGCGCGGCAATCTGCGCCACGCCACGCACACCATCCGCACCAAGCGCGCCAAGGCCGTCGCGGAGCTCTCCGACTGGGCCGAGCTGCGCGAGGCGGGCAAGCGCATCAAGGACCACACACTCCGTCATCTCGACCGCTATCTGACGCAGTTGGAGGAGTCGGTGACCGCGGCCGGTGGCGTCGTGCACTGGGCCGCCGACGCCGAGGAGGCCAACCGGATCGTCACGGCCCTGGTGAAGATGACCGGTGAGAGCGAGGTCGTCAAGGTCAAGTCGATGGCCACCCAGGAGATCGGCCTCAACGAGGCCCTGGAGGCCGCGGGCATCCACGCGTACGAGACCGATCTCGCCGAACTCATCGTGCAGTTGGGCAAGGACCGGCCGTCGCACATCCTCGTCCCGGCGATCCACCGCAACCGCGGCGAGATCCGGGACATCTTCGTCCGCGAGATGGGCGAGTGGGGCCGCCCGGCGCCCGAGGGACTCACCGACACGCCCGCCGAACTGGCCGAAGCGGCGCGGCTGCACCTGCGCGAGAAGTTCCTGCGCGCCAAGGTCGGCATCTCCGGCGCCAACTTCATGGTCGCCGAGACCGGCACCCTCGTGGTCGTCGAGTCCGAGGGCAACGGCCGGATGTGCCTGACGCTCCCCGAGACGCTGATCTCCGTCGTCGGCATCGAGAAGATCGTGCCGAGCTGGCGGGACCTGGAGGTGTTCCTGCAGACCCTGCCCCGCTCCTCGACCGCCGAGCGCATGAACCCGTACACCTCGATGTGGACGGGCACCACGGACGGGGACGGTCCCCAGACCTTCCATCTGGTCCTGCTGGACAACGGCCGCACCGACACGCTCGCCGACGAGGTCGGCCGCCAGGCGCTGCGCTGCATCCGCTGCTCGGCCTGTCTCAACGTCTGCCCGGTCTACGAGCGGGCGGGCGGCCATGCCTACGGCTCGGTCTACCCGGGCCCGATCGGCGCGATCCTCAGTCCGCAACTGCGGGGCACCGCGAGCGAGATCGACGCCTCGCTGCCGTACGCCTCCTCGTTGTGCGGCGCCTGCTACGAGGTCTGCCCGGTCGCCATCGACATCCCGGAGGTCCTCGTCCATCTGCGGGAGCGGATCGCGGAGGGCGGCCGGGTCACGAAGGACGGCAACACGGTGGTGCTGAAGCCGGCCAAGGGGCACGCGGCCGAGCGGGCGGCGATGCGGGCGGCGCGATGGGCGTTCAGCCATCCCGGTGCGATGGGCGCCGGGCAGCGGCTCGCGTCCCGGACCCGCCGCTTCCACCCGCGGACCCTGCCGGGCCCCGGCCGGGCGTGGAGCGCGACCCGTGAACTGCCCGCGGTTCCGGCTGAGTCGTTCCGCGAGTGGTGGCAGCGTACGCGGGGCGGAAAGGACACGACGAAGTGAGCAGCAGGGATCTGATCCTGGGTCGGGTGCGCCGGGCCCTCGCGGACGTCCCCCGGGACGGCGCTCCCCCAGCGCCCGAACGGCCCGGGAAGGACTCCCCGTACGAGGAGGCCGTCGCCCGGAGCTATCTGCGCGAGCACGGCTCCCGGAGCGTCGCGGAGACGGTGGATCTGCTCGCGGAGAACCTGGCGGACTACCGGGCGATCGTGCACCGCAGCACCGAAGAGGAGCTGCCGTACGTCATCATGCGGCTGCTCGCCGAACGCGGGGCCCAGTACGTGCTCGTGCCGCCGCGGCTGCCGCCGGAGTGGATGTCGGCGGCGGATCCCACCCAGGTCCACGACCGTGCCGTGAGCACGCCCCATGAGCTCGACAGGGTGGCGAGCGTGGTGACCGGCTGCGCCGTCGCCGTCGCCGAGACCGGCACGATCGTCCTGGACGGCTCGCCCGACCAGGGCCGCCGCCGGATCACCCTGATCCCGGACCACCACATCTGCGTCGTCCGGGTCCCCGACCAGGTGGTGGCCTCCGTACCGCAGGCCCTGGAACGCCTCGATCCGGCGCGCCCGCTGACCTGGATCTCCGGCCCCTCGGCCACCAGCGACATCGAGCTGGACCGGGTGGAGGGGGTGCACGGTCCGCGCACCCTGGAGGTGGTGCTGGTGAGCGGGGAGTGACGGGCGCGAAGGGGGATCGATCGGCGGAGGGGTTGCCGGAACCGGTCCCGGGGGTCAGGCTCGACCCGCGACGGACGGTGCCGGCACCGGCGCCGCACCGCACCGCACCGCACCCAGTGCACGCGGACCGCTCGACCCCCCTTCGTATCACCGGGATCATGGCCCCGACCAGGCATTCCGGCGGGCCGTTCAGGTTGCGTTCAGGCTCGTCGCGGCTCCCGGCAAGTCCTGCTCCAGAAGCGTCCAAGCGATGGCAAAGACCTCTGTGGCAGCACCGGTCGGGCGTGTCATGGTGCGGACCATGAGCACCGAGCACCTCACCCGTCACTCTCGAAGCGCCCCGCCTGCCGCCGTCCTGGCGAGCAAGGTCCCGGAAGTCACGTTGTACTTCTGGATCATCAAGGTGCTGACCACCGGAATGGGAGAGACGGCCTCCGACTACCTGGCCCACCTGTTCGGGCCCGTGCCCGCCGTGGGGCTCGGCGGGGTGGCTCTCGTGGCCTCGCTGGCGCTCCAGTTCGCCGTGCGCCGCTATGTGGCCTGGATCTACTGGACCGCGATCGTCATGGTCAGCGTGTTCGGCACGATGGCCGCGGACGTGCTCCATGTCGGTCTCGGTGTTCCGTACGTGATCTCCACGCCGCTCTTCCTGGTCGCGCTGTGCGCCGTGTTCGCCGTCTGGTACGCCAGTGAGCGCACGCTCTCCATCCACAGCATCCGCACCCGCCGCCGCGAGGCCTTCTACTGGGCCACCGTGCTCGCCACCTTCGCCCTCGGCACGGCGGCCGGGGACCTCTCCGCCACCGTCGGCCTCGGCTACCTGGGCTCGGCCGTCCTGTACGCCGTCGCCATCGCGGTCCCGGCCGTCGCCCACAAGTGGGGTTCCCTGAACGCCGTCGCCGCGTTCTGGACCGCGTACGTCATCACGCGCCCGCTCGGCGCGTCGGTCGCCGACTGGATGGCGCTCGGCCACGCGCGCGGCGGTCTCGGGTTCGGCCTCGGCCCGGTCACGGCTTCCTGGACCGTCGCCATCGTCGGCTTCGTCGGGTACCTCGCCCTGTCCCGGCGGGACGTCCAGAACGACTCGCCCGGGACGGTGGAGCCCGTCTGACCGAAGGCGCGGGGCTCGCTCCGCGCCTCCGTCGCCGCCCGAGCCCGGTCGGCGTTCCGCGGAGAACCCCTCCGCGGAACGCCGGCCGGGCTCACCGGCATGACCGGATGCCCCGGTCCGTACGCTCTCCCGCACGGCTTCGGCCCCAGCCGGGCAGGTCCGGTGAGGCCGCGTCCTCGTACGCGCCGGCTCGGCGTGTCCCCGGCCGCGGGGCGGCCCTCAGTGCTCGGACCCGCCCTCGACTAGCCGCCTCAGCGAGGGAAGCAGGGCGTCGATGTCCTGACCGGTCCGGAAGGCGACGACCGTGGTACCGGCTCCGGTCACCGGCGAGTCGGACGCCGGGAAGAGCGCGAGCACGTCACGCATCGCCTCGTCCACCTCGCCGACCGGATCCGTGGTCTCCCCGCGGAGCCAGCGGCGCAGCACATGGTTGTGGGCCGCGACCACCGCGGCCGACATGAGTTCGGCTCTGAGTGACGCCGACTGGGCCGAGTCGCCCATCCAGTCCGCGATGAACTCACGGAACAGTCGCTGGTAGCGCGCCACACTGGCGATCTCGCGGTCGCGGAGCGCGGACACCTTGCTGGTGAGCGCGTACCGACGGCGCGCGAGGTCGCCTTCGTCGAGGTAGTGCAGCAGAACCAGGCGGACCGCGTCGGAGACGGCGACCAGGGCGGTGCGATGACTCGAGGTCGCCAGCCTGTCCCTGATCAGGTCGAGGAGCCGGTCGTGGTCGGGGAAGATCACGTCTTCCTTGGACCGGTAGTGCCGGAAGAACGTCGTGCGTCCCAGTCCGGCGCGTTCGGCGATGTCGTCGACGGTCGTCTGCTCGTATCCGCGCTCGTCGAAGAGCGCGAAGGCGGAGTCAGCGAGTCGGGACCGCGCGGATGGCTTGCTCATGATCGCCCATCTTTCCCCGTCTCGGCCTTCGGAGGCCACTTGCCTTCCTGAATGGTACTGCGTACCGTCGAGGTGAGATCGAGTACCGAGGAGGTTCGGTGTGAGTTCCGTGGCCCGTGCCGAGCGACCCGCCAGTACAGCCGCCCTACGACGGCTCGGCACCGAAGGGGCGGCACCGGCGACGTCCTGCCGCCTATGCGTGAAGCACTGAAACTGCGCGCCACGGGAGGCGAGGTCTCCCACGCCCTGCGCGACGTCTGGGGTACCTACGTCCCCCGCGAAACCTTCTGACGAACGGGACACAGCACGCGTCATGAACGACATCGACATCCACACGACCGCGGGCAAGCTCGCGGATCTGCAGCGCCGTATCCAGGAGGCGACGCACGCCGGCTCGGAGCGCGCCGTCGAAAAGCAGCACGCCAAGGGCAAGCTGACGGCTCGTGAGCGCATCGAGCTGCTGATGGACGAGGGCTCCTTCGTCGAGTTCGACGAGTTCGCGCGGCACCGCTCGACCGACTTCGGCCTGGAGAACAACCGCCCCTACGGCGACGGCGTGGTCACCGGCTACGGCACCGTCGACGGCCGCCCCATCGCCGTGTTCTCCCAGGACTTCACCGTGTTCGGCGGCGCCCTCGGCGAGGTCTTCGGCCAGAAGATCATGAAGGCGATGGACTTCGCGCTCAAGACCGGCTGCCCGGTCATCGGCATCAACGACTCCGGCGGCGCCCGCATCCAGGAAGGCGTCAGCGCGCTCGGCATGTACGGCGAGATCTTCCGCCGCAACACCCACGCCTCCGGCGTCATCCCGCAGATCAGCCTGGTCGTCGGCCCCTGCGCGGGCGGCGCCGTCTACTCCCCGGCCATCACCGACTTCACGGTCATGGTCGACCAGACCTCACACATGTTCATCACCGGCCCCGACGTCATCAAGACCGTCACCGGCGAGGACGTCGGCTTCGAGGAACTGGGCGGCGCCCGCACCCACAACGCCGTCTCCGGCGTCGCCCACCACATGGCCGGCGACGAAAAAGACGCCATCGAGTACGTCAAACAGCTCCTCTCCTACCTGCCGTCCAACAACCTCAGCGAACCCCCGGTGTTCACGGAGGAGGCGGACCTCGCCCTCACCGACGAGGACCGCGAACTGGACACCATCGTGCCGGACAGCGCGAACCAGCCCTACGACATGCACACCGTCATCGAACACGTCCTGGACGACGCCGAGTTCTTCGAGACCCAGGCCCTGTTCGCACCCAACATCCTCACCGGCTTCGGCCGCGTCGAGGGCCACCCGGTCGGCATCGTCGCCAACCAGCCGATGCAGTTCGCCGGCTGCCTCGACATCGACGCCAGCGAGAAGGCCGCCCGCTTCGTCCGCACCTGCGACGCCTTCAACGTGCCCGTCCTGACCTTCGTCGACGTCCCCGGCTTCCTCCCCGGCGTCGACCAGGAACACACCGGCATCATCCGCCGCGGCGCCAAACTCATCTACGCCTACGCCGAGGCCACCGTCCCCCTGATCACCATCATCACCCGCAAGGCCTTCGGCGGCGCCTACGACGTCATGGGCTCCAAACACCTGGGCGCCGACCTCAACCTCGCCTGGCCCACCGCCCAGATCGCCGTCATGGGCGCCCAGGGCGCCGTCAACATCCTGCACCGCCGCACCATCGCCGCCGCCGAGGACCAGGACGCCACCCGCGCCCGCCTCATCCAGGAATACGAGGACACCCTCCTCAACCCCTACACCGCGGCCGAACGCGGCTACATCGACGGCGTCATCATGCCCTCCCAGACCCGCGCCCACGTCGTCCGCGGCCTGCGCCAACTCCGCACCAAACGAGCATCACTGCCCCCGAAGAAGCACGGAAACATCCCGCTGTGACGCCGACGACGAGGTCAGCCGTGGACCGCGCCCCCGCCACGGCGGCCGCACCCGGAGCGAACCCGCGCCTGGAGATCACGCGCGGCGCTCCCTCGCCCGAGGAACTGGCCGCGCTCGTCGCGGCCCTCTCGGTCCTCCGCCCGGCGACCGCCGCCCCCGCCGCCCAACGCGCCGACGGCTGGTCCGCACCGGAGCGTGGACTGCGCGCCCCGCATTTCCCCGGGCCCGACGGCTGGCGGGCCTCGGCGCGTCATCGCTGACCCTCCGAACGGAGACACCATGAACACCCCGCATCAGCCGATGCGCAAAGCAGGCCCAGGAGCACCACGCGCCGGGTCCCACGACAAGAGCACTCTGGAGCCCGCATGTTGAGGAAGATCCTCATCGCCAACCGTGGCGAGATCGCTGTCCGCGTGGCCCGGGCGTGCCGGGATGCCGGGATCGCGAGCGTTGCCGTCTATGCGGAACCGGACCGGGACGCTCTGCATGTGCGTGCGGCGGACGAGGCGTTCGCGCTGGGCGGTGACACCCCGGCCACCAGTTACCTGGACTTCGCCAAGGTGCTGCAGGCCGCCAAGGACTCGGGCGCGGATGCCGTCCACCCCGGTTACGGCTTTCTTTCGGAGAACGCGGACTTCGCCCAGGCGGTGCTGGACGCGGGACTGATCTGGATCGGCCCGCCGCCGCAGGCGATCCGTGACCTGGGCGACAAGGTCGCCGCCCGGCACATCGCGCAGCGCGCCGGCGCCCCGCTCGTCGCGGGCACCCCGGACCCGGTCTCGGGGGCGGAGGAGGTCGTGGCGTTCGCGCGGGAGCACGGGCTGCCGATCGCGATCAAGGCCGCGTTCGGTGGCGGCGGCCGCGGCCTGAAGGTCGCCCGGACCCTCGAAGAGGTCCCCGAGCTGTACGAGTCGGCGGTGCGTGAGGCCGTCGCGGCGTTCGGGCGCGGGGAGTGCTTCGTGGAGCGCTACCTCGACAAGCCCCGCCATGTGGAGACGCAGTGCCTGGCCGACAGCCACGGCAACGTGGTCGTCGTCTCCACCCGGGACTGCTCGCTCCAGCGCCGCCACCAGAAACTGGTCGAGGAGGCCCCCGCCCCCTTCCTGTCCCGGGCGCAGGTGGACGAGCTGTACGCGTCGTCCAAGGCGATCCTGAAGGAGGCCGGCTACGTCGGCGCGGGAACGGTGGAGTTCCTCGTCGGCACGGACGGCACGATCTCCTTCCTGGAGGTCAACACCCGCCTGCAGGTCGAACACCCGGTCACCGAGGAGGTCGCCGGCCTCGACCTGGTGCGCGAGATGTTCCGCATCGCCGACGGTGAGGAACTGGGCTACGGCGATCCCGAACTGCGCGGACACTCCATCGAGTTCCGGATCAACGGCGAGGACCCGGGCCGCGGCTTTCTGCCCGCCCCCGGCACCGTCACCCTGTTCGCACCCCCCACGGGCCCCGGCGTCCGGCTGGACGCGGGCGTCGAGACCGGGTCCGTGATCGGCCCGGCCTGGGACTCCCTGCTCGCCAAACTGATCGTCACCGGCGCCACCCGCGAGCAGGCCCTGCAACGGGCCGCCCGCGCACTGGCGGAGTTCAAGGTGGAGGGCATGGCCACCGCGATCCCCTTCCACCACGCGGTGGTCACCGACCCGGCGTTCGCCCCCGAACTCACCGGCTCCAGCGACCCGTTCACCGTCCACACCCGGTGGATCGAGACCGAGTTCGTCAACGAGATCAAGCCCTTCACCGCCCCGGCCGACACCGACACCGACGACGAGCCCGGCCGCGAGACCGTCGTCGTCGAGGTCGGCGGCAAACGCCTGGAGGTCTCCCTGCCCGTCTCGCTGGGCATGTCGCTGGCCCGCACCGGCCTGGCCGCCGGCGCCAAACCCAAACGCCGCGCCGCGAAGAAGTCCGGCCCCGCCGCCACCGGCGACACCCTCGCCTCCCCGATGCAGGGCACCATCGTCAAGGTCGCCGTCGAGGAGGGCCAGGAGGTCAAGGAGGGCGACCTGATCGTCGTCCTGGAAGCCATGAAGATGGAACAGCCCCTCAACGCCCACCGCTCCGGCACCGTCAAGGGCCTCACCGCCGAGGTCGGCGCCTCCGTCACCTCCGGCGCCCCCATCTGCGAAATCAAGGACTGACGAATCCGGCCGCCCGCCGACTCGGTGGGTCTGCCGACTCGCCGGTCCGCCGAAGCCTTCCGCCCGCCCGAAGGACCGGGCGGGCGGAGGGCTTCGCGGGCTCCAGGGGCCGGACCGCGCTCATGCCGTGGCGGCTCAGCGCACGCGTCCCCGCGGCTTCAAGGCGACCGGTGGCAGTTCCGGTGCGGGCAGCGGTGCGCCGTCGTATCCCTTCACCTCACCGAAGCGGGTGCCCTTGGCCCAGTCCTGGCGGGCCTCCTCGATGTCCTCCTGGGTGCGCCCGATGAAGTTCCACCACATGATCAGCTCCTCCTCGAACGGTTCACCGCCCAGGAGCATGAGGCCCGCGTCCGTCGCGGCCCGCAGCGGGAGTTCCGTACGGCCGCAGCCGAGGTAGAGCATGGAGCCCGGGACCACCGGCACGCCGTCGACCTCAGCCTCGCCGGACATGGCGAGGACCGCGTACTCGAAGTCGGGCTCCAATGGCAGTCGTACGTCGGCGCCACCGGTGAGGGCCAGGTCGGCGCCGACGATGGGCGTGTACGCCGTGCCGGGCGAGGTCGTGCCGTCGAGCGTGCCGAGCAGAAGCGTGGCCCGGAGCCCGGGGGCGGTGACGACGGGCAGTTCGGCGTGGTGCTCGAAGCGCGGGTCGGTGTGCCGGTGGCTGTCCGGCAGGGCGACCCAGAGCTGTGCGCCGTGCAGCAGGCGGGAGTGCGCGCGGGGGCTCTCCTCGGAGTGGCTGATGGCGCGGCCCGAGGTCATGAGGCCGAGTTCGCGCGGGCGGATCGTCTGGAGGCTGCCCGTGGAGTCGCGGTGCAGCACCTCGCCCTCGTGCAGCCAGCTGACGGTCTGCAGGCCCATGTGCGGGTGCGGCGGAACCTGCATGCCGGGCTCGTCGGCGATGTCGTCGGGCCCGTAGTGATCGACGAAGCACCACGCGCCGACCATGCGGCGGCCCAGATTGGGCAGCAGGCGGCGGACTTCGGTGGCCTCGCCGAGCTTGACCCGGCGGGGGCTGAGGAGTTCGCGCACCGGCTCGGCCACCACGAAGCCGCGGCCACCGCAGGGGGCGGGAACCGCCTCCCGATCAAGATTGCTCATGGCGCCCAACCTAGCCCCGTCGGGGACCTCTCGTCAGGCCATCGATCCGCCCATCGAGGGGCACTTGGCTCAGAACCGGCGCGGCGGCCCAGGACTCCGGCCCCGGCTTCCGTGCGCCGGGAACGGGCCGTTCGAGTAAACAGTAGCCATGTACATAGTAGCCATGTACTGTTTCTTTCATGAGTTCAGCGAAGGCGGCATACGAGCACGCGACACCCGGCTTCCTCGTCTGGCGCCTGTCGATGAAATGGCGCGTCGCGGTGGACCGGGCGGTGGGCCCCCTGGGTCTGACGCACGCGCAGTACTCGCTGGTGGCGTCGCTGTACAGCATGAACCGGGGTGGACATCACCCCAGCCAGCGCCGGCTCGCCGACCACACCGGACTCGAACCGCTCTACGTCTCGAAACTGGCCCGCTCGCTGGAGGCGGCCGGCCTTGTCGACCGCACCCGCGATCCCGCGGACCCGCGCGCGGTGCGGCTGTCCCTCACCGAGGACGGGCGCGCGATCACCCTCCGCGCGATCACCGTGGTCCAGGGTCTGCTGGAGCAGCTTCTCGAACCACTGGGCGGCCTCCGAGGCGACCGCACACGGGAGTTCAGCCGCGAACTGGCCGTCCTGCTCGACGTACCGCTCGATCCGCGCACCGGAGCCGAGTCACGATCCGACGAGGCTTCGGCCACGCCCGAAGAGGATTCACCCGAGGAGTAGTCATGACCACCTCCATTCCCTCCATTCCCTCCGTACCCTCCACGCCCGCCCCGTCCGTCAACGGGCGGGTCATCGGCCTCGCCCACTACGCGAGCCGCGCCGCCCTGGAGCGGGTGCTCGCGCGCAGCGGCACCACCTTCGAACAGTCCGTGGCCCTGCGGGCCGTCTCCGACAACGGTGGAACGGTCGAGCGCGCCCGGCTCGTGGCCCGGTTGACCGGCGGACTCAAGATCGAGGAGTCGGCCGCCGGGCGGACGGTCGAGGAGATGACGGCCCACAAGCTCCTGGCCGAGCCGTCGGCCGACCAGGTGTCCCTCACGGACAGCGGCCGGGAACTGTTCGAGTCGATCCGCACCGCCGGCGACGAGATCGCCGCCCGGCTGTACGCCGGGATCCCGGCCGAGGACCTGGCGACCGCGGGGCGTGTTCTGGCCCTCGTCACGGAGCGGGCCGACGCGGAACTGGCCGGCGCGTAGCCGCTCCGAGGCGAAGCGGACGCCGGGCGCCTGGCGCCCCACGAGCGCGAGTCGTTCGTGGAATATTCAACCAAACCTCGCGGTTGTGGTCCCTCGAAGGAGGTCAGTGGTGGACATGACGTACTACGACCACGGGACGGCCGCGGAGCGCTGGGAGCGCGCGAGGCTGTTCTTCGAGGCCAAGGACTTCGCGTCGGCGGCGCGGGTGCTGGGCGGACTGGTCGAGGAGGCGCCGGAGCAGACCGGACCCCGGCTGCTGCTGGCACGCTCCTACTACCACTCGGCCCAACTGCGCCGCGCCGAAGCAGAGTTGCGGACCATCGTGGAGCTCGACCCCGTCGAGCACTACGCCCGGCTGATGCTGGGACGCACATTGCAGCGCCTCGGCCGGGCCGAGGAGGCGGCGTCGCACCTGCGGATCGCCTCCGCGCTCGCGGGCGACTTCGAACAGGCTTGATGCGGATTGTTCCGCGTTGATCCGGTCCCACCCGGGAGATCCAGGGTCCGACCGGGGCCCCGTACCGCGAAGGCCCGTCATTTCGGTGACGGGCCTTCCCGCGTATCGGGGCTTCGCGCGTGACGGGCATCCTGTGTGACGGGCTTCGTGTGTGACGGGCTTCGTGTGTGACCGGTCTTCCCGCCGCCTGGGTGTTTTCAGGCGCTTCGGGGGTTCGCACGACGAGACACGGCGGGAAAGTCGCGGGACTCGCCCTGCGCCGCCTCGATCGGCTCCCCCGGGCTTGGCATCCTGACACGATGGCATCCGAACGTGACCGCAGCTCCGCACCCACCACCCTGAGCGACCTGGTCGAGGAACTCCTCGGCCACGAGGGTCCGTTGCCGATCGTCGCGGCCGGTGACCCCGTGCTCCGCCGGGGCACGGAGCCGTTCGACGGGCAGCTGGACCCTGGTCTGCTGGCCCGCTTCGTGGCCGCCCTGCGCGCCACGATGCACGCGGCGCCGGGTGTCGGTCTCGCCGCGCCGCAGGTCGGCGTACCGCTGCGGCTCGCCGTCATCGAGGACCCGGCGCCGGTGCCGGAGGAGGTGCGCGTCGCACGGGGGCGGGTGCCGCAGCCGTTCCGGGTGCTGGTCAATCCGTCGTACGAGGGGATCGGTCCGGGGCGCGTCGCGTTCTTCGAGGGCTGTCTGAGCGTTCCGGGCTGGCAGGCCGTGGTGGCCCGGCACACCGAGGTTCGGCTGACGGCGCTGGACGAACACGGGCGAGCGGTCGACGAGGTGTTCAGCGGCTGGCCCGCGCGCATCGTCCAGCACGAGACGGACCACCTGGACGGCGGGCTCTACCTCGACCGCGCGGAGCTGCGCTCACTGTCCTCGAACGAGGCGACGGCGGAACTCTGGGCCCAGCCGACACCGCGACTGGCGGCCGAAGCACTCGGCTTCACCCTGCCGGGCTGACATGCCTGCCGGCTGACATGCCTGCCGGACTGACCATCCCGGGTGGCCGCCATCCCGGACAGGCGTCACGGGCCGACCGGCCGGATGCCATCGGGCGGACGGGAGACCAGGCGGACGCCTTGGGACGCCGGGCGGACACCGGCGGACCACCTCGCCGGGCGGACACCGGCGGACCACCCACCCCGCTGGTCGGGCGGCCGACGGACCACGCCGCTGGTCGGGCGACGCGGCGGACCGACCTGCCATCGGACCGCCGCGTCGCCGAACCGCCGGACAGCCGAACCGCCGCTCGCCGGGATGTACCGGCGGCTAATTCGGAGGCGCCTCGCCCCGCGCCTCCGTTAGCCTGATTCGCATGTCCACGCCCCGCGTCTCTTAGCTCCAGGACCCGCTTCCACGCCACCCGTGTGTCCTTGAGCCGATTGACTTCTGGAGCGTCTTCCCATGATCACCGTTCGCGGTGCCGACGTGCGCGTCGGCGCCCGGCTGCTGCTGTCCGACCTGTCCTTCCACGTCTCCCCCGGCGACCGTATCGGCCTGGTCGGCCGGAACGGCGCCGGCAAGACCACTCTCCTGAGCACCCTGGCCGGGCAGCGGCCCCCCGCCGCCGGCTCCGTCTCCCGTACCGGAACGGTCGGTTACCTCTCCCAGGACCCGCGCGCGGCGGACCCCGCGGTCACGGTCACCGACCGGATCCTGTCGGTCCGCGGCCTCGACCGTGCCGTACGAGCCCTGCGCACGGCCGAGACGGCGATGGCCGACGGATCCGAGCGCGCGATGAACGCCTACGCGCGCGCCGAGGCCGAGTACCAGGTGCTCGGCGGATACGCGGCCGAGGCCGAGGCGGCCCGGGTCGCCGCGGGCCTCGGACTGCCGGCCCGGGTGATGGACCAGCCGATCGGCACCCTGTCCGGCGGCCAGCGACGGCGTGCCGAACTGGCCCGCGTCCTGTTCGCGGACGACGGCACGCTGCTCCTCGACGAGCCGACGAACCATCTGGACGCCGGCGCGACGGCCTGGCTGCGCGGGTTCCTGGCCGGCCATCAGGCGGGGTTCGTCCTCATCAGCCACGACATCTCCCTGCTGGCCGACGTGGTGAACCGTGTCTTGCACCTGGACCCGGACCGTGCCGCGCTCGACGTGCACAACACCGGCTGGGCGGCCTACCTCGCCCAGCGCGACGCCGACGATCGCCGCCGCGGCCGGGAACGGGCGAACGCCGAGCGCAAGGCGGCGGCGCTGCACGCGCAGGCGGACAAGATGCGCGCCCATGTGTCGACGGCCGTGGCGGCGAAGAACATGGCCCGCCGCGCCGACCGGCTGATCGCGGGACTGGAACCGGTGCGGCGGTCGGAGAAGGTGGCGCGCATCCGGCTGCCCGAACCCGCGCCGTGCGGACGGATGCCGCTCGGCGCGGTCGCCCTGACCAGGTCGTACGGCGATCTGCGTGTCCTCGGCGGTGTCGACCTCGCCGTCGACCGGGGCAGCCGCCTGGTGGTCCTCGGCCCGAACGGCTCGGGCAAGACCACCCTGCTGCGGCTGCTCGCCGGTCACGACCGCCCCGACAGCGGGCGGGTGGTGCGCGGGCACGGGCTGCGCCTCGGCTACTTCGCCCAGGAACACGACACGCTGGACCCCGCCGGCACGGTCCGCGGCCATCTCGCCGCCGCCGCGCCGCATCTCACCGACGGCGAGGTACGGCGGGTGCTCGGTTCGTTCCTGTTCACGGGTGACGACGCCGACAAGCGGGTCGGGGTCCTCTCCGGAGGCGAGAAGACCAGGCTCGCCCTGGCGGGTCTCGTCCACTCGGGCGCCAACGTGCTTCTCCTGGACGAGCCCACCAACAACCTCGACCCGGCGTCCCGCGCCGAGGTCCTGGCCGCGGTGGCCACGTATCCGGGCGCGCTCGTCATGGTCACCCACGACGAGGGAGCCGTCGACGCGCTGCGCCCGGACCGGGTACTGCTGCTCCCGGACGCGGACGAGGACCTGTGGAGCGAGGAGTACCGGGAACTGGTGTCACTGGCCTGACCGCCGGTCGTACGGGTGCGCGCCCCCAAAGGCGCGCACCCCCCGGGCGGCACACCACTCGGCGCGGCGCCCTGGGGCGACACGCCGCACCACGCGGCACCGGGGTGCCGTCCCCGGTACGCCGGCCGTGTCGTCCCTGCGCGTCGCCCGCCGTGTGTCGCCCGCCGTGTGTCGCTCCGGGGGCGAATGGCGCGCAGGGCCCGGCGTCCCCGCTCGGGCCATGCACAGCGGCCGCCCGCGTGCCGCGCGCCTCACGCGTCCCGGTACGCCTCCAGGAGCCTCAGCCACACCTCGCTGACCGTCGGGTAGGACGGGACGGCGTGCCACAGGCGGTCGATCGGCACCTCGCCGACGACGGCGACCGTCGCGGAGTGGATCAGTTCGCCGACGCCGGGGCCGACCAGTGTCAGACCGACGACGACCTCGCGGTCGAGGTCGACGACCATGCGGGCCTTGCCCCGGTAGCCGTCCGCGTAGAGTCCCGCGCCCGCGACCGAGGCCATGTCGACGTCCACGGCCCGGACCCGGTGACCGGCCTGCTCCGCCTCCGCGAGGGAGAGGCCCACGGCCGCCGCCTCGGGGTCGGTGAAGACGCACTGCGGGACGGACGCGTGGTCGGCGGTCGCGGCGTGCGCGCCCCAGGGGTCCGTCTCCAGCAGCGGCACCCCGGCGGCGCGGGCGGCGATGGCGGCGCCCGCGATCCGGGCCTGGTACTTGCCCTGATGGGTGAGCAGGGCGCGGTGGTTGACGTCGCCGACCGCGTACAGCCACTCGCTGCCGATGACCCGGAGGCTGTCGTCGACCTCGATCCACTTGCCCGGCTCCAGGCCGACCGTGTCGAGGCCCAGGTCGTCGGTGCGGGGCGCGCGGCCGGTGGCGAAGAGGATCTCGTCGGCCTCGATGCGGTCACCGGTGTCCGTGAGGGCGACCACGGTCGAGCCCTCGCGCGAGACGGCGGTCACGGAGGTGCCGGTGCGTACGTCGGCGCCCGCCTCGGCCAGCGCCTCGGCCACCAGTTCCCCGGCGAAGGGCTCCATGCGGGGCAGCAGGCCCTTGCCGCGGACCAGGAGCGTGACCTGGGAGCCGAGTGCCTGCCAGGCCGTGGCCATCTCGGCCGCGACCACGCCGCCGCCCACCACGATCAGCCGACCGGGCACGGCGTGCGCGCTGGTGGCCTCGCGGCTCGTCCACGGCTTGACCTGGGCGAGCCCCGGCAGGTCGGGGAGCAGGGCGCGGGTGCCGGTGCAGACCGCGACCGCGTGCCGGGCGGTCAGCACCCGTCGCTCACCGTCGGGCCCGTCGACCGTCACGGTGCGCGATCCGTCGAGCCGGCCGTGCCCGCGGTAGAAGTCGGCTCCGATGCCGTCCAGCCAGGCGAGCTGGCCGTCGTCCTTCCAGTTCGAGGTGTAGTAGTCGCGGTGGGCGAGCACCGCGGGGGCGTCGAGGGGACCTTGCACCGCCTGGGAGAGGCCGGGTACCCGGCGGGCGTCGGCGCGGGCGATGGCCGGGCGGAGGAGTGCCTTGCTGGGCATGCACGCCCAGTACGAGCACTCGCCGCCGACCAGTTCGCTCTCCACGACCGCGGTGGAGAGGCCGGCGGCGCGGGCGCGGTCGGCGACGTTCTCCCCCACGGGCCCGGCACCGAGCACCACGACGTCGTAGGCGATGGATTCCGTTTCCGTCATGGGGTCAGTCTGGTTGCTGGTGTGCGCCGTGGCCACACGGGTACGGGCGCGGAATACGCCCCTGATGGGTGGCGTTGTGGAAACCGGCATGACCCTGACGTCAGGAAGAGGGAAAAGGAATGAGCAGCACCGTTGAGCTCACCAAGGAGAACTTCGACCAGACGGTCACGGACAACGAGTTCGTCCTGATCGACTTCTGGGCGTCCTGGTGCGGGCCGTGCCGTCAGTTCGCCCCGGTCTACGAGAAGGCCGCGGAGGCCAACCCCGACCTGGTCTTCGCCAAGGTCGACACGGAGGCGCAGCCCGAGCTGGCGGCCGCCTTCGACATCCAGTCGATTCCGACCCTGATGATCGTCCGCGATCAGGTCGCGATCTTCGCCCAGCCCGGGGCGCTGCCCGCCGCCGCGCTGGACGACGTCATCGGGCAGGCCCGGAAGCTGGACATGGACGAGGTCCGCAAGTCGGTCGCGGCCCAGCAGGCCCAGGGCACCGAGTAGGCCCGGGGCGCGGAACACGCAGTGGGCGCCGGGGCCTCGGCTCCCGTACGGCCGAGCCCCGGACCTGGTCCGGCCGCCCGGGGCCGGATGTGTCCGAGCCCGGGGTCAGGTGCGTCCGAGCCCGGGGCCGGGTGCGTCGTGGTCGTGGGTTCCTAGAACGGGTACCCCGCCACGTCGCCGCGCACCGTCGTCCACCGTATGTCGGTGAAGGCGTCCAGATTGGCCTCGCCGCCGAAGCGGGCGCCGGTGCCGGAGGCGGCGGTACCGCCGAAGGGCGCGACGGCCTCGTCGTTGACGGTCTGGTCGTTGATGTGGGCGATACCGGTCGGGATACGGTCGGCGAGTTCGAGGCCGAGCGCGGTGTCCCGGGTGACGATGCCCAGGGAGAGGCCGTAGGGTCCCGCGGACGCGAGGGCCGCCGCCTCCTCCAGGGTGCCGAAGGAACGGACCGGGGCGACCGGGCCGAAGACCTCCTCCGCGTACGCCGGGGTCGCGTCGTCGACCCCGGCGAGCACCGTCGGCCGGTAGAAGAGCCGGTCGTGCGTACCGCCCGCCGCGAGCTTCGCGCCGCTCGCCGTGCTGGACTCCACCAGCCCCCGGATCTTGGCGAGTTGGGCGTCGTCGATGATGGGACCGAGGTGCACCTGTTCGCGGTGCGGGTCGCCGACGGCCAGTGAGTCGGCCTTGGCGGCGAGCCGTTCGACGTACTCCTCGTAGAGCGAGGCGTGGACCAGGTGGCGGCCGGTTGTCATGCAGATCTGGCCCTGGTGGAAGAACGAGCCCCAGGCCGCCGTGGAGATGACCGCGTCGAGATCGGCGTCCGCGAGGACGACCAGGGCGGAGTTCCCGCCCAACTCCAGGTGCGCGCGCTTGAGATGGCGGCCCGCCGCCTCACCGACCGCACGCCCCGCCGCGGTCGAGCCGGTGAAGGAGATGACCGGTACGAGCGGGTCGGCGACCAGGGCGCGGCCGGCGTCGGGGCCACCGGGCAGTACCTGCAGCAGCCCGTCCGGAAGTCCCGCCGCGGCGAAGACGGCGGCGAGCGCGAGGCCGCCGCACACGGCCGTGCGCGGATCCGGCTTCAGCACGACGCCGTTGCCGAGCGCGAGTGCCGGGGCGACCGAGCGGATCGAGAGGATCAGCGGCGCGTTGAAGGGCGCGATCACACCCACGACACCGACCGGGACACGGCGCGTGTACGACAGGCGGGGCGCCTCCGAGGGCAGGACCTGGCCCGTCGGGCGCGAGGCGAGGGCCGCCGCCTCGTAGCACTCCTGGGCGGCGACGTGCAGCTCGAAGTCCGCCTTGCCGGGGATGGAGCCGGACTCCCGCACGATCCACTCGCGCAGTTCGTCGGCGTGCGTGGCGAACAGGTCCCCGGCCCTGCGCAGTACGGCGGCGCGCGCGAAGTGCGGGGTCGTGGCCCACGCGGTCTGCGCGGCGCGAGAGGTCCGCGCGGCCGTCGCGATGTCCTCGGCGGCGGCGAGCGTGACGGTACCGAGGCCCTCGCCGGTGGCGGGCTCGGTGACGGTGTACTCATCGCCCGACAGGGGGCGGGACTGCCAGGTCGTGGGGTCGAGCAACGGCATGTCGGCTCTCCGATCGTTCACTGATCACCAGCGGGACCCGGCAGGTCCCGACCGGTCGGGGCGAGCGGAAGTCCCGTGTAGTTCGCGGCCAGTTCGGCGGCGGCGGGGCGGGACGCCGTGATCCGGCGCAGTCGCGCGAGCTGCATCCGGTGTTCGAAGGCATCCCCATCTGGTTGAGCGTGCAACATCTTAGTCATGTCGTACGAGAAGCGCGTCGCCTGCCACACCCGTTCGAGGGCCAACTCCGAGTAGAGGTCGAGGAGTTCGGTCGACCCGGTGCGGTGCAGTTCGGCGAAGCCGCGTGCCAGGACCCGTACGTCGGACACCGCGAGATTGAGCCCCTTCGCACCGGTCGGCGGCACGATGTGCGCGGCGTCCCCGGCCAGGAAGAGCCGCCCGTGACGCATCGGTTCGTGCACCCAACTGCGCATCGGGGTGACCGACTTGGCGGTGACGGGGCCGCGTTCCAGCCGCCAGTCCCCGTCGACCGAGAACCGCGCGGCCAGTTCGTCCCAGACCCGTCCGTCGGGCCAGTCGGCGGTGTCGGTGCCGTTCGGGACCTGGAGGTAGAGCCGCGACACCGACGGGGAGCGCATGCTGTGCAGGGCGAAGCCGGTGGCGCCCCGGGCGTAGATCAACTCCTCGCAGGAGGGGGGCACGTCGGCGAGGATGCCGAGCCAGGAGTACGGGTAGTCGTGCGCGTACGAGCGGCTCGTGCCGGCCGGGAACGCGGAGCGCGCGATGCCGTGGGAGCCGTCGCAGCCCACCACCCAGTCACAGCTCAGCGTCCGCTCCCGCCCCTCGTGCAGGAACCGCACGACGGGGGTGCCACTCTCCGGCTTCTCCACCGCGAGCGCCTCGGCCTCGAACAACAGGGGTGGTCCGTCTTCGAGTTGGAGAGCGACGAGATCCTTCACGATCTCCGTCTGGGCATAGATCGTGACGGTGCGGCCGCCGGTGAGCCCGGGGAAGTCGACGTGGTGGCGCTCGCCCTCGAAGCGCAGCTCGATGCCGCGGTGGACCAGGCCCTCCGCGTCCAGCCGCTCGCCCGCTCCGCAGGCGCGCAGCGCGTCGACCGTGCCCTGCTCCAGCATGCCGGCCCGCTGGCGCCGCTCCACGTACGCGCGGGTCCGGCTCTCCAGGACGACACAGCCGATCCCCGTCCGGTGCAGCAGCCGGGCCAGCAGAAGCCCTGCCGGGCCGCCGCCGATGATGCCGACCGTGGTCCGCATGACGCGCCTCCGGAGTCCGATGCCGCCGGGGCGAGGCTCCGGCACGGGGACCCGCCCGGCCGCGCACCGGCCGGGCGAACAGGCCCAGCCTCCCTCAGCTCGACGCGCGGTGCACCACTCGTGCTCCCAGCACCTCGTGCGTCTCGGACTCGCGGCCCGGTTCGCGGACCGCTCGGTCGACCAGTTCGGCGAGGTCGCGGCCGGAGGGCAGCTCGATGTGGACGGTGCTCAGCCGGGGCCGCAGCAGCCGGCCGAGCACGAGATCGTCGGCGCCGACGACGGCGGTCCCGTCCGGGACGGCGATCCCCTCGTCCTGCAGGGCGCGCATCAGGAGCATCGCGTACTCGTCGTTGTAGGCGAAGACGGCGTCCAGGCCCAGCGCACGCCAGCGCGCCGCGAGCCGGGCGGCGGCCTCCTCCTCGTACGCCAGGGGCAGCTCGGTGACCGTCGCGTCCGCACCCTGCAGGGCCCGCCGCACGCCGTCGAGGCGGGGCCGGGCGAAGATCTCCAGGCCGCTCTCCTCGGGCATCACCACGCCGACCCGGCGGCGGCCCCGGGACAGCAGATGGACACCCGCGCAGTGGCCGACCCTGCCGTGGTCCATGAGCAGCGCGTGGGCGCCCTCGACCCGTTCGGGGCCGAGCGTGACCACGGCGCGGGCGCCGGCCCGCTTGAGGACCGCGACGCCCTGCGGGCCGAGCCCGCTGCCGGGCACGAGGACCGCGACCGGCCGCAGCTCGGCCCAGGCGCGGGCGGCCTCGTCGCCGCGCAGTCCGACGCTGCCGTACTGCACGACGGTGTAGTCGAGGCGGCCGAGCGCCGACTGGAGCTCGGCGAAGAACCGGTGGTACAGGGGACCCACGGGCACGCTCGGGGCGGGCATCAGGACCATGCGGCTGTGTCCGGCGCGCAGACTGCGGGCGGCCGCGTGCGGGACGTACCCGAGTTCCTCGGCGGCCTCGCGGACCCGGAGCCGGGTGGGTTCACTGATCCGGACGGCGCTGGTGTTGTTCAGGACGTACGAGACGGTCGCGCGCGAGACTCCCGCGAGGCGTGCCACATCGGCACTGGTCGGCACGGGTCGTTGTGCGGGCGCCGGGTGGGCGGACTGCTTCGGTATCTGCACCATGACGTACCGCATCCTTCCAGGGGCCCGAACGGCGCCGTGTGCCGGGGCCGTCCGGCGGGCCGCCCGGAACATGGAACTGCCGCTTCCGCAAAGGAGGTTGAGGGCCCTGTACCGGTGGGCCGACCCAGAGGTTACCGTTCGGTAGACAACCTGCTTCGGAGGTGACCCGGATGGCTCCCGACCGTGCCCCAGGACTGACGGAGAGCGTGCGTGCGCTGGCCGCGGGCGAGGTGAGTTCGCGCGAGCTGGTCGAGCGGACGCTCGCCCGGATCGAGGCGGCCCGGCCCACCGTGAACGCCTTCCGGCTGGTGCGCGCCGAGGCGGCCCTCGCGGAGGCCGACGCGGCGGACCGGGAACTGGCGGCGGGCCGGCGGCTGCCGCTGCTCGGGGTGCCGCTGGCGGTCAAGGACGACATGGACGTGGCGGGCGAGCCGACCGCGTTCGGCTGCCCGGGCGACTTCCCGCCGGTGGCCGAGGACGGCGAGGCGGTACGCCGGCTGCGCGCGGCCGGTGCGGTCGTCATCGGCAAGACCAACACCTGCGAGCTGGGCCAGTGGCCCTTCACCGAGGGCCCGGCCTTCGGCGCGACCCGCAATCCCTGGCACCACGGGCACACTCCGGGCGGCTCGTCGGGGGGCTCCGCCGCCGCCGTGGCCGCGGGTCTGGTCCCCGCCGCGCTGGGCTCGGACGGCGCGGGCTCCGTGCGCATCCCGGCCGCCTGGACCCACTTGATCGGCATCAAGCCGCAGCGCGGCCGGATCTCGACCTGGCCGCGCCCGGAGTCCTTCCACGGCATCACGGTCAACGGCACGCTCGCCCGCACGGTCGCGGACGCGGCGCTGCTGCTGGACGCGGCGAGCGGCAGCCACGACGGCGATCTGCACCGGCCCGCCGCGCTGCGGGTCCGCGACGCCGTCGGCCGCGATCCGGGCCGGCTGCGCATCGCGCTGTCGCTGAAGCCGCCGTTCACCGCGGTGCCCGCACGGCTCGACCCCGCCGTACGGGCGAAGGTGCTCGCGCTCGCGGAGCGGCTCGCCGGACTCGGGCACACGGTGGAGGAGGCCGAGCCGCGCTACGGACGGATCGGGCTCACGTTCGTCCCGCGCGCCACGGCGGGCATCGCGGAACGCGTGCGCGACACGCCGTTCCCCGAACTCCTCGACCGCCGCACGCACGACGCCGCGCGCCTCGGCCGGCTGCTCGGCGGGGCTCCGCTGCGGGCGGCCCGCCGCGCCGAGGGCGCGCTCCAGGTCCGTATCGGCGCGCTCTTCGACACCTACGACGTACTGCTCGCGCCGACGACCGCCGCTCCCCCGCCCCCGATCGGCGCGATGCTCGGCCTCAGCGGCTTCGGCACCGACCGGGCCATGATCGCCGCCTGTCCTTACGCCTGGCCGTGGAACATCCTCGGCTGGCCGGGCGTGAACGTCCCCGCGGGCTTCGTCGGCGAAGGGCTCCCGGTCGGCGCGCAGTTGCTCGGCCCGGCGGACAGCGAGCCGTTGCTGGTGTCGCTGGCCGCGCAGTTGGAGGCGGACCGGCGCTGGCACGAGCAGTGGCCGTCGTACGAAGCCGTGGCGGACTCCCCCGCCGCGTAACGGAGTTCCGGCCTTACGCTGTGGCCATGGACGATGCGTCGATGGTCGGTTTGATGGGACGGGTGACCGGCACGGTCGGCCCCGGGCTCGTCGGCGAGGTGATCGTCCGGGTGCGCGGCGGCGCCGAGCACTTCCTCGCCTATCCGGCCGCGCCGCGGGACCGCATCGAGCGGGGCACGGTGGTGATGGTGGTGGAGTACCTGCCGCCGCGCACGGTGTACGTCTCGGCCGCGTACGACAACTGACGGCGCCCCGGAACGCCACGCGTTCCGCGCTGCCGGACAGCCGGAGTTCCCCACCACCGGCCGGCCGGCGTTCCCCACCACCGGACGGTCCGGCGCCCCACCACCGGACGGCCGGCGACCCTCGCGCCGAGCGGCCGACTCGCCCCGCCCGTACGACAGTTGAGCTGCCTTCGTCCCAGGTGAGAACCGTATGCATCAAGAACGCAACAAGGAATCGCCGCCCTCTGTACCCGGGTGTCGGCGAGGAGCACACTCCCTTCGTTCGGTGCCGATAGGGCACCATCCAAAGGGGGCGTATGCCGATGATCGTCGGCGTCGTGGCGGGGGCGGTTGTCCTCGCACTGATCTTCATCGTTGTGGTCTTCAAGCTCATGTGGCGAGTCGCGGAGCCCAACGAAGCGCTGATCATCTCCGGTTCGAAGCATCGGACCGAGGGCCTCGAAGAGGGCATGGGCTTCCGTATCGTGACGGGGCGCGGCACGCTGGTTCTGCCGGGCGTCCAGGCGGTGCGGAAGATCTCGCTCGACCTCAACGAGACCGAGCTGCACGTGGACTGCGTGACCACCCAGGGCATTCCGCTGAAGGTGCGGGGCGTGGTCATCTTCAAGGTGGGCGACGACTTCGTGTCGATCGCCAACGCGGGGCGCCGTTTCCTCGACCAGCAGAAGATGATGGCGGAGCGGGTGCACAACGTGTTCGCCGGTCATCTGCGGTCCATCGTCGGCGGGTTGACCGTCGAGGACATGATCCGCGACCGGGAGAAGCTGACCGGCCAGACCCGTGCCGCGTGCGGTACGGAGATGGAGAAGCTCGGTCTGATCGTCGACTCGCTGCAGATCCACGAGATCGAGGACCCGACCGGCTACATCCGGAACCTGGCCATGCCGCACGCCGCCGCCGTCCAGCGTGACGCGCGTATCGCGCAGGCCGAGGCGAACCGGCTGGCCACCGAGGCCGAGCAGAAGGCCGCGGCACGGATGTCGGAGGCGACCCGGGACAGCGAGATCCAGCAGGCCGGTTACCAGGCGGAGCGGGACAAGGCGGCGGCGACGGCGCAGATGGCCGGCCCGCTCGCGGCCGCCGCGGCCCAGCAGGACGTCGTCATCCAGGAGACCCGGGTCGCCGAACTGGAGGCGCACCGCCGCGAGCAGCAGCTCCAGGCGGATGTCCGCAAGCCCGCTGACGCCAGGGCGTACGAGACCCGGGCGCGGGCCGAGGCCGAGCGTGACGCGCGGATCTCGGCGGCCCAGGCCCAGGCCAGGGAGACCGAGCTCGCCGCCGCGGCGGAGGCGACCCGCGTCAAGACGGCCGCCAACGCCGAGGCCGAGGCGACCCAGGCACGGGGTGCGGCCGCCGCCATGGCGACCCGCGCGACCGGTGAGGCCGAGGCCGCGGCCGCCCAGGCCAAGGGTCTCGCGGCAGCGGAGTCGACCCGGGCCCAGGGTCTCGCGGAGGCGGAGGCCATCCAGGCCCGCGCCGCCGCGCTCGCCGAGAACCAGGAGGCGGTCGTCGCCCAGCAACTCGCCGAGAACTGGCCCGAGATCGTGCAGGCGGGCGCGAGCGCGTTCGGCAACGTCGATCACATGGTGCTGCTGAACGGGGCCGACGGCATGTCGGACATGTTCGCCAAGGCGCTCACCATGGGCGGCACCGGCCTCGGCCTGGCACGCCAGTTGCTCTCGACGATGAACCCGGAGGGGAACGCGGCCAAGAACCCGGCGGCCGAGCTCAACGGGGTCGTGCCGCCGCGCACCGAGAGGGTGCCCGTGGAGAAGGACGAGAGGTGAGGTCGGCGCGCTGAGGCGCACAGTCGCCGAGGTCTGTAGGCAATGAGGTTCGGGCGTACGGGAGTTGGGGCAGGACAAGGCCACGGCTCCGGTACGCCCGATGCCGTGCGCCCGGCGCCCCCGGGGGAGTTGGACCACGGCCCCGTACGCCCGACGCCGTACCGCCGCGGACCCGCCCGTCGGGGCGTCGCACGCAGGCTCTACCGTGACCCGCGTGACTGCCTTTACCGAAGACGACGTTCCCGGCCGCTACGGCCCCTCCGCGACCACCGAGGCCGAGCCCCGCGAGGTCGGCCCCATGAAGACCGAGTACTCCCCCGCGCACGACGGCGACCCCGATCCCGGCGAGATCGTGTGGACGTGGGTGCCCTTCGAGGAGAACGACGGCCGGGGCAAGGACCGCCCGGTGCTGGTCGTGGCCCGGGAGGCCGCGGGCACCCTGCTCGCCGTCCAGCTCTCCAGCAAGCGGCACGACGGCGACCGCGAGTGGGTCGCGATCGGCAGCGGACCGTGGGACCGGACCGGCCGGGACTCCTGGGTGGACGTGGACCGTGTGCTGCGGCTGCACGAGGACGGGATGCGCCGGGAGGCGTGCGCCCTGGACCGGATGCGGTTCAACTCCGTGGTGCACCGGCTGCGCGAGCGGTACGGGTGGCGCTGAGCGTCACCCGGTGAGGGTCACGCGGTGACGGCCGCGCCGCCGAGCTCGGATGCGAACACCCGCTCGAACGCGCGGTGGGTCGTCCGGCCGGGCGTGCGGTCCAGGATCCCGAACACCACGTGATCGAAGTACCCCTGGAAGCGGCCCTCGACCAACAGCCCGCGGAAGGCCGCCGCCACCCGCGCCGGGTCGTTCCGGAACACCCCGCAGCCCCAGGCGCCGAGGACCAGGCGGCGGTAGCCGTGGGTGGCCGCGGTCTCCAGGACGCGTCCGGCGCGGCTCGCCAGAGCGCCCGGCAGGTCGGCCGCGCGCTGCGGGCTGTCGCGCAGGACGACGCCCGCGTTGGGGGCCGCCGAGGTCAGGAATCCGACCGGGAACGGCTCGTCGAGGAGCCGTCCGCGGTCGTCCCGGAAGACGGGCACGCCGGGCGAGTGGATGACACGGTCCGAGTAGAACGCGTCACGGTGGGCGCGGTGGTGGTCGTAGAACGGCCGGGCCTCCAGCAGGCAGGTGTACAGCGCGGAGGCCCGGCACAGGGCCTCCTCCTGGGCCTGTGCGCCGTTCAGATAGCCCCCGCCGGGATTGCGCGCCGAGGAGTAGTTCAGTACGGCGACCGGGTCCGCGCCGAGGGTGGTGAGCCGGTGGGCCGCTTCCAGGCTGCTCTCGCCCGTGACCTCGAAGGAGGTGCCGACCGGGACGACCGCCGGTGTCTCCACCGGCTCCGGGCCGTGCAGGCGCGTACGGGCCCGTGCGCTCCGGACGGAGGCCGCGATGGACACCGCGCCCCCGGAGGGGCCGCGGTAACCGCCGACGGCCACGATCTCCTCGGTCTCCCGGGCGATCGCACGCAGGCGCGCGCTCATGGCGCGACCCCCGTGCGCGCCACGGTCACGGCCTGCGTGCGTTCCCCCGTCGTGCCCATGAACGCATCGTGAGCGATGCTGGTCCTGCGGCGCAACAGAGTTTCGCGGCCCCGCAAACAGTGGTTCCCGGTCCTGAAAGCGACTATTTGCACCCTTGTGCGAACCGCCGAGAGGGTCTTGGGTAGGACGAGTGATTGCCGGTCCGGCCCACCAGACCCCGGGCCGGCGGCATGGTGGAATCTCAGGAGGATCCCCACATGTCCGATTCGGTGAGTGACTGTACGGAGCGACGACGCTCCACCGTCACCGAGGCCGAGGTGGAGGCACTGGTCCGCGGCATCTGCTTCAAGACCGGTCCGCCCCGCCTCCTCGGTGTCGAGGTCGAATGGCTCGTCCACGAGCTGCGCAGGCCGCGGCTTCCCGTACCACCTGAACGACTCGAAGCGGCTTACGCCGCACTGCGGACCCTGTCCCTGCGTTCGGCGCTCACCGTCGAACCCGGTGGACAGCTGGAGCTCAGCTCCGTTCCCGCCACCTCCCTGATGGAGTGCGTGGGGTCCGTCTCGGCCGACCTGGACGCCGTACGCGCCACCTTGCGCGAGGCGGGCCTCGGCCTCAGTGGTTACGGCCAGGATCCCTGGAACCCCCCGAGCCGCTTTCTCCATGAGCCCAGGTACGACGCCATGGAGCGCTACCTCGACCGCGCGGGGCCCGAGGGCCGCGCCATGATGTGCACGTCGGCCTCGGTCCAGGTGTGCCTGGACGCCGGGTACGAGGAACCGGGCCCGCTCGGGCACGGGCGCCGCTGGTGGCTGGCCCACCAGCTCGGCGCGGTCCTGGTGGCCGCGTTCGCGCACTCCCCGATGGCCCGGGGGCGGCACACCGGCTGGCGGTCCACGCGGCAGTCGCTGTGGGCGTCCATGGACCCCGGCCGCAGCGACGCGCCGGCCCTGGACGGCGATCCCCGGGCCGCCTGGGCCCGGCGGGTACTGGACGCGCCGGTGATGTGCGTACGGGCGCCCGCGGCCCCCTGGGACGTCCCGGAGGGTCTGACTTTCCGTGACTGGACCCGGTCCGGCGCGCCACCGGACCGGGCGGACCTCGACTACCACCTGACGACGCTGTTCCCGCCGGTGCGGCCGCGCGGTCATCTGGAACTCCGCATGATCGACGCGCAGCCGGGCGACAACGGCTGGATCGTGCCCCTCGCGGTGGCGGCGGCGCTCTTCGACGACCCGGAGGCCGCCGAGGTGGCCTACCGGACGGTGAAGCCCCTCTCGGAGCGGGCGGGCCCCGCTCCGGCGCCGCGCAACCCGCTGTGGCGGGACGCCGCGCGGTTCGGCCTCGCCGATCCGGAGCTGCGCGAGGCCGCGGCGATCTGTTTCGCGGCGGCCTCCGAGGCACTGCCCCGACTCGGTGCCACCACCGCGGTACTCGACGCGGTGGCGGAGTTCACCGACCGCTATGTGGCACGGGGCCGCTGCCCCGCCGACGACCTGGTCGGCGGGGTCCGTTCGCAGCACGACGGTCGATCCGGGCGCCGCCACGGCGGCCGCCCGCACGGTCGGTCCGACGGGAAGGACATCAGCTCATGACCGGCACGACCGCTTCCGGTCCGCTCACGGATCCGGAGTCGCTGCGGCAGCGCGCGCTGGAGGCGCTGACCACCGCCCGCGACCGCACCGCCCTCCTCACCTCGTGCGTGGAGGACCCCGATCTGACCGCGCAGCACTCGCCGTTGATGTCCCCGCTGGTGTGGGACCTCGCGCACATCGGCAACCAGGAGGAGCTGTGGCTGCTGCGGGAGGTCGCGGGGCGTGAGGCGATGCGGCCCGAGATCGACGGGCTCTACGACGCCTTCGAGCACCCCCGTGCCGCGCGGCCCTCGCTGCCGCTGCTGCCGCCCGCCGAGGCCCGTACGTACGCGGCCGAGGTACGCGGCCGGGCGCTGGACGTCCTGGAGAGCGCCGCGTTCCGGGGCACCCGGCTGACCGAGTCGGGATTCGCCTTCGGCATGATCGCGCAGCACGAACAGCAGCACGACGAGACCATGCTGATCACCCATCAGTTGCGCCGGGGACCGGCCGCCCTCACGGCGCCCGACCCCGCGCCCGCTCCGCCGTTCGCCGGACCCTCCGAAGTCCTGGTGCCCGGGGGCCCGTTCGTGATGGGCACCTCCACCGAGCCGTGGGCGCTGGACAACGAACGCCCCGCGCACCGGCGTACGGTCCCGTCGTTCTTCATCGACACCATTCCCGTCACCAACGCCGCGTACCAGGCGTTCATCGAGGACGGCGGCTACGGCGAGCCGCGCTGGTGGACCCCCGAGGGCTGGGACCACATCCGCGAACACGGCATCGAGGCACCGGAGTTCTGGCGGCACGAGGGCGGACAGTGGCTGCGGCGCCGCTTCGGTGTCACCGAGGGCGTGCCGCCGGACGAGCCGGTCCTGCACGTGTGCTGGTACGAGGCCGACGCGTACGCGCGCTGGGCGGGGCGGCGGCTGCCCACCGAGGCGGAGTGGGAGAAGGCGGCCCGCCACGACCCGGCGTCCGGCCGCTCCACACGCTACCCGTGGGGTGACGAGGACCCCTCCCCCGCGCACGCCAACCTGGGCCAGCGCCATCTGCGCCCGGCTCCGGCGGGAAGCTATCCGGCGGGCGCCTCGCCGCTCGGCGTACGGCAGTTGATCGGCGACGTGTGGGAGTGGACGTCGAGTGATCTGGAGCCCTACCCGGGATTCGTCGCCTTCCCCTACCGGGAGTACTCGGAGGTGTTCTTCGGCCCGGAGTACAAGGTGTTGCGCGGCGGTTCGTTCGCGGTGGACCAGGTGGCCTGCCGGGGCACGTTCCGCAACTGGGACTACCCGATCCGGCGGCAGATCTTCTCCGGGTTCCGCACGGCCCGCGACGGGGATTCCTGATGTGCCGTCATCTCGCTTTCCTGGGAGGCGAGGAGAGGCTCGGCGCGGTCCTCGTGGAGCCGGAGCACAGCCTGTTCCGGCAGTCGTGGGCGCCCAGGAGGCAGCGGCACGGGACGGTCAACGCCGATGGCTTCGGGGTGGGCTGGTACGCCGAGGGCGACCCGGTCCCGGCCCGCTACCGGCGCACCGGCCCCGTCTGGGGCGACCAGTCGTTCGCGGACCTGGCCCGGGTGGTCGGGACGCGGGCGCTGCTCGCCGCGGTGCGGGACGCGACCGTGGCGGGCGCGGACGGGGAGGCCGCGGCGGCGCCGTTCACCGCGGGCCCCTGGCTGTTCAGCCACAACGGCGCGGTCGCCGGCTGGCCGGACACGCTCGCCCCGCTCGTATCGGGCCTGCCCGCCGCCGAGTTGCTGTCGCTGGAGGCCCGGTGCGACGCGGCGTTCGTGTGGGCGCTCGTCCTGCGCCGGCTGCGCGCCGGTGACGAGGAGGGCCAGGCGCTGGCCGACACGGTCCTGGAGGTCGCCGAGGCGGCCCCCGGGTCCCGGCTCAACCTGCTGCTCACCAACGGCGGGACGATCACCGCGACCGCCTGGGGCGACACCCTCTGGTACCTCCTCGATCCGGGCGCTCGCACCCTCGTGGCCTCCGAGCCGCACGACGACGACCCGCGCTGGAGGGAGGTCCCCGACCGCACCCTCCTCACCGCGAACCGCACCGAGGTGCTGCTCACCCCGCTCAAGGACATGAGCGACGACATGGCATCCGCACAGCGCAAGGAGCCCCGTACGTGAGTCCGTTCCTGCTGACCCGCACCCTCCCCGAGGACGCCACGGACGCGGCCCTGCGCGCCGACGTCCTGCACGGCCTCGGACACCAGCCCAAGACGCTGCCGCCGAAGTGGTTCTACGACGCCCTCGGCAGCGAGCTCTTCGAGAAGATCACCGAACTCCCGGAGTACTACCCGACCCGCGCCGAACGCGAGATCCTGCTCGCGCGGTCCGGGGAGATCGCCGCGGCGAGCGGGGCGCGCACCCTCGTCGAGCTCGGTTCCGGCTCGTCGGAGAAGACCCGCCATCTGCTGGACGCGTTGCCCGACCTGCACACCTACGTTCCTGTCGATGTCAGCGAGAGCGCGCTGACCCAGGCCGGGCACGCGCTGATCGCCGAGCGGCCGGGCCTGAACGTGCACGCGCTGATCGCCGACTTCACCGGCGGTCTCTCGCTCCCGGGCACCCCCGGGCCTCGGCTCGTGGCCTTCCTCGGCGGCACCATCGGCAATCTGCTGCCCGCCGAACGCGCGACGTTCCTGGCATCCCTGCGGTCGCTGCTGGCGCCCGGCGACACCCTGCTGCTCGGGACCGACCTGGTCAAGGCCGAGTCGGTCCTCGTGCCCGCCTACGACGACGCGGCCGGGGTGACGGCCGAGTTCAACAAGAACGTGCTCAGTGTCGTCGACCGTGAACTCGGCGCCGACTTCGACCCCGACGCGTTCGAGCATGTCGCGCTCTGGGACGCCGAGCACGAGTGGATCGAGATGCGGCTGCGGTCGCGGATCGAGCAGACCGTGAAGATCCCGGCCCTCGACCTGGCCGTCCACTTCGCGGAGGGCGAGGAGCTGCGGACCGAGATCTCGGCGAAGTTCCGCGAGGACGGCGTCCGCGGTGAACTGGCCACGGCCGGCTTCGGCCTGGCCCACTGGTGGACGGACGCGGAGGGCCGCTTCGCCCTGTCGCTGAGCGTGGCCGCGTAGGACCCGTCCGAAACCCGGCCGGACCGTCTTCGAGGCGGTCCCCGAGGTGCGGCCACGCATCCCGGGGACCGCTTCGGCGGCCTCGCGGCCGTTGCGTCGTACGAGCCGCGATCCGCCGGTTCGCGCCCCGGCCCGAGTGGCACCGCCAGGGCCGCCTCCCCCCGCGTGTACCCGCCGACCGGCGTTCTCGGACCGGCCGACCTGCGTCTGCGGCCGGGGAGGGATACAAGTGGGACAGGGAGTCGACGCCAGACGACGACCCGTACGCCGCGCCGCGGGTCTGCTGTGCCCCTGCGGGACCGAGAGCCCGGGGGCAGGATGGGCGATGAATGGACATGAAGAACGCCGGCTCCCCCGGACACGGCCGCCTTCCGGATCCGGTCACCGCGGCCACGGCAGTCGTCGACGCGCGCGGGATCGTGACGGGGTGGAGCACCGGCGCCCAGCGGCTCCTCGGGTACGCGTCCGAGGACGTCCTCGGACGTCCGGCGGCCGGCCTGCTCGGCCGCGGTGCCGGCTCCCCGGTCGATTTCTCGTCGGCCCGCGAGGAGTGGCGGGGAACCCCGCCGCTGCGACACCGGGACGGCCATGACGTGGAGGCCGAGGTCCGGGCGTACCCGTCACTGGACCGCGAGGGCGGCGCGCAGTGGATCGTCCTCGCCACGCCGTCACGACAGGGGCCTCCGCGTCCGCCGCCGCGTCCGTACGAGGCCGGGGCGTCGACAGAGGAGGCCTTCGCGCAGTGCCACCTGCCGGTGATGATCTACGACGTCGAGTTGCGGGCCGTACGCGGAAGCGCCGGCGCGGTCCGCGCGCTGGCCCTCACCGAGCGGCAGATGCGCGGCCGGCGCGTGACCGACATCCTGCCTCCCCATATGTGCACCAAGGTCGAAGAGGGGATGCGCAGGGTCTTCGACACGGGACGACCGGAACAGTTCGAGGTACGGGGCAGACCGCACCCCGAAGCCCACGGACGGTACTGGGCCGTCACCGTGTCCCCCGTCAGGAACACGGCGGGAGACGTGCACCAGGTCCAGCTCATCGCACTCGACATCACCGAACTGCATCTGGCCCGGGAGCGGCTCGCCCTGCTGAACGACGTGAGCGCACAGGTGGGCAGCACTCTGGACGTGACGCACACAGCCCAGGAGATGGCCGATCTGGCGGTGGGCCGGCTCGCCGATTTCATCAGCGTCGACCTGTCGGACTCACTGCTGCGCGGCTTCGAGCCCCGGCCCTCCGGCGAGGGTTCCATCGGTCTGTGCCGCGTCGCCCAGCAGTCCGTCCTGCCGGGGGTGCCCGAGTCGCTGGTCCAGCCCGGCGACGTGGACTACTACCCGGCGTCGTCACCCCCCGCCCGCTGCCTGCTCACCGGCCGTTCGTCACTGCACAGCACCCTGGACGAAGCCATCGGCGGCTGGCAGGCCGTGGACCCCGAGCGCGCCGCGAAGGTCCGCTCCTTCGGAATCCACTCGATCATGGTCGTCCCGCTGCGCGCCCGGGGCATCACGCTCGGGGTCGCCGTGCTCGTACGCCACCGGCGCCGGCATCCCTTCGACGACGACGATCTGCTGCTCGCGCAGGAGATCGCCGCTCGCACGGCGGTCGCCGTGGACAACGCCCGCCGCTTCACCCGCGAACGGACCACCGCCCTGGCCCTGCAGCGAAGTCTGCTCCCTCAGCGGATCGCGGACCAGGATGCCGTGGAAGTGGCTCACCGCTACCTCCCGGCCCGCTCCCAGGCCGGGCTGGGCGGCGACTGGTTCGACGTGATCCCCCTGTCGGGTGCCCGGGTCGCCCTGGTCGTCGGAGACGTCGTCGGCCACGGTCTGCGCGCCTCCGCCACCATGGGGCGCCTGCGGACCGCCGTGCGCACACTGGCCGATGTCGACCTGCCTCCCGACGAGCTTCTCGTCCACCTCGACGACCTGATCACCCGTCTCAGGACGGAGGAGGGGACCACCGCGGACTCGGAGCTCGACATCGTCACCGATCTGATCGCAACCTGTCTGTACGTGGTCTACGACCCGGTGTCGCGCCGCTGCACCGCGGCCGCCGCGGGCCATCCGCCACCCACGGTGGTGACACCCGACGGCACGGCCGCGTTCGTCGAGCTGTCCGCCGGACCGCCGCTGGGGATGGGCGGGCTCCCCTTCGAGGCCGTCGAGTGGGAAGTCCCCCGAGGCAGCCTCCTGGCGCTCTACACGGACGGCCTCATCGAGGCCGCCGAACACGACCTCGACAAGGGCATGGCACTGCTGCTCCAACGCCTGGAGCAACCCGCGCACTCCCTGGGCGCGATGTGCGACGACCTGGTCCAGACCCTGCTCCCCGCTCAGCCGTCGGACGACGTCGCCCTCCTCCTCGCGCGGACCCGGGCCCTCGAACCGGGCCGGGTCGCCACCTGGGACCTGTCCTCCGATCCGGCGGCCGTGGCGGGCGCGCGTGGCGAGGTCTCCCGGCGCCTGGCCGACTGGGGACTCGACGAGGCCGCCTTCACCACCGAGTTGATCGTGAGCGAGCTGGTCACCAACGCGATCCGCTACGGCGGCCCTCCCGTCCAGTTGCGCCTGATCCGCGGCACCGCGCTCATCTGCGAGGTCACCGACAGCAGCAGCACCGCCCCGCATCTGCGCAGGGCCCGCATGCTCGACGAAGGCGGGCGCGGCCTGATGCTCGTGGCGCAGCTGGCCGACCGCTGGGGCACGCGGCACCTGCCCGGGGGCAAGGCGATCTGGGCAGAGATCGGGGTCCCGGACGGGCAGCCGTAGGGGCGGTCACGGTCCGGCGACGCCAAGGCCTTCGAAGCGTTGCGTACGGTCAGTCATCAAAACGGTGACGCTCGCCGTCGGGGAACACTGCCACGGGGCAGTGCGCGTGGTGCAGCACGGCGTGGACGACGCGCCCCAGCGGTGTGCCGAGCGCATGTGCCGGCCGACGGGCACCGACGACTACCAGGTCCGCGTGGGCGGACGCGTCAACGAGGGCACCGGCCGGGGAATGGGCTCGCACCAGGTCACCGGTGACCGTCAGGCCGGGAAATTCGTCCCGCACGGGCCCGATCAGGCGGGTGACGGAACTCGCCCGCTCCTCGGCGACGTCCGTGAGGTCGCCGAGCACCGGCACCATGCTCCCGGCGTACTGGTAGTGGGTGTAGGCGCTCAGCACCCGCAACGAGGCCTTGTGGCGGTCCGCGGTCTCCGCCGCGAACCGCATCACGTCGAGGTCGCGCTCGTCGCGTACGGCGACCAGCACGACGCCAGTGGTGACATGACTGGGTGTGCCGCGGACCACGACGACAGGAGCGGTCGCGCAAGCGGCGACCCGGAGCCCCACCGAGCCGAGCAGGAGCGCCGAAAACCCTCCGGCTCCACGGGTACCCACGACCGTCCGGCCATGGTCGCCCGCTTCGCCCAGCAGCGCCGGGACAGCGACGTCCCGGCTGACCACGGAGGTGACCCGGATCCCGGGAGCCTGCGACTCCGCCAGTGCAGCCGCCTGCTCCACGGTGTCCAGACCGGCGTCGAGCACCCGCTGGACCACGGATTCGGGGGGACAGTTCCGGGCCCCAGGTGTCGAGGCCGGTGGCACACACGAGGTGCAGGGGCACGCCCCTGGACGCGGCCTCGACGGCGGCCCACCGCACCGCCAGTGCGGCGCCCTCGGATCCGTCCGCCCCCGCGACAACCGGCCCGTGCACGGCGACCATGATCCCTCCAGGTTCAGGGACCGTGTGGTTGACGCAGGGCTGACGGATCAGCGCCCTGCCGGTGATCGAAGGCAGGACCTTGTGATCGGCGTGGTCTCCGAGGCGGGCTTGCGTTCGGCCCTCCCACTGAGGCCGAACAGCCCAAATCTGGGTCCCTGAAGTCCCTGTTCTCCCGCGCGATCGTCGGCAGACTGGTGAGGAAGGGTCACCTCGATATCCAGCGGCGATCACCATGTCCGACGTCACCAGCACCGATCTCTACGACGTGACCATGCCCACGGACACCGCTGTCCCCCGCCGCCCCGCGTATGACGGCGACGGCAGTGAACCCTGCGCACCGCAGGCGATGCGGCGTTCGAGGCAGCGAACCCTGCGCGGCGCCCGGCTACGGGCCGTGCTCGACCGGCCGGACCGGCACGAAGGGAAGCCATCATGGACGCAGAGCCTCTTGACGTGAACACCGTCACAGCGCTCGTGACGGACGCGACCGCCGCGCCCTCGCTCCACAACGCTCAGCCCTGGGCGTTCCGCTACCTGCGGGACACCGGCGTCCTGCACCTGTACGCCGACCCCGAGCGCACACTCCCGCGCACCGACCCGGAGAGTCGTGGCCTGCACATAGGCTGCGGCGCCGCGCTGCTCAACCTGCGCGTGGCCGCCGCGGCGGCGGGCCTGGCACCGGTCGTCCGGCTGCTGCCCGATCCGGCCCGCGCGGAGTTCCTCGCGGAGGTACATCTGTGCGGCACCGGACCACCCGACGACGCCCTCGCCCGGCTCGCCCCCTCGATCCAGCGGCGTCACTCCAGCCGTCTGCCCTTCCGCGACAAGGAGATCCCGGCCGTCACCAGGGGCGCACTCGACGAGGCGGCCCGCGCCGAGGGCGCGCAGTTGCGGTTCCCCGACATATGGCATGTGCAGGCGATTCTCGCGTCGGTGCGGGACGCCGAGGACCGGGAAGCACTCGACCCGGGAGTGCGCGAGGAAACGGTGCGGTGGACGCGCACGGAGCCGTCAGCCGCCGACGGGGCGGCGGACGGCATCCCTGCCGAGGCCTTCGGTCCACGGCAGCACGGTTCGTCGGCCCCCGTACGTGACTTCGCCGTCGGCCGTCCGGTGCCCGGGCGCGGCTGGGCGCACTTCGAGCGGAACCCGAACATCGCTCTGCTCGGGACGGCCCGTGACGAGCCGGCGGACTGGCTGCGCGCCGGTCAGGCACTGGAGCGGGTCCTGCTCCGGGCCACCACGGACGGGCTGGTCAGCTCGGTGACGTCCCAGCCCCTGGAGTGGTCGGAGATCCGGTGGGCCGTCCGCGACCCGATCTCGGCCATGGCTCACGTCCAGATGGTGATCCGGCTCGGCTACGGCCCCGAGGGCCAGGCGAGCCCACGGCGGCCGGTGGCCGATCTGCTCGACGTCCGCTGACACGGGCACACAGGACAGAAAGGGGTAATCGCATGAAGGTCTCGGAGGTGATGACTGCTCCTCCGGTGTGCGTGGCACCTCACGTTCCCCTGGACGAGGTGACCGACCGGATGGCCGAGTACGCCGTCGGGTCGGTCCTCGTGGTCGAGGACGGAGCGCTGCACGGCATAGTCACCGACCGCGACCTCGCGGTACGGGGATTGGGCGGAGGCCTGGACGCGACGGCCCGGGTGGACGCGGTCATGTCGCCACGCGTCATCACCGTCGAAGCCACCGACGATCTCCAGGTGGCCTACCGGACGTTCCGTCGCACGGGGGTCCGCCGGCTTCCGGTCCTCGAATCAGGCAGGGTCGTGGGCGTGCTGACGCTCGACGACCTGCTCCTCGACGTCTTCCGCAGGTTCGCCGACCTGCTCGGCCCGGTCGCCGCGAGCGTCCTGCAGGAGCCGCCGGGGCCGCCTGCCGCGGGCACGTGAGCTCGGCCTCCCCCGGGCGAGCCCACGACCTGGAGGACTCCACCCTGGAGGCGTCCTCCCCGGCGGGGACGGAGCAGTGGGCGTGAGCGTCACCCGCACCCGGAGCCCCGGCGTGGGGCGGAACGGCGGGTTCGTGCCGGGTTCCGGGGTCGGGGCATCGCGCTGTCGCTCCGGCACGGCGGAGGGCTCGCGCCGGTGATCCACCGTGTGGGCACACTGCCGCCCGACGCCCTCACGGGCCGGCCTCAGGGAGTCCATCGCCAGGGCGACACGGTCAGCACCCACCTCAGTCCGGCTCCATGTAGGGGCGGCGAAAGACCGGCGCCTGAGCGGTGCCCCAGGGCCGCACGGCAGTCATCGCCCGGGCGACCGCGGACTCCAGCGCGCCGCTGGTGTCGACCGGCACGGCCTCGCGCCATGGCGGTTCGGCGGCCGCCATGGCGGTGGCGATGTCGAGGTCCGCGTCGGACATTCCGCGTGTGCGCGTGCTCAGACGGGCGGCCGAGACGTCGCCCGGCACCTGGCAGTGGAGGGGCACCAGGTCCGCGCTGGTGCGTTCCGCCACACGCAGAGCCGCTTCGCGCTGTGCGGCGTCGGACCAGGTGGCGTCCAGGACGACGGACTCGCCGGAAGACAGCAGAGCAGCCGCGCGGTCGAGCAGGGCTGTGTACGTCTTCACGGTCCACTCGGGCGTGTACAGGCCCTCGCGGTAGCCGGCTGCCGCGGACTGCTCGGCCGGGATGCCGGCGAGTTCCTTGCGGATCCGGTCGCTGCTGAGCAGGGTGACTCCCAGCCGGTCGGCCAGTGCTCCGGAAAGGGTGGACTTCCCGCTGCCGGGCAGTCCGCCCACGGGGATGAGGCGGACGGCAGAGGTGCGCAGATGGCGCAGCGCCGTCGACATCAGCCGCCGCGACGCCGCCTCCGCGCCCGCAGCGCCCTGACGGGCTTGGAGGAGAGAGACCTTGGCACGGACGAACGCACGGTAGGCGACGTAGTGGTGCCAGAGGGAGGGGGGCGCGGGATCGGCGGAGTACTCGCCGTACTGGGCGAGGAAATACGCCGCGGCCTCCGGGGCGCCGTGCTGTTCGAGGTCCATGGCGAGGAAGGCCGCGTCGTCCAGGCCGTCGACGTACCGGAGATGGTCGTCGAACTCCAGGCAGTCCAGGACCCGAGGACCGTCGTCGAGGCAGAAGATGTCCTCGGTGAGCAGGTCACCGTGGCCGTCGACCACACGCCCCTGCTCGATGCGGGCGTCGAACAGGCGCTCGCGGCCGGCGAGATAGCGGCGCACCAGCTTCTCGATCTCCGCCAGGTCATCGGGTACGGAACCGTCGGCGCCCAGCGTGCGGACCTGCGCGAAACTGGCCTCCCACCGTGATGACAGAGCATCCCGGGTGCCTTGCTCGTCCACCTCACGGCCACGGGGCGCGTCCGCGTGCCAGGTGGCGAGGTGCCGGGCAACGACTCGGAGGACGTCGTCGACCGAGGCTCCCGTTCCTACGAGGTGGGAGAGGCGACGGTCCTCCGGCATCCGGCGCATCACCACGAGCGGCTCGGCCTCCGACTCGCCCGGACCGCGGAACTCTCCCAGTCCCAGGTAGACATCGGGGGCGAACCGACGGTTGAGGGCGACTTCCCGCTCGCACGCGACCCGGCGGGCGGTCGCCGTGGTGTAGTCGAGGAACCCGAGATCGACCGGCTTCTTGAGCTTGTACGCACGGTCGCCGACGAAGAACAGGACCGCGGTGTGGGTCTCGCACACGCCGGCACGGGTCGGCGGATCACCGTCGTGCCGGGCACCCGTGCGGGGCGAGGCAGCGAGGTGAGGCCCCGGCGTCCCGGCGGCGCCTCGCTCAGTCATGAGGGACGACGGCGACCGGGCAGCGCCCATGGTGAATGGCGGCCTGCGCCACCGGCCCCAGGTGCGGCGCCAGACCATGACGGTGCCGGCGCCGGCCCACGACGAGCAGCGCGGCGCCCTCGGCGGACCGTACGACCGCCTTGGCCGGGCTTTCGAGAACGATGCTGTCGGCCACCTCCACCCGCGGGTACTTCTCTCGCCACGGGTGAAGCGCCCTGCCCGCCTCCTCGTGCGCCTCGCGCGTCATCTCCTCGGTGACCCCGTGGTCCACACCCCAGGGCACATGTGCGTGGAGCGGCACGCTGCGACCGTGGACGGCCAGGAGCGGTACGTCTCTTGCCGCGGCGGTCCGGAACCCGAATTCGAGCAGGTCGTCGGAGGACCCGTGCAGCTTCAGGGCGACGACCACCGGGCTACCGGGCTCGGGAGCCTTCCGCTCCCGAGAGGCGGCGCGGACCAGCACCACCGGCCGTTCGGCCCGTGCCACGACGGGCATGCTGATGTCACCGAGGAAATAGCTCTCGACGGACTCCAGCCCGCGCGAACCGAGCACCGTGATCTCCGACTCCGTCGCCGCTTGGAGCAGGGCGCTCCCGGCTTCGTCGGCGACCAGGTTCCCGACGACGGTCAGGCCCGGGTGGCGGGCTTGGAGCTCCGCCTGCGCGGTGTGGACCAGACGCTTCGCCCAATAGTTCTGATCGACCTCGCCGGCGACCCGGGGCGGTTCCGGCGCCAGCATCGGCCACGCGTGCAGCAGGCGCAGCGGGAGCTTGCGCTTCTCGGCTTCGTCGGCGGCCCAGCGGGCGGCGGCCAGACTCTCGGGCGATCCGTCGAGGCCCACGGTGACGGCTGGTTGCATGACGGCGGCCCTCCATCTCGTAAGAAGCTGGAAATGACGATGAGCGAGTCCGCGACCGGAGCGTGGTCCGTGCGTCGCCTGTGCACCGGGGTGATGCGTTCTCTCAGGATCACCCCCAACCTCTCCCTGGCGCATGTGGAGTCACGGAGGGCGCGGAAGGCACGGAATCCGGCATGAGGGGTGACACGAGCGTGGCGAATCCCCTCGCGGTCGGCCGCGGAACGAGGAGGCGGATCCGCCTCGGCTTCGGGCCGGTCGCCGGTCCCGCAGGGACCTTCGGCCCTGTGACCGGGGACGCCGCCGTTCGATCGTGGGAGGACCGGAGAGCCGACCGACACCCTGCCGGGAGGCAGACAACCCCTTCCGACACATGCCGCCCGTGCGCTGACGGCACTTCGCACACCGCTGGTACACGGAGTTCAGGGCACGGAGCCACGCGGGCAAGGAGAGCGCGATGTCGCACACGGGACAGTGGAACGTACGTCTCGACCTCTTCGAGGACGACGACGGAACAACGAAGGCGCACGTCGTGCTGGACACCGGCACCACGGCGATGACCGGCCGCGGAACCGCGCACTGCGGTCCGACGGACACGAACGTGCCCGAGATCGGCGACGAACTGGCGGCAGGCCGGGCCTTGCACGACCTCGCCCACCAACTGCTCAAGGCCGCCGAGAAGGACGTCCGCAGCATGACGCCGGAGCGACCCCGCACCCCGGGCAGGGTGAGGCGCTCCTTCGTCCTCGACTGCGGGACCTCACCGTGGACGAATGCCGCACCCTGCTCTCCACGCACGGCGTGGGGCGCGTGGCGGTGTCGCCGTCCGGCGGCCGCCCGGCGGTCGTCCCGGTCAACTACGACGTGGTCGACGACGCGATCGTCTTCCGGACCTCTCCCGGCTCCGTGACCGCGGCTGCCGCAGGAACCGAGGTCGCCTTCGAGGTCGACCACGTGGACGACGCTCCGAGCCAGGGATGGAACGTGCTCGCCGTCGGCCCCGCCATTCCGGTGACGGACCCCGAGGTCACGGGCCGGCTCACCCGAGACGCGCACACCGAACCCTGGGCGGGCGGTGAGCGCATGATGTGGGTGTCGATCCGGCCCACGAGTCTCACGGGCCGCCGTATCACTGCGGCCGATCAGTAGCCGGTCCCACGGGCCGTGACAGCGGGCGCGCGGCCCGGCTCCCCGCACGAGGGCCGGAGACCCCGCCCGACGTCTTCGCCCGCGTGACACCGGCTCTCACCGGCCTGGAGCCGTACCGCGTCATGGAACGAGGGGCCCAGGGGGCGCGCGCCCGGGCCCCTCATCGCACTTGTGTGACCCGGAGGGTCAGTCGTTCGGTACCACCGCGACCGGTGCCGCGGAGTGGTGCAGTACCGCTTGCGTCACCGGTCCGACGTGGGTGCCGACCGGGGACCGCCGGTTGCGGCGACCGACCACGACCAGCGAGGCGTTCCGCGAGGCCTCCACGAGGTGGGGGCCCGCGCCGCCGATCACGGCCTGCCCGCGCACCTCGACGCCGGGGAACTTCTCCCGCCAGGGGCTCAGGACCTCGGTCAGCCGCCGCTGCGCCTCGGCGAGCAGTTCCTCGTTGACCTCCGCGTCGAAGGCTCCGCCGTAGCCGTAGTAGGGCGGCGGACTCCAGCCGTGGACGACACGCAGGCCGGTCGCCCTGTCGGCCGCCGCCCGGAAGGCGAATGCGATCACGGAGGCGCCCGGGTGCTCCAGGTCGAGACCGAGGACCACGTCCCGGTTCTCGCGGTCGTCCTCGGGGGTCGTCCCGGCGCGTACGAGGACCACCGGCGTCCGGCTCCGGGCCACCAGAGCCTGCGCGACGGAGCCGACGAGGAACCCGTGGACACCGCTCAGCCCCCTGGACCCGAGGACCAGCAGTTCGGCGTTCTCGGCTGCGGCCAGCAGGACGGTGACAGGCTGTTCGGCGACGCGCTCGGCGCTGACCGACAGGCCAGGATGCAGTGCGCCGAGCCGGGCCGCGGTCTCGTGCGGCAGACGTTCGGCCCATTCACGCTCCAGATCGTCCGTCGTGGGCGACGGTACGGAAACGCCGGCCAGCGGGGCGTACACAGGCGGGTGCCACAGCCACGCGTGGACGACGCGCAGGTGAGCATCCGTGCGCAGGGCTTCACGAGCTGCCCAGTCGGCCGCTGCGAGGCTCTCGGACGAACCGTCCAGACCGACGACGATGCTGCGGGACATCTGGAGACCTCCTTGAGAGATGCATGATCAGTCTTGCGTTCGCACGGGCCCCGAACCAGGGGCCGCTGGTCCTCGACAGGGGCCGACCGGCCCATGCCGTGGGGTGGACCCAGCCGTGCCGAACGGTTCCTGCACCCGCGGAAGCGCGAGCGAGCAGGACGACCGCGTAGAGGAACGCAATCGCGCGGCGCGGCGTACGGGACTGCGGGGAAGCGCGTGGCAGCGCTCGTGTGCGCGTCAGTCGTCGGCGACCAGCGCGGTGAGGTCGAGCAGGCGGTTGGTGTACCCCCACTCGTTGTCGTACCAGCCGAAGACCTTCGCCAGCGTTCCGTCGGCCTGGGTCAGGGCCGGGTCGAAGACGCAGGACGACGGGTCGCCGATGACGTCGCGGGAGACGATGGGCGCCCGCGAGACACGGAGGATGCCCTTCAGTGCGCCCTCCGCGGCCGCGGCGAATACGGCGTTGATCTCCTCTGCCGTCGCTTCGCGGCGTAGCACCACCGCGAGGTCGGTGAGCGAGCCGTCCTCGACGGGCACGCGGACCGCGATGCCGTCCAGGACTCCGGCCAGCTCGGGCAGGACCAGTCCGACGGCGCGGGCGGCGCCCGTGCTGGTGGGGATGATGCTGAGCGCCGCCGAACGGGCGCGGCGCAGGTCCTTGTGCGGGCCGTCCAGCAGGGACTGGTCGTTGGTGTAGCCGTGGATGGTGGTCATCACGCCGCGCTCGACACCGAAGGCCTCATGGAGCACCTTGACCATCGGGGCGACGCAGTTGGTGGTGCAGGAGGCCGCCGACACGACCCTGTCGGAGGCACGGTCGTAGGTGTGGTCGTTGACGCCCATCACGATCGTGGCGTCCGCGTTCTTGCCGGGTGCCGAGAGCAGCACGGTGTGGGCGCCGCTCTTCAGGTGCAGGGCGGCGGTGTCGCGGTCACGGAAGCGGCCCGTGGACTCGATGACGATGTCGGCGCCGTTGTCGGACCACTGGAGGGCCGCCGGGTCCCGCTCGGCGGTGACGGCGATGCGCCGGCCGTCGACGGTGATCGAGCTGTCGTCGTGCAGGACCTCACGCCCTAGACGTCCGAACGTCGAGTCGTACTCAAGGAGATGAGCCAGGGTGGCGGGCGGCGCGATGTCGTTGATCGCGACGACCTCGACGTACTGGGTGCCCGCCTCGGCGCGCTCCAGCGCCGCGCGCAGATAGGTACGGCCGATGCGGCCGAAGCCGTTTATACCGACACGAACGGTCATGACGGTGAACTCCTTTGACTGGTGCGGATTTCGGCCTCGGGTTGAGTCGGCGTCCTCGGGACGTGTCCGTTGCGGTACGACGCGACGGGGCATGCCGGTGGTGCGGGACCGCGGAATCGGGGGTCCGATCCGGTTCAGTTCCAGCGTCGTGAGGAACAGGTGCGTGGGGCAGGGGCCGCAGGGCCCCGAGGGAGGCCGATCGGCCCAACGCGGCCGCGGGCGCGGGCGGGTGGCCGTTCGGCTCCGCCCGCTGGATCTGTGCGGTCCCGTGCGGCAGCGGCCGCCGTCGGAGAAAGACGTGGCCGCCCAGCCCCGGGCAAGGGCCGATCGGCCCCTTCGCCGTCGCCGCCCGCGCTCGCAGGCTGAAGGCAGCCGCATGCCCGCGGCCCACCTCGTCCGGCAGGAGGCCGCCATGTCCTCGACCCACCCGGACTCATCGACGCTGGAAAGGCTCCTCTCGGCCGCCGTCGCGGCCCCTTCGATGCACAACACGCAGCCGTGGCGCTTCCGGCTCGGCGCCGAGCCGGCCGTCGTGGAGATCCACGCCACCGTCGAGCGGGGGCTGCCCCAAGAGGATCCACACGGCAGGGCTCTGCACATCGCCGCCGGCGCGGCCCTGTTCAACCTGCGGGTGGCGGTGACGCACCTCGGCTGGAAGCCGGTCACGCGGCTGCTCCCCGATCCGCGCGCCCCCGGGCTGCTCGCATCCGTCCGGATCACACGTCGGGCGAGCCCGCGTGGGCTGCACGCCGCCGAGCTGTACGAAGCGATCTGGCGCCGGCACAGCAGCCGGTTCCCCTTCACCGACGAGGTGGTTCCCGGCCGTGTCCTGAACGACCTCGTGGAAGCCGCCCAGATCGAGGGCGCCAGGCTGGCCGTGACCGCCCCGGGCGAGGCGGGACGGCTCCTGCGGGTCACGGCGGAAGCGGAGCACCGCAACCACTCCGACCCGTACCGCAGCGCCGAAAGCCGCCGCTGGACGAGCCGGGACGAGGCGAGTGACACCGGCATCCCGTCCGCCGCCATCGGACCGCAGGACGCCTTCGAACGGCTGCCCATGCGCGACTTCTCCGCAGAGCGTTCGATGGAGCGGTTGCCTGCCCGGCCGTTCGAACGCAACCCCACCTTGGCCTTCCTGGCCACGGGACACGACCGGCGCTCCGACTGGTTGCGCGCCGGTCAGTCGCTCCAGCACGTGCTGCTGGTCGCGACCGCGCACGGCCTGCGCACCTCGCTCCTCCACCAGGCTCTGGAGTGGCCCGACCTCCGCGACGAACTGCGCAGCCCGACGGCGCCCTTCGACCACGTCCAGATGCTCATCCGGCTCGGTTACGGCCCGGAAGGCCCTGTCACTCCCCGCTGCTCGCCCTTCTCGTTCCTGGGCGTCGACGGGACTGCCCCTCCGGAAGTCCCGACATCCTCGCCGTGAGCGCCGGACGGGCCCTCGCCGACGCCCGACCGGGTTCCGGGCGGCGGCCGAAAGGGTTTGGGAGACCGGCCAGGTCATCGGCGCGGGAGGGAGCCTCGCTCACGTGCCGTCGGCATCCAGGATGGCCGTGATCCGGTCGGAGGCGCGCCCGGCCTCCGTCGCCGGGTCGGCTCCGCCGAGGATCTTCGTCATGCAGTCCTTGATCGGGTTGTGGGCCTCGACCGCGGCCCATTGGGGTGAGGACGGGGTCGCCCGGCCCTGCGCGGCGCCCGCCGCCATGGCCGCGACCCCCGCCTCGCCCGCCACGGCGTGGGCGAGCGTCGTCTTGTTGGGCACGTAGTTCATCGTCCGGGCCAGCTCGGTCTGCCACTTGGCGCCGGCGAGGGCGGCCACGACGGCGGTGGCGCCGGGACGGTCGTCGGTGTTCTCGGGCACCACCAGGTCGGAGCCGCCGGTGAAGACCGCACCCGGTTTCTCGGCCGTCCTGCCGGGAACCGGAAAGAAGCCCAGCTTGCCCTTGAGTTCCGGGTTGGCCCGCTCGACGGCCCGGGCGAGTCCGGGCACGGCCACGATCTGCGCGACCCGCCCCTTGGCGAACACCCCTGACTGCGGCGGGTGTTCCTCGTCGGCGTTCGCGGGGCCCCGGCCAAGTGCCTGCAGGCGCCGGTAGAAGTCCATGCCGCGCAGTGCGGCGGGCGTGTCCAGCGTGCCCCGCCAGTTTCCGGAGCCCGACTCCTCGGCGAGGTCGCCGCCCTCGTCCCAGATGAAGCCGGAGAGGGTGTACCAGTCCTGTCCGGCCAGGTAAATGCCCTGTTTGCCACCGGAGTTGAGGCGCTCGGTGTCCGTGAGCCACTGTTCGCGGGTCTTCGGCGGCTGCTTGATGCCGGCCCCCGCGAACAGGTCCTTGCGGTAGATGACGACGCGGTTGGCGGCGTACCAGGGGATGCCGTACTGGTGGGCTCCGAACCGGCCGGGCACGGCGAGGCCCGGCAGCCACTGGTTCATGCCCCAGTCGCGCATCGACTCCAGGGTCATGTCCCGCAGGCCGCCGTCGTCGACGTACTGCGCGACCTGGGTGTTGCCGACCTCGATGACGTCGGGGGCGGCCCGGTCGGTCCGCTTCAGTGCCGCCTGCACCTTCTCCCCGATCCCGGTCCACTCCTGGATACGGATGTCGAGCCGGAGGTCACCGTGCTTTTGCTCGAAGTCCTCGGTGAACCGGTTCAGGAAGTCCTGGGAGGCGCTGTCCTTCATCAGCCACACCGTGACGGTCCGCCGGTGCGTGCCGGTGCCGGGGAGGGTGCCGCAGGCGGTGAGCAGGGAGGCGGTGACGCACACGACGGCGAGATAGCGGCGTTTCACGTTCACGAGGGTCCTGTTCTGTCTTGCGGACAGGGGCAAGGGCCCGACGTGGGGGGACGAGCGGGTCGCTCGTACGGGCGTCTGGAGTTTGGTATGGACCAATCAGCCCCGTCAAGGGCCCGCCGTCACCCTGGCCACCCCGCCGTCTCGCGGAGCGCCACACCCTGGGGCACCGTGGAATGACGCGTGGCACTCGCGCCACGGCGGAGAGGAGCACCCGCATGTCCGACCACACCTATCGGGTCACCGAGATCGTCGGGACCTCCCACGAAGGCGTCGACCAGGCCATTCGCAATGGGATCACCCGGGCCTCGCAGACCCTGCGCAACCTCGACTGGTTCGAGGTCACGCAGGTCAGGGGCCAGATCGAGAACGGGCGGATCGAGCACTACCAGGTCGGCCTGAAGCTCGGTTTCCGACTGGAGGACGCCGACTGACCCGACCCGCGCCCACGGGTCCCGTCCCCCGCCGAGAACCCCTCCGGCAACCCCTCAGGTCCGCCCCTCCCGCTCCTGCGCGTCCTTCAGCGCCGCCGACGCGGCCGCCCACCGTGCCCGTACGACCGTGAAACCGGCCCGCTCCGCCTCCTCGCAGACGAATTCGTCGTCGTCGACCAGGACGCGGACCTCCCGGTCGCGGGCGAGCCGGCGAAGGATCTCCAGCTTGGTGCGGCGGGCGGGCCTGCGGTCGTCGTTGCGCCGCATCCAGATACGCCCCTCGGGCAGGCCCTGCGCGGCCAGCCACTCCACGGTGGCCCGCCGGCATCGCTCGGGACGGCCCGTCAGATAGACCACCTCGCACTCCCGCGCGCTGCTCAGCGCCAGCGCGACGCCCTCCGCGAGCGGCGGGTCCTCGGCCGCCGCCGCGAAGAACCCGTCCCAGTCCCGCGGCACTCGCTCCAGGAACCGCTGCCGGTGCGCGGTGTCCGCGAGAGTGCCGTCCAGGTCGAACACCGCGAGTGGTCTGCCGTTCTGTTCCTTCACGCCGGCCAGCCTAGACAGCGGCACCGACGACGCGCGGGCCACGACGCCCGGCCCCGCGCGTGAACACACTCAACTTCCGTCCCTACGGGCCCTGTTCACACCACCCGCGAGCCCCTACCGTAATGCCTCGCACAGCATGTCGCACAGCATTCGACATACCGAACAGGAGAAGGGCGATGGAGGGACGCCACCGCCCCGCTCCTCGGCATGCGCAGGTCCGGGCGAAGCCCCCGCCCCGCACCATCGGGCCGTTCCTCGACAGCTACGACGGCACCGTCACGGCCCGGGCCCGACCCCCACGACCATCGAGGAGACCGGCATGAACGACAGTCCGCTTCGGCCGTCACGGCGCGTCGCGCTCGGGGCGATGGCCGGCCTCACCGCCGCCTTCGCCCTCGGCACCCCGGCCGCCCGCGCGGCGGCCGCGACGGCCTATGTGATGGGCTACTTCACCGAGTCCCCGAACGGTGACGGAGCGGACTACGGCCTTCATCTGGCCGTCAGTCCCGACTCCCTCCAGTGGACGCCGCTGAACCAGAACAAGCCGGTCGTGACCCCGGCCGGCGGCACCGGCGGACTGCGCGATCCCTTCATCCTGCGCAGGCAGGACGGCACGTTCGTGGTACTCGCCACCGACCTCAAGGGAACCGACTGGACGCTGCAGAGCCAGTACATCCATGTGTGGGACTCGGCCGATCTGCGCTCCTTCAGCGGTTACCGCCGGCTGAAGCTGCACGACATGGCCACCCACAGCTGGGCCCCCGAGGCCTACTGGGACGCGGGGCGGGGCCAGTACGGGATCGTCTACTCCGCGGTCGACTCCAGCGGCCACAACGTCATCATGGTCAACCACACGTCCGACTTCGTGACGGTGTCGGCGGCGCAGGTGTTCTTCGACCCCGGCTACGACGTGATCGACGGCGATCTGGCCGTGGGCGTCAACGGCGTCAACTACCTCTATTTCAAGAAGGACCAGACCCTGGTGGGCGCCCGGTCGACGTCCCTGGACCCCGGCAGCTTCACCGTGTTCAGCACCCCGGTCGCGCACGGCGGCACCGAGGCCCCGATCCTCGTCAAGTCCCAGTCGACCGCGACATGGTTCCTCTGGGGTGACACCTACACGCCCAACGGGGTCTTCTACGCCTGGCAGTCGGCCGACCTCGCGAGCGGCACCTGGACGGCGGTCGACCAGCGCCTGTACACCCAGCCGCTCAACTCCAAGCACGCGGGCATCCAGCCGATCACCACGGCGGAGTACGACAACCTCCTCGCCGCATGGGGCGCTCCGGCCTGGAACCGGCTCAAGTCCTACAACTATCCGGCGCGTTACGTCCGGCACTCCAACTACGTCGGCCGGATCGACGAGTACCCCTTCGACCCGTACACGGACTCACAGTGGACGCTGGTGCCCGGACTCGCCGATTCGGCGGGCGTCTCGTTCCGCTCGGTCAACTACCCGACGCGCTACCTGCGGCACAGCGACTACCGGATGGTGCTCGACGTCGACGACGGCACCACGACGTTCGCGCAGGACGCCACCTTCCGGCGGACGGCGGGCCTGGCCGACACCTCGTGGTCGTCCTTCCGTTCCTACAACAACCCGGACCGATACCTCAGGCACGCGAACTACGTGCTGCGCATCGATCCGGTGTCCACGTCCACCGACAAGGCCGACGCCACCTTCCACGTCGGTTCCTGACGCCCCTTCGTCCCCGGGAGACACACCCCCCATGTCCCCTCTCCGCAGACTTCTCGCCGGTACGGTGGCCGCGGCCGCCGCACTCGGCGGACTGACCACCGCGGCCTCCCCCGCCTCGGCCGCCGACTCGGGCACGTTCAGTGTGCTCAGCTACAACGTCGCCGGGCTGCCCGACGGCATCTCCAGCGCACCGACACCCCGGCAGGCCGCCACCACGGCGATCGGCGGACTCGTCGCCCCCTACGACATCGTCCATGTCGAGGAGGACTTCAACTACCACGCGGCCCTGTACGCGGCCGACACCGCGCACCCGTACCGCACCCCCACCAGCGGCGGAGCCGGGGTCGGCAGCGGGCTCAACACCCTCTCGAAGATCTCCTACGACACCGACGACTTCGAGCGGGTCGGCTGGAACTCCTGCCAGATCGACTCCGGCGACTGCCTCACGCCCAAGGGCTTCACCTTCATGCGGGAACGCCTCGCCGAAGGCGTCTACGTCGACTTCTACAACGTGCACACCAACGCGGGCACCAACGACGGCGACCTCGCCTCCCGCGCCGACAACCTGAACCAGCTCACCGCGTTCATCGGCACCCACTCCGCGGGCAACGCCGTGGTCGTCATGGGCGACACGAACACCCGCTACACCCGCTCCGGCGACACCATCGCGGAGTTCGGCGCCGCCAACGGCCTGACGGACGCCTGGGTCCAGCTCGTCCGCGGCGGCACCCCGCCGGCCAAGGGAAGCGACGCGCTCGTCTGCGACCAGAGCGGCACCACCGTGCCCGACACCTGCGAGGTCGTCGACAAGATCCTCTACCGAAGCAGCAAGCTCGTCACGCTCGACGCGACGAGCTACCACAACGAGCACACGCGCTTCCTGACCTCCGACGGCCTGATGCTCTCCGACCACGACCCGATCACCGCGTCGTTCACCTGGTCGCGCAGCGCGGCCTTCCAGCTCAGCGACCAGTTCGGCGGACCGCACGGCGACTACTTCAACGACATCACCGGGGTAGCGGCCGGCGCCCGCGCCACCAGCGTCTCCCTGAGCAGCGGCGCTCGGGTCGACCGGATGGGGCTGACGCTGAGCGACGGCACGGCGTTCGCGCACGGCGGCACGGGCGGCACCGCCTCCGCGCTGACACTGGGCAGTGGCGAGTACCTGACCTCCGCGCAACTGTGCGAGGGCGTGAAGGACGGCCACACCCGGATCTTCTCCACCAAGTTCACCACGAACCTCGGCCGGACCCTGGCCGGCGGTACGACGACCTCGGACTGCGTGACCCGAACGGCGCCCGTCGGCACGCAGATCGCCGGATTCCACGGCCGCGCGGGCGACGAGGTCGACAAGATCGGCTTCATCTACACCCAGCGCTGACCGTTCGGCACCGAACCCCTTGCGCCGAACCCCTTGCCCGCCGGGCCGTCGGACCCGGCGGGCAAGGGGCCGCGGGCTGCCCGTCAGCGGGCATCGAACTGCCAGGGACGGACCGCCGGTTGGCGTCGGACACCCAGGACCTGACCGTCAAGAGGCGTCGGACAGCCAGGGCCTGACCTTTCTGCGCGCCTCGTGCAGACGGGACTTGAGCGTGCCGAGCGGAACGCCCACGCGCTCGGCGACCTCCGCGTACTCCAACTGGCAGATGTCGCGGTAGACCAACGGCGCCACCAGGTGCGGATGTTCACGCTCCAGGCGCTCCAGCGCCTCCAGGAGGTCGATCCTGGAACCCGCGATGACACTCGTCGTGCGCGGATCGACGTACCGCGTCGCGTCGATCGCCTCCGGCCGCTCGTCGGCGCGCCGCTTCAGCTCGCGGTACTTCTGCCGGGCGCAGTTGGCGACCACCGTGTAGAGCCAGGTGCTGAAGCGGCTGCGCCCCTCGAACGTCGTGATCCTGCGGGCCACTTGGAGCAGGACGTCCTGGGCCGCCTCCTCGGCGTCCTCGCGGCACGGCAGGAAGCGTCCGCACCGCCGCACGACCTCGGGCCGGACCTGCCGGAGCAGCACGTCGAGTGCCGCCGGGTCACCGGCGGCCGCCCGCAGGGCCAGCTCCTCGGTCTCCGCCGCGTCCCGCACCGGGCGCTCCCCTCGCTGTCGATCAGAGGCCAGGCATGATAGTCGCATGCACTCCCTGGAGCGGATCGGCCGCTACCGCCTGGAACGGCGCCTGGGCGCCGGTGGCTTCGGCGTGGTCTGGCTCGCCCACGACGACATCCTCGACGCGACGGTCGCGGTCAAGGTGCTCTCCGAGAACTGGACCGACCGCCTCGACATCCAAGAGCGCTTCCTCTCCGAGGCCCGGCTGCTCCGCAAGGCCGACTCGAACCGGGTCGTCCAGGTCTACGACATCGGTGAACTCCCCGACGGCAGGCCCTACTTCGTCATGGAGTACGCCGACGGGGGCACCCTCGCCGACCGGATCGAGGCCGGGCCGCTGCCTGTCGCCGAGGCGCTGCGGCTGACAGCACTGGCGGCCCGGGGCGCCGCCGCGCTGCACGAGGCCGGGATCGTGCACCGCGACATCAAGCCGTCCAACGTGCTGCTGCGCACCACGCCCGGGGGAGCGGACCGGGTGCTGCTGGCCGACCTGGGGCTGGCCAAGAGCCTGGCCCAGGCCTCCGGACTGACCATCGCGGCGGGTTCGGCCGGCTACACCCCGCCCGAGCAGGCCCAGCCCGGCTCCGGGATCGACGCGCGGGCGGACGTGTACAGCCTCGGCGCCCTCGGCCATCACCTCCTCACCGGTGCGGTGCCCGGCCCGCCCGGCAGGGTCGAGCGCCCCGACCGGCTCCGTACGGACCTGGGAGCGGACGTCGGGCGGGCGCTGCTGCGCGCCATGGAACCCGACCGGGAGCGGCGCTGGCCCAGCGCCACCGCCTTCGCCGAGGAACTGGACCGGCTGGCCGAACAGGCCTTTGAGGGAGGCGTACCCGGGTCCCCGCGGACCCGGCGCCCGCCGCGGACCCGGCGCAGGGCGTTCCTGGCGCTGACCGGCGGGATCGTGGCCTGCGCGGTCGGTGCCGCCGCCGTCCTGCTGACCCACCAGTCCACCGCGAAGACCCTCCGCGTCCAGGACAGCACGGGCCGGGTCACGGTGGAGGTACCGGCCGCCTGGGGCAGGCAGGTGCGCGCCTCCGGGTGGAACCCGCGGTCACTGGGCCTCGGAGCGGGCGCGGAACCCGGTCTCGTCGTCGCGAACGACCTGGCGCGCTGGCAGGATCTCGGCTCCGGCGTCGACGGGGCCTTCGTCGGACTCGGCGGACACGGCGACGTGACCGGCCGGGTCCGCGCCATCACGCACACCGGATGCCACTACGCGGGAAGTCGCGCCTACACCGCGGAGCGCTGGCACGGGCTGATACGGACCTGGGACGGCTGTCCGGGCGCCGACGGGTCCCTCACCGAGGCGGCGCTCACCGCGACCGGCGGCGCCGGACAGGCCCAGGTGTACGTCCAGATCCGCCAGGAGAGCGGCGACGACGACACGGCCGACCGGGTCCTGGGCTCCGTACGCCTCAAGGGCTGATGCTGTGGGCCGGCGAACCCGCCGGAACTCACCGGCCGGTCCCGCGAACTTTTCGGCCCCGGGGCGCATCCGAGGTAGTGACGGGGCACAACGCGCCGTGCGCACGTACGAAGAGCGCGTGCGGAATATTCAAGGAGTGGTGACATGTCTACTTTCCGGCGTGCGGCGAACCCGGACCGGACCGGCGCGGTGTCCCCGCACCGCGCTTCACCCGCCGCCCGGCGGGCCGCGCTGGTGGCGGGTGTCGCGCTGCTGGGTCTGCTCACCGCCTGCGGCAACGGCACCCCGCAAAGCTCCCCCAAGAGCCTCCCCGGCACGGCCGAACCGGCCTCCGGCGACACGGGCACGAAGACGTCGTCCACCGGCCCGTCCGCGAGCGCCCCTTCGAAGACGTCGGGGACAGGGACGGGAACAGGCACCGGAACGAAGACGGGGACGGGGGCCGTCACGGCCTCGGCCTCCTCGGGCGCCGCCGCCGGCGGGAGCCGCTGTCACACCTCGGAACTGCGCGCCTCGGTCGGCCGCAACGACCCGGGAGCGGGGCAGGAGAACTTCCCCGTCGTCCTGACCAACCGCTCCGGGCGCACCTGCACCGTGCGCGGTTACCCCGGCGCGGCGTTCGTCGACGCGTCCGGCAAGCAGCTCGGTCCCGACCCGCGTCGGTCCTCGGGCACGCCGACGACGGTCACGCTGGCACCGGGGCACAGCGCGTGGTCGGGCCTGACCTTCTCCAACCCGGAGATCAGCGGGGCCCATACGGCGACGCCCGCCTCGCTGATCGTCACACCGCCCGACGAGAGGGACTCCCTCACGGTGACCTGGACGGGGGGCACGGTGCCCGTGTCCGGCAACTCCTCGTCGGTCTTCCTGACGGTCGTCCGCCCCGGCAGCGGCGTCTGACCGCACCCGCGGGACGGCCGTCCCGCATCCCCCGGACCCGCCACCCGTCCCCCAGGTGGCGGGTTTGTCACTGAACGGCAACAGGTGCCGGTAGGCGCGACCTTTTCCGGAATTCCGCGCATCCCACGGATTGACGCACCCCGTGAACGGCGCGTCGCACGGACGAAGGTGCCGGCCGCACGACCCCGGCCGGCACCGGGAACAAGGGGGATGGATCATGAGCGGTTTCTCACGCAGGCGGCTGCTGGCCGCGACGGCGTCGGCGGGCGCGCTGGGCGCACTGACCGCCTGCTCGGCCAACGACTGGTCCGTGGGGAGCGGCGGCGCCGGCTCGGCGCCGCCCCGGCCCGTCAGGAAGATAGGCGACGGCTCCACCGCGGACACCGGAGTCCAGCCGAGGCAGCCGAAGGCCGAGCGCCTCAAGCCCGGCGAACGCCCCCCGCAGTTCGTCGTGTTCTCCTGGGACGGCGCGGGTGAACTCAGCAACAAGCTGTTCTCCCGCTTCCGCAAGGTCGCCGCCGACCACGGGGCGTCGATGACGTTCTTCCTCAGCGGCATCTACACCCTGCCCGAGTCGAAGAAGCACCTCTATCAGCCGCCGCAGCACCCCGTCGGCGCCTCGGCGATCGGCTATCTCTCCGACCGGCACATCCACGCGACGCTCCAGCAGATACGCGCCGCCTGGCTGGAGGGCCACGAGATCGGCACCCACTTCAACGGTCACTTCTGCGGCCCGGACGGTGTCCGGCGCTGGTCGCCCGCCGAGTGGCGCAGCGAGATCGAGCAGGCGAAGAGGTTCGTCACCGAGTGGCGGACCAACACCGGCTTCACCGACCTCGAACCGCTGCCCTTCGACTACGACAAGGAGCTGACCGGCGGCCGCACTCCGTGCCTGGAGGGGCAGTCGAATCTGCTGCCGACCGCCGCCGCTCTCGGCTGGAAGTACGACGCCAGCTCACCCGGCGGCCTCCAGATGTGGCCCGGGAAGGTCCAGGGCGGCAGGATCTGGGACTTCCCGCTCCAGTCCATCCCCTTCCCCGGTCACTCGTTCCAGGTCCTGTCGATGGACTACAACCTGATGGCCAACCAGTCGAACGCGAACCCGCTCGGCGACCGCGCCCAGTACGCCGCCTGGCGCGCCCAGGCCCGCGACAGCTACCTCGCCGGCTTCCGGCGGGCCTACGAGACCAACCGGGCCCCGTTCTTCATCGGCAACCACTTCGAGCGCTGGAACGGCGGCATCTACATGGACGCCGTCGAGGAGGCCGTCGGCCGCATGGCGGCCCACGACGACGTCCGTATGGTGTCCTTCCGCCAGCTCGTGCGGTGGCTGGAGGCCCAGGACCCCGCGGTCCTGCGGAAGTTGCGCACACTCGTTCCCGGACAGGCGCCGGTGGGCGGCTGGGCCGAGTTCCTGGGCACGGCCGGTTCGGCCGCCTCGTCCCCCGGCACCGCGACCTCCTGACGGGCGGCCCGGGGACAGCGGCCGGTCGGGGCCCACGGGGTCACCGGCGGCCGCCCTGGCCCCCTCCGCCGAACGATCCGTCACCGCCGGCACCGGAGCCCGTACCGTATCCGCCGGTCCGGACCGAGCCGTCGCGCCCGTCCCCCGCGCAGAAGGAGAGGGAGCAGGTGCCGTCGGACGGGGCCGTGGACGACGCGGTCGGATCCGGAGCCGACGGTGTCGCGGTGGGCGTCCGGGTGGCGGTGGGGGCGGGCGTCGCCGAGGACGTGGGCCGGCCCGAGGCCGCTGAGCCCTTCGCGTCGCCGGTCGTGGAGTCCCAGTTGACGACCTGGAGTTGGAGCGAGGGGGACGAGGCGTCGAGCGTCCAGTGCTGAACGGGTTCGTCCGTACGGAGTTTGAGGACGAGCGCCGACTCTCCCCGGGCCGACGCGGGCGCGAGAGCCAGATCCTGGTTCCATCGCGGCACGAGCATGCCCTGGAGGGTGAAGTCGTAGCGGACGTTCTTGGCGCCGGGCCGCGACGGGCCCGTACAGGGGGCCAGTTGGACGGAGTAGCCCAGGTGCGAGTCCAGGCACAGACCGGGGTGGGCCGCGTCGCGCAGCAGCCCGTCCGGCGCGTACGACCACTCCGTCGCCGACTCCGACGAACAGGAGACGAGCCGGGTCTCCGCGCCCGCCACGGGCGCGTGTCCCGCGATACCGGCACAGAGCCCCGTCGCGGCGTTGCGCAGCCGCCCGCGCACGGTGCCGTCCTGCTGCTCGCCGGTCCCGACCCAGGACGAGTTGGTCCCGGGACTCGACGCCGCGGAGGCGTGGGCTCCGTCGGCCGTGCCGCTCTTGCCGTCGGGGCCCGGATCGGACGCCCACAGGACCAGCGGGACCAGGATCAGCGCACTGACGGTGAGCACGGCGAGGGCGATGTTCCGGCGCCCGGGCGCACGCCGGGGTGCCTTGTGCCCGGTGGCTCCGCGGGACGGGCGTGTGCCCGCGCCGGAGCGGGAGACGCCCCGGCGGGAGGAGCGCGCGCCGCCTTCGGGGGCGGACGCGGCGCGGCGGGACGGGCCGTCCGGTCGCGGCGCCTCCTCCTCGCGGGCGGCGGACGGAGTACCCGTGTCCGGCGCGGCGGCCCGCGGGGCGCGCGGGGGGAGGCCCGACGGCGATGGGTGTACGGCGTCGGCGTCGGGCCGGAACTCGACGATGTCGGCGGGCTCGGGGGCCCGCCCGGTCCCGGACGCCGTCGCGCTCCGCGCGAAGGGCGAGCCCTCGGCGGGCCGGCCGTTCCCCTGTTCCCCGGCCGCCTCCGCGCCCGCCGCGGCCCGTGCCCGGCGCTTGGCCACGTAGGCGCGCGCACCCCAGCCGAGCACGGCCTCGGCGAGCGGGACCGCGAGGTCGCCGTTGAACTGGCTCAACTGGTCGGCGGCGTGACGGCAGTGGCCGCAACCGTCCATGTGGGTCCGCAGGTCGGGGTCGAGAGCGACTCCGCCGCGCCGGAAGGAGACGTCGAGCATCCGGTGGTAGCGGCGGCACTCCTCCCCCGGGGCGAGTTCATGGTGGATCTCCAGACAGCCCTGGCGCAGGCGTTCCCTGGCCCGGTCGAGCTCGGCGACCGCTTCCTCCGGGGAGATTCCCAACAGGGCCGCGGGCACGTGCGGTTGCTCGGCCTCGGCCTCCGCGTGCCAGAGCAGACAGCGGGCCGGTTCGGGCAGCCGCTGGAAGGCCCGGGACATCAGGCGCCTGCCTTCCGGCGGAAGCAGCCGGCCGGCCGGCCGCCCTTCACGGTCCTCCCGGTCGGCCTCGGCGAGGAGTCCGGGGTCGAGCAGTTCGCGCCGCGGGTCCGTGAGCCACTCGGCCGCCATGCGGCGGACGGTGACGAGCAGTTGGGGCCGCCACGCGGCGCTCGGACCGCCCTGGTGCAGCGAATCGCCGAACAGGCGGGTGAATGCGGCGGTGGTGAGCATTCCGGCGGGACGCACCCCGGCCGTGCACAGCCGCGCGTAAGAGAACACCGCCTCCCAGTGGCGGTCCAGGAGTTCTCCGACGGGATAGTTCGCGGGCGCGCCACCCTGGCTCTTCAGCTCGGCCGCGAGCCGCTCATCCGATACATCGAACGAGCGGTCGGAGTCAGACGAATGAGACAGCGTTCCGTCATTCACGTCCGCTTTCCTCCCAAAGGTAGCGTGCAAATAGTCCATACCAATGGGTATGTAGACCGCCCGGCGAGGCCGGAGGATCTGCCCATGGGGGGAACGCCGCGAACGACCACCCCTGTCGGCCGTTTCGGGCGAGGAGGGGGCGGGCGCGCCGCACGCACGCAGAACGAAGCCAATATTGTCTGCACGCCGACAACGCTCACCTTTGCACAGGGCGGCGAGCGGTAACAAGCGATCCCGGATTTTCTCCTAATGCGGCGCGGCCCCGGATTTTGACCGAATGTCAGTCAAGCTCGCGCTAAAAGGAATTCGGAAACCGGGGGCCTCTACCATCCGTCCCGAAGTCTCCACAATGGGAGCGCTCTCACGCGCTCATCCGAGCACCTTTCCGCACGGAATTCCTGTCACGCGGGTACTCCTCCCCGAGGTTCCGTCCGTTCGCCGCGGAGCCGTCCCCGGCGGCCGCCGGCCCGGCGACGGCCGGTATCCCGGGCGGCGTCCGGGTGGACGGAGGCGCGGCGGTCGCCGTCCGGGGACCTGCGGGGGGGGGTGGGCGCGGGCGTCAGTGGCCGCTGATCCTTCGGGGCGAGTACGGCTGCTCCAACGCCTCGGTCTCCTTGTCCGAGAGTTCCACGTCGAGCGAGGCGACCGCGTCCTCGATGTGCAGCGGCTTGGTGGCACCGACGATGGGCGCCGTCACGGCGTCCCGCCGCAGCAGCCAGGCGAGGGCGATCCTGGCGCGCGGCACCTGCCGCTCTGCGGCGATACGCGCGACCGCGTCGGCGATCTCGCGGTCGCCGTCCTGGTACAGGTTCCGGCCGAACGTGTCGTTGCGGCTGCGCGCCGTGGCCGTGCCCCAGTCACGGGTGAGCCGGCCGCGGGCGAGCGGGCTCCACGGCAGGACACCGACCCCCTGGTCGGCGCAGAGCGGCAGCATCTCGCGTTCCTCCTCGCGGTAGAGGAGGTTGTAGTGGTTCTGCATCGAGACGAAACGGGTCCAGCCGTGCAGCGTGGCCGTGTACTGCGCCTTGGAGAACTCCCACGCGTACATCGAACTCGCCCCGATGTAACGGGCCTTGCCCGCCTTGACCACGTCGTGCAGGGCCTCCATGGTCTCCTCGACGGGGGTGCGGCGGTCGAAGCGGTGGATCTGGTAGAGGTCCACGTGGTCGGTGCCGAGACGGCGCAGCGTGTTGTCGATCTCCGTCATGATCGTCTTGCGGGACAGACCGCGGCCGTTGGGCCCCTCGTGCATCGCGCCGTGCACCTTGCTGGCGATGACGATCTCGTCGCGGCGGGCGAACTCGGCGAGCGCCCGGCCGACGATCTCCTCGCTGGTGCCGTCCGAGTACACGTTCGCCGTGTCGAAGAAGGTGATCCCGGCCTCCAGGGCCTGGCGGATCAACGGGCGCGAGGCCTCCTCGTCGAGGGTCCATTCGTGGACACCTCGGTCGGGCAGGCCGAAACTCATGCAGCCGAGGCAGATCCGGGAGACGTCCAGACCCGTCGAACCGAGCTTCACGTACCGCATGCTCACTCCTGCTCTCGCTGCCGGTGGGGGTGGGGAGATCCGAGGACAGATCCCTGCCCGCCGGGGGCGGCCGACAGCCCTACTCCGCGGGGGCTTCCACGTCGTCGTAGACCCGCGCCGACGCGATCAGGCCATCGCCGCCCCGGGCGCAGACCGCGAGGCCGGGCTGCGGCGGCAGGTCGTTCCGGCCCCAGTGGTCGCAGATGTACTCGAACGCGCTGCGCGTGCCGTCCTCGGTCACGGTGCACAGCTTGAGCGGGATGCCGCCGCCCGCGGAGAAGAAGGCGTCGTAGAGCTCGGTCAGCTCCTTGGTCCCGACGTGCCGGTACACGTCGTCGGACGGGCCCCGGAAGGATCCGTCCGGTGCGAAGGCGGCGACGACGGCCTCGGTGTCCCCCGCGTCGACGGCGGCCTTGAACGCGCCCACCACGTCGGAGGCGTGCGCCTGGGGGTCCGGCAGCACCATCGGACGGCGGACCACGTGCCGGCCGAGCAGCGGCAGCCGGGAATGGTGGATCCGCACCGGCAGCGCGGAGGCCGGGTCCACCGCGGCGGCCACGGGCAGCCCGATGCGCTCGCCCTCCGGGCCCTCCAGGTGGACGACCCATTCGCCGACGGCCCGCCCCTCACCGAGCGTGGTGGCGATCTCCTCGATCTCCACCTTCCGCTCCGCCCGCCAGGTGTCCTGCACGGCCAGCCAGGCGGCCAGGACACCGACACCGCTGATCCGGCCCGCCTCGGGGTCGTCGAGGGCGACGGGCACGGTGGCCGACGCCGGGTCGCGCAGCGCGTCGGCCAGCTCGGCGGCGCCGAGCCGGTCGACGAGGTCGGAGATCTGCGGGATCCAGACCATGGGGACTCCTGGGCCGTGCGGAGTGGTCGACTTCGATCGTGTGCCCGTACCGCCCCCGGCGCGACCTCAGCGGCCGGGAACGGTGACGCGCCGTGCCGTACGGGCCCCGTCCCGACCGCTCAGCGCTCTGTCCGAATCCCGCCGGACGGAATGCCGCGCGGGAGGCACTGTTGAGGGTGCACACGCTGTGAGACCTCGGAAAGGACCGGACCGATGACGGTCTACACGACCATGGACAGCCCGCTCGGCCGCCTGCTGCTGGTGGGTGAGGAGTCGGTCACCGCCAAGGGCGGCACCGCGCTCGCCGCGCTGTCCGTGCCGGACCAGAAGTACGGCGCGGTCGTCCAGGAGGGCTGGCGCGAGGACCCGGACGCCTTCCGGGAGATCGTCTCCCAGTTGCGCTCGTACTTCGACGGCCGGCTCACCGCCTTCGACATCGAGTACGTGTCGAGCGGCAGCGACTTCCAGCGGCGCGTCTGGAAGGCCCTGGAGAACATCCCGTACGGCACCACGCTCAGCTACGGCGAGGTCGCGGCGCGGATCGGCGCGTCCCGGGCCGCGGTCCGTGCCGTGGGTACGGCGATCGGGGCGAACCCGCTGCTGATCGTCCGTCCCTGCCACCGCGTGATCGGCGCGAGTGGGGCGCTCACCGGCTACGCGGGCGGCCTGGAGCGCAAACGACAGCTCCTGGACCTGGAGACCGTGCCCTCCTGACCGGCTCGGACGCGTCCGGCGGTCCCGGTGGCGCCGGACGCGTACGGACCGCCCTCCCGGGAGCCCGCCCGCCCAGGGACCCGGGAGTCCGGGAGCCCGCGGGCGCCTCCCCCGGGTCGCGGGACCGGCCACGGCCTAGAATCGTGGGGTTTGCCCCGTGCCCCATCGACGCCCAGGCCGCGGCCCGCCGGCCCGCGGCACCGGGCCGCCCCCAGGAGTCCCGCCGATGCCCAGCCCCGACGGCCGCCCCCACGACTCCCACGTCCGCGTCCGCGGTGCCCGGGAGCACAATCTGCGGGGTGTGGACGTCGACATCCCGCGTGACGTGTTCGTGGTCTTCACCGGGGTCTCGGGGTCCGGGAAGTCGTCGCTCGCCTTCGGGACGATCTACGCGGAGGCACAGCGGCGGTACTTCGAGTCCGTCGCCCCGTACGCGCGGCGGCTGATCCACCAGGTGGGGGCGCCGAAGGTCGGGGAGATCACCGGACTGCCGCCCGCGGTGTCCTTGCAGCAGCGCCGCTCGGCGCCCACCTCGCGCTCGTCGGTGGGGACGGTCACCAATCTGTCCAACTCGCTGCGGATGCTGTTCTCACGGGCGGGAGAGTATCCGGCGGGCGCAGAGCGGCTCGACTCGGACGCGTTCTCTCCGAACACGGCGGCAGGGGCGTGCCCCGAGTGCCACGGACTCGGTCAAGTACACCGTACGACGCAGGAGTTGCTCGTCCCCGACCCGTCGCTGTCGATCCGTGAGGGCGCCATCGCCGCGTGGCCGGGGGCCTGGCAGGGCAAGAACCTGCGGGACATCCTCGACGCGCTCGGCCACGACGTGGACCGGCCCTGGCGCGAACTGCCCGCCGGGGAGCGGGAGTGGATCCTGTTCACGGACGAGCAGCCGGTGGTCACCGTGCACCCGGTACGGGAGGCCGAGCGGATCCAACGCCCCTACCAGGGCACGTACATGAGCGCGCGACGCTACGTCCTGAAGACCTTCTCCGACACGAAGAGCGCCACCCTGCGGGCCAAGGCGGAGCGGTTCCTCGCCGCTGCTCCCTGCCCGGTGTGCGGCGGCGGCAGGCTGCGGCCCGAGGCGATGGCGGTGACGTTCGCGGGGCGGAACATCGCCGAACTGGCCGCGCTGCCGCTGGTCGAACTCGCGAAGTCCCTCACGGGCGACTCCGAGACCGCGCGTGTCCTGACCGGGGACCTCACCTCCCGCATCGCGCCCGTCGTCGAGCTCGGCCTCGGCTATCTCAGCCTCGACCGGGCCACCCCCACCCTCTCGGCCGGCGAGCTCCAACGGCTGCGGCTGGCGACCCAGTTGCGGTCCGGTCTCTTCGGCGTGGTGTACGTCCTCGACGAGCCGTCCGCGGGACTGCACCCGGCGGACACGGAGGCCCTGCTCACCGTGCTGGAACGCTTGAAGGCGGCGGGCAACTCGGTGTTCGTCGTGGAGCACCACCTCGATGTGGTGCGCGCCGCCGACTGGCTGGTCGACGTGGGTCCGCACGCCGGGGAGCACGGCGGGCGGGTCCTGTACAGCGGTCCCGTCACCGGTCTGGCAGAGGTACCGGAGTCCGCGACGGCCCGATTCCTCTTCGACCGCTCTCCCGTTCCGGAGCGCCCGGTGCGACGGCCCGTCGGGCAGGTGAGGGTCGGCCCGGTGACCCGGCACAATCTGCGCGGGGTCACCGCCGAGTTCCCGCTCGGCGTGTTCACCGCGGTGACGGGGGTCTCCGGCTCCGGGAAGTCCACGCTGATCGGCGAGGTGACCGAGGAACTGGCGGGCGTGGGACGGCTGGTCAGCGTCGACCAGAAGCCCATCGGCCGTACGCCCCGCTCCAATCTGGCGACGTACACGGGGCTGTTCGACGTCGTACGCAGGGTGTTCGCCGGAACCGAGGGAGCGAAGGCCCGCGGCTACGGTGTGGGGCGGTTCTCCTTCAACGTGGCCGGCGGGCGCTGCGAGACCTGTCAGGGCGAGGGCTTCGTCAGTGTGGAGCTGCTGTTCCTGCCCAGTACGTACGCCCCGTGCCCGGACTGCGGCGGTGCGCGCTACAACCCCGAGACCCTCGAAGTGACGTACCGGGGACGGAACATCGCGCAGATCCTGGATCTGACGGTCGAGGCGGCGGCCGGGTTCTTCGCCGGGACGGACACCCCGGCGGTCTCGCGCAGCCTCGGCACGCTGCTCGACGTGGGCCTCGGCTATCTGCGACTCGGCCAGCCCGCGACGGAGTTGTCGGGCGGTGAGGCCCAACGCATCAAATTGGCGAGCGAGTTGCAGCGGGCGCGAAGGGGGCACACCTTCTATCTGCTCGACGAACCGACGGCGGGACTGCATCCGGCCGATGTCGAGGTACTGATGGGCCGGTTGCACGGCCTGGTGGACGCCGGTCACACCGTCGTGGTGGTGGAGCACGACATGACGGTGGTGGCGGGCGCCGACTGGGTCATCGATCTGGGCCCCGGCGGCGGTGACGAGGGCGGCCGTGTCGTGGCCGCCGGCCCACCTGGACAGGTGGCGGCGGCACATGGCCGGACGGCCGCGTATCTCGCCCGAGCGCTCGGACGCCTCCCCTAGCGACATCCCAGGAGGCCGGAACCGCCCCGGAGGCTGAACCGGCGAACACCGCGGCCACAGGCACGCGCCGGCCCCCGCGGGCACCCCGGAACGTTGCCGGGGGCGCCCCGGGGCGGGCGGCTCCCCGGTCTCAGACGTGCGACCCCGCCCATGGGTGCGGGTGGCGTCCACCCCCTTGTGCCGCCTCGGCGAGAGCGCGCCGGTCCGTGCCGGGGCCGGGCGTGACGGCGGGGCGGAGCGTCACCTCGGCCACCAGGTGGCGTGCCGACACCACGCGCCACAGCGAGGCGAGCAGCGAGTCCTCGCCGACGAAGGCGGGCGCGGTGCTCGGCGCCCCGTCGGCGAACCGGTACTGGATGCGTACCGGCTGGACCGGCACACCGGCGTCGAGCGCGGCCTGGAAGACGGCCCGGCGGTAGCGGCCCTGGGCCCGGCCGCACCAGGTACTGCCCTCGGGGAAGGCGGCGACCGCCGAGCCGCCGCGCAGTGCCTCGGCGATGCGCTCCACCGTGCCGGGCAGGGCGCGCAACCGGTCGCGGTCGATGAAGAGAGTGCCGCCGCGGGCCGCCGGCACGCCGACCACGGGCCAGCCGCGCACCTCGGCCTTGGCGACCATCCGCGCCGGACGGACGGCGGCCAGCAGGGGGATGTCCAGCCACGAGACGTGGTTGGCCACGATCAGCAGTCCGCCGGTGGGCCGGGCGGCCCCGGTGATCCGCGTGCGGACCCCGGCCGTGCGCACCACGGCGAGGCACCAGCGGCGGATCCAACGGTCCCGCCGCTCCGCCCCCAGCCGTCGCGCCGGCGGGATCAGTGCGACCCCGAGGACGACCACGACCAGGAGTCCGGTCAGCCGCAGGACGGCGCGCGGTGCACCCGTCCAGGGCCGTACGGACTCCACGCAGCCGCGCGGTGAGCAGGGGGCGGTGGGCAGCCAGGCGCTGGTCGTCCGAATGGGGCCGGCGGCGGGCCGCCGCGGCGTGGGGACGGCTCCGGGGAGCAACGCCGCTCGCGGGCCTGCGCCGGACCGGGGACGGCGGACGGCCGGGAGACGCGGCGCTCCGGTACGGGGCGTGCTCATCAGGCGGGGACGAGGGAGAGGAAGTGGCGGAGGTAGCGCGGGTTGACCCGGCTCATCGGCAGCAGCACGTACAGGTCGGCGACGCCGAAGTCCGTGTCGTGCGCGGGCTCGCCGCACACCCACGCGCCGAGGCGCAGATAGCCGCGCAGCAGCGGGGGCAGTTCGGTGCGGGCGGGGCGGGCGACACCTTCCGTGCTCCAGGGCAGCAGCGGGCGGACCCGGAACTCCTCCGGCGCCAGGTGCTTGTCCCGCACCCGGTCCCAGGTTCCGGCGGCGAGGGTACCGCCGTCGGCGAGCGGTATGGAGCAGCAGCCGGCGAGCCATTCGTGGCCGCCGTCGATCATGTAGCGGGCTATTCCGGCCCAGATCAGGCCGATGACCGCGCCGTCGCGGTGGTCGGGGTGGACGCAGGAGCGGCCGACCTCGACCAGCCCGGAGCGGATTCCGGCCAGCGGTCCGAGGTCGAACTCGCTCTCCGAGTAGAGGCGCCCGGCGACCGCGGCGCGTTCGGGCGGCAGCAGCCGGTAGGTGCCGACGACCTGGCCGGTCTCGGTGTCGCGGACGAGCAGGTGGTCGCAGTACGCGTCGAAGGCGTCGATGTCGAGACCGGGCTGCGGGGTGTTCAGGAGGGCGCCCATCTCCCCGGCGAAGACGTCGTGGCGCAGCCGCTGCGCGGCCCGGACATCGGCCTCGTCGCGGGCCAGGGTGACGGTGTAGCGGGTGGGGGTGACGGGCTGGGGCGGGCTGTCGAGGGTGGAAACGCCGGTCATGGCACTCTCCTGGTCACGGGCCGGTTCGGCGGAGTGGGACCCCCCGCTCGAACGGAGTCGATGGCTCGGGGGAGGCAGGCCGGATCCGAACGGTCTGCGCGCTCCTGTTCTTCCGACGCCGGTTGGCGTGCGCGTGACCAGTGCCAGGAGGGCGGATGTGAGGATGCTGAATGACAGGGGTGGCCCGGAACGGCGAGACGGGACCGGGTATGAGCACCACACCCGGTCCCGCCCGTCCGCACCGTACGGCGAACGACTTTCCGGCTAACGCCTGCCCGCCCTGCGGGTGGCGCGCAGCCATTCCTTGTTCATGCTGGTGATGGAGAACAGCGGGATGCCCTTCGGGCAGGCGGTCGCGCACTCCCCGGTGAGGGTGCAGCCGCCGAAGCCCTCGTCGTCCATCCGCGCCACCATGTCGAGTACCCGGGTCTCCCGTTCGGGGGCGCCCTGCGGCAGCACGTTCAGGTGGTTGACCTTGGCGGAGGTGAACAGCATCGCGGCGCCGTTCGGGCAGGCCGCCACGCAGGCGCCGCAGCCGATGCACTCGGCGTGCTCGAAGGCGAAGTCGGCGTCGGGTTTGGGGACGGGCGTGGCGTGCGCCTCCGGGGCGGCGCCGGTCGGGGCGGTGACGTAGCCGCCGGCCTGGATGATCCGGTCGAAGGCGGAGCGGTCGACCACGAGGTCCTTCACCACCGGGAAGGCGGCGGCCCGCCACGGCTCGATGTCGATCGTGTCGCCGTCGTGGAAGGAGCGCATGTGGAGCTGGCAGGTGGTGGTGCGCTCGGGTCCGTGCGCGTCGCCGTTGATGACCAGGCTGCACGCGCCGCAGATGCCCTCGCGGCAGTCGTGGTCGAAGGCGACGGGGTCGTCGCCGCTGAGGATGAGCTCCTCGTTGAGGGTGTCGAGCATCTCCAGGAAGGACATGTCGGCCGAGATGCCGTCCACGTCGTACGTGGACATCGCTCCGTCGGCGTCGGCGTTCTTCTGCCGCCAGACGCGCAGGGTGAGCTTCATGCGTAGCTCCGCTGGGTGGGGTGGACGTACTCGAAGACCAGGTCTTCCTTGTGCAGGACGGGCGCGGCACCGGTGGCGGTGAACTCCCAGGCGGCGGCGTACGAGAACTCCTCGTCCCGCCGGGCCGCCTCGCCGTCCGGGGTCTGGGACTCCTCGCGGAAGTGGCCGCCGCAGGACTCGGCGCGGTTCAGCGCGTCGAGGCACATCAGTTCGGCGAGTTCGAGATAGTCGACGATCCGGTTGGCCTTCTCCAGGGACTGGTTGAACTCCTCCCCGCTGCCGGGCACCTTGATGCGCCGCCAGAACTCCTCGCGGATCTGCGGGATGCGCTCCAGGGCCTTGCGCAGCCCGCTCTCGGTGCGGGCCATGCCGCAGAACTCCCACATGAGTTCGCCGAGTTCGCGGTGGAAGGAGTCGGGGGTGCGGTCGCCGTCGACGGCGAGGAGCAGCCGGAGCCGGTCCTCGGTCTCGGCCAGCACCTCCTGGACCGCGGGGTGTTCGTCGTTCAGGCCGTCGTCGGTGGCGTTGTGCGGGTTGCGGGCGAGGTAGTCGTTGATCGTGGACGGCAGGACGAAGTAGCCGTCGGCGAGCCCCTGCATGAGGGCGGAGGCGCCGAGCCGGTTCGCGCCGTGGTCGGAGAAGTTGGCCTCACCGATGGCGAACAGGCCGGGGACGGTGGTCTGGAGGTCGTAGTCGACCCACAGTCCGCCCATCGTGTAGTGCACGGCGGGGTAGATCCGCATGGGCACGGTGTACGGGTCCTCGGCGGTGATCCGGGCGTACATGTCGAAGAGGTTGCCGTACTTCTCCTCGACCGCCTCGCGGCCCATGCGCCGGACGGCGTCCGCGAAGTCGAGGTAGACGCCCTGGCCGCCGGGGCCCACTCCCCTGCCCTCGTCGCAGACGTTCTTGGCGGCGCGGGAGGCGATGTCGCGGGGCACGAGGTTGCCGAAGGACGGGTAGATGCGTTCCAGGTAGTAGTCGCGCTCGTCCTCGGGGATCTCGTTCGGCGGGCGGGTGTCGCCGTGCGCCTTGGGCACCCAGATACGGCCGTCGTTGCGCAGCGACTCGCTCATCAGCGTCAGCTTCGACTGGTGGTCGCCGGTGCGCGGGATGCAGGTGGGGTGGATCTGGGTGAAGCAGGGGTTGGCGAAGTACGCGCCGCGCCGGTGGGCCCGCCAGATCGCGGTGGCGTTGGAGTTCATGGCGTTCGTCGACAGGTAGAAGACGTTGCCGTAGCCACCGCTCGCCAGGACGACGGCGTCCGCGTAGTACGTGTCGATCCTGCCGGTGACCAGGTCGCGGGCGACGATGCCGCGGGCCTTTCCGTCTACCACGATCAGGTCCAGCATCTCGGTGCGCGGGTGCATCTCGACGTTGCCGGCGGCGATCTGCCGGGACAGCGCCTGGTAGGCGCCGAGGAGGAGTTGCTGGCCGGTCTGGCCGCGGGCGTAGAAGGTGCGGGAGACCTGGACGCCGCCGAAGGAGCGGGTGTCGAGCAGGCCGCCGTACTCGCGCGCGAACGGCACCCCCTGGGCGACGCACTGGTCGATGATCTCGACCGAGATCTGCGCCAGGCGGCGGACGTTGGACTCGCGGGCCCTGAAGTCGCCGCCCTTGACGGTGTCGTAGAAGAGCCGGTGCACGGAGTCGCCGTCGTTGCGGTAGTTCTTCGCGGCGTTGATGCCGCCCTGCGCGGCGATCGAGTGGGCCCGGCGCGGGGAGTCCTGGTAGCAGAACTGGACGACGTGGTAGCCCTGTTCGGCGAGGGTGGCGCCCGCGGAGCCGCCCGCGAGGCCGGTGCCGACGACGATCACGGTGTGCTTGCGGCGGTTGGCCGGGTTGACCAGCTTGGCCTCGAAGCGGCGTCTGTCCCAGCGCTCCTCGACCGGACCGGCGGGTGCCTTGGTGTCGGCGACCGGCTCCCCGGTCGTGAAGTGGGCGTATTCAGCGGTCATTTCAGCTCACCACTCCAGTCATGACGCCCACGGGTACGGCGATGAAGCCGGCCGTGAGCAGCAGCGCGAGGACGTTCGCGACGGTCTTCAGGGCGCGGTCGCGGGTGCGGCTGCCGGCGCCGAGGGTCTGGGCGGCGCTCCAGAAGCCGTGCCGGATGTGCAGGCCGAGCGCGAGCATGGCGACGATGTAGACGACGTCGCCGTACCAGGTGGAGAAGGTGTCCACGACGTTCTGGTAGGGGTGGCCCTCCTGGAACCCGCCGGGGTGCACGGTGCCGGTGGTCAGGTCGAGGAGGTGCCAGACGATGAACAGGCCGAGGATGATCCCGCCCCAGCGCATCGTGCGGGTGGCGTAGCTCGCGCCCCGCTTCCTGTGCGCGTACTTGCTGGGGCGCGCCCTGATGTCGCGGCGGCTGAGCTGGTAGGCGGAGGTGGCGTGCGCGACCACGGCGGCGACCAGCACCACGCGGATCAGCCACAGCGTCCACTCGTAGTGCATGAAGGGTTCACCGACGGTGCGCAGCCAGTGGGCGTAGTGGTTGAACTCGCCCGCGCCGAAGTAGATCTTCAGATTCCCGATCATGTGGGCGACCAGGTAGAGCAGCATGATCAGGCCGCTGACGGCCATCACGGTCTTCTTGCCGACGGAGCTGTCCCACACGGTGCGTGCCATGGACGGCCGTCGGTCCGTCCGCGTTGCCAAAGCCATGGGACAGAACGCTAGGGCGTGGGGAACCGATCAGTCCAAGACATGGTCCGGCTCGTTTCCATAGGTGTGAGCTATCGTCGAGGGGTGCAGTTCCAACAGCTCCAGTACTTCGTGGCCGTCGCGGAGGCCCGGCATTTCACCCGGGCCGCCGAGCTGGTGCATGTCGCGCAGCCCTCGTTGTCCCAGCAGATCAAGGCGCTGGAGCGGGAGCTGGGGGCGGATCTCTTCCTGCGGGCACGCGGGAACATCACGCTGACCGACGCGGGCGAGGCGCTGCTGCCGCTGGCCCGGCGCATCCTCGCCGACGCGGACACGGCCCGGCAGGAGGTGCAGGAGCTGGCCCAGCTACGCAGCGGCCGGGTGAGGCTAGGCGCGACCCCGAGCCTGTGCACGGGCCTGCTGCCGGACGTGCTGCGCGCCTTCCACGACCGCTATCCGGGCATCCGGCTGCTGATCGAGGAGGGCGGTTCGCACGATCTCGTACGGGAGCTCGCGCGCGGCGCCCTCGACCTCGCCCTGGTCGTCCTGCCCCTGCCGACCCCGTCCCCGGCGCTGACCACGGTGGAGCTGCTGCGCGAGGACCTGGTCGTGGTGTCGTCTCCGGACGCCCCGGCGCCCGGCGGCGGCGGCAGCCGCCGTACGGTGCGGGTCGCCGATCTGGAGGGCGAGCGTCTGGTGATGTTCCGGCACGGCTACGACCTGCGGGAACTGACCGTCGCGGCCTGTCGTGCCGAGGGCTTCGAACCGCACTTCGCGGTCGAGGGCGGCGAGATGGACGCGGTGCTGGGATTCGTCCGGGCGGGGCTCGGCGTGGCCGTCGTACCGCGGATGGTGGCCGCCCGGTCCGGGCCTGGCCTGCGGGTGACCCCACTGGCCCGGCCCGGTCTGGAGCGGACGATCGCGCTGGCGCACCGCAGCGACGTGGCGCCGCCCCGGGCGGCCCGGGAGCTCCAGCGGATGCTGCTGGAACGCTGACGGCGGGCGGACCCGGGCGCGCGGCGCGGCGGGCCCGGCGCGGAGCGCCCGGCACGGTTCACCGCGCGGGCTCCACCCGGTCAGGGTTCACCACGTCGGGATGAAGCCGCCGTCGATGACGAAGTCGCTGCCGGTGATGTTGCGGGAGCGGTCCCCGGCGAGGAAGAGAACCAGGTCGGCCACCTCGGAGGGCTGGGAGAAGCGGCCGGTGACGGTCGCGCCGGACGCCTGGGCGACCACGTCGTCGGGGGTGAGTCCGGCGGCGGCCGAGACCGTCGCGGCCACTCCCCCGCCGCCGAGCCACAGGTCGGTCTCCACCGGTCCGGGGCTCACGGTGTTGACGCGGATCCCCTTCGGGCCGACCTCCTTCGACAGCGCCTTGGAGAACGCGACCAGGGCGGCCTTGCCCGCGCTGTAGTCGATCACCAGGGGGTCGGGCAGGGTCGCGTTGACCGAGCCGATCGTGACGACCGAGCCCTGCCCGGCGGCCAGCATCACCGGCAGGGCCGCACGGGTGACCCGTACGGCCGCGAGCAGGTTGAGATCGACGGTGCGCCGCCATTCCTCGTCGGTCACCGACAGGAAGCCGCCGGTGCGGGCCGGGGCCGACCCCACGTTGTTGACCAGTACGTCGATGCGCCCGCCTGCCGCCTCGACGAGCCGGCCGGCGGCGTCGGGTTCGGCGAGGTCGACCGGCACCCAGGTCACGTTCCCCTTCCCGACCAGCGTGTCGAGGCCCTCGGACGTACCGCGCGACCCGGCGATCACCGTCGCGCCCGCGCCGGCCAGCGCCCCGGCGACCGCGAGCCCGATGCCCTTGCTGGCCCCGGTGACGACGGCGGTCCTGCCCTGAAGTTCCGTGCTCATCCGTCTCGGCTCCATCTCTGAGAGGTGCGTCGTACCAGTGAGACACATGGATGGACGGGCGCGCGAGGCGTCCCGGGGGCACCCCGGCGCGGCGCCACCCCCGTTCCCGGAGGCCGCGCCGCGCGAGGGCGTTCAGCCGACCGCGTCGACCAGCGCCAGCTCGTGCAGCCGCTCCGGCGGCCCCGGACGGGCGTAGTACCAGCCCTGGGCGGTGTCGCAGCCCAGTATCCGCAGTTGTTCGGCCTGGGCGCCGGTCTCGACCCCCTCGACCGTGACCGCGAGGTCGAGACTGTGGGCGAGGGAGACGATGCCCTCGACGATCTTCAGGTCGACCGGATCCGCCGGGAACTGCTGCATGCCCTGGGTGAAGGACCGGTCCAGCTTGAGGATGCTGACCGGCAGACGGCGGAGGTTGGCGAGGTTCGAGTAGCCGGTGCCGAAGTCGTCCAGGGCGATGTCGACACCCATCTCGGCGAGCCTGCGCAGCGGTTTGAGAAGGTCGTCGTCGGCGCCGATCAGCGCGGACTCGGTGACCTCCAGGCACAGCGCCCGGGCGTCGAGGCCTTCGCGTTCCAGGATGTCGACCGTGTCCTGGACCAGGCCGGGGTGGGTGAGCTGGCACGGCGAGAGGTTGACGTTGACGCGGAGCGGGCCCGCACCGGAGTTCCGTTGCTGCCAGGTGCGGGCCTGGCGCACCGACTGCTCCAGGACCCACCGGCCGAGCGGCACGATCAGTCCGGTGTGCTCGGCGAGCGGGATGAAACGGTCGGGCCCGAGGACGCCGTGCTGCGGGTGCAGCCAGCGCACCAGCGCCTCCGCGCCCTGCACACTGCCGTCGCCGAGGTGAACGAGCGGCTGGTACTCGATGAAGAACTCGCCCCGGTCCAGGGCGGCGGGCAGGGCGGTGGTGAGGCCGTTCCGGGTGATCGCGCGGGCGTCGGCCTCGGGGTCGGCCAGCTCGAAGCGGTTGCCGCCCGCCGACTTGGCCCGGTACATCGTGATGTCGGCGCTGCGCAGCACCTCGGCGGCGCCACGCTCCCCCGCCGGGCCCTCGACGACGCCGACACTGCCCCGCACGGTCAGGTCCCGGCCGTCGACCCTGATCGGGGTGACCAGGGCGTTCATGATGCGCCCGGCCAGTTCGTCGACCTCGCGCTCGGTGTTCGGGCCGGTGGTGAGGGCCACGAACTCGTCGCCGCCGAGCCGGGCGACCATCTCGCCGGGGGCGGTCGCGCAGGACTGGAGGCGGTCGGCGACCTCGACGAGGAGCCGGTCGCCGGCCGCGTGCCCGAGACTGTCGTTGATGGTCTTGAAGCCGTCGAGGTCGAGGTAGCACAGGCCGAAGCGCTGCCCCTCGCCCGCGGCCAGCGCCTTCTCCAGGCGCTCGAAGAACAGGGTCCGGTTGGGAAGTCCGGTGAGCGCGTCGTGCGTCGCCTCGTAGCGCAGCCGCAGATTGAGCAGCCGCCGCTCGGTGGTGTCCTCCATCAGCGCCAGTTGGTACTGGGGTTCGCCGTCCGCGTCGCGCAGCAGGGAGACCGTGAGGTTGGTCCACAGGGCGGTGCCGTCGGGACGGTAGAAGGCCTTCTCCACGTGGTAGTGCTCGCGCTCGCCGCGCACCAACTCCTCGTACAGCCGCCATACTTGAGGAGCGTCCTCGGCGTGGGTCCACTCGGGTACCCTGCGGCCCCGCATGGACTGCTCGGAACCGCCGAACATGCGCAGCAGGGCACCGTTGACCTGGAGGATGTTGCCTTCGAGGTCGGCGATGCCGATGCCTATGGCCGCGCCTTCGAAGACCGCGCGGAAGCGGGCCTCGCTGTCGTGCAATGCCTCGGCGACAGCGCTGCGAGCGGTCAACGCGGCCTGCGAGATGGCCTGTTGTTCGGCGAGCGTCCGCTCGCGCAGTGCCTCGGCGTACCCGGCGGCCATGGCGTGCTGGAGCCTTACGGACCGGGTCCGCAGCGCCTCCCGGGGCCCGTCCTCACCGCAGTAGAGCACCAGGTAGGCGTCGACGCAGTCGAGGGCCCGGCTGAGCGCCTCGGGGTCGGTGCAGTGCGCGGCGACGAGTGCGGCACCGACGGCCCGTCCCTCGGCCGCCTCGAAGTTCCTGGCCCGCAGGGCCTCGCTCAACCGCCGTGCGAGCGGCAGCAGCAGTTCCTCGAACTCCGGCCGGGTCAGCGAGGTGGAGGTGACCGGGAAGACCGCACGGCTCCAGATCGTCGCGAACCGGCGCAGTCTGTCCTCCGGCCCGTCCGGCTCGGCCCTCACGCCGTGCGTCCCACGCCGCCGAACCCGGAGAAGGAATAAGGATCCTCGTCCTCGGGCGCCGTGTCGGGCCGCCAGTCCGGCATCGGCACCAGGCCGGGTTCCACCATGTCGTACCCCTCGAAGAACCGCGCGATCTCGTCGCGCGTGCGCATGATCAGCGGGTTGCGGATGTTCCTGTAGACGTCGACCGCGCCCTCGGCCTGCTCCTGGGGGAGCGGAATTCCCTCGAACGCGGCATGCGTGACGACGAGCATGCTTCCCGGCGCGAGGGCGTCGCGCAGTTCGGCCACCGCCCGGTACGGGTCGTCCGCGTCTTCCACGAAGTGAAGTATGGCAACGAGAAGCAGGGCGACCGGCCGGTTCAGGTCGATCAGCCGCTGAACCGGGGAACTCGCGAGGATTTCCTGGGGCTTGAGCAGATCGGCGGCGACGACGTCCGCGTCCTCGTTGTCCCGCAGCACGGCCTGGCTGTGTGCGACGGCAACCGGGTCGTGGTCGACGTACACGACCCGTGCGCCGGGCCGGGTGCTCTGGGCGATCTCGTGGACGTTGCCGAATGTCGGGATGCCGGAGCCGATGTCGAGGAACTGGTCGATGCCCTCGGCGGCCACGAAGCGGACGGCCCGGCGCATGAACGCCCGGTTCGCCTGCATGACCTTGGGAAGGCCCGGCATGTACTCCATCGCCTTGCGCGCGGCTTCCCTGTCGACCTCGAAGTTGTGCGAACCGCCCAGGTAATAGTCGTAGATTCGGGACACGCTCGGCACTGAGATGTCAATGCTGCGAGGGGCCCAGGCGGGACGCTCCATCTATCTCTCCAAGGCGTAGGCGACGGCATGGACGATCCGGTGTTCGAGCAGAGGCTACTGATCGCCCGCCAAAGGGGCGAGTCAAAACGGAAATTGACCGTCCGTTCCCGGTCACTGCCGCGGGCAAGTGCCGAATTGGCAGGTGCGAACGTATCCCGTTCGCACCACGCACCGCCGCCGCGAAATCACTCCGAAGCATTCCAAAAAGCTCCGGGGTGTCACCAAGCGTGGCCGCGCCGCGCGTCGGGCCGTGGCGTTCTTTCACATCCGGGCCGCTGCCGGGATCTTTCACGTTCCGGTGACGGCCGGAATGCTTCGCCCGCGCCCCCACGCACAAGGGTCCGCCCCCTCCGAGCGGAGGGGGCGGACCCTTGGCGACGCGTTCCGTGCTGTTGTGGCGAGAGGATCGGCCGTGGGGAGCCGGCCCGTTGTATCGGCCGTGGGGGAGCCGACCCGCTACTTGGACGCGCCGACCGGCTTTCCGTCGGGCGAGACGGCGTACCAGGTGCCGCCCACGCCCTGACCGTTGGTGTCCCCAGGAGCGGTGTCACCGGAGAAGGTGTAGATCGGCCAGCAGTTGACCGTCATCTGCTTCACGCCGTCCGGACGGGTGAAGCCCATCAGGCCCTTCTTCTGGACACCCTTGGTGTCGCTCGCCGGGACCGGCGCGACGGCGGGCCACTTCTCCAGGCAGGCGCCCGTGCAGGCCGACTTGGAGACGGGCCAGGCCTGGTCCTTCATGAAGCGGTAGACGGTCATGCCGTTCTTGTCCACGACGACGTCGCCGAGCTTCGGGTCCTTGCGGACCGACAGACCGGGGAGGGCGGCCAGCGTCGCCTTCTTGCCGTTGGGCGCCGAGGCGAACCAAGTACCGCCCACGCCCTGACCGTTGGCGTCTCCGGCCTTGGTGTCCTTGGCGAACCGGTACATGGGCCAGCCGCCTATGGTCAGCTGCTTCGTACCGTCGGACCGGGTGACCTCGCCGAGCAGCGCCTTGTTGACGCCGGTGGCGGCCTCGGCACCCTCGGCGGGCACGGGCGGCCAGGCGGTGGCGCAGGTGCCGTCACAACTCGACTTCGGCGGTTCGGCGGTGTCCTTGTCGAAGCGGTAGAGGGTGAATCCGGCGCCGTCGGTCAGCACCTTGCCGAGCTTCACGCTTTCCGTCACGGTGAGCTGGCCCGCGACCGCCGGCTTGGCGGCAGCGCTCTGGTCCTTGGAATCGGCGCCGTAGCCATTGCCCGCGCCCGCCGTGGCGCTCGTCCCGTAACCCCCCGCCGCCGCGGTGGCACCCACGTTCTGCGTGCCCGTAGAAGGGGTGCTCTGTTCCTGACCACACGCCGTCGTGAGCGCCAGCACGGCCGCAGCTGACGCTACGAGTGAGGCGCTCCGCCAGGAGGTCTTCATTGGTAACTCCCGCTGTTCGCATAAGTGTTGCAGCGCCCTGCAGCGCCGCGCATGGCCCTAGGTACGGACGGGAGGGGCAGGAGTGTTCAAACGGGCGGCAGATTTCTTTCGGAAGGCTGTGTCGCGTTTCCTTCGGAAGCCCGCGTCGCGTTCGATCCGACTCGCGCACATATTCGGTCAATGTCGGCGCTTCCCGGCCCCGTACGTCAAACCACCGGGATCCGGAGGTACCCCCTTCGGGGGCAATCCAGGACACTCCGGCGTGCCCGGGTTCCCCGCGCCTCATGATCTCCGTCGTGCATGCACCCCAACGGACCCGAACCGCCCTCGTCATACGGGCACTGGCGCTGACGGCGCTCACCTGGCTCCTCGTCGGCGCGCCCGGCACGACCGCCGAGGCCGACGCCTGCGCGTACGCCTCCACGGGCCCGGGCGGCGACGGGATCACCGCGGTGGCCGTGGCGGGCGACGGGGCGGTCGCCGTCGCCGGGAACACCGTCCGCTGCCCGGCCCCGACTCCGACACCGCCCTGCCCGCCGACCCCCACGCCGACCCCGCCGCCACCGCCGAAACCCCCACCGCCGCCGAAGCCGGCGCCACCCCCTCCGCCCACCCACGCCCCGAAGCCCAAGCCGCCGCCCCCGCCCCCGCCACCGCCTCCTCCGCCTGCGCCTGCGCCCGTGCCGAAACCGAAGCCCGTGCCGCCGCGGTCGGCACCGGTCCTGGCACCGAGACCCACGCCGAAGCCGACACCGAGCCCGCGCCCCAGCCCCGCACCGGTTCCGGTCAGCTATCCGGCGTACCGCACCCCGCCGCACAAGCACGCGCTCCGCGGCGGTCCGTCGCTGGTCTCGTTCACCCTGCTCATCACCGCGCCCGCGGTGCTCGCCGTCGCGGCGCTGCGCCCGCGCTGACCCTGGAGGCAAACCTTGTCGGATTGGCTTGTTCTCGCCCTCGCGATGGCGGCCGCGTGCCTCGTGGTTCTCATCGTGACCCTCGTACGCCATCGCAGGGCACGCGAGGACGAGGACCCCACCGAGACCCCGGACGTCATCGAGTACATGACGATGATGATCGGCGTGGTGTACGCCATCGTCCTCGGTCTGGCCATCGCCGGTGTCTGGGAGGCCCGCAGCGGCGCCCAGGACCATGTGCAGTCGGAGGCCCAGGCCCTGCACGAGATCTCCGAGCGGGTCCGGGTCTACCCGCCCGCCGTGCGCGACCGCATCCGCGGTGACGTCGACACGTACGTCCACTACGTGGTCACCACCGAGTGGAAGGCCATGGCCGAGCACGACCGGGTGACCGCCGAGGGCGGTCGGCTCCTCGACCGGATCCGGCACGACGTCACCGACTACCGGCCGAGGTCGGACTTCGAGGCGCAGGCGTACCAGCCGCTCCTCGACCAGGTGACGGCGGCCGACACGGCGCGGAGCGCCCGCGCCGACTCCACGGGGGCGACCATGCCGGGGGTGGTGTGGTTCGGGCTGATCACCGGCGCCGTGGTCACGGTGGGGATGATCTTCGCGCTGCAGATCCGGCGCACCGCGAGGGAGCTGATCCTGGCCGGGCTGTTCTCCGCCCTGATCGCCTTCCTGCTGTTCCTGATCTGGGACTTCGACGCGCCCTACAGCCGCGGGGTCACGGCATCGGCGGAACCCTTCACCGCGCTGTTCCCGCAGCTTCCCGGGTGACGGACCGCCCTCTACGGAAAACCGCGGACGGGGGACCGACGGCGCGCCGCGCCCGTCCCCCGTCCGTACGTACGCCATCCCTCGAACGGCCCACACGATTGCCCCGTTCGCGCTACTGGGATCGCGCCCCTGTTCACCCTTTCCTAGCGTTTCGACCATCGAGGTGCATTTCTGGCGCAAGCGGAAAAGGTCCGCAGCAAGGCTCCTCGGGGACCTGGAGGCTCACCATGCGCGCGATACGCGTCGCTTCGGCCGCACTGCTGGGCATGACCGCCCTGACCTTCACCGCACCCGCCGCGTTCGCCGGTGACGGGGACCACGGCATCACCCCGTTCGCCTTCAGCGTGCAGCCGTCGACCGTCGCCGCGGGCGGCCAGGTCTCGCTGCTCCTGAAGCGGGACGGCGGATGCAGGGGAAGCGCCACGGTCACCTCCGGGATCTTCGACACCGTCACCATCCCGCCGGGGCAGTCCTCGGCCACCGCCACGGTCGACTGGGACGCCAGACCCGGCGCCGTGTACGACGTGACGTTCTCGTGCGGGGGAGCGAGCGGCAGCACGGGTCTCACCATCGCCGGCCGCCGGCCGGTCGAGCCGACCCCGGTCCCCCTGCAGCGGGGTGTACGCGCCGGCGTGGGCGGCAGTGTGGGCGGCTTCGACCTGAAGGAGATCGGGATGGGAGCGGCGCTCATCGCCGGTTCCGTCGGCACGGCCTGGTACCTGTCCCGCCGGCGCACCGCGTCCGACGACTCCTGACCGGCGCACCGCGTCCGACGACCACCGACGGACCCGAGGCTCCCCGGCCGGCCCGGGGCTCCCCCGCGGACGGGGTGCGGTTCCGGAGGGGACCGGCGGCGCCGACGGCAGCGGGGCTCCCGACGGAGCGTCCGAGCCTCTCGCCCCGGGCCCTGTCAGGCGGGTCCGGAGCGAGGGGCTGTCATGGGCGCGCCGCACGGCGGACGGCCGGCCCGTGAAGGGGGCGGGACCGGCAGCTTCGCCGACGGAACGTCAGATGTGCTTCTCCGATCTGCGCCGCATCCAGAACACCCCGCCGGCGACGGCCGCCGCGGCCACCAGGCCGCCGCCGATCGCCATGTCGGCGGGCGTGGCGCCGGTGGTGCTGCTGCCGCCGAGACCACCGCGCACACCGCCGATGACGGTGAACGCGGCCGGCCGCGTCAGCGGGCCCGTGCCGTCGCAGTTGACGGTGATGTCGTACGAGCCCGGGCGGGCGTCCTGGTTGATGGTGGCGGTACCGCTGGACGACTCGTTGTGGCTGCCCAGGAGAGGCGAGAGCCGCGCCTGCCGGAACGCGGGCGAGGTCATGGTGCCTCCCCTCGGGCACCCGTCGACGGTCACGGTCAGCTGGCCGCCGCGGGCGATGACACTGGGCATGGCGACGATGTTGCTCGGTGTGTTCCACGCCGCGGCCATCGGGGCGGCGAGCCCCACGGCGGCGACCGTGGCGGCAGACACCGCCAGGGCACGAGTAGTACGCATGTGATCCTCCGCGGGGGCGCCCCGGGAACCGTCCCCGGTGGATCGGCGAGAAAGCGCCTCCCAGACAGACCCTCAGATGCCGTGCACGGGGCCGCATTTCGGGAATGGTCCGTCCTGGTGAGAGGACACGCCGAAAGAATTCCACACAATCGGATATTGCCGCAGGTCACGCACCGTCAGAAAATTCCTGGTCACGGCAACTCGGATGGCTCACGGGCCATTCCTGACGCCACCCGTTCGCCCGCGCCCCGTCGCCGGGCGGCGCTGCTGCCATTAGCGTGCTCATATGCGCGGATGACGAGGCGACGGCCGCGTCGAGAGGGGATTGCGAATGTCTGCGTCCGAGCTGGCCGAAGAGGAGGAGCGGCAGAGGAAGCGCGCTCCCTGGGGCGTGATAGCGCTTGTTCTGCTGACCGGCCTCGCACTCATTCGGAATGGTTCCGGTGAGTTCGACGTGGGCCCCCCGCAGCCCGCCTCGGCGGCCGCGGCGGACAGCCGTACACCCGTCGGCACCTTCTCCGACACGCCGGACCCGCTGCCGTACTCCGTGGTCGACCGGGTACGGATCCCGGCCATCCGGGTCGACGCGCCGGTGATGCCGGTGGGCCTGGACATGGACGGATGGGTCGACGCGCCGCCGCCCGACAACCCGAATCTCGCCGGCTGGTTCACCGGCGCGGTCTCGCCCGGCGAGAAGGGCACGGCCGTGATCGTCGGCCATGTCGACAACATGCAGGGCCCCGCCGTCTTCTACGGACTCGGCGCGCTCAAGAAGGGGAACAAGATCGAGGTCCTGCGCAAGGACGGGAAGACCGCGGTGTTCGAGATCTACGGCATCGAGGTCTTCGCGAAAGCCGATTTCCCCGGCGACCGTGTGTACAACAGCAAGGGCACTCCCGAATTGCGTGTCATCACCTGCGGAGGCGGTTTCTCCAAGCAGCACGGTTACGACGGAAACGTGGTCGTGTTCGCCCGGCTGTCCGGGGTGCGCTGAGCGTTTCCCGGACGGGCGGACGCGAAGCGGGCCGGCGGGTTTCTTCGCCTCCCGCCGACCGGCCCGGCAAAAGGCCCCGCGACACACGGCGCGCGGGGCCTTTTGCCTTTCCCGGTTCTAGGAGTATCTGCGGCGCGGCACCGTGATGTGGTAGCCGGAGTCCAGCAGGTGCGGGAGGTAGTCGCGCAGCGCCCTGACGCTCTGCGAGCGGTTGCCGCCCGCGTCGTGGGAGAGGACGACGACGCCGGGGGCGGCCTCCTTCTCGACCGTGCCGACGATCGAGCGGATGCCCGGCATCGACCAGTCGAGCGTGTCGATCGTCCAGGCCAGGGGCTCCATGCCGAGTTCGGCGCCGATCTGGTAGGTCGCCCGGTTCCACTCCCCGTAGGGCGCGCGGAACCAGACCGGAGGCTCGCCGTAGGCCTCCTCGATGACCTTGCTGGTGCGCTCCATCTCGGAGCGGATCGCCGAGCGGGAGAGCTTGGTCAGCAGCGGATGGCTCCAGGTGTGGTTGCCGACGATGTGTCCGTCGTCGGCCATCACGCCCAGCAGGTCCCTGTTGTCGTTGGCCATCTCCCCGCACACGAAGAACATGGCGTGCACGTCGTACTCGCGCAGGGTCCTCAGGATCTCCGGGGTGTACGTCGGGTCGGGGCCGTCGTCGAAGGTCAGCACCAGGGTGCGGCCGTGCCCGGACACGCGCATGAAGGGCTCGTGCCGGATGAGGGTCTGCGGGTGCGCGCCGTGCGGCGGCGGACCGTATCCGGCGATCGGCTGGAGGCGGTAGGCGGAGGGCTTGAGGGCGCGGGACGCCTGTGGGCCGGAGAGCGGGGAAGTCCCCGCCGGCTCCGCGGCCTGGCCGGCGGTCAGCAGGCGGGCCGTGCCCGCGGCCCCGGCCGCCCCCAGGACGGCGGCGCCGGCGATCAACGCCCGGCGCCGAGTAATCAGCTGATCCTTTTTCATGACCAATCAGTCACCCGGCGGAGGGGCCACCCGGTCGAGCAACACCGGTGAGGCCTCGCGAAAGCACCCGCCTGGACCATTTCAGCGGCGCCTCACCAGCGGGAACGGCAGCGTCTCGCGGATCGTCAGCCCGGTGAGGAACATGACGAGCCGGTCGACACCGATCCCGAGGCCGCCGGTCGGCGGCATGGCGTATTCCAGGGCGTCGAGGAAGTCCTCGTCCAGCTCCATCGCCTCGGGGTCTCCCCCGGCGGCCAGCAGCGACTGCTCGGTCAGCCGGCGGCGCTGCTCGACCGGGTCGGTCAACTCGGAGTAGGCGGTGCCCAGTTCCGTGCCGAAGGCGACGAGGTCCCAGCGTTCCGCGAGCCGCGGGTCGGTGCGGTGCTGCCGGGTGAGCGGGGAGACGTCGGTCGGGAAGTCCTTGTAGAAAGTGGGCAACTGCGTCTTCTCCTCGACCAGGCGCTCGTACATCTCCAGGACGACGTCGCCGCGTCCGTCGTCCGGCGTGTACGGCACGCCCGCGCGGTCGCACAGCCGCAGCAGCGCCTCCAGGGACGTGTCGGCGTCGATCTCCTCCCCCAGCGCCTCGGAGATCGCGCCGTGCACCGTCTTGACGGGCCAGTCCCCGGAGATGTCGTACTCGGTGCCGTCCTTGCGGGCGACCGGTGAGCCGAAGGCGGCGGTCGCGGCGCCCTGGATCAGTTCCCGGACGAGGTCGAGCATCACGTCGTAGTCGGCGAAGGCCTGGTACGCCTCCAGCATCGTGAACTCGGGGTTGTGCTTGTACGAGACGCCCTCGTTGCGGAAGGTGCGGCCCATCTCGAAGACCTTCTCCAGACCGCCGACGCACAGCCGTTTGAGGTACAGCTCGGGTGCGATGCGCAGATACAGGTTCAGGTCGTAGGCGTTGATGTGGGTGGTGAAGGGCCGGGCGTTGGCGCCGCCGTGGATCTGCTGGAGCATCGGCGTCTCGACCTCCAGGTAGCCGCGGTCGAGGAGGCCCTGGCGCAGTGCCTGGACGGCCGTGGAGCGGGCCCGTACGACGTCACGGGCGGCGGGGCTGGACACCAGGTCGAGATAGCGGCGGCGGACCTTGGCCTCGGGGTCGGCGAGGCCCTTGCGCTTGTCGGGCAACGGGCGCAGGCACTTGGCGGTGAGCCGCCAGGCGGTGACGAAGACCGTGGTCTGGCCGGTGTCGCTGGCGCCCGCCAGGCCGTCGGCGCTGATGTGGTCGCCGATGTCCACGACCTGCCGGAAGCGGTCGAGCGCGGCGCCCGAGTCCTTGCGGGTGAGGGCGATCTGGAGATCGCCGGACCAGTCGCGCAGCACGGCGAAGACGAGTCCTCCGAAGTCGCGTACGAGCATCACGCGTCCGGCGACGGTCACGTCCTCGCCGCCGCGGACGTCGGCCAGGACGTGGGTCCGCGGCGGGATGCCGACGGGATAGGGGTCGGTGCCGTCGGCGCGCAGCCGGTCGAGCTTGCGGTGCCGCACGCGGACCTGGTCGGGCAGACCGGTGATGGGATCACCGCCCCCGGCCGCGTCCCCGGTGGGGAGGCCGAGGGCCGTCAGCGACGGCAGCCCCGCGGTCGTGGCGGGTTTGGGTCCGCCCTTCGCGTGCCCCTTGCCCCACAGCGTGCGCAGCGAGGGCACGGAGACGAAGCCCTCGGCGATGGCGGAGGCCATGCCGATTCGGGCCAGGGCGCCGGTGTCGCCGTAGCAGATGAAACGCGGGTACCACTCGGGGTGGTACTTGGCGTTGGACCGGTACAGGGCCTCCAGCTGCCACCACTTGGAGAAGAACAGCAGCAGCCGCCGCCAGAGCCTGAGCACCGGGCCGGCGCCGATGCGGGCGCCCTCCTCGAAGACCGAGCGGAACACCGCGAAGTTGAGGGAGATCCGCCGGACACCGAACTTCCCGGCGACCGCGCACACCTCGGCGACCATGTACTCCATGACGCCGTTGGGCGCGCTGCGGTCGCGGCGCATCAGGTCGAGGGAGATGCCGTCGCGGCCCCAGGGCACGAAGGAGAGCAGCGCGAGGAGTTTGCCGTCGGAGCCCATCGCCTCGACGAGCAGGCAGTCGCCGTCCTCGGGGTCGCCGAGCCGGTCGAGGGCCATCGAGAAGCCGCGCTCGGTCTCCGTGTCGCGCCAGGCGTCGGCCCGGCTGACGATCTCCTCCATCTCGGTGTCGGACAGGGTGGAGTGGCGGCGTACCCGGCAGCTGGCGCCGGTGCGCTTGACACGGTTGACGGCCTGTCGGGTGCCCCGCATGTCGCGGCCGGAGAGGTCGAAGCCGGCGATGTGCAGGATCGCCTCGTCGCCGAGCTGGAGGGCGCCGAGCCCGGCGCGGGCGAACGCCTTGGCGCCCTCTTCGGAGGCGCCCATCGCGGCGGGCGCCCAGGCGTAGCGGCGGGCGATGTCCAGCCACGCGCCGATCGCGTGCGGCCAGGCCTCCCGGTCGCCGACGGGATCACCGCTGGCGAGGCAGACTCCGGCCTCGACCCGGTAGGTGACGGCCGCCTTGCCGCTGGGCGAGAAGACGACGGCCTTGTCGCGGCGGGTGGCGAAGTAGCCGAGGGAGTCCTCGCCGCCGTACGCCTGGAGGAGGGCGCGGATGCGGGTCTCCTCGTCGCCGTGCAGGGCCGCGACCAGACGCTGGGAGCGGAAGAGCGTGGCGGCGGCGTTGAGCAGGGCGAGGGCGCCGAACAGGCCGAGGACGAAGAACAGCCAGCGGGGCGGGCGGCCGTCGAAGGAGCGTGCGGAGACGAGTCCGCCGCAGACCCGGTTGGCGGCCCACAGCAGCCGCTGGCCGCGCGGGAGGGTGCCGGGGAACAGTTCGACCAGGCCCCAGCCGAGCAGGATCGCCACGACGAGTCCGCCGATCAGGACGAGCAGGGCCCGTCGTACGGCGGCGCGCCGCGAGTCGGCGTAGAACTCGCGGCGGGCCACGATCAGCAGGGCGAGCAGGAGGCCGCAGACGATCAGCGAGGGGATCGAGGCGGCGTAGAGGCCGGCCGCGACCCCGAGGGCGTCGGTCAGGACCAGCAGGCCGAGATAGACGACCACCAGCCACCAGGCGATCTTCTTGCGGGCGGCCGTCGCGGCGGCGAGCAGGAAGAGGAAGACGGCGTACGCGAGGTTGGCGCTGACCGGGATGATCAGAAGGTCGAGGAAGCGCACCACCGGGCGCAGCAGTGCGCGCACCGGGGGGATGAAGGCGAGCAGGGCGCAGAGCAGGCCGATGGCGCCGAAGAAGGCCGCGAAGCCCTCGGGCACCTTGCTGAGGAAGCCGTCCCGGGGCGGCCGTGCGGGGCCGGTGGTGGTCTTCGGCGGGCGGGCCTCCACGGTGGCACTCATGGTTCCGACTGTAGGAAGGGCGACGCCGCCGCGCCCGTCGAGCGCGTTTTCCCCGGGCTCCCCGGAGGCCGTGGGACCTGGGCGTTCCGATAGCCTCGCAGCCGTGACGGAAGAGCAGCACGCGCACAGGTTCGAGCGCGGGACGGACGGTCCCAAGGTCATCGTCGTCGGTGTGGACGGCTCCGACTCCTCACTGCGCGCCGCGGCGTACGCCGGGGGCCTGGCGCGGCGGCAGCGGGCGCTGCTCGCGGTGGTCTACGTGCGGCCGGTGATGGCGGCGGGGGCGGCGCTCGGGGTGCCGGTGGCGGACACGACCGACGAGATCGCCGAGGATCTGGTCCGGTACATCCGCGACGCGGCCGAGCGGGTGAAGGACATATTCGATGTGCGCTGGGAGTTCCACACCTTCCGCGGCGACCCGTACAGCGGCCTGGTGACCGCCGCCGACGAGTTGAAGGCGGACGCCGTGGTGGTCGGGGCCTCCGAGCAGGCGGGGCACCGGATCGTCGGTTCGGTGGCGATCCGGCTGGTGAAGGCGGGCCGCTGGCCGGTCACGGTCGTGCCGTAGGCGCGTCCGGGGGTCACTTGCCCATGACGAGGCCGGCCCGGCCCGCGCCCCGGCCGAGGACCACGTCCCGGATCCGGTCGCGTACGGAGCCGACCGTGGCGCCCTGCTCCAGCGCGGCGTCGAGATCGACGACCCGGCCCGCGTCGAGGTCGTAGGCCTCGGGGACGAACTCGGCCTTCGTCACCTCCCAGCGCCCGCCCGGCCGTGCGGGCGGGGCGAAGGTGAAGCGTCCGACGGTGCTCTCGTTGCCGCGCGGGTCCTGGACGCCCAGGCCGTTGTACATCTCGCCGGCGATCTGGTCGCCGGTGCCGTAGACGACCCAGGTGCCGTTGACCTTCTCGTACGCCTGCGGGACGTGTGCGCCGGTGCCGAGGATCAGGTCGATGTCGGGCCGCCCGCCGGTGCGGGACGCTGTCAGCCGCCCGCTCAGCAGCAGTTGCCGCTCGTCCGGCGCGTCCTGCCAGGCGGTGCCCCAGTCGAGGGAGACGACGACCACGTCGGCCCCCGCTCTGCGGGCCGCGCGGGCGTCCGCGACGATCCGGTCGGGGTCGGCCAGGCCGACCGCCCAGGGCTGTTCCGTCGGGAGCGGAAGGCCGTTCGTGCCGTCGGTGTACGCGAGATGGGCGACCTTCGCGCCCCCCGCCCGCATCAGGGGGGTGGCGGTCGCCTCCCGCGCGGTGCGCGCCGATCCGGTGTGCCGCACGCCCGCCCGGTCCAGTGTGTCCAGCGTGCGCCGGATGCCGTCGGCGCCGTCGTCCAGGGTGTACCGGGTGGCGGTGGAGCAGGAGTCGTAGCCCGTCGCGGCGAGGCCCTCGGCCACCTGGGGCGGGGATTCGAACGCGGGAGAGCCGGTGTGGTCGGCGGCGGCGTCGTCCACGGTCGCCAGATGACAGATCGCCAGGTCGGCACCGGAGACGACGGGCCGGATGCCGGCGAGCATCGGACGGAAGTCGTAGCCGGTGCCTCCCGCGTCGGAGTTCGCCCGTTCGAGGACCGAGCTGTCCGGCAGGACGGCGCCGGCGGCGACGAGGGTGAAGCCGCGGGCCGCGGCGGGGGCGGGCCGGCCGTCGCCGTGGCGTGCGGCCGAGTCGTGGGCCTGGCAGGCCATCGCGGCCGCGATGAGGGCGGCCGTGAGGGCCAGATTGATCTGTCGCGTGCGTGTGATCATGCCGGGCCCCATACCGTCGTATTTGATGACTAATCGAGGTGCATCCATGTACACAGGGGGCCGGCAGTCAAGGAGACACCACGGCCGCTCACCCGTTCGGCGTTCATGGTCGTGCCCGTCGGGGCGAACGGCGGTACGAGGGCGCGCCGGCCGGAATCCAGGGCTCCAGCTCGGCGGACCGTTCGGCGCACCGTTCACCGACTGCTTCGACCGCCCAGCGCACAACCGTGTCCCCGGCCTGTCCGCGCGGGGCGCGGGGCGCTGACATACACGCCATGACGGCCGGAACCACCACCATCACCCACGGGACGCCCGCCGAGCACGAGCTGGCCGCGCTGCAGCGCGAGCACGGCCGCCCTCTCTTCGCCCTGCTGCTGCGCCTGTCCGACGGCGACCGCCAGCGCGCCGAGGACCTGGTGCAGGAGACGTTCGTACGGGCCTGGCAGCATCCCGAGGCCCTGCGTGCCGACGACTTCGACTCCGTACGGCCCTGGCTGCTGACGGTCGGACGGCGGCTGGCGATCGACGCGCGGCGGGCCCGGCAGGCACGGCCCCCGGAGGTCGGGGACGCGGTGCTCGACAGCGCGCGGGTCTGTGCCGATCACGCCGAACGGTCGGCGGAGACGCTCGATGTGCGGGAGGCTGTGAAGACACTCACTCCCGAACACCGTGAAGTGCTGGTGCTGGTGTACTTCCAAGGGGCGAGTGTGGCGGAGGCCGCCGCGGCACTCGGGATTCCGCCGGGTACCGTGAAGTCCCGTGCGTACTACGCGCTGCGCGCCCTGCGACGGGTTCTTCCGGGCTACGCGGCCGACCTGCGGTGAAACCGAAGTCTTGGTCAAGCCTCCGTAAAGCGCCTTGCTGAGGACCATGGTTGAGCAATCAGCTTGCCTCATCCGTTTTCCGGACTGGGGCCCGGGGTCGGGCGACGCGCACGCACCGGAGGAAGGCAGGAAGGGATGCTGCACAGAGGGCAAGAGAGCACGGACGGCACCGACGGGGGCGAACTCACCGTCCCCATGGCCTGGTTGTACGCCGAGTACATCGCCGACGAACTGCTGCGGACGGGCGACCTGATGCCGCCCACCTCCTTCGAGTTCCGCGCCGGGCGCGACGCCCTCGCGCTGACCATCTTCCTCTCCGACAGCGGGGGCGAACTCTCCGGGATCCGGGTCATCACCCAACTGGAGACCTGGCTTTCGCTGACGGCCTACGACCAGCCCTGGCACACCTGGGTGCGCGAGCACCTGGCCCGGCGCGCGGCCGAGGCCACCGGATCCGCCGCACCCGATCCCGATCTGAGGCTGGCGTCCGCGGCCTGGCGGTGGCTGGAGGAGACGGAACTGCTCGCTCCGGACCTGGACGCGGTGCCCGGCGGCGGCTCCGTGCCGGGTGAGGACGACGGTCCCAAGGTGTGGACGGCGGCCTGGCGGCTGGGACTGCCGCTCGGGCATCTGGCCATCCACCTCTTCTGACGGTGGCCGCCGCACCGCCGAAAACACGTTCGGCGGCGGCGGTGACCGCGCCGGGAACCCTCCCGGCGGTGGCCGTGACCGCGCCTGGAGCAATTTTTGCGGGCCCGCACCAATCCGCGGGCACCGGCGCTCCGAATGTCTTGACCCCGATTCCTGACGAGTCTTGAGTGATTCGACGGTCTGATGCGTACCCGTGGGCAACAGCAACACCACTCACAGTCCGCACCAACGCCACGAGGATTCGGTATTCGGTATGAGGTCCCTGGAACGGCATCGCGACGTCGGCGCCTATGCGCTCGGCGTGCTCGGCGAGGCGGAAGCCTTCCGCTTCGAGGACCACCTCGTGGAATGCGCTCGGTGCACGGCGTACGTCAGCGAGTTCCGCCCCGCCGCACGGCAGTTGATGCTGTACCGCCGGTCGACACCACGCAGCGTGCACCCGTTCGCCGCCCCCGGGCCGCGACTCCTCGACCGGCTGCTCGGTGAGGTGGCCACACGCAACCGGGCCGGGCGCCGGCGCTTCCTGTTCGCCCTGGCGGCCTCGGTGGTACTCGCCGCGGGCGGCCCCGCGATCGCCCTCGTCGCCGCGCACGACTCCCCCTCGGACCAGGTCGCCGCGGCCGACCCGCCGGCGAACCAGATGGCCAGGACCGACGCGGCGACCGGCGTGTGGGCCCAGGTGACGACCCGGGACCGGATCTGGGGCAGTGAGGTCGAGGTCCAGGTCAAGGACGCCAAGGGACCGCGCTCCTGCGAGCTGGTCGCCATCGGCAAGGACGGCTCCGAGCAGACGGTGACGAGCTGGATGGAGCCCCCGCACAACGGCGCCGCCATCACCATGCTGGGCGGCACGTCGATGCGGAGCACGGAGATCGTCCGGTTCGAGGCCCGCACGGCGGACGGCGAACATCTCGTGACGCTCAACTCCCCCTGAACGAAGCCCTTCCCACCGCTGGGGCCGCCGCCCTCGGCACCGGCTCGTCGGGCAGAGCGCGGGTCCTGCCCCGCTACTTGAGCAGCCGGGACATCCGCCGGTCCGCGAGCGGCTTGCCGCCCGTCTGACAGGTCGGGCAGTACTGCAACGAGGAGTCGCTGAAGGAGACCTCGCGGATGGTGTCGCCGCACACCGGGCAGGCCTCACCCGTTCTCCCGTGCACCCGCAGACCGCTCTTCTTCTCCGCCTTCAGCCGTCCGGCCGCCAGCCCGTGGGAGCGCTCCACCGCCTCGGCGAGCGTGCCGCGCAGCGCCTCGTACAGCCGTCGGGTCTCCTCGGGGGTCAGCGAGGAGGCGATCTTGAACGGGGACATCCGCGCGGCGTGCAGGATCTCGTCGCTGTAGGCGTTGCCCACGCCCGCGATCAGACTCTGGTCGCGCAGCGCGCCCTTGAGCCGGCGCCGCTCGCCCTGGAGCAGCCCGGCGAACCGCGTCTCGTCGAAGTCGTCGGCGAGCGGGTCCGGGCCGAGCCGGGCCACGCCGGGAATCAGCTCGGGGTCCTCGACGACGTACACGGCGAGCCGCTTCTGGGTGCCCGCCTCGGTGAGGTCGAAGCCCTCGCCGGTCTCCAGCGCGACGCGCAGCGCGAGCGGCCCCTTGCCGGGCCGGGGCGGGCCGTCGGGGAGCGTGTCCTTCCAGTGCAGCCAGCCCGCGCGGGCCAGATGGGTGACGAAGTGCAGGCCGTCCGCGTCGAGGTCCAGGAACTTGCCGAACCGGCGGACGGCCGTGACCTCGCGCCCCTCCAGGGCGGTGACGGGAGGGTCGTACGTCTTCAGGACGCTGATGGCGACGGGCAGCACCCGCACGATCCGGCGGCCGGCCAGACGACCGGCCAGGAAGTCCTTGAGCGCTTCGACCTCGGGCAGTTCCGGCATACGTCCAGGGTGCCATCCGGCACCGGCGGCGCCAGTGATCAGTTCCGTTCCCGGACCATGAACTCGCACCACACGCACTTGCCGCCGCCACGGGCCTCGACACCCCAGACGTCGGTGAGGCGGTCGACGAGCAGCAGCCCACGGCCGGAGACACCGGACTCGCCGGCCTCACGCCGGCGCGGCAGCGCGCTGGAGGAGTCCTCGACCTCGACGCGCAGTCTGCGCTGGGAGCCCGTCAGGACCCGCAGGGTGACGATGGCCGAGCCCTCGGTGTGCATGAGGGCGTTGGTGATCAGTTCGTCGGCGACCAGCTCGATCTCGTCGGACCGGTCACGGGCTCCCCAGGCGCGGACCGCGGCCCGGATCATGTGGCGGGCCTCGATGAGCGCCTCGGGGTCACCGGGCGCCACATGCTGCTGGAGGCGTCCGCCCGCGCGCTGGTCGGTCCCCCCGTGGCGGCGCAGGAGCAGCAGGGCGACGTCGTCGTCGCCGCCGCGCTCCTCGGCCATGTCGATCAGCCGGTCGGCGAGGTCGTCGACGTCGTCCGGGCCGCCGCAGATGAGTTCCCCGAGGGTGCGCATGCCGTCGTCGAGATCGACGCCCGGCTCTTCGACGAGCCCGTCGGTGCACAGCAGCAGGGTCTGGCCGACGTCGAGTTCGACGCTGGTGACCGGGTATTCGAGGCGGCCGAACTCGGCGGACAGGCCGAGCGGCAGGCCGCCTTCCACCGGCAGCCGGCGGCACGTTCCGTCGGAGCGCCGGACCAGCGGGTCGATGTGGCCGGCCCGCACCATCTGCGCCACTCCGGTGGACAGGTCGATCTCGGCGTACAGGCAGGTCGCGAAGCGGTCGGTGTCGAGCTCGTCGAGGAAGACCGAGGCGCGGGCCATCACGGTGGCCGGGGTGTGACCCTCGGCCGCGTAGGCGCGCAGGACGATACGAAGCTGGCCCATGACGGCGGCGGCGTGGGTGTCGTGGCCCTGGACGTCGCCGATGACGGCACCGACCCGGCCGCCCGGCAGCGGGATCAGGTCGTACCAGTCGCCGCCGATGTCCCGGCCGAGGGAGGCGGAGCGGTAGCGGACGGCGATGTCGGCTCCGGCCACGCTGGGGATGGAGCGCGGCAGCATGGCCTGCTGGAGTCCCTGGGCGAGGTCCTTCTCCTGGTCGTAGAACATCGCCCGCTGGAGGCTCTGGGCGATGCTGCTGCCGAGCGCGAGGAGGACGTTGCGCTCGTCCTCGGAGAAGCCGTGCCGGTCGTTGTAGAGCAGGCCGATCGCGCCGATCGGACGGGCCTGCACGATGAGCGGCAGATACGCGGCCGAGGTGATCTTCAGACCGGTGATGTTCGGCCACAGGAGCGGGTACGACTCGGCGAACTCCTCGGGCGACTCGATGAAGTGCGGCGCGAGAGTCCGTACGACCTCGTTCATCGGGTACTGCGCGTCCAGGCGCGTGACCCGGGTGCCGGGGACGTAGCTGTGCTCGGGACCGGTGGCGACCATGCGGATGCGGCCGGCCTCCACCAGGCCCATGACCAGGCTGGCCGCCCCGAGGTGGGTGAGGCCGTGGGTGTCCTGCAGGACGTCGATGACGTCCTCGACGGTGCGGGCGTGGGCCAGCGCGGCCGTGGTCAGCTGGACGACGTTGGTCTGCTGGCGCCGTACCTCGTTCAGGGCCGCCTGTTCACGGCGGGCGGCGCTCTCGTCGAGCTCGTCGGTGGCGTCGCGGACGATGCCGATGATCCGGCGCGGCCGGCCGGTCTCGTCGCGACGGATGTAGCCCTGGGTGTGGGTCCAGCGCAGTGAACCGTCGCGGCGGCGGATGCGGAAGTAGGCGCCGTAGTTCTCGCTGCCGTCCTTGAGGGCGTGGGACACCATGGTGTCGAGACGCACGGCCTCGGTCGGCGGGACGCGCATGCCCAGGGTGGCGGGGTTGCCGTCGTATTCGTCCGGGCGCACGTCGAAGACCTCGTGGGCCTGGGCGTCCATCTGCATCAGACCGTTGTCCAGGTCCCAGTCGAAGCTGCCCATGCGGTTGAGCGCCAGGATCGGATCCGGGTGGGCTGGCCAGTCGTCCGGGAGTGACAGGGCGCTCGCTCCCCGATCAACCATGGGGCCACCATGCCAGTATTTGCCCGATTATTCGACTTCTGGGGAGCCCGGTTCGGGGCTCCCCGGACGAGCGGGCGTTCACCTGCCGAGGGCCACGGCCGAGACGTCGAAGACACTGTCCGGACCGGTCTGCTCGTCGGGGATCAGCCCGCCGCCGTCGGGCGGGTCGGGGCTGTCCGGGACGGTGTCCTCGGTGGGCGTGCCCGGCTCCTCCGACGGGACCTCCGGTGCGGAGGGCTCCTCGGAGCCTGTCGGGTCGGGAGCGGCCGTGTCCGTGGGCGGGGCGGTGTTCCCGCCCGAGGGGGCCGGGGTGGTCCGCGGACCGGTCGTCGGGGCTGCCGTGACGGTGGCCGTGGGGCAGTCCGAGGGACGGCCGGCCGGGGGCGCGGACCGGCCCGGCCCGGACACGTCCATGGCGGCCCCGTCGGTCGGCGTTCCGGTGGGCGTGGTGCCGGGCCCGGCGGTCTCGCCCGGGGCGCTCTCCCCCGTCCCCGGTGACGGCGTCGTGGTCGCGGTCGCGGTCGGCGTGACGCAGTCGGACGCCGAGGCCTCCGGGGACGGGCTGCGCCCACCGGGCGAGGCGCTGGAGGAGGGGTCGTGCGGGGACGCGGAGTCGTGCGGGCCCGGGGTCGGGCCGTCGGGCGGGGGGACGACATGGTCGTGACGGTGTCCGTCGTGCCCGACCGGCCGTTCGATCCAGGTGTTGTCACCGACGTCGACGATCGTGATGTCGGTGATCACGTCGGGCGCCGGGGTCACCATGACGACCTGGGCGGGCCGGTATCCGCGCCAGGACCTGCCCCGGGTACCCGGGTTCCCGTCGACCACGACGGGCGGGCCGAGCGGGTTGCCGCAGGCGCAGCGGACCCGGGGGACGCCCCGGTTGTCGACGAGGACGGCCGTACCGGCCTGGAGCACGGCCTGGAATCCGGTCGCCCGCCCGTCGCCGAATCCATGGTTCGTGACACGGGTGTCGGCGCGCAGGACGACCGGGGTGAGCTGGCGCAGATAGTCCGGGACGGACGCCGTGGCGATCCCGGAGACCTCGCCGAAGGCCCGCGCCCCGGCCCGGTCGGCGTCGAGGTAGCGGATCTGCTTCTCGACATCGCAGCTACCGGCGTTCCGGGTGCCGCCGTAGAGGCCCGGTGTGGCGCCCGAGAGGGTGCGCACCTGAGGTGAGCCGGTGGGCGCCGACTGCGGCGTTCGGGTGACGGGCGGCCGGGACGCGGTGGAGGTGTCGGTGGACGCCGTGAAGGGGTCCGGGCCCCGGTCCGCGACGGGCTGGAGGAACAGCTCACCGCCGGTCGAGCCGTTCGATGCCTGGCCCCTGTCACCGCTGTCACAGCCCGCGACGACGAGGAGTACCGCCGCGAACGCGCAGGCCGCGACAAGGGTCCTGGAGGGTATGTGCACCACGTTCTCCCGTTCGTCCCGGGCAGTCGGTGCACCATTCTCTGCGTCACCCTCTTGGCGCACGCAAGCGGAGATCGGTCACCCAGCGTCACAATGGTGGAGAGAGGAGCACGCGCCATGGAGTGGTTCACCGCATCCGGCTACTGGCTCAGCCGTCTGATCTTCCAGCGGGCTCTGGCCGTGCTGTATCTCGTCGCGTTCCTGGGCGCGGCCCTGCAGTTCCGCGCGCTGATCGGGGAACGCGGGATGCTGCCCGTGCCCCGTTTCGTGCGGCGGGTGGCGTTCCGTGAGGCGCCCAGCGTGTTCCAGCTGCGCTATTCGGACCGCTTCTTCGCCGTCTGGTGCTGGACGGGGTGCGCGGTCTCGGTGGCGTTGATCGCGGGTCTCGACGGGCGGCTGCCGCTCTGGGGCGGGATGCTGCTGTGGCTGGTCCCGTGGGCCCTGTACCTGTCGGTCGTCAATGTCGGCCAGACCTGGTACTCGTTCGGCTGGGAGTCCCTGCTCCTGGAGGTGGGCTTCCTCGCGGTGTTCCTCGGCAACGACGAGGTGGCGCCGCCGGTCGTCGTGCTGTTCCTCATGCGGTGGGTGCTGTTCCGCGTGGAGTTCGGCGCGGGGCTGATCAAGATGCGGGGCGACGCCTGCTGGCGGAAGCTGACCTGTCTCTATTTCCACCATGAGACCCAGCCGATGCCGGGTCCGCTGAGCTGGTTCTTCCACCATCTGCCCGGACCGTTCCACCGTGTCGAGGCGGCCGCGAACCACTTCACGCAACTCGTGCTGCCCGTGCTGCTGTTCACTCCGCAGCCGGTCGCGACGGCCGCGGCCTCGCTGATGATCCTCACCCAGTTGTGGCTGGTCCTGTCCGGCAACTTCTCCTGGCTGAACTGGACGACGATCGTGCTGGCGCTGAGCGTGGTGGAGCTTCCGGCCGAGGCGCCTCGGGTCGCCGCGGCGCCGCTCTGGTACGAGGTGCTCGTCCTGGTGGTGGCCGCGGGCCTGCTGGCCCTGAGTTACCGTCCGGCCCGCAATCTCGTCTCCCGGCGCCAGGTCATGAACCGCTCCTTCGACCCGCTCCACCTGGTCAACACCTACGGGGCGTTCGGCAGTGTCAGCCGGGTGCGGCACGAGGTGGTCATCGAGGGCACGTCGGACGAGGTGCCGCGCGAGGACGCGGACTGGCGCGCCTACGAGTTCAGGGGCAAGCCCGGCGATCCGCGCCACTGGCCGCGCCAGTTCGCGCCGTACCATCTGCGGCTCGACTGGCTGATGTGGTTCGTGGCGCTCTCTCCCGGCTACGCCGGAACCTGGTTCTCGGCATTGGTGGAGAGGCTCCTGGAGAACGACCGTGACACCCTGCGACTGCTGCGCCGCTCCCCGTTCCCCGCCGACGCGCCGCCCCGCTACATCCGCGCCCGCCTCTTCCGCTACCGGTACACGACCTGGCGGGAACTGCGGGAGACGGGCGCGTGCTGGCATCGGACGTACGTACGCGACTTCCTCCCGCCGACGCGGCTGGAGGGCGCGGTCGAGCGGCGGATTCCGCACGGGTGACGCTCCGGCGGCCCACGGGGGCCCGCAGACCTGCGGGGCCGTGGGCATGGATCAGACGCGGTAGACGCGGGCGGCCGTGGCGGTGAAGACGGACCGGCGCTCGGTCTCGTCCAGGTGCGCCGTCAACTGCTCCGCCGCCCTGAGGACTTGGCCGTAGGTCGCGGCGAGCGTGCACACCGGCCAGTCGGAGCCGAACATCGTCCGGTCGGGGCCGAAGGCCTCCAGGACCGTGTCGGCGTACGGCCGCAGGTCCTCGGGGGTCCACCGCGCGGGGTCCGCCTCGGTGACCATTCCGGAGAGCTTGCACACCGTGTTGGGCAGCTCGGCCAGGACGCGGACCGCGCCCGCCCAGGGTTCCAGGGCGCCGGTCACTATCGGCGGCTTGCCCAAGTGGTCCAGCACGAAGGTCAGTCCGGGGTGGTCGGCCGCCGTCCGCGCACAGGTGGCCAGTTGACTGGGCAGGACGACCAGGTCGTAGACCAGCCCCGCGTCCGCGACGGCGGCCAGTCCGCGCCGCACGTCCGGCCGCAGCAGCCATCCGGGGTCGCGCTCGCCCTGGACCTGGTGGCGGATGCCCCGGAGGAGACGGCCTCCGGGCACCTCCCGCAGCCGTGCGAGCTCGTCGGCGACGTCCGGCCGGGTCAGGTCCGTCCACCCGACGACGGCCGCCACCAGACGGCTCTCCTCCGCGAGGGCGAGGAGTTCCGGCGTCTCCTCGGCCACGGTGACCGTCTGGACGACGACGGTGCGGTCCACCCCGGCGGCGTCCGCCTCCGGCGCGAGATCGGTCATGCCGAAGTTCCGCCGCAGGGGCCGGAGTTCGGGGCCGGTGATCCAGTCCTGGTCGCGGACGGACAGGTCCCAGACGTGATGGTGCGCGTCGACGGTCACGGCGGATCCCGTACGGGGAGGGGTGCGGCGTCGGGCAGCAGGCCCTCCGCGTGCAGCTCCCGCCAGAAGTCAGGGGGTACGGGCGTCGCGAACGACCGCGCGCAGTCGCGGACCTCGGCCGCCGAGCGGGCGCCGGCCAGGACGCTCACCACTGCCGGGTGGGCGGCCGGGAAGGCGAGGGCGGCGGCGCGCAGGGTGGTGCCGTGCCGCTCGGCGACCGCCTTCAGACGCAGGGCGCGCGAGATCAACTCGTCCGGCGCCGCAGCGTAGTTGTAGGTCGCTCCTGGCCCCGGGTCGGCCAGCAGACCGGAGTTGAAGGCGCCGCCGATGACGACGGAGGTGCCGCGGTCCTGGGCGGCGGGAAGCAGTTCGGTGAGGGCGCCGTGATCCAGGAGGGTGTAGCGGCCCGCGCACAGCACCACGTCGACGTCCGTGTCGCGGACGAACCGGGTGAGCATCCCGGTCTGGTTCATTCCCGCGCCGATCGCGCCGACCACGCCCTGCGAGCGCAGTTCCTCCAGTGCGGGGTAGCCCTCGCGGAATGCCTGCTCGGCGTGGTCGTCGGGGTCGTGCAGATAGACGACGTCCACCCGGTCGAGGCCGAGCCGTTCGAGGCTGGCGTCCAGGCTCCGCCGTACGCCGTCGGCACTGAAGTCCCAGACGCGGTGGTGCGTGGCGGGCACCGCGAAGCCGTCGGCCAGGTCGTCGCCGCCCGCTTCCACGGGTTCCAGGAGGCGCCCCACCTTGGTCGAGAGGGTGTACTCGGCGCGGGGCCGGTCGCGCAGGGCCGCGCCCAGGCGGCGTTCGGAGAGGCCGAGGCCGTAGTGCGGGGCGGTGTCGAAGTAGCGGATGCCGCTCGTCCAGGCGGCGTCGACCGCCTCGTACGCCTGCTCGTCGGTGACCTCGGTGTACAGGTTGCCGATCCCGGCGGCGCCGAAGGCCAGCCCGCTCACGCGGACGCCGCTCCTGCCGAGGGGGTTCACCGGACATCCGGGCGCGGCCGCAGCCCCTGCATCCCGCCGTCCACCGCGAGCGCCGTGCCGGTGGTCGATCCGGACAGCGGGCTCGCCAAATAGGCGATGGCACCCGCGACTTCGGATGCCGACACCAGGCGGCCGGTGGGCTGGCGGGCCTCCAGGGCGGCACGCTCGGCGGCCGGATCGGGCGCGGCGTCCAGGAGCCGGCCCACCCACGGGGTGTCCACCGTGCCGGGGTTGACGCAGTTGACGCGGATGCCTTCGCGGACGTGGTCGGCTGCCATGGCGAGGGTGAGCGCGTGGACGGCGCCCTTGGACGCCGAGTACAGCGCCCGCTGGGGCAGGCCCGCGGTGGCCGCGACCGAGCAGGTGTTCACGATCGCCGCGTGCCCGGACTCACGCAGGTGGGGCAGGGCGGCGCGGGTCGTCCGCACGACGCCGAGGACGTTGACGTCCAGGACACGGTGCCATTCCTCGTCGTCGTTGTCCTCGACGCCGCCGCGGGCGCCGATGCCCGCGTTGTTGACCAGGATGTCGAGGCCGCCGAGGACCGCGACCGCCTCGGCCACCGCTGCCCGTACGGAGGCGTCGTCGGTGACGTCGGCGCGGTGGCCGGTCAGCGGTTCGCCGACGGACGACGGATCGAGGTCGAGGACCGCGACCCGGGCGCCGCGGGCGGCGAGGAGGTCGGCGGTGGCCCTGCCGATCCCCGAAGCACCCCCGGTCACCAGCGCCTTGAGCCCTCCGAGTTCCTGATGGCCCGTCATTTCCGGCATGCGACCTGTCCTTTCCCGTTGTCGATGTCCCGCCGGGCCCGGTCCGCGGCCCAGAAGGTGCCGCCCGGGTAGGTGAACTCCGCGACGGAACCGGGCCGCATGGCGGCGGAGAAGCCCGGTGCCGTGGGCGCCGTGTAGTGGCCGTCGCGGATCACCACGGGTTCGGCGAAGTGGTCGTGCAGGTGGTCGACGTACTCGATGACGCGGTCGTCGGTGGTGCCCGACAGGGCGACGAAGTCGAACATCGAGAGGTGCTGGACGAGTTCGCACAGGCCCACACCCCCGGCGTGCGGGCAGACGGGCACGCCGAACTTGGCCGCGAGGAGCAGGATGGCGAGGTTCTCGTTGACACCGCCGACGCGCGCCGCGTCGATCTGGACGATGTCGACGGAGCCCGCCTGGAGAAGCTGTTTGAAGACGACGCGGTTCTGCGCGTGCTCGCCGGTGGCGACCTTGACGGGGGCGACCGCGCGGCGCACGGCGGCGTGGCCGAGGATGTCGTCGGGGCTGGTCGGCTCCTCGATCCAGTAGGGCCCGAACTCGGCGAGCGCGTTGGTCCAGGTGATCGCCTCGTCCACGTCCCAGCGCTGGTTGGCGTCGATCGCGATCCTGATGTCCGGGCCCACCGCCGCGCGGGCGACGCGGCAACGGCGCACGTCGTCCGCGAGATCCGCGCCCACCTTCAGCTTGATCTGCCGGAATCCCCCGGCGACCGCCTCGGCGGCGAGACGGGTGAGCTTCTCGTCGCTGTAGCCGAGCCAGCCGGGTGAGGTGGTGTACGCGGGATAGCCCCGCGCGCGCAGGGCCGCGGCGCGTTCCGCGGCCCCTTCCCGGCCCCGGCGCAGCAGTTCCAGCGCCTCCTTCGGTGTCAGCGCGTCCGTGAGGTAGCGGAAGTCGACCTGGCCGACGAGCCAGGCGGGATCGGCGTCCGCGAGCAGCCGCCACAGCGGCTTGCCGGCGCGTCTGGCCGCCAGGTCCCACCCGGCGTTGACGACGGCGCCGATCGCCATGTGCATCACGCCCTTCTCGGGGCCGAGCCAGCGCAACTGGCTGTCGCCCACCAGGTCCCGGGAGAGCGAGCCGGGGTCGGCGCACAGTTCGTCGACGGACCGGCCGACCACATGTCCCCGCAGCGCGTCGATCGCGGCGACCTGGACGTCGTTGCCCCGCCCGATGGTGAAGGCGAAACCGTGCCCCTCGGCTCCGTCGGCCGCGTCGGTGCGCAGGACGACGTACGCCGCCGAGTAGTCGGGGTCCGGATTCATCGCGTCCGAGCCGTCGAGCTCGCGTGACGTGGGGAATCGGATGTCGTAGGTGTCGACCGCGGTGATACGCGCGGGGCTCGGGGACACGGGAGGCCTTTCGGTCGGTCCTCGTCGGGCGTTGTCGAGCGAAGTCGGGCGTTGTCGCACGGGGTGGTGGCGACCAGGTCGGGCGCGAAGGACTTGGGAGCGTGCCGGGCGGGAGGGTCGGTCGGCGGTCCCGCTGCCGACCGGGACGAATATTTATCAGACCACTTCGCGACACGGACACCCGTCGGCACGAACTTTCGCCGATTTTCCCGCGCATTGACTCACAGTGGTCCGACCACTCCTCTTAGACTGCCGCGCACCCCGGCGACAGGAGAACACGGCGTGGACGACACCCCGCTCGATGACACGGAGCCCGGCGAATCGGAGCCAGGCGCCCCCGGGCCCGGTGACGGGCCCGCTCCGCGGAAGGGCACCGTGACGCAGGGCGCCATCGAACGGATCAAGGCGATGATCCGCGAGGGCTCGCTGGAGCCGGGGCAGCGGCTGCCGACCGAGCGGGATCTGGCGGCGCGGCTGGGCATCTCGCGCAGTTCGATGCGCGAGGCGATCCGGGCGCTCACGGTCCTCGGTGTGCTGGAGGCGCGGCACGGATCGGGGATCTACGTCACCCGGCTGGAGGCCGGAGACCTGCTGGAGACCTTCGGCGTCGTCGCCGACCTCTCGCGCGGCCCGCAGCTCGTCGAACTGCTGGAGCTGCGCCGCGTCCTGGAGTCGGCGGCGACCTCGATGGCCGCCGCCCGGATCACCCCGGACCGGCTCGCCGAGGTGGAGGGGCATCTGCACGCGATGGACGCGACGGACGACCCGGAACGGATCCTCGCCCACGATCTGGCCTTCCACCGCGCGATCGTCTCCGCCGCGGGCAACGCGACGATGACCGCCGTCCTGGACGGCCTCTCCTCGCGCACCTTCCGCGCCCGCGTCGGGCGCGGCCACCAGGAGGAGGGCGCCTTCGAACGCACCCGGCGCGAACACGCCGCGATCCACCGCGCGTTGGTGGCCCGCGACCCGGAAGCGGCACGGGCGGCGGCGGCCGCGCACGTCGGTGGGGTGGAGCAGTGGCTGCGGTCCCGGCTCGACCCGTAGCGGCTCACGCGGCGCGCGCCGCTCGCCGGGGACTCGGGGCGCGGTCGGGTCCGGCGCCGCGGCTGATCGAGCGGGAGAGCACCGGGCCGTACCGTGCACGACGAGGGACTTCACCGGACACCCGAGGCCCACGCCGATCGCAAGGACATCAAAAGCCGCGAAAGGGGTGTTCCGCACCGAAGCCCGAGCATACGATCGAAGGACCGCGCGCCGCCGAGACGGTCCCGCGTGCCGCTGCGGCCGGTCCCGTGCGCCGCGGAGGCGGCTCCGGGGACATCGGCGGGCGCCCGCGCGGAATTCGGGGAGGACCGGACCGAGGTCCCGGGCCGACGGCTCTCGACGCGGCGCCCCACCTGCGGGCAGAGTGCTCCCCGTAACTACTCACCAGTACGACACGAGTGAGGAGCGCCCGTGACCATCTGGGCCGGCCGGACCGCCACCGAGATCGCCGCAGCCGTACGCGAGAAGAGGGTGACGCCCCGCGAGGTGGTGGCCGAACACCTCGCACGGATCGAACAGCTCGACGGGCGGGTCGGCGCCTTCCGTACGGTCCGCGCCGAGGCCGCCCTCGCGGAGGCCGACGAGCTGGCCACCAGGGATCTCGGCCGGCTCCCCCTCGCCGGTGTGCCCGTGGCGGTCAAGGACAACCTCGCGGTACGCGGCGAGTCGACCCGCAACGGCTCCGCAGCGACCCCGGACACGCCCGCCGACGAGGATCACGTCACCGTGGCCCGGCTGCGGGCGGCCGGCGCCGTCGTGGTGGGCCTGACGAACGTGCCGGAGCTCTGCGTCTTCGGCACCACGGACGGCGTGTACGGCAACGCCCGCAACCCCTGGGACCTGTCCCGCACGGCGGGCGGCTCCTCGGGCGGCAGCGCCGCGGCGGTCGCCGCCGGAATGGTGCCGATCGCGCTCGGCAACGACGGAATGGGCTCGCTGCGCATCCCCGCCGCCAACTGCGGCCTGGTGACCCTGAAGCCGGGCCACGGCGTGATCCCCGCCGGGATCGGCCACGGCGACTGGTTCGGCATGTCGGAGAACGGCCCGCTGGCCACGACGGTCGAGGACGCCCGGCTGATGTTCTCCCTCCTCGCGGACATCGAGCCGGCCCCGCCCACGGAGCCGGTCACCCACAGGATCGCCGTCTCGGTGCGCAGTCCGCTGGCCGGAGTTCGCGTCACCCGGCCGTATACGAACGCGGCCCGGGAGGCCGCCGCCCTGCTGGCGGAAGCGGGTCACCAGGTGCGGTCCGCGAACCCGCCCTACCCGCTCTGGCTGAGTACGACCTCGCTCGCGCACTGGACGGCGGGCACCGCGGTGGACGCCGAGGATCTCGACCCGCGCAGGCTGACCCGGCGCACCCGAGTCCACGCGGCGGTCGGGCGCCGCTTCGTGACCGGGGTCCGCAAGGGGGATCGCCGCGATCGGCTGCGCGCGCGGCTGGCGCCGTTCTTCGCGGAGTACGACGTCCTGCTGACCCCGGCGCTCGCCCGGCGCGGTCCCGCCTCCGCCGACTGGCACGAGCGGGGCTGGCTGCGCAATCTTCTGGCCAACACCACCTACTCGCCGATGACTCCGCCGTGGAACCTCACCGGCTGGCCCGCGATGTCGGTCCCCTTCGGAAAGCTGCCGAGCGGCGCCCCCTGCGCGGTGCAGCTCGTGGGCCCGCCCGACTCCGAGGCGGCCCTGCTGGAGGTGGCCGGACAGCTCGAAGTGCTGCACCCGTGGCGGCGCACCGCTCCGCTCGGTCCCTGACGGCCCGGTCGCACCGAAGCCGCGGCCGGTCGCCGGCCGCGGCTTCCACGATGGGCACGGGCGCGCATCCGCCCGCCCGTGCCGTCATCGATCGCGATGGTCCCTGCGTCGGTCAGTCGACGCTCGGCAGGATGTGGGGCTCGGCGAGGTCGTCCTCGTAGCCCGCGAGGCGGATGGGGGCGGACCTGGCCCACACGTCCAGGCTTCCGAGCTTGGTGTCGGACCCACCGCCCAGGCGCTCCGTGTGTTCCTTGGGGCCCTGATCGAGATTCGTCTTCTCTGGTGTCACCGCGCACTCCTTATGTGTCGGGTCACCCTCGGGACGGCGGCGCCCGGTGCCCGGGTCGCTGACGCCCGCTCGGGTATGAGTCGAAGCAGTTAGGGACGCGGTGGCGCCGGTAACTCGTGTGAGAGTGGGCCGTGGTGACCGGCTTGTCCCGGGACGGACCGTGGGTGTGGGTGGACCCCAGTAAGGCTGTCCGTCGGCTACAGACTAACCAAATGAGCAGGCCCCTGCTCGATGGGGCTGAAAACTTGAGGTTACTGTCACACGTCATCCAGGACTCATCAGGCCCCGATCTGCGGCGATTTGAAACATGATGCCCACTTCGCGACCACCCATTTGGCTCAATATCGCCCCTGGATGGGGGTGTCGGGGCCGACCAGGGGAATGACTGACGTCACCCTCGACCCAGGGTGACGCGCGCATCCGGCTCCGAGGGCGGAAGACAGTTCAGGTCCCGTTGGCCGGTTCGCAAGGAGGCCATGGTCTGCTGTCGCACGGCAACGGCCTTTCTCGCGGGAGGACTGACGCATGGAGCTGCGTGGCGTCGAGGAGCTGATGGATCTGCTGCACGCCTGCCGGGGCGTCTGGGACACCCCGGGACTCCCCCACTCCCGGCTTCGCCCGGGCGGGGGGACCCCCGTCGGCGGCCCCGTCGATCTGCACGATCACGCGCTGCAGACCGCCGCACTGCTGCGCCGGGGCCGTCCCAGCGACAAGGAGCTCCAGGTCGCGGGTCTGGTGCACGACATCGGACATGTGCTCAGGCCCGGTGACGACGCCGGGCACGCCGACCACGCGGCCGACGCTGTGCGGCCGCTGCTCGGCGAGCGGGTCTCCCGTCTCGTACGCCTGCATGTCGCGGCGGAGCGCCATCTGGCGGCCACGTCTCCGGGCCGGGGTCCTTCGCCACTGGGCTCGCTCACGCCGACCGTGCCCGGCGGCGCGATGAGCGCGATCGAGGTGGCCGCGTTCGAGCTCGACCCGCTGGCCGAGGACGCGGTGACCCTGCGGCAGGCGGACGAAGCCGGCAAGGTGGCCGGCCTGTACGCCGGAGTCATGGAGGACTGGCGCACGGTGCTGGAGCTGGTGGCGGAACGTTCCGTTCGCACGGGTATCCCGAGGGGCGCTCCCGCGGGCCCACGCCCGTGACGCCCGCCGCGCGGCGGCCGCCGCCGAGGCCTGTCGCCTGACGGCCCGTCATGAGACGGTACGCGGATGACGCCGCCGTACGGACTCCAGGGCAGGGCCGCCATCGTCACCGGGGCCTCGCGCGGGATCGGTCTCGCCGTCGCCGAGGCGCTCGCCGGAGCGGGCGCGCGGGTGTGTGTGACCGCGCGCGATCCGGACGCGGTGCGGCACGCCGCCGAACGGGTCGGCGGTATCGGGCTCGCGGGTTCCGTCGCCGACGCGGCGCATCTGACGGAGCTGACCGGGCTGGCGCTCCGCACGTTCGGGCGCGTCGACATCGTGGTCAACAACGCGGCGACCAACCAGCCCTACGGCCCGCTCATGGACGCCGAACCGGGGCGCTGGCGCGACGCGTTCACCGTCAACGTCGAGGCGCCGCTGCGGCTGGTGCAGTGCGCCTGGCGGGCCTGGATGGGCGAGCACGGCGGGTCCGTGGTGAACGTCTGCACGGAGGGCGCCGGGCACGTCGGGCCGCACGTCGGCGCGTACGGCACCAGCAAGGCCGCCCTGCTCCATCTGACCCGGCAACTGGCCGGGGAGCTGGCCCCGAAGGTCCGGGTCAACTCGGTCTCCCCCGGCCTGGTCCGCACCGAGATGGCCCGTTTCGTCTGGGAGCACTCCGAGGACGAGCTGGGCGCCGGGCTCCCGCTCGGCCGGATCGGGCGGCCCGAGGACGTCGCCCGCGCCGTGACCTGGCTGGCGTCGGACGCGGCCGAGTGGATCACCGGCGCCGACCTGCTGGTCGACGGGGGCACGCGGGTCCGGGCCGCGTACCCGGGCGCCCCCGTCCACGCGGTCCAGGAGCGCCTGCGGGCACGCGCACCCGACGGATGACGCCCCGGGACCCCGGCCGCGCGCACGCCTCGGCAGATCACCGTCGGCCTGCGCCTGCCCGCTACCACTTGCCGGGCGCGTAGTCCTTCATGAAGACGCCGTACAGGTCCTCGCCCTGCTCGCCGCGGACGATCGGGTCGTACACGCGGGCCGCGCCGTCGACCAGGTCGAGCGGGGCGTGGAAGCCCTCGTCGGCCAGGCGCAGCTTGTCGTAGTGCGGGCGCTCGTCGGTGATCCAGCCGGTGTCGACCGAGGTCATCAGGATGCCGTCGGTCTGGAACATCTCCTGGGCGCTGGTGCGGGTCACCATGTTCATGGCGGCCTTCGCGGCGTTGGTGTTCGGGTGGCCCGCGCCCTTGTAGCCGCGGCCGAAGACACCCTCCATCGCGGAGACGTTGACGATGTACGAGCGCTGGGAGGACGCCGTGCGCGCGGCCTCGGCCATCTGCGGGCGCAGGGCGCTGATCAGGATGAACGGCGCGGTGTAGTTGCACAGTTGGGTCTCCAGCAGTTCCACGGGGGAGATCTGCTCGATGGTCTGGACCCAGGTGTTGCTGTCGACGACGTCCGGGACCAGGCCGCCCGCGTCGATGGCGGTGCCGTCACGGTGCCGGACCACACTGGCGTTCCCGGCGACCAGCGCGAGGTCGGCCACCTTCTGCGCGTCCAGCCCGGAGACGCCGACCGGCAGCGCGGTCAGTCCGTCGACCGCGCCGGAGTTGAAGGCTCCGATGACGTGGCTCGCGGGGAGTTCACCGGCCGGCAGCGGGGCGCTCTCGCCCTCGACGAGCGCGGCGTAGGCGGAGGGCAGCCGGCGCACGGTCTGGGTGGCGTTGTTGATCAGGATGTCGAGCGGACCCTGCTCGGCGACGCGGTCCGCCAGGGCCACGGCCTGGGCGGGGTCGCGCAGGTCGATGCCGACGACCTTCAGGCGGTGCATCCAGTCCGCCGAGTCGTCCATGGCCTTGAAGCGGCGGATCGCGTCCTTCGGGAAGCGGGTGGTGACGGTGGTGTGGGCACCGTCACGCAGCAGGCGCAGCGCGATGTACATGCCGATCTTGGCGCGGCCGCCGGTGAGCAGCGCCCGCTTGCCGGTGAGGTCGGCGTGGGCGTCGCGGCGGGAGCGGTTCAGGGCGGCGCAGTCCTGGCAGAGCTGGTGGTAGAAGTAGTCGACCTCGACGTACCGCGTCTTGCACGTGTAGCAGGAGCGCGGGCGCTGGAGTATCCCGGCGATCCTGCCCTCCTCCGTCACGGACGACGGCAGGAGACCCTCGGTCTCGTCGTCGATGCGCTGGGCGGAGCCGGTCGCGGTGGACTCGGTGACCTGCTTGTCGTGGGCCGTCTTGGATGCGCGGCGCTCCTGGCGGCGGCGCTGCTTCACGGTCCGGTAGACGCCCGCGGTGGCGCGGCGCACGGCGATGGCGTCGGGGTGGTCGACGTCGATCTTCTCGAGTTCGTCGAGCACGCTGAGGCAGACGGCCAGTCGCTCGGCGTCGATACCGGGACCGAACGCGACGGCCGCCGCTTCTGTCGTGTCCACGGCGGGGGTCGCCCGGCCGTCCTCTGTCACCGTCATCGCTGCTGCCGTTCCTCGGGTTGTGCGCCGCGTTCGAACCGCGCTCGCTTTCGAAGGCGGAATTTTACGGACCAATCGCGCGCGGCACCAAACCCGTGGTGATCATGACGTGCAGGCGGTGATCAGTGAGCGCACCTCCTCGGTCAGGGAACGGGCCAGCAGATCGAGGTCCGGGACGGCCTCCGCGTCGGCCACGAGCCCGTAGTGGACGCGTCCCCGGTAGGTCGAGACGGCCACCGCGAGTGCCTGGCCGCGGGCCAGCGGGGCGAAGGGGTAGACCTCGGTGAGCGGGCAGCCGCCGAGCTTCAGGCCGAGGCTGGGCAGCGGCACGCTGGTCACGAGGATGTCGAACAGCAGCCGGGCGGCCTGGCCCACGACCGGGCCGCCGAGCCGGTGGCCGAGCGGCGGAACGTGGTCGGCGAGCAGCGCGACGGCGCCGGCGCCCCGGTTGGGTCCGGCGTCCTTGTTCCGGTCCATCGCCGTCCGTACGGCACGCAGCCGGCCGAGCGGGTCCGGATCGTCGACGGGAAGCCGTATCAGGTAGCCGGAGAGCCGGTTGCCCTGTGGGTGCGCGGTGCGCGGGCGGCGCCGGGAGACGGGGATCAGAGCGCGCGGGGAGACGCCCTCGCTGCCGTCACCGCGTTCGTCGAGCCAGCGGCGCAGGGCGCCCGCCACGACGGCGATCAGGACGTCGTTGACGGTGCCGCCGACGGTCTTGCGGACCACGTGGACGTCGTCGAGGTCGATGACCACACCGGCGGTGCGCCGGGTGCCGCTGGGCGTGGAGGTGAGGGCGGGCGAGGACCGCACGCCGAGTGTGGCGCGCGCCACCGAGGTGCCGATGTCGAGGGCGCGGCTCATGTCGGAGAGGGTGCCGCGGACCAGGTCGGGCAGCCTGCGGACGTCCGGGAAGAGCCCTCGGGGCGGCTCCGCGGGGCGCGGGCGGGGCTCCGGCAGGTCCATGGGGTCCATGATGGCGGCGGCGAGCATCAGCGCCCTGAGTCCGTCGGCGAGCGCGTGGTGGAACTTGAAGAGCACCGCGAAGGACACGCCGTCCTCACCGGGCAGGACGTGCGCCTCCCAGGGCGGCCGGCCGCGCTCCAGCGGGCGTTCCATCAGCCGTCCGGCCTCGGCGTGGAAGTCGGCGGCCGGGGCGTGCAGCAGGACGTGGTCCAGCGGTTCGAAGTCGGGGGCGGGCTCGCGGGCGGCGCTGCCGAAGGCGAGGGGCTCCAGCGGCTGCCAGACGTCGCGGATCCGCATGCGCAGCCCGGGGACGGCGGCGGCGCGGGCCGCGAGCAGGTCCGCGGCGTGGGCGCCGGCGGTGGGCGAGTGCGCCGCGAAGACACCGAGGGCTCCGAGGTGCATCGGGTGCCGGTCGGACTCGATGTTCCAGAAGGCCAGGTCGAGTGGTGCGAGGAGGTCGGAGATCAAAGGCTTGCTCTCGCGTCGACGACGGGTGAACTTGCAGTCAAACCCGGACTGGTGATTACGGTCAAGTACGATCAAGCTACACACAGTTAACAGCAGATTAAGTCCCGCTCCAAGTCCCGCCCCTCGGAGGAGGGACGGGACTCGATCACCTCACGACGTGTTCGGTGTCACTTCAGTACCGGGGGTGCCGCCGACGGCTCCGTTCCCCACGTGGAGGGCTCCGGGCCGACCGTGAACCGGAGCGAGCGGATGCTCCTCAGCGTGCCGGTCGTCACATACGTACGGCCGTACGACGATCCGTCCAGGCGGGCCGTCTGGATGTACCGGTCGGCGTCCGAGGTGCCCGGCGCCGTCACGGTCAGGGCGCCGCGCGGGTAGTAGCGCCGGTCCAGCGTGAGGTCGACCCGCTCGAAGACGGGCGTGGACAGGCCCCAGGTGTCGTAGCCGGGCTGCACCGGGAAGATCCCGATGGACGACAGGACGTTCCAGGCGGACATCGTGCCGAGGTCGTCGTTGCCGGTCATCCCGGTCGGCGCGTCCGTGAACAGGGTCAGCGCCGCGTGCACGACATCGGTCGTCTTCCACGGCTGTCCGGTCGACAGGTAGGTGTACGGGGCGATCAGGTCGGGCTCGTTCTGCGGGTTGTACTTGTCCGCGTTGTAGTAGGCGTACGGGCCGTTGACCCACACCTCGCGGGCGGTCTTCGCGGGGTCCTTCAGCAACTGCCCGTAGGCGAAGAACGCGTCGAGCCGGTCGTTCGCCGCCCGCTCGCCGCCGATCAGGCCGACCATGCCCGGCAGGTCCTGGGGTACGAGCCACTGGTACTGCCAGGACGTGCCCTCGTGGAAACCCTCGCTCTGGGCCGGGTCCGCGGGTCCGGTGAAGGCCCCGGAGGCGTCCCGGGCGCGGAAGAAGCCGGTCGAACCGTCGTGGATCGTGCGGTAGTTCTGGGACCGCGCGAAGTAGCGCGCGGCGTCCGCCCCATGGCCGAGATCCCGGGCCATCGCGCCGAGCATGGCGTCCGACAGGGCGTACTCCAGGGTCGCGGAGGCGCCGTGGTCGTAGTCCGAGTCACCGGACTTGGCGTGCGGCCGGCCCTTGACGTAGGGGGCGTAGCCGTTGGCGATGTACTCCCTGTTGGCCTCGCGGCCCACCGCCGGCGAGTCGGCGGGCGGCACGCCGTCGGCGTTCTTCTTCAGCGCGCGGTAGGCCCGCTCGGCGTATCCGCCGGCCCCCTTGAGCAGACCCTGCTGATAGGCGTTGGTGAGGAACGGGGTGACCGGGTCGCCGGTCATGATGTTCGTCTCGACCGTGCCGTAGCCCCACTTGGGCAGCCAGCCGCTCTCCTCGTCGATCCGGATGACGGAGATCGCCATGTCGCGCGCCTCGCGCGGCGCGAGCAGGGCCAGCAGTTGCGACTGGGTGCGGTAGGTGTCCCACAGCGACCAGTTCTGGTAGTACGTGAAGCCCTTGGCGCGGTGGATCCGCTGGTCCCAGCCGGTGTAGCGGCCGTCCGCGTCACTGCCGACGTTCGGCGCGAGGAAGGAACGGTAGAGCGAGGAGTAGAACGTGCGGCGCAGGGTGTCGGCGCCGCCCTGCGCGCGGACGTCGTCGAGCCGGTCCTCCCAGGCGCGGTGCGCGGCGCCGCGCACCGCGTCGAAGGAACGGCCCCCCTCGGAGCGGAGGTTGACGGCCGCTCCGCCGGCATCCACGTACGAGAGCGCGGTGGTCGCCTCGACCGTGCGGTCCTTGGTGGTGTCGAAGCGGACGAAGGCGCCGGTGCGTCCGGTGGTGCCGGCGGTCTCCTGGGAGCCCTCGGTGACGGTGTCGCCGTTCCAGGTGCCCGAGGTGGTGAACGGCCGGTCGAAGCGGGTGATCGTGTACACCGTGTACGGCTTGGTGGCCTGGCAGAAGCCGCTGCCGGTGATCGCCGTGCGGACCGTCCTGTTGTCCAGGATCTCGACCTTCGTCGCCACCGTCCTGTGCAGCGACTGGCCCGCGTTCAGCAGCACGTTGGCCTTGTCGGTGGCCGGGAACGTGTATCGCTGCACGCCGGTGCGCGCGGTGGCCGTCAGTTCGGCCTCGATCCCGGACTTCAGGCCGACCCTGTAGAAGCCGGGGTGCGCCTCCTCGGTGTCGTGGCCGAACTCGGCCTCGTACCGGGCGTCATCCGTCCCGGTGACGTCACCTGTCGTGGGCAAGACGGGCAGGTCGCCGCCGAGCCCGCAGCCCACGCCCGAGAGATGGACGAGGGAGAAGCCGCGGATGTGGTTCTGGGAGTGGTCGTAGCCGGTGTTGTGGCCGGTGTCCGGGGAGAACTGCACCATGCCGAAGGGCACGGCGGCGCCTGGATAGGTGTTGCCCTCGTTCTCCGTTCCGATGAACGGGTTGACCAGATCGGTGAGTTGGCCGTCGCGCGGCTCGGCGGCGTGTGCGGTGGGCAGGGCGAACAGCGCGGAGGCTGTCACCAGCCCGGCCGTGCACAGGCGCAGGCGCCGGGTCCATCTCATGCGGAAGACCTCCGGTGGGTGATCGACATCGTTGTCCACATGCATGGTCGGGGCGGGAGACCGGCTTTCCGGGCAACCGGAGGAGATCCCGCCGTACGCGTCGCGTCCGGGCACGGCGCGTCCGAGACCGTCACCGTCTATGACATCGTTGTCAGAGCTGTACAACGTTGTCATGCACGGCAGTTGGCATGACAACACGCGCCCTCGGCTCATGTCCAGGGACATGACAAAGGCCCCGGAGTCCCGGCTCGTCGAGCCGGGACTCCGGGGCCGTCGCCGCACGCGGCCGGCCGGGGGTGTCCGTGACCGCCGCCACCGGCGGTCACGGCACGAGCTGGCCCTTGCCCAGGGCGATCACGCCGCCCTTGGAGACCGTGTAGAGGTCGGAGTCGCGCTCCGGGTTGACGCCGATCGTCGCGCCCGGCGGTACCTCGACGTTCTTGTCGAGCACCGCCCCGCGCACCACGGCACCCCGCCCTATCTTCACGTTGTCGTGCAGGATCGAGCCCTGCACCACCGCGCCCGGATCGACGACCACGCCCGGCGACAGCACCGACCGCGTCACCTGCCCGCGGATCAGGCACCCCGCGCTGATGATGGACTCGCTCGCGATCCCCCCGGCGTTGAAGCGCGCGGGCGAGAGCTGACCGGAGCTCGTGTAGACGGGCCAGCTCCGGTTGAAGAGATTGAAGGCGGGACGCTCCGCGATCAGGTCCATGTGGGCGTCGTAGTAGGCGTCGAGGGTTCCCACGTCGCGCCAGTAGCCCTGGTCACGGGTGGTCTCGCCGGGCACGTGGTTGTCGCTGAAGTCGTAGAGCTGGGCCTCGCCGCGCTCGGTGAGCGCGGGCAGGATCGAACCGCCCATGTCGTGCACGGAGTGCTCGTCCTCGGCGTCCCGCTGGAGCGCCTCGACGAGGGCCTTGGTGGTGAAGATGTAGTTGCCCATCGAGGCGAAGACGCACTCGGGGTCGTCCGCGAGGCCGGGCGGGTCGGCGGGCTTCTCCAGGAAGCCCCGCACGCTCTGGCCGTCGGATCCGGGGCTGATGACCCCGAAGGACGACGACTCGGCGCGCGGCACCCTGATCCCGGCGACCGTCACTCCCGCACCGCCCTCGATGTGCTGGGCGAGCATCTGCCGGGGGTCCATCCGATAGACGTGGTCGGCGCCGAACACCGCGACGTACTCGGGCTGTTCGTCGTGGATCAGGTTCAGCGACTGGAGGATCGCGTCCGCGCTGCCCAGGTACCAGCGGGGGCCGAGCCGCTGCTGGGCCGGGACGGGCGTCACGTAGTTGCCGAGCAGGCTCGACATCCGCCAGGTGGTGGTGATGTGCCGGTCCAGCGAGTGCGACTTGTACTGCGTGAGCACGCAGATGCGCAGGATGTCGGCGTTCACGAGATTGGAGAGGACGAAGTCCACGAGGCGGTACGTGCCGCCGAAGGTCACCGCCGGTTTCGCCCGGTCCGCCGTGAGCGGCATCAGCCGCTTTCCCTCACCGCCCGCCAGTACGATTCCCAGCACCGAAGGTCCTCCGCGCCGCATGCCGCCGCCCCTCTAAGCCCGGTCGGACCGGGCCCGGACACCCGGACCCGCCCGTGTCTCTGAAGCTCACCTGTCCGATGGTTACCCCGGTTTGAGGACTTCCTCGTACAACTGGACGGTCTTTCGCGCGACCGCGTCCCAGCCGAACTCCCGTACCGCGCGCAGCCGTCCGGCCTCGCCCATCCGGCGGGCCGCTGCGGGGTCGGCGAGCACGGAGTCCAGGGCCGTCGCGAGAGCGGCCTCGAAGTCGTCCTGGAGCGGCACCAGCAGGCCCGTCTCGCCGTGCTCGACGACCTCGGGGATGCCGCCGACGCGTGAGGCGACCACCGCCGTCCCGCAGGCCATCGCCTCCAGATTGACGATGCCGAGCGGCTCGTACACCGAGGGGCACACGAACACGGCCGCGTGCGTGAGGAGTTGGATCACGTCGGGGCGCGGCAGCATCTGCGGGATCCAGTGCACGCCGTCGCGCACCGCGCTCAGCTCCTGGTACAGCTCGCGGAACTCCCGGTCGATCTCGGGGGTGTCGGGGGCACCCGCGCACAGCACCACCTGCGCGGCCGGGTCGATGTCCCGTACCGCGCGCAGGAGATGGGGCACACCCTTCTGCCGGGTGATGCGGCCGACGAACAGGATGTACGGGCGCCCGGTGTCCAGGCCGATCCGCTCCAGGACGTCGGTGCCGGGGTCGGGCCGGTAGAGGGCGGTGTCGATGCCGTTGTGCACGACGCGCACCCTGGCCGGGTCCAGGACCGGGTAGCAGCCGAGGATGTCCTCGCGCATGGCCCCGGATACCGCGATCACGGCGTCCGCGGACTCGATGGCGGTGCGCTCGGCCCAACCGGACAGGGCGTAGCCACCGCCCAGTTGCTCGGCCTTCCAGGGGCGCAGCGGTTCGAGGGAGTGGGCGGTCATCACATGCGGGATGCCGTGCAGGAGCTTCCCGAAGTGCCCCGCGAGGTTGGCGTACCAGGTGTGGGAGTGGACCAGTTCGCGGCCTTCGAGAGCGGCGGCGATGGACAGGTCCACGGAGAAGGTGCGCAGGGCGTCGTTGGCGCCGTCGAGTGCGGGCCAGGGCCGGTGACGGACGACCCCGCCCGTGCCGCCCTCGCCCCAGCAGTGCACGTCGAGTTCCGTGAGGGCGCGCAACTCCCGCGCGAGGAACTCGACATGGACGCCCGCACCGCCGTACACGTCCGGCGGATACTCCCGGGTCAGCAGTCCCACGCGCACACAGAACCCCCGTCGTAGCCGGTTGGTGCCCCTCATGGTCACTCAGTTGAAGCCGATACGGAAGACCACGCGGAAAGCCCCTCGGTCAGGTCCGGCCGGGCGCGGGCCGCGGCGGGCGGTCGAAGCAGCAGTCGCCGCAGACTCCGCCGCCGGGCACCCGGTAGTAGAGGCAGCAGCTCCGGCGGCGGAGCGTCCTCGGGTCGAGGGTGCCGACGAGGTCGGGGTGCGCGAAGAGCCGGCCGGCCAGCTCCCTGGCCCGCTCCCCCACCTCCGGGCGTTCGTGGACGAGCGCCCAGCGGTCGAGCTGACGGACGGTCCCGGCCAGGGCGGAGCCCGCGTTGCCCCACAGCAGGCCCGGCGAGACGCGGTACCGCGAGCGCAGGGCCGCGCTCAGCGGGACGAGAAGACCGGCGCGCACGACCGCGTCGAGATCGGTCACGGGCCGGACCCGGACCTCGGAGAGCCACAGGTCGTCCGGAGCGGCGGCGTCCGGGTCCCAGCGCAGCAGCTCAGGGTCGAGGTCGGGCACCTGGCCGCAGAGCGCGGCGGCACCGAGCGCGATGGACCAGAACCGGGCGGCCAGACCCTGCTGGGCCACCGAGACCGCGGTCCGCGACTCCGGCGCCCGAATACTCCGCGCGACCTTCTCTACGCGAAAAGTTGTCGGATCCGCGTAAACCTCCGCGGGGGTCCCGGATCGCGGGTCCGCCCAGGCGCTCGCGAGGGTGGGCAGGGGGCCGCGCGGCGGTACGCCGGTGCGTAGTACGAAGAATCCGCCGAGCCTGTCGAGCACGGTGAGTCGGGGGTCGAGGTCCACGAAGACCAGTAGTACCAAGTCCCCTAGGGGTAACCAGCAGTGGATCGGTCCCTGGTGTCGCCCACCCTGGGGAGGACAAGGGGCGATCCGTACTCCATCGGCAGTAGGACCCAATGACTGCTCAGGGACGACGACGCGAACTAAATCACGGGGCATCGTTGTTTCCATGGAAGCCGAACGTTCGTCGCGCCGGGGTGCTGCTCCGCGCCGTACGCAGAGGAGGGACTCGTGAGTGCCCTCGCTTTGTCCGTGGTGCTCTCGTTCGTCTCGGCCGTCGCGTATGCGGGCGGGGCGATCATTCAGGAGCAGGTCGCGGTGTCCTCTCCCGGCCAGACCTACGCACCGCTGCGCAAGCCGGGCTGGTGGGCCGCCGTGGCGCTGACCGCCCTGGGCGGGCTGCTGCACGTGGTCGCCCTCGCGTTCGGCCCGCTGAGTCTCGTCCAGCCGCTCGGCGCGCTGACCATCGTCTTCGCGCTTCCGATGGCGGCCCTCTTCGTCGGCCGCAAGGCCGGAGCGGCGGCCTGGCGCGGCGCGATCATGGCCACCGTCGGTCTGGCCGGTCTGCTGGCCCTGGTGGGCGCGTCCGACGCGCAGTCCCTGAGCAATGCCCAGCGCGTGGCGCTGGCCGTGGTGGCGGGCGGCGCGGTCGCGGCCCTCATGGTCGCCGGGCGCGCGGCGCACCGGCACCCGGCCGTGCGCGCCGTACTGCTGGCGGTCGCGTCGGGCATCGCGTTCAGCATGTCCTCCGTGTTCACCAAGACCGTCGCGGTGGACTGGTCACGGCACGTCTCGCTCGCCGACCTGTCGAGCCTCGCGGCCATAGGTGCCTTCGCCACGGCCGGCATGCTGCTCTCGCAGGCCTCCTACCGCGGCGCGGGCCTGGAGGCGCCGCTGGCCACGCTGACGGTCGTGAACCCCGTCGTGGCGGCCGCGGTCGGCATCACGATGTTCGGTGAGACCTTCCGCTACGGCACGACCGGCACCGCGCTCGCGCTGAGCTGCGGCGTCGTCGCGGCGGGCGGTCTGATCCTGCTGACGACCGAGCGGATCGGCAGCAGCGACCGAGCGGCGAGCGCGCTCCCGGAGCGCCCGGACCTGCCACCGGCGGACGCGCAGCGTCCGACGGACGAGCCGGCCGCGGTGGCCGCGGAGGTCACCGCCGACGAACTGGTTGCGGTGGCGGACACGGCCGACGGACCGGTTGCGGCGGCGGACACGGCGGACGGACCGGTTCCGGTGGTTGTCACGGCCGAGGCGGCCTACGGGGAGGCACAGCTTGCCGGGCCGGTCGCTCCTCAGCCGGTCGTCCAGGTCGTCCAGGTCGTATCGGACCGCAGGCTCCCCGAGTCCCCTGTCCCTGCCGTCCCTGTTGTCCCTGCGGCCCCCGTCTCTGCGGCCTCCGCCGTCCCTGCCGTCGCCGACCTCGGTGCTGTCACGGTCGGCGAGGCTGCCGTGGAGGAACTGCTGGCCGGGGTGCCCAAACCCTCCCGGGGCGGCGACGGGTTCACGCCGGGTTCGCATCCCTCAGGCGCCGGAGGGGTGCCCGTACCGGCTCCGCTGAAGGCCGCCGTGCCGGCCATGGAGATCGTCGCGGCGCAGGCCCCGGCGGCCAGGGACGAGCTGCCGTTCCTGACCGCCATGCTCGGCGTGCCCTACGTGCCGATGCCGTTCGTCAAGCACCGCCGCACCCGCGTCAAATCCTGACGCCGCCGGCCCGGAGGTAGGCCACCGGGTCGATGTCGGAACCGAAGCCGGGCCCCGTCCGCACCTCGAAGTGCAGATGCGGGCCCGTGCTGTTGCCCGTGGACCCGGAACGGCCGATGCGCTGGCCGGCCACCACACTCTGCCCGGCCTTCACCGAGATCGCTGAGAGATGGCCGTACTGCGTGTAGCGGCCGTCGGCGTGCCGGATCACCACCTGGTAGCCGAACGATCCGCCCCAGCCCGAGCTCACCACATGACCGGCGGCGACCGCCGCGACGGAGGTACCGGTCGGCACCGGGAAGTCGACGCCCGTGTGGTAGCCCTTCGACCAGTGGGAGCCGGTGGCACGGTAGGGGGTGCCGGTCGCGGCGTGCACCGGGGCGACGAGGGAGTGCGTCTCGGCCTTGTCCGGGGTCGTCCTGTGCGGGGTGGCTCTGTGCGGGGCCGTCGTGTGGGTCGAGGCCTTCTTCGCCGGAGCCCGTTCGGGCGACTTCGTCGGCGTCTTCGTCGACGGGTGCCGTGTGTGCGCGGGCGTTCGGGCCTTGCCGCCCAGTTCGAGGCGCTGGCCCGGCAGGATCAGGTCGGGGTCGGAGCCCACGGTCGTACGGTTCGCCGCGTACAGGTCCTGCCAGCCGCCCTGGACATGCCGGGAGTCGGCGATACCGGACAGCGTGTCGCCGTGGACGACGGTGTACATCTCGGCGGTCCCGGCCTGCGACTGCGGCGTCGTCTGCGGCTTCACGTCCCGCACCGAGCGCTGCTTCGCCGTTCGCGGCGCGGTCCCCGCCGGCTCGATGTCGGGGGTCGCGCCACCTCTGGTCAGTCCGCCGTGCACCGAACACACCGGCCAGGCGCCGGGCCCCTGGCCCTTGAGCACCTTCTCGGCGACGGCTATCTGCTGGTCCTTCGTGGCCTGGTCCGCGCGCCGCGCGTAGGCCCTGCCGCCGTACGCGTCCCAGGTGGACCGGGTGAACTGGAGTCCGCCGTAATAGCCGTTGCCGGTGTTGATGCTCCAGTTGCCGCTGGACTCGCAGGCGGCGACCTTGTTCCAGGTCCCGACATCGGCCGCGTGGGCGACCCCGGCGCCGACGAACGGGAGCGCGATCCCGGCGCCTCCCGCCGTGACGGTGAGTGAGGCGCGATTGATCCTGTTCGGCTGATACCGGCGGTGCCGACCGCGTACGGCCATGAGGTAGCCCCCTCGACATGCGTCAGGAGCGGCAAAAGTAAGCGTTGGGAACAGGACAGGACAAGGCGGCAACCGGTCGCTCCGAAAAGGCGGTTGACCGGTATTCGCGCTGCCGCCGGGCCCGCCGCGCCCGGCACGGTGGGTGACCGGGCCGCCCCTCGGCACGGGTTCACCCCGGCCGCTTCCAGGCCCGTCCGCGTCGAAGTTCCCGGGTCCGGCGAAGGACGGCCGCCCCGGTCCCCGGAAGGGCCGCCGCGGAGTCGGGAACCGTATCCGCGGCGGCCGGGGCCCCCGGGCCCGGCACCCGACGGCGTACGACCTGTCCGAATTCCGCCCCCGTGGCGCCGGGACGTCCCCCTGCGTGGACACCTCCGACACGTCAGGATGGCCTGGGGCAATACTGGCCGGCAGCACGGACGAGCACAGCCGGCAGCACCGACAGCAGGATTCTTCACCCTTGTCAGCGGCCGGACTTACCGCACTTCTTAGGAGCCAACCGAATGAGCACTTCAGCCCAGATCGGCGTCACGGGTCTCGCGGTCATGGGGCGCAATCTCGCCCGCAACTTCGCACGCAACGGCTACGCGGTCGCCGTACACAACCGCACCGTGGCGAAGACGAACGCGCTGGTGGAGGAGTTCGGCCACGAGGGCACGTTCGTGGCGGCCGAGACAGCGAAGGAGTTCGTGGCGGCGCTGGAGCGGCCCCGCCGCCTGGTGATCATGGTGAAGGCGGGCGATCCGACCGACGCGGTGATCCAGGAGTTCGCCCCGCTCCTGGAGCCCGGCGACATGATCATCGACGGCGGCAACGCGCATTTCGCGGACACCCGGCGGCGTGAGCGCGCGCTGCGCGAGCAGGGCATCCACTTCGTCGGCACGGGCGTCTCCGGCGGCGAGGAGGGCGCGCTGAACGGGCCGAGCATCATGCCCGGCGGCTCCGTCGAGTCGTATGCCTCGCTCGGCCCGATGCTGGAGAAGATCTCCGCGAAGGCGACGGACGGGTCGCCGTGTGTCACGCACGTGGGTCCCGACGGCGCCGGGCACTTCGTGAAGATGGTCCACAACGGCATCGAGTACGCCGACATGCAGCTCATCGGCGAGGCCTACCAGCTGCTCCGCGACGTCGCCGGGTACTCCCCCGCGCAGATCGCGGACATCTTCCGCACCTGGAACACGGGCCGGCTCGACTCGTATCTGATCGAGATCACCGCCGAGGTGCTGTCGCACGTGGACGCGGCGACGGGCAAGCCGTTCGTGGACGTGGTCCAGGACCGGGCCGAGCAGAAGGGCACGGGCCGCTGGACCGTGCAGATCGCGCTCGACCTGGGCGTGCCGGTGTCCGGTATCGCCGAGGCGGTCTTCGCCCGCTCCCTGTCCGGGCACGCCGACCTGCGCGCCGCCTCGCGCGGCCTCGCCGGTCCGACGGCTCAGAAGCTCGGCGAGTCCGAGGCCGCCGCCTTCGCGGACCGGGTCGAGCAGGCGCTGTACGCGTCGAAGATCGTCTCGTACACGCAGGGCTTCCACGAGATCATCGCGGGCAGCGACGAGTACGACTGGAACATCGACCTCGGTTCCGTCGCCTCGATCTGGCGCGGCGGCTGCATCATCCGGGCGGCCTTCCTCGACCGTATCCGCGCCGCCTACGACACCCGGCCCGACCTGCCGAGCCTGCTGTCGGACGAGACGTTCGCCCAGGAGATCGCGGCGGCCCAGGACGACTGGCGCGAGGTCCTCGTCGCCGCGACCCGCCAGGGCGTACCGACGCCGGGCTTCTCGGCCGCGCTCGCCTACTACGACGCCCTGCGCGCCGAACGTCTGCCGGCCGCCCTCACCCAGGGGCAGCGGGACTTCTTCGGCGCGCACACGTACCGCAGGACGGACCGCGAGGGCTCGTTCCACACGCTGTGGGGCGGCGACCGGTCGGAGGTCGGGGCGTAGGGCTGTCCGGGGACCGCAGGACTCTCACCGCCCGGGCCGTAACCCCGTGGCCGACGGGCCCGTAAGCCTGTGGCCACCCGGGCTCCAGGGCCGGCGCCCGGGCCGGACACCACGCTCCGCCGCCGAAGCCGTCACGTTCCCGAATCCGGGCCCGTGGCGGCTTCGGCATGCCCGGGACGGCAGGGGCTCGGGCCACTCCGGGTGCCGGGCTGGACCGCGCCCGCTGCTGAAGTGCCGGGCGCGGGGCTGGGGCTGGGGCTGACCTAGTCCCGCTGGGCGGCGAACAGTTCCAGGTGGGCGCAGGTGGGGCAGCGAAAGGCGTCTATCTGCCAATGCGCACGGCCCATCCTCTTGGCACCACCCATCGGGCCTCGTTCCAGGGCGCCTTGGATCCACCGCGCGAAGCCGCGACTGCCCTGTCCCGAGTCCTCGACGAAGCCCTGTTCCAGCCCCACCGCGCCGCATTGGGAGCACCGTATGTTGTTCACCGGGCGAGTTTATGGAACCGCCGGAGACGCCGGTCATCGGGGTCGGCTCCCTCGGCCCTGTCCGGCGTGACGGGCCACGGGCAGGCCATGTGCCGTTCGTCCACGGCCTGTTGGGGCGCACTTGCTCACGGCCTGTAGAGGCGCACTGCCCACATGCCCTTCGCGAGAACTCGCGTGCCCTTCGCGAGAGCTCGCGCGAGTCGGCCTCGGCGCGGCGCCCCGGCCTGAGGCGCGTCACGGCCGCAGGCGCGAGCCCCGGTCGCTCACGCACCGCGGCCGGGCACCCGTCGGGCCCGAGCGCCGGACGTCCGTCAGGACAGCGGTTCCGGCCGGGGCTGGGGTTCCGGTACCGGGTCGGGGCCTGGCGGCTTCGGGATCGGGGAGGGGGACGGGACGGGCTCCGGACCGGGGGCGGGATCGGGGTTCGGTCCGGGTACGGGATCGGGACCGCCCGGCTTCGGCGTCGGGTCCGGGAACGGACTGGGCCCCGGGGGCTCGGGGCTCGGCCCGGGGGTGGGTCCCGGCGGCACGGGGTCGGGGTACGGATGCGTCATGGTGGTCCTCCAGCCTGTCGGTGCGTCGGCTCTGGACTTGTCCCACGCGTACCCGGCCCCGGCTCACCCACTCACCCCGTCGCGCAAGGGACGGCGTCCAGGTGGGCCTATGCGGGGGCGCCCCGCACTGGTGGGCCCTAGGGACCGGCGTGCGTCGCGCGGATCGCGTCCGCCGCCGCGGCGAGTCCCGGACGGGGGCTCGACAGCACACGCACCGAGGTGGTGGTGAGCCGCTGGGCCGGTGCCATGGAGGCCTGGGCGAGGACGATCGCGTCGGCGTCGGTGACCTCGTCCGCGGCGGCGGCCACCGCACGGGCACAGCCGTCCGTGTCGCCCGCCTCGAACAGCGCCCACGCGCCCTCGACCAAGGCCGTACGGACGTCCACGGGGCGACCCGCGCGGCGGGCCTCCTCCTCGACTAGGGCGACGGTCGGTCGCAGGGTGCTCGCGACCGTCGCGAGGACGACGACGCGGGGGCCCGCGGCCACCGCGGCGGCGGCCATGGGCCGGTCCACGCGGAGCACGGGCACCCCGGCGTCGGTCCGCTCGGCGATGTCCCCGATGGTCGAGCAGGTGCAGAGCACGGCCCGGGCGCCGTCGGCGACGGCCCTGGTGAGCAGTGCCCGCACCTCGTCGGCCACCGCTTCGGGCCCGTCGCGCCGGGCCCTGGCCAGCAGCTCCTCGTCGACCGAGTGCCGCAGTTCCAGGCCCGGACGGTCCTCGTCGCGCAGCGCGTCGAAGACGGGGACGTGCGCCGGTGAGGTGTGCAGCAGGGCGAGCGGTCCGGAGTGGGGCGGGCGCGGCGCCCCTGCCATCAGAAGCGTCCCGGGTGCGCCTTGAGCCACTCCACCGCGGCCTTCAGCAGTTCCGGGTCGGCCGCAGGAGCCTCCGCCGGGTGACGCTCCGCCCACTTCACGACGTACGGGCAGAGCGGCGCGACGACGACTCCCTCGCGTGCGGCGATGACGTACAGCTCACGGGCGAGGGAGCCGGCGATGCCCTGGCCCTCGTGCTCGGGTTCCACGATGGTGTGCACGGGGACGAGAGCCCGGGCGGGTTCCTCCAGGACGAAGTACTCGATGTGCCCGACCACTTGGTCTCCGGCGAACGCCTCAAGGCGGCCGGCCGGCCGGTCGTCGCGGATCTCGATGTCGCTCACGGGCACTCCTCGGGTCGTCGGTCCAGGGGTCCTGCGATGACGCCGCCCGCCGATCAGGCGGTGACGGCCTGCGGGCTGCGCCGCTGGTCCGAGCCCGGTACCGGCTCGGACGGGTCGGCGCCGAGGGCCACGATCCGGTTGTCGCGGTCCACGTGCACGACGCTCGGCCGCAGCGCCCGCGCCTCGGCGTCGGTCACCTGAGCGTAACTGATGATGATCACCAGGTCACCGGGATGCACGAGATGGGCCGCCGCTCCGTTGATCCCGACGACCCCCGACCCGCGCTCCCCCTCGATGACGTACGTCTCCAGGCGGGCACCGTTGGTGATGTCGACGATGTGGACGAGCTCACCGGGCAGCAGATCGGCGGCGTCCAGCAGATCGGCGTCGATGGTGACGGATCCGACGTAGTGCAGGTCGGCCTGGGTGACCGTGGCACGGTGGATCTTGGACTTGAACATGGTACGAAGCATCGAGGCAACTCCGGAATGTCGGCTCCCTGCCTGCTCGTGCAGGTCAAGGGCGTTTTTCACTCTACAACGGTCAGCTTCCAACTGTTCCCGGCCTGCCTTTTCAGACACTGACGCCGACCCATTGCTGAGCTCTGATCCATTGGCAGGTGGAAGGGTAGGCGTCCTCGGGTATCCGCTCCGGCGTCAAGGTCAACAGGCGGAACCAGCGTACGGAACGGCGGTCCTGACCGCATTGAGAGCCCCGTCACTGAGCATGAACTGACGGAGAATCAGAGAGCGGTGCCTGCCGCACATCGAATTCCTGGCCCGTGGACCCGCAGCATCGAGCAGCATGGCGGCCTCACCGGGCCGGCTGCGACGAGACCAAATCCCGTCGCAGCCGGCCCCAGCCGTGCCCACCACCCCTGCCCTCAGAGGTCCCCACTCCATGACCCGGCCCTACGACCATCACCATCGCGAGGCCCTCGGCGCTCAGCTGCACTTGCCCGTGGCCGAACGAACCTGCCCAATCTGCGGCCGCACGACCATGCGTCTTTACCATCACACGAAGTACGGCCGGAGCGAGCCTTCGTGGATCAACTACCTGTGGTGCGGCGACTGTCATGCCTACTCGTCGTCCTTCACGGGTGCAGGCCGCAAGATGGTCGAAAGTGACCCGCTCCTTGAGCAGTACGGCGACCGGATCTCTGAGGTCTTCGACGACCCCGAGCGCCTGCTCAAGATCCTCGACGGCTACTGGAAGACGGGAAAGCTCCCTCAGACGATCTCCCGCCGCCCCCGCGGCCGCTGATGGGCGACGGCAGCGCCTTCCTTTGATGCTGTCCGACGATCGCACCCGCCGGCGTGCCAATGCTGTGAGCCCGGCGGGCGCGAAGCTCGGTGAGCGTGAGGCGGCGACCGCGATCCTGGAGGTCCGTGCCGAACCGGCGCGCGAGCGCCAAGTCCTGCTGCTGATCAGCGACAGGACTTGGCCGCAGAGGGCTTCGAGCGGCCCTCTCCATTCAGCGCAGCGCTGCTACCGCCGTCGAAGAGTAGGGGCGATCCTGCGGCCGGACGGGCAGACACCCAAAGGGTTCCGCCGGCTGATCAGTCGGCCAACGAGACACCCTCAAGGCCCGGCGCCGCGCGTCGGCCCACCGCCGGCCGGGCTATCCGTGGTGGCCGGGGGCGGGCGGGGTGCCGGCGTCGCGGACGACGTCGGCGATCCAGGCCATGGCCTCGGGCACGTCGTAGTTGCCGGCGTGCGGCTGGTTCCAGGCGAGCTGGTAGTCGACGTTCTTGACCTGCTTGTCCGCTTCGAGGGCGCGGTCGAGGTTGACCGAGACGATGAACGACGTGTCGCGGTCGCGGGTGCCGGCGCGCACGTACCAGTTCGGCGCGGTGTCGGCGCCGGTGCCGACGAAGTCCATCGGATTGATCAGGTGGACCTGGTCGTCGACGGTGGTGCTCCTCCTGCTGGTGTACTGGTCCCAGGTGAGCCCGGTGTCGTCCGTGCCGCTTCCGTCACCGGCGACGTTGTTGTGATTCCAGCTGTACTCGGTGTAGTTCATGTACTTCTGGGTCGGTGGGCCGAAGAGGTTGGTCTCGGTGCCGCTGGTGGTGTTGCCGTTGACGCCCACCGCGTCGAAGGCGGGAGTCGTCTTGAGGACGGCCTGGGTGGCGACGAACGCGAGGTACTTCGCCATGTCGACGGAGAGCACCTTGTCGGTGGCGTTGTCCGCGTCGATCCAGTCGTTGACGTACGACTTGGTGGTGGGCGGGCCTCCGGGACCACCGGACTGGATCTCGAACGTGCCGCCCAGAGGCGGAATCGTGTTGGCGGGATCCGCCTTCATGTAGGTCTCCGCTGAGCGGATGACCTCTTTCCTGATGGTGTCGAGCATGTTCGCGGCGGTGAGCCGGGAGCCGTCGGGGTTGCGCAGCCCGAGGCGCTGCTCGTACGCGGGAAACCGGGCCGCGATGGCGGCGGCGTCCGCCGGCGAGGGGTTCTCGCCCGTGGAGTCGCGGGTGGCGAGGATGTTGTACAGCCACTCATAGGCGGTGTCGGCGTTGCCGAGGTCGGTGATCGGGCAGTACGCGTTGACGGCGAACACGTCGTCGCGCAGGGTGCTTTGGCCCTTCGCGTCGATGCCCGCGGCGCCGACCGCGGCCAGGTAGGGGTCGTACTCGGCGCTGTTGCCGGAGGCGCCCAGGATCGAGGCCAGGGCGCCGCCGCCGCTGGTGCCGTTCACGACGATCCGCTCGGCGCTGCCGGGCATCGTCGCGTCGTTGAGGCGCAGGTAGCGGACGGCGGCCTTGGCGTCGACCACCGCGGCAGGGGCCTTGCCCGGAGACGTGCCGTCGGCGCCGATCAGTCCGCGGCTGCGGTTGGCGATGTCGGCGAAGACGTAGCCGGCTTTCAGCGCGGCGCCGACGTTGCTCGTCGCGCTGTCGTAGGAGGCGCCGTCGGTCACTCCGGCCTTGATGTAACTGGCCATCCAGCCGGCGTTGTTCACCGCGAAGTAGATCGGCGCCCGCTGGTCGGCGAAGGCGCTTTCGGGGACGAACACGTTCATGCTCTCGTAGCCGCAGGCGGTGTTGGGGATCGTGGTGCTGCCGCCGCCGGGGCCGCCGGGCTGCTGCGCCGCCGCGGCGACCGGGTTCGCGACGTAGCAGATCTCCTTGTACCAGCGCACGTTCATCGGCCGGCCGTCGACCGAGACGGTGATCGTCGTGTAGGCGCTGGAGTCGAAGGCCAGCGCGGCGTCCTGCGGGTCCGCCACGGAGGCGCCGCCCCGCGCGTGGGCCGCCCCGGCGCCGTCCGCCGCGAACGAGGCCGGCACAGGGGCCGCGGTGAGCACGAGGGAGCCTGTGACCGCCATGACTCTCAGGAGGTCTCTACGGATCACAGGGTGTGCCTCGCGCTTGCCCGTCACTCGGGCCAGTGCATCGCGTCCGAAGGACGCGGAGAGCCGCTGCATGGGGGTCTCCCGTCGTTGAGCACCAAGTGCTCCGCTGACGCCTTGGGGCCAAGGCGTGACGGACGCTACAAGATTGTTAACAATATACCTAGCGATCTATCAGACAATTTTGCTGACACTTTCGCTCCCGCGGACTTCGGGACAGCTCCCGGTCGACCGACCGCGCCCAGCGCGACTGCTGCCTGCCCGGCGGGTGGGTGGGTGAGTGAGTGGCAGGCTCCGGGGTTCGCCGTGTCGCGTCCGACACAACCTGCGACAGCGGGGACGAAGGGCCTGCGGCCAGGCCGAACCACGCTCCGCACGGCGGCTCTCGGGGGAAGGAGACAGCTTGATCCGCCGGGAACCGGACTCAACGATGTTGCATCATAAGGAACATGACGAAGCGACCGTAGAGCGACGACTTCGCGTTCCGGCGCAGGTCGGCCGCCGACGCAGGCCGTCGGCGCAGGCCGCCACCCGCAGCACCACGAGAGCCGTTCGGCGGCAGAGGGATCAACACCATGGCAGCAGCGTCCACCCGACCCGCCCGCTGGATCCGGCGGTTCCACCCGGCACCGGACGCCCCCACCCGGCTGATCTGCTTCCCGCACGCAGGCGGCTCCGCCTCGTACTACTTCCCGGTCTCCCGGTCGCTGGCCCCGGGCATCGAGGTCTTGGCCGTGCAGTACCCGGGCCGGCAGGACCGGCACGCGGACGCCTTCGTCGACGACATCCACCGCATCGCCGAGCTCGTCACCGCCGAACTGGACGACGAACTCCTGGACCGCCCGGTGGCACTGTTCGGCCACAGCATGGGGGCGACCGTGGCCTTCGAGGTGGCCCTGCTGCTGCAGCAGCAGGGCAGGATCCCGGTCGCCCTGTTCGCGTCCGGTCGGCGCGCCCCCTCCCGCCGCCGGGACGAGCGCGTCCACGAGGCCGACGACAAGGCCATCGTGGCGGAGTTGGCCAAGGCGGGCGGAACGGACGTCGGCCTGCTCGACGACGAGGAGGTGCTGAACATGGTTCTCCCCGTGATCCGCAACGACTACCGGGCCGCCGAGACCTACCGCTACCGCCCCGGGGCGCGGCTGCGGTGCCCCGTCGTCGCCTTGACCGGCGACAACGACCCCTATGTGACGATCGACGAGGCCCGGGCCTGGCAGGACCACACGTCCGCCGCCTTCGATCTGCGGGTGCTGCCCGGCGGTCACTTCTTCCTCACCGACCGGGCCCCGGAGGTGCTGGAGACCATCTCCGAGCAACTGGGCCGGGCGCTGTCGGCCCCTGCCGCGCGCACCTGACGGCAGCGGTGACGGGCCCGTCGCCGTCCGGGAAGCCGAGGCGAGACCGTCCCCCGCCTCGCACGGTCCAGCGACACCGACGTGGGCGAGCCGTGCCGACGCCGACGCCGGGCCACCGGCTCGGGGAATGAATCACGAAAGGTGTAGCGGTGCCGATGATCATCCTGATACGACATAGGGATGATTACTGAAGCACTGAATCCCATAGACCGTCTGCTTGCCGAGCGGGCATGCGAACGCGTCATCGTCGATTTTGTCCACAAGCTCGACTTCGGTGACCCGGGGGACGTGGCGGATCTCTTCACGGACGGCGGGTTTTGGGAGTGGCCGGAAGGGGACCGCCGGATCGAGGGACGCGACGCACTTCGGTCGTATTTCGCCGGCCGGCCCTCGGACCGGCTCTCGCGCCGGATATGCACGAATATCCTTGTCACCGTCACATCGGAATCGACGGCCATCGCGACCACCTACTTCACGACGTACCGCGTCGACGGACATACCGGCAGCGGTTTCGCGCCCCAGCGGCCCCCTACCCAGGTCGGGCACTACACGGACACCTTCCTCAAGGTCGAGGGCGATTGGCTCCTCGGTTCCCGGTCCTTGCACCTGGCCTTTGCCGGACCGACCGAGCGGCTTGAAGCAGAAGCCGAGGACTGAAATCGCCCTGGCATGAGCTGACATGCCAGGACCTGAGGCACCGGGTGAGCGTCTTGGCCGGGCCTCGGAAGGGAGCGGTCTCGCGGCACCCGTCAGGGGTGCCGCGACACCGGGAGCCGAGCGGGCGCGCGCACTCTGCGGGTTCGCCCGGCGGCCGGCCGCCGGGTTTCGGCCGACTCCGGGTTTCGGCCGGCTGCCGGGCGGCCCCTCCCGTCCGGCGCCCGGTCGACACGCACACTGAAATTCTTGTGAATTCCGGCTCCCGGGGAATGAAGTCTCAATTCCTGCGCGGTCGTTCCGCATTGACTCCCCTTGACAGCGGGCGCGGGCCCGCTGTTCGATGCTTTCGGAACCAAATACCGCCCCTATGCGGTGTGCCCGAAATCAACTCATCCGCAGGGAGAGAAATGCAGGCGTCGACGGCCGCGCCCACGGTGAGGTATCCGCTGACATCCGGGCAGTCCTCGTACTACGCCCGCGTGCGGGAGCGGCCGGAGATGTCCAGCTCGATATCGGCCGCCTACCGGATCGAGGGCGAGCTCGACGTCGCGCGGTTCGCGGAGGCCGTCGCGCGCACCGTCGCCCAGCACGACGCCCTGCGCATCGGCCTGTGCGACGAACAGGCCGACGTCCCGAGCCAGTTGGTGCGTCCGCAGCCGGACAACTCGGCGCTGCTCTCCCTCCAGCAGGTCCGCAGCAGCTCGGAGGCACAGTTCGACCGATACGTGCGGCTCGTGCACGGCAAGGATCTCGCGGAGCCGTGGGACCTCGCCACCGAGTACCCGTTCAGGTTCCGCCTGTTGCGCCGCTCCCCCACGGTCCACGCCTTCCTCGCCTCGTTCTCGCACGTCGCCGTCGACGGCAGGGGCATGTCCCTGGTACTGCGGGACCTCTGGCAGAACTTCGAGCAGGACACCGCACAGCCGGACGGCCCGTCCGCGCCACAGCGGGAGAGCTTCGTTTCGGCGGCCGAGCAGCACGCGGCCGACGCCTCGGCGAAGGCGGCCGGCTTCTGGCGGCAGCGCGTCGCCGAGAACCGCCCGTCCGGCGAGCCGGCGCCCGCGCGGCCGGACACGGCCGAGCAGCAGGGCGTGACCGTCCGGGTCACCCTGAGCGGAGCGGAGCGCAAACTGCTGCGTGAGCGGGCGCGGACCTTCGGCTGCACCGAGTTCCAGCTGACCATGGCCGCACTCGCGTACGCGGTGCTCACCGAGACGGCCACGGGTGACCGGGTGCACGTCTGGTTGCCCGTCGACGCCCGCTCCCCGGCGGATTTCGACACCTCGGGCATGTTCACCGTCTCCCTGCCCGTCGCTCTGCCCCGGACCGCGAGCCTCACCGAGATGACCCGTCAGGTACGGGAGGAGGTCATGGCCGTGGCGGCGTACCGGCAGGTCGATCCCGCTACCCTCACCGAACTCCAGTCGTCGTTCCGGGAGAGTGACGCGCGCCGCGGCTGGAGCGTCATGGCCACGTATTTCAACCGCGACCAGAATCCGGGGGAGAGGTCAGCGCGGGGCATCGTGGCACGCCCCGGAAGTTATCCGGCGGACTTCCAGTACCTATCCCGGGGAGTGGAGCTCGACGTGGTCGGCGGAGCCGCGTCGCTGAGGATCGCCCTCGCCCTCGACCCGGCGTTCTCCGCGGACGGTACGGCCGACCGCCTGGTGGACGCCTTCAGCGCGGGGCTGGGCGGCGTCCACCTCGCAGGCTGAGCGGCGGAACGGGCCGGATTCGCCGCTACTCCGATTCGGCGTGACGCATGACGCCGCCGTGCCGGCCCAGATTGATCACCTCAAGGGCCCTGCGCTGCGGCAGCCGGGTGGCCGACGCCGCATCCGCGCCCTCGGCCTCGGAGCGGGCGAAGCAGCGTATGAGGTCCCGCAGTCGGTAGCGGACCTCGCCGGTACCGTCGGTCCGGCGGGCGTCGACCAGCCGTAGGTCCACCAGTTCCTCGATCACGTCGGCGGCGTCGAACTCGGAGAGGCCGAGGGGGCCTGTCGCGTCGGCGATGGTGAAGCTGCGTTCGGCCCGGGTGCCGAGCAGCAGGAACGCCTCCACGCTCTGCGGGCTCAACCGGTGGAAGGCCGTGGCCAGGCTCGCCCGGATGTCGAGGTCGTTGTGGGTGAGTTCCACCAGGCGGCGGTCCTCGTCGGCGAGCCGGTCGGCGAACTGGCGGAGCGACCAGTGCGGGCGCGCCAGCAAGCGTGCCCCGGCGGTGCGCAGGGCCAGCGGTGAGCCGTCGGTGAACCCCCCGATCCGCGCCGCCTGGGCCGGATCCGTCGACAGCCGCTCGGGGCCGATGATCTGACCGAGCATCCGCACCGAGTCGTCCGCGTTCATCGCGTCCAACTCGACGATGTACGCGCCCTCCAGGCCGGTGAGCCGGCGGCGGCTGGTGATGATGGTGGCGCTCGCGCCGAGCAGCGGCCGGACCTGGCGTTCGTCGGCGACGTCCTCGAAGACGGTGAGCACGTCGTCCCCCAGCATCGACCGGTACAGCTCGCCGAGCTCGTCGAGGGTCAGCGTCTCGTCGGGCTCGTCCACGCCCAGCATGCGCAGCAGCCGCTGAAGGGCCTGCTGCGGCGTCACCGGGTCGGCGGACATGCCGCGGAGGTCGATCTGGAACTGGCCGCCCCGGAAGCGGCTCTTCACGAGGTTCGCCACCCGCAGCGCCAGGGCGCTCTTGCCTTCGCCCGCGTTGCCGGTGATCACGACGGTGGGGGGCACGTGGGCCGGCTCGACGAGGAACGTGCAGGCCTGGGTGAGCTCCCGCTCCCGGGCGACGAAGTCGCCGAGGTCCGGCTTGAGATGGCACCGCTCGGCCCCGCCCGGACTCGGGCGGCCGTTCGGCTTGCCGGCGTTCGAAGCCGCGGGCCGCTCGCTCCGGGAGTTCGGCGCGGCGGCCGTCACGGTCTTCCCGCAGGACAGGGTCATGGTCCGGATCGGTTCGCCGGCCAGGATCTGCAGCTGGATCTCCTGGAGTTCCCTGGCGGGTTCGATCCCGAGCTCGGTGGTCAGTTTCCGGCGGCAGTCCTGGAACACCCGGAGCGCGTCGGCCTGGCGGCCGGACCGGTAGAACGCGATCATCAGGAGGACCGCCAAGTGCTCGCGCAGCGGGTTCTCCACCAGCAGGCTGACCAGTTCGACCGCCGCCTCGGCATGCCGTCCGAGGGCTATGTCGATACCGATGCGGTCCTCCAGGGTGGAGAGCCGGCGCTCCAGCAGCCGGCTCCGCTCGGCGCCGAAGAAGTCGGTGGAGAGCGGACCGAAGGCGTCGCCGCGCCACAGCCCCAGCGCGGTGTCCATCCGCTCGCGCGCCGTCTCCAGGTCGATGTCGACCAGCGCGACTCCCTCGGCCAGGGTCTGCGTGAAGACGTTGAGGTCGACCTGTTCCCGGTCGACCAGCAGCGAGTAGCCGTTGTCGATGAGCGGGAGCAGTTCGCTGGTGCGGGCGTCGCCCATGTCCGGGTCCAGGGCGCGGCGCAGACCGCCCACGTATTTGTGCACCAGGTTGCGCGGGTTCCCGGGCAGTTCCTCGCCCCAGACCGCCTCGATGATCTCGGAGATGGCGTGCGGCTGTCCGGTGGCCAGCAGCAGCCGGGCCAGCACCGCCCGCTGCCGGGCCGGGCCCAGGTCGACCTCGTGGTTGCCCCGCCAGGCCCGGATCGGACCGAGCAGCGCGAACCGGAACGATTTGTCGGTCTCAAGCGGAAAAGGGAACACGGGTGTCACTCCCACGGTCGAGTCGTCCGCCGCGCGCGCGGCGGAACAGGCGGCCGACCGGCAGGCGAGCGGCGGGGACGGGCGGGCATCCCGATCGTCAGGTCGTCGGTACTTGGCTTCCATGGCATACGGTCGGCAGTCCATCGGCGCGTCAGCTCGTCAGGGCCCGGTAGGGGCCGTCCTGGTCGGAGAGCTCGTCCGGCTGCCCGAGCTGCACGACCCGGCCCGCTTCGAGCACCACCACCTGGTCGGCGCAGTCGATGGCGGTCAGCCGGTGCGCGACCACGACCAGCGTCATGGGCAGGCTGCGCAGGCGGGTGAAGATCTGGAGCTCCAGGATCGGGTCGAGCGCGCTGGTGGCCTCGTCCAGGATCAGCAGGCGCGGCTTGCGCACCAACGCCCGTGCCAGGATGATCCGTTGGCGTTGGCCGCCGGACACACCGGTGCCGCCGGGGCCGAGCAGGGTGTCGTACCCCATGGGCATCCGGGCGATGTCCTCGTGGATGCCGGCCAGTCGGGCGGCCTCGACGATCTCCGCTTCGGTGACCTCCGAGCCGCCCCAGCCGATGTTCTCCCGGATCGCCCCGGAGAAGAGCTTGGAGTCCTGGTTCACGAAGGAGATGGACCGGCGGTAGTCACCGGTGTCCACGGAGGCGAGGTCGTGTCCGTCCACCAGCACCGCTCCGCTGCTCGGCCGGTGCAGGCCCGCGAGCAGGAGCGCGCAGGAGGACTTGCCCGATCCCGAGGCCCCCAGGATCGTGGTGAAGCTGCCGTCCAGGACCGTGAACGAGACGTCGTGGACCACCGGGGTCCGCTCCGCCTGGTAGGTGAAGGAGGCCTGCCGGACTTCGAGGTTCCCGCTGACGGCGCCGACCTCGGTGTCGCCGGTACGGCGCTCCGGGGCCGCCTCCATGATGTCGCCCAGTCTGGTGAGTTCGGCGCTGATCCCGGCCACCTGGAAGCCGACCTGGACGCAGTTGACCAGCGGAACCAGCAGCCCCATGGCGAGCACGCTGAAGCCGAGCACGTCGCCCAGGCTCAGTGCGCCCGAGGAGAGCCGCTGCGTGCCGACGACCAGGATGATCAGCGGTGCGACCAGTTGCAGGGCGGAGCTGAGCGTCGAGGAGAACGCGAGGAGCCGCCGGCTGCGCAGCCGGGTGTTCAGCTCCTCGGCCAGGGTGTGACTCCAGCGGTGACCGGCCGGGCCCTCGACACCGGCCGCCTTGATCGTGGCCATGCCGTCCAGGATCTCGACCAGCTCCGACTCGGCCCGTGAGCGGGCCTCCAACGCGTCGGCGCTCGCGTACTCCTGACGGCGCCAGGTCACCACGAGGAGCAGCACCTGGAGCAGGGCCACGCCGACGACCACCAGCGCCAGTGTGCTGTCGATCAGCAGCAGCAGGGTCATGTAGACCAGGACCAGGAGACCGTCGAAGACACTGGCGAAGGACGAGGCCGAGAAGACCTGGCGGATCGTCGAACTGGTTCGTACGCGTTGCAGCAGGTCTCCCGGAGTCCTGCTGGTGAAGAAGTCGTAGGGCAGCGCGAAGAGCCGGTTGAGAATGCCGAGGGTGACGTTCTCGTCCATGGCCGCCTGGATGACCAGGAAGGTCAGCGAACGGAGGAACTGCAGCGCGAAGTAGGCCCCGGCGAGGACGGGTATCGCCACCCACAGGTAGCCGACCCCGACGGCGTGGCCCGGTACCACCTGGTCGACCACGTACCGGGTGGCCAGCGGCATGCCCAGGTTGAAGAACACGAGGAGCAGCGAGCAGACCGCGAACGGGACCCAGCGGTAGCCGGTGGGGACGAAGTGCCAGAGGTACCGCCAGGAGCCCGTGCTCCGGCGCGCGGCACGGCGGGCGCTCCAACTGCGCACCGTCTCCAGGGCCGGGGTGATCTGCAGGGCCACACCGGTGAAAGACGCCCCGGCGGCCTCCAGGGTCAGCCGTCTCCGCCCCAGCGCGGGATCCACGATGTGGACGGTGTCGCCTCGCACCCCTTCGAGTACGACGAAGTGCGCGAAGTCCCAGAACAGGATCGTGCCCGCTGGCAGGTGTCGTAGCGCGTCGAGTTCGACGCGGACACCACGCGCGTTGAAACCGTAGGTGCGTGCCGCTTCCAGGATCTGACGTGCCGACACCCCGTCCCGACCGGTGTCGGTCGCCTGACGGAGCTCCTGGATGGGGACGTCGACCCCGTGCAAGGCGAAGACCATGGAGAGCGACGCGGCTCCGCAGTCGCTGATCTGGGCCTGCAGGCGTACCGGCACGCGGGGCCGGGGCCGGGGCAGTCGGCGCTTTCTGCGGCGGGACGAGGCCGGGCCTTCGGCGGACGGCCGGAACGGGAGGCGTGCGAGGCGGCCGGGCGCCACCTGGGCGCCGTAGTCGCGTACGGCGCCGCGCGCGGCGAGAGCCTGCTGCCGAAACCTGCCCGCCGGAGCCGGTCGCGGGGTCGGGGCGCCGCCGTCTTCCGCAGTGTCCACTGTGCTCACCTGAGAGTTTCCATCTATGCGGTCCGGGTCGCGGGACCGACGTTCGTGTTGTTGCCGGTCGCGGCCTGAGCCGCTTCCCGGCGGGAGTGGTGGCCCCGCCGTCTACCGATCCCTGGGGTGACGGTGGGTCAACCGTCGCCGGGGCCTATCATGAACCGGGCCTCCTGGCATCTGATTCATGCCAGGAGGCCCGGTCTCATCGCCTTACAACGTCCTCATCCCCAGGGGGATTCAGAGGCAGCGGACGTGGCTGACGACCAGGGCGTGGCCACCAACGACATCGGCGAGCTCGTCGTCCGCCAGGTCGGCGATCTCGACGTTCTCGAACTCGATCTTCTCCATGCTGTTCACCTCCTCGCAGGACTCGGAACCTCGGCGCGGCCTCAGGCCGTGCAACGGGCGGGGTTGGCAACCAGGGCGTGGCCACCAACGACATCGGCGAGCTCGTCGTCCGCCAGGCCGGCGATCTCGACGTTCTCGAACTCGATCTTCTCCATGCTGTTCACCTCCCCTCGTTGGGCGAGACTGTGTGACAAACCGCGGCCTTCTCCCGAGCACAGCGCCTTGAGGGCACGGCGCTCAGGAGTACGGCAGCGGAGTATGCGGGGAGCCCACGACTCGTCCCGGCTTCCGGGGAGTGGACTCGAAGCGGCGGATCCGGGCACGACACCCTGCGGCACCTACGGGATGCGCGGCAGCGGGAGGTGTCGCGGGCAGAGATCCGCACAGGCGGCATCTCGGCGGAATGACTTCGGGAAAGAGAGGCCGTCGGCTTTCGATCGCCGAGACCGGCGTAGTGGCCGATGGGCGCCACACCTGGTGGCTGCCTTCGATCGATCGCCTGGAACGACGGTAATTCGGTCAGTGAATGAATGTCAACGGATGCTGCATCGACTCATGGCTGGATTCACGCTCCCCCGAGGTGTTTTGGTCAACCCGCCTAGCCATGATCAAACACTTCGACTCGGCGTCATGTCAACCCTGCTTGATATCAAGGCTGTTGCTGGATTGGTTGAATTGCTTGACGAGTTCGGCGCCCACCGCGTCTTCCTGGTCGGGTACCACCGGCCCAAGCCGCGGATGACGTGCGCGTGGGTGCCTTGGCGGGGCGCGCAGACCGCCTTCCGCTCCACCGCTCGCACCACGCGCTCACGGCCGCGTCGACCCGCGAGAACCGCAAGTGGGCTTCGTCGTCCTGGACTTCCACCGCACGTGCCAGGTCGCCCGCACCAGCCGGTGCCGCACCGTGCGGGTGAGTGGGACGAGCGGCCGGAAACGGTGTACGCGATCACCGGACCGCCCTCCGGCACGGCCGACCCGCGGCGAACGAGAGAGATCGCACAGGCCGCACGGACAACCAGAACAAGATCCATTGCATCCGGGTGTGACCTGCGGTGACGACGCCCCGCGTCGGTACCGGCCACGAGCTCCAGAACATCGCCACGTTGAACTCGGTCGCGGTGAACTCCCTTCGGGGGGCGGGAAGTTCGAATCGCTCACCCTTGGCGCCGGCTCGCCGGTTCGCCGCGCACGGCCTCGCCCGATCCCTTCGGCATCCCTTCGCCCCGCACCGTGATCACCGATCCCCGAGTGGCCGCGTCGCGGTCGGGAACCGGGGGCGCGCAGGACCGGGACTCGGGCCGGCCGGGCGTATCGGCGCCTAGCAACAGCCTTGTCGTGACGGGCGAGTTCGATGCCGCCCGGCCGGGTGTCACGGACGTCGCCGCCGCCCCCGGGCAAGCCCCCGACGGGGGCACCACCAGGCATCCTGCGCCCATGTGACACACCGGCACCTGGGGCGGACCCGCTTCCGCCGCCGGGGTTCACTCGTCGGCAGCGCGACTTCAGTGACCCGCAGTTGTGATTCACGACGGATTCATCGGCGCTCGATACGGTGTCGAGAAAATAACACCCCCATGCCCGAAGAGGAGCCGATTTTGAGCGTGGACCCGATTGCGGTCGTCGGATTGGCCCTTCGGGTGCCCGGAGCCGTGAATGCCGATGAATTCTGGCGGAACCTGGTCGAGGAAAGGGAGTCGATAGCGCGCCTCGGCGACGACGACCTGATTTCCGCGCACGACGACCCGGGCATCCTCGATCGGCCGGACCTCGTGCGCGCGGCCGGGCTCCTCGACGGCATCGAGCAATTCGACGCGGACTACTTCGGTCTCACCGCGCGCGAGGCCGAGCTGATGGACCCGCAGCAACGGTTCCTCCTCGAAGCGGCGGTGGAGGCTCTGAACGACGCGGGCCACGACCCCGCCACGAGCGAGCAGGCGACCGGCGTCTTCCTGGGCGTGGGCCGCAGCGGCTACTTCCTCCACCATCTGCTGCCGCGGGCCGAGCTGATGGCCTCCTTCGCCCGCCAGATCGCGCTCTTCAACGACAAGGACTACGCGGCGACCCAGCTGTCGCACCGGCTCGACCTCACCGGGCCGAGCATGACGGTCAGCACGGCCTGTTCGAGCTCCTTGGTGACGGTCCATCAGGCGTGCAGGAGTCTGGCCGAGTTCGAGTGCGACGTAGCGCTCGCGGGCGGCGCCTCGATCAATGTGCTGCAGCGCGGTGGCTATCTCTACCAGGAGGGGAACATCTTCTCCCCGGACGGGCACTGCCGCCCGTTCGACGCCGACGCCAACGGCACCGTCTTCGCCAGCGGCGCCGGCATCGTCGTCCTCAAACGCCTCAACGACGCCCTGCGCGACGGCGACACCATCCGCGCCGTCATCCGCGGCTCAGCCGTCAACAACGACGGCGCCGACAAAGTCGGCTTCACCGCCCCCAGCGTCCGCGGCCAGGCCAACGTCATCTACGAAGCACAACAACTCGCCAAAACCGACGCCCGCACCATCGGCTACATCGAAGCCCACGGCACCGCCACCACCCTCGGCGACCCCATCGAAATAGCCGCCCTCACCGAAGCCTTCCGCACCACCACCCAGGACACCGGCTACTGCACCCTCGGCTCCGTCAAATCCAACATCGGACACCTCGACACCGCCGCAGGCATCGTCGGCTTCATCAAAACCGTCCTCACCGTCCAACACGCCACCATCCCCGCCACCCTCCACTACCAAAAACCCAACCCCCGAACCGACCTCCACAACACCCCCTTCCACATCAACAACCACACCCAACCCTGGACCGGACCCACCCCCCGACGCGCCGGCATCAGCTCCTTCGGCATGGGCGGCACCAACGCCCACATCATCATCGAACAAGCACCCGAAACACCTGAAGCACCTGAAGCACCTGAAGCACCTGAAGCACCTGAAACAAACCAGCACGACACCACCGACACCAACGCCACCAACGCCACCAACTGGCAGATCCTCACCACCACCGCCCGCACCCCCACCTCCCTCACCACCCAACAACACCGCCTCACCACCCACCTCACCACCACCCACCACCCCCTCCCCGACATCGCCCACACACTCCAGACCGGCCGCCACCACCACCCCCACCGCGCCGCCACCCTCGCCCGCACCACCACCGAAACCACCCGACCCCCCATCACCGGCCACGCCCACCCCAACCCACGAACCGCCTACCTCCTCACCGGACAAGGCAACCCCTACCCCTCCATGGCCCACGGCCTCTACACCACCCACCCCACCTTCCGCACCACCCTCGACACCTGCACCCAAACCATCGAACAACACACCGGCCACAACCCCCTCAAGGCCCTCTACACGCCCGATGCCACGAGCGACCACCTCACCGACACCGAGCACCAACAGCCCCTCCTTTTCGCCATCCAGTACGCCATGGCCCAGCAGTGGCGCGCCTGGGGCATCGAGCCCCACGCCCTCATCGGCCACAGCCTCGGCGAACTCGTCGCGGCCACCCTCGCCGACGTCTGGACCCTCGACGACGCCCTCCGCCTCGTCTGCCTGCGAGGCAGGCTGATGCAGCAGCAGGCCCCGGGCGCGATGCTGGCGGTGTCGCTGGGCGAGGCCGAGGTGTCGGCGTTCGTGACCGACGACTGCGTCCTCGCAGCGGTGAACAGCCCGCGGCAGACGGTGCTCTCCGGTACCCACGAGGCGATCGACCGGGCGGCCGCCGCGCTGACCGGGCGCGGCGTGCGGCACCGGCGGCTGGCCACCTCGCACGCCTTCCACTCCCCGATGATGGAACCGATGCTCGCGGAGTTCGAGCGGGAGGTCGCCCGGCTGGAACTCGGCGCGCCCCGCACCCGGTTCGTGTCGAACGTGACGGGTGACTGGATCACGCCGGAGCAGGCCACCAGCGCTTCCTACTGGGCCCAGCACATCCGCGGCACCGTCCGGTTCTCCGCCGGCCTGTCCACCCTCCTGCGCGACGAGCCCGACGCCATGCTGCTGGAGGTCGGGCCCGGCGCCGCGATCCGGATGATGGTGGCCGACCACCCGGAGGGCCGCGAGCGGATCCTGGTGCCCTCGATGCGGCACGCCCGCGAGGACCGCGACGACGTCCAGGTGGCCCGGGAGTCGCTTGCCCGGCTCTGGGTCAACGGCGCGCCCGTCCGCTGGTCCGCGCTGCACGAACACCGCAGCCCGCGGAAGGTACCGCTGCCCGCATACGCGTTCGACCACAAGCGTCACTGGATCGAGCGGGCCGCCCAGCGGCCGTCGGATCAGGACGGGACGCGACTGTTCCGGCCGGTCCTCCGGAAGAACGCCCTCCCCGCCGCCACCGAACCGGGCACGGCGCGCTGGCTGGTCCTCACCGACGCCACCCCCGCCGCCGACCGCTGGACGGCACGGCTGCGCGAGTCGGGCGAGCAGGTGGTCACGGTGACCGCGGGCACCGCGTACGAGCGCACGGCCGAGGACGCCTTCCGCATCCGGCCCGAGACCGCCGGGGACTACGAGCTGCTGGTGGACGCGCTCCAGGAGCAGGGCGGGCCCCGGACCTGGAACGTGCTGTACCTCTGGAACGTCGAGGCGGGCGCGAGCCCGGAGCAGGCACAGGTCCGGTCCCTCGACGGCTTGGTGCTGCTGGCCCGTGCCGTGGGCCCGCGCCGCGGCGCCGACGTCACCCGGCTCGCCGTCGTCACCCGCGGTCTGACCCCGGTCGCGGGGCAGCCGTCGACGGCTCCCCCGGCACAGGCGCTGGTCCTCGGTCCGGTGCGGACCCTGCCACTGGAGTACCCGGCGCTCACCGCGTCCGTGATCGACTTCGAGGCCGAGCCGGACGGCAGCGAGGACGGCTTCGACGCGGCCTTCCCGTCGGTCGTCGCCGAGGTGCGCGCCGGGCTGCCGGAGAGCCTCGTCGCCTACCGGGGCACGGTCCGCCACGTCGAGCGCGTCGAGCAGTTGCCGACCGGCTCCACCCCGGCGCGGAGCCGTTTCCGGCGGGGCGGGGTCTACCTGGTCACCGGAGCCTTCGGCGGCGTCGGCACCGAGATCGCCGGCTGGCTGGCGCGCAACCATCAAGCACGTCTGGTGCTCACGGGGCGTACCCCGCTACCGCCGCGCGGGCAGTGGGCGGAACTGGAGAACGACCCGAGCACCGAGGCGGAGATCCGCCGCAGGCTGGCCCTGATCCGCCGACTGGAGTCGGCCGGCGCCGAAGTGCACGTCGAGTGCTTCGACGTGACGGACCGGGAGGCGCTCGGGCAGGCCCTGGGCCGGGCCGAGGCGCGTTTCGGACCGGTCGAGGGCGTGGTCCACGCCGCGGGCCTGGCCGGGGGCGCGCTGGCGCAGTTCCAGCGGTCCGAAGCCATGCGCCGGGTACTGGCACCCAAGCTGGACGGCACGCTCGCCCTCGCCTCCGCGCTGCGGGACCACCGGCTCGCGTTCTTCGCCGTCTTCTCCTCCGTCAGCGCGCTGCTGGGCAACGTCGGCCAGGTCGACTACTGCGCGGCGAACGCCTTCCTGGACGGCTGGGCATGCTCGTCCGAGGCGCCGGAAGGTGCCGTGACCATCTCCTGGGACACCTGGCGCGGCGTCGGCATGGCGGCGCCCGAACGCCTGCCCGCTGCCGTCCTCGCGGCCCACGCGGATCAGGAGTGGTCCGGGATGCCGGCCGCCGCCGCCCTGTCCGTCTTCGAGCAGGCCGTCAGCGGAGGGCAGCGGCGCGTCGTGGTGTCGACCGGCTCGCTGCCCGATCGGCTCGCCGCCCGCGGCGCCCGCCGCCCGGAACCGGCGGGCCACCATGCCGGAACCCTGGTCGAGCGGTCCCGGGCCGAGGTGGAGGAGACACTGCTCGAGATCTGGCGGCTCCTCTTCGGGCGTACGGAGATCGATGTCGACGCGAACTTCTTCGAGCTGGGCGGCGACTCGCTGCTCGTGATCGAGGCGGGCCGTCAGATCAAGGAGCGGCTGCAGACCACGCTGCCGGTGTCCGACCTCTTCAAGTACCCGACCGTCGCCCACCTGGTCGACCGGCTGTCCCCGGAGCAGACGGCGCAGGCGCCCGCGGCCCGGCCGACCGTACGGCCCGAGCCGGCGGACGACACGGCGATCGCCGTGATCGGCATGGCGGCCCGCTTCCCGGGCGCGGACAACGTCGAGGAGTTCTGGCAGAACCTCGTCGACGGTGTCGAGTCGCTGGTCCCCACCTCGGAGCCGGCCGAGTCGGCGATCGGTCCCCGCGGCCGGTACGTCGCCGTGGCCGGCGCCCCGAACGGCGTCGACCAGTTCGACCCGGGCTTCTTCGGCTTCTCGGCGCGCGAGGCGGAGGTCATGGACCCGCAGCAGCGCCTGCTGCTGATGTGCTCGTACGAGGCGCTGGAGGACTCGGGCTACGACCCCCGGAACTACCCCGGGCCGGTCGCCGTCTATGTCGGCGCCGCGTTGAGCAGCTACCTGCTCAACAACCTGGTCCCGCACCGCGGTACCTCGGACCTCGATCCCCTCTTCGTCGGGATGGGCAACGACAAGGACTTCGCGGCGACCCAGATCTCGTACCGCCTCAACCTGCGCGGCCCGAGCGTGAGCGTCAGCACCGCGTGCTCCAGCTCGCTCGTGGCGATCGCTCACGCCTGCCGGAGCCTCGCGGCGGGCGAGTGCGACGCGGCGATCGCGGGCGGCGCGAAGGTCCGTGTGCCGGATCGCGGTGGTTATCTCTACCAGGAGGGGAGCATCTTCTCCCCGGACGGGCACTGCCGCCCGTTCGACGCCGACGCCAACGGCACCGTCTTCGCCAGCGGCGCCGGCATCGTCGTCCTCAAACGCCTCAACGACGCCCTGCGCGACGGCGACACCATCCGCGCCGTCATCCGCGGCTCAGCCGTCAACAACGACGGCGCCGACAAAGTCGGCTTCACCGCCCCCAGCGTCCGCGGCCAGGCCAACGTCATCTACGAAGCACAACAACTCGCCAAAACCGACGCCCGCACCATCGGCTACATCGAAGCCCACGGCACCGCCACCACCCTCGGCGACCCCATCGAAATAGCCGCCCTCACCGAAGCCTTCCGCACCACCACCCAGGACACCGGCTACTGCACCCTCGGCTCCGTCAAATCCAACATCGGACACCTCGACACCGCCGCAGGCATCGCCGGCTTCATCAAAACCGTCCTCACCGTCCAACACGCCACCATCCCCGCCACCCTCCACTACCAAAAACCCAACCCCCGAACCGACCTCCACAACACCCCCTTCCACATCAACAACCACACCCAACCCTGGACCGGCCCCACCCCCCGACGCGCCGGCATCAGCTCCTTCGGCATGGGCGGCACCAACGCCCACATCATCATCGAACAAGCACCACCAACCCCCGAAACACCTGAAGCACCTGAAACAAACCAGCACGACACCACCGACACCAACGCCAACGACTGGCAGATCCTCACCACCACCGCCCGCACCCCCACCTCCCTCACCACCCAACAACACCGCCTCACCACCCACCTCACCACCACCCACCACCCCCTCCCCGACATCGCCCACACACTCCAGACCGGCCGCCACCACCACCCCCACCGCGCCGCCACCCTCGCCCGCACCACCACCGAAACCACCCGACCCCCCATCACCGGCCACGCCCACCCCAACCCACGAACCGCCTACCTCCTCACCGGACAAGGCAACCCCTACCCCTCCATGGCCCACGGCCTCTACACCACCCACCCCACCTTCCGCACCACCCTCGACACCTGCACCCAAACCATCGAACAACACACCGGCCACAACCCCCTCGACTCGCCCCAGCAGCAACAGCCCGCGCTCTTCGCCATCCAGTACGCCTTGGCCCAGCAGTGGCGCGCCTGGGGCATCGAGCCCCACGCCCTCATCGGCCACGGCCTCGGCGAACTCGTCGCGGCGACCCTCGCCGAGGTCTGGTCCCTCGACGACGCCCTCCGCCTCGTCTGCCTGCGGGCCGAGTCACGGCACGAGGAACTGGCGGACGTGCTGTCGACGATGCGGCTGAACGCCCCGCGGCTCCGGTTCGCGTCCAGTGGGACGGGCGACTGGATCACGGCCGAGCAGGCCACGAGCGCGTCGTACTGGGCGGAGCACTGTCGAGCGGAGACGGCCGCCGACTTCACCGGTCTGCTGCGGGACGAGCCGGAGACCATGCTGCTGGAGATCGCTCCGGGCGCGGCGGCCGTACTGGGGGAACAGCCGATCGACCGGATCGTCGTGTCCTCGACGAACCCGGTGCGTCACGACGTCGTGGCGATCCGGGAGGCACTGGCGCGGCTGTGGGTCAACGGCGCGCCCGTCCGCTGGTCCGCGCTGCACGAACACCGCAGGCCGCGCAGGGTGCCGCTGCCCACGTACGCGTTCGACACCGAGCGGTACTGGATCGACGCGCCGGGCCGCGGGGAGAGCGCCGCCGTTGCCAACCGCGTCGCCACCGCGGGTGCGGCGGCGGTCGGCCCTCGTCCGACGCCGAGCGTCGAGCCGCAGCCACCCAGGCCCGCGGCACCCGGCTACGACCGCCCGCAGGCCGTCCGCAGCGCCCCCGTCGGCACCACCCTCACCACCGTCATCACCCTCCTCGAAGAAACCCTCGGAACCAGCCCCATCGCACCCGACGACGACTTCTTCGACCTCGGCGGCGACTCCCTCATGGCCCTCCACCTCATCGCCAAGGCCAACACCACCTTCGACATCGAACTCCCCCACCACACACTCCTCGAAGCACCCACCGCCACCCACATGACCACCTACATCGACGACCTCCTGCGGCCACGGGAGACCCCCACCCCGGCCCCCGAACCCGACCGCCCCCAGACCGTCCGCAACACCCCCGCCGGCACCACCCTCACCACCGTCATCACCCTCCTCGAAGAAACCCTCGGAACCAGCCCCATCGCACCCGACGACGACTTCTTCGACCTCGGCGGCGACTCCCTCATGGCCCTCCACCTCATCGCCAAGGCCAACACCACCTTCGACATCGAACTCCCCCACCACACACTCCTCGAAGCACCCACCGCCACCCACATGACCACCTACATCGACGACCTCCTGCGGCCACGGGAGACCCCCACCCCGGCCCCCGAACCCGACCGCCCCCAGACCGTCCGCAACACCCCCGCCGGCACCACCCTCACCACCGTCATCACCCTCCTCGAAGAAACCCTCGGAACCAGCCCCATCGCACCCGACGACGACTTCTTCGACCTCGGCGGCGACTCCCTCATGGCCCTCCACCTCATCGCCAAGGCCAACACCACCTTCGACATCGAACTCCCCCACCACACACTCCTCGAAGCACCCACCGCCACCCACATGACCACCTACATCGACGACCTCCTGGGGTCGCAGGAGGGGGCCGCGTCGCTGATCACGCTGCGGGAGGGGACGCCGGGCCGGCGACCCCTGTTCCTGTTCCACCCGGTGGGCGGCAGCGTGTACGTCTACCGCGAGTTCGCCGGCCTGCTGCCGACCGGGCAGCCGGTGCACGCCTTCCGGGCCGCCGGGCTGCACGACGGGGCGGTGCCGCGGCGGACGGTCGAAGAGCTCGCCGACCGCTACCTCCCGGAGCTGCGCGCCGCCCAACCGGCGGGCCCCTACGCGCTCGGCGGAGCCGCCTTCGGCGGCCTGGTCGCCCTGGAGGTCGCCCAGCGTCTGCGCGCGGCCGGCGAGCACGTGGAACTGCTGGCCCTGTTCGACACCCCCGGCCCCGGACAGATGCCGCTGAACCGCCATGCGGAGCTGCCCCCGGCGGAGGCGGACCAGTTGCTGGCCGAGCGCCTGGCCGCCAGAGGCGTGGCTCCGGGCCCGGCCGTCGAGGAGTCGGCCCGGCAGGTCCTCGCGGTGTACCAGGCCAATCTCGCGGCGCTGTACGCGTACCGCCCGGCCCCCTACTCCGGTCGCGTCCTGTTCTTCCTCGCGGAGCGGCGCAGGGAGGGACTCGACCCTGCCCGCCCGGACAGCGCCTGGGCGCGACTGGCCCTCGGCGGACTGACCACGCACATCCTGCCCGGCGACTACCTCGACATGTTCGGGTCCGTGAACGCCGGGACCAGCGCGCGGATCGTCGCCGCGGAACTCCGGCGGGAGGGCGCACGATGAGCGACGGGACGGACATCCGGTGCGACGTGCTGATCATCGGCGCCGGGCTGGCCGGCGGCTCGCTGGCACGCCAGTTGAGCCTGGAACAGCCCGACCTGGACATCGTCGTGGTGGACCGGGTCACCGAGTTCCCCCCGGGGCTGGACGAGGCCTCGGGCGAGGAGTTCTCGAACTACGCCAACCGCGTCCTGCGGATCGGCCCCTACCTGCGCAAGCACCACCACGTCAGCTCGGGGACGCGCTACTTCTTCGACTCGCGCGAACGGGACGTGCCGATCGACCGGATGTCCGAGATCGGCGGCCTCAGCCCGCACCCCATCCCCACCTACCTGATCGACCGGCCGGCGGTCGAGCAGGCGCTGTGCGAGATGAACCGCCGCAACGGGGTCCGGGTCCTGCTCGGTACGACGGTGCTGAACTGCGGCCCGGACGAGTCGCCGGCCGAGGCGATCTCCCTCGACGCCGAGCGCGGCCACCGGGTGCGCACCTCCGCCGGCGTCATCACCTGCCGCTGGCTGGTCGACGCCGCGGGCGAGGCGTCCCCGCTCACCCGGATGCTCGACCTGGTGGCCGAGGACGACCGCAATCCCATCGCCGCCGCCTGGGGCCGCTTCGAGGGCTGCGCGTCCCTCGACGACCTCGGCGACAAGGCGTGGCGGCGGCGGGTCCCGCACTGGGGACGCGCCTCGTCGATGACGTACTTCATGTACCGCGGGTACTGGATCTGGCTGTTCCCCGTATCGGAGACGACCTGCAGCATGGGGGTCGTCTTCGACCGGCGCCACGTGCGGCCGGAACTCGGCTCGCCCGAGGAACTGCTCGCGTTCCTGCGCGAACACCGGGCGCTCGGCGAGATCCTCGGCCCCTCGCCGCGCCCGCTCTCCTACGGTTCCCGGGCCCGGTTCGCCCGGTTCGCCCGGCAGCAGGTCTCGCAGGAGCGCTGGTTCCTGACCGGCAACGCGGGGACCGTGCTGGACCCGATGTTCGCCAGCACCTCCTGGCTCTTCACCGAGAACAACAAGCTCATCGGCGAGTTCATCAAGGCCGAACGCGGCGGCCGCGGGCACCAGTTGCCCGGCATGGTCCACCACTTCGGCATCCGGACGCGCAGCCGCTACGAGAAACTGCTCAACAGCCCCGGCCACTACCTCGCCAAGGGCTCCTTCGACACGTGGAGCGCCTGGTTGGCCCTGCGCAACCGGGTCTACTACAACCGCATCGTGCCGGACGCGTTCGAGGACCACCGGATCCTGCTGACCTTCGCGCGGACGCACGGCACCGACTGCCAGTGCGACGACCAGGTGATGGGCGGCAAACTGTCCCGCCTGCTCAAGTCCGCCGACCGGCTGACCGAGGAGTTCACCGGTCTGCTCGACCGCTGGGGGATGTTCTACAGCGGCAACGACGGGATGTTCCTGGACTCGCGCTCGTTCGACCAGGACGAGGTCCTGATGGCCAAGGTCCACCAGAGGCGCGACTGGGCGCTGGAACTCCCGGCGGACGAACGGACCTACGAGATCTTCTGCCGCACCCTGGTCCGCCGGCTGATCGAGATCTCCGGGGCCGACTGGGACGAGACCCGGTTCAAGGCCGTGTTCGACCCGGACTGGGACGGCCACCAGCCGCTGGAAGAGCTGTACCGGGGCACTCTCGGGCACGAACGCCCGACGCCGCACCGGTCCTGACACACGACACGAGAACGAGGAGGGAGAGCCATGACGGACGACGACGAGTCCGGCGCGGGCTACAAGGTCGTGGTGAACGACGAGGAGCAGTACTCGATCTGGTTCGCCGACCAGCAGAGCCCGGCCGGCTGGCGGGACACCGGGGTCGCCGGTTCCCGCACGGACTGCCTGGCCTGGGTCGACGCGAACTGGACGGACATGAGGCCGCTGTCGCTGCGCGGCGCCGCGGCGCACTGAGCGGTTGTCCGCGGCGGGCGGAACGCGCACGAGGCGGGGGCGGGACCGGACTTGGTGTCCGGTCCCGCCCCCGCCTCGTGCGTTGATTCCCCGGTACGAGGGTCCCGCCGCCCCGCCCAGCCGGCCGCTCAGTCCGCCGTGGAGTCCGTCGGAGCGTCGGCCCCGGCGCCCCGGGCGGCCAGGCGACGTTCCAGCCGGCTCCGTACGCCGGTGAAGGCGGGCCGCTCCTCGACGCCTTCGATGTGGCGGGCGAGCTCGGCGATGGTCGGATAGCGGAACAGGTCGGTCATCAGCACGCCCCCCGGGTAGCGGGACTTCAGATCGCCGAACACGCGGGCCAGCAGCAGCGAATCGCCGCCGAGTTCGAAGAAGCCGTCGTCGATCCCCGGGCTCGGCACACCCAGCACCGAGGTCCAGACGGCGGCGACGGTCCGCTCCGTCTCGCTCACGGGCGCCCGGTAGGCCCGCCGGGACAGCACGGGCTCGGGAGCCGGCAGCGCCTCGCGGTCGACCTTCCCGTTCGGGGTGAGCGGGATCCCGGCCAGCTCGACGAAGGCCGACGGCAGCAGGTGGCCGGGGAGGGTGGAACGCAGCGCCCGCACCGTCTCCGACGGGTCGAAGCCGGGCCCCGGCTCGGTGACCACGTAGGCCACCAGCCGCTTGCCTCCGGGCGCGTCGCCGCGCACCACGGCCACCGCGTCCCGCACGCCCGGCAGCGCTCGCAGGGCCGCCTCGATCTCGCCGAGCTCGATCCGGAAACCGCGCAGCTTGACCTGGTGGTCGGTCCTGCCGAGGTAGTCGAGCCCGCCGTCGGGCAGACGGCGCACCACGTCCCCGGTCCGGTAGAGCCGGGCGCCGGGGCGCCCGCCGAACGGGTCCGGCAGGTAGCGGCCCGCGGTGAGCGCGGGGCGGTCGTGGTAGCCGCGGGAGACGCCCTCGCCGCCGAGGAACAGCTCGCCGGCGACGCCGACCGGCACCGGCCGCAGCCGGGAGTCGAGGACGTACGCCTGCGCGTTGGCGACGGGCCGCCCGATCAGGGGCTTGCTGCCGTCGTCCGGGACCAGGGCGAACGTCGAGTAGACGGTGTCCTCCGAGGGCCCGTAGAGGTTGTACACCTTGCGGATCCCCGGCTGTCGGTACAGCCGGTCCACCAGGTCCCGCGGGAGCGGCTCCCCGGCGAGGTTGACCACGGCGACGCGGGCCGGCAGCGCGCCGAGCCGCAGGAGCGTGTCGAGCGCCGACGGGACGGTGTTGACCAGCGTCACCTCGTCCCTCGCCGGCAACGAGGGCAGCAGCAGGGCGTTGTCCGCGAGGACCACGGTGGCCCCGGTGGTGAGCGGCACGAAGAGCTCGAAGACGGAGAGGTCGAAGCAGATCGACGTCGAGGCGAGCGTTCCGGAGAGCTCCTCGGCCGAGTAGACCCCCGCCGCCCAGGCGAGCAGCGCGCGAATGTTGCGATGGGTGATCAGCACGCCCTTGGGCGTGCCGGTCGAGCCCGAGGTGTAGATCGTCACGGCCACCGCGTCGTCGGCCACGTCCACGGGGACGAACGGGGCGGCCGGGTCGGCGTCCGGGCCCTCGTCGGGGCCGTCGAGCAGCAGGACCGGAATCGCGGTGCCGGCCGACAGCGCGCGGGTCGACTCCTGGGCCAGGACCACCGCGGGAGCCGCGTCCGCCAGGATGTGCCGTACCCGCGCCGCGGGGTACGCCGGGTCCAGCGGCACATACGCCGCCCCGACCTTCCAGGCCGCCAGCAGCGCGGCGGGCAGGTCGGCCGTGCGCTCCAGGCACACGCCCACGTGGTCGCCCGCGGCCACACCGGCCGCGTACAGCCGCCCCGCGATCCGGTCGGCGCGCGCGTCCAGCTCCGCGTACGAGCGGCGCGCCTCCCCCGCGATCAGTGCCGTCGCGCCGGGAGTCGCTGCCACCCGCGCCTCGAACAACCGGTGCACCCCGCCGGAACCGGCCGTCGGCAGCGCCAGGCGGGGGCCCGCGGCCTGTGCCGCAAGCGCCGCCCGCTCGGCCGGACCGACCACGGTCAGGTCCCCGACCCGGGCCGGCGGGGCCGCCAGCGCGGTGAGCAGCGTCGTGTAGTGCCCGAGCATGCGCCCGACCGCATCCGCGTCGAACCGGTCCTCGTCGTAGCCCAGTTGCAGCGACATGCGGTCGCCCGGGGCGACCGTGAGGGTGAGCGGGAAGCTGGTCCGCTCCGCCATGCGGATCGCCTCGACGCGGATCGGTCCGTCCTTGGCCGCCAGCGCCGGCGCCAGCGGGAAGTTCTCGAAGACCACCAGCGTGTCCGCCAACGCGAGGTCACCCGGCAGACCCGCCCAGCGCCGGATCTGCGCGAGGGACGCGTGGCCGTGCTCCTCGCGCTCCACCTGTGCGGTCTGCAGGCCGCGCAGCCAGTCGGCGACCGCGGCCCGGTCGTCGACCGCGACACGCACGGGCAGCGTGTTCAGGAAGCACCCGACCGCGGACTCCATGCCGGGCAGGGACGGCGGGCGCCCCGACGTGATCGCCGCGAGCAGGACGTCGCGCTCACCGCTGTAGCGGCTGAGCAGCAGGGCCCACGCGCCCTGGACGTAGGTGTTGAGTGTGATCCGCTCACGGCGGGCGGCGGCGAGCAGCGCGGCCGTGGTCTCCTCGCTCAGCAGCACCCGCTGCTGCCCGCCCGGTCCCTGCTCGGCGGTGCCGTGGGCGCGCGGCCGGTCGATGCCGAGCTGTGTGGGTCCGCTCACCCCGGCGAGCGAACGGCGCCAGTACTCCTCCGTCGCGGTCGCCTCCCGCGCCCGGAGCCAGGCGATGTAGTCGCGGTACTGGGTCACCGGCCCGAAACCGGGCTCCTCCTCCGCCCGGTCCGCCTGGTAGCAGCGGACGACCTCGGAGAGCACGGTGGGCATGGACCAGCCGTCGGAGACGGCATGGTGACGGGTCCACAGGAAGCGGTGCCGGTCCCCGGCCAGTCGCACCAGCAGGCAGCGCAGCAGCGGGGCCCGCTCGGGCACGAAGTCCTCCGCGCGGTCCGCCTCCAGCAGCGCGGCGAACCGGGTCTCCTGCTCGGCGTCCGGGAGGTCGCTCCAGTCCTCCTCCCGCCAGGGCAGTTCCACCGTCCGGCGCACGATCTGGAGGGGCTGTTCCTGGTCCAGGCGCAGGAAGCAGGTCCGGTGCACGGCGTGCCGGGCGGTGACCTGCTCCCAGGCCCGCCGGAACGCCCCCGCGTCGAACTCCCCGAGGATGTCGAACGACAGTTGCAGGACGTACACCCCGCTCCCCGGAGCCAGCCGGGACCGGAGCAGCATCGCGTGCTGGAGCGGTGAGAGCGGGTAGATCGCCTCTACGTCGTCGGGCCGGCTCAAGCCAGCTCTCCTTCCTGGTCGCGCAGTTCGCCGAGCAGCTCGTCCAACGACTCCTGCGTCAGATCGATGTCGGGGAAGTCGGAGGGGGTGAGCCGCACGCGTCCGGCGCGGCAGTCCTCGACCCGTCGGCGCAGCGATGCGCCGAACCGGTCGGCGAGGGCCCGGATCGTCTCCGGACGGTGCACGGCCTCGCTGAAGGTGAAGTCGACGCGAAGCCGACCGTTCGCCACGAGGCCGTTGACGTTGAGCAGGTGCCGTCGCCGCTGCGCGGGCGCGTGCGGCGCGCCAACGGCCGCGGGGGCGAGGGCCAGCAGCGCGTCCTCGCTCCTGGAGCTGTCCGCCTGGCCGAGGTAGTTGAAGATGATCTCGGGCCGGCGTCCGCCGCCCAGGCGGTCCCGGACCGACGCGTCCTGGTGCAGGTGGCGCAGCAGGCCGTACCCGATCCCGCGGCGCGGGATGCGCCGCACCTGTTCGCGGACCGCCGCCGGCCGGTCGTCGGGGGCCTCCGGAAGTTCGACGCGCAGCGGGTAGAGCGCCGTGAACCACCCGACGGTCCGTGAGACGTCCACGTCCTCGAAGAGGTCCTCGCGTCCGTGCCCCTCCACGTCGAGCAGCAACGACCGCGAGCCGGTCCACGGCGCGCAGGCCTCCGCCACGGCGCAGAGCAGGACCGCGTGCAGGTCGGCCCCGTGGGCCGCGGGCACCTCGTGCAGCAGGGCGTCGGTCTCGTCGGCGGACAGCTCCGCGGTGACGGTCCGGGCACTCGCCTCGGTGTTGTCGCCGTCGTGGTCGCGCGGCAGCGCCGGTGCCGGACCCTCGATCTGGTCCGCCCAGTAGTCGAGTTCGGCGCGCGTCCGCTCGGCGCCGGCCTCCCGCACCAGCCTGCCGGTCCACTCCTGGAACGAGGTGGTCTTGGCGGGCAGCTCCACCGGCCGGCCGGCCCGCAGCAGCCGGTAGGCGCGCTGCAGGTCCTCCAGCAGGACGCGCCAGGAGACGCCGTCGACCACCGTGTGGTGGATCACCGTGAAGACCTGGTCGGGCCGTCGGCCGCCGTAGCCGAAGGAGACCATCCGCAGCAGCGGACCGTGTGCCAGGTCGAGGGCGCGGTGGACGCGGTCCTGGACGTCCGCGACCTCCCGCGGCCAGCTCTGCTCGGGCAGCCCGCCCAGGTCCACGTGCTCGATCGGCGTCGTGGCTTCCCGGGGTGCCTCCGTCCACTGCTCCCAGCCGGCCTCGCCCTCGCGGAACCGGTTGCGCAGGGCGTCGTGGTGCCGCAGCAGGGCGTCACGGGCCAGGGCCAGCAGGTCGAGGTCGAGCGGATCGCCGATGACGTCGGCCAGCACGGCCTGGTTGTAGTGGTGGGCGTCCGCCAGCCCCTGTTCGAAGAACCAGTGCTGGATGGGGGCGAGTGGCGACTCGCCCAGGACCGGGCCCTGTTCGGCCGAGGTGTGCACGCCCTGGCGTGCCACCGCGGCGAGCGCCCCGAGCGTCTGGTGCTGGAACAGGTCCCGGGCCGCGAGGGTGAGCCCGGCCTGCCGGGCGCGCGAGACCATCTGGATCGCGACGATCGAGTCCCCGCCGAGTTCGAAGAAGTTGTCCTCGATGCCGACCTCCGCGCGTTGCAGCAGGTCGCTCCAGACGCCGGCGAGGATCTGCTCGGCCGCCGTCCGTGGCGCGGCGGAGCGTGCGGTGGGCTGCTCCGCGGGCGGCTCCGGCAGCGCGCGGCGGTCGGTCTTGCCGCTCGGCAGCAGTGGCATCGCGTCCAGCCCGACGAACCGGGCCGGCACCATGTATCTCGGCAGCCGTGCCTCCAGGTGCCCGCGCAGCGCCTCGGCGTCCAGGGGCCCCGAGGTGACGACGTAGGCGATCAACAGCCGTCCGCCCCGTCCGTCGTCGGCCGCGACGACCGCGGCGGCCCGGACCTCCGGCGCCGCGGCCAGCGCCGCCTCGATCTCCCCCGGTTCCACCCGGAAGCCGTGGATCTTCACCTGGTCGTCCCGGCGGCCGATGAACTCCAGCTCGCCGTCGGCCCGGTAGCGCACGACGTCCCCGGTGCGGTACATCCGCGCCGCCGGGTCGGCGGCGAAGGGGTCCGCGAGGAAGCGCTCCGCGGTGAGCTCGGGCTGGTGCAGGTAGCCGAGCGCCACGCCGTCGCCGCCCAGGTGGAGTTCGCCGGGCACACCGATCGGCACGGGGGCGCCGCGTTCGTCCAGCACGTACGCCCGGGTGTTGGCCAGCGGTCGGCCGATCGGACCGCCGGCGTCGCGCACCAGGTGGCTGGTGGACCAGATGGTCGCCTCGGTCGGGCCGTAGACGTTGAGCAGTTGCCCGCCGACCGCCCGCGACAGGTCCGCCGCGAGGGCCGGGGTCAGCGCCTCGCCGCCGACCAGCATCCAGTCCAGGGAGCCGAGCGCGGCCTTGACCCGCTCATCGGCGACCAGCAGGGAGGCCAGCGAAGGGGTGCACTGGAGGTGGGTGACGCCGTGCCGCTCGATCAGTCCCGCGATGGATTCGGGGGCGTCCTCCCCGGAGCCGGGCGACACCAGTCGGCGCAGTTCGTCCAGGTGGTCGAGGCTTGCCAGCACGTCGTCGGTGGGGACGCCGAAGTCCATCAGGCAGGCGATCTCGTCGACGCCGGCCGCGCTCAGGCGGTCGACCAGGGCCACACACCGCTCCGGGGTGCCGAAGAGCCCGCTGGTGTCGTAGTAGCGGTCGAAGGCGTGATCGAGGAGCGCGTCGAGGTCGGCCTCCTCGAAGTCCTCCGGCTCCAGCCCGCGGGACCTGGCGATCGGCCGGACCAGGTCCACGGACTCCCGCAGGTAGTTCTTGAAGGGCTCGCGGACGGTCCGGCGGACGAAGTCCTCGTCCCCGGACACGAAGGTGTGCAGCATCAGGGTGACGTGGCCGGGGCCTGCATGGCCCGCCTCGCTGCGAGCCTCCCGGTACACCCGCAGCGCCTGGGCCAGTTCCTCGACGGACTGCCCGAGCAGGTGGGTCAGCACGTTGGCCCCGATCGCGCCGGCCCGCCGGAAGGTGTCGGGGTTGCCGGCGGCGGTGATCCAGACCGGCAGCTCCGGCTGGACCGGACGCGGCAGCGTGCGCACCTCGATCTCCTCGCCGGTTCCTGAGGCCGTGCGCACCGACTCGCCCCGCCACAGTCCGCGGACCACTTCGAGGTCGCGGAACATGACCTCCTTGCGGTCCGCGAAGTTGTCCGGCGCCAGCGCGAAGTCGTGCGGCTGCCAGCCCGAGGCCACCGAGAGCCCGACCCGGCCGCCGGAGAGGTTGTCGATCATGGCCCAGTCCTCCGCGACCCGGATCGGGTTGTGCAGCGGGAGAACCAGGCTGCCGGTGCGGATGCCGATGCGGCTGGTCGCGGTGGCCAGCGCGGCGGCGGTGACCACGGGATTCGGGTACAGGCCGCCGAAGGTGCCGAAGTGGCGCTCCGGCGTCCACACGGCGGCGAAGCCGTGCCGGTCCGCCCAGCGCGCGCCCTCCAGCAGCAGGCGGTACTTCGCCGAGCCGCGCTCTCCGGCGTCGCTGGCGAAGTAGAAGAGGCTGAAGTCCGTCTCCCGGCGCCTCGGCGGGGCTCCGTCACTGAGCACGAGCTCGTCGCCGACGAGGACGACCTTGAACCCGCGGGTCAGGGTCCACAGCAGCTCCAGCACCGAGATGTCGAAGGTGTACCGGGTGACGGCGAGCCAGGTGCCGGGCCGGTCGGTGCCGGGCCGGTCGGTGCCGAGCCGCTGGTCCATGGCGTCGAAGAAACCGGCGAGGTTGCGCTGACCGACCATCACGCCCTTGGGGCGGCCGGTCGATCCCGAGGTGTGGATGACGTACGCGAGGTCCTCGGGACCGGTCCGGCGCGACGGCGCCGAGTCGTCCGTGCCGGGCTCCTGTCCGGGGTCGATCAGCGCGACCCCGGGGGGCAGGTCGGCGGCCCGGTCCCCGGTGGTGATCACGAAACGGACCCGCGCGTCCGTGATCAGGTCGGCGTTGCGCGCCGTCGGGGCGCCCGGGTCGAGCGGGAGATAGGCGGCGCCCGCCTTGAGCACGGCGAGCACGGCGACGACCATCTCGGCCGAGCGGTCCAGCCACAGACCCACCAGGTCGTGCTCGGCCACTCCCCCGGCCCGCAGGACGTGCGCCAACCGGTTCGCCGCGCGGTCGAGCTCCTCGTAGGTCAGCGAGCGGCCGCCGTGGACGAGCGCGGTGTCCCGCGGCCGGCTCCGGGCCTGCTCCTCGAAGGCGTCCGCGGCGAACCGGGCCTCCGGACGGGCGCGGTACCCGGCGTTCAACTCCCGCAGCACCAAGGCACGTTCACCCTCGGGCAGCAGGCGCAGGTCACCGATCCGCGTGCGCGGGGCCCCGACGATCGAGCCGAGCAGCTCCTGGAAGTGGCCGGCCAGCCGCTGGACGGTGCCGGCGTCGAACAGGTCGGTCCGGTACTCGATCCGGCCCCGCACGCCGTCGGCGTGCTCCACCAGGTCCAGCGTGAGGTCGTACTTGGCGACCCGACCGCCGAGCGGCACGGGCTCCAGCCGCACGCCGTCCATCACCAGTCCCTCGTCCGGGGCCGGCTGGTAGACGAAGAGCGTCTGGAACAGCGGCGAGTGCCCGGCGTCGCGCGGCGGGTTGAGCGCCTCCACCAGCCGCTCGAACGGCAGGTCCTGGTGGGCCTGGGCGGCCAGCACCACCTCGCGGACCCGGCCGAGCAGGTCGGTGAACTCCGGGTCGCCGGTGAGGTCGGTGCGGATCACCAGCGTGTTGAAGAAGCAGCCGATCAGCTGCTCCACCTCGGCTCGGGTGCGGTTGGCCACCGGCGTGCCGACGGCGATGTCCTGGCTGCCGCTCTGCCGGGCCAGCAGCACGTTGAAGGCGGCCAGCAGCACCATGAACATGGTCGACTGCTGCCGGTGCGCGAGCGCGCGCAGCCCGGCGACGGTCGCCGGGTCGAGTTCGATCGGCACGGTCGCGCCGGCGTAGCCCTGGACAGCGGGCCGCGGTCGGTCGGTGGGCAGCTCCAGCAGCGCCGGCAGGTCACGCAACTGCTCTGTCCAGTACGTCAGTTGGGGCTCAACTCCGGCGCCCTCCAGCCAGCCGTTCTGCCAGACGGCGTAGTCGGCGTACTGGATCGGCAGCGGGGCGAGCGAGGCGGAGAGGCCGGCGCGGCGGGCGTTGTAGCGGGCCACCGTCTCCCGCCACAGAATCGCGGTCGACCATCCGTCGGAGACGACGTGGTGCAGGCAGAGCAGCAGCACGTGCTCCTGCGGTGCCACCCGCAGCAGCGCGGCGCGCAGCAGCTCGTCGCACGCGAGGTCGAAGGGCCGCGCCGCGAAGGCGAGCGCCTGCCGGACCACGTCCGCCCCGGCGGCCTCGGTCAGCGGCACCTCGAACGGCGCGGCCTCACTGACCACCTGACGGGGCGTCTCGCCGACGAGCACGATGTTGGAGCGCAGCGCCTCGTGCCGGTCGACCACCTCGTGCAGGGCACGGACCAGGGCCTCGACGTCCAGCTCACCGTGGATGCGGACGGCCGCCGGGATGTTGTACGCGGCGTCGGCGCCGTCCACCTCGGACAGTACCCAGAGCCGGCGCTGGGCGTAGGACAGCGGCATGGGGCCGGTGCGCTCGGCCACGGGGATCGCCGCGGCGTCCGCGTCGGCCTGGGCGCCGTCGACCAGCGCGGCCAGCCGCCCCACGGTGGGGGCCTCGAACAGGGCGCTGACGTGCAGGCCGATACCGGTGGTGGCCCGGATCCGGGCCACCACCCGGGTCGCGTCCAGGGAGTTGCCGCCGAGCGTCTGGAAGAAGGAGTCGTCCCGGCCGACCCGCTCGCAGCCGAGGATCTCCTCCCACAGGGCGGCCAGTTGGACCTCGGTCTCCGTCTCGGGCGCGACGTACGCGGAGCGGGAGGCGGCCGGGTCCGCCGCGGGCAGGGCCCGCCGGTCCACCTTCCCGTTCGGCATCAGCGGCAGGGCGTGCAGCGGGACGATCACGGCCGGGACCATGTGGTCCGGCAGCCGCAGCCGTAGCTGCCGGTCGAGTTCACCGGTGTCGATCCTGGCGCCGCGACGCGGTGTGACGTACGCCGCCAGCCGCGTCTCGGCCCCCTCGCCGATGGCGGTCACCACCGCGTCGGCGACGTGTTCGTCGCGGCGGAGCTCGGCCTCGACCTCGCCCGGCTCGACCCGGTGGCCGCGGATCTTCACCTGCTGGTCGGTACGGCCGAGGAAGACCACGGCACCGTCGGGGCGCTGCCGGACGAGGTCCCCGGTCCGGTACATCCGCGCGCCGGGCCCGGCGTCGAAGGGGTCGGGCAGGAAGCGCTCCGCCGTGGTCCCCGGTCGGTCCCAGTAGCCCAGGGCGAGTCCGGGACCGCCGAGGTACAGCTCCCCCGGGGCACCTTGGAGCACCGGGCGGAGCCTGGCGTCGAGCAGGTAGGCGCGGTAGCCGGCGAGCGGCCGGCCGATGGGCAGCGGGCCCGGCTCGTCCCCGGCGGCCCGATGGACCAGCGCGCCCACGGCGGTCTCGGTCGGACCGTAGTGGTTCACGACCCGAAGTCCCGGGCGCAGTGCGCGGATCCGCTCCAGCAGCGCCCGGGAGGCCGGCTCACCGCCCAGCACCAGGCAGCGGGTGGGCAGCAGGTCGGCGGCGTCGGGCGCGTCGAGCAGCGCGGCCAGGTGCGAGGGCACGATCTTCAACAGGCCGAGCGGACGGGTGCGGAAGCGCGCGGCGAGCGCGTCGGCCGCGAGGACCTCCTCGGCCGTCGCCAGGAAGAGCGGACGGCCCGTGCACAGGGCGCCGAAGACCGCGGTGTGCCCGAGGTCGGCGGCGGGCGTCGCCAGGGTGCCCAGCAGCTCGTCCCGCGGCGGGTTCAGGGCCGCGAGCACGCCGTCCAGGTAGGCGCAGACGGCCCGGTGCGGGACGGCCACGCCCTTGGCCCGTCCGGTCGAGCCGGAGGTGAAGATCAGGTAGGCGGGGTGCTCCGGCCGGACCGGCACGTCCACCGGAGTCCCGGACAGGCCGGCCAGTTCCGCGGCGTCGCGGTCCAGGTCGAGCACCGGCGTCGGGCCGGCCGTCTCGGGGTCGATACGGCCGCGGTGGGTGATCAGCACCCCCGGGCGGACCTCCTCCAGCATCCCCCGCACGCGCGCGGCCGGGAGTGCCTGGTCGACGGGCACGAAGGCACCGCCCGCCTTGAGGACCGCGAGCAGACCGACGACGTAGTCGACGGAGCGGTCCAGCACCAGGGCGACCGGCGCACCCGGGCCGACCCCGCGGGTCCGCAGGGCGTGTGCCAGCCGGTTGGCCCGGCCATCCAGCTGTCCGTAGGTCAGCTCCTCGTCGCCGCAGACCACCGCGAGGGCCTCGGGCCGCTCCGTGGCCGCCCGCGCGAACCGCAGGTGGGCGAGTGCGGTGCCGGACGCCGCCGTGGGCGCGGCTCCGTCGTGCCCGGGAACACCCGGGTGGGGCCCGTCCGCCAGACCGAGGTCCGCGAGCGGCGCCTGCGGGCGCGCGGCGACCTCGCGCAGCACCGAGACCAGTTGGCCGGCGATCCGCACCGCGTGCCGGTGCGAGACGCGTCGCTCGTCGCGGACGAGCGACGCCGTGAGAGCGCCGTCGGCGGCCCGGACCACGTCGAGGTGCAGCGCCGCGCCGTCGGGGCCGCCGCCCACGCCGGTCACGGTCAGCCGCGCGCTCCCCGCGCGCACGGTGGCGGGCAGTTCGGTGAAGGCGAAGCCGAACGGGAGCGGATCGGCGAGGCGCGTGCTGTCGAAGGCGAACTGTTCGGCGGGAGCGTCGGCCAGGAACCGGTCGAGGTCGCGGACCAGCGAGGCGAAGGGCAGCGCGTCGACCAGGGTGGCCGCCACCGGCACCGGGCTCTCGAACGGCCCGATCACGTCCTCCAGTTCGTCCAGTCCTCGGGAGCCGGGCAGCACGGCGGTGAGGATCTCCGGCCGGCCGGTCAGCCGGAGCAGCAGGACCTGCCAGGCCCCGAGCAGCACCGCGGCGGCGCTGCCGCCGATCCCGGCGCTCGTCCGGTCCAGCTCCGCCGACAGCGCGGGGTCCAGCCCGAGCGTCAACCGGTCCGGCTCACCGAGCGGGCCGGTCTCCGAGGGCAGGGCGGACTCCCAGGCGAGGGCCAGCTCCCGGCCGAGCCAGCCGTCCATCCGGGCCCTGGACTCGTCCGTCCCGAGCTGCTCGTGCAGCCACTCCGCCGCGTCCAGGTACTGGATCGGCTCCTCCTCCTGCGGCGACCGGCCGTCGAGCAGCTCGGCGAGCTCCGCCAGGACCACGAGCAGCGACCGGCGGTCCGCGAACACCCCGCCGGCCGTCAGCACCAGGACCGCGTGGTCCGCGCCGGCCAGCAGGCGTGCCCGCAGCGTTCCGGTCCACGGCTCGGCGAGGTCCGCCGCGGCCGTGTTCTCCACCGCGGCCGCGGCCGCCCCGGCGTCGGCCGGCAGGTGGTCCTCGTACCACTCGGGCTCGGCCGACGGCCGCACCGACTGCAACGGCGCCGTCAGTCCCGGGACCTCGATCAGGTCTGCGCGGAGCAGCTCATGACGCCCGGTCACCAGGACCAGCGCCCGCCGGAGCAGGTCGCCCGGGACCTTCCCCTCCACCAGGGCGCGGACCTGTACGCGCTTCCCGGCGGCATGCGACCAGGTCCGGAGCTGCGGCGGTGCCAGGCGGAATCCGGCCTGCGCCATGCTGTCGAGCTCGGCGTCGTTCATGGTGTGCGACTCTCCATATTCAGCCCATCGGGCCGGTGCGTACTCGGAATCCGGATCAGCGGTCGGCGGGGGCGGGCAGGTCGGCGCGCATCATGTCGCCGAGCGCCACGACGATCTTCCGCGGCCCGACGAAGGGCCGGCGGGCGTGCGCCACCAGCATGTTGTCGGTGACGAGGACGTCGCCCTCCTGCCAGGTGAAGACCAGCGCCTCCCGGTCCATCACCTCGCGGACCTCGGTGACCACCTCGTCGGGAATGACCGAGCCGTCGCCCCAGTACACGTTCCTGGGCAGGCCGGCCTCCCCGTACAGCGCCTCCAGCGACTGCCTGGTGTCCGGGTCGAGGCACGAGGGGTGGTGCAGGGCGAGCTGGTTGAAGAAGACCGCCTCGCCGGTACGGGGGTGCGTCAGCACCGCGTCGGCCCGCCGCCAGGTGCGCAGGGTGCCGTCGGGCAGCCAGCGGAAGGCCTCGCCGGCCTCGGCGCACCTGCGCTCCGCCTCGGCCCGGTCCTCGGTGCCGTAGAACCTGGACCAGCTCACGTCCACGCCGTCGATGAAGTTGCGGACGTAGCGCAGCCCGCGCCGGGTGAACTCCTCGGCCAGCTCGGGACGCAGGCTCGTGAGCACCCGGCGGCAGTCCACGATCGGCGTCTCGCCGCCCTCGCGGGCCGCCACGACGCAGGAGAAGAACTGCCGCATCGGCCAGGTGTGCAGGTGCGAGCTCTCGTTGTGGAAGAGGATCGACCGGTCGTCCGGGTAGGGCGTGGACTTGTAGACGCGGGTCGACTCGCCCTCGCGCGGCAGGTCCCCGTACTCGGGGAAGAGCGTCGGGCAGATCGCCGAGGCCGCCTCCTCGAACCGCTCGACCGACCCGGCGTGGAAGCCGCGCAGCAGCACCGCCCCGTACTGGTGCAGATGGGCGTCGACGGCCTCCCGGTTGCCCCGCAGCCACCCCGCGAGGTCGACGCCGGTGTCGGGCGTCAGGACGAGCGGGGCCTGCGGCAGACCGGGCAGGAAGCCGGTGCGTACCGGACTGGTCCGGCCGACGTCCACCGAGCGGCGCTTGGCGCTGCGCAGCGACTGGAGCCTGGTGCTGCGGGAGTCCCGCTCGGTCATGTCCCCTGTCCCGTCCTGGTCGTTGTTCTCCATGCGCAGCTCGCCGATCCGGGTGTCCGGCGCCTCGGCGGCGTCGTGCAGCACGCGCACGAGCCGCGTCGCCATCCGGTCGATCGTGGCGGCGTCGAAGAGTTCCGCGTTGTAGATGAAGGTGCCGACGATCCCCTGGTCCTGTTCCTCCATGAACAGGGTCAGGTCGAACTTCGTGTGCAGCGCGTCGACTTCGACGGTGCGCGCGGTGATCCCCGGGAGTTTGAGGGTGATGTTCAGCTTCTGCAGGAGGAACAGCACCTGGAACAGCGGCGTGTGCGCCGGGCTGCGCTCCTGACGGAGTTCGTCGACGAGCGTCAGGAACGGCAGGTCCTGGTGCGCGTAGGCGTCCACCGACGTCGCGCGGACGCGGGCGAGCAGTTCCCGGAAGGTGGGGTCGCCGCCCAGGTCGGTGCGCAGCACCAGGTTGTTGACGAACATCCCGATCATCTGCTCGAACACGGCCCGGGTCCGGTTGGCGTTCGTCGTGCCGACCGAGACGTCCGTGGTGCGGGCCAGGCGTGACAGCAGCACCTTGAATCCGGCGAGCAGCACCATGAAGAGGGTGGCGCCCTCGTCCCGGCCGAGTCCGCCGAGCCGCTCGGCGAGTTCCGGCGGGACCACGAAGCGGTGCACCGCGTTGCGGATCCGCTGCGTCTCGGGCCGCGGCCGGTCCGTCGGCAGTCCGAGGAGCTTCGGAGCGCCGGCCAGCCGGCGCCGCCAGTAGGCGAGTTGCCGCTCGAACAGCTCGCCGTCCAGCCAGCGCTGCTGCCAGTCGGCGAAGTCCGCGTACTGGTGGTCGAGCGGAGCGAGGGGTGACCGCCGACCGCGCACGAACGCCGAGTACAGCTTCACCAGTTCCTCCACCAGGACGCCCAGCGACCAGCCGTCGGAGACGATGTGGTGGATGTTGACCAGCAGGACGTGGTCCGCCTCCGCGACCCGCAACAGGGCCACCCGGATCAGCGGCCCCCGCTCCAGGTCGAAGACGGTGCGCGCGTGCTCCTGGGCGAGCGCCTCGATCTCCTCCTCGGCCACCTCCCGGACCGGCAGGTCGACCGTGACGTCCTGGTGGATCCGCTGCACCGGCGAGCCGTCCACGGTGTGGACGGTGGTGCGGAGCACCTCGTGCCGTCCCACGACCTCCCGCAGGGCGCGCCGCAGCGGCTCGGTCTCCAGCCGGCCCAGCAGGCGCACCGCTCCGGGGATGTTGTAGGTCGCGCTCGGGCCGTGGAACTGCTCGGCCAGCCACAAGGACTGCTGGCCGAAGGAGAGCGGCACCGGTTCGTCCCTGGGCACCCGCCGCAGCGGGATGTCCGGGTGGGCGTCCTGGGACTGCGACGCCCGCACCTTCTCGGCCAGGCCCGCGACCGTCGGGGCGTCGAACAGTGCCTTGACCGCCAGGTCGACGCGGAAGCGGCGGCGGATCCGGGCGATCACCTGGGTGGCCAGCAGTGAATCGCCGCCCAGCCGGTAGAAGTCGTCGTGCGCGCCGAGTTCCTCGGTGCCGAACAGTTGCCGCCAGATGACCAGGATCTCCTCCTCCACGTCCGCCGCTGCGGCCTGCGCCGCCTCAGCGGCCCCGTGGGTCGCCCTCGCGCGCCGGTGGGCCGTGCCGGGGTCCGGGGCCGTCCCGGCCAGCAGCACCGCGCCGGGCCGGTCCAGGGCCTGCTCCAGCAGGGCCGGGTTCCCGTCCGCGTCCCAGCGGATCGCGGCGACCCGGTCACCGGCGAAGACGTCGAAGACGCTGCCGGCGAGCGCGGGGCGCAGACCGCCCGTGCCACCGGTGACCGCCCGTGCGGGCGAGACGAAGGCCAGCGCCGGGACCTCCGCCTGCGCCGCGGCGCCCACCAGGGCCCGCGCGGCGGCGACGTGCTCGGCCGCCAGGTCGGGCAGGTCGGCGGGTTCCCACGGCAGCGGTGTGCCGTCGAGCGGCAGCTCCGGCGCGTGGACGATCCCGTCCACCCGCCCGAACCGCGCGGCGGCCCGGGAGAGGACCCGCGACAGGTCCTCCGGCGAGGTCGGATCGGCGTCGACGACCATGACCTCGGCGCCCAGGGCGGCCAGCTCCCGCACGGCCCCGATGCGCTCCCGGGTGGTGCGCAGGACGACCTCGGCACGGCGGGCGAGGTGCGCCCGGTGGCCGGGCGGGTCGAGCGTCGCGGGTTGCCGGGCGAGCACCAGGCCGTAGTCCGTGGTGCCGCGAGCGGCTTCGTCGCCGGGGAAGGAGACGACCTCCGCGAACGGCCGCTCCCGCAGCACCCGGTCCCAGGTGTCCAGCGGGACCAGCGGCGAGCCGCTCCGGACGTCCTCGTCCTCGAACAGCCACCACCCCTCGGCGAGACCCCAGAGCAGTTCGACCCAGCGCAGCGACACCACGGCCTCGACCAGTCCGAGCAGACCGCCCGGAGCGATCAGGCCGCGCAGGTTCTCGACCGTGTCCGCGATCCGCGGCGTCGCGTGGACCACGTCGAAGCCGATGACGGCGTCGAAGGAGTGCGCCTGGAGGCCCTGCTCGACCGGGTCACGGGTGATGTCGAGGACCTGGCAGTCCAGGGTGGTGAAACCGCACCCGGCGGCCCACCCCCGGGCCCGGCGGACGAAGGAGCCGCCGAGGTCGGTGAAGCAGTACTCGACCTCCCGCCCGCGCAGCGCCGCGGCCACGATCCGGGTCAACTGGCCGTTTCCGCCGCCGACCTCGAGCACCCGCAGCGGACGTCCCGGGACCGCGTCGGCCAGCTCGGCCAGCAGGCGCCCGGTCAGCTCCGCGTAGACGCGGTAGTTGCTGGCGTCCAGCAGGGTGCGGAACGCCTGCTCCAGCCGTGTGGAGTCGCCGTCCGGGAAGAGCACGCCGACGGCGTCGACGTCGCCGCTCAGCGCCGCCGGGAAGTTGCGTACGCAGTGCTCGATGAAGGAGATCGTCGGCTCGAAGCCGGGCAGCTCGGCGTTGGCGGCGGCGGAGTCGAGGAGTTCCACCTGCTCCGGCCCGCGCAGTACCTCGACCCGGTCCCCCTCGCAGCGGACGACGCCGTCCTCGTGCAGCACCTGGAGGAAGAAGTCGAGGAACTTGACGAACGCGGGCAGGATCCGCATCCGCTCCGCTATCCCGGCGCGCCGGTGCACCACGCCGGCCCGCAGGTCGACGCCGCCGTCCCGCAGGGTCCGGTACACGTGGCTGCCGCAGAGCCGGTTGAGCACTTCGCCCACCGTGTCCCGGTTCCAGGCGGCCCCGGCCGCCTCGGCGAGCCGGTGTTCGGCGGCGGACAGGCCGGGCGTGAGCCGCTCCAGCTCGGGCAGGGTTCCGGCGGCGGACACGGCGGCGAGCGCGAGGCCGGGGCCGGTTCCCTCGTCGAGCCAGTCGGACCACCGCGGTTCGGGCGGCAGGGGGTGCCGTTCCACCAGGGTGAGCCCGGCCCGGCGGTGCCGCGCCAGCCGGCGCGCGAGGAGCATGGACACCTCGGCGGACCCTCCGGTGAGGACGAAGTTGCGGGCCTGCGGGGCCCGTCGCGTCGTCAGGTCCTCCTCGTAGCGCTCGACGTGGCGGGTACCCGCGCGGAACGCGACGACGGTCTCGGCGACGCCGCCGACGAGTTCGCCGACGATTCCGTCGGCGGCCTCCGCGAGCCGGTCGTCCACGTCCACGCAGACCACGGCCAGCTCCGGATGGTCTGCCGCGATCGCGCGGCAGAAGCCGGTCAGGGCCGCGGCGCTCGGTGACGGGTCGTCATCGGCCGCGATCCGGTGCAGCCCGCGCGCCACCAGGGCGAGCTGGACCTCGTCGTCCCCGGCACCGGCGAGCAGCTCCGCCACCCAGACCCCGGCCTGGCGCAGTTCGTCCCCAGCGGCTCCGGCCGCGCCCGGTCCGCACTCCAGCACGATGCGGCGGGGCAGCCCTCCGCGCCGGCGCAGCGCGCCGAGCAGCGCGGCCACGTCCTGGGGGCTGGCCGGATCGAGGACGAAGTCCGTGTCCCGCGCGGCGAACGCCGCACCGCGACGCACCCGGACGACACGCTCCCCCTCCTTCTCCAGACGGTCCGCCAGCGCCTGGCCCAGCCCGTCGTCGGCCACCACCAGCCAGTCGCCCGGCTGCGATCCGGCGGCGTCGAGGCCCGTACGCGGCACGGGAGTCCAGTGACGGACCAGGCTGCCGGTCGCGGCCGCCGGCTCGCTCGCGGCAGGTGTCACCGCGGCCTGCGGTGACGGCTCCGTGGCCGCCGGAACGGGCTCGATCCAGTGGCGCTGGCGCTCGAAGGGGTACCCTGGCAGTGGCACGCGGTGCCGCCGCTGTCCGGCCCAGAACTCCTGCCAGTCCACCGGCACGCCGGCACAGTGCAGAGCCCCGAGCGCCTCCAGCAGCGCCTCGCCGTCGGTCCGCGGGTCGTCGGCGCCGCGCGCGGAGGAGATCACGCGGTGGGCCGGAACGCCGCCGCGGCGCACCATCGAGCCGAGCGTCCGCCCGGGGCCCACCTCCAGGAAGACCTCCGCGCCCTGCTCGGCGGCCGTGCGGACGGCGTCGGCGAAGCGCACCGTCCCGCGCAACTGCCCGGCCCAGTAGCCCGGGGCGCCGAGTTCCTCGGCCGACGCCACCCGGCCGGTGACGCAGGACACCACGGGGATCCGCGGCGCCCTGAGGTCGAAGCGGGCCACCTGCTCCTCGAACGGGCCCACGACCGGGTCCAGCATCGCGGAGTGGAACGCGTGCGAGGTGCGCAGCCGACGGTGCTCGACGCCCTGGGCGGTCAGTCGCCGCTCCAGCTCCTCGACCGCCGGGTAGGGGCCGGCGGCGACGCAGTGCTGCGGGCCGTTCACGGCCGCCAGGGAGCAGTCCCCCAGCAGGGGCAGCAACGACCGCTCGTCCAGGGACACCGCCAGCATGGCGCCGCCGGGCGCCTCGTTCATCAGCCGCGCGCGTTCGACGACGAGATCGAGCGCGTCCTCGAACGGGAGGACGTCGGCGAGCGTCGCCGCGACGTACTCGCCCACGCTGTGCCCGATCAGCACCGACGGCCGCACACCCCACGCCATCCAGAGGCGGGCGAGCGCCAGCGTCACGGTGAACAGGGCGGGCTGGGTCAGCCAGGTCCGGTCCAGCCGCGCGCGCTCGCGTTCCTCGTCCGCGGGGTCCGGCCAGATCACCCGGCGCAGGTCCACGCCGAGCCGGTCGGCGGCGTGCTCCGCGCAGCGGTCCACCACCTCGCGGAAGACCGGCTCGTCGGCGAAGAGACCGGCCAGCATCCGCACCTGCTGGGCGCCCTGGCCGGGGAACACGAAGGCGACGCCGGGGGCGTCGGTCCCGGCCACCCCGGACAGCGGCACCGAGGGACGCTCTCCGGCCAGTGCCTCGATCGCCCCGGCGCGGTCCCGGCAGACGATCGCACGCCGGTGCGGGTGCGCCCGGCGGCCGGTGCTCAGGGTGAACGCGAGGTCCGCCAGAGGCGTTTCGCCGGCCGCGCGGAAGGCGTCCGCCAGTTCGGCGCCCAGCCGGTCCAGCGCCTGGGGCGAACGGGCGGAGAGGACCACGAGCTGCGCGTCGCGGGAGGGCCCCGAGGCCGGACGGACCGGCGCCTCCTCCAGTACGACGTGGGCGTTGGTCCCGCCGATGCCGAAGGAGCTCACCCCCGCGCGCCGCGGCGTCCCGTCCGGCGCCGTCCAGGGCCGCAGCTCGGTGTTGACGTAGAACGGGCTGCGGGCGAAGTCGATGGCCGGGTTCGGCTGCTCGAAGTGCAGGCTCGGCGGAAGGTCGCGGTGCCGCAGTGCCTGGACGGTCTTGATCAGGCCCGCGATCCCGGCCGCCACGTCGAGGTGGCCGACGTTGGTCTTGAGCGAGCCGATCGCGCAGTACTGGCGGCGGTCGGTCTGCTCCCCGAACGCCCTTGTCAGGCCGACGAGTTCGATCGGGTCCCCGATCACGGTACCGGTCCCGTGCGCCTCCACGTAGCCGACCGTGTCCGGTTCGACGTCGGCGAAGGCGAGTGCCTCGGCGATGACGGCGGCCTGCCCGGTGGCGCTCGGGGCGGTGAAACCGGCCTTCGCGGCACCGTCGTTGTTCACCGCCGAACCCCGGATCACCGCGAGGACGTGGTCGCCGTCGGCGACCGCCTCGGAGAGCCGCTTCAGCAGCACCAGGCCCATGCCGCTGCCGAAGCGGGTCCCGCCGGCGGCGGCGTCGAAGGCCCGGCAGTGCCCGTCCGGCGAATGGATGCCGCCCTCGTGGTACTGGTAGCCCACCCCGCTGGGCAGGATCGCGCTCGCGCCGCCGGCGACGGCGAGGTCGCACTCGTACCCGAGCAGCGCGCGGGCCGCCTGATGCACCGCGACCAGGGAGGTCGAACAGGCCGTGTCGACCCCGACGCTCGGACCGGTGAGGTCGAACTTGTGCGAGATCCGGGTCGGCGCGAAGCCCTTGTCGGTGGCGAAGAAGATCCGCTGCATGCCGACCTGCTCGATCAGCTCCGGACGGCCGATCAGGTTGTTCACCAGGTAGGAGGGGAAGCCCACGCCGACGTAGACCCCGGTGGTGGCGCCGAGCGTCTCCGGGTTGTAGCCGGCGTGGTCGAACAGCGCCTGGGTGCCCTCCAGCAGCATCCGGTGCTGCGGATCGAGGATGGCCGCCTCCATCGGGGTCAGTCCGAACAGGCCGGCGTCGAACTGCTCCATCCCGTCCAGCACGGTGGCCGCCCGGACGTACCCCGGATCGCGGAACCGCCGCTCCGGGACCCCCGCGGCGAGCAGGTCCTGCTCCGACAGCCGGGTGACGGACTCGACGCCGTCCGCGATGTTGCGCCAGAACTCCTCCGGGTCCCGGGCGCCGGGGAACCGGCCGGCCATGCCGATGACCGCGATGTGCTGGATGTCGTCGTCGGTGTCGCGCTCGCTCACGAGCTCTGCCTCCTGCGCTGCTGCCGTCGGACGGCGGCCCTCTGCTTGTTGACCCGGTCGTCGACGCGCCCACGTTCGGCGTCGACCGTGCCGCCGGAGCCCAGCCGGGCGGCCAGGGCGGCGATCGTCGGGTAGGTGAAGATGTCAACGAGTTCGACCGGGCCCAGGCCCGTGTCCTGGATGCGGCTGTGCAGTCTGGCCGCGAGCACGGAGTGACCGCCGACCTCGAAGAAGTTCTCGTGCACGCCCACCGAGTCGCGTTCCAGGAGTTCGGCCCAGATCCGCTGCAACGCGCCCTCGGCCTCGTCGCGCGGGCCCACGTACCCGGCCGGCACGGCCGAGGAGACCTCGGTGGCCGACCGGACCAGCGCGCCGCGGTCCGTCTTGCCGTTCTGCGTCAGGGGCAGAGCGTCGCGTGCCACGAACCTGGAGGGCACCATGTACTCGGGCAGCAGACCGCGCACGTGCGAGCGCAGCGCCTGCTCGTCGCACCCGGCGTCGCCGCGGGGGACGACGAAGGCGATGAGGCTGCTGTCGCCCGCACCGTCCCGCCGGGCACTCACGGCGCACTCGGCCACGTCCGGGTGCGCGCCGAGGACGGCCTCGATCTCGCCGGCCTCGACGCGGAAACCGCGCACCTTGATCTGGTGGTCCACCCGGCCGAGGAACTCCAGCCGGCCGCCGCCCAGTGACCGCACCAGGTCACCGGTGCGGTACATGCGCGCACCGGCGGCCGTGGCGAAGGGATCGGGCAGGAACCGCTCGGCGGTCAGCGCCGGCCGGTCCCAGTAGCCGCGGGCCACACCGGTCCCGCCGACGAAGAGCTCGCCGACGACCCCGGGCGGCACCGGCCGCAGGTGACGGTCCAGCACGTACAGCGTGGTGTTGGCCAGCGCTCCGCCGACGGTGACCCGGCCCGAGGCGTCGACCTCCAGCGTCCGCACGGCCGACCAGACGGTCGTCTCGGTCGGGCCGTACATGTTGAGCATCCGCTCGACGCCGGAGCCGCCGAGCCGTTCCACCAGCTCCGGGAGCGCCGCGTCGCCGCCGACCAGCAGGTGCCGGAGCGGGCCGAACCCGGCTCCGGTCCCGGCCGTCTCCAGCAGCATCCGGGCGTAGGCGGGCGTGCACTGGAGGTGCGTCACCCCGTGCCGGGACAGCGTGTCGGCCAGCAGCGTCGCGGACGCCTCGGTGAGAAGGCGGCGGACCGTCACGACGTGGTCGAGTGCGGCGAGCGCCTGCTCGTCGTCGACCCCGAAGTCGATCAGGCAGGCGATCTCGTCGACCCCCGCGTCCGCCAGTTCCCGTACCAGCGAAGCGCAGTGCTCGGGCGTGCCGAAGAGCGCGCTGCTGTTCGCGAAGCGCTGGTAGGCGTGGTCGACGAGCAGCTCCCGGTGCTCCACCGGGTCGAGGCCGAGCCCCTTGGCCAGCCCCCGCATCAGATCGATCGAGCTGCGCAGGTAGTTCTTGAACGGCTCGCGGACCGCCTCCTGGACCACGTCCGGGTCGGGGTGGACGAAGGTGTGGAGCATCAGGGTCACGACGCCCTCGTCGTGTCCCGCCGCGGCCCGCGCGGCGCGGTAGACCCCGATCTTCCGGGCCAGCTCGTGGACGTTCTGCCCCAGCAGGTGGGTCAGCAGGTTGGCGCCGGCCGCGCCCGCCTGGCGGAACGTCTCCTCGCTGCCCGCCGCGGTGGCCCAGACCGGAAGTTCGGGCTGGACGGGCCGGGGCAGGGTGGCGGTCTCCACCTCGGCACCGACGCCGTTCACCCGCCGCACGCTCTCACCGCGCCACAGGGCCCGCACCGTCTCGATGTCCCGCCACATCCGCTCCTTGCGGTCGGCGAACTTCTCCGGTGCCAGCACGAAGTCGTCGGGCTGCCACCCGGAGGCGAAGGAGAGGCCCACCCGTCCGTCGGAGAGGTTGTCGACGGCGGCCCATTCCTCCGCGACCCGCAGCGGATCCTGCAGCGGAAGAACGACGCTGCCCGCCCGCAGGGCGACGCGCTCGGTCACCGCGGCCACCGCGGCGGCCAGCACCGAGGGGTTCGGGAACGCGCCGCCGAAGGCGTGGAAGTGCCGTTCCGGGAGCCAGACCGCACGCAGGCCGGCGGCGTCGGCGAACCGCGCCCCTTCCAGCAGCATCCGGTAGACGTCGGACCCCCGGCGCTCGCCGGAGTCGGAGGCGAAGTAGAACAGGCTGAAGTCCACCGGGCGCGCCGGGGCGGAGCCGTTCGCCCCGGCCCGCCGCGCGGGCGCCGCCCATCGTTCGGTCTCGACGATCACGCGGTAGCCGCGGCACAGGGTCCACAGCAGCTCGACGACCGAGATGTCGAAGCAGACGCTGGTGACCGCGAGCCAGACCGGCTGCTCGCCCGTCGGCGGCGCGCCCGTCGGCGGCGCGCCCACGGCGAGGTCGAGGCCCGCGAACAGGTTGGTGACGTTGCGCCGCGTGACCATGACCCCCTTGGGCCGGCCGGTCGACCCGGAGGTGTAGATGACATAGGCGAGCGCCGCCTCGGGGGTCGCGGCGAGCGGCGTCGGCGCGAGCCCCGCGGCCTCACGCGCGAGCGTGTCCAGGGCGACGCGTTCGCCGGGGCACCCGCGGACCGCCCGCTCGCCCGTCCGGTCCACCAGGCAGAGCGCGATCCCGCCGTCCTCGGCCATGTGGGCGAGGCGCTCCGCCGGGTAGTCCGGGTCCAGCGGCAGATAGGCGCCGCCGGCCCGGACGACGGCCAGCATGGCCACCACCAGCTCGACCGAGCGCTCGGCGCAGAGACCGACCCGCACCTCCTCGCGCACCCCTCGGGCACGCAGTGCGGCGGCCATGCCGTCGACCCGGTCCCCCAGTTCCCGGTAGGTCACCGAGCGCTCGCCGCACACCAGGGCGACGGCCCCCGGGGTCCGGCGCACCTGGGCGTCGAACTGATCGAGCCAGGACAGCTCGCCCAGGTCCACCGTGGGCCCGCTGGTCTCGGCGCGCAGCTCCCGCTCGGCCTCGCGGGACAGGGCCGGAAGCTGCGAGACCCGCCGCTCCGGGCGCGCGGTGACGGCGTCGAGCAGCGCCAGGTAGCCGTCCGCGATCCGCTCGACGGTCGCCCGGTCGAAGAGGTCGACGTTGTAGGTCCAGGAACAGGCGAAGCGCCCGTGCACCTGCTGGACGGAGAGGACCAGGTCGTAGGGGGCGCCGCGCTGGCCGGAGGCGGCCAGCGGCGTGAGGGGGACCGGCTGCCGGTCGGGGTCGGTCTGCTGCCAGACGTACATCACCTGGAAGAACGGGGAACGGCGCGGATCGCGCACCGGGTTGAGGCGCTCGACGAGCAGCGGGAACGGGAACGGGTGGTCCAGGGCCCGCAGCAGGGTCCCGCGGGTGCGCCCGAGCGCCGCGAGGAAGGTGGGATCGTCCGCGAGCCGGGTGCGCACGACCACCGGGTCGGCGAAGAAGCCCACCGTGTCCCGCACGTCGGCGGTCGGCCGGTTGGCGGCCGGTGTCCCCACCACGACGTCGTCCGCACCCAGGTACTTCTGCAGAAGCACCTGGAAGGCCGACAGGAAGAGCATGTTCGGTGTCGCGTCGGCCTCGCGGGCGACCCGGCCGATCGCGGCCGACAGCCGGTGGTCAAGCTGCACCGTGTGGCGACCGCCGCGGAAGGTCTGCACCGGGGGGCGCGGCCGGTCGAACGGCAGCTCCGCCTCCTCCAGTCCGGCCAGCTCCTCGCGCCAGAAGGCCAGGGCGTCCGCCGCGCCCGGACCGGCGAGCCTCTGCTGCTCACGGCGCGTCTGCTCGGCGAAGTCCACGCCGTGCGGCATCGTCTCCTCGGTGTCCTCGGCCCGGTAGGCGGCCAGCCACTCCTCGACGATCACGTCTACGGACCGCAGGTCCGCTGCGATGTGATGCACCGCCAGTGCCAGTACCGGGCGCGCGTCGTCAGGACCGCCGCGCACCAGGGCCGCCCGGAGCGGCAGCTCCCGTTCGAGGTCGAAGGGCCGGTCCACGAAGGCTTCGGCGAGGGACTCGGCCGCCTCCGCCGCGGCGGTCTCCTCGACGAGGACCGCCGCGGGAACCTCCGCGACGCACCGCAGCGGCTCGCCGTCGTTCCAGCGGTAGGTCGTCCGCAGGATCGCGTGACGGGTCATGACCGAGCGCAGCGCGCGGTCGAGCCGCCCGGCGTCGAGAGCCTCGTCGGTACGGGCCACCAGCGCGAGGTTGTAGGCGACGCTGTCCGGGGTCAGCCGCTGGTGCAGCAGCAGACTGCGCTGACCCGCGGTCAGCGGTCCGCCCTGCGCGGCCCCGGCCCCGGCGCGCAGGTGCGCCACGATCGCGTCACGGCGCTCCCGTACCTGCTCCAGCAGCGCGGGCGTCAACCGCACCTGCTCCCCGCGGCACTGGAGGCGGCCCTCCTCCAGGAAGAGCCTGATGCCCAGGGCCTCGACCCCGGCCATGAACTCGCGTACGTCCTCGGCCATCGCCGGCCTACTCTCCCCGTGCTCGCCCATCAACCCAGGTCCAGCTGAATCTCCGCGGCCCCCGGCGTCGTTCCCGGTTGCGTCTCCTGCGCGCGCAGCCGCAGCAGCGCGGCGAACTCGCCGACCGTGTGCACGGCCGCCACGTCGGACAGCGTCAGCCGGTGTCCGAGGCGGGTGTCCAGATCGCCCAGCAACTGCACGGCCTTCAACGAGTCGCCGCCCAGTTCGAAGAACCGGTCCTGGACGCCCACCCGCTCGACCCCCAGGACCCTGCTCCAGGCGTCCGCGACCGCCTGCTCGACCTCGTCGCGCGGCGCCGTGTACTCGGCGCGGGAGCGTTCCTCGCGCGGATACTCCCCGGCCAGATGGGCGGCGCGCACGGCGGAGCGCCGCAGCTTCCCGCTGGAGGTGCGCCGGATCCCGCCGCGCGGCACGAGGACGACTTCCCGGACGGCCACCGCGTGGCCGGCGCCGACCCGTTCCCGGACGGCCCCGGCTATGGCCCGGCCCTCCTCCGCGGTGGTCCGGCCGGTCGTCTCGACGGCCAGCACCAGTTCCTCGCCGCGCTCGCCGCCGACCGCGAAGGCCACGCAGCGGCCGCCGCGGATCCGCGGATGCGCCTCCTCCGCGGTCCGTTCCAGGTCGTGCGGATAGTGGTTGCGGCCGTGCAGGACGATCAGGTCCTTGACCCGGCCGGTGACGAACAGGCCCTCCGGTCCGGCGAACCCGAGATCGCCGGTGCGCAGGAACGGGCCCTCGCCGGTGGCGAGCGTGGCCCGGAAGACCGACTCGCTCTCCCGCTCCCTGCCCCAGTACCCCCGCGCCACGCTGGGGCCGCCGACCCAGATCTCCCCCACCGTTCCCTCGGGTGTGCGTTCACGCGTCGTGGGATCGACGATCTCGACGCGCTGGCCCGGGTCCGCGCTCGGGCCGCATCCCACGACCACCCGTGCCTGCGCACCCGGTGCCGCCTCGCGCACCCGGTGGCGTTCGAGCTCCGCCGCGTCCAGGCGGGCCAGGCGGTCGCCGCCGGGCTGCGCCGTCACCACGAGGGTGTTCTCCGCCAGTCCGAAGGAGGGGTGGAAGGCGTCGCGGCGAAAGCCTGCGCCGGCGAACGCCCGGGCGAACCGGTCCAGCGTCGCGTGATGAACCGGTTCGGCGCCGGATATCGCCACCCGCCAGTTGCTCAGATCCAGGCCGCGGATCGCCTCGGGATCGGCCTCGGCGGCCTGGGCCGCCATCTCGTAGGCGAAGTTCGGCGCGGCGCTGACACGGGCGCCGTAGTGCGACATCGCGCTGACCCAGCGCAGGGGGTCGCGGAGAAAGGCGAACGGCGCCATCAACTGTGACCGGCCACCGCAGAAGAGCGCCATCAGGATGCCGCCGATGAGCCCCATGTCGTGGTACGGCGGCAGCCAGAAGACACCGTTCATCCGGCCCGCGACACCGTACGCGTCGCGTCCGGCCCGCAGGTTCTCCAGCAGGTTCCGGTGCGAGAGCATGACGCCCTTCGGCTGCCCGGTGGACCCGGAGGTGTACTGGAGCACGGCCAGGTCCTCGGGCCGGGTCTCCGTCGCCTCCCAGGCGTCCGCCGACTCCGCGGGGACCGAGGAGGAGACGATCCACTCCACCGAGGGGAACTCCTCGTGCAGCGAACTCCCCGACAGCCCCGCCATGTCGTCGACCAGGACACAGCTCGGGGCCGCGTCGGCCATGATCGCGCGAACCCGCTCCAGCCCCCGGCTCAGCCGCGTCGCCTCCGGCGGATAGGCGGGCACCGCGATCGCGCCGGCCAGCATGGCGGCGAAGATCCCGACCACGTAGTCCGCGCCCGGCTGGTTGAGCACCAGGACACGGGAACCGGGAGCCGCGTGGCACTGGATCCGGGCGGCCAGGGCTTTCGCGCGCTGGAACAACTCACGGTTGGTGAGCTGCTGTTCGCGCCAGGCGCGCCGGTCGGTGAAGCGGTCGACGAACGTGTAGGTGACGGCCTGCGGCAGTTCTTCCGCGTGCCGCTGGAGCAAGCCGTTGAGATCTCGGACAATGGGCTCAAAGCTTTGCTTCGACACGGCCTGACCCTTCATATGGAGCGCCTTTCTGCTGGTCAGGCTATTCACGCCCACTGAATTCGCCATGAAATCCCGCTGCGGGCCGGTGAAGCGGTGCTGCACCGCCCTCTCACCGCTCGTCGGACCCGGCTCAGATCGCGAGTCCGCCGTCGATGCCGATGACCTGACCGGTGATGTATGCCGCCCGGTCGGAGACGAGGAACGAGACGAGGTCGGCCACCTCCTCGGGCGCGCCGAACCGGGCCAACGGGATCTGCTTGCGGTGCTTGTCCCTCGTCGCGGGATTCATCGACGCCATCATGTCGGTGTCGACGAATCCCGGTGCCACCGCGTTCGCGCGGACGCCGAGTTTGCCGTACTCCTTGGCGAGGGCGCGCGTAAAGCCGATGATCCCGGCTTTGGCGGCGGAGTAGTTCGTCTGCATCACCGAGCCGTACACACCGGCGATGGACGACAGCGTCACGATGACGCCCTTCTGGCGTTTGATCAGGAACGGCAATGCGACGCGGCAGAGATGGTAGGTGCCGTCCAGATTGACGCGCACCACGTCCTGCCACTGGGCGTCGTCCATCATGACCAGCGGCTGGTTGCGGGTGATGCCCGCAGCGGTCACCACCGCGTCGAGGGAGCCCAGTTCGGCCTCGGCCGCCGTGACGAAGTCGCGGGTCGTCGCGGCGTCGGCGACGTCGACACGCCGCGCGAAGGTGCGGGCGCCGTGCCGGGCCGCCGCCCGGGCGGTCTCGTCGGCGGCGTCCGACCGCGAGCGGTAGCAGAACGCGACGTCGTAACCGTCCTGAGCGAGACGGATCACGATCGCGCGGCCGATACCCCGGGAACCGCCCGAGACGAGGGCCACAGGCCGGACGGCCCTGTCGAATGCGGTGGTGGTCACGCGGTGTCCTCCGGGATGGGTGGCGGTACGCCGCCGACGGCCGGTCCGCAGGATCGAATTCAGTGCCGGGCGTCCGTGCGCGTCAGCGTCGAGGCGGTCGGCCCGCCCAGGCGTCGGAATGCGCCGGACATTCCTCAACTCGCCATTCCTCTGCGGCGATCCTATCGAGCGTTGCTGAACCGGCAGTGAATTGCGACTGAGTTCCGGTGAAGCCGGACTGCAGGAGGCAGGTCGACCGGCCTCGGTCGCCCCCCGGGACGCAACTGTCATTATGATCCTGGGACATGACGACCCCTTTTTCTCGGCCCACGACTCCCGACAAGCCCACACTGGACGGCCTTGAGGCCAAGTGGAGCAAGAGCTGGGACGAGCAGGGCGTATACGAGTTCGATCGCAACGCGACCCGGGACCAGGTGTATTCGATCGACACCCCGCCGCCCACGGTGAGCGGCAGCCTGCACGTAGGACACGTCTTCTCCTACACCCAGACCGATGCGATCGCCCGCTTTCAGCGGATGCGCGGCAAGCAGATCTTCTATCCGATGGGCTGGGACGACAATGGACTGCCCACCGAGCGGCGCGTCCAGAACTACTTCGGCGTCCGCTGCGACCCGTCCCTTCCCTACGACCCGGAATTCGCCCCGGCGGCCGATCCCGGCAAGCGGCAGATCCCGGTCTCACGGCGCAACTTCATCGAACTGTGCGAGCGTCTGACGCTTGAGGACGAGAAGGTCTTCGAGAACCTGTGGCGGCGCCTCGGGCTGTCCGTGGACTGGCGGCAGACGTACCAGACGATCGGCAGCCGGGCTCGCGCGGTCTCCCAGCGGGCCTTCCTGCGTAACCTCGCCAGGATCGAGGCCTACCGGGCCGAGGCGCCGACTCTGTGGGACGTCACATTCCAGACCGCGGTGGCCCAGGCCGAGTTGGAGGACCGCGAGCGGCCGAGCGCCTACCACCACATCGTCTTCGAGGGGGCCGGAGAGCGGGCCCTGGAAGTCGCGACGACCCGGCCGGAACTGCTGCCCGCGTGCGTGGCCCTGGTCGCGCACCCGGACGACGAGCGGTTCCAGGACCTGTTCGGCACCACCGCGCGCACCCCCGTGTTCGACGTCGAGGTGCCTGTGCTGGCGCACCGCCTGGCCGACCCCGAGAAGGGGACCGGGCTGGTGATGGTCTGCACCTTCGGCGACACCACCGACGTGATCTGGTGGCGCGAACTCGACCTGCCCACCCGGGCGGTGATCGGACGGAACGGCAGGTTCGTCGAGCACGGCCCGGCCGGCCTCGACTCACCGCAGGCCCGGGAGGCCTACGCGCGGCTCGCCGGTGCGACCCCGCACACCGCACGCGAGCGAATCCTCGAACTGCTCGGTGACGCGCGGGCGTTGAACGGCGAGCCGCAGCACTTCAACCACATGGTGAAGTTCTACGAGAAGGGCGACAAGCCGCTCGAGATCGTCACCAGCCGGCAGTGGTACCTGCGCAACGGCGGCCGCGACCTCGCCCTGCGCGACCAACTGATAGGCCGGGGACGGGAACTGACCTGGCATCCGGAGTCGATGCGCAGCCGGTACCAGTCCTGGGTCGAGGGTCTCAACGGCGACTGGCTGATCAGCCGCCAGCGCTTCTTCGGGGTACCGATCCCGGTCTGGTACCGCCTCGACGAGTCGGGCGACCCGACCGACGAGATGATCCTGCCGGCCGAGGACGCGCTGCCGATCGACCCGAGCAGCGAGGCCCCGCCCGGATTCACCGCCGAACAGCGCGACGTCCCCGGCGGGTTCACCGGCGACCCCGACGTGATGGACACCTGGGCGACCTCCTCGCTCACGCCCCAGATCGCCGGCGGATGGGGACACGACGACGATCTGTTCGCCCGGGTCTTCCCGATGGACCTGCGCCCCCAGGCCCACGAGATCATCCGTACCTGGCTGTTCTCCACCGCTGTCCGCGCCGAGCTGGAGCACGGCGTGCTGCCCTGGCGCCATGCCGCGATCAGCGGCTGGATCCTCGACCCCGAACGCAAGAAGATGTCGAAGTCCAAGGGGAACGTGGTCACCCCGGTCGACCTGCTGGACCAGCACGGCTCGGACGCGGTCCGGTACTGGGCGGTCTCCGCGCGCCCCGGCACCGACACGGCGTTCGAGGTCGGCCAGATGAAGATCGGACGCCGCCTCGCCGTCAAGGTCCTCAACGCCTCCAAGTTCGTCCTGGGCTTCGGCACCGGCCCCTCGGCCGCCGAGGTCACCCGGCCGCTCGACCAGGCCATGCTGGCCCGGATCGCCGAGGTCGTCGCCGAGGCCACCGAGCATCTGGAGGGCTACGACTACGCGCGCGCCCTGGAGACGATCGAGCGCTGCTTCTGGAGCTTCTGCGACCACTACGTCGAGCTGGTGAAGAACCGCGCCTACGGCGCCATGACCGAGGCCGACGCCGACTCGGCCCGCGCGACCCTGACGACGGCGCTGTCCGTCCTGCTGCGCGCCCTGGCCCCCTTCCTGCCGTTCACCACGGAAGAGGCCTGGAGCTGGTGGCGGAGCGGCTCGATCCACCGTGCCGCCTGGCCCACCCCCCAGGAGCTCCAGCCCCTGGCACCCCACGGCGACCCCCGGCTGCTGACCCTGGCCGCGGAGGCCACCACCGCCATCCGCAAGGCCAAGAGCACCGCCCAGCTCTCCATGCGCGCCGAGGTGAAGAGCCTTGTCGTGACCGGCCCGCCCACCCTGCACAACGCCCTGCGCGAGGTCCTCCCCGACGTCCAGGCCGCGGGCCGCGTCCTCGACGTCGAGTTCCGCTCCGCGGAGACGGACACCCTGGCCTACGAGGTCGTCCTGCTCTGACCGGTCCGCCGCCCCTCGCCACCCGGACCGTTTCCGGCCGGGACTTCACGCGCGACACCCACCGGGACTCCTCTCGGTGGCAGGTGCCGCCGGGCGCGCCCGCGCCCGGCGGCACCGTCGAGGCGGGCCGGGTCAGGTGTTCCAGACCTGGAACTCGGAGATCTGACCGGCCGGCCAGCCGTTGTTCGCCGTGATGTTCACCCGGAGGTATCGCTGGGTGGTCGCGGTGAAGGTGATGGTGACCGTGTTGTTGGTGGCGGGGTCGAAGGTGTACGCGGCCGACGACTTGATGGTGGTGAACGAGGCGCCGTCGGTGCTGCCCGACAGGGACAGCGTCTGGTTGCGGGCGCCCCAGCCGGCGGGGAGCTGGAGGACGACACGGCCGGTGCTCTGCGCGGAGCCGAGGTCGACCTGGACCCACTGCGGGAAGGCGTTGTTGGCGCTCTCCCAGTAGGAGCCCTGGTTGCCGTCCGTCACGTTCGAGGACGCGTACACGTCGGTGTGGCCGGACTCGGTGGTGGCCGCGCCGGCGGCCAGGTTCCTGCTCACCGTGCCCGCGCCGGTGCCGGTCAGCGCGACCGTGGTCGTGCCGTTCGACGCGTTGCTGGCGATGCTGAGATCGCCGGTCCGGGTGCCGGACGCGGTGGGCCTGAAGGTGACGTTCACCGTGCAGGAGGCGTTCGCCGCGATCGACGTTCCGCAGTTGTCGGTCCCCGAGAAGTCGCCCGTGACGGTGATGCCGGAAACGGTCGCGGCGGTGGTTCCGGTGTTGGTCACCGTGACCGTCTGCGCACTGCTGGAGGTGTTGAGCGCCTGGGTGGGATACGACAGGGACGTCGGGCCGGCCGACAGGATCGCGTTCGAGGAGCCGCCGTCGCCGGGGAACACCTCGAAGTCCGACAACTGGGCCGCGTTCCAGCCTGTGTTGGCGGTGATGTTCACCCGCACGTATCTCGCCGTGGCGGCGCTGAACGTGATGGTCACGGTGTTGCCGTTGGCGTTCGGGTCGAAGGTGTACCCGGCCGACGCCTTGATCGTGGAGAAGCTCGAACCGTCCGTGGATCCCTGCACCGACAGTGTCTGCGTGCGAGCCGACCACGCCGTCGCCGGCGGGAGTTTGAGCACGACCTTGCCGACGCCGTAGTTCTGGCCGAGGTCGACCTGGGCCCATTGCGGGAACGAACCGTTCGTGCCTTCCCAGTACGTCGACGCGTCCGGGTCGGTGAGGTTCGAGGCGACGTACGGGCTGTTGCCCGAACTCGCCGTCGCCGGACGGCCGGCGGCGACATCGGTGGTGCTGTCGATGCCGCTGCCGGTCAGGGAGACGACGGTCGGGCTGTTGTTGGCGTTGCTGGTGACGGTCAGGTTGCCGCTCCGGGATCCGCCCGCGGTGGGCTTGAACCCGACGTTCACCGTGCAGGACGCACCGACCGCGAGGGTGGAGCAGTTGTTGGTCTGGCTGAAGTCACCGGTCGCCGCGACGGCCGCGACGGTCGCCGACGCGGTACCCGAGTTCGTCACCTTCACCGCTTGCGTGGCGGCCGAGGAGCCGACCACCGTGGCGTCGAAGGACAGGCTCGCCGGGTCGGTGTTCAGGACCGGGCCAGGCGCGGTGCCGGTACCGGAGAGGGTGACCGTGTCGGTGACGCCGCCCGCGTTGACGGTCAGCGTGCCGCTCCGGCTGCCGGTCGCCGTCGGCGCGAACTTCACACTGACGGTGCACGAGCCGTTCGCCGCGATCGACGAGCCGCAGGTGTTGGTCTGGGAGTAGTCGCCACCGGCGGAGATCGAGGAGACGGGCGCGGAGCTGTTGGTCGGGTTGGAGACGGTCACGGTCTGCGGGTCGCTCGTCGAACCGGTCGGGACCGAGCCGAAGTTCAGCGCGCCGGGGGTGGCCGTCACGCCTTCGGACGGGTAGGGCGGGTAGACCGGGGCGGGCCAACCGCCGCAGTACGGTGTGCCGCTGATGCCGGAGTTGCCGCCGCCGTCGGTGACGACGAAGTTGCCGCCCGAGCAGTTGTACACCGGGGACGAGTAACCGACGCCGGTCGCCGTGACGTTGGTGAACTTCGCCGCGCCGCCGGTCTGCTCCTGCAGGGCGAAGGTTCCGGTGCCGGCGATGGTCACATTGTTGAGGTTGACACCGCTGATGGTGCCCTCGACCCACTGGACGGCCTCGTACGGACTCTGCTGGATCAGCGCGTTGGTGACGTTGACCGGGCCGGTGATCGCGCCCTGGCTGCCGTCGAACCACAGGGCGCCCACGCCGAACTGCCAGTTCGGGTCGAGGCTGCCGTCCCGGATCATGGTGTTGTCGGAGATCGTGGTGGTGCCGACCGGTGTCGACGTGAAGCGTTGCCCCACGTGGATGCCGCCGCCCTGGGCGAGGCCGGTGTCCACCACCCGGTTGCCGCTGACGGTGTTGTCGTGGCCGCCGTAGATCGCGATGCCGTTGGCGAGGATCTGCAGGGACACGGTGTTGTTCGAGATCGTGTCGTTGGCGTCGGCGCCGATGCCGGAGTCCGCCCAGGTGGCGATGCCGTCGTCACCGGTGTTGCGGATGTCGCTGTTGGTCACCTTCGAGTTGGTGACGGCGCCGTGGAAGTTGATGCCGTCCGCGGTGGTGTCGCGGATGCGCATGCCGCTGAACGTCAGCCCGTCCATCGGCCCGTCCATCCAGGCGCCGACCTTCATGTGGTCGATCCACAGGTTGGCGACGGTCGAGGTGCTCATCGCGCCGCCGATGCCGTTGACCTGGGCGCTGTCGTCGCGTTCCTGCACATTGCCGAAGATCGCGAAGTTCTGGAGGTGCACGCCGGTGCTGGCCGAGGGCGCGGAGCCGCCGTAGAAGCCGGGGGCCGTGCCGGTGACGGTCGAGTACCACATTCCGGCGCCGGCGATCGTGACGTTGTTGACGCTGATGTGGCCGGGGATGTTGTAGGTGCCCGGCGGGATCCACACGGTGCCGCCGGGGCCGGCCGCGCTGATCGCGGCGTTGAACGCGCCGGTCGCGTCGCTCGCACCGGTGGAGTCGGCGCCCTTGCTGGTCACCGACACCGCCCCCGAGGGTGCGGTCAGGGCGGCGCCGACCTGCTCGAAGTCGGCGAAGTCGAGCGTGTACGAGGAGGCGGTGTCCCCCGAATCGACCTGCAGCTTGAAGGTCGTTCCCGCCGGATAGGTGGTGGAGAACAGGCGGTGGGCCTCGTCGAAGAAGTGGTGCGGGTTGCTGCCCGGCGAGTTGGTGAAGGGGTAGCTGCCGTAGTACCAGCTGTAGGCGTTGGTCAGGGTGAAGTCGGGCTGCTTGACGCCGTTGATGTACAGGGACAGCGCGGCGGTGTAGACCGAGCCGCCCGAGGTGTCGGGGATGCTGTACCGGAAGTTGATCGAGTTGGTCGCCACCGGCGTGGTGAACGTGACGTACTTGCCGGTGCCCTGGAGCGTCGTCGCCTTGCGGTACGACGCCTCGTCGGCCAACTGGCCCTGGGTGTAACTCGGGCCTATGGGTGTGCCGTTGGTGGCGGAATTCTCGGCCTGCACCTCGACGTACGGCAGGCTCGCGCCGCTGCCGCCGGTGGCAGCGGTCGCCGCCCAGGCAGGTGGGACAGCCAGCGCGAAGACGCCGACGACGGCCAGCATCGCGGTGCTGACCGCCCAGACGAGGGCTCGTCTCAGATCTCGGATGGAATGGAACACGTGCCACTCCTTTCATCAAGAAATGCCGGAACTGTGCCGCCGACACCGCCGGAGAAGGAGGAGCGCGGCTCAAGGGGTGACGGGAGACAGGGGGAAGGCAGGGATGCTGACCACGCGAGGGGGACCGTAATATCCTCGACATGCACACGCAAGAACTAGACAGAACATTGCAACAATAAAAATCTGGCCTGCAAGATCTAGAACTGCTGTCCGACGCCACTGCGGGGAAGGGGTGGGTCCAGGAGATCCCGATCAGGCACTCAGACACCTGGCCCGCGGGCCTGCGGGAACGAGCCATGCGAGTCATCGCAAATTTCTTACTGAAGTCCGCAAATATCGGATGGTGCGCGGCATGACCGCCTCGGCGTCTTGCCGGTGCGGGGATTCCCACCCGAGGTCCGCACCCGCGGACGGCCGCGAACGACCCATCGGGAGAGATCCGCGGAGAACGGAGATCTCCTGACAACTCTCCGGATCGGCGGCGGGTGGGGGCTTTTTGACGGAGCGTCACGCTCCGGACGACAGATTCCGGAGGATCGCACGAATCCCCTTGCGCAATGGTCAAGAATCGTTGACCATTGCTCGCATGCCTACCGACGACCTTCCCGAGACGTTTCACGTCACCACGGACGAACAGTTGCGCGCGGTCTCCAGTCTCACGCGCCACCGGATCATGGCCGTGCTCCGCTTCGAGCCGGCGACCATCACGCAGATCGCCGAGCGGGTGGGCCTCGCGAAGGGGAGTTCCAGCTATCACGTGCGGCTGCTGGAGCGGGCCGGCCTGGTGAAGGTGGTGCGGACGCGAAAGGTGCGGGGCGTCACCGAGCGGTACTACGCCATGGCCGCCCGGTCGATCGCGCTGCCGGACCCGGGCGAGGGCGGACCGGACGTGCTGATGCGTCATGCGGTGGCGGACCTGGAGGCCGCGCCCGCGGACGGCGAGCGGCACGTGCGGATGGCGCATCTGCGGCTCACCGACGAGCAGTTCGAGGAATTGGGGGCGCGGTTGCAGGCGCTGGCGGACGAGTACCGGGAACTGTCCGACCCGTCGCTGCCGGACGCGTCACTCGTCTTCGCGCTGTTCCACCCGGCATCACGGCAGCAGGCCGAGGGAGGCGCCAAGTGACTTCGGAGACGCGGAAGTTGCCGACCGGGTTCGGACGGCTGTGGACAGCTCAGACGGTGTCCTCGCTCGGCGACGGGGTGACACAGGCCGCGCTGCCGCTGATCGCGTTGACGTTGACGCGCGATCCGATGGCGCTCGCCGTCGTCACGGCCGCGGGGACGCTGCCGTGGCTGCTCTTCGGGGTGCTCGGCGGTGCGCTGGTGGACCGCTGGGACCGTCGGCGCACGATGTGGGTCGCGGACGCGGCACGTGCGGTGCTGCTCGCGATACCGGCGGCCGCCGCCGCGCTCGACGCGCTGAGCATTCCGCTGCTCGCGGCCGTCGCCTTCCTGCTCGGCGTCGGCGGGCTCTTCTTCGACACGGCCGCCACGGCCTTCCTGCCGGATCTGCTCCGCCGCGACCCCGCGCTCCTGGAGCGCGCCAACTCCCGCCTGCGCGGCGCCCAGACCGCCATGTCCGGTTTCGTGGGGCCGCCTGCGGGCAGTGCGCTGCTCGCTCTGGGTCGGGCGGTTCCGCTGCTGGCCGACGCGGTGTCGTTCCTGCTCTCCGCACTGCTCGTCCGCACGCTGCCCGCCATGCCCCGTCCGGTGCCGGAGGTCCACGAGTCGCTGCTCCGGCAGGCGCGGGCCGGGGCCTCCTACGTCTTCCGGGACCGGGTGCTGCTCGGGCTCGCGCTCCGCCCGGCGGTCGGGAACATCGCCTTCCTCGCCGTGGAGACCGTCCTCGCCCTCTTCGCGCACGACCGTCTCGGCATCGACACCTACGGCTTCGGCCTGCTCCTCACGGCGGAGGCCACCGGCGGTCTGCTCGGCGCGGGTATCGCCTCCTACCTTGGCCGGCGACTCGGCACCGGCACCGCGCTGACCTGCACGGCCGCCGTCGAAGGGCTTGCGATCCTGGGCCTGGCCGCTGCCCCGAACCCGTACGTTGCGGGGCTGGCGCTCGCCGTCTGCGGGGCCGGCATGGGCGCCACGATGGTGCTCGCGCCCTCCCTCCGGCAGGCGATCGTCCCGGCCCACCTGATGGGCCGGGTCGCCTCCACCTCCCGCATGCTGGCCATGTGCGCCGCCCCCGTCGGGGCGTTCCTCGGTGGCTGGCTGGCCACCACGTACGACATCCGCACCCCGCTCTACGCCGCCGCCGGCCTCCTCCTGGCGATGACGGCCGTCACGGCGTCCATGACCAGCAACCGCCGGGTCGAAGCCGCGCTGCGTGCCGCCGCCCCGGCCGACGGTCCGGATCACCCGGCGTCCAAGGATCCCGCCCAGGAGAGTGCACCCCGTGTGTGATGTGACGCCTGCCGCCACGGGGTCGCAGAAGTCGGGTGCCGGGCCCCGGCGGGCTGTTCAGGGTGTGTCCACCGCTACGGGAAGGCGCACTTCCGCCCACACGGTCTTGCCGGGGGCGGCCGGGCGCGGGGTGACTCCCCAGTCGTCGGCCAGAGCGTCGACGAGCAGGAGGCCTCGCCCGGACTCCTCGTCCGGGTACGGCGCAGCCGTAACGGGCAGTCGCTCGGCCCGAGTGTCGGTGACCTCGACCCGTAGGAGGCGGCCGGTCGCGGCGAGTCGGAGCCGGAAGTCGCGGCCGGGTACATGGCCGTGCCGGACCGCGTTGGCGGTGAGTTCCGCCGTGATCAGGGTGACGGTCTCGTTGGCCGGTGACGTGTACGGGTGACCCCACTCGTTCAGGCGGTGCGAGGTGAGGCGACGGGCGAGTCGTGCGCCGCGCGGGGTCGATGTGAACCGCATCGCGAACTCCCGTGCGATCAGCGTGCGTTGCGACTCATGCCTGTGCGGGGGAATTTCCGGCTCCATGGGCAGAACGGTCGCGGCCCGTGCGTAGCTTTGAACAGGCGTGACACGCGGACCGGTACCTGTTGTACGTGATCGGTGCGCGGTTGTACGCGGAGTGAGGCGTGACCGGCCTCCTCCGTGGCGCGTTGGCCGCGCGAGGCGGTTCCATCGGCGGTACGTACGGGAGGTTCCGGGCGTGGAGGAGCAGCGGGCGGAGGGTGAGTACGAGTCCGGGGCGGGCATCCTGCACGTGTTCGGGCGGCAGTTGAAGCTGTGCCGGGAGCGGGCGGGGCTCGACCGGACGGAACTGGGGGGCGCGGACGGGGTACTCGGCGTCGACGATCGCCTCCTTCGAACAGGGAAGGCGGATTCCGCCACCCAAGTTCATCGACCGGGCCGATGAACTCCTTGACCCGGGCGGGATGTTGGGAGCCGGGAAGGAGGAGGTGGCTCGGGCGCAGTATCCGGCCTTCTTCCGGGACGCGGCGAGTTTGGAGACGAAGGCTGTTGAGGTGCATGTCTACGCGACCCAGGCCGTACCCGGGCTGTTGCAGACGGAGGACTACGCGCGGGCGGTCTTCGCCATGTGGCGGCCGCTGCTGGACGAAGGGGTCATCGAACAGCGAGTGGCGGCACGGCTGGCGAGGCATGAGATCTTCGTCAGGCGTCCGGCACCTCGCTTGACCTTTGTCGTCGAGGAGGCGGTACTTCACCGTCCACTTGGCGGGGAGGCGGTCCGGCGTGGCCAGTTGGAGCACCTCCTCCTGGAAGGGGAGAGACGGAACGTCGAGCTTCAGGTGATGCCCCTGTCTCGCGTGGAACACGCAGGACTGGCGGGACCGTTCACCTTGATGGAGACCACGGATGGGCGGAGGATCGCCTACACGGAAGTCCAAGGCGACAGCCGTGTCCATACGGAGCGTGGAAAGGTCCGGGAGATCGAGGCCGCGTACGGGAGCCTCCGTGCGCAGTCGCTCACACCGGCTGAATCGCTCTCTTTGATCGAGAAGCTGTTGGGAGAGAGATGAGCGGGGTAGCGGGCAGGCCGGAAGACGACAACCTGGCTTGGTTCAAGAGCAGTTACAGCGCGGGCAACGGCGGCGAGTGCCTCGAAGCAGCCCCCGGGATGGACTTCACCCTCGTACGCGACTCCAAGAACACCGCCGGCCCCATGGTGCGCCTCGGCCGAACCGCCTGGACCGAGTTCATCGGCTTCGCGGCCGGGCACACCGTCTGAGCCGAGGCGCGGCCTTCTCGCGCCCCGTGACGGTCCACGACCGGTTGCGGGGCGCGAAGAGGGCGGGGCGGGGGTCTTCGATCCACCTCGCCCTCAGTGGTCGGCGACCACCCGAAGCTCCAGCTCGTGTCTCGCCCCGCTCCGCAAGGTCGCCTCCAGGCGGTACAACTCGGCGACCAGTCGGTCCTCGTGGCCGAGCACGCGGCCGGCCAGGCCGATCAACGAGTCGTCCTCATGACGGGAAGACCACTCGAACAGAAGGTCGTAAAGGGCGTCACTGCTCTCGTGCGGCTGCGGAGCGGCACGCAGGCCGACCCATCCGCGTTCCACCCATTGGCCCAGAAGGGCGGTGAACGTCTCGACGCAGTGCCGTTTGTCGTCGGTGTCCGCATCGGAGTTCAGCCGCGCGACCAACTCGGCGTAGAGCTCCGGCATACCGAGTCCCAGCAAGCGTGCGCCCGCGTACGCCCAGCGGTCCGATCCCGTCCCGCCGCCGTACGCCTGCCAGCGGGGATTCCACAACAGCCGGGTGAACTCGGCGCGTGCGGCGGCACCATGAGCGGCGATGCCCAGGATCAGTCCGCCGTTGCAGTCCGTGGACGCGCCGCTCTCGCCCCACTCGACGAGCCTTCCCAGCCACGACGGGTCACCCGTCTTCGTGGCGAGGACCGGCAGGAACTCGGGGAACAGGCCGGAGCCGACGTGCCGCTCCAGAGCCTCCGCGATCTCGGTCCGCAGACCTTGGCACGGCAGGTGCAGCAACCCCAGGCACGCGTCCATCGCCTCGTGGTGATCGACGTGATCGCCGCGAGAATCATCGACGTGCTCCCACAGCATCCGCTCGGCGGACTCGCACCCCAGGTATCCGACGGCGTGCAGCACACCGGTCGGCACGCCGTCGCGCAGCCTGCCCGCCTCGACGCCCGCTTCCAGCAGGCGTTCGGCCAGAGCGATGTCTCCGTGCCGGGCGAACACCGGAACCAGCCTCTCGCGCGCTCCGGGATCATCGAGGAAGACGGGGAGCAGCGCCTCCGCGTCGGATCGGGACCCGTAGCGCAGGACGACGTCCACGACCATCGACTCCCACCGCCAGGTCACCGTCTTCGGATCGCTGACGTACCTGTCGAGCAACTGCCGCGTCGCCCACGAAATCGCCACCCCGACTACCACCCCTGCCTAGACAACGCCGTTCATCATGGCCGAAGGCCCGGCCAGAGGCCACGGAGATTCGACACGCCTCCCCGGTCGCAGGCGTCGGACGCGGGTCCGGGCGGTCGTGACCGCGGCCGTCCGGGCGCGCGGCAGCCTGCCGGGAACACTCCTCTGACCACTCCGCCCAGAAATTGAAACCGTTCAATCGTCAGGTACGCAATCCGGCCAGATCCCCTTGATGACACGGATCAACGGAGCCCGATAGCGGAAATTACCTGCACACTCATTGACCCTCACCTCCCCCGCCCCTACCTTCACCGCTGTGAATCGATTCACAACTCCTAGGTGAGGGGCCGCAGTTGATCAGCAGGAGGAACATCCTGGCGGGCGCGGCGGGCGCCGTTGCCGCGACGGCCACCGGAGCGGGACCGGCCGCGGCCGCACCCGCGGCCGCTTCCCCGTCCGGACCGGCGTCCGCGGCAGCGGTCACGCGCGCCCGGCGCGGAGCTCCGCGCGTCATCGCTCCGACCGTCGAGTACGTGCGGCACCCCTTGGGCCTCGACGTCCCGCGCCCCCGGCTGAGCTGGCCGATGGTCTCGGACAAGCCCGGGACGCTGCAGCGCGCCTATCAGATCCGCGTCGCCTCCCGGGCGTCGGGGCTGTCCCGTCCGGACGTCTGGGACAGCGGGAGGGTGACGTCCGATCAGTCCGTCCTCGTCGAGTACGCCGGCCCTCGACTCGCCCCGCGCACCCGCTACTTCTGGTCCGTGCGGGTCTGGGACACGGACGGCTCGGTGTCCGGCTGGAGTGCGCCGTCCTGGTGGGAGACCGGGCTCATGGACACCGCGAACTGGTCGGCGGACTGGGTCTGCGCTCCCGCGGTCCTCACCGACGCCCCCTCCCTCGAAGGCTGCTCCTGGATCTGGTTCCCCGAGGGGGATCCGGCGAGCGGCGCTCCGGCGGCCACGCGCTGGTTCCGGCGCGTCGTCGACCTCCCCGAGGGTGTCACGGCCGCGAAGATCGCGATCAGCGCTGACAACGTTTTCTCGCTGTCGGTGAACGGCGCCGAGACGGCCCGCACCGACCTGGCGACGGACAACGAGGACTGGCGCCGTCCGGCCGTCGTCGACGTCCTCGGACGGCTCCGCCCCGGACGGAACGTCCTCGCGGTCGCGGCGACGAACGCGACGGTGAGCCCCGCCGGTCTGGTCGGTGTCCTCACCCTGACCACGGCGTCCGGTGAGCAGCGGATCGTCACCGACGCGTCCTGGCGGACGACGGACGCGGAGCCCCCCGACGACTGGCGCGCGGACGGCTTCGACGACAGCGGCTGGTCGGCCGCCAAGGTCGCCGCCGCCTGGGGCTCGGGCCCCTGGGGCAGGGTCGTCCCGGCGTCGTTCGCCGCCAACCAACTGCGGCACGAGTTCACGCTCCCCCGCAAGAAGGTGGCCCGAGCCCGCCTGTACGCCACGGCGCTCGGCCTGTACGAGGCCCACCTCAACGGCCGCCGGGTGGGCCGCGATCAGCTCGCCCCCGGCTGGACCGACTACCGCGAGCGCGTCCAGTACCAGACGTACGACGTCACCTCGTTGCTGCGGCCCGGCGTCAACGCCCTCGGCGCCTATGTGGCGCCGGGCTGGTACGCGGGGAACGTCGGCATGTTCGGGCCCCACCAGTACGGCGAACGCCCCGCGTTGCTCGCCCAGTTGGAGGTCGACTACACCGACGGGACCAGCGAGCGCGTCACTTCGGGCACGGACTGGCGGGCCGCGGCCGGACCGATCGTCGCCGCCGACCTGCTGGGCGGCGAGACGTACGACGCGCGGATGGAGACGGCCGGCTGGACCTCACCCGGCTTCGACGACCACGGCTGGCTCGCGGTGCGCGCCGCGGGCGACGGCGCGCCCGCTCGGATCGTCGCCCAGGTCGACGGCCCGGTGCGGGTGGCCGGTGAACGCGCCACCGAGAAGGTGACCGAACCCGCGCCGGGCGTCTTCGTCCTCGACCTGGGCCAGAACATGGTCGGCTCGGTGCGGCTGCGCGTCTCGGGCGACGCCGGGACGACCGTGCGGCTGCGTCACGCCGAGGTCCTCAACCCGGACGGCACCCTCTACACCGCGAACCTTCGCTCGGCCGCGGCGACCGACACGTACACCCTCAAGGGGGGTGGCGAGGAGACGTACGAACCGCGCTTCACCTTCCACGGATTCCGCTACGTCGAGCTCACCGGGTTCCCCGGCACTCCCTCCGCGCGGGCCGTGACCGGTCGCGTTATGCACACCTCGGCGCCCTTCACCCTCGACTTCGAGACCGACGTCCCGATGCTCAACCAGCTTCACAGCAACATCACCTGGGGGCAGCGCGGCAACTTCCTCTCCGTACCGACGGACACCCCCGCGCGCGACGAACGGCTGGGCTGGACCGGCGACATCAACGTCTTCGCGCCCACGGCCGCCTACACGATGGAGTCGGCCCGTTTCCTGGCCAAGTGGCTGGTGGACCTGCGGGACGGCCAGACCGCGGAAGGCGCGTTCACGGACGTGGCGCCGATGGTCGGTACCGTCGGCAACGGTGTCGCGGGCTGGGGCGACGCGGGTGTCACCGTCCCCTGGTCGCTGTACCGGGCCTACGGGGACCGGCGGGTCCTCGCGGACGCCTGGCCGTCCGTCCAGGCCTGGCTGGCCTACCTGGAGCGCAACAGCGACGGCCTGCTGCGGCCTGCGGGCGGATACGGGGACTGGCTGAACGTCTCGGACGAGACGCCCAAGGACGTCGTCGCCACCGCCTACTTCGCGCACAGCGCCGACCTCGCGGCCCGGATGGCCACGGAACTCGGCAAGGACGCGGGCCCGTACTCCGGTCTCTTCGAGCGTGTACGGGAGGCGTTCCGGAACGCCTATGTCGGCGCGGACGGGAGGGTGAAGGGCGACACGCAGACGGCGTACGTCCTCGCCCTGTCGATGAACCTGCTGCCGGACGCCCTGCGTACGGCGGCGGCGGGCCGTCTCGTCGATCTGATCCGCGCGAAGGACTGGCATCTGTCGACGGGCTTCCTCGGCACTCCCCGGCTGCTGCCCGTCCTGACGGACACCGGCCACACGGATGTCGCCTACCGCCTGCTCCAGCAGCGCTCCTTCCCGAGCTGGGGCTACCAGATCGACAAGGGCTCCACCACCATGTGGGAGCGCTGGGACTCCATCCGTCCCGACGGCAGCTTCCAGACGCCGGACATGAACTCCTTCAACCACTACGCCTACGGCTCGGTGGGCGAGTGGATGTACACCAACATCGCCGGCATCTCGCCGGGCCGGCCCGGTTACCGGGAGATCGTCGTGCGGCCCCGGCCGGGCGGTGACGTCACCTCCGCCCGCGCCACGTTCACCTCGGTGTACGGCCCGGTCTCCACGCGATGGCACCAGCGCCCCGACGGCTTCGACCTCACGTGCGCCGTGCCCGCCAACACCACGGCGCAGGTGTGGATCCCCGCGAGCGGCCCGGACGCGGTCTCCCACACCGGGGCGGTCTTCCTGCGGACGGAGGACGGCTGCGCGGTGTACCGGGTCGGCTCCGGCAGTCACCGGTTCACCGCCTGACCCGGCATCCCGGAGGAGAACACGCGGGGACGCCCGCCGGTGTACGGCGGGCGTCCCTCCACGGGTGGCCGTGGGCATCGGCCGGGACGTACGGAACCCCGGTGCATACGGCCCGGTCCCCGTACGGGACCGGGGTGACTACGGAACGGCGTCCACGGCGACCGCGAGGTCCGCCCCGCTCTCCCGCGCGGTCCTGAACTGCGTCCGGTACAGCTCCGCGTACCGCCCCTCCGCCGCCAGCAGATCCTCATGGGTGCCGCGCTCGACGATCCGCCCCGCCTCGACGACGAGGATCTGGTCGGCGGCTCGCACCGTCGAGAGCCGGTGCGCGATCACGAGGGCGGTACGGCCCTCCAGCGCCTCGGCGAGCGCCTCCTGGACGGCCGCCTCCGAGGTGTTGTCGAGGTGGGCGGTGGCCTCGTCGAGGATGACGACGCGCTGGCGGGCCAGCAGCAGCCGGGCGATGGTCATGCGCTGGCGCTCACCGCCGGACAGCCGGTAGCCGCGTTCACCGACCACGGTGTCGAGGCCGTCCGGCAGCGACCGTACGAGCTCGTCGAGACGGGCCCGGCGCAGCACGTCCCACAGCTCGTCCTCGCCCGCGCCCGGCCGGGCCAGGAGCAGGTTCTCGCGGACCGAGTCGTGGAAGAGGTGCCCGTCCTGGGTGACCATGCCGAGCGTCGCGCGCATCGAGGCGGCGCTGAGTTCGCGGACGTCGACCCCGCCGATGCGCACGGCGCCCGCGTCGGTGTCGTAGAGCCGGGGCAGCAGTTGCGCGATGGTCGACTTGCCGGCGCCGGAGGAGCCGACGAGCGCGACGGTCTGGCCGGGTTCGGCGCGGAAGGAGATGCCGTGCAGGACCTCGGAGCCGCCCCGGGTGTCGAGGGCTGCGACCTCCTCCAGGGAGGCGAGGGAGACCTTGTCGGCGGAGGGGTAGGCGAAGCGGACGTCGTCGAACTCGACGGAGGCGGGCCCCTCCGGGACCGTACGGGCGTCCGGCTTCTCCTCGATGAGCGGCTTCAGGTCCAGCACCTCGAAGACGCGCTCGAAGCTGACCAGGGCGCTCATCACCTCGACGCGCGCCCCGGCGAGCGAGGTGAGCGGCGCGTACAGGCGGGTGAGCAGCAGCGCCAGCGAGACGACGGCGCCCGGCTCCAGCGTGCCGCGCAGGGCGAACCAGCCGCCGAGCCCGTAGACGAGGGCGAGCGCCAGGGCCGACACCAGCGTCAGCGCGGTGATGAAGGCGGACTGCGCCATCGCCGTACGCACCCCGATGTCCCGCACCCGCGACGCGCGCGCCGCGAACTCGGCGGACTCCTCCCCGGGCCGCCCGAAGAGCTTGACGAGGGTGGCACCGGGCGCGGAGAAGCGCTCGGTCATCCGGGTGCCCATGGAGGCGTTGAGGTCCGCGGCCTCGCGCTGGAGCTTGGCCATCCGGCTGCCCATCCGCCGGGCGGGGAGCACGAACACCGGCAGCAGGACCAGCGCGAGCAGGGTGATCTGCCAGGACAGGGTGAGCATCACGACCAGGGTGAGCAGCAGCGTCACCACATTGCTGACCACTCCGGACAGGGTGTTGCTGAAGGCGCGCTGGGCGCCGATGACGTCGTTGTTGAGTCGACTGACGAGCGCGCCCGTACGTGTGCGTGTGAAGAACGCGACCGGCATGCGCTGCACATGATCGAAGACAGCCGTACGCAGATCGAGGATGAGTCCCTCGCCGAGCCTCGACGAGAGCCAGCGGCCCAGGATGCCGAGTGCCGCATCGGCGAGCGCGATGACGGCGATGAGCACGGCAAGACGGACGACGCTGCTCTCGGCCCCGTGGGTCACGATGACGTTCACGACATGCCCCGCGAGCACCGGCGTCGCGACGGCCAGCAGCGCGGACAGCACACTCAGGAGGACGAACTGCGCGATACGACGGCGATGCGGACGGGCGAAGGCGGCGATGCGGCGAAGCGTCGCGGGGTCGAAGGGACGACGCTCCTGCTGGGCGTTCATGACACTGTGGAGCTGTGTCCAGGCTGTGGTCTCCATGCTCATGGGAGAGACAGTAGGACCTCAAGCTTTGTTGAGGTCAACGGCTCCGGGCGGGAGCCCGCGCGCGGGCCGCGGCTCGTGAGCACCGGGGCCGGCACACGGGCCGGCACCGAGGTGAGGTCCAGAGGCGGCACCGCGCCCCTGAGGGCCACCCCTCCCGCGGCTTGCCCGGCGTGTCAGCCGCCGTCTCCGCGCCCGCAACCTCACGTTGGTGCGGTGTGGAAAGCCTCTCCCGATGTGACTGCCGTACGCCTTCCCCGGGCGCTGCCCCGGCTCCCCCGACGCCTCGCCCTGCGGCCCGCCGTCCGGCCGCTCCTGTGCCTCCTCCCGCTCGCGCTGGTCCTGGTGGTGGCCGTGCGGCACCGGTCGGTGCTCAGCGAGGGCTTCGGCCAGTTGAGGTCGGCCGAGTGGCCGTGGCTCGTGGCCGCGGTCGCCGCGACCTGTCTGACCTGGGTGGCCGCGGCCGTGACCCGCCAGGGCGCGGTCGTGCAGCGGCTGCCCGCGCGCCGGCTGCTCGCCACGCAGTTCGCCGCGGGCGCCGCGAACCACCTGCTGCCGACCGGGCTCGGCGCCGGGGCGGTCAATCTGCGGTTCATGACGGTGTGCGGAGTGCCGCTGGCCCGGTCCTCGGCCGCGCTCGCGCTGTATCTGCTCGCCGAGTCCGTCGCCCGGCTGACGCTGCTCCTCGGTCTGCTCATCGCGTTCCCCGGAGCGCTCGAGATCGGCGGTCCGCTTCCGGACGGGGCGGTCGGCCCGCTGCTGCTCGGCGTCGGCACGGCCCTGTGCGCCGCGGTCGCGGTGCTGGCTCTCGTACGACGGCTGCGCACGGCCGTCTTCTCCTTTCTGCGCACCGCGTTCGGCGAGGCCCGCTCGGTGCACAGCCGTCCGTCCCGGGCCCTCGCCCTGTGGGGCGGCTCGCTCGCCTTCCCGCTGCTCCAGGCGGCCGGGCTGGCCTCGGTGGGGCAGGCGCTCGGCCTCCAGGTGTCGCCCGCGCACATGGTGATCGCCTATCTCGCGGCGACGGTCGCGGTCGCGATGGTGCCGACACCCGGCGGACTCGGTTCGGTGGAGGCGGCGCTGATCGTGGCGCTGGTCGCCGCGGGCGGCCCGGTGGCCGTGGCGACCGCGGTGGTACTGGCGTACCGGATCATCACGGTCTGGCTGCCGCTCCTCCCGGGGGCGCTGACACTCGGCGCGCTGGTCCGCTGGAAGGTGATCTGACCGGAGCGGGGCCGGTCCGGTCCTCGCCGGTCCGCTCCACACCGGGGCGCCGGTCGCTCCGGGTCGTGCGTTCCGGCGCGGGCTGTGATACCGAGGAGTAACCACGGCGTGCGGTGTGGCGCGCCGGCCGGAGAAAGGGACAGCGCGATGCCGGTCCGGATCGAACGTCAGGGTCACGTCACCACCGTCGTCCTCTCCCGGCCCGCGGCCCGCAACGCGGTGGACGGGCCGACCGCCGCCGAACTCGCCGACGCCTTCCGGAAGTTCGAGGCCGACGAGACGGCGCGCGTCGCGGTGCTGTGGGGCGAGGGCGGCACCTTCTGCGCGGGCGCCGACCTCAAGGCCATCGGCACCGAGCACGGGAACGAGGTCGCCGAGGAGGGCGACGGGCCCATGGGCCCCACCCGGCTGCGCCTGACCAAGCCGGTGATCGCGGCGGTCGCGGGACACGCCGTCGCCGGAGGTCTGGAGCTGGCGCTCTGGTGCGATCTGCGGGTCGCCGAGGAGGACGCCGTCTTCGGGGTGTTCTGCCGCCGCTGGGGCGTCCCGCTGATCGACGGCGGCACGGTACGGCTCCCCCGGCTCATCGGCATGAGCCGCGCGATGGACATGATCCTCACCGGTCGTCCGGTCACCGCTTCGGAGGCGTACGGGATGGGGCTCGCCAACCGTCTCGTCCCGGTCGGCCGGGCCCGCGCCGAGACCGAGCGGCTGGCCGCCGAGATCGCCGGCTTCCCGCAGTCCTGTCTGCGCAGCGACCGCGCCTCGGTGCTCGACCAGGAGGGCCTGATCGAGAAGGAGGCCATGCGCACCGAACTCCGGTACGGCATGGACGTACTGGCGGAGAGCATGGAGGGCGCCGCCCGCTTCGCCTCCGGCGCGGGGCGGCACGGTTCGTTCGACGGGCCCTGAGACCGGAGCCCGTGCCCGCAAGGGCAGTTGACGTGGTGGGCGGTCAAGGGGGGCCGCGCCCGGGGATGGTGATGGCGGGGCAGGTGGATGCGGCAGGATGAGCGGTCTCCCCGGACGGCGACGAAACGCGTCCGGGCGTGATCGCGCGTTCCCGGATTCGAGCAGGTGGCAAGTGACGACACAGCACATTCGGCCCGCGGGCCCTCATCCCGGTCCCGGACTCCGAGGAGGTCATCGATGAAGCGCTCCGTCACCGTGGACGACCTGATGATCGCCGGAATAGCCGTGGCGGCCGGGCTGCTGGCGGCGTTCCTGCTGCGGATGCTGCTGCGCTGGCTGGGCAAGCACGCCGAACGCACCCGCTGGAGCGGCGACGACATCATGGTGGACGCGCTGCGCACCGTGGTGCCGTGGTCGGCCGTCGCCGGGGGCATCGCCGCGGCGGCCGCGGTGCTTCCGCTGACCGCGCCCGTCGGCCGCACCGTCAACCGGTCGCTGACCGTCCTGCTCATCCTGGTCACGACGGTCACCGCGGCCCGGCTGATCACCGGCCTGGTCCGGTCGGTGACCCAGTCCCGTTCGGGCGTCGCCGGTTCGGCGACCATCTTCGTCAACATCACCCGGGTCGTGGTGCTGGCGATCGGCTTCCTGATCGTCCTGCAGACGCTGGGAATCTCGATCGCGCCCCTGCTGACGGCCCTGGGGGTGGGCGGTCTGGCCGTCGCCCTCGCGCTCCAGGACACCCTCGCCAACCTCTTCGCCGGCGTGCACATCCTCGCGTCGAAGACGATCCAGCCGGGCGACTACATCCAGCTGAGCAGCGGCGAGGAGGGATACGTCGTCGACATCAACTGGCGCAACACCACGGTCCGTCAGCTCTCCAACAACCTGGTCATCATCCCCAACGCCCAGCTCTCGGGCACCAACATGACCAACTTCACCCGGCCCGAGCAGCGGATGACGCTCACCGTGCAGGTCGGCGTCGGCTACGACAGCGACCTGGACCACGTCGAGCGGGTCACCAACGAGGTCGTCGCCCAGGTGATGACCGGGATCGTCGGCGCCGTCCCGGAGCACGAACCGGCCGTCCGCTTCCACACGTTCGGGGATTCCCGCATCGGCCTCACCGTGATCCTCGGCGTGGGCGAGTTCAGCGACCAGTACCGGATCAAGCACGAGTTCATCAAGCGCCTGCACAAGCGCTACCGGGACGAGGGCATCGGGATTCCGTCGCCCGCCCGGACGGTCGTGCTCCAGCCCGGCGGCGCCGGGTTCCTGGAGACCGCCATCCCCCATCAGCGCGCGGCCGCGAAGCGGCCTTGAGAACGGCCGGGCCGGGCGGAGTGTTCCGCCCGGCCCCCGCCGGTCACCGGCCGCCGCCGGTCACCGGAGACCGGCCGCCGGCGAATCGCCGGTCACGAGTCGCCGGTCGTCGGCCTGATCAGAGCGTGGCGGTCGAGTCCGGGTAGTGGCCGGGCGCGCGGTGGTGCGGTGCGACCAGGCTCGACACCACCGGGGTCACCGTCCAGTCCGGGTGGTTGGGCATGCGCGGTGTACTCGTCCCGTACAGCCAGTCGTTCAGGAAACCGGACCGGTCCTGCCCGGAGATCTCGGAGACGACCGCGATGTAGTCCGCGGTGGTCGCCGAGGAGTTGCGGTACCGCGCCAGGAACGTGCGCTCGATGCTGTTGAAGACGTCCTCACCGACGAGCTCGCGCAGCGCGTAGAGGACCAGGACACCGCCCAGGTAGCGCTGGTCGTCGAAGAGGTTGACCGCGTTCGGCGCGGCGACGGGCCCGGAGGACCGGCGCCACTGGTCGCCCTTGGCGTACGTGTCCTTCATCCGGGCTTCCATCGTGGTCATGCCGAGCGAGTCGGCCCAGCCGCGCTCGTAGCGGTAGAGCAGCCCGTAGAAGTCCGCGTGGCCCTCGTTCAGCCACAGATCGGCCCAGTTGGCCGGGCTGACGCTGTTGCCGAACCAGGAGTGGACCAGCTCGTGCATCATGTGCGAGCCGATCTTCTTCTCCTCCTGGAGCAGGAAGTTCGGCTTGTAGAGCGTCAGGGTCTGGGTCTCCAGGCCCGTGAAGTCGAAGGCGTTCGCGTCGTCGGAGTTGCAGGGCAGCAGCCCGTACGTCTCGAACGGGTAGGCGCCGAGGCGCTGTTCCAGCCAGCCGATCAGGCCGGGGCTGAGCGCGAGCGCCGGCTCCAGCGCGGCGGCGCGGGCCGTCGGCACGACGTCGCGCAGACCCAGCCCGTTCGGCCCCTGCCGCTCCTTGACGACGTAGTCGCCGACCGTGATCTGCACCAGTTCGGTGGCCATCGGCGAACCCGAGCGGTAGGTGTACGCCGTCCGGTCGCCGTCCAGCTTCTCCGTTCCGACCAGTCTGCCGTTCGCGACACCGCGCAAGGCGTTCGGCACGGTGATGCGGAAGCTGAAGTCCGCCTTGTCCAACGGATGGTCGTTGCAGGGGAAGACAGTGTGCGCGGAATTCGGCTGAGGACATATCGCGAAGCCGTCGGGGGTCGGAACCCAGGCGGTGTGCGCGAGGGCCTTGGCCGGGTCGACGCCGTACTCGACGCAGACCGCCACGGCGCAGGAGTCCGGCAGGGTCCGGGCCGGGGTGACCCGCAGCTTCTCGTCCACCTGCTCGAACGCGGCCGCGACACCGCCGACCTGTACCGCGCGCACATCGAGGCCGAGCGCGTCGAGCGAGAACCGGGAGATGTCCTGGGTCGCCCTGATCATCAGGGTCGCCGTGGCGTCGACCAGCCGGGTCGTGGCGTCGTACGAGAGGTCGAGGTGGTACGCCTGCACCCGGTAGCCGTCGTTGCCGAGGGCCGGGAAGACGGAGTCGCCGAGGGTCTCCGCGCCCGGGGTGCCCTCGTCCGGCCGTAAGGCCAGGGGCCGCGCCGAGGCCGCGGGGGCGGCGACGAGGACGGCGGCCGTGCCGAGCAGCGCGGCCGCGGGGGCCGTCACTCTGGTGCGATATCTCATGGTTCGCTTTCGTCAGGGCGACGCAGCCCGGGGGCCCGCCGCGAGATCAAGGGGGCGATCACCTGGAGTACGCACGGGCGCGGCGCGCGGTTGCCTCGATCCGGCGGCACCCGTGTTCACACCGGCCCGCGTTTTCACTTCCGCCCCGCCCGGCGCCGTACGGTCACTCTCCGCACGGCCCGGCCGGCCCGCTGCCGGACGGCGGTTTTCCGGCCGCCCGGCCCGACCCGGGACGGACCGCTGTCGAGCCCGGGCCGCTCACGAGATATCTTGATGTCGAGCAATGTTGCAGACGTGGAGCGGAGCACCCGGTGACTGACTCGACCATCATCTACACGCACACTGACGAGGCCCCGGCCCTGGCGACGTATTCGTTCCTGCCGGTGGTCCAGGCGTACGCCTCGCAGGCGGGTGTCACTGTGGAGACCCGTGACATCTCGCTGGCCGGGCGCATCATCGCCCTCTTCCCGGAGTTCCTCCAGGAGGACCAGCGCATCGCGGACGCCCTGTCCGAGCTCGGTGAGCTGGCCAAGACGCCCGGCGCGAACATCATCAAGCTGCCGAACATCTCGGCCTCGATCCCCCAGCTCAAGGCGGCGGTCGCCGAGCTTCAGGCGCAGGGCTACGCGCTCCCGGACTACCCGGACGACCCGAAGTCGGACGAGGAGCGCGACATCCGCGCCCGTTACGACAAGGTCAAGGGCAGCGCCGTGAACCCGGTGCTGCGCGAGGGCAACTCCGACCGCCGCGCCCCCGCGTCGGTCAAGAACTACGCCAAGACCCACCCGCACCGCATGGGCAAGTGGACGTCCGACTCGAAGACGAACGTCGCCACCATGGGCGTCGACGACTTCCGCTCCACCGAGAAGTCCGCGGTGATCTCCGAGGCCGGCTCGCTGCGGATCGAGCTGGTCGGCGACGACGGCTCCACCACCGTGCTGCGCGAGTCCGTACCCGTCCTCGCGGACGAGGTCGTGGACGCGTCCGTCCTGCACGTCGCTCCGCTGCGCGAGTTCCTCACCGAGCAGATCGCCCGCGCCAAGGCCGAGGACGTCCTGTTCTCGGTGCACCTCAAGGCCACGATGATGAAGGTCTCCGACCCGATCGTCTTCGGTCACGTGGTGCGCGCCTTCTTCCCGAAGACGTTCGCGGCGCACGGCGCGGCCCTCGCCGCCGCCGGCCTGTCCCCGAACGACGGTCTCGGCGGCATCTACAAGGGCCTGGAGGCGCTTCCCGAGGGTGCCGAGATCAAGGCGTCCTTCGACGCCGAGCTCGCCGAGGGCCCGGCCCTCGCGATGGTCGACTCCGACAAGGGCATCACCAACCTGCACGTGCCGTCCGACGTCATCGTCGACGCCTCGATGCCGGCCATGATCCGCACCTCCGGCCACATGTGGGGCCCGGACGGCCAGGAGGCCGACACGCTCGCGGTCCTGCCGGACAGCAGCTACTCCGGTGTCTACCAGGTCGTCATCGACGACTGCCGCGCCAACGGCGCCTTCGACCCGTCGACCATGGGCACCGTCCCGAACGTCGGTCTGATGGCGCAGAAGGCCGAGGAGTACGGCAGCCACGACAAGACCTTCGAGATCCCGGCCACCGGCACGGTCCGCCTCGTCGACCAGGCCGGGAACGTCGTCCTGGAGCAGGCCGTCTCCGCCGGCGACATCTTCCGCGCCTGCCAGACCAAGGACGCCCCGATCCGCGACTGGGTGAAGCTGGCCGTCACCCGCGCCCGCGCCACCGGCGACCCGACCGTGTTCTGGCTGGATGAGGACCGCGCCCACGACGCCGTCCTCATCGAGAAGATCAAGCGGTACCTGCCGGAGCACGACACCGAGGGCCTGGACATCCGCGTCCTGTCCCCGGTCGAGGCGACCAAGCTGTCGGTGGAGCGCATCCGCCGCGGCGAGAACACGATCTCGGTCACCGGCAACGTGCTGCGCGACTACCTGACCGACCTGTTCCCGATCCTGGAGCTGGGCACCAGCGCCAAGATGCTGTCGGTCGTCCCGCTGATGGCGGGCGGCGGCCTCTTCGAGACGGGCGCCGGCGGCTCCGCCCCGAAGCACGTGCAGCAGCTCGTCAAGGAGAACTACCTGCGCTGGGACAGCCTCGGTGAGTTCCTCGCGCTGGCGTCCAGCTTCGAGCACCTCGCGACCACCACGGGCAACGCGCGCGCCCAGGTCCTCGCCGACACCCTCGACCGCGCGACGGCGACCTTCCTCAACGAGGACAAGTCGCCGACCCGTCGCGTCGGCGGCATCGACAACCGCGGCAGCCACTTCTTCCTCTCCCTGTACTGGGCGGACGAGCTGGCGCGCCAGAGCGACGACGCGGACCTCGCCAAGGCGTTCGCCCAGCTCGCCGAGACGCTCACCGCGCAGGAGTCGACGATCGTCGGCGAGCTGAACGCGGTCCAGGGCGACCCGGCCGACATCGGCGGCTACTACCAGCCCGACCCGGCCAAGGCCGCGAAGATCATGCGCCCGTCCGCCACCTGGAACGAGACCCTGGCGATCCTCGCCTGACCCCGCACCACCCACGCAGCACCCTCGCGACGCAGCTCTGCGCGCACGCCGCCCCGGCCGGATCCTCCGGCCGGGGCGGCGTCGTCGTGAGGACCGCTCGGCGCGTCACGGTGACAGCTGCGGCCCACCTGGGGGATCACCGGTGGCGGGCCGGAACAGCCGTTCATAACTTCGGCCTATGACCAAACAACAGCTGGCCTACCTCGCGTGCACCGCGGTGGTCGTGGCCTCGGGTGTGGGCGCCGCCCTGCCGGCCGACCACCCCTCAGTGCACCTGGTACGCCCGGGTGAATCCATCCAGAAGGCCGTGGACTCGGCACGGGCGGGCGACACCGTCGTCATCGCCCCCGGCACCTACCACGAGAGCGTCACCATCACGGCGGCGGACCTCACGCTGCGGGGCGCGAGCGCCCGTTCCACCGTCATCGTGCCGGGTACGGCCGCCACCGACGCGTGTGCCAAGGCGGGCAACGGCATCTGTGTGACGGGGACGGACAAGAGTCCCGTCCGCGGCGTCACCGTCGCCTCGCTGACCCTCAGGGGCTTCTCAAAGCAGGGCCTGTGGGCGTCGGGGACCGACGGCCTGACGGTCCGCGGGGTGACCTCGGAGAAGAACGGCCAGTGGGGCCTGGGCGAGGAGCGGTCCGTTCGCACGAAGTTCGTCCACAACACCGCCAAGGACAACGGCGACGCCGGTGTGTTCCTCGCCAACACGGTCGCCACCGAGGAGGGAGCCCGCGACACCCGGGGAACGGTGGTCGCCCACAACCAGTTGAGCGGCAACCGGATCGGCATCACCGTGCGACGGCTGCGGAACCTGAGCGTCGCGCGCAACGACGCCACCGGCAACTGCACCGCTGTGTTCATCGTGGGCGACGAGAACAAGCCGCGCGTCGGTGACCTGTCCGTACGCCGGAACTACATCCACGCCAACAACAAGTCCTGCCCCAAGACCGCCCGGCTGCCCGCCCTCCAGGGCTCGGGGATCGTCCTCACCGGTGCCGAGGACGTGCGTGTGACGCACAACCGGGTCGAGGACAACGTGGGCACGTCCCCGCTGTCGGGCGGCATCGTCCTGTTCAAGAGCTTCGTGGGCGCGCTCAGCGAACGCAACGTGGTGCGCGACAACGTGGTCCTGCGCAACGGCCCGTCCGACCTGGCCAACCGCGACACCGGCAAGGGCAACACGTTCCCGGGCAACACCTGCAAGGTCTCCGAGCCCGCCGGAATGTGCTGAGGTCCCGGCCCGCCCGCAGTCCCGGGTCCGCGCCCCCGTACAACCCGGTCCTCCCCCCGTACCGCGCGGTCCTCTCCCCGTACAGGCCGGTCCGTCCCCCCATGCGGACCGGTCCGCTCCCCCCGTACGGCACGACTTCAGAAACGAGGCATTGAATGACGACTGTCGATCAGAGTCCCCCGCCGCCCATGCGGCTGAGGGAACTCGTCTTCGGAGCGGCCTGCGCCGCCGCCGTGAGGGCCGCGGCCCGCCTGGGCGTGGCGGACGCCCTCGACGACACGCCCATGACCGCCGACGACCTGGCGGCGGCGGTGAAGACCCAGCCGAAGACCCTGCGCCGGCTGCTGCGCGCCCTGTCCAGCCAGGGTGTCTTCGTGGAGCGCCCCGACGGCACGTTCGCGCACACGGAGATGTCCCGGCTGCTGCGCGAGGACGACCCGCACAGCCTGCGGTACATCGCCCTGTGGTGCACCGAGCCGTGGACGTGGAACGTCTGGCCGAAGCTCGACGAGGCGGTCCGCTCCGGCCGCAACGTCTTCGAGGACGTGTACGACAAGGAGTTCTTCCAGTACCTCAACGAGGACGCCCCCGAATCCGCGCACGTCTTCAACCGGGCCATGACGACGTCCAGTTCACAGTCCGCGCAGGACGTCGCCGCCCTGCTCGACCTGCGGGGCGTGAAGTCGGTCGCCGACATCGGAGGCGGCCAGGGCCACGTCGTGGCCAGTCTGCTGGAGAAGCACCCCGGCATGCACGGCACCCTGCTCGACCTGCCGGGCGTGGTCGAGAACGCCGATCCGCGCCTGCGCGGCGGCGGAGCGCTGGCCGACCGGGTGCGGATCGTGCCCGGGGACTGCCGTGAGGACATCCCGGTCCAGGCGGACGTGTACATCATCAAGAACATCCTGGAGTGGGACGACGAGAGCACCCGCCGGGCGCTCGCGAACGTCCGCAAGGCCGCACGGCCCGGTGCCCGGGTCGTCGTCATCGAGAACCTCGTGGACGACACCCCGTCGATGCGGTTCACCACGGCCATGGACCTGCTGCTGCTCCTCAACGTCGGCGGTGCCAAGCACACCCGGCAGAGCATGGTCGAACGGCTCACCGACGCGGGCCTGGTCATCGGCGAGATCCGCTCGGTGAACGCCTACCTGCACGCCTTCGAGTGCACCGTCCCCGGCTGACCGGACCGGTCCCCGACGAAAGCCGGAAAACCCGAGGCCGCCGGTTCCGCTTCATCGCGGAGCCGGCGGCCTCGGGTTGTGTACGGACGCGCGCTCAGCCGGCGGCGTCCCGCTCCCAGCTGTAGAAGCAGTGCGCCATGGCGTCCTTGGGGCTGCGCCAGGTCTGCGGGTCGTACGCGCTGACGTACGCCGACAGCTCCTGGCTGACGCTCCGGAACTCGGGGTGTCCGGCGATCTTCGCGATGGCCGGTGCCGGGTCCCGCTCGGATTCGATGAGGTGCAGATACACGTCACCGAACTGGAAGAGGCTGCGCCGGTCGACCCCGATGAGGTGCGGGAGTTCACCCCGGTCGGAGGCGGCGAACACGTCGGAGATCGCCGGCGCCGAGCCGGGCGCCATGCGGGCGACGATCAGGGCGTGGTGCATCGGATGTCCTTCCTGTGCGGGTGGCGGCGGTCAGCGGGGCACGGCGGCCGGGCTGCGGCGCTCCCGGGCGGCCTGCTCGATCCGGTCGCGGATGAGGGCCATCTGCGTGACGGAGTTGCGGTTGATGTTGTCCGTCATCCAGGCGTCGTCGACGGGGGCGTCGGGCTTCATCGCGAAGTCCTGGACCCAGCGCATGTGGGTGCCGGCCGGTGTCTCCTCGTACTCCCAGCGGATGTTCATGTGCGCGAACGGTCCGGTCTCGACGCGGCGCGCCCGGACGGTCCGCCGCTCCCGGTCGACGGTTCTCTGGGACACCCAGCTCCACACCTTGCCGTTCTCGTCCGGGTGCATGGTGAGGCGGAACGTCGTCGTGTCGCCGTCCCGGGAGAGGACTTCGAGGGACGCGTACTCGCTGAACAGCCGCGGCCAGTTCTCGATGTCGTTGGTGATGTCCCAGACGAGATCGAGCGGGGCGTCGATGACGATGCTGTTCTCGGTCTTTCCAGCCACTTCAGGCTCCAGCCTTGAGGGTGTCGTTGACGAGGTCGAGGAACTCGCGGGGGGTCTTGCAGCGCTCCGCGTCGGGCGGCAGGGGCCGGCTGTACCGGTTCTCCAGCTCGCCGACGATGCCGAGCAGACCGAGCGAGTCCAGTCCGAGGGTGCCGAACGGGGTGTCGGAGGACTGCGCGAGCTCTGCGGGGTCGACGGTTATCCCGGCCGCCTTCTTCATCAGCGCGGCCAGTTCGTCGACGGTCACTTCGGTGGTGATCATGCGGGTGTTCTCCTCACGTGCGGCCCGGACTACCGGGCGTGGTCCCCGCCCCGGCGTACGACCAGGGCCGCGTTGGACCCCATGAGTCCCCTGCTGAGGATCAGGGCCGTGCGCAGTTCGGCGGGGCGGGCGTCCGACGTCACGACATCGAGGTCGTGGCAGACGTCGAACACGTTGGGGGTGGGCGGGATCTGGCCGTGCTCCATCGCGAGCACCGCGGCCGCGGTGTCCAGCAGGGGTGCCCCGCAGTACGCCCGTCCGATGCCCGTCTTGGGCGCCGTGACGGGGACCCGGGTGCCGTGTGCCCCCAGGGCGTCGGCGATGGCCAGGGCCTCGGCGCGGTCCGCCGCCGGGACGCCCAGGGCGTCGGCGAAGACGACGTCGATCTCCTCCGGGGCGCAGTCCGCCTCGGCGAGGGCGCCCCGGATCGCGTGCGCGAGTCCCTCCCGGGACCGCTCCCACTGCGAGGCGCCGGTGAAGGTGGCCGCGTGTCCGGCCACGACGGCCCGGACAGCCGCGCCCCGGTCGCGCGCACGCCGCTCGTCCTCCACGACGAGCATGGCGCCGCCCTCCGCGGGCACGAACCCGCAGGCTCCCTCGGTGAAGGGACGGTAGGCGCGATCCGGGTCCTCCACGGTGCTGAGCTCGGGGTAGGCGAGCTGGCAGACCATCGAGTACGGAGCCAGGGGCGCCTCCGCGGCGCCGACGACCATCGCGCCGGTGCCGCGCCGTACGCCCCGGGCGGCGTGCGCGATGGCGTCCAGTCCCCCCGCCTCGTCGCTCGCTACGACTCCGCACGGCCCCTTGAAGCCGCCGCGGATGGAGATCTGGCCGGTGCTGGCGGCGTAGAACCAGGCGATGGACTGGTACGGGCCGACGAACCGGGAGCCCTGGCCCCACAGTTTCTGCAGTTCCCGCTGGCCGAACTCGCCGCCGCCGGATCCCGCGGCGGTGACCACGCCGACGTCGTACGCCTCCTCGGGGTCGATCGCTCCCATGCCCGCGTCGTCGAGGGCGAGGACGGTCGCGGCCATAGCGAAGTGGCTGAACCGGTCCGTCTGGACGAGGAACCGCTCCTCGATGAGGTCCGCCGCGTCGAAGGCCCGGACCTCACCCGCCACGCGCAGCGGCAGGTGCTCGCAGCCCTCGCGGGTGATCCGGTCCAGAACGCCGAGGCCTTCCCTGACGGACTTCCAGTAGGCGTCGGCGCGCAATCCGTTGGGCGCGATCACACCGATACCGGTGACGGCCGCGCGCCGGGGGCGCTGAGTGCTCATCGTTTCCTCCCAGCCGGCCCGGTGAGGAGCACCGCGGACTGGAATCCGCCGAACCCGCTGCCGACGGAGAGCACATTCCTGAGCTTCCGGGGGCGTGCGGTGCGCGGCACGTAGTCCAGGTCGCACTCGGGGTCGGGGGTTTCGTAGTTCGCCGTGGGCGGCACCACCTGGTGCTTCAGGGCGAGGACGCAGGCGACGACCTCGATGGCGCCGATCGCGCCCAGCGAGTGGCCCACCATGGACTTGATGGAGCTCATGGGCGTCCGGTACGCGTGCTCGCCCAGGGACTGCTTGACCGCGGCGGTCTCGTGCCGGTCGTTCTGCCGGGTGCCCGAGCCGTGCGCGTTGACATAGTCGATCAGCGTGGGGTCGAGCCGGGCCTGGTCGAGCGTGCTGTCGATGGCACGGGACATCTCCAGGCCCTCGCTGGTCAGACCGGTCATGTGGTAGGCGTTGCCGTAGGTGGCGTAGCCGCCGATCTCGCAGTAGATGTGCGCGCCGCGGGCCCGGGCGTGTTCGTACTCCTCCAGGACCAGAACGGCCGCGCCCTCGCCCATGACGAACCCGTTGCGGTCGGCGTCGAAGGGCCGGGAGGCGTGCTCGGGGTCGTCGTTGTTGGGCGACGTGGCCTTGATGGCGTCGAAGCAGGCCATCGTGATCGGGGATATCGGTGAGTCGGACGCCCCGGTGATGCAGATGTCGGCCCGGCCCTCCTCGATGGTGTGGAAGGCGTATCCGACCGCGTCGAGTCCGGAGGTGCAGCCGGTGGAGACGGTCTGCACCGGTCCCTGCGCCCCGAACCGCTCGGCGACGACCGAGGCGAGCGTGCTGGGCGCGAACGCCAGGTGCAGTCGCGGGTCGGCCGCGCGGTGGTCGACGTCCCACCGCTTGCCGCCTTCGCTGACCTTGACGTAGTCGTGCTCCAGGCGGGTGGTGCCGCCGACGGCGCTGCCCAGGGAGACGGCGACGCGCCAGGGGTCTTCCCGGTCCGCGTCGAGTCCCGAGTCACGGACGGCTTCCCCGGCGGCGACCACCGCGAACTGGATGTACCGGTCGGCGTCCCGGACCAGCTCCGGGTCGAGTCCGTGGTCGAGGGGGTCGAAGTCGCATTCGGCGGCTATGCGGGAGCGCAGTCCCGCCGGGTCGAACAGCGTGATGCCGCGGGTCGCGGTGCGGCCGGCCGCGAGGAGGTCCCAGAACGCCTTGGCCCCGGTGCCTCCCGGAGCGACCACACCGACACCGGTGACGGCCACCCGCCGGGTCACTGTATGGCCCCACTTCGTTCGGACGGCTGTCCGTGGTCCGGCGCGGTCAGGTCGGGGCCGCCGATGACGACCTCGTGGCCGGGTGCGGCCTCGGACTCCTCCGTGTCGACGTGGCCGAGGCTCGGGCGCGGCGCGAGCGGGCCCAGGTGGAAGACCATGCGGGCCTCCTCGTCGCCGACGTTGCGGAAGCGGTGCCGCATGTCGATCGGGATCAACAGGCCCTGGTCGGGCCGGAGCGCGAACGCCTCACCGTCCAGGTCCACTTCGAGGGCGCCGCTGACCACGTACACGAACTCCTCGGAGTACGGGTGGTAGTGCTCGCCGATGCGCTCTCCTGGCTGGATGATGGCCAGGCCCATGAAGCCGCTGGTGGACCCCGCCGTGGCGGGCGTGAGCAGGGCCCGGATGTCGCCACCGCGCCTGCGGTTGGGTTCCGTCTCGCTCAGGTCCACGATGCGTGGATGGTGCTTGATCATGGTTGATACCTCCGGGTGTGGCGAGGACGTCGGTCGGGACGTCCGGGTACGCGGTCTGCGGCGGTCCGTCAGGAGCCGACCGAGCTGCGGTCGGTGATCGGCAGCATGTCGGCGTGCGACAGGAGGCGGTTGATGTTGCGTTCCGTCCCCAGGGAGCCTTCGACGCCGATCGCGGCACCGTCGAGGAGGCGCTCCAGCTCGGCGGCCTTCTTGGCGCCCTTGAGGCCCAGGGAGGCGACGGGGTCGAGGTCGAGGTCGCCCACGATGTCGATGAGCCGCACCACGATGTCGTCGCGCTGGAAGACGGTGCTGCTGTACACCGGGCTGTCCTTGTCGTCGGCCGCGGCCTCGTCCTGGTGGGCGAGCAGCCGGGCCAGCTCCATGCCGCAGCCGGTCCGGGCGGGGTAGTACAGCGCGTGCCGGCTCAGCTTCGCGGGCTCCTTGCGGCCGGAGACCACGTGGTGCACGGCGGGGAGCGCCGCACGGGTGAAGAAGACCCGCGCCGATTCGGGGTCGCTGAGGTCCCGGTCCTGCTCCAGGTAGGGGTTGATGGCCTCCTCGACCGCCCTCACCTCGGGCTGGCGCGATACGTGCCGCAGCGCGGCGAGCAGGTCGCCCTCCACCTCGACGGCCCGCACGACGCGGTTGCCGTGCATGAACAGCGAGGTGCGGCGCAGCCGGGTGGTGTCGTCGACCTGGGCCTGGGGCGACTGGTAGCCGGCCAGGATCTCGGCGACCTTCGACTCGGACCCGGGCTTGACGGTGAACGTGAGGGCGTGGCGGGCCACTCCGTTGCCCACGCGGGCCTCGACCTGCCGGGGCGCCCTGACCGACTCCGGGGTGAGCGGCTCGGCGGGACTGGTCTCGCGGAGGATGCTGTAGCGCATCGACCGGGTGTCCCGGACGCAGCTGTGCATCGGCCGGACGGTCTCGACGTGCTCCTCGCTGTTCACCCAGGCGAGGAAGGGCGGGGCACTCTCCCACTCGCTGGTGATGAGCCACTGCGAGGGGTTCTCGATCGACTGGCAGAGCTGGTCACTGATGTGGCCGGGTACCGAGGCGACCTGGTTGCGCATGAGTTCGTACGCGTCGAGGAACTGCTGCTGAGCGCCTTCGTACAGGTCGAGCAGCAGGATCACCCGAAGCTTCGAGCCGTCGAAGGCCGACTGCGAGATACGTCCCGAGACAGTCATTGCGGCACACCTCTCCTCTTCGTCACGGAAGTCAGGAACGACCGCGGTGTCCGAAACGCCGGGGCCGCCATGAACTGATCGTTGACGTGAGGCCGGAACTCCGCGAGTCCCACGGGTCGGACGAGTGAACCGCGCGCCATCCGGGTGCCCCTGCCGAGCGAAACGGTCCACACAGGGCATGGAATCTGCATCCCCATTCCTCACTCGCGTCGCAGCCGACGCTGGAGGCAATCAATGAACCGATTCGAAGAGGCCGGCGAGAACGGTCTCCACACGCCCGTCCTCATCGTGGGCGGCTCTCTGGTGGGCCTGTCCACGTCGCTGTTCCTGGGGCGGCTCGGCGTGCCGCACATCCTCGTCGAGCGCCACGCGGGGACCTCGATCCACCCGCGCGGGCGCGGCAACAACGTGCGCACCATGGAGATCTTCCGGGTGGCCGGGGTGCAGCGGCGCATCGAGGAGGCCGCCTCGGTCCTCGCGGACAACCACGGCATCCTGCAGACGCCGACCCTGGTGGGCGATGCCGGGGAGTGGCTGTTCAAGGAGATCGACCCGGGCGGCGGGCTGGCCCGGTTCAGCCCGGGCGCCTGGTGCCTGTGCAGCCAGAACGACCTCGAACCCGTACTGCTGGCGAGCGCCCGGGAGCTGGGCGCCGACCTGCGGTTCTCCACGGAGCTGCTGTCGTTCGAGCAGGACTCCGAAGGAGTGACGGCGAAGGTCAAGAGCCGGGAGACCGGTGAGCACACCACGATCCGCGCGGACTACCTCGTCGCGGCGGACGGTCCGCGCAGCCCCGTCCGCGAGGCGCTGCGCATCGGGCAGACCGGGCCGGGCGACCTGTTCCACAACGTGAGCCTCACGTTCACCTCCCGCGGACTCGCGGACGTCGTCGGTGACCGGCGGTTCATCGTCTGCTATCTGACCGATCCGGCGGCCGACGGTGCTCTGCTGCCGGTGGACAACAAGGAGCACTGGGTCTTCCACGCCCCCTGGCATCCCGAACACGGCGAAACCCTGGAGGAGTTCACCGACGAACGCTGCGTGGAGCACATCCGGCGGGCGGTCGGCGTGCCGGATCTCGATGTGGAGATCACCGGCAGGGCGGCGTGGCACGCGGCCGAGCGGGTCGCCGAACGGTACGCGCAGGGACGGGTGTTCCTGGCGGGCGACTCGGCCCACGAGATGTCACCCACCGGGGCGTTCGGCTCCAACACCGGTATCCAGGACGCGCACAACCTCGCCTGGAAGCTGTCCGCCGTACTGGCGGGCTGGGCCGGCCCCGGACTGCTGAAGTCGTACGACGCCGAGCGCCGGCCGGTGGCGGAGGCGACGAGCGCACGCGCCTCCTCGCGCTCGGTCGAGCACAGCCACCCCGGGTACACCCCGGAGCCCGGAGCCGGCGGGCAGGGCGGCCCCGGCGGCAGGAAGGGCGGCATTCTCAATGTGGCGCTCGCCTACCGCTACCCGCGGGGCGCTGTCCTGGGCGCCGATCCGGCCGTTCCGGTCGTGCCCGAGGGTGTACGGCTGACGGGCGAGCCGGGGACCCGGGCACCGCATCTGTGGCTGACCCGCGCCGGCGCCCGGATCTCCACCCTCGACCTGTACGAGCGTTCCCTGGTGCTGCTGAGCTCGGCGGACGGCGCCGGCGCGTGGCACGCGGCGGCGAGCGACACGGCCCGGCAACTGTCCGTCCCGCTCGACTCGTACCGGATCGGCGGCGGGTCGGAGGCGGACCTGGTCCCCGCGGGCGACACGGACTGGGCGGCGGTCCACGGCGTCACCGCCGAGGGTGCGGTACTGGTCCGCCCCGACGGCTTCGTCGCCTGGCGGTCCGAGGGCCCCGCCAAGGACCCCCGTACGACCTTGCGGAAGGCCCTGCTCGCGCTCCTGGACCAGGCCTGACCTTCGTCCCTGGCGGGCGGTCCGAGGGCGTCGCCCGGTAGGGACGGCCGACCGCCGTCCCCCGCGGTGCACGGAGAACGGCCGGAGGCCGTATCGGAATTCCGATACGGCCTCCGGCCACGACTTCACAGTCGGGACGACAGGATTTGAACCTGCGACCCCTTGACCCCCAGTCAAGTGCGCTACCAAGCTGCGCCACGTCCCGATGCGTCCCCTCGCGGTTCCCCGCGTGAGCGCACGTCGAAACCCTACCGCACGTCGGTGGATGGCCGCGCACGCATTGTCATCGTCCCAGCGTGCGATGTGTCGACGTCCCGGAATCCGGGCGGCGGTGGAGTCGCCGTCACGCCGGATCGTCCAGGTCGGCCGCCGCCACCCGGAGCGCGTCGGCCAGCCGGGCGGCCGGCTCGGTCAAGGGGCTCGGAAGGCGGGCGAGGACGAGGCGGCGGCGCTCCTCCGGGCCGCCGTGCACGGACAGGATCCGCACGCCGGGCGGCACGGCGGGGACCAGCGAGGCGGGAACGGTGGTCAGACCGCAGCCCGCGGCCACCAGGTGCAGTTTGGCCAGCCAGTCACGGGCGGTGTGGGCGATCACCGGACGCTCGTCCAGTCCCGGCCAGACGCCCATCAGCCGTTCGTCGCCGACGGACGAACCGGCGATCCAGCGCTGTCCCCGCAGGTCGGCGATGTCGACGCAGTCGTGGGCGGCGAGCGGATGGACCGCCGGCACCGCGAGCCGCAGACTGCGTTCGGCGAGCGTCCGCACGGCCAGCGGCGGCGACTCGCCGTCGAAGGGCCGGAACGGCGGCGCCGAGGCGAGCAGGGCCAGGTCCAGGGTTCCGGCCCGCAGCGCCCGGACCAGCGCCGGGGTGCTGCCCTCACGGGTGCCGACGGTGATCGCCGGGTGGCTGCGGCGCAGTGCGGCGACGGCGCGCGGCAGCAGGACGGCGCCCGCGCTGGCGAACCAGCCGGACCGTCCCGGCCTCGGCGGGCAGCCCCGCGAGTTCCCGTGCCGTCGCGTCGATCTGGTCGAGCACCGTCACGGCCCGGCGCAGGACGACGTGCCCGGCCGCGGTCAGCCGTACGCCGTCCCTGCGCCGCTCCAACAGCGGTGCCCGTGCGGCCCGTTCGAGCGAGGCGATCTGCCGGGACACGGCGGACTGGGTGTAGCCGAGCGCGCCGGCCGCCGCGGTGAGCGTGCCCCGTTCGGCCACCTCGCGCAAGACACGCAGGGAGACGAGCGAGACGTCGGTGAAGTCCATGACGATGACGCATACCAGACCTGAGCAGGTTTCGTTGGACGCATGCCCGGGGTGTTCCTAGCGTGGTGGGCATGACCAACGCACGCATCGCCCTCGTCACCGGAGCCAATCAGGGGCTCGGCCTCGCGCTCGTCGAAGGGCTCGCGGCCCGGCTGGACCGTGGCGACCTGGTCCTGCTCACCGGGCGCGACGCCCACCGGGTCGCCGACGCCGTCGCGCGGGTCGACGCCTCCGCTGCCACCGTGAGCCGGGTGGAGGGCCGTGTCCTCGACGTCACCGATACGCGGGCCGTGCGGGAGCTGGCGGCCGAACTGGGCGCGCGGCACGGCGGGGTGCACATCGTGGTGTCCAACGCGAGCGCGATGCTGACGCCCGAACGGTCGCAGTCGGAGCAGGCCGACGCCTTCATCGACGTGGCCAACGGGGGCGCGCACGCGGTGCTGCGCTCGTTCGGCCCGGTGCTGCGTCCCGGTGGACGGCTCGTCGTGGTGGCCAGTTCGCTGGGCACGCTGGGCCATCTCGACGCCCGGTTCCACCCGCTGTTCGACGGTGTCCCGCTCGACGGGGTGGAGGCGGCGGTCGAGAGCTGGCGGGCCGCCGTGCACGCGGGCACCGCGGTCGGACTCGGCTGGCCCCGCTGGATCAACGTGCCGTCCAAGGTGGCCCAGGTCGCCGCCGTGCGGGCGGTCGCGGCCGAGCGCCGGGAGGCGGACCTGGCCCGCGGGACGCTGGTCGCGGCGGTCTGCCCGGGACTCGTCGACACGCCGTTGTCGCGCCCGTGGTTCTCCGACTTCAGCCAGGCGCAGACCCCGGCGCGGGCCGCCGTCGCGATTCTCGATCTGCTGCTGCGCGAGAAGACCGATCCGGCGCAGTACGGCGAACTGGTGCGGTTCGGTGAGGTGCTGCCGTGGCACGCGGGGAGGCCGCCGCGTCACCAGGAGCGGCTTCTCGACTCGTAGGGGCCGTGTGGGCCCCGGCCGGTGGTGGGTGGCGCCGAGCGCGCTTCACCCACCACCGGACCACCGGTCAGGCGTTGGGGTCGAACGCGATGCCGGCCGGTTCGGCCTTCGCCAGGTGGGAGTTGAAGTTGCCGTCCTTGAGGCCGAACACGGCACTGCCGAAGTCGTACGCGCTCAACTTGTCGCGCAGCCCGGCGGGGTAGCCGTTCCAGCCGACCAGCGTCGGGAACTGCCAGGTGTGGTAACTGTTCTCCGGCGGCTCGTCGTTGGTGTTCGCGGGGCGGAAGCAGTGGGTGCCGATGCCGTCCTTGTGGTAGACGACCTTGGGGTGCGTCCCGTCCCAGCGGATCTGGTCCCGTGGGTAGATCTTGAAGCTGCCGTGGGCCGACGTGGAGACGTACTTGGCCTCGTTGTCCTGGACCCACACCACGACGTGCTCCCAGTCGTTGCGGTGGCCGCCGAGGCCGCTGCCGACGACTGCCTGGTCCTTCTCCATGTAGAGGCCGTAGATGATGGCGCACCAGCCGTTGTTGCACTTCTCGCGGGAGTACCCGTTGGTGTTGTCGAGGTCCCAGGAGTCGTGGCAGTGGCCGTTCAGGGCCCCGGAGGGATTGAGGCCGGGGTTGATGGTGCCGTCGGGGCCGATGGCCGGGGTCGGGTAGCAGCCGTCGGTGTCGTAGTCGAAGGCCGGCTGGAACGTCGACTCCAGTCCGTCCGCGTTCCCGGGCAAGGCGGTCGGCGGGTCGGCGAGGGCGCTGCCCGGGAAGGCGACGACCAGCGCGACGGCGCTGCCGAGGACGAGCGAGACCTTGCGGGTCCGCGAGCTTCTTGTCACTGCTTCCTCCAGATCGACCGCGGCGTGGGGGCGGGGCAGACCAGGCGGTCGTCTTGGCATGCCCAGGTCACCCTTTCGGGCGGGCACGGAAAACACCAGAGGTCGCGGGTGTCGGAGCGATGACGGATACGCCAATGAGGAGGGTGGGGCGGCCCGTTGGGGGCCATCGGGCCCCTTTTGACCCCAACTCTCCTTCGCTGAAGACCAGTTGGTGTCAAGGAGCAGGAGTCGCCGGATGGCCCGACGGGGCCGGTCCAAGGACCCGGCCCCGTCGCCCCGGGCCTGGGCCTACGCCTGGGCCCCGTCGCCCCAGGAGTTCTCGCTCCTCGGCTCCCAACCCTCGTAGGCCGCCGTCAGCAGACCCAGGACACCGTTCGCGGTGACCTCGCGGGGGTTGGGATACGACTCCGCGGCGACCTGGGTCGCGGCGCGGACCAAGTCGGCTTCCTTCAGGCCGAGTTCGGCGAGGGTACCGGGAGCACCCAGGCCTCGCGCGAGCTCCCGCACGGCGCGGGGGACGTCGTCGGTGTCCATGGCCCGCGACAGGACGGCGATCGCCTGCGGAGCGGCGGGCGCGTTGTAGGCGAGGGCGTACGGGAGGACCACGGTGTGGGTCTCGGCGTGCGGCAGACCGAAGGTGCCGCCGAGGACATGGCACAGCTTGTGGTGCAGACCCATGGTCGTAGCGCCGAGGCAGGCACCGCAGAGCCAGGCGCCGTACAGGGCCCGGGCGCGCGCCTCCGGATCGCCGGGGGCCGCCGCCACGTCGGGAAGGGCGCCCGTCATCGCCCGTACGCCCTCCTCCGCCATCAGGGAGACCAGCGGGGAGGCGTCGGGGGCGTACAGCGCCTCGACCGCGTGCGCGAGGGCGTTGACGCCGCTGGTCACCGAGAGCGGGACCGGGAGGCCGAGGGTGAGCTCGGGATCGTAGACGACGCACCGGGGCTGTACGGAGGAGTCGCGGCCGGTGCGTTTGGCCCCGCCCTCGGTCAGTCCCCACACCGACGTCATCTCGGAACCGGAGTAGGTGGAGGGCACGGCGATCAGCGGCAGGCCGGTGCGCAGCGCGATCGCCTTGCCGAGGCCGATCGCGGAGCCGCCGCCGACGGCGACACAGCCGTCGGCACCGGCCGCCCGCGCCACCTCGACCGCCTCGTCGGCGACCTCGACGGGTACGTGCATCCGGGCGCCGGTGTGCACCCCCACGCAACTGTCGCCGAGCGCGTCCGCCACCGACCGGGCGACGTCCGCGCCCCGGCTGCCGCACACCACGAGCACCCGGTGCAGCCCGAGCCGTGCGGCCTCCCCCGGCGTCGCGGTCACCGCGGCGCCGGGCCGGAAGACGACGCGGGCGGGCCGGGTCTCGTAGGAGAAGTCGAGCGGAGTGTTGGGCGGGGTGGTCAAGCCGGCTCCAGTACGAGTTCGAAGTGGGCGTGCCGGAACGGGTTCGTGACGCCGAACTCCCGGGCCAGCGACGGATCGTCGGTCTCGGCGAAGTCCTGGACGAGGCTCTTCTTGACGGCGAAGACGGCGTCGGAGTCCAGATACGGGCTGCCCGCCACGAAGATGTGCGTGGTGACGGGGGCGTGGCCCTCGGCCGAGGCGATGAAGTGGATGTGGGCGGGGCGCCAGGGATGCCGACCGGTGGCCCGGAGCAGGGCTCCGACCGGGCCGTCGGTGGGGATCGGGTAGGGGCTCGGCACACAGGTGCGGAAGCGGAAGCGGCCCTCGGCGTCCGCGGTGAAGAGCCCGCGTCCGTTGCCGGGCGGCTGGACCTCCGGCCGCTGCACGTCGTAGAAGCCCTCGCCGTCCGCCTGCCACACGTCGAGGACCGCGCCGGGCAGCGGAGTCCCGTCACCGGACAGTACCCGGCCGCTGACCACGCACGGCTCGCCGGTGCCGACCAGGTCGATGGTCGCGCCGAGTTCCAGCACGGGCGACTCGGTCATGTGGAACGGGCCGAGGACCGTCGACTCCGTCGCGCCCGGGTCGCGGTCGCCGTTCAGCGTCTCCATCAGCATGGAGACGCCGAGCACGTCCGACAGCAGGATGAACTCCTGCCGGGTGTCCGTGCACATCCGGCCGGTCGCGGTGAGGAAGCCGACCGCGCTCTCCCACTCCCCCGCGGTCGGCCGGGTCTCGCGGACGAAGGCGTGCAGATGGCGGGTGAGCGCGCCGAGCAGTTCCCGCAGCCGGGGATCGGCCGTGCCCTCGAAGCTGTCGACGACAGCGTCGGTGATGTCCGTGGTGTATTCCGTGGCCATGCCGCTCCTGTGGTCCCGCCGGTCGTCCTGCCGGGCGGTATCAGGCTCTCCGACTGTTGAGGGTTTCGCTCAAGGATCCTTGGACCGGGGATCCCCGTGAGTATCGCCGATGCGGAACGCGTTGGACGGTGATCGGCCCTCACTGGGTCAAGGCCCCATGTGCGCGTACGGGGCCCACGACCGTGGGCTGAGCGGACAGCGCCCGCGCAGGGCGCGGGTCACGCGGTGCATCGCCTCGGCGGGCGGCACGCCCTCCGCCAGGAATCCGTACAAGGTCGTGGTGAACTCGGTGGCGTCGCCGTCGGCGGCCTCCCATCACGGCTTTGCAACTCGTGTGGCCCCCTGCACCCAGCACGACATCGACGACTGGCCGGCCACCGACATCTGGGTCCACCACCTCGCCCGGACCTTCCCCTGCTGTTCGCCCACCTCTGAGTCGGACCTCCCCGATCCGCCTCGACCAGGTCACCCGCACGGAGGGCGGGGTTGCACTCACGCTCGGTACCAGCCGACCGACCTGGTCTACAGCAGTTTGTCGAGGGTGATGGGGAGATCGCGTACCCGGATTCCGGTGGCGTTGCAGATGGCGTAGCCGACCGCGGCGGCGGAGCCGACGGTGCCGAGTTCCCCGCAGCCGCGAGCACCGAATGCGCTGATGACGGGGTCGGGCCTGTCGACTCTCGACCCCGAGCAGTCACACATCGTTCTCGTCTACACCGCGGTCCCCGGCAGCGAAAGCCACAAGAAACTACAGCTCCTCTCGGTCATCGGACCCCAGCACGTCGTCCCGCAGACACTCCCGAACGCGTGAACGCATTGCACAGGTTCTGATGGCTCGGCCTACCGATACGGTGTGGCACCGCTCCGGGCCGATGGCACGGGGCCGCTCGCGCCGGTCACTTCCGCTCCAGCGCGGCCAGCCGCAGCTCAAGCTGGTCAACCCGGTGCCGAAGCAGGGTGACCTGGGCTTCCAGGCTGACCTCCCGCTCCGCCCTGCGCTGAATGCGCGGTGATGCGGCGGCGCGCTCGATCACCGCGTCCAACTGGACCAGGCGCTGCGGCCCGTTCGGACCGTCCACCAGCCGGGACCGGATCTCGCCATTGCGGTACCAGGACCGCAGGGCCGAGCGGGAGACACCGGTCTCGGCTTCCGCCTTGGCCAGCGTGACCCAGGGTGTCTCGTCCAGCCGCTCGAACAGCTCCAGCTCATTCTGCCAGCGCGCGAGCCGGTCCTCCCAGTCCGACGGTGTCTCCATCACACCCTCCCTTCACCCCGGTGACCATATCAATAACAGTGTATTGACACGGTTGCGAGCATGGAGACATGTCATTTGAAAGGTTCACGGTGGAAGCCCGCAAGGTGGTCGTCACGGCTCAGGAGGAGGCGAGGCTGCTCAAGCACCACCACATCGGCACGGAGCACATCCTGTTGGGGCTGCTCGACGCGACGGACAGCACGGCGGCGAAAGTCCTGCACCAGCTCGGGTACGACAAGGAGACGGCGCAGATCGACATCGCCGCGGTGGTCAAGCCCGGCACGCAGGAGCTGAGCGGCCATATCCCGTTCGCGCCGCGCGCGAAGAAGACGCTGGAACTCGCCCTGCGCGAGGCGCAGCAGCTGCACCACACCTGCATCGGTACGGAACACATCCTGCTCGCCCTGGTCAGGGAAGGCGAGGGCGTCGGCGCGCGGGTACTTGCCGAGCGGATCAGTCCGATCAGCAGGATCCGTGCCGCGGTGCTGGCGTCAGCGGAAGGACCGCAGGACGTCGCGGCCGGCCCATGGCCGGCCGGCACATCCGCCACCGAGGACACCGTGTCCGCCGCCAGCGCGCTGGCCGGTGGCGCACCGGTCGGCAGTCATCACCTGCTTGAGGCGATGCTGCGGGCGGAGAACAGCATGGCGGCCAAGGTGCTGCGGGAACTCGGGGTCGACCCGGACGCGGTCGCCGCCAAGATCGACGAACTGGATCCGGAGACGACCACGGACGCGAACCCGGAGGAGGCCGCCGCGCGCAAGATGGAAATCCGGCTGGTCGACGATGAGGTCCACCTGATCCTGCGGGACCCGGCAACGGTCACGGCCGCCAAGAAAGTCACCGAGCTGTCCAACGGCCCGATCCAGGGCGTCGGGCCGGTGGCCGGCATGTTCGTCCCGCTCTGGCGGTCGACCAACGAGCTGCTGCAACAGATCCAGCGTGTGCTGGAACCGGAACCCGGAGACGAGGACGGATCCGCCGCGAGCAACGTGGCCAAGGTCGTGCGCACGGCCCTCGCGCCCCGGCTCCGCCGGTGACCGGCGGATCAGCGGGCCGGAACCTGTCGGTGGGACAGGCGAGGACGGGGGCGTGGTGAGCGACGATGCGCCGGCACCGTTCTCGCCGACGACCAGGACGTCGTTCACAGGCGCGTTCGCGGCGCAGGCGTAGCGCGGCGCCTGACAGGCCGTCGCCGCCGACCGGCACGCGCTGGTAGTCGCGCCTCGCCGAACCGGCCGAGGCCGGCCGGCCTCGGGAGGCTTCTCCAGACACCGGTGATGCGCGGGCGACGCGCGCCACCGGGACCGGATTCCCCCGGCGCCCGCTGGACCGACACCCTGTGGCCGACGCCGGATGATGCGCGATGACCCTTTCCCTGGGGCATCGTTGACCTGGAGCATCACCCCCGCACCGGACGCACGGAAAGTATGATCAAGCAATGTCTGACTTGACCGAAACCACGCCCGGCTGGCTGTCCCGTGACGAACTGGAGTCGGCCCGCGCCCGCATGCCGATCCTGTACGTCGAAGCCGTACCGGTACGCGTCGACGACAACGGCGAGGTCACCCACATCGGGCTCCTGCTGCGTATCGGTCCGGACGGGACGGTCAGCCGCAGCCTCGTCTCCGGCCGGGTGCTGCACCACGAGAAGGTCCGCGACGCCCTGCTGCGCCATCTGGAGAAGGACCTCGGCCCGGTGGCTCTCCCCCGGATCCCGGCCTCCCTGCATCCCTTCACCGTCGCCGAGTACTTCCCGACGCTGGGTGTCACCCCGTTCCACGACCCGCGCCAGCACGCCGTGTCCCTGGCGTACATCGTGCCGGTGACGGGCGACTGCCGCCCCCGGCAGGACGCCCTCGACCTGGTCTGGTTCAGCCCGGAGGAGGCCGCGTCCCCGGTGGTCACGGACGACATGCCGGGCGGTCACGGGGTCCTGCTGAAGCAGGCACTGGCGTACGTCGGACGGATCGCCTGACGCGCAGGGCCGGCGCACCCGGCGGGCCGGGGGACGGTTCACCGGAAGGAACAGCCGACGGACCGTCACCGACGGTCCCAGGGCGTGTTTCGCCCTAGCGGCCGCTCCACACCGGGCTGCGCTTCTCCGCGAACGCGGCGGCGCCCTCACGGGCGTCCTCGGAGACGAACACCGGCGCGATGATCCTCTCCTGCTCCTCCCAGCCCTCGGCCAGCGTCCAGTCCGCGCTGGAGCGGGCGATCCGCTTCGTCGCGGCGACCGCGAGCGGGCCGGCCGACGCCACCCGCGCGGCGAGCTCCAGCGCGCCCTCCAGGGCCTTGCCCTCGGGCACCAGGCGGTTGACCAGGCCGACCTCCGCGCCACGCCGCGCGGTGATCGGATCGCCGGTGAGGAGCATCTCCATGGCGACGGCGTACGGGATGCGGCGCGGCAGCAACAGTGCGCCACCGGCGGCCGCCACCAGGGAGCGGGTCACCTCCGGGACGCCGAACCTGGCCGTCTCGCCCGCGACCACCAGGTCGCAGGCGAGGAGCAGCTCGAACCCGCCTGCCAGCGCCCAGCCCTCGGCCGCGCCGATGAGGGGCTTCTTCGGCGGGGTGATCGTGATGCCCGCCAGACCCCGGCCCTCGATCGCGGGGCTCTCGCCGCGGAGGAACGCCTTGAGGTCCATCCCGGCGGAGAACGTTCCGCCGGCGCCCGTCAGGACGCCCACCCGGAGGTCGTCGGACGCGTCCAGCTCGTCCACGGCGTCCGCGATGCCCTGGGCCACGGCCAGGTTCAGGGCGTTCTTCGCCTGCGGCCGGTTGATGGTGATGATCTGCACGCCGTCGCGGCGTTCGACCAGGACTTCGTCCGACATGTCGTTCGTTCTCCTTGTGGTGCGGTCGTTCCGGCTCAGTGCTCGGACGACGTGTTCTTCGGCCGTTCGACGGCGCTGACCTTGTTCAGCCGTTCGACGGCGCGGATCGCAGGATGCCCGCGAGGAAGGTGTCGCAGAAGACGTCCGCGATCTCGCGCGGCGGAAGTCCGGCGTCCTTCTTCAACCAGACGTACGAGTAGTTGAACATTCCGAGGATTCCCTTCAACGCCACGGCCTCGGGCAGCGGTTTGAAGTCCCCGGCGTCGATGCCCGCGTCGAGCGTGCGCCGCCACACCTGCTCGTACTGCTTGCGCAGATCGAGCACGGTTTCCATGAGCGGTCCCGTGAGCGCGGTGAAGTCCCGGTAGTGGACGGTCCATTCGAGAACGTGGTCGGCGATGTTCTCCATCAGCGTCCGGGCCAGTTCTCTGAACCGTTCCTCGGGATCCTCCACGCGCTTCTCGATGTCGAGCGCGATCTCGACCATGACACGCAACTGGGAGGCGCTGATCTCGAAGAGCAGTGCTTCCTTGTTCCCGATGTGGTGGTAGAGCGCACCTCTCTGGAGCCCGACAGCCGCCTCGAGTTGAGCCATCCCGGTGCCGTGGTAGCCGTGTTCGGCGAACAACTCCGCCGCAGCACGCAGAATCCGAGCTTTCTGAGGTGACTTGGGGGCCATTGACCTGCCGTTCTCGAGAAGGTTGCCGGGGGAGGTAGAGACTACCGAGGGTCGTCGCACGCGCTCGCGCGCGCCGGTGGCCCGCGCCGTCAGCCCTCTTCCGGCGCGTCGGGCCGACCGAGATACGCCGGGTTGGCCACGAGCAGCTTGTCCCGCACCGTCCCGACGACGGCTTGAACCACGCGGGGGTTCACAGGTGTCACGGCGCCGGAGCGCAAGGCTTCGGCGAGGTCCCGATCCGTCGCGAACCCGAGGCCGTCCAGCCGTCCGCGGTGCCGCTCGGTGACCTCGGCCGCGAGCAGGAGCTCCCGCCGTACGATCCGCAGGGCGTTGGCCGCGACCCTGGCGAGGTAGCGGGCGCTGCCCTGCGAACCGAGCTCACCGCGCGCGAGGGTGCGCTCGACCACGGCGAGCAGGTGGTCGGCGTCCGGGGCGTCGTGGGGCGCGGCGCCCGTGCCGACCGTTTCGGACTCCGCGGCGTCGACCGCGGCCAGCACGTCCTCGGCCTTCTCCGGCCGCGTCAGTCCGAGCGTGAGCAGCAGGTCGAACTCCGCCTCGCACACCCGCCGGCCGATCACCGCGTGTTCGAGCGAGTCCTCTTCGCCCTCCAGGTGTACGGCGGCCTGCTGACGGCAGATCAGCACCCAGCGCAGTGTGCTGTAGACCTCCCACCAGTGCAGTTGCGCGTCGGTCGGGCGCCAGCCCGCCACCTCCTCGTACCCGTCGAGGAGCTGTGCGCGGGTGCCGAACCCGCCGACCGGGAGCGCCGAACCGAACCGCCAGGCCTTCACGCACAGCCATCCGAGGTCCTCGACCGGGTCCCCGCGGTGGACCAATTCCCAGTCCAGGACCGCGCGGATGCCCTCGGGGCCGACGATGGCGTTGCCGTTGCGCAGGTCTCCGTGGACGACGGTGTCGGCGACGGCCGGCACGGGGTGGTCCTCCAGCCAGCGGATCGCGAGTTCGACCGAGGGCCGGGGCGAGTCCCACCGTTCGGCGAGGGCGCGCAGTGCGGCGATGGGTTCCTGCCGGTCGAGCCCGCCGAGGGTGTCGGGGGACATCGTGTGGATGCGCGCGGCGATGGCACCGAACTGCGCCGCGAGGGTCTCCCGTGCCGTCGCGTAGGCGTCGTCGCGCAGCAGTCGGCGGGGGATCACCTCGCCCTCCACAAGGCTCATCACGATGTAGGGGTTGCCGCCGAGCGACGCCCCGCTGTCCACCAGCTCCGGGACCGGGACCCCGGCCGCGGCGGCGGCGGCCATGACCTTGGCCTCCAGGTCCATGGTCTCGGCACCGGCCGGACCCGACAGGTCGCGCCGCAGGACCAGGTCGCGGGAGCGGCCCTCGGTCTCGGCGGTGAAGCGCATGGTCTGCCGGCTGGCTCCGCCGGGCAGGGCGCTGGGGACGGTGGCCGTCACCGGGGCGCCCCAGGCGGCGGTCAGGCGCGTCTCGATCTCCTCCTGGTCAGTCATCGAGACCGCCCTGGAGCCAGGGGGCGCGGGAGGGGTCGGCCAGCAGTCGTCGCGCGACGACCATCCGGTGGACCTCGTCCGGGCCGTCGTAGATGCGGGCGAAGCGCGCCTCGCGGTACATCCCTTCGAGGGGCGTGTCGTCGGTGACGCCGAGGGCGCCGTGGACCTGGATCGCCCGGTCGATGACGTTGTGGAGCATCTGGGCGGCCCAGAACTTGACGATGCTGATCTGGATGCGGGCCTGTCCGTCCCGGTCGAACTGCTTCGCCGCGTCCAGGACCATCAGCCGCGCCGCGTGGATCTCGGCGGCGGACTCCGCGACGTAGCGCTGGATCTCGCCCTTCTGCGAGAGCAGCGAGCCATGGGCGTAGCGGGTGTTGGCGCGGTCGACCATCAGCTCGAAGGCCCGCTGGGCCTGGCCGAGCCAGCGCATGGCGTGGAAGATCCGGCCGGGGCCGAGGCGGATCTGGCCGACGGCGAATCCGCCGCCGCGCTCGCCGAGCAGGTTCTCGTAGGGGACGCGGACCCCGGTGAGGCGGATCTCGCAGTGGTCCCCGCCGGTGGAGCCCATGGTCTTCAGGACGCGGACGACCTCGAAGCCGGGGGTGCCGGCGGGCACGACGATGGCGGACAGGGCCTGGTGGGCCTTGACGTCCTCCGGCTCGGTGCGGGCGTAGACCGTGGTGAACGCCGCGTTGGAGCCGCCGGTGGTGAACCACTTGTGGGCGTCGATGACCCACTCGTCGCCGTCGAGCCGGGCGGTGGCCTGGATGAGCGTCGGGTCCGATCCGGCGACCTCCGGCTCGGTCATCCCGGTGCTCGGGGTGATGTCCCCCGCCACCAGCGGAAGCAGCCAGCGCTGCTTCTGCTCCTCACTGGCGAAGCGGTGGAGCATGATCGCGTCCTGCATCGACAGCGTGCCCGCCGCGAGCTGTCCGTACTTGGAGCGGCCGATGATCTCGTTGACCAGCGCGAACTCGTAGAACGGCAGACCGCCGCCGCCGATCTCGGCGGGGTGGCCCAGCGCCCACAGGCCCTTCTCCTTGGCGCTCGCCTGCAGGCGCTTGAGGGCGACGGCGGCGGTGTCGCCACCGGCGTCCAGGGCTCGTTCGGCGGGGATGACCTCACCGTCGACGAACTCCCGCATGGCGGCGCGAAGTTGTGATCCTGATGTACTCATGGGCTTCATTCCTGACAGCAGCGGACGGGCGGGGCGGGGCGTCGTTCACTTGGGGGGAAGGCGGACGCCCCCGTCGATCCGGATCACCTCACCGTTCATGTAGCTGTTGGACAGCAGCTCCCACGCGAGGCTGGCGAACTCCTCGGACCGGCCGAGCCGGCGCGGGAAGACGACGTCCTTGGCGAGCTTGGCCTTGAACTCGGCCGGGTTCGGGACCGTGTCGTAGATCGGCGTCTCGATCAGTCCGGGCGCGATGGTGTTCACGCGGACGCCTACGACCCCGAGGTCACGGGCCAGCGGCAGGGTGAGTCCGACGACGCCGCCCTTGGAGGCGCTGTAGGCGACCTGGCCGATCTGGCCGTCGAACGCCGCGACCGACGTCGTGTTGACGATCGCGCCGCGCGCGCCGTCGGCGTCGGGCTCGTTGTGGGACATCGCGGTCGCGGCGAGGCGGACGACGTTGAAGGTGCCGATCAGGTTGACCTCGACGACCTTGCGGAACGCGTTCAGGTCGTGGGCCGAGCCGTATTCGCCGTCCTTGCCGACGGTGCGGGCGAGGCTCGGGATGCCCGCGCAGTTGACGACGACGCGCAGCGGGGCGTCGGACACGGCGGCGTCGACGGCGGCTATGACCTGGTCGGGGTCGGTGACGTTCGCGGCGATGAAGCGGCCGCCGATCTCCTTGGCGACGCGGTTGCCGCCGACCTCGTCGAGGTCGAGGACGGTGACCTTGAGGCCCTTGGCCGCGAGGAGGCGGCTGGTGGCCTCTCCCAGGCCGGAGCCTCCGCCGGTGACGATCGCCGAGCTGCCTGCCAGTTCCATCGTTGACTCCTTGGTTCGTGTGCGGTGCGGTGCGGGTGCGGCCGGGCTCGTGCCGGCCGGTGTGCGGTCAGCGTTTGCGGACGAACGCGGCGATCGCCGCCTGCGCCTCGGGGGAGGCGATCACCGCGACCTGGTTGTCGATCTCGGCTTCGAGTGCCTCGGCGAGCGAGGTCTGCCAGGCGTTGTTGAGCAGTGACTTGGTGCCGGCCAGCGCCGAGGGCGACAGCTTGCGAAGGCGGTCGGTGAGGGCGTCCACCTCGGCGGCCAGTTCCTCCGGCGGCGCGACGGAGGTGATCATTCCCCAGTCCAGCGCGGTGGCTGCGTCCAACGAATCGCCGAGGAAAGCCAGTTGGCGCGCCCTGCGCTCCCCCACCAGGCGGGGCAGCAGCCAGCTTCCGCCGCTGTCCAGGGACAGTCCGCGCCGGATGAAGAGCTGGAGGAAGCGGGACCGGTTGCTGGCCACCACGAAGTCGCAGGCCAGCGCGAGGTTGACGCCCGCGCCCGCGGCGATCCCGTCGACCATCGCGATGGTCGGGAACGGTGCCTCGTGCAGGGCGAGGACACAGCGGTTGGAGACCCTGATCCGATCGGGCAGCGCGTCGAGGTCGTCGAGCAGTCCCTCGACGTCCGAGCCGCCGCAGAACGCCCCGTCGGCTCCGGTGACCACCACGGCGCGGGTGCCGGGATCGGCCGACAACTCGGCGAGCAGGGCCTCCAGCGTGCTCCACATCGTGTCGGTCATGGCGTTGAGCTTGCCGGGCCGGTTCAGGGTGATCGTGGCGACGCCGTCCCGCGTCTCGCAGTCGACGCTCATCGGCGGGCCCGCTTGTCGGGTGCGTCGATGGACCGGCCGATGATCTCCTTCATGATCTCGTTGGTGCCGGCGTAGATGGTCTGCACCCGCGCGTCCAGGAACGCCCTGGCGACCGGGTACTCCTCCATGAAGCCGTAGCCGCCGTGCAGTTGGAGGCAGCGGTTGACCACGTCCTGCTGGAGATCGGTCGTCCACCACTTGGCCTTGGCCGCGTCCTCGGCGTCGAGATCCCCGGCCAGGTGACGTCGGACGAGGTAGTCCACGTAGACCTGGGCGACCTCGGTGGCGGTGAGCATCTCGGCCAGCTCGAACTTGGTGTTCTGGAAGGAGGACAGCCGCTGTCCGAAGGCCTCGCGCTCCCGGCAGTAGTCGATCGTCCAGTCCAGGACGGCACGGGCGCCGGTGATCGCCGAGACCGACAGCGCCATGCGCTCCTGGGCCAGGTTCGCCATCAGGGTGGCGAAGCCCGTCCCCGGCTCGCCGAGCAGGTTATCGGCCGGCACCCGGGCCTCGTCGAAGAACAGCTCCGCGGTGTCCTGGCTCTTCAGGCCGATCTTGCGCAGGTGGCGTCCGCGGCTGAAGCCGGGGGTGGCGTCCTCCACGACGATCAGGCTGAGGCCGCGGTGGCGCTCCTCGGGGTCGGTCTTGGCGGCCACGATGACCAGGTCGCAGTTGAGGCCGTTGGTGACGAACGTCTTGGAGCCGTTGACGACGTAGTGGTCACCGTCGCGGATCGCGGTCGTACGGACGGAGGCCAGGTCCGATCCGGCGCCGGGCTCGGTCATCGAGATCGCGCCCATGATCTCGCCGGTGACGAAGCCGGGCAGCCAGCGGGCCCGCTGCTCCTCGTTGGTCGCGCTCAGCAGGTACGGCAGCACGATGTCGTTGTGGAGCGTGATGCACATGCCCGAGCCGATGACGTTGGCCCGCTGAAGCTCCTCGGAGATGATCACGTTGTAGCGGAAGTCGTCGACGCCGAGGCCGCCGTACTCCTCCGGTACGGCCATGCCCAGGAAGCCCTGGGCTCCGGCAGCCAGGAACATGGACTTGTCGACCCGGCCCGCCGCCTCCCACTTCTCGTGGTTCGGGACGATCTCGGCCTGGACGAAGGCCCGGAAACTGCTGCGGAAGTCTTCGTGGGTCTCGTCGAACAGGTCACGGTGCACAGCCATCGCGTGCCTCCTCTCTCATCGTGCGGTCCATCCGCCGTCGACCGCGAGGGTCTGTCCGGTGATGAAGCTGCCGCCGGGTCCGGCCAGCAGCAGCAGGGCTCCGTCGAGTTCTTCGGGCCGGCCCGGCCGGCCCATGGGGGTGTTGCGTGCGATCCAGCGGCTCGCGGACTCGTCGGCCAGCATCTCGGCGGTCAGTTCGCTGGGGAACCAGCCCGGCGCGATGGCGTTGACGCGTACCCCGGAAGGGGCCCATTCGGCGGCCAGGTGGCGGGTGAGGCTGACGACGGCGCCCTTCGCGGCGCCGTAGGCCGACTGGGGGATCGGGGCCGAGGCGACGAGCCCGAGGACGGAGGCGATGTTGACGATCGCCCCGCCGTCGCGCTCCGTCATGGACTTCGCGGCGAGCACGCTGAGCTGGAAGAGCGCGGTCACGTCGATGTCGAGGGTCTTGCGGAACGAGGCGAGCGGCTGATCGAATGCGGGCAGCGCGTCGGCCCATCCCGCGTTGTTGACCAGGATGTCGACGCCGCCGAGCTGTTCGGCGCGGGCGATCAGGGCCGCGCAGTCGTCCTCGTCGGTGATGTCGCACCGGTGGGCCACGATGCCGTCGTGCTCGGCGGCCAGTGACTCCAGGAGGTCGGTTCGGCGGGCTGCCGCGACCACGGTGGCACCGGCCGCGGCCAGCGTCAGGGCGAACCGGCGTCCGAGTCCGCTGGAGGCCCCGGTCACCACGGCGACCTTGCCGCTCAGGTCGATGACGTGGGCCCCCGTGGTCACGACAGCCTCTCGATGACCGTGGCGTTGGCCATGCCGCCGCCCTCGCACATGGTCTGGAGGCCGAACCGGCCGCCGGTGCGCTCCAGTTCGTGCAGCATGGTGACCATCAGCTTGGCGCCCGAGGCACCGAGCGGGTGGCCCAGCGAGATACCGCCGCCGTTGACGTTGACCTTGGCCGGGTCGGCGCCCAGTTCGCGCTGCCAGGCGAGGACGACCGAGGCGAAGGCCTCGTTGACCTCGAAGAGGTCGATGTCGTCGAGGCTCATCCCGGACCGCGCGAGGACCCGCTGGGTCGCCGGGATCGGGCCGGTCAGCATCTCGACCGGGTCCGAGCCGGTCACGGCCATGTGGCGGATGACCGCGCGGGGGCGCAGGCCCAGCTCGCGCGCTTTCTCCGCGCTCATGATCAGGACGGCGGCGGCGCCGTCGACGATCTGCGAGGAGTTGCCGGCGGTCACCCGGCCCTCGGGGACGAAGGACGGCTTGAGGCCGGCCAGTGCCTCGGGGGACGTGTCGCGGATGCACTCGTCGGCGAGCAGGGTGTCGCCGGGCTCGGTGACCTCGCCGGTCTCGCGGTCGCGCACCTTGCGGGGCACGGGGACGATCTCGCGGTCGAAGCGGCCCTCGTCGCGGGCGGCGGCGGCACGCTGGTGGCTCTGCAGACCGTAGGCGTCCAGTTCCTCGCGGGTCAGCTTCCACCGGTCGACGACCAGCTCCGCGGAGATGCCCTGCGGGACGAGACCGCTGGCCCCGTACGCCTCGCGGTCGGCGTAGCGCTGGTGCGCGGCCTCGCCGTAGACGGCGCGGATGTCGCCGCCGGGGGCGTTGGAGAACATCGGCACGGTCGACATGCACTCCAGGCCGGCCGCGACGACGACGTCGCAGGTTCCGGCCATGATCGCCTGTGCGGCGAAGTGGACGGCCTGCTGGGAGGAGCCGCACTGCCGGTCGATGGTCGTGGCGGGCACGGTCTCGGGCCAGCCCGCGGCCAGGACGGCCGTCCGGCCGACGTTGGTGCTCTGGGGACCGTTCTGGGTCACGCAGCCCATGATCACGTCATCGATGATGGCGGGGTCGATGCCGGAGCGCTCCTGGAGCGCGATCAGCGTCTGGGCCGCGAGCTCGGCGGGGTGCCAGCCGGACAGGGATCCGTGACGCTTGCCCGAGGCGGTGCGGACCGCCTCGACGATTACTGCTTCGGGCATGGGAGACCTTTTCGGGGACGACCGGCATACGAGGGGTGTGCGGTCGGGGGTGTAAGGGGCTGGTGGCTGCGGCGGTCAGGCGGACGGGGCGAAGCCGCGCTCGGCCATCCAGCCGGTGACGACGCCGATGGCCTCGGCGAGCTGGGGGCGCTGGTCGGGGCCCGCGTAGTAGTGCGTGGCGCCCTTGACCACGTGCAGGGTCTTGTCCGGGTGGCCGACCGCGTCGAAGAGGCGCTGGGTGTGGCTCGGGGTGCACGCGTCGTCGGCGCTGTTGCCGATCACCAGAGTGGGGATCTCCAGGTCGGCGGCGCACTTCACGCCGTCGCCGTTGGCGTCGTCGTAGCTCCACTGGGAGAGCCAGCCGCGCAGGGTGTTGAACCGGGCCAGGCCGACCGGGCCGTTGTTGACGACCTTGGGGTCGCCCAGGTAGCAGCCCGGCGCGCGGTCGCTGGGGTCGACTGCGGGGTCGAGCCAGCGCGGGTCGGCCATCGTGCCGTGCACGACGAAGCCGCGCTCCTCCAACTCGCGTCCGGACTGGCGCAGTTCGGCGAGCTGCGTCTTCACCCAGGCGGTGATCCTGCGGTTGCGGGCGATCTGCGCGGCCCGGTAGCGCTCGATGAACTCCGCCGTGTACGGCGGCTGGTTCGGGTTCTTCGGGTCGTACAGGTCGAGTTCGCGGTCCCGGACGTCGGGGTCGTTCTCGTCCAGGATCGAGGCGTCCAGCCACTCGGTCATGGTGCCGTGCCGGCTGACGTGCGCGGCGAGCAGCATGATGCCGTCGGCCGGAGGCAGGTCGCAGCGGGTGAGGTCCGGCGCGTCGCCGGCCGGGGTGGCGGTGACCGTCGGGTTCTGCGCCTGCTGCTGGTAGTACAGCGACAGCGAGCCGCCACCGCTCCAGCCGGCCAGCACGACCTTGGCGTAGCCGAGCCGGTCACGGGCGTCGCGGACGCAGGCCCCGAGGTCCTGGACGACCTTCTCCATGATCAGGGCGTTGTCGACGCCGCGGTAGCGGCTGCCGCAGTAGATGACGTGGTGGCCGGCCCTGGCCAGGGCGTTCATCATCGGCAGGTAGGCGCCGCCGCCGATCGGGTGCATGAACACGATGACGGTGTCGGACTCCACCTCCCGGGGCTTGAGGAGGTAGCTCTCCAGGGCGACCATCGCGCTCGGCCCGCCGTACGTGTCGCGGTAGGCCGAGGTGTCCTCGAACATCACCAGGTAGGGGATGCGGTCGTAGGCGTGCTTCTTGGCTTCCGTGCTCATATCTGGATCTCCGGGTCTGCGGCGCCCGCTTCGGCCGCCGCGGTGAGGACCGCCTCGCTGGGCACCAGCCGCCGCCGGGTGTCGACGGCGATGATCTTCCATTCGACCCGGGTGTCCCGGTCGAAGCGGCGCCGGGAGCGTTCGCGGGCCTTCTCCGGGGCTCCGTGGTGCGTGCCCTGGGGGGCGTGCGAGATGAGGCCCGGCGGCAGGTCGATCCCGAAGACGTTGCCTCCGTGGAAGAAGGCGATCTCGTCGAAGTCGACGTTGCGGTGGTACCACGGGTAGCGCTCGGTCCCGGGCACGCCCTCGGCGGCCCTGGGCAGGAAGTTCATCACGTACACGCCGGTGGCCTGCATGAACAGGTGCACGGTGGGCGGCAGGTGCACGCTCTCTGAGGTGATCACGTTGTAGTCGTCGATGTTGAAGGTGAAGGGGAAGTTGTCGCCCCGCCAGCCTTCGGCGTCGCACGGGTCGTGCGGGTAGAAGATCGAGGTCCGCTGACCGGAGTGGTACAGCCGGACCTCGTACTCGTCGCGGCCGTCGTCCTCGACCACGGCGGCCTCGGGGACCACGACGAGCGCGCTGTCGAACGGGAAGTGCCGGCCGAGGACGCCCGCCGGCGGGACGCGGAACTCGTCCACCGCCTCGACGACCAGGACGCAGCTTCCGCCCTCGTCGGGGACCTGGCGGTAGGTCGTCGCCTTGGGGAGGTAGACGTAGTCACCGGGGCGGTATGCCAGCGAGCCGAACTCGGTGACGAAGGTTCCGGTGCCCTGGTGCACGAAGTGCAGCTCGTCACCGTCGACATTGCGTACGTAGAACGGCGCGGGGGCGTTGCGCATGCTCAGCGAGATCCGGCAGTCGGCGTTGCTGAACATCAGCAGCGGTGCGCCGCTCGGGTCGTCCTTGTCCGTGGGGGTCAGCGCGCTCGCGGCGATGTCGACGCCGGTCAGCGGACCCTCGCTGCGGTACTGGGTGGGGTCGTGACGTCGGTAGAGGTGCGCCGTGCGGCCCTCGAACCCGCCACGGCCGAGCTCGTCGTCCTTGAGACCTTCGAGGTCCGCGTGGATCCTGCGGGGCGTCGTGCCTTTCCGCAGGTGGGTGAATGACTCCACTTACCGCTCCCGTCTTCGTCCGGGGCGCCGGATGTTCTGGCATCCGGCGCCCCGGCACCGAATCTCCGTACCGACTGATCGGTACAGTAATCTGGCCAGGTGTTCCCGTCAATGGTGGGCTGTCAGGGCCGACCGTGCCGTTCGGCACACCACGGTCGGCGTTCGATCAAGGTGCTGCCGTCGCCGCCAGCCGTATGTTCAGCGGGCCCGGGTCGACGTATTCCTCGATCCGGCGGATGTGCCGGTCGTCGCAGAAGACCCTGAGCATGGCGGGCATACGGATTCCTTCGCACCGCCCGCCGAGTTCGACGACGTGCTGCTGTACGAACCCGTCGTCCAGGACCGTCCGCCGCACGTCCACATAGCGCAGCGGGCCGGCCTTCGCGGCGAGCCAGGAGAGCAGCCGCAGGCTTTCCGAGCGCGTCTGGTCGACGTCGTCGTAGTTGTGCCAGACGGTCACGTCGGGGCTGTACAGCGCCTCCAGTTCCGCGAGGTCCCCACGGGAGACCGCGGCGAAGAACCGGTCGGCGAGCGCGGAGACGCCCGCGCTCATGCCTGCTCCCCCTCCGGTTCGCCGGTGGGGCCGTAGTTGAGGGCCAGACCGGGGCGCGGCCAGTCCACCTTGACGAGCTGTCCGGTGCTGGCCATGGTCATGTAGGCGGTCCGCAGTCCCTCGCCGCCCCAGCAGATGTTGGTCAGGCCCGGGTCGTTGTCGACGTGGATGTCGACGAACTCCACCAGTTCGCCCTCCGGGCTGACCACGGAGATGCCGGTGTGGACCATCGACGCCACGCAGAGGTTGCCGTCGGCCTCGATGCCGAGCCCGTCGAAGTTCGTGTAGTCGGGCGCGGTGTACAGGAAGTTGCCGCCACCGGAGCCGCCCATGGACAGACCGCCCTTGATCTCGCCCGGAGCGGTGACCTCCCACCACCACACGCGCGCGGTGAAGGTCTCGTTGACGTACAGCCGCGTTCCGTCCGGGGAGAGCCCGATGCCGTTGGGGCCGTCCATCCCGCCGGTGAGCAGCTTGATCGAGGTGCCGTCGGCGGTCGCGTAGAAGAGCCGGCCCTTGTCGCCCGTGACCCCGTCGCTCTTGCCGTAGTCGGTGAAGTACATACCGCCGTGGGCGTCGAAGACCAGGTCGCTGGCGCTGCGCAGCGGCTGCCCGTCGCACTCGGTGTAGAGGGTCTCCACGGAACCGTCCGTGAGGTCGACCGCCTGGATGCTGCCGGTGACGTAGTCCGGCGCGATGCCGACGGCCCAGGTGAAGCCGGCGACCTCGAAGCCCATCATGCCGCCGTTGTTGGTGACGTAGACCCGGCCGTCGGGGCCGAGGGCCGCACCGTTGGGACCGCCGCCCAGCTCGGCCACCACCGACACGGTGCCGTCCGGGGTGATCCGCGTCAGCTTCCCGCCCAGGACCTCGACGACGAGCACGTCACCGTTCGGGAGCGCGACCGGCCCCTCGGGGAACTTCAGTCCGGTGGCAAGAGTGGTGACATTCATTTGCTTTCCCTTCCCGGGATGTTCTTTGCAGCTGACTTTTTACGTTTGTTCCGACGGGCCTTCAGTTCAGTGCCAGGCCCCGCCGCGGCCACTCCACCTTCAGCAGCCTTCCGGTGCTGGAGGCGGTGATGTACGCGGTGGTCAGGTGTTTTCCTCCAAAGCAGATGTTGGATATGCCCGGGTCGCCGCCGACATTGATGTCGACGAACTCCACGAGGTGCCCCTTCGGGCTCACCACCGAGATGCCCGCGTGGATCATCGACGCCACGCAGACGTTGCCTCCGGCCTCGACGGCGAGCGAGTCGAAGTTCGTGTAGTCGGGCGCGGTGTACAGGAAGTTGCCGCCGCCCGAACCGCCCAGGGAGAGACCGCCCTTGATCACTCCGGGGGCCGTGACCTCCCACCACCAGACCCGCGCGGTGTACGTCTCGCTGACGTACAGCCGCGTGCCGTCCGGCGAGAGCCCGATGCCGTTGGGGCCGTCCATCCCGTCGGCCACCTTCCGGATCGAGGTGCCGTCGGCGGTGGCGTAGAACAGCCGCCCCCGGTCGACGGCGGTCGCGCCGGTCTTGCCGTAGTCGGTGAAGTAGAAGCCGCCGTGGGCGTCGAAGACCAGGTCGTCCGGACCGCGCAACGGCTGCCCGCCGGCCTCGGTGTAGAGCGTCTCCACCGACCCGTCGGCGAGGTCGACGGCCTGGATGCTGCCGGTGACGTAGCCGGCGGGGGTGCCGCCGGCGAAGGTGAACCCGCCCACGTCGAAGCCGTTCAGGCCGCCGTTGTCGGCGACGTAGACCCGGCCGTCGGGGCCGAGCGCGGCGCCGTTGGGACCGCCGCCCAGCTCGGCCACCACCGACACGGTGCCGTCCGGGGTGATCCGCGTCAGCGTCCCGCGCAGCACCTCGACGACGAGCACGTCACCGTTCGGGAGCGCGAGGGGCCCCTCGGGGAACTTCAGCCCGGTGGCCAGGACGGTCACCTTCGGCTTCCGGCTCCCGCCCGGCCTGCCTCCCCTGCCGTCCGCGGCCACGGCCCCGCCGACCGGGCCGAGCACGGCTGCGCCCGAGGCCCCCGCGGTCACCGCGGTCATCCGTCCGATCAGCGACCGGCGCGAGAGGGCCCTCCGCGGCGGCGGTATGTCCTGACCGGCCCGTGCGGACCCCTCGGTTCCTTCCATGGCCAACCGTCCTTTCGGTGCAGCTCCTGGTGAACGCGTTGCTGGTTTCGCCGTCCGGCCCGAGGGCCGTTCCCTCGGGCCGCCGCCGGAGCGAGGATCACCCCTCGTGGGGCGACTCCCCCGCCACGGACGTCACTCCCCGGTGCCGAACCGGTCCCGCAGGTCGTTCTTGCGGATCTTGCCGCTGACCGTCTTCGGCAGGGCGTCCGCGAAGAACACCGCGCGCGGCTGCTTGTACGAGGCGAGGCGGCTCCTGCACTGCGCCACGATGTCGTCCTCCGAGACCTCCTGGCCCTCCCTGCGGACGACCACGGCGGCCACCTTCTCGCCCCACACCGGGTCCGGCAGTCCGATGACCGCCGCCTCGGCGACCGCCGGGTGCTCGTAGAGGGCGTTCTCGACCTCGCTGGAGTAGACGTTCTCGCCACCGGAGATGATCATGTCCTTGGCCCGGTCGACGATGTAGAGGAAGCCCTCCTCGTCCGTGCGGGCGAGGTCACCGGTGTGGAACCAGCCCCCGGACCAGGCTTCTTCGGTCGCCCGCGGGTTCCCGTGGTACCCGACGGTGACCTGGTCGCCCTGGACGACGATCTCGCCGATCTCGCCGATCTCGCAGTCCTCGCCGTCGGGCCGCACCACGCGCACGTCCACCAGGGCCATCGGCTTGCCGACCGCGTCGAGCAGGTGCTCCTCGCCGTTCACGGCACGGATGTGGGCCGCCTTGTCGAGGGTCAGCATGTTCCCGCCCAGCTCGGTCATGCCCATACCGGCGTACACGATCGGCCCGAAGCGCTCGATCGTGCGGCGCAGCACGTCGACGGGGATCTTGGAGGCGCCGTAGCCCATCCACTCCAGGCTGCTCAGGTCGTACTCGTCGATCTTCGGGTGGGCGAGGAGCATCGCCATCATCGTCGGGGCGAAGCCGCCGCTGGTGACCCGGTGGTCCTGGACCAGCCGCATCCACTGCTCCGGGTCCCAGCCGGACATCATCAGCACGGAACCGCCGTTGAACTGGTGCATCGGCGTGAGGTAGCCGGCGACGTGGCACAGCGGCATCGCGTTGAGGAAGCTGGTCTCCGCCGTCGGCTCGTAGGCGAGCACCGACTGGACCAGCGCGGTGTTGATGTTGCGGTGGGTGAGCTGGGCGCCCTTGGGGAACCCGGTGGTGCCGCTGGTGTAGAGCAGCCAGGCGACCTCGTCGTCGGTGACCCGCACCTCGGGCTCGGTCGGGCGCCCCTCGGCCACGAGGTCCTCGTAGCTGCGCACGCCGGGCCGGGACGCACCGATGACGACGATGTGCTCGACCGTCTCCAGCTCGGCGCGGTGCTCGGTGAGCGCCTCCAGATACTGCTCCTGGACCAGGACGACCCGGGCGCCGGAGTTGTTGAGGATCCACACCCATTCCTTCGGGTGCAGGCGGTAGTTGAGCATGGTCAGCGCCATGCCCACGGCGGGGACGCCGTAGTACGCCTCGACGTACTCGGGGTTGTTCTCGGACAGGATCGCGATCCGGTCGCCCCGCGAGGCGATGCCGAGGAGCGCGTCCGCGAGGCGCATCGCCCTCTCGTACAGCTCGGCGTAGGTGCGGGAGCCCGAACCGTCCGCCATGAGAAGCGCGTTCTTTTCCGGTGTCCGCATCGCGTTGCGACGCAGCACGTCACTGATCAGCATGGCGTTCTTCCTCCTGTGCGGTCGATGACCGAGGCGGCGGTGCGGTCCGGGAACGCGACCACGTGCCTCTCGACGAATCCGGTGATCTGCTGGTGGCTGTAGCCCGCCGCGCGCAGCACGTCGGCGGAGTCCCGGCCCGGCGCGCCGGGCGGTCTCGGTGCCGCGGGCCGGGTGCGGCTGAAGCGGGGGGCGGCGGCGGGATGCACCACCCCTTCGATGTCGAGGAACGTGCCGCGCGCACGGTTGTGCGGGTGGCCCGCGACCTCGTCGAGCGAGAGGACGGGGGTGACACAGGCGTCGACATCGTCGAACACCGCCATCCATTCGGCGCGTGACCTGGCGGCGAACGCCTCGGCGATGCACTCCTTCATCGCATCCCAGCGCCGACGGTCCAGCCGGTCCCCGGCCGCCCTCGGGTCGTCGGCGACGCCGAGCGTGTCCAGGAGACGGTCGAAGAAGTACCGCTCGGCGGCGCCGACGGCCACGTACTCGCCGTCGGCACAGCGGTAGGTGCCGTAGAAGGGCGCGCCCGAGTCGAGGGTGTTGGTGCCGCGTTCCGTGTTCCAGGTGCCGGCGGCCCGCATCCCGAGCACCGACGACAGCAGCACGGCGGCTCCGTCGACGATGCCCGCGTCCACGACCTGCCCGGTTCCCGACTGCCGGGCCTCCAGCAGTGCGCAGACGATCCCGAAGGCCAGCAGCATCCCGCCACCGCCCTCGCCGACCAGGTTCACCGGCGGTACCGGCGGCTGCCCGGCGAGACCGACGGTGTGCAGCGCTCCCGCGACGGAGATGAAGTTGATGTCGTGGCCGGCGCGGTCCGACAGGGGACCCCGCTGCCCCCAGCCCGTCATCCGGCCGTACACCAGGCGCGGGTTGCGGGCGCGGCACTCGTCGGGCCCGATGCCGAGCCGCTCTGCGACCCCCGGGCGGAAGCCCTCGATCACCGCGTCGGCGGTCCCGGCGAGCCGGAGCACGATCTCCGCGCCCTCGGGGGACTTCAGGTCCACGGCCACGGAGCTGCGGCTGCGCTCGGGAATCCGGAACCGGGGGTCGTCCATCCCGGGCGACTGCTCGGTCGCCGCGACCCGGTCCACCCGGATCACCTCGGCGCCCATGTCCGCCAGCAGCATCGCCGCGAACGGAGCCGGGCCGACCCCGGCGATCTCCACCACCCGCACCCCGTCGAGAGGCCCGCTCATGTCCACCTCCAGTCGTCGTACCTCGTTGTACCGTCCGGTCGGTACAGGCATGAAAGCACAGCGCCCTCCGATTCGTACAGACCTCAATCACCACGGCCGGGGGACGACCGTGAGACCGTCACGGACGGCCGGGTACCGCGTCACGCGGAGCGGGCCGCGAGGGCGAAATCCACTGGTCAACGGCTCGTACGGGCGTGGACCCGGCCCCTGGGAGGGCGCGCCGGACCCACCCCTCGACCACGCCGGGACGGGGTGCACGGAACGGGCCCGGGACCGCCTCGGAGTGCCACGCGGACCGCACACCGGACGCCGACGGGGGGCGCGGCCGGTCCCTCCGGGGAAGGACGGGCGAACCCGGTCAGTCCACGGGCTGCTGGTCGGCCCTGTGGCGGCTCAGGGACGCCCGCGCGGAGAGCACGTGCGCCGTCATGACCGACTGCGCCCACGTCCCGTCGCGGGCGGTGAGCGCGTCGACCAGCTCCCGGTGCTGGCGCAGGCTGCGCGCCATCTCCTGCGGGGAGTAGTTGTGGAACGTGTGCCGGACGAGGGAGATCTCGATGACCCCGGACAGGATCCCGGGGAGCAGCGCGTTGCCGGCCGCCCGGTGCAGCGTGCGGTGGAACTCCATGTTGAGTTCGGTGATGCGGTCGTCGGCGTCGTCGCCACCGGCACGCGCCGCCTCGTCCATGGCGTCGCACAGCGCGCGCAGTTCCTCGCGCTCGGCCTCCGAGGAGTCGCGCTCGGCCGCGCGGCGGGCGGCGTATCCCTCCAGCAGCGCCCGCAGGCTGAAGATGTCGTCGAGATCGGCGGCGTCGAATCCGGTCACCTGCGCGCCGCGGTTGGGATGCAGGGTGATGAGCCCGTCGGCCTGCAGCCTGCGCAGCGCGTCGCGTACGGGAGTGCGGCTCACCTCGTACGTGGTCGCGATGTTCTCCTCGCGCAGCCACGAGCCGGACGGGTGCACTCCGGTCAGGATGCTCCTGCGCAGGTCCTCGTAGACCCTCACCGACGGCTTCGTCATCGTTTCTGCTCCCGGTACGGCGTCATGACCAGCGCGCGGCCGGACATCACCGCGCGACCGTCCCACGGGGTCATCGCGCGGGCGCGGGGAACCGTCCGGCACGCAGCAGCTGTCCCGGCAGCGGCCTGCCGAGGACCTCCGTGATCCACGCTGCGGTGGACAGCAGCACGTCGAGATCGATGCCGGTGTCCACGCCCTGCCCTTCGAGCAGGTAGACGAGGTCCTCGGTGGCGATGTTACCGGTCGCCTTCGGAGCGAAGGGGCAGCCTCCGATGCCCGCGACGGAGCTGTCCAGGACCGACACGCCCGCTTCCACCCCCGCGTAGGCGTTGGCGTAGCCGGTGTTGCGCGTGTTGTGCAGATGGAGCCCGAGGGGGATGCCGAGCCCCGCTGCGCCGGTGAGCAGCCGGGTCACCTGCCGGGGCACCCCGACGCCGATGGTGTCGGCGAAGACGAGTTCGTCGGCGCCGGTGGCGGCCACCCGTTCGGCGATGTCCAGCACCCGGCCGGGATCGACGGCTCCCTCGAACGGGCAGCCGAACGACGCGGCCAGCGTGACACTGGCCCGGCGGCCGTCCGCGTGGGCCGCCGCGACGATGTCGGCCGCCTCCGCGATCGACCGCTCGACACTGCGGCCCTGGTTGCGCTCGTTGAAGGTCTCGGTCACGCAGAAGGCCATACGGGCCTCCTCGACCCGGGTCTCCGCCAGTCGCGTGTAGCCGCGCTTGTTGAGCACCAGCGCCGCGAGGCCGACGCCGTCGGCGTGTTCCACCGCGGCACAGACCTCTTCGGCCCCGGCCATCTGCGGCACGCGGGCGGGGTTGACGAAGCTGGCGATCTCGATGCGGTCGACGCCGGTGGCGGACAGCCGGTCGACGAAGTCGGCGCGCTGCCGCGGGCTCAGGTGTTCGGGCTCGTTCTGGAGTCCGTCGCGCGGACCCACTTCACAGATTCTGACAGTCACGGGTGTCTCCTCTCCTTGCCCGGGGCGTGCTCCTCGCCCGGGCCGTGCGGCCGACCGGCTAGATGACGCCCTGCTCGTGCAGGAGGGCGCGGGCCGCGGTGTCGAGGCCGAGGATCCCGCCGTACACCTCGTCGTTGTGCTGTCCCAGTTCCGGGCCGAGCGTCTGCACCGAACCGGGGGTTCCGGACAGCCGGGGGGCGACGTTCTGCATGGGGAAGGAGCCCAGCTTGTCGTGCATCAGCCGGACGATCGTCTGCCGGGCCTCGAAGTGCGGGTCGGCGAACATGTCCTGCGCGGTGTACGTCAGACCGGCCGGCACCCCGCTCTCGTGCAGGAGGTCCAGCAGTTCCTCGGAGTCCTGCTCCTGGGTCCAGTCGGCGACCAGCTTGTCCAGCTCGGCCTGGTGCTCGCCGCGGGCGGCGTGGGTGCCGAACCGTTCATCGGTCTGCCACTCCGGCTTGCCCATGATCTCGGCCAGCCGGTTGAACACCGTGTCCCGGTTGGCGGCGATGAGGACGGCCGAGCCGTCGCGGGTCGGATACACGTTGCTGGGCGAGACGCCCGGCAGGACCGACCCGGTGCGCTCGCGCCGCGACCCGCTCAGTTCCCACTCCGGCAGGATCGACTCCATCATCGCCAGTACGGCTTCGTAGATCGCGGAGTCGACGACCTGGCCCCGACCGGTGTGCTCACGGGAGAACAGGGCCATGACGGTGCCGAGCGCGGCGAACGTGCCGGCCAGCGAGTCGCCGATCGAGATACCCGTGCGGCTGGGGGCCCGGTCGGGTTCCCCGGTGATGTGGCGCAGGCCGCCCATCGCCTCGCCGATGGAGCCGAATCCGGCGCGCCGGGAGTAGGGGCCGTCCTGGCCGTAGCCGGTGACCCGGGTGACCACGAGCCGCGGGTTCAGCTCGGCGAGCTCGGCGGGTCCGAGCCCCCATCGCTCCAGCGTGCCCGGCCGGAAGTTCTCGATGAACACGTCGGCCGTCGCCAGCAGGTCCCGCAGCAACTGCTGCCCCTCGGGCCTGCGCAGGTCACACGTGATCGACTTCTTGTTGCGGGCGATGATCGGCCAGGTCAGGGAGAGGCCCTGCGGGAGGTTGCTCCCCCACTGGCGCATCGGGTCGCCGTTGCCGGGGTCCTCGGCCTTGATCACTTCGGCCCCGAAGTCGCCGAGCAGCTGTCCGCAGAACGGCCCCGCGATGAGCGAGCCCGTCTCGACGACCCGCACCCCCGCCAAGGGACCGTGGGCGGCCGCCGCCGGTTGCCGGCCGTCGCTCCGCTGATCGTCAGCCATGGGATTCCACCTCTCGCCCACATCACACACATCGACCACTCGCCGTCGGGTTGTACACAACTTCGGTGCGTCGATCGAGGCCTCATTGCCTCTGTTCAGGCACCATAACCTCTCACTCGTCGAATGGACACGGGTGATTGTGTGCAATCTCGGTGGCTGGACACGGGTCCGGGCACAGGAGGCTCCAGCGGCCTGTGCGGGTGGGAGACAGGAGGTCAGGGGCGGATGAGGGCCTTGAGTACCTGTCGGCCGGCCATGGCCCGGTAGGCGTCCGGTGTCCGGTCGAGGGTGAAGGTCCGGTCGAGGACGCGGCCGGGGGCGATCGTGCCGTCCAGGACGTCGGGCAGCAGTTGCTCGATTTGACATCCTCCCGGGTCTAAAGGCCCGGGATTCGGGGTGTCGGCGTCCTGGTCCTTCACTCTGGCCCGGATCGCGCCGGTGTGGCAGGGCGAGCTCTTCGGGGGTAACGACAGGGCCCCCTCCCGGCCGCACGGCAGATGCGCGGCGCGTGAGAGGGGAGTCAGGGCATTCCAGAGCGCGCACAGCGAGAGCGCCGAGCCGGGCCATGACCCGCACGGCGGTGTTGCGGAACGACGCGCTCCCGCCCCAAGGACCACCGGAACGCGGTCGTGGTCGTGCTAGTCCCCAGAAAACGATCAAGGGCCGGTTTCGGATGTCTCCGAAACCGGCCCTGACCTGCGACTGTCTCCAGTCGGGACGACAGGATTTGAACCTGCGACCCCTTGACCCCCAGTCAAGTGCGCTACCAAGCTGCGCCACGTCCCGGTGCCTTCACCCACGGTGACCCGCGTGATCGTGCGAACAGAACTTTACCCCACGCCGGGGGGCTGCTCGGCAGAGGGACGGGGCGCGCGACAATCGGCGTATGACCGGGACATCTGAGACGCGGCGGGCCGACGGACGCGATCGGGACACCGAGGGGCGGGCACGGAACGCCCGGCCCCGCGACGGACTGGGGCGCCCGCTGCCGTACGGCGCGGACGGGGTGGAACGGCAGCCGGAGGGTGTCGTGCGCGCCCCCGAGGAGACGGTCACCGAGGCGCAGACACTGCTGGACGCGGGCCGGCCGTTCCACGCGCACGAGGTCTTCGAGGACGCCTGGAAGTCCGGTCCGCAGGAGGAGCGCGGGCTCTGGCGGGGACTGGCCCAGCTCGCCGTGGGGCTCACCCACGCCGCCCGCGGAAACGCGACCGGTGGCGCACGGCTACTGCGCCGTGGCGCCGGAGCGGTCGAGGAGTGGACGTCGGGGACCGGCCGGCCGGTCCGGCCGTACGGCCTGGATCTCGCGCAACTCACCTTCTGGGCACGGGAGTTGGCGAGCGCCGTGGAGCGCGACGGTGGGCGGGTCGACGCGGCGGCGTCCTCGCCCCGGCTGCGCGGCCGGGGCGCCTGACGAGGGCAGGCACGCGGCACCTGAGCTCGTACGGGCTTCCCACCCGTAGACGTGCGCGCTCCACGCCCGTAGACGTACGCGCCAGACCCCCTGGACGAACGCGCTCGGCCCCGTGGACGAACGGGCTCGACACCCGCGGCCGTACGGCCGCGGCACCCGTGCCCGGATGCCCTCGGCGCACCGGCCCGGGCCACTGTCGGGTGCGGTGCGTCCACTGTCGGTGGCGTGCGGCAGACTCCGGGTGTGCGAAAGATTCATGTCATCGGCATCGGAGCGGGCGACCCCGATCAGCTCACGCTGCAGGCGGTCAAGGCGTTGAGGAGCACGGACGTGTTCTTCATCCTGGACAAGGGCGAGGTGAAGTCGGACCTCGTCCGGCTGCGCCGCGACATCCTCGACGCGCACCTGCCACCAGGGACGTACCGCCTGGCCGAGGCCACCGACCCGGACCGGGACCGGACCGCGGGCGGCTCGGCGTACTCACCGGCCGTCGGGGACTGGCGCAGCGCCCGCGCCGCCATCTACGAGCGGCTGATCACCGAGGAACTGGGCGAGGACGAGAGCGGCGCGTTCCTGGTGTGGGGCGATCCCGCTCTGTACGACAGCACGCTCGGCATCCTGGAGGAGATCCTGGACCGCGGCGCGGTGGCGTTCTCGTACGACGTGGTGCCCGGCGTCAGCAGTGTCTCGGCTCTGGTCGCCCGGCACCGCACGGGGCTGAACCGGGTGGCCCGCCCTGTCCAGATCACCACCGGGCGGCGTCTCGCGGAGGGCTTCCCCGACGGGGTGGACGACGTGGTCGTGATGCTCGACGCCCACCAGACGTTCCGGCGGTACGCGGACGAGGACATCGACATCTACTGGGGTGCCTACATCGGCACCCCCGACGAGATCCTCGCCTCCGGCCCGCTCGCCGAGACGGCCCCCCGCATCGAGCGGTTGCGCGCCGAGGCCCGGGAGCGCAAGGGATGGATCATGGACACCTATCTGCTGCGCAGGAATCCGGAGAGATAGGGACCCGCCGCCTACGCCGGGCGGGTCGCCCCGCATGCACGGGGCGCCCACCGGTGTGAGGGTGGCGATTGTGACGATCACGGAGGACACGGCGCCACCCGCGGCGGGGGCGCCCGGACCGCCGGTGCTGGACAACCGCCGCCGCAACATCGTCTTCGCGACGATCGTGCTGGGCATGCTGCTCGCCGCGCTGGACCAGACGATCGTGGGCACCGCGCTGCCGACGATCGTGTCGGATCTGGGCGGCGCCGCGCACATGTCGTGGGTGGTGACCGCCTATCTGCTGGCCGAGACCGTGGCGACCGTGCTGGTCGGCAAGTTCGGCGACCTGTTCGGCCGCAAGGTGGTCTTCCAGGCGTCGGCGATCATCTTCATCACGGGTTCGTTCCTGTGCGGGCTCGCCACGAACATGACCCTGCTGATCGCCTGGCGGGCGTTGCAGGGCGTCGGCGCGGGCGGTCTGATGGTGACCGCGATGGCCCTGATCGCGGACGTGATCCCGCTGCGCGAGCGGGGCAAGTACCAGGGCGCGATCGGTGCCGTGTTCGGTGTGGCCACGGTCATCGGGCCGCTGCTAGGCGGGCTGTTCACGGACCATCTGTCGTGGCGGTGGGCGTTCTACATCAACGTGCCGCTCGCGATCGTCGTGGTGATCGCGGCGGCCCGCACCATCCCCGTGGTGAAGTCGGTGACCCGGCCGGTCATCGACTACCTGGGCATCGCGCTCGTCGCGGTCGGGGCCAGCGCCCTGATCCTGGCGACGAGTTGGGGCGGCAACCAGTACGCCTGGGGATCGCCGGCCATCATCGGCCTGTTCGTGGGCGGTCTGGTCGCGCTCGCCCTGTTCTGCGTGGTGGAGACGCGCGCGGCCGAACCGATGCTGCCGATGCGGCTGTTCGGCAACCCGGTCTTCACGGTCTGCTCGATCCTGAGCTTCATCGTGGGGTTCGCGATGCTCGGCGCGATGACCTATCTGCCGACGTATCTGCAGTACGTCGACGGGAACTCGGCCACCCTCTCCGGCGTGCGCACGCTGCCCATGGTCCTGGGGCTGCTCATCGCGTCGGTCTTCAGCGGCAACGTGGTCAGCAAGACCGGGCAGTACCGGATCTTCCCCATCGTCGGTTCCCTGGTGATGGCGGTCGGGCTCTATCTGATGTCACGGATGGGGCCGGACACCGGGGTCTGGCTGGAGTCCCTGTACATGTTCGTGCTCGGGACCGGGATCGGACTGTGCATGCAGGTGCTGACGATCGCCGTACAGAACACCGTCGAGTACACCGACCTCGGCACCGCGACGTCCGGGGTCACCTTCTTCCGTACGCTGGGCAGTTCGTTCGGTACGGCCGTCTTCGGAACGATCTACACCAACGCGCTGAAGCCCAACCTGGCCGACGGGGTCAGGGCCGCCGCGGAGACCGGTGCGGCCGGTCCGGCCGTCATCGCGAGGGCCGCGCAGAGCCCCGAGGGGCTGCACAGACTCCCGCCGGAGGCGGCGGGACCCATCGTCGACGCGTACGCCGACACCATTCACACGGTGTTCCTGTGGACGGTCCCGGTCGCGGTCCTCGGTTTCGTCGTGGCCCTCTTCCTCAAGCAGGTGGAACTGCGCGACAGCGCGCGGATGGGGTCGACGGACATGGGCGAGGGTTTCGCGTCGCCGTCCACCGCCGACTCCCGGCGGCTGCTGGAGTTCTCGGTCGCGAAGATCCTCGGCACGACGGAGATGGACACCGCGCGCCGGATCGTCTCCGAGTCCGACACCCGGCTGGATGTGGCGGGCGCCTGGGCCGTGATGCAGGTGGAGCTGTTCACCCGGATGGTCGGTCACGCCAACCTCGCGCTGATCGCCGCGCGGCGCCACCTGCCTCCCGAGGTGCTCGTTCCGGTGTTCGGCCGCATGGTCGAGGAGGGCTATCTGACCCGGCACGGCTCGCTGTTCTCGCACACCGCGGCGGGCGAGCGTGAGGCACGGGTGATCAGCGAGGCCTGGGGCCGATGGCTCGCCGAGCGGGTGGAGCGGGACATCGGGCGCCCGTCCGGCGAGGAACTGCGGGCCGCCGTCGACACCATCGCCAAGCGTCTGCTGGTCGAGGATCTGACGCAGGGCCTGCCCGACCGGACCCCGGAACTGACGTCGGCCACGAGGAGTTGACGCGCCCCGCGCCCGGCCCATCACCCGTCACCCGTCACCCGTCGAATGTGAACAGCGCGCGGGGGCGCCGGTTGCCGGAACAGGCGGCCTGACCGAGCGGGGGAAGCGGAGCGGGTGGGCCCCGCGGCGGACCGGCGGCCGGTCATCCCGGGCCGAGGTCCAGCAGCGCCAGCGCCGAGGCGACGTCGGGTACCGCGCTCACGCCATCCGGGAGGGGCGGACGACGTACGACGACCACGGGGAGGCCGAGGTCGCGGGCCGCGGTCAGTTTGGCCGCCGTCGCGGCCCCGCCGCTGTCCTTGGTCACCAGCACATCGATGCGATGCCCGAGCAGCAGACTCCTCTCCCCGTCCACTGTGAAGGGGCCGCGCGCGAGCAGCACTTCGGTGTCCGCGGGCAGCGGCGGCTCGGGGGCGTCCACCGACCGTACGAGGAAGTGGAGCCGGGCGAGATCCGCGAAGGCCGCGAGCCCGAGCCGGCCCGTGGTGAGGAAGACCCGGCGGCCCAGGTCGGGCAGCAGCGCGGCGGCTTCGGCGAGGGAGTCCACCGGGTGCCAGCGGTCGCCGGTGCCGGACTGCCAGCCGGGGCGGCGCAGCACCACGGCGGGAGTCCCCGTGACCGCAGCGGCCCGTGCCGCGTTCGCCGTGATACCGGAGGCGAAGGGGTGCGTCGCGTCGACGACGGCGTCGACCCGGTGGTGGCGCAGCCACTCCGCGAGCCCGTCCGCCCCGCCGAACCCCCCGATCCGTACCTCCCCTTCGAGCGCTCCCGGCCGGGACACCCGGCCCGCAAGCGACGTGGTCACCCGCACGCCGGGGCGCGCGGCCAGCTCCGCGGCGAGTTCGCGGGCCTCGGTGGTACCACCGAGAAGGAGGAAGTGCCGGGACATGGACCGAGCCTACGGGGTGGGGAACGGGCACCGGGAAGGGCTGCGCGCATGCCCGGCCGAACGCCGGCCCGCCCGCCTGTGCTCACGGCCGCCGTTGCGCGTGCCCACCGGTGCACGCCCACCGCGGCCGAGGAGGTCCGGACTCAGCGCAGCAGCAACTGCGCTCCGCCCAGCGCCGTCGCCGCGATCACCAGGCGCTCGAAGAGCAACTGGTTGATGTGCTTGACCGCCCATTTCCCGAGGAACGCCCCCGGCACGACGAAGACGGCCAGGACCGCGTCCAGGAGCAGCGACCGGCCGTCGATGAGGCCGAGGCCCGCGCTGAAGGGCAGCTTGGCGACGTTGACGATGAGGAAGAAGAAGGCGGAGGTGCCGAGGAAACCGAGCTTGCGGAAGCCCGTCGACAGGAGATACATCGACATGACCGGGCCGCCCGCGTTGGCGACCATCGTGGTGAAGCCGCCGAGCACACCGTACGAACGTGCCTTGACCCGGCCCGCGCGGGTCGCGACCGCGTCGGGTTCGTCGTCCTGGACCGCGGCCCGGCGGCGCCACACCGTGATCCCGGTCATCAGCAGCAGGATCGCGCCGATCGAGGTCCGTACGACCCCGTCGTCGGCCCACACCAGGAAGACCGTGCCGAGGGCGACGCCGGCGGCGACCGCCGGGAACAGGCGCCACAGTGTGGGCCAGTGGGCGTGGCGCCGGTAGGTGGCGACGGCCAGCACGTCGCCGACGATCAGGAGGGGCAGCAGGACGCCGGTCGAGGCGCGGGCGGGCAGTACGGCGGCGAAGACCGCCAGGCTGACCGTGTTGGCGCCGCTCACGGCGGTCTTGGAGAAGCCGACGAGCAGAGAGGCGGCGGCGAGCGCGGCGAACTCCCCCGGGGATATGTTCCAGAGCGTCATCGTGTTCATGCGGGGGCCGATGCTATGCCCACGCAACTCTTCCGGGTGAGGAGGGTCCGGCGGGGACACGCGGTCACACGGTGTACCGGGTGCGCAGCTCCCTCTTGAGGACCTTCATGCTCGGGCCGAGCGGCATGGCGTCGGTGAACTCCACGCGCCGCGGGTACTTGTGACGGCCCAGGTGCTCCTTGGACCAGTCGGTGATCTCGGCCGCGTCCGCCGTGGAGTCCCCGGCGCGTACGACGACCGCGCACACCTCCTCGCCGTGCAGCTCGTCCGGCAGTCCGATGACCGCGACCTGGGCGACCGCGGGGTGGCGCATCAGCACTTCCTCGACCTCGCGGGGGTACACGTTGTAGCCGCCGCGGATGATGATGTCCTTCTTCCGGTCGACGATAGAGAGGAAACCCTCGTCGTCCTTGGTGCCCAGGTCACCGGTGCGGAACCAGCCGTCGACCACGGCCTCCGCGGTCGCCTCGGGGCGGCCCAGATAGCCGGAGAAGACGTTGTGGCCGCGGATGACCACCTCGCCCAGTTCACCCGGCGGCAGCAGTTCGACGCGTTCCTCGACGTCCGCCCGCGCGATCTCCACGTCCACGCCCCAGAGCGGGTGACCGATGGTGCCCGCGCGGGTGCCGAAGTGGGGCTGGTTGACCGTCGCGCTCGGCGAGGTCTCCGACAGGCCGTACCCCTCGTAGATCCGCGTGCCGAACGCCGCCTCGAACCGCTCCAGGACCGCGACGGGGAGCGAGGCGCCGCCGGAGATGCACAGGCGCAGCTCCGGGAGAGCCCCGGCCCCGGCAGCCGCGGCGGCCAGGGCGACGTACATCGTCGGGACGCCGTGGAAGGTGTTCACCCCTTCCTTCACCATCACCTCGATCGCCCGTGCCGCGTCGAAGCGCGGCAGCAGGACGAGGGTGGCGCCCGCGCGCCAGGTGGAGTTGAGGGAGACGGTCTGGCCGAAGGCGTGGAACAGCGGCAGCGCGCCGAGCGCGATGTCGTCGGGGCGGACGTCGTTGGCGTCGAAGGCGTTGACGGTCGCGTTCATCACCAGGTTGAAGTGGCTGAGGACGGCGCCCTTCGGGATGCCGGTGGTTCCGCTGGTGTAGAAGATGACGGCCGGATCGTCCGCGTCCCGGGTGACGTACGACGGGAGGGGTTCGGCCTCCGTCGCGAGCTGCTCGAACTCGGTTCCCAGCGTCACGGTCCGGACGCCGAGGGACCGCGCGACCTCGGCGCCCGTCGCGGCCTGTGCCGGGTGGCAGAGCAGGAGGCCCGCTCCGCTGTCCTTGAGCACGTGCTCGATCTCGGACGCCGACAGGAGCAGGTGCACGGGGACGACCACACCGCCGGCAGCCGTGATCGCGTAGTAGGCGTGCGGGAACTCCGCCGTGTTGGGCGCCATCAGGGCCACCCGGTCCCCGGGCCGCACGCCGAGCCCGACGAGTGCACCGGCCTGGGCGAGGGCGCCCTGCCACACCTCGGCGAAGGTGAGACGCAGGTCTCCCTCGACGAGTGCCGTCTTGGCGGGACGGCGCCGGGCGTTCTCGGCGAGGATCGCGGCGAGGGACAGGGTGGCCATGGAGGAGGGATCCGTTTCTTGCTGGTGCGGTCGGGCCGGAACGGGCGGGCGGGGCGGGCGGACGCGCGTGACGGCGTACGGCGTCGGCGTACGGCGGCCCTTGGCGCCCCCGCGTCCGCGGCCGGCCTCGGTGTCAGTGAGTCAGCGAGTCAGTCGGTGGTCAGCGGGTCAGTGGCGTTCGACCAGGACCGCGCTGCCCTGTCCGACGCCGACGCACATCGTGGCCAGGCCGCGCTCGGCGCCGGTGCGGCGCATGCGGTGCAGCAGGGTGGTGAGGATGCGGGCGCCGGAGGCGCCGAGCGGGTGGCCCAGTGCGATGGCGCCACCCGTCGGGTTGACGAGGTCGGGGTCGATGCCGAGGCGGTCGACGCAGGCGAGGGCCTGGGCGGCGAACGCCTCGTTGAACTCGGCCTCCTGGATGTCGCCGACGGTCCAGCCGACGCGACCGAGCACCTTGCGCGTGGCGGGCACGGGGCCGATGCCCATCACGTCCGGGTCGACACCGGCCGAGGCTCCGGCGACGTAGCGGCCGAGGGACTCCAGGTGGAGTTCGTTCAGGACCTCCTCGCTGACGAGCAGCACACCCGCCGCGCCGTCGTTCATCGGCGAGGCGTTGCCCGCGGTGACCGTGCCGCCGGCCCGGAACACCGGCTTGAGGCGGGCCAGTTTGTCGAGCGAGGTGTCCTCGCGAACGCATTCGTCGCTGTCGACGATCACACCGTCGAGGCGCTCCACGGGGAGCAGTTCGGCGTCGAAGTACCCGTTCTTGCGGGCGTCGGCCGCCCGCCGGTGGCTGCGGAGCGCGAACGCGTCCTGCCGCTCGCGCGAGACGCCGTACCGCTCGGCGACCTCCTCGGCGGTCTCCCCCATCGACAAAACACCGTGCAGTTCCTTCATCGCCGGGTTGACCAGCCGCCAGCCGAGCCGGGTGTCGACGGTCTCGATGCGGTGCGGCAGCGCCTCGTCCGGGCGGGGCAGGACGAAGGGGGCCCGGCTCATCGACTCCGAGCCGCCGGCGAGCACGATGTCGGCCTCGCCGGAGGCGATGGCGCGGGCCGCCGTCGTGATGGCTTCGAGGCCGGAGGCGCAGAGCCGGTTGACGGTGGCGCCGGGCACGCTGTCGGGCAGTCCGGCGAGCAGCGCGGCCATCCGCGCGACATTGCGGTTGTCCTCGCCCGCCTGGTTCGCGGCGCCCCAGTAGACGTCGTCGACCCGGGCCGGGTCGAGCGTGGGCACCTCGGCGACGAGGCCGCGGATGACGCCCGCGGCGAGGTCGTCGGGCCGCACGGGGGACAGGGCCCCGCGCAGTCTGCCGATGGGCGTGCGGCGGGCGGCCGCGAAGTGGACGGGACGCACGACAGGACTCCTGACGGACACCGGACATTGACGAGCACTGCCGCTAATGAGCATCGCCATTAATTAGCACTGCTAGTTTTTGACTATAACCCCGGTCCGGCCCCTTGGGAAGATCCCCTCCCCCCGGCCGATATCCGCCCATCCGTACGGCCCCGAGACGGGCCCGGGAGCGGACCCGGAGCGGACCCAGGACACGATCCGCCGAAGCGGCGCCGGTGACAACCGTTCCCCGTCCGCCACGGTCGCCCGGGTGGCCGGGGATCGACGGCCCCGAGGCCCGCCCCGTGCCTGGATGGCACACTGCTGGTGCCACTCCGCCGAACCAGGGCTGACGGGGTGAACAGGCCCGGCGGAACAGGGAGTTGTCGTATGGCGGAGACGGAGCCCGGCGCGAACCGGATCGACACCACCAGGCCGCATCCGGCACGGGTGTACGACTGGTATCTGGGCGGCAAGGACAACTATCCCGTCGACGAGCGGCTCGGGCAGCAGATCACCGCACGTGATCCCGGTGCCAAGCGGGCCGCGCGCAGCAACCGCTGGTTCATGCAGCGGGCCACCCGCCATCTGGCCGGCACGGCGGGAATCCGCCAGTTCCTCGACATCGGCACCGGCATTCCCACCGAGCCCAACCTCCACCAGATCGCGCAGAACAGCGCGCCGGACACACGGGTGGTGTACGTCGACAACGACCCGATCGTCCTCGCCCACGCCGAGGCGCTGCTGCGCGGCACCCCGGGGGGACGGACGGAGTACGTCCAGGCCGATGTGCGCGAGCCGGAGAAGATCCTCGACGAGGCCGCGCGGGTGCTCGACCTCGGCCGTCCCGTGGGCCTGTCGCTGATCGCGCTGATGCACTTCATCGCCGACGACAGCGGCGCCTACGAACTGGTGGAGACCCTCGTCGACGCGCTGGCGCCGGGCAGTTCCCTGTCGCTGTCCGCGATGACCGCCGACTTCGAGCCGGAGGAGGTGCGGCTGGGCATCGCGGCGTACGCGCGCGGCGGTGTCACCCTGGTGAGCCGCTCGCACGCCGAAGTGGGGCGCTTCTTCAAGGGACTTGACCTGGTGGAGCCGGGCGTCGTCTCCGTGAAGGACTGGCGTCCCGAACTCGCGGAGGGCGAGACCCCGATCGGCGACGAGCCGGTGTCCTTGTACGGCGGAGTCGGCTTCAAGCGCTAGCCGGGGCCGGGCCGATCGCCCCCGCGGCCTCCCGAACGGCTCACGGAGATCGACGAGGCCTTCGACCGCCTTCCGTACAGGTGCTCGACCGTGGGCACGGCCCGTCGGGCATCATGGCTTCGTCGGGCGGCTAGTTAGGGGTACACGAATGGACCGGAACGCGCACCTGCCGGAGGAACCCTCGGCACCGCGGTTCCGGCTGGACGCCCTGCTGGAGGACCTGCAGGAGCAGGTACAACGCGTGCGCGGCACCCAGAACAGGGTGCACACCCTCCTCGAAGCGGTTCTCGCGATCGGCAGCGACCTGGATCTGGACGTGGTCCTGCGGCAGATCGTGGAGTCGGCGGTACAGCTCGTCGACTGCCGCTACGGGGCGCTCGGCGTCCTCGGCGACGAGGGCGGCATCAAGCAGTTCATCACCGTGGGCATCGACGACGAGACCATCGCCGGCATCGGTCACTATCCCCGGGGAGAGGGCATCCTCGGCCTGCTCATCCGGGAGCCGCGCGCGCTGCGGCTCCCCGTTCTGAGCGACCACCCGGACTCCGTCGGCTTCCCGCCCGGCCACCCCCCGATGACCACGTTCCTCGGCACCCCCGTGCAGGTCCGCGACAAGATCTTCGGCAATCTGTACCTCACGGAGAAGAACGGCGGGACCGAGTTCGACGCCGATGACGAGGCCGTGCTGCGCACGCTCGGCGCGGCGGCCGGTGTGGCCATCGACAACGCCCGGCTCTACGACGACGCCCGGCGCCGTGAGCGCTGGCTGGCGGCGAGCAGCGAGCTGACCCGCACGCTGCTCTCGGGCGCCGATCCGACCGACGTCCTGCACACGTTCACGGTGACGGTCAGGGAACTGTCCGACGCCGATCTGGTGACCCTGGCAGTGCCGCTGCCCGGCACCTCGGACCTGGTCATCGAGTCCGCCGAGGGGCGCGACGCCGACCAGGTACGGGGGCTGACGCTGCCCCAGGGCACGAGTCTGGCGGCCAAGGTGTTCACCTCCGGCGAGCGCATCGTCAGCACCTCGCTCAGCGAGGACCCGCGCACCGGCACGGGCAGCGCCTCGGTTCTCGACCTCGGCCCGGCGTTCGTGATCCCGCTCGGTACCCAGGAGCGGGTGCGCGGGGTCCTCCAGGTCGCGAACCGGCAGGGCGGCACCGTGTTCCCGGACGCCACCGTCGACATGATCGCCGGGTTCGCCGGGCACGCCGCGCTCGCCCTGGAGATCGCCGAGCACCGCCGCGACGCGGAACAGCTCCTCGTCCTCAACGACCGTGACCGCATCGCGCGCGACCTGCACGACCTGGCCATCCAGCGGCTCTTCGCCGGGGGGCTCAGTCTGCAGTCGGTGCTCAACCGTCTCACCGACCGGCCCGACGTGGCCGAACGCGTCCAGCGGGTGGTGGACGATCTCGACGACACGATCAAGGTCGTACGCTCCACGATCTACGCCCTGCGGGAGAGCGACCGGGCGGGCGCCACCGGTCTGCGCGCCCGGCTCGTCACCGAGGTGGGCCGTGCCGCCGAGACACTCGGCTTCGCCCCCGCCCTGCGCATGAGCGGTCTGCTGGACACCGACGTGTCCGACGAGCAGCGCGAACACGTGGTCGCGGTGCTGCGCGAGGCCCTGTCCAACACCGCGCGGCACGCGGACGCCACCGCCGTGGAGGTCACGGCCGAGGCCACCGCCACCACGCTGCGGCTGCGGGTGGCGGACAACGGCCGGGGCATCGGCCCCGGCATCACCCGCCGCAGCGGTCTCGGCAACATAGGCACCCGCGCGGAGCAGTTGGGCGGCGACTGCGCCCTCACGCCCAACAAGCCGAGCGGCACCGTCCTGGAATGGACCGTGCCACTGCACCACGCCGCCCCGGCCTGACCCTCGGCACCCGGCCGAACCCCGGAGCCCGTACAGCCCCTGGGCCCCGTCCGGGCCGCTGCGGCACGACTCCGCGCCCGTCCGGCGGCCACGACCGCGGAGAGGTCCCCAGGCACGGGGCGGCGCGGTCCGGGTCGGTCCGGGTCGGGTCGGTCCGGGTCGGGTCGGTCCGGGTCGGGTCGGTCCGGGTCGGGGCGGTCCGGGTCGGGTCGTGGGGCCGGTCGGGGCGGGCGGTCCGGGGCGGGGCGAGTCGGTCCGGGGCGGGGCGAGTCGGTCCGGTCAGGTCCGGTCGGGGCGGTCCGGGGCGGGTCGAGTCGAGTCGGGGCGAGTCGGGTCGGGTCGGGTCGGGTCGGGGCGAGTCGGGGCGGTCCGGGGCGGGTCGAGTCGGGGCGAGTCGGTCCGGTCGGGGCGGTCCGGGGCGGGTCGAGTCGGGTCGGGGCGAGTCGGGTCGGGTCGGGTCGGGTCGGGGCGAGTCGGTCCGGGTCGCGGGTCGTGTTCAGTGCTGGTCGGCCGGCGTGGGGCTGTCGTCGATGAAGCCGCCCGACTGGTGGCGCCACAGCTTGGCGTACGCGCCGTCCGACGCGAGCAACTCCTGGTGCGTGCCCTGTTCGACGATCTTTCCGCGGTCGAGGACGACGAGCCGGTCCATGGTGGCGACCGTGCTCAGCCGGTGCGCCACCACCAGCGCCGTGCGCCTCTCCATGAGCCGCCACAGCGCCTCCTGGACGAGGATCTCGCTCTCGGAGTCCAGGGCGCTGGTCGCCTCGTCGAGCAGCAGGATCGGCGCGTCGCGCAGGATCGCGCGGGCCAGGGCGACCCGCTGGCGCTGGCCGCCGGACAGCTTGATGCCGCGCTCTCCGACCATGGTGTCGAAACCCTCCGGCAGCGCGTCGGCGAACTCCGTGACGTGCGCCGCCTCGGCCGCGCGGCGGATCTCCGCCTCGGTGGCGTCCGGACGGGCGAAGACGATGTTGTCCCGCAGCGTGCGGTGGAACATCGCCGGGTCCTGCGGCACATAGGCGATCTGGCCGCGCAGGTCGGCCTGGCGCAGCTTGCTGATGTCCTGGCCGCCGATCAGGATGCGGCCGTCGTCGATGTCCGTCATCCGCAGCAGCAGCCGGGTGAGCGTGGTCTTGCCCCCTCCGGACCGGCCGACCAGACCGATCTTCGCCCCGCTGGGCACGGCCAGTTCGAGCCCGGTGAAGAGCGGCTTCGCCCCGCCGTGGGTGAAGGTCACCCCTTCGAAGCGGACATCGGCGGCCCGGGACAGCAAGGGCTCCGGGGCGACCGGGTCGAGCACGGTCGGCGGTGTCATCAGCAGCTCGGTGAACTGGGCGGCCTCCGTCATCGAACTCTCCAGACGACGGTAGATCTGGTTGAACTCGAACATGATCCGGGTCGCGTTGGCGTAGTAGGTGAAGGCGACGACGACCGCCTCAACGCCGTGCCCTCCCCCGCCGAGCGTGATCGCGAGGAGCAGGCCGAGCGCGTTGGTCAGGACGGACATCGGAGCGACGAACGTGTCGATGCGCAGGTTGCCGTAGTCCCAGGACCGCAGGGTGAGCCGCCGCGACACCGCGACGCGGGACCGGTGCTCGGCCGCCTCGCGCTCCTCGGCGGCGAAGGCCCGGACGGTGTCCATGTTCATCAGGCTGTCGGCGACATGGCCCGAGACCCGGGCGATCGCCTCCTCACGCTGGTCGACGAGTGCCTGGCGGCGCCGGATGAGCGGCACCACGCACAACCCCGTCACGGCGATCATCACCAGGAGTCCGACGACGAGCAGCGGCTCGTAGCGCCACAGCACCACCGACCCGAACACGAGCGGTACGAGGCTGCCCACGACCTGGAAGGTCATCGTGTCGACGAACTCCTCGAAGCGGGAGGCGAAACTCAGCACCCGCTTGGTCAGCGAACCGGCGAAGTTGTCGTGGAAGAACGAGGCGTCCTTGGCGAACAGTTCGTCCATGCCGATCACGTACAACTGCTCGATGCCGAGGGCGTCCAGCCGGTTCAGACAGTGCAGGCCGAGGCGCCAGAGCGCCTCGGCGAGCAGCAGGACACCGCCGAAGGCGAGAACGTAGGGCAGCGCGGCGCCGAGGGAGACACCGCTGCCGTCGTCCGCGATGCGGCCGACGAGCTTGGCGACGATCAGCGGCGCGATGTAGCTGATGCCGATGTTGCCCAGCGCCGGCATCAGCATGGCGGGCGCCGTCAGCCACCGGAGCCGACGCAACTCCCGTCCGTAGTAACGAAGGGCGAGGAGCACCGAACCCCTGCCCGGTAAGGCCTTGCGCGCTTCAGGAGATGCCATCCCAACCCTGTGTCGTCGTAGGCGGCCCGCCACTCCCTCCGCGGTTCACGAAGACGCCGATGTACGGATATGGGCAGGCCAGGAGTTGCAGTCTCCCGTGACGGCGGCCACCCGGTCCAAGCGTTTTTCTCGGCCATCGGGGCTTCTCGGACACGCGTCCGGGCCACGGCCCCGACCCGGGTCGGGGCCGTGGCCCGAGCCGGGTCGGACGGTGGCCGGGTACGACGCCCCACGTGATCGCCTACCGCGTCATGCCGGATGATCCCGCTCTCCCCCGAAAAGCCGCGCACGCCTTTGACGAAGCCCCTCACGCCGGGGCGGAATGAGTTCGCCGGCCGGGTGGTCGTTCGAGGCCGGTGGTGACCCGGCTGCCGCCCTCCGGACCTGCCGGCGGGGCGGGTCAGAGTTGCGGAGACGGGCCGATCAGGTCGAGGCGGAACGCGTTGGCCCCGGCCTGAAACCGGCTTTCGGCGTTGAGCGCGAGGAGGATCGCGGCGATGTGCCGTCGACAGGTGCGCAGGGAGACGCCGGTACGGCGGGCGATCGACTCGTCCTTGGCGCCGGCCGCCAGCAGTTGCAGGATCCGCAGCTTCAGCGGGTCGTCGGCCAGGTTGTCCGGGTCCGTCGAGGAGTCGTCGACGGGTTCCCCGGCCCCGACGGCCCGCACGGGCGGCATGGACCGCGTGGACCGCTCGGCGGGCACCGCGGTGGACCAGGCGGCCTCGAAGAGGAGCCGGGCGAGCCGGACGGCGGCCGGTTCGCGGAGGACCGCGACTGCCGGTTCGCCTCCCGGTAAAGCCTGTGGCACCAAGGCGATCCGATCGTCGACCAGCAGGATCTCCTGCGGGAGACCGGGGCTGCTCCGCACCTCGGTCTCCCCGGTTCTCGGGTGGGCCTCCAGCAGCCGCCCGGCGCGGGCCGCGTCGGACACCGAGTCCAGCAGGGCCCGCACCCGCACCTCGCCGGACAACCCGTCCAGCCCCCGGCCGAACAGCGGCGCGAGCGCGGACGGCCGTCGGCCGCCGGACCGCAGCCAGTCCACCCCGGACCGGCAGTCGGTGGCCAGTGAGCGGAGCAGCGCCGAGAGCGCTTCGGTGCCCACGGCGCGCTCGGTGACCGGTCCGTCGAAGGCGGCGGAGACCTGCTTCTGCATCATGAGCAGGGAATCCAGCCGGCCCCCCGCCAGGTCGAGCACCGACCGCCAGTAGCTGCTCTCGCTGGCGAGCACGGCGTGGAGTCCCGAGGCTGCCGCTTCGGCCGCGGCCGGCCACCGGGCGGCCGACCGAACGGCCGACGGGGTGACGGCGGGCGCGGATCCCAGCGGGGCGCATCCGGGAGATGCGTGGCCAAGAGGTGTGGGTCCGTGGGGCGTGGGGCATCGGCAGGTGCTGGGAGCGAACGCAGTTGCTGCCATGTCCGCCGCTGCCGCGCGGATACGCGTCAAGACTGCTCCTGGAGGAGGGATGAACGAGGCCCGCAGTCCCCGTTCTTGTGGTGGTGGGGGGCGACGTCGCCGAATCTATGGGCGAGGGGATTCGCCGGGCATCCGCAGAACTACCTAACTCATATACGTACTGATGATCAGTCACCTAAGGTGAGCCCTGGTCGGGCACGGTCCCGACCGCCGGGGGAGCTCTGCTGGACCGGCGCTGGTGCAAGGTGGGGCGGGGCGGGGCCTGTGGACGTACCGGACGTTCGCTCGGGGCGGCCGGCCGGGCTGGTCGGCCGGCATGTCGAAGTCGCACGACTGGAACGCGCGGTCGGGCAACTGCTGAGCGGCCTCGGGGGAATCCTGGAGATCACCGGGGAGCCGGGGATCGGCAAGACCCGGCTGCTCCGGGAACTGTCCGCCGACGCCCGTTCGCGTGGCGTCCAGGTCCTGGAGGGCCGGGCGACCGAAGCCGAGACCGGGCTCGGGTTCGGGATCTACCAGGACGCGCTGGGCGACCGGTTCCGTGCCGAGGCAGCGGGACCGCTGCTGCCACCCGGTCTGGCCGACTCGCTCCAGCCACTGCTGGGCGACGGCCCCGCGAACGAGCTCTGGTCGGATCAGCCCGCACCCGTCGGCGCCGAGCGGGCGCGGACGCACCAGCGGGTGCGCTCGCTCCTCGGCCGGTGGGCCGAGCAGGCACCGACCCTGCTGATCCTGGACGACGCCCACTGGGCCGACCCGGGATCGATCGAGCTCACCGACCATCTGATCCACCATCGGGTGCGCGGGCCACTGCTGCTGGTGATCACCCACCGTCCCCGGCAGACGCCGCTGCGGCTGCTCGACGTCCTCGGCCGGGCCGACCAGAGCGGCCCGGCCGAGCGGGTCGAGGTCGGACCGCTGTCCGCCGCCGAGTCCGCCGCCCTCGCCCGCCTGACGGGCGGCACCGGGCAGGCCGACGGCCGGTCGCACTGCTGGGACGAGATGCACCGGGAGAGTGGTGGCAACCCGCTCCTCCTGCTCGCCCTCGCCGACCTGGCGGGGGACGACGGAGCGGTCGGCGTCCGATCGCCGGGCACCGGCGGCCGGACACTCGGCCAACCGGCGGCGGTGCTGCTCGGCGAGCTCGCCCTGGTGCCCGACGACGGCCGGTTACTCACCGCCGCTGCCGCCGTGCTCGGCGAACGCTTCCTGGTCGAGGCACTGGCGGAGGTCGCCGAACTCTCCACGGAGCGGGCCCACCACGCGGCCACCACGCTGACCCGGCGCGACATCCTGCGCCCGGTCCCCGGCACGCCCGAGCTGACGTTCCGCCACCCGGTCCTGCGCAGGCTGGTCCACCAGCACGCCGACCCGGTCTGGCGGGTCGGTGCACACCGCCGCGCGCTCGCCCGGCTGACCCGGGGCAGTGCCCCCGCCGTGGAGCGGGCCCGGCACGCCGAACGGTGCCTCGTCGACGCCGACCCGCAGGCCGTCCAGATCCTGGAGGAGGCCGCCGAGGCCGCGCTGCGGACCGCCCCGGGCGACGCCGCACGCTGGCTGGGCGTCGCTCTGCGGGCCATCCCCGACGCCCCCGCCGAACGCGACCGCCGGCTCCGGCTGGAGCTCGCGCGCACCCTCGCCCTGGCCACCTCGGGGCAGTTGTCGGAGAGCCGCGACCTGCTGCACGAGGTGCTGGCCCGGGTCCCGACCGACCACCTGGACCGGCGGATCGAGACCGCGATGCTGTGCGCCCGCACGGAACGCATGCTCGGCCACTACTCCGAGGCCGAGGCCCTGCTGCGCGACGAGTTGCCCAGGATCGAGGGCTGGTCCTCGCCCCAGGCGGTCGCGCTGATGACCGAGTACGGCACGGTGGCCCTGCTCACCGGAGGCTTCGCGGACGCCGACCCGTTCGTCGAACGGGCGGTGCGGATGGCCCGCGACCTCGGCGACCCGCCGGCCGAGGCGGCGGCCCTCGCCGCACGCGGACTCGGCAGCATCTGCCTCGGCCGGGTCGACCAGGCCCGCCGGGAGCTGGCCGCGGGCGCCGCGCTGGCCGACCGGCTCTCCGACGCCGACCTCGCCCGGCAGCCGGAGGCACTCGGCCAGCTCGGCTGGGGCGAGCTGTTCGCCGAGCGGTACGCCGACGCGGCCCGCCACCACGACCGGGCTCTGCGCCTGACCCGCCGGAACGGCCAGGACCACGTGGTGCCGCACCTGCTGCTCGGCATCGGCTTCCGGCAGCTCTGGACAGGCGAGCTGCGGCAGGCCGAGCGGACCGCCGAGGGGGCCGAGGAGGTCGCCCGGCAACTCGGCATCCGTGAGCTCAGGGGCCTGGCGATGGCCCTCCGTGCGGCAGCGACGGGCTCGAACGCCCGACCCGCCGACGGAGCGGCCCTGGCACTCACCGAGGAGGCCGTCCGGTCCGCCCCGAGCGCGGGCTTGTGGAGCCGGAGCACGGTGGCCGTCCACGCACAGGCGCTGCTGGCGGCCGGTCAGGCCGCCCGCTGCGCCCGAGTCCTGCTGGACGCCGGGGGCGGCCCCGAGCTGCCGCTCACCCAGGTGATCTTCCGTCCGCTCTGGTACGCCCTGCTGTCGGCCGCCGCGCTGGCCACCGGCGACGTCGCGGAGGCCGACACCTGGGCAGTGCTCGCGGACACCGTGGCCAACAGCCTCGGACTCCGCGGCCAGCAGGGCTTCGCCCGGCGGGCCGGAGGTCTGGTGGCCGCCGCCCGGGGCGAGCCCACCCGCGCCGTGGAGGGCCTCGCGGCGGCGGCCGAGTGGTTCCAGGAAGCCGGGTTCGCCGTCCAGCGTGCGCTGACCCTGGCCCTCGGCGCCCCGATCGCGGCCGCCGCCGGAGACCGCCACCGAGCCGACGCCTGGCTGGACGAGGCCGACCGGCTGGCCGCCGAGACCGGCGCCGGCTCGATCGCCGGGCAGGCCGCAGCCGTCCGCCGGGGCCTGGCCGCACGGTCCGGGACGGCCGGGCAGGCCCCGCCGGACACCGCTCCCCGCCTGGCCCTGCTCACCACACGGGAACGGCAGATCACCGCGCTCGCGGTCGAGGGCACCCGGACCCGGGAGATCGCCGACCGCCTGTTCCTCAGCCCGCGCACCGTCGACGCCCACCTCGCGAAGATCTACCGCAAACTCGGCGTGACCTCCCGGACAGCGCTCGGCGCCCTGCTGGCCGCCGAGGGCGGTCGGCAGGCGCTCGGCCTTGACCGGCCCTAGGGCGTGTTTCGAAAGTAGCGTCGTCCGCCCGGAGGGCGGGGCTCGCGGCGTCTGGTGCGGTGCATCGCAAGGCGGAGGGTCGTCCGCGTACTGGGCGTACTCGGGCGATCCCGACAACGCGGCGAGGTGCCGTGCCAGGCGTCGCGAGCCAGACGGGACTTTCGAAACACGCCCTAGCACGGCGGATCACGGGCGCAGGTCGAGCATGGGCTCGGCGTACCGGGTCGCGCCGCAGGCCGTCAGGAACACCGGGGACTCCGCCTCGGGCAGGCGCAGCAGGTCGGCGAGCCGGTGTTCGTCGAAGGACCGCGCCGGACGGGCGAACAGGCCGTGCGCCGCCGCGCCCAGGGTCAGCCCGTGCGAGACCCAGCCGCACCAGACCTGGAGCAGACCCCAGGCGGCCGGCCCGAGATCCTCGACCAGCGTCCGCAGATCGGCCGAGAAGATCCACAGTGCGGTGGCGTGCCGGACGCCGCAGTCGTTGGCCGGCGTGAGCGGGTAGCCGAAGAGCGCCTCCATCCGGCGCGGCAGCTCCGGGTCGGCCTCCGCCAGCCGCAGCCCGCCGTCGGTGAACCCGTACCGGCCGGTGGGCAGACCGGCCAGCCGCTGGGGTACCACGGTGAGCCTGACCCGGGCAGCCACCTCGCGCAGCGCGACGGGCGCCGGGGCCGCCGCCCAGGCCAGCAGGTCCCGCAGGCAGTCCTCGCCGCGAGTGACCGGCCGGGCGGAGAACCCGCTCAGCGGTCGTGGCACGCGGCCCGCCGACCTGTTCCACCACACCCGGGCCCAGTCCTGGTCCGCCTTCTCCGATCCGGGCCGGGGCAGCTCCGGGAGCGCGCGACCGGGGCCGGCGGGGGTCGCGGGGCCGGCCAGCCGGGGGGCCACGGCGGCGGCGGTCTCGGCGAGGCTGAGATGGCGGGTCTCCACTTCGAGCAGGGCGTCCAGCTCGGCGTCGAGTGCCCCGCCACCGACCGGCTCCAGCGGTCCGGGCGACGGCAGTTCGCCCACCTCGTGCAGCGTGACCACCACCGGTGCCGACCAGCTCCCCGGACCGGTCGCGGCCACCAGCCGGGCGGCCCGGACCACCTCGGGTCCCGACATCCGGACCGAGGCCCGCAGGCCGAACAGCTCGGCCGTCGCCAGCAGGCTGCGCAGGTTGATACCGACTTCCAGGTCCGCCAGGGCGCAGCGCAGCACACCGTAGGGCGTCGGCAGATCGGTGTGGCGGCCGGCCAGCACGATGTTCAGGTCGTTCCGGGCGGGACGCGGAGCCGGGGCGTCGGCCGGGTCGAGGTCGACCACGGCGTGCCGGTACGGGTCGAGATATCCGGCCGGGCCCTCGGCGGGCACCGTGAAGACGTGCACCGGAAATTTGCTGCGGACGGAGGCCGTCACGCGGTGGTCGTTGGCGGGATTCGACGGCTCCCGGCGCAGTGGCCCGAAGGCCGCTGCCAGCACGGCACCCACCCGTCGGCCGCCGCCGTCCTCGGCGGCACCTACCCGGCCGGCCGGGTACGGGGTGGCGGCCAGCAGGTCGTGCGCACCGAGGGGCAGCGGACGGCCCCGGTCGCCGCGGGCCGACCGCGGCGGGAGGCAGGCGGTGGTCGGCACCCGCTCGTCCACGTTGATCGGATCGTGCAGCAGACCGCGCAGCGGCCCCTGACGCAGCGCGAAGCGGAGCACGTCGGCCGTGCCGGTCACGATTCCTCCGGGGCCCGGGTGGGGGCGGTGGGTGGGGCGGCCAGCCAGATCAGGCCGCAGGGAAGCGGTACGGGGCCGAGCACCGGGTCGGTGGTGAGCCTGCGGGCGTGGACCGCGCGGCCGCGCAGCACCTCCGGGGAGCGGAGCGCGGCATCGAGGGCGGTGAGCTCCGTCGGGCCGGCCCACTCCAGGGCCCGGGTGCCGACGGTGGCGGCCGCGAACGCGGCCCTGTCCTGCTGGAGTCCGGCCAGGGCACGGGCCAGCGCTGCCTGCGCGGCGGCCTGGGCGGACGGTCCCCACTGGCGGGCGAGGCGTGCACCGGTGTCCGCGTGGGTGACGGTGACCAGGGTCCAGTCGGTGCCCGGGAGGGTGCGGCGGCTGAGCCTGGCGGGGCGGTCGAAGTAGTGGGTGAGGGCCCGGACGAGTGACCGGGCCAGCGGCGTGGCCAGTTCGGACCCCGGCAGCGGCGGGCCGTCGTCGGTCTCCTCCGCGGACAGGACCCGGAGCAGGCCGTCGAGCAGCCAACGCCGGGACGTCGTACCGGCGGCGGCCGTGCCCGGGTGGGCGGGATCCGGCCTCGCGTCCTCGGCCGTCGCCCGGAGCAGCCGCAGCAGCGCGTCCCGCCGGGCGTCCTCGGGCTCCGTCCCCCAGCCGAGCAGCACCGGCTGTCCCGGCAGCACGATCGCTTCCAACGCAGCCAAGCGGAAAGGCAGTTGGGGCAGGTCGAAGTCGTCCCGCCACTGTCCGAGCCCGGACCACCGTGTGGTGAGCGGCTCGTCCGGAGTGCTGTCCGCCGGGGAGAGCGTGTCGTCGGCGTCCGCCGGTGCCTGGTGGGTGACGGGCGACCAACGGGGTCCGGCCGGGCGGACGGTGAACGGGTGGCGGGTGGTCCGGAGGGTGCGGCCGTGGATGAGGTGGAGGTCAGGGGTGTCGAGGGCGGTCGCGCCGAGGTGGTCGAGGATGCCGCGGGCGGCGAGGGAGCCCGCGAGGGTGGCGGCGTGCAGCGTGGGGGCGCGTCCGGCGGGGTGGCCGCGGGACCAGGCGGCAGCGCGTTCGGCCGCGGCCCGGAAGGCGCGGGCCTGCGGCACGCCGCGCAGCACCGGGCCGACGATCTGGTGGCCGTCCCCGGCCGGGACCGGGATGTACGGGGTGTCGCCCGGGAGGAGGGCGGCGAGCTCGGGCAGCTCCACGGGTGCGGCGACGGCGAGGACGGCCGCCGCGGTGCGGGGGCCCGGCCGGTCGGTGACCGTGCCGACGCCCAGGTTCAGCAGCCCGCGGGTGGCGCTCCTGGCAGCGGGACCTTCGCCCAGGACGGCCACCTCGGCCGCGCGCAGGACGGCGAAGGCGGCGTACGGCTCGGCGCAGTGCTCCTCGTAATGCGCCAGGGCGTCCCCGTACCGTTCGGCGGTCGCGAGGTCGGGAACGGGCCCGCCGGCCCGGTCGAGGTCGAACAGCACGCCCTGGTCGAGCAGCGCCACCAGGACCTGTCGCAGGGCGACCCGCTCGGTCGGCTCGACGACGGAGCCGAGCAGGTCCGCCGCGTCGGCGCCGTCGGTGAGTTCGCCGAGCCGGTCGTCGAGGAGCCGCTGGAGGGGTGGCGGGGAGGCCAGCACGAAAGTGCGGTCGCCCCGCGCGCAGTAGAGGCCGCGCGCCACCGGTACGAAGTGCGCGCCGGGGCGCAGCTTCACCCTCACGGCCTGGCCCCGTCGTGGAAGCGCCCGCCGGGCGCGCGGTCGTACTCCAGGACCCATTCCAGGGCGTGCGCGCCGTCCTGCACGCCGACCGGAAGCTCCTCCAGGCAGCCGCCCGCGGGGAGTTCGCGGACGGTCTCGGCCAGCAGCGCGCTGCCGAGGTCGACGTAGCGGGTGCGGTCGGGTGCCGTCGGCAGCGGGCCGAGGAGGCCGTCGGGGTCGGTGTCGGCCGGGCGGGGTTCGACCAGCAGCAGTTCCTCGGGGACGTCGTGGGCGGCCCGCCAGTCGGCGAGCGCGCAGAGCAGTCCGGGCCCGGTGGCGGTGGGCAGGTCCTCCCCCGGGTACCAGCGGCGGCCCTGGAGGACCACCCGGCCCGCCGTCAGCCTGGGCGACGAGACCGTGCCGGTGGTGCGGTGCGGATCGGCGGCGGCCTCACCGGGCGGGTCGAGCCGGAGGCGGCCGGTGCCGTGCAGCCAGAGGGCGATCCGCATCGGCGGCGCGAGCCGGCCGGGCGTGGCCAGGGCCGGGGAGTGCACGGCGACCGGCGCGCCGTCCGGGTCGAACAGCTCCAGGGTGTCGGTGCCGGGGTCGTGGGCCAGGGTGAGGCCGAGCCAGCCGACCGGGTCGATCCGGCCGGGGAGGAGCGGTGGGCGGTGGTTGACGTCGAGGCCGTGCAGTCCGCGGTCCTCCAGCAGGGCGGCGGGGCCCGCGGCGCGGTTCAGCCGCTCGGCGAACCTGGTGCGGGCCTCGCCGCCGAATGTGCGATCGGTGCCGATGTACCGCAGTGCGGAACTCCCGCCGCCGGGGTGGTACCCCCGGACCGCGAGCCGTTCACCGATCGGCCGCACCAGCACTCCGTACGAGGCGTGGGGACGACGGAAGCGCTCGGGAAGTCCGTCGGCGAGGGCGGCCAGCTCCGCCGGGTCGATCCTGACCTCGGTGGGCCCGGTCGCGATCCGCTCGCCGAGCAGCGCCCGGGCGGCGACGCGCAGCCGCAGCAGTTCGGTGAGGGAGCCGTCGGTGGGGCCGAAGTCCGCACTGGTGACGGGAGTCAGCAACCGGGCCCGGCGGGCGACCACGGCGACCAGGTCGGCGGCGCAGTCGGCCAGCCTGACCCGGCCCCCGGGACCGAACCGCTCGGTGAAGGCCGCGACCAGCAGCGCCCGGGCGTCGTGCACCCGGTCGGACAGGGCGACGAACTCCAGCACCCGGGCCAGGTCGTCCAGGGCCTCCCGGTGCGGCGACGCGGCGATCCCGACCGGCGGCAGCACGTACTCCTCGGTGACCCGTAGTCCGATCGGGTGCGAGAGCAGGGCGTTGAGAGCCCGCTGGTCCTCGGCCAGCCCGACCAGGGCGTCGGCCGGTGGCCGCTGCTGGTGACCTGCGGCGGCGTCCAGTCGCTCCTGGACATCGACCAGCAGCTTGGCCGCTCCGGGGTGACGGTCGGTCAGGAGTTTGGCGGCGGCTGCCGCAGGGCGTTCGTCCTGACCGTCGAACCCCGCTGCGCCGACCAGGAGTTGGAGCTCGACCGCCTCGGCCGCCAGGGCGGCTGCGGCCTCCGGTCCCAGCGCGAGCCCGGCGGCCAGCTCCCGGACCAGCACCTCGGCGGGCAGCGGACCGAGCTCGACCAGGCCGAGCAGGGCCCGGACCTTCCCGGTCGCCGCGGTGCCGACCAGCCGGAGCTGTTCGCCGTCGCGGCGGTAGAACTGGACCTGGGAGTGCCGGTGCCGCACGGTCCAGTTGGCGCGCAGCAGCGGCGGGAGCGACCCGGCCGCCGGACCCGGGCCGGCCAGCAGGGCGTCGACCGCCATCACGAGCTGCGGCCGGTCCAGCGCGAGGACGGAGCGGCCGCGGGCCGGGGCGAGGCCGGGTCGGTCCAGCGAGGCGCCGTGCTCGTCCCAGCGGCCCAGGGCGACCGCGGTGTGCGCCGTCGGCGGCCCGAGCCGGAGCATCGCCCGGGTGAACTGCTCCAGGACGGCGGGCTCCGAAGCCGTGGCGTCCCGCGCGGCGGTCGGCTGCTCCGGCGGGTCGGCGGCGAGGTAGCGGCTCACCGGGCCGCCGGGCCGTCCGGCGGCGAGCGTCGACCGGAAACCGTCCCCGAGCAGCGCCGAGCGCAGCGCGGCGCGCTCCTGCCGTAGCGCCTCGCCGTGAGCGGTCGCCACCTCGCGTTCGGCCGCCGCCCGGTCCGGGGCGGCGGCCAGCGCGGTCAGGGCGGCTCGCAGACCGGGCGAGGTGAGGCGGCGGCCGGGGACGCGGCCGAGCAGGAGGACCGGGGTGTCCGCCGGGCCGCCGGCGGCCGGGGCGGTCATACGGTGGCTCCGGCAGGTGCGGCGCTCTCCGTGGCGAGTCGGGGACGGACCTTGTCCGCGAAGAGTTCCACCGAGCGCATGGCGTCGGTCCCGCCGAAGCCGCCGAAGTCCGCCTGCCAGAGGATCCCGTCCAGGGAGACCCGCTCCTGGAAGCGGCCGATCTGGTCGGCGACGTGCTCGGGCGAGCCGACGAACGCCGTCCCGGTGGCCCGCAGGTCCTTCGCGGTCAGCGTACGGACCACGTTGCCCAGACCCGTGTACTGGAGGTAGTCGGTGGAGACGGTCTCGTCCCAGGTGTCCAGGGCGGAGGCCCAGACCTTCAGGTACTCGTTCAGGTGCGGGTCGGCCAGCTCGCGGGCCTTCTGGTCGGTCTCGGCGACCAGCAGCGGCAGGCTGGCCATGACGCTCGGGGTGCCGTCCGGGTGGTGCGCGGCGAACGCCTCGCGGTAGCGGGCGGTGAGCGAGGTGTCGAACTCGCGGCCGGTCGGGGTGATCAGCAGACCGTGGCCGAACCGGCCGATCCGGTCGAAGCTCTCCGGGGTCTGCACCGCGGCGACCCAGAACGGCGGCCGCGGGTTCTGGGTCGGCCGGGGAAGCACGGTGGCGTTCTGGAACGAGAAGTACGGGGTGTCCTCGGTGACCTGCTCCTCGGTCAGCAGCCGGTGCACCGCGTTGATCGTCGCTTCGAAACGCTGCCGGCTGCCGTCCATCGGCACCTGGAAGGTCTGGAACTCGTGCGGCAGGTAGGCACGGGCGAAGCCGACCTCCAGGCGCCCGTCGCTGATCGCGTCGACCATGGCGATGTAGGAGGCGAGTTTCACCGGGTGGTGGAAGACCGGCAGGGTGCAGCCGGTGATCAGCCGGATCTGCCGGGTCTGCGCGGCCACCGCGGCCAGGAAGGTCAGTGGGCTCGGGCAGTAGCCACCGTAGGCGTGCAGGTAGTGCTCGGTCATCTTGACGTAGTCCATCCCGGACTCGTCCGCCAGCCGGCAGAGGTCGAAGACCTCCCGGTAGTAGTCGACCGGAGACTTGGTCCGCGGTGAGGAGTCGGGGAGGAAGGAGACGCCGAAGCGCATGGTGTTGCTCCTAACTGGGCGTCAGTCGGTGTCGGCCTGGGCGGCCGGGCCGAGCAGCACCGCGGTGTACGCCTCGGGGCGCAGGTGGGCGGCGGCGGCCGCGCGGACCTCGTCGTCGGGGACGGTGCGCAGCCGGTCCGCGATCCGGTCGGCCCAGTCGGCGGGCAGGCCTGCCAGGACCGGCCCGTACAGGCTGTCGGCCAGACCCTTCTGGGTGGAGCGGACGAGCGCCTGGATTCCGAGTGCGTAACCCCGGGCGGCGGCGATCTCCTCGGCGGTCGGCGGTCGGTCGCCGGAGATCGCGGCCAGTTCTGCCAGGGTGCTGTCGACGGCCGCGGTCGCGTGCCGCGGCGCGCTGGCGAACTGGACGGTGCCGAGCGCCGAACCGGTCCGCTGCTCGATCGCGGACTGCCCGGTGTAGATCCGGCCCTCCCGTTCGCGCAGCCGTTGGACCAGGCGCGACGAGAAGTAGCCGCCGAAGACCTGGTCCGCGAGCACCAGCGCGGGGTGGCCCGGATCCGTCCGGACCAGGGAGGGCGCGGCCAGCCGGGCCTCGCACTGCCGGGACCCGGCGGCCGGGACGGCCTGGGCCGGCTCCCCCTGGTGGGCCGGGGCGGGCAGTGGGGCCATCCCCACCGCCTGGCGCCGGGCCGACCAGCCGCCCAGTGTGATCGCCGACTCCTCGACGACCCGGGTGGGGTGGACGTCTCCGACCAGAATCAGTGCCGAGCCGCGTGGCACCAGTCGGGTCCGGTGCAGTTCGGCCACCTCGTCCCGGTCGACGGCTGCGACCCGGTCCGTGGTGGGGGTCTCCCGGGTGGCCGGGTGATCGCCGAAGCAGCGGCGGAGCAGCGCCGCTCGCGCGGTCCGGGCCGGCACCGACTCGGTGAGCCGGATCCGGTGCAGCAGCCGCTCTCGCTCGGCCTCCAGCGTGGCCGGCTCGTACCCGGCGCCGGTGAGGCAGTCCGCGAGTACGGCCAGCAGCCGGGGCAGGCCCTCGGTCAGTACCTGACCGGTGATCCGGAATTCCTCGGGCCCGACCACGGCTTTCAGAGTGCCGCCCACGGCGGCGAGTTCGTCGTCGACGGCGGTCCGGCCGCCCCCCGCGCCGCCGGTCAGCAGGGTGCAGGCGAGCAGTTCGGCGGCGGCCGTGTGCCGGGCGGTGGAGCCGCCGAAGGGTACGCCCAGGCGGAGTTGGACCACCGGGGCGGTGGCCCGGCGGGCCGCCACCACGCGCAATCCGGTGGGCAGGACGGTGTCCACCACCTCCAGCGGTGGCGCGGACCGCGGTGGGGCGAGCGGGGGCAGCATGGCCCCGGTGCTGCCGGGGTTCATCGGTCGGCCTTCCGCTCGGGTACCAGCCGGAGCACGGCCGGGTGGCGTCCGGCCAGGTCGGCCGTCACCCGCCGCACGTCCTCGGTGGTGACGGTGGCGAAGCGCCGCGGTGCGTCGAGGACCAGTTCTCCGTCGCCGTGCAGCAGTTCGTAGCCGGCCAGTCGTCGGGCGCGGACCCCGACCGGGTCGGTGTCGGAGTACCAGGCGGTCTGCAACCTCCGCACCGCGCGCAGGAGTTCGTCCTCGGCGGGGCCTTCGGCGGCCAGTTCGGCGAGTACCTCGTCGATGGCCTCCGCCGTGTGCCGGGCGGAGACGCCGGGCGGGCAGACGGCGTTGACCAGGAAGGCGTCCGGGTCCCGGGAGTCGAAGGGGCCGGAGAGGCCGGCCATCGCCATCACCTGGGTGGCCAGCCGGCGTTCGCGGATCAGCGAGCGGCGCAGCCGGCTCGACTCGCCGTCGCCGAGGACGGCGGCGGCGACCACGGCCGCCAGGTGGTCGGGCGAGTCCGGCGGCGGCATCCGTCGGCCGACGGCGATCGCGGGGAGGGGAGCGAGACGGTCGGTGCGTTCGACCGTGCGAGGCCCGGCGAGCGGCGGTTCGGCGAGCTCGGGCGGCGCGGCGGCCGCACGGGGCGGGATCGTCCCGAAGTGCCGCTCGGCCAGCTTGGCCGCCTCGTCGGGGTCGATGCCGCCGCAGATGGCGAGTACGGCGTTCGCCGGGGCGTAGTGGTGGTCGAAGAAGTCCACGCACTCCTCGACCGTCGCCGCGCCGAGCGACGCGTGATCGCCGTACCCGTCATGGGTGTTGGCGAAGGAGTCGAAGAGCACCCGCGGCAGCCGGAAGGTGGGGAAGCCGCCGTACGGCCGGTTGGTGACCGTGCGGCGGATCTCCTCGGCGATCACCGAGGCCTGGGTGGTGATCGCCTCCGGGGTGATCCGGGGTGCCCGCATCCGGTCGGCCTCCAGGAAGAGGCCGAGCTCCAGGGCCTCGGCCGGCATCGCCTGGAAGTAGCTGGTGTGGTCGCGGTGGGTGGTGCCGTTGAAGACGCCGCCGTTGGCCTGGATGTGCCGGGCGTGCTCCTGGGCCGTGAGGTTGGCGCTGCCCTGGAACATCAGGTGCTCGAAGAGGTGGGCGAAGCCGGACCGGGACTCGGAGCGATAGCCGACCCCGTAGGCGACGGCCAGGCCGACGGCCGGACTGCCCGGGTCCGGGATCACCACCAGCCGCAGTCCGTTGGCCAGCCGGTGCCGGTGCACCTCGGCGACGGCGGGTGGGGCCGCCGCGGTGGGCACGGTCATGAGCCGCTGCGGATCGCGCGGGCGGCGAACCAGGTGGCGAATGCCGCCAGGCCGGCCGCGACGGCCACTCCGACCAAGGTGTCGCTGCCGCCGAACTCGCCTGCGAACAGGGCACGTTCGGCTGTCACGATGTGCGAGATCGGGTTGGCTTCGGCCAGTCCGGCGAGCCAGCCGGGCGCCAGCGCCAGCGGCAGCAGCACCCCGGAGAGCAGCATGGTGGGCAGCATCAGCGTGTTGAGCACCTGGCCGTACGCCTCTTCGTTCTTCACCAGCAGCGCGAGCCCGTACGCGAGGCCCGACATCGCCAGGCCGACCACGGTGACCAGGGCGAACGCGGCCAGCACCCCGCCGACCGGCGCCCGCAGTCCGGCGACCAGCGCGCCCAGGGTGAGCAGCCCGGCCTGGAGGGTGAGTACCACGGCGTCCCGGAGCATCCGGCCCAGCAGCAGGCCGAGTTCGCCGGCCGAGGAGATCCTCATCCGGTCCAGCGCGCCGGACCGGACCTCCGAGATGATGCCGAAGCCGACGAACACGGCGGAGAAGACGCCCTGTTGGACGAGCAGACCAGGGACGAAGACCCGCCAGGTGTTGCCCCCCTCGAAGCCCGGCGCCTGGCCGATCCGGCTCAGCAGTGGGCCGAACAGGGCCAGGTAGAGCAGCGGCTGCATCAGGCCGAAGATCACCCAGGAGGGCTTGCGGAGGGTGTAGCGCATCGAGCGCTGGAAGATGATCCAGCTGGTCGCGGCGGTGGTCACGTGGTCACCTCGGTGCTCGGCGTCTCGGTGGCCGACAGGATCTGGTCTCCGTCGGAGGGCACGGGCAGTGCGGGGCGGCCCTCTTCGCGCAGGGAACGGCCGGTCAGGCGCAGGAAGACGTCGTCCAGGGTGGGGCGCTTGACGGAGACCGACTCCAGGGCGACGTCGGCGAGGTCGAGGGCCCGCAGCAGTTCGGGGAGCAGTCGCTGGGCGTGCGCCACGTGGAACTGCACGCCGTCCGGCGTGGTGTCCAGGTCGCAGCCGGGGACCAGCCGGGCGACCACGGTCGCGGCGTCGCTGATCCGGCTGGTCTCCAGGGTGACCACGTCGCCACCGATCCGGCCCTTCAGCGCCTCGGCGGTGTCGGAGGCGATCACCCGGCCGCCGTCGATCACGATGATCCGGTCGCAGAGCAGGTCGGCCTCTTCCAGGTAGTGCGTGGTGAGGAAGACCGTGGTGCCGTGCCCGGTGCGAAGTCTGCGCAGGTGGTCCCAGAGGTTGGCCCGGCTCTGCGGATCCAGTCCGGCGCTCGGCTCGTCCAGGAAGAGTACGGCGGGGTGGTGCACCAGCCCGAGCGCGACGTCCACCCGGCGGCGCTGGCCGCCGGAGAGCTTGGCGATCGGCCGTCCGCTGAAGCCGTCGAGCTCGAACTGGTCGATCAACTCGGAGGTCCGGGAGGCTGACTGACTGAGCGTCATTCCCTGGAGTCGGGCCTGGGTGCGAAGTTCGTCAGCGACCAGGTGCTCGGAACCGCCGGAGGACTGGCCGACGTAACCGATCGCCCGCCGCACCGCGGCCCGCTCGCGGACCACGTCGTGGCCGGCCACCGAGGCGGTGCCGCCGGTGGGCGTCTGGAGGGTGGTGAGCATCCGTACCGTGGTGGTCTTGCCGGCGCCGTTGGGGCCGAGGAAGCCCACCATCTCGCCCTCGGCCACCTCCAGGTCGATGCCCCGGACGGCGTCCACGGTCCCGTTCCGGACGGCTTCGACCGTGCCAAAGCGGGTCCGGTACGAGTAGCTGAGGCCTTGCGCGCTGATCACAGAGTTCCTCCGGTCCTGAATCGAACAGGCGCCGCGGGATGAGACGGGCGGACAACGGTCAAGCCCTGGGCGGCCCGTCGGCGTCGCCGCACCGGCGGCGGCCGGGCACTGCGCCACTCTGGTCAATTCCGCGCCGCGGAGTCCAGCGCCCGGCGGGGGTCGAGATCTCGTCTGACAGCAACGTGCCAATGGCGGCGAGGCGGATCTACCGGATTGCCCGGATTCGGCGACGGGGTGACCCCGCGGGCATTTCATGACTACGGCAGGAAAGGCCGGCGGCGGCATTTTGCTGCCGTTCGATTTCCTTGCCGGGATCTCTCGGCAGGCACTTAGCTCATGCCCAGCCGCCGGCAGCCCGCCGGTCGATCCGAAAGGAACCCGCCATGAGCACTGCTGTGGACTTCGCCGCGTTCGACGTCAACGAGCTGGCCGTCCTGGACGCCAACGACGCCGTCGCGCTGCCCGACATGGGCGCCTCGGTCATCATCATCATCTCCTACACCGAGGACGGCGAGGAGATCCTCACCGAGGACACGCTCAACGACATCGGGAGTGGCTCGCTCAGCACCTCCTCCTCCTGCTGCTGATCTCCCGCGGCTGACCATCCCCGACTTCTCGTAGTCGGGTGCCGGCAGAGCCGGTGACACCGTACCGAACGGCCGTCAGCGATCGTGCCGCCGGTTTCACGCCGACCGACCGAATCGTGCATTTCCTGGAGTCGTCATGCGAACTATCGATCCGGGCCTGGCCATACGGGTTTTCGACTATTCGGATAATCCGCGGGAGCTGCTGCGAGAAATCAGCGAGCCCCTGCTGCACCTGAAAAGCTCGCAGCAGCTCCCCGTGGTCCATGTGCGCCGAGGCTGGCTGCACGGCTCACACCTCCTCCTGACCCTCCGCCCTTACGGCGAACGGACCGTCGACGCCGACGAGTTCGTCGCCACCGCGACCGCACTGGCCGCCGCCCGCGGCGCGAGCGCCCCGGACCAGGAGACCTACCTGCGCCGCGCACAGGAACTCGCCCGCTGGGAGAACGTCCGGGACGAGTTGCTGCCCTGCCATCCGCAGGGCACCGTGATCGCCGAACCGCACCGGCCGCGCACCGATTCCCCGGCGCTCTCCCAGGCCGTCGACCAGATCATGGGACGCTTCCTCGAACCGGCGCTCGGCTCGCTGGCCGTCCCCGAGGCCGACCTGCTGCCGCACCTCGCCCAGGTCCTCGCGCTGCTCGCCCGCACCCACCCGCGCGGCATCAGCGCCGGCGCGCTGCCGTACCGCTCGCACGCCGAGGGCGTCGCCTCGGTGACCGGGAAGCACGCCGACCTCAGATCAGCTTTCGCCGCACGGTACTTGAGTGACCGTCAGGTCTTCCTCGACGCCCTTCAGGCACCGGTGCAGAGCGACACCCTGCGGTCCTGGGAACGGGCCATGCAGTACGCCTGGGGAGTGGCCGAGGCCCACACCGCCGGCCAGGCCGTCGACGACCGTGTCCTTCAGGGCGCGGCCGGCGGCGGGGACTGGGAGCACCCGCTCGGCACCCCGGTCCGCAGCGAGTTCATCGGCGCGGTCCTGGACGGCGGCATGCTGCGCAAGCCCTCCTACCGTCACATCGCGCACCGGATCGTGCTGAACGTCCTCTACGCCGGCCTGACCTGCTTCGGCATCACCCCGATGCAGCGGTACTACCTCTGCTACGGACTGGGCGAGGGGACCGACGAGTTGACCGGTGTGTCGTCCATCGAGCGGGTGCAAGCCTTCAGCAGGGAGCTGGCGTGACCACGTCCTGGAACCTGGCCGACACACCCATGTACCGGGTGAATCCCACCCCGGGTCTGCGCCTGGGCGGCGACCGGCTCGGTACCGTCCTGCGGGCCCTGTTCACCGCACATCGGGACTGCCGGTCGCTGGCCGACGAGGTCTGCGAGGAGCTCTACCGACTCGCCGGGGTCGCCGTCGGCCGCGAACGCCACCGCCTGCTGCGGCTCAAACGCGCCGTCTTCAACGACCGCTCCCCGGACGCCGCCGACCTGCGGGACGGCTGGCAGACGCCGCTCCCGCCGGCCGTCACCGCCTGGCTGGCCGCCAGCGAACGCGGCCAACTCGCCCGTACCGCACTGGAGGCGGGTCTGCCGGGCTTCCTCGCCGAGGAGCGTGAACGGCTCGCCCAGGCGGTCGGCTCCGAGCCCTTCCAGCTCTCGCTGGCCCTCAACTCCCCCCAGGTGCTCGACGCGGCCCAGCGCTACCGTGCCTCGCCGGGGGCACTGACCGCCCGTCAGCGCAAGTCCGAGCGCGGACTGCTCCAGCACCTCGCGCGCGCCCTGCTGCGGGTCAGTCCGCTGTCCCGGCTCACCGCCGTCGGCTTCGCCGATTGGTCCGAGGACGGCCGCCGCCTCGACGAGGCCGCCTTCGACCGCCGACGGGCCCACTCCGTACTCACCCCCGACCGGGCGCTCTTCTCCAGCCTGGTCAACGGCATCGCGGCCCCGCCCCGCCCGGGTGAACTCCCCGCCGTCGTCCAGCACAACGCGATGCTCCGGCGGGAGGGCACCCACGTCCGCTTCCAGCACGTCGCGGACGGCCGGCGGCGCACCCTTGCGGCCGAGCTCAACGAGCAGCTGACCACCGTGCTGAAGCTCACCGTCCTCGGCCCCCTGCCGGTCGAGCTGCTGACCGCCGAACTCGCCCGCCGGTTCGCGGTGCCCGAGCCGGATGCCGCCCGACTGGTCACCGCCGCCGTCGACGCGCAGATCCTGGTGGCCGCCCCGGTCCTCGACGAGCAGGCCGCGGACCCGCTGCCGCCCGCCGAGAAGCTGCTCGCCGAACACCACCCGGAGGCAGCCGCGACGGTCGCCGCGATCGCCGCCGACCTCGACCTGATGGCCCGGGACTCGGTCGGCGGACGCCGGGCCGCCCTCAGCAGGATCCGCACCGCCGAGACCGCGCTCAACGAGCTCAGCACCTGCCCCGCCAGGCTCCAGGTCAACGAGGACTACCTGCTGGAACCCGGCGCCGTCTCGCCCGAGGGCTACCGCGCCGCACTGGCCGACCTCGGCCGGGTGACCGCCTTCCAGAGCCTCTTCGACCGGCATCACGAGATCCGCGCCCTGCTCACCCGGGCCTTCACCGACCGCTTCGGCGTCGGTGCCCGGGTCGACCTGCTCGACCACGCCGACGAACTGGTCACCCTGGTCCGCGGCCGGGAGCTCTCACTCACCCGGGCCGACGCCGAGCAGTGGGGCCCCGCCGACGGTTCGCTGTCCGAGCTGCGCCGCCGGCGCGCCGCCGCCCTCGCCGTCCTCGCCGCCCGGATCCGCGAGGCCGGCGACGACGCCGAGGTCTCGGTGGACCCCGGCCTGCTCGCCTCGCTCGCGGACGGCCTGCCCGACCGCTTCCGGCTCCCCACCGCGTCGTACGGCCTGCTGGTCCAGCCCGCCGACGGTCGGCTGGTGCTGAACGCCTGCTACACCGGGCACGGCCAGCTCGGGACCCGCTTCCTCGGCGCTCAGGCCGAGCTCGGCAGTGACGTCGCCTCCCGGATCGCCCGCCGGATCCAGCACCGGTTCGGCTCCGACGGCGTCCGGCTGGTCGAGGACCGCGGACTGCACCGGGCCAACATCAACCACCGGATGCGGCTGCTGGACGAGACCTTCACTCCGGAGGACTGGCTCGGAGTCACGCTGGCCCACGACCCGGTCGCCGACCGGCTCGATCTGCTCGACCGGGACGGGCAGCCGGTCCGGGTGATGTCGCTGGGCATGAAGTGGGTCGAACTCCAGCCCACGCCGCTCACCCTGGCCGTCTGGCTGTACGACACGGGCCGGGTCGCCTTCGACCCGGTCGGGCAGCTGCACACCCAGCGACGCGACCTCGACGGCGGCACCGTCCGCTACCCCCGGCTGGTCGCCGGGGACGTGGTGCTGCAGCGCCGCCGCTGGTACCCGGGGGACGACCTCCCGTCCATGACGGCCGGCGAGCCGGAGGACGAGGCCGCCCACCTGATCGCCATGACGCGCTGGCGCGCCACGCACGACATGCCCGAGGAGATCGTCATGAAGACCCCGCTCGGCATGCCGGCCGGCCAGAGGCTGTCCGGCGACGCCGCCGCCGCGGCGCTCACCCGCTACCTCAAGACACGCAGCCGGGAGAAGCCCCAGTACCTGGACCTGGGCAGCGCGCTGATGGTGCGGGTGCTGCCGAAGTTCCTGGAGCGCCGGAGCGCCGGGTTCTTCGAGGAGGCCCTGCCCGGGGTGCGCGGCGGGGTCACGGCCGGCGAGTGGCTGCTGGAGTACGACATGGTGCACGGCCCTGGCTCCGAGCAGCCGCAGGCCGCGTCCGCCGGGGAGGACGAGTGAGGGTCAAACTGCGCCCCGGTACGCACTTCGCACCCGTCCGGCAGGGCGTGCACGTCGCCCGGGTCGGCGAGTCCTTCGTCCTCGCGGGGCCGCCGACGCTGTACACCGTCCTGGACAGTCGGCTGGCGGAGCTCAGCGACGGCACCGACGTCGACGCCCTCGTCGCGGCCTTCGGGAGCGAGTCCGCCCGCCCGGCCCTCGACCGGATCCTGCGCACCCTGGTGGACCGGGACGTCCTGCTCGACCTGGACGCGCTGACCACCCCGGCACCCGACGGGGCCACCGCGGCCCGCTACGCCGAGACGCTCGCCTACCTGGAAGCCCACAGCCCGGACCCCTACGGGGACTTCGCGCGGCTCCGGGGCGCGCGGGTGCGCGTGCTGGGGAGCGGACCCGCCGCCGAGACGGCGGCGCGGTCGCTGCGGCGCCACGGAGTGGCGGACACGGTCGCCCGCTCCGACGGCTTCGAACCGCTGGATCCGGGCTGGGTGGTGCTCATCACGGATCACGAGCACCCGTCCGGCCCACCTGCGGCGCTGCCGCCCGGCACCCGGGTGGTCGCCGTGCACGCCGGGGAACACGTGGCCCTGGTGGCCGAGCTGGACGACGCCACCGGGACGGCCGCCTTCGAAGCGGCCGTCCACCGCGCGGCGGCCTGGGTGGCCGGGGACCCCGAGGCCGGCGCCCCGCGCCCGCTCAGCGCGGTCCTCGCCGGAGCGCTGGCGGCCCGCGCCGTGCTGGCCGGCCTCACCGATCTCGACCGGTCACCCCGGACGGCCACGGTGATCCACGGCCGGCAGCTCCGGACCACCCGCATTCCCCTCCCCGACGGCCCTGCCGCGCAGGACGGGCCGGCCGGTGGCCATATCCCGGCTGCGGCCGGGCCCCCGTCGGCACCCGCAGGGTCACTCGGGATGTCCGGGGGCGGCGAAGGACTCGGCGTCCCGGTGCTGCCGACCGAGGACGCCGATCCGCCGGGGACCGAGGAATTGCTGACGGCCTGGACTCCGCTGACGACCCGTTGGGTCGGGCCGGTGCGGCGCGGGCGTGACCTGGACCTGGACCAGTTGCCGTTCTCCCTGGAGACCGTCGAGCTGCTCACCGGTCCGGCCCCCGCCCGGGCCGCCGGGTGGGGGCCGGACCGCGCCGCCGCCGGCGTCGGCGCGCTGCTGGCCGCGGCGCGCCGGCTTGCCGGGCCCGACGGCGCCGCCGGGACGACCGAGGGACGCTGGCTGCTCGACGGTGTGCTGCGTCAGCTCGGCGCCGAACTCCTGCTCGGCCGTCCGGGCGACCGGATCGGATGGGACGGACTCGGCAGCGCCGAAGGCCGGACGCTGTTCGGCCTCCTGGAGTCCTGGTTCGACCGCACTGCGGATCTGACACATCGTCAATGTGCGGTGTCCGGCTGGTCGTTGGTGACGGTCACGGAGCAGGACGGGACGGTGGCCGCGACCGAATGGGGCGAGACCCCGGCCACCGCGACCCGGTCGGCCCTCGCCGCCGCCGTCGCCCGTGCCCAGGCCGACCCCGAGGTGCGCGGGCTGCTCGCCGAACAGCCGGTCGGCACCAGCGTGTTGGAGACCTGCTCGGTGACCGCGGTGCGGCTGGCCCTGAACCGCCTCGATACCGAACCGGCCGTCCGGGGCCGTACCGTCCGCGCCCGGCGACTGACCCACGACCCGGTCATCGGACAACTCCCGCTCCACTGCGGGCCGGTGCGGCTCTCATGACCGAGGACATCACGGTGGCGGAGACCCCCGGACAGCCGGCGGCGACCGGACCCCGGATCGGCCCCGGTGCGCCGGGCTCCTGGGACTGGCGGACCTGGGCCGAGCGGTTGGACGGCTGCGTGCTGACCGCCCATGGCGAGCTCGATCTGGACTGGGAACGCCGGGCGATGGCCGCCGCCCGTGCCACCGGCAAGGATCTGCTGTCCGTCCGGATCGGCGCCACCGAGATCCAGATCGGACCACGCTGGACCCCGGACGGCGCCCTGGCCTGCCCGGGCTGCGCCGCCGCCGCCGACACCTACCGCCGCTGGGACCCCGAGAAGCGCCCCGAGAGCGACCGGCGCGAACGCGAGCAGGCGGCCGCCCACCGGAGCGAACCCGACACGCGCGCACCCGCCCCCGGTCGGGCGGTCCCCGTGTCGCCGTGGCTGGAGGCGGTGGTCGGTGCGGTGCTCACGGCCCAGGCCGCGCCCGGTCCCGGTGAGCTGGTGGCCGTCTCGCGAACCGGCGTGGTCGCCCGGCACCGGGTGATGCGGACCTTCCGGTGCCGCCTGTGCGGGGGCGGCCCGCCGCTGCTGGCCTCGGCCGCCGACGGGCCGCCGGCCCTGCCACGGCCGGTGCCGCGTCCGACCACCGCCGAGGTACCGACCCGGCAGAGTTCGGCGCCCTTCGGGATGGACCCGGACCGGATGCGGGCCGCGTTCGCGGATCCCCGCTTCGGCCCGGTGGTACGGATCACCCGCTACTCGTCGGGCAGCTTCCCGGTGAGCGAGGTCGACGTACTGGCGGGGACACCGTCCGGTCTCGGCCGGGGGATGCGGTTCCGCGAGGCCGAGGCCGTCGGCATGTACGAGGCGATGGAGCGCCAGGCCGGCTACCCGCACGCGGCGACCGTCGTCCCCGACGTGCCCCACCGGGAGCTCGGTGCTCTCGCGCTCGACCCGGCGACCCTCGGCGGCTACACCGACCGCCAACTCGCCTCCCCGCTGAGCAAGGTGCGGCGGTACACCGAGGACACCCCGCTGGACTGGGTGTGGGCCCGGCCACTGACCGGCGGCGAACCCCGCCTGGTCCCGGCCGAGATCGGCTTCTACCGGTACGGCTACCGCATCAGGGCGGCGGAGGGGGAGAGCCGGCGCGGCGCCTTCCTGGAATCCTCCAGCGGCTGCGCCCTCGGCGGCGGCTTCGAGGAGGCGGCCTTGCACTCGCTGCTCGAACTCGCCGAGCGGGACGCCTTCCTGCAGGCCTGGCACCTCGCCCGCCCGCTGCCCGCCGTCGATCCCGCCACCGTCCGCGACCGCCAGTCACGGCTGCTGCTCAGGACGGCCGAGAAGCACGGCTACGACGTCCACCTGCTGGTCGCCACCGCCGACATCCCGGTGCCCGCGGTCTGGGCGCTGGCGGTGCGGCGCGACGGGGGTCTGCCGGCCAGCTTCAGCACGGCCGGCTGCCACCCGGATCCCGAGCAGGCGGTGCGCTCGGCGCTGTGGGAGCTGGCCCAGTTGGTGACGGGCGGGCTGAACTGGGATCCGAAGCCGCTGGAGCCGCTGATCGACGACCCCTGGCAGGTGGAGGAGTTGGCGCAGCACTGGCGCCGCTACACGTTCCCCGAACTGCTGCCTCGGGTCGAACGGGTCCTCGGCGGCCCGGTGCTGCCGCTGGCGGACGCCTTCGACGGCTGGCCGCGGCCGTTGATCCGCGCGGCGGGCGGTGACGTGACCGGCGCGCTGGAGTACGTGCTCGACCTGTACCGGGCGGCCGGGCTCGGCACCGTGCTGGCTGTCGAGCAGTCCACCCCCGATCACTCCGCGCTCGGCATGTCGGTGGTCAAGTGCGTGGTGCCCGGCATCCTGCCGATGTGCTTCGGGCAGGCACACCAACGCCTGTCCGGCCTGGACCGGTTGCTCTCGCGGCTCGACGCGGATCCGGCCGACCTGCCCCTCGACCCCCACCCCTTCCCATGACCGCAGCCGCCTCCGCATCCGCCTCCGCATCCACGCGACCCGGTGCGCCGACCCTGGCCGACGTCCGCCGCTTCGCCTTCCGGCAGGGCCCCGGCAAGGGGCACCTCGGCGAACAGCACCTGGTGGACGACGGGGTCCCCACCACCAGCGCCCTGCCGCCCCGGTGGGCCCGCTCGTCCACCGGCGTGCCGCTGCCGCTCGGCACCCACGAGCTGCTGGCCGCCACCTCGTACCCCGGGCCCCGCGAGCCCGGGACCGTCGCGGCGCCGGCCCCGCGCGACCGGCTCGGGCACCTGCTGACCACCGCCTTCGGCCTCCAGCGCCGCGAGCCCTCGCACCGCTACGCCGACCATCGTTCGGTCGCCTCCGGGCGGGCGAAGTACCCGGTGCACGCCTTCCTCGCCCAGGGGTCGGCGGTCCGCTATCTCGACGTGTACCGGCACGCGCTGGTGGACGTGACGCCGCCCGAGGGAGCGGCCGAGCTGACGGGGGACGGGACATCGGTGCTGCTGGCCGCCCGCTACAGCGACCTGCCCGCCGCCTACGGCCGGATGCGGTACGCCGTCACCGAGGTCGAACTCGGGGTCAATCTGCGGTCGTTGTGCGTGGCGGCGGACCTGCTCGGGGTGGAGGCCCGGCTCGCGCTGGACGGCGGGAGCACCGCCGAGGCCGAGGCCGTGGTCCGCTCGGCCGGTCCCGGCACCTGGTCCGCCCCGCTGTCCGTCCGGCTCGGCGGCCTCGGCCCGGTCGGGCCGAGCACGGTGCTGCCCAGCCCGGCCGGCATCGAGTCGGGCCACCGCGACTCCCTGCTGGAGCCGGACGATCCGTCGGTCCAGGACATGGCCGCCGTCAGTGCCCTGCGTCACGGTCTGCCGCCAGGGCCGCCGCCACCGGCCCGTGGGCTGCCCGAGGACGGCCCGGCCGGCGGCGCCGACTGGGCGGAGGTGCTGTGGAACCGCACCTCCGGCCGGATGCCGGACCGGTTGTACGGCTTCGCGCTGCGGCCCGCCGAGGTCTCCGCCGACTGCCTCGCCGATCTGCTGGCGTGGGCCGACCGGCCCCCGCCGGACCGTCTGCTGGCCGAGGTCGCCGACCGGGTCCGACTGAGCGTGGCCCTGCAACGGGTCGGCGGTCTGCCGACCGGCGTCCACCGAGTCGAGGGCAGGGAACTGACGCCCGGTCCGGTCCGGCCCAGGATCATGGCCGCGCTCCAGCCCGGATTCGGCCAGCAGCCCTCGCCGAACACCGACTCCGGGATGCGCCACGCGGCGATGGTCTGGGTCCACTCCGTCGACGTCGGCGCGCTGCTCGACGACTTCGGTCCGTCGGCCCTCGGCCTGCTCCAGCTATGCCTGGGCTGGAGCGTGCACGGCCTCTGCCTGGCGGCGGCCGCGCACGGGCTGGTCGCCCGCCCGGCGCGCTCCTTCGTCGAGTACCACGTGCAGCCCCTGTTCGGCCTACGCCGCGAGGAGACCCCGGTGTTCATGACCGTCTGCGGGACGTCCCGCTTCACCGAACCGATGCTGGACCTGCGCACATGAGGACACCCGACGCCCAGGGCCGATGGCGCAGTTGGCACCTGCACGCGGGCTCGCTGCGACCCGCCGCGCTGGAGAACCTGCTGCTCCGAGCCGTGGTTCCGGTGGTCGAGGAGCACGTGGCCGGTCAGGGGCCGGGCGACCCGCCCCGGCCCTGGTTCTTCATCCGCTACTGGCAGGGCGGTCCGCATCTGCGACTGCGGATCGCCGACCTGGGCGATCCGGCGGCCACCCGGATCACCGCGGAGCTGACCGCCCGGACGGACGCCGTCACCGCCGAGCTGCCGCCCGAGGACCGGATCACCGCCGCCTCGTACCGGCAGGCCGCACGGCCGCTCGCCGACCTCGGCGAGGGTGGTCACGCACTCGACCTCGGCGAGTTGCTGCCGCCGGGTGTCCACCCGGCGGTGTACGAGCCGGAGATCCGGCGCTACGGCGGGCCCGGAAACATGGCGCTCAGCGAGGAGTTGTTCCATGCCTCCAGCGTGGTGGCACTGCGCGCCTGCCGGGCCCGCCCGGGACACGGCCGCAGCGTCGCGGACGGGTTGGAGGCGATGGCCGCGACCCTGTCGGCCTGGCCCGGCGACCGGTCGGCTCTGCTGCGCGCGGTGCGCGACGGCTGGGCGGAGTGGTCCGGCGGGCCGGGCCGGGGAGAAGCCGCCGAACGCATCGCCCGCGGCGTCGCCGAGCAGGCCGACCGGCTGCGGGCGAGCGCGGGGGCGCTGGCCGCGCTGGCCGACGGCGCCCCGTCCCGCTGGAGTGCCTGGACGACCAGGCTCCGGCCGGCCGCCGAACTGTGGACCGAGTCCCACGGCATCCCCGGCGCCGGCCGGATCCTCGGCTCCCAACTCCACATGACCCAGAACCGGCTGGGCGTCGGCGTGGGCCGCGAGGGCATGATGGCCGCGATCCTGCTGAACCTCCTCCAGCAGCACAGCGGTGTGTCATGACGCAACGTCGGCCAAGCGGGCGTGCGGTGATCGAACTCGTCGACGTACACAAGCGATTCGGCGAGGTCACAGCGGTCGACGGCCTGAACCTGCGGGTCGAGGCCGGCGAGGTGGTCGCCTTCCTCGGGCCGAACGGCGCGGGCAAGTCCACCACCATCGACCTGCTGCTGGGCCTGGCCAGGCCCGACTCGGGCACCGTCCGGGTCTGCGGCCGCCTCCCCGTGGACGCGGTCCGGCACGGCCTGGTGGCCGCCGCGCTGCAGAGCGGCGGCCTGCTGCGCGACTTCACGGTCGCCGAGACCGTCCGGTACGTCGCCTCCGTGTACCCGACGGCCAGACCGGTCGACCAGGTGCTGGAAGTGGCCGGGCTGACGTCGATCGCCGGACGACGGGTCGGCAAGTGCTCCGGCGGCGAGCAGCAACGGCTCCGCTTCGCGCTGGCCCTGCTGCCGGAACCGCGGTTGCTGGTTCTCGACGAGCCGACCACCGGCATGGACGTCGAGGCCCGGCAGGACTTCTGGAAGGCGGTCCGCCGCGATGCGGAACGCGGCCGGGCCGTGCTGTTCGCCACCCACTACCTCGACGAGGCCGACGCACACGCCGACCGGATCGTGGTCGTACGGGAAGGCGTCGTGGTGGCCGACGGCCCGGCGGCGAGGATCAAGAACCTGGCGACCGGTCGCCGGATCCGGGTGCTCTGGCCCGGAGCCGAGCCGGCGACCGTCCAAGCCCTGCCCGGCGTGGACTCCGCGGAGGTGCACGGCGATTCGGTCCTGCTGAGCACCCGCGACTCCGACCGGGTCGCCCGCCATCTGCTGAACCACACCGCCGCCCGGGACCTGGAGATCACCGCCACCCTGGAGTCGGCCTTCGTGGCACTGACCGGCCGCGGCTCCTCCCGGTCGTTCGCGGGCGCCACCGAGTCCGACCCCGAGGAGCGCGGATGACCCACGTCACGGCCGACCCCGAGGCCTCCGCCCGGCCGCCGTACGGCGGATTCAACACGGTGGCCCTGCGACTGGAGGCGCGACGGGTGCTGCGCAACCGGCGCACCCTGGTCTTCGCCCTGGGAATGCCCGCACTGTTCTTCCTCTCCTTCGGCCTGCCGCAGGCCGGCCGGGCCGCGGGAGAGACGGGGGTGCGCCAGCTCACCATGATCAACATGGCGGTCTACGGCTCGATGCTCGCCGCCACCTCCTGCGGCGCCGCCGTCGCGATCGAACGAAGCGTCGGCTGGACCAGGCAACTGCGCATCACGCCGCTGCTCCCGCTCGCCCACCTGGCGATCAAGGTGCTGACCGCGATGCTGCTCGGACTGCTTTCGGTGGCCGTGGAGTTCACCCTCGGCGCGGCCTCCGGAGTGCGGGCCCCGCTGCGGGTCTGGCTGCTCTCCGGCCTGATCGCCTGGCTCGGCTCCTCGGTCTTCGCCGCCCTCGGCCTCTTCGCGGGATTCGTGCTGCCCTCCGAGAACGTCATGCAGTTCGTCGGCCCCGCACTGGCACTGCTCGCCCTGTGCGGCGGCCTGTTCGTCCCGCTGCCCTTCCTGCCGGAGTCGGTCCGCTCCTTCGCCCCGTTCACCCCCGGCTACGGAGTCGGTCAACTCGCCCGCCTCCCCCTCACCGGCGGCCCGGTCGGCGTGGCACTGGCCAACCTCACGATCTGGGCGACGGTCTTCCTCGCGGGAGCCGCCTGGCTGTACCGCCGCGACCCGGCCCGGTAGCCGGCCGGCGGCACGGTCGGACGCGGCCGGGCCGGCCCGCCGACTGCCATCGGCCGCACGGTCGCCGGCTTGTCCGAGCTTGTCCCGGTCGGGACGAGCCGCTGTGGAGCGCTCCGCCCGTGGCGGGGAGTCGAACAGCATCCGAGGGTTCACAGGCGCCGGGGTCGCGCCGGAGCCGAAGGCGGGGGAAGTCGACAACCATGCGGATCTCCCGCGAGGTCCGTACCCGTGTGGTGCCCGACAGGGCCATGTCCTCTCAGCCCGGTCGGCCGTGGGAGCCCTCCTCAAGGGTCGCGCGAAGGGTGGCCAGGGTTGAGGCGATGCGGGTCAGGTCGTCAGGGGGAACCGCCGCGGTCAGCGAGATGAGCACGCTTTCGACCATGGGGCGGGAAGCGGCCAGCCGCTTCTCGCCCTCGGACGTGAGGCGCAGGACGGAAGAGCGGCGGTCCTGGGGGTGTGCGACCCGCAGGCACCAGCCCGCAGCCACCAGCCGGTCGACCGCCTTGCTGACGGCCCCGACGGTGATCGCCAGTTCACCGGCGATGTCGAGCACGCGGCACCCCGGCACACGGTCGATGATCTCCAGAAGCTCGAACTGCCCCAGCCCCAGCCCTTGCTCGGCGCGCAGCCGGGCACTCACGGCGTTGTAGAGCCGGGTCTCGACGCGGACGAGGTCGGTGAAGATCGGGGTGACGTGGCTCACAGCATCTCTCCAGGTGGATTCCTGGGAATCATCTTCCTTGGAATCTGGTTGGGCTCAAGTGGATGGATTCCCAGGAATACATCCTCGCACCCCGCCCACTCCGTGGAGGCCCCCATGTCCCGACAGCAGCGCGACGCCCTGGATGCCATGTTCCGTTCCTCCCCTCGCAGCGAGACGCGGCCCACTCCCGAGAAGCAGCGCAACGGTTTCGCCGGAGCTGTCACCCGCCCCGCGCCGGAGGGCGTCATCACCCGCAGGACCGTCCTGGGCGGCCGGCCGGCCCTGGAGCTGGAGCCGGCCGAAGTCGCCGGCCGCGGCCGACTGCTCTACCTGCACGGCGGCGGCTACGTCGTCGGCTCACCGGACACCCACGCGGGACTGGTCGGTGAACTGGCCCGCCGCGCCGGACTGCGAGCGATATCGGTGGATTACCGGCTGGCGCCCGAGCACCCCTTCCCCGCGGCCGTCGACGACGGGCTGGCGGCCTATCGTGAACTGCTGGCGGCGGGCACAGACGCACGGGACCTCGTCATGGCCGGCGACTCCGCCGGTGGCGGCCTGAGCATCGCCACACTGCTCGCGGCCCGGGAGGCCGGGCTGCCGCAACCGGCCGCCGTGGTCGTCTTCTCCCCGTGGGTCGACCTCACCCTCGCGGGCGGAAGCATCCGTTCCAAGGAGGGCGCCGACCCCATTTTCACCGAGGCGGACGTGCGCGCCTACGCCGATCTCTACGTCGGCGCGGGCGACCGGGCGCATCCCCTGGCCAGCCCGGTGTTCGCCGACCTCACCGGGCTGCCCCCACTGCTCGTGCAGGTCGGGGCGAACGAGGTGCTGCTCGACGACGCGGTCCGGCTGGCCGGCCGCGCGGGCGCCGACGACATCGAGGTCACACTCGAAGTCGGGCCCGGTCTCCCCCACGTCTTCCAGCACCACTACGGCCACCTCGACGAGGCGGACGCCGCACTCGACCGGGCCGCCCGCTTTTTCACCGCCCACCTGGGCGCCGGGCACCCGGGCGCCGACCGTCTCGAACGGGCCCACTGACGTCGGCCCCGGCGGCCTGCACGTGATCAACAAACCGCATGACGCACCTTGACCGGGTCACGTTGCGCTTCACCCCAGCCAAGTGCGCCGGCCCCAGCCGGCCGCAGGAATGATCAAGGGGCCGTTTCAGATCTCCTCTGAAACGGCCCCTGATTTGATACTTCGTAAAGTCGGGACGACAGGATTTGAACCTGCGACCCCTTGACCCCCAGTCAAGTGCGCTACCAAGCTGCGCCACGTCCCGATGCCCGTCTGACCTGGGGTTTCCCCTGGCTGGACGTGCACGGAAACAATACCGCACTCCTACCGGTGGTCGCGCACCCGTTTCCCGTGGGCCGGTTCGAGCGGTGCGCCGCCGGTGGTGGCGCGCGTCCGGGACACGGGGCCGTCGACGCGCACCAGATTGCGCACCGCGGGGACCGAGAGCAGGGCCGTGGAGACGACGAGGGTCATGACACCGGCCACGAGCAGGACGTTGTCGGCGCCGAGGGCCGCGGAGGCGGGTCCCGCGAGCGCCTGACCCACCGGCATCATCGCCAGGGAGCCCGCGACGTCGTAGGCGTGAATGCGGTTGAGGACGTCGGGCGCGACCTGTGTCTGCACGCTGGTCGCCCACATCACACCCCAGAGCGACATACCGGCTCCGGCTATCACCGCTCCCGCCGACATGGCGGCCACGCCGAGCCCCGCCCCGACGGACGCGGGGAAGCAGGCGAAGGCGAAGAGGGCGAAAGAACCGGCGCGCAGCATGCGGCGCGGCCGCAGCCGCAGGGCCACCAGCCCGCCGATGACCGTACCGGCGCCGAGGGCGGAGTTGATCAGGCCGTAGGCGCGCGCGCCGTGCCGCTGCACCACCTCGGTCGCCACCAGGGGGACGGTCGGGCCCCAGACCGAGATCATGTAGACGCACCAGATCAGGATGACGGCCCACAGCCAGGTACGGGATCTGAACTCCCGCCATCCTTCGGCGAGATCGGCCGTGAAGCTGCCGCCGTGCGCCCGGCCGCCGGTGACGGCCGGGGGAAGGCGGAGCAGCAGCAGGCACAGGGCACTCAGCGCGAAGGTGCCGGCGTGGGCGACGAAGACCCCTCCGGCGGAGGCGAACGCGACCAGCAGACCCGCGAGGGCGGGACCGGCGAGCTGGGCAGCCGACTCGGCGATCCGGATGGCGCCGTTGGCCCCCTGGATGTCGGTGGCGAGGCGCGGCACGGTGCTGGCGACGCCGGGCTGGAAGACCGCGCCCGCCACGCCGTTGACCGCGCCGATCACGCAGATCTGCCAGAGGATCACGTGGTCGGTGAAGAAGAGGGTTGCTGCGGTCGACTGGGTCACCAGGCGCGCGAGGTCGGCGCCGATCATCAGTCTGCGGGTGCTGAACCGGTCGGCGATCACCCCGCCGAAGACCACCAGTCCGGCGAACGGGGCGGCCGACGCTGCCATGGCGAGGCCGACGGCGCCCACCCCGTAGCCGTACCGCAGCAGTCCGGCGGCGAGGGCCACCGGCAGCATGGTGTCGCCCAGCCGGGCGAAGGCACGCGCGACGAAGAACAGGGCGAAGTCCCGTGACCAGACCGGCCGGGGCGGCCGGTCGGCGACGGACTCTCCCCGCACCGAACCGCCGGACGGCTCCCCGTACGACGGTTCTCCGTTCGGCGGTGCTGCGTACGGCGGTTCTCCATACGACGGTTCCCCGTACGGCGGTGCTGCGCAAGGCGATGCCGCGTACCTCGGTTCTCCGTACGACGGTTCTCCGTGCGACGGCTCTGCGTACAGCGATTCCTCGCCCGATGACGTACCGGTCATCCCGATCGCCCCCTCCCCCTGGAGCCGCCCCCGCGGCTCCCCCACGAAGCCGTCCGTCCCGCTCCTCGGCCCATGGCCTGCGGATCACGTCCGCTTCGGATCATGCCACGGGGCGGCGACGGCGAACGGGCCGTTTCAGTCGGCGGACGGGAGCCCCAACTCGGGGTGGGCGTCGATCAGTCGGGGCGTGGCCGCCTGCCGCCAGGAGTCGGCGAGGATGGCCCGGAGCTCGTCGTCGTCCTCCAAGGCGGCGAGCCGGGCCCGGACCCAGGCGAAACCGGCCTCGTGGTCGGCGATCCAGAACTTCCCCGGCTCGGCCAGGACCAGTTCGTCGCGCTCCTCCTTCGGGCAGCGCACGGCGATGGAGGTCTCCGCCTCGGGCAGCGTGGCGAACATCTTTCCCGCGACCCGGAAGGTGGGCATGCTCCAGGCGATCTTCTCCGTCGTGTCCGGCAAGGAGAGGGCGATACGGCGTACGTCTTCGGCATCCGGCATGAGACGCACGGTAGCCAATGGCACTGACATCGACGCGGTGAAGCCCGACGTCAGCGCCGGATCGGGCGGGCCGCCCGGAGATCCGGCCGGCCTGCCGCCCGTCGATCCGGCGGTGCCGCCACGCGATGCCACCGGGCCGGTCCCGTGCCCCGCCCCGCCGAGACCTGTCACCGGTCGCCGGCGGGCGCTCCCAGCCGCTTGTAGAAGATCGTCGTCGGATGCAGGTCGCCGGACGGTGTGGTCGCGTAGTCGGGTATCTCCCCCAGCCGGGTCCAGCCCGCGGCGAGGTAGAGGGACTCGGCGGGGCTGTCCGCCTCGGTGTCCAGATGGAGGAGCGTGACTCCCGCGGCTGCCGCCGCGCTCTCCGCGGTCGTGAGCAGCGTACGGCCGAGGCCCTGTCCGCGGCCGTCCCGGTGAACCATGAGTTTGACGAGTTCGGCGCGGTGGCGGCTGTTGGGCTTGTCTGGGAAGTCGAGCCCGACGGTGCCGAGCAGCCGGTCGTCGCCGTGGGCCACCCAGACCGCGAGGCGCCCGGCCGAGACCGCGTCCGCGCGCTCCCGCCACCAGGCGACGGCCGCCGGGCGGCCGAGCGGTACGAGGAATCCGATCGAGGCACCGCCGTCCACCGTGTCGATGAGCAGGTCCGCCAACTCATCGGCCACAGCGTGGAGTTCGGCCGCGGTGAGGCGCGCGACGGTGATCACGGCAGCACCACCGCCAGCGCGTACCGGACATCCCCGGGGCCGGGGCAGCCGAAGCGCGTCGGGCCCCACACCCGCCACCGGAGGCAGTCGCCGGCGTCGAGGCGGTGCCGGACGTCCTGCGCGGTCACGTCGAGTGTTCCGTCGAGGACCCAGACATGCTGCTCCAGGCCCGGCACGGGGGGCCTGTCGTAGGCGAGGTCCGCGCCCGCCGTGAGCCGCCCCTCGACCAGTTCACCGCGCAGTCCCGGGTGCGGCGGAGAGACCGACCGCCGGACGAACCCCGAGGCCGTGTCCGTCCAGACCTTCTGCTCGGCGGCGCGGACCAGCAGCGCGGGCTCCCCCTCCACCTCGCTGAGCAGGAGCGACATGGTCCGCCCGTACACATGGCAGAGGCGGTTCAGCAGGGAGGCCGTGGGACTGATCTCGGCGCGCTCGACACGGGAGAGGGTCGACCGGCTGATTCCGCTGCGCTCCGCCAACTCCCCCAGGGTCCAGCCCCGTTCGGCCCTCAACTCGGCCAGTCGCGCCGCGAGCCTGGCGTCGACGTCGACGATGTCATCCCTTCCCATATCAGGGACGCTATCCCAAATACGGGAACGAGACGAGAGTGCCCCTCGGCTCAGTCGACCGTCGCCGCCTGCGCCAGGGCCTCCAGGACCGGCCGGATCAGCGGATGGCCCTCCGCTCCCCGGCGTACGGCGGCGAAGACGCGGCGGGTGGGCGCGGTGCCGTCGACCGGGCGGACGACCACACCCGTCAGCTCCATGCCGCGCAGCGCCGAGCGGGGCACCAGGGCGACGCCCGCGTCGGCGGAGGCGAGGGCGACGACGGCCCGGAAGTCGTCCGAGGAGTGTTCGAGGCGCGGCTGGAATCCGGCGTTCTCGCAGGCCAGGACGACCACGTCATGACAGGGGTTGCCCGGGTACGGGCCGATCCACGGGTCCTTCGCCAGTTCGGCGAGTGGCACCTCCTCGGCGTCGGCCAGGCGGTGGGTGACGGGGACGACCGCGTCGAAGGGCTCGGCGTAGAGCGGGACGTGGGTCAGCCGCGGGTCGTCGGCGTCCGGGGCACCCCGGTATTCGACGGCCACCGCGATGTCGACCTGCCGGTCGAGCACCATCGGCAGGCTCGCGTCGCCCTCGGCGTCCTGGACGCGGACGAGGATGCCGGGCGCCGTGACGGCGAGGCGGGCCAGCGCGGGGGCCACCACCAGGCCGATGCCGGTCGCGAAGGAGGCCACCGTGACCGTACCGGCGGAGCCCGAACTGTAAGCGGCCAACTCGGCCTCCGCGCGCTCCAGTTGGGCAAGGACGGCATGGGTGTGGCCGAGCAGGATCTCGCCCGCGGGCGTCAGCCGCACCCCCTTGGCGCCGCGCTCGACGAGCCGGTGGCCCGTCTCCTGCTCCAGGGCGGTGAGCTGCTGCGAGACCGCCGAGGGCGTGAGATACAGCGCGGCGGCCGCCGCCGTCACCGTGCGGTGGTCGGCCACCGCACGAAGGATGTGGAGCCGCCGCGCTTCGATCATGCGACCGATTCTCTCAGGTCACGCGCCTTTTCCGGCCATCGAGCCGGTGTGCGCCCCCGGCGCGAGGGCGCACCCGCCGTCAGGCGTCCAGCTCCGCGCGCGCCGCCACGAAGGCGTCCACGGCCCGGTTCACGTCCTCGGTGGAGTGCCCCGCGGACAGTTGTACGCGGATACGGGCCTTGTCCTGCGGGACGACCGGGTACGAGAAGCCGATCACGTACACGCCGCGCTCCAGGAGCAGCTCCGCCATGCGGCCGGCGACGGACGCGTCACCGATCATGACCGGGGCGATCGCGTGGTCGCCGGGGAGGATGTCGAAGCCCTCCGCGGTCATCCGGGAGCGGAACAGCGCGGTGTTCTCCGCGAGCCGGACGCGCAGGTCGTCGGCCGACTCCAGCAGGTCGAGGACCTTCAGGGAGGCCGCGGCGATCACCGGCGCGAGCGTGTTCGAGAAGAGGTACGGGCGGGACCGCTGGCGCAGCAGCGCGACGATCTCGGCGCGGGCCGCGACATAGCCGCCGGAGGCGCCGCCGAGGGCCTTGCCGAGCGTGCCGGTGATGATGTCGACGCGGTCCATGACCCCGTGCAGTTCGGGGGTTCCCCGGCCGCCGGGGCCGACGAAGCCCACGGCGTGCGAGTCGTCGACCATGACCATCGCGTCGTAGCGGTCGGCGAGGTCGCAGATCTCCTGGAGCGGGGCGACGTAGCCGTCCATCGAGAAGACACCGTCGGTGACGATCAGACGGCGGCGCGCGCCGGAGGCCTCCTTGAGCTGCGCCTCCAGGTCGGCCATGTCGCGGTTGGCGTACCGGAAGCGGCGGGCCTTGGACAGCCGGATGCCGTCGATGATCGAGGCGTGGTTGAGGGCGTCGGAGATGACCGCGTCCTCGGCGCCGAGGAGGGTCTCGAAGACGCCGCCGTTGGCGTCGAAGCAGGAGGAGTAGAGGATCGTGTCCTCCTGGCCGAGGAACGCGGACAGCCGCGCCTCCAGCTCCTTGTGCACCTCCTGCGTACCGCAGATGAAGCGCACGGAGGCCATGCCGTAGCCCCAGCGGTCGAGCGCTTCGTGGGCGGCGGCGACGACCTCGGGGTGGTCGGCCAGACCGAGGTAGTTGTTCGCGCAGAAGTTGAGGACCTCACCGGGGCGGCCGCCCGAGGTGACGCTCACGGTCGCGGACTGCGGGGTGCCGATGACCCGCTCGGGCTTGTGCAGCCCGGCGGCGCGGATCTCGTCGAGGGTGGTGCGGAGGTCGTCGCGCACGGAGTCGAACATCATCAGTTCCTTTGAGTCCTCAGAGGGTCCAGTCGAGAATGACCTTGCCGCCACGGCCGCCGGCCGCGTCGTCGAACGCTTCCTCGTAGTCCCGGAAGCCGTAGCGGCCGGTGATCACGGGCGAGAGGTCGAGGCCGCTCTCCAGGAGGACGGACATCGCGTACCAGGTCTCGAACATCTCGCGGCCGTAGATGCCCTTGATCGTGATCATGGAGGTGACGATCCGGGACCAGTCGACCGGGAACTCCGCGGACGGCAGGCCCAGCATCGCGATCCGCCCCCCGTGCGTCATGTTGGCGATCATGTCGCGCATCGCCTCGGGGCGGCCGGACATCTCCAGGCCGATGTCGAAGCCCTCGCGCAGGCCGAGCGTGCGCTGGCCGTCGGCGATCGTCGAGCCCCCGACGTTGAGGGCGAGGCTGACGCCGATCTTGCGGGCCAGCTCCAGGCGCTCCTCGCTGACGTCGGTGATGACGACGTTGCGGGCGCCCGCGTGGCGGGCCACCGCGGCGGCCATCAGGCCGATCGGTCCCGCGCCGGTGATCAGGACGTCCTCGCCGACCAGCGGGAAGGACAGCGCGGTGTGCACGGCGTTGCCGAACGGGTCGAAGATCGCGGCGACATCGAGGTCGACCGGGACGCGGTGCACCCACACGTTCTGGGCGGGCAGCACGACGTACTCGGCGAACGCGCCGTCGCGGCCGACGCCGAGGCCGACGGTGGCACGGCAGAGGTGGCGCCGCCCGGCGAGGCAGTTGCGGCACTTGCCGCAGACCAGGTGGCCCTCGCCGCTGACCCGGTCGCCGACGTTGATGTCGGCGACGTCGCGGCCGGTCTCGACGACCTCGCCGACGAACTCGTGGCCCAGCACGAGGGGCGTGGTGATGGCCTGCTGCGCCCAGCCGTCCCAGTTGCGGATGTGCAGGTCGGTGCCGCAGATCCCGGTCCTGAGGACCTTGATCAGTACGTCACCGGGGCCGGCCTGGGGCTCCGGGACGTCCGTGAGCCAGAGTCCGGGCTCCGCCTTCTCCTTGACCAGCGCCTTCACTCGACGGCTCCTGTGCGTGAGGTCCCGGGAAAAGGCACGCCGAAGGAGGCCCGCACCGGGGAGAGGGGTGAATTCACCCAGAAATCTGCCGTACGACGGTGCCCCCGGTCCATCGAGGATTTCTTAAGCGCTGCCCCAGCTTTGCTTCACGCCCCAGTTCTCCCTAGCCCTGCTTGGGGTCGGATGTCGCGGGGCCGGAGTGGCCCAAGAGGGGGAATGCGGTTCCGGAGGCGACTACTTGGCGTCCTCCCCCTCGCGTCGGATCCCGTGGACGCCCGTCAGATCCCGTGGACCCCTTCCCGCCGTTCGAGCCGCTCGACCAGCTCGGCCGCCATCGACTTGATCGTCCGCAGGCCCGCCTGTCCCCAGGGGCGCGGCTCCACGTCCACGACGCAGATGGTGCCGAGGGCGATGCCGGTGCGGTCGATCAACGGGGCGCCGAGGTAGGAGCGGACACCGAACTCGTCGACGACCGGATTCCCGGCGAAGCGCGGGTAGTCGCAGACGTCCTCCAGGACGAGCGCCTTGCGGCGCACCACCACATGAGGGCAGAAGCCGTGATCCCGGGCCATGTAGCGGCCCAGTTCGAGCTCTCCGCCCTCCCGGGCCGCGGCGAGGCCCGCGCCCTTGGCACCGCCGTCCGGAGTGTGCAGGCCCGCGAAGAACTGCTGCTCCTCGTCGATGAAGTTGACCATCGAATAGGGAGCCGCGGCGACCTCCGCGAGGCGGTCAGCGAAGGCGTCGAAGGCGGGCTCGGAGCGCTCCCCGAGCCCCAGTCCGCGCAGTCGCCGCACCCGGGCCGGAGCGTCCTTGTCCTCCGGTGTGAGCAGCAGCCGACCGGCCGGCCGTGGCGGGTCGTAACTCATGTACGGGCTCCGTGACTCGGGAAGGGGGCCGGTGCGTGGGCGAGGAGGTGGCGGACCAGGCTGAGCAGGGTCTGCACTCCCGAGCTGGAGATCCGGGCGTCGCAGCACACGACGGGGATGGCGGGGTCGAGGTCGATGGCGGCGCGCACCTCGGCGGGGTCGTAGCGGTACGAGCCGTCGAACTCGTTGACCGCGACGATGAACGCGAGTCCGCGCTGCTCGAAGAAGTCGACGGCCGCGAAGCAGTCCTCCAGGCGGCGCGTGTCGGCGAGGATCACCGCGCCGAGCGCGCCCTCCGAGAGTTCGTCCCACATGAACCAGAACCGCTCCTGCCCGGGTGTGCCGAACAGATAGAGCACATGTTCCGGATCCAGGGTTATGCGGCCGAAGTCCATCGCGACCGTTGTCTCGACCTTGTTCTCGATGCCGTCGAGGCGGTCGGTCGAGGCGCTGACCGTGGTGAGCAGTTCCTCCGTACTGAGCGGCGCGATCTCGCTCACCGCGCCGACGAACGTTGTCTTTCCGACCCCGAACCCGCCCGCCACCAAGATCTTCAGCGCGGTGGGGAAGGGGTCAGAGCTGCCGTCGTAATCCATCGAGCACTGCCTCCAGAAGAGACCGGTCAGTGGGGTTGTGGTGGAACTCCGGGGGCTTCGTGGTGAGCGCCCCGCAGTCGACGAGGTCCGACAGCAGCACCTTGGTGACCGCTGCCGGCAGCTTCAGATGGGCGGCGACCTCCGCGACCGAGACCGGTGCCCGGCAGCGTTCCAGTGCCTGGCTGTGCTCGGGGCCGAGGTAGCCGAGGGGCATGGCTCCGGTGGCCATGACCTGGGAGAGGAGGTCGAGCGCGGTCGTCGGCCTGGTCCGGCCGTTGCTGACGGTGTACGGGCGCACCAGGCGTCCCGCCGCGTCGTCGAGCCAGGGCCCGTCGCCGGCCGCGGCCACGCTCAAGACCTCATCGCCGGGGGTTCGGCGGCGGGCTGCCGGGGCGCGGTGACCAGATAGGGCCGGACGCTCTTGACCAGCATCGCCATCTCGTAGCCGAGCACGGCCGCGTCGGCCTCGCGGCCGGCGAGCACGGCGAGACAGGTTCCGGAGCCGGCCGTGGAGACGAACAGCAGGGTCGAGTCGAGTTCGACCACGACCTGGCGCACCTCGCCGCCGTCCCCGAACCGCGCGCCCGCGCTGCGCCCGAGGGAGTAGAGGCCCGAGGCCAGCGCCGCCATGTGGTCGGCGCTGTCCGGGTCGAGGCCGTGGACCGACTTCACGAGCCCGTCGCAGGAGAGCAGCACCGCGCTGGTGGTGTGGGGTACGCGCTGGACGAGGCCGCTCATCAGCCAGTCGAGGTCGGATACGTGGCCGGTCGGCGCATCGCTCGCCATGGGGGATCGACTCCTTGAGGTACGAAGGTCTTCGGGAGCGGTGGGGTGGACGTGGGGGTGGAGGCGGTCGTCTGGGGGTGGCCGTCAGGCCGGGGTGTTCCCGTCGTGCCGGGTGGTGCGGTCGTGTCCGGAGGCGGTGTCCCGGGCCCCGTGCGGCGCCTGCGCGTGCGCCGTGCGCGGCTCGCCCGGCCGGGTGGCCGGTCCGTCGTCCTGCGGAGGTACGTCCACGGGGTCGCCGCCACGGGCGGGGGTGCCGGTGGACAGCTCCCCGCGGGTGTGGACCGCGGGCTCCCTGTACAGCGCTTCCAGGCGTGGCCGGTCCGGGAACGAGGCCGGGGCGGCCGGCACGTCCGCCCCGGCCGTTCCCTGGGGCGCCCCCGGGTCGGCCCGGCCGTCCGACTCGCTGGAGGAGGCCTCCGCGAGCCCGATCCCGCGCTGGAAGGCGGCCATGAGACCCGGGTCGTGGCCGACGAGATGCCCGGTGTCGGGACGGGCCACGGGTCCTTCGCGCAGTTGCGGGACGATGTGCTCCTGGGCGCGCCGCTTGGGCAGGTGGGGCTTGCCCATCGTGCCGCGCACGACGCCGGCGCGCGGTGCCGGCGGCATGACCGCGTTCTCGGCGGCGGCGAGCCGGTCCTCGGCGCGGATGCCGGGTACCGCCTCGGCCGGATTGGGCCGCGGTGCGCCGGCCCCGCGCACCGGGAGGGGTGCGGGACCGCCTCGCCCCGCGACCGGCGCGACCCGCCGGGGTGTCTGCTGCTCGCCCCGGGCCGGCTCCCGCGGTGTCTGCCGGGGCACGGGCGCCACCGGGCGGCCCCCGGGAACGACCGGCACCGGGGCCGACCGCGTGGGCCCGGGGCCGAGGGACAGCTGCGGCACCCCGCTCGTCCCGGGCTCCACCGCCCGCGTCGCGCCGCCGTCTTCGAGGGCACCGGGCCGGGAGCCCAACAGCCCCTGCGGGACCACGAGTACGGCCTGGACGCCGCCGTAGATGTTGCTCTGGAGCCGTACCTGGATGCCGTGCCGACGGGCGAGCTGGGAGACCACGAACAGGCCGATGCGCCCGTCCTGGAGCAGGCCGGCGACATTGACCTGGTCCGGGTCGGCGAGCAGGGCGTTCATCTTCTCCTGCTCGGCCGTCTGCATACCGAGGCCGCGGTCCTCCACCTCGATGGCGAGTCCCGAGGTGACGAGGTTGACCCGCAGCAGCACCTGGGTGTGCGGGGCGGAGAACACCGTGGCGTTCTCGACGAGTTCGGCGAGCAGGTGGATGACATCGGCGACCGCGTGCCCGCGCAGGGTGCCGTCGATCGGGGGAACGAGCTTGACGCGCGAGTACTGCTCGACCTCCGCGATCGCGGAACGCACCACCTCGGTCATGGAGACCGGGTTGCTCCACTGCCGGCGCGAGACGGCGCCGCCGAGCACGGCGAGGTTCTCGGCGTGGCGCCGGATGCGGGTGGCGAGGTGGTCGACGTGGAAGAGCCCCTTGAGGAGGTCGGGGTCCTCGATCTCGTTCTCCAGCTCGTCGAGGATGGAGATCTCGCGGTGCACGAGGGACTGAAGACGGCGGGCCAGATTGACGAAGACCTCGACCTTCTGCTCGCTGCCCGCGTGGCTGGAGAGCTGCGAGGCCTGCACGACGGCCACGACGGCGCCGTCGTGGGCGCGCGAGATGTCCGCGGCGAGCAGCTCGAAGTCGTCGGCGTCCGCGGGAGGGCGGCGGCGCGTCCTGCGGGCGGGCGGCTCCTCGCCGCGCCGCAGCCCCTCGACGACGGCGCGCAGATCGGTCTCGGCGCGGGCGCTGGTGCGGCGCAGGGCTCCTATGCGTTCCCGTACGGAGGTGGCGGCGCGATCGGCGGCCACGGCTGCGATCAGGATGCCGGCCAGGGCCACGCCCACCGCTCCGGCGAGGACGGCCCACAGGACCGGGCCGGGCCGGGCGCCGGTGGAGCGGACGGTGAACAGGACGGCGGCGCACGCGCTGAGTGCCACGGCCGTCGGCGGCAGGACCGCGAGGCGCAGCAGCTGCGGCCGCAGGTGCGTCTCGGGCGGCGGAGGGGTGGCACGGGCGACCGGTCGTCCGTGCCGCCCGCCCTCACGGCGGTCTGCGCGTGCGGCCGGTGCGCGAAGGTGAGACATCGGCGTCCTCGTACTGGATGCGTCGGGGGCAGGGAGCCCCCGCGGGTCTGCGCGACTCGGGCGTGTGCCATCGCGGTGCCGGTCGAGAGAGCCGAAAAAATCGGCCCTGCGTCGCCCGACGGCAACTGACAGTAGTCGCCAACGCATCATGTGCGGTGGGCTGTTGACAAACTCCCCCAGGTAGCGTCCCGCTCTGGTATGAGGCGTCGTACGGCTGACCGATAACCCGTTCGGACGCACGTTCGTACCGGACTCCAGCCCTGATCAGAGCTGGTCAGAAGCGGTCACAAGAAAACGGCGAGGACCGAGGAGCGTTTCGCTCCTCGGCCCTCGCCGTAGATCGGACGATCAGCCCGCGGACACCGTTTCCGGCTCCCCGGTGCCCTCCGGGGACCCGTCGGCGACGTCACCGGGCGTGTCGGCGGTGGTCTCCTCGACGACCGGCCAGCCGTCCTTCGGCGTACGGGCCACTCCACGCCACCACGGCTCGGAGGGGACCGTCTCGGACGCGGGCTCGAAGGGCTCACCGGGACGCGGCAGCGCCACCCGGGCACCGACCGCGCGGGCGGCGGCCAGCGTGCCCTCGCCCGGGTCGGACCAGGCGTGGGTGGAGAGATTGAACGTCCCCCAGTGGATCGGCAGCATCACTCCGGAGGGCCGCCCGCCCTGGAGGTCGAGGTGGGACCGCATCCCCTCCTGGGGAGTCATGTGGATGTCGGGCCAGAAGTCGCTGTACGCGCCGATCTGGATCATCGTGGCGTCGAAGGGACCGTGGGCCGCGCCGATGTCCTTGAAGCCCTGGAAGTAGCCGGTGTCGCCGCTGTGGTAGATCCGGTGCGTGTCGCCCTCGGCGACCCAGGAGGCCCAGAGGGTGTGCTGGGTGTTGCGCAGGCCGCGGCCGCAGAAGTGGCGCGCCGGTGTCGCCGTCAGCGTGATCCCGCCGACTTTGGTCGACTCCTGCCAGTCCAGCTCGCGGATCCGGTCCACCGAGACGCCCCAGTGCTCCAGATGCGCTCCGACGCCCAGCGGCACCGCGAACACCGTGTCCGTGCCGGCCAGCGCCTTGATCGTCGGCATGTCGAGGTGGTCGTAGTGGTCGTGCGAGATCACCACGACGTCGACCGGGCCGAGCGCGGCCAGCGGAAGGGGCACGGGGTGGAGTCGCTTGGGACCGGCGAAGGCGAACGGTGAGCAGCGCTCACCCCAGACCGGGTCGAACAGCACCCGGTGGCCGTCGATCTCGGCGAGGACGCTGGAGTGCCCCATCCAGGTGAGCCGCAGCCCGGTCGCGGCGGGCCTGGCCAGGTCCGCGAGCGTCGTCGCGTGCACCGGCACCGTCCCGGTCGGGGAGCGGTGGGCACGCTCCTCGCTGCGGAAGTAGACCTTCGCGAACTCGACCATCGAGCCGTCGGGGCGCGTACGGGCGTTCTCCGGGTTCTGGAAGACACCGTCCGCGAAGTTCGGCGAATTGCGGATGCGCCGCATGCGCGCACCAGCCGGATCCGCGCCGAAGGCGGCGGGCCGCAGCGCGCGGAGCCCGGAGCTCAGGGTACGGAAACCGGTCACGGATACCTCCAGATGGAGTCGGTCAGGCTTTCATTATGGTCGTCGCCTCTGACAGCGCCGGGTCGCCCCGGTCACAGAGCGATGTCCGTGACCCCGGGTCTGTCATTGCTCAACCCCACCGCGCCCGCGCTTCTTCCGGCTCAGGGAGACGTTCTGAAGCGCCACAGCGCCCACGGGTGCCCCGCACGTGCCCACACCGACGGCCCGTCCGCGCGCGGCCCCGTCCGGGTACGGCCCGGTTCCACCGACCGCACCCGGGCCGCTCCGCGCAGCCGTACCCGGGCCCCCGGCGTCCCCTCCGGCGATCGGCGCAGCGCGTCGACATGACCCGAAGGCCGTTTCGATACTGACTCATGATTCAGTAGACCGGTACCGTCCCAGTGGCCCGCGGGCCGCGCCCGCCCGTCCATCCCTGGAGACACCGTGTCCGACCCGTCCGCAGAACCGGTCCCGCCCGTGACCGGCGGGACGATCACCGGCGGCGAAGCCCTCGTCCGCGCCCTGCGCGGTCATTCCGTGACACAGGTCTTCGGGATCCCCGGAACCCACAACCTGGAGATCTACCGCCACCTGCCCGCGTACGGCGTCCGGCACGTCCTGACACGCCACGAACAGGGCGCCGGATACGCCGCCGACGGCTACGCGCGCGTGACCCGGCGCCCCGGTGTCGTGCTCACGACGACCGGACCGGCCCTGCTGAACGCGGCGGCCGCCGTCGGCCAGGCGTACTCGGACAGCGTGCCGCTGCTCGTCGTCTCACCGGGAATGCCGCTGCGCCACCCGCGGCTCGCGACCGGTCTGCTGCACGAGACGCGCAGCCAGACGGAGGCCCTGCGGGGCGTGGCCGCGTTCAGTCATCGCGTGTCCTCGGTCGCGGAGATCGACGCGGCGGTGGCGCGCGCCTTCACCCTGTTCCGCACCGGCCGGCCGCGGCCCGCGCACATCGAGATACCCCTCGACCTGCTGGAGGCCGCCGAGGAGACCCGTCCGGTCCGGGTGACCCCGCCCACCGCTCCCCTCGCCCCCGCCCCGGCGGCGGTGGAGCGGGCCGCCGAGGCCCTGCGCGGTGCGCGCCGTCCGGCGCTCGTCCTCGGCGGCGGGGCGCGCGGAGCGGCCGTCCCGGGGCTCGCCCTCGCCGAGGCGCTGGGCGCCCCCGTCCTCACCACGGCCAACGGCAAGGGAATCGTCCCCGAGACGCACCCGCTGTCCCTCGGCGTGTCCCTGCACAGCCCCTCGGTCCAGAAGTGGCTCACGGAACGGGACACCGTCCTCGCCGTCGGCACGGAACTCGCCGAGTCCGACCTGTGGGCGGCGCCGCCCGCCCTGAACGGCACGCTGATCCGTGTGGACCTGGACCCGGACCAGATGTACTCGGGCCTCCCCGTGGACATCGCCGTCGTCGGCGACGCGGAGCTCTCCCTGACGGCGCTGCTCGCCGCCGTGGAGGGGCACGGCGCAACCCGCCCGCACGCGCGCGTGCCGGACGAGGACCCCGTCCGGCGGGCCGGAGCCCTGGTGGCCGCGCGGAACGCCGAGACCGCCGGGCGCGACGCCCGCTGGATCCCGTACCTGCGGGCCGTGCGTTCCGTCCTCGCCGAGGACGCCGTGATCACCTCGGACAGCGCCCAGTGCTGCTACTACGGAGCACTCCCCCACCTCCCGCTCGGCCCCGGGGGCCGCTATCTTCACCCGACCGGCTTCGGCACGCTCGGCTACGCGCTGCCCGCGGCGATCGGCGCCAAGGCGGCGTGCCCCGACCGTCAGGTGGTGGCGCTCAGCGGGGACGGCGGCCTCCAGTTCACGGTGCAGGAACTGGCGACCGCGGCACAGCTGAACCTCCCGCTGCCCGTCGTGGTCTTCGACAACGGCGGCTACGGGGAGATCCGCGACGAGATGGCCGCCCGGGGCGACACGCCCACGGCCGTCGACCTCGCGCCGGTCGACCTGCCCGCCCTGGCCCGCGCCTACGGAGGACAGGGCACGCGCGCGTACAGCCCGGACGAGCTGGCCGCCGCGCTCAGCGAGGCACTGCGCACCCCCGGCCCCACCCTGATCGCCATCCCCGAGGAGACCCGATGACCGCCCCCCTGATGACGCTCACCTGGACGGACCATGTCACCGGCCGTCCGGGATTCCTCGTCGTCGACCGGCTCGTGCGCGGTGTCTCCAGCGGCGGTCTGCGGATGCGGCCGGGCTGCACCCTGGAGGAGGTGGCCGGGCTCGCCCGGGGCATGACCATGAAGGAAGCTCTGCACTACAACCCCGAGGGCCGGTACATCCCGCTGGGCGGCGCCAAGGGCGGTATCGACTGCGACCCCCAGGACCCGGCGGCGTACGGGCTGCTGGTGCGCTATCTGCGCGCGATGCGCCCGTACATCGAGGCGTTCTGGACCACCGGCGAGGATCTCGGGCTCAGCCAGGACCTGGTCGACCGGGCCGCCGAGGAGGCCGGGCTCGTCTCGTCCATCCAGGCCGTGTACCCGCTGCTCGACGACGAGACGGCGGCCCGCGGACGGCTCGCGGACGCCTTCGCGGTCGAGGTGGACGGTATCGGGCTCGACGAACTCGTCGGCGGCTGCGGCGTCGCCGAGTCCGTGCTCGCCGCCCTGGACCGGGCCGGGGTGGAGTACGCGGGAACCCGCGTCGCCGTGCAGGGGCTCGGCACCATGGGCGGGGCCACCGCGCGGTTCCTCGCGCGCGCGAGGCTCACGATCGTCGCCGTCGCCGACATCAAGGGAACCATCGCGAACCCGGACGGCCTCGACGTCGAGGCGCTGCTCGCGGCACGGGACACGTACGGGACGGTCGACCGCGCGGTACTGCGCGACGCCGACCGTGAACTCCCCGGTGACGCCTGGCTGTCCGCCGACGTGGAGGTGCTGGTGCCCGCCGCGGTCTCGTACGCGATCGACACGGCGAACCAGCAAGGGATCAGGGCCCGTTGGATCGTCGAGGCGGCCAACATGCCCGTCCTGGCGGACGCGGAGCTGCTGCTCGCCGCGCGCGGGGTCACCGTGCTGCCGGACGTGGTGGTCAACTCCTGCACGAACGCCTGGTGGTGGTGGACCCTGTTCGGCGACATCGGCGCGGACGCGGACGAGGCGTTCGCCCACACGCGGCGCTCCATGCGCGCCCTGATCGACCGGACGCTCGCGCGCGCGGAGGCCGACGGTACGACGCCGCGGGCCGCCGCCCACGCCATCGTCACGGACCGGCTGCCGGTCATCGCGGAGCGGTTCGGGTGGTACCGGTGACGGCCCGGGGCCGGTGACGCCACCCCGCCGCGGGCTCGTCGGGGCCCCGGCGGGACCGCCGCCCGGTCACGCTGTCGATCCGCGCCGAGGACGCCGTTCCCCGGCGGGAACCGCGGAGCGGCCCGGGCCCGGGCCGACCCGGCGCGGGGCGCCGGACGCAGGCGTCAACTCCTGCCGGACCGCTCCCGGAAGGGCTGTGTAGGGTTGCCGCGTGGCGAGAGTGCGGTTGAGCGTGGCGGAGCGGCGCGAGGAGTTGCTGCGGGCCGCCGTCGAACAGATCGAGGCGCGGGGCGTGGCGGCGGTACGGATCGCCGACGTGGCCTCCTCCCTCGGCGTGAGCAACGCGCTGGTGCTGTACCACTTCTCGACGAAGGAGAAGCTCGTCGCCGCCGCGTTCACCTACGCGGCCGAGGACGACCTCGCCCATCTGCGCAAGCTGCTCGGCCGCCGTACGACGGCGCTGCGACGTCTTCGGGCCGCCGTGCGCTGGTACGCCCCGACGGGACAGGCCAAGGGCTGGCGCCTGTGGATCGAGGGCTGGGCGGCCGCCCTGCGGGAGCCCGCGCTGCGCGAGGTCACCCGTGATCTCGACCGCCAGTGGAAGGCCGCGATGACCGAGGTGATCGCGGAGGGAGTGGCCGCGGGCGAGTTCCGCTGCCCCGACCCGGCGAGTTCGGCCCTCCGGCTGACGGCGCTGCTGGACGGGCTGGCCGTCCAGATGACCGCTTACTCGGGAGCCGTGTCACGGGCGCGGACCCAGGAGTGGGTGGACGAGGCCCTCGCCCGTGAACTGGGCCTTGAACGCGAGGCGTTGATGGCGGCGGTCCGCTAGGGCGTGTTTCGAAAGTCCCGTCTGGCTCGCGACGCCTGGCACGGCACTCCCCCAAGCTCTTCGAGCAGGGGGGACCCCCACGCCGCGCTGTCGGGATCGCCCGAGTACGCCCAGTACGCGGACGACCCTCCGCCTTGCGATGCACCGCACCAGACGCCGCGAGCCCCGCCCTCCGGGCGGACGACGCTACTTTCGAAACACGCCCTAGTACGCGCCCGCCCCTGCGTGATCGCCGGCCGGGCGTGCCCACGCGACCCGCGGCGGTTCGCGGCCGGCCCCGCGCCGTCGGCCCCGCCCCGGCCGGCGTCGGGGCGGACCGGGGCGGGTGCGGCTGTGACGCCGTGCCGACGTGCCCACCGGAGCGGAGTGGTCCGGTGACGGCGCGACCGGGGTGGTCCTGCCTCAGGCCACCGACTCGATGCGCATCTTGATGTCGTCCGGTGACAGGGCACCCTTGGCCGCCACGTGATCGCCCGAGGACTCCCCGCGCAGCCGCCGTCCGATCCACGGGACCAGGTACTCGCGCGCCCACTGGATGTTGTCGCGGCGCATTTCGAGCGTGCCGCGCGGCGGGAGGGGCGGCCAGGGCTGGTCCGGGTCGGCGGGTACCTCCAGGCCGAGTACCTGTCCGGCCCGGAGCGCCACCCGGGTGTGCCCCTCGGGTGAGAGGTGCAGTCGGTCGCCGTCCCAGGCGCGCCGGTCCTGGATCGTCTTCAGGGACCAGAGGTCGAGGACGGGACAGCCGTAGCGGTCCGCGATGGCCCGCACATGTCCGTTGTAGGTGGCGATCTTGCCGCGCAGATGCTTGAGCACGGGGACGCCTCGGGTGTCGAAGCCGGTGGTCACCATGACGGTGCCGACGGCCGAGGTGAGGTCTGCGACCGCGCGCTCGAAGCGCTCCGCGACCTCGTCGGGGTCGGTGCCGGGGCGGATGATGTCGTTGCCGCCCGCGCAGAACGAGACCAGTTCCGGGCCGAGCTCCTTGGCCTTCAGGAGCTGGGTCTCGACGATCTGGTCGAGAAGTTTGCCGCGCACGGCGAGATTGGTGTAGTTGAAGTCGCCCTCGGGTCGCCGGTCCGCGAGAAGTACCGCGAACCGGTCGGCCCAGCCGACGAAAGCCCCGTCGGGCCCAGGGTCGCCGACGCCCTCGGTGAAGCTGTCCCCCACCGCCACGTACGACCCGATCACTGATCTGTTGTCACTCTTCGAATCGTCTGCCACATCGACCCATGATTCACCTTCGGATGTGAGCTACGCGACCGTAGGGAAGGGTTGACGGGCGGTGAGATAAACCACTCGCCAAGCATTGGTCAACTCTGGAATAAGGCCCGGATCAAGGACGTTGAAGCAGCGATCACTCGATGGCCGGGACATCGCGGAGAATCGCTCGGCACGGTCGCACATGCCGCCGGACGACAGCTACTTTCGCCGTACACGCGCCTCGTGACGGAAAACCGCCGAAGGCCGGACCCCGGGAATCATGGGGTCCGGCCTTCGGCGGCGGTCCTGCTGTCAGGTCAGGAACGGGGCAAGCTCATGGAACTCGGGGTGACGCGTCAGCCGACGGCGACACCGTGCGACCGCAGGTAGGCGACCGGGTCGACGTCCGAGCCGTAGTCCGGCGTGGTGCGGATCTCGAAGTGCAGGTGCGGTCCGGTGACGTTGCCGGTCGCGCCGGAGAGGCCTATCTGCTGGCCCGCCGTCACGGTCTGGCCCGCCGAGACGGACAGCGAGGACATGTGGGCGTACTGGGAGTACTTGCCGTCGGCGTGCTGGATGACGACCTGGTTGCCGTAGGCGCCGCCCCAGCCGGCGGAGACGACGGTGCCCGCGGCGATGGACTTGATCGTGGTGCCGGTGGGGACCACGAAGTCCACGCCCGTGTGGTAGCCGCTGGACCACATGCTGCCCGCCACCTTGTAGCCGGTGCCGACGCTGCCGCCCTGGACCGGCAGGGTGTAGCCGGAACCGCTTTCGGCGGAGGCCGAGTTGGAGGGAGCCGTGTCGGCGGCCGGGGTCGCCTGGGTGGTCTTCGCCGCCGGGGCCGACGTGCGGGTGGCCGAGTGGGCGGCGCCGGCGAAGGCGGCCTTCTTGCCGAGCGACAGCTTCAGACCCGGGTGGATCAGCGACGGGTCGCCGCCGATGGCGGAGCGGTTGTCGGAGTAGATCTTCTTCCAGCCGCCGCTGACGTTGTGCTCGTCGGCGATCTTGGAGAGATAGTCACCGGCCCGCACCGCGTACGTCCTCGTCGTGACGGTCTTCTCGGCGGCGGGAGCCGCGGCCGCGGCCTTCTCGACATGCTGCGCGACGGCGGTGGCCGGGGTCGCGGCGTGGGCGCCCGTGGCTCCCATCAGAGGCAGCGCGAGCGCTGCGCCACCGGTTCCGGCCACGGCGATGGAGCGGGTGAAACGCAAGGACTTGGGACGGCGGTGCTTACCCTTCGCGGGCATGACGATTTCCTCTCCGGCGCCTGCGGGGTGAGCTGTCGGGTGCGGGCTGGAGATGCCCGGCCGCGCTGCTGCGCGGCTGTACCCCTAGCCTGTTCCGGAGTCCGGACAGGCACGGAACCTGTGGGTCCCCCGCTCCTGCCGTGTACGGGTGAGTTTGCGGATTCCGGGCGGCGGCAGGATTGGGCGTCCGTCCGGATTGAGGCAGAACGTAAGCGACATGAGAGCGCGTCGACAACTGTGCGCGGATTCCGTGCGCTCGCCTTTCTTGATCCATGGTGGAATTGCCGTCACCCTCCGTGGAATGACGATCTTCCGGGCCTCTCAACCTCCCCGGAATTGCGGGCCGGTTGAGAAATGGAGGCGGCAACTCATCGTCACGAATATGACGCTCCTCACGCGACTCGACCCAGGATGCGCTATTCCAGGGCCAGTTGTAATGAAGGCGCCATTTCGGGCAGAACAGTCAGATGCGATGCGGGCGGACATCCATCACATCCAGCACCCCACGTGAGCCGACACGCAAAACGGCGTGCATCAATGCCTCATATCGGCCGAATTCATTCCGCCAGGTCCGCACGGTCGCCCACAAGGCCGACCCTTCGGTGAATTCGAACATATGCACCTATTGGGCAACATCAACGCGGGCTCCGCGTCCGGGAGGCGTCGCCTGTGGACAACTCATTGCCTCAGGAACCCATGTCGTATCGTCGAGGGCGCGAGCCGCACACAACTGCCGACCAGCGACGCCGAGTCCAGCCCTGCGACGCCGGCGGCCGAATGAGGGGAGCCCCCGTGACCCAGCAGGTCCCGTCGACCGAGCCCGAGCTCGGCGGAGTGCGCAACTTCCGCGACGTGGGTGGCCTGCCCACCGCGGACGGCCGACGAGTGCGCTACGGGCACCTGTTCCGCAGCGGCCACCTCGCCCACGCCACGGAGGAGGACGCCGCGTTCCTCGCCTCCCTGGGGCTCCACACGATCTTCGACTTCCGCAATGCGGCCGACCAGAAGCTGGAGGGCCCGGACGTCGAATTGCCGGGCGTGCGGAACGTGAATCTTCCGCTGACCGACCCGGCGGACGGCAGTGAGTTCTGGAAGATGGTCCGCGACGGCGATCTCGACCAGTTGCGCGCGATCCTCGGCGACGGCAAGGCCGCGGCCCGGATGATCGGCTCCTACCGCACGATCATCAAGGAGCGCACGGCCGAGCACTCCCAGGTGCTGCGCGCGCTGGCCGAGGACAGCGTGCCCGCGCTGATGCACTGCGCCGCCGGCAAGGACCGCGCCGGACTGTCCATCGCGATCACCCTGCTCGCCCTCGGCGTCGAGCGCGACGCGATCGTGGCCGACTACCTGGAGTCGAACGCCACGCACCGCCGCTACAAGGTGCACCGCAACAACACCTCGGCCACCGCCTACTCCCCCGAGGTCATGGAGCTGCTCAGCCCCCTGTTCGACGCGCGCGCCGAGTACCTGACGGCGGCGTTCGAGACGGTCGAGGAGACCTGGGGCAGCGTCGACGTCTATCTGGAGCGGGGCCTGGGCATGACGCCGGAGCTGCGGGAGCGCCTGCGCGAGCGACTCCTGGACTGAACCGCACCCGGGACGCGGGCCGCTACTGGTTCTGCGCGCCCAGCGTGAAGAGCAGGTAGACGAAGGCCGCGAAGAGGTGGCCCACGGCGACGTAGATGATCAGCCGTACCCACAGGGCGCGCGGGAACTTCTCCTCCATGGACGGCCGGCGGGGTTCTGTGGGTTCCGTCATGACGTCTCTCCCGAGGTGGGGTGGCCCGTCGCCGGACCGAGGCACAGCGCGGCGACGGGGCTCTGCAGCAGGGTGTGTACGAAGAGGAGCTCGGCTCCGTCGCGCTCGGCGGCGGCGATGCGGTGCGGGGTGAGCGAGTCGAAGTGGGCGCTGTCCCCCGGTTCGAGGACGTGCGCGGTGTCCCCGAGGCGCAGCCTGAGCCGCCCCTGGAGGACGTACAGCCACTCCTCGCCCGGATGCACCCGCACGATGTCGCCCTGCGAGCCGTACGGAACGTGCACGCGCAGCGCCTGCATACCGCGGCCCGCGGCGCCGGCCTGCCAGTACGTCCAGCCGCCCGCAGGGGTCGGTTCCATGTCGGCCGCGCGCACGATCGCGTCACGGTCGGCGACCGTCTCGCCGAGCAGTTCGGAGACCGTCGTACCGTAGACACGGGCCAGCGTCAGCAGCATCGGCAGCGAGGGCTGGCGCTGTCCGGTCTCCAGACGGGAGAGGTGCGCGGGCGACAGCCCGGCGGCGCGGGCGGCGGCCTCCAGCGTGAGGGAGGCGCCGCGGCGCAGCGCGCGGAGCTGGGGCGCCACGGCGTGCAGCTCGGCGGACGGCTCGTCGGCCGCCCCTGGATCGGCGGGGATCATAGGACCATTGAGCCCGACGATTGCCTCCAGGGCAATTTTCTTGCCCCAGAGGCAAACCGGGTTCACGTGCCCTCCGCCCGCCGGAGACGGCGGGCCTCAGGGGTGGACGGGGCTCAGCGGTTGGCCACCGCCTGCTTGACCAGTGTCCTCCCGAAGTCCCACATCAGTCCGCCGCCGCCGTGCGCGTCCTCCATCACCGCGGTGAACGCCTCCACGAACCGGTCGACGTCCTGCTCGTCGACGACCAGCGGCGGGATCAGCTTGATCACCTCCAGGTGGTCGCCGGAGACCTGGGTGAGGATGCGGTGCCGCTGGAGCAGCGGGACGACGACCATCTGCGCGAACAGACCCTTGCGCGCGGCCTGCAGCATGGTCCAGCGACTGCGCAGTTTGAGCGACGTGGGCCGGCCGAACTCGATGCCGATCATCAGACCCCGGCCACGTACGTCGCTGAGCAGCTCGTACCGGTCGACCAGGGCCGCCAGCCGGGACTTGAGCCGTTCCCCGGTGATCCGCGCGTTGGCGACGATCTGCTCGTTCTCCATCACGGAGAGCACCGCGAGCCCCGCCGCCATGGCCTGGGCGTTGGACCCGAAGCTCGCCGAGTGCACGAGGACCCGGTCCATGGAGGAGTAGACCTTCTTGAAGATCCAGTCCTTGCCGAGCGTCGCGCCGACCGGTACATAGCCGCCGGAGAGCGCCTTGGCCACGCACACCAGGTCCGGTTCGACGCCTTCCTCGTGCTGGTAGGCGTAGAAGTCGCCGGTGCGGCCGAGGCCGGTCTGCACCTCGTCGGCGATGAGCAGGGCCTTGTGCTTGTGCAGCAATTCCTGGGCGGCGCGCAGATATCCGGGCGGGGACTCCTGGACGCCCTTGCCCTGGATCGGCTCCACGATCAGCGCGGCGACGTCACCCTTCTTCAACTCCCGTGCCAGGGCGTCGAGATCGCCGAGCGGGACGGCGGTGTCGGGCAGCAGTGGCGTGAAGCCGTCACGGAAGCCGTCCTCGCCGTTCACGGACAGGGATCCGGTGGTCAGGCCGTGGAAAGCGTGCGAGCAGTACAGGATCCGCGGTCGGCCGGTGGCGTACCGGGCGAACTTCAGCGCGGTCTCGACCGCCTCCGTGCCGCTGTTGCCGAAGAACACCCGGTCCAGGTGCGGGGAGTGGGTGAGCAGTCGCTCCGCGAGCAGGCCCGGCAGGGGCTGGCAGTCGAAGCGGGTGAGGTCGGCGAGCGAGGCGTCGAGGACGTCGTGCAGCGCGCGCCGGACGACGGGGTGGTGGCGGCCGAGGCCCATCACCCCGAACCCGGCGAGCATGTCCAGGTAGTCGTTGCCGTCGGCGTCCCAGAAGTGCGCGCCCTCGGCCCGCTCGTACACCTTGTCGAAGCCGATGGTGTGCAGCATGCGCGGGAGTTGGTGGTTCAGGTACTTCGTGTGCAGCTCGTAGCGCTCGGCTCCGCGCTCGGCGAGGAGCGCGCCGAGGTCGAACTCCCCCTTCTGGGCAGGGTCGGTCATTCCTGTTTCTCCTTGGACAACTCGTGCTCGGCCGGCTGGTCGGCGGCCGTCGTCGGCTCGTACGCGGCCTTGGAGCGCTCGTCCCTGATCGCCAGGCCCGCGCTGATCCGTCCGGCGATCTCGACCGGTGTGAGCCCGATGTCGGCCAGCACCTCGGCCCGCTTGGCGTGTGCGAGGAACTGCTCCGGGATGCCGAATCTCCGTACTGGCACGTCGACTTCGGCGTCCGCGAGGGCGAGCGCGACCGCCGCGCCGACGCCCGAGGCCCGGCTGTTGTCCTCGACGACGGCGACGAGCCGGTGTTCGGCGGCGAGGTGGGGCAGCGCCGGGTCGACGGGCTTGACCCAGCGGGGGTCGACGACCGTGCAGCCGATGCCCCGGGCCTCCAGGAGGTCGGCGGTCTGGAGGCAGACCGGCGCCATGACGCCCACCGCGACGAGCAGCACCTCGGGGCGCTCGCCCCGGTGCAGGACGTCGAGCCCGCCCACGTGGTCCACCGCGGGGATCGCCGGACCGACCGACTCCTTGGGGAAGCGGATCAGGGTCGGCGCGTCGTCGACGGCGACCGCCTCCCGCAACTGTGCCCGCAACTGGTCGGCGTCGCGGGGCGCGGCGATCCTGAGGCCGGGCACGACCTGGAGGATCGACATGTCCCACATGCCGTTGTGCGAGGCGCCGTCGACGCCGGTGACCCCGGCCCGGTCGAGGACGAAGGTCACCCCGCAGCGGTGCAGCGCGACATCCATGAGCAGTTGGTCGAAGGCCCGGTTGAGGAAGGTCGCGTACACGGCGACGACGGGATGCAGACCGCCGGTGGCGAGTCCGGCCGCTGACACGGTGGCGTGCTGCTCGGCGATGCCGACGTCCCACACCCGGTCGGGGAACCGCTCGGCGAACTTCCCGAGTCCGACCGGATGCAGCATGGCCGCCGTGATGGCCACGACGTCCGCGCGTTCCTCGCCGATCCTGACGATCTCCTCACCGAACACGGAGGTCCAGGAAGGGCCGTTGGACGGCGCGAGGGGCTCGCAGGTGAGCGGGTCCATCACGCCGACCGTGTGGAAGTGGTCCTCCTCGTGCGCGAGCGCGGGTTCGTAGCCGCGTCCCTTCTCCGTCAGACAGTGGATGAGCACGGGTCCGTGGAAGCGTTTGGCCCGGCGCAGCGCGGACTCCACGGCCCCCACGTCGTGACCGTCGATCGGGCCGACGTACTTGAGCCCCAGGTCCTCGAACATGCCCTGCGGCGCGAACGCGTCCTTGAAGCCCTTCTTCGCGCCGTGCAGCGACTCGTAGATCGTGTTGCCGACGAGGGGGGTGCGCAGCAGGACGCTCTTGCCCCAGGCGAGGACCTGTTCGTAGCTGTCGGTGGTGCGCAGGGTGGCCAGGTGGTTCGCGAGGCCGCCGATGGTCGGCGCGTACGAACGCTCGTTGTCGTTGACGACGATGATCAGCGGCCGGTCCTTCGCGGCGGCGATGTTGTTCAGCGCCTCCCACGCCATGCCGCCGGTCAGCGCGCCGTCGCCGATGACCGCGACGACATGGCCCTTCTCGCCCTGCACCTGGCGGGCCTTGGCGAGCCCGTCCGCCCAGCCGAGCGCCGTGGAGGCGTGGCTGTTCTCGATGACGTCGTGCTCGGACTCCTCGCGCGAGGGATAGCCCGACAGTCCGCCCTTGCCCCGCAGCTTGGAAAAGTCCTGACGTCCCGTCAGCAGCTTGTGTACGTAGCTCTGATGGCCGGTGTCCCACAGGATGCGGTCGACGGGTGACTCGAAGACCCGGTGGAGGGCGATGGACAGTTCCACCACTCCCAGGTTGGGTCCGAGGTGACCGCCGGTCCTGGCGACCGCGTGCACCAGGAACTCCCTCACCTCTTCGGCCAGTTCACCGATTTCCGCCTCGGACAGCGCCTTCAGGTCGCGTGGTCCCCGGATGTTCTCCAGAATCGTCACGTCGGGCCCCCTCTCGGTCCGTGCTGATCAGCTCACGGTGACGGCCGGTTCTCCGGACGCGACGCCGTCGTTCTCCATCTGCTCCGCGATCTTCATCGCCTCGTCGATGAGGGTCTCCACGATCTTCGACTCGGGGACGGTCTTGATGACCTCGCCCCTGACGAAGATCTGGCCCTTGCCGTTGCCGGAGGCGACCCCCAGGTCCGCCTCCCGCGCCTCGCCGGGGCCGTTGACGACGCAGCCCATGACCGCGACGCGCAACGGGACCTCCATCCCCTCCAGGCCGGCCGTGACCTCGTCGGCCAGCTTGTACACGTCGACCTGGGCACGCCCGCAGGACGGGCAGGAGACGATCTCCAGGCGCCGCTGCCGCAGCCCGAGCGACTCCAGGATCTGGATGCCGACCTTGCACTCCTCGGCGGGCGGCGCGCTCAGCGAGACCCTGATGGTGTCGCCGATGCCCTCGCTGAGCAGCGCCCCGAACGCCACGGCGGACTTGATGGTCCCCTGGAACGCGGGACCCGCTTCGGTCACGCCGAGGTGCAGCGGGTAGTCGCTCTGCGCGGCCAGTTGCCGGTAGGCGTTGACCATGACGACCGGGTCGTTGTGCTTGACCGAGATCTTGATGTCCCGGAACCCGTGCTCCTCGAAGAGCGACGCCTCCCACAGCGCCGACTCGACGAGTGCCTCGGGCGTCGCCTTCCCGTACTTCTCCAGCAGCCGCCGGTCGAGCGAGCCCGCGTTCACCCCGATACGGATCGGGATTCCGGCGTCCTTGGCGGCCCGCGCGATCTCCTTGACCTTGTCGTCGAACTGCTTGATGTTGCCGGGGTTCACCCGCACCGCCGCGCAGCCCGCCTCGATGGCCGCGAACACGTACTTCGGCTGGAAGTGGATGTCCGCGATCACCGGGATCTGCGACTTGCGGGCGATGGTCGCGAGCGCGTCCGCGTCGTCCTGCGTGGGACAGGCGACACGGACGATCTGGCAGCCGGACGCGGTCAGTTCCGCGATCTGCTGGAGGGTGGCCCCGACGTCCGACGTACGGGTCGTGGTCATCGACTGCACCGACACGGGCGCCCCGCCCCCGACCGCCACCGGTCCGACCTGGATGCGCCGTGAGACACGGCGCTCCGCGATCGGCCGGACCGGTACCTCGGGCAGGCCCAGGGAAACGGCGGTCACGAGGTCACCCGCGGCTTTCCGTGAAGGTCTCACGGGCCGCCCGGATCGACTCCTTGAGGGATCCCATGGTGGCGAGGACCGCCGTCGGCTCGTAGCCGCAGTGCGCCATGCAGTTGGCGCACCGGTCGTCCTTGCCGCGGCCGTAGGAGTCCCAGTCGGTCTCCTCCAGGAGCTGCTTGTACGTCTGCACGTACCCGTCGCTCATCAGATAGCAGGGCTTCTGCCAGCCGAAGAGCGAGTAGCTGGGGATCGCCCACGCGGTGCACGGGAAGTCGACCTTGCCCTCCAGGAAGTCCAGGAAGAGCGGGCTCTGGTTGAGCCGCCAGCGGCGCCTGTTGCCGCCAGCGAAGGCCTTCTTGAACAGTTCCCGGGTCTGCTGGACGCCGAGGAAGTGCTCCTGGTCGGGGGCCTTCTCGTAGGCGTAGGCGGGCGAGAGCATCATCTCGTCGACCTTCAGGTCGTCGTTGAGGTAGTTGAGCACCTCGATGATGGTCTGCGGGGTGTCGGTGTTGAAGAAGGTCGAGTTGGTGGTGACGCGGAAGCCGCGCCGCTTGGCCTCCTTGATGGCCTCGACGGCCTCGTCGAAGACGCCTTCCTTGGCGACGGACTCGTCGTGCCGCTCGCGCAGCCCGTCGATGTGCACGGCCCAGGCGAAGTACGGCGAGGGCTTGAACTTGTCCATCTTCTTGCGCATCAGCATCGCGTTGGTGCAGAGGAAGACGAACTTCTTCTTGGCCACCAACTGCCGGACGATCTCGTCGATCTGAGGGTGCATCAGCGGCTCGCCGCCGGCGATGGACACCATCGGCGCGCCGGATTCGAGGACCGCGCCGACGGCCTGGGCGACCGGCATGCGCTGCTTGAGCACACCGGCGGGGTGCTGGATCTTGCCGCAGCCCTCGCACGCGAGGTTGCACGCGAAGAGCGGTTCCAACTCGACGAGCAGGGCGAACTTGTCCCGCTTCCTGAGCTTCTGTTCAAACAGGTATGCAGCGACCTTCATGGACTGCCGAAGCGGCATGGCCATACGGCTCACCTCCGAGGGAGCGACAAAGAACGGTGCCATTCGAAAAAAGCGGGAAGCACGGCACGAAGAACGCGGAAAGCTGATATTCCACCGCGGAACGTGCCGATTCGGACCAGTTCATGTTCTGGAGCATCCACGACCACCCGTACGGCCGCAACGGGACGGATGCCCGAGCGGACCGCGCCGAGCAGGGTGGCCGCGGACTCCATGTCGACGGCGATGGCCCCGGTCGCGAGCAGACCGGAACGCTCGTGACCGCGGACGACGTGATCGGAGCCGGTCAGCGGCCCCGTGTGGACGGTGCGGCCGGGCACGGCGCGCGCCAGTTCCTTGACCAGGAGATCGGTGCCCACACACGGCGTGGTGCCGCCCGGGTCCCGGGTCTCCTCGGCGACGACCAGGTCACCTGGGTGCATGCCCGGGGCGAGCCCCGCGCAGAAGCCGGTGGCCAGCACGGCCGCCGTGGACAGCGCCGGGTCGGCGAGCACCCGGGTGACCGACCGGTCGGCGGCCTTGGGTCCCATGCCGGTCCGCAGCACGGTGACCGGCCCGCCGGCGCCGCTCCGGTCACCGCTGCGCAGGGCGAGGTGCTCGATGCCGAGCGCGCAGGCGATCAGCAGCGGGTCCGGTGCGGGCCGCCCGTCCATCAGCCCCCCTCGGCCGCGGAGAAGGGCTCTCCGTGGACGTAACGGCCGAGCGCGGTGAGCGGGAAGACCTGGCGGTAGAGGTGGTAGTTGATCGAGAAGTCCCACGGGAAACCGGTCCCCGTGAAGTACGGCTCGTCCCAGGAGCCGTCGGCGAGCTGGGTCTCCGCGAGCCAGACCACCCCGCGTTCCACGGCCTTGGAGTCGCTCTCCCCCGCGGCCAGCAGGGCGAGCAGCGCCCAGCCGGTCTGCGAGGCGGTCGAGGGGCCGCGGCCGCTCCATCCGGCGCTGTCGTCGTAGGAGCGCATGTCCTCGCCCCAGCCGCCGTCGTCGTTCTGCACGGCCTCCAGCCAGGCCACGGCCCGCCGGATCGCGGGGTGCGAGCCGGGCAGCCCCGCGGCGGCGAGCGCCGGGACCACCGACCCTGTTCCGTAGACGTAGTTGACGCCCCAGCGCCCGAACCAGGAGCCGTTCGGCTCCTGATGGGTGAGCAGCCACTCGATGCCCCGGCGGGTACGGGGGTCGTGGGCGAGCCCCTCGAACGCCAGCATCTCCACCACATGCGCGGTGACGTCCGCGGAGGGCGGGTCGATCACCTCCCCGAAGTCGCAGAACGGGAGCCGGTTGGGGAAGGCGCTGGTGTTGTCGACGTCGAACGCGCCCCAGCCGCCGTCCTTGGACTGCATGCCGAGATTCCAGCGGACCCCGCGTCCGATGGCGTTCTCGACGCGGTCCCTGTCGTGGTGCCGGACGCGGCGCAGTGCGAGCACGACCTCGGCGGTGTCGTCGATGTCGGGGTAGTTGTCGTTGTGGAACTCGAACGCCCAGCCGCCGGGCGGGAGTTGGGGACGCTTGACCGACCAGTCACCGGGCCGGACGATCTCCTCCCCGAGCATCCAGTCCACGGCCTTGACGAGTTGCGGGTGGTCGGAGGGCACCCCGGCGTCGGCCAGTGCGATGGTCGCCAGACAGGTGTCCCACACCGGCGACTGGCAGGCCTCGATCATCCGGGCACCGTCGTCGCGCCACACGGCGAAACGGTTTAGCGAGGCCAGCCCCTCACGCATCACCGGATGTTCGAGGTCGTAGCCGAGCAGATGCAGGGCGATGACCGAGTAGACGGCGGGCGGCTGGATGCCTCCCCAGCAACCGTCGTTCTCCTGGCGCTCGATGATCCAGCGGGCCGCCGTGTTCATCGCAGCCCTGCGCAGTGCGCGCGGTGCGACCTTGCGGTACTGGTGCAGGGCCTTGTCCAGGCGCTGGAAGACGCCGTCCCAACTGGCCACGCGGGCGAGCGGCTTGACCGGATTGGGAGTACGGGCGTCGGTGTGGAGTTCGTCCAGCGGGAACGGCGCGGGCCGCACCGGACGCTTGGCCGACACGATGGTGAGCGGCACGATCGTCTGCCGCGCCCAGCAGCCGAAGTCGTAGATGTTGAGCGGCATCCACTTGGGGAAGTAGATGAGTTCCGGCGGGAGTTCGGGCAGGTCGTCCCACTTCCACCAGCCGAAGAGGGCGAGCCAGATCCGGGTGAAGACGCGGGCCGCGGCGATGCCGCCGCGCTCGCGGATCCACGCGGACGCCTTCGCCATGTGCGCCTCGTCCGGGGCGTCCCCGGCCAGCCGCAGGGCGACGTACGCCTCGATGGTGGTGGAGATCTCGCCCGGACCGCCGAAGAAGGAGGCCCAGGTGCCGTCCTCGCGCTGCTCGCCGCGGATGAACAGCGCGGCGCCGCGGGTGGTCGGCTCGTCGCGGATGCCCAGGAACTGACGGAGAAGCAGGTCCTCGGCGTCCATGGTGACGTTCGTCTCGAGGTCGCCCTTCCACCAGCCCTGGGCGTCCTGCCGCGCGAGCAGGAAGTCCGTGGCGCGCTCCATGGCGCGCGTGGCGGCGTCTCGGGTCTCGACCGTCCCGGCCGCCTCGGGAGTGGTCTGATGCTGGGTTTCGCTGGCCGAGGCAGCGCGGGGCGGCAGGGCCCCGGTGCTTCCGTCGGTCGTCGCTGTCATGGCTTCCCCTTCGTGCAGTGGTGTGTCTCTGCTGTGGGTCCGCCGTCGGCCGGTGCGTTCGTTCGGATGGACATCCCCCCGCTCGAACGAGGTTCGAAGCTTGGGAAAGAAGCACCGGCCGGCGACTACGCGAGGTCTATTCGACCGATAACGATCATCTCTTCCGTACGACTACGAAGTCGGCCAGCGCCACGAGCTGGGCGCGTACGTGCTCGGGCATCGGGACGGTGTCCAGGGCCTCGATGGCGATCGCGTGCTGGCGGCGCGCCTCCTGGGCGGTCCACTCCCGGCCGCCCGCCTCCTCGATGAGCGCGGCGCGCGCGGCGAACTCCTCCTCGGAGAAGTTCTCGAAGTCGCTGGCCTTGGCGTCCTCGGCGAGCAGGTCGCCGAGCCGCTCGGAGGCGGGACCGCCGGCGGCGAGGGCTGCCACCACCGGCAGGGACTTCTTGCGCTGGCGCAGATCGCTCCAGGTCTGCTTCCCGGTGGCCTCCGGGTCGCCCCAGATGCCGAGGAGGTCGTCGACGGCCTGGAAGGCGAGGCCGAGGTGGTAGCCGTAGCGCTCCAGCGTGTCGGCGGTCAGATCGTCGGCGCCGCCGAGGACCGCTCCGATCGAGCAGGCGCAGGCGAGCAGGGCGCCGGTCTTGTTGCCCTCCATCTCCAGGCACTCCTCGACGCTGACCCGGTCGCGGTGCTCGTAGGAGATGTCCTGGGCCTGGCCGTCGATGAGGGCCCGGGTGGCGGTCGTCAGACGCCGGGTGGCCCGGCCGGCCTCGACGGTGCCGAGTTCCAGGAGGACCTCGTTGGCCAGCGCGAACAGGGCGTCGCCGACCAGGATGGCCTGGGCGGGGCCGTGCACCTTCCAGACGGTGTCGCGGTGACGGCGCTGTTCGTCGCCGTCCATCAGGTCGTCGTGCAGCAGCGAGAAGTTGTGCACCAGTTCGACCGCGACCGCGCCGGGGACGCCCACCTCGGGGGCGGCGCCGGCGGCCTGCGCGGAGAGCACGGCGAGCGCGGGGCGCACCGCCTTGCCGCCGTCGCCGTCCGCGGGGTTGCCCTCGGCGTCGATCCAGCCGAAGTGGTAGGCGGCCACGGTGTCCATGGGTGCCGCCAGACGGTCGACGGCCGCCTTGAGCACCGGTGTGGCCAGGGTCCGGCCGCGCTCCAGGAGCGCGGTCACGTCCACCGCGTCGGCAGCCGTTTCGGCCGGGGGCACAGTGGGCACAGTCTCTCCTCTTGTTGCGGTACCGGGGGTGCGGGGGCCTGCCAAGCTCCGGTCGAGCGTCATGCCGCCTCCTCGAAGAGTCCGAGCAGGTGATCGCGGGGCCGGCCCAGGGCGTCCAGCGCGGCGTCCGCCGCACCGACTCCACTGCGAACCGCACTCTCCATGGTCGCGGGCCACCCTGTGGCGGTCCACGCTCCGGCCACGTACAGGCCGGGGGCCTTGGTACGGGCACCGGGCCGCAGCCGCCCGACGCCCGGGGCGGGGGCGAACGTCGCGGTGCGCTCCCGGGTCACGAAGAAGTCCTTCACTCCGGCGCCGCGCGCACCGGGCAGCAGCCGTTCCAGTTCCGGCAGGTACCGCTCGCGCAGCACGGCGACGGGCTCGTCGATCTCGTCCTGCGCCGCGGACTGCGACAGCGCCAGGTACTGCCCCTCCCGGAGCCCGGAGGCCTCGGTGCGGTCGAAGACCCACTGCACCGGGGAGCCGAGCGCCGCGAAGAAGGGCGCGGTCAGGACCTCGCGGTCGTAGACGACGTGGATGTTGAGGATCGGCGCGGTGCCGATCTCCAGGAGCCGCTCGGGGGCGTCGAGCGCCCCCTCCGGCAGCAGCTCGTGGGCCTCGCGCTGCGGTACGGCGAGCACGACGGTGTCGGCCTCGATACGCTCGCCGGGAACCTGAACGCTCCAACGCCCGTTTCCGTAGGGGGAGACGGAGGTGACTCGTGTACGGATCTCGGTACGCACGCCCGCGGAGTCGAGCGCCTTGCGGGCGAGGGTGTCGTGCAGTTCGCCCAGCGGGACGCGCGCCCAGCCGATGTCGGCCGCGCCCGGGTCGGACAGCAGACCGGTCTTGAACACCATCGCGGCGAGCCCGAGCGAGGAGTCCGCGGCCACCGCGTTGAGGGTGGCGACCCCCACGAGGTCCCACAGTGCTTCGACGGCGCGTTCCGACTGACCGTGCCCGGCGAGCCAGTCGCCGAAGTTCTGCGCGTCGAGTGCCGGATCGGTGAGATCCAGGCCCTTGAGCGCGAGCGCGGCACGGCCGACCCTGGCACGCTCGGCGAGCGACAGATGCTGATACGTCGCGAGGCTGCGCGCCAGATGCAGCGGTACGGGCAGAGCGCTGCGGCCGATTCTGCCGAGCCGTCTCCCCGGAGGTGCGTCCAGGTCGAGAACGGGCACGTCGAGACGATCCTGCACGGGTGCGAGCGACGTTCCGTCGACGCGGTCGAGGAACCAGCGGTAGGCGGTGCAGCAGCGCAGGAAGACATGCTGTCCGTTGTCCACGGTGAGCTCGCCGCGCCGGAAGGAGAACGCGAGTCCGCCGAGCCGGGGCCGGCCTTCGAGCAGCGTCACCCGCAGCCCGGCGTCGGCCAGCGCGAGCGCGGCGGTGATCCCGGCGAGCCCGCCGCCGATCACCACGGCGGTGGCCCGGCCGGAGTCGTCCGTGGACTCGGCCTCGCTCATCACGCACCCTCCCCTACGGCCGCGCCATGATGGTTGAACGGTGCACGGCAGGCCGTCGCAGTCAGGGACGCCGCACGGCCCCGGAGGGTTGCGTGCCGCTTTTCGCCGCTGGAATCACCTTGGACCATTTTGTCCATCAGGCGCGCCTCCGGACGGTACGGCGCGAGACGTGCCGGGCGTCGAGGCCGGACAGGCCGCGCACGGCGACGTACGCCTTCTCGTGCCCCGGCAGCGAGACCCGGCCGCGCAGCACGGCCTCCGGCTCACGCTCGATGCGGTCGAGCAGGCGCCGGTAGATGCCAGCCATGGCCGCGACACAGGCGCCGCTGCGCCGGTCCAGCATGGGCAGGAGCCGGTAGCCCTCGGCGAAGAGGGCACGCGCCCGGCGCACCTCGAAGTGCACGAGCCCCGCGAAGTCGGAGCCCGGCGGCGGAGTCGGGCCGCCGAACCCGGCCGAACAGCCGAACTTGGCCAGGTCGTCGGCCGGCAGATAGGTGCGCCCGCCCGCGGCGTCCTCGCGGACGTCCCGCAGGATGTTGGTGAGCTGGAGTGCGAGCCCGAGCGTGTCCGCGTACTCCGGCGCGCGCTCGACGCCACGCGCCCCCGGTTCGGTGCCGAAGACCCCGAGCGAGAGCCGCCCGATCGCCCCGGCCACGCACCGGCAGTAGACCTTCAGGTCGTCCCAGGTCTCGTACGTCTCACCGTGTACGTCCATCAGCACGCCGTCGATGAGCTCGTCCAGGCCCCCGAGGGGTACCGGGAAGTACGCGGCGGTGTGGCTGAGGGCGACCGCGACCGGGTCGGTGTCGTCCTCGGCGACGGCGCCCGCGCGGACGCGGGCGAGCAGCGCCCGGGTCTCCTCCAGGCGCACCGCCTTCACGTCCGGTGCCAGCGTGCCGTCGCCGATGTCGTCGACGCGCCGCGAGAACGCGTAGAGCGCCGACATCGCACGCCTCTTGGGCGTCGGCAGAAGCCTGATGCCGTACGCGAAATTGCGCGCCTGCTGACCGGTCACCGCCTCGCAATAGCTGTACGCGGCGAGTACCGGTGCGGACACGTGCTGTTCCGACTCCACGGTCCGGATCACCCCTCTCCTCGCAGAGTCACTCCCACCTCGCGCAGCAACTGGAGCTTGCCGGGCTTGGGCGGGCCGGGAAGTACGTCGTATTCGGCGGCGGAGATCGCTCGGATCGCCGCCCTTCCCCCCGCAACGAACCCCGCGAGCAGCAGCTTCAGCCTGCCGTGGACGCTACCCACGAGGGGGGTGCCTTCATTCAGGAGGTTCCTTGCGCGTTCTGCTTCGTATGCAACCAGTGCTCGCACCGATGCGCCTGCTGTGGGAACGGCAAGATCCGCTTCGACGACATGAAAGCGCTTCATGTCCTCGGCGGGCAGGTAGACACGGTCGCGGCCGAGGTCCTCGGCGACGTCCTGGAGGTGTTCGACGATCTGCAGGGCCGTGCACACCGCGTCGGAGTGGCGGACCCGGTCGGGCGTGGACGTTCCGGTGACGGAGAGGACCAGGCGGCCGACGGGGTTCGCGGACAGTTCGCAGTAGGCGAGCAGATCGTCGTAGGTCTCGTACCGGGTGACGAGCTGGTCCTGGCGATTGGCCGCGATCAGGCCGAGGAAGGGCTCGGGAGCGAGGCCCGCGCGGCGGACCGTCGGCTGGAGCCGGCGCAGCAGGGGGTGGCGCGGCGTCGAGTCGAACACCCGGTGAAGATCGGCCTCGAAGGCGTCGAGGAGAAGCATGCGGTCGTCGGCCTCGGCGGGCGACACGCCGAGGAGCCGGGCGTCGGCTCCGCCGGGGGCGAGGTCGCCGTCACCGATGTCGTCGACGAGGCGGGCGAAGCCGTACACCGCCATCAGGTCGTCGCGCCAGGCCCTGGGCAGGAAGAACGGGGCCACCGGAAAGTTCTCGTCCGCGGCTTTGTCGAGGGTGCCGCGCTCCGGATCGCCGGTGCGGGCCGTCCCGGCTTCGGTCACCGCGCGCCACCCGGCGCGAGGACGGCACACGCATCGCGGAGCTGGAGAGTCACCGTAGCCATTGCCGTCACATCTCCCGTTCTACACTGCCGACCCAATGCTGCCCATTTCGGACACGCCGCCCGAAGATCCGCGCCGCGTGACGGTGCCGGGTGTCGCGTATTATCGCCCCACTTGGCGCGTTTCAGCACCGGTACAGCTTACGTTGTACAACGCGACACACTCCGCCGGGGTGTCCTGCACATCACAACAACACACCGATTGGCGTCAAGATTCCTAAGGCCGACGGGAGTTGGCGTTTCCTTTGCAGACGCAGGGCCCCGCCGGAGAGTTCCGGCGGGGCCTGGGGCCTTTCGGCGAAACGGGCTACTTGCCCGTGAACTTCTCGTACTCCTTGAGGACGTCCTCGGTCGGGCCGTCCATGCGCAGTTCCCCGCGCTCCAGCCACAGCACGCGGTCGCAGGTGTCGCGGATCGACTTGTTGTTGTGACTGACCAGAAACACCGTGCCCGCGCTCTTGCGCAGCTCGCGGATGCGGGCCTCGGAGCGCTTCTGGAAGGAGCGGTCACCGGTCGCCAGGGCCTCGTCGATCATCAGGACGTCGTGGTCCTTGGCCGCCGCGATGGAGAAGCGCAGCCGGGCCGCCATGCCGGAGGAGTAGGTCCGCATCGGCAGGGTGATGAAGTCGCCCTTCTCGTTGATGCCCGAGAAGTCGACGATCTCCTGGTAGCGCTCCCTGACCTGCTCACGGGACATGCCCATGGCCAGACCGCCCAGGATGACGTTCCGCTCGCCGGTGAGGTCGTTCATCAGGGCCGCGTTCACGCCGAGCAGCGAGGGCTGGCCGTCGGTGAAGACCTTGCCCTTCTCGGCGGGCAGCAGACCGGCGATGGCCCGCAGGAGGGTGGACTTGCCGGAGCCGTTCGATCCGATCAGACCGATGGCCTCGCCGCGGTACGCGGTGAAGGAGACGCCCTTGACGGCGTGCACCTTGCGCACCCCGCGCTCCTCGCCGCGCTTGAGGATGCGGCTGAGAGCCGACGTGGCGCTGCCCTTGCCGGTCTTGGCGCCGTTCACGCGGTAGACGATGTGCAGTTCGTCCGCGATGACGGTCGGGATGTGCGACCTCTTCTCGAGCTCAGCCACGGCCGTACCTCTCCTCAGCCTTCCAGAAGTACACGAAACCGCCGACGGCCGTGATCACGGCCCAGAAGACGGCGATGGCCCACACGTGCGAGGGCAGGTGGGAGGAGCCGTAGCCGTCGATGAGCGCGTAGCGCATCAGGTCCATGTAGACGGCGGCCGGGTTCGCCTGGAGCACCCGGGCGATCCACGCGGGGCGGCCGACGAGCATGGCGCTGATGGAGAACATGACACCGGAGGCGTACATCCAGGTGCGCAGGATGAACGGCATGAGCTGGGCCAGGTCGGGCGTCTTGGCGCCCATCCGCGCCACGATCAGCGCGAGGCCCGTGTTGAACAGGAACTGCAGGAACAGCACCGGGATGATCAGCAGCCAGGACAGGCCGGGGTAGCTGCCGAAGGCGATGGCCACGACGAACAGCACGATCATCGAGAAGAGCAGTTGCTGGAGCTGCTGGAGCGCGAACGAGACGGGCAGCGAGGCACGCGGGAAGTGCAGCGCGCGCACCAGCCCGAGGTTGCCCGAGATCGCCCGGACGCCCGCCATGACCGAGCTCTGCGTGAAGGTGAAGACGAAGACGCCGGTCACCAGGAAGGGGATGTACACGTCGTGCGACATCCCGCGGTCGGCCTTGAGGATCAGACCGAAGATCAGGTAGTAGACGGCCGCGTTCAGCAGCGGTGTCGCCACCTGCCAGAGCTGGCCCAGCTTGGCCTGGCTGTACTGGGCCGTGAGCTTGGCCTGCGAGAAGGCGAGGATGAAGTGCCGCCGGCCCCAGAGCTGACGAACGTACTCGACCAGTCCGGGCCGGGCACCGCTCACCGCGAGCCCGTACTTCGCCGCCATCTCGGCGGCGGAAAGCCCGTCATCGGGCGACAGCCGGTCGCTCACCGCGACTACGCCGTCCTGCGTGGTCTCACTCACAAGGGAAACTTTCGTCTTCAAGATGCGCACCGCCGGATCGGGCGCGCGCATGAGCCGGGGACCGGGTGGGGCCCGGGTGCTCTCAGAATGAGCTTGTCAGATGACGGGGGGCCGGCCCAGTCGAGTCAGCCGCCACACCGTGCGCCACCTCATGGGACGGCGAGGTCCGCACGGACTCGTCCAGCCTTCCCCGAATCCGCCGAACCAGGCCCGCAGAGCCGCCATCGAGGGCCGGCGCAGCAGCGTCAGGAGCATCCAGACGCCGAGGTAGACCGGGACGAGCGGCGCCGGAAGGTTGCGGCGCGCGAGCCAGACCCGGTTGCGGGCCACCATGCGGTGGTAGACCGCGTGCCGCGAGGGGGCGGTCGTCGGGTGGTACAGCACCATGTCGGACCGGTAGTCGATCATCCAGCCGGCGTCGAGGGCCCGCCAGGCCAGGTCGGTCTCCTCGTGCGCGTAGAAGAACGCGTCCGGGAGCCCGCCGACCTCGGCCAGGACCTTCGTACGGACCGCGTTGGCGCCGCCGAGGAACGTGGTGACGCGCGAGGAGCGCATCGGGTCGGCGGCGCGCAGCCTCGGGACGTGGCGGCGCTGGGTCTCGCCCGTCTCGGGGTCCGCGATACGGAAGCTGATGATGCCGAGTTCCGGGTCGTCGGCGAAGGCCCGGCGGCACAGCTCGGCCGTGTCGTGGCGGGCCAGCAGCCCGTCGTCGTCCAGGAACAGCAGGACGTCCACGTCGGTGCCGCCCGGGCCGAAGGCCTCGATGCCGACGTTGCGGCCACCGGGGATGCCGAGGTTCTCGGGCAGTTCGACCGTGCGGACGCCCGCGGGGACGTCCGGGACGGGTGAGCCGTTGCCGACCACGACCACCTCGACGCGGTCGCCGTCCTGCTTGGCGACGGAGTCGAGGAGGGCCCGCAGTTCGTCGGGGCGGTTGCCCATGGTGATGATCACCGCGCCGACCTTCGTGGCCGTACTCACTTGAGCCTGCTCGAAGCGAGGATGGACACCAGGTGCAGCACGGTCTGCACCAGCGCGATGCCGGCGAGCACCGCGGTGCCGAGCCGGGTGTAGAACAGGTCGCCCCTGATCTGGTCCGCGACGGCGAGGACCAGGATCAGCAGGGACGCCTCGATACCGAGGATCAGCCGGTGGAACTTGAGTGCCGCGGCGGCCCGGCGGGCCAGCGCCACGCCCGACGAGCGGGGCTCGGACGCCGACTCCTTGACCGGTGGCAGCCCGCTCTGGTGGCGGGCGACCCCGACGAGATCCGTCTCGGCCTTGACCAGGATCGCGCCGAGCGCGGCCAGCGTGCCGAGGAAGGCCCACAGCCAGTCGACGCGGCCGCTGCCCCACAGGTCGGCGGCGCGCAGACCGAGCCCGACCAGGACGGCCGCGTCGGTCAGATAGGCGCCGACCCGGTCGAGATAGACCCCGCCGAGCGAGTACTGCTTCTTCCAGCGCGCGATCTCGCCGTCGACGCAGTCGAGCAGCAGATAGAGCTGGACCATCACCACGCCGAGCACGGCGCCCGCGATCCCCGGCACCAGCAGGGCCGGGGCCGCGAGCACGCCGCACAGGGTCATCAGGTACGTGAGCTGGTTGGGCGTGATCCTGGTGTTCACCAGGTACCGGTCGCAGCGCAGCGAGATCTCTCGCATGTACAGGCGTCCCGCCCAGTGCTCACCGCTGCGCCGGTCCTTCACCCCTGGGGGGTGAACGACGGGGCGGAGTTCAGCTACCGATGGCCTTGGCATAGTCGGAGTAGATGTCCTTGATCTGGTGGGTTTTCAGGTCGAGATGTTCGAGGATCGTGTAGCGGCCGGGCCGGGTCTGCGGAGCGAACTCCACCACCTGCACGAACTCGTCCACGGTGAAGCCGATCTCCTCGGGCAGTACCGGCAGTCCGTGCCGGCGCAGCACCTCGGCCATGAACGCCGCCTCCTCGTGGGCCCCGCGCATATACATCGCGAAGGCCGCGCCCAGGCCGCACTGCTCGCCGTGGCTCGCCGCGCGCTGGGGGAAGAGGAGGTCGAAGGCGTGGTTGATCTCGTGGCAGGAGCCGGAGGCCGGACGTGAGTCGCCCGAGATCGACATCGCGATGCCGGTGAGGACGAGCGCCTCCGCGAGCACCTGGAGGAAGTCGTTGTCACCGATCCCGCCGGGGTGCCGCAGTACGGCCTCACCGGCCTGGCGGGCCATCGCGGCGGCCAGACCGTCGATCTTCTCGCCCTTGACCCGGTTCGCCAGCTCCCAGTCGGCGATCGCGTTGATGTTCGAGACCGCGTCGCCGATGCCCGCCCGGACGAACCGGACCGGCGCCTCACGGATCACGTCGAGGTCGATGAGCACGGCGATCGGGTTCGGTACGCCGTACGAGCCGCGGCCCGCGTCGTTGTCCAGGGTGGCGACCGGCGAGCACAGACCGTCGTGGGCGAGGTTCGTGGGCACCGCGACCAGCGGCAGCCCGACCCGCGCCGCGGCGAACTTCGCGCAGTCGATGATCTTGCCGCCGCCCAGGCCCACGACCGCGTCGTAGTGCCCGGACTTCATGGCGTCGGCCAGCCGGATGGCGTCGTCGAGCGTGCCACCGCCGACCTCGTACCAGTCGGCTCCCGGCAGTGCCGGGGCGATCCGGTCGCGCAGCCGCGCGCCCGAGCCGTTGCTGACCGCGATGGCCAGCTTGCCCGAGTGGGAGATGCGCTCGTCGCTGAGCACGCTCGCGAGGTCGTCCAGGGCTCCCGGACGGATGTCGACGACGACCGGCGAGGGGATGAGCCTCGTCAGTACTGGCACGCGATCTCACGTCCCTTGGCGAGGTCGTCGTGGTTGTCGATCTCGACCCACTTGACGTCGCCGATCGGGGCGACGTCGATCTTGAAGCCGCGGTTGACGAGCTCCTGGTAGCCGTGCTCGTAGAACTGCTGCGGGTCCGTCTCCCAGACCGTCTTCAGGGCGTCGGCCAGCTCGTCGGCGGCGGCGCCCTCGATGAGGGTCACACCGATGTACTCACCGGTGGCCTCGGACGGCTCCATGAGCTTGGTGATCTTCTGGACGCCCTTCTCGGGGTCCACGACGACCTTCATCTCCTCGTCGGCGAGCTTCTTCACCGTGTCGAGGGCGAGGATGATCTTCTTGCCCTCGCCGCGGGCCGCGAGCAGCGTCCGCTCGACGGAGACCGGGTGCACGGTGTCGCCGTTGGCGAGGATCACACCGTCCTTGAGGGCGTCACGTCCGCACCACAGGGAGTAGGCGTTGTTCCACTCCTCGGCCTTGTCGTTGTCGATGAGGGTGATCTTGAGGCCGTACTTCTCCTCGAGGGCGGCCTTGCGGTCGTAGACGGCTTCCTTGCGGTAGCCGACGATGATGCCGACCTCGGTCAGGCCGATCTCGGCGAAGTTGCCGAGGGTCAGGTCCAGGACCGTGATCGAGTCCTCCATGCCCGCGGGGCCCACCGGCACAAGGGCCTTGGGGAGGCTGTCGGTGTAGGGACGCAGACGCCGTCCGGCGCCGGCAGCCAGCACGAGGCCGATCATGCGGGTTCTCCTTCATCGTGTACGGCGGGTGCCCCGGAGGACACCCAGAAGCGGATGCTCTCGACGAGCACCAGCAGCGCCACGGTCACGGCAAGCACCGTGAGCGCGACCTTGAACTGTGTGGCGGCGAGCAGCGCGGCCAGGACGGTGACGAGCAGCGTCCTGCCTTCGTGCCCACCGATCGCCCGCACCAGCCAGTGCGGGGGGGCTCCGGCGTTTCCGCGAATGCGGTACACCGTGTCGTAGTGATGGTAGGCGACGGCGGCCACCAGGCCGAAAGCAGCCGGAAGCGCCCCGTTCACGTCCGCGTCGACCGCCAGTACCAGAACGGTGAGGTACTCGGCCGCGCGGAAGAGCGGCGGGACGAGCCAGTCGAGGGCTCCCTTGAGGGGCTGGGACAGGGCCAGGCCCGAGGTGACGGCGTAGGCGACGGCACCGCCGACGATCAGCCAGGAGTCGCCCGAGGCGAGGGTGTTGCCGAGGACCAGGACACCGATCACCGCGTACACCAGCGGCGAACCGGCGTAGAACCGCGTGTTGGGGCTGCGCCACCTGGCCGCGTATTCGGCGAGCGGACCGTTGTCCGCGAGGTCGGCCAGGGCCTGGGCGGCGCGGTCGGTGCGGCTCGCCTTGCGGGTGAGCGAGCGCAGCACCCGGCCGGCCGTCGTGTACGTGGCCGCGAAGGCGCAGCCGACCAGCAGCGCGTAGAAGGTGATGCGTGGGGTCGTCAGCGCCGTGAGGACGGCGATCATCGCCCATCGTTCGCCGATGGGCAGGACTATCATCCGCCGCACCCAGACCGTCCAGCCGACGCTGTCGAGCTTGTCGGAGAGGGCCGCGGTGGGGCTGGTGTTGGCGGTGGCGTCGTGGTTCGCCTCGTTGAAGGAGAAGTCCACGACGTGCCGACAGGTCTGAAGGATCATCGCGCCGAGCGCGAGCGCCCACACGTCGTCGCCGCCGCGGGCCGCGCCGAGCGCGAGGCCCGCGTAGTACGCGTACTCCTTGGCACGGTCGAAGGTCGCGTCGAGCCAGGCCCCGAGCGTCGAGTACTGGAGGGAGTAGCGGGCGAGCTGTCCGTCCGTGCAGTCCAGGACGAAGGAGAACAGCAGCAGCAGCCCGGCGGCGACGTAGCCGGGGCGGGTGCCGGTGGCGGCGCAGCCCGCGGCGATCAGCGCGGTGATCAGCGACGCGGTGGTGACCTGGTTCGGGGTCAGGCCGCGGCGGGCGCACCAGCGGGCGATGTAGCGCGAGTAAGGGCTGATGCAGTACGTGGTGAAGAAGCCGTCGCGGGCCTTGACGGCGCTCCGCAGTCGCACGGCCTCGTCGTCCACGGCCAGGACGGCCTGCCGGACCTCGTTGCGCTCCTGCGGGTCGGCGGGGACGGCGGCGACGAGGGTGCCGAGTTCCGGGCGGTACACGGAGAGGTCGTCCGCGTCGAGCGCCTCGCCGAGGCGTTCGGCCAGGTTCTCCGGCTCGACGGCCGTGCTGCCCGCGGCCACGCTCTCGCGGGTCATGGCGCGGGTCAGTGCCCGCCGGGCCTCGGGCTGCACGGATACGGCGCCGGGCAGCGCGGAGGCCGCGAAGCGGGGGTCGGTGAGGCCGAGGCGCAGGGCGTGCTGATGCCCGACGAAGCGGGCGTCGACCACGGCGACGCGCTCGTTGGCCGGAACGGCGGCGAGCAGTGTCCCGGCCTCGCCCGCGTCGGCGGCCGTGAGGACTTCGAAGCCGAGCGACCGCAGATCGCCTTCGAGCGACGATCCGGGGACCGGCTGGCCGGTGAGGATGGCGGTCGGCAGCGAACTCACTCCCTGAGTGCCGGCGCGGTCTGGCGCCCGGCGTGTGCGTGATGGGATGGGCCCCGGTCCACGGCGGCGGCCCCGGCGGCATGTCGGCAGAGGCTATCGGATGAAGAGAAGCGGGCGTTCACCACCCGTTCACGGCCCGATCAGCGGGTTTTGTCCCGCGGGAGCCGCGGTCATCATCAGGGATCTCGGGCCCGGGCCACAAACGCGGGTCCACGGAACGGCACATTCCCGGCATGGCGTACGGCGGCCCTCGCACCCCCGGAAGCGGGACACGGCGGACGCGGTGGCGGAGCCGCATAGGGTGGGCGTCCATGACATGGCTGATCACAGGCGGAGCCGGATACATCGGGGCACATGTGGCGCGCGCGATGGCGGAGGCCGGGGAGCGCGTCGTCGCCCTCGACGACCTCTCGTCCGGGGTGCCGAACCGGCTTCCGGAAGGCATTCCGCTCGTCCAGGGGTCGTCGCTGGACGCGGATCTGCTCAAGCGGGTGCTGGCGGAGCACGCGGTGACGGGGGTCGTGCACCTCGCCGCGCGCAAGCAGGTCGGCGAGTCGGTGGCCCAGCCGACGCGCTACTACCAGGAGAACGTGGGCGGCCTCGCGACGCTCCTGGAGGCGGTCGCCGGTGCGGGCGTCGAACGCTTCGTGTTCTCCTCGTCCGCGGCCGTCTACGGCAATCCCGATGTGGACCTCATCACGGAGGACACCCCCTGCGCCCCGATGAGCCCCTACGGCGAGACGAAGCTCGCCGGCGAGTGGCTGGTACGGGCGGCGGGCCGGGCTCACGGCATCTCCACCGTGTGCCTGCGCTACTTCAACGTGGCGGGCGCTGCCTCACCGGAGCTCGCCGACACGGGGGTCTTCAACATCATCCCGATGGTGTTCGACCGCCTCACCCGCGGTGAGGCCCCGCGGATCTTCGGCGACGACTACCCGACGCCGGACGGTACCTGCGTGCGCGACTACATCCATGTCGCCGACCTCGCCGAGGCACACCTCGCGGCGGCCAGGCGGCCGGCGGGCGGCGATCTCACGGTGAACATCGGCCGCGGCGAGGGCGTCTCCGTACGGGAGCTCCTGACGCTCATCGCCGAGGTCACCGGGGACCCGCTGCGGCCGGTCGTCGAGGCGCGCCGCCCCGGCGACGCCCCGCGCGCGGTCGCCTCGGCCGCGCTGGCCGCCGGAGAACTGGGCTGGGACGCACGGCGCGGGGTGCGCGAGATGGTGGAGTCGGCCTGGCGCGGCTGGCGGCTGCACCACCCGGAGATCACGGTCACCTGACCGGGGCCGGGCGGGTGCTCTGACCTGCTGATCGTTTCCGCAGGTCAGAGCATATGACAACGGTGTTCAGTGCCGCGTTGCCCGATACCCCCCACCCGTAGTTGACTGTCAGGACCGAGCACAACACGGGAGGCGGCTTTCATGGGGGCTGGGCACGACCACGGGCACGCGCACGGCGCGCCCCCGACCGGTACGGCGACAGCCGCGTACCGGGGGAGGCTGCGTGTCGCGCTGGCCATCACGCTCACCGTCATGGTCGTCGAGATCTTCGGCGGTGTCCTCGCCGACTCGCTCGCGCTCGTCGCGGACGCGGCGCACATGGCGACGGACGCGCTGGGTCTCGGCATGGCCCTGCTCGCGATCCACTTCGCGGCACGCCCGCCCAGCGAGAAGCGCACCTTCGGCTACGCGCGGGCCGAGATCCTCGCCGCGCTCGCCAACTGTCTGCTGCTGCTCGTGGTCGGCGGCTATGTGCTCGTCGAGGCGATCCAGCGTTTCGTGACGCCCGCGGACACCCGGGGCGGACTGACGATCGCGTTCGGTGTGTTCGGTCTGGTCGCCAACACGATCTCGCTGACGCTGCTGATGCGCGGGCAGAAGGACAGCCTGAACGTGCGCGGCGCCTTCCTGGAGGTGGCGGCGGACGCGCTGGGCTCGCTGGCGGTCATCGTCGCCGCGGTGGTGATCATGACCACCGGCTGGCAGGCGGCGGACCCGATCGCCTCGATCGCCATCGCGCTGATGATCGTCCCGCGCACCTGGAAGCTGCTTCAGGAGACGCTGGACGTGCTCCTGGAGGCGGCGCCCAAGGGGGTCGACATGGCGGACGTACGCGCTCACATCCTGGCCCTCGACGGAGTCGAGGACATCCACGACCTGCACGCCTGGACCATCACGTCCGGGATGCCCGTGCTCTCCGCGCACGTGGTCGTCAGCTCCGACGTACTGAACGCGATCGGACACGAGAAGGTCCTGCACGAACTCCAGGGCTGCCTGGGCGTCCACTTCGACGTGGAGCACTGCACGTTCCAGCTGGAGCCGAGCGGACACGCGGAACACGAGGCGAAGCTCTGCCACTGACCCTCCCGGACGCTCCCGGGCCATCCCCGCGATCACGGTGCCGCGGGTGGGCGTCCGGCCCGTATCCGTGGCGCCGTCCGAACACCTGATGGCCCCTGTCCAGCACGATTCCGTGCCGTCGGCGCCGGGAACGATCAGGTATCCGGCCGGTTCCGGCGTGTGACCGACCCCGGCCGCGCATCCCGCCCGGGGCTTTCCGCGGCGGGACATGCGGGAGCCGCGAAGTGCCGGGAGTGCCGGTTTCGTACGGCAGACTTGGGGCTTGAAGACCGATGCGAAGGATGGGTATGCCGATCACACCTGCCACCGCGACGCACAGTTCGTCGAACGGCACCGTTGAAGCGATCTTGCTGGAACTGGTCGACGAGGACGGCAACACGATCGGTACGGCGGAGAAGCTCGCGGCCCACCAGGCCCCGGGACAGCTGCACAGAGCGTTCTCGGTGTTCCTCTTCGACGAACAGGGCCGGCTGCTGCTGCAGCAGCGCGCCCTCGGCAAGTACCACTCCCCCGGCGTCTGGTCGAACACCTGCTGCGGCCACCCCTACCCGGGCGAGGCGCCCTTCGCGGCGGCGGCCCGGCGGACGTACGAGGAGCTCGGGGTGTCGCCCACCCTGCTCGCCGAGGCGGGCACGGTCCGCTACAACCATCCGGACCCGGACTCGGGCCTGGTGGAGCAGGAGTACAACCACCTCTTCGTCGGCATGGTGCAGTCGGCGCCGAGGCCGGACCCGGAGGAGGTCGGCTCGACGGCCTTCGTGAGCGCCGCCGAGCTGGCGGAGCGGCACGCCGCTGACCCCTTCTCGGCGTGGTTCATGACGGTGCTGGACGCGGCCCGTCCGGCGATCCGGGAGCTGACGGGCCCGTCCGCGGGCTGGTAGCCGGTCTCCTACACACCCGGCGCGAGCGGCAGGGCGGCCCAGATCACCTTGCCGCCGCCCGTGGTGTGCTCGACGTCGCACACTCCGCCGAACTCCTTGGTCACCTCGCGCACCAGCAGCAGGCCCCGGCCCCCGGTCTGCCCGTGGTCGGCCTCCAGGGCGGTCGGACGGTAGGGGTGGTTGTCCTCGACGGACACCCGCACCCACTCGGCGCCGACCGCGACCTCGACCGCGAGCATCGGCGACAGAAGTGCCGCGTGCCTGACCGCGTTCGTGACCAGTTCGGAGACGATCAACAGCAGTCCCTGAACGACATCGTCCGAGACCGGCACCCCCTGGCGGACCAGCAGATCACGGACGGCGTGCCGCGCCTGCGGCACCGAGGCGTCGACGGCGGCGGCGGTGAACCGCCACACCCCCTCGTACGGCAGCGGTCCCGGCGATCTGACGCCGGGAGCCGCGCCTCCACCTTCGGGGCTGGGGTCGGACCCCCGCCCGAGGTTGTCCATCGTCCGGTCGCCACCCTTGCGCTCGATTGTCACCACACGTCGAGTGTTGGTAATGCGCTGGTCCGTACCGAATGACTGAACAGAAGTCAGCAATTATCGGTGTTTTCTGATCACGCGTGCATGATGCGGTCGATTCAATGACAACCCTTGCCCTTTCTGTGCCGATTTCCGAAACTATTCGGGTTGTACGGGTTTGCCCCTTCAGCGACCCGGTTCCCTCCCGGCGGCTCCGGCGCCCGCCGGACGGCGCCGGACCATGATCACAACGGGCCGGAGGGTGCCGATAGCATCCGGCCCATGGAGCCGCAGCTTTTGCACCACGTCGACGCCGGGGTCGCCACCGTCGTCATCCATCACCCCGCCAAGCGGAACGCCATGACGACGCCGATGTGGCGAGCGCTGCCGCCCCTGCTGGACGAGCTGAGCGTCCGCGCCGACGTCCACGCGCTGGTGCTCACCGGTGAGGGCGGGACGTTCTGCGCCGGTGCCGACATCTCGGCCCTCAAGGACTCACCCGCCGAGGCCCAGGGTCTCGCCGTGCTCGCCGAGGAGTCCCTCGCCGCGTTCCCGAAGCCGACGCTGGCCTCGATCCGCGGCTACTGCGTGGGGGGCGGGTCCCAGCTCGCGGCCGCCTGCGATCTGAGGTTCGCACAGGAGGGGGCACTGTTCGGCGTGACTCCGGCGAAGCTCGGCATCGTCTATCCGGCCTCCTCCACCCGGAGGCTGGCGGCACTGGTGGGTCCGTCCGCCGCCAAGTACCTGCTCTTCTCAGGCGAGTTGATCGACACCGGGCGCGCACTGCGCACCGGGCTGGTGGACGAGGTGCTGCCCGAGGGCGAACTCGACAAGCGCGTCGCGGAGTTCACCCGCGTCCTGGCCACGCGCTCGCTGCTCACACAAGCCGCGGCGAAGGAGTTCGCGAACGGGCGCACCGACCGCGACGCGTACTGGACGGAGCAGGCGCGCGCCGGCGGCGACACCGCGGAGGGGGTCACCGCCTTCCTGGAGCGCAGACAGCCTCGGTTCACCTGGACTCCCTGAGGGGCCACCGGCCCTTCGGGACCAGCCCTTCCGGTCGTCTCGGGCCTCCCTGTTCCCGGCATACCAACCAGTCGGTAATGTGGAGGGCATGACTCCTCCCCTGCCGGAGCGCGCCGGGCGGCGCTGCCACAACGTGCTCAACCCGCTGCACTCGACGCACTACTTCTCACCCGATCTGGGGCGTGAGCTGGCCGCGGTCGGCGTCGGGAACGAGCGCACCGCGTACTTCGCGGTGCGGGCCGCCGCGATGGGCGCCGTCGGCGCCGGCACGGTGACGGCGACTTTCTTCAACTTCCGGCACGATCTGGTGGCCGAGCACGTGCCCGCGGTGTGGCGGACGGCCTCCCCGGAGACGGTGCTCGCGGCACGCGCGCGTGCCGTGGACGCGACACTCAGGCGGCTGCTCGGCGAGGACGTCATCGCCTCCGCGGAGGTCGCCGAGGCCGCGGAGCTCGCCCTGCGCGCGACCGAGGCCTGCGGCTCGACCGCCCGCCCCCTGTACGCCGCGCACGCGGACCTCCCGGTCCCCGACGAGCCGCACCTGGCGCTCTGGCACGCGGCCACCCTGCTGCGCGAGCACCGCGGCGACGGTCACCTGGCGGCGCTGCTCGACGCGGAGCTCGACCCGGTGGAGGCCCTGGTGAGCCACACCGCGACCGGCAAGGGCATGGCCCCCCGGTGGGTGCTGGGCACGCGCGGCTGGTCCCGGCAGGACTGGGAGGCGGCGTCCGGGCGGCTGCGGGAGCGCGGGCTGCTCGACGCGGACGGCGAGCTGACGCCGGCCGGTGCGGCCCTGCGCCAGGACATCGAGGCCCGGACGGACCGCCTCGACCGCGCCCCCTACGAGCACCTGGGCGCCGCCGGGGTGGAGCGGCTCACCGAGATCGCGAAGAGCCTGCTGATGACGGCGTTCGCCGCCGGCGCGTTCCCGGAGGGGATGACCGGCAAGGGCTGAGGGGGCCGAGCCGCTCCCGGCGCCGCGCGCCGGGAGCGCGAACCGCTCCGGCCCGCGGCGCGCGACCCCGCCGAGTGCCGCCCTGAGCCCCCGTTGTCGGTGTCACCTGCCACAATTGCCGCGCAACCTCAGTGGAGAAGGCGGTACGGGATCGTGACGACACCCCTCGTAGGGTCCATCGAAGGCAGGATCGCCGAGGAACTCGGCGTACGGGAACGGCAGGTCAAGGCCGCCGTCGACTTGCTCGACGGCGGTTCGACGGTGCCCTTCATCGCCCGCTACCGCAAGGAAGCGACCGAGATGCTCGACGATGCGCAACTGCGCACCCTCGAGGAGCGGCTGCGCTATCTGCGGGAACTGGAGGACCGGCGGGCCGCGATCCTCGACTCGGTGCGCGAGCAGGGCAAGCTCAGCGCCGAGGTCGAGGCACAGATCAGAGCCGCCGGGACGAAGGCGCGCCTCGAGGACATCTATCTGCCGTTCAAGCCCAAGCGGCGCACGAAGGCGCAGATCGCGCGCGAGGCGGGTCTTGAGCCGCTGGCCGAGGGGCTGCTCGGCGACCCGTCGGTGGACCCGCTCGCCGCCGCGGCGGCCTTCGTGGACGCCGACAAGGGCGTCGCCGACCCGCAGGCCGCCCTGGACGGCGCCCGGTCGATCCTCACCGAGCGCTTCTCCGAGGACGCCGACCTGATCGGCGAGCTGCGCGAGCGGATGTGGGTGCGTGGACGGCTCGCCGCCAAGGTCCGCGAGGGCAAGGAGGAGGCGGGCGCCAAGTTCGCCGACTACTTCGACTTCGCCGAGCCCTTCAAGGCGCTGCCCTCGCACCGGACCCTCGCCATGCTGCGCGGCGAGAAGGAGGACGTCCTCGACCTCGTCCTGGAGCCCGAGGAGCCCACCGAGGGGCCTTCGTCGTACGAGGGGATCGTCGCCCACCGCTTCGGGATCACCGACCGCGGCCGGCCCGGTGACAAGTGGCTCACCGACACCGCCCGCTGGGCCTGGCGCACCCGCATCCTCGTGCACCTGGGCATCGACATGCGCCTGAGGCTGCGCACCGCCGCCGAGGACGAGGCGGTGGACGTCTTCGCGGCGAACCTGCGGGACCTGCTGCTCGCCGCCCCCGCGGGCACCCGCGCGACACTGGGCCTGGACCCCGGTTTCCGTACGGGCGTGAAGGTGGCCGTCGTCGACGCGACCGGCAAGGTCGTCGCCACCGACGTCATCCACCCGCACGTCCCGGCCAACCGCTGGGACGAGGCCGTCGCCAAGCTCGCCCGGCTCTCCAAGGAGCACGCGGTCGACCTGATCGCGATCGGCAACGGCACGGCCTCGCGCGAGACCGACAAGCTCGCCGGTGACCTCATCACCAGGCACCCGGAGCTGAACCTCACCAAGGTGATGGTGTCGGAGGCGGGCGCCTCGGTGTACTCGGCGTCCGCGTTCGCCTCCCAGGAGCTGCCCGACATGGACGTGTCGCTGCGCGGCGCCGTCTCCATCGCGCGCCGCCTCCAGGACCCGCTGGCCGAACTGGTGAAGATCGACCCGAAGTCCATCGGGGTCGGGCAGTACCAGCACGACCTGTCCGAGGTGAAGCTGTCGCGTTCGCTGGACGCGGTGGTCGAGGACTGTGTGAACGGCGTGGGCGTGGACGTGAACACCGCCTCCGCCCCGCTGCTGGCCCGGGTCTCCGGCATCACGTCCGGCCTCGCGGAGAACATCGTGGCGCACCGCGACGCCAACGGTCCCTTCACCTCGCGTACGGCCCTCAAGGGCGTGGCCCGGCTGGGCCCCAAGGCGTACGAGCAGTGTGCGGGCTTCCTGCGGATCCGGGGCGGCAGCGACCCGCTGGACGCGTCCAGCGTGCACCCCGAGGCCTACCCGGTGGTACGGCGGATGGTGAAGTCGGCGGGCAGCGAGGTCGCGTCGCTGATCGGCAACACGGGTGTGCTGCGCTCGCTGAAGGCGGCCGACTTCGTCGACGAGACCTTCGGTCTGCCGACCGTCACGGACATCATCAGGGAGCTGGAGAAGCCGGGACGCGACCCGCGGCCCGCCTTCAAGACGGCCACCTTCAAGGACGGCGTCGAGAAGATCTCCGACGTGGCGGCCGGGATGGTCCTGGAGGGGGTCGTCACGAACGTGGCCGCGTTCGGCGCCTTCGTGGACATCGGCGTCCACCAGGACGGGCTCGTCCATGTCTCCGCGATGTCCAAGACGTTCGTCAAGGACCCCCGGGACGTCGTGAAGTCCGGCGACATCGTCAAGGTGAAGGTGCTGGACATCGACATCCCGCGCAAGCGGATCTCGCTGACGCTCCGGCTGGACGACGAGGCGGCGGCCCCGGACGCCGAGGGCGGCGGCCGTCCCCAGCGGGGCGGGCGGCCGCCCCAGCAGCGCGGCCAGCAGCGGCAGGGCCGCGGCGGCGGTGCGGGAGGCGGCACGGGCGGTGGCGCCGGTGGCGGCTCCCGTCAGGCTCCGCCGCCGGCGAACAGCGCCATGGCGGACGCCCTGCGGCGCGCGGGCCTGACCGACCCCAAGCGGGGCCGGGGCTGACGCATGGAGGGGGCCGGCCGCCGTATCGGCGGCCGGCCCCCTCCGCGGTCCGGCTCAGCGTGCTCCGACCGGACTCAGTGCTCGGTCACCTTGCCGTCCGCCACTTCCAGGCGGCGGGTGGTGCGGACCGCGTCCAGCATGCGGCGGTCGTGGGTGACCAGCAGGAGCGTGCCCTCGTAGGAGTCCAGGGCCGATTCAAGCTGCTCGATGGCCTGGAGGTCGAGGTGGTTGGTCGGCTCGTCGAGGACCAGCAGGTTGACGCCGCGGCCCTGGAGGAGAGCCAGGGCCGAGCGGGTGCGCTCCCCCGGGGAGAGGGTGGCCGCCGGACGCAGGACGTGGTCCGCCTTCAGGCCGAACTTGGCCAGCAGCGTGCGGACCTCGGCGGGTTCCGTGTCCGGGACGGCCGCGCCGAACGCGTCCAGCAGTGACTCGGAGCCGTGGAAGAGCTTGCGGGCCTGGTCGACCTCGCCGACGACCACACCGGAGCCGAGCGTGGCGTGGCCCGCTGACAGCGGGACCCGGCCGAGCAGCGCGCCCAGCAGGGTCGACTTGCCGGCGCCGTTCGCGCCGGTGACGGCCACCCGGTCCGCCCAGTCGATCTGGAGGGTCGCCGGACCGAAGGCGAAGCCCCCGCGGCGCACCTCCGCCTCCCGGAGCGTGGCGACCACGGCGCCCGATCGCGGGGCCGCCGCGATCTCCATGCGCAGTTCCCACTCCTTGCGCGGCTCCTCGACGACGTCCAGCCGCTCGATCATGCGCTGCGTCTGCCGGGCCTTCGCGGCCTGCTTCTCGCTGGCCTCGCTGCGGAACTTGCGGCCGATCTTGTCGTTGTCGTTGTTCGCCTTGCGCCGGGCGTTCTTGACGCCCTTGTCCATCCAGCCCCGCTGCATCTGGGCCCGGCCTTCGAGCGCGGACCGCTTGTCGGCGTACTCGTCGAAGTCGTCGCGGGCGTGCCGGCGGGTGGTCTCGCGCTCTTCGAGATAGGCCTCGTAGCCGCCGCCGTACAGCGTGATCTGCTGCTGCACCAGGTCGAGTTCGAGGACCTTGGTGACCGTGCGGGTGAGGAACTCGCGGTCGTGGCTGACGACGACGGTCCCGGCTCGCAGACCGGAGACGAAGCGCTCCAGGCGCTCCAGGCCGTCCAGGTCGAGGTCGTTGGTCGGCTCGTCGAGCAGGAAGACGTCGTAGCGGGAGAGGAGGAGGGAGGCGAGTCCGGCGCGGGCCGCCTGGCCGCCGGACAGGGACGTCATCAACTGGTCGAGTCCGACGCCGAGCCCCAGGGAGTCGGCGACCTCCTCGGCCCGTTCGTCGAGGTCGGCGCCGCCGAGGTCGAGCCAGCGCTCCAGGCTGGTGGCGTACGCGTCGTCCGCGCCCGGCGCTCCGTCGACGAGCGCCTGGGTCGCCTCGTCCATCACCCGCTGGGCCTCGTCGACGCCCGTGCGGCGCGCGAGGAAGTCCCGTACGGTCTCGCCCTCCCGGCGCTCCGGCTCCTGAGGCAGGTGCCCGACGGTCGCGGAGGGCGGGGAGAGCCGCAGCTCGCCCGCCTCCGGGGCGAGGAGACCGGCGAGCAGCCGCAGCAGCGTGGACTTGCCCGCGCCGTTGGCGCCGACGAGCCCGATCACGTCGCCGGGCGCGACGACGAGGTCGAGCCCGGCGAAGAGGGCGCGGTCGCCGTGTCCGGCGGTGAGATTCTTGGCGACGAGAGTGGCAGTCATCAGGGGGCCGATTTTAACGGGCCCCGGCACCACCCCGCGCCGCCGCTCTCCGGGCCCCTTGAAGGCCCCGGTCACCGGGCCCCCGCCGCCTCGCCCCTCGATCCGCCACCGGAATCGCCGCCGCCCCGACCACTCGGCACGGCGCGGCCTCCGTCACCGGGTCCGCCGGTTCTCGGCGCCGCCGGGCCCATCGCTTCCCCGGTGGCCGGGCCGGCCGGGCCTCGACCCGGCCCGCGGCTCGCGGGACCGCCAGGTTCCTGACCCGGCCGGCGACTCACGGTCGCCGGGACCGCCGGGGACCGACGCCCCGGGGCACTCGGCCTGCCGCCTCGGGCGGCCAGGGGCGGCGGGCCGAGTGTCCCGGGCCGCCCGAGGCGGCGGCCCCGCGGCTCGCTCGACCGCGCGGCCGTCGCTCAGTGCGGCATCGCCGCCACCAGGACGCCTCCGGACGTGCGGGCCACGATGAACGACTCCCCCTTCACCGCCCTGGTCTCCAGCGGGATCCGGTGGTGGCCGGGTTCCAGGACTCCGTCGAACACGTCGTGCGCGCGGGTGCGCGAGAGGCGGTCCAGGCGGTACGCGGTCAGCCGGACCCGGCAGGTGGAGGTGACCTCGACCCCGGCCTCGTCCGTGGCGGCGACCAGGCGGGTGAGCCGGCGCAGTTCCCGCGGGCTGCGGTCCAGGGCGTGCTCGATCTGGGCGACCAGCAGCGGGACGATCGGGGCGAGACCGACGACCTGGGCGACGTCGACGCCTGCGCCGCGGAACGACTCCCGTACGGCGGCCCGTTCCGCCTCGGGGGCGCCCCGGCCGAACACCACGGCGCCGTAGGCGCGCAGTTCGTCCGCCGGGACCCCCGTGGTGTCGCGGGCGATGTCGGCGCCGATACCGACGGCGCGCAGGGCGGCGGCCGGCTTCGCGAGCAGCGCGCCCCGGGCGCCGATCAGCAGAACCCGGCGGCGGGCTCCCGCGCCCCGGTCGAGCAGGGAGCTCAGCGCGCTGCGGTACACGGCGCCGTGGAAGCGGAACGGCCCGGTGCCGTGATAGCCGTTGCGTTCCAGGTCGGCCCGGTCGCCGGTCTGCCAGGCGAAGTCACGCCAGACGTAGTCGTCGCCGTCCCGCTCGATGAGCGCGGTGACGGCACCGCACTCGATGTTCTCGCACTCGGGACACCCGTAGATGACGTACCTGCCTCCCGCGAGCGGGGCGTCGGCCTCCAGGAGGAGACCGCGCACCTGCGCGGTGAAGATCGCGGGCGGTACGTCGGAGGCGAGCGGGGAGACGGCGTCGAGATCGGAGAGCTGGAACAGCAGCGGGCGTCCGTCGACGATGAAGTCGACGAAGTCCCGGTGCGCTTGGTAGTCACCGTTGGCGAGGACTCCACCGGCACGCATCGCCGGTGCCAGGCCGAACGTGGCGTACTCGGCAGACATGCTGTGAGTATCCCCGGACGGAGAGTGATGTGACCACGGCGGATCGCATTCCGCTACCGTCCCGGCATGGAGAAGCCCTGGAGCGGCGACGTGATCGTGGTCGGCAGCGGGGTCGTCGGTCTGACGACGGCCGTGGTGCTGGCCGAGGCCGGCCGGCGCGTCCGGGTGTGGGCGCGGGAGCCCGCCGAGCTGACCACCTCGGCGGTCGCGGGGGCGCTGTGGTGGCCGTACCGCATCGAGCCGAAGGCGCTCGCCCGTGAGTGGGCGCTCGAATCCCTGTCCGTGTACGAGGAGTTGGCGGCGCGACCGGAGGAGAGTGGCGTACGCCTGGTCGAGGGGGTCATGGGCGAGACGCGACTGGACGAACTGGGCTCCTGGGCGGCCCGGGTCCCCGGACTGCGGGCGGCGTCGGCCGAGGACTATCCGGGGACCGCGTTGCGGGCGCGGCTGCCGTTGATCGACATGCCCGTGCATCTGCGTCTCCTGCGGGACCGGTTCCTGCGGGCCGGCGGGACGGTCGAGGAGCGGACGGTGACGGACCTCGCGGAGGCGAGGGCCCCGGTCGTCGTCAACTGCGCGGGCCTCGGCGCCCGCGACCTCGTCCCGGATCCGGCCGTACGGCCCGTACGCGGACAGCTCGTGATCGTCGAGAATCCCGGGATCGACGAATGGCTCGTCTCGACTGACCCGGCGGCCGGGACGACGACGTACGTCTTCCCGCAGCCGGGCCGGTTGATCCTCGGCGGCACCACCGACGAGGACGACTGGTCGCGGGTCCCCGATCCGAAGGTGGCGGAGGAGATCGTCGGGCGGTGCGCGGCACTGCGTCCCGGGGTCGCCGGTGCACGGGTGCTCGGCCACCGGGTGGGGCTGCGGCCGGTGCGTGACACGGTCCGGCTGGAGCGCGAGGTCCTGCCGGACGGCCGGGTGCTGGTGCACAACTACGGTCACGGTGGTGCCGGAGTCACGGTGGCGTGGGGTTGCGCGCGGGAGGCGGCCGGCCTCGTCGGCCCGGCCGCCTCCCGCTGATCTCCTTCTGGACTCCGTCAGGGGATCAGTGGTCCTCCCCCGGGACACGGAGCGTGCCGCGCGGTGCGTGTACGCCGTCGAGGACGGACGCGGCCGGGGCCGCCTTGGAGCCGGCCGTGGCCCGCGCGAACGCGTCGGCGCCTCCCACCAGGGGGACGCGGGCCGAGGTGCGGGACAGGTCTAGGGCCAGGGTCGGTGTCGTGGACGGCGGGTCGATCAGATCCCTGTCGGTGCCCGCGACGATCAGCGCGAGCCGGTGGCCCTTCGGGACGACGTGGTCGGTGGGCGCCAGGTCCAGCGTGATGGTGTACGCCCGGCCCGGGGTGAGCGGAACGCCTTGGCCCGAGGCGTAGTTGCCGAGGTCGGCCCAGCCGCGGCTGACGACCGTGTAGCCGACGTCCGCCGTGGCCGCCTCGGTCGCCAGGTAGCAGGAGCTGTCGCCGGTCGTGCTCGCGCCCCAGCAGGTCCGGTCGGTGCGGGTGGTGATGCCCTCGCCGGAGCCCGCGTAGTCGCGGATGGTGTCCGGCCCGAGGTCGACGAGCACCGCGGAGAGGTGGGCCGTCGAGGTGGTCGGGGTGGCGGTGACGGTCACCTTGGAGGAGCCGGAGAGCCGCAGGTCGTGGGTGAGCGGCCCGGTGGCGAAGCCGGCCTTGTCGGGAGTCGGCTGGTCGATGTGCGCGGCCCAGTCGGTCTCGCTCAGCCGCGGGTCGTCGGTGAAGGTCTCCGTTCCGGACCTGCCGCGCAGTCCGAGGGTGCCGACGCCGGGCCGCGTGCCGGTGCCCGGACGCAGGGTCGTGGCGCTGGTGGTGCGGGGCGGCCAGACGGCGGAGGTGGCCCACAGGTCGGGGTGGCGTTCGATGTCGGCCATGGGCTCGTGGTCGATGCCGTTGTCGTAGCCGAGGAGTTCATGGTCGAACCAGCGGTGCAGGGTGTCGACCCAGGCGGCGCGGCGGTAGTCGAAGGGGTCGACGTGGCCGGTCTGGGAGAGCCAGATCTTGCGCTCGACGCCGTTCTTGGCGAGGGCGTCCCACCACTGGCCGAAGTTCTTGGTGCGGACGTTGAGGTCCTGCATGCCGTGGACGAGGAAGACGCTGGCCTTCACCTTCGCGGCGTTCTTGACGTAGTCGCGCTCGGTCCACAGCGATGTCCAGTCGCCGGTGCGCGGCGCCCCGTCGACGAGCTTCCGCTGCACGGCGGCGCACTTGGTGGCGGCTTCGGGGCTGTCGACGTAGCCGGACAGCCAGTCGGGGCCGGAGTCGTAGAGCGGGGCGCCCTTGGCGAAGTAGTAGTCGTACCAGGAGGAGATGGCACTGATCGGCACGATGGTCTTCAGGCCCTTGACCCCGGTGGCGGCGACGCCGTTGGCGATCGTGCCGTCCCAGCTCTTGCCGATCATGCCGGTTCTGCCGTTGGTCCAGGTGGCCCTGGCCGTGGCGGCGCCGGTGCGGGTGGTGTAGCCCTTGGCGCGGCCGTTCAGCCAGTCGACGACCGCCTTGGCGGACTGGACGTCGGAGCGGCCGCCCACGTCGACACAGCCGTCGGAGCGGTTGGTGCCGGCGAGGTCGACGCCGACGAAGGCGTAGCCGCGCGGCACGAAGTAGTTGTCGTAGAACAAGGGCATCTGGACGACGTGGCCGTTCGCGTCGTACGTCTTGGTCTGGCTCTCGTTGCCGCGCCCGCAGCAGGAGTAGTACGGGCTGGCGTCCATGATCACGGGGACCTTGCGGCCCTGCCGGGCGAGTTCGCGGGGCCGGACGATGTCGACGGCGACCCGGTCGTTCCTTCCGTCGCTGTCGCCGTCGAGACCGGTGTCGACCCAGACGGACTCCCGTATCGCGTTCTCGTACGAATAGACCGGGGTGCTCTCCCGCGGAGCGCCGTGTGCGGCGACGGGGGTGAGGAACGCGGCCATCAGGGCGGCAACGGCCGCCGTCGCGAGCGATCTCCAGGTCATGAAGCGCATGCGGCGCGATGATATCGGCATGCGCGGAACGTACCCCGGTCAACTCCCTTGCGACAGAGGGTCCATGAGGGGTCGTTGGGCCGGGCGGGTCATGTCGGCCGAATGGCGATCGTGTGACAGGGGTGGCCGTGGACATGACCGGGGCCACCGGGACTGAATAGGCTCCGGACCGACTTCACGCCCCGACGACTTGGAGCTTGACGTGCACCGCAGACTCATCGCCCCGGGCGCTCTCGCCGCCTCCCTGCTGCTGGCGATCCCGGCATCGGCGGCAAGTTACACGCCGGGAGCACCGGGCATCGGCGATCCCTACTACCCGGCCTACGGCAACGGCGGATACGACGTCTCGCACTACGACCTGAGGCTCACGTACCAGCCGCGGACCGACGAGCTGGAGGGCACGGCCACCCTCCTGGCGACCACCACGCAGGACCTGTCCCGGTTCGATCTGGACTTTCTGCTCGATGTGAGCGAGGTACGGGTCAACGGCGCGAAGGCGTCGTTCGCCACCTCGGGCCAGCACGAGCTGGAGATCACGCCGGCCACGCCGCTGGCCAAGGGCACGCCGGTCACCGTCGTCGTCCGCTACAGCGGGGTGCCCTCCACGAAGAGCGCGTACGGCTTCTCGACCTGGCACCGCACTCCGGACGGGGCGGTCGCGGCGGACGAGCCCGAGTCGGCGTGGTGGTGGTACCCGAGCAACGACCACCCGCTCGACAAGGCGACGTACGACGTGTCCGTGGCCGTCCCGGACGGCACCCAGGCGATCTCCAACGGCACGCTGCAGTCGACGAGTTCACGGCTCGGCTGGACCCGCTACAACTGGCGGTCCAACAAGCCGCAGGCCACGTATCTGACGACGCTCGCGGTCGGGAAGTTCGACATCACGACCAGCACGTCCGAGGGCGGCGTCCCGGTCGTCAACGCCTACAGCAAGGACCTCGGCGACAACGACGGGGCGGCGCGCGCCAGTGTCGAGCGGACGGGGGAGCTGGTCGACTGGCTGAGCGGCTACTTCGGGCCGTATCCCTTCAGCAGTGCCGGCGGCTACGTGCCCAACACCACGACCGGGTACGCGCTGGAGACCCAGACCCGGGTGTACTACAGCCCCAAGCAGTTCGCGAACGGCTCCAACACCTCCGTGGTCGTCCACGAGTTGGCGCACCAGTGGTACGGCGACGACGTGTCGCTGAAGGGCTGGAAGGACATCTGGATCAACGAGGGCTTCGCGCGCTACGCGCAGTGGCTGTGGTCGGAGCACGAGGGCGAGGGCACGACGCAGGAGCTCGCGGACTACGTGTACGCCTCGCATCCGGCGGACGACGCCTTCTGGACGGTGGCGCCCGGCGACCCGGGTCCTGACAACCAGTTCGACATCGCGGTCTACGACCGGGGCGCGCTGGCGGTGCAGGCGCTGCGCAACCAGGTCGGGGACGACGCCTTCTTCGCCATCCTGAAGGGGTGGCCCAAGGAGCACGCGTACGGGAACGCGTCGGTCGATGACTTCCGGAAGTACGCCGAGCAGGTGTCGGGCACCTCGCTCGGGGCGCTCTTCGACACCTGGCTGTTCCAGCCGTCGAAGCCGGCGGCACCCGCGGCGCGGAGCGCGGGAGTCGCTCCGGCCCCGGCGGCGAAGGGTGCCGTGGCCCGGCCGAAGTCCTGGAAGAAGATCGCCGCCACCGACGCGGTCCACTCGGGCCGAGCGGACGCGGTCCACTCCGGCTGAAGGGTCGGCTGACCGGCCGCCCGCCGCTGATCTCGCTCAGCGGCGGGCGGCCCTCTCCTCCAACTCCGCTACCTGGGACAGGAGTTCCGCACGGCTGATGGCGTCGGCCCGGGTCGCGGGCACGGTGCAGGCGTAGGCGCCCGCCACCGCGCCGTACAAGGCGCAGCGCCCGACCGGTTCGCCGGTCAGCCGGCCGTAGAGGAAGCCCGCGGCGAAGGAGTCGCCGGCGCCGTTCGAGTCGACGACGGGGGTACGGGGCTCGACCACCGGGATGTGGGTCAGTTCGCCGTCGGTCAGCAGGCACGCGCCCTCGGCTCCGGCCGTGGCGACGACCACCTCGGCCCTGCCGCGTTCCACGATCCCCCGCATGGTGCGCTCGGGGTCGGCGAGGGCGGTGGTGGACACGAACACGATGTCGGCGGCGTACGCGAACGGCTCGTGGTAGGGATTCTCCCCGTCCCAGTTGTGGAGGTCGGTCGAGAGCGTCACCCCGGCCTCCCGCAGGACTGGCAGGGCGAACGCGCAGGGGTGGGTGATGGACACATGGGCGTGCCGGCTCGCCGCCGCCAGGTCCCGGACCGTCTTCTCGGGCAGCCGGTCCCCTTCGCGCGAGCGGCTGTCGTCGTACAGGGACAGCCTGCGCCCGTCGGGGCCGACGAGATTGACCGCGCGCTTGGTGCCCGCGGGCTGGGGGACCTCGGTGAGCGCGATGCCCCGGTCGTGGTGCAGGGCTCGTACGAGGTCGCCCTCGGGGTCGTCGCCGAGCATGTCGAGGTGGTGCGTGCGCAGGCCGAGGGCGTGCAGGCCCAGCGCCACGAAGTCACCGGTCTGTCCGGCCCGGGACTCGATACCGGGCCGGATCATGTAGCTGTCGGCGTAGGGAAGCGGCAGTTCGGGGACCTGGACGATCGTGTCCACACCCGCCCCGCCCAGGACGAGGACGTCGATCTCGCGGCTCATGACTCTCCCTCTCGGACGCGAGCAGCGAGTCAAGCAGCCCCCGACGATCACGGCAAGCAGTTGCAGAAACTTCCACAAGCCCCATCGTCCGGAGCCGTCCGGCACGACGCGCCGGACCCGCCCGACGCGCCCGCCCGGCGTCGCGCCGTTCAGGCCCCGTGGTCGTACACCGTCACCGCCAGGCCCCGGCCTACCAGCCGCTCGCCGACGAGGGGCTCCACCCGCGACCAACTGCCGCCGGCCAGCCCGCACCCGATGCGCGGCATGTGCACCGACGCGCCGAGCTCGACGGCCTTGTCCGCCAGCAGTCGGAGTGAGGCGTCGATGGCCTCGTAACGCACGGGCACGCCCTTGCCGCCGGTGCGTATCCCCCGCTGGCCCACCAGGTTCGCCACCCATACGTACGGCTCGACCTGGACGAACTGGGCGGCGCCCAGGCCGAAGTCGTTGCCCGCGCGGTCGCGGTGCCAGGCGCGGTAGGCGGCCTCCGGCTCCGGCCAGCGGCGGGAGAGAGCGAGCACGAAGCCCTTGCCCCAGCCCCCGATGTCGTTGCAGACATGGGCTATCACTTTGACGCCCTTGACCGACGGAACGGTGGCGTCACCCCGGACGTACGAGATCCCCGACATGACATCACCGTAGAGGCCGCCACTGACAGAGGCCCCGGGCCGCCGTGGGCCGCGGGCCGCTACCCGGTGAAGGTGCTCAGTTCCCGGTCGGCCGTCTTCGAGACTCGGTTGCGGACCGTGAACCAGCCGGCTACGAGCAGGACGGCGATCACCGGGACGAGCAGGAGGGTCTTGCGGCCGATCTCGGGGTCGTTGCCCATCAGGCCGAGGACGGCCAGCAGGAAGGCGATGGTGACGATCTCGGTCACCGGGCTGCCGCGCAGGCGGAACGACGGGCGGATCACCAGTCCCTCCCTGGCCCGGCGGACGAACACCAGATGGCAGACCATGATGATCACCCAGGTGCTGATGACGCCGAGGGACGCCACGTTCAGGACGATCTCGAAGGCCTGGCTCGGCATGAGGTAGTTGAGGCCGACGCCGAGGACGCACACCGCGCAGGTGAGCAGGATGCCGCCGTACGGGACCTGGCTGCGGTTCATCCGGGCGGTGAACCGGGGTGCCGAGCCCGCCATGGCCATGGACCGCAGGATGCGGCCGGTGGAGTAGAGGCCGGAGTTCAGCGACGACATGGCGGCCGTCAGGACGACCAGGTTCATGACGTCACCGGCCGCCGGGACGCCGATCCCGGACAGGACGGTGACGAACGGGCTCTCGTCGGCGGAGTAGGCCGATCCGGGCAGCAGCAGGGCCAGCAGGACGACCGAACCGACGTAGAACAGACCCACGCGCCACATGATCGAGTTCACCGCGCGCGGGACGACCTTCTGCGGGTCGGCGGTCTCGCCCGCGGCGACGCCGACCAGTTCCAGCGCGGCGTACGCGAAGATCACGCCCTGCATCACCAGGACGACCGGCATCATCCCGTGCGGGAGGAGGCCGCCGTGGTCCATGACGAGGCCCGGACCCGGCGTGCTGTCGCCGACCTGGTGCTGCGTGGCCAGCAGGAACACGCCGATCAGCATGAAGCCGACGAGCGTGGCGACCTTGACGATCGCGAACCAGAACTCCATCTCGCCGAAGATCTTCACCGAGATCAGGTTCACGGCGAGCACCACCGCCAGGGCGATCAGCGCCAGCACCCACTGCGGGACGTCCGTGAACAGGCTCCAGTAGTGCGTGTAGAGCGCGATCGCGGTGATGTCGGCGATCCCGGTCGTCGACCAGTTGAGGAAGTACAGCCACCCGGCGACGTAGGCGCCCTTCTCGCCGAGGAACTCGCGGGCGTACGAGACGAAGGACCCCGACGAGGGCCGGTAGAGGACGAGTTCACCGAGGGCGCGGACGACGAAGAAGGCGAAGATCCCGCAGACGAGGTACGCGACGGCGAGCGCGGGGCCCGCGTCGCGGAGGCGGCCGCCCGCCCCGAGGAAGAGTCCGGTTCCGATCGCGCCGCCGACGGCGATCATGTTGACGTGGCGGGCCTTGAGGTCCTTGCTGTAACCGGCGTCGCCCGCGTCGGCGGGCGACTGGGTCGCACCGGTGCGGGAAGCTGCCCCGGCCGTGTCTACGACGTCCTTGCTCACGGGTGGATCTACCTTCTGGTGCGCCCCCGCCGCACGGGCTGCGCGGGGGTCCGGATGGGCCTGGCCCGCGCCGTCCCGGAGGCGACACGGACCAAGGCGCCGCCTTCCCGGCGAGGTCACCCCGTATGCGGTGGCACACGTCACACAGCCGGAGTCACGCGGCCGGTGCCGGATGTCCGCGCCGATGCCGGCCGGACGCTTTCACAACACTGGTGGGACAGCAATACTGTTGCACCGCGCCGTCACCGGTCACCGGTCGCCGAGGGCGCGCGGCGCACCACGGGAGAGGCGGGGCCTGCCATGACGACGGACACCGAGGAGCCGGCGCTCACGGTCGACGAGCTGGCCGCGCGGGCGGGCGTCACGGTCCGTACGGTGCGCTTCTACAGCGCCCGGGGCCTGCTGCCGCCGCCCGTGATCGGCCCCCGGCGTGTGGGGCACTACAGCCAGGAGCATCTCGCCCGGCTCGCGCTCATCGAGGAGTTGCAGCACCGGGGCATGACACTGGCCGCGATCGAACGTCATCTGACCCAGTTGCCGCCCGGTCTGAGCGCCCGCGAACTCGCCATCCACCGTGCCGTGGTGGCCTCCTGGGCACCCGCCGCGACGGAGGACGTCTCCCGGGAGGAACTGGAGCGGCGGGCCGGCCGACCGCTGGGCGACGCGGACCTGGAGCGGCTGGCCGCCATGGGCGTCATCGAGCGGTCGGGGGACACCGTCCGGCTGGACCCCGGGCTGCTGCGGCTCGGGACGGAGCTCCTGGACGTACCCATCGCCGACGAGACGCTCCTCGCCGCGCGGACCGTTCTGCTGGAGCACTCGCGCGCGGCGGCCGGCGAACTGTCCGCCCTGCTGCGCGACGCCGTGGGCGAGCGGGAGTCCGTGGCGGCGGTGAAGTCGCTGTCCGCGCACATGCAGCCGCTGGTGGTGCAGGCGCTTCTCACCGCGTTCCAGCGGTCGTTGAAGGACGAGCTGCGGGAGTGGCTCAAGGAGTCCTGACCCCGGTCCGGCCCGCCGTGGTGGCACGCGTGCTCACAAGCAGGCCGATCCGCCCGCGACGTTGAGGGTCCGCAGGGCCGGCCGCCGGAGCAGCCCGATGAGCCCCTTGGCGAGCCCGGCGGCGATGCGCGGGCTGACGAACGCGGGCCGCCGGGTCGCGCGGGCGTATCCGTCGGCCATCGGGACGACGGCGCCCTCGTGGATGCCTAGGACGTATTCCGGTGCGCCCCCGGCCTCCGCGAGGGCGGCCAGGAAGGGCGGTTCGGTGGTGCCGGGGCTGCCGAGGACGCGGTCCACGCCCTCGCCGCGCAGGATGTCCGGCAGAGCGAGGGCGGGACGGCGGCCCATGGGGGCTCCTCGGCGGGGGCGGGTACCGGTTCGCCGGTCGGCGTCCGGTGCCCGCCCCCGCGGAGCAGGTCCCTCGTACCACTCGGCGACACGTCATCTCGTGGCGTGGGCCGGGTGCGGCGCGTCCGGGCTCAGGACGCGTCGGTGAACCGCTCGCCCTTCTCCGCCTTGTCGACGAGCAGCGCGGGCGGGAGGAAACGGTCCCCGTAGCGCTCGGCGAGCTCCCTCGCGCGGGCCGTGAACGCGGCCGGTCCGGTGCCGGTCGACCCCTCGTAGCCGTTGATGTACTGCAGGACACCGCCGGTCCAGCCGGGGAAGCCGATGCCGAGGATGGAGCCGATGTTGGCGTCGGCGACCGAGGTCAGCACGCCTTCCTCCACGAGCCGGACGGTGTCCAGCGCCTCGGAGAAGAGCATGCGCTCCTTCATGTCCTCGAACGGGATCTCGTGCCCGTCCTTCGTGAAGTGCTCGCGCAGGCCCGGCCACAGCCTGCCGCGCTTGCCGTCCTCCGTGTACTCGTAGAAGCCCGCGCCGCCGCTGCGTCCGGGGCGCCCGAACTCGTCGACCATGCGGTCGATGACGGCCTCGGCGGGGTGGGTCTCCCAGGTGCCGCCGGCCTCCTCGACGGCCTGCTTGGACTCCTTGCGGATCTTGCGCGGCAGGGTGAGCGTCAGCTCGTCCATGAGGGAGAGCACCTTGGCCGGGTAGCCGGCCTGGGCCGCGGCCTGCTCGACGGACGCGGGCTCGATGCCCTCGCCGACCATCGCGACACCCTCGTTGATGAACTGCCCGATGACCCGGGAGGTGAAGAAGCCCCGCGAGTCGTTGACGACGATCGGGGTCTTCTTGATCTGCCGTACGAGGTCGAAGGCGCGGGCCAGTGCCTCGTCGCCGGTGCGCTCGCCCTTGATGATCTCGACCAGCGGCATCTTGTCGACGGGCGAGAAGAAGTGCAGCCCGATGTAGTCCTCCTGCCGCTCGACGCCTTCGGCGAGGGCGGTGATCGGCAGGGTGGAGGTGTTGGAGCAGAGCAGCGCGTCGGGTTCGACGATGTTCTGGATCTCCTGGAACACCTTGTGCTTGAGCGCGGTGTCCTCGAAGACCGCCTCGATGACGGCGTCACAGCCCGCGAGGTCGTTCGGGTCGGCGGTGGGCGTGATCCGGGCGAGCAGCGCGTCGGCCTTCTCCTGGGTCGTACGGCCCCGGGAGACCGCCTTGGCGCAGAGCTTCTCGGAGTACGCCTTGCCCTTGGCCGCCGCGTCGGCCGAGACGTCCTTGAGGACGACCTCGATGCCCGCGAGGGCGCAGGAGTAGGCGATGCCCGCGCCCATCATCCCGGCGCCGAGGACGGCGACCTTGCGGACCGGGCGCGGCTCGATGCCGCGGGGGCGGTTGGCGCCGGAGTTGACGGCCTGGAGGTCGAAGAAGAACGCCTGGATCATGTTCTTCGAGGTCTGGCCCGCGGCCAGCTCGACGAAGTAGCGGGCCTCGATGACCTGGGCCGTCTCGAAGTCGACCTGGGAGCCCTCGACGGCGGCCGCGAGGATGTTGCGGGGGGCCGGGTAGGGGGCGCCGTTGGTCTGCTTGCGCAGGCTGGCCGGGAAGGCGGGCAGGTTGGCCGCGAACTTCGGGTTGGCCGGGGTGCCGCCGGGGATGCGGTAGCCGGGCTTGTCCCAGGGCTGCTGCGACTCGGGGTTGGCGTCGATGAAGGCGCGGGCCTTGGAGAGCAGTTCCTCGGGGGTGGCGGCCACCTCGTGGACGAGGCCGTTGTCCCGGGCGCGCGTCGCGTTGTACTGCGTGCCCTGGAGGAGGACCTTCAGCAGGGCGTCGGCGATGCCCAGCAGGCGCACGGTGCGGACGACTCCACCGCCTCCGGGGAGCAGGCCGAGGGTGACCTCGGGGCAGCCGATCTTGGTGCCGGAGGTGTCGAGGGCGACCCGGTGGTGGCAGGCGAGGGCGAGTTCGAAGCCGCCGCCCAGGGCCGCGCCGTTGATCGCGGCGACGACCGGCTTGCCCAGGGTCTCGATGCGGCGCAGGTTCCGCTTGATGGCGAGGCCGCCGTCGAAGAGGTCCTGGGCGGTCTCGGGGGTGACCCGGATGAGGTCGCGCAGGTCGCCGCCCGCGAAGAAGGTCTTCTTGGCGGAGGTGAAGATGACGCCCCGGACCGATTCCTTCTCGGCTTCCAGGCGGTCGGTGATCGCGGCGAGGGAGGCGCGGAACGCCTGGTTCATCGTGTTCGCGGACTGGTTGGGGTCGTCGAGGACGAGGGTGACGACGCCGGTCTCGTCCTGTTCCCAGCGGATGGTGGTGGGCTCAGTGCTCATCAGGGGATGCTCCGTAGATCCTTGATCCGTTGGGAAGGTCAGACGCGCTCGACGATCGTGGCGATGCCCATGGCGCCGCCCACGCACAGGGTGGCGAGGCCGTACCGCTTGTCCTGGCGCTCCAGTTCGTCGACGAGGGTGCCGAGGATCATCGCGCCGGTGGCGCCGAGCGGGTGGCCGAGCGCGATGGCGCCGCCGTTGACGTTGACCTTGTCCAGCGACAGGCCCATGTCCTTCACGAAGCGCAGGACGACGGCCGCGAAGGCCTCGTTGATCTCGACGAGGTCGATGTCGTCGATGGTCAGACCGGCCTTGGCGAGCGCCTTGCGCGTCGCGGGCGCGGGACCGGTGAGCATGATGGTGGGCTCGGAACCGGAGACGGCCGCGGAGACGATCCGCGCGCGCGGGGTGAGGCCGTAGCGCTCGCCGACCTCGCGGGAGCCGATGGCGACGAGCGAGGCGCCGTCGACGATGCCGGAGGAGTTGCCCGCGTGGTGGACGTGGTCGATCTGCTCGACCCAGTGGTACTTCTGCAGCGCCACTGCGTCGAATCCGCCCAGTTCGCCGATGTCCGCGAACGACGGCTTCAGCCTGGCCAGCGAGTCGGCGGTGGTGCCCGGACGCAGGAACTCGTCGTGGTCGAGGACCGTGAGACCGCTGCGGTCCTTGACCGGGACGACGGACCTCTCGAAGCGGCCGTCCTTCACGGCCGCGGCGGCGCGCTCCTGGGAGAGGGCCGCGTACTCGTCGACGTCACGGCGCGAGAAGCCCTCGATGGTGGCGATGAGGTCGGCGCCGATGCCCTGCGGCACGAAGTTGGTGGCGAGGTTGGTCATCGGGTCGGCGAACCACGCGCCGCCGTCGGAGGCCATCGGCACGCGCGACATCGACTCGACGCCGCCCGCGAGGACCAGGTCCTCCCAGCCCGAACGGATCTTCATCGCCGCAAGGTTGACGGCTTCAAGGCCCGAGGCGCAGAAGCGGTTCTCCTGCACGCCGGCCACCGTGTCGGGCAGTCCGGCGGCGATCGCGGAGATGCGGGCGATGTCGGAGCCCTGGTCGCCGACCGGGCCGACGACGCCGAGGACGATGTCGTCGATGGCGGCCGGGTCGAGACCCGGGAAGCGCCGCTGCACCTCGTGGATCAGCCCGACGACCAGGTCGATGGGCTTGGTGCCGTGCAGGGCGCCGTTCTGCTTGCCGCGACCGCGCGGGGTGCGGATCGCGTCGTACACGTACGCTTCGGTGCTCACTGGTAAGCCTTTCGGGGAGGGTTAGCCGAGCAGGGAGCGGCCGATGATCTCCTTCATGATCTCGGTCGTCCCGCCGTAGATGGTCTGGATGCGCCCGTCGGTGAAGGCCCGGGCGACCCGGTACTCCGTCATGTAGCCGTAGCCGCCGTGCAGTTGGAGGCAGCGGTCGGCCACGCGTTTCTGCAGTTCGGTGGCCCACCACTTGGCCATGGAGGCGTGCACCGCGTCGAGTTCGCCGTTCGAGTGGTCGACGATGCAGCGGTCCAGGAAGGTGCGGGTGACGGCGCACTCGGTGGCCATCTCGGCTATCTCGAAGCGGATGTGCTGGAGTTTCGCGAGCGGCCGCCCGAACGCCTCGCGCTCCTTCACGTACTGCGTGGTGATCTCCAGCAGGTGTTCGGCTCCGGCGATGGCGGCGACGGCGATGCCCATGCGTTCCTGCGCGAGGTTCGTCATCAGGTGGACGAACGCGCCGTTCAGCTCCCCGAGGAGGTTCTCCTTGGGCACGCGCACGTCGTTGAAGAACAACTCGGCGGTGTCCTGCGACTTCTGGCCGATCTTGTCGAGGTTGCGGCCGCGTTCGAAGCCTTCCGTGCCGCGCTCGACGACGAGCAGCGACAGCCCGCGCGCACCGCCCTCGGGGGTGGTCCTCGCGACGACGATCACCAGGTCGGCGAGGATGCCGTTGGAGATGAAGGTCTTGGAGCCGTTGAGCAGGAAGTGGTCGCCCTTGTCCTCGGCGTGCGTCGTGATGCCCTGGAGGTCGGATCCGGCGCCGGGTTCGGTCATCGCGATGGCGGTGATGACCGAACCGTCGCAGAAGCCGGGCAGCCAGCGCCGCTTCTGCTCCTCGGTGGCGAGGTCCGTCAGATACGGCCCGATGATGTCGTTGTGCAGCCCGAGGGCGAGTCCCGCGGCTCCCGCGCGCGTGAACTCCTCGGCGAGTACGGCGCTGTAGCGGAAGTCGGTGGTGCCGCCGCCTCCGTACTCCTCGGGCACGGCGAGCCCCAACAGGCCCTGCTTCCCGGCCGCCCGCCAGGCGTCGCGCGAGACGATGCCGTCCTTCTCCCACTGCTCGTAGTGGGGCAGCACCTCCTTGCCGAGGAAGGTGCGCACGGTCTCGCGGAACGCGTCGTGCTCCGCGGTGAAGATCTGCCGCTTCATGCGGGAAACACCTTCCTGGAGTTCATACGGGGGAACCCTCGGAGAGGGGCGGTGACGGGGCTCTCGGGGGCGCGTACGGGCGCGACGTCCCCGCCGGCGGCGAGCGGTCGGGAGCGGGGCATCAGCCGCCGTCCTTCGTCAGCCGGGGTACGTCCCAGTCGCGGGCCACGTCCTCGGTGTCCGCGCCCGGCCGGGCTGGACCTCCGCGGACCGAGGTGGGGGTGGCCGAGAAGCGCGGCGCGGGGGCCGGCTGGGTGATGCCGCCGTGGTCCACGAAGGTGCCGCGAGCCGCGAGGTGCGGGTGCTCGGGCGCCTCGCGCAGCGACAGGACCGGCGCCACGCACGCGTCCGAGCCCTCGAAGACGGCGGTCCACTCGTCGCGTGTACGGGTCCTGAAGCGGGCGGCGACCGTCTCGCGCAGTTCCTCCCAGCGGGCCGGGTCCTGGCGCGCGGGGCCGAGTTCGGGGATGCCGAGCAGTCCGACGAACTCGTCGTAGAACTGCCGCTCCAGGGGACCGACCGCCATGTACCGGCCGTCGGCGGTCTCGTAGGTCCCGTAGTACGGGCAGCCGCCGTCGAGGAGGTTGGCGCGACGCCGGTCCTGCCAGCCGCCCGCGGCCAGCATGCCGTGGATCATGGTGGACAGGTGCGCGGTGCCGTCGACGATGGCCGCGTCCACGACCTGTCCGGCGCCGGTCGCGCGTGCGTGGTGGAGGGCGGCGAGCACGCCGACGACGAGATAGAGCGAGCCGCCCGCGTAGTCGCCGAGGAGGTTCGCGGGGAGTGGTGGCGGCTCGTCGGGCGCGCCGATCATGCCCAGGGTGCCGGTGATCGCGATGTAGGCGACGTCGTGCCCGGCACGGTCGGCCAGCGGGCCTTCCTGGCCCCACCCGGTCATCCGCCCGTAGACGAGTGCCGGGTTGCGGGCGAGGCAGGCCTCGGGGCCGACGCCGAGCCGCTCGGCGACGCCGGGGCGGTAGCCCTCGATCAGGATGTCGGCGCGTTCGGCCAGGTCGAGAACGGCGGCCGCGCCTCCCTCGGCCTTGAGGTCGATGATCACGGACCGCTTGTTGCGGTTGGTGGTGTCGTAGGCCGGTTCGACCCCGATCCCGGGGCCACCGGGCCGGTCCACCCGGACCACGTCCGCGCCGAGGTCGGCGAGCAGCATGGCGGCGAACGGGCCGGGGCCGATGCCCGCCAGTTCGATCACGCGCACCCCGGTGAGGGGGCCGTGCCCCGGCGTTCCTGCCCCTGTCATCAAGCCCCCAGCGATGTGACAACACTGATGTGACATCAGCGATGTTAAGAACGTGTTCCACTCCGGGCAAGCCCCTGACGAGCAAGCGCTTAGTTAAATTCCCCGGACGGGGATCGGCTCCGGCCCGGTACCTGGATCGACACCGCCCGGTTCCGGGATCGGTTCCTGCCCCGTTCGGCCGTCGGACCCGGCTCCGTTCGGGGGTCACGCCCGGCCTCGTTCCCGGATCGGACCCGGCCCCGTTCGGGGATCAACCGCGGTCCAGCTCCGTGATCAGTTTCTTGGGGGCTATGACGCGATAGCTCTCCTCGACCCAGTCGCACAGCAGCTCCGCCGCGGGAGCCCCTTGCTCCTCCAGGGGTACGCGCACCCAGCCGGCCTTGCCCAGGCCGTATCCGGCGGGTTCCGCGCCGGGCGAGGTGAGCGCGTGGGCGTGCGCCGCCTCGTCCTTGAGCTTCACAGTGATGCCCATCGGGTAGCTGCCGTCGTCGAGACCGAGGAAGACGAAGACCTTCTTGTTGACCTTCGCGACGGTCTCGCCCCAGGGGAACTCCTCCGCGGCTCCGGGCAGGCCGAGCGCGAACTCGCGCACCTTCTGCCACTTTTTCAGCGCGTTTTTCGACACGGCCACGGCTGCCTCCGGCCTGTTCGTGCGACCTCGTCGTCCGACTGTTCGTACCTCACGCTAGCCTCAGCCACCGACAACGGCGCTTCGCGCGCGACGTGGCGCGGACCGCACGTTCGAGCGCAGCCCACAGTGCGGAGGGTGTCATGAGCAGGCTGAACGAGTCGGACCGCCCGTACGACATCGTGCTCTTCGGAGCCACGGGGTTCGTCGGGGAGCTCACCGCGGAGTATCTGGCCGCCCATGCGCCCGAAGGGCTGCGGTGGGCGATCGCCGGACGCAGCACGGAGAAGCTGGAGCGGCTGCGTGAGCGGCTCGGCGGCGCACCCGGAGTGCTGCGGGCGGATGTGACGGACCCGGAGTCGGTCCGCGAACTCGCCCGTCTCGCGCGCGTGGTGGCCACGACGGTGGGCCCGTACATCACCTACGGGGAGGACCTGGTGGCCGCCTGCGCGGATGCCGGGACCGATTATCTGGACCTCACCGGCGAGCCCGAGTTCGTGGACCTGATGTACGTCCGGCACGACGCACGCGCGCGTGAGACGGGCGCACGGCTCGTGCACGCCTGCGGCTTCGACTCGATCCCGCACGACCTGGGCGCCTACTTCACCGTGCGGCAGCTCCCGGAGGACGTGCCGTTGAGGGTGGACGGATACGTCCGCTCCCAGGCGATGTTCTCGGGCGGCACCTTCGCCTCCGCGCTCAACCAGTTCGCGCGCGGCCGGCACATGCTCGCCGCGGCGCGGGACCGCAGGCGTCACGAACCGCGCCTGATGGTGCGGCGGGTGGAGGCCCCGCTGGGCGCGCCGCGGTTCGCCCCGGAGGTCGGGGCGTGGGCGATCCCGCTGCCCACGATCGACGCCCAGGTGGTGCAGCGCTCGGCGCGGGCCCTGGCCCGGTACGGGCCGGACTTCCGCTACCGGCACTACGCGGCCGTCGAGCGGCTGCCCATCGCCCTCGGTGGGGTCGCCGGGGTGAGCGCGCTCTTCGCCGTCGCACAACTGCCGTCCGCGCGGCGCTGGCTGTCCGACCGGATCAAGCCGGGCGAGGGGCCGAGCGCCGAGCGCCGCGCGAAGAGCTGGTTCTCGGTGCGCTTCGTGGGCGAGGGCGGCGGCCGGCGCGTGTTCACCGAGGTCTCGGGCGGCGACCCCGGCTACGACGAGACCGCGAAGATGCTCGCGGAGTCCGCGCTGTCCCTGGCCCTCGACGATCTCCCGAAGACGTCCGGGCAGGTCACCCCGGCGGTGGCGATGGGCGACGCGCTGCTGGACCGGCTCGGCGCGGCGGGCATCACCTTCCGGGTGGCGGCGGTGCGGTAGCGCCGGGACGGCGCGTTCGCGGGGGTCGGCCAGGCATCAGGTCGTTGCATCCCGGAGGGCCCGCCTGCACAGGGAGTCCGCGCGTCGGGTGGATTCCGGCAGGCGGTACTTCGGGGTGAGGGCCAGGGTGTGCGCGCAGGCGTTGTCGAGGTCCACACGATGGCCGACGGACACGAACACGGGCTTGATCCCGTCCTGGGTGCGCAGAGCCCGGCCCACCTCCTCGGTGCCCGCGAGCAGCGGCGCGACGCTGCCGCGCGGGGCGCCCGGCTCCTCGTAGGAGAACGCGAACGGGTTCTTGGCGACCCCGATCGTGGGGAGCCCGGTGAGGACGCCGAGGTGACTGGCGAGGCCGAAACGGCGCGGGTGGGCGAGCCCGTAGCCGTCGCACACGACCAGGCCGGGCGGGCAGGGCAGGGCGTCCAGCGCGGCCAGGACGGTCGGGATCTCGCGGAAGGCGAGCAGTCCGGGGACGTACGGGAAGGAGACCCGGCCGACGGCGGTGGCCTCCGCCACGACGTCGAGGGTCACCGCGTCGAGGACGACGGCCGCCGCGGCCACGACGTCCCGCTCGTCGTCGTAGGCCACGTCGACGCCCGTCACCCGACCGGTACCGGGCGGCGGGCCCGGCTCGTCGAGCAGCACCCGTTCGCGCAACTCGTCCTGTACGAGGCGGGCTTGCTCCTCGGTGGCGGGCCAGCCCGCGGGGATCCTCACGGTCGTCATGATGGGGACGAGCCTAGGCGAGGGAGGGACATCGCCGGTGACCAGGGCGGCGGTTCGCCCCTCCCCGGCCCGGGACGGGGACGGACCCGTCACGGGACCTCGGGCGGGAGGACGAAGATTCCGGCGACCTTCTCCTCGGCGTCGAACGCGACCCGGGCCTTCATGTCGCCGGCCTCGTAGTTCAGCGGGATGTCGACGACGGTGTGGTCGCCGACCCGCCGGACGAACGGCTCGCCCTCCGCGAAGCCCTCGAACGCGCCGACGAGTCCGGCGACCGTGGCGAGGCCGTCGGCCCGGACCTTGTCGGTGAAGGCCTCCTCGACCTGCGCGTTGAACGACGGCCGGGCGTCGTCCATGCGGTTTTCGAGGACGGCCGTCACGATCGCGAGGGCACGTTCCGCGGCGTCGGTCATGCGCACTGTCTTGTCCATGGGTTCTCCGGTTCGGGGGTCGATGGGTTTGCCGAACCGCTGGAAGGCGGCCTGGCGGGTGACTCCGAGCAGGTCCCCGATCTCCTGCCAGGTGTGCCCGGCGTCGCGGGACTGCTGGACGCACAGCTTGAGCACCTGTTCTCCCAGGACGTCGATGCCCTGGGCGCGTCCGACCAGGTCGAGGTAGGCGGGCGGGCTCAACGGGCTGCCCATCGAGGCGGCCAGGGCCGACGCCTGCTCGGCGAGCCGGGCACAGACGGCCGTAAGGGACAGCGAGGAATCGGTCACGTGTAAAGGATGCCTTTACGCGACTGGCTCGTCAAGGATTCCTTTACAGCTTCACCCGCGGGAGCCCGGACCAGGCTGCGGACGCGGGTGCCGGCCACACGCCGAGGGGCCCGGGATCCGGTCGGCGAGCCGGGGACAGGCGGGTGCCTTCGTCGCGACGAAGACACCCCGGCCCGGAGCCGCACCGCGAGCCGCTCGGCTGAACGCCGTCGCCCGCCCGCGCCCACATGCCCGCCGGGGCTGTCGGCCGCCACCCCTCGCGGTGCGGTGCCCCGGCCCGGGCACCGCACCGCTCAGGGCTCAGAGCTCAGAGCTCCAGCCGGGCGACCCTCCCCTTCTCGCCGGAGGCCCAGCAGCCCAGATCCGGGGCGCAGTCCACCGTGTCGTACGAGCCGGTGTCGAGGGTGCGCCAGGTGCGGCCGCCGTCGGTCGTCAGGTCGGTGCCGGTGGGGCCGACCGCGAGGGCCGCGGTGCGGCTGCGCGGCAGCCAGGCGACGCCGGAACGGTAGGCGGGCGGGGGCCGATCGGCCGTGGTCCAGGTGCGGCCGCCGTCGGGGGTGGTCGCGGCGGCCCTCGGTGAGGCCTGGTCGGCGCGGTAGTCGCCGCCGACCGCGATTCCGTGGACGCGGTCGCGGAAGGCCAGGGCGAAGACTCCGCGCGCCGGATCCCCGGCGGGCACCGGTGTGTCGGCGGCGGTCCAGGTCAGTCCGCGGTCCGCGGAGTGCAGCACACGCGCGCGTGCGCCCCCTCCCGTGGCCAGCCACACGTCCCGGGGCCCGGAACCGACCAGGCACTGGCCGCTCGCCGCGAAGCCGGCCTCGCCGTCCTGCGCCGCGGGCATCCCGTCACGGGGAAGCACCTTCCAGGACCGGCCGCCGTCGCTGGTCGACAGGATGCGGAACCGGCCGTCCACCGGGTCGCTCATCGCCAGGCCGTGGCGCCGGTCGAGGAAGGTGAGGCAGTCGTAGAAGGCGTTGGCGTCGGTGTTGCGGAAGGACTCGGTCCACGTGGCGCCGCCGTCCTCGGTCCGGTAGACGCGGGACGCCTCGCCCTCGCCGATGGCCAGCACCACCGCCCGCCGCGCGTCGAACGCCTCGATGTCGCGGAACTCCAGGTCCGCGGCCCCGGGCGGCGACACGTTCCGCCAGAGCGCGCCGCCGTCGGTGGTGCGCAGCACGGTGCCCTTCGAGCCGGCCACCCACGCGGTGTCCCGGCTGACGGCCGACAGTCCACGGAAGCGCGCGTCCGTACCGCTGTCCTTGAGCGCCCAGTGCGGCCCCCGCGCCGCCTCGTGCGCCTGCGCGGGGCCCGCCACCGCGAGGGCCGCGGCGAGCGTGGCCGCCCCCAGTCCCACGGCGACCGTCCGGCTCGTACGTCTCGTCTTCCCCAAGCCCCTCATGGCGGGCGAAGCTAGTGCAGTCCCCCGTTGGCGTCCAGATGGCGTCCCCCGGGAACCCCGGAGCCCGCCCGGGTGTCCTCATGGGTGTCCGGTGCGTGCGGAACGGAAAGAGATCACCCCGGCCCGGAAAAAAGTGGATCTCCGTCATGCATGACCTCGGTGACAGAGGTCACTTGGCTCAGAGGTGCACGCGCCGGGTCATTCTTCCGTCTCTTCAATTGACCGGCTTCATCCGCCCGGAGTTCGATCAGCCGTCACAAGGGAGCAAGGCGTTGTCCACCGTCATCGAGCAGCCCGTAGAGGCCCGCCTCGTCGCCGCCGCGCCGCGGATGCCGAGCATTCCGGCCACGCTCCACTACGACCGGACCGACCCGTTCGCCGTCCGCATGACCTTCCCCGCCCCCGCCACGCTCGAAGGCGTGGAGGTCTGCTGGACCTTCGCCCGCGAGCTGCTCGTGTCGGGCCTCGCCGACGCGGTGGGGTACGGCGACGTACGGGTGCGGCCTTACGGATACGACCGCACCGTGCTGGAGTTCCACGCCCCCGAGGGCACCGCCGTGGTGCACATCCGCTCGGGCGAGGTGCGCAACTTCCTGCAGCAGACCACCGAGTTGGTGCCGGTCGGCCTGGAGCACCTCCAGGTGGACCTGGACCACGATCTGGCGGAGCTCATGCGGGGCACCTGCTGAAGGGGCGCCGGCACCGTCGACGTTTCTCAGCCTTCGGCGCGGTCAGCCGACGCGGCCCATCAGGGCGTTGAGTCCCGCGTAGTCGAGCCCGTCGACCGGCGCCCCGCAGGTCCCGGTGCCCAGCAGCTCCCGCGCGGCACGCCGGACCAGGGCGTGCGCGGCCACCGCGATGCTCGAACCCGCGCTGATCCGGGCGACGCCGAGCGCGGCCAGTTCGGCGACGGAGGGCGCTCCGGGGCCCACCAGGATGTTCAGCGGGCCCTCGATGCCCTCGGCGAGCGCCTTGACGGTCACCGGGTCGACGACTCCGGGGACGAAGACGCCGTCGGCTCCCGCCGCGAGGTAGGCGGCAGCCCTCCGCAGGGTCTCCTCCACTCCGCCCGCGCCGCGCAGGAACGTGTCGGTGCGGGCGTTGACGAACAGCGGTACGCCCGCAGCGTCGGCGGCCGCGCGCGCCGCCGCGATGCGCTCCGCCTGCTCCTCCACCGCGCGCAGCGGCCCGGTGCCCTCCGTGTGAAGGGCGTCCTCGATGTTCACACCCACGGCGCCCGCCGCGAGCACCGCTCGGACGGTGTCCCCCACACCCCGGGCGTCGGGCGCGTACCCGCTCTCGATGTCCGCGCTGACCGGCACCCGCACCACCGCGGCGATCCGCGCGACAGCCGCGAGGACGCTCTCCCGGTCCAGCCGGTCCCCGTCCGCCGTCCCCAGCGACCACGCCAGCCCCGCGCTGCTCGTCGCCACCGCGCCGGCGCCCGCCTCCTCGACGATCCTGGCGCTCCCCGCGTCCCAGGCGTTCGGCAGGACGAGGGGGCGGCCGGGGACATGGAGGGCGCGGAAGGCGAGGGCGGTCTCGCGGAGCTGCTCGGTGTCGGTCATGGGAGAACCCAAACACGGACCGCGCGAGGGAGCTGGCAGGAATCCGCCATGTACGTGAGGGCACCGCACCCACCCGGGAACCCTCGTCCACGCGACGCCCGGCTCCCCGGCTGCCCTTCCGCAAGCTGCCGTCCGGTGGCCGGACACGCGTGAACACGTCGCCGCGCGCGGTCCGCGTTCCCGGGGCACGCCGCGTCCGGGGACCCCGTCCCGCACGCGTGCCCCGCGGGAACGTGTGTTCCCGCGGGGCACGCCTCGGACCGCGTTCGTTCAGTTCGCCGTGGTCGCGGCCGTGGCGGAGGCCGTCGTGGCCGCCACGACCACCGCCGTACGCACCTCCTGGACGACCTTCCTCAGGGCGGGGGCGGCCGCGCCGCTGCGTTCGGAGAGCTCGTCGATACGGGCCCTGTGGAGTTTGCGCTCCTTGGCCGTCGCCAGGGTGCGGAGCTCGGCCGCGGTGGCGAGGGCCACGAGGGCCGCTTCGCGGTCACCGACCTCGGAGACCGGCACCGGCCCCTCCAGTACCTCGCGCGCCTCCGCGCGCAGGGCCTCCACGGCGGACACCCGGTCCAGTTCGTACTCCACGGAGGGGAAGATCCCGAGGACCCGCTTCTTCTCCGCCCGCAGGTATCCCTCGGCGGCGAGCTGGGCGCGGACGGCGTCCAGGGTGACCCTCGCCCGACAGGTGACCCACGGCTTCCATCTGCGGGGACGGGACTCCGCGACGAGTTCCAGGAGCCCGTCGAGGACGAGGTCCCCGGTCCGGGAGTCGGGGTCCACGGGCGTGACGATCCCGTCGTCGTCGACGAGCAGCCCGCGCTGTGCGAGTTCGGTGAGGGCGCCGGCCCGCACCAGGTGATGGAGGTGGGTGGACCCGGCGATCCTCCGTTTCGTGGTGTCCCACGACAGGAGGTAGAGCCGGGCGGGCAACGAGAGCGGGCCGTTCGGCACGGGATCTCCTTGGGTCGTCGGGGGCGCGGTGCGGTGCGCCGCGGGCGCTTCAATTCCTTTGACAGCCCACCGGGCCGCTCGTACGGTGTTCAGCGGTTCTGTTGCCGTCGAATGGAGAAGGACGTTGCTCGTCTGAGGTCTGAGACACCGCGTCACACCCAGCCGGATCCGTGATCTGTCCGGCCCGCGTGTGCGCTGCGTGCGACCTCGGCGTTCGAGCCGTCCTTGGGTGCGGAGCCTTCCTCTCGCTCTCCTCCGAACCGGATCGTCGTCGCCTCGCGGTGTCCCGTACGCGTACCCCCGACCGCATCCAGCAACCGCGAGGCTCTCATGTCAGCGTTCCCCACCTCCATCACCTGCACCTCCCTGTCCTTCGCCTGGCCGGACGGCACCGGCGTCCTTGACGGCCTCCAGGTCGCCTTCGGACCCGGCATCACCGGGCTCGTCGGGGTCAACGGATCAGGAAAATCAACCCTGTTGAAACTGATCGCCGGAGAGCTCGCCCCTGCCGACGGCACCGTCCGGGTCACCGGCGAGGTGGGCCATCTGCCGCAGAACGTCACCCTCGACACCGCCCTGCGGGTCGACGAGGCGCTCGGCATCTCCGCCGTCCGCGCCGCCCTGCACGCCATCGAGGCGGGCGACGCGGCCGAGGAACACTTCGGCGTGGTCGGCGACGACTGGGACGTCGAGGAGCGGGCCCGCGCGACCCTCGGCGAACTCGGCCTCGGACACATCGAGTTGGACCGAACGGTCGGCGAGGTGTCCGGCGGCGAGTCGGTGCTGCTGCGGCTGGCCGCACTTCTGCTGCGGCGGCCCGACGTCCTCCTCCTCGACGAACCCACCAACAACCTGGATCTGTACGCGCGACAGCGGCTGTACGCGGCCGTGGAGGCCTGGTCGGGGGTCATGGTCGTGGTCAGCCACGACCGCGAACTGCTGGACCTGGTCGACCAGATCGCCGATCTGCGGTCCGGCGAGGTCACCTGGTACGGCGGCAACTTCTCCGCGTACGAGGAGGCGCTCGCGGGCGAACAGGAGGCGGCGGAACGCATGGTGCGGGTCGCCGAGTCCGATCTGAAGAAGCAGAAACGTGAACTGGTCGACGCCCGGCTCAAGTTGGCCCGGCGCAAGCGGTACGGGCAGAAGATGAACGAGCAGAAGCGCGAGCCGAAGATCGTCATGGGTGCGCGCAAGCGGGCGGCCCAGGAGTCGGCGGGCAAGCACCGCATCCTGCACGAGGCCAGGCTCAGCGAGGCGAAGGAACGTCTCGACGAGGCGGTGGAGGCCGTACGCGATGACGACGAGATCCGCGTCGACCTGCCGTACACGGCCGTTCCGCCGGGCCGCGAGGTCCTCACCCTCGACCGGCTGGAGCTGCGGTACGGCACCCGGGTGGACGGCGTGTTCGATCTGCGCGGGCCCGAACGTATCGCGCTGACCGGGCGCAACGGCTCGGGCAAGACGACGCTCCTGCGCACGATCGCCGGGGAGCTCGACACCGTGTCCGGTGAGGTCCGCGCCCATGTGCCGCTGCGCTTCCTGCCGCAGCGGCTCGATGTCCTCGACGACGCGCTGACCGTCGCCGAGAACGTGGCCCGGTTCGCGCCCGCCGCCACCAACAACCGGATCCGGGCCCGTCTCGCCCGCTTCCTGTTCAAGGGCGCGAAGGCCGATCAGCGGGCGGCGACGCTCTCCGGCGGCGAACGCTTCCGTGCGGCGCTCGCGGCCCTGATGCTGGCCGACCCCGCTCCACAGCTCCTGATGCTCGACGAGCCGACGAACAACCTCGACATGGCGAGCGTCCGCCAGCTCACCACGGCGCTGGAGTCCTACGAGGGGGCGCTGATCGTCGCCAGCCACGACCTGCCGTTCCTGGAGTCGATCGGCATCACGCGACTGCTGCTCCTGGAAGGAGGAGAACTGAAAGAAATCGCTCCGGAAACTGTCGGGTATTCCTCCTAGTGCGGGGCGCGGGGGCGGCCTAGCGTCGGGGGTGGGTGGTGCGCGGCGTCAGGCCGGGGGGTTTTGCGCGCGCGAACCGCGCTGCATGATGTTGCGCCGACACCCCCTGCCGATTCGGAGACCCACTCGTGCCCAGCCAGAAAGCGCTCGTACGCCGGCCCAGCCCCCGCCTCGCCGAGGGGCTGGTGACGCACATGGAACGCACCCCGGTGGACATCGACCTCGCGGTCGAGCAGTGGGAGGCGTACACGGAGGCGCTGCGCACGCACGGCTGGGAGACCGTGGAGGTGGACCCGGCGGAGGACTGCCCGGACTCGGTGTTCGTCGAGGACGCCGTCGTCGTCTTCCGCAACGTCGCCCTGATCGCCCGTCCCGGCGCCGAGTCCCGGCGAGCCGAGACCCCCGGGGTCGAGGAGGCCGTGGCACGGCTCGGCTGCTCGGTGAACTGGATCTGGGAGCCGGGCACCCTCGACGGGGGCGACATCCTGAAGGTGGGCGACACCATCTACGTGGGCCGTGGCGGCCGTACGAACGCGGCCGGAGTCCAGCAGCTGCGGGCGGTCTTCGAACCGCTCGGGGCGCGGGTCGTCGCCGTACCCGTCAGCAAGGTGCTGCACCTGAAGTCGGCGGTCACCGCACTGCCCGACGGGACGGTGATCGGTCACGAGCCGCTGGTGGACACCCCCTCGCTCTTCCCGCGCTTCCTGGCGGTCCCGGAGGAGTCCGGGGCGCACGTCGTCCTCCTGGGCGGCGGCAAGCTCCTGATGTCGGCGGGCGCCCCGAAGACCGCGGAACTGCTCGCGGACCTCGGCCACGAACCGGTTCTGGTGGACATCGGCGAGTTCGAGAAGCTCGAAGGCTGTGTGACATGTCTCTCGGTACGACTTCGGGAGCTGTACGTCTGAACGAGTGACCGTTGCATCCGTCCGGCCCATGGACCTCGACGTCCAGGGCTCGTCCGGCGCGCGCCGGGAGGTGTGCGTCTCCCGCCCGTAACACCGCTGATCAGAGGCCTTTACAGGGTTCTTAACCTACGGAGACGTAACCTACGGAGACGTAGCCTACGATGCCGTAGGTTAGCTTTTCCGCTCGTTGTCCCGTCCCTCTCTGGAGTACCCGTGACGATCACTTCTCCTGACCTCGGCAGCCCGGCAGCCGCCTGGACCGACGCTCGCCTGCTGTTCGCGCTGGAGGAAGTCGTCGAGACGGAACTGAACCGTCACCTGAAGGTGGCCAAGGACTGGATGCCGCACGAGTACGTGCCCTTCAGCGACGGCCGCAACTTCCCCGGGATCTTCGAGGACGGCGAGGCCTGGGACAAGGAGCAGTCCAAGGTCACCGAGATCGGCCGGATCGCGCTGGTCGTCAACCTGCTCACCGAGGACAACCTCCCGAGCTACCACCACGAGATCGCCTCCCTCTTCGGCCGTGACGGCGCCTGGGGCACCTGGGTGCACCGCTGGACGGCGGAGGAGGGCCGGCACGGCATCGTGATGCGCGACTACCTGCTCGCCTCGCGCGCGGTGGACCCGGACAAGCTCGAAGCGTTCCGCATGCAGCACATGAGCGAGGGCTTCGAGTCGGACAACCGCCACTCGATGCTGCACTCGGTCGCCTACGTCGCCTTCCAGGAGCTGGCGACCCGCGTCTCGCACCGCAACACCGGTCACCAGTCGGGCGACCCGGTCTGCGACCGCATGCTGGCGCGCATCGCCACGGACGAGAACCTGCACATGGTCTTCTACCGCAACCTGCTGAAGGCCTCGTTCGAGCTCGCCCCCGACCTGACCATGCAGGCCTGCCGCGACGTCGTCGTCAACTTCCGGATGCCCGGTCACGGCATGCCCGGCTTCGAGCGCATGGCCGCGCAGATGGCCATCGGCGAGATCTACAACATGCGCATCCACCACGACGACGTGCTCCAGCCGGTGCTGCGTCACCTCAAGGTCCTGGAGATCGACGGCCTCGGCCCCGAGGGCCTCAAGGCCCAGGAGGAGCTCGGCTTCTTCATGGGCGGCCTCGACGCCGAGGCCTCGAAGTTCGACGAGAAGCTCGCCGCCCGCAAGGCCCGGATGGCCGCCCGCGCCAACGCGTAGCCCCGCCCGCCGGACGTACGGCTCAGGCCGGACGGCCGACGTACGGCCGCGCCCGCGAAGTCCGCGGCCCCGCACCTCGCCCCCGGTTCACGCCGCCCCGCCACGCGCGGGGGACGTGCCCCGGGGGCTCGCGCGTTTCCGGCGGATGTCACGACGCCGCCGGTCCCCCGCTCAGGGGAGCCGCGCCCGTCACGTCATTCCAGGGCGCGCCGCAGCCCCAGGCGCTCCTTCTCGGAGAGTCCACCCCACACGCCGAAGCGTTCGTCGTTGCTCAGCGCGTAGTCGAGGCACGCGGAACGCATCGCGCACATCCCGCAGATGCGCTTCGCATCGCGCACCGAGCTGCCCGGCTCGGGAAAGAAGAAGTCCGCTCCCGTCTGCGCGCACAACGCCTGCTCCTGCCAGGCGAGGTCGGACGGGGTGATCGTTTCCAAATGCATGTTCAAGATCGTGCCTCGCGGCGAAAAACGTTCGATCAACGCGGGATCAACGCCGTGTTCCGAAGCCCCTGGCGGCCTCGATGATGGCCCCGCGCGAGGGTCCGGGGCACGGCGGCGCGCGGAGGCGGGTGACGACAATATGAATCCCCGAAGCCACCGAGAGTAACGACGGCCGCCGCTCCGGTGCGGGCTGCGCGTCCCGGCCACGATTGTCAGTGGGCGGTGGAAGACTCGGCACCAAAGGCAACGGGACCCCTCAAAGGAGGGCAATCATGCTCACCACCCGCTTCGTCAACGGTGCCCCGAACTGGCTGGATGTCGGCACATCCGACATCGAGGGCGCCACCTCGTTCTACGGAGGCCTCTTCGGCTGGCAGTTCCAGTCGGCGGGCCCCGAAGCCGGTGGCTACGGCTTCTTCCAGGTCGACGGGAAGACCGTGGCCGGCGGCATGCAGATCACCGCCGAGCAGGGACCGCCGTCCTGGAACGTCTACTTCCAGACAGCGGACGCCGAGGCCACGGCCAAGGCGGTCGAGCAGGCCAAGGGCAACGTCCTCATGCCGCCCATGGACGTGATGGGCGAAGGGCACATGGCCATGCTCGCCGACGAGGCGGGCGTGGCCTTCGGCATCTGGCAGCCGGGCCGGACCAAGGGCCTGGGCATGGCCGGCGACCCGCGCTCGCTGTGCTGGGTCGAGCTGTACACCCCGGACATCGCGGCGGCCGCAGCGTTCTACAACTCGGTCTTCGGGTGGAACACCTCGGCGGTTCCGTTCCCCGGCGGCACCTACACCTGTGTCAACCCCGCGGGGACCGAGGAGGAGGGCATGTTCGGCGGCGTCATGGCGCTCGCGGACGACCCGGTCGAGGCGAAGTCCGGCGCGTACTGGCTGCCGTACATCGAGGTCGCCGACACGGACGCCGTGGTCGCCAAGGCCCAGGAGCTCGGCGGTACGGTCCGGACGCCCGCCACGGACATGGAGGGCGTCGGCCGCATGGCCAAGCTCGCCGATCCGTACGGGGCACGCTTCGCGGTGATCAAGAGCGCACCGCAGCAGAGCTGACGCTCCCGGTCGGCGGGACCCGACGACACGGTGTCCCGCCGCCCGGTCCCGGCTCTCACCGTGGCTCGGCCGGCCCGGCCGAGGCTGCGGGCAACCCGGGCCCCGGCGCACATGACGTACGCGCGGACCTTCGACGAGGTCCCCTCGCCCCGCGGTGTGCTAGGCGGACGCCCGTCGCACCACCGTCGTCGGCAGGACCACTCCGGAGGCGTCGGACGCCCCCGGGCCTTCCGCCCGCGTGCCGCCCTCCAGCCCGCGGATCAGCAGGCGGGCCATCAACCGGCCCATCTCCTCTATGTCCTGACGCACCGTAGTCAGCGGTGGATCCGTCTGCTCGGCGATCGGCAGCATGTCGTCGAACCCGATCACGGCGACGTCCTCGGGCACCCGCCGGCCGTGCTCACGCAGCACGCGCAGCACGCCGAGGGCGGACAGGTCGTTCGCCACGAACACCGCGTCCACGTCGGGGTGGCGCTCCAGCAGCTCCCGCATCGCGCGTTCGCCGCCCGCGGGGGTGAAGTCCCCCTGCGCCACGAGCGTCGGATCGGCGTCGGCCATGACCTCCCGGTAGCCGTCCAGCCGGTCGACGGCAGACGTCTGGTCGAGCGCGCCGGTGATGTGGGCGACGCGCGTCCGCCCCAGGCCCAGGAGGTACCGAACGGCCTGACGGGCACCGCCGCGGTTGTCGCAGTCGACGTACACCGCCTCGCGGACGCCGTCGCCCCAGCCGGGCCGCCCGCCGAACACGGTCGGCACGCCAGCGCCGTGGATCAGGCCCGGCAGAGGGTCGTCGAGGTGCAGCGAGAAGACGAGGGCGCCGTCGACATGGCCGCCGGCGAGATAGCGGGCGACGCGGGCATGGTCGTCACGGCCCTCCGTGAGCAGCAGCACGAGCTGGGAGTCGTGCGCCGTCAGTTCCTTGCTGATGCCCCGGAGCTGGAGTGCGAAGAACGGGTCGGCGAAGACTCTGGTCTCCGGCTCGGCGATCACCACGGCGACCGCGTCGTGGCGCCGGGTGACGAGGCTGCGGGCGGCCTGGTTGGGCACGTACCCGAGTTCTTCGACGGCCCGGCGCACCCGTTCGACGAGCGGCTCACGGACTCCGTCCCCACCGTTCACGACGCGCGACACGGTGGCCCGGGAGACCCCGGCCCGCGCGGCCACGGCCTCCAGCGTGGGTCGCGACGCTGTCTCGGTCACGTCAGGGCACCTCCTCGGCGGATGCGGATCAGGATAGCCGCGTGACCCTCGCTCCGTGAGAGCGCTCACCGATCATCGAGAACGGCTCGAACCGGTCGTCCCCGAAGGGGACTTGGGCCCCGGGCCGGCCCGGGGGCACCGGACGTCCGGCCCGGCCGGTCCCGTCGTCGAGGACGGCCGCGCGCCGGGTACCGGCCACACCCGGGAAGCGGGGGACGACCGGCCGGGCGCGGGTCCGGACGGGCCCGATGATCCCGCCGGGGATGCTCAGTCGCCCGGAGACCCGGCGTCCTCGTGTCTGGCCCGGCTCGGCTGTACGCGCTTGGGCTCGCCCGGCATCTTCGGGTACTCGGGCGGGTACGGGAGGTCGCCGAGACCGTGGTCGTGCTCGTCGCGGCTGGCGAGTTCCAGCAGCGCCTCCAGGGAGAAGGCGTGGTCGTCCATGTCGGCGTGCACATCGCCGAGTTCGGCGAAGCGCCCCGGCATGGTCGCCAGGTCGAAGTCCCGGGGCCTGGCGTCCTGCACCTCGTCCCAGCGCAGCGGCGCGGAGACGGGGGCGTGCGGGCGGGGCCGTACGGAGTAGGCGGAGGCGATGGTGCGGTCCCGGGCGGTCTGGTTGTAGTCCACGAAGATCTTCTCGCCCCGCTCCTCCTTCCACCACGCGGTGGTCACCTGGTCCGGCATACGGCGTTCGAGCTCGCGCCCGACGGCGATGGCGGCCCGGCGTACCTGGGTGAAGGTCCAGCGCGGCTGGATCGGCACGAAGACGTGCAGACCGCGGCCCCCCGAGGTCTTGGGCCAACCCCGCAGACCGCCGTACTCGTGGAGGACCTCGCGCAGTTCGTGGGCGGCACGCACCGCGTCGGCGTAGTCCGTGCCGGGCTGCGGGTCGAGGTCGATGCGCAGTTCGTCGGGCCGGTCGACGTCGTCGCGGCGGACCGGCCACGGGTGGAACGTGAGCGTGCCGAACTGCGCCGCCCACAGCACGGCGGCGGGCTCGGTGGGGCACATCTCGTCGGCGCTGCGGCCGCTCGGGAAGGTGATGTGGGCGGTCGGGATCCAGTCGGGCATGTTCTTGGGGGCCCGCTTCTGGAAGAAGGACTCGCCGGTCACTCCGTCCGGGTAGCGCTCCAGGGTGGTGGGGCGGTTGCGGAGGGCGCGCGTGATGCCGTCGCCGACCGCGAGGTAGTACTGGGCGAGGTCCAGCTTCGTGAAGCCGCGCTCCGGGAAGAAGATCTTGCCCGGACTGGACAGACGTACGCTCCTGCCGGCCGCTTCGAGTTCCACCGCATCGCCCATGCGAGCCACGGTAGGCGCAGCTCGCGGGCCCCGCACACCGGGCGGACGGCCGCGCCACCGCGCAGAATCGAAGTATGGATCTGCCGGTGATGCCCCCCGTGAAGCCGATGCTCGCCAAGTCCGTGGCGAAGATCCCGCCGGACATGCACTACGAGGCGAAGTGGGACGGGTTCCGGGCCGTCGTGTTCCGCGACGGCGCGGAGATCGAGATCGGCAGCCGCACCGGCAAGCCGTTGACCAGGTATTTCCCCGAGCTCGTCGAAGCGTTGCTGGAGCGGTTGCCGGAGCGCTGCGTGATGGACGGGGAGATCGTGATCGCCAGGGACGGGCGGCTCGACTTCGACGCGCTCACGGAGCGGATCCACCCGGCGGACTCGCGGGTGCGGATGCTGGCCGAGAGGACCCCCGCCTCCTTCGTGGCCTTCGACCTGCTGGCGCTCGCCGACACGTCGCTGCTCGACGTTCCGCTGGGCGACCGGCGCGCCCTGCTGGTGAAGGCGCTGGCCGGGGTGACGGCGCCCGTGCACGTGGCGCCGGCGACCACGGACCGCGAGGTGGCGCAGCGATGGTTCGAGCAGTACGAGGGTGCGGGGCTCGACGGAGTGATGGCCAAGCCGCTCACGCTGCCGTACCTGCGGGACGAGCGGGCCATGTTCAAGATCAAGCACGAGCGGACGGCGGATGTCGTCGTCGCCGGCTACCGCTTCCACAAGAGCGGACCGGTCGTCGGGTCGCTGCTGCTCGGCCTGTACGACGACAAGGGCACGCTCCAGCACGTGGGGGTGAGTGCCGCGTTCACCATGAAGCGGCGCGCCGAGCTGGTGGAGGAGCTGGAGCCGCTGCGGCTGGAGGACGCGGCCGGGCATCCGTGGGCGGCCTGGGCGCAGGAATCGGCGCACGAGACGGCGCGGCTGCCGGGCGCGCCCAGCAGATGGTCGGCGAAGAAGGACCTGTCCTGGATCCCGATCAGGCCGGAGCGGGTGGCCGAGGTGGCGTACGACCACATGGAGAACGGCGCGCGGTTCCGGCACACCGCCCGCTTCCGCCGTTGGCGCCCCGACCGCACCGCCGAGAGCTGCACGTACGGACAACTGGACGAGCCCGTCGGCTACGACCTCGCCGAGATCCTGGGGCCGCGGGACTGACACGCCGGGCTCGGAACGGCCCGCTCCGCGGTCCTGTTCCGCTCTGCCCGGACCATCCCGCCGAGCCGATCGGCTCACTCGACGCGCGCATTCGGAAACGATCGGGTATGGCCACCGATGAACTGATGAACGCACAATCGATGGCACGGGACAGGTGGCACGGTGGGCATGCGGGAAATGGTGCGGATACGACGCGGCGCATGGACGGCGGCACTGCTGGCCGTCACGGTGACGGGCTCCCTGCTGGCGGGCTGCACCTCGGGGGGCGGAGCGACCGACGACGGCCGGGGCCATGCCTCCAGCCCCACCCCGAGCGACAGCGGGACCGGCACGTCGAACGCCGGCCCGGTACTCGCGGTGAAGATCGACAATGTGCCCGGCGCACGCCCCCAGACGGGGCTCGACGCGGCGGACATCGTGTACGCGGAACAGGTCGAGGGCGGCCTGAGCCGGCTGATGGCGATCTTCGCCGGCACGCTGCCCGAGGCCGTCGGGCCCGTGCGCAGTGCCCGCGAGTCGGATCTGGAGGTGCTGAGACAGTTCGACGATCCGACGCTCGCCTTCTCCGGTGCCCAGCGCAAGCTGCTGCCGCTGATCGACAGCGCTCCGCTGCGTCCCGAGACGCCGGGCAAGGTGTCCGACGCCTGGTACCGGGGCACGGGCAAGGCCGCACCGCACAACCTGTACCTGCGCCCGCGGCGGCTGATGGGCTCGGCCCCCGGCGAGGCGGCGCTGACCACGGGGTTCCGATTCGGGGCGGCACCCCCCGGCGGTACCCCGGAGGCCTCCCGCACCGTCCGTTTCCCGTCGGCCCGCTTCACCTTCACCTGGTCCGCCGGCCGTGGACGCTGGCTGGTGGCCATGGACGGCACGCCCACGGTGACTACGGACGGCACCTCGGTGGCACCGGCGACGGTGGTCGTCCAGCATGTGAAGGTACGCAAGTCCCGCTACCACGACGTCAACGGCAACAACTCGCCCTACACGGAGTCGGTGGGCTCGGGCACGGCCGAGGTGCTGCGTGACGGCCGCTCCTTCGACGCGAACTGGACGCGGCCGGAAGCGGCCGGCGGCACCCGGTTCACGACCCCTGACGGTGCTCCGCTGAACTTCGCGAAGGGCCAGGTGTGGGTGGTCTTCGCGAAGGAGTGAGGCGGCGGGCCTTCCCTAGCGTCGCGCGCCGAGGGGTTCCGCGGGGTTGCGGAGCCCCTCGGCCGCGTCCGAGACCCGCTGGATGAGGTCGAAGAACAGGGTCTGCTCCTCGGCGGAGAGGGGGGCCAGGAAGACCTGGTTCATGCGCGCGGTGCGGACGGTCAGTTTGCGGTGGGTCCGCAGACCTTCGTCCGTGAGGCGGAGCAGGAAGCGCCGTCCGTCCTGCGGATCGCGCACCTTGTCCAGCAGTCCGCGGCGCCCGAGGCGGCTGATGACCTCGGCGATCGTGGACCGGTCCAGCCCGACCCGCTCCCCCACCGTGCGCTGGTCGAGGCCGGGCTCGGCGACGAGCGCGTTCAGGACCGCGAACTGGGGCGAGGTGATCTCCTCGGAGACCATCGTGTTCCACAGCAGGTAGTGCGCCTGTTGCAGTCGCCGGGCCAGGTGCCCGGGGTGGGTGGAGAGGTCCACCGCGGCCATGTGCGCTCCTCGGGTCCGGTGCGCGCCGGTGACCGCGCCGCACCAGGGTCGGGTGCGTCGACGCACCGAATTGATTGGTGCACTGAAGGATACTCGCCACACCCGCCGACTGTCCCGGCCATCGACGGCCTCGATGATCTCCCTGATCAGCCATCCATCCGGGGTCTTGACGGACCGGAGACGGGGTGGCAGCGTGTCGAGAACCTCGAAGAATTAATCAGTGCCCTGATTAATTTCGGGCTCTGGACACTCGGGAGAGATGAGGCTTCACGCATGGACAAGGTGGTCGCCACGGCGCTGGAGGCGGTGTCCGATGTACCGGACGGCGCGACGCTCGCGGTCGGCGGATTCGGCCTCAGCGGCGTACCGAACGTGCTGATCGAGGCACTCCTCGCGCGTGGAGTCCAGGGACTCGGAGTGGTCTCCAACAACTGCGGGGCCATGGAATCCGGGCTCGCGACCCTGCTCGCCGCCGGGCGCGTCGCCCGGGTCACCGGCTCGTACATCGGCGGCAACAAGGAGTTCGCCCGGCAGTACCTGGCCGGCGAGCTGGAGGTCGAGATGATCCCGCAGGGCACGCTGGCGGAGCGGCTGCGCGCGGGCGGGGCCGGGATTCCCGCCTTCTACACACCCGCCGGGGTCGGCACGCAGGTCGCCGACGGCGGACTGCCCTGGCGCTACGACGGCCACGGCGGCGTCACGAAGGCCTCCCCGCCGAAGGAGGTGCGCGAGTTCGACGGCACCCCGTACGTACTGGAGCACGGCATCCGCACCGACTTCGCCCTGGTGCGGGCCGCGAAGGGCGACCGGCACGGCAACCTCGTCTTCAACAAGTCCTCCCGGAACTTCAACCCGCTCGCCGCGATGGCCGGCCGGGTGACGATCGCCGAGGTGGAGGAGCTCGTGGAGCCGGGCGGGATCGATCCGGACGCCGTACATCTGCCGGGCATCTTCGTGCGGCGCGTCGTGGCCCTGACCCCCGAGCAGGCGGGCGCCAAGTTGATCGAGAAGCGGACGGTCTCGGCGTCCGCGGCGGACGGAACGGTGAGCGAGTAATGGCCTGGAGCAGGGAAGAGATGGCCGCCCGCGCCGCGCGTGAACTCGCGGACGGCCAGTACGTGAACCTCGGCATCGGCCTGCCGACGCTGATCCCCAACCACCTCCCCGCGGGTGTCGAGGTGATCCTGGAGTCGGAGAACGGCATCCTGGGCACCGGCCCCTATCCGACCGAGGACCAGGTCGACCCCGACCTCATCAACGCCGGCAAGGAGACCGTGACCGTCCTGCCGGGCGCCTCGTACTTCGACTCCGCGCTGTCCTTCGGGATGATCCGCGGCGGGCACATCGACGTCGCCGTGCTCGGCGCGATGCAGGTCTCGGCCGGCGGCGACCTCGCCAACTGGGCCGTCCCGGGCAAGATGATCACCGGCATCGGCGGAGCGATGGACCTCGTCCACGGCGCCCGTACGGTCATCGTCGTGATGACCCACACCGCCAAGGACGGCTCGCCCAAGATCCTCCGGGAGTGCGAACTGCCGCTCACCGGCAAGGCCTGCGTGAACCGGATCATCACCGACCTCGGCGTCCTCGACGTCACCGCCGAGGGCCTGCTCCTGGTGGAGACCGCGCCGGGCGTCACGGCCAAGGAGATCGCGGCGAAGACCGCCGCCGAGATCCGTGTCGCGGAGGGGATCCAGTCGTGAAGGACGTCTACATCGTCGATGCCGTCCGGACGCCGGTCGGCAGGTACAACGGCTCACTCGCGGCCGTCCGCCCGGACGACCTGGCGGCCCACGCCATCCGTGAACTCCTCGCCCGGACACCGGACCTGGACCCGGCGCGGATCGAGGACGTGTACTTCGGCAACGCCAACGGCGCGGGCGAGGAGAACCGCAACGTGGGTCGGATGGCCGCCCTCCTCGCCGGGCTGCCCACCTCCGTGCCGGGCGTGACCGTCAACCGGCTGTGCGCCTCCGGGCTCGAAGCCGTCATCCAGGCGGCCCGCGCCATCGCGCTCGGCGACGCCTCCATCGCACTGGCGGGCGGCGTCGAGTCGATGACCCGCGCCCCCTACGTCCTGCCCAAGAGCGACCGGCCGTTCCCCGCCGGGCACGCCGAGCTGTACTCCACGACCCTCGGCTGGCGCATGGTCAATCCGCGGATGGACCCGCAGTGGACCATTCCGCTCGGCGAGTCGGCCGAACTCATCGCCGACAAGCACGGGATCACCCGCGAACAGCAGGACGAGTTCGCCCTCGGCAGCCACCGGAAGGCGGCCCGGGCGCAGGCGGAGGGACTGTTCGACGCCGAGATCGCGCCGCTGACCCTCCCCCGGCGCAAGGGTGAACCGGTCGTGTTCGGCGCCGACGAATGCGTACGCGCCGACGCGTCCCTCGACGCCATGGCCCGGCTGAAGCCGTCCTTCCGCACCGAGCGGGGGACGGTGACCGCGGGCAACGCCTCACCCCTGAACGACGGCGCGGCGGCCCTGCTCCTGGTCGACGCCGAGGGACTGAGGGCCACCGGCCGCGAACCCCTCGCCCGGATCTCGGCGACCGGCGTGTCCGCCGTCGACCCGCGGTACTTCGGGCTCGCCCCCGTCGAGGCCGTGAACCGCGCACTCGCCAAGGCGCGCAAGGGATTTGACGACCTGTCGACTCTGGAGCTGAACGAGGCCTTCGCCGCCCAGGTCCTCGGCTGTGTCGCCGAATGGCCCGAGTTCGACACCGGGATCCTCAACCCGCAGGGCGGCGCCATCGCCCTCGGCCACCCCCTCGGCGCCTCCGGTGCCCGGCTCGCCGGCACCGTCGCCCACCAACTCGCCCGCAAGGGCAGCGGAGTTGGTGTCGCCACCCTCTGTATCGGCGTGGGCCAGGGCCTCGCCCTCGTCCTCGAACGCTAGGAAGTCGACCATGGCTCTGACTCAGTCGGACATCGACGTCGAGATCAAGGATCTCCAGGACGACTACGACAAGGCGGTGGCAGGCGGCGCGCCCGTGCTGCACCACGCCGCCCGCGACTACGCCCCGTACCGCAGCTCCCGGCTCCGCCACCCCAAGCAGCCGCTGATCGCCGTGCGCGGAGGTGATCCGGAGACGGTCGAGCTGTCGGGCCCGGTCTTCGGTGTCACCGACATCACCGAGATCGACAACGACCTCACCCTGCAGCACCGGGGCGAGCCGATCGGCGAGCGGATGACCGTCTCGGGCCGGCTGCTCGACCGCGACGGCCGTCCCGTACGCGGTCAGCTCGTAGAGGTCTGGCAGGCCAACGCGGCGGGCCGGTACGCCCATCTGCGCGAGCAGCATCCGGCGCCGCTCGACCCCAACTTCACCGGCGTGGGTCGCACCCTGACGGACGATCAGGGCCGGTACACGTTCACCACCGTCAAGCCGGGACCGTACCCGTGGGGCAATCACACCAACGCGTGGCGGCCCGCGCACATCCACTTCTCGGTCTTCGGCACGGCGTTCACCCAGCGGCTGGTGACCCAGATGTACTTCCCGGGCGACCCGCTGTTCCCGTACGACCCGATCCTGCGGTCCGTCACGGACACCGCGGCCCGCGACCGGCTGATCGCCGGCTACAACCATGATCTCTCGCGGCCCGAGTTCTCCCTGGGCTACGAGTGGGACATCGTCCTCGACGGTCCCTCCGCCACCTGGATCGAGGAAGGCCGTTGAGCATGACCGAGCGGTTGCTCCCCACCCCGTCCCACACCATCGGCCCGTTCTACGGCCACGCGCTGCCCTTCACCGGCGGCGGCGACATCGCGCCCCACGGTCACCCCGACACGATCACCCTGCACGGCTACGTCTTCGACGGCGCGGGTGCCCCGGTCCCCGACGCCCTGCTGGACTTCTGGCAGGCCGCCCCCGACGGCTCCCTCACCGGCGCCCCCGGCTCGCTGCGCCGCGACCCCTCGACAGGCGGCTTCCTCGGCCGCAACGGCGTCGACTTCACCGGCTTCGGCCGCGTCGCCACCGACGCCGACGGACACTACGCGCTGCGCACCCTGCCTCCGGGGAACACCGGACTGCCGTACATCAGCGTCTGCGTGTTCGCGCGGGGCCTGACGCACCACCTGTTCACCCGCGCCTACCTGGCCGACGGCCCTGACCCGCTGCTCGACGCGCTGCCGTCCGAGCGGCGCGCCACGCTGATCGCGGCCGAGGGCGCGCCGCGGACGTACCGTTTCGACATCCGCCTTCAAGGCGAAGGCGAAACGGTCTTCCTGGAGTTCCAGTGACAGCTGCCGACCCCGACGCGTCCGACGCCGGGCTGCTCGCCCCCGGCACCGCGGGATCCCCGGCGTCGGCCGCGACCGGCGACGCCGCGTATCTGCGGGCCCTGCTCGACGCGGAGGCCGCGCTGACCCGCGCCCAGGCATCACTCGGGCTGGCCCCCGCCGAGGCCGCCACGGCGGTCTCCCTCGCGGCCGACGGCGCGGACTTCGACATCGCCTCGATCGCGCTGCGCGCCCGGAGCGGCGGCAACCCGGTGATCCCCCTGGTAGCGGACCTGACGGCCGCCGTCCCGGCCGAGTTCGGCCCGTACGTCCACCGGGGCGCGACGAGCCAGGACATCCTGGACTCGGCCACCATGCTCGTCGCGGCCCGCACCCTGGACCTGGTCCTGAGCGACCTGGACCGGACCGGACGGGCCCTGGCCCGGCTGGCGGAGCAGCACCGGGACACGGTGCTGCCTGGCCGCACGCTCACCCAGCACGCGGTGCCGACGACCTTCGGGCTGAAGGCGGCGGGGTGGCGGTCCCTGGTGCTCGACGCCCGGGACCGGGTGCGCGCCGTTCGGTCCGCCCTGCCCGCCCAACTCGGCGGCGCGGCGGGCACCCTGGCCGCCTTCACCGCCTTCGGCGCGGACGACACCCGTGCGCTGACCGCCGCGTACGCCCGTGAACTGGGCCTCGCCGAAGCAGAGTTGCCCTGGCACACCCTGCGCACACCGATCGCGGACCTGGCCGGCGCGCTGGCGTTCACGGCCGGCGCGCTGGGCAAGACGGCCGTCGACGTCCTCACCCTCTCGCGCACGGAGATCGCCGAACTGGCCGAGGGCTCCGGCGGCGGTTCGTCCGCGATGCCGCACAAGGCGAACCCGGTGCGGGCCACCCTCGTGGCCGCCGCCGCCCGGCGCGCTCCGCTGCTCGCGGCCACGCTGTACGGCGCGCTGGCGGCCGAGGACGAGCGCCCCGCCGGGGCCTGGCACACCGAGTGGGAGCCCCTGCGCGATCTGCTCCGACTGGTCGGCGGGGCGGCCCGCGACGCGGCCGAACTGGCCGAGGGACTACGGGTGAACGCCGACGCCATGCGCGAACACCTGGGCCTCACCCACGGGTTGATCGTCTCCGAACGACTGGCCGCCGAGCTCACGCCGGTGCTCGGCCGGGCGCGGGCCAAGGAGTTGCTGACGCGGGCCGCCGAGCGGGCGGTCAGCGAAGGGCGGCCCCTCGCGGACGTGCTCGGCGAGGAGCCCGACCTCAAGGACGTCCCCGGCGTGGACCTCGCCGACCTCACCGATCCGAACCGCTACACGGGCTCCGCGGGAGTCCTCACCGACCGTGCTCTGGAGCGACGTTGACCGTGAAACTGCTCGACCACCGCACCGAGGGGTCCACCACCGCTCCCCCGCTGTTCCTCGGGCCCTCCCTCGGGACGTCGTACGCCCTGTGGGACAGGGTCGCGCCCGAACTGTCGGTCACCCACCGGGTGGTGCGCTGGAACCTTCCCGGACACGGCGGCTCACCGGCCGGGTTGATCGGCCCCGGTGCGACCGTCGCCGACCTGGCCGCGCTCGTGCTGGAACTGGCCGACTCCCTGGGCATCGAGCGCTTCTCGTACGCCGGGGTGTCGCTGGGCGGCGCGGTGGGCCTGCATCTCGCGGTCCACCACCCCGAGCGGCTCGTCTCCCTCGCCGTCATCTGTTCCTCGGCCCACTTCAACGGGTCGAAGCCGTGGGAGGAACGGGCCGAGCTGGTGCGCCGCGAAGGTCTCGGGCCCGTGGCCGCGACCGCCGACACCCGGTGGTTCACGGCCGGTTTCACCGTGCCGGAGCTGGTCGAGGACCATCGCACCGCCGACCCGGGGGCGTACGCCGCCTGTTGTGACGCCCTGGCCGCGTTCGACATCCGGGACCGGCTCGCCTCCGTCACCGTACCCACGCTGCTGATCGCGGGCCGCGAGGACCCCGCGACCCCGCCCGCGCATCTGCGGGAGATCGCGGACGCCGTGCAGGGCGCCGCGCTCGTCGAGATCCCGGGCGCCTCGCACCTGGCACCCGCGCAGTGCCCGGAAGCCGTGCTGACCGCCCTGCGGGCGCACTTCTCGGCGGGAGGCGCGCGGCGCGGCATGGAGGTGCGCCGTCAGGTTCTCGGCGACGAGCACGTGGACCGTGCGCAGGCCCGCCAGAGTCCGTTCACGGCCCGCTTCCAGGATTTCATCTCGCGCTACGCCTGGGGTGAGATCTGGACCGATACGACGCTCACGCGCCGCGAACGCAGCATGGTCACGCTGACCGCGCTGGTGGCGCACGGCCATCTCGACGAGCTGGCGATGCACGTCCGCGCGGCGCGCCGCAACGGGCTCACCCCCGAGGAGATCGGCGCGGTACTGCTCCAGACAGCGGTCTACTGCGGTGTACCGGCCGCCAATTCGGCCTTCGCGGTGGCCCAGCGAGTACTGGCGGAGGACGACCCCGAGGACGGCCGGCCCTCGGGGTGACCCGGCCGAAGGGGCACGCCCACCCCGGGCCCGTCGCATCCCGGACCCGCCGCACCCCGGGCCCGCCGCACCCGGTTCGACCGCTCCGCGCGGCCGGTACCGGCCCTGGGCGCCGGCCTCGGGCGGGTCCGCGTCCGCTCCTCCCGGTCCGGCCCGGGGCGGACCCGGGTCCCGGGCAGCGCACTCAACGAGGCCGGATTTTGGGCGTCGCGGCCCCTCGGGCCGGTGCCCGGTGCCCGGCCAGGAGGCCGGGCACCGGGCTACAGACCGGCCAGGGCCGACTCCGCCTTCGCGACCAGTCCGTCCGCCCCGCTGGCACGCGCCAGTGTCAGGCCCTTGTTCAGCTCCATCACCGAGCGGGACACGATGCCGTACTCGATGCGGGCCGCCGCGTGTTCGTACTGGCAGGGGGAGGCTTCCAGGTAGGTGACCGCCTGTGCTGCCAGCCGGACCGCGCGCTGCCCGGTTTCGAGGGCCGCGGCGCAGCGGAGCGCTTCGCCGATCGCCGTGTCGGTGCCGAACCGCTCCGCCTGCCGGCGGGCGTCCGTGGCGAGGGCGGCGGCACGTGACGGGTCCTCGGTGGCGAGCGCCCTGGCGAGGTCGACGGCCCACGGTGCCAGCACCGTGTTGTGGTGGCCCCGGGCGGCGGCGGCCTTCTCGGCCGCCTCCAGCTCGTTTATGCCCTCCTTCGTACGGCCGACGGCGAGCAGCAGCCGGCCGCGCACGGAGCGGGTGTCGGGAAGGACGATCGTGGAGGGGTACGGAGGGGTGAAGCCGTAGCGCTCCGCGATCTCCGCGGCCTCCTGGACGTGCCCGCGGGCCAGCAGGGTGTCGATGAGCCCGCAGGTCGCCGACCAGTACAGGGGCAGCCCGCGTCCGACCCGCTCCGCGAGCCGCAGCGATTCGCGCTGGTAGTGCTCCGCGTCGGCGAGGCGGCCTCTTCTGCGGTGGGCGAGTCCGAGGTAGGCGTTGGCCAGGGAGAGGTGACCGCCGCTCCAGCCCGCCTTCACATAGGCGTGCAGCGCTTCGCTGAACAGGCTCTCGGCCCGGTCGAGCCGGTCCGCGTAGGCGTACGCGCTGCCCAGCATGAGCAGGAGTTCGACGCCCCACTCGGTGTCGGTCCAGGCGAGGCCGGGTGCGAGCCGTCCGTTGACGAGGGCGCGGTCGCAGAGTTCGATGACCTCCTCGGCGTTCTCGCCTCGCGTCATCGCGTCGAAGCCACGCAGTATGAGGAGCGCGCGCTCGGAGTTGTCGCGCCCGGTGCAGGTCGTGACGAGCTCGGCGAGACCGCTGGAGTGTCCGGCGCGCTCCTCGCCCGCGTGGATGCCCTCCCACATGTAGTGCACGGCCTGGAGGCGCATCCGGGCGGGTCCCGGGTCCAGCCGCTCGGCCTCGGCCCCGACCGTGCGGACGGCCTCGTCCAACTGGTTGTTGTGGACCAGCGCCTGGGAGAGCCGGAAGACCGCGTCCACCCGTACGGTGTCTTCGAGGCCGGGCCGTTCGAGCGCGGCGCGCAGATGCGCGATGGTCGTGGACGGCGCGGTCAGCAGCGTGGCACAGCCCAGTTCGTAGAGCACCCGCGCGTGCACCTCGGGAAGCGGCGGTTCCTTCAGGGCACGCTCCAGGCAACGCCGGGCCGCGTCCGGGGCGCCGACGGCGAGGTGTTCGCGGGCGGCCTCACGCATCTGCTCGACCAGTTCGGGGTCGTCGTCCGGGTGCACCTCAAGGAGGTGCCGGGAGGCGGCGGCCGCTCCTCGTCCGGACTCGGTGACCGCCCAGGCCGCCTGACCGTGCATCGCCGTGCGCAGGGCGTCCGGGATCGAGCGGTAGACCGCTGTCGCGATCAGGGGGTGCACGAACTCCAGGTCGCCGTCGGGTCCGTGGCCGTTCGGCGACTCGGCCGCGGTCAAGATACGTGCCGCGCCCAGTAGTTCGGCGCAGCGGGACGCCTCTTCGTCGGGCATTCCGGCGAGTTGGGCGGCGAGGTCGAGGGAGATCCCGGTGCCGAGGATGGCCGCCGCCCAGGCGAACCGGGTGGCGTCGATGCCCAGTCCTTCGAGCCGGGCGACCAGTCCGCGGCCGCGGGCCGAGCGGTTCAGGTCGCGCAGTTCGGCGGCCGAGCCCTCGCTGGGCTCCAGTTCGCTGTCCTGGACCTTGGCGAGCAGTTCGACGGTCTCGTACGGGTTGCCGCCGGTGACCGCCCACACCTCGCGGCAGAACGGCGCGTCGGCGTGCTCGCCGATGGTGGCGCGGGTCAGTCCCTCGGTCGCGGCCGGGGTCAGGGCGCTCAGCGTGGAGACGGGACGAGCCGCGGCGGCCACGGCGTCGAGCAGCCGGGCACTCTCGCCGCTGACCCCGCCGGGCCTGCGCGCGACCACGACGAGGACGGACAGGTCGTCGAGGCGCTCGGCGAACGCGGCGAGCCAGCGCAGGGTCTCCTGGTCGGCCCAGTGCGCGTCGTCGATGAGCAGCACGAGTGGCCAGTCCCGCTTCGCGAGCCGGCGCACCGCTGCGACCAGACCGTCGCAGACACCCTGCGGGTCGGGCTGCCGGTCACCGGGTTCGGCTATGCCGAGGGCGGGGCCGGCGATGTCGTACCAGTCGCCCAGATACTCGCGTGCCTCCTCCGGGAGCAGCGAGACCAGAGCGGGCTGGAGCAACTGCCGTACGACGTTGAAGGGGACGGACGTGACGGTCTCGCCGCCGCGTGCCGACCACACCGCGCAGCCGTTGGCCTCCGCGATCCGGCGCGCCTCGGCGAGGAGTGCCGTCTTCCCGAGACCCGCGTCTCCGCTGAGCACCAACAGGGTGCCCGCGGTCGCCGAGTCCGCGCGCAGCGCGGTGATCGCCTCTTCGAGGGTGGCGACCTCCTCGTCACGCTCCCACAGGGAAGCCGAGGCGACCGTTCCGGGCCGTGCCTGCGTCATCCCGCTACCTCCCCAGGTCGCCCAAACGACGTAACTGCAAAGAGCCTAGCCTCCTGGAAGCCAGGGTGGAGGCGTGACCCGGCAGCAGTTGCCGGTACGAGTGACGGCGATGTCGCGGAGGCGACGCCGCCGGGCGCCCAGTGGCGTGGGGACAGTTGATGGTCAGTCAACTGCGGGGAAAATGAAGGCAATTTCCCGTCCTGGGCATCGACACCGGGCCGGGGGCGGGTTGTCTCCCGCACGCCCCTCGGAAAACCGGCACGAGCGCCCCAGCGTGCGGGGTTGACCTGCACGCCCTCAGGTCCGGCACGTCCGCGGCACCCCGCTCGCCGGCTGCGCCGGGCGCTCCTTCGAGGGAATCGAGGGATACGAGTTCGGCGTCCGCGACGGTTCCGCGACGCCCGGCGCACCCCACCGCCCCCGGACGGTCCTCCAGGCCCCTCGCGATACCCCGGCACCCTTGGCACAGGCGTTCTTCATCCGTCCGGCTGGCCCGCGCGCGGCCCGGAGGCCCGTCCGGGGGTGGCGGGGCGACACAAGTACCGGGAGGTGCCCACAGGCACGGCACGGGCGGCGCAGCACGGCACGGGCGGCCACGGATGCGGGCGGCACAGGTGGCCGGGTGGCGCAGGCCCGGCACGGGCGCAGCACGGCACGGGCGGCACCGATGCGGAACGCATGCGGCTCGCCCCGGAGTGATCGACGGGGCTGGCCGGCATGTGCGCGTCAGCCCCCGGAGCCGGCTTCCGGGGAACCCTCTCATCCGGCTTTCACCCTGGGCTCATACGGTGGGGCCATGACGCAGGTGACTCCCCCCGGCTGGTATCCCGATCCCGGGCAGACAAGTGACGCTCCCGCCACCGAGCGCTGGTGGGACGGTAAGGCATGGACGGACCAGATCCGCCCCGTCGGGTCGGCGGCCGCATGGGGTCCCCCGGCGCTGCCGCCGGAGGCCGGATTCCATCCGCCGTACCCCCCGGGTCCCTCGCGGCGCGGGCTGCGCACGGGCATAGCCGTCGCGGCGGCTATCGCCGTGCTCGCGGGCATCGTCGGCGGCGTGTACGCGCTGACCAATGACGGCGGAGGCGGCAGCAGCAGCGCGGCTTCCCAGAGGCCCGGCGGCCCGAACGGACAGGGCGGACAGGGCGGCCCCGGTGGGGGCCAGGACGGCTCGGGCGGTCCGAGCGGTGCTCCTGGCGACTCGGGAGGCTCCGGTGGTCTCGGCGGGCAGACGCCGGCGCCGGGCGCCTCGGGCCTGCCGCAGACGGAGGACGGCTACGCCACCGACGTCTACAACGGGATCAGCATCCCGGTGCCGGACGGCTGGACCGGCCAGAGCGGCGCGAGCGCCGCCGCGGTCTCCACCAAGGACACCTACACGTGCCCTGGCGACACCTCGCAGAAGTGTCAGCGCGGCGGCGCCTACTCGGCTCCGGCGAGCGCGCAGAAGCTGAAGTCCACGACGGCGGAGGCGGCGGCCAAGGAGGACATCTCCAAGAACGCCACCGAGTCGTACGGCACGGGCTACGGCTCGATCACCTCGCACACGGAGCTCGCCTCGAAGGCGGTCACGGTGGCCGGCGAGAAGGGCTACCTGGTCCGCTGGAAGGTCGTGACGAGCAAGGGTGACGACGGTTACGTCGAATCGCTCGTCTTCCCCGCCCCGGCCGACCACAACTCGCTCGTCGTCGTCCGCTTCGGCGTCGACGCCGGCTCCAAGGCCCCCAAGCAGTCGATCATCGACACGATCACCAAGGGCATCAAGGTGGCGTCCGGGACCGGCGGCAACGGGCAGAACGTTTGACAGATGCGGGTGGGGTCGACGACGTGCAGCAACGCCCTCGCTGTCCGCTCTCGACCTCGCCCGGCATCCGCTCCCCGAATCCGGATGCGACCGGCTGGGAGTCGGCGCCCTCAGCGGCCACTCGACGTGATCATCTCCCACCCGTCCGGCAAGGGAGGCGACGAAGGCCCCGCCGGCTCGTCGCCGATGCTGTTGATGGCCGCGGGGGCACTTCGTCTCGCTGCCCGGGACCAGGGTGGGGGCTTCGCACAAGGGGTGAACTCATGCCCCACCCTGGCCGGACGGCCTGACGACGGCACGCGCACGCGTCACGCGCACAAGGGGCGGGGAACGCATCCGGGCCGGGCCGGCTCGCCGCCCGCGCCCACTGATCCCTGCTGCGGCGACTACGCGGCCCGTTGACCGGCCTGCTGCCAGGGGGCCGGGCCGGTCTGCGACGCCCATCCCGCGAGGGCCTGCTCGTCGTAGAGGCGAATGCCCTGCGTGGCGGCGTAGCCGATGGCGTGCCGCGTGAAGGTACTCGTGGTGACCACCACGGCAACCTGGGCATGGTGCACCGTGAAGCAAGTGCCCCCGAACCGCTGCATATCGGGGGATCCGACCTTGTGAGTGGGCCCGTACCGCTTGCACTGGATGACGATCCGCCGTCCGTCCGGGGCGGTCGCGACGACATCGGCTCCCAGGTCTCCGGCTCCACCGCTCACCTCGACGTCCGTGCACCCGTCCCGCCGGCACAGATAGGCGATGGCGTGCTCGAACTCTTTGGAGCCGAGGGTGTGGTAGCGGGCGATCTCCCGTGACTGCACCTCGCGAATCCGCGCCTGGCGGGCGGCCTCAAGGCGCTGCTGCTCGGCGTCGCGGGCGCGGTGCACCGCGTAGACGATGCCGCCGGCGGCCGCGGCCAGGATCAACGGGATGCCGACTTCCGGAACGTGCTTGACCAGTTGGAGGAGAACCGCGAGCGGAATGCCGACGGTCCACAAGAGGCGGATGACGACCGACTGGCAGGACGAACCGCGGGTGCGGCGTGGCGACATGAAGGTTCCCCCGGGGACGCGATCTGTGCGGAAGCGTAGCTGTACCGCGTTTGCACCGGGGCTGACTGGCGGGCGCGGCCTGATGTCGTGTATGGCGAACCACCCTCGCCCCGTTGCCGGTTGGCGGAGGGTCGGCAGGACCCGGACCCCTCGCGATCCGGCAACCACCCCATCCCGAGCTCCGGACGGAGCAAGTTCGTTGAAGGTTCACATTTCGTTACGGTTTCATCACCGTATCTCCATGACTCTTACAGAACTCTCACCTGCACCGTTACGTTCATCCCTCAACGCACCACCCAGGGGGGACACATGTCGCAGAACCAGCCGCCGCCGTCCGGACCGTTCGGCTGGAGCCAGGTACCGCCGCCTCCGGTGCCGCCGCAGCCCACCGGCCGCCCGAAGTGGGCTCGTAAGCGGATCGCCATTCCCGCCGCCCTGTTCATCCTGTTCATCGGCGTCGGCATAGGCTCCTCCGGCGACGATCAGAAGACGGCCGCCGCCGCGAAGCCCGCGCCGCGCGTCACCGTCACGGAAACCGCCAAGAGCAAGGCGAAGGCCGCCCCCGCCCCGACGGTCACCGTGACGAAGACGGCGAAGGCGGCGAAGGCCGCCACCACGAAGGCCAAGCCGAAGAAGACGAAGGCGGCCGCGTCCGCCGACAAGGTCGTGTTCAAGGTGTGGGGGTCCGCGCCGTCCGGCCTGGACATCACCTACGGCAGCGACAGCGACAACCTGCAAGGCCGTGGTCTGCCGATGACGAAGACGCTCACGCTGAAGGACGACGCCATGTACTACGTCGTCACCGCGCAACTGTCGGGCGGCGGCGACATCCACTGCTCGGTGACCGTGGACGGGAAGACCAAGACCGGCCACGCCGCCGGCGGATACAACATCTGCTCGGCGCAGCTCAGCGGCGGCCTGTTCGGCGGCTGGAGCTAGAACGACCGCCGCCGGTCCTCCGGAGGTCCGGGCACCGTCGCTTCGGCGTCGGCCTCGGCCCGGCCGACGGTAGGACCGGCCCGACGACGTGGCCGCGGGCGTGGCAGGTCGCTCACCGCCTCCGCGAGAACCGGCCCGGCCCTCTCACCGGGCTACGCGCACCAGGTGCAGCCGTGGCCGGCCAAGGGCGGCTGGGGACCGGTCCGTCAGGTCGGCCCGTCCCGGACCACGCCACCGCCGCGCATCCGCGCCCCGGCGTCCACGTACCCGCATCCCCCTGCGCTCCCCTCCCGGCTCCGCCGGGACGCCGGGGACGCCGGGACATGGATCGGCCGGGTGGAGTGCCCCTCCGCTCAAGGGGTACCCCACCCGGCCGGGGGGTGCGCGCCGCCCCCGTCCCCACGGTGCGGCGCGTTACAGGCCGACGTCCGGTCATCCCGCGGACGTCGGCCTGAGTCTCAGGTGAGGCCGAGAGTCGGCAGGACGACCGCCTCCACGAAGCGTGTGAGATACGCCGCGTCGGCGTACTGGCCCTCCAGCAGGGGGCGCACGCGCAGGACGCCGAGCATCTGGGCCGGAATGAACTCCAGCGCCGGATGACCCGCGTCGACCTCGCCGCGCTCGACGCCCCGGCCGACCATCTGCCGCAGCTCGGCGACCTCGGGTTCGACGAGCGCGTCGCGGAGCGCCTGCTGGAGCTCCTTGTCCTGCATCACGGCATTGCCGAGGCCCTGCAGCAACTGCGTGTTGTCCCGGGCCGACCATTCGCCAGCGGCCCTGGCCGCCTCGCGCAGGTCTCCGGCGAGCGAGCCGGTGTCGATCCCCGTGAACCGCGGACAGCGGTTGTTGCGCAGCGCGGCGGCCACGAACTGGGGCTTCGTCCTCCACTGCCGGTAGAGCGTGGACTTGCTGCACCGGGTGCTGGCGGCGACGCCCTCCATGGTGAGCGCCTCGTAGCCGCATTCCCGGATCTGTTCGAGCACGGCGTCGTAGAACTCCTGCTCACGCTCCGGCGTGATCTTGGAGCGGCGCGAGGCGACGACCGTCTCCGGTCCGTCCGCGGCCTGCGACGTCATGGCGCTTCTCCTCGCTCGATCCGGTGGATGCCGGTGCGGTCTTGCGCCCAGTGTAATCGATACGGGAGGGTACCGGTACGCATCCGTATCGGTACCCTTGCGTATCGGTACACTGCCGTATCGATGAGCCTCGGACAGGATCCGCACCTCCCGCGCAGGGAGGCCGAACGGAGCCTGTCCCGGGCTCACCGCGCACCACTGGACACCAGACCGTCAGCAAGGGGGCCGGGGGATGGATTCCCGAACCGAGCCTGCAGATTCCGCATCCGAGTCCGCGACAGAACCGGAGCCGCCCGACGCGGCCATACCCGCGGCCGCGTCACGCCACGCGGCCGGACAGGCGCACCCGAAACCGCGTCCGGGCCCGCACACCCTGGCGGACGCGTTCCCCGGACCGGGCCGGGACGACACCGCGGCACGCCCGCCGCTCCTGCGCGAGCTGCTGCTCGTCGTCGGGCTCTTCGTCGTCTACAAGGCCGGCCGTCTGCTGGCCACCGGCCACACCGACGAGGCCTTCGCCAACGCGCACCGCGTGTGGGGCTGGGAAAGGTCCCTGCACCTGCCCGGCGAGGGCTCGGTGCAGACCACGCTGCTGCACAGTGACGCGCTCGTGCACCTCGCGAACACCTACTACGCGACGGTCCACTTCCCGGCCACCGTCGCCTTCCTGGTCTGGCTGTATCTGCGGCGGCCGGCGCACTACGTGTGGGCGCGCCGGGTCCTCGCCCTGGTCACCGCCGCCGCCCTGGTCGGGCACCTCACCTTCCCGCTCGCACCGCCGCGGATGCTCGCCGAGACGGGTCTCGTCGACACCGGCCAGGTGTACGGGCCCACGGTGTACGGGGCCCACCCGGCGACCGACGCGTTGGCGAACCAGTTCGCGGCGATGCCGTCGCTGCACTTCGGCTGGGCGCTGATGGTCGCGATCGGCCTGATCGCGACGACCCGGTCGCGCCTGCGCGTGCTGTGGCTGCTGCACCCGCTGCTCACCCTGCTGGTGATCGTCGGCACGGCGAACCACTACTGGCTCGACGCGGTCGTCGCCACCGCGCTGCTCTGCGTCGCCCTCGCGGTGGTCCACCCGCCGCACCGCACGGTGACGGCCTCGAAACGGCACCCGAGGAACGAGCGCCCCGTGACACCCGTACAGGACCGGCCCGAACTCGTGGGAGCGGGGCGATGAATCCGACACTCGCCGCCGTCGTCCTGTCCCTCTTCTCCGCCGTCGCCTATGCCTCCGCGGCCGTCGCCCAGGAGCGGCTCGCCGCCCGGTCGGACGGATCGGGCACGCTGCGCCTGCTGGCCCGCGGCGCCTGGTGGGGGTCGGTGACGCTGAACGCCTCGGCCGCGCTGCTGCATGTCGCGGCCCTCAGGTACGGAACCCTGACGCTGGTCCAGCCGCTCGGGGCGCTCACCCTCGTGGCGGCGGTGCCCCTGGGTGCCCGGGTCGCCGGTCGCCGGGTCAGCCCGGTCGAATGGCGCGGCACCGCGCTCACCCTGATCGGCCTCGCCGCCCTGCTCGTCACGGCGTCCGGGCCCGAGCCCGACGACGTGCTCAGCCTGCCGCAGGCGCTGGCCGTCGCGGGAACGACCGCCGTACTCATCGGCGGGCTGGCCCGCGGTGCCCGCCCCGGTCTGCGGCACGCGACCGCCTCCGGGTTCGCCTCGGGCGTGGCGTCGGCTCTCACCCAGACCGTGACGGTGGCCGCGACGGACCGTTCGGATTCCCTGCCGAGCGCCGAGGTCGTCGCGGTGGCGCTGCTCGTGGCGGTCTTCGCGGCGGGCGGACTGCTGCTGTCTCAGATCGCCTACCAGGGCGGACTCGGCGCCCCGCTGGCCGTCGTGACGCTCGCGAACCCGCTCGCCGCGGCGGTGATCGGCCTGTCCCTGCTCGGTGAACGACTGCAGGGCGGCGCGACGGGCCTGCTGCTCGCGTTCGCGGGAGCCTCGATCGCCGGCTGGGGTGTGGTGACCCTGTCCCGTTCGGCGCCCGAACCGGCCGCGATCCCGGCGGACGCATCGCCGGACGGCTCGCTGGGCGCCTCGCTGGACGGCCGGGCGGGCGTCTTCGCGGACGCCCTGGCCGACGACGACCACCCGGTCGCCGCGGTGCTGGCACTCGAAGCGGGATCGGCGGCGTACGAACCCTCGTTGGTGCCCCAGCAGCCCAACTCGGGCCATTTGACGTCACTGTAGGCACGGACGCGCGTGCGGCCGGGGAAGTACCGGCGCACGCAAGAACGAGGAGCCGGCTCGCGCGAGAGCGAAGAGCCGGGTCACGCACGAGCGAGGAGCCGGCTCGTACGCCGGGCCGGAACATGCGGGAAGGGCGGTCGCGGAGAGATCCGCGACCGCCCTTCCGTGCAAGCGCCTCCGGTCAGCCCAGGCCGCGGGAATCCTGCTTGAGCGCCGTGTCGACGGTCAGCGCCGTCGCGACCACCAGGCTCAGCAGCGGCTCGGGGAGCTGGAAGTGGATCTGCAGGACGTAGTTGTCCGCGGTCGTGAACATCGTCTTGGCGAGGCCTTCCCAGGTCTTCGTGATCCGGGCCACCTCGTTCTCCGACTGGTCGACGATCGCGAAGTTCCAGGCACGCCAGTTCTCCGCCTTGATCGCGCCGACCTTCTGGCCGTTGACGTTCATCGCGAAGTTGATCTTGCCGATCATGTTCTGCTGCACGATCTCGCCGACCGGCGAACCGTCCGGACGTGTCACGACCACCCGCGACTTGAAGATCTTCGCGGGGCGCGTGAGCAGCAACTGCGGCTGACCGTGCGCGTCACGGATCTCCAGCTTGTGCGTCAGATACTGGTCGAGGCTGGAGACGAGTCGCAGGATCTTCCTGAACACGCCCTGCCCGACCTCGACGACCGAGCCGATCAGGTTGCCCTGCTGGTCCATGACCTTGTACTCGTTGGTCAGCTCGATCAGCTTGGCCTTCTGGTTCACCACCAGGACCGGCTCGGTGAAGACCGTGCCGCCGCCGACGCCGCTCGGGGCGACCCCGGCCTGCTGCTGCACCTGGCGCTGGACGCGCGGGTCGGGAGCCGCGGCCTGCTGAGGAAACGCCTGCTGGGGCGCCTGGGCCTGCTGCGGTATCTGCTGCGCGGCCGGAGCCTGCTGGTCGGTCCACTGAGAGCCGTCCCAGTAACGCTGGGTCTGGGGCGTCCCGTTCGGGTCCGGGTACCAACCTGCAGGAGTGTTCGAATGCGTGGTCACCGGGGCACCCTACCGTGACATGGCCTGAAATCAACCGGCAGTTGGGTATCCATCAGGCGGTGACGAGAGCCGGGTCACTGACGCCGGGCAGGCCATTCTCGACATGTCCGGCGAATCGCCGCAGGAAGCCCGCCTCCGTGTCGCAGACGACGGTCAGGTCGTACCAGCGCTTGCCCGCCCGCAGGTCCACCGTGTGCTTCACGGTCGCGCCCGCCCGGACCCGGAGGACCTGGGGCTGCCCGCCGTAGCCGTTCGTGAGCTTGAGCGTCGAGGTGACGGCACCCTTGTTGACGAGGGTGAGCTCCAGATCGCAGCCGGTGTGGCGGGCGGTGACCTCGGTCCCCGCTGTCCTGCCGGCCCCCTTGAAGGTGCGCAGGAAGCCGTTGGGGCCGTGCACCGTGAGGTCGTACGAGCCGCCGGAGTAGGCCGAGTTCCAGGTGTCCGAGACGGTCTTGCCCGCTTCGGTGGTGTACGTCCAGGGGCCGTCGGTGCGGTTGCCGGAGGTGACCAGGAAGGCGGCACCGGCCTGGGCGCCGGAGCCGAACGTCAGCGTGAACGTGCCGGCCGCGGTGTTCGCCGAACCGTCCACGAGCGGTGCGTACTTGAGCGGGCGGGCTGGGCGCGAGCCACGTTCCTGCGCGGGCAGGGCGGGGTTGGCGGGCGGGGTCGGAACATAGTCGGGGTGACGGTTGCCGTCCGGCGGCCGGTAGCCGTCCGTGTCGGGCAGCGCGACGGGCCCGGTGTCCTTGCGGGTGAAGTCGAAGGCGGCGGTGAGGTCGCCGCAAACGGCGCGCCGCCAGGGCGAGATGTTGGGCTCCCGCACCCCGAACCGGGCTTCCATGAACCGGATGATCGAGGTGTGGTCGAGCGTCTCGGAGCAGACGTAACCGCCCTTGCTCCAGGGCGAGACGACGAGCATGGGCACCCGCTGGCCCAGTCCGTACGGTCCGGCGGCGTGACTCGCGTCCCCCGCGTAGAGGTCCGGGCCGACGTCGACCGTGGACTTGCCCTGTGCGGCGGACTGCGGCGGGAACGGCGGCACCAGATGGTCGAAGAAGCCGTCGTTCTCGTCGTACGTGATGAACAGCGCCGTCCTGCTCCACACCTCGGGGTCGGAGGTGAGCGCGTCCAGCACCTGGGAGATGTACCAGGCACCGTAGTTGGCGGGCCAGTTGGGGTGCTCGGAGAACGCCTCGGGAGCGGCGATCCAGGAGATCTGCGGCAGCGTCCCGCCCTGCACGTCGGCCCGCAGCCGGTCGAAGAAGCCCTCGCCCTTGCGGGCGTCGGTGCCGGTACGGGCCTTGTCGTACAGCGGGTCGCCGGGCTTGGCGTTGCGGTACTGGTTGAAGTAGAGCAGCGAGTTGTCACCGTAGTTGCCCCGGTAGGCGTCGGGGATCCAGCCCCAGGAGCCGTTCGCGTCGAGCCCGTCGCCGACGTCCTGGTAGACCTTCCAGGAGATCCCGGCCGCCTCCAGCCGCTCCGGGTAGGTCGTCCAGCCGTACCCCGCCTCGTCGTTGCCGAGAACCGGGCCGCCGCCCTTGCCGTCGTTGCCCGTGTAACCCGTCCACATGTAGTAGCGGTTGGGGTCCGTGGAGCCGATGAACGAGCAGTGGTACGCGTCGCAGATGGTGAACGAGTCGGCCAGCGCGTAGTGGAACGGGATGTCCTCACGCGTCAGATAGGCCATCGTCGTCGCCGACTTGGCGGGCACCCACTTGTCGTACCTGCCCTTGTCGAACGCGGTGTGCCCGTCGCTCCAGCCGTGCGGGAGGTCCTGGATGAACGCGAGACCGAGGTCGTCCGCCTCCGGGTGGAACGGGAGCACGTCCTTGGTGCCGTCCGACTGGTACCAGACCGGCTTGGTGCCCGTCGTGGTGGCCGGACGCGGGTCGCCGAAGCCCCGGACGCCCCGCATCGAACCGAAGTAGTGGTCGAACGAACGGTTCTCCTGCATCAGGACGACGATGTGCTCGACATCCTCGATCGTGCCCGAGCGGTGGTGCGCGGGCAGCGCCGCGGCACGCTGGACGCTGCCGGACAGCGCGGTGAACGCCGCTGTACCACCGGCGAGTTGGAAGAATCGGCGCCGATTCACTTGAGACATGGGCGGGTGACCTCTTGTCCTGACGGGCCCTGTGGCCGTGGATGGACGGAACGTGCGCGAAGGGAGTGTTCCAAGCGCACCAAACGTCAGGAAAGGGCCCTGTATCGCTTACGTGAAACTCGGCGGTACGCGAGGCGAACGGTTCCGGACACACGACGCCGGAAACCCTCCCGATGCGGCCGCCGGGCGCGGGGCACGCCGGCAGAGGGCACCGCATCCGACGCCGCGCGCTCATCCACCGGGGATTGCGGGACAGCCCTTGGTCGCCGCTGGTTCCGGCCCGCCCGTGGCTCCGAGGAGCGGTCCAAGTACCGCCACCTGAACCGGCCTTCGTCACCCGCCCGCGCGCGACCGTCTACGCGAAGACGGCCACTGGATCACTTCCGTTCCATCCGTCCGGCCCTGTCACCGACACCGCCGGCGATCGGTGACCGTCGGCGGAACGGCTCGGTGGCGGGGCGGACGGAAGACGGCTGGTGTGTTCCCGGTCAGCAGCCCCTTCTCCTGGGGGTGAAGTCCACGCGGGCGTGCCTGTCCGTGCCGATGGCCGCGACGTAGGTCGTTCTGCTGACCTGGAACCAGACGTCGTCGCGTGTCGCGTCGCCGTCGAGGTCGTCCAGGCTGACGCACCAGCGTTCCGGCCGGACGACGCGACGGTAGGTCTCGGTACCGCTGCGGACCTTCCTGCATACCTGGGAATGCTCGGTGGAGTACCAGGTGCGGGTGCGCCGCTTGGTGCCCGATCCGGTCCGTGACGTGTGCTTGACCCGCCGCGTGGTCGTGGTGCACTTCTTGGTCATGTGCGGCCGCGTGGCCCGGACGGTCCTGGCGGCGAGGTGGCGGACCTCCTCCCGGAGGCCGAAGACGGTCGCGCCCGCCGTGGCGGTCGCGCCCGGCCGGGACTTCTCGGCAGCGCTCCCGCCGACCTGGCCACCACCGACGGAGTGGCCCTTGCCCTCGTCGTGGACGTCACCCCCGCCGCACGCGCCGAGCCCGGCTATCAGCACCGCCGTCATCGCGGCCGTCACAAGTCGCTTGAGCATGTCTTCCTTTACGATCAACGGCCCCGCAGCGTAACGGATCACCGGCCGGATCCGAACCGATGACCGAACGACGCCGTCGCACCCCGCGGTCGGTACGGTGCGATCATGGCCACGTTTCTCCAGCAACTCCCCGCCCTCCTCGGCGTCGTGATCGGCGCCCTGGGTTCGTATCTGGCCCTCGCCCGCAGCGACCGGGAGCGGTTCAAGCGGGAGCGGGCGGCCCGTTGGGAAGAACGGCGCCTCGCCGTGTACGCCGAGTACGCGCGGGCACTGAAGAAGTCGGTCACCCTCACGTACCGCGTCGCCGCCCACATAGGCAACGACCCGCACCCGCATCCGCTGACCGTGACCGAGGCCGAACCGCTGCTGGCCCGGGCCACCGACGACCGCGATCCCGCCGGGGAGGCTCTCATCATGCTGGGCAGCCGCGAAGTGGTGGACCGGGCCCGGGTGTGGGTGACGGTGGTGATGGACATGGAACGGTTCCAGCGCGTCGGCACGCGCGACCCACAGGCCTGGCAGACACTCCTGGAACGCCAGCGCGCGGGGCGCGAGGGCTACTACGCGGCCGTACGCGAAGACCTCCAACTGCCGCCCGGACACCCGGCACGCTGGTCGACGGCACCCGACGCGCAGCCCGGGCTCACTTGATCCCACCCGAGCGGCACCGGGGCGCGGGGTTCGCCCTCGGCCCCAAAAGACAAAGGCAAGGAGAGCCCTCTCCTTGCCTCTCTCAACGTATAGCGGACCGGGGGGCTTGCGGCAAGGCCCCCAGGGTGCCGCAAAATCATCGGCCGAGGCCACAACCTGCGGAAACGGGAACAGGACGGGCGTGTGTTGTCGATGTGTCCGACAACGGGTTCGGCCAGACTGCGGAGGCCGGTGATGCGACCGGCCGGTGCGGTGCAACGGGACACGACTGCCTCGGAGGTGGCGCGATGACGGAGCGGTACGTGTTCGGTCTTCAGGAGGTCGACGAGACGCGGGTCGCGCTCGTCGGCGGCAAGGGCGCGCACCTGGGCGGGCTGTCGCGGATCGACGGCATCAGCGTGCCGGCCGGGTTCTGCGTGACGACGGACGCCTTCCGGCGGGTCATGGCGCAAGCGCCGTCACTCGACGACGAGTTCGATCAGCTCTCGCGTCTGGACCCGGACGACCGGGAGGCGATCCGCACGCTCAGCGCGCGGATCCGCCGGACCATCGAGGAACTCCCCGTCCCGGCCGATCTCGCGACGGAGATGACCCGCGCGCTCGCCCGGCTCGGAGAGCAAGGGCTCGGAGAGCGAGCCGCCTACGCCGTCCGGTCCAGCGCCACGGCGGAGGACCTGCCGACAGCCTCCTTCGCCGGGCAGCAGGACACGTACCTGAACGTCGTGGGGCCCGCGGCGATCCTCCGGCACATCAGCCGGTGCTGGGCCTCGCTGTTCACCGAGCGGGCCGTGACCTACCGCCGGCGGAACGGTGTCGACCACCGTACGGTCCACATGGCGGTGGTCGTGCAGCGGATGGTCTTCCCGCAGGCGGCCGGCATCCTGTTCACGGCCGACCCCGTCACGGGCAACCGGAAGGTCGCCACCGTGGACGCCGGTTTCGGGCTCGGTGAGGCCCTGGTCTCCGGCCTGGTGAACCCGGACGTCTTCACGGTGCGCGACGGCGAGGTCGTCACCAAGGTGATCGCCGCCAAACAGCGTGCCGTTCGGGCCCTGCCGGACGGCGGTACGCGGGAAGTGGCGATCGGCGCGCGCGAACAGCGGCAGCCGGCGTTGACGGATGCGGAGGCCGTGCGGCTCGTAGGGCTCGGGCGGCGGATCGAAGCGCACTTCGGCCACCCGCAGGACATCGAATGGTGCCTGGCCGACGGCGACTTCCAGATCGTTCAGAGCCGGCCGATCACCACGCTGTTCCCCGTTCCCGAGGCCGGCGACCAGGAGAACCACGTCTACGTCTCCGTAGGCCACCAGCAGATGATGACGGACCCCATGAAGCCGCTGGGGTTCTCCATGTGGCAGCTGACGGCCATGGTGCCGATGCACGAAGCGGGCGGGAGGCTGTTCGTCGACGTCACCCGGCGCCTGGCCTCGCCCACGAGCCGCGCCGCCCTCCTGGACGTCATGGGGAAGGGCGATCCGCTGGTCAGGGACGCGCTGGAGACCGTACTCGGCCGCGGCGACTTCGTTCCGTCGCTCCCGGACACGGGTCCCGGCGGCCCGGCGGCAGGTGGTGCGCCCGCCCCGGTCGAGACCGATCCGGCCGTCGTCACCGAGTTGGTCGAGCGCAGCCGGAGTTCCGTCGCCGCTCTGGAGCACGACATCCGGACGAAGACCGGACCGGCACTGTTCGACTTCCTCCTGGAGGCCTTCGAGGAGCACAAGCGGGTCCTCGGCGACCCGCTGAACATCCAGGCGATCATGGCGGGGATGGAGGCCACGTGGTGGCTCAACGACAAGTTGCGGGAGTGGCTGGGCGAGAAGAACGCGGCTGACACGCTGACGCTGTCCGCCCCCGGCAACATCACGTCGGAGATGGGGCTGGCGCTGCTCGATGTCGCGGACGTCGTCCGCCCGCGGCCGGAGGTGGTGGCGTTCCTGGAGGGCGTCGAGGACGACGGCTTCCTGGACGAGTTGGCGAAGCTCGCGGGCGGGGTGGAAGCGCGCGACGCCGTCGAGGCCTACCTCGACCGGTACGGCATGCGCTGCGTCGGCGAGATCGACATCACGAGGCCGCGCTGGCGCGAGCACCCCGCCACGATCGTGCCCGTGATCCTCGACAACGTCAGGAACTTCGGGCCGGGCGCGGCGCAGCGGCGCTTCGAGCAGGGGCGTCGGAAGGCCCTGGAGAAGGAACAGGAGGTGCTGGCGCGCCTGCGGGCCCTGCCCGACGGGGACGAGAAGGCCGACGAGGCCAAGCGGATGATCGACCGGGTGCGAACCTTCATCGGGTACCGGGAGTACCCCAAGTACGGCATCGTCAGCCGCTACTTCGTCTACAAGCGGGCCCTTCTGGAGGAAGCCGGGCGTCTCGTGCGGGCCAACGTGCTCACCGAGCGGGAGGACGTCTTCTACCTCACGTTCCAGGAGTTCCACGACGTCGTGCGCTCGAACCAGGTGGACGACCGGCTCATCCAGCAGCGCAAGGACGCGTTCCGGTCGTACCACGCGCTCACACCGCCCAGGGTGCTCACCTCGGACGGTGAGGCCGTCGACGGGGCGTACCGGCGCGACGACGTGCCGATGGGTGCTCTCACCGGCCTGCCGGTCTCCGCCGGGACCGTCGAGGGAAGGGCCCGCGTCATCCTCGACATGGCGGACGCCGATCTCGAAGCCGGCGACATCCTGGTCACGCCCTTCACGGACCCCAGTTGGTCGCCGCTGTTCGTCGCCGTCGCCGGCCTGGTGACGGAGGTGGGCGGCCTGATGACCCACGGCGCGGTGATCGCCCGGGAGTACGGCCTGCCGGCCGTCGTGGGCGTGGAGCGGGCCACCCGGCTGATCCGGGACGGGCAGCGGATCCGCGTGCACGGAACGGACGGGTACGTCGAGATCCTGGACTGACCCTTCGGGCCTCGGACGAGACCCGCCGGACACCGTGTGCACGATGTCCGGCGGGCCGCTCGACCGGACCGCTGCCGGGCGGCCCCGCCCGCGGGCCGACGCCGATGGCGTCGATGGCCTACGGGCGGAGCCTCAAGGGCGTGCTAGGACACAGGAGTTGTCCCCGGTACCGCGTCAGGAGCGACGCATTCGGCGGGACATGAACACGGCACCGGCTCCGGCGACGATCACCAGGGCCGCACCGCCGGCGATCGGGCCGAGCGAGCCGTTCGCACCGGTCTCCGCCAGCGGGGGCGAGCTGTCGCTGGGCGACGGCTTCGGGGTGGCGGGCGGCGTCGACGTCAACGGGGGCACATCAGGCGTAGTGGTCGGTGTACTGGACGGCTTGGGCGTGGCCGCCGGGGTCGTCTCGCCGGCGGGCGGCCGGCTGGCCTCGGGGGTCGCGGGGGTCGCGGGCGTGGACGGGGTGGACTGCGACGGGGTCGGTGTCGGTGATCCCGGGGCGCACGGCTTCTCGCCACCGTTCCACGCGGCTATCAGGTGGAAGGGGGTGGCGATGTTGTCGGGTTCGTAGGGAGCGGGTCCGTGGCCGTCCCCGGTCTTTCCGTCGTACGTGACGTCGTCGCCGTACAGGTCGATCTGGCCGTAGCAGTCGGGCGTCCGCACCTCCAGCTTCTGCCAGGTCCGCTTCGCGTCGGCCGAGTCCGCGACGTCCGCCGCGGTGAGGTAGACCGTGGCCTTGTCGACCAGATCCTGGTGACCGGAGGTGAACCAGTTCGGGCCCTCGGTGGTGTACTCGGCGAGGGAGACGGGGTACTTGCAGCCGTCACCGACACTCTGGTCGGGGGCCAGGCGGACCTCGACGGTTCCGGGAACGGCGTCCCACTGGTGGAACCCGCCCTGGGAGGACCAGTCGGCGCCCACGGGCTTTCCGTCGGCGTCGACGATGCGGTACTGAACCGTCGCGGACTGGCAGTCGCCCGAGGTCGTGGCGCTTGCGGTTCCGGCCACGAGGAGCGGGACGACGGCACCGGCGACGGCCGTTGCCGCGAGGGTGGCGAGAATTCTTGCTTGATGCGAACGCGACAAGGTGAGCCTCTGTGAAGGTCAGGGTGTGGGAGGTGGCAGAGTGCGAGCGGCCGACACGGACGGGCGCCATGAAGTCATGGGCGACGAAGACGTGGCCGCCCAATTCACTCGCGTCACTTCGCTCTCTTCAGACACAGCGAAGCGAGGCACATTCTTGTCGCCCTTCACAACTTCCGTCAATCTGGCACGGGTTGAACACAGGAGGTCTCCCGGCGAACGTCCCATCCGGCGATCGACCAGGCAATACCGCACCAAAACATGGGCACTTGACGAATATCCCGACGCGCCCGCCGGCCATGCCGTCCCACCCCGACTCTTCGGGACGAACACATGGCGCCGCGATACGCGCCCTAAAGTCCTCGAAGCCCGCTGAGCACCCTTTCGAGCAGGGTCACATGGGGCCGTCCCCCGTGCGCGTCGTCCCCGCCGGGCTGCTGTATGGCGACAAGCCCGGCTTCGGCGAGGTCCGCGACGAGGATTCTGGTGACTCCGAGAGGCAGGGCGAGGTGCGCGGAGATCTCCGCGACGGACTTGACCTCCTGACACAGGAGCCGGATCCGGTACACCTCGGGAGACTGCGCGACCGGCTGCGACAAGGGGGTCGTGGTGCTGACCAACGCCTCTATCGCGAGGTGATGGCTCGGACGGGTACGGCCACCGGTCATCGCGTAGGGCCGGACGAGCGCGGACGGCTGCGCGGGGCGGCCCGGTGCGGCACGGAGGCGGGGGTCCTGTCCCGCGGGCTGCGGGGGGTGGCTCCGGCGCTGTTCGCCTCCTGGCGGCGTCGTCACGGATCCTGCTCCATTCGGATAGCGCGCCCGCGCACGTCGGACGCCGAAGTCGGCCCGCTGGTGGTTCAGCGGAGGTTGCACGAGCGTGGACACGGCCCGACTCCGGCGCGCAGGGCGCCCCTCGACCCGCGCGGGAGCCCGCTACGGATCCCTCGCGTAATCGATTACGAGTCGGTTCGCACTGCGCACCCTAGACGCTGAAGCCGCCGCGGGGCGGACCTTGGCGTGCTTGATACCTCGCAGCGGGAATCGGCATATGCCACAACCGCCGGTTCGGCGGCGGGCGGCCATCGGTACCGGCGGCGCACGGCCGTCGGTGCCCGGGGCGCACCGCCGTCGGTGCCTGCGGCGCACCGCCGTCACGAACGTGCGTCGACGGTGACGGTGACGGTGACGTCCGTGGCAGTCCCGACCGCAGCAGCCCATGAACCGATCCGGTTCGGCAGGTCGGTTGATCGATGTGCGGTGGGGGCGAACTCCTCCCCGGACGGCCAACACGTCGCTGCACCACCACCTCGCCCGGCCGCGTGCGCCGCTCGGGCCGCGGCGGGAGCGGCTGGTCCACCGGTACGGCGGGTACCGGCTGGAGCTTCGTGCCGGCGGGACAACCGGCCTCGATTCCCGGCCGAGGAGTCCGCTCCGGGACGGGACGTGTCCGCTCGGCCGCGACCGGCTCACCGCGTCCGGTGAAACTGGTTCAGCCCGCCCGGTGAAACCCGTTCAGCTCATGATTCACAAGGGATGTCCGGAGGGCCGGAAAAGGCCCAGGCGGGCGTTGTGCTCGCGCTGCCGCTCGGCCACGGCACGCGCCGGCTTCCGTACAGCCCGCTGCAGCCGCCGGGCGGCCTCCAGGTGGTCGGCCGTCCACACGATCCGGATGGCGGCCGGGGACTGCTCGCTCCTGTCGTCGACGAGGTCCCGCTCGACCGCGTGGATCAGCCGTTCGTCGGCCCCGATGTCCTTCGGCTGCGTCTCGGGTACGTCGCCGAACCCGGTCATGGCCTGGGCCGTCGCCTCGTACCAGGAGACCAGCGCGTCCCCCGAACGATCGATCTCCGAGCGCGCGGCGGTACGGTCGGCGGCCGACTGGCCCTGGTCCCGCTCCCACAGGTCGAGTACGGCGTCGGCGGTGAGCCGGAGTACGGCGACGGCGGTCACCAGCGTGGTGATGTCGGTCAGCGGAAGGTGCTTGGTGCCGCGTTCCGCGAGGAACCCCCGGAAGGCGTCGTCCAGTCGCCGGGCCGCCGCCGCGGCACGGTAGCGCTCCTCGTCCGGGAGCGGAGCGGTCCGTACGAGGCTGTCGCAGCGGGTCACGCCGTAGCCGATCGCGCTGCGCAGATACCGGGTGCTCTCCGAGATGCCTTCCGCCAGAGCGTGCCCGAGGACGGGTGCGGCACCGCGGGGCCAGAACAGCGTTCCCACGACGACGCTCACGGCGCATCCGATCGCGACGTCCTCGATCCGCAGGATTCCCACGGTCCAGCCCACGGGTTCGAGGAGGTTGAACAGGATCAGGATCGAGACCGTGAACCCGGCCTGGCCGGCCGCGAAGGAGATGGCCGCCGGGGCGAGGCCGGTGAACAGCACCGCGACGGGGAGCAGGATCCAGAGAAACGTGGTGTTCGATCCGATCAGGTGGATCAGTCCGCCGCCGATGACGATGCCGACAGCGGTGCCGGCGATCGCGCGCAGAGAGTTCTGCCCGGTCAGCACGGCGCTGGAGCGCAGGACGGCCAGGGTGCCGAAGACGACCCAGAAGCTGTGCTGCACGCCCGACAACTCCGCGACCAGGACGGCGAGAGCGAGGGCGACGGCGCCTCGGACACTGTTGCGCAGCCAAACCGAGTGCCGTTCGGTGTGCGCTCCGGCGCGTTCCTGGGCCGATGCCAGGGTCGAGGCGGCGCCTTCGGGGCGTTGTCCGATGAGCCGCTGCCACAGGGTGCGCCGGCGCGCCGCGAGGATCAGCTCGACGTTCCTGGCGATGGCGGACACGGCGAAGCTCATCTCCTGAGCGCGGAAGCTCGGTTCCAGGGAGCTCACGAAGCGTGTCGCGGTCGTCCCGGGCCGGGTGTCGGCCTCGCTCCGCCCGGGCTGCGGACCGTCGGGGGTCCTCGGCCGGAACGACGTGACGGTGTTCTCCATCGCCGACCGCGTCAGGGCGAGGCGTTCCTGTAGCGGAGTCAGCTGTCCGGGCTCCGGGTCGTCCGCCGCGGACAGCGCGTCCACGCTCGCTCGCAGCAGATCCGCGGCGGCCGTCTTCACTCCGCAGACGACCGCGTCCGAGGGTGTCGCCTTCTCGCCCACGGACACGCGGTCCAGGATCGTGGCCAGCAGCAGCACCTCGTCGACGAGACGGATCAGGACGCGTGTGGACGTGGAGAGGCCCGTCGGCCGGTAGGGGGTGGCGAAGAACGCGTCGCGCAGCGCCGTCACGGCGTCCTGCGCCTCGCTCACGATCGTGCCGAGCGCCGTCCGGTCCGCCGTTCCGAAGCCGCGCAGTACGCAGTCCGCCTCGGTCCTGAGCTGTGCGGCGAGCGCTCGGCACGCGTTCGCGGTGGCGTTCCGCAGGGGCTCACGCACGGGAGTGGGCCACAGCAGCCGGACGGCCAGGAGCGAGGCCACGCCGGCCAGACTCCAGCCCGCGAGCCGGTCCGGGATCGCGTGCGCCGTCCCGGGAAGGGTGGCGGCCAGGACGAAACTCACGAGCAAGGAGGTGGAGGCGCCCGCCAGGGCTGAGCTGACCACACCGGAGAACAGCACGAGGAAGCTGACGACCGCCGTGGCGAGGGTGGAGAGCCAGACCTCGCGGGAGACCAGCGTGCCGAGGGAGATCAGCACCGCTCCCGTCACGACGAGTGCGGCCTGTTCGATGAGCCGGTCGCGCATGGGCCCCGCGAACTCCACGAACAGCAGCATCGCGATCGATCCGAACGCCGCGAAGAGCGGGACGACCGGGCTGTCCGTGATCGCCATCGTGACGGCGAAGAGCCCCGGAGCGACGATCGCGGCTCTGACAGACCTGCGGAGCGCGGTGAGACCCGCATCGCGCCGGAGCAGGGACCGCAGGATGTTCACAGCAGACGCCTCCCAGACACATCCGGTCTCTCGCACGTCACTCTGACAGCTTGTCCTTTGAAGACCCGTCAGGCTCCGGCTCCGGGAGGGTCGCGCAGCCGGCCATCAGGTCGGACGTCACCCGATCGTGCACCAGACCCGCGGTGCACGCCGGGCCGCAGCCGCGGGAACGGCTCCGGCTCCGGCTCCGGCTCCGGGAAGGGATCGACGGCGGGCATCTGCGGGCACCCCGGAACCGGGTGCGGGCGCGGGCGAGTCACCACAGGTGAGACACGGGATTTCGCTGCTGCGCCCACAGCGGTGTCCTGGAACGATCACTCGCGAGCGGGCGCGGTGGCCGTACGCACACGGACCGGGAAGGACACCACGGTGATACCGCTCGACGGAAGGCTCCCGGGTACGCCTGAGAGCACCCACAGGCACCCTGACCGGACGGCGGCCCTGTGGCCGGTGCTCAGGGTGCCGCGCGGCGCGGCCCGGACCGCCGCCCACGGGCTGGCCTGGCTGCTTCTGGAAGCAGCCGTCACAGAGGCGTTCGACCTCTTCTACTGGTCGGACAGCAACGCGCCCCGGCACCCCACCGGCTTGCTCGTTCCGATTCTGCTCACCGTGCCGGCCCTGCTGATGACGGCGGCCCTGGCGAGCGCCCTCCGGCTCGACACCTCCGATCGGCGTCGGCGCCTGCTCGGCCGCGTCCTGGGCACCCTGGCGTGGACGGCGGCCGTGGCGGCAAGTCTGACGACCCTGCTGATGCTTGTCATCGGGGCCGCTGATCTCTGCGAGATGACCGCACCCCCTGTCCCAGCCCGCCTTGAGCCCGCGCTGATGGTCCCGGCCTGCCTGGTCGCGGCGCTGGCCCTGGGGGCGGCAGCCGGCAGCGCCGCCTCAGCCATCAGCCGACACCGCATCGGCACCATGGCCCGCTACGCGGTCTGGATCGTCACCGCCGCAGTCAGCGTCTTCCTGCTGCTGGCACCGATCCTGCGCGCATCGCCGACCTGTCGGCCGGTCGTCCCCTGACCTCCCCATGCCGGGGTGCCCGGCAACTCTTCCTTCAGCGGCGCACGCCCCTGACCGACGGAAAGGATCAACCGAAGTGCCCAAGACCGAGGGCCTGCAGTGGTGGGAACCGCCGTTCTACCTGCATCCGAAACAGTTCGGCTCCCGGGCGAGGTACGACCCGACCGTCCCCCCGCACGTCGTGAAGGCAAACGGTCAGCGCAGCCGCGGGCGGGCGAAAGTCAAGAACCCCGGCACGGGAAGGGGCCCGTGGCGACAGCGGTGGACCGGGATCAACGTCCCCGTTCATGTCCTCGTGGGCCCGGCCGGCACGGGCAAGACCCTGCTCGCTCTGGACCGGACCAACACCGGCTCCCACAGCTACTTCGACCCCTACCACTGGAGCGAGGGACGGGACGTCCACTTCGTCGACGCCCATGACGAGTCGTCACTCGCGGCAGGCCTCACCGACCTGACCCGCCGCCTCACGGCACGGGGGGCCGCGAAAGACGGGGGCGACCGGCCGTACGGGCGAAACACCCCGGAAGACCGGGCGCTGAGTGCCCTGGTGGGGAGCCCGAAGAGCTGGGTGCTGCTGGTGGACGGGCTGGACGACCCGCGGATGGTCGCGCGGGCCTGGTCGCCCGCCGGCCTGCTCCGTCGACATCTCCGCCAGGAATTCCGGGACGGTTTCGGTCGGATCATCGTGACGTCGCGCCTCGGCGACCGCGAGGCATGGCCCCCGTGGATCACCGTGACCCCGGTCGGCCCGCTGCCCGCCCCACTCGCAGGCGAGCAGCTACGACGCCACGGTGGGGCAACCGCCGGGGCCTCGAAGGAGGCCGACCACCTGGCCGACCGACTCGGTGGCCATCCCCTCACCCTGCGCATCGCCGGAAACCACCTTCACACCGGCTCGGCGCCGAAGGCGGTGGTGAACGCCGACACGTACCGCGACTACGAGGCCCTGCTGGACAGCGATGCCGCACGACGTGGGGTGCCAGGCCCCGGCACACCACAGCTTGAGACGCTCGCAACCGTGTGCGAACTGGCCCTCGACCTGGCGGCCCGACGCGGGATACCCGAAGCCCGCCCGATCCTGCGGCTGCTCGGCTGGTTCGCCGCCGCCTCCTTCCCGAGTGAACTGCTCGTTCCCGAGGAGCTGGACCGCCTGATCCCCGGCCTCTCCGGGGACCGTCCCGACAGCGATCTGGCGCCCGCGTTCACCGACGGCAAGCTCTATGAGACCGTCCGGACGCTCCGAAGCCTGGGCCTGCTGCACACCTTCGGCCCCGACCGGGCCATCGACAAGCAGGACCGCTACCTCGCCCTCGATCCCGCGGTGGCGCAGACGCAGCGCGACGCCCTGGCCACCGAGCCCACCCAGGCAGCGGTGTTCCGGGCGGCGGCGGTCGAACTGCTGCACCGCCAGGCGGTGTCAGCCACGTCCGACCGGTCGCAGGCGTGGTGGTGGCCCGTCCTGCTGCCGCACGTGGAGGCCCTTGGCCGCCAACTGCCCACCATGGAACGCGCTTGCGCCGAACGGCTGAGGGACACCGCCGGCCGGGTTGCGGACGGCCTGCACCACAACGGGCAGGACCGTGCCGCCGTTCTGCTCCGATCGTCCATCGAGGGCCTGGGCGCAGGGTGAGCCTGCACGCCACGGACCGGAGGCGCGCGTCAGGCTCGGCGGCTGCTGGTCTCGGCGGCCCATGTCCCGCTGGACGATGCCCTGTTGGGCGTCGGTGCGGGAGAAGCGCCGTGATCCGGGCAGCCGAGATCCGCGAGTGGCGCGCCCCGGACACGGGACGCCGGCTGTACGACGGGGCGGTCTGCCGGTCACCCGCGGCGTTCGTGGTCCCGACGGTCCTCGCGCCTCCAGCGCGCCCGGTTCTGTCGGCTGTAGCGGCGGTCCCAGCGGTCCTGCCGGTCCCGGCGCTCCTGGTAGTCCCGGTAGCCCTTGCGGTCGGAACCGTCGCCGCGGATCCAGCCTCCCCCGCGATCACGGCCGTAGCGGGTGGCGCCGAAGAACAACGCGGCCGCGGCCACCCACCAGAGGGGATTGAGAAAGCCGAGGCCGATCAGGACGACGATCGGCACGAGAAGCAGAACGAACACGGCGGGCCTCTCCGGAGCGGGACAAACCATCACTGCCGGGGACCAGGGCCTGTTCACACAGCGTAGCCCTTCCAAGAGGCTGCGGATAGCGCACCGTGTCCGCGGCGTCCGACGGAAGCGGTCGGAAGCGGTCGGAAGCGGATGTCCGCCCCGGCGGCCCCTCCCCGGCTCGCGGAACTCCCGCTTGCCGGGACCGCGTTGACAAGGGAGGCGGTCGGGCGGCGAACGACAGCACGGCGCAAGGCCGATCAACCAAGAGAGGGGCCTCGGGACTATGCTGCGTACGGACGTCCCAGACCCCGGCGGGCCACCACTGCTTGGCCCGCATGCCTGCGGAGAGCGGATCACCCGTCCGCCCGCCCCGCGCATCCCCGAGGTAACCGGCTGGGTCCTACGCTCCGGAACGACGGCTGCTGGATCGGTCATTCACCTGCCTGCACGACCGTACGACCGTACCGCGTACCCGGTGCGGTCCCGTGAACCGAGGCACCCCGCCCATGGGTATCCCACCGATCCTGAACGTCTGCCGGCACGACACGGACAACCGGGCGCTGGTCACCCCGACCGGCGAGATCGGCCTGAAACCCGCGCCTTTGACACCCACGCCCTTGACACCCACGCCGGCGGAGCGGTGCCCGCACGGCGGCCGCCGGACCATCCATGTCGATGTCGACGTCTGCGCCTTGATCCACACCTTCGTCGGCATCCTGGTTCGTCCGCGCGACGCCTTGCTCCTGACACCGGTCCTCCCCTCGGGGGTGCGAACGTCGTTGATTCCGAAGGGACTTGATCACCGCTCCTCGACCCGGTGGTCGCCGTGATCCCCGGCAGCCGGTCGGCGCGGATCCAGGCTCTGGTGGCCGAGCAGGCGGCCCTGCGCGGCGCCCGGGTCGGCGTCCTCGACGTGTGCACGGCGGCAGTGGCGGCACTGCCGGTCGGCGGGGCCGGGATGTCCGCGATGTCCCGCGACCGGGCGAGTCATCCGCTGTGCAGCACCGACTCCGTCAGTCAGCATCTGGAAGAACTCCAGCTCACCCTGGGCGAGGGACCGTGCGTGGACGCCTACGCCCTCGGCTCGACGGTCCTCTGCCCCGACCTGTTGGCCGGTGAACTCCAGCGCCACTGGACGGTGTTCGCCGACGCGGCCCTGGAAGCCGGTGCCAGAGCGGTCTTCGCCTTCCCCCTGCGGATCGGGGCCGTCAGCCCCGGCGTCCTCGACCTGTACTCCAGCAGTTCGGTCGAGCTGGACGCGGAGGAGGTGGCCGACGCGATGGCCTTCGCCGACGCTGCCACGTCGATTCTGCTCGATGCCCGGATCAGTGAGACGGGTGTCCCGTTCGACACCCACGCGGCCGGCACCGACCGGCCGGACGCCTCCCCCTTCGACGACCTGGGCGGATACCGCGCCGAGATCGACCAGGCCACCGGCATCCTCATGGTCCAGCTCGACGTCGGCTTCGAGGAAGCCTTCATCCGGTTGCGCGCCCACGCGTACGCCCGGGGGACACGGATCTCGGTGGTCGCCGCCGACGTCGTCGCCCACCGGCTCCGCCTCCCCCCGGACACGGCTCCGTCCGACATCCGACCACCGGAGACACGGCCCCCCGACGAGGAGTCCTGATGCTCAAGCCCCATACACAGAGGCGGGCACGATGAAGGAACAGTTGATGGCCCGGACGTTCGTCGAGCTCGCCGACAGTCTCGTCGCCGACTTCGACCTGATGGACTTCCTGCGCCTGCTCACCGACCGCTGCGTCGACCTGCTCGACGCGAGCGCGGCGGGCGTCCTGCTCGCCGACCATGACGGCGTACTGCGCGTCATGGCCGCCTCCGACGAACGGGTGCGCCTCCTGGAACTCTTCCAGCTCCAGAACCACGAAGGCCCCTGCCTGGACTGCTTCCACACCGGAGCCGCCGTCTCCGTTCACGACCTGCGCGACGAGACCGCCCGCTGGCCCCTGTTCAGCGCTCAGGCGCGGCGCAGCGGCTTCACCGCCGTCCAGGCGCTGCCCATGCGCCTGCGTAACGAGGTCGTCGGCGCCCTCAACCTCTTCCACACCACCCCCGCGCCCATCAACCCCGCCTCCGCACCCTTCGCCCAGGCCCTCGCCGACGTCGCCACCATCAGCCTGCTGCAACAACGCACCACCGAGCGCAACACGCTCCTCAACGAGCAGTTGCAGTCAGCCCTCAGCAGCCGCGTCCTGATCGAACAGGCCAAGGGAAAGCTCGCCGAACGCCGCCACACGGACATGGAACGGGCCTTCACCACCCTGAGGGCCTACGCCCGCTCCCACAACCGCCGCCTCTCGGATGTCGCCCGCGCCTTCATCGACGAATCCGAGTACCTCCCCGGCCTCAGTTCCCGAAGCTCCTGAGCACCCGTCTCCACGAAGGGTTCGTCATACCACTCGGCCCCCTCCCGGAACCTCGCCCGACACGCTCCACACCCCCGACGACCCCGAACGCCTCGACGAGGAGGAACTACTCCCTCTCGCACGCCTACGGGGCCGCGTTCGACAACCCGGGGCTCCTGGCGGCCTGCGTGATCGGCGACGCCGAGGCCGAGACGGGCCCGCTGGCCGCCTCCTGGCACTCGAACAAGTTCCTCGACCCGGTACGGGACGGTGCCGTCCTGCCGATCCTGCACCTCAACGGCTACAAGATCGCCAACCCGGCGGTCCTGGCCCGGACACCGGAGCCCGAACTCGACTCCCTGCTCAGGGGATACGGCCACGAGCCACTCCACGTCACCGGGGACGACCCTCCCCCCAGCCTCCGGCCGGGGGACCCCCATCTCGCTGCGCTCGCCGTCCACCAGGCGATGGCCCGCGCCATGGACGAGGCCCTGGACCGCATCGCCGCCTTCCAGCACGCCGCCCGCGCCGAAGGCGCCGGTTCCGCCGTCACCGAACGCCCGCGGTGGCCGGTGATCGTGCTGCGCACCCCCAAGGGCTGGACCGGACCGGCCGAGGTCGACGGCCTCCCGGTGGAGGGCACCTGGCGGGCGCACCAGGTCCCGCTGTCGGCCGTACGCGAAAACCCGGTCCATCTGCGGCAGTTGGACCAATGGCTGCGCTCCTACCGGCCGGAGGAGCTCTTCGACGAGCACGGACGCCCCCGGGCACAGGTTCTGGCCTGTGTCCCCGACGGCTTACACCGCCTGGGTGCCAACCCGCACACCAACGGCGGTCTGCTGCTGCACGACCTGCCCCTGCCGCCCCTGGAACGGTTCGCCGTCCCGGTCGACAAGCCCGGCGCGACGGCGCATGAGCCGACCCGTGTCCTCGGCGACCTGCTGGCCCGGGTGATGGCCGACACGGGCGAACGGCGGGACTTCCGGCTGGTCGGCCCGGACGAGACGGCCTCCAACCGCCTCCAGGCCGTCTACGAAGCGAGCGGCAAGGCGTGGGAGGCCCAGGTACTGCCGACGGACGAGCACCTGGAGCGCGGCGGCCGGGTGATGGAGATCCTGTCCGAACACACCTGCCAGGGCTGGCTGGAGGGCTATCTCCTCACCGGACGGCATGGCCTGTTCTCCTGCTACGAGGCCTTCGTCCACATCGTCGACTCCATGGCGAACCAACACATCAAGTGGCTGCGCGTCGCCCGCCGGCTCCCCTGGCGCCGCCCGATCGTTCGACATGGTCGTACGCAACGACCTCGACCGGTACCGGCTGGTCATGGACGTCATCGACCGGGTGCCCGGCCTCGCGGTCCGCGCGGCGGAGCTGCGGCAGCGGATGGTCGACGTCCGCTACCGCCATCACGACTGGATCCGCGCCCACGGTCAGGACCTGCCCGAGGTCGCCGAATGGTCCTGGAGTCAGTGACGAGTCCGGCCGCCGGTTCAGCGCAGCCGGCGGCGGAGCGGTCAGCCGTTCAGTGACTCCTCGGCGTCCTTCCGTGTCGGCCAGTCGTCCCGTCGCTCCCGGGCCACCTCCGCACGGCCGCCGATCCGCTTGCCGCCGGAGCCGACCCGCTCTCCGCTCAGCGAGAAGGGGGGCGCGAGGGCGGGTGCCGGGGCGGCCGGTGCCGGGATGACAGGCGCCGGGATGACAGGTGCAGGGACGGCGGGTGCAGGGACGGCGGGTTCGGGGATCACGACGCCCGTGGGCGCCGCGGGGCGCCGGATCGTCCGGCTGATCCGGTGCGTGACCCGCCCTTCGGACGCGCCGCCGGTCTCCCTGCTCTGGTGCTCGAAGAAGCGGAGCATCTCCACGGGGAACGGCATCACGAGGGTGCTGTTCTTCTCGGCGGATACGTCCACCACGGTCTGCAACAGGCGCAGTTGGAGGGCTCCGGGGGTGTCGGCCATGGTCGCGGCGGCGTCGGTCAGCCGCTGGGACGCCTCGAACTCGCCGTCGGCGGCGATGACCCGGGCACGGCGTTCCCGCTCAGCCTCGGCCTGCTTGGACATCGAGCGCATCATCGACTCCGGAAGGGCGATGTCCTTGATCTCCACACGTTCGATGCGCAACCCCCAGGGCTCCTCGGTGGGGGCGTCCATCACCTTCTTGAGCTCAGCGTTGATGTGGTCGCGGTCGGAGAGCAGTGTGTCCAGGTCGGCCCTGCCGATGACCGAGCGGAGCGATGTCTGGGCGATCTGGGAGACGGCGGCGGGGTAGTTGCGCACGTTCACCAGGGCTTTGACGGGGTCGATGACCTTGAAGTAGACGACAGCGTCGACGGTGAGTGTCACGTTGTCGGCGGTGATGGACCCTTGCGGCGGGATACCGAGGACCTCGGTCTGTACGGACACCTTCCGCATCCGGTCCCCGATCGGCCGGATGACCCGCAGGCCCGGCCCGCGGATGTCCGGCAACAGCCGCCCGAAGCGGAACACCACACCCTTCTCGTACTGCTGGACGTTGCGCACGCTGAGGGCGAGCAGGACGAGCCCGGCCACGGCGAGCACGGCCAGCACCGTGATCAGAACACCCATGATTTCCACATTCCTTACGTCGATCGCGGCCCCGGACCCGAGAGGTCGGGGAAGCAGGGGGCACGGGAGATTCCCGCCCTGCGGTTCGTGGTGCGACGGCGGTGCCGGGAGGGAGCGGTTCGCCGGCGCCGTCCGGCGGGATTCCGACGGCGCTCACGGCGGCTCTCGTCCCGCACCCCGTGGATGTGCCCGCCCGTCCGATCCTCATCCACGGGTGCGCCCGTCCGGGTGCGGCCGGGGTGGTCACAGGGCCTGCTCGGCCGCTATCCCGCCGTCGGCCGAGCGGAAACGACGGGGATCCGCGGACGCGCCGCCGGCTCGCCGAGCGCATCGTCCCCTTCGGAGTCCCAGGCCGCCTGAACGGCCCGGTCGGTCTCCGAGACCGTGCGCAGGCTCGCCGCCTCCACCATCAGCCGGTCCGCGTGCGAGGTGCGCAGGCAGTCCCTCCCGGCGGCCATCAGCCAAAGGGCCGAGGCGGGAGTCATCGGCATCCGCGCGCCCGCCGGTACCGCGCCCGGGACAGCCGGCCGGTACGGGTGGTCCGCCAGGTCGCGGGTGGTCCGGTCCCACGGCGGATCGAGCGCGGCGCTCGGCGAGGAACCAGCGGAAGCTAAGGGCCTCTGACAGGACGCAGAGGAGGGCGTGCTTTCGGGCAGCGGCGTGGGGGTAGCGGTCGCATTCATGACACGAACCCGGCTCCGGACCGACCGGAACCGGCCCGAGGTGATCAAATCGCCGAAAGCGACACGGACATGGGAGCCGGTGCGCGAAATACCCTCGGTAGCACTGAGCCTACTCCGCGGACGGTCCGGACGGACTCCGCGTGCGCACAACACGGCTGCCTCAGGACCGGGAACGAGCCCCCTCCCCTCCGGAGAACGGGGACGAGGACGGGGAGAGCAGGGGCGGGGGCGATCGTCACGAGAACGCGTGGAGGAAGCACGGTCGATCGGGTTCACACGCGGCGGGAGGCGATACGGTCCGGGGTCGGCCAGCGCACGTCACTGACCCAACCGAGGCGTTCGAAGAGGCGGATGACGGCGGCGGAGGGATCGATCTGGCCGCGGTCGACACCGTGCCGGGCGCTGGTGGGGTCGGCGTGGTGCAGGTTGTGCCAGCTCTCCCCGAACGAGAGCAGGGCCAGAGGCCACAAATTGGTCGCGCGGTCGTGGAGCCGAGTGCGGAACGGACGCTCGCCGATCACATGACAGAGGGAGTTCACGCTCCAGGTGACGTGGTGGAGCAGGGCGACGCGGACAAGTCCCGCCCACAGCAACGCCGTCAGAGCGGATGCCCAGGTGCCGCCGATCAGCAGACCGGCGGCGAAGGGGAGGGCGAGGGTGAGCACGCACAGGGACGGGAAGGCCCGGGACACGGCGCGGATATCGCGGTCGGCGACGAGGTCGGGAGCGTAACGCGCCGCGGACGTGGGGTCGTTGCGGAACAGCCAGCCGACATGGGCGTCCACCAGGCCCCGCAACTGGCCGCGCACGGACGTGCCGTAGCGGTACGGAGAGTGCGGATCGCCCGGCCGGTCGGTGAAGGCGTGGTGGCGGCGGTGGATCGCGACCCAGCCGATCACGTCCCCCTGGAAGCTCATCGACCCGGCCGTCGCGAGCGCGATGCGCAGCGGCCGTACGGCCCGGTAGCCGCCGTGGGTCAGGCCCCGGTGGAAGCCGACGGTGACGCCCAGGCCCGTGACGGTGTACAGCACCGCGGCGAGCAGGACATCGGCAGGATGGATCAGGCGCCCCCACAGCAGCCAGCCGGCCAGGCCGAGTGCCAGGAACGGCAGGAAGACGATCAACGCCGTGATCGTCAGGGACAGCCGGTCGTTGCCGGTGCGCTCACGAGTCGTTCCACCGCGCGGGAAGGGTGCCCTCCCGTCGTACTCCAGGAGCGGTTGGGCGGTTTCCGGCTCAGCGGCGGACAGGGGAGGGAGAGTCGGGAAAGACATCGGCGGTCCTTGACCTCGGGGACGACACTGCGGCCGGGGTCTTGGGCTGCGGATCTTCGACGGCGGGCCTTGCGACGAGGACGAGGCCGGTGCGATCACCGGCGCACGACGTGCCCCCGCCGTCCTCACCGTACTCCTGCCCGTACGGCGGCCGCAGCATGCGTACGGGCAGGAGTACGGTGGGCCTACCGAGGGCATTTCGCACACCGGCTTCCACGCCGGGTCGTTCCCGGCGAAAGTGAGACCCGGGCCGCGACTCCAGGCGGCCCGGAGACGGGTCCTCAGCATGACCGCCATCTTCGAAGCAACCCTGCCCCGGCTCGCAGCCGTCGCAGCGCCTCCCGCCCTTCTCGTACCGGCAGCTCCTCCCGCCCGTCTCGCGCTGAAGGCCGACGGACCCTCCCGCGGACTCCTGGACGGTGCCTGGTGGCCGCGCTCCCGCGATCTGCTGTCCGAACTGCCCGCGCTGACCGACGTGTTGGACCCCCTGTGGGGCCGCATCATCCATGTCGCCGTCAACCCCGAGCACTGGCCGGTCATCCCGCACAAGGTGCCCGTCAGCGGCCATGTCGTGAAGGTCGGCTGGTTCACCCCGGAGCTCGACCCGCACAAGCTTCTTCTGCTCTCCTACGGCACCGGCCGCTGGGACCTGCTGGTGATCCCGCCCGAGACCGGCCCGGAAGCAGCCGCACGTCTGATGGCTGCGGCTTCCGCGTACGGCGGCCGGCCAATGACCGCGAGCTCGCTCATCACCGCCGACCGGGAACGGCACGGCGTCTCCGTGCCGATCCAGGTGCGGGACGCGGAGACGGCGTGGGAGTCCGAGGGCGGCGCCCCGCAGCCCACTGCGGCCGTCCCGAACCAGGCCAGCCGACTGATCATCGGTATGTGAGGTGCGCGGCGGCAGACGGCCGCCTCCGGCGCTGCCGTCACCGTCGTTCCGTCGTTCCGTCGTTCCGTCGTACACAGGCGTCGGAACGCGACCGGAGCCTGTTCGAGCAGACCGGTCCTGCCCAGAGGCCGCCGGCAACCGTCCCGTTTCACCAACGGGCCGCTCCCCGCACTCGCCACGCGCCGTCGTCACGCGATTCGCGCGCGGCCTCGATGCGCCCGAGCGGGCACCGCCGGCCGCTGCCCGCCGCGTCGCAACGCGGGAACTTCCCCCGCAGCGAGAAGGGTGTCCGCCGGGGAGGCGGCCCCTGACAACAGCGGTCCGGTCGTCTCAGCACTGCGGTCATGGCGGCAGACCACCGGTCCGGCGGTCACCCGACGTGTACGGCGATGGCCCGTGCGCACTCCATCGACTCGGCACGTGTGGTGTCCACCTCCAGGTCGTAGACCATGCCCCGGTGGACCACCTCCGCCTGGGACGCGGCCATCCCGATGACCCGATCGCCTCGTGCGACCTCACGGCCCGCGGCGACGGCACCGTCGCACCGGACGCCGACCCACAGCACCCGCAGGCCGCCCAAGGCCTTCCGCCACCGCTGCTGCGAGTCCGCTCCGCCGAGGAAGACCTCGTCGACGATGACCCGCGCGCCCGCACGGGCCATCGCGGCGACCCCCTCGATCCAAGCCGCTTCCAGCGTCCGGAACTCCGGCCCGACGATCACCTCGCCGTCCGGAGCGAACTCGATGCCCGCATCCGACGACCGCATGGACGCGGGCATCGCGTCAACCAGCGTGTCGGTCCCGAGGGCCAGCCACGGATCCGGCAGGACCGCCTGCAGACACCGGACGATCCCGGACTTCCCCGAGCTGGAACCACCGTTGAGAACGATCACCTCAGTCGTCACCGCGCCACAGTAGAGGCACCGCGGCAGCCCCCGAAACGGATTTTCCCCAGCGTCACGCGGGCAGCGGGAGCGGCGGCGGCAACGGGCACGGCACCTGCGGGGATCTGGCGAACAGGCCGCGTGACGGACGTCATTGACAAGCCGAATCCACCAAGGTTGTCATGAGCACATGCTGCGATGCCTCGGGACCTGCCGCACTGACCGCGCCGACGACTCCGCCCCCGGCGCGGGTCGTAACCCGTCATCGGGTGCGGCATGCTCGGAGACCGCCGGTGCCACCCCCAGGGCAAAGGGCGGGCGACTGCCATGGAAGTACGGTCCTTGACCGGGCGCCGCGAGCTGCTCGGCACCGCCCGCGCCGAATTGACGACCCGTCCCGGAGTGCTCTTCCACGGCCCCCCGGGGATCGGCAAGTCCTTGCTCGTGGCGGCCCTCGTGACGTCCTTGGCCGCGCGTGACCGGCCGGCCGGCACGGTGCTGCACTGCTCGCCCGTGCAGGAGGACGCCCGCCTCCCGTTCGTCGGCCTCATCGACCTGTTCGCGCGAGTGCCCGAGAGCTGCCTGGAGACCCTGGCGCCCGCGCCCCGAGCGGCACTGCGGGCGGCCCTGCTGCGCGGGGAGGAACCGGCCGACGACCGGAGCCGTCTCGCGGTGCGCGTCGCCGTCCTCGAAGTGCTGCGCACCCTGGCCGCCACCGGCCCCGTCCTGCTGGTCGTCGACGGACTCCAGTGGCTCGACGAGCCCAGCGCCGAGGTGCTCGCCTTCGCGGTACGCCGTGTCGAGGGTCTCGACATACGGATGGTGGCCGCCGAGCGGGTGGCCGAGTGCGAGCAGCCCGAACGGCTGCGCTGCTGCCCACCCGGCACGGTCGGACTTCCCGTGCCCCCGCTGGCGGACGGCGAGGTGGCCCAGCTCGTGCGCGCCGGTCTCGGCGCCGGTCTGCCACCGGCGGTGCTGCGGGCCATCCAGGACACCGCTGCCGGAAACCCTTGGTACGCAATGGAGTTGGGGCGGGAGGTGCTGCGCGCCGGAGCGCCCGCGGGCTCCGGCCCGGCACTGCCCGTACCCCGAAGGCTGCGTGCCCTGCTGCTGGACCGGGTGCGCACGCTGCCGGAGACGGCACGGCACACCCTCCTCGTCGCGAGCGCCACCGCCCACCCCAGCCTCACCCTGCTGCGCGCCGCCGGACTCGACGACCCCGCCGCGGACCTCGCGGAGGCCGATGGAATGGGCGTGGCGACGGTCGACGTGGGCGGGACCGTACGCTTCCGGCATCCGATGCTCCGGGCCGCCGTCCACGCCGATGCCCCGGAGCACAGCCGCCGGCAGGCACACGCCCTGCTGGCCCGTGCGGTCACCGAGCCCGTGGAGCAGGCCCGCCACCTCGCCCTCGCCCACCCGCACGAGGACGAGACCACCGCCCGCACCCTGATGTCCGCGGCCGCGTACGCACGCCGCGACGGCGCACCCGACACCGCCTTCGAACTGGCCGAGTTCGCCGCCCGGCGCACTCCCGGCGACCGCCCCGTGGACCGCGCCGAGCGACTGCTGGCCGCGGCCGAGTACGCGTGCGACGCCGGACAACTGGAGGAGGCTGGGCAGGTGGCCGAGACCGTCCTCGCCGCGTCGGGTTCGCCGCGGCAGCGGGTGCGGGCCCGGCTGATCCTGCTGCGCAATGCCGGGCAGGCGCTGGAGGGCGCCCACGAGCTGATCGAGGAGGGCCTGCGGGACGCCGTCGGCGACCCCGGGGCGGAGGCCTGGCTGCACCACTGGGCGGCGTTACGCGGCTTGCTGTGCGGGGAGTTGGAGGAGGCGGCCCGGTACGCCCGGCGCGCTGCCCGGCAGGCGGCCCGGGCCGGAGACACGGACACCCGGATCGGGGCACTCGCCACCCTCGCCCGGGTGCGGTCCCTGGCCGGGGAACCGGTCGCCGCCGACGCCGCGCTGGAGGAGGCGCTCGCCCTGGTCGGCGGCGCCGACGCGGGCCCGGAGAGCTGGGGCCTGATCCGGATGCGGGCGATCCTCGCCCTGGACTCCGACAGGGTGACCGAGGCCCGGACTCAGGTCGCCGGACTCCTGGCGGAGATCGGCGAGTTCGCCGGGGTCGAGGAGGTCATGGCGACGTTGGTGGCACTGACCCGTATCCAGGTGCGCTCGGGCCACTGCCGCGAGGCGCTGCGCACCGCCGCCCGCTGCTCGCGCGCCCTGGCCGAGACGGGCGTACAGGCGGCTCCGGCGCTGTACGCGGCGGCGCTCGCGGCCACCGCGGGCGGCACCGCCGACGAGGCCCGGCACCTCGCCGAACAGGCGGTACGGGCCTCGGAGGCGGACGGCGACCGGTTGTTCCTGCTGCGCGCGCTGGCGGTGCTCGGGCAGGCCGAGCTGCTCGTCGGCGACCCACGGGGTGCGGCCGCCGCGGTCGAGGCGCTGCAACGCGTCAAGGAACTCGGCGAGGCCATGTCCGCCGCCGATCCGCCGTTGCTGCACTGGTACGGCGACCTGGCCGAAGCCCTGGTCGTCCTGGGCGAGACGGACGCGGCCGGGGCCGTGATCCGCGAGGCCCGCGCGCGCGTGTCCGGCGATACGCCCGGGAGCGTACTGGCGGCTCTCGAAAGGGCGGAGGGACTGCGTGAGGCGGGGCTCGGCCGGGCGAAGGAGGGGGCGGTACGGCTGCGGGCCGCCGTGGACCGCCTGCGCCGGCTTCCGTTGCCCGTGGAGCTGGTGCGCACCCTGATCGCGCTCGGTGCGGCCGAGCGTCGCGCGCGCCGCAGGAACGCGGCGCGAACGGTCCTCGGCGAGGCGCTGGAGACCGCGACGCTCATCGGCGCCGCTCCGCTCGCGGCGCGGGCCAGGGACGAGCTGTCGCGGCTGGAGGCCGGAGACAGGAGAGGTGAGGCGGGCGCGGGCGCGGGCGGCCCCGAACTCACCCCCACGGAGGCCAGGATCGCCGGACTGGTCGGCGGCGGGGCCACCAACAGGGAAGTCGCCACGGAGCTGTTCATCAGCGTCAAGACGGTGGAAGGCGCCCTGTCGCGGGTCTACCGCAAGTTCGGGGTCCGCTCGCGCACCGCGCTCGCGCACGCGATGGCGGTCGCCGTCATCGCGTCGGGGGCGGCGGTGGATTCCGCTGAGGACGACCAGGTGAAGCCCCAGGGACAGACGGTGATGACTGGTCAGGTCGGCCGCATGCGGATTCCCCGTGCGCTCGACACACGCCGTTGACGTGACATCAGTAGTTAACACGTGAAGCAAGGGTTCCCCCGCTTATGCGGGTGGGGCCGGTGTTCCTAGGTTGAAGCCGTTCCGCTTCCGGGACACCACCCCCACTCTCCGGAGAACCTCTGTGATGTCACGTCTGAAACTGGTCGGCCTGGTCGCCGTGCCGGCCCTGCTCTCCGCCGCCGTCCCCGCCGCCTACGCCGTCGGCACTCCCCAGCCGCACGCGATCACGGCCGTGAAGGGGGATGTCCTGAAGGGCCTGAACAAGAACGCGACCCGCACCGGCAACGTCGCCGCGGGGAAGCGGATATCGGTGGCGATCAGCCTGACCCCCAGAGACGCCAAGGCACTCGACACCTTCGTGGCGAAGGTCAGCAACCCGCGGTCGAGTACCTACGGCCACTACCTGACGAAGCATCAGTTCGCCGCGCGCTTCGGCCGGACCGATGCCGAGGTCAAGCACCTGAAGGAGTACCTGCGTTCGCAGGGGGTCACCGTCACCGCCGTCCACTCGGGAAACCTGCTGGTCGACGCCAGCGGCACCGCCGCCCAGTTGGAGAAGGCCTTCGGTACCAAGCTGTCGACCTGGAAGGACGCCTCCTCGGGGCGCTCGTTCTACGCCAACGACACCGCGCCGACCCTGCCGACCGCCATCGCCTCCCTCGTCAGCGACGTGGCCGGACTCAACAACCGCGTCCAGCTTCACCACCAGGCGACCTCCACCGTGACCCCCCACAACGGACCGGGCGGCGGCTACACCCCGGCCCAGCTCAAGGGCGGCTACAACGTCTCCGGCACGTACACCGGCAGCGGCCAGAAGACCGCGCTGATCGAGTTCGACGGCTTCCAGCAGTCCAACATCACCAAGTACGACACCAACTACAGCCTGGGCTCCCCCACCCCGGTGGTGCAGAAGGTGGACGGCGGCTCGGGCGCGCTCGGCGACGGCCAGGTCGAGGTCGAGCTGGACATCGAGGTCCTGCACGCGATCGCGCCCAAGGCGAACGTCACGGTCTTCGAGGGCCCCAACTCCGACGCCGGCGAGGTCGACACCTACCAGGCCATCGTCGACAGCGGCATCCCGACCACCTCGATCAGCTGGGGCGCCGCGGAGAGCGCGCGTACCACCTCCAACATCAACGCCGTGGACGCCGTCTTCAAGGCGGGCGCCGCCCAGGGCCTCGGCTTCTACGCGGCCTCCGGTGACGACGGCTCCGACGACGCCGGCGACGGCGGCACCTCCGTCGACTACCCGGCCAGCGACCCGTACGTCACCGGCGTCGGCGGCACCAAGCTGACCGTCACCTCGTCCAACGTCTGGAGCAAGGAGGTGGCCTGGTCCGGAGGCGGCGGCGGAAAGTCCTCCGTCTTCAAGATCCCGAGCTGGCAGACCGCGGTGCAGAAGACCGCCGGCGGCGGCTTCCGTCAGGTGCCGGACGTCTCGGCCCACGCCAACCCGAGCCCCGGCGTCTCGGTCTACTCGCAGGGCTCCTGGACCGCGGTCGGTGGCACCAGCGCCGCCGCGCCCGAATGGGCGGCGTTCGCCGCGCTGTACAACCAGCAGGCCGCGGCGGCCGGCAAGGCCAACCTCGGCTTCGCCAACCCCGCCCTCTACACGGCGAACGGCACCGGCTTCCACGACATCACCAGCGGCAGCAACGGCGCCTACTCCGCCGCCACCGGCTGGGACTTCACCAGCGGATGGGGCTCGTACAACGCCGCGACGCTGGCGACCAAGCTCCTCGGCTGACCCCCACCGACCGAGGACGAACCCCCGAGGCGCGGGCCGGGATCACTCCCGGTCCGCGCTTCGGGTCAGTTCGCCGCCGTACGACGAGATCCGTCTCCCTCACCCCTCACCCCTCACCCCTCACCCCTCACCCCTCACCCCTCACCCCTCACCAGGCACTTTCCGGTCTGACTTCTGTGACACGGAAGTCTTCTTGCTCGCCCCCGGAGCCGGTCCCGACGATGTCGCCACGACCCAACGACGGGAGCCGAGCGCCATGCCGCGGATGACCGCCTTCGTCAGGAACCAGTGGTACAGCTAGCGCATCTTTCTGACCTGCGCTTGCGTGGGGCCGAACCGGCTGTGACCTGCTAGGACGGGTTGCAGAGGCGAGCGGAGGCAGTCAGAGGCAACGCCCTCTGTAACTGACCTTTGAGCCACCCGAGTTGACCGGCGTTGATCACGAGTGCACGGCTCTGGCGGTGCTCTGTGTCGACCTCGGTCGAGCTGCGATGGGGACGCCTGCCTCCCCCTCGGGGCCAGGCATACGGGGTCTTCAGGATGGCCGTCCTGAAGACCTCGCCGGCGCTGATGGAGGTCGCTTCGGACATCACCCGTGGTTTTAGCGGGCCTGGGTGGCGTCCACGTCTTTGCGAGACGACCCCACCGTGTCAGACAGCACCCACCAGTCACTCCCCCAACGACAGTTCACCCACCTCCGCGGCCCCCTGGGCCTTTCCCGACTGTCCTCGGCTGCGGCCGATCTGATCCTGCTTGGCGACCTCACCGGCCTCTACGCGAGCGGCAGTTACACCAGGCTCGACTCCAGCGGCCGGCCGTTGTCCTGCGCGCCGATCGCCAGGGCGCAGCCGAACACGGGCACCGGATCACCGCGGCCATCGCATGCCACGTAGCCCGCGCCGGAGGCACCGGCGACCATCTGACCCAACTGCTGCCGCACCCCGAGCACGAGGGCGGACGGCACGCCCGGCACATCGCCTTGCGCTCCGGGCAGTCGCGCGTTCTGGACTAGATCCGCCGGGTCTGGGACAGCGCCTCCGAAGCGGTCAGCACCACCAGGGCATTGGAGTCGCGACACGACGCGTACGAAATTCTCGCCGCGCTACGCGACCGCATCGAGACAACGCCCTGGCGCGGGGAGCGGGGACGGACCGCGCTGCGGGTGCTGCGGGCCCACCTGAACTTCGCCGAGATCGCGGGCGGTCCGCTGCATCACGCCAGTGAGCGGCAGACCGCGGAGGAAGCCGGGATCTCCCGGACGACGCTGCGCGTCGTCTACGAGACGGTCCTCAAACCGGGAACGTGGGTGAACCCGGACGGGACGATGACCACGGACGTCACCTCGGGGACGATCCGCGTCAAGGAGAACGGACCAATGGCGCCGGATCAACACCGACCTGGTCGACTCCGGCAGCAGGCTTGAGCCGAAGACTGCGGTTGCCGACGTGCAACTGTCCGACGGAGGCGCCGAGGACTTCGCCCAAGTCGCCTCTGGGACACGGTCATTCGGGCTGGACTGGGCGGACGGCGAGTCCAACAACGGCCTGCAGATCCGGGCCGGCGACGAGCAGGACTCGAAGAGCTGGCGTCGGTTCCGCTCGGCCAACTACGTCGACGGTTCCCAGGGCCCGACCCGAGCCGGCCCTGTCGGTCACGTACAACACCAAGCCGGGCGCCGCGAGTGCGGTGAGCCCAGCCACGGACGCCTTCACCGCCGACACCACACCCACGCTCCAGGCAAAGGCCACGGACGCAGACGCAGACGCAGACGCAGACGGCAACACTGTGCGGCTCAGCTTCGAGGTGTGGAACTCGTCCGGCACCACCAAGGTCGCCTCCGGCACCTCGGCCTACGTCGCTTCTGGCGCCACCGGTAGCTGGACGGCGCCCGCACTGGCCACTGGTACCTACAAGTGGCGGGTCAACGTCTACGACGGCACGGACTGGAACAGCACCTGGACCTCTTGGCGCAACCTGACCGTGGACACCTCCGTCCCGGCCGCGCCAACGGTCACATCGACGGCGTATCCGACGGACGGCCTGTGGCACGGAGACGCGGGTAGCGCAGGAACGCGTTCATGCTCACCGACCCTGCGGGTAAGGCGACTTCCACCGAGTACCGCCTCGACGAGGGTGCGACGCAGACGGCGACCCTGGCCTCCGGCAAGACGACGCTCACGCTGACGCCCACGACGCGCGGCACGCACACGCTGACCGCACGGGTCAAGAGTGCCGCCGATACCTGGTCGGACTGGGCCGAGTACACCTTCCGGACCGGCAACATCACCGGAACCCTGGCCGTCCCGTTCATCAATAAGATCGCCGAGACCCACTTCGCGGACCTTCTGCACCCCGCCGATGGGCTCGAGGCCACCGACGAACCGGATGAGGAGATCGCGGACGAGGGCGACAGTCCGGCCGGCTACGTCGAGCAGGAGGACCCGGAGAAGACGGAGACCGAGGACTCCGCGGTCCAGACGGCCACGACGGAGCTGCCGTCGTCCTCCGTCGGTACCCTGACGGGGCAACAGCGCCGACGGAGCCGCCCAGACGCTGATCGACCTCCCGGTGGCCTCCTCGGTGACTGCCGAGCTGAGCGAGACCGGCCTGGTGATCTACGCCAACACCCAGAAGGACGCGGACACCATCGCCGTCCGTAGCAGTGCCAGCCAGGTCGAGCTCTTCCACCTGCTGCGCAGCGCCAACGCGCTGAAGTCCTTCGTCTACAAAGTCGCCCTGCAGGCGGGTCAGGAGATTTCGGCTGTCTCCGACAACACGCTGATGATTTCCGACGCGAACAGTGACCTGGTCACTTTCCTCAGCGCGCCGGTCGCCGTCGACGCCAAGGGCGCCACGGTGCCCGTGACGATGAAGGCCACCGGATCGGACGTGGAGGTCTCCCTCGCCCCGGCGGCCGGCCAGACCCTCGCGTACCCGGTGATGCTCGACCCGAGCAGCGCCAGCTACACGGTGACGCCCGCCGAGCGCAACTACTGCTACTGGAACCCGTACGACTGTTCCAAGGCGAGGGACCAGGGAGGTCGCAGGTTCAAATCCTGTCCCCGCTACTGAAACCTGAGGGGCCGGCACATTGTGCCAGCCCCTCAGACATGTTCAGTCCGCTGCCGCTCCCAGGGCGAAGCGCCATCGACAAGGACGTCTCCACATGGCTGAGACAGACCAGTCGCGTCTCCGAACGGCTGCGCGCCCGGCCGTGACCAGTTCCTCATACCTGCCCAACGAGCAGTTCTTGGGTCGGACTTCTCCCTCTGCGTGGTTGTCGGACGTCAGGGCCGATCTCGCTTCGGGGGTGGAAAGCGGGGCACCTGCGGCTATTTCATGTAGACGAGTCCGTCGGTGGTGACGGCCGGGCGTCCGGTGGTGCCGACTACGACGATCCTGATGGTGTGGGTGGCACTGGTGGACCAGTTCTTGGTCCATGCCGCGTCGCGGTATTTGGTGGTGCTCGACTTCAGGTCGACAGTGGCCGTCTTGGTGCCGTCGACGTAGATGTAGGCCTGACCGGAGGTGCTGGCGCGCGAGACCACCCAGGCTGCCGAGCGGCCGGTGAACTTCCAGCTGAGCGAGGCGTTCTTAGAGCTGGAGGTGTAGGACTTGCCGCCCAGGTAACTGGTGGAGGACTTGGTGGTCCAGGTACCGGTCCGGGTCGCCGAGGTCTCTTGGAGGATGACCGGGGTGGCCGTGGTGGTCGCTGTGGCGGTGTTGCCGGCCTGGTCGTGGGCCGTCATCGACCAGGTGGTAGCGGTGCCGGAGTTCGAGGTCAGCGCGGCGGTGTACGTGGTGGGGCCGTAGGTGTGCGCCGACGGGCTCGTCAGGCGTACCTCCTTCAGGGCCGCGGCGTCGGTGGCCTTCCAGCCCAGGGCGACGGGAACAGCGGTGGTGTTGACAGTTCCGCTGGTCAGATTCACCGAGGGCTTGGTGGTGAAGGTCGGCGCGATGGTGTCGGCAACGACGGCGGCATTGGGAGTCACCGCCGTGCGCCCTGAGATGTGTACAGCTCGTACGGCGACGGTGTGGGTGCCCGCGGCCAAGGTCAGCGAGGCGGAGGTGGCGGTGGGGCCAGGGGTGGCCGTGACCTTACCGTCGACGATCACTTCGTAGCGCTTGACGAGTGAAGCGGGTGAAGTGATGGCCCAGTTCACCGTGAGCGGGCCCTTGGTGTAGGCGGTGGTGCCGGAGACGACCGCCTGGCCGAAGGCTTTGAGGGCGAGTCCGGTGACAGGGCCGCCGGCGAGGGTGCGGATGCCAGGCAGGGAGGCGTACAGCTTGTTGCCGGGGCACTCGGTGGCATAGCCGTCGCGGTGTCCGGAGATCCGGTAGAAGCTGGCGGTCTGCCCGAGCTTGAACTTGCCGTTGTCCATGCCTGCCGTCAGGTCCACCTTGCCGACGGGGTCATGGCCGTACTGTCCGAGCTTCCACGCGGCCAGGCGTGCCACGGAGGCTTTGGCGGCGGCGGAGGCGTCGATGGACGAGTACTCACCCAGGACCGCGATGCCGACGGTGTTGGTGTTGAAGCCCGGGTTGTGGGCGCCGATCACCGGCCGGTCCACACCTCCCATGCGCCCCTCGAAGACCGTTCCGCACTTGTCGACAAGGAAGTTGTACGCGATGTCCTTCCAGCCGTTGGACTTGATGTGGTACGTGCGGATGGCGCGGACCAACGCGGCGGAGTCCGCGCAGGAGTAAGTGTTGGCATCCACAGTGTGGTGGACGAAGACCGCCTTGATCTCGGTGCCGTATTCGGGCGCTTCGTCGTTCATGGACTCGTCGGCGCCCCACTGGGCGCGGGTGACGATCGTCGGCTCGGGCGCGTTCGACACCGGGGCGGGTGGCAGGGTGGCGGTGGGCGAGTCGCTAGGCGTCGGAGACGGAGACGGAGAAGCGGTGCCTGTGGTCGGCTCGTTGCTGGGGGACGGCGTGCTCGTCGCCGGGGTCGGCTCATCCGCCGAAGTGCCCGTGCTCGCGCCGGCGTCCGTCGGCTCGGTCGTCTCGTCTGAGGGTGTTGCGGACGGCTCGTCGGTCGCGTCGGTGGCGTAGGCGACGGGATCGGCGTCCGTTGCCGCCCGCCCCTCACCCGGGTCGACCATCTCCAACCGCATCCCGGTCGGGAGCGGTGAGCCCTGCCCGTTCACGCGGGCCTGCACACCGTCCGACGGACCGACCCATGCCGGTTCGGTCGCGCCCCGGCGGCTCTCCTCCGCCGGAGCGCCGTGCCCGCCCGTGTCTAGGGTGATCCAGGATCCCCACGCGCCGGTATGGGCGTTGCGGGCCCGCACCTGTACGGTGCCCGCTAACTGAACCGACGGCTTGGTCCATGACAGACCGATCAGGCTGAACGCATCGGTGTCGTGCTGGGACACCTCGGCCCGGTCGCCCTTCGCTGTTACCGCCGTGGTGTGCACTGCGGTGTGCACCGGTCCGGTCACTCGCGGGGCGCTTTTGCCGTCCCGGTCGCCGTCGGTTCCATGAACTCCCTGAAACACGGCGACGCCGGTCACGGCCGCCGCTACCACGGCCGCCGTCCCCCATATACGTCTCTTCATGCCTTTTGGTTCCCCTTTTGTCAATGATGGCGTCGCGGACCGGGAGTATTCCTCAACCGATGCAGGCCAGAGTAATGGAAGCATGAAGGGGGGAGAAGCGCATAATCGACGACAGCGAATTCTGTCCTTTATGTACACTATCACCGCTTCGCGTAATGAACATCAGGAAAATTTAACCCCTCCGCGGTTGCCTCGCTCCTGGTAAATTCGGATGGCTCGGCGCAGAGGTGATTATGCGCGTAATTGGCGGACTGGCATCGCCGAGGTCGCCGGTGCGGAACATCGCAGATATGCCGACAAGGAAGATCTGAACCCTGCCGACCGTGCGGAGGGTAGCGTTTCTGTACCTGCTCGAACCGTCAGGGTTCTCAAGGCCGAGGGAAAATCGTTTCAGTCACATTTGCTCCATGACCTGGTCTTGCGCAAGCCTACCCAAGCAGAGCTTCCGGGCTGAGTGTCTGGAATTCGAGCGAGCACCCACCCTTTCCCTGGGTTTGGCCCTCAACTCCTTGACCATCGACCCGATGGTCTGACCGGCGGCCTGCGCCAACTCGACCGCATCGTGCTGGAATTCCTCCAGGTGCCGACCGGTACCCTCATGGCCCAGGTCCTCCCTGCTCGGAGTGTCTCGACTCAGGACGGCACATGCACATGGGGACATGATCGCCCTTACGGATGCGGGTCCTTCTAGCCATGGGCAGATCGACGAGGTGGACATAGCGCGGCCCGGGTCGAACGAGGCACCGGCCAGCCGCGGAGGTGAACCTCTGTCCAAAGCCGAAACGGCCCGCCGGAGAATCCGACGGACCGTCACGAAAGATCGAGACTAGGACTTACTGTTGCTCCGCTTGAATATCCGTAATTTGACTGCCTTCCCGACCCTCCAGAGCAAGGTTACGGTGAAGAGAGAGAAGACGGACAGCCGGAACACGGCGTCAGCGAATATCTGGCCGGGGTGATCCAGCAGCTTCACCCCGATGATTAGCAACTGCCAGAAGTGGACGAATATCCCCATCATCCGAAGTGGTTGCATCGCCAGGACTGGGTGTGCGCGAGGCTAAGGTCTTCCTCGGTCATTCCGCTATCTCGTTCTCCGCGGTCTGCGTATCGCGATCGCGATAGCCGCCCCGACGATAATTCCAGGGATGATCAGGATTCCGAGTGACAATTTTGGCATCACGAGGTGCGCCAGGTAGATACTGCTCACGCTGGCGATGGCAGCGATGATGGACCCGACACGGTCGGGTTTACGATCAGACGAGCGCATTTGTGTCATCTTTTTCAGCCCCATCGGTAACTGCCCATTCCGCCTACACAGCCGAAGCCGCCGGCGAGCCCGGCCATGCCCCAGTCGATCGGCCCACCCCAGAAACCGTACGTGATGACCGGCCCAGCTCCGGCTCCGCCCCACCACGCGCACTGTCTGACGTAGTGATTGTGAAATGTGCGAGACGCAGCCACATGATAGAGGTGGAAAACGCGATGGTGCCTCATGTAGTGGACGGCTCGGTAGCGTGCACGATGCCAGTAGCGGCGCCAATGCGGCCATTGCCCATTGATGTCGTAGCAGTTGACGGGATCGGCGGCGCAGTAGTCGTATGCGTTGGCGCTGCCGCCGGGGACGGGGTCGACGGACAGGAATCGACCGGTGGCGGAGTTGTAGAGGCGGGCTCCCATGAGGGTGAGACCCGTGGGAGTTTCGGTGGAGCGGACCTTGGCGCCGAGCCACCCGTAGCGGGTGGGCTGCTGTCCGGCACGCGGGTTGCCGAACTCGTCGGTGTCCAGGACGGTCGGGGCGACGGTGGTGTCCAGGGGGAGCTGGAGGGTGATGTCGCCGTGGAGGTTGGCCAGTTGCAGGACGGTGGCGCCGGTTTTGGTGCTGGTGGCGGCGAGGTCGCCTGCGGGGCCGTCGATGTTGCGGGTGAGGTTGCCGCTGGTGTCTTCGGTGATCCAGCGGGGGCTGTCGCTGTCGGAGTCGTAGTGGTTGGTTTTGACGGCGGTCTGGGTCCAGGTGCCGGAGGTGTTGGTCTCGGTGGTCCAGGCGCGGAAGCGCTGGTTGGAGTCGAGGGTCCAGGTCTGGCGCTGGGTGCCGGCGGTCTGCTGCTGGACGAGGTCGCTGTTGTAGTAGGCGAGGGTGGTGCCCGGGAGGGCGGTGGTGCGGCCGAGGTTGTCGTAGGTGTAGCCGGTGTCGACGATTCGGTCGGCGCTGTCGTAGGTGCTGCTGGTCGTGGTAGCGCCGGTGGTGGTGCAGTCGAGGCCGGTGTCCGCGGCGGCGGTGGCCAGGGATTTGCGGTTGCTGTTCTTGTCGAAGGTGTAGGCGCGGGTGGTGCAGACGGCGTCGGCGCCGGTGTCCTGGACCTGAGCGAGGCGGCCGGTGTTGTCGTAGGTGTAGGCCTGGGAGGCGGTGACGCCGGGAGTGCCGCCGTGGACGACGATCTGGCTGTGGGTGTTCTCGCTGACGGTGTCGGCCACGAGGACGGTGCCGTCGCTGGTGCGGGTGTAGGTGCGGGCGGTGGCTGAGCCGGTGGTGTCCTGCTCGTCGGTCTGGGTGTAGCCGCCGGGCAGGGTCTGGGTGGCCAGGTCACCGTCGGCGTCGTAGCGGGCGGTGAAGGTGCCGGCGACCGAGTCGGTGACCGAGGTGGTCAGGCCGCGCGGGTCGATGGCGGTGTCGTAGGTGTACGTGGTCGTCGAGGGGACCGTGTCGGTGGTCTTCGAGGGACGGTCGAGGGCGTCGTACTCGGTGGTGGTGGTTGCCCCGTCGGCGTCGGTGTAGGTCATCTGACGGCCGAGCTGGTCGAACGTCTTGGTGATGGTGCCGCCGCCGGTGGAGGTCTGATTGTTCGCCAGACCGGTCGCCGCGTCGTAGCCGGTGGTGACGGCCGGGACGGCCGTGCCGAGCCCGCCGGTGATGGTGACGGTGGTGGGCCGGCCGGCGGTGTCGTAGCCGTTGGCGGTGGTGCGGGTGGTGCCGTTGGCGGTCTCGGCCAGCTTGGCGACCTGGCCGTCGACGGCGTACTCGGTGGTCTTGGTCGGCAGCTGGGTGGGGTTGGAGCCGCCACCGGTGATCGCCGCAACCGGTGCGGTCTGGCAGACCATGTCAGCCCACTCCGGCCGGCCGTTGCAGGTGCCCGTTCCGGTGGCGGAGTAGTAGGTGGTCAGCGTCGCGCCCGCGTCGCTGCCGGTGGAGGCGGGCAGGGCGGTCTTGATGACCCGGCCCTGGTCGTCGTAAGTGGTAGTCGTGGTCAGCGCCAGACCGCCCGGGTCCTTCGTCTTGCTGGTGGGCACGCCCTTGACCCAGTCGAAACCGGTCGCCGCCACCCGCGGGTCGGCGGTCAGAGCCGGCCAGGCCCGCAGCTGGGCGCCGGTGGTCTGCTTGGTGACCTGATTCTTGACCACGGCGGTGCCGTCGGTGGGACGGCCGCTGTCGTATTCCTTGAGAGTCTGGGTGCGGGCGATGACCTTGCTGCCGGCCTGGGCGACGGTGGTGGCGCCGCTGAGGAGCTTGGATCCGAGGACGACCTGGTGGACCGGGCCGTCCCCCTCGACTTCGCGGGTGCCGGTGTCGTTGTAGACGCTGGTGGTGGACAGCAGCTGGGCCCGCTCGGCCGAGGCCAGGTTGCTGATCCCGAGCCCGGTCAGTTCCGTCTTCTGGGCCGTGGTCGTGCCCAGGGCCAGTTCGCGGTTGGCCGCGGTCAGCGACCGGACCGTGTTGCCGAACTGGTCGTACTCGGTGACCGTGATGTGGTGGCCGGGGGTGGCTTCGTCGACCTCGCGGCCGGAGGCGTCCAGGTAGTGGATGCCGGCCCGGGTGTAGGAGCTTGCCGTCAGGGCGCTGCCGTCGTTGCCGGCGGGTACCTGGTCGGCGGGGAAGACCGCGGTGGCGTCACTGGGGGTGTCGGTCTGTGCCCAGGAGGCCAGAGCCGAGGTGCCGAGGTCTTCCGGTGCGGACGTTCCGGTCAACGGGACGCCGTAGACGATGCTGGTGGCCGCGGTGCCGTTGGTCTGGCTCGCGCTGCCCGGGGTGAGGGTGGGGCGGGAGGCCTTCAGCAGCATGCCGTCGCCGGCGGCCGGGTTGGAACCGGCCTGTCCGTAGGTGAAGGTCCACGGCAGCTGTCCGGCCGGGGTCAGCGTGGTGACACGGCCTGCGCTGTCGTAGGCGTAGGCGGTCTTCAGCGCGGGGCTGATGCGCGGGTCCCACTGCTCACGCAGCCGGCCGCTGTCGTCGTAGGCGTAGGAGGCGATGGTCTGCACGGTGGACAGCGAGGCCCCGGGCACGGTCGACCACAGCTTGATCGCCGAGACCTGGTCCTTGAAGTCGCCCAGCGCGGAGCCGGCCGCGGTGGTAGCGGTGGCGTAGACGAACTGCAGCACCCGGCAGCCCTTGACCGACGGGTCGGCCGCACACGCCGAAGCGGAGACGGCCGAGGTGGGGGCGATGAGCAGCTTGGGGCGGGAAGTGTTGTACTCGCCCAGGGTGACCGCTTCGTTGACGGTGGTGGTCGTGGTGTTGGCCAGGCCGTCCAGGTAGGAGGTGGAAGCGTTCCACAAGGTGCTGCTGGCGCCCGCCGGGGTGAAGGTGGTGGTTTCGCCCTCAGTGTTCTTCAGGGTGAAGGTTCCGCTGAAGTCGCCGGTGAGGGTGTAGTCCTCGGCGCCGACCTCGGGTATCCAGCCGGTCTTCGCCGCGTTCTGGGTGAAGTTCAGGCGCGTGTCATCGCTCGAGGCTCCGATGCTCACCGACGTCGCAGAGGTTTTGGCCAGTACTGTCCACGGGGCGGAGGTCTGGTCGCCGGCGGCGCCGTAGAGCCATTCCTTTCCGAAGATCGGTGCCTGCTGGCCGGTGCCTGCCCCGGCCTGCGGAGAGCGGGAGGAGGCGGTGCGGTCGACGGACAGGCCGAAGACGGAGGCATCGTTGTCGGAGAGCGTGTAGTCACCGGTCAGCAGGTTCACCGAACCCGGTCCGACGTCCTCGCCCGCGGCGCCGTCGGCGGTGCGGTCGACGGTGACATCGACCGGGTCCGACGAGGCGGAGGCGCTGGAGGGGCCGATGAAGTCGGCCCGGATCTGCACCGCTCCGTCCGGGTTGACCGTGGAGGTGGCGTTCCAGATCAGCTTCGGGGTCTTGCCGCTGGTCAGGGCCACCGGCCAGGTAGTCAACGGCTGGCCTGCCACCGTCACGTCACCCGCGGGGACGGTGGTCCAGGTGTCGGCCTCGCCTCGGCGCCAGGAGAAGGTGGCCTTGTCGAACTTCGAGCCGTCCGCCTCGGCGGTCAGCGGAAGCCGGGCAGCGGTGCGGGTGCCCTCGTCAGGGCTGGTCACACCGCCGGGGCCGACGTGGAAGGTGTAGGACAGGGCCTCGGACTTGTTGTCGGCCTTGTCGGTCGCCCGCACCTGCAGCGTGTTGGTGCCCGCCTTGGCCGGCTTGACGGTGATGCTGACCGGGGTGGTGCCGCTGGTGGCCACCTTCGTCCAGGTCGTTCCGTCCAGTGACCACTCGATGCCGTTCTGGTCACCCGACGGGGGCGTCACCTTGAACACGCCCGCCTGGCCGACGCCCTTGACCCACGAGGCGGAGGGATAGTCGGTGGAGGTCACCGCGGTCGGCGCGGACGGTGCGGAGGTGTCGACGGTGAACGTCGCGTACGCCGACCAGTCGTTGTTGTAGTGCAGCCCGTCGTAGGGGTTGGTGCGGAACTTGTAGGTCTTGCCGTTGGTGAGCAGACCCGAGGGAACCGTCACCGTCGCCGGCTGCCCGGAGGGCACGTAGGGAGAGACCAGGTAGTTGCCGACCTGCGCGTTGGTGGTGGCGTCGTCGATCTCGAAGGTGCCGTCGACCTTGTCGTTGTTGGCGTCGACGAAGGTGTCGCTCAGCGTCGGCGTCGTGGTGTTGACATACCAGGCACCTGAGGCGTCCTGGAAGAACGGCGGGCCGGCCTGCTGGTCGGTTCCGGTCTTGGGCCGGTAGTTGTAAGTCACCGTCAACTTCGGCGGATTCGACGCGGCGTTGGCCGAGTTGAACCGCTTCCACTGCGCGGTCGCCGTCTCACTCGGCGCACGCAGGCCCATGCCGGAGGTGACGTTCTTCGCCGAGGCCCACGTCTGCACCAGATTGGTGACATCCGCGTTCACCCAGCCGTCCGGCGCCGAGGTGCAGCCGGGATTTCCCTTGGTCTCGGTCGACGTCGCCGAGGCGGTGGCCGGCCAGGTCGGCTGGGAGGTCCAGCGCGAGGCGGTGGACGCCGTGGCCGTGCTGTACACGCCCCACGGGTAGGCCGCACAGTCGGTGTTGCCCGAGTGGAAGTTCCACAGGCTCAGTTTCGCGCTCGAGACCAGCGAGTCCGAGATCGGCTTGGTGTTCCAGTTGATGAAGGAACGGGCCGTGCGCGGTGTGCCGTCGCTGTTGGTCGTTCCCGGGTTGCCCATGTCGAGTTCGACGTCGGTGGACCAGTCGACCGTCTCGCCCTGCTGGACGTAGGTGTCGAACACGTTGGACAGCGCCGAGGTCGAGGGGTCGACCGTGACCGGGTACTGCGTCTTCGGGTCGGCGAGGAACTTCGCGTCCGGGGTGAACACCAGATCGATGGTCCCCTTGGCGCGGACGACCTTCACCTTCACCGGTGCCCGGTGCGTGTGCTCGCCGGAGACCTTGTCCACCCGCGCGTCCCACATCACCGGGGCGGGCATGGTCGCCTGCTTCTTGCCCTTCCTGTCCGTGAAGAGCAGGCTCCCGTCCTTCAGCTGACGCACCTTCAGGCCCTTGGCCTTCAGCGGCAGCGTGTACGAGTAGCCGTTGCCCGGACGAGCGCCGAGGACGACGTACTGCTCGAAGCCGGTACGGGTCGCCTCGACCACCACGTCCGCGCCGGACGCGGCCCCCGCGTACGTCGCGCGGTTGCCCTTCAGCTTCGGCCTGGGCAGATCGCCCTTCCACTGCAGGGCGATCTGCCGGTCGCCCTCGCCCAGCGTCACCAGGTCATGTACCGCCGAAGCGGACCGCTTCACGCCGGCCGACGTGGCCTGACCGCCGCCCAGACGCAGGCCCCGCGGATGAGCCTTGGGCTCCACCCGCCCGCCGACCGCCCGCAGATCCAGATCGACCGAACGCCACTTGCCCGCGTCCTTGAACCGCACCGGACCGGCCGACAGCTCCGTCGTCAGCGAACCATTGGCGTTCACCCACGTCGTGGACGTCTCCGTCCGCTCCGACAGGGCCTCGACCTTCTTGCCCGACAAACGGGCCAGCACCCGGGCCGACGCCAGATCCGCAGCCGCCGAAGGGTAATGCTTCACCTTCGACCGGGACGACGCCTTGCCCACATGCACCGCGGAACTCACGGCCAGGGCCGGCTCCGCCTCGGCAAGCGCTGTCACAGCCAGGGCTAACGCCAGCGAACCGGCTATGCCCCGGCTCCACCCACGCCCAGGTTCCAGCAAGCCAGGTCTGCGCCTGACTCCCACTCTCTTGCTCATTCAAGCTCCCATGTTCACAGAAGCCCCATAGATCAACAGGGCAGCCGCAAAGCTAGCTGAGCCCAAAAGAGGACAAAAATGTTCACAGCAACACCAAGATCACCTAGCTTCAAATCGAACAGGTAAAACGTTCACAAAAATAAGGAAGGAAAGATGTCAAAGTGCCCATGGCATATTCAAACCAGCCACCCATCAACACAATCCAGCCACCGGGAAGCGGCGCAAGCAAGGGCTCTTGCGGGGATTTAACGCATCTCGCGGCACCACTTTGCTGCACATTAGAGGCATTAATTCCGACAACGTGAACAGCGTGTCCGTGCAGCAAATTTTTCGAGCGTCGAGGCTGACTCGAAAGGCTTTCCGGCATCAAGGCTCCAACCTCTCCATCAGCCCTAATCCCCTTGCTGGGCAGGCATGCTGGCCGCAGCTCACGGGTTCGCGCATGCCCACTTCGAAACCGTCCTTCAAGTCGCAATCAGCGTCGATTTTCGGTGGGTATGGTGGCTGGATTGCATTGATGGGCGGCTGGATTGAATATTCCATGGGCACTTTGACATCTTTCCTTCCTTATTTTTATGAACGTTTTACCTGTTCGATTTTGAAGCTAGGTGATCTTGGTGTTGCTGTGAGCATTTTTGTCCTCTTTTGGGCTCGGCTAGCTTTGCGGCTGCCCTGTTGATCTATGGGGCTTCTGTGAACATGGGAGCTTGAATGAGCAAGAGAGTGGGGGTCTGATGCAGGTTTGGGTGACAGGTTGACCTGCCCCACCTCTCAGGTTCCAGTTTTGGTGGCTAACTGACGGCCTTCACGAAAGGCTGCCGGACATGCCCCGCGCCTACCAACAGGGTCCGCCACCAGCGCTCGTCACATGGCTTCCCAGTCATCCGACTCCATACCCGGACCACGGCGATCAGCTGCTCACTGCTGCTCGGATCCGGGACTTTTGCGCTGGACCACTCCTCGTGCAGCCACTCTCCTAAGCGCCTGTCGAGGGCGGACTTCGGGCCGGCTGCTTCACTGGCAACTTCACGACGCGAGTACTTCTGACCGCGCTTCTTGCACGCGCGCTTGGCTCTTGCTTCCTGGGCCCGAAGCTCGTCATAGAGGTCACGGGCCCTGGACGGCTTCCCCATCTACCCTCCCTTCTGACGGCGCCCGCCTGCCCGCCCAGGTACGGCGAGCACCCGCAATGACCTGGAGCGTAGTAGGAATTTGCCCGCACTGCCCGCTCTTTCAGACACCACTCACTCCCGTCCGGCACGGTCGTTTTGCCCGACCGCTCAGACCGACCCAAGGAGATGAACTCATGGACAAGACCACGCCCATCGCCCGCAGGCTCAGCCGCGCTGCGCTCTTCAGTCTGGTACGCGGCGCAGCATAGGCAGCGGGCTCTGCTCTTGTGGCGGGCATCGTCTGGGTGGGGCAGAACCGGTAGCTCTGGCCGGTCCGTGCGCCACCGGCCGGCCTGATTGCCGCAGCGGAGGCTGCGGTCCGCAGTTGGCAAGCCCCGGCAGGCGAGGTCTGCAAGAGTGTTCGCGTGCGCTGCCACGGTCGGCGGGCAACTCTTTGCCCGTCGACCTGTAGGCCGCAGATCAGCTCATTGCCACAGCACCCCGCATACCTCACACACCACGGGATACAGCCACTACACCGAGCTGATCAGGGACTTCACGAAGGTTCGCCCTGACGAGCCGAAGTCAGTAGTGCGGGCACTGGCATCAACGTCGGCCGGATCGCCCCGCAGGCCGCCGCCGACCTCCGTCTCGTCGACGGAACCCCGGTGTGGTGCGGCCTCAAGGCCACCGAACTGACCCTCGTGAAGCTGTAGCAGGAACCTGAAGCGGTTCTGGAGGCCGTCCTGACTCCGCAGGACTGCATAGAGATCGCAAAGAAGCAGCTCAGCTGCGGAACCCGACCCCTGCCAAGTGGATCACGTCCAGTAGCGTCACCTCCGCATTCGACCATGCATGCGAGCAACGGGGGAGACAGGCATGGGCAATTTATTGTTCAACGTGACCACGGCAGCGCTGATGGTGCTGATGTTCAAGGCAGGGCTGGCGCTGCTCGGCGCCGACTCGATCCCGCAGCGGCGCATACCCTGGGCCTCCGCGGCCGTGCTCGCGGTGGCGCTCGCCGGTGTCGTGACCCAACTCAGTTGGGCAGGGGCCATGGACGCTTTCGACGCGGACCCTGGCAAGTCCGGCTGGTGGCGTGTCGTCACCTCTGTCTTCATGCAGAACGGCGGCTTCCTGGGCGGGGCTTGGAACATCGCGACCCTTGCCGTGGTCGCGGGCCTCGCGGAGTGGTTCTGGGGCGGGCCCTTGATGATCGGCCTGTTCGTGGCCGGGATTCTTCTTCCGCAACACATCGACTCGCTCTTCATGGAAGCGAACCGCAGCACTGATCCCCGTAACTTCGCCGGTAGTTCGGGAGCCACTTACTTCCTCGCCGCGACCCTCGCCGCCGGTCTGCTGCTGCGGGCCAAGGACCGTAAGGACCGGCTGCTGGCTGTTGCGGCACCCGTGCTCGGGCTGGTGATGTGGTTCGCCCAGGAGAACGGGCACGGACTGGTCGTCGTGTACGGGTTCGGGCTGGGCGTCCTGGTGTGGGGACTGGGGCATCGGATGATCCCACCGGACCTCGATTCGCAGAAGACGCCGCGCATCACAGTGGGTTCACTGGCGGCGAGGATCCGGCTCTAGCCCGACAGGACGACGGCCGGCTGCGACCTGCGCCCTGGCCGCCAATAACGGGTCCGTGTTGCCCGATGAACGAAGGACGAAAGTGAATTCGCCCCTTGCCCGGTCGGGTCCCGCCACATCCACGAGCAGCGTTGCTCGCGCTGTGACGGACATCCTGCAGCCGCGCAACGTACTCGTGGTCGGCATGCTCGGGATCGGAGCTGTCGCGGGTGGCCTCGTCGGCCTGGCATGGGGACTTCTCGGCGCGCTCTGCGCAGGACTGGTGCCCGCCGCCTATATCGAGTTCGAACGGAAACGGGGAAAATGGGGCGACCGCCATGTGGTGGACCGGACGAAGCGGGCGCCCATCTTCCTCGTCATTCTGGCGTCCGTCGGGACCGGCGCACTCCTGATGACACTGGGGCACGCCCCGGCGGACGTCATCAGAGCCATGGTCGCGCTGTGGCTGATGACCGTCGTCCTGCTGAGCGTCAACACCGTCTGGAAGGTCTCCGTCGACTCGGCGGTCGCATCGGCTGTGGTCGCGCTGCTCGCCGTCGTTCACAGTCCTTGGTGGCTGACGGGGTACGCCGTGACCGTGGTGGTGTGCTGGTCCCGAGTGGCTCTGCGGTACCACACAGTGTTGCAGACCGTAGTAGGTGCGACCCTGGGGGCGCTGACCACGGCCGCGTGGGTCGGAGCCTGACCTGGGACCCTGTCGCATACGAGATGCTGCAGCGCGTGCCTGTGGGCAGCGATCGCCGTTGCCCACAGGCACGCAGCGCCCGGGGCCGGTCCTCCCCATGGTCGCCCGGCACTGCGATCCGTGAAGCGTTCGACGACACGCACCTGGCCGTCCGAGGCCCGTTCTCCTCCCTCGCATCGACTGGGGTCGCAAAGCCACCATCATCGCTACGGCGAAGGCGACGTCGTAGCAGAGGGCGCTTGGCAGGCCCAGCTAGTGCGGCAACTGATGGGCGATCTTCGCACCCATCTGGCCGGCGCTGAGGAGTCCTCGGGTCTTCCGCTACGGGTAAAATTGAGACAAGAGGAGAAGTAGCCGGCTCGGGCTGCACATTGCCTCCGATGGTTCCGATGGTTCGGCAGGGTTTTTCCTTCTCCAGGACTATCAGGTTGTCCCGTATCGGGGTGCAGTTGGGAGTCAGGCCCTTCCGCAGCACACCAGTCAGTAGAGGCACGCAATGGATCCATGGCTGATCTGGTTGATCATCGCGGCCGTGTTGGCTGCGGCCGAGATCTTCACCGTTACTGCTGCGCTCGGAATGCTAAGTGTGGCCGCATTGGTCACGGCGGGGTCCGCCGCGGTCGGACTGCCACTGCCGTTTCAGTTCTTGGTGTTCACCGCCGTAGCGACAATCAGCGTGCTGTTTGTGCGCCCCCTTGCGCTGCGCCACGTTCTCCAGCCCCAAGCGGAGAAGTTCGGCGTAGACGCACTGATCGGCAGGGGTGCGTATGTCGTCTCGGAGGTGACAGGCCTGGGTGGCAGGGTCCGCATCGGCGGTGAGGAGTGGACGGCCCGCGCCTACGACGAGACGTTGGTGATTCCTCCTGGAAAGATTGTCGACGTCATGGAGATCAGCGGCGCCACCGCGATTGTCTACCCCCGGGACTGAGACCATGGAAACTACGGCGTGGTTGATTGCCGGCCTGATCGTGGCGCTGATCGCGGTTTTCACCGTGGTGCGGGCGGTACGGATCGTGCCCCAGGCGCGTGCTCGTAATGTCGAGCGGCTCGGCCGCTACCATCGGACTCTGAATCCCGGCCTCAGCCTGGTAATCCCTTACATCGACCGTGTTCGACCGGTGATCGATCTGCGCGAACAGGTCGTTTCCTTCAAACCACAGCCTGTCATCACCGAAGACAATCTGGTTGTCGAGATCGACACCGTTCTGTATTTCCAGGTCACCGACCCACGAGCGGCTTTCTACGAGATCGCGAATTTCCTTCAGGCGGTCGAGCAGCTTACCGTCACCACCTTGCGCAATGTCGTGGGGTCCATGGACCTGGAGAAGACGCTCACCTCACGGGACACCATCAACAGCCAGCTTCGTGGTGTGTTGGACGAGGCCACCGGAAAATGGGGGCTGAGGGTCAACCGGGTGGAGATCAAGGCCATCGACCCTCCGCAGTCCATCAAGGACGCCATGCAGAAGCAGATGCGAGCCGAACGGGACAAGCGGGCCGCGATTCTCGGGGCTGAGGGGCAACGCCAGTCGCAGATCCTCACCGCCGAAGGCGACAAGCAGGCTGCTGTCCTGCGTGCTGAAGGTAACCGGACCGCGGCGATCCTCCAGGCCGAGGGCCAGTCGCGGGCCATCGACGAGGTGTTCCAGGCCGTGCATCGCAATGATCCCGACCCCAAGCTGCTCGCCTACCAGTACCTTCAGACGCTGCCCCAACTCGCGCAAGGCTCGGGCAACAATTTCTGGGTGATCCCCAGCGAGATCACCTCCGCACTCCAGGGCGTGTCCCGCGCCTTCAGCGAGGTGCTGCCCCAATCACCGGCCACCCGCGACAAGCCCTCGGACGACATGGTCGCCCAGGCCGCCAACGACAAGGCTCAGGCGGAAGAAGCCGCTGCCGCGGCCCTCGCCGACGCAGCCAAGGCCGAGGGCGCCAAGCCCGATGCACTCCCAGCCGACCCGCCTTACTGAAGGAGGGCGGCATCTCTGCCAGCGCAACTCGCGCACCGGAAGCCTCCGAGCGCCAGCCCATCTGGAATTCAGGGTGCGACGTGGCTCAACGAACTCCGGGCCGGCCGAAGCCGCGGTCGCGCGATGGGTATACAGCCCGGCCCGCACAGGCTCGGCCTGCTGCCACCCTCCCGTGCCTGTCCCTCGCGGTAACAGCCCTACTAGGGGTGAGGAGAGCGATGATGCGGCCCTGGATGCATCGGAGGGGCGTTCCGGGCCGCCAACACCACACCATCGCATCAGGGGCCGCCGTGAGCAGGACCGCAGAGGCAGTACCCGCAGTGACGGTCAGCGGTTCCCCGGTAAATGGCGTCGGCTGCGGGCGCGCGTGCCGGGAAGTTCGGCAGTGGGGTTCCGAGCCGGAGCAGATGCCCGACGGGCGACGGGGCCGGCTGCCGAAAGCGCGGCGCTTCCCCAGCCACCAGCAGTACGCATCACCCGCAGTACAGAGCAGTCCGCAGTACGCAGTCCCACGAGTAAGTGTTGGCCAGAGGGATGAACGGAGGAATCTCGCGCCATCAGGATCGCCCGGGCGGAATGGCTGAGCCCGGGTGCCGGCCCGCATCGCGTAGTTCGCCTGCCAGGGCCTGGTCTGCCGCGTGGCCCGGACGGCGGCCTGCCGTTCGTAGAGTTGCTGCGGCAGGAAGCCGGTGTCCGCCGGTCGCTGCGGATGCAACTGGACTTGATCGGGCACTGGCCGCAGTCCTCCTTTTCGTTCTTCAACCGCCTGCTGGTCCTCCGACACAGCGCCGTACCGCAACTGGGTTCCTGCTTCACCCCGCTGCGCGGGCACAGGTTCGGGCAGCGGTCCGCCAGCGCACCTTCGTCCGGTGCTCCAGGGTGCTCAGTCGGTCGCTTGACCGGCTGGCCGGGCAGTGCGGCGCTGGGCACGGATCGCTTCCTCCAGGGCGATGCGGATACCAAGGTTGAGTTCGCCGCAGGAGACCCAGGCGGTGAGGAGTCCGGCGATGCGGAGCAGCGTGACGCCGGTGCGCTGGGAGACTTCCGTCAGCACGGTCCGCGCCTGGTCGGCGGGCAGGCGTCCGAGTGCCATCACAATGCCCACTGCCTGCTCTCTCACCGTGTTCGCGCCGGGGTTTTGCGGCATGCCCGGTCGCTCTGGCAGCGCCCCCGCCTCATGTGCGGTGGCCGCGGTGCGCGGGATGGTCGTGGTGGTCGACTGCTCGGAGTCCGGGTCACCCTTTCGGTCGTGGCCGGAGGCCAACAGCTCCCGCATCCGACTCGCCTCCTCGTTGATCTGGGCCGATGCCGGGCTCCTGCCGTGCGCGGAGCGGATCGCCCGAGCATGGCAAGAACGGGCTGCCAGGGTTCACCGTGTGGGGATCTGCATGGCCAGAGGCAATCGCAGCTGGCGGGGTGATCCCCTGCTCGGCGTGCGCCTCCGGTCCGAAGCACTGATTCGCGTATGCCCCGCCGTCACGTCAGCAAACATCGCCGCCCACTCCAGCCCCAGCAGCACCACCGGGCGCCGCACCGGCGCCTGGGCCATCTCGGCCCCGAGACCGCAGGCGGCTCGGGGCACGACCGCCGTCCGGCCCGCCAGGGGACTCCCAACGGACACGGCTCCTCCGCATGGAACAGCCTGGCGCCCTTGCCAGGATGCCCCTGGTCACGGCGGGCTGTACTCCGGTAGCTGACAGACGGCACCGGAATTCGTCCCCGAGCGGGAGTGTCTACCCGGGCCTAGCGTGGAAACGCGCAGCAAGGGACCTGACACTCCAACGGCGGAGGAACGCATGGCCGTACGGCACCGGCTGATCAGGAAGTCTCCCCAGGACGTCTGGGAGGTCCTGTCCGACGTCGACCGGTACGGGGACTGGGTCGTGGGCCCCTCACGGGCCGAGCTGGACGAGGGACGGTGGCCCGACCTGGGGGCGGCCCTCCGCTACGAGATCAGGATCGGGCCGCTCACCCTGCACAACCGGACCGTCGTGCGCCGCAGTGAGCCGGTCGCCGTCCTCGAACTGGAGGCGGACAGCGGACCGCTGGGGACCGCGAGGATCGCGATGGAACTGCGGCCCTGGGGCGAGCACACACTGATCATCCTCGATGAACACCCCCTGCGCGGCGTTGGAGGCGCCTTGCACAACGGCCTCCTGGAGGTGGCGCAGCAAATAAGGAACCGCGCCATGTTGGGCCGCCTCGCCCGGCTGTGCGAGGGGGACGAGGACCCGGCCCGCACCGCTTCCGTGCGGCGACGACCGAGCACGGCCTGAAACGGCACCGAGACCTGGGCCAGCCGCTCCACCGGGCGCGGCCACCCACCGAGTCGGGAGCGAGTCATGCCGGACGCTGTAGTGATCGGAGCGGGCCCCAATGGGCTGGTCGCGGCGAACCTCCTGGCCGACGCGGGCTGGAGCGTGGAAGTCCTGGAGGCCCAGGACGAGCCCGGAGGGGCGGTCCGGCACGACCGGGGGGTCGACCCCGACTTCGCCAGCGACCTCTTCAGCGCCTTCTATCCCCTCGCTGCTGCCTCCCCGGTCCTGGCCGGCCTTCATCTGGAGCGGGAGGGGCTGACCTGGAGCCACGCCCCGAAGGTGCTCGCCCACCCTTTGCGGGACGGCCGCTGTGCCGTCCTCAGCCGTGACCTGGAGGAGACGGCCGCGAGCGTGGAGGCGTTCGCCCCCGGGGACGGGGCCGCGTGGAAGGAGCTGCGGGAGGTCTGGGAGACGTTGCGGGCCGGCATCCTCGACGCCCTCTTCACGCCGTTCCCCCCGGTCCGCGCCGGAGCCCGGCTGGCCCTGCGGCTGCGCGCGGCGGGCGGGCTGCGCATGGCCAGGACGATGCTGCTGCCGGTGCGGCGTCTGGGAGAGGAGGAGTTCCGCGGCGAGGGCGGCAGGCTTCTCCTCGCGGGCAATGCCCTGCACGCGGACCTCGCACCGGAGGCGGCAGGCAGCGGCGGCTTCGGCTGGCTCATGTCCATGCTCGGCCAGACCTACGGTTTCCCGGTTCCCACCGGCGGTTCCGGGGCGCTCACGGCCGCTCTCGTCCGTCGGCTGACGCGGCGCGGCGGGACCGTCCGCTGCGGGGAACAGGTCACCGAGGTCGTCGTCCGCGGCGGCCGCGCCGTCGGTGTCCGTACTGCGGGCGGCGAGGCTGTCCCGGCCCGCAAGGCGGTCCTGGCCGATGTGTCCGCGCCCGCGCTCTACGGCTCTCTGGTCGCCGAACGGCACCTGCCCGGGCAACTGCTCACCGACTTGAAACGCTTCCAGTGGGACTTCGCCACGTTCAAGGTCGACTGGGCGCTGAACAGCCCGGTGCCCTGGTCCTGCCCGGCGGCCGCGCAGGCGGGAACCGTGCATCTCGCAGACGGCGTGGACGGCCTCACCCGCTTCGCCGCGCAGATCGCCATGGGCCGAGTCCCCGACGAACCTTTCGCCCTCTTCGGCCAGATGACCACCACCGACCCCAGCCGTTCGCCACAGGGCACCGAGTCCGCCTGGGCCTACACGCACGTACCCCACCGAGTTCGGGGTGACGCGGGAAACGACGGGCTGACCGGCTCGTGGGACGCCCGGGAGCAGGAGACGATGGCAGATCGTGTCGAGGCGCAGGTCGAGCGCTATGCCCCCGGTTTCCGCGGCCTCATCAGGGCCCGGCGCGTCCTCGCCCCGCCCACCCTGCAGAGCATGGACGCCAACCTCCACGGCGGCGCCATCAACGGCGGCACCACGGCCCTGCACCAGCAGTTCGTCTTCCGCCCCACACCCGGCACCGGCCGCCCCGAGACACCCGTCGCCGGCCTCTACCTCGCCTCCGCCTCCGGGCACCCGGGCGGAGGAGTCCATGGCGCCCCCGGAGCCAACGCCGCCCGGGCCGCCCTGCGCCGGCGGCGCACGGGCGCCCTGTCTCACCTGGAGAACCGACTGCACCAGCGCGACCGCAAGGGGCAGCGCTGACAACCCGCCCGCGGCGTCGACGACAGGCCCGGCATCGGCAGAGCCGGTGCAGCATCGCTGGTCACGCGTTCTCCGAGCGCTTTGCCTGTTGCAGCCCGGGTCGGCTGAGCACTTCAGGTGGGTCGACCGGGGTACTCGGCGACCATGGCGAAAATACATCTTCCAGGACAAAACAATCACGACAGTGACGACAAGCCGCCGCCGGACGAGGTCGGACCCGCCCCTGAAGTAGAGCAACAGGCCCCGGACACGCCGACAGCGCTGCCCCGCAGAGCTTGGGGCAAGGTGTTCAGCGGGAGCCTGCGGGAGTTCAAGAAGGAGGAGCTGACCGACCGGGCGGCCGCGCTCACGTACTACGGGGTGCTCGCCCTGTTCCCGGCCCTGCTGGTCCTGGTCTCCCTTCTGGGCATCACCGGCAGGTCGACCACGGACAAGGTCATGACAAATCTCAGACAGCTCGCTCCGGGCCCGGCCCGCGACATCATCACCCGCGCCGTGGAGCAGCTGCAGGGCAACGCCGGCACCGGCTCCATCGTGGCGATCGTCGGCCTGGTGGTGGCGGTGTGGTCGGCCTCCGGGTACGTCGCGGCGTTCATGCGCGCCGCGAACGTCGTCTACGACATGCCCGAGGGGCGCCCCGTCTGGAAGATCCTGCCGGTGCGCGTCGGTGTGACCGTCGTCCTCATGGTGCTGGCGGTCGTCAGCGCGCTGATCGTGGTCTTCACCGGCGGCATCGCCCGCCAGGCCGGCGCGGCACTGGGGATCGGGGACACGGCGCTGACGGTGTGGTCGATCGCCAAGTGGCCGGTCCTGGTCGTGCTGGTCACGGTGATGATCGCGATCCTTTATTGGGCGAGCCCGAACGCGAAGGTGAAGGGCTTCAAGTGGATTACTCCGGGCAGTTTCCTGGCCCTGGTGATCTGGATGATCGCCTCCGCCGGATTCGCGTTGTACGTGGCCGACTTCGCCTCGTACAACAAGACCTACGGCACGATGGCCGGCGTCGTCGTCTTCCTGGTGTGGCTGTGGATCAGCAACCTGGCCATCCTCCTCGGCCTGGAGTTCGACGCCGAGGCGGTACGCCAGCGGGCCATCGCCGGCGGCATGCCGCCGGAGACCGAGCCCTACACCCAGCCGCGCGACACCCGGACATGGGACGAGGAAGACCTACGCCGCCTCGACGAAGGCGAAGAATGACTGTTGGATGCTGGGCGATGTGTATCGCATCATCTGGGATATCCGCATCTCATGAGCGCTCCATGATCGCCGAACTCGACGAACGCGAGCGGCGCATCATCCCCATGCGGTTCATCGACGAACTTGCCCAGGCCCAGATCGACGAACCTCGGCGCCTCCCGACTGTGCGTCTCCCGCCTGCTCAACCGCACCGTCACCAAACTGCGCGAAGGCATGCTCACCTCCAACAAACCACACCCGCCCGCAGCGAACCGGCGGCGTTCGCCACCCCTCGCACGTTGGCGAACAGCGCCGGTTCTACAGCATCGAGACGGTGGCCGTCGGCTGGCTCTGCCGGACGGCGGGTGGGTCAGCGGCGGCGGCCCACGTCGGAGGCGCGGTAGGCAAGCGACGCGAACTGGTCCTCCATCCGTATGGAGTTGGTCTTACGGCCGAAAGAACTGCCGACCAGTCGCGCACGCGCCCGAGGCCAGCGACGACGTGGGCTCATCCCCTGTATCGGCTTCGGTCACGCTGCCCTGGTAGCCGAGCACATGCCCTCCTGGCACCGTGATCTGCAGGCCCGCTCACAAGGAACAGCGGGCTGACGCTCTCCGGCGCGAGAGCGGGAACCGGTCTGGCCAGCTCGAATCACGAAGCACGGCCCCGAGCTCATCCGCCGACGTGGATGCCGGGGCGGCGGTCGGGGTCGGGTTCGTTGCTGCGGATGATTTCGCGGGTGACTGGGGCGGTGTCGCCGCGGCCCAGGAGGAAGTAGCGGAACATGTGCCGCAAGGGGCTTCCTTCGGCCCACGCGAAGTAGCAGTGCGGCTGGACACCGGTGGCGTTGCGCAGAGCGAGCAGGATCGCCGCAATCGCGTTCGGAGCGGCCGGGGCCTCGGCCCGCAGGACGCGGTAGCCGTCCACCTCGACCCCGTGAACGGAGAGGGTTTCGCTGAAGTCGGACGGATCGACCACATCGATTTCCAGGAACAGCACGTCGGCAGGGCCGGGCACGGGGTTGGTACCGCGCTGCTCCCGCTCCTTGTGGGCGTACTCGGCGCTGTCGCCGGCCTGTCGCCGGTTGGCGATGATGTTGATGGCGTTGTCGTGTGCGAGCGTGTCGGTGATGAACCGGCGGGCTTCGTCGTCGAACACGATCCGGTCGGCGCGCAGTTCGGTGGTGCGTGAGACCCGGGAGATCAGCGACACGGCGATGATGCCGGCGATGAACATGCCCGAGATGGCGATGCCGTCGGGCTTGTCGACGATGTTGGCCATCAACGCGTAGAACAGGACGGCGGTGAGGAGCGCGAATCCTGTACCGGCGAAGCGTCGGCGACTGCGGACGACCGAAACCGTCACGGCGAACGCTCCGGAGACCATCATGGCCAGGATGCCGGTGGCGTAGGCGCCGGCCTGGGCGTCGACATCGGCACCGAACGCGATGGTGATGATGACGCAGAGAGCGGTGTAGACGATCACGACGGGGCGTACCGCACGTCCCCATTCCGGGGCCATGCCGTAGTCGGGCAGATATCTGGGCACGATGTTGATCAGCCCTGCCATCGCGGACGCGCCCGCGAACCACAGGATCAGTATGGTGCTGATGTCGTAGGCGGTGCCGAACACTTCGCCGACCTTCTCGTGCGCGAGCCAGGCCAGCGCCCGGCCGTTCGCCTGGCCGCCGGACTCGAACTCCTTGTGCGGGATGAGGACCGTGGTCACGAAACTCGCGGCCATCAGGTAGACGCTCATGACGAGCGCGGCGGTGGTCAACAGCCGCCGGGTGTTGCGGATCCGTGCCTGCTTCTGCTCCTCGGGATCGCTGCCTTCCGCGGAGATGAGAGGCATCATGCTCACACCCGTCTCGAAACCGGAAAGGCCCAGCACCAGCAGGGGAAACGCGAGGAGTGCGGGCCCTGCCAGATCTCCGAGACCGCCTCCGCCGTCGCCGAGGGCGTCCGTCCAGGCCGAGAACGCGCCCGGCGTGGTGAAGACGTCCACCAGACCGACGCCGATGACAGCCGCGTTCAGCACCAGGAAGGCCGCGACCAGGGGGATGGCCACCTTGACCGCTTCGCTGAACCCGAGCAGGAACACCCCACCGAGCACCAGCAGCAGCGCCACGGTGAGGGCAACCTCGTGGCCGTGCAGCGCATGCGGGAAGTAGGGGTTCTCCACTACATGCACGGAAGCGTCCGCCGTCGACAGCGTGATCGTGATGATCCACGACGTGGCGACAAAACCGAGCAGGACCAGGACGAACAGCTTGCCCCGCCAGAACGGGAGCAGATCCTCCAACATCGCCACTGACCCAGCTCCGTTGGGACTCTCATGAGTCACCCGCCGGTACATCGGCAGCATCCCCACCAGGGTCAGCGCCACGATCAACAGCGTCGCCAGGGGCGAGACCGCTCCTGCCGCGAGGGCGGCGATCGCCGGGACGTAGGCCAGGCTGGAGAAGTAGTCGACCCCGGTCAGGCACATCACCTTCCACCAGGCGTGCTGCTCGGTGTGTCCCTCGCCTGCCGCTGGTCCGATCGGTTGCACCCGGTGATGCAGCAGCCATTGCGCAAAGCGTCCGGTCGGCTGGGCCCGTAGAGCGGGACTTTCCATCTCTGCCGGTATGACCGGTTCGTTCGCGACCTTCATGTCCCCCATCAGTCCTTCCAGTTCGTGCCCTCGGTACACCTGTCCCAGTTCACGGCACGGACAGGCGAGCAACGAGTATGCGGCCCCACCGGAGGTGTCACGACCACCGGGGCGGCGTTGATGGCCGTGGTGATGGCGCCCTTGTTCCCCGCGCCCAGCTCACTACCCGCCCGGTCGGGTTGTACCAGCGACGGTGGAAACAGCGTGATGGCCGAAGGGTTGGGCGCGGGGAGACCCGTCAACGATGGTTGGCGGGTGATCGCCGACAGGGGGCGCAGTCCGTCAAGGGCACCGAGACCGTCTCCAACGCCAGTCACGGCTTCGGCACGCGGAAGAAGGATCAACGGACGCAACAGAAACAGAGCAAGTAGGCTGCACGCCGAACTCACAAGGACCCCGTCCACTTGAAACGGCCAGCCTTCGCGGTTCTTTGTGGGCGACCAGGAGCTGCGACTCTGCTCACGCTGCGTCGGTGACCGCCTCCTCGCCACGGCGAAATACTGAAGAAGGGCACTGACGGGCTGCCGATCCTGCCGGAGCTGTGCAGGGATTGCGACGCGGACAAGCCCGCGGCCGCCGCACTCATCCGCTGCTTCACCGCCGACGTAGCCGCGACCTCAGCAGCTCCGAGAAGTCGCCCAGCTCCTCATGGGGTGGACGAAGGAAGGCATGGCCGCGCACGGCACGGCCGGTACTGGGCAGAAGACGGTCAGGGGCGGGGGTGACCCTGCTCGGGGTCGTCGTCGGGAGTGCTCCATCCTTCGCCGCGCTGTGCGGGGTCAGCCAAGTTTCGGCGGGCCTGTTCGACCCCGGGCGCGGACGTGGACACCTTGCGCTGGGCGGCGCGCCGACCTCCGACGACGAACGCTGCGATGAGGACGGCGACCACAGCGACGCCCGCCACCGTTAGCCAAAGAACGCCGACGGAGGAAACGGCCAGCATGGTTTGAGCTTCGTCGATCATGAGTGCCGCGTACCCCTAATCAGCGTAAATCACCCCATCAATGACACTTCAACGCCCCTGCCCTCAGGAACCGACCAGGGCTTTGTTGACGGCGCCAAGGAAGTCGTCGAGATCCTTCGGCGTCCGGGATGTGACCAGGGTGTAGCCGTTGGCACTGTCGCTCACGACAGCTTCGTCAACCCAGGCCTTGGCACCTGCGTTGCGGGCATCGGTACGCACTGAGGGATAGGAGGTCAGCGTCTTGCCGCTCAAAACGTCGGCTTCCTCGCCAACGCCTCGGCCAGCCCGACCGCAGCAGTACGTCCCCGGCGTGTCCGACCAGTCCCTTGCCGTCGGCCCGCACGGCCGGCCGCCGGACAGACGACCCGGGCGTCACACCCCGACATGTGCGTGTGGGATCCGCCGGAACCTGGACGCACCGTCTCAGGACTCGGGCGGACCGGACGGTCCGGCCGTCCGGCGGTGTTCGGCGTTGATGCGCTGGGCTTCTTCGAGTTGGTCTTCGAGGATGATGATGCGGCAGGCGGCCTCGATGGGGGTGCCGTTGTCGACGAGTTCGCGGGCGCGGGCGGCGATGCGCAGTTGGTAGCGGGAGTAGCGGCGGTGGCCCCCCGCTGAGCGCAGCGGGGTGATCAGGCGGGCTTCGCCGAGGGCGCGCAGGAAGCCCTGGGTAGTGCCGAGCAACGCCGCGGCCCGGCCCATGGTGTAGGCGGGGTAGTCGTCGTCATCGAGCCGGCCGAACGAGTCGTCTGCTGTCACTTGCACCTCTCCGAAAAACGCGTGGAGGGGCCCTGGCGCCAGTAGCGCCAGGGCCCCGAAGGAACTGCTACACCATCTGCCGGCCCTGGTACTGCGCCGGCCTCATGTTTCCGCACGCCCACCCGGGAGAGGGCGGGGAATGCGGGGATCGCGGTTGCTCGACCGGAGACCACCTCACTATCGATGTCCTGCGGTACCCGGGCTCTGCCATTCCGCCCGGGCGATCCTGATGGCGCTCGGCCCCTCCGTTCTTTCCCTCTGGGATCAACTCACTGCTGGTACTGCTCTACCGCGCACTGCTGGTGATGCGACCTGCTCGGTGACCTGTCACAGCGCCACTCTCCGGCAGCCAGCCCCGTCGCCCGTCCTGCGTCCGCTCTGGCTTGGAACCCCACTGCCGAACTTCCCGGTGCGCGCGCCCGCAGCCGACGCCTTCACCGAGGAACCACTCACTGACTTCACTGCTGGGTCTTGCGAACTGCACTTACCGGTACTGCCACTGCATCAACTGCGGTCCTGCTCACGGCGGCCCCTGATCACTGCGAGCCACCCGGTCCGGTCGTCAGCCCCGTCGCCGTCCCGCAACAACCCTGGCTTCGGAGCTCCACCACCGCACCGCCCTGCACATTCCAACTACCTGCACTACTGCCTGGCAGTTCGTGTCTGCCGGGCCCTGCTGATCTCGGCTACGAGAGAAACCATAGCCAGACGATCTCCCAATGTCTACTCCAGCCAGCACAGATTTTTGTGCGGTCGGCGGGGAGGTAAGCGACCTCGACGGCGACGGAGGCTGGCACTCGTCACTGCCAGGGCGAGAGGGCGAAAGGTCTGGGCAATGCGCAGCGGGCAGAAGAGTGTCGTCGCGCGATCCAAAAACCCTGGGACCCCAACGAAGAGCGTCAACGCCACAACCGCCCGCTCACCCGCCGGCCGGCGAGGACCTCGGTATGCGGGCTTGGTGTGTCGCACGGACAAGGCGTACGGCCGCCGAGTCCGGGGCGGAGGTTGGCGTCCGTTCAGGGGCTCTGTGGTGCAATGACACTGCCCGGCACCGGGCCCTGGCGCCGCCCCGTCGGCCCACTCGGCAGGGGGCACTGCGCTGGCGGGCAGTAAAGAGCGAGGAGTCACCGTGACCGTATGCGGGCCTGGCGAAGAAGGCAGGCCGACCACTCGTCTTCCTGACAGCGGCGGCGCCCGGGGCGGGGCGATGACCTTGGCGGGGACACTGGCGGCAGCGGAGGCCGCGGCGCCCGTGGAGTCGCTCGACGTGGTCGCGCGCATGCTCAAAGAGCGACTCGGGGCCGCGGCGGTGTCGTTCCTGATCACCGACTTCAGCGGCAGCTCGGTTGTGCGGCTGGGGGCGGCGGGCAGCGTCGAGACCGACGAGCCCGCGCGGCGCATCAAGTTGCGGGGCACCCTGTACGACGACGTGATCCGCACCCAGCGGCCGAGGGTGGAGGACAAGGGCGAGGGCGGTCTGGTGCGGCTCGTCGCCCCGGTGACCAACCGCGGGGACGCCATCGGGCTCCTGGAACTGTTCTTGCCCGTCGCGCCTGACGCGGAGGTGATGCAAGAGGTCAGCGAGACCGCGCACGCCCTGGCGTACATCGTCATCGCGAACCGGTCCTTCACCGACGTCTACCAGTGGGGCCGCCGCACCGCCCCGCTGAGCCTGGCCGCCGAGATCCAGCACCGGCTGCTCCCGGCATCACTGGCATGTGAGGCGGCCCAGTTCGCGGTCGCCGGGGCGCTGGAGCCGGCCGACCACGTCGGGGGTGACACCTTCGACTACGTGATCGACCGGGACACGGTCCAGCTCTCCGTCACCGACGCCATGGGTCACGACGTCGACGCCGCACTCCTGGCAACTCTCCTGGTGGGCGCCCTGCGCCGGGCACGGCGGGCCGGCGCCGGCCTCGCCGAACAGGGCGATCAGGCCGATCAGGCCGTGCGCGAGCACGGCCGCCACGGCTACGTCACCGGGCAGCTCCTGCGCATCAGCCTGCTCGACGGCACCGCCGAGTTCATCAACGCCGGGCACCCCTGGCCACTGAGGATGCGGGACGGACAGGTGCGGGAGATCACTCCGAAGATCGATATGCCGTTCGGCTTCCACGCACCGCACAGCTACCGGGTCCAGTCGCTGGACCTGCGGCCGGGAGACCGGCTGGTGATGCTGACCGACGGCATGCTGGAGCGCAACGCCAACAGCCTCGATCTGCCGGACCTGATCGTCCGCACCCGCGCGCTGCATCCCCGCGAGGCCGCCCGCACCCTCATCGCCGCGGTCGTCGAGGCCAACCACGGTCACCTGCAGGACGACGCGACCGTCATGTGCCTCGACTGGCACGGCATCGGCCACTCCCATCGGGACGCCGACACCGGCGCCAACCTCGCCGACGCCTCCGCCCCGTCGCAAACGGGGCGGACCACTCCTGGGCGATGACCTTGGGACTGCTCCGCTCCCCCGCTTCGGGCGGCCCCTGGACCGCGGGGCGCGATGCCTCGACGGCCGCCCTGCCCGTCGCGGCCCGGCACGCGGCAACGTGCGTGACCAGCGGCCCTGGCCAAAACGTTGTCGCGGTCAGTAGACGGCCAGGGAGATGGCGATGTAGTGCGCCGTGAAGGCCGCCACGGTCAGGGCGTGGAACACCTCGTGGAAGCCGAACCAGCGCGGTGAGGGATCGGGGCGCTGGAGGGCGTAGACGACCGCGCCCGCGCTGTAAAGAAGACCGCCGGCCACGACCAGGGTGAGTACGGCCGCTCCGCCGGCGTGCAGGAAGTCGGGCAGGTAGCGCACCGGTGCCCACCCCAGCGCCAGGTAGCACGGGGTGTACAGCCAGCGCGGAGCTCCCACCCACAGGACCCGGAAGGCGATGCCGACCAGTGCGCCCGCCCACACGATCCACAGCAGCACGGACCGCTGGCCCGGCGGGAGAAGGACCACCGCAAGGGGCGTGCAGGTGCCGGCGATGATCAGGAAGATGTTGGCGTGGTCGAGACGCCGCAGGACCGCCTCGCCGCGCGGCCCCCAGGTGCCACGGTGGTAGATGGCGCTCGTTGCGAACAGCAGCCAGGCGGTGACCGAGTACACGGCGCAGGCCACGGCTGCCTGCGGGGTGCTGGCCAGACAGATGAGCACGATGCCCGCGATCAGTGCGGCGGGGACCATCCCGGCATGCAGCCAGCCCCGCAGCCTCGGCTTGATCGGTTCGGCCAGATCGGCCGCCCGCTCCACCAGCGCGGCAACCGAGTGCCCGCTCTCCCCACCTTGTGATCCGCAGGGCAACCCGTCTTCATGGTCTTCTCCACGCGCTGCGGCGGCGTACGTGTATTCGGCTTCAGCGGCGTCGTGCGACACGGCTTCTCGTCCTCCCTCGGACTCCTGGGCATCACCGGTGATCATGCAGCCATGCTAAAAGGCCTCGCCCAGACAGTTTTCTGCAAGGCCGGTCTCGAAACAGCCAGGCCGCGTCGCCGGAAAGGGGTCACTGGGTCACTTCGCCGCCGTGTGAACTCCGGCCCGTTGCTGCTGCCGCCCATTGGGTTCGAAGCGGAATAGATCAGCTGCTCATGGGAACGATCAGAGCTCCCGAGCGGGTATCTCCGCTCCCTGCGCGCAAGGATCGCCGATGCTTCCTGAGGTCCGCCCCCACCTGTCCGGCCCGCTCGCCGACCAGTTGGAACACCAACTGGGCCTGGTTCCGCAACGGGAAGCCGGCGATCTCGATGTGCAGCGCGTCGCCGGCATCGCCGTCGTCGCGGCCGCCCACTCCGATGGGTATGCGGCCACCGGTCACCTCCTGGGGCTGCTGGCCGCGCTGCCCGCCCCCACCAAGGCAGGAGAACGCTTCTGGTCGGAGCTGTGGAGGTCTTCGGGCACCGCGTACCTGCTGCCTGCCAACATCAAGACTGCGGTGCTGCGTTCCCTGGCGGGAGAAGGAATCGTGCTGGCCCGACAGATCCTGTCGGCTGTCGATGAGATGACCCCGCCCCAGCGCGTCGCAGCCGGGGAGGTGATCGGTCAGGCCCTTGCCGAGTCCGACCATTTTCCCGACCTCAAGACACAGGTCATCGGAGAACTGTGGCTCCGTGACCTCGAACTCACCGCCTGGCGCGTCCTGCACGCGGACCGCAGGTCCGACGATCCGACGGGACGCAAAGCATTCCTCGATGCCTGGAGCAGGGTCTGAGCTTCAGCGCTTGCTTGTCGTGATGGGTGAACAGATCCAGCAGTGCCCGGACGGGCACGTGTGCGTCTGCAGGGTGGCGGAGGGTGCCGTCCAGGCAGAGGAGGTAGCGCGTGCGCCGTCCAGCGCGCTCCCGGCGGAGGTAGCCGGCCTGCTCAAGATCGTGACGATGTTCTGGGCGGGTCGCTCGGTGACGTGGCAAGCCGCGGCGATGTAGCGAAGGCGGGCGGCAGGGGCGCGGGCGATGACGATCAGTCGGAGCCTTGAGGGTCTTCCCACGGTCGAAGCCGCTTTGCCTGCCTGCGAGGCGCTCCCCGTGGCCACCGCGCCGGCTCCTTTGCCCATCTGGCGGAGGATCCGACTGGTCAGCACCTCCCGCACACCGGCGGAACCCCAGGGGGGCTAGTTAATATAATCGGCCCATGTCGAAGCCTGACGAGCTGCTCGTTGACGTCGCCGCCCTGGTGGAGTCCGGGCAGAGCAACCAGATGTCCCTGACCGTGGTCACCGGTGGTGCTGTCATCACCGGCCGGCTTGCCCCCGAAGCAGTGTGGCGGCAGAGGGTGTCGGACGTGCTGACGGATTCCGCCCGCCTGGGAGAATTCTCAGCCGTCTTCGACACCCCCGCGAAGAACGGGCCGCCCACGCATCTGCACTTCCATGTCGCCCGGATCCTGCAGGGCACGGTGGGGATCCCGGAGACGGGCGGGATGTACCGCGTGGCGATCGCCGACGTCGGCGCCTGGACCGTGGGCGACTTCAGCTATTCCGACCACTGAGCAACGAGTGCGGCGGGTACCCGTTGCAAGCAGTGTGGGCCCGACCGGCGCGTGCCGGTCGGGCCCACACTGCTGTTCAGGTGTCGGCTTCGTGCCTGTTTCCCTCGGTCAGACGGACACGGGAGTGCCGAGCATCGCGGAAGCGTGCTGGAGCGGGCTGAGGATGCGTACGGGTGCGGCCTCGGGGAGGGTACGGCAGGTGAAGCCGAGCTGCGTCATGGCCCGGAGGACTTCGCCGGCGCTGAAATCACGTCGGTCCTGGCGGGTGATGACCTGGCCGACCTGCTTGACGGGGTAGTGGCGGCGGCCGATGATCACGGATTCGCCGGTACCCAGTTCGGGCTTGATGCCCTTCATCGATTCCAGCACGCCGCTCTTGGTGAGCTCGAAAGGGAAGCGGGCGATGACACAGCGCATGTGACCTCACAGAGAGAAGAGGGAGAACGGGCCGACCACGGTGAGACGGCTCAGCGGGAGAGGGCGAGTACGCCCAGGGCGCTGCCTTGTCCGTCGACCACCGGCAGGGCACCGAGCCGGAGGTAGCGCATCGCGTGCTCGGCTTCGGCCATCGTGGCCACGGATGTAGTGAACGACCCGTGGTCGTCGAGGAGGTCGCGCAGGCGGACGCGGTCCGTGTAGGCGGAGCTGTCGCGGACGGCGGTGAGTTCGGCCTGGGTGACCAGGCCGGTGCACTGGCCGTCCTGGTCACAGACGACCAGCCGACCCGTGCACGCGGCGGCCATGACCGACAGCGCCACCTCGAGACTCATGTCGTCGCAGACCTGCGGTCCGGCCTCGTCCATGAGCTCCGCCACCGTCCTGTGCGCGGGGCCGGCGCTCGCGGGGCGGGGCTGCATCTGAACCAGCGTCACAAGGTGCCTCCTGCAGAGATGGGTCAGCTTCCTGATCACGAAGGTTGGTTCTAGGCCGCCGTGCCGAAGACGGCCTGGGGTGCGGGCGCGCGCCGGGTCGTCGAAGAGGGGCGGCGCCGGCCTCGCGAGGTGCTGCGCTTGGAGCGTTCGGCCACCGGTGCGGTGATGACGACCGGGATGCCGGACGGGGCCTGGGCGCCGGTGATCCGGTGCAGGGCCTCGTCGCCTGAGCGGATCTGGGTGGTCTGCGGCCGGATCCCGGCGTCCACCATGAGGCGCACCATGCCGCGGCGCTGGCTCGGTGTGACGAGGGTGACGACGCTGCCGGACTCGCCGGCTCGGGCCGTACGGCCTCCGCGGTGGAGGTAGTCCTTGTGGTCGGTCGGCGGATCGACGTTCACGACGAGGTCGAGGTTGTCGACGTGGATGCCGCGCGCCGCGACATTGGTCGCCACCAGCACACTGACGTGCCCTGTCTTGAACTGTGCCAGCGTGCGAGTGCGCTGCGGCTGCGACTTGCCACCATGCAGCGCGGCGGCCCGAACCCCACTGTTGAGGAGGTCCTGGGTCAGCCGGTCGACGGCATGCTTGGTGTCCAGGAACATGATCACCCGGCCCTCGCGGGCGGCGATCTCCGTCGTGGCGGCGTGCTTGTCGGCGCCGTGGACGTGCAGGACGTGGTGCTCCATCGTCGTGACCGCACCGGCCGACGGGTCGACCGAATGCACGACGGGGTCCGTCAGATAGCGGCGCACCAGCAGATCGACGTTACGGTCCAAGGTGGCGGAGAACAGCATCCGCTGACCCTCGGGTCGCACCTGGTCGAGCAGCGCGGTGACCTGCGGCATGAAACCCATGTCGGCCATCTGGTCGGCCTCGTCCAGCACCGTGATACCCACCTGGTTCAGCCGGCAGTCGCCCCGGTCGATGAGGTCCTTGAGCCGCCCCGGAGTCGCGACGACCACCTCGGCCCCGCCGCGCAGCGCGCCGGCCTGCCTGCCGATCGACATCCCGCCCACCACCGTGGCCAGCCGCAGCCTGACGGAACGGGCGTACGGAGTGAGCGCATCGGTCACCTGCTGCGCCAGCTCACGCGTCGGTACGAGGATCAGCCCCAGCGGTTGTCGGGGCTCAGCACGCTGTCCCGCGGTACGGGCCAGGAGAGCGAGGCCGAAGGCGAGGGTCTTGCCGGAACCGGTGCGCCCGCGGCCCAGGACGTCACGGCCCGCCAGGGAGTTCGGCAGTGTCGCGCCCTGGATCGGGAACGGCGCGCTCACACCCTGCCTGCCGAGTTCGGCCAGCAGCTGCTCGGGCATGGAGAGATCGGCAAAGCTCTCCACGGCAGGCAGCGCGGGGGTGATCGTCGTGGGGAGCGCGAATTCACCCTGCACGGGGGCGGGCCGACGGCCGTAACTTCCGGAACGGGCAGGACCGCCGGAACGGCGCGGTGCCGACGAGCCGAAGCGGCTGCCGCCCCTTCCTGCGTCGGCACTGCCATTACGGGCGCGGGGCGAGCGGTCGTTCGTACGTGTGCGGTTCATGCGGAACCTTCCTCGATGCGGCACATATCAAGGAATTCCCGCCAGCCGTGAGCAGCACGGAATTACAAGTATGGACCGATGTCAAAGCAAATCCGGCCGACGGGAATCCGCGGCGGGGGTAAATGCTGAAATAGGTGACGCAGCGAGGACGTAAAGTCCCGGGCGCCGAGGTGCGGTGTGGCTCTTCAGGAGGCGCCTGCATCCTGAAGGAGGAGCCGCGTGTGGTGAGACCGCGGATTTCTCCGAGCCGTCCCGCAGGTGAAACCACTGCGGGAAAATGCGTGTAGCTGGGGCCCGCACCCCGAGGGATGCGGGCCCCAGCTACACAGTGCGCGTCAGCGTCAGGCCGGAACGATGTTCTCGGCCGTCGGGCCCTTCTGGCCCTGCGCGATGTCGAAGGTCACCTTCTGGCCTTCCTGAAGCTCACGGAAGCCCTGGGCGGCAATGTTCGAGAAGTGGGCGAACACGTCAGCGCCGCCACCGTCCTGCTCGATGAAGCCGAAACCCTTGTCCGCGTTGAACCACTTCACGGTGCCAGCAGCCATGTCATATCTCCTTTGGGGCAGTACACCGGCATCCGCACTGTGCGAACACCGTGTCGCCGCGATGATTACCCCGCCGGAAAATGACCGGAAATACAAAAGCGCTCTCCCCGACAGAAGCCGAGTGGGAGCACTTGAAGTTCGGGAACCACAACTGCAACTGAGATGGACAGTAGCACGCCGCAACGGTCCGCGTCGGTTAAGTAATTCCACTCCGCTCATTGCGGTAAAAACTCTCTCTACACGGTCCGGCAAACTCTCACCTCACGAGCACAGATATTGGCTCACTCGCAGTGCAACGTTCCAGAAAAGCGGAGTCGTCAGCCGCAACCAGGGTTGTCGGGGCGCTTTGGCGTGTGCGGCTGTCCGCAGAATCGCATTGAACAGCGGCCAAGAGCAGCCACCAACATGAGGCGGACCTGCGTTGATCGCCGCGTCCGGAGCAGTGGTCGAGCGTTCGATCCGGTGAGGGGACGTCACCGTGGATCGTGTCGGGCAAACCGCGCCCTCCGGAAGTGCCGTGCGCTCAAAGGCTCGGCTTCACCCGGACATGGCAGCTGACAGCGGGCTGAAACTTTGGTGTTCGTTCGCCGTCTGCCTGACGGGCGCCGCATCCATGACGACCTGTGGGGAGAGTCCGGCCGCTGACCGGTCGAGATCGTCCAGTTGATCGTCAGCGAACTGGTGACCAACGCCCGAAAGTACGCGCCGGGACCGGCCCTCTTGCACCTGCGGGTCACCAGTGCCGTGGTGCGGGTTGAACTCCGGGTCAGCAATCCCGCAGTGCCGGTTGCACAGGCGCCGGATCCGGAACGCATCGGCCAGCACGGCCTGGAGATCGTCAGGGCACTCGCCCAAACCGTCATCGTCGAGCGGACCCGCCTCGGCAAGCGCATCACCGCGGACATCGCCCTCATCCCGGCCACCGCATAGCCGGTCCCGTCTCGCCTGTTCGAGTAGCTCATGGCGACGGCCGCCGGTCGGCCGGCGGCCGTGTGCCTCGCGTGACGTGGCCCCCGTACCGTCCGCATCGAGCACTCCCCCGCAGGCAGGACCCGGAAGCATGAAACCCGGGTATCGAAGCTGCCCGCCAGGGACGCACCGGGCCTGTCGGCCTCTGCGGGAGTCGCGGCGGGCCCGGCGCTCATGGAACGCCGCAGGCTCGCTCTGCTGCGGGAAGCAGCCTCAGCCACCACACCCGAACGGCGCAGGGAGACTGCGCCCCCAACCTAGCCCCTCACAGCCGTTACCGACCCGTCGGGTTCGATGATCCGGCGGCGCGGCGGTGTTCGGCGTTGATGCGCTGCGCACCTTCCAGCTGGTCCTCGAGGATGACGATGCGGCAGGCGGCCTCGATGGGGGTGCCCTCGCCGGAGCCATTCGTGAGAGGTGCGATGGCAGCAGACGACTCGTTCACCAACGAGAACACCAACCGGCTGTTGCGGCAGTACCTGCCCAAGGGCGCGGACCTCCGCGCATTCAGCCAGGTCGACCTCGATGCCATCGCCCACGAGCTCAACCACCGTCCGCGCAAGACCCATGGCTACCGCAGTCCGAGAGAGGTCTACGCTGACCTCCTGAACAGGGTTGATGCGTTGACCGCTTGAGCTCGCCCCACCGGTGCCCGATGGCGGTGCAGTCACCCGGCCCGGTTGCCAAGCATGGCGATCACCGGTGCTTCTGTCCCTGCGTCCGAAACGGTGCCGCCGTGCTGCGTCCACCCGCATGAACTATGCATGCTTCATTGTGGCTTGGCGTTCACCGTCGTCACCGTCTGCGCCAGTAGAAGGTGTGGTGGGCCCGTGTCGGCTTCTTACGATGCCTGCGCAATACCTACCTAGGGAGCGCACACAGGGAGTCGAGGGACGAAATTGGCGATCGCACACGGCGGCCCTTGCTTGCTCATCGGGACTTCGGGTACTGCGCTTGAATGAGCATGGCATCAGAAAATGCCCCGGGCTTACTGAAAGTTGTTGTTCGTGACGCACCTCGACGACCTCGGTGACGAACAGGCGAGGGGATCGGGTGATGCCCCTGCCGTCATCGCCCTGGAGATTTCCGACGCCGTAGAAAGCCTCACCGACCTGTGGTCCGTTGCCGTACAGGATGCGGCACTGCGCTTGTCTCCGGCTCAGTCGAAGGCGTTGCGCACCCTGAACAGGTCGCCGGCCTTGAATCTCACGGCGTTGGCCGAGTGGCTGGACATCGGGCTGCCCACGGCCAGCCGGCTGTGTGATCGCCTTGAGGCGGCTGGTTTGATGGAACGGGCGTCCCATCCGAGCAATCGCCGCGAGGTGCAGCTGATTCTGACCGGGGCTGGCCGGCACGTGCTCAGCGATATGGCCGGGCGTCGAGCACAAGCTCTGGCTGCCGCTTTGGGAGGGATGGCGCCTGCCGAGAGGACCGCGTTGAGCCGGGGGCTGAAGGCCTTTCTCAGGGCGCAGGAAGCAGCCTTGTCACGGTCTGAGGAGACTTGACGGGGTTCATTGCGCCTGAGGGGTGCGGGGACCTGTTCCGGTGGCGCGGCCGTTCCAGTCCAGGCGGATGACCGAGGCGTCGACGGCGAGTTCTTGCTGCCGACGTCCCGGTCAGGCAACCCGATGCCTTGGCCCATGCCGTCGGTGACGGTGAGGGTGAGCAGCCGTGCGGCGGGCCCGTCTCCGGGGCCTGGCAGGCGGCGTGCCAGCCGTCACGATGGCCGTCCGCGCCAGTCCAGGCAGACCACCAGGGCGTCATCGGTCGGCAGGGCCTGGCCACGGTGGCCCGTCAGTTCCCGCAGGACGGCCCGGGGGACGTCGGCAGGCGGCAGCAGCCGGGTGGACATGATCGCCCGGGTCAGGGCGGCATCCCCGTACGACTCTCCGCCGGGAGAAAAGGCTCCGTAGACGCCGTCGCTGACGAAGACGAGACGGTCGCCCGGCTCGACTTGGAATTCCTGGGCTGCGTAGTCAGTCTCCTCGAACATGCCCAGAGGCATCTGGGCCTCGAAGGCGACGCGCTCGACCGTTCCGTTGCGCAGGCGCAGCACCTGGGGGGAGCCGGCGTCCACGACCTGGACCTGTCCGCTGATCAGGTCGAAGTCGAACATGAGGGCAGACAGGTAGCAGCGCCCCCGGTAGTGGGCGTAGACCGCCTGGTCGGCGAGGGCGGCCTGGTCGGCGAGGGCGATGCCGGCCCGCCGGGCGTTGCGCAGAGCGTTGACGGCCAGATTGGTCAGCAAGGACGCCTCCATCCCCTCGCCCATGCCGTTGGAGACGTACAGGAGGAGCCGGTCGGCGGTCACGGACCAGTCGAAGTTGTCGCCGAAGATCGCGTAGGCGGGCTCCAACTGTGCTCCGAGCTCGTATTCGGGGCAGGCGTAGGAACGGCCGGGCAGCAGTTGCCACTGCATCTCGGCAGCCAGGGTGAGCCGGTCCTTGCGTCGCGCTTGCAGGTAGAGGTCCGTGTCGCGTTCGGCCACGGCGACCTCGTGGGCGAGCACCTCGGCGATCTCTGTCAGTTCCTTCAGGCAGCTGCGTGCGTGCTCCCCGCCGGGGAGGGTCACTGAAAGGACGCCGAGTCGGTCGCCGCGGACGGTGACGGGCAGGTGGACGCTCACCAGGCCGTCCGAAAGGCCTTCGATGAAGGGTTCCTGGGCGCCGAAGGCTCGTCCTGCCGGGCTGTTGTGTACCGACACCGGTTCCAGGGTGTGCGGCAGTCTGGAGACTGGTTGCAGCACGGTCAGACCGTAGTCGGCCATGAAGAGCTCGACAGTGTCCGCTTCGTACTGCTCAGCCAGGACGCGGCGGACCGCGTCGAGCAACTGGTGGGGCGCCGCCGTGCGCAGAGCGCGCTCAGCAGCCACGAATCTGTTCACAGTGGTGAGTACGCCGATCTTCTGTCTGACATGGGAGGCCTTCGGTTCGCGACGAAGTCATGGAGAGGTGCCGTGTCCGTGGTGCAATCCATCTCTAGCCAGCTCGTTCGCCCCCTACGCCGGCCGTCGTCTTCGTGCCTGCGGGAGGGTGAACCGGACCTCGTCTTCGCGTTGCACAGCGCCGGGCAAGTCGCGCGTGGGAGTTCCATTGCCGCGGAGGGACAGGCGCCGGGTGTCAACTGCACACTCGTGCCGGTGTCCCCTTTGTGCATGCTGCTCGCCCGCGAGGCGGCCAGTCCGGGCCGAGCGGTGCGCCGCGGTATGGGACGCGATCTCGGCTGTCGGGTCCCGGTGAGCAGAGAACGGTGCGACCGCCATCCGCCGGAGCATTCCTGATCCTCCCCGTATCCGTGCGAGCTGCACTTTGTTGCCTCACGGCTACAGTTGTCAAATGGCAACTGCTTACCGCAGTATCGGTCTGCAGGTGAGTCCGGGGTTCAGAAGGAGTTCAGACGGTCATTGAGTAGGCCGCGGAAGGCGGGGCGCGCACGCTGGTCTCCCGCTCACGGCGGAAGACTGCCACCCCGCTCCTGGCCCCTGGATGGCAGGTAGGGGTCGGCGCCTTCCGCTCAGGCTGCCGTTTCTCGATGCCTGTCTGCGGGCGTCGCGCCCTCTTGGGCCAGGTGAAGTGCGGGCTGGCTGAGCAGCGCGTGCTGCAGGCTGGTGAGACCCTCCGTCAGTGCGGTGCGCTGAGGGGAGGGCACGGCAGCAATCGCCTGGTGCAGCAGTTGGTCGCGCAGTTCACGGATCCGGGCCAGTTGGTTGTGGCCGGCGGGAGTGATGGAGAGCAAGACTTCGCGGCGACTGTCGGGACAGGCACGGCGTTCCACGAAACCGAGGGCCTGCAGGCGGTCGATCAGGCGGCTGACCGAGGGGGGCGCGGCACCCAGGAGCTGGGTGAGGTCGCGCATGCGGATGCCGTCCTCGCGGTCGACGATGCACATCACGCGCAGCTGTGAGGCTGGGATGTAGGGGGGCGGGGTCTGGCTGCGGGCCTGTTCCCAGAGGATGTCGAGAAGTTCGACGATGCCCTGGACCTGACGGGCCGCTGCACGGACGGGCTCGGAGGCGGGGCGGGTGCGCTCGGTCATGCGGTTCCCCTCCGAGGGGTTGGGCCCCCTTTTATACCGGTCCGGGTGTGCGTTCGGACATCAGTCGCCGGCGTCCGATCCAGCACTCGTGGAGCCGGCAGGGGTGCCGTCCTTGGACGTATGACGATATGCCATGCACTGGGCGTCATGCAGCCCGCCGGCCGGGCCGGCGTCCTGCGCCTCGTGCTGAGCGCTCTTTTCGACCGTCCGGTCGGGGGCCAGGTGGTCCAGAGTGCCGGTGATGTCCAGTATCCGTTCCAGAGCCGGTGTCCGGTTGTCCAGGTGGAGGGTGACACTGGCGGCGACGGTCCGGCGGTGGAGCATGAGCAGCATGGCGAGCCCCATGGAGTCGATACCGCTCAGGGCCGTGCAGTCCAGGTGCAGGTGACGCAGACGCGGATTGACGGTGAGGTGCCGGGTGGTGACTGCGAGGAAGTGGTCGGCGCTGTCGTAGTCGAGGAACCCGTGCACCTCGACGTGCATCGCCTCTCCTTGGGCGGGGGCGATGGTCGGGCGCAGGTGGTCGAGGTCGGATCCGTCAAGGCGTGTCATACGGTGTTCCTGGTGTCGGAGGCGATCACTGATCCTGCCCGGGTGAGGAGGTCGGCGGCCTGGTGGAGCGTGGACGTGGCCCGGGGGAAGTCCTTGAGCTGCTCGCTCAGGATGCCCAGAGCCGGGATGAGGGAATGGGCGGGGACGCCCCGGGCGGTGAGGATGCCGGCCGTCCAGAGGATGAAGTCGGTGAAGAGGTCCACGTCGTCGGTGTAGAGGGCGGTGGCGAGGAAGTCGACGATGTGCGCGATGTCCTCGGCAGTGCGTTCACGCTGGGCATCGGTGTAGTCCCGCATCGCGGGAAAGCGTTCTTCCAGGGTGCCCATCACTGTTCGCACCAGGCGGGTGCGGGTGCGGGCGACCATCGTGTACTCCTGGTCGGCCAGGTGCGGCAGGTCGTCGATGGGCTGGTGCGCCGCTGCGGGGCGGGGAAGCGGACCCTGCTCGAGCCGGTCGGCGGCGGCCCGGGCGTCGGGCGCCCACGCGTCGGCGCCCAGTCGGCGGGCGTACTGGCCGTGCCGGCCGAAGGCTGCGCCGCCGACCAGGACGGGGGTGCCGGTGGCCTGGATTGCGGTGATCGTGGCGTGCGCGGTCGGCAGACGGACGGGGATCGAGCTGGACAGCGCGACGAACTCGGGGCCGGTCTGGTGGATGTGGCTGATCAGATGGCTGGTGGGGACCTGGGCGCCGAGATAGTCCACCTGCCAGCCGCGCAGCTTGAGCACTTCGGCGACCAGGCGGGCGGGCAGGCCGTGCCATTCGCCGTCCACGCAGGCCACGGTCGCCCGGCCCCGGCCGGCTGCCGTGTGCTGGGCACAGCGGTAGGACAAGGCGGCGATGGCGCGTTCGTTGATGGCGGTGGCCGCATGCTCCTGGGCGACCGTGATGCGGTTCGCCGCCCACTCCTGGCCCACCCTGTGCTGCACGGCGCCGACGAGGTCCAGGAGCACGGTCTCGGGTGAGGCGCCGTCCTCCAGGGCGCCGAAGACGGTGCGGGTGGCTGCCTCTTCGTCGCCGGTGCTGACCGCCTCCCACAGTTGCTCTTCCCACTGCTGCGGAGCGGTTGATGTACGGGTCACGCGGTGAACCTGCCCCGGGTATGGCCGCCCACCGCACTGAGATGAGCCGAGCGGGGAGCGGCGATGATCATCACGGCCATATCGTCGTGGACCTCGGATCCGACCCACTCGGAGGCGAGCATCAGCATGTGCTCGACGACCGCTTCGGCCGGCATGGCCGCGCAGTGCGCGAGGGCCTTCTTCAGCCGGGACTCCCCGAACAGTTCATCGCCCAGCGGGCCACCCTTGGCCTCGGTGAATCCGTCGGTGAACAGCACGCAGAAGTCCCCGGGTGCCAGCGTCTCCTGCGTCGTCGTCGCTCGGGCCTCGGGCAGCACGCCGACGAGCGTGCCGCGTGACGCGCCTTCCTCGACGCTGCCGTCGCCTCGCACGATCAAAGCCGGCTCATGCCCGGCGCTGGTCACCCGCAGCCGCACGCCGCCCCCTTCCCGCACGACGGACGCCATGATCAGCGTGGCGAAGCGTGTCGCCTGAGAGTTGAGGAGTGCGCTGTTGAGGAGGTCGATCACGCGTTGGTGGTCATCGGCCATCGGCAGCAGCGCCTGCAGCGTGTTGCGGATCTTCCCCGTCAGCACCGCCGCCTCGAGACCCTTCCCGCAGACATCACCCAGGACAGCGAAGGACTCCTCGCCGTCGGTGGCGGCCGGATGGACGTCGTAGAAATCGCCGCCGATCCGCTCATGGTCCTTCGCCGCCCGATAGCCGCCCGCGAACTCAACGCCGCCCATCCTCTGGAGAACGGGTGGAAGCAGATCCCGCATCAGCGTCTGGGCGAGGGAGGACTGCTCGGCGTACAGGCGGGCCGCGGACATGGCTGCGCCGGCCCGAGCCGCGAACAGACGGGCGAAGACCTCCTCTTCCGCGCTGAACGCGGCCTCTCCGCTGCGCCGCAGGAGGACCAGGGCACCGGCGGGGACCCCATGCCCGGGAAGCGGCGTGATGACGATGGAGCCGACGGGCCCGAAGCCGTCCGGGACCAGCCAGCCCGGGGCGGTCGCGGGGTCTATCCACCGCGACGGCACCGGCGGGAACCCCTGCAGGGCCTCCCCGAGGCCGAGGACGTCTTCAGGATCGACATTCCACGTGAAGCGCTGCGGTTCACCCCCGCTCAGACACAGGACGACCGGCAGGCCGCGTGCTTTACGCGGGGCGATGACCAGGGCTGCATCGGCGAGGTACTCCGCCGCGAGCTGCGCGGTCACGTCCATGCATCGCTCCAGATTCAGCGACGAGAGCAGCGTGTTGGACGCCTCGGCCAGAAACGCCGTCCGCTCACGCTCCATCCGCAGAGCCTCACGCGCCAGCCGACGGTCCGTGTCGTCCACCAGCCACCACAGCACGTCCCCGTCGTCCTGCACCGTGGGATGAGCCTCGAAGACCCGCTCGTCCACCGGCCCGGACACCACAGCACCCGCCGGCGAGGCGCCCGTCATGCGTTGCGCGTGCCCGTCCGCAAGCCACGCCGGAACGTTCCCGTACAACGGCCCGCCGGGGCAGAGAGCTGGAAAGAGATGGCTGGCCTGTGGGTTCGCGTGACGTACTGTGCCGGACCGGTCCACGATCACGACCGGGTACGGCACCGGCACCAAGGCCATGGCCGCTTGCGCCGGAGCGCCGGCGCTCACGACAGGTCCCTGCTCGATGGAAGTCACAAACACCAAGGCCCGCTGAGCGAACCCCTCACCTCATCCAGTCGATGAATTATTGCCTCACGGCAACCATCCTCTACCGCCACCTCTCCTGGCAACCCGCACCCCGCTCACCCTTGCCCCAGGCACGCATGTCGCCGCCAAAACAGCGGGAAGGGCGCGGAACCGCCACAAGGCCGGACCGGCCTCTACGGGCTAAAGGAGCGGGTCAGCGGCCCTTCCGAGTGAGATGACGCACGTCCGGAGCGGCGGTGGACCAATGAGTGAAGAGTCCGAGGAGAGCCTGCAAAAGTTCACCGCCGAGCAGACAGAGAACCACTGAAGCCGGCCATCCGACGATGGCCGGCCGAGGCGGCATCGCAGCCGGAGAAGAGCAGGCGGCAAGCGACCGCTGACGCCTGACCCTCCCGAGGCGCCACCGCGTCCCTGTGGCCGCACCCGCAGCACGAGGGGTGCAGTGATTGAGGGCGGACGAGGAAGGTATGGCCAGCCGTGGCTGGCACCCGAGACAGCTCCTCGAGAGGCCTCAACTCAGGTAACGGGCGCACAGATGGACTCAGGAGCGGTGGGCGGACATCAGCACCGGCACGCGGCGAGGGCAGGGCTGCCACCGGGACGCGCGGCACCGCCCAAGCAGCCCGGTCCCGCCGCCCTCCCGATGAGGCCTCCTGCTCGCGGCACCGGCGATGGCCGAAGATCTTGTCGCAGGGTCGGGTCGGGTGGATCGTCAACCGGGACGGATTCTTTCGCGACGTCCATTTCACCCGGCGGCTGTTACTGCCTGCTCGAAGAGCGCTGACGCTGCTCGCTCTCGCGTCGCTCGTGGGCGTGGCGGTCGATGTCGGTGACGCGGTCCGCGAGGTCGGGATGAGCAGGCCGCAGGTGGGGGCCCGCATCGGAGAGAGGGCCGAGGAGTCGGGAAGGGTCACTGTCACCGAGTGCGGCGTGGAGGGACCTGATCGCGTCCGTTGCGGTGGCGGGAAGGTCCGGCAGGGCAGTGATGGTCCCGGCGAGCTGGCGCAGCACGGCGGCGTGGTCATGAGCCCAAACAGCTACGGAGCGGTCCGCGGCGCGCCGGCCGCGGGTGGCCTGCACACGCTGTTCCTTGGTGGCACCCGCTTCACCGGGACGCACGCGCAGGTAGCGCCGCTCGGCGGCCTGGCGGCTGGAGACGCCGAGGGGGTGGGCCAGGTCGGCCCAGCTGGCACCGGCTTCCCGGGCCGTCTCGATCAGCCCGGGCTCCCAGCCGGCCAGTTGTTCACGAACCTCGCGCAGGAGCAGCAGGGCCGCTATGGCCTGCTCAGGATCGTCGACGGAGGCGTTCTCCGCGGTTCGCGCAGTCCGCATGGCCTGGGCGATGGCCTGCAGCGCGGTGGCCGTTGCCGCGAAGGAAGCCGGTGCCGGGATGGGGTCGTCACTCATCGTCTCTCCTTCGCTGGTTGTGGCCCACCACCCAATGCGTCGTCGTTCGGATGACCCATGAGTTGTCGTCGTTCGGATGACATGCTACAACGGTGTCAGGTGAAGCGCACAGCAACTGCTGAACTCATCTGGAGGTGTATCCCGTGTTGATGCGCACCGACCCGTTCCGTGAACTCGACAGGCTGGCCCAACACCTGATGGGTCCGGGAACGTGGTCCCGCCCGTCCGCGATGCCGATGGACGCCTACCGGGACGGCGACCAGTACGTCATCGCCTTCGACCTGCCGGGCATCGACCCCGACGCCCTCGACATCGACGTCGAGCGGAACATGCTCACCGTGAAGGCGGAGCGCCGGCCCCTGCCGCGGTCCGAGAGCGCCCAGACGGAACTCTCCGAACGGCCTCTTGGTGTCTTCTCCCGCCAGCTCGTCCTGGCCGACACCCTCGACACCGAGCGCATCTCCGCCGACTACGAGGCCGGCGTCCTGACGCTCCGCATCCCGATCGCGGAGCGGGCCAAGCCCCGCAAGATCAGTGTCAGCAGCACCGGCAACCGCAAGGAACTCGACAGCTGATCCGGTGAACGTGCCCCATCCACCGGGGCTCCGGGCGGCCTGCCTGCAATCCCGCCTGGGCCCCGGCGGCAGACTCCCCGCTCCACGCCGGACAACCGGCCCCGCGAAGAACACGGTTCACGCGCAACAGCCGGTCCACCGCAGGAAGACGGTCACGCAAGGAAAGCCGACACGCCTCATGACTCTTCTCTCCCCTCCCGCGCCCCCTGCCCCGACGGCAACCGTCACCTTCGAGCAGATGCTGGAGAAGGTGCGCTATGAAGGCGCCTACCCCACCCGCGCCCAGACAGAAAGCGTCGTACGCCACGTACTCGAAGGCCTCGGCCGCCAGCTGACAGGCGCCGAGCGGACGGAACTCGCCGCTCGCCTCCCCCAGGAAGCCGCCCACGCCTTCGCTTCGCAGATCCCTGCGGGTGAGGCCCTGACGGGATGGGGCTTCGTGAAGGACCTCGCCGAGCGAACCGGCGGCACGCCGGCGACGACCCGCTGGGACGTCGGATCAGTCCTGGGCGTCGTCGCCCGCCTCGCCGGAGACGACCTGACCACCCGGATCATCGGACAACTCCCCGACGGCTACGCCCTGCTGTTCGGACGTGCCGAGCTCGTCCGGGCCGCCTGACTCCCCAGCCCGGGACCCGCAGCAAAGATCCCGGCAGCCAACGGGCTGCCGGGATCAGGGGTGCTGAGCGCCTACTTGGGCCGGACGGCGTCCTTGGCCTTCTCCTTGGCCGCCCGCAGGTCGCCCTTGGCCTCCTCGACGCGCCCCTCGGCCTTCAGCGACTCGTTGCCCACCGCACCCCCGACGACCTTCTTGACCTTGCCCTCGACCTGCTCGCCCTTGGCCTGAGCCTTCTCGTCCGCAGCCACAACCACTCACCCCTGCCTCACTCGGAACTCAACTACGCCCTCCGTGTCACCCCGGATCGCATCCTCAAACCAGCTCGATGACCGCCACGCTTTCGCAGCCGTGGACCGTCTAAGGAATACATAAGACCTACAGGAATAGAGATCGATCCGCAGGGCACACGAGGGTCCGGAGGTTGATAACTATGTTTCCTATTCTTCTTGTTCTACTGCTCGCCCTGATTCTTTTCGGTGCCGGTTTCGCGCTGAAGGCGCTCTGGTGGATCGCCGTGATCGTCCTGATCGTGTGGGTCCTCGGCTTCGTGATCCGCCCGACAGCAAGCGGCGGCAAGCGCGGCCGCTGGTACCGCTGGTAGACGGCCTGATCAGCACATCATCATGGGTGGGGCCCGACGCTTCGGCGTCGGGCCCCACCCATGTCCCGTCCCGGTGACCGAAGGATGAAAGGCTAGTTCCTTCCGGTTCGGGGTAGCTGGAGGCCATGGCCGGAGGCGGCCGTGACGTCAGGAACCATGGCCCTCCAGCACGACGCCTCCGGCTGTCCGCGCTTTCCGCAGGGCGTATGAATAGGCGCAAGAAGCTGGGAACCCGAATCCCTGAGGGAACGTCACCAATGACGCTCGATCTCGGCAAGTCTGCAGTTCAACTGCGGGCGGCAAAGCATTCTTTGATGAGGCAGCCGTACTTTATGAGTGACAATATCCAGCCTAGCCGGCCGGCCACCGGCTAGGCCGTGAATCGAAAGTGGATCATGAGGCATGAATGATCACGGTTCATGGCGCGGGGGCGATCTCACGGACGAACAGTGGGTGGCGTTAGAGCCGTTGCTGCCGAAGGGGACGAAGGTGGGGCGACCACCTATCTGGTCCCAGCGGCAGTTGATCGACGGTATACGGTTCCGGGATCGAACGGGAGGTCCGCGTGCCCCGCATCGGGCCGGGTCGGCCGTGCGTCCGTCCCGATCGGGTGCGCGCTGACAAGGCGTACGCTTCCCGCAAGAACCGCGCTTACCTGCGTCGCCGGGGGATGCGCTGCACCATCCCGGACAAGGCCGATCAGGCGCGCAACCGCCAGAAACTCGGCTCCCGCGGCGGCCGGCCGCCACACTTCGACCCGGTCGGCTACCGCGAGCGCCACGCGGTCGAGTGCGGGATCAACCGCCTCAAGAGGCACCGCGCCGTCGCCACGCGATACGACAAACTCGCGGTCCGCTACGAGGCGACCGTCCTCGTCGCGGCCATCAACGAGTGGCTGTGACCAGCACCACCACACCGCTTGCCTACAGTGTGATCCAGTAGCGGCGCTTGATGCCCTCGTCGGTGGTGCGGACGTCCTCCAGAACGCCGCCATTGCGCTCGATGGTGCGCGCCGATGCGACATTGTCGTCGTCGCATGTGATGAGGACGCGGCCCAGACCGAGCGCACGGGCTTCGGGGAGAACAGCCCCGAGAGCCCACGTGGCCAGGCCGCGCCTTCGGGCGGAGGGCCGGATGCTATATCCGATGTGCCCGCCGCTATGGAGCAGAAAGGCGTTCAGACGGTGCCGCAGATCGATGGCTCCCATATAGCTGTCGCCCTCCACGATCCACCAGTGGGTGGCGTGGACCCACCCATCGCTCAGGGCAACCGACCTGTCCGACTGCTGCTGCAGTCGCTCCACCCACGCCGAGAAGACGGCGAGGTCGTCGAGGTCAGCCTCGGACATGAGGCCCAAGCCAGTACCGGCCTGGTGAGCGCCTGGAGACCACTCGTCACGCGCCGCGAGCCATGAGGGCTGAAGTCGACCGGTGGGTGGGATCAGTTCAGGCATGCGGGCGACGATAACACTCACACACCCCATGTGATCAGGCATTTTATGCTGGACCGTGGCCCACGACCGTGTCACACCCGATGGCGCATGATCATCGACAATCAAGATCCACTTTCGACATACGGCCTGGACTGCGGGGACCGCCCTGACCGGATACAAGGTCGAGGCCACCGACGGTGGCCTCGCGAGGTCGACCAGCACTCGGACGACATCGACTCCTCCCACCTTGCCACCGGCGTGTGGATCTTCGGCAAGCACGTTCTGCTGCCGGCCGGAACCATTCAGCGAGTCGGCCAACAAGCGGAGGTCTACGTCGCGCTCACCCAAAACGAGATCAAGGACTCCCCCGAGTTCACAACGTCGGCGACGCCGGCCACCACGATCAAGTCGGCAGCTACTACCAGAACCAGCGCAGCATCTGACGTCAGCACCCGTGCCCATGCGAAGGGGGCGGCGGGCGCGGGAAGTCCAGGGGTCCAGTCTCCTCAGGCTGCGGCCGTTGGATCCGCAGGCGGGGAGGCGCGGCGGTGTTCGGCGTTGATGCGCTGGGCTTCTTCGAGTTGGTCTTCGAGGATGATGATGCGGCAGGCGGCCTCGATGGGGGTGCCGTTGTCGACGAGTTCGCGGGCGCGGGCGGCGATGCGCAGTTGGTAGCGGGAGTAGCGGCGGTGGCCCCCCGCTGAGCGCAGCGGGGTGATGAGGCGGGCTTCGCCGAGGGCGCGCAGGAAGCCCTGGGTGGTGCCGAGCAACGCTGCGGCCCGGCCCATGGTGTAGGCGGGGTAGTCGTCGTCGTCGAGCCGGCCGAACGAGTCGTCTGCTGTCACTTGCACCTCTCCGAGAAACGGATGGAGGGGCCCTGGCGCTATTCGCGCCAGGGCCCCGAAGGAACTGCTACACCATCTGCCGGCCCTGGTACTGCGCCGGCCTCATGTTTCCGCACGCCCACCCGGGAGAGGGCGGGGAATGCAGGGATCGCGGTTGCTCGACCGGAGACCACCTCACTATCGATGTCCTGCGGTACCCGGGCTCTGCCATTCCGCCCGGGCGATCCTGATGGCGCTCGGCCCCTCCGTTCTTTCCCTCTGGGATCAACTCACTGCTGGTACTGCTCTACCGCGTACTGCTGGTGATGCGACCTGCTCGGTGACCTGTCACAGCGCCACTCTCCGGCAGCCAGCCCCGTCGCCCGTCCTGCGTCTGCTCTGGCTTGGAACCCCACTGCCGAACCTCCCGGTGCGCGCGCCCGCAGCCGACGCCTTCACCGAGGAACCACTCACCGACTTCACTGCTGGGTCTTGCGAACTGCACTTACAGGTACTGCCACTGCATCAACTGCGGTCCTGCTCACGGCGGCCCCTGATCACTGCGAGCCACCCGGTCCGGTCGTCAGCCCCGTCGCCGTCCCGCAACAACCCTGGCTTCGGAACTCCACCACCGCACCGCCCTGCACATTCCAACTACCTGCACTACTGCCTGGCAGTTCGTGTCTGCCGGGCCCTGCCGATCTCGGCTACGAGAGAAACCATAGCCAGACGATCTCCCAATGTCTACTCCAGCCAGCACAGATTTTTACGTGTCCGGCGGAGAGCTAGTCGGACTCGAACAACGACGGCGGAAGGCCCCGGCCGGGTTGACCGGCTGCGCGCCAGGGCACAAGCACAGCGCACACACCGGACATTGGACTCCACAGAGGCTTGGGGGAACTGATGGTCACGATGAGCGCAGGACGTCACACCCGACCGTTCTGTGGCATCCATCGCCGGCGTACGCGAGAGCGCCCGGGCCCTTCTTGAGCGTCTCGGCCCGATCGCGCAGGACGCCGCCGACACCGTGGTCCTGGTCGTCTCCGAACTCGTCACCAACACCCTGCGCCACGGCGGCGGCGCCTACACCCTGGACCTGGTCGCGCCCCGGACAGCATCGAGGTGGCCGTGCACGACCACTGCTCCCAGGCGCCCCGCATGCGCATCCCCGCTCTGAACAGCGCCGGAGGCTTCGGCCGGCCCATGGTCAACCACCTCGCCCACGCCACCGCCGTCACCCGCCACCCGTTGGGGAGCAAGAGCGTGAGCGTCCTCCTGCCGCGGTAGCGACCCGGCGTAAGCGTCGGGCGGCACTTCTGGCCGTTGCTGGGGAAAGTGACCGCAGTGGCAAAGTCCTGACGTCGCGTTGCCCGTCGTGCCAGCACCAGGTTCTTCGCCGGGACGGCATCTCGGCGAGGGCGGCCGGCCCTACGTCGAAACCCCGCATGCCGAATGGGTTAACCTCGCTTCCGCTTTGACTCCTGAGGCCGGATGGCCGGGCAGCAGATCTACTGCGGAATTGCCTGGCATGGATGCCTCAACTCCGGGTACGCCGTCTCTGGCCGCTCAGGAGCAGGCTGTATATGAGGATGGATCACGCAGGAGGGGACGAGCATGACAGTGACCGAGACGGCAGGGGCGCGGACCGTTGTGCTGCCGGAGATCAATGACCCGTCGCAGATCGCTCCGAAGGACGCCCGCGAGCTGTCGAGGCTGTTCTTCGACCAGCTCGCCGTGCTGGAAGAGGGCACGCCCGAGTACCAGTACGCGCGCAACACCCTCATCGAAATGAACATCACCCTCGTCCAGTTCGCGGCCTCGCGTTTCCGCAGCCGCGGCCAGGACGAGATGGAGGACATCGTCCAGGTCGGCACGATCGGCCTCATCAAGGCCATCGACCGTTTCGAGCTGTCCCGCGAGGTCGAGTTCACCTCCTTCGCCGTCCCCTACATCGTCGGCGAGATCAAGCGCTTCTTCCGCGACACCACATGGGCCGTCCATGTCCCCCGCCGGCTGCAGGAAGCACGCGTGGCGCTCGCCAAGGCCACCGAGGAGCTGCGCAGCCGCCTCGGCCGCACCCCCAGCACGCGGGAACTGTCCGAGCTGATGTCTTTGTCGGAGGAAGAGGTCATCGAGGCCCGCAAGGCCTCCAACGGCTACACCTCGGCCTCCCTCGATGCCGCCATCACCTCCAGCGAAGACGGCGAGGCCGCCCTCGCCGCCTTCATCGGCGTGGACGACACCGCCCTCGAACTAGTCGAAGACTTCAACGCCCTCGCCCCTCTGATCGCCCAGCTCGACGACCGCGAACGCCGCATCATCCACATGCGCTTCGTCGACGAACTCACCCAGGCCCAGATCGGCGAACACCTCGGCGTCTCCCAGATGCACGTCTCCCGCCTCCTCAACCGCACCCTCGCCAAGCTGCGGACAGGCATGCTCGCCACCAACTGACCATCCCAGAGTCTCCGCCGGTGTTCAGCATGAGCAGCAGCGGGTCGTGCTTGGCGGCTGCCTCCTGCCCTCCTAGGATGATCCGGCCCGCGTGGGGGGTGGCGATCTGGTCACTGACGAAGCCGATGGTGCTCGACCGCTTCAGCCGCCGGCCACGGGCCAGTCCGTTGGGCGCGTACCCCAGTTGCCGGGCCGTCTCCAGAACGCGCTGCCGGGTCTCGGTGTTGACGCGCTTGCCCTCGACCTCGTTGAGGATGTGGGAGACGGTCGTGACCGAGACTCCGGCGGCTGCCGCCACGTCCCTTATCCCGATCCGCCTGCCCAAGTGGTGCCCAATCGTTTCGGCAAGTGGGTACGGGATGAGACCACGCCCCCGTGGAGGCCTTTGTCGACGGTTCGTTACGGATTCGTGGCCAGCGGGTTCAGGAACGTCAGCGCGGAGGCGTCCTCTTCGATCAGCCGAACGAGGGCGGCGTTGAAAGGGCCGCCGTACGGGGCGTTCAGGTGCGCCTGGAAGGCGTCCTCGTCCCGGTACACCTCGAAGATCCAGAAGGCGCGCGGGGCGGCTGCCTTGGTGTAGACGTCGAAGGCGAGGTTGCCTTCTTCCTCGCGCACCTTCAGGGTGTAGTCGCCGATCAGACGGGCGACCTCGTCCTGTGCTCCCTCGCGGGCGGTGAACTCGGCGAGCAGGGTTTTCTTCACGGTCTCGTGTCCTTGTCAGTCGTGGGCGTCGCTTGTGTGCGGAGTCGAGGTGCCAGACGACGGCCTTGTCCAGCTTCACCGAGCCGTTCTCGGCCTTCAGCGCGGTCCGGACACCGGGGAAGGTGCTGCTGAAGTCCATGGCGCCGGAGTGGGTGCGGTCGACGTACACAGCTCCTGAGTCGTGATGTCGTAGCCGATGACGGTCTCCTCGCCATTCGCGCCGGTGCGCACCTTCAGACCGAAGCGTTCGGCGTCCTTGAGGGAGAGGGTCGCCTCGATGTCGAGAGCCTTGCCCTGCGCCGCGGGGCCGATCAGGGTCTTGGAGGCACTCTTGACGGTGACGCCGGACGCGGTCACCGCGTGCGGCTGCTACAGGGACCACACCCTGTTCACGGGCCGGCTGGTCAACAGGATGCTGCCGTCGACCGTACGCAGGGCATCTCCCCGAGGATGCTCTGCGCGCCGCGCCATGGTGACGTGGGGATGACCCCGCTGTAGTCCCAGCTGTTCATCCAGCCGATCATGTACCGCTTGCCGCCCGGCGCGTTCTCCCAGGACACCGCCGTGTAGTAGTCCTTGCCGTAGTCGGCCCAGTCGGCGCGCTGCACGACGGACTTCGCGGCCGTGTCGGTGGCGGTGAACCGGTCGGCGAGGAGGTGGCCCCAGCCTGCGGTGTTGATGTCGACGATCTGGATCTGCGCCTCCTTGCCGGCGTAGGAGCGCATGTCGAAGGAGGCCCGGTCCAGGTCTCGCTGTTGGAGCTGGTGGCGCTGCGGACGACCTTGCCGTCGACGATCAAGTTGACGGACGTCTCCTGGGAGACGAGCTGGGCCTGGGTGCCCGAGAGCGTGCCGGGATACACGTCCAGAGCTCATGGTGTCTCCTGTGCTGTGGCCGTCCACTGGGCGGAGCCTGCGGCTCGTGCGTGGACCGACCGAAACGTGACGCCCTGGTCGGCGTCGTCGTCCAGGCGGCCGAACCGGGGGTGTCATCGTTGACTTGTGTCATCGTTGACATCAAGTGGCCCGATGATGTGCGGAATCCGGCAGACGCGTCAAGGGTTGCGGCGGAACTGCCCGCCGCGGCCCGCCCGCCCGTCAGGCGCCGCCGGCGGCCGCAAGCTGCGCCAACTGGTTCCGCCACGGCGGATTGGGTCCGGCGACCGAGCAGGTCAGGGCCGCGACCCGGGTGCCGAACCGGCAGGCTTCCGCGACCTCGTCGAGACCGAGATCGGCCAGCCGGCCACCGAGGAGTCCGCGGGCGCCGAGGTGGTGCAGCAGGCCGGCGGTGAAGGAGTCCCCCGCGCCGACCGTGTCGACGACCCGCGTGGCCACCGCGGGCACCCTTAGCCGTTCGCCGTCGAGCGAGGCCAGGGCGCCGCCGGCGCCGAGCGTGATCACGACGAGCCGTACCCCCGCCGCATGCCAGATGTCGCACGCCTGCTCGGGCGGAGTGCCCGGCAGGAGGAGTTCCAGGTCGTCCTCGCTCAGCCGCAGGATGTCGGCGAGAGCGCACCAATGCGCGAGCCGGGCGCGGTAGACCTCGGGGCGCACCAGCAGCGGCCGGACGTTGGGATCGATGCTGATGGTGGCCCGCGGAGCAGCAGCCGCCAGGAACTCCTCCACCGCCGCTCCGCCGGGCTCACGGACCAGCGCCAGCGACCCGGTGTGCACACAGGCTGTTTCGGACAGATCCACCCTTGCCAGTTCCCCTGGAGTCCACTGCCAGTCGGCCGTGTTCTGCGCGTGGAACGAGAACGCGGCCTGCCCGGTGGCGTCCAGCTCCGCCACGGCCAGCGTGCTGGGCTCGGCGGCGGCGACGGCGTACGACAGGTCGACGCCGGACGCCTCCAGGTGTGCGCGGAACAGGCGGCCGAACACATCGCCGGACAGGCGTGCGAGGAAGCGGGCCGGCGTGTCCAGCCGGGCCAGGGCCACCGCCGTATTCGCAGGTCCGCCGCCAGGCAGCACCCGCAGGGCGAGCTCGTTCGAGGCGTTTGCCGGTTCGGCGAAGGCGTCCGCGACGCACTCTCCCAGAACGGTGATCTGACGCGGGCTCATGGGCTGCTCTCTCTCGGAAAGGCTCGGGAAGAACGGGCAAAGGGGCGGTACGGCGACACAGCCACTGACCGGCCGCGCGGAGCCGACGACTGGGGACGTTGCCAATTTGTGACGAGTGGAAGGCATTGACGTTGCCGGGATCCGGAGTCCATCATCCTGGCCAGGCAGTGTCAACGATGACATAAGTCAACGATGACACCCCGGGCGGCGCGCTCTGATCCCAACCCCCGTGCCGCCCGCTATTCCACAGGAGTCGATCATGTCTCGCACCACTCGCCTGTCCTCGTCCCTCCTCCGAGCCGCCGCGGTCACGGGCGTCGCGGCACTCACCCTGACGGCCTGCGGGTCCGGCTCCGGTTCGGGCTCCACGAGCTCCGGCTCGGGCAAGGTGAAAGTCGGTCTGATCACCAAGACCGACACCAACCCGTTCTTCGTGAAGATGAAGGAGGGCGCGGAGAGGGCCGCCAAGGAGAACGGTGCCCAACTGTCCACCGCCGCAGGCAAGTTCGACGGGGACAACGCCGGTCAGGTCACCGCCATCGAGAACATGGTCGCCGCCGGGGTGAAGGGCATCCTGATCACCCCGAGCGACTCCAAGGCGATCGTGCCCGCGATCCAGAAGGCCCGTGCCAAGGGTGTTCTGGTCATCGCGCTGGACACGCCGACCGAGCCGGAGAGCGCGGTCGACGCTCTCTTCGCCACCGACAACCTCAAGGCCGGCCAGCTGATCGGCGAGTACGCCAAGGCCGCCATGAAGGGCAAGACGGCGAAGATAGCCGCCCTCGACCTGGCGCCGGGCGTCTCCGTCGGCGTCCAGCGACACAACGGTTTCCTGAAGGGCTTCGGCGCCACCGACAAGGACGTCGTGTGCGCCCAGGACACCGGTGGCGACCAGGCCAAGGGTCAGACCGCGATGGAGAACTGCCTGCAGAAGTCACCCGACATCAACGTCGTGTACACCATCAACGAGCCGGCGGCCCTGGGCGCTTACACCGCGCTGAAGGCCAAGGGCCGGGAGAAGGACGTCCTGATCGTCTCTGTCGACGGCGGCTGCACCGGCACCCAGGCCGTCAAGGACGGCAAGATCGCCGCGACTTCGCAGCAGTACCCGCTGAAGATGGCCGCCGAGGGCGTCAAGGCAGTCGTGACGTACGCCAAGGACGGCAAGAAGGCATCCGGTTACACCGACACCGGCGTCACGCTGATCACCGACAAGGCGCAGGACGGGGTCACGTCGAAGGACACCGCCTATGGCCTGGAGAACTGCTGGGGCTAAACCCCCCAGGGACTGTCGTCACCTTCCCGTCGTCCGCCCGAGGCAGGCGGGAAGCTGACAACAGCCCCAGGACCGTACGACACCGCCACTTCCCTCAGCGGGGCGGTCGGCCCAACTCCCCGACCAGGGACGGCCGCCCCCTTGTCCCGTCGGCGGGGCTTCTGCCCTCGTCCTCCGACAAGGACATCTGTCTTCCGACAAGGACTTCGCATGACAGCCACGACAACGCCGTACTCGGAGCTCAAGGCACCGACCACAGCCCGCAGACTGCTCACGGCGCCGACCACCGGACCCCTGGCCGCCCTCCTCCTGGCCTGCGCCTTCTTCTCCTTCTCGACCGACCAGTTCCTGACCGGCGGGAACTTCTCGCTGATCGTGCAGCAGGTCATGGTCGTGGGCACCCTCGCTATCGGGCAGACCCTGATCATCCTCACGGCGGGGATCGACCTGTCCTGCGGGGCCGTGATGGCGTTCGGCAGCATCGTGATCGCCAAGATGGCCGCCGAGGGCTCCCTGCCCCCGCTCCTCGCCGTCGCCCTGGGCCTGGTGGTCTGCGGCGGGTTCGGTCTGCTCAACGGGTTGCTGGTGCAGAAGATCCCGCTGCCGCCGTTCATCGTCACCCTTGGCATGCTCAACGTGGCGTTCGCGCTGACCCACATCTACTCCGAGGAGCAGACGGTCACCAACCTGCCCGGCCCGCTGACGGCCCTCGGGGAGACCTTCCCGCTGGGCCACACGGACATCACCTACGGCTCCCTGGTCACCATCGCCCTGTTCCTCCTCCTCGCCTACACGCTGAGCAGCACCGGCTGGGGACGGCACGTCTACGCCCTGGGCAACAGCGCCGAGGCCGCCCGGCTCAACGGCATCCGTACCTCTCGCCTGACCATCGGCATCTACACCGTGGCCGGTCTGCTGTACGGCATCGCCGCCCTGCTGCTCATCTCCCGCACCGGAGTCGGCGACCCGCAGGCCGGGCAGACCGACAACCTCGACAGCATCACCGCTGTGGTCCTCGGCGGCACCAGCCTCTTCGGCGGACGCGGCTCGGTCCTGGGCACCTTCATCGGCGTCCTCATCGTCGGCGTGTTCCGCAACGGCCTCCAGCTGATGGGCGTCGCCTCCATCTACCAGACCCTGATCACCGGAGTCCTGGTGATCCTCGCGGTGACCGTCGACCAGCTCTCCCGGAAGAAGGCCTGATGACCGTCTCCTCCTCCCCCACGCCCGTACTGCAGGCCCGTGGTCTGGTCAAGCGGTACGGCCAGGTCACCGCCATCGACGGCGCCGACTTCGACCTGCTCCCCGGTGAGGTCCTCGCCGTCATCGGCGACAACGGCGCCGGCAAGACCAGCCTGATCAAGGCCCTCACCGGCGCGGTGACCCCCGATGCGGGCGAGATACGACTCAACGGCGAGCCCATCACCTTCTCCGGCCCGCAGAGCGCACGCGCCCACGGCATCGAGACGGTCTATCAGGACCTCGCCGTGGCCGCCTCCATGGACATCGCCTCGAACATGTTCCTCGGGCGCGAGCTGCGCCGCCCCGGCGTCCTCGGCAGTGTCTTCCGCATGCTGGACAAGAAGCGCATGCGCCAGGAGGCCGCCGAGCACATGGCCGATCTGAAGATCGGCCTGCGCTCGCTGACGCAGTCGGTGGAGACGCTCTCCGGCGGACAGCGGCAGGCCGTCGCGGTCGCCCGTTCCGTCGCCTGGGCCCGCTCCGTCGTCGTCATGGACGAACCCACCGCAGCCCTCGGCGTCAAGGAGTCCGGCCAGGTCCTCGACCTCATCCGCCGGGTCCGCGACAAGGGCATGCCGGTCGTCCTGATCAGTCACAACATGCCCCACGTCTTCGAGATCGCCGACCGGATCCACGTCCACCGCCTCGGCCGGCGCGCTGCCGTGATCAAGCCCTCCGACTACTCCATGGCCGAGGTCGTCGCCATCATGACCGGCGCCCTCACAGTCGACGAAACCGGAGATACTGTCGTAGCGGATTCGGAGGCCGCGAAGGCCGCCGGAGTCCGGGCCACCTGACAGCACTACCCAGCTCTCGCATCTTCCGGCCGAGGCCGCGGCCGGAAGCGAGAGCCCTCAGGAGACGGTTTCCTCCATGGCAGCGAACCGCCGCCCCACCCTGGCCGACGTCGCCCGAGAAGTCGGCGTCAGCGCCAAGACGGTCTCCCGAGTCCTCAACGAGGACGGACCCGCCTCCGCGCAGACCAGGGAACAGGTACTCGCCGCAGTGGCCAAGCTCGGCTTCCAGCCGAACCTCATGGCCCGCAACATCCGCATCGGCGGCCCGGACACCACCATCGGCCTGGTCATTCCCGACCTCGCCAACCCCTTCTTCGGAGCCGTGGCCCGCGCCATCGAGGACACCGTCCGCGAACGCGGACTGACCCTCCTCATGGGCTCCTCCGCGGACGACCCCGAGCGCGAACGCGCCCTGACGGACAAGTTCCTCGCCCGCCGCGTCAGCATCCTGATCGTCGTACCGTCCGTCGGCGCCGACCACTCCCACCTCAAGTCCCACCGTACGGCGGGGCTGCCCGTGATCTTCCTGGACCGACCCGGAGTCGGCCTCGCCACCGACAGCATCGTCAGCTCCAACCGGGCCGGCGCCCACGACGGCGTCGCCCACCTCATCGCCCACGGACACCGGCGCATCGGCTTCGTCGCCGACCTGCCCGTGAAGCTGTACACCCGCCGTGAACGTCTGGCCGGCTACCGCTCGGCACTCCAGGAAGCCGACATCCCCGACGACCGCTCGCTCCTCGCCAACGCCCACAACCAGCAAGGAGCCGAGGCCGCGACCGCCCAACTCCTCGGCCTGGCCGATCCCCCCACAGCGCTGTTCGCCGGCAACAACATCATGGCGCTGGGCATCGTCGCCGAACTGGCCCGCAGCAAGCGCAAGGACGTCGCCGTAGTCGCCTTCGACGACGTCTCGCTCGCCGAGGCACTCGAGCCGGCCCTGACCGTCGTCGCCCAGGACGCGGAAGAACTCGGCAGGGCAGCCGCGACCACCGCGCTGACCCGACTCGACGGCGACCGCACACGCGCCCGCACCATCACCGTCCCCACCCACCTGGTCGTCCGAGGCTCGGGCGAACTCCCTGTCGCTGCGTTGCAGGAACCGTGACCTGGAGTTGGCGCCGAACTGCACGGCCAGGCAGGCTGTCGAGATCGGCCGGCCGGCATTGCCGCTCTTCGGTATGGCGGTGAACCCGCAGGTGGCACTCCCCTGACCGCGGCGGAAGAGCACCGCCGCGCCACAGGCCGCGGCACGGCCGTCCTCGGTGCTCTCCACGCGAGCGAAGGTGATCCTCCCTTCGCTGTTCCTGTCCGCGGGCCAGGCACGTTCTCTCCGCGCAAGCAGAACGGTGGCAGCACGATGATCTCGTTGCCATACACCTCTACCGACGGTGGGAGCCTCAACCGACCTGCCCGGCCTCCACTCCCTGTGCCCCTCGTAGAGGGCATACCTCCATCGGAACAGACGCCGCCGTGAGAAGGTTCCTGGGCCGTTTTCAGTACGGGCCGTTTCTCCCGCACCGCAGTCTGGTGGCAGCCCAGTGATCCAAGTGTCACGCAGCACCCTGATCGCCTGCTGCCGCTCCGCCACCCACCCCAGCAGCGTCGGGCAGGCGCCGCGGCAGCCCCTTCCGATTCCCTGCGTCCTGCCAACGCCCCCAATTCGGCGCCCAGCCACTCACTGAGGCCACATGCGGCGGCTTCCCCCGCTACGAGCCAAGACCGCTCTGATTCCAGTATCGGCTCCTCCACCAGGCGAAGACCCGCATGCGGCCCCAGCACAGGCATGGCCCTGGTCCCGGCGAGCAGAAGCGGCCATGAAGGCACCGGGCAGGCCGGCGGATCCGCAGCATAGTCCTTGTGTCAACTGGGCAGCCTCACCTCGTTCGTTGTATGCGATGCTCCTGAGCAGGCACAGCTCCAAGCCTCGCATCACCGACCCCGTTCAGTGACCGGCGGCTATCCGCTCCCCCAGATGGAAGCTTCCGTCCGGATGCTCGTATCGCTGCCGTGCCCGGTGTAGACCTGCGTGCCGGGCGGCAGGGTGAGGAGTCGGTCGCGGATCGAGCGGATGATGGTGGGAAAGTCCGAGTACGAGCGCCCAGTTGCTCCGGGGCCGCCCGCGAACAGAGTGTCGCCGGTGAATACGGTGCCGAGCGTCGATGCGTACAGGCAGATCGATCCCGGTGTGTGGCCGGGGGTGTGTATCACCCGCAATTCCGTTCCCGCGACGTCGATGCGCTGGTCATGGGACAGGTAGCCGTCAGGGCTGTGCTCGGGATGGGTGTGCTTCCACCGCAGTCGGTCGTCCAGGTGCAGGAGGACGGGAGCTCCGGTGGCTTCGGCGAGCGCCGGGGCTGCGTTGATGTGGTCGTTGTGGGCGTGGGTGCACACGATGGCGGTCAGGCGCCGGTCGCCTATGGCTGCCGCGATGGCATCGGCGTCGTGGGCAGCGTCGATCACGATCGCCTCGTGGTCGTCACCGACGATCCAGACGTTGTTCTCGACGTCCCAGAGGCCGCCGTCCAGGCTTGAAGGTGCCTGAGGTTGTGAGGCGTTCGACGCGGACCCCGGTCATCAGAAGATCACCACCGAGCGGAGGACATCGCCCTTGTGCATGCGGGCGAAGGCGTCTTCGACCTCGTCCAAGGTGATCGTCTCGGTGACGAAGGAGTCGAGGTCCAGGCGGCCTTGGAGGTAGAGGTCGATGAGCATGGGGAAGTCGCGGGACGGGAGGCAGTCGCCGTACCAGGAGGACTTGAGCGTGCCGCCTCGTCCGAAGACGTCCAGTAGCGGCAGGTCGAGTTGCATGTCGGGGGTGGGGACGCCTACGAGGACGACGGTGCCGGCCAGGTCACGGGCGTAGAACGCCTGTCGGTAGGTCTCCGGCCGCCCGACGGCTTCGATGACGATGTCGGCGCCGAATCCGCTGGTCAGCTCGCGGATCACCTCGACCGGGTCGGTGTCGCGCGCGTTCACGGTGTCCGTGGCGCCCATCGTCCGGGCTGTCTCGAGCTTGAGGTCGTCGATGTCCACGGCGATGATCTTCGCGGCGCCGGCCAGCCGGGCACCGACGACGGCTGCGTTGCCGACGCCTCCGCAGCCGATGACAGCGACGGTGTCGCCTCGGCCTACTCCTCCTGTGTTGATCGCCGCACCGATGCCTGCCATGACCCCGCAGCCGAGCAGGCCGGCGGCGGCTGGTGAGGCGGCCGGATCGACCTTCGTGCACTGGCCGGCGGCGACGAGGGTCTTTTCGGCGAAGGCGCCGATGCCGAGGGCGGGTGACAGTTCGGTGCCGTCGGTGAGGGTCATCTTCTGGCGCGCGTTGTGCGTATCGAAGCAGTGCTGCGGGCGTCCACGTCGGCATGCGCGACAACGGCCGCAGACCGCCCGCCAGTTCAGGACGACGAAGTCGCCCGGCACCACGTCGGTGACTCCGGTGCCGACCGACTCCACGATGCCCGCCGCCTCGTGTCCGAGAAGGAACGGGAGTCGTCGTTGATGCCGCCTTCTCGGTAGTGCAGGTCGGTGTGGCAGACGCCGCAGGCCTGCACTCTTACCACCGCCTCGCCCGGCCCTGGATCGGGCACGACGATCGTCTCGACGCGCACCGGCTCGCCTTTGGCGCGGGCGACGACGCCGCGTACGTGCTGAGGCATGGATGGATCCTCTCGACTGTCTGTATGGAAAGTGAGGCTCGGGTTTCCGACGGACGGTGGTCAGCTCGCGGGACGCACGCGTACGGGGAGCGCTGCGAAGGAGCGCAGGGTGTTGTTGAGATGCCGGCGCGGTTCGCCTGCGAGCTCGATGCGTTCCACCCGTCGGGCCAGGGCGGTGAGGAGTACCTCGGCTTCCAGGCGGGCCACGTGCTGGCCTACGCATTGGTGGATGCCCATGCCGAAGCCGACGTGTCCGGATGGATCGCGGGTGAGGTCGAAGCGGTCCGGGTCGTTCCAGCGGGCCGGGTCGCGGTTCGCCGCGCCGAGGAACATGAGGATCTTGGATCCCTCGGGGATGAGGGATCCCGCGATCGCGACGTCGGTCGTGGCGGTGCGGAAGAAGGTCTGGACGGGTGACTGCCAGCGCACCGCCTCATCGAATGCCACGCGGGCCAGTTCAGGGCGTTCGCGGAGCCGCTGCCATTCGCCGGGGTGGCCGGCGAGGGCGTAGAGGGTGGCGGCCAGGCCATGCACTGTCGTGTCGACGCCGGCGGTGAGAAGGGAGCGTACGACCAGCGGTGCCTGCTCGTGGGTGAGGTCGCCGCGGTCGGCAGCGGCCCAGATGCGGGCGCCGAATCCGTCATCGGTGAGGGCTTGGCGGGCGCACTGGGCGTTCACCCAGGCGGACAGGTCGGCGGCCCTGGCAGCGTCTGCCTGCACGAGGGCGTTGACGGGGCCGAAGGCATTGAAAGCCATGTTGCCGTAGGGCAGGAGGTTGTCGCGGCCCTCGGGTCCCAGTCCCACGGCGTCCGGGAAGACGCGCAGCGGGAATGCTTTGGCCAGGGCTTCGAACGCGTCGAAGCCAGTTCCCTGGGTGGCCAGGACGGTGTCGACCAGGTCGTCGGCTATCGGCTGCCATGCCGCACGCAGTCGGCGCAGTGCTGGTGGGGCGAGTATCTCGCGCAGGACGCGGCGCGGTGCGTCGTGGTGCGGCGGGTCGGCCTCCAGCAGCAGGCTCGGAGGCCGCCAGGGCTTCGAATGGCGGAAGTTGGCCAGTCCCACGCCGGCGGCGGACTGGAACGTCTGCCAGTCGACGAGGGCCGCGTGCACGTCGCGGTATCGGGCGAGCGCGTAGACGTCGTAGCGGGACAGCCGCACGACAGGACCTGCTTCCCGAAGGGCGTGGTGCAGGGGTTCGGGCGTCGTGAGGTGTTCGGTGGCGAACGGGTCGGCGTCGCTCGTGGGCGGTTCGACGGCAACGGCGGGTGCTTCGGACATGGCGGCTCCAGCGAAGTGCGGCTCGGGAAGGGGCAGGTCGTGGCTCAGAGATCCAGGACCAGGCGGGCCGAACGGGAACGTGAAACGCAGGGCAGCATGCAGTCGTTGGCGGCGCGTTCGTGTTCGGCCAGCACCGAGTCCCGGTGGTCCGGGGTACCTTCCACGACCGGGGTGAGGCAGGTGCCGCAGGTGCCGTGCTCACAGGAGGACAGCACGTCGACACCTGCCTGCCGAACGGCTTGAAGGACGGTGACGTCGGGGGTGACGGTCACCGTGCGCCCGCTGCGGCGTAGTTCGACCTCGAAGGGTCCGCGGTGCACCGGCTCTGTCAGGGCCTTGGCTGTGAATCGCTCGGTCCGCAGGCTGTACGTGGGCCAATGGGAACACGCTGTCTCAACGGCAGTGAGCAAGGGCCCAGGTCCGCAGCAGTACACCTTGGTTCCCTCATTCGGTTCGCTCAGCCAGGCCTCCAGGTCGAGGAGTCCGACCTCGTCCTGGGGGCTGATGCGGACGCGGTCGCCCCAGGAGGATGTGAGTTCCTCGAGGAAGGCCATGGAGACCCGGCTGCGGCCTCCGTACAGCAGTTGCCAGTCGGCTCCGGTCACGTCGGCTTGGTGGATCATCGGCAGTAGAGGAGTGATGCCGATGCCGCCCGCGATGAACAGGTAGCGCTCGGCGGGCGCCAGGGGAAAGTGGTTGCGCGGCCCTCCGACTTCTACGAGGTTCCCGGGCATGAGCTGATCGTGGATGTAGGCGGAGCCGCCCCTGCCGGGGGCTTCGCGGAGGACCGCGATGCGGTAGGTGTACGGGTCCCATCGGTCGCCGCACAGGGAGTACTGGCGAGTCACTCCGCTCGGCAGGATGAGGTCGATGTGCGAGCCGGGCGTCCAGTCCGGTAGCCGTGTGCCCTCGGGATGCGCGAGGGTGAGTGACACGACGCCGTCGGCGACAGGTTCCTTGTCCTGCACCTGCAACGTCACGGTGGAGAGGTTCTGCTGCAGCGGAGCGGTGGGCAGCAGGTTGTGTACGACCACGTTGTCGCCTCCCGTCTGTGGAATGCAGGAAGCATGCGCGGGGGCACCGTCGGACCGCGACGGCATTCTCGTTCAGTGAGAGACCAACTTCGCGGAGATGTCATGCAGCCGTCGCATCGCTGTCATATGCCTATGGGGCGTCTTGTGTCCCGCGTCCGGCCAGCGCGCGGGAGATGCCTCGGGCTGCGGTCCGTACGACGGGGACAACGGCCTGGGCACCGGCCTCATTGGGCACGATGACCGACAGCGCCGCGATCACCGCGCCGTCCGCACCGCGGACGGGCGCGGCGACGCCCAGGGCCTCCGCGTGGACGTAGCCGGGGCAGTACGCGTAACCCTGCTGCCGGATCTCGGCAAGAACCGCGCGCAGCTGTGCCGGTGTGGCTGGTGTGACCGGTGTGTACGCGATCAACGGGCTGTCCAGGATCCTTTGTTTGAGGTCACTGGGGCCGTGGGCGAGGAGCACCAGACCGCTGGAGGAGGCGTACAGAGGAAGCCGCCCGGCGATCCGGGTGTAGTTGATCACGGCCTGTGGTGCCGAGAGCCGTTCGAGGAAGAGCACGTCGTCGCCGTCGAGGACGCCGATCTGCACGTGGTGGCCCACGACGTCGTGGACGCCTTCCATGAACGGCATTGCGTGATCACGCAGGGAGAGAGTGGGGGAAGCACGCGTTACCAGCTCCCACAGCCGCACGCCGATGCGTACTTTGCGGTCGGAGTCCCGGCTCAGGAAACCGTGCGCCACAAGCTCGGCCACGAGGCGGGAGACCGTGGCCACGTGCAGGCCGGTTCGACGGGCGATCTCGGAGACCGTCAGCGCCGGCTCGTCCTGGCTGAACGCTTCGAGAATGCGGGCTGCCCTGGACAGCACCGACTCCTGATGGGGTGTGTGCATGGCGAACCGTTCTGCTGGTCTCCCAGCCGGGGGCGGTGTCCGTCTCTGCGTCTACTCGTACGCACGGTCCATGGCAGCCAGTGCGTGAGCGATGTCCGTGGTGCCTGCGAAGAGGGCACGCACCTGCTCGAAGTGCGTCTGCTGCACCTCCGAGTTGGGCCATCGCTGATCCATGAACGGTACCGTCGTTCCGTCCTTCTGCCGCCGTGCCACCTCCGCGACCGCGGGATCGGTGGAGAAGGAGTTGCTGGGCAGAGCGGGCAGCGTTGCTCCGGACCGGTTGTACAGGTTCTGGCCCCGTTCTGATCCCAGGAAGTCCACGAACGCCAGTGCCGCTTTGCGGTGGGGGGCCTTGGCGTTGAGCCCGTAGGCGGCGGAGACGGCGCCGGGAATCCGGGTTTCGCTCGGCTGATCCGTGGCCGGCAGGGCCGTCATCCGGAAGTGCATTCCTGGGGCCGCGGAACGCAGAGCGGCGAGAGTGCCGGCGACCTGGACCACTCCCACCGCTCGCCCGTCGGCCACTTGGTCGAGGGCGTCCTCGTAACTGGTTTTGAGCGGAGCAGTGCTGAAGCAGCCACGATCGCGCATCTCCAGGTACTTGGTCATGGCTTGGCGCCATCCCGACCGGGCGAAGCTCTCCTTGCCGGACTCCATCTGCGTGTCGAAGCCGGGGTCGTGGGCGTACACCGTGGTGGCGACCAGTGCGTAGTCGACGAGCTGGGTGACCCACGGGGTCTGGTTGCCCAGTGCGAAGAGCACCTTCCCGTGCCGGCGGGCGGTGTCGCACAGGGCGAGAAGGGTGCTGTAGGTGGTGGGCCGGGTTCCGCCGATGGCCTTGAGCGTTTCCGCCGAGTAGATCGCGCCGATAGCGCTGAAGGTGACGGGTACCAGGTACGTACCGACGCCGCCGTCGGTGACCGGCCGCATGCTGTCCGGTATCCGGCCGGCGAAGAAGCGCAGGCTGAGTGCTTCCAGGAAGTCGTCCTCTTTCAAGGCCAGGACGGAGGCAGGGTTGCCGCTGCCGGGCCAGACGGTGAAGACGTCCGGTGCCTTGCCTGCCCGAAGCTGCTGCGGAAGCTCCTTCTGCAGGGTGTTGGTGTCGGCGTAGCTGACGTTGACGTGGATGCCGGGACGGGCTCGGTGGAAGGCCGCGACGACGGCCTGCATCGAAGCCTTGTCGGTGATGTTGGCCCTGACGGACACCTCGGTGTCCGACGTGTCACTGCCGGCTCCGATGACGGAGCAGCTGGTCAGAAGCGTCATGCTCAACGCCAGGGATGCGGCGAAGCGAAGGGGTCTCGGTCTGCGGGACACTGGCGGGCTCCATGCGGTGGTGGAGGCGGAGGTTCGACGAGCCGGACGGGAATGGCTGAGGCGCGTCACGCCGTGGCGAGGAGGCGGACGGCGTGACGCGCCGGCCGGGATTGCGGTCAACTGATGGGAACGGCTCGCTGCGCGGTCAGGTCACGGGAACTGTGCGCTGTGGCAAAGGCGTACCTGCCGGGGACAAGTGTCCAGGCACCTGCCTTCCAGATGGTGAGGTCGTCCACGGGAATGGTGACCGTGAGCCGCTGGGAGCCCGCGGGAGCCAGGGTGAGTTTGCGGAACGCGACGAGCCGCTGCGGCTCGGCGGCGGCGGCGCTCGGCAGTGCGGCGTAGAACTGCACGAGTTCCGTGCCCTTGCGTGAGCTGGTGTTGGTGACGGTCACGCCCAACGTCACTGTCTTGGCTCTCTTGTCGTATGTGGCTTCGAGGGAGCCGTGGGCGAAGGTGGCGTACGACAGGCCGTGGCCGAAGGGGAAGCGCGGCTGCTGCCCCTTGCTGTCGTAGTAGCGGTAGCCGATGGAGATGCCCTCGTCGTAGGAGACGGCTCCGTTGCTGCCGGGGTAGGTCGCGGGTGTGGTGCCCGGCCCCTGGGTGGCGTCGGCGGGGAAGGTGACGGGCAGACGGCCGGAAGGGTCGCTGTCTCCGAAGAGGACAGCGGCCAGCGCCGTGCCCATGCCGCGACCCCCGTACCAGGCTTGGAGCACGGCCTCGACGTCGCCGAGCCAGGGCATCGTCACGGGACCGTCGGTGTTGAGGACGACGGTGGTGCGCGGGTTGACCGCTGCCACGGCGGCGATGAGCTGTTCCTGATCACCAGGCAGACCGAGTGCCAGGTGATCCATGTCCTCGCCGGCGACCCGGTTGACGAAGACGATGGCGGCGTCCGCGGCACGCGCCGCGTCGACAGCGGCGGGGATCAGGGATTCGGGCTGCCATCCGAGGGTGAGCCCGCAGGTGCCGGGGTCGGTGGTCGCGTTGGTGTAGGTCACCTCGATGGTGACGGCCTTTCCGGCGGTCAGCGCGGTGGCGCCCTGGAGGGGGTAGTCGTAGGGGCCGAGGAAGAATCGGCGGCTGTGCCGGGTGCCGGTGGCGACCGTGGTGCCGTTGACCTTCAAGGTGGCGGTTCCGGCGGCGAGCAGGGAGAACCGGTGCAGGCCCGTGGTCGTCGGCACCAGGGTGCCGGTCCATTTCGCCGACCACACGTCGGGCAGGTTGTCCACGGGAGCAGCGGTGAAGTCGACGGTGGCGTCGGTGCGGGTGGTGAGCGGGGTGCCGGAGGCCTCTGCCCCTGAGTAGTAGGTGGCGGACAGGCCAGGGGTCCCGGCGCCGCTGCGCAGCACGGTGGAGGGAACCGCGGTCAGGGGAAGATCTCCCTTGGTGCCCTGTGCGTGCGTGACCGTGACGCCGCTGCCGGCGCGGGCGCGGATGGCGTTCAGGGGCGTCGTCCATGTACCCGGGTCGACGTAGGTGGAGCCGCCCACGCCGGTGAGGACGTCGGTGCCGGCCGGGCCGATGACGGCCAGGGATTTCAGGGTGGCCGGGAGAGGGAGTGCTGCGGAGCGGTTGGCCAGAAGCACCAGGGAGGCGACGGCGGTCTCATGGGCGAGGTCCTGGTGGGCCTGGGTGCTGACGTCGGCCGCCGGAGTGGGTACAGGATGGTCGAAGAGACCGTTCGCGTACATCGTGACGAGGATGCGTCGGGCTGCGTCGTCCAGCCGGGTGCTCGGTATCGCACCGCCCGTGAGTACTCCGGCGGGGATCTTGACTGCGTAGGGTCCGAGCCCGGCGAGGTCCATGCCGGCTCGTGCGGCGGCGACCTGGTCGTCACCCGCCCAGAAGTCCGGCACGGTGTAGCCCTGCAGTCCGATGGCCTTCTTCAAGTCGTCGAAGAGAGCCGAACTCTGTGTCGCGAAGGTTCCGTTGATCTTCGGGTAGGCCATCATGACCGAAGTGGTCGGGGCGGCGGTGACCACGCGGCGGAACGGTGCTTCGTGGAGTTCGTGCAGCGCACGGTCGGAGACCTTGGTGTCTGTGGAGAAGCGGTTGGTCTCCTGCGTGTAGGCGGCGAAGTGCTTGACCGTGGCTGCGACGTTCTGGCTCTGTATGCCGGTGGTGAGAGCCGCGCCCAACTGGCCGGCGAGCAACGGGTCCTCGCCCATGCCTTCGGACTGTCGGCCGGAATGCCAGGTCCGGGTGAGATCGACGGTGGGGCCGAGGAGGTTGTTGTAACCCTTGGCACGGCCCTCCGCGCCGATCGCGCGGCCGATACGTGCCGCCAGGTTCTCGTCGAACGTCGCCGCCTGCGCGACCGGAACGGGGAATGCGGTCACGCCTTGCTCGCCGCGCAGACCGGCCGAGGCGTCCACCATGGTCAGAGCCGGTATACCCAGGTGAGCGACGGTCGCGAAGTCGCACCGGACGAGCGCTTCCTTCTCAGCCGCTGTCATACGGCCGAGCATCGCGTCCGCCTGATCCTGCGGTGCCTCGGACCGTGCGGCGACTGCCGCTTCGGTCATCAGGGGGGCCATGCTCAGGCTCATTGCGGTGAGGGTGGCGGCAGACAGAAATGATCTTCTTTTCACGGCGGCTCTCCGAAAGGGGGGGGCGGATCTACGCTTATGGAAAAAGGGGCCGGCCGAGGGGTCAGGTTCACGGCCGGCCCCGACTCGGGGAGGGAAACTGATCCCTGCGGTGTTCCCGGACTCACCTGCTTGCCTACCGAGTCCCGCGGCGGCAGAAGCAGTGAGGGAATGGAGATTTCCATGCGGCGTACGCTTGTTGAACGGAAAAACTAGAGGACCCGCCCAGCAGGGTCAACCCTTTCAGCAGCCGTGCTGCAAAAAGCCGTTGACCAGCCAGTTTGATACTCACATTGAAAAGTGTGCGTGAAATTTCAATTGAAACCAGCAGGCAGCGCGACTGACTATAAACCGTATCGATAGGCGTCATCGACAGGTCGAATGGCAAAGCCGCAGAGGATGCCGAAAACAAACAGTCCGGCGCCGTGATCAGCGCCGGACTGTTTGGAATCGGTGAATGTTTCTCAGGCTGATTTCTCCAGGAGTTCCCAGGAGTCGAGCTCATGCTCCCCCGGCTCCACATGGACCGGCGGACACCCTGGGAGCCGCACGACGCCGGAGCAGCCGTCGGGCACGACGACATGGATGCGCATCCGGCCGTCGGCGGTTGTCTCCCACGACGACTCGGCTGCGCCGTAGGGCGTTTCGTGGCGTGTCCGTGCCCAGGTGATGCCGCCGCCGGGCCGGGGCTGGAAGACAAGCTGCCGATAGCCGGGCATGGACTCGGCCATGCCTCCGACGACGCGGTGCAGCCAGTCGGCGACGGCTCCGAGAGCGTAGTGGTTGAAGGAGGTCATACCGCCGGGATTGAGGGTGCCGTCGGGGCGAAGGCTGTCCCACCGCTCCCAGATGGTGGTTGCCCCTTGCGTGACCGGATAGAGCCAGGAAGGACATTCGGTCTGGGTCAGCAGGCGGTAGGCGACGTCCAGGTGGCCGGTGTCGGTGAGGGCGTCACAGATCACCGGAGTCCCGACGAATCCTGTGGCGATACGGGCTTCGTCGGCGAGGACCAATTCGGCCAACCGGTCGCCGGCTGCGCGTCGTTGCGGCTCGGCGAGGAGGTCGAAGGCGATACCGAGTGCGTAGGCGGTGGGGCTGTCGCTGGTCATGCGGCCGACGGGCAGTACGTACCGGCGGCGGAAGGCGGCCGCCACCTCTGCGGCCAGTGCGGCGTACTGCGCGGCGTCCTGTTCCATGCCCAGTTCGGCCGCGGCCAGGGACAGGTGACGGGCGGAATACGCGAAGTAGCCCGTGGCCACCAGGTAGCGGTCGGTGCAGCCGGCAGCCGGGTCATCCGGCGGGGCGGCGGGGTCGAGCCAGTCACCCAGCTGGAATCCGGTGTCCCAGAGGCGATCGGGGCCGGCGAGCCGTTCGACGAGGTTCACCCATGCCTTGGCCATGGCGTAGTTGCGGCGCAGGATCTGCAGGTCGCCGAAGCGCCGGTACAGGGTCCAGGGGGTGAGCGTGGCGACGTCTCCCCAGGCGGCACCGGGCTGGATCGGCGTCCACATCGGTTTGCCGGGGATGACGGGCACGTACCAGGGGATGGTGCCGTCGGGAAGCTGCTCGAACCCGACGTCGGTGAGCCAGGAGTCCAGCATGCCGGCGCAGTCGTAGAGGAAGCTCGCGGTCGGGGCGAAGACCTGAAGGTCGCCCGTCCAGCCGAGGCGTTCGTCGCGCTGGGGACAGTCGGTGGGGATGTCGACGAAGTTGCCGCGCATGCTCCATACGACATTTTCGTGGAGCCGGTTGATCAGCGGGTCGCTGCACTCGAACCAGCCCGTACGGCGCATGTCTGTGTGATAGACACGGGCCGTCACCGACTCCTGCGTCAACTCCCCTGGCCAGCCGCTGATTTCGGCATAGCGGAAGCCGTGCAGGGTGAACCGGGGCTCCCACGTGTACGGACCACGTCCGGACAGAATCAGGGTGTCGGTGGAGTACGCCTCGCGCAGGGGTTGGGTGGCCGGTTCTCCGTCCTGGAGCACTTCGGCGTGTCGGACGGTGATGGTGGTGCCGACGGGGCCGTCGGCGGTCAGGCGGAGCCGGCCGACGAGGTTCTGGCCGAAGTCGAGGAGGTGACGGCCGTCGGCCGTTCGCCTGATGGCGACAGGGGCCATCTCCTGGGTGCAGCGCACGGGCGGGCCCTGGGGGGCGACGAGTGTGCGCGGGTTCCGGTTGCCGAGCCGAACGGGGGTCCATTCTGTGTGCTGCTCAGGCGTGCGGGTCGCCCAATGGGGGTCGTCGAGTCGGGCGTCGAAGTGCTCGCCTTCGTAGAGGCCACTACTGGCGATGGGCCCCGTGGCCGCCGTCCAGGTGGCGTCCGTGGCGATGACCGTGGTGGTGCCGTCGTCGTAGGTCACTTCCAGCTGGGCGATGAGGGCTTGGTCGGTGCCGTAGATGTTGCGGGTGCCGCCGTCGAATCCGTACTTGCCGCGGTACCAGCCGTCGCCGAGCCAGGCACCGATGACGTTGGTGCCTGTGGCGAGGTGGGCGGTGACGTCATGGGTGCGGTAGCGCAGGCGGTGGGGGTAGACCGTCCAGCCCGGGGCGAGAATCTCGCTGCCCACGCGGAGTCCGTTGATCTCCACCTCGTACAGGCCGTGAGCGGTGACGTAGAGGCGGGCTCGGGTGATCGGGCGATCCAGGTCGAAGTCTTTGCGTACCCGGGCCGGTTGGCGTTCGGCGGCCGGATCCTCGGTCCATCCGCCGCCGACCGGTATCGCACTCCAGTCCGCCGGGTCGAGCAGCCCGGCTTCCACCACGCTGGGCTCGCTCCATGCGGAAGGAGCCGCGGCTCCGGCTGTCCAGACCCGGACTCGGACGGTCACGCTCTCGCGTGAGGCCAGCGGTTCACCGGGCCAGGGCACCAGTAGCTGGTCACTTCCTTCGATCCGGCCGGTTCTGTGCTCACGGCCGGAACGTTCGAGCCGGACCTCGTAGGCCTGCTGGCTGCCGGTGCCGGGGGGAAGCTTCCAGGTCAGCCGTGGGGTGGCCGTACCGATACCGAGGCCGTCCGGGAGGTGTTCGAAGGAGACCGGGACGGGTTGGGGGGTCGACAAGGGGAACCTTTCTTCACGTGCGGGAGCGGTTGGGCTTCGGAGGTTCAGCCCTTGAGCGCTCCGGAAGTGAGGCCCTTCATGACCTTCTGGTTGAGGAAGAGGTAGATCAGGAGGGTGCCGAAGACGTTGAGGCAGATGGCGGCGAACAGGGGGCCGTACTGGGTGGCGCCGAAGTCGCCGGTGAAGTTGAGCAGGCCGACCTGGACGGTGCGCAGGTCCTGGCTGTTGGTGAAGGTGAGGGCGATCAGCAGGTCGTTCCAGATGAAGAAGAACTCGACCAGGCCGACCGTCAGGAGCGCGTTGCGGACCATCGGGACACTGATGGTCCAGAAGGAGCGCAGGATCCCGGCGCCGTCGATCGTGGCGGCCTCGAAGAGTTCACGGGGGACGGACTTGTAGTAGGTGGCCATCATGAAGACGGTCAGCGGCAGGCCTGTGCCGGTGTAGGTGAGGATCAGCGGCCACAGCGTGCCGGACAGACCGGTCTGGAAGTACACCGTGAACAGGGGAAGCAGGATCATCTGCGGCGGCACCATCATGCCGGCCAGAAAGACCAGCAAGGTCAGGTTGCGGCCCTTCCACACCATGACCTGGAGCGCGAAACCGGCTGCCGCTCCCAGCAGCAGGATCAGGGCAAGCGCCGGGACGACGGCGAGCAGGCTGTTGCGGACGTACAAGCCGATGTGGCCGGTGGTCCACGCTTCGGTGTAGTTGCCCCACTCCCACGTGGTGGGCAGGCTCCAGGTCGAGTGGTTGAGGTAGTCGCTGTTGGACTTCAGTGAGGTCAGGAACATCCAGACGAGCGGGTAGATCTCGACGACCAGCAGCAGGGTGACGACGATCTTCACCCACACCTTGCTGACCCGGACGCGCCGCCGGGAACGGGACCGTCCGGAAGCAGCGGACGATCCGCGGCCCGCCTGATGGGCGGTGGCCTTCACAGGGGTGTCGATGGCCATGGTTGTCAGCCTTCCGTGAGGTCGCGCCGTGAGACGCGGAAGACGACCAGGCTCACCAGCAGGCACACCACGGTGAGCAGCACGGCGATGGTGCTGCCGTAGCCGTAGTCGCCGTAGGTGAACGACGTCTGGAACATGTACAGGGTCAGTGGTGTGGTGTCGTTGCCCGGGCCGCCGTTGGTGAGCGCGACGATGGAGTCGAAGGCCTTCAGCGTGCCGTTGATACTGAAGATCAGAGAGGACATGAGCACGGGCAGGGACAGCGGCAGCACGATGTGGCGCACCAGTCGCAGGCCTGTCGCTCCGTCGAGGCGCGCGGACTCCAGGACTTCCTCAGGGATGTCGACGAGACCGGCGAAGAGCAGGACGGCGTAGAAGCCCATGGAGCGCCAGATGTCCATGACGACGAGGACCCAGAAGGCGCTCGAAGAGCTGCCGAAGAAGTCGATGGAGTCGATGCCCACCGCGTTCAGCAGTGAGTTGACGGGGCCGGTCTGCGGGGCGACCTGGAAGAACTTCTGGAAGAGCAGGCCGACGGCGACCGTGGGCAGTACTACGGGGAAGAACACGAGGGTTCGCACAAGCGCGGAGGCGCGCTTGAGGAAGAAGACGTAGAGCAGAGCCAGGAGGTAGCCCGCGACCACCTGGCCGGCGGTGACGACGACGGCGTACTTGAGGGTGAACCACAGGGCGTGGCGGACGGCCGGATCATCGAGAAGGCGGGAGAAGTCGGCGACGCCGTTGCCGGTGAAGCCGTCGATGGAGTTGCCCTTGGTGAAGGAGTAGCCGAGCGACCACACCATCGGGACGAGCATGATCAGGGAATAGACGACGAGTGCGGGACCGAGCAGGATCGCGATGGCCCTGCGGTCACCGAGTACGCGGTGCATGAGTGGTATCCACTTCGATGACGATGAGGAGTTGTGCCGAGCAGGCGCCGGGGCGGCGCGCGGAAGGCGCGTGCGGCGTCAGGCACGCCGCCCCGGTCGGCTCACTGAGCGGACAGCGCGTCCTGGACGGTCTGCATGAACTGCTCGGGGCTCACGCTTCCGCTGACCAGGCCCGCGGCGTTGGTCTGGCTGATCGTGGTGGCCTTGGTGCCGAACAGGGCCTCGAACCACAGGACGTTCTGCTTGGAGGCACTGATGGTGTCGCGCACCTGGGTAGTGACCTCGTTGGCGTCGCTGACCGGGGTGTTGACCTTGAAACCGGAGATCGAGCCGTGGTCCTTGAGCGCCTTGCTGCCGTAGTTCTTGGCGATGCAGGAGACCCAGGCGCCGGTGTTCTTGTCGAAGGACTTGGCGCTCAGGGTGATGCCGAGGCCGACGTTGGACGGGTACTGGTCGATGGAGCCCTTGCCGCCGGAGACGGCCGGGAAGGGCATGAAGCCGACGTTGTCCGCGCCGATCTTGTCCTGCTTGGCGTCCGAGATGTTCGCCAGTGCCCAGCTGCCCATGTAGAGCATGGCGGCCTTGCCGGTGAGGAACTGGTTCATGGCGGTGTCGTAGTCGATGGAGCCGACGCCCTTGCCGAAGTAGCCCTTCTTGCCGAGGGCGGCGATCTCGGTGGCGGCCTTGACGTACTGCGGGTCGGTCAGCTTCGCCTTGCCGTCGGCGACGTCCTTGAGCGCGTCCGGGCCGAGGCTGCGGTAGAGGTAGCCGCTGAGGAGGCGGGTGAGCGGCCAGCCCTGCTGACCGGAGGCGGAGAAGGGCTGGATGCCCTTGGCCTGGAGCTTGGCCGCTGAAGCGACCAGCTCGTCCCAAGTGCCGGGGACCTTCAGGCCGTTGGCCTCGAAGATCTTCTTGTTGTAGAAGACGCCCTCGATGTTGTACTCGTACGGCAGGACCTCCAGCTTGCCGCCGTACAGTGCCTTGATCGTCGACACGGCGGCCGGCTCCAGCTGGTCGTCGACTCCCAGCTCCTTCAGCTTGGCTTCCAGGTCGGCGATCTTCCCCGACTTGGCGAGCTTCTGGGTGAGCGCGGGGGCGTTGCCCGCGGCGAACTGCACCGGCAGGGCGCCCTGCCCGGCGAGCAGTTGCAGCTTCTGGTCGAGGCTCGCCTGGGGAACGGTCTCCACCTTCAGGGGCAGCGCGTCGTTCGCGGACTTGCACGAGCCCTCGGAGAGGCTGGTCAGGGCCGTCTTGACGGTGGTGTTCTCGGTGACGCTGAGGTAGCTGAAGTTCTTCGGCGCCGCCGCGGTACCGCTCCCGCTGCCGCCGCAGGCGGTGGCGAGCAGGGCCATTGAGGCCGCGCCGGCCGTGAACAGACCCAGACGTGTGCGCCGAGCGCGGAACGTGCGAAGGGACACGGGTGACTCCCAGGGGTTGGAGAAGAAGCGAGATGTGAGGCGGAAGGACGGCGCCGAGAGCGACAGGCGGCCGCGCCACGCTGGAGTTCGTAAAACGTTCTCCATGTCGAGTGGGCAACACCCTGCACCCGTCGCCCTACTCCGTCAAGACACGGAGCTGTAACACCAGGGATTTCAACCAGAGACTTGACGCTGGGCGTGTGACATCCTGTAAACCGTTACACCAACGACCACGAGAACCGGAGTGCGGGCGATGGACGGCGCTGCAGAACCCAGGCAGAACAAGCGCGTGACGATCACCGATGTCGCCCGGCACGCAGGCGTGTCCATTGCGGCCGTGTCCAAGGTGCTCAACAACGCCTACGGGGTGAGCCCTGCCATGCACGAGAAGGTGCAGGCCGCGATCACCGCACTCGACTACCGCCCGCACGCCGCCGCCCGTGGCATGCGCGGGCGGACCTACACCATCGGCGTCCTGCTGGACAACGTCCGCAACGCCTTCTTCGCCGACATCCTGGACGGCATCCGGGACGAGCTGCGCAGCTCCGATTACACCGTGCTGATCGGAGCGGCCGGGTTCGACGCGCAGGACCAGGCCCGCACCATCCGTTCCATGGTGGACCGCCAGATGGACGGCCTGGTCCTCATCGCGCCGAGCACGCCCCGCCCGGAGGTCCTCGCCACCGCTGCGTCGACGCCCACGGTCGTGATCGGCCACGACGACGCCTCGGACAGCCATGATTCGGTCGTCGACGCCGACGATGTCGGCGCCGGCCTGGTGGTGGACCACCTGGTCTCCCTCGGCCACCGCGACATCGCCCTTGTCTCGGCGCCTGGAGCCAGGACGGGCCGGTGGAAGAGAACACCCGAGATCGTGCTCGCCTCCGGCTACATGGAGGCCATGCGACGGCACGGCCTCGCTGACCACGCCCAGGTGCACCATGGCGCGTACTCCGACGATGGTGGTTTCAAAGCCGGTATGACCTTGTTGACCGCGGAACGCGCACCCACGGCCATCATGACCGGCGCCGACGTCGCGGCCCTGGGCATCTACCGCGCCGCCCACGAACTCGGCCTGCGCATCCCCGACGATCTCTCCCTCGTCGGCTACAACAACACGGCCCTCGCGGCCCTGGCCCCGGTCCAACTGACCAGCGTCGACCAGGCCGGACACACCATGGGCTCGACAGCCGCGCGCCTTCTCATCGAGAGAGTCGAAGGCCGCCGCGACCGGGCGATCCGCACCACCATGACTCCGCGCCTGGTCGTGCGGAAGAGCACGGCAACGCCAGGAGGCCGGTAGACCGTGGAACGGACGATGCCCACCGTGCCCGTGGTCCGGCGCGAGCCACCGCGCCACCACACAGCAGCCGCCCGGGAAGCCAGAGCCCGGCGCAGAGTGGGTATCAAGGACGTGGCGCGGGAAGCCGGCGTCTCGCTCGGCACGGTGTCCAACGTCCTCAACCGCCCCGACATCGTCGCCGCGCCGACCCGGCAGCGGGTCCTGGACGTCATCGACGCCCTGGGATACGTACGTTCGGACGGCGCGCGCCAGTTGCGCGGCTTCGCTTCCCGGCTCGTGGCCGTCTTGGTCCTCGACCTGGCCAATCCCTTCTTCACCGCACTGGCCGCCGGCGTGGAACAGGCCGCGCTCGAGGCCGACCTCGGGGTCATGGTGTGCACGGCCGGCCGAGGACCGGCCGACGAGGCCCGCCACCTTTCGCTGATCACCTCGCACCAGGTCCGCGGCGCCGTCCTGGCCTCCGGAGACGGCACGGGGCGCAGGGTGGCGGGCTTCCGCCGCAACGGGGTGCCGTTCGTCATCGCGGACCAGAACGCCCCTCAGCCGGGGGCCTGTTCGGTCGGCATCGACGACGTCGCGGGAGGACAGGCCGCCGTGCGCCACCTGATCCAGCAGGGACACCGGTCGATCGGCTACGTCAGCGGACCCGACTGTCTCCAGCAGGTTCGGGACCGGCGCCGGGGAGCGGCCATCGCGGTCAACCTGGCCGGACTTCCGGCGGAGTCGCTTCGGGACCTGCCGTGCCCGGCGCTCACCGTGGGCGCCGGCAGGGACGCCGGGCACAGGATCCTCGGCCTCAGAAAGCGCCCCACCGCCGTCTTCTGCGCCAACGACCTGCTTGCACTCGGCGTGATGCAGGCGCTGTACGAGGCCGGCCTGCGGGTGCCGGAAGACATCGGAGTGGTGGGATACGACGACATCGAATTCGCCGCGTCCGCCGTCGTTCCGCTCACGTCGGTACGACGCCCCGCTCTCGCATTGGGCCGCGAGGCAGGCCGACTGCTCCTCGAGGACACGGCCGAAGCCGCCACGCACGAACACACCCACGTGGTGCTGCAGCCGGAACTGGTCGTGCGCCGGTCGACCATGCGGACGCCGGCGCGGTGACCCGAGTGAGTCAGATGCTTTCGGGAACATGCTGGGGCAGCGTCTTCGGTGATCGGCGGGTCAGGGGAAGCAGCGCGGCCGAGACCAGCATCGTGAGCAGGCCGAGCAGCACGACGGCCGAGGCCAGCGTGCCCAGCATGCCCTTGGCGGCCAGCAGGGCGAGCGGGCAGGCGAATTCACCCAGGAAGAAGGCCGCCGTCCACAGCCCGGTGCCACGCCCGCGGTCGGCGAAATCGAGCCGGGACAGCGCCAGCGTCAGCAGGGAGGGAAGAAGCAGCCCCGTACCGACGCAGTTGACGACGGCGCCGACGATGACAAGGGCGACGTGGTCCGTCGCCCCCATCAGCAGAAAGCCCACGGCGCACAGGAGGAAGAGGGCCGGCATTCGGCGGCGTGGCCGATCGGTGAGCCTGGTGAAGAGTACAGAGCCCAGGACGGTGGCCGCGCTGGCCAGCGCCGTGACCGCACCCACCACTCCGGTGGACCGCACGCCCAGGTCGTCCATGAGATACGCCATCTCCACGGGCACGGTGTAGAAGACCATCGCGCCGAAGACGGTCAGCAGACAGATCCCCGCCATGCGCCGCAGCGGGAAGGGGTGTTGGCCGGCTGTTGCCGGCTCAGCCGTCGGATTCGGAGTGGGCAGCACCCTGGCCATGGCCGGAGCGAGCAGCAGGCCGACGGCGTACAGCCAGAAGGGCGCCCTCCAGCCGATCGAACCGAGGGCCCCGCCAAGGACGAAGAAGAGTGTGGCGGACGCCGATGCGCACATGGTCTGCAGGGCGAGGTACCGGTCACGGGTCCGTCCGCTGTAGTAGTCGCCGATCAGCGTGGTGCAGCACGTCATGATGGCCGCTTCGGCGACGCCCACCAGGACACGGCTGAGCAGGATGCCCACGAGCGAGCCCAGCCACAGTGGGGCGGTGCCGAACAGCGCGTACAGCACGGTGGCTACGACCAGCAGGCGCTTGCGGCCGAGCCGGTCGACGAGAACACCGGCGAACGGGGCGAGCACGGCCAGGGAGAGGGCCGGGACGGTGAGCACGAGCGGGACGAGAGCGGCACTGCCCGGGACGTGCTGGAAGGCGTCCTGCATGCGTGGCAGGACCGGAGCGATGAGGACAGCTCCCAGGATCGGCAGGCAGCTGCCGGCCATCAGCAGCACGGCGGGCAGCCTGCCCCAGACGGCCGGGTCCCCCGTACGTTCGTGGGCGGGCAGGGCGGCGGAAGCGGGCATGGCGGCACTCCGTGGGACGTGAGGAGGGGAGGAGCGCCGTGTAGCGGACCGGGCCGGACGGGCTGTGCGGGCGGCCCCCGCAGTCGGCTCACGGGCGCGGTGGTGTCCCACGACTATGCGTTCCGGGTCTCGGCCTGCCCACCCCTCACGTCATCCAAGTTGCCGATGCCTTCGATCCATCGTGTGGATAGTGATGTCGTTGGCTGCGTCGGGCTTCAGCGACTTCCCGCCCGGTGGCCGCTACAGCCGGCTCGCCGCTCAGCCCCGGGAGCCTAGACGGGCTCCGACGCGCGCGGCGGTCTCACGCAGCCAGATGTGTGCCGCGTCATGCGTGTGCACCGGGTGCCACCACAGTGCCTCTCTCAGCGGTACGGCTTCGTAGGGCGGCTCCACCACCTTGACGGCGGCGATGGGTTGCATCATGCGGGCCATCCGCGCCTGGACCAGTGCGATGCGCCGGGTTCCCGCGACCAGCAGCGGCAGCGACTGGAAGCTGTCGACGGAGACTTCGACCCGCGGTTCGATCCCCAGCATGCCGAGCTGGCGTACCGCTGGGGCGTCGTACGTTCGCTGGTACGTCACCCAGGGAAGCCGGGCAAGGTCCTTGCGGGTGAGCCGGTCGTCGACGCTCGGGTGGTCCCGCGCGACGAGAAAGACCCAGCGGTCGTCATAGAGGTCGGTGGCGGGGAAGTCGCTGATGACGCCGTGCGGCATGAACAGACCGTCGCTGGCGCTCAGCAGGGTGGCGGTGTCGTCCACCACGGTCGTCGGGGTCTGGGAGAAGCGCAGCCGGATCCCGGGAGCCTCCTCATGGATCACGCGAGCCAGCTCGGTGCCGAAGATCGCCACGGCGTAGTCGGACGCCACCAGCTTGAATTCCCGGTTCTCCTTGGCCGGGTCGAAGTAGGCCTGGCTGGCGAAGAGGCGTTCCAGCACGTCATAGGCGGTCGAGGTCCGGTCCAGAAGGACCTGCCCCAGCGCGGTCAGCTCGTAGTGGCCGCCGACGCGGGCGAGCAGGTCGTCGTCGAAGTGCCGGCGCAGCCGGGAGAGGGCAGCGCTCATCGCCGGCTGACTGAGGCCGACACGCTGCCCGGCACGGGTGACGTTGCGCTCCTCCAGCAGGGCGCGCAGAGCGACGACGAGGTTGAGATCCAAGCGGGCCAGGTTCATGAAAGTCCCTCTACAGAGCGATGCCGACCCGGAGCAATCCATGACATGGATGGAGGTCATCCACAGAATCGATTTCCCTGATCAGTGGTGCGGGGTCCAGATTAGTCCCACCGCAATCAGGAGGACATGTCCGTGAAACCTGAATCCGCGTCCGCACTCTTCGCCGGACCTTTCGCCCTCGCGACTCTCTCGGCCCCCGACGGGCCCCGCTTCCCCGCTCTCGTCATGCCGGACGGCAACGCTCTCGACCTTCGGGCCGCACTGGGTGACGAACAGCTGACCGTGCTGAGCCTGCTGGATCGCTGGGACAAGGCCCTGCCACAGCTGCGTGCCCTGGCCGCCGACACCGGCGTCAGCCGCACGCCGATCACGGACTATCACGTCCATGCCCCGGTCGAACCGCGCCAGGTCTTCCAGTCGGGTGCGAACTACCGGCAGCACGTGATCGACCTGCACGTCGCCCACCGTGCCCCCGGCGATGACCGGTCCGAGGCCGAACGGCGAGCGGAAGCGGCCGAGATCATGGACCGGCGAGCTACCGAGGACCTGCCGTACGTGTTCATCGGCCTGCCCAGTGCGATCACGGGTCCCTACGACGACGTCGTGCTGCCCGCCTGGGCCGAGAAGCCGGACTGGGAACTGGAACTGGCGGTCGTGATCGGCCGCCCCGCGTACCAGGTGTCCGTCGCGGAGGCATCCGCGCACATCGCGGGCTACACGATCGCCAACGATCTGACCGACCGGTCGACCGTCTTCCGCAGGGACATGCCGCAGATCGGCACCGACTGGCTGCGCAGCAAGAACGCGCCCGGCTTCACACCGCTCGGCCCGTGGATCGTGCCCGCCGAGTCCATCGCCGACCCTGACGACCTGCGTGTGACGCTGAAGCTCAACGGCGAAACCATGCAGGACGAGTCCACCAAGGACATGATCTTCAAGGTCGCGCGGATGGTGTCGTACGCCTCGCGGACGGCGCATCTCCTCCCGGGTGATCTTGTGCTCACGGGCAGCCCGGCCGGCAACGGCATGCACTGGGGCCGCCTTCTGCGCGACGGCGATGTGATGGAGGGCTCGGTCACCGGGCTCGGCGTCCAGAGCACCCGATGTGTGGCGGAGGCGAAGGCATGACGGCCGTCGATCCCCGCGATCCGGAAGGCGCGATCGCGCTGGCGGCCAAGACGTACTCCAACTGGGGCCGCTGGGGCGAGGACGACCGGCTCGGCACACTGAACTTCCTGGACGAGGGGAAGCGCCGCGAAGGTGCCGGTCTCGTCCGGCGCGGGACCAGCTTCTCCCTGTCGCAGTCCTTCGACATGAACGGCCCGCAGAAGGGCTGGCGGCGGCGCACCAACCCGGTGCACACCATGCTGGACACCGGCACCGACGCCGCGCTCGGCCACCAGGGCTTCCCGCACGGCATCGGCGGCGCCGACGACGTGATCGCCATGCCGCTCCAGTGCTCCACGCAATGGGACGGGCTCGGGCACATCTTCGATCACGGCAAGGCATGGAACGGCCGTGCGGCCGAGAAGGTCGTCACCTCCGACGGCGACCTGGTCACCGGCATCGAGCACATGGCTCCCCATGTCGCCGGACGCGGCGTGCTCCTGGACGTGGGACGGGTCGTGGGCACCGCCGGCGAGCTGCCCGACGGATTCGCCATCACCGAGGAGCACCTGGCCGCCACCGCGGAAGCGCACGGCGTGAGCGTGGGACGCGGTGACATCGTGCTGATACGCACCGGTCAACTGACCCGCGTACGCCGAGACGGGTGGGGCGACTACGCCGGCGGACCCGCGCCGGGGCTTTCCTTCACCACGGCCGGCTGGCTCCACGGCACCGAGATCGCGGCGATCGCCACGGACACCTGGGGCTTCGAGGTCCGTCCCAACGAGTTCGAGAACGCCTTCCAGCCCCTGCACCAGGTCGCGATACCCAATATCGGCCTCCTCATCGGGGAGATGTGGGACCTGGAAGCCCTGGCCGAGGACTGCGCGGCGGACGGAGTGTACGAGTTCCTGCTCGCCGCCGCGCCCCTGCGCATCACCGGCGCTGTCGGTTCCCCCGTCAACCCGATCGCGATCAAGTGACGCGCTCAGCAAGGGAGTCCTCCATGAGCACAGCCCGCACGGTCCTGGTGATCGGTGGTGGCGCTGCCGGAAACGCCATGACCATTCTGCTGCGCCGGGCCGGTCTGACCGTCGACCTGATCGAGGCGAGGGACGACTGGAACGCCACCGCCGGTTCAGGCATCACCCTGCAGGGCAACGCCTTGCGTGTGCTGCGCGAACTGGGCGTGTGGGAGGAGGTCAGCGCGTCCGGTTTCGGTTTCGGATCCGTCGGCATCACCGCTCCCGACGGAACGGTCCTGCACGTCGCACGCGACATTCGAACCGGTGGCGACGACCTGCCCGCCACCGTCGGCATGCAGCGCCCGAGGCTGCAGCGCATCCTGATCGACGCCGTCCGTGCCAGCGGCGCGTCGGTGCGCCTCGGCACCCGGGTCGAGCAGTTGGAGCAGGACGGCACAGGGGTGAGCGCGCGCTTCACCGACGGCACCGAGGGCCGCTACGACCTGGTGATCGCCGCCGACGGACTGGGTTCCACCACCCGTGCGGCCATCGGCATCACCGCCAAGCCGGAACCCACCGGCATGGCCATCTGGCGCGTCGCCGTCCCCCGGCCGGCCGGCGTCACCCGCACGGATCTCGCCTACGGCGGTCCGGCCTACATCGCGGGTTACTGTCCGACGAGCGACACCACGATCTACGCCTACGTGGTCGAGGCCAATCGCGACCGGGCGTCGATCCCGCCGGAGTCCTACGCCGACGAGATGCGGGGCCTCGCCGCCGCCTACGGGGGATTCTGGCCGGAGATCACCGAGCACATCACCGATCCGGCGAAGGTCAACTACACCTGGTTCGACCGGATGCTGGTCGAGGGCTCCTGGCACCGGGGCCGCGTGGTCCTCGTCGGCGACGCCGCCCACTGCTGTCCGCCCACCCTCGCGCAGGGCGCCGCCCTGTCCCTGGAAGACGCGTGGGTGCTCTCGCGTCTGCTGACCAGCGCCGAGGTCTGGGACGACGCGCTCTTCCAGGCGTACTACGACCGGCGTATCACCCGCGTCCGTCCGGTGGTCGAGGCGTCCGTGCAGATCGGGCAGTGGCAGCTCGACGGCGTACGCGACGCGGACGTACCCGGTCTGATGGGCCGCACGATGACGATGCTCAGGGAGCTGCCGTGACCTCACCGACCGTCGACGTCCACGCTCACGTGCTGCTGCCCGAAGTCGAGTCCCTCGTCGACGGCCTGCCCGGACTGGCGATGGCGAGAGCGCTGGATGCCCGGCGCAACGGCCCCGCGGCCCTCGCGGTCAGCGGCCCCATGGTGCGCGAGCGCATCCCGCGGCTCACCGACCCGGCCGCACGGCTGGCCGCGATGGACGCACAGGGCGTGGACGTCCAGCTCGTCAGCCCCTCACCCTCGCACTACCACTACTGGACGGACGAGGAGACAGCCGAGAAGCTGTACCGGCTGGCCAATGAGGCGACAGCCAGGCACTGTTCAGCCGCTCCGCACAGGCTGCGCGGCCTCGGGTTGGTACCGCTCCAGCACCCGGACCACACAGTGGGGGCGCTCGATCACGCGCTGGAGCAGGGCCTGGCCGGGGTGGAGATCTCCAGCCACGCTCCGGGCCTGGAACTGTCCGACCCGGCCTACGAGCCGTTCTGGTCGCGAGCGGAGGAGACCGGCGCCGTCATCTTCCTGCACCCCTTCGGATGCACGCTGGACGAGCGCCTGGACCAGTGGTACCTGTCCAACACCGTGGGCCAGCCCACGGAGAACGCCGTGGCACTGTCGCACCTGATCTTCTCGGGAGTGCTCGACCGTCACCCGGGGCTGAAGGTGATCGCCGCCCACGGCGGTGGCTACCTGCCGACGCACATCGGCCGCTCCGACCACGCCTGGTCCGCCCGCACCGACGCGGCCGCCGGCTGCGCTCATCCGCCCAGCAGCTATCTGAAGCGCCTGTACTTCGACTCGCTCGTCCACGACCCGTCCGTCCTGCGGGAGCTGATCCGGGTCGCCGGGCCCGACCGTGTCCTGCTCGGCTCCGACTTCCCCTTCGACATGGGCACGAAGGACCCCGTGGGCGCTCTGCGCGCCGCACGTGTCTCCGAGGCCGACTTCGAGGCCATCCGGGGCGGTACCGCCTCCGCCCTGCTCAACCTGACCCTGTCCTGAGGAGGAACCCTCATGAGCGCACGACTGCTCACCCATCTGCGGCACGTCGACCTGGCCGTGCCCGACTACGACAAGCAGCTCGACTTCTACGCGGGTGTCTGGGGTCTGACCAAGGTCGCCGAGGACTCCGGGATCTCCTTCCTCGCCGCCGAGGGCTCCCCCGAGCAGTACGTCATCAGGCTGCGCAAGGCCGAGGAGAAGCGCCTCGACCTCGTCTCCTACGGTGCCGCTTCGCCTGCCGACGTGGACACTCTCGCAGAGCAACTCCTCTCCGGTGGCGTGCGGTTGATCACGCAACCGGGCAAGGTGGACACACCCGGCGGCGGTTACGGCTTCCGCTTCTTCGACGTGGACGGCCGGACCATCGAGGTCTCTGCCGACGTGGCGGTACGGCAGCACCGCAAGATCGAGGAGAAGGAGTCGATCCCGGTCAAGCTGTCCCACGTCGTGCTCAACTCCCCTGATCTGGACCGGACGAAGGAGTGGTACGAGCAGCACCTCGGCTTCCGGCTCTCCGACACCCTGAGCTCGCCGCACATGGGCGAGGTCATGCACTTCATGCGGATCTCCAACCAGCACCACTCGATGGCACTGGCGAAGGGACCGCACGCCTCCCTGCACCACGTCTCGTTCGAAATGCGTGGCATCGACGAGTACATGCGCGGCTCCGGCCGGGTGATCCGCGCCGGATTCAAGAAGATCTGGGGCCCCGGCCGCCACATGGCCGGCGACAACACCTTCACGTACTTCCTCGACCCGCACGGCAACACCGTCGAGTACACGACCGAGCTGGAATGCCTGGACGAGGACACCTGGCATCCACACGTCTACGACTTCTCCCAGCCCGAGGTCACCGACCAGTGGGGCACCGCCAACCCGATGAACGAGCTCGTCGCCAAGGAGTCCTTCAACGACCCCGACCGCGGCTGCTTCGTCGCCCCGCCGGTCTGATCCCTCTCCGAACTCCCGGGGCGCGGCAGCCTGTCACCTGCCCTGACACACGGCGCCGCGCCTCGGGCCCAGCCCCAGCCCCAGCCCCAGCCAGGAGCTGCTCATGCGCTTCGCCGCCTACGAACACCAGCATCAACCCCGCGTTGCCGTGGTCGACGCCGATGGCGTGCTGTATCCCGTGCCCGGCCTCCGCTCGTTGACCGAGGTCATCAGCGCCGGGGACGGTCTCCCCGCACTCCTCGATCTCGGTGCCGCCACCCTCGACGTCCCGGCCGGCCCACACGTCTCCCAGGTACGCCTGCTGCCACCGCTTCGGCCCGCCTCCGTGCGGGACTTCGTCACGTTCGAGGAGCATGTCGAGGGCGTACGCCGCTCGGTGGAGGGAACAGGCGGCGTGCCCGAACAGTGGTACACCGCGCCCACCTTCTACTTCACCAACCCGCACGCGATCTACGCGTCCGGCGACGACATTCCGATGCCGCCGGGCTCCGCAGTCCTGGACTTCGAGCTGGAGGTTGCCGCGGTCATCGGCCGCGAAGGCCGTGACCTCACTCCCGACCTGGCACGCGATCACATCATCGGTTACACGGTCTTCAACGACTGGTCCGCACGGGACCTTCAGTCCGCCGAGATGAAGGTGGGTCTCGGCCCGTGCAAGGGCAAGGACACCGCCACCACCCTCGGCCCGTACCTGGTCACCGCCGACGAGCTCGAGCGGCATCGGGACGAGGACGGCTTCCTGAAGCTGGCTCTCACCGCTGAGGTCAACGGCGACGTCGTCGGCAGGGATCTGCTGTCCAACATGAGCTGGACGTTCGAGGAAATGGTCGCGTACGCCTCCCGCGGCACCCAGGTCGTCCCAGGCGACGTACTCGGATCCGGCACCTGCGGAAACGGTGGCTGCCTCGCCGAACTGTGGGGCGTACGCGGAGAACAGACCCCGCCCCCGCTCAAGCCCGGCGACACCGTCACGCTCACGGTCGAGGGCATCGGCACCGTGTCCAACACCGTCGCCCCCGGCCCTGAACTCATCGCACTCCCCGCCGGCCGACGCCGCTCCCGGGAGAGGCCATGAGTGACCCGCACCCCAAGAGGCTGCTCGGCAAGGTCGTCGTGGTCACCGGAGCGGCCCGGGGCCAGGGGGCCGCCGAGGCCGAGGCACTGGTGCGGGAGGGAGCCCGCGTCATCGCCACCGACGTCGCATCCGCCGAGGATTGTCGTCGCCTCGATGTCACCAGTGAGAAGGACTGGGCGGAACTGGCGGCCGAGCTCAAGGAGGCGTACGGGCAGGTCCACGGTCTGGTGAACAACGCCGGCATCACCTGGCGGGCCCGCGTCGGCGACGTGCGCCCCGAAGACCTGGCACGTGTCCACACGGTCAACGTGGGCGGCCCGCTGCTCGGCATTCAGCACCTCGCCCCGCTCATGCCGCCCGGCGCATCGATCGTGAACGTCGGTTCCTCGGCGGCCCTCACCGCTCACTATCCGGTCGCCTACACGACCAGCAAATGGGCTCTGCGCGGCCTGTCGAAGACCGCGGCCACGGAACTCGGCCCGCGCGGCATCCGCGTCAACACGATCCACCCCGGCTACATCGAGACCGAGATGACCGCCTCCGCCGCGCCGGCCTTCCGCGAAGCCAACATCCGCGAGACCCCGCTCGGGCGCACGGGCACCGCGGCCGAAGTGGCCCCGCTGGTCGTCTTCCTCCTGTCGAACGAATCCTCCTTCATCACCGGCGCGGAGATCGCCGTCGACGGCGGCCTGACCGCGCACGGCGGCGTGAAGTCCGTGTCGGACGCCCTCCTTGGGGAGGCCGGCGCGTGAGGCGACTCGACGGCAAGGTGGCCTTGATCTCCGGGACCGCCAGCGGTCAGGGCCGGGCCGCAGCACTGCGTTTCGCGGCCGAGGGCGCGCTCGTCGTGGGAGGCGACCTGCTGCACGAGCAGGCACTCGAGACACAGCAGGTCATCGCCCGCGAAGGCGGGACCGCCCTGACCCCCGGCCCCCTGAACGTCACCGACGAGCAGTCCGTCTCCTCCTGGGTCCACGAAGCCGTGGACGCCTTCGGCGGCATCGACATCGTCTACGCCGGAGCCGCCCGCATCACGGGAGCCAACCTCGTCGTCGACGGCGACTGCTCCGCCGTCCTGCCCGGCACGAGCCCCTGAAAGGACTCCTTCGTATGAACAAGGTCCGAGCGAGCGCCACTGAAGCCGTCGCCGACATCCCCGACGGCGCCTCGCTGGCCGTCGGCGGCTTCGACTCAGTGGCGTACCCGAAGCCCTCATCCGCGCCCTGCACGCGCACGGCACCAGCGATCTGAAGGTCATCTCCAACAACTGCGGCGTCGACGACCGCGGCCTCGGCGTTCTCCTCGCCGCGAGCCGCATCAGCCGAGTCACCGGTTCCTATGTGGGTGAGAACAAAGAGTTCGCCCGGCAATACCTGTCCGGAGAACTCGAGGTCGAACTGGTACCCCAGGGCACTTTGGCCGAGCGCCTGCGGGCCGGCGGCGCCGGTATTCCGGCCTTCTACACCCCAACCGGCGTCGGAACGCAGGTCGCCCGGGGCGGACTCCCCTGGCGTCATGGGCCCGACGCTTCGCCGGTACCGCCATGGCCGCACCGCTCGGCGGATACCCACGCCTATCCACCGCGCTCGTCGCCGCCTTCGCCGCGCTCACCGCCGCTGCTACAGCAACGCTGTTGAACTCATGACCAGCGGATTCAGTCCGTTGAGCGAAAGTTCCGAATCCGAACGCCCGATGAGGTGTTTCCACAAGTCAGAAGCCTGCGCAGTGGGGCGGGTGGGACTCGAACCCGCGGCCGACGGATGATGAGTCCTTCGAGGATCTTGGCGGCCTTTGCTTTTCTGAGTTGATCCGTGGGCTTTCTGCAGGTCAGATGGGGTGACCTGTGTCGACACTCCCCTGCCCTTGTCAGTCTGTTCCTATCCTTGCGTCCCCAATGCGTCCCCAACGCCGTCGCCCAGCAGAAATGGCACGGGGCTGCCATTCGGTCGCGCCCAGCTCTGAGGGGGCCTCGCACCTGCCCACAGCGGATTCCCCTTCCAACGCGTAGAGGCCCTGCCCACGGGATTGGGCCAGAGCCTCTATGGCCGCAATCACCGGCCAGATCTAAACAGCGAGCGTATCCGGAAATCATGGCAGGTGGCTCAGTTGCTCGCGCCCGGTGGGTCTGACACGAAAATGACTCGTGGTTGAGCCGTCAGGCTGGGATGGGGTCGAAGCGGATGGTCAGGCCGAGGCTGTTGGCTTCCTTGAGCATGCGGCGCATGGCGCGTTCGGGGTCGCGGCGGGTGAAGTGGTCAGCTCCGAGGTCTCGGTAGGGCTCGTGGTCGTGCAGGACGTGCCAGACGGCGATCACGAGTTTGCGCATCACGGCGACGAGTGCGCGTTTGCCGCCGCGTCTGGCTGTGAGACGGCGGAAGAAGACTCCGAGGTAGGAGCCCTTGTTCCTAATCGCGACCATGGCGGCGACGCCGAGCAGGCACTTGAGGTTGGCGTTGCCGGGTCGGGTGCGTCCCGACTTGCTGACTCCGGCGGACTCGTTCTGGCCGGGGCAGACCCCGATCCAGGAGGCCAGGTGGTGGGCGGAAGCGAACTGGGCCACGTCGCCTCCGGTCTCGGCGATGATGATCTCTGAGCCGAGTCGGCCGATCCCCGGGATGGTCTGCAGGACTTCCGAGCACAGCTGCCTCTGCGTCCTCGCAGACCACGATCTGGTCCTGCACCGAGGCCAGGGCCTGGAGTCCCGTGAAGCGCCCTCCGAGGAGGTACGTCGCAGCCTGCACGATCCAGTACTCAGGCGTGTTCGGGCTGAGCATGGTGACGCCCACCCCCAGGCCAACGCCGCGCCGACTGAGCGCACCCATGTACTGCGAGACCAGGTCCCGCACCTGGGCGTAGGTCAGTCGCCGGTCGCCCGCGACGAACGCCTCCGACGAGCTGTGCCGCGTCAGCGACTGGACGATGAGGTCGCTCAGCGTCGCACCGGCCGAGGCCGCCGATGCCGGAGAGGAGCTCTGGGTGATGGCGGAGGGAGTCACCCTTCCAGCGTGGGCTCCCACAGCATTGGGCTGCCACCGATGTTCCGCCAGGCACTACGGCTACCCCGCCAACCTCTCACCCATGGGAGCTGCGGGAGGACCGAGCCGACGAGCGATAGCCCCCCGGTGTCTGACCGACCAGCTCGGTGAAGGCGTCGATGAAGCTGCTGGGGTTCGACCAGCCCAGCCGGATCGCCGTGTCGGTGACCGAGACGCCGTGGCTGAGCTCGATCAGCGCCCGTTGAATGCGCAGCAGGGTGCGCCACTGACGGAAGCTCATCGACAGCTCGCTGCCGAACAGTCGGCTCAGGGTGCGTTCGCTGGCACCCGTGCGGTGGCCCAGCTCGGCCAGGGTCGCCGGGCTTGCTGGGTCCATGTGAAGCAGGTCGGTGACCGCCTTGAGACGCCGGTCGATCGGCTCCGGGAGGCGCAGCGGCTCCTGTGCGGCGCGGGCGAGCTCGGCGAGTACGACGTCGATCAGCAGCCGCGCACGGGGGCTCTCCAGCGGCTCGCCCTCGCTCATCAGCGCCAGATAGGCCTCGCGCAGCAACGCGCTCGCCACGAAGACCGACGGCTCGGCCGGCAGCTGTCCGGTCAGCGTCACGGGCAGCGACAGCACCCGGATGTCCGTCTCGCCGTACGCCTTGCTGCTGTGCACCGCGAAGGGCGGCACCCACATGATCCGACTGGCCGGCGCCACCCAGGTGCCCACCTGGGTCGCTGTGACCAGGGCCCCACGCGCGGCGTAGCGGAGCTGGCCGTAGTCGTGGAAGTGCGCGGCCACGTCGGCGCCATGGGCCAGCGGCGCCGACAACGGCGCATCGTCGGTGCAGAAGCTCGGCTCGCCGCTGGGATCGGACACGCGATCGAGGCTACCCGACACTGGCGGGTTATCGGGAGAACCTGGCGCGATACCGGTGGTGAGCCTGGCGCCGCAGACGCATCGTGGAGACATGTCACAACAGATCAAGCTCGAGGACGCCGCGCCCGCGTCGTCCTCCCCCCACCGCCGAGGTCAACACCGGACTCGCGCTCACCTCGCTCACGCCCTGAGTGAGGGGTGGCAGCGATGAGCACACAGACGACCGGCACGATCGCAGTCTTCGGCGCGACGGGGCAACAGGGCGGGGCGGTGGTCGACGCGCTGCTGGACCACAAGGCCACGGTGCGGGCCCTGGTCCGCAACCCGCAATCCGACCGGGCTCAGGCGCTGGCCGCCCGCGGCGTCGAGCTGGCGGCCATCCGGACCGACGACCCGGCGTCGCTGGCCGCCGCGCTGACGGCGGTCGAGGCGTTCTGCTTCATGACCCCGGAAGCGAACAACCTCGAAGAGGTCGAGACGGAGATCCGCATCGGCACCGCGCTCGTCGACGCGGCGGTCGCGGCACGCGTCCCGCACGTCGTGTTCAACTCGGTCTTCGGCGCGGACCGGGAGCGGGGTGTGCCGCACCATGACTCGAAGCACTCGATCGAGGAGCACCTGAGGAAGTCCGGCCTCAGGGCCGCGATGGTTCGCCCGACCCCCTTCATGGAGGAGATGGCACCGAGCCTGGAGCACGGAGAGATCGTGCTGAGGCTGCCGCTGCCGGAGGACGTCGCCCTGAAGATGATCTCGGTCAGGGACGTCGGCCGGGTCGCCGCCGCGCTCCTGCTCGACACCGCGGAGGCACCCGGCGGAGCCGTCGAGCTCGTCGGCGACGAGCTGACGGGCCCTCAGATCGCCGCGGCGTTCGGCGCGCGCGCCGGGCTCCCGGCACGTTACGAGGCCCTCCCGTTGAGCGTGCTTCCCAGCGACCTCGACAGGGCGATGTTCCGCCAGTTCGCGAAGGCGGCGGAACACCCGTCGGATCTTGCGGTGGTGCGGGCGATCGAGCCGGCCACCCTCGACCTGGCCGAGTGGATCCGATCCACCGGCTGGACCGCGCCCACAAACGTGGCCGGTTCCTGAGCCTCCGAGCCGGAACTAGTCGAAGTGCCGGTGCGGCCGCCACCGGTCCCGGCCAAGTTGATCTTTCACCTAGAGCGACGAGCACTGGAGCAGGACATGAAGGCGATCACCTACACCAAGTTCGGCGGCCCGGAAGTCCTCCGCCTCGAAGAGGTCGACGAGCCGCACGCCGGACCCGGGCAGGTGCGGCTGAAGGTCGTGGCGGCAGGGGTCAACCCGCTCGACTCCAAGATCCGCAACGGGTGGAGGCCGCAAATCGCCCCGCCGTTCCCGGTGATCCCCGGCGTGGAGGCGGCCGGCGTCGTCGACGAGGTCGGCGAAGGCGTGACCGGCGTCGCGGTGGGTGACGAGGTCCTGGGCTGGACCGTCACCGGCGCATACGCCGAGCACGCGCTGGCCGTCGACTTCGGCCCGAAGCCCGCGGACCTCGACTGGGACCTCGCCGCGGCACTGCCCGTCGCCGTCGAGACCTCGGTCCGCGTGCTCGACGCCCTCGGCGTCGGGGAAGGCGACACGCTCCTGCTGCACGGAGCCGCGGGTGTGGCCGGCGCCGTCGGTGTTCAACTCGCAGTCACCCGCGGCGCCACGGTCATTGGCACCGCCTCCCCCGGCAACCACGACTACCTGCGCTCGCTGGGCGCGATCCCGGTCGCCTACGGCGCCGGCCTGGCCGACCGGGTCCGCGAGGCCGCACCGCAGGGCATCGACGCCGTGTACGACGCCGCGGGGGCAGGCGACCTGGAGGTGTCGATCGACCTGCGCGGCGGCACCGACCGGATCATCACCATCGCCGATCTGAAGGCCGCCGAGCTGGGCGTCACCTTCTCCGGCCCCGGCGCCCCGTTCGGTTCCCGCCTCGGCGAGTACGCCCGCCTCGCAGCCGACGGCAAGCTCACGGTGCGCATCGCGCAGAGCCTTCTGCTGGAGGACGCCGCGAAGGCGCAGGAGCTGAGCGCGAGCGGTCACGCCGCCGGGAAGCTCGTCCTGCGGCCGTAGCTCAGCGCCCGGCCGGCTGGGGAGGCACGACGGCAGCGCACCGGCCAGTCGCCACGGTCCTGGCGAACCCGGCCAGCTCGTCCGCCTCCACCGGTCCTGCCTACCGCACGGCCTCGAACAGGACACGCCGCCCGCTGTAGTGCTCCTCCACATGCGCGACCAACGCCGGTAGCAGCGGCTGGCGTTGCCTGACCCGGTCGGCGGTGCGTTCGTTGATCCGGCGCCGCCGCGCCCCGAACCCCCGCAGGTCCGCCGGCGGGATCGGACACGGCGCGGCCCAGCGCGCCCACCGCTGGGGTTCCTCCAATGCCCAGCTCTGGATGTCCATGTAGAACGCGCGGACCGGCAGCAGCATGCCGGTACCGCCGTCGACCCGTGGTTTGCCGTCCTTGCGCAGCCGGATGGCCTCGCGCCACTGGTCGTAGACTTCCTGCGGCAGGTTCAGGTCCTGCTGGCCGCGGATTACGAGTGGGCGGTTCGTGATTCTTTGAGGGGTTCTGGCGTCGCCTGATGGTGTGAGCTACCAGGGCAATGAGGGGCCGACGAGGACGGCGCCGGGGCCGCGTTCGAGGTCGTGATGATCGGCCTGCGCCACCAGCAGACGTCTTCCATGGCATGGCACCGCTCGCCGGCCTTCAACCTCCGGTTCGTCGCGTCTGCGGCGTCCGGCAAACAGCCGATGATCACGGCCTCCCCCGGGCCCGGCGCCAACATCCGCACCACGGCGCTGAGCGACGGCGGCATGACAGCCGCATGGCTCAGCAGACAGGCCGGGCTGTTTTCTGTTCGGACAGTTTCCGCCCTGGCGCGCACCAGCTCCTCACGCCCTGCTCCGACGCGATCGAGCTCCCCAGAGTTGAGTCCGAACCCGGTCAGCACGGAGCTCCTCGGGCGGCCGGCCAGAGCCCACGGGGACTGGTCAGCAGACCTCACCGAAACCCTGCGTCCCCAACACGTCCCCAAAATCACGAAAACGAAGCCGCGGAGACGCTGCCAGCTCGTGACGTTGCTGAGGCACAAGTCCTGATCATCAGCATTGCCGCAGGTCAGCGCGATGTCTGCTCAGCGAGGGAGCGAGAGCCTCGCCCCGTTCCGAAGCCGCGAGCAGCGGATTCAGTCCGTTGAGCGAAAGTTGACGCTCCGACACCTCACGAGGAACGTTTCCGCAGGTCAGAAGCCTGCAAAGGTGGGGCGGGTGGGACTCGAACCCGCGGCCGGCGGATGATGAGTCCGCTGCTCTGCGCTATGACGAATTCACTCCCCACTGACTTCCCAGCCCTCGCTATAGGGCTAGTAGCAGCCAGATTAAGAACCTTCCTGGCCACACCGCCCGAAACCAACCGGGCCACTCCTGGGCTGAGTCACCACCCGACAGCAGCCCCGTTTGCGCAAGCCAAAGCAGGCGTCGCACGCGTGTCACTGGGTGACGAACGGCCGATCGATGACTGTCTCTGCGCGTCCTTCAGGCCAGTAATCTCCTCGCGATTCCTGCCCCAAGCCTCGCGCCCTCTGCCCGACCTGCGACAACACACTGAAGAGCCGAAAGAAGGGCAGATTCGACCCGGATTCGACCCCGAAGCCGGCACACGCACCGACGAACACATTTGATCTACGACGATGCAAATTCTGCTCCCGTATTACCAGGATCCGGCATCCGATTCGCCACAGAACTCTAAAAACAGTCATACACGCATAACTTACGAGCGAAAACGTGGCTCAAATAGCCGCGGGAGGTCGAGGCCGGCACGGCGACCCAGTGGACGAGCATCGCAACCGCCACCGGGGAGGGCACTCACACATCAACCCGCTGACGTGGCATTTCATTGGACGTCTTCCGTGAGACGGAAGTCGTATTGCGGCCCGGTGATGTCTGGCCGAACGATGCCACCACCATCAGAGACGGGAGCCAGCGCCCATGCCGCACATCACCGCCTTCGCCAGGAACCAGTGGTACGTCGCCGCCTATACCCACGAAGTGGGGCGCGAGTTGCTCGGGCGGACGGTGCTCGGTGAGCCGCTCGTTCTCTATCGGGCCGAGGAGGACGGGGCGGCCGTCGTCCTGGCCGACCGGTGTGTGCACCGGCGATTCCCGCTCTCGGAGAGCCGGCTCGACGGTGACCGGATCGTGTGCGGGTACCACGGGTTCACGTACGACACGACCGGCACGTGTGTGTACGTGCCGGGGCAGAAGCGGATTCCGCGCACCGCCCGGGTCGCCTCCTACCCGGTCGTCGAGCAGGACCTGTTCGTCTGGGTCTGGATCGGCGACCCGGCGCTCGCGGACCCGGGAACCGTCCCGCGCGCCCCGCACATGGACTCGCCGGACTGGACGACGGTGAGCGGCATGGAGCCCATCGACGCGGACTACGGACTCCTCGTCGACAATCTCCTCGACCTCTCCCACGAGACGTATCTGCACGGCGGCTACATCGGGACGCCCGAGGTCGCCGAGACGCCGATCACCACCGAGGTGGACGAGGGCGCCGGTGTCGTGCGCGTCTCCCGGCACATGGACGACGCCGAGTGCCCCCCGTTCTACGCCCGCTCGACCGGCATCGAGGGCCGCATCACGCGCTGGCAGGACATCGAGTACCACGCGCCGTGCCTGTATGTGCTGCACAGCAGGATCGCCCCGGTCGGCGTGCTCCCCGAGGCGGACGGCAGCGACCCCGACGCCTTCCACACCGAGGTCACCTACGCCATCACTCCGTCCGGCGACGGCAAGGTGTACGACTTCTGGGCGGTCTCCCGCGACTTCGCCCGCTCGGACGACGAAGTCACCACCTTCCTACGGGACTTCAACCACACCGTCGTGATGCAGGACGTCGACGCGCTCAATCTGCTGCAGCGGGCCCTCGCCTCCGAACGCACCGGTTACCAGGAGCTGAGCATCAACATCGACACCGGCGGTCTCGCGGCCCGCCGCATCCTGGCCCGCCTGATCGAGGAGGGCGACAAGCCGATGGAGAGGGTGCGGTGACCGGCCGGACCGGCGAGATCTACCGCGTCGACTGGCTCCCGGGCACCGACGTACTGCGCGGCACCTGCCACTGCGGCGCCGAACACACCGCCCAGGACCCGGTCGCGATGTGGGAGTGGATGCTCGCCCATCCCGAGGGACACGAGCCACGGGCCGCCGCCGGTCAGGGGCAGCCCAGGAGCGGGATCGGGCACAGGAACGGAGACGGCGACGGGAACGGGGGCGTTCCCGGATCGCGGGGAAAGAGGTCATGAACGTGTACGAAGCGGAACTCGCCGTGGAGCGGCGGACGTTCGCCGCCGACGACGTACTCGCCCTGACCCTGCGCCATCCGCTCGGCACCGAACTCCCGCCCTGGGAGCCGGGTGCCCATGTCGATGTCGTACTCGGGCCCGGTCTGGAACGGCAGTACTCCCTGTGCGGTGATCCGGCGGACCGCGGGGCATGGCGGATCGCGGTGCTGCGTGAACCGGAAGGGCGGGGAGGATCGGCCTTCGTCCACGGGCAGTTGGGCGAGGGAGCCAGGGTCCGTGTCAGGGGTCCGCGCAATCACTTCGCGCTCGTGCCCGCCGAGCGCTACCGGTTCGTCGCGGGCGGGATCGGCATCACCCCGATCCTGCCGATGCTCGCCGCGGCCGAGGCGGCGGGCGCCGAGTGGACGCTGCTGTACGGCGGACGGACCCGCGGTTCCATGGCGTTCGCCGAGGAGTTGAGGCGGTACGGGGACCGGGTCGTCCTCGCTCCCCAGGACGAGACAGGACTGCTGGACCTCGCGCCGGTGCTCGACGAGGTCCCCGCGGGCACCCTCGTCTACTGCTGTGGTCCCGGACCGCTGCTCGACGCGGTGGAGGAGCGCTGTCCGGCCGGACTGCTGCACGTCGAGCGGTTCCGGCCGAAGGTCCAGGAGGCGGGCGGGGAAACGGAGTTCGAGGTCGTCCTGGAGCGGTCCGGACGGACGGTGACCGTCGCCCCCGGCGTCTCCGTCCTCGACACCGTGCGCGCCGCCGGTGTCGAGGTGCTGTTCTCCTGCGCCGAGGGCACCTGCGGGACCTGTGAGACGGAGGTGCTCGAAGGCGTCCCGGACCACCGGGACTCGGTGCTCACGGACGAGGAGCGGGAGGCGGGCGAGACGATGCTCATCTGTGTGTCCCGCTGTCGCGGGACACGGCTCGTGCTGGATCTGTGAACCTCTCCCTCTCCCTCTCCCTCTCCCCCTTCCTTTTCCTCTTCCTCTCCGTGGCGCGAAGTCGGGTCCTTCTCACAGGAGTCGGGTGACCGCGAGGTCTCCCTCGATCCGCGCGACCGTCTCCAGCAGGTGGGGAAGCAGATCGCGGCGGACGGACTCCAGGCTGTTGCGGCTTGCGTGCACGGGGATGTTCGCCGCCGCCACCACGGCGCCGTCCCGGTCGCGCACCGGGACCGCGACCGAGCGCAGCCCTTCCTCCAACTCCTGGTCGACGATGGCGTATCCCTGCCGCCGCGCGCGTCCGAGTTCCGCCTTCAGCAGGTCCCGCGAGACGATCGTGCGTGCCGTCAGGGGGCGCAGTTCGGCTCGCCCCAGCCTGGCCTCGGTCTCCTCGGCCGGGAGGTGCGCGAGGATGACCCGGCCGACCGAGGTGACGTGGGCCGGGAAGCGGGTGCCGACGGTGATCGTGGCCGTCATGATGCGCCGGGTCGGGACCCGTGCCACGTAGACGATGTCGTCGCCGTCGAGGACGCACAGCGAGCTCGACTCCCCGACCCGCTCGGCGAGTTGCCTGAGATGGGGCAGGGCGATCTCCGGGAGGGTGAAGCCGGAGAGGTAGGCGTAGCCGAGTTCCAGCACGCGCGGGGTGAGCCGGAAGACCCTGCCGTCGGTGCGGACGTATCCGAGATCGACCAGGGTCAGCAGGAAGCGGCGGGCCGCCGCGCGGGTGAGGTCGCAGCCGCGCGCGACCTGACTGAGCGTCAGTTCGGGGCGGTCGGCACCGAAGACGCGGATGACGGCGAGTCCGCGTTCGAAGGAGCGGACGAAGTGGGGCGCTCGGTCTGCTGCAGGCATCGTCGCCTCCAGTGGGACAAACGGAGCACTCTCCGCGCGAGTCGAGAGCGCACTTCGATAACTGTCAACAATATTGTCAGCCAAGGCCATTGACCCGGCACGGACGGGGTTCTACCTTCGCGCTGAGCACCATTGTGCGGTGTGCGCACAACCTGTCGGAACACTTTCGTCTGCACAGGAGGAGCCATGCGTCGTCTGCTCGCCGGATTAGCGGTCGGAGCCTTCCTGGTCGCCGCGTCGGCCTGCGGTTCGTCCGGCGGCGGTGGCGCCTCGGACAAGAACTCTTCGTCCGGTGGTACCACCACCGTCAAGCTGGGGGTCATCCCCATCGTCGATGTCGCCCCGGTCTATCTGGGCCAGAAGAAGGGCTTCTACGGCAAGCACGGCCTGAAGCTGTCGATGACGCTCGCGCAGGGCGGCGCGGCGATCGTGCCGGGGGTCGTCTCGGGCCAGTTCCAGTTCGGGTTCTCGAACGTGACCTCGTTGATGATCGCCCAGTCCAACGGCGTCCCCGTGAAGGCCGTCGTGAACGGTGTCGCCTCGACGGGCGTGACGGGCAAGGACTTCGGCGCCATCACCGTCAAGAAGGGCAGCTCCATCACGACGGCGAAGGACCTGGAGGGGAAGAAGGTCGCCGTCAACACGCTCAAGAACATCAACGAGACGGCCGTGCGCGAGTCGGTGCGCAAGGCGGGCGGCGATCCGTCCAAGGTGAAGTTCGTCGAGCTCGCCTTCGACCAGATGCCCGCGGCCCTCGACAGCGGCCAGATCGACGCCGCCATGGTGGTCGAGCCCGCGCTGGCCACGGTCAAGAGCCAGGGCGCCACCGAGATCGCCTCGTCCCTGGTCGACGTGGCGAAGGACCTCACCGTCGCGATGTACTTCACCTCGAACCAGTACGCGCAGCAACACCCGGACGTGGTCAAGGAGTTCCAGGAGGCCACCGCGGAGTCCCTGGCCTACGCCGACGCCCACCCGGACGAGGTCCGGCAGATCGTCACCACGTACACGACGATCCCGGCGGCCGTACTGGCGAAGGTGACCCTGCCCAAGTGGCCCGCCGAGCCGAACCGGACCTCGATCGAGACGCTGGAGAAGCTGGGCGAGCAGGACGGCCTCTTCAAGACGGCGCCCGATCTGGACAAGCTGCTGCCGTGAGCCGGAAGCAACCGCGGGCCGGCGGCTCCGCCGGACGGGCCGTGAACGCCGCTCTGGGAGCCGCCGGACTCGCGGCTTTCCTCGCCCTCGGCGAGGTGGTGCCGCGGGTCGGCATCGTCAAGGCGCGGTACTTCCCGCCGACCAGCCGGATCGCGCGGGCGCTCGGCGCCGAGATCACCGACGGCACCTTCTGGACGGATCTCGGCGACACCCTCACGGGCTGGGCGCTGGGCCTGGTGATCGCTGTCGGCGCGGGCATCGTGGTCGGCGTGGTCGTCTCGGTCGTGCCGTATCTGCGCGAGGCGACCGCCTCGACGATCGAGTTCCTGCGCCCGATCCCCTCCGTGGCGCTGATCCCGCTCGCCGTCCTCCTCTACGGCACCGAGATGCGGTCGGTGCTCCTCCTGGTCGTGTACGCGTCCTTCTGGCAGGTCCTCGTCCAGGTCATGTACGGCGTGCGGGACGTCGACCCGGTCGCGGAGGAGACGGCACGCTCGTACGGGCTCGGCACCTGGGCCCGGGTCCGCCATGTGCTGTGGCCGACGGCGCTCCCTTATGTCATGACGGGTGTCCGGCTCGCCGCGGCGGTCGCGCTCATCCTGACCGTGACCGCCGAACTCGTCATCGGCGCACCGGGGTTGGGGGCGCGCATCGCGGTCGCCCAGACCTCGCAGGCCGTGCCCGAGATGTACGCCCTGATCGTCGTCACCGGTCTGCTCGGGCTGCTGATCAACGTGGGCGCGCGCTCGGTGGAGCGGCACGCGCTGGCCTGGCACCAGTCGGTACGCGGGGAGGTGGCGGTGTGACGGACATCCCGGCGGGCCCGGCGAGGCCGAACGCGTGGCGGGGTCCGCTGCTGCGGGCGCTGTTCGTCGTCGCGCTCCCCCTGCTGCTGGTCGTCCTGTGGTGGTTCACCTCGGACGGCAGCACCGACGTCTACTGGCCGCCGCTGCGCACGATCCTCAGGACGTTCCCCGACGTCTGGACCCGCGCGCGGCTCCGCGCGGACCTGGTGCCCAGCCTGCTGCGGCTGCTCGCCGGCTACGCGTCGGCGGCGGTCGTGGGCGTCGCCCTCGGCACGGTCATCGGCTCGTACCGCAAGGTGCGGGCGGTGTGCGAGCCGGTCCTGGAGTTCCTGCGGGCGGTGCCGCCGCCGGTGCTCGTGCCGGTCATCATGCTGTTCGCGGGCATCGGGGACACGATGAAGATCGTCGTGATCGCGAGCGGCTGTGTCTGGCCGATCCTGCTCAACACGGTCGAGGGCGTGCGCGCCCTCGACTCGGTGATGTCCGAGACGGCCCGTTCGTACGGCATCACCGGACCGGCCCGGATGCGCTCGGTGGTGCTGCCGGCGGCCGGTCCGCAGATCTTCGCGGGGCTGCGACAGGCACTGTCCGTCGGAATCATCCTGATGGTCATCAGCGAGATGTTCGCGGCCAGCAACGGCCTCGGTTTCACCATCGTGCAGTTCCAGCGCGGCTTCGCGATCCCCGACATGTGGACCGGGATCCTCGTCCTCGGCCTGCTCGGCTTTCTCCTCTCGGTCGTCTTCCAGCTCGTCGAGCGCCGGGTGCTCGGCTGGTACCACGGTCTGCGCGACTCCTCCCGGCGGTCCCCGTGACGCATCCGAAAGGGCGGTCCATGCACGCGTCTTTGGTCGTATCCGGCCTGCGGAAGGTCTACGAGGGGTCGGGGCGCCGGGTGGAGGCGGTCCGCGATCTCACCTTCACGGTGGACGCGGGGGAACTCGTCTGTCTGGTCGGCCCGTCGGGCTGCGGCAAGACCACGCTGCTGAAGTGCGTGGGCGGTCTGCTGACGCCGACTGCGGGCGAGGTGCTGCTCGGGGGCCGGCGGGTGAGCGGCCCGCCGCCCGGCATGGCGTTCGTCTTCCAGGAGTACGGGCGCAGTCTGTTCCCCTGGATGCGGGTCGGCGAGAACGTCGAACTCCCGCTGAAGCAGAAGGACCTGAGCAAGGCGCGGCGGCGTGAGCTGGTCGCCGACGCGCTGGAGTCCGTCGGCCTGGCCGATGCCGCGAGGGCCTATCCGTGGCAGTTGTCCGGAGGGATGCAGCAGCGGGTGGCCATCGCGCGGGCCCTGGCCTACGAGCCCGAAGTCCTGCTCATGGACGAGCCGTTCGCCGCGGTCGACGCGCAGACCCGGGCCGATCTGGAGGATCTGGTACGCCGGCTGTGGCGGCAGCGCGGGATCACCGTCCTGTTCGTGACCCATGACATCGACGAGGCCGTCTACCTGGGCGAGCGGGTGCTGATCCTCTCGGCCTCCCCCACGGTCGTACGGGAGCAGCTCAAGGTCGATCTTCCCGAGGAGCGGGACCAGTTGCACACCCGGGTGGCCCCGCGCTTCGCCGAGTTGCGGACCCATGTGTACGAGCAGATCCAGGCGGCGAAGCGCGGGGAACCGGGCACGAGGGCGGATACGCCTCCCCTTCGCTGAACCGGCGCGCAGGCACGTGCGGGGGCGGCGGTCCGGTGCTCTCAGGCGCGCAGCCAGACCGCCGTGTCCGGCGGAAGGAACCCGTCGGCGTCCAACGGGCCGCTGCCGAGCAGGAGTTCGGAGTGCTCCGGGAGCTCGACCGGGCCGTCGGCCAGACTGACGACGCAGAGCAGTCCGTTCGTACGGGCGAAGGCGAGGACGCCCTCGGGCGCGGGCAGCCAGCTCAGCGGGCCGTCGCCGAAGCCCGGTTCGGTGCGCCGGGCGCGGATTGCGGCACGGTAGAGGCTCAGCATCGAGGCGGGATCCTCCGCCTGGCGGTCGGCCGCGTACGAGGGCCAGTCGGCGGGCTGCGGCAGCCAGGGGTCGCCGCCGAATCCCGCGTACGGGGCGTTTGCCGTCCAGGGCAGCGGGACCCGGCAGCCGTCTCGGCCCGGGTCCGTGCCGCCGGAGCGGAAGTGCATCGGGTCCTGGATGCTGTCGAGTGGCAACTCGACCTCGGGCAGGCCTAGTTCCTCGCCCTGGTAGACGTACACGGAGCCGGGCAGGGCGAGCGAGAGCAGGGCCGCGGCGCGGGCCCGGCGGGTGCCGAGTGCCGGGTCGGTGGGGATGCCGAAGGCCTTGGCCGTGAAGTCGAAGCCGGTGTCCGTGCGGCCGTAGCGGGTGACCGTGCGGGTCACGTCGTGGTTGCACAGCACCCAGGTGGCGGGCGCCCCGACGGGGGCGTGCTCGGCGAGGGTCTCGTCGATGGAGGTACGCAGCCGCCCGGCGTCCCAGGGGCAGGACAGGAAGGAGAAGTTGAAGGCGGTGTGCAGTTCGTCGGGGCGCAGATAGCGGGCGAAGCGCTCGGAGTCGGGGAGCCAGACCTCTCCGACGAAGACACCGTCGTAGTCGTCGGCGACCGCCCGCCAGGAGCGGTAGATGTCGTGGAGCTCGTCGCGGTCGACGTACGGGTTGGGGTCGCGGCCCTCGACGAAGTCGGGCAGGTCGGGGTCCTTGGCGAGCAGTGCGGCCGAGTCGATGCGCACGCCCGCCACCCCGCGCTCGAACCAGAAGCGCAGGATCTCCTCGTGCTCCTTGCGGACCGCCGGGTGCGCCCAGTTGAGGTCGGGCTGCTCGGGGGTGAAGAGGTGGAGGTACCAGTCGCCGTCGGGCAGCCGGGTCCACACCGGTTCGGCGGAGCCCGCGAACTGCGAGGGCCAGTCGTTGGGCGGGAGTTCACCGTGTTCGCCGCGTCCGGGGCGGAAGTGGAAGAGGTCGCGCTCGGGACCGCCGGCCAGCGCCGCCCGGAACCAGGGGTGCTGGTCGGAGACATGGTTCGGCACGATGTCGACCAGGGTGCGGATGCCGAGCTCGCGGGCCTCGCCGATGAGTTTCTCCGCCTCGGCGAGGGTGCCGAAGGCCGGGTCGATGGCGCGGTAGTCGGCGACGTCGTAGCCGCCGTCCGCCAGGGGTGAGAGGTACCAGGGGTTGAACCACAGGGCGTCCACACCGAGTTCGGCGAGGTACGGGAGTCTGGCGCGGACGCCCGCGAGGTCGCCGGTGCCGTCGCCGTCGCCGTCCGCGAAGCTGCGGACGTACACCTGGTAGATGACGGCGGAACGCCACCACGCGGACTGATTTCGGGCAGGGCGGGGCTGTCCCACGGTGCGTTGCCTTTCGTTCGAGGAAGTCACGTACAGGCGTCAGCCCTTGGTGCTGCCCGCGCTGATTCCGGCGATGATGTGCCGCTGGAACACCAGGAACATCACGACCATGGGGATGCTGGCGATCACCATCGCGGCGATGAGCACGGTCAGCTGGATGTTCTGCGACAACTGGACGAGCGCCACGCTGATGGGCTGCTTGTCGGTGTCGGAGAAGACCATCAGCGGCCAGAGGAAGTCCTGCCAGACGGCGACCAGGGCGAAGATCGACACGACTCCGAGGACGGGCCGGGACATCGGCAGCACGATCGACCACAGGGTGCGCAGCCGGCCGGCGCCGTCGATCTCGGCGGCCTCCAGGACGTCACGCGGTATCTGGTCGAAGAAGCGCTTGAGGAGGTAGAGGTTGAAGGCGTTGGCGACGGCGGGCAGCCAGATGCCGAGCGGGGAGTTGAGCAGGCTGGTGTGCAGGACGGGCAGGTCGGCGACGGTCAGGTACTTGGGGACCACCAGGGCCTGCGTGGGGACCATCAGGGTGGCGAGGATGCCGCCGAGGATCACCTTGCCGAAGGCCGGCTTCAGCTTGGACAGGGCGTAGGCGGCGGCCGTGCAGAACACGAGCTGGAGCAGCCAGGCGCCCGTCGCCTGGACGACGGTGTTCCACAGGTGGGTGGGCAGGTCCATCAGGTCCCACGCGTCGATGTATCCGCTCAGGTGCCAGTGGTGCGGTACGAGGGTGGGCGGAGTGCGCGTCACCTCGTCCGGCGACTTCATGGCGCCGGTCACCATCCAGTAGACGGGGAAGAGGAACGCCAGCGCGAACAGCAGGACCACTCCGCTGAAGACGGTCCAGTAGGCGGCCCTGCCGCGCGGGCGGGCCAGCGTGAGCGGGGAGACCAGGGTGCGGGTGCTCATGCGTCCTCTCCTTCCGAGCGGGTCAGCCGCAGGTACAGCGCGGAGAAGACGCCGAGCAGGACGAGCAGCATGACGCTCAGCGCGCAGGCTCCCCCGAAGTCGTTGTAGAGGAAGGCGTACTTGTAGATCAGGTAGAGCACCGTGACGGTCTTGTCCTCGGGGCCGCCGCCGGTGATCACGAACGGCTCGGTGAACACCTGCATGGTGGCGATGATCTGAAGGAGCATCAGCATGAGGATGATGAAGCGGGTCTGCGGGATCGTGACGTGGCGGACCCGCTGCCAGATGTTCGCGCCGTCCAGTTCGGCCGCCTCGTACAGCTCGCCGGGGATGCTCTGGAGCGCGGCGAGGTAGATGAGGACGGTTCCGCCGAGGTTGGCCCAGGTGGCGACGATGACCAGCGAGACGAGGGCGGTGTCCGCGCCGTTGGACCAGTTCGAGGTCGGCAGGTGCAGTGCGCGCAGCACCTCGTTGGCGAGGCCCGCTCCGGGGTCGTAGAACCACTTCCACAGCAGCGCGCTGACCACCGGCGGGATCATCACCGGCAGATAGACCACGACTCTGAAGAAGGCCTTCGCGTGCCGCAGTTCATTGAGCACCAGCGCCATCACGAAGGGGACGGCGAAGCCTATGGCCAGGGCGAGCACGGTGAAGGTGAGGGTGTTGCGCCAGGCGGCGGTGAACTCGGGGTCGTGGAAGACCCGGGTGAAGTTGGCGGTGCCGACCCATTCGCCGCCGCTGCCCGGGGTGTACTTCTGGAAGGCGATCACGACCGCGCGGATCGCCGGGTACCAGGAGAACAGGGCGAAGCAGAGCAGGCCGCCGATCAGGAAGGCGTACGCGCGGGATTGGTCGGCCAGGCGCCGGCGCCACGTTCCCCCGTTCCGGCGCCCGGCCGACCGCGGCACCTCCGGCACGCCGACGGCGGCCGGAGGGAGCGCTGCGGGGGGCTTCGATGCGGTCTTCATGAAGAGTGTCAGCCTCGGGCCAGAATGGAGTCGATCTTGCCGGAGGCGTCCTTGAGGAGCTGGTCGATGTCGGCGTCCTTCTTGGTGAGGACGGCGGACACGGCGGCGTCGAGGACGGAGTAGATCTGCTGGGCCTGCGGGGGCTCGATCTTCATCTGCAGGTTCTGGTTGCCGTCGAGGAAGGCCTGGTAGTTCTCCACCGGCACGTTGGCGTTGGCCTTCTTGATCTGCTGGTCCTTGGCGTCGGCGGCTCCGGTGAACAGCCGCGGCTCGGGCAGGCCGACCGGGGCGTTGTTCTGCTTGGCGCGGGCGTAGTCGCCGACGAAGCCGGATCCGGGCGTCAGGAACATGTGGTCGAGCCACTTGAGGCCGGCCTTGATCTGCGCCGGGGTGTCCTTCTTGTTGAACATGTAGCCGTCGCCGCCGATGAGCGTGCCCTTGCCGCCGGGCATGGGCGCGAGGGCGAGGTCGTTGTAGTTGCCGCCCTTCTCCTTGACGAGGATCGGGATGTTGTCGGGCGCGGAGAGGTACATGCCGAGCTTGCCGGAGCCCATCATCTGCTGGACGTCGTTGATGACCAGCAGTTGCTTGCTGCCCATGGAGTTGTCGCCCCAGCGCATGTCCTTGAGGTTCTGCAGGACCGCCTTGCCCTCGGGGGTGTCGACGGTCGCCTTCTTGCCGTCCTCGGAGACGACGTTCCCGCCCTGCGAGTAGACCTCCGCGGTGAAGTGCCAGCCGCCCTGGTTCTGGGCGCTGTAGTCGGCGTATCCGACCGTGCCCTTGCCGAGCGCGGCGATCTTCTTGGCGTCCGCGCGCAGCTCCTCCCAGGTGGCCGGGGGCTTGTCGGGGTCCAGGCCGGCCTGCTGGAAGAGCTTCTTGTTGTAGATGAGGCCCATCGAGTAGCCGGTGCGCGGGACGCCGTAGATCTTGCCGTCCACGGTGTAGATGTCGCGCAGTTGCTGCTGGATGGTGCCGTAGCTCTTGAGGTCCTTGACGTAACTCGTGATGTCGGCGGCCTGGTTGACGTCGACGACGTGCTTGGCGTCGGTGAAGTACGTGTAGAACACGTCCTCCATCTGGCCGCCGGCGAGCTTGGCGTCGAAGGTCTTGGGGTCCTGACACGGGAACGCGTCGTGCATGGCGACGTCGATGCCCGGGTTGGCCTTCTCGAACTTCTTGGTGTCGGCGTCGAAGAACGAGCGGTCGACCTTGGCGCTCTTCGGCGGCTCGCAGTTGACCGTGATGCGGGTCTTTCCGTTGGCCGCGTCGTCGCCGCTCGAACCGCAGGCGGCCGCGGTGAGCGCGACGGAGGACGCCATGAGCGTGACGAAGGTACGGCGGAACCCGGTACTTCTCATTGGTGGACCCCTTCGGGCAGGAGCAAGGAAGGCCCACGGCGGGCGCGCCGCCGTGTTCTGGCGCCGCACACTCAAGCACCGCCGACATCTCTCCGCAAGATGTCGCGCAGAATCTGTAATTATTTGACAGCGGTTGGGGGTCTCTGTGGCAGGTGGTTGCGCTGCCGCGTCGGGAATCTCAGCCGCGGGGCGCCTGCGCGGTGGACCCCCGCACCACCAACTCCGGTTCGAACAGAAGCTCTTCGGCGGTCACACTGCCGCCGCCGATCTGCGCGCTCAGCAGTTCCACCGCGGCGCGCCCCATGGCCTCGATGGGCTGGCGGACCGTGGTCAGCGGGGGTTCGGTGCAGTTCATGAACGCCGAGTCGTCGTATCCGACGACGGAGATCTCGCCGGGGACGCTGAGACCCTTGCGGCGGGCGGCCCGTACGGCGCCGAGCGCGAGCGGGTCGCTGGCGCAGATGATGCCGGTGACCCCCTGGTCGAGCAGCCGGGTGGCCGCGGCCTGACCGCCCTCCAGCGAGAACATCGCCCGCGCGACGTGCGCGTCGGGGAGCCCGGGCGCGAGGGCGCGCGCCGCCGCGAGCTTGCGGCCCGAGGGCATGTGGTCGGCGGGGCCGAGGACGAGCCCTATCCGCTCGTGGCCGAGGGAGTCGAGATGACGCCAGGCCTGCTCGACGGCGACCGCGTCGTCGCAGGAGACGCAGGGGAAGCCGAGGTGCTCGATGGCCGCGTTGACCAGCACCACCGGAATATTGCGGTCCGCGAGCTGGCGGTAGTGGTCGTGCGGCGCGTCGGCCTGCGCGTACAGACCGCCGGCGAACACCACTCCGGAGACCTGCTGCTGGAGCAGCAGCTCCACGTAGTCGGCCTCGGAGACGCCGCCCTTGGTCTGGGTGCACAGCACGGGGGTGAGGCCGAGCTGCGCGAGCGCTCCGCCGATCACTTCGGCGAAGGCCGGGAAGATCGGGTTCTGCAGCTCGGGCAGGACGAGACCGACGAGCCGCGCGCGTTCGCCGCGCAGTTGGGTCGGCCGCTCGTACCCGAGGACGTCCAGGGCGGAGAGCACCGCCTGCCGAGTGGAATCGGAGACTCCGGGCTTGCCGTTGAGCACCCGGCTGACCGTGGCCTCACTGACCCCGACCTTCTTCGCCACCTGAGCAAGTCGTCGCGTCATGAGCGCAAGAATAGCGCAAGATATGCAAGTCGCTTGCGTAGAAGTCCGGCCGCTTCCCTCCCGTGCCGGTCATCCCCTCAGGGCGCCGCCCACAGACCGCGGACATGACCCAGGTGCCGTGTCATCACGGCTCGTACGGCGCGCTCGTCGCGCTCCAGGAGGGCGTCGAGGAGTTCCAGGTGCTCCCTGGCCGAGGCCTCCAGACGGCCCGCCTCGACCAAGGCGTTGAGCCCGTACAGGCGCGACCGCTTGCGCAGGTCGCCGACGACCTCGACCAGGTGGGAGTTGCCCGCGAGGGCCAGCAGGCCGAGATGGAAGCGGATGTCCGCCTCCACGTAGGCGATGAGGTCACCGGCCGCGGCGGCGGTCACGATCTCCCGGGCGGCCGGCCGCAGCGCCTCCAGCGAGACGGGGTCCGCGGTGGTGGCCAACCGCACGACGGTGGGGATCTCGATGAGCGACCGGATGTGGGTGTACTCGTCGAGCTGCTTCTCGGAGACCGCCGTGACCCGGAACCCCTTGTTGGGCACGGTGTCGACCAGGCCCTCCTTGGCCAGGTCGAGCATGGCCTCGCGGACCGGCGTCGCGGAGACACCGAAACGGGCCGCCAGCGTGGGCGCCGAGTAGACCTCGCCGGGCCGCAGCTCGCCCGCGATCAGGGCGGCGCGCAGGGCGTCGGCCACCCGCTCGCGATAGCTGCTCCGCCTGCCGCCCAGCGTGGGCAGATCGGGAGCGGCTGAGGGTGCGTTGCTGCGCCGGTCGGCCATCGGGGTCTCCTCGTACGGTCGTACGGGCCGGTGCGCCGCCGTTCTGCCGCACCGGCCATGTGCCATGTCACGTGTTACTCGGAGCACCAGTATCCACTCCCCGGAGCGGGACCGCTCACAGGACGAACCCGGCCGGGAACGGGTCCGACGGGTCCAGCAGGTACTGGGCGGTCCCCGTGATCCAGGCGCGACCCGTGAAGCTGGGCAGCACGGCGGGTGTTCCGGCGACCTCGGTGGTGCCCAGCAGCCGCCCGGTGAACCGTGTCCCGATGAAGGACTCGTTCACGAACTCGGTGTCCAGCGGGAGTTCACCCCGGGCGTGCAGCTGGGCCATGCGCGCGCTGGTGCCCGTACCGCAGGGTGAGCGGTCGAACCAACCGGGGTGGATCGCCATCGCGTGCCGCGAGAAGCGGGCCGTCGCCCCGGGGGCGTACAGGTGGACGTGGTGGCAGCCGCGGATGGACGGGTCCTCCGGGTGCACGGGCTCGTCCCCGGCGTTGACCGCGTCCATCAGCGCCAGCCCCGCCGCCAGGATCTCGTCCTTGCGGGAGCGGTCGAAGGGCAGTCCGAACTGCTCCAGCGGCAGGATCGCGTAGAAGTTCCCGCCGTACGCCAGGTCGTACGTCACCGTGCGCCCGTCGGCGAGGACGGCCTCGCGGTCCAGGCCGACGACGAAGGACGGCACGTTCCTGAGCGTGACCGACCTGGCCGCGCCGTCCTCGACCTCGACCTCGGCGACGACGAGCCCCGCCGGGGTGTCGAGCCGGATCGTGGTGACCGGCTCGACGACCTCGACCATGCCGGTCTCCACGAGCACCGTCGCGACGCCGATGGTGCCGTGTCCGCACATCGGGAGGTAGCCCGACACCTCGATGTAGATCACGCCGTAGTCGCAGTCCGGCCGGGTGGACGGCTGGAGGATGGCGCCGCTCATCGCCGCGTGGCCGCGCGGCTCGTTCATCAGGAACTGCTTGACGTCGTCGCGGTGCTGACGGAAGTACAGCCGCCGTTCGTTCATGGTCGCGCCCGGGACCGTGCCGATCCCGCCGGTGATCACCCGGGTGGGCATGCCCTCGGTGTGCGAGTCGACGGCGTGCAGGACGAGTTTGCTGCGCATGGCACTCCTGAGTGATGTCGGCGGGAGGCCGACCGGTGGCGGCCGGGGGTGTGGAGACCGGTGACGGCTCAGGCGAGACCGGCGGCGACGGCCCGGTCGGTGGCCAGCCGCACGGCGGCCTCCTGCTCGGGCAGCAGCGGGACGCGCGGCGGCCGGACCGGACCGCCGTGGCGGCCGACGAGGTCCATGGACAGCTTGATGGCCTGGACGAACTCGACCTGGGAGTCCCAGCGCAGCAGCGGGTGCAGCTGACGGTAGAGCTTGCCCGCCGTGTCCAGGTCACCGGCGACGGCCGCGCGGTAGAGCTCGACGCTCGCGCGGGGCAGCGCGTTCGGGTAGCCGGCCACCCAGCCCTTGGCCCCCGCGACGGCGAGTTCGAGCAGCACGTCGTCGGCGCCGATCAACAGGTCCAGTTCCGGTGCGAGTTCGGCGATGCGGTAGGCACGGCGCACATCGCCGGAGAACTCCTTGACGCCCTGGACGAACCCGGCCGCGTGCAGCTTCGCGAGGAGTTCGGGCACCAGGTCGACCTTGGTGTCGATCGGGTTGTTGTACGCGACGACCGGCACGCCCGCCCGGGAGACCTCCTCGTAGTGGGCGAGGACGGAACGCTCGTCCGCGCGATAGGCGTTGGGCGGCAGCAGCATCACGGCGCCGCAGCCCGCGTCCCTGGCCTGCTCGGCCCAGCGGCGGGCCTCGGCGGAGCCGTACGCGGCGACGCCCGGCATCACCCGGGACCCGCCGATCGCGGCGACGGCCGTCTCGACGACCCTGGCTCGCTCCTCGGGTGTGAGCACCTGGTACTCGCCGAGCGAGCCGTTCGGCACGACGCCGTCGCAGCCGTTCTCGACGAGCCAGGCGCAGTGCTCTGCGTACCGGTCGTAGTTCACCGAGAGGTCGTCGTTCAGCGGGAGAGCGGTGGCGACGAGGACACCGCGCCAAGGGCGGCTGTCGGGGGTGACGGTCATGAGGTACTCATCCCTCTCAATAGGGTGTGACATTTTACTGTCGGAGGTGTCGAGGCGGTTCACCGCGCGGTGGGAGGAGAGTCCGCGTCCGGTGCTCCTCCGTCGTCCGTACCGGCACGGGCGAGCACGCCGAGCGGCACCGGGCGCGCCAACAGCCTTCGTGTGGCGCCCTGTTCGCAGCCGGCGAGTCCGGCGACCGCGGGTTCGCAGATCCGGCCCTGGCACCACCCCATACCGGCGCGGGTGAGCAGTTTGACCGTCCGTACGTCGCCGGCGCCGAGGTCGGTCACGGCCGCGCGGACACGGCCGCCGGTGACCTCCTCGCAACGGCACACGACGGTGTCGTCGGTGATCCGGTCCGTCCAGTGGGCGGGCGGCGCGTACACGGCGTCGAGGGCGGCGGCGAACCTCCGCATTCTCGTACGGGCCCTGACGGCTCGGGCCGTCGCACGGGGGTCGGCCGCGGCACCGGTGAGGCGGGCGGCGACCGACCGGCCCGCGAGGTGCCCCTCGGTCAGGGAGAGTGCGGCGCCGCCGATACCGGTGGTCTCGCCCGCGGCCCAGACGCCGGGAACGTCGGTGCGCTGTTCGTCGTCCACGTCGACCTTCATCCCGTCGATACGGCAGCCGAGCGCCCCGGCGAGATCGGTGTGGGGGATCATCCCGTGGCCCACGGCGAGCGTGTCGCAGGGGATGCGGCGCTCGGTTCCCGGCCGCACCCGCCCGTCGGGGCCGAGCGCGGCGACGGTCACGGCTTCGAGCCGCTCCGCGCCGCGAGGCCCCTGCGCTTCGGCTCCACGGGTCTCGGCTCCATGGGCTTCGGCTCCATGGGCTTCGGCTCCATGGGCTTCGGCTCCATGGGCTTCGGCTCCATGGGCTTCGGCTCCATGGGCTTCGGCTCCATGGGCTTCGAGGACGGTGTGCAGGGGGAGGAACGGCACCCGGTGGCGCAGGAGCCGGGCCGCGTAGCGGGTTCCCTCGACGAGCTTTCCGGGCTGAGACGTGAGCGCCCCGGCCCTGCGGAGCACGCCCCTCGGGTCGGCGGACTCCACGACCGCGGCGACCTCGACCCCGGCGGCCGCCAGTCCGGTCGCCACCGGCAGCAGCAGCGGCCCGGTGCCCGCGACGACGGCCCTCCGCCCCGGCACCACGAGACCGCCCTTGAGCATGGCCTGGGCCCCGCCCGCGGTCACGACTCCGGGAAGGGTCCAGCCGGGGAAGGGCAGCACCTTCTCGTACCCGCCGGTGGCGAGCAGCACCGCGTCGGCGCGCACGGTGACGGAGCGCTCCTGGAGGCGCCCGAGGAGGGCGTGGACGACGAATCCGGGCCAGGCGGGGATCAACCGTTCGGCGCGTTCGGCACGTTCGGCCCGCCCCGCTCGGTCCGCGCGCTCGCCCCGCTCGGTCCAGGCGGCCCGCTCGGTCTCTTCCGTCCCTTCGGTCCGCCCGGTCTCCTCCGTCCGCTCCACCAGCCATACGTGATGGTCCGTCAAGTACTCGACGGTGCCCGCTTCCACGTGTTCGGCGAGCCCCTGTTCCAGGCGTTCCCAGGTGCGCCACTCGTGGTGCAGCGCCCGGGGCCGCCGGGCTCCGAGACCGCTCGCGGGCCGGCGGTAGAACTGCCCGCCCGCCGCCGCGGCCGAGTCGATCAGTGTCACGTGGATGCCGCGTGCCGCCGCGGCCAGCGTGCCGGCCAGGCCGGCCGGACCCGCGCCGATCACCACGAGACGGTGGCGTCCGTCAGCCATCGTGGCCGATCCCTTCCTGGGTGCGGATCGAGTCGCCGGGGGCCAGCGGGACCAGACAAGCCCGTTGGTTGGGGCGGTCGTTGACGATGACGAGGCAGTCGAAACAGACGCCGATCCCGCAGAAGACACCGCGGGGCCGACCGCCGTCGCGGGTGGTGCGCCAGGAGGTGACGCCCGCGGCCCACAGGGCGGCGGCGACGGTCCGGCCGGGCAGCACCTCGATGTCCCGGCCGTCGAGGGTGACGGTGAACGAGGGGCCGGGCTCGGCCCGTACGAGGTCCAGGGGATTCACGCGGCCTCCTCCAAGAAGCGGTCGGGCCGGAACGGCGCGAGGTCGAGATCGGGTGCGCCGCCCGCCAGGGTCTGGGCGATGAGCAGTCCGGTCCCGGTGGACAGTCCGATGCCCGCCCCCTCGTGCCCGCAGGCGTGGAAGAGACCGGGCACCCGGGGGTCGGGGCCGATGGCGGGCAGATGGTCGGGCAGATAGGGGCGGAATCCGAGGTAGGTCCGCAGGGCGCGCACCTCGGACAGGAAGGGAAAGAGCCGCGTGGCGCCCTCGGCCAGTTCCCGCACGACGGGCAGCGAGAACGCCCGGTCGAAGCCGACGCGTTCCCGGCTCGCGCCGATCAGGATCGGCCCGGCCGCGGTCCCCTCGACCACGGGCGATGTCTGCAGAGCGGCGGAGTCGCTGGCGACGTCGGCCACGTAGTCCGCCGCGTACACCTTGTGGCGCACCCGGCGCGGCACGGGTTCGGTGACGAGGACGAATCCTCGGCGGGGCAGGACGGGCAGGGTGACGCCCGCGAGCGAGGCCACCTCGGCACCCCAGGTCCCGGCCGCGTTGACGACGGCGGGTGCGTGCAGATCACCCCGGTCGGTGCGCACGCCGCGGACCGAGCCGTCCTTCGCGCGCAGCACCTCGGTGACGGTGCGCCCGGTCAGCAACCGCGCCCCCGAGGCCCGTAGAAGATGCGCCGCGGCCAGGGCGGGCATCACCTGGGTGTCCTGCGGGTAGTGAACGGCGCCCGCGAGACCCGGGGCCAAGTACGGTTCCAGGCTGTGCAGTTCATCGGCGGTAACCGGTTCGGTCAGTACACCGGCCGCCCGCTGCCCCTCGGCGAAGGTCTCCAGCGCGGCCAGGCCCTCGGGCGTCGAGGCCACGACGACACCGCCCTTGGCCTCGTACTCGATCGACTCCGCCCGCTCCTCGGCGAGGTCGGCCCACAGGCGCCCGGAGAGCAGTGCGAGGTCGAGTTCGGGCCCGGGCTCCTTGTCGGAGACGAGCAGGTTCCCCTCCCCCGCGCCGGTGGTGCCGCCGGACACCGGGCCCCGGTCCACCACGGCGACGCCGAGGCCCGCGCGAGCCGCGTACAGGGCACAGGCGGCACCCACCATTCCGGCGCCGACGACCACGACATCGCAGGTAAATGGCTTGCTCACATCAGTACTATGTCACATGCTTCTCTCGCCCGGAACGGCCGACGCTCCGGACGGAGTCACGCTCGGACGTCACGCTCGCACGTCCCGCCCGGACGACACATCGGGCGCGCCCGGGACGACACCATGAACGACACGACCTGCGCGACACGACCTACACGAGAAGGTGCCTGACGTGGCCAAGGGCCGAAAGAACGGTCTCTACCGAGGAATCTCCGACGAGCTGTCCGCCCTGATGCGCACGGGCTGGGCCGACACCGAGCGGAACGATCTGCGGCCCGGCGAACAGGCCGCCCACGCGGCCCGCCGGCGCGCCGCGCTCTCCGCCCTCTTCCCCGGCGAGCGGCTGGTCGTCCCGTCCGGAGGTCTCAGGACCCGGTCGAACGACACGCACTATCCGTTCCGCCCGTACACGGGATACGTGCACCTGACGGGCGATCAGGCCCGGGACGGCGCGCTCGTGCTGGAGCCGCGCGCCGACGGCGGCCACGACGCGCACTGCTACCAGCTCCCCCGCGACAGCCGGGACAGCGACGAGTTCTGGACGGGCATGACGGCCGAGCTGTGGATGGGCCGCCGCCGGTCCCTCGCGGAGTCCGAGCAGGTTCTCGGACTGCCCTGCCGTGACATCCGTACGATCTCCGAGGACCTGGCGGACAGCGGCGTCCCGACCCGCGTCGTGCGCGGCCACGCACCCGCGGTCGAGGCGGCGCTCGTCACGGACGAGGACCGGGACGCCGAGCTGGAGGAGGCGCTGTCCGGGCTGCGACTGGTCAAGGACGCGTGGGAGATCGGCGAGCTGCGCCGCGCGGTGGACTCCACCGTCCGCGGATTCACCGATGTCGTACGGGAGCTGTCACAGGCGGTCGCCACCTCGGAGCGGTGGATCGAGGGCACCTTCTTCCGCCGTGCCCGTGTCGAGGGCAACGACGTCGGCTACGGCTCGATCTGCGCCGCCGGTGAACACGCCACGATCATGCACTGGACGGAGAACGACGGACCGGTCCGCCCCGGCGAACTGCTGCTGCTCGACGCGGGCGTGGAGACCCGCACGCTCTACACCGCCGACGTGACCCGCACCCTTCCGATCAGCGGCACGTTCACTCCGGTCCAGCGGAAGGTCTACGACGCCGTGTACGAGGCGCAGGAGGCGGGCATGGCGGCGGTGAAGCCGGGTGCCCGGTACCGCGACTTCCATGACGCCGCGCAGTGGTCGATGACCGAGCGGCTGGTGGCCTGGGGCTTCGTCGAAGGCCCGGTGGAGCGCGCGTTCGAACTCGGCCTGCAGCGCCGCTTCACCATGGCGGGCACCGGGCACATGCTCGGGCTCGACGTCCACGACTGCGCCCGCGCCCGCAACGAGGACTATGTCGGCGGGGTCCTGGAGCCGGGCATGGTCCTCACCGTCGAACCGGGCCTGTACTTCCAGCCGGACGACCTGAGCGTGCCCGAGGAATGGCGCGGCATCGGCGTCCGTATCGAGGACGACCTCGTGGTCACGGCGGACGGCTACGAGAACCTCTCGGACGCGCTTCCCCGCTCGGCCGACGAAGTCGAGGCGTGGATGCGGAAGTTCGCCGGATAGCACCTACAGCTCCCTCCGCCGGCCCGGGTCGCGGGCGGCAGCACCTGCCGGCCCTCGGCCCCGCCTTCCGGCTGGTGCGGCCCGTCGACCCCCGGCAGGCGGCGGTCTTCAGCGGGAACACGGCATGGCTCGACTTCGCATCCTGGGGAGACGACGGAGGATGGGCGGGCGCCATGCCGCCCGCCCTCCAGCCGTTGGAGTGGCTGGCTGACGTGGAGGAGGCGAGCGCGGTCTTCCGGCTGCCGCTGGCTCTCAACGGCCACGTTCCCCGCTTCCCCGTACAGTCGGTGGGGCAGGCGACCTCGCTGGCCTACGCACCCGAGGGGCCCCACGTCGTACTGGGTCAGGGCGCCGACGGCCGCGGCGGGACGTCGGCCCCGCTGGGCGTCGAACTCGAAGACCTGACACGGCACGCGCTGATCGTCGGCAGCAGCGGCTCCGGCAAGACCAACTCGACCCTGTCGCTGTGCCGCCAGCTCTGGGCCGACCACCGGATCCCGTTCACCGTCCTGGAGCCGGTGAACACCGATCTCGACGACTACCGGTGGCTCGCGACGCTGCCCGGATTCGAGGACATGCTGGTCCTCACCGCCGGTGACGAGAGCACGGCTCCCCTGCGGCTCAACCCGTTCGAGGTCCCGGCCGGGGTGAGGATCTCCACCCACGCGGGCAACCTGCTCGACTGCTTCGACGCGGCATTCGGTCTGTGGGACCCGTTGCCGTTCATCTACCGCACGGCACTGACCGAGGTCTACCGGCGCCAGGGCCTGGACATCACCGCGAAGGCGCGCGGCGACGAGGCGTGGCCGGTGCTCGCGGACTTCATCGCGGTCATGGAGGACGTGGTCGCCGGCTACGACTACGCGGGCGAGGCCAAGGCCAACATCATGGCCGCCTCCCGGCTGCGGGTGAAGTCCCTGGCCGAGGGAGCCTGTGGTCCGGTGCTCTCGGCACCGAGGTCGATGCCCGTCGACGAACTGCTGAACCGTCCGTTGGTGGTGGAACTGGCCGAGCTCGGGGACTCCCAGCAGCAGGCGCTGATGATGGCACTCCTCCTCAACTCGATGACCGAGCACTACAAGGTGCACCGCAAGTCGTCCGAGCTGGCGCATGTGACCCTCGTCGAGGAGGCCCACCGGCTGCTGCGCCGTCCGCAGGCCGGTGGCGCGGACGGGAAGGGGGACGCCACGGCCAGGGCCGCTGAGTCCTTCGCCAACACGCTCGCGGAGAACCGCAAGTACGGCGAGGGGCTGGTGGTGATCGAACAGGATCCCTCCAAGCTGATCCCCGACGCGTACAAGAACACCGCTCTCAAGGTGATCCACAAGCTCTCGGCGGAGGAGGACCGGCGGCTGATCGGCGACACCATGCTGCTCACCGACGATCAGCGGCATCACGCGGCCGTTCTGCCCAAGATGTCGGCGTACGTGGCTCACTCACGCATCGACCGTCCCGTACTGACGGAAGTACCGGACGTGCGGGCCGAGGACGCCTCTCAGCGCGGTCTCGCGCGCGCTCCGCTCGCCGGTCAGGACGAACTCGCGCGGAGGCACGCCCGCTGGGTGGCCTCCTCGCCCGTGGTGCGCGAATCGCTGCGGCCGCAGGCACCGTGCGGCTTCTGCCCCGTCGAGTGCTCTCTGCAGTATCCGGCGGAGCGGGCGACCGCGGCCGCCCCGGACGGGGGCTTCAAACAGCTGACGGCGGACGGGACGGCCGAGCGATTCGCGATCGGCTGGTGGAGCCGGCTGGTCGAGTATCTGGACCGTGCCGGGGACGCCGTACGCCCCCGGCACGTCCCGGACGGTGACGCCCACTGGCGGATCGCCCTGCTGCGCGCGCACCATGCCGCCGAGTACCCCACGGCACACGCGCCCCTGGCCGCCAAGTGGGTCCGCCTGCTCCGCCAGTATCTGGAGGGCCCGGCGAGACGGGCGGCACTCGACGGACACGGCGCAACCGAGCAAGTCAGGAGAGCGGACGATGGAGTGGTCCGGGGCGGTTGAGTCGGCAGAGCCGGCGGAGTCCGTGATCGAGTCCGCGGAGGAAACCCCGGAGCAGGCCGAGCTGCCGGACCTCTCGGACTTCGAGATCGAGATCATGGAGAGCTTCGCGGCCGAGACCGCGGTCGAGGCAGAAGCCGAGGTCGAGGTCGAGATTGAGATTGAGGTCGAAACAGAGGCCGAAGCCCAGATCGAAGCCGAGGCCGAAGCCGGAGCAGAGGTAGAGGTCGAAGTCGAGACGGAGGCCGGGACCGAGACGGAGGCCGGGACCGAGGCCAAGGCGGAGGCCAAAGCCGAGGCCAAGGCGGAAGCCGGGGCCGAGGCCGGGGACGGTCGAGGTGCTGAGGGCGGGGCGGGAGCGGAGTTGCCGGATCCCCTCGATCTCATGAACGGCGTCGAGTTCGAGTTCGGGATCAGCCTCTCGAAGGAGGGTGTGAAGCTTGAGGCCGGCGTCTCCGTGGAGGTGGCGGACGGAGTAAAGGCCGGGCTCTCCACGGAGATTCCGCTCGCGCCACCGCCCGGCAAACCCTGCTGACGCGGCTGGGCCACCAGCCGCGTCAGTGGACTCGCGTGCGTCAGCCCGTCGGCGGCGCGCTCGGGTTCTCCCTCAGATCCTGCTCTCGGTGGCCGTGTCCGCGGACAGCCGCTGGGCCGCGTAGATCGGGATCACCGAGAGCAGGACGAGCACCGCGGCCACGACGTTCACGACCGGGGCCTGCTGGGGCCTGGTCATGTTGTTGAAGATCCAGATCGGCAGGGTCTCGATGCCGGGACCGGCCGTGAACGTCGTGACGACGATCTCGTCGAAGGACAGCGCGAAGGCGAGAAGCCCGCCGGCCAGCAGCGCCGAGCGCACCAGCGGGAAGGTGACGTCGACGAAGGCGCGGAAGGTGTCCGCGCCGAGATCCATCGCGGCCTCCTCGTACGTGCCGGAGGTGCGGCGCAGTCGCGCGACCACGTTGTTGAAGACGACGACGATGCAGAAGGTCGCGTGGCCGACGATCACGGTGAACATGCCGAGGCCGACGCCGAGCGGTTGGAGCACCGTGCTGAACGCCGAGTTGAGCGCGACGCCCGTGACGATGCCGGGCAGCGCGATCGGCAGGACGACCACGAAGGAGACGGCGTCCCGGCCGAAGAAGCGGTGCCGGGCGACCGCGAAGGCGATCAGCGTGCCCAGGACCAGGGCGATGGCCGTGGCCCCGAGGCCCGCCTTGACGGAGACCCACAGTGCGGCGCGGGCGCCCTCGTTCTCCCCGGCGACCGACCACCAGTGGAAGGTGAGCCCGGACGGCGGCCAGCTCGCGCTGCGGTCCCGGTTGAAGGAGTTGACCAGGACGAGCGCGAGCGGCACGTAGATGAACGCGAAGCCGAGCCCTGCGGCGGCGCGCAGCGCGATGCGCGCGGAACGGGAGAGTTGCACAGCGGGCTCCTCAGAGACTGCTCAGGGCGCCCGTGCGGCGCATCGCGAGGAGGTACACCACGATGATCACGACGGGGACCGTGCCGAGCGCGGCGGCCATGGGCAGGTTCAGTTCGATGTTGGAGTAGACGACGTTGCCGATGAGCTGGGTCTTGCCGCCGACGATCTGCACGGTGATGTAGTCGCCGAGGCTGAGCGAGAAGGTGAAGACCGAGCCGGCGGCCACGGACGGCAGGATCACCGGCAGCACCACCGACCGGAAGGTGCGGCTCGCGCGGGCCCCCAGGTCCGCGGACGCGTCGAGCAGGTTGGCGGGCAGTTGCTCCAGCGCCGTGTGGATCGGCAGGATCATGTACGGCAGCCAGAGGTAGGTCAGCGCGATGACCGCCGCGGTCAGTCCGTAGCCGGGGCCGCTCAGCCCGAAGGGCTTCAACACCCAGTCGGCGAGGCCACCTTGGGACAGGATCAGCCGCCAGGCGTACACCTTGACGAGGTAACTCGCCCACAGCGGGGTGAGGATGGCGACGACGAGCAGCGGGCGGCGCCGGGGCTTGGCGATCCGGGCCGTGTAGAAGGCGATCGGGAAGGCGATCACCGCGCACAGGGCGGTGACCGCGAGGGCGACGCCGACGCTGCGCAGGATCACCTGGCGGTACACGGGCGTGGTGAAAAGCTGGTGGAAGTTGTCGGTGGACCAGATCTTCACGACCTCGGAGGTGAAGGAGTCCGTCGTCCAGAAGGCCGAGACGAACAGCACGGCCAGCGAGCCGAGATAGAGCACGACCAGCCAGAGCAGGGGTGCGGTCAGCAGCAGGGACAGCCGTAGCCGGGAGTGCCGGTGCAGTGTCCCGGCGAGCCGCCGGACGGGGGAGCGTCCGGCGGCCTGCGCGGTGGTGGTCATCGTTCGGTCAGCCCTTGATCTCGGTCCAGGCCTGGACCCACTTCGCGTACGGGACGCACTTGACGTCGGTGCGGCCGTCGAGGCACTGCTCGATGGGCGTGTTCCAGAACGCGATGTTCTTCCAGTAGCTCTCGTCGGTGGCGTGGAAGGTGTCGCAGAAGGTCTTGTCGCTGGTGTACCGGCACGCCAAGGCGTTGGAGGGGGCCTCACCGAAGTACTCGGCGACCTGGGCGTTCACCTTCGGCGAGATGATCCAGTCCATCCATTTGTAGGCGCAGTTGGGGTGCTTGGCCTTGGCGGAGACCATCCACGTGTCGGACCAGCCGGTGGAACCCTCCTTGGGCACGAAGGCCTTCACCTTGGCGCCCTCGTCGGCCGTGAGGTTCGCGATGACCTGCCAGGTGGTGCCGACCACGGAGTCGCCGCTCTTGAACGCGGAGATCTCCTTGAGGTAGTCGCTCCAGTACTCCCCCACGTTCGCGCTCTGCTTCTTCAGCAGGTCCACGGCGGCGTCGAACTGCTTCTGGTCGAGCGCGTAGGGGTCCTTGATCTTCAACTCGGGCCTGGCGGACTTCAGATAGAGCGCGGCGTCGGCGATGTAGATCGGCGAGTCGTACGCGGTGACGTGGCCCTTGTACGGCGAGGCGTCGTCGAAGACCGCGGACCAGGACGTGGGGGCGGGGTTGACCTTCTGGGTGTTGTACATCAGGAGGTTGGCGCCCCGGCCGTGCGGGATGCCGTACATCTGGCCGTGGACGGAGTTCCAGGCGCCCTTCTTCAGGCCGCTGAAGACGTCCTTGTAGTTCGGTACGAGGCCGGTGTTGACCGGGGCCGCGTCGCCCGAGGCGATGAGGCGCAGGGAGGCGTCACCGGAGGCGGAGACCGCGTCGTACTGGCCGGTCTTCATCAGCTTGACCATCTCGTCCGAGCTGGCGGCCACCTTGGAGTTGACCTGGCATCCGGTCTGCTTCTCGAAGTCGCTGACCCAGTCGACCTTGGGGTCGTCGGAGCCGTCCTCGACATAGCCGGCCCAGGCGATCAGGTTGACCTGTCCCTCGGTCTTGCCGAGCTTGGACTGCGCCTTGAGGTCGGGCGGGTTGAGGCCGGTGGACCCGGAGGAGCCACTGCCGGACGATCCGCAGGCGGTGGCCGCGAGGAGCACCGCGACGGCGGCGGCGGCCTTGAGAGTTGGGGTGAGGCGCACGGCGTACTCCATACGTGACGGGGGACTTGTCGGGAGAGTCAGCGGGGGTCGGGGACCTGGAAGGCGTGACGGCGGTGCCACCGGAGCCGGACCCGGGTGCCGCGCAGGGCGGCGACGTCCTCGGAGGAGGTCTCCAGGTTCTGCTGGAGCGCGGTGAGACGGCCGCCCGCGTCGAGGTCCACCAGGAAGCGGGTGGCGTCGCCCAGGTAGACGACCTCGGCGACGGTGCCGGCGGCGGTGGAGTGCTCCGCCTCGCCGTCCTGGGCGTCGGCCTCGGCGGACTCCTTCAGGACCCGGATCTTCTCGGGCCGGATGCTGTACGTGCCCGGGGCTCCGACGACCTGCTGCGCCGACTGGCCGTCGAGGAGGTTCGAGGTTCCGACGAAGCCCGCGACGAACGGCGTGGCGGGGCGCTCGTAGATCTCGGCCGGGGTGCCGACCTGTTCGATGCGGCCCTGGTGGAAGACGGCGATGCGGTCGCTCATCGTCAGGGCCTCCTCCTGGTCGTGGGTGACGAACACGAAGGTGATGCCGACCTCGCGCTGGATCGCCTTGAGTTCGACCTGCATCTGCTCGCGCAGCTTGAGGTCGAGGGCGCCGAGGGGCTCGTCGAGCAGCAGGACGCGGGGGCGGCCGACCAGGGCCCTGGCGAGGGCGACGCGCTGGCGCTGGCCTCCGGAGAGCTGGCCGGGGCGGCGTCGGCCGAACCCTTCCAGACGTACGTCGGCGAGCGCCTTGCGGGCCCGGACGAGCCGCTCGGCCTTCTTCACCTTGCGGACCTTGAGGCCGTAGGCGACGTTCTCCTCGACGGTCATGTGCGGGAACAGGGCGTAGTCCTGGAAGACGGTGTGCACGTCCCGTTCGAAGGGGGCGAGACCGGTGACCTCCTGGCCGGCCAGTTCGATCCGGCCCTCGGTCGGGCTCTCGAATCCGGCGATCATCCGCAGCACGGTCGTCTTGCCCGAGCCGGACGGGCCGAGCATCGAGAAGAACTCGCCGTCGGCTATCTCCAGATCGACTCCGGCCACGGCGGTCGTCTCGCCGAACGCCTTTCGCAGGCCCTGGAGCCGGATCGCCTTTGCCTCCATGGGCGGGGAACCTTTCTGGTGCGGAGGTACGTTTGCAACACTGACCGGAAAGATATGAAGTCATAGTTCAAACTTCAAGACCCCTTTAGAGTAAAGGTTGAGTCAACGCACAAGGTGGTGACCGTGAAGCAACACAGGGGCGACGGCGTTCGCAGAGCCGTCTTCACTCCCGTGGACAACCGCGCGCGCGTCGAGACGGTCGTACACCGGATCGGCGACGCCATCGAGCTCGGGCTGCTCGCCGACGGGGAGCAACTCCCCGGGGAGATGGAGCTGGCCGGGCAGCTCGGCGTGTCCACGGTCACCCTGCGCGAGGCCCTCATGGCCCTGCGGCAGCAGGGGCTGGTCACGACGCGGCGGGGGCGGGGCGGCGGCAGCTTCGTCTCCCTGCCCGAAGTCCCGGGCGAGGAGCGGCTGCTGGCGAGGCTGGCGAGCTGGAGCACGGAGGAGCTGCGCGACCTGGGCGACCACTGGGCGGCCCTGTCCGGGGCGGCCGCCCGGCTCGCGGCGCAGCGGACGGAACCGGACGACCTCAAGGCACTGCGGCGCACCCTGGACGACCTGGCGTCCGCCGAGGACGCGGCCGCCCGCAGCCGCGTCTACGGCCGCTTCCATGTCGAGCTCGCGGCGGCGGCGCAGTCCGCCCGGCTGACCCGTGAACAGGTCGTACTCCAGACCGAGGTGGGCGCGCTGATGTGCCTCGTGCTCGGAGACGACGAATATCGTGAAGAAGTCGCCGACCGTCACCGCTCCGTAATCTCGGCCGTGCAAGATGGTGCCCACGATTCGGCCAGAGCACTGGCCGAACGGTGCGTACAGGACTCGACGGCGCGGCTCATCACCCTCCGCCTCTCGATGCCGCGCGCCGTGTCAGGTCCGCGTCCACTGGAGGGCACCCATGAGCAGGAGCCCCGCTCCGGTCGGCGCGACGGCGACTCTTGACGCGACCCCCGGGGCGACGACCGCCGAGGCGGCCGTCGCGGCGCAGGTCCGCTGTGCGCTGGAGGCCGTCTTCGCCGCGGTCGCCGACACCCGGGCCGATACGACCGCACTGCTCACCCGCGTCGCCGCGCAGGGCCGCCGTCCCGCGACGGTGGACCTGGCGGCACTGCGCCCGGGGCTCCATCTGCGGCTCACCCGGCAGGAGTTGGTGTCGGGCGCCGGCTTCGTGGCGGCACCCGGCCTGCTCCGTGACGTACCGGCGTGGCTGGAATGGTGGCAGCAGGGCTCCGACGGGGGCGTACGGCCCCTGCTGCTCGACCTCGATCCGGCGCACTCCGCGTACTCCGACTACACGCACTGGGACTGGTTCGCGCTCCCCCGCGACACCGGGCAGCGCGCCGTGGCCGGACCGTACGTCGACTACCTCTGCTCCGACGAGTACAGCCTGACCCTGTCCGCGCCGGTCCATGTGGAGGACCGTTTCGTGGGGGTCGCCGCGGCCGACGTGTATCTGCGGCACTTCGAGGGCGCGGTCGTCCCGCTCCTCCAACGGCTGCCCGGGGCCGCCTACTTGGTGAACGCACGAGGCCGGGTGGCCGCGTCCGCCGACCCGGCGCACCTGGCCGGATCACTCACCAAGGGCCCGGACTTCGGGGCCGTGCTGGCGGCGGCCCGGCCCACGCGTCACGAGGGCCTGCGGCTCGTCCCCTGCGACGGCGTCCCCCTCGTCCTCGTCCTGCCCGCCGACTGAACACCAGGGACGCACCCGCACACGCACCCAGCCGGGAACACGACACCCGGCCACCCGAGTCGCCCGCGTGGCGCCGGCCGGGTCGGGGTGCGTCACACCGCGCGCAGCTCCGCCGCGCCGTTGCGGGTCTTGCGGGTCCTGCTCGGTCCGCCCCGGACCGGTCGGACCGCCTCGCGCAGTACCAGGGTCATCCGCGAGTAGCCCATGTCCCGGAGGGACTTGGGGGTGTCGTCGACGATCCGGCAGTCGGTGCTGCCCCAGCGCGGGTCGGGGTGCACCAACGGGCGAACGGCCCCGTCGTGCTCGACCGCGCGCGGTCCGACCGCTGCGATCCAGTGCGGCAGGCCGTGCCGATAGGCGGCGTCCATGATCGGGTCCAGGGCGATGTCCCGGCGGATCGCCTGGAGTCCGCGGTCCTGGCCGTTCCGCTCCACCGCCGCCGCGAAGTGCGCGAGCATCGGCAGACACCAACTCGACTCGTGCTCGCCGAGGATCGATCCCGCGTCCGGGTGGAACAGCACGAACCGAAGGAAGTTGTCGCCCGGCATGGCGGTCGGATGGGCGCCGACGCCGTCGAAAAGTGTCCGGAACGCGGCGTTGGACAGGACGACGTCCCAGCGGTGGTCGAAGACGACGGAGGGGAAGGTGACGGCCTCGATCAGCGTGGCGTAGTCCTGGAGGTACGCCTGCGCTTCGAGACTCTCGGGGACAGGTCGCGGCTGGGACCGCTGCCTTCCTGCCTGGTACGCCATCGGGAGGTCACCCCTCTTGCCTCTGCGGCCTTCACGCGGCGCCCCGATCCTGCTTCCCCGGGGACAGGCGTGTCAACTATCGTGGCATTCGGCGCTCGTTGACGGCTGAATCTCGCCACAGTTGTGGCGAGACCTGGATGTGAGTTCGAGGAACGGGCTACGCTCCGGTTGGCTCCCCGGTCTTGCAGCCGGGATGGTTTCTGACCTTCGTGTCCACATGGTTCCCGAACTTCGTGAGAGCCACCTGAGAGAGACGTAGGAGATCTGTCGGTGACGGATGGCTTCGAGGTTCCGTGCGCCACGGCGACGGTTCTGCTGCAGGCCGTCGTGGCCAGGGTCACCGCACTCGCCGACCGGCTCGGCGTACCGCACGCCGAGGTGTTCGACGTCCGACGGCTGTCGGGCGAGTCCGGCGTCCCCGAACCGGTGGTGAAGGCCCTGCTCAACGGCCGCCCCGCGGGGGAGCCCGACCTGCAGGCGCGGTTCCTGCAACGCCTGGACCTGCTGCGCCGCACCCGGCTCAAGCCCAACGGGCGCCGCTACACCCAGCAGGAGATCGCCGACGGCGCCGGCATGTCGCGCCAGCAGGCGGGCGCCCTCATCAACGGCGACCGGCGCCCGACCATGGAGCACTGCGACGCCATCCAGCGCTTCTTCCGGGTGCACGCCGGGTTCCTCACCGCCGAGGACTCCGAAGCGCTCGTGGGTGCCCTCCAACGCTCGGAACAAGAACTCCTGCAACGGCTCGCCGACCGCGAACGAGCGGCGGTCTCCGTAGCGCGCGACCCGCTGGAGCGGCTCCTCCTCGACCACGGCGTCCGCGGAATCGCCTGGCGTGCCGCGCAGTTGCCCACCGACCAGCACCGGGACAAGGTCGCCGAGTGGCTGGACATGCTTCTGGAGAGCGTCAAACGGCCAGAGTCGTGAGCCGGGGGAGATCAGTGGGCATCGGAAGGGAAATGCGCCGCCTGTGCGGCGAGTTGGTCTCGGAGCTCTCGTTGCCGGCACCGGCGGCACCCGCCGACCTCTACTCCGCGCTGTGCAGCGCGATGAGCACCCGCCGCGGCCGTCCCGTCCGGTTCCGTACGGCCGTCTTCCCGCCCGGCACCGCCAGCGGCCTGTGGCTCGACATGGCCGAACAGGACCTCGTCGTCATCGAGGAACGCACCGCGCCCGACCACCAGTTGGTGATCCTCGGCCACGAGCTGTGGCACATGCAGGCCGGGCACTGCACCCATCATGTCGACGGTGCGGCCGTCGCGGCACGCTTACTCAGCGACAGCGCGGACCTTCAGGCCACCGTCCTGAAGGTGGCCGCGCGGACCCGCTTCGACCTCGCCGACGAGCAGGAGGCCGAGAGTTTCGGACTCCTGCTCGCCAGCAAGTGCCGTACGTGGCTGGCCGGTTCGTCACTCCGCGGCCCGGTGCAGCGGCACGGTCTGGCCGGTCGCATCGAGGCGTCGCTCGGCTGTCACGGACCGCGGGACTGAAGGTCCCCGAGCCATGGACGGATCCAGCTACTACATCCCGGCCGTCGCCATGGGCGCCGCGATCGCCTTCAAGGGGCCCGCGCTGCTGCGTGGCTGGCGCGACCCGCTGCTGCGCTCCGTGGGCGTCCTGCTCGCCCTCGCCGGCCTGGTGTTCCTCTTCGCGGCCCCGCCGACGATCGCCGAGGTCAACGACCTCACGGGGATACCCAACTTCTCGGCACCCCTGGTCTACTGCCTGTTGAGCGCCTACAGCGCCTCCTGTCTCGTGCTGATCATCAACTGGCGGGGCGGACCGCCCGAGGAGACCCGTCGGCTGTCCCGGCGCTGGATCCTCGGGTACACCGTGGTGGGCGTCGCCCTGATCGTGCTGTTCGTCCTCGGGGACGCCCCCGTCGAGCGGCTGCGGGATCTCGACACCTACTACGCCAACACCCCCTTCATCCGCGAGATGATCGTGCTCTACCTCGGGTCGCTCACCGTCGCCGGTGTCGCGATGAACGTCATGTGCTGGCGCTGGGCGATCCAGGTACGCGGCCGGCTGCGCGCCGGACTGGTGATCATCGCGTTCGGATCGCTGTGCAACGTCCCCTATTCGGCGACCAAGTTCACCGCCGTGGTGGCCCGCTGGAACGGCGTGGACCTCGACGGCCTGAGCACCGATGTGGCACCCATGCTGGCCTCGGCCGGGGCCCAGATCACCGCGGTCGGGTTCTGCCTTCCGCTGGCCTGGCGGCGCATCGGGGACAGCTGGAACACCTGGTCCACGTACCGCAGGCTGGGGCCCTTGTGGCGCGAACTGAAGCCGGTCTCCTTGCCTGCGGACCGCGCGGTGCGGATCTCCTGGTGGGCGCCCGCCGAACTCCAGGTCACCCAGCGGGAATCCGACATCCATGACGGCATGCTGAGCCTCTACCCCTACTTCGACTCCGATGTGCGCACCCGGGCCTACTGCGCCGCGGTCACGGCGGGCTCCTCCCCCGCCGAGGCGCACGCCGAGGCGGACGCCGCGATGGTCACACGCGCGGTGCGGGCCAGGGCCGCCGACCCTGAAGGCCGCGTCATCAGCTCGGCGGAGACGGCCGCCGCGGCGCCCGCGACGCGATCCCCGTTCGGGCACAACGACGGTCCGCGCGACCTCGTGCGCATGTCCGTCGCCCTGCGCCGGTCACCCGTCGTCGCGGCCGCCCGGGGGCGGACGACGACCGGACCGGAGAAGGACGCCCGCGAGCCGGCGGGTTAGCCGTGACGGGCGCCGAGTGCCCTCAGGTCGCGCTGCGTTCGCTCGCCTCGCGCAGGTCCCGTTCCGCGGCACGGTTGCGGGCGGTGTCCGGTTGCCCCACCGCCGTACCGGGGCGCCCGGCGCGCAGCAGTTCCCGCCAGGTCTCACGGCTCCAGTCGGCCGGACTGGTGGTGGCCGTGAACTCCTGGACCAGGGCGAGGAATCGCGCCGGGTCGCTGTGGAAGGGGAAGTGGCCGGCCCCCTCGAAGATCTCCAGACGGCTGCCCGGCATCGCCGCGTGCGCCCCGTGCGCGTGCCGGACCGGCACCACGCTGTCCCGGTCCCCCCAGAGCAGCATGGTGGGCATGCCCTCGGTGAGATAGCAGCGGTCGAGCATGGTGACCGCCTGGCCGCGCCAGTCGACCACGGCCCGCAGGGTCCGGATGAACGCGCTGCGGGAGGTCGCGTCGGGCAGCGCGTCCACCAGGTTCACCAACTCCGGTGCGTCCTGGGCGAGATCGGTGTCGAGCAGGCGCATCAGCCGCAGGAAGAAGCCCACTTGGAAACGCATTCCGGGCAGCCGCAGGGTGGAGAGCATCAGATGGGCACCCGGCAGCGACACGGCGCGCAGGACGGGGTTGACCTCGCCCCCTACTCCGCCCGCGCTGACCAGGATCAGCCGCTCGGTTCGCTCGGGGAACTGGTAGGCGAACTGCATCGCCACTCCCCCGCCGAGGGAATGCCCGACCAGCGTGGCGGACTCGATGTCGAGCGTGGCCAGCAGATCGCGTACTCCGTTGGCGTAGGCGGCCACCGAGTAGTCGGCGCGCGGTTTGTCGGACGCGCCGTGGCCGAGCAGGTCGGGGGCGATCACGGTATGGGTGCGGGCCAGGTCGGGGATCAACTCCGCCCAGGTCGCGGAGGAGTCGCCTATGCCGTGGATCAGGACGAGCGCCGGTCCCTCACCGGCCATCCGGTAGGCGCGCCGGTAGCCGTGCACGACACGGTGGCGCAGACGCAGTTCTCCGTCACCGACCGAACGCAGCCGCGGGGTGCGCCGCGGCTGCCGGGGCTGTACGTCGACCACGGGCTGACCTCCCGTTCACAGGCCGCCGCGAAGGCGGCTCCCGAGCCGCCGGAATGACGGCTCCCGGGGCCCGCCGGCAGGCGGCCCCAGCTCTCGTCTCCAGCGTAGGGCCCCTGTTCCACAAGGGATTTCCGTGAGGTTTCGCCTCCGCTAAGCGGGCGAACCTCCACAGACCGAAACCGCATTGTCAGTGGCGGACGGCAAGCTGGGGTCAGGACCAGTGTCACGACCAGCCGACCCGGGAGAGCCGTCCGATGCCGACCGCCGTACTGACCGAACACGAACGCGCCGCCGTGCAGGCCTACCTCCGCCTCCTCCAGACGGTACGAGCGGCCTTCGACGGCCCACCGGACGGCCACCGACCACCCATGGTCCCGCCCGCCGTGCTCGCCGAGGCGGAGCGGGCCCTGAGGGCGGCGGGCCTCGCGGGCAACGAGGAGGCGTTCTTCGAGCTGCTGCGCTCCTGGTGCCCGGAGCCGGACTGGGGGTGAGTGCTGCCCCGCGTCCGTCGGCCGGGCCCGCGCCGGCCGACGGAGGCGAGCCCGGTGCCGTACGCACACGTTCGGGGAGGGTGGGGGGCGGCCGGAGGCTCCCCGGGGGAGCGCTACCGGTCGCTCATGTCGACGATCTCGACCTGGGGCGCGAAGGTCTCCATCGCCGATTCGAGACGGGCGCGGTCGAGGTCCCACATGTTGACGGGCCTGCTCGCCTGGACGATCTCGGCCGGAACGTGGGGAATCAGGGCCTCGTTGATGCGTCTGCGGCGGGGGCCGTACGGCTGGCCCGGAAGCTGCGGGGAGCCCTGTGGCCGGTGAAGGCCTATGTACGGCATGTCCGTCCGGCCCACGTGCTGCGTCCAGAGCACGACGGACGTGATGTCGCTCCACGGGACGACATCCGTCTTGAAGCCGACGTGAAGCGGGTTGCCGCCGAGAGTGACGCCCTCCTCGTCGATCCGGAGCGCGACTGCACGGGAAAGGGAGGCCGTGGTGAACACCAGGAGACCGAGCAGCCCGAACGAACCTGCGAATACGGCTATACCGAGCGATATGTTCGGAATGAAGGCACAACCGAGGAAGGCGAGGCTGATCAGGCTCAGGCGCACGGTTCGGCCGGTCCAGCCGAAGCGTGCTTCGTAGACGGCGGTTTCGGCGGTTTCGGAGTCCATCCGACGATGATCTCCGACAGGGCGTTCGGAGCGGAAGGGCCGGGCCGGCGCCCGCCGGGAATCCCTACGGCCGCCGCCGGGACCAGGGCACCTACCAGGAATGTCGGAACTCACGTCGGCGGGTGCCCAGTTGTGCACCCGCCGGCGTGGCTGTGCTTCGTCGTTCGCGTCGGAACTCCGGCTCCGGCCGGTCAGCAGGACGCGGGCGGGATGCTCTGCTCGTACTGGAAGACGTTACGGGGGTCGTACTGGGCCTTGACCCTGCGCAGCCGGTCGAAGTTGTCGCCCCAGTAGGCGGTTTCCCAGTCCTGCATTCCGATGTTCGGGACGTTGACGTAGGCGCCGTTCACGTAGGGCCGCAGCGCCTGGCTGAACTCGGCGATCCAGGCCTGGGCCTGCGGGGTGAGCTCGTCGCCGCTGCCCGCCTGTCCGCGCGTCCCCCAGCCCGCACCGGGCTCGGAGTAGAAGAGAGCGTCGCGGTGCGGGAACGCGGTGCCGCCGCGGGGGCTCCTACGGACCGCGCCGCCGAACGCCTGGGTGAAGAAGTTGCTGTCGTCCGTGGGCGCGTCGCGCATGAACGAGGCGATCACGCTGATCGCCTTCCTCGGGAACAGCTCGCTGCTGAACTGCGAGAAGAACTTCCAGTTCGCGGGCTCGTCCGCGGTCGGAATCTGGAATCCGGCATATACGTCGCCCCAGTTGCCGGCCTGAGCCGTGACCTCGGGCGTTCCCACCGACAGGATCGGGTCCAGTAGTTCCTTCGCCTCCGCCTCGGTTCCCTCCGCAAGGACCCCGAACAGCAGAATCTGCCCCCGGTGGATCTCGAGCTGGGTTCCGAGGCGGTCGTCGGCGCGCAGGGCGCTGTGCTGCCACGCCTCGAAGACCCTGTGCAGGTCCTTGATGCCGTCCCAGGTGGCCTGGACGTAGGCGACGCTCTTGAGCGGGGACGCCTTGTAGGTGAGCGACGTGACGATCCCGAAGTTCCCGTTTCCCGCCCCGCGGAGCGCCCAGAGCAGATCCTCGTGGTCCTTCAGGTCCGCGTGGATCACCTTGGCGCAGTCGTCACCCGCCGCGACGACGATCTCGGCGCCCACAAGGCTGTCGCAGGCCATGCCGAGGTAGCGGACGAGGAAGCCGAAGCCGCCGCCGAGAGTCGCGCCCGACAGGCCTACGGTGCCCTCCGTTCCGGTCGTCACCGCGAGGCCCTTCTTCGCGAGCGCGGTCACCGCTTCCGACTGGCTGAGCCCGGCGCCGACCTTCGCGATGCGCGTGACGGTGTCGATGTGGACGGACTTCAGCTCGCTGACGTCGATCACGAGGCCGTTGTCCACGTTCGACCAGCCCTCGAGGCTGTGGCCGCCGCTCCGCACGCGCAGCGCTACGTTGTGCTGCCTCGCCCAGGTCAGGGCGTTGACCACGTCCTGGGTCTCCTGGGCGTAGACGATGACCAGCGGGTAGTGGACGAAGAGCTCGTCCCAGCCGAGGCTCGCCTCCGCGTACCCGGGGTCGTCGGGACGGACGATCCGGCCCGTCAGCTTCGCCGGCCGGCATTTCATGCCTTCGGCCACGGCGGGGACGGCGCTCGCGCCCGGGGCCTCAGCGGCCGCGACGCCCGGGAGAACGACCGCCCCGGCACCCGCGGCGGCTGTCACCCTGAGCAGTCCACGACGAGAAAAGTCCTGCATGGTCCGTATCCTCTCGACCGAGCCACGCCAGAATTTGACAAAAAAGGCCTTGTCCGCCAACTGGCGCATTCGATCCCTTTTCGGTAATCGACGAGAGGCGCACAGTAACAACGAAGGTCCGTGACAGTGTTTACTGAAACGCCAGTTGAGGACGATGTCGATCATTCGACGGGGAAATATATGAATGGCCGCCAATTGACTCCGCTGAACGCCGATCCTCTAATTGAGAGGCCGCGTATCGTATTTCCCGAAGCGATAATGGGCCTTTTGTTTTACCCGCGGCCCGCGCCGTACGGGGCGGGCCCGATCGGGCTCCGAGCGAACGGACCGCCGACCACCGGCGGCCGACGGCCGGTTCAGTCCTGCGCCGCGGAGGGCGGACCGGACCGCGTGTGCGGCACCGTGATCGCCGTCGCGACCAGTCCGCGCCGGACCATCCACCGTCCGTCGAAGGCCGGGACTTGAACGCCGCCCACCACGGGTCCCGGTACGAGGAGTTGGGCGCGGAAGGTTCCGGAGAGGCCTGCGACGGGGGGTGCCGGGGCGAGGGAGATGTCGATGTCCGCCTCGGAGAAGTCCAGCCACCTGCCGGTGAGCGGGAACCACGCCTTGTAGACCGACTCCTTCGCGCTGAACAGCAGCCGGTCCCAGTGGACGGCGGGTTCCCGGGCGGCGAGGCGGTCGAGCCTGTCCGTCTCAGCGGGCAGGGCGACGGCGTCCAGGACGCCGTCCGGGAGCGCCAGATGGGGTTCGGCGTCGATGCCGAGGGAGGCCAGATCGGTGGCGCGGGCGAGTGCTGCGGCGCCGTAGCCCTCGCAGTGCGTCATGCTGCCGATGACGCCCGCCGGCCACTGCGGGGCGCCGCGCTCGCCCGGCAGCACGGGGCCCGGTGCCACACCCAGCTTCTTCATGGCCCGCCGGGCGCAGGCCCGCACGATGGTGAACTCGCGGCGCCGTTTCTCCACGGCGCGCTTCAGCAGCTCCCGCTCCTCGGGGTACAGGGTCGCGCCCTCGGCCCCGTCGTCACCGTGGTTCTCCACGGCCACGACCGACTCCGGAAGCAGCTCCTCCATCACCGGACTTGACCTCCATCGGCAGAATGCGGCGCAGCGTGCCGGGCGGTCCCGGTCGCTTGCGCCATTCCCGGGGATAGCCCACCGACACCTCTTCGAAGCGGACACCCTCGTGCCAGGTGGTCCGCGGGATATGCAGATGACCGTAGACCATGGTCTCGACGCGGAACCTGCGGTGCCAGTCGGCGGTCGCCCGGGTGCCGCACCACATGGCGAACTCGGGGTGCCACAGGACGTCCATCGGATGGCGGTCCAGCGGGTAGTGGTTCACCGGGATGACGGGCAGGCCGTCGGGGACTCCGGCGAGTCTGCGCTCGGTCTCGGCCACCCGGGCCCGGCACCAGGCCTCGCGGCTCGGGTAGGGGTCGGGGTGGAGCAGGTGCTCGTCCGCGCACACGATGCCGGTCCCCCGGGCGTACGCCAGCCCCTCCGCCTTGGTGGCACAGCCCTGCGGCAGGAACGAGTAGTCGTAGAGCAGGAAGAGCGGCGCGATGACGGCGGGGCCTCCCGGCCCGTTCCAGACGGGGTAGGGGTCCTCGGGGGTCGTGACGCCCAACTCCCGGCACAGGGCGACCAGATGCTCGTAGCGGGCTACTCCGCGCAGTTGGACGGGGTCCTTGGGATGCGTCCACAGCTCATGGTTCCCGGGGACCCAGACGACCTGGCGGAAACGGCCGCTGAGCGTCTCCAGGGTCCACCGGATGTCGTCGACGATCTCGCCGATGTCACCGGCCACCAGGAGCCAGTCGTCCTCCGACCCGGGGCGCATGTCCTCGACGAGGGCGCGGTTCTCGGGGTAGCCGACGTGCAGGTCACTGATGGCCAGCAGGTTGCCGGCTCCGCCGTCCGTCGGCCGCACGCGCGCCACCCCCCGTAGAAAGCGAATGCCGACACGAGACCACACGTGACCGCCGCCGGACAAGGAGGCTCCGGCGGGCGGGTCGGTGAATCCGTAACATCCCTGTAGCAGCACGGGGGTCCCGCGACCCTTATGATCGCCCCAACACCACCGCTCGAATCTGCTTTGGCGTGCGACGGCTCGGTGTACCTCCCCTACCCCTGGCCGGGCCCGGCCTGCTTCGCCGTGCCCGCAAACCGTGAAAGGTGGCTTGCATGGGCTCTCGCGTACGCGTCTGGCTCAACCGCACGTACGCGGAGAACGTGTTCTTCATGGATCAGCTGCGAAGCAATCCGCAGCACCGCGCGGTCGAGATCCATGCCACCCACGGCGACGCCGACTCTCCCGTACTGGCCGCCGCCGACACCGCCGAACCGGAGCCCGAGGGCCTGTCGCCGCGCGCCTATGTCGAGTTCGCGCTCGACATGTGCGCGCGCCGTTCCATCGACGTGTTCGTGCCGGTCCTGCACCAGGCGGCGATCGTGGCGCAGCGCGCCGAGTTCGCGGCGCTCGGTACGGCGCTGCTGGCGCCGCCGGCGGAGGCGGTCGCGGTCTTCCACGACAAGGCCACCGCGTACCAGGCCGTCGAGGCCGTGGGCATTCCGGTGCCCCCGTGGTGGCGGGTGCGCACGGAGGAAGAACTGGTCGCGGCGGTCGAAGAGCTGGAGGCCGCGGGTCAGCGAGCCTGCTTCAAGCCCGCGGCCGGAGCGGGCGGGGTGGGCTTCCGGGTGATCACCCGCACTCCCTTCTCGCTGATGCACCTCAACGGGTTCCCGAGCGCGTACGTGCCGATGGACCTGGTCGTGGAGGCGCTGCGCGCGGCCGACGAGCCGGTCGACTGGCTGGTGATGCCGCACCTCGGACAGCCGGAGGTGTCGGTGGACTGCCTCACCGGTCCTGACGGCCGAGTGCGCATGGCGATCGGCCGCACCAAGAACGGGCGGCGCCGCGGATTCACCCTCGACGACGCGTGGATCGAGCCCGCCCGGCTGCTCGCCGAGGCGTTCGGGCTGCACTATCTGTCGAACATCCAGTTCCGTATGTACGGTGACGAGCCGGTCCTGATGGACGTGAACACCCGTCCGGCGGGCGGACTGCACCAGATCGCCCAGTGCGGGGTGAACGCCCCTTGGGCGGCTGTGCAGTTGGCGCTCGGCGAGGAGACCGGCGAGGTGGTCCCGCCGTTCCTCGGACAGGACTACACGGTGGTCTCGGGGCCGCGTCCGGTGCGTCCGGTGTCGCTGCCCGCACCGCGGCCCGACGCGCCCGTGCCGACGCTGTCCGCGGTGCCCGCTCCGGTCGCGGAGACCGCCTCGGCGCTGTCCGCCCCGGTCGGGACGACCGTCTCCGCCGTCTCCGCCCAGGCGGCCACGGCCGCGAACGCGGCCATCGCACCCGCCTAGGGCGTGTTTCGAAAGTCCCGTCTGGCTCGCGACGCCTGGCACGGCACCTCGCCGCGTTGTCGGGATCGCCCGAGTACGCCCAGTACGCGGACGACCCTCCGCCTTGCGATGCACCGCACCAGACGCCGCGAGCCCCGCCCTCCGGGCGGACGACGCTACTTTCGAAACACGCCCTAGGGCTGTCACACCCGTTTACCGGTCTGGACCAATTCCGCTCAGCATCTTGACAGCGGGATTGGTCCATACCAACTTGGTGGCGCACCTCTCTGCACTCCCGAACACCCCCATATCTCCAGGGAGATCGCGTGCGCATCACCATGCTCAGACGTTCCAGACATCGTTTCCTCGCCCTGCTGGGCACGGCCGCGCTGGCGCTCGCCGGGGCGGTCGCCCTGCCGGGTACGGCCCAGGCGGCCAACATCCTCTCCAACCCCGGCTTCGAGACGGGCAGTCTCTCCCCCTGGTCCTGCTCGGGCAACCTGGGTTCGATCGTCTCCAGCCCCGTCCACGGCGGCTCCAAAGCCCTTGCTGGGGCCGCGAGTTCGAGCGACAGCGCACAGTGCAGCCAGACCGTCTCGGTCCAGCCGAACACGACGTACAACCTCACGGGCTGGGTCCGCGGCAGCTACGTCTACCTCGGCGTGGACGGCGGTGCCTCGAACTGGACGACGTCCACCTCGGCGTACAGCCAGCTCACCGTGCCCTTCACCACCGGCGCCTCGCAGACCAGCGCCAAGATCTATGTCCACGGCTGGTACGCGCAGGGCACCTACTACGCCGACGACATCAGCCTGGACGGTCCGGGCGGCGGCGGTGGCGGTTCCGACACCCAGGCGCCGACCGCGCCCACCGGTCTGACCTCCACCGGCAAGACCTCCTCCAGCGTGTCGCTGTCGTGGGGCGCGTCGAGCGACAACGTCGGCGTGACCGCGTACGACATCTACAGCGGCTCCAACCAGCTACTGAGCGTGGCGGGTACGAGTGCCACGGTCAGCGGACTGTCCGCGAGCACGGCCTACTCGTTCACCGTCAAGGCGCGGGACGCGGCCGGGAACACCTCCGCGGCCTCCAACTCCGTGAGCGTCACGACGAGCGCGGGCGGCGGCGGGGGCGGCACCGGCTTCAAGCAGGCCGCTCCCTATCTGTACGAGGGCTGGGGCGATCCCCCGAACCCGACCACGGTGATGAGCGCGACCGGCGTCAAGTGGTTCACGATGGCGTTCGTGCTCGACTCCGGCGGCTGCACCCCGGCCTGGGACGGCAGCCGCGCGCTGACCGGCGGCGCCGACCAGACGGCCATCAACCAGATCCGTTCCGCGGGCGGTGACATCGTCCCCTCGTTCGGTGGCTGGCAGGGCAGCAAGCTCGGCGCCAACTGCTCCTCGGCGAGCGCGCTCGCCGGTGCTCTGCAGAAGGTGATCGACGCCTACGGCCTCAAGGCGATCGACATGGACATCGAGAACACCGACGAGTTCGAGAACGAAGCCGTCCAGGCGAAGATCCTGACCGCGCTGAAGACGGTCAAGGCCAACAACCCCGGCCTGAGGACGATCGTCACCTTCGGCACCTCGACGACCGGCCCGACCTACTACGGCAACCGGCTCATCGAGCAGGCGCAGTCCCTGAACGCGGGCATCGACGTCTTCACCATCATGCCGTTCGACTTCGGCGGCGGCTCCGACATGTACGGCAACACCGTCAACGCCGCCGAGGGGCTGAAGACCAAGCTGAAGTCGACCTTCGGCTGGGACGACGCCACGGCGTACTCGCACATCGGCATCTCCGGCATGAACGGCCTGTCCGACCAGCAGGAGAACACCACCCCGGCCATCTGGACCTCGATCCGTGACTGGGCCAACACCCACCACATCGCGCGGCTCGCCTACTGGGCGGTCAACCGCGACCGGTCCTGCCCCGGCGGCGGCGTGGTGAGCAACTGCTCCGGCATCAGCCAGAGCACCTGGCAGTTCACGTCGATCACGGCCGGCTTCACGGGCTGAGAACGACGGCGGGTCAACGCGGTGGGCCGCCCGGGGATGTCCCCGGGCGGCCCATCGCGTCACGCTCTCGTCCGAGCCGACAGCCGTCCGCTGTACACCGGCCGCAGTCGCCGGCGATCGGCGGTCGGCGCGGCCGTCAGCCGTCCGACTCCGACGAGGGGAGGTAGGCGCCGGGCACGTCCTGGGGCGCGAAGATCTGGTGCTCCCCCGGGTAGGGCTCGGTCCACCCGTGCGTCTGGTACCAGGTGAAGTGGTTCATCTGCGCGGGGTTGGCGAAGTCGGGAACGGCGTTGGGCCCGGTCAGCCGCTGGTGCGACTTCCAGACGTCCCACTTCGCCGCGAGTGCCCGCTCGGCCGCCGGCACCTTCGCCGAGGGCACCGGTGCGGCGGCGGGGTCCGGCGGCGCGGGAGTGTCCACACCGCAGGAGGGCGGGGTCTTGAGACCGTCGGTCAGCGAGGTCCGGTTGGGCAGCGCGGTGAACGGCGTGTAGTCCGCGTGCCGGGTGAAGGCCGCGCTCATCGGGGTGGCGGCGCTGTCCTTCTGGTTCATCGGGTGGACCCCGAGGATCTGCTCGATGGTCCGGATCATCGTGATCTGCGAGTAGTAGTGGCTGTCGACGACACCGTGCCGGGCCCAGGGGCTGATGATCTGTATCGGGGCACGGTGGCCGTCGACATGGTCGAGTCCGGCCTGGGAGTCGTCCTCGACCACGAAGATCGCCGAGTCCTTCCAGTACTTGCTGTGCGAGATCTCGTCGACGATCCGGCCGGTCGCGAGGTCGTTGTCCGCGACCTGGGCGGCCGCGTTCGCCGGACCGCCGGTGTGGTCGCTGGAGAGCCAGAACATGTTCAGGTTCGCCGGACCGTTCTTCTCGAAGTCCTGCTTCCAGATCTGCTCCCGGTAGATGTCCGGGACGCTGGTGTCGAACTTCGGGAAGCCGTGCACGGACACGTCGTTGAGCGACGGGATCGGTGAGGACGAGTTCAGGGTGTACGCGGTGTCCTGCCCGGTCGACGCCATTTTCCTGGAGTCGCAGTACAGGTTCTGCCAGCTCGCGTCCGACGGCTTGGTCAGGAACTGCTGGAACTCGCCGAAGTCCCGCGCCGACTTCCCCGTCGCCTGGGTGCCGGTCCACAGGAAGCCGGTCCGCTGGTGGCCGAGCGCGTCGTCCTCGGTGTCGTAACTGCGCAGGTACTCACCGGCCGAGGACTCGGTGTACTCCGGATCGTCCGCCTGCATCAGCCAGTTGTGCCCCTCGGCGGAGTTCGTGCCGATGTCGTACGTGTTGTCGTACAGCCCGAACTGCCGTGCCAGCGCGTGCTGGTTGGGCGTCACGTTCTCCCCGAACTGGGCCAGCGAGGGATCGCCGTTGCCCTCCGGGACATCCCCGTAGACCTGGTCGTAGGTCCGGTTCTCCTTGACGAGGAGGAAGACGTGCTTGATCGTCGAGGGATCGCCGAGCCGCAGCGGGACGGGTACGGGCTTCGCGTGGCTCCTGCCCTTGGACCAAGTGACCGACCCTGGGGTCCAGCCGTTCTGCCGGAAGACCTTGGCCGTCTGCGCCCGGATGACGCTGTCGTCCGGCAGCGTGAACCGCTGCACGCTCGATGTCGTGTCGTGGGTGCCGTGCGCGGTGCCACTGATGGTCCGACGGGCGTCTATGCCACGGGTGTTGGAGACCAGAACGTCCTTGCCGGCCGAGGCGATCTCGGCCGGGAAGTAGTCCGTCGGGAGCAGGCCGACGTAGCGGACCGGATCCTGCGGGGACCGGTACCGGTAGACGGCCACCGCGTTCGCGCGGCCGAGCGTCACCAGGAGGTGGCCGTCGTCGGTGAGCGTCACCGCGTCGGGCTCGTAGCCCACCGACGCCTCCGGCCACGGCTGGGTCGCGATGGTCTGGACGACCTTGTCCTTGGCGGTGTCGATGACCGACACGTCGTTGGTGGCCGTGTCGGTGACGAACACCGCCCCCTTCCTGGCGTACAGGGCGGTCGGGTGCAGACCGACGGGGACGCTCACGACGGCGGCGTCCGGGTTCGCCAGGTCGATGACGCTGACGGTGCCGGTGGTGGTGGCCGCGGTGACCGGGTCGGCCGGCACCTGGGTGCCGTAGGAGTTGATCGTGGTGTCGCCGGCCCGCGCCTCGCGCCCGCCCTCGTTGCTGACGTAGAGCTTGGTGCCGACCTCGACCATGTCACGCGGGGCGTTGCCCACGCTCCAGCTCTGCCGGAGGGACCCCGTGGCCGCGTCGATGGCGACCACCCGGTTCTGTCCGTTGACCGCGGAGTAGACGGTGGAGCCGTCCGGCGAGAACACCGCCGCGCCGACCAGCGCGTGTTTGGGCCCGTCGGCCGGGATCGGGACGAACACCGGACCGGTGACACCGCCGTCCGGGTTAACGGTCAGCCTGGTGTATCCGTCTGTCTGGCCGAGCCAGAGCTGCGAGCCGTCGGGCGAGTAGGTGGGGCCTTCCTGACCCACGCTGTTGCCGCTGAGGCGCGGGCTCGACGACGCGGCGGCGCTGACGAGTTGCTGCACCTTGAAGTTCTTCACGTCGACGATCGCGAGCGCGCTCCCGCCGTCGGTGAGCGAGGCCGCGAGGTGCGTGCCGTCCGGGCTCACCGAGGACGACATGATCTTTCCGTTGTCGATGACGAGCCGGTCGCCGTACGGGGCGAGGTACTGGTCGCTGGAGACGACCTGACCCCGATCGGTGATCTGGCCGACCTGGTCGGTGCCGAACTCGTGCGTCTGGGCGAACGCGGCCCCGGTGGCGACCAGGGCGAGGACGGTGGTGCCTGCCGTGACGAGAGGTATCCGTCTGCCGGTGTGTCTGCCGAGAAGGCCCGAACGCCCCTTCTCGGCACGCCGACGGCGACGCGTTACCTGCATGGAGTCATCCCTTCGAGGTGGCGAGCAGGTCGACGTCTCCGTCGAACTGCCACAGCGGGTTCGGTGCGTCCCCGGCCGGGGTGCGGACCAGGAAGTAGCCGTTCACGTCCTTCGGTCCGTCACCATCGGCCATGTACCGGCCGTCCGGGGTGACATCGAGCTGGTAGACGGCCGTCCCCACGGCGTCGACGCCGGGCAGACGCCAGGAGACGACACAGCGCCAGTCGTTGCCCGGCCCTTCGGGCGCGACGTCGACGCTTCCCTTGTCGCAGGCGGCCGTGACCTTGAGCTGCGCCTCCGTGACGGCCGGGCGGTTGAGCTCCCTGGTCTGGAGCCGGTAGAGGTGGGCGAACGCCGTGGCGGCCGAGCGCTGCACCTTGTCCTGGTCGATCCCGGAGCCGGTGGCCCCCGTCCCGGCGCCGACGACCGCGACCGTCACCGCGGCCAGCACGGCGAGCGGCAGGACTGCGGCGACGAGCGCGCCGCGGCCCGGGCCGTCGTGGGCCGCGTCGGTGAAGTCGCGCCGCATGAAGAGCGCGTAGGCCGACACGGTCGCGGTCACGGCCCACAGCAGGCTGACCGCGACGCCGATCAGCAGCGGGCCGAGCTGTTCGGGGCTGGTGAACAGACCGTTCCAGGAGATGAAGGCGTAGCCGGGCAGCGCGAGGCGGACGGCCACGGGGAGCGGCAGCATCTGGACGAGCTGCATCGCGAGCGCGACGAGTGCCGGCAGCAGAAGTCCCGTCGGGGACCGTCCCAGAGTGACGGACCCGAGCAGCCCGATGGCGGCGAGCGCCAGGGTCGGGGCGAGGACGCAGGCCCAGGCGAGCAGGACCCTGCCGGCGGCGTCCGCCGCCGTGAGGAGGTGGCCGTCGAGCCCGACCAGCGGCTGGTCGCCGACCGCCACCACCCCGCCGAGCACACTGGAGGCGACCAGTCCCGCGACGAGCAGCAGGACGACGGTGAGACCGGCCAGCGCCTTCGCCGCGAAGATCCGGCTCGGTGAGCGGACCGCGACGAGCAGATGGCGCCAGGTGCCGAGCCGGTCCTCCGAGGCGAAGACGTCACCGGCGACGACCGAGGTCAGCAGCGGGAGCGCCCAGGTGCCCGCGAAGCCGAGCGTCACCAGTGCTCCGGCCCACCCCGTGGCGTGCATCCAGCGGCCGAAGAGGGTGTCGACGGGGAGCGTGCCCTGTCCGCCGACCACGGCGACGAAGAGCGCCGGCGCGATCCAGCAGGCCAGGACCAGCAGGCGGATCCGCCACTGCGAGACGAGTTTGACCAGTTCGAAGCGGTAGACGCGGGCGACCGGGACACGGGGTGCGCCGGCGACGGCCTCCTGCGGTGCCTCCGCCGCGAGTTCGCCGTCCTCGGTGACGGTCGCTGTCATCCGCCGGTCTCCTTCTGCTCGGTGAGGGCGAGGAACGCGGCTTCGAGCGGCGACACCACGGGGGCGAGTCCACGCAGGGCGATGCCCGCCCGGACGAGCCGCACCACCAGTTCGTCGACGGCGGGTACCAGCGCGCGCACGACGAGGGCGTCGGCGTCGTGGCGCGGCGCGGCGTCGTCGACGACCCTGATCCCGGCCGTGCCGAGGGCCAGCAGCCGGGCCGCCGACGGATCGGAGGTGAGCACCCGGTAGTCGAGTGCGCCGTTCTCGGCGGCGAGCTTGCTCAACGGGCCGGAGAAGACGACCCGTCCGGTGGCGAGGACGGTGACCTCGGAGCACAGGACCTGGAGATCGTCCATGCGGTGGCTGGAGAGGACGACCGCGGTTCCGTTCTCCGCGAGCCGGGTGAGGACACCGTGCACATGCTGTTTTCCGGCCGGGTCGAGGCCGTTGGACGGTTCGTCGAGCACGAGCAGCCGGGGCTCGGTGAGCAGGGCGGCGGCGAGGCCGAGCCGCTGACGCATGCCGAGGGAGTAGCCGCGGGCCTGGTCGTCGGCGACATCGGTGAGACCGACCCGGTGGAGCACCTCGTCGACGCCGGCCTCCCGCGCGCTCCGGCCGCGGAGTGCGGCCAGGGCGGCGAGGTTCTGCCGGGCGGTGAGCGAGGGGTACAGGCCGGGCCCGTCCACGAATCCGGCGACGCCGTCGGGTGCGGCGAGCGCCCGGCTCACCGGGGCGCCCAGGATCTCCAACCGGCCCTCGTCGGCGACGGCCAGGCTGAGCAGGAGACCGAGCAGGGTCGTCTTCCCGGCGCCGTTCGGCCCCACCAGGCCGTGGATCCGACCCCGCGTCACATCCAGATCGACGCCGTCCAGCGCGACGACGTCACCGAAGCACTTGGTGATCCCACGAGCCCGGACCGCGAGGAGTCTGTCCATGAGCCCCTATGAGTCCCTTCCTCCGAAGCACTCGACGCACACGACGCACACGACGCACTCAGGGACCATAGGGCCGCTGCACGACACGGGCACGGACGGACGGTTGAACACCCAGGGAACGGATCGTCAAGGCGTCGGCAAGTCCGTCGCGCAAAGCGGTCGTCATCGACACGGACCCGGGCAGCCTCCGCCGGCGCCGAATCCGGGCGCCGGCCGGACGGAGGCGCGATACCCTTCCTTCCCGATCGGCCGCTATCTCAGGTAGGCCAGACCGGGGTGTTCGGCCGTGTAGCCGTCGACCAGCGCGCGTGCCACGTTCACGGAGTCGACGAGCGGATGCAGGGCGAAGGCCTTCACCGCGGTCGTGCGGGACCCGGACTCGGCGGCCAGGAGCACCTCCCGCTCGACCGCCTTGACCGAGCAGACCAGTCCGGTGGCGTGGCCGGGCAGCGGGTCGACGGCGACCGGGTGCGCGCCGTTGGCGTCCACCAGGCAGGGCACCTCGATGACGGCCTCGGCGTCCAGGGCGCCGAGCGTGCCGCGGTTGCGGACGTTGAGGATCAGGGTGGTCCGTTCGTCGCGGGCGATGGCCCGCATCAGGGCGAGCGCCACCTTCTCGTAGCCGCCCGCGAGGTCGTCCTCCTCGCGTTCGCCGGCACCGGCGGCGTCGCGGTTCTCCGCCATGTACGTGGCCTCCCGCTCGGCGCGGGTGCGGTCCCAGGCGGAAAGGGCTGCGGCGTCCGGTCGCTTCATCTCGTCGTAGAAACCGGCCTGTTGGTCGCGCAGGAACGCGCCGCGCGTCTTCTCGGCCCGCTGGTAGGCGCGTACGGTCTCGCGGTTGAAGTAGTAGTAGTGCAGGTACTCGTTGGGCACGGCGCCGAGGGACTGGAGCCACTCGGGGCCGAAGAGCCGGCCCTCCTCGAAGGAGCCGAGCAGGGCGGGGTCGGCGAGCAGTCGCGGGAGTTCGTCGCGGCCCGCGATCCGCAGGCCCCGTACCCAGCCGAGGTGGTTGAGCCCGACGTAGTCGATCCACGCCTCGCGCGGGTTCGCGCCGAGGACCCTGGCGATGCGGCGGCCGAGGCCGACCGGCGAGTCGCAGATGCCGATCACCCGGTCGCCGAGGTGGCGGGACATGGCTTCGGTGACCAGTCCCGCCGGGTTGGTGAAGTTGATGACCCAGGCGTCGGGGGCGAGCCGGGCCACCCGGCGCGCGATGTCGACGGCGACGGGCACCGTGCGCAGGCCGTACGCGATGCCGCCGGCGCCGACCGTCTCCTGGCCGAGGACGTCCTGGCCGAGGGCGACGCGCTCGTCCGCCGCGCGCCCCTCCAGGCCGCCGACACGGATCGCGGAGAAGACGAAGTCGGCGCCGCGCAGGGCCTCGTCCAGGTCGGTGGTGACGGTCACCTCCGGGGCGGCCGGGTCTCCCGCCGCCTGCTCGGCGAGGACACGGGCGACCGCCGAGAGCCGTTCCACGTCCAGGTCGTGCAGCACGACCCGGGTGACGCGGCCCTCGGCGCGGTCCCCGAGGAGCGCCCCGTACACGAGCGGGACGCGGAAACCGCCACCGCCCAGAATGGTCAGTCTCACGCAAGTACCACCTTCGCAGTTCGTCCGGGGACACGGGCCGGGCGGCGAGTGGGCACGCCACGGCCGGCTGTTCCGCCCACGTCTTCCAGGAGGCAGCCTGCCATCGTCTCCCCGGACGGTCCGCCACCACCGCGTCGAGTCCCCCGAACCCGCGGCCCTTCGCCCTCGTCGCCTCCCCCGTCACCGCTTTCACGGCTCGGCACCGCTCAGACGTAGAACCGCGACAGGCTCCGCAGGACGGCGGCGGGCTTCCCGCCGCCTTCGATCTCCACCGTGCCGTCGACGGCGATCTGCACTCCGCCCGGCACGTCGTCGACCGAGGCGAGCCGCGCGACCAGCCGGATGCGCGAGCCGGCCTTCACGGGGGCGGGGAACCGCACCTTGTCCAGGCCGTAGTTGACCTTCGTGGTCACGCCCTCCACCTCAAGGAGCTCGGTGAAGAGCGGGATGAAGAGGGACAGGGTCAGATAGCCGTGCGCGATGGGCGCGCCGAACGGGCCCTCCGCCGCGCGCGCCGGGTCGGTGTGGATCCACTGGTGGTCGCCCGTGGCGTCGGCGAAGGTGTCGATCCGCTGCTGGGTGACCTCGGTCCACTCACTGGTGCCGAGGTCGCCGCCCGCGAGCTTCCTGAGCTCGTCGAGGCCGTTCACGGTGATGGTCATGCGGTTCCTTCGCTGGTGCGGTAGCCGGTGCCGTAGCGCTTACGGACACGGGATTTCAGGAGCTTTCCGGAGGCGGTGCGCGGCAGTTCGTCCGTGACGACCACCGACTTGGGGATCTTGTATTTGGCGAGGCGGCCGGAGAGTGAGGCGAGGACCTCGTCGGGGTCGAGTTCGACGCCTTCGCGGGCGACCACGACCGCGCGGGGGACCTCGCCCCAGGTGTCGTCGGCGACTCCGATCACGGCGCACTCGACGATGCCGGGGTGGGCGAGGAGGAGGTCCTCGATCTCGGCGGGATAGATGTTCTCGCCACCCGAGATGATCATGTCCTTGATGCGGTCCACGATGAAGACATAGCCGTCGTCGTCGACCCGGGCCGCGTCCCCGCTGCGGAACCAGCCGTCGGTGAAGACCGCGGCCGTCTCCTCGGGCAGCCCCCAGTAGCCGGGCATGACGTGCGGCCCCCGGACGACGACCTCGCCCGCCTCTCCCGCCTCGACCGGGGTGAAGTCGGGCCGGACCACCCGGACGTCGCTGAAGAAGTGCGGCACGCCCGCCGAACCGGCCTTGGCGACCGCGTGTTCCGCGTCCAGGAAGAGGGTGCCGGGCGCGGCCTCGGTCATCCCGTACCCCTGGAGGAAGGTGAGTCCGCGTTCCTGGTAGGCGGCGATCAGCGGGGTCGGCACGGGCGAGCCGCCGCAGGTGACGATGCGCAGGGAGGACAGGTCGGCGCCGGCCCAGCGGGGGTGCCGTGCCATCCGGTCGAACATGGTGGGCACGCCGAACAGGAAGGTGATCCCGTGCCGTTCGATCAGGTCGAGGGTGGCCGCGGGGTCGAAGGACCCGGTCAGCACGCAGGTTCCGCCCTTGAGGAGCACCGGCAGGGTGAGCATGTTCAGGCCCGCCGTGTGGAACAACGGAGCGCAGACCAGGGCACGTTCGTCGGTGGTCAGGTCGTGGTCGACGAGGACGTTCACGGCGTTCCAGACGAGGTTGCCGTGGGTGAGCATCGCGCCCTTGGGGCGGCCCGTGGTGCCCGAGGTGTACATGATGATGCACAGATCGTCGGGGCCCACCGGCTGGTCGATCGGCTCGTCGGACGCGGCGGCGATCAACTCCTCGTAGGCTCCGCCCACTTCGATGTGCGTACGGACGTCGGTGCCGTCCGGCGGGACCCCGGCGAGCCCGTTCGGGGCCGGCGCGTGGACCAGGGCCCTGGCGCCCGAATCGGCGAGCTGGTAGGCGAGTTCGGGGCCGGCGAGGCGAGGGTTCAGCGGCACGAAGACGGCGCCGAGCAGGCCGGCGGCGAACAACGTCTCCAGGTACGAAGGGTGGTTGGGGCCGAGATAGGCGATCCGGTCCCCGCGTCGGATGCCCCGGGTCCGCAGGGCGTGTGCGAGCCGGGTGGTGCGGGTGTGCAGTCCTGCGTAGTCGACGGCGTGGTCGCCGTGGATCAGGGCGGTGCGGTGCGGGGTCTTGCGGGCCCGGCGTGCGGGCCACGACCCCAGTCCCTCGTTGCGCATCGTGGGTCCCTTACGGTGTCAGCCCGAGCAGCCGGGCGGCGTTCTCCTTGAGGATCTTCGGCCTGACCTCGTCCTTGATCGGGAGCTTCTCGAAGTCGGCGAGCCAGCGGTCCGGGGTGAGGAGGGGGTAGTCGGAGCCGAAGAGGACCTTGTCCTTGAGCAAGGTGTTGGCGTACTGCACCAGTTGGGGCGGGAAGTACTTCGGGGACCAGCCCGACAGGTCGATGTGCACGCCCGGTTTGTGGGTGGCCACGGCGAGTGCCTCGTCCTGCCAGGGGAAGGACGGGTGCGCCAGGATGATCTTCAGATGCGGGAAGTCGGCGGCCACGTCGTCCACATGGAGCGGATTCGAGTACTTGAGCCGGATCCCGCCGCCGCCCGGCACCCCGGCGCCGATGCCGGTCTGCCCGGTGTGGAAGAGCGCGATCGTGCCGGTCTCCTCGATGACCTCGTAGAGGCCGTACGCCACCGAGCGGTCGTCCGGGAAGAAGCCCTGGATGCTCGGGTGGAACTTGAAGCCCTTCACCCCGTACTCCTCGACCAGCCGCCGTGCCTGCCGCACCCCGGCCTTCCCGCGGAAGGGGTCGATGGAGGCGAACGGGATCAGCACGTCCGGGTTGGCGGCGGCGGCTTCCGCGACCTCCTCGTTCGGGACGGGCTCGGTGCCGGTGGCGGACTCGGCGTCCACCGTGAAGATCACCGCGGCCATCCGCCGCTCGCGGTAGTAGGCCGCGGTCTCCTCCAGGGTCGGCTTCCGCTTGCCCTCGACCTTGAAGTAGGCGCTGGAGGCGTCGTGCAGACCGTCGTCGAGCGAGGAACGGCCCTTGGAGGACACCTCGGCGTGGGTGTGGACGTCGATCGCGACGAGGTCGTCCGGGTTCAGGGGAGGAGTCATCACGCCTCCGCCGTCTTCGGCGCGGGTATGCGCGGGGCGGGGATCCCGACGGTCTGCGGTTCGGCGCCGAGGGAGTCCGCCCAGACGTCCGCGAGCGTCCCCGGGGTCCAGCCGCCGTCCGCGTAGGCGGTCCTGATCTCCTGCGGATGCGACCACAGGGCCACCTTGTCGCCGCCGATGCCGATGGCCTGGCCGGTGATCCCGCGTGCGGCCTCGGAGGCGAGGAAGGGGACCAGCGGCGCGCAGTCCTCGGGAGTGCCGAAGCCCTCGCCCTTGCGCAGGAAGTCCGGGAACGGCGTGCCCTCGCGCAGGGCCTCGACGTACGGGGCGAACGCCGGGATCGTCTCGGTCATCGCGGTGGCCGCGACGGGCACGATCGCGTTGACGGTGATGCCCGCGCGGCCCAGTTCCATCGACCAGGTGCGGGCCATCGCGGCGATGCCCGCCTTCGCGGCGGCGTAGTTCGTCTGCCCGAAGTTGCCGCGCTGCCCCGCGGGCGAGCCGACCAGGATCAGGGTGCCGCCCTCGCCCTGCTCGCGCATCCGCACGGCGGCGGCACGGGCGCAGGTGAAGGTGCCCCTCAGATGGGTGGTGATCACCGCGTCGAAGTCGTCGTCGGTCATCTTCCACAGGACCCTGTCGCGCAGGATTCCCGCGTTGGTGACGAGGATGTCGAGCCGGCCGAACTCCCGCACGGCACGGGCGACGAGCCGGTCGGCGGCCTCCGCGGTACCGACCGCGACCACCTCCGCGACGGCCTGGCCGCCGGCCTCGGTGATGGACTTCACGGCCTGCCCGGCCGCGTCCTCGTCGACGTCGTTGACGACGACGTGGGCCCCGGCGGACGCGAGGGCGCGGGCGTAGGCCAGGCCGAGGCCACGGCCGCCGCCGGTGACGACGGCGGCCTTGCCGCCGATATCGATGCTGGGCACTGGAGAGAGTCCCTTCACGTGGTGCGGGCGCTCGCCAGGAGCGCGGCTGCCCGCAGGAGGGTGGCGTCGAGATCGAAGCTAAGAGCAATAATTGTCAACGTCAATAGTTGTTGCCATCCGGTCCGTACGGCATGCTGGGTTCGTACGCCCGAACCGCCCCGCCCGGGGCCAGGCCCCAGGGAGCCCGTCATCGCAGGTCAGCAGCGCGCCGCAGAACATCCGCCGAGCCCCGTCCGCATCGACGCCGAGGAGCCGTGGATGCGCGGTCTGCACGCCGACACCGGTTATCTGCTCTACCGGCTGGGCCTGCGCTCCGGGCAGTTGTTCAACGCGTTCCTCCAGGAGTCCGGGCTGCGGCTGCGTCACTACGCGCTGCTGCGGTTCCTCGCCACCTCCAGGGGCGCGTTGCAGCGGGAGCTGAGCACGCGGCTCGGCTACGACCCGAGCGCGATCGTCGGGCTCGTCGACGACCTGGAGAAGCTCGGCTTCGCGGAGCGCCGGCCCGCTCCGGACGACCGCCGCAGCCGGATCGTCGTTCTCACCGCGGACGGCCGCTCCTTCCTGCGCGACACGGACGAGGCCGGCCTGCGTGTGACGAACGACCTGCTCCAGCCCCTGGACCCGGCCGAGCGGGAGACTCTGCACACGCTGCTGCGACGGATCACGGACACCGAACTGAACCCATGACCGCCCTGTCCGCTCCCGGCCGCCTCCTCGCCGTGCTCGCCGCCTTCGACCACGGGCACCCGGCGCTGTCCCTGACGGACATCAGCCGCCGGGCCGGGCTCAGCCTCACCACCACCCACCGGCTGGTGGCCGCGCTCGCCGAGTGGGGCGCGCTGGAGCGGGACGCGGACGGCGTGTACCACGTGGGCCTGCGCCTGTGGGAGATCGCGGCACTCGCGCCGCGGGGCCTCGCGCTGCGGCAGACCGCCCTGCCGTATCTGGAGGACCTGTACGAAGCGACTCACGAGAACGTCCAGTTGGCGGTCCGCGACGGTTCCGAGGTCGTCTACACCGAGTGGATCGCCGGGCGGTCGTCGGTCGGCGTACGCATTCAGGTGGGCGCCCACTGGCCGCTGCACGCGACCGGTGTCGGGCTCGCGCTGCTCGCGCACACGCAGCCCGCGTTCCAGGAGACCTACTGCGCGGGGCCGTTGGTCTCCTACACGCCGTACACCATCACCGATCCGGTCCGGCTGCGCCGCACCCTGGCCGAAGTCCGGCGTACGGGCGTGGCGGTGAGCAACCGTCAGGTTACGGACGACGCCCTGTCGGTGGCCGCTCCGGTGCGCGGCACGGACGGATCGGTCGTCGCGGCCGTGTCCCTCGTCGTACCCCAGGCGGACGCGCAGGTACCGGCGTTGATCCCGGCGGTGCGGCTGGCGGCCCGCGGAATCTCACGGGCCCTCGGCTGGCACCCGACGCCCCGACCGGAACCACACGCCTGACCCGGGCGCAGTCCTGGACCCGGGGCCGGGGCTGAGGCCGAGACCGGGGCCGAGGCCCGAGACCGAGACCGAGGCCCGAGACCGAAGCCCGAGACCGGGGCCGAGGCCCGAGACCGAGACCGAAGCCCGAGGCCGAAGCCCGAGACCGGGGCCGAGGCCGGAGGCCGAGAACGGAGCCGAGGCCCGGGGCCCGAGACCGAGGCCGGAGCCGAGGCCAGGGGCCCGAGACCGAGGCCGAGGCCCGAGGCCCGGGCATGAACACCGGGCACGGGCACGGCAGGGGCACGGCACGGGGACGGCACGGGCACGGCACGGGCTTTACCCCCTTCGGTCGGGTAGTGCGGCCAGCAGGCGGCGGTCGCGTGGTGCGTGGCCGCGGTCGAGCCGGGTGTCCAGGAGGCGGCGGGCCGCCTCGCAGCGGCCCGCCGCGACCAGGGCGTACAGCAGGGTCTCCTCGACGACCTCGCGCTGGGCCGCGCTGCCGCCCACCCTGCCGAGCACCGGCAGAAGCGCGTCCAGGCCGCGGGCGGCCTCGTGGAAGCGTTCCTCGATCAGGGCGGCGAGGGCCTCGCAGAGGGGGACGACGACCTCGCGCTGCACGGGGTCGGCACCGGCCGCGTGGTCGCGCAGGCGGCGCAGCCCCGCGAGATCTCCGGCGGCGGTGAGGGCGACCGCCGCGTGCAGCGCGGTGAAGGCGGTCGCGGGCCGTTCCACGATCTCGCGGGCGACGCTGTCGAGGACGTCCGACGCCGGCACCCGCCCCTGCCAGCTGTCGCTGAGCCGGGCCCGCCAGAGCAGCGACCCCGAGTCGACCAGGGCGCGCACGCCGGTGACCCGCCCCGGCGCGAGCTGGGCGAACCAGCGTCGGCGGACGGCGGCGGGATCGTCCAGGGCCAGTTCGTGCAGGGCGATGTGCCAGGAGAAGTGGGCCCGGTGCACGGCGCCCCGTCCGTGCCCCGACAGCCAGGCGTCCAGCCAGTCGCGGCCCGACTCGTGGGTCCCGGACTCGTAGTGGACATGGGCGAGTGCGTGCACGGCGTGTCCGGAGGCGGGTTCGGCGGCGAGCGCGCGTCCGGCCAGCTCGGCGGCCTCGTCGTAGCGGCCCCGCTCCTGCCGCAGGAAGGCGAGGAGCGAGGCCGGGAACCAGTGCCCGTCGTAGGCGGGCGAGGCGCGTTCGACCAGGCTCAACGCATAGGTCGTATCGAGGTCGTTGATGCCGGAGAAGGCGATGGTGGGGACGGCGGCCGCCAGTGCCAGCGCGTCGGCGGGGTGCGCGGCGAGGTGCCCGAGCAGGGCGCCGGCGCCGCCGTCCGGGGAGTCGCCGCGCACGCGGCGGGTCACCACGTCGACGAAGGAACGCTCGCGCTCGTCGGCCCGTTCCCGCGCGCAGCGCTGCGCGTCGGCCAGTGCCCTCGGGACGTCGACCTCGGCTCCGCATTCATGGCCGAGCAGGGCGAGGGCCGCGTGCCCGAGCGCGAAGCCGGGGTCGAGGGCGACGGCGCGCGCGAAGGCGTCCTCGGCACCGGCTCTGACCTTGAGGACCCGTTCGAGGCCGGTGCGGTGGGCGGCGGCCGCCTCGGCGTGGGTGGACAGCGGGAGCCCGTGCGCGTCGAGGGGCCGGCGGCGAGCGGGGCGCCGGAACGGCGTCAGCGGCGCGATCAACTCCCCTGCCAGTTCCGCCGCCTGGACCCGGATCTCGGGGACGGCCGTCGTCTCCCAGAGCTCGCCGCGGCGCGGGGCCCCGAGGGTGAACACCGGTAGCCCGGTCCGGCCCCGGACGTCGAGGAGCCGGCCCTCGCGGGTGGCGACACCCATGCCGAGCGGGCCGGCCACGGCGGCGCCCGCGGCGAACAGCGAGCGCCACAGGGGGTCTTCGGGGCGCGGACCCGGTCCGGTGCAGTCGATCACCCAACCGGCCGTGATGTGCCGGCCGTCGGAGAGGGTGACCACGAGGGAGCCGTCGGGCCGCACGACGGCGTCCGTGATCCTGCCGGTGTGCACGCGCAGCCGCCGGGCCGTACGGGCGCGGGCCACCGACTCGGCCGTGGTCGGTGCCATCCGGTGGCGGTGGGTGTTCCAGAGCGCGCCCTCGCTCCGCAGGAAGGTGGCGCGTTCCTCGGGCGTGAGGCTGCGCCACAGGTGGGCGGTGTGCGGGCGCAGGCTGTCGAGCGCGGGACGCCAGTCGCCGTGGGCGCGTACGGCGCGGCCGATGTGGCGGTAGACGGTCCGGCGCAGTGCGGCCAGGGTCGGCGCTTCGAGTCCTTCGGGCGCGGCCATCGCCGGGGCGGGGCTCAGCGCGTGCGGCTGCGGCAGCAGGCCGGTGCGGGAGAGGGCGTGCACGGTGCGTCCGGGACGGTCGAGGCTGAGGGCCAGGTCGACCGCGGTGAGCCCGCTGCCCACCAGCAGGACGTCCGCGCTCGCGCCGTCCCCCGCGCGCTTCGGCGCGCCGTCCTCGGCCCCGTCCCCCGGATCGCCGTCCGGGCCGTCCCCCGGGTCGCGCTCTTCGCGTGCCGCCGGTTCGGCGAGCGGTCCGTCGAGGGCGCCCGGCGCCCAGGGCGACGCGATGAACCGTTCCGAGGTACGGAGTCCGGGCGGGGCCCAGTCGCCGGTCGTGGCCGCCGGTCCGGTGGCGAGGACCGCGGTGTCGGCCAGAAGGACCTTCCCGTCGGCGAGTCGCAGTTCCAGCCCGCCCTCCGGGGTTCCGGCGCAGGACACCGCCCTGGTCCGCAGCCGGTGCGCGGTGACGGTTCCGTGGGCGTGGACGATCGCTTGGGCCAGGGTGTCGGCGAGGTAGGCGCCGTAGCGGTAGCGGGTGGCGAAGTCGGTTCCCCTGACGGTCGGTTCGCCGTGCAGGCAGAGCCAGCGGGTGAAGTGGCCCGGGTCGTCGGGGTAGCAACTCATGCCGCCGGCGGGCACGTTCAGGCGGTGCCGGGGATCGGTGGTGGCGTACGCGGTGCCGCGTCCGGCCTCGGGGGCCGGGTCGACCAGGACGAGGTCGAGGGGCACCCGGCGGCGGGCCGCCGTCTCGCACAGTTGCACGGCGGTGAGGGTGCCGGCCGCTCCCGCTCCGACGATGGCCACGGTGTGCCGCTCACGGACTGGATTCACGGATACCTCCGGCGTGGGTCTGTCGCGGAACCGGCGAGCGGAACGTCTCCTTCACTGCCGCGACCGGAGGGCCCAAAGAAAGCCGGCCTCCCGGAAGGGGCGGTCTCACGGAAATCTCAGGGATCCGCTCAACGCTTCATACTCTGTTCACAATCCAAGGCGGCCCGGCAACCGTGGAATCAGGCCGTATCTCGGAACGTCTCACAGGAATCTCAGGTCGAAGCAGCTGGATTCAAAGAATCAACCCATGGAAGTCGCGCAGGATGCACCCGCAGTGGTGGTGAGCGAAGAACCGAGGAAAGGCGTTCCGTGGGCGTCCCTGAGATATCGAACCGGCCCGAGTCCGCAGCGGAGCGCCCGAGGCGGACACGGCCTCGGCCGGGGCGTCCGGCCTGGTCACGGCGCGGCGTTCTGGCGGCCTTCGGCGCCGCCGTACCGGCTCTCGCGCTGACCGGATGCGGTGACTCGGCGGACGCCGCCGAGGGGAAGGGCGCCACGGCGACCGGCGGCGCCGGGGCCGCGGGCAAGGAGAAGGCCCAGGTGAGGACGCCGACCGTGACCGTCTCCCCCGCCGACGGCACGAAGAAGGCGGACTTCACCGCCCCGGTCGAGGTCTCCGTGGCGGACGGGACGCTCTCGGCGGTCGTGGTCTCCGGCAACGACGGCTCCACTCTGGCCGGATCCTTCAACGCCGGCCGTACGCGGTGGACCTCCTCCGGGAATCCGTACTCGGGCACCAAATACACGGTCACGGCGAAAGCGAAGGGTGCTCAGGAGCACATCGCGACCTTCGTCACGAAGTCCCCCGGCGAGACCTTCGTCGGCTATTTCACGCCCGAGGCGAATTCGACGTCCGGCGTCGGCATGCCCGTGTCGGTCAACTTCACGAAGGCCGTGACGGACCGGGCGGCCGTCGAAAAGGCCATCACGGTGACGGCGGAACCCGCGGTCGAGGTGGTCGGCCACTGGTTCGGGAACACCCGGCTCGACTTCCGTCCGGCGCGGTACTGGGAACCGGGCACGAAGATCACGCTGAGCCTGCGCCTCAAGGACGTCGAGGGCGCGGACGGTGTCTACGGCGTCCAGTCGAAGGACGTCACCTTCCACATCGGCCGCCGCCAGGTGAGCACCGTCGACCTCGCGAAGAAGACCATGACGGTGGAGCGGGACGGAGCGGCCCTCGCCACCTACCCGGTCAGCGGCGGCGCTCCGGACCACACCACCTGGTCCGGGATCATGGTGATCAGCGAGCGGTTCGAGGAGACCCGGATGGAGTCCTCGACGGTCGGGCTCGGCGACGAGTACGACATCGCGGACGTGCCGCACGCCCAGCGCCTGACCACCTCGGGCACCTTCATCCACGGCAACTACTGGGCCTCGGCCGCGGTCTTCGGCAGCGGCAACACCAGCCACGGCTGCGTCGGCCTGCACGACACGAAGGGCGCGAACGACAGCTCCGTGCCGGGCTACCGGTTCTACGAGAGTTCGATGCTCGGCGACGTGGTGATCGTCGAGAACTCGGGCGAGCGGACCGTCGAAGCGTCGAACGGCCTCAACGGCTGGAACCTGTCGTGGGCCGACTGGAAGGCGGGCAGCGTCATTTGACCATCACGCCCGGCGGATGGGCTACAACTGGCCTCGCCAGCAAGCCTCTTCGCCGAGGTGGCTTCTTTCACGGCGTGAACTCCCTTGCGGGGAAAGGACTTTCTCGGCTTCACCTCTTGACGACCGGAGTGGCAGAGAGCACATTGGCCGCGCAGCTGCTGTGAGAGCGCTCTCAAATGGCCATGGGAGCGCTCTCACACCCCCACCCGCGCACCCCACACTCCGTACGCGAAGAGGCACCCATGAGTGAAACTCCCGGCACACCCAGACGCGGCTCCGTCCGGCGCGTGCTCATCGCCGTGTTCAGCACGCTGAGCCTGGCGGCGGCCGCCGCCACCGCGGCCACCCTCCCCGCGAACGCGTCCGCCCCCACGCCCCCCAGCGGCTGGTCCCAGGTCTTCCTCGACGACTTCAACGGGGCCGCCGGAACCGGCGTGAACACCGCCAACTGGCAGTACACGACGGGCACCAGCTACCCCGGCGGGCCCGCCAACTTCGGTACCGGCGAGGTCGAGACGATGACCTCCAGCACCAACAACGTCGCCCTGGACGGCAGCGGCAACCTGCTGATCACCCCGCGCCGTGACGCCTCGGGCAACTGGACCTCGGGCCGCATCGAGACCACGCGCACCGACTTCCAGCCGCCCGCCGGGGGCAAGCTGCGCATCGAGTCGCGACTGCAGATGCCGAACGTGACCGGCGACGCCGCCAAGGGCTACTGGCCCGCGTTCTGGGCGCTCGGCGCGCCCTACCGCGGCAACTACCAGAACTGGCCGGGCGTCGGCGAACTGGACATCATGGAGAACGTCCAGGGCCTCAACACCGAGTGGGCCACCATGCACTGCGGCACCAGCCCGGGCGGCCCGTGCAACGAGACCACCGGCATCGGCAACAACACCCCCTGCACCGGCACGACATGTCAGGCCGGTTTCCACACCTACGCGATGGAGTGGGACAAGTCGACGAGCCCCGAGGAGATCCGCTTCTACCTCGACGGCGTCAACTTCCACACGGTGAAGGCGAACCAGGTCGACGCGACCACCTGGGCGAACGCCACCAACCACGGCTACTTCATGATCCTGAACGTCGCCATGGGCGGCGGCTTCCCGGGCGCCTTCGGCGGCGGCCCGGACAGCGGCACGGTCCCCGGACACCCGCTGGTCGTCGACTACGTGCAGGTGCTCCAGTCCGCCGGCAGCGGAGGTGGCACCACTCCGCCGCCCACCGGCAACCGTGACGCCTACAGCTCCATCCAGGCGGAGTCGTACGACGGGCAGTCGGGCGTCGTCGGCGAGACCACCACGGACACCGGTGGCGGCCAGGACATCGGCACGATCGCGAACGGCGACTACGCGCTCTACAAGGGCGTCAACTTCGGCTCCACGGCGGCCACCCAGTTCTACGGCCGGGTCGCCAGCGGTGCGGCGAGCGGGGTCAGCGGCCTGGTCGAGGTGCGCCTCGACAGCCGTACGAGCACTCCGGTCGCCAGCTTCGCGCTGGGCAACACCGGTGGCTGGCAGTCCTGGAGGACCGTGCCCGCGAACATGAGCTCCGTCACCGGGACCCACGACGTCTATCTGACGTTCACCAGCGGCCAGCCGGCGGACTTCGTGAACGTCAACTGGTTCGACTTCGGACACTGAGGGTCCGGACCCCGTCCGCCCGGCACCGGGCGGCGGTGAGCCCCGGTCGCAGGGCCGGCTGAGAGGGGCGGACCCACGAGGTCCGCCCCTCTCAGCGCAGTTCGGCCCGGAAGACCACCGGGGTCGCCCCCGTGTGCTGATGGAAGAACTTCGAGAAGTTGGCGGCGTCCGGGAAGCCCACGGCGGCCCCGATGCGTCCGATCGGCATGTCCGTGTGGGCGAGGAGCCGCTTGGCCTCCAGGACGACCCGTTTGTCGATGAACCCCTTCGGCGTCTCGCCGGTGGCGGCGCGCACCGCGCGGACCAGGGTGCGGCGCGAGTATCCGAGGGTGTCGGCGTAGGCGCTGACGCTGTGGTTGACGGCGAAGTCCTTCTCGACCGCGTCCCGGAAGCGGGTGAAGGTGGTGTCCGTGTGGTCGCGGGCCGTCTCGGCGGAACTCACCGCGAGATGGGCGAGGCGGAGCAGGAACGCGGTGAGCGAGTGCCGCAGCACCGAGGTGCGCAGGCTGAGCGGCAGCGTGGTCGTGTCGACGTACTCGCGTTCGAGCTGGGTGAGCGAGTGCTCCAGGGCGGCCAGCCGGCCGGCGTCGGGGCGCAGCAGCGGGGGCAGGTCGTAGCGGTACAGCCCGGTCGCCTCGACGGTGGCCCTGGGCAGGAAACCGGGCTGCATGGTCAGCACGGTGCCGCGGTAGCGGTCGGTGCTGGAGAAGCGGTGCACCTGGCCGGGCCGGATCCACAGGAGGTCGCCCGCACCGGCCTCGTACTCGGCGAAGTCGATCATGTGCCGGACGGGGCCCTCGTGGAAGAGCATCACGACGTGGAAGTCGATGCGGTGCACGCGTTCCAGCGGGGCGTCCGCGTGCCAGGTGCGCCCGGCCCCCATCGCGCCGACCTGCATGCCTACCCCGGACAGGCTCAGATCGGCCGGGAAGGGGAAGGTCCTGATCCCGTCCTGGCCGCCTTCGCTCCCGGTACCGCCTTGGGTGGTTCTGTCTGCCATGTCCTTCTCGCGTCGGCTCGCCACGACTCTGCGTGTCCCACTTTCACCGAAGGCTGACACACGGGCACCTTCCCCAGCAAAAGTCTGACTTTTAGGTTTGAACACAAAGACCTAGTCAGCGCCCGTCACGTGAGGACTTCTTGAAGATGAGCACGCAGAGCTCCGACGGTGTCATCTGGACCGAGCTCGACCGCCGAGCCGTCGACACCGCCCGTATTCTGGCCGCCGACGCCGTGCAGAAGGTCGGCAACGGGCACCCCGGCACCGCGATGAGCCTGGCCCCGGCGGCGTACACGCTCTTTCAGAAGGTGATGCGTCACGACCCGGCGGACCCGGAGTGGACCGGCCGCGACCGCTTCGTCCTCTCCCCCGGCCACACCTCGCTGACCCTCTACACCCAGCTCTTCCTGTCAGGCTATGAACTCGGCCTCGACGATCTGAAGACGTTCCGTACCCACGGGTCCAAGACGCCCGGCCACCCCGAGTACGGGCACACCGCGGGGGTGGAGACGACGACCGGTCCGCTCGGCCAGGGTGCCGCCAACGCGGTGGGCATGGCGATGGCCGCCCGCTACGAGCGCGGCCTCTTCGACCCCGAGGCCCCCGAGGGCGAGTCCCCCTTCGACCACACCATCTGGGCGATCGTCTCCGACGGCGACCTGGAGGAGGGCATCTCCGCGGAGGCCTCCTCGCTCGCCGGCCACCAGAAGCTCGGCAACCTCGTCTTCCTCTACGACGACAACCACATCTCCATCGAGGGCGACACGGCGACGGCCTTCTCCGAGGACGTGCTGGGGCGCTACGAGTCGTACGGCTGGCACACGCAGCGGATCGAGCCCGCCGCCGACGGCGACATCGACGTGCACGCCCTGTACGCGGCGCTCGAAGCGGCGCGGGCCGAGACCGGGCGCCCCTCCATCATCGCGATGCGCACAATCATCGCCTGGCCCGCCCCGAACGCGAAGAACACCGAGGCCTCGCACGGCTCGGCGCTCGGCGCCGACGAGATCGCCGCCACCAAGCGGATCCTGGGCTTCGACCCGGAGCAGACCTTCCAGGTCGACGCCGAGGTGCTGGCACACGCCCGTCAGGCACTCGACCGGGGCGCCGAGGCGCACGCCGCCTGGGACAAGCGGATCGGCGTCTGGCGCACCGAGCGGCCCGAGAACGCGAAGCTCTTCGACCGGATCGTCGCGGGCCAGCTCCCCGAGGGCTGGGAGACCGCGCTGCCGGTGTTCGAGGAGGGCACGTCCGTCGCCACCCGCGCCGCTTCCGGCAAGGTCCTCCAGGCGCTCGGCGGTGTACTGCCCGAGCTGTGGGGCGGCTCGGCCGACCTGGCCGGCTCGAACAACACCACCATCGACAAGACGAGCTCGTTCCTCCCGGCGGGCAACCCGCTGCCGGAGGCCGACCCGTACGGCCGCACGATCCACTTCGGCATCCGCGAGCACTCCATGGCCGCGGAGATGAACGGCATCGCGCTGCACGGCAACACCCGCATCTACGGCGGCACCTTCCTGGTGTTCTCCGACTACATGCGCAACGCCGTCCGCCTGTCCGCGCTGATGCAGCTCCCGGTGACGTACGTGTGGACGCACGACTCCATCGGCCTCGGCGAGGACGGCCCGACCCACCAGCCCGTCGAGCACCTCGCCTCGCTGCGCGCCATCCCCGGCCTGAACATCGTCCGCCCGGCCGACGCCAACGAGACCGCGATCGCCTGGGGCGAGATCCTCAAGCGGCACGCCACGAACCCGGCCCCGCACGGTCTCGCGCTCACCCGTCAGGGCGTGCCGACCCACCCCGTCAACCCCGACGCCGCGCGCGGCGGTTACGTCCTGCGGGACTCCTCCACCGGGACCCCGGACGTCCTGCTGATCGCGACCGGCTCCGAGGTGCAGCTCGCCGTCGCGGCGCGCGAGCTGCTGGAGGCCGAGGGGGTGGGCACCCGGGTGGTGTCGATGCCTTCGGTCGAGTGGTTCGAGGAGCAGTCCCCGGAGTACCGGGCGAGTGTCCTTCCGCCGTCCGTGAAGGCCCGCGTGGCGGTCGAGGCCGGGATCGGTCTGACCTGGTACCGGTACGTCGGTGACGCGGGACGCATCGTCTCGCTGGAGCACTTCGGCGCCTCGGCCGACGCCGGGACGCTCTTCGCCGAGTTCGGCTTCACCGCCGAGAACGTCGCCGCCGCCGCGCGGGAATCCATTGCCGCCCTGCGCGGTTGATCCGTTCGCACGAAGGAAGATGATCACTGTGACCGAAGCAACCGCGCCCGCGGTAACCCTGAAGCGCCTCTCCGACGAAGGCGTCTCCATCTGGCTCGACGACCTCTCCCGCAAGCGGATCGAGTCCGGCAACCTGGCCGAACTCGTCGCGACGCGGCATGTGGTGGGCGTGACCACCAACCCGTCCATCTTCCAGGCCGCCATCGGCTCCGGCGAGGGATACGAGCGGCAGCTCGCCGACCTCGCCGAGCGCGGAGTGACCGTCGACGAGGCCGTCCGCATGATGACGACCGCCGACGTGCGGGCCGCGGCCGACATCCTGCGCCCGGTGTTCGAGGCGACCGGCGGCCGTGACGGCCGGGTCTCCATCGAGGTCGACCCCCGACTGGCCCACCGCACCGCCGCGACGATCGCCGAGGCCAAGCAGCTCTCCTGGCTGGTCGACCGCCCGAACGTGATGATCAAGATCCCGGCGACGAAGGCGGGCCTCCCCGCGATCACCGAGGTCATCGGCCTCGGGATCAGCGTCAATGTGACGCTGATCTTCTCGCTGGAGCGCTACCGCGAGGTCATGGACGCCTATCTCGCGGGCCTGGAGAAGGCGCAGGCCGCGGGCATCGACCTCGCCGGCATCCACTCCGTCGCCTCCTTCTTCGTCTCCCGGGTCGACAGCGAGATCGACAAGCGGCTCGCGAAGGCAGGCACGGACGAGGCCCTCGCGCTCAAGGGCCGGGCGGCGCTCGCCAACGCCCGTCTCGCCTACGAGGCGTACGAGGGTGTGTTCGGCTCCGCCGACGGCTCGGCGGAAGGCGGCGCCCGCTGGACGGCCCTCGCCTCCTCCGGCGCGCAGAAGCAGCGCCCCCTGTGGGCCTCCACCGGCGTCAAGGACCCCGCGTACAAGGACACCCTGTACGTCGACGAACTGGTCGCGCCCGGCACGGTCAACACCATGCCCGAGGGGACGCTGAACGCCACCGCCGACCACGGCGACATCCACGGCGACGCGGTGACCGGAGGCTACGCCGAGGCCCGTGCCGACCTGGCCGCGGTCGAGGCGCTCGGGATCTCCTACGACGAGGTCGTCGGGCAACTGGAGGACGAGGCCGTCTCGAAGTTCGAGGCGGCCTGGGAGGATCTGCTCGACGCGGTGGCGACCTCGCTGCGCGGCAAGGGAGTTGAGGGGGCATGACCAAGGGTGAGGCGCTTTCCGACGGCACCCCGCAGGGCGCGGCCGCCACGCCGCAGGGATCCGGTGACGCGGCCGTGGAACCGGACGGCATGACGCCCGAGTCCCTCGCCGAGGCTCTCGGTGTCCCGGTGGCCGACTGGGACAACCCGCTGCGCGACCCGCGCGACCGCCGGCTCCCGCGGATCGCCGGGCCTTCCGGTCTGGTCATCTTCGGTGTCACCGGCGACCTGTCCCGCAAGAAGCTGATGCCGGCCGTGTACGACCTCGCCAACCGGGGTCTGCTGCCGCCGGGCTTCTCGCTCCTCGGGTTCGCCCGTCGCGAGTGGGAGGACCAGGACTTCGCGCAGGTGGTGCACGACTCGGTGCGCGAGCACGCGCGGACCGAGTTCCGCGAGGAGGTCTGGCAGACGCTCGCCGAGGGCATGCGGTTCATCCCGGGAGACTTCGACGACGACGACGCGTTCAAGCAACTGCGTTCGGCTGTCGATGAGTTGGACGCGTCCCGGGGCACCAGCGGCAACTACGCCTTCTACCTCTCCGTACCGCCGAAGTTCTTTCCGAAGGTGGTCCGGCAGCTCAAGAAGCACGGACTGGCCGACGCTCCCGAGGGTTCCTGGCGGCGCGCGGTCATCGAGAAGCCGTTCGGCCACGACCTGGCGAGCGCGCGCGAGCTGAACCGCATCGTGCACGACGTGTTCGACCCGGACCAGGTGTTCCGTATCGACCACTACCTCGGCAAGGAGACCGTCCAGAACATCCTGGCGCTCCGCTTCGCCAACCAGATGTACGAGCCCGTCTGGAACCGGTCGTACGTCGACCACGTCCAGATCACGATGGCCGAGGACATCGGCATCGGCGGCCGGGCCGGCTACTACGACGGCATCGGGTCCGCCCGGGACGTGATCCAGAACCACCTCCTCCAGCTCATGGCGCTCACCGCCATGGAGGAACCGGCCGCCTTCGACGCCGAGTCCCTGCTCGCCGAGAAGCTCAAGGTCCTCAAGGCCGTGAAGCTGCCGGAGAACCTGGGCGAGCACACCGTGCGCGGCCAGTACGCGGCGAGCTGGCAGGGCGGCGAGAGGGTGCGCGGCTACCTGCAGGAGGACGGCATCGACCCCCGGTCGACGACCGACACCTACGCGGCCGTCAAGCTCCAGGTGGACAACAGGCGTTGGGCGGGCGTGCCGTTCTACCTCAGGACCGGAAAGCGCCTCGGCCGACGGGTCACGGAGATCGCGGTGGTCTTCCAGCGTGCCCCGCACTCCCCGTTCGACTCCACCGCCACGGAGGAACTCGGCGCGAACGCGATCGTCATCCGCGTCCAGCCCGACGAGGGCATGACGGTGCGCTTCGGATCGAAGGTGCCGGGTACCTCGATGGAGATCCGGGACGTCACCATGGACTTCGCGTACGGCGAGTCGTTCACCGAGTCCAGCCCGGAGGCGTACGAACGGCTGATCCTGGATGTCCTGCTCGGCGACGCCAATCTCTTCCCCCGCCACCAGGAGGTGGAAGAGTCCTGGAAGATCCTCGACCCGATCGAGGGGTACTGGGATGCCCACGGCACGCCCGCGCAGTACCCGTCGGGCGGTTGGGGCCCGAAGGAAGCCGACGAGATGCTCGCACGAGACGGACGGAGCTGGCGCAGGCCATGAAGATCGACCTGACCGATACCACGGCAAGCAAGATCAACAAGGCACTCGTACGGGGGCGCCGTGCCATCGGCACCCCGGCCGTGGGCATGGTCCTGACGATGGTCATCGTCACCGACGAGGAGAACGCGTACGACGCCATCAAGGCGGCCGAGGAGGCCTCCCGCGAGCACCCCTCACGCACCCTGGTGGTCATCAGGCGCGTGGCCCGCACCCCGCGCGACCGCACCAACTCCCGTCTGGACGCGGAGGTGCGTGTGGGTTCGGACGCGGGCACCGGCGAGACGGTCGTCCTGCGGACGTACGGCGATGTCTCCGACCACGCCGACTCGGTGGTCCTGCCGCTGCTGCTGCCGGACGCCCCGGTCGTCGTCTGGTGGCCGGTGGACGCGCCCGACATCCCGGTCAAGGACCCGCTGGGCGCCCTCGCGCAGCGCCGGATCACCGACATGTACGCGGTCGAGACCCCGCTCCAGGCGCTGGACGCCCGTGCCTCCTCGTACGCGCCGGGCGACACCGACCTGGCGTGGACCCGGCTGACGCCCTGGCGTTCGATGCTGGCGGCGGCCCTCGACCAGGCCCGCACGAAGGTGATCTCGGCGACCGTCGAGAGCGAGGCGCAGAACCCGAGCGCCGAACTGCTGGCCCGCTGGCTGGAGGCCCGCCTCCAGGTCAAGGCCGAACGTGTCGTCACGGCGGGCCCGGTGGTGACCGCCGTCCGGCTCGGCACCGAGAACGGCGAGATCGTGATCGACCGCCCGGAAGGCCCGCTGGCCACCCTGTCCCTGCCCGGTCAGCCCTCCCGCACCCTCGCGCTGAAGGTGCGCTCCACCTCCGAGCTGATCGCCGAGGAACTGCGCCGCCTCGACGCGGACGAGATGTACGCCATCGCCCTGCGCGGCGAGGCCACCAAGGAGACCCCCCGTCATGTCTGACTACCCCAAGCCCACCCGGCGTCCCGAGTGGGTGGCCCTGGAGGACCACCGCGCGACCGCGCTGCTCCACCCACGGCTGCGTGACCTGTTCGCCGCCGACCCCGCCCGCGCCGAGCGTTACGCCGTACAGGTCGGTGACCTGCGGATCGACTACTCCAAGCACCTCATCACCGACGAGACGCTGGCCCTCCTCCAGGAACTCGCCACCGCCACCGACGTGTTCGGGCTGCGGGACGCGATGTTCCGGGGCGAGAAGATCAACGTGACCGAGGACCGTGCGGTGCTGCACACCGCGCTGCGGGCGCCGCGGGACGCGGTCGTGGAGGTCGACGGGGAGAACGTGGTGCCGGCCGTGCACGCGGTCCTCGACAGGATGGCGGGTTTCGCCGAGCGGGTGCGTTCGGGCGAGTGGACCGGTCACACCGGCAAGCGCATCAAGAACGTCGTCAACGTCGGTATCGGCGGCTCGGACCTGGGTCCGGCGATGGCGTACGAGGTGCTGCGCCCGTTCACCGACCGCGGTCTCACGCTGCGGTTCGTGTCGAACGTGGACGGCGCGGACCTGCACGAGGCGGTGCGGGACCTGGACCCGGCGGAGACGCTGTTCGTCATCGCCTCGAAGACGTTCACCACGATCGAGACGATCACCAACGCGACCTCCGCGCGGGACTGGCTGCTGACCGGGCTGAAGGCCGGTCAGGAGGCGGTGGCTCGGCACTTCGTGGCGCTGTCGACGAACGCGGAGAAGGTCGCCGACTTCGGGATCGACACGGCCAACATGTTCGAGTTCTGGGACTGGGTCGGCGGCCGCTACTCCTACGACTCGGCGATCGGCCTCTCGCTGATGATCGCGATCGGCCCGGAGCGCTTCCGTGAGATGCTCAACGGCTTCCACCTCGTCGACGAGCACTTCCGCACGGCCCCGGCCGAGTCCAACGTGCCTTTGCTGCTGGGTCTGTTGGGTGTCTGGTACGGCAACTTCCACGATGCCCAGTCGCACGCCGTGCTGCCGTACTCGCACTACCTGTCGAAGTTCACGGCCTATCTCCAGCAGCTCGACATGGAGTCCAACGGCAAGTCCGTGGACCGTGAGGGCCGCCCGGTCGAGTGGCAGACCGGCCCGGTGGTCTGGGGCACGCCCGGCACCAACGGCCAGCACGCGTACTACCAGTTGATCCACCAGGGCACCAAGCTGATCCCCGCCGACTTCATCGGCTTCGTCAACCCGGTCGATGAACTGAGCGACGGACTCGCCGCCCAGCACGACCTGTTGATGGCGAACTTCTTCGCGCAGACGCAGGCGCTGGCCTTCGGCAAGACCCCGGACGAGGTACGGGCCGAGGGGGTGCCCGAGGAACTGGTGCCGCACAAGACGTTCGAGGGCAACCACCCCACGACCACCATCCTGGCCCGGGAGTTGACGCCTTCGGTCCTCGGCCAGTTGATCGCCCTCTACGAGCACAAGGTGTTCGTCCAGGGCGCGATCTGGAACATCGACTCCTTCGACCAGTGGGGCGTCGAACTCGGCAAGGTGCTCGCCAAGCGCGTCGAGCCCGCCCTCACCGAGGGCGCCGACGTCCCCGGACTCGACCCCTCCACGGCCGCCCTGGTGGCCGCTTACCGCTCCCTCCGAAAGAAGTGAACTGACAATGCAGCTCGGACTCATCGGTCTCGGCAAGATGGGTGGCAACATGCGCGAGCGCATACGCCGCGCGGGACACACCGTCATCGGCTACGACCGCAATCCGGACCTCGCCGACGTGCACAGCCTCACCGAACTCGTGGGCAAGCTCGAAGGCCCGCGCGTGGTCTGGGTGATGGTGCCGGCCGGCGCCCCCACCCAGTCCGTCATCGACGAACTCGGTGACCTGCTGGAGGCCGGCGACACGGTCGTGGACGGCGGCAACTCCCGCTGGACGGACGACGAGAAGCACGCCCAGGAGCTGGCGGCCAAGGGCATCGGCTTCGTCGATGCCGGTGTCTCGGGCGGGGTGTGGGGCCTGGAGAACGGCTACGCGCTGATGGTCGGCGGCGACGCCGAGAACATCGAGAAGGTGCGGCCGGTCTTCGACGCGCTCAAGCCCGAGGGCGACTTCGGCTTCGTGCACGCGGGCAAGGTGGGCGCGGGCCACTTCTCCAAGATGGTCCACAACGGCATCGAGTACGCCATGATGCAGGCCTACGCCGAGGGCTGGGAGCTCCTGGAGAAGGTCGACTCGGTCACCGATGTGCGCGAGGTGTTCCGCTCCTGGCAGGAGGGCACCGTGATCCGCTCCTGGCTGCTCGACCTCGCGGTCAACGCCCTGGACGGCGACGAGCACCTGGACAAGTTGCGCGGCCACGCGGACGACTCGGGCGAGGGCCGCTGGACCGTCGAGGCGGCCATCGACAACGCCGTTCCGCTGCCCGCCATCACGGCCTCCCTCTTCGCGCGCTTCGCGTCCCGCCAGGACGACTCGCCGCAGATGAAGATGATCGCGGCGCTGCGCAACCAGTTCGGCGGCCACGCCGTCGAGTCGGCGAAGTAGGACCGACCATGGGCGATCTCATCCTGGTCCGCCACGGAGAGACCGAGTGGACCCTGACGGGACAGCACACGAGCTGGACCGATCTTCCGCTCACCCGGCACGGCGAGGAGCAGGCCAAGTCCCTTGCGCCGTTCTTCGCCGGGCACTCCTTCGCCCAGGTCCTCACCAGTCCCCTCGACCGCGCGGTACGGACAGCCGAGCTCGCGGGTCTGTCCGGCGCGCGGGTCGATCCCGATCTGCACGAGTGGGACTACGGCGGCTACGAGGGGATCACCACCATCGCCGTCCACCGGGCCCGGCCCGACTGGGTGCTGTGGAACGACGGGGTGCCGCCCGGCCCGGACGGCCACCCCGGCGAGTCGCCCCACGAGGTGGGGGTGCGCGCCGACCGGGTGCTCTCCCGGGTGGACGCGGCGCTCTGCAACCACCCCGGCGATGTGGTGCTGGTGGCGCACGCGCACTTCCTGCGCGTCCTCACGGCCCGCCGGCTGGGGCTGCCGCCCGAGTCGGGCCGGCTGTTCCAGCTCTCGACCGGGACCGTCAGCAGACTCTCCACCGAGCACGGCGATCCGGTGATCGCCACCTGGAACGAACCGGGAACTCCCGTCACGGTCCACTAGATTCCGCGGCTCCACCGGACCGCGGAAACCGGGGAGAGCCCGGTCCGCCCGCTCGGGCGGACCGGGCTCTCCCCGGCGGCGCCGACACTCCGAGACCGCGGGCACCGTACGTCGAGTACGGGTCCGCGGTCTCGTGCGTTCCGGCGAATTCCAGGGGGCCGCGTCCAGGGGGCCGTATCCAGCAGGCCGCCAGGACGCAGTCTCGGCGACTTCGACAGGACCGAGCAGGCCCTCGTGCGGGGGGCGTGCCTCACGCTCGAACTGCCACCGCACGAGTCCGACCCGCAGGACTCCCTCCGCGGCTGACCGGGCCCCGGCCGCACCGGGTCTCCGGCTCGCCCACCCTCCCCGGTGGGCCGAACGGGTCGATCCGGGAGCCCGTCCCGGCGCGTCCGCGAACACCTGAACGGCCCTGTCCGGCGCCGGCCGCGCCACCGTCGTGCCCCGTTCGCCGTCGACCGCGCCATGGCGAGCCCGCAGAGCCGTTGCGCGTCGGCCGCGTCACGGGCGAGCCCGCTCCGGTGGCGCCGTGCTCTCCGGCGGTGCCACACCCGAAGTCACCGGTCCAGTAGGGGAGTTCCGGACCGCCTGGGGTACCTCCCCGCCCGGACGGGACCGAGGACCGGGAGAGGCGCTGAAGCAGAGGAGCAGGCAGGCCGGCGGGCCGAAGGGCGATCGGGTGGACGGAAGAGCGGGAGGAGAAGGCGAGGGCAGGCGAAGCCGCCCGACCTCGCCTCGGGCACCCTGCTCCTAGAATCGCGGACACCGATCGTCTCGCCCGAAGGAACCCGATGACCAGCGTCGAAGAACCGGCACGACCAGGCGGGCGTGTCCGTGACGCCGCCCGCACCAAGGCCGAGATTCTCGACGTGGCGACCCAGGAATTCTCCCGCGCCGGTTTCGCGGGCGCCCGTGTCGACGAGATCGCCGCCCGCACGAGCACCACGAAGCGGATGATCTACTACTACTTCGGCGGCAAGGAGCAGCTCTTCACGGCGGTGCTGGAGCGCGCCTACTCGGTGATCCGGCAGGCCGAACAGGAGCTGGACGTCGAGCATCTGGACCCGGTCGCGGCCATCCGCCGGCTCGCCGAGCTGACCTTCGACCACCATGAGACGCACCCCGAATTCATCCGTCTGGTGACCATCGAGAACATCCACGAGGCCGAACACATCGTCAGTTCCGAGGAGTTGGGCAGCATCGGCTCGCCCGCGCTCGACGTGATCGGCCGGATCCTGGACGCGGGCCGGAAGTCGGGACTGTTCACCGCCGACGTCGACGCCGTCGACCTGCACGCGATGATCAGCGCCTTCTGCTTCTTCCGGCTCTCCAACCGCCATACGTTCGGCGCCCTGTTCGGCCGCGACCTGATCGCCCCCGACCAGCGGGAGCGCTATCGAACGATGCTCGGCGACATGGTCATCGCCTATCTCACCGCGGACCGCGCGACGGACCGGGCACGGGAAGACACGGGCACGGCCAAGCCGTGACGAGAGCGGGAACACGCGAGCCCACCGGCCCCGAGGGCCTCCTCGGCCCGCCGGCTCGACGCGACGACGCCCGCTCCATGGGTTGACGTGAGCACAGCAGCTGCATAGCTTGCCTCTTGCAGTATCGAATTGAATCGTTTCAAAACAGTTCGAGCCGCTATCCACCCGCCCTGGCCTGCACCTTCCTCGGCGGAGCATCGTCGCGTCCAGATCATCAAGGGCAGCACCCGCACCCTCGGAGTACGCATGATCATTTACGGCACAAGGCATCTACCCCGCAGGCGCCGCCGGGCCGGCGCGGTCATCTCGCTGGGCCTCGCCCTCATCCTCGCCGCGCTCGCCCAGTCGATGGCACCGTCCGCCGCAGCCGCGACGCCGGCTCTCGTCTCCGCGGAGCACGCGGCCCGTTCCCAGGCACCCCGGGTCCCCAGTGACTGGCGGGAGTACGTCCGGACTCCGAAGCGTTCCGATGTGTGCCCGGTTTCCGTGGTCAGCACGTCGGGCGCCGTCGAAGGCGCCCGGAACCTTCTGTGCGGCGGGTCGGGCGGAGCGACGCTGACCTACGTCGCCGGCGGAGAAGCACCGACGATCCTTCTCGACTATGCCCAAGAGGTAGGCGGACTGCCCTACTTCAACGTCTCCGCCGAGTCCGGGTCCCCCACCCTGAAGGCCGCGTACAGCGAGGGCCTGCCGTACATGAGCCCGTCCGGTGACGGGTCGCCGCCATGGGCCGACGGCGACGGTTCTCGATCCGACACCTACCAGGTCTCCGGGCCGGGCACGATCACCAACCGCTCCGCACAGGGAGGCGAGCGGTATCAGCAGATCACGCTCTCCACACCGGGCCGCCTGACGCTGAGCAAGGCCGGAATCAACTACATCGCCGACCGCACCCAGGCAGCCGGGTACGGGGGCCACTTCCTGTCGAGTTCGGACGAGCTGAACAAGATCTGGTACGCCGGTGCCTACACCTTGCAGACCGATCTCGTTCCGGCCAACTCCCTTCCCGGGTCCTGGTCCGTCCAGGACGGCGCCTTGAACGCGGGCGGTTCCAAGATCAATGACGGTGCCGGGGTCCTGAACCGCGGAGTCTCCTGGAGCGACTACACGACGACCTTCCGGACGAAGATCCTTCACAACCAGGCCGGGTGGATGGTCCGCGCGCGGAACTCCCAGAACGGCTACCTGTTCATTCTCGATGACAGCACCGACACCGGCGGCGCCCCGAACACGCTGCAGAAGTTCAACGTCCACGACGGGGCCTACACCAGTCTCGGCTCCGTATCCCTGCCGTCCCCCGTGGACGAGGGCACCTGGCACACCGTGGCCACCACGGCGTCCGGAACCGGCGTGACGATCTCACTGGACGGCAGGCAGATCGACCGCGTGGACACGTCGGCACTGCCCTCCGGCGCCGTTGCCGATCCCGCTGGAACCATAGGGTTCCGTGAGTTCGGCGACGAGAAGGCCGCCTTCACGGACCTCACTGTCGTCAGCGGTACGGGCACGACGCTGTACAGCACCCCTCTGACCACTCCCGCCGCGCTCGCCGACTTCACTCCGCCGGGCTCCAACGCGCTGGCGTCGGTCCTCGACGGAGCCAGGCGCGACCGTGCGATCTGGAGCGGCGACATCCTGGTCGAGGGCCTCACCGACTACTACTCCGTGAACAACCCGGAGTACATCAAGCAGTCCCTGAACCTGCTGGGCAGCCGGCAGCTTTCCAGCGGGTTCGTTCCCGGCGCCCTTCACCCGGCGACCGTGCCGCACCTCGGACCGCTCATCCCGGGCGACACGACCACCTACTCGGCCACGTACTCCATGTACTTCGTGGCAGGCCTGGCAAGTTACTACCTCCACACCGGCGACAAGGACTTCATCACCGCGCAATGGCCCGTCGTCAAGCGTGAGCTCGCCTGGAACGCGACGCGGCTCGACGGGAACGGCCTGTTCTCGACCAGGGCCGGAGTCGACGGCGCGGACTGGGACTTCTACGACGGCGACAAGGGCGGCGAGGTCTCCGCCTACAACATCCTCTACTACAAGACACTGCTCGACGGCGCCGCGCTGGCGACCGCCGTGGGAGAGACCTCACAGGCCGATGCCTTCAGGGCGGACGCCGAGACGCTGAGGACGCGGATCAACGAGCGTCTCTACGACTCGACGAGCGGCCTCTACAAGATCAGTGACAGTCAGTCAGGAGTCGCGCAGGACGCCAACGCCCTGGCCGTCCTGTACGGAGTCGCGCCGTCCTCGAAGCAACAGGAGATCCTGGCCAAGCTCAAGTCGGCCCTGTGGACATCCCCTTACGGACCGCTTCCCTTCTCCTCCGACGCGGGCAACAAAGGCCTGGTCAGCCCCTTCATCAGTGGGTTCGAACTCCAGGCACGCCTGGCGGCCGGCGACACCGCGAACGCGCAGGAGCTCCTGCACGACGTGTGGGGTCACATGATCGCTCCGGGCCCGGACCAGACCGGGACCATGTGGGAGAACATATCCGGCAGCGACGGGACACCTGGCCTGGGTTCGGGGACGAGCCTGTCCCACGGGTGGTCCACCGCCCCGACATCCGCGTTGTCGAGCTACGTACTGGGCGTTCGTCCGGACGCGGCGGGATACAGCAGTTGGACCGTCCAGCCCCACCCCGGAGACCTCACCTGGACGCGAGGAAGTGTCCCCACCCCGCACGGCGACATCGATGTCCGGTGGACCGCCAGGAGTGGCACGGACCGGTTCACTCTGACCGTCGACGCCCCCAGGGCCACGAGTGGCACCATCGCGATCCCGGTCTCCAGCCAGGCCCGCACGGTCGCCGTCAACGGCAAGGTGGTGTGGCGCCACGGGGCCTTCGCCGCTGCGGCTGGAGTCACCGGCGGCCGCTTTGAATCCGGCTACCTCTACCTGAAGGTGAAGCAGCACGGCACCTACACGGTCACCTCGCGCTAGCCGGGCCCGACCGCGGTCCTCCGGACACGCTCCTGGCACGGCCGGCCCGTAGCTCTCAGGGCCCCGGGATCCCTTCCCCGACCAGCCGCGCTCCCGTGCCAGGAGTCTCCCGGAGGAGCAACGCCGTCGCCGGCCCCGCCGTCCTGGGGCCGGCGTTTGGCCTTCCGGGCGAGCGTCGCCGTCGCGGCACCGGCTCCCGGGGCCGACCGGAACAACCGCGCCCTGTGGAGCATTTGGTACACCGTCCCGCCGCACCCGACGATCACCACCCCGGAAACGCTCGTATCTGCGGCACCCTTGGGAGTGAGACTCCGCGCACCCCGGCCGGATTCAGGGACGGCCGGCGTGCGCGGAGGCCTCGTCGGCCGCCGGAGCACCGGGCATGCCGACCATCGGCCCGGCGCGGCGCGTCACCGCCCCGGCACCCGGGGGACTCCGTATCAGCGTCCGGGAATCCCGTACGCCCGCTCCACACGCAGCCGCAGGACGAGCCGGCCGTCACGGACCATGGCGGCACGGTATTCGTCCCAGTCCGGATGTTCGCCGAGGACGTCCCGGTAGACCCGGATCAACTCCTCGACGGTCTCGTCGTGCGGATCACCGGCGACGGGCGTCAGCTCGGCCGCGCCCTCCACGACCGTGTAGGCCCACCGGTCCGCGCTGGTCACGTGGTACGAGGCCCGTGGGTCCCGGCGCAGATTGCGGGTCTTGGCGCGGTCGTCGGTGAGCGAGACACGGATGACCCGCTCGTCGGGGTAGTAGACGTGGCTGACGTTCGAGAGCTGGGGCCGGCCGTCCTTCTTGAGGGTGACGAGCACCCCGCCCTTGTACTCGGAGAGCAGCTTGAGCAGTGCGTCCTGCGTCGCGTCCTGGGTCGCTTCCTCAGTCATACCGGTGTCAACGCTCCGCATCCGGCACCTCATTCCGGACCGGCGGTCCTCCCGGGTCCGTCCGCCCCGGCACGACACCGATAGACAGTGTCTACAAATTCCCCTCTCACCCGTAGACAGTGTCTACCGGCGGCTGGTAGACACTGTCCATGAGTGAGCTGGAGACCACCGGTCTGAGGACGCGCCTGATCGACGTCGGAGTCGATCTCGTGACGCGGGAGGGCGCGCAGGCGCTGACACTGCGGGAGATCGCCCGTCGGGCGGGGGTCTCGCACGGTGCCCCGCGCCGATACTTCCCGACCCACCTGGAGCTGCTGTCCGCCATCGCGCGCCGCGGCTTCACCGACCTCCAGGACCGGGCGGCGCGAAGTGCCCTTGACGGCGTGACCGATCCCCGGGCCCGGCTCACCACCCTGGCCCGGGTCTACCTGGACTTCGCACTGACCCAGCGCGGCATGTACGAGCTGATGTTCCGTCACGACCTGCTGCGGAGCGACCGGTTGGGGCTGCGGGAGACGAGCCTGCCGCTCTTCGGGGCGCTGGTGGACCTCGTCGGCCGGGTGCGTCCGGAGGCCGACGCCCCGATCGTCGCGGGCGCCCTGTGGGCGAACCTGCACGGCATCGCCCAACTGTGGGGCTGGGGAAGCCTGAAGCTCACCACGGGCGCCGACGGCTACGAACCGCTGCTGCACGCCGCGCTCGACGCGCACCTCGGGCCGGAGGAGCGGTGACCGTACCCGGCTCGCGCCACACCGCCGACCGTCCCGCCACGACGGCCACGGCTGCCTCGGGTCCCGGGGCTGCCCCTGCTGCCACGCAACGTCCCGTCCCCTCGGCCGCGCACCGCCGGATCACCCTCGCGAGCAGCGTCGGCGGCGCCGCGATCGTCGCCCTCGACGGCACGGTCCTCACCGTCGCGCAGCCCACGCTGCGGCACGACCTGGACGCCTCGTTGGCGCAGGTCCAGTGGACCAGCACCGCGTATCTCATCGCGGTGGCCGGCCTGCTGGTGTTCTCGGGACGTCTCGGGGACCGCTACGGGCATCAACGGGTCTTCGCCCTCGGCGTCCTGGGCTTCGGGGCGGCGTCGGCGGGCATCGGCCTCGCGCCCGGCATCGGGTGGGTGATCGCGCTGCGCGTCGCCCAGGGCGTCTTCGGCGCGCTGCTGCAACCGGCCACGCTCGGCATGCTGCGCGCCGCGTACCCGCCCGAGCTGCTCGGGATGCCCATCGCGCTGCGGACGAGCGCCATCGGGCTCTCCGCCGCCGCCGGACCGCTGCTCGGCGGTGCGCTGGTCGCCCACTTCGGGTGGCGGGCCGTCTTCTTCCTCAACGCGCCGCCCGCGCTGGCGATGGCCGCGGCCGCGCTCACCGTGCGGGCCCCCGCGGACGCGGAGACCGGCCCCGCCGCGCCCGTCGGTCCCGATGCCCGCGTCGGCCTCGATGTGCCGGGCGCCTGTCTGCTCACGGTGGCCCTGGTCGCCCTCGTGCACACCCTGGTCGCCGTACCCGACACCGGCTGGACCACGGCGACCCTGGCCGGAGCAGCCGTGGTGGCCGTCTCGGGCGCCGCGTTCGTACGCCGGGAACGGCGCGCCGCGAGCCCCCTGGTGCCGTCCGACATCCTCGGCTCGGCGACCGTCGGCGCGGCGCTCGGCATCCTGGTGGCCGCGTCCGCCGCCATGCTCGGCACGCTGTTCGTCGTCAGCTTCTTCCTCCAGACGACCCTGGGGCTCGGCCCGCTGGAGACGGGTCTTCGGGCCCTGCCGGGCGGCGTGCTGATGGTGCTCGGCGCTCCGGTCGCCGCCGTCCTGCTGCGCAGGCTCGGCCCGCGCCGGACCACGATGGCCGGAACGATCGTCCTCGCGCTCGGTGTCCTGCTCCTGGCCCGGCTCCACAGGACGTCGACGGCCCTCCCCGTCGCGGCCGGCCTCCTGCTGCTGGGCGCCGGTTTCGCCACGGTGATGGTGACCGCGACGACGGTCGTCGTGCGGCAGGCGTCCACGGCGTCGGCCGGTGTGGCGGGCGGGTTGCAGCAGACGGCGATGAACGTCGGGCCCACGCTGGGGATCGCGGTGGCGGCCACGCTGATGACGGTGACCCCCGGCGCGGCCGTCGGTCCCCCGCTGACCGCGCTCGCCGTGTTCGCCGCGACAGGAACACTGCTCGCCCTGCTGCTTCCGGGGCACAAGGACATCACGAACACCGCCCGGAGGATCCCGGACGACGCGTCGCCGGCCCGTACGGGACGATAGAGGGTCACGAGCCGCAGCCCGGAGGAGAGCCATGGGACATCTGCGACAGGAGGTCGAGCCGGGGGCGGTCGGCCTCGACGCCGAGGCGCTGGACCGGCTCGACCGGCATTTCGCCCGTCTGGTCGACGAGGGCCGGCTGCCCGGCTACCTGGTCGCCGTCTCGCGGCACGGGCAGGTCGCCCACCTGACCACGTACGGCCGACGCGACCTCGCGGCCGGACTCCCCGTGGAGAGCGACACGTTGTGGCGCATCTACTCCATGACCAAACCGGTCACCTCCATCGCCGCGCTGATGCTCCTGGAAGAGGGCCGCCTCCAACTCGACGACCGCGTGGCCGACTTCCTGCCGGCGTTCGCCGAGCCTCGGGTGTACGTCGGCGGGACGGGACCCGGTGCGACGACACGGCCGGCCGAACAGCCCATCCTGATCCGCCACCTGCTGACCCACACCGCCGGCCTGACCTTCGGCTTCTACCACGCGCACCCGGTCGACGGGCTCTACCGGGACGCCGGTCTGGAGTCCTCGGTGGCACCCGGCACCGACCTGGCCGAGACCTGCGAGGTGTACGCCCGGCTCCCGCTCCAGTTCGAGCCGGGCACCCGGTGGAACTACTCGGTCGCCACCAACGTCCTCGGCCGGGTCGTCGAGGTCGTGTCCGGCCAGGATCTCGACGCCTTTCTCCACGAGCGGATCCTCGGCCCGCTCGGGATGGCGGACGCCGGATTCCAGGTCACGGACGAACAGGAGGGCCGACTGGCCGAGTTGTACGGGGAGGACGGCGAGGGTGGACTCACCCCGATCGCCGGTCTCCCGCTGCGCGGCCGGCCCCGCTTCCTGTCGGGCAGCGGCGGGTTGGTCGCCACGGCCCACGACTACCACCGCTTCATGGAGATGCTCAGGCGCCGCGGCGAACTCGACGGGGTCCGTCTGCTGCGCCCCGGGACCGTGGACCTGATGGCGTCCAACCACCTGCCCGGCAACGCCGACCGCCGCTCGTTCGGCAGCCCCGTGCACCAGGAGCCCGGCAACGCGGGCCTCGGTTTCGGCCTGGGCGTCTCCGTCGTGGTGGACCCGGCGCTCACCCGGGCCCCTTCCAGCGAGGGCGCGTTCGGCTGGAGCGGCGTGGCCACCACGACCTTCTGGGTCGACCCACGCCGCGACCTGACCGTACAGTTCCTCAGCCAACTCCGCCCGACAGCATCCCACTCGGTCTTCCCCGAGCTCAAACGCCTGGTGCACGACGCCGTACGGGACTGACTCCCGAGGCCGTGCACCCGCGCCGGGCGGCCCCGTGATCTCGCCGGGCGGAACCGCGCGGCCGTCACCGTGCGCGGTGACGGCCGGTCCGCGAGGGGGTCGCGGCGTCGGTGTCCGGCGGCCGTGGGGTCGCCCCTGCTCGCGCGAGGACGCGAGAGGGGCGGCGGGACGGGGCCGCGCCCGTCACTCCTCGGTGACGACCGTCTTCGCCGATTCGCAGAAGATCGCCTTCGCCCACTCCTCGCCGTCCAGGTGGGGCAGGTAGTGGTCGAGGCGCTCCCGCTTGGTCAGCAGGTAGGTGAGGTTGTCCTCGCACGGCGGTATCAGGAGCGGCACCTGCTCGGCGACCTTGATGCCGTGGCGGAGCAACGACTCGCGCTTGCGCGGGTTGTTCGACAGCAGCCGTACGGACCGTACGCCGAGGTCGTGCAGCATCTCCGCCGCCACCCGGTAGTCACGGGCGTCCACCGGCAGTCCGAGGGCGAGGTTCGCCTCGACGGTGTCGAGCCCCTCCGCCTGGAGCTTCATCGCCTTCAGCTTGGCGAGCAGGCCGATGCCCCGGCCCTCGTGGCCCCGGAGGTAGACGAGGACGCCGCGGCCCTCCGCCACGATGGCACGCAGCGAGGCGGTGAGCTGGGGGCCGCATTCGCAGTGCTGCGACCCGAAGGCGTCGCCGGTCAGGCATTCGGAATGCAGCCGGGTGAGTACGTCCCCTTCCCGGACGGCATCCAAGTCGCCGTACACGAGGACGACTTGTTCCTCACCACGGTCGTGGTCGAGGTAGCCGACGGCGTGGAAGTCACCGTACTCGGTGGGCAGTGGGGCAATCACGACTCGTTCGACACCTGTGAGGTGGGCATTCCCGCCGAGTACGCCAAAGTTATCTGTCATGATCTGGTTCCTAAGCAGAGTCGAAAGGGCCGTGAAAACATGAGTAGTTCGGGAACGCGCGCGACGGTGTCCGGTGTTCTGTCACTGGACACCACGGAGGATGTCCGCGAGCGGGGGGCCGGTGTCGCCCGCCAGGTCGCCGTCCTTCCCGTCGGCAGCCTCGAACAGCACGGCAGCTATCTGCCCCTGACGACCGACACACTCGTGGCGTGCGCCATCGCGCGGGAGATCGCGGACGCCTATCCCGTGCATCTTCTTCCTCCGGTGACGATCTCCTGCTCGCACGAGCACGCTGCCTGGCCGGGCACCGTCAGCATTTCCGCCGTCACCCTGTACGCCGTGGTCCGGGACATCGCCGCTTCGTTGCGGCGATCGGGCGTCGACACCCTGGTGGTGGTCAATGGACACGGCGGGAATTACGTACTGGGCAATGTGGTCCAGGAATCCGCGGGCACCGGTACGCGCATGGCGCTTTTCCCGGCCATGGAGGACTGGGAAGGCGCGTGTGAACGAGCCGGTGTGCAGACGTCGTTGCTCACCGATATGCACGCCGGAGAAATCGAGACGTCCATTCTCCTGCATGCCCATCCGGAATGCGTCAAAGACGGTTATGAGACCTCCGATTTCGTCGCCGACGACCGTCGGCATCTGCTCACCCTCGGCATGTCGGCCTATACCGAATCCGGGGTCATCGGCCGTCCCTCGATGGCCGGCGCCGAGAAGGGGAAGGAACTCCTCGCCGGGCTGGCCGAGGCCTTCGGAGCGTACTTCTCGTTGGTGACGTCCGAGACGCTGCACTGATCAGGCCCTCCCGCGCTCTCCTCGCGGGGGCGCCGGAGCGCGGCACCCCACCGGACGACCAGGACCGCGGCGCCGGGCAGGCTCGCCGCGAAGCTGAGCACGCCGTAGATCACCGCGACGGTGAGGCCCATCCCGGCGCCGAGTCCGGCGGCGCCGAACGCCCAGGCGGTGGCGCCCTCGCGGGGGCCCCAGCCGCCGATGTTCAGCGGCAGCCCCATGGCGAGCAGGGCCAGCAGCGCCAGCGGCAGCAACCGGACGACGGACGCGCTGGATCCTGCGGCCCGTGCGGCGAGGACGAACATCGCCAGGTGACCGGCGAGCACCAGCACCGAGGCGAGCGTCACGCCGGGCCAGCAGCGCCGGGCCAGCAGGGCACCCCGCGCCTCGACGAGCGCGCCGCGGACCGCGCCGTACCGGCCGGGGCTCGCGGGGGCCCGGCGCCTTCGCGCGACACCGAGAGCCACCGCGCCGACCGCCGCGCAGACCACGAGGATCAGCGCGACCTCGCGGGACTGCTCCAGCGCCGGTGACGGCTGGGTGAGCAGCACCGCCGCGCCGACGGCCACCAGCACGGCCTGTCCCGCGGTGCGTTCGAGCACCACCGCGCGCACGCCCCGGCCGATGTCACCGGCGCTCTGCCCGTGCCGTACGGCGCGGTGCACATCGCCGAGGACTCCGCCGGGCAGCGCCGCGTTCAGGAACAGCGCCCGGTAGTAGTCCGCGACGGCCGCGCCCAGCGGGAGGCGGATGCGCAGTTCGCGCGCGACCAGGCACCAGCGCCAGGCGCTGAACACCGTGGTGAGCAGGCCGATCCCGATGGCCACCGCCAGTGTGGTCCCGTCGATCCGCCGCAGCCCGTCCACGAACACCCCGGTACCCAGACGCCAGAGCAGCACGCCGAGGATGAGGACGCCGGCGACGGTTCCGAGGTGCTTACGGGCCCGGCGGAACGCGAGCCGGGCCCGGGAGGCCTCGGGTGTTCCGGCGGCCTCGGGTGCTCCGCCGGCCGCGGGGCCGGCGGTGTCTCCTGCCGGACCGGGCCCCGGTTCGGGGATGATCAGGTGCGGGCCGTCGAGGTCCGGGGAGGCGGCCGGGGCCGCAACCGTCGTCTCCAGGCCCGCGCTCACGCGGCACCCCCGGACGGGTGGGGCAGGGCCAGCACATCGCTGTGGTGGACGACCACCCGCAACTCGCCCGCGGCGCACGCCGTCAGACGGGACTCCAGGTACGCCTCCGCCCGTGCCGCCAGTTCGGGTCGCTGTTCCACCGCCGCGCCGACCCAGCCGCGCAGCCACTCCGCGGTGAGGGCGGCCTCGTCGGGGCCGAGCCGCCAGGGGCTCGGATTGACCCGTACGGTCGCGCCGCAGCGGGCGAACGCCTCGCAGGCGGCCGTGATGGCGTCCGGGCCGAGCAGTTCGCCGCGCCGCTGGTGGGTGTTGAACGCCTCGGCGATCTCGGCGTCCAGCGGGTCGGCCGGGGTGAGTTCGACGCGGCCGGCGACGGACAGCGTCAGCAGGGCCGGCACACCGGCGCCCGCGCAGGCCGCCGCGAGCCGGTCGATCTCCTCGGTGGTGAGCACGTCGAGCAGCGCCGACGCGGTCACCAGGGAAGCACCGGACAGGGCGTCCGCGGTCAGCCGGCCGATGTCGCCGCGCTGGGTGGTGACGCCGACATGGCTGCCGTCGGCGGCCGCCTTGGGTGCCCCGACCGTCGCGAAGTGCAGCAGGTACGGGTCCCGGTCGTGCAGGATCCAGTGCTGGGCGCCGTCGAGGCGGGGTGCCAGCCAGCGGCCCATCGAGCCGGTCCCGCACCCCAGGTCGTGGATGACCAGGTCGTCGCCGCCGCGTCCCGGCCGGTTGGCCAGCCGGATGCGCAGCGGGTCGAGCAGGTCGGCCGCCCGCGCGGCGGCGTCGGCGGGTTCGCGCAACTGGAGCCACTGGGGCGCGTAGCGCGGCACCTCGTCGGTGTCCTGATCCCCGACTCGCTGACCGGGCACGCCCGTCCTCACCTTCTCCTCGGGGATGCCGGAGTCCGGCCCGCCCGCGGGAGTCGTCGCGGTACTCATGCCGCCCTCCGGGGTTCCTGGGGGAGCCGGCCGAGCACGCCGGCCAGGCTGCGTGCGGTGGTCGCCCAGCCGTCGAGCGCGGCGCGCCGTCCGCGGGCGGCGGCCTTCAGCCGACGGCGTACGTCGGCCTCGCCGAACCAGCCGCGCAGCTCGGCCGCGAGCGCCGCCGGGTCCTCCGGGGGGACGAGGATGCCGGGCACTCCGCCGTCGGGGGCGCGTCCGACCGCCTCGGGCAGCCCGCCCACGTCGGTGGCGAGCACGGGGATGCCGCGTGCCAGGGCCTCGGTGACGGCCATGCCGTACGTCTCGGCGTACGAGGTGAGCACCATGAGGTCGGCGGCGGCGTAGCTGGCGTCGAGTTCGGCGCCGGCCTGCGGTCCGGCGAGGTGCAACCGGTCGCCGAGGCCGTACTCCGCGATCAGGGCGCGCAGGTGGTCGACGTAGGCCGGGTCCTGGGCGAGGCCGCCGACGCAGACGCAGCTCCAGGGCAGGTCGGTGACGGTCGCGAGGGCTTCGATGAGCCGGTGCTGGCCCTTGCGCGGGGTCACCGCGGCGACGCACAGCAGCCGGGAGACGCCGTCGGTGCCGGAGGCGAGCGGTGCGATGTCGGCACCGGGCGCGGCGGCGTGGACGCGGTCGGGGGCGAGGCCGTGGTGGGCGACGAGCCGGCGGACGGCCCATTCGCTGGTGGCGACGACGGCCGACACGGCCCGCAGGGTCGTACGTTCCAGGGCGTCCAGCTCGGCGGCCACGGCGGGCTCAAGTCCGGTCTCGTCGCCGAGCGGCAGGTGGACGAGGACGACCAGACGCAGCCGGTCGGCCTCGGGGGCGACGATCTCGGGGACTCCGCAGGCGACGATCCCGTCGAGCAGGACGACCGTGCCGTCGGGCAGGTCGGCCAGGGTCCGGGCGAGTTCGGTGCGGGCGGCGGCCCCGGGTCGGGGCCACTCCCCGGGGACGACGTGCCGGTGGACCTGCCAGCCGAAGCCGGGCAGGTCCAGGCAGAGCCGGCGGTCGTAGGCGTTGCCGCCGCTCGGCGCGGCCGGGTCGTCGACCCCGCCCGGCATGACGAAGTGCACGGAGCGCAGGGACATGGGAATGATCTCGGCGTTCTTGATGGCCGCGTTCTGCACGGGCACGTAGTTCAGGGCACCCGGTCCGGCGGGCGTGGCGGCACGACCGGACGGTGGGGACGCCTTGTCGACGGTCACATCGGTCACAGCGCACGCTCGTAACTCGCCCAGGCGATGTGCGACTCGTGCAGGGTGACGGTGATGCCGGTGAGGCCCAGGGCGCCTTCGCCGAGACCTCCGGCGTGCACCCGGTCGGCGAGCCGGTCGGCGATGACCTTGGCCAGGAACTCGGTCGAGGTGTTGGTGTCCTTGAAGTCCGGCTCGCTGTCGAGATTGCGATAGTTCAACTCGCTCACGACGGCTCCGAGCTCCTGCGTGGCCAGTCCGATGTCGACGACGATGTTGTCGTCGTCCAGCTCGGGGCGGCGGAAGGTGGCGTCCACCAGGAACGTCGCCCCGTGCAGGCGCTGCGCGGGTCCGAAGACCTCGCCACGGAAGCTGTGGGCGATCATCAGGTGATCGCGGACGGTGATGCTGAACAACGGACGACCCTCCAGGTGCGGTGCGTCTGATCCTCTGCCGGGATCACGTCGTGTAGTACGGCTGTCCGGTTCACCTTGTTCAGCCGCCTGTCGGCCTTTCTTCGGCGTCCGCTGAGGTCAGGCCGGTTCTCGTCGGCTCAAACGTCTTCGTAGGCGACCCGGTGGCACAGGGCGGGTATCGATCCGGAGGCCAGTTTCCCCATCACGTCCGGGAGTTCCCCGAAGGCGCACTCGCCGGTGATCAGGGCGTCGAAGGCGGGTTCGGCGAGGAGGTCGAGGGCGAGGGCCAGACGGTCGGCGTACGTCCTTCCGGCCCGGCCCGAGGGGGAAACGGAACCCACCTGGCTGCTGCGCAGGGTCAGGCGGCGCGAGTGGAACGCCTCGCCGAGCGGCAGGCTGACCCGGCGGTCGCCGTACCAGCTCAGCTCGATGACGGTCCCCTCCCGGGCGAGGAGGTCGATGGAGCGGGTGAGTCCGGCCTCGGTGGCGCTGGCGTGCACGACGAGGTCGAGTTCGCCCTCGGCGTCCTCGGGGAGCGCGAAGTCGATGCCGAGGGCGCGGGCGACCTCGCCGCGCGCCGGGTCGGCGTCGACGAGCTGGACCCGTACGCCCGGGAAGCGGGCGAGCAGCGCGGCGACCGAACAGCCGACCATGCCGCCGCCGACCACGGCGATCCGGTCGCCGATCAGCGGAGCGGCGTCCCACAGGGCGTTCACCGCGGTCTCGACGGTGCCGGCGAGGATGGCGCGGGAGGCGGGCACGGACTCGGGTACCACCGTCACGGCGCTGACCGGGACGACGTAGCGCGTCTGGTGCGGGTAGAGGCAGAAGACGGTGCGCCCGACCAGATGCCCTGGCCCTTCCTCCACCCGGCCGACACTCAGATAGCCGTACTTCACCGGCGCGGGGAAATCCCCGTCCTGGAACGGCGCGCGCATCGAGGCGTGCTGGTTCTCCGGGACTCCCCCGCGGAACACGAGGGTCTCCGTGCCTCTGCTGACCCCTGAGTAGAGCGTGCGGACCAGCACCTCCCCGTCCGCGGGCGCGACCAGGGCGACATCACGGATCTCACCCTGGCCCGGCGAGGCGAGCCAGAAGGCGCGAGCTGTGAGTTCCATGAGCGTCCCCCTGAACGATTCAGCAGATCTTCACGTACGGAGCAGTGACAAGTCGCGCACACGGTACGCGGCGTTGATCGAATCTGTCATTCGGCCGGAGGATGTGCGGTGGCCCTGAACAACATGTACGGCGCGAGGCTTCCCCAGCAGGAGACCATGGTGGGGGCCGGCGTGCAGCTTCTCCTGCTGGCCCTGCTGGGTACGGCGATCGGGATGGGGCCCGCGGGCTGGCTGACCGGCCTGGCGTTCGCGATCGCCACCTGGGCGGTACTCACCCGTGCGCTGCGGCGCTCGCAGCCCCGCTCCTTCGGACCCGCCAACCGTGTCACGCTCGGCCGCGCCATCCTGGTGGGCGGTGTCACCGCGCTGGTGGCGGACTCCTTCCAGAGCTCGCCGCCGGTGAGCCTGCTGGTGGGCCTCACGGCGGTCGCCCTGATCCTCGACGGCGTCGACGGCAAGGTCGCCCGCCGGACCGGTACGTCCTCCGCCCTGGGCGCGCGCTTCGACATGGAGGTGGACGCGTTCCTGATCCTCGTGCTGAGCGTGTACGTCGGGATGTCGCTCGGGCCGTGGGTACTGCTGATCGGGACCATGCGCTACGCCTTCGTCGCGGCGGCGCGGGTGCTGCCGTGGCTGAACGGTGAGCTGCCGCCGAGCATGGCGCGCAAGACGGTGGCGGCCCTGCAGGGGGTCATCCTGCTGGTCGCGGGTGCCGGAATCCTGCCGTACGACGCGACGATGGCCGCCGTGCTGAGCGCCCTGGCGCTGCTCGTGTGGTCGTTCGGACGTGACATCGGGTGGCTGTGGCGGCAGGGCGGGCACGGGCCCGCCGAGGGGAACCCGGCGGACCGGCGGCGCCCCGTGGACGAGCCGGCGCGGGAACTGGTCGGCGCGGCCTCGGGCCCGGTCCGTTCCGAGGGCTGAATCATCCGCCCGCCCGGGTGACTTTCCCCGGCGGGACGACACTCGGCGGCCGACGCCGACGCCACGCGCCGAAAATACCTGACGGAAACTGTCAGGTATCGCCTCCACAGTGGTGCGCACAGACACGGTGGACGTGTCCTGAGCGGGAGGTCGGACATGGCGAGGCACCTGGTCGAGTTCGAGGTGGCGGGCCCCTGGTCCCTGGAGAGCAGCCGGGAGTTCTGGGAGGAGATGGCACCCGTGCCGCCGGCCGAGGCCGGGGGTGAGGGCGCGGCGCTCCGCACGGTCTTCCACGCCGACGCCGACTGGCACCGGGTCGCGGCGCGGGTGACGCAGAACGGCTCCACCGCCCGGGTCGCGGTCACCGGGGACGGTGATCTGGACGCCGCCGCGGAGCAGGTCCGCCGCTTCCTGTCCCTGGACGTCGACGCCCGCGACTGGCCCGCGGTCGGCGACCGCGACCCCGTGATCGGCCGGATCCAGGCGCGCAGGCCGGGACTTCGCCCGTGCGGCTTCCATTCTCCGTACGAGGCCGCGTGCTGGGCGGTGCTGACGCAGCGCACCGGAAGGAACGCGGCCCGCGGCATGCGCGACGACGTCGTCTCCGGCCACGGCACCGCCGGCGCGTTCCCGTCACCCGAGGCCCTGCTCCGGCTGGACGCCGAACTGCCCTGGCGCAAGACCGAATACCTGCACGCCGTCGCACGGGCCGCACTGGACGGAGTGCTCGACGGCGCCCAACTGCGCTCCCTGGAACCGCGGGACGCGATGCGGCAGGTCCAACAGGTCAAGGGGCTGGGCGCCTTCGCCGCCGAACTCGTCGTCGTACGCGGCGCGAACCACCCCGACGTCCTGCCGACGCAGGAACGCAGGCTCGCCGCGGAGATCGCCGAGCGGTACGGGCCGCAGCGCGAGCCGGCCGAGATCTCGCGGGACTGGCGGCCGTACCGCACCTGGGCCGCGCTCCATCTGCGGGTCCTGCGCGGCGAACGCCTGCGCGCGGAGAGGACGGGTACGGCAAGGACGCCCAGGGGATGACCGTCGTCCACCCACCCGGCACACCACGGGAAATCGGACGTCCGCCCGACATTCACGACCTGTCCCGACCGCTAACGAACATCAACTGGCTAGACTACGCACCCTCGTGCACGTGATCGCGCCACGCGCGAGCAAGGCCGTTCCGAAGGGTTTCCACGCTTGATAGCCATCGAAGATGTCAGCAAGCGATACGCCGACGGCACGGTGGCCGTCGATCGCCTGTCCCTCCAGATACCGAACCACTCCATCACCGTGCTCGTCGGACCCTCCGGCTGCGGCAAGACCACCACGCTCCGCATGATCAACCGCATGATCGAGCCGAGCAGCGGCACGATCCGGGTCGACGGCGAGGACATCCGGAGCCGGCCGGTCAACGCCCTGCGCCGCTCGATGGGTTACGTCATCCAGAACGCCGGGCTCTTCCAGCACCGGACGATCCTCGACAACATCGCCACGGTGCCCCGGCTGCTCGGCTGGTCCAAGCAACGTGCCCGGGACCGCGCGGCGGAGCTCATGGAGCGGGTCGGCCTCGACCCGGCCATGGCCCGCCGCTATCCGTACCAGCTCTCCGGCGGCCAGCAGCAACGGGTGGGCGTCGCACGCGCGTTGGCGGCGGATCCGCCCATTCTGCTCATGGACGAGCCGTTCTCCGCGGTCGACCCCGTCGTACGCCGGGACCTGCAACAGGAGTTGCTGCGCATCCAGAGCGAACTGGGCAAGGCCATCGTCTTCGTCACCCACGACATGGACGAGGCCATCACCATCGGCGACCGCATCGCCGTGCTGCGCACCGGCGGCAGGCTCGCCCAGTTCGCGGCACCCGACGAGATCCTCTCGGCGCCGGCCGATCCTTTCGTCGAGCAGTTCCTCGGCGCCGACCGGGGCATCCGCGGGCTGTCCTTCCTGTCCACCCGCGATCTCGAACTCGACCGCTCCCGGGTCTTCCCCGTCGGCTCCGACTGGCGGGAGATCGCCGGGCGCGACCCGCAGGGGACACCCGTACTGGTGACGGACGCCGACGGCAAGCCGCTCGGCTGGGCCGACCCCGGTACCTGGGGCGGGGACATCAAGGACCTCGAACCGTACGGACCGAGCTTCGAGGCGGGCCGCGACTCGCTGCGGGTCGCCCTGGACCGGGCCGTGCTGTCGCCGACCGGCCGGGCGGTCGCCGTCGACGCCTCCGGCCAGGTGCTCGGGGTCGCCGGACAGGAGACGGTCGCCGCGGCGATCCGGGCGGCCCGGCAGGGGCGGTCGGCGGACGTCCCGCAGGAGACGGCTTCGGCTTCGGCGAAGGCCGGGCGATGAACGCGTACTTCCACATGCCGAGCGCCATCCAGCACAGCTATACCGGCCTGATCCTCCTGCATCTGCAGGAGGCGCTCGTCCCCGTGCTGGCCGGTCTGCTGCTGGCCCTGCCGATCGGACTGCTGTGCGTCCACTACGACTGGCTCTACGCGCCGGTGCTGTGGACCTCGACGGTGCTCTACGCGATCCCCTCGATCGCCTTCTTCGTGGTGCTCATCGACTACACCGGGCTGAGCCTGCTGACGGTGATGATCCCGCTGTGTCTGTACAGCCTCGTCGTGCTCGTCCCGGCGGTGGTCGACGGGGTCCGTTCGGTCCCCGAGGAGACGAACGCCGCCGCCTCGGCCATGGGCATCGGCCTCGTGCGCCGCTACTTCCAGGTCCAACTGCCCATCGCCGTACCGGCGATCATGGCAGGGTTGCGGGTGTCCGTCGCCTCCAGCATCAGTCTGGTGAGCGTCGGGGCGCTGATCGGCAACCAAGGGGCGTTCGGAAACGTGCTGACCTACGCGCAGTTGTACGGTCTCCCCCGGCTCGCGGTGACCGCGGTGGTCACCACCGCCGTTCTCGCGGTCGTGATCGACGCGCTGCTGGTCCTGGTGCGGCGGGTCCTGACCCCCTGGCAGCCGCCGTCCAGCGGCACGGCCACGGGCTCCGGAGCCACGACGGCGACGGCCGCCGCCCGGGCCCCGGAGGGTGCCTCGTGAACGTGCTCCACTTCATGCAGGCCTTCTTCAGCGACGGCTCCCACTGGCACGGCTACGACGGCATCCCGCAGCGGGTGTGGGAGCACATCCAGTACACGGCCGGGGCCCTCGCGATCGCCGCGGCCATCGGTCTGCCGATCGGACTCGTCACCGGGCACACCGGGCGCGGCGGCAACGTGCTGGCCTTCGTGTCGGCCGGCGCCCGCGCGCTGCCCACCTTCGGGCTCCTGGTCCTGATGTTCGTCTGGCTGGGGCTCGGCATCGTGCCCGTGATGATCCCGCTCGTGGTGCTGGCGATCCCGCCGATCCTCATCACGACCTACGAGGCGGTCCGCACCGTGGAGCCGTCCCCCGTCGACGCCGCCCGCGGCATGGGCATGCCCGAGACTCAGATCCTGCTGCGGGTCGAGGTCCCGGCGGCACTGCCGCTGATCCTCAGCGGGCTGCGCTCGGCGACGATCCAGATCGTCTCGACGGCGACGATCGCGGCCTATGTGTCCCTCGGCGGGGTCGGCCGGTACATCCTGGACGGCCTGTACCAGCACAAGTACGAGAAGGTCGTCGGCGGAGCCGCCCTCACGGCCTTCCTGGCGCTGCTCGTCCTGGTGCTGTTCTGGGCGGTCGGCAAGCTGGTGGTCTCCCCAGGCGTCCGCAGACGCCGGGCCGCCTGACCCCGCGACCGCCCTGACCCACCGCGGGGACGGCCTTCGGGCCGTCCCCGTCTCCGGGCCGCACAGGAGGCCGCGGAACCGGTGCCGCTCAGCCCCGCCGGACGGAGATCATCCGCGCCGCGACGGCCAGCGCGATCCCGGCCACGACGAGGTACAGGCCGAGACGCTCGTCGGGCACGGCCCGCGACCACACCCGCCAGGCCGACGAGGTGTAGCCGTCGGCCGCCAGATAGTCCGCGTAGCGCATGGGCGGCGCGCTGCTCCCGCCGCGCACCCACAGCAGGGCGCCGATGGCCGCGCAGGTCGCGGACATCGCGTACAGGACGGGGACGCGGCGCGGGGCCGGTCGGTTCATGTCTTCTCTTCTTCCGTGGAGCTCCGCCGTTCACCCGGGCGACCGGCGGGCGCCGAGGGCGTCTCCGCCACCCGTCAGCGTTCGGCTCTCGCCAGGGCGTGTTCGAGGACGACGAGCAACGCGTCGCGTACGGAGCCCCGGTCGCGTGCGTCGAACACGGTCAGCGGGACGTTGTCGGCGACGTCGAGGGCCCACCGTACGTCGTCCAGGTCGTGTTCGAGCTTTCCGTCGAAGGCGTTGACGGCCACCGCGAAGGGGATCTGGCGGTGCTCGAAGTAGTCGACGGCCGCGTAGCAGTCGTCGAGGCGCCGGGTGTCGACGATGACGAGCCCGCCGAGCGCGCCCTCGACGAGGTCGTCCCACATGAACCCGAACCGTTCCTGGCCGGGGGTGCCGAACAGGTAGAGCTTCAGGGTCGGGTCGAGGGTCACACAGCCGAAGTCCATGGCGACGGTCGTGGTCACCTTCTCCGGGGTGTGGCTGAGGTCGTCGACACCCGCGGCGACCGAGGTGATGGACGCCTCGGTGGTGAGCGGCTCGATCTCGGAAATGGCCCCCACCGTCGTGGTCTTGCCCACGCCGAAGCCGCCCGCGATCACCATCTTCACCGGCAGCGGCGGCCGGGGCCGCTCCTCGTCAGCCCTCACGGGTCGCGCCCCGGGAGTCGGGGATAGCTCGGAGACCATCGATAACCCTTCGCAGAACGGTGACATCGCGGTGGGAGTGGACCTGCGGTGCGTACAGGGCCAGTTGACCGTCGGCGCGCAGATCGTCGGCGAGCACCCGGATCACGTTCAAGTGCATCCGGAGCTTCGCCGCGATCTCCGCGAGCGACTGCGGCTGACGGCAGACGGTGATGATGTCGCGGTGCTGGTCGAAGACGAAGACGTCCAGCGCCGCCAGTCCCGCGTCGGTGGCGACCACCTGCGTCTCGATCGGGATCGGCGGCACGAGGCTGTCCCCGCCGGCGATCCGCCCCGCGGTCAGCAGGAACGGCCGGACGACCGAAGCGGGGCGCTCCACTCCCCATTCGGTGTCGTCGCCGACCGACGGCTCGCCGGATGTCATCACGTCCTCCCCCTTCAACTCGCCGCGCGTCACTGGTCATGTGACGCTCCGTCGGACGTCAGCCGGTCGGTGCGATGCCCACGGTGTTCTTCAGCTCCATCACCAGTTGCGGGCTCAGCACCGCGCCGGCCCGGTTGGCGAAGAGGGTCATCTCGTACGCGATGTTGCCCAGCTTCGCCTCCTTCGAGGCGACCACGCCGAGCACGGCACCGGCGCCGAGGGCGGACACCAGCACGTGCCCCTCCTCCAGGTCGATGATGACCTTGTTGAGACTGCCCAGGCCGTAGTTGCCGGAGGCGCCCATGGCGAGGCTGGTGATCCCGGAGACGATCGCCGCCAGCCGCTCGGAGTCGGCCTGACCGCGCAGTTGGGACACCGCGATGAGCAGTCCGTCGGAGGAGACACCGATGACGTCGACGACCCCGGCCGTCTCGGTGGCGAATCGATTGAGCAGCCAGTTGAAGTCGGCAGCGGCGGTCTTGACGTCCGTCGGGGGTTCCGCTGTCCGGGACTCCGGCTCGCCTGTCCACATGGTCACGTGCTCATGCCTTCCGGGGAAGTGGGTCTTCTGTTCTGGGTGTCGGGTTCGGCCGGGCCGCCGGGTCTGCCGCCCGGCCGGATCGCCCCGGTGGGGAAACCCTCGGTCGCGCTCTCGCGCTCGGCCCGCAGGACCGCCGCTTCGAACTCGTCGAGCTCGGAGCGCGCCGCCTCGGCGTCCGTGGGCTGCCAGGAGGGCGGCCTGCGGTGGGTGGGGGGATCCTTGGGCCGGGGCAGCCGGCTCGCCGCCGTGCCGGCCGACAGAGTCGCCCCGCGCACCCGGCGGCGCAGCGGTCCGGCGTCGCCGGACCGCGCCGGGCCCTTGGGCCCGGGGTCGGCCCCGGGGCCGGGCCGGGTAGCGCCGTGCGTCGCCGCGCGCTCGGCACCGGTGTCCGTCGCCGGTTCGGAGCGGCGGGCGTGCGGCGGGGGCTCCGCGCTCTGGGCACGCGCGGGCACCCTGCGGGGCAGGCCCGCGGGTCCGGGCGGCGACACGACCCGGGCCGGGCGGGGCTCGCTGGGGCCGGAATGCCGGGCGGGCGGCTGCATGCGCGGGGCCCGCGCCGCGGAGGTGCCCGGGTCGCCGGCCACGAGGTGGGACATGGGCACGGCGACGGTGGCGGTGACGCCGCCGCCCGGGGTGCGGGACAGGACGACCTCGATGCCCCAGCGCCGGGACAGGCCGCCGACCACGAACAGACCGAGCACCTCCGTCGGCGCCAGGTCGAGGCGTTCGCGCCGGATCAGCCGGGCGTTCTCCTGTTCCAGTCGCTCGGGGCTCATGCCGAGTCCGTGGTCGATGATCTCCACGAGGGCTCCGCCCCCTCCGTGCCGGGGCCGCAGGACCACTTCGACGCCGCTGGTCGCCGGGGAGAACATCACGGCGTTCTCCAGGAGTTCGGCGAGCATGAGTGTCAGGTCGCCGACGATGTCGGGGACCACGGTGACATCGCCCTCGGCGTGCGGGGTGACCCGCTGGTAGCCCTCGATCTGGCCGAGCGCGGCGCGGACGATGTTGCTGAGCCGCATCGGTTCGGTGTTGAGGCCGGTCTCGCTGATGCCGGCGAGCAGCATGAGGCTGTCGGCGTTGCGCTGGAGGCGGACGGCGATGTGGTCGATGCGGTAGAGCCGGTCCAGCACCTCGGGGTCGGTCTCGCCGCGCTCCACGGAGTCGATCAGGGCGAGTTGACGAGCGGTCAGGTTGCTGACGCGGCGGCCGACGTTGCCGAACATCTCGGCGATGTTGCGCCGGCTGACGGCCTGGCGCGCCAGCAGGGCGCTCGCGGTGACCTGAACCTGGTTGAAGGCTTCGGCCAGTTCACCGATCTCGTCGCGCACCGGCACGGGGACGGCTTCCAGCCGGGGCGGGCTCGCGTCGTCGGCGTCGTCGTCCGCGACGCGGGCGAGCTCGGACTCGGCGGCGCCGGCCACGTGCTGGGCCGCCGCCGTGAGGGTGCGCACGGTGCGCACGACGGAACGGCGGGTCAGGACGGAGAACAGCAGCCAGGCCGCGAAGGCGCACAGGTTGCCTGCGATCAGCCAGACCACCCGCCACCAGGCGGCGTTCGACGCGGACTGGGCGTCGGCGGCGATCCCGCCGATCAGCGTCTGCACGACCTTCAGCCGGTTCTCGGCCTGCCGCTCATAGGTGGGGCCGGCGCGCAGCGCGTCGTCTAGCGCTGTGCGCAGTTGCGTATCGTCCTCGGCCACCAGCGCTCCGGGGTCGACCTGGAGCGCGGCCCAGTGCTGGGTGATGACGCTCTGGTACGGGCTGTGCTCGATCTCGGCGAGATCGGTGCCCTGGTCCGGGCCGGCGAACCGGGTGAACCGCTCGGCCTGGTAGGTGTACTGGTCGAAGTCGCCGACGGCGCCGGTGAATTCGATCAGCGCGTTGGAGTCGCGGGTGCGGGCGGCGAAGACGCTGGTCTCGAAGGAGGCGTGGGCGGTGTCGGCGCGCAGCAGCGCGTCGAGCAGACTGCCCGCGGACGCGGAGGACTCGCTGCCCGACAGGCCGAGACCGAGGCCGTCGATGAGTCCCTCGACCACCGATCCGTACGCCGGGTCGATGTTGTCGGCGGGGATCGGTCCGTCCTCGACGGTCTTGCGGAGGCTGTCCAGGCCTTCCAGTTCCTTCAGCGCCTGGGCCTCGTCCGCGGGCAGCCGGTCGCCGTAGGCGGCCCTGACTGCCTCGATGCGGGTTCCGACCTTCTCCTGCGCGTCCAGGTAGGCGGAGGTGTCCGGCGGGCGGTCCCCCGGGCGGGCCGCCTCGTGGCGCAGGGACACCAGGAGTGCCTGCCGGTGCTCGGTCTGCACGGCGTCGATGAGCCGGGCCACCTGGGTGCTGTCCCGTACGAGCCGGGCGGTGTCAGCGGCCGACCTGGCCCTGTCCATTTCGCCGGAGACGACATAGGAGAGCATCGCGGAGATGACGGCGAGCGGCACGATCACCAGAACATTGAGTTTCCGGCGGAAAGGCCAGCGGTCCAGCAGGGATGGTGTCCGGCCGGTCCGAAGAGCCGTGGACGGCTGCCCCGAGGCGGCTTTTCTGTGCGCGGGCACCCAACCTCCTTGACTTCATTCCCCGTTGGAAGCCCATGGGCAGGCCTGTATGGATCAATGGTCACGAACAGCGCGATCGGGCCGACAAGTGGAAGGGGGCCCTCGACGCGGCCAACACTAGCGGCTGCCGTAAGAGTACGGCCATGATCAACCGAAAAGTGGCACGCATGGACGCCTGATTCGCTCTGGTATCGGTCACGTTGCGCCTACGGGCTGAAGCTGTACGGTCCCCATCAGTGATCTATTCGTGTCTTGACGGTAGTTGAGGCGGCTCGATTGGATCGTCAGGACCGTCACCACCCGTGCCCACCGGCCACCACGCCCCACCGATCGCCAAGTCTGGATGACCAACGTGACCATCGCCAGAAGCACCCGAACCTCCACAACCCATGCTGTTTCCCTGCTGGTTGTAGCCGCTGCCGCGCTGACGGGCTGCGGCTCCTCCAACGGCTCAGGCAGCAATGACCCGTTGGCGGGCGACTCCGCCAAGGGCGGCACGGTCGTTGTCGGTTCCAACAACTTCCCCGAGAGCATCCTGCTCGCCGACATCTACGGCGAGGCACTCAAGGCCAAGGGCATCAAGGTCAGTTACAAGCTGAACATCGGCAGCCGCGAGACCACGTACGGCCTGATCAAGAACGGCACGATCACGGTCCTCCCGGAGTACAACGGCGCGCTGCTCGCCTACCTGGACGCCAAGGCCGCTCCGGCCAGCGTCGACGAGACCAGCCAGGCCATCTCCGCCAAACTCGACCCGAAGCTCTCCCTGTTGATTCCGTCCGACGCCCAGGACAAGGACGCGATCGCCGTCAACCAGGCCACGGCCGCGAAGTACAACCTCACGGACAAGTCGACGATCAGCGACCTCACCGCCTCGGCGAAGGACCTGGTCATCGGCGGGTCCCCCGAGTTCCAGACCCGGCAGCAGGGTCTGAAGGGGCTGAAGTCCGTATACGGTCTCGACTTCAAGAGCTTCAAGGCGCTGGACGCGGGCGGCCCGCTCACCGTGGCGGCCCTGAAGGGCAACAGCATCCAGGCCGCGGATATCTTCTCGACGGACCCCGGAATCGGCAAGAACAAGTTTGTCGTGCTGCAGGATCCCAAGAATCTCTTCGGATTCGAGAACGTAACTCCGCTGACATACAAGAGCGCTCTGCCGGCGGCCGGAGTTTCGGCCCTCAATGACATCTCGACGAAGCTCGACACGGAAACCCTCGTGAAGCTCAACAGCGAGGTGCAGGACGGCAACAAGGACCCGCTGGACGTGGCGAAGAACTGGCTCGCCTCGACGAAGCTCGGCTGACGCAGGACGTCAGACGTCGGTGCCGGCAACCGGTTGACGGGTGCCTGCGGGCCGGGGGTGCGTCCCCCGGCCCGGTCCTACGGCGGCGTACGGCCAAGGAGTGAACGTCCGTCATGCTCAAGCGCACTGCCGACCCGGCCACCGGCGGCGGCACCGCACCGCCCGGTGCGGCTCTGCGGGGCCAGGGGCTCGATGCCGCCGCGGTGGCCCGGATCGCCGACGGAGCGACACCGGCCTCCCCGCATCCGGCGGCACTGGAGGCGATGGAACGCACCCGGCTCGCCGCGCGGCGGCTGGCGGCCGAGGGAACACGGGTCTACGGGCGCAGCACCGGTGTGGGAGCGCACCGCGGGCAGGCCGTCGAGGAACACGACGGGGCGGGCCACGACCTGCGGCTGCTGCTGAGCCACGCGGGCGGTGTGGGCGAGGCTCTGCCGCCGCGCCAGGTCCGCGCGATGATGGTGGTGCGGGCCAACCAACTCCTCGCCGGGGGCTCGGGATCGGGCCCGGAGATCGCGGTGGCCGTCCTGGACGCGCTCCGTGCGGGAGTGCATCCCCGGGTCCCCGAGTACGGGTCCGTGGGCACCGGTGATCTGACGGCGCTGGCCCAACTGGGGCTCGCCCTCTTCGGCCACGGCACCTGGCTGCGCGACGACGCGGGCGCCGAGAACGCCTTCCCCGGGGGCCACCTCCCCGAGAGTCTGCCTCTTCGACACGGTGACGCGCTGGCCCTGTTGAGCAGCAACGCCCTCACCCTCGGACAGTCCGCGCTCGCCAGTCACGACCTCGGCGTCCCGCTCCGCGCCGCCCATCCCGTGGCCGCGCTGTCCCTGTACGCGGTGGGCGGCTCCGTCGAGCCGTACGCGCCCGAGGTCCACGCGGCGCATCCGCACCCCGCGATCGCCGAGGCGGCGGCCCGCGTCCGGGGGCTGCTCGGCGTCGGGGCCGGAGGCGGAACGGCCCCGCAGGGGATGCCGGGCGGAGTGCCGGCGCGGGTCCAGGACCCCTTCGGCTTCCGCTGCTTCCCGCAGGTCCACGGCCCCGCGACAGAGGCGTGGTCGAACCTGGAACGGGTGCTCTCGATCGATCTCAACTCCGCCACCGAGAACCCGCTCATCGGCTGGGACGAGACCACGGGCGTTCCCGTGGCACTGCACCACGGCGGCTTCTTCACCGCGCCGCTCACTCTCGCCCTCGACCAGCTCGGGCTCGCCGTACTCGGCACCGCGCGGCTCTCGGCGGCCCGGCTGTCCGGCCTCGGCCGGCCCGAACTGACGGGGCTGCGCTCCTACTTGGCCGACGCCTCCTCGGCCGGGTCGGGAATGATGATCCTGGAGTACAGCGCCGCCTCCGCCCTCGCCGAGATCCAGGCGTGCGCCACCCCGGCCGCGCTCGGGCACGTGGTGCTCTCCCACGGCATGGAGGAGGCGGCGACCTTCGCGACCCAGGCGGCCCGCAAGTCGCTGCGGCTGGCGCCGGCCTACCGGCTGGTCCTGGCCTGCGAACTCGTGGCCGCCGTACGGGCGTTGCGGCTGCGCGGTACTCGGCCCGCGCCGGACACTCCGGCCGGCCGCGCCTACGTCCGCGCGGCGGCGGTCCTGGACCCGGACATGGGCGACCGCCCCCTCACGGACGATGTGACCGCCGCGGCGGTCCTGCTCGACGAGTTCGCCGGACTCACCGGCGACGACTGAGCGTCCACGGGCGCCGGAGCCGGACCGTCCCGGGACGGTCCGGGACGGTCCGGGACGGTCCGGGACGTCAGCCTCGCGCACCGGGGGCGACGGCCTCGGGCTCCGTCGTGCCGGTCATGGTCTGCCCGGAGGCCCGGGGTGCGCCGGTGAGCCGTACCGCTCGCCGGGCGGGGACGAGGAGCGCGGCCAGCGCCGCGGCCAGGCAGAGCAGGGCGAGCAGCGTGAACGCGTGGGTGTACCCGGACTCGTACGGCAGCCCCGAGGACTGGACCCGGCCGGTCACCAGGACGCTGGTCACCGCGGCGCCGATGGACCCGCCGATGGTGCGGATGTTGGCGTTCATCCCGGTCGCGGCGCCGGTCTGTTCGGCCGGGACGCTGCCGACGATGAGGTTGGCCATCGCCGCGAAGGCGAGTCCGATGCCGAGGCCGAAGACACCCGCCGCGAGGGCGACCTGCCACGGCCTGTCGTGCCACAGCGCGAGGATGGCGCAGGCGACCGCGCCGAGCGCCGCACCGGCGACCAGCAGTTTCTTGGCGCCGAGGACGGGTTCCAGCCGGCCGCTCAGCACGCCCGAGCAGAACATCGCGATCAGCATCGGCAGCATGAGCAGTCCGGCCGCGGTCACGCTCGCGCCGAAGCCGTAGCCGGCCGAGCCGGGGGTCTGCACGAACCCGGGGAGGAAGGACCAGATCGCGTACATGCCCGCGCCGAACAGCAGCGCGGCGGTGTTGGTGGTCCACACGGCGGGCAGCCGCATGATGCGCAGGTCGATGAGCGGGCTGCGGGAGCGGGCCTCGGAGCGCAGCCAGAGCGCGAGGAGCAGTACGGCGGCGGCGAACAGACCGATCACCTTGCCCGATCCCCAGCCCCAGTGGCTCGCCTGGCTCAGCGGCAGCAGCAGCGCCACCAGCCAGCCCGACAGCAGCACGGCACCGAGCCAATTGACCTTCCCCTGGGCGCGGTTGGGGGACTCGGGGACGTAACGCAGGGCGATGAGCGCGGTGACCGCGACAACCGCGACGGGGATCCAGAACAGCCAGCGGTAGTCGAGCGCGGTCACGATCGGACCGGCCGCCACCATGCCGACTCCCCCGCCCGCGGCGATCACGGCGGACAGGTTGCTGATGCTGCCGCTCACCCGGGACGCGGCGAACTCGTCCCGGATGATGCCGAAGGACAGCGGGAACAGGGCTCCGCCGACACCCTGGACGACCCGGGCGACGATGAGGACGCCGATGGTGGGCGCGAGCGCGGCGAGAAGGCAGCCGGCCAGGACGGTCAGGAGCACGGCGACGAGGGTGCGCTTCTTGCCCGCCAGGTCGCCGACCCGGCCGAGGATGGGCGTGAAGATGGAGGCGGACAGCAGATAGGCGGTCATCACCCAGGTCGCGGTGGACTGGGAGGTGTGCATCGCGTGCTGGACGGTCGGCAGGGCCGGCGCGATCAGCGATTGCAGCATGGCGAACACACCGGCACCGGTCGCGAGGACCGCGAAGGTGAGGCGGGTGGACGTGCGGGGCATGGAAAGCCTCTCCGGACAGGATGCGGCCGAGGTCGTCGGGCCACGGTCGTACGGGACGGGCGGGGTACGCGGAACGCGCGGCGACGCCGGGCACGCCGACGGCCGCGATGGAGGTCGCGGAACGGAACGGTCACCGTGCGGACCGTCGCCGAGAGGACGGTCGGAAAGCGGTCGGAGGGCGGACTGTGCGGAACGGTCGCCCGCACGGGCCGCCGAGGTTCGACGGCGGGGATGCGAACGCGTCGGGTGCGCGTGCGGCCGCACGCGTCCACGCCGAACGCACCCCGACTGGTAAAGTGGAGGTACCCCTCCACTGTAGCGGAGGCATACCTCCGCTTCAACCCGATCCAGCCGGGAGGCAGCAGTGACGGCACAGCCGTTCCCCGTCAGCGAGATCGTCGCGTCCCGGCGGCCGCACCGGAAGGACGCGGCCCGCAACTACGACGCGCTGCTGGCGGCCGCCCGCGAGGCGTTCGCCGAGAGTGGCGCGGACGCCTCCCTGGAGGACGTGGCACGCCGCGCGGGCGTCGGCATCGGCACGCTGTACCGGAACTTCCCGACCCGCCGCCATCTCTTCGAGAGCGTCTACGCGGGCGAGGTCGACGATCTGTGCCGGGTCGCCGAGGAGGTCGCCGGCCAGGAGCCGTGGGCGGCCCTGACGTCATGGCTGCGCCGCTTCGTGGACTACACGGTCACCAAACGGGCCATCCGGGAGGCCCTCAACGACGAGTCGGAGATCTTCCTGGCCTGCCGGGAGTCCATGTACGCGGCCGGCGGCCCCCTCTTCGAGCGCGCCCAGAACGCCGGAGCGGCGCGGACCGACATGGACTTCGACGACCTGCTGCGCATGGTCTCGGGCATCACCGCGACGAACTTCCTCGACGACGCCCAGCGCGACCGCGTCCTGTCGGTGGCACTGGACGGGGTCCGCGCCCCTCGCTGACCAGGGGGCCGACAGGGCGGGACGCCGGGGACGGTCGTCCCCTCCGCCCTCCCTCCCCGGCGACCGCGCGACCGGCGGCCGCCGCCCGCTCGCGGAACCGGCCGGGGCGGCTCCGCCGCGGTCTACCGGGCGGAACCGGTGCGGTACAGCCACCGCCAGCGTCGCCGCTCCGTGACGCACGTGGCGGCGGCCAGCACGGTGACCGGGGCCGCCGCCCAGCCGGGCCAGGCCAGCCACGAGGACACCACCGCCGCGACGAGTTGCAGCAGCACCAGCAGCACGGTCACCCAACCCGGCACCGGGACAAGGACGTTGCTCTTGTCCCCCGGTGTGGCGAAGACGGTCGGCAGGCCGATCAGCACCACGACGGAGAGCACGGCGAGCGGCCACGAGTAGCCGGACAGGGCCCAGGGGGTGGCCACCCAGGCCACGATCTCGGTCGCGAAGCGCAGAACGGACGCCGTCCGGTCATCGGGTCGCCCCGAAGCCGTCTCTCCAACACCAATTTCGGTCACCGCGAGACGATCCCACGGGCGGCGCCCGATCACCAGAGGCCCGTGACATCATCACCGGCGCCAACAGCCCTGGCACGCAAGGGACTTCGGTCCGGGATTCTGTATACTGTCGGCACCACTGGCCCCGGTTCGGAGGCGACATGGACAAGCTCGATCCCGAAGTGATCCTGGGCCTGGCCGCCCAGGCGCCCGACGGAGTGGTGATCGTCGACAGTGACAACCTGATCCGCTACTGGAACCGGGGCGCCGAGCGCATCTTCGGGTTCACGGCGGCCGAGGCGGACGGCCGCAGCCTGGACGTCATCATCCCGGAGAAGCACCGCCGTCGGCACGGGGACGGCCTCCGCGCGGCCGTGGAGAAGGGTGCCACCAGGTACGGCGACGCGGACCTGCTGACGGTCCCGGCACTGGCGGCGGACGGCAGGACCCTGTCCGTCGAGTTCAGCGTGGTGCTGCTGGCCGGGAGCGACGGCGCCCCCTACGTGGGGGCCGTCATCCGCGACGTCACCGCGCGGCGCGCCCGGGAGCGGGAGACGATGCGGCGCCGGTCCGAGGCCGGCACCGGCCGCGCGACGGTGTGACGCCATCGGGGAGACGGCCCCAGGAGCCCTCCCGGAACGCCAAGTGCCCCGCGGACGGCATCCGTTCGCGGGGCACACCGGTTCACGGCGTCAGGCGACGACCTTCCCCTCGCGCAGTCCGCGGATGGCGTCCGCGTCGTAGCCGAGGTCCGCGAGCACCTCGTCGGTGTGCTCCCCGAGCAGCGGAGCGCCGGTGATCTCGGGCTTGAACGCGGAGAACTTGATCGGACTGCCCACGGTCAGATAGGTACCGCGCTCCTTCTGCTCGACCTCGACGATCGTGCCGCTCCTGCGCATGGCGGGGTCCTCGGCGAGCTCCCTCATGCTGAGCACGGGCGCGCACGGCACGTCGAAGGTGCGCAGGATGTCGACCGCCTCGTACTTGGTCTTGTCCGCCAGCCACTTCTCGATCTCGCCGAAGATATCCATGATGTGCGGCTGGCGCGCCAGGGCGGTGTCGTACTCCGGATCGTCCGCCCACTCCGGGCGGCCGACGGCCTCGCAGGTGCGGACCCAGTTCTGCTCCTGGACGGTGAAGTAGATGTAGGCGTTGGGATCGGTCTCCCAGCCCTTGCACTTCAGGACCCAGCCGGGCTGTCCGCCGCCGCCGGCGTTGCCGCCGCGCGGCACCGCGTCGCCGAACTCGCCGTTCGGGTACTGCGGGTACTCCTCCAGGTAGCCGACACGCTCCAGGCGCTGCTGGTCGCGCAGCTTGACCCGGGTCAGGTTGAGGACGGCGTCCTGCATGGAGACCGAGACCTTCTGGCCGAGCCCGGTCGCGTCGCGCTGGATGATCGCGGTCAACAGCCCGATCATCAGGTGCATTCCGCTGTTGCTGTCCCCGAGCGCCGAGCCGCTGATGGTGGGCGGTCCGTCCCAGAACCCGGTGGTGGACGCGGCACCACCGGCCGCCTGGGCGACGTTCTCGTACACCTTGAGGTCGTTCCACGGGGAGTCGTCGTTGAAGCCCTTGACCGAGCCGAAGATCAGACGCGGGTTCAGCGCGTGGATGTGGTCCCAGCCGAGACCCATCCGGTCCATGGCGCCCGGCGCGAAGTTCTCGACCAGGAGGTCGGCCTCGCGGATCAGCCTCTCCATCACTTCTTTGCCCTCGGGGGACTTGGTGTCGATGGCCAGGGAACGCTTGTTGCTGTTCAGCATGGTGAAGTAGAGGGCGTCGAGGTCGGGGATGTCCCGTAGTTGACGACGCGTCACATCACCTCCGCCGACGCGTTCGACCTTGATGACGTCGGCGCCGAACCAGGCGAGCAGTTGCGTGCACGCGGGACCGGCCTGGACGCCGGTGAAGTCGATCACCTTGATTCCGGCGAGCGGCTTTTCACTCATGGTGGATTCCTTCTCGTGAACGATCGCGGTGCGGAGGCCGGCCGTACCCACGCAGGCTGTACGCAAGTCGGCTGAATGGGCGTTGAGTTCGGGGCTCACTTGCCGGCCGGCGTGATGTTGCCGACGGTGATGCCCTTCGGGTTCAGGTGCGCGATGTGGCCGCTCTCCGTCCCGGCGGAGGGGTCGATCACGCAGTCGATGAGCGCCGGGCCGCCGCGGGCCAGTGCTTCGGTGAGGGCGGCGGTGACCTCGGCGGGCGTCGTGGCGCGGTAGCCCTTGCCGCCGAACGCCTCGATCATCCGGTCGTGGCGGGCCGCGCGCATCAGGGTGGTGGGCGAGGGCGCGTCGCCGAGGGGGTTGACGTCGTCGCCGCGGTAGACACCGCCGTTGTTCATGACGACCGTCACGACGGGCAGCCGGTAGCGGCAGATCGTCTCCAGCTCCATACCGCTGAACCCGAAGGCGCTGTCGCCCTCGACGGCCACGACCGGGGCCCCGCTCTCGACGGCCGCGGCGATCGCGTAGCCCATGCCGATTCCCATGACACCCCAGGTGCCGCTGTCGAGGCGGTGCCGCGGCACGTGCATGTCGATGATGTTGCGGGCGACGTCCAGCGCGTTCGCGCCCTCGTTGACGATGTACGTCTCCGGGTGCTCGCGCACGACGTCGCGTACGGCCTTCAGGGCGCCCATGAACTGCATGGGGTGCGGGTCGGCCTTCAGTCGCTCCGCCATCTTCGCCACGTTCCGCGCCGACCGCGCGCCCAGTTCCTCGCGCCAGGCGGCGGGCGCCGCGATCCGTCCGGGCTTGGCCCGCTCGGCGATCGCGTCGAGCACCGACTCGATGTCTCCGACGAGCGGGGCCGCGATGGGCTGGTTGCTGTCCATCTCCCGTGCCTCGATGTCCACTTGGATGAACCGCGCGTCGGGGTTCCACTGGGGTGCCTCGCCGTGGTTCAGCAGCCAGTTGAGGCGCGCGCCGACGAGCATCACGACGTCGGCCTTCCGCAGGGCCAGCGAACGGGCGGTGGCCGCCGACTGCGGGTGGTCGTCGGGCAGCAGGCCCTTGGCCATCGACATCGGGATGTAGGGGATGCCGGTGGACTCGACGAACTCACGGATGCGGTCGTCGGCCCGCGCGTACGCGGCGCCCTTGCCGAGCACCACCAACGGCCGTTCGGCGCCCGCGAGCAGCTCGATCGCCCGGTCCACCGCCTCGGGTGCCGGGAGCTGGCGCGGGGCGGGGTCGACGAGGCGGCTCAGCGTCCGCGCGCCGGCCTGCGCGTCCATGATGGAACCGAGCACCGCGGCGGGGATGTCGAGATACACACCGCCGGGGCGCCCGGAGACCGCGGTGCGCAGCGCGCGGGCGATGCCCCGGCCGATGTCCTCCACGCGGCCGACCCGGTAGGCGGCCTTGCAGAACGGCTGCGCGGCGGCGAGCTGGTCCATCTCCTCGTAGTCGCCCTGCCTGAGGTCGACCAGGTGCCGCTCGCTGGAACCGGAGATCTGGACCATGGGGAAGCAGTTGGTGGTGGCGTTGGCCAGCGCGACCAGACCGTTGAGGAAGCCCGGCGCGGACACGGTCAGGCAGATGCCGGGCTTCTTCGTGAGGAAGCCGGCCGCGGCGGCGGCGTGCCCCGCGTTGCTCTCGTGCCGGAAGCCGAGGTAGCGGATGCCGCGCGCCTGCGCGAGGCGGGCCAGGTCGGTGATCGGGATGCCGACCACCCCGTAGACGGTGTCGACGTCGTTCATCCTCAGCGCGTCGACGACCAGGTGGTACCCGTCGGTGAGCTCGGTCGGCACATGGGCGTTCGCCGGGGTCTCCGGTGTCGAGGGGTCGGTCATGGTCCGAGGTCCTCCTTGGGCAGGTCCTGTCGGTGCGGCTCCTCCTCCCACCTTCCGCAGCCCGCTCGTCCGCGTCCAAGACCGATCGGCGACCAGCTGATAACCGGCGTCTATCGACGGCTGGTCCGGGCCTCGCGACGGGGCCTCCACCGGCGCGCGGTGGAGGCCCTGGATGTTCTCCGACGACCTCGCGTCGCGGGCCGTCCTACGGGTCAGCGCACGCGACGCTCGTGCGGCAGGGGCTGTGCGAAGAAGTCGTCGAGCGCCAGGCCCGTCGCCGCGTTCACGAAGGCCCGCGCGGCGACCGAACCGGGGGTCGCCGCGTGGATCGCCACCGAGACCTGGGCGCCGGCCTCCGGGTCGACCAGCGGCAGCGCGCGTGTCCGGCCGGCCACGGGCATCGCGCGCAGCCAGGTGTGCGGAACGATGCTGGCCCAGTCTCCGCCGCCGACATGGGCGTAGAGCGCGGCGATGGAGTCCGTCTCCACCTGCGGTGTCACCACGAAACCCTTGTCCGCGAGGACGCCGTCGATGATCTGGCGGATCCGCATGTCGGGGGTCAGCAGCGCGAGCGGCAGTTGGGCCGCGTCCGCCCACGACATGGCGGAGGCCTGGGACGTCAGCCGGTCCTCGGAGACCAGCAGCATGTACCGCTCCTGGTACAGGGGGACCACCTGAAGGCCCTCCCGGTCGCCCATGTCGAAGTGGGCGATGGCCACGTCCAGCTCGAAGTCCCTGAGCTGGCGGTGGAGTTCCTTCGTCGAGAGCCGGGAGCGGACCTGCACCTTGGCGAGCGGGTGCGCCGCGCAGAACGCGGCCACGGGCAGCGCCAGGGTCGTCGAGGCCGTGGGGTCCGTCCCCAGGCGGAGCGTTCCGGTGATGCCGGACTGTACGGCGGCCACCTCGGCCTTGAAGGCGTCCTGTTCGGCGAGGATCCGCTTGGCCCACACGACGAGCCGTTCGCCCTCCGGGGTGAGGCCCTGGTAGTTGTGCCCGCGGTTGATGAGCGTGACGTTCAACTCCCGCTCAAGTTTGGCGATCGCCGCCGAGAGCGCGGGCTGCGAGACGTAGCAGGACTCCGCGGCCCGCGCGAAGTGCCGCTCCCTGGCGACCGCCACGAAGTACTCCAGCTGCCGGAACAGCATGCGTTTCCACCTCCCCTTCACCCCGCTCGCAGGAGCCGCACCGCCGCGATCACCAGGGGATGCAGCCCGTCGGATCCGGCGTCGGCGTACGCGAGGAGCCGGGAGCGCATGCGGGGATCCCAGAACCGGGCGATGTGACCCGCGACCGCCTCGGCCGCCGACTCACCGGGCAGGTGGCCGAGGTTCACCGCGATGTCGTTGGCCATGCGGGGCTCCGGTGGCACGGTCGCGCCCATCTCAGTCCACCACCGTGGGACCACCGGCGGCGGCCCGTTCCGGTGTCCTCCCGGCGTGTCCGAGCGGATGGGCGAGCCCCACCTGTACGGCGGTCACCTTGTACTCGGGGCAGTTGGTCGCCCAGTCCGAGTTCTCGGTGGTCACCACGTTGGCGCCGGTCACGGGGTGGTGGAACGTGGTGTAGACGACGCCGGCCGGCATCCGGTCGGAGATCTCCGCCCGCAGCGTCGTCCGCCCGACCCGGCTGGCCAGCGTCACCAGCGCGCCGTCGGTGATGCCGCGCACCTCCGCGTCGTGCGGGTGCAGCTCCAGGACGTCTTCGGGATGCCAGGCGACGTTGCCGGTACGCCGGGTCTGCGCGCCGACGTTGTACTGGCTGAGGATGCGCCCGGTGGTGAGTACCAGCGGGAAGCGACGGGTGCTGCGCTCGTTGGTCGGCACATACGCGGTGACGACGAACCTGCCCTTGCCGCGCACGAATTCGTCCACGTGCATCACCGGTGTCCCCTCGGGCGCCGAGGCGTTGCAGGGCCACTGCACACTCCCCAGTCTGTCGAGCAGGTCGAAGGAGACACCGGTGAACGTCGGGGTGACCGAGGCGATCTCGTCCATGATCCGGCTCGGACGGTCGTACGCCATCGGGTAGCCCATCGCGGTGGCGATCTCGCACACGATCTGCCACTCGTGCCTGCCCGTCCTCGGCTTCGTCACCGCGCGCACCCGGTTGATCCGCCGCTCGGCGTTGGTGAACGTGCCGTCCTTCTCCAGGAAGGACGCGCCGGGGAGGAAGACGTGCGCGAACTTGGCGGTCTCGTTGAGGAACAGGTCCTGCACGACGACGAGTTCCATCGCTTCGAGCGCGGCGGTGACGTGCTGGAGGTTGGGGTCGGACTGGGCGATGTCCTCGCCGTGCACGAACAGTCCGCGGAAGGTGCCGTCGATCGCGGCGTCGAACATGTTGGGGATACGCAGTCCCGGTTCGGCGAGGAGGGTGCCGCCCCACAGGTTCTCGAACACCTCGCGTACGGCGTCGTCGGAGACATGGCGGTAGCCGGGCAGTTCGTGCGGGAAGGAACCCATGTCGCACGAGCCCTGCACGTTGTTCTGCCCGCGCAGCGGGTTGACCCCGACACCGTCGCGGCCGATGTTGCCGCACGCCATCGCGAGGTTGGCCATTGCCATGACCATGGTCGAGCCCTGGCTGTGTTCGGTGACACCGAGGCCGTAGTAGACGGCTCCGTTCGGCGCGCTCGCGTACAGCCGGGCGGCGGACCGCAGTTGAGCGGCGGGAACGCCGCTGATCTCCTCGGTGGCCTCCGGGCTGTTCTCGGGAAGGGCGACGAACCGCGCCCACTCGTCGAACCCCTCGCACCTGCGGTCCACGAAGGACCGGTCGACCAGACCCTCGGTGACGACGACGTGCGCCATGGCGTTGACGACGGCGACGTTGGTGCTGGGCCTGAGCTGGAGGTGGTGCGCCGCCTCGATGTGCGGGGAGCGCACCAGGTCGATGCGGCGCGGGTCGACGACGATCAACTCCGCACCTTCGCGGAGCCGTCGCTTCATCCGGGAGGCGAACACCGGGTGTCCGTCGGTGGGGTTGGCCCCGATCACCATGATGACGTCGGCCTCCGCGACGGAGCGGAAGTCCTGGGTGCCGGCCGACTCGCCGAAGGTCTGCTTCAGCCCGTATCCCGTCGGGGAGTGGCAGACGCGGGCGCAGGTGTCCACGTTGTTGTTGCCGAACGCGGCCCGGACCATCTTCTGGACGACGTACACCTCTTCGTTGGTGCACCGTGACGAGGAGATCGCGCCGATCGAACTGACGCCGAACCGGGCCTGGATGTCCCGCATCCGCCGGGCGACCGTGCCGATCGCCTCGTCCCACTCGACCTCGCGCCAGGGATCGGTGATCCTGTCGCGGACCATGGGACCGAGCACCCGGTCGGGGTGGGTGGCGTAGCCGAACGCGAAGCGGCCCTTGACGCACGAGTGGCCCTCGTTCGCGCCGCCGTCCTTGTACGGCACCATCCGCACGAGTTCGTCGCCGCGCAGCTCGGCCTTGAAGGAGCAGCCGACCCCGCAGTAGGCGCAGGTGGTGACCACCGACCGGGTCGGCATGCCGAGTTCGACCACCGACTTCTCCTGGAGGGTGGAGGTCGGGCAGGCCTGGACGCAGGCCCCGCAGGAGACGCACTCGGAGTCCTTGAACGTCTCGGCGGCGCCGGGCGAGACCTTGGAGTCGAAGCCGCGCCCCTCGATGGTCAGCGCGAACGTGCCCTGCACCTCGCCGCAGGCCCGCACGCAGCGGGAGCAGGCGATGCACTTGGAGGGATCGAAGTCGAAGTAGGGGTTGGACGTGTCCTTCCCGGCGTCGAGATGGTTCTCGCCCTCGTAGCCGTAGCGCACCTGCCTCAGGCCCACCACGCCCGCCATGTCCTGGAGTTCGCAGTCGCCGTTGGCCGGGCAGGTCAGACAGTCGAGCGGGTGGTCGGAGATGTAGAGCTCCATGACGCCCTGGCGGAGCTTCTCCACCTTCGGCGTCTGGGTGCTCACCCTCATGCCGTCCGCCACCGGGGTGGTGCAGGAGGCCGGGGTGCCCCTCCTGCCGTCGATCTCCACCACGCACAGCCGGCAGGAACCGAAGGGCTCCAGACTGTCGGTGGCGCACAGTCTGGGTATGTCGACGCCGGCGAGGGCCGCGGCACGCATCACCGACGTGCCCGCGGTAACGGTCACGGCCAGCCCGTCCACCTCGACCGACACCGTGGCCTCGCCGGGGCGTTCCGGGGTACCGAAGTCGGGTTCCTTGAGCAGTGTCATGCCGTGCCCTCCGTCCGCGCGCCGCCGGTCTGCCGGGAGGCGGCCTCCCGGCCCGGTTCGCGGGCGAGGAAGTCGTCGGGGAAATGGGTGAGGGCGCTGCGTACGGGCATCGGGGTCAGCCCGCCCATCGCGCACAGGGAACCGTCGGTCATCAGGTCGCACAGGTCTTCCAGCAGTGCCAGGTTCTCGTCCCGGTGCCGGCCGGCCACGATTCGGTCGATGACCTCGACACCGCGTACCGAACCGACCCTGCACGGCGTGCACTTGCCGCAGGACTCCGCGGCGCAGAACTCCATCGCGAAGCGTGCCTGTGCGGCCAGGTCGACGGTGTCGTCGAAGACCACGACCCCGCCGTGGCCGACCATCGCCCCGGCCGCCGCGAAGGCCTCGTAGTCCATCGGCAGGTCGAACATGGACGTCGGCAGATAGGCGCCGAGCGGCCCGCCGACCTGCACGGTGCGCACCGGGCGCCCGGAGTGCGTACCGCCGCCGTAGTCCTCGACCAGTTCGCGCAGGGTGACACCGAACGCGGTCTCGACGACGCCGCCGTGCGCGATGTTGCCGCCGAGCTGGAAGACCTGGGTGCCGCGCGAGCGGTCGACGCCGAGTTCCTGGTACGCCCGCGCGCCGGACGCGAGCACGACGGGGACCGTCGCGAGGGTCAGGACGTTGTTCACCACGGTCGGCCTGCCGAACAAGCCCTCGATCGCCGGGATCGGGGGCTTGGCGCGGACCATTCCGCGCTTGCCCTCCAGGCTCTCCAGCATGGAGGTCTCCTCGCCGCAGATGTACGCGCCGCCGCCGACGCGCACGTGCAGGTCGAAGTCGAGCGCGGAGCCGAGAACTCCCTTGCCGAGCCAGCCGTGCTCGCGGGCGATGCCGATCGCGGCCCGCATGGTGGCCACCGCGTCCGGGTACTCCGAGCGGATGTAGAGGTAGCCCTCGCTCGCCCCGACCGCGTGTGCGGCGATCGTCATGCCCTCGATGAGCAGGAACGGGTCGCCCTCCATGACCATCCGGTCGGCGAAGGTGCCGCTGTCGCCCTCGTCGGCGTTGCAGCACACGAACTTCAGCTCGTCCGCCCGGTCGAGCACGGTCTTCCATTTGACGCCGGCCGGGAATCCCGCGCCGCCTCTGCCGCGCAGTCCGGAGGCGGTGACCTCGGCGACCACGTCGGCGGGCGGCCGCTCCAGCGCGGCACGCAGCCCGGCGAGGCCGCCGTGGGCCACGTAGTCGTCGGTGGACAGCGGATCGGTGACGCCGACCCGCGCGAAGGTGACCCTGTTCTGCCGGGCCAGCCAGGGGAGTTCGTCGACGACACCGAGCCGCAGGGGATGGTCGGCGCCGTCGAGCATGCCGGATGCGAGCAGTTCCTCGACGTCGGACGGGCCCACGGGGCCGTATCCGACGCGGCCGTGCGGGGTCACCACCTCGACGAGGGGTTCCAGCCAGAGCATGCCGCGTGATCCGTTGCGTACGACGTCGAGGTCGAAGTCACCTCGTGCGGAGGCCTGTTGAAGAGCGCTGGCGACCTCGTCCGCGCCGACCGACCGGGCCGCCGAGTCACGGGGGACGTAGACCGTCGCAGTGGGGTGCGCCGAGTCGTTCACGATGAGACCGTCCCGTCGAGCAGCGCGCCCAGCCGGGCGGGGCCGACCCGTCCGTGCAGTCGGCCGTTGACCTCCACCGAGGGGCCGAGGGCGCAGTTGCCGAGGCAGAAGACCTGCTCGACGGTGACGGCACCGTCCGCGCTCGTCTCCCCGAGCGTCAGTCCGGCCTCGCGGGCGTAGGCCACCAGCCCGTCGGCGCCCAGCGCCTGGCAGGCCTCGGCCCGGCAGATGCGCACGGTGGTACGTCCGGCGGGTTCGCGGCGGAAGTCGTGATAGAAGGTCACCACTCCGTGGACGTCCGCCCGGGAGAGGTTGAACTCGTCGGCGAGCACCGGAACCGCCTCGTGCGGCACATACCCCAACTCGGCCTGTACGGCGTGCAGTACGGGCAGCAGCGCACCGCGCTGGTCCCGATGACCGGCCGCCGCTCTCCGGACCACGCTCTCGACCGTCACGTCACTCGCGCTGGTCGTCATGATCGCTCCGCCTTCCGTCACGCGGGTCCCCGGCACTGCTTCCGGGAGACTGAGACACTACCCCATACAGGCTTCTGTATACAGAACTCAATCGGGCTCAATCCCGTACACGGGGGCGGGACTTGGCCGACGGACGGTTCGGAGGAGCGGGCGACACCCCGGCCCGCCTGGGATCACGCCCGAGACGGCCCCCCGCCTTGCATACCAAAACCTGTATGCTGACGCAGCCGTCGGCGACCCTCTCGGCGGCCACCTCCTGGAAGAGCCGTCGGCCCCGCGGGCCCGGTGGCAGAACGGGGCTCCCATGCGTGAGGCACTCACCGCCGCCGCGTCCCGGCGCGTCACCCGCCCGGCGCCACTGCGGCAGGCCGTGTACGACGCCCTGACCGAGCTGATCGTCAGCGGCTCACTCAAGCCCGGCCAGCATCTCGTCGAGGCCGAGCTCGCCGAACACCTCGGGGTCAGCCGGCAGCCGGTACGCGAAGCGCTGCAACGGCTCCAGACCGACGGATGGGTCGACCTGCGTCCCGCTCAGGGCGCCTTCGTCCACTCCCCCACCGAGGAGGAGGCCGCCCAACTCCTGGGCGTCCGCGCGGTCCTTGAGACCTACTCGGCCCAACTCGCCGCCCAGCACGCCAAGCCCGAGCACGTGGAGCGGCTCTGGGAGCTGCACCAGGAGGGCGTGGACGCCCTCGCCGTGACCGACGTCGACCGGCTGGTCGCGGCCAACACCGCCCTGCACGCCTTCATCACCGCCGTCGCCGACAACGCCGTGCTGGCCGAACTGATCGCGGGTGTCAGCCAGAAGGTGCGCTGGTACTACACGCCGATCGCCCGGCCCCGCGGCAAGGAGGCCTGGAACGAGCACGCCCAGCTCATCAGGGCCATCGCCAAGGGCGACACGGACCGCGCCGGTGAGGTCATGCGCAAGCACACCGAGCGCACCACCGCCTTCTACCGCAAGCGACTCGCCGCCGGGGCGGACCAGGACTGATCGACCGGGTTGTCGCGGTCGGCACCGGTTCCGACGACGTCGTCGCCGAAGCCGGGCCCGAGGGCGTGGACGCCGATCACGAGGGGGTCGTCACCGATCGCGGACCTCAGTTCGAGCAGCCACGGCCGTACGGCACGGAGCAGGATGTCGAGCCCTCCGCCGTCCCGCCCGAGCATCACGTCGGCGGGAACCAGCACCGGATCCGCGCACAGAGTGGAGGTCCCGCTGCCGCTGGGCCCCACCCCGCCGGGCCCGGCGGGGACCAACAGATCCTGGGCCTGCGCCGGAACGACCCACAACGTCAGACCGTCCGGCCCCGCGAGCGGCCGGGAGGACCAGAGGTAGCTGTCGGCCTCGCCCGCCGCGACCACCTGCCGCTTGCGGCCCCGCAGGGCGACGACGTCGGCGAAGCACGTCGCGACCGAGCACGACCTCCCGCACGGAATCCCGGCTCCCCACTCACCGGGACCGCACTCGTTCAGGGCGAGGCTCGTGAGGTGCCGGCCGGCGGCGATCTCGCCGCGCACCCAGGAACCGCCACAGGACTCGATGGCGGCCATGGCGGCGAAGTGGGACGCGAGCACGGCAGCCGTCGCCGGGCAGACGCGCGCCGTCCGCACGACCACGTCCACAGACTCCGCCGGTCCGAGCCCGCCGCCGCCGAACTCCCGCGGCACGGTGAGACCGAGCAGCCCCGCCCGGCCGAGCGCCGCCACCGCGCCACGGGGGAACCTGCCTTCCCTGGCGGCCGGTTCGGCGTCGGGCGCGACAACTTCGGCCAGGACAGCGGAGAGAGAAGAAAGGTAGGACACGGGGCGACCCCCTCCTCGGGAACGACCGGCAATTGCATACAGTATGCTGACCCATGTCAGGGTGCGCCATAGGGCGCGGCGGCGAATCCGTGGAGACAGAGGCACAGGCGCTTGCCCGCCCGCGAGCCTCGCGGCACGGACGGGTGGACGGAGACGAACCCCCTCGGCTACGAGGGCGGGCCACCCGGACACCCGCCCGGCGCAAGGGGGCGGACGCGACTCAGCCTCGCGGGTCGATCTCCCGGAGCAGGCCGGTCGTGACGTCGAAGACGAACCCGCGGACATCATCGGTGTGCGGCAGGAACGGTGACGTACGCACGCGCTGCATGGACTGCCGCACATCCTGGTCGACGTCACGGAAGGCCTCGACGGCCCAGGCCGGCCGCTGTCCGACCTCCATCTCCAGTTCGTGCCGGAAGTCCTCGGTCAGACTCTGCAGACCGCAGCCGGTGTGGTGGATCAGTATGACGCTCCGTGTACCGAGAGCGCGCTGACTGATCGTCAGGGAACGGATCGTGTCGTCGGTGACGACGCCGCCCGCGTTGCGGATGGTGTGGCAGTCGCCCAGTTGGAGACCGAGCGCGGCGTGGAGGTCGATCCGGGCGTCCATACAGGCCACGACGGCGACGCGCTGGACCGGGCTGGCCCCCATGCCGGGGTCCACGAACCCGGCGGCGTACACCCGGTTGGCCGTCACGAGCCGGTCGATGACCGTCGCGCCCTCCGGGAGGCGGTCGGGGGACTGGGCGAGACGGGGAGTTGGAGTCGTCATGGTGGGCTACCTCACTCCGGTCGATATCGAGAAGACCACTCGTCACGTCGCGTACACATGATCGCGGACACGCGGTCGTGTCCACAGCAGGAACGCCGTGGACACGACCGCATCGATGAGCATTCCCACGCGACGCCCCGTCAGGCACTCGGCGCGGATCCGGGCGGCCGGTGACCCGGGACGTCACGGGAGAAGCGCGACCGGATTATGCATACGGTATGCGGTGACCAGTATTCTCAGACCGCACCACCCCTTGTCCAGAGCCGCGCCACCCCCGTCCAGAACCGCTCCGCTCCTCTTGTCCGCGGCCGCACCACTCGCCCTGTCCAGACCCCAGGCAGCGGGCACACCCTCACACCTCGGATTCCGCCCCCAGTCGAGACCGTGGCCGCGGCCGTGACCCGAGGTGGGCGCCGCCGGCAGGTTCGCCCGGCGAACGCCACCGAGTGGACAGCGCCCACCCGCCGGCGGCGACCGCCGACAGCGCGAGGGCGGCCAGCGTCAGCGTGGTGTGGGATCCGGCGCCGTCGGCCGTCCGGGCGACCGGGTTGGGCAGGCCGAGCCGGTCGGCCAGCCAGCCGACGGCCGCCGTGGCGGTGATCAGTGCCCCGCCCACCCGGAGCGCGGGCTGCACCCTCAGCCGGGCGATCACCAGCAGTGCGGGCAGCGCCAGGCAGACCAGCAGCAACTGGACCAGTTCGATGCCCAGGTTGAAGCCGAAGAGGCTGAACACCAGTTGCCCGGTGGACAGGTGCATCTCGGCGAGCACGAAGGAGAACGCCATGCCGTGGCCGAGGCCGAAGACGCCCGCCACCACCGCTTCCCGGCCCGGGAACAGGGGGCGGACCGCGTGGACGGCGCCGACGAGGATACTGACGGCGATGAAGGCCTCGACCGGCCGGCCGGGGATCTCCAGTCGGCCGAGGGCGGTGGCGGCCAGGGCGACGGAGTGGCCGACGGTGAAGGCGATCGTGACGCGGCCGATGCGCCCGAGCGCGGCACGGGCGCCGACCAGACCGTGCCAGCGCCGCCCGGTGGCCCGCAGCGGTGCGGGCAGGAGCAGTATGAGCAGGAACAGCAGGTGGTCGGTGCCGGTGAGGATGTGCTCGCCGCCGAGTTCGGTCATGGCGACGAAGCCGCGCCAGGTGCTGCCGTTCCCGAGGTCGACGGTCAGGGGCGGGACCTTCATGTGCCGGATGTCGAGGCTGATGGTGCCGACCTGGGAGGCACCTCCGCCCCCGACCCGGCCGGCGGCCCAGTCCTGTCGTACGGAAACCAGCGTCACATGGGTGACGACCTGATGGACGATCACGTCGTAGTGCAGGGTGAAGTGCCGTACGTCCCCGCGGGGCGGAGGGGTGAGCACGGCTTCGGCGACCAGCTCCCGGTAGGGGCCGGTCGAGGTCTGCTCGGTGCGGCTGAGACCGAGTGCGCCGATGCCGACCCGCCAGGCCTCGCCCCGAAGGGTTGTCGGGCGGATGTGCCGGCCGAGGTACGCGCGGATGGCCGTCGCCTTTGCGGGCAGGGCGGCGGGTTCGACGCTGTTCAGGTCGATCCCGCTGGCCCGGGAGAAGTCGTCGACCGGCAGTTCCAGCCGAGCGGTGACCGAGGCCTTGTACACGTCGAGCCGGACCACCGAGTGCGGCATCGGGTGCGCGGCGGCCGACGGCGCCCCGAGCAGGAGCGCCGCCGGTACCGCGATCGCGAGCCCGGCCACCAGGCGTAGTGCTGTGGTCAGCCAGTTCCGCGGTCGGGTCATGAGAAGCTGAACTCGCTTCCGTAGTCGCGGGTGTGGTCGCGGTACACGGAGTGGTAGTGGATCTGGCCGCGGAAGACGACACCGCTCTGGCAGACGAACTCGATCCAGACGCCGGGGCCGTCGATGCGCACGTAGTCGCCCTGGGTGTCCAGGCCGGTGCCGCCGGAGTAGCCGACGTAGGTCTGGTTCAGCTCGTGCGCGTACGTCTTCATGAGCCGCTTCGCGGTGGCGTCGTCCACGTTGGCGACCCAGGGGTGGATGGCCCGCAGGACGAGTTGCTTCTGCTTGGGTGTGAGCGAGCTGACCGGGACGCCCTCCTTCGTCTCCGGGAACTGGCCGTCCTTGCCGGGGCCGAGGAGCACGTCGCTGAACGACTCGGACAGCTTGGCCTTCGCCAACTGCTCCGTGTTCAGGCCGCCGGTCAGGGCGAGCAGTCCGTCTCGCTGCTCGGCCAGGGGCGTGTACGTGGTGCCGTCGTCCCCGGTCCAGGTGGTGGGCTCGACGCCGATGAAGAACGGGCTGCCGCTCACCGGCCGGCCGTCCCGGTAGGTGATGTTCACGGCGAGGTGGTGCCCGCCGAAGTGCAACTGCCAGGTGCCGTCCGCCGAGGGGGTGCCCAGGAACGCCATGAAGTAGACACCGCTGCCGTAGCCGAACGCGCCTCCACCGCCGCCAGGGCCGCCGGACGGCGGGGTGCCGGTCGGAGCGTCCGTGGCCGTCGGAGCGTCGGTGGCCGACGAGCTCGGGTCCGCGGAGGCGGACGGGTCGGCCGAGGTCGTGCCGGACGCGCTGTCCGCAGGAGCCGGCGCGGAGGCGGAGCTGGAGCTCTGCGCCGCGTCCAGTACGTCGTCGGCCTTGATGATCTGCGTGATCTGGTCGTACCCGGTGCCCTTGCCGCCACCCGTGGCGACCTTCAACACCTTCATGGCGGCGGCCAGTTGGGTATCCGTCAGCGAGCCGAGCCGGATGCCGGGCCGGCAGGACGAGCCGCACGGCAGGTTCGACCACGCCGTCGCGTTCGCCTCGGAGAAGTCCAGCAGCACCTCCGACTGCTGGTCCGCGTCCAGCGTGTTCAGGAACGCGTTGGCGGCGCTGACCACTGCCTTCGCGCCGGTGGCGTGCTGGTCGACCGGCCGATGGACGGCGGCCGAATTACCGGCCTGCTCAACCGTCGAGGCATTCGCCACAGCAAAACCGCCACCGCCCAGCACAATTGCGGTGACGGCGCCGCCTATGGCTCGCCAAGTCCGTCGTATGCGCACTCGACGGGTTCTTTCTCTACTCACGAACCACTCCTTTGAATCCGGAATGACGTCCCGGCCGTACGGGCAGCGCCCATCGGCCGACTTCGAGATCACTGTGTCCGCGCAACACCGGACGATTGCCCACAACTACTGACCGCTCGGCAGCGGTTGAGGGCAGCGATGAATCACACGGCAGGCATCCGGCCATCCCCGTGCGATTGTTGACAACATTATCAACGTTCTCACCGGAATCTCAATGCACCGTCAGATGGACAGGACATTCTTGAGTCATTCACAGAACGGCGAGAATTCGATGAATTCGCTTACGCATTTGACAGGCTGCTCTTATCGCGCAAATAGAATTGCCTGTTATGGCGACCGGAATGAGACCCCCGAGGCCGGGCCGCGAGCCGGCACCGCGGAGGCAGGGCGCGTTCGTGCGGGAGGACGCGCGGCGCGGGGTCCCTGCCCCAGCCCCGACTCGACCGACTCGACCGGACAGCGGCATCAGAGTCGGCAGTCGGCAGTCGGCAGTCGGCAGTCGGCAGTCACAAGACCTGACACCGTCGTACGCGCGCCGCTCGCTATCTCGGCTCGTCGGTGAGGACGATGCCGCGGGCGAGGACATCGAGATCGGGGAGGGCGCCGTAGAGCCGGCCCAGTTCGTTGGTGAAGGCGACGAGGCGGATGTCGGCGGGGCGGGTGGTGGTGCGCCAGTAGTAGGTGAGGACGCCGATCAGCCCGTCAGGGTCCTCGGGTTCCTCCCGTCTCACCGGTACGAACGCCAGGCTGCGCAGTCCGGCGCCCAGGGAATCGCTGACGAACTGCTCCTCGATCGGTTTCCGCCCGCCCGTCCTGTGGTGGTGGAACGATCCGGCGTAGTGCGTCTCGGCCGAGGCGTCGTCGCGCGCGGGTTCCCAGACTCCGAGGAAGGCCGGCACCGGGGGCTTGCGCAGGTCGGGCCAGTACAACAGGTGGTAGTGCGCGTCCACGAGGTCGAAGAGCCGAGCGTAGACGTCGAGGATCTGGGCGGCGACCCGCTCCCGCAGGTCGTCGCCGGCCTCGCCGCGGATCAACTCCCGCTGCCGGACGACCAGGGCGGCTGCCAGTTGCTCGGCGTACTCCGCCGAGTCCTTCCACACGGTGCCCTCGAAGACGGCCGGCAACGCGACCCACTCGGGTCCCGGTTCACCCACCTCCAGCCCGTAGGCGGAAGAGGCGTGCGGCCAGTCGCCGGGCTCGGGCAGCAGGGAGGGCAGACGGGAAGGGAGGTCGGTCATCGGGCACCCCGGAGGTTCTGGACCGGTCGAGACATCTCGGCGTCGTCGGACGACCGCCAGCGGAACGTGGTCATCACGGCGTCGAAGAGATCGACGAGCAGCAGGGACAGCTCGCCGTCCACGTCCTCCGCGCCGACGGTCGAGAACGCGACGGTCAGCCATCGCGACGCCTGCCCCGGTACCGGCACCTGGTAGTCGACGCGGCGGGAGGGGAACTCGACGCCACGCCCGGGGTCGGCCTGTGCGGTCCGCTCGGTACGCACGGCCGGCGCGCCGTCGATGTCCACGACCTCCCGCCCGTCCCCGGAGCCCGCCAGGAGCAGGACCGTCTCCTGCGCACCCACGTCATCGGCTTCGGCGAGCCGGGTCTCGGACACCAGGATCGAAGCGGGAACGGATATGCCGTGCATCAACTCGACGGGCAGGTAGAGGTCGAGCCCGTCGGCCTCCCGGGCATCCTCGACGCGCTGCCACAGCCGTGCCTCGAGATCCCGCCGGTAGGTGAACACCTCGTCGCGGGGCATGCCCTCGAAGGCGTGGTCGAGAACGCGCCTCACGCCCGGCTCGGTGCCGCGGCGGAGCGGGATCCGGCGCCAGCCCGGTGGAAGGACAAGGGCGTACGACGTCGGGGACCCCGACGCTTCCTGGGCGGCGCTCACCGTACGGTCCCCGACTTCTCAAGCCTGTTCCGGGCGGCTTGCCTGCGTGCGGTCCGGCGGCCGAGGGCGCCGTGGACGAGGATGCCGACGGAGGCGGCGCAGGCCACGAAGGCCGCCCAACAGGCGATCGCCCAAGCGCCGCCCAGCTCGCCGGACGCGGACGCCACACCCCCGCTGATCAAGGTGAACAGCCCCCCGACCAGCCAGAAGTGCGGCGGCGGTGCGTCGGCGTCGAGCGTGAGCGGCAGGGAGCCGTCGAACACACCCTTGCGCGAGTTGCGGAGCAGATAGCCGACGAAGCCCTTGGCCGTCTCCGGCCTGGGCCCCGGCTTCCGCTTGAGCAGTTCGGGTGCGTGCCAAAGGAAGGTGGCCGGGAACGTCAGGAGCCAGCAGACGACCCATCCGGCGAACAGCAGGCCCTCGGCGGTCCGGCCGCGGTGGTCCGCGCCCAGCAGCCACAGCCCGAGCGCCAACAGGCCGGCCCATACCCAGAATCCGAGGAAGCTGCATGTCAGAAGGACATACGCGTACTCACGGATGAGCGGTGGCAGGGGCGGACGCCCTGTCCCTCCCCTCGCCGTTTCCTGCTCCGCCGCACGCCTCGAAAGCTCGGACTCGATGGGCGAGCGCTGGGCGCCACCGGGTTCTCGTGCTGCCATCCTGACGATCCTCACCATGTTGATCCGGTCTCGACTGTCGCCCAACTCTTGGTGTCCGTCCAGAAGTTGTCGGCTCCGAAGTACGGGCCGACCATCCCGAACGCCTTGTCGAACGTGTCCACTGCCGTGCCCGCGAAGAAGGCCCCCTGGCTGAGCCGCATCGCCCCCGCCCCCTTCGCGATCTCCCCCGTGATCCGCGAGGACTCCGGGAACCGTGACGCCGCCCCACTGAAATACGCCTTCAGCGAGGCTGCCTCCGGGCCTCCCCCGGCGAGGTTCCTCAAGGCGTCCGCCTTCGGCAGCGACCGGCCGGACAGCGCCTTCGCATCCGCCAGCGCGCCCTTCTTCGCCGCCCACATGGCCTTCATGCCATCGCTCATCGTCTTCCGGGCCGCTTCGAACTCCTCGCTCCCGCGCACGCCGGCCTTGAGGACGCGCCCGGCCCTGGACAACTCGTCAAGGTTCTCCAGCTTGGACGCGGTCCACGCCATCTTCCCCAGGTTGACCGCTCCGGCGCCGCGCATGGCACCGCGTACCCCCTGCTCCGCCGCCTCCATTCCCGGTGCGGCGAGCCGGCCCACACCCATGGTGGCCAGCGCGAAGACGTCCAGACCCACATCGATCCAGTTGCCCTGGCCTGCCAGCGCCAAGGACGTGTGCAGCAGCAGCGCCCCGAGCGTCGCCCCGAGCGCGATCATCGCGATGATGTTGAGCCCGGGAATGAAGAGCGCCACGATCGCACAGGCGGTGGCCACCCAACACAGCACATTCGCCAGGTCGTTCAACAGCCGGGAGTGGTCTGCCATCCAGTTCTTGAACTTGTCCCAGCCCTTGTCGTGCAGCCCGTCCTTACTGATCGCCCGCCGGATCTTCCCCGCCCAGTGCCCGGCCCTCTCGTCACGGAGACCGACGGCCTTGTCCAACTTGCCGCGGGCCCCGCTCAGATCGTCCTCGGCGCGTGAGAGCGCGTGCTGCCGCGCCGTCCGCGCCGTCCGCTCGGCATCCGTCAGCTTGACCTCGGGCTTCGCGTCCTGCTCGTGCGGCGGCTGATGGGCGTCCACGCGCCGCTGCGCCTCCTGGGCGTCCTCCAGCGCGGCATCGGCCTGCTTCTGGGCCTCTTCCAGATCGTCGGCCCAGTGACCGAGGTATCCGGAGACATGGCTGTAGCGGTGATGTGTCCTGCCGAGCCGGCCCGCCAGTTCGTCGGCCTTGCCGCGCAACGCGCCCGCGTACTCGCCCTTGAGCGCGTCGGTGTCCCGGCCGATCGCCTGAAGCCGCTCCACCTGCTCGCTGATCATCGTGGCCAGCTTGCCCAGACGCGTCGACTCCCGGCGTATCTCCGTCACATCACCCGGAACGGGGTCCTGGTCCTCGAGCGGACTCCAATCGACCGGACGTGCCATCGTGTTACTCCCCCGACCCCTTCTGCCCCTTGCCCCGCCCCTTCGTCGACTGCTCCAGTTCGTGGTCCAGGTCCCTGAAGGCCTTGTGGCAGTCCTCGGCCAGCGTGCCGACCGTCTTGATCGAGTCCAGCAGTTGCTTGCGGTGGTAGTCCCAGTTGTCGGCGAAGGCGTCCATCGCGCCGGCGATCGGACCGGAGCCCCAGATCCCCTTCAGGTCCCGCTGGTGACGGTCGGTGTTCTCGAACTCGTACTGGATCTTCTTCAGATTCCTGGCCGAATTCATCAGCAGATCGTCGTCGACGATCAGATCGCTCATGGATTCCCCCCGTGGGCTTCATCGGTCGGCGGCTTGTCGCCCTAGTTCCCGAAGCGCGTCAACGCTACCCAAGAGGTGTGTGAGGCCACCGGGCGGGACTCCGTCAGGGGCGGGTCCTCCACCGGAGTGACGACACGCCTGCCCGGCACCGGCCGGTCCGCCGAACCCGCCTCTCAAGAGCCCGTCGTCCGGGGCGAGGACGAGTCGGTCCGGCACACCGCTTGACGGGAAGGAGATCACCGGCAGTCGGACCGCGAGCGACCCGGCGTGCAGGTGAACAGGCACGTACGTGGCCGGAGTTCGTCACATCTCCCGCGCAGGGCGGAATTCATGCGCGGGCAGCGGAAACCGGTCCCACAGAATCTCCGACCGGATCTCACCGGTGAGCACTGCGGTGAGGAACTGGGTCACGGTCATGTCGTAGCGCTCCCAGTCCTCTCCCGACTCGCTGTTGATCAAGGTAGGCCGAGAGTCGGGGTCGTCTGCCGACTGGACGAGCCAGTACAGGTACTCGCCGTTGTCCGTGGTCGCCCAGCAGACCAGGCGGTTGCCCCCGGATTCCATTTCCGCCGGCCTGTCCTCGAACTGCCACAGGGAATCGTTCGCTTCTTCGCGTTCGGCGCTGATCTTGACCAGGTCGTAGACGTCATGGGGACAGCCTGGCTCCAGCAGGAGCAGGTACTCGTCCAGGAGTCCGCCGCCGTAGGCTTCGACGAGCTCCCGGTAGTCCGTGGGGAGCGCCGTGCGCAGCTCGGCTTCGACGACCTCCCAGTCCCAGGAGCGCTCCAGCGCCGCGGGCCCGCGCAGGAGCTCGGCGAGCCGACTCAGTTCCGGACTCATTCGGCTTTCCCCTTCTCGTTGCCTTCTGCGGCTGCCGCGCACGCAGTAGCGCGTGGAAGGGGAGCCCGCTCCCCGAAGCTCTCGGGATCACGATCGGTCACGCATACGCAGATGAGGGCCGCGACCAAATGGTCGCGGCCCTCATCTGCGTATCGCTACAGCGAGTGTTGTTGTGTCCGAGGGGGGACTTGAACCCCCACGCCCGATAAAGGGCACTAGCACCTCAAGCTAGCGCGTCTGCCATTCCGCCACCCGGACAAGGTGTCTGTCGCCTGGCCGGAGGTGTTCCCCGCGGCGACATGGACAACAATACCAAGGTTTCGGAGTGCCTTTCACCTGCATATCCGGGCCCCGGAGCGGGTCCACGGGGCGAGGTGGGGATGCGCCTACAGTCGCACCATGGGTGACTGGATGACTACCGGGGGTTTGCGGGAAGGGCGGCGGCCGAGGGCGCTGTCGCCGTTGCGGGAGCATCTGCGGGACACGTTCTGGTTCGCGCCCACGGCGGCCATGGTGCTGGTCTTCGTGGTGTGGGCGGTGGCGAACGCGCTCGACACCGCGATCGTCGAGTCGCTGCGGAACGCGCGCGACTTCGACACCATCGACGATCTGCTGCGCCTGGCCGACGACGCGAAGGCCGTGGTGACCGTGGTCAGCTCGGCGATGATGACCTTCATCGGTGTGGTGTTCAGCATCTCGCTGGTCGCCGTCCAGATGGCGAGCGGGCAGTTCAGTCCCCGCGTGGTGCGGATCTTCGTACGGAGCCGGATCACCAAGGCCACGTTCGCCGTGTTCCTCGCGACCTTCCTGCTGTCGCTCCTCGTGCTGACCTCGTACGAGGGGCAGGCAGAAGCGCGGTACGTGACCTCGGCCCCCCTGGTCCAGTCGGTTCTGACGCTCCTGATGCTGGGGCTCAGCCTCCTGCTCTTCGTGCTGTACGTGAACCAGACCCTGCGGCTCATGCGCATCAGCCATGTCATCGACCGCATCACCCGTGAGGCGTTCAAGGTCGTCGCGCGGATGCCGGTGGCCCACTCGTCCGGCGAGGAGGACGCGCTCGGGCCCGAGACCGGCGGGTCGTCCACCACGGGCGGGCCGGCGTCCTGCGGGACGTGAACATCGCCCGGCTCGTGAAGGCCGCCCGGCAGCAGGGTGTCGTCCTGCGGCTGATCCCGCGGATGGGGGACTTCGTCGTACCGGGTACGCCGCTGCTCGCCGTCCACGGGGGTTCCGCCCCGGCAGGACGGTCGCTGAGCTACACCGTGTCCGTCGGGGTGGAGCGCACCTTCCACCAGGACTTCGCGTTCGGGCTCCGGCAGCTCTCGGACATCGGGCTGCGGGCGCTGTCGGCCGCGGTGAACGATCCGACCACCGCCGTGCAGGCCATCGACCGCATCGTGCAGTTCCTGGCCGCCGTCGCCGGCCGGCCCCTGGACGCGGCGGTCCATCGCGACCGGCGCGGGAAAGTCCGGCTGGTGCAGCCGGTACCGGGCTGGACCGAGCTGGTCGATCTCGGGTTCGCCGAGATCCGCTCGTGCGCGGTCGGCAGTCCGCAGGTCACCCGGCGCCTCATCGCCGGGCTCGACGATCTGGCCGGGATCGCTCCCGCGGACCGCCGCGAGCCACTGCTCCGGCATCGCACGCTGCTCGTCGAGGCCGTGGAGGGGTCGGGTCTGGAGGCGTCGGACCGCGCCTTCGCGCTGCGGCCCGACCGGCAGGGCATCGGGTAGCCGACGGAACACCTCCGGCCGATACCCCGCGCTGCCGGGCAGGGCGGGGTATCGCCCGCAGGGCCATGTCTCGCCCGGCACAGCGGGGCAACGCCCAGCGCGGCAGGGGATCGCCCGCGGGGCCGGGTCTCGCCCGAAGGGCCAGGTCTCGCCCGACCCAGCGGGGTAACACCCAGCACGGCGGGGCAACGCCCGCACGGCGGGGCAACGCCCGCACGGCGGGGCAACGCCCGCACGGCGGGGCAACGCCCGCACGGCGGGGCAACGCCCGCACGGCGGGGCAACGCCCGCACGGCGGGGCAACGCCCGCACGGCGGGGCAACGCCCGCACGGCGGGGCAACGCCCGCACGGCGGGGCAACGCCCGCACGGCGGGGCAACGCCCGAAGGGCCGCGTCTCGCCCGGCACGGCCGGGGACCGCCCGCACAGCGGAGCAACACCCAGCGCGGCAGGGGACCGCCCGCACGGCGGGGCCGCGCCCGACGGCGGACGCCGCCCCGCGCTCAGCCCGCGAGGCTCACGCCGCTCACCGGGCCTGGTCCACCGGACCCACCGGGTGCAGCGACCCCACCGGGTTCACCCGGACCCACCCGGTTCACGGGCCCCGCCGGGTCCACCGGACCCACCGGGCGCACCGGGCGCACCGGCCTCACCGGACTCACCGGCCCCGCCAGGTTCACGGGACCGACCGGACCGACCGCACCGCGCCGGCCTGACGCGGCCGGGCCCGGCCTGACCCTGCGAGGCGCGGCGAGGCCCGGCCAGGCCAGCAACCTCACGAGGCTCACGGCATCAGGTGGTAGTCCGGGAAGTTCCCCGGCAACCGCTCCCCCGCCGGCCCCTGGGTCACCGCGCGCACGAGCAGTTCGCCGCCCACGAAGGCGCCGCGCCACGACGCGCCGAAGCCGCCGAAGAGTTCGTCCCGGTCGCCCCGGGAACGGGGCTTCCCGTGGCCGGTCTTGAACGCGCGGATCTGCGGGGCCAGTCGGGTGTACGTCGTCTCGTCGTCCGTGGACAGCGTGGCGACCAGCGCCCCGTTGGAGGCGTTCATGGCGGCGAGCAGCTCGGCCTCGGTGTCGACCAGGACGATGGTGTCGACCGGGCCGAACGGTTCCGCGTGGTGCAGGGGTGAGGAGGGGGGCGGGTTGAGGAGCGTGACGGGCTGGACGTACGCCGACGTGTCCTGGCCGGGCAGGAAGCGGGTGTCGGACAGTCGGCCGCGGTGCAGCGGGACGGCGCCCCGGTCGATGGCCTCGGCCACCTGGTCGTGCAGTTCCTTGGCCTTGGCCGCGTTGATGACCGGGCCGAAGTCCAGCGAGGGGTACGGGTCGTCGGGCCGCTCGACGGCGAGGGGGTGGCCGGTCCGCAGGGTGCGGACGGCCGGGAGGTACGCGGTGAGGAAGTCGTCGAACAGGGCGCGCTGGACGACGAAGCGCGGGTAGGCCGTGCAGCGCTGTTTGCCGTAGTCGAAGAGCTTGGGGACGACCGCCGTCAGGGCGTCCCAGTCGGTGAAGTTCCAGATGCCCCAGGTGTTCAGGCCCTCCTGTTCGAGGACATGGCGCTTGCCGAGGTCGGCGACGGCGGTGGCCACGGCGGCGCCGGTGTCCCGGCCGCCGACGAAGGAGACACAGCCGATCTCGGGCGCCCGCACGAGTGCCTCCGACAGCTCACCCCCGCTGCCGCTGACCAGGGTGACGGGGATACCCTCACGCGCGGCGAGCGCGCAGGCCAGCGTGAGGCAGGCGACACCGCCGTCGGTCGGGGTCTTGGCGATGACGGCGTTGCCCGCCAGGGCCTGGACCAGCATCGCGTGGACGAGGACGCTCATCGGGTAGTTCCAGCTGGCGATGTTGGAGACGGGTCCGTCGAGCGGGGCCCGGCCCTCCACCATGGGCTCGATGCCGTCGACGTACCAGCGCACGCCGTCGATCGCCCGGTCCACGTCGGCCTGGGCCAGCCGCCAGGGCTTGCCGATCTCCCAGACCAGCAGGAGGGCGAGCAGTTCGCGGTGTTCGGTCAGGGCGTCGAGGGTCGCCGCCACGCGGGCCCGGCGTTCCGGGAGGGGGACGTGGCGCCAGGCCCGGTGCTGGTCGAGCGAGGCGCGTACGGCCTGCCCGGCGGTGCCGCCGTCGAGCCGTGGCGGTCCCGCGATGGGGCCGCCGTCGACGGGGCTGGTGGCGGGCAGTGCACGGCCGTCCGCCTGCCAGCCGGAGTTCCAGAGGTTCAGCACCCGGTCGTCGCGGAACGCCTCGGGAGCGACGGCGAGGGACCGCCTCCAGGCGTCCGTCCAGGAGGTACCGGACTTGAGGACGAGGGGGGTGGAGCCGGGTGAGGTGAGGACGCGAGGGCCGGACTGGAGGGAACCGCCGTCGCGGGGGTCGGTGTCGAGGGTCGTCATGGGTGTCTCCGCTCTCGGTGCACAGTCGGGGGCGGGGGGCCCGGCTCCTGCCGAGGGGCAGGTCGTACGGGCCCGCGCGAACAGTCGTCGCGTACGTAAGGGGAACGTAGTGAGGTCGATCGGTTTCCGACAGTCACCTCACATCAACTATGAGTGACATCACTCCCGGCCGCCCGCCCCGGCACCCGTTCCAGGACCAGCCGCGCCGTCTCGGTCGGGGTGCCGCCCACCTGCACGCCGGCCGCCTCCAGGGCCTTCCGTTTGGCCCGGGCGGTGCCCGAGGAGCCGGAGACGATGGCACCGGCGTGTCCCATGGTCCGGCCCTCGGGGGCGGTGAATCCGGCGATGTAGCCGACGACGGGCTTGGTGACGTGATCGTGGATGTACGCGGCGGCCCGCTCCTCGGCGTCGCCGCCGATCTCCCCGATGAGAACGATCAGCTCGGTCCCGGGGTCGTCCTGGAAGGCCGCCAGGCAGTCGATGTGGGTGGTGCCGACGACGGGGTCCCCGCCGATGCCCACACAGGTCGAGAAGCCGATGTCCCGCAGTTCGTGCATGAGTTGGTAGGTGAGGGTGCCGGACTTGGAGACCAGGCCGACGCGTCCGGGCCCGGCGATGTCGGCGGGGATGATGCCCGCGTTGGACTGTCCGGGGCTGATGAGGCCGGGGCAGTTGGGGCCGATGACACGGGTGCCCCGGTCGGCGGCGTGCGCGCAGAAGGCGACGGAGTCGTGGACGGGGATGCCCTCGGTGATGACGACGGCGAGTGCGATCCCGGCGTCGGCGGCCTCCAGTACGGCCGTACGGGCGAAGGCGGGCGGCACGAACACGACGCTCACGTCGGCGCCGGTCGCCTCGATCCCCTCGCGCACCGATCCGAAGACGGGGACGTTTCTCGGGGCGCCTCCCGGTCCTCCGGGGTGGTGGGGGCCGTCGGACTCGACGCCGAACTCGACCGTCCGGCCGGCCTTGCGCGGGTTGACTCCGCCGACGACGTTCGTGCCGGCGGCGAGCATGCGCCGGGTGTGTCTCATGCCCTCGGCTCCGGTCATGCCCTGGACGAGGATCCTGGACTCGTTGGTGAGAAAGACGGCCATGTACCGCTCCTTCAGGTGGTGTCGGCCAGTCGGGCGGCGAGGCGGGCGGCTTCGTCCATGGTGGTGGCCTGGTGGACCAATGGGTGCGCCCGGCCGTCGAGCAGGGCCCGGCCCCGTGCGGCGTTGTTGCCGTCGAGCCGGACCACGATCGGCTTGCTCGGCCGTACGGTGTCCAGGGCCCGCACGATGCCGTCGGCGACCGTGTCGCAGGCGGTGATCCCGCCGAAGACGTTGACGAGGACGGACTTGACGTCCGGGTCGGAGAGGACGACGGACAGGGCGTCGGACATGACCCGCGCGGAGGCTCCGCCGCCGATGTCGAGGAAGTCGGCGGGGCGGGCTCCGCAGTCGGCGACCACGTCGAGTGTCGCCATGACGAGTCCCGCGCCGTTGCCGATGACGCCGACCCGGCCGTCGAGCTTCACGTAGTTGAGGCCCCTGGCCGCGGCCGCCGCCTCCAGCGGGTCGGTGTGCGGGTCCTCCTTTTCTCCCCAACGTGCTTGGCGGAAGCGGGCGTTGTCGTCGAGGGTCACTTTGCCGTCGAGTGCCACGAGCTGTCCCCGGGTGGTGCGGACGAGCGGGTTCACCTCGACGAGGACGGCGTCCTCGCGTGTCAGCACCCGCCAGAGCCCGATCAGGATGTCGGCGGTCCGCGGCGGCAGCCCCGCCGCCCGCGCGATCTCGTCCGCCTTCGCCGGGGTGACGCCCTCCGCCGGGTCCACGGGGACGCGCGCGACCGCTTCCGGCCTGGCCGCGGCGACCTGCTCGATCTCCGTACCGCCCTCGGCGGAGGCGATCGCGAGGAAGCGTCCGGCGGCGCGGTCGAGGACGTACGCGACGTAGAACTCGCTCTCGATGTCGATGGGCTGGGCCAGCATCACCGTCCGGACCGGATGGCCCCCGATCTCCGTGCCGAGGATCCGGCGTGCCGTCCGTTCGGCGGCGGCGGGGTCCTCGGCGAGCCGCACACCCCCCGCCCTGCCGCGCCCGCCGGTCCTGACCTGGGCCTTGACCACGACCCGGCCGCCGAGTCCCCGGGCGATCGCCCGCGCCTCCCGGGGCGAGTCCGTGACCTCGGCGCGCGGCACCAAGATGCCGTACTCCTCGAAGAGTTGCCGCGCCTGGTACTCGTACAGGTCCACGATTCGGCTCCTGTCCTGAAAGTGGTGCACGACCCCTGGACATCACCCATCGGATGCGGGATAACAATCTTCATACAGTATTCGTCGACTGTATGCAATGTACGAACCTGGCCCACCGCCGGCGGCATCGGGGCGGCTCAAGGCAACGGACAAGTGAGGTGACCTGTGACGACCAAGGCTCTCGAAGGCATCCGCGTCCTGGACATGACGCACGTTCAGTCCGGGCCCTCGGCGACCCAGTTGATGGCCTGGCTCGGCGCCGACGTGGTCAAACTGGAGGCGCCGTCCGGCGACATCACCCGCACCCAGCTGCGGGACCTGCCGGACGTCGACTCCCTCTACTTCACCATGCTCAACAGCAACAAGCGCAGCATCACCCTCAACACCAAGACCGAGCGCGGCAAACAGCTCCTGACCGAGCTGATCCGCCGCTCCGATGTCATGGTGGAGAACTTCGGACCCGGCGCGATCGACCGCATGGGCTTCACCTGGGACCGCGTCCGAGAGATCAACCCGCGGATCGTCTACGCCTCCATCAAGGGCTTCGGGGACGGCCCGTACACCGACTTCAAGGCGTACGAGGTGGTCGCGCAGGCCATGGGCGGTTCCATGGCCACCACCGGTTTCGAGGACGGTCCGCCGATGGCCACCGGAGCCCAGGTCGGTGACTCCGGCACGGGCGTCCACGCCGTCGCCGCGATCCTCGCCGCGCTCCTCCAGCGCACCCGCACCGGACGCGGCCAGCGCGTCAACGTCGCCATGCAGCACGCCGTCCTCAACCTCTGCCGGGTGAAGCTGCGCGACCAGCAGCGCCTCGCGCACGGACCGCTCGCCGAGTACCCCAACGAGGACTTCGGCGACGAGGTCCCGCGCTCCGGCAACGCCTCCGGCGGCGGCCAGCCCGGCTGGGCCGTCAAGTGCGCGCCCGGCGGCCCCAACGACTACGTCTACGTCATCGTCCAGCCCACCGGCTGGAAGCCGGTCACGCGGCTGATCGGCCGGCCCGAACTCGCCGACGACGCCGAATGGGCCACACCGCAGGCCCGGTTGCCCAAGCTCGCCAAGATGTTCCAGCTCATCGAGGAGTGGACCATCACGCTGCCCAAGTGGCAGGTGCTGGAGAAACTCAACGCCCAGAGCATCCCGTGCGGACCGATCCTGTCCACCAAGGAGATCATCGAGGACACCTCGCTCGCCGCCAACGACATGGTCGTCGAGGTCGAGCACCCCGAGCGCGGCTCGTACGTCACCGTCGGCAGCCCGCTCAAACTCTCCGACTCCCCCGTCGACATCACCGCCTCCCCGCTGCTCGGTGAACACAACGAGGAGATCTACATCGGAGAACTCGGCCTCGGTGACGAGGAGTTGCGTTTGCTGAAGTCGGGCGGGGTGATCTGAGGTGGCCGGTCAGGACCGGGTGGCGAGGGTGCGGGCACTCCTCGAGGGCGTACGACGCGAGGGGCGGACCGCGCTCACGGCACCCGAGGGGAAGCTGGTCGCCGACGCCTACGGGATCGCCGTGCCCGGTGAGGAGCTGGCCCGCGACGAGGAGGAGGCGGTGGCCCACGCGGAACGCTTCGGCGGCCCGGTGGTGATGAAGATCGTCTCCCCCGACATCCTGCACAAGACCGACGCGGGCGGGGTGCTCGTCGGTGTCGAGGGGGCGGCGGACGTACGGGCCGCCTTCCGCACCATCGTCGCGAACGCGCGGGCGTACGACGTGCGCGCCCGGATCGACGGCGTACAGGTGCAGGAACTGGTCCCGCCGGGGCAGGAGGTCATCGTCGGAGCGGTGAGCGACCCGACGTTCGGGAAGGTCGTCGCCTTCGGGCTCGGCGGGGTGCTGGTCGAGGTCCTCAAGGACGTCACGTTCCGGCTCGCGCCGGTGAGTGACGACGAGGCCCTGTCGATGCTGGACTCGATCCGCTCGGCACAGATCCTGCGCGGGGTGCGCGGCGCGCCGCCGGTGCGCAGGGCGGCCCTGGCCGACCAGATCCGCCGGGTCTCCGAACTCGTCACGGACTTCCCCGAGATCGCCGAGGTGGACCTCAACCCGGTGATCGCCTCCCCCGAGGGCGCGGTCGCGGCGGACATCCGCGTGCTCCTCGGCGGGAGCGCTCCGGCCGCGCGGCGCCGGTACACGCGGGCGGAGATCCTCGCTTCCATGGACCGGCTGATGCGGCCGAGGTCGATCGCCGTGATCGGCGCCTCGGACGTCCCGGGCAAGATCGGTCACGCGGTGCTGCGCAACCTGATCGACGGGGGTTTCGCGGGCGAGATCCATCCGGTGAACCCCCGGGCCGACGACATCCAGGGGCGCAAGGCCTACGCGAGTGTCGCGGACATTCCCGGGGAGGTGGACGTCGCGGTGTTCGCCGTGCCCGCCCGCGCGGTGGCCCGGGTGCTGGAGGAGGTGGGGCGCAAGAACATCCCGAACGCGGTCCTGATCCCCTCGGGGTTCGCGGAGACCGGCGAACAGGGGCTCCAGGACGAGCTCGTGGCCATCGGCGAGCGGTACGGCGTCCGGCTGCTGGGCCCGAACATCTACGGCTACTACTCGACCTGGCAGGATGTGTGCGCCACGTTCTGCACGCCCTACAACGTGAAGGGCGGTGTCGCGCTCACCTCGCAGTCCGGCGGCATCGGCATGGCCGTCCTGGGGTTCGCGCGGACCACGAAGACGGGGGTCTCGGCGATCGTCGGGCTCGGCAACAAGGCGGACCTGGACGAGGACGACCTGCTCACCTGGTTCGGCGAGGACCCGCACACGACGTGCGTCGCGATGCACCTGGAGGACCTCAAGGACGGCCGGGCCTTCGTGGCGGCGGCCCGCGCCACGGTCCCGAGGAAGCCGGTCGTCGTCCTGAAGGCCGGCCGTACCGCCGCCGGCGCGCGGGCCGCGGGCTCGCACACCGGAGCGCTCGCGGGCGACGACGCCGTGTACGACGACATCCTGCGGCAGGCCGGTGTCATCAGGGCTCCCGGACTCAACGACATGCTGGAGTACGCGCGCGCCCTGCCGGTGCTGCCGGCTCCCCGGGGCGACAACGTCGTGATCATCACGGGCGCAGGCGGCAGCGGCGTGCTGCTGTCCGACGCGGTGACCGACAACGGGCTGTCCCTGATGGAGATCCCGCCGGACCTCGACGCCGCCTTCAGGAAGTTCATCCCGCCCTTCGGGGCCGCGGGCAACCCCGTGGACATCACGGGCGGCGAGCCGCCCTCCACGTACGAGGCGACGATCCGGCTCGGTCTGGAGGACCCGCGCGTGCACGCGCTCGTCCTCGGCTACTGGCACACCGTGGTGACCCCTCCCCTGGTCTTCGCCGAACTCACCGCGCGCGTGGTGGCCGAATTCCGCGAACGCGGCGTCGAGAAGCCCGTGGTGGCGTCGCTCGCGGGCGACGTCGAGGTCGAGGAGGCCTGCCGGTACCTGTACGAGCGGGGGGTCGTGGCCTACCCGTACACGACCGAGATGCCGGTGGCCGTCCTCGGCGCGAAGTACCGCTGGGCGCGCGCGGCAGGACTGTTGGGGGGCCGCTCATGACATGAGTGTGCGCGGGGGCGGCCGACGGTGCGCGTCGGCCGCCCCCGGGACCCGTGAGCGCACGAAAGGCATTTGGCAGGGGGCGCTGACCAGATCTTTCGACGCAAGGGGTGCACGATCGACATGACAACCACCGACTACTCGACATCCGTCCCCCATCGGGAGGTGAGGGACCGCCACGGCCGCGTGTACCGGGTCGGCGAGACCGACATCGACCTCATGGGCCGCGGACGCGTGTGGATGGTCCTCCTGCCCTGGGCGGGCATGCTGGGCATCAGTTCCGCCGAGTACGCGTTCACCTCGGCGGAGGACACACTCCACGAGGCCCATCTGTGGAGCAGCGGACACATCTTCTGGCTGATGGGTGTCTGGATCTTCTTCCAGGCGGCCGTGGCCTTCCCCGCCGGGCGACTGCGCGAGAGCGGCAGGCTCCCGGCCCGTACGGCGATGCTGCTGGGCGCGCTCGGCACCCTGCTCGGCTATGTGTCCCTGGCGTTCGCGCCGCATGTGGCGGTCGCGTACCTCGGCTTCGGCATGTGCAGCGGCATCGGCGCGGGTCTCGTCTACGCGACCTGCGTGAACATGGTCGGCAAGTGGTATCCGGAGCGCAAGGGCGGCAAGACCGGCTTCGTCAACGGCGGTTTCGCCTACGGGTCCGTGCCCTTCGTGTTCCTGTTCACCTCGTACATGGACCCGGGCAACTACCGGGGCGTCCTGGTGGGCGTCGGTCTGCTCTGCTGCGCCCTGGTCGCGGTGGCCGGCTGGTTCTTCAAGGACCCGCCGAAGGGCTGGTGGCCGGCGGACGTGGACCCGCTGAAGGTCTCCGACGACCCGAGGATCCGGCGGGCGCTGGAGAAGAACCCGCCGGCGGTGAAGCAGTACACCCCCAGGGAGGCGGCGCGTACGCCCGTTCTGTGGATGATGTGGTTCTGCCTGCTGTGCACGGCCGGGATCAACATCTTCGGCATCGCCTTCCAGGTGCCGTTCGGCAGGGACATGGGCTTCGCGGGCGGGATCGTGGCCACGGCGATGTCCCTGAAGGCGATCGTCAACGGCACCGGACGCGGCGTCATCGGCTGGATCTCCGACCGCTTCGGGCGGCGCCACACGCTGATCATCGTGTGCCTGGTGCTCGGCTCCGCCCAGTTCGGGGTCCTGGTCTCCGGCCAGTTGGGCAGCATGCCCTTCTTCCTGTTCTGCTCCATGGTCTCCGGCTTCGGCGGCGGCGCGATCTTCCCGCTGTTCGCGGCCATGACGGCGGACTACTTCGGTGAGAACAACAACGCCTCCAACTACGGGATGGTCTACAGCTCGAAGCTGATCTCGGGCCTCGTGGGCTCCGGCATGGGCGCGGTCGTCGTCGGCGCGTGGGACTACCACGGCGCCTTCGTGCTCGCCGGGTCCATCGGTCTGGCGTCGGCGGTACTGGCCCTGTTCCTCAAGGCACCGGGCCGGCCGCGGGCCCGCAGCATCGTTCCCAATCCGCACCCGCTCGGCGAGGAGATGGCCTGATGACGACGGAACCCATCGCGGAGAAGGACGCGCCCGACGACCCCGGCGCCCCGGGGCGCGCGTACCGGGAGGTCACGGACGCCCGGGGCCGTGTCTACCGGGTCGGCGAGACCGACCGGGACATCCTCGGCCACTCACGGAAGTTCATGGTGTACCTGCCCTGGGCCGCCATGATGGCCATCAGTGTCTTCGAGTACGCGTACGGCTCGGCCGAGGACACCCTGTCCCACGCCCACGGCTGGACGCAGAGCAACACCTTCTGGATCCTGAGCATCTGGGTCTTCTTCCAGGCGGGCATAGCCTTCCCCGCCGGCTGGCTGCGGGAGAAGGGGATCCTGAGCGCCCGCCGGGCCATGTACACGGGCTCGGTCATGTGCGCGGCCGGCTTCCTCGCCCTGTCGCACCTGAGCAACGTGCTGCTGGCGATCGTGGGTTTCGGCGTGATCGGCGGCATCGGGTCCGGGCTGGTGTACGCGACCTGCATCAACATGGTCGGGAAGTGGTTCCCCGAACGGCGCGGCGCGCGGACGGGATTCGTCAACGGCGGATTCGCGTACGGCTCCCTGCCGTTCATCTTCATCTTCAACTACGCCTTCGACACTGCCAATTACCACCGGGTCCTGGACCTCATCGGCTGCTACGTGATGATCGTGGTGCTGTCGGCCGCGTTCTTCTTCAAGGACCCGCCGAAGAACTGGTGGCCCGCGGACATCGACCCGCTGACGTACGGCGGTTCCGCGAAGGGGGCCGCGAGTCTCTCCAAGAACCCTCCCGCGGTGAAGCAGTTCACCCCCAAGGAGGCCATCAGGACCGGCATGCTCCCGCTGATGTGGATCGCGCTCGTGATGACCGCGGGTGTGTCGATCTTCGGGATCTCCTTCCAGGTCGACTACGCCAAGGAGATCGGCTTCGGGCCCCTGGTGGCCGCGTCGTCGATGGGCGTGATGGCGGTCATCAACGGTGTCGGCCGGGGCGTGGTGGGCTGGCTGTCCGACACGTACGGCCGCAAGCAGACCCTGGTGTTCGTCATCCTGGTCCTCGGACTCGCGCAGTTCGGCGTGATCTGGGCCGGTGACATCCACAGCGAGGCGCTCTTCCTGATCTTCGCCTTCCTCTCCGGGTTCGGCGGCGGGGCCTTCTACCCGATGTTCGCGGCCCTGACCCCGGACTACTTCGGCGAGAACTACAACGCCACCAACTACGGCCTGGTGTACAGCGGAAAGCTGATCAGCGGGCTGTTCGGCGGCGGGCTCGGCTCGATGGTGGTCGCCGCCTGGGGCTACGACGGCGCGTACGCGCTGGCCGGCGGTATCTCCATGGTCGCGGCCGCGATCGCCCTGCTGCTGCGGCAGCCGGGCCGCAGCACGGCCGACAGCCCGGCGCCCCGGCCACAACCGGTGGGCTGAGCAAGCGACTTCCCCGCAGGGGTGGCCCTCTCCGCGATCCGGCGGGAGGGTCACCCTCGGGTGCGTGCCGGAGCCGGTCCCGGCCCGAGTCCTCGTCCGGCGCGCGGAGCGCCGGACGAGGACTCGGGCCGCCGGACGAAGGGAGTCGGGCGGGCCCGACGAAGGGAGTGGGCGCCGGACGAAGGGCGCCTGGCGGGCCCGCTCGCGGGGCTACTTCTCGCGGTCGTGGTACATCTGCCGCGTGTGTTCCGTGTGGGCCCGCATGACCGCGGTGGCCCGCTGTCCGTCGCGTTCCGCTATCGCGGCGATCAGTTCGCGGTGCTCGGTCCAGGACTGCCGGCCGCGCTGGCGGGCCACCGGGGTGTAGTACCAGCGGACCCGGCGGTCGACCTGTGCGGCGAGTTCGGCGAGGACCGTGTTGCCCGCGAGCTCCATGACCTTGGCGTGCAGTCGCGCGTTCATCGCGACCGCGGCGTCCACGTCGTCGGCGTCCACCGCCCGCTCCCCCTCGGCACACAGGTCTTCGAGGACGCTGATGGCCGCGGTGCCCGCGTTGGCGGCGGCGAGCCGGGCCGCCTCGGCCTCCAGGAGCGTACGGACCGTGAGGAGCTGGTCGGCCTCCTCCTCGGTCGGCTCGTGGACGAACGCGCCCTGGGCGGGCCGCAGATCGACCCAGCCCTCGGTGCTCAGCCGCTGGAGGGCCTCGCGCACGGGCTGCCGGGACACTCCGAGATGTCCGGCGAGCTCGCTCTCGACGAGGTGCTGGCCCGGCTTGAGCGCACGGGTGGTGATGAGTTCGAGCAGCGCCTCGTACACGCGGTCACGCAGCGGGCCGGGTCGTTCGAGCCTGGGTACCGCTCCCTGAGGCAGTCCTGTCGACAACATCACGGTCCCTCCTGGGCAGCGCCGTCGCCGCGATAGGAAAGTCGATTATCAATTGTCTTTCGCCTACAGTCTACGGCGCACAAACGCCCGGCAGGGCACGGGAGTCGGGCTTGTCACACCCGGGGCCGCGGGAGCCGGACGAGCAGCTCAGGCCGCCTCACGGACAGCGGACGACCTGGCCCGCGTAGGAGAGGTTGCCGCCGAAACCGAACAGCAGGACGGGGTCGCCGGTGGAGATCTCGCCGCGTTCGACGAGCTTGGAGAAGGCGAGCGGGATGCTCGCGGCGGAGGTGTTGCCGGACTCGACGACATCCCGCGCGACGACGGCGTTGACCGCGCCGATCTTCAGGGCGAGGGGTTCGATGATGCGCAGGTTGGCCTGGTGCAGGACGACTCCGGCGAGGTCCTCGGGCACGAGGCCGGCCCGCTCGCAGGCCTTCCGGGCGAGCGGCGGGAGCTGCGTGGTGGCCCAGCGGTAGACGCTCTGCCCCTCCTGGGCGAACCGAGAGGGGGTGCCCTCGATGCGTACCGCGTGCCCCATCTCGGGCACCGAGCCCCACAGCACCGGCCCGATCCCGGGCTCCTCGCCGTCGGCGCAGGCCTCGACGACGGCGGCCCCCGCGCCGTCGCCGACCAGGACGCACGTGGTGCGGTCGGTCCAGTCCGCCACCTCGCTCATCTTGTCGGCGCCGATGACCAGTGCCCGGGTCGCGGCACCGGCGCGCACGGTGTGGTCGGCGGTGGCGAGGGCGTGCGTGAAGCCGGCGCAGACGACGTTGACGTCCATGGCGGCCGGTGAGGGGATGCCGAGGCGGGCGGAGACCCGGGCGGCCATGTTCGGGGAGCGGTCGACGGCCGTGGAGGTGGCGACGAGGACGAGGTCGATGTCGCCCGGCGTCAGACCGGCGGAGGCGAGGGCCTTGGCGGCGGCGTGCGCGGCCAGCTCGTCGACGGGTTCGTCGGGCCCGGCGATGTGGCGGGTCCGGATGCCGACGCGGCTCCTGATCCACTCGTCGCTGGTGTCGACCAGGCCCGCCAGGTCCTCGTTGGTGAGTACCCTGGCGGGCTGGTAATGGCCGACGGCGGCGATCCTTGAGCCGTTCATCAGTGGTCCCCCTCGTGCTTCGGTAGCGGGATCCACCAGTCTGATCAATGACTCACCGGTACGGCGGCAGGTGAAGCCACAGGATTGAGACGCCAGGCTTGTCGGCTTCTGTCAGACTCTCGGACGCCCGAACACCTACCCCGAGAACAGCTGTGTCGCCTTCTGTATCAGCTCGTAGACGCCGTAGCACAGGGGTGCGCCCACCCACAGCCAGGCGAAGGCGATCAGTGCCCGCCGGTCAGGCGGACTCGGGCTGCTGTCGTGCGACATCGGCGGCCTCCCTCGGTGCGGGGATGTGGTGGCGGGCGTGCACGGGCCGTACGAGCTCGTTCGCGACGAAGCCGACGGCGAGCAGCCCGATCATGATCAGGAACGACAGGGTGTAGAGGGACGAGCCGTGCCTGCCCGCCGCCTCCTGGTGGTCCGCGATGCGGTTGACGATCAGCGGGCCGAGGACACCCGCGGTGGACCAGGCGGTGAGGAGCCTGCCGTGGATGGCGCCGACCTGGTAGGTGCCGAACAGGTCCTTCAGATACGCCGGGATCGTGGCGAAGCCGCCTCCGTAGAAGGAGAGGATCACCAGCGCGCTCAGGATGAACAGGGGTTTGGAGGAGTCCCCGAGCCATGCGATGAGGGCGTACATCAGCGCGCCGACCCCGAGGTAGACGCGGTAGATGTTCTTGCGTCCGATCAGGTCCGAGGTCGAGGACCAGCCTATGCGGCCCGCCATGTTCGCCGCGGACAGCAGGGCGACGAATCCGGCGGCCGCCGAGACGGACACCGGCGTGGAGGTGTTCCCGAAGAAGTCCGTGATCATCGGGGCGGCCTTCTCCAGGATGCCGATGCCCGCGGTCACGTTCATGCAGAGGACGATCCACAGGCACCAGAACTGCGGGGTGCGGACGGCGTTACGAGCGGAGACCTGGACGCCGTCGAGCGCGCTCGGCCCGGACACGGCCGGTTTCTCGCCGCGCGGCACGCGCACCAGCAGCACGCCGAGCGTCATGAACACGGCGTACGTCAGTCCGTGGACCAGGAAGGCGAGCGCGATCCCGGAGGAGTCGGAGCCGAACGACTTCAGCATCTGGGCGGACCAGGGCGAGGCGATCAGCGCGCCGCCGCCGAAGCCCATGATCGCGATGCCGGTGGCCATGCCGGGCCGGTCCGGGAACCACTTGATCAGCGTGGAGACGGGCGAGATGTAGCCGATGCCGAGGCCGGTCCCGCCGACGAAGCCGTAGCCGAGGACGATCAGCCAGTACTGCTCGGTGGCGGCGCCGAGCGCGGAGATGAGAAAGCCGGAGGAGAAGCAGACGAGGGCGACGGTCATCGCCCAGCGGGGGCCGTTGCGCTCGACGAGCGTGCCGCCGAACGCGGCCGACAGGCCGAGCATCACGATGGCGAGCTGGAAGGGTAGCGCGCTCTGCGTTCCGCTGAGGCCGAGCGCGGATTCGAGCGGTGGCTTGAAGACGCTCCAGGCGTAGGCCTGGCCGATGGAGAGATGGACCGACAGGGCGGCCGGCGGGACGAGCCAGCGGCTCCAACCGGGCGGTGCGACAGGAGGGCTCATGATCCGGGACGATAGGAAGCGCTCGCCCGGCTGTGAAGCGGCCTGACGCGAACTCGTCGACCGTATGCGATGAGCGGTATCCCTGACGCGACGAACGGTCACCGGCCCCTTGCCCCCACTCATTCCATCCTGTAGACAATATTTCGTCGACAGAGTTCGGAAGTTCCTCGGTACCCTCGACCGAACGGAGCGCCACACAGTGAGAGTCGCAGTTCTCGGCGCCGGTGCGATCGGCGCCTACGTCGGCGCCGCGCTGCACCGCGCCGGCGCCGACGTGCATCTCGTCGCCCGTGGACCGCACCTCGCGGCCATGAGGCAGCACGGCGTCCAAGTCATCAGCCCCCGCGGGGACTTCACCGCGCGTGCCCATGTCACCGACGACCCGGCCGACATTGGTCCGGTCGACTGTGTCTTCCTCGGCCTGAAGGCCAACTCGTACGCGGCGTGCGGGCCGCTCATCGAGCCGCTGCTGCACGACACCACGGCGGTGATCGCCGCCCAGAACGGCATTCCCTGGTGGTACTTCCACCGGCACGGCGGACCCCACGACGGCCACCGGGTGGAGAGCGTGGACCCGGGCGGCGCGGTCAGCGCGGTGCTGGCGCCGCGGCGGGCCATCGGGTGCGTGGTCTACGCGGCGACCGAGCTGCAGGCGCCGGGCGTCGTCCGCCACCTCGAAGGAACCCGGTTCTCCATCGGGGAACCGGACCGGTCCGTCTCGGCACGCTGCCGGGCCTTCAGCGACGCCATGCGGGAGGGCGGGCTGAAATGCCCGGTCGAACCGGACCTGCGCAACGACATCTGGCTCAAGCTGCTCGGCAACATCTCCTTCAACCCGATCAGCGCGCTGTCCCGCGCCACGATGCGGCAGATGTGCCTGCACGGCGGGACGCGCGAGGTCATCGAGATCATGATGACCGAGACGCTCACCGTCGCCCGGGCCCTCGGCTGCGAGGTGGGCGTGTCCATCGAGCGGCGCCTCGCGGGGGCCGAGCGCGTCGGCGACCACCGCACCTCCACGCTCCAGGACCTGGAGCGCGGCAAGCCGCTGGAGCTCGACGTGCTGCTCGCGGCCGTCGTGGAACTGGCGGAGATCACCGGGGTGCCGGTCCCGACGCTGCGCACCGTCCACGCCATCTCGGACCTGCTCGCGCTGCGGACGGCGGCATGAGGGCGGAGCGGGCCGCCGCAGCCACCGGGCGGCCCGCTCCACTCACGCGGGTCCGGCGACCGGCGCACATGCAGGACAATGAGGACGCGAAGGTCACCCGCCCCGCCCGTCGATCCGGTGACCCGCACGGCAACCGCCGCAGGAAGGGCCGATCCGGCCGGCCGCACGTACGGAAGCGGGACTGATCAGGACATGGGACGAGTCACGGAACGACGCAAGGTGATCCGTGTCCGGGACGGTGCCGTGAGCACCCGCCCGGACACGCTCGTCGCCGAGGAACCACTGGAGATCCGCCTCGACGGCAAGCCCCTGGCGATCACCATGCGCACCCCGGGCGACGACTTCGCGCTGGCCGCGGGCTTCCTGGTGAGCGAGGGCGTGCTGGGCCGGGCCGACGAGCTGCAGAACATCGTGTACTGCGCCGGGGCCACGGTGGACGGTTCCAACAGCTACAACATCGTCGACGTACGGACGGCGCCCGGCGTCGTCATCCCCGACATCACGCTCGAACGCAATGTGTACACGACGTCGTCGTGCGGTCTGTGCGGCAAGGCGAGCCTGGACGCGGTCCGTACGACGGCCCGCTGGCCCATCGACGACACCGAGGGCGGCACCACTCCCCCGGTGCGGCTGGAGCCGGGCCTGCTCGCGGTCCTCCCCGACCGGCTTCGCGCGGCCCAGCAGGTCTTCGACCGCACCGGGGGCCTGCACGCGGCGGCCCTGTTCACCGAGGACGGCGAGCTGGTCGACGTACGCGAGGACGTGGGCCGGCACAACGCGGTCGACAAGCTGGTCGGCCGCGCGCTGCAGAACGGCACGCTCCCGCTCTCCCGGACGGTGCTGCTGGTCTCCGGCCGGGCGTCCTTCGAGCTGGCGCAGAAGGCGGTGATGGCGGGCATCCCGGTGCTCGCGGCGGTCTCCGCGCCGTCGTCCCTGGCCGTCGACCTGGCCGCCGAGACCGGCCTGACCCTGGTCGGCTTCCTGCGCGGCACCAACATGAACGTGTACGCGGGCGAGCACCGCGTCGCCCTGCGGGCCGCGGCCGCCCAGGGCTGACGCAGGCTCCCCGCGACACGGCGGCGGGGCCCCGGACGGCGGGGAGCGCCCCCTGCGCCGGAGGGGGCCCCGCCTCGGCCCCGGCCCTCCCCACCTGGGCGGGCACGGGAGCGCCGGGAGCGCCCCAGCGGCTCACCGCGCGGAGAAGCGCACCTCCCCGGCGGTCACCACCGTGCCGAGGCGCGGGAAGTCCAGGCGGACGGAGGCCTCGTGCTCGGGGGCGGTGAAAGCGGCCATCGCGTCCTGGACGAAGACGAGGTCGTAGCCGAGGTCGCCGGCGGCGCGCGCGGTGGACTCGACCCCCAGGTTGGTGGCGATCCCGCCGAACACCAGGGTGGAGACGCCGTGTTCGCGCAGCCGTTCGTCGAGGCCGGTGCCCTGGAACCCACCGATGGTCCGCTTCACGATCTCCAGATCACCCTCCGCGACCAGCCCGGGGACGAGACCGCTGCCGGGCGGCTGCTCCGGGACTCCGGACCGCTCCACCCGGATGAGCACGACGAGCGCGCCGGCCTTCCGGAAGGTGGCCGCCAACTCCTCGGCGGTGGCGAGAACTTCGGTCCCCTTGTACGGCTCAAGGGGCAGCGCCACGATGCGCTCCATCAGATCGACGAGCACAAGGGCGGTGCGCGCCGGATCGAGGGCGAGGCGGGGTTCGGCTTCGGGTGCGGTCATGACGGAACGTTAGCCCGCATCAGCCGTCCGTACCGGAAATCCGGATCAACAAGCCAGTGAACTGCTCCTCGCGGAGCGGCCACCCGGACGCGCGCCGACCGGTCGAAATCTGGCGTGAACACGACCGGTGCAGGCTCCTTGTGGGGTGCCTGAGAGCCCAAGTAGCGTCTGCGGCGCGAACGTTGGACGTGGGATGTCCAGAGAATCCGGATTGCCCAGCCGCCGTACGAAGGGCAGGTCGCACGATGCCGTCACGCCTTTGCACCCGTCTGAGATCCACCTTCGCCGCACGGCCGGGACCGCGTTCCCGCACCCGTCCGCGACTCCCCTTCGCCACCCGGCGGGGACCGCGATCCCGCACCCGCCTCGTAGCCGCGCTCACCGCCGCTCTGAGCATCGCCGCGCTGATCGCGCTCCCGGGGACCGCACGGGCCGAACCCGCTCCGGCCGGCGGCGAGTTCGAGCAGCAGGTGCTGTTCAAGGCCGCCCAGGATCCGGGTTACGCCTGCTTCCGCATCCCCTCCGTCGTACGGACGACCGAGGGAACGCTGCTGGCGTTCGCCGAGGGACGGGTCCTCAACTGCGGTGACGCGGCCGACATCGACATCGTCGTGAAGCGCTCCGGCGACGGCGGGCGCACCTGGAGCCCGCTCCAGGTCGTCAACGACGGGGGCGGGAACACCCACGGCAACCCCACACCGATCGTGGACCGTGAGACCGGCCGGATCGTCCTGGCGGAGACGTACAACACGGGCCGTACGGACAGCGCGAGCTGCTCCGTGCCGTGCGACCGCACTCCGCATCTCCAGTACAGCGACGACGACGGTCTGAGCTGGTCGCGGCCGCGCGACCTGAGCGACGAGATCCTGCCCGCGAACTGGAACTCGTGGTACGCCACCGGTCCCGTGCACGGCATCCAGCTCACGCGCGGCCGGCACGCGGGACGGCTGGTCTTCGCCGTCAACACCGAGACCTGGAACGGCAGTCGGGTCACGGCCAACAACGCCGCGCTCATCACCAGCGACGACGGAGGCGACCACTGGGACATCGGTGCGACCGACTCCTGGCCGATCGCGGACGACGGCACCTACCGGCAGAAGCCCTCCGAGATGACGCTCACCGAGCGCGCCGACGGCTCGGTCCTGGTCAGTGGCCGCGAGCAGGACGGCACCGACCTCGGGCACCGCACCCAGGCGGTCAGCCGGGACGGCGGCGACAGTTTCCTCTCCCCCTTCCGTGACGTCCCGGACCTCTACGCGCCCCAGGTGCAGGGCTCCGTCCTGCGCGTCGGCGACCGGATCCTGCTGTCCTGCCCGGCCGACCCGGACCGCCGCCGGACCATGATGATCCGCTCCTCCTACGACGGCGGACGCACCTGGGACGGCGTGGACCGCGGCACGGTCGTCACCACCGACTGGTCCGGCTACTCCGACCTGGTGCGTGTCGACGGTGACACCGTGGGCCTGCTGTACGAGGGCGGCGCGGCCGACGCGCGCGACGAGATCCGCTTCGCCCGCTTCACCGAGGACTGGCTCCGGCCGCGCCGGGGCCCCGACCCGACGACGGCCGACCTCGCCCCGTTCACCCGTCGGGCGGCGGTCCTCGGCGGCGCGAGCGAGACCTCCGGCGTCCTCGGCGGCGCGCTGGAGTTCGACGGCACCGACGACGCCGTACGGCTGCCGTACCAGGACCGGTTGCCGCTGGGGACGAAGGACTTCACCGCTTCCCTGTGGTTCCGCTACACGGCGACCGGCGGTGAGCAGCCGCTGCTGTGGATGGGCGGGATCGGTACGACGCAGCCCCAGGTGTGGCTGCGCGGGGAACCCTCGTCCGGCCGGATCACCGGTCTCATCACCACCAGGGACGGCGCCGCGGCCCCGGCCACGGCGTTCGTGCGCACCGCGGGGGCGTTCAACGACGGCCAGTGGCACCATCTGGCGCTGCGCCGCGGCGGCGGACGGCTCACGCTGTTCATCGACGGGACGACGGTCGGCACCGCGGACGTGCCCGGATCGGTGAGCCGCAACTCGCCGTTCGGGGTGCACGTCGGCCAACGGATGGACAGCCGCGCGTACTTCACCGGCGCGATCGACGACGTAAGGGTCTACGGAAGGGCGTTGAGCGACGCGGAGCTGGCCGCACCACCCGAGCGGCAGGTGACCTCGGGCACCGTCCTGTGGCTCCCCATGGACCGGGTGAGCGGGGGCCACTAACGTCCCCTCCGTGCCCGAGGACGCCCGAGCGCGGCGGCGGAACGGGACCGGGCTCGGCGTCCTGCTGGCCCTGGTCTCGGCGGCCGTGCTGCTCACCGCCCTCCCGGACCACCACCGGGACGGCGGTGGCACGTGCCGCGCCCGCGCCGTCACCTCCTGGGCCGCGGACGCCCGGCTCACGGCCGAGTTCGCCCGGTACGGCGACGACGACGGCCGTGCCGACGACTGGACCGGCGGCGACGGGACCCATTCGGTGCGACTGCCGGACGGCCGGGTGCTGTGGCTGTTCTCGGACACCTATCTCGGCCCGGTGCACGGACCGCCGAACCCGGTCGGTGAGCCGTACGCGTGGCGCGACCCGGGCACACCCCTGGTGCGCAACTCGGCCGTCGTGATGTCCCGCGAGGGCCGATTGACCGGCACCCTGCCCGCGCCCCTCTTCCCGGATCCGGCACCCTCGCTGTGGCGCTGGCCGGTCGCCGCCCGGGTCGAACCCCGCGCCCCCGGCTCGGACCGGAAGGTCGTGCGGGTGCTGCTGTGGACCCGGACCGCCGGACAACCGCCGTGGATCTACGGGGTGCCCACCGCCACCGAGGTCGCCACGCTCTCGCTGCCCGCCCTGCGGCTCGAAGGCATCACCACGGCCCTGGACCAGCGAACGGTCGCGGACCCCTCCCGGCGCGTGCTGTTCGGCACCGCGGCCGTCGCCTCCGGCGCGTGGACGTACGTCTTCGGGGGTGACGACGGGCGGGCCGCCGCGCGCCCCGCCGGGCGGGCGTACGTGGCGCGGGTGCCGCGCGGCGGCCTCGGCGAGCCGGGGGCCTGGGAGTACTGGGACGGTTCGGCGTGGACCGTGCGCGGGCGCCCGGCGCCGGTGCTCGGGGACGACCGGCGCACGGGCGTGGGCAGCGCGTTCACGGTGGTGCGGGACGGCGGCACGTACGTCCTGTTCACGATGGCGGCGGGTGCCGCCGGCCTGACCACGGTCAGCTCGTACTGGGCGTGCGCGCCGACCGGTCCCTGGCACGGCCCCGCCCGCGGCCTCGACCCGTCGCTCCCGAGCGCCGGTGCGGCCGCGTACAACCCGCAGGCGCACCCGGAGCTGGGCGACGGCGACCGGGTCGTCCTCAGCTACGACGTCAACCGGCTCGACTCCACCGGCGCGGCGGCGAAGCAGAACCTCAGCCGGAACGTCTCCCTGTACCGGCCGCGATTCGTGACGCTGCGTCTGGGGAGACCCGCGCCCTGACGGACCGGGCGGGACCGGTGGGCCCGCCCGCACCGCCAGCCCTTCCGCCGGTGCCCGTCGCCCCCCTGGTTCCGGCCGCGCTGTCCGGGCCGGTCACCTCGGGGTCGCGGGCGCGGCGCTTGGCGATCACCGCGCACACCATGAGCTGCATCTGGTGGAAGAGCATCAGCGGGAGCACGGCGAGCGAGGCGTGCGCGCCGAACAGGACGCCGGCCATGGGGAGTCCGGAGGCGAGCGACTTCTTGGACCCGGCGAACTGGATGGCGATCCGGTCCTCCCTGCCGAAGCGCAGGGCCTTCGCGCCGTACCAGGTCAGCAGGAGCATCACACCGAGCAGCAGCGCCTCGACGACGAGGAGTCCGGCCAGCCGGACGGCGCTGACCTGGTGCCAGATACCCCGCACCATGCCCTCGCTGAACGCGGTGTACACGACGAGCAGGATCGAGCCTCGGTCGACGTACCCGAGGACCTGCTTGTGGCGGGTGATGAAGGCGCCGATCCAGGGGCGCAGCAGTTGTCCGGCCACGAAGGGCACCAGCAGTTGCAGCACGATCCTGAGGAGCGAGTCTGCGGAGAACCCGCCGCCGCTGCTGCCCAGGAGGACCGCCGCGAGCAGCGGGGTGACGACGATGCCCGCCAGCGACGAGAAGGAGCCCGCGCAGATCGCGGCGGGCACGTTGCCGCGGGCGATCGAGGTGAAGGCGATCGACGACTGGATGGTCGACGGGACGAGCGTGAGGAAGAGGAGGCCGGTGTAGAGGTCGTGTGTCAGGAGTGCCGGTTCGAGGCCGCGGGCGGCGAGGCCGAGCAGCGGGAACGCCACGAAGGTGCACACGAGGACCGTGCCGTGCAGCCGCCAGTGTCTGAGGCCTTCCATCGCCTCACGGGTGGACAGGCGCGCGCCGTACAGGAAGAAGAGGAAGGCGATCGCGGCCGTGGAGGCCCCGGAGGCGACGTCCGCCGCCGTACCGCTCGCCGGGAACAGGGCGGCGAGGCCCACGGTCCCGAGCAGCAGGAGGATGTAGGGGTCGACCGGCATCCAGCTCGGCCACTGCAGGCGTTTCACGGTGCTCCACTGCTCGGTTCGGTGCGTCTGAATCGTCGTCCGGCCACTGTCCCGCCGCCGTCCGGCCCTTCCGGCCGAAGTCCGGCCGTCGTCCGTCGTCGTCACTCGCCGTCCGGTGGTCGTCGGCGGACCGTGCCCTCTCCATCGTCCTCTCCCGTGCCGCGATCGGGAATCCGTCATACCGCTCTGACTGTCATCACGTTTCGCGATAGCGTGGCGGTGTGTACGACCCTTCCCAGTTGCGTACGTTCCTCGCGGTGGCCCAGACGCTGAGCTTCACCCAGGCCGCCCGGCGGCTGGGACTGCGCCAGTCCACGGTCAGCCAGCATGTGCGCCGGCTGGAGGACGCGGCCGGGCGGCAGTTCTTCTCCCGTGACACGCACTCCGTGGAGCTCACCGAGGACGGTGAGGCGATGCTCGGGTTCGCTCGGCGCATCCTGGAGGTGCAGGAGCAGGCGACGGCGTTCTTCACCGGGACCCGGCTGCGCGGGCGACTGCGCTTCGGCGCCTCCGAGGACTTCGTGCTGACCCGGCTGCCGGAGATCCTGGAGGGCTTCCGCACGGACCATCCCGAGGTGGACCTGGAGCTGACGGTCGAGCTGTCCGGCACCCTGCACGAGCAGCTCGCCGCGGGGGATCTCGACCTGGTGCTGGCGAAGCGGCGGCCCGAGGACCCGCGCGGCGAACTCGTCTGGCACGACCGGCTGGTCTGGATCGGCGCCCAGCGGCTGCGGCTGGACCCGGACCGTCCGGTGCCGCTGATCGTCTATCCGCCCCCGGGCATCACCCGCGCGCTGGCCCTCGAAGCCCTGGAACGCCAGGGCAGGCCGTGGCGCATCGCCTGCACCAGCGGCAGTCTGAACGGCCTGATCGCGGCGGCCCGCGCGGGTCTCGGCGTGATGGCCCACTCGCGGGGGCTGGTGCCGCCCGGCCTGGTCCGGGTACCGGAGCGTGCAGGGCTCCCGAAGCTCGGCGAGGTCGACTTCGTGCTGGTGCACGGACGCCGGCGGCCGTCCGCGCAGGGGGCCGCGGACGCGCTCGCGGCGGCGATCCTCGCGGGCGGGGACCGGCTGTACCGGGGGCGGAAGGGCTAGCGGAGCGGAAGAGCCCGGCGCTTCCCCATACGCAGGGGGCGGGGCCGGAGGAGCCCGCGCCGACCGCGGAATGCGATGTTCCGAATGTGCTCCCGGAGGGACTCGTGACCCGGCCCGGGTCGTAGCGATTCCGTGGAGATTACGGACGCGAAACCTACGGAACCGTAAGGAATTCTGTCCTACCCTTCCCCTTGTGGGGGCATTTCCGCGGCTGACCTGTGCGAACCCCGCACCCCTCGGCGGTTCGAGGCCCCTCCCGCCCGGTCGCGTGGTGGGGTAGCTTTCACGGCGCTGTGCGGAGCGCCACGAGGAGCGGTATTGCGCGAGTTCACCAACCCCCCGTTGGCGTCGGCGCCGCCGGTCGGCGGCCTGGCCGACGCCGTGTTCGAGTATGCCCGGGTGGACCCCCTCCACGTCGCGCTCGGCCGCAAGGACGAGCAGGGACAGTGGCGCGACGTCACCTCGGCCGAGTTCCGGGACGAGGTCCTGGCGCTCGCCAAGGGAATGCTCGCCCAGGGCGTCCGCTTCGGCGACCGGGTCGCCATCATGTGCCCGACCCGCTACGAGTGGACCCTGTTCGACTTCGCCCTGTGGACGATCGGCGCCCAGGTCGTGCCCATCTACCCCACGTCCTCCGCCGAGCAGGTCTTCTGGATGCTGCACGACGCGCAGGTGTCGGCCGTCATGGTGGAGCACGAGGACCACGCGATGACCATCGCCACGGTCGTCGACCGGCTGCCCCAGTTGCACAAGCTGTGGCAGCTCGACGTGGGCGCGGTGCACGAGCTGTACGAGGCCGGTGCGCACCTCGACGACGAGGTGGTCCACCGGCACCGCCGGGCGGTCACCCCCGAGTCGACCGCGACGATCATCTACACCTCGGGCACCACCGGGCGCCCCAAGGGCTGTGTCATCTCGCACGCGAACTTCATGTTCGAGGCGGACACCGTCATCACCCGCTGGGAACCCGTCTTCCACTCCAAGCGTGGTGACGAGGCGTCCACGCTGCTGTTCCTGCCGCTCGCGCACGTCTTCGGGCGGATGGTGCAGATCGCCGCGTTCCGCGGGAAGGTCAAGTTCGGGCACCAGCCTCAACTGCACGCGTCCGCGCTGCTGCCGGACCTCGCCGCGTTCCGGCCCACCTTCTTCCTGGCCGTGCCGTACATCTTCGAGAAGGTCTTCAACGCCGCCCGCCGCAAGGCCGAGAGGGAGGGCAAGGCCGGTCCCTTCGAGAAGGCCGTCGACGCCGCCGTGCGCTACGCGGACGCCGTCGAGGCCAAGGCCTGGGGCACCGGTCCGGGCCCCTCGGCGAGTCTGCGCATGCAGCACCAGGTCTTCGACAAGCTCGTCTACTCCAAGGTGCGGGCCGCGATGGGCGGCCGGGTCAGGCACGCGATGTCGGGCGGCTCGGCGATGGACCGGCGGCTCGGACTGTTCTTCGCGGGCGCGGGCGTGACCATCTACGAGGGGTACGGGCTCACCGAGTCCACGGCCGCCGCGACCGCCAATCCGCCCGAGCTCACCCGGTTCGGCACCGTCGGCCAGGCGATCCCCGGCACCACCGTGCACATCGCGGACGACGGGGAGATCTGGCTCAACGGCGGCAATGTGTTCCAGGGCTACCTGAACAACGACAAGGCCACCGACGCCACCCTGCACGACGGCTGGCTGGCCACCGGCGACCTCGGCTCCCTGGACGAGGACGGGTACCTCACGATCACCGGGCGCAAGAAGGAGATCCTGGTGACCTCCGGCGGCAAGAGCGTCTCGCCGGGCGTGCTGGAGGAGCGGGTGCGCGACCATCCGCTGGTCGCCCAGTGCATAGTGGTCGGAAACGACCGGCCCTACATCGCCGCGCTCGTCACCCTCGACGCCGAGGCCGTCGAGCACTGGCTCCAGATGCGCGGCAAGCCGCCGCTGTCCGCCGGCGATCTGGTGCGCGACCCCGATCTGGAGACCGAGGTGCGGCGCGCCGTGGTCGCCGCGAACACCCTGGTCTCGCAGGCCGAGTCGATCCGTACGTTCCGGATACTGGCCAACCAGTTCACCGAGGAGCACGGCCTGCTGACGCCGTCGCTGAAGCTGAAGCGCAAGGCGATCGAGAAGGCGTACTCGGCGGAGGTCGAGGCGCTCTACCGGACGTAGTCCGGGCGAGGCCGCTTCCGTTCCGGGGGCGGGGACCCCGGCGTTCCGGCATGATTGATCGGTTCATTTCAGCCAATCTCTGATTCGTCGGACCGGGGGCCCGGTCAGGAATGCATCACGGCCCGTGATCGTTGACGATACGAGTACCACCCGACGACTGAAGGATCGAGAGCTCGTGAGCAAGGTCCCCCCGACCATCCTGAACAACGGCGTCGAGATGCCGCAGCTGGGCTTCGGCGTCTGGCAGGTGCCGGACGACGAGGCGGAGCGGGCGGTCGCCACCGCGCTGGAGTCCGGGTACCGCAGCATCGACACAGCGGCGATCTACGGCAACGAATCGGGCACCGGCAAGGCCGTCAACAGCTCCGGCATCGCCCGCGAGGAGCTCTTCGTCACCACCAAGCTCTGGAACAGCGACCAGGGGTACGACTCCGCCCTGCGCGCCTTCGACACCTCGCTGGAGAAGCTCGGCCTGGACTATGTCGATCTGTACCTGATCCACTGGCCGACGCCGTCCCGGGGCACGTACGTCGACACGTTCAAGGCCTTCGAGAAGATCTACGCGGACGGCCGCGCCAAGGCCATCGGCACCTCGAACTTCCTCCCGGAGCACCTGGAGAAGCTGATCGACGCGACGTCGGTCATCCCGGCCGTCAACCAGATCGAGCTGCACCCGCACCTTCAGCAGCGCGCGGCCCGCGAGTTCCACGCCGAGCAGGGCATCGCGACCGAGGCCTGGTCGCCGCTGGGACAGGGCAAGGGCCTCCTGGAGGTCCCGGCCATCGTCGCCATCGCCCAGAAGCACGGCCGCTCCCCGGCGCAGATCGTCCTGCGCTGGCACCTGCAGCTCGGCACCGTCGTGATCCCGAAGTCCGTGACCCCGTCCCGGATCAAGGAGAACATCGATGTCTTCGAGTTCTCCCTGGACACCGAGGACATCGCGGCGATCTCGGCCCTGAACGAGGACCGCCGCATCGGCCCGGACCCGGCCGCCTTCGACATCGGCTGACCGGCCCGCCCGCAGCCCGCCGCCGGCCCGGACGCCCATCGCGTCCGGGCCGGCGGCTTTTTTCGCACCCTTGGACCGGACCAACTGGGCCACAGGTCTTGACGCGGTCATGCAAGGAGGGCCATTTTGTGGGGCAACCCGGTAAGGAAAGTTTCCTAACAGAAGGGTCCCCCACAGTGCGCACTCGAACACTGACCCTGTCCGCGGCCGTCGGCGCGGCGCTGCTCGCCGTCGCCACGCTGCCGGCCAGCGCCTCCGGCACGGCCAACCCCCGCTCGGCACAGGAGGGTTCGGTCAGCGCGTCCGCCCTCCTCGCCAAAGTGACGTCCTGTTCGCAGATATCGAGCGGCAAGTACAGGACCGACGAGGAGACTTCGGCCACCGTCCCGGTCTGCGGCAAGAACGGCGCCGTGTTCTGGAAGGCCGACATGGACATCGACTGCGACGGCCAGGTCACCGGCAAGTGCAGCGCCGACACCGACCCCTGGTTCCAGGACGACACGGCCTTCCACCAGTCCAACGGCCAGGCGCTGCGCGCCGACTCGCTGCCCTACGTCGTCGTGCCGAGCACCAGCAGCATCTGGAAGTACACGAGTTCGGGCATCAAGGGCGGTGGTGTGGTCGCCGTCGTCTACAACGGCAAGGTCGAGTACGCGGTGGTCGGCGACACCGGTCCGACGCAGATCATCGGCGAGGCGTCGTACGCCACGGCCAACGCGCTCGGCATCGACCCCGACCCGGAGACGGGCGGGGCCGACTCGGGCGTGACGTACATCCTGTTCAAGAACTCCCAGGTGTCACCCATCGAGAGCCACAGCGCGGCCGTCTCGCTCGGTGACTCGCTGGCCAGGCAGTTCCTCGCGAACAACTGAGCACCTGCCCGGCGGGGACGCCTGTCGCCCCGCCGGGCCGGGATCAGACGGGCTGGCCGATCGGGCGGACGACCACGGTGTTCACGTCGACGCCCGTCGGCTGCCCGACCGCCCAGACGATCGAGTCCGCGAGCTGGTCCGCCGTCAGCAGGTGCCCCGGCGGGAGGCTGCCGTAGCTGTCCCAGAACGGGGTCTCCACGCGGCCGGGCGAGATCAGGGTCACGCCCACCCCGTACTCGGTGACCTGGCGCCTGGTGTTCTCGGCGAGCCCGGTCACCGCCCACTTGGTCGCGCCGTAGATGTTGCCCGGTGTGTTCACATGCCCGGCGACACTGCCGATCAGCACGATGCGGCCACGGGTCTCCCTCAGGGCGTCGATGGACGCCCTGATGAGCAGCGCGGGCCCCAGTACGTTGGTCAGCACCATCTCGGACCAGCCGGCCGGGTCGCCCTCCGCCACCGTGTCGTGGGTGGCGAAACCGGCGTTGGCCACGACCGTGTCGAGCCGCCCGAACTCCTTGAGCGTCGCCTCGACCGCGGCCCGCACCTGGTCGTGCTCGGCCGCGTGCCCGACGATCGTCAACAGCCCCTCGGGATGGCCGAGTTCCTCGGCGAAACCGCGCAGCCGCTCCTCGCCCCGACCGGTGACGGCCACCCGGTGCCCGGCGTCGAGCAGCCGGCGGGCGACCGCGGCTCCGATACCGCTTCCGCCTCCGGTGATGAGCGCGACGGGAGAGTCGGTCATGGTGTACCCCCAGGAGTGTCCGGCCCAGCGCGGGCCAACTGTGCACTGAACCGGGGGAGTTCATCACTTGGAGCACACTCGATGTCAAGGTCCGCCGGCCGCGCGCGATGGGCGGGCGGCCACCGGGACTACTCCGGCCTGACCCCCACGTACACCGTCATGGCCGTCAGCAGGAAAACGTCCGAGCGGTGGTGCACGCTCGCCTTGTCTTCCGGGTCGAGGAGCCGGTCGAGTGTGGCGAGGTCGTCCGGGTCGAGCGCTTCGGCGAGGCCGTCCCGTCGGCGGGTGAGGGCGGTGACGACGAAGGCGCGGGCCTCGTCCGATACGGGGGCGGGGAGGTCGAGGAGGAAGGTGCGGGTCGCCGTGTGACGCAGGCCGACGGCGCCGAGCAGAGCGGGCCAGTCCTCCGTCTCCGCCACCGAACCGGGCAGCTCGGCCCGCATCCGGGTGAACCACTCGTCGTGCACCGCGTCGATACGGGCCTCCAGGCCGGGGCGGCCGATGCCGGTGTCCCGCGGGAGGAACCGCGTGGGCAGACCGCCCTCCAGCAGGGCGAGCATGCCACCGGGCGCCAGGCTCCGGACGAAGCCGGCGAGCGCGGCCCGCTGGTCACCGACATGGTGCAGCGACCTGCTGGCCCACAGCAGATCCGCGGGGTACTCCAAGTCGCCCACGCCCTCGGAGAGTTCGGCCTCGATCGTGCCGAAGCGGTCGGCGACACCGAGCCGCTCGGCGCGGGTGCGGGCCTCCGCCAGCAAGGGCTCGGCGCCGTCCACGGCGACGACCCGGGCACCGGGGAACTTCTCGGCGAGCAGACAGGAGATGACGCCGGGGCCGCTGCCCGCGTCCACGATCAGTCCCGGCTCGGGCCGCTGCTCCCGCAGCCACTCGGCCGCCTCGGCATACGCAGGGGTGAACAGCTCCGCCTCCTGCACCAGCAGGGGCAGCATCTGAGCGAAGTCCATATGGGTGTCACCGTGCCCGTGCCCGTGGGGTCGCGCCGGGCCGTGAACGTGTTCGTGGTGGTCGGATGCCATGGGACGGGCCTCTCTCTCGGTATGGGGACAGCCTGCCCCGGCACTCCCGGAAACGGCCAGTCGTGTTGCTCGAACGGCAAAAAAAGGGGCCGCCGGAAAACCGGATGCGCCCGCGGGGGCCCGTCGTCGAACATGGCCGGATGGACGACGCCGACGTCATGCTGGAGCGTTTCCTCAAGGACGGCTTCGTGCGCGTCGAGGGCGCCTTCCCGCCCCGGGTCGCCGCGGACTGCGCCCGGCTGCTGTGGAAGGAGACCGGCTGCTCCCCGGACGACCCCGCCACCTGGACCGAGCCCGTGCGCTGGATCTCCGGGATGGCCCAGGGACCCTTCGCCGCGGCCGTCAACTCACCCGCCCTGCACGAGGCGTTCGACCTGCTGCTCGGGGAGGGCCGCTGGGAGCCGCGCTATTCGCTGGGCAGTTTCCCGTTGCGCTTCCCGCATGAGCTGGAGCCGGACGACGCGGGCTGGCACATCGAGGGCAGCTATATGCCCGAGGGCGCGACCTGGTACCACACCAATCTCCGTTCCCGGGACCGCGCGCTGCTGATGCTGTTCCTGTTCAGCGAGGTGGGCCCCGAGGACGCCCCGACCCGTATCCGCGTCGGCTCGCACCTGGACGTGCCGCCGATCCTGGAGCCGTACGGGGAGGAGGGCGTCTCGGGCCTGGACATCGCGCCCCGCCTGGTCGAGGCGTCGGCGCACCGGCCGGTCGCGTACGCCACCGGCCGGCCCGGCGACGTCTACCTGTGTCATCCGTTCCTGGTGCACGCGGCGCAGCCGCACCACGGCAGCCGGCCCCGGTTCATGGCGCAGCCGCCGCTGTCCCCGGCGGTGCCCCTGGAGCTGGAGCGGGCCGACGGGGACTACTCGGCGGTGGAGTTCGCGATCCGCCAGGGGCTGGGGAAGGGGAGCTGACCCCTGGCGGACCGCACGCGCTCAGCCGGTCACAGGGCCGGGTACGCGTTCTTCATGAGCTCCTGGAACTGGGCGGAGAACCAGTGCCCGGAGAGCGGAGCGTTCGGCAGCGCGCCGGAGAGGCTGTTCCCGTTGCGGGCGTTGCCCGTGTACGTCGGGTCGCACATCCGGTCGAAGCCCTTGCCCTCGTCGTTCGCGATCGCCGTGCTGGAGCCGTCGGACTCGCCCGGAGGCTTCATCCAGACGTAGGCGTCGATGCCGGCCGCCGGTGCCGCCTGCGGCCGCTCGCCGAGGCCCGCGCCCGACTGGTTGCACCAGTTGCCGATGTGGATACGGCGGTCGTAGCGTCCTCCGTCGACATAGGTGTCGACGCTGGTCGTCGCGCCGGGGCCGGTGGGCCGGGCGGTGCCGCCCCAGCCGTTCCTGGAGGTGTCGATCAGCATGCCGATGCCGGAGTTGAAGCCGAGCGAGACGAGTTCGGTGCGGAAGGCCTGCGCGAAGGAGAGCTCGTCGACATAGCGGTTCCAGTCCACCCACTTGGACTGGCGCACCGAGGTGCCGTTCACCGTGTCGTTGATGGTGAAGTTGTTCTCCTTGAGGGCGCTGTAGTTCGCCGTGTTGGTGATGAAGCCCTGGACGTCGTCGACCGTCGCGCCCTCGGCCGTCGCGGCCTGCTTGAAGATGTTGGCGGCGGGGGCGAAGTTGTCGTCCCAGCCGAGCCATCCGTGGTGGCCGGCGTCGAGGTAGTTGTAGACGTTCGGGATCGCGCCGAGCTTGGCGAGCGCGTAGCCGACGCCCTTCACGTAGTTGCCGTTGGCGAGCATGGTGTCGCAGTTCGCGGTGGCGGTGGCCCGGCTGCCGGTGTTGGTGACGAGGTTCGGCAGCGAGTCGATCTCGATGGTGGTGACGATGCGCAGGGAGGCGTACTTGCTGTCGGCGAGGATCGCCGCGATCGGGTCGATGAACTGCGTCTTGTACTTGTCGATGTCCGTCGCGCCGAGTTCACCGTTGGAGGCGAGGGCGGCGCAGTCGCGTCCGGGCAGGTCGTAGACGACGAGTTGGACGACCTCTTCGCCGGTGCCCTTCTGGGCGAGCGCCGCGTCGAGGTGGGCGCGCAGGCCCATGCTGGTGGACGAGCCGTTGATCGCGGCGATCCGGTCGAGCCAGACACCGGTGGGCTGGTTGGAGATCCTGCTGCCGCCGGTCTCGGCGGCGGCCTTCGCCGACCATTCCGGGTTCACGTACACCTTGGCGCCGGAGTACGGGTTGTCGACGCGGGTGCCGGTGCCGCCGCCTCCCCCGCCTCCCCCGCCGCCTCCGTCATCGACGTTGCAGGTGACGCCGTCGAGGGTGAAGGACGTCGGCAGCGCGTTGGTGCCGCTGTAGGAGCCGTTGAAGCCGAAGCTCACCGAACTCCCGGTCGCCAGTGTGCCGTTGTACGTCTCATTGGCCGCGGTGACGGCCGTGCCGCTCTGGGTGATCTTGGCGTTCCAGCCGGAGGTGACCTTCTGGTTCCCGGCGTACGACCACTTGACCGCCCAGGAGGACTTGGCCGCGCTGTTGTTGGTGACGGTGACGGCGGCGGTGAAGCCGGTGTCCCACTGGCTCTGCACCTTGTAGTCGACGGTGCAGGGGATGGAGGCGACGGCGTTGGTGCCGACGTCGGCGGGAACGGCCGAGGCGGCGCCCGTTCCCGCGGCGATCAGGGCGAGTGCCCCGAGAAGTGCTGTTCTTGCACGGCTCATGTGCGGGTTCCTTATCCGTTGAGGGCGCGCAGGTGGTCGCGCAGCCCGATGCCGTAGGAGGTCGGAGTGCCGTCGTAGTTCGAGATCAGCGACGGGCCGGAGGAACAGTCCCAGGTGTTCCAGGTCCAGCCGAGGTACGAGAGCCCCCGGTCGTCGAACCACTTCATGACGGTGTCGACGAAGGAGTGGGAGCAGGTGTTCTCCCCGATCTCCCCCGCCACGAGCGGTACTTGGGCCGCGACCGGGGCGAGTGTGGAGGTCCAGCAGCTCTCGCTCGCGCAGGTGTTGAAGTTGTAGACGTGGTACGCGGCGACGAGATTGCCCGTCGGGTCACTCGGTCTGTACGTCAGCCACTGGCTCAGGTCGTTGGAGTAGGCGAGGCCGCCGGCCAGGATCAGGTTCTTGGCGCCGGTGCCGCGTACCGAGTCGACCAGGCTCTGCATTCCGGCGACCTGGTAGGAGATGCCGGGGCAGGTGCCGCCGTCGCGCCAGCAGGTCCACGCCTGGGTGGTCGTGGAGGTCGCGCGGTCCGGGTAGGGCTCGTTGAACAGGTCGAACGCGACGGCCCGGTCGTCCTTGAAGGTGCTCGCCACCGAGGCCCAGAAGGACGGGGTGTACTGCGCGTCGGGCATCGGCTTCTGGCACGTCGCGTGCACGTCGGAGCAGCCCGCCGAGTTGCCCGTGTACTGGCCGTACGTCCAGTGCAGGTCGAGGACCGGGGTCATGCCGTGCGCCTCGACCTTGGACACCAGGTCCTTGACCGCGGCGATGTAGTTGGCGCCGGCGTACTCCGGTTTGATGTTGGACAGGCCCAGCCAGCACTCCTCGTTCAGCGGGATGCGGACCGTGTTGGCCTTCCAGTCGGCGATCGCCTTGACGGAGGCGTCGTCGACGGGACCGTCGAAGAAGCCGTAGCCCTGGACGCACATGAACTCGCCGCCGGAGCGGTTGACTCCGAGCAGCCTGCGGGTGGCTCCGGCGGAGTCGACCAGCTTGTTGCCCGAGACGTGCAGTTCCGGCGCCTCACCGCCGGTCGGCGGCGGATCGGTCGGGGTGGGCGTGGGTGTGGGCGTCGGCTGGACGTCCGCATTGCAGGTGGTGCCGTTGAGCCGGAAGGCCGTGGGCACGGCGTTGCTTCCCGACCAGGAGGCGAGGAACCCGGCGCTGACGCTCGCACCGGTGGCCAGCGTGCCGTTCCAGCTCTCGTTGGACGCGGTCACCGTCGTACCGGACTGGGACCATTTGGCGCTCCAGCCCTGGGTGACCTTCTGGCCGCCGGAGAAGTCGAAGCCGAGGCTCCAACTGCTCAGCGCTGCCATGTTGTTGGTGATGGTCACGGCGCCCTGGAAGCCGGTGTCCCACTGGCCGGTGACCGAGTACTCCACCGTGCACGCGGGTGTGGCTCCCGAAGCCGTGACGACCGGCGCGACGGCCGTGCCCACAAGGGCGACCGCGGCGCCGATCACTAAGAGGGAAAGACGCGGGGGGTGACGCATGAAGCGACTCCTTGCAGCTCTGGCGCGCCTTGATCGACGCGTCGACTGATGGAACCGCTCCCACTGGTGCCGATGAAGCTAGCGCCAAGTTCCGTTGTTGGACAGAGGAGTTGCACTGTTGATCAATCGAATCATTTCGACTCTTCAAGCACCTTGACCCCTCACACCCCTCTCTCCAATATGGGAGCGCTCCCACTGGTTCAAGGCTTGTTGCTCCTCCCCCCATTCTCCGAGCCGCAAGGAGGAACCAGCACCATGGATCCCAGCCCTCGATGGAGACGTCGTCGCAGCTCGCGACGCCTGTGGACCGCCGTCGTGGCGGCTCTCGCCCTCCCGCTCACGACTCTGGCGACCGGTACGACTCCCGCACACGCGGCCACGGTTCAGTGCAGCGTCGACTACAAGACCAACGACTGGGGCTCCGGCTTCACCGCGGATCTGACGATCACCAACCGGGGCACCGACGCCATCAACGGCTGGACCCTGACGTACGCCTACACGGGCAACCAGACCCTCACCAACGGCTGGAACGGGACCTGGTCCCAGTCCGGCAAGACGGTCACCGCGAAGAACGCGGCGTGGAACGGGACGATCGCCGCAGGGACCGCCGTGACCGCCGGCGCCCAGTTCACCTACAGCGGCACCAACACCGCCCCGGCCTCCTACGCCGTCAACGGCACCACCTGCACCGGCGCACATCAGCCACCCCTCACCGTGCTGACCAGCCCGGCGGCGGGCGCCGTCTACACGCAGGGCGACGCCGTCCCGCTGGCCGCGACCGCGGCGGCGGCCGACGGGGCGACCGTCTCCAAGGTCGAGTTCTACGACGACACGACCCTGCTGGGCACCGACACCAGCTCGCCGTTCACACTGTCGGCGTCCGGACTGGCCGTGGGCAGTCACTCCATCCTCGCGAAGGCGTACGACAGCCTGGGCGCTTCGGCGGAGTCCACGCCGGCCGGCATCACGGTCGCCTCGGGGCCCGCGATCGTCGCATCGCCGACCCAACTCGGCGTCCAACAGGGCAAGTCGGGGACGTTCGCGGTGAAGCTCTCGACGCAGCCGAGCGCCGATGTGACCGTGGCGGTGGCCCGCACGGACGGCAACACCGGGCTGTCCGTGACCGGCGGTTCGAGTCTCGCGTTCACCCCGTCCAACTGGAACACGGCCCAGACGGTGACCGTCACCGCCGACGCCTCGGGCACGGGGTCCGCGACCTTCACGGCCTCCGCGACCGGCCAGGCCAAGGCCACCGTCACCGTGACGGAACTGGCCGCGACCAAGGCGTACGACGCGCGCTTCCTGGACCTCTACGGCAAGATCACCGACCCGGCGAACGGCTACTTCTCCCCCGAGGGCATTCCCTACCACTCGGTGGAGACGCTGATCGTCGAGGCGCCGGACCAAGGACATGAGACGACGTCGGAGGCGTACAGCTATCTGATCTGGCTCCAGGCGATGTACGGGAAGGTCACCGGCGACTGGTCGAAGTTCAACGCCGCGTGGACGACCATGGAGACGTACATGATCCCCACGCACGCCGACCAGCCGACGAACTCCTTCTACAACGCCTCCAAACCGGCCACCTACGCGCCCGAGCTGGACACCCCGAACGAGTACCCGGCCAAGCTCGACACCGGCGTCTCGGTCGGTTCCGACCCGATCGCCGGCGAGCTGAAGAGCGCGTACGGCACGGACGACGTGTACGGCATGCACTGGCTCCAGGACGTGGACAACACCTACGGCTACGGCAACGAGCCCGGCAAGTGCGAGGCGGGTCCGACGGCGACCGGCCCGTCGTACATCAACACCTTCCAGCGCGGTGCGCAGGAGTCGGTGTGGGAGACGGTGCCGCAGCCGACCTGCGACGCCTTCAAGTACGGGGGCAAGAACGGGTACCTGGACCTCTTCACCGGGGACTCCTCGTACGCGAAGCAGTGGAAGTACACGGACGCCCCGGACGCCGACGCGCGCGCGGTGCAGGCCGCGTACTGGGCCGACGTGTGGGCCAAGGCCCAGGGCAAGAGCGCCGACGTCTCGACCACGGTCGGCAAGGCGGCGAAGATGGGCGACTATCTGCGCTACGCCATGTACGACAAGTACTTCAAGAAAATTGGCAACTGCGTCGGCCCGACGACCTGCCCCGCGGGTACCGGCAAGGACGCCTCGGACTATCTGATCTCCTGGTACTACGCCTGGGGCGGCGCGAACGACACCTCGGCGGGCTGGGCCTGGCGCATCGGCTCCAGCCATGTCCACGGCGGCTACCAGAACCCGCTGGCCGCCTACGCGCTCAGCACCAACGCCGACCTCAGGCCCAAGTCGGCGACCGGCGCCTCGGACTGGGCCACCTCGCTGACCCGGCAACTGGAGTTCTACCGCTGGCTCCAGTCGAGCGAGGGCGCCATCGCGGGCGGCGCGACCAACAGTTGGGCGGGCCGGTACGCGACGCCTCCCACCGGCACGCCGACCTTCTACGGCATGTACTACGACCAGCAGCCGGTGTACCACGACCCGCCGTCCAACCAGTGGTTCGGCTTCCAGGCGTGGTCCATGGAACGGGTCGCCGAGTACTACCAGCAGACGGGGAACGCGAGCGCCAAGGCGGTCCTCGACAAGTGGGTCGCGTGGGCGCTGTCCAAGACCACGATCAACCCGGACGGCACCTACCAGATCCCCTCCACCCTCCAGTGGTCCGGCGCCCCGGACACCTGGAACGCGTCGAGTCCCGGTGCCAACAGCGGACTTCACGTCACGGTCGCCGACTACACGAACGACGTCGGGGTGGCCGCCGCGTACGCCAAGACCCTGTCGTACTACGCCGCCAAGTCCGGCAACACCCAGGCGAAGACGACGGCCAAGGCGCTCCTGGACGGCATGTGGAACAACTACCAGGACGGTCTGGGCATAGCCGTCCCGGAGACCCGCGCCGACTACAACCGCTTCAACGACAGCGTGTACGTGCCGAGCACCTTCTCCGGCACGATGCCGAACGGCGACGCGGTCAACTCCTCCTCCACCTTCGCCTCGCTGCGGTCCTTCTACAAGAACGACCCTGCCTGGTCGAAGATCCAGGCCTATCTGGCGGGCGGCGCCGCGCCCTCCTTCACGTACCACCGGTTCTGGGCGCAGGCGGACATCGCCCTCGCCATGGGTTCGTACGCGGAGCTTCTCGAATAGTCCCCGCTGTGGCTCCGGGTACGCGGCCCTGTCCCTGACGGCAGGGCCACCGGCCGGGCGGTCCCTCACCAAGCTGAGGGCCGCCCGGCCATCACTCCTGTCCCTCCGCCAACTCCCCTTGTCCTGCGCTCCTTTTCCGCCCCACTCCGCCTCTTTCCCCCCGATCTTCCCGGAGAGGACCCACCGTGCGAAGAACCCGCATCCTCACGGCCGTGCTCGCCCTCGCCGCCGGACTGCTGGCCGGCACCCCGCCCGCACTGGCCGCGAGCTCCCCCACGACAGCCGTCGCGGCCGACACGTACACCTGGAAGAACGCCCGGATCGACGGCGGCGGCTTCGTCCCGGACATCGTCTTCAACCGCTCCGAGAAGAACCTCGCCTACGCCCGTACGGACATCGGCGGCGCCTACCGCTGGGTCCAGGCCTCGAAGAGCTGGACCCCCCTGCTCGACTCGGTCGGCTGGGACGAGTGGGGCCACTCCGGCGTCGTCAGCCTCGCCTCCGACTCCGTCGACCCGGACAAGGTGTACGCGGCGGTGGGCACGTACACCAACGGCTGGGACCCGACCAACGGGGCCGTCCTGCGCTCCGCCGACCGGGGCGCGAGCTGGCAGAAGGCCGACCTGCCCTTCAAGCTGGGCGGCAACATGCCCGGACGGGGCATGGGGGAGCGGCTGGCCGTCGACCCCAACAGGAACAGCGTGCTGTATCTCGGGGCGCCCAGCGGCAAGGGCCTGTGGAAGTCCACGGACTCCGGAGCCAGTTGGTCACAGGTCACCGGCTTCCCCAACGTCGGCGACTATGTGCAGGACGCGACCGACACCAGTGGCTACGCCTCCGACAACCAGGGCATCGTCTGGGTCACCTTCGACGAGTCGACCGGCACCTCGGGAAGCACCACGCAGACGATCTACGTGGGGGTCGCCGACAAGGACAACGCGGTCTACCGCTCGACGGACGGCGGCGCGACCTGGTCCAGGATCGCGGGCCAGCCCACCGGCTACCTCGCCCACAAGGGCGTCCTCGACGCGGTGAACGGCTACCTCTATCTCGCGTACAGCGACAAGGGCGGTCCGTACGACGGCGGCAAGGGCCAGTTGTGGCGCTACGCGACGAGGACCGGGACGTGGACGGACATCAGCCCGGTCGCGGAGGCCGACACCTACTACGGATTCAGCGGGCTGACCGTGGACCGGCAGCACCCGGGCACCGTGATGGCGACGGCGTACAGCTCCTGGTGGCCGGACACCCAGATCTTCCGGTCCACGGACAGCGGCGGCACCTGGACGCAGGCGTGGGACTACTCGTCGTACCCGAACCGTTCCAACCGCTACACGACGGACGTCTCGTCCGTGCCCTGGCTGACCTTCGGCGCGAATCCCTCGCCACCCGAGCAGACTCCCAAACTCGGCTGGATGACCGAGGGACTGGAGATCGACCCGTTCGACTCCGCCCGGATGATGTACGGGACCGGCGCGACGATCTACGGCACCGAGAACCTCACCAACTGGGACACCGGGGGCCAGTTCACCGTCAAGCCCATGGTCCAGGGCCTGGAGGAGACGGCCGTCAACGACCTCGCCTCTCCCCCGTCGGGCGCTCCCCTGCTCAGCGCGCTCGGTGACGTCGGCGGCTTCCGGCACACGGATCTCACCAAGGTCCCCTCGATGATGTACACCTCACCGAACCTCACCACCACGACCAGCCTCGACTACGCCGAGACCGACCCGAACACCGTGGTCCGCGTCGGAAACCTCGACTCCGGGCCGCACATCGGCTTCTCGACGGACAACGGCGCCAACTGGTTCGCGGGCAGCGACCCTTCGGGCGTCACCGGCGGCGGGACGGTCGCCGCGGCCTCGGACGGCAGCCGCTTCGTGTGGAGCCCGGCCGGCACCGGGGTGCAGTACACCACCGGGTTCGGTACCTCGTGGTCCGCGTCGAGCGGCATCCCCTCCGGCGCGGCCGTCGAGTCGGACCGGGTCGATCCGAAGACCTTCTACGGCTTCAAGTCGGGGAAGTTCTATGTCAGTTCGGACGGCGGCGCGACCTTCACGGCGTCCTCGGCCGGGAACCTGCCCAGCGGGGACAGCGTGCGTTTCAAGGCGCTGCCCGGGACCAAGGGCGATGTGTGGCTCGCGGGCGGCGCGAGCGACGGCGCGTACGGACTGTGGCACTCGACTGACGGCGGCGCGAACTTCACCAGGCTGTCGAACGTCGAGCAGGCCGACACCATCGGCTTCGGCAAGGCGGCGGCCGGCGCCTCCTACCAGACGCTCTACACCAGCGCGAAGATCGGCGGCGTCCGCGGGATCTTCCGCTCGACGGACAAGGGGGCGAGCTGGACCCGCATCAACGACGACGCCCACCAGTGGGGTTGGACCGGCGCGGCCATCACCGGTGACCCGCGGATCTACGGGCGGGTGTACGTGTCGACGAACGGACGCGGGATCGTCTACGGCGACAGTTCGGACACCGGGGACGGCGGCGGGGGCGGTACGGACCCGACTCCCCCGCCGACGGGCGCCTGCGCGGTGACGTACAAGATCACGAACCAGTGGCAGGGCGGCTTCCAGGCCGACGTGTCCCTCGCCAACACCGGCTCCGTCGCCTGGAGCGGCTGGACACTGGGCTGGACCTTCCCGGACGGCCAGAAGATCACCCAGCTGTGGAACGCCGACCACACGCAGTCGGGCGCGGCCGTCACGGCGAAGAACCTGACGTGGAACGCGAACGTGGCCCCGGGTTCGACGGTGGGCTTCGGCTTCACGGGGAGCTGGACGGGGACGAACACGAAACCGACGGCTTTCAAGCTGGGGGATCAGACCTGCGCGGTGAGTTGACCCTTCTTGCTCTTCGCCCTCGGGGGCGCGTGCCGGTCGGGCGCGCGCCCCTGAGAGTGTGGCGACGGGTCACGGCAGATCCCGGATCGGTGTCATGCGCCCCACCCGGGATGATCACAACTCCGTCACCACCTTCACGTTTCACTCACACGCTCTTCACATCACCCGATATCGTCACCCCCTCACGAACCATCCTTGGGGGGACCTTGTCGCACAACCAGCCGCCGCACGGATACGGGAGGCCGTCCGCGGTACCCGGCTCCGCACCGCAGTCGGCCAGACCTCGTCGGGCGCAAAAGCGCTACGTACTGCCGACGATCGCCTTCGCGGTCCTCTTCGGCGCGAGCGCCTGCGGCAGTGACAGCGGCGGCGAGAAGAACGACACCACGAAGGTGGCGGCCGCCAAGGTGCGGCCCACCGTCACGGTCACCGCGACGGCGACCGCGACGGTGACCGCGGAGCCGGAACCCGCACCGACGGTGACCGCCACGAAGACGGTCAAGGTGAAGGTCACCGTCACCGCGAGGGCAGCCTCCGGCAGTGGCTCCGGCGGCAGCGGCTCCGGCGGCAGCACGGGCGGCGGCGGCAGCACCAGCGTCGGCACCTGCTCGATCACCTCGAACGCGGGCAACTGCTATTCGGCGGGCCAGTACTGCCGCAACAGCGACCACGGTGCCAGTACGACCACCGCGGGCGGCACCAGGATCACGTGCGCGTACCGGTCCGGTGGCTGGCGCTGGTCGTACAGCTGACGGTGACGGGTCCCTCCCGGAACTCCCGGAAAGGGACCCGATCGGCTCAACCAGGAGCCGGGATGCCCCGGTTCACGGCGTGTAGACGGCGGGCCGGGGCGCCGTCGCCATGCCGTTGCCGAGGAAGAAGCTCGGGTGCGGGGGCTGGTTGTAGGCGGTGTTCTGCCAGGCCAGGGCTGTGCGGTACTGGGTGTCGTGCAGGAGCGTGGTGATCTTCGTGGTCGTTTCGTACGGGGTGGAGTAGATCCTCAGCGCCGTGTTGTCCGTCGTCGGCCAGACGACCTCCTCCCGCCAGTCACCGAGGATGTCGCCGGACAGCGCCGGCGTCGCCTTGGTGCCGTTGTCGGAATGGACGCCCGCGCCGGTCAGCAGACGGGTGTCCGCGGACGTGCCGTACTTGTCGATGTGGGTGTCGTCGAGGAGTTCGCGGACGGTGTCCCCGTCCCACCAGGACAGGAAGTTGACGCTGCCCGGCTTTCGGGTGGCCACCACCGTTCCCTGCGGGTTGCGGACGCCGTCGGCATGGGAGGACCAGGACTCGGCACCCGCGCTGCCCGCCCAGACGTCCCCGGACACGCCCCGGCCGTTGTCGCCGTTGGCGGCCGTCGACCACAGGATCGCGCCGGTCCTCGCGTCCGCCATCCACGAGGCAGGCTTGGTGGAGTCCTCGTCCACCTTGAACTCCTCCAGGCCCGCGCGGGACGGGTCGAGATCGCCGACGTGCATGGCGTCGCCGTGGCCGTTCTTGGTGGTCCAGAGTCCGGAGCCGTTGTCGTCCACGGCCATGGAACCGTAGACGATCTCGTCCTTGCCGTCGCCGTCGACGTCGGCCACGGACAGTTGGTGGTTGCCCTGGCCGTCGTATCCCTTGCCGCTGTTGGTCGACGAGTCGGTGTCGAAGGTCCAGCGCCGGGTGAACGCGCCGCCCCGCCAGTCCCAGGCGGCTATGACGGTACGGGTGTAGTAGCCGCGCGCCATGACGAGGGAGGGCCTGGAGCCGTCCAAGTAGGCGGTTCCGGCGAGGAATCGGTCGACGCGGTTGCCGTAGGAATCGCCCCAGGAGGAGACCGTGCCGCGCGCCGGGACGTAGTCGACGGTGCCCATCGCCGCGCCCGTCTGTCCGTTGAACATGGTCAGGTACTCGGGCCCGGACAGGACGTAGCCGCTGGAGTTCCGGTAGTCGGCGGAGGAGCTGCCGATCACCGTGCCCCGGCCGTCCGTTGTGCCGTCCGCCGTCTTCATGGCGACCTCTGCCTTGCCGTCGCCGTCGTAGTCGTACACCTGGAACTGCGTGTAGTGGGCGCCCGAGCGGATGTTCCTGCCCAGGTCGACGCGCCACAGCCGGGTGCCGTCGAGCTTGACGCCGTCGACGATCGTGTCGCCCGTGTAGCCGGACTGGGAGTTGTCCTTGGCGTTGGTCGGCTGCCACTTGAGGACGAAGTCGAGCTGCCCGTCGCCGTCGAGGTCGCCGACGGAGGCGTCGTTGGCCTCGTAGGTGTACGCGACCCCGTCGGGGGTGGTGCCGCCGGCGGGCGGGGTGATCGGAACGTCCTTGTAGCCCGTACGGAACTGGACGGCGTGCACCGAGTCGCCCTGCTCCACACCGTTCACGATCGCGCGGACCGTGTAGTCGGCCTGGGCGGGCGCGCCCGAGTGGAAGTAGTTCGTGGAGCCGGTGATCGGGGCGGAGTTGACGAGCGTACCGGCGCGGTAGACGTTGAACGACACGTCGTTCGGGTCGGTGCCGAGCCAGCGCCAGCTCACCAGGTTGCCGCTGTCGGTGTGGACGCTGACGACGCCCCGGTCGAGGGCTTCGACCTGCCTCGCCGTGGCGGCCTGGGCCGGACCGGTGCCGAGGGCGGTGAGTCCGGCGGCGATGAGGGCGGCTGCCGCCAAGGCCGAGCCGATCGCACGTCTGCGGTGCTGCCGTTGCGGGTGCTGCACGATGGGTACCTCCTGAGAGGACGGACTGCTTCTGCCTTCTCAGTCGCCGCCGCCCGCACGGGAGTTGCCGCTCCGCAGCAAGCGCTCTCTATCCGTATCTGCGGGCCAGTTCGGCGACGGTCCCGGCGAGGCGGGCGCGCAGTCCGGGCGGTCCCAGGACCTCGACCGCCGTCCCGAGCCGCAGGAAGTCGTCGTGGGCCTGCTCCTCGGACTCGATGGGAACGGTGGCGCGCGTCCAACCGTCCGCCTCCGTAAGGCCGTTGGCTGCCACGGCCTGAGCCGCGGAACCGCTCAGCCGGGTGCCGGGCGCGATCCGCACGACCGCCTCGGCTCGGTGCAGCCGATCATGGAAATCCCGCTGGTACGCGGTCCAGTACGCCGCCAGGTCGAACCCGTCGGGCCGGGTGAACCCATCGCCGGAGGGCGCGAGTTCGAGGATCTGGTCGACCCGGTAGGTGCGCGGGCCGGGTGCGGCGACGACGTACCAGCGCCCCGCCTTCAGGACGAGACCGTACGGCTCCAGGCGGCGCTCCACATCGGTGGGTTCGCGCCAGCGGCGGTAGCGGACGTGCAGGACACGACAGTTCCAGACGGCATCCGCGACGGCGGAGAGGTGCGGGGTCTCGTCGGCGTCCGCGTACCAGCCCGGCGCGTCCAGGTGGAAGCGGCCGCTCACCCTGTCGGCGTGCTCGCGCAGTTCGCGCGGGAGGGCGGCGCGCACCTTGAGCTGGGCCGCGGCGAGCACCGAGCCGAGACCGAGTTCGGCGGCGGGCCCGGGAGCCCCGGCGAGGAAAAGTGCCTCGGCCTCCTCGGTGGTGAGGCCGGTGAGGCGGGTGCGGTAGCCGTCGAGGAGCCGGTAGCCGCCCGCGTGCCCGGCGTCGCCGTACAGCGGGACACCCGCGGCGCTGAGCGCCTCGACGTCCCGGTACACCGTCCGGACCGACACCTCCAGCTCCTCGGCGAGCTGGGCGGCGGTCAGCCTGCCGCGGGTCTGGAGCAGCAGCAGGACCGAGAGGAGACGGCTGGACTTCACTGACACATGGTGTCAGTGAAGGGGGCCTAGCGTCCTGCCATGACCTCAGCGACCTCCATGACGTCCGCCCACACCGGCACTTCCACGGCTGATACGGCCTCCGTCCCCTCCCCCGTCTCCCCGGGCTTCAAGGAGAAGTTCCTGACCGTGCCGCCTCCCATCGAGGTGGCGGGGCGGCGGATCAAGCGGTACCACGTCACGGCGGACCCGGCCGGCATCGAGCCCGAGGTCGAGCGGGCGGCGTACGCGATGCTGCCGCGGCTGCTCCCCGAGCCGGACGGCACCCCGCCCGCCACCTTCGTCGTCCTGCACCGGGGAGGCGACGACGGCGCCTACTTCAACGCCTACAGCTGGGTGTGGGACAACGTCCTGCATTTCCGGGGCGCCGCCGCGGGTCAGCCGGTCCTTGGCTGCCCCGACCGGGACCCGGCGCACTTCGTCACCGTGGACCTTCCGTGGATCGGGTGCGTCTGGGAACTGCCGCCGATCCTGCATGAGCGGGACGCCTGGGTCAGGCACCTGCTCGCCTGCGAAGTACCGGACCTGGAGGCCTACTTGACCGACTCGATGGCCGAAGGAACCACGGGGGACCGCGCATGAGCGGCGCCCGTGACACCGTCGCCGTCCCCCGCGACTTCGACTTCCTCGTCGGAGACTGGGACGTCGTCAACCACCGCCGTACCGACTTCCTCGACCCCGGGAGCGACTGGGAGGAGTTCCCGGCCGTCAGCAGTTGCTGGAGCCTGTTCGGCGGGGCGGCGAACATCGACGAGATCGATGTGCCGAGCCAGGGGTGGACGGGGCTGACCCTGCGGCTCTTCGACGTCGAGACCGGGCGGTGGTCGCTGAACTGGTCCTCCAGCCGCAGCGGGAAGCTGTTCCCGCCGGTGCTCGGGCGGTTCGGGCCGGACGGGCGGGGCGAGTTCCTCGGCGACGACACCCATGACGGGAAGGACGTGCGGGTGCGGTTCGTGTGGTCGGGGATCTCGGGGACGACGGCCCGCTGGGAGCAGGCGTTCTCCTTCGACGGAGAGAAGACCTGGCTGACCAACTGGACCATGCGGTTCACACGGAGGAGGGCCGCCTGACCCGCGCCGAGCCGTGGTTCTCGCGTCTCCGGTCGCGTACGTGCCGGTTCGGGCGGCTCATTGCCTGCGGAACGCCCTGAGGGTGAACTCGGGTTCCTGGCGCGGGACATCCGGGTCCGGCAACATCTCTACGCGGTCGGCGAGTCGGGGGCCGCCGGCCGCGTAGAGCTGGCGGGTCCGGATGTAGTGGGCGACGCGGCGCGGGGTCCGGCCCTGGCCATGGCCCCGGAAACGGGCCGCACCGCCCGGGACCAGGCCGTGTTCGGCGGCCTGCGCCGTGACACGGTCGGCTCCGTCCGTGGCGCGCTCGGTGCCATAGGTCACGGTCAACGCGTCTATGTCGCTGCCGACATGGTGGGCCGCGGCCTTGTCGACGGTCGTGCCGAACACACCACCGGGGCGCAGGACCCGTGCGGCCTCGGCGACGACGGGTCCCGCGTCGTCCAGCAGGTGCAACAGCCAGACGGCGGAGACGGCGTCGAACGAGCAGTCGGCGAACGGGAGTCGACGGCAGTCCGCGCGGACGACCGCTCCCGGGAGACGCTCCGCCGCCCTGCGCGTCATCCCGTCCGCCGCGTCCGTGCCCGTGACCGCGAGACCGGGCCGGCCGGTGGCGAGCCGGCGGGTCACGATGCCCGTGCCGCAGGCCAGGTCGAGCAGGCTGCCGGCGTTCTTGGGGACCAGCGCGAGCACCGCTTCGGCAGCCGCCGCGGCCCGTGGCTCGCCGCCCCGCGTCGCGTCGTACCCGTCCGCTTCCTTGTCGTAGTCCAGCACGGAGGTCAGTCTGCCCCGTGCCCCGGCGCGAGTTCCTCCACCCTGCGGGCGAGATCGAAGTCGAGCGCGGTGACGGCGCCGCCGACGCTGTGCGTGTTCACGGTGAGGGCGATCGTGTTGTAGCCGAGGGTGAGGTCGGAGTGGTGGTCCAGCTCCTCCTGCACCTGGGCGATGTGCACGACCATCGCGGTCGCCGCGAAGTGCGAGCCGAGCCGGTAGGTACGCGCGAGCCGGTCGCCCTCCAGCGACCAGCCGGGCAGCTCCGCCAGCCGCTCCTCGATCTCCTTCTGTGCCAGCGCTTCGACGGCCATGGAATGGATCCCTTCGTACGGCGGGTGAGATGTGCGGAACGGGACGAGGGTGCGGGGGCGGGACGACAGGTGCGGGGCGGGGTCCTTGCCAGCGTGCCACAGCCGCACCCGGCAGGCAGGCAGGGCACGAGGGGCGCGGCGCGCGGTGCTCGCGGCGCGCCGCTCACCGTCGTACGCACTCCGCGGCGAAATCGTCCGCCAGGACCGTGGTCGTCGCGCGGCCCTCGATCCGTTCCAGCCACTCCTGGGGCAGCCCGTGGTCGCCGTGCAGGGCGCCGAGGAGGTTGCCGCAGATCGCGCCGGTGGAGTCGCTGTCACCCGAGTGGTTGACGGACAGGAGCAGGGCGTCGGTGACCTCTGGCACGGCGAGCGCGCAGTAGACGGCGATCGCCAGGGCCTCCTCCGCGATCCAGCCGGCGCCGAGCGACTCGACCTTCTCGGCGGTCGGACCGTCTTCGGAGGCGAGGTCGAGGGCGCCGTTCAGGGCGGCCGTGGTCTCCTCGTGCCCGGGATGGCGGGCGAGCAGCCGCAGCGTACGCAGCACGGAGCCCTCCAGGGATTCCCCGGAGACGAGGTGGGCGACGATCGCCGCGAGGGCGCCGGAGGCGTAGTACCCCGTGGGATGGCCGTGGGTCATCTGGGCACAGCGCGCGGCCATGCCGAACGCGGTCCCGGCCGGGGTCCGGGCGAGACCGAAGGGCGCCGACCGCATGACCGCGCCGCACCCCTTGGAGTCCGGGTTGACGGGTCCGGGCGGTCCGAGCTCGCTCGCCGGGTCGGGACAGTGGTCCTGCTGCCGGAGCCCGGAGAGGCAGGCGTTGCCGGGCGCACGGCGGGCGTACAGCCAGCTCTGCGCGGCGAGTCCGCCGTGGACGTCCGGGCCGGGTCCGGGCTCGGTCTGGGTGTCCAGCCACCGGCCGTAGGCCCAGCGCACCAGCCGTGACCAGCCGCCCCCGATGCCCTTGTGCCGCTCGCGTGCGTGCGCCTGCTGAAGGCCCTCCACCGTGAACAGGGTCATCTGGGTGTCGTCACTGATCCGGCCGGTCACCCCGTCCGTGTCCGGGACGGGCCCGCTCACCCCGCGTGGTCCGTGCACGGCACGGATCCGGTCCAGGGAGTCGAACTCGACGGGATAGCCGAGGGCGTCGCCGAGCGCTCCGCCCAGCAGGCAGCCGCGGACGCGGGCCCGGTAGAGGGCCTCGGCCTCCCAGGACAGGTTCCACCAGTCGTTCACGTGCCACTCCTCGACTACGGTCCTCGTATGAGCATTGTCCCGCCCGGCCCCGCCGCCGCCTCAAGTGCCTTCGCCGAGAGGGGCGTCGGGCCGCTGCTGCGCGGCTGGCGGGAGGAGCGGCGGGTGAGTCAGCTTGAACTGGCGCTGCGGGCCGGGTCCTCGGCCCGGCACATCAGTTTCGTCGAGACGGGCCGCTCCCGTCCCAGCGAGGAGATGGTGCTGCGGCTCGCCGAACACCTCGACGTGCCGGTGCGGGAGCGCAACGCGCTGCTGCTCGCGGCCGGTTACGCCCCGCACTATCCGGAGACATCGCTCGACGACCCCTCGATGGAGGCGCTGCGCGAGGGCCTGGAGCGGCTGATCCAGGGCTACGAGCCGTATCCGGCGCTGGTGGTCGACGCGACGTACGACGTCGTCGCCGCGAACCGGGGCATCGCCCTGCTGCTGGACGGTGTCCCGGAACGGCTCCTCGCGCCGCCGCTGAACGCGATTCGGCTGGCCCTCCACCCGGAGGGCCTGGCGCCGCGCATCCGCAATCTTCGCGCGTGGCGGGATCATCTGCTCGCCCAGATGGACCGGCAGATCGCGTTGCGCCGCTCGCCGCGACTGCGGGCCCTGTACGAGGAGGTGGCGGCGTATCCGGTTCCGGACCGGGACGCGTCGCAGGACCGCGAGCCCCTCGGTCCCGCCCCTCACCTCGCGCTCCCGTTGCGGATCGAGCACAAGGGCCGGGTGCTGTCGTTCATCTCGACCATCTCGACGTTCAACACCCCGATGGACGTGACCGTCTCCGAGCTGGCCATCGAGACGTTCCTGCCGGCGGATCCGGCGACGGGCAAGTACCTTCACTCACTGCGTTCCTGAGGGCTGATCGCTCCCGGGAGAGCCGGTGTTCCGGCCACGCGGCGCGAGACACCGGTGGGTGCAGCGGGCCTCAAATCGCCCTGGACGTCGTCGTGTTGAGGGCAACCTCTGTTGGTTCTCCACAGGCATGGCACACTGCACGCATACTTCGGCGCGTGGGGAGGCGTGGCGTGAGTGAGCGGCGACCGGCACCCACCGTGGGACAGGTGGTTCTGGGGCGACGGCTGCAGGAACTGCGCGAGGCCGCTGGTCTGAAGCGGGAGGAGGCGGCGCTCGTCCTGCGGGTCGCGCCGGCGACCGTACGGCGGATGGAGATGGCCGAGGTCGCACTCAAGATCCCTTACGTACAGGTGCTGCTGACGACGTACGGGGTGGCCGACGACGAGTCCGACGTCTTCGTGGCGCTGGCCGAGGAGGCGAACGAGCCGGGCTGGTGGCAGCGGTACCACGACGTGCTGCCGGACTGGTTCAGCATGCACGTCAGCCTGGAGGGTGCCGCGCGGCTGATCCGTTCGTACGAGCCGCACTTCGTGCCGGGGCTGCTGCAGACCGAGGAGTACGCGCGGGCCGTGCTGGAGGCCGGAACGGTCGGGCAAACGGGCCCCGAGGCCATCGACCGGCATGTGGCGCTGCGCATGAAGCGGCAGGCGCTGCTCACCCGCGAGAACCCTCCGCATCTCTGGGTGATCATGGACGAGACGGCGCTGCTGCGTCCGGTGAGCACCCGGGCCGAGGTCATGCGCGAGCAGATGGACCGGCTCCTCGAATGGATCGAGCTCGACCATGTCACCCTGCAGGTGGCGGAGTTCGCGGCAGGCCCGCACCCGGGGACGTACACGTCCTTCGCCCTGTTCCGCTTCGCCGAACGGGAACTGCCGGACATCGTGTACAGCGAGTACGTGACCGGCGCCCTCTATCTCGACGCGCGCGAGGAGGTGGCCCTGCACCTGGAGGTGCTGGACCACATGTCGGCCCACGCCGCCTCCGCCCAGCGCACCAAGGAAGTCCTCCAGGAGTTCCGCGAGCGCTACTGAGCGGGCGCGGGTCCCGCTCGGCGGGACGGCGGGTCCCGCTCGGCGAGCGGCGACGGGCGGGGGCAGGACCCCGCTCGGCGACCGGCGCCCGGCGACCGGCGACCGGCGGGGGCGGGTCCCGCTCGGCGAGGGGCCCTACGCCTAGGCCGCCCCGTCCTTCGGGTTCCCCTCGCGTTCCTCGTCCACGATCTCCGCGTCCACCACTCCCTCTTCCTCACCCGGGGCCTGCTCGGTGGGCGGCTGCTCCCCGGAGGGTGTGTGCTGGGCCCCCGCGTACATGGCCTGGCCCATCTGCTGGCTGACGGTGGCCAGTTCCTCGATGGCACCGCGCAGGGCGGCCGTGTCGGTGGAGGAGTCCTCCAGGAGTCGTTTCAGTCCGGCGGCCGCGGAGGCCACCGCGGTCTTCGTTTCGGCGGGTATGCGCTCGTCGTTCTCGCGGACGAACTTCTCGGTCTGGTAGACGAGTTGCTCGCCGTGGTTGCGGGTCTCCGCCGCCTCCCGGCGGCGCCGGTCCTCCTCGGCGTACTGCTCGGCCTCGCGCACCAGACGGTCGATGTCGTTCCTGGGCAGCGCCGAACCGCCGGTCACGGTCATCTTCTGCTCGCGCCCGGTGGCCAGGTCCTTCGCCGAGACGTGCATGATCCCGTCGGCGTCGATGTCGAAGGCGACCTCGATCTGCGGGACACCGCGCGGTGCGGGCGGCAGACCGGTGAGGTCGAAGACCCCGAGCTTCTTGTTGTACGCGGCGATCTCGCGCTCGCCCTGGTAGACCTGTATGCCGACCGAGGGCTGACTGTCGGCGGCCGTCGTGAAGATCTCCGAACGCCGGGTCGGAATCGTGGTGTTGCGCTCGATGAGGGTGGTCATGATGCCGCCCTTGGTCTCGATGCCGAGGGACAGCGGGGTGACGTCGAGGAGGAGTACGTCCTTCACGTCCCCCCGGATCACCCCGGCCTGGAGTCCGGCGCCGACAGCCACGACCTCGTCGGGGTTGACGCCCTTGTGCGGGTCCCTGCCGGTGAGTTCCTTCACCAGGTCGGTGACGGCGGGCATCCGGGTGGATCCGCCGACCAGGATGACGTGGTCGACGGCGGACAGCTTCACGCCCGCGTCCTTGACGGCCTGGTGGAAGGGGGTCTTGCAGCGGTCGAGCAAGTCGGCCGTCAGTTCCTGGAACTGAGCGCGTGTCAGTTTCTCGTCCAGGTGCAGCGGGCCTTCGGCGGTGGCGGTGATGTAGGGCAGGTTGACGTTGGTCTCAGTGGCCGAGGACAGCTCGATCTTCGCCTTCTCGGCGCCTTCGCGCAGCCGTTGCAGCGCCATCTTGTCGTGGCCGAGATCGATGCCGTGGGAGGCCTTGAAGCGCTGCGCGAGGTGCTCGACGACCCGCTGGTCCCAGTCGTCGCCGCCGAGCCGGGTGTCGCCGTTGGTCGCCTTGACCTCGATGACACCGTCGCCGATCTCCAGGAGCGAGACGTCGAAGGTGCCGCCGCCCAGGTCGAAGACGAGGACGGTCTGCTCCTCGCCGCGGTCGAGGCCGTACGCCAGGGCCGCCGCCGTCGGCTCGTTGACGATCCGTAAGACCTTCAGGCCGGCGATCTCGCCCGCCTCCTTGGTGGCCTGGCGCTGCGCGTCGTCGAAATAGGCGGGCACCGTGATCACGGCGTCCGTGACGTCCTCGCCCAGATAGGCCTCGGCGTCCCGCTTCAGCTTCTGCAGGACCCGCGAGGAGAGCTCCTGCGCACGGTAGCGGGTGCCGTCGATGGTCCCCTTCTCCGGAAACCGCCAGTTCACATCGCCGATGAACCGCTTCACGGACCGCGCCGTGCGCTCCACGTTCGTCACGGCCTGCCGCTTGGCCACCTCGCCGACCAGCACCTCACCGTTCTTGGCGAAGGCCACCACCGAGGGTGTGGTGCGTGCCCCCTCGGCGTTGGCGACGACCGTCGCCTCACCGCCCTCCAGGACGGCCACCACCGAGTTCGTCGTACCGAGATCGATTCCGACCGCACGTGCCATGTCCGTCCCCTTCCGCCCGGGCTCTGCCCGCCCTCAAGCACAAGACGCGCGTTACCGCTTGTCAATGGCGCGGACGGCCGGGCGGGGGCGGACACGCCGATGCCGCGCCCTCACGGGGAGGGCGCGGCATCGGCGTACGTACGTCAGGCGAGCTTCGCCGACAGGGTGATCGTCGTACCGGTCAGGGCCTGGCTGACCGGGCAGTTCTTCTTGGCGTCCTCGGCCGCGGCGACGAAGCCGTCGTTGTCGAGGCCCGGCACCGTGCCCTCGACCGTGAGGTGGATGCCGGTGATGCCCTCGCCGGGCTGGAAGGTGACGTCGGCGTTGGTGAGGAGCTTGGTGGGCGGGGTGCCGGCACCCGCGAGGGCGTGCGACAGCGCCATGGAGAAGCAGCTGGAGTGGGCGGCCGCGATGAGTTCCTCGGGGCTGGTCTTGCCGTTCGCGTCCTGGGCCCGCGACGCCCACGTCACCGGCTGCTGGCCGATGCCGGAGGAGTCGAAGGTGACGACGCCGTTGCCCTCGAGCAGGTTGCCTTCCCACACGGTGTGTGCGGTGCGCGTGGTTGCCACGATGATTCCTTTCGGGTGTGGTCCCGTTGCCGGGGTCCGTGTCCCCCATCCGATCACACCCGGGCCCGGTGCACCCCGCGGATCGGGTGGCGACCTGCCGGGGCATGTCCGGGATTTCCCCGACAGGGGCCGTACACCGACCCGCTGACGCAACGTCGCCTGGCCCACCGGGACACGATGGCGTCGTGCCGCCGGGACGCTTTGGCGCCGGCCGCTCAGCTCACCCGGAAGACCGGTCCGCGCGCGGTGAACGGGAGACGCGCGCCCTGCGGGATCAGATAGGCGTGCTCGCGCCGCACCCGCAGAACGTCGCAGTATCCGTCCGTGATCACCAGGACCGGTGCGCCGGGCGGGAAGTCGTCGGCGCGGTGCAGCAGGTCGATGCCCGGCTGCAGCACGGTGCCACCACGACCGCGCACCCGCACGCGTCCGGCTATCTCCGTGACCGGCAGATAGCCCGCGTCGTGCGGTGCGGCGTCGCAGAACACGACGCGGGCGGCCGGTACGTCACGGGCCCCGGCGTACGAGGCGATGGCGCCCAGCGCCTTGCCGAGCAGGGTGCGGTCCATGGAACCGGAGGTGTCGAGCACGACACCGAACGTGCAGCGGGCGATCTCCTCGGGCGGGAACCAGCGGCCCGCACGCGGGATGTCCGGGGTGGCCGCCTGCCGACGGGAGGGACGCGCGTACGACCGCAGGGGCTCGGGGCGCGGCACGAACTCGTCGAACCAGCGGGCGAGCCGGGCGTCCCAGGGCAGTGGTGGATGGCTGAGCGCCCGGATCTCCTCGACCAGGCCGCCGGGCAGGAAGCCGCGCTCCTGCTGCTGGTGCAGGTCCAGGCCGTGGGCCAGACCCCGGCGGTAGAACTCGTCGAGGTCGACGTAGTCGCGCGGAGAGCCGAGGGGTCCGCCCAGGATGTCGCCGGTTCCCTTGCCGCGCGGCGTGGCGAGGCGGCGCATCCGGCGCAGATCGCCGGCGATCCGGTCGTAGACCTCCTCGGCGGACAGGTCCTTCAGTTCGGGATCGTGCAGCAGACCCTCGGGCATCGTGCCGATCCGCATCTCGCACAGCCAGCCGTTGATGACGTAGTCGGCGGCGATGTTGAAGAGGTACGGGTCCCGGGGGCCGCGGCGGTCGCCGTGGCGCAGGGCGGCGTGCAGCATCTCGTGGGCGAGGACGAACCGCCATTCCTCGTCGCTGAACCGCCGCAGCGGGTTGATGTAGATCTCGGCCGCCTCGGTGTCCACGGCGGCGACGGAGATGCCGTGGGCGCGGGCGATCTCGGCGTCGGCGACGAGGGTGATGCCCGCGGCGATGCCGCCGAGCAGCGGGTAGGAGGAGACGAACCAGCTCAGCGCCCGCTCCCAGGGCCGGAGCGGAACGGGCCCCTCGTTCATGGAGGCGCGCCGGCCGCCCGCCACGTCCATGGCGGCGGACATGGTGCGGGTCAGCCCGTGGGCGAAGGCCACCTGCCAGTCGGCGGGCGCGGCGCCGTTCCAGCCGTTCCAGGGCACGAGCACCTGGTCCGGGTCGCCGCCCGCCGTGCCGCAGAGCTCGTACCGGGGCGGGATGCCGTCGCGGCGCCAGACCGCGGCGAGCCGTTCCTCGTCGCCGTCGGGGTAGGCGGCCGGGAGGTCCTCGGGGGCCGGACCGGGCGAGAAGCCGAGCAGGAAACGGTTCACCACGACGCAGCGGGCGGCGAGGTCGAAGCGGTCCGGCTGCTCGCGCGGACCGGCCGCGGCCGGGACGTGGCCGAAGCCCAGATGGATGACGGCGTGCGCCAAGGCCCAGGTCCAGACGGCGGGTTCGGCGCGGCGGGTGGGGTGGACGTGCAGGGTTCCGTCGGAGTCGACGGTCACCAGCCCGTTCCGGGGAGCCCGGACGCACGTGTCCTCCCGGCAGACCCGGAAGCCGACGGCGTCCAGCGCCGGATTGAGCCGTGCCAGCCGCATCCCCTCGGCGAACGCCTCGGTGGCCGGATCGGGCTTGGTCTTGGCTCCGGGTTTACGGGAACGGCTCACCGCCGCGCCTGCACCAGGCGCGGCATGTCCCGGGCCGCCTCCACCAGGAACCACGCGGGCAGGACGGGATTGCCGTCGGCGTCCGAGGCGATGACGCTCTGGGCGACCTCGACGGATATCTCGGCGAGCTGGACGAGCAGGGACTTGGCCCGGTACGCGGTCTGCCGGGCGCTCGCCGGGACGTGGTCGCGGCCGGCGGGGAGTTCCTTGACGAGCCGGCCGCGGAAGGACTCCGCCAGGTAGTAGAGGAGATCGCGGTCCTCCAGGCGGGAGGGCCAGCGGGCGTCACCCTTGAGGATGGCCTCGATGCCGAAGCGGCTGCGCACGATCTTGACGTAGCCGCAGAACGCGACGGCGTGCGCCGGCGTCAGCGTGCCGTGGGCGATCACCTTCAGGGTCTGCTCGTCGACAGCGTCACCGAAGGAGCCCAGGGCGTCGGAGAGCATGTGCCAGGAGCGCGGCGTGGAGAAGGGTTCCTCGGTCTTCGGCGGCTTGGACCACAGGTGGTCGGGGCGGTCGGTGAGGTGGTCGAGCACCCAGGGGTGGATGTCGTTCGCGGCCGCCCAGACCAGCCAGTCCTTCGGGGAGGCCTCCAGGTGGACGTGGGTGAGGCGGTTGACCAGTGCCGAGGCGATGGGGCGGGCCAGCGCGTTGTCCGTCGAGCGGTTGCCCGCGCCGATCACGATGGAGCCCTTCGGCAGCTCGTAGTCACCGATACGGCGGTCGAGGATCAGCGAGTAGAAGGCCTTCTGCACATCGGGGGTCGCCGCGTTCAGCTCGTCCAGGAAGAGGCAGTACGGCTCGTCACGGGCGATGGCCTGCGGCGGGCAGAAGACGGAGCGTCCGTCGCGGATCTGCGGCACGCCGATCAGGTCCTCGGGTGCCAACTGCGTGCCCAGCAGGCTCACGCACTCCAGCCCGAGCGATTCGGCGAACTCCCTGACCAGGGAGGACTTTCCGATGCCGGGGGCGCCCCAGAGGAAGACCGGCCGCACGGTGGCGAGACCGAGCAGCAGCTCCGGAATACGGGCGGGAGTGACGGTGACGACTGCCTGCACAGGCGGGCTCCTCGAAGGGGGTGCGAGAGGGGGTGCGAAAAAAAAGGGGGGTGGGGGCGGGTGGCACGCCTGCGAAGGCGCGGCGTGCGATGCCCACAGTGTGGGCGTGGCCGTCCGCCCCCCGCCTCCCATTTTCCGGCGGACGCGCCCGCGCCCCGTGACCTTGCCGAGCCCCGGCCCGTCGCCGCGGCCGGGCGGCCGCTCTCTCGTTCCCGGCGTCCCGCTCCCGGCGGAGCGCCGCTCAGGCCGCCTGCTCGTCCGGGCTTGCCGGCAAAGGCACTTGGGGTCCGTCGCACTCGCGCAGCCAGCGGCTCAGTACGTCGTGCACCCGCTCGGCGCCGACGAGTTCGGTGTCCGCGCCGACGAACTCGGTCTCCGTGAGCGCGAGTTCGGTGTTCGGGCCGACCGGCGTCGACAGGGCCACCGGGGAGAGCAGGAAGGGCCGCCCCTGGGCGCCGCCGAGGCCACCGTGGGAGCCGATCTGCTCCTCGAAGGCGAGGACTTCGCCCTCGGCGGGGTCGTACCACGAGTTGACCATGATGTCGGCGGTGTGCGGGAAGGAGTGTGTGCGCCGCACGGCGTCGGCGGCGCCGGGGCCGAAGTCGGCGAGGGGGCCCGGGTGTTCGTCGTCGAGGCGGTCCACCGGCACCTCGGCTCCGTGCGCCCCGAGCACGAGCCCGCCGTGCTCCTCGCTGCGGACCAGGAGGAAGCCGACCCCGGGGTGGTTGGCGAGCGTGGACAGCAGCGCGGGGTGGCGGCGGTCGATCTCCTCCCGGCTCATCCGGTGCGGAACGTCGGGGAAGGAGACGAGACCGAGGTTGCCGGAGGCCAGGACGAGGGGCTCGGAGCGGCGCCCGGACGGCCCGAGCCGCTCCTCGCGCTCCTCGACCGGCCTGCGCAGCGCGGCGCGCACGGCGGTCCGCGCCTCGGCTCCGCTGTGGGTCCTCCGGGCCTTGCGGGGCACGGGCAGCCCGCAGCCGGCCCGGACCAGATTGCCGAGGCTGAGGCCGTAGCGGGCCAGGAACGTCTCACCCGGGCTCTGGCCGTGGTCGGAGAGGACGACGATCCGGTACGGGCGCGGGGCGTGCTCGGCGACCTTCTCGATCAGCGCGAGGGAGCGGTCGAGCCGCTGCAGGATCTTCTCGGTGTCCCGGCTCCGCGGCCCGGAGTGGTGCGCCACCTCGTCGTACGCCACCAGGTCCGCGTAGACCGCGTTGCGCCCGGCGAGCAGGTCGCCGATCACCGCGGCGACCACGACGTCCCGCTCGACGACCGTCGCGAAGGCGCGGACGAACGGGTACAGCCCGCCGCGCTTGACGCGGGGCCGTCGCCGCTTCAGGCGGGCCCAGGTGGACTGGCCCGTCTCCCGGAAGACCTCGGCGACGAACGACATCGCCGTACGGACGGCGTTGGCCGGGTCGGAGAAGTACGCGAAGTAGCCCGCCCGCGAACGGTTGTCCCGTCCCCTGCGCGCGGCCACGGACAGCACCAGGGCGAGCTCGTCGGCGCCGCCGCTGAAGAGGTTGCCGCGGCTCGCGCCGTCGGCGGTGAGCAGTCCCCCGTCGCCGGTGTGCTCGACGGCCCGGCGCTGGAGTTCGGCGGCGCCGGCCGGCCGGTTGCAGACCATGACCTCCTCGGTGTCCTTCTCGTACCACCGGAAGGCCGGGACGTCGTGGTTGCTGCCGTGCAGGATGCCCAGTTGGCTGGCGCCGGTCTGGCTGGACCAGTCGGTGCGCCACGGGGTGAGGCGGTGGGTCGGACGGGTACCGCCCAGCCACCGGGCCGCGGTCGGCATCAGGCCCTTGCCGATCGCCTCCAGCAGGACGTCGTGCCCGACCCCGTCGAGCTGGAGGAAGACCGCACCGTGCGTCGAGGGACCGGGCTGCCCGGCGGCGCGTCTGCGGCGGCGGTCGGCGAGACGGTAGAGCCGGCGGCGGTACGCGTCGTCGTCCCGTACGGCGAGAGCGGCGCCGGTGGCCGAGGCGACGGCGGACATCACGGCGGCCACCACGACGGCGGTCTCGGGGGCCGCCTCCCCGTGCCCGGAGGGGTTGAGCCGCAGGGCGATCAGCAGCAGCGAGCCGTTCAGGAAGAAGACGAGCAGGCCGAGAACCAGGGCGGGGACGAGCAGCAGGGCCCGCACGAGCAGGGGCCACACCAGCGAGGACAGAAGGCCGAAGACGCCCGCGCCCGCCGCGGCGGTGACGGCGATCCGGGTCGCGCTGTCCCCGCCGGCCGACTGCAACCGGAAGTCGGGCAGCGCGCCGGCCAGGACGAGCATCGTGACCGTGGACGCGGCCCACACCGTGATGCTTCGCCCCACCGCGCTGGCGAGGCGCCGCCACCGTCCTCCGTCCACGCCCAGCCCACCTCACGTCCCGGCCCGCCCGGTCCGCGCGGCCTGCTCCCACCTTGTCACAACGGCCGGAGAACCCCAGAAGTCCCCAAAAGCCGCAGGCAGTCCCCCGGAGCCTCCGCCGCGGCCCTCCCGCGGCGCCCGGCCCGGCCGAGGGATCAGCGGCCGTCGTACCCGGCCGTCGGCATCGACAGACGGCGGTGGACCCGGGCCTTCATCTGGGCGTCGTACGACGGTTCGGCGGTGCCCACGGTCTCGACGCGCACACCGCGGCGCACGCACTCGGCGGTGAATTCCTCGACCGAGGCGAGCGCGCGCTCCAGGACCCGGTGGCTGGGCGCGACGAACAGGTCCACGAGGCCGGCCTCGACGTCCGCCCACAGGCTGCGGTGGTCGGGGCGCAGCCCGCGTACGAGGAGTTCGCGCGTGACGACATGGCCGTGCTCCGCGGCCCAGCGGGCACACATCGCGTGCTGGCTGCGGGAGTCGACGAGGAAGGGGTCCTCGTCGAGCTCCTCCAGAGGTGTCAGGCTCGCGATCGCCATGACGCGAAGCGACGGGGCGCGTGGCGCCGGGGCGCTCCACTCGTGCGAGCGGTCGAGGGCGTGCGTGCCGGAGGCAGCGCGTGCGTCTCCCATGGCGTCCCCCTCACCTCCGGGTTTCGCCGCCGACCCTACTCCTGCCCGTAGGCTCGGGGGGAGTCGCGCGAAGGAGGTAAAGAGGTGCCGGTGGAGATCACCTGGTGGGGGCACGCCACCTGCACGCTGGAGGACTCCGGGACGCGTGTGCTCACCGATCCGCTCTTCGCGCGCCGGCTCGCGCACCTGCGGCGCAGGCGCGGGGCGCCGCCCCCTCCCTCGGCGGCGGTCGCCGACGTGGCGCTCGTCTCCCATCTGCACGCCGACCATCTGCATCTGCCCTCGCTGGCCCGGCTGGCTCCGGGCACCCGGCTGCTCGTGCCGCGCGGCGCCCCACGCTCGGTGCCCGGACTGCGCAGGCTGGACCATCTGCGGATCACCGAGGTCGCGCCCGGTGACCGCACCCGGGTCGGTGACCTGGTCGTCCGCACGGTTGCGGCACGGCACGACGGACGGCGGCTGCCGATCGGACCGCACCGCTCCCCCGCCGTGGGGTACGTGGTCGAGGGCGAGGCACGGACGTACTTCGCCGGGGACACCGGGCTGTTCGCGTCGATGGCCGAAGAGGTCGGAGCGGTCGACGTGGCCCTGCTGCCGGTGGGCGGCTGGGGTCCGTATCTGGGCGAGGGCCATCTCGACGCGGGGCGTGCCGCCGAGGCGCTCGCCGCGCTGCGTCCGCGGAGCGCAGTGCCGGTGCACTACGGCACGTTCTGGCCCATCGGGATGGATGCCGTGCGCCCTCATGAATTCCACGCGCCGGGCGAGGAGTTCGTGCGCCTGGCGGCCGAGCGCGTGCCCCAGGTGGCGGTGCACCTCCTGGGGCACGGCGAGAGCGTGCGTCCGGAGGCCGCTCGGTGATTCCCTGGCCCGCCGCGGGGGCGGTGGTTCCCTCTCTGCTCCGGTCGGTCGGGGGCTCCGCTCCGGTGGTGTTCCTGTCCGCCACGGCCCCGGCCGTGCCACCGGAGTCCACCCAGCAGGCGATCGGGTATCCGTCCCTGTTCCTGCTGGTGCTGATCGGCGCGCTGGTACCGGTGGTACCGACGGGTGCGCTGGTGAGTTCGGCGGCGGTGGTGGCCTTCCATCGGACGTCGACGTCGCCCTTCGCGCTGCTGATGGTGTTCCTGGTGTCCTCGGTCGCCGCCTTCCTCGGCGACATATCGCTGTACTGGCTCGGTCGGCGCGGCATGGGTTCGAAGAACGGGTCGCGCTGGCTGGAGGCGATCCGGGTGCGCGCGCCCGAGGACCGGCTCGCTCAGGCGCAGCGCAAACTCGGCGAGCACGGCATCGCCGTCCTGGTCCTGTCGCGCCTGGTGCCGGCGGGCCGTATTCCGGTGATGCTGGCCTGCCTGATGGCGAAGATGCCGATGCGCGTCTTCGCCCGCGGGGACATCCCGGCCTGTCTCGCCTGGGCGGCGACGTACCAGATCATCGGCATCCTCGGCGGCTCGCTCTTCCCCGAGCCGTGGGAGGGCGTGGTCGCGGCGGTGGCCCTGACCCTCGCGATCAGCGCGGCGCCGAGCGTGTGGCGCAGGATCCGCAGGACGTCGGCGCCCTAGGAACCCTCGTCCTGAAGGCACGGTCACTCCAGGACCCGGGAGCCTCCCACCGCCAGGTCCCGCAGGTCCTCCCGGGCCAGGCCCGCCCGTTGCCAGGCTGCCCGCACCCGTCGCAGGGGCTCCAGCACCGGTTCCGCGGAGAGCACGAACGTACCCCAGTGCATCGGTGCCATCCGCCGCGCTCTCAGGTCGACGGCCGCCCGCACCGCCTCTTCCGGGTCGCAGTGCACATCGCTCAGCCACCAACGGGGTCGTCCGCGCCGATGGGCAGGAGAGCGAGGTCGATCCCCGGATGGCACTGCCCGATGCGGCCGAACCAGTGGCCGTATCCGGTGTCGCCCGCGAAGTACACCCGTTGTCCGCCGGGCGCCGCCAGGACCCAGCCGCCCCACAGCGAGCGGCAGGTGTCGGTGAGGGTGCGCTTGGACCAGTGGTGGGCGGGGACGAAGTCGAAGCGGACGCCGTCGAGTTCGGCCGCCCCCACCAGTCCAGCTCGGTGATCCGGGTGAACCGACGCCGTCTGAACCACCATCCGAGTCCGGCGGGGACGAACACCGCGGTGTCGCGCGGGAGTCGGCGCAGGGTCGGTGCGTCCAGATGGTCGTAGTGGTTGTGGCTGATGACGACCGCGTCGACGCGTGGCAGGGCGCTCCAGGCCACGCCGACCGGGGTGATCCGGGCCGGGGTGCCCACGATCCTGCGGGACCAGACCGGGTCGGTGAGCACGGTGAGCCCGCCGATCCGGATCACCCAACTCGCGTGTCCCGCCCAGGAGACGGCGACCGTACGGGCCTCCACGCGGGGCAGCGGTCCCGGCTCGAACGGCAGCAAGGGGATGTCGGCGAGCCCCTCGGCCCCCGGCCGCAGGGCGCCCTCGCGGGCGAAGCGCGCGAGGGCGCGGAGCCCCGGCAGCGGCGCGGTCAGCCGGTCCACGAAGGACCGGGGCCAGACACGCCGTTCGCCGAGCGGGCGCGGCTCGGGGAGCGGGGGCGGCTCCGCGAACGGGCGCGGCTCGGGGAGCGGGGGTGCGGGTGGAAGGAACGCCGGGTGTCCCGGTGCCTGGGCGGCGGGTGGCGGCGGGGGATCGCCGGTGTCCTGGGTCGTCGTGCTCGGGGCCGACTCGGACTGCCGCGTCATCGAGGGGACTCCCATCGCTGAGCATCGTCGCGGAGATCGTCGAAGGCCGACCCCAACAGGGTCAACGCGCTGTGCACATGCGGCAGTTCCAGTGGATCGGAGGAGGCGAGCGACTCCTCCCGCTCCTCGTCCGAGGAACCGAGCAGGGGCCCGGTGCCGAGGCGGACCCGGAGCGCGGCGAGGTCGTCGCCGAAGCGGTGTCCGCCCGGCGCGGGCATCCCCAGCCGGGCGGACAGGTAGTCCTCCAGGTCCTGCGCGTCGCCGACACCGTGCGCGCCGAGGGCGGTGCGCAGTGGCCCGAGGTCGACGTACAGGTGTCGGCCGGCCTGCGGGGGGCGCACCACGGCACCGGCGGCGCCCACCAGGCGCTGCGCGGCGTCGGCGACGCGGGCGTGCAGGCGTACGGCCGCCGTGAGCCGCCCGGTGATCGCGGCGGGCTCGCCGAGCGCGTACGCGGCCGCCGCGGCGACCGGTTCGGCGACGCGCGCGCCGAGCACGGTGAGCACGTCGAGGACCCGGGAACGCAGCAGAGCGCCCGCGTCGTTGCCGGGGAACCGGGCGACGGCGGCCGGCCAGCCCTGCGGCAGGAAGGCGCCCGCGAGGTCCGTGATCACGGTGACGTCGTCGGGGAGCATCTCGGCGGGGCTGAGCAGCACGGTGTCGTGCGGCCGGTGCAGGGTGTCGCGCCAGGTCTCGTCGCTGACGATGTGCAGTCCCTCGCCCGCCGCGGCCTCCACGGTCTCGTGCACCACCTCGGGCGGAGCGACGGTCGCGGTCGGGTCGTCGGCGACGGACAGCAGGAGCAGACGCGGGTCGCCGCCCTCCGCGCGGACCCTGCGGACGGTCTCCAGCAGGGCGTACGGATCGGGGACGCCGCCGCACTCCGCCGGCGTCGCCACCCGGAACACGGATCTGCCCAGCAGCCGTGCCTGCGGCGCCCACCACGCGGCGCACGGGCGGGGCGCGAGGACATCGCCGCCGATGGCTCCGGTCAGCGCCAGCAGCAGCGCGGGGGCTCCGGGGGCGGCCACCACCCGGTCGGGTGCGGCGGGCAGCCCGCGCCGGGTCCAGTAGCCGCGGGCGGCGTCGAGGAGCGCGGGGCCGCCGCCGAACAGCGCGGCGTCGGAGCGGCCCGCGGCGTCGGCCAGCACGGACCGGAGTTCCGGCAGCACGGGCAGGCCCTGGTCGGGCAGCGGCGGCCCGTAGCGGACCGGTCCGTGGCCTTCCGGATCCGTCCGCCGCATACCTGCCTCCGCACCGTGGGTGCTGCCGTGCCCTGTTCCGGAGCCTGCCTGTCCGTACGGTTCCGGGTGTTCGTGCCCCCGCCCGCGGTTCACCCCGCGCGGACCGCCGTCCCGCGCCGTGGGCCTCTCGGCTTCCAGCGGCATGCCGTCCCAGGAGTGTTCTCGCAAGGGTCCTCGGAAGTGGTCTCCGGAGGGGGCTCCGCAGGGCTGGCGGGAGAGCTGTCGGGAGGGCTGTCCTGAGCGTGCCCGTCACCCCGTCGCCCGTCGACCGTCGCGCCGTCGACCGTCACCGTGCCGCCCGCCCGGCTACGCCCGCCGCCGGTGCGGTCGGCGCAACCGGTGCAGCCGATGGGCGGCCCCGCCCAAGGCCCCGGCGATCAGCACACCGCCGGCGATCAGGGCGGGCACGGAGTCGGTGAACACGCCGCCCTCACCGGCCCGCACACCGCGCTGGACGGTGGGGGGACGCTCACCCGCACCGGTGCCCGCGCCGGTATCGGCACCGGCCCCGCCGTCGGGGCTGTGCGTCGCCGTGCCACCCCGCGCCACGGAGTACGACGCGGTCCACTGCTTCCCGTGACCGCCCTGCGGCGCGGGACAGACGCCGTCCACGCTCCACCGCCCGTCCGCGCCTCCGGTGCCGGGTCCCGTCGTGTCCGGACCGGCCTTGTCCGGGGCCACCGTGCCGGGGGCCGAGGTGTCGGGACCCACCGAGTCCGGGCCGACCGTGTCGGGACCCACCGTGTCGGGTCCGACATCGTCCGGGCCCACGGTGTCCGGACCGACGGTGTCCGGACCGACGGTGTCCGGCCCCACCGTGTCCGGCCCGACGTCGTCAGGGGTCGCCGGGTCCGGTACGACCGGGGCGCCGGCGACGGGAGCGGGTGCCAGGGCATCGGGTGCGACGGTGTCCGAGCCACCGGGGTAGGCACTCACCCCGTCCGCGCTCCCCACGTCGGACTCCTTCGCGACGAGGTTCTTCGCATCGGACGTCTTCGCGTCGGGATTCTTCGCGTCGGAAGCGCCCGACGCGCCGGAGCCCGACCTGTCGGAGCCCACCGGGCCGGGACCCACCGTGTCGGGGACCACCGTGTCGGAGCCGATCCCCGCGTCGGACCCCGTCGCGGCGGGATCGCCCAGGGTGTCGGACGCTCCCCCGGACTCGCCGGAAGGGATGTGCGCCGTACCGCTGTAGGAGGCGGCGCCGGCGGTACCCGGGTCGGTGTCCTCGACGCGGTGCAGTTGGACCTTGCCCTCCTCGAAACCCTGGGAGCTGGCGTCGATCAGGTCGGGCGGGGTCCCCGTGATCGCGTCGCAGGTGACCGTGATGGTGACGGTGCCGCCGGGTTCGACGGAGCCCGGACTGACCTGCGCGGCCGGATCCGCGGACGCGCCCGACGCGGCGGCGCCCAGGGCTGCGCCGGCCAGGGCGGTGGCGTACAGGGCACGGGCGGTACGGCGCATGAGCGGGGCTCCTTCGGAGGGGCTGCGGTCCGAGGGCCACGGCCGTCGTGCCCCTCGGGCCCATCAGAGCCCGCCGGGCCGCCGGGCGCGAACGGCCGGGCACCATTCGCGGGACAACAGGGCCCGTGCGGGTGACGTCGCCGGGGTCGGCGGCCGGTCCCCGCGTACGGCGTCCTCCGTCCCCCGCCCCGATTCCCGCCGCACGTCAGCCGGTCCGGGAGACCAGTTCCTCCCCCAGTCCGTGTCCGCGCTTGTCGACGACGGACGCGGCGACGTCGGACAGTTTGCGGTTGGTGCCCTGGGAGATCCGGCGCAGGACCGCGAAGGCCCGGTCCGCGTCGCAGCCGAGAACGTGCATCAGCATGCCGCACGCCTGGTCGACGACCGGCCGGGAGCGCAGCGCGGCACCCAGCTGGTCGAGTTCGGTGAGCGCGGCGCGGTACGAGCGGTCGCGGACCAGGCAGGTGGCGGCGTGGTCCCCCAGCGTGCGGGCGGCTCCGTGCGGGGCGTCTTCGAGGGCGCCGGGCCGGAAGCTGTAGAGGCTGAGGGTGACGGTCAGCCCGGAGCGGCGGAAGGGGATGGTCACGCTGGAGCGGACTCCCGCGTCGAGGGCCATGGCCCGGTACCCGGGCCAGCGCTCCTCGGTCAGCAGGTCCGCCGAGTCGACGGGTTCGCCGCGTTCCAGCGCGGCCGGGATCGGTCCGTCGCCGGAACGCAGTTGCACCGAGACGAGTCCGGCGAGGTCGGGGTGGGTCACCGCGGCGGGCCGGTCCCGGCCGCCCTCGGACACCAGGCTGCTGGCGCCGCAGCAGTCCGTGACGCACCGCGTGGCCTGCTCGGCGAGTTCCGAGAGACGCCTCCCGGGAAGCGCCGACTCGGGTGATTCCGTTCCCAGACGGTCGAGTTGGCCGGTTTCCGGCACGGCTCGCTCCTCCTCCCCTCTCCTCCTGTTCTCCTCTTCTCCTCCCTCTCCGCGCCTTCCCGCTCATCCACGCCGAAAACGAGTACTCCGCCCAGGCCGGAACCAAGTGCCCTCACCTGCGCCGAAGAAGTCCGGCCTGTTCCGCCCCCGCCCCCCGCGACATGCCCCGGCCGGGTTACGTTCGTCGCATGGCGCAGACGGACGAATTCGGTGAAGAACTCGCGGATTTCGTGCGCCGCGTCGCGGAGTTGAAGGCGGCGCGTTCCGTGCCCGCCCAGGAACTGCCGACGGTCCTCGACGCGGCCATCTTCGAACTCGACCATGTGGCGGAGCAGTTGTGGCCGGCGTTCCAGCGGCTGTCGGCGGCCGGTCCCTCCGGGATCGGTTCGGTGGACCGCCAGGAGCAGCAGCTCCTGAAGGCGCTGTTCCAGCGGGTGCCGGTGCCGGTCGTCCTGGTGGACCGCGAGAGCGTGGTGCGCCGGATGAACTTCGCGGCCACCTCGTTCACCGGCGTCCGGGCCGGTTACGCCACCGGCCGGCCGCTGACCGGTTTCCTCGCGCACGCCGACCGGGCCGCGTTCCGCTCGCAGGCGGCGGCGGTGGCCCGCGGCGAGGGTGACCGCGGGCTCACCGTGCGTCTCCAGCAGGGGCCGTCGGTGCCCGTACGGGCCACGCTCGCCGCGCTGCGGCCCAGCGGGGAGCCGCGGACCGCCGTACTCGTGGTGCTCCAGCCGGCGGGCGAGGGGAGTCCGTCGGACGTCTACGGGTCCGCGGAGCCGTCGGGGCCGGACGCGCCCGCGCGAACCGTGCCGAGCCTCTCCGCGAGTACCCGGCACGCGATGCTGATGGACCTGGTGGACGCCATGGCCACGGCGCTGCTCGGCTGCCCGGACGAGGACCGTTCAGCGGTGCTGGACCGGGCGGCCGGGGTGCTGCACGGGCGGTTCGCGGACTGGGTGGTGGCCGACGCAGGGGACGGACGCCTGTCGCGTACGGCCGTCCTGGGCCCGCGCGGGTGCGGCGAGGAGGTGGCGGCGGTGGCCGCGCAGGATCCCGCCGCGTGCCCTCTCGTCGCCGAGGCGGTACGCGGCGGGTCCACGGCCCTTCAGGTGCGCCCCGAGGACCCGGACGCCTTCGGCCATGACGTCTCGGGCGCCCCGGTCCTCGTCCGCGCCGATGTGACGTCCTTGCTGTGTGTTCCGCTGCCCGGCCCGTCCGGTTCCGTACGGGGGGTGCTGACGCTGTTCCGGAGCGGGAGCCGGCCCGCCTTCTCCCTGGCCGAGGCGCAGGCGATGGACGTGATGTCCCGTCATGTCGCCCTGCGGCTCGCGTGGCCGGACTGAACTACCGGCCGGCTCCCGAGCCTTCGCCCGCCGGGGACCACGGGTCGGCCCTCAGGCGGCGTCGCGCATGATCTGGTCGCGCAGCTGGGTGCAGCAGCGGCTGATGAGGCGGGAGACGTGCATCTGGGAGATGCCCAGTTCGTCGGCGATCCGGCTCTGGGTCATGTCGCTGAAGAACCGCATGTAGAGGATGGCGCGCTCCCGCTCGGGGAGGGCCTGGAGCCGGGGCTTGACGGCCTCGCGGTCGATGACGGTGTCGAGGGCCGGGTCGGGTGAACCGAGGGCGTCGCTGAGGGAGTAGCCGTCCTCGCTGCCCGGCAGTTCGGCGTCCAGGGAGAGCGCGGTGAAGCTCTCCAGGGCCTCAAGACCCGTCAGGACGTCCTCCTCGGTCATACGGGCGTGGTCGGCGATCTCGGCGACGGTGGGCCGGCGGCCCGAGATGGTCTGGGACAGGTCCTGGTTGGCGAACCGGACCCGGTTGCGCAGGTCCTGGACCCGGCGTGGCACGTGCAGGGTCCACATGTGGTCGCGGAAGTGGCGTTTGATCTCGCCGGTGATGGTCGGCACCGCGTAGCTCTCGAAGGCGTTGCCGAGTTCGGGGTCGTAGCGGTCGACGGCCTTGACCAGGCCGAGCGACGCGACCTGGCGCAGGTCCTCGTAACTCTCGCCGCGGCTGCGGAAGCGGCCCGCGAGCCGTTCGGCCATCGGCAGCCAGGACTCGACGATCTCCGCGCGGAGGGCGTCGCGCTCCTGGCCCGGGGGAAGCACGGCGAGCCTGCGGAATGCCTCGACGGTGTCGGGGGCGTCGTCGTGCGGATGGTGCGTCGCGCTCGCTTGAGTTCGCATGGTGCGTCGCAACTCCCTTGATGGTGCCGTGTGATGGACAGTCATCGTGGGAACGCACCCGTGCGCCGGACGGGTACACCCATGGCGCGGATAGCCGCTCCCACGGACGTGCCTCCTGTCCGAAGCACTGCAACAGCGTCTGCCCCGCGCCATGCGGGACAAACACCTTGTCATTGTCTCCCATGCCGGGCTGTCCGTCCTCCCGGGACCCTTCAGGGGCCGGGGGCGGCCGGGCGCGGGACGCGGGATCACGGACCCCGGGCGGCGCGTGCCCTCAGGGCCGGCGGCCGACCAGGCAGAGGAGCTTCGTCTGGACGTCGGCGCCGGGCGGCGGTTCCTCGGGGGCCGCGAAGAGTCCGCTCTTCTCCAGTTCGGCCGCGTGCGGGGCGACCTCCCGGACCGCGAAGGCCAGCAGATCCTCGGGGAGCCGTTCGTCGGCGCCGATGGCGCGGGACAGGTCCCAGGTGTGGACCGTCAGGTCGGTGACCAGTTGCGCGCAGTAGTCGCCCGCTTCCATGTCCCCGAACGAGAGATGGACCGTGCGGTCCAGGGCGCCGGGTTCGGCGAACACGGCACGGGCGGCGTCGGCCACCTCGTCCCAGGCGGCGGCCGGGTCGGGGCCGAGCAGGTCGCCCTCCAGGCTGTCGCCGACCGCGTCGACGGTCGCGCCGTCCCGGACCAGTGCGGGTGCCCACGCCTGCTCGGAGACGAGGTGGCCGACGAGGTCGCGCACGTTCCAGTCGGTGCAGGGCGTGGACGCGTCCCACTGGTCGGCGCGGATCGCGTGGACGCGGCGGCCGAAGAGGTCCAGGGCCTCCGCCTGCCGGGTCAGGATCGAATGCGGGTCGGTCATGCCGGCGGCACCCCCGCGGGGCCGCGCTCCCGGGCGCCGTCACGGGTGCGGCCCGCCGAGACGGGCCGGCGCGGGTGGCGGCGCAGGTACTCGCCCTCCAGCTGGGCCATGCGCACGTTGTGGGTGTGCAGCGCGTCGTTCGAACCGTGCAGCAGCGTGTCGTGGCGGGTGCGGTGGATGGCCTCCAGCTCTTTCATGAGCTGCTGGTCGTCCAGCCGGTCCGGGTCGACTCCGGTCATGGTGCTACCCCGCTCGTCGTGGCCGTCGGTGCGGTCCGGTCACTCGCCGGGGGCGACAGCGCCCCGGCGGCGTCCGGGAGGGAGCCTTGGATCGAGACCTTCTCCCACCACTCTACGAACATCCGGGGTGCCGGGCCTCCCCGAAGCCCGGCCCGGCCTTCGGCGCCCCACCGGGCCCGGGGTCCGCGGGTCCCGGGGTCTACCGGGCCCGCTCCACGCGGCGCTCGTCCCACACCGGCTCCTGGGTCTCCCGGACGCGGCCGTCCGAGCCGAAGACCAGGTAGCGGTCGAAGGAGCGGGCGAACCAGCGGTCGTGGGTGACCGACAGGACCGTCCCCTCGTACGCCTCAAGACCCTCCTGGAGGGCCTCGGCGGACTCCAGGTCGAGGTTGTCGGTCGGCTCGTCGAGCAGCAGGGCCGTCGAGCCCTCCAGTTCCAGGAGCAGGATCTGGAAACGCGCCTGCTGGCCGCCCGACAGCTTCTCGAAGCGCTGCTCGGCCTGGGCCGTCAGCTCGTAGCGGCGCAGCCGGGACATCGCGGCCCCGCGGTCCTGCGAGTGCTCGGTCCACAGGATGTCGAGGAGCGTGCGGCCCTCCAGCTCCGGGTGGGCGTGCGTCTGCGCGAAGTGACCGGCCACCACCCGGGCACCGAGTTTCCACTCGCCGGTGTGCGCGACCTCGCCGCCCGCGAGCAGCCGCAGGAAGTGCGACTTCCCCGAGCCGTTGGAGCCGAGCACGGCGACGCGCTCGCCGTAGTAGATCTCCAGGTCGAAGGGCTTCATCAGGCCGGTGAGCTCAAGTCCCTTGCAGGTCACGGCCCGTACCCCGGTCCGCCCGCCGTGCAGCCGCATCCTGATGTCCTGCTCGCGCGGCGGCTCCGGCGGCGGTCCGGCCTCCTCGAACTTCCGCAGCCGGGTCTGTGCGGCCGCGTAACGGGAGGCCAACTCATGGCTGATGGAGGCCGCCTGACGGAGGTTCAGCACCAGTTTCTTGAGCTGGGCGTGCTTCTCGTCCCAGCGCCTGCGCAGTTCCTCGAAGCGCGCGAACCGCTCCTGCCGGGCCTCGTGGTACGTCGCGAAACCGCCGCCGTGCACCCAGGCGTCCGCGCCGGCCGGACTCGGCTCGACGCTGATGATCTTCTGGGCGGCGCGGGAGAGGAGTTCACGGTCGTGGGAGACGAACAGCACGGTCTTGCGGGTCTCCTTGAGCCGCTCCTCCAGCCAGCGCTTCCCCGGTACGTCGAGATAGTTGTCCGGTTCGTCGAGCAGCAGTACCTCGTCGGTGCCGCGCAGCAGCGCCTCCAGGACCAGGCGCTTCTGCTCGCCCCCGGACAGGGTCCGCACCAGCCGCCACTGCGCCTTCTCGTAGGGGACGCCGAGGGCGGCCGTCGTGCAGATGTCCCAGAGGGTCTCGGACTCGTACCCCTGGACCTCGGCCCAGTCGGAGAGCGCCTGCGCGTAGCGGAGCTGGGCGGCCTCGTCGTCCACGGTCATCATCGCGTGCTCGGCGGTGTCCACGGCCTTCGCCGCCTCGCGGATGCGGGGCGGGGCCACGGAGACGAGCAGCTCGCGCACGGTGGTCTCGTCGCGTACGGACCCCACGAACTGCCGCATCACCCCGAGCCCGCCGCCCACGTTCACGGTCCCGCCGTGGGGCTTGAGCTCCCCCGAGATCAGCCGCAGGAGCGTGGTCTTCCCGGCGCCGTTGGGCCCCACCAGGGCGACGACGGCCCCTTCCCCCACCCGAAACGACACATCGCCGAGCAGCGCCCTCCCGTCGGGAAGGTAGTACTCAAGATGTGCGGCTTCGAGATGTCCCATGGGCAGGCATTCTCCGGGGAGCCGGGGCGAGGGGCAAACGCGTATGCGGCGGGGGCCCGCGGCGAGGGAGCGGGAACCGCCTGATCCGGGGTAGACGGACCCGCATGACACCGACCCCAGATGTCGACCTCACCGCCCTGGTACCGGGCCGCCATGTCCTCAGGGACCGGCTCCTCGCCGTGGACTGCCGGATCTTCGAGACGGTCGCGGCGCGGCACTGGCCGGGCGCCGACCCCGTGCTGCCGCGGCTCAGCCGCGTCGCGAACCACGGCGTCCTGTGGTTCGCGACGGCAGCCGCCGTGGCGGCGAGCCGCACCCCGCGGGCCCGCCGGGCCGCCGTGCGGGGCGTCGCCTCGCTCGCCCTGGCCTCCGCCACGATCAACACCGTCGGAAAGCGCTCGGTGCGCCGCACCCGCCCGGCGCTGGACCCGGTCCCCCTCGTCCGGCAGCTGAAGCGGCAGCCGATCACCACGTCGTTCCCTTCGGGGCATGCCGCCTCCGCCGCCGCCTTCGCGGCGGGGGTGGCGCTGGAGTCCCGGGGCTGGGGCGCGGTCGTCGCCCCGCTCGCCGCGGGGGTCGCGCTGTCCCGCGTCTACACCGGGGTCCACTTCCCGAGCGATGTCCTGGCCGGTGCGGCCCTGGGCGTCGGCGCCGCATACGCGGTGCGGGGACTGGTGCCCACCCGGGACCAGGCGACCCCGCCCGGCCGGCCGCGCACCGACGCCCCCGCGCTGGCCGAGGGTGAGGGCCTGGTCATGGTGGCCAACACGGGCTCGGGAAGCTCGGAGCGGGTCGGCGCGCTGGTCGGCGCGTTGCCGCGCGCGGAGCTCGTGGAGTGCGAACCATCCGACATACAGGAGGAGTTGGAGAAGGCGGCGACCCGTGCCCGGGTGCTGGGCGTGTGCGGCGGCGACGGCACGGTGAACGCCGCGGCCGAGGTCGCCCTGCGCCACGGCATCCCCCTCGCCGTCCTGCCCGGCGGCACACTCAACCACTTCGCCCACGACCTCGGCGTGGAGGGCGAACGCGATCTGGTCCGCGCGCTCCAGGAGGGCGACGCGGTCCGGGTGGACGTCGGCCGGTTCGTGTCCGGCGGCACGAGCGGCATCTTCCTCAACACCTGCAGTCTGGGCATCTATCCGGAGCTGGTGCGTGAACGGGAGAACTGGTCCAACGTGATCGGCAGTTGGCCCGCGGGCGTTCTGGGCGCGCTGCGCGTTCTGCGCGCCGACCACCACCCGCTGCGGGCCGAACTGGGCGGCCGTACCCACCCGTTGTGGCTGCTGTTCGCGGGCAACGGCACCTACCACCGGATGGGCCTGGCGCCCGCCCGCCGTTTCGACCTCGCGGACGGCCGGCTGGACGTACGGGTCGTCCACGGCGGCCGCCATCCCGCCGTGCGTCTGCTGGCGGCCGCCTTCGCGGGCCCGCTCACCCGCTCCCCCGCCCACGCCGCCGTACGGGTCGGCCGGCTGCGCATCGACGGCGTCGCGCCCGGGACGCTGCTCGCCTACGACGGTGAAGTCACCGAGGTGAGCGGCGAGGTGACCCTGTTCAAGAGCCCCGAGGCGCTGACCGTCTACCGCCCGCTCCCCGCGCACTGACACCTTCCCGGCGCCCCGCGATCACCCAACACCCCACGACACATGTCCACATGGCAAGATGCGGGTCTCGTCATTCGACATGAGCGCGTACGGTGATGCCATCGCCTCGCGGAGTGCGCAGACGCCCGCCGAGGCCCCGTACCACGTACGACGAGAAGGGGACCGGTCATGTCGAAGTCGCGGGAGACCGCCGTCTACACCCACGGCCACCACGAGTCGGTGATGCGCTCGCACACCTGGCGCACCGCCGCCAACTCGGCGGCGTACCTGCTCGACTCGCTGAAGCCGCACATGCGCATCCTCGACATCGGCTGCGGCCCGGGCACCATCACGGCCGACCTGGCCGAGCGGGTCCCGGACGGGCATGTCACCGGCGTCGACCACGCGCCCGCCGTCCTGGACCGGGCGCGCCAGGTCGCGGCCGAACGCGGCCTGCGCAACGTCGAGTTCGCGGTGGCCGACATCCACGCCCTGGCGTACCCGGACGACACGTTCTGCGTGGTCCACGCCCACCAGGTGCTCCAGCACGTGGGCGATCCGGTGCAGGCGCTGCGCGAGATGCACCGGGTCACCAAGCCGGGCGGGCTCATCGCCGTCCGCGATGCGGACTATTCGTCCATGACCTGGTACCCGCCGGTGCCCGGCATGGACGACTGGCTGGATCTGTACCTCCGGGTCGCCCGTGCCAACGGCGGCGAGCCCGACGCGGGCCGGCGTCTCAAATCATGGGCACTGGATGCCGGCATCCGGGACGTCACGGCCACGTCGAGCACCTGGACCTTCGCCACCGAGGGCGAGCGGGAGTGGTGGAGCGGCCTGTGGGCGGACCGCACCCTGGCCTCGTCGTACGCGGAACGCGCCACGGAGGGCGGCCACGCGACCGAGGAGCAATTGCGGGCGGTCTCGGACGCCTGGCGGGAGTGGGGGCGGCAGGAGGACGGCTGGTTCTCCGTGCTGCACGGAGAGATTCTCTGCCGAAACGAAGCCTGATCCCGCGGTATCGGGAAACACGGAAAGCAGGAGGTTCACACTATGGTTCCCATCCTGCTGGTTCTGTTGCTTGCGCTGGTTCTGTTCGGTGCGGGATTCGCGCTGAAGATTCTCTGGTGGATAGCGCTGGTGGTCATCGTCCTGTGGCTGCTCGGATTCCTGGTGCGCGGCACGAGCGCCTCCGGAGGCAGGGGTCGCTGGTACAGGTGGTAGGCCTTTCCCTTCGGGGAGAAGAGTCCCTCGGCGGCCCGAGGTCCGGAACGGTTCCGGACCTCGGGCCGTGCTTCGCGCCCACGTCACACCCACTTCAGGCCCACGGCGTATCGCTCGTGCTTCACGCCCACGGCGTATCGCTCGTGGAGCGCGTGAGGCCGGTGAACCCCGTGAGGCCCGTGGAACCCGTGAAGGAGTACGCCGCCCACGGACCCGCGAGCTCCACCCGCACCGCCGGCTCATCGCGCGCGCTCGCGTTCACCCGTTCCACGAATTCCTCCGATTCCGCGCGCGACACCAGATAGGCCGCATCGAGAACCTCGGTGTCCGCCCCTGGAGAAGACGCGGGATTCAGCGGGGTGCGCACCCGGGTTTCCTCGGCACACCGGGAAAGGACATCGTGCAACCGGCGCGTGAATTCGTCCGCGCTCACCAAGCATTTCCCGGAACTCCCAGAAATCCCAGAACTTCCGGAACTACCGGTAGCTCCGGAACTCGCGGAACTACCGGAAAGAAACACCTTCACATCCCATTCCACCCGGCCGTCGAGCCGGTCGAGCGTCCGCAGGAAAACCTCCCTGCGTTCGTCCATCATCACGCGTACGCCACTGTCGTCCCGGAGCACGGTGGCGAGCCGGAGCGGCAGCGGGCTGGTGACGGCGGTGAGCGAGTCGATGACGCTCTGATGCGCCCTGGCCGTCGCCTCCAGCCAGGGGACGTCCTCCAGCCGGCGGCGCAGCGGCTCCGCGGCGAACTCCCGCTCCGGGACCGAACCGACCACGGCGATCAGGTCGCGGTGGCGCAGCAGCCTGGGCGGGACGCCCGCGATCCCCGTCAGTTCGGCCGACAGCGCTGCCGGGAAGGGGCGGCAGATCGCGTAGACATAGCGCAGAGCGCACATGGGTCTCCTCCCGCGGTTCTCCTCGCTCCGGCTCGGTGAACCGGTCGCACGACTCCCGCTCCCGCCGGCTTCCGCTCCCACCGACTCCTCTCTCCATCGGACGCATGGGGGCCGGGCCCATCGGGCCCGTGCCGGACGGCGGGACCGCACCCCGCGTCCTCCGCCCGGCAAGACCGCCGGCGCGCACCGTCCGCGTACTGACCATGGTGCCCACCGGACTCCGGTCAGCGCACCACGGCCGTCCCGACCAGCAGTCGGGCCGCCGCCGCGATCGACTCGGCGTCGATCCCCGCGGCGTGCAGTTGCTCGGCCGGGCTCGCGGAGCCCGGCATCCCACGGACGGCGAGGCGCACCAGGCGGGGCACCGGGCGGCCGTCGGTGAAGGCGTCGAGCACCGCGTCCCCGATGCCGCCCTCCTCCCGGTGGTCCTCGACGGTGACCAGGCAGCCGGTCTCCTCGGCGGCCTCGCGCAGGGTCGCGCGGTCCACGGGCTTCACGGAGTAGAGGTCGATCACGCGGGCCTGGATGCCGGCGCGGTCGAGCTCCTCGGCGGCGGCCAGAGCCTCGTGGACGGTGACACCCGCCGCGACGAGCGTCAGCCGGTCCCCGGAGGAGGCGCGCAGCACCTTGCTTCCGCCGACCGGGAACTCCTCGGTGGCGCTGTAGACGACGGGACTGTCGCCGCGCGAGGTGCGCAGATAGCGGACGCCTTCCAGGTCCGCCATCGTGGCGACGAGCTTCGCGGTCTGGTTGGCGTCGCACGGGTACAGCACGGTCGAGCCGTACACGGACCGGAACATCGCCAGGTCCTCCAGGCCCATCTGCGAGGGCCCGTCGCGGCCGATGGAGACACCCGCGTGCGAGCCGACGAGGTTGATGCCGGAGCCGCTGACGGAGGCCATCCGGACGAAGTCGTGGGCGCGGGTGAGGAAGGCGGCGAAGGTCGAGGCGTACGGCACCCAGCCCCGCGCCGCCATGCCGACGGCGGCCGCGACCAGTTGCTGCTCGGCGATGTAGCACTCGAAGAACCGGTCGGGGTGTTCCTTGGCGAAGAACTCCGTGCGCGTCGAGTCGCCGACCTCGCCGTCCAGGGCGACGATGTCGCCGCGGGCGGTGCCGAGCGCGGCGAGCGCCTGCCCGTAGGCGTCCCGGGTGGCGATCTCCTCGCCGGTCTCGTAGCGCGGCAGGTCGAGGTGTCCGGACCCGGACGCGTGCACCGTCCGCGCGGCGGTGGGCCGGTGGACCTCCACACGCCGGTCGTGCACACCGCCGAGCTCGGCGATCGCCTGCTCGGGGTCCGGCAGCGGTTTGCCGTGCAGGCCCTCGCGGTCCTGGACGGATGCCACGCCCTTGCCCTTGAGGGTGCGGGCGAGGATCACGGTGGGCCGGTCGCCGGTGGACTCCGCCTCGGCGAAGGCGTGGTCGATCGCGTCCACGTCGTGGCCGTCGGTCTCGACGGTGTGCCAGCCGAACGCCCGGAACCGGCGCGCGTACGCGTCCAGGTCGTGCCCGTGCCGAGTCGGCCCGCGCTGGCCCAGGCGGTTGACGTCGACGATCACGACGAGGTTGTCGAGTCGCTCGTACCCGGCGTGCTCGGCGGCCTCCCATACGGAGCCCTCGGCCAGTTCGCTGTCCCCGCACAGGACCCAGATCCGGTATCCGGTGCGGTCGAGCCGCTTGCCGGCGAGCGCGATGCCGACACCGACGGGCAGTCCCTGGCCGAGCGATCCGGTCGCGGTCTCGACCCAGGGCAGCCGCCGGGGTGTCGGATGGCCTTCGAGCCGGCTGCCCGCCTTGCGGAAGGTGAGGAGTTCGGTCTCGCTCAGGGCACCTGCCGCCTTGTACGCGGAGTACAGCAGGGGTGAGGCGTGGCCCTTGGAGAGGATGAACCGGTCGTTGCCGGGGTGCTGGGGGCGTTCGAAGTCGTAGCGCAGATGGTTGGCCAGCAGGACCGCCATCAGATCGGCGGCGGACATCGACGAGGTCGGATGCCCGGAGCCAGCGGCGTCCGCGGCCCGAACACTGTCGACGCGCAATTGCTGTGCCAGATCGATGAGTTGACGGGTGTTCATGTCGCTCCTTCCGAACGCCTCGCGACGCCGAGGATCCTGGGACGCGAACGGTCCGCGCCCGCCGGGTCCACCGGGTCCGCTGCTTCGGCCGCTTCAGTCGCTTCGGTCGCTTCGGTCGCTTCGGTCGTCTTCCCCGCCGTGGGCGCCCCGGCCACCCTCGCCAGCTCGGGCGAGGCGGTGCCGAGCGGCACAGACCAGGAGCGGACGAGCCCCAACTGCACTGCCTGGCGCGGCAGTACGGCGTCCAATAGCCAGTCGGCGGCGACCCGGACCCGGTTGGCGGGCATGGCGGCGAGGTGATAGCCGCGGGTGACGGCTGCGGCCACCGGCCCCGACAGGGGAACGCGCAGTGGATTGGCCGCCGCCTTGACACCCCCGAGGTCGACCGTGAACCCCAGGTCACGGTGGCGGTAGGCGCGGCGCTCGCCGAATCCGAGCGAGGCGGCGACGTTGCGGCCGGCGATCCTCCCCTGGCGCCAGGCGTGCTGGGCCGTCATCGGTGTGTACTGACCGGGCTTCTCCAGATCGGGCACCGCCGCCGCGTCACCGCAGGCGAACACCTCGGGGTGGCTCGGTACTTGGAGATGGGGATCGACGAGGAGCCGCCCCCTCTCCAGGGGCCGCCCGAGCCCCTCGACCAGCGGATCGGGCCGGACTCCGACACACCACACGAGGGTCCGGGTGGCGACGAACTCCCCGTCGCTGAGCCGGACTCCATCGGCGGTGGCCTCCTCGACCGACGTCTTGACGCGCACGTCGACGCCCCGCCGGCGCAGGACGCGGTCGGCGGTGCGCGAGAGCCCCTCGTCCAGTTCCGGCAGCACACGCGGGGCGACGTCGAGCAGCAGCCAACGCGGCCGCGCCCCTTCGCGCAAGGACCGCCTGCGCACCAGCGCGTCCGTGAACAGCTTTCCCTGGGCGGCGACTTCGGTCCCGGTGTACCCGGCGCCGACGACCACGAAGGTGCGGCGCGCGGCACGGCTCTCCGGGTCGTCCGACGCGGCGCCGAGCTCGATCTGCCGGGTCACGTGGTCGCGCAGGTAGAGCGCCTCGGGCAGTCCCCGGAATCCGTGCGCGTGCTCGGCGACACCGGGTACGGGCAGCAGTTTGTTCACGCTGCCGACGGCGAGGACGAGCCGGTCGTACGTCAGGGTGCCGCTGTCGCCCTCCGGGCCGTCGTAGCGCACGGTGCGCGCGTCGAGGTCGATCCCGTCGGACGGCACCTCGCCGAGCACCAGGCGTACGTGGGGCAGGGTGCCGGCGAGTGAGACGGTGACACGGCGTGGCTCCAGGACACCGGCGGCGACCTGGGGCAGCAGCGGCAGATACAGGAAGTAGTCGGTCGGGTTCAGCAGGGTGATGTCGGCCTTGTGCCGGACCAGCCGCGACAGGACGCGGGCCGTCCGGTACCCGGCGAAGCCGGCACCGACGATCAGAATGCGGGGTCGACTCACGGTGCTCCTCTGACGGAATCGCTCGTCGTACGGGGCTTTCCGCGTCCCCCCGGCCGGGGCGCCCAAACATGGGCACCTCCGACTTTTCGCCGGACCGGGTCACCGTGCCCGGCGGAGCCACACCTCGGGATCGTCGGAGAGACCCGGACCGGTGGCCGTACCCCGGATGTCGGGCGCCCCGGACGGGATCGGCGGGTACGGCACGCCCAGCCCGCCGGGCGGGGAGGCGGGCGCGCCGCCGCCGATGACCCGGCCGGGAGGCGTGAGTTCGTGCGCCCGTCCGGTCGTCGGCCGGGGCGCGGACGGCCGGGCCATGCCCCGCAGTACGTGGGCGACGGCCCCGAGCACCGCCGCGACGATCAGGGCGGCGGTCCAGCCGGGCAGCGCCGACGCGAGCGCCAGACCGAGGGCGAGCACCAGGGCGGCACCCGCGTACAGCCCGGCGGCCCCCGAAGCGGCGTACAGCGCGGCCGTCCGGCGCTGTTTACGCGTCTGCTCGCGCAGTTCGTCCCGGATGGTCTCACGGGCCACCATGGTGAGTTCGTCGACGAGTTCCCTGTCCAGATGCTCCAGATGTTCCAGGTGCTCGATGCGCTTCATGGTGTGCGGGTACCCGGCCGACCGGACACCTAACGGGAGGACCGCGGACACCGGAACGACCTGCGACGGGAGGACCGCGGACACCGGGACGGCCTGCGACGGGCGGATCCCGGGGCGCCGACAGGACCGGCGCGGGGTGGATTCCTGGTGTCCGCGGCGATCGTCCGAAACGATCTCCTCTTCCCCGCGCCCCCAACTACGCTCGTCCTCATGGAGATTCTGGGAGCCACGCTGCGCGTCTGCGTCGACGACCTGGAGACTGCGGTCCCCTTCTACGAACGGCTCGCGGGCGGCAGAGCGCTCCGCTTCGAGCGCGGCGGTGTGTCGGTCGCCGCGATCGGCTGCTTCCTGCTGATGAGCGGGCCCGAGTCCGAACTCGACGTGCTGCGCAAGGTCGCGGCGACCATCGCCGTGCAGGACGTCGAGGAGACGGGCCGGGTGCTCACCGGCCTCGGCGCCCGCGTCGTCGCGGGCCCGGTGGAGACACCCGGGGGCCGCAACCTCATCGCCGTGCATCCCGACGGGTCGGTGTACGAGTACGCGGACCGCCGCGGCTGAGACGCGCCGGGTCCGGGACGCGACGGACCCCGGTTGTTCCGCCCGCCGTGCGGTGGAACAACCGGGGTCATGCCCAGGCACGGTCAGGGCGTGGACGGAGGCCGCATGCGGAAGTCGTAGCCGGCCGGCAGGGGTTCGTCGCTCAGCCGGGACCAGAGCCGGTCGATGGTCTCCGCTCCCTCCCGCAGGTCGGCGACCTCGAAGCCCGCGTCGAAGACCGCCCGCGCGTCGTCGCGGCGGCCCTCGGCGAGCAGCAGTTCGGCCTCGACGAGGCGGAACCGGCCACGGTCCCGGGTTGCGGGGTGCAGCCGCTCCCACACGGCGCGCGCCTGCGCCGGACGGCGGGCGGTCAGCAGAGCCTCGACGGTTTCACGGCCGAGCGCGGCCGTGGCCGCGGTCCACCGTTCCCCGTCGTCGCGCCGTTCCCGGCACAGATCCTCGAACGCCTCGGCGTAGCGGTCGGCGGCGCGTTCGTGGTTGCCGCTCTCCTGGTCGGCCACGGCGAGGCAGCGCAGCAACGGCCAGAGCGACGGGGCGAGTTCGAGCGCACGCTCCCAACTCCGCACGGCCTGGGCGACGTCACCGGCATGCCACTGGGCGACTCCGAGGTGGTACTCGGCGATCGGTGCGGCGGGCGCCGTCTCCAGCATGTCGCGCCAGTGGGACGCCACCAGTGTCTCGCCGGGCGGCCCGACCCGGCGGGGCTCAGGGAACGCGCCGGACCGCAGGAGTTCCCGCCAGGGCGCCTGGTCCTCGCCGAGTGTGCTCTCGTCGAAGGGTGTACCGGGCAACTTGTGGGCTGCGCGCAGGACTTCGAGCGCTCCCCAGCCGGATCCGGCGGCGAGCACCTCGCCGGGCTCGGTGTCGGCGTGCGGCAGCCAGGCGGCGTACGCGGCGTCGACCGCGTTCCGTGACAGGGCGCTCTCCAGCCGGTCCTCGACGTCCGCCCGCGCGGCCTCCCAGTCCGCCCCGTGCGCGGCCTCCGCGCTCACGGACAACGGCCCGTACGCCTCCAGCCAGGAGACCTCGCTCTCGGCTTCGAGCCGTACGTGTTCGAGCTGGGTACGGGCGAGTCCGGCCTGGATCTCGCAGTACCCGCCGGTCCCCGGCTCGGTGAGCCACTCCTGCCAGCGCCGCCCGCCGGGCCCCGAGCCCCAGACGAACAGCTTGCGCCCGCGCAGGACGTCGGTGGACGTCTGGACGAGCCCCTCGCCCGCCTCGTCGACCGCGGCGATCCAGCGGCGCCGCCCGTCGGGCACCTCGTAGAAGTAGTCCGCCGGGAACGTGCTGTTGAGCGGGTACGTCCGGTCGGTCCCGTCGTACTCCGGCACGGGCACCCGGCGCAGCCGTCGCTCGTAGCCGAAGTGCCAGGCTTCCTCGGCCGGGGCGATCACCCTGCGCTCCTCGGGGACCGCGATGTTGGACCACCAGTACAGCGGAGCGGGCTTGTCGTGCGGATTGCGGACACGGACGCCGACGTGGAGGAAGTCGGAGCCGTCCGGCAGCCACAGGTCGACCTGGAAGGGGAGGTCGCGCAGCCGTTCCCATTCCCACAGGCGCAGCATCTCGCCGCCGTCGGGGGCGGGAACGCGGGCGGCGTGGACGGGTGAGCACGACAGGGTGGTGTGCCCGGTGGCGCCGATGTTCCACTCGATGCCGCCGGAGAACCAGGCACCGTTGAGGGCGAAGCAGGCCGGCTGGAGCACCGGGTTGCTGTAGAGGAGTTCCGTCGCGGTGGGTTTGTGGAAGAGCGAGACGATACGGCCGCCGAACCCGGGCAGCACGGTGGCGCGCAGCCGGTCGTTCTCGATCACGATCGTGTCGAGTTCGCGGAGCGGGCGTTCTCGCTCGTACCCGTCGCGTATGCGCTCCGGGAGCACGCTGCGCAGCGGCTCGTACCCGATCTGCCGGGCCATGTCGCGCGGCAGACCGACGCGGTCGCGGTCGTCGATGGTGTGCATCTCGTCGAGGGGCCGCAGCGGCGGCAGCGGGTTGCTCGGGCCCAGTTCCGCCGCCGGGAGGGGCAGTACGTCACGTCGGATCGTCGTCACGATGACCATGGAACATGGTCATCGGCCTGCTGACCAGGGTATCCGCTCGTCGGAATCAGGTCAGGATTGCGCAAAGGCGCCGACGGCCGGGTGCCCGCGGAGCGCTCCTGCCCCAGCGGCGCTCACCCGCACCCGCCCGCGGGCGGCCGTCAGCCGCGTTCGGTCATCTCGGCCGTGATCGCCCACCGTTCGTGGTCCCGCCAGGCACCGTCGATGTGGATGAAGGCCGGCGAGAATCCTTCGAGCCGGAAGCCGCAACGCCGGGCGAGCGCGATCGAGGCGGCGTTGCCGGGCTGGGCGTTGATCTCCAGCCGGTGCAGGCCCATCTCGCCGAAGGCGTACCGCACGACGCGGCCGAGTCCCTCGGCCATCAGTCCGCGCCCAGCGGCGTGCGCGAAGGCGCCGTAGCCGAGGGCACCGCACAGGAACCCGCCCTCGACGATGTTGTTGATGTTGATGAAGCCGGCGATCCCTCCGCCGTCCCGCTCGCAGACGAGGAACCCGGCCTTGGTCCGGTCCTCGATGAGCCGCCCCGCGTAGACGGCGTAGGCGTCGACATCGGCGGGCGGGAAGAGCCACGGGTGGTGGAGACGCCTGCTCTCCCTGGCCCGGGCGGTGAACTCCGCACCGTCCTCCAGGGTGAAGTGCCGTATGCCCACGCGGGGGCCTTCGGCGAGGTAACCGGCGTTCTCAGACATCCCGTCACCCTACGCGAGCGCTCGTTCAGCGCCTGCGCCCCATGGCGTACGCACCGCACACCGCGCCGATCAGCCCGGTGGCGAGCAGCGCCACCCAGAGCGGCATGGTCACCTCGGGGATGAGCAGCCGGATCCTGGTGCTGCGGGTGTTCTCGAAGATGAAGATCAGGCCGAGGGCGGCCAGCACCAGGACGGCGATCCTGGCGGGCGTCATCGGCCCTTCGCGGGTGCCCTTGCCGCCGCTCGGGTCGGCGCTCTTGGAGGTCTTCCGGCTCATGCGCCCAGCATGATCCAGAAGCCACCGCCACGCGCGCCGAAAGCACCCTCCGGGTGACCGGGACGCCCCCGATCACCGGAGACCGGGTACCCCTGCGACGGTCGGCACCGGGGCGCCGGGTGACCGGGACACCGGGCGCCGGCACCGCGGGATGCCGGGTGACCGGGACGCCGGGTGACCGGGATGCCTGCCGACCGGAACGCCCGGTGACCGGAACGCCAGGTGACCCGTACGCCAGGACGCTGGGGACACCGGCGACCGCGGACGCCAGGTGACCCGTACGCCAGGAAGCTGGGGACACCGGGGACCGCGGACGCCGGGGCACCGCGCGGACGCCAAGGATGCCGGACACCGGAGACGCCGGGGACCCAGGTCACCGGCCCGGCGGAGCCGTCGTGCCCCTCGTCCGGGCGGGACCAAGGCGTCAGAGCAGCGCGGGCTCGTCCAGAGTCAGTGTCCCCGCCTCCGCGTCGAGTTCGGCCAGGAGGCCGAACGGCATCGTCAGCGCCCCCTCGGCGTGCCCGAACCCGAAGTGCTCGACGACCGGAACGCCGAGCCCGCCGAGCCGGTCGGCGAACACCGCCCGCAGTCCGTCGTACGGTCCGCAGTCCACCCAGGAGCCGAGCGCGACCCCGGCCACCCCGTCGAGCCAGCCCGCGCGCAGCAGTTGCGTCAGAATGCGGTCCAGCCGGTAGGCCTCCTCGCCGATGTCCTCGATCAGGAGCAGCCCGCCCCGGGCGGAGACACGGGCGTGCGGTGTGCCGAGTTCAGCGGCCAGCAGACTCGCGCAGCCGCCGAGCGTGACCCCGCGGGCTCGGCCGGGCACCAGCGCGACGGCCTCCGGGGAGGCGATGGTCCGCACCGACTCGGGTTCGAAGAGGGTGGCCCGCAGATGCTCCTGCGACCGGGTGTTCTTCAGGAAGTCGACGGCGGCGACCATCGGCCCGTGCAGGGTCGCGAGCCCCACCCGCGTGGCGAACGCCTCGTGCAGTGCCGTGATGTCGCTGAACCCGAGGAAGACCTTGGGGCCTGCGGCCCGGATGGCGTCCCAGTCGACCAGGTCGATCATGCGCTGGGCGCCGTAGCCCCCGCGGGCGCACAGCACGGCGGCCACGTCCGGGTCGCACCAGGCGGCCTGGAAGTCCGCGGCCCGGTCCGCGTCCGTCCCGGCCAGGTAGCCGAACTCGGCGTGCCGGTCCAGGACATGAGGGGCCACGACCGGGTCGAGGTCCCAGCCGCGGAGGATGTCGAGACCGGCTCCGAGCCGCTCCTCGCGGATGGGCCCGCTGGTCGCGACCACCGCGACTTTGGCCCCGGCGGCGAGCCGCCGCGGCCGGGTCAGGGCGGTCATCGGTGCGGTCGTACGGGTCACGCGTGCTGCTCCGGTTCGTCGTGGTCCAAGCGGTCGAGGTCGCCTCGCGCCGGTCCCGGTGAAGGTTCTCGCCCGGCCCGCTCCCCGCTGTCCGGCGGGCTCACCCGGACAGCTCCAGGGTGGGGATGCCGGGCGGGTTCAGGCCGAAGACCTGGGCGTACAGGGAGAGTTCGGACTCCAGGGCACGCACCATCGTCTCGGCGCGCCGGAACCCGTGCCCCTCGCCCTCGAAGGCGATGTAGGCGTGCGGGACACGTCTGCCCTGTTCCTCGACACTGGCCAGGAAGCGCTCGCTCTGCGAGGGCGGGCAGATGACGTCGTCGAGTCCCTGGAGCAGCAGGAAGGGGGCGGTGATCCGGTCTGCGTGGGCGGAGGGCGAGCGCTCCGCGTACCGGGCCGGCACCTCGGCGATCGGACCGACCAGCGACTCCAGGTACTGCGACTCGAAGTCGTGGGTCTCGCCCGAGGCCCATTCGCCGAGGTCGATGACGGGATAGAGGATCGTCCCGCAGGCGTAGACGTCGGTGGTGGCCAGCGAGGCGGCGGTGGTCCAGCCGCCCGCGCTGCCGCCGCGGATCGCGAGCCGGCTCCGGTCGGCGGTGCCCTCTTCGGCGAGTGCCAGCGCGACGGCCGCGCAGTCCTCGACGTCGACGACCCCCCACTGTTCGCGCAGCCGGTTGCGGTACTCCCGTCCGTAGCCGGTCGATCCGCCGTAGTTGACCACGGCCACGCCGATCCCGCGGGAGGTGAAGTAGGCGATCTCCAGGTCGAGGACGAGCGGCGACCGACTGGTGGGGCCGCCGTGGGCCCATACGACGTACGGCGGGAGTTCGCCGCCGCCGGCGACGTGGTCGGGGTGGTGCGGCGGGTAGATGTGCGCGTGGATCTCGCGTCCGGCGGGACCGGTGACGGCACGGATCTGGGGCTCCGGGTAGTACGCGGGGTCGACCGGGTCGTCGTGCGCGGCGCCGATCACCCGGGCCCGCCCGGTGCTGGCGTCCAGTTCGACGACCTCGTGGGCGCTGCGCGGGCTGGCTCCGACGCCCACGATCCTGCTGCCGTGCACGGCGAGTGTCGGGGCGAACTCCGTCCAGGGCCCGGCCGCGTCGACGAGCTCGCCGGTCTCCGGGTCGAGTATCCCGAGCGCGGTGGCGCCGCGTCCGTGGACGACGGCGATCAGCCCGGTGTCCAGGGGCGCGAACCAGCGTTGTCCGACCTTCCAGAGGGGGCCGCCGAACTCCTCCTCGCGCGGGCAGACGGCGACCGCCTCGCCGTCCGCGCCGAGACGGTGGAGGTTCCACCAGCCGGTGCGGTCGCTGACAAGGAGCAGGGTGCCGTCGGCCGCCCAGTCGGCCTGGGCGACGGACTCCTCCGGTCCTCCCGCGACGGTCCTCGGGGCGGACAGCGTGCCGTCCTCGGTGACGTCCGCGAGGATCACCTCGGTGCCGTCCCACGGCATCCGCGGATGGTCCCAGGCGAGCCAGGCCGCGTGCCGGCCGTCGGGAGAGAGGCGGGGCCCGGTGACGAACCGGTGCCGCCCGTCGGACAGTTCCCGCACGGCGTCCCGGTCCTCGGCCGCCGATCCGTCCAGTGGCACCGCGACGACGGCCCGGCGCAGGTCGGTGGGTCCGTCTCCGGTGAACTCCTCCAGGACGCACCACACCTCGCCCCGCTCCACCCGCACCTGGGGGTCCACCCAGCGCAGTCCGCCTCCGACCGGCGAGAGCGGGGTCAGCGGGCGCGGTTCACCGCCGTCCCAGCGGTAGAGACGCTGGTCGGCGAAGTCGACGAAGACGACGAGCGGACCTTCGGGGCGCATGACTCCCGCCCAGGGGGTGCCGCCGTACTCGATGACGCGACTGCGCACGTTCCAGGGGGCCGGGAGCACCTGCTCCTCGGTGCCGTCCGCCCGTCGGCGGACCAGCGTCCGCCGCCCGCCCTCGGCCGGCCGGGGCTCGGTCCACCACGCCTCGTCGCCGACGAAGGCGACGGACTCGGGATGTCCGTCGTGCGCGGCGGCGAGCGTGGCGTCGATCGGCGAGGGCCATGAACCGTATGGCGTGGTCTGCATCCCGTCCCCCTAGGCCGTGCGCAGAAAGCGGTCGAGAACGCGGACGCCGAAGTGGAGCGCCTCCACCGGGACACGCTCGTCGACTCCGTGGAACAGTGCCTGGTAGTCGAAGCCCTCCGGGAGCTTCAGCGGCGCGAAGCCGTATCCGGTGATCCCGAGGCGCGAGAACTGCTTGGCGTCCGTACCGCCCGACATGCAGTACGGCACGACATGGCCCTCGGGTGCGAACTCCTCGACGGCGGCGCGCATCCTCGCGTACGTCGGCGAGTCCAGCGGCGCCTGGAGCGCCACCTCGTGGTGGTGGAACTCCCACTCCACGTCGGGCCCGGTGAGCCGGTCCAGGGTGGTGCGGAACTCGTCCTCGCCGCCGGGCAGATATCTGCCGTCCACATAGGCGACGGCCTCTCCCGGAATCACGTTGATCTTGTAACCGGCGCTCAGCATCGTCGGGTTGGCGCTGTTGCGGACGGTCGGCTCGACGAGCGCGGCGGCCGGGCCGAGCTTTCGCAGCAGGGTGTCCACGTCGTCCAGGTCGCCGTCCACGCCGTACAGGGCGGCGAGTTCGGTGAGGGCGGCCCGCACGGTCGGGGTGATGCGCAGCGGCCACTCGTGGGCGCCGATGCGGGTGACCGCGGCGGCGAGGCGGGTCACCGCGTTGCTCCGGTTCACCTTGGAGCCGTGGCCCGCCCGTCCCCGCGCGGTGAGTTTGACCCAGCCGGTGCCGCGCTCGCCCGCCGCGATGGGGTACAGCTGCCGGCCGCCGCCGTCGTGGAAGGTGAAGGCGCCCGACTCGCTGATGCCCTCGGTGCAGCCCTCGAAGAGTCCGGAGTGCTTGTCGGCGAGGAAGCCCGAGCCGTCCTCGGCGCTCGCCTCCTCGTCGGCGGTGAAGGCGATGACCAGGTCGCGCCGGGGCCGTACGCCCTCGCGGGCCCAGGCCCGGACGACGGCGAGGATCATCGCGTCCATGTTCTTCATGTCGACCGCGCCGCGTCCCCAGACGACGCCGTCGCGAACCTCCCCGGAGAACGGGTGGACGCTCCAGTCCCCGGCCTCGGCGGGCACCACGTCCAGATGACCGTGGACGAGCAGCGCGTCGGCGGACGGGTCGGTGCCCTCCAGCCGGGCGACGACGTTCGTACGCCCCTGGGTGCGCTCCAGCAGTGCGGGTTCGAGGCCCGCCTCGGCCAGCCGCGCGGCGGCGTACTCGGCGGCCGGGCGCTCCCGGCAGTCCCCGCCGCCCCGGTTGGTCGTGTCGATCCGGATGAGGTCGGAGGTGAACCGGACGACCTCGTCGAGTGCCCGTTCGTCAGCCATACTGCTCCTCCACCGCGGCCGAGACGATCGTGGTGACCGCCTTGAAGGTCCGGATCCCCTCGTACATCGTGTCGCTGGTGTACGCGATCTTCCGCTCGCCGGTCCTGCCGACACCGGGGACGACGGTGGCGGCCATGGCCAGGTGCTCGGCGTCGAACTCCAGGGCGATGGTGAACGGGCCGCCGGCGACCGGCTCGTGCCGCACCGCCAGCGCCGCAGCCTCCTTGGCCGCGGCCCGGATGTCCGCGGCGGTCCTGGCCGGGGTGCGGCACACGGCCGCGTACCGCGAGACATGGTCCTTCACGGCGACCTTCAGCGCCTCGGGCGCGTACCCCAGGGCGTCCTCGCAGGCCAGGTCGTCGCCGGTGACCAGCACGACCGGCACGCCGTACTCGGCGACGACATGGGCGTTGAGCAGCCCTTCGCTGGCCCGTGTGTCGTTGATCCACACGCCCGTGATGGAGTTCGCCAGATAGGTGTGCGCGAGCACTCCTTCCATGCCCGCACCCGCGTGGTAGCCGACGAACGCGATACCGTCCACGTCTCCGTGCTGCACGCCCTCGACCATGGACAGCGACTTGTGCCGCCCGGTGAGCATCTCCGCTCTCTCGTCGAGCCGTTCCAGCAGCAGGTTCCGCATGGTCCAGTGGGCCTCGTTGATCAGCACCTCGTCGGCGCCGCCGTCGAAGAAGCCGAGCACCGCGGCGTTCACGTCGGAGGTGAACAGCGCGCGGCACCGCTCCCACTGCGGAGTCCCCGGCAGCACGTCGGCCGGCCAGGTCACACCCGTGGCGCCTTCCATGTCGGCGCTGATGAGGATCTTCATGCCCGAAACCGTACGCGCTTCGGCCTGGACCCGGCAGAGCCTGTGGACAACTCTTACCGGTCCAGACCACTGATGTCACCCGGAGCGCCCCGCCACCAGCCACCTCGACGGAAGTTCGACGCGGTCGCCGTCGGGCGTGTGCTCGGTCGTGACGAGCGGGAGCTCGCCGCTCGCGAGGACCACGAGGCCCGCCCGGCGCAGGTACTCGGGGACCGCCGCGTCCGCGACCTCGCCCGGGGCGAGGCCGTGCCGGAACACCGGGGCCAGCTTGGCCGGAGGGCCCTGCGGACTTCGGGCCATCTCCCGTAGGAGCGGGCCGGCGGCCTCGGCGAGCTCGACCAGGAAGACCCGGCCCCGCTCCCCCACCAGCGTGGCCAGGCCGTCCACCAGCGGCTGCCGGTCGTCCGGCTCGGACTGGTGGAGCACGCCCCGCATATAGACGTTGGCGTCGCCGAGCTCCTCGTGCAGCGCCTCGGCCTCGGTCCTGTCCGCCGCGTCGAGCAGCCGGTAGCCGGCCCGGCCCGCCGGGTCGGCGGTGCGGGCACGGTCGAGCGCGGCGGGCGCGAGGTCGGTACCGACGACCCGCGGGAACCGGTCGGCGAGGAAGCGGGTCTGGGTGCCGTTGCCGCAGCCGAGGTCCACCAGGGGCAGGTGCCGGACCGCGACATGCGGCTCGAAGAGAGCGAGATGGACCTCGGAGGTGAGCGCGGGCTCGGCGTCCCAGAGGACCCCGCCCTGCTCGCCGGGGGCCTCGCGCCAGAAGCCCTCCCAGGCCCCTCTGTACCGACTGCTCACGCTCATGCCAGCTCCCCGGGTCGCGACCGCGCCCGCCGGGACCTGGCGGGCTCGCCCGGTCTACCGCGCCCGGCGTGCCGCGACAAGCCGACGGCGCATTCCTTCACCGCGCATTCGAACCTCGTACGCCCCCGCGCGCCCCGCCCGCCCCGCCGCCGTGCGGCCGTCACGGGCACGCGTCGACGGGGCGGGGCGGCGGCAGCGGCAGCGGCAGCGGCAGCGGCAGCGGCAGCGGCAGCGGGATCGTGTCGCCGGATCACGTCGGCGGCGCGGGAGCGAACTCGGTGCCGTCGGATCACGCCGGCGGGCGCGGGCGAATCAGCCTCGCGGGAGCGTCAGTTCGAACCAGACCGTCTTGCCCGCGCCGGTGCGGCTGGCCCCCCATTCGCGGGACAGCACGCTGACGAGCCGCAGACCGCGTCCGAACTCGTCGCCGGGACCCGCGCCGACCAGGGTCGGGAGCGTGTGGTCGTCGTCGTCCACCTCGCACAGCAGGGTGTCGCCGCGAACGAGCCGCAGCTCGATCCGGCGGCTGTGCGTGTGCTGTACGGCATTGGTGACGAGCTCGCCGACCATCAGTTCGGCGTTGTCGGCGAGACCTGCCAGGCTCCACGCACGCAACTGTTCGCGGACCACGGCACGTGCCCGGCCGACCTCGACCGGATCGGGTGCCAGGCGCCACACGGCGACGTCCTCGGACGCGATTCCGTTGAGCCGTGCCATCAGCAGGGCCACGTCGTCCTTGCGCCCGCCACAGGTGTTGAGCGCCCGGATGATGGTGTCGCAGGCGTGGTCCATGGAGGCGGCCGGATGCGCGGCGGATTCGCAGAGCGTGGCGAGGCCGACACCGATGTCCTCGCCGCGGACCTCGACGAGTCCGTCGGTGCACATCACCAGCCGGTCGCCGGGCGCCACTCGCACACGGACCGCTTCGAAGGGCACTCCGCCGACCCCGATGGGCGCTCCGGTCGGCAGATCGAGCAGCTCGCTGCGGCCGTCCGCGGCGCGGACCAGGACCGGCGGGATGTGGCCCGCGTTGGCGAGGTGCAGCTCGCCGGCGATCGGGTCGTAGACGGCGTACAGGCAGGTCGCGAGATAGCTGTCGCCGAGCCGCTGGGCGAGGTCGTCGAGGTTGCGCAGCAGTTGGGCGGGCGGCAGGTCGAGCGCGGCCATGGTCTGGACGGCGGTGCGCAACTGGCCCATCATCGCCGCCGAGTTGAGGCCGTGTCCCATGACGTCCCCGACGACCAGGGCGGTGCGCGAGCCGGGCAGCTTCACCGAGTCGAACCAGTCGCCGCCGACGCGTCCGAGAAGCGTTCCCGGCAGATAGCGGGTGGCGATGTCGCAGCCGGCCATGCGGGGCGCGATGGTCGGCAGCATGCTGTCCTGGAGGGTCTCCGCGACGCTCTCCTGGTAGGTGTACATGCGGGCGTTGTCCAGCACCAGGCCGGCGCGGGCGGCCAGTTCGGCGCCGGTGACCCGGTCCATGTCGTTGAACTCGACGCGCTCCGGGTGGCGCAGAAGGATCATGAAGCCGAGCACCACGTTGCGCGCCTTGAGCGGCACCACCAGCATGGACCGGTGGGTGATGAGCGGCCTGATGTCGCGCTTCTCGAACTGCGCGGCGATCATGTGCCCCATCTGCTCGCTGATGCGCGGCACGAGGACGGGCTCACCGGTGGTCATGCACTGGAAGAACGGCGTGTGCGCCGGGAAGGGCATGGCCTCGCCGACCGGCACCACATCGTCCCAGCGGCCCGGCTCGTCCGTGTGCTCCAGGGCGACCCGGTGCCACATGGTGGTGGTGTCGGGCACCCCGTCGGGAAAGCCCTCACCGGCGACGACCTGCTCGCGCAGATAGGTGCCCGCGACATCGGTGAAGCGCGGCACCACGGCCCGGCTGACCTCCAGGATGGTCTGCGACAGGTCCAGGGAGGTGCCTATCCGGCCGCTGACCTCGTTCAGGAATTCCAGGCGCTCGCGCACGGCGACGTACTCGAGGTCCTCGCGCTCGTCGTCCGGGAGGTCCTGCGTGCCGGACGCGCCCGCGGCCTGCACACGTGCCACCCGCTCGCGGCGCGCCCTGCGCTCGGCGCGCCGCGGCACGCCCCAGTCGGGGGTGACGGGCACCCGGTCGTTCTGGCTGAACTCCAGGACGGGATAGCCGAGTTCCAGAACCTGCGACACGATCCGGGCGCCCTCGCCGACGCTCATGCTGGGCAGGATCTCGGGCAGCCGACGGGCCAGTTCCTCGGCGCCGGGGAAGTCGGTGTGCAGCGCGAAGCCGGGCGCTATGCGCTCGAAGGAGACGTCGTCGTCCTCGTGGCGCATCGCGACCGCGTCCGCGGCGAGCACGAGCAGCCGCTCCGAGCCCGGACCCACCAACGGGTAGGCCCACCACAGGACGTCGGTCCGGCCGGGACCGGCCGCGGTGAGCCGGGCACGTCCGGCGGCCGGGTAGGGGAGCCGCCCGTCCAGGGAGGACTCCAGGCCCGGGCCGAGTCCGTCGAACGTGGCGTGGCTCGCGAAGGGGGTCCCGTCCGTTTCCTCGGGGAGCGCGCCGGAGACGGGGAGCAGGTCGACGACGTGCCGGCCCAGCGCTTCCTCCTTGGGGGCGCCGAACAGACGCCTCGCGCCGCTGCTCCAGTGCGAGACGAGCCCGTCACGGTCCACGACCACCACGGCCAGCGGGATGCGACCGGCCGCGGTGTGCTCCACCGCGCCGTTCCCAGCTCCTGGGCTGGGAGTTGTGCCCGCTTCCGTGCCACGGTCCATGGCCCAGGCCCTCTCTCCCCACGGCTCCGCAAGATCTGTGCCGCCTCCACTACCGTACGGCGGGGTCCCGTCACGATGTGCGGCAATAGGGGAATTGACCTCCCCGGGGGCGGCTCCGGCGCGCGTGGCCCCGCGTCAGTCCTCGTGCCCCAGTTGCAGGTCGCGTTCCGTGCGGCCGCCCCCGGCGACCTGGAGCACGGTGGCCACCGGCGGATAGCCGGCGGCGATGACGGTGTACTCACCGGACGACAGGTCGACGAACCGGAACGTTCCGTCGGGGCCGGTGGTGAGGGTGTCCACGACGTTGCCCGCGGCGTCCAGCAGCGTCACGCGCGCGTCCTCGACGGGCCGGCCTCCGCCCGCCCGGACGGTGCCGCGCAGCACGGCGCCACCGGCGAGTTCGACGTCCTGGCGGGTCTCGCGGGCCGCCTGGACGGTCACCGGGAGCGCGGCCGGCCGGAAGGCGGGCGCTCCGGCGGCGAGGGTGTACTCGCCCGCCACCAGTTCCGTGATGACGTAACCGCCCTCGCGTCCGCTGCGGGTGGTGGCCACGACCTCGCCGTGCACGTTGGTGAGGGTGACGGTGGCCTCCCGCACCGGGGTGCCGTCCGCGGTGAGCACGCTGCCCGCGAGGCGCCCCGCGCCGCCCAGCACGACGTCGAGTTCGACCGGCCGTTCGCCGACGGTCACCGAGACGGCCTGCGGCTGGTGGCCCCCGGCCGCGGCGATCAGCACGTACGATCCCGCGCCGGGCGTGGACAGCGCGTACCGGCCGTCCTCCCCGCTGGCGCCGCGTCCGATCTGCTGCCCCCCGATGTCGATGAGGGTGAGTGCGGCGCGCGCCACGGCGGTGCCGTCGGGGTGCTGCACCGTGCCGCACACCGGGATACCGGCGGCGTACCCCGAACGGGCCTGCGGAATACGCTCGTTCATCCGCGCGGCCTCCGGGCCGGCGGTCGATGCATTGTGGGACACCAGCGGTTTCTCCTTGAGGAAGAAGGCGATGAACAGGCCGAGGACGAGTACCGGCACCAGGTAGAGGAAGATCCGCGGCATGGCGTCCGCGTAGGCGCCGATGTACTGGTCGCGCAGCGCGGCGGGCATCGCGTGGACGAGCTGCGGGGTGATGGACTCGGAGTCCGGGACCGTCGTCCCCGCGCGCGCGGGGAGGCGGTCGGCGAGCGCGTCGGACAGCCGGGCCGCGAAGAGCGTGCCGAAGACGGCGGCGCCGACGCTGCCGCCGATCTGCCGGAAGTAGTTGTTGGCGCTGGTCGCGGTGCCGAGGTCGGCCGGACGTACGGAGTTCTGCACGGCGACGACCAGGACGGGCATCACCATGCCGATGCCCACGCCGAGGACCGCCATCCAGACGCTGTAGTGCAGCCGGGAGGTGCCGGCGTCGAGGCGGGAGAGCAGCCACATGCCGACGGCCGAGAGCGCGCAGCCGAGGACCGGGAAGACCTTGTAGCGGCCGGTCCGGCTGATGAGCTGCCCCGAGACGATGGAGGCGACGACGATTCCGCCCATCATGGGGAGCATCAGGAGCCCGGACTCCGTGGCACCGGCGCCGTCGGCCATCTGGAGGAACGTGGGGAGATAGCCCGCGGCGCCGAAGAGCGCGGCTCCGACGACCAGCCCGACCAGCGCGGTGACGTTGAAGACGGGGTCCCTGAACAGCCGCAGGGGGATGAGGGGTTCGACCGCGAAGCGCTCGACGACGAGGAAGAGCGCCGTGGTGGCGACCGCGCCCGCCGCGAGCCCGAGGACGACCCCCGAGCCCCAGGCGTACTCGGTGCCGCCCCAACTGGTCAGCAGGACCAGGCAGGTGGAGGCGGCGGCGAGGAGGAGCACTCCGAGGACGTCGACGCGCCCTCGGACGGCGGGCTTGGGCAGTTTCAGCACGACACTGACGACGGCCAGGGTGACCAGGCCGAAGGGCACGTTGACGTAGAAGCACCACCGCCAGGACAGATGGTCGGTGAAGTAGCCGCCCAGCAGCGGTCCCGCGACAGAGGCCAGGCCGAACGCGGCGCCGATCAGCCCCATGTACCGGCCCCGCCGGCGCGGCGGCACGATGTCCGCGATGATCGCCTGCACGCCGATCATGAGGCCGCCGGCGCCGATGCCCTGGACCGCGCGGAAGGCGATCAACTGGTCCATGGTCCGCGCCCGTCCGGCGAGCGCGGAGCCGATCACGAAGACCATGATGGCGAACTGGAAGACGCCCTTGCGGCCGTAGAGGTCGCCGAGCTTGCCGTAGACCGGGAGTCCCACGGTGGAGGTGAGCAGATAGGCGGTGATCGCCCAGGACATCCTGTCGAGGCCGTGCAGTTCTCCGACGATCTTCGGGAGCGCGGTGGCCACGATCATCTGCTCCAGTGCGGCGAGGAGCAGTGCCGGGATCAGTCCGCAGAAGATCAGCCGGACCTGACGCGGGGTCGGCCGGACGGGCTCGACGGCCACCGGAGGGGGCATCCGCGCGGGGGCGACGGCCGGTTCGTCCTGCACCAGAGTGATCCCGCCCACGTACCGCTCCCCTCGTCGCGCCCACCGCACAATTACCGCTAATCGCGACAACTGCGAGCAAGCGTGACGAGTTACGGCGTACCGTCGGGCGAGGGGGAGATCCACTCGAACCGGTGAGGCCACAACACGCCCTCGGGACCGGCCTCTTGACGGAGACGCCCGTCAAGTCACCGTCCGGGGGCCGCGTCCCGTCCCCCGGGGGACGCGCGCTTCCCGGTCGGCGGTGTCACTTCGTCGGCGGTGTCACTTCTCGGTCTGCGTCGCGAGGTTGGCGAGCAGGGCGTCGTAGATGCGTCCGAGGCCCTTGGGCGCGAAGGTCCGCTCGAAGAAGCCGCCGACGCCGCCCGCGCCGTTCCAGACGCTGGTGACCACGACACGCGACTTGCCCTCGCCGGCCGGGGTGACCCGCCAGGTGGTGACCATGGAGGAGTTGCGGTCCTTCTCGACGAGCTCGCCGTCGGTGGGCTCGCTCACCTCCAGCAGGCAGTCGCGGACCCGCTTGCTGGTGGCCTGGAGCTTCCAGTGGACGAGGGTGCCGTCGCCGTCGCCGCCCTCACGTACCTCGTACTCGCTGAAGTGCTCGGGCAGCAGCTTCGGACGCGTGCCGCTGTAGTCGGCCAGGGCGTCGAACACCGCCTCCGCGTCCGCCGCGATGACCCGCTCCGTCGTGGCCTCGACCTGCGCCATGGCACTTCCTCCAGCACTTGGTTCCTCGGGGGTGTGCGGCCAGCCAACCACCCGGCGCCCCGGCCGCCCAAATCGGGGTGCCCGTGGGTGCGGGCGGCGCCGTCGGGCGCCACGGGTAACCGGGTCGCACGATCAAGGGAACATGTGTTCTATTCTCTGTCCAGTGCTATCGAGGAGGCGCCATGCGCTGGGAGAACCTGACCGCGGACCCCGCCGGGGGCCCCGCCCGGGACGCCGCCCTGTTCGGCGCGGACGCGATCACCACACGGACCTTCGACACTCCGGAGTTCCGGGGGATCACGTTCCACGAGATCCGGGCGCGGTCGATCGTGAACCGGGTGCCGGGGGCCTCCCGCATGCCCTTCGAGTGGACGCTCAACCCCTATCGGGGCTGCACGCACGCGTGCGTGTACTGCTTCGCCCGCAAGACGCACGGCTATCTGGACCTCGACAGCGGACTCGACTTCGACTCGCAGATCGTGGTGAAGGTCAACGCCCCGGAGCTGCTGCGCCACATGCTCGCCTCGCGCCGCTGGCAGGGCGAGCACATCGCGATGGGCACCAACGTCGACTGCTACCAGCGGGCGGAGGGCCGCTACGCGCTCATGCCGGGCATCATCGCGGCCCTGCGCGACCACGCGAACCCCTTCTCGATCCTGACGAAGGGCACGCTCATCCTGCGCGACCTCGACCTCCTGAGGCAGGCGTCCGAGGTCACCGACGTCGGGATCTCGGTCTCCGTCGGCTTCACCGACACCGAGCTGTGGCGCACCGTGGAGCCGGGCACACCCGCCCCGGAACGCCGTCTGGACGTCGTCCGCACCCTGACGGACCACGGCATCGGCTGCGGCGTCCTGATGGCCCCCGTGATCCCCTTCCTGGGCGACCACCCCGCCCAGCTCCGCGCCACCGTACGGGCCGTCGCGGCCTCGGGGGCCACCTCGGTCACTCCGCTGGTGCTGCACCTGCGGCCGGGCGCCCGGGAGTGGTTCATGGCCTGGCTGGAGCACCACCACCCCCACCTCGTACGGCGCTACGAGCGGCTGTACGCGGAGGGCGCCTACGCGCCGAAGTGGTACCAGCGCCGGATCACCCGTCAGGTCCACGAGCTGGCGCAGGAGTACGGCATCGGTCCCGCGCGCGCGGGAATGCCGCGCCGGATCACCGCCGCCGGGCCCGCGGACCCCTCGGCGTCCACGGCGGCGTCCGCCTCCACGGCACCCGGTCCCACCCAGCTCACCCTGCTCTGAGCTCCGACCGCCCGCCCTGACGAGCCGTCACGGGGAGCGTCGCGCATCTTCGCGAGGGCGGCGGATCCCTGACGGCCCCTCGGGGGTGCCGGTGACGGCATCCGGGCGCATCCCGCAGCCAATCGGGTCGAGTCTCGCCGGAACGCGTTCCTCGAAGGGCCCTGTCCGGGACGATACGGCGAAGGCCGTGGCGTGCACGGCTCGAAATCCTCCGTCCTGGGAGGCCTTGTGAAGAAACGCGCAGCTGCTCTGTGCGGGGCGGCCGCCGTACTGGCCGGGATGATCACCTCGATCCCCGCCGACGCGAGCGCCGGCTCCGCTGCCGCACCGCGCACCACCTCCACCCCGACCGCGAAGCCCGCCTGGAAGAAGTGCGGTACCACCGACTATCCGACGCTCCAGTGCGCGTCCCTGAAGGTGCCGCTGGACCACACGAATCCCTACGGCGAGCGGATCACCCTCGCCCTGTCCCGTGTCCCGCACACCGCGAAGACCTACCAGGGGCCGCTGCTGGTGAACCCGGGCGGTCCCGGCGGCAGCGGGCTCACGCTGGCCGGATTCGTCGCCTCCGCGCTGCCCAAGGACGTGGCGGCGCAGTACGACGTCATCGGCTTCGACCCGCGCGGCGTCGGAGCGAGCAAGCCCGCCCTGGACTGCAAGCCGGGGCACTTCAAGCCGGTCCGTCCGGACAGCGTCCCGAGCACCCGGGCCATCGAGAAGGCCAACCTCGCCCGCGCCAAGGCCTTCGCCGAGGCGTGCGGCACGAAGTACGCGAAGCTGCTGCCGTACATGGACACGGTGAGCGCGGTCCGGGACATGGACGCGATCCGTGCCGCGCTCGGCGCCAAGAAGATCAACTACTTCGGCTACTCGTACGGCACCTACCTGGGGGCCGTGTACGCCAAGCTCTACCCGCAGCGGGTCCGCCGGCTGGTCCTGGACTCCATCGTCGATCCCACCGGTGTGTGGTACGACGACAACCTCAGTCAGGACTACGCCTTCAACGACCGCCACCTGGCGTTCCTGGCCTGGGTGGCCAAGAACGACGCGGCCTACAAGCTCGGCACCGACCCGGCCAAGGTCGAGGCCAAGTGGTACGCGATGCGCGCGGCACTCGCCAAGAACCCCGCGCAGAAGAAGGTGGGCGCCTCCGAACTGGAGGACACCTTCATCCCGGGCGGCTACTACAACGGCTACTGGCCCTACCTCGCCGAGGCGTTCTCGTCCTATGTGAACGACAAGAACTCGGACGCGCTCGTCGAGGCCTACGACAACTTCGGCGCCGTGGACGCCTCCGGCGACAACGGCTACAGCGTCTACACCTCGGTCCAGTGCCGTGACGCGTCCTGGCCGCGCGACTGGCGCCAGTGGCGCGAGGACAACTGGGCGGTGTACGACAAGGCGCCGTTCATGGCCTGGAACAACGCCTGGTACAACGCGCCGTGCGCGTTCTGGCCCACGGACTCGCTCCGGCCGGTGGACATCTCCAACCGCCACCTGCCGCCGACCCTGCTCTTCCAGGCGACCAACGACGCCGCCACTCCCTACGAGGGGGGCGTCACCGTCCATCACCAACTGCGCGGCTCCAGCCTGGTGGTCGAGCAGGGCGGCGGGAACCACGGCATCACGCTGAGCGGCAACGCCTGCCTGGACAAGTACCTGGCGACGTATCTGACCGACGGCGAGGTGCCGCACGGCGGTGGCGAGGCCGACGCGGTGTGCCAGACCCTGCCCGACCCCAAGCCGCTGAGCACGAAGGCGACGTCCACCTCCTCGCGGGGTTCGACGCTGCACACACTGCTCGGCCACCGGGGCTGACCCTCTCCGCGGCGACGCCCGTCGGGGGCGTTGTCGGACCCATGGTCCACCATGGACCCATGAGCGAGCCGACATACATCTCCACCCCCGACGGGGTCGCCCCCGCCGTCCGCTCTCCTGCCCCGATGAGGACCGGGGCGTTCGCGGTGGTCGGCGCGTGAGCGGGCTGCGGGTCCGGGAGATGACCCTCGACGACTGTCCGCGGGTGGCCGAGATCCGGGTGCGCGGCTGGCAGAGCGCGTACAAGGGCCTGATCCCGCAGGCCTATCTGGACGGCCTCAGCGTCGCCGAGGACGCGGCCCGTCGGCGCCGCAACCTCGAAGAGGGCGACGGCAGCGTCGTGAACCTGGTCGCCGAGCGCGCCGGCTCCGTGGTCGGCTGGGCCTGCCACGGACCGCACCGCGACCGCGAAGCCCGCGCCGGGGAGGTCGAGTTGTACGCCATCTACGTACATCCCGACCTGATCGGCCAGGGGGTCGGGTGGGCCCTGCTCCGCGAGTCCGCCGGCCGCTGTGCGGCAGCCGGGCACGAGCGCATGCTGCTGTGGGTCCTCAAGGAGAACACCCCGGCCCGCCGTTTCTACGAACGGGCCGGCTTCTCGCCCGACGGTTCCGAGGAGCCCTTCGAGGCGGGCGGGGTCGCGGTGCCCGAGGTGCGCTACGGGCGCCCGCTGACCCGCGCGGGGCTCGGCCCGAGAACACCGGACCCGGCCTGACACGGGGCCTGTACACCGCGCCGGGCACCAGGTCTCGCCGGGAGGCACAGACGCCCCGGGTGCCGCGAGGCACCCGGGGCGTCCACGGCCGGGCTCAACAGGGGTAGAACACGCTGCTGTCGTTGGCGAAGCGGGCGAACGCGGCGGGAGCGGAGGCCGCGAAGCTGGTGCCCGCGGTCGCCAGTCCGCCGGCGGCGAGCCCGGCCACGGCGACGGCACTGACCAAGGTCCTGGCCAAGACGTTCGATCGCATGATGCGTTCCCTCTCGGGTCGTCGGGCGGCGGCCGCCGCGGCTGCCGCCCTGGTGGCGGTACGAGACTGCGGGGCGGGTGGCGGGCGCCGCCACAGTTGCCGCGAAAGTGACGTCGTCATGCGACGTCTCACCCGCTGAGCTGCGGGAACACCGCGCGCCGCGACGGTCCCGCGCGCCGCCCGGGACGGGGCGTGGCCGGTTCCGCACCGGTGCGCGAACCGGGTCCGGGCCCCGGGCCGTGAATGCTGGTGCACAATGCCGCGGGGCACCGGGAGGACCGACCAAGCAGGTGCCCGTGGACGCGAGTGGGGGGAACATGTCGCGTTGGAAAGAGCTGCCCGCTGAACTGGATCCTCGGGTCAGGCAGTTGGTGGTGCGATTACGGCTGCTGAAGGACCGCGGCGAGCTGAGCGTGCGGCAACTGGCGACGAAGACGGGGTACAGCGCGAAGTCGTGGGAGCGGTACCTGGGCGGCCGCTCGCTGGCACCCCCGGACGCGGTGGAGGCGATGGCCCGGATCACCGGTGACGATCCGACCCGGCTGCTCGCCCTGCGGGAGGTCGCCGCCGAGGCCTGGCTGGAGGGCCGTGCGAGCGAGCGGGCAGAGGTGCCTGACGGCGGGCCCGGACAGGAGGCCGCACCGCCCGAGCTGGAGATCCTGCTGTCGGGCGCCGAGGCCCCGCCGCTGCCCGGACGGGCACTGCGGATCGCGGTCGTCGCGGGCTCGGCGGCCCTGCTCCTCGCGGTCTCCTCGGCGGTGCTCGTGACCCTGCGGCTCGGTGGCGGCGACAGCCCGGCGGCGGCTCCGGTCGTCGTACCCGTCACGACGGCGCCGACGGTGTCCACCCCCGCGTACGACTGCCTGGCGCGGCGCAGTGGCGGGCGCTGGTACGCGGGCAACAGCCGCACCATGGACGCCACCGTGGCGTACGGCAGCGCCGGGCCCGAGGTGGCCGAGGCGCAGTGCCTGCTGCGCAGGGCGGGCATCTCGCCGGGGGGCATCGACGGGATGTTCGGTCCGCTGACGCGGGGCGCGGTCCTGGACTTCCAGAAGCGGGCGGGGCTCGTCGCGGACGGCGTGGTCGGGCCGCACACCTGGAAGGCCCTGCGGAGATGACACCGTCACCGGAACATGCCCGACTCCTCGCGTCGCTGCGGGAGTTGCGCGAACGCACCGGTCTGAGCCTGGCGGGCCTCGCGGCCAGGACCGCGTACAGCAAGTCGTCGTGGGAGCGGTACTTCAACGGCAGGACGCTGCCGCCGCGCGCTGCGGTGCGGGAGCTGTGCCGTCTCAGCGGCGAACCGGACGGGCGGTGTCTGGCCCTGTGGGAGATCGCGGAGTCCGCGTGGAGCGGGCGAGGGAAGGAGGCGCCGCGGCGGGACACGCCCTCGACGCCGCCGCCTCCGGACCCGCGCCCGGCCCCCGAACCGCCCGAGGCTCCCGAACCGCCCCGGACCGCGCGGTCCGGTCACCGGACCACGGTTCTGGTGGCGGTTCTGGCGTGCGTGTGCGCCGTGGCCGTCGGTGGTGTCGTGGTGGTGCTCCTGCTGCTGCCGCACGGCCGCGACCGCCCGGCGTCGTCCGCATCCCCGTCCCCCGCCACGACCGGACCGCACTGCCGGGAGTCCGCCTGCGAGGGAAAGAGCCCGATGGCCATGTTCTGCGCCCGCCGGCCGGAGACCCTGGCCCGGCACCGCGTGGCGGGCGGCGCCTGGGTGGAACTTCGTTACAGCAAGGAGTGCGGGACCAGTTGGGCACGGACCTGGGGCACGCGGATCGGGGACCGGATCGAGGTGAGCCCGGCCGGCCGCGGCGGCCGGGCCCGCGGCGCCCGGATCAGGAACGGCACCGACGCCGACTCCTTCGTCTACACCCCCATGCTGGTCACCCGCCCCGGAACCGTCGTCCAGGCCTGCTTCCGTACCGCGACGGCCGTCCGCGAGGAGTGCGTCCGAGGCCGCGCGGGCTAGGAACTGCCGCTGGAGCGCCGACCGGGCGGCTGGACCTGCTCCTCGGGCAGCCGGGCCAGCGCGCGCACGGCCGTCTCCGCTAGTGCCGGATGGGCCAGTGCCTCGTTCAGGACCGGTCTCGCGCGGGCGTCGCCCAGGACACCCAGGCCGTCCGCGCAGGCGAGGGCGACCTTACGGTACGGGTCGTGCGGGCTCAGCCGGCGTTCCAGGGTGGTGATGAGCGCGGGTACGGCTTCGGGCGCGCGCAGTTCGACCAGGAGCCGTACGGGCTGGAGCGCGTACGCGACCCGCAGTTCGTTGGTGGCGAGCGCGGCGGCGGCGCGGGCCGTGCGCGGGTCGCCGAGCCGGGCCAGGGCGTGCGCGGCGGACGCGCAGCGCCGCGGATCGCGGTGGTTGAGCAGCAGGACGAGTGCCTCGAAGGCCCGCCGGTCCCCGGCCGTGCCGAGCCGGAACGCGGCCAACTCCCGGGCCCAGAGCGGCTGTCCGGGCTCGGTCAGCGCGGCGGCCAGCACGTCGGGGTCCTCGGTGGCAGCGAGTCGTTCGTACGCCGCCGAGGTCCCGGCCCCGGCCTCGGTCCGTAAACGCTCCGTGAGTGATCGCAACGCTTCGTCCATGGGCCGAGCTTAGGCAAGCCCGTGTGGTGCGGGGACGTACATCACAAAGTCGGGGACTGGCGCGCTCGTTACCGGCGGGTTAAGCTCAGACGAGCGAGTTACCCACTCGCGTCGAACCTCACGGTGGCCTGGTGACGCAGCCACCGAGAGAGCAGTCGGTTCGGTACTTCAGGTACCTCTCAGTACGGCACGGCTCCGGGACAGGGCCGGTCGGCTTTCACCGCCCATGGGCGCCCGTTCACCGGCGCTCGGGGACGGCACCGGGCGTGTGCGCTCGTCAGCCCGGAAACACCCGCAACCTCCGCACGGTGTGCGCCTGTCGGCGCACCCGCGTGCGCTCCTCAGTCGTCACCAATTTCTGGAGTCCCGCGATGGCCACTCCCCTGTCCGACACCCCTCTGTCCCCGCTGAAGACCGTCGCCGTCATCGGCCTCGGCACCATGGGCACCGGCATCGCCGAAGTCCTGGCCCGCGCCGGCCGCGACGTCATCGGCATCGACATCAGCGAAGCCGCGACCACCCAGGCGGTGGCCACCCTCGAAGCCTCCACCGCCCGCGCCGTGCGCCGCGAGCACCTCACCGAGCCCGAGCGCACGGACGCCCTCGCCCGGTTCCGCACCTTCACCGACCTCGCGGCCGCCGCCGACGCCGACCTCGTCATCGAGGTGACCCCGGAGTCGTACGAAATCAAGCAGCAGGTCTTCCGGGCCCTCGACGCCATCGTGCGCCCCGAGGCGATCCTCGCGACGGGCACCAACGCGCTGTCCGTGACGCGCCTGGCCGCCGACTCGGCCCACCCCGAGCGCGTGCTCGGTCTGCACTTCTTCAACCCGGCGCCCGCGATGAAGCTCGTCGAGGTCGTGTCCTCGGTGCTGACCGCGCCGGCGGCCGTCACCGCGGTCACCGACCTGGCGTTCGAACTCGGCAAGGAGCCCGTCGCGGTCGGCGACCGCCCAGGTTTCGTCGCCGACGGGCTGCTCTTCGGCTACCTCAACCAGGCGGCCGCGATGTACGAGGCGAAGTACGCCTCCCGCGAGGACATCGACGCGGCGATGAAGCTCGGCTGCGGGCTGCCCATGGGCCCGCTCGCGCTGCTCGACCTGATCGGCGTGGACACCGCCCGGACCGTCCTGGAGGCGATGTACTCCGAGTCGCACGACCGCCTGCACGCCCCCGCGCCCATCCTCAAGCAGCTCAGCGAGGCGGGCCTGACCGGGCGCAAGTCCGGCCGCGGCTTCTACTCGTACGAGTCCGCGGGCAGCGACGCCGTCGTGCGGGACGCGCTGACGCCGCTGGAGGGCGCCGCCCTGGCGCAGGGCCGTACGGTCCGCTCGGTGGGTGTCGCCGGCTCCGGCACGATGGCCTCCGGTATCGCGGAGGTCTTCGCGAAGGCCGGGTACGAGGTCGTCCTCGCGGCCCGTACGGAGGAGAAGGCGCAGACCGCGAAGGCCCGTATCGGCAAGTCGCTCAACCGCTCTGTCGACAAGGGCCGGATGACGGCCGAGGCGGCGGCGCGGACCCTGGAGCTGATCACTCCGACCGGCAGCTACGACGACTTCGCCGAGGTCGATCTGGCGCTGGAGGCGGTCGCCGAGGACCTGGAGATCAAGCAGCAGCTCTTCGGCGTCTTCGACAAGGTCTGCAAGCCCGGCGCGATCCTCGCCACCACCACCTCCTCGCTCCCCGTCGTCGCCTGCGCCCGCGCCACCTCGCGCCCGCAGGACGTGATCGGCATGCACTTCTTCAACCCGGCCCCGGCGATGAAGCTCGTCGAGGTCGTGCGGACCGTGCTGACCGCGGACGACGTGCACGCCACCGTGCGCGAGGTCTGCGCGAAGATCCGCAAGCACCCGGTGGACTGCGGTGACCGGGCCGGCTTCATCGTGAACGCGCTGCTGTTCCCGTACCTGAACAACGCGATCAAGATGGTGCAGGAGCACTACGCCTCGCTCGACGACATCGACGCGGCGATGAAGCTGGGCGGCGGCTACCCGATGGGGCCCTTCGAGCTGCTCGACGTGGTCGGGCTCGATGTCTCGCTGGCCATCGAGAAGGTCCTGCACCGCGAGTTCCGCGACCCGGGTCTCGCCCCCGCACCGCTCCTGGAGCACCTGGTGGCCGCGGGCTGCCTCGGCCGCAAGACGGGCCGCGGCTTCCGCGAATATGCCCGCCGCTGAGCGTCCGGGCGACCGGCTCGCGGAGGACGCGGACTGGGGCGGACTGCTGGGCCCCGCCGGACACCCCCCGCCCGTCCTGGGCGGGGGGATCCCCGGACATGCGCGCTCTCCTGCGCACATGCAGTACGTTCGGGGCATGTCCCAGCCCGCCAGGTCCTCACGTACACCAGCCACGCCCGACGCGCCGGAGAGTGCCGCGGGCAGCCGCGCGGCGGCGCAACGGCTCAAGATGCGCCGGGAGCTGGCGGCCGCGGCCATGGAGCTGTTCGCGGCCAAGGGGTACGAGGCGACCACCGTGGACGAGATCGCGGCCCAGGCCGGGGTGGCCCGCCGTACGTTCTTCCGCCACTTCCGCTCCAAGGAAGAGGCGATCTTCCCCGATCACGACGACACCCTGATCCGGGCCGAGGCGGTGCTCAACGCGGCGCCCGCGCACGAGCATCCGCTCGACACCGTGTGCCGCGGCATCAAGGAAGTCATGAAGATGTACGCGGCCCAGCCGGAGATCTCCGTCTCGCGTTACAAGCTGACCCGCGAGGTACCGACGCTGCGCGAGGCCGAGATCGCCTCGGTGGCCCGCTACGAGCGGCTCTTCACCCGCTATCTGCTGGGCCACTTCGACGAGCACGCGCACGACGACGACGCCAACGACGATCCGCTGCTCGCCGAGGTCGCCGCGTCGGCCGTGGTCACCGCCCACAACCACGTCCTGCGTCGCTGGCTGCGGGCGGGCGGCCAGGGCGATGTGGAGAGGCAGCTCGACCACGCCTTCGCCATCGTCCGCAAGACCTTCGGTACGGGAATCGGCGCGGGACGGGAGACCGCGCCGCGATCGGCGCCGGCGTCGGCCTTCACCGAGGGGGACGTCCTGGTGACCGTGGCCCGGGTCGACGCTCCGCTGGACCAGGTGATGCGCACGATCGAGCAGGCGCTCAAGGAACGGTCGTAGCGCCCCGCCGTCCATGGACGGCCCGCTTCTCCGACCACGCGCCGGACACGCTCACTTCGAGCGCGTCCGGCGTTTTTTGTGCCCCGGTTTGAGCGTTTTGCGGCCCGATCTGATCGATCATCGCTCACGTGTTACGTAAAGATTTCATCTGAGCGCAACTTATGGCACTCCGTGCCTTGCCACGTGACACGGCGTGCCATACGTTGAAGGAGTCCGGGCGGCCGGCGTGCAGAGACCATACGTACGCCGGCTGTCCCCGCAAGCCCCATGGCCTGCGCGCCCGGACGCCTGCGTCACAGGCAACCTCCTGCGCCAACCACAGCGCTGCCACAGCACCACCTCCGCCGAACCGACGGCACACCCCTCAGCAGTAGCACCGACGTAACCCTCAGCGTTCCCCCTCAGAACGCGCATCGCCGGAGGCAACACCGTGAAGGAAATCCTGGACGCGATTCAGTCGCGGACCGCCACGTCCGCCGACTTCGCCGCACTTCCGCTCCCCGAGTCCTACCGCGCGATCACCGTGCACAAGGACGAGACGGAGATGTTCGCCGGGCTCAGCAGCCGCGACAAGGACCCCCGCAAGTCGATCCACCTGGACGACGTTCCGGTGCCGGAACTCGGACCGGGCGAGGCCCTGGTCGCCGTGATGGCGTCCTCCGTGAACTACAACTCGGTCTGGACGTCGATCTTCGAGCCGGTGTCGACCTTCGGCTTCCTGGAGCGCTACGGGCGGCTCAGCGACCTCAGCAAGCGCCACGACCTGCCGTACCACATCATCGGCTCGGACCTCGCGGGCGTCGTCCTGCGCACCGGCCCGGGAGTCAACTCCTGGAAGCCCGGCGACGAGGTCGTCGCGCACTGCCTGTCCGTCGAGCTGGAGTCCTCCGACGGCCACAACGACACGATGCTCGACCCCGAGCAGCGCATCTGGGGCTTCGAGACCAACTTCGGCGGCCTCGCCGAGATCGCGCTCGTCAAGTCCAACCAGCTCATGCCGAAGCCGGACCACCTGAGCTGGGAGGAGGCCGCGGCTCCCGGGCTGGTGAACTCCACCGCGTACCGGCAGCTCGTCTCCCGCAACGGCGCCGGCATGAAGCAGGGCGACAACGTGCTCATCTGGGGCGCGAGCGGCGGACTCGGCTCCTACGCAACGCAGTTCGCGCTCGCCGGCGGCGCCAACCCCATCTGTGTCGTCTCCAGCGAGCAGAAGGCGGACATCTGCCGGAAGATGGGCGCCGAGGCGATCATCGACCGCAACGCCGAGGACTACAAGTTCTGGAAGGACGAGCACAACCAGGACCCCAAGGAGTGGAAGCGCTTCGGCAAGCGCATCCGCGAGCTCACCGGCGGCGAGGACGTGGACATCGTCTTCGAGCACCCGGGCCGCGAGACCTTCGGCGCCTCGGTGTACGTCACCCGCAAGGGCGGCACCATCGTCACCTGTGCCTCGACCTCGGGCTACAACCACGAGTACGACAACCGCTACCTGTGGATGTCGCTGAAGCGGATCATCGGCTCGCACTTCGCGAACTACCGCGAGGCCTGGGAGGCCAACCGCCTCGTCGCCAAGGGCAAGATCCACCCGACGCTCTCCAAGGTGTACTCCCTGGAGGAGACCGGGCAGGCCGCCTACGACGTGCACCGCAACCTCCACCAGGGCAAGGTCGGCGTCCTCGCGCTGGCGCCCGAGGAGGGCCTGGGCGTGCGCGACGAGGAGAAGCGCGCCCAGCACATCGACGCCATCAACCGCTTCCGGAACGTCTGAGGTCCAGCCATGACAGAGCGTCAGACCGCGCAGGCGGAGAAGGTGAAGGACCGGCCGTGGCTCATGCGCACCTACGCCGGCCACTCCACCGCCGAGGCGTCCAACGAGTTGTACCGGCGCAACCTCGCCAAGGGGCAGACGGGGCTCTCCGTGGCCTTCGACCTGCCGACGCAGACGGGCTACGACCCCGACCACATCCTCGCCCGCGGCGAGGTCGGCCGGGTCGGCGTGCCGGTCTCGCACCTCGGTGACATGCGCCGGCTGTTCCAGGACATCCCCCTGGAGCAGATGAACACCTCGATGACCATCAACGCCACCGCCATGTGGCTGCTGGCGCTCTATCAGGTCGTCGCCGAGGAGCAGGGCGCCGACATCACCCAGCTCCAGGGGACGACCCAGAACGACATCGTGAAGGAGTACCTCTCGCGGGGGACGCACGTCTTCCCGCCGGTGCCCTCCCTCCGTCTCACGACGGACATGATCACGTACACGGTCAACCACATCCCCAAGTGGAACCCGATCAACATCTGCAGCTACCACCTGCAGGAGGCGGGCGCCACACCGGTCCAGGAGGTCGCGTACGCGATGTCCACCGCGATCGCCGTCCTGGACGCGGTGTTCGCGTCCGGGCAGATCGCCGAGGACCGCAAGGGCGAGGTCGTGGCCCGCATCTCCTTCTTCGTGAACGCGGGCGTCCGCTTCATCGAGGAGATGTGCAAGATGCGGGCGTTCGGGCGGATCTGGGACAAGATCACGCGCGAGCGGTACGGCATCGAGGACCCCAAGCAGCGGCGCTTCCGGTACGGCGTCCAGGTCAACTCCCTCGGTCTGACCGAGGCGCAGCCGGAGAACAACGTCCAGCGGATCGTGCTGGAGATGCTGGCCGTCACCCTCTCCAAGGACGCCCGCGCCCGCGCTGTCCAACTGCCCGCCTGGAACGAGGCGTTGGGCCTTCCGCGCCCCTGGGACCAGCAGTGGTCGCTGCGCATCCAGCAGGTGCTGGCGCACGAGAGCGACCTGCTGGAGTACGAGGACATCTTCGAGGGCTCGCACGTCATCGAGGCCAAGGTGGCGGCCCTCGTCGAGGAGTCGCTGGCCGAGATCGCGCGGATCGAGGAGATGGGCGGCGCGATGGCCGCCGTCGAGTCCGGCTATCTGAAGTCGCAGCTCGTCTCCTCGCACGCCGAGCGCCGGGCCCGGATCGAGGGCGGCACCGACAAGATCGTCGGCGTCAACATCTTCCAGTCGACCGAGCCGAACCCGCTCACGGCCGACCTGGACGCGGCGATCATGACGGTCGACCCCGCGGTCGAGGCCCGGGTGATCTCCGCGCTGGGAACCTGGCGCGACACGCGCTACCAGCCGCCCTTCAACCACCCGCGCCCGTGCAAGGCGCTGGAGCGGCTGAAGGAGGCCGCGAAGGGAACGGCCAACCTCATGGAGGCCACCCTGGAGTGCGCCCGCGCCGGTGTCACCACCGGCGAGTGGGCCGGGGCCCTGCGCGAGGTGTTCGGCGAGTTCCGCGCCCCGACCGGGGTCTCGTCCGCGCCCGTCGCGGTCACCGCCGAGGAGGGCACCGGGCTCGCCCTGGTGCGCCGCAAGGTGGAGCTGACCGCCAAGGACCTGAACGTCGGCAACCTCCGGTTCCTGGTGGGCAAGCCGGGCCTGGACGGGCACTCCAACGGCGCCGAGCAGATCGCCGTGCGGGCCCGCGACGCCGGGTTCGAGGTGGTCTACCAGGGCATCCGGCTCACCCCGGAGCAGATCGTGGACGCGGCCGTGGCCGAGGACGTGCACGCCGTCGGCCTGTCGATCCTGTCCGGCTCGCACGCCCAGCTCGTGCCGGACGTCCTGGAGAAGATGCGCACGGCCGGCGCGGGCGACATTCCGGTGATCGCGGGCGGGATCATCCCGAACGCCGACGCCGAACAGCTGAGGGCCGCCGGAGTGGCCGCGGTCTTCACACCGAAGGACTTCGACATCACCGGAATCATCGGCCGTATCGTCGACGAGATCCGCAAAGCGAACAAGCTCGACCCCCTGGAGGTCCCCGCATGACCACGCCCGTCAACCGTCTGCGTCCGCGACGTTCCTGCCTGGCGGTGCCGGGCAGCAACCCCCGCTTCCTGGAGAAGGCCCAGGGGCTCCCCGCGGACCAGGTCTTCCTCGACCTGGAGGACGCGTGCGCGCCGCTGGCCAAGCCCGACGCCCGGCACACCATCGTCAAGTTCCTCAACGAAGGTGACTGGACCGGCAAGACGCGGGTCGTGCGCGTCAACGACTGGACCACCGAGTGGACGTACCGCGATGTCGTCACGGTCGTCGAGGGCGCGGGGCAGAACCTCGACTGCATCATGCTGCCGAAGGTCCAGACCGCCCAGCAGGTCGTGGCGCTCGACCTGCTGCTGACGCAGATCGAGAAGACGATGGGCTTCGAGGTCGGCAAGATCGGCATCGAGGCGCAGATCGAGAACGCCCAGGGTCTGAACAACGTCAACGAGATCGCCACCGCCTCGCAGCGCGTGGAGACGATCATCTTCGGCCCGGCCGACTTCATGGCGTCGATCAACATGAAGTCGCTGGTCGTGGGCGAGCAGCCGCCCGGCTACCCGGCGGACGCCTACCACTACATCCTGATGAAGATCCTGATGGCGGCGCGCGCCAACAACCTCCAGGCGATCGACGGCCCCTACCTTCAGATCCGCAACATCGACGGCTACCGCGCGGTCGCCCAGCGCGCCGCCGCGCTCGGCTTCGACGGCAAGTGGGTGCTGCACCCGGGTCAGGTGGAGGCCTCGAACGAGATCTTCTCCCCGTCGCAGGAGGACTTCGACCACGCCGAGCTGATCCTGGACGCGTACGACTACTACACGTCCGAGGCGGGCGGCAAGAAGGGCTCCGCGATGCTCGGCGACGAGATGATCGACGAGGCCAGCCGCAAGATGGCGCTCGTCATCTCGGGCAAGGGCCGGGCCGCCGGCATGCAGCGCACGACCTCGTTCGAAGCCCCGGAGGCCTGAGCACCATGCAGTTCGGACGCACCTACGAAGAGTTCGAGGTCGGGGCGGTCTACAAGCACTGGCCCGGGAAGACGGTCACGGAGTACGACGACCACCTCTTCTGTCTGCTGACCATGAACCACCACCCGCTCCACATGGACAGCAACTATGCGGAGAAGACGACCGATTTCGGCAAGAACGTCGTCGTCGGGAACTACATCTACTCGCTGCTCCTCGGGATGTCCGTGCCGGACGTCTCGGGCAAGGCGATCGCCAACCTGGAGGTCGAGTCGCTGAAGCACGTGGCGCCGACCTTCCACGGCGACACGATCTACGGCGAGACCACCGTCCTCGACAAGACGCCCTCCCGGTCCAAGTCGGACCGCGGGATCGTGTACGTCGAGACCAAGGGCTACAAACAGGACGGCACGCTGGTGTGCGTGTTCCGCCGCAAGGTGATGGTCCCCACCGAGACGTACATCAAGGAGCGCGGCGGCGAGCAGCCCGGCCGGCCCGAACTCACCGCCCCGGCGGAGAAGAAGACGGAGAAGTAGTCATGGCGCGACTCGCCCAGACCGCCGGTCTGACCGACGTCCAGCGGGAGATCCTCTCCACCGTCCGCGACTTCGTGGACAAGGAGATCATCCCGGTCGCGACCGAGCTGGAGCACCGCGACGAGTACCCGCAACAAATCGTCGACGGCCTCAAGGAGCTGGGCCTCTTCGGGCTGATGATCCCCGAGGAGTACGGCGGCCTGGGCGAGTCCCTCCTGACGTACGCGCTGTGCGTCGAGGAGATCGCCCGCGGCTGGATGTCGGTCTCCGGCATCATCAACACCCACTTCATCGTGGCGTACATGCTCAAGCAGCACGGCACGCAGGAGCAGAAGGACCACTTCCTGCCGCGCATGGCGCTCGGTGAGACGCGTGGCGCCTTCTCGATGTCGGAGCCGGCGCTCGGTTCGGATGTGTCGGCGATCACGTCGAAGGCGGTGAAGGACGGCGACGAGTACGTCCTGACCGGCCAGAAGATGTGGCTGACGAACGGTGGATCATCGAATCTGGTGGCCGTTCTCGTCCGGAGTGACGAAGGACACCCCGAGGGCACCGCGCCCCACAAGTCGATGACGACCTTCCTGGTGGAGAAGGAGCCCGGCTTCGGAGAGGTCCGCCCCGGCCTCACGATCCCCGGGAAGATCGACAAGATGGGTTACAAGGGGGTCGACACCACCGAACTCATCATGGACGGACTGCGCATTCCGGCCGATCGGGTCCTCGGAGGCACCACCGGCCGAGGGTTTTACCAAATGATGGACGGAGTCGAGGTCGGCCGGGTCAATGTCGCGGCTCGTGGCTGCGGCGTCGCACAGCGCGCATTTGAGCTCGGCGTCTCCTATGCCCAGCAACGTCACACTTTCGGCAAGGCCATCGCCCAGCACCAGGCGATCCAGTTCAAGCTGGCCGAGATGGCTACCAAGGTCGAGGCCGCCCATGCAATGATGGTGAACGCGGCTCGCAAAAAGGACTCCGGGGAACGAAACGACCTCGAAGCAGGGATGGCGAAGTACCTCGCCTCCGAGTACTGCAAAGAGGTCGTGGAAGATGCTTTCCGGATCCACGGCGGCTACGGCTTCTCCAAGGAGTACGAGATCGAGCGCCTCTACCGTGAGGCGCCGATGCTGCTGATCGGCGAAGGTACCGCCGAGATCCAGAAAATGATCATCGGGCGCCGACTGCTCGAAGAGTATCGACTCCAGGGCTAGATGTCCGGGTTCGGGGTGTTTTCTTCGCGAAGAAGGTCACACCCCGTCAGCTCTCTTCGGCCGTCGACTCCGCAACTTGGCTTGCCCAGTTGCGGTCTGCGACCGGTACGATCGCGTGAAAGCCGCCGTCCCCCGTTCGAGCGCGGCATCATCCGCTACGAAGGTCATCCATGCCCCACAGCCAAACCTCTGCACCTCGCGGCCGGGTCCGCCTCGCGCGCGGAGCATCGCCGTGGCTTCTCCCGACCGTTGCCACCGCAGCACTCAGCCTGGCCCGTTCGCGCCGCTCCGGCGCGGCCAAGGCCGTGGCCGTACCCGTCACCGCGCTCGCGGCCGGGATGCTGTGGTTCTTCCGCGACCCCGAGCGCGAGATCACGCAGGGCCGTGTCATCTCGCCCGCCGACGGTGTGGTGCAGAGCATCATGCCGTGGAAGGACGGGCGCACCCGCGTCGCGATCTTCATGAGCCCGCTCAACGTCCACGTCAACCGCGCGCCGCTCTCCGGCACCGTGACGTCGGTCGAGCACATCCCCGGTGGGTTCGTTCCGGCGTTCAACAAGGAGAGCGAGAACAACGAACGCGTCGTCTGGCACTTCGACACCGAGCTCGGTGACATCGAGATGATCCAGATCGCCGGCGCGGTCGCCCGCCGCATCGTGCCGTACATCCCTCAGGGCACCAAGGTCGAGCAGGGGGACCGGATCGGTCTCATCCGCTTCGGCTCGCGCGTGGACATCTACCTCCCCGAGGGTGTCGAGGTCGACGTGGAGGTCGGTCAGAAGACCGTGGCTGGGGTGACTCGAATTGACCGTGATTGATCCCGAGACACAGGCCGGCTGGGTGCCGGAGGCCGATGAGATGGACGACGAGGAGGAGATGCCCCTCTCGCTCCGCCTCTCGATAGCGGACACGCTCACCCTCGGCAACGCCACCTGTGGCTTCATGGCGGTGTACTTCACCACCACCGGCATCCTGATCCCGCACCTCACGGGCAGCGACGAGTCGGGCATGGCCCGTCACTCCGCCGCCACGGCCGTGATCCTCATGCTGTGTGCCGCGGTCTTCGACCTGTTCGACGGCCTGGTCGCCCGCAAGCTGCGCTCCTCCCCCATGGGCGCCGAGCTGGACAACCTGTCCGACCTGATCAGCTTCGGTCTGGCGCCGGCGTACTTCGTGCTGGTGTACGGCATGGTCGCGGACGACGCGTACCAGAAGGTGGCGGCGGTCGGCGCGATCGTGGTGCTCCTGGCCGTGGTGCTGAGGCTCGCGAGATTCTCCTGCGTCACGGTGAAGGACGGCACGTTCCAGGGCATGCCGAGCCCCTTCGGCGCGCTCACGGTCGTCTCCATCATCCTGCTGGAGCTGCCCTTCGTCGCCACGCTGATGGCGATCATGGGCACCGCCTGGCTGATGGTGAGCCGGGTCGAGTACCCCAAGCCGCGCGGTCGCCTCGCGGTCGCGATGCTCTCCTGGATCGTGCTCTCGATGGCTCTCCTGGCCGCATGGGCGTTCGACGCGCCGGGTGGCCAGCTGCTCCTCCAGACCGGCTGCGCGCTGCAGCTCGTCATGGGCGCGGTGATCCCGCTGTTCGCCACGGCCCGCCGGGTGAACAACTTCCGGGGCAACCGCCGCGAGGCACGAGCCACGCAGCTCCCGTAGCACCCCGTACGACGCCGAAGGGCCCCGAACCACACGGTTCGGGGCCCTTCGCGCGTGGGCGGGGCCATCGGCTCCGCCGAGCACGTCCTTCGCACCGCCGGGCACGCCCTTCGCGTCCCGCGCGGGAACGGGGGCGTCAGAGGGCGGGCGTGTACCCCTGGGCGACGGACGAGGCCTCGGCCCCGCGGACGACCTTCATCCCGCCCACGGCGTTCTTGTCGGGCTGCAGGATGACGCTCTCCTTGGAGGACGCCGCCTTGGGGTCGGTGAAGTCCTGGGGGATGCCGAACCCCGGGTCGAACGCGTCGATGGTCAGCAGGGCCTTGTCGACACCCTCGCGGGTGAGGTCCTTGGCCGCGCAGGCCTTCTTCAGCGCCTCACCGAACGCCGACGCGGCCGTCCAGCCGGCCACCACACCGTTGTCCAGGGAGTCCTTCGGATAGGCGGCCCGGTAGTCCGCGACGAGCTTCTTCGCCTTCGGGGTGTCCGCCCCGATCGGCAGCGAGGGGTTGGCGACGTAGAAGTTGGCCTCCAGGGCCGGGGCCGCCGCGGTCGCGAGGAGCTGCGGGGCGAACGCCGAGTTGTTGCCGATCACCGGCACATCGAACTTGAGGGCCGCCGCGACCCCGACCAGCGAGGCCGCCTGCCGCGGGCCCGCGCTGATCACGACGGCCTTCACCCCGGCCTTCTTCAGCGCGACGACCTGGCCGGTCATGTCGTTGTCGGTCGGCTTGATCTTCTGCTCGACGACCTTGAGCCCCGACTGCTTCGCCATGTACCGGGAGCCGGTCAGGGCGTTCTCGCCGTAGTCCCCCTCGAAGTACACATGGCCGATGCTGTCGCCCTTCTTGAGGCCCTTCTCCTTCATCAGGAAGTCGATCGCGTTGATCGTCTCAAGGTCGTACGTGGAGCCGATGGGCCGGATGTACGGGCTGCCCAGCAGGGTGGCCGACCAGGCCTGCGGGAGGACCAGACCCTTGTCCTGGCCGTCGATGCGCTGCTTGACGGCCGCGACGAACGGTGAGCCGATGAACTGGGTGAAGCCCAGCACCTTCGGGGCCAGCTCGGTGTAGCCCGAGACGGCCTTCTGCGGGTCGTACCCGTGGTCGCGGACCGTCAGCGCCAGCTTGTAGCCGCAGACGCCGCCGGCGGCGTTGGTCTGCTTCACGTAGAGCTGCTGTGCCTGGGTGACGCTCTTGCCGAGCGTCGCGTAGACACCGCTCATGTCGGTGAGCGCTCCGAGACTGATCGTCTTCCCGGAGATCCCCTCGCCGGTCCTCACCCCGTCGGCCGCCTGCTTGTCACCGCCGCCGTCCTTGGCCTTCGAGCTGCATCCGGCCAGCACGAGCAGGGCGGCCAGCGCCCCGGCGGCCAGCCGCGCGGTGTGTGTCGTTCTCATCGTTCCTCCCCTGGAGTGGCCCCGGGACGGGGCTTGACGCGGTGCCGGACGGCCACCCTGACCAGGCCGCCCGGAAGAAAGAGCACCACCGCCACGACGGCGGCGCCGTACAGGTACCGGGCCGCCTCGCCGGGCGCGATCCCGCCCATGCCCGGGTCGGAGACCAGGGGCAGGGTGTCGCTGTAGCGGGTCAGCAGCTGCGGCAGCAGCGAGACGAACGCGGCCCCCACGACCGCCCCGGCGACCGAGCCGAGCCCGCCGATGACGATCATGGCGAGGTAGTCGAGCGAGAGCGTGATCCCGAAGTAGTCGGGCACCGTCCGCTGGAAGACCAGGGCGAGCAGCACCCCGGCGAGGCCCGCGTACATCGAGGACAGGACGAAGACGGCGGCGCGGTAGCGCGCGACGGGCACGCCGATCACCCCGGCCGCGATCCGGTGGTCGCGGATCGCGTTCATCGCCCGGCCGGGGCGGCCTCGCAGCACCCCGCGGGCGAACAGCCCGCAGCCGAGGAGCAGGACCAGACCCACGTACCAGAGCTTCTCGGCCGACCCGAACGGCACGTCCGCGACGACGAGCTCGCGGTCGTCGAAGGTGAGGCCGAAGAGGCTGAGCGGCGGCACGTCGCGGCCGTTGAAGCCGCCCGTCAGATCCCGGGCGTTGAACAGGACGTGCTGCCCGATGAAGATCAGGGCCAGCGTGGCGATGCCGAGGTAGGCGCCCCGCAGGCGTCCCGCGATCGGGCTGAACAGTCCTCCGGCGATCCCGGACACGGCCACGGCGAGTACGGCCGCGAGCCAGGTCGGCAGGCCCAGACCGGTCAGCCCGTCGCCCCCGTCGGCGGCGAACACGCAGTAGCCGTAGGCGCCGACCGCGAGGAAGAAGGCGTGTCCCATGGAGAGCTGGCCGGTCGCGCCGGTGAGGAGGTTGAGACCGACCGCGCCGATCCCGGCGGCCATCGCGAACAGACCGGCCTGGAGCCAGAAGCGGTCGACGTAGAAGGGCAGCGCGAGCAGCAGGACGGCGCCGGCGGCCCCGATCGCGGTCCTCGCGCCGGGCAGCCGGATCGTCCGGTGGCGGGCGGGCCGGGGTGCGCTGCCCGCCTCGTCACGGGTGAGGACCTCAGACACGGGCGAGCTCCTTCGTGCCGAACAGCCCGGCGGGCCGGATGAGCAGGATCGCGACCATCACCACGTAGGGCGCGAGATCGCCGAGGCCGCGTCCGAGGAAGGTGAGGTCGCTCTGGTAGCCGGTGGCCAGGGATTCGGTGACGCCGACGAGGAGTCCGCCGACCAGCGCGCCGGTCGTCGAGTCGAGGCCTCCGAGGATGGCCGCGGGGAACGCCTTGAGCGCGGCCAGCGAGGTGGCGCGTTCGAGACCGGGGGTCGGGAAGACGGTCAGGAACAGCGCGGCGACGGCCGCGAGGCCGCCCGCCACCGCCCAGGCCCCCAGCGACACCCGGCCGAGCCGCACCCCCATCAGGGCGGCCGTCTCCGGACTCTCGGCGGCGGCGCGCATCGCCACGCCCCAGGACGTGTAGCGGAAGGCGAGCAGGAACGCGGTGATGAGCAGGGACGCCGTGACGAACGCCGCGATCCGCGTGTGGGCGACGGAGACCGGCCCGACGGTGAGGACGGCGTTGCCCCAGGGGTCGCCCATCACCAGGACGTCCGTGCCGATACGGCGGGTCAGTTCGGTGGTGAGCAGGATGTCGACGCCGATGGTGACGATGGCGAGGACGCTCTGGTCGGTGCCCCGGTAGCGGCGCATCACCAGGAACTCCACGGCCGCCCCCACCAGTGCGGCGCCCGCGACGCCGGCGAGCAGTGCGGGCCAGAAGCCGATGTCGTCGTGCAGGGTCGCGGTGACATAGCCGCCCGCGAGCAGCAGCGAGGCGTGCGCGAAGTTGACCACCTCGGTGGCCCGGAAGATGACGACGAAGCCAAGGGCGATGAGGGCGTAGACGGAGCCCAACGACAGTCCGTTGAGCAGGAGTTCGGCGAAGGTGCTCATGAGGCGTTCTCCTCTGGGTCGGCGCGCTCGCCCAGATAGGCGCGTACGACCGCCGGATCGTTCTGTACGTCCACGGGGGCGCCGTCGGCGATCCGGCGCCCGAAGTCCAGTACGGTCACCGTGTCGGCGAGCCGCATCACCACCCCCATGTCGTGTTCCACCAGCACGATCGAGATGCCGAGGCTGTCGCGAACTCCCGCGACGACCGCTGCGGTTCGGCGGCGTTCGTCGGCGGTCATGCCCGCGACGGGTTCGTCCAGGAGCAGGACGCGGGGTTCCATGCACAGGGCCCGGGCGAGCTCGGCGAGCTTCTGCTGTCCGTACGGGAGCGAACCGGCGGGCCGGTCGAGCTGTCGCTCCAGACCCACGAACGCGGCGATCTCACGGACGCGTTCGCGGTGCCGCCGGTCCTCGCGGGCCGCCGAGGGCAGCCGCAGCCCGGCGGCGAGGAACCCGGCGCGGGTCAGCCGGTGCCGGCCGAGCAGCAGGCAGTCCTCGACGGTGGCGTGCGGAGGCAGGGCGAGGTTCTGGAAGATGCGGGCCACGCCCAGCCCGGCGATCCGGTGCGGCGGCAGGCCGGTGAGTTCGCGCTCTCCGAGGCGGACGCTTCCGGCGGCGGGCCGGCACACACCGGAGAGCACGTTGAAGCAGGTCGACTTCCCTGCCCCGTTGGGGCCGATGAGGGCGTGCACGGTGCCGGGCCGCACGGTGAAGCTCACCGCGTCGAGCGCGGTCAGCCCGGCGAACCGGACCGTCACGTCCCTGACGTCGAGCGTCGGGACGTCGGAGGGCGCGGTCACCGGGTCGGCCGCGGTGTCCCGGACCTCCCTGCCCGCGTCCTTGCCCGGCACGGGAGTCGGCGCGGGGTCGTCCCCGGCTCTCGCGGCGGCCTCCTGCGCCGCCCCGCTGTCGCGTTCCGCCATGGCGGGTTCACCCCTTCCAACGGGACAGGGACGGCAGGGCACCGCGCGCGGAGGCGCCGTCGGCCGCGGCCTCCTCGTCGACCACGCCGAGATAGCGGCGGCGCACCTCGTCCGAGGCGGCGAGTCGGTCCGCGGGACCGGACAGGGTCACCTCGCCGACCTCCAGGACATAGGCGCTGGACGCGAGTCGCAGGGCGAGGGCCGCGTTCTGTTCCACGAGCAGGACGGAGGTGCCCTGTCCGTTGATCTCCCGCACGGTGTCGGCGATCCGTGCGGCCATCAACGGGGCGAGCCCGAGCGAGGGTTCGTCCAGCAGCAGCACCTTGGGGGCGCCCATCAGCGCCCGGCCGACGGCGAGCATCTGCTGCTCCCCGCCGGACAGCAGCCCCGCCCGCTGCCGGGCGCGGTCGGCGAGGACGGGGAACAGTTCGTGCACGCGCCGCAGGGCACGCGCCCGCTCGACCCGTCCGCCAGCGGCGCCCAGTGCTCCGGCACGCAGGTTGTCCGCGACCGTCATCCGGCTGAACACCCTTCGCCCCTCGGGGACTTGGGACACCCCGGCGGCCACCACCCGGTCCGGCGGCAGCCGGTCGAGCGGCCGTCCGCCCAGCGTGACCGTGCCGCCGGTGACCGCTCCCCCGTGGAAGGAGAGGGTCCGGCAGACGGCCCGCAGGAGCGTCGACTTGCCCGCGCCGTTGCCGCCGAGGACCGTGACGACGGCTCCCTCGGGCACCTCCAACGACACGTGACGCAGCGCGCGTACGGGGCCGTATCCGACCGACAGTTCCCGCACGAGCAGAGCGGAACCGCCCATGGCATCTCCCTTCTCCTGGCTCGGTGTGGCGCTCACCTCAGCACCGGCGGACACCCCCGTCCACGGGCCGCGGCCGATACGCGGCGGGAGCCCACCGGTGGCGCCCGCCCGTTGTGCATGCGCACAACACCGCGTGTCAGGGGCCTGTGCGACCCCCTGTCCCGGTGGCATCCTCCGGCCATGGGAGGGCGCAGACCGCGGACCGGTCATGACTGGAAGCTGCTCGCGGAGTCGTGTACGGCTCTGCTGGAACGGCTGCCCGAGCTCGTCGACGAGCACCTCAGGCAGCTCACCGAGTACTCCCCCGTCTACGGACAGGTGCTGCCGTACGACCAGCAGTGGCGGGAGGCGGAGACCGCGATGCGCATCGGCATCAAGGCGATCTCCGCGCCCAGGGACTCACCGCGCCGCGATCTGGAGCACGCCGAGGAGGCGGGCCGGCGACGGGCCCAGCAGGGGCTGCCGCTCGAACTCCTGGTGCACGCCTACCGTGCCGCGGGCTATCTGGTGTGGGACGCGCTGATGGAGAGCGCGGCGAGCCGGGAGCCCGAGCGGCTCGCGGTGCTCATGCGGTGCGCCACGATGGTGTGGTCGGCCGTGGACGCGCAGGCCGCGACCGCCTCGGAGTCCTACCTCGCCACGGAACGGGAGTTGCGGCGGCGCACCGACGAGCAGTTGCAGGCCCTGCTCGACGCTCTGCTGGAGGGCCAGGAGGCACCGGGGCTCGCGGCGCGGGCGGCTGCCGGACTCGATCTGCCCGAGCACGGACCGTACGCCGTCGTGGTGCTGCGGACGGAACGGCACGACGGCCGGGACGTCTGTGTCCGGCCGATGGTGGGGGCGGGGCTGCGGTTCATCTGGCGGATGCGGGCCGACTGCGAGATCGCGGTGGTGGCCCTGGACGCCGAACAGGGCCTGGACGGGGTGGCCCGGCTGCTGGACGGCCGGCGCTCGGGTCCGGGCGGCATCAGTCCGGTGGTCGCGGGTCTGGGCGAGCTGGGGCGGGCCCGGCGGTGGGCCGAACTGGCGCTGCGCACCTGTCCGCCGGACGCGACCGGTGTCGTACGCCTCGATCAGCGGATGCCGACGGCGCTCGTCGTGAGCCAGCCGGAGCTGGCGGGCCGGCTGGTCTCGGACGTGTTCGGGACGCTGCTGGAGCTCGAACCGGGCGACCGGGCCGTGCTGATCGAGACGCTGGACATGTGGCTGGCCTGCGAGGGCTCCGCGGGGCGGGCGGCCGGACGTCTGTACTGCCACCGGAACACGGTCTTCAACCGCCTGCGCCGCCTGGAACAGCTGACCTCGCGCTCACTGGCCCGCCCCCGCGACCTGATCGAGATGACCTTGGCCCTGGACGCCTACCGGCTGGCGGGGGCGGCCGGTGGAGCGGGACCGGGCCGGTGAGACGACGCGGGGCGCGGCCCGGGTCGCGCCCCCGGACAGCGGGAGCGAGGGATCGCCTCCCCGGCGAGGGCGACGGACCGACGTCTCTCGGTCCGGGCCCCGGACCGAGAGAACGACGGACCCCGCGGACCGGGCGCCCGACAACCGCTCCCGCTCCGGGCTCCGGGCTCCGGGCTCCGGGCTCCGGGCGAGAGAACAAGGAACCACCCGGACCGGGCGACCGACCGGCCGAGAGAACGACGACCACCCCGCACCAGGCCCCTGACCGGGCGACCTGGGTCCGCCCCCGGGCCGGCCCCCGACCGGGGGAGCGAGGGACCCGCGTCCGACCGGGGGACCGCACGGCCTCCCGGGGCTCAGCCCAGGAAGTCCCGCCCGATGTTCTCCGCCACCCGTTCCAGGATCGGTCCGGCGTCGGCGATGCACTTCGCGATGTCGGGCTCGACCTCGGTGAGCGGGTACGCCCGCCGGATGCCGGCCCTGCCGAGCGCCTCGGGCCGGAGCGCGAGCCGGCCGCAGACCGCGACGACCTCCTTGCCCGCGGCCCGGGCGGCCGCCGCGACCCCGGCGGGCGCCTTGCCGTGCAGCGTCTGCTCGTCGAGGGATCCCTCACCGGTGATCACCAGAGTGGCGCGCTCCAGCGCGGGCGCGAAGCCGAGCACGTCGAGCATCACCTCGATGCCGGGCCGGAAACGGGCGCCGAGGACCAGGGCTCCGTAACCGACCCCTCCCGCGGCACCGGCGCCGGGCGCGGTGGCGTACCCGGCGGCCTTCGGCCCGAGCTCCTTCTCCAGGACGGCGGCGAAATGGGCGAGGGCGCTGTCCAGGGCCGCCACGTCGTCGGGACCCGCCCCCTTCTGGGGGCCGTAGACGGCGGGCGCGCCCTTGGGACCCGTCAGCGGGTTGTCCACGTCGCTGGCGAGGACGAGGTCGACCGCGGCGAACCGGTCGTCCAGACCCGACAGGTCGGCGCTCGCGACGTCACCGAGCGCGGCGCCGCCGGGCGCCACCGGCTCACCCTCGTCGTCGAGGAAACGGGCGCCGAGCGCGGACAGCATGCCCGCGCCGCCGTCCGTCGTCGCGCTGCCGCCCACACCGAAGACGATGGTGCGGGCACCGGCGTCGAGCGCGGCGCGCAGCAGTTCACCGGAGCCGTACGTCGAGGACGAGAGCGGTGCGAAGACGCCCTTGGGCAGCCGCTGCAGCCCGCTCGCCTCGGCCATCTCCACGACCGCGGTGTCCCCGCGCAGCGCGAACGCGGCGGTCACCTCGTCGCCCAGCGGTCCGGCGACGCGCACCTCGCGGCGCTCGAAACCGGCCGCGACCGCCGCGTCGACGGTGCCGTCGCCGCCGTCGGCCACGGGCAGCGACTCGACCACCACCTGCGGCGCGACCCGGCGCAGTCCGGCCGTCACCCGCTCGGCGACCTGTACGGCCGTCAGCGATCCCTTGAACTTGTCCGCGGCGATGAGCACACGCGGGGTCCGATTCACTGCAGCGTCCGCCACCTTGCATTCCCCTTGCTTCCGGGCCTTGCACACGTCAAGGCAGTCGCGCCGCTGCGACCTTAACCGGAGGACGCCCCCGCCGTCATGCCCCTGCCCAGCCCTCGGACCGGCCCCGGAACCGGCGGCGAGGCAGCCCGCGGAACCGTCCCGGACGGGCCGGGACCCGCGCACGTGGCAGCCGAGCGCACGCCCGCCCCGGCGAGCGTGCCCGCCCGGAATTGGGTAGACCGGAGCCATGACCCCTGTGGGCAGCGACATCGGCGACCGAGTCCTCGGTGGCTGGCTCGGCCGGATCGCGGGCAACATGCTCGGCAAACCGGTCGAGCAGGGCGACCACTGGACGCGGGACCGGATCGACCGCTATCTGCGGCAGGCCTCGGCGCTGCCGCTGACCGACTATCTCCCCGGGCCCGCCGAGGACGACGCCGGGGGCGAGTTCGAGTTGCGGCCCGAGTGGCGCAGTTGCGTGCGCGGCCGCATCCACGGCAGTTGCCGTGACGACGACGTGGACTACGCGATCCTCGGACTGGACCTCCTGGAGACGCACGGCTTCTCGTTCAGCACCGAGCAGGTGGGGGATCTGTGGCTGCTGCGTCTTCCGTTCCGCCAGACGTTCACGGCTGAGCGGGCCGCGTACCGCAATCTCGCCCAGGGGCTGAAACCCCCGCTGACGGCGACGTACGAGAATCCGTACCAGGAGTGGATCGGCGCGCTGATCCGCGCCGATGTCTACGGCTGGACCAGCCCGGGACGGCCGCGGCGAGCGGCCTCGCTGGCCCGGCGGGACGCCGTCCTCTCGCACACCGGCAACGGTGTCTACGGCGCGATGTGGGCGGCGGCGCTGATCTCCGCCGCCTTCACCGCCCCGTCGGTCCGGGACGCGCTCGACACCGCTCTCACCGTGATCCCCGCGAGCAGCCGACTGGCCCGCACGGTACGCCGGGTGCTCGCGCTCCACGAGACCGGGATGACCTGGGAGGACACGCTCCTCACGGTGTCCGAGGAGACCGCCGGGATGGGCTGGATCCACACGGTCCCGAACGCGGCGGTGCTGACCGCCGGGCTGCTGTACGGCGACGGCGACTTCACCCGCACCATCGCGCTGACCGTGCGCGGCGGTCTGGACACCGACTCGAACGGCGCGACCGCGGGCTCCGTGGCGGGCGTCCTGTGCGGGGCGGAGGCGATTCCCCCGCAGTGGAAGGACCCGCTGGAGGACACCGTCCGCAGCGCGGTGTTCGGCTTCGACGGGGTACGGATCAGCGAGCTCGCCTCGCGTACGGTCGCGTTGGTCGAGGCCTGAGCCGGAGCCGGGGGACGCCCGGTCCGGCTCGTTACCCTTCCCAGGTGACCAATTCGGACTTCGCCGCATACATCGCCGGCCTGCCCCGTGTCCTCGTAGGGGCCGCCGCCCTCTTCCGCGACGCCGACGGGCGGGTGCTGCTCGTCGAGCCGAACTACCGGGATGGCTGGACCCTGCCGGGCGGAACCGTGGAGTCGGACGACGGGGAGAGTCCGCGGCAGGGCGCGCGCCGGGAGACGGCCGAGGAGATCGGCCTCGACGTGGAGCTCGGGCGGCTCCTCGCCGTCGACTGGGTCCAGGGGCCGACGCGCCCGCCGCTGGTGGCCTATCTGTACGACGGTGGAGTGCTCGGCGAGCAGGAGCTCGGGGCGATCCGGCTGCAGGAGGAGGAGCTGCTGTCCTGGCGTCTGGTGCCGCGCGAGGAACTGGCCGCGCGTCTGCCGGGCGCCTCGGGGCGTCGTGTGCTCGCCGCGCTCGACGTCCTGGCGCAGGACTCGGGAACGGCGGAACTGGAGAACGGCCACCGAGTGGGCTGACCCGGGACCCGCCCCGCGCTTCCGGCACCCCGGCACCGGAGGTCCCATGACTCTTCACGGCCCGGCGGCCGGGGGCTCAGCCCCCGGCCGCCGGGCCGGTGTTCTCGTCGTGGCCTCGGCGAGGCCTCTCGTCGGGGGTCGCGCGCGACTCGGCGGTCGTGCGCGGCTCAGCCGAGGATCCTGCGCTTCTGTTCCGCGAATTCGGCTTCCGTGAGCACGCCCTGGGCCTTGAGGTCCCCCAGTTGCTTCAGCTGGTCGATCTTGCTGGTCATGTCGTCGGCCGGCGCGGCGGGCGGCGGGGCCGCGGCGGGCGGGGGCTCCTGATACTGCTGCTGGGCTTCCTGCTGAGCCCATCGCCCCTGCTGACGACGTGACACACGGTTCGAGACGGCGGTGGCCGTACCGGCCACCACGGCGGTGCGGGCGACCCCGCGAAGGAGACCTGGCACGGTGGTTTCCTTTCAGGCAGGCGGTACGAGGAACGACGACAAAGGCATTCGCTCCCTTGTACGCCCCAGGTAGGCGCCGAATTCCCGGCACACCGGATTCGGAACACCGGACAGGTCCATTGGAGCACCGGACGGATTCCCCCGCACCTCGATCCCGGCCCTGCCCTGAGGGATTTCCGAGGATCTGCCGGTCCGTCATTCCCATGGCAAGCTGAAATGTGGGCCACCGACCGTAGCCCGGTCAGTGGCGAGGCCTACGCAGGAGGAGCTCGCAATGGCTACGACGGGTATGCACCGGCAGGGAACCGCCGGCAGTACGGGAGCGTGGGTGTCCGGTTGGACCGCCTTCGCCGCAGTCATGATGATCTTCGGCGGTGCGATGGCGATATTCCAGGGCATCGCCGCCATCGCCAAGGACAGCGTCTTCGTCACTACCAGCAACTACGTCTACAGCTTCAACCTCACGAGCTGGGGATGGATCCACCTCACCCTCGGCGTCCTGGTCGTCCTCGCCGGCATCGCCGTGTTCCGCGGCATGCTGTGGGCCCGCATCGTCGGCATCACCCTCGCGGGGCTGGCCATGGTCGCCAACTTCATGTGGCTGCCGTACTCCCCCGTGTGGTCCAGCGTGCTGATCGCCATCGACGCCTTCGTCATCTGGGCGCTGTGCGTCGGGGCCGGCCGGGACGCCCGTACCGAGTAGCCGGACGCGCCCTCCCGGCGCTCTCCGGACCGGCAGCGGCCCCGCACCGAGGTGCGGGGCCGCTGCCGTGTCGAGTGCCGCTTCCGAGCGCCCGTTCCGGCCGCCGGCTATCCGGCGTCCGGGTCTTCGAGCGCGGCCAGCACGGCGGGAACGGGGATGCGTCCGGAGGCGACCATCTGGGCGCCGCTGCGCCGCAGGGCCGTGGCGAAGGGCGCCGCCCAGACGTTCTCGTAGACCAGGATTCCGGCGGAGTTGCCGGGCTCCAGGGCCCTCCCGGCCTCCGCGATGTCGTCCTCGCCCAGCAGGCCGGAGGACACGCCCTCGAAGACGGCGAGGTCGAGCGCTCCGTCCCCGTCGAAGTCGGCGATCTCCATGCCGGCCACGGATCCGTCCTCGTCCTTTCTCACGAACAGAAGGTCGAGAATGCGGATGACGCCACGGTCCACCAGGTCGACCAGGATCGGAAATCCCTCGCCGGTCATTCGGTTGCCGGGAAACTCCACGACCACATAGTCGATCGGGCCCATCTCGACGAATTCATCTTCGCTCACGGCTTCACCCCTGCACGGTCATGGTGTTCCCCTGCGATTCGATGCCATTGCAGCACCGGACGGAAGCCGCCGCACTTCGGTACGGCGGCTCCTCGTACCCCTGGCGGAGGGAGCCGTACGGGCCGTTCGGGCGTTCCGGACCGTCCGGCCGGTTCACGCGGTGAGCTGATAGATGCTCTTTCCCACCAGCCACAGCCCCAGGAACAGCACCAGGGACACCAGTGCCTGCTCCTGGTGCCCCTCCAGCCAAGCGCGCAGCTTCCCGAGCCGGACGTGGGCCGATCGCGGGGCGAACGTCGCGTAGAGCTCCATCGTCAGGATGCTGGACGTGGCCAGCAGGACGTAGCTCATGAGCGCCGCGTACGACGCGGCGTGCGAGAGGTCGGCGTCCACCACGGTGGCCGCCCCGGCCGCGACCATCCCCCAGGGCTGGAGCAGGAGGGCCAGTCCGGCCGCCGACCAGGGGGAGATCTGTTCGATCCGCGACATGAAGCCGGAGGACTTGTGCCGCTTGCCGATGCTGCGGCGGGTGCGTTCCGCGTAGCAGACCATCCCGACGCCGATGGCCAGTTTGACCGCGAGGACGGCCGTGGACGGCGCGGATTTCGGGGCCGGCGGCTGACCGCCGGTCATGAGCAGGACCGCGGCGATGATGCCGACGAACGTGGCCAGCCAGGTCAGGATGAAGGCGAGGCCCTTCCAGACCCCGTTGCGCGAGGAGAGGACCAGCACGAATCCGGTCACCGGCAGCGGGTCCAGAGCGATCACCAGACCGATGAGGACCAGGTCAAGGACCATCGCCGCCCCCGCGTGGTCTCACGCGGCTCACCGCCGCGGCATCGCGCATGCCCTCATCGTCACCTCCCCCGACCGGGTCCACAAACGCACGGTTCCGCCCGCGCGCGGCGGCCCTCCGGCCCGCCCGAACGGCCCAGCGGAGCTCGCGCCGCGAGCCCGGTGGCGGCGCCCGACCGCACCCTGGTGGCGCGGCCACCCCCACCGGGGTGCGTGGCCGGGGGCCGACACGGGGAGCGGAATGAGCGCAGGCGAAGGACCGGACCCGGACACCGGAGGCGGCCGGAGGCGCCCGCGCGAGCGGGCGGCGGCGCTGCGGGCCCGGCTGCTGGGACTGCGCGCCGGTACCGAGACCCGGTTCCCGGTGATCACCCGCCTCACCTCCCATCTGGTCGCCGTGAACCTGCTGGATTCCGCCACCCGGCTCGCCGCCCAGGCCTTCCTGACCGCGGTACCCCTGCTCTTCGTCGTCGCCTCGTTCGCCCCGCAGTCGGTACGCAAGGAGATCGTCGACTCCGTGCACGACATCCTCGGCATCGACGGCAGCGCCGACCAGCAGCTGAAGAAGGTGTACGGGGCCGACTCCGCCGGGCTGCGGCAGAGCACCGGGGTGGTCAGCCTGCTGATGGTGCTGCTCTCCGCCACCGCGTGCAGCCGGGCGATGCAGCGGCTCTGCCAGCGCGCCTGGCTGCTCCCGGCCGCGAGCGCGCGGATCGCCGTCTGGCGCTGGTTCGTGTGGATCGTGACCCTGCTGGTCGTCATCGCCCTCCAGGGACCGCTGCGGACCGGCTTCGGCGCGGGGTCCTGGCTCGGTCTCCCGCTGCTCCTGCTCACCGAGGTCGGCGTCTGGTGGTGGACCCAGCACCTGCTGCTGGCGGGGCGCGTGCCCTGGCTGCCCCTGCTGCCCGGCGCGCTCGTGACGGGCACGGCCCTGACCGTGCTGTCGGTGATCGCCAAGGTGTACGTGCCCAACGCGCTCAACCACAGTCTGGAGCGCTACGGGTCGCTGGGCGCGGTCTTCACCGTGCTGTCCTGGCTGATCGCGCTGTGCGTCGTCGTCTCCGCGGGCATCACCGCAGGTGCCGTCATCGCCCGGGAACCCGCCGTGGTCCGCCGTCTGGGCTCGCCCGATTAGCTCAACTCGCCGGACATATCGCCCAGAGCTACCTTGGTGATCGGGCCGGACGGCCCCCTCCAGCGGCAGGCCCGGACAACGATCCAAGGACGGTGGCCGGCATGAACGACTCACGTCACTACGACGTCATCGTTATCGGAACCGGCGCGGGCGGCGGCACCATCGCCCACCGGCTGGCACCCACCGGCAAACGGATTCTCCTCCTCGAACGCGGCGGCTACCTCCCGCGCGAACGCGACAACTGGGACTCCACCGCGGTGTTCGTGAAGGGTAAGTACCGGGCGCCCGAGTTCTGGTACGACCGGCACGGCGACCAGTTCCCGCCCGAGGTCAACTACTACGTGGGCGGCAACACCAAGTTCTACGGCGCCGCGCTCTTCCGGCTGCGCCCGGAGGACTTCGGCGAGCTCCGCCACCACGGCGGTGTCTCCCCCGCCTGGCCGCTCGGCTACCAGGACCTGGAGCCGTACTACACCCAGGCCGAACACCTCTATCTCGTGCACGGCCGGCACGGGGAGGACCCGACCGAAGGGCCCAGCAGCGCCCAGTACGCCCATCCGCCGGTCCGGCACGAGCCGCGCATCCAGCAGCTCAGTGACGACCTGGAGAAGCGGGGGCTGCACCCCTTCCACCTCCCGATCGGGGTGAACCTCACCCAGGACGACCGGGGCCGGGCCACCCACACCAGCGCCTGCATCCGCTGCGACCGTGTCGACGGCTTCCCCTGTCTGATCGGCGCGAAGTCCGACGCGCAGGTCATCTGCGTCGACCCCGCGCTGGAGCACCCCAACGTGGAGATGGTCACCCACGCGAACGTACTGCGGCTGGACACGGACGCCACGGGCCGGAGCGTCACCTCCGTCGTCGCGACGGTGGGCGACGGTGGCGGAGGCACGGACGCCGACACCGACGGGGGTGGAGGCGAAGGCGGCGGCTCGACCGTCGAGTTCAGCGCCGACATCGTGATCGTCGCCTGCGGTGCCGTCAACTCGGCTGCCCTGCTGCTGCGTTCGGCGAACGACCGGCATCCGCGGGGCCTCGCCAACAGCTCGGACGTGGTGGGCCGTCACTACATGCGGCACAACAACCTCGCCCTGATGGCCATATCCGAGGAACCGAACGACACCAGGTTCCAGAAGACCCTCGCGCTGCACGACTGGTACCTGGGGTCCGAGGACTGGGACTACCCGCTCGGCGGCATCCAGATGCTCGGCAAGTCCGACTCCGAGCAGATCCACGGCGAGGCACCCCGCTGGGCGGGAGCTATCGCCCCCGACATGCCCTTCGAGGTACTCGCCCACCACGCCGTCGATTTCTGGCTGTGCGGCGAGGACCTGCCCGCCGCCGACAACCGCGTCACTCTGGACGAGCAAGGCGCCATCCACCTCGCCCTCGACGAGAAGAACAACATCGCCGGACTCCAGCGGCTGCGGCACGAACTGCAGCGCATGCTGGGCCACTTGGGCATGCGCGAACACCATCTCCTGCCGCACAGCATCTATCTGCACAAGGGCATGCCCATCGGCGCGACGGCACACCAGGCGGGGACGGTCCGCTTCGGCCACGACCCGGCCGACTCGGCCCTCGACATCAACTGCAAAGCCCACGACCTGGACAACCTGTACGTCGTCGACACGAGCTTCTTCCCGAGCATCGGCGCGGTGAATCCCTCGCTGACCGCCATCGCCAACGCGCTCCGCGTCGGCGACCACATCGCGGAGCGTCTGCAATGACCCCCAAACACCCGGCCGGCAGCCGTCCCCCGCACCACACCCCGGCGGAGCGGGCCGCGCTCGGCAAGGCCGCCCGGTCCGCCGTACCCCGCTCCAGCCACGCCGACTTCGTCCCCTCGCCGAAGCGGCCCGACCCGGTGGACGTCGTGGAGGGGCAGTCGGCGAGCCGGGTGCCCGAGCTGGTGCCGATCCGCTACGGCCGGATGACCGAGTCGCCCTTCCGTTTCTACCGCGGGGCCGCCGCCATCATGGCCGGGGACCTCGCCGACACCCCCCGCTCCGGGATCAGGGTCCAACTGTGCGGAGACGCCCACCTGTTGAACTTCCGGCTGCTGGCCTCGCCCGAGCGCCGCATGATGTTCGACATCAACGACTTCGACGAAACGCTGCCCGGCCCGTGGGAGTGGGACGTCAAGCGGCTGTCCGCCAGTTTCGTCATCGCGGGCCGGGCGAACGGCTTCGGCACCAAGGAACGCGCCGACATCGTCCGGGCGACGGTGCGGTCGTACCGCGAGTGGATGAGACGCTTCGCCGGTCTCGGCAACCTCCCCGTGTGGTACACGCATTTCGACGAGGAATGGGTACGCACCCATATCGCCGGGGAGTTGAGCGCGCGGGCGCGCGAGCGCTGGTCCAGGACGACGGCCAAGGCGCGTACCCGGGACAGCCTCCAGGCCTTCGCCAAGCTCACGCACATGGTCGACGGCCAGGCCCGCATCGCCCCCGATCCACCGCTGATCACACCGCTCCAGGACATGCTTCCCGACGTGGAACGCGGCGCGCTGGAGAAGCAGATCCACCGGCTGGTCGAACGTTACGGCCGCAGCCTGAACTCGGACCGGCGGTTCCTGCTGGAGCAGTACCGCATGGCCGACGTGGCCCGCAAGGTGGTCGGTGTCGGCAGCGTCGGCACCCGCTGCTGGATCATCCTCCTGCTCGGCCGGGACGGTTCGGACCCACTGCTCCTGCAGGCCAAGGAGGCCGACGAGTCGGTGCTGGCGCCGTTCGCCGGCGCCAGCGAGTACCGGACACAGGGCGAGCGGGTGGTCGCCGGCCAGCGGCTCATGCAGGCCACCAGCGACATCTTCCTGGGCTGGGAACGGGCCGACGGCATCGACGGCCGCCGACGGGACTTCTACGTACGGCAGTTGCGGGACTGGAAGGGCATCGCCGAACCCGAGGCCATGGTGCCGTCCGGTATGCGGGCCTTCGGCGAGCTGTGCGGTGCCACGCTGGCCCGCGCGCACGCGAGGTCGGGCGACCGGATCGCCATCGCCTCCTATCTGGGCGGGGGTGACGTCTTCGACCGGGCGCTCGTCCCGTTCGCCGAGAGCTACGCCGACCAGAACGAGAGGGACCACCGGGCACTCGTCGACGCCGTCCGCTCGGGGCGCGTCAAGGCCGAAGCGGCCTGACGTGCCCGCCAAGGAGGCCAGCATGGACCGCTATCCGCCCATCGCCGACCACGGACTGGTCGGCGACCTGCAGACCGCCGCCCTGGTGTCGTCCCAGGGCGTCGTCAACTGGTTCCCGGCACCGCGCTTCGACTCCCCCAGTGTCTTCGCCTCGCTGCTGGACCACGACGGCGGCGGCTACTTCCGCCTCGCGCCCGACCACCCCGAGGGGACCTGGCGGCAGCTCTACTACCCGGACACGGCCGTGGTCGTGACCCGCTTCATGTCGCCGGACGGCGTGGGCGAGATCATCGATCACATGCCGGTCCTGACGGGCCCGGCCCCGTCCGACCGGCACAGTCTCGTGCGCATCGTGCGCTCGGTGCGCGGCACCGTGCACTTCGGTCTGGAGTGCCGCCCGCGGTTCGACTACGCGCGGGCGAGCCACGAACTCGACCTGGCCGCCGGCACGGCGACGTTCCGGTCCCCGGGCGCGACCGCCTACCTCCAGGCCACGATCCCGCTCGAACGGGACGGCCAGGACGTGCGCGGCGGCGTCACCCTGGAGAACGGCCAGACGGCTGTCGCAGTGTTCACGGTGTGCGGGCCGGACGGCGAAGCACCGCCGCCCCCCACCGTCGACACGGTCACGGAGGACCTCTGGAGCAACGTCGACTTCTGGCAGAAGTGGGTGCGCACCTCGAACTACCGGGGCCGCTGGACGGAGATGGTGCACCGCTCCGCCATCACCCTCAAGCTCCTCACCTACGCCCCGACCGGCGCGCCGGTCGCCGCCCCCACCATGGGGCTGCCGGAGCAGATCGGCGGTGAGCGCAACTGGGACTACCGGTACACGTGGGTGCGGGACGGCTCGCTGTCCGTGCGGGCGCTGCTCGACCTCGGCTTCGAGGAGGAGGCGCACCAGTTCACCCGCTGGATCGGCGACCGCCTGGAGGCCCGCGAAGGTCCGGACGACGAAGTCCTCCAGATCATGTACCGGGTCGACGGCGACCCGCATCTGACGGAGGAGATCCTGGACCACTTCGAGGGCTACCGCGGCTCGTCCCCGGTACGCGTCGGCAACGCGGCCTCCGACCAGTTGCAGCTCGACATCTACGGCGAGGCCCTCTACGCCCTGGCCGAGGGCCGCTCGGTCGGTGAGCGGGCCGGATACCACGGCTGGAAGGGGCTGGCCGGCATCCTCGACTGGCTCGCGGACAACTGGGACCGGCCCGACGAGGGAATCTGGGAGACCCGCGGCGGGCGCAAGGACTTCACCTACAGCCGGGTGATGTGCTGGGCCGCCTTCGACCGGGGTCTGAAGCTGGCCGCCGAGTTCAGCCGACCGGCCGACACCGTCCGCTGGACCGCGGCCCGGGACGCGATCTTCGAACAGGTGATGGCGCGCGGCTGGAGCGACAAGCAGCAGGCGATCGTCCAGCACTACGACGGCGACGTCCTGGACGCCTCCCTGCTGCTGGCGCCCCGCGTCGGCTTCGTCTCCCCGCGGAGCCCCGGCTGGCTGAGCACCCTGGACGCCATGGACCGCATCCTCGTCTCCGACAGCCTCGTCTACCGCTACGACCCCGAGGCCTCGCCCGACGGACTGCGCGGCTCCGAGGGGACGTTCAGCCTCTGCACGTTCCTGTACGTCGACGCGCTGGCCCGGGCGGGACGGCTCCCCCAGGCCCGCTACACCTTCGAGAAGATGCAGACGTACGCCAACCATGTCGGCCTGTTCGCCGAGGAGATCGGCCCGAGCGGGGAGCAACTGGGCAACTTCCCGCAGGCGTTCACCCATCTCTCGCTCATCATGGCCGCGACGACGCTGGACGAGGCGCTCGACCGGCTGCGTCCCTGAACGGCGGGATGTCCGGGCCCTGCGGCAGCAGTTCCACGGTCACGAAGGACACCACGGCGGCGAGCACGATCACCGGCACCGTTCCCGAGTTGCCCACCAGGAGCACGACCAGCACGACACAGCTGACCGGCAGCCGGAGCGCGGCGGCGGACGCGGCGGCCATGCCCGCCGCCATGGCCGGCACGACGCCGAATCCCGGGAGCGGTGCCAGCAGGGCGCCCATGGCGCCGCCGAGGAACAGAGCGGGGAACACCGGACCGCCGCGCAGGCTGCCCAGGCACAGTGCGTACCCGATGGACTTGAACACCAGCACGGCCACCAGGCTGCCGACCGACCACGCGTGCGGGTGGGCGGCGAGCTGGGCGAGGGTGGTCTGACCGGACAGGGCCACATCCGACGGCGACCGTCCCGTGATGGCCGCGTAGAGCGCCGCGCAGCCACCCGCGCCGAGCGCGCAGAGCACCGTGGTCCGCAGGGTGTGCGCGGACACGGAACGGGCGGCGTACCGGCCGCCCACGATCACCCAGTGGACACCCACGCCGATGAGGAAGGCCATGACCACCGACCAGAGCACGTCGCCGGCGTCGAGGGTCGAAGGAGCGGGCAGCCCGATCCGGAGGCTGCCGGTCTGCAGTCCCGTCCAGTCGCCGAAGCCGGTGAACACGATGGCGCCGACTCCGCTGGCGAGCAGGGCGGGGAGCATCACCGCGAACAACTGGGGCCCACCCACTCCGGCCACCTCCATCAGCAGGACGGCCGCGACCAGGGGGCTGCCGAAGATCGCCGAGATGGCCGCCGCGGCGCCCGCGGCACCGAGCAGTGCCGTGCTCGCGGTGGTCGCGGGAGCACGTACGAGATCCCGGAAGAGCAGCGCCAGGCCTCCGCCCAGTGCGATCAGCGGCGACTCGGGCCCGAGGACGGCGCCCAGCGGAAGACTGGCCAGGGCGGCGAGGACGACACCGGGCAGCGCGGAGGTCGACACCCCGCCGGCATGCAACCCCGAGGCCGGAACGTGGCCGCCGCGGCCCGGCAGCCGCAGCACGATCGGAACCATGAGCAGACCCGCCGCGAGCATCGGCGGCAGCGGCCACCACCACGGCGGATCCGCCCATCCGAGATCGTGCGGCCACTGCACCCACATCAGATGTTCCAGCTCGTGCAGGAGTACCAGGAACCAGAACGCGGCCAAGGAGACCGGGACACCGATCACGGCGCAGAACACGAGCGCCCGCCGGTACGCCGGCTGCATCAGCATGTCCCTCAGCTGCTCGGCCTCCGTGGGCTGGTTTCCGGGAGGGGTCTCGGCCTCCGTCGACCGGCCGCCCGGAGCGGGCTCGGACGCCTCGGACTCCTCGGGCTCCTCGGGCTTCGGCTCGGTGATGGGTCTTCTCCTACGCCGCTCGGGGGGTTCTGCCGTCGGAGCGCGAGCGTACCGACGCGGCCCGCCCCGCCCACGCGGCCCGCGCACGACCGCCCGAAAACCCTCCGGGTGGACGCGCCGCCGCGGCCTCCGCCGGCATCTCGGCCGGGCACCCCGATATCCGTTCGCCCGAAACGGACCGGCACCCTACCCTCGCCCCATGAACAAGCCCCTCGTCGCCATCCTCAGTGGCGCCGGCGTCTCCACCGATTCCGGAATCCCCGACTACCGCGGCCCGAACGGCCTGTGGCGGCTCGACCCCGAGGCCGAGAAGCTCGTCACCTACGAGTACTACATGGGCGATCCCGAGATCAGGCGCCGGGCCTGGAGGATGCGGCAGGACAACGGGACGCTCCGGGCCGAGCCGAACGGCGCCCACCGGGCCGTCGCCGAGCTGGAGAGGTCCGGGATCCCGGTGCGGGTCATCACGCAGAACGTCGACGGACTGCACCAGCTCGCCGGGATGCCCGCCCGCAAGGTCCTCGAACTGCACGGCACGGCGCGGGCCGTGGTGTGCACCGGATGCCACGCACGCGGGCCCATGGAGGACGCCCTCGCCCGCGTCGAGGCCGGCGAGGACGATCCGGCGTGCCGGAAGTGCGACGGGATCCTCAAGCCGGCGACCGTGATGTTCGGCGAACGGCTCGACCCCGTCGTCCTCGGCCAGGCCGCCGCCATCGCCAAGGCCTGCCAGGTCTTCATCGCGGTCGGCAGCAGCCTCCAGGTGCAGCCCGCCGCCGGACTCGCGGGCGTGGCCGCCGACCACGGGGCCCGCCTCGTCATCGTCAACGCCGAACCCACGCCGTACGACGAGATGGCCGACCAGGTCATCCGCGAGCCCATCGGAACCGCCCTGCCGGAACTGCTGGGCGAGTTGGGCGGCGGCAGCGGTTCCTCGCCGGGCGGCGCCGGCTGACCTTCCTCATCACCGGTGCGCAGGCGCACCCGACGGGCGTCACTCCCATCGGCTCCCACGACCGGCTGCCGCCCTCGGCCCTCGCGGGTTCAGAAGAGTGCCGATCCGCTCTCGAAGTCCAGGAGTTGCCTCTTGCGGTCGAGGCCGCCGCCGTAGCCGGTGAGGCCGCCGCTCGCGCCGATCACGCGGTGGCAGGGCACGATGATGCCGATCGGGTTCTTGCCGTTGGCGAGGCCGACCGCGCGCGAGGCGCCCATGTTGCCCAGGGCTTCCGCGAGTTCGCCGTACGAACGGGTCTCGCCGTAGGGGATCCGGCACAGCTGTTCCCACACGCTGCGCTGGAAGGGCGTTCCAGCCAGCCGCAGTTCGAGGGTGAACTCCTTCAACTCGCCCTCGAAGTAGGCGTTCAGCTGCTCCGTCACCTCGTCGAAGAGCGTGTCGTCGCGCTCACCGAAGTGCTCCTGCGGCGGGCGGTGACGCTGACCGACCATGTGCAGGCCGCACAGGACACCGTCGTCGTCGGCGACGAGCGTGAGGGGGTCGTAGGGGCTGTCGATGACCGTGTGCCGTTTCACTGGGCGTCCTTGATGCGTGGAGTGCTTGGCGTACGTGGCGTGCGGGGTGCGGGCTTCGTGGCGTGCGGGAGGTCCGGGGCGCCGCCCTGCGCGGGAAGGAAGTTGATCGGGTGGCTGTCCGTCGCCCACAGATACTGGACCGCGTAGGCCCGCCAGGGACGCCAGGCCGCGGCGCGGGCCGTCAGGGCCGCCGGGGTGGACGGCAGCCCCAGCTCCCGTGCCGCGCGCCGGATTCCGAGGTCGGTGGGGAGGAAGGCGTCCGGGTCTCCGAGGGCGCGCATCGCGATCACGTCGGCGGTCCAGGGGCCGAAGCCGGGGAGCGCGAGGAGTCCGGCCCTGGTCTGCGCCCAGTCGCTCTCCACACCCAAGTGCAGTGTTCCTTCGGCGAGTCGACCCACGAGCGTGGTGAAGGTGGTGCGCCGGGTGCGGGGCATCGCGAGCGACTCGGGGTCCAGTGCGGCGAGCGCCGAAGGCGCGGGGAAGAGGTGGGTCAGGCCGCCCTCCGGGTCGTCGACCGGTTCACCGTGCGCGGTGACCAGACGGGCGGCGTGGGTACGTGCCGCGGCCGTGGAGACCTGCTGGCCCAGTACGGCCCGTACGGCGAACTCGGCCTCGTCGACCGTGCGCGGTACCCGGCGGCCGGGGGCCTTGTCGACCAGAGGCGCCAGCAGCGGGTCCCTGCGCAACTGGTCGTCGACCGCCACCGGGTCGGCGTCCAGGTCCAGCAGGCGACGGCAGCGGCTGATCGCGACGGACAGGTCGCGCAGGTCGCTGAGGGTCAGCCGGCACGCGATGTGGTCCGGCATCGGGGTCAGGCCCGCGATGCCGTGCCCGTACGGCAGCCGCAGGGTCCGCCGGTACGCGCCGTCGCGCCACTCCTCCACCCCGGGCACGGCGGTCGCCGCGAGGTGGCCGAAGAGGTTGTCGGGGTTGAGCGGGGCACGGAAGGGCAGCCGGAGGTTCAGCACTCCGGGCATGCCCGGGCACCCGGCCGCGGCTCCGGCCCGGTTCTTCGGCAGCCGGGCGCGCAGTTCGCTCGGGGACAGCGCGTAGACCTCGCGGACGGTGTCGTTGAAGGTGCGGATGGAGGAGAACCCGGCGGCGAAGGCGATCTCGGCCATCGGGAGGGGTGTCGTCTCGATGAGCAGCCGGGCGGTCTGGGCGCGCTGCGCACGGGCGAGTGCCAGGGGTCCGGCACCCAGTTCGGCCAGGAGCTGGCGCTCGATCTGGCGGGTGCTGTAGCCGAGCCGGGTGGCCAGGCCCGGTACGCCGTCGCGGTCGACGACGCCGTCGCCGATCAGCCGCATCGCGCGGGCCACCAGGTCGGCGCGGTGGTTCCATTCGGGTGAGCCGGGGCTGGTGTCCGGGCGGCACCGTTTGCAGGCCCGGAACCCGGCCTGCTGGCAGGCGGCCGCGCTCGGGTAGAAGGTCATGTTCTGCGGCTTCGGCGGCACGACGGGACAACTGGGCCGGCAGTAGATCCTCGTCGTCGTCACCGCGGTGAAGAACCATCCGTCGAAGCGCGCGTCCTTCGACCGGACGGCACGCACGCAGCGCTCGGTGTCCGTGTGCATCCCGTTCTGCATGTCTCAAGCATCCGGCACCCCGGAGAGCGGGGCTGGCGAGAATACGACATCTACCTTGCCCGGCCCGTGCCCGGCCCGCGTGCCTCCCGCTCCCCTCCCGCGACCGGCCCGCCCTCCCACGGCAGGCGAACTTCCGCCCGCCGGTCCAGGGCAGCCGCCGGAAGCCGTCAGCGGGCCTCCTCGCCCTGCGCGACCTCCACCTCGTGGTGGAACGCGACGACCCCGGCTCCCGAGGCGCCGGCCGAGACGAGGGCGCAGGCGGCGAGGAGGAGGGCGATCAGGGCGGCGGCGCGCGGGCGGTGCTGCGGAGTGGAGAGCAGGGCCGCGACACGCTGGGGGACGGGACCGCTGGTGGCCGCGGGGGCGAAGTCGGGACGGTCGGAGCGGGCGCCCCCGGTGGCCAGGGCGGCTCGGGCGATGGCGCGGGCGATCAGCTTCCGGTCCCCCACGGCGACGGCGGCGGCCTCGTCGGCGGCGCGCTCCGCCGCGAGCGCGACGCTCGCGCGCACCGTGCGCAGACCCGGGTGACAGTGGGCCGCGAGTTCGGACAGGACGAGGAAGCGGTGGTGTCCGCCGGCGTTGTGGGCCCGCTCGTGGGCGAAGAGCGCCTCACGCTCGTCGGCTCCGAGGCTGCGCAGCATCGCGGTGGTCACGACGATGCGGTGCGGCCGGCCGGGAAGCGCGTAGGCGTCGGGGTGCGGCGACTCGATGACGCACAGGTCGCCCGCGGCGGGCCGGCGGTCGGCCTGGCTGCGCGCGGAACGGAAGGCGCGCACCTGGCGCAGGGCCGAGCGGGCGACGGTCCAGACGCCGAGGGTCAGCGCCCCGGTCGCGGCGGCGGCCGCGGGCAGGACGATGAAGTCCGAGGCCGTGCGAAGCGGGTGGACGAGGTCGCCGAGGCCCGCGAGGAAGGGGAGCTTGAGCAGCCCCGTCAGGACCAGGGCACCCAGCGATGCCACGGAGGCACCGGCCAGCACGACGAGGGCGAGTGTCACCGACCACAGCGCGGTCACCGGCGCGAGCCGGTCCAGGCAGCGGCGGGCGAGCGGCCCCAGCGCGAAGGGGACCAGCAGGGGGATCAGCAGCAGGAAGATCATCCCTCACCCGGTTCCGGACGTGCGTCGGGACCGGGTTCCGGCCGTGCGTCGAAACCCGGTTCCAGCAGGTCCCGCAGGAGTCGCTCGTCGTCGGGGCTGAGCTGGGCGACGAAGCGGGCCAGCGCGGTCTCCCGGTCGTCGTCCCGGTCGAGTTCGCTGTGCATGCGACGCGCGGTGAGGCCGTGCGGGTCCTGGACGGGGAAGTAGGCGTAGCCCCGGCCCAGCCGCTCGCGGCCGACGATCCCCTTCTCGTGCAGCCGGAAGAGAATCGTCGTCACGGTCGTGCGGGCCAGGCCGGAGTCCAGCTCGCTCTGCACGCGACCGGGTGTGAGCGGCACGCCCGCGGCCCAGAGCGCCGCCATCACGCTGGCCTCCAGCTCACCCGCCGGTCTGCGTTCGTCCTTGTCACTGCTCATGGAACGATCCTCACCCCGCCATCGTCTACAGTTCAGTAGACCGTCTACAGAATTGTAGTCAGACGGGTACGCGTTCGACCGTGCCCGCCCGTCCAGTATGAGAGGGCCCGCGACGATGGCCGCATCTTTGTTCACAGCGTCACACCTCGCCGTGAATATTCTCAGCGCCCAGTCCCTGCTCGCCGCCTTCGGCGTACTGGGGGTGGGTGTGGTGATGTTCGCGGAGACCGGCCTGCTGATCGGCTTCTTCCTGCCCGGGGACTCCCTCCTGTTCACGGCCGGCCTGCTCTGCACGGGATCGGGGCACAACGGCCTCAAACTGTCGCTTCCCCCGCTCCTGATCGCGGCGGCCGTCGGCGCTCTGGTCGGCGCGCAGACCGGCTACCTGATCGGGCGGAAGGCCGGCGGCGCCCTGCTGTCCCGCGATTCCGCCCCACGGCTCCAGGCGGGCGCGCACCGCGCCGAGGAACTGCTGGAACGGTACGGCCATGCCAAGGCGATCGTCCTGGCCCGCTTCGTCCCCGTCGTGCGTACGGTGCTGAACCCGATGGCGGGCGCCCTGAAGGTGCCGGTGCGGACGTTCACCGTGTGGCAGGTGGTCGGCGGCCTCGTCTGGAGCATCGGCCTCACGCTGGGCGGGTACGCGCTGGGTTCCTCCATCCCGAACGTCGACCGCTATCTGCTCCCGATCATCGCGGTCATCGTCCTCGTGTCCCTGGCCCCGCTCGGCGCGGAGCTGTACCGCTCCCGCCGCGCGGGTGCGGCGCGCAAGGGGGTCCAGGGATGATCCTGGCTTTCGACGGTTCCTCGATCGACGGCTCGGCCTACCGGTACGTGGCCGACCTCGCCCAGGACTCCCCCTCGTGGCTCGACAGCCTGGTGTCCGTGTGGTCGACGTACGGGCTCGGACTCTTCGCCGTGCTGATGGTGACGGCCTGGTGGCGGGCGCGACGCGAGAGCCCGCGGGCCGCGCTGGCCGCGCTCGCCGTGCCCGTCGTCGTCGTGGTGGCGTTCGTGGTGGACCTGGGACTGAAGCTGCTGGTGCGCGAGGACCGGCCCTGTCAGAGCCTGCGGGTGGCCACGCTGGAGGCGTGCCCGGCACCGGGCGACTGGTCGTTCCCCAGCAATCACGCGGCCATCGCGGCCGCGGCCGCCGTCGCGCTGTTCTTCGTCTCGCGCCGTCTCGGGAGCCTCGCCGTCGTGGCCGCGGGCCTGATGGCCGCCTCCCGGGTCTGGGTGGGCGCGCACTATCCGCACGACGTCGTGGTCGGTGTGCTGGTCGGCACCCTGGTCGCGATGGCGATGACGGCGGGCCTGCGCAGGCTGCCCGACGTGTCGGGGCATCCGCTGGCCGCGTCGCGGCTCGGAACCCTGCTCATCGCGCCCCGGCTCGCGAAGAGCGGGTGATCGGGGAGCATGCGTCGGCGGATCCTGGTCGTCGAGGACGACCACGCGCTGCGTGACGTCCTGCGGCGCGGGCTGCGGGACGAGGGCTTCGACACCGTGCCGGCCCAGGACGGCGCGACCGCGCTGCGGCTCGCCGGGGACGACATCGACGCGGCCGTCCTCGACGTCGGCCTGCCCGACGCCGACGGCCGGGACGTGTGCCAGGCGATCCGGGCCAACGGCTTCCTCTCCCCCGTGATCTTCCTGACGGCCCACCACCACCTCACCGACCGGCTGGCGGGCTTCTCCGCGGGCGGCGACGACTACCTGCCCAAGCCGTTCCATCTGACGGAGCTGGCGGCCCGGCTGCGGGCCGCCCTCAAGCGCGCCGGACCGGGCCCCGCCGGCACCGCCGGCGACCTGGTACTGGACCCGGTCGCGCACAGCCTGACCGTGCGGGGCCGCCGCGTCGGCCTGACACCGACGGAGTTCCGCCTGCTGGCGGCGCTGATGACCGCGTCCGGGGACATCGTCAGCCGCCGGGAGCTGATCCGGGCCGGCTGGCCCGAGGGTGCCCAGGTCAGCGACAACACACTCGACCAGTACCTGACCCGGCTGCGCCGCAAGCTCCGGGACGGCGGCAGCGAGCTGACCGTCGGGACCGCGCGCGGTATCGGGCACCGCCTGTCATGAGGCCGGGCCCCTCACCCGCCGGGCGGACCGCCGCGGACGGCTTCCCCACCGGAGGCGGGCGCCCATGAGCACGTTCGTCTCCCACTGGCGGCCGCGGACCCTGCGCGGCCGGCTCTCGCTGGTCGCGCTGACCACCGCCACCCTGCTGATGGTGATCCTCACGGTGGCGTTCAACACCGTGGTACGACGGCACCTCCAGCACCAGGCGGACGACGAGCTGCGCACACGGGCCACCGCCGTCGCCGCGACGGTCGACACCAGCGGTGCCCGGGTGCGGGTCCTGGAGACACCGGGCGAGGAACTGCTCGACACGAACGTGTGGATCTACGCGGGCGACCGTCTTCTGGAGAAGCCGCCCTCGGCCACCGCCGCCGGCCCGCTCACCCGGGCGGCCGACGCGCTCGCCGCGCGCGGCGGGGCGCACTGCGCCACCACCCGCGCCCATGGCCAGGTCCGGCTGTGCGCCCGGCCGGTGCCCGGCACCGGCACCGGCGCGACCGTCGTCACCGCCCTCGACCTGGCCCCGTACCGCGGTTCCGCCGACACCCTGCTCCTCGCGTCGCTCGCCCTCGACGCCGCCATGCTCGCCTGCACGTACGCGCTGACCCGACTGGCGGTGGGACGTGCCCTGCGTCCCGTGCGCACCATGACCGACCAGGCCACGCGGTGGAGCGCCGTGGTGTCCGACGAACGCTTCGGGAGCATCGCCCGGCCCACCGAACTCGCCCGGCTGGGCGGCTCGCTGGACGCGCTCCTGGACCGCATCCGGGCCCTGCTGCGCCACGAGAGGCAGCTCACCCAGGAGTTGTCGCACGAGTTGCGCAATCCGCTCGCCCGGATCATCGCCGAGCTCGACTGGTGGCAGTCCCGGCCGCGCTCCGCCGAGGAGACCCGGATCACGCAGGAGGCCATAGCGGACGCCGCGCGGTCCATGCGCACGATCTGCGACACGCTGCTCGACGACGCCCGCGAGAGCGCGTCGGCCGCGCCGGGCACCAGCGAGGCCGTGTCCGTGCTGCGCCGGCTCGCGGAGCGTGCCGCCCGGGCGCGGCCGGAGGTGGAGATCGTCGTCACCGGCCCCGAGGCGGGTCTGGTGGCCGGGGTGCCGGACGCCCTGCTGGAACGCATCGTCAGCCCGCTGCTCGACAACGCGCTGCGGCACGCGTGCGCCCGCGTCGAGATCCGGGCCGGCGCGCGGCCCGGTGGCGTCCGCGTGGAGGTCGGCGACGACGGCCCCGGCGTGCCGATGTCGTTCGCGCCGCAGCTCTTCCAGCCGGGCCGCCGCGCCGATCCCGGGGACGGACACGGCGGGGCGGGCCTCGGGCTGCCGCTCGCGCGGCGCCTGGCCCGCTCCGCCGGCGGCGAGGTGCACCACGAGGAGGCGCGCGCCACGGGCGCGACGTTCGTGGTCGGCCTTCCGTCCGGGTGATGCCCGGGTGATGCCGGTCGGCATCGGGGTGACGTCCGGGGGGACCGCCCGCTCTGGAACGGGCTCACGCGGTGGTGGCCCGGTCTGCGACGGCGTCGGACGCGGAGCGGGCCGCCGTGCGGCCCGCTCCCCGCGTGACCCCTTCGGTGGCGGTCAGCTCGCCGGTACCGCGGCCCGCTCGGCGGTCGCGACATCGCGTCGGGTGATCGACAGGTACACGACCAGGCCGAGGATGACCGCCAGGAACAGCACACTGGTCACGACCGTGCCGAAGCCCAGGCCGCCGTCGCCGGTCGGCTGCGAGAGGTAGTCACCGATCGACGCGCCCAGCGGACGGGTCAGGATGTACGCGATCCAGAAGCTGAGCACGGCGTTCAGGCCGAGCGCGAAGTGCGCGACGGCCACCGCGGCGATCGCGAGACCGAACAGCACGGCGGAGACCCAGTACCCGAGGGCCATGCGCTCGGCGACCAGGTCACCGGCCGCCGTACCGAGCGCGAAGGTGAACAGCACCGCCAGCCAGTAGTAGGCCTCGCGGGAGAGCGTGTCGACGCTGTGGATGGACAGCGTCCCCTCGCGGCGGTACCAGACGAAGAAGGTCACGGCGAGGGCGACGGCGAACACGGCGGTGCTGGTCTCCAGCGGCACGCCCAGGTTGTCGGTGAGGTTGTCGCTGATCAGCGTGCCCACGACGCTGATCAGGGCCACGGCGAGCCAGTACACGCCCGCCCGGTAGGTCTTCGTACGGAACTGGACCACCAGGACGACCGCCAGCAGGCCGCTCATCAGGAGCGACACACCGGTCAGGCCCATCCCCAGCTTCTCGTTCAGGAGGTCCGCGGCGGTCTCGCCGACCGTCGTGCACAGCACCTTGATGATCCAGAAGTACGCGGTGACTTCGGGCACCTTGTTCCAGCGCGGGCGATGCCCGGCGGCGTCCGGGGCACCGGTGCGGCCGTACGCCTCAGGAGTCCCGGAGGTCTCTGTTGTCTCGTAGGTCATGAGGCCAGAGGCTGTCAGCGGAACCCTGAACGCATCCTGACTGCCGCACGCCCCACAAAAGTGCCGTACGCCCCCGGGCGCGCCGCCTCACAGCACCCGGCGGCGGATCAGCACCCCGAGCGCGACCAGTCCCGGCAGCAGGGGAATCCACACGGTGAGCAGCCGGTAGCCGAGCACCGTCGACGCGGCCGCGCCGCCGGGCGCCCCGGCGAGGGTGAGGGCCAGCACGAGGGCGGCGTCCAGCGAGCCGAGGCCGCCGGGGGTGGGCAGCAGGACGGCGGCGCTGCTCGCGGCGAGATAGGCGAGGGCCACCCGTTCCGGGGGCAGCGGCAGGCCGATGGCCTGGGCGACGGCGACGACCACGGTGGCGTGGAGCGCGGCGAAGGCGAGCGAACCGCCCCACAGCGCGGCGGCCCGGGCGGGGAGTTCGTGTACGGCGCGGACGTCGAGCAGTACCGAACGCAGCGCGCGGCGCAGCGGCCCCACCAGGAGAACCGCGGCGAGGGCGACCACCACCGCGGCCGTCGTCCAGAGGGTCATGGTCCAGCCGCTCATCGGCACCCGGGGGAGACGGAGGGCGCCGGGGCAGGCCAGGGCGAGCCCGCCGATCAGCGCGCCGCGTACGACGGTTCCGGCGCAGGCCTTGACCGCGAGCGCGGTCGCGGAGCGGGCGACGGGCAGTCCGCACCGGGTCAGGAAGCGCAGGTTGACGGCGCCCGCGCCGAGGCCCGAGGGCAGTACGTGGTTGGCGGAAGCGGCCGCGAACTGCACCGCCACCAGGCGCCGGGTGGGCAGCGCCTCCGCCACCGCGCCCTGTTGGGCGAGGGCCGAGCACACCCAGGTCGCCAGGGTGGCGACGGCCGCCACCAGGAGCCAGCCGCGGTCGGCGTGGACGAGCCGGCCGGCTCCCTCCTCGATCACCGGCCAGTGCCCTCGGGCGAGGAACCCCGCGCAGACCAGTACGAGCAGCGACAGCCCGGCATGCCGGGCCACTCGTCCGTCGCGCGCGGACAGCCGTCGGCCGACCGTCGTCCACCGGCCGTCGGACACCGCGGGAGACGACGGTCCGCACGGGCCGGACACCGGCCCGGACGGCACCGGGCCCCGGCTCTCGGTCGTCGGCCCGGGGGCGGGACGGGCGTCGGCGACGGACACCGGTGCGCGGCCGGGCGGCCCGCTCCCGGCCGGTCCTCGCGTCGGCGCGCCCGCGGGTTCGCCGCCGGGAGCGCGGTCGAGGGCGGCCGCTCGGCGGCCGTGGACCGTCCGCCCCCGGTGCGCGGGCGGGGGCCCGTCCGGCGGAGAGGTCACGGCGTACGGCTCCCCGCCCCAGGAGACACATAGACGTTCACGTCACCGGCACGGTGGAGTGTCCAGGTCCGGGCGTACGCGGGCGGCCTGCTCCCCGGAACGGTGACGACGGCGACGGGCATGCGCCCGGCGGCCGACGTGATGCTCCGCACGGTGGCGTTGGCGTTGTGGCCGCCGATCGCCACCGAGGAACAGCCCGCGTAGAAGGCGATGGGGACGGTCTCGTGGCCGGTGAGCGCGCAGGGCGGCCGTACACCGAGCCGGTGCAGCCGTGCCGCCGTCGCCGCCCAGCCGCTGTGGCTGTCGGTGGTGCGCCGCACGGCGGCCTGCAGGACCGCGAACTGCACGGCCAGATGCCCGGCGAGAGCGACGGCCACCAGGGTCACGATCACCGGCCGCCATCGCCCGGCGGGGAAGGTGAGCAGTTGGACGAGGGCGTCGGCGACCGGGATCGCGACGAGGGCGTAGAGAGGCAGAAGGAAGCGGGGCGCCGCGTACCCGATCATGAAGAGGTACGGGATCCCGGCCGTCGTGGCACAGGCCAGGAGCAGCAGGGTGGGCGTCCGGCGACGGGCCCTGACGGCGATCACCAGCCCGAGGGCCGCGATCAGCGGCAGGACGAACCACCACGCCATCACCACCGGGCTCGGCATGCCTCCGGTGCACGGCCGGCAGAGCACGCGTCCGCCGAGGCTGCGCATCTGGTCGCCGACGGCGACGTTCCAGCCGAGGCCGCCCTGGATGCGCGAACCGTCGGAGAGCCGCTGTCCCAGACCGCCGTAGCTGACGTAGGCCTCTACGATCCACTCGGCCGCGCCGGCCAGCAGGCCCCCGACGAGCACGAGCAGCGGCACGGGCCGCCGCCACCGGGGGACGGCCGCGGCGAGGACGAGGAGGGGCAGGGCCACCCAGACCGCGTCGGGGGGCCGCATCCAGGCCATCAGCGCGGCACCCAGCCCGATCCCCCACAGCGCGGCACGGTCGCCGGGGTCCGCGCGGGCCCGCAGGAAGCACCCGACACAGACCAGGGCGCCGATCGCGACCCAGTAGTTCGGCATGGCCTGCGGACCGTAGAAGAGGGTCACCCACAGCGTCCCGAACAGGGCGCCCGCCACGGCGAGGACGCGCACCGGGAACAGCGCGCGCCAGACGCGCAGGGCCACGAACAGACCGAGTCCGGAGAGCAGCGCGAGGTAGACCCGCAGCAGCGTGGTGGAGGACGACCAGGAGGCGATCGGTGCCACGAGCAGCGGGACACCGCGGGCCCGTGGCGCGCTGAAGAACGCCGCGGGGGCGTGCGGGGACACCTGGCTGACGTACACCGTCTCGTCCCAGCCGAGGCCCATCCACGGGTGCACGAGGACCAGTTGGGCCAGCGTGAAGGCGCCCGCGACCAGGGCGAGCAGGAGCGTGTCGGCAGAACGCCGGGGCACCCGGCCCGACCGGTCCGGCGGTTTGTGACGCCGGGCGCCGATGAGCGGGACGTTCAGGGTCTTGGCCATCGTCCACCCCTTCAGCCCTACACGCTGTAGGGTTTCATTCACCCTACAAGACGTAGGGGAAGGCGGGAGCCGGAGAATCATGGACAAAGTACCGTGCACCGGAAGAAGGCGCCGAGCGGTACGGGCATACGAGGAAGCACACGGGGCGCGGCACACGTCCGGCCCGCCCCGTCGCGCCGGAGTCGCACGCCCCGCGCCGGCACCGTTCCCCGCTCCCCTACGCGCTGTAAGGTGACGGGCATGGCTGGTACAGGCCCCCACGGAAGGGCGGAGCGGCGCAGCGCGGGCGAGCTGGAGAGTGAAGTCCTCGCCGCCCTGTGGGCCACCGACGACGCGATGACACCCGCCGAGATCCAGGCCGAGATCGACGGCCCACTCGCCTACAACACCGTGCACACCATCCTCAAACGCCTGTACGACAAGGGTCTCGTGCTCCGTGACGTTGACGGCCGGCGTGGCGCGTACCGGCCCGCCAAGAACGCGGCCGAGCTGACCGCCGAGGCCATGCACGAGGCGCTCGACCGAGGACCCGACCCGATCGCGGCCCTTCAGCAGTTCGTCACCGGGCTCAGCCGCCAGGAGGAGGCAGCCCTGCGCGACCTCCTCGGAGGCAACGGGCCATGAGGGTCGACGTCTACGTTCCACTGGTCCTGGCGCTGCTCCTGACCGTGATCGCCCCGCAGGTCGGCAGGCGGGTGTCGCCGGGGCTCGCGGCCCGCGCCCTCACCGCGGCGGCCGTGCTCACGGCGGCCGCCTCCACCTGGGCACTCCTGCTCCTCGGAGCCACTCTGATCGACCAGGCGCCCGCGGTGATCGCCGAGGCCGGCGAAGAGGGCCGGGCGCTGCCCGAGCCCGTCCCGGAAACGATCGCCGTGCTGGCGACGGCCGGCCTCGCGGTGATCACCCACCGGGTCCTGCGGGTCGTACGGGCACACATCAGGACCCGCCGCGTCCTGCTCAGGCTCTGCGAGGGGCACCCGCCGGACAGCGAGCTGGTCGTCGCCGCCTCGCCGACCCCGCACGCCTTCGCCATCCCCGGCAAGCCGGGCCGGATCCTGGTCACCGCCGCGATGTTCGGCGCGCTGGATCCCGCCGAACGCCGGGTCCTGCTCGCCCACGAGCGCGCCCATCTCACCCACCGGCACGCGGCGTTGTCGACCGCGGTCACCCTGGCCGCGGCGGCGAACCCGCTGCTCGCGCCCGTCCGCGACACGGTCGCCTTCCTGCTGGAGCGCTGGGCCGACGAGGAGGCCGCGAGCGCCGTCGGGGACCGTCGCACGACGGCCCGCGCCCTGGCGCGTGCCGCCCTCGTCTCGCAGCGCGCCCGCCCGGGCTGCGCCCTGCACTTCTCCGAGCACGCCGTCACCCGCCGGATCGCGGCGCTGCAGACCGCTCCCCCGCCGGTCGTCCGGTCCGTCGGCGCGGCCGTTCTCGCGCTCGGCGCCCTGCCCGCGCTGGGCGCGGCCGACGCCACGGGCGATCTGCTGCGGCTGCTGGGTCAGACACTGCCCTGGGTGTAGGAACCCGGCCCTGGGCGCAGGAACCCGGACCACCGTTCACGGCCGCCGACCGGTACGGTCCCACGACTCCGTGCCGGTGACATCGGATCCCCCGGCCGCCGATGGGTACGGTCCGGCGGCTGCCGATCGGTACGGTCGCGCTCATGACATCTTCCGAGACGGCTGATCCCGGCTCCGCGCGCTCCGGGCGGGTGCGGTTCGCGACGTTCAACGTGCTGCACGGCCGGCCCGTGCAGGACGGCAGACCCCTTCCCGTACCTGCCGCGGACGGGCCCGAGACGCCGCTCGTCCGGGCTGTGGCGTCGCTGGACGCCGACGTGCTGGCGCTCCAGGAGCTGGACCGGTTGCAGGAACGTTCGGGCGGGGTGGACCAGGCGGCGGCCGCCGCGGCGGGGTCCGGGGCACGGTACTGGCGCTACGCGTCCGCGTTCCACGGCACCGCGACGCCGGGCGGCGGCTGGGTTCCGGCACCGTCCGAACCGGGGCTGCGGGTCTACGGCCCGCGCGAGGCGGACGCGGGCGCCGGGGCCCCCTCGCACGGCGTCGCCCTGCTGTCCCGGCTGCCCGTACGGCGCTGGAGTGCGCTGCGGCTGGCCCCGGCACCGCTGCCCATGCCGCTGCGGACTCCCGGCCGGCCTGGACTCACGCTGTCCTGGGACCAGCCGCGGGCCGTACTGGCCGCCGTCCTGGAAGGACCTCGCGGGCCGTTCACCGTGGTGGCGCTGCACCTGTCCTTCGTGCCCGGCTGGAACATCCGCCAGTTGCGCACCGTCCGCGCCTGGATCGCCGGCCTGCCCCGGCCCCGGGTGCTCCTCGGCGACTTCAACCTGCCCGGCGCCGTTCCCCGGGCGGTTCTCGGCCCGGCCGGACCGGGCGGCGGCAGCGGGCTCCCGCGCACCGGGCGGGCGAACCCCCTTGCGCCGCCGCACGGCTGGCGGGATCTGGCCCGCACGCCCACCTATCCCGCGCACCGCCCCCTCGTCCAGTTGGACCACGTCCTGGCCGACGGAATCGGGGCGGGCTCGGTCCGCGGGGTGCAGGCACCGAGCACCCCGATCTCGGATCACCGGGCACTGGTGGTCGAACTCCCGCTGTGACCGGCCCGGGACCCGGCCGCCCGGCCGTGAAGGTGCCTCCCGCGCGCGACGGCCGGGCCGGCCACGCGCCCAGTCGGACCCCTCGTGCCGGGGACACCGCCGCGGTCCCGGCCAGGTGTGCCCGGTGGGCCGATGGTCTCCGGCCCGGTGGGCCATGGAGCGCGCCGCCCGCCCGGCCCGGTGGGCCCCCTGGGCCGATGGCCTCCAGCCCGGTGGGTCAACGAGCGCGCCGCCCGCCCGGCCCTGTGTGCCCCGCTGACGTTGTCCGCCCGGCCCCGACAGAGAGAAGCGCGGCGGCCCGCCGTTCTCGCGCTGCGCTCCGGCGGCCCCGGCGACCCTGCAACCCTGCAACCCCGGGAAGCGTGTGGTCGCGCGCCCGGGGTCCGGCCCGGTTCGCACGACGGCTGTGTCCCGTGTCCGGCCCGCTCAGCGAAGCTGCCCGGCGAACGCGTCGTAGGCCTGTTCGTCGAAGAGCACGAAACGGATCTCCTCGACGTCGGTCCTCGTGGCCCGGACGGTCTCCACCGCGATGCGGGCGGCGTCGTCCATCGGCCAGCCGTAGATTCCCGCGGAGACGGCGGGGAAGGCGACCGTACGGGCGCCGAGCTCGTCGGCGACCCGCAGCGACTCCCGGTAGCAGGAGGCCAGCAGCTCCGACCGGTCCTCGGCCCGCGCGTAGCGCGGGCCGACGGTGTGGATCACCCAGCGGGCGTCGAGGTCGCCCGCGGTCGTGGCGACCGCCCGGCCGGTCGGCAGCCCCTTGCCGTAGTGGCCGGCGCGCAGCTCGCGGCACTCGGCGAGGACGGCCGGGCCGCCGCGGCGGTGGATGGCCCCGTCGACGCCTCCGCCGCCGAGCAGCGAGGAGTTCGCCGCGTTGACGACGGCGTCGACGCTCTGCCGGGTGATGTCGCCCTGCACCAGCGTGATCGTGGTCATGACTCCCTCAGCCTCCTTCTCTCAGCCTCCTCCAGACGGCCTTCGCCGCGTTGTGCCCCGACATGCCGTGCACACCGGGGCCGGGCGGAGTGGCCGAGGAGCACAGGAAGACGGCGGGGTGCGGGGTGCCGTACGGGTGCAGGGACAGCCTGGGGCGGAGCATGAGCTGGAGTCCGGAGGCGGCACCGCAGGCGATGTCACCGCCCACGTAATTGGCGTTGCGGGCGGCGAGCTCGGGCGGTCCGGCGGTCGCGCGGGCCAGGACGCGGTCACGGAAGCCCGGGGCGAACCGCTCCAGCTGGCGCTCGATCGCGTCGGTGAGGTCTCCGGTCCAGCCGTTCGGGACATGGCCGTACGCCCAGAAGACCTGTTTGCCCTCGGGGGCCCGGGAGGGGTCCACGACACTCGGCTGCACGGTGATCAGGAAGGGGGCGTCGGGCGCCCTGTCCTCGCGGGAGGCCGCCCGCAGCGCCCTGCCGATCTCCGCTCCGCTCGCTCCGACCTGCACCGTCCCGGCGACCCGGGCCTTCTCGGCGGTCCAGGGCACGGGTCCGTCCAGCGCGTAGTCGATCTTGAAGGCGGCGGCCCCGTAGCGGTAGCCCTCGTAGTACCGCCCGAACCCGGCGATGCGGGCCAGTGCCTTGGGCGAGGTGTCGAAGACGTAGGCGCGCGCGGGCGGCAGATCGTCCAGTCGCTTGACCTCGTAGTCGGTGTGGACGGTGCCGCCGAGGTCCTGGAGGTACGCGGTGAGCGCGTCCGGGATGGACTGCGAGCCGCCGCGCGCGACGGGCCAGCCCCGGGCGTGCGCGGCCAGCGCGAAGACCAGGCCGACGGCGCCCGTGGCGACACCGTCCAGCGGCGCCATGACGTGCGCGACCAGACCGGCGAACAGGGCTTTGGCCCGCTCGTCGCGGAAGCGGCGCATCAGCCAGGTCGACGGCGGCAGCCCGGCCAGGCCGAAGCGGGCGAGGGTCACCGGGTCCCGGGGCAGCGAGGTCAGCGGCAGCGACATGAAGTCGTGCGCCAGGGTGTCCCACTTGCTCAGGAACGGCGCGACGAGCCTGCGGTACGCGCCCGCGTCGCGCGGCCCGAAGGAAGCCGCCGTCTCGGCCACGGACCGCGAGAGCACCGCCGCCGAGCCGTCGAGGAACGGGTGCGCCATGGGAAGCTCGGCGTGCAGCCACTCCAGGCCGTACCGCTCCAGGGGCATCGCCCGGAAGGCGGGCGAGTTGACGCCCAGCGGATGCGCGGCCGCGCACGGGTCGTGCCGGAAACCGGGCAGGGTCAGCTCTTCGGTGCGCGCTCCCCCGCCCACCGTGTCGCGGGCCTCGAACACGGCCACGGAAAGGCCCCGGCGGGCCAGCTCCACGGCAGCCGTCAGTCCGTTCGGCCCCGCACCCACCACGACCGTATCGAGCATCGACGGCACCTTCGGACTCCTTTGTCAGCCGACGGCCACTGAGGATCAGGATATGCCGGGGGCCTGACGGCCTTGACGGCACGGGGCGTTGGCGGGCGACGCCGCGTGCCGGGCGCCGCGGTCGGACGGGAGGTCCACTCCCCGCACGGGCCCCCGGACCTCCCGCTCAGGCCCCGGCCGTCACCTTCTCGGACCGCGCCGCCAGCAGGGAGACCACCCGGCGGGCCGTGGCCTCGTCACGGGCCGCCGTGAACGGCAGGGCGTTGCCCCCGGTGACCCGGAACGGCTCGCCGCGGAGCGTCAGGTGGGCGCCGCCCGCCTCCTCCACCAGCAGCAGCCCGGCCGCGTGGTCCCAAGCCGCCTCCCAGCTGAACGCGGTGGCGTCCAACTCGCCGCGGGCGATGGCCAGATACTCCAGGCCGGCCGATCCGCAGTGGCGCGGGACGACTCCCTCGACGCGCAGGCCGAGGAGCGCCCGCTTCTGCTCGTCCGTGGTGTAGTCCGGGTGGGAGGTCGCGACGTCGAGATCGCGGCCGGGCTCGGGCGAACCGGAGCGCAGCGGTACGCCGTCGAGCACGGCCCCCCGGCCGCGGATCGCGGTGGCGAACTCGTCCCGGGCGGGCGCGTACGTCCACGACGCGTGCACCACGCCGTCCAGGACGAGCGCGACCAGCGTGCAGAACCCGGAGTCGCCGTGCACGAACTGCCGGGTGCCGTCGACCGGGTCGACGATCCAGACGGGCGCGGTGCCGCGGATCGCCTCGTAGGTCGTCGGGTCGGCGTGCACCGCTTCCTCGCCGACCACGACCGAGCCGGGCAGCAGTGCGGTGAGGGCGGCCGTGAGGTACTTCTCGGCCAGCCGGTCGGCGTCCGTCACCAGGTCGTGCGGGCCGGACTTCTGGTCGATCTCGTCGGCGGAGAGCTGCCGGAACCGGGGCACTATCTCCGCGGCGGCGGCCGCGCGGATGACGTGTTCCACTTCGGACGCCCGGTGTGCGAGAAACTCGTCGATGGTTTCGATGTCTTCGATCATGGCTCCATGACAGCACGCGCCACTGACAATCCCCACCCCTCCGGGGTACTCGGGATGGAATCACCATGAATTCCCGGGGCGGGACGATCACCGGCGCGGCCCCGCGGGCACGGACGCCGGGAGGCGGTCCGGCCGCACCTCAGCGTCCGACCGCGTACCCCTGCATCCCGCGCGGATTGGCCCCCGCCGACAGGACGCCCGTCGCGGGATCGCGGGCCACCGCGCACAGCCGCCCCTCGGACCAGGACTCGGCGACCGTGACGTCGTGGCCCCGGCGGCGGAGTTCCTCGACGACCGCCTCGTCCGTGCGGGACTCGACCGTGAGGCTGCCGGGGCGCATGCCGCGCGGGTAGAAGGACCCGGGGAAGCTGTCGTTGTGCCAGTTCGGGGCGTCGATCGCGCCCTGGAGGTCGAGTCCGCCGCGTACCTCGGAGCGCAGCGCGACGGACAGGAAGAAGTGGGTCTGCCACTGGTCCTGCTGGTCGCCGCCGGGCGTGCCGAAGGCCATGACCGGCACGCCGTCGCGCAGTGCCAGGGAGGGCGTCAGCGTCGTACGGGGACGGCGGCCCGGAGTCAGGGAGTTCGGCAGTCCCTCCTCCAGCCAGGCCATCTGGAGCCGGGTGCCGAGCGGGAAGCCCAGTTCGGGGACGACCGGGTTGGACTGGAGCCAGCCGCCGCTGGGGGTGGCGGCGACCATGTTGCCCCAGCGGTCGACGACGTCCAGGTGGCAGGTGTCGCCCCGGGTGCCGCCGTGGGCCGCCACTTCGGGTTCCGAGGCCGCGCGGGCCGTGGTGGGCTCGCCGGCGCCCGGTACCGCGAGCGCGTCGAAGCCGGGCTCCCCGGCGGCCACCACGCGCGCGTGCCGGCTCAACCGCGGATCGCGGCCGCCCGGAGCGCCGGGACGCAGCTCGTACGACGCCTTGTGCCCGACGAGGGCCCGGCGGGCGGCGTTGTAGGGCTCCGACAGCAGCTCGTCGAGCGGTACCTCGGCCGCGTCGCCGTACCAGGCCTCCCGGTCGGCCATGGCGAGCTTGCAGCCCTCGACGAGCAGGTGGACGTAGTCGGCGGAGCCGTAGCGGGGCAGTTCGGGCGGGAGCAGCGCCAGTTGCTGGAGGAGGACCGGGCCCTGGCTCCAGGGGCCCGCCTTGCACAGGGTCCAGCCGCGCCAGTCGTACGTCGCCGGGGCCTCGTAGGCCGCGGACCAGCCGGCCAGGTCGGCGGCTGTCAGGGTTCCGGTGTGGCGCTTGCCGCTGGTGTCCATGGTGGGCCGCCCGGCTTGGCGGACCAGGGCCTCGGCGATGAAGCCGGAGCGCCACACCTCCCGTGCCGCGTCGATCTCGGCCACCCGGTCCCCCGCGCCCGAGACCTCGTCGAGCAGCCGCCGCCAGGTCGCGGCGAGGGCCGGGTTGCGGAACAGCTCGCCGGGGCGCGGCGGCCTGCCGCCCGGCAGATACACCTCGGCCGACGAGGTCCACTCCGTCTCGAAGAGCGCCCGTACGGTGTCCACTGTCTCGCCGACGCGTTCCACGGGCGGGTGCCCGTCCTCGGCGTAGCCGATGGCGTACTTCAGGACGTCGGCGAGCGGTCTGGTCCCGTGGTCGCGCAGCAGCAGCATCCAGGCGTCGAACGCGCCGGGGACGGCGGCGGCGAGCGGGCCGGTGCCTGGTACGAGGTCCAGGCCGAGTCCCCTGTAGTGGGCGATCGTCGCTCCGGCGGGTGCGACGCCCTGTCCGCAGAGCACCCGCACGGCGCCGTCCGCGGGAGCCAGGATGATCGGGGCCTCGCCCGCGGGTCCGTTGAGGTGGGGTTCGACGACGTGCAGGACGAAACCGGCCGCGACGGCGGCGTCGTAGGCGTTGCCGCCGTCCTCCAGGACCGCCATCGCGGACTGCGAGGCGAGCCAGTGCGTGGAGGACACCATGCCGAAGGTGCCCTGGAGGGTGGGTCGGGTCGTGAACATGCCTGCCGCCTCACGGTACGGAGCGATCAACCTCGCTCCCGACTATGACACTTGTCCCGGCGCGGACGGCAGGGCCGGGCACGGGTGCGCGGAGACCGGCCCGGCGCGCCCGCGCCGGCCGTGCGGGGCGTCCGGGGTGGAACGGCGCTCAGGGCGCGGGTGCCCAGGCGGTGGTCCCCAGCGTGTTCTCCGGACCGATGTCGAGGTACTCCGCCGGCCGCAGGGTGACGGCGTGCTGTCCCTTCTGGGGTGCGACGCGCAGATACACGCCGTGCTGGGCCGCCGTACGCCAGTAGAGGACGGCCCGCGCGGTGTCGCCCGGATGGAGCGTGAAGGGTTCGGGGCCGGGGTCGGCGGGCGCCATGAACACCTTGTCCGTCCCCACCACGCTGTGCACCCCGGTGATCGGGGCGCCCTCCTCGTCGAGGACCTGGGCGACGGCCGGGTAGCCGTTCACCTTGTACGGCCGCTTGCCGCAGTCGGTGAGGGTCAGCGTCATGCCGCGCAGGCCCATGGCCGCGTCGCCGGGTCCGGTGTCGAGGCGCAGACCGGACGGCGGGCAGCCACGGCCCTGCTGCACCGGGACCCGCTTCGGGGGCTCGGACGGCACGACGACGACTGGAGCCGCGGTGGGCGTCCTGGTCGGGTCCGGGACGTGTGTCCGCCCGGGGTCGCGCTCCCGGTCGAGCTCGGCGGACAGCCCGCACCCGCTGGTGACCGTCGCGACCAGCCAGGCGAGGACGACAGGACGGAGCCACCTCGTCCGGGGACCGAGGACGGGACGCGGACGACCACCGCGCGGAGCTGCGGCGACGGTGGGGGCAGCGCACCGCCTCGCAGGCTCGGCGGCTGGTGCCGCGCCGGCCGGTCCCGGGTTTGTCGCGATCACGGGCCGATCATGGCACGGGAGCTCGCCGGAGGGCGTCACTCCGTGGATCCACGTGCCGTCACCAGTCCCGACTCGTAGGCGAAGACGACGAGTTGGGCCCGGTCGCGGGCGGCCAGCTTCGTCATCGCGCGGCTGATGTGGGTCTTGGCCGTCAGGGGGCTGATGACCATGTGCGCGGCGATCTCCTCGTTGCTCAGGCCGCGCGCGGCGAGCGCGGTGACCTCGCGTTCGCGGCGCGTGAGGCCTTCGAGACCCGGCGCCGTGGCCCGGTCGGGGGGCCGGGCCACGAACTCCCCGATCAGGGTGCGGGTCACCGACGGCGACAGCAGCGCCTCCCCGCGGGCGACGACCTCGATGGCCTGGAGCAGATCGGCGGGCTCGGTGTCCTTGAGGAGGAAGCCGCTCGCCCCGGCGCGCAGCGCCTCGAAGACGTACTCGTCCAGGCCGTAGTTGGTGAGGATGACGACGTGCACTGCGGTGAGTTCCGGGTCGGCGACGATACGGCGGGTGGCCTCGATGCCCGTCATCACGGGCATCTGCACGTCGACCAGGGCCACATCGGGCACCTCGGCGCGGACCAGGGCGAGCCCCTGGGCCCCGTCGGCCGCCTCGCCGACCACCTCGATGCCCTCCTCCGCGTCCAGCAGGGCGCGGAACCCGGCACGCATGAGGGCCTGGTCGTCGACCAGGGCCACCCTGATCGGGCGGCGCGCCCCGGTGGGTGTGTCCGGGCCGCCGTTCATCGCGCCTCCTCCGGTGCGTCCAGGGGCAGTTCGGCCCGTACCGAGAAGCCGCCCTCCGCGCGCGGGGCGGCGCTCAGTGTTCCGCCGAGGGCGGTGACGCGTTCGCGCATGCCGGTGAGGCCGATGCCCGGGACGGGCGGCCCGGACCGGCGGGCCACACCGTCGTCGTGCACCTCGATCGTCAACTCGTCGGGGCGATATCCGAGTTCGACCGTCACCTTGGCTGGGCCCGCGTGCCGCGCCGCGTTGGTCAGGGCCTCCTGGACGATGCGGTACGCGGCGCGGTCCACGGTCGCCGCGAGCGGACGTTCCTCGCCGGTCACCCTCAGATCGACGGCGAGCCCGGCGGCACGGGCCCGTTCCACGAGCAGCGCCGGGGTGCCCGTGGGCTCGTCGGTGCGCAACACCTCCAGCGTGGACCGCAGTTCACGCATCGCCTCGCCGCCCGCCTGCTGGATGGCGAGCAGCGCGGGCGGCACCTCCTCGCCGCGCTTGCGCGCCAGATGGACGGCGACTCCCGCCTGGAGTTTGACGATCGAGATGCTGTGGGTGAGCGAGTCGTGCAACTCGCGTGCGATGCGTAGGCGTTCCTCGCCCGCTCGGCGCAGCGCCACTTCCTCGCGCGTCCGTTCGGCCTCCAGGGCGCGCTGCTCGGTCTGGCGCAGATAGGCCTGCCAGTTGCGGTCGGCGAGCCCGGTGACCAGGGCGCACAGGAACCAGCCGGCCAGCAGCAGCGTCCGCTCCACCACTTCCCCCGCCCCGGGTCCCGTCGTCATGAATCCGGCCAGGAACACGGCGCTCGCGAGGGCCGCGACGCCCCGGTGTCCGGCTCGGGCGGCCGTGTGCACCGCGCCGAGGACGGGGAGGGCGGACAGGGTGCCGGGGTGGGCGTGCACGACGTACGCCGTGGTGGCCGCGGTGGTGATCGCCAGCACGACACGCGGGGCGCCCCGGTAGGCCGCCAGGGTCAGCGAACCCAGGGCGATCAGGAGGTAGTCGAGGACGGTCGTGCCGTCCTCGAACACGGCCGCGGTCGTCACGAGGGCACCGACGACGACCGCGAGGGCGGCGTCGGCCGGACGCCCGCGGACGGCCTGGTCGAACTGCATGCCCGGGACTCTATGCGGGTGCGCCCGCCACCGCGTCGGTCCTGGGGACGGCTGTCGGGCTACTCCCGCCGCAGTAGCCGGGGCCGGGCACCGCGCCCGCCGCGGCAGCCAGGATCCCCCTCGGCCGTACGACGCCGGCGCCACCTCCTGCGGGCCATGGTTGACCGCGGTCGCCGCACGTCCGGCACCCCTCGGTCCAATCAGGAGGCACCCATGGCCCCGTCCCTCTCGACCCCCTTCCGGTACACCACCCCGCCCGCGCGCAAGTCCGCCGGCGGCGCGACCGCCGACGTCTACACCCAACTGGCCTCCGACTTCGGCATGGAACGTCCGGCCACCTTCGTCGTCCTCTCGTCCGCGCCCGAACTCCTCACCGCCACCTGGGCGTTGATGCGGGAGTCGCTGATCGCGGGCGAGGGCGACCGGACCGGGAAGGAACTCGCCGCGCTCGGGGTGTCGTTGGCCAACCGATGCCCCTTCTGCGTGGACGCGCACACCATGCTGCTGCACGCCACCGGGGACCATGCCCTCGCCGAGGCGGTCGCGCGCGGGGAGACGCCGTCCGACGAGGGGCACGCCCGCGTACTGGCCTGGGGCAGGGCGAGCAGGGCGCCCGGCGCACGGGAGTTGACGCCGTACCCCTTCCCCGCCGCGCACGCTCCCGCGTACATCGGCACGATGCTCAGCTTCCACTTCATCAACCGGATCGCCTCCGCGCTGCTGACCGAGAACCTCCTTCCGGGGAACGCTCAGCGGTTCCGGGCGGTACGGAGTCTGGGCGGGCGTTCGCTGGCCAGGACGGTGCGCCGCCGGCCGGCCCCGGGTGCGGGTCTCACGGTGCTCGACGCCCCTGGACCGGGTCCCGGCTGGGCGCGGGGCACCTCCGTCGGTCCCGCCTACGCCGCCCTGCGCGAGGCCGCGACCGCGGGGGGAGGACTGCTCGACGAGGCGGACCGCGCCGTCGTACGGGAAACGCTCAAGGGGTGGGACGGCGCGCATCCCTCGCTCGCGTGGGACGGCCTCCCCGACCGGTCGCGCCCCGGAGCGCGCCTGGCGCTGCTGGCCGCGCTCGCCCCGTACCGCGTAACGGACGAGGACGTGGCGGCCTGGCGCGCACCCGGCCGTTCCGACCGCTCCCTGGTGCGCCTCGTCTCCTACGGAGCGTTCGCGGCCGTCGACCGCGTCGAACGGGCCCTCCCGGCGTACACCACGAAGCCGTAGCAGCGGCAGCGGCAGCGGCGAACGCGACACAGAGGGTGGGGCGGGGCCGGGCGGAGCGGGGCTACAGAAGTAGACGATCAAGGTGTCGCACAAAACAGACATCTTGCTACAGCATCAGTCAATCGCCGCCAAGGTGAGTCACTGTCACTACACGGGCACGAAGTCGGCCGGCCCTTTCGCACCACAGCGTCTCGTGTGACACTGGCGTCCCGTCCGCAGTGCGGACCGTCTCCGCACCATCCCCCACGAGAAGTGCGCTTTGGGTTCTCTTCCTCTGCCGCTCGCGCTCGCCGCGCGCCTACTGCCGGTCGCTCTGCTCGCCTCCGCGGGCTGGGCCCTGGCCGCCGGCCCGTCCGCAGCGACCCCCAACGCCGAGGACAAATCGTCACAGAAGCAGACAGTCGACTCGCCCTCGGCCCCATCGGCCTCGGCCGCTGTCAAGAGGTTCGCCGCGTCGCCCGCCCCCTGCGGCAGCATCCAGGTCTCGACGATCAAGTCCCTGGTCCCCGGCGCCAAGACGGCCGGCCAGGAGATCGCGTCGACCGACAAGGCGCTGCGCCGCACCTGTTCGTGGAACGCGCTGAAGGGCTTCGACTACCGCTGGCTCGACGTCTCGTACGAGATCAAGGACTCGGACGCCGCGGCGGAGAAGGCCTACAAGGAGCGCGTGGCGGACAAGAGCGGCGGCGGGGCGGTACCGGGGGTCGGTGACTCGGCCTACTCCGTGGTCAATCTCAGCACCGAGGACAAGCAGCAGACCCGCGAGGGCGTGGTGATCGTGCGGTCGTCCAACGCGCTGGTGGTCGTCACCTACAACGGCAGCGACTTCGAGACCAAGAAGGCGCCCGGCACCGACGAGATCAACAAGGGCGCCATCAAGGCGGCGAAGGACGCGACGGCGGCGCTGAAGGACGGCCAGAAGGTCTGACCGTCCTCCGGTCCCCGCCGTCAGACCGCGGCCCTGTCCTTTCCGCGGAGCGTCATCAGCACCAGGTAGAGCACCATCGAGGTGCCCAGTCCGACCGCCCATCCGTAGTCGGCGAGCGACCGCAGCGCGGGGATGGGCCGCCCGTCGACCAGCGGGTGGAAGTCCGCGCCGCCGACGGCCAGGACGCCGCCGGTGACGAAGGCGGCCACGGCCCGCCAGTTCCAGCCGCCGTCGTACCAGTAGCGGCCACCCGTGCGGTACAGGTCGGCGAGGTCGAGCTTGGTGCGCCGCAGGATCCAGTAGTCGGCGATGAGGATGCCCGCGACCGTCCCGAGCAGACCGCCGACCAGGCCCAGCCAGGTGAAGATGTAGCCCTGCGGGTCGGAGTACAGCTTCCACGGGAAGATCAGTACGCCGAGGACACAGGTGGCGAGCGCGCCGGTGCGGAAATTGATCTTCCGGGGCGCGATGTTGGAGAAGTCGAAGGCCGGGGAGACCAGGTTCGCCGCGATGTTCACGGACAGCGTCGCGACCAGCACGGTGACCAGGGCGAAGATGATGCCGACGACGTTGTCCGTCTTGGCCGCGAGCTGGACCGGGTCCCAGACGGCCTTGCCGTACACGGCCTGCGAGCCCGAGGTGACCATGACGGACAGGAACGCGAAGAGCGTCATGGTCGTGGGGAGGCCGAGCGCCTGCCCCCAGGTCTGCGCCTTCTGGCTCCTGCCGTACCGGGTGAAGTCGGGGATGTTCAGCGACAGGGTGGACCAGAAGCCGATCATGCCCATCAGCGAGGGCCAGAACAGTTTCCAGAAGTCACCGCCCCAGCCGAGCTTCGACGGCTGGTCGAGCAGCGGACCGAAGCCGCCGGCCTTGCTGCTCATCCACCACAGCATCACGCCGGCGCCGACGAGCACGAAGGGCGCGGCCCAGTTCTCGAACCGGCGGATGGTCTCCATGCCCCGGTAGATGATGGCGACCTGGAGTACCCAGAAGATCGCGAAGGACAGCCACATGGTCCAGGCGTAGCCGCCGATGTGCGAGGCGTTCGCCCAGTTGTCGCCGAAGAGCTTCCCGGCGAGGAAGTAGATCGCCTCGCCGCCGATCCAGGTCTGGATGCCGAACCAGCCGCACGCCACCAACGCCCGTACGACAGCGGGGAGGTTGGCCCCGCGGACCCCGAAGGACGCGCGGGCGAAGACCGGGAAGGGGATGCCGTACTTGGGTCCCGCGTGCCCGGTGAGCAGCATCGGGACGAGCACGACGAGGTTGGCGAGCGCGATGGTGAGGACGGCCTGCTTCCAGTCCATGCCGACGGCTATGAGCCCGGAAGCCAGCGTCCAGGAAGCGGTGTTGTGGGCCATGCCGACCCACAGGGCCGAGAAGTTGTACGTGGTCCAGGTGCGCTTCTCGACCGGAACCGGCAGCAGGTCGTCGTTGGCGTAGGGGCCGGTGGGCACAGGAGCGTCGGGCGCGATCTCCACCCGGCCGTCGGGGAGCGTGACCTGTCCGGCGGGCGGGCTGTCCGGGGGGACGGTTTCTGTCATGAGCAGGCCAATCAATGAGGAGTGACGGGAAAGGCCGTGCGGGGACCGACTCGGGGGGTGCGCGGAGAGCGCCCTGATCCCCTTCCCGGGACGGCGGGAAGGGGAGAACGGGGAACGGGCCTTCGGTTACTGCCCGTTGATGCCGGGGATGACCTGTGTGCCGTACGCGTCGATGGTGGCCTCCTGGGCGTCGTGCATGTCGTAGACCGCGAACTGGTCGACGCCCAGCTCACGCAGCGCGTTCAGCTTCTCGATGTGCCGCTCGGCCGTTCCGATCAGGCAGAACCGGTCGACGATCTCGTCGGGCACGAACGCCGTGTCGGGGTTGTCGGCCCGTCCGTGGTGGGAGTAGTCGTACCCCTCACGGGCCTTGATGTAGTCGGTGAGTTCGTCGGGTACGGCGGCCGAGTGCTCGCCGTACTTGGAGACCAGGTCGGCGACGTGGTTGCCGACCATGCCGCCGAACCACCGGCACTGCTCGCGGGCGTGGGCGAGTGCCTCGGGCGAGTCGTCCTCGGTGATGTACGCGGGCGCGGCCACGCAGATCTTCACCTCGGCGGGGTCGCGCCCGGCTTCGGCCGCCGCGTCCTTCACGGCCTTGACCATGTACTCGGTGAGATAGAGGTCGGCGAGCTGGAGGATGAAGCCGTCGGCCTCCTCGCCGGTCATCTTCAGGGCCTTCGGGCCGTACGCGGCCATCCAGACCGGCAGTTCGGCCCCCGGCCTGACCCACGGGAACTTGATGACGGTGCCGCCGAGGTCGGCCTCGTCGCCCCGGCCGAGGGCGCGGATGACCTTCATCGCACCGCTTATGCGGGCGAGGGTGTTGGGCTTGCGTCCGGCGACGCGCATCGCCGAGTCGCCGCGCCCGATGCCGCACACCGTGCGGTTGCCGTACATGTCGTTGAGCGTCGCGAAGGTGGAGGCGGTGACCTCCCAGGTACGGGTGCCCGGGTTGGTGACCATCGGGCCGACCGTCAGCTTCTCGGTGTTGGCGAGAATCTGACTGTAGATCACAAAGGGTTCCTGCCAGAGCACGGCCGAGTCGAAGGTCCAGCCGTACGTGAAGCCGTTGGCCTCGGCCCGCTTCATCAGCTCGATGACACGGGAGGCCGGGGGGTCTGTCTGCAGGACGAGTCCGAAGTCCATTGGCGCCACTCCTGGTCGCTCAGAGAAGGTACTGACAGGTGGAACGCGGGGTGTAGACGCCGTGACCCGCGCGTCCGGTGAACTCCCGCTCGGTGATGACCGGTTCACCACGCGAGAGCACGGTCTCGACCCGTCCGGTGACGCGTTTGCCCTCGTACGCCGAGTAGTCGACGTTCATGTGGTGGGTCTCGACCGACATGATCTGCTCGGCGTGCGGGTCGTAGATGACGACGTCGGCGTCGGCGCCGGGCGCGATGGTGCCCTTCTTCGGGTACAGGCCGAACATCCGGGCCGGGGTGGCGCAGGCGATCTCGATCCAGCGGCGCCGGGAGATGTGTCCGTCGACGACGGCCTGGTGGAGCAGGTCCATACGGTTCTCGACGCCGGGAAGGCCGTTGGGGATCTTCGAGAAGTCGCCGCGGCCGAGCTCCTTCTGGCCGGTGAAGCAGAAGGGGCAGTGGTCCGTCGACACGACCTGGAGGTCGTTGGTACGCAGGCCGCGCCACAGGGCCGTCTGGTGTTCCTTGGGCCGAAGGGGCGTACTGCACACGTACTTCGCGCCCTCGAAGTCCGGCTCCGCGAGGTTGTCGGTCGACAGGAACAGGTACTGGGGGCAGGTCTCGCCGAACACGTTCAGGCCTTCGTCACGTGCGCGGGCGATCTCGGCCACGGCTTCGGTGGCGGACACGTGCACGACGTAGAGCGGGGCGCCGGCGACCTGGGCGAGCTTGATGGCGCGGTGGGTGGCCTCGGCCTCCAGGAGCGCCTTGCGCACCTCCCCGTGGTACCGCGGATCGGTCTCGCCGCGGGCCAGCGCCTGTTCGACGAGCACGTCGATCGCGATGCCGTTCTCGGCGTGCATCATGATGAGGCCGCCGTTCTCGGCGGAGCGCTGCATGGCGCGCAGGATCTGGCCGTCGTCGCTGTAGAAGACGCCCGGATAGGCCATGAACTGCTTGAAGGAGGTGACGCCCTCCTCGACCAGCAGGTCCATCTCCTTGAGCGTCTCCTGGTTGACGTCGGAGACGATCATGTGGAACGCGTAGTCGATGGCGCAGTTGCCGTCGGCCTTGGCGTTCCAGGCGTCCAGGCCCTCGCGCAGCGAGTGGCCGACGCTCTGGACCGCGAAGTCGATGATGGTGGTGGTACCGCCCCAGGCGGCGGCCCGGGTGCCGGTCTCGAAGGTGTCGGAGGCGAAGGTGCCGCCGAAGGGCAGTTCCATGTGGGTGTGGGCGTCGACGCCGCCCGGGATGACGTACTTGCCGGTGGCGTCGATGGTGCGCTCGGCCGTCCACGACTCGGCCGCGGGTGTGCCGCTCGCCGCGAGGGCGGCGATCCGGCCGTCCTCGATCAGGACGTCGGCGTGGATCTCGTCGGACGCGGTGATGACGAGACCACCCCGGATGACGGTACGGCTCATGCTCCCTCTCCTTCCGGTCGTGCGTGCGCTGAGGGGGTTGTGAGGCTGTCAGAGGCTGAGGTCGGCACTGTTTCCTGGTGAACGGGCTCGTGGGGCGGTTCGCGAGAGGGGCCGCGCGGACCGCCGTGCCGCGGGTGGCTCCGGGCGCCGCCGTCCGGCGCCCGGAGCCGGTCCGGGCCCGTGGCGCGCGGAGGCGCTAGGGCGCGGTCAGCGGCCCGTAGGCGCCCGGGGCGCGGTCGCGGTAGAACTGCCAACGGTCGCGGACCTCGCGGAGCTTGGCCATGTCCAGGTCGCGGACGACGAGTTCGCTCTCCTTGTCGCTCGCCACCTCCCCGACGAACTGCGCCTCGGGGTCCACGAAGTACGAGGTCCCGTAGAAGTCGTTGTCGCCGTACTCCTCGACGCCCACACGGTTGATCGCCCCCACGAAGTACTCGTTGGCGACGGCCGCGGCCGGCTGCTCCAGCTGCCAGAGGTAGCCGGAGAGACCGCGTGAGGTGGCCGAGGGGTTGAAGACGATCTCGGCACCCGCGAGGCCCAGTGCCCGCCAGCCCTCCGGGAAGTGCCGGTCGTAGCAGATGTAGACGCCGATCCGGCCGACGGCCGTGTCGAAGACGGGCCAGCCCGAGTTCCCGGGCCGGAAGTAGAACTTCTCCCAGAATCCGGGGACTTGGGGAATGTGGGTCTTGCGGTACTTGCCCAGGTAGGAGCCGTCGGCGTCGATCACGGCCGCGGTGTTGTACAGGACGCCGGGCTGTTCCTCCTCGTACATCGGCAGGACGAGGACGAGGCCCAGTTCCTTCGCCAGCGCCTGGAAGCGCCGGACGATCGGACCTTCGGGGATCTGCTCGGCGTACGCGTAGAACTCTTTGTCCTGGACCTGGCAGAAGTACGGTCCGTAGAACAGCTCCTGGAAGCACAGGACCTGGGCGCCCTGCGCGGCCGCGTCGCGGGCCGCCTGCTCGTGGACCTGGATCATCGATTCCTTGTCGCCGGTCCATGCGGTCTGGAAGACGGCGGCGCGGATCACTCTGCTCATCGGGACCTCCACTCGCTGGGTGTGCGAGGAGCTTAGGAATCCCGGACGCGCCCTTTGAGTTGCACCGTGTCACGTCCGAAGCACTGTGCCGTTCCACGGTGTCACCTCCGCGTCGTTCCGTGTTTCAGCCGGGTCGTCGTGTGTTTCACCGCGGTTGCCCGTCGGTCGTCACCGTTGTTGTGCGTCGTGCGCGAGCAGGGCGATGTGGACGGACGCGGCCTGCTCGAAGTCGTCGAGGTCGACACCGAGCCGCTCCTGTATGAGTTCCAGGCGGCGGTAGAGCGCGGGCCGGCTGACATGGTGGAGCTGGGCGGTGCGCGACTTGTTGCGTCCGGTGGCGAGGTAGGTCCGCAGGACGGGCAGCAGCCGCGGGTCCGCCCGTGCCCCGCAGAGCAGCCCGTCGAGTTCCCGTTCCGCGAACGACTGGACGTGCGGATCGTCCCGCAACAGCCGTACGAGGCCGCGCAGATGGACGTCCCGCAGCCGCACCAGCGCGGGCCGGTCCTGGTCGGCGGGTGCGTCGGCGGCGGCCTCGGCGACATGCAGGGCCTCGCGCAGTCCGGCGGGGACGTCGTCCCAGGCGGTACGGGCTCCGGCGGCGGCCACGGTGGTGGGCACTCCGGTCTCGTGCCGCAGCCGCAGGGCGAAGTGCGCGGCCAGGGCGTCCGCGTCCTGGTCGCGGGCGAGGCTGAGCAGCAGGGCGGTCGCTCCGTCGGACAGCTCGGCGACGAGCCCGGGCAGCCCCAGCAGGCGTAGCACACGGTCGAGTTGGGCCGCGTCGCCGTCCCGCACCACCAGGGGCACGAAGGTGCGGCGGTTGACGGGCAGTCCGGCGGCCCGCGCTCGCGGCAGAAGCTGGCGGGCCGGTACGACTCCGCTCACCAGGTCGGTCAGCAGGCCCTGCGCGGACTCCTCCTCCCAGGTGTGGGCGGAGCCGCCGAGCATGCGGTGCAGGACCAGGGCCTCGGCGGCACGGTCGGCGAGCAGCCGTCCGGTCGCCGCGTCACCGCGGTGGCCGCACAGCACGATGCGGCCCCATCTCTCCCCCCGTCCGCCCAGTTCGGCGCGGATCCATCCGTCGCCCTCGCTGCCGCCCGCCTGCCTGGCGATCCGGTCCCAGTCGCGCAACACGTCGTCGACGGCGGAGCGTTCACCTGCGGTGGCCAGGACCCGGTGGGCGAGGTTGGTGACGACGACGGGGCATCCGGCGTGCACGGCGATCTCGTCGAGCATGCGCTGGAGGGGGGCGCCGGTGGTGATGAGCCCGGTGAGCGCGGTGCGTACGGCCTCGGAGAGGCTCACGGCGGCGAACTTGCTCCGCACCAGCCGGGACTGGACCTCCTCCGTCAACTCCGCGAAGGGGAAGGGCCGGTGGAGCACCACCATGGGGAGTCCGCAGCGTTCGGCGGCCCGGCGCATCACGTCCGGGGGCGCGGGGAAGGCCCGGCCGAGGCCGAGGACGACGGCCGCCGCCTCGGCGCGGTGCAGCGAGCGGATGTACTCGGCCTGGGCGTCAGGGTCTCCCGCGAGCAACACCCCCGTGGTGAGGACCATTTCGCCGCCGCTGAGCATCACGCCCACGTCGGCGGCCTCGGCGACATGCACCCAGCGGACGAAGCGGTCGAGGTGGCCGGCCCCGGCCACCACCTCGGGCTCTCCGGCGAGCACCCGGTCCAGGGCGAGGACCTGGCGGACCGACAGGGCGGGTTCCAAGGCGGTGGTCATGGCGGCGTTCCCCTTTTTCCGTGGCTCGTCAGCCTCCGGAGCGCTGCGTCCGGTGTCGGGGACCCGACGCGCACCCGGCCCTTCGGGCCTTCGCGCGCCGACGTCTTCGGCACCGGGCGCCCCTTCGGCTCGTCGCCCTTGCTCACGATCTGTTACTGGGCCCGCCTCAGGGCGCGTTCAAGGATCGCCGCACCCTCCTCCGCCTCCGCGACGGTGAGGGACAGCGGCGGGGCGATGCGCAGCACGCTGGTGTCGTGACCGCCGCCCTTGCCGATCAACAGGCCTTCCTCGCAGGCCGCTTCGAGTACGGCCGCGGCCCCTTCGGGGTTCGCTCGGTCGGTGCCGGGCCGGACCAGTTCGACGCCGATCATCAGTCCGCGCCCGCGTACCTCGCGTACGCAGCCGAGTTGGGCGCCGATCGCGCGGAGCCGTTCGAGGAGCAGGCCGCCGACGCGCCGGGCGTTGCCCTGGAGGTCGTGTTCGAGGAGGTAGGTGAGGTTCGCCAGCCCCGCCGCCATGGTGACCGGTGAACCGCCGAAGGTCGAGATGGAGTTGGAGTCGAGGCTGTTCATGATCTCGGCGCGGGCGACCACACCGCCGATGGACATGCCGTTGCCGATGCCCTTGGCGAAGGTGAGCATGTCGGGCGGGCCGGAGGCGGCGTGCGCCTGCCATCCCCAGAAGTGCTCGCCGGTGCGGCCCCAGCCCGTCTGCACCTCGTCGGAGATCCAGAGGACACCGTGCTCTTGGAGGACCTCGCGGAAGGCCGCGTACAGGCCGTCGGGCGGTGCGGTGAAGCCGCCGACGCCCTGGACGGGTTCGGCGATCAGCGCCGCCGGCGGGCGCACATGGCCGAGCAGGTCCCGGAGGTCCTCGACACAGGCGGCGACGAACGCCTTGTCGTCGAGGTCGGCGTAGGGGCCGCGGGTGCGGACGCCGCCGTGCACGTACAGCGTCTGGAGGGGGGACAGGGAGGTGGGTGACCAGCCCTTGTTGCCGGTGATCCCGACCGAGCTGAACGACCGGCCGTGGTAGCTGTTGCGCATGGCCAGGATCTGGTTGCTCCGCCGGTGGGCGGTGGCGAGCAGCAGGGCCGTGTCGTTGGCCTCGGTGCCGGAGGTGGTGAAGAAGACGCGGGCGTCCGGAATGCCCGACAAGTGGGCTACGCGCTCGGCGAGTTCGACCATCGGCCGGTTGAGGTAGAGCGTCGAGGAGTGGATGATCCGGCCGGCCTGCTCGCTGACCGCCTTCGTCACCTCGGGCAGGGCGTGAGCGGTCATCGTGGTGAGGATGCCGCCGAAGAAGTCGAGGTACTTGTTGCCCTCGGCGTCCCAGACGTGGCGGCCCTCGCCGTGCGTGATCTCGATCGGGTCCTCGTAGTAGAGGGCGAGCCAGTCGGGCAGGACGGCCTGGTGGCGGGCGTACAGGTCGGTCATGGCTGCACCAGCCCTTCGTAGGCGTCGGGACGCCGGTCGCGGTAGAACGCCCACTGTTGGCGTACTTCCTCGATGAGGTCGAAGTCCAGGTCCCGGACGATGAGTTCCTCAGCCTTGTCGCTCGCCGTCTCGCCGACGAACTGTCCGCGCGGGTCGACGAAGTACGAGGTCCCGTAGAAGTCGTTGTCGCCGTACTCCTCCTGCCCGACCCGGTTGATCGCGGCGATGAAGTACTCGTTGGCGACGGCCGCGGCGGGCTGTTCCAGCTGCCAGAGATGGGCGGAGAGGCCGCGGGAGGTGGCGGAGGGGTTGTACACGAGCTGGGCGCCGTTCAGGCCGAGCTGACGCCAGCCTTCGGGGAAGTGCCGGTCGTAGCAGATGTAGACGCCGATCCGGCCGACGGCCGTGTCGAAGACGGGCCAGCCGAGGTTGCCGGGCTTGAAGTAGTACTTCTCCCAGAAGCCCTTCACCTGCGGGATGTGGTGCTTGCGGTACTTGCCGAGGTACGTGCCGTCGGCGTCGATCACCGCCGCCGTGTTGAAGTAGAAGCCGGACTGCTCGACCTCGAACACGGGGACGACGATCACCATGCCGGTCTCGCGCGCGAGCTCCTTCATACGGGTGACGGTGGGCCCGTCGGGGACCGGTTCCGCCCAGCCGTAGTGCTCCGGCTCCTGGACCTGGCAGAAGTAGGGGGCGTTGAAGACTTCCTGGAATCCGATGACCTTGGCACCCTGCCGGGCCGCCTCGCGGGCGTGCTCCTCGTGCTTGGCGACCATGGATGCGGTGTCCCCGGTCCAGGTGGCCTGGACCAGGGCGGCACGTACGACGTTGGCCATGAGCTGCTCCTTCGACGGGACGTCAGAGAGCCTCTACGCCCGTAGACAAAGGCTGTAGAGGCTCGAAAGTAAGCCCCCCGGACAGCCTTGCCAAGACCATCGTCGTTAACCCGCTGAGTCGATCACGTTTCTGACCCCCACGGGTGAGTGACGTGGCCGCCGAGTCCGGACGGTGGGGCCGATCGGGGGACCCCGGCACTCGCGCGCGCCGCGGTCCGCGACGGGGGTCCACGGGCCGTGGAAGAGGGCCGTGGGCAAGGGGTGCGCGGGCGGGCGCGGCCGTGTGGGTGCGCGGGCGCGGGCAGATTGGCCTGCCCGGTGCGGTCCGGTACGGCCCCGGTGCGCGGGCGCGAGCGGACGGCAGACGCGGCCCGGTGGCGGGCGGGCCGCAGACGCGGCCCGGTGGCGGGCACAGCCAGACGGCGGGCACGCGGCAGGCGCGGCCGGACGGCGGGCACGCGGCGGGCACAGCCGGACGGCGGGCGCGTGACAGGCACAGCCGGACGGCGGGCGCGTGACAGGCACAGCCGGACGGCGGGCGCGTGACAGGCACAGCCGGACGGCGGGCGCGTGACAGGCACAGCCGGACGGCGGGCGCGTGACAGGCACAGCCGGACGGCGGGCGTGCCGCAAGCGCGACCGGGCGGCGGGCGGGCGCGGCCGGACGGACGGACGGTCACGCGGCGAAGCCGGCGACCCGTAAGGCATGGACCAGGTCCCAGTGACACTCGTCGGACACGCTCCGGGCCGCCCGCAGGAGGAGCGGTACGAGCCGGTGCGGGTCCGTCTCGGCGCTGCGGGCGGCCTCCTCCGGGGTGCGCACCCGGACGTACGCGTCGAGAAGCGCGCCGATCTCGCGCCCGCGGCCCTCGTCGGCGAGACCGAGCACGGCGGCCCCGATCTCGGGTGCGGGCCGGGTGACCCCCTGGCGCAGCATCTGCCGCCCGTCATCGGTGCGGCCGGCTGCGGTGAGGGCGTCGGCCGCCGCCACCAGCCGGTCGGCGGGCAGGGAGGCCGACTCCCAGAGCAGGCCGGCCCAGTCCGCGTCGAGGCCGGCGCGGTGGAGTTCGGCGGCGAGCAGGGGAAGGCGCGCGGGGGGCCAGTACGCCGCTTCGGCGAGCAGCGCGTGCGCCTCGCCGCTGCGCCCCTCGCTCCGCAGCCGCGTCAGCGTCCCGACGATGTCCGTGATGAGCCGCCGCGCGTCGTCGTCCGGCGGTTCGGCCTCCGTCCGGGGGCGCGCAGGTTCTTCGGCGGCTCCCGCGAAGCGCGCGCCACGCGGAGTGCGCCTGCCGGGCTCTGGCGCGGTGGGCAGCACCGGTGCCGCCTCCGGTACGGCCATGGGCGCGGGTTCCTCGGCGCCTCCCGCGAAGCGCGCGCCACGCGGAGTGCGCCTGCCGGGCTCGGGCGCGGCGGGCAGCACCCGTGCCGCCTCCGGTACGGCCATGGGCGCGGCGTCCGGCTCCGCCATCCCGGCGAAGCGGGCGCTGCCACGCGGGCGTCGCTTGGATCGCTGCCTGGGGGCCGTGCCGCGGGGCGCCGTCCTGCCGCGGCCGTCCATCGGCGCGGGCACGGGGGACGCGGACTCGGCGTCACCGCCCGGCACGGAATCCGTGCGGGCGGATCCCGGCATCCCCTCGCCGCCCGGCGAGTGGCCCGCCAAGGGGGACCCGGGTACCGCTGCACCGCCCGCCGCGTGACGCGGCGGCGGAGGCCATGAACCTGCCTCACCGTCCCACGTACGGTCCGACGGCGGAGACCAGGAGCCCGCCCCACCGCCCGCCGCGTGACCCGACGGCGGAGACGGTCGACCAGCCTCACCGTCCGACGCGTGGCCCTTCGGCGGAGACCAGGGAGCTGTCTGTTCGGGGACCCTCGCGTGGGTGCCGGGGTTCGGTCCCGGGCCGGGGGTCGCGGGCCGGACGCCGGAGCCGGCGCCGACGTCACGCGCGCCGGGGTGCGTACCGTGGCCGACGCCTGTCCGCGCGCCGGAGTGTGCACCTCGGTCCGCGCCCGGGTGCACGCCCGGCATGCCGGACTCCGGGGCGCGCCGGGCGCCTCCCCGTTCGGATGGGCCCCACTGAGGCGCCTCCGGCTCGGGCGGGAGCGGTACGGACGGGGCCGGTTCGAAAGCACGGGGTTCGAACGGGACCGGTTCGAACGGGTCCGCCCAGTCCTCCGGTTGCCGCGTCCATGCGCCTCCCCCGGCGGCGGGGGCCGGACGGGTCAGCGAACCCGGGGCACGGGCGGGCAGGGCGTTGCGGTCGAAGTCGGCCATGCGACGGCGCAGTTCGGTGCAGCGGGCGGTGGCGCGTTCGTGATCGTCCTGAGCCCAGGCGAGGTCCAGGCGGATCGCCTCGGCCTCTTCCCGGGAGGCCGCCGAGGGAAGGAGCCTGCTCAGTTCGGCCTGGCGTTCGGCGGCATAGCGCTGTTCGCGGAGCATGACGTCGAGGCGGTCACCGAGGGCGTCCCGGCCGCCCGGACGGGTGTCGTACGCGGCCAGCGAGGCTTCGTGCAGTACACGGGCCCGTTCGGTCTCCTGGGCGGCCGCACGCTCCCCGTACTCCGCGGCGACGTCCTGGAGAAGCGCCTCCACGACGTCCCAGGGCGGCACTTCCCAGCCGTCGAGACACGCGCGCATACCGTCCGGATCACGTTGCCAGAAGACTCCGCACCAGCCGCCCCCCTGGTCGAGTCGCGCCACCAGCCCGTTCAGGTACTTCGCGAACTCCTGTACCTGTCCCGGGAGTTGTTCTACAGCCATCACCCAACTCCCCGCCCGACGTGAGTACTCCGGCCCGATAGAAAACACCAGCCGTGTTACGGATCGACTACGGGGAGTTTTCGCAGAGCCCTCAGCGACGAACACATCGACGCACGCCCGTTCGAGCGCACCGAACGCCGGAGCGGGCGAGCGCCCGGCCCGAGCCGCCCGACCGCCCGGACCCGGGGACGACGACCGCCCGAACCCGGGAGGCCGACCGCCCGAACCCGCCCCGGGGCGGCGGCGCTCGCGCGGGTTCAGATGCGGCGCGCCTCCCCCGCCACGGCACGGGGCAGGACGAGCCGGATGAGGGCGGCCACGCCTTCGTCGTCGTTGCTGGGCAGCACGATGTCGGCGGCCCGCAGGGTCTCCTCGTGGGCGTTGGCGACGGCGGCGGCGAGCCCGGCCACGCGCAGCATCGGGAGGTCGTCGGGCATGTCACCGACGGCGGCGGTGTGCTCCAACGGGATTCCGCGCCGCTCGGCGAGCAGGCGCAGGGCCTCGCCCTTGTCGACGCCGGGGGCGGACAGTTCGAGGAAGCCACCGGCGGACCTGGTGATCACCGCGCGGTCACCGACGACCGCCGCGAGCATCGCGGCCAGTTCGTCCACCAGCAGCATCGGGTGGGCGACGAGGATCTTGGCGACCGGCTCTCCGCCCTCGGGTGCGGACCCGCCCTCCAGCGGCACATGGCGCCACGGGTTCGGCACCAGCCGCACGAAGGCCGCCTCCAGCCGGAGCCCGGACACCGAGTCGACCCCCGCCGCGATGCCGGGCACCGCGTCCCGCAGCGCGCGCAGGATCCCCGCCGCGTCGCCGGGGCCGAACCCCCGGCAGTCCAGCAGCCGCCCCGACGCGACGTCGACGGTCATCGCGCCGTTGCCGCACACCACGGGGCCGGTGAGCCCGTAGCGCCGGGCCAGTTCCAGGGTGTCCCGGACGGGCCGTCCGGTCACCCCCACCACGGCGACACCGGCCCTCCCCGCCTCCGCCAGCGTGCCCAGCGTGCGCTCGCGGATGACGCCGGCCGAGTCGAGCAGGGTGCCGTCGAGGTCGGTGCAGACGAGCCGTACGACCTTGCGCGCGCGACGTCCGTGGCCGGCCGTGGGCTCCGTACGGCTGGAAAGCCCCGCCTCACCGAGCGGTGGCTCCTTCGAAATCTCCACGCCGGAGCGGGCGTTGATGTTCGACATGGCCGGAGGCTAGTGACTACGCGCGTAGACGACAAGAGGTTGTTTCGAGAATTCAACAATTCCTTGAAGAAGCGGGACCGCCTCGCCATCACCCACGACCGGTGACCCGTCACCCGTCACCCGTCACCCGTCACCCGTCACCCGCGACCGGTGACCGGTGAACCCGCGAAACCGTCAGACCACCGGCACCAGGGCACATCGCACGACGAGGTCGTCCATCGAGAGCCCGAGGGCCCGTGCGAGCGCCGCGACCGTGAAGAAGGCGGGCGTGGGTGCCCGCCCGGTCTCGATCTTGCGCAGGGTCTCCGCGGAGATCCCGGCCACCCCGGCGATGTCCGTCATGCTGCGGCCGCCGCGGGCCTCACGCAGCATCCGGCCGAGCCGCTCGCCGCGCTCGCGCTCTTCGGGGGTCAGGGGGGTTCGCACCATGGGCCCATTCTAATACCGGTATAATAATTGGCATGGTGGAACTGAAGACGGATACATCGATCGACGAGATGCACGCGGCCGGCCAGGTCGTGGGCCGGGCGCTCACGGCGGTGCGGGAGGCCGCCGACGTGGGCGTCTCCCTTCTGGAACTGGACGAGGTGGCGCACCAGGTCCTGCGTGAGGCGGGCGCGACGTCGCCCTTCCTCGGCTATCGCCCCTCCTTCGCGCCCACGCCCTTTCCCGCGGTCATCTGCGCCTCCGTGAACGAGGCGATCGTGCACGGCATCCCGACCCGCGACCGACTGCGCGACGGCGACCTGGTCTCCATCGACTTCGGCGCCGAACTGGGCGGCTGGGTGGGCGACTCGGCGATCAGCTTCATCGTCGGCAAGCCGCGCGCCGCCGACGTGCGGCTCGTGGAGACCGCCGAGCGGGCCCTGGCCGCGGGTATCGAGGCGGCCGTCGTCGGCAACCGCATCGGGGACATCGCGCACGCCGTCGGCACCGTGTGCCGCGCGGCGGGGTACGGCATCCCGGAGGGCTTCGGCGGGCACGGCGTGGGCCGCCGGATGCACGAGGACCCCCCGGTCCCGAACGAGGGCCGTCCCGGCCGCGGACTGCGACTGCGGCACGGGATGGTCCTCGCCATCGAGCCGATGCTCATCGGCGGCGGCACGGACGGCTATCACGAGGCCCCCGACGGCTGGACACTGCGCACCAACGACGGCTCCCGGGCGGCCCACGCGGAGCACACGGTGGCCATCACGGACTCGGGCCCCCGCATCCTGACGGCACGCTGACCGCCCGGCCGTCGACTGCCGCGGGGCGGAGGGGTGTTCCTGCCCCGCGGCAGGAGCGCTACGGAGTGGGCCGCACCACCATGGCCGATCCTCCGCCGCGCCGGACCTTCTCCGCCGCGGCCAGCCAGGTGCCGTTCGCGAGGCGCTGGACGCCCGTGGCCGCGCCGATCTCCGGGTTCACCTTGAAGGAGTGGCCGATGGCTTCGAGCCGCGCCCTCAACGGGCTGTCGTACAGACCGGGTTCGAGCTCGGTCTGGGCGGTGTTGCGCTGGCTGGCGCGTGGCGCCGCGATGGCGTCGACCAGCGGGAGCCCCCGGTCGACGAACTCGGTCAGAGTCTGCAGGACGGTCGTGATGATGCTCGCTCCGCCCGGCGAACCGAGCGCCACGACGGGCCTGCCGTTCCGGTCGAGCACGATGGTCGGCGAGATCGACGAGCGCGGGCGCTTGCCGGGACCCGGCAGATTGGGGTCGTGCACCGCCGGGTTGGCCGGCGTGAACGAGAAGTCCGTCAGTTCGTTGTTGAGGAGGAAGCCGCGTCCCGGGACGGTGATGCCGCTGCCGCCCGTCTGTTCGATGGTCAGCGTGTAGGCGACGACGTTGCCCCACTTGTCGGCCACCGTCAGATGGGTCGTGTTCTCCCCCTCGTACGTCGTCGGGGCGGCCGTCCCGGTGGTGCCGCAGGCGGCGGGGCTGCTCGGGTCGCCCGGCGCGAGCGGGCTCGTCAGCACGGCGTCGTCCTTGATGAGGCAGGCCCGGCCGTCCGCGTACCGCTGCGACAGCAGGCCCTTGGTGGGGACGTCCTCGAAGGCCGGATCGCCCACCCAGCGGCCCCGGTCCGCGAACGCGATCCGGCTCGCCTCGATGTAGCGGTGCAGGTACTGCGCCTCGCTCGCCTTCGAGAGGTCCGTCCTCTCCAGGATGTTGAGCGCTTCACCGACGGTCGTACCGCCGGAGGAGGACGGCGCGATCGAGTAGACGTCCAGTCCGCGGTACGAGGTCCGGGTGGGCGCCTGGCGCTTCGCCCGGTACACCGCGAGATCCTTCAGGGACAGCTTGCCGGGCCGGGCGTCGTAGCCGGACGCGGGGTCCACGGGCGGCTTGTCGACCGTGGCGACGATGTCCCGGCCGAGGTCGCCGCCGTAGACCGCGCCCGTGCCCTTCCTGCCCAACTCCTCGTACGTGCGCGCGAGATCGGGGTTCCTGAAGGTCGATCCGACGGCCGGCAGCGAGCCTCCGGGCAGGAAGAGCTTCGCCGTGTCGGGGAAGTTCCTGAAGCGGTCCTGGTTCGACTCCGTCTGCGAGCGGAACGTCGCGTCGACCGTGAAGCCGTCGCGGGCGATGCGCTCGGCCGGCTTGAGGACGCTGCCCAGGCGCTCGCTGCCCCAGGAGTCCAGGGCGGTCTGCCAGGTGGCGGACGTGCCCGGTGTGCCCACGCTCAGGCCGCTGGTGACGGCGTCCGCGAAGGCGAGCGGCCGGCCGTTCTCCAGGAACAGCCCGGAGTCGGCGGTCAGGGGTGCCGTCTCGCGTCCGTCGATCGTGTGCACCGTACGGGACTTGGCGTCGTAGTAGACGAAGTAGCCGCCTCCGCCGATGCCGGACGAGTAGGGCTCGGTGACGCCGAGGGCCGCCGCCGTGGCGACGGCCGCGTCGACGGCGTTGCCGCCCTTCTTCAGCACCTCGATGCCGGCGGCCGAGGCGTCCGCGTCGACGCTCGCCACGGCACCTCCGGAGCCGACCGCGACGGGTACCTTCGCCACGGACGCCCTCGCGACCGGACCCGCGGCCGGCGCCCCGGGTGGCGCCGCCGCTCCCACTAATACCGTCGCGGCCGAAACCGCCAGGACCGTCAGATTCCGCGCAAGTGGGCGTCGCATCCGTACCTCCAGTCAACAGCAGTCTGCGCAGCGTAACTTCACCGCCATGCGCGCGTCAGGCCCCCTCGAACACGGTTCCGTGAGCCCGCTAGCATGCGCGCACATGACTGACGACGTGCGCAACATCGTTCTCGGCGTCCTGGCGGCCGGCATCAGTGCCGCGCTCGGCTGGCTCGCCCGCACCTATCTGTGGCGGCGCAGGCTCCGCCGCAAGCAGGCGTTCTTCGGACTGCCCGACAACTCCGAGTCGCTGCTGGTGGTGAACCGCGAGGCGGGCGGACCCGAGCTCACGGTGATGCGCCACGACGTGTTCGCACTCCTCGAACTGTCCGCGCTGATCAAGGACTGCGGCGCGCACGCCCAGGTCATAGCGCACGACGCGACCCAGCAGGGATTCGGGGAGCGGACGGAGTTCTGCGTGGGCGGGCCGGCCTCGAACCGGCGTATGGCCGCGCACCTGCACTCCCTGCTGCCCGGTGTCCACGTCAACGTCGACTCCGAACCCGGGCCCGACCGGGGCGCCTTCCAGATCGGCAGCGAGCGCTACCGCCTGGATCCCGGCAAGGCCGAGTACGTGATCCTCGCCCGGCTCACCGCGGGCCAGAGCCGTGACGTGAGACCGGTCTTCCTCTTCTGCGGCCAGCGCGCGATCACCAACCAGGCGGCGACCCGCTATCTCGCCCGCAACCACACACGCCTCGCCCGCAAGCACGGGGGCAGCAGCTTCGTCCTGCTCCTGAAGGTCGTCAACTCCCAGGCGTACGGCCCCGATGTCGTCGAGGTCGTCGCGGACGTCACCCGCGCCGCCCAGACCCCGCTGCCGACTCCCCCGGAGCCGGAGACGGCCTCGGGAGCCAAGAAGGGCGCGGGGTCCTCGGCGACACCGGCCACGGCTCGGCCGCGTCGGCGCCCGACACCCGAATCGAACGACGCCTGACCTCGCTTACCGCCCGGCTTCTCTGACGTGCCGTCACTTTCCGGCCGTCCGCGCGGACTTGTCCCGGCGAGGTTTCGGCTGATCGAAATGAACACTTCAACAATCGTTACTCGCACGTAACTTACCGACGGGTTACTTCGAGTACGCCGACGAGGTTACCGTCGGGTCACTTTGCACTGAACCGAGTGAGGGGTGACCCGTTGGGACACGGTCGCAAGGCACTGCGCACATCCGCCGTCGGCGCCGTCTCCGCGACGCTGATCGCGGCGGCGGGTCTGGGCCTGGCGCCCGCCGCCCAGGCCTCCGGCAGCACGAACAGTGTCCGCTTCGTCGACATCTCGGGCGACGGCGGCACGATCCTCAAGGCCAACGTCGTCACCCCGGCGGGAGCGGACGGCACCAGCGCCTACCCGCTCATCGTCCTGCCCACGAGCTGGGGGCTGCCGCAGGTCGAGTACCTCGCACAGGCCCAGAAGCTCGCGGACTCCGGCTATGTGGTGGTCGGCTACAACGTGCGGGGCTTCTGGCAGTCGGGCGGCGAGATCGACGTCGCGGGCCCGCACGACACCGCCGACGTGTCCAGGGTGATCGACTGGGCGCTCGCCCACACCCCGGCCGATCCGCGGAAGATCGGCGTGGCGGGCGTCTCGTACGGCGCCGGGATCAGCCTGCTCGCCGCCGCGCACGACAAGCGCATCAAGGCGGTCGCGGCCCTGAGCGGCTGGGCGGACCTGACCGAGTCGATCTACTCCGGGCGCACCGAACACGTCCAGGCGGCCGCCCTCCTGGACGGCGTCGGAAACATCGTCGGCCGCCCCAGCGCCGAGACCCAGCAGGTGTTCAAGGACTTCTTCTCGGCGGACCCGGCGAACGAGCAGAATCTGATCGCCTGGGGGAAGAAACGTTCCCCCGAGACCTACGTCGACGAGCTGAACAAGAACGGCGCCGCCGTCTTCATGGCCAACGCCTGGGGCGACACGGTCTTCTCGCCCAACCAGTACGCGAAGTTCTACGGGGAGCTGACCGGGCCCAAGCGGCTGGAGCTCCGTCCGGGCGACCACGCCACCCCGGAGATCACCGGCCTGCTGGGACTCCCGAACGACGTGTGGACCGACACCGGCCGCTGGTTCGACCACTATCTGGCGGGCAAGGACAACGGCGTCGACCGCGAACAGCCGGTGCGGCTCAAGTCCCGTTCCACGGACGGCTACGAGGGCTATCCGGACTGGAAGTCGGTCGGCGCGACCACGCGGAGGATCCCCCTCGGCGGCACCACCCGGATCCACACGAACGTCGACTCGGGCGCGGACGGCGGGGTCATCTTCCTGTCGAGCATCCTCGACCAGCTGGCCCGGATTCCGCCGATGGCCTCGATCCCGCTGCTGCCACGCTACTGGGCCGCGGTGTGGCAGTCGGAGAGGTACGCGAGCGCCCAGCACATACGCGGCACCGCAAGGCTGCACACCACGGTCACCGCCACCAAGGAGAGCGGCACGCTCATCGCCTACCTCTACGACGTGGGCCCGTTCGGCCTCGGCAAGCTGGTCAGCAACGCGCCGTACACCTTCCACGGGCGGACGCCCGGCGAGCCGTTCGGTGTGGACCTGGACCTGTTCTCCACGGCCTACGACGTCCCGGCCGGGCATCGTCTCGCCCTGGTCGTCGACACGGTGGACCCGCTCTACATCGAGCACAACCCGTCCGGCGCGCAGCTGACCTTCTCTTCGCCGGAGCACGACCCGTCCTACGTGTCGGTGCCCCTGCGCGAGCAGTGATCTCCGGCTGCCGCCGGCCGGGCCTGGCCCTGTGAGCTGCTGCTCCCCCTACGGTGTCGGGGCTGTGGGGGGAACCCCACCCGGCAGCAGCGTCCCTGGTGCGGCCGGAGCCACGTCCACGGCCTCGGTCTCGGGACTGCGCCACTCCCACCGGGACGCCCAGGGGCGGACCACGAGAACGGCACACACATCCCGATGCGGATCGGCGAGATCACCGTCACCACGGGGATGAACGGCAAATCGTAGTCGAGGATCGGCCCGATCAGCTTCCCAGCGCGAAGGAACCCCTCGTACGGGAAGGACGTCGGGCCGATCCGTGTCCGCGGCTCCAGGAGGTTCAGCGGAGGGCACGCTCGTACGCCCGCTTCCGCAGGGGCGGGTGCGGGCGCCGAGTCCTTTGCCTCACGCGGCAGTTGGAGATCCGGCCAGGGACGGGCGCCTGGCCGGGCGGGCGGTCCGGTGCGGGCGGTCCGTCCTCGGGGGGCCGGCGGTCCTCGGGGGGCCGGCGGTCCTCGGGGGGTCGGCGCTCACGAGTTACTCCCCCTTGCCGACCGCGAGGTCGACGCCCTGCGGAACACGCGGCTCCCCGAAGTACTCGTTCACGTCGTGCGGCTCGATCAACGGATCGACGGCCGTCCCGGGCCTCCCGTGGGAGCCCCCGGGGGCGCTTCAGGCCTCCGCGGCCTCGGCGTACATCTGGGACAGCTCGGGGACGCCCTGCACGGCCCAGTCGAGCCCGGCCTCGACGACCGGGATCTCCCGGCCCGAGGGGAGCCTGACCGCCGGACTGCCGCCGGGCCAGACGTGCCAGGCGGCACCCGGCACCGTGCGCACGACGACCGTGCCGAGGTAGAGACCTGCGTCGTTGCCGAGCCAGGGCAGCGCCTCGGGGTCCTCGCGCCAGAGCGGCAGGAGCTGATCGAGCGCCACCAACGAGGCCGGGGTGTCGTCCAGTTCGAGGCCGACGGCCGCGGCCTGGGAGCGGAGCAGTCCACACTCCGAGAGCAACTCGGCGACACCAGCCGGATCGTCCTCGAAGGCGACGGCGAGGGGCCGGTCCCGCCGCACGGGATACCGACTGCGCCATTTGTCCAAGAAGGGGATGTTCATGACCGGCCTCTCCGTGGGGTGCGATCACCGGAGCTCCGCGTTCCCGGCATGGACAAAATGCATCTTGCGGCACGTGGTCGCGGAATCGGCCGATTGGCGGGGCGGGTCGTGTCGATTCCGGACCTCGCCCTACTCCTTCCCCGGCGGGGCGAGCCGCACCCCCGCGGAGGACGCCCGTCATCCGCGGATCTCAACGTGGCACGGTCTCCCCGCTCGCCGGACAGGTCCTAGACGTCCAGGTCGACGACGACCGGCGCGTGGTCCGAGGCACCCTTGCCCTTGCGCTCCTCGCGGTCGACGTACGCGTCCTTCACCGCCGTCGAGAACGCCGCGTTCCCGTAGACGAGGTCGATGCGCATACCCCGGTTCTTCGGGAAGCAGAGCTGACGGTAGTCCCAGTACGTGAACGGGTGGTCGTACTTGAGGGGGCGCGGGACCACGTCCGTCAGGCCCTCCCCGCGCAGGGCGGCCAGCGCGGCGCGCTCGGCGGGAGTGACATGGGTCAGGCCCTCGAAGGCGGCCACGTCGTAGACGTCGTCGTCCGTGGGCGCCACGTTGTAGTCGCCGAGGACCGCGAACGGCCGGCCACCCGCCGCGTCGCCCGCCACCGCGGCCCGCAGGGCCTCGAACCACTGGAGCTTGTACGCGTAGTGGGCGTGGTCCACCTCGCGGCCGTTCGGCACGTACACCGACCAGACGCGCACCGGGCCGCAGGTCGCGGAGACGGCCCGGGGCTCCTCCACGCCCTCGTACCCGGGGTCGCCGGGCAGGCCCCTGACCACGTCCTCCAGGCCGACCCGGGAGATCACCGCCACTCCGTTCCACCGTCCCGTGGCGTGCACGGCGGCCTCGTAGCCCAGCTCGCGCAGCGGTTCGGTCGGGAACTGCTCGGCGGCGACCTTGGCCTCCTGGAGGCAGAGCACGTCCGTGCCGCTGCTCTCCAGCCAGGCCAGCAGCCTCGGGAGACGGGCGGTGATCGAGTTCACGTTCCAGGTGGCGATGCGCATGCCTCACAACCTACCGGGCGGGTACGACAACGGTTCCGCACACGGCACCCGGCCGCCGCAGGGACAGCGCGGGAGGACCCGGGGTTCCTGACGGGCGGCTCAGATCTCCGCCGACGCTCCCGGTGCGAGCCGCAGATGCTCGGAGCCGCCGAGAGCACCGATCTGACCGTCGTAGACCGGCCGGGCGAGGTCCGTGAGCAGGGCGTCGTGGATGTCGTACGCCCGTTGCGGCTTGACCTCGCGGACGTAGTCGATGACCTCGGAGATCTTGTTCCAGGGGGCCATCACCGGGAGCATCAGCGTCTCGACCGGCTGGTCGGGGACGGTGAGCGCGTCACCGGGGTGGAAGACCCGGCCGCCGTCGACGAGATAGCCGACGTTGGTGATGCGCGGGATGTCGGGGTGGATCACGGCGTGCAGTTCGCCGTGCACCTGGACGTCGAAGCCGGCGGCGGTGAACGTGTCACCGTGGCCGACGGTGTGCACCCGGCCGGGGAAGGCGGCGGAGACCTTCTCCGCCACCGACCGCAGGGTCCAGATCTCGGCCGCCGGGTTGGCCTCCATGCCGGCCCGGAGGCGATCCTCGTTGAAGTGGTCGAGGTGCTCGTGCGTGACCAGGATCGCCTCCGCTCCGACGGCCGCGTCCTCCTCCGTGAAGGTCCCCGGGTCGATGACGAGCACACGCCCGTCCTTCTCGAGCCGAATGCAGGCGTGCGACTTCTTCGTGAGCTTCATGGGTCCATCCTCCCCCTTCTCGACGCCGGGGAGGGCTGTCGAGAAGGGTGCTCCCACTACCAGGCTCAAGATCACTCCTGGGGCGTGGTCTCCTCCCGGATGACCTGCTGCGCCACCTTGAAGGCGCTGTTGGCGGCCGGGACACCGCAGTACACGGCCGTCTGGAGCAGCACCTCCTTGATCTCCACCGGGGTGAGACCGTTGCGCAGCGCGGCACGGGTGTGGAAGGCGAGCTCGTCGAGATGGCCGCCCGCGACCAGGGCGGTGAGCGTGACACAGCTGCGCGAGCGCCGGTCCAGTCCGGGCCGGTCCCAGATCTCGCCCCACGCGTACCGGGTGACGAACTCCTGGAAGTCCCCGGAGAACTCGTCCGCCGAGGCCAGCGCCCGGTCGACATGCGCGTCCCCGAGCACCTCGCGGCGCACCTTGATCCCGATGTCGTAGGGATCGGGCCGCCCCATGGTCTCGGGCGGTACCGGGGCCGGGGCGATCTCGGCGAAGGGCGCGACCGGCGGCGGGGCGGCCGGCACGGGGTACGCCGGGGCGGCCTGGATCGCCAGCTGGCCGGATGTCGAGTCGAACGCGGGCTGCCAGGCGCCGGAGAAATGCCGCACCAGCAGATCCGTGACGGCGGCGGGCTGCTCCACGGGAACCAGGTGCGAGGCACCGGGGACGACCGCGAGGCGGGCGTCCGGTATCCCGGCGACCAGCGTGCGCGCCTCCGCGGGCCCGGTGACCTGATCGTCGGAGCCGGCCAGGACGAGGGTGGGCACTCCCACCATGCCCAGTTCGGTCCGCACGTCGAAGGCGGCGAGCGCCTCGCAGGCCGCGATGTAGCAGCCGGGGTCGGTGGTGCGCACCATCTGTACGGCCCACTCGGTGATCGCGGGCTGGGCGGCGGCGAAACCGCTCGTGAACCAGCGTTCGGGCGAGGTACGGGCGATCGGGTCGAGGCCGTTCGACCTCACGATCACTCCGCGCTGCCGGAACTCGTCGGCCGTGCCGAAGCGGGGCGACGCGGCGATCAGCGCGAGGGAGGCGACCCGCTCCGGCCGGCGCAGCGCCAGTTCGATGCCGAGGGCCCCGCCGAACGCGCAGCCGGCGTACCCGAATCGCTGGATACCGAGCCGGTCGAGCGTGGCGAGCAGCCGCCCGGCGAGTTCGGCGACCGATCCGGCGGGATACGCGGGGGCTCCGCCGTGTCCAGGCAGGTCGAAGCGGAAGACCCGCCAGCTCTGTGCGAGCTCCGGGACCTGCCTGTCCCACATGTGCCAGGTGGTGCCGAGCGAAGGTCCGAGTATGAGAACCGGAGCGTCTTCCGGGCCGTCGACGCGGTACTGGAGGGCAGGGGTGTTCGTCTCACTCACCTCCCCACGCTAGCTTCCAGGCCCGTCCGGGCGGAAATGGGGCCCGTTCGTCCACGCCGCCCACACGGGGTCACCACATGTATTCACACCGTGGTCGAACGCTCGTGCCACCGCACGTGCCGACTCGAACCGGACCGGCACGACGCGGACCGATACGGCTCGGACCGGCTTGGACCGGCACGGCTCGGCTCGGCTCGGACCGGCTCGGCTCGGACCGGCTCGGCTCGGCTCGGCTCGGGAAGCCTGTCCGCCTCGGAATCCACCCCGGCTCACCGGAGCCCGGGCACTCAGAGTTCGCCCGGCGCGCCGAGGCCCGTCAGGGCGCCGACCGGGTCGAGGTCGGGGGTGCCCCGGGGCCACCAGTCGTCGTGGCCGGGCTCGGACTCGTAGGCGTACCACAGGCCGTTGCGGCCGAGGCGGAGCTGGGCGTGGCCACGCGGGTGGGTGAGGTGGTTGCGCCAGGGGCGGAAGGCCGGGAAGTCGGCGGCCATCAGCAGCGGCCGGGCCCGGTCGAACCGGCCCGCCGGAGGGTCCCACACCTCTTCGAGGACACTGAGCGCCTCGAACCCGCCCTGCCGCCAGGCCGCGACCGCCCGAGCCAGATCGGCCGGGGTGCGGCCGGTCGCGGAGGCGAGGGAGGAGTACAGGGCGCGGGTGGCGGCCGTGAGACCCGAACCCGGCCGGGCCGCGGCGAGGCGCACCGCGTCCTGCCAGAGGGTCAGGTCCGCGACGGGATCGCGGCCCGACGTGAGCAGGGCGTGCGCGCGGGCGGCCGCGTCCGTGGCCAACTGGTCGAGCGCGAACGGGTCCGGGCCGCCCGGCGCCCCCGGATACGTCGGCGGTTGCCCGGGGTGCGCGGGCGGCGGCAGCGGAGCGGGGAGCGCGGGCAGCACGCGACGCGCGAGGGCGTCGCGGGCCCGCACCCCGGGAAGGGGTGCCGGATCCCGGTCCTGGGCGGCACGGGCCGCTCGGGCGGCGTTGCGCCGGGACAGCGCGTCGAGCAGCTCGCGCTCGCCGCGGCCGCGCAACAGGAACAGGACGAACGGGTCCTGGTCCAGCAGCCGGGCCGTCTGGTAGCAGAGCGCGGCCGCGTGCTTGCAGGGGTGCCCGAAGTCGGGGCAGCTGCAGTGCGGTTCGAGTTCGCCTGGGCCGGGGAGCAGTTCGACACCGCAGTCCGCGAGCGACCTGGGCATCTCCTTGTCGAGCAGCGCGGCGATGTGTCCGGGCCGGTCGGCGGCGGCGTCGAGGAAGCGGTCCCAGTCGTCGTCGGTCAGGGTCCGCACCCTGACCTGGACGCGGTACGGCCGCGGTCGGCTGCCGTGCACATACGCGAGGACGAGCCCGGGGGTGACGGTGATGGCGTCGACGTACCCCTGTCCGGCGTACGTCCGCCCGCGCGCCAGGCGTGCCGCGTCCAGCGCCCCCTCCTCCAGCGCCGTGACCCACGCGTTGCCCCACCAGGTCTCCGCGAACCCACCGGCCTCCCGGACCCGCGCCGGGAAGGCGGGGAACGTGCGGCGCAACTCTCCGTCGCGGCCGGGGGACGCCATGGAGCGAGCGGTCGCCGCGGGGTCTCCCGGCCGCGGGCGCGCGGGCAGGAAGGGCTCGGGGTCGAGGGAGCCGGGGGCGAACGGCTCGGGGAGCGCCGATGTCTCCCGCTCGGGCCCGGGGCGCACCGGCCGCGCGAGGTCCGCGGCCAGGTCGTGGTCCCGGTCGTGCGTCGCCTCGCCGGTGTCGTCGGCGGGATCCGACGGGTGCCCGGTGACGTCGGCCACGTCGGGGGGCAAGCGGAAGGCACTCGCGAGCAGATCACGCAGGTCCCGCTCCTGGGATGCCCGTTCCGCGCTCACCGGGCGCACGGGACCGCGTCGCTCCCGGGAGCCGGCCGAGGACGTCCTGGCGGAGCGGCTCCCGGGGCCGGCTCCCTTGCGCCTGGCCCCTGTCGCCCGCCCGCCGGCGTCGTCCGCACTTTCCGCCCGGACCCGCTTCGCCTCGTCCCGCGCGGCGCGCAACGCCTCGCGGGCGATGTCACCCGGGCGGGCCCGGCCGACGTGGTCGGGCTGGGTACTCCCCGTGTCCTCCGTGACGGAACGGTCCGTCGCGGCCGCCTCCGTCGATTCCACCGGCTCCGTCGCCTCCACCAGCTCCGCCGAGGCCCCGGCGGGGTCCGGACCCGAGCCCGCGTCCGGTTCCCCGTCGGTTGCCGGAAGCGGCGCGTCGCACGATTCCGGCACGCCGCTCGCACCCCGTGCGGAAGCTCCGGCGCCGGAGCCGGAGCAGGAGCCGGAGCAGGAACCCGTGACCGAGCCCGTACCCGAAGCTGCGCCCGAGCCCGTAACCGAAGCTGTGTCCGAAGCCGTACCCGAGCCCGTACCCGAAGCTGTGTCCGAGCCCGTAACCGAAGCTGTGTCCGAAGGCGTATCCGCGGCCTTCGCCGACGCGGTCGCCCGGCGCAGGGCCTCGCGGGCGGCGTCGCTCGGCCTGGTCCCGGGGGTGGACGCGCTCCGGGACGCCTCGGACGGGGCGGGCACCCCGGACGAGGAAACCGGTGTGGACGGCATGGACGGCATGGACGACGTGCGGGTCACCGCTTCCCTCGCGGCGCTCGCACCGGCGCCCGCGCCCGAACCGCCGACAGCACCCGCGCCACCAGCAACACCCGTATTGGCCACGGCACTTGAGTGCTCGTCGGTCGCCGCCGTCTCCCGGCCGTCCCGCCGCTCCCGCTCCTCGCGCTCCTTGTCCCGCGCGGCGCGCAACGCGCGACGGGCCGCGTCGGCGGGGCGCTCCCCGGTCACGGGACGGGGCTCGTCGGTGCCGTCGGCCGGTTCACCGGCTCCTGCTCGCGCCACGCGCGGCTCCTCCTCGGTCCCGCTCACGCCGGCCTCCGGAGCGATACGAGGTCCGACAGCTCGCGGTCGGTCAGCTCCGTCAGGGACGCCTCGCCGGAGCCGAGGATCGCGTCGGCGAGGGCCCGCTTCGCTTCGAGCATCTCGGCGATGCGGTCCTCCACCGTGCCCTCGGTGATGAGGCGGTGGACCTGGACGGGCTGGGTCTGGCCGATGCGGTAGGCACGGTCGGTGGCCTGCTCCTCGACCGCGGGGTTCCACCAGCGGTCGAAGTGGAAGACATGGCCCGCGCGGGTGAGGTTCAGACCGGTGCCGGCTGCCTTGAGGGACAGCACCAGGATCGGGGTCGCCCCGCTCTGGAAGCGGTCCACCATGTGTTCGCGTTCGGCGACCGGTGTGCCGCCGTGCAGGAGCTCGACCGGGACGGCACGGGCGGTCAGGTGCTCCGTGATGAGGCGGGCCATACCCACGTACTGCGTGAAGACCAGCGCGGAGCCGTCCTCGGCGAGCAGCGTGTCCAACAGCTCGTCGAGCAGGGCCAGTTTGCCCGAGCGGGCGGAGGGGCCCTGCGCGACGGCCCGCGCGTCCTCCTTGAGGAACAGGGCCGGGTGGTTGCAGATCTGTTTGAGGGAGGTCAGGAGCTTGAGGACCAGTCCCCTGCGGGCGATGCCGTCGGTGGTCTCGATCGCCAGCATGGACTCGCGGACCACCGCCTCGTAGAGGGAGGCCTGTTCGCGGGTGAGCGGGACGGGGTGGTCCGTCTCCGTCTTGGGCGGGAGCTCGGGGACGATTCCGGGGTCGGACTTCTTGCGGCGGAGCAGGAACGGGCGGATCAGCCGGGCCAGTCGGGCCACGGCCTCCTCGTCCTCGCCGTTCTCCACGGCGCGCGCGTGCCGGGCGCGGAAGGACTTGAGGGGGCCGAGGAGTCCGGGTGTCGTCCAGTCCAGCAGGGCCCACAGTTCGGAGAGGTTGTTCTCCACGGGCGTGCCGGTGAGGGCGACGCGCGCCGGGGCCGGGATCGTCCGCAGGGCCTTCGCCGTCGCCGAGTAGGGGTTCTTGACGTGCTGCGCCTCGTCGGCGACGACCATGCCCCAGTGCTGGTCGGCGAGCTGGGCGGCGGCGGAACGCATGGTGCCGTAGGTGGTGAGGACGAAGCCGCCTCCGAGACCGTCGAGGGTGCGGTCGGGGCCGTGGAACCGGCGCACGGGGACACCGGGCGCGAAACGGGTGATCTCCCGCTGCCAGTTGCCGAGCAGCGAGGCGGGGCAGATCACCAGGGTCGGTTCGCTGCGGGCCCGCCGCAGGTGGAGCGCGATGAGTGTGACGGTCTTGCCGAGTCCCATGTCGTCGGCGAGGCAGCCGCCGAGGCCTAGGGACGTCATGAGGTCCAGCCAGGCGAGGCCGCGGAGCTGGTAGTCCCGCAGGCGGGCGTCCAGGCCGGGGGGCGGCTCGACGGGGGTGACGCCCGCGGTGAGGCGGTCGCGCAGTGCGGCGAGGGCGCCGACCGGCACGGCCTCGACGGTCTCGCCGTCCACCTCGGCGGTTCCGGTGAGCGCGACGGAGAGGGCGTCCACGGGGTCGAGCAGGCCCAGTTCCCGCTTGCGGGCCTTGCGGACGAGGGCGGGGTCGACCAGGACCCACTGGTCGCGCAGCCGGACGACCGGCCGGTGGGCCTCGGCCAGGGAGTCCATCTCGGCCTCGCTGAGCGGGTCTCCGCCGAGGGCCAACTGCCAGCGGAACTGGAGGAGTTCCTCGCTCTCGAAGAAGCCGGTCCCGTCGGTCGCGGATCCGGGCGCGGGGCGCACGACCGCGGCGGCGCTCAGGTCGTGGGCCAGGTCCCGGGGCCAGTGCACGGCGACACCGGCCGCTCCGAGCCGGGTCGCCACGACCCCGAGCAGGTCCGACAGCTCGTCCTCGGAGAGGGCGAGCACATCCGGCGCGTCCTGTTCGGACAGACGGTCGAGGGGTGGCCAGACCCGGGCGGCGCGACGGACGGCGAGGGCCGCGTCGACGCGGGCGCGGGGTCCGAACACCGCGTCCGCGTCCCCCGCCCACAGGGCGGCCGCGTCGACGACGAGGGTGGGGTCGGCGAGGCTGTGCACCTGGACGACGGCGGCGCCCGCGCGCCGCGCTCCCTCGTCGTCGTCGAAGAGCTGGTGGGCGGACAGGTCCAGACGCAGCGAGATGCGGACGCCCGCGTCCATGCCCGCGGCGACCTCGGCGGCCCAGTCGTGCGCGCCCGGCAGCCGCTGCGGCTCGCGCGCGGCGAAGGGCTTGCCCGAGGTGTGGGGCGCGGCCGGGGTGCGGGGCAGGGTGTCGGCGACCGCGTCCAGGAAGGACCGCATCAGCGCCTCGGGCTCGGGCAGCCGGAGCGGTCCCTTGCCGGGCAGGGGGACCGCGTGTCCCTCGTACGGAAGCGCGGCGGCGACCTGCCTCAGATGGGCGATGTCGTCCTGGTCCAGCGGGCCCGCTCGCCAGGCGTCGAAGCCGTCGGGGGTGAGTCCCGGCAGCAGGCGTCCGCGGGCGACGAGGCGCAGCGCGTGCAGGGCGGCGGCACCCCAGCAGGCGGTGGCGGGATGGGACCCGGGGTCCCGTCGTGCTCCGGCGAGCAGGGGCAGGGCTTCGGCGAGGGGGAGGATCAGCGCGGGGACGGTGCTCCTGCGGACTCCCCGGCCGTGCGGTCGTACGACTGTCAGTTCGGCGTGCTCGCGCCCGGGCGTCCCGGTGCCGGGTGCGGACGGTGCCGGCCCTTCGGGGTGCTCCACCGGCCGAGGGTTGTCCTCGTCGTCCGGGGCGGGCAGGTGGTCACCGCTGGGGTCCCAGAACGCGACGCGTCCCTCGCGGGGCAGCGGCGCGGGCAGGAAGACCGCGGCGAGCCGCGCGGAGGGCGGACGGCCGGAAGACGGCCGGTCGAGCTCCCGCGTCCGCGGGTCCGCACCGGACACGGATGGCGTCCGTACCGATGGCACGGCCGCGGAGGGCACCCGCGCGCTCACCACGTCCACACTGTCCCGCATACGCCCGGTCACCTCCCGCCCGTCGGTCGAATCAGTTGTCCTCGACTCTACGGGCGGGGTCTGACAACGGGCTCCCACGGCCGCGGCGGGCGGCCGTGGCCCCGGCCGGCCGGGCTACGGGATCGTGCGGGAGACGAGGTACACCATGGGCTGGTCCGTCCCGACACCGTTCACCACGATGTCCTGGGTCGGCGCCGGATCCTTCTGCTTGTGCACGAGTCCCCACCAGGGGCCGGGGCCCGTGAACTCCCAGCCGACGACCTTCTGGTTGCGGTCGTTGATGGTGATGTGGTCCTTCTTCAGGGCGGCGGTGCTGGTGCCGACGGTCCTGAGGAACCAGTCGAGGCCCGCGCGGGTGGTGCGGAACTGGACGTACAGCCGGCTGGTCTTCCAGTTGTTCGTCTCGTAGTACGCGACCTCGGTCGAATCGGCGGGCATGGCCACCTGGTAGAGGCGCCGCTGGACGCGCGAGGGCCAGGCCGCGGTGAGGCCGGTCGCCGAGTACTTCGCCTCCTTGTCCTTGCCGCTGTTGCGGCTCTGGTCTGCGGAGATCACCAGGTATCCGGCGGGTACGCCGATGAGCAGCACGATGATCAGCAGGGTCAGGGCGCGGCGGCGGAACCGGTGGCGCGGGTCCTCCGGCGGCCGCTGCGGTTCGTCCGGAGGCGACGCCTGGCGCGGGAGCGAGGCGGTCACAGCGACTCCTGCTGGGGCGTGCGACGGGACTCGGCGTAGCGCTCGTACCGCTCGTAGCGCTCGACGCGGCGCCGCTTGGCGCGCCGGAAGCGGCGGGCGACGAGGCGCGCCAGGTCGGCGGCGCCGACCATGCCGGCCTCGGGGCCGAGCTGGGCACGCGCGATCCGGGCCTCGGGGCGGTAGCCGCGGCCCGTGAGGTGCCGGCGGAAGGCGTCGCGCGCGGGGCCGATCAGCAGGTCGTCGGCCGCGCTGACGCCGCCGCCGATGACGAAACAGGAGGGGTCCAGCGCGGCGGCCAGGTTGGCGATGCCGACGCCGAGCCACTGACCGATGTCCTGGAGGAGTTCGACGCACATGGCGTCGCCGTCGCGGGCCAGCTCGGTGATCATCGGGCCGGTGATGTCGGCGATGTTGCCCTTGACGTGCTCGATGATCCCGTACGCCACCGGGGAGTCGGCCGCGGCGAGCTCGCGGGCCTCGCGGACCAGCGCGTTGCCGGAGCTGTACTGCTCCCAGCAGCCGCGGTTGCCGCACGGGCAGCGGTGGCCGCCGGGCACGACCTGCATATGGCCGAACTCACCGGCGACACCGAACTTGCCCCGCTTGACCTGCCCGTCCTCCAGGATCGCGCCGCCGATACCGGTACCGAGCGTGATCATCACGAGGTGGTCCTCGCCGCGTCCGGCGCCGAAGCGCCACTCGGCCCAGGCGGCGGCGTTGGCGTCGTTGTCGACCAGGACGGGCACGGCGAGCCGTCCGGCGAGGCGGTCACGCAGCGGCTCGTTGCGCCAGGACAGGTGGGGGGCGAACAGGATGCGGTTGCGCTCGGCGTCGACCCATCCGGCGGCGCCGATGCCGACGGCGTGCACGTCGTGCCGGTCGGAGAGGTCCAGCACCAGTTCGACGATGGTGTCCTCGACGACCTTGGGGCTCTTGGACTTGTCCGGCGTCTCGGCGCGGACCTTCTCCAGGATGTTGCCGTCGGCGTCCACGACGCCCGCCATCACCTTCGTGCCACCGATGTCGATGCCGACGGTGGGGACGCGGGGTGCCGTCAGATGGGAACGGCGCTCGCGTGTCCCCACGGTCCGCAGGACGGTGGCCCGCGCGGAGCCGATCGGGGTGCCCCCTGCTCGACCGGAGCCGAGAGCTCGGGGCAGCGCGTCGCGGTAGGTGCTCATCGCGCCGATTCTGCCCTACGCCGCACCGCGGCCGCACCGTGGAAGCGCGGGGACGTGTGTGACGCGTGAGCCGTCCGTGGCCTGTCCCGGCCGGCCGGCACGGCCGTACGGGTCATCCCTCCGCGCCCCTCGGCCGGCTCGGTTCTCCCGCTCGTGCCGCGGGCCGTCCGGCCGCCTTCCGCCCGCCGACTGGCGGGTCGGCTCTTCCCGCATGATCGCGTCCCGGGTGCCGCTGCCGGACATCGTGCCGCGCTTCAGCGGGACGGGACGATCACCCACGAGGCGGGCGTGACGCGGACCGCGGGTGATGAACACAACACCCGGTCCGGCGTCCCGTGCGGCGGCCGCACAGGGTCACGGCCGTACGAGGAGCTGGAACTCGAAGGAGTAGCGCGAGGCGCGGTAGATGTGGGTGCCGAACTCGACGGCGCGGCCGGTGTCGTCGAAGGTGGTCCGCTGCATGGTGAGCACGGGGGCCCCGGTCGGCTCGCCGAGCCGCTCGCCCTCCTCCTCGCTGGCCGCGCGGGCGCCGACGGACTGGCGGGCGCTGTGCAGGGTGATTCCGGCGCCGCGCATCAGCCGGTACAGGCCGGTGGCCTCCATCCGCTCGCTGTCGAGGTCCAGCAGCTTGGGGGGCAGGTAGTTGCAGAGGTACGCCATCGGCTCACCGTGCGCGAGACGGAGCCGCTCGACACGGTGGACCTCGCTGCCCTCGGCCACCCCGAGTGCCGCTGCGACCGCGGTGGACGCCGGTTCGACGGTGTTGAGGACCACCTGGGTCGCCGGACGCTGGCCCGCCGATTCCAGGTCGTCGTAGAGACTGCTCAGTTCCATGGGCCGTTTGACCTGGCTGTGCACGACCTGGGTGCCGACACCGCGGCGCCGTACGAGCAGCCCCTTGTCGACGAGGGACTGGATGGCCTGGCGGACCGTGGGGCGGGACAGGCCGAGCCGTGCGGCGAGCTCGATCTCGTTGCCGAGCAGGCTGCCCGGGGTCAGCGCTCCGCGCTCGATGGCGGCCTCGAGCTGCTGCGAGAGCTGGAAATAGAGCGGGACCGGGCTGCTGCGGTCGACGCTGAGCTGGAGCGACACGGTCGGATCCACATCTGGTTTGGCCACGGATCGAGCGTAGCTCCGGGAGATGTTGACGGGAAGTTGTGAAGTTCGATTGTCCGGACAAACCATTGACAGCATGATGGGTCGGCCCTCAGTTTGTTCCCATGCGCATCGGACTCATCGGAGCGGGTCGTATCGGTACATTCCACGCGGCCACTCTCAGCCGTCACCGTGAGGTCGGCGGCTCCCTCATCGTCACGGACGCCGACCCCGCACGGGCTCAGCGGCTGGCGGACCGGCTGGGCGCGACGGCCGCGCCCGGCGTGAACGAGATCTTCACCTGGGGTGTGGACGCGGTGGTCATCACCGCCGCCACCTCGGCCCACGCCGAACTGATCGGTCGGGCAGCACGCTCCGGACTCCCGGTCTTCTGCGAGAAGCCCATAGCCCTCGACCTGGCGGGCACGCTGGCCGCGCTCGCGGAGGTCGACGCCGCCGGAACGGTCCTGCAGATGGGTTTCCAGCGCCGCTTCGACGTGGGCTACACGGCCGCCCGTGAGGCGGTGCGGTCGGGCAGGCTCGGCCGGCTGCACACCGTACGCGCGATGACGTCGGACCAGTCGCCGCCCCCGGCCGGCTACCTCCCCCTTTCCGGCGGGCTCTACCGCGACTGTCTGATCCACGACTTCGACATGCTGCGCTGGGTCAGCGGCCGCGAGGTCGTCCAGGTGTACGCGACCGGCTCCGACGCCGGGCCCCCGATGTTCCGCGAGGCCGGCGACATCGACACCGGCGCGGCCGTCCTCACCTTCGACGACGGCATGCTCGCGACGGCGACGGCCACCCGGGTGAACGGCGCGGGCTACGACGTCCGCATGGAACTCTCCGGCGAACTGGACCAGATCGCCGTCGGCCTGGACGACCGGACGCCGATCGCCTCGACCGAACCCGCCGGCCCCCCACCTGCGGACAAGCCGTGGACGGGCTTCCTGGAACGCTTCGGCCCCGCGTACGAGGCGGAGCTCGCCGCCTTCGTCGAGGTGGTCCGCGGCGAACGCGCCAACCCCTGCGACGGGCGTGAGGCACTGGAGGCGCTGCGCATCGCCGAGGCCTGCGAGCTGTCCCGGCGTGAGCGGCGCCCGGTGTCACCGGCGGAGATCCCGGGGGGCCGGGCCTGAGACGGTGCGCGCGTCGCGCCCGGGGGCCCGGCCGCGCGGTCCCTCGTCCGGGGGCCACGCGGCCGGGCCCTCCCGATCGCCCCCGAGCAGCCGGTCGCCGTACGCGCACATCAGGCGGTACGGCCGCCATGTCCGGCGGACGGCACGTCGGGCGGGCGCTACGTCGAGCAGTAGGGCCGCCACGTCAGCCGACGTCACATCAGGTGGGCGGCACGTCGGGCGGTAGGGCCACCACGTCAGGCGGACGGCACGTCGGGCGGTGGGACCGGGGCAGGTCGGTCCGGACCGGGTGCTCGAACGCCGTCGGTCGCCCGGCCCGCCGGGGAGGAAGCGGTGGAGGCCCGACTCGGGCCGTTCACCAGCGGACCGGCATACGGCGCACGCCTCGCATCAGCATGCCGGGCAGCCAGCCGCTCGGAGGTCCGTCGAGCGCCAGGTCCGGGCACCGCTCCAGCAGGGAGCGGAGCGCCACCCGTGCTTCGAGCCGGGCCAGCGGCGCTCCCAGGCAGTAGTGGATACCGTGCCCGAAGGCGAGATGACCGCGGGTCTCGCGCCCGATGTCGAACCGGTCGGGTGCCGGATAGCGCGCTCCGTCGCGGTCGGCCGCGGTGAGGCCGATCATCACCTCTTCCCCTGACGCGATCGCCGTGCCACCGATGTCGAGCGGCTCCGCGGCGTAGCGGAAGGTCGCGTTCTCCACCGGCCCCTCGTAGCGGAGCGTCTCCTCGATGACCCCGTCGAGGAGCGTCATGTCGGCGCGCACCGCGGCGAGTTGGCCGGGGTGGGTGAGCAGGGCCCGGACCGCGCCGGAGACGAGATTGACCGTCGTCTCGTGCCCGGCGACCAGGAGCAGGAACGCCATGCCGCGCAACTCCCTCGGCGAGAGGCGGTCACCGTCCTCCGCGGTGGTGCGGATCAGACCGCTGAGCAGGTCGTCCGTGGGACCCGCGCACCGCTTGTCCTCGATCAAGTCGCCGAGGTAGGCGGACAGTTGGACAAAGGCCTGGTACTCGGTCCCGGAGTCGGTGGGCGCCACCGTCTCCACGGACAGCGCGCGGAAGGCGGCCCGGTCCGGCTCGGGCACCCCGAGCAGCTCGCAGATGACGGTCAGCGGGAGCGGATAGGCGAAGGACTCGACGAGGTCGGCGTGTCCGCGCGGCAGCATCGCGTCGATCAGCTCGTCGGTGATCTCCTGGATCCGCGGGCGCAGTGCCGCGACCCGGCGGCCGGTGAACTCTCCCGCGATCAGCGTCCGTAACCGGGTGTGCTGCGGCGGGTCGGCGACCAGCAGATGCTTGCCGATCATCTCCTCGCCGTAGAAGGTGATGCCGATCTTGTCGGCGTCCTTGGCCAGGCGCGGGTCGGCGAGCGCGGCCCGCGCCTCCTCGTACCCGACGACGAGCCAGGTCTCGTGCGACGCGTCCGGCGGCGGCAGCCGCACCCGGTGCACAGGACCGAGTGCGCGCAACTCGGCGTAGACCGGATGCGGGTTCTCGGTGAACCGCTCTCCGTACTCACCCAGATCGATCACGACATCCCCTCCCGTTACCGCGTCACCGGTCGAACGCGCGAGGGCCCCGATCAGTGCCCGTCCTCCTCCAGCAGTCCGGCGTCGTACGTCAACAAGGCGATCTGCACCCGGTTGTTGAGGTCGAGCTTGGCGAGGATGCGGGAGACGTGGGTCTTGACCGTGGCGATGCTCATGAACAGTTGGGCGGCGATCTCCGCGTTCGAACCGCCGCGCCCGACCGCGACGGCGACCTCGCGCTCGCGCTCGTTCAGGACGGCCATCCGTGAACGCGCTCCGGATCTGCGGGTGTCGAGGGCCGAACCCGCGGCGTGCGCCATCAACTGACGCGTGACGGTGGGCGACAGCACCGGGTCCCCGGCCGCGACCCGGCGTACCGCAGCGAGGATCTCCGCGGGAGGCGTGTCCTTGAGGACGAAGCCGGCCGCGCCCGCGCGCAGAGCGCTCAGCACCTGTTCATCGGCGTGAAAGGTCGTCAGGACCACGACCTGGGGCGCCTTCTCCCGTCCGCGCAGCCGTGCGGTGGCGGTCAGTCCGTCGACGACCGGCATCCTGATGTCCATCAGGACGACGTCGGGGCGGGTGCGGTCGACGAGTTCCTCCACCGCGCCGCCGTCCGCGGCCTCGCCGACGATCTCGACGTCCTCCGCGCCGCCCAGCATGAGAGCCAGCCCCGCTCTCACCAAGGGATCGTCGTCGACGAGCAGCAGTCGAATCGCAGTCATGCACCCCACCCAACCAGTTCCCCGCCCCCGTCCGAGCGGGGCCCGGGGCTCCGCACCGGACCCCGGTCGGAACCCTGGGCCGGCTCCGCGCCGGGCCCCGCTCCTCGACCGCCGGACGGGCCGTGTCCCGTCCCGCTCCCGCGAACGTTCAGCCACCCCACGGCAACCACGCCCGAATCCGGAACCCCCCGTCCCCCGCCGCCCCGTCCCCCACGGCCCCGTGCTCCAGCCGCCCTCCCGCCAGCGTCGCCCGCTCCGTCAGCCCGATCAGCCCCTGCCCGGAGCCGGGGACCTTGGGCACCTGACCCGGCGGCGCGGGGTTGGCGACGGTCACGGTCAGGCCCTCTCCGGCGACTCCCCGCACCGTCACCGTGACCTCCGCGCCCGGCGCGTGCTTGCGGGCGTTGGTCAGCCCTTCCTGGGCGATGCGGTACGCCGTGCGGCCCACGGAGGCGGGTACCGCGGCCGGGTCGGCGACCCGGTTGTCGAGGACGACCTTCATGCCGGCGGAGCGCGACTCGGCGACCAGCCCGTCGAGCGCGGCGAGGGTCGGCTGCGGCCGACCCGCGTCGTCGGAGTCCCCGGCCCGCAGCACCCCGATGATCTCGCGCAGGTCCTGCAGTGCCTCGTGCGCGCTCTCCCGGATGACCCCGGCGGCACGGGCGACCTCCTCCCGGGGCGCGTCGGGCCGGAACTCCAGCGCCCCCGCGTGCACGCTCAGCAGTGTGAGCCGGTGCGCAAGCACGTCGTGCATCTCCCGCGCGATGGCCTCACGGGCGAGCCGCTGCGCCTGCTCGGCTCGCAGTGCCGCCTCGGTCTCGGCCCGCCGCGCGCGGTCCCGCAGGCTCAGCATGAGCTGGCGCTTGGACCGGACGAACATGCCCCAGCCGACGACGGCGGAGGTGAGCAGCGCGGTGACGGCGAGGGCGGCGAGGTACGGCAGGTCGGGGTCGGGCCGCAGCCAGAAGAACGCCGGGAGAAGCGCGAGCTGGACACCGGCGACGCAGGCCACGTACCGGAAGGGCCGGTGCACGGCGAGGGTGAAGAGGGCGACCAGGCCCGCGCCGCCCGCCGTGTTCGAGACCAGCCCGACCGGGATCATGGCGACGGCGAGCCCGAGCGGCCATCGCCGCCGCAGCCAGACCGCGGCACAGGCGAGCGCGCCGAGCGCCTGGTCGGCGACGGCGAGACCGTGCGGGATGTCCGGGTCGTCGGTCACGGTGTTGGCGGCCAGCAGACCGATGGCGACGGCCAGCAGGAAGCAGCCGAAGTCGACGACCCAGTCGCGCAGGGTGCGCCGCGGCCGTCCGGAGGGCGCCGCACGGTCGGCGTCGGGGTCGAGTTCCGCGGCCACGGCCGACGGCAGCAGCCAGCGCCGGCCCGGCAGGGCCGACGCCGGCTCGTCACGCGGCACGGACGCCGGCTTGTCACCACTCACGGTCGACAAATCTACGCAGCCCGACCTGCCGCCACCTCCCCGCGAGCCGGATCCCCGACCAAAGTCGCACCGCTTCAGACTTTCGTCGGGCGCGGGCCGGCGGAGTTCCCTCGCCCGTCGCGGAGTCGGCCCGCCCGGTCGACCACGCAGAGCACGGCGCGCAGCGACGCCGTCAGGACGGAGGTGTCCCGGCCCACGCCCCGGCGTTCGGTGCGGTCGACGCGGCACCGCGGGTGACGTCGGTCCGGACGCACCTCGCCCCGCGGCCGATGTGGTGGGGGGGCCGCGGGGCGAGGGTCGTTCCGGGAAACGGATCCCGAAGGTGGCGCACGGTGGAACACGGTGGAGCACGGCGGAACGCTCCGGAACCGCCGGTCACACGCTGATCAGCAACCGAAGTTGATCAGGTTGAACGTGACGTAGTGGTCCGAGGTGTAGTAGTCCTCCAGGGTCTTCTTGCCGGTCACGATGCGACGGGCACCGCGCGTCGAGGAGCCGGGCGTGATGACCGTGTACTCGTGGTAGTAGCCGGTGGACTGGGAGGGCAGGACACCCTCCCGGTTCTGGAAGACCACGCCGTCCTGCGAGTACGGGAAAGGGCCTCCCGAGTCGATCAGGTCCAGCGTGTCGTACGCCTGGGACGGCAGCGCGCTGTAGCAGATGCTGCCGACGGCGGTCGCCGCCGCGTCGGCCGGAGCCACGGCGGCGCCACCGACGAGCAGGGCGGACATGAGGGCCACGAGGGCACCGATACGAGTGGTACGTGGGGGGAATCTCATGGACCTAGAATGACGCGCGTAGAGCGTGTCATGTCAATGTCAAGGACGTTGATTTCTCCCGCCGAGTCCGATGAATTTTCCGGGAGTTAACCTCGTGCGCGGCGCACTCGCGCGGCCCCGCTGACACCGGCACACCGCCCACCGGGCCCGTCGCCCCGGCCGCCCGGCTCGGGACGACGGGCAGGGGCGGGGACGACGAACCGGGGCGACGCGGCTAGTAACTGCCGTACGTGGGGCGGCCTTCGCGCTCGTACGTGTGGATGGCGACGCCCGCGCCGGTGGTCAGACCGCCGGTGTGCCGGAACGCGGTGGGTGCGGCGCCCTCGGCGAAGAGGCGTCGGCCCTCGCCGAGCACGACGGGGAAGGTCATCAGATGCAGGGTGTCGACCAGGCCGAGCGCGAACAGGGACTGGGCGAGCACGGCACTGCCGTGGACCTGGACCTCGCCCTCGGTGCGCTCCTTGATCGCGGCGACCTCCTTGCCGAGGTCTCCGGTGAGCACGGTCGTGCCCTCCCAGGCGGGCTCCGTGAGCGTCGAGGAAGGGACGTACTTGGGCAGGGAGTTGAGCTTGGACGCGATCAGGTTCTCCGGGTCGGTGATCTTCGGCCAGTAGCCCGCGAAGATCTCGTAGGTGCGCCTGCCCAGCAGAAAGGCGTCCACGCGGGAGAAACCGTCGGTGACGAAGCGGCCGAAGTCGTCGTCGCCGTAGGGGACGCTCCAGCCGCCGTGCCCGAAGCCGCCGCTTCGGTCCTCCTCCGGACCGCCCGGGGCCTGGTGGACTCCATCGAGCGTGACGAAAGCGGTGAGGGTGAGCTTGCCCATGGCGGTGCCTGCCTTCTTGCGGTGGGGTCTGCTGTCATCAGGGCAGACCCCAGCGGCGCCCGCAACTCATCGGTCGGTCCCACGACGGAGTCGACCGGCAGCCGTCCGGCGGATCCGGGGCGGAGCCACCAGCACTCTTCAGGCGGATCCGGGGCGGAGCGACCGACACGCGTCCGGCGGATCCGGGACGGCGTCACCGGCCCGCGTCCGGCGCTTGCGTGACAGCTTCGGCACGCGTCGGTCAGCGGTGCGCCCACCGTCGCACGTCGGCTCGGCCGGACCAGCCGGATTGGCGGTACCGGCCGGATTAGCCGGACCGGCCGGAGTGGCGGAACCAGTCGGAGTGGCCGGACCGACCGGATTAGCGAACCAGCCGGATTAGCGGGACCAGCCGGATTGGCCGGACCGGCCTGCGGCTCAGCCCTCGTTGGTTGAGAAGAGCCCGCCCGTCGGGCCCTGCTTGTCGCCGCCCTGGGCCTTTCTCAGGGCGTTGGCGAGGCTCTCGATGGTGAGGGACTGCAGGATCACCCGCCCGTTCCCCTCCAGCGTGGCGAGCGACAGGCCCTCGCCGCCGAAGACCGCGTTCATCAGCCCCTGCCGGTTGAGGCCGCCGATGCGCTGGACGCCGTACTGGATGCCCTCCTCGAAGGCGACCACACAGCCCGTGTCGACCTCGATGCGGCCGCCGAAGTCGGCCGGGTTCAGGTCGATGAAGTTGCCCGCGCCCGCGATGATCACCGTGCCGTGGCCGGTGAACTTCTCCAGGACGAATCCCTCGCCGCCGCTGCGCCCGGTCCGGCCGCCCTGGAAGGCGATGCCGAACTGGACGGTCGACTCCGCCGCCACGAAGGCGTCCTTCTCGGCGAACCACGCGCGCGTGCCGTCGAGCTCCAGGGCGCGCATCTCGCCGGGCAGCACACCGGCGAACCCGACGGTGCCCTCGCCGCCCGTGGACGTGAAGTACTGGAACGCCAGCGACTCGCCCGCGAGGGCGCGCTGGCCGGCCTGCATGGCGGTGCCCACGGCCTGGCGCAGCATGCCGCCCATGCCACCGCCGCCCTGCTGACCACCGCCCCCGCCGCCCGACGGCCCGGAGAGCCGCGTCTCCATGGTCACGTTGGTCGTCTTGAACAGGAACTTTCCCGCTTCGCAGTACACGGTCTGTCCGAGGCGCAGGTTGACGACCGCCATCTGCATGGCGGTGCCGACGATTTCTTGCTGAAGAGTCACGCCGGAAGAACGCGGGAGGTGGAGCAAAGAGTTCCAGCCCTCCGGGTGACGTCCGGCGCCCCTGCCGACGCGGGACGACGCCGAGCGGTGGAGGCGGGAGTCAGCCGCCCAGTTCCAGGTGGCGGGCCCTCAGTCCTGACGCGCCCTCCTCGGTCAGGGAGCCGTACAGGCGCAGGCGGGAGATGCCCCCGTCCGGGAAGATGTCCACGCGCGCGTGGGTGGCCGCGACGGGTGCGTCCAGGGTGAAGCGGTGGTTGGTGTCGGGCTGCAGGCGGGTGCGGGGCAGGACCTCCGTCCACTCCCCCGCGTCGCCCTCCCCTGCCTCGCCGCCGTTCCGCACCGACACGGAGGCCCATCCGGCGCTGTTGCCCTTGAGGTACGCCGTGTCGATCTCGACGGCCCGGATCTCGGACTGGGCGACGAGCCGGTAGCGGATCCAGTCGTTGCCGTGGTCGCGGCGCCGGCGGGTCTCCCAGCCGTCGTCCATCTGACGGGAGCGGCCCGGCTGGATGGTGTTGGTGGCGGGCGAGTAGAAGCGGTCGGAAGCGTCCTCGACCTGTCCGCCGTTCTCCAGGGCGACCACGTCGAAGGTACCGAGGACGGTCAGCCAGCGCGGGTCCGGCACGACCTCGCCATGGACACGCAGCCGTGCGATGCCCCCGTCGGGGTGCTGGTTGACGCGCAGATGGGTGAAGCGCTCCTCGATGGAGACGGCGAACCCGTTGGCCGCGTGACCGCCGACCTGTGTGCGCGGTACCAGCGCCGTCCACTTCACGTCGTCCGCGAGAAGTTCGTCGGGGGACGGGGATCCGGGCACCGACGCGCCCTCGACCGACACCTCCCGCGGGTAGTTGCCGCGGAAGTGGGCCGTGTCGACGACGATCCCGCGGACCACGCCGGGGGCACCGAGGCGTACCAGGGCCCAGTCGTGGTCCTCGGCGGTCGGCCACGGGTGCCCGGCCGAGGCGCCACGGCGGCGCCGGGTCTCCCAGCCGTCCATGATCTTCCCCTTGTGCCCGAAGTGCTCGGGGTCGAACTCGGCGGCCCCGGGCACGAGGAGGTTCTCGCGCTCGGCGAAGAACTCGTCGTTGGCCGCGACGACCCCGGCGCCGAGCTGCCGGTCGGCCAGGTTGGCGTACCGGGTGAAGGGGAAGTCGGCGGTGCGGTAGTCGGCGTACGGGTCGCCGCCTGCGTAGGGGTTCGCGTCTCCGGTGAAGGTGGCCGGAACGGGTGGGCGCTGCGCCGTCACGATGATCGATCTGCCTTTCGGGGTCGGCCGTTGCGGGTGTGGACGAGGTGCGGGTGCCGGAGTGCGGTGCGGCGGTCGGCGTACGGATCGGGGCGGGAGCCGGCGATCCGTATCCAGGTGAGGAGGGGGATCCGCGAGCGAGACGGATCGGAGAGGGAAATCGGTGGTGGGGAACGGGGGCGGGAAGGGACGGCGGGAAGGGGTCGTCCGGAGCGGTACGGATCGGGCGGGAGGCGGTGGCGGGTTCAGCCGTGGCGGGTCAGGAGGTGTCCGGCGGGCTCGGTGAACTCGCCCTCGGCGACGATGCGTCGGCCGCGCAGCCAGGTCGACTTCACCACGCCGCTGAGGGTCCTGCCCGCGTAGGCCGTCACCCGGTTGCGGTGCTGGAGGGCTGCGGGGTCGACGGTGAAGGTCTCGTCCGGGGCCAGCACCGCGAAGTCGGCGTCACGGCCCGCCTCGATGGCTCCCTTCCGGTCGCCGAGGCCGGCCAGTTCGGCGGTGCGGGTGGACATCCAGCGGACCACGTCCTCCAGGCCGTGGCCGCGCCGCCTGGCCTCGGTCCAGACGGCGGACAGGCTCAGCTGGAGGCCGGAGATGCCGCCCCACGCGGTCGCGAAGTCGTCCGTCTTGAGGTCGGCGGTCGACGGCGAGTGGTCGGTGACCACGCAGTCGATCGTGCCGTCGGCCAGCGCCTGCCACAGCAGGTCCTGGTTGGCGGCCTCGCGGATGGGCGGGCAGCACTTGAACTCGCTCGCGCCGTCCGGGACTTCCTCGGCGGTGAGGGTGAGGTAGTGCGGGCAGGTCTCCACCGTGAGCCGGACGCCGTCCGCCTTCGCGGCGGCGATCAGCGGGAGGGCGTCGCTCGACGACAGATGCAGCACGTGCACGCGCGCGTCGAGACGCCTGGCCTGCGCGACCAGGCTCTCGATGGCGGTGTCCTCGGCGTCGCGCGGGCGCGAGGCGAGGAAGTCGGCGTACTTCCGGCCGCCCCTCTGCGGGGCGGCGGCCAGGTGGTGCGGGTCCTCGGCGTGCACGATCAGCAGGCCGCCGAAGCCGGCGATCTCGGCGAGGGACCGGGCGAGCTGCTCCTGGTCCAGTTCGGGGAACTCGTCGACCCCGGAGGGTGACAGGAACGCCTTGAACCCGAAGACGCCCGCCTCGTGCAGGGGCCGCAGGTCCTTCACGTTGCCGGGGAGCGCGCCGCCCCAGAAGCCGACGTCGATGTGCGCCTTGGAACGGGCGACGTCCGTCTTCTTACGGAGGTTGCCGACCGTCGTCGTAGGAGGGAGGGAGTTGAGCGGCATGTCGATCAGGGTGGTGATGCCACCGGCGGCAGCGGCGCGTGTCGCGGTCCAGAAGCCCTCCCACTCGGTGCGGCCGGGATCGTTCACATGGACGTGGGTGTCGACGAGGCCGGGCAGCAGGACGTCGTCGCCGAAGTCCTCGAACCGGGCGCCGGGCGGAACCCCGGCGTCGTGCGGCAGTACGGCCGTGATCTTCCCCGCGGCGACCGCGACCGAAGCGGCGCGCGTCCCCTCGGGAGTGATGACGCGCGTCGAGCGCAGCAACAGTTCGACATCGGACACCCGGACCCCTCTCTCCGCCGTCGGCTCCCGTTGACGCCGGTTTACTTCCGCGTAACGGAATTCAACTTTCTGTTGAAGAGTCTTCACTCCGACCCCCGCTCCGTCAAGGGTTCCCCTCCCCACCTCGCCCCGGCTCGGCCGACTTCCGTCCTGCACCTGCTCGGCCCTGGATGTTTCCACAACATGAAAGTAGAATTCCGTAAAGCAGAATGTGGCATCGCACCACCGGGGAGTCGATCGACTGCCGGGTAGGCTGCGTCTCTGCCCGCCCGCCACCCGCCGCACCCTTCGAGACACTTCGGATCACCCCTCTCGATTCCGCGCCCCGAAAGGACCGCCGCCGTGCCGCCGTCCAGCGCCAGCACCACCGACGCCGCCAAGTCATCCGCTCCCAGTGGCGGCGTCCAGTCCCTCGAGCGCGCCTTCGACCTGCTGGAGCGCATGGCGGACGCCGGGGGCGAGGTCGGCCTGAGCGAGCTCTCCGCGAGCAGCGGGCTGCCGCTGCCCACCATCCACCGGTTGATGCGCACCTTGGTGGCGTGCGGATACGTACGCCAGCAGGCCAACCGCAGATACGCGCTCGGTCCCCGTCTGATCCGCCTCGGCGAGTCCGCCAGCCGGCTGCTCGGCACCTGGGCCCGCCCGTATCTGGCGCGTCTGGTCGAGGAGACCGGCGAGACCGCGAACATGGCACTGCTCGACGGGGACGAGATCGTGTACGTCGCCCAGGTGCCGTCCAAGCACTCGATGCGCATGTTCACCGAGGTGGGCCGCCGGGTGCTGCCGCACTCCACCGGCGTCGGCAAGGCGCTGCTGGCCCACACCCCGGACGACGAGGTGCGGGCGCTGCTCTCCCGTACCGGGATGCCCGCCGCGACGGAGAAGACGATCACCACGCCGGACGGGTTCCTCGCCGCGCTCGACGAGGTGCGCCGGACCGGCTACGCCGTCGACGACAACGAGCAGGAGATCGGCGTCCGCTGTCTGGCCGTCTCCGTGCCCGACTCCCCGACCGCCGCCGCGATCTCGATCTCCGGCCCGGCCGGACGGGTCACCGAGGCCGCCACCGAGAAGATCGTGCCGATGCTCCAGCAGGTCGCGGCCGAACTGTCGGAGGCGCTGGCCAGCTCGGGTCCGGGCACCAACTGACCCGACCGGCTCAGCGCCGGCCCGCTCTCCGGGCTGGGCGGATTCCGCCCGGCCCGGCCCGGCTCGGAGCGAGCCTGTTCACCCCGGCCCGGAACAGCCCGGCCCGGCCCACAGCGGCCCGCCCCGGAGCCGGTCCGCTCAGTTCGGGCCGGAGGCGCCGACGGGGGCGGTGAGGCGCCCGTCCGCCATCTCCCGTACCGCGTCCGCCTCGCCGAGGTGGGCGCGGTCGTGTGTCACCAGGACGGTCGCCGTGGCGCGTTCACGGGTGAGCCGTACCAGCAGGTCGAGCACCGCCGTGCCGCGTTCGTGGTCGAGGGCGCTGGTCGGCTCGTCCACCAGGAGCACCGAGGGCTCGTTGACCAACGCCCGGGCGATGTTCACCCGCTGCCGCTGGCCGCCGGAGAGCTGATGGGGACGCCGGTGCGCCAGCTCACCGAGTCCGACCGCCGCGAGCAATTCCCTTGCCCTGCCTGTCACTTGGCGACGTCCGTCCAGGTGGCCCATCACCTGGAGCTGCTCCAGCGCGGTCAGTGAGGGCAGCAGGTTCGGCTGCTGGAACACGATCCCGATCTCGCGCCGCCGCAGCACGGCCCGCTCGGCCGGGGTCAGCGTCCCCGTCTCCGTACCGCCGACGAGAACCCGCCCGCGGTCCGGGCCGACCAGCGTCGCCGCGACCGCGAGGAGGCTGGACTTCCCGGATCCCGAGGGGCCGACGACGGCCGTCATGGTTCCGGCGGGTACGCGCAGACCGACACGGTCGAGTGCGGTCAGCCGGCCGTCGCCGTCCGGGTAGGTCAGGGTGATGTCGTCGAGCGTCAGGCTCATGGGGCACTCTCTCGTGGGTCGGTCGGGCTCGTCCGGGCGCCGTCGCCGGGCGCTCCCGGCACCTTCATCGGGCAGTCCCGGGCGCCCTCAACGGGCACTTCCCAGCGCGGTCAGCGGGTCGACCGCGGTGATCCGCCGGACGGACAGGCCCGCGCCGAGCGCGCCGAGGGCGATCATCACGGCGGCGGGTCCCAGCACGGTCGGCCCGTCCAGCACGAAGGGCACGTCGCCGCCCCGCACGAGGGCGCCCGCTCCGGCGGCGAGCCCGGTACCGAGCAGCGTGCCGGCGGCGAGCATGAGCACCGCCTGGCCGAGCGCGTCGCGCAGCAGATACGGCGTGGAGGCGCCCAGAGCCTTCAGGACGGCGATGTCGGACGACCGCTGGATCGTCCAGACCGTGAAGAACGCCCCTATGACGAGCGCCGAGATGACGAAGAGGAAGCCGCGCATGAGCTGGAGCGAGCCGTTCTCGGCCCGGTAGGAACCGATGGCGGTGAGGGCGTCGTCCCTGGTGAGGGTCTTCGTGCCGGCCAGGCGGTCGGCGGCCGCGAGATCGGCGCCGCGGGTCCGCAGCGCGATCACCGTCGCGGGTCCGGAGAGGCCGGTCCACACGACGGGGGTGTGGCTGTACAAGGCGTGCCCCGCCACGGCCGCCACGGTCAGCTCGGTGCCGCCGAGCCGCACCCGGTCCCCGGGCTCGACCCCCAGCGCGGCGGCGGCCTTCTCGGACAGCACGGCGCGGCCCGGGGCGACTCCGGCCGGGGCGATCCCGGAACCGGGCCGCACGGCGAACGTGGACACCGCGGCCGTACGGTTCCCGGCGGACGCGTTCAGGGTGTGGATGCCGATCGGCTCGGCCGAGGTGACGCCGGGCCTGCCGTCCCAGGTCGCGGGGGCTCCGGCGGGCAGCTCCGAGCCGGTGAAGGACACCGACTGCCCCGTGGGGGGCGCGGCGAAGGCCAGGTGGTCGGCGGGCAGGGCGGTGACCGCCGAGGTGTTCTCCTCGGCGAGCCCGGCGGTCAGCCCGGACAGCAGCCCCACGAGCAGCGTGATCAGTACGACCACGGCTCCCATGAGGGTGAACCGGCCCTTGGCGAACCGTAGATCTCTCCATGCGACGAACATGCCCCCACCCTGCGGTCCGGGCCGTGTCCTGGGCATCGCGCCGAGGCATGGTTCACCCGGACCGGAAGGAGGGTGCCCGAGTCGTCCGGAGACGGACCCGGCGGCACCGGAGGAACGACGGCCCCCGGACGGGAGACACGGGCCGCGCCGTCGAAGGGGGCAGTCCGCTTTCAACCTTTCGGTTGACCGGTGCCTGCCCTGACCCGCCTACCCTGGAACGACCATGAATGTCCGCTGCCACTCCCCCGTCGTCGCCACCCTGCGCCTGTGTCTGTACGTCCTGCTCGCGGGGCTGCTCCTGCTGGCCGCCCTCCGTTCCGGGGAGAGCGGGCACCCGACGGCGGTCGTCCTGTCGGTGCTCGTGACCGGCGCGGTACTCGTGGCCGGGGCGGTCGGCCCGGCGGTGCACCGCTCACGGCGTGCGGCCGCGCTGTGGGTGGCCGCCCTGAGCGCGAGCTGGCTGGTGCTGGTCACGCTCTCGCCGGACGGACTGTGGGTGGCGTTCCCGCTCTACTTCCTGCAGTTGCACCTGCTGCCGGTGCGCTGGAGTTTGCCCGCGGTCGCCCTGACCGCCGGGGCCGCCATCGCGAGCTTCGTGGCGCACGGCGCGCCCCTCACCCCCGGCGCCTTCATAGGACCGCTGCTCGGGGCGGCGGTCGCGGTCGCCACGGTCCTCGGGTACGAGGCGCTGTACCGGGAGAGCGAGCGCCGCCGTGAGCTCATCGAGGAGCTGATCGCCGCCCGCGCCGAGCTGGCCGAGGCCGAACGCGCCGCGGGCACGCTCGCCGAGCGGGAGCGGCTCGCCCGCGAGATCCACGACACGCTCGCCCAGGGCCTGTCCAGCATCCAGCTCCTGCTGCGCGCCGCCCAGCGCCTGCTGCCCGCGGACTCCCCGGCCGCGCCGCATCTGGAGCAGGCCCGCGCGACCGCCCAGGACAACCTCGCCGAGGCCCGCCGCTTCGTCCGCGCCCTCACCCCTCCCGATCTGGAACACGGCTCGCTGGCCGCCGCGCTGGAGCGGCTGTGCCGGTCGGCCGCCGTGGACGCGCCGGTCGTCCGCTTCTCGGTGAGCGGCCCGCCGGCCGGGCTCCCGACCCCGTACGAGGTGGCCCTGCTGCGGATCGCGCAGTCGGCGCTCGGCAACACGCTGCGCCACGCGAGAGCCGACCGCGTGGAGATCACGCTCAGCTTCATGGACACCTCGGTCGCCCTGGACGTGGTCGACGACGGTGCCGGCTTCACCCCCGGGGGCGTACGGCAGGACGGGGAGCGGGCGGAGCCGGGCCACGCGGAGGGGGGCTTCGGTCTTCCCGCGATGCGCTCGCGGGCGGAGTCGCTGGGCGGGACGTTCACCGTCGAGTCGGCGCCCGGACAGGGCACGGCCGTGGCGGTCACACTGCCGCTGCCCGTCACCGGGGAGCCGCTCGCCACCGGGGAGCCCCTCGTCACCGGGGAGCCCCCCGTCATTGGGGAGCCGCCCCCGGAGGGATCGTCCGCCGACCGCGCCCCGCTCGGGCCGCCGTACGCCGTGGGGAGCCGCGGATGACGATCCGCCTGCTGCTCGCGGACGACCATCCCGTCGTCCGGGCCGGACTGCGCGCCGTGCTGTCCGCGGAGCCCGACTTCGAGATCGTCGCGGAGGCGCCGACGGCGGAGGCCGCGGTGGAGCGCGCCGGGGCGGGAGGCGTGGACGTCGTCCTCATGGACCTCCAGTTCGGTGCCGGGATGCACGGAGCGGAGGCCACCGCGGTCATCACGGCACGCCCCGGCGCGCCCCGGGTCCTCGTCCTCACCACGTACGACACCGACGCGGACATCCTCGCCGCGGTCGAGGCGGGCGCCTCCGGCTACCTCCTCAAGGACGCGCCGCCCGAGGAACTCTCCGCCGCCGTGCGCACCGCCGCGTCGGGTCACTCGGCGCTCGCCCCGAAGGTCGCCGACCGCCTCATGGACCGGATGCGGACCCCCGCCGCCGCCCTCAGCCGTCGCGAACTGGAGGTCCTCGAACTGGTCAAGGACGGTCTCTCGAACCAGCAGATCAGCAAGAAGCTGTTCCTGAGCCAGGCGACCGTGAAGTCCCATCTGGTGCACATCTACGCGAAGTTGGGTGTGGACTCCCGCACCTCGGCGGTGGCGGCGGCCACCGAGCGGGGCGTGATCCGCAGACACGGCTAGGTTCCCCGGGCTCCGAGGGCCCGGCCGGGGTCACCGGCGCTCCTGGCCCGGAGTTCCCGGACGCGCCTACCCGCCGCTGCGGCGCGGGGGTTCCCCGAAGAGTTCGACCGCGCTGCGGACGTCCGCGAGGCGGGTCGCCAGGGCGCTCACCGAGCCGATCGCGCCCGCGACCAGGAGGAGCGAACGCCGCAGCCGGGGGATCTCGGGAGTGCCTCCGGCGGCCATCGCGGCGAGGACCGCGAGTTCGTCCTCGGCGATGCCCCGGTCGGGGAACTCGGCCGGATGCGCGGCGAGTTCACGGCGCAGCCGGGAGACGGCGGTGCGTAGTCCCGCCACCCTCGGATCCTCGTCGCTGCCGGTCACTGGCCTCTGCCCCAAGCTCCGCAACACAGCTCTCCCCCTCGCGCGCCGTTCTGCGTCGGTCCCCCTCGCGTCGGCCTCACGTCGGCCCGAACTCCCCGCGGGCGGTGGTCGGGCGCCTGGGGACGCGGGCCAGTAAACGCCACCCGGTGCGCCGGGCGCCACAGCGCGGACCGAAATTCAGCCCCGGGACACCGCGGTGACGGCCCGGGTTCCGGAGCGTGCTCCGGCCCGGTCGGGTATGCAAGGGACATGACGGATATCAAGGACGAGGTGGCCGGGCTGCTGCTGGCGGCCGGAGGCGGCCGGCGTCTCGGGGGCCGCCCCAAGGCGCTCCTGCCCCACCGGGGACGCCCCCTCGTCGAACACGCGATCGGGGTGTTGCGCGCGGGCGGCTGCGCCCGTGTCCATGTCGTCCTCGGCGCGCGGGCCGAGGACGTACGGGATCAGGCGTCGCTGGCCGGGTGCGTGCTCGTGGACAACCCGCGGTGGGAGGAGGGCATGGGCTCATCGCTGCGCGCGGGGCTCGACTCGCTGGCGGACTCGGGGGCGCGGGCCGCGCTGGTGTCGCTGGTCGACCAGCCGGGGATCGGCCGGGAGGCGGTGGCCCGGGTGCTCGCCGCGTACGACTCCCCCCTGACGCTCGCCGCCGCGGCCTACGAGGGGGAACGCGGCCACCCGGTCCTCTTCGGGGCCGGTCACTGGGCCGGGATCGCGGCGACCGCCACCGGCGACCGGGGCGCCCGCGCCTATCTGAGGGCCCACGAGGACACGGTCACCCTCGTCGAGTGCGGGGATGTGGCGAAGGCCTATGACATCGACACGGAGGCCGACCTGATCCACCTTGAGTGAACGGTGTGGCACCGAGCGCCACCTTCTGTCGACCCGGAGAATCTCGACGTCAACAAACGATTGAACTTCCACCATGAGGAAATTAGTATCCACTGTTCAGAAGCGCCTCTTCGAGTCGAGGGCGCTCGGCGGCGTCCTCGCACACCACGGCACCGGGTGCCAGGCACGGTGACACCGCGCCTGGTCGGCTCGCACGACCGCTGTGCGGCCCGCCCGCACGAGGTCCGCCCGTCCACCGTTCGCCCGTACGCGGCTCGCCCGTACACAGCTCGCTGAAGGAAGTGACAGCTCATGTCCGCACCAGCGCCGTCCCCGCTGGCCATCGTCGACGCCGAGCCCCTGCCCCGGCAGGAGGAGGTCCTCACCGACGCGGCCCTCGCCTTCGTGGCCGAGCTGCACAGCCGGTTCACGCCCCGGCGGGACGAGCTCCTCGCCCGCCGCGCGGAGCGCCGCGCCGAGATCGCCCGCACCTCCGCGCTCGACTTCCTCCCGGAGACCGCCGCGATCCGCGCGGACGACTCCTGGCGGGTGGCCCCCGCCCCGGCCGCGCTGAACGACCGCCGGGTCGAGATCACCGGCCCCACCGACCGCAAGATGACCATCAACGCCCTCAACTCGGGCGCCAGGGTCTGGCTCGCGGACTTCGAGGACGCCTCGGCGCCCACCTGGGAGAACGTGGTCACCGGTCAGCTGAACCTGACCGACGCCTACGCCCGCCGCATCGACTTCACCGACCCGGCGTCCGGCAAGTCGTACGCCCTGAGGCCGGACGGCGAGCTCGCGACGGTCGTGATGCGTCCGCGTGGCTGGCACCTGAGCGAGCGCCACCTCGTCGCCGCCGACGGCACGGCCGTGCCCGGCGCGCTGGTCGACTTCGGCCTGTACTTCTTCCACAACGCCCAGCGGCTGCTCGACCTCGGCAAGGGCCCGTACTTCTACCTGCCGAAGACGGAGTCGCACCTCGAAGCCCGCCTGTGGAACGACGTGTTCGTCTTCGCGCAGGACTACGTCGGCATCCCGCAGGGCACGGTCCGCGCGACCGTCTTGATCGAGACGATCACGGCCGCGTACGAGATGGACGAGATCCTCTACGAACTCCGCGACCACGCGGCCGGGTTGAACGCGGGCCGCTGGGACTACCTGTTCTCCATCGTCAAGAACTTCCGTGACGGCGGGGCCAAGTTCGTGCTGCCGGACCGCAACGCCGTGACGATGACGGCTCCGTTCATGCGCGCGTACACCGAACTCCTCGTCCGCACCTGTCACAAGCGCGGTGCCCACGCCATCGGCGGCATGGCCGCGTTCATCCCCTCGCGCCGCGACGAGGAGGTCAACAAGGTCGCCTTCGAGAAGGTGAAGGCCGACAAGGACCGTGAGGCGGGCGACGGCTTCGACGGATCGTGGGTGGCCCACCCCGACCTCGTCCCGATCGCGATGGCCTCCTTCGACGCCGTCCTCGGCGACCGGCCCAACCAGAAGGAGCGGCTGCGCGAGGACGTGTCGGTGGCGCCCGGCGACCTCATCGCCGTCGACTCGCTGGACGCCCGGCCGACGTACGACGGTCTGGTCAACGCCGTGCAGGTCGGCATCCGCTACATCGAGGCCTGGCTGCGCGGGCTCGGCGCGGTCGCCATCTTCAACCTCATGGAGGACGCCGCCACCGCGGAGATCTCGCGCTCGCAGATCTGGCAGTGGATCAACGCGGGTGTCGTCTTCGAGCACGACGGCGAAACCGTGGCGGCCACCCCGGAGCTGGCCCGGGAGATCGCCGCGCGGGAACTCGCGGACATCCGCGCCGAGATCGGCGAGGAGGCCTTCACGGCGGGCCGCTGGCAGCAGGCGCACGACCTGCTCCTGAAGGTCGCGCTGGACGAGGACTACGCGGACTTCCTGACACTGCCCGCCTATGAGCAGCTGACCGGCTGAGAGGGCGGCGGGGCGCGCCGGCGGGGGCGGGGGCGGCCCCGCCCCGGTCTCAGTCCGCCGGTCCGTCCGAGTGGCCCAGGGACCTGTCCGGGGCCACTCGGTCGCGTACCAGGCGCTTGACCGCCGTGGGCTCGGGGAAGCCCTGCTCGCGGCGGTCCCAGATCACCTCGTCGTTGACCCGGACGACGAAGACCCCGCCGGTTCCGGGCTTCAGCGACAGCTCGTCGAGCTCCGCCTCGAAGGTGGTGAGCAGTTCCTGCGCCAGCCAGGCCGCGCGGGGCAGCCAGCGGCACTGGGTGCAGTACTCGATCTGGACCCGCTGGACGTCCGTCATCCGAGATGCACCGACCAATCCTGTTCAGCCGCCGGTTTGCCGTGCAGGTCAGGGACTTTCTTGAGCCAGTCCGGCCGCCCCCGCCGGGTCCGCTCCGCGCGGTCGGCGTCCTCGGCGGCGAGCTGCTCGCGGGTCGGGAAGTCCGTGGGGAGCCAGGCCGCGGAGGCCCGGACCCGGGCGAGGAGATAACCGACGTACGCCTCACGGACGGCGTCGGGGCCCGGGAAGCCGGGCTCGTCCCTGAGCCAGGCGTCGGGGACCTCGGCCAGGATCGCGCGCAGCAGTTCCTCGGTGACCAGGGGGGCGAGTTCGGCGTCGGCCGCGCGGGTGTCCGGGTGGTGGCCGCCGAGCGCGTGGCTCCTGAAGTCGTACGCCTTCTCCGGCGAGGAGGCGTCCCAGCGGTGGTGGAAGACGAGGGCCGCGCCGTGGTCGATCAGCCACAGGCGCGGCGGCGCGACGCCGAGGGTGGGCCAGATCATCAGGTTCGAGCTGTGCACGGTGCGGTCCACGTTGACCGTGAGGGCGTCCAGCCAGATCACCCGGCCCGCCTCCAGCGGGTCGACGGGGAACGTCCTCGCGATCTCCGGGGTGAAGTCCTTCGCGCCCGGAAGATGGTCCATGCCGAGGTTGAGCCCGGCGCTGGCCCGCAGCAGGTCCTGGACCTCCGGATGGGGCTCGTGCCCGCCGACGGCCGGGTCGAAGTGGACGAGGACCAGCTCCGGGAACCGCAGCCCGAGGGCGCGTGCCAGCTCACCGACGATGATCTCGGCGACCAGCGCCTTGTGCCCCTGGGCGGCACCGGTGAACTTCACGACGTAGGTCCCCAGGTCGTCGGCCTCGACGATTCCGGGGACGGAGCCGCCTGAGTGCAGGGGCGCGACATAGCGGGTCACGGTGACATCTCTCAGCATTTCCCCAGGCCACCTACCCCTTCAACCTTGCAATCCACGATCGGCCCCGGAGGTGCCGAACAACGAGATTTTCCCATGGTCGGCCCTGGGGAGACTCTGGGGAGTTTCGACCGACACGCAGATCCCCCTGCCTTCCCAGCAGTCCGGCCATGACCGTCCGGCCCTTGCTTCCGGCCTCTGGCATGAAGTGAGCACAGTGACCGGGGGTGATCGCGGGCGAAGAGTGCCCGAGCCACCGAGCCACGGTAACAACAGACTTTCCCGCCTCCAGCATTCGCGCCCTCCGCTCCTCCTTGTCCTGTGTCTTCGGAACAGCGATCGTCGCCTACATTCGCTCGCGGTCCGCTGGAGGCTTGTCCCGAGCCGATCGGCAGCCTCCTTCAGCAGAACCGATCAGGAGGCTCCGCGGCGGTCGAGGGACCGGAGTTCGGACAGGTGGTCACGGACGATCGCCTGGAGTTCTTCGTTGGTCATGTCGTCCGCATCTCGGAGCCCTGGATCGATGACGTAGTCGTCGAGTGCGTAGAAGACCTGGTCCAGAACCCTGGAAAAGGGTTCTCGCAAACGTTCGCGCAGATCCAGGGCCCGGCGTCGAGCGGCCAGCCATGACCGCGCGAACTCCTCCGCGCTGATCCGGCCGGCTGCGAAGGACTCCATGAGCCACACTTGTTCCGCGGTGGCGGATCCGGCCGCGACGTCCCTCTTCGACGCCCACGCCACCTCGCGTGGCTGGAACGCGTTCGAGACGTCGGACAGCGCCGGATGGCCGGGGCCGGTGCGTTTCGCGTACCGCTTGAAGTCGACGATCGCCTGATCGACCCCTTCGGGGACGCTGTGCCTGAGGAAGTCGCGGGTTCCACCGATCAAGGAATAGCCGTCGTTCGTCACGAGCAGCGCGCCGGAGAGGTCGGGAGGGGCGAGCACAAAGCTCTCGTCCCGCCACGGGACCTGCTGGAGGATGCGCTCTTGAGTCGAAGGGATCTCGATCTCCGGCCGTCCGGCGGCGGCATCGCTCAGGCGACTCGCGATGACATAGGTGTGGCCCGTTCGCCTGGATCCTGCGCTGAACCGGCTCGCCAGGTGCTCGTCCATGCGTGCGTGGGAGGGCAGCGGCACGACCTGCTTGCCGCCCTCCGCGATCCACTCGGGCTTGAAGGATCGCGGTCCGGAGAGGACGAGGTTGACCAGTCTGTTGTCGTTCATGTGCTGTCGCTCTGTTTCGTTCACCACAGGAACCCCCGCCGCACGATGTCCGCGAACTGGTTCTTGTTCAACTGGAAGGCCGACCAGAATCTGCCGTCCGTGCGGAGCATGACCATCTTGAGTGACTGCGGATCGATGAAACCTACCGCCTGCCCTTGTTTACGGTAGCTGTACCGGAAGATCTTGGTGCCGGGAGCCGTCATGTGCTCCTGCATCGCTTTCTCGAATGCCTTGAGATTGGCCCCATTGAGGTTTCCGGGGTTGTCCAGGAAGTCTTTCGCGTGCGCATGGAACTTCTTACTCATCACCTTCTGGCTCGAGAAATCAGCCTTGTCCGCCCATCTGCCTTTCAGGCAGGGGGCCAGTCCGAGCGGGTCGGTCCAGGTCTGCCCGGCCCCCGGGCGTCACCCGCGGGCGGGAGGGCGTCAGCCGCGGGCCGGGCGCCGGGCGCCGGCCAGGGGGTTCGGCAGCGGCACATAGCGCGCGTCGGCTCCGTCCGCGCCCGTCCAGCGGAGCAGCAGGTTGGTCTTGCCCGGGACGGTGGGTGAGGAGAGCAGGGCCGCGACCTCGGGGAGGTCGTGGTCCGTGCCGCAGCGGCGGAGCTCCTCGCGGACGGCGGGCCAGGGGTCCGCGCCCGGGAACCGTTCGGCGAGCAGGGCGGCCAGTTCGGCCAGATGGTTGACGACCAGGCAGTACACGAGCCGTTCCCAGCCGGCCTCGCGGGTCACCCCCGGAAGCAGCTTCACGCCCTCCGCGTCCCGGAACAGGGCCTGGACGGGCAGGCCGGCGTCGTCCACGGCCACCACGGTGTTCTGCAGATGGGCCTCGACGACGACTCCGTGGCGGGCGAACGCGTCCAGCACCGGGGGCACCACCTGGCGGAGGTACGCGGCCCACCAGGCGGAGGGATCGGTGAGCCGGTCGAGCGGGCTGCCGTCGAAGCCCTCCACGAGGGCGGCGGCGAGCAGCGCGGTGGCGCCCGGGACGAGGTGGCCGCGCAGTCCGTCGCGGACCAGGACGGCGAGTTCCTCGAAGGCGAAGCCGGCGGTGCGGTAGCCGCGGTCGCTCAGCCAGACGGCGGGTCCCGGCCGCGCGGCGAAGGCGGCGGCGGTCGCCGCGTCGGTGGAACGCATCTTCAGCAGGTCGTGCTTCCACAGCCGGCGGATGTCGTTGGTGATGCGGACGTCGAGGCTGAACTTGACGAACAGGTCGTCCTCGGGGTCGTAGAGCGTACGGACGGCGGCCGTCGGCCAGTACGGGCGGGCGGTGGGTCCGAGGCGTACGAGCCGGCCGTCCGCGAAGGCGTCCCGGATCGCCGGACGGGTGCCGGTCAGGCGGAGCTGCCAGGGGTGGGCGGGCAGCAGCCGGTAGCCCGGCGGGGCCTGGCCCAGCGCGTCGAGTGCCGTCGTGTCGCCCTCCTCGACGACCGCGTCCTCGCGCACGGCGAGCAGCTCCAGCGGGAAGCGGGTGTACGCCTCGGGGGCGTAGGGCAGCCAGGCGGCGACCGGGCCGCCGCCGCGGGTCTTGGGCGCCGGGTGGTACGGGTGGCCCATGACCAGGGACTGCTCGGAGCGCAGGTACGGGTCCGCGGGCGGGCTGGTGCGGGCGCGAGCCCGGAGGAGGGCCGCGACGACGTCCCGACTGTCGGTCATCTCCGCGGGCAGCCCAGGATTGGCCACGCCGGTGAAGCGGCGCAGTTCCCCGGCGGCGAGGGTGATCAGCTCCGGGTGGGTGAGCGGATGCCAGGTCCCGTCGGTGTGCGCCTCGGCTCCGAAGGGGCGCCGTGTCCCGCGCACGCGCAGCAACCGGCCGCTCGCGCGCAGCCGGTGGACACCCGGTTCCCCTGTGGGCTCGGCCAGTTCGCGAAGGAGACAATCGAGCAACGGCGCGGCGGCGTACGCGTCGGCGGCCTCGTCCATGTCGCCCCCGGTGAACTGGGGGAACGCGGTCGGCTTGAAGTCCACGCGATCCATTCGGTTCATTCGACTCATGCGGTGCACTGGTGATCAGTATGTCCGCCCCCGCGGACGAACTCGACACCGTCCCCGTACCCAAGGAGCCCGCCTGTGCACCGTCCCTCCACGCCCGACACCGAGGCCGCGTTCGCCGAGGCGCTGAGCGCCGTGCGCCCCGAACTGTCGGCGCCGTACGCGGAGGCCCTGCCCGGCGCTCGGGCGGCCGTGCTGACCCGGCTGTGGCGCGCGCTGGCCTACGAGCCGCTGCCGTGGATCGCCCGCCGCGACACCGGCCGGCACGGCCTCACGGTGCGTCTGGCCGACGGCCGCCGGCTGCACGGACCGCACCCCGATCCGTACGCCACCTCCGCGTACGTCACCGAAGTGCGGCTCGGTGAGCGGACGTACGACCGTCCGGAGCTGCTCGTCGAAGCCCTCGGCGTGCCGCACGGCGCCGCCTTCGCGGCCGAACTGGCCGACAGCACGGCCTCCTTGGCTCTGTCGCGGGCCGACCGGGCACCGGACGACACACCGGAGGCGTCCGAGGCGAGCTGGTCATGGGAGCAGCGGATCACCGATGGGCATCCCTATCACCCCAACTGCCGTTCCCGGCCGGGGTTCTCGGTGGCCGAGCAGCTCGCGTACGGGCCGGAGCACCGGCCGTCGGTGGCACTGGGTCTGGTCGCGGTCGACGACGCTCTCGTCACGGGCGCGTGGCCGAAGTGGCTGCGGGACGGGGAGCGGGTGCTGATCCCGGTGCATCCCTGGCAGAGCGCGCACGTGCTGGACGCGCGGGTCCAGGAGGGCTTCGCCGCCCGCCCGTTGATGTCGCTGCGCACCCTCGCGGTGCCGGACGGGCCGCATGTGAAGACGGCGCTGAGTGCCCGGCTGACCTCGTCGGTGCGGGACATCTCGGTGTACTCGGTGCGCACGGCCGACACGGTTTCGGCCTTCATGGAGGCGATGACCGCGCGCCTGGACGTGCCGCTGCACATCACCCGCACGCTGGGCGCGGCCACCGCCGGATTCCCCGATCTCGCCGCGGTGGTGCGGGAGTCGCCGGACGAGTACGCGGGAACGGGTGAGCGGTGCGTCCCGGTGGCCGCCCTTCCGCTGACCTCGCTGCCCGAGAAGGGCTCCTGGCTGGCCGAGTTCACCCGGCTCGTCCTGACCGTCGGGCTGCGGCTGCTGGAGCTCGGGGTGGCACTGGAGGCGCACGGCCAGAACCTCCTCGTGGTGCTCGACCGCGCCGACTCCCCCGTCCGGCTCGTCTACCGCGACCTGGCCGACATCCGGGTGAGCCCGGCCCGGCTCGCCCGCCACGGCATCCCGGTCCCGCCTCTGTCCGGACGCATCGTGACCGACGACGAGAGCGCCCTTCGCCGCAAGCTCTTCGGTTCCCTCGTCGGCGGCGCGCTGGGCGCGACGGCGGGTTCGACGGCCGTGCTGCGCCAGGCACTTGAGACGGTCGCGCCGGATCTCCCGCGCACCGCGGACCTCCCCGCGCTCCTCGGCGAGCCCCTTCCCACCAAAGCGCTGACCTTGATGCGGCTGTCCCCCGAGACCCCGGGTGACCTGTGGACACGGCTCCCGCAGCCGCTCGCCGGACCCGGTTCGCCGTGAGACGGGACCCCTCTCGTTTTTACGCGCGGCACCTTTGATCAATAGGATCCGCCGATGATCACAAGACAACGGCTGGCGGCGGGCGTCTGCGCCCTGCTCGCCGCCCTGGCCGCCGGGATCGCCTTCCCGGCCGGAGCGGTCGCCGACGAAACCACGGCCACCGCTCCCAAGGTCGAACTCCTGCTGGACGTCAGCGGTTCGATGCGTGCCCGGGACATCGACGGCGAGTCGCGGATGTCCGCGGCGAAGCAGGCGTTCAACGAAGTGCTCGACGCGACGCCGCAGGAGGTGCAGCTCGGCATCCGCACCCTCGGCGCCAACTACCCGGGGAACGACCGCAAGACGGGCTGCAAGGACACGGCCCAGCTGTACCCGGTGGGGACCCTGGACCGCACCGAGGCCAAGACCGCCGTCGCGACCCTCAACCCGACCGGCTGGACCCCGATAGGCCCCGCCCTGCTCAAGGCGGCCGGCGACCTCAACGGCGGTGAGGGCACCCGTCGCATCGTGCTCATCAGCGACGGCGAGGACACCTGCCAGCCGCTCGACCCGTGCCAGGTGGCCCGCGAGATCGCGGCCAAGGGCATCGGCCTGACCATCGACACCCTGGGGCTGGTTCCCGACGTCAAGGTCAGCAAGCAGCTGAGCTGCATCGCCGAGGCCACCGGGGGCACGTACACCTCGGTGGAGCACAAGGAGCAGCTCAGCGACCGCGTCAACCAGTTGGTGGACCGCGCCGCCGATCCGGTGGTGAAGCCGGTGGCCGTGCAGGGTGCCGACTCGTGCACCGGGGCGCCCGCCGTCAAGTCGGGCCTCTACACCGACCGCGAGGAGTTCGCCCAGCACCGCTGGTACCGGGTGGAGGTCGCGCCGGGCAAGGAGCTGCGCGCCTCGGTGAGCATCGCGGCGGACCGTCAGATCAACCCCGACTACGGGCTGTTGCTGCGGGCCTTCACCGTGCACGGCCGCGAGATCGTGCGCGGCGAGGCGGCCGGGAGCGGCCGTACCGACGTCGTCTCGACCGGTCTGCGCTACCCGAAGGCAGAGAGCGACGACGACAACGCGCCCGCCGAGGTCGTGTGTCTGCAGGTGTCCAACTCCTTCTCGGCCGCGCCGGGTGTGAAGACCACGCCCGGAATGCCGCTCGAACTCACCGTCGACGTGGTCGACGGACCCGACCAGGCGTCCGACGTGGCCTCGTTCGGCCTCGGGCGCGGCTGGTGGCTGCTCGGCGCGCTGGTGCTCACCGGCTTCCTCGCGGGTGTGCTGTGGGGCTGGATCTCTCGCTGGCGGTTCTCGGTCTGGAGGACCAACTGATGCGTATCCGACGTGTGCTGAGCACCGCCGTCCTGCTGGCGGGGGTCGCCGCGGCGCCCGCGCTGCTCGGCGTGGCCGCCTCTCCGGCCGTCGCCGACGCCTCGCCGTCCCCGAGCCCGTCCGGCAGCGACGCCGCGCCCACCGAGGCCGGTACGTCGTTCCGTACGGCGACGGAGATCGAGCAGGGCGTGCAGGCCACCGCCGGCGCCTCCACGGGTGACTACCTGTACTGGCAGTTCCCCGCGGACGCCGGGCAGCGGCCGACCGTGAAGGCGACGGTGAAACTGCCCGAGGCCGCCAAGCGCTCCGGCACCGAGACCTGGCAGATCGACGTGTACGACGGGCTGCGGCGCCGTCAGGCCTGCCAGTACGGGGCGCAGACCCGGACCGCGGGGGCGGACGCCTCCTCCGTGGAGCTGTCCTGCACCCTGCGCACGGTGCGCGCCTGGTCGGAGCAGTGGGCCAACGACCCGCTGCCGGGCACCTATTACGTCCGGCTGACCGCCACCGGTCTCGGGGCGGCCGATCTGGGTCTGCCGATGAGCACCGAACTCCGGGTGGACTCCAAGGACATCGGCGGTTCGGCGGCGGTCGACGGCTCGCTCGCCAAGCCGCTGGTCCCCGGCATCGCCGTGACGTCCGCGCAGTCCGACGACACCTCCGGCGACGGTTCCGGCTCCAGGACGGCGGTGCTGTCCTCGCTCCGGCCCGACGGCTCCGGCTGGTGGTCCGACCGCTGGGTGTGGACGGCGATCGGCGGCGTCCTCGCGGCCCTCGCGGGCATCGGCGGATACGCGTTGACGCGCGGCTCCGGACGTCCTTCGCGCATCCCGCGGGGCGCCTGACCCGTAGGCCGCGGACCGGGGCCCGCCACGTTCTCTGCCGGGGAGCGTGGCGGGCCCCTCGCCTGTGGGCCCCTCGCCTGCGGTCCCAGCGGCCGCCCAGGTGCCCTCCAGCGCCCCGCCGGGTCTCCGGCGGGCGGGCGGGTGGCACGGTGGCCGCCCTACGGCGTCACACCTCGCGCAGCGCCTTGGCCAGGGTTCCGTCGCCCGCCACGTCGACGCCCCCGCCGCGCAGGGCGTCGAGGAGCGTCGAGATCCCCCGGTTCAGGGCCTCGCAGGTGGCGGTGTCCAGCGTCAGCCGGGCGTCCGGCTCCCGCGGTGCGACCCCGTCGCCGTAGAGCGGCCCGTCCCCGGCCCCCAGCCACACATGGAACCGGCCCTCGTCCAGGTGGACTTCGACGAGCCCCTCCCCGGCCCCGGCCGCGTCCAGCCCCCGCAGCAGCGGCAGCGCGAACCAGTGCGCCCGTACGGCGTCGGTGGGCCGCCGCTCGCCCAGCGCGTGCGCGCCCCACGCACCGAGTGCGTGCAGGACGGGCAGCAACTCCTGCCCCCGTGCGGTGAGTTCGTAGACGTAGGCCGCGCCCGGAGGCGGCAGCCGCCGTCGGGTGGTCAGTCCGTCGCGTTCCATGTCCTTGAGCCGGGAGGCGAGGACGTCGGTACTGACGCCCGGCAGATCGGCGTGCAGATCGGTGTACCGGCGCGGTCCGCCGAGCAGTTCGCGGACGATCAGGAGGGTCCACCGGTCCCCGACGGCATCGAGGGCGCGGGCGGCGGAACAGTACTGGTCGTAGCTTCGACGCGGTGACATGCGACGCAGTCTAGCTATCTTGTTGGACTTTCCAAGCTCACACTTGGTAAAACCAAGCAACACCACAACCGGAGGGCGCAGCGCATGGAGTTCCGGCAGTCGAGCAAACTCAGCGAGGTCTGTTACGAGATCCGCGGCCCGGTGATCGAGCAGGCCGACGCACTGGAGGCGGCGGGTCACAGCGTGCTGCGCCTGAACACCGGCAACCCGGCCCTCTTCGGATTCGAGGCACCCGAGGAGATCCTCCAGGACATGATCCGGATGCTGCCCAGGGCGCACGGCTACACGGACTCGCGCGGTGTCCTGTCCGCCCGCCGTGCCGTCGCGCAGCGCTACCAGGACCGGGGCCTGGAGGTCGGCGTGGACGACGTCTTCCTCGGCAACGGTGTCTCCGAGCTGGTCTCCATGGCCGTACAGGCGCTGGTGGAGGACGGCGACGAAGTCCTCATCCCCGCACCGGACTTCCCGCTCTGGACCGCCGTCGTGACTCTCTCCGGCGGCAAGGCCGTTCATTATCTCTGCGACGAACAGGCCGAGTGGTACCCGGACCTGGACGACATGGCGGCGAAGATCACCGACCGGACCCGCGCCGTCGTCATCATCAACCCCAACAACCCGACGGGCGCGGTGTATCCGAAGGAGATCGTCGAGGGCATCCTCGATCTCGCCCGCCGGCACGGTCTGATGGTGTTCGCGGACGAGATCTACGACCAGATCCTGTACGACGACGAGGTGCACCACTCGGCCGCAGCCCTCGCCCCCGACCTGGTCGTCCTCACCTTCTGCGGCCTGTCCAAGACCTACCGCGTCGCCGGTTTCCGCTCCGGCTGGCTCGTCGTGACGGGCCCCAAGCAGCACGCGCGCAACTACCTGGAGGGGCTGACGATGCTGGCCTCCATGCGGCTGTGCGCCAACGCCCCGGCGCAGTACGCCATCCAGGCCGCGCTCGGCGGGCGCCAGTCGATCCACGAGCTGACCGGGCCCGGCGGCCGGCTCCGCGAGCAGCGCGACCGCGCCTGGGAGAAGCTGAACGAGATCCCCGGCGTCTCGTGCGTGAAACCCAAGGGCGCGCTGTACGCGTTCCCGCGCATCGACCCCGCCGTGCACCCGATCCACGACGACGAGAAGTTCGTCCTCGACCTGCTGCTGCGCGAGAAGATCCAGGTCGTCCAGGGCACGGGCTTCAACTGGCCGCGCCCCGACCACTTCCGCATTCTCACCCTCCCGCACGCCGACGACCTGGACGCGGCGATCAGCCGGATCGGGCGGTTCCTCAGCGGGTACCGGCAGTAGCGGACCGGCGGACCGGATGGGGCCGACCGGAGGAGCCGGTGCTGCGGTCCGGGCCTGCCGATGTCACCGTACGGGGGACAGCAGCTGACGCAGGGACGGAAGGGCGCGGCGATGGGTGACCTGCTCCTCGTACGGCACGGTGAGACCGAATGGTCGATGTCCGGGCGGCACACGGGCTCGACGGATGTCCCGCTGACCGACAACGGCCGCGAGCAGGCGCGACGGCTCGGTCCGCTGATCGCCCGGCACCACATCGCGGCCGCGTTCGTCAGCCCGATGCGCCGGGCGCGGGAGACCGCCGAGCTGGCCGGGATCGCCGGCGCACGCGTCGACACCGACCTCCGTGAGTGGGACTACGGCGGGTACGAGGGGATCACGACCGTCGAGATCCACCGGGACCGGCCCGACTGGTTCCTCTTCACGGACGGCGTCACGGCCGGGCCGCCCGAGCACCCCGGGGAGAGTCCGGAGGAGGTCGGGGCGCGCGCCGAACGGATGCTGGCCCGGATCGACGCCGCGCTCGCCGAGTCGGAGGGCAGCGTGGTCGTCGTCTCGCACGGCCACTTCCTGCGGGTGCTGACCGCTCGGCGGCTCGGGTTGAGCGCCCGGTCCGGTGCCCTCTTCCAGCTCGCCACCGGGACCATGAGCAGGCTGAGCACCGAGCACCGGCGCCATGTGGTGGCCGGCTGGAATGTCAGACCCGACGCGTACTGTTCCCATGAACCGCGCTCCCAGACGGGAGACGGGTCGGAGGAACACTGAACCGCGGCCGGGTCCGGAGCGCCGGGGCAGCGACGGGTGGTGGAGGGAGCGCGCCGTGACACGACCGCCGACCGCAGCGCAGCAGCGCCTCATCGAGGCCGCCGACCCCGTGACCGGACGGCTGAAGGGCACCGAGGCCCAGCTCGCCGCGCTGGTCCTGCGGGGGCTCGCCTTCCGCCATCCGCGGCCCCCGCGCGACCACTTCCTGACTCCGGCCGGACACCGGCTGCGCGAGACGCCCGCGGTTCCCGGGCCGGCCGCGGCGGTGGCGGAGTCCGCTCCCGCGGCGGCCGGGGTGTTCGCCGCTCGGATCGGCGGCGAGGAGGCGGCCGAGGCGGGTCCCGCCCGGCTGAGAGAGGTGCACAGCGCCTGGCAGGGGCTGCTGGAACTGCGCCGGATGACCCGTCCGGACGGTGCCACCGGCCTTCCGTGCGCCTGGGAGCGTACGCATCTGGTGCAGGCCGCCGCGCTCGCGCTGGAGGCGGCCGGGCACCGCCCCGCCGGAGCGGAGGGCGGCGGGTACCGGATACGGGCGACACCGCAGCCGGAGGCCGTCGCCGTGCGGGAGCCGGACCCCGAGGCGCTGCGGGCCTGCGCGGCCACCCTGGAGAAGGCGGGCTGGCAGGTCGGCGAGCACACGGAACCACGTACGGGCGCCCGGTACGCTCTGGCCTCGCCCCGCCGGGCATGAGCTCCGGTGCGCCCGGCGGCGTCCGGCTGCCGCGCCGGGCACCCGCGACGGCCGGGCCCGCGGCCGTACGGGGCCGGACTCGATGGGGTTGGGAGTGGCCGGGCAAGTCACCGTCGTCGAAGGGAAAGCCGTGGCAGAGCCGTTTTCCGTCCCCGTGACCGTTCGCGGGTACGAGACCGATGTGCAGGGGCATCTCAACCAGAGCGTGTACCTGCAGTACGCCGAGCACGGCCGCTGGTCCCTGCTGCACGCCTCGGGGATCAGCCAGGCGAAGCTGGCCGAGCGGCGCGTCGGCCCTGTCGTGCTGGAGACGACCATCCGCTACCGGCGCGAACTGCTCGCCGGCGACGAGGTCGAGGTGACGTGCGCCTTCGTCTGGGGTGAGGGCAGGAGCTTCCGCGTCGAGCAGACCATCCGGAAGACGGACGGCACGGTGGCCGCCGAGATCACGGCGGTCTGCGGTCTGATGGACCTCACGGAGCGCCGTCTGGTGTCCGGCCCGCGGGAGGCCCTCAAGTCGCTGGCCACCGACACGGGACCCTTCGAGCTCTGATCCCTTCGGACCGGCCCGAGCGGCGGCCTACGCGTCCGACTCCGGCCGGTGCGACCTCCTCGCAGCGCAGGTTCGCCGCCCTGAACACGCCGTTCCACCGGTCCGGGGCCATCGGCAGGCCCTGCGACGCCGACGGAAGGTGGTGGCTGCGCGACCTCCTGGGTCCCGGGCCGTCAGCGGCCGTGGACGGAGCCCTGGGTGTTCTTCGGCTGGACGTACGGCTTGCCCTGGGGCGCCGTGCTGGTCGACTGCTGGGCGACACCCGGTGCGGGGTTCATCGCCGCGAAGTGCGCCACTTGGGACCTGGCCTTCTCCCTGCGGACCTGTGTGGCGTCCCCGATCAGGGCATCCATACCCGCGATGAACTGTCCCCGGTACTTGTTCTTGAGATCGGTCAGATCGGTGCGGTTGGCCGCCCGGGCGTCCGGTTCGAGCTCTGCGGGGCCGAGCCGCGGGCTACCGTCGGGGCTGACGCTGGGGGACTGCTTGAACGGCTGCGCCGCGTCGATGACATGGGCGAAGTCGATGAGCTTGGCGTCCACCACCTGCTCGCCCTCCTTCGTGCCGGTGACCGAGAACACGCTGGAGGCGATGAAGCCGATGTCGGAGTTGTTCGCCGCGGTCCTGATGTCCTGCATCTTGGTGATCAGCTGGTCCCAGACCGCTGGATCCTCCGAGAACTTGCTCAGGATGCTCTGTGACTGCAAGGCGGTGATCAGTCGGCTCCCGCCCGCGTCGGTGCCGCCGACCGCACGCCAGCCGCGGAACGTCGAGCCGGTGGCCGGGTCTACGCCGATGGCGAACTTCAGGGCCTTGGTCCCGGCCGCCCACCTGCCTTTGTCGTGCTGTTCGACGTTCTCGCGGTAGCTCGTAGTCGACTTCCCGATCTTGGTGTCGAGGGTCTTCGAGTCATCCAGGCCCGAGGTGATGTTCTCGATGTAGATGTTCTGGCGGTCGTCGAGGCCGTCGAGCTGCGCCGAGGACAGACTGTGACCCAGCCTGGCGCGAACCTCGTCCGCCGTGTACGACGCCGGGACGACCGGCGTGAAGTGCGGGTACGCGGCGGCGCGTACCCGTTCGTAGAACTCGTTCTCCACGGAGCCCTGCGGGGCTCCCTTCTGCAGAATCTCGCCGTTCGGTCCGAGCGGTGTGATGCCGCCGTGCCCGCCCTGGTTGACGTTCCGTTCCGGCGACGGTGACGTGGACCTCCTGCCTTCTCGAAGGGCGCTGCGCTCCGCCTCGTCGTCGGAGGGGTACGAGATCTCGTTCGTGGTGTCAGCGGGTGTCGCCATGCGTGTCTCCTGCTCTCATCGAGTGCGCCTGCCGAGCGCCTTCGAAGAGGGACAACGGTCAGGGGGAGGAACAGGGTTCAATGCCCGGCGATTCGGGGGCGGGCCGGGATGCGCCGAATCGGGGTGGGCCGAACCGGGAGGACCGTTCTGCATGTGGTGCGTTCACGGTTGCCCCGGATCTGTGAATTCGCCTGGCAGGGCGATTAGTTGAGGGCTGAACGCACGCTCGGCGTACTGGGGAGGGAATGGCCATGGCACCGGTGCTCGTCGGACGTGATGGTCTGCCGGCGGGAGAGCGCATCCCGATCGTCGACACCCGGGTCACGTTCGCGCGCAACGCGGGGAACACGGTCGTCATCGCCGGCCTGAGCGTCTCCCGGTTCCACGCGGAGATCGTCTTCGACCAGGCCGCGGGGTACGTCCTGCCGCCCACCCTTTCATGCTGCCCGAAGTTCCGCCGGCAGGCTCGGCGATCTGGTGGGCCGCAAGCGGATGTTCACCGCCGGGCTCGCCGTGTTCACCGCGGCCTCCGTCCTGTGCGGGGTCACCGACGGGCAGGGCGTGCCGGTCGCGGCCCGCGCCGTTCAGCGGGTCGGCGGGGCGATGACCGCGGCCGTCGTGCTCGGCATGCTGGTGGCGCTCTTCCCCGAGCCCCTGAGCCCCAACTCCCCTTCCTCCAACGGGTATACGCCGTCCGAGATCTCTGGTAGGAAACTTTCCTAACAGTACGCGGCAGCATCACTCCCCCATCGGAGGTACCGTGCACACCCCCCACATAGGCACTTCGCGGCGCACCTTGCTCACCCTGATCGGAGCCTCGTTGGTGGCAGGCCCCCTGATCGCCACCCAGAGCGCGACCGCGGCCGCGGTCGGCCTGGACGACCCGGCGAAGAAGGAGATCGCCATGAAGCTGGTCTCCAGCGCGGAGAACTCCTCGCTGGACTGGAAGGCGCAGTACAAGTACATCGAGGACATCGGCGACGGGCGCGGCTACACCGCCGGGATCATCGGCTTCTGCTCGGGCACCCACGACATGCTCGACCTGGTCGAGCTGTACACCCAGCGCAAGCCCGGCAACGTCCTGGCGAAGTACCTGCCCGCGCTGCGCCAGGTCGACGGCAGCGACTCCCACGAGGGCCTGGACCCCGGCTTCCCCGCCGACTGGCGCAAGGCCGCCCAGGACACGGTGTTCCAGCAGGCCCAGAACGACGAGCGCGACCGTGTCTACTTCAACCCCGCCGTACGGCAGGGCAAGGCCGACGGCATCGGCGCCCTCGGTCAGTTCACGTACTACGACGCCATCGTGATGCACGGCGACGGCGGCGACAGCACCAGCTTCAGCAACATCCGGCGGCGCGCGCTGGCGAAGGCCAGGACGCCGGCCCAGGGCGGCGACGAGGTGACGTATCTGAACGCCTTCCTCGACGCCCGGGTGTGGGCGATGAAGCAGGAGGAGGCCCACTCGGACACCACCCGGGTCGACACCGAGCAGCGGGTCTTCGTGCGCAACCGGAACCTGAACCTGGACACACCGCTGGACTGGAAGGTCTACGGCGACAGTTACCACATCGGCTGAGAGGTGCGGCAGGGCGGCGGGCGCGGCACGGTTCTCGTGCCGCGCCCGCCGTGCGTCCGGTCCGGTCAGTGGGCCGGCACCGCCTTGAGGTCCTCGCCCGCCTCCATGGGGTGCGTCACCTCACCGGCGTTCTCGCGTCCTCTGCCGAGGTGGTTGAAGACGAGGTTGAGGGCGACGGCCGCGACGCAGCCCGTCGAGATGCCGGAGTCGAGGACGATCCGTACGTTCTGGGGGAACGCGTGGTAGAACTCGGGCGCGGTGATCGGGATGATGCCGACGGCGAGCGAGACGGCCACGATCAGCATGTTGTTGTCCTTCTCCAGACCCGCCCTGACCAGCGTCTGGATACCGCTGGCCGCGACCGAGCCGAAGAGGACGACACCCGCCCCGCCGAGCACCGGACGCGGTACGACGGCGATCAGTGACGCGGCCATCGGGCACAGCCCCATCAGCACCAGGAAGCCGCCGCCGGTGGCGACGACGTACCGGCTGCGGATCCTCGTCATCGCGACGAGGCCGATGTTCTGGGCGAAGGCGCTGCACATGAAGCCGTTGAAGAGCGGGCTCAGCGCCGAGCCGAGGGTGTCGGCGCGCAGTCCGGCCGCGATGGTCCGCTCGTCCGCGGGGCGCTCCACGATCTCGCCCAACGCCAGCATGTCCGCGGTCGATTCGGTCATCGAGACGACCATCACCACACAGAGCGAGAGGATCGCCGCGAGCTGGAACTGCGGGGCGCCGAAGTGGAACGGCGTCGGGAAGCCGACCACGTCCGCGTCGGCCACCGGCCCGAAGTCCGTGACGCCGAAGGGGATCGCCACGAGCGTGCCGATGACCAGGCCGAGCAGGACAGCGATCTGCTTGACGAAGCCGCGGGTGAATCGGCGCAGCAGCAGGACGACGACGAGGGTCGCCGCGGCGAGCCCCAGGGAGGTCCGTGAACCGTAGTCGTCCGCGGCGGGGTCCGGGCCCTGCGCCCAGCCGAAGGCGACCGGCAGCAGCGAGATGCCGATGAGCGTGATCACGCTGCCGGTGACGACGGGCGGGAAGAAGCGGACGGCCTTGCTGAAGTAGGGGGCCGCGACGAATCCGAGGACACCGGCGACGACGACCGCGCCGAAGATGACCGGCAGGGCGTCGCTCTTGTCCCGCACGGAGGCGGCGACCGCCGTCATCGGGGCGACCCCGGCGAAGGTGACGCCGTTGACGAACGGCAGCCGGGCCCCGATCTTCCAGAATCCGAGGGTCTGCAGGAAGGTGGCGAGACCCGCGGTGAACAGGCAGGCGCCGGTGAGGAAGGTGAGTTCGCCGGCGGAGAGGCCGACCGCGGCGCCGACGATCAGGGGCGGCGCGACGACTCCCGCGTACATGGCCGCCACGTGCTGCAGGCCGCTGGCCGCCATCCTCAGGGCGGGCAGTCTCTCGTCAACCGGGTGTGTCGAAGCGCCAGTTGCTGCACTTGTTCCAGTTGTCGTGGTTGCTCCAGTTGTTGCGGTTGTTCCAGTCGCTCTCGTTGATCCGGTTGGTCGTGCATCGGTGCTGGGCTCGGGCTGAGCGGCCACGGCGGCTCCTCCGGTCGGGTACACGTCGCCGTCGACGTGGGTGTCAGGGAGGTGATGCGCGGTCGTGCGGGACCGGGACGACGACCGTCGCGCGGACCTGGCGTCCACGCGACGGGGACCGTTCCGGGGCGCGCACGTCCATGCGCGCCCCGGATGCGGCCGCCGTGGACCCCGCTCGGGTCCACGGCCACCGGCCGAGGGCCGTCCCCCTCGGCCGGAGGTCTTCGGTTGTCAGGCCCGCGCGGCGATCCGCGCCAGGCGCTGGGCCTCGTCGCGCGTGGAGCGGGCGATGGCGTCCTCGTCGACGTTGAGGAGCCGGCTGTTCTCGACGACCGGCTTTCCGTCGACGAGCGAGAGGGTGACCGGCGCGGCCGCGCCGAAGACGAGCGCCGTCACCGGGTCGGCGATCGAGGCGTGCGCCAGGGTGTCCAGCTTCCACAGCACGAGGTCGGCGAGCTTGCCCGCCTCCAGGGAGCCGATCTGGCTCGCGCGGCCCAGGACCTGGGCCCCGCCGTAGGTGCCCAGGCGCAGCGCCTGACGGGCGTTCAGGGCGGTCTCGCGGTGGGCGCCCAGCCGGTTGATGAGCAGGGCGTTGCGCAGTTCGGTGTGGAGTTCGCCGGATTCGTTCGACGCGGTGCCGTCGACACCGAGGCCGACCGGGACGCCGGCCGCCAGCATGTCGGGCACCCGCGCGATCCCGGCGGCGAGCCGGGCGTTGGACGACGGGCAGTGCGCGACACCCGTCCTCGTGCGGGCGAAGGCGGCGATGTCGGAGTCGTTCATGTGGACGCAGTGCGCCATCCACACGTCCTCGCCGAGCCAGCCGGTGGACTCGAAGTAGTCGGTCGGGCCCATACCGAACAGTTCCTTGCAGAACTGCTCCTCCTCCACGGTCTCCGAGCCGTGCGTGTGCAGCCGTACTCCCTTGCGGCGGGCCAACTCGGCCCCCTGCTTCATGAGTTCGGTGGACACGGAGAACGGGGAGCAGGGTGCGACGGCGATCTGGACCATGCTGTCGAAGGAGGCGTCGTGGTGCTCGTCGACGGTCGCCTCGGTGGCGGCCAGCGCCCCTTCGAGGGTCTCGACGGCGAAGTCCGGGGGCAGTCCGCCGTCCTTCTCGCTGCGGTCCATGGAGCCGCGGGCGAGGGTGAAGCGGACGCCGGTCTCGCGGGCGGCCCGGATGATGGCGCCGGACAGGTCGCCGGAGCCCTTCGGGAAGACGTAGTGGTGGTCCATGGCGGTGGTGACGCCGCCGCGGGCCAGCATGGCGAGGGAGCCCTGGGCGGCCGCGTAGGCCATCGGCTCGTCGATGCGCGCCCAGGTCGGGTAGAGCGCGACGAGCCAGTCGAAGAGGTTGTGGTCCGTGGCGAGGCCGCGGGTGATCCACTGGTAGAAGTGGTGGTGGGTGTTCACCAGGCCGGGCGTGGCCAGGTGTCCGGTGCCGTCGACGCGGCGGACCACGTTCTCCAGGTTCTCGGGGGCCTTCCCGGCGCCCACCGACTCGATCCTGTTGTCGGCGACGACGATGTGGCCCGAGGCGTACTCGGTGTCTGCCGTGTCCACGGTCGCGATGGCGCAGTTCTCGATGACGATGCGCTGGACTGCCACGGTGGTTCCTCGTTCTTCCCATCGGCGGACGGACCCGGGGGCCGAGCGGGGTGACGACCGGGTCCGTGGTGCTGTGTGCGCAGATGCCCCCGCTCTCCCCTGGGACTTGACGCCGGCGCCCGCGTCGGGGGTACAGCGGCAGTACCGCGGGGGCGGTCCGGAGGGACCGCCGGGTGCGGTCCTACAGGTTGGTGAGGTCCACCGGGATGCGCGGCTCGCAGCCGTCGCGCAGGACGGTGGCCTCGATGAGCCCGTACGGACGGTCGGCCGCGAAGTACACGGCTCCGTCGGCGGTGTCGTTCTCCAGGCCGAACGGCGTCAGGTCCACCAGGAAGTGGTGCTTGTTCGGGAGGGAGAAGCGGACTTCGTCGATCTCACCGCGCTGGTCGATGATCCGCGAGCCCATCTGGTACAGGGTCTGCTGGAGCGACAGGGAGTAGGTCTCCGCGAAGGCCTGGAGCATGTGCTTCCTGACCTGGTCGTAGGACTTCTCCCAGTCGGGCATCTTCTGCTCGTCGCCGGTCCAGTTGAAGCGCCAGCGGCTGGAGACCTGGGTGGCCAGGATGCGGTCGTGGGTCTCCTGGAGCGTCGTGTACTTGTCCTTGACGTAGCCCCAGAACTCGGAGTTCGTCGAGTTCATCACGACGAGGTCCTTCAGGCCCGAGACGACCTCCCAGGACTCGCCGTCGTAGGTGATCTGGGTGACGCGCGTTTCCTGGCCCTTGCGCACGAAGGAGTGCTTGGCCTCGTCCGGACCGGTGACTCCGGAGCCGGCGTCCGAGGTCTCGATCCGCTCCCAGGCGTACTCCTCGATGCGGATGCGCGCCTGCTTGATCGGCTCCTGGCCGGTCACGAAATGCCGGGCCAGATGGATGCCGAACTGCTCGGCGGACTCGATGCCGTACTCCTTGGCGAAGGCGTACACCGTGTTCTTGGTGGTGTCCGTCGGCAGGACGTTCGCGTTGGAGCCCGAGAGGTGGACCTCCCGCATGTCGCCGCTCAGCGCGACGGACACGTTCAGGTCCTTGATGTGGTGGGTGCCGCCGTCGCGGGTGATCTTGACGACGCGGTTCTCGGCCTTGCCGTACTGGTTCTGTCCCAGAATCGTGGGCATCTCTGCTAGCTCCCTCGGTAAACGGAGTAGCCGAACGGGTTGAGCAGCAGCGGTACGTGGTAGTGCTCGCCCGGCCTGGCGGCGAAGGTGATCGTCACCTCGGGGAAGAACGTCTCGCTGTCCCGGTTCGCGGGGGCGTCCTGCTGCGCATCGGCTTGCTGTGTCGCTGAATCCGACTCGAAGTACGCCTCGACCGCGAAGTCGAGCCGTACGTGGGTCGTGCCTTCCGGAAGCGCCGGAAGGTCCTTGCACCGGCCGTCCGCGTCGGTCGCGGAGCCGCCGAGCGCCTGCCAGTTCGCCTCGCGCCCGGCCCGGGCGGCGAGCTGGACGGCGACGCCCTCGGCGGGACGGCCGACGCTGGTGTCCAGGATGTGCGTGGACACGGAGGCGGTGGTGTCGGTGCTCATGCCTCTTCTTCCTGTACGGGACTGGCGGGCTCTTCGTGCACAGGACCGCCGGAGTTCTCCTGTACGAGGCCGCCGGGCTCTGCCTGTACGAGACCGCCGGGGTCCTCCCGCACGAGACCGGCGAGCCGGATGCGGTTGATCCTCCCCAGTTCGACGCGGACGATCCCGCGCTCCCGCTCGGCCGGGTTGCCGATCCGCTCCTTGACCGCGTCGCGCATCTGCTCGCCGGTCCGGCCGGTGGCGCAGATGAGGAAGACGTGACCGAACTTCTCCTGGTAGGCCAGGTTCAGTTCGAGCATCTCCTCCTTGAGCTCCGCGGAGGCGCCGGCCATGCCGCGCTGCTCGCGGGACGAGGTCGGGTCTCCCGGTTTCGGCCGCCCGATGGGCGGATGCCCGGCCATCGCCTCCGCCAGGTCCGCCGCGGTGAGCCCGGCGGTGGCGGCGTCGCTCGCGGCGTACAGGTCGTCGGCGGTGGCGTAGGGGCGGGCGGCGAGCAGCCGCTCGGCCCACGCCGGGGAGGCGCACACCTCGCGGAGGACGGCGAAGGCCGCGTGTTCCTGGAGGTTGTTGAAGCGGGCGAGGCCGCCAGAGGTCGTACTCGACGTCACGGGAAGCCTCCGTGGCCTTGAGCTGGACGGGCTGCGGACAGCTAACGCCCTCGGAAACACGACGTCAACACTTTGTTGAAAACTTCGGGTTACAAAAGACCCCGCCGCCAAAAAACGCCGCCCGGTCGTTCCGGACGGCGATGGGTGACGGCGGACGGACCCTCGCCGTCGTCAGGCGCGTTCTCGCCGGTCAGGCGTCCTTCTCGCGATTCAGATAGTTGTAGACGGTGAACCGGCTCACGCCGAGCGCGCTCGCCACGGTCTCCACGCCGTGCCGCACGGAGAAGGCTCCGCGCGCTTCCAGTATGCGCACGATCTCCTGCTTGGCCTTGCGGTCCAGCTCCGCGAGCGGCTTGCCCCTCTTGCGCTCCAGGGCGGCGAGGATGTGGTCGAGCGAGTCGGCGAGCTGGGGCAGGCGCACGGCGACCACGTCCGCACCCCCCCAGGACAGCACCACGTCGTCGACGCCGGCCAGCTCGGGCGGCAGCATCTCGCCCCCCATGGCGTCGACCAGCGGCTTGACGGCCGTGACGAAGGGGTCGTCCCCGATTCCGGTCACTTATCGCCCTCCCCGGCCGCGCCCACAACGTTCACCTGGAGCGAGACCCGGGTGGCGCCCGCCTCCAGGACCTTGCGCAGCAGCGCGTCGACCGCGGTGAGCACGGCGTCCGCGCCGCCTTCCGCGGTGTTGCCGAACGGGCCGACGTCCACCGCGTCCAGCTCGGCCGCCTCGATGACCTCACGGGCGACCACGGCATGCCGGGGGGCCTCGTCGAGATCGAAGGGCTCGGTCGTGAACTCCACTCTCAATCGCACGCGCTCAACCTACTGCGCGCCGCGGACATCCCGGCAGCCCCCTGTGGCCCGAGGGGGTCACGGGTGCGGCTTTCCGCCCGGGCCCCCTTGACAAGCCTCGACCGACGGCGGCAATCTTCCATTAAGCAGAAATGAACTTCCGCAATACGGAATATCTCTGAATCGCCGGCCCGGCCGACAGCACGGCCGCCAGTACGGAAGGGAGCGCCGACCTCCATGGGATTCGCGGACCAGCGCTTCAACGTCAACCTGTCGATCCTCTTCACGGAACTCCCGCTCCTGGAACGCCCCGCGGCCGCCGCCGCGGCGGGCTTCACCGCGGTCGAGCTGTGGTGGCCCTGGGTCGACTCCCCCACCCCCGCGCGCTCCGAACTCGACGCCCTGAAGCGGGCGATCGAGGACGCGGGCGTCCGGCTGACGGGGCTGAACTTCTACGCCGGACAACTGCCCGGCCCCGACCGGGGCGCCCTGTCGGTCCCCGGGGAGGAGTCAAAGAGGTTCCGCGCCAACATCGATGTGGCCGCCGAGTTCGCCGGGTCACTGGGCTGCACGGCACTCAACGCCCTGTACGGCAACCGCGTCGAGGGCGTCGACCCGGCCGAACAGGACGCGCTCGCCCTGGAGAACCTGGTCCTCGCGGCGCGGGCCGCCGACCGGATCGGCGCGATCCTCCTCGTCGAGACCCTCAACGAGCGGGAGTCGCCGCACTATCCGCTGGTGAGCGCCCCGGCCGGCGTCGCGGTCGTCGACAAGGTCAACGAGGCGACCGGCCTCGGCAACGCCAAGTTCCTCATGGACCTCTACCACCTGTCCATGAACGGCGAGGACCTGCCGCGGGTGATCGCCGCCTACGCCGACCGGACCGGCCATGTGCAGATCGCCGACAACCCCGGCCGCGGCGCCCCGGGCACCGGCACCCTCCCGCTGGAGGAACTCCTCGACCAGCTCGCCAAGGCCGGCTACGAGGGCTGGGTCGGCCTGGAGTACAAGCCGGGCGACCGGCCGAGCGCCGAGGCCTTCGACTGGCTGCCCGCCGACGCCCGAGCCGCCCGCTGAGCGGCACCCCGACGACGTAAGCAGAGATCACAGAGAGGCACCCTCTTGAGCAACAACCTCCCCAAGGTGGCATGGATCGGTCTCGGCATCATGGGCTCGCCCATGGCGGAGAACCTGATCAAGGCCGGGTACGCCGTCACCGGCTTCACGCTGGAGCGGGACAAGCTGGAGCGCCTGGCCGCAGCGGGCGGCACCGCCGCCGGCTCGATAGCCGAGGCCGTGCGGGACGCCGACGTGGTGATCACGATGGTCCCCGCCTCCCCGCAGGTCGAGGCCATCGCGTACGGCCCCGACGGCATCCTGGAGAACGTGCGGTCCGGCGCGCTGCTGGTCGACATGTCCTCGATCACCCCGCAGACCTCGGTCGACCTCGCGCGGGCCGCCGCCGCGAAGGGCGTCCGCGTCCTGGACGCCCCCGTGTCCGGCGGCGAGGCCGGTGCGATCGAGGCCGTGCTGTCGATCATGGTCGGTGGCGAGCAGGCCGACTTCGACGAGGCGGAGCCCCTCTTCGAGGCGCTCGGCAGGACCATCGTGCTCTGCGGTCCGCACGGCTCGGGCCAGACCGTGAAGGCCGCCAACCAGCTCATCGTCGCCGTGAACATCCAGGCGTGCGCCGAGGCCGTGGTCTTCCTGGAGAAGTCCGGCGTCGACCTGAAGGCCGCACTCGACGTCCTCGGCGGCGGGCTCGCGGGCTCCACGGTGCTGGCGCGCAAGAAGGACAACTTCCTGAACCGCGACTTCAAGCCGGGCTTCCGGATCGACCTGCACCACAAGGACATGGGCATCGTCACGGACGCCGCCCGCAACGTGGGCGCCGCGCTGCCCGTCGGCGCCGTGGTCGCCCAGCTCGTCGCGAGTCTGCGTGCGCAGGGCGACGGCGGCCTCGACCACTCCGCACTGCTGCGCGCGGTCGAGCGCCTCTCCGGCGCGCGGATCTGAACCGGACGAAGAGCCGGCCCGGTTCCGTCCGGGCCCCTCGAACCTCCGGGCCGCGGTGGCGCCGACAACTGTCCTGTCGCGCCCAGGCGCCACCGCCGCCCGGACCTCATTCAACAAACTGTTGACGGAGAGATCGTCCCGGACCTATGCTCCACGAAGCGGAAGTCGAATTCCAAAACACTCCGCCGCCCTCTCGTACGGAAGGTCCACGATGTCGAAGCACGCGCTCACGGCCGTGTCCGGCGCCCCGGTCGCCGGTCCCGAGTACGGCAGGCGTGTGGAGGACGCGGTCCGCGTTCGGCGCGAGGACTGAGCTCCCGGACCGCGTCCTGGACGGCCCGGATGAGGGGTGACCGTTCAAGGACACGGTGCGGGCGGGGTGAGGACCGCGGCGGCCTGCGAGCCAGTGCGGTGGTGAAGGATCCGGTTCCCCTTCTCGACCAGAGGGAAGGGTGACTCCGGTCCGTCGCAGCCGCCGCGGTCCCTGCCACACACCGGCTTCGGCCAACCTCCCAGACCCCGTCCGGCGGCGCGAACGTACTGTCGCGCCCAGCCTCGCGCCGTCGGACGGCCACAACGTCACAGCACCACCGTGCGGCGGACAGGCCTCCGGAGACGGACGGCCCCGGCTCCGGGTGCGGATTCCGGCCGCGCGCAGCAGCCTTGGAGCATGGAGGCTGACGGCATGGTTTTCCCCAGGATCGTGGTGCACACACCAGGGCTGGACGGGTCGCGGCGCGTCACCGAGGGGGACCGGATACTCGGCATCGCGTACCACCTCGACGACGTGGTCGAGATCCTGCGCCAGGCGGACGTCGACCTGGACGCGATCGAGGTCGAGGAGAGCGACATCATCGAGTGGCAGGGCGGCGGCCCGGACGACTGGCCCGGCCTCTCCGAGCACTCGGAGCACTCGGAGCACTCGGACGGATGAAGCCCTGGGCGGGGAACCGCCGCCGACCGCCGGACACCGGACCGGGACCGCGAGCCGCGAGCGCCGCGAGCCGATAACGGGCGACAAACGGACTCCGTCCGTACACAAGCGGGCGTAGAACGCCTACGGAACCCTCAAATCAACCTCTGAACACTGCCCCAGGGTCTTCACCTGGCGCCGGATCAGGCACATTCTCGGCACACGGGGCCCGCCGGCACGGGGGCGGCGGGTCCCGAACGGGGGTACGGGGGTACGGGGGAAGCACCACAAGTGGGAGCGCGGCGGTCGGGCCTTGGCCTCAGACCGTCGCGCTCCCGCGTGGTGGGCCGCGCGCCGCGCCGGGCTCGCGCGGGCGGCGGCCTCACCGACGACGGGGCCGGCTGGGGAGGCGGCGTCCGCCGACCGCCCGCGGATCCTCCAGGAACGGCAGGACGTGCCGCAGGAAGAGACCCGGCCGTTCGTTGTACGGCTCGTGGGCCGTGGGCAGCAGAACGCTCAACGTCCCTGCGGGGAGCATGCGTTGGGCGCGCCGCCGGTCGAGGAGGGCGGGCACGACCGGGTCGCGGCTCCCCCACAGGAGCAGGATCGGCAGGTCCGGGGCGGCCGGGTCCGCGAGGCCGAAGCCTGGGTCGGCGAGACCGCGCCAGACGGCACAGTGCACCGCCAGTCTCCGTTCGTCATGGGGCAGTTGACGCACTCGGGCGTACGTCTCCCGCGCGCTCGGCGTGCCCAGTCGGCCCAGATAGGCGCGGGCCAGCGGGACGACCAGCCGGCGGGCCCGCGCGGGGCGGCCCATCACCTCTCGGCAGAACCAGCGGGTGAGCGCGGTGTGCCGGGTGAAGCCCGCCGGGTCGACCAGGACGAGCGCGCTGACCGACGCGGCACGCGGGCCCTCGGCCAGGCGGCAGGCGACGTAGCCGCCGACGCTGTTGCCGAGCACGGCGACCCCCCGGACACCCTGTTCCTCGGCGAGCGCGTCGAGCACCAGCTCCGCGACCTCCACCAGCCCCTCGGGAGTGACCCGCCCCGGCTCCGGTGCGGTGGAGTCGCCGTAACCGGGCCAGTCCACGACGAAGGTGCGGTACCGGTCGGCGAGGGCGGGCAGCACCGCGGCGAAGTCACGGCCGTCCCCGGGGTTGGCGTGCAGCAGCAGGAGCGCGGGGGCGCCGGGCGGGACGGAGGCCCCCTCCGGCCGTGCGCCGGGAAACGGGGGAAAGCAGCGTACGGCGATGTCGCCGAGGGGGGTGGGGACGGTCATCCGCATGGGGCGAGCATGCCGGACGGGCCCGCCCCTGGGAACAACGCCCTTGGGCGGCCCGTCACTTGGGACGGGCCGCCCTTGCGCGCGCGACGAGCGTCCGCGTCAGACCTTCAGCGCCCTGATCGCGGTGGGGGCGTGGCCGGGCTCGGTCGCGATCTCCTCGAACTCCACGACGTTCCCGATGTCGTTCGTCCGGCTCATGGCGATGTTGGTGACACGCTCCAGGATCGCCTCGACGACGACCGGGACCTGGAACTCGGCGGCGAGCTTCTTGGCCCGCTCGAAGGCGGCGCCGAGTTCGCCCGGGTCGGTGACGCGGATCGCCTTGCAGCCGAGGCCCTCGACGACCTTGACGTGGTCGACGCCGTAGACGCCGAGCTCGGGCGAGTTGATGTTCTCGAACTCCAGGTTGACCTGGAAGTCCAGGTCCAGGCCGAGCTGCGCCTGCCGGATCAGGCCCAAGTAGGCGTTGTTCACCAGGACATGGACGTACGGGATCCGGTGCTGGGCGCCGACGGCCAGTTCCTCCATCATGAACTGGAAGTCGTAGTCGCCGGAGAGGGCGACGACCTGAGCGCCCGGGTCGGCCTTGGCGACACCGAGAGCGGCCGGGATCGTCCAGCCGAGCGGGCCCGCCTGGCCGCAGTTGATCCAGTGGCGCGGCCGGTAGACGTGCAGCATCTGGGCGCCGGCGATCTGCGACAGCCCGATGGTGGTGACGTACCGGGTCTCCGGGCCGAAGGCCTTGTTCATCTCCTCGTAGACGCGCTGCGGCTTGATCGGGATGTCGTCGAAGTGCGTCCGACGCTGGAGGGTGGCCCGCTTCTCCTGCGCCGAGGCGGCCCACGCGGAACGGTCGGGCAGCCGGCCGGCCGCCTTCAACTCCCTTGCCACCTCGACGAAGAGCTCCAGGGCGGCCCTGGCGTCGGAGGCGATCCCGAAGTCCGGGGCGAAGATCCTGCCGAGCTGGGTGGGCTCGATGTCGACGTGCACGAACTTCCGTCCGGCCGTGTAGACATCCAGGTTGCCGGTGTGGCGGTTGGCCCAGCGATTGCCGATGCCGAGGACGAAGTCGGACTCCAGGAAGGTCGCGTTGCCGTAGCGGTGCGAGGTCTGCAGGCCCACCATGCCCGCGTTGAGCTCGTGGTCGTCGGGCAGGACGCCCCAGCCCATGAGCGTCGGAACGACCGGGGTTCCGGTCAACTCGGCGAACTCGACGAGGAGTTCGGCGGCGTCGGCGTTGATGACACCGCCGCCGGCCACGATCAGCGGGCGCTCGGACGCGTTCAGCAGTCCGATCGCCTTCTCGATCTGGGCGCGGGTCGCGGCGGGCTTGTACGCCCGGAGCGGCTCGTACGTGTCGGGGTCGAACTCGATCTCGGTGAGCTGGACGTCGATGGGCAGGTCGATGAGGACCGGCCCGGGGCGCCCGGAGCGCATGAGGTGGAAGGCCTGCTGGAAGACGCCGGGGACCTGCGCGGCCTCCAGCACGGTGACGGCCATCTTGGTCACGGGCCTCGCGATCGAGGCGATGTCGACGGCCTGGAAGTCCTCCTTGTGGATCACCGCGGTGGGTGCCTGGCCGGTGATGCACAGGATCGGGATCGAGTCGCCGGTCGCGGAGTAGAGGCCGGTGATCATGTCGGTGCCGGCGGGACCCGAGGTGCCGATGCAGACGCCGATGTTGCCGGGGTGCGTACGGGTGTAGCCCTCGGCCATGTGCGAGGCGCCCTCGACATGCCGGGCGAGGGTGTGGCTGATCCCGCCGGACGCCTTGAGCGCCGCGTAGAAGGGGTTGATCGCCGCACCCGGGACACCGAACGCGTCGGTCACGCCCTCGCGCCTGAGGATCTCGACTGCCGCGCGGGCAGCGGTCATACGAGCCATGGAGTACTCCTGCTTCGGCTGTCGGATTCGCACTCCCCTCGCGCCCCGCGGAGAGTCACTGATTCCGTATCGTGGAAACTAACTTCTGCTATCTGGAAGCAATGTAGGCGCACGGGCAGGGAGCGTCAAGGGTGGGCGGAGCGCGCGACCGGGTCGCGACGCGTCACGGCGTTTCGCCGCCGGACGGCGTCCGGCAGGAGGACGATGGACGCGCTGACCCGACGTGAGCTTCTGGAGCGGTCCATGGCCGAGAGCGTGCCGGTGCGGTGTCCGGCCTGCCGTCGCGAGCACCTTTACGCGGCCCCGTCCTACCCCTGCGTCTGCGGGGCGCCCGTGACGGCCCCGCTCGACCGCCTCGCGGAGCCGACCCCTGTCGCCCACCGCGCGTGGGACGACGAGTGGACCGCGGTCCGCTGCGACGCCTGTGGCCGCGAGAGTCAGTGGCCGCACCCCGAACTGGGCTGCGCCTGCGGGACCACCCTGCGAATTCCGCTCCGCGGATCACGAGAAGCGCGAGCCGACGGCGGGCCGCCGGCCGCGGACACGACGCCGGGCACGGCCGACATCACGCCACGGGACGGCGCCGACGCGTCGGCGCCGGGCGACGCGGGCGGCCGGCGGGACGCCGGAGCCGACACCCCTCGCGGCGGCGGTGAACCCGCCCGTCAGGACCGTCCCCCGGCCGGAGCCGAGGGCGGCCGTCGGCCTTCCGGCCAGGGCGCGGCCCCGGACGACGTCAGGGACCACGAAGGGGAACAGAGCAGCGGGGCCGGTGTCGACACCTCCCGTGCCACCGTCCGGCCCCGGCTCCCGCACCGGGACGCCCAGGTCGGGACACCCCGCAGAACCCGCCGGGGCGGGGCCCCGGACCGGAAGGCCGGGCCCCACACCCCCGAGGACGCCCGCCAGGAACGGGACCCAGGACCCGAAACCCGCACCCCCGGGGCCGCACACCAAGCCAAGTCCCCCAACCCGGAACCCGAGCCCCCCACACCCCGGAACACCGACCGGGGCAGGACCTCGAAACCCGCACCCGACACACCCCGAGACGACCTCCAGGACGAGAACCCGAAGGCCGAGCCCCACACACCCCGGGACAGCCTCCAGGACGAGGACCCCAAGGCGGAGCCCGGCGCACCCCGGAACACCGACCAGGGCAGGACCCCGAAGGCCGGGCCCCGGGCGCCCCGGGACGGCCGCCGGGGCGGGGACCCGGATGGTGGGGACGGTTCCTCTCGGGGCGGCGCGTGGGCCCCGCGCAAAGACCGGGGTTCCCGGGGCGGCGGGACCCGGGGCGGCGGCGGACGCGGCGACGGGGACGAGGGCCGGCCGGCGTTCCAGCCGGTCACCATCCGCACCGCACGCGACGCCGTGACCACCGCCGCGCTGTATCTGGGCTGGCTCGGCTATCGCGACATCCGGCGCGCGGACCAGCGGCCCCCGTCCGGGATCGGGCTCGCCGCGCGCGGCATCCTGGCCCAGGTGGACCCCACCGTGCGGCCGGCCTCGCTGCGCGATGTGGAGTGTCTTTGGCTGACCGCCATGACGGAGTCGGCGGACTGCGTGTTCTTCTCCCTCGCGGGGTACGCCGAAGACGCCCGTGCCCGCGCCGACACCCTCGGCGTCCCCCTCTTCGTCCTGGACCTCACGGGCACCCCCCAACCGGTGAACAGCCCGGCCGACGAACTCATCGCCGTCACGGGCTGAACACCGGACGAGGAACCGGGCGCGGGCGGAACACGGGCACGGACCGGGCACGGACAAGGGCGCTCCGGGCGCCTACTCCCCGTACGTCTCCCGCAGTTCGATCTTCCGCACCTTCCCCGACACGGTCATCGGGAAGGTCTCCAGGACGCGCAGCAGACTGGGGATCTTGTAGTGCGCCAGCCGGCCCTCACAGAAGGCGCGCAGCTCGTCCAGGGTGAGCGGGTCGGCCGGATCGCGCGGGATGACACAGGCGAGCACCTCCTCGCCGTAGCGTTCGTGCGGGATGCCGACCACCTGGACGTCGGCGATCTTCGGATGGGCGTACAGGAACTCCTCGATCTCGCGCGGGTAGATGTTCTCGCCACCGCGGATGATCATGTCCTTGATGCGGCCGACGATCTCGACGTATCCGTCCTCGCGCATCACGGCCAGGTCGCCCGTGTGCATCCAGCGGCCCGCGTCGACGGCCTCGGCGGTCTTCTCCGGCTCGTTCCAGTAGCCGAGCATCACGCTGTAGCCGCGGGTGCACAACTCCCCCGCGGTGCCGCGGGGTTGTGTCACCCCGTCCACCGGTTCCACGACCTTCACCTCCAGGTGCGGAAGCACCCGGCCGACCGTGCCGGTGCGGTGCTCCAGGTCGTCGTCCCGGCGGGTCTGGAGCGAGACGGGCGAGGTCTCCGTCATGCCGTAGCAGATGGAGACCTCCTCCATGTGCATCTCGGCGACCACCCGTTTCATCACCTCGACCGGGCAGGGCGAGCCCGCCATGATGCCGGTGCGCAGGCTGGACAGGTCGTACGTCGCGAAGTCGGGCAGGTTCAGCTCCGCGATGAACATGGTGGGGACGCCGTAGAGCGACGTGCACCGCTCCTGCTGTACGGCCCGCAGCGTGGCCGCCGGGTCGAACGACGGCGCGGGGATGACCATGCACGCGCCGTGCGAGGTGGCGGCCAGGTTCCCCATCACCATGCCGAAGCAGTGGTAGAAGGGCACGGGGATGCAGACCCGGTCCTGCTCGGAGTAGGCGATCGACTCACCCACGAAGTAGCCGTTGTTGAGGATGTTGTGGTGGGAGAGCGTGGCCCCCTTGGGGAAGCCCGTGGTCCCCGAGGTGTACTGGATGTTGATGGGGTCGTCGCAGGACAGCTCGCTCCCCCGGACGTGAAGTTCCTCGTACAGGTCGGGGGTTCCGCGCCTCACCAGCGCGTCCCAGCTCGGGTCGCCGATGTACACGGTCTCCCTCAACCGCGGGCACCTGCCCCGCACTTCCTCGACCATCGCCCGGTAGTCACTGCTCTTGTGGCTGAGGGAGGCGAACAGCAGGGAGATCCCGGCCTGGTCGAGGACGTACTCGACCTCATGGGTGCGGTAGGCGGGGTTGATGTTCACCATGATCGCGCCGATGCGGGCGGTGGCGTACTGGACGAGCACCCACTCGGGGCAGTTGACCGCCCAGATGCCCACCCGGTCGCCCTTGGCGACTCCGGACGCGAGCAGCGCGTACGCCAACTCGTCGACGTCGGCGCCGAACCGGGCGTACGTCCAGCGCCGCCCGGACGGCACGTCGACGAGCGCCTCGCGGTCCGGCCAGGCCTGGACCGCCCGGTCGAGGTTGGCCCCGATGGTGTCGCCGAGCAGCGTGGTGCCGCTCGTCCCGTGCGCGTACGACAGTTCACTCACCGGAAGTCCTCCTCGCGGTACTCGGCGTCCGAGCCGGCGGCCGTGGCCTCGCGCAGCTCGATCCGGCGGATCTTGCCGGAGACGGTCTTGGGCAGCTCGCCGAACTCCAGGCGGCGGATGCGCTTGTACGGCGCGAGGACCGAGCGCGCGTGCTCGAAGAGCAGTTTGGCGGTGTCGGGGCCCGGCTCGTAACCGGCGGCCAGGACGATGTACGCCTTCGGGACGGCCAGGCGCAGTTCGTCGGGGGCCGGGACCACGGCGGCCTCGGCGACCGCCTCGTGCTCCAGGAGCGCGCTCTCCAGCTCGAAGGGCGAGATCTTGTAGTCGGAGGCCTTGAACACGTCGTCGGCCCGGCCGACGTAGGTGATGTAGCCGTCGGCGTCGCGCGAGCCGATGTCCCCGGTGCGGTAGTAGCCGCCGGCCATCGCCTCCGCCGTACGGTCGGGGTCGCCGTGGTAGCCGGTCATCAGGCCCACGGGGTGCTCGGACAGATCGAGGGAGATCTCGCCCTCCGAGGCGCCGGGCGCGCCGGAGACCGGGTCGAGCAGTTCGACGCGGAAGCCGGGGCTGGGCCGGCCCATGGAGCCGGTCTTGAGGGGCTGACCGGGGCTGTTGGAGACCTGGACGGCGGTCTCGGTCTGCCCGAAGCCGTCCCGGACGGTGACGCCCCAGGCGCGCCGCACCTGCTCGATGACCTCGGGGTTCAGCGGCTCGCCCGCGGCGACGACCTCGCGCGGCGGGGTCCGCAGCAGGCTCAGATCGGCCTGGATGAGCATGCGCCACACGGTGGGCGGGGCGCAGAAGGTGGTGACGCCGGCCCGGTCCATCTCGGCCATCAGACGGGCCGCGTCGAAGCGCGTGTAGTTGTACAGGAAGACGGTCGCCTCCGCGTTCCACGGCGCGAAGAGGTTCGACCAGGCGTGCTTGGCCCAGCCGGGTGAGGAGATGTTCAGATGGACGTCCCCCGGCCGGAGCCCGATCCAGTACATGGTGGCCAGGTGCCCGATCGGGTACGAGACGTGGGTGTGCTCCACGAGCTTGGGCTGAGCGGTGGTGCCCGAGGTGAAGTAGAGCATCAGGGGGTCGTCCGCGTGCGTGGGGCCGTCGGGCTCGAAGACGGGATCGGCGGCTGCCGTCTCCTCGTACGACTGCCAGCCGGGGCGGCTGCCGCCGACCGCGATACGGGTGTAGTCGCCGGGCACCTCGTCGAACTTCGCGGTGTCCTCGGCCCGGACGACGATGTGCCGCACCCTGCCGCGTTCGACCCGGTCGGCCAGGTCGGCGGGGCCGAGCAGCGGGGTGGCCGGGATGACGACGGCGCGCAGTTTCATCGCGGCCAGCGCCGTCTCCCACAGCTCGACCTGGTTGCCGAGCATGACGAGGACGCGGTCCTCGGCCCGCACGCCCCGGTCCCGCAGCCAGTTGGCCACCCGGTCGGAGCGCTCGGACATCGCGGCGAAGGAGACCTCGACACTCCCGCCGTCCTCCTCCACGATGTGCAGGGCGGTGCGGTCGTTGTCCCGCGCGATGGCGTCGAACCAGTCGAGGGCCCAGTTGAAGTGCTCCGGGCGGGGCCAGCCGAACCCCTCGTAGGCCGTGGTGTAGTCCGCGCGGTGCTCCAGCAGGAAGTCCCGCGCGGCACGGAACGCGTCCGCCCTGCCCGTTGTCGCCGTCATGTGTCCTCCTCGTTGCCGGACCGCCGCCTACCATCGTGTATTCCGTGATGCAGGTCCCACCACCCCCGAACGGGGGGTGCGCCGCAGTGAAGGGGAGAGCAGGTGGCAGACACGGCCGAGTCGGTGGAGATGCGGGGCGCGCTGGCGCGGCTGAGACGTGCCACCGGGCTGCCGGTCGCGTTCGGCGGCCTCATCGACGCCGGCGGCCGGCTGGTGCGCATCAGCGAGCTGAGCGGCACGGCGACGCCCGCGCTCAGCGCGCTCGCGGTCTCCTCGGGCAACGGCCTGGGCGGCAAGGCGGTGGCCCTCGCCCGGCCCTGCGCGGTGAGCGACTACTCGGCCTCCCGGCAGATCAGCCACGAGTACGACATGGCGGTGGCCACGGAGGGGCTGTGTTCCGTCCTCGCGGTTCCCGTCGTCGTACGGCGCCGGGTGCGCGGGGTGCTGTACGGCGCCCTGCGGACGGCCCAGCCCCTCGGTGACCGCACGTTCGGGGCGGCCGTCGCGGCGGCCCGGGACGTGGAGCAGGCGCTGGTCGTCCGGGACGAGGCCCGCGATCTGCTCGGCGCCGTCCGTGCGGCCGGCCAGGCGCCGGGAGAGGCGGGAGGCGCGGCGTGGGAGGAGGTGCGCGAGGCGCACGGCGCTCTGCGGGCACTGGCCCCGCGGATCACCGACCAGGAACTGCGGGCCGAACTCCTGTCCGTGTGCGGCCGGTTGGCCGACGCGGCGACACCGTCGGCGGGTGCGGCGCGCGCGGTCGGACTCGCTCCGCGCGAGGTGGATGTGCTCGCCTGCGTCGCGGCGGGCGCGACCAACGCCGTGGCGGCCGAGCGGCTCGGGCTCCGCCCGGAGACGGTGAAGGGATATCTGCGGTCGGCGATGCGCAGGCTCGGCGCGCACACCCGTCTGGAGGCGGTCGTCGCCGCCCGCCGGGCCGGTGTACTGCCCTAGCGCACCACCCGGCCTGGCGCTCGTCATTCAAGCGTCCGGACCTTGAAATGACTTATGCGCGACCGTTGTTATTTCCCTCACCACCCAGACTGTCCGAAATTCAAAGAGACATTGCCTAATATTGGCCAGGACACGACACACGAGGGGAGTGGTGACCGTGCGAGGGGACTTCAAGGAACCTGCGAGACCGCGCCCCGACCTGGTCATCGGCCGGGAGGAACTCTTCGCGGGGGCCCGTGAGCAGCTCTCGGGCGGCGGCAGTGTGCTCGTGCACGGGCCGGCGGGAATAGGAAAGTCGACCGTCCTGCGGGCGTTGGCCGCCGAATGCGCCGAATCGGCACGGACCGTCTTGCGGTGCTCGGCCACCGAGTCCGAATCCCATCTCCCCTTCCTCGCACTGGCCGACCTCCTCGGTCTGGTCGTCGACGAGATCGCCGACCGGCTGCCCGCCCCGCAGCGCACCGCCCTGGAGTCGGCGCTCACCGGGCGCGGCGAATCCACCCTCCAGCGCGACGGTCTCGCACTGCGCCTCGCGGTGCTGTCGGCGTTCCGCGCCCTGGCCGCCCGGGGGCCGGTGCTGATCGTCGCCGACGATCTGCAGTGGCTGGACCCGGCCAGCGCCGAACTGCTGGGCTTCGCCGCCCGCAGACTCGGCGGCACGCCCGTCCGCATGCTCTGCGCGGTCCGTACGGAGACCGAGCCGCAGACGCAGGACCACGACCGCTTCCTCCGCGCGTCCGTGCCGGAGACCCTGGCCCTGCGGGTCGCCCCGCTGGCCCGCGCCCAGGTGGCCGAACTCCTCCGCCAGCGCGGCTACACCGGCCTGCCCCGCTCCACCGTGCGGGACATCCACCGCACCAGCGGCGGCAACCCGCTCTTCGCCCTGGAGCTGGGCCGCGCCCTCGCCGAGTCCCCGACCCGGCCGTCCCCCGGCGAGCCGCTGCCCGTCCCGACGTCGCTGCGCGCGCTCGTCCTCAGCCGGCTGGACATGCTGTCCGCCGAGGCCCGCCGCACCCTGCTCGTGGTGAGCGCGGGAGCCCGTCCGACGCTGGCCCTGCTGCACGCCGCAGGCCGGGAGAACGCCGAGGCGGAGACCGCCTCGGCCGCCGCCCTCGGGCTCCTCGCCACCGAACGCGAGACACCCGGCATACGGTTCGCGCACCCCCTCGTCTCGGCCGCCCTGTACGCGGAGGCCGACGCCCAGGAGCGGCGGGCCGCGCACGCCGCACTGTCCCGGGCGGCCTCCGACCCCATCGAACGGGCCCGGCACCTCGCCCTGGCCACCACCGGCACGGACCCCGCGGTCGCGGCCCGGCTCGGCGAGGCCGCGGCCGCCGCCCGTGACCGCGGCGCCCCCTCCGTCGCCGTCGGGCTCGGGCTGCTCGCCGCCCGGCACAGCCCGGCCGACACCCGGCCGGGCCCGGACGAACGGCGCCTGCAGGCGGCCGAGGACGCGCTGACGGCCGGGGAGACGGACCTCGCGCGGGACATCGCGCGCCAGGTGCTGTCCCGGGCCACCGCGCCCGCCGAGCGGGTCCGGGCCTGGATGGTCGTCGTCGACGCCGCGGGACAGGCCATGTCCGAGATCGACGCCGTCTTCCCGCAGGCGCTCGCCGACGCGGGTGACGACCCGGGGCTGCTCGCCCTCGTCCGCTACCAACTCGCCTGGCGGGCCCTACTCATGGATGGCGAGATGACCAAGTCCCGTGAGGAGGCCGCCCACGCGGCGCGGCTCGCGGCACGCGCCGGGGACCGGCGGACCGAACTCCTGGCCCTCGGTTTCCAGGCGCAGATGGAGACGCTGATGGGGCACCCGGACGCGCCCTCGACGATCCAGCGGGCGATGCGCGAACCGCAGGACCCCCGGGTCGCCTGCGACCACAACGGCGCCGGGGCCGCCCGCTTCCGCTGGCTCGTCATGGGCGACCGGCTCGCCGAGGCCCGTACGGCGATCACCGCGCTGCTGCGCGAGGCGCAGCGGCGCGGCATGGTCGAGAGCGAGTTGCACTTCCTGCGCGGCCTGGCCGAGACGGAACTGCGTTCCGGCCACTGCGGCCGCGCCCTCGACCTGGCCCGGGAGAGCCTTCGGCTGGCCCGCGACACCGGCATCGGCGAGGCGGCCACCGCCATGTTCACCTCGCTCGCCGAGGCGGCGGGCGGCGATCTGGACCGGGCGCTCGCCCTCGCCCACGAGGCCGTGGACCGCGCCGAGGAGGACGGCGACCTCGTCTACCTCTCGCGCGCCCTGGGCGCCCTCGGGCACGCCCAGCTCGTCGCCGGGGACGCGGCGGACGCGGTCCACTCGCTGCGCCGGGTGAGGGAGTTGGAGGAGGGACTCGGTGTCGTCGACCCCGCCCGCGGCCGCTGGCACGGGGACCTCGCCGAGGCCCTGGTCAGGATCGGCGAGACCGCGGAGGCACAGGACGTCATCGACGTGACCCGCCGGCGCGCGCTGCGGCTGGAGCGCGAGAGCGTGCTCGCCGTACTCGACCGCGCCGAGGCCCTGGTCCGCGCCGCGCGCGGTGAACAGGGGCCTGCGGAACGCCAGTTGGCATCGGCCCAGGACCGCCTCGCCAAACTGGGCTACGGCCTGGAGGAGGCCCGCGCCGCGTACGCCCTCGCCGGTCTGCGTACCCTCCGGCCGGGGCCCACCTCCTACGACGAGGCGGCGCGGTTGTTCCGCCGGTGCCGTGCGCTGCCCTGGCTCCGCCAGGTCGAGACGGCGTCCGCGCCCCCTCCGGTCGCGCCGCCCCTCGCCTCCGCCGCCCTCGACACCCTCGCGGCGACCGAGCGCCAGGTGGCCGCCCTCGTCATGGAGGGCGCCACCAACCGTGAGATCGCGGCGCGCCTGTTCATCAGCGTCAAGACCGTGGAGGCCACGCTCACCCGGGTGTACCGGAAGCTGGGGATACGGTCGCGGGTCGACATCGTACGGCTGGCGGCGGAACGCAGACCCGGCTGAGACCTCCGGCCGCCGACCGGGTCTCCCCCGCCTCCGGTTGGGGCCTTCCGTCGGCGTGCGAGGCCTTCCGCTGCTCTCCGGGGCGGTCCGCTGCCGTCCGGGGCTGTCCGCTGCCGTCCAAGGCGGTCCGCTGCCCCGAGGGGGTCCGGGTCCGCCGCCCACCGTCCTCTGCCCTCTGCCCTCTGCCCATCCGGGGCCTTCCGGGGCCGACGGCGAGAGCGTGGGGCCCGGGACGGTGACGCGGACACCGGCACGGGCACGGGCACCGGCACGGATCGCTGGGTGGCGGCCGGACCGGTGAGATGCCGGCCGACGCCGTGGCGCGCCCCTCCCGAGGGGCGGCCCGGCCGGTGAGGGGTACGAGCCGAACGTGACGCGGCCCGCGGCCACAAGCGGCCGGAACGGTGAACGTGCGAGGCAATACGGTGACGCGACCGGTGGCGGGAAGGGACCGGGCCGGCGGGCCACGGCCCGGCTCCGTGGACCGGCCGCCCGCGGGAAGCGGCCGGAACGGTGAGAGTGCGGGCCGGAACGGTGACGCTCGGGCGTGGAACGGTAGAGCTCCGGACCAGGACGGTAGAGCTGCTGGGTGATCCGTCGGGTGCACGGGCGTCAGCGGGCGGGCTCCCGGGCCGGGACCAACCGGACGGCGCCCGCGTCAAACACGGCTCGCCCCGAGCAAGGGTTTTCCCTCCCCGCCTCCACTAGGGGGTTCCCTCATTGGGAGGGAGCGGTCCCACGCCCTACCGTGTGGGCGTGCCGCTCGCTCGGGCACACGGCGCCCCATCCAGAGGCGCTGTGACTCACCCCCCACACCCGTGCGTCCCCCCACCGGCAACTTTCAAGGAGACCCATGTTCGGGCTCGACCGCGCCAAAAAGACCGCCGCCGTCTGTGCGGCGGCCGCCGCAGCCGCCACGACCACGCTGCTCGGCGCCCCCTCCGCCGCAGCCGCGCCCCAGCCGATCGTCGGCGGCACGACGACCACGACCACCGCGTACCCGTTCATGATGCAGATCACCGACGCCTCGCAGAACCAGTTCTGCGGCGGCACCCTGGTTGCCGCCAACAAGGTCGTGACGGCCGCCCACTGCATGGCCGGAGAGTCCACCAGCAGCGTCCGTGTGGTCGGCGGCAGAACCTACCTCAACGGTACGAACGGCACCGTCAGCAAGGTCAGCAAGATCTGGATCAACCCCGGCTACACGGACGCCACCAACGGCGACGACGTGGCCGTGCTCACCCTCGCCACGTCGATGTCGTACACCCCGGCGAAGTACGTCTCCTCCTCGGACACCGGCCTCTACGCGACCGGAGCCACCGCCCGCATCGTCGGCTGGGGCACCACCTCGGAGAACGGCAGCTCCTCCAACCAACTGCGCACCGCGACCGTCCCGATCGTGTCCGACTCCAGCTGCTCCAGCTCGTACGGCTCCGACTTCGTGGCCTCCGACATGGTGTGCGCCGGCTACGCCTCCGGCGGGGTGGACACCTGCCAGGGCGACAGCGGCGGCCCGCTGCTCATCGGCGGCGTGCTGGCCGGCATCACCTCCTGGGGCGAGGGCTGCGCGGAGGCCGGCTACCCGGGCGTCTACACCCGCCTCGCCACGTTCTCCAGCCTCGTGACCACACAGGTCAACTCGTAGCGAACAATGAACTCCTGAGCACCCCTCAGGTAGAAGCCGAGGGGCGTTGCGAGCCTCCACGAGCGGCCCGCAACGCCCCTCATCCACCTCGGCCTCCCCACCTCGGCGCCCCGCTCGCCCTCTCCTCCCTGGGCCTCTCTCCACCTCGACCTCTCGACCTCTCCACCTCGGCCTCTCCTTCGACGGCCCCTCACTCTTGCCGGCGGACGGCTGCTTCCCCGCAGCCCCCCAACCGTCCGCCGGCACCTCAGGTGGCAGAAACGTCAGGTCGCACGGCACGACGGGGTCTCAGGGCCGGGCGACCGTGCCGAACCGGACCTCGTACCCCTCCCCCTCGTGCATCGCCGCGAGCATCCGCTCCCCCTCCTCCGTGACCTCGTGCCGCTGCGTCTTCGTGAGTCCGCCGAAGGGTTCGACGACGAGCGCGCCCTCCTCCAGCTTCCACAGGCCGGCCAGGAATCCGTCGACGAGCAGGGTGCAGTAGGCCTGATTGCCCTGCCAGGTACGCCCCTTGAGGTCGGCCGGGACGACCCGGGAGCGGTCGGCGTGGGACAGCAGCAGATTGTCGAACTCGGGCAGGAAGCGGGGCGGCGCGGGGGTGTCCGCGTCGGGCCGGGACGCGTCGGGGAGGTCGAAGAGTTCCACGCCGTTCTCGTCACGGAACGTCGCCAGGCGGGGCCGGAGCCGTTCGAACACCTCGCGGAGCCGGGTCAGACCGGCCCAGGTCTGCATGTCCTTGACCGAGGCGGGCCCGAACGCGGCGAGGTAGCGCAGCACGGTGGCGTCGGCCGCCGGGGCCGGCTCGGCGGGGCGGCCCAGCCAGTGCTCGGCGGTGGTGAGGGCGACCTGGCCGCTGCGGCCCCACAGCCCGCGCGGGGTGACCTGGACGAGCGGCAGGGTGCAGCGGGCCGCGATCGACAGCGCGAACGGGTCGGCGTCGGGCCACTCGGCGAGCAGCGCCTCGCGCAGCTCCTTCATGGTGCGCGGCTCGGCCTCCACCAGCTCACGGCTGATCGCGGCGAGCCGGTCCAGGTCGACACCGGTGAGCCCCGTGCGGAACTGGCCCAGTTCCCGGTCCCGGGCGGCCTGCACCAGCGGGCGCAGGGTGAGGGCGTCCTCGGCGGTGTGCGTGTGGATGGTGGAGCGCATGGTGACGATGCGGACGACGTCGCGCGCCTCCATGGCGGCCGACAACCGCTCGGGCCGGAAACCGTCCACCCGGGCGGCGAGGGCGTAGTACGGCGGCTTCACGTTCTGCGCCTGGAGACCTACGAGGTGCTCGACGGCGGCCGTCGCGGACAGCGGGGAGCGGCGCAGCAGGAGCTGACGGTCGAGGGTCGCGCGGTTGAGGGCGCGGGTGCCGAGCACGGGGGCCGTCGTGGTCGTCTTCGTCATAGCGGCACGCTAACGCCGCTTGCGGACACCTTCCGTCCGCAACTCTCACCGCATCCCGATACCGCCGAGGACTCACGGAACGTATGCCCCGTATATCCTGCTCCGGGATCACACAGATGTACGTTCGACCCTGGAGGCAGCCGCGATGTCCGAGCGACGCGCCCGCCAAGCCTCGAAGAACCGGAAGAGCCCGAGGGACACGGGCCGCCCGGCGGAGGCGGACGTCTCCGCGGGTGCGAAGGCTGCGAAGGCCACCCGGATGTCCGTCTGGCGGCGCGCCCTGACCCCGCCGTCCGCGCCGGCCCCGCGGCCTCCAACGACCGACCCCTCCCTTCCCGCGCCCGATCCCGCCGAGGTCGCCAGCGTGGTCCAGGCCGCGCTGTACCGCGACGGGGTGCGGGTGTCGACCCCCGCGTCGCTGGCCGAGACCTTCCGTGAACTGCGCGAGCAGCCGGACGGTATGGCGTGGATCGGCCTGGCCCGTCCGACGGAGACCGAACTCCTTTCGCTGGCTGCCGAGTTCGACCTTCATCCGCTGGCCGTCGAGGACGCGCTGGAGGCGCATCAGCGCCCGAAGCTGGAGCGTTACGGCGAGACGCTCTTCGTCGTCCTGAGCGCCGCCCGCTATCTGGACGCGGTCGAGGAGGTCGACTTCGGCGAGCTGCACGTGTTCGTGGGACCGGACTTCGTGATCACGGTCCGGCACGGCGCGGCGCCGGACCTCTCGGCGGTGCGCCGCCGCATGGAGGGCAGCCCGGAACTGCTGAGGCTCGGCCCCGAGGCCGTCCTCTACGCGATCCTCGACTCCGTCGTCGACGGGTACGCCCCGGTGGTCACCGGCGTCCAGAACGACATCGACGAGATCGAGACCGAGGTCTTCCGCGGCGACCCCGCGGTGTCCCGCCGCATCTACGAACTCTCCCGCGAGATGGTCGAGTTCCAGCGCGCCACCCGTCCGCTGGTGGGCATGCTGCACAGCCTGATGGCGGGCTTCGCCAAGTACCGCACGGACGAGGAGCTCCAGCGCTATCTGCGCGACGTCGCCGACCACGTCACCCACACCAGCGAACGCGTCGACGGTTTCCGCCAGGCCCTCACCGACATCCTCACCGTCAACGCGACCCTGGTCACCCAGCAGCAGAACGCCGAGATGCGGGCGTTGGCGGAGGCGGGCTTCGAACAGAACGAGGAGATCAAGAAGATCTCCTCCTGGGCGGCGATCCTGTTCGCCCCGACGCTGGTCGGCACCATCTACGGCATGAACTTCGACCGCATGCCGGAGCTGCACTGGGTGCTCGGGTACCCCTTCGCGATCCTCCTGATGGCGGTCGTCTGCACCAGTCTGTACGTCATCTTCAAGCGGAAGGACTGGCTCTGAGTTCGGGAGGATCCGTTGTCCCCTCGCGCGACCGCCTGACGCAGCCCGCCTCCCAGGGCTACCACGGCGGCGATACGGCACCGAGTGGCGTGTCTTCACCAGGCGGGCACCGGCCGTGGCGGGCCACAGCTCCTCGAACTCGGCCTCTGTGAGGGAGAGTTCGACCTCGATGAAAGAACGGTCCGGCACGGTGAACCGTGCCGGACCGTCGGGAAGCGCTCGGTATCGGCGCCTACGCCTCCGAGGGCGTACGCCGGTTCGAAATGTGGAGGGCCAGGGCCACGACGGGCAGCAGAGCCGCCAGCGCCACCTGCAGCATGCAGCCGATCACCATCGTCCCTTCCGCTCCGGGCGCGCCGGCCGCCCAGGAGACGAGACAGCCGACGTTCACCACGATCCAGCAGACCGTGAGCACCGCCCACCGTCCGCTGGGCTTCGGATACTCGATGCGGCTGACCATCAGCCAGGCGACCGCCAGCACGCTCAGGATCGTGAGCACGAAAGGCAGTTCGAGCAGGGAGAGGCTGAGCACGGTCAGTGCCGCGAAGGGGATGGGCATCCCCTGGAACATGCCGTCGCGCATCTCCGTGACGGAGAAGCGGGCCAGCCGGAGCAGCCCGGCGAGCAGGACCGCCACCGCGGCCGCCACGACCGGCATCAGGGGGAATCCGCTCACGATGCCCCACACCACCACGAAATAGGCGGGCGAGAGGCCGAAGCTGATCAGGTCCGAGAGGTTGTCCAGTTCGGCACCCATGCCCGAGCTGCGGAAGCGGCGGGCGACGAGTCCGTCGCACAGATCGAAGAGCGAGGCGAGCAGGACGAGCATCACCGCCGCGGCCGCACCCTGGCGCATGGTGCCGGCCCGTTCGTCGCTGGACAGGTGGGGAATCAGCACCGCGGTCGTCGTGAAGTAGACCGAGGCGAAGCCGCACACGGCGTTGCCCAAGGTCAGGACGTCCGCGACCGACAGCCGCGTCGGAGATCTCAGGGGAGCGCTCGGCGCCTCCGTCTCACTCACCCGAGGCTCCGACAACTCCACATCAGCAACGGTCAACGTGCTCTCCTACCCCACTGTGCCGACAACATCCTTGAGCATCATCGCAGTTGTGGGAGCGGCTCCGAGTCACGATGCGGGAACGGACCACGGTCGTGCAGCCGCGAGAGCCACCACGTCGCGACCCCGGACGCCAGGACCAGAGCGCCGAGAACGAGCCAGCCCCAGGATCTGCCCGACATGACGAGCACCGGGAGAAGCGCGGGGCCGAGGACGCGTTCCGCCGTGGTGCTGAGGTTGAACGTCGACAGGAACTGGGACCGGTCCGCCTCCGGCGCGAGGTCCATGGAGATCTGCCAGGACGAGGCCGACTGCCACATCTCGGCCCAGGTCAGCGCCAGCACCCCGGCCAACAGGACAGCGACCGCCACGACCGACGTACGGTCCCACCACCGCGTGGCCAGGAAGGCCGCGCCGGCCAGAGCCGTCAGGACCGCCGCGGCCAGGGCGGCCCGGCCCGCCCGGGCCACGTCCGAGATGTGCCGGGTGGCGGGAAGCTGGAGCAGCGAGACCAGCACGGTGTTGAGGATCAGCGGCAGCGACACCAGCGAGTCCGGCAGGGACGGGGTCGAGAGGATCCACAGGGGGAGCAGAACGTTCAGCGTCGTCACATGCAGGCTGAGCACCGAGTTGAGCCCGGTGAACGCCACATAGCGGCGGTCTCTGAAAGCCCAGCTCCGCTTGCTCTTCCTGTACGTCGTCACACGGTGCTTCTCCCGGATGCGCATCAGCAGGCCCGCGCAGAGCACGTAGAAGAGAGAGATCGCCAGGAGCGTGCAGCGGTACAGCAGGGTGCTGCCCGCGGCGATCGCGACGCCCGCGGCCAGCCCGCCCAGGGCGTACCCGACGTTGCGGGTGGACCTGACCACGGCCATCAGCTTGATGCGGCGCTCGTCCCCGGCCACGTCCGCGACCAGGGCCTGGCTGACGCCGCCGGCGGTACGGTCGGCGACCGCGGTCAGCAGGACGACGACCAGATAGGCCGGGAAGGACGTGACCAGCACGTAGCCCGCGAACCCGACGGCACGCCAGAGGTTGATGACGATCAGCGTGCGGCGCGCGCCCATCCGGTCGCCCACGATGCCCGTGGGCAGCGTCAGCAGGAAGCCCACGGCACCGGCCAGCGACAGGCCCAGGGTGAACTGAGTGGTGCTCAGACCGGCGACCCGGGTGAAGAAGACGGCGGCGAGCCCGGCGAACAGACCGGTGCCCATGGAGTCGGACAGACAGCTCGCCACCAGCGTGCGCTCGGCGGCGGAGCTGTTGCGCACACCCGCGGCGATCGCCCGCAGGCCGCGGGCGCCCCCGTCGGCGGTCACGCGCTGCCGCCCGGCACGGCGACGACGAACTTCAGGTCGGCCACGGCCTGTCGGACCAGGGCCAGGGCCTCGTCCGGCGTGTCCGCCACTCCCCACACATGGGCCGGGCGGGACGCGGAGGAAGTGATCGGCTGGACACGGTCGCCCCGTGCGACACGGACCACCGCGTCGCTGATGCCGGGGCGGCCCTTCACGTCCTCGACGCCACGCACCTCCAGCACCTCTCCGGCGGCGGAGGGGGTCGCGTACCAGATCGCCCCGAAACGACCGTCGACGGCCGCCTTCTCCACCTGGGCGCGGACCCCGTCGAGAGCGCCGAGGCCGATGCTCTGCCGCGCCAGGGCGTCGACGATGTCCACACCGCGCGCGTCCCTCAGCAGATAGGGAATCCGGTCCCCGGCCTGACGCAGGTGGGTCTCGACGACCCGCACCTCGTGCTCGGTCACGATGACCTCGGTGTGGTTCACGCCCTCGCGGATGCCTAGCGCGTCCAGTGCGGCCGTGACCGTGCCGAGGATCCGCTGCTCCTCGCCCTCCGCGAGCCGTGCCGGGAGCACATGGCCCACCTCGACGAAGCCGCCCGGTGCCAGGAACTTCTCGGTGACGCACAGGGCGAGATGCCGTCCGTCCTCGCTCAGGCACTCCACGCTGTACTCCCGCCCGGCGTGGAAGGGCTCCACGAGGACGTCACCGTTCGGCAGGGCGGCAGCGGCGGCGAGCGTGGTGGCGAGCAGGCCGGCGATGTCGTCGGCGTCGTCGAGGCGGACCACGCCCTGGCTGCCCACGCCGCCCGCGGGCTTGCAGATCAGCGGATAGCCCACCCGAGCGCCGAAGGCGGCTATCTCCTCGGCCGTCGAGGTCAGCACGCAGGGAGTGTCGTCGACCCCGGCCTCGGCGAGCCGCTGCCTCATGTGCCACTTGCTGTCGACGGCGCGCACGGTCTCGCCGGAGTGCCAGGCCAGTCCCAGCTCGTCGGCGATGGCGGCAGCCGCCCGTTGCCCTTCCTCGCCGAAGCAGACGATCCGGTCCACCGTGTCCGCCGCGTGGACGAAGCGCGACGCGGCGACCCACTCCTCCAGCGGGGAGCGGTCGTCGAGGACGACGACCCTGGAGTGCTTCGTGAAGTCACGTACCCTGCCGACCTCTTGAGCCGCGCACAGGACACTCGTCCTCAGCTCCGGGTCGAGTTCACGTGCTCGCGCGACGATGTCACGCTCGTCACCCACCACGAGAAGGTGACTCACCCGCGGCCGGTTCTGGCGATACGACGTCATATGCGGCTTTCTCCAAGCGATGGGGTGGATGCGAAAGACAGGAGGAGCATTCCGGTCAGAAGGGGAGCTCGGTCAGCCAGTCCTTGTGGCGGGGTGAACGTCCCCGGACGACGTCGCCGTACGCCGTGTCCAGTCGCCGGGTCAGCGGGCCGGCGGTCCCGTCGCCCACCTGGAGACCGTCCACCGTGGTGACGGGCAGGATCTCCCAGCCCGTGCCCATGAAGAAGACCTCGTCCGCCAGGTACAGCTCGGTCCGGTCGACCTCACGTTCCACGACGGTGTGCCCCAGCTCGCGCAGCAGCGTGATCGAGGTGTCACGGGTCAGGCTTTCGAGGATTCCGCTGGTGGTGGAGGGCGTCGACACCACCCCGTCGCGGACCAGGGCGATACAGGCGCCCGGGCCCTCACTGACCTTGCCCCGCTCGTTGAGCAGGATGGGCCAGTCGTGGCCGTTCTCCCGCGCCTCCAGCATGGCGAGACGGCCGTTGTGGTAGTTCGAGAACGCCTTCACGCGCGGGGGCATGGACGCCTCGTTGATGCGGGTCCACGAGCTGACCGCCGCACGACAGCCCCGCTCGGTGCCCAGTCCGCTCTGGAAGGTCCAGCTGTCCACGACGAGTTCGCAGGTGACGCCGGCGGGCACCATCTGTTCCTGGACGATCCCGGCAGGGAACGCCCAGGGCCGCAGATACACGTCCTCACGGTAGGCGTTGGCCCGCAGCACCTCGATCACCGCGGCGCGCAGGATCTCGATCCCGTAGGGGATGTCGATACGGACGATGCGCGCGGACTCGTACAGCCGCCGGAGGTGCTCGTCGAGGCGGAAGAGAAGCAGGCCCGCCCCGTCGTGGGAGACGTACGCCTTGATGCCCTCGAAGACCGAGGCCACCGAGGCGTGGCCCACGGCGTTGACGTGGATGCTCGACTCGGCCCAGGGGACGAGTGAGCCACTGCGCCACAGCCAGTCGGGGTGGGCGCGGTCTCCCCGCACCAGGGAGTCCATGATGGACATGGCGGTCGCGCCCTGCTCGTGTTCGTTCGTCATGCGGCTGTCACTTTCGTTGTGCGCACCGGAATGTCGAGGCGCTCCAGGTGTTCCAGGCTGTCGAGGACCAGGTCGGCGGCCGCGAGAGGAGCGGGTGTGCCCATGGCGTTCGGCACGGCCACGCAGGCCAGCCCGGCGGACTTCGCGGCCGCCACACCGAGCGGCGAGTCCTCCAGGGCCAGGCACGTGTCCGCGGGGCGGCCCAGCAGCTCCAGGGCCCGCAGATACAGGTCCGGGGCGGGTTTGCGCGCCTCGACCTGATCTCCCGTGACCACCAGCGCGAACCGGTCCGCCACGCCCAGACGCTCCAGGTGTCCGAGCACCCAGGCCGCCGGAGAACTGGAGACGATCGCGCACGGCACACCGTGCCGGGCCGCCCGCTCCAGCAGCGCCGCCACCCCGGGCCGCAGAGGCTCTTCGTTCGCGAGACGGGCCTTGTCGGCGCGGCGCTCGGCGCGCTCCCGCTCGGTCAGGTCCCGGCCGAGCCTGACCGACAGGTCACGGATCGCGTGGACCTCACCGGAGGCCCGGCCGGTCATGACCGCCCAGACGGTGTCGGGGAGGTCCAGGCCGTGCCGGCCGTACAGGGTCTCCCACGACCGGTGCGCGGAACGCTCGGTGTCGCAGACCAGCCCGTCGAAGTCCCACAGCAGTGCGCCCGCAGAGGTCACAGTGAGGCACCCCGCGTACCGCCGAGCACCCGCCTGACGTAGTCGCTGGAGAACATGCCGTCCGGGTCGAGTTCGGCGCGGACGTCCTGGAACTCCTTCCAGCCCGGATAGAGGTCGGCGACCGTCGCGGCCGTCGCGGTGTGCGCCTTGCCCCAGTGCGGACGCCCGTGATGGTCCCGCAGAGCCGCTTCGAAGACGCGCAGGAGCTCGGTGTAGGCGACGGTTCGCGGGACCGTGATGTTGACGTAGGCGGTGGTCCGGCCCTGGGCGGGGCTGAGCAGGTAGTCGTCGCCCGTGCTGAAACGGACGGTGATCGAGTAGGGCGTGCGCAGCCCGAACCGCTTCACGTCGTCGTGGACGTGCCGTACCGCCTCGGTGGCGGCGTCCAGCGACAGGGCGTACTCCAGGGACAGGAACTTCACCGGCTGCGGGAAGGTGAACGCGTTGTAGCTGACGTCCACGTAGTCGGCCGGGCCGGAGTCGCCACCGACCTGCGCTGTCATGAACCGCTGCACGAACCGCTGGTCGACTCGTCCGGCCAGCCCTGCCGTGGCGCAGCGCACCTCGCCCAGTGTGTTGGCCCGGCGCAGGCGCGCCGCGTCGGGCGAGACAGGCGCGTCGGTCGGTTCGAGCTTGAGCGTCGAGGCGTTGTCGCTCCAGCCCTTGAGCGAGAACGTGGCGTGCTCGGCGCTGCCCGCGTACGCCTCGATGTCCTCAAGAATGCTGTCCAGCGGCCTGCTGCCCTCCGTCACCCGCAGGTTGAACTTGGGCACGCAGCGCAGGGTGACGGTGGAGATGACGCCCAGCGCGCCGAGCGAGGTGACCGCGGCGCGGAAGAGGTCCGGCTCGTGATCGGGACCGCACGAGCGGACACTGCCGTCGGCCGTGACCAGGGTCAGCCCCAGCACGTGCCCCGAGAACGGCGCGTGGTGCAGTCCGCTGCCGTGGTTGCCGGTCGAGATGGCACCTGCGACGGTCTGCTCCTCCAGGGTGCCCATGTTGGACAGGGCCAGTCCGGCCTTGTCCAGGGCCCAGTTCAGCTCGCGCAGCAGTGTGCCGCCCCGCACCGTCACCGATGGTGTCGTCGGGTCGAGGGCCACGATCCCGTCGTAGCCCGTCATGTCCAGCAGCAGGCCGTCCGTGGTCGCGATCGGGTTGAAGGAGTGACCGGTTCCGGCGGCGCGGAGCCGCAGCCCCCGGCTCCTCGCGTACTCGATCGCGTCGACGATGTCCTGTTCCTGCGCCGCCCGTACCAGATGGGCCGGGGCGCAATGCGCGGAGCGGGCCCAGTTGCTCCACAGCGGCCTGGAGCCGCCGCGGCCGAGGGGGATTCTCATGCCGTGGTCCTTTCGGAGGAGTCCCGCTGGTACAGATCCGCGCAGTGGCGGTCGACGGCGTCCTGCCAGCGGGGCATCAAGTGGCCCAGCTCGGCGAGCAGTTCGGTGTTGAAGGCCGACGTCCTGGGCCGGCCGCCGACGAACTCGCAGTCGTCGAAGGAGATCGCGGTGGGCGGATGGTCCGCGTTCAGCTTCGGGTCGTACTGCATGAGGGCGTACGCACCGAGTTCGTGGCGCGTGGCCCGGCCCTCGTTGGCGACGTGTACGACGCCGGTGGGGAACTCGTCCCGCGTCATCAGATGGATGAGGGCACGGGCCAGGTCCACGGTGTAGGTGGGGCGGCTGTACTGGTCGCTGATCAGCTCCTGCTGCTCCCCGCGCTGTGCCGCCCGGATCGTCGCCAGTACGTCGTCGTTGTTCTCCGCGGAGCCGCCGAAGAGCCAGGAGGTGCGGACGACCAGGTGCTCGGGCACGTGCGCGGCGATCTGCTCGCCGGCGAGCTTCGTCAGGGCGTAGACGCTCAGCGGGTTGGGGACGTCCGTCTCCCGGTAGCCCTCCGCCGGGGCGTCCGCGCCGTCGAAGACGTAGTCACTGGAGATGTAGACCAGTCGGCTGCCGACCGCACGGCAGGCTTCGGCCACCTGATGCACACCGGAGACGTTGACGCGCAGGGCGAGGCCGGGGTCGGTCTCGCACGGCGCGACGATGGATATCGCCGCGAGATGAAGGACGAGGTCGGGCTGGAAGGCACTGATCGAGGCGGTCGTCGCGGCTTCGTCACCGATGTCGAAGTGGGTGACGGAGACGCCCTTGACGGTCCACTCGGCGGTACGGGGGTCGGCGCTCAGTTCCCTGGTCAGCGCGGTGCCGAGGCTGCCGTCCGCGCCGGTGATGTAGAGGCGCATCTGTTTCTCCTCAGAGGTTGCCGAACTCGGCCCGCAGATCGGCGGCGGTGGCACCGGACGCGATCCGGTCACGGATCTCGTTCTCCCGGCGCGCCACGTCCCGGGAGCCTTCCAGCACCTCGGCGGCCCGCTGCGAGGCCACGGTGGCCACACCGTTCTCGTCGGCGACGATGATGTCGCCGGGGAAGATGACCTGGCCGCCGACCGACACGGGGACGTTGACCTGGACCGGCTCGATGCGGTCATGGACGGCGCCCGGGGACTGCCGCGGCGAGGTGGTCCGGTACCAGAGCGGGAAACCGATGTCGCGGATCTCGTCGATGTCCCGGGCGGCGCCGTCGATGATGGCGCCGGCGACGCCGAACTTGTGGGAGACCGTCGCCGTCAGACCGCCCCACATGGCGGTGGTGGCCAGACCGTGGCAGGCCATGACGATGACGTCACCGGGCTGGGCGCGGGACAGGATCGGCAGGGTGTTCACCCAGTCGTCGATCGAGAGGTTGATGGTGAAGGCCGGCCCCGCGATCTTCTGGTCGTGCCGGACGACCTGGAAGCCGCCGATGGCTCCCGCGCGCCGCTGTCCGTCGGTGACGACACAGCTGGGGCTGTACTCGGCGAGCAGCTCCCGGAAGCCGTCGACTATCTCCTGCGGGGGCCGCTTCAACTCGTTGTAGATGGTGTCCATGATTCCTGTTCGTTCTCGCGGTGGTCGGATGCGGGCAGGCCGGTCACTGATGTGCGACGGGGCGGATCCGGGTCAGGAACCGCTCGGCGAGGTGTCGTGCGCTGAGTCCGTGGGCGTCCAGGACCTCCGCCTCGGTGCCGCACTTGGGCACTTCGGTGAGGCCGATTCCTTCGAAGGCGGGGGTGTCGGGCAGGCCCAGTTCCAGCAGGGACCGGGCGATCAGGTCCGCCTGGCCGCCGTGGGTGTAGTGGTTCTCGACGACGAAGAGAACGCCGGACCGGCCGGCCAGCTCGGCCAGCCAGCCGGAGTCGACCCGGTTGAGCCAGGGCAGGTCGACCACGGTCAGTTCGATGCCCTCGGCGGAAAGCAGTCCGGCAGCGCGGATCAGCTGGGTGAGCACGACGGGTCCGGAACCGATGGCGACGGCCCTGCCCCCGGCCCGTACGACGCGGCCGCGGCCGAGGGTCAGCGGCTCGGCGCCCAGCTCCTCCGCCTCGGCGGGGACGGGGGTGCTGACGAGCCGCAGGTAGGTACTCGACGTCGACTCGACGCAATGGTCGAGCGCTGCCTCGACGGCGGCCGAGTTGGCCGGCTCCAGGACCACCAGCCCGGGGATCGCGCCGAGCGCGCTGACGTCACGGACCGCCTGGTGGGAGTGGCCGGGTGCGGCGGGGATCAGGCCCGCGAGCGACCCCACATAGACGATCTTCCGGTTTTCGGAGGCGTTGGTGTACATCTGCTCGTTCGGCCGCGCGTGCAGGAAGCAGGAGAACGAGTGCACGAAGGGCAGCAGGCCCCTGGCCGCCAGACCACCGGCCGTCGACACCATGTCCTGTTCCGCGATGCCGCACTCGAAGAAGCGGTCGGGCACCTCCTGCGCGAAGGGGATCAGGCCGGTGTCCAGGACGAGATCGGCGTCGAGCGCGACGATCCGCTCGTCGCTCTTCGCGCGGTCGGCCAGGGCACGGCCGTAGACCTGCGGAAGCTGGGGCCCCGCGGCCTTGGCCGGCGGCTCGACGTCCACGGCCACCAGCCGGACCGGGGCGAGTGCGTGCCGCTGGAGGAGCGAGTTCAACGACGCGACGAGTTCGTCGTGGGCGCGCCGGTAGTCCTCGCGGGCGGGGGCTCCGCTGTGGAAGCGGTAGCGCCACTCTCCCTCGGCCATGGACGTCGCCGCGAAGACGCCTGTTCCCGCTCCCTTGACCGTGTCGGCGACGATGACGGCCGGACTGCCGGCGTACTGCTTCTCCCGGAGGCGGAACGCCGTGTCCAGTTCGCGCGGCGCGTTGCCGTCGCAACGCAGGACGCCCCAGCCGAAGGCGCGGAACTTCGCTTCCAGATCGCCCAGGTCGCTCACGTCGGCGACCCAGGTGTCGGACTGGATCTTGTTGTGGTCGACGATCACGGTCAGTTCGCCCATTGCGTGGTGCACCGCACCGGCCAGCGCTTCCCAGTTCTGGCCCTCCTGGAGCTCGCCGTCGCCCGTCAGGACGTAGACCCGACGGCTCGCGCCGGTCAGCCGGTCGCCGAGGATCATGCCCTTGGCGCGGGAGATGCCCATGCCGAGCGAGCCGGTGTTCGCGTGCATGTGCGGGATGCTGACGTCGGGGTGGCCCGGCAGACCGCCGAGGCGGCGCAGTTGGTGCAGCTTCTCCTCGGGGAGTGCGCCGAGCCCGATGTAGGACGCGTAGAGGCCGGGTACGTCGTGTCCCTTGGAGGAGAAGTAGACGTCGCCGTCGTCGGCGAAGGGCGAGTTCATCTCGTTCAGCAGCAGCCAGGCGACGATGTCGGCGGCGCTGAAGCTGGATCCGATGTGGCCCGATCCGGCGCGCATGATGCTGTAGAGGGCGTTGACACGGGACGCGTCCGCGAAGGCCTGGCTGCGGTCGTGCGGATCGTCGATGCCGTCCAGGATGCGAGTGAACTCTTCGACAGGCAGCCAGGCGAGAGAGATGTTCATGGCTTCTCCAGAAGTACGTGCGGCGAGACGGTGGCTCACCAGCACACGTAGCCGCCGTCGACCAGCAACTCGGTGCCGGTCACGTAGCTGCTCAGATCGGATGCGAGAAAGAGCAGGGGCCCGGTGAGGTCCGACGCCTCGGCCATACGGCGCAGTGGGACGCGGTCGCTGAACTTGCCGCGGAAGGCGGCGTCCTGACCGCCCAGTACTCCACCGGGGGAGAGCGTGTTGACCCGGACGCCCTGTCCGCCCCACAGCACCGCGAGGTAGCGGGTCAGCGCGGCCACGCCGGCCTTGGACATGCCGTAGGCGGGCGGTTTGATGAAGGGCGGGTCCTGCGGCAGATGCTCGTAGAGCCGCGGGTCCGGGGCCATGCTGCCGTAGAGCGAGCCGATGTTGATGACGGATCCGGCACCGCCCCGCGCCATCTCCGAACCGAACACCTGACAGGTCTTCAGGACTCCGAGGGCATTGACGTCCAGGATGGACGCGGACACCTCGGCGGGGATGTCACCGAACCGCCAGCTCTCGCCCGAGGTGTTCGGGGGCTGGTCGATGCCGGCGTTGTTCACGAGGATCTCCGGCGTCCCCACCGTGGCCAGGCACGAGTCGAGAGCGGCGCGGAGGGTGTCGGTCTCCGTGACATCGGCCTTCAGGAGCTGGAACCGGTGCGCGGGGTGACGGGAGAGCGTCTCCTCCAGGAGCGGCGGGACCGTCACGGTGCGGTCGATGCCCACGACGTCGGCGCCCGCGGCCAGCAGGGCGTCGACCCAGACCGCTCCGAGACGGCCCAGCACGCCGGTCACCACAGCGACCTTGCCGGTGAGGTCGATCTGCGTACCCATGGCGGCCCTCAGCCGAGCAGGGAGAGCTGGATGGCGTCGTCGGTGGCGAGCGGACTCAGCAGGGGGCGGCCGACTATCTCGTCGATGAAGTAGGGGCGAAGGCCGTCGCCGGGCGACTTGATGGCTATGTCCTCGAAGGTGAGGACCTCGCCGACGCTCAGATCGCGCGCGGCGACGAGCTTCTTGGACATCTTGCGCATGGCGGCGGCCTCGACCGGAAGCTGCTGCTTGTCCGGGCTGCCCAGGGCGCGGCGGGTCCGGTCGAGACCGGCCATCAGCTCCCGCAGGTGGCCCGCCTCCAGCGAGAAGTGGTGGTCGCTGCCGGGCAGGGTGCGGTCCATGGTGACGTGCTTCTCGATGATCCGGGCACCCAACGTGTAGGCGATCACGCTGGATTCGGATTCGATGTCATGCCCGGACAGTCCCACCACGACGTCCGGGAACGCCTCGCGGTACGTACTGATCACCCGCAGATTGAGCAGATCGGGCGTGGCGGGATAGGCCGCGGTGCACTGGAGCAGCGCGAGCTGGTCGGTGAGGGGAGCGACGGTGTCGACGGCCCGGCGCACCTCGTCCATGGTGGCGCCGCCGCTGCTGACGATGAGCGGGATACCCGTCTTGGCCGCATACGAGAGCAGAGGAGTGTTCGTCAGGTCGCCGGAAGCGATCTTGATGGCAGGAACACCGAGTTCCGCAAGGAAGTCAACGCTGGGGAAATCAAAAGCAGTTGCAAAGAAAGCAATTCCCAGATCGGCGGAAAGCTCGGCGAGCTGACGGTATTCGTCGGCCCCGAACTCGACAGCCTCGCGATGCGTGCCATAGGTGGCGCCGAAGCTGTTGCGGCCGGTGTAGGGCTCGTCGTACATCGCTTTGGTGAACAGCGCCTTGTTGTCACGCTTCTGCAGCTTCGCCGCGTGCGCGCCGGACTCGGCGGCCATGCGGATGAGCTCGGCCGCCTTCTCGACGTCCCCACCGTGATTGTGGCCGATCTCGGCTATGACATACGCATCGGAACTGTCCGTGATGCGTCGATCACCTATCGTGATTTCCTGGGCCATGAATGCGTTCCCCTATGTATGCGTTCCCCCATGGGGACGCGAAGCATGACACCAATCTCGCCTCCCCCCGGCGATTGACTGGCCGAACCGTAGCATGATCAAATCAGATTTGGTGCAGGCTTGTTTCTTGTCTCAACTCACTTACTCGTAATGGAAGTTGAAACCAAAAACATCGCATGGGCCACATCGACTTGACGAGCCGTCAGGGGGGCGGAACCGCCTCCCCTCCTCGCTTTGACGCGGCTTGGAGCTTCCCCACCGAGAGGCAAGTAACCGTGAGTATTCTGCTGCTGCACACGCGGAACCTCAGCCGCCGTAGGCACCTGGAGCGGGTCCGGGACTACGCCCAGGAGCACGGCGAGCGGCTGCTGATGGTCATGAAGGACGCCACCTGGGAAAGCGACTACGTCGACCGCGTGGTGTCGGCCGACACCACCAGCATCGAAGAGACCGTGGCCGCCGTCCGCGCGCTCGTCGCCACGGAGGACGAAGCCGTGAACGGCGTCGTCACTTTCGTCGAGCAAAGCGTTCCGGCAGCGGCAGCCGTGGCCGCCGAACTGAAGCTGCCGTCCATCGACGAGAAGGCCGCGTATCTCGCCCGCGACAAGTACGCGATGCGCAGCGCCTTCGGCGCGGCCGGGCTCGTACAACCGGAGTTCGCCCTCGCCGCGACCGTGGACGAAGCCGTCGAGAAGGCCGCCGGTCTCGGATATCCCCTGATCCTGAAGCCGCTGATCGGCGGGGGCAGCAAGTACGTCCGCCGCGTGGACGACGAGAAGGAACTGGCCGAGCACTTCGGGCCGCTCCAGAAGGGCGCCTGGACCGGCTTCGCCCATGACCCGCTGCACACCGGCACGCGTGAGCGGTACGGAGAGGTCCTGCTCATGGAGTCCTACGTACCGGGCTCCGAGATCAGTGTCGAATCACTCGTCCTCGACGGCGAGACCCGGGTCGTGGCCGTGCACGACAAGCCACTCCCGATGGAGGGCCCGTTCTTCGAAGAGGTCTACTACACGACCCCGACACGCCTGCCCGCCTCCCTGGTCGAGCAGATCACCGAGGGGGTCGACGCCGCCCACAAGGCGCTCGGCATCACCACCGGCGCCACACACACCGAGTTCCGCATCACCGCGGAGGGACAGCCGTACGTCCTGGAAACGGCGGCGCGACTCGGCGGCGGTCCTGTCTACCAGTCCGTTCTCGCGAGCACCGGCGTCGACATGGTCACGGGCCTGCTCGACCTGGCCACGGGACGGCAGCCGCGGACCGAGGTCCCCGCGGAGCCCACCCCGACCGGCTTCTACCTCTTCTTCGCCGAGCGTGCCGGTGAACTCGTCGGCGTCACAGGCCTGGACGGGGTCGAGGCCGACGAACGGGTGGGTGAGGTCATGCTCTACGGCCGTCCCGGCGACCAGGTGCTCGTGCCGCCCCACGCCTCGGCGGCGCACGGACACGTCCTCTTCTCCGCGCCCACCTTCGCGGCGGTCGACGCGGGGTTCCTCGAATTCCGTGACGCCATCACCGTGGACGTGCGATGAGGTTCCTGGTCCTCAACAGGACACCGCTCGGCGGACGCAGGTTCCCCGACTGGCTGGGTGACGATCACGAGGCCGTCCTCGTCACCGATCCGGCGGCCGTGTCGCAGGACCCCGATGTCCGCCGGGCCCAGCTCGCCGGTTACCTCCACAGCGAGCTGTTCGAAGGCTTCCACTTCAACCCGCTGGTGGAGGCGCGCGCCCTCGATCTCCACCGCACGTTCGGCTTCGACCGGATCATCGCCCTGTCGGAGTTCGACATCCTGCGCGCCGCCCGACTGCGCGGCCTGCTCGGCGCACCGGGCCAGGACGTGACCAGTGCCACGGCCTTTCGCGACAAGCTGACGATGAAGAGGATCCTGGAGCGGGCGGGCGTTCCGCTGGCTCCCTACGCGCCGGCGGCCCATCTCGACGACCTGCTCACATTCATCCGGGTCCACGACTATCCGGTGGTCGTCAAACCGCGTCGCGGCGGCGGCTCCATGGACGTGCACGTCCTGCGCGGCGAGGACGACCTGGTGGCACTGCTCGGCGCCGACGGCAGCCTGGGATCGGACGACGGCGCCCAACTGCTGGTGGAGAAGTACGTCGAGCACGAGCTCTTCCACGTCGACGGCATCGTCGTGGACGGGCAGGTGCGCCTGATGTGGCCGTCCTCCCAGGGAGAGACGACCTGCCTGGACATCAGGGAAGGCCGTGTCCTGCGCAGTTGCCTGCTCGATCCCGACGATGTCCTCCTCGATCCCTTGCGCAGTCTGACGCGGCAGGCGCTCGACGCGCTCCCCTCCCCCGGCACCTTCATGTTCCACGCCGAGATATTCCGGGACCGCGACGGTGACCTGCTGTTCAACGAGGTCGCCAGCCGCATGGGCGGAGGCATGATCGAGCAGGTGCTGGAATCGGGGTTCGGCGTCACGCTGCCCGAGGTCTATGTCCGGTCGCTCGCGGGCAACAAGCCGCCGTCGCTTCCGGACACTCCGCTGCGGATCGCGGGCCTCTCCCTCTTCCCGCCCCGTGAGGGAGAGCTGGTCTCCCTGCCCGGGACGTGCCCCGTCCCGGGCATCACCTCGTACCAGACCCATGCGGTGCCGGGAACTCGGCTGGCACCCGCCAGGTCGAGCGTGGAGAAGATCGCCTCCGTCCTGGCGGCGGGTGACACGCGCGCTGAGACCGAGAACGCGCTGACCGCCGCCGCGACATGGTTCGAGAGCGGCTCCGTCATCCGCGACGTTCGGCCGGAGCACCGCGAAGAGGGCCGGAAGGAAGAGGGCTAGGAACAGGGGCCGCCGGCCGGCGGGGCGACCAGCGGGATCGCCGCGCCGGGGGCCCTGGCGACCAGCGGGATCTCCATGCCCGGATCCGACGACCGGCGGGATCTCCACGCCGGGATCCGGCCGGCGTCGGCCCGGACGCGGGTGTGACGGTGGACGGGACCGCCGTCGGCTGATCGAGATCATTCAGGCTGAGGGCTGTCCCGTGATCCCCGGTGGATCAGGCCCTGCTCCACCCGGTCGTGCTGGAATACGAGTCCAGCAGGTCCACCACGAAGACCAGGGTCGAGCCCGCCGGGATCAGCGGCGAGGGCGACTGGTTGCCGTAGCCCAGACGCGGGGGAACGATGATCTCGCGCCGGCCGCCGACCTTCATCCCCCTCACCCCCCGGTCCCAGCCCTTGATGACCTTGCCGCCGCCCAGGGTGAACTTGTACGGCTCACCGCGGTCCCAGGAGGCGTCGAACTCCTTCCCGGACGCGAAGGCCACCCCGACGTAGTGGACCCTGACCACCATGCCCGGCTTCACCTCGGCCCCGTCCCCGACGACCAGGTCCCGGATGGTCAGCTCGGTCGGAGCGTCACCCTCCGGAACGTCGACCTCGGGCTTGGTCGGTTCACTCATTGCAGCCTCATCAGGTTCCGTCGGAAGCCGTCGCACGGATCAGCCGGACACATGGACACTCCACGCAGCCGATGGTCACGCTACCGAGCGTGCCGGCCCCTGGAGCACACCGGATCCGGCGAACGAGACGAGATGTCGGCCGAACGGGGGCGTCGCCACGAGGAGCGGCGGGGTCGGTTCCCTGTCGGGCCGACCCCGTCGTCGTCCCTCATGCCTCCCCGTCGTTCACCCACGACATGAGCTTGCGGAGCTCCTTGCCGGTGGTCTCCAGGAGGTGGTTCTCGTCCTGGGTCTTGTACTCGTCGTACTTCTTCAGACCCGAGTGGTACTCGTCCATCCAGTTACGGGCGAAGGTGCCGTCCTGGATCTCGGCGAGGATCTGCTTCATCTCGGCCTTGGTGGCGTCCGTGATGATCCGCGGGCCGGTGATGTAGTCGCCCCACTCGGCGGTCTCGGAGACGGACCAGCGCATCTTCTCCAGGCCGCCCTCGTACATCAGGTCGACGATCAGCTTCAGCTCGTGCAGGCACTCGAAGTACGCGATCTCCGGCTGGTAGCCGGCCTCGGTCAGCGTCTCGAAACCGGCCTTCACCAGCGCGGCCGTACCACCACAGAGAACGGCCTGCTCACCGAACAGGTCGGTCTCGGTCTCCTCGGTGAACGTCGTCTTGATGACACCGGCACGCGTGCCGCCGATCGCCTTCGCGTACGACAGGGTGAGCGCGAAGGCGTTGCCGGTCGCGTCCTGCTCGACGGCCGCGATGCACGGAACCCCGCGGCCCTCCTCGTACTGACGGCGCACCAGGTGACCCGGCCCCTTCGGGGCGACCATGCAGACGTCGATCCCGGCCGGCGGCTTGATGAAGTCGAAGCGGATGTTCAGGCCGTGGCCGAAGAACAGCGCGTCGCCGTCGTCGAGGTTGTCCTTGATGGACTCCTCGTAGACCTGGGCCTGGATCGGGTCCGGCACCAGGATCATGATGACGTCGGCCTCGGCCGCGGCCTCCGACGGCGTCACCACGCGCAGGCCCTGCTCCTCGGCCTTCGCCTTGGACTTGGACCCCTCGTGCAGACCGACGCGGACGTCCACACCCGAGTCACGCAGCGACAGCGCGTGGGCGTGGCCCTGGCTGCCGTAGCCGATGACCGCGACCTTGCGGCCCTGGATGACGGACAGGTCGGCATCGGCGTCGTAGAACAGCTCGGCCATGAGGTAGCTCCGTATTCCTTATGGGTAAGTGGGTATTCGGGTGGCCGGCGGTGTCAGGCGCTCTGTGCGGCCGTCGCCGTCGCGGCCGAGGTGATACGTACCGTGCGGGTCTCGCGGACGCCTCGCTCCGTCAGGGAGCGGGAGCCGCGGCCGATGGCGATCGCGCCGGACTGCACCAGTTCCTTGATGCCGAACTGGGCGAGCATCCGCAGCATCGCGTCGAGCTTGTCGCCGGCTCCGGTGGCCTCCAGCGTGACCGCGTCGGGGGCCACGTCCACGGTCCGGGCGCGGAACAGGTCGGCGATCTCGATGATCTGGGAGCGCGTGGTGTTGTCGGCGCGCACCTTCACGAGGACGAGTTCGCGCTGGACCGCGCCCGAGGCCTCCAGTTCGGCGACCTTCAGTACGTTGACGAGCTTGTTGAGCTGCTTGGTCACCTGTTCCAGGGAGAGTTCGTCGTCGACCCGGACGACGACCGTGACGCGGGAGAGGTCCGGGTGCTCGGTGGTGCCCACGGCGAGCGAGTCGATGTTGAAGCCGCGCCGCGAGAACAGGGCGGCGATCCGGGCCAGGATGCCGGGGGTGTTCTCGACCAGGACGGAGAGCGTGTGCTGGGACATGTCGGAGGGTCCTCTCAGTCGTCCGCGGCGTCGCCGAAGTCGGGACGTACGTCACGGGCGGCCATGATGTCGTCGTTGGAAGTACCGGCCGGGATCATCGGCCACACCATCGCGTCCTCGTGGACGATGAAGTCCACCACCACCGGACGGTCGGTGACCGAGTTGGCCTTGTCGATGACCGCGTCCAGCTCGTCCGGGGACTCGCAGCGCAGGCCCACACAGCCCATCGCCTCGGCGAGGAGGACGAAGTCCGGGACGCGGGTGCCCCGGTTGGCGGCGGAGCCCACACCCCGGGTGGAGCCGGTCGCGGCGTTCGTCGCACCGTCGTGCAGCACGGTGTTGGAGAAGCGCGCGCCGTAGAAGAGGTTCTGCCACTGCCGGACCATCCCGAGGGCGCCGTTGTTGATGACGGCGACCTTGACCGGGATGTTGTTCAGGGCGCAGGTGACCAGTTCCTGGTTGGTCATCTGGAAGCAGCCGTCGCCGTCGATCGCCCACACGGTGCGGTCGGGGCGCCCGGCCTTGGCGCCCATCGCGGCCGGCACCGCGTAGCCCATCGTCCCCGCGCCGCCGGAGTTGAACCAGGTTCCCGGTTCCTCGTGCGGCAGGAACTGCGCCGCCCACATCTGGTGCTGGCCCACCCCGGAGGCGAACAGGGTTCCCTCGGGAGCGAGTTGACCGATGCGTTCGATGACCTGCTGCGGGGAGAGCGAGCCGTCGGCGGGCAGTTCGTAGCCACGGGGGTAGGTGTCCCGCCAGCGGCCCAGGTCCTGCCACCATGCGGTGTGGTCGCCCGCGTCGCCCTCCTTGTACTCCTCGCGTACGGCGGCCGCCAGCGCGCTGATCACCTCGCGGGCGTCGCCGACGATCGGCACGTCGGCGGCGCGGTTCTTGCCGATCTCCGCCGGGTCGATGTCGGCGTGCACGACCTTGGCGTACGGCGCGAAGCTGTCCAGCTTGCCGGTGACCCGGTCGTCGAAGCGGGCTCCGAGGGCGACGATCAGGTCGGCCTTCTGCAGGGCCGCGACGGCGGGCACGTCGCCGTGCATGCCGGGCATGCCCAGATGCTGCGGATGACTGCCCGGGAAGGCGCCGAGCGCCATCAGGGTGGTGACCACGGGGACCCCGGTCAGCTCCGCGAGGTCGCGCAGTTCGGCGGTGGCGTGCGCCTTGAGGACGCCTCCGCCGACGTAGAGGACCGGCCGCTCGGACGAGGTGATGAGCCGTGCCGCCTCGCGGATCTGCCGGGGGTGCGGGCGGGTCCGCGGACGGTAGCCGGGGAGCTGGACGGCCTGGGGCCAGGAGAAGACGGTCTGCGCCTGGAGGGCGTCCTTGGTGATGTCGACCAGGACCGGTCCTGGACGGCCGGTGGAGGCCAGATGGAAGGCCTCCGCGATCGTCCGCGGGATGTCCTCGGCCTGGGTGACCAGGAAGTTGTGCTTGGTGATCGGCATCGTGATGCCGACGATGTCCGCCTCCTGGAAGGCGTCCGTGCCGATCGACCTCGACGGCACCTGGCCCGTGATCGCCACGAGCGGTACGGAGTCCATGTGCGCGTCGGCGATCGGCGTGACGAGGTTGGTCGCGCCGGGACCGGAGGTGGCGATGCACACGCCGACCTTTCCGGTGGCCTGCGCGTAACCGGTGGCCGCGTGTCCGGCGCCCTGTTCGTGCCGGACCAGGACGTGGCGGAGCCTGGCCGAGTCCATCATCGGGTCGTAGGCGGGCAGGATCGCCCCGCCGGGAATCCCGAACACGGTGTCCGCGCCGACCTCTTCGAGGGAGCGGATCAGGGACTGGGCGCCGGTCATCGGCTCGCTCGGGGCGGAGGCGGACTCCTGGGCCCGCATCCGTGGAGGGTGGGCCGCGGGGGCCTGCTGCACAGCGTTCGGCATCGTGGATTCCCAAGGTTCGTAGGGCTGTTGGTGTGGGTGAGAGCGTGGTGTGCGGAGTCAGGTGAGGGTCCCTCCCGTCAGGAGCGCGGGCGGGGGTGCGCGCACCAGGTCGGCCGCCTGCGGTCCGAAGAGCCGGGTGACGGTCGGGCCGGCCGCGGTGAGTTCGCCGCGTACCGCCACCGCCGCCGCGTAGCCCCGGTCCACCGGAACGTCCAGCAGGGTCCAGCCGGACGGCGGGTACGGACCCGCGGGTGTGCCGGAGCCGACGTAGTCGAGGGACGGATCGCGGCCCAGTCCGGTGCCGAGGCCTTTGAGGTAGGCCTCCTTGCGGGTCCACAGCCTCGCCAGTGCGCGGGGCCGCAACGCCGGTGCGAGAGCGGCCAGTTCCTCCTGCTCGGCCACGTGCAGCATCGAGGCCAGTTCGGCGGTGGCCGTCTGGTCCGACACCAGGTCGACATCCACGCCGATCGGCGCCATGGCCGTACCGACGAGGGCGAGATCGCCACGGTGGGAGAGCGAGAAGAACAGGTCGTCACGGCCCGCGCCGAGCACGGTGGGCCGGCCGTGCGGGCCGCCGCAGCAGGGACAGGTGTCCCGGCCGAAGTGGATCTCCTCGGGGCGCCGGCGCAGATACGCCCCGAGGAGCCGCCGCAGTGCGACATGCGCGGCCGTGAACCTGGTTCGGTCGGCCGTGTGCATGAGGGCGGCGGCACGTCGGCGCTCGGTCGCATCGAGCACCGCCTCGTCCAGGATGCCGACGGGGACATCCGAGACCCTCAGGAGCCAGAGGTCGAGTGAGCCAGGGGGTGGCAGCTCACGGGCGACCCACGGCATTGTTCCTTCCACGGGGTCTCTCCTGTTCGTACTCGAAGGGGCCGGTCGGGCCTCATGAGCCACCGGGTGCGGTGGCCGGCGCGGTGGGCAGGTCGTGCCGTGCGCGCAGGGGACCGATCAGCAGCAACAGGGGGCTGACCGCGAGACCGGCGGTCAGCAGCCACAGCGTCGGCCTGAGCCCGAGCGCCGTGCCGAGCACGCCGCCGAGCAGGGAACCGAACGGAATGGCGCCGAAGTTGGCCACCGAGATGCAGGCCGTGATGCGGCCGAGCAGCTGGGGTGGGCAGTACCGCTGGCGGAACGCGCCCTGGATCACATTGGCGAGGACCACACCGAGGGCGAGGAGGGCGCTGCCCGCCGCGAGCGCGGCGAGCATCCAGCCCTTCCCGCCCATCGGGATCAGCAGTGCGAAGGGGGCCGTGGCGGCGGTGGCCACCAGCAGACCGCGTGCGGTGCCCCAGCGGGCGGTGACCCGCTTGGCACCGGTCGCGCCGAGGATGCCGCCGACGCTGCTGGAGGCCAGCAGCCAGCCGACGGCGCTCTCGGGCACAGCCAGCTGCCGGATCATGAAGACCGGCAGGATCGCCTGATACGCCGTCAGCAGCAGGTTGGTGACGGTGCCGTAGGCGGTCAGCACACGCAGGTACGGGTCGCGCACCGTGTACTGGAGGCCCTCGCGGATGTCCTGACGCAGCGGGGTGCGCTCCGGGGGCCGCTCGGGCCGGGGTTCCCGGCTGCGGATGCCGAGCAGGCACAGCGCCGAGACGAGGAAGGTGCCGGCGTTGGCCAGCAGGCCCGACACGGCGCCGAAGCCCTGCGCGAGCAGACCGCCGCCGCCGAGTCCGGCGACCTGGGCCACCGACTCGCTGCCCTGCAACTTGGCGTTGGCGTCCTGGAGTTGGTCCCGGTGCACGATGGAGGGCACGTACACCTTGTACGAGATCCCGAAGAACACCGCGGCGAGGCCGTTGAGGAGCGCCACGACGAGCAGGTGGGTCATGGTGAGCATGCCGAACCAGGCCGCGACGGGCACGCTCGCGAGCAGCACCAGCGAGCCGAGGTTGCACACGAGCATCAGCGGCCGGCGGCGCATCCGGTCCACCCAGGCGCCGGCCGGCAGGCCGATCAGCAGCCAGGGCAGCCAGGGTGCGGCGGCCAGCACACTCACGCTGAGCGTGCTGGCGTTCAGGGTGACCACGGCGACCAGGGGCATGGAGACCGTGGTGATGTTGATGCCGACCCGGTTGGTCGTCTCGCCGAGCCAGAGGAGGCGGAAGTCGCGGTGCCGGGACAGGTCGGGGCGGGGGGTGGCGAGCGTGGCGGTCGGGGTGGCGTCCATGGCCTCTTTCCTGGTGGTGTCCGTGCTCATGCCGCTGCCGCCTTCTGTACGGCCTCGGCGAGTTGGGCCCCGGCGTCCGACCAGCGGTCTCGGCGTGCGGTCGACTCGGCGCGGTGGGCGGCGAGCCGGCGGCGCAGCGGTGGCAGCCCGTCCGTCCCCGGTCCGCCTCCGTGGGCGCAGGCGGCGGCCACGCGGTCGGGGGCGAGGTCGGGGGTGAGGGCGCCCTCGAAGCGGGCGGTCTCCTCCAGGGAGCGGCCGGAGTCGAGCGCGGCCAGCACGGTCTCGCCGACCAGGTGGTGCGCGGCCCGGAACGGCATGCCCTCCAGGACCAGCCGTTCCGCCAGGTACGTCGCCGCGGTGAACCCCTCGCGGGCCCGCGCGGCCATCCGCTCCGGCAGCGGTTCGGTGCCCGCCACCACCAGCCGCAGCAGCGTCACGGCGTCGGTCGTGTCGCTCAGGCCGGGCCACAGGTGGCGCATGGCCTCGGTGCCGACGGCGATGGCGTTGGTGTAGCCGGCGGTGGTCATGGCCGAGGCCGCGCCCACGAAGGCGCCGAGGCTCGCGGTGGAACGGCCCTGGATGTGTTCGAGCAGGAACGGGTTGCGCTTCTGCGGCATCATCGAGCTGGAGCCGACCAGGGTGTCGGCCACCCGCAGCAGCGCCGCCTCCTCGGACGTCCACACGCTCAGGTCGCGGGCGACCCGGGCGAGTGTGACACCGAGCATCGCGGACGTGGAGAGCAGGTTCAGCGCGAAATCCCTGGAGGCCACGGCGTCCACCGAGTTGGGGGCGGCCTCGGTGAACCCCAGGAGCTGGGCGGTGCGTTCGGGGTCGACGGGCACGGAGGTGCCGCCGATCGCGCCGGCGCCCAGCGGGTTCACGTCCAACTGGCGTCCGGCGTCGAGAAGTTCGCCGTAGGCGCGCAGCACGGCGACTGCGACCCCGGTCAGATAGTGCCCGTAGGTGATCGGAACGGCGGGCTGGCCGTGGGTGTACGCCGGCATGGTCACGTCCGCGTACCGGTCGGCCTTCTCCAGCAGTACGGCGGCCAGCCGGTCCACCGCGTCCAGCAGGGCCAGGTAGGGAGTGCGGGCCTTCAGCCGGGCGGTGGTGGCGTTGAGGTCGTTGCGGGAGCGGCCGGTGTGCAGGATGCCGCCGGTCTCGTCGCCCAACTGCTCGATCAGGAAGCCCTCGTAGGCCAGATACACCCCGCGCGGCATCGGACGCCCGCGCACCGGCCCGAAGTTCTCCGCGCGCAGTTGTTCCACGGCCCGCAGCAGAGCGGCGGCCCGGGCGGGGTCCACGACTCCGCGCTCGCCGAGCATGATCAGGTGGGCCCGGTCCACCTCGCTGATGCGGCGCAGCTCGCCGCCCAGCGGATCCGCCGACTCCTCGGACACGTACTGGTCGTAGACGATGGCGTGCGCCTCGGGATCCAGGGCCGAGCTGAGCCGTCCGGTGGCGACTCCGTCACGCGCGGGGGCGGTGGTCGTACGAGGTCCTTGGGGGCGGGAGGCGGCCGGCGCCGGTGCGCCCGGCACCGGCGAGGGCGCGGGGTCGGGGTTCCGCGCCGGCCCGGTGTTCGGGTCGAAGCCCGCCCGCTCGTCGGTCCCGTGCCTGCTCACGGCGGTCATGTCAGCGCCTCCTGCCGTTCCGGTGCCGCGTACGACACCGCCTCCGCGAGCGCGTCGACGCCCTGGGCCGCCGCGTCGGCGGCCTGCGCCGGGTGGTCCGCGAGGGCGATGACGTGGCCGAGGCGGCCGCGGAAGTCGGTGGCGGGGCCGACGGGTTCGCCGGGTGCCCGGTAGAGGGTCGCCTCGACGACACCCGGGACGCGGCGGGCGCGTTCGGCGGCCTCGAACAGGTCGGGGGCGAGGATGCCGTCGCGGTCGACGGTGAGGAAGCGGATCGAGGCGCGGCCGTACCTGCTGCGCTCCGGGTCGGCCGGGCGGCCGAGCGCGGCCAGCACCTGCGCGCGCACCAGGTCGACGCCGACGACCCTGCGCACCAGTTCGGGGATCATGCCCCCGGCCAGCCGCGGGTTGACCTCGATGACCTTCGCGGCGGGACCGTCGAGCCGTAGCTCCACATGGGCCGCGCCCCAGCCGAGACCGAGGGCCGTGACGGCGCGCACCGCGGTCCGGCGCAGCTCGCGCTCCAGGTCCGCCGGGAGCGCCGCCGGCACGTCGTGGCCGACCTCGACGAACGCGGGCAGCGGGCCGACGTGCTTGGCGACGGTCACCACGGCCTCGGTGCCGAACACCTCGACCGAGAACTCCGCGCCGGTCAGATACTCCTCGACCAGGATCCGGCCGGGTGTCGCCACCCCGCGCTCGTTCGTGGTCGCCGCCAGCAGGGTGCGCGCGTGCCCGGCCACCTCTTCGTGGTCGGCGCACAGCCGCACGCCCAGGCTGCCGGAGCCCTGGACCGGCTTGACCACGACGGGCAGGCGGGCCGCCGCCGCGGCCGACACCGCCGCGTCCACCCGGTCCACGATCGCGAAGCCCGGCACGCCCACCCCGGCCGCGGCGAGCATGCGCCGCTGCCGGCCCTTGTCCCGCACGGCCCGCACCGCGTCGGCGGAGGGGCCGGGAAGGCCGAGGCGGGCGGCCAGCTCCGCCGCGGCCGAAACGTAGTACTCGGAGCTGGTCAGCACGCCCGCGATCGGCGTCTCGGCGGCCAACAGGGCTGCCATCGAGCGCAGTTCGCTCTCGTCGGAGGTGTCCACGACCACGGTCCGCAGACCGTCCTCGGCCGCGTACGGATAGCGGGCCGGGTCCGCGCTCAACAGGACGGGAACCACGCCGAGTTCGGCCGCCCGTCGGGCGAACAGCCTTCCGGTGCCTGTGGTGTTGGACTCCACCAGGAGCAGCAGTCCCCCGTTCATGACGCGATCTCCGGCATCATCACGTCGTCGAAGCCGCGCCGCGCCCACAGCAGCCGGGACCAGACCGGCGGCGCGTCCAGCGGGTGCTCCACGGTGACCGGGCCGCCGCCCGGCGCGGGTGCCGGGACGATGTTCTGCTCGCGCAGCCAGACGTCGTTGTAGACGGTGGACTGGTAGCGGTAGCCCTCGTCGGGCAGCACCATCACCACCGTGCTGTCCGGGTTCTGTGCCGCCCACCAGGACGCCACCTGGAAGGACGCGCCGCTGGTCGGGCCCATGAACAGGCCGTGGGTGCGGTAGAGCTCGTGCGTCGCGTGGAACGCCTCGGCGGCGGTCACCCAGTGCGCCTCGTCGTACGCCGAGTGCCGCACGTTGCCCGGGTGGATGCTGCTGCCCAGACCGCGCAGGGTGCGCGGGGCGTCCGGGGTGCCGAAGATGATGCTGCCGTGGGTGTCGACGCCGGCCAGGTGCAACTGCGGGTTGGCGGGCCGCAGGGCGGCGGCGAGCCCGCCCGTCGAACCGCCCGAACCGACCGGTCCCACCAGGCAGTCGACAGCGCCGACGGTGTCACCGATCAGGTCGGCGACGATCCCGTAGGCCCCCGGGTTGTCGGGGTTGTCGTACTGGCCGGGGACGAACGCGTCCGGCCGCTGCCGGCACAGCTCGGCCACCCGGGCCAGCCGGGCGCCCTGGATGCCGCCGGGCTGGCCGGTGTGCTGGACGATCTCCACCGTCGTGCCGAGCATCTCCAGTCTGGTGCGCAGTTCCTGGTCGATGGCGGAGTCGCCGACGATGGTCAGCGGGTAGCCGCGCAGCCCGCACACCATGGCCAGGCCGAGCGCGAAGGTTCCGGAGGAGGTCTCGATGACCGGGGTGCCCGGGGTGAGCACCCCGGCGGCCTCGGCCCGGTCGATGATGTAGCGGGCGGGCAGCAGCTTCATGAGGCTGAAGGCCGCAGCGTAGAGGTTGTCGCTCACCTTGATGATGCGTGGCAGCTCGGTGGCCTCCACGATCGAGGAGTGAGCCTTGGGGAGGATCGTCGTCGTCATGTCAGTCACCCGTTGTGTAGTTCCACTGCTCGTCGATACCGGTGCCGCGCAGGAGTTCCTGCGCCCGTGCGGTGCGCGCCTCGACCTCGGGGTCGTCCCGGTCGAAGAGGAGCCCCGCGATGTCCCCGCTGTGTGCCACCTGCACGCCGACGGCGCCGCAGGTCCGCTGGATGTCCCGGATCCGGTCGAAGCCCGGAACCGGCAGATGCCGCTGGTTGATCTCCGCGCTCGCCGTCGCCACCGAGCCGAGCAGGGCGACGTCCTTCATCTGGATGGCCTCGCGCAGCATGTCCCGCAGGACGGCGAACCGCTCGGCCTCGGCCCCGTCGTAGCGGGCCGGCGGGAGGGCCAGCGTGTCGACGCCCTTGCCGCGGTTGGACGGCCGTGAGCCGAAGCCCAGCACCCGCAGCGGCGGCATCCGGTAGCCGAAGTCCTCGATGACGGTGCCCTCGCGCTGGGCGAACAGCACGGTGGAGTCCTCGAACATCAGCGAGTCCGAGGCGGTCTCCGCGCGCACCGCCAGCCGGGCCACCACCCGCGGCGGCAGCGGATCGGCGAAGGCGTCCTTCACGGCCCAGATGGCCGACAGCACATCGCTGGTCGAGGAGCCGAAGCCGCGGCACAGCGGCACGTCCCCGGTCAGCTCCAGATGTCCGCCGACCGCTCCGGCGCCGGCCGGCACCACCTCCCGCACGGCCAGTTCGGCCGCGCGCCGCGCCTTTCCCTTCCAGCCCGGCGACACGGTGACCTCGGCGCCGGGAGCCGGCGTGAAGGTCGCCCGGGTCGAGTGAAGGGTGCTGGGCAGCGTCACGAGCCCGCGCACGGAACCCTCTCGGCCGGTGAAGACACCCTGCAGAATCTCGCCGTGATGGACGGGGGCCGAAGCTGCCCCGACACGCCAGTCGGAATGATCCACCATGTCCTTGACCTTCTGTTGCCGGTGAAGCCGTGACCTGCGGACGCCATCACGCTACGGAGGCCGCGGGCCCCCGTCCGGCGGCAAGAGCGGCAGGTTGTGGGCGGTTGGCGGCGGACCCCCGACGCGCACACGGCCGCTCCGGGGCTCGCGTCGCACGCACGACAACGCCCGGACCCGCGACGCGCGCACACGAAGATGCCCGGACCCGCCGTGTCGGCAGGCCCGGGCATCCGGTTCCCGTTCTACTGGCGCACTCCGCGCAACTGCTCGCCCAGCACCTTGCCGATCTCCCGCAGCGGTTCGGCGCCGGTCATCTCCCAGTGCTCGCAGTCCACGTCGTACTCCTCGATCCGGCCGAGAACGTACGGTGCCCAGGAGCCGGCGCCGCTCTGCGCGGCCGGCGTCCGCGAGGCGTTGAAGAACACCGCGTTGCCGCCGAACCGCCGCTCGGGCACGTACCGGTACCGCATCTCCAGGTGCGCCGCCGTCGCCTCGACGACCGCGGCGGCCTGCACCGGGTCCAGGGCTCCGAGGATCGGGTCCTCGCGCCGCAGCAGCTCGGCGAGTTCGGCGGGATCGGGCGCCGAGTCGGCGCAGGCCGCGTCGAGTCGGGCGCCACGGGTGCCGAGGAAGGCGGTGAGCACCTCGCGCCCGTCCACGACGGGGGCGGTGAAGCCCTCGGGCAGCGGATAGGCGTCCAGCAGGCCGAGCAGGGCCACCTCCTCGCCGAGCTCCTCCAGGCGGGCGGCGATCGCGTGTGCCACCAGTCCGCCGAAGGACCAGCCCATCAGGTGGTACGGCCCGTGCGGCTGGACGGAGCGGATCTCGGCCACGTAGGTGTCGGCCATCTCCGCCATGCTGCCCGGCCGCAGTGCCGGATCGGTCAACTCCCTTGCCTGCAGGCCGATCAGCGGCCGTTCGTCGAGGTGCCGCAGCAGTCCGGCATAGCACCAGCTCATCCCGGAGACCGGGTGCACGCAGAACAGCGGCGGTTCGCCGGAGGCGGCCCGGATCGGCAGCAGTGTCTCCAGCGGGTTCCCGCCGGCGTTCTCGGCGATGTGCTCGGCCAGCAGGGCCGGGGTCGGGTACTGGAACAGGTCCCGGATGGTGACCGGGGTGTCCCAGACCGCCCGGATCCGGCCGATGAGCCGGGTGGCGAGCAGGGAGTGTCCGCCGAGGTGGAAGAAGTGGTCGTCGATGGTGACGGACGGCACCCCGAGCACGGCCGCGTACAGGCCGCACAGGATCTCCTCGGCGGGGGTCCGCGGGGAGCGCCCCCCGGTGGCCTCGGCCCGCGGCGGCTCGGGCAGGGCGCGCCGGTCCAGCTTGCCGTTCACGGTGAGCGGCAGGGAGTCCAGGGCGACGATCGCGGCGGGCACCATGTACTCGGGCAGCGCGGCGGCCGCGTGCCGGCGCAGCTCGGAGAGGTCCACCGGGGCTTCGGCGGCCACCACGTACGCCACCAGCCGCTTGTCGCCCGGCCGGTCCTCGCGGATCATCACCGCGCACTGCGCGACCGACGGGTGCCTCAGCAGCGCCGACTCGATCTCGCCGGGCTCGATGCGGAACCCGCGCAGCTTGATCTGCTGGTCGGCGCGGCCCAGGTACTCCAGCGCCCCCTCCTGGCTCCAGCGGGCCAGGTCCCCGGTGCGGTACATCCGCGAGCCGGGCGCCCCGTACGGGTTCGCGACGAACCGCTCGGCGCTCAGCACCGGCTGCCCGATGTAGCCGTGCGCGAGCCCGTGCCCGGCGACGTACAGCTCCCCGGGCACGCCCGGCGGCAGCAGCCGCAGGTTCTCGTCGAGGACGTAGGAGTGCTTGCCCGCGATGGGCCGGCCGATGGGGATGGCGGGCGCGGACGCGGTGATGGTGTGGGCGGTGGTGAAGCCCATGCTCTCCGCCGGGCCGTAGCCGTTGACGAGGTGCAGGTGGGGATGGTCGGCCAGGGCCTTGGCGGTGTGCGCGGGCGAGGCCGCCTCACCGGCCGTCATGGCCTCCCGGACCCGGGAGAACACGGCCGGGTGCTCGTCGAGCATGTGGTTGAACAGGCTCGCCGACATCTGCAGGGTGGTGACGCCGTGCCGCTCCACCAGCTCCGCGATCTGGTGCGGGTCGGTGGGCTGGCCGGGCTGCAGTACGCAGACACCGCCGTGCAGCAGCGGCCCGAACACCTCCAGCGCGAACGCGTCCCAGGACACCGGCGAGCTCTGCAGATACGTCTGCTCAGGACCGAAGTGGAGGTAGTCCGGCCCGATGAAGGTGGCCGCGAGGGCCCGGTGCGAGGCCGCCACGCCCTTAGGCACCCCGGTCGAGCCCGAGGTGAACATGACGCACGCGGTGGCCTCCGGGTGCCCGCCGGTCTCCACGGGCGTCCCGGACAGGGCGCTGATCACGGCCGCGTCCACGGTCAGGTCGACCAGGGGCGCCGCGGTCGGCAGCGCGGTCAGATGGGTCTGGGTGACCAGGGCGGACGGCCGCGTCTGCCCCAGCACGGTGGTGAGCCGGTCGGCGGGGAACTGCGGGTCCAGCACGGTGTATCCGGCGCCCGCCTTCAGTACCGCGAGGATCGTGGCGATCAGATGCGGCGAGCGCTCCAGGTGCAGGGCGACGAGGCTGCCCGGGGTGACTCCGCGGGTGGTCAGGTGCCGGGCCAGCCGGTTGGACCACACGTCGAGTTCGGCGTACGTCAGCCGCTGCTCCTCGAAGACCAGCGCCAGGGAGTCCGGGGTGCGGGCCGCCTGCCCGGCGAAGAGCCCGTCGAGCCCGAGGACCGGCGCCCGCGTCGGCACACCGCTCCAGTCCAGCACCCGCTCCCGCTCGCCCTCGGACAGCAGGCCGAGCTCGGAGAGGGGCAGTTCGGGGTCCGTCACGGCCGCCTGGAGCAGTCGTACGAGACGGTCGGCGGCGGCCTCGATCGTCCTCGCGTCGTACAGGTCGGTGGCGTACTCGACGGTGATGTCCAGTCCGCCGGGCTCGCCGTCCGCACCCCGGTGCTCGGCGAACGCGAAGGTCAGGTCGAACTTCGCCACGGAGGCCGACGGGAAGGCGAACTCGCCCTCCAGATCGCCCAGTCGGGGCGCCTCGGTGGAGGTGTCGCCGACGGTGAGCATGACCTGGAAGAGGGGGTGGCGGGCCGTGGTCCGCTCGGGGTTGAGGATCTCGACGAGCCGGTCGAAGGGCAGGTCCTGGTGCGCCCAGGCGGCGAGGTCGCTCTCCCGGACGCGGGTCAGCAGCTCCCGGAAGCCCGGGTTGCCGCTCAGGTCGGTGCGCAGGACCAGGGTGTTGACGAAGAAGCCGACGAGGTCGTCGAGCTTCTGGTCGGTGCGGCCCGCGACGGGCGAGCCGAGCGGGATGTCCTGGCCGGCCCCGGAGCGGGACAGCAGGGTGGCCACGGCGGCCTGGGCGACCATGAACACGGTCGCGCCGGTGTCCTGGGCCAGCGCGGTCAGCTTCTGGTGGAGTCCGGCGTCGCCGTGCACGGTGTGCGTGGTCCCCCGGTTGGAGGGGCTCGCCGGACGGGCCCGGTCCGCGGGGAGCGTGGCCTCCTCCGGCAGCTCGGCCAACGCGCGGCGCCAGTGCTCCAGTTGGCGCTCCTCTTCCTCCTCCATGACCTTCTGCTGCCACAGCGCGTAGTCGGCGTACTGGACGGGCAGCGGCTCCCACTCCGGGGCCTGTCCCCCGGTGCGGGCCTCGTAGGCGGCGGCCAGGTCGCGGAAGAGTGGTGCGTTCGACCAGCCGTCGGACGCGATGTGGTGGATCACCAGCGACAGCACGTGCGCCTGCCCGCCCAGCTTGAACAGGCGGGCCCGGAAGGGGAGTTCACCGGCGAGGTTGAAGGTGCGGGAGGCCTCCGCGCCGAGCAGGCCGGCCAGGTCCTCCTCGGCGGCGGCGACGCACGACAGCTCCACCGGACCGCCCGGCAGGATGTGCTGGTACGGCTTGTTCTCGTGGACGGGGTAGAGCGTGCGCAGGCTCTCGTGGCGGGCGACCAGGTCGCCGAGGGCCTGGCGCAGGGCCTCGGCGTCCAGCGAGCCGGTCAGCCGCAGGGCCATCGGGATGTTGTACGTCGCCGACGGGCCCTCCAACTGGTCGAGGAACCAGAGCCGTTGCTGGGCCGAGGACAACGGCACCCGCTCCGGCCGGTCCTGCGGCGTGAGCGCCGGCCGCCGCGTGTCGCCGGACGCCGCGGTGAGCCGCTCGGCGAGCAGGGCGACCGTCGGGTACTGGAACAGGTCCCGGATGGTGATGTCGGCGTCCCACACGGCCCGGATGCGGCTGATGAGCCGGGTGGCGAGCAGGGAGTGACCGCCGCGGTGGAAGAAGTGGTCGTCGACGGTGGCCGACGGCAGCCCGAGGACGGCCGCGAACAGGCCGCACAGCACCTCCTCGGCGGGTGTACGGGCTGCCCGGCCGGCGCTGTCCGTGCTCTGCCGGGGCGCGGGCAGCGCACGCCGGTCGATCTTGCCGTTGGTCGTCAGCGGCAGCGCGTCGAGGACGACGAACGCCGACGGGACCATGTACTCCGGCAGCGTGGACGAGATCTCCCGCTGCACCTCCTCGACGTCCGGCCGTACGTCCTGCGCCGCGACCAGGTAGGCGACGAGGCGCTTGTCGCCGGGGCGGTCCTCGCGGACGATCACGGTGGCCTGGGCGACGGCCGCGTGGGCGGTCAACGCGCTCTCGATCTCGCCCGGTTCGATCCGGAATCCGCGCAGCTTGACCTGCTGGTCGGCCCGGCCCAGGTACTCCAGCGAGCCCTCGTGGCTCCAGCGGACCAGGTCCCCGGTCCGGTACATCCGCCCGCCGGCCGTACCGGGGAACGGGTCGGCGACGAAGCGTTCCGCGGTGAGCGACGGCCGGTTGAGGTAGCCCTGTGCCAGACCCGCGCCCGCGATGTACAGCTCACCCGGGGTACCGGGCGGCACCAGGCGCAGGGCGGGGTCGAGGACGTAGAGCCGGTGGTTGTCGAGGGCCTCGCCGATCGGGACGGTGCCGGGGTAGTCGAAGGGGCGGCGGATGCGGTGGGTGGCGGCGAAGGTGGTGGTCTCGGTCGGGCCGTAGCCGTTGACGACGGTCGTGTCCGGGCAGTACTCATGGATCCGCCGCACCGCCTCGGGCGGGACGACGTCACCGCCCGACCACACCTCCCGGACCCCGGCGAAGGCCTCCGGCGCCTCCTCGGCCATCACCCGGAACAGGCCCGCGGTCAGCCACACGCTCGTGATCCCGTGGGTGTCGATCAGCCGGCCGTAGCCCGCCGGGTCGAGGTGTCCGGGGGGAGCGACGACGAGGGTGCCGCCGTTGAGCCAGGGGACCCATATCTCGTACGTCGACGCGTCGAACGCGGCCGGCGAGTGGAACAGCACCCGGCGGTGGGCACCGCCCGCGTACCTGCTCTGCGCGGCCAGGTCGGCGACGTTGCGGTGGGTGACGGCCACGCCCTTCGGGACGCCGGTCGAGCCCGAGGTGAACATGGCGTACACCGGCTCGTCCGGGTGGACGCCGGACACCGGCGCGGTGACCGGCAGGCCCTCCGGGACCGTGGAGTCGTCGAGGACGACGAGGCGGGCGGTGGTCGCGGCGGCCACCGGGTGGTCGGCCAGCGCCTCGTCGGTGAGCAGTACGGGCGCCGCGGTGTCGGCGAGGATCTGGACCAGCCGGGTGTCCGGGTCGGTGGTGTTCAGCGGGGCGTACACCGCCCCCGCCTTCACCACCGCCAGCAGCGCGGTGAGCAGCCCGGCCGAGCGTTCCATCAGGACGGCGACCACGTCACCGCGCCGGATGCCGAGGTTGATCAGATGGTGGGCGAGCCGGTTGGTGAGCTCGTCCAGTTCGCCGTAGGTGAAGTCCTGGTACTCGTCGACCATCGCGACCGCGTCCGGGGTGCGGACGGCCTGTGCCGAGAACAACTCGGCCAGGCTCGCGTCCGGGGCGCCGGTGACCGCGCCCGCCCACTCGTCGAGGAGCTGCCGGCGCTCGTGCTCGCCGAGCAGGTCCAGGACGGACAGCGGCGTGTCCGGCGAGGTGAGCACCGACTCCAGGAGCCGCCGCAGCCGCGCCATGAGGGCGTCGATCGTACGGGCGTCGTACAGGTCGGTGGCGTACTCGATGGTGATGTCCAGGCCGTTGGGCCGCCCGTCGCGGGTGCGGTGCTCGGCGAACCCGAAGGTCAGGTCGAACTTGGCGATCTGCAGCTCGCTGTACTCGGTCCGGGCGTCCAGGCCGGGGAAGCCGACCGCGTCCGAACCGGCCTCGCCGAGGGTCAGCATCACCTGGAACAGGGGGTGCCGGGACGCGGACCGCTCGGGGTTGAGGACCTCCACCAGCCGGTCGAAGGGCAGGTCCTGGTGGTTCCACGCGGCCAGGTCGGTCCCCCGGACCCGGCCGAGCAGGTCCCGGAAGCTCGGGTCGCCGCTCAGGTCGGTCCGCAGGACGAGGGTGTTGACGAAGAATCCGACCAGGCCGTCCAGGGCCTCGTCGATGCGTCCGGAGACCGGCGAGCCGACCGGGATGTCGAGGCCGGCGCCGGACCGGGACAGCACGGTCGCGACCGCCGCCTGCAGCGCCATGAACAGGGTGGCCCCCGACTCCCGCGCCAGGTGCGTCAACGCGGTGTGCGGGTCGGCCGGCAGGTGGTCGGTGCAGGTGGCGCCGTGGTACGAGGCGGTGGCCGGCCGGGGACGGTCGGCGGGGAGCGTGGCCTCTTCGGGCAGGTCGGCCAACGCCTCCTGCCAGAAGGCGAGTTGCCTGGAGCCGGCACTCTCCGGGTCGTCCGCCTCGCCGAGCAGCTCCTGCTGCCACAGCGTGTAGTCGGCGTACTGGACGGGCAGCGGCTCCCAGTCGGGCACCTGGCCCTGGGTGCGCGCCCCGTAGGCGGCGGCCAGGTCGGCGAGCAGCGGGGCGGTCGAACCGCCGTCGGAGACGATGTGGTGCATCACCACCAGCAGTACGTGCTCCCGCTCGCCGAGCGCGATCAGTCGCGCCCGCACCGGCAGGTCCACCGCGAGGTGGAAGACCTGCGCGGACTGATCGGCGAGGACGGCCGCCAGGGTCTCACCGGTGGCCGGGACCACCGGCAGGTCGAACTCCACCTCCTCCTCGGCCAGGATGTGCTGGTACGGCGTGCCGTCCTGGTCCGGGAAGAGCGTCCGCAGGCTCTCGTGCCGGCCGATCACGTCGACGACGGCCGACCGGAGGGCATCGTGGTCGAGTTCGCCGGACAGCCGGACGGCCAGCGGAATGTTGTACGTCGTCGAAGGGCCCTCCATCTGTGCGATGAACCACAGACGCTGCTGGGCGAAGGACAAGGGGATCACTTTGTTGCTCCCATCCGGCGCATCGGCCGCAGTTTGGGCCTGGCGGCCACGGCGCCGTCGAGCTTCTCGACGAGCGTTGCCACGATCGGGTTTTCGAAGAGGGTCGCCACGGACACCTCGACCTCCAGCACGGTGCGGATACGGCCGACCAGCCGGGTGGCGAGCAGGGAGTGCCCGCCGAGGTGGAAGAAGTGGTCGTCGATGGTGACGGCGGGCAGTCCGAGGATCTCGGCGAAGAGCCCGCAGAGGACTTCTTCCCTGGGTGTGCGCGGTGCGCGTCCGGAGGCGGCCTCGCCGGTCGACTGCGGTGCGGGCAGGGACTTGCGGTCCACCTTGCCGTTGCCGGTCAGCGGGATCGTGTCCAGCACCATCAGCACCGACGGCACCATGTACTCGGGCAGCAGTCCGGCCGTGCGCCGCTTCACGTCCTCGACGTCGACACCTGCCCCGTCCTGCGCGGTGAGGTAGGCGACGAGGCGTTTGTCTCCGGGGCGGTCCTCGCGGACCGCGACGACGGCCTGGCCGACGGCCTCGTGGGCCGCCAGCACGCTCTCGATCTCGCCGAGTTCGATCCGGAAGCCGCGCAGCTTCACCTGCTCGTCGGCCCGGCCCAGGTACTCCAGCGAACCCTCCCGGTTCCAGCGGACCAGGTCACCGGTGCGGTACATCCGGCTTCCGGCAGGACCGTACGGGTCCGCCACGAAGCGGTCCGCGGTGAGCGAGGGGCGGTCCAGGTAGCCCTGGGCGAGGCCCGCGCCGGCGATGTAGAGCTCGCCGGGGGTGCCGGGTGGGGCGAGCCGGAGGCCGGGGTCGAGGACGTGGAGGCGGTGGTTGTCCAGTGCCTCACCGATCGGGATGGCCCCGGTGTGACCGAAGGGCCTCTTGACGTGGTGGGTCGCCGCGAAGGTGGTGGTCTCGGTGGGACCGTAGCCGTTGACGACGGTGATCCCCGGGTTGTGGTCCATCACCCTCCGCACGGCCTCCGGCGGCACGACGTCACCGCCGGCCCAGACCTCCCGCACCCCCGCGAGGACCCCCGGGGCCTCCTCGGCGATGAGACGGAACAGACCGGCGGTCAGCCACAGACCCGTGATCGCGTGCTCCGCGATGAGCCGCTGATACGCCGCGGTGTCGAGATGCCCCGCAGGCGCGACCACCAGCGCCCCGCCCGTCAGCCACGGGACCCACATCTCATAGGTGGAGGCATCGAAGGCCATCGGCGAATGGAACAGGACACGGGAGTGGTTGCCGCCCGCGTACATCCGCTGATGCGCCAGGTCGGCCACATTGCGATGGGTGACCGCCACCCCCTTCGGAACACCCGTCGAGCCCGACGTGAACATGGCGTACACCGGCTGGTCCGGATGCACCCGCACCCCCGGATCACCCGCGTCGCCCTGGTCCGGGGCCGCGCCCGGGACGACCTTGGCTCCCGCGGGCAGCCGCACCTCCCCGGGATCCCGGTCGGTGACGAAGAACGAGACGTCGGACTGCTCGACGATGAGCTGGACGCGCTCCATCGGGTAGCGGGTGTCGAGCGGCACGTACACACCGCCCGCCTTCACGACCGCGAGCGTGGCGACGACCGCGTCCACCGACCGCTCCTGGAAGAGAGCGACCCGACTGCCGACGCCCACCCCCTCCGCGATCAGCCGGTGAGCCAGCCGGTTCGCCCGCCCGTCCAGCTCCCGGAACGACAACTCCTCGCCCCCATGGACGACCGCCACCGCGTCCGGAGTACGCGCGACCTGCGCCGCGAACAACTCCCCCAGCCCCGCGTCGGCACCCCCGGTGACCGCGCCCGCCCGCTGCCGCAGCAGCAGCGACCGCTCACCTTCGGAGAGCAACTCCAGTGATTCGACGGGCAGTTCAGGTGAGGCCACGACCGCTTCCAGCAGTCGTACGAAGCGGTCCGCGACGCCCTCGACTGTGCTCGCGTCGAACAGGTCGGTCGCGTACTCGACGATGATGTCCAGACCGCCGGGCTCGCCGTCCTCTCCCCGGCGCTCCGCGAAGCCGAAGGTGAGGTCGAACTTGGCGATCTCCACCTTCGAGAACTCGTACGCCGTTTCCAGGCCGGGCAGTTCGGGCGCGTCAGCCGCCGTGTCGCCCAGGGTGAGCATGACCTGGAACAGGGGGTGCCGGTTGGGTGTGCGCTCGGGGTTGAGGATCTCGACCAGGCGGTCGAAGGGCAGGTCCTGGTGGTTCCAGGCGGCCAGGTCCGTCTCCCGGACGCGGTGCAGCAGGTCGCGGAAGCTCGGGGCGCCGCTCAGGTCGGTGCGCAGGACCAGGGTGTTGACGAAGAAGCCGACGAGGTCGTCGAGCTGCTGGTCCGTGCGGCCGGCGACCGGGGAGCCGAGCGGGATGTCGTACCCGGCGCCCGAGCGGGACAGCAGGGTCGACACGGCCGCCTGCGCGACCATGAACAGGGTCGTGCCCGTGTCCTGGGCCAGCGCGGTGAGCTCCTGGTGGAGTCCGGCGTTCCCGTGCACGACGTGCGTGCTGCCCCGGTTGGAGGCGGTCGCCGGGCGGGGCCGGTCGGCCGGGAGGGTGGCCTCGTCCGGCAGGTCCGCCAACGTCTCCCGCCAGAAGCCGAGTTGGCGTTCCTCGTCCTGCTCCATCAGCTGCTGCTGCCACAGCGCGTAGTCGGCGTACTGGACGGGCAGCGGCTCCCACTCCGGGGTCTGGCCCTCGGCGCGGGCCGCGTAGGCGGCGGCCAGGTCGCGGAAGAGGGGTGCGTTGGACCAGCCGTCGGACGCGATGTGGTGGATCACCAGGAGCAGGACGTGCTCCCGGTCGCCGAGGGCCAGCAGGTGGGCGCGGAGCGGGATGCCGGAGGCCAGGTCGAAGGGGGTGGCCGCGAGTCCGGCCAGGCGGGCGGCGAGTGTGTCTTGCGTGACCGGGACGACGGGCAGTCCGACCGGCTCGGGGGCCCGCACCGACTGGTAGGCCTTGCCCTCGTGGGTGGGGTAGACGGTGCGCAGGCTCTCGTGGCGGGTGACGAGGTCGGTGAGTGCCTGCCGCAGGGCCTCGACGTCCACCGCGCCGGTGAGGCGCAGGGCCATCGGGATGTTGTACGTCGCCGACGGGCCCTCCATCTGGTCCAGGAACCAGAGCCGTTGCTGGGCGGAGGACAGCGGCACGCGCTCGGGGCGCTCCTTCGCGCGGGTCAGCGCGGCCCGGGGAAGTTCGCCACTGCCCTCCGTGACCCGCTCGGACAGGGCGACCACGGTCGGGTACCGGAACAGGTCCCGGACGCCGAGCTGGACGCCGAAGGCCTGGCGGATGCGGCTGATCAGGCGGGTGGCGAGCAGCGAGTGCCCGCCCCGGTGGAAGAAGTGGTCGTCGATGGTGGCCGACGGCAGTCCGAGGACCGCCGCGAACAGGCCGCACAGGACCTCTTCCTGGGGGGTGCGCGGGGCGCGTCCGGTGACGTCGTGGGTGACCTGCGGGGTGGGCAGCGCGCGCCGGTCGATCTTGCCGTTGGCGGTCAGTGGGAGGGCGTCGAGGAGCACGAAGGCCGACGGGACCATGTACTCGGGGAGGGCCGAAGTGGCGTGCCGGCGCAGGTCGTTCAGGTCCACGCCGCCCTCGGCGGCCACCAGGTAGGCGACGAGCCGCTTGTCCCCGGGCCGGTCCTCGCGGACGATCACGGTGGCCTGGACGACACTTCCATGACCCGTCAACGCGGTCTCGATCTCACCGAGTTCGATGCGGAAGCCGCGCAGCTTGATCTGCTGGTCGGCCCGTCCGAGGTACTCCAGCGAGCCCTCGTGGTTCCACCGCACCAGGTCCCCGGTTCGGTACATCCGGGTGCCCGGCTCGTCGGCGTACGGGTCGGCGACGAACCGTTCGGCGGTCAGCGACGGACGGCCCACATAGCCGCGCGCCAGACCGGCCCCGGCGATGTACAGCTCACCGGGCGCACCGGCCGGAACGAGCCGGAGCGCGGGGTCGAGGACGTAGAGCCGGTGGTTGTCGAGGGCCTCGCCGATCGGGACGGTGCCGGGGTGGTCGAAGGGGCGGCGGATGCGGTGGGTGGCGGCGAAGGTGGTGGTCTCGGTCGGGCCGTAGCCGTTGACGACGGTCGTGTCCGGGCAGTGCTCATGGATCCGCCGCACCGCCTCGGGCGGGACGACGTCACCGCCGGCCCACACCTCCCGGAGTCCCGCGAAGGCCTCCGGCGCTTCCTCGGCCATCACCCGGAACAGCCCCGCCGTCAGCCACAGACTCGTGATCGAGTGGCCGGCGATCAGTTCGCTCAGAGTGCCGGTCTCCAGGTGGCCCCGGGGCGCCACGACGACCGTGCCGCCGGTCAGCCACGGCACCCAGATCTCGTAGGTGGAGGCGTCGAAGGTGTGCGGGGAGTGGAAGAGGACGCGCTGGTGGCCGCCGCCCGCGTACATCCGCTGGCGGGCCAGGTCGGCCACGTTGCGGTGGGTGACGGCGACGCCCTTCGGGACGCCGGTCGAGCCCGAGGTGAACATGACGTACAGCCACTGGTCGGGGTGGGTGGGGGCGGTGGGCCTCGTCGCGGGGCGGCCGTCCAGGTCCTTGGCCTCGACGACGAGGTCCCGGGCCTGTGCCCGGGTGACCAGCGGATGGTCGGCCAGCGCCCGGTCGGTGATCAGGACCGGCGCGTCGAGTTCGTCGAGGATCTGGGTGTGGCGGGTGTCCGGGTCGGCCGGGTTGAGGGGCGCGTAGGCGCCGCCCGCCTTCACGACCGCGAGCATGGCGACCAGGAGGTCGGCCGAGCGCTCCATCATCAGGGCGACGACGGATTCGGGGCCGACGCCGAGGCCGATGATCCGCTGTGCGAACCGGTCGGACTCGGCGTCGAGTTCGGCGTAGGTGAACGAGCGCTCCTCGGACGCCACGGCGACCGCGTCCGGCGTACGGGCCACCTGTGCGGCGAACAGCTCCGCGAGGCCCGCGTCCGGGAAGGCGCCGTCGGTGACCGGACCCGCGCCCAGCTCCAGCAGCCGCTCCCGCTCCTCGGGGCCGGTGAACTCCAGCTCCCCGACCGGCAGTTCCGGCGTGGCGACGGCCGCTTCCAGCAGTCGTACGAGACGATCCGCGAGCCCCTCGACGGTCCTGGCGTCATACAGGTCCGTCGCGTACTCGATGGCCAGGTCGAGGCCGTCGGGCCGGCCGTCGGCGGTGCGGTGCTCGTGGAAGGAGAAGGTCAGGTCGAACTTGGCGATCTCCAGCGGGGTGAAGCCCGACTCCGTGTGCACACCCGGGAGTTCGAGGACCGGCTTGGCCGCGTCCTGGAGGGTGAGGGCCACCTGGAAGAGCGGGTGCCGGGCGGTGCTGCGCTCGGGGTTGAGGATCTCGACCAACCGGTCGAAGGGCAGGTCCTGGTGGGCCCAGGCCGCCAGGTCGGTCTCCCGGACCCGGTCGAGGAGCTCGCGGAAGGAGGGGTCACCGTCGACATCGGTGCGCAGCACCAGGCTGTTGACGAAGAAGCCCACCATGTCGTCGAGGCGCTGGTCGGTGCGGCCCGCGATCGGCGCCCCGATCGGGATGTCCGTACCGGCGCCGGAGCGGGCCAGCGCGGTCGCCACGGCGGCCTGCGCCACCATGAACAGGGTCGTCCCGGTCTCCCGGGCCAGCCGGGTCAGCGCCTCGTGCAGCGCGGGCGGGCACTGCACGCCGTGCGTGCGGCCCCGGAAGCTCGCGGTCGCCGGACGCGGCCGGTCGGCGGGGAGGGTCGCCTCCTCGGGCAGCTCGCCCAGCGTGTGCCGCCAGAACTCCGCCTGCCGTTCGCCGTCCGTCGCCAGCAGCTCCTCCTGCCAGAGGGTGTAGTCGGCGTACTGGACCGGGAGTTGCTCCCACTCGGGTGCCCGGTCCGCGATCCGGGCGGTGTAGGCGGTGGCCACATCGCGCAGGAAGGGGGCGGTGGACCAGCCGTCGGAGACGATGTGGTGCATGACCACGAGCAGCACGTGATCCTGTGGCCCGGTGCCGAACAGGCAGGCCCGGACGGGGAGTTCGGCGGCCAGGTCGAAGGCGCGGGCCGCCTCCTCGCCGAGCAGCGCGTCCAGGGTGTGCTCGTCGGCGGGGGTGACCGGGAGGTCCAGGCGGATCTCACCGGCCGGCAGCACCAGTTGCCCGGCCTCGCCGTCCGTCACCGAGAACAGCGTCCGCAGACTCTCGTGGCGTACGACGGTGTCGGTGAGCGCGAGCCGCAGCGCCTCGGTGTCCACGGCTCCGGTGAGCCGCAGGGCCAGCGGGATGTTGTACGTCGCCGAAGGCCCCTCCAACTGGTCCAGGAACCACAGCCTGCGCTGCCCGAACGACAGCGGCACCCGCTCCGGCCGCACCCGCTCCCGCAGTACGGGCCGCCGTACGTCGTCCCCGCCCCGCTGCTCCACGAACTCGGCCAGCGCGGCCGGAGTCGGGCCCTGGAACAGGTCCTTCACGGTGATCTGCGTGCCGAAGGCCTGGCGGATGCGGCTGATGAGCCGGGTGGCGAGCAGGGAGTGCCCGCCGAGGTGGAAGAAGTGGTCGTCGATGGCGACGTCCGCCAGCCCGAGGATCTCGGCGAACAGCCCGCACAGCACCTCCTCGGCGGGTGTGCGGGGCGCGCGTCCGGAGGCGGCCTCGCCGGTCGACTGCGGTGCGGGCAGGGACTTGCGGTCCACCTTGCCGTTGCCGGTCAGCGGGATCGCGTCCATCGGCACGAAGGCCGACGGGACCATGTACTCGGGCAGGACGGCCGCGGTCTGCCGCCGCAGGTCGTTCACGTCCAGACCGGCTTCGCCCGCGGGCACGACGTAGGCGACGAGGCGTTTGTCGCCGGGGCGGTCCTCGCGGACCGCGACGACGGCCTGGCCGACGGCCTCGTGGGCCGCCAGCACGCTCTCGATCTCGCCGAGTTCGATCCGGAAGCCGCGCAGCTTCACCTGCTCGTCGGCCCGGCCCAGGTACTCCAGCGAACCCTCCCGGTTCCAGCGGACCAGGTCGCCGGAACGGTACATCCGACTTCCGGCCGGACCGTACGGGTCCGCCACGAAGCGGTCCGCGGTGAGCGAGGGGCGGTCCAGGTAGCCCTGGGCGAGGCCCGCGCCGGCGATGTAGAGCTCGCCGGGGGTGCCGGGGGCGACCAGGCGGAGGTGCTCGTCGAGGACGTGGAGGCGGTGGTTGTCGAGGGCCTCGCCGATCGGGACGGGGCCGGTGCGGTCGAAGGGGCGCCGGATGTGGTGGGTCGCCGCGAAGGTGGTGGTCTCGGTGGGACCGTAGCCGTTGACGACGGTGATCCCCGGGTTGTGGTCCATCACCCGCCGGACAGCCTCCGGCGGCACGACGTCACCGCCCGCCCAGACCTCCCGCACCCCCGCGAAGACCCCCGGGGCCTCCTCCGCGATGAGACGGAACAGACCGGCGGTCAGCCACAGACCCGTGATCGCATGATCCGCGATGAGCCGCTGATACGCCGCCGTGTCGAGATGCCCCGCAGGCGCGACCACCAACGCCCCACCCGTCAGCCACGGAACCCACATCTCATAGGTCGAGGCATCGAAAGCCATCGGCGAATGGAACAGGACACGGGAGTGGTTGCCGCCCGCGTACATCCGCTGATGCGCCAGGTCGGCCACATTGCGATGAGTGACCGCCACCCCCTTCGGAACACCCGTCGACCCCGACGTGAACATGGCGTACACCGGCTGGTCCGGATGCACCCGCACCCCCGGATCGCCCGCGTCCGCGCCTCCGCCGTCCAGGTCGCCGACGTGGAACAGCCGGGTGCCTGCAGGAAGTTGGAGACCGGAGATGTCGGTGTCCGTGAGGAGGAAGCCGATGCTCGACTGGGCGACGACGAGCTGGATGCGGTCCACGGGGTAGCGGGTGTCGAGCGGGACGTACACACCGCCCGCCTTGACGACCGCGAGCGTGGCGACGACCGCGTCCACCGACCGCTCCTGGAAGAGAGCGACCCGGCTGCCCACACCGACCCCCTCCGCGATCAACCGGTGAGCCAGCCGGTTCGCCCGCCCGTCCAGCTCACGGAACGACAACTCCTCACTCCCGTGAACGACCGCCACCGCGTCCGGAGTACGCGCGACCTGCGCCGCGAACAACTCCCCCAGCCCCGCGTCCGCACCCCCGGTGACAGACCCGGCCCACGACTCCAGCAGCAGCGACCGCTCGCCCGAGGACAGCAACTCCAGTTCCCCCACCGGCAGATCGGGCGTCCGCGCCGCCGCGTCCAGCAGGCGGACGAGCCGTGCGCCGGTCGCCTCGATCGTGCCCGTGTCGTACAGGTCGGTCGCGTACTCGACGGTGATGTCCAGGCCGCCGGGCTCCCCGTCCGCCCCCCGGTGCTCCGCGAAGGAGAACGTCAGGTCGAACTTGGCGGCCTTCAGCCAGGTGAACTCGGCCTGGGTGTCGAGGCCTTCGGCGGTCAGGGTCGGGGTGGCCGCGTCGGTGAGGGTGAGCATGACCTGGAACAACGGGTGTCGGGCCGCCGACCGGTCCGGGTTGAGGATCTCGACCAGGCGGTCGAAGGGCAGGTCCTGGTGCGCCCAGGCGGCCAGGTCGGTCTCCCGGACGCGGGTCAGCAGCTCCCGGAAGCTGGGGTTGCCGCTCAGATCGGTGCGCAGGACCAGGGTGTTGACGAAGAAGCCGACGAGGTCGTCGAGCTTCTGGTCGGTGCGGCCCGCGATCGGTGAGCCGAGCGGGATGTCCTGGCCGGCGCCCGAGCGGGACAGCAGGGTCGACACGGCCGCCTGCGCGACCATGAACACCGAGGCGCCGGACTCGCGGGCCAGCGCGCCCAGCGACGCGTGGACCTCGGGCGGGCAGTGCACGGTGTGGGTCGCGCCGCGGTAGGAGGCGACCACCGGGCGTGGCCGGACGGCCGGGAGCGTGACCTCCTCGGGCAGATCCGCCAACGCCGAGCTCCAAAAGCCGAGTTGGTCCTCCTCGCAGCCTTCGAGGAGCCGCTGCTGCCACAGCGTGTAGTCCGCGTACTGCACCGGCAGCGGCTCCCATGCCGGACGCTGTCCCCGCGAGCGGGTGACGTAGGCGGTGCTCAGGTCGCGCATCAGCGGCTGGTACGACCAGCCGTCGGAGACGATGTGGTGCATCACCACGAGGAGCACGTGCTCGCGCCCGGTGTCACCGATGCTGAACAAGCTTGCCCTCAGCGGGAGTTCGCCGGCCAGGTCGAAGGCGCGCGCGGACTCGGCGGCCAGCAGGTCCGCCAGCTCCGTGTCGCTCGCGGGCGTGACCGGCAGCTCGACGCGCACCGCGTCCGCCGGCAGCACCCGCTGAAAGGTCCGGCCGCCCTCCGTCCCGAAGACCGTGCGCAGGCTCTCGTGGCGGCCCACCACGTCGGTGAACGCCGCATGGAGGGCGCGGAGGTCGAGTTCGCCGCGCACCCGCACGGCCAGGGGGATGTTGTACGTCGCCGACGGGCCCTCCAGCTGGTCCAGGAACCACAGTCGCTGCTGGGCCGCCGACAGCGGAAGCGGCTGGGGCCGTTCCTCGGCCGCCGTCAGTTCGGGCCGCCCGGACTCGCCGCCGCCTGTGGCGATGTACCCGGCGAGCAGGGCCACCGTCGGGTATTTGAAGAACTCCCGCAGGGTCAGCTGGACTTCGAGCGTGGTGCGGACCCGGCTGACCAGGCGGGTGGCGAGCAGGGAGTGGCCACCGACGGCGAAGAAGTCGTCGTCGATGCCGATCGAGGGCAGGCCCAGGGCGTGCGCGAAGAGGCCGCACAGCACCTCTTCGACACCGTTGCGCGGGGTCCGGCCGCTCGCGGCGGCACCGGCCCGGGGCGCGGGCAGCGCACGCCGGTCCAGCTTGCCGTTGGGTGTCAGCGGCAGCGCGCCGAGCGGGACGACGGCCGACGGGACCATGTACTCCACGAGCTCCTGGCCGGCGTACCGCCGCAGTTCGGCGGTGTCGACGACGCCCTCGACGGCCGGGACGACGTAGGCGACGAGGCGCTTGTCACCGGGCCGGTCCTCACGGACGATCACCGCGGCCTGGTTCACGGACGGGTGGCCGGTGAGGACCTTCTCGATCTCGCCGGGCTCGATGCGGTTGCCGCGCAGCTTGATCTGCTGGTCGGCGCGGCCCAGGAAGACGATCTCGCCGTGCTCGTTCCAGGCGGCGAGGTCACCGGTGCGGTACATCCGGGTGCCGGGCGGGCCGTACGGGTCGGCGGTGAACCGCTCGGCGGTGATGCCGGGGCGGTGGCTGTAGCCCTGCGCCAGGTGGGGCCCGGCGACGTAGAGCTCGCCGGTCTCGCCGGAGGCCGTGTGGCGCAGGCCGGCGTCCAGGACGTACATGGCGGTGTTGGCCATCGGGATACCCAGGTGCAGCCGCTCCAGCGAGCGCAGCTCGGGGGTGAAGGCCTGGTAGCTGCAGAAGACGGTGGCCTCGGTGGGGCCGTAGACGTGCACGACCGTGGTGTCGGGGCAGTGGTCGAGGACCCGCGTCAGGGCCGTCGCGGACAGGACGTCGCCGCCCGTCCAGATCTCCCGCAGCCGGGCCAGGGCCCCGATCGCCTCGCCGGCCATCGCGTCGAAGAGCGCGGTGGTGAAGTAGGCGGCCGTGGCGTCGTGGCGGGTGATCGCCTCGCCCAGCTCACCGATGTCGATCTTCGGGGAGGAGAGGATCACGGCCAGGCCGCCGCGCAGCAGCGGCACCCACAGTTCGTACGTCGAGGAGTCGAAGGCGAGCGGCGAGTAGGCGAGGACCCGCTCGTGGGCGGCGGCTCCGAAACCGGGGTCCAGGGCCAGTTCCACCACGTTGCGGTGGGTGTTGACGACACCCTTCGGGGTGCCGGTGGAGCCGGAGGTGAACATGACGTACAGCGCCTGGTCGGGGTGGACCGCGACGCTCGGCGCGGGTGCCGGGTCGTACGCCGTCACGCTCTCGTCGCTCACCCGCAGCACGGGCAGGTCCGCGGCGAACGCGGTCGTCCCGTCCGCCGGGCGGTCGGTGACCAGCAGCACGGCGTCGGTGTTGCCGAGGATCCAGGTCTGCCGCTCGGCACGCTGGCGCGGGTCCAGCGGCACGTACACACCGCCGCTCTTCAGTACGGCGAGCACCGTCACGACGTAGGCGAGGGAGCGGTCGAAGAGGAGGCCGACCGCGTCACCGGGGCCGGCGCCCGCCGCGATCAGCCGGTGCGCCAGGGCGTCGGACGCCCCGTCCAGCTCCCGGTAGGTGAGCTCGCGCTCCCCGCTCACCAGGGCGACCGCGTCGGGCGTGCGGGCCGCCTGCGCGGTGAACAGCTCGTGCAGCGGGCCGGCGGGGAGGTCCACCGCCGTGTCGTTGTACGCGGCGATGTGCGCGGGCACGCCGTCGGCGCCCGTGGAGAGAGCCGGCTCGGCTTGCTGCTGGGACATCTCGACACCTTCTCGGAAGCTCGGTTGGCTGGTCTCGCGGCGTGCCGGGAGACCGACGGAGCCACGGCGGGACAGGGGCAACTGCGAAGTCGTAGAGGAATCAGGGGTGTTCAGCCGGGCGGAAGCAGGACATCCCTCGCGTCCAGTGCGTCCACCCGGTACTTGCCGAGCGCGCTGATCAGCAGCCGCAGTTCGAGGGCGACGCTCTCGACGAGGCGGACGAGCCCGTCCCCGGCGTCCTCGTCGACCGCGAGGAGCGCGGCACGGCCGAGTCCGACGGCGTGGGCGCCGAGCGCCAGTGCCTTCACGGCCCGGGTGCCCTCCCACATCCGGCCGCTGGCCAGCAGGCAGTTGCCGGTACGGCCGATCCGGATCAGGCATTCGCCGAGCGGGAGCCCGACCTGGCCGAGGAACCCGGTGGGCGCCCAGGCCGTGCCGCCCTCGGCGCCGTCGACCGTGACGGAGTCCGCGCCGGCCGCCCAGGCGGTGGCCGCCGCGAGTGCCACGTCCCGGCCGGGGTGGAGCTTCACCCACACCTTCACGCGCGGGAAGTTGTTGCGCATCAGCCGGATCTGCTGGCGCAGGATCTCCTCGGTGAACGTGCCGGGGCTGCTGATCCGCAGCACCCGGTCGCCGTCCGTGCCGAACACCTCGTCGGTGGCGTACTGTTCGGCGACCCGCCCGGCGGCCTCACGGCCCAGGACGGTGAGCCCGCCCAGGCCCGGCTTGGCGCCCTGCCCGACCTTCAGCTCGAAGGCGAGCCGGCCGGAGGCCAGCAGGGGTTCGGACACCGGGTCGCTGTAGACGAGGTTCCACACCTCGGCGTCCGCGTCCTCGGTGGACTGCTGGACCACGACACCGCCGTACCCCTCGTTGCCGCTGGAGCCGGCTGCCTCGGTGTAGGCGGCGATCCGGCCGAGCAGCGGGGAGACCTCGGCCTCGGACGCGGCACGGTAGCCGTTGACCGGGACGACGTTCTCGCCGATGACCATCGGGATGCCCAGCCGCCCGGCCTGCCGGCCGGCCGCCTCGCCGAGGTCGCGGCTGGCGACCTGGGTGGAGCCGAACGCCGACACGTACAGCGGCAGCCGGGAGGCGAACCCGCCGACCACGGCGTCCAGTTCGACGTCCGTGTACAGCGGCTCGCGGGCCAGCTCGATCAGCTTCTTCAGCCGTTGCGGCATGAACACCGGCGGCACGATCCGGGTCCGCTCCAGCAGGTCGTACGCGTCCTGCCCGGCCGGCACCGCGCCCAGCAGGCCGCTGCCGTAGCCGTCCAGGGCGGGAAAGGCTGCGGCAGCGCCGTGCCGGGCCCGGTGCCGCACCTGTTCCTCGGGGAAGCCGGTGGCGCTCAGTACGGTGCTCATGCCGACACCACTCCCGGCAGCTTCGGGTAGGCGCTGGCCTCCCAGGCGGCGGCGCGGCCGGTGACGTAGCGGGTGAGGCGCTCCAGGCCGATGCCGAAGCCGGAGCTGGCGGGGATGCCGCGCCGGGCGAGGTCCAGGTACCAGCCGTACTTGGCGGGGTTCTCGCCGGTCTCCCGCATCCGCGTGACCAGGGCCGCGTAGTCGTGCTCGCGCTCGCTGCCGCTGGCCAGCTCGCCGTAGCCCTCGGGGGCGATCAGGTCGAAGTTCCGCAGCACGCCGGGCCGCTCCGGGTCCTCACGGTCGTAGAAGCCGCGCGAGCCCTTCGGGTAGTCGACGACGAAGAAGGGCCGGCTGCTCTTCGCGGAGATGATCTCCTCCCCCTGCCAGTCGATCTCGGCGCCGGGGTCCTGGGGGTGGCCGAGCGCGACCAGGTCCGCGGTGGCCTCCTGGTGCGTCATACGGCCGAACGCGCCCTGCACCACCTCGCGGAAGGCGTCCGCGTCCCGCCCCAACAGCTCCAGTTCGCCCGGGAGTCCACCGGCCACCTCGGCCACGACGTGCGCCACCAACTGCTCGGCGAGCTCCATCGCGTCCTCGCGCCGGGCGTCGCGCATCTCCACGTCGATCTGGTGGAACTCGGCGAGATGGCGGTGCGTGACGGCCGTCTCCAGGGGCTCAAGACGGACGTTCGGCGCGATGTAGAAGATCTTGTCGAAGGCGAGCAGGGAGGCCTGCTTGTAAAGGATCGCGCTGGTCATCAGCTTGTACTTGTGGCCGTAGAAGTCGATGTCGACCTGCTTGGAGCCCCGGATGCCCGGATCGGTCACCGGTCCGATGACCGGCGGCAGCAGCTCCTGGAAGCCCCGGCCGGTGAGGAACGCGCGGGTCGCGGCCAGCATGCGGGACTGCACCCGCAGCGTGGCGCGGGTGCTCTCGCGCATCAGGTGCTGGTCGGGCGAGGACGGGAACGCGGGCGTGCTGTTCATGGTGCTACCTCCTGGGGGGACCGGGGTGCGGACGAGGGGGCGGGGCGGGGCCTGTCCGTGGGCTTGTTCGCGGCGCTGTCGTGGCGGCGCTGCACGAACGACAGCGCGTCGAACAGACCCGCCGCGGTGAGCCGGCGGCCGCGCCGCTGGACAGGGCCGATGGGCATCGACCCGATCTCCGACCAGACGAGCCGGCCCGAACCGTCGATCCGGCTCCTGGTGCGGCCCGCGTTGTCGGGGTGCAGGCAGTACGGGACGTCGAGCAGACCGCGGGCGAACGCCTTCAGCAGCGCCTGCCCGAGATCCGCGTCCAGTTCGAGTACGGCGTCCACGAGGGCTCGGGCCTCGGCGTAGACGGCGTTGTCGGCCGGGCCGGCGTCCGGAGCGGGAGCCGCGCGGTGCCGGGCCGCCGCCCGCGAGGCGGTGCGCAGCGCCTCGACGTTCTCCGCGACCGTCGGGATGCGGTGCGACTCGGCCGTCGTCTTCACGATCAGCCGGGCCGCCCCCGTCTGGACGGCCAGCTCGGCGGAGCGTTCGAGGAGGTCCAGGGAGCCACGGCGGCTGCGCGGGTACAGGCCCATGTAGGTGTAGAGGACGATGTGCCAGTCGGTGTCCGGCAGCAGTTCGCCGGCCAGTCGGCGCAGCGCGTGCACCGCCTCGCGGTCCTGTCCGGGGTGGGTCTGCTGGGCGTAGCTGAGCGAGATGCTGCGCAGGCCGGCCCGGTGGAAGAACAGCGCCTCCAGGGCGCTGATCGCCACCAGCAGTCCCGGCGGGCACAGTTGGCCGAGCATGCAGCCGCCGAAGGTCTCCAGGTGCGGCTCCACGCCACCGCCCCGCAGCGCGGCCAGTGCCTCGCAGCTCTCCTGCCAGTTGCGTACCGAGTCGAGCAGTGGCGTGCGCCCGTAGGGCAGGCAGTACGACACCGGTCCGCCCTCGGTGGCGTCCAGGCCGAGCGGGGCCAGCGCGGCGACGATGCGCTGCGGGCTCGCCGAGCCGTGCCGCACCTGCACCGGGAAGCCGGCGTCGCGGACACCGTCCAGCACCCAGGCCGCGGTGTGCGGGCTGTAGGAGGTGATCGGGAACCCGTTGAGCGGGACCCGCTCGTGCAGTGCCCGCACCGCCGACGGCTCGTCGCCCACCCGCGTGTAGCTGTCGATGGTGACGGTGCCGACGACCGCGTCCGCCGCGCCCTTGGTGGCCAGCAGGCCCGAGCGCATCAGCGCCGGGTCCGAGAACCCCATCCGCGGCTGCACCACGAGCGCCCCGCGGGCCTGCGCCTCGGCGACGAAGCGGCCGAAGGACGGGGTGGGCCGGTGGAGTGCGCTCATCGGGCCACCGCCTTGCGCGCGGGCAGGGCGCCGACGAAGGACTCGAAGGCGGTGAAGCCCGCCCCGTCCTGGAACACCGCGTCGAAGCCGGCCCGCATCAGCTCGCCGGCCTGCGCCTCCTGACGGCCGCCGACGCCGAGCTTGCCGCCGATGACGGCCGGCAGGTCCGCGAGCTCCCAGCGGGACCTGACCGCCTCGATGAGCGGCCCGGCGTCGTTGAAGCCGTGCCCGTTGACGCTGCTGACCACCAGCAGGTCGGGCTGGGACTTGCAGCAGGACTCCACGATTTCGTCCTGGGGAACACATGGCCCCAGGTTGACGACGTTGTGCCCGAGGTCTTCGAGCAGCAACTGGATGAATACGAGATTCCAGGTGTGCGCATCGGACGGCAGCCCGGTAACGACGACGTCCAGCGGCCCGGATCGAGGGCGATCCGCCCATTCGACAGGCTTCATTGTTCGCTTCGTCCACATCATGGGGTGACAGGGGAGAAAGAGAGTTGGAGAGAAAAGGGCTCCGGTGGGCCCGGAACTTCATCTCGGACATCACCGTAGGTTCGCGCCGCCGCCGTTTCCGGCGTCCCCGGCGGCAACCGACAGGCAGCCGGGCAGCAGTTGGCGGCCACCTGCCGCCGGGGCGCGTTCCGGGTCCGGACACTGGAGCGCACGACACACCCGAGTGACCGAGTAAGGAGTGAGGACATGGCGGACGCGCTGGAGGACGTTCTGGACCGGGCACGCGAGGGCATCGACCGGAGCGAGGCCCTGGGAGAGGCCCAAGTCGCCGTACTGGAGGCGGCGTCGAATCTCGTGCGGGCGAGCCGGCCGCGCCTCGCGCAGGCCCCGTCGGAACACGCGGAACTGCTGCGGGAGGCCCTCGCCTCGGTGCGCGCGGCCACCGTGGCCACCGGGATCGCCCTGACACGCGCCCACCGGAGCCCGGCGGTTGCCGCCCAACTGCCTGGCACGCTGCCCGGCACGAAGGCCGTGCGGATCTAGCGTTCTTCCCACACCCCGACTTCCGACCCGACTTCGCAGAGGTGGAACACCATGGCAACGAATCCGTTCGAGGACTCCGATGGCCGTTACGTCGTTCTCGTCAACGACGAGGGCCAGCACTCGCTCTGGCCCGCTCGCATCGAGCAGCCGGCCGGCTGGGAACTCGTCAAGGCCGAGGCCTCCAAGGAGGAGGCCATGGAATTCATCGAGGCCAACTGGACGGATATGCGCCCGCGTTCCGTCGTCGCCGCGCTGGCGAGCTGAGAACGAAAGCGAAAGGCCGGGCGGGCTGGATGATTCCAGCCCGCCCGGCCTTTCGCGTGCTTTCAGTTCCCGGCACCGGTCACGCACCACTCCAGGACCGCCATCGCCGCCGTCATCTTGTGGTAGGCCTGCCGCCAGGCGACGCTGCTCGGCCCGTCCAGCACCTCGTCCGTGACCTCCTGCCCGCGTACGGCGGGCAGGTCGTGCAGGAACACGGTGTCCGGGCCGCCGAAGCGGGCGAGGAACTCCGCGTCGATACGGAAGCCCTCGAAGTCCTTCAGCCAGTCGGGATTCGCCTTGGGCACGCCCATCGTCTGCCAGCGGCTGGTGTACACCGCGTCGACCGGGCCCTCGACCTCGTCGGGCGACACGACCTGCGTCACCGGGGCCTTGCCGCCGGCGAGTTCGTCGGCGAGGTCCAGCTTGTCCTTCGGCACCTCGTAGCCGCTCGGGCACAGCAGGGTCAGCCGCAGACCGGGGGTGAGCGCGGCGGCCAGCGCGAGGGCCGCTCCGGAGCTGTTGCCCTCGCCGACGGCGAGCAGGTGCAGCCCGTCCAGCGAGCCGAAGTGCTCGGTGAGCGTGGCCAGGTCGGCGATCGCCTGGGTGGGGTGCTCGTCCAGGCTCAGCGCGTTGACGACGGCCAGGTCCGGGCTGCTGCCGAGCCGCCGTATCTCCTCGACCTCCCCGTTGGTGCGCACCACCAGCGCGTCCAGGTACTGCCCGAGCACCCGGGAGGTGTCCTCCACGGTCTCGCCGGTGGACAGTTGGAGCTCGTCCGGGCCGTAGGTGACGACGTCGGCGCCCAGCCGGGTCGCCGCGCTCCAGAACGACGTACGGGTCCGGGTCGAGGACTTGCGGAAGTAGACGCCGACCTGCTTGCCGTCGAGCGTCCTGCGGTCGACACCGGCGCGGCCGAAGAACACGGCCCGCTGGACGATCCGGTCGAGTTCGGCGGGCGTCAGATCGGCCAGGGAGATCAGGTTGCGCATGGTGAAGTGCCTTTCGTACGAGAGGGATCAACGGGTTCGGGCAGGTCCTGGGGGCAGGTTCAGTCGGCCGCGCCGACCAGGTCCGCGGTCGTCGGCCGTCCGGTGCGCAGCAGTTCGCGGACCAGGTTGAGCACGGTGAAACCGACGGGTCCGCCCGGCTCGGTGGGCAGTTGGCGGATCAGGCCACGCAGCAGCAGGCCGTGCACGTCCCGGGCGGCCTCGGCCAGGGGTGTGCCGCTCGCGCGCGCGGCGGCGTCCACCGTCCACGGTTCGGGCAGGCCCGCCAGCGTGCCGAGGAAGTGGGCCGTACGGGCGTCCAGTTCGGCGAGCACGGCGTGCAGCCGCTCGCTCAGCGTGCCGCCGGGGTCACCGGCGGCGGGGGTGACGTCGTCGACGAGGAGCAGCGGGGTCGAGCGGGCGACGTCGAGGAGTTGGTCCGGGGAGTAGAGCAGCAGCCAGGAGGCCGCCGCCTCCAGCGCCTGCGGGATGCCGTCCATCCGGTGGCAGATGTGAGCGACGGTGGTGACGACGGCGTCGGTGGGCAGCAGGTCGGGGCGCATGTGGCTGACGTACGACAGCATCAGCTCGACGGCCGGGCGGCCCGCGACCAGGGAGTCGCCCGGCAGGGCGGACCCGTCGTCGGACGGGACCGGCAGCGGTGCCGGCAGCGGGGCCAGCGGCAGCAGCCGGCCGGCCGGGGGCCGGCTCACCCGCCGCGTGGTCACGATGATCTTCAACTGCTCGCAGGCGCGCAGCAGTCCGAGCAGGGCGGGCACGGCGGCCGCCGAGTCGTCGAGGCCGTCCAGCACGATCAGGGTCGGCTTGGCGCCGATGACGGCGGTCAGGTCCTCGTAGCGGTCGCCGTCCCGGACCAGCGCACGGACCCACTCGTTCAGCGGGGCCCGCGGACCCTGCTCCGGGCCGGTGCCGGCGGGGCGGTCCATGGGCACCCACAGCACCGGCATCCGGTCCCGGGCGTGCAGTACCAGCGCGGCCTCCTGTGCCAGCCGGGACTTGCCCACTCCGGGCAGCCCCACCAGGGTCAGCAGCCGGTCGTGCCGGTTGTCCAGCCGGCCGGTCAGCGCCTCCAGTTCGGCCCGGCGGCCGATGAGGGGGCACAACGGCGGGGGCGGCGCGGCCAGTTCCGCGCTGCACAGGAACTGAAGCACCCGCCCCGCCGCGTGGGCGTCGGCGGCCAGTTCGAGCTCGGCACGTCGGGCTCCGCTCATCCGCATCGCGTTGGCCAGCAGTTTGAGCGTTTCCTTACGGGGATTGCGTACGCGTCCCTGCTCCAGGTCCCGGATGGCGCGAACACTCACCGTGGAGAGTCCGGCGAGCTGCTCCTGGGTGAGGCCCGCCCGCCGCCGCGCGTTCTGCAGCAGCACATCGAGGCCGGATGCCGACTCGGAATTCATCAATGTCCCCTTCTTCCCCAATTCTTGGTCACGTGCCAGGTAGGCGACCCGAGTCGACCAGGAGTCCGGAACCACTGCGTCCGGCAGGAATTTCCCCGGTGTGCATACCTTGCGGAAGTCGTCGGCCGTGCTCGTGGCCTGCCGACGGGGAACAGAGTGCGCGTCACTCTTCCCGAATGCTTCCCGGCCCAGTACCGCAGCGTTCCGCATGCGGTTACGATCTTTCGCGAGCGGGAGCGAGCTGCAAGGGGAAGCGGCGACGAAGGGGGAGGCCGTCGGTGACGACGCCAACAGGGGAACAGCTTCGGTTCAATATTCTCGGCCCCATCGAGGGGTGGTCCGCGGGTGCCCGGCTGAGACTGGGCGGGATCATCCAGGAACGGGTTCTGGCCACTTTGTTACTGGAGCCCGGAAGGGTTCTCCCGGTCACCCGCCTGGTCGAGGCGGCCTGGGACGAGGACCCTCCGGCCACCGCTTCGCATCAGGTCCGCAAGGCGGTCGCCGACCTGCGAAGACGCATTCCGGGCGGTGCCGAGGTGCTGCTCACCGAGGGTCCCGGATATCGCATCGTGATCGACGAGTCCCAGAACGACCTCTCCGAATTCGGAATGCTGGTGCGCACCGCCAGAACGGCAGTGGCCGAAAGCCGGCCGGCCGAGGCGGTCGAACTGCTGCGCGCCGCACTGGCGTTGTGGCGGGGTCCGCTGCTCTCCGGCAGCGGCGGCCCGGTGATCGAGGCCGCGGCCACCACCATCGAGGAACGCCGGCAGGCCGCCTGGGAACAGCTCGTCGAACTACGGCTGGCACTCGGCGAGTCCGCGGAGGTCATCCCGGATCTACGCGAGTTGACCGCCCAGCACCCGCTGCGGGAGACCCTGCGCGGCCAGTTGATGGTCGCCCTGTACCGCTCGGGACGGCAGGCCGAGGCCCTGGAGGAGTACGCCAAGGTCCGCGATCTGCTCGTCGAGGAACTCGGCGTCGACCCCGGTCCGCGACTGACCAAGCTCTACGAGGGCATCCTCCGCGAGAGCCCCGAGCTGGCCGGACCCGAACCCGCCGCCCTCGCGCCGGCTCCCGTCCCGCTCCCGGCCGAGCCGCCCCGCACCCTGCCCCACGACCTCGCGGACTTCACCGGCCGCGAGGCCGAACTGGCCGAACTGCTGCGCTGCGCAACACAGAAGGGCGAGCAGGGCCCGCGGCTGGTGGCCCTCGACGGTATGGGCGGCAGCGGCAAGACCTCCCTCGCGGTGCGCGCCGCCTACCTCCTCGCCCCGGAGTACCCGGACGGCCAACTCCACATCGACCTGCGCGGATACACTCCCGGCGACCGGCCGGTGCCGGCGGGCACCGCCTTGGACAGCCTGCTGCGGGCGCTCGGCATACCGGGAGACCGAATACCCGACGACGTGCTGGGCCGCACCGCACTGTGGCGCGCCACGCTCGTCGGCAAAAGGCTGCTCATCCTCCTCGACAACGCGGCCGACGCGGCCGGGATCGGCCCGCTGCTGCCCGCCTCCTCCGGCTGCGTCGTCCTGGTCACCAGCCGGGCCCGCCTGGTGGACCTCGACGGCGCGGAGTGGATCTCCGTCGGGACGATGTCGGCCGAGGAGAGCACGACCCTGATGGCCGAGACGCTCGGGGCGGAGCGCGTCGCCGCCGAACCCGAAGCCGCCGCGGAACTGGCCCAGTTGTGCGGACATCTGCCGCTCGCCCTGCGTATCGCCACGGCCCGGCTGCGCAATCGTCCGCGCTGGACCCTGCAGTACCTGGCCGAGCGGCTGCGGGACGAGACCCGCAGGCTCGACGAGCTCAGCGCGGGCGCCCGCAGCGTCTCCGCCACCCTCCGTCTGTCGTACCAGGCCCTGGACGACAAGTGCCGTACCGCGTTCCGGATCCTGGCGCTGCATCCGGGCGGGGACATCAACGTGCACGCGGCCGGAGCGCTGCTCGGCACGGACATCTGGGACTCGGAGGACCTCCTGGAGACACTCCTCGACGTCCACCTCGTCCAGCAGCCCGACATGGGTCTCTACGCCTTCCACGACCTGGTCCGCAGCTTCGCGCAGAGCCTGCTGGGCGAGTCGGCCGACGGCGAGGACAAGGTGGCGGTGGAACGGTTGCTCGGGTACTACCTGACGGCCACCGACACGGCCTGCGAGGTGCTCTACCCCGGCCGGAAGAAGCGTCACACCGGAATCCCGCCGTCCGCCGCCGAGCTGCCGGACCTCAGGGACGCGGACCGGGCGCAGGAGTGGTTCACCCGCGAACAGACGGCACTGATCTCGGCCGTCGCCCTGGCCGAGCGGCGCGGCCACGACCGGTATGTGGTCTGCCTGGTCCGCAACCTCGTCTTCCAGCTCAACGCGCACGGACAACTGGAGGAGTTCGGCGACCTCGGGCGTATCGCGGTGGCCGCGGCGCGCCGGGTCGGCGATCTGGGGCTGCTCGGGGTGAGCCTGTCCAACCTGGGCGTCGCCTGCTGGAAGCTCGGCCGCTTCGCCGAGGGGATCGAGGTGGCCAAGGAGGGACGGGACGTCGCCGACCGGCTCGGCGACCAGCACACGGTGGCGCACAGCGAGAGCACCCTCGGCCAGTTCAACAGCCTGCTCGGCCGCTTCCCCGACGCCCTGGTCCACCTGGAGAAGGCGACCGCGCTCGAACGGGAACTGGGCGTCGCCCGCTCGGAGGCCGACAACCTCACCATCCTCAGCACGCTCTACGAGCAGTGGGGCCGGCCCGAGGACGCCAGGACGGCGGCCGAGCGGGCGGTCGAACTGCGCGAGCGGCTCGGCCAGCGCAAGCACCAGACCGCCACGCTCACCGACCTGGCCCTCGCGCACGTCGGGCTGCGCGCGTACGACGAGGCGGACCGCTGTCTGCGGCAGGCCCGCGAACTGTTCGACGACGCCGGGGATCCGGGGGACGTGGCGCTGACCCTGGCCCTGTCCGCCGACGTCGACGAGCGGCTCGGCCGGCCCGTACGCACCCCCGATCTCGTCGCCCACGCCCTCGAACTCGTCGAGTCGAACGTGTCGCCGCTGCGCCGGGCCAAGGTGGAGAACACGGTGGGCCGCCTCCGGTACCGGCAGGGGGACGCGAAGAGCGCGCTCGACCTGCACGTCCACGCGTACCAGCTCGCGTCGGCCATCAGCTACCGCATCGAGGAGGCCTACGCCCTCGCGGGAATGGCCGACGCGCTCGGCGGCGCGGAGGAGGCCGCCACGCACCGGGCGGCGGCCGAGGCGCTCTTCTCCGAGATGGGCGTACCCGCGAACCGCCGCCGCACCTGAGGGTCTTGCCCAGTTTCCCGCCCGACGACAGTGCCCCGCACCGGAGTTCCGGTGCGGGGCACTGTCGTCGGGCGGGGGTCCGGGTGGGTCACACGGCCAGGGAGGTCGGGTCCTGGACGTCCTGGACGGTGACGACGGTGGGGTCCTGCACGTCGGCGTAGGTCACCGAGGTGGGGTCCTGGACATCGGCGTAAGTGACCGAGGTGGGGTCCTGGACATCGGCGTAAGTGACCGAGGTCGGGTCCTGCACATCGGCGTAAGTGACCGCGGTCGGGTCCTGCACATCGGCGTAAGTGACCGAGGTCGGGTCCTGCACATCGGCGTAAGTGACCGACGTCGGGTCCTGCACATCGGCGTAGGTCACCGAGGTGGGGTCCTGCACGTCGGCGTAAGTGACCGAGGTGGGGTCCTGGACGTCCTGGGTGGTGATGACCGTCGGGTCCTGGACGTCCGCACGGAGGTGCTGCACGCTCTGCCGGCCCTGCGAGTGTCCCGCCTCGTGTGCCGCGCCGAAACCGAAGGCCAGCGCCGCCGCGACAATCCCGAAGAGCCCAGCAAGCTTGCGTCCCATGGTCCCGCCCCTTAGTGGTGTTTGTGTGGTTTGCGGTGATTTCCGCTTCCCGACACCACTGACTTTCCTGGGGGGCGTTCCCAGGCCGGTCCCCGTCCGTTACCGCCCTGCGGGAACGCAGGGGGAACCGTCCCGGGAACGCCCCGGGAACGGCTCCGACCAGCGACTATTCACTCAGGCTGCATGCCACCACCCTCGGTCCGGAGGGCGTCAGCACCAACCGGGTACGGGCCGGTCCCGACTCATGGCCGGCCAGATCGAGGAGCGATCTCACCAACGAGCGCATGGCGGCCCGTTCCGACTCGTCCGACGGCGCCGGAGCGATCCGGGCCACGCTGTGCATCCCGTCCACCGTCTCCGTCTCGACGCTGAACTCCGGTCCGTCCAGGGGCGCCCGTTCCACGAACGGTGGTGCGCCGCCGTCGGCGGCCACCCGCTCCGCCCAGCGCTCCACGGAGGACAGGTCCTGGAGGGCGTGGGCCAACTCCGTGCCGTCGGGTGAACGGTCCCGCGCGTCCTTCACGGCAGTACTCCTTCTGCGGATTGAGCAGACAACTACACCGGGAGCGTCGCCTGGACCGGTCCCGGTCCCGTCCCGTTCTGTTACCCCGCCGATCCCGCCCGGACGTTCGCGATGGGAACGCGGCGGTAATCGGCCCCCGCATCATGACGGCCAATCGACAACGGACCCGGCCCCACGAGGGCCGGGCCGTACGGCATGCAACCGTCCTGGGGGCAGTGCAGTGAAAGCGACTCCAACCGACTCAACTCCTGGCCGATTCACCGGCCTCGGGCCGCTCATGCTGGTCTGGTCGGGCCAGGCCGTCTCACTCGTCGGCAGCGCGGCAGTGAGGTTCGCCTTCGTCGTGGACGTCTGGTCCACCGGGCAACGGGCGAGTGCGGTCACCGCACTCTCGCTGTGCGCACTGCTCCCACAGGCGGTCCTCAGCCCCATTGCGGGCGCAATCGTCGATCGCATGCGCAAGCGGTCCGCGCTGCAACTGGCCGACGCCGGCGGCCTCCTGATCGTGGGCTGCCTCGCCCTGCTCCACTACCTCGGGCTGCTCCACTCCTGGCAGATCTACGCGGCCACCACCCTGCTCGGCGCCTGCGCCGCCTTCCAGTTCCCGGCGCTGTCCTCGGCCGTCCCGCTGCTCGTCCGCAAGGACCAGCTCGGGCGCGCCAACGGGCTGCTGGCCGGCGCCAAGAGCGCGGCGAGCATCGGCGGCCCGGCCCTGGGCGGGGTCATGCTCGCCCTCTTCGGGATAGGCCCGACCCTCCTGGTCGACCTGGTGAGCTACGCCCTCGCCCTGATCGGCGTACGACTGGTGCGGCTGACCGGCGACCGGCCCGCGCCGCCGACGGCCGGACCGCGCCGCAGGATCACCGCGGAGTCCGGGGAGGGCCTGCGCTATCTGTTCCGCACGCCCGGCCTCAGGGACCTGATCGTCAACTTCTGTGTCGTCAACCTGGTCATGGTCTTCGGCTTCGCACTGATCCAGCCCATGGTGCTGCTGCGGGCCGACAGCGCCGCGCTCGCCACGGTCAACACCGCGATCGGCGTCGGCGGAGTCGCCGGCGGTGTGCTGATGGCCACGTGGGGCGGGCCGCGCAACCGGGGGCGCTCGATGATGCTCGGGATCGTCGGGATGTGCCTGTCCGCGCTGGTGGGCATGGCCTTCGCCGACGGGGTGGCCGGCTGGTCGGCGGCCGTGCTGATCGGCGCCCTGCTGATGACGGTCGTCAACTCCCAGATGCAGGCCATCGTGCAGACCAAGGTCCCCCAGGAGTGGCAGGGCCGGGTCTTCGGCGCGGTGATGTTCCTCGGCTACATCTCCGTGCCGCTCGCCACCGCCCTGTCCGGCCCGCTCGCCGACCATGTCTTCGAGCCTCAGGCCGCCCACGGCACGGGGCTGTTCACCGTCCTCGGCCCGCTCCTCGGCGACCGTCCCGGCAGCGGCATGGCGGGGATGTTCCTCCTCGCCGGACTGGCCGGGATCGGGGTCTCGTTGTGGGGGCTGGCCAGCCGGAACATCCGCGAGATCGACGTGGTGCTGGCGGACGTGGACGTCCCGGACCCGGACACCGTGCGGGACGGCGCGCAGGACACCGCGGACACCGCTGACACCGCTGACACCGCTGACACCGCTGACAGCCAGAACGCCCAGGAAGGAGCCCGGGATGAAGTGCGTGCATGAACTCGTCGAGGACCGGGCCCGGTCGGCGCCCGGTGCCACCGCGCTGATCGACGGCGACGACCGGCTGGACTACGCCGAACTCGACGCGCGCGCCGCCAGGACGGCGGGGCTCCTCGCGGAGCGGGGCGTACGGCCCGGTGACACCGTCGGCGTGTACCTGGAGCGGTCCGCCGAGCTGGTGGTGACCGTCCTCGGGATCCTCAAGGCCGGAGCCGCCTATCTCGTCCTCGACCCCGCCTTCCCGGTGGCACGCCTGCGGGCGATGGCCGCCGACGCGGCCGTCACCGCGCTGGTCGCACCCCGCACCGGCCTGCCGACCGGCGTCGACGCGGCCGTCGTGCACCCCGAGGACGCGGCGAGCGCCCTCCCGCTGCCCCACGGCGCGGTAGCCGTACGCCCCACCGATCGCGCCTGCGTGATGTTCACCTCGGGCTCGACCGGGCGGCCCAAGGGCATCGCCTCCCCGCACCAGGCCGTCACGGCCACCCTCACCGGCCAGGACTTCGCCTCCTTCGGCCCGGGTGCCGTCTGGCTGCAGTGCGCGCCCCTGTCCTGGGACGCCTTCGCGCTGGAACTGTGGGGCCCGCTGGTCAACGGCGGCACCTGCGTGCTCCATCCTCCGGGGCGGCCCGAACCCCTCGTGATGGCCCGCCTGATCGCCGAGCACGGCGTCACGTCCCTGTACCTGTCGGCGTCCCTCTTCAACGTGGTCGTCGACGAGTACCCCGACGCGCTCGCCGGCCCGAGTGAACTCCTCGTGGGCGGCGAGGCGTTGTCGCCCCCGCACGTCGCCCTGGCCCTCGAACGCCGGCCGGGGCTGCGGCTGAGCAACGGCTACGGACCCGTCGAGTGCATGGTCTTCCTCACCGTCCACCAGGTGACCCCCGAGGACCTGCGCACCGGCGGCCCGCTGCCGATCGGCCGTCCGCTCGCCGGAAAACGCCTGTACGTCCTCGACGAGCGGCTGCGGCCGGTCCCGGACGGCGGTACCGGCGAGCTGTACGCGGCCGGCGCGGGCCTCGCCCGGGAGTACGTCGGACAACCCGCCCTCACCGCCGAACGCTTCGTCGCCGCCCCCTCGGGCGAGCGCCTGTACCGCACCGGAGACCTGGTCAGGCGCGGCCCGGACGGCGTTCTGGAGTATCGGGGACGCGCCGACAGCCAGGTGAAGATCCGCGGTTTCCGGGTGGAGCCCGGCGAGGTGGAGAGCGTCCTGACCGGCCACCCCGCCATCGACCGGGCAGCCGTGGTCGCCCACACCCACCCCGCCGGAGACCGCCAGCTCACCGCGTACGTCGTCCCGCGCGGCGGCCGCGAACAGGCGCCCACGGCCGAGGAGTTGCGCACCTACGCCCGGGGCATCCTCGCCGACCACCTGGTGCCGGCCGCCTTCGTGCCCCTGGACGCGCTCCCGCTCACACCGAGCGGGAAGCTGGACCGGGCGGCCCTGCCGGAGCCCGGCTCCGGCTCCGCGCCCGCCGCCTCCGGCAAGGCGGCCGAAGGAACGGTACGCACCCTGTGCGACCTGTTCTCCCACGTCCTCGCGACCCCGGTCGCCCCCGACGACGACTTCTTCCACCTGCGCGGCAACTCCCTCCTCGCCGCCCGTCTGACGGGCCGTATCCGCTCGGTGCTCGGCGTGGAGCTCGACATCCGTACCCTCTTCGAGGCGCCGACCCCCGCACGTCTCGCCCCCTTCGTCGACCGCGCCCCCGCCGCCGCGGCCCCGCCCTCCCCCGCCCCCGCCTCGGGCCCGCTGCCCGTCTCGGACGCCCAGCGGCGCCTGTGGTTCCTCGACCGGACCGGTGCGGGTGCCGCCTACAACCTGCCGATGCTGGTGCGGCTGCGGGGAACGGTCGACCCGGACGCGCTGGCCGAGGCGCTCGCCGACGTGGCCGATCGGCACGAGGTGCTGCGCACGCTCTTCGACGAGGCCGACGGCGTACCCGTACGACGGGTGGTGCGCGGGGCGTCGGCGCGCCCGCCGTTCGCCCGGGTGCGTGTCGGGGCGGCCGAACTGGACGGCCGGCTGGCGGAGGAGGCCCGGTACCGCTTCGACCTGCGTGCCGAACTGCCCTGCCGGGCCGTGCTGTTCACCCTGGAGGAACGCCCGGACGAGCACGCGCTGCTCGTGCTCGTGCACCACATCGCCGGTGACGGGTGGTCGCTGCGGCCGCTGTTCCGCGATCTGTCCCGTGCCTACGCCGCCCGCGCGCAGGGCCGGCCCGCCCGGCTCGGTCCGCTCGCCGTCCCGTACGCCGAACACGCCCGCCGCCGGCTCGACCGGCTCGGCTCCACGGCCGACCCGCGGTCCCCCGCCGCCCGCCAGCTCGCCTACTGGAGCGAGCGGCTGGCCGCGCTGCCCGCCGACGGACCGTTGCTCCCGCGCCGCCCCGAGCGGCCCGCCGTGCCCGGTCCGGACGCCGGTGTCGTCGTACGGCGGCTGGACGCGGCGGCGCACGCGCGGCTCGCCGACGCGGCCCGGGACCGGGGCGCCACGCTCTTCATGGCCCTGCACGCCGCTCTGGTCACCGTGCTGCTGCGGGCGGGTGCCGACGCCGACACGGCGGTGGGCGTGCCGGTGGCCGCGCGGGCGTCCGAGAGCGACGTCGAGGACGTCGTCGGGTTCTTCGTCAACCTGCTGGTCCTGCGCGCCGACGCGTCCGGCGACCCCACCGCGGGCGAGCTGCTGGCCCGGGTCCGGGACACCGGCCTCGGTGCCCTCGCCCACCAGGACGTGCCGTTCGAGGACGTCGTCGCCGCGCTCAACCCGGCCCGCAGGCCCGGTCGGCAGCCGTTCACCGAGGTGGTCCTCGCGCTCCAGAACAACGCCCGCGCCGAAGTGGCGCTGCCCGGCGCCGAGAACGGCGTGGAGCTGGTGCGCACGGGGTCGGCCCGGTTCGAGCTCCTCGTCGACGTCCTGGAGACGACCGGCCCGGACGGCACACCCGGCGGCCTCACCCTCACCTTCGAGTACCGGACCGACTCGCTGGAGGAGCCCTTCGTCGGCTGGCTGGCCGAGGCACTCACTCAGACGCTGGCGGCGGCCGCGGCCGCCCCGGAGACACGCCTGTCCGCACTCGCCCTGCCCGAGCCGCCCCGCCGGGCCGGCGCCGGTGACCGCCTCGCGTCAACGGCCGCCGGACCCGCGCCCACGCCCGAGCACCCCCGTACCCCCCTGGAGGAGCGCGTCGCAGCCGTCTGGCGCGACGTCCTCGGCCTGCCGCGGGTGGGCCGGCACGACGACTTCTTCGGCCTCGGCGGCAACTCGCTGCGCGCGGTGCGGGTCGCCGCCCGCCTCAGCACCCCCGACCGTCCCGTCCCCGCGGCACAGCTCTTCGCCACCCCGACCGTCGCCACCCTCGCCGCCGGACTCGAACGGGCCACGGCCCTCCCCCAGCCGGCCATGGCCCCCATCCCGCGCAGGCCTCGCGTGCCGCGCGTGCCCGACCAGACACCCCAGACGCCCGCGGCGGCAACCGCAGCCCGCCGCGGCACCAGGAAGCAGGAGGACAGGCAGTGGACCTCAGCGTGATGTTCTTCGGTGCCGACAGCACCGCCGCGCAGACCCGGCACGCGCGCACCTACGAGGACATCCTCACGGTCGCCCGCGCCGCCGACCGCCTCGGCTTCCACGCCGTATGGACGCCGGAGCGCCACTTCCAGCAGGTCGGACAGGTCTTCCCGAGCCCGCCGGTGCTCGGCGCGGCACTCGCCGTCGCCACCGAGCGGATCGGGATCCGCGCAGGCAGCGTGGTCCTGCCGCTGCACCACCCGCTGAAGGTCGCGGAGGACTGGGCGGTCGTCGACAACCTCTCGCACGGCCGGGTGGGCCTGTCCGTCGCCACCGGCTGGCACTCCGCCGACTTCGCCCTCGCCCCCGGCAAGTACGCCGACCGCCGCGCCCACACCCTGGACACCGTCCCGCTCCTGCGGTCGCTGTGGGCGGGAGAGAGCGCCGAGTTCCCCGACGGCACCGGGAAGCCGGTGAGCGTGGTGCCCCAGCCGCGCCCGGTGCAGGACACCCTGCCGCTGTGGATCACCACCTCCGGCAACCCGGAGACCTGGGAGGCGGCCGGCCGGCTGCGCTGCGGGGTGCTCGGCGCGACCGTCGGCCAGAACAGGGACGACCTCGCCGACCGGATCGCCCGCTACCGCACCGCCTGTGCGGCCGCCCCCGACCAGCGGGGCACCGACGCGCACGGCCGGGTCACGCTCATGGCACACACCTTCGTGGGCGCCGACGACGCCGAGGTACGGCGGCTGGCCGCCACCCCGCTGAAGGCCTATCTCGCCTCCTACCTGCGGCAGACCGCCGCCAACCGCACCGCCGACGCCGGCACCGCCGCGCTCACCGAGGAGAAGACCGCGCTGCTCGCGGAGTTCGCGTTCGAGCGCTATCTGAGCTGGGGCAGCCTGCTGGGCTCACCCGGGCACTGCGCCAAGATGCTCGCCGATCTGGAGGAGCTGGGTGTCGACGAGGTCGCCTGCTTCGTCGACTTCGGCCTCGGAACCGACGACGTCCTCACGAGCCTGCACCGGCTGGCCGAACTGAAGGAGACCCTGTCATGACCGCCCCCGTCTCCCCGGTCGCGCGGCGCCTCGCCCGGCCCGCGGCCTCCCTCGCCGACCGCTTCAGCGCCCTCGGCGGCGAGCAGCGGGTCAGCCTGCTGCGGCGGATGGTGGAGAGCGGACGCGTGCGGGACATCCCCGCCGTCGTGCCGCCCCGGGACCCCGCCCGGCCCGTCCGGCTCAGTCCCGCGCAGCAGGACCTGTGGGTGTACGAGTCGCTGTATCCCGGCACCCCGGCGCTCAACCTCTGCTGCGCCTACCACTTCGACGAACCGGTGGATCCGGCCCACCTGGAGGCCGCGCTCACCCTCATCCAGGAGCACCACGACATCCTGCGCACCCGCGTACGCGAGACGGCCGACGGCGAACTACAGGTGGAATTCCCGGACTTCGGCCCGTTCACCCTGGAGCACGACGACCTGACCGGCACCGGCACCACCGTCCACCAGGCCTTCGACGCCTTCCGCCGGCGTCCCTTCGACCTCTCGCTCGGGCGGGAGCAGTTGCTGCGCGCCCGCTTCGTCCGCGTCGACGAGCGGCGTACGACGCTGATGCTGAGCATGCACCACGTGATCGGCGACTGGTGGTCCTTCGACGTGCTGCAGACCGAGTTCGCCGAGGCCTACCGGGCGATCCGCGAGGGCGGCCGCCCTCGGCTGACCCGGCCGGCCGTGCAGTACGCCGACTTCTCCGCCTGGCAGGGCGAGTTGGAGGAGGCGGGTGTCTTCGCCGAACGCCTGGCGTTCTGGCGCCGCTACCTCGCCGACCTCCCCGGCCCGCTGGCCGCCCCCGGCCACGGGTCCACCGCCGACGACCCGGACCGCGACCCCGACGAGATCGTCCACATCGGCTTCGACCTCGACGCGCCCACCGCGGCCTCGGTCCGCGCGCTGGCCCGCCGCTCCGGCACCACCGTGTACGGCGTGCTGATGGCCGCGTTCGCGGTGCTCGCGCACCGGGTCACCGGAGCCGAGGACATGGTGCTCGGCACGCCCGTCGCCAACCGCTCCGCCAAGGGCCTGGAACAGGTCATCGGGTACGTCATGAACGCCGTGCCCACCCGCTGGCGGGTGCGCCCCGAGGACGCCTTCGCCGACCTGCTCGCCGTGTTCGCCGCCGACTTCCCCGACCTCGTCGCCAACGCGGACCTGCCGGTCGGACGGATCGTCGCGGCCACCGCACCCGAGCGCAGCCTCGGCCGCTCCCCGCTCTTCCAGTGGGTGTTCATGCACCTGACGCAGCAGCCGAGCGTGTCCGCGGTACGGGAGTTCGCCGAGCCGGAGCGCATCCACACCGGCGGCGAGCACGACCTCGTCGGCGTGGTGAAGGACAACGGCGACGCGATGATCGGCAGCTTCGAGATCCGCACCGACACGTTCTCGCCCGAGGCGGTGCACCGCTGGGCGGAGTGCTACGTCGAGCTCCTGAAGCAGGTCACGGCCGACCCGGCGCTGCGCGTGGCCGACCTCGACATCGTGCCGACGCCCCTGCGCGACCGGCTGCTCGACGCCTCGGCCGGCCCCGCCGCGGGGAAGCCGCTCTCGCTGCCGCTGCTGGTGGCCCGCCAGGCCGCCCGCACGCCCGGCGCCGCCGCCCTCGACACGGGTGCGCTGACCCTGTCGTACTCCCAACTCGTGGACCGCGTCGACCGGTTGGCCGGACTGCTCGCCCGGCACGGCGCCGGACCCGGGCGGGTCGTGGCCCTCCTGCGCGGCCGCGGCACCGACTGGCCGGTGACCGCGCTGGCCGTCCAGCGGACCGGCGCCGCGTATCTGCCGCTCGACCCCGAGCACCCCGCCGAACGGCTGCGCCGCACGCTGGCCGACGCGCGGCCGGTCCTGGTCGTCACGGACGACCCGGCGTTCGTGTGCGCCGAGGCGCCGACGCTGGTCCTGGGCCCGGAGGCGTACGAGGGCGAGCCCTTCAGCGGCCCCTACCCGGACCCGTCCGCCCCCGCCTACGTCATCCACACCTCCGGCTCCACCGGCGCCCCCAAGGGTGTCGTCGTCCCGCACTCCGGTCTGGCCGCGCTCGCCGCGACCCTGTCCGACCGCCTCGCCCTGGGCGCCGGGGACCGGGTGCTCCAGCTCGGCACGCCGACCTTCGACATCTCGGTGGCCGATCTGTGCATGGCGTTCGGCTCGGGCGGCACGCTGGTGCTGCCGCCGGAGGGAATGCTGGTCGGCGAGGACCTCGGGCGGGTGCTGACCGCACGGCGGGTGTCGGCCGTCATGACGACACCCGCGGTGCTGGCCACCGTGCCCACCGGGGTCTACCCGGACCTGCGGGTGCTCGCGGTGGGGGCGGAGGCGTGCCCGCCGGAGCTGGTGACCCGCTGGGCGGTGGACGGACGCGGCTTCCACAACGTGTACGGACCGACCGAGGCGACGGTCGCGGTCACGCTCTGCGACCCGCTGACGCCCGGCGCGGCCGCCCCGCCCCTAGGCACCCCGGTCGCCGGCGCGCAGGTACGCCTGCTCGACGAGTGCCTGCGCCCGGTACCCCCGGGTACCCGCGGCGAGCTCTACCTCGCGGGCCCGCTGGCCCACGGCTATCTGCGCCGCGCCGCCCTGACAGCCGAGCGGTTCGTGGCAGACCCCTACGGTCCCCCCGGCACCCGCATGTACCGCTCCGGCGACCTGGCCTGGCGCGACGACGACGGGACCACCCACTACCTGGGCCGCACCGACGACCAGATCAAGCTGCGCGGCCTGCGTGTGGAGCCCGCGGAGATCGCGGCCGCCCTCGCCGAACACCCCTCCGTCGGCCGGTCCGTGGTCCTGGTCCGGGAAGGACGGGCGGGCCGGCCCCAACTCGTCGGATACGTCGTCCCGGTCGCCGGTCACGCCCCGGAACCGGACGACCTGCTCGCCCACGCCGCCGAACGGCTGCCCGCCGCCCTGGTCCCGGCCGACGTGGTCGTCCTCGGCGCGTTCCCCCTGACATCGGGCGGCAAGATCGACCGGGCCGCGCTGCCCGCGCCCGCACCGCGGGCCGCGAGCCCCGCCGTCCGCCGAGACTCCGCCTCCGCCGCCTCCGCCGCCGAACAGACCTTGCGCACGCTGTACACCGAGGTACTCGGCGCCGGTCTCGACTCCGTCGACGCCGACGGCGACTTCTTCCGGCTGGGCGGCGACAGCATCATGGCCATCCAGCTCGCCGCACGGGCCGCCGCGGCCGGTCTGCTCCTCGCCCCGAGAGACGTGTTCACCGCCCGTACGCCCGCGCGGCTGGCCGCCCTGGCCCGCCCGGCCGCCGTCGGACCGGACACCGGGCCCGACATCCCCGAGGGCCGCTTCCCGCTCACCCCGATCATGCACTGGTGGCGCGAACAGGCCGCCCCGCTCGGCACGTTCACCCAGTCCATGGTGTTCCCCGTACCGGACGGCACCGACCTCGGCCGCGTCCGCGCGGCCGTGGCGGGCCTGGCCGAGCGGCATGCCGCCCTGCGCGTGCGCCTGCTGCGGCACGACGAGCACGCCGACTGGGAACTGGAGGTGGGGTCCGCCGCCGTCCGCGCGGAGCGGGTCGCCGTCCCGGCGCACACCGCACCGGAGGCGCTCGCCGCGGAGCTCGCCCGGACCACCGAACTCGATCCGGAGCGGGGCGAGATGCTGCGGGCCGTCTGGCTCGACGCCGGCCCCGGGCGGGCCGGCCTGCTGCTCCTGATCGTGCATCACCTGGCCGTCGACGGGGTGTCCTGGCGCGTGCTGGGACCCGAGCTGGCCCGGGCGCTGGAGGGGACTGCCGAGGCGGGATCCGGGTCCGGTGCCTCGTTCGTACGGTGGGCCCGACTGCTGCCCGCCGAGGCGGACCGGGCGACCGGCGAACTGGACTGGTGGAAGGGGCAGTTGGCCGGTGCCGAAGAGGCGCGGCTGGCCGCCGGCCGCGGGGTCGGCGCACGCCGCGGCACCGTCACCGTCGAGCTGGACGCCGGGCTCACCCAGGACGTGCTCGTCACCCTGCCCGGAGCCTTCCACTGCGGGGCGGACGCCGTGCTGCTCACCGCCCTGGTCCGGGCGGCCGTACGGCACCGCGGCAGCGGAACGGCCCTCCTCCTCCACCTGGAGGGGCACGGCCGCGAGGCGCTGTCGGCGCCGGTGGACGTCTCCCGGACCGTCGGCTGGTTCATCACCCAGTACCCGGTCCGGCTCGACCCCGGCGCGGACACCGGGGCCGCGGCGCTCAAGCAGGTGAAGGAACAACTGCGTGCGGTGCCCTCCGCCGGACTCGGCTGGGGCCTGCTGCGCCATCTCCACCCCGAGGCCGGCCCCGAACTGGCCGCGCTGCCCGGACCCGACGTCCGCTTCGCCCACCTGGGCCGGATCGCCGGGGACGACGCGGCCGGCGGCCGACTGCTCGACCCCGGGCCCGACGCGGTACCGGTGGCACACGCCCTGGAGATCGACACCCTGGCCCGGGGCACGGAGGGCGAACCGCGTCTGGAGGCCACGTTCTCGTACGCGGAAGGCGTGTTCACCGAGGACGAGGTGCGGGAGCTGGCCCGGCTGTGGACCGGGGAACTCACCGCGCTCGTCGCGGACACGGCGGACGGCCCGGCCGCCACGTACACCCCGTCCGACTTCCCGCTGGTCGAACTGACCCTCGATCAGCTCACCGAGTTCGAGGACGACTTGGGGTTCGAGGACGCGGACGAGACGGAGGGCTCGGACGGCTTCGACGGATTCGACGACTTCGAAGCCGTCGACGACCCGGACGGATCCGTGGACTTCGAGAACTTCGAGGACTTCGAGAGTGAGGTGAACGACCGGTGAGCGGGCGAGTCGACGACGTCCTTCCGCTGTCCCCGGCCCAGGAAGGACTCCTCTTCCAGACCCTCCGGGACACGACGGGCCCCGATCCCTACCTGGTCCAGGCCCGGTTCCGCGTGGGCCCCGGCACCGAGCCGGGCCGGGTGCGGGCCGCGGTGACGGAACTCCTGCGGCGCCACCCCAACCTGCGCGCCTGCTTCCGCCACGAACAGCTCGACCGGCCCGTGCAGATCATCCCGAGCGCGGTCAGGGTGCCATGGCGGGAGGCCGACCTGACGGGGCTCGACCCGGACCGGACGGCCGCCCGGATGCGGCAGCTCGTGCGCGCGGACGCGGCCCGGCGGTTCGACCCGGCCCGGCCGCCGCTGGTGCGCGCCACGCTCGCCCGCCACGACACGGGCGCCGAACTGCTGCTGTCCTTCCATCACATCCTGCTCGACGGCTGGTCCATGCCGGTCCTGGAAGCGGACCTGGCCGCCCTCGTCGCGGGCCGGCCCCTGCCGCCCGCGGCGCCCTACCGCGACTACCTGGCGTGGCTGGCTCGCCGCGCCTCCACCGAGGGGGACAAGGCGGAGACGGCCTGGGCGCAGGCCCTGGAAGGGTTTGAGCCTCCGACGCCGCTCGCGTCCCCGTCCTCCGACGACACCGCGTGCGACCGGGCCCGGGTCCGGCTCTCCGCCTCGGTCACCGCCTCCCTCGTGCGGCAGGCGGCCACGGCCGGTGTCACCCTCAACACCCTTGTCCAGGCGGCCTGGACACTGGTCCTGGCCCGCACCACCGGCTCCCGGGACGTGGTCTTCGGCGCTGTCGTCTCCGGCCGCCCGCACGACCTGCCCGGTGTCGAGAGCATGGTCGGCCTGTTCGTCAACACACTGCCGGTGCGGGTCCAGTTGCGCAACGGTGAGAGCACGGCGGACCTGCTGACCCGTCTCCAGGACGAGCAGGCCCCCCTGGTCGACCACCACCACGCGCGCCTCGCCGAGGTGCAACGCGCCGTGGGCGTGGGGAGGTTGTTCGACTCGGTGCTCGCGTTCGAGAACTTCCCGCAGCGCGCCGAGGACGAGGCGGGCCCGGACGAGCTGAGCCTGCTCCAGGTCACGGACGCGACCCACTATCCCGTGACGCTGGCCGTCGTCGCGGGCGAGCGGCTGTGGCTGTCGGTCGGCTGCCGGCACGGGCTGTCCGCGGCCGCCCTGGCGGACCGGACGGCCCGGGCCCTGGAACAACTGGCGGGCGATCCCGGCCGGCCGGCCGACCTGATCGACGTGCTCCCGCCCGATGAGCACCGACGGCTCCTCGCGCTCGCCACCGGGCCGCGGCGCCCGCTGGCCGATCCGGCCACCGTCACCGGCCGGTTCGCCGCGCAGGCCGCGCGCACCCCGCGGGCCCCGGCCGTCGAGTCGGCCGACGGTACGGTCCTCGACTACGCCGGCCTGGACGCGGCCTCGGACGCGCTCGCCGCCCGGCTGGTCCGGGCGGGCACGGCACCGGGCGACGCGGTCGCGCTCCTGCTGCCCCGCTCGCCGGCCGTCGTCGTGGCCCAGCTCGCCGTACTCAAGGCGGGCGCCTGCTGGCTCCCGCTGGACCCGGCCCAGCCACCGGAACGCCTGGCCCGGCTGACCGGGCGGGCCGGGGTCCGGCTGGTGCTCACCTCGGGCTCCACGGCCGTACAACTACCGGACGCGATACGGACGTTGGACGTGACGGATGCCGAGCAGGAGACCGGGCCGCCTGCCTCCGTTCCCTCCGTGCGCGCCGGGCACCCCGACGCGGCGGCCTGCATCCTCTACACCTCGGGCTCCACCGGCGAACCCAAGGGTGTCGTCGTCCCGCACCGCGGTATCGCCGAGCTCGCCGCCGACGCCCGTTTCCAGGGCGGCGGACACCGGCGCGTGCTCCTGCACGCCCCGTACACCTTCGACTCGGCGACGTACGAGGTGTGGATCCCGCTCCTGAACGGCGGGACCGTCGTCCTCGCCGAGCCGGGCCCCGTCACCCCCGACCTCCTGCGGCGTGTGATCCCCGGGCGGCGGATCACCGCGCTGCTCCTCACACCCGAACTGCTGCGCACCGTCGCCGAGATCGCACCGGAGGCGGTCACCGGGCTCACCGAGATCTGGGCGGGCGGCGACGTGCTCGCACCCGGCACGGTGGCCCGGATCCGGGCGCACTGCCCGGGCACGGCCGTCGTCAACGGGTACGGGCCCACGGAGGCGACCGTCTTCGCCACCGCCCACACCGCCGACGGCGGCCCGGGGGCCGTCCCCGTCGGGCGCCCGCTGGACAACACCCGCGCGTACGTCCTGGACGGCTCGCTGCGTCCCGTACCCGTGGGCGGCACCGGCGAGTTGTACCTGGCCGGGACCGGACTCGCGCACGGCTATCTCGGGCGGCCCGGACAGAGCGCCGAACGGTTCGTCGCCGATCCGTACGGTCCACCGGGCAGCCGCATGTACCGCACCGGCGACCTGGCCCGCTGGACGGTGGACGGCGTGCTGGACTTCGCCGGCCGTGACGACGACCAGATCAAGGTCCGCGGTTTCCGTGTCGAACCGGCCGAGGTGGAGTCCGCGCTCGCGGCCTGCCCCGGTATCCGGCGGGCGGTGGTCGCCGCCCGCCCCGACGCGGCGGGCGGCAAGAGGTTGGCGGCCTGGCTCGTACCCGACGAGCCGCACGACGGGCCGCGCAACGGGCCGCACGACGAGCCGCTGCACGAGGGCTGGGCCGAAACCCTGGCCCGGGCAAGGGAGTTCGCCGCCCGCAGGCTGCCCGCCCACCTGGTCCCGTCCGTCTGGGCCCGCATCGACCACGTACCGCTCACCCGGCACGGCAAGACGGACCGGGCCGCGCTGCCCGAACCCTCGGGCACACCCCCCGCGGCCGTGCCGGGCAGAGCCCCGCGCGACGAGCGGGAACGGCAACTGTGCGCGCTGTTCGCGGAGGTCCTCGGCGTGTCCGGCATCCACCCGGACAGCGACTTCTTCGCGGCGGGCGGCCACTCGCTGACCGCCCTGCGCCTGGTGTCGAAGGCGCAGGCCGCGCTCGGCAGGCCGGTCCCGCTCGCGGCCCTGTTCACGGCACCGACCCCGGCCACCCTGGCGACCCGCCTCGCCGCCGTTCGCACCCCGGCTGCGCTCCAGGCCACCGGCACCGCCCCCGTCGCGGGCCTCACCCCGGTCGCGGGCCCCGGCCCGACCGCGAGCCTTGTCCACGCGGCAGACCCGGCCCCGTCCGCGGGCCTGGTCCATGCCGCAGGCTCCACCCCGGCCATGAGCCCTGCCCAGGCCGCGGGCCCCGCCCCGATCGCAGGCCTCGGCCCGGCCACCGGGCTCGATACCGGCCTCCCTCCCGACGCCGGCCTCGCCCCCGACGCCGATCTGGCACCGCTTCTCACCCTGCGCTCCGGCGGGGGCCGCATCCCCCTTTTCTGCGTCCATCCCGGCCTGGGCCTCGGCTGGTCCTTCGCCGCCCTGCTCCCGCACCTCCACCCCGAGCGGCCGGTACACGCCCTGCAGAGCCCGGCGTTCACCGAAGGGGTGGAGCAACTGCCTTACACCGTAGGGGCGTTGGCCGAGGCGTATGTCGAGCGGATCCGTGCGCTGGTGCCCAGCGGCCCGTACGCGCTGGTCGGCCGGTCGTTCGGCGGTCCCGTCGCCCACGAGATGGCCGTACGCCTGCGCCGGGCCGGACAGGAGGTGCGGCTGCTGGCCGTGCTGGACGCGATGCCGCAGCCGCCCGGCACACCCCGGCTGCCCGCGGACGTGGTCGAGCGGGAGACGCTGCGGATCCTGCTCGACAGCCACGCCCCGGACCGGCCCCCGCCGCCCGGCGCCCTCGACCGGGCCAAGGCGTTCGCGGTGGTCCGCACCGGAGAGAGCCCCCTGGCCGCCTTCGACGACCGGGTCCTGCACACCCTGACCGACGCCGGAGCCCATCACATCCACCTCTCCCGCGCCTGGCGTCCGTCCTCGTACGACGGCCGCACGATCCTCTTCTCCGCCACCCGGGACGCCCACGCCACGACGGCCGAGAAGGCCGCGGCCTGGCGGCCGTTCACCGCGGGCCTCGACGTGCGGGAACTGGCCTGCGCCCACAGCGGCGTCCTCGGACCCGACCCGGCGGCACGCGTCGCCGCGGTCCTCGAATCCATCCTCCGGAAGGACTGACCCATGACGATCGACACCCTCGACACCCTCGACGCCCTAGGTACCCTCGACACGCTCGCCGACGTTCAGCCGGCCTCCGACCAGGGCTCCTTCGACGAGTACGAGTTCCCCGTCTCCGACGCCCAGAGCCGGCTGCTGGTCCTCGACCAGTTGAATCCCGGCACCGCGCAGTACAACGTGCCCGCCGCCTTCGCCGTGAGCGGCCCCTTCGACCTCGCCGCGTTCGGCCGCGCCCTGGACGCGCTGGTCGCCGGGCACGAGTCCCTGCGGACCGTCTTCCGCACGGCCCCCGACGGCACCCAGACCCAGCTCGTACGGGCCGCCGGCCGGGCCGCGCTCACCACCGAGGAGGGCGTGCCCGTCGACCGCGTGGACGCCCTCATGCGGGCGGCGGCCGCCCGCCCCTTCGACCCGGCCACCGGACCGCTGCTGCGCTGCACCGTGTACGCGGTCGACGACGGCACCCATCGCGTCCTGCTCGTCGCCCATCACCTGGTCTGCGACGGCTGGTCGCTGGGCGTCATGCTCGACGGGCTGGGCGCCGCCTACCGCGACGAGGCGGCCGGCCGGCCCCACAGCCCACCCGAACCGGCCCTGCAGTTCCCGGACTTCGCGGTGTGGCAGCGTGAACGGCAGGCGGCCGGGGACTGCGCACCGGCCGTACGGCACTGGGTGGACGCGCTGCGCGGCGCGCCCGCCACCCTGGAACTGCCGGCCGACCGGCCGCGGCCCGCCGTGCGCACGGCGTCCGGCGGCACCGCCCCCTTCCTGCTGCCCGCCGCCACCCGCGGACGCCTCGCCGAGGCGTCCGCCGCCGCGGGGGCGACCCCCTTCATGACGCTGTTCGCCGCCTACGCCGCCTTCCTCGGCCGCCTCACCGGCCGCGAGGACCTCGTCATCGGCTACCCGGTGTCCGGCCGCGAGCATCCCGACCTCCAGCAGACCGTCGGCATGCTGGCCAACACCCTCGCCCTGCGCGTCGATCTCAGCGGCGACCCCTCCCTCCACGAGCTCACCGCCCGCATCCGTACCGCCCTGCGGGCCGGCGCCCCGCATCAGGAAGCCCCGTTCGACGCGGTGGTCGACGCACTCGCACCGGTCCGCGAGAGCGCCCACGACCCGGTGGTGCAGGTCGTGTTCGCCTACGACGACGACACCGCCCTCACCCTGGACCTCGCGGGCACCGACACCCGCCGTCTCGAACTCGCCCTGGACACAGCGAAGTTCGACTTCCATCTGCATGTCGAACGCTGGGGCGAGGACCTGGCGGCCCAGTTCATCTACCGCGCCGACCTGTTCGAAGCGGCGACCGTCCACCGCTGGACCCGCAACTTCACCGTCCTCCTCGACGGCCTTCTCGCCGCCCCGAACGCGCCCCTCTCGTCCCTCGACCCCGTCGCCGAGGACGAGCGGCGCCTGATCCTCGCGCAGGCCGACCGCCTCGCCGACGCCGCCCCCGCCGACCGCCTGGTCCCCGACCTGATCGCGGACGTCGCCGCGGCCCGCCCGGACGCCACCGCCCTGGTGTACGGCGAGGAGCACCTCAGCTACCGCCAACTCATCGAGCGCGCGGACGCGTTGGCCGCCCGGCTCCGCGCCAGGGGCGTACGTCCCGGATTCCGCGTCGGCCTGCTGCTGCCCCGCTCGGCTGACCAGGGCCTCGCCGCCCTCGCGGTGCTGCGGGCGGGCGGCGCCTACGTCCCCCTGGACCGGGCCCACCCCGACGACCGCCTGCGCTACATGGTCGAGTGCTCCGGCGCCGGCCTGCTGCTGACCGCCGGGGCCACCGCCGACCGGGCCGCGGAACTCGGCGTGCCCTGCCTGCGCGTGGACCGCCCCGACCCCGCGGAGGAGCCGCCCGTGGCCTCGGGACCGGCGCCCGGCGCCCGCGACCTCGCCTACGTCCTGTTCACCTCCGGCTCGACCGGTCGTCCCAAGGGTGTGGCCGTCGAACACCGGGCCCTGGTCAACCTGGCGATGGCCGCGCGCCACTCCTTCCCGGTGACGGCCGAGGACCGGGTGCTTCAGTTCGTGGCCTTCGGCTTCGACGTCGCCGTCTCCGACCTGTTCTTCCCCTGGGTCGCGGGCGCCGAGCTGCACGTCCCGCACGAGGACGAGCGGCTCGGCGAGGCCCTGCTGCACCGGCTGCGCGACTCCCGGATCACCTATGTGTTCCTGCCGCCGTCCGCGGCCATGCTGCTGCCCGACGTCACCGGAGAACTGCCCGACCTGCGCACCCTCGCCGTCGGCGGCGAGTCCTGCCCCGCCGAACTCGTCGAGCGGCTGCACGCGCCGGGGCGGCGGATCGTGAACGCCTACGGCCCCAGCGAGGTCACCGTCTACTCCCACACCGGCGACCTCGTCCCGGGCGGCCCCGTCGTGCTCGGCCGGTCCGTCGCCGGCGCCCGCTACTACGTCCTGGACGACCGGCTGCGCCCCGTCCCCGTCGGCGTCACCGGCGAGATCTACATCGCCGGTGCCGGACTCGCCCGCGGCTACATCGGCCAGCCCGGACTGACCGCCGAACGGTTCGTCGCCGACCCCTACGGCGACTCCGGCACCCGGATGTACCGCAGCGGCGACCTCGGCCGCGTCGACGCCCACGGCGTGCTGACCTACCTCGGGCGAAGCGACCTCCAGGTCAAGCTGCGGGGCGTACGCCTCGAACTCGGCGAGGTCGAGTCGCTGCTGGCCGCCCACCCGGACGTCCGGATCGCCGCGGCCACCGTGCGCGGGACCGGGGGCGAACAGCGGCTCGTCGCCTATGTGGTGGGCCGCGACGGCTGCGAGCCGCCCGCGGACGAAGCGCTCCGCGCCCATCTCGCCGAACGGCTGCCCGCCTTCATGGTGCCCGAGCTGTTCGTCCGCCTCGACGAGTTGCCGCTCAGCAGCAACGGCAAGATCGACCGCTCCCGGCTGCCCGAGCCCGCCCTGACCCTGCGCGCCCCGGACGCGTCCTGGACGGCCGCCGACACCCCCATGGAACGCCTGGTCGCGGACGTGTGGGCACGCGTGCTGACCATGGACCGGGTCGGCGTCCACGACAACTTCTTCGAAATGGGCGGCAATTCGGTCCGCCTGCTCCGGGTGCTGGCCGCCCTGCGCGACGCCGGCGTGGACGGCGGGCTGACCCTCGTCGACCTGTTCCGGCACCCCACGGTCGCGTCCCTCGCCGCCCGCCTCGACCGGGCCCACGGGGCGGACCTTCCCGACTCCGCCGCCCGTGGCGGCGAACGGCACCACCGGCGCACCGCCGCCGTCCGACGACTCCGCTCCCGGAAGGGGACACTCCGATGACCGACACCACCGCAGCAACGCCCGAGAACCTCGATTCGGCCATCGCCGTCATCGGCATGAGCGGCCGCTTCCCCGGCGCCCCCGACCTCGGCACGTACTGGAGCAATCTCGTCGCCGGGACCTGCTCGATCACCGACCTCACCGAGGAGGAACTCCTCGCCGACGGCGCCGACCCGGACGAGATCCGCGGCCGCGACTACGTGCCCGCCAAGGGCGTACTCGCCGACGCCGACCGCTTCGACGCCGCCCTGTTCGGCTTCCACCGCACCGAGGCCGCGGCGCTGGACCCGCAGCACCGGCTGCTCCTGGAGACCGCCTGGTCCGCCCTGGAGGACGCCGGCCACGACCCGCTCGACGCGCCGCGGCGGACCGGCGTCTACGTCGGCGGCGGCGTCACCGAGCACATGCTGGCCGCCCAGACCGACCCGAAGCTCGCCGCGCAGCTCGGCGCGCTCCAGGTCCGCATCCTCACCGACCGCGAGTTCCTCGCCCCCTGGATCTCCTACCGCCTCGGCCTCGACGGCCCGAGCCTCACCGTCCAGACGGCCTGCTCCACCTCGCTGACCGCGATCCACCTCGCCGTCCAGGCGCTGCTGCTCGGGGACTGCGACACCGCGCTCGCCGGAGGCGTCGCCGTCGACACCGTACGCAGGCGTGGCTACGTCCACTACCAGGGAGGGATCTTCTCTCCCGACGGCCGCTGCCGCCCCTTCGACGAGCGGTCCGGCGGCACCGTGCCCGGCAACGGCGTCGGCGTCGTCGTACTGCGCCGCCTCGCGGACGCGCTCGCCGACGGCGACCCGGTGCGGGCGGTCATCCGCGGCAGCGCCGTCACCAACGACGGTGCAGCCCGGGTCGGCTTCACCGCCCCCGGCGTCGACCAGCAGACCGCCGCCATCGTCGAGGCCTGGACGGCGGCGGGCCTCGACCCGGCCGACGCCCAGTACCTGGAGGCGCACGGCACGGCCACCGAACTCGGCGACCGGATCGAGGCGAGCGCCGCGAGCGCCGCCTTCAAGAGCGCCCTCGGCACCCGCTCCGTCGGCCTCGGCTCGGTGAAGGCGAACATCGGCCACCTGGACGCGGCGGCGGGCGTGGCCGGGTTCATCAAGACCGTCCTGATGCTGGAGCACGCCACCCTCGCCCCGACCGCCGGAGCCGGCCGCCCGCACCCCGAACTCGCCCTGGACGAGTCGCCGTTCCACGTCGTCGACCGGGCCGGGCCCTGGCCCGAGCCGGAGTCCGGGCCGCGCCGGGCCGGCATCAGCTCCGTCGGCATCGGCGGCACCAACGTCCACGTGGCGCTGGAGCAGGCCCCGCCGCACCCCGGGCCGCCCCGCACCTCGGGCCCCGAGGTCCTGCTGCTCTCCGCCCGTACCGGGGACGCCCTCAGGGCCCTCGCGGGCCGGCTCGCCGCCGCCCTGCGCTCCCCCGGCGCCCCCAGCCTCGCGGACACCGCGCACACCCTCCGCTTCGGCCGTACCCCGTTCGCCGAGCGCGCCTACGTCCTGGCCGCCGACCGTGCGGAGGCGTCGGACCGGCTGGCCGAACTCGCCGAGGGCCGCGCGGGGTCCGCCCCGGCGGGCGCCGACGACCTGCGGGCGATCGGCGAGGCATGGCTGCGCGACGAGCGGCTGCCGTGGCCGGACCGGGGCCGCCGGGTCTCGCTGCCGACGTATCCGTTCGCGGGTGAGAGCTACGGGGCGTTCGGCCTGGAGACGGTCCGCGCGGACCCGGAGCCGGAGCCGGGGAGCGCGCCGGACGCAGGTCTCGACCCGGCCGTGCGCGCCCTGCTCGTCGAGACGCTCGGCCTGGAGTCCGCCGACGACCTGGGGATGACGTACTTCGCCGCCGGCGGGGACTCCCTGGCCGCCGTGCACCTGGTGGGCTGCCTGCGCGACGACTTCGGCGTCGACGTCCCGCTCACCCTGTTCCTGGAGGAGCTGACGCTCGACGAACTGGCCCGGCGGATCGTCGAGGCCCAGGCGCCGGACGACTCGCTGGACGCGCTGCTCAGCGAGTTCGAGGGCGCGTGAGAGAAGGGGCCGGCGGTTTCCGCCGGCCCCTTCGTCCACCTCTGCCCCGCCTCACACGCGTACGGCGGCCTGCGTCAGCACCTGGGCCACATACGGCAGATGGTCGTCCAGGTAGAAGTGCCCGCCCGGCAGCACACAGGTCGTGAACGCCCGCTCGGTCTCCCTCTCCCAGGCCGCCACCTCCGCGACCGGCACCCTCGGGTCGGCGTCCCCCGTCAGTGCCACCACCGGGCAGCGCAGCCGGGGACCGGGGCGGTGGGTGTGGGCGAACAGCATCGCGTAGTCCGCGCGCAGGGCGGGCAGTACGAGTTCCAGCAGCACCGGGTCGGCCAGCAGTGTGTCGTCGGTCCCGGCCAGCAGCCGCATCTCCGCGAGCAGTTCGGCGTCCGAGGGCGGCTTCGGCCACCGGGCGGCGACCGGCAGCGAGGGCCCGCCGCGCCCCGACACGAACAGCGCCGCGGGCGTCAGGCCGCGCTCCTGGAGCGCCCTGGCCGTCTCGAACGCCACGACCGCGCCCATGCTGTGCCCGAACAGTGCCAGGGGGCGGTCGGCCGGATCCTCGGGCAGTGCGTCCAGTACGGCGTCCACGACCTCGTCCACGCGCTCGGCGAACGGCTCCGTGAAACGGTCGTGCCGCCCCGGGTACTGCACCACCAGGGGCTCCACCGGACCCGTGACCGCGGCCGACAGGGCGTGGTGGGCGGCGGCCGCGCCACCCGCGTGCGGGAAGCACAGCAGGCGTGCGGGGGCATCGGGTGCGGGGTGAAAACGCCGTATCCAGTCGGCCATGGAACTCCCTCTCCGTTCTCGGTGCTCTCGGTGTTCTGGGTGTTCTGGGTGTTATGGGTGTTCTGGGTTCATGAAACGGGCCGGGCCCCGGTACCGGTTCCCCGGCCCGGGGCCCTGATCGTTCTCCCTGTACGCCGGGCGGCTCATCGGTCCGCGGCTATCCAGCTCTCCAACTCGTCCAGGGTGGTGTCGGGGTTGGCGACGAGCACGTTCAGCTCGTCGTCGTGCGGGTTGAGGGTGACGACGGCGGGGCAGCGTTGGCAGCCCTCCGCACCGACCTGGTTCCACCACTTGCAGTGCGGGCGGAGGTGGCACCGCGGCACGGGACCGGTCGCGGCCTTCGCCGGTACGGCCCGTATGCGCTCGATCAGACCGCACGACTCGCCCACCCGGTTCGCGCAGTCCGACACGCAGTGCGAGGCGAACCGCAGCACCCGGTTGGGCGCGATGCCCTCCGGGACGGCGCCGAGCACCTCGGCGGCCGGCACCGGATCGGCGAGATAGACGACCTCGCCGCGTTCCCCGGAGCGGACGCCGAGGACCACGGACTCGGGGCGACTCGCGTCGCCACTGGGACACCAGTTGAGGGGACGCTCCACGGTGCTCACCTCCGCATCCCTAGCAGGAGGCCTTGTAGGCGCCCGACTTGCCGATGCTCTCGACGATGCCGCCCACGACGCCGTCGGTGACGGCGCCGTTCGCCTGCTCGGCCGCGACAGCCTTGGCGATGCCCGCCGCGAGCTGCTCCTGCGAGGTGATCCGCTCGGGCCGGGCGGACGCCGCCGCGGGCACGGTGCCCGCCGTGACGAGCCCGGTGACCAGCGCCGCGGCCGCGGCCGCTGTACGAAGACCGTTGTTCATACGTGTTCCTTCCCAAGTCGCCTACTACCTACGGGACTTGACGGTAGGGACCCGAAGGGGCCGCAACCGGCGGTAGGGGCGGCAGCTCGGCGGCGGAGCGCTCACGCGGCCGCGCGCTGCCGGCGGGTGACCTCGTCGCGGATCGCCTCCGCCCGCGCGGTCGTACTGCGATGGGAGAACCCGGCCCCGTCCGGACGGGTGAGACGGACGTCGACCGGACCGGAACGGCGCAGCGTGGCCGGGACCGTCGCGCGGGACATCGCCCGGCCGAGCGCCGCCCGCAGCTCGTCGGCCGGTGTGTCGCCCCGCGCGCTCAACCGCACCCGCAGGTCGTGGAAGCTGCTGGAGATGTCCCGGTCGACGTTCAGCATGCCCCGGGTGTCCAGCCGGCCCCCCGCCCGCAGTCGCACGTCGGACAGCCCGAGGCCGCGCGTCTCCTCCCGCACCAGCGTGGTGAGTTCACCGCACAGCGCGGACAGCAGGATCTCCTGGGAGTTGGGCCCCTTGTCGATGCCGAGCATCTGCTTGGCCTGGTCGACGACGAGGGGACCCGACCGGTGCCGCACACCGTCCAGCGTGAGCTCCGTGCGGTACGTCGCCTCGGAGCCGTTCTCCCACACGACCTCGGCGCGTACCGGGGCCGTCGAGGCGGCCGGGGCGTCCCGCGGCTCCCAGGGGACGGTCACCTCGGTGCTCCCGCCGTCGGGACGGTGGACCGTGGCGACGAGCTCGATCGCCGACTCGTCGAGGAACACCCGGTGGTTGGGGCTGAACGCGGTGACGAGCCGGCTGATCGACTCGACGGTGTCCGGCGGGGCGTCGCAGTCGAGCTCGCAGTGCCAGGCCAGGTCGCGGAGCGCGGCGCCGGCCGCGGGCCGCCCCGCCGCGTCCAGCGCGAGCCCCGCCGTCACGGTCATCCGCAGCGAGCCGAGGGTCACACCCCGGGCGGTGTAGCCGTTGACCTTCGTGATCAGCACACAGGAGCCGAGCGCGGCCAGCGCGGACTCGTACGGGGTCGGGGCGCGGTCCGCGCCGTACGACGGCACGGCGCCCAACTCGCCCTGGTCGATCCGGAAGTCGCGGGCCACCCGGATCGTGCCCGAGCGGAGCGTGAGGGCCTCGGTGCGGATGCCGCCGTCGGGGTGCGCGGCCTCGACCGGCGCGGCGACGGCGAAGTCCGCGATCGCCTCCTCGGGGTGGTCCCGCAGCTCGTGCACGGTCTCCGAGACACCGGTGATGTTCAGTCCGTTGCGCATGTCACAGTCCCCCCAGTGCCTGGTCGAGATCGGCCAGCAGATCCGCGGTGTCCTCGATACCGGCCGAGAAGCGGACCAGACCGGGCTCGATGCCGACGTCGAGGCGCTGCCGGGCCGTCAGGAAGCTGTGCGAGGTGTTGAACGGCAGGCTCACCAGTGACTCGACCCCGCCCAGACTGGTGGCGACGACGGGCAGCCGCAGCCGGTCCAGCAGCTTCAGCGCGGCCTCGTCACCGCCCTCCAGCTCGAAGGAGACCATGCCTCCCCAGCCTTCGGCGCACAGCTCGCGCAGCCACGGGTACGGGTAGTCCGGGCGGCCGGGACGATGCACGGCGCGCACCGCCGGGTGCCCGGCGAGGAAGCCGGCCAGCGCGTCGGCGTTGACGCTGTGCTGCCGCATCCTCAGGGCGAGCGTCTTCAGCCCCCGCTCCAGCAGGAAGCACATCAGCGCGTCCAGCGATCCCCCGAACTTGAGGAGTTGGGACCACACCCGGTCCACGTACTTGCGTGGCCCGGAGACGACGCCCGCGGTGACGTCGCTGTGCCCGTTCAGGTACTTGGTGGCGCTGTGGATGACGAGATGCGCCCCGTGGTCGAGGGGCCGCAGGCAGACCGGGGAGAGGAAGGTGTTGTCCACGACCAGCAACAGGCCGTGTTCCCGGGCCAGTTCGCCGAGCTCCCGCAGCGGAAGCGCCTTGAGCAGGGGATTGGTCAGCGTCTCGAAGAACAGCACCTGCGTCTCGTCGCGCACGGCCGCCCGGATCGCGTCGAGGTCGGTGGGGTCGGTGAACGTGACACTGCGGCCGAGCTGGTGCATGTCCTCGCGCAGCAGGTTGAAGGTGCCGCCGTACACGTCCCGCGAACTGACGATGTGCCCGCCGCGGTTGGTGAGCGCGAGCAGGGTCGTGGTGATCGCGGCCATGCCGGAGGAGCACACGAGCGCGCTCTCGGCGCCCTCCAGCGAGGCGATCTTCTCCTGCACCGCCCACTGGTTGGGGCTGCCGTAGCGGCCGTAGATCGGTACGTCCCGGATGTGGCCCTGGTCGAACGCCTCGTAGGTGTCCTCGGTGAAGGCGAACGTGCTGCTCTGGAACACGGGCGTGCCCACGGCCCCGGTCACCGGATCCTCGTAGGTGCCCGCGTGCACGCTGCGGGTGCCCGGCCCGGTGCCGTCCACCACCCGCTGCTGCGCCAGCCTCGGCCCGGGCACCCGCCCGCGCCGCAGGCTGTCCGCCCACGGCCGGTCGGGCCCCGCCCCGGGCGCGTTCCCCTGCGACTTCGTCATCTGTCAGTCCTTCCTCACGTTCGTGGTTCGTTCCTCCGGTACGGCAACCGGGTCCCGCACCTCGCGCTCGTCCCGCTCCACGGACCCGTCCCGTATCTCCCGCATCTCCCGCACGTCCCGCACGGCGAGGGGTGCGAGCGCGATCGCCAGGTGGGCCAGGCCGACGGCCAGCAGGGTGTCGCGGGTGCCCCAGAGCGCGGCGGCGGGGCCGGCCAGCGACTGGCCCAGCGGGAGCATGGCGTAGGAGCCGAGCCATTCGTACGCGCTGACCTTGGACAGCGAGGCGGCCGGCACCTCGCGCTGCAGCACCGTCTCCCACAGGGGGTTGAACACCATCAGCCCGAGCCCGCCGACGAACGCCGCCCCGACCACCGTCGGCACGGACGTCGCCCACGCCATCGCCAGCGTCGGCGCGGCGAACAGTGACACGGCGAGCACGGCGAACCGCAGCGGCCGCCGGGGGCGTACGTACAGGGCGACCGCGCCTCCGGTCACCGCCCCCGCCCCGAACCCGGTCAGCACCGCGCCCCAGGCCCCCGGCCCGCCCAGCGCCCGCTCGCTCGTCTCGGGCCCGAGCACGGTGAACACGGCGTAGCACCCGTTGGTCAGCGAGGCTGCCCCGATCAACGACCACACCCAGGAACGGGACCGGAACTCCCGCCAGCCGTCGTGGAGTTCGCCCAGGAGGCGGCGGGTGCTCCTGGCCGCCACCGGGGTGGCCGCGGCCTCTGCCGGCCGCAGCCGCGCGAGGCACAGTGCGCTGACCGCGAAGCTCAGCGCGTCCGCGGCGATCGCCCAGCCGGCGCCGGCGGTCACCACCAGCAGGGTCGCCAGGAGGGGGGCCGCGATCTGGGCCGCGGAACGCTGGATGCCGAGCAGGGCGTTGGCCGACTGCCGCTGCCCCTCCGGGACCGTCTGCTGGAGCAGCCCCGAGACCGCCGGCACGAACAGCGCGGACGCCGCGCCGTGCACGGCCTGCAACGCCATCAACTGCCCGACCTGGGCGTGTCCCGCCAGCACCAGCACGGCCGTCGCCGCCTGGACGAGGGCCCGTGTCACATCGGCGCCCACCATCACCGCGTACCGCGGCAGCCGGTCGGCCAGTGCCCCGCCCACCAGCATCAGCGCCACCAGCGGCACCGTCCGCGCGGCCAGCACCAGCCCCAGATCGCCCGCCGACCCCGACAACCCCAGCACCGCGAACGCCAGCGCGGGCGCGACCATGAAGTCCCCGAAGCAGGAACTGAGCTGGGCCAGGAAGAACCAGCGGTACCGGCGGACCCGCAGAACGGCGAGCCTCGACGGCCGCTCTACCGGTCCGCCCCGCCGTCGCTCCGCCGTTCCGGCACCCGCGCGTTTCCCCCGTCCTGCCATACGTCTTCCGGTCCCCCCGGCTCGTCGGTCTCGTTCCGTACCCGCCAGATGAGGTCGGGCCGTCCTGGCTCCTGAGCGGTCACCCGGTCGATCCCGGGCATCAACGCACAGATGTGCGGGGGCAGGACATGGCCCTCGGCGCCCGCCCGCCGCACCCTCTCGCCCGGCGCCTGCCACGGATACGGGTACGCGTCCAGCAGCGCGTCCGCGTCCGGGCCGGCGTTCACGGACACGGCCACCTCGTCCAGCGCGCACACCCCGATCGCCGCCATCCCGGCGTCCTGGAGCGCGTACGCGCCCGCGCAGATCTCGGTCACGCCCGTGACGGCCATCGCCCCCGCGGCCGTGGGCGTCCCGCCCACCGCGACCGTGGGGAAGCGGAACCCGTGCCGGCGCAGCAACGCGGCGCACCGTACGACGTATTCGGCCGCGTCCCGTCCCACCGCGTCCCGCGCGGCGGCGTCCTGCCCGCTGGTGAGGGCCTGGTAGCCGGTGACCCCGTCGAGCCGCAACGCGGGCGAGGCCGTGACCGCGCGGGCGAGTTCCAGGAGGTGACCGTCGGGTGTGGCCGTCACGTCGTCGCCGGTGCCGAGCTGTATCCGCACGCCCAGCACGCTGCCCGCCGCCCGCGCCGCCGCGCCCAGTCCCAGCGCGGACTCCACGCCGTCGACGTGCACGGACACCCGGCAGCGCCGGGCCAGCCGGGCGAACAGGGGCCGGCGCCAGGCGTCGTTCCAGGGATGCGCGATGACGATGTCGGTGATCCCGGCGGCGGCGTACTGCCGGGCCTGGGCGACCTGGTTCACGGCGATGCCGACGGCCCCGGCCCGCCGCTGCCGGTGCGCGATCTCCACGGTCCGGTGGGCCTTGGCGTGCGCGCGTACGGCGACGCCGTGCCGGCGGGCGGCGCGGTGGAAGGCTGCGAGGTTGCGATCGAGGCGGACGAGATCGACGTACGCACGAAGCCCGTCCCCGCTGGTGCCGCTCGTGTCGCTGGTGCCGCTGGTGCCGCTGGTGCCGCTGGTGTCGCTCATCATCCGAGCCCGTCCCACGCGTCCTCGGCGAACGAGAATCCCGCGGGCCCGCCCTCCAGCATGGCCCGTTGACGCGCCACCTCGCCCGTGGTCGGCGTTCCCGCCGCGTTCAGCCCGAGCAGGATCTCCTTGTCCCACTCCAGCCCGAGCGCGTCCTCGATGGCCGCGTCCCGGGTGGCCGCGGTGAAGAGCATGCCGAGCCCGAGCGCGGTACCGACCAGGTAAGCGGTCTGGCTGACGTGACCGAGCTCCATGAACAGCGTCCGGTAGACCCGCCCGGTCCGGTACTTCCAGGCGGTGCGCTCCAGTACGGCGGTGTAGAGCAGGAGGACGCCGACGTCGCCGAGGTAGGTCTGGTCGCCGCACCAGCGGACGACCTCCGCCCGGTCGACGGGGCCCGGCCGCAGGGACTCCAGGGCGTGCTCGCGGGAGTGGTAGTGGTAGATGCCCGGGTCGACGCCCTCGACGTCCAGCACGACGGGATAGATCTCCAGCGCCTGCAGCGCACCCGGCGAGGGGCTCGCCTTCAGCACCGCCGGGCGCAGCCCCGCCGCCTCCCCCGACCGCACGGAGTGCAGCGGGCCGCCGACCCAGCGCAGCAGCGCGGCGAGCTGAGGTTCCGTCATGGGCCGAGCGGCGTCGAATTTCCGGGTGGAACGCCGGGCCCGTAAAGCCTGCGCCAGCCCGATGCCGCCCAGGTCGTCAGAATCCACGCGGGTCAGCGGAAACCGCTCGGCTTCCGGATATTCCTTGAATTCCGGCGGTTGCGGACAATCCGGCAGCCGGTTCACCAGCCAGGCGGTGTCCTCGGCCGCGGTGGAGAATTTCTCGTCGTGCAGATTACGGCTGGCCAGATGGAAGTAGGTGGCCGAGGTGCCCCAGGAGGACCAGGGCCCGAGCCGCTCCTCGAAGCGGTGCTCGGCCGAGTCCTCGGCGACGAGCACATGGGCGGCGAGCAACTGCCGTATCAGCGAGTTGCCGCCGACGACGGGATCGAGGTCGGCGTCGACCCCGGTCCAGTCGGCGAACCGGTGCAGCAACCGCCGTGCTTCGGCGCCGAGCGCCAGCTGACGGTGCCGCACCGGATCGTCACAGACCAGCTGACCGTTGCGCCAGAAGAAGACGCAAAGGCGCGATATCCGCAGGCGCACGGTCGTGGCCACTGTCAGGCGGCAGTGGGAAGCTGACAGGTCTGGGCGGCCGCGTACTCGTCCTCGGCCAGGACCTCAAAAGCGGACTGCTCGAATTCGATTTCCATTTCTTCGCGCATGGGACACCTCTTTCTTGAAGTGTGATTCCGGGAAAAGGGAGCCGTGCTCGGAGCTGCCGCGAATTTAGTTGAACGCGGCAAGGCATGTCCAGCCCACGCAGATCGAATTCAGTCACCATGCGATCACAGGTAACCGCCGCGAAACTGCCGCCCGGAATTCCGCCCCGCCCGGCACTCCCGTGCCGCCCCCGCCCATTTCCGCCCACCCCGTGCGCGATCCCGCCCCCCGGACCCCGAATCCGCCCCCTTCACCCGCCGGCACCCCTCGGCCACCCCGACCGAAAATCACCCGCCGGTCGCCGGCCCTCGGTACTCAGCCGGCCGGTGTGATGGTGACCTTGACGTGTTTCATCAGGGGCTGGTCGCTCTGGAGGCTGTAGTCGCCGATCGCGCACAGGACGTTCATCTCCGGCATGTAGCCGGCCGCGCAGCCGCGCGGGATGTCGTACGGAATGGCCAGGTAGCCGTCGAGACCGCGGTGGCTGCCGTCCTTGGCCGTGCTGACGATGTCGACCGGGGTGAACTCGGAGATGCCGCGTTCACGCATGTCGCCCTCGTTCATGAACACGAGGGTCCGCAGGTTCTTGACGCCCCGGTAGCGGTCGTTGTCGGAGTAGATCGTCGTGTTCCACTGGTCGTGGGACCGCATGGTGCCGAGCGCCAGCGTGCCGGGGGCGGGGACCACGTCGGGCAGCGGGGCCGCGGAGAACTCGGCCCGGCCCGACGGTGTGAGGAAGACCAGTTCGCGGGCGGGCTGTTTGATGCGGAAGCCGAGCGGCAGGCGCACACGGCGGTTGCAGTCCTCGAACCCGTCGAGGGCCTGCGCCATGGTGTCGCGGATGCGGTCGTAGTCCTCGATGTACCACTCCCACGGAGTCCCGCTGTCCGGAAGGGCCGCGCGGGCCATTCCGGCGACGATCGCGGGCTCGGACAGCAGGTGCTTCGAGGCGGGGCGCTTCATGCCGACGGACAGGTGGACCATGCTCATCGAGTCCTCGACCGAGGTGCTCTGGACGCCGCCGCGCTGATGGTCCTTCTCGGTCCGGCCCAGGCACGGGAGGATGAGCGCGCGGCGGCCGTGCACGAGGTGGCTGCGGTTGAGCTTGGTGCTCACCTGCACCGTGAGGTCGCAGTTGCGCAACGCCGCGTAGGTGTACGGGGTGTCGGGCGCGGCGAGGGCGAAGTTGCCGCCCATGCCGACGAACACCTTCACCTCGCCGCCGTGCATGGCCCGGATGGTGGCCACGGTGTCCCGGCCGTGCTCGCGGGGCGGGTCGATCTTGCACACCTCGGCCAGCCGGTCCAGGAACTCCTCGCTCGGCCGGTGGTCGATGCCGCACGTGCGGTTGCCCTGGACGTTGCTGTGGCCGCGCACCGGTGAGGGACCGGCGCCCTCGCGGCCCAGATTGCCGCGCAGCAGAAGGAGGTTGACGATCTCCCGCACGGTGTCGACGCCGTGCTCGTGCTGGCTGACGCCCAGACACCAGCTGATGATGGAGCGGTCGGCGTCGCGGTACACCCGCGCCGCCTTGAGGATGCCGTCCCGGTCGATGCCGGACTGGCGCTCGATCTCGTCCCAGGACGTGGCCTCGCACACCGCGCGGTACTTGTCGAAGTACGCCGTGTGGCGGTCGATGAACTCCCGGTCCAGGGCCTTGGGATCGGTGCTCGACTGCTCCAGGATCGCCTTGGCCATACCGCGCAGCAGCGCCATGTCGCCGCCGATGCGCGGCTGGAGGTTCAGGGTGCTGGTCCGGGTGGACTTGAGGACGGCCATGTCCGTGAAGTCGTGCGGAACGATCGTACGGGTGGCGGCCGCCTCGATCAGCGGGTTGACGTGCACGATCTGGGCGCCGCGGTGGTAGGCCTCGGCCAGGGCGGTGAGCATCCTGGGCGCGTTGGAGGCGGCGTTGACACCCATGATGAACAGGGCGTCGGTGGCCTCCCAGTCCTTGAGGTCGGCGGTGCCCTTGCCGGTTCCCAGCGACGCCTGCAGACCACGGCCGCTGGCCTCGTGGCACATGTTCGAGCAGTCGGGCAGATTGTTCGTGCCCAGTTCGCGGGCCATCAACTGGTAGAGGAACGTGGCCTCGTTGCCGAGGCGGCCGGAGGTGTAGAACGAGGCGCTGTTCGGATCGTCCAGTTCGCGCAGTGCGCGGCCGACGAGTTCGAACGCGTCGCGCCAGGCGATCGGCACGTAGTGGTCCGACTCCGGTTCGTAGACCATGGGTTCGGTCAGCCGGCCCTGGTCCTCCAGGTCGTAGTCGCTCCAGCCGAACAACTCGGTCACCGAGTGGGCTGCGAAGAACTCGCGGCCGACCCGCTTGTTCGTCATCTCCCAGGTGACGTGCTTGATGCCGTTCTCGCAGATGTCCAGGTGCAGGCCCTTGGTGTCGTCGGGCCACGCGCATCCGGGGCAGTCGAAGCCCGTGTTCTCGTGGTTCATCCGCATGATCGCTCGTGGACCGTCCACGAGAGCGCGTTCGCGCACCAGGAACCGGCCGACGCTCTTGGCCGCACCCCAGCCGGCCGCGGGGTGACGGTAGGGGTGGAATTCCGGTTCGCCCTGGGGGGCGGGCCCCACTCGGGGTTCCCGCCCGTCCTGGCCGTCCTGGGATGCGTTCAAGGGTCTCACCGGGCTCGATGACTAGGACTGGGGTCGCTTCCCGTGGTTCGCGGCGTGCTTGCGGCGCGCCTTCTTCTTCCGGCGTCGCTTCGACGACATGGGACCTCCCTCGCTCGCAGGACGGCACGAGGCGTCCTGAACTCCGGTGGCCCACGATTCCATACATCACATATCGTCGCGATTCGACTCGATGGCGCATCAAAACGCACAGATATGCTGATGACGGTCGCGTACGACCCTTCCTTCGGCACCCGAGGAGCAGGCATGACCAGCGAACCAGCGCCGATCAGCGAGGCCGCCCGGCACGCTCTGGAGCAGGAGCTCGGCGACCTCCACGCCGAGCGGGGAACGGTCGCCGCGACGCTGCGGGACTCGGACGCGGAGGTGGGCGACCGGGCCGACGAAGCGGACGAGTTGCAGCGCACCGACGATCTCCAGCGGCTGGACGACCGTATCGCCGAGATCACCACTCGGCTCCGTCAGGCGGATCTGGCGGGTCCGCCGCCGACCGATCTGGTCGGCGGCGGCAGCACGGTCACCGTCCGGTTCGCGGACGGCACGACGGACACCGTCCAGATCGGTGGGACCGCGGCGGTGGCGGACCGGACGCTCGTCACCGCCGACAGCCCGCTCGGACGTGCTCTCCTCGGCCACCGGGCGGGAGACACCGTGGACTTCCAGGCACCCGACGGACCGCAGAGCGCGGTGGTCGTGTCCCTGGGCGATCCGTCCGGGTGACCGGACTCGCCGCGGGTCCGACATCACCGGGGGCCTGAAATCACCGTCCCGCGTCGATCTCAGTCCCCGTAACTGGAGGGCGGGTAGGGGTCCCGGGACCGCCGGGTGAGGTTGCCGGTCGGGATCCGGCCGGCGCCCACCTCCAGATCGATCTCCACGCGCTCTCTGCGGTACTCGGCTTCGGGGTCGTCCATGGGACCGCCCAGCAGCCCTGCCTCCCGCCGCTCACGGACCGTACGTGCGTGGAGTTCGTCATCGTCGGAGCGCAGGGGCATTCCCCTGTTGTGAGCGTGCTCCGGATCGCCTTCGACAGCCCGGTTGGACTTGTGGTGCGTCATGCGCCGCCTCCTCAAACGACTACCCGGCGTTCACGCGCCCGGGTACGTCTTCGGTGTCAGAAGTCCTCCGTTCCCGTCCTTCGCCTTACGTTGCCTACTCGTCCCCCGTGCCGACGGCGGACTTCCCGCTCCCCGCCTCCGCGCCGTCGGCCGGAGTACCGCCGCCCGAGGCGCTCTTGCGCACGGTGCAGTGGACGGAGCCGTCGCGGTCGTCGGCGACGATCGTGTCGCCGGGCTCGGCCTCGCCGCCGAGCAGGAGTTCCGCGATCCTGTTGTCGAGCTCGGTCTGGATCGTCCGCCTCAACGGGCGCGCCCCGAACTCCGGTTGGTGGCCGTGGGCGATCAGCAGCTTCTTCGCCGCCTCCGTCACCTCCAGCTTCATGCCCTGCGCGTGCACCCGGCGTTCGCTCCGCCCGAGCAGATGCCCGACGATCTGCGCCAGGTCGTCCCCGGTCAGGCTGTGGAAGATGATGATGTCGTCGATGCGGTTCAGGAACTCGGGCAGGAACCGGGTCCGCAGCTCGTCCATCAGCGCGTCCTTGAGATCGGACGCATCCCCCTGGTGGTCCAGGATGCGACGCGCGCCGATGTTCGAGGTCATGATCACGACGCAGTGCCGGAAGTCGACGGTACGCCCCTGACCGTCCGTCAGGCGGCCGTCGTCGAGGATCTGGAGCAGCGTGTTGAAGACGTCGGGGTGCGCCTTCTCCACCTCGTCGAACAGCACGACGCTGTACGGCTGCCGACGGACCTTCTCGGTCAACTGCCCCGCCTCGTCGTACCCGACGTATCCGGGAGGCGCTCCGACGAGACGGGCGACCGTGTGCTTCTCCTGGAACTCGCTCATGTCGAAGCGGATCATGCGGTTCTCGTCGCCGAACAGCAGCTCGGCGAGGGTCTTGGCCAGCTCCGTCTTGCCCACGCCGGTCGGGCCGAGGAAGAGGAAGGAACCCACGGGGCGGTTCGGGTCGCCCATACCGGCCCGGTTGCGGCGCACCGCCTGCGAGACGGCGGTGACCGCCTCGTCCTGGCCGACGATCCGGGCGTGCATCTCCTCCTCCAGCTTGAGGAGCTTCTCCTTCTCGCTGGCGGTCAGCTGGGACACCGGGATGCCGGTGCGCCGGGAGACGATGTCCGCGATGTCCCGGGCGGTCACGGACACGACACCGGCGCGCCGCTCCTCGATCCCCGCGCGCTCGCCCTCCGCCTCGGCGATCCGCCCCTTCAGCCGTCCCGCGCGCTCGAAGTCCTCGGCGGCGACGGCCTGGTCGCGTTCCCGGCGCAGTTTCGCGACGCGGTCCTCACGTTCGGCGACCTCGGTCGAGCGCGAGGCGCCGCGCAGCCGGACCCGGGCGCCCGCCTGGTCCATCACGTCGATCGCCTTGTCGGGCAGGAACCGGTCGCTGATGTACCGGTCGGACAGTTCCGCCGCCGCGGCCAGGGCGCCGTCGGCGAAGCGGACCTGGTGGTGCGCCTCGTACGCGTCGCGCAGACCTTCCAGGATCTGCACGGTCTCCTCGACCGTCGGCTCCGGGACCAGTACCGGCTGGAAGCGCCGTTCGAGGGCCGCGTCCTTCTCGACGTACTTGCGGTACTCGTCGATGGTGGTCGCGCCCACCACGTGCAGTTCTCCGCGGGCGAGAGCGGGCTTGAGCATGTTCCCGGCGTCCATCGAGCCCTCGCCCGTCGCGCCCGCGCCGACGACCGTGTGCAGTTCGTCGATGAAGAGGACGATCTCCCCGTCCGATGCCTGGACGTCCTCGATGACCTTCTTCAGCCGCTCCTCGAACTGCCCGCGGTACTGGGCACCCGCCACCATGCCGGACAGGTCGAGCGAGACGACGCGCTTGCCCTTCAGGGTGTCGGGGACGTCTCCGGACACGATGCGCTGGGCCAGTCCCTCGACGATCGCGGTCTTGCCGACGCCCGGCTCGCCGATGAGCACGGGGTTGTTCTTGGACCGCCGCGAAAGGATCTCGATGGTCTGCTCGATCTGCTCGGCCCGTCCCACGACCGGGTCGAGCCGCCCGGCCTTCGCCTCTTCCGTCAGGTCGCGTCCGAACTCGTCCAGGGTCGTCGCCGGCTTGTCCGGCTCGGCGGGACGGTTGTCCGGGCGGCCCGTCCGTTCCGTGAGTCCCGCCAGTTTCTGCGCGTCCTGACCGTCGGCGCGCAGAAGCTGGGCGGCGCCGGTGTCGGCGTCACCGAGCAGGGCGCCGAGAATGTGCTCGGGGCCGATGTAGGACACTCCGGACGCCTGCGAGCGGGCGTAGGCGGTGGCGAGGGTGCGCTTGGCCGCCGGGGTGAGGCCCGGTTCCGAGGACGGTTCGCTGCTCTCCCGGGGAAGCACCTCGGCGAGCTGGGCGGCGAGGGCGTCGGGGTCCACCTCCGCGCGGGCCAGCAGCGAACGCGAGGGTTCCACCTTCGTGGCGGCCCAGAGCAGGTGCTCGGTGTCGAGATCGGACGACCCGTCCTGCAGGGCCCGCTGCGCGGCCAGGTTCAGCAGTTCCTGCGAGGACTCCGTCAGCAGCCGTCCGATGGGCACCCGCTGCACCGCTGGAGGAGACGACGCGGGTGACATCCCGAAAAACCGGTTCAGCAGTTCACCGAAAGGGTCGGACGAGCCGAAACCGTAGGACGACATCGACATGGGGCGGCTCCCGGTGCGGCGATGGGTCCTTTCCACCATTTCGCGGCGCCTATTGCTCCGCAACCGGAGCGGCCGTCCGCGAAGCGCGGGTCCTGGCCTGCCGTCTTTCCCCGGAGAGGTCTGAACTCGCCGGAGGGGGAGGCGCGTTGGCGGACGACGGGAAACGGGCGGTTCTCCGGAGAACCTCCGGAGAACCGCCCGGGAACCCTCGCGGAGCGCCGTACCGAACGTCGGGGAGGACGCCCACGCACCCCGGGCGGGGTCAGGCCCTGCCCGCGCCCGCCCCGGTGTCCGAGCCGCTGCCCGAGCCGGTGTCGGTCCCGATCCACGGGTCGAGCGCCACCACGGCCTCGTCCGTGTGGACCAGGAAGGTCAGGGTCTGCCGGAAGTACAGGTCGATGCCGGTCGCGTCATGGGCCGTGTAGCCGATGGCGAGATCCTCACCGAGCCTGAGTTCGTAGTCGCCGCCCCTGGTCGTGAGCAGGAAGGCCCCCTCCACGGCGGGCGCCCAGATCAGCCGGCCGTCGAGCATCCGTCCGAGGTGGGCGGCGATGGGATAGCCGTGGTCGGAGGTCTCGCTGACGGCCGTGTACGCCTCCGCGCCCAGCAGCAGCGCGTACGGGCCCTGCACACCCGCCAGCCGCAGGGTGCTCAGGGCGTGGCTGACCGCGTCCGGGAAGTCGCGCGGCTGCGCGGGCAGCCGGAGGACGGGGTTGGAGGTACGCGCGCGAAGACCCTCGACACCGGCCGCCGTGTACCCGTTGAAGACGGTCTGGTCCTCGGCGAACGCCATGGTGCGCGCCGCGTCCTTGACCGGTTGCCAGTCGGAGTCCTTGGCGCCGCGGTCCACGTCGTCGACGGCGGCGCGGCTCACCCTGAACGGCACCGTCAGCTCGACCAGCGGCCGCACCTGGCGCAGCCGGGCGGCGACACCGGGTGACGGCCCGTCGATGCGGGACAGGTGGCCGGTGCCCACCGCGGCGAGTCCGGGGCCGTCGGGGCCCGACACGTCCACGACGCGCCGGCCCGCGAGGTTGCGCCGGAAGGTGCGGCGCGCCTCGTCCTCGATCTCGTTCCACGCGGCGGGCGTGACGGGGGCGAGTTCGCGGTGCAGGTTGCCGGTACCGGTGCCGGGGGCGGTGACGTCGGGCGTGGTCGTCATGGTCGGACTCCTTTGAGGCTGCCGATCCCCAGTGAGCCGTCCGCCGCCGCCCGCTCGCCGGAGGCGGCGGGGAGGCCGGGAGTGGCGGGACGGTCCGCCGCCCGCTCGTCCGCCGCCCGCTCGCCGGGAGCCGCGGGCAGGTCGTCGAGGAAGTCGGCGGTCGGTACGTGGAAGAGGCATCCGGTGATCGCGGTCGAGAAGTCGAGGATGCGGTCGTGCGAGGCCCGGCCGTCTCCCAGGAACATGTTCCGGAGCATCTGCTCGGTCACCTCGGGGGTACGGGCGTAGCCGATGAAGAAGGTGCCGAACTCGCCCTGTCCCAGGGAGCCGAACGGCATGTTCTCCCGCACGATCCTGCGTTCGTCGCCGTCCTCGCCGGTGATGGTGTTGAGCGCCACGTGGGAGTCGGCCGGCTTGACGTCGTCGGGGAGTTCCACATTGGCGAGCTTCGTGCGCCCGATGACCTTCTCCTGCTCGTCCGACGGCAGCGTGTTCCACGTCCGCAGGTCGTGCAGGTACTTCTGGACGATCACGTAACTGCCGCCCGCGAAGGCCGGGTCCTCGTCGCCGACGAGGACGGCGTCGGCGGCCGGCCGGCCTTCGGGGTTCTCGCTGCCGTCGACGAAGCCGAGCAGGTCGCGGTTGTCGAAGTACTTGAATCCATGGACCTCGTCGACGACCGTGACCGCGCCGTCCAGTCGTTCCACGATCAGCCGGGCCAGTTCGAAGCAGAGGTCCGCCCGACGGGCCCGGACATGGAACAGGAGGTCGCCCGGCGTGGCCGGAGCCCGGTGGCGCTTGCCCGTCAACTCCGTGAACGGGTGGAGATGTTGGGGGCGGGGTCCGTCGAACAGCCGGTCCCAGGCAGCGGATCCGATGCCGACGACGCAGTCGAGGTCGTCGCCCGGCGCCCGGAAGGCGACGGAACGGCGCAGTCCCGAGACATCCTCCAGCAGGGCCCGGACCGTGTCCTCGTGCCCCGGCGTGACGGTGACCACGAGGAAGACGGTGGCCCCGGCCGGTCGGGAGATCACGGCCTGTGGCTCGGCCAAGAGTCGTCCTCCTCATGATTCATGGGACGCGGAGTGTCGGTCGTAGGCGAAGGTGTCCGTCGTACGCGGACCGGTCGGTTCCTTCTCCCATCCTGCTTCGTCCCCGGGGAAACCGCACCAGAACCGGGTGCGGCCGCGGTGCCGTCAGCCGCTCACGAGTCCCACGACGACGTTGATGGCCGTTGCGAGAATGCTGGTGCCGAACACGTACGACAGGAGTGAGTGCCTCAGTACGATCGAGCGGATCCTCGGGCTGGAGACGTCGGTGTCGGACACCTGATAGGTCATTCCGAGGTTGTAGCTGAAGTAGAAGAAGTCGCGGTACGCCGGTGGGTCGTCCGTGTTGAAGTCGATGCCGCCGTCGGCCTCGTAGTACACGTAGGCGTAGCGGGTGGCGTACATCAGATGCAGGGCGGCCCAGGCCAGGAAGACCCCGCACAGGGCGGTCACGGCCGCGGCGTGGCCGTGGTCGGCACGGCCGCCGCGCAGGAGCAGCAGCACGATGGCGAAGAGCCCGCACAGGGCGACGGCGACCACCACGAGTTCGTCGGTCAGGGGCCGGAAGTCCTCGCGCCGCGCGTTGTCGCGGGTGGCCGCGGCCGTCATCGGCCACAGCACCGCCCAGCCCGCCAGGACGAAGAGCAGTTCCGTCGCGGCGATGCCGGCGAGCAGGCCCAGCAGAACGTCGGTCGACACCCCGACGACCGCGCCGGCCGCTGCACCGAGGACCACCGCGACGATCAGGCGCGGAACGGCGTCCAGGGGCAGGCTCGTCCTCATACACCGGCACGCTATCCCCGGGACCGCCGGTCGGCCCGCCGGGACCGCGGGCGGCCGGTCAGACGGGGAACAGCAGGCAACTGCTGGTGGTGTGGGCGAGCAGCCGGTCGGCGTCGTCGAAGAGCTCCGCCTGGGCGAGGGCCGTACGGCGGCCGCTGCTGAGTACGGTGCCGACCGCGCGGACCTTGCCGGTGTCCATGGTGATCGGCCGCAGGAACTTCACGTTCAGGTCGAGCGAGGTGTACCCGGTGCCCCGGGGGAGCACGGACTGCACCGCGCAGCCCGCCGCGGAGTCGAGCAGTGTGGCGTAGACGCCGCCGTGGACGCTTCCGATCGGGTTGTAGTGCTCCTCCCCCGGGACCAGGGAGAAGACCACGCGGCCGTGCTCGACCTCTTCGAGGGTCATGCCGACGGTCGCCGAGACCGGTGGCGCGGGGAGCCGTCCGGCCCGCATCTCACGGAGGAAGTCGAGGCCGCTGTACCGGGCGACGGCGGCCGCGGAGACGGCCGGGTCCTCCCAGTCGTACGTACGAGACCTGCCCATGGCGCTCCCCGTTCCTCGGTGATCCGAGCTCGCGCTCCGAACTCGCGGTCCGCATCAGGTGATCCGGCCTCGCGGCCTGACTCTGTTTTTCGAAGTTAGCCAGTCGGCACCTGGCTGTCAATCCCGCAGTCAGCCTACGATGGGGCCCATGACGTGGCTCGACACAAGTACCGAGAACTGCACGGTCCAGCGGGCGCTCGACCTGATCGGCGAGAAGTGGTCGATGCTGGTCCTGCGGGACGCGATGAACGGTGTACGGCGCTTCGACGACTTCCGGCGGCACGTCGGGCTCTCCGAGAGCGTGCTGGCGGACCGGCTGCGCAAGCTCGTCGCGGCCGGGATCCTGGACACCGTCGCGTACAGCGAGCCCGGCAGCCGCACCCGGTACGAGTACCGGCTCACCCGCAAGGGCTGGGAGCTGTGGCCGGTCATGATCGCCCTCAAGCAGTGGGGCGACCGCTACACGGCGGATCCCGAGGGCCCGCCCCTGGAGGTCGTGCACGGGGACTGCGGCGAGCGGGTGCGGGTGGAGGTCGTGTGCGGCGCCGGGCACGGCGCGCTGATCCCGCCGGAGGCCCGCACCCGCCCCGGCCCGTCCGCGCGGCACGCCGACCCCGCCGCCGGCCGGCCGTGATCCGGGCGGCGGACGGACCGGGAGGCGAACCAGGAATCGGGCCGGGACACAGGCCGCCTCGTGGTGCCGGAGCCCCGCTCATGGCAGCGTGACCTCATACGGGCCGTCCCAGCACGCCGCCATGGATGTCCGCGCCGCGGGCACATGGCTCTCGTGACGGGTGGAACGGTTCCTCCCGTCCGGTGAAAGCGGCGCGCGAGGGACCGACCAGTGGAGGAACGATGAGCACGGACACGGGTCCACCGGCCCGCGAACGGTGGGCGGCGAGAGTCTCACTGGCCTCGGCCGCGCTCGCCGTGGCGCTGCCGCTCGCCTTCGGAGGCGTACGCGGCTTCCTGCTCCTGCTCGCCGCTCTCGCCGGCATGGCGGTCGCGGCGGCGGCGCTGTGGTGGATGCTGACACGGCGAGGCCCGGTGCGCTGGATCGCGGGGCTGCTGGCGATCGTCGTGCCCATCGCCGTCATCGTGGTCCTCGCGATCACGCTGCTGTGGACCCTGTTGCTGTCCCCCGTGCTGTGGATCATCGCCGTGTGGAGCGGCCGTTACGCGCTGCGGAGCGCCCGCGGCCGGATCCGGCCCATGAAGGAGCACCGCACCCCGCCGCCCCGACGGCCCTTCGTCCTCATGAATCCGCGGTCCGGCGGCGGCAAGGTGGAGCGCTTCGGTCTCGTGGAGAAGGCCGAGCGGCTCGGTGCCCGCGTGGTGCTCCTCGACCCGGAGCACCATCAGGACGTCACCGAGCTGGCCCGGCAGGCGGTCGCGGAAGGAGCCGATCTGCTCGGCGTCGCGGGCGGCGACGGGACGCAGGCACTCGTCGCGGCCGTCGCCGCCGAACACGGTCTGCCGTTCCTCGTCGTCTCGGCCGGCACCCGCAACCACTTCGCCATGGACCTCGGCCTCGACCGCGACGACCCTGCCACCTGCCTCGACGCCCTCTCGAACGGGGTCGAGCTCCGGGTGGACCTCGGCTTCGCCGGGAAGCACCCGTTCGTCAACAACGCCTCGTTCGGCGCGTACGCGGCGGTCGTCCAGGATCCCGCCTACCGGGACGACAAGGTCGGCACCATCCTGCAGCTCCTCCCGGACCTGCTCACCCGCCAGCGCGGACCCCGGCTGACCGCCGAGGCGGCCGGCACGACCCTCGACGCGCCGCAGGCGCTGCTGGTGAGCAACAACCCCTACCGCACGAACGATCCGGCCGGTCTGGGCCGCCGCGAGCGGCTCGACTCGGGGCTGCTCGGCGTCCTCGGCGTCAAGGTGGACAGCGCGGTCGAGGCGGCCGCCCTGCTGCTCTCCCCCGATCCGCGCGGCCTGTCGGTCCTCACCGCGCGCGAAGTGGTCGTCGGCGCCGACAGCGACGAACTGGAGGTCGGCATCGACGGCGAGGCCATGGTCCTGCCCACCCCGGTGCGCTGCCGGCTCGAACCGGGTGTGCTCCGCGTCCGCGTCCCCAGGAAGCGGCCGGGTGTCCCCGCGGTCCAGCCCACCCTGGACTGGCGCCGGCTGCTCGCGCTGGCGATGCTCGTGGGCCGTACGGCGGGCGTACACCGCTCCGGCCGCAAGCCGAGGCCCGAGCAGCAGCCGTAACCACGGCCGGGCGGCGATCCGGCAACCCCCGAGCGTCGTCACACAAGCCGACGACACCAGTCGATCACTCCATTTGCGCAGCTCAAGTGACTATACACCGAGTGTATACACTCCATATATAGTCGCTCCATGCCTTCTCTGACCAGGAAGATGAAAAGACCGGTGGCCGGGTTCCGCGCCGCGGCCGCGATCTCCGCCGCCGTCGCGCTGGCCCTGCCGCTGACGGGGTGCGCGTCCATGGACACCACCGCGCCGAGCGCCGCGAGGGCGCATGCGGGAGCCGCCGGACAGGCGGAATTCGGGGCGGTGGACTGCCGGAAGGCCAAGTGCATCGCCTTGACCTTCGACGCCGGGCCGAGCGAGCACTCGGCCCGGCTGCTCGACATCCTCAAGGAGAAGAAGGTCAAGGCGACCTTCTTCCTGCTCGGCAAGCGGCACATCGAGAAGTACCCGGAGCTGGTGCGGCGCATGGCCGACGAGGGCCACGAGGTGGCCAGCCACACCTGGGACCACAAGATCCTCACGCGGATACCGCCGGCGGAGATACGAGAGGAACTGCGCCGTCCGGACGATGAGATAGAGCGGCTCACCGGGCACAGACCGACGCTGATGCGGCCGCCGCAGGGGCGGACCGACGACACGGTACGGAAGATCGCGCGCGAGGAGGGGCTCGCCGAGATCCTGTGGAGCGTGACCGCCAAGGACTACCTGACGGACGATCCGGATCTGATACGCGAGCGGGTCCTCCAGCAGTCGTCCCGGGACGGGATCATCCTGCTGCACGATCTCTACCCGGGCACCGTCCCCGCGGTACCCGGGATCATCGACGCGCTGAAGGAGCGCGGGTACGTGTTCGTGACGGTGCCGCAACTGCTGGCACCGGGGAGGGCCGAGCCCGGCACGGTGTACCGCCCCTGACGGTCGGCCGGAAAGGGCGGGCGGGGCGGCGCGGCGCGGCGGAGGGTTCGCCCTCCGCCCCTGAGCCGTCGAGCGCCTACGATCATGCCGTGGTCCTGTTCGTCCTGGAACGCGCGTCCCGGCACTCCGTCGCCGAGAGCTGGCGGCGCCTGACCGACTGGCCCCGGCACGCGGACGTCGTCCCGCTGACCCGGGTCACCGTGCGCACCCCGCCGCCGACGCGGGAGGGCACGGTCTTCGTGGCACGCTCGGGGCTCGGGCCGCTCGCCTTCGACGACCCGATGGAGGTCGTCTCCTGGCGGCCGCCTCACGACGGGGGCACCGGAACGTGCCGCCTGCTCAAGCGCGGCACGTTCGTCACGGGCTGGGCCGAGTTCGAGGTGCACCCGGTGTACGGCGACGGGTCCACCGGTTCACGGGTGGTCTGGCGGGAGAACCTGAGCGTGCACCGCCTGCCCGGCTTCACCGACCGGCCGCTGGGGTGGTCGGCACGATGGATGTTCGGGCGGGCGATGGACGGCCTGCTGACACACGAATGACAACGTCCGGGCAGCATGCGAACACCCGAACCGGGCGGAGGAGCTCCGCCTGCACGGGAGCACCCTGGCGGGCCGGGAGCACCCGGCACGGGCGGGGCACCCGCGCAGGCGGGAGCACCCGGTTCGGGCGGGAGCACCCGGTTCGGGCGGAGCACCCGGTTCGGGCGGAGCACCCGGCTCGGGCGGGAGCACCCGGCACCGGCGGGAGTGCCTGGCACGGGCGGCAACACCCCACACAGGCGGAGCCCCTGCACCGGCGGGAGCACCCGGCACGGGCGGAGCCCCCGCACGGGCGGCAGCACCCGGCACCGGCGGGAGTGCCTGGCACGGGCGGCAACACCCCACACAGGCGGAGCCCCTGCACCGGCGGGAGCACCCGGCACGGGCGGAGCCCCCGCACGGGCGGCAGCACCCGGCACAGGCGGCGCCCCTGCACCAGCGGGAGCACCCGGATCGGGCGGAGCCCCCGGCTCGGACGGGAGCACCCGGCACGTGCGGGAGCGCCCCCGCACGGCCCGAGCACCACGCAGGGCCGGGGCATCCGGCACGGGCGCGGCACCCGGCACGGAAGACGCACCCGGCACGGCGGGGCGCCGTCGGGGAGGGGAACACCCGGGTCCGGTGTTCCCCTCCCCGGCAGTGAAGGACCTGTGCCTCCTGGACGCGGTCTCCGTCGACCGCTCCGTCAGTCTCCCGGGATGACGGGCGGGCTGGCGAGCCGGGACAGTTCCAGGGCCTGGTCGGGGAACCAGTCCCCCGCCTTCGGGTCGACCGTCCCGCGCTCCGGGTCCTCGGGCCCCGCCGTTCCGCGCAGACAGAGCCCGTCCGACTCACCCGGCGTCTTGATCCACAGCCGGGCGTCCTGGAGCGGATCGCCGGTACGCAGGGTGGGCCGGGCGCCGAGCCCCCGGTCCGGCGGGTTGCACCAGTCCTGCGCGTCCGTGTACTTGCCGGCGGGCGGGGTCCAGGTGCCCACGCCGTTGCGGCTGGAGTCCGTGACGAAGTGCTTCATCCGGGACGGCGACGCATGGACGTGCGCGTCGAGCCAGGCCTGCGCGTCGGCCCGCGACCACCACTGGTTCGGGCACTCGGCGACGTCACCACCGCTGTCCGCATAGGCGAGACAGGACGAGATCAGCTTGCCGTACCAGGAGTTGGCATCGTCGGTCTGGTAGTTGGAGGCGTTGGTGTAGAAGCCGGAGGCGCGCGCCACCCCGCCCTTGATCAGGCGCGGCACGATGGAGTTGACGCTCTGCCAGCCCGGATGCCCGGTGTCGAGATAGACCCGTGTCCCGGGCAGCGGCTCCAGGGCGTCGACCGCGTAGTTGACCTCGGTGTACCGAGCGGCGGTCTTCGTGCCCTGCGCGTCGTCCTGGCCGCAGTCGGCGGGCAGCAGGGCGAGGGCGTCGGGTTCGAGGGTGACGATCACGTCGCCGTGCCCGATCCCCCGGGCCACCGCGTCGATCCACGCCTGGTAGTCCGCGGTGTCGGCGGCGCCGCCCGCCGAGTAGTTGGAACAGTCCCGGCCGGGGATGTCGTACAGCACCAGCGCGGGAACGGCGTGCTCACGGCCCGCGTCGCGCACCACCGCGCGGACCTGCCGCTCGACCTCGGCCGGTGTCTCGTCGCCGAACCACACGGCCTGCGGGGTGTTCACCATCGCCAGAATCCCGGCCGCGTCACGGAACCGGCCGGCTCGGGCGAGCCCGAGTACCTGCTGGTACGCAGCCGGGTTCGGGTCCGGGACGTACAGCGCGGGTCCGTGGTCCGCGGACTGTGCCGCCTGCGCCGGGGGTACGGCGAAGAGGGCGGCCAGCCCGACGGACAGAGCGGCGAGCCAGGTGGGGGTGCGTCGTCTCATACGGTTTCACTCCGGGGTCGCAACGGTCACCAGGGACTTGCGGGAGCGCTCCCACAGGAGGGTCGCCGAGAGGCATGCCTGCGTCAATACAGCGCACAGAAGACAGGCGCAGAAACACAGGACGGGCACAGAAAAGGTGGGCGCAGAAAGGGTGGGCCGGTGGTCCCACCATCGTGCGACCGCCCTCAGGCCACCGATCCGATCCGCCGCGCCGGAACCGGGGACGCGTCGTGATGGATCGGCGTGTGCGCGCCGGTGAGGGAGACCCCGCTGCCCCCACGCCGGTCGGCCACGATCTCCGAGGCGATCGACAGCGCCGTCTCCTCGGGAGTGCGCGCTCCGAGGTCCAGGCCGATCGGTGACCTGAGGCGGGCCAGTTCCATCTCGGTCACGCCGACCTCGCGCAGCCGCTCGTTGCGGTCCAGGTGGGTGCGGCGTGAGCCCATGGCGCCGACGTAGGCGACCGGGAGCCGCAGCGCGAGCCGGAGCAGCGGGACGTCGAACTTGGCGTCGTGGGTGAGGACGCACAGGACGGTGCGGGAGTCGACCTCCGTGGCCTCCAGATAGCGGTGGGGCCATTCGACGACGACCTCGTCCGCGTCGGGGAAGCGTGCCGCCGTCGCGAAGACCGGGCGGGCGTCGCACAGCGTCACCCGGTAGCCGAGGAACTTGCCCATGCGGACCAGCGCCGAGGCGAAGTCGATGGCGCCGAAGACGATCATGCGCGGGGGCGGGACCGACGACTCCACCAGGACCGTGATCGGTGCTCCGCAACGAGAGCCCTGCTCTCCGATCTCCAGGGTGCCGGTGCGGCCTGCGTCCAGTTGGGCCGCCGCCTCGCCCACCACCGTACGGTCGAGCTCGGGATGGGCGCCGAAACCGCCCTCGTACGAGCCGTCGGAGCGCACGACGAGGGCCCGGCCCATCAGTTCGGCGGGCCCGCCGACGACGCGGGCGAGCGCCGCCGCCTCCCCGCCCGCCGCGGCGGCCAGTGCCGTCGCGAGCACCGTCCGGCGGGCGGTGTCCCGCGAGCGGACCGGGGTGACCAGGATGTCGATGACGCCACCGCAGGTCAGGCCGACCGCGAAGGCGTCGTCGTCGCTGTAGCCGAAGCGTTCGAGCACGGTCTCGCCGTCCTCCAGCGCCTGCCGGCACAGTTCGTAGACGGCCCCTTCCACGCAACCGCCGGAGACCGAGCCGATCGCCGTGCCGTCGGAGTCGACGGCGAGCGCGGCGCCGGGCCGGCGGGGCGCGCTGCCGCCGACCGCGACCACGGTGGCGACGGCGAAGTCGCGGCCCTGCCCGACCCACCGGTGGAGCTCTTCGGCGATGTCCAGCATCTCTCGGTCTCCTTGGCTGTGTGTCTGCCTGTCCGCTTGTCTGCGGTCGCGTGGAAGGGACGGGGGCGTCAGTGGACGCCCAGCCAGCTCTCGATCGGGTTGAGCGCGAAGTAGACGAAGAAGACCGCCGTCAGACCCCACATGAAGGCCCCGATCTCCCGGGCCTTGCCCTGGGCGATCCTGATGGCCGCGTAACTGATCACGCCGGCCGCCACGCCCGCGGTGATCGAGTAGGCGAACGGCATGATCACGACGGTCAGGAAGACCGGGATGGCGGTGGCCCGGTCGGCCCAGTCGACATGGCGCGCGTTCATCATCATCATGGCGCCGATGACCACCAGGGCCGCCGCCGCGATCTCGCCCGGGACGATCGCCGTGAGCGGGGTGAAGAACAGGCAGGCCGCGAAGAAGAGGCCGGTGACCACGGAGGAGAGGCCGGTACGGGCCCCCTCGCCGACGCCGGTCGCGGACTCGACGAACACCGTCTGACCGGAGGCGCCGGCCACCCCGCCGACCGCTCCGCCCGCGCCGTCGATGAACAGCGCCTTCGACAGGCCCGGCATCCGGCCCTGGGCGTCGGCCAGTCCGGCCTCGGTGCCGACGCCGATGATCGTGGCCATCGCGTCGAAGAAACCGGCGAGCACGAGCGTGAAGACGATCATGCCGACCGTCATCGCACCGACCTGGCCCCAGCCGCCGAACTCGACCTTGCCGAAGAGCGAGAAGTCCGGCATCGAGACGGCGCCGCCGTGCAGTTCGGGGGCGCCTCCCGCCCACTCCTCCGGGTCGATGACCCCGGCGGCATTGAGGACCACGGAGACGACCGTGCCGGAGACGATGCCGATGAGGATTGCGCCGGGAATGCCGCGCGCCTGGAGCATGAAGATCAGCAGCAGGGTGGCGGCGAAGAGCAGCACCGGCCAGCCGGCGAGTTCTCCGGTGGCGCCGAGAGCGAGCGGGGTGGCCTTGCCCTGGTGCACGAAGCCGGCCTTGACCAGGCCGATCAGCGCGATGAACAGGCCGATTCCCATGGTGATGGCGTGCTTGAGGGCCAGCGGGATGGCGTTCATGATCATCTCGCGCAGCCCGGTGACGACCAGGAGCATGATGACCGCTCCGTACATCACGCACATGCCCATCGCCTGCGGCCAGGTCATCTGCGGGACGACCTGCGAGGAGAGCACGCCGGACACCGAGAGTCCGGCGGCGAGGGCGAGCGGCACCTTGCCGACGAAGCCCATGAGCAGGGTGGTGAAGGCCGCCGCGAACGCGGTCGCGGTGATCAGGGCCTTCTGGCCGAGCACGTCCCCCGCCACGTCCTTGCCGGACAGGATGAGGGGGTTGAGCAGCAGGATGTACGCCATCGCCATGAAGGTGGTGACGCCGCCGCGCACCTCACGCGCGATCGAGCTTCCCCGCTGGGTTATGTGGAAGTACCGGTCGAGCCAGGACCGTCCCGCCGGAACGCGGCTGCCCGCGCCCGCGTCCTGCGCGGTGGTCTTCGGCTCCAGTGACTGCTGGGTCATGTGGGCCTGCTCCCAAGGTTCAAAGGGGCACCCGGACAGCCGTCCTGACGGCTGGTCAACCGCGAGCGCGGTTGCGGGATTTGGGATGGTGCTTCGGCCGCACGACCCGGGGGACGGCCCGAGGCGAACGTGAAGAACGCGTTGAACTCTTCTGTGTTGCTTGGTTGTTGCTCACTGCTTCCTGCCGGGTCCCGGTTCCGCGAGCGGTGCGGTGACCGGGTGCTCCGGGCGGCGCGGCGAAGTGTGACGTTCCCGGCGCCGCCCGGAGTGGACTGCCCGGTGCCTACGCGGTTCCCGTGAGGTGTTCGGGGCGTACCGGCGTCCGGTCGAGCTCCAGACCCGTCGCGTTCCGGATCGCCGCGAGGACGGCCGGGGTGGACGACAGGGTCGGGGCCTCGCCGATGCCACGGAGCCCGTACGGGGCGTGGTCGTCGGCGAGTTCGAGCACATCGACGGGGATGGTCGGTGTGTCGAGGATGGTGGGGATCAGATAGTCCGTGAAGGACGGGTTGCGGACCTTCGCGGTCTTCGGGTCGACGATGATCTCCTCCATGACCGCGATGCCCAGGCCCTGGGTGGTGCCACCCTGGATCTGGCCGATGACGGACAGCGGGTTGAGCGCCTTGCCGACGTCCTGGGCGCAGGCCAGTTCGATGACCTTGACCATGCCGAGTTCGGTGTCCACCTCGACGACGGCGCGGTGCGCGGCGAAGGAGTACTGGACATGGCCGTCGCCCTGCCCGGTGCGCAGGTCGAAGGGTTCGGTCGGGCGGTGCCGCCACTCGGCCTCGACCTCGACGGCTTCTCCTTCGAGCACGTCGGCGAGGTCGGCGAGGACCTCGCCGCCGTCGGTGACGACCTCGCCTCCCTCCAGGAGGAGTTCGGCGGTCGCCCACGCGGGGTGGTACGTGCCGAACTTGCGGCGGCCGAGTTCCAGGACCTTCTCGCGGACCAGCTCGCAGGAGTTCTTGACGGCGCCACCGGTGACGTACGTCTGACGCGAGGCGGACGTCGAACCGGCGCTGCCCACCTGGGTGTCGGCCGGCTGGATGGTCACCTGTGCGACGCCGAGTTCGGTGCGGGCGATCTGCGCGTGGACGGTGACGCCGCCCTGGCCGACCTCCGCCATCGCGGTGTGCACGGTGGCGACCGGCACACCGCCGACGACCTCCATGCGGACCCGGGCGGTCGAGTAGTCGTCGAAGCCCTCGGAGAAGCCGACGTTCTTGATGCCGACGGCGTACCCGATGCCGCGGACGACGCCTTCGCCGTGCGTGGTGTTGGACAGACCGCCGGGCAACTGCCGTACGTCGGCCTCCTCGCCCGCGGAGAGCCACTGCTGCTCGGGCGGCAGAGGCATCGCCTTGACGCGGCGCAGGAGTTCGGCGACCGGGGCCGGTGAGTCGACGCGCTGCCCGGTCGGCAGGAGCGAGCCCTGCTCCATCGCGTTGAGCTGACGGAACGCGACCCGGTCCATGCCCACCTGGTCGGCGAGCTTGTCCATCTGGGCCTCGTACGCGAAGCACGCCTGGACCGCGCCGAAGCCGCGCATGGCTCCGCAGGGCGGGTTGTTGGTGTAGAGCGCGATGGCCTCGATGTCGACGTCGTCGACCACGTACGGGCCGACGCCGAGCGAGGAGGCGTTGCCGACGACCGCCGGGGAGGCCGACGCGTAGGCGCCGCCGTCGAGCACGATCCGTGCCTTGACGTGCGTGAGCTTGCCGTCCTTGGTCGCCCCGTGCTCGTAGTACAGCTTCGCGGGGTGGCGGTGGACGTGTCCGAAGAAGGACTCGAAGCGGTTGTAGACGATCTTGACGGGCTTGCCGGTGCGCAGCGCGAGCAGGCAGGCGTGGATCTGCATCGACAGGTCCTCGCGGCCGCCGAACGCGCCGCCGACGCCGGACAGCGTCATCCGGACCTTGTCCTCGGGCAGGCCGAGCACGGGGGCGATCTGGCGCAGGTCGGAGTGCAGCCACTGGGTGGCGATGTACAGCTCGACGCCACCGTCCTCCGAGGGCACGGCGAGTCCGGACTCGGGGCCGAGGAACGCCTGGTCCTGCATGCCGAAGGTGTACTCGCCCTTGACGACGAAGTCGGCCCTGCCGGCGGCCTGTTCGGCGTCGCCGCGGACGATCGGCTGGCGGTGCACGATGTTCGGGTGCGGGACGTGGCCGATGTGATGGTCGTCGCGGCCCTCGTGGACGAGGATCGCGTCGGGCGCGGTCGCGGAGGCCTCGTCCGTGATGACCGGCAGCTCCCGGTACTCCACCTTGATCTTGGCGGCGGCGCGGCGCGCGGTCTCCGGGTGGTCCGCGGCGACGATGGCGACCGGCTCACCGTGGTGGCGCACCTTGCCGTGCGCGAGTACCGGGGTGTCCTGGATCTCCAGGCCGTAGTTGCGCACCTCGGTGGGCAGGTCGTCGTACGTCATGACGGCGTACACGCCGGGCTGCGCGAGGGCCTCGGAGGTGTCGATGGACACGATCTCGGCGTGCGCGACCGTGGAGCGCAGGATCTGGCCCCACAGCATGTCCTCGTGCCACATGTCGGAGGAGTACGCGAACTCGCCGGTGACCTTGAGGGTGCCGTCCGGGCGGAGCGTGGACTCGCCGATCCCGCCCTTGGTCCTGGAGCCCTGCGTGATGTTCGTGGGTGTTCCGGTCGTCCCCATGGTCAGACCGCCTCGGACTGCCGGGCGGCCGCGAGGCGGACCGCGTCCATGATCTTCTCGTAGCCGGTGCAGCGGCACAGGTTGCCCGAGAGCGCCTCGCGGATGTCCGCGTCGGTCGGGTTCGGGGTGCGCTCCAGCATCTCGTCCGCCGCGATCAGCAGGCCCGGGGTGCAGAAGCCGCACTGGACGGCTCCGGCGTCGATGAACGCCTGCTGGACGGGGGCGAGTCGGGTGCCCTCGCCGGTCTGCGAGTCGTGCCCCTTGGCCGCCCAGCCCTTGGCCTCGTCGAGCGAGATCCCTCTTCCGTCGGGGGTGTTGGACGCCCCGGTGGCGCAACCCCCGTGCTCCGCGCGCTGTTCGGCGAAGTCGGCGAGCCCCTCGACGGTGACGACCTCGCGGCCCTCGACCTGACCCGCGGCGACCAGGCACGAACACACCGGAACGCCGTCCAGGCGGACGGTGCAGGAGCCGCATTCGCCCTGCTCGCAGGCGTTCTTGGACCCGGGCAGGCCGAGTCGCTCGCGCAGCACGTACAGGAGGCTCTCGCCCTCCCAGACGTCGTCGGCCTCCTGACGGCGGCCGTTGACCGTGAAATTGACGCGCATTACGCGACTCCCTCCGTACGGGCGGCGCTGCCGCGATAGGACTCCCAGGTCCACATCAGCGTGCGGCGGGCCATGACGCCGACCGCGTGGCGGCGGTAGCTCGCCGTGCCGCGGACGTCGTCGATCGGGTTGCAGGCGGCGGAGCACAGTGCGGCGAACTGCTTGGCGACCGACGGGGTGATGATCTTGCCGTTGTCCCAGAAGCCGCCCTCGTCGAGCGCCGCGTTCAGGAACTCCTCGGCGGTCTTCGCGCGGACCGGGGTCGGCGCGGCCGAGCCGATGCCGGTGCGGACCGTACGGGTCTCGGGGTGCAGGGCCAGGCCGAAGGCGCACACCGCGATCACCATGGCGTTGCGGGTGCCGACCTTCGAGTACTGCTGCGGTCCGTCGGCCTTCTTGATGTGGACGGCGCGGATCAGCTCGTCGGGCGCCAGCGCGTTGCGCTTCACGCCGGTGTAGAACGCGTCGATCGGGATCAGCCGAGAGCCGCGCACCGACTCGGCCTCGACCTCGGCGCCCGCCGCGAGGAGGGCGGGGTGGGCGTCGCCGGCCGGGGAGGCGGTACCGAGGTTGCCGCCGACGCCGCCGCGGTTGCGGATCTGCGGGGAGGCCACGGTGTGGGAGGCGAGGGCCAGCCCGGGGAGCTCCCCGCGCAGGTTCTCCATGATCCCGGTGTACGGGACGGAGGCGCCCAGGCGCACGCTTCCCTCGCCGACCTCCCACTCGCTCAGTTCTCCGATGCGGTTCAGGTCGAGGAGGTACTCGGGCCGGCGGTGATCGAAGTTGATCTCGACCATCACGTCGGTGCCACCCGCAATCGGCACAGCGGTGGGGTGCTCGGCCTTGGCGGCGAGCGCCTCCTCCCAACTGGCGGGGCGAAGGAAGTCCATGAGTGGCTCTCTTCATTCGTGTCGTGGGTCGTTCTGATCAAGCCAGATCGTGTGCGGGCGGCCCGGCTCGTTCATGAGGTGTTCACGTGGAGTGAAGTCAGTACACAGCCGCGTCCCGCACCGGGGTCAGTCACCGAAACCATGAAGGAGTTGGCTGGCCAGCGCGTGCATCTTGTAGATTCGTATGAACCGAGGTCATCAGCAACCTCTTCGTTTTTCTGTGGAAACAGAGAGCACAGCTCTTGAATGCCCAGGACACAGGCCCAAGGGGCCGGGACCACCGATTCTCGGAACCCACGGACCGGCTCCTCGGAGCGCGGGGACCACCGGCGGGCCTCACCCACGATCCATCGTAGATTTCGAGACAAAGAACGGCGGCGACGAGAATGCGGCTGCGCGCACTGCTGGACACCGACGCGCTGGGCCTGCGGCTGCTCGGCGGCGAGGACGAGCTCGACCGCGGCGTACGCGGTGTGATGACCACCGACCTCAAGGACCCCAGCCGCTATCTCTCGGGCGGCGAGCTGGTCCTCACCGGTCTGGCCTGGCGGCACGACGCCGACGACTCCGAGCCCTTCGTCCGCATCCTCGCGGGCGCCGGGGTCGCGGCCCTGGCCGCGGGTGAGGCGGAGCTCGGGGACATCCCCGACGATCTGGTCCTGGCCTGCGCCCGGCACCGGCTGCCGCTGTTCGCCGTGAACGAGTCGGTCGCCTTCGCCACGATCACCGAGCACGTCGTACGTCAGGTGTCGGGCGAGCGCGCCGGGGATCTGGCCGCCGTGGTCGACCGGCACCGCCGGATGATGACCTCGGGCCCGGCCGGCGGCGGCCCCGACGTGGTCCTCGACCTGCTCGGCACCGACCTCGACCTGCGCGCCTGGGTCCTCTCGCCCGCCGGCCGGCCCATCGCGGGCTCGAAGGTCGGGGGCGCCGCGCTGCCCGCGGACACCTGCGCCAAGCTGGCCGCCGAGCATCTGTCGGCGGTCCGCACCGGGCGCCGGGCACCGCACCGGGTGACGGTGGGCCCCGCGATGTACTCACTCTTCCCGATCCGCTCGTCGGGACGCGCCGCGGGCGCCTCCCGCGACGTACGCGAGACGGTGCTCTCCGACTGGCTGCTCGCCGTCGAGGCGGACGCAGGGGACTGGCCCGAGGAGCGGCTCGACCTGCTCCAGGGCGTCACCCAGCTGATCGCGGTGGAGCGGGACCGGCGGGACGCGTCGCGCACCGTCCGGCGGCGGCTCGCGCAGGAAGTCCTCGAACTGGTCCAGACGGGTGCGGCGCCCGCCGAGATCGCGGCACGGCTGCGGGTCGCGGCACCGGTGCTGCTGCCGGGCCTGGGGGCGGCCCCGCACTGGCAGGTCGTGGTGGCGCGGGTCGAGTGGGACGGCGGCGCCATCGAGGGCGGCCCGGTCGCCCAGGCGCTGCTGGAGGAGATCCTCGTGGACCCGCTGTCGCCGGGCCCGGAGCACTCCGACCGGATCGCCGTCGCCCACACGGGCGACGAGGCGGTCGCTCTGGTCCCTCTTCCGACGGGCCCGTCGGAAGAGGACGGCACCGAGCCCGGTCTGCACGCCGACACGCTGCTGGCCGCCGTACGGGACCCGCTGTCGGCCGGCCTGAACGACGACGGGCGGCTCACGCTCGGCGTCAGCGCGACCGTCCACTCGGCGGAGGGTCTGCGCGGCGCGCTGGAGGAGGCCCGGCACGCCCGCCGGGTCGCCGCGGCACGCCCCGGGCGGGTCTGCGCGGCCGGACACCAGGAGCTGGCCTCGCACGTCCTGCTGCTGCCCTTCGTCCCGGACGACGTGCGCCGCGCGTTCACCGCCCGGCTGCTGGACCCGCTGCGCGAGTACGACAGCCGGCACCGCGCGGAGCTGATTCCGACCCTGGAGGCGTTCCTGGACTGCGACGGCTCCTGGACGCGCTGCGCCGCCCGGCTGCACCTCCATGTCAACACGCTGCGCTACCGCGTCGGCCGTATCGAGCAGTTGACGAGTCGTGATCTGTCGCGCCTGGAGGACAAGTTGGACTTCTTCCTGGCACTGCGGATGAGCTGACCCAGATGCCCCCGGGTGGGCGACCCGCACCCAATGACTTTGTGAAATCCTTCACCTACCCCCTTGGCCGCGCCCGGTGATCCGTGCTGAGATGCCACCACTCAACAGCTCAATGGTGTGCTCGGGGAGGGCAACGTGGCGCATACCGCCATGTCTGGTACCGGAACCACTGCAGGGGACGATCCACTCCAGACCGCGGTATGGCGGCTGCGTTCGCGCGCCTGCTGGGCCGACGCGGCGGCGCTGATACAGCCGCACACGGCGGGGGCCGCCCTGCAGAGAGCGTCGCTCCTGGTCGAGCGCTGTCTCTACACCGAGCAGGGCTGGGCCGAGGCGGAGGACGCGCTGCGCACCGCCGAGGCACTGGCACAGAGCGACGACGAGCGCGGCGCGGCGGCCTGTGAGCGGGGTCAACTCGCCTATGCCGCCACGCTGCTGAGCGTGCGCGACCGGGCCGACGAGGCACGTGCGGCGCTCGGCCGGGCCGCAGCGCTGCTCGCGCCGGGGGCGCCCGGCAGGGCCCTGCTGGACTTCCGGCGCGGGCTGCTGGCCGAGAATCTGGCGCACGCGCCGCAGGCGGCCCGCGCCGCGTACCGGCGGGCGCACGCGGGAGCGACCGCCCAGAACGACGCGCTGCTCATGTCCTTCACCTGGCGGCACCTCGCCGGACTCTCGCTGCGCGAGGGGGAGTTGGCGGAGGCCCGGCACGGCTTCGCCGAATCGCTGCGGATCCGGGAGGAGCTGGGGTATCTCGTCGGTACGGCCCCGGCGCTGGCGTCACTGGCCGACGCCGAGACCGAGCCGGAGGCGTCGCGGCTCCGGGCGGAGGCGGGGCGCCTGTTCCGGCTGCTCGGGGGTGTACCCATCTGGCTGGCGGCCCAGTTGAACCCGCCCGCGGCGACGGCCTGACCACACCGGGCGGGCGGACACTCCGCCCGCCACGGCCACCGCTCACCCACCCGGCCCGCGGACGGACCCCCGACACCCCGGGCGGCCCTGCCGGCACACGCCTCGCGCGGGCACGGGCGGCACGCCACGCGGGCGGCGGGCACGGGCCAGGGGCCGGACCGCCGCAGAAGCGACCGGCGGCGCGCCTCACCTGCGGGACGGGCCGGACGTCTCCCGGATCGGACCGGCGGGCGGGGTGGACGGCCCCTGGACGGCGCGGGCCCCGGACGGGGCGTGGGCACGCCCGGCGGACGGGATCGTGCGTCAGGACTGTGGGCGTCTCAGGGGGCGCCGGTGAAGTGCTCGCGCACCAGGGCCTGGACGACCGTCAGATCCTCGGCGATCAACGCGTCCAGCAGCGCGGTGTGTTCGGCCGCGTCGGCCACCAGGTCGGCGCGGCCCCGGGAGACGGGACCGCCGACGAGCGGCCACTGGGCACGCCGGTGCAGATCGTCGGCGATCCGCACCAACTGCGCGTTGCCCGCGAGGGCGAGAACCGCGCGGTGGAAGGACCGGTCGCACTCCGCGTAGGTCGCGCGGCAGCCCGAGGACGCGGCCCGCACGGTGGCCTCGGCGAGCGGACGCAGCTCGGCCCAGCGCGCGGCGGGCACGGTGCGTGCGAGGCGGAGCATCACCGGAACCTCGATCAGGCCCCGGATCTCGGCGAGTTCGGCCAGTTCCCGGGTGCCGCGCTCGACGACGCGAAAGCCCCGGTTGGGAACGACCTCGACGGCTCCTTCGAGGGCGAGTTGCTGCATCGCCTCCCGGACGGGCGTCGCGGACACCCCGAAGCGTTCACCGAGCGCGGGCGCCGAGTACACCTCGCCGGGGGCGAGTTCACCCGCGACGAGCGCGGTGCGCAGCGCGTCGAGGATCTGTCCGCGCACGGAGGCGCGCTGCACGACGGGCCGCGCGGTCTCGGCGCGTACGACGGGGCGGGCGTCGTCGCCGCGTACGGGACGGACGTTCTCCGCGTGCGCGGCGAGGCCGATGCCGTCGACGCGTACGGGGCGCGCGCTCTCGGAACGTCCTCCGGGGCGCGTCTCGTCGGTGTGTGCGGGGCGGTTGTTCCCGGGGCGTACGGCGGGGTCGGGGCTCCCGGGGCGTACGGGCGTGCGGGCGTCGTCCACACGGGCCGCGGGGCGGGTGCCCTCGGCGCGCGGGCGCGGGATCGGCACCTCGCTGTGGGTGTGCTCCCCGCGAGCCGCCGCGGGGGCCTCGGCCGACCCGCCGCCGGGTCCGGCGCTCGACCCGCCGCCGCGTCCAGCACCCGCCCCTGCGTCGATCCCGGTGCCGGGGTCGATGCCGGGGTCGGTGCCGGGTCCGTCGCCCGTGGCGCCCGCGGGGACTCCCCTGGGCCGGCGCACGTCGGCGGCACCCGCCTGCTCCGGGACCCGGAAGGCGCTCGCGAGGGTGTCCGGGGCCCACGACCCTGCGGAGCCGTGCGCGCTGCGCGGACCGGACTGCTCCACGGGTCCTCCTCCGGGTCGGTCGCACATGGGGGCATGGCGTCTGTTGTTACTCGTCCGTCAAGCACGATAGGCGCACATGGCCTCAGTTCAAACACCCACCAGGCGAGGTAAGGTAAGGCTTACCTGCTAACGATCGTGAAGCGATGGTTCCGCATGTCCGCTCCCGCCCTGCCCGTCGACGCCTCCCCGAACGTCCCGGCCGGCCCCGGCCTGCCGGGCGCCACCGCGTCGCCCGTGACGGAGGCGTACGCACGGCTGAGCGCGGTCTTCCCAGGGCTGGCCGTCACCGAGCTGACGGCCGGGGAAGCGGCCCCGCGGGGCGCGGGCTGGGCGGCCGCCGCCCGGCTCGCGGAGGGCGGGCCCGGCCTCGACGAGTTTCTCGCCTGGGACGAGGCCCAGGTGCTCCGCGACCACGGCCGGCGGGCACGGCCCGACGTCGTCGCGAGTTTCGGCCTGCACCGGTACGCCTGGCCCGCCTGCCTGCTGATCACCGTGCCGTGGTTCCTGCTGCGCCGGGTCCCCCGCCTGCCTGTGGAGGACGTCACATTCCAGCGCGAGACCGGCCGGATGGCCGTCCGCGTCGACGCGTTCGCCTGCCTGCCCGACGACCCGGCCGCCGGCCTGCCGGGTGCCAGGGTCGTCCCGGACGAGGAGGCGCTGCGGGCGGAGGTACGGGCCGCGGTCGCCGAGCACCTCGAACCGGTCCTCGGCGGATTCGGACCGCGGACGCGGCGCCGCGGACGTGCGCTGTGGGGCATGGCGACCGACGAGATCGTCGAGGGCCTCTGGTATGTCGCCCGGCTGTTCGGCGAGGAGCGGCGCGCGCTGCGCGAACTGGAGCTGCTGCTGCCCGGCTCGACCCGGCCGTACGCCGGTTCGGCGGCCTTCCGCGAACTGACCGGCCCGGACGGGGAGTCCCTGCCCACCCGCGACCGGGTGAGCTGCTGCCTCTTCTACACACTGCGCCCCGCCGACACCTGCGACACCTGCCCGCGCACCTGCGACACGGACCGCGTCGCCAGGTCGACGGCCGCCTAGCCAGCCCGACGCCCGCGTAGCCGGGCCGAGGACTGTCGGCGCACGGCCGGGTCGGGGGCCGCCGTCGCGGGCCGAGGCGTCCGGCGCGCTCGGGTCGGCGGGCGCACCGGAGCCGACCGGGACACCCTCGATCCGATCCCGGATCACAGATGCTTCACAAATTCCTCACTTGTCCCGGGAACTCTCCGCGGAACCATCCGTGTGGGTAGTCTTATTCGTACTCAACTCCCGTCCCTCGCGCGGCAGTTCGAGCAGGAAGTCGCCCTGCGTACCTTCTTGCACTTCCTTGGCGGCCTCTTGCCCCGAAACCCCCTGAGGGCCGACGTGATTGGGCCACTATGGCGGGCGTTACGCCCTATCCCAATGCAAGGGACCCCAGATGAGACTGACCGACATATCGCTGAACTGGCTGCTTCCAGGCGCCGTTCTGCTCCTGGGCCTGCTGGCGGCGGTGGCGGTGCTCGCGCGCGGCAAGCGGTCCGGGGACGGCGCGAGCAGCGACGACTCCTGGGAGCGCACCGAGGAGCGCCGCAGGCGTAAGGAGGCCGTCTACGGCTCGGCCTCCTATGTGCTGTTGTTCTGCTGTGCCGCGGTCGCGGCGGCACTCTCCTTCCACGGCCTGGTCGGCTTCGGCCAGCAGAACCTGGGCCTCTCCGACGGCTGGGAGTACCTCGTCCCGTTCGGCCTGGACGGCGCGGCGATGTTCTGCTCCGTCCTCGCGGTGCGCGAGGCCAGCCACGGGGACGCGGCGCTCGGCTCCCGCATACTCGTGTGGACCTTCGCCGGTGCCGCGGCCTGGTTCAACTGGGTGCACGCGCCCCGGGGCATGGCCCACGCCGGCGCTCCGCAGTTCTTCGCGGGCATGTCCCTGTCGGCCGCGGTGCTGTTCGACCGGGCTCTGAAGCAGACCCGTCGTGCCGCCCTGCGCGAGCAGGGTCTGGTGCCGCGTCCGCTGCCGCAGATCCGCATAGTCCGCTGGCTGCGCGCGCCCCGTGAGACGTACAGCGCCTGGTCGCTGATGCTGCTGGAGAACGTCCGCTCGCTGGACGAGGCCGTGGACGAGGTGCGCGAGGACCGGCGCCAGAAGGAGCAGAACCGACTGCGCCGCCGGAACGAGGAGCGGGTCGAGCGGGCGCACCTCAAGGCGCTCAGCCGTGGTCACCGCGGCTTCGCCGGACGCGGTGGCGCCCGGGAACTGGAGACCGCGACCGTGGAGCGCGCGCCCGCCGGTGCCTCCGCGGAGCCTGCCATATCCACCGCGGAGCAGCTGCCCGCACGTTCGCGGCCCTCCCTCACTCCCGTTCGCAAGAGCACTGAGCCGATCACCGTCGATCTCACCACCGAGGACGACACGATGGCCCTGCCGCGGCTCGACTCCCTGGAGCGCAAGCTCAAGGATCTGGAGCAGCAGTTCGGCTGAGGCGCGGACGCCCGGTCCCGGGCGACAGCCCGGACGGCCCGGCCGGAATCTCCGGCCGGGCCCGGACACGACAATGGCGGCGCGGTGTTCCTACACCGTGCCGCCGTTCAGTTCGAACCACACCGCCTTGCCCACCCCGTGGGCCCGTACGCCCCACGCGTCCGCCAGGGACTGGACGAGGACGAGACCTCTGCCGTGCGTACCGTCGTCGGCGTTCGGTACGCACAGTCTGGGCCTGCGAGCCACGAAGTCCCGGACCTCCACGCGCAGTCCGCGCGGTCCGACGGTCGCCGTCAGGACGGCGTCGTCGTCGGTGTGGATCAGTGCGTTGGTGACGAGCTCGCTGGTCAGGAGCTCGGCTATCTCGGATCCGCCCGGCTTCCCCCAGTGCCGTAACAGCTCCCTCAGCGCCTTGCGCGCCTCGGGGACCGCCCGCAGATCGGCTTTGCCCAGCCGGCGCCGCAGCTGCGCGCCGTCCGGTCGGTCCATCGCCCCGTCGGACGCTTCCTCCACTGGATCGGTGGAGAAGGCCCCCCTGGTCATGGGACCACCTCCCTGTGCCTGCCGCTTCATGACCCCCGCCTGCGTGCCGATGTCGGTTCCCCTCTGCTCGAACACGTTCACGGGAATCCATGCCCCCTTCGGGAACGTGACAGTCATGTCGAATCGTCGGCCACCTGCCGTACGGTCACGGGTGCGCGGCGCGCGCACGGGGAAGTGAAGGGTTCGACAGAGCCGCCCGAGCAGCCGAGGAGCCGCCGTGCACGACGACCGTTCGCTGGTGGAGGCGCGCCTGGAACGCGCGCTGCGGCAGTGGCTGCGCCCCGCGCAGTACGCGGACCGGGTTCCGCTCGCGCTCTCCGTATGGCACGTTCCGGGCGAACCGGTGCCCGTGGACCAGGCACTCCAGGCCTCCTACGAGCCGTTCACCGTCGGTACGGTCTGGGGAAAGCCCTGGTCGACGAGCTGGTTCCGGATCGATGGCCGGGTGCCCGAGGAGTGGGCGGGCCGCCCGGTGGAGGTGGTGATCGACCCCGGGTTCACGGGGGACGGACCCGGATTCCAGGCGGAGGGCCTGCTGTACGACGCCGCCGGAATCCCTCTCAAGGGCATCCATCCGCGCAACCGCCACCTGACGGTCGGGGCACCGGCGAGGGGAGGCGAGGAGGTACGGCTGCTCCTGGAGGCGGCGGCCAACCCCGCCGTCCTGCACGGTTTCGAGCCCACGCGGCTGGGAGACGTCCTGACCGCCGGCGATGGGCCGATCTACCGATTCGCGGCTGCCGATCTCGCCGTACTCGATCAGGACGTCTGGCATCTGGTCCTCGATACCGAGGTCCTCTCGGAGCTGATGTACGAACTGGATCCGGAGCGGCCGCGGCGGCACGAGATCCTGCGGGCGCTGGAGAACATGCTCGACGCCCTCGATCTGCACGATGTCTCCGGTACGGCGGTGGCTGCCCGGTCCGAGCTGGCGGAGGCCCTGGCGCGGCCCGCGTCGGCGAGCGCGCACCGGGTCTCGGCGGCCGGGCACGCGCACATCGACTCGGCGTGGCTGTGGCCGCTGCGCGAGACGGTCCGCAAGGCCTCCCGGACGTTCGCCAACGTCACGGCCCTCGCGGCGGACTACCCGGAACTGGTCTTCGCCTGCTCACAGGCACAGCAGTACGCCTGGGTAAGGGAGCACCAGCCGCACATCTGGGAGCGCATCAAGAGGGCTGTGGAACAAGGCAACTGGGCCCCCGTGGGGTCGATGTGGGTGGAGTCCGACGCCAACATGCCGGGTGGAGAGGCGCTGGCCCGGCAGATCGTGCACGGCAAGCGGTTCTTCCGGGAGGAACTGGGCGTCGAGACCGAGGAGATCTGGCTGCCGGACTCCTTCGGCTACACCGCCGCCTTCCCGCAACTGGCGAAGCTCGCCGGCGTCCGCTGGTTCCTCACCCAGAAGCTGAGCTGGAACCAGACCAACAAGATGCCCCACCACACGTTCTGGTGGGAAGGCATCGACGGCACCCGGGTCTTCACGCACTTCCCGCCCGTGGACACGTACAACTCCCAGTTCCACGGGCGCGAACTCGCCCACGCGGAGCGCAACTTCGCGGAGAAGGGGCGGGCAACCCGCTCGCTGGTCCCGTTCGGGTGGGGTGACGGCGGGGGCGGCCCGACCCGTGAAATGCTGGAGAAGGCACGGCGGTTGAGGTCCTTGGAGGGCTCACCGCAGGTCCGGATCGAGAAGCCGTCGGCCTTCTTCGCCGCCGCCGAGGAGGAGTACGGGGCCCACGCGCCGGTGTGGTCGGGCGAGCTGTACCTGGAGCTGCACCGGGCGACCTACACCACGCAGGCCAAGACCAAACAGGGCAACCGGCGTTCGGAACACGCGCTGCGCGAGGCCGAGTTGTGGTGCACCACGGCCGCCGTACGCGATCCGTCGTACACCTACCCGTACGACGAGCTGGACCGGCTCTGGAAGACGGTGCTGCTGCACCAGTTCCACGACATCCTGCCCGGCTCGTCGATCGCCTGGGTGCACCGGGAGGCACGCGAGACGTACGCGCGGGTGCTCGCGGAACTGGAGGCGATCACCGCGGACGCGGTACGGGCCCTGGGGCCCGGCTCGCCCGCCGTCCTGAACTCCTCGCCGTACGAGCGGACCGAAGTGGTCGGGGACGCACGGGTGACGGTGCCGGGGCTCGGCGCGGCCGCGGCGGGAACCGGACCCGGCTCCAGCGTGCGGGCCGAACAGACCGACGGAGCGGTCGTGCTGGAGAACGACCGGCTCCGGGTGCGGATCGACGGCGACGGACTGCTCACCTCCGTACGGGATCTCACGCACGGCCGGGAGGTGCTCTGCGGTCCCGGCAATCTGCTCCAGCTCCACCCCGACCATCCCAACGCCTGGGACGCCTGGGACATCGACCGGCACTACCGGCGCACGCACACGGACCTGACGGCCGCCGAGTCGGTGGAACTCGTGGAGAGCGGGCCGCTGCGGGCGACCGTGCGCGTCATCCGGGCGTTCGGCTCGTCCCGGATCACCCAGGAGATCCGGCTGTCGGCCGCGAGCCGCCGGCTGGACATCGTGACCGACATCGACTGGCAGGAGTCGGAGAAGGTCCTGAAAGCCGCCTTCCCGCTCGACGTCCAGGCCGAACGGTCCGCAGCCGAGATCCAGTTCGGGCACGTCCACCGCCCGACCCACGCCAACACCGGCTGGGACGCGGCCCGTTTCGAGATCTGCGCCCACCGCTGGCTGCGGGTCGCGGAGGCCTCTTACGGCGTCGCGCTGCTCAACGACTCGACGTACGGCCATGACGTGACCCGTACCCCGCACGCCGAGGGCCTCGGCACCACCGTACGGCTGACCCTGCTGCGCGCCCCGCACAGCCCGGACCCGGAGACCGATCTCGGCACGCACCGGTTCACGTACGCGCTGCTGCCGGGGGCGGACGTCGGGGACGCCGTGGCGGAGGGACTCGCGCTCAATCTGCCGCTGCGGCAGGCCGCGGTAGCGGAGTTCGAACCGCTGGTGAGCGTCGACGACCCGGCGGTCACCGTCGAGTCGGTCAAGCTCGCGGAGGACCGCGGCGGCGATGTGGTGGTGCGGTTGTATGAGTCCCGGGGCGGGCGGGCCCGCGCGAAGGTGACCCCCGGTTTCCCGGTCTCCCGGGCGGAGGTCACCGACCTGCTCGAACGGCCGCTGCACGCGGCCCCGTCGGAGATCGAGCTGCGGCCGTTCCAGATTCTCACCCTGCGGTTGCGGCCCGCGCGCTAGCACGCGCCGGTCCGATGGGCCGGGCCCGCGGTGTGCGGGCCCGGCCCCGGAGGACGGGCGGAGTCAGTTGCCGTCGATCCGGATGATCTTGTGGTTGCTGTCCAGGCCGACGACGAGCCCGGTGGTCTGTCCGCCGCCCCAGGTGAGGGTGACCCCGATCTTCCTGTGATCCGCGGCGCCGTTGTCCTTGACCGTCCACTTGGCCGGGACGTTCTGGGCGCGCAGGACGCCGTCCGCGTGGTTGCGGTTCTCCCAGGCGGTCAGCTTCCGCAGCGCGCCCGCCTGGATGTAGTACTTCCGGAGTTCGGTGGCGAGCCTGCCGCCGTGGTCGGGGTCGCTCTGGGCGTCGATGTAGGCGCCGTAGAAGTCGGCGATCCGGGTCACGTTGTCCGAGCTCCGGCCGCTCACCGTCCGCTGCGCGGCTGCCGCCGTGACCGTTCCTCCCGTGGTCGCCTGTGCCGAGGCGCTGAGCCCGAGCGGCAGGGCCACGGCGGCGACGAGGCCGGCGATGAGCGCGGTGCGGCGGCCGTGCTTGCGGGCGGTCGTGTTGCTGTTCATGAGTGTGCTTCCCCGATTTCGGTGAGTGCGGAAAGGTGTCGCCCTGTGCGGGACGGGCCCTGCGCCTCCGTGGTGCGAAGGCCGTGACCTCCGTGGCGGGAAGACGGTGACCTCCGTGGTGCGAAGGCGGTGACCTCCGTGGCGGGAAGGCCGTTCCGGCGACACCAGGAGCATCGGCCGCCCCACGGTCCGGGCACAACGGACGGCGGCCCATCCGCAACGGTGGAACCGTCCCAGGCCTTCTGACCTCTCCTTACGGGGAGTGCCTGGGATGCCGTCCTGGGACGCGAGGCGGGGGGAACCGGTGTCATCCCAGGACGACGTCGAGGAATTCGCGGCGCTGCTGCGGCGGCTGAAGGCGCGCACGGACCGCAGTTACGCGGCACTCGCGCGACGGCTGAACATGAACGCCTCGACGCTGCACCGGTATTGCGCCGGGGAGGCGGTGCCGCTCGGCTTCGCACCCGTGGAGCGGTTCGCCGCGATGTGCGGGGCGAGTCCGGCCGAACGGGTCGAACTCCACCGCCGCTGGATCCTGGCCGTGGCGGCACGCCGGCGCTCCCGGCCATCTCCCGGAGGCGAGTCCGCGTCGCCACCTCCGCCGGGTGCGCCGCCGGAACCGGTGTCGTCCAGCACCTCGCCGGTGACCACCGAACCCGCCCGAACGACCACCGAGGCCCCGGGGTCGACCTCCCCCGCACCCTCGGGCACGGCTGCCCCCGCAGTATCCGAGACGGCTGCCCCCGCCGCAGCGGGCACAAGTGCTCCCGTCGTGCCGGTGACGGCCGCCGGCTCGGAGCCCACGGCGGCCTCCGGTCCCTCGTCCGGTCCCCGGGAACCCGGCGCGGAGAAGGGGCTCCCCGGCTCGCGGCCGGAGCCGGAGCCGGATCCGGCCGGGGTGCGGCCCCTCGCTCCGCGAAAGCCCTGGCACAGGCGCCGTTTCGCGGTCACGGCGGCCGTCGTGACCGCGCTGCTGGCGACGCTGGGCAGCCTGTCCACGCTGTCGTCCGGACACAATGGGACCGCCGGGACCGCCGGCGACGACGACCGAACGGCCGGTGTCCCGAACGGGAGGACGGCGGGCGAGCGGCACGGCCCCTTGGCGTCCTCCGCACCCCCTTCCACCGCGCCCGGCCGGGCGCCCGGCTCTCCCTCCCCCGAGGCGCCCGCCTCGAACGCCGGCTCACCGAGGCCGTCCACCAGCCCCTCCCGCACGGCCGCCTCCGCCGCCCGTCCTCTCACCTGGACCGCGAACTCCCAACTGTGGAGGCTCGGTTGCAGCCACGACTACGTCATCCGCAAGCAACCCGGGCAGGTACCGCCGCCCCCGGCCCCACAGGACGCCGCGCCCTGGGCGCGGACCCAGGGGGCCGTGCACGGCGGTGAGACCCTGGTGGAGATCTCCGTGCAGGGGCGGACGGACACGGCGGTCGTCCTGGAGGCGCTGCGGGTCCGCGTCGTCGGGCGGTCCACGCCGGTGAAGGGCACCGTGTACGCCATGGACCAGGGCTGCGGCGGCGAGATCAGCCCCCGCTCTTTCGCCGTCGACCTGGACAAGGACCGGCCGATCGCCCGATCGGTCCCGGGCAGCGAGATGGGGACGAACACCCCGGCGATGCGCATGCCCTACCGGGTGTCCGCGAAGGACCCCGAGGTACTGTTGGTCGACGCCCGGACCGTCGGCTGCGACTGCCGCTGGAATCTGGAGCTCGACTGGTCCTCGCAGGGCCGCACCGGCACGGAGGTCATCGACGATCACGGTGTCCCGTTCCGCACCAGCGGCATCAAGGGCCTGCCGCACTACTGGTACGCGGACCGCGGCTGGACCCCTCTCCCCGGCTGAGCCGAAGGCGCCGCCCCGGTCGCCCGGTCGTGCCGACACCTCGGCCGCGTGCCGAAACGCCCTACGGGCGGGGCACGTTGCGCAGGTTGGAACGGGCCATCTGCACCATGCGTCCGACTCCGCCGTCCAGCACGATCTTCGAGGCCGAGAGCGCGAAGCCCGCCACCATGTCGGCGCTGATCTTCGGCGGGATGGACAGCGCGTTCGGGTCGGTGACGATGTCGACGAGGGCCGGGCCCTTGTGGGCGAAGGCGTCCTTGAGGGCGCCGGCGAGCTGCTTGGGCTTCTCGACCCGGACGCCGTACGCCCCGCACGCGCGGGCCACCGCCGCGAAGTCCGGGTTCTTGTTGGTGGTGCCGTAGGAGGGCAGCCCGGCGACCAGCATCTCCAACTCGACCATCCCCAGGGACGAGTTGTTGAAGAGGACGACCTTCACCGGCAGGTCGTACTGCACGAGGGTGAGGAAGTCGCCCATCAGCATGGAGAATCCGCCGTCGCCGGACATCGACACGACCTGCCGCCGCCGGTCGGTGAACTGGGCGCCGATCGCCATGGGCAGCGCGTTCGCCATCGACCCGTGCGAGAACGAACCGATCACGCGGCGGCTGCCGTTGGGCGAGATGTAGCGGGCCGCCCAGACATTGCACATGCCGGTGTCGACGGTGAACACCGCGTCCTCGTCGGCGAGTTCGTCGAGCACGGAGGCGACGTACTCGGGATGGATCGGGACGTGCCTGTCGACCTTGCGGGTGTACGCCTTGACGACCCCTTCGAGGGCGTCCGCGTGTTTCTTCAGCATTTTGTCGAGAAAGCGCCTATTGCCCTTGGGCCGCACCCGCGGGACGAGACAGCGCAGGGTCTCCCGCACATCGCCCCACACGGCCAGGTCCAGCTTCGAGCGGCGTCCCAAGCGCTCCGGCCGCACGTCGACTTGGACGATCTTGACGTCGTCGGGGAGGAAGGCGTTGTACGGGAAGTCGGTGCCCAGCAGGATGAGGAGATCGCACTCGTGCGTCGCTTCGTAGGCCGCGCCGTAGCCGAGGAGCCCGCTCATTCCGACATCGAATGGATTGTCGTACTGAATCCATTCCTTGCCGCGCAGCGCGTGCCCGACCGGTGACTTGATCTTCTCGGCGAACTGCATGACCTCGGCGTGGGCGCCCGCCGTGCCACTGCCGCAGAACAGCGTGACCTTCTCGGCCTCGTCGATCATCGCGACGAGCTTGTCGATCTCGGTGTCGCCCGGCCGGACGCTGGGCCGGGAGGTGACGAGGGCGGTCTCGATCGTCCTGTCCGGGGCGGGCGCGGAGGCGATGTCGCCGGGCAGCGAGACCACGCTGACTCCGGACCGGCCCACGGCGTGCTGGATGGCGGTCTGGAGCAGCCGCGGCATCTGCTTGGGGCTGGAGATGAGTTCGCTGTAGTGACTGCACTCGCGGAAGAGCTGGTCGGGGTGGGTCTCCTGGAAGTAGCCGAGACCGATCTCGCTGGAGGGAATCTGCGAGGCGAGGGCCAGCACCGGGGCCATGGAGCGGTGGGCGTCGTACAGGCCGTTGATGAGGTGGAGGTTGCCCGGTCCGCAGGAGCCGGCGCAGGCCGCGAGCCTGCCCGTGATCTGGGCCTCGGCCCCCGCGGCGAAGGCGGCGGTCTCCTCGTGGCGGACCTGGACCCAGTCGATGGCCGCGTTGCGCCGGATCGCGTCCACGACCGGGTTGAGGCTGTCGCCCACGACCCCGTACAGCCGCTTGACGCCCGCCCGGACGACGATGTCGACGAACTGCTCGGCGACGTTCTGCTTGGCCATGCTGCACGCACCTCTTCGCGATCCTCGAAACCCTCGGGTGTCCCGGGTCCCCTCGGTCGCCCGGCCGTCCTCGGTTCCATGAGTTCACACCGTGCGCGGTTACGCCTCCCAAACGGCGGCCGCCGTCCGGTCGTCGGCGTACCCCTTGACCCGCACCGAGCTGTCGGCGAGGAACGTCGCGAGGCCGGGCGGCTCCCCCTGCGACCACCGTGCCGTCAGGTACTCGGCCAGCTCCGGTTCGCCGCGCAGCGGCTCCGCCAGGCCGCTCGTGCACAGCAGGAGCGTGTCACCCGGGCGGGCTACGGAGGCCCGGAACCGGAAGGGGGCGTGCGGCGGCCGAGGCGCGGGTTCGTACGGGCTCGGGGGCGTCGTGATGCCCAGGTCCATGGTGAGCCGGTCGCCCTCGGGGGTCTCGTGCGGCAGCGATCCGTAGCCGACGACGGCTTCGCCGGCGGTGTCGGCGACCCGCGGTTCGATGTCCTGCCACTCGCCGTCCCGCAGCCGGAACAGGCCACCCGCGCCGACCCCGAAGAAGACCCGGGTACGGCAGTCCGGATCGGCGGGCAGCAGCAGACAGCGCAGGCCGGCGGCGTATTCCTCGGGTTCGACGCCCTGCTCTGTCGCGCTCGCCCGCAGTCTGCCGAGGCTGCGGTCGGTGAGCCGGTGCAGCCCCGATTTCAGGTCCCCGCGCCGGGCGGCCCTGATGTCGTCGGCCAGCCGCTCGTGACTGCGGCCGACGGCCTGCCCGATCCACCGGCACGCCTCCGCCGCGGCCCGGTGCGCGCCCGGTGTGGCGCGGGCGCCGGTCGCCATGGCGACCAGGACGAGCGCCCGCTCGCCCGCCCCGAACCGGGCCGTGAGCAGCGCGTCCCGGCGCGGTTCGCCCCGGTAGCGCGCGGAGTCCCCGCGCACGGACATGGCCCGTAAGGTGCTCGCTCCGTACCGTGCGCCGTCCAGGACGGTGTCGGCGACCAGGTCTTCGAGTTCGTCCGGCTCGGCGGGCGGCAGGGCGGTCGGTTCGGGGGCGTAGGTGGGCGGGCCCGAGCCGACGTGGCCGACGGGGGGCGGTGGCTGGACGACGGACAGGACGGTCTCCCGGGGCCTGTCCGCGGGCAGGTACTCGGGGGCCGGTTCGGGCGGAGGTGTCCGGAAACCGCCGGTGGTGCTGGGCAGCACGTTCGGCGCGGGGCCCGGGGGCGCCGCGCGCGGGGGCACGGCGGGAGCCGAGACGGGTTTCGGCGGCACGCCCGACGGCGGCCTCGCCGGGGGGACCTGACCAGCGGGCTCAGGAGCCGTCGGCACCTGAGCTGCCGCTTGAGGAACGGCGGGCACCTGACCTGCGGGTTCGGGCGGGACGGACATCCGACCCGCGGACTCGGGAGCCGTGTGCACCGGCGCCACAGGGCCGTAGACCGCGGGATCGTGCACGTCGGAATCGCGCACCGCGGAGTTGTCCGGCGCGGAATTGTCCGGCGCCGGATCGCGCACCGGGGGGTTGTTCACCGTCGGGTCGTTCGCCGCGGGCGACTCCGCGGACATGTCGCTCCGGGCGGCCCGGGGCGCGTCCGGGCCGGGCTCCCGCGTGGTGAACCCCGGCGGCTTCGGGCCGGGCGGGAGGGGAGCGGCCGGTTCCGGGGCCCGGCCGGGCGGCGGGGGCTCCCAGTGCGGGGGTTCCCACGGCGCGGGCTCCCACGGGGTGGGCTCCCAGGAGGAAGGCTCGGGGGGCTCGGAGGGGGGTCCGCCGCGGCCGGGCGGGGCCGGGTCGGAATCAGGCGACGGCACCGGACCCCGCTCCCAGCGCCCGGGCCGCGACGCCGTCTCGTCGTACGGGGTCGCTCCGGGCCGGGCCGCGGAAGCCGGCCGATCACCGGCCTGTCCCGGTACGGCGGGAGGCTGCCTCGGGAAAGGAGGCCGTCCCCCCGCCCCGGGGACCGGGGAGTCCGGCACGGCGGGGGGCCGCTCCGGGTACGGCGGACGGCCGGGCCCGGGTTCCCCGGACCGGCGGACGGACCCACGCCGTACGGCGGAGGCCGGGTCCGACGCGGACCTGGGATCCGGACTCGGCTCCGGACCACCCGGATCGAGCCCGCCCCCGACCGTCCCCGACGCCGACGCGAACCGGTCGTCGAGGGAATCGGCCACGGCCGCGGGCCCCGTGTCCTCGGTGGAGTCGCCGTACAACTGCCCCCACCAGTCGTCCTCGTGACCGGTGGGCTTCTCCCCCTGCTGGCTCATGCCGCCAATTGTCCACCGAGACAGCCGGTTGAAAACGGGGCATCCGGAAAACCGGCCAAGGTGCAGGGCGTCGAACGGCGCGTCGAGTGAACCGTCGAACAGGAATGCGCACCGAAACATGCGAACAACTGACCGCCGGGCGGTCCCACCCCCCACGGGAGAACCGCCCGGCGGCGCCTGGGTGACCGAGGCCCGACGCAGGGCGCAGCCGGGCCCCGGTCACGTTCTGGATGGCCGGATCACCGTCGGTCAGGGCCTGTTCGGCCTGGTCCGGCCCTTCCCCACCGACCGCGCCCCGACCGGCGGCCGCGGTCCACGGCGCGTGAACGCCGGGTCGCGTACGCCGGTGGCCGGCACCGCCGTACGCCGGTCCCCCTCCTCAACGTCCCACTCTCCAGGGCCGGTTCACCCATGTCCGCGAGCCGCAAGGCCCCGGTCGGTGAACGGGCAGGGCCCGGCCCGACGCGGGGCGAACCCAAGCGGGGCATTACGGACGGTAGTTGGTGCCCCGGTGACGTGAGCTTGTCAGAGGGGCGGGGGGTACGGCGATGATGTGCCGAGGCGGGTTTGTGCCGTGGCCGATTTCCGCCACGGTCCGCCCACCGGCCGGAACACATCCACGGGAGGGACATCGCCGCATGCTCGCAGCGATAGGTCTGGACGAGAGCCACGAGTCTGCGTACCGCGCGCTGGTGTCGGTCGGCGCCGCCGACGTACCCGATCTCGCGCGCCGGCTCACGCTCGGCGAGTACGAGACGGAGCGCGCGCTGCGCAGGCTGGAGCGGCACGGTCTCGCCGCCCAGTCCTCGGCGCGGCCCGGACGCTGGGTCGCCGCGCCCCCGGGGGTCGCCCTCGGCGCGCTCCTCACCCAGCAGCGCCACGAGCTGGAGAAGGCGGAGCTGGCGGCGGCCCTGCTCGCCGAGGAGTACCGGGGCGCGGCCGGCGAGCCGGCCGCGCACGACCTGGTCGAGGTGGTGATCGGCGCGGCCGCGGTCGCGCAGCGGTTCCTCCAGCTCCAGCTCGGCGCGAGCGACGAGGTGTGCGCGCTGGTCACCGGGACTCCGACGGTGGTGTCCGGCACGGACAACGACGCCGAGAAGCAGGCCGCGGACCGGGGTGTCGGCTATCGCGTGGTCGTCGAGCGGTCCGTCCTCGACCTGCCCGGCGGGATCACCGAGCTGTCCGCCGCGCTCGGCCGCGACGAGCAGGTGCGGGTCGTGGACCAGGTGCCGACCAAGCTGGTGATCGCCGACCGGGCGCTCGCGATGGTGCCGCTGACCTCGCACACCGCGGAGCCGGCCGCGCTGGTCGTGCACTCCAGCGGGCTCCTGGAGCTGTTGTCCGGGCTATTCCAGTCGGTGTGGCGGGACGCGCTGCCACTGCGGCTCGGCAGCCGGGGCGTGCTGGAGCAGGAACCGGACGGCCCGGACGGCACCGACCTGGAGATCCTGTCGCTCCTCCTCGCGGGGCTCACCGACGCGAGCGTGGCCAAACAGCTCGACCTGGGTCTCAGGACCGTACAGCGCCGGGTGAAGCGCCTGATGGAGCTGACAGGGGTGACGACCCGGCTGCAACTGGGCTGGCACGCTTACGAGCGCGACTGGGTGGCGCGGGACTGACCTGCGGTTTCCCGTCCACTCGGGCAGGCTGGGCAGATGGGAGTGTGGGAGCTCCTGCTGGTCGGCGTGGTGATTCTGCTCGGCCTGGCCGGAGTACTGGTGCCCGGTTTGCCGGGGTCGTGGCTCGTGTGGGCCGCGGTTCTGTGGTGGGCGCTGAGCTACCCGCAGCCCCTGTCCTGGGCCGTCCTCGTCGGCGCGACGGCGGTCCTGCTGCTCGCCCAGGCCATCCGCTGGATGCTGCCACCGCGACGGCTGCGCGAGAGCGGTGCCACCACCCGAATGGCGGTGTACGCGGGTGCCGGGGCGACGCTCGGCTTCTTCCTGGTGCCGGTGGTCGGCGCCATACCCGGCTTCGTCGGCGGGATCTATCTCAGCGAGCGGCTGCGCCTCGGCGGGCACGGGCCGGCGAAGACCGCGGTGCGGACCGCGATGCGGGCCGGTGGCTGGAGCGTGCTGACGGAACTCTTCGCCTGCCTGTTGATCATGGGTGCGTGGCTGGGCGCGGTGATCTGGGGCTGACCCCGCCCGCCGCCCTCGACCCTCGGCCCGCAGACGATCCGCATGGCGCGGTCTGCCGCCCTCGCCCGGCCCCCTCCCCGCCCTCCACTGCCCGGCTGCCCGCTGCCCGCCGCCCCATGGTCACCGCCCCATGGTCACCGGCCGCCGTTTCGCCGTCCGGCGGCCGTGTCAGCGCCCGGGTGCCTTCGCCAGGAGGGAGCGAAGATCGATCGTGTCGGCCAGCGCGCGCATGCCGGCGTCGTTGAAGTGCAGATGGTCGCCGGGGTCGTAGGCCGGGAGGATACGGCTCGGGCGTGCCGGATCACGGACGGTGGCGTCGAAGTCCGCGACGGCGTCGAAGATCCGGCGGGAGCGGATGGCGGTGTTGACCGCCTGCCGCACCGCTTCCCGGGCCGGGGTGTACGCGACATGACCGCCGTACGGGGTGATCGTGGCGCCGATGACCCGGATACCGCGGGCGTGGGCGCGCCGCACGACGAGCCGGTACGCGTTCACCAGGGCCCGCGGGTCCCTCTGCTCCGGTGTCCCCTTGAGGTCGTTGACGCCCTCCAGCACGATCATCGTGCGGACGCCGGCGCGGGAGAAGACGTCGGTGTCCAGCCGGGTCAGAGCGCTCGGGCCGCGGCCCGCCAGCAGGACGCGGTTCCCGGCGATCCCCGCGTTGAGAACGCCGGGTCTGCGGTACGCGGGGAGGTCACGCAGCCGGGCGGAGAGCCGGTCGGGCCAACGGTGGTTGGCGTCGAACGAGGAGCCGGTGCCGTCGGTGATCGAGTCGCCGAGGGCCACCACACTGCCGGCGGCCGGCCCGAGCACGTCGACGCCGGTCACGTAGTACCAGTCGCCGACGGTGGTGGTGTACGCGGCGCCGCTCTCCTCGGCGGTCCGGTCGCCCCGGGGAGCGACGAAGTTGGCCTGCAACGCGGAGCGGTGGTAGGTCGCCGGGCCCGAGTCGGCGGGAGTGTGCACGGAGACCAGCAGGTTGGAGTCGGCGGGAACCGGCAGGGCGACGGGGTCGCTGACCACGTCCCGGCCGGCGGGGACGGTGACCGACCCGGCGCCGGCGAAGGTGACCGTACGCATCGAGCCCGCGACGGCCCGGGGACTCCTCGGCTCGCCCGGCCGTTGCAACGCCAGTGTCACGGAACCGAGTTGGAGCGGTCGCGTGCCGAGCCTGTTGGAGAGCCGGACGCGCGCGGCCCGGCCGCCGACGCTGGTGTGCACGACATCGCGGATGGAGGCGCCGGGCAGCGCGGGCACGGTTCCGGAGGGCGCGGCCTCCCAGGTTCCCGTCCAGGGCCCTCGCCGGTCGACGGCCTGGTTCCCGGGCCTGTTCCCGATCTCGTTCTCGGCCCGGTCCGGGCCCCGGTGGCCGGGCGCGGACCGCGCTTCGGCGGTCACGCCCGGCGAGGTGAGGACCAGGGTGGTCACCAGGGGTGCGAGGAGGCGCCGGAGCATGATCGCGCGGGTCATGGGCCATCGATTCCCCGGGCATGGGACCCCGCAACGCGCTGTCGCCCCGTCGGACGCACCCGAACGGAGCCGGACAGCGCCGACCGGGCCAAGGGGCCCTCCTCCCCCGGTCCTAGGACCGGAACCCGATGCGCCGCGCGCGGGGGCGTGTTTGGCTGCTGCCATGACCGAATTCAGTGAAGCCGAGCGCGCGTATCTGAGGTCGCAGCGGCTGGGGCGACTGGCCACCGTCGACCCTCTCGGACAGCCCCAGGCCAACCCCGTCGGCTTCTTCCCGCAGGAGGACGGGACGATCCTGATCGGCGGCTACGCGATGGGGACGACGAAGAAGTGGCGCAACCTCCGGAAGAACCCGAAGGTCGCCCTGGTCGTCGACGACATCGTGAGTCTCAAGCCGTGGAAGGTCAGGGGCATCGACATCCGCGGAGAGGCCGAACTCCTCACCGGGGCACATGACTTGGGGCCGCACTTCAGTGAGGAACTGATCCGGATCCATCCGAGGCGGATCCACAGTTGGGGTCTCGACGACTGAACGGCCTTACGGAAGAGCCGGGTCGGGGGTTCCGGGGCCCGTGTCGCTGCGGGCCGCCACCCTGAGGTGCTGGGCGGCGTACGAGCGCCACGGGCGCCAGCCGTCCGGGGCGTCCACGCCGGGCGGTGCCACGTCCGGGTCTCCGAGGGCCCGGGTGCGGATCACGGCGGCGGTGTCCTCGTCGACGCCGGGCAGCGCGAGCAGTGCCGCCCGCACCTCGTCGCGGTCGGCGCCCGGGTCGAGACGCAGGGCCCCGTCGGCGAGGGCGGCGGTCAGGGCGCCGAGGGGACCGTCCGGCTCGGCCCGCGCGAGCACGGCGGCCTCGGGGAAGAGATGCGTGAGCGTGTCGCCCGGGGCGTCCAGCGCCTTCCCGTACCGCAGCACGAGCCGCTCGGCCTCCGCCACCCCGACGAGCGCGCGCACCGCCAGCTCCTCCGGATCGGCGGAGCCCGGGGACCGCAGGCCCGGCCGGGCCGCGACCAGGGGGCCCAGCCGCCCGTCGGCTCCCAGCCGGGCGTCGATCGCGTACGGATCGGCGTCGAGGTCGAACAGGCGCCGCAGGCGTTGTACGGCGGTGGTCAGGTCACGCAGATCGGTGAGATGCAGACGGGCGTCGAGCCAGCCACCGGGGTGGGCGGCGTCGGTGGGGCGCGGCGCTCCCGGGGCGGTGCGGCTCGTCCTGCCGGTGCGGGGGCGGCCGGCGCCGGTGCCCGGCCGTTCCTCGACGGCCACGACTCCCGTGCCGTACGGCAGCCGGAGCGTGCGCCGGTACGTACGGCCGCCCCTGCCGCCGCCGACGGCCTCGACACCCGGGACGGCCTCGGCGGCCAGCAGGTCGAAGACGGCGGTGGACTGATAGGGCCCCCGGTACGCGAGCCGGAGCGGGACGCCCGTGGTGGGGACGTCCGTGGCGGGGGTGGCCGCGCTCCGGGCGGCAGGGCCGGTGCGGGGTGCCGCGGCGCGCAGTTCGCTCGGGGTGGACGCGTAGACCGTACGGATCGTGTCGTTGAACTGGCGCACGCTGGCGAACCCCGCGGCGAACGCGACCTGGGTGACGGGGAGTTCGGTGGTCTGGAGCAGGATCCGCGCGGTGTGCGCCCGCTGTGCCCTGGCCAGCGCGACCGGGCCGGCGCCGACCTCCGCGGTGAGCTGCCGCTGGACCTGGCGGGCGCTGTACCCGAGACGCGTGGCCAGGCCCCCGACGCCTTCCCGGTCCACCACGCCGTCACCGATCAGGCGCATGGCCCGGCCGACGACATCGGCCCGTACGTTCCACGCCGCGGAGCCCGGCACGGCGTCCGGGCGGCATCGACGGCAGGCCCGGAAGCCCGAACCCTGGGCGGCGGCGGCCGTCGGGTAGAACCGCACGTTCCGCCGCTTCGGCGTCACCGCGGGGCAGCTGGGCCGGCAGTAGATGCCCGTCGTCCGCACGGCGAAGAAGAACTCCCCGTCGAACCGGGCGTCCCGGCTCCGCACGGCCTCGTACCTGGTGTCCTCGTCGTTCACCCCTCCAGTGTGGCCCGGCCCCCACGGCCGGGCTGGCGGAAATCGGACACGACGCTACGGGCCCGCACCCCTCGGATGGGGCACGGAGAGCCCGGAGCGACCGGGCGGGGCTGGAGGCCCGGAGCGACCGGGCGGGGCGTGGACGGCGTACCGGACCGGAGCGGGCGGGGGCACGGGCGGTGGATCCGGCCGCCGCCGCCAGTGCGGGGGCACCGGGAAGTCGTGCCCCCGCACTCCGGCTACCAGCGCCCCCGCTTGGCCTCCATGGCGGCGCGGCCCTCCGCGCCCTTGCGCTTCCAGTCGCGGCGGATCTCGGCACGCACGCGTGCGTCCGTCTTGGCGACGATCCGCTGGTTCTCACGGAGCAGCTTGCGGTAGCTCTCCAGCCGCCGCTCCGGGAGCTCGCCGGAGTCGAGGGCCGCCAGGACCGCGCACCCGGGTTCGGCGACATGCGCGCAGTCCTGGAAGCGGCAGTCGGCGGCGAACGCCTCGATCTCGGAGAACACCTGCCCGACACCGATCTCGGCGTCCCAGAGCCCGACTCCGCGCAGTCCCGGGGTGTCGATGAGGACACCGCCGCCCGGCAGCACGAGGAGGTTGCGGGTCGTCGTGGTGTGCCGGCCCTTGCCGTCCATGTCGCGGGTGGCCCGGACGTCCATGACGTCCTCGCCCAGCAACGCGTTGGCCAGGGTCGACTTGCCCGCGCCGGACTGTCCGAGCAGCACCGCCGTACCGCCCGCGAGCGCCGCTTCGAGGATGTCGAGCCCCTCCCCCGTCGCGGAGCTGACGGCGAGCACGGGAACCCCGGGCGCGGAGGTCTCCACGTCCTGGAGGAGGTGCCCGAGGGTGGCCGCCTCCGGGACCAGGTCGGCCTTGGTGAGGACGACCACGGGCTGTGCGCCGGACTCCCAGGCCAGCGCGAGGAAGCGTTCGATGCGGCCGAGGTCGAGTTCCACGGCGAGGGAGACGGCGACGACAGCGTGGTCGACGTTGGCGGCGAGGATCTGCCCCTCGGACCGCTTGGACGAGGTGGAGCGCACGAAGGCCGTACGGCGCGGCAGATACGCCCGTACGTAGCGCGGGGTGCCGGCGGGTTCGACGGCGACCCAGTCGCCGGTGCACACGACCCGCAGCGGATCGTGCGGTGTCACGAACGCGGTGTCGGCGCGGATGACCCCGTCGGCGGTGACGACGTCGCACTGGCCCCGGTCGACCCGGATCACCCGTCCGGCGACGAGCCCTTCGGAATCGTGGGGAGCGAACTCGTCCGCCCAGCCGTCGTCCCAGCCGTAGGCGGCGAGCGGGGCGAGACCCAGAGAGCGGGACGAGGTCGGGAAAGTGGAACTGGAAGTCAAGGGAGACCCTTCACAAGGGCGGCCCCGGCGACGCGCACTGCGGCGCGAAGAAAGAGGAAGGTCAGCCGGCGGCCACGGAGGTGGACTTGATGAACTTCTGGATGCGGGCAGCGCCCATCTCGAAGACAGCCATCGGTCACACCTCCTGCACAAGCCGGATCACCCGCGGCAACCGCGGTCGCCGCTCGAACGGTTCCGACTCTAGAGGTACGCGGGCGGCGATGCCACGTATTTACGGCGCACCTGACCGCGGTCCGCCCGCAGTCCCGTGGCGCCGGGAACCCGACCGGGCGCGCTCGCACCTCCCTGCCGGGAGGCGCGAGTGGGGGCAACCCGGCCTTCACGGGGACCCGCTCTCCATGGGGAAGTGCTCATGGCACGGCGGACCGTGGCGGTCCTGACCATCGGCCTCGTCCCGGCCCAAGGCCCCCACGCCACGTCCGACTGGGCCCACCTCGACTGCCACAGCGCGTGGCTGCCGTAGCGCGGGGCTGCCGGAAGGTCCAGGACGTCGTGGGTGCCCACGGCCCTGCGCGGGAACGCGGAGGGCCGGTGGTTCAGTGAGTGGTCGTACAGCGTCCGCCGTTGAGGGTGAAGGCGTCCGGGGCCGTGTTCGTGTCGTGCCAGGTGCCGAGGAAGCCGACGGCGAAGGAACCGCCCGCGGCGACCGACTTGTTGTAGTCGGCGGCGGTCGCGGTCACCCGGGAGCCGTGCTGGGCGTAGGTGCCGTCCCACATCTGCGTGACCTGCTGGCCGTCCCCGTAGGTCCAGGCGACCTGCCAGGAGTCGAGGGCATGGGCGGACGTGACGGTGACGGTGGCCTGGAAGCCGTCGGTCCACTCGTCGACGAGATGGTATTTCACCTCGCAGGAGGCGGGGCTCCGGGTGGAGTCCGCGGGTTCGGTGGAACCCGTGGAGCCAGGTGTCCGGCCGGGGGCGTGGTCCGGGGAGGCGGACCCGCCCTGGGGTTCGGGGTCGGGTTTCGAGCCCCCGTCGGCGCCGGCGTCCACGGGTTCCGGCGACACGAGCGAGCCCTCGGCCCTTTCGGTCGCCGGCGGGGACGACACTCCCGGGTCGGCCACCGGCTGACGGTCGGCGGAGTCGCCGCGCGCGACCGTGGTGCCGCCGTTCCCCGCGCCGAAGGGCATCAGGGAGACGGTGAGCGCCAGGCCGGAGACGATGACGGCGGCGACCAGCAGTCCGGTACGGCCGATCCTGGGCGCGCTCTCCTTGACCTCGGCGAGACCGGTGTCCACCGCCGCGTCCGTACGGCCGCCGGCCAGTCCCGCCTCGGCGGCGCGCCGCCGGCGTTCCAGATAGGCGAGGCCGCCCCAGCCGATCACCCCGCCGGAGAGCGCCGCGGGCAGCCCGCCGCCGTGCAGCCGCAGACAGGCGGCGGCCTCCGCGCACTCCACGCAGTGGGCGAGGTGCTTCGAGAGGTCCTCGGGTGTCTCGGAACCGGGCGAGCGGGTGACCGCGTCGAGGAGCCGGGCGTAACTGCGGCAGTCGGCGTCCATCGGGGTGTCGAGGTGGTTGCGATGGCACCGGTCCCTGAACAACGCCCGCACCTGGCCGAGTTCCTCGGCCGCGGCCACCGGGTCGAGGCCGAGCCGCCGGGCGACCGCGGGCAGCGGGAGTGCCTCCACCTCGACCAGCCACAGCAGTGCCGCGTCGGCTTCCTGGAGATCCCTCAGGCCGCGCAGCGCGATGGGACGGTGCAGCGGAGGCCCGGTGTAGCGGGCGGCCTTCTCGGAGTTGAGCCACAGCCTGAGGTCGGGGTCGAGGCGGTGGCCCTGGCCGTGCGCCTCCCAGCCGGCGGCGGTGGTCCGAACCGAGTTGAGCAGCAAGGGAATCCGGGGCAGCCGGGGGGTTCTGCGGCCGGTGTTCTTCGTGCGCGCCATGACCGAGCGCGCCTCATGGATGCCATGGGTGAACGCCTCGGTGGCCAGTTGGGTGGCCGCGGCGGAGCCGGATGTACACAGGTCCGCGTACGACAGGACCGCGTCCCAGCATTCCGAGAACAGCACGGCCTCGGCGGCGTCCTGGGGGGTCGGCAGGTCTGTCATGGGGGGCTCCTGCATCCACTGCGTCCACGTGCAACGTCACACAATGCCCAACTCGCCTTATTTCAGGTTGAGTTGGGGACCGTCTCGACAACGGGCCAGAGCCTTTCACGGTTCCGACACAACTGACAAGCGACACAGTCACATCATGCGGTCACGCGATCACAGGGTGGACCGGCCGATTCCGGCGGACCGTTCGCCTCGGGCGGACCGGCCGATTCCGGCGGGCCGACCTGCTCCGGGCGCCCCGAGTCTCGTACAGAACGCGGGCCGGGAGGGACCGTTCGCTTCAACTTTCACAGGACCTGCCACTTCCCCCGCCCGCCCCGCGGGTAACGCGTGGCTCCCGTACTCCCGGAACGCGGCGCGGCACGACGCGCACGGCCCGGACGCAGGGAGGACGTCCGGGCCGTGCGGGGGTTCGCCGAGCGGCGCGGTTCACACCTGGGAGGCCGGCTCCCGGGCGGGCAGGCTGTCCATGAAGGAGCTGACGGAGAAGACGGCCCGTCCCGGACCGGGCTCTCCGTACCCGGGCGGCGACTTGAGCCCGAAGTCGTCCATCGTGGCGCGGTAGGCCTCCAGCAGACGGATGTGGTACTCCAGCGGCGCGCCGTTCGGGTTGGCCTTGCCGAGCGGGGTGGTCGGCTCGGGGCACCAGGTGGTGAAGCGGGGCGTGATGCCGTGCGACATGAAGAACCGCAGACCCTCGGTCGTCGACGCGATGGCCTCGTCGACGGTGGTGAACCCGAAGGGCTCGGCCATCTCCACGCCCGCCACGAAGTTGGGGATCACGTTGCGCGCGCCGAAGATCTCGGCCGAGTCGAGGATGCGCTTGTGCCACTCGTCCCGGCCGACGTAGCGCTCCTTGCCGGGGCAGTACATCTTGAACAGATACTCGTCCCACACCTCGTAGTTGGGGTGGTAGATCTGCACGCCGTAGTCCTTGAACCGCTGCACGTCGTCGCGGGGCAGGGCCTGGGCCACCACCTTGCCGATCCACCGCCCCGGGAACCGCTCCTCGATGGCCTTGGCGTAGTGCCCGTAGAAGTCGGCCTCGTCACGCCCTGCGACCGTCTTGGTGATCGCGCCACCGGTGAGGGTGTACGCCGTCGACGCCTTCGCCGTGTCGTAGCGGTCGATGATCTCCAGCGCTTCGAGGACCTCCTCGACGTCCTTCACGCCGGTGTACGGGCGGCCGGCGGCCTTGTGCTGGCGCCAGTTGTGGTTGATGTCGCAGTACTGGCACTCCTCCTTGGCGCCGAAGTACTGGCAGACGCGGAAGACGGTGAGGTAGATGAGATACCCCCACTGGATCGTCGGGGCCACCTCCATCACGGACTTCCCGTTGGAGAGCTTGTGCCGGTAGTACTCGGGCATCGGCGGCACCCCGACGTCGGAGATCCGCTTCCCGTCCAGGTACAGCCCGAGGACGCCCTCGTCGTCGGCGGCGACGCGGTACGGCGAGGCGGGATTGACGCGCACGGACACGACGGTCCGGCGCAGGTCGTACGGGCCGCCGGTGAGGATGATCTCCTCGGGCGGGCGCCGCAGCGCGGCCTCACCGAGCTCGGGCAGGGTGCCGTGGTCGAAGGAGAAGATGAAGTACGACTTCGGCTTGACCTCGCCGCCTTCGTTGTCGCTGAGGGCCGAGGCGTCGAAGGCCACGCCCCCGCGGAGCAGGTCCTCCTTGATGACGGCTTCCCGCGGCACGTGCGGGAACCGCTCCATCAGATCCTCGACCAGCGCGGTGCGGCTGCCCATCCCGTTCTCCTCGCTCCCGACCTGCTTCGTCTGTCGTTGTTCGACTCCTCACGGTATGCCCCCGCTCGGACATCGGCCGTGCCGGGTCCCCTCGCGCCGCCCGACCCCCGCCGCGGCGCCGGATCTCGTTTGCCGCGTCCGGGCGCCGCTGCGAGAGTCGTCGCCATGCCTTCCTTCAGCGCGTACGACGGGACCGAGCTGACGTTCGACACCTTCGGGGACGGCTCGCCGGTGGTGTGTCTGCCGGGTGGGCCCATGCAGGACTGCGGGTATCTCGGGGATCTGGGCGGGCTGTCCGCGCACCGCCGGCTGATCATGCTGGACCTTCGCGGCACCGGCCGGTCCGCGATCCCGGCGGACCCCTCCTCGTACCGCTGCGACCGGCTGGTCGAGGACGTCGAGGCGCTGCGCGAGCACCTCGGCCTCGACCGGATGGACCTGCTGGCGCACTCCGCGGGGACGAATCTTGCGGTGCTCTACGCGCAGCGCCGTCCGGAGCGCGTCGCGCGGCTCGCGCTCGTCACACCGAGCGTGTACGCCGTCGGGATCGAGGTCAGCCCGGAGGCCAGGCGGGAGACGGCGCTGCTGCGCCGGGACGAGCCGTGGTTCGCCGAGGCGTTCGCGGCGCTGGAGGCGATCGTCTCCGGAGCCGGGGACGCCGACGCGTTCCGGGCCATCGCCCCCTTCTGGTACGGCCGTTGGGACGAGGCCGCGCGGGCGCACCGGGACGCCGAGGACGCGCACAAGAACCACGAGGCCGCGGCCCGCTACGGCGAGGGCGCGTTCGCTCCGGAGGCCACCCGGGCGGCGCTGGCCCGTCTGGCGTCCTCCGTGCTGGTGCTCGCCGGAGAGGTCGACCTGAACTCGCCGCCTCCCGCGATGGCCGGGATCGCCGCCCTGTTCCCGCACGCCGAACTGGTGGTCCAGCCCGGAGCGGGGCACTTCCCGTGGCTCGACGACCCGGAACGGTTCGTGGCCACGACGGCGGACTTCCTCTCCGGGCCTGACCAGCGGCTTCCCACCCCCGACGACGTACGCCCCACCGGCTGAGGCACGCCGGACACGGCACCCGCGGGTGAACCGTGCCGTGCGGGACGCCCTCGGCCTCACGCCTGGGCCCGTCGGCCGCACGCGAAGCACGGGCGCAGCGAACCCTGGACAGCCCGCTCGGACCACCGGCACAGGGCCCCCGGACGGCCCACGCGGACCAGCCGTGCAGCGAACCCCGGACAGCCCGCTCGGGCTGTCCGGTCAGGCGTGCCGGTCAGGCGGCCCGCTCCAGTCCCTCCAGGCCGACCCCGAACTCCGGCTCCCTTCCCGACAGCAGGCGTTCGAGCTCGTCCAGCACGGTCTGGCCGAGCCGGGCGACCTCGTTGCCCTGTGAACCCGCCAGGTGGGGGGTGATGAACGCGTTCGTGAGGTCGTGCAGGGGAGAGTCGACGGGCAGCGGCTCGGGGTCCGTGACGTCGAGGATCGCGCTGATCCGCTCGGCGCGCAGCTCCTCGACCAGGGCGTCGTGGTCGACCAGGGCGCCGCGCGCGGTGTTGATGAGGACCGATCCGGCGGGCATCAGGGCGAGTTCGCGGCGGCCGATCAGATGCCGGGTCTCCGGGGTCTGCGGGGCGTGCACGGTGACGACGTCGCTGCCCGCCAGGAGGGCGTCGAGGGGCAGCAGCGGAACGCCGAGAGCGGCGGCCCCGGCCTCGTCCACGTACGGGTCGGTGAGACTCACCGACAGGTCGAGGGGCCGGAGCAGTTCGATGAGGCGCCGGCCGATGCGGGAGGCGCCCACGACGCCGACGCGGCGGCCGAAGTTGCCGATTCCGGGGAGGATCTCGCCGTAGGGGAAAGTCCGTTCGGTACGCAGGCGCTCCCGGTGCGCGAAGACGTCCTTGCCCGCGAGCAGGATCATGGCGAGCGTGTACTCGGCGACGGGCAGCGCGTTCGCGGCGGCGGCCGAGGACACGACGATCCCGCGTTCCCACACCGCCGGCGTGGCGAACCCCTTGACGGAACCGGCGGCGTGCAGCACGGCCCGCAGCTTCGGGGCCGCGTCGAGCGCGTCGGCGTCGAGTACGGGACACCCCCAGCCGGTGATCAGGATCTCGGTGTCCGCGAGGCGGGCCCGCACCGGCGGATCGGTGAAGTCGCCTGCCGCCAAGGAAGGATCGATGTCCACCAGCCCGCGCAGTGCGGCGAGTGCGTCCGGGGGGAAGATGCGCGTCACGTTCTCGGCGGTCATGGCGAACATCGCCACAGGACGCTCGGGCAAGGAAGTGGCCTTCCGGTTCGGTGAGGTCGACGACACGACAGACAGCAACCGCTCTCTACGCTAGATCGCGCCACGTGAGAGGGTCAACGGGCGGATCTGCCGACTCGGCGGACCGGCGGGGTACGTTCCCCGGGTGGCCGTCGCACCGGCCACGTACAGCGACTCCCCGGGGAGGGACAGCAGGGATGACCCTGACCAACTGGGCCGGCAACATCACGTACGCGGCCAAGGAACTGCACCGGCCCTCCTCCCTCGAAGCGCTCCGCACGCTGGTCGCGGACAGCTCCCGGGTGCGGGTGCTGGGCAGCGGGCACTCGTTCAACGAGATCGCCGAACCCGGCGCCGACGGTGTCCTGCTGTCGCTGACGGCGCTGCCGCCCGCGGTGGACGTCGACACGACGGCCCGTACGGTACGGGTGTCGGGCGGCGTCCGGTACGCCGAGCTCGCGCGACGGGTGCACGAGCACGGGTTCGCGCTGCACAACATGGCCTCGCTCCCGCACATCTCCGTGGCGGGCTCGGTCGCCACCGGCACCCATGGGTCCGGGGTCACGAACGGGCCGCTCGCGGCCGCCGTGCGGGAGGTCGAACTGATCACCGCGGACGGTTCGTCCCTGACGATCGGCCGGGGCGACAGGCGCTTCGACGGTGCCGTGACCTCGCTGGGCGCGCTCGGCGTGGTCACCGCGCTCACCCTCGACCTGGAGCCGGACTTCGAGGTGAGCCAGCATGTGTTCACCGAACTCCCCCTGGAGGGTCTGGACTTCGAGACGGTCGCGGCGTCGGCGTACAGCGTGAGCCTGTTCACCGACTGGGGGCGCCCCGGCTTCCGGCAGGTGTGGCTCAAGCGGCGCACCGACCAGCCGCTGCCCGACTTCCCGTGGGCGGAGCCCGCGACCGAGGCCCTGCACCCGGTGCCGGGCATGCCCGCCCGCAACTGCACCGAGCAGTTGGGGGTCCCGGGGCCCTGGCACGAGCGACTGCCGCACTTCCGGGCCGAGTTCACACCGAGCAGCGGTGCCGAGCTGCAGTCCGAGTACCTGCTGGCGCGCACGGACGCCCTGGCCGCGCTGGGCGCCCTGGACGCGATCCGCGGGACGATCGCGCCGCAGTTGCAGATCTGCGAGGTGCGGACGATGGCGGCCGACACCCAGTGGCTGAGTCCGGCGTACGGCCGGGACACCGTGGCCCTGCACTTCACCTGGGTCGAGGACACGGAGGCCGTGCTGCCGGTGGTGCGGCGGGTCGAACGGGCCCTGGAGCCGTTCGCGCCGCGGCCGCACTGGGGCAAGGTGTTCACGGTGCCGCCGCTGGTGCTGCGCGAACGCTATCCGCGGCTGGGCGAGTTCGGGACACTGGCCGACGAGCTCGACCCGGCGGGCACGTTCGCCAACGCCTTCGTGAGGGACTTCCTCCAGCCCCTTTCCTAACCCCTTGTCGAATGTCCCCGGCAGGCCATAGCCTTGCGCAGCGCCGGGGCCGGCGGGCCTCGTCACGGCACGGGGGAACCGAGGGAAGCGATCGGTGCCGTGCCGCCCCGGGCACCCCCGGACCCCGGCCCGAAGATCAGGTCGGCCGACGCGCCCGGTACCCGGTACGCGGAAGCGAGGGGGAGCCTCATGAAGCGCGGCACATCACGCGACATCCGCACCGCGAACCGGTACGAGGTGCTGCGCCAGATCATCGCCGAATCCCCCACGTCTCGGCAGGAGTTGGCGGCGGCGACCGGGCTCAGCCTGGCCACCGTCGCCACGCTGGTCGGTGAACTGCTCGACCTCAGGATGCTGACCGAGGTCGGCTTCGAGGACTCCGCGGGCGGCCGGCCCCGGGGGCTGGTGGCGGTCAACGCGACAGGGGGTGCCCTGATCGGCGTCGACATCGCCGAGACGTATGTCCGCGTCGAGCTCTTCGACCTGGCCCTGAACGTGCTCGCCCGCGCCGACGAGGACATACGGCCCGGCGAGAGCCTCCCGGAGCAGGTCGTCGGGCATGTCGCGGCAGCCGTCGGCTCGGTGGTCGCGCAGGCCGGGGTGGAGGGTGCTCGGGTCCTGGGCGTCGGCGTCAGCGTCCCCGGGCAGGTCGACCGGGACACCGGGATCGCGGAGTACGCGCCCAACTGGGACTGGCACGACGTGCCGTTGCTCGACCTGCTGGCGGAGCACATCGCCTACCCCCTCCACCTCGACAATCCGCTGCGCGCCTGCGCGGTCGCCGAGTTGTGGTTCGGCGCGGCCCGCGGTCGCGGTGACGCCGTGGTGGTCAACCTGGGTACGGGGGTGGGCGCCGGCCTCGCGCTCGGCGGCGGACTGCACCGGGGTGTCAGCAACAGCGCGGGCGAGTGGGGCCACACCACCCTCGTCCTGGACGGCCGGTTGTGCCACTGCGGCAACCACGGCTGCGTGGAGACGTATGTCGGGGCCCCCGGGATCATGCTGAATCTGCGGGAGTTGAGCCCCGGGAGCGCCCTGCTGCATCCGGAGGACCAGACCGCCACCATCGACGCCCTCGCGGCGGGTGTCGCCGCGCAGGACCCGGTCGCCCTCAAGGTCGTCCGGGACACCGCCCGTTACCTCGGCGCCGGGATCTCCGACCTGGTCAACCTGCTCAACCCCGAAGTGGTCGTCCTGAGCAGTTGGGTGGCCGCCACGCTCGGGGAACCGCTGCTGCGCGAGGTGCGCGAGGCCGTCGCCCGGCACGCGCTGCGGCGTCCGCTCGCGGCCACCGAGATCGTCCTCTCCCCCATTCCGACCGACCCGGTCTGCCTCGGCGCGGCCACGTTCGCCCTCGAAGGGGCACTCCAGTCGGTGGGTCAGCGGCCGGCCAAGCGGGCCGTCCCCGCGAGGGGCCGCACCGCGCCCCAGGTGTGACGACGGAAGCGACGCATTCGGCGTGACCGGTTCCAAGTAGGGCTGTGCTGAAGCGAGTTGACTGTCAGCGGTCCGCCACGACGGTGGACCGCGATCCGGCACGTCCGGTATCCCGAACCCCCGGCAACGCTTCGCACGCACTTCGTCCAACCCCTTGCCGAAGCCTTAGCGGAAGGTTAACGTCCCGCACCGCACCGCGAATTCGAGCCGCAGCCGCACTCAGACCGCATCGAGGACAAGGACGTCACCATGTCGGCATTGAGCAGCAACTGGGACCGTCGATCCGTACTGCGGGCCGCCGCCGGCCTCGCCGCCCTCGGGCCGCTGGCCGCATGCGGCAGCAACAACGGACGTTCCGGGGGCGGGAGTTCGGGCAAGGAGCTGGTCCAGTACTTCCACGCCTACGGGGAGGCGGGCACCGAGCAGGCCATCAAGAAGTACGCGAAGGCCTACGACAAGGCCCAGGTGACCACGCAGTGGATCACCGGCAGCGACTTCGAGAGCAAGCTGTTCGCCTCGCTGCTCACCAAGAACGCGCCCGATCTCTTCGAGTTCCACCCGCAGATCCAGCTCGTCAGGAGCGGGCAGGTGGCGGACCTGAGCGACATCATCGATCCGGTCAAGGACGACTTCAACCCGGCCGACATCGCCTCGCACACGGTCGACGGGAAGATATACGGCGTCCGGATGATCGACGACCCGCAATTCTTCTTCTACCGGCCCTCCCTGCTGGAGAAGGCCGGCGTCAAGGTGCCGACCACCCTCGACGAACTCATCGAGGCCGCGGCGAAGTTGACGACCGGCAAGGTCAAGGGCCTGTTCCTGGGCAACGACCTGCACGCGGTCATCAACCCGCTGATCTGGTCGGCGGGCGCCGACACCCTCGACTCCGGCAACCGGATCGCGTACCACACCGAGGGGGTCAAGGAGGGCCTGAAGAAGATGCGGGGGCTCTTCACCAGCGGCCATCTGCTCCTCGACGCCCCGGCCGACTACTGGGACCCGTCGGCCATCAACCAGGGCCTGTGCGCCATCCAGTTCTGCGGGATGTGGGCGATGCCGCAGATGCAGAAGGCGCTCGGGGACGACATCGGGGTCTTCGCCTTCCCCAAGGTCATCGACTCCGGCAAGCCCTCCGTCTACAACGGCGGCTGGTCGATGTTCGTCAACGCCAAGGGCAGCCACGTCGACCTGGCCAAGGAGTACGTGAAGTGGCTCTGGATCGACCAGAAGAAGTACCAGGAGGACTGGTCGCTGTCGTACGGCTTCCACATCCCGCCGCGCACCTCGCTCGCCGCCTCCGCCACCAAGCTGAAGTCGGGGCTGCCCGCCGAGGGCGTCAGACTCTTCGGCGAGTACGGGCACTTCGACAACATCGGCTGGACCCAGTCCATGATCACCGCGCTTGAGGACGTCTTCGCCAACTGCGTCCGCAAGGGCGGGGACCCGGAGGCCGCGCTCGACAAGGCCGACGTGACCGTCAACCGCGAACTCAAGAAGCTCTTCGGCTAGACCGGCGGACGGGCCCAGACATGTCGACCACCACCTCACGCGGAGTCTCGCGCCCCGCCCCGGCCGAGGCCGCGCCGGCCCGGCCGCGGCGGGGGCTGCGGGGCCGCGCCACCTTCAACTTCTGGCTCTTCACCGGACCGTTCCTGATCGGCCTGCTGGTCTTCGTCTACGTGCCGATCGGCTGGAGCCTGTGGCTGAGCTTCTTCGAGGCGCGCTTCACCGTCACCCCCGACAAGTTCGTCGGCTTCGACAACTACCGGCAGATGCTGGAGAACAGCGACTTCACCGCTTCGCTGGTGACGTTCACCGTCTTCGCCGCGTTCATCGTGCCGCTGACCTGGGCGATCTCCCTGGGTCTCGCGCTGCTGGTGAACCGGCTGCGGTTCATGCGGGCGTTCTTCCGGTCGGTGTTCTTCCTGCCGACCGCGTGCAGCTATGTCGCCGCCTCGCTGATCTGGAAGATGTCCATCTTCAGCGGGGTCCGCTTCGGTCTGATGAACACCGTCCTCGGCTGGTTCGGGGTCGAGAACATCGCGTGGCTGGCCGACCCGGATCCGCCCTGGTACTGGCTGGTCATCGTGAGCGCCCGGCTGTGGCTCCAGGCCGGCTTCTACATGATCCTCTTCCTGGCCGCCCTGCAGAACATCCCGCCGGAGCTGTACGAGGCCGCCGCGATCGACGGTGCCAGGCCCGGCTGGCAGACCTTCCGCCACATCACCCTGCCGCAGTTGCGGGCCACCTCGACGGCCGTGGTCCTGCTGCTCCTGGTGGCCGCCTACCAGGCCTTCGACGAGTTCTACAACCTGCTGTCGAAGACCACCTGGGGCCGGCCACCGCTCGTCGAGCTGTACTACACGGCACTGGGCCAGGCCCAGGACTACGGCGCCGGCAGCGCGGGCGCGGTCGTTCTCACCCTGCTGATCTGCCTGGTGACGCTGCTTCAGGGCAGGTTCATGGGATTCGGACGCGGGGAGGAAGCCGAGTGACCGCCGTCATGCCGGGCCGAAAGGCCCATGCCGCCCCGCCGCGGAAGCGCCGACGCGACCGGGGCGGAGTCCTGGGCAGCACCGGCCTGTACGTCGCCACCGGGGTCGCCGGTCTGCTGTTCCTCGTCCCCTTCTATCTGCTCGTGCGCAACTCCCTGTCGACCGACGCCCGGATCACCGGCGAGAACTGGCAGTTCTTCCCCACCGACCTCAAGTGGGGCAACGTCCGGGAGCTGTTCGACGACCCCACCGTGCCCTTCGCCCGCTCCCTGTGGAACTCCGCCGTGGTCGGGGTCCTGCACACCCTCGGCACCCTGCTGGTCTGCTCGCTCGCCGGCTACGGCCTCGCGCGCATCCCGTACAAGCACGCCAACAAGGTCTTCTACGGGGTGCTGGTCACCCTGATGGTCCCCTCCGCCGTGACCTTCGTGCCGAGTTTCGTGCTCGTCTCGTCGCTCGGCTGGGTGGACAGTCTTCGCGGTCTCATCATTCCGGGGCTTTTCAGCGGTTTCACGTGCTTCCTCTTCCGGCAGTACTTCCTGGGGTTCCCGAAGGAGCTGGAGGAGGCGGCACGCATGGACGGGCTCGGCTACTGGGGCGCGTACTGGCGCATCGTCGTGCCCAACTCCCTGAACTTCTTCGCCGCCATCGCCACCATCACGTTCATCAGCGGCTGGAACGCCTTCCTGTGGCCGCTGGTCATCGGCCAGGACCCCGACGCCTGGACGGTCCAGGTCGCCCTGTCCTCGTACATGACGAACCAGACCGTCAACTTCCACCTGATCTTCATGGCCACGGCCATTTCCATCCTGCCCCTGGTGTTCGTGTTCCTCTTCCTCCAGCGCTGGCTGGTCCAGGGAATCGCGCAGACCGGCATCAAGGGCTGAACGAGGAGACGCATGTCTTTCCGCACCTCTCCCGGACCACCGGCCTCTCCCCCCTCCGCCACCGACTACGTCGAGGACGTCTCCCCCGGCAGCGGCGCCCTCCCGCCGCGCGCCTGGTACGCGGCCTCCAGCGCCAGGTCCTTCTCGCTGAACGGAAGTTGGGGCTTCCGGCTGTCGCCCACCGCCGACGCCGAGGACGACTCCTTCGCGGCCGAGGGCCACCCGGCCGGGGACTGGGCCGAGATCCAGGTCCCCGGCCACTGGGTACTGCAGGGCCATGGCTCGCCGATCTACACCAACCACCTGTACCCGTTCCCGGTCGACCCGCCGCGCGTGCCCACGGAGAACCCGACCGGTGACCATCTGCGCCGCTTCGACCTGCCGCCCGACTGGCCGGCGGACGGCGGCACGGTCCTGCGCTTCGACGGGGTCGAGTCCTGCGCCCGGGTCTGGCTGAACGGCACGGACCTCGGCGAGTTCAAGGGGTCGCGGCTGCCGCACGAGTTCGCCGTGGGCCATCTGCTGCGGCCGGGCGGCAATGTGCTCGCCGTCCGGGTGCACCAGTGGTCGGCGGGTTCCTACCTGGAGGACCAGGACCAGTGGTGGCTGCCGGGCATCTTCCGCGATGTCACCCTGCTGCACCGCCCGGCGGGCAGCGCCCTCGACTTCTTCGTGCACGCCTCCTACGACCACCACGAAGGCCTGGGGACCCTGCGCGTCGACTCCGACGTCGACGGGCGGGTCCTCGTGCCCGCTCTGGACATCGATGTCGAGACGGGCGCGGCGGTCACCGTGCCGGTGCTGCCGTGGACGGCCGAGACACCGCGCCTGTACGACGGTGAGCTGGTCACCGAGGGCGAACGCGTCCCGCTGCGCGTCGGGTTCCGCAGCGTCACGCTCCAGGACGGTCTGATCAAGGTCAACGGCACTGCGGTCCTCTTCAAGGGCGTCAACCGCCACGAATGGCACCCGGAGAAGGGCCGCGCCCTCGATCCGGAGACCATGCTCGCGGACGTACTGCTGATGAAGCGGCACAACATCAACGCCGTGCGCACCTCGCACTACCCGCCCCACCCCGCCTTCCTCGACCTGTGCGACGAGTACGGCCTGTGGGTCATCGACGAGTGCGACCTGGAGACGCACGGCTTCACCGAACAGGCCTGGCGCGACAACCCCGTGGACGATGCCCGCTGGACACCGGCGCTGCTGGACCGGGCGGCGCGCATGGTCGAGCGCGACAAGAATCATCCGTCGGTCGTCCTCTGGTCCCTCGGCAACGAGGCCGGTACCGGGCGCGGGCTGACCGCGATGGCCGAGTGGATCCGGGGCCGCGACGGCTCGCGGCTCATCCACTACGAGGGCGACATCGACTGCCGTGACACGGACGTCTATTCGCGGATGTACGCCGACCACGCCGAGGTCGAGCGGATCGGTCGGCGGCTGGACGGCGGGGGCCTGCGGCGACGCCGGCTCCCCTTCATCCTCTGCGAATACGGACACGCCATGGGCAACGGCCCCGGCGGACTCGCGGACTACCAGCGCCTGTTCACCTCGTACGACCGCGTCCAGGGCGGGTTCGTCTGGGAGTGGATCGACCACGGCGTCAGGGACGAGCGCCACGGGTTCGCGTACGGCGGGGACTTCGGCGAGGAACTGCACGACGGGAACTTCGTCTGCGACGGCCTCCTCTTCCCGGACCGGACGCCGTCCCCCGGACTCGTCGAGTACAAGAAGGTGATCGAGCCCGTCCGTTTCGACGGCGGGAGCGCCTCCGCACCGTCCGAACGGGGCCGGGAACGGACCGCGGGCCCGGACGGCACCGTGCGTGTCACCAACGGGTACGACTTCGCCGACCTCTCCGCCCTGGCCTTCGAGTGGTCGTACCAAGTGGACGGCGAGACGGTCGAGTCGGGCCCGCTCGTGGTGCCCGCACTGTCGCCGGGCGAGTCGGCCGAGGTCGAACTGCCGGCACCGCCCGCCGACCCGCGGAGCGGCGAGACGCAGTGGACGGTCCGCGCTGCACTGGCCGACGACACGGCCTGGGGACCGCGCGGCCATGTCGTCGCCTGGGCTCAAGTACCCGTCGTGGAGGCGGTGCCGCCGCGCCTCCGGTCGTCCGTCGCCCCGATGCCGGGTGGGCGGGTGACCGCGCTCGGGCCGGGCACCTTCGACGCCCGCACCGGTGCGCTCCTCTCCATCGGCGGAGTCGAGGTCACCGGCCCGCGCCTCGACGTGTGGCGCGCCCCGACCGACAACGACGACGGCGCGCACTGGCAGTCCGCCGCCCGCCTCGGGACGCTCTGGCGAACCCTGGGCCTGCACCGGATGCGGCACCGCCTCGACGGGGTGGAGCCGGGCGAGGACGCCCTGACCGTACGGACCCGGGTGGCGCCCGCGGCCCGGGAGGTGGGCCTGCGCGCGGTCTACCGCTGGACCTCCGACGGCACCCGGCTGCGGCTGACCGTGTCCGTGGCGCCGGAGGGCCCCTGGACGCTGCCGTTGCCGCGGCTCGGCGTCCGGCTCGGGCTCACGGGTTCCGCGGACCGGGTGACCTGGTTCGGCGGCGGACCGGGCGAGGGCTATCCGGACACCAAGTCGGCGTCCATGAAAGGTCGTTGGGAGTCGACCGTGGACGCCATGCAGACGCCGTACGTACGGCCGCAGGAGAACGGCGCCCGGCCGGACGTCCGCTGGGCCGAGCTCGGGGGGCTGCGGATCGAGGGCGACCCGGCGTTCTGGTTCACCGCGCGCCGCTGGACGACGGAGCAACTGGACGCCGCGGATCATCTGACGGATCTGCGGGCCGGTGAGACGGTCTGGGTCAACCTCGACCACGGCCAGCAGGGCATCGGCTCGCAGTCGTGCGGTCCCGGCGCCCTTCCCCGGTACCAACTGCGGGCCGAACCGGCGGAGTTCTCGTTCGTCTTCTCGGCGGTCCGGGGCTGACGACCGCGCACCGGTCGGCGCGGCCGGACGCTCCTCAGCCGTCCGGCCGCGCAACCGCACGCCGTGCCGCGCCTCGCCTCGCCGTGTCGTGGCGTGCCGTGTCGTGCCTTGTTCGGCGGGCTCAGTGGTCGGCGCAGCAGGGGGTCGGGTCCGGCACCTCGAAGGGGGCCAGGGTTCCGCCCGCCGCCGGCATCGCCGTGAGGACGAGATGCCCCTCGCGCCACTCCGGTCGTACGTGGTCACGGGTGACCAACCGCCGCTCCGGCGCGGCGCCTTCGGGCGCGCCGAGGACGGCGACGCGCTCCACCGCGGAGAGTTCCAGCAGCCGTGCGACGGTCAGGACACCGGTGAGGGCGACGGCCCCCGGGTACAGGACGGCACGGCCGCCCGTGCGCGCCGTGTGCTCGGCGGCGGCGTGGGCGGCCCCGGCCGCGAGCTCGTCGGGCCCGTGCCGCTCACCGCCGAGGGCGACGCCCAGGAGGATCCCGCCGCCGAGAAGGGTGTCGGCGCCGGACCGCCCTGACCCGGGAGCGGTGAGCCGCCGCCGGAGGGCGCGGGCCGCACGCTCCGACGGCACGGCGAAGGACAGCGCCGTGTGCGGCCGCCCTCCGTCCCTCACGTGGTGCGTGCAGCCCAGCACGTCATCCGTCAGGCCGAGTTCGACCGCCAGCGCGCGCAGCAGGTGGTCGGCCTCCCGCAGGGCTCCCGTGTGACCGGTGTCGACTCCGACGACGTACCACTCGCTCATGACGGGAGGACCCACACCGGGTTGGAGTAGAACCACAGGTCCGTCCACGGGTCGGCGTCGCCGAGGACGTCCACGGCCGGACCCGCCGGGTCGACCGCCGCGCCCCTCAGGCCGACGGCGGAGCGGTTGCCGTCGGTGCCGCGCAGACGGACGTACACCGGGCGGTCGACGGCGCCGAGGTCGTAGGTGAGGCGGACAGTGCCGGCCGACTTGTCCACCTCGTAGGACTTGGCGACCCGCGCGGTGGGGGCGGTGATCGTGTCCCGGTCCGTCGCCGGGCCCGTCACCTCGCCCTGGATGACGTCGACGCGCGCCACCTTCGGCACGAATCCCGCCCAGTTGGGGCCGCCGGCCAGTCCGAGGTCCACGGTCAGGGTGACCCGGGTGCCCTTGCGCACGTGCAGCGCGCCGCCCAGGGTGGCCCAGCGGCCGCCGCCGGAGACCCGCGCGTCGAGCCCGCTCACGAGCTGCCCGTGGTCGACCCACACCCGTCCGGCGCGGATGCCGTCCATCACGGCGGCGTACGAGAATCCGTCGGAGCCGACGTGCGTACGGCTGTACTGGCCGGGCCAGTAGTCGCCCTGCGTGAGGTCGATCCTGCCGCCGTAGACCGGGTCGGTGTGCCGGCCGTTGGCGGTGAAGTCGCTGTCCGGTCCGCCGCGTACGGCGGTGTCGGTGTAGACCTGGTGGGAGTCGGAGTTGGCGGTGATCCACCAGGGCTTGCCCTCGGCGAGGAGGCTGTCCCACAGGCCCCCGACGGTGGCGGTCATCCAGTCGAAGCCGCCCCAGGTGCGGTAGCTCTCCGGCGGGTAGCCGACGAAGGAGTTGGCGCTCGGGCTGTTGTCGTACAGACCGCGCGCGACACCCATGCCGTACGTCTTCTCGATACCGCCGCCCTGGTGACCAGGCGCGCCCTCGAAGCCGACGGCGATCCGGTGGGACGCGGGCGTCGCGTCGCGCCAGGCACGGATCTCGTGCGGGGAGTCGAGGCCCTTGCGGGCGGGGTGGTTGGCCAGCATCAGGATGTCCTTGACGCGGCGCCGCTGGACCTGCTCGGAAAGGAAGTTGAGGCCCGCGATGGCGAGCGCCTCGTTGGCGGGCGTCGAGTCGGAGGCGTTCTTGACGCTGCCGTCGTAGTCGGTCTCGAACTGCTTGAGGACCGCGACCTCGTTGCGGCCCGGGTGGACGAACACGGTGCCGTGCTCGGCGGCCGGGATGTTCCACTCCAGGCCCTGGAAGACGAGGGTGTCCTCGTAGGCGTCCCGGGCCTCCCGGATGTCCGGGTTGACCTTGTCCACGCCGATCTTGGCGTGCGTCTCGCTTCCGTGGTCGGTGATGACCATCCAGTCCAGACCGTGCGCCGCGCCCTGCCGGACCTGGTCGCGGACGCGGTACTTGCCGTCGCTGCTGTACTGGGTGTGGATGTGGTGATCCCCGGCCAGCCACAGGAAGCCGTCTCTCCGCCGGCCGCCCGTGGAGGCGTACGCGGGGGTGGCGGCCCCAGCGAGGACGCCGCCGGCGGCGAGGCCCGCGCCGAGCAGTCCCGCGCGGCGCAGCATCGAGCGGCGCGACTGCTGCTCCGGGGTGAGGGCCTCGTCGGGCACGGAGGTGTCGAAGGCGGCGGGCAGCGGGGCGCCCGCCGCCTCGCGGTCGTGATCGTGGTGATGGTGGTGCCCGTGCTCGTGTCCGTGCGTGTGCCCCATGACCGCCTCCTGAGTCCCGCCCCGCCCCTGCGGGCGCGTCATGAGGACATTCGACGCGGAGCATGAACGGCGGGCGGCGCCCTCGTGTTGGCGGGACGACTTGGATCGGTCAACTGGCTTTTCCCATGCGCCTGTTGGCATCACGGATGTCCGTTGCGTGCGGGCTTCCGTGGGCACGGCGGCCCTCCGGTGTGCACCGGGACTAGGGTTCTGCCTGGGTTCCCAAGGAAATGGACTGTGGCGAGAAGGTGGTCCTCATGGCTCGTGCCGGGCTCACGACCGAGCGGGTGGTACTGGCCGCGGCCGATCTCGCGGACGAGGTCGGCTTCGAGAACGTCACCGTGGCCGCGCTCGCCCGGCAGTTCGGGGTGAAGGACGCGAGCATGTACGCGCATGTGAAGAACCTGCGGGAGCTGCGCGAGCGCATCGCCCTGCTCGCGTCCGGCGAGATGATCGACCGGATCGCCACCGCCGTGGCCGGACGGGCCGGCAAGGACGCGCTCGTGGCCTTCGCCGACGCCTACCGCGCGTACGCGCTGGAGCGGCCCGGTCGCTACCGGGCCACCCACACCCAGCTCGACCCGGCCCTCGTCGCCGGGACGACGACCTACCGCCGTACCGCCGAGGTCACGTACGGCATGCTCCGCGCCTACGGACTGGCCGAGCCCGATCTCACCGACGCCGTACGTCTGTTGCGCGGCACCTTCCACGGCTACTGCAACCTTGAGGCGATCGGCGGATTCGGCGCCCCTCGCGCCGTGGAGACGTCGTGGCGGCACGCCCTTGACGCCCTGCACGTGGCCCTGGAGAACTGGCCGCGAGCCGACGACGAGCACGCGGTCCGACCGCCTCCGGCCCATGACACCGGCCGTTGTCAGTCCTCGCCTGTACGGTCCCGGACATGACTGAGAGACCGACCACGGGTTGGCGCGAGGGCACGGCCGCGGAAGCCGAGGAGCTTGCCGCCGGGACCCTGGATCCCGCGTGCGCGCACCTGGCCGCGCTGTTCCCGGACGGACTGCTCGCCGACACCGACGCGGTCCTCGACAGCTTCGAGGGCGAACTTCCCCGGCTGGGCGAGGCCGGCGACGAGCAGGTCCTCGCGGTGGTGGAACGGGTCGTCCTGGCCCTGAACGCCGTGAACGACGCCCACGCGCAGAGGGCCTTCGAGACCGACGAGCGGGAGCGGCTGTGCGACTACATCGACCGGTCGCTCACCGAGCACGGGGTCGACATCGTCGCGCTGACCGCCCGCCACGGACTGGGCAGGTACGAGCTCACGGACGAGTGGCGGACGTGGTGAGCCCGCTCACCCGCCCTGCGACGCCGTCCACGCATCCGTCCGGACCTCGACGTCCGCCGAGGAGCAGGACCAGGTCCGTCAGGTCCTGAGCGAGCGCGGCACGCACGGGACCGAACGTGCCGGCACGGCCTAGAGCAGCCCCAGATCGCCCAGTTCCTTGTGCAGGTCCGCGCGCGGGTTGCCGGTGTCCGTCTGCGGGGTGCGGCGGGCCGGGGCGCCGGTAGTGGGGGTGGGCCCGTGGGAGCGGGGACCTCGGTCGCGGAAGAGCCAGGCTCCGATCAGACCGCCGATCAGACCGCCGAGGTGCCCGAGCCAGCTCACTCCCGGCGTCCCGGGCACGGCGACGGTGAGCAGGTAGGCGAAGGAGGCCGCCATGACGACACCGATCAGCGTGTCGATCAGATGCCGGTCGAAGACCCCCCGGACCACGACGTAGCCGAAGTACCCGAAGATCAGGCCACTGGCGCCCACCGTGTCCACACCGCCTCGTTCGAAGAACCACACCGTGAGCCCGCTGGTCACCGCCACGAGCAGACTCAGGGCGAGGAAGCGGGCCACACTCCGGTAGGCGGCGAGGAACCCGAAGACGAACAGCGGGCCGGAGTTGCTCTCGATGTGCGCCCAGCTCCAGTGCAGGAAGGGCGCGCTCAGGACGTCGGGCAAGGTGCCGAAGTCGCCGGCCACCACCCCGTGGTCGCGCGAGAAGGCGTAGTGGTCGGCGTAGTTGGCCAGTTGCACCAGCCAGACGATCGCGACGAAGCCGAACATGACGAAGAACGCCTTCCGCGCCTCCGCGATCATCCGCTCCGCGTCGGCCCGGTCGCCTCCCGCCGTACCGCCGAGGCCGCCCATGCCGCCCAGGAGACCCCGGCCCTCGTCCGAACCGCCCATCACATACCCCCTGCCCCCGCGGACCCGTTTCCGCCTCACCCCGAACTGTAGGGAACGGCCGGGAGGCCGCCGTCGCCCAGGTGGACGATCCCACCGCTGCCGTCGAACCGGAAGCCCACCGTTCCTCCCTCGGCCCAGGTCACCGTCAACTCGTGGGCTCCCGGTCGCGCGCCCCCGGGTGTCGTCACCCGCACGGACACCAGGTCCACGAGCGGGAGGGGGTCCCGGTCGGCGCTGAGGCGGACGAGGGCGACGAACAGGGACGGCGCCTCCTCGGTGACGCCCGTCAGGCCCTCCCCGGCCCCCGACAGACCGTGCGCGGGCAGGAGTTCGCACCACGCCTCGCCGCGCACCGCCCACCCCGTGACCCGTACCGGCGTGCCCGGGTCCGCCCCCGACACCAGATGGGCCCGCACCTCCACGGCACCGCGCGCCACCACGAGGGAGACGGCCTCGACTCCTTCCGAGACGGTGTGCCGGGACGCCGCCCAGCCCTCCCCGACGCCCAGCGGCTCGATCCCCGTACGGCGCGCGTCGCCACCGACGATCACGCTGTTGTCGTACGACAGCGACGGCGACGACCCCGCGGACGGCGACGGGCACGGCTCCGTCACCGTCGAGTACGCGAGCCGCGTGTAGAAGGGGTCGTAGCGGACGTCCTCGCTGCCGTGGTTGTGCAGGCGGACCAGGCCGTCCGAACTCGTGCACTGCAAAAGCCAGTTGGGAGGACCGACCGGGGTGACGGCGTCGGCGCGTTCCGTGGGGCCCGGCTCTTCCGGGGCCGTCCAGACCTCGTGGTCCGGGGGCAGCAGCAGCCCGACGAAGGCCTTGCTCGCCCAGTACGGTGACGCGGGGCCGGAATAGTGCTGGAGGAACGACTCGTCGGGGCCGCGCCAGCCGAGGGTGAGCAGGCCGTCGTCGTCCACCGCGCCGCGGTCGAGGAAGTAGCGCAGGGCGCCCGAGGCCAGGCGGCGGGTCTCTCCCGGGGACAGGGGTGTGCGGCCGGTCAGCGCGCCCAGCCACAGGGGTGCGGTGGTCGCGAAGCGGTAGGTGAGCGAGCGGCCTTGTGCCATCGGTGCGCCGTCGCCGCCGAACAGGCGGGCGTAGTCGGCGAGATGGGCCTCCAGACGCCCCGCGTACAGGTCCAGCAGCCGGGTGTCGTCCGCCAGCCACGCGTGCAGCACCGGGTACAGGTGCATCGCCCAGCCGTTGTAGTAGTCGAACTTGCGCCCGTCGCCGTCGGTGTACCAGCCGTCGCCCAGGTACCACCCCTCGATGCGTTCCAGGCCCCGGTCGATCGCCGCGCGCGACGCGTCGGGCTCGTACCCGATCTCCGCCAGGAAGCCGCCGACCGTCACCGGGAACAACTCCCAGTTGCAGGGCCAGGGTTCGGCCGTCAGGGCGTCGCCGAGCCACTCGGCGGCGCGCTGCCGCACCCGGTCGTCCAGACGGTCCCACAGCAGCGGCCGGGTCAGCCGCAGCGCCAGCGCGACCGACGCGGCCTCGACGAGCGGCTGGCTGCGGTCCTCGATCCGGGGCCAGACGCCCGCCGTTCCGGCGGCCAGCCCCCGCGCGTACCGCTCCAGGACCTTCTCGTCGCGACGGAAGCCTGCCAGCAGCAGCGTACGGGCGTAGCCCTCCAGTCCGTCGGAGAGCCTGCCGGACGTGCTCGGGTGCTGTCCGGGGAAGTGGTAGAGGGCTCCGTCGTCGGTGGCGTACGGCGCGACCGCGGCGAGCAGTGAGTCGGCGACGGCCTCCCAATGGGCGCGCGTGCAGCCGGTGTACGGGCTCAGGGAGCGGTCCTCGGAAGGGTCGGCGGGCGTCACTGGGGCCTCCTGTCGGGTCTGCGCCCGGCGTCCGGACCACGCCTGGCCTCCCGGTACTCCGGGCGTCGGTTCCGGGCGGCCGGGCGTCCGGTTCTGCGTGGCCGGGCGTCCGGTGGATACCTGGGGCGCCCCGGTTCCGGTCGGGACGCCCCAGGGTTTCATCCCACCCGCACCAGGCCCCTCGGCACCAGACGCAGGGCGAGGAGTTCGTCGCGGACCAGGGCCGCGTACACCGTGGCGCCGTGCACCGAGGTGTGGGTGTTGTCGCGCTTCTCGTCGTAGAGGTAGACCGCCTTCGAGCCCTCGGGGCCGAGGGACTCGACGAGGGCCTTGGTCTTCGCCGTGAGGTCGATGAGCGGTACGTCCTCGGTGGCGGCGACCGAGCGGATGACGGCCGGGAGGTCCACGCCCAGGCCGTTCACCAGCAGCGCGGTGCCGTTGTCCAGGGTGCCGTCCGCGTTGAACCAGCGGCGGACGATCGGCGTGACGAGGACGGGCTCGCCGCCCCGCGCGCGGACGCCCGCGACCAGCGTCTCCAGGTTCGCGCGATAGGTCGGCTCGTCCGTCGTCTTGTCGTTGTGGGCGAGCTGGATGAGTACCAGGTCGTGCGCGCGGATCAGCGGCTGAACGGTCGGGAAGAGCGCCGGGTCCGCGAGGTAGGTGACCGTACTCTCCCCGGAATCCGCGTAGTTGGCGACGGACAGACCCTTCCTGAAGTACTGCGGCAGTTGCTGGCCCCAGCCGGAGTACGGGTCGCCGGGCTGGTCGCAGACGGTCGAGTCGCCGACCAGGAAGATCTGCCGGGTGCGGATGCGGCCGTCCGCGGGCCGGCCGGAACCGGCTTCCCGGGTGGCGGCGGGGGTCACCCGGATGCCGGCGAGCGCGGGGGCGGAACCGCCGATGACGAGGTCCAGGCCAGGGGTGCCCTCGGGTCCGGTCGGCTCGCCCTCGGGGGTACGGACGTTCACGGTGAAACCGCGCGTCACGGGCCGGCCGGCTTCGGTGGCGGTCTCGGGGAGCAGGGAGCGGCGGGTCTCGCCGCCGATGGACGTACTGGCCGCGGCGCCTCCGCCGAGCCGCACCCGGACGTCGTACGTGCCCGGCGGGACGTCGAAGTGACAGGCGTTCGCCGCGCAGTTGTCCATGCCCGGCACCGGGCGCCCCGTGCCGGCCTGGACCGGTGCGGCCGACAGCGTACCGGCGACGGCCACCGCCAGCAGCGGTGCGGCGATGGTGAGACGTCTCATGCGCGGCTCCTCACGACGGGCGGACACCTGGCGGCAGGACGGTACCGCTCCAGGGCAAGCGCTTACTAGTGGGCGGCCGGATTTTATACAAGCGCCAACTTGTGAAGTACGAAAGCCCTTTCGCGATGACGGTTCGACTGTCACCCTGCGAAACATCCGCACCCCCCACCTCACGACCTCACCACCCCGAAGGAGGCACCCCCCATGTCCGGATCCCTGAACAGGCCGGTCCGACGCCGCGCCTTCGTGCTCGGCGGCGCTGCCGCCGCCGGCACCGCGGCCCTCGCCGGACCGCTCGCGACCGCCGCGTCCGCCGCGGCCTTCGGCTGGAGCGACGACGGCTCCAACTACGTCGTCGACACCGGCGCGAGCCTGGTCTTCAAGGTGAGCAAGACCAACGGCGACCTCACCTCACTGGTCTACAAGGGCACCGAGTACCAGGGCTACGGCGGCAAGAACTCGCACGTCGAGTCCGGCCTCGGTACCTCGACCGTGACGATCACGCAGTCCGGCACGACGATCCTGGTCTCCGTCGCCTACGGCACGCTCAAGCACTACTACGCGGCCCGCAGCGGCGAGAACAACGTCTACCTGTGGACCAACAAGGCCGACACCTCGGTCAGCGCCACTCGCTACATCGTGCGCGTCAAGGCGGGTCTGTTCCTCAACGACGAGCCCGATTCCTACACTTACGCGCCGACCGTCATCGAGTCCGCGGACGTGTTCGCGAAGTCGGACGGCCAGACCCGCTCGAAGCACTACGCCAAGCGCCGCGTCATCGACTACTCCGCGATCGGCTGGACCACCGGGAGCGTCGGCCTGTACATCGTCCGGTCCAACCACGAGAAGGCGTCCGGCGGCCCGTTCTACCGCTCCCTGCTGCGCCACCAGGGCACGGACGGCGGCGGCCTGTACGAGATCCTGTACTACGGCGAGAACCAGACCGAGGCCGAACGCTTCGGCCTCCAGGGCCCGTACGTCATCGCCTTCACGGACGGCGGCTCACCCTCCTCCTCGCTGTATCCGGGCACGCTGACCACCGCGTGGGCGGACTCGCTCGGCATCTCCGGGTATGTCGCGGCGAGCGGCCGGGGACGGGTCGCGGGGGTCGGCATCACGGGACGCGACACCGCCTACGCGTACACCGTCGGGCTGGCCGGCTCGGCCGCCCAGTACTGGGGCTCGGCGCGGGCCTCGGACGGATACTTCTCGATCGCGGGCGTCCTGCCGGGGACGTACACCCTCACGGTGTTCAAGGGCGAACTCGCCGTCCACACAGCCTCGGTGACGGTCACGGCCGGTGCCACGACCACGCTGAACTCCATCGCCGTCGCGTCCTCGAACGACCCGGCCAACGCGAGCGCCATCTGGCGGATCGGCACCTGGGACGGCACGCCCGCCGGTTTCAAGAACGCGGACCTGATGACGTACGCGCATCCGTCCGACGTGCGGGCGGCCGCGTGGACCGGCAACGTGGTCATCGGCAGCGGCAGCGAGACCGTGTCCTTCCCGGCGTACATCTGGAAGGACGTCAACAGCGGTCTGCTGGTCTACTTCAAGCTGACGGCCGCGCAGGCCGCCGCCGCGCACACCCTGCGGATCGGGGTCACCACCGCGTACGCGAACGGCCGCCCGCAGATCACGGTGAACAGCTGGGTGTCGTCGGTCCCTTCGCCGCCCACCCAGCCGAGCACCCGTTCCCTGACGGTCGGTTCGTACCGCGGCAACAACTACACGTTCACCTACAGCGTGCCGGCCAGCGCCTGGCTCACCGACACCAGCCAGTACAACGTGCTGAAGATCGACGTGGTGAGCGGTTCGGGGACGACGTCGTATCTCAGCGCCGGAACGTCGATCGACGCTCTGGACCTGCTGGCCTGAAGCCGGGGCCCGCGCCCCTGATCGGGCATCTCAAGTGCCGCGTGTCCACTGCTGGTTGGCAGCCCCGTTGCAGGCGTACGTGATGAGGGCCGCCGAGTTGGCGGTGGACGCGCCGGACACGTCCAGGCACTCGCCGGACGTCCTGGCCTTGAGGAGCACATAGCTTCCGGAGGCGGTCACCGACCACTGCTGGGTGGTGGCGCCGGCACAGTTCTCCTGGGTGACCCCGGTGGCGTTCTCGGTCAGGCACAGGGAACTGCCCCGGCCCATCAGCTCGTAGTAGCCGCTGCCCAGGGACTTGAACCAGAACTTCTGGTTCGTTCCGCCGTTGCAGGTGTACTGGGCGAGCGCGACACCCTGCCACAGCGACTGGTTGGGCACGTCCGCGCACTTGGCGGAATGACGGGCCGTCAGGGTCTCGTAGGTGGCGCTCGTCCCGCCGAGCGTCCCGGCTGCCGTGTCCACGGCGATCTCCGGGAACCAGGACAGGGACATCGTGGTCGTCGTCGGGAAGGCGAGCGGCAGCCAGACGTAGCGGGAGTCGTCGACCGTGCCACCGAAGGAGTCGCCCCAGCGGTCACCCATGTAGAGGTACGAGGTGCCCGAAGTCCCCTGCACGGGAAGGACGTAGGCGGTCTGCGAGCCGTACGCCGTGGAGTCGCCGACATTCGTCATCGCGGTCCAGGGGCCGGCGAGCGAGGTGGCGGTGGCGTACTGCTGCTGGTTGGGACTCCAGCCGGTGGCGGCGGAGGTCAGCATGAAATAGACGCCGTTCCGCTTGAAGAGCGCGGGCGCCTCGCGGTGTCCGCCGTGCCAGGGGTCGGCGACCAGGGCCGCGATGCCGGTGTAGTCGGCGGTGAGCCGGTAGATCTGGAGGTCGTAGTTCTCACGGGCGGCGGAGACCATGTAGCCGGTGCCGTCGGTGTCGACGAAGGTCGTGATGTCACGGGACATGTACTGGCCGAGCGGCTGGAAGCTGCCCTGGTAGGTGTAGGCACCGTCCACCGTGTCCGACACGGCGACGGCGGCACGGGCCTCGCTGTAGTCGACGCCGTTCTCCTTGTGCATCCACATGACGAACTTGCCCGTGGACGCGTTGTACATGACCTTGGGCCGCTCGATGTAGGCGGTGCCCAGCTCGGCGGCGCTCGACCGGGTCAGGACGTGATTGCGGAACTCCCAGTTCTTCAGGTCGGTGGAGCGGTAGGCGTCGACGTATCTGAAGGTGTTGTCGGCGTTGCGGTTCTCGCCGAACCAGTAGTAGTAACTGCCCACTTTGACGACCCCGCCGCCGTGCGCGTGCACCGCGGCGCCCGAAGTGTCGCTGAACTGGGTGCCGTTGGTGATGGTCTGGGCCGCCGCCTGGGCGGGTGCGGCGGCGAGGAGTCCCCCGGCGACCGCCAGACAGAGGGCGAGGAGAAGGGCGTACACGCGCCTCACGTCGCTCGGTGTGCTCTTGCGGCTCTTGCGGCTCATACAGTGACCGTCCGTCCGGTATGCCGAACACTATCTGCGATTACGAACGTTGCCGCCGAAAAAGTAAGCGCGTACTACGGCGAGGTCAACGGGGCGGACGGACCGGGCTTTCGGAGGGGCGCCTAGGGCGGCCGGACAGGCGGGGCGGGCCCGGTCGCAGAGCTCGGCGACCTCGTCGAACCTGTCACGCAACATGCCCCCAGGCCAGGGAGCGGGGACGGCCGCGTCAGCGGTTCAGTGGTGCGGGCCCCAGCGCCGCGGGCGCACGACTCGTCCGTTCCGCGCCCGCGTCGGCGTCGGCGTCCGTTCCGCCTCGGCGTCGGCGTCGGCGGACGAGTCCACGTCGACGTTCCGCGATACGGGCGCCTTGCGCGCGGGGGCGCCGTCCGTCCGGTGGCCGACCGCGATGCCGCCGATCGGCACGCGCTCCCGGTGGACGGCCGGCCCCGAGCGCGTACGGGCCCGCGCGCGGCACCCGGCGACCGGACAGGCCCGCGCGTCTCACCCCGCGGGACGAGTGTTCAGCGGGTGGACCGCGCCGGGCGCGGCGCCACCGATCGGCTAGCGTCGTGACATGGCCAGCGACAACGCCCTCACCCTCGCCGCCGCCCTGTCATCCGGCACGGTCGTGCTCGACGGAGGCATGTCCAACCAGCTCGAAGCGGCCGGACACGACCTGAGCGACACGCTGTGGTCCGCTCGGTTGCTCGCGGACCGGCCCGAGGCGATCGTCGAGGCGCATCTCGCGTACTACGAGGCGGGCGCGGACGTGGCGATCACGTCCAGCTACCAGGCGACGTTCGAGGGATTCGCGGGGCGCGGCATCCCGCGCGCACGGGTGGCCGAACTGCTCGGCCTGAGCGTCGGGCTGGCACGCGAGGCCGCCCGTCGCGCGCACGCGAAGGGCGTCACGCGGCCGTTGTGGGTCGCCGCGTCGGTGGGCCCGTACGGCGCGATGCTCGCGGACGGTTCGGAGTACCGGGGACGGTACGGGCTGAGCGTCGCGGAGCTGGAGCGGTTCCACCGGCCGCGCCTGGAGGTGCTGGCCGCCGCCGCGCCCGATGTGATCGCCCTGGAGACGGTCCCGGACACGGACGAGGCACGGGCGCTGCTGCGAGGAGTGCGCGGGCTCGGCGTCCAGGCGTGGCTGTCGTACAGCGTGGCCGGTGACCGGACGCGGGCCGGGCAGCCGCTGGAGGATGCCTTCGCCCTGGCCGCCGAGGCGGACGAGGTCGTCGCGGTCGGGGTCAACTGCTGCGCCCCCGAGGACGTCGACGGCGCCGTCGCCACGGCGGCGCGCGTGACCGGGAAACCGGTCGTGGTCTATCCGAACAGCGGCGAGGCCTGGGACGCCGGTGCCCGCGCCTGGACCGGCGGCTCCACGTTCACGGCCGCGCAGGTCGACGGCTGGGAACGGGCGGGGGCCCGGCTGATCGGCGGGTGCTGCCGGGTGGGCCCGGAGGCGATCACGGGCATATCGACGGCACTGCGACCCGCCGCGTAGCCGCGCGGCGGCACCCGCGTGTTCCCGCGCCCCGCCCACCGGGCGCGCGGAAACCCCCGCGCATTCCCGCAGCCCGCCCGGTTGGGCCCGCGCGACACCCGCTCGCTCCCACAGCCCGCCCGACTGGCCCCACGGACCGCCGCGCAGGCCCGAGCCCCCCGGCACAACCCCGCTGCCGGCCGGGAAGGCCCACATGCCCCACCTGCCCCAGCACACCGTCACACACAGGCCCGGACCACCGCGCGGACCCGAGAGGCCCCCGCACGGCCCCGCTGCCGGCCGGGGAGGGCCCGGACCGACCCTGCCTCGTCCCCGCAGACCGTCACGCACAGGCCCGAGGACCACCAGGCAGGCCCGTGACGCGACGGCACACACCCGCCGCCGGCCAGGTAGCTCCACACGTCCCCGCCTGTCCCCGCGGACCGCCGCACGCGGGGACGCGGACCACCACGCAACCCCGCGAGACGCCGCGTGTTCCGCGGACCACCGCGCGGGCCCGTGACGCAACGGCACACACGCAGCGGCACCCGCGCATTCCGGCAGCCTGCCGGGCCGCCCGCGCCGCACCCCGCCTCACACCGCGGAGCAGAGGTGCCCGGCCCGTGTCCGGGCCGGTCTCACGGCCGGCCCGCGCCTCCCGAGCGGCGGAAGCGTCGTACGGCCGAGAGCGGTGTCGAGATGCGCGCGGAGGGGTCGGCGACAGGAGGGCGTGCGGTCGGCGGGCCCTCCGCGGAGCCCGCCGGGCTGCCCGTGGGCTCGCACCCGGGCTGCCCCGCGGACCCGGCTGCGGGTTCTTCCACGGGCCCGGCTGCGGCTCCGCCCGCGGCTCCGGCTCCGGCTCCGGTTGCGGACCCGTCCGCGGCTCCGGCTGCGGACCCGGCCGCGGCTCCGGCTGCGGACCCGGCCGGCGGCCTGTCCGCGGGTCTGGCGGCGGGTCTGGCCGCGGCTCGCACCGATTCGGCTTCCCACAGGGCGAGTTCGCGGTCGCGCGGGCCGAGCACGGTGTGCGGGTCACCGGCGCCGAAGACGCGGACCGGGTGCGAGTCGTCCCAGGCGGCCCACCCCGGTTCGCCGTCGACCGCGAACCGCACCCACGCTCCGTGCATGGCGTCCGCCAGCTCCCGCGGGGCGCCCTCGCCCGCGAGCTTCGCCGCTTCCGGCAGGTCGGCGGTGTCGAAGACGAAGCCAAGTTCCAGGGCGTGACACGCACCGAGGCCGGGGACGTTCGACGGCCAGGCGAACTCGTAGACATGGGCGGGAGCCCGGTGCCCGCCGGGAACATCCGCGTCGAGGGACGCGGTGGGCCGGCCGCTGCGCGCGTCGGCGAGGCGGTGCAGCGGGATCCGCAGGAGATGGTCGGTGATCATCTGGCCGACGAGATCGGCGGTGCCGCCCTCCGGGTGGACGGCACGGTAGCCGCGGGGCACCTCGTGGCCGCAGTGGCAGCGGGCCATCGCACCGGCCAGGGCGACCGGGCCGAGCCGGTCGACGCGCTCCAGGAGCCCGCCCGGTACGAGCCACAGCCGGTACTCGTCGCGGGTCCAGCCGAGCAGCAGGCCGACGTCGGGCGCGGCGCCCTCGACCAGCGCCTCCAGCGGGTCGCGCGGCACGAGGTCGCCGTCGACGACGATGCCGAAGGCGGGACCGCCGAGGACCGGACTGCTGAGCCTGCCCACGTCGGCCTGGGTGCGCAGGAGCAGGTCGCGGTCGACGGCGGCGAACGCCTCCGCCGTCGCGGGAATCCTCAGCCGGGTGGCCATCCTGCGCACCATCCGGCGCACCTTGTCCCGGTCGCTCGCCTCGGGCGGCCCGCTCTGCAGGACCGCCCGGTGGAACAGTCCCTGGGCGCGCGGGCTCGCGAGCAGCGCGCCGATGCTGATGGCTCCGGCGGACTCGCCGAAGACGGTCACCCGGTCGGGGTCGCCGCCGAACCGGGCGACGGACTCCCGCACCCACTCCAGCGCGGCGAGCTGGTCGCGCAGTCCGGGGTTGGCGGGCGCGTCCGGGAAGAGGCCGTAACCCTCCACGCCCAGGCGGTAGTTGACGGATACGAGGACCACGCCGTCGCGGGCGAAGGCGCGTCCGTCGTACACGGGCACGGCCGAGGAACCGCGGGTCAGTGCCCCGCCGTGGATCCACACCATGACGGGAAGCCGGGCGCCCTGGTCCGGCTCCGGGGTCCACACGTTCAGGTTGAGGCAGTCGTCGCCGGGCACGACGGGGTCGGCGAGGAGCCGGGCGAACGCCTCGGAGTACGGCGGCTTCGGCGGCGTGGGACCGAACGCGCCGGCGTCCCGGACCCCGTCCCAGGGTTCGGGCGGCACGGGCGGACGGAAGCGGCGGGCGCCGAAGGGCGGGGCGGCGTAGGGGATTCCCCGGAAGACCGCGATCCCGTTCTCCCAACGGCCGCGGACCGCTCCGTAGGGGGTGGCGACGACCGGGTCCTTCGTCCGCGCCACCTGATCCGCCGTGTGCACCGCCATCCGGGACCAACTCCTCACCGTCGCGAGTCGTAAAGATCAGAGCACCACATCGCCTCCCGGTATTCCTGCGGATGTCCCCTGTTCGGCCGATATCGGCCCCGGGGTGCGGGGCGGCCGGTGGCGCCGTGCGGGCCGGGTCAGGCCGCCGGGTCCGGGGCGCCGGCGGTCCTGCGCGCCGCCCAGAGGATGCCGCCGAGCAGGTGTGCGCGGAAGGTCGGGTCCTCGTACGCCCGCGCGGTGTGTCCGAGCGCGGTGTAGAAGACCCGGCCGGCCCCCTGTTCCCGGCACCACACCAACGGGTGGTCGTCACCCATTCCCCCGCCCTCGTAGGAGGACTCGTCGGCGCAGGCGAGGACACGTACCGAGCCGCGCGGATTGGAGCGGAAGTCGTACCACTCGTCCGTGAACCCCCACACCGGCGGCAGGTGCCGGGTGGCGGGATGCCCGTGGTCCTCGACCAGGACCCTGCCCGGCTGGAGGTCCGGGTGCCGGTCGAAACGGGCGCCGAGCAGTTCGCCGTAGTGCGGCCACTCGTACTCGGTGCAGGCGGCGGCGTGCACCCCGACGAAACCGCCGCCGCCCTCGACGTGGGCCGCGAGCCGGGCGCGGCCGGGCGGCGTCAGGACCTCGCCGCTCGTCGACAGGAAGACGACCGCCGCGTACGGGTCGAGGGGCGCCTCGAAGACCGCGGGGTCCTCGGTGGCGTCGGCCGCGAATCCGTGCGCGTCACCGAGGGCGCGCACGGCCGCGACGGCGGCCGGAATGGAGTCGTGCCGGTAGCCCGTCGTACGGGTGTACACGAGAACGCGAAAGACCATGCCCGGAGCCTAGGACGTCTTGCGGAAGTCCCGTCCGGCTCGCGACGCCAGGTACGACTCCCGCTCCGGGCGGGCTCGGCGCGCCTACGGTGGTCGTATGACTCCACGATTCGATGTCATCGGGCTGGCCGTCTCCGACATGGCCGCCTCCCTCGCCTTCTACCGCCGGCTCGGACTCGTGTTCCCCGAGGGCGCCGAGAACGAGCCGCACGTCGAGGCCGAGCTGCCCGGCGGGCTGCGCCTCGCGCTGGACACGGAGGACACCATCCGCTCGTTCCACGCCGGGTGGCGGCCCCCGAGCGGCGGCGGCAGGGTGTCGCTCGCCTTCCTCTGCGACAGCCCGGCCGAGGTCGACTCCGTGTACGGGGAGCTCGTCGGCGCCGGCCATCATGGCGAGCTCAAGCCCTGGGACGCCTTCTGGGGCATGCGGTACGCCGTCGTGCACGACCCGGACGGCAACGGCGTCGACCTGTTCGCCCGGCTGCCCGGGGAGCAGGCCCCTGCGCAGTAGCCGGGGTTCGGGCTCACTCCGGCGGCGGGTGCTCCTCGCCGTTCTTCCGGGTGTGATGGGTGTTCCTGGCGTGTGTGCGCAGGCGGGAGGTCACGTCCTCCGGGGGCAGGAAGCGCGACCAGCGCTCCGGGAACTCGGAGGGCATGTCCGGGTCTTCGGGATCGGCGTCGTAGGAACGGTGCGAGGCGACGCGGGCAACGTACTCGGCGGCCTGGGCCTCGCGCTGCCGCTCGTTGGCGGCACGCGCGGCGGCGGTGGCGGCGGCCGGCCACACCCGGTCGATGGCGGCGTTGACGGCCGCGCCCACCAGGACGGCGAAGGCGGCGACACCGATCCACAGCAGGACGGCCACCGGCGCGGCGAGCGAGCCGTAGATCGAGGGGCCCTCGATGGCGTTGGTCAGATAGATGCGGAGCAGGAAGCTGCCGAGCACCCACATGGCCAGAGCCACCAGGGCGCCCGGCACGTCCTCGACCCAGGGAGAACGCACCGGGACGGACACGTGGTAGAGCGTCGTCAGGAAGGCCACCGACAGGACGATGACGACCGGCCAGTACAGGACCTGCACGACGGTCGTCGACCACGGCACCACGTGCACCACGACGTCCGGGCCCGCCACCATCAGCGGGAGCAGGACCGAGCCGATCAGCAGCGCCACGATGAACAGCAGGAACGACATCACCCGGGTCTTCACGATGCCCCGGGTGCCGTCGAGGCCGTACATCACGGTGATGGTGTCGACGAAGACGTTGACCGCGCGCGAGCCCGACCACAGGGCGAACAGGAAGCCGAGCGAGATGATGTCGGGCCGGCCGCCCTTCATCACGTCGTGCAGGATCGGCTCGGCGATCTGGTGCACGCCCTTCTGAGTCAGCACCCTGCGGGACGCGTCCAGGATGTTGGACTCCACGCTGGCGATGGTGTCGGCGCCGGTCCAGGCGTCCACGTATCCGAGCAGCCCGACCATGCTCAGCAGCAGCGGCGGCACGGACAGGAGCGTGAAGAAGGCGGCCTCGGCCGCCAGCCCCAGGATCCGGTACTCCATGCACGAGTTGACCGTGTCCTTGATCAGCAGCCAGGCGGTCCTGCGCTTGGAAACGTTCCGGTAGAGCGCGCGCGCGCGATGAAAGCGGCCCGGACGAGGCCGTTCAGGTGTTTCTTTTGCCTGGTGCACGTCCTTACGGTAGCGGTATGGCAGCCAGCACCCACACCGTGACCAACCAGGCTCCGCCCCTGGTCGGATATGACGTATTCGCCGCCGACCGGGCCCTCGTGGAGGCGGTCGACCGGCATCTCGATCCAGAGCTTCTAGAGGAGGCGCGCGAGGAACTGTCGGCGCTCGGCCGGACGACCGGTTCCGCCCAGGTCCAGGAGTGGGGTGCGCTGGCCAACGAGAACCCGCCGAAGCTGCGTAGCCACGACCGTTACGGCAACCGGATCGACGAGGTCGACTTCCATCCGTCCTGGCACCGTCTCCTGGGCAAGGGCGTGTCGGCGGGTCTGACCACGGCCTGGACCCGCCCCGGCGGACACCTCAGGCGCGCGGCGGGCTTCGTGATCTGGACGCAGGCCGAGGCGGGCAACGGCTGCCCGCTGTCGATGACCCACGCGGCCGTGCCCGCGCTGCGCACCGATCCGGCGCTCGCCGCGGAGTGGGAGCCGCGCCTGACGTCCACGGTCTACGACCAGGAGCTGCGGCCCGCCTCCCAGAAGGCCGGCGTCCTCTTCGGTATGGGCATGACGGAGAAGCAGGGCGGCAGCGACGTACGCGCGAACACGACCGAGGCGCGGCCGCTCGCCGAGGACGGCACGTACGCGCTGACCGGGCACAAGTGGTTCTGTTCGGCGCCGATGTCGGACGGTTTCCTCGTGCTGGCGCAGGCTCCGGGCGGGCTGACCTGTTTCCTGGTGCCGCGTGTCCTGGAGGACGGCACCCGGAACGTGTTCCGCATCCAGCGGCTCAAGGACAAGCTCGGCAACCGGTCGAACGCGTCGAGCGAGGTCGAGTTCGACGGGACCTGGGCGCGCCGGGTGGGCGACGAGGGGCGCGGGGTGCGCACCATCATCGAGATGGTGGCCGCGACCCGGCTGGACTGTGTGCTCGGTTCGGCCTCGCTGATGCGGCAGGCCGTCGCGCAGGCGATCCACCATTCCACCTACCGTGAGGCCTTCGGCGGCCGGCTTCTCGACAAGCCGCTGATGCGCAACGTGCTCGCGGATCTGGCCCTGGAGTCGGAGGCGGCGACCACGCTGGCGATGCGGCTGGCCGCGGCCTACGACGACGGGAGCGAGCAGGAGCGGGCGTTCCTGCGGCTCGCGGTGCCGGCCGCCAAGTACTGGGTGACCAAGCGGTGTACGCCGGTCGCGGTGGAGGCGCTGGAGTGCCTGGGCGGCAACGGCTACGTCGAGGAGTCGGGCATGCCGCGACTGCTGCGCGAGTCGCCGCTCAACTCCATCTGGGAGGGCGCCGGCAATGTGCAGGCGCTGGACGTCCTGCGCGCGCTGCAGCGGGAGCCGGGAGCCCTGGACGCGTATCTGCGGGAGGTGGGCCGGGCCCGCGGCGCGGACCACCGGCTGGACGGGGCCATCAAGAACCTGCTGACCGAACTCGCCGACCTGGACGGCATCGAGGCCCGTGCCCGCCGTCTCGTCGAGCGGATCGCGCTGGTGCTCCAGGGGTCGCTGCTGGTCCGGTACGCGCCCCCGGAGGTGGCGGACGCGTTCTGTGCCTCACGGCTGGGCGGTGACTGGGGAACGGCCTTCGGCACGCTGCCGCACAGTCTGGATCTGGCCACGGTGGTGGAGCGGGCCCGGCCGGTGTCCTGACGGAGGCGCTGGAGCGGGGGTGGTGCCGCGCCGACACGGCACCACCCCCGCCGCTGGCCCCCGTTGAGGAGCTAGGACACCGCGCAGGCGGCATCGCTGTCAGTTTCAAGGAACCTTGTGACCGTTGGCGAGAGTTGCAGACCGTTGCATTCCTTTGTTCACCTTGTGCGAAGGCCGGGCGGACCCGGCCGAGAGCAGGCACGATGTGGGATGACGGCGGTGTCGCGGTTTCGTCCGCGGGCCTGGTTTCGGGAGTGCCCTGTGAAGATCACATCGTTCAACCCCGCCCGTTTCGCCCCGTCGGACGCGTCCGCGACGGCCGGGCACCTGAAGGAGACCTGGGCCGCCTCGGTCAAGGGCGAACGCGGCGCGATCACCCCGCGTCCGGTGATCGGCCAGTCCTGGCAGAGAGCGAAACGTTTCGGTATCAACCCCGAACAGGGAACGGGCAGCATCCTGTTACCGACGGACGAGCTCGAACACCGGCGGACATCCACCGTGCTCGCCGATGTGATGCCCACCCTGCACGGCGGACTCGGGGCGGTCGCCGACGCCTCCCGGCAGATCATGGTGGTCACCGACCCCGAGGGCCGGGTGCTGTGGCGCGAGGGCAATCCGGGCGTGCTGCGCCGGGCCGACGCCATCTGCCTGGAGGAAGGCGCCGCCTGGGGCGAGGACGCCACCGGCACCAACGCCATCGGAACCGCGCTGTCCTCGGGCGCCCCGGTCCAGGTGCACTCCGCCGAGCACTTCGTGCGCGCCCTGCACGACTGGACGTGCGCGGCGGCGCCCGTCCACGACCCGCGCGACGGCCGGCTGCTCGGGATCATCGACGTGAGCGGCCCGGACAGCACCTTCCATCCGGCCACGCTCGCGCTGGTCGACTCCGTGTCCAGACTGGCCGAAAGCGAACTGCGCGCCAGGCATCTGACGTCCATCGAGCGGCTGCGCGCGGTGGCCGCCCCGCTGCTGTGCCGGCTGGACGGCCCGGCGCTCGTGGTGGACTCCCACGGCTGGCTCGCCGCCGTCACCGGGATGCCTCCCGTGGACCGGGTACCGCTGCCCGACTCCTTCGGCGCGGGCCTGAGCTGGCTGCCCACGCTCGGGATGTGTGTCGCCGAGCCGATGCCCGGCGGGTGGCTGCTGCGCGTCACCGGAGCCGCCGACACGGGGAGCGCGGGCCGGGTGGTCCTCGACCTCGGCGACCCCCGCAGGCCGCACATCACCGTCTCGGGCACGGCGGGCAGTTGGGCCCAGGACCTGAGCCCGCGCCACGCCGAACTGCTCTACGTCCTCGCCGTGCGCCGTCAGGGACGCAGCGCGGCCCAGCTCGCGGTGGACCTGTTCGGCGATCCGACCCGCACCGTCACGGTCCGGGCCGAACTGTCGCGCGTACGGCGCCGGCTGGTCGGGCTCCTCGACCACCGGCCGTACCGCTTCCGCGAGGAGGTGGAGGTCGAGGTGCTGCTGCCGGACGACCCCCGGGACCTGCTGCCGCACTCGACGGCGCCCGCGGTGCTCGGCGCACGGACATCGGCCGGACCGGCTCCCTCCTGAGCCCGGGGAGGGACGAACCGAGCGTATTTCGTGAGCGTCTTCCGCCGTCTTTGTCCTGGCCCGGAGGTCTCTGCCGTAGCATCCCCTTCACAGGCCACCCCACCCGTCTCTCCGTCAACGCCTTCGGCGGGGGAGGCAGTTGGCCTATTCGGGAGGACGCATGAAGCAGCGCGGCAGGCATCGTCGTCGGAGAAGGGGACAGGCGCTGCGCGCCACCCTGGCCGGAACCGCGCTCGCGCTCACCGCGGCAGCCACCCTGATCAGCACCTCTCAGGCCACCGGAGCCAACAGCCCCGGCGGGCTCACCGCGCTGCGCTCCGGCTCCGTGTCGCAGGAACTGCGTCTCCACGAGAACCTCACGTCCCGGGACGCGCTCGACACGCTGAGCGGGAACATGGGCGGCAACGTCGGCGTCGACGGAGTCCTGCGCGACGCCGACCACTCGATGCGGAACACCGGCGGCTGCACGTCGGACGAGCGGGCCGCACTGCCCGTCGAGCCGACGGCGACGCGCGCGTACTGCTGGGAGGACGCCGACGCGCGGACCGCGCGGTGGCAGCCGCGTTCCGTCACCACTTCCGGTGACGCCGACGACGACGGCCTGTGGGGCGCTCACCAGGTGATCCTGGCCGGGTGGACGCACCGCGACGGGCAGGCGGCCGCGCCGGCCCGGGACGAGGGCCTGGCCAGGATCGCCTTCGTCGACGCGTCCGACCCGGACTCCCTCAGCTACCGCTGGGTCCTGCTGGTCGCCCCGCGCGCCGGCGGGAGGGACTTCACGGCGGTCCACTCGGGCCTCGGCGGCATGGTCTGGTACCAGGACAAGCTGATCGTCACCGCGGCGCACGGCCAGGGCCTCCTGGTCTTCGACCTGCACCGGCTGCTGCGGGCCGACGTGGACAGCGGCGCCGTGGGCCGGGTGGGCCACGGCTACTCGGCCGCCGGCTACCGGTACGTGCTCCCCGCCATCGGCTCGTACGACCCGGAGGGCGGCGCGTGTACGCGCGGCCGTGAGCACGCGGTCCCCTGCTTCGGCTCGCTCTCCCTGGACCGTACGACCGCCCCGGACAGCCTGGTCGCGACCGAGGCCGCGGTCGGCCACGCGGGGCCGACCCGGGTCTGGCGGTACTCCTTCAGCACCGCCGCGTACCGCACGGGCCTGCTGGCCGACGCCCAGGGGCATGTGGACGCGGTCGAGGCCTACACGACCAAGGGCTCCGGGATCTCCGGCGTGCTCTCGCACCGGTCAGGCGGCGCCCGTGACGCCCAGTGGTACATCGGGCGGCCGGCCGACAGCCGTACCCAGCACGCCTCCCTGTGGCGGCAGAGCGGCGACGGCGCCCGGGCCGCCACCTGCACCGCGGACCAGTCGCACGCCTGCTGGGGCCTGGACACCGGCTCGCTCTCCTACTGGCAGCGGACCGGCGAGCTGTGGACACTGACCGGCGGGCCGGCCCGGCGGGTGCTGTACGCGGTGCCGCTGTCCTCGGTCGACGGCTCGCTCGGATAGCGGGCCGTCCCCGGCCGGCGCCCCGCTCGGACGCCGGCCCGGCCCGCGGACACTTTTGGAGGGGTGCCCGCCCCCGTGATTCCCTGGCGGCCATGAGCAACGTCAGTGTGACCACCTGGTCCCTGGAGCAGACGGCCCCGACCGACCTGCTCCCCGCGAGCACCCCCGACGGGGAAGTGCGGATCGTCCGCGCCGAGGCCCCCTCGCCCGAGTTCAGCCGCTTCCTGTACGCCTCGGTCGGCGGGGACATCCGCTGGACGGACCGGCTCGCGTGGACGTACGCGCAGTGGCAGGAGGCGCTGGCCCAGCCGGGCACCGAGACCTGGGTCGCCTACGACCGGGGGACGCCCGCCGGCTACGTCGAGCTCGGCGCGCAGGACGACGGGGTCGTGGAGATCGTCTACTTCGGGCTCCTCCCCGCGTTCCGCGGGCGCCGGATCGGTGGACACCTCCTGTCGTACGGGGTCGCGCGCGCCTGGGACCTGGCCGGACGCTGGCCGGGGCGGGCCGAGACGAAGCGCGTCTGGCTGCACACGTGCAGCAAGGACGGGGAGCACGCGATGGACAACTACCTGCGCCGCGGATTCAAACTCTTCGACACCAAGGTCGAGGAGGAGGCTGAGGTCGCCACACCCGGCCCGTGGCCGGGGGCGTACGCCGTCTGACCAGCTCCGGGCCGCGGTGACCGCGGCCAGCCGGCCCTCGCCGCGGCACCGCGGGAGGCCCGGTCGTGTGATCGACAACACCCTCGTCCCACCATTCGGGACAAGGGTGTCCACATGATGGATGACGGTGGACTGCCCGGAGATCCCCGTGACACGCTTCCGTCATGTCTGGAACTGGAATTGCCTTGGTGAGTCGGCGGCACGTCGACCTCGGCCGCATGTCCAGCGCCATCTGTCCGGCAAGCTGACCAGTCCAGCAGCGCCGAGTCTCTCCCTTTTCAAGAACCTTGCGCAGTGCTGCGCCCATTTTCCCGTATGCACCCGTTTGCGCAGGTCAGAGCCGTAGTCAGACCTGTCCCGCAGTCTCGAAGGACGTAACAGCCATGGCCGCCACCCCCGAGAATCCTGCTGCCGCGCCCCGCCGCAAGGTGAGCCGTCACCGCGGCGAGGGTCAGTGGGCCGTAGGTCACTTCACTCCGCTCAACGGCAACGAGCAGTTCAAGAAGGACGACGACGGTCTCAATGTGCGGACACGCATTGAGACGGTGTACTCCAAGCGGGGCTTCGACTCGATCGACCCCAACGACCTGCGCGGCCGGATGCGTTGGTGGGGCCTCTACACCCAGCGCAAGCCCGGGATCGACGGCGGCAAGACCGCGATCCTGGAGCCGGAGGAGCTGGACGACAAGTTCTTCATGCTGCGCGTCCGGATCGACGGCGGCCGGCTGACCACCGAGCAGTTGCGGGTCATCGGCGAGATCTCGCAGGAGTTCGCGCGCGGCACCGCCGACCTCACCGACCGCCAGAACGTCCAGTACCACTGGATCCGCATCGAGGACGTCCCGGAGATCTGGGACCGCCTGGAGGCCGTGGGCCTGTCGACGACCGAGGCCTGCGGTGACACCCCCCGCGTCATCCTCGGCTCGCCCGTCGCCGGTATCGCCGAGGACGAGATCATCGACGGCACCCCGGCCATCGAGGAGATCCACCGCCGGGTCGTCGGCAACAAGGACTTCTCGAACCTGCCCCGCAAGTTCAAGACCGCGATCTCCGGCTCGCCGCTGCTGGACGTGGCGCACGAGATCAACGACGTCGCCTTCGTCGGTGTGAACCACCCGGAGCACGGCCCCGGTTTCGACCTCTGGGTCGGCGGCGGCCTCTCCACCAACCCCAAGATCGGCCAGCGTCTCGGCGCCTGGGTCCCGCTCGACGAGGTCGCGGACGTCCACATCGGCGTCCTCTCGATCTTCCGTGACTACGGCTACCGGCGGCTGCGCACCCGCGCCCGTCTGAAGTTCCTGGTCGCCGACTGGGGCGTGGAGAAGTTCCGCCAGGTCCTGGAGGACGAGTACCTGCAGCGCAAGCTGGTCGACGGCCCCGCCCCCGACCAGCCGGTCGCCCGCTGGCGCGACCACGTCGGCGTGCACCGGCAGCAGGACGGCCGGTACTACGTCGGCTTCGCCCCGCGCGTCGGCCGCATCGACGGCGCCACCCTGACGAAGATCGCCGAGTTGGCCGAGGCGCACGGCTCGGGCCGGCTGCGCACCACCGTCGAGCAGAAGATGATCGTGCTCGACGTGGAGGAGGCGCAGATCGACTCGCTCGTCGAGGGCCTGGAGGCGCTCGACCTGACCGCCAAGCCGTCCACCTTCCGGCGCGGCACGATGGCCTGCACCGGCATCGAGTACTGCAAGCTCGCGATCGTCGAGACCAAGGCGCGCGGTGCCTCCCTGATCGACGAACTCGAGCGCCGCATCCCCGAGTTCGAAGAGCCCCTCACCATCAACATCAACGGCTGCCCGAACGCCTGCGCCCGTATCCAGGTCGCGGACATCGGTCTCAAGGGCCAGTTGGTCCTCGACGCCGACGGCGAGCAGGTCGAGGGATACCAGGTGCACCTGGGCGGCGCGCTCGGCCTGGAGGCCGGATTCGGCCGCAAGGTCCGCGGCCTGAAGGTCACTTCGGACGAGCTGCCCGACTACATCGAGCGTGTCCTCAAGCGTTTCCAGGCGGAGCGCGAGGACGGCGAGCGCTTCGCCACCTGGGCCGCGCGCGCCTCCGAGGAGGCACTGTCGTGAGCGAGCGTGCCGCGCCGTTCTACTGCCCCTACTGCGGGGACGAGGATCTGCGACCCAGCGAAGAGGGCCACGGCGCGTGGGAATGCGCGGCGTGCAACCGGGCCTTCCAGCTGAAGTTCCTCGGGCTGCTGTCCCGGGGCGTTCGGCAGGAAGACCGTGGAGGGGCGGAGATATGACGGCCATTCAGGAAGAGCGTACGGGCGAGGACTTGAAGAGCCTGGCCGAGCGGGCGGGGCGCGACCTGGAGGACGCGTCCGCGCTGGAGGTCCTCCGGTGGGCGGTGGACACGTTCGGCGAGAAGTTCTGCGTGACCTCGTCCATGGAGGACGCGGTCGTCGCGCATCTCGCCTCGCGCGCCAAGCCCGGGGTGGACGTGGTGTTCCTGGACACGGGCTACCACTTCCCGGAGACGATCGGTACCCGTGACGCGGTCGAGGCGGTGATGGACGTCAACGTCATCACGCTGACCCCGCGTCGGACCGTGGCCGAGCAGGACGCGGAGCACGGGCCGAGGCTGCACGACCGTGACCCGGACCTGTGCTGCGCCCTGCGCAAGGTCAAGCCGTTGGAAGAGGGCCTGACCGCGTACGACGCGTGGGCGACCGGGCTGCGTCGCGACGAGTCCGAGACCCGGGCGAACACCCCGGTCGTGGGCTGGGACGAGAAGCGGCGGAAGGTCAAGGTCTCGCCGATCGCCCGCTGGACGCAGGACGACGTGGACGCGTATGTCGCCGAACACGGCGTGCTGACCAACCCGTTGCTGACGGACGGTTACGCGTCCGTCGGCTGCGCGCCCTGCACCCGCCGGGTGCTGGAGGGCGAGGACGCGCGCGCCGGCCGCTGGGCGGGCCGGGCGAAGACCGAGTGCGGGCTGCACGGATGACGGACACGACGACGGCCGCGCCCGCCGCGGACCCCACGATTTCCCAGGAGCGGCAAGTGACGAGCGGAGCCACCGTCTGGCTCACGGGTCTGCCCAGTGCGGGCAAGACCACCATCGCCTACGAACTGGCGGGCCGGCTGCGCGAGGAGGGCCACCGGGTGGAGGTCCTGGACGGCGACGAGATCCGCGAGTTCCTCTCGGCGGGCCTCGGCTTCAGCCGCGAGGACCGGCACACCAACGTGCAGCGGATCGGTTTCCTCGCCGAACTGCTCGCCCGTAACGGCGTGAAGGCGCTCGTCCCGGTGATCGCTCCGTACGCGGACAGCCGCGAGGCGGTGCGCGGGCGCCACGAGCAGAACGGCACGACGTATCTGGAGGTGCACGTGGCGACCCCGGTCGAGGTGTGCTCCGTACGCGATGTGAAGGGGCTGTACGCCAAGCAGGCCGCGGGCGAGATCTCGGGGCTGACCGGCGTCGACGACCCCTACGAGGCACCCGAGTCGCCCGACCTGCGCATCGAGTCGCACACCCAGACCGTGCAGGAGTCCGCTGCCGCGCTGCACGCGCTGCTCACCGAGAGGGGTCTCTCATGACCACCGTCGCCAGTGTCTCCGAGGAGACGGAGAGCAGCCCGTACGCGCTGTCGCACCTGGACGCGCTGGAGTCCGAGGCCGTGCACATCTTCCGTGAGGTGGCGGGTGAGTTCGAGCGGCCGGTGATCCTGTTCTCCGGTGGCAAGGACTCGATCGTGATGCTGCACCTCGCGCTGAAGGCGTTCGCGCCGGCCGCGGTGCCCTTCACGCTGCTGCACGTGGACACCGGGCACAACTTCCCCGAGGTCCTCGAATACCGCGACCGGACGGTGGAGCGGCACGGCCTGCGGCTGCACGTGGCCTCGGTGCAGGACTACATCGACCGCGGTGTGCTGCGCGAGCGCCCGGACGGGACGCGCAACCCGCTGCAGACGCTGCCGCTGACCGAGAGGATCCAGTCCGAGCGCTTCGACGCCGTGTTCGGCGGCGGCCGCCGTGACGAGGAGAAGGCCCGCGCCAAGGAGCGGGTGTTCTCGCTGCGGGACGAGTTCTCGCAGTGGGACCCGCGCCGCCAGCGCCCCGAGCTGTGGCAGCTCTACAACGGCCGTCACGCGCCCGGCGAGCACGTGCGGGTGTTCCCGCTGTCCAACTGGACCGAGCTGGACGTGTGGCAGTACATCGCCCGCGAGGGCGTCGAACTTCCCGACATCTACTTCGCGCACGAGCGTGAGGTGTTCCAGCGGTCGAACATGTGGCTGACCGCCGGTGAGTGGGGCGGCCCGAAGGACGGCGAGACGGTCGAGAAGCGGCTCGTCCGCTACCGGACCGTGGGTGACATGTCCTGCACCGGCGCCGTCGACTCCGAGGCGACCACGCTGGACGCCGTCATCACCGAGATCGCCGCCTCCCGGCTCACCGAGCGCGGTGCCACCCGCGCCGACGACAAGATGTCCGAGGCCGCGATGGAAGACCGCAAGCGCGAGGGGTACTTCTAGACATGACCAGCACCACCGAACCCACCGAGCCCCTGTCGGTCGACCAGCTCTCGGCGACGACCCTGCTGCGCTTCGCGACCGCGGGTTCCGTCGACGACGGCAAGTCCACGCTCGTCGGACGCCTCCTGCACGACTCCAAGTCGATCCTCACGGACCAGTTGGAGGCCGTCGAGCGCGCCTCGGCCAGCCGCGGCCAGGACACCCCCGACCTCGCTCTGCTCACCGACGGCCTGCGAGCCGAACGCGAGCAGGGCATCACCATCGACGTCGCCTACCGCTACTTCGCCACCGCGCGCCGCCGGTTCATCCTCGCCGACACCCCCGGCCACGTTCAGTACACCCGGAACATGGTCACCGGCGCCTCCACCGCCGACCTCGCCGTGGTGCTCGTCGACGCCCGCAACGGTGTCATCGAGCAGACCCGCCGGCACGCCGCCGTGGCCGCGCTGCTGCGCGTCCCGCACGTCGTCCTCGCCGTCAACAAGATGGACCTCGTCGAGTACAAGGAGTCCGTCTTCGCGGCGATCGCCGAGGAGTTCACGGCGTACGCCTCCGAGCTGGGCGTCCCCGAGATCACCGCCATCCCGATCTCCGCGCTCGCCGGCGACAACGTGGTGGACCCCTCCGCGAACATGGACTGGTACGGCGGCCCGACCGTCCTGGAGCACCTGGAGACCGTGCCGGTCAGCCACGACCTGGCGCACTGCCACGCCCGGCTGCCCGTGCAGTACGTGATCCGCCCGCAGACCGCCGAACACCCGGACTACCGGGGCTACGCCGGCCAGATCGCGGCCGGAACGTTCCGCGTCGGCGACAGCGTCACCGTGCTGCCGTCCGGGCGCACCACGAAGGTCGCCGGGATCGACCTGCTGGGCAAGCCCGTCAACATCGCGTGGACCCCGCAGTCGGTGACCCTGCTGCTGGAGGACGACCTCGACGTCTCACGCGGCGATCTGCTCGTGCCGAGCAAGGACGCGCCGCCGACCACGCAGGACGTCGAGGCGACCGTCTGCCACGTGGCCGACGAGCCGCTGACCGTCGGCCACCGGGTGCTGCTCAAGCACGGCACCCGCACGGTCAAGGCGATCGTCAAGGACATCCCGTCCCGGCTGACCCTGGACGACCTCTCGATGCACCCGCACCCGGGCCGGCTGGTCGCCAACGACATCGGCCGGGTCAAGATCCGCACCGCCGAGCCGCTCCCGCTCGACGCGTACGCCGACTCCCGGCGCACCGGCGCGTTCATCCTGATCGACCCGGCCGACGGCACCACGCTGACCGCGGGCATGGTCGGCGAGTCCTTCGCCGCGCCGCAGCCGGTCAAGGACGAGTCCGACGACGACGGCTGGGACTTCTGACATGACTCCCGTCGACTTCTACTCCACGTTCGCGAAGGAGGGCGGCCGCGTCGGCAGCGGCGCCCTCGGCAGCGGGCAGGGCGGAGTCGCGCGATGTGCGCGATGACGTACGCGCACTGCCTGCGCGCCCCGTCCCCCCACAGCCTGAGCGTCCGAAGACCTGCCGACTTCCCGGCCACGACCTGAGAAAGGCGTGACCGCCGGGCCACCGAGAGGAAACCCTCCCGTGCCTGCCATCCGCTCCACGCGCTCCAAGCTGCTGACCCGCGGCATAGCCCTCGCCACCGCTCTCCCGCTGCTCACTCTCGCCGCCTGCAGCTACGGCTCGGACGCGAAGGACGACACGAAGGCGAAGGTCGCCGCCGGGTCGAAGAAGATCGACGGACTCGACTCCGTGAAGATCGGCTACTTCGGCAACCTGACGCACGCCACCGCGCTGGTCGGCAACCAGAAGGGCTTCTTCCAGAAGGATCTCGGCGCCACGGCCGCGAAGTACCAGATCTTCAACGCGGGCCCCTCCGAGATCGAGGCGCTCAACTCGGGCTCCATCGACATCGGCTGGATCGGCCCCTCGCCCTCGATCAACGGCTTCACGAAGTCCGAGGGCAAGAACCTTCGCATCATCGGCGGTTCGGCCTCGGGCGGCGTCAAGCTCGTGGTGAACCCCAAGAAGATCAAGTCCCTGAAGGACGTCAAGGGCAAGAAGATCGCGACGCCGCAGCTCGGCAACACGCAGGACGTCGCGTTCCTCAACTGGGCCGCGGAGCAGGGCTACAAGGTCGACCCGCAGAGCGGCAAGGGCGATGTCTCGGTCGTCCGGACCGACAACAAGATCACTCCGGACGCCTACAAGTCCGGCTCCATCGACGGCGCCTGGGTGCCGGAGCCGACCGCGTCGAAGCTGGTCGCCGAGGGCGGCAAGGTACTGCTCGACGAGTCGGACCTGTGGCCCGACAAGAAGTTCGTCATCACGAACATCATCGTGTCGCAGAAGTTCCTCAAGGAGCACCCGAAGGTCGTCGAGGCGGTCCTGAAGGGCTCCGTCGAGACCAACAAGTGGATCAACGCCAACCCGGACGAGGCGAAGGCCTCGGCGAACAAGCAGCTGGAGGCCGACTCCGGCAAGGCGCTGCCAGCGAACGTCCTCGACCCGGCCTGGAAGTCCATCCAGATCACCGACGACCCGCTGGCCTCCACCCTGCACACCGAGGCGGACCACGCGGTGAAGGCCGGTCTCCTGGACAAGCCGATCCTGACCGGCATCTATGACCTCACGCTCCTGAACAAGGTCCTGAAGGCCGCGGGCGAGAGCCCGGTCGACGACGCCGGTCTCGGCGTCAAGTAAGCCCGGATCCCGATGAGTTCCCAGGAGGTGACGACCATGGCCACGACGCTCGCCAAGGCCGCCGACGGCGCCGGCACGACGGAGTACGCCACTCGCATCGAGCACGTCTCGAAGTCCTTCGCCGGACCGACGGGTCCCCAGCTCGTCCTCGACGACATCACCCTCGATGTCGCGCCGGGCGAGTTCGTCACCCTCCTGGGGGCCTCGGGGTGCGGCAAGTCCACACTACTGAACCTGGTGGCGGGGCTCGACAAGCCCTCCGCCGGCTCCATCACGACCAACGGGCGCCCCGCTCTGATGTTCCAGGAGCACGCCCTCTTCCCGTGGCTGACCGCGGGCAAGAACATCGAACTCGCCTTGAAACTCAGGGGGGTTCCGAAGGCCGAGCGGCGCGGCAAGGCCGAGGAACTGCTCGAACTCGTCCGGCTGAAGGGCGCGTACGGCAAGCGGGTGCACGAGCTGTCCGGCGGTATGCGCCAGCGCGTGGCGCTCGCGCGGGCCCTCGCCCAGGACAGCCAGATCCTGCTGATGGACGAGCCGTTCGCGGCGCTGGACGCGATCACCCGGGACGTGCTGCACGACGAGCTCACCCGGATCTGGCGCGAGACGGGCCTGTCGGTCCTCTTCGTCACGCACAACGTCCGTGAGGCCGTGCGGCTCGCACAGCGCGTGGTCCTGCTGTCCTCCCGACCGGGCCGCGTCGCCCGCGAGTGGACCGTGGACATTCCGCAGCCGCGCCGCATCGAGGACGCCCCCGTGGCGGAACTGTCCATCGAGATCACCGAACAACTGCGTGGGGAGATCCGCCGCCATGGCCAGCACTGAGACGACGTCCGACGCCGCCGCCGTCAAGCACAACGACGGGCTGGGCGGACTGGAGGCGGGCCTCGACGCGCTGGAGACCTCCGTCGCCCGCCGCAACTCCTTCGGCACCACGTTCCGGCAGAAGATCCTGCCGCCGCTCGTCGCGTTCGTGGTGGTCCTGGCGGCCTGGCAGGCACTGATCACGTTCAAGATCGTCGACGACCCGGCCAAGCTGCCCTCGCCGTCCGACGTCTGGGCCGAGGTCAAGGACGCCTGGCTCCAGGGCACCCTGCTCGACTACATCTGGACCAGCGTCTCGCGCGGTCTGCTCGGCTTCCTGTTCGCCCTGGTGATCGGGACCCCGCTGGGCCTGCTGGTGGCCCGGGTCAAGTTCGTGCGGGCCGCGATCGGCCCGATCCTGTCAGGCTTGCAGTCCCTGCCGTCGGTGGCGTGGGTGCCGCCGGCCGTGATCTGGCTGGGTCTGAACAACTCGATGATGTACGCGGTGATCCTGCTCGGCGCGGTCCCCTCGATCGCCAACGGGCTGGTGTCGGGCGTGGACCAGGTGCCGCCGCTGTTCCTGCGGGCGGGCCGCACGATGGGCGCGACGGGCCTGCGCGGGACCTGGCACATCGTGATGCCGGCCGCGCTGCCCGGCTATCTGGCCGGTCTGAAGCAGGGCTGGGCGTTCTCCTGGCGCTCCCTGATGGCCGCGGAGATCATCGCCTCCTCCCCCGACCTCGGCGTGGGCCTCGGCCAGTTGCTGGAGAACGGCCGCAACGCCAGCTCCATGCCGATGGTCTTCCTCGCCATCTTCCTCATCCTGTTCGTCGGCATCGCCATCGATCTGATCGTCTTCAGCCCGGTGGAGCGGTGGGTGCTGCGCAGCCGCGGACTCCTGGTGAAGGGCTGACCCCGTCATGAACAGGCCGGAGCGTCCCGTCCTCGTCGTCATCGCCCACGGCAGCCGCGACCCGCGGCACGCCGCGACGGTGCACGCCCTGGTACGGCGGGTGCGTGCCCAGCGCCCCGGCCTGCGCGTGGAGACCGGATTCCTGGACTTCAACATCCCTTCCGTGCAGGGGGTGCTGAACTCCCTGGCCGCCGAGGGCGTCCGCGACGCGGTGGCGCTGCCGCTGCTGCTGACCCGCGCCTTCCACGCCAAGTCGGACATCCCGGCGGTGCTGCGCCAGGCGCCGTCGCGGCTGCGCGTCCGGCAGGCGGAGGTGCTCGGCCCGTCCCCGCTGCTGACGGCCGCGCTCGAACGCCGGCTGTACGAGGCGGGGCTGACGCCCGCCGACAAGTCCTCGACCGGGGTCGTACTGGCCTCGGCGGGGTCCACAGACCCGGAGGCGATCGCGGTGATCGCAGAAATCGCGCGGGAGTGGCGGCACACCGGTTGGTGCGCCGTGCGGCCCGCGTTCGCCTCCGCATCCCTCCCGCGCACCGAGGACGCGGTCCGCGAGCTGCGCGCCCTCGGCTGCGAGCGCGTCGCCGTCGCGCCGTACGTGCTGGCCCCCGGCTTCCTGCCGGACCGGATCGCCCGGGGTGCGGCCGGGGCGGACGTCCTCGCCGATGTCCTCGGTCCCGCGCCGGAGGTCGCGCGGGTCCTGCTGGAGCGCTACGACGAGGCACGGATGCCGTCCTTGGCCGCGCTCGGCGCCTGACCCCTGGTTCACCGGGCGGGATCAGTCGAAGGAGAGCCCGCCCGTGCGGGTCCGCTTGAGCTCGAAGAAGTCGGGGTGGGCGGCGAGGACGCGGAAGCTGTCGAAGAGTTCGGCGGCCTTCTCGCCACGCGGGATCGCCCGCAGCACCGGTCCGAACCACACCGTTCCGTCGACATGGATGGTGGGAGTCCCTACATAGGCTTCGGAGTCCGGTTCGGTGCCGGCGTCGTGGCTGCGGCGCACCGCCTCGTCGTACGAGGAGTCGTGGGCCGCGTCCGCCAGTGCGGCCGGGAGTCCGAGCTCGGCGAGCGACTCGGCGACCACCGCGTCGAAGTCCTGGGCCGCGCGCTGGTGGATGCGGGTGCCGAACGCGGTGTAGAGCTCGCGCAGCACCTTCTCGCCGTGCTGCTCGGCCGCGGCCACCGCGACTCGTACCGGGCCGATGGACTTGTCCACCAACTCCCGGTACCACTCCGGCAGTTCATTGCCGACGTTGTGCAGGTAGAGGCTCATGGCGTGGAAGCGGAGGTCGAGCGGGCGCTTGCGCTCGACCTCCAGGATCCAGCGCGAGGTGATCCAGGCGAACGGGCAGGCGGGGTCGAACCAGAAGTCGACCCGGGTCGGTGAGGTGGTCGTCATACGGTCGAGACTAGTCACGCGGTGGCGCAGAATCCCGGCCCAATTCCGTGCGGGAATCTTGGGCCAATTCTTCCCGGGACCGGCCTCGGCGACCACCCCGGACCAGCGACCGCCGACCCCCGGCCGCGCGGCGCACGTTCTCGTACGCGCCGTTCACGGGTTCCACGCCAAGGACGCGGCGCCCGCGTCCCCTAAGCCGACGCGACAGCCTCGTCGGCGAGTCGTACGAGCTCCGCCACCGGCAGCGACCCGGCAGCCCGGCGTTCCCGCGCGAAGGTGTTCGCGAGCCGCTGGAGCAGGTCGTTGAGCGGGGTCGGTACGCCGTGCAGACGGCCCAGCAGGGCGATCTCGCCGTTCAGGTAGTCGGCCTCGATGGTGCCCGTGCCGCGCCGGAGGGACTGCCAGGAGGAACCGCCGCCGCGCTCGGAGCCGTCGAAGGGCTTGAAGGTGATCTTGTCGGCGCGGGCCCTGCTCTGCTCCTCCTCGCCCGCGTACGCGATTCCGGCCGCGTCGAGCACCGCGGCGCCCTCCGCCCGTACCCGCGCGAACAGCGCCAGGCCCTCCGCGTCGGTGAGGACCCCGCTGACCGCCTCGATCGCGTTGGCGAGGTTGCCGAGGAGCTTGGCGTACTGCCAGCGCGCCACGTCCGGCACGACCGGTGCCTCGAAGCGCGCCGTCTCCAGGTCGGCGGCGATCCGGCGGACCGTGTCGTCCGTGCCGTGCGGAACCCCGCCGAGGTGCAGGATTCCGGTGAGCGGGGTGCCGGCCGCGGCGACGACACCGGGTTCGACGAAGGTGGCGGGCAGCCAGACGCAGACGCCGTAGACCCTGCGGAAGCGGCGCAGCGCGAGGCGCCTGCTCTCGACGCCGTTCTGCGCGCAGACGACCGGCAGCCGCTCGGCGGCCGTTCCGCCGCCCGCGACCGGGCTCGCTCCCCAGTCGCGCAGGGCCGCTTCGCTGTCCTGGGTCTTCACGGTGAGCACGAGTACGTCGTCGGGGCGCAGTTCCCCGAGTTCCTCGGGTCCTCCGACCGCGGGGAGCCGGTGTGTGCGCGAGCCCTCGGGCGTCAGGAACCGCAGCCCGTCCGCGCGCAGCGCCGCGAGGTGCGCGCCCCGCGCGACGAGGACGACCTCGTGCCCGGCCTCGGCCAGCCGGCCTCCGACAGCTCCCCCGACCGCCCCTGCCCCGATGATGATGTAACGCATACGACCAGCCTCGCACGATCAGGCTTCGGCGGGGTCGAACACGGTGCCCTGGTGGAAGTACAGCAGCCACTCGGTGCCGGTGTGGCGCCACAGTGAACTCCGGTGCGCCCGGCGGCCGTTGTCATCGGTGTCGAATGTCAGATGGACGAGGTCGGGGGCGAGCTGGACGCCCTTCATGCGGGTGGTCGTGCCGCGGCCCCCGGCGCCGGTCTCCGCGGCCAGCGCCGCGACGGTCGAGGCCCGGTCCCGGATGCGGCCGGACGCGCCGAACTCGTAGAAGTCGGGGTGCAGCAGCGCGCCGACGAGGTCGGCCGAGCGGCGGACCGCCGGATCGAGCAGGCGCAGTTCGCCCTCGATGGCGGCCTCGACGGCGGCGTTGCGCTCAAGCACCGGTCAGCTCCTCCAGTTTCACGACCGTGTTCCAGTTCCGGGTGGTGGCGAGGACGCCCTTGACCACCCCGGGCTTCGCCAGGGCCACCGCCAGTTTGGAGCGCCCGAGACCGTCGGGTGCGTACAGGTAGAGGACGCGGTCGCCGAGGCGGAACTCCTCGGGGAGGAAGGACGCGGGTTCGACGGAGACGAAGCGTCCCTCGTCGACGGGCTCCGAGAAGTACGTGATGTGCATCTGTTTGGCCTCCAGTTCGGCGGCCGGGAACGGGCAGGCCTCCCGGACCGCCTTCAGGTAGCCGTGATCACGGACGAGCACGCCGACGCCGAACCCGAAGTGCTTCTCGATGGCCCCGGAGAGCTCCTCCGCGAGGGATTCCTCGTCGTCGCGGCCGCTGCTGAACACCGCGTTCCCGCTCTGGAGATACGTGCGGACGTCGCCGTACCCGAGGCCCTCCATCAAGGTGCGCAGCTCGGCCATCGGCACCTTCTTCGCGCCGCCCACATTGATGCCGCGCAACAGCGCCGCGTACGTCGTCGTCATCCGCACACCATAGGACGGCCGCCCCGCCCGGCGGGGTGGGCACGACGGCCGCGTTCCGCGAGGGCGGCGGTTCCCCGGCGGGCCGGACGCGCCGTGCCGGTCCCTGACCCGCGTCCCCGAGAAGTGCCGTTAGGTGTAAGGGGCTTCCGTCCTCCCCAGTGCGGAGGCCCCGGGGTCCGCGGGGAGGAGCCGGGGTGCCGGGGGCTCACCAGGCAGCACGACGAGACGCTCTTATCCGGCCCATACCTTCGATACAGAGGTGGCGGCAGGGGGCTGTCACCGTGCGCAAAGGGGCTGGCCCGTCATGGGGAACGGAGACACGCGGGTGCGGGGCATCGCCGCGCGAGCAGGCGGCTGGAGCGCCCGGCACCGATGGGCGGCCGTCGGGATCTGGGTGCTGTTCGTCGTCCTGGCGATGGGCCTCGGCTCCGCGGCGGGCCGCGTCGACGTCAAGGAGAGCGACCAGCTCAAGGGCGAGACACACACCGCAGCCAAGATCATCGAGGACGCCGGCATCAAGGAGCCGGCCAGCGAGACGGTCCTGGTCCAGGCGAAGGACGCGGGCCACAAGGCCACCGACGCCGACTTCAGGAGCGCGGTCGCCGCGGTCGTCGAGGCGGTCGGCGGCACCGGCAGGGTCACCGACGTGACCTCGCCGTACGACACCGGGACGATCTCGAAGGACGGCCGCAGCGCGCTGGTGCAGTTCGACATGCGCGGCGACTCCGAGACGGCGGGCGACCGTGTCGAGCCCGTGCTGAAGGCCGTCGAGGGGGTGCGGAAGGACCATGCCGGGCTGCGGATCGAGGAGATCGGCGGCGCCAGCATGAAGAAGCAGTACGACGACGCGTTCGGCGACGACTTCCAGAAGGCCGAACTCTCCGCCGTGCCCGTGGCGCTCGGCATCCTGCTGATCGCGTTCGGCGCGCTCGTGGCGGCGCTGCTTCCGGTGGCGCTCGCTGTCACCGCCATCATGGCGACGATGGGCCTGATGGGCGTCGTCAGCCATCTGATGCCGATGAGCGACACGGCCAACTCCGTGATGCTGCTGGTGGGTCTGGCCGTCGGAGTCGACTACTGCCTGTTCTACCTGCGGCGGGAGCGCGAGGAGCGCGAGGCGGGCCGCGACGCCGACACCGCCCTGCGGATCGCCGCCGCCACCAGTGGCCGCGCCATCATCGTCTCCGGTGTCACCGTGTGCGTGGCGATGGCGGGCATGCTCTTCACCGGGCTCGCCGAGTTCGAGGCGATGGGCCTGGCCTCGCTGATGGTCGTCGCCGTCGCCATGGTCGGCTCGGTCACCGTGCTGCCCGCGCTGCTGTCCCTGCTGGGTGAGCGCGTCGAGAAGGGCCGTATCCCGTTCCTGCACCGGGCCAAGCGGCGCGGCGCGAGCGGCGGGCGGGGCAACCGCCGACCGGCCGGCGAGGGCAGCCGGTTCTGGGGCGCCGTCCTGCGCGTGGTGCTCGCCAGGCCCGCGGTCTCCCTCGTCGTCGCGACCGGCGCGCTGCTCGCCATCGCCGCTCCGGCACTCGGCATGAAGACCCAGCAGCTCACGCTCGACAAGGAGTTCGGCAACTCGCTGGCGATCGTGGGCACCTACAACCGGGTCAACGACGCCTTCCCGGGCGGTTCCGAGCCGGCCGAGGTGGTCGTCAAGGCGCGCGACATCAACGCCCCCGAAGTGAAGGCCGCCCTCGCCGACTTCCGTACGGCGGCCGTCCGTTCGGGCGCCTCGCGCGGCCCGGTGGACATCAAGGTGCACGCCGAGCACAACGTCGCCTTCGTCTTCGTCCCGCTGGTCGGCGGCTCCGACCAGGGCAGGGCGGAGAAGAGTCTGGCGCTGCTGCGCGACACCGTACGTCCTCGGACGCTCGGCAAGGTCGAGGGCCTGCAGGCGCCGATCACCGGGCAGGTCGCTGGATCGCACGACTTCAACGACCAGTTGATCGGCTCGGTGACCCCGGTCTTCGCCTTCGTGGTCGTCTTCGCCTTCGTCCTGATGCTGCTGTCCTTCCGCTCGCTGACGATCGCGATCACCTCGATCGCGCTCAACCTCCTCTCGGTGGCGGCCGCCTACGGCATCCTGGTCGCGGTCTTCCAGCACGGCTGGGGCGCGTCCCTGGTGGGCGCGGCGGGCGTCGGCGCGATCGTCGCCTGGCTGCCGCTGTTCCTCTTCGTGATCCTCTTCGGGCTCTCGATGGACTACCACGTGTTCGTGGTCTCCCGGATCCGTGAGGCACGGCTGCGGGGTCTCAGCACCAAGGACGCGATCCGGCACGGGGTGGTCACCACGGCCGGTGTCGTCACCAGCGCGGCCGTCATCATGGTCGCCGTCTTCGCGATCTTCGGGACGCTCTCCATGCAGTCCATGAAGCAGATGGGTGTGGGCCTGGCGGCCGCGGTGCTCATCGACGCGACGATCATCCGGGGTGTGCTGCTCCCCGCGGTGATGGCACTGCTCGGCGAGCGCAACTGGTACCTGCCGAAGTGGCTGGACCGGATGCCCGACCTCACCCACGACGAGGCCCCCGGGGCCGTGGTGGCACCGGTGCCGCAGGGCGAGCGGGCCGGGGTGTAACCGGCCGCCCGGAGCGGCCACCGGGACGACCGCCCGGCCGGCCGGGACGACGGACCAGCCACCGGGACGACGGACCGGCCGGGACCGTCGGATGGGCCGGGACCGTCGACCCGGACCGTCGGCAGGCACGACCGCGCGGCTCCAGGGCCCGTCGGACCCCTCCTCCGGGAGGGGCCGACGGGCCCTTCGCGCAGGTGGCCGGGCATCTGGCCCCGGCGAGGCGACACGTCCTGTCCGCCCATGAGCACCTGCGGTCGCGGGGTACCCGCTGATCGGGTAGTACGGAGAGCGGGGCCCCTGCGCCATGAAGGGACGGCTCACCGTGCAGACGCGTCTCGACGAGATCGCCGACGGCATCTACCGGATCTCGACGCACATCCCCGAGATCGCCCCGCCGGCGGGCTTCACCTTCAACCAGTTCCTGGTGGCGGCGGAGGAGCCCCTGCTCTTCCACACCGGCATGCGCGCCCTGTTCCCGCCGGTCTCCGAGGCCATCGCGCGGGTGATGCCGGTGGACCGGCTGCGCTGGATCACCTTCGGACACGTCGAGGCCGACGAATGCGGCGCGGTGAACGAGTTCCTGGCCGTCGCCCAGCAGGCCGAGGTCGCGCACAACACCCTGGGCTGCCTGGTCACCCTCAACGACCTGGTGTCCCGGCCGCCGCGCCCGATGGGCGAGGGCGAGCGCCTCGACATCGGCGGCCACGAGGTGCGGCGGGTCGTGCGGAACATCAACACCCCGCACGTCCCCCACAACTGGGAGGCGCGGCTGCTGTTCGAGGAGCACACCCGCACCCTGTTCTGCGGCGATCTGTTCACCCACCTCGGGAACGGGCCCGCCGTCACCGCGGACGGTCTCGTCGAACTGTGCCTGGAGGCCGAGGAGTTGTTCCGGCAGATCTCGTGCCTGACCGCGATGACCGCCACCCTGCGCTCGCTCGCGGACCTGCGTCCGGCCACGCTCGCCGTGATGCACGGCTCCTCGTTCAACGGCGACTGCCCGCGCGCGCTGAACGACCTCGCGGACGCCCTCGACACCCACTTCGGCCCCGAGGACGCGTTCGTCTCCCGCCGGAGCGTGCTGGCGGGCCCGCATCCCGGGACGCGGTGACCCACGGCCTTACGGCCCGTGCCGAGCAAGGCCGGGCACGACCGGTCCGGCCGTCGGCACGGCACCGGCCGCCGAAGGCCTCGCGCACCCGGTCCCACCTGTGGGAATGCGACACTGATCGAACGGACGGCGTGCACCCGGAGCCGTCGTGGGCGCGGGCCGCGCGGGCGGTACGCCGGGGCAGGCCCTGGGACACGGAGGCGAGCGATGGACGAGGCACGGGCACGGGACGTACTGGCCGCGGCGAAGGTACTGCCGGGGCCGGTACGGGAGGCGTCGCTCCTCGCCCTCGGCGAGAACGCGGTGTTCGCCGCCGCCGGCCTGGTCGTCAAGGTGGGACGCGACGCCGAACTCCTCGACCGGGCGCGCCGGGAGCTGGACATCGCCGCCTGGCTCGCCGAGTCGGGGGTTCCCGCGGTGCGGGCCGCCGAGCCCGAACCGCTGCTGGTCGACGGACACCCCGTGACGGTGTGGCACCGGCTGCCCGATCCCGTGCGCCCCGCCGAGCCGCGCGATCTGGCCGGACTTCTGCGGATCGTGCACGCGCTGCCCTCCCCCTCCTTCGCCCTGCCGCCCCGCGAACTCCTCGGCGGCGTGGAGCGCTGGCTGCGTCTCGCGGGCGACGCGATCGACCTCGAGGACGCTGCGTATCTGCGGCAGCGGCGCGACGGCTTCGCCGCGGCCGCCGCCGCGCTCACCCCGCAGCTGCCGCCGGGCCCGATCCACGGCGACGCGCTGCCCCGCAACGTCCATGTCGGCCCGGACGGCCCGGTCCTGGTCGACCTGGAGACCTTCTCCGCCGATCTGCGCGAGCACGACCTGGTGGTCATGGCCCTGTCCCGCGACCGCTACGGGCTTCCCGCCGAGGCGTACGACGCGTTCACCGCTGCGTACGGCTGGGACGTGCGCGCGTGGGAGGGCTGCTCCGTCCTGCGGGGCGCCCGCGAGACCGCCAGCTGCGCCTGGGTCGCCCAGCACGCCCCCACGAACCCCAAGGCACTGACAGAGTTCGGACGCCGGGTGGCGTCGCTGCGCGACGGCGACGAGACGGTCCGCTGGTTCCCCTTCTGACCCGACTCCGGCCACCCGCCCCGGCATCGCCCGACGGCCCCGTCGCAACGTCCGGGCCCCACGCCGGCCGGACCCCGTGGCCGTGCCCGGTGGCGGGTGCGCGGACGGTGCTCGGCAGGCGTCCGTGGACGGCGCGCACGCACCACCCCGTCCGGACCCCGCCGGCCGGGCGGTGGCCGCGTGTGGAGCGGACGGTCCCCGGGACCGGGTCGTCAGACCTTGTCGTCCACCAGGTCCCGCAGTGGCCAGGTCCCGTCCACCACCGCGTCCGCCTCGCCCTTGCGGCGCAGGAAGGACTGGAAGTCCGCCGCCCATTCCGCGTACCAGTCGATCTGGCGCAGGTGCAGTTCGGCGGGGCCGAGGGCGGCGACCTTGGGGTGGCGGCCGGCTATCGCGCAGGCGAGCCGGGCCGCCGCGAGGGCGTCGGCCGAGGCGTCGTGGGCGGAGTCCAGGACCACCCCGTACTCGGTGCAGACCGCTTCGAGGTTGCGCTTGCCGCGGCGGTAGCGGTCCACGGAGCGGTCGATCGTGTACGGGTCGATGACCGGCGCGGGGTCGATGCCGCCCAGCCGCTCGCGCAGCGAGGGCAGTCCGTACCGCCGCAGCTCGGCGGAGAGCAGCGTGAGGTCGAAGGCCGCGTTGTACGCGACGACGGGGACGCCGGTCCGCCAGTAGGTGACGAGGACGCCCGCTATCGCGTCGGCCACCTCGTCGGCGGGCCGGCCCTCGGTCGCCGCCCGCTCGTTGGTGATCCCGTGCACGGCCACCGCGTCGACGGGGATCTCCACGCCCGGATCGGCCAGCCACTCACGGCGCCCCGCGGGCTCTCCGTCCCTGACCTCGATCACGGCACCCGTGACAATGCGCGACTCGCGCGGATCGGTCCCGGTCGTCTCCAGGTCGAAGCCGATCAGCAGCTCCCGGTGCCAGCCCATGGGCGGCCCCCCTTCTTTGTGGTGCTTTCCCCCAGTGGTCTCCACGATCCCATGAGCCACTGACAATCCGGGGGCCGCGTTCCACCCGCGGCGGAGAACCGAAGGGAACGGCCTTTCAGGACACCGGCCGCGAATCGACCCAAGCCACCTCGAACTCCTCGCGATAAGTCGGGAACAGTCCCTCTTCGGTGGTTTCATCCGGTTTGAGCAGTCGGCTTCCCCCGCGCAGCACCAGGACCGGCGCCTCCATGCCGCGGGTGCGGCGCAGATACGACTGCACGATCGCGACCCCGTCGGAACCGTCCCCGTCCACGAGGTAGGCGGTGAAGCGGGGCGTCTCGTCGTAGACCTGGATCTCGAAGGCGTCCGGGTCGCGCAGCCGGGACCTCACTCGCCGCATGTGCAGAATGTTCATCTCGACGGCCCGGCTCAACTCGCCCCGCTTGATGCCGAGTTCACGCTCGCGCCGTTTGACCGCACTGGACGCGGGATTCAGGAACAGCAGCCGGGTCCGGCAGCCGGACTCGGCGAGGCGGACCAGCCGCCGCCCGGAGAAGTTCTGCACCAGCAGGTTCAGGCCGATGCCGATCGCGTCGAGCCTGCGGGCTCCGCCGAAGAGGTCCTCGGCGGGGAACTGGCGCAGCAGCCGCACCCGGTCGGAGTGCACCCCGACGACGTCCGCGTACCGGTCGCCGACGAGGTCCTCGACGGCGTCCACGGGCAGCCGCCGCGCGGAGGGCACATCACTGCCCGCGCCGAGGATCTCCAGGAGTTTGGCCGCGGCCCGCTCGGCCTGGTTGAGGACCGCCTCCGAGAGAGCGCGGTTGCGCGACACGACGTTGCGGGTCACTTCCAGCTCGTCCAGGGCGAGTTCGACGTCCCTGCGCTCGTCGAAGTAGGGCTCGAAGCAGGGCCAGTGCTGCACCATCAGCTCACGCAACTGGGGCAGCGTCAGGAAACTGAGCACGTTGTCGTCGGCCGGGTCGAGCAAGTACCCCTTGCGGCGGCTGACTTCGCGCACGGCGACGGCGCGCTGCACCCACTCCTGGCCGGCCGGTCCCGCGGCGGCGACCACCCAGTCGTCGCCGTGGACGGGCTCGTAGATGGGACGCAGGACGGCGGCCACGACCGCGCGCAGCCGCTGCTCGACCAGGTTCAGCCAGATGTACGCGCGCCCTGCCCGCTGGGCGCGCGTACGCACCTCGCGCCAGGCGTCGGCACCCCAGTCCAGTTCCGGTCCAATGGATCCCATTTCCATCGGCCGTGCCAGGGACACCGCGCCGGGCGGGACATCTGTGGAGTTCCCCTCGTGACCCTCGTCACCAGGAGGCAGCTCCAGCCCTCCCGAGCCCACCCGCGCACCGCCTTCCGCTCCCCCGAGCACTCCCCAGGGGCCAGGCCCCAATCAACGATCAAGGAAGGGTACTCCGGGAGCGGCGAGCGGTGCAGCCCGATGCACAGGTCGTTTCTCAACTACCTTGGTTCGACATGCCCGTTCTGGTTCGCCAGCTCCGGCGGAGTGAGCGGATTCATAGCGGTGACGTCACGCGGTGCGATGGCGAAGCCCTGCCAGTGGACCGGCATCGGCTGCTGGTCCTCGTCGCGCGCGATGTGGTGGAAACCCACGTTCACCCAGACCACAGGGTGGGTGAGCGTCTGTCCGTCGACCCACTTGTCGACCGATGTTCCGTGTCCGGCACCGCAGTTGCGCAGGTTGTCGCTCGCGAACTGTTCACACTTGTTGTACTCGGTGAAGTAGACGTCGTGCTTGGTGAAGGAACGGCCGAGGTACTTGGTGGTCGCTCCCGGGACGATCTCGTACGAGCGTGCGTGGTTGTCCTTGTTCTTGCCGGAGTTGCTGACGATCCGCCACCAGCGCATGTTCTTGGCGTCGCCCGCGAGTTCCTTGGCGACCTTGGTGACGGTGGTCTTGTTGCTCGGCGCCTCGTGGCCCTGCGCGGGCGGGCTGACCACGGAGTCGTACTGCTCGATCTTCGCCTTGGAGGAGCCGTCCAGGCCGAAGTTGAGCCGCCAGAACACGTTGTGGCTGTGGCTGGTGGCGTAGTCCTTGGCGCCCTTGCCGAGCGGCCAGCCGCGGCCGTCGCCCGCGTCGTAGTCACCGGGCGAAAGACTGCCGGTGGCGCCGATGTTCATGTTGACGGTGCCGTCGTCCTGGAAGCGCCACTCGGTGATGTACTCGTACCAGCCGACCTTGTTGACGGTGTAGACGAGCAGGTCCTTGCCCTGTTTCTGGAAGACCTTGTTCCCGGTGTCGGCCTCCATCCGGTAGGCGTGGCCGCGTGAACGGGTCGTGGTGCAAAGGCCCTTGACGTTCGCGTGCTGCGGGTCCCAGGCGTCGGGGACCTTGACCGTCTTGATGGCGCCGCCAGGACATTCGGCGGGGACCATGTCGACCAGTCCCTGGCCGAAGCCGGCGCCGGTCAGGTCGCTGTACTCGACCGAGCCGTCGTCGTAGGGCACGTCGATCTGGGCGAGCTTGGCGCTGCTGAGGACCTTGATCGGGTTGGCCTCGCCGGGCGGCTGGTAGGAGATGTTCTCCAGGACGAGCCCGGCCTCGCTCTCGTAGTGCCAGCACATCCGCCAGGTGGTGCCGGTGGCGAGCTTCTGCTCGATGCGGTACGCCGCGCTGCAGTCGGCGGACGGGGCGGGAGCGGCCTTCGGCTGGGCGACGGCCGGTCCGGCGGCCGTCGTCGCTCCGGCGGCCAGGGCGAGCGCCGAAAGGCCCACCGCCGCCCGGCTGCGGGCACGGCTGTTTCTGTTGACGCGCATGAAGAAGTGACTCCTTGCGGAAAGCTGAAAGGGTGGGAAGGACAGAGAAGCGGCGCTCAGCCGAGCTTGCCGACCTTGCGGGTGCTCAGATCGATCACCAGATCACGGCTGTCGATCCAGGGCCCGTTCTTGGCCTTCGGGAAGAGCCGGACGCACCGGTGTTCGCCGCAGGAGGCGAGGACGGCGGGCTGGGCGCCCGGCGTCGCGCGGTAGACCATGCTGTTGAGCACCAGCTGGTCGGGCGAGGTGAGCTCCTTGCCGGTGGCGTCCTTGAAGTCGGCCTTCAGGCCGGCGCCGAGCGGGTCGGCGATCAGCAGCTTGGCGGCCTCGGTCATCTCGTCGCGGCTGATCGGCGGCTGGACGCCGTGCTGGACGCCCGTCCCTTCGACCTTCCCGGTGTCGAGGTTGACGGTCTTGGTGACGAGCGTGTCGTCCTTGTAGTCGTAGAACGTGACGTCCGCGCGACGCGGCGCGTTCGGGTCGTCCAGTTCGGCCGTCTCGGGTTCGGCGAGGTCGACGCCGACCCGCTGCGGTCCGCGCGCGCCCTCGACGTTCTCACTGGAATCGAAGAGCTGCCGGTTCACCGCGAGCTGCTCGACGCGCTTCGTCTCGTCGTCGGTGAGGGGGTCCCGGCCCTTGCCCTTCTCCCCCTCGGCCGGCGCCCGCTCGACGACACCGGGCCGCACCGCGCCGCCCTGCCCGTCCTGCTCCGCCTGGCGCGCGGTTCCCCCGGCCCCGAGGCTCCCGCCCGATTCGTCGGCCCCCGCCGACCCCGGAAGGGTGATACCGATCATCACGGCCGTCCCGGCCACCGCGATGGCCGCACCCGCCACCACCTTGCCCAGATGGCGGTGCACTATCTTGCGCACATTTCCCCCTACTCCCCCTATGCCCTCAGGAGTCGCTTGAGTCCCACTGGTTCGGCATACGAGATATGCCTGGTCGCGGGGTAAGAGGGATGTAAGTCATAGGAGGTTCCATCACTTTCGGGGAGACTCGGCTCGGACTCGCCCCCAGGGGCACGGCACTACTGGAAGAGTCATATCCATGCAGGTCTGGCCTGGCGAGGCGTATCCACTCGGTGCCACGTACGACGGTGCCGGTACCAATTTCGCGGTCTTCTCGGAGGCCGCCGACCGTATCGAGCTGTGTCTGCTGCACGACGACGGCTCGGAGACGGCCGTGGAACTGCGCGAGACCGACGCGTTCGTCCGGCACGCGTACCTGCCCGGCGTCATGCCGGGACAGCGGTACGGCTTCCGGGTGCACGGGCGGTACGCGCCGGAGCACGGCCGGCGCGCCAACTCCGCGAAGCTGCTGCTCGATCCGTACGCAAAGGCGATCTCCGGCGCCATCAAGTGGGGGGAGGAGGTGTACAGCTATCCGTTCGGGTCGCCCGACAAGCGCAACGACCTGGACTCCGCCCCCCACACGATGTCGTCCGTCGTGGTGAATCCGTACTTCGACTGGGGCGACGACCGGCGCCCCCGTACGGAGTACCACCACACCGTTCTCTACGAGGCCCACGTCAAGGGCCTCACGATGCGCCATCCGGCGCTTCCCGACGAGCTGCGCGGCACGTACGCGGCGCTCGCCCACCCGGCGATCATCGAACACCTGACCGAACTCGGCGTCACCGCACTGGAACTGATGCCCGTACACCAGTTCGTGAACGACCACCGGCTGGTCGACATGGGCCTCAACAACTACTGGGGCTACAACACGATCGGCTTCTTCGCCCCGCACAACGCGTACGCCTCCTGGGGCGACCGGGGCCAGCAGGTCCTGGAGTTCAAGTCGGCCGTCCGGGCGCTGCACGAGGCGGGCATCGAGGTCATCCTCGACGTGGTCTACAACCACACGGCCGAGGGCAACCACCTGGGCCCGACGCTCTCCTTCAGGGGCCTCGACAACGCCTCGTACTACCGTCTCGCGGACGACCCCCGCTACTACATGGACACCACGGGCACCGGCAACTCGCTGCTCATGCGCTCCCCGCACGTGCTCCAGCTCATCATGGACTCGCTGCGCTACTGGGTCACCGAGATGCACGTGGACGGCTTCCGCTTCGACCTGGCGGCCACGCTGGCACGGCAGTTCCACGAGGTGGACCGGCTGTCGTCGTTCTTCGACCTCGTCCAGCAGGACCCGGTGGTCTCCCAGGTGAAACTGATCGCCGAGCCCTGGGACGTCGGCGAGGGCGGCTACCAGGTGGGCAACTTCCCGCCCCTGTGGACCGAGTGGAACGGCAAGTACCGCGACACCGTCCGCGACATGTGGCGGGGCGAGCCGCGCACACTGGCCGAGTTCGCCTCCCGGCTGACCGGCTCGTCCGACCTCTACCAGGACGACGGACGCCGTCCGCTCGCCTCCATCAACTTCGTGACCTGCCACGACGGCTTCACCCTGCACGACCTCGTGGCGTACAACAACAAACGCAACCAGGCCAACGGCGAGGACAACCGCGACGGCGAGAGCCACAACCGCTCGTGGAACTGCGGCGCCGAGGGCGACACGGACGACGAGGGCGTGCTGGCGCTGCGGGGCCGGCAGCAGCGCAACTTCATCGCCACGCTGATGCTCTCCCAGGGCGTGCCCATGCTCAGTCACGGCGACGAGTTCGCGCGCTCCCAGGGCGGCAACAACAACGCGTACTGCCAGGACAACGAGCTGGCCTGGGTGCCGTGGCCGGAGGACGGCTCCGAACTCCTCGACTTCACACGCGCGATGGTGTGGCTGCGCAGGGACCACCCCGTCTTCCGGCGGCGGCGCTTCTTCCACGGGCGGCCCGTCCAGGGGACCCACGACGAGCTCTCCGACATCGCGTGGTTCACCCCGGAGGGCCAGGAGATGACCCAGCGGGACTGGGGTTCCGCGCAGGCCCGCGCGCTGTCCGTCTTCCTCAACGGCAACGCGATCTCCGAGCCGGGCCCGCGCGGGGAGCGCATCGCCGACGACTCCTTCCTGCTGATGTTCAACGCCTCACCGAAGTCCCTGGACTTCGTGGTGCCGGTCGACCACGGCCGCCAGTGGCAGGTCGTCGTCGACACGTCCCTCCCGGAGGGAGTCGCCCCGGGTACGGGCGCGAAGGTCGAGGCCGGGGACCGGCTGACCCTGGTCGACCGGAGCATGACCGTGCTTCAGCGGCCCGCCTAGGGCGGCGCCTTCCCGGGTCACGCGCGCGTGGGCTTCCGTCGGGGGCCACGCGCGCGGGGCGGGGGTCTCGTGCTCCGGAGCGGGACGCCGTGCGAACCCATATGCGTGCGCCGATGAAAGGAACTCCGGCCGGGCGGGTACGTAGGTTCCCATGACACCTGAGCGTCCCGAACCGGCGATCGTCCGCTCGGCCCTCCGCGGCCCGGTGGTTCCCGTCGTGCCGACCGCCACGTACCGGCTGCAGCTCCAGCCGGAGTTCCCCTTCCGGAGTGCCGAGGCGGCCGTGCCCTACCTGGCCTCGCTCGGCGTCTCCCACCTGCACCTGTCCCCCGTCCTGGAGGCCGTCCCCGGCTCGGCCCACGGCTACGACGTGGTGGACCACGCGCGCGTGCGGGCCGAACTGGGCGGCGAGGAGGGGCTGCGCTCCCTGGCACACACCGCGCGGGCGCACGGCCTCGGCCTCGTCGTGGACATCGTGCCGAACCACATGGCCATGGCCCCGCGCCACAACCACGCCCTGTGGGAGGTGCTGCGCGAGGGCCCGGGGTCGCCCTACGCGCGCTGGTTCGACATCGACTGGGACGCCCAGGGCGGCCGGCTCCTGCTGCCGGTGCTCGGGGACCGCCTCGGCGCCGAGATCGGCCATCTGAAGGTGGACGGCGACATACTGCGCTACTACGACCATGTCTTCCCGCTGCGCGAGGGCACGGAGAAGCTGCCGCTGCGACAGCTCCTCGACGCCCAGTGGTACCGCCCGACCTGGTGGCGGCTGGCCCGCACCGATCTCAACTACCGCCGCTTCTTCAGCATTTCGGAACTCATCGGGGTACGCGTCGAGGACCCGGAGGTGTTCGCGGCGACCCACGCGAAGATCCTGGAGCTTCTCGACGACGGTGTGATCGACGGACTGCGCGTCGACCACCCGGACGGGCTGGCCGACCCGGACGCCTATCTGCGCCGCCTGCACGAGGCGACCGGAGGCCGCTGGACCGTCGTGGAGAAGATCCTCGCGGACGGTGAACCGCTCCCGCCCGCCTGGCCCGTGGCGGGCACCACCGGCTACGACGCGCTGCGGCAGGTCGACGGCCTCTTCACGGACACGGCGGGTGCGAGCATGCTCCTCGGCCGCTACCGCCGGTTCGCGGCCCCGCAGGCCGACCGCGGCGGCCACTGGGAGAGCACGGTGCGCCGGGCGGCGTACAAGGTGGTCACCCACGAACTGGCCGCGGAGGCCGAGCGCCTCACCCGCGAGGTGAGCGCGCTGTGCGACGCGTCCCCCGACCCCGCGCTGCGCGACCACGCCCCCTGGGCCCTGGGCGCCGCGCTGCGCGAACTGCTGGTCCGGCTGGAGGTGTACCGGCCCTACCCGTCCACGGACGCGTCCCTGGTGGTCACCGAGCGGGCCGCCGCCGAGGCCAGGACGGCGTTCCGGGTGCCCGAGGAGGCGCGTGCCGTGGACGTCGTACGGGAGCTGCTGCTCGGGCGGGACGGGGACGCCGACGGGCCCGAGGCGGCCGGATTCCGGGCCCGGTTCGCGCAGACGTCGTCGGCGCTGCGGGCCAAGTCCGTGGAGGACACGGCGTTCTACCGCTATGTGCCGCTGCTGTCCGCGAACGAGGTGGGCGGCGACCCGGGCAGCCCCGCGGTGTCCCCCGAGGACTTCCACGCCCACTGCGCGCGCGTGCAGCGCGACTGGCCCGTCACCGGGACCGTCCTGTCGACCCACGACACGAAGCGCAGCGCGGACGTGCGCGCGGCGGTCTCGGTCCTCACCCAGTGTCCGGAGCGCTGGTCCGACGTCCTGGCGGAGGTGACCCGCGAGGGGCCGGGGATGCCCGACCCGCAGGTGGCGTGGGCCGCGTGGCAGACGGTGTTCGGCCTCGGCCCGGCCACCGGCGGGGACGAGGACGGGAACAGGGACGGGGGCGGTCCGGGGCAGGGGGGCGAGGTCTACGCCGAGCGGGTCCGGGACGCCCTGTCGAAGCACATCAGGGAGGCCGGCACGCACACGGCCTGGACCGAACGGGATCCGGTGTACGAGGAGGCGGTGGCGGCGTTCGTCACCGACGGGCCGTGCGGGCCCCCTGGACGGCGCGTGGCCGCCCTGCGGGCCTCCCTGGCACCCCATGTGCGGGCGAACGTCCTGGGGGCCGCCCTGGTCCATCTGACGATGCCCGGTGTGCCGGACGTGTACCAGGGCACCGAGGACGAGTACCTGGCTCTGGTGGACCCGGACAACCGGGGGGCGTTCGCGCCGCGGGACCTGTCCGCGGAGAAGGTGGCGCTCACGGTCGCCGCGCTGCGGCTGCGCGCCCGGCGGCCGGACGTCTTCGGCGACGCGGCGACGTACGGGCCGCTGCGGGCCGAGGGCCCCGGAGCCGGACACTGCGTGGCGTTCGCGCGGTCGGGAGAGGTGATCACGGCGGTCACCCGGCTGTCGCTGAGGCTGGCCGAGGCCGGTGGCTGGCGCGACACGCGTCTCGCGCTCCCCGACGGGCGGTGGACCGATGTGCTCGTCCCCGGTTCGCCCGAGCGGGAGTTCACGGGGCACGCGCGCGTGGCGGACCTCTTCGGGGGGTCGCCCGTCGTGCTGCTGGAGCGCGTCAGCTCGGACACACCGGGAGGGTTCGCGGAGAGCGGCTGATCAGGCCCTCGGCGGGCGGGCGCGGTCCCGGCGCCCTGCGGAGGCCCGGCAGGACTGCCAGCAGGGCGCGCAGACCGTGCTCCGCCGTCAGCCGGGCCAGCGGGGCGCCCAGGCAGAGGTGCCGTCCCGCTCCGTACGCGAGTTCGCCCGGGTCGGGGCGGAAGGCGTCGTAGCGGTCCGGGTCGGCGAACCGTGCCGGGTCGCGGCCCGCGGACCCGAGCAGACACGCCACGGTGGCGCCCTCGGGGATCGGGCCGATCGGTTCGAGCGCCCGGCGCGGCACGATCTGCAGCGGCGGATCGCGGCGCAGCGACTCGGCCCAGGCGCCGCCCGTCAGCTCGGGACGGGCCCGGATCAGGTCCAACTGGCCGGGGTGGTCGAGAAGGTTGGCGAGGAACGACGCGAGCGCGCGTGCGGTCGTCTCGCCGGCCGCGCCCAGCACCGTCCCGGCCAGGGCCGTCACGGCCTCGTCCGTCAGGGGACGCCCGTCGGGGCGGGCCGTGCACAGCGCGGACAGCAGATCGTCGCCTGGCTGGGCGCGGCGGCGGACGATGTGCGGGCGCAGGTGGGCGCCGAGTCCGGGGCGGTGGCCGCCGAGGTGGTCGAGTCCGGTACGGCACCAGGCGTGCACGCGCACGGTGTCCTCGTACGGCAGCCCGAGCGCGGCGACGGCCGCGGCGGCGGGCAGCCACTGGCAGAACTCGGTCACCAGATCGGCCTCCTGACGGGACGCCAGACGGCGGGCCAGGACGTACGCGGTGCGCTCGACGCCCGATTCCAGGGCGGCCGTGGCGTGGTCCGCGAGCCCCGAGGACACGAGGGCCCGGTACGCGCGGTGCGTACCGTCCTCCTGGAGGGCCGCCGCGGGTCCGGGGTCGGGCGCCGCGAGCCGCCGGTCCGCGAGCGCGGCGCGCACATCGGCGTACCTGCTGATCAGCCAGGCGCCGAACGGCTCGTCGTACACGAGGGGGAAGTTTCCGCGCAGGGCGCGGTACAGCGGCTGGGGATCGCGCTCGACGCCCGGATCGAGCAGGCTCGGCGGCGCGGTCACCCGTACGGACGGCGCCCGGGGCGGCGCGTACGGGGTGCCGTACGCGGGACCCGGCGGGGTCGCCCGCGAGGGACACCCCGGCAGGCGGACCGGCGCCGGGCTCGCGAGAAGCGGAAACGGCGCGCCCGTACCGGCCGGGTCCGCCACCGGCAGGGGCGGCGGCTCGCCCATGACGGACCGGGACGCCCGCAGGCCGACAACGGGCGGCGGGCCCGCCGGGGGCGCCGACGGCCGCCCTGCGCCGGGCGGGGACGACGGCCGGCCCACGACACGCAGCCGCTGCTCACCCGTGCCAGGCGGACACGCCTCGCCCTCCACGGGCGACGACGACCGCGCGGCCTCGACTGGCAAGGACGACTCCCCCTCCGCGGGCGCGGACGACTCGGCCTCCCCGAAGGGCCGGGGCGACCCGCCCGAGACGCACACAGGCGACTCGCCCGTCGCGGGCGGCGACCATCGCGCACCCCCGACAGGCAAGGACGACTCCCCCTCCGCGGGCGCGGACGACCGGGCCTCCCCGAAGGGCCGGGGCGACGTGCCCGGGACACGCGCGGGCGACTCGCCCGTCGCGGGGGCGGGTGAGTGGGCGTCCGGGACGGGTGGGGGCGCCGGTATCGGCGTCGGGCCGCCTTCGCCGGGAAGGCCGTGAGGGCACAGCACCGCGGGCACCACCTCGGGTCGGCGCGCCGGACCCGCGCGCGATTGCTCCGAGTCGAACACCGCACGCCCGGGACCGCAGTCCCCGTACACCCGTACGGGTGAATCGCGTGCCTCGCCCGGGCGCGCCCGCCCGGGGCGCGCGCGCACGCCGGGCGCCCCCTCGCGAGCACCCGTTCCCGTGCCCCCGCCACGTTTCTCCGCAGGCCTGCGGGATGCGGTCCGCCCCGGACGGGGAGGGACCTCGCACCCGCCACGGCGCGTTGCCAGGGGAAAATGCCACCGCACGCCCAACGGAGCGGCACCGTCGCGTCCTTGACAGTTCCCCGAGACCGTGGAGTACTGCCAAAAGCGACGCAGGGCGGACAAGTCGGGGGTGAGTCACCTGCCGGAGTTGCGCTACCCCAGTGTGACCGAAATCGTCTCGTCCGCCTGGGCGTTGGCGGCCCACAGGCCCGACCTGTGCACCCTCAGACAAGTGGGCACCTCCCGCGCGGGCAGGCCCCTCCACCTGCTGTCCGTCGGCAACGCCCGGCGCGCCGTGCTCGTCGTGGCCGGGGCCCACGCCAACGAACCGACGGGGGGTTCGACGCTGCTGTCACTGGCCGAACGTGTACTGCACCAGCGGGAGTTGAGAAGGGACACCGCCTGGCACTTTCTGCTCTGCGCGGACCCCGACGGGGCGAGCCTGCATGTGACGCCCGCGCCCCGCACCCTGCTCGACTACCACCTGGGCTTCTTCCGTCCGGCCGGCCCCGAGCAGCCGGAGTGGTCGCCCTCCGTCCTGCCGCCCGACCGGCTGCCCCCGGAGACCCGCGCGCTCACCGGGGTCATCGACGAGCTGCGGCCCTACCTCCAGGTGACACTGCACGGGACCGATCTGGGCGGCAGCTGGGTGCAGTTGACCAAGGACATCCCGGGCCTCGCGGAGCCGTTCGCCAAGTCGGCGGCGGAGCTGCACATCCCGGTCGAGACGGCCGCCTCGGACGCCGCGGGCTGGCCCGCCTCGGGGCCCGGGGTGCATGTGATGCCGGCGCCGGGCTCGGACACGGCGTACCCGAGCATGCCGGACGACGCCCGGCACAGCACCTGGTACCACGCCCACCGGTACGGCGGTCTGACGGCCGTCGTGGAGGTCCCGATGTGGGCCAGCGACCTGGTGGACGACCCGGCGCCGCACCCCGCCCCCGCGGCGGCGATGCGACGCCTGGCCCACCGGCTGCTGACGGACGCGTACCAGGTGGAGACGGTCCTCGGGCGGGCCCTGCCGCGACTGCGGGGACCCGACGGGCCCCTGCTGCGGGCCGCGAAGTGGGCGCTGGAACTGGTGCCGGGCCTCGCCGCCGACTGGTCGCAGCCGCCCCCGGTGGACACCACGATGGCGTACGTGGGCAGCGTCGACGCGTTCGGCCGGCGGATCCCGCTGCGGGCCGCCTCGATGCTGCTGCGCGTCCTCCAGGAGGCGGACGACCGCGAGGCACCGCAGCTCGAACAACTGGTCGCGGGCTGGAGCGACGCCTTCGCCGAACGCTTCCGCGCGCGCTGGGTGCCGCTGGAGAACCAGGTCGAACACCAGGCCCGTACGGTCATGGCGGCCGCCCGGCACGCGCGCGAGGGCGCGACGTGACTCAGCTCGACAGGTCGAACACCGCGCCCGTATCGGCTCCCATCACGCAGGAGTTCGAGAACGTGTGCGTGTAGTCGACCCGGCGGCCCTCCCATTGGCCGTACGCCGACGCCGTCACCGGCGCGTAGAGCATCGGGCACATGACGCCGGACCGGCGCGGGATACGCCCGATGTCGCCCCCGGTGGCGCCGAGTTGGCGGCAGGCCCGCGCCGCGTGGGCATGCCCCTGGGGCGGGTCGCAGAGGAGCAGGACTCTCCGGGTGTCACTGGAGCGGGCGTCGCCCCGGGTGACGGCCAGGCTGAGCCAGTTGCCTGGCCGGGCGTGCCGGGGTGCCGCGTGGGCCGCCGGGGCGGCACCCGCCAGCAGGAGCGCGAGCGGGACGAGCAGGGCGCCACGGACCGCCTGAAGGGTTTTCGTCATTCCTGGTGCATCGGCACCGCGGCCTGCGCGGTCCAGCCGGAGTCACCCGAACGAGAGCACGGGCGCGTGCCGCGCCCGGCGAGCTCGAACGCCGAGCGCACCACCCGCGCCTGGTATTCGACCTGGCGTGCGACCGGGATCCAGCGCGCCCCGCAGCCGTCTCGGTAGTCGGCGCACCACGCGTCGATCAGCCGGTCGAGCTCGGGCAGCACATCCCACGGGTCCCGCCCGGAGGCGGTGACGAGTTGGTGCAGCAGCCCGGCCGTCCGCAGGGCGACCCGGCGGCCGGCGAGGCGCAGGGCGGTGAGACGGGCGGTGTCGAGCGGCGGCAGGGGGCGCGACCCGGCGTCCCGCACGTCGGGGTCCCAGGAGTCGGCGAGTCCGGGGCCGACCAGTAAATAGTCGTCGACGGGCGCGAGCAGGCAGGTCACGTCCGGCGAGCCGCCGAGGCCCGGCCGCACCCGGGCCAGGATGCCTTCCAGGATCCCGGTGTCGTGGCGCAGCGTGCGGCTGACGGAGCGCAGCACGGCGTCGGGATCGGCGGGGCGCGCCGGGTCCTCGACGGCGCCGACGCCCCACATGGGCGCCTCGACGATCGCGGTGACCGTGCCGTGCGGCTGCGGGTGGAACCAGGTGGAGTCGACCGCGGCCTCCGTGATGGCGGCGGCGAGGTCCCCCGTGCGCGGCTGCGGGACCCGGTACACGGCGGGGCCGAGTGTCGGCCAGTACAGCGTGTCGTACGGGCCGAGTTCGCGCGGGATGCCCAGCCGGGCGGCGCTGTGCGCGACACGCTGGGCGAGTCCGGGCAGGTCGCGGGTCAGCTCGACGAACCCGCCGCCGACGTCGACGCCGTGCAGGGAGCACTGCAGGAAGGGCCTCAGCTCGTCCTGGAGCGCGAGCAGCGCGCGGGTCTCCGGCAGGACGGCGCCGTCCGCGCCCTCGGGCAGCCATTCGGGCTGTTCCAGGAAACCGGGCCTGAAGAAGTGCCGGAAGTAGTGGCCGAGCGTGTACGGGCCGCGGAGCCAGGCCTCGTTGCGACGGGAACCGTCGGGGTCGAGGCAGAGCAGCAGGTTCCAGGTGGCGTCCGCGCCCTCGGTCAGCCGGGGGTCGGCGAGCGCCCGTTCGGCCAGCCGCAGGGCCGTGGCGCCGCCCACGGGTTCGTTGGCGTGCGGTCCCGCGACCACGAGGACCTGACGGCTGCCGTGTCCGACGGACAGGAGCAGCAGCGGTGTACCCGCCCGGGAGGTGCCCACGCGGCGCAGCCGGGCCTCGTCGGGGCGCCGGGCGACCAGCGCGGCGGCGCGGACGCCGAGTTCGTCCACGGTCGGATAGCGGCGGAGTGGCGGCAGAGCACACCTCCACTCGGACGGCGCCGTCGGTTCACCTGATGTGCACGATGTACGCACAGTGAGTCACGACTGAGGGGGTACGTCAACACCGCGGGCGGCGAAGGATGTTGCGGGATCCGGTCGGCGAACCTCCGTCCGGGGCCGCTCACCCGTGCCCGCCGGACTCCTTCGGGCAGTCGGCCGCCGGTGAGGAGGACGGACGCCGGTGAGGTAACCGGGCGACGGCGCGGCTCAGTCCGAGGCGAGGCGGAACATCATCCGGCCGAAGCCGATCTGGTCGCCGTCCCGCACGACGGACGAGCCGATGACCCGGCGTCCGTTGACGGTCGTGCCGTTCGTCGAGCCGAGGTCGCGCAGCACCCAGACGCCGCCCTGCCGGCGCAGCTCCGCGTGCACCCGGGACACCGTCTCGTGGTTGAGACGCAGTCCGCTGGCCGGGTCGCGGCCGATACGCAGCGGGTACGCGCTCCCGGCGTCGGGCAGTTGCAGCTTGGGCAGCCGCTCGGACTGCCAGGCCCTGCGCAGCCGTACCGTGAAGCCGGAGACGGCCTCCACGGTGCCGAACACCAGGTGCGACCAGCGACGCCCGACGGGCTGGTCGTCGCCGGGCAGGTCGGCGGTGAGCACGGCGAGTTCCTCGGAGCGGCGGGCGGACAGCGCCAGCTCCATGCGGTGGACGAACGTGTCGTGCGAGAGACGGCCGAGGGCGGCGCCGTCACGGAGGGACTTGAGCGCCCGGTCGCGCTCCGCGTCGGACAGCCGCGCGGGGTACGGGTGGAACTCGAAGGACGACGTCACGCTGGTGATTGTCGGCCAGTAACGACGGGGTGTCCAGAAGACCCGGAACGGCCGGAGGGACCGGGTGGAGCCGTTCGCGCGGCCAACGGGCGACGGACACGCGGCAAAAGGGTGGATCCTGAAGCGAATTGATCTCCCGTGAAGCACCATGGACGGGCTATGTCACGGCGAGCTGACAAGGGGGACCCTGCTGTGCGATTCGAGGTGTGGGCACCGGCGGCCGAGCGGATGACACTCCATTGCGCGGGTGTCACGAGCGCGTTGGACCGCGATCCCGAGCGTGCCGGATGGTGGACGGGCGAGGCGGAAGCACGGGAAGGGACGCGCTACGGCTTCGCCGTGGACGACGGCCCCGTCCTGCCCGACCCCCGCTCGCGCCGGCAGCCGGACGGCCCCGACGGACTGAGCGCGGTGGCCGACCACGGGCGGTACGCGTGGCGCGCCGAGTGGTCCGGGCGCGCGCTGCCGGGCGCGGTCCTCTACGAGCTGCACGTGGGGACGTACACGCCCGAGGGCACCCTGGACGCGGCGGCGGACCGGCTCGGCCATCTGGCCGAACTGGGCGTCACACACGTCGAGTTGATGCCGTTGTGCCCGTTCCCCGGCCGGCACGGCTGGGGGTACGAGGGTGTCTCCCTGTGGGCCGTGCACGAGCCGTACGGCGGTCCCGAGGCGCTGCGGCGCTTCGTCGACCGGGCACACGAACTCGGCCTGGGGGTCGTCCTCGACGTCGTGCACAACCACCTCGGCCCCTCCGGCAACCATCTGCCCTCGTTCGGGCCCTACTTCACGGACACCCACCAGACGCCCTGGGGCTCCGCGGTGAACCTCGACGCGCCCGGCTCGGACGAGGTGCGCGCGTACCTCGTCGGCAGCGCGCTGGCGTGGCTGCGGGACTACCGGATCGACGGACTGCGCCTGGACGCGGTGCACGCGCTGCGGGACACCCGTGCGCTGCACTTCCTGGAGGAGCTGTCGACGGCCGTGGACTCGCTCGCCGCCGACCTGGGCCGGCCGCTCTTCCTGATCGCCGAGTCGGATCTCAACGACCCGCGGCTGATCACCTCCCGCGCGGAGGGCGGGCTCGGGCTGCACGCCCAGTGGAACGACGACTTCCACCACGCGCTGCACACCACGCTGACCGGCGAGGCGCAGGGCTACTACGCGGACTTCGCGCACGCCCCGCTCACGGCCCTGAGCAAGACGCTGACGTCGGGCTACTTCCACAACGGCACGTACTCCAGCTTCCGCGGGCGGCACCACGGCCGCCCGTTCGACCGCGCGCGGGTCTCGGCGCAGCGGCTGCTCGGCTACGCGCAGACCCACGACCAGATCGGCAACCGCGCCCAGGGGGACCGGCTCTCGGCCTCCCTGTCCCCGGGGCTGCTGGCCTGCGCCGCCGCGCTGACCCTCACCGCGCCCTTCACGCCGATGCTCTTCATGGGCGAGGAGTGGGGCGCCGGTACCCCCTGGCAGTTCTTCACCGATCACACCGACCCCGAGCTCGCGGAGGCCGTACGGCGGGGCAGGCGCCGGGAGTTCGCGGCGCACGGCTGGGCCGAGGAGGACGTGCCGGACCCGCAGGACCCGGCGACCCGGGACCGTTCCTGTCTGGACTGGTCGGAGCCCGGAACGGCCCCGCACGCGCGCGTGCTGGCCTGGTACCGCGAACTGATCACCCTGCGCCGGCGTCAGGCCGACCTCTCGGACCCCGATCTCGCGGCGGTCAGGGTCGCCCATGATCCGGGGGCCCGCTGGCTCGCCCTCCGGCGCGGGGACGTCCGGATCGCCGTGAACCTCGCCAAGGGCCCCGCGTCGATTCCGCTCGGTATCCGCCGCGCGCAGATCCTGGCGGCCTGGGATCCGGTCGAGGTCCCGGGCGCGGACGGGGTGCTGCGGGTGCCGGGCGAGTCGTGCGTGGTGCTGACCCAGGCGTGACGCGCCGGGCGCGCGCACCGGCGCGGGAGGCGGCCTTTCCGCGGGCTCGGGCGCCCGGCGCGCACACCGGCGCGGGTCGCGTCCTCCGCGCGGGGCGCCCGACCGGCCCTTCCCGGGGCCGTCCGCGGACCCGCCCCCTTGCCTCCCGCGGCTTCCTGCCTGCCTGCCTGCCTGCCTGCCTGCCTGCCGCAGCTTCCCGCGCGGCGCGCGCCGCTCCCGGAGCAGCTAGTCCGTGCCCTCCCGCAGGTCCGTGACCCGCTCCAGCAGGATCGGTTCCCAGGCTCGCCGCACCTGGGCCTCCAGGGGCGGCAGGGCGAGGTCGTCCTGGGCCCGGGGACGACCGGCGAGCCGGACGACGCTGTCGCAGCGGGCCAGCCACAGTCCGCGCAGACAGGGGCGGGCGGCGTATCCGGCGAGCGTGGCGGCGCGTACGGCCGCGGGGGCGCCGACCGCGACGGCGAGCCCGGCGATGTCCTCGGCCGGATCGCCGATCACCGCGCCGCTCCAGTCGAGGACGCCCCGTACCCGCCCGTCGCGGCTGACCACGAGGTGTTCGCCGAGGAGGCCGTGGTGCACCAGGACCGGGGCGCCGGTCTGGCCGCCGAGCTGGACGGCGGCCAGCGCGGCGAGCTGGTCGAAGCGCGCGGGGTCGAACTCCTCGTCGGGGAGCCGCTCGGCGGCCCGTACGGCGGCGGCCCGCAGGGTCTCCAGGGAGCGCGCGGGAACGCGCGGCACCCCGAGCGTCTCGGCCTGGAGTACGGGGACCTCGCGCAGCCCGGTCAGCAGCGCGGCGAGGTCGGCCTCACCGAGCGCGGAGACGTCCTGTTCGTCGCCGGAGGCACCGGGCAGCAGGGTGTCGAGGGTGTAGCCGAGTCCGCTCACCCACTCGCCCCGCGCGACGCTCACGGGGACGGCGACCCCGATGTGCGGGCGGATCAGATCGCGCAGCCGCAGCTCACGGCGCTGGCGCAGCGAGGCGTCACGGTCCCGGGCGAGCCGCAGCACATGGCGCCGGCCCACCCACCAGGTGGAGTGCGCGCCTCCCTCCACGACGGGCCGGACCTCCGGTCCCGGGCCCGGCGCGGTGTCGTCCCCGAGCAGGGACAGGACCAGCCGCCGGACGGTCTCCGGGGTCGGGGTCGGGGGCTCGTGCCGGGGTTCGGGTTGGGGCGGTGGCTGGGTCATGGTCGCGCCCTTGTCGTCCGGGAGCGGGGGCGCGGCGGTCGCCGCGCGGTCGGCCGTCGCACGTCAGTCGACGATCGCCATCTCGCGGGATGTGTTGTTGAGCCGGCGTCCGCCGTCCTCGGTGACCGTGACGATGTCCTCGATGCGGACCCCGAACCGGCCGGGGAGATAGACGCCCGGCTCCACCGAGAAGCACATGCCGGGGACCAGGGGCTGCTCCTCCCCCTCGACCATGTAGGGCGGTTCGTGGGTGGTGACGCCGATGCCGTGCCCGGTGCGGTGGATGAAGTACTCGCCGTACCCGGCGTCCTTGATGACGGCGCGCGCCGCGCGGTCGACGTCCTGGCACGCGATCCCGGGACGCACGGCGCTGAACCCGGCCTCCTGGGCCTCGCGCACGATGTCGTGCACCTTGCGTTCCTCGTCGTCCGGTTCGCCCACGTGGACCGTGCGGGAGGTGTCGGAGCCGTAGCCGTCCTTGAGCCCGCCGAAGTCCAGGACGACCATGTCGCCGTGCTCGATGACGCGCTCGTCGGCCTCGTGGTGCGGGTCGGCCCCGTTGGGGCCCGAGGCGACGATGGTGAAGTCGACCTGGGAGTGCCCGAACCCGCGCAGCAGATCGGCGAGGTCGCCGGAGACCTCCGACTCCCTGCGGCCCGCGAAGGAGACCTTCCGGATCTCCTCGAACGCCGCGTCCGCGGCGGCCCCGGCGGCCGCGAGCCGCTCCAGTTCGGCCGTGTCCTTGACCGCCCTCAGCATCGGCAGGGCGTCGGTGAGCGCCGTGTAGCGGCTGTCGGGGAGCCGCTTCTGGAGGCCGAGCAGGTGCAGGGCCCAGCCGTTGTCGCTGATGCCGAAGCGGCCGGCGCCGTCCAGCAGCGGCACGGCGGCTTCGTAGGGGTCGGTGCCGTCGGTCCAGTCGTGCAGGGTGAGCACGGGCGCGCCGGGCGATTTGGCCGCGTCGGGCGCCTCCAGGGTGGGTACGACGAGCGCCGGGTCCTGTCCGGACCGCAGCACCAGCAGGGTGAGCCGCTCGGTCTCCACCGGGCGGTATCCGGTCAGCCACACCAGGTCGGGCCCCGGCGCGACCAGGACGCCGTCGAGCCCGGCGTCGGCCGCGGCCTCGGCGGCGCGCCGCATACGGGCCTCGTAGTCGGCGGCGGTGAAGGGCGCGGGTGTGGCGGCGGTCATGCGTGCCTCCGTGTGTCCGGACTTCCCCAGGGGGCTACGGCAGCATCCTGCCTCTCCGGTGGGGTGCGCGCGAGCCGGTCCTGCCCGCCCCCGCTCAGCTCTCCAGGGCGAGACGGGCGCCCAGGAGCAGCAGGACGCCTCCGGAGACCTGCTCCAGCCGCCTGCGTACGCCCGTCCGGGACAGCACGGTCCTCATCCGGCCGACGAACCAGACGTACAGGCCGTAGTAGCCCACCTCGTAGACCGCCCAGAGCGCGGCGAGGCCGAGCATGGCGGGCAGGTGCGGGGCGCCCTCGGGAACGAACTGCGGCAGGAAGGACATCGCGAAGACGGCCGCCTTCGGGTTGGCGAGGTTGAGCAGCAGTCCGCCCCGGTAGGACGCCCAGTCGCTCTTCTCCGCACCCTCCCAGCCGCTTTCCCCGGCGCCTGGGGAACGGCGCGCCCGCCACAGCGTCTGGACGCCGAATCCGACGAGCACGACGGCACCGGCGATCCGCATCACGTCGTACGCCACCTCCGAGGCGGCGAGCAGTGCGGTGAGGCCGAACGCGGCGACGGCGCCCCACAGGAAGACGCCCGTCTCGTTGCCGAGCACGGTAAGGAAGCCGGACCGCCTGCTGCCCAGTGACCGTTTGATGATCAGGACGGTGCTCGGTCCGGGCGAGGCCGCGATCAGGGTGCAGGCGCCGAGAAAGGCGACGAGGGTGCTCAGCATGCGGCCATCGTGACGGGCCGCGGCCCGGTTGACCAGCCCCTTCTTCCCTGCGCCCGCGGGATCGGGAGCCGTGCCCGCCGGGCGAGGGGCACCTGGACGGGCCGGCCGGGCCGGTTCAGGTCACGATGCCCGGGACGGCGGTCAGGCCGCGGTGAGCGCCGTTCGCGTGGCGGACCCGGAGGGTGACCTGCTTGCCCGGACGCGCGGCGGCCACCTTTCGCGCGAGGTCGGCGGCCGAGGTGACCCCGGTCCCGTCGAACGCGAGCAGGACGTCACCGCGTACCAGGCCCGCGGTGTACCCGGGGCCGGGCAGATGCACCGCGACGATCAGCGCGCCTCCGCCTCCGGGGGCGTCGACGGCCTCGACCCCGAGGGTCGCGCTGACGGAGGTCCGCGCGGACTCCCCGGACAGGATCGGGCTGCCGCTGCCGGACTCCGTGGTGGAACCCCCGGGCCGCGGCGCTCCGGGCCGCGCGGCTCCCGAACCCCCGGGCCGCGGCGCCGTGTCGGTGCCGGAGGGCTGTCGTGCGTGCCCGGCCGAACCGGCCTGCCTCTGGAGGTCCGCCAGTCTGCTCAGGCCGATCACTGTCGTGCCCACCGTGCCGAGCCCCACCCCGGACAGGACGAGGACCGACCCGACGAACAGCCCGAACAGCAGGTTGACCAGGCGCCTGCCGCGGCGCCGCGAGGCGTGCGGGCGCCGGGTGCCGCAGGCCGGACGTTCGCCGTCGGACGTACGCGCCCCGCCGCCCGGACGGTCGCCGCTGCCCGGATTCTGACCGGGCATCGGCTTGGGACGCAACGCGGTCTGTTCCATGGGTCGCCTCCGGCAGATGTTCAACGAACCGCCTCCGGCTCTTGCTCTACCCCGCGCTGAGGCGCGCGACGATTCCCCAACGGGTGAACCGGTCTTCCTCGGGACGGTGTGGCGGTGGTCGCGACGGGCGGGGGTCGCCCGTGCCCGTCGCGGTGGACCCCGGCCTCGCGAAGGAGGCCCGGGAGGCCGTCGTGACGCTCCTCTCGGAACACTCCGCGGCGGCCCCCGGTGCCCCGGACCCGTCGGGGACCGTCAGGACGAGACCGGCTGCGCCTTCCACGCGACCGGCAGTGCCGACGCCTGGTCCGGTACGAAGCCGTGGGAGCGCCGGGCCAGGTCCGCCGCTCCGTAACGGCGGCAGTCCTGGTGCCACTTCAGGATTCCGGCCAGCCAGTTCTGCAGTTCCACCACATAGCCCTCCATGATCCCGCGCACCTCTTCGGAGAGCTTGAAGTCCTCGTACAGGATGGGCAGTTCATGGGCGGCGACATGCTGGAACTGTTCCATGCGCTGGGTCATCAGGTCATGGATGATTCCGAGCGCCGTCGGATAGTCGCAGCCGAAGAAGTTCTGCACGACGAGGATGCCGTTGTGGACCTCTCCCTCGTACTCGATCTCCTTCTGGTACGAGAAGACGTCGTTCAGGAGCATCGCGTAGTCCATGGCCGCGTTCTCCAGCGAGCGGACGGGTCCGCTGCGATAGACCTCCGGCGGGACCGCGGGACCGTGGCCGAGGCGGCACAGGCCCATGGTGAGCTCGGAGCCGAAGGTGGCCCGGCGCATCTCCAGGTAGTCGACCGGGTCCGGGATACGGTTCTGGATCTGGTTGGACAGCTCCCACAGCCAGCTCTCCGTCATCACGTCCACCGCAGCCCGCAGGGTGCTCCGGGCGTCCGGGGTCATCTCCTCGGTGGTGCGCCGCCACAGGTCGATCAGGCCGCGTTCCATGCCGTTGACCGGGACGGGGACCTCTTCGCCGTCGAGGGGCATGCAGGCCGACAGGCGCGCGGTGGTCAGCTTGGCGGCGGCCAGGTCGCGGCGGTTGCCGAAGAGCAGCGGGTAGTAGTCGTCGCCGTAGGTGCCCCAGGCCAGCCACTGCGAGCCGAGGTCGAGGGCGTCGGGTGTCGCGTCGGGGTGGATGCCCGCGGCGCAGAGCGGAAGGTCGTAGGCGATGAGCTTGTCCTCGTCCCAGACGCCCTCATGGAGCATGCCGGTGCCGTACATCCAGCCGGTGAGGCGTTCCCGTGCCCCGGCGAGGTGCGGGCTGAGGGTGACCTCGAACGGCATGTGGAAGTCGGGGAGCCGGGAGGGGCCGACCTTCTGGAACGGTACGTGGGTGTACGCGCGCATCCGCTCGGCGCCGGCCGCGGAGAGCAGGCTCCCGATGTCCGCGGCGGAGGTGCCGAAGCCGCCCATGGCGAAGGGGCGGGGATCGTCGGTGGCGCCCTGGTTCATGTAGCGGCTGGAGCGCATGTGCCATTCGTGGCCGCCGGACTGCCAGTCCTGGAGGCCCTGTGTGTACGCGGCGACAGCGCCGACCTCCGGCGGGGTGAGCCCCTTCTCCACGGCCAGCGCCGGTACTTCGGTGAGCGCGGTGTGCTCGAACTGGTGGAGGCGTGAGGTGAGGATGTCGTTGACGGTCTCGGCGGCCTCCTGGGTGGTGCAGCCGAAGAACGTCTCCAGGACGAGGACGCCGTTGCTGAGTTCACCCTCCTCCTCGACCTCGCGCTGGTAGGAGAAGAGGTCGTTGCGCAGGTGGACACCGTCGGAGAACGTCTCCATCAGGACGCGCAGCGGCCTGGACTCGGCGACGGACGCCGGGACTTCGGCGGTGGCGTACTCGACGAGACCGGCGGACCAGGGGGCGCCGCCCACCTTGCGGCGCATCTCGATGTACTCGACGGGGTTGGAGACCCGCCCTTCGTTGATGTTGGACAGCTCCCACATCGACTCGTTGAGCAGATGCTCCGTGGAGACGGCGAACCGCCTGCGCCACTCGGCGGACATCGAGGGCACCGTGCGCGCCCACAGGTCGGCGAGTCCCGCCTCGACGGGATTCTCCGGTTCGGGTACGGGAGTCGACAGGTCGAGCGGCATGAAGAGGGGCAGCCGGTCCAGATAGGCCTTGCCGCCCGCGCGGTCCTGGGTGCGTTTGAAGGTCTCCAGGAAGTGGTCGTCGAAGAAGAACACCCACACGTACCAGTCGGTGATGAGGGAGAGGGCCGGTCCGTCGCAGTCGGGGTGGGTGTACGCGCACAACAGGCCGTAGTCATGCGCGTCGAGGTCGGACTGCTCCCAGATGCCCGAGCCTTCGAGCATGCCCATTCCGCGGGCCCACTCGACCGAGTGGGCCCGCGCCTCGTCCAGGTGCGGGTTCAGCCGGGCGTTGTACGGCATGTAGAAGTGCGGGAGTTGGAACGGCTGCGTCATGGCCGGGCCCTACCCACGGCCCCGCGCGGACATCCGCGGGCCAGGACGTGATCACACCATCGCGTGAACCGGGGCGAAAGCCGCACACGGCGGCACCACCGTCCGGTCGGGGCCGCCGGGACCCCGTCCCGGCGGCCCGGCGGGAGGAGCGCGGGATACCGCTCGTCAGCGTCTCGCCTGGATCAGCGCGTGGGTGCCGCCGGTGCGCCAGCGGTGGCCCTCGGCGGCGTCGAGGGCCGTCTCGACGGCCGAGGTGAGTCCGACGACGACATCGGACTTGAGGGTCCGCAGGGCGGCCACCGAACCGGGGAAGCCGGCGGTGGCGACCGCGAAGGGGGTGGTGGCGGGGTGGAGCCGGTCACCGATGAGACGGCGGTAGTTCAGGTCGCCCTTGAGAAGGGTCACGTCGGCCGCGGCGAACTCCTGCCGGAGATCTTCGGGCAGGTCGGTGTACGGCAGCGGGGCACAGGCGAAGGGGTGGGCACGGACGGTCAGACGGCCCTCGGACAGGGCGGCCCAGAGGCGGTTCCCGGCCTCGCTCGCCGCTCCCTTCGCCGCGGTCAGGCGGCGCAGGGCGTCGAGTACGTCGGCGGGCGTGGCGTCGGAGACGTAGTACGGGTACGGCTTCACCTGCAGGGTGGCCCGCGCGACCCGGCCGTGCCGGAGCAGGTGGTCGACGAGGAGGAGGTCGGGGATGAGTTCCCGGCCCGCGTTGTCCGCGACCAGACAGAGGGTGCCGCCGGCGAGGAGCGACCGCAGCACGTCCGCGTCGTCCGCCACGAGCTGGGACTCGGCCGCCGTCCCGCCCCTGGTGCCCGACAGGCTGAAACCGAGGTCCGCCCGGTTGCCCCACAGCGAGCCGTGCAGCAGCGCCTCCTCCTGGTCCTCGGCCGGCCGGTGCGCGAGGTCGTCCAGCGCGGCGAGTTCCTCGTCGGCCTCCGGGGTGTCCAGTTCGGCGAGCTTGAAGGGGCGGAACGGGTCGATGCCCTGCCAGGGGCCGGGTGCGAAGTAGCCGACGGCTTCGAGGAGCCGGCGGTAGAAATAGCTCTCGGACCAGAGGAAGGGCACGTCGAACCAGGACCGGCCGTAGTGCTCCCGGCCGCCCCAGGCGTCCCACCGCCCGCGGTCCGCGGCCTGCGCCGCGAGCGGTTCCACGACCCCCTCGGCACAGTTCCTGAGCAGGTCGTCGAGCGCGTGGCGCTGTTCGGGCCCGTACGGGAAGGCGTCCGCCACCCTGCGGATCAGCGCCGGATGCCGCTCGGCCAGCACACTCCAGGAGAACGAGCCCGGCACCGAGCTCACGACCACCGGAGCGTCGTCGGGACCGGCGGTGGAACGGGCGGCTGCGGTGGGATCGGACATGCCGCTCACCGTACCGGCCGTACAGAAGGGGCCGTCCGACGCGGTGCGCGCCGGGCGGCCCCTCCCCCCGTAGAGCCCAGCGGTCGGCCTGGTCGGCGGCTTCGAGCTGTCGGCCGCCCCGGTGCCCGCGCGGCCGTGTCGTGGACGACGGGTGCGCGGCTGCGACGGCGGCCGCGCTGAACGATAGGCAGGCCGCGAAGGGGAGGGATAGCGGGAAAACCCTCGATCCGGCCGCCGTTCGGCCCTCGCCCGCCCGAAGTCGGGCCGGGTGGTCCCGTTTCGCGCGGATTGCGGATCTGAACACGGGGCGCTCCGGCCCCGTACTTCACTGTGCCCTGTGCGGGGAGTGCGTCCCGGCCGCGCACGGTGGCACGCCGCTTCGCCCACGCATCGAGGAGACCTTCCGGATGACCGCCTACCGCACCGCCACCGCGGCCGCTGTCGCCCTGGCGGCTCCGCTGCTGCTCACGACGTGGGCCGCCGGGACCGCATCGGCGCACGGCGCACCGACGTCCCCGGTCAGCCGGGTGTACGCGTGCTCGCCCGAGGGCGGTCTGAGCGGCACGGCGGCCTGCCGGGCGGCGATCGCCGCGAACGGCTCGCCGTTCACCGCGTGGGACAACCTGCGGGTGGCCGGCGTCAACGGCCGGGACCGCTCGGTGATCCCGGACGGGAAGCTGTGCAGCGGGGGCCTGCCCGCCTACAAGGGCCTCGACCTGGCCCGCGCCGACTTTCCGTCGACGCGTCTGACGCCCGGCGCGAGCCTCACGCTCAAGTACAGCTCGACGATCCCGCACACGGGAACCTTCAAGCTCTTTCTGACCAAGCAGGGTTACAGCCCGACACGCCCCCTGAAGTGGTCCGACCTGCCGGAGAAGCCGTTCGCCACGGCCACCGACCCGGCACTGGTCGGCGGCGCCTACCGCATCAAGGGCACGCTGCCGTCCGACCGCACCGGCCGCCAGATGCTGTTCACGATCTGGCAGAACACCAGCACGACGGACACGTACTACTCGTGCTCGGACGTGGTGTTCTCCGGCGGGAGCGGGGCATCGAAGTCGACCCGGAACACGAGTACTTCGGGGAGCACCGGGAGTACTTCCGGCGGCAAGAGCGCCAAGAGCGCCTCCCCGTCGACCAAGTTGGAGACCTCGCCGCCCAGCCCCGAGCCGGCGTCCCCGTCCGCCGACTCGCCTTCCCCGGTGGCCGGTTCGCCCGCCGCGACGGCGGGCACCGATCAGCTGACGCCCGCCGCCGACAGCACGTCGGGCGGCGGCCCCGCCCTCCCCCTGGTCGCCGGGGGAGCGGCGGCGGCGCTGCTGCTCACCGCCGGCGTCGCTTTCGCGCTCCGACGCCGGCAGTGAACACGGGTCCGGTGGGCGTCAGTTGACGTAGACCACCGGGCTGTCCGGCTGGCTGGTGTCGTTGACGGGGGCGTACTTCGCGGTGAAGTAGCCGCTGCTGAAGCACAGGGACGAGCCGGAGAACTTGGTGAACTGCTGGTTGGTGAAGGTGATACCGGTGTCGGCGTTGCTCGCCGTGCCGGTCAGGCTCGCCGCCCGGTAGACACAGGTCAGGGTGCCGAGCAGGGAGCGCAGCTTGACCGTGGTCTGGATGGTGGAACCGGCGGCCGGGGTGACCGTGACGCTTCCGTCGGAGCCCACCGCCGTGGTGTACGGCAGGTTGTCGACCGTGATGCTGGTGACACCGAGGACACCGACGACGTTGCTGCTGCACGAGCTGCTGTCGAAGGTCTGCCCGGTGACCGACTCGGTGGCCGTGCCGGGGGCCGCCGGGTTGTCGACGGCGGACGCGGTGAAGGTCGACGCGGAACACGAGACGCCGCTCGTGCCGGTGGCGCTGGAATAGAGCGTGGCGTTGGTGCCGCTCGCCAGCGAGGCGACGAGGACGTCGCCGACGGCGACGGGGGTTCCGGCGGTGCTGCCGGTGGTGAGCACCGGGACGTCGTCCGCGGAGGCGGGGACGGCGGCGGACGCCGAAAGGGCCGCGACGACGCCGACGAGGGCGAGCAGGGAACGAGTACGCATGGGGGGTGCCTCTTCTCCGATGGGGGTGTGGGTGCCTGACCGCGCCGGGGCGCGGGGGTGCGGGTCGAGAGGGTGGCGCGGTTGGACGGAACGGGCCGCGCGCGACGGCCGATGCGGACGCCGGTGCGCGCCGCGGGAGTGGTGCGAGGAGAGACCGCCGCCGGTCCGTGACGCCTTCTCCGTACGTCACGGGCCGGCAGCGACAGCCGGGCGACCGGTGCGGCCCTCGGGGGGAAGGCGACCGCACCGGTGCCACGGGAACTGGGAAGGACCGAGAGGGCACGCCGCTTCGGCGTACGTGCCAGGGCCGCTCCGGTACACGCCATGACCGCCCCGCGCAGAGCGGAGTCCGGGAGGTGACGGGCGCGTCGACCGACGGATCCGGCGCCACGGATCCGGGGAAACAGGGAGAGTTGTAGACCTGATGGATGGTCAACGTCAAGGCGTAGAAGGGAAGTTGAAGGTCAGCGCAGTGCTTTCACCGACCCGTGTTCACAGGTGGATCACAACGGGCACGCTTTTCCCACAGGCGCCTTGACCCGTGTCTGTAACCCCCGGTAACTTCCTCGACGGCTACTGCTGCGTAACGAGAAAGCCCTTGCAACCGCCGGGAGGCGCGAGGAGGCGTGCGCCGCAGTCGTTGTCCGCGCCAGGACAGCGCGCCACTGGAGCCCAACCCGCATCGACACCCGCATCGAACGTGCCCAGGGAGCAGACATGGCCTCGTCCCCGGACGCCACGGCGTCCAACGGTTCCACGCCCGAGACCCCGGAAAGCGGTTCGGCCGCCGACGGACAGGTCAGACGCGGCCGGGTCCGTCTCCGCCGCGCCGCCGTGATGGCGGTCCCGGCCACCGCGGTCGCCGCCGGGCTGATGATCCTCACCGCCCAGGGCGCCCTCGGCGTCCAGTTCGCCATCTCCGGCATGCCGTTCACCGTCACCGCGACCGAACTGAACGGCACCGGTTTCGAGCAGTTCGGCGGGCTCGACAACATGGCGGACGACAGCCCCAACGCCGGCGACACGGGCGGCCAGGTCCTCATCGTCACCTCGGCGATCAAGAGCGCGACCCTGGACCACCTGTGCCAGAGCGTCGACCTCGGCGGCACGAACCTGCTCATCACGGCGGGCAGCGGAGCGAACAAGGTGGAGGCGAGCCACCTGACCACCGACTCCACGGAACTGTCCGGCGACGCCTCCTTCGGCAACATCGAGATCGGCAACGACGCCAGCACCCTCGACAAGGCCGGGGTCCAGGGCCCCAAGGGCGTGTTCAGCCAGCAGGCCGACACCGTGCGCATCGCGAATCTGCGCCAGACCAACTACGCCACCACGGCGGCGGTGTTCAAGCTTCCCGGCCTCAAGCTCCGCTTCAGCGACCAGGGTTGCTGATGAGCGCCGAACCACATCCGGACGACTCCCCCGGCCCGAGGGCCAGGTTCCGGCAGTGGCGCGCGCACCGCCCCTTCTGGGGCGGGCTGCTGCTCACCCTGGCGGGAGCGGAGATCCTCCTCACCGAGAAGGCGTCGCTGAAAGTCGTCCTGCACATCGGGATGCAGGGCCTGGCGGGCTATCTGCTCCCCGCCGTAATGCTGCTGTGCGGCCTGCTCATCCTCTTCAACCCCGCCCAGCGCCTGTTCTACTCCCTGCTGGGCATCCTGCTGTCCCTGGGCACGTGGCTCACCTCCAACCTGGGCGGCTTCTTCGTCGGACTGCTCCTCGGCGCCGTCGGCAGCTGCCTCGCCTTCGGCTGGCTCCCCGACCAGAAGCCGCGCAGGCGGCTGCTGCGCCGCGAGCCCGCCTGAGACCGTCGGTCCGGTGCCGGACCCCGCCGACTTGCCTGCACGCGCGGGGAAGCCGGCACCGAAAGCGCCCGGCACCGGACACGCCTCGGGGTGACGGGACCGTGCTCAAGCCGCCCCCCGGAGCCCGGGAGCAGGTCACTCCCCGCGCCACCAGGCAGCCGTCCGGCGTGCCCATCCGCTCCTCGAAGGCTCGGGCGCGGCGGCCCGGGACTCGTCCACGGGGGACGGCCGCGAGGCCGTCTCCGGGGTCCGCCGGCCGCCCCCGGATGGCCCGTCCGCGGAAGGCCCGTCACCGGACCGTCCGACAGTCGGGGCGGCCGGGAACCGCACCGGCAGCGCGGCGAGCGCGCGGTGGAACGGGCCGGGGCGCCACTGCAACTCCTCGACGGGCACCGTCAGTTCGATGTCGGAGACCCGGTCCAGGAGTTTCTCGACCGCGACGGCCGCGATCAGCCGCGCCGGACCCTGCGCCGGACAGGTGTGCGGGCCCGCGCTCCACGCCAGATGGGCCCGGTTGCCGGTGCGTCGGCCGCTCGTCAGCGCGGGATCGGTGTTCGCGGCGGCCAGACTCACCACCAGCGGATCGCCCGCGCGCAGCAGCGTTCCCTCGTACACGACGTCGTGCCGCGGGTAGTGGACGGCGTAGTTGGCGATCGGCGGGTCGGTCCAGAGCACCTCGTCGAGGGCGTCCTCGACCGGCAGGGTGCCGCCGGACAGATCGCCCGCGAAACGGTCGTCGGACAGCAGCAGGCGCAGGCTGTTCGCGATCAGGTTCTGCTGCGGTTCGGTGCCGGCGCCCATCAGCACGACGAGGGTGTGGACCATCTCCTCGTCGGTCAGCGCGGCGGGGTGCTCCATCAGCCAGGACGTCACGTCCGGTGCGGGCCGCCGCCGCTTCAGTCCGACCAGGTCGAGCAGGGTGGTGGTGAGCAGTTCGTTCGCCCTCTCGGCGTCCACCCCGTCGAAGATCCCGGACATGCCCTCGACCAGCCGGACGCCGTGGCCGACGGGGCAGCCGAAGAGATGGTTGAAGACGAGCAGCGGCAGTACCTGGGCGTACTCGCCGAGCAGATCAGCCGTCCCGAGCGGAGCGAACCGGTCGATGAGGGTGTCGGCGCTGCGCTCGGCGTATCCGCGCAGCGTGCCGGACTCGACGCGGGCGAGGCTGTCGCTGATGGCACCGCGCAGCCGGCCGTGCTGCTCGCCGTCGGTGAACAGGGCGTTGGGCCGGTACATCATCATCGGGACGACCGGGCTGTCCATCGGGACGGTGCCGTCGGCCAGGTCCCTCCAGTGCCGCGGGTCCTTGGCGAAGGTCTCCGGACTGCGCAGGACGTGCAGGGCTGCGTCGTACCCGGTGACCAGGGTGGCCCGGACACCGGGCGCGAGTTCGACGGGTGCGGTCGGTCCGGATTCCCGCAGACGCCGGTAGACCGTGGCGGGATCGGCGGCGAACTCCGGCCCGTACAGGGACTGGTGGGCCGGGCAGCCGGGGGGCGGTACGGCGCTCACGCGTGCTCCAGTTCGCCGTTGCGGGTCAGCAGGTGGGCGACGAGGGCGATCAGTGTCTCGGTGGCGGAGACCCGGTCGCGGGCGTCGCAGCGCAGCAGCGGGGTGGAGGGCAGCAGGTCGAGTGCCTCACGCACCTCGTCCAGGCCGTGCTCCGGGCCGTCGTCGAAGTCGTTCAGGGCCACGGCGTACGGGAGCCCCAACTCCTCCAGAACTCCCATGACTTCGAAGGACCGGTCCAGGCGGCGGGTGTCGGCGAGAACGAGTGCCCCGAGCGCGCCGCGCGTCATGTCCTGCCAGAGCCCGGTGAAGCGCCGTTGCCCCGGGGCTCCGAACAGGTAGAGGACCAGGGAGTCGTTGAGGGTGAGACGGCCGAAGTCGAGGGCGACCGTGGTGGTGGTCTTGTCCCGCGCACCCGCCAAGTCGTCGACGATCGCGCCTGCCTGAGTCATGATCTCCTCGGTGCGCAGCGGCCGTATCTCGGACAGCGCGTCGACGAACGTGGTCTTGCCGACCGCGAAGTGGCCCACGACGAGCAGCTTCACCGCGGTCCGCACACCGTCGGGCAGATACCTGCCCTCAGAGCCGGGAGCGGAGTCCATCGAGCACCTCCTGGAGGATGCCCGTGTCGGACGGCCCGGCGGAGGGGATCGGTGCACGGGTGACGAGGTGACCGCTGTCCATCAGGTCGGCGACCAGCACCTTGGTGACGCTGACGGGCAGCTCCAGATGGCCCGCCACCTCGGCCAGCGACAGCGCCCCGGGCCGGCACAGCTCCATCAGCCGCCGTTTCTCGGGGCTCAGTCCGGTGAGCGGCGGGCCGGGCGCGGCGATCAGCAGGGTGACGAGGTCGAGGGTGTTGCGCGACGGATGCGAGCGGCCTCCGGTGACGACGTACGACCGCACCAGGCGCTCCCCGGGACGGCCTCCGGGCGGCGTCATGCCGGGCTGCCGGTGTCCCGCCGGGCCGGACTGGTCAGTTCCTTGCCGAGCCGGTCGACCAGCTTGTGCATGCGGTAGGTGACCGCCTCCATGTCGACGTCCTCGGTGGTGGACACCGCGAGATGGGTGCCCTCGCCCGCCGCCACGAGGAAGACGTACCCGTGCGTGAACTCGATCAGGGTCTGCCGCCACGGTGTGTCCGGGCTGCCGCAGAACTCGGCGGTGCTGCGGCTGATCGACTGCACACCGGACAGACCCGCGGCCAGGCGCTCGGCGTCGTCCCGGTCGATGTCCGCGGAGTACGCGCGGAGCATGCCGTCGGCGGACAGCAGGATCGCGTGCCGCGCTTCCGGCACCTTCAGCACCTCGTCGAGCATCCACCCCAGCTCGTTGGTCATGGGCACGGTCATCCCGGTGTGCTCCCTTCGATCGAGTGGGGTGTTTCGTACGAGGTCACGGGTGCGCCCGCGGACATCAGGGGGAGTTCTGCCCTCACCGCGAGGGCATCCGCCGCCGTCACCGAGCCGTCCGCCGCCGCCGCCGTCACGGAAGCACCCGTCGTCGGCACGGAGGCGCCCGTCGTCGGCACCGGGGCCGGTGTCGACGGCACCGGGGCGCGCGTCGGCGTCGCCAGGGCGTCCGCCCGCTTCTCGGGGGCACCCGCGGACGTCGGCGAGGCACCGGTCGGCGCGAGGGCTTCCGGGCTTCCCGGGGCGTCGGGCGGTCGCGGGGCCACCGGGGTTCCGGTGGTGTCCCGTTCCGCGCGGCCGAAACGGGTGCCGCGGGCGAACGCGCCCATGCGGCGGGCGTTCTCCTCGGCCGACCGCGCGCTGACGTCCTCGGCGGGCACGGCGGCGGGCTGTCCTGCGGGGGCCGCCTGCCGGGGATCGCGGCGCCGGCGCTTCGGCAGGCCGCCGGCCGTCGTCGCCTCGACGGGCTCGGCCGCCCGACGCGTGGGCCGCGGCGCCACGAACCCCGGGCCCGGCGGACCCGCCTCACCCACCGGCCACCCCGCGGTCCGCGAGGACCCGGCCCGCGACGGCACCTCCGGCGCCGGGGCCAGATGAGTGAGCAGCGCCGCCGGAAGGAACACCACGGCGCGGACACCGCCGTACGGGGAACGCGTGTCCACGGAGACCCCGAACCCGTACCGCGCGGCGAGTACGCCGATGGCGGCGAAGCCGAACTGCGGCGGATCGCCGAGCCGGGTCACGTCCACCGGGTCGCGGCCGGTCAGCAGCGCGGCGGCCCGCCCGGTCGCCTGGTCGTCCATACCGACACCGGCGTCGTCGATGACCACGCAGGCGCCGTTGTGCGCCGACTGGACGGTGACCTCGACGGTGGTGTCGGGCTGCGAGTGGCGTGCCGCGTTGTCCAGCAGTTCGGCGACGGCGAGGACCACCGGCTCGACGGCGCGGCTCTCGACGGCGATGTCGACCTCTCCGTAGACGCGGACGCGCCGGTAGTCGCGGACGCGCGAGGTCGCGCCACGCACCACCTCGGTCAGCGCGGAGGTGCTGCGTCGGCGTCCGGGCCAGGCCCCGCACAGGACGGCGATCGCCTGCGCGCGACGGCCGAACTGCGCGTTGGTGTGGTCGATTTCGAGAAGGTCGCGCAGGACGTCGGGGTGGTCGTGCCGGTCCTGCATCTCCGCGATGGACACCTGCTGCTCGTTGGCGAGGGCCTGGATCGAACGCATCGACGCCTTCAGCGAGGCCTTCGCGGACTGGTCGGCACGTGCCTGCGCGTGCCGCGCCGCTTCCGAGACGCGTTCGAGGACGGTGTCGAGGTGTTTCGCGAATTCCGTGTCGGCCAGTCGGCCGTCCGGCGCGCCGGCGACCGGGACTCCCGTGGGAACGTGCTGGTGCGGGGCGTCCTCCAGGGCGGGCAGACGGACCTCGGCCAGGCGTCGCACCTCCTCGTCGCGTGCTCGCAGGTCCTCCGCGAGCACGGCGGCCCGTCGGCGTGCCCGTTTGCTGATCCCGCGCTGGCGCAGCAGCAGCACGGTGACGGCGAGCAGGCCGGCGGCCAGGCACCAGGACGCGGCCTCCGCCGGAATCCGTTCGGTCATGGGCCTCAAGTCCTCGTATACGGAAACGCGTTGCTGGGGCGGATGCAAGAAGAGTGAGGGGTGGGGCGCGGGTTGGCGCGGCGCATGACGGTAGCCGCGCAGGGGCTTCGGCGCTTGCCCCGGCGCGCAAGGAAGTTGCCGCCATGCGCACCGAGTGTGTGCACTAGGCTGACGCCGCGTAACTACCCTCACCCACGCGGGAGTTGATGGTGTCGTCGGCCACGGGAGGCTACCTGGTGGAGACCCGGTCGACGGGTGCGGTGGAACCGAGGGAACGGGCCGACTTCTGGAGCGAGCACGTCGGGTCGTACCAGTCCCGGATGGGTTACCGGTACGGCCGTACCGACGACTTCCGCGGTGAGACGGTCCGTCAGCGCACCGGGGTGTACCAGCTCGTCAGGTTCCGCTCGGACGAGATCGAGTACACCAGGACGGCGCGGCAGGTCCGTGAGGACCCGGACGGGGACTACCGGCTACTGCTGCCGCTGACCGGGCGGATCGTGCTGCGCCAGGACGGCCAGGAGGCACGGCTGACCCCGGGGACGGGCACGCTCGTCTCCTTCGGGTCGCCTTTCCAGTGCCTCCAGGACACCTCCACCCAGGCGTTCGTCCTCACGATCCCGGCCCGCGAGCTGGACGGCCCGCTGAACCGCAAGTCGCCGCTGGCCAGCGGCCTCGACCTGAACAGGGGGCTCGGCCGCGTCGTCCGCTCGATGCTCGACGGCCTGTACGCCGAGCGCGACGGTCTCACCGACTCCCAGTTCGACGCCGTGTCCGACCGGGTGGTGGAGCTGCTGTGCATGCTCGCCACCGGCGACGACCGCCCCGACGGCTCCCGCCATCTGACGGAGGTGGAGACGGTGGTCCGCCGCCACGTGCGCGAGAACGCGGCCGACCCCGGCCTCACCGGTACGTCCATGGCCCACGCCCTCGGCTGGTCGCTGCGCCAGGTCCAACTGGCCCTGCAGCACGCGGGGACCACGCCCCGCGACCTGATCCGCGAGGAGCGCCTGCGGCTGGTCCGCGACCGCCTCCGGCGCGGAGACGGCGAACACCTGACGATCACCGATCTGGCCTATGCCTCGGGGTTCTCGTCGGCGAGCGCCCTGAGCACCGCGTTCCGCCGACGCTTCGGGGTGAGCCCACGGGAGATGCGCGACGGCGTCCGCGGTACGTGACCGCGCCCCGCCTCCGCGTGGCGGTCAGGCGGATCCGGCGGGGTGGGCGAAGGGCTGGGGGGTCATACGGTGCAGGCCCTTGCGGTCGTAGTAGCGGGTCATCGCGAAGCCGAAGACGAGGGCGAGCACCGCGCCGATGCCGATCATGAGCCAGGCACGGGCGAGGCCGGCGTCGGCCCGCGCGTCGAAGAAGAGAATGGCGCGCACCCCGTCGCTGAGCTGGCGCATGGGCTCGAAGACGGACAGGAAGCGGTAGAACCCGGGGACCGCCTGGAGCGGCACGGTGGCGCCCGAGGACGGCAGACCCAGCACGATGAACACGAACATCGACACGAGCTGGCCGATCCCTCCGAACGCCGCGTTGATCGCCTGGACGCCCAGTCCGACGGCGACGCTCGCGCAGTAGGAGTAGATCCACAGCAACGGCAGGTGGGTGGCGTCCATGCCGAGGATCGCGACGGTGGCCAGCATGACCAGGGAGACCGTGAGCACGGTGATCCCGGCGGTCATGACCATCTTCAGGAGCAGGGTCTGGGTGCGGCTGATCGGTACGGTCGGACGACGGGTGTGCCAGGGGCCGATCTCGTTGTCGGCGTAGCCGAGGGCCGTGTCGACGCCCGTACTGATGAGGTTGCCGCCCAGGAACCCGGCCAGTACGAGGAGCAGGGTGTAGTAGAACGCGCTGAGCCCGAGACCGCTGTGTCCGCCGATGGGGTGTCCGACCCGGGTCACGACCTGGACGGGGTCGGCGAGGAGCAGCCGCGTGGTGGAATCGGCCTTCGCCGTCACGGGCGACGCCGTCAGTTCCTTGCCGATGGTCGTGGAGGCCTGCTGGGCGGCAGCCGTGGTGATCCGGCTCGCGAGGGACGAACCGAGGCTGCCCATACCGGGGTTGGTCAGCACCGTCATGGTGGGCCGGACCCTGGCGTTCGCCGTGGTCAGCGCGGTCAGGGAGTCGGTGAAGTTCCTGGGCACGACCAGGGCGCCGTAGATCTTGCCGGAGGAGAGTTGGTCCTGGGCCTGCGCGCGGGTGAGTCTGCGCCAGCCGACCGTGCCGGAGGTGTCGCTCGCGACGACGGCCGCGGTGACCTGGGTTCCCACGTTCTGCCGCTGCCCCGGAGGCGGTTTGCCGGTGTCCTCGTTGACCAGGCCGATCGGCAGATCGTGCAGATGCCGGTTCGGGTTGACGATGCCGCCCATGTAGAGCAACGACAGCAGCAGCGCGAGCAGTCCCGTCAGCACGGTGGGCAGCAGCCACAGTTTCGGACGGCGCAGGAGCGCGGCGGCTCGCGCCTGGACCGGGTCACGGCCGTGGCCACCCCCGCCGTGACCCGAACCGCCCGGAACGCCCGGGTCGCCGGGCCGCCCGGCCTCACCGCCGTCCTCGGCGCCGTCGTCCGCGGGGTGATTGCTGTCGGCGTCCATGGTTCTCCGTAGGTTCCGGGGCGGCACGGGAGCGGCGGTGGGCGCGCGGCCCCCGGCCGGGGAGTCCGGGGCCGCACGTCAGGTCAGGATCAGGGGTGTACGGGTGTCACGGACGGCGACTCGCCGAATCCCGGGCAGCGGCCCACGGCTTCACGGCGGGCGTCGCGTGTCGTCGCCCCACCCGCGCCGGACCCGACCGTCCGGCACCCCGGCTGCGGCCTCAGTCCGTCCGCACACCGTCGGTCAGGCACCCGACAGGTCGATCAGGCGTGCGCTGAGACAACTCACGGGCGGATCAGGCCACTTCACGCGTTACTCGATTGCGTCCGCAACGCATGATTCGAGAGGATGTTCGGCGCACCTTGAGGCCCGCGTGGTGCGCGGGAACCATCCCGCCCACCAGGACGTCATGGATATCGAACAAGTGAACTGTCCTGTTGGGCAACGGCGATCGACACGGGGGCGGGCGAATGAAGTTCGACATGGGGTCGTCGACCCTGGCGGATCTCGGCAAGAGCACGGCCGGTTCGACGGAGGACCTGGGCACGCTGATCCAGGCGCTGGTCCAGGCGGCGGAGCCGTTGGAGGGGAAGTTCAACGGGGCGGGCAAGGCCGCGTTCGATTCGTTCAAGGCACACACGGACGAGATCACGGCCGCGCTGAACGGATCGCTGGGCGCGATCCTGGGAGGCCAGGGCGGTATGGACACGGCGTTCGGCTCCGGCGACGTGGAGCAGGAGGACAACGCCCAGCAGAACATGGGGCAGTCCAACTTCGACGCCGCCCGCTTCGGCGCCCGATGAGCAAACACAGGGGGAATCCGACCATGGGACAGAACCAGGACCGGCGCTCGTACGACACCGGCGCCTCCACCGAGGCGCAGGGGAGCCTGCAAGGCGTCATCGGCCAGTTGGAGCGCGTCCTCGGCGACCGCGACCGCGCGGTGCGGGCCGCCATGGCCGACTTCACCGCCGACGGCGTCGCCGACGAGTACCACGGCAAGGAAATCCGCTGGAACCGCGCCGCCAACGAGGTCCGGGACATCATCCGCCTCGTACGCACCACGCTCGAACAGAACGACGGCACCGCCCAGTCGACCATGGCCAAGGCGCGGGCGGCCGTCGACAACATCGGCTGACCGGCGCAGGCATGGGCACCAGGCCGCCGTGGACCAGCGGCGTTCGACGTACGGGAATTCGGGGGCTTTCGTGACGGCTTGGGACATCTCCCCCTCGGGGGTGAAGGGGGTTCTCACCAACACCGCCACTGCGGCCGAGGGGTTGTCGAACACCGGCAAGGCGCTGGAGAAGACCGTGCCGAGCGCCGCGAGTTCGGCGGGGACCATCGAGCAGGGCGGCGTGGAGAAGAGCGGAACCCAGGGACCGGTGGCGGCGGCGCTCGGTGAGTTCTTCGACGCGTATCAGAAGGACCTGATGTACGTGGCAGAACGCACCTCGAACTCGATCGACGGGGCGGCCACAGCCACCAACTACTACCTCACGGGTGACCTGGAGATGGCCGCGCAAGCCCAGCAGGAAGCACTCAAGGAGCCCCGGATCGACCTGCCCGGGGCGGGCGGGAAGCAGGGGGCGAAGTGAGCGCGGATCTGATAGATCCGTCGGGGATCCCCCAGTTCACCGGCGACGTGGAGCAGTTGGGCCTGGACGCGGTGGTCCTGGGCGCCGAGGCGTCCGTCTTCCGGGTGTCCGGGGCGAACGTGCACTCCACGTTCCAGGGGCTGTCGGCGTTCTACGCGGCGCCCGAGGCGGACCAGTTGTTCGCCACCACCGCTCCCGTGGCCACCAAGTCGGACGCGTTCGCTGACGACTTGGAGAAGGTGGGCGCCGCGCTGAGCGCCTACCAGGACGAGATCCGGCCCCTGGTGACCAAGCTCAAGAGCCTCCAGGAGCGGGCCGGCACGTTCCGGGCGGACATCGCGGGCGACGATCACTGGCGTGAGGACGACGACAACGTCTCCCTCAACAACGATCTGGTGCACGACGTCAACACCGCCACGGCAGCGTTCTGGCAAGCCGAGATCACCTGCCACAACAAGATCACCGCCCTGGTCGGCGGCACCACACTGATCATGGAGGACGGCGCCGCCAAGCGGTGGCTGAACCGGGACCAGTCCCTGTACGGCTTCACGGCGGATGTCCTCGACCAGTCCGAGGACCTGCCCTGGGGCAAGACGGTCGAGAAGGAGCGCCACGGGCTGGACTGGCTCGGCAACCAGGTCTGGGAGTTCGGCAAGGGCTTCGTCGTCGACGGCGTGTGGGGCACCGTCAAGGGGCTGGGCACGCTGGTCGGTTTCGACGGCCTGGACGCCATGGGGCACGCCTGGGACGGGCTGGGCAAGCTGGCCACGGGCATCGTCATCAGCACCACGCCGCTCGCGGCAGCCTACTGGCTGGCCCCCGACGACAAACTCCCCGCCTATCTACGGGACTCCCGCAACGCCGTGAAGGAGACCGGCAAGGCACTCGTCGCCTACGACCAGTGGGGCAAGAACCCGGCCCGCGCGTCCGGCGCCGTCACCTTCAACGTCCTCACCGCTGTCTTCACCGACGGCGCGGGAGCCGCTGCCAAGGGTGGAGCCGTGGCCCGTACCGTCTCCGTCCTCGGCAAGGCCGGCAGACTCGTCGACCCGATCACCTACATCGGCAAGGCCGCCAAGTTCGGCACGGTCAAGGTCGCCGACCTCTTCACCGGCCTCAAGAACGTCCGGGCCGGCGCGTACACCGACATCATCACCGGCGCAGGCAAGGTCCAGCCCGACGGCAGCCTCCTCAGGACCGCCGACAACGTTCCCGTCGTCGTGGGACATCACATCGAATGGCCCGACGGCACCCGGCTCAACCTCGACGACGGTTCCGTCATCAAGGCCGACGGCACCAAGGCCGCGGCCCACGTCGAGCTGTCGGCCGCCGACCGGGCCATGCTCGAGAACAACCTCACCCACCGCGAACCGAGCCTCGTCGGGGCCGGGGACCACGCGACCGCGCATGCCGGCGGGGCCACCCACGTCGGCGAGCACGCGACGGCACCTGAGCACCAGGGACACGCGGCCGGCGGCGGCCACGGATCCGGTGCCGCCGGCGGCGACGGCGGCCACGTTCCCGCACAGCACGGGGGCTCCGGGTCCGGCACGGGCGGAGGGCACGACGGGCAGGCACCGCACGGTCACGAGCCGCCGCCCAGCCCGAAGGAGATCACACAGCGCCAGGTGGAGCGCGCCAACAACGATCCCGGCTGGTTCAAGAAGCACTTCCGCTCCAACGGCTACCGGCACGACGCCAAGGCCGACGGCGGCTACGGGCAGCGGCTGCCGCACCTGGTCCCCGACCCCTACCGCCCAGGCAAGTGGATCTCGGCCAGCGACATGCCACCGGCCGTCGCGGAGAGGTACCTGCATTCCGACCCCGTACTCGGGCACAGGTCGACGGTGGGCGCGGACGCCCTGCGGCACCTGGACGATCAAGCGGCCAGGCGCCACAACGCCATCGTCGTCGACCATGCCGCCGAGGACCGGTTGAAGGCCGCGGAGAAGGCGTACGCGGCCCACCCCACGCAGGACCTGGCCGACGCCATGGCCCACGCGGACGCGACGCATTCGCCTCTGCACGGCGACATGAGTCGTCAGAGCGAGATGTTCGGCGAGAACGTCGCCGAACATCACGCGATACCCGAGCACTACCCCGGTGCCGAGCGCCTTGACGACGGAGCACTCGGAAACAACCGGTTCGACCAGGTCTACAGGACCACGGACGGGCGCTATGTGGTGGTCGAGGCCAAGGGGTCCGAGAGGGCCGGGCTCGGGGTACGCAAGGGCCACAGCGGGCATCTGGTCACGCAGGGGACGAGGGAATACTTCGAGACCATCGTCCAGAAGATGAAAGACAGAGCCCGTCTGAACGGCGACGTGAAAGAGCGGGCGCTGGCCAAACAACTGGAACAGGCTCTCAATACCGACAACGTCGACTATGTCCTGGTCAAGGCACAGTCCAACGGTGCTAAGTACGCTGGGTACCAGATGAAGCAGTTCGACATCTCATGAGGAAGCAGTCAATGCCGACGAAAATCTCCCGCCCTCCGTATCAGGCCGGAGCCGACCCGGTGCAGCAGCAGGAGTGGGCGAACGAGGACACCCTCAGCAGCATCGACGGCCTGGAGAGGTACCCGAGCAGTTTCGGCATGGCCTTCAGCAGCGCCCTGAGCACCGCCCAACTCCACTGCCTCTACGACCCCACCGCGAACAAGAGCGAGACCTGGGAGGCCTGGGTGGCCGCCATGCAGGTCGGCTCCGCCCTCTTCGCCTCGGCCACCGCGCCCGAAGGAACGTCGGTCGAGTGCATGATCGCCCACAAGAAGCGGACGATCCCCGCGTGCGGGGTACAGCACTTCGCGAACGCCGGGACGTGGCTGGAGGCCTTCTGGCTGGCGGTCATCTGCCGCGACCAGGCCCGGATGACACAGCTCTGCAATGTGCCGATCGAGTTGCTGCGCGCCTCGGGCGCCGTGTTCGAGGAGTACATCTACGACTGGGTGGACGCGCTTCAGGCGTACTGGCTGGAGCGTCCCGGCCTCGGCGAGAAGCTCATCGCGGCGTTCGACGGGACCGACCCCGACACCCTCCGGTTCGTCGACCGCGCGATGATGCTCAAGGTCCTCTATCCGCCGCTCAACCTCTTCTTCCGGTTCATCGGCCAGGACCCGGACAAGTTCAACGAAGCACTCGTGCAAGCCGTTGAGCTGCACAAGGAGTACTGGACGGCGCAAGAGGACCGCGAGAGCCTCACCAGTGACGTCGCGCTCGCCCCGCTGGCCATCGCCTGCCTCGCCTTCGACGCCGGGCGTCCCGTCGAGGTGGAGTCCGAGTACCTCCCCGAGAACCTTCTCGACCGTAGCTGGCTCGGCGAGTTCGAGACGTGACATGACGGCTCAGGACTATGACAGCCAACTGCTGGAGTCGGTGTCGGTACGGCGCCGACGACTCAGGGACGCCCTGCTGTTCGGGGCACAGCGGCAGCGGCGGTCGGTTGACGAACGGCTGGGAAAGGTGTTCGCGGGGATCGTGATCGCGGCCGTGTTGTGCGCCGGATGCGTCGGATGGTCGTTCGTGTCGCATCGGGTGATCGGGAAGAGCCCGTACGGGGGTTCCGTGCAGCCCTCGTCAGGCGCCTCGGCGCAGCCTTCTTCCTCCTCCGTTCCCTCTTCTTCTCGGTGATAGGTTCGAACGCGTGATATCTGCGGGGGCCACGAGTCGCACGACGACCGCTGGGCGAACGGCGTTGAGCCGGGTCACGCTGGTCGGGGAGCGACGGCGGGTCGATCTCGTACTGCCGTCCCAGGAGCCGGTCGGGCTGCTGCTGCCGGAAGTCATGCGGTTGTTGGACGACCGGGTGGCGGGCAACCCCGAACTGCGGCATCTCGTGACCGCGGGCGGTGCCGCACTCGCGCACGACAGTACGTTGCAGTCGGCCGGTGTCCCGGACGGCGCCGTGCTGCGGCTCGTACGAGCGGAGGACGCGCCCTCGGCACCCATGGTGCATGACGTCACCGACGAGGTGGCCGAGGATCTGGGTGTACGCGCCTGGCGCTGGCAGCCCGCGTCACGACGCGTCGTGGCGGGGCTCGCGAGCGTCGGATGGGCTGCGGTCGGCGGGCTCTTCGCCCGGACCGCGTACCCGCACACGGTCGTCGGCGGAGCGCTGCTCTGCGTCGCCGTGGTGTCGGCACTCGCCGGCGCCCTTCTCGGGCGTGCCGGGCAGCACGGTCTCGCCACCACCCTGATCGCCGTCAACGGCGTGCTGGGCGTGCTCGGCGCGTGGACGCTGGCCGACGCCCACGGCTGGTCGGGCACCACGCGGCTGACGGGCGCGGCCGTGGCCGTCGTCGTGACGCTCCTCCTGCTCGGCCGGTTCACGCCCTTGGGACGCGGCGGGCTGGTCGGTGCCGCGGCCGTGACCGGATGCACCCTGTGCTGGCAGGCCGCCGTGGCGCTGCAGTCGGGTACGGGAACCGCGGCCGAACAGGCCCGCGCCGGGGCCCTCGTCGGGGTCGTCTCGGTGGTGGTACTGGGCGTGGTGCCGCGCCTGGCGCTGATGGCCTCGGGGCTGTCCGGTCTCGACGACCGGCGGTCGAGCGGCGTCTCGGTGAGCAGGTATCAGGTGTCCGCGGCCCTCGCCGCCACACACCGGGGGCTGGCACTCGCCACGATCACGTTGGCCGTGTCGGCGGCCGTCGCGGGTGTGCTCGCGCTGCGGTCCCCCTCGGTGTGGACAGTGCTGCTCGCCGCCGTCACGACCGTGGTGCTCGCGATGCGGGCACGCGCCTTCCCCCTGGTCGCCGAGGTCGTGGCACTCCTCGCGGCCGGCACCGTGCTCGCCGTGCGGCTGATCTCGGTGTGGCTGGAGCGGTCCACCGCGACGGGGCCACTGGCCGTTCTCGCCGCGCTCACGGTGCTGCCGTTGACGGTGCTCGCGGTGCAGCCGGCCGAGCATGTGCGCGTACGGCTGAGGCGCGCCGGTGACGCGGTCGAGTCCGTCGGAGTGATCGCCCTGTTCCCGCTGCTCCTCGGGGTGTTCGGCGTGTACGGGCGACTGCTCGACACCTTCGTCTGAGGGGCGGGCGTACATGGCGCAGGAAGGAGACTGGCAGCGGGACGTACTGCACGAGTTGGGACAGTCCGATGGTCCAGCCCGCCAGGCGGAGCCACGGCCACGACTCGTACCCCCCGGTCCCGCGACTCCCGCCGGACCGGAGCCCGGCCTCGCCGGCGCGGCATCGGAGCAGCACCCGGATCCGCCGGCACGACCCCCGGGCCCCGCCCCCGATCCGCGGCCCGCGGTGCGCGCTCCACTGGACCCACGCGTCCCCATGCCCACCCCGGAGTCCGTCCCCACGGTCGACCCGCGCCTCGCCCACGCCCTGGGCCGCCCCCAGCACGGCGACTCCATGGCCCGGCGCACAGGCCGCTCGCTGCGCAGACTCACCGCGTCGGCAGCCCAGGAGGTGGCCGAACAGACCTGGATCGCAAGGGAGTTGCAGCAGCCGGTCACCACGGGACGGTTGATCGCGGTGACGTCGATCCGGGGCGGAGTGGGTAAGTCGACCGTCTCCGCCCTGCTGGGCCGGACCTTCGACCACTACCGGCACGATCCGGTACTCACGCTGGAGGCCGATACCGCCCTCGGCACCCTCCCCGTTCGGATGGGCGCCGAGTCGGTGCGCTGGTCCTGCGCCGATCTGGCACGGATCCTCACTCCCTCGATGCAAATCAGCGAGGTCACCGGCTACTTGGTACCGGTGACCGGCGGCGGCTGGCTGCTGCCCGCGAGCCGGGGACGCGTCGGCGCGCCACTGGACGTACGCACCTACCGCACCGTCACGCTGGCGCTGCGGCGCTATTTCGCGGTGACGGTGGTCGACTGCGAGTGCCTGCCCGGCGACGTGGCGCGTACGGCCATGGACACAGCCCACGCCCGGGTGGTCGTGGCTCCGACGACGGCCGAGGGCGTGAACGGCACTCGGCTGGTCCTGGACTGGCTGGCCCAGCTGCCGCACTCGGCCCTGGCCTCGACCGTGGTCGCCCTCACCGCCAACTCACCTGATCTGATCCTCGACTCGGAGGCGGCTGCCGCACATCTGCGGGAGACGGGAGTCACCGTCGTACCGCTCCCGTACGACCGCCATCTGGCCGGAGGCGGCCCCATACGCACCGACATGCTCGGCGATGCCACCCGTCGCGCCACGGTGCGGCTCGCCGCCGAGGCGATGCAGCGTGCGGTGAGGGTGCGATGACCACACACCAGACTTCGGGACCCGTACAAGAAAGGGTCCGTCCGTGACCCAGCGCCTCATCCACCGGCCCGCGCGCTCCACCCGGCCCCTCGCCCCCGCCCGGCCGCGCACGATCGAGCCGCCGCCCAACCTGCCGGAGGGCAAGTCGGGCAACGCGGCGACCGCGCTGCTGCCCATGGCCGGAGTCATCAGCTCCGTCGTGATGATGACCGTCATCCGCAACAGCCAGTTCGCCGCCCTCGGCGCGCTCGTGCTGGTCTTCGCGCTCCTGGGCGCGGTCGCGCTGTTCCTGTCCCAGCGGGGCAAGGCCCAGCGCACCCGCCGCGCCCAGCGCGAGCGGTATCTGGACTACCTGGAGGAGCTCCGTGAGGAGTTCGGCACGGAGGAGCGGGACCTGCGCCGTCAGTCACGGGTGCTGAACCCTCCCCCGGAGGCCCTGTACGACCTCGTCCGGGATCCGGCGCGGTTGTGGGAGCGGCGCCGCCAGGACGCGGACTTCCTGCGCGTGAGGGTGGGCACCGGACGCGTGGCGGTACAGGAGCTGGTGGTCGGGGAGAACAGTACGGGCGGAGTGATGACCCCGCCCGACCCGTTCATGCTCAACGAGGCCCGCGCCCTGCGGAACCGGTTCGCCGCGGCGACGGACTTCCCGCTCACCGTGCCGCTGGACCGGGCGGGCAACGTCAGCGTCGTCGGGGACCGAGAGGGAGTGCTGCGGGTCGCCCGCGCACTGCTGATCCAGACCGCTGTCACGCACGCCCCCGACGATGTCGCCCTCGCGCTCGGCATACCCGGCGAGCGTCTGGCCGAGTGGGAGTGGGTCAAATGGCTTCCCCACGTACTCGATCCGTCCGAGCGCGACGGCCCGGTCGCCGCCCGACGAATCACGCCCGACCTCGTCCAGTTGGCGGCTCTGTGCCGCCAGGATCTGCGGCAGCGTGCCTCGTACGCGGCGGAGGTGCGGCGCGGGCTGTCGGACCGGGACGCGCTGCGGCTGACCGGCCGGCTGCTGGTCGTCAGCGACGAGTACGGGGAGACGGCGGCCGAGCTGCCTCGCCCGGACACGGCCGTCGACCTGCCGGACATGGGCGTCACCGTGCTGCATCTGCTGGAGCGGCAGGTGCACGAGCCGGATCAGGTGACGATTCGCATCACCGTCGACGGCGACCGGATCGCTGTCGAGGATCTGCGTTCGCCTCCCGTCGCCCACGGAACGTCGGACGCGGTCAGCGCCCCGGGGGCCGAAGGGATCGCGCGTCTGCTGGCGCCGCTCAGGTTGTCGGCGGAGTCCGCGGCCGAGGGGACACCCGTGTCCGGACAGGTGGACTTCCCCGGCCTGCTGGGCATCGAGAACCCGGCCGCCCTGGACATGTCCCGGCTGTGGGCACCGCGCGGCGAGCGCGACTTCCTGCGCGTCCCGATCGGCCTGACGGACGGTCATGGGCCGGTGTTGCTGGACCTGAAGGAGTCCTCCGAACTCGGCATGGGCCCGCACGGGCTGTGCGTGGGCGCGACCGGCTCCGGCAAGAGCGAACTGCTGCGCACCCTGGTCCTCGCGCTCACCGCCACCCACTCCCCCGAGGACCTGGCACTCGTCCTGGTCGACTACAAAGGCGGCGCCACCTTCGCCCCGTTCACCGAACTCCCGCACGTGGCCGGCGTGATCACCAACCTGGAGAATCAGGCCGGGCTCGTCGAACGCGTCCACAGCAGCCTCGCCGGTGAGGTCCGGCGCCGCCAGCAGGTCCTCAAAGAAGCGGGCAACGTCGCCGACATCGGCCACTACGCCGCGCTGCGCGCCGCCGGGCGCCCCGACCTGGAACCACTGCCCCACCTGTTCGTCGTCATCGACGAGTTCGGTGAACTGATCACCGCCAAGCCGGACTTCATCGACCTGTTCCTGTCCATCGGCCGCATCGGCCGCTCCATCGGCGTCCACCTGCTGCTGTCCAGCCAGCGCATCGAAGGCGGCAAGCTCAAGGGTCTGGACACGTATCTGTCGTACAGGCTGGGCCTGCGCACCTTCTCCGCCGACGAGTCGCGTACCGTCCTGGACACCACCGACGCCTTCCACCTGCCGCCGTTGCCGGGCTTCGGCTATCTGAAGGTCGATACGTCCACGTACGAACGGTTCAAGTCCGGCTACGTCTCCGGCGCCTACCGCGGCCCGGCGCTCCTGGAGGACGCGGGGAGCGAGCCCCTCGCCTGGCCCTATCCCACCTTCAACACGCTCGACAGGTCTCATGCGGTCGTCGCGGAGGAGCCCGCGGCCGCCAAGAGGGAGACCGGGCCGACCGTGATGTCGGTGATGGTCGGCCAACTCGCCACCGCCGCACCGCCGGTGCGGCGGATCTGGCTTCCGCCGCTGCCCGCCGCCATCACGCTGGACGCCGCCGCAGGCCCGGTGCAGGTGTCGGAGCGCGGTCTGCAACTCGCCGGGCGAGCGACGGCGATGCGGGTTCCCCTCGGCATTCTCGACGATCCGGCCAGCCAATGGCAGGGCCGGTGGCTGCTGGATCTGACGGTCGCGGGCGGTCACGCGGCGGTCATCGGCGGCCCGCAGTCGGGCAAGACCACTCTCCTGCGCACTCTCGCGCTGTCGCTGGCCACGACCCACACTCCGTACGACGTCGCCGTCTACGGCCTCGACCTGGTCGGCGGCGGCCTGTCGGCCCTGGCGGGACTGCCGCACGTCGGCGGTGTCGCCGGGCGCGCCGACCAAGAGCTGGCCGCCCGGACCGTCGCCGAGGTCACCACCATGCTCGCCGAGCGTGAGGAAGTCTTCCGCACCCACGGCATCGACTCCGTCGACCAGCTGCGCCACCTGCGCGGCAGGGGACAGCTGTCCGAGCTCGGCTCCACCGACATCGTGCTGCTCATCGACGGATTCGGCGCGCTGCGCGACGAGTTCGCCGCACTGGACGACGCCGTGGCCGACCTTCTCAAGCGCGGCGGCGGCTACGGCATCCACGTCGTCGCCGGGATGCTGCGCTGGAACGACGTCCGCATCGCCACTCAGTCCCTGTTCGGCACCCGCGTCGAACTCCGGCTCAACGACCCGGCCGACTCGTCCATCGACCGCAAACTGTCCCAGACCCTCTCCCCCGACACCCCGGGCCGCGTCCTGACCGACGGCAGGCTGTTCGCCCAGGTCGCACTGCCACGCGTCGACGCGTCTTCGTCCACGGGCGACCTCGGCCCGGCGCTGGAGGAGGCCGCCCGAACGATCCGCGCCACCTGGCACGGCGAACTCGCCGCTCCTGTAAGGGTGTTGCCGACCCGGCTGCGCGCGGCACAGCTGCCGTCCCTGGTCGCCGAGCCCCGGCGGGTGCCGCTCGGCCTCGACCAGGACGCCCTGGCCCCGTCCCTGCTGGACCTCTTCGGGAGCGACCAGCACCTGCTGATCCTGGGCGACAACGAGTGCGGCAAGACCAACCTGCTGAAACTGATAGCCCGCCAACTCGTCGACCGATACGGCGACGACGAACTGGTCTTCGGGGTCTTCGACCCGCGCCGCGGCCTGCGCGGTGTGGTCCCGGAGCCCTACCGCGGCGGCTACGCCCACAACGCCAGACTCGCCACCGCGCTGGCCACCGGCATCGCCACCGAGCTGGAGAAGCGTCTGCCGGAGACGGCGGACCCGGACGCGGCCGGAACGGAGCCCTCGTTCAGCGGACCGCGGATCGTGATCCTGGTCGACGACTACGACATCCTCACCACCGGCGGCCTGCAACCCCTGGCCCCCTTCCTGCCGTACATCTCCTCCGCCCAGGACATCGGCCTCCACCTCGTCGTCGCCCGCCGCACCGCCGGGTCCTCCCGCGCCCTCTACGAACCCCTGCTGACCACCCTGCGGGAGACGGGCTCCGCAGCCCTCCTGATGACCGGCGACCGCACCGAAGGCCAGCTCTTCCCCGGCCTGTACGCCTCAGCTCAGCCACCCGGACGCGGCACCCTCGTCCGCCGGGGCCGCCACCACCAGCTCATCCAGACCGCGCTGACCGACGAAGAGACCGAGCAGTAATGACCAAGGACGTCATCGCCCTCACCCCCGGAATGCCCGATGTCTGGGCCCTGCTGGCCGGGTTGTACGCGGGCGGCCCCGAGGTGGACATCACGGCAGCGGCCGACGGCGCGGTCATCCAGCTCCGCGGGCCCGGCGGACGGCCCCTCGTGTCCGTCGAGGCACCGGTGCTCGTACAGGTGCCGGGCGAAGCCCTCCGGCTCCTCGGCAGCGATGTCCCCGTGCCGTTCTGGTGGACCGAGGCCCGCGCCTCCACCGCTGTTCCCGAGGCCGAGCGCCTTGCCGGATCCGTATGCGGGCGCCTCAACTCGCTGCTGGGCGGAACCACTTGGCCGCCCGGCGCAGCCACCACCGAGGTCGTCGACATCTCCACCGTTCCCGCGCCGGCTGACGGACAACCCGCCGTGGACGTACTGACCGACAGCACGGCCGTCGTCCTGATCGACCGGCCCGTGGTCGCCCTGACCTCATGGCTCTCGGCCGTCCTGCGCACCACGTCCCCATCCGGCCGCGCCCTGCAGATCGTCACCCCGCCCCACGTACGACTGAGCCTGCCCGCCCGCACCTCACTCGCTCAGATCCCCAATCGCTGGGTCGTCCAGGACCCGGGCTGCGGCTACTACGACGGGCTGTCCGGTGCCGTACTGCGCTGGCAGAACGGCACCTTCGCACCCGCCCTCACCAAGGACGGCAGACCGACCGTGGCCGAGGCGTTCGCCGACGTACCGCCGTCCACCGGACACCAGGTCGTCGTGGCATTCCGCACCGTGCGTCCCGCGGACGAGCACCTGGTTCTCGGCCGCGCACTCGAAACGGCCTGGAAGGCCCTGACCGGAGCCTCACCCGCGGGCTGGGGCACAGCAGAGCCCGTCAGCCTGCCCTGGTCACCGCGCCAGTTGACCGACCTCGCCCGCGACCGGGCGCCGGAGCCGACGCACATGGTCGCCGTCGGCCACCCCGAACGCCCGGCGATCGCCACGATACGGGTGACCCGAACGGCGACCGGCGTGGAGGAGGACATCAAACTCACCCTCGGCTACAGCACGAACGAGACCCCTCCGCTCGAAGCGATCGAGAACCTCGCCGAGACCCTGGTCACCGACCACGGCCTGGCCACCATGCTCACGTCACTCCGCCGGGGTCGGCACGACCTCACCACGCCCCCGCACCTCGAAGAACCGCCGGTCCCCCACACCTTCACCCTGGGGCCCGACGACGTGGCCGCCGTCGGCCTCACCCACGCCCGCCGACCGCCCGTCGGCGTCCGGCCGACCCAACTCGGTCCTGAGGCCCGGCCCGCGCTCCACTACCCCCTCGGCGACGGAACCGTCCCCGGGGCATGGACCACTCTTCAACGCCTCACGGCCCACATCGGAGCCGCGCCGGGAACGGCACACTGACCAGGTCCGGGACCCCGCGTCCGCGACCAACAGGTGAGCGGTGAGGATCCTCGGAGCGCCGGCAGGGTCAGCCCTCGTCCGTCGTCAGCCGCAGCGAAATGCTGTTGATGCAGTACCGCTGGTCCGTCGGCGTCGGATACCCCTCGCCCTCGAAGACATGACCGAGGTGCGATCCGCAGCGTGCGCAGCGCACCTCGGTGCGTGTCATGCCGTGCGAGCGGTCCTGGATCAGCTCGACCGCGTCGGAGTCCTTCGGGTCGTAGAAGGAGGGCCAGCCGCAGTGCGACTCGAACTTCTCCGTGGAGGTGAAGAGTTCGGCGCCACAGGCGCGACAGGAGTAGACGCCGGTCGTCTTGGTGTCGGTGTACTCACCGGTGAAGGCGGGCTCGGTGCCCGCCTTGCGCAGCACCGTGTACTCGGCCGGGGTCAGCTCCGCGCGCCACTGCTCGTCCGGCTTTTCGATGTCGTACGACATGAAGCTCAACCCCTCACGCTCAAGGAGGCCCACTGGGAGCCACGGTCATGCGGACAGGCGGGCGAGGATCTCCGGTCCGAGATCCGTCACGTCGCCCGCGCCCATGGTGAGAACGAGATCACCGGGCTTCGTCATTCCCGCGACGGCGGACGGGACCTCGGCCTTGTCGTGGACCGGCGTCACCTCCGCGCCCGCGGCCCGTGCCGCCCGGAGGATCAGCTCGCTGGTGACACCCGGGATCGGGTCCTCGCGGGCCGGGTAGATGTCCAGCACGACCGAGGCGTCCGCCAGCGACAGGGCCTCGCCCATCTCCTTGCCCAGCTCCTGGGTGCGGGAGAACAGGTGCGGCTGGAAGACCACGAGGATGCGGCCCGAGGTGCCCGCCCGCATGGCCTCCAGGTCGGCGGTCATCTCGGTCGGGTGGTGCGCGTAGGAGTCGACGACCTGGACGCCTGCCGCCTCGCCCTTGAGCTGCAGGCGGCGCTTCACACCGGTGTAGGAGGCGAGCGCGGGGGCCAGTTCGGCCGCCGGGATGCCGAGGGCGACACCCGCGGCCAGCGCGGCGACCGCGTTGTGCGCGTAGTGGCGGCCGGGGACGGAGACGGTGAAGGTGAGCTCGGCGCCGTCCAGCAGGACCGTGACCTCGCTCTTCAGGCCGTGCGGGACCACGGCGAGCACCCGGACGTCCGCGTCGGCGGCGTCGCCGTACGTCACCACGCGCACGTCACGGCCCGTGACGCGGCGCGTCAGTTCGCGGGCGCCCTCGTGGTCCGCCGAGATCACCAGCGTGCCGCCCTCGGTGACACGGTCCACGAACGTCTCGAAGGACTCGTAGATCTCTTCCATGGACGCGTAGTTGGCGTGGTGGTCGAGTTCGACGTTGAGGATGATCGCGACTTCGGGCGCGTACTTGTGGAAGCTGCGGTCCGACTCGTCGGCCTCGGCGACGAAGATCTCGCCCTCGCCGTGCAGGGCGTTCGAACCGGGGGCGTCGAGGTCGCCGCCGATGGCGTACGACGGCGAGAGGCCGAGCGACGACAGGGACACGGCCAGCATCGACGTGGTGGTCGTCTTGCCGTGGGTGCCCGCGACCGCGATCGGGCGCAGGCCGTCCATCAGGCGGGCGAGGGCGTCCGAGCGGTGGACCACGGGGATGCCGAGCTCGGCCGCGCGGGCGAGCTCGGGGTTGTCCGCGCGGATCGCGGAGGAGACCACGACACAGGTGGCGTCGGGGGCGAGGTGGCCGGCCGCGTGTCCGATGTGCACCGTGGCGCCCAGGGCGCGCAGCGCCTCGGCGGTCGGTGACTCCTTCGCGTCGCTGCCCGCCACCGCCGCTCCGCGCTGCGCGAGGATCTTCGCGATGCCCGACATCCCGGCGCCGCCGATGCCGATGAAGTGCGGTCGGTCCATCGCGGTAGGAAGGCCGGGTGCCATGCGTGTATCTCCCCAAGATCCGGTACGAAGGTGGGCGCGCTCTGCCGACAGAGCGCGCACCCAGCCTATGGGGTGCGGCGGACAGTCCCTCACTAGGGCGTGTTTCGAAAGTCCCGTCTGGCTCGCGACGCCTGGCACGGCCCTCCCCCAAGCTCTTCGAGCAGGGGGGACCCCCACGCCGCGTTGTCGGGATCGCCCGAGTACGCCCAGTACGCGGACGACCCTCCGCCTTGCGATGCACCGCACCAGACGCCGCGAGCCCCGCCCTCCGGGCGGACGACGCTACTTTCGAAACACGCCCTAGGACACCGGCGGACCCGCCGCGGGCACCCGGGGCGGACGCCCAGCCGTCTCCCGGGGAAGCCAGGACGCCGGGCCATGGGCCGTAGGCCCCGGGCCGCCCCTGGACCGGAATCACGGCCCGCGCCGCTGATTCCCCGGGAAGCGGGAGTGGCGGAGCCGCGCCTCGCACGCGCCCGGGGGCGGAGGCTGCGCCACGCGCGGCGCGCTCACGCCCCCGGAACCCGGGGCCCGCTCACACCTTGCTGTGCGAGAACAGCTTCAGCACCGGTACGCCCACCTTGTGGCGGGCCCGGGAGGCCCAGTCGCGGTGGAAGAACTCCTCCACGTAGTGGGGGTCGGTCAGCACGATGACCTCGTCGGCCTTCACCTCGTCGACCAGGCTCTTCAGCGCGTCGAGCGGGTGGTCCTCGATGAGCCGTCCCTCGGCCTCGCTGCCGGAGGAGCGCAGGGCGAGCAACGACACTTCGAGCGCCTGCTCACCCTGGCTGGCGGCCGCCTCGCCCTCCGGTGTGTCGCCCTCGCGGGCCGCCTCGTCGATCTCGCCCATCGCGACGTCGTCGATGGCCCGCAGCAACCGGTCCGCCTGGTCGCCCCGGGGCTGGAGCAGCACATGGAAGGCGACCGCCTCGTCACCGTGCAAGGTGGTGACGAACTCCACGTCGGCGGACGTCAGGGCCTTCTCGATCATCAATACGCTTGTGAACACGACAGGCGCCCTTCTCGTCCGTGGGCCGTCACGGCCCCTGCGGAAACCATCCTGCCCCGTGATCGCACGGGTACTGCGCGATTTAGTGTGCCCGTCGGAAGATAAACGGAACCTATCGTTCCGTCGGCCTGTCAGGGCCGACGGTATCGGCTGTACAGGAACCCGGCCTCTTCCAGCAAAGACACCAGTTCGAGCTGTCGCGGAACGGGCACCGAGGGCCCTCCGGCGATCCGCTGGGCGTCGCCCGCGCTGAGCATCGGGGCCAGCGTCAGGCACATCTCGTCCAGCACACCGGCCGCGACGAACTGGCCCAGCAGCCGGGGTCCGCCCTCGGTCAGCAGTCTGGTGTGCCCGAGGTCGCCCAGGGCCCGTACGGCGCGGGCCGGATCGATCCCCACGCCGTCCCCGGCGATCACCACCCGGGCGCCCGCCCGCTCGGCCTCCGCCATCCGGTCCGGGGCCGCCGCGGCGCCCGTCAGCACCAGCGTGGGCACCAGCGGCGACGTGAAGAGCGGCAGCGAGAAGTCCAGGTCCAGGCTCGCCGTGACCACGGCGAGCGCGGGCGCGGGGCCCTGCCCGGCGGCCTTGCGCAGGGCCGCGAAGGCCTCACGCGCGCGTGCCGGCCGGTATCCCTCCTGCCGCACCGTCTCCGCTCCGACCACCACGACGTCCGCGAGGCCCCTGAGGACGCCGAAGATCCGCATGTCGGTGGCGTTGGAGATGGGCTGCGAGCGCCCGTCGTGCTGGGCGGCGCCGTCGAGCGTGGACACCATGTTGGCCCGCAGCCAGGGCTCGCGGACCTCGGGGTAGGCGTACGCCGCCGCCAGTTCCCCGAGGTCCCACTCGCGCTCCGTCACATCCGTCACGGGGGCCTCGGCGGAGGCCTGGGCTGCTGTTTCGTAGGTCACAGGGAACAGGCGTCGCATGACGAGCAGTGTGGCACGGCGCATAGAGTGGGGAACCGTGTCGTCCACCTCCACCGCCTCCGCGATCGACCCGATAGCCGAAGCGGCACCCCTGTCCCTGTGCGCTCGCGAGCCGCACGTCCCCGCCGACCGGCTCGTCGCCGAGATGGTGCCGCCGCCGCGCTTCGACTCGGTCCGCTTCGCCACGTACATCCCGGACCCGAACCAGCCCAGCCAGACCCAGGCCGTGGGCATCCTCGAAGGCTTCGCGGGCGGGCTCGGCGGGGCGCACGCGGTGGGGGCGCCCAAGCGGAAGCTGTTCGGCTTCGGCAAGGCGCCGAAGACTCCGGCCGGCCCCCGGGGCGTCTACCTGGACGGCGGGTACGGCGTCGGCAAGACCCACCTCCTCGCCTCCCTGTGGCACGCGACCCCGGCGGAGCCCGCGCTCAAGGCGTTCGGCACCTTCGTGGAGCTGACCAACCTGGTGGGCGCGCTCGGCTTCCAGAAGACCGTGCAGACCCTTTCCGGGCACCGACTGCTGTGCATCGACGAGTTCGAACTGGACGACCCGGGCGACACCGTCCTCGTCTCCACCCTGCTCGGCAAGCTGGTCGACGCGGGCGTCGCCCTCGCCGCCACTTCGAACACACTTCCGGGCAAGCTCGGCGAGGGCCGGTTCGCGGCGGCCGACTTCCTGCGCGAGATCCAGGGCCTGTCCGCGCGCTTCCGCCCGCTGCGCATCGACGGCGAGGACTACCGGCACCGCGGTCTGCCCGAGGCGCCCTCCCCGTTCTCCGACGAACAGGTCACCAAGGCGGCGTACGCCACCGACGGCGCGTCCCTGGACGACTTCCCGCACCTGCTGGACCACCTGGCGCGCGTCCACCCCAGCCGGTACGGCGCGCTGACCGACGGGATCTCGGCGGTCTGCCTCACCGACGTCCAGCCCGTCCCGGACCAGTCGACGGCGCTGCGGCTCGTGGTGCTCGCGGACCGGCTGTACGACCGCGAGGTGCCGGTCCTCGCCTCCGGAATGCCCTTCGACCGGCTGTTCAGCGAGGAGATGCTGAACGGCGGCTACCGCAAGAAGTACTTCCGCGCGATCTCCCGGCTGACCGCGCTCGCCCGCGACGCGAAGCCACTCGTCGAGGGCCGGGGAGCCTAGGCCCCGTCGCGGAGCGGCGGGACCGTACGACGCCCGGCGACAGACCAGACAACAACCGCACCCCCGCGACGTAAAGTGGAGAAGACAGACAAACTGGGCGACTCGGAAGGGGGTCGTCATGGTCCAGGAAATCATCGCGGCGATCGCGGTGGCCGCTTCCGCCGGCGTGGTCTATGTCGCGGCCGGTGCCAGGGTCGTCAAGCAGTACGAGCGTGGGGTCGTCCTTCGTCTGGGGCGGCTCGCCGGGGAGGTCCGCTCCCCCGGCTTCACGATGGTCGTGCCCTTCGTGGACCGGCTGCGCAAGGTCAATATGCAGATCGTGACCCTGTCCGTGCCGGCCCAGGAGGGCATCACCCGGGACAACGTCACGGTCCGGGTGGACGCGGTCGTCTACTTCAAGGTGGTGGACGCGGCGAACGCGGTCATCCAGGTCGAGGACTACCGCTTCGCGGTCTCCCAGATGGCGCAGACCTCGCTCCGCTCGATCATCGGCAAGAGCGACCTGGACGACCTGCTGTCCAACCGCGAAATGCTCAACCAGGGCATGGAGTTGATGATCGACAGCCCGGCGATCGGCTGGGGCGTGCAGATCGACCGCGTCGAGATCAAGGACGTGTCGCTGCCGGAGACGATGAAACGGTCCATGGCCCGCCAGGCCGAGGCCGACCGTGAGCGCAGGGCCCGGATCATCAACGCGGACGCCGAACTTCAGGCGTCCAAGAAGCTGGCACAGGCCGCCGAGGTGATGTCCGAACAGCCCGCGGCACTCCAACTGCGACTGCTGCAGACAGTGGTGGCCGTCGCGGCCGAGAAGAACTCCACCCTCGTCCTGCCCTTCCCCGTGGAACTGCTGCGCTTCCTGGAACGAGCCCAGCCCGCCCCACCCGCCCAACCGGTGGCGGCGCCGCAGCCGCCGCCGAGGGAACAGCAGCCCGAGGCCGCGCCCGGGACAACGGAGCCGGCGGCGGAGGCTCCCGCCGCGCCGGACCGGGTCAACGGAGTGCCGGAGGCGCTCGGCCTTCCGGAGGCGTTCGCGGACACGGACGGGTTCGGAATCCTGAGCAGGCCCGGACCGCCGAGGGAGCCCGGGGAACCCGACGATCCCTTGGCCTCGGAGGATTCCGGGACGCCTCAGGACTCGTCCGGGGAACCGGAGGAGCGCACCGGGCCGGAGGCGCCCGCGGGATAAGTTCCGTGCGCCGCAAGTACCGCTGCTAGCGTGAGGGCCGTGAAGCGTGCCGTAGTGAACACGACGACGCCGGAGAGTGTCCCGGCGCGCTGACCGCTGATGTGAGTCGAAGCCCCGGGGCGAGTGCCCCGGGGCTTCGCCGTGTGGTCGCTCGCCCTCCGCAAGCGAGGAGACCACCATGAACGACCACCGCCGACTCGGCCGCGAACTCGACCTGTTCGACACCGACCCCCTGATGGGGGCCGGACTGCCCTACTGGCTGCCGGACGGCGCCGCCGTGCGGTACGCCCTGGAGGAGTACGTCCGCGACGCCGAGCGCCGGGCGGGCTATCGGCACGTGTACTCACCGGTGCTGGGCAAGAAGGAGCTCTACGAGATCTCGGGGCACTGGTCGCACTACGGCGACGACATGTTCCCCCCGATGGAACTCGGCTCGGAGCAGGTGCTGTTGCGGCCGAGCCTGTGCCCCCATCACGCGCTCATCTACCGGTCCCGCCCACACAGCTACCGCGAACTCCCCTTCCGAATGGCCGAGTTGGGCGCCATGTACCGCTCCGAGCTGTCCGGCGTACTGGGCGGCCTGACCCGGGTGCGCGCCATCCAGCTCAACGACGCGCACATCTTCTGCGCCCCGGACCAGGTCGCCGAAGAGGCCTCCGCCGCACTCGGGTTGATCCGGGAGGCGTACGACGCGATGGGCATCCGCGCGGCCCGGTACCGGCTGTCGCTGCCGGGCCCCGGCGGGAAGTACGTCGCCGATCCTGAGCTGTGGCACAGATCGGCCGCCCTGCTGCGCGAGGTCCTCGACGGCTCGGGTGTGGCGTACGAGGCCGTGGAGGGCGAGGCCGCGTTCTACGGGCCGAAGATCGATGTCCAGATCAGCGACCCGGCTGGCCGCGAGGCCACCCTCTCGACCGTTCAGGTCGACTTCCATCAGCCCGAGCGGTTCGATCTGCACTACATCGGCGCCGACGGCGGGAAACACCGGCCGGTCATGGTGCACCGGAGCGTGATCGGCAGTCTGGAGCGGGCCGTCGCCCACCTCATCGAGGTGCACGGCGGCGCCTTTCCCGCCTGGCTCGCCCCCACCCAGCTGGTGGTCCTGCCGGTCTCCGACGCCGAGACCGACCGGGCGCTCCAGTTCGTACACCGCTGCCGCGACCAGGGGCTGCGGGCCGAACTCGCCGCCCCGGAGCAGGGCAGTCTGGGTGCCCGGGTGCGGGCCGCCCGGCTGGTCCCGTACCAGGCGGTGATCGGCCCCCGGGAGGCGGCCGCCGATCTGATCGCCCTGCGCCTGCGGGACGGCCGCCGTCTCGACCCCGGACCGGCCGCCGAGGTCCTGCACCTCGTCGGACAGCAGATCGAATCCCGTAGCGTCGATCTGCTCGACCGGACCGGCTGAGCAGGCATGGCGGGGCGGTGCGGGCCCCGGGCCACCCGCACCCGCCCCGCCCGCCCTCGCGGATCACGGCCCCGGACGGAGCCCCAGCCGGGTGACTTCGGGGCCGTATGCGAGCGGCACACCTCCACCCTGGGCAAATAGTCACACTTATCTGCATATCGTCACACGATGATTCTCTCTGTACGGAGCATCGCCGCGACCTGCGCCCTGGGAGCCCTCGGCGCCGGACTCGCCGCCTGCGGCTCCCCGGCGATCCCGGATGCCGCGCGCCGGGGACACCACGCGCCCGCCACCGCGGCCGCCCCCGCCGCGCCCTCGCGGCCGCCCACGCTCGCACCCGGTCCCGCCGGGCTGACGCCCGTCTTCAAGAACGGGCCGCGCACGCCGGACAAGACCGTCGCGCTGACGTTCGACGCGGACATGACCGCGGACGAGGGGGCAAGGGCGGCGGCCGGTGAGCGTTTCGACAATCCGCGGCTGATCGCGACACTGCGGAAGTTCAAGGTGCCCGCGACCTTGTTCATGACGGGCCGATGGGCCGACGAGTACCCGCGGGAGGCCAAGGACATCGGGCAGGACCCGCTGTTCGAGATCGCCAACCACTCGTACAGCCACTACGCCTTCACCGGCGACTGCTACGGGCTGCCGACCATCCCCGAGGACAGGATGCGCGCGGACGTGGAGCGGGCGTACGCCTCCTTCCGGAAGGCCGGGGTGCGGGACCCGATGCCCTACTTCCGCTTCCCTGGCGGGTGTTACGACCAGCGGTCGCTGCGGGCGCTGAGCGCGGCCGGGGTCACCGCCGTGCAGTGGGACGTGGTGAGCGGGGACGCGTTCGCGACGGACGCGGACGCCGTGGCACAACAGGTGCTCGACGGGGTGCGGTCCGGGTCCGTCGTCGTCATGCACTGCACCCGCAGCGCGGCACCGGTGACCGAGCGGGCGCTGCGCACGGTCGTTCCGGAGCTGCGCCGCAGAGGCTTCCGCTTCGTGAAGGTGTCCGAACTGATCGGCGCCGCGGACGCACGGCACTGAGTCCGCTTCCGGTGCTCCGCGCTCCCGTGCTCCCTGGCTCCCGTGCTCCCTGGCTGCCCGGCCCTCGTAAGCTGAAGGCATGAGCGACGACAGCCGCGCGATCGACGCGGACGGGCCGGCCGGGGAGTCACCGCGCGCCCTCGGCGCGGCGGGGGAAGCCGGGCCGCCGTACGCGGAGTGCGTGCTGTGCCGTGAACCGACCGAATACCCGGAGTCGCACAAGGGGATCACGCTGTGCCCCGTCTGCGCCTGGCACGAGGCGCAGCGCACCGCTTGTTCCGGCTGACCCGGCCGCAGCACACCGGAGACCGGAAGTCCGGGCGGAGGCGCCGGGCCGGCGCCCGTGGGAACCGTCCGCCCTGGACGGATCTTGCGCCTGGCAGACTGGGGACGTGAGCAGCGACCCGGTCCCCGCCGACGATTCCACCGACGACAGCCCGTTCCGTACTGAGCCGACTGTGCGCGACAAGGCACGGCAGTTCGTGCTGCCGCTGGTCGTGCACATCGAGAAGGCCGCTCCCCCCGCGCGCACCGACGCGCTGGAGACCGCCGCGCGCGCCGTGCTGACCATCCTGAGCGACGAGCGTTCGCTCGGGGACGGCCCGTGGGCGCAGGCGATGACGGACTGGCAGGACGCCCGGATCCGCAAGGTGGTGCGGCGGGCGCGCGGAGCGGAATGGCGGCGCGCCGAGGCGCTGCCGGGCATCACGGTGACCGGGACGTCGTCCGAGGTACGGGTCTTCCCGCCGGTGCCGCTGGACGGCTGGCCGAAGGATCTGGCGCGGCTCCAGGTGTCCGGTACGGACCTCGACGACCCGGAGCCGCCGGCACCGGCCGATCCGGCGGCGCCCGTACTGTGGCTGAACCCGGAGCTCGACATGTCGGCCGGCAAGACGATGGCGCAGACGGGTCACGGTGCCCAACTGGCCTGGTGGGAGCTGTCGGAGAAGGAGCAGACCGCCTGGCGCGAGTCGGGCTTCGCCCTCTCCGTGCGTACGGCGGACCCGGCCCGCTGGAGTGAACTCACCACGTCGGAGCTGCCGTTGGTCCGTGACGCGGGATTCACGGAGATCGCGCCCGGACTGACCGTCGCCGTCGAGGGCCATGACCGGGTGGGGGCGTTGCCGCCGGAACGCGCGCCGGACTCGGCGGGCTGAGTCCGGCCCCTGCGCCGGGAGCCTCAGCCGGCCAGTGTCGAGGCGAGTTCGGTGGTGACCCGGACGAGTTCGGTGTCCGGCTCGGCCAGCAGGTGCTGGAGGCTGCCGCGGTGGGCGCGCACGGCCTGGCGGGCTTCCCGTTCCCAGCCCACCCAGTTCTCGCGGCGGTTGAGGAGCTTGGGATAGGCGGCGGCCGTCCGCTCCCACTGGCGGGCGTCCGCGATGTCCTTCAGGAGCTGGACTATCTGCACCCGGCAGGTGACCTGTGGGAGTTCAGCGAGTTCCCAGAGGAAGGGGACGGTCGCGGCCGTCGCCTGCTCCACCACGAATCCGTACTGGCAGATTCGTTCCCTCAGGTCCTGCAGTGCGGCCCTGGCCGTTGTCGCGTCACCCCAGGCGATGGTGTTGAGCAGGAACGGGATGGCCTCCGCCGACCCCTTGGAGTCCTTGATCTCGTCCCACGACACGTGTTCCAGATTCCTGAGTGGTGTTGCCATTTCCGCTCCCTCCGAAGGCGTCGGACAGTGTCAGGCGCTCGGGCGGCCGACAGTCCGTCCCGGGCGGGCACGCTCCCGAGGGAGCCCTGAAACGACGTCAGCACGTGGCGCTGGTAACGAGGTTGACGCCACGGCTATTATCCACGCTGACAGCCAGTTCGTGCAATTGCACGAGAAATTGCACGAAGACAGAGAGACACAGGGGCCGCGTGAGGTCCGGCCCGGGCCTGTGACCGGGGGCCGGGCGCGCACGCGTGGAACGTCAGCAAGGAGAGTGCGTGGTGCCATCAGTGCCGAACGGAGTACGGGCGAGCTCGCTGGGCGCCTGCTGGATCAAGAGCAGGCACAGCAACGCCGAGGGCAACTGTGTCGAGGTGGCCGCCCTGGGCGACGGAGGCATCGCGGTCCGCAACTCCCGTGACCCCGACGGTCCGGCCCTCGTCTACACCCCGGCGGAACTGGCCGCGTTCCTGGCCGGCGCGAAGGACGGCGAGTTCGACCATCTGCTCTGAGTCGGCCTTCGATCTTCCCGAACTCCGTTGAAACGGAAGGATAGTTGCCCACTTCTGTCTCTCCATGCGGCGAAGACCGGCGCAGTGCGATAATTTTGGCTGTCTTCTGCCGGTCGACTGGGAGTCAGGATGTCCGTCGAGTCACCCCGCACCTCCCGTCTCGAACCGTATCTGAGCCGGGAGGAGCCCGCCCCCACTCTGCTGAAGATGCTGGTCGGGGTTCAGCTGGCCGGCGCCCGCGAGGACGCGGGCCTCTCCCAGGAACAGGCGGCGCGATCCCTGGGGTTCAGCGGGGCGAAGCTGTCGCGCATAGAGGCGGGCAAGGGCCGCCGGCCTCCCACGGAGGGCGACGTCCGCGCGCTGCTCGACCTGTACGGGACCGACGGCTACGAGGCGTCGGTGCTGCTCAGACTTCTGAAGCGGGCCGGAGAGCCGGGATGGTGGCAGCGCTACGACAAGCGGTTGATGCCCGAGTGGTTCGACCGGCTGGTCGGGCTCCAGGAGGCGGCCACCACCATCCGTACCTTCGAGATCCAGTACGTTCCAGGGCTGTTGCAGACTCCCGACTACACCCGGGCCGTGGTGGAACGCGGTCTGCCGACGGCTCCGGCCGGTGAGGTGCAGCGCCGGGTGGAACTGCGGATGCGGCGACGGGAGTTGCTGGACCGGACGGACGCCCCTCAACTGTGGGCCGTCGTCGACGAGTCCGTACTGCTTCGGGTGCTGGGCAGCCGCGAGGTGATGCGCGCCCAGCTGGAGCATCTCATCGAGATGGCTCAGCGTCCCCATGTGATCGTGCAGATCGTGCCGTTGGACGTCACGAACGCCTCGGCACCGGCCATCCCCGTCACGTATCTGCGCTTCGGCGGCGTCGAACTGCCCGACATCGTCTACCTGGAGCACATCAGGAGCGCCAACTTCCTGGAGGACCGCGACGAGACGGAGGAGTACCGGGTGGTACTCGACCGGCTCGCCGACGAGGCCCTCAGCCCGCGCGCGTCCCTGGCGCTGCTGCGCGAGACCGTGGATCAGCGCTACAGCGCCTCGCACTGACGGAGCGGCGTCGAGCCGCTCTACCGGATGCGGCCGACTCCGCCGAACTCGATCCACTCCTGCGTGAGTTGGCGCGGTACGACGTCGGTGTCCGGGCGCCAGGTGGACACCTCGACCAGTCCGGGTTCGAGGACGTCCATTCCGTCGAAGAACTCCGCCACGTCCTTCTCCTGGCGCACCCGGCCCCAATGGCCCTGCGTCGCGGTGTCCATGAAGTCGGTGACGAACTTGCGGACCTCGGGGTCCTCGCTGACAAGCTGGCACATCACCATGAAGCTGCCGGGCGCGAGCCGTTCGGCGACACGGCTGATCACGGCGAGGGGACCGTCGGTGTCGCTGTCCGGGATGCAGTGGAACACCGAGTTGAAGAGCACGGCCACCGGCTGCGAGAGGTCGATCAGCCTCTTGGTGTCGGGATGGTCGAAGATGGCCTCGGTCTCGCGCAGGTCCGCGTGTATGACGGCGGTGCGGTCGTTCTGGTCCAGCAGGGCCCGGCCGTGCACCAGCACCATCGGGTCGACGTCGACGTAGACCACCCGGGAGGTCTCGTCGATCGCCTGGGCGACCTGGTGCACGTTGTTCTGGGTGGGCAGACCGGATCCGTGGTCGAGGAACTGCCTGATTCCGTATCCGTCCGTCAGCGTCCTGACCACCCGCTGCAGGAAGCGCCGGTTGTTCAGCGCCAGCGCGCGCGTGCTGGGGACGACCTTGTCCAGTTCTTCGCAGGCCGCCCGGTCGGCGGCGTAGTTGTCCTTGCCGCCCAGGTAGTGGTCGTACATGCGCGCGGCCGTGGGCACCGTGGCATCGATCGACGTGGACAGTTGCTCGCCAGGCTGCATCGTTCCCCCAGATCCGTGTCGCGCCGACCCGACTGGCCCGACCGACAATACATATTAGGGAAACGGAAGTTGGCGTTACCAGTCCCCGAACGAAGGACCCCGCCACCGGACCGCCCGTCTCCTTCGCAGAGGTGGCGCGAAATGACCGGTCGACAGCGACAGCGCCGGCCGCGACCGCGACGCCGAACATCCGCTGGGCCGCTGTCCGCCTCGGTCTCGGCCCCGGCGGGGCGGACACCGCCCGGCCGGAGCCCTCCGGAACCGGACAACGTGCTCCGGCTGCCGGCGGCGAACCTCAAATGTTGCTCTGAACGTCCGCCCCGGTGGGTTCGGCCCGCTCTCCCGGGGCCATGACTCCGTCACGCCGGAACACGGGCCGTCGCGGGGGGCGCGACACGCAAGCGGGCCCGGTCGCGGCCGTGACGGAGGAGGGGACATGCGGCAGCCGATGCGGCTGGGTACGGGAATCGGGTGGCGGCCGGAGATCGCCGACGCCGTGGAGCGCATGCCCGGCATCGACTGGGTCGAGGCCGTGGCGGAGAACGTGTGCCCCGGTCATGTCCCCGAATCGCTGCTGCGGCTGCGTGAGCGGGGTGTCACCGTGGTGCCGCACGGGGTCTCCCTGGGCCTCGGCGGTGCCGACCGGCCCGACGAGTCGCGGCTCGTGGCGCTCGCCGAACGCGCCGAGGCGCTGGGGTCTCCGCTCGTCACGGAACACATCGCGTTCGTCCGGGCGGGGGGCCCGCTCACCGCGTCACCCCTGCTGGAGGCCGGGCACCTGCTGCCGGTTCCGCGTACCCGGGACGCGCTGGACGTGCTGTGCGCGAACATCCGGGCGGCGCAGGCCGCGCTGCCCGTTCCGCTCGCGGTGGAGAACATCGCCGCGATCGTCTCCTGGCCCGGCGAGGAGATGACCGAGGGACAGTTCCTCTACGACCTGGTCGACCGCACCGGCGTCCGGCTGCTCGTCGACGTGGCCAACCTCCACACGAACCGGGTCAACCGCGGTGAGGACCCGGCCGAGGCGCTCGACGAACTGCCAGTCGAGGCCATCGCCTACGTCCACGTCGCCGGCGGCTTCGAACGGGACGGCGTCTGGCACGACAGCCACGCCCATCCCGTTCCCCGGCCCGTGCTCGACATCCTCGCCGACCTCGCGTCCCGGGTGACCCTGCCGGGCGTCCTCCTCGAACGGGACGAGAACTTCCCCGAACCGGCCGAACTGGAACGGGAGCTGACCGCGATCCGGGAGACGGTGCGGTGGGCGGGAGCCCCGGCCGGGGCTCCCGCCCACGGAACAGCCGAGCGGAGCGGCGACACCGCCGCACCGGCGGACCGCACCTCCGCGCGGCCCAACAGCGCCGCCGCACAGGCCGACGGCACCGCCCGGCACGCGGAAGCCCCTTCCCCGTGTACGGCGGACGGCACCGCCGGACAGACGGACGGCACATCGGCACAGGCGGGCGGTTCCTCCGTACAGGCGGGCGGCACCGCTGTACAGGCGGACGGCACACCCGCGCAGGCCGACGGCACCGCGCAGGCAAGCGACACGGCCGCACAGGCGGGCGATTCCTCCGCAGAGCCGGACGGCACCGCCGGACAGACGGACGGCACATCCGCACAGGCCGACGGCACCGCCGGACAGACGGACGGCACATCGGCACAGGCGGGCGGTTCCTCCGTACAGGCGGACGGTACTTCCACGCAGGCCGACGGCACCGCCGTACAACCAGGTGACACCTCCGTACAGGCCGACGGCGCTGCCGTGGAGACGGGCCACCCCGCCATCGAGGCGGACGACACCGGTGCCGTCCGGCTGCGGCTGGGGCTGGCGCAGGCCGCCCTCTTGTCCGCGCTCGTCGCGGGAACCCCCGTACCCGAGGGCTTCGACCGTGTCCGGATCGGGGTGCAGGCGCGCGCCCTCGCCGCCAAGCGGGCGGACGTCGTGGCCAAGGTCGCTCCGGAGCTGCCGGAGATCCTGGCGGACGGCTACCGGCCGGCGTTCCTCGCGTACGCGCAGAGGCGTCCGATGACCGGCGGGTACCGGCGCGACGCCCTGGACTTCGCCGAACACCTTCTGCTCGCGGGGCTCCCGGAAGGCGCGCGGACCCGGCGGCTGCGCGCCTGGTGGCTGGAGCGATCAGGGCCGGTCCCGCTCTCGGGGCGTCCCGTGGCCCGGCTGGCCCGCGCCACCCGCAGGGCACTGCTGGGCCGTTGAACCCACCGGCCGGGCGGACACCGCGCGATGACCGCGGTCGCACGCCGACCCGCAGGCGCGGCCGCGTGGGCGTGCGGCGCCGAGGGCGCGGCGACCGCGCGCCCGCCGCCGCTCACCAACTCCCCCGCCCTGCGCGGTGCGACGAGGTCCGGCCCAGCCCGGGTCCCCGTCGCCGGCGGTCCCGGTGACCCCGCCCCGGGCCGCTCGCTCCCGCCGCCCGCCTCACGCCCCGACCGACGGCGACTCTCTGACGACGCGTGTCGGCGCGCCTTCGGCCGGGCAGTGCCGAACAGCCCCGGACAGTGCCGCTGCACGCCGTACCGCTCCGCCCCGTGACGCCCGGCCAACGGAACGTCACATACCGGCAACGCTCCGTCCCACATAGTGAATAAAGCATGGCGCCCGCCGCGCCCTTGGCATAGAAAAACGCCATGTTCTGGGTCCTTCTCCTGCTCATCGCCTGGGCAGCGGCCGGTGTCTCCTGCACCCGGCTGTGCCTCGCCGCCGTCCATGCCGCGACACTCGACGCGGACCTGGCGCGCGGGCACGACCTCACGCTGTACGAGGCGGCGTTCCTGTCCGGCGGCCCGGCCCGGGTCGCCGATCTGACCCTGGTGTCGATGGCCCGTCAGCATCGGCTGCTGCTCGCACACACCGGCTGGGCGACGGTGGTGGATCCGCGCGGGCGCGACGACATGGAACGCTCGGTCATCGGCGCCATCGGCCCCGAGGGCCAGTCCCGGATAGCGCCGGTACGGGTGAGCACGGCCGACGGCGACTCGATGCGCCGTCTCGCGGACCACCTGGTGGCGGCGGGCCTCGCCGTCCCGGACGGAGCCCGCACCACCGTCGCGGGTGCCGTCCGCCAGGTCCAGGCCGCCGCTGCCGCCGTCCTCGCGCTGGCCGCCGCGGCCCTGCTGCTGCCGGGCCAGTCCCCCGGGAGCGAGGTCCCGGTGGCCGTGTGGTTCCTGCTGCCGCTGATTCTGACGGTGAGTTGTCTCGCCATCGCCCGGATCGAGGTGCACCCCTACACCCGCTGGGCGTCACCGGCCGGGCAGCGGCTGCTCGGCACCCTGGCCCGGCACTCCGACGTGTCGGGTGACGACCGTACGTACCTCACGTCCGTCGCCGTACGCGGCATCCGCGCGATCGGCGAGCCCGAGATGCGGGCCGCCCTGACGCACCGGGACCGCGACACCGGCCACGGCGCCTGGCGGCAGGGCACCCTCTAGGGCCGGTCCGGCAACTCGCGCGGGCCCGGCGGGAAACGGCGGTCGGGCTCCAGGGGGCTGAAGGGCGCCCGTGGGGGGCGCATCGGGGTCATTGACGGCGACACCGGCGGCCGGTGCTTTACTTCGCCAACTACCGCACGAACCATCCTTTTTGTCGCTGCCGTGCGCTGAAGGGATTCGCGATGAGAGCTGCCGTCCTCCACGGAACCGCAGGGTCGTTGCTGCTGACCGGCCTCGTGGCCGTCCCGGCGGGCGGCGCACCGGCGTGGCCGGGCCAGGGCGGTTCCGCCGAGGCGCGCGGCACCGCCGTCGCCGCCCAGCGCGCCGCGGCCGCGGGCATCCGCTTCGGCACCTGCGCGAAGGTCGAGCACCTGCCGTCGAACCTCCAGTGCGGCACGGTCACCGTGCCCCTCGACTACGCCCTCCCGGACGGCAAGCGGATCAGACTGACCGTCAGCCGGGTCAGGGCCACCGGCAAGGACCCGCGCAACGCGAAGCACAAGGTGCCGCGCCAGGGTGCACTCGTCTACAACCCCGGCGGCCCCGGTGCCTCCGGCATGTACTTCCCGTTGATCGGCTTCCTCCCCCCATGGAAGCGGATCGGGGCCGCGTACGACCTCGTCGGCTACGCCCCGCGCGGGGTCGACCGCTCCGCGCCGCTGTCCTGCCGGGACCCGAGGCGCCCGCCGAAGGCACCGACGCAGTCACCGGCGGTCCCCTCGGAGGCGTACAAGAAGGCGCGGATCGCGGAGGCGAAGGCGTACGCCCGCGGCTGCGCCCGGCGTTCGGGTCCCGCCCTGCGCCACTACACCTCGCTCAACAACGCCCGCGACCTGGACGTGCTGCGCGCCGCGCTCGGTGAGCGGAAGCTGACCTTCATGGGCGCCTCGTACGGGACGTACTTCGGCTCCCTGTACGCGACGCTGTTCCCCTCGCACGTACGCCGGATGGTCTTCGACTCGGCGGTGAACCCCGCGCCCGAGAAGGTCTGGTACCAGAACAACCTGGACCAGTCGGCCGCGTTCGAGGTCCGCTGGGCGGACTTCCGCGCGTGGATCGCCCGGCACGACAAGGTGTACGAGCTCGGCCGCACGCCCGAGGAGGTACGGCGCTCGTACGAGAAGGCGCGGGCGCGGCTCGCCGTCTCGCCCGCGGGCGGCAAAGTGGGGCCCGCCCAGTTGCAGGGCGCGTTCCTGCAGGCCGGCTACTACGACGACTACTGGCCGCAGCGCGCGCTGGCGCTGTCCGCCTATCTGAAGGGTGACCCCAAGCCGCTGATCCAGGTGGCGGGACCGCATCCGGAGGCGGCGGCCGAACAGGAGAACGGCAACGCGGTCTACACGGCTGTGGAGTGCAACGACGCCTCCTGGCCGACCGACTGGCGCACCTGGGACCGCGACAACACCCGTCTCGCGCGGGTCGCGCCGTTCGAGACCTGGGACAACGTCTGGATGAACCTGCCGTGCGCGTACTGGTCCGCGCCGCGGCAGAAGCCGCTCGACGTGCGGACGCTGCCCGGCGAGCTGCCCCCGACGCTGATCCTGGCCGCCGAACGGGACGCGGCGACGCCGTACGAGGGTGCCAAGGAGCTGCAGCGCCGGCTGTGGGGCTCGGTGCTGGTGACCGAGAACGGCGCCGGTACGCATGGGATCGCGGGCGGCCCCAACAAGTGCGTCAACGGCTATCTGGACGCCTACCTGCTGGAGGGCCGGCTCCCCGACCGGAGCGCGGCGTGCGCACCGCACCGGGAGCCGACGGCGCAGGCCTCGGACGACCGTGCGCGGGGCCACCGGGGAGCGAAGGGCCCGAAGACGGCCAAGTCCGCCACGTCCGCCCGGTCCACCAGGTCCGCCGGGGGCGCGGGGACGTCGAAGAGCTCCGCGCGCCCGGGAGCGGCGAGGACCGTCCGGCAGGCGTCCTGACGGAGCACCGGAGAACCTGAAGGCGGGCGTCCCCGGGAGGGGCGCCCGCCTCTTCCTGCGGGGACGGTCAGGCGAGACCCGCGACCAGTTCGGCGACGTCCTTGCGGCGGCCGGTGTAGAAGGGGACCTCTTCGCGCACGTGCATCCGGGCCTCGGAGGCGCGCAGGTGCCGCATCAGGTCGACGATGCGGTACAGCTCGTCGGCCTCGAAGGCGAGGATCCACTCGTAGTCGCCGAGCGAGAACGAGGCGACCGTGTTGGCGCGCACGTCGGGGTACCCGCGGGCCATCTTGCCGTGGTCGGCGAGCATCCGGCGGCGGTCCTCGTCGGCCAGCAGGTACCAGTCGTACGAGCGCACGAAGGGGTAGACGCTGACGTAGTCGCGGGGCGTCTCGTCGGCGAGGAACGCCGGGATGTGCGAGCGGTTGAACTCGGCGGGCCGGTGCAGCGCCATGTTCGACCAGACCGGGTCCAGGGCGCGGCCCAGCCGGGTGCGCCGGAACAGGTTGTACGCCTCCTGGAGCTGGTCGCTGGTCTCCGCGTGCCACCAGATCATGACGTCGGCGTCGGCGCGCAGCCCCGACACGTCGTAGGTGCCGCGGACGGTGACGTCCTTCGCGGCGAGTTGGTCGAACAGCTCCTGGACCTCGTCGGCGTAACCCGTGCGGTCCTCGGGCAGTACGTCCTTCAGCCGGAAGACGGACCACAGGGTGTAGCGGATGGTCTCGTTGAGGTCCTTGGCCAGCTTGCCCTTGTTCGGGACCCTGCCGGACTCGGTGGTGGGGGCGTCGTCACTCATGGGGCTATTCTCCCGCGCCGCCGTGCAGGCTCTGCACCGGGTCGGCCCGCAGCGCGTCCAGGGCGCCGGACTCACCGCCGAGCCCGTCCACCGCGGCGTACGCGGAGGCGATGCAGGCGGGGATGCCCACCCCGTCGTAGGCCGCGCCGCAGACCGCGAGGCCGGGCAGCCTGCCGACGTGCTCGCGGACGCGGGCCACGCGCGCGTGGTGGCCGACGGGGTACTGGGGCAGCCCGTCGTCCCAGCGGGTCACCCGGGTCTCGACCGGCTCGGCGTCGAGCCCGGTGGCCTCCCGCAGGTCGCGCCGGGACAACCCGACGAGGTCGGCGTCGGAGCGGCCGAGCACCTCCGTCTCGCCGTACCGCCCGACGGAGGTGCGCAGCACCAGCAGACCGGGGTCCTGCTCGGCGATCCAGCCCCACTTGCGGGAGGCGAAGGTGGACGCCTTGATGGTGTGCCCGTCGACCGGCGGGACCAGGAATCCGCTGCCCTCGGGGAGGGTGACGCCGTCGGCGCGGTAGGCGAGGGTCACCAGGGCCATCGACGCGTACTCCACGGCGGCCAGCTCGGCCGCCGCGGCCGGGGCCTCGGCCCGCAGCAGTGCGGCGGCGGCCGGGGCGGGCAGCGCGAGGACGACCGCGTCGGCGTGCAGGACCCGGTCTCCGGCGACGACGCGCCAGGCCTCACGGGTCCCCGCACCGGTACCGGGCCCGGCAGCCGCGGTCCGGCGCAGCCCGGTCACCGGAGTCCCGGTGAGGATCTCGCCCCCGCGTGCCGTCACCGACTCGGCGACGGCGAGCGGCAGTCGGCCCACTCCGCCGTCGATGCCCATGAACACCGGGCCGGTCTGCCCGGCGGCGGCGGCCTTGGCCTGGATCTCGCGGACGGCCTCGGTGAGGGAGGTGTGCACGCGGGTGGCGGCGTAGAGCTGGGGGACGGCGAGGCGGAGCGAGATGCGGTAGGCGTCGCCCGCGTACACGCCGCCGAGGAGGGGTTCGACGAGGCGGTCGACGACCTCGCGGCCGAGGCGGGCCGCCACGTACTCGCCCACGGCGATGTCCTCGCCCACCTCCGTGCGGGGCAGGTCGGCGTCGCGCTCGATGCGGAGCAGTCCCTCTTCGGAGAGGACGCCGGCGACGGCGGACGCGCTGCCGGGGACGCCCATGACATGGCCCTTGGGCATGGGGCGCAGGACCCCGCGGGTCCACAGGGAGGCCGTCGCGGTGGCGGGCGGCTGAAGGCGGTCGCCGAGCCCGGCCTCGCGGGCGAGGTCCACGGCCTCGGGGCGGCGCGCCAGCATCGACTCGGCACCGAGGTCCACGCGGGTGCCCGCGATCTCGCCGGTCAGCAGCTTGCCGCCGACCCGGTCCGAGGCCTCCAGGACGGTGACGCGTGCGCCCCGCCCCAGCAGGCGGTGGGCGGCGGCCAGCCCCGCGATCCCTCCGCCGACGACCACGACGTGTCCCGAACCCGTACGAGTGTCCTCTTCGCGCATGGCTCCACCTTCTCAAACGCCTCCGGCACCTCCGGCAAGGAGCCCGGTGTCCCGCGCGAGTCCGGACCGTGACCGCATCGAGGCCGGATCCCGCCAACGTCCGGTATCCGTCCGGCGTCGAAGGACCGTCAGTCGTCACCACCTGGGGGTAGGCCCGCATGCGCACACGCAGTCCCGGACATCCACTCCGACCCGTTTCAACCGTTTCACCCCTCTCGTCCGCCTCTTTCACCTCCCACGCATCCCACACATCGGCGGCATCAGCAGCATCGGCGGCACGGTCCTCCCGCTCCGCCCTGCCTGCCCGGGTCCTGGCGGGGATGTGTCTCGTCACCGCGCTCGCGCTGACCGGATGCGGCGCCAGCGGCACGGGTAGCGCCGCCGACAGCAAGGCGGACGCCCCTGTCGCACGCGGTGCGAACGAGGCCGGCGCGGGGAAGGCGGTCCCGGGTGCCGCGGGGAGCGACGGTTCGGGCGGCCGCAGGGCGGCCCCGACCCAGGTGACCGCGAACACCATCATCCGCACCGCCTCCCTGACCGTCGTGGTCAAGGACGTGCCCAAGGCCCTCGACGACGCCCGCGCCACGGCCGAGACCGCCGGCGGCTACATCGGCGACGAGACCACCACGCGCGACGGCGCGGGCCACGAGCGCACCCACGTCGTCCTGCGGGTGCCCACCGAACGGTACGACCAGGTGCTCGCCGATCTGGAGGGCACCGGCAAGGTCGTCGACCGGCAGGCCAAGGCGCAGGACGTCACCGATCAGGTCGTGGACGTGGAGAGCCGCGTGAAGTCTCAGCGCGCGAGCGTGGCCCGGGTCCGCGAACTGATGGACAAGGCGACCAAACTCAGCGATGTGGTCACCCTGGAAGGGGAGTTGAGCAGCCGGGAGGCCGATCTGGAGGCGCTGCTCTCCCGGCAGGCGTCGCTGAAGGACCGTACGAGCCTGGCCACGATCACGCTCTCGCTGTCCGAGACCCCGGTGAAGAAGGCGGAGAAGAAGCACGAGGACCCGGGCTTCCTGGACGCGCTCTCCGGCGGCTGGACCGTGCTGGTCACCGTGGTGCGCTGGCTGGCCCTGGCGATCGGGGCGGTGCTCCCCTTCGCTGCGGCAGTGGCCCTGATCGCCCTGGTGTGGCTGCGTCTCGTACGTCCCCGGCTGCCCCGCCGCCCGTCACCCGCCGTTGCTCCGGGCCCGTATCCGACCGTGGCTCCGGGCCCGTCCGGCGGTCCCGCCGCCGCTCCGGCGCCATCACCGGTTCCGGCCTCGCGGCCGTCGCCGGAAGGCGGCGAGGAGCACTGAAGTGCCGTGCCCCCGTAGCGTGTTCGTATGAGCCTGAGCGGTACGAGGGATACGAGCGGTACGAGCGGCAGAGGCGACGCGAGCGGCGGGGGCCGGGAACGACTGGTCGTGATCGGCGGTGACGCGGCGGGCATGTCCGCCGCGTCACAGGCCCGGCGGCTGCGGGGCCCGGACGAGCTGGAGATCGTGGCGTTCGAGCGGGGCCACTTCACGTCGTACTCGGCGTGCGGCATCCCGTACTGGGTGGGCGGCGACGTCCCCGAACGCGACCGGCTGATCGCGCGGACGCCCGAGGAGCACCGTGAGCGCGCCATCGACCTGCGGATGCGTACGGAGGTCACCCGGATCGACGTCGCGGGTACCCGGGTGCGCTCCAGGGACCTGGGTACCGGGGCCGAGACGTGGACGTCGTACGACCGGCTCGTGATCGCGACCGGCGCGCGTCCGGTCCGGCCCGACCTGCCGGGCGCCGACGCGCCGGGCGTGCACGGCGTGCAGACCCTGGACGACGGGCAGGCCCTGCTCGACACGCTGGCGTCGACCGAGGGCCGCCGTGCCGTGGTCGTGGGCGCGGGCTACATCGGCGTGGAGATGGCCGAGGCGCTCATCAACCGCGGGTACGAGGTGACCGTCGTCAACCGGGGCGAGGAACCGATGTCCACGCTCGACCCGGACATGGGCCGTCTGGTGCGCACCGCCATGGAGGGCCTCGGGATCACCATGGTCGGCGGCGCCGAGGTCACCGAGTTCCTCACCGGGGAGGACGGACGGGTCCGCGCGGTCGTCACGGACGCGGCCACGTACCCCGCGGACGTGGTGGTGCTCGGCATCGGCGTACGCCCCGAGACGGCTCTCGCGCGCGCGGCGGGGCTGCCGGTCGGTGAACACGGCGGGCTGCTCACCGATCTGGCGATGCGGGTGCGCGGGCACGACGACATCTGGGCGGGCGGCGACTGCGTCGAGGTGCTCGACCTGGTCTCGGGACGGGAGCGGCACATCGCGCTGGGCACCCACGCGAACAAGCACGGGCAGGTGATCGGCTCCAACGTGGGCGGCGGATACGCCACGTTCCCCGGTGTCGTCGGCACGGCCGTGAGCAAGGTCTGCGATCTGGAGATCGCCCGCACCGGGCTGCGCGAGAAGGACGCGCACCGGGTGGGGCTGCGGTTCGAGACCGTCACCATCGAGTCGACGAGCCGCGCGGGTTACTACCCGGACGCCGCCCTCATGACGGTGAAGATGCTCGCGGAGCGGCGCACGGGGCGGCTGCTCGGCGTGCAGATCGTCGGCCGGGAGGGCGCGGCGAAGCGGGTGGACGTCGCGGCGGTGGCGCTGACCGCCGGCATGACGGTGGAACAGATGACGGCACTGGACCTCGGCTACGCGCCCCCCTTCTCCCCGGTCTGGGACCCGGTCCTGGTGGCGGCCCGCAAAGCGGTGGCGAAGGTACGGCAGGGCGCCCGGTGACGGGCCGGGGGCGGCCCGCGCCCTTCGGGACGGCGCGGCGGCGCGCCGCCGCGCCCCGGACGGGCGGGTGCGGTGCGCGGCCGGCGGTCCGCGGGGCGGGCCGTCGGCCGGTTACGCGGACTCGTGCCCGGCTGTCCCGTTGATGCGGTCGATCGCCTGCCGGGCCTGCTCCGCCGGCGGCCGGGGCGGCAGCGAGGAGACCGAGCCGGCCGCCGTGACCGCGGGCGGGCTCTGGGCCGGCTTCGCGTGCGCCGCGGACCGCGCGGACCGCAGACGGTGGCTGACCGCCTCGTCCAGGGTCACCGGTCGCTGCATCCGGGCCGCGAGCCGTCCGGCCTCCTGGCCGAGCGCGGCGACGTCCTCCCAGGGGAGGTGCAGCACCAGGGCGATTTCCGCCTCGCCGTCGGGCAGGGCATGCATCGGAGGAGTAACTCGGTCGCTCATGGCCTGTGTCCTCACGTCTTCACGTCGTCACGTCGAACCCGCGTCGTGACGCGGGCGGTTGAGCAGACATACGGCTGCGGGGGCACAAGTGTTCAGTGGGAGACCGCACCGGCCGCCGGGCGGTCCGGGCCCCTCGCCGGGCCCGGCGGAGCGTGGATGCACCCCACGCATCGGGGGCAGTACTTCCTCGTGGTCATTCCCGTCCATGACGTGAACCCGGTGCGGCGCACGCCCTATGTGACGTACGCGCTGATCGCCGCCAATGTGCTCGTGTTCCTCTACACCCCCGGTCTCGCCGGATCGGTGGCGGGCGACAGCGCCCTGTCGCAGCTCTGTCATCTGCACGCGTTCATGGAGCACTACGCCGCGGTCCCGCAGGAACTGATCCATCATCGGATGCCCCGGCTGGTGCCGACCGGCGGGATCGGCGGCGGGCCGTACGGGTCGGGCTGCGCGGTGGGCCCGCCGGACTACGCCAAGTCGCCGCCGCTGTCGGTGCTCACGGCGATGTTCCTGCACGGGAGCTGGCTGCATCTGCTGGGCAACATGCTCTTCCTGCTGATCTTCGGCAACAACATCGAGGACCGGCTCGGACACGTGCGCTTCACGCTGTTCTACGTGGCCTGCGGCTACGCGGCGGCGTACGGGTTCGCGCTCGTGAACGAGGACTCGGGCGACCCGCTGATCGGCGCCTCGGGGGCGATCGCCGGGGTCCTGGGCGCCTATCTGGTGCTGTACCCGAGGGCCAGGGTCTGGGTCCTGGTGCCGTTCCTGGTGTTCCTGCCGCTCCGGCTGCCCGCGTGGCTCGTGCTGGGCTTCTGGTTCGTGCTCCAGGCGGCGTACTCGTCCGGCGCGGCCGTGCCCGCCGCGGGCACCGTGGCCTACGCGTCGCATGTCGTCGGCTTCCTCGCCGGCATGCTCCTGGCCTGGCCGCTGCGCCCCGGCACCCCGCCACCGCCGGAGCCGCGCCGCCTGCTGTGGGGCAGACAGGCACGGCACGGCTGGTGACGGCCGGGCGGCCCCGCGTCCGCGGGACGATCCACGGACGCGAGTGCGCCCGGTACTGCGCGCAGGGTGCCTAGCGGGCCGTCTGCGTGTGGACGTACTCCACCAGGCGGGTCAGCGCGTCCGGGTTCATGCTCGGCAGGACGCCGTGGCCGAGGTTGAAGACGTGACCCTCCAGACCGGCGGCGGCGTCGAGCACCTCGCGGGTCTTCGCCTCGACGGCCTCGGGGGTGGAGAACAGGACCGCCGGGTCGAGGTTGCCCTGGAGTGCCTTGCCGGGGCCTACACGGCGGGCCGCCTCGTCGAGCGGGACGCGCCAGTCGACGCCGACCACGTCCGCGCCGGCCTCGCCCATGAGACCGAGCAGTTCACCGGTGCCGACCCCGAAGTGGATGCGCGGCACTCCGTACGGGGCGACGGCGTCGAAGACCTTGGTGGACGCGGGCATCACCGAACGGCGGTAGTCCGCGGGGGCCAGGGCGCCGACCCAGGAGTCGAAGAGCTGGACGGCGCTCGCGCCCGCCTCGATCTGCACCTTCAGGAAGGTGGAGGTGATCTCGGCGAGACGGTCGAGCAGGTCGGCCCACAGTTGCGGGTCGCCGTACATGAGCGCCTTGGTGTGCTCGTGGTTCTTGGACGGACCGCCCTCCACGAGGTAACTCGCGAGGGTGAAAGGCGCGCCCGCGAAGCCGATGAGGGGGGTGTCACCGAGTTCGGCCGTCAGGAGCCCGATCGCCTCGGTGACGTACCAGACGTCCTCGGGGGTCAGATCACGCAGCTGGGCCAGGTCGGCACGGGTGCGGATCGGGTTCTGGACGACCGGGCCGACGCCCGGCTTGATGTCCAGGTCGACGCCGATGGCCTTCAGCGGGACGACGATGTCGCTGTAGTAGATCGCGGCGTCCACGTTGTGCCGGCGGACCGGCTGCAGGGTGATCTCGGCGACCAGCTCGGGCCGCATGCAGGACTCCAGCATGGGGATGCCCTCGCGCACCTTGAGGAACTCGGGCAGTGAGCGACCGGCCTGCCGCATGAACCACACGGGCGTGTGCGGCACGGGCTCGCGCCTGCACGCCTTGAGGAAGGCGGACTCGTACATGGCTGTCGGCTGCTGCCCGGCGGGGCTGTGGTTGGCGCTCACGACGGAAAGTCTCCCACGGCGCGCGGGCGCCCCCGTCCCGGGCTCCGGTCCGCCCGCCGCCCCGGCTCCGGCCCTCCGCACGGCCCTCTCCACGAGCGGTGATCGCGCGGCACGATCCGGACAGGGGTCCCACGCACGGGTGTCTCTCCCTGCGCGCGGGCTCCGTTCCCCTTAATCTTCCCCGCATGGCTGCGGCTCAGGGACGACTGTCGGACGGCGCTGGCGGAATGGACGACGCGAAGGAGAAGAAGGAGGAGGACAGGAATGCGGCGGAGACGGCCCCGGGGCCCTTCCGGGCGGCCGTCGAGGCACTGAGGGCCGCCCGGCTGCGGCCCGACATCGAGATCGACCCGACGCGACCACCTCAGCGGCTGGCCCCGTACTCGTACGCGCTGGAGGCCGCGGTCGTCGCCGACGACGAGGACCTGGCCGACGGCCGCCTCGTGCTGCTGCACGACCCGGCCGGGCACGACGCGTGGCAGGGCTCCTTCCGTCTGGTGACCCTGGTCCGCGCTGAGCTGGAGCCGGAGATGGCCGCCGACCCGTTGCTGCCCGAGGTCTGCTGGTCATGGCTGACCGGCGCGCTCCAGGCCCGCGGTCTCTCGTACGGCGAGGCGAGCGGCACCGTCACGCGCGCGAGCTCGCACTATTTCGGCGGGCTCGCGGAGCGCCCGGCCGCCTCGCAGATCGAGATCCGCGCGTCGTGGACACCCCGTGAGGGACTCGGCGGCGTCCCCGACACGGCCGCGCACCTCGCGGGCTGGTGCGACCTGCTGTGCCAGATCGCCGGACTGCCGCCGGTGACTCCGGGTGACGCCTCGGTGGTCACCTTGCCGCAGCGCCGGGGACCACAGTCCCGCTGACCCTCACAAGGGCGCGCGCCGACGCGCGCGCCCTTTCCGTTTCCTTACCGGCCGAATGTCGATACGACCACTTTCGGCCGCGTATCGACGTGGAACGACTCGGTTCGATCTTCGGATGATCGATCGCGTGTCCGAATTGCACGGATTGTTACTCACCAGATCGTGATCATTCTCTAAAGGTCAATGGGTTTGATGCCGAAGACGTCTGTGACCTTGAAAGCACGGTTCGTCCTGGCTCCACCCCCAGAGCCGGTCCCGTCCCGCCCCCCAGGAGGCCTGGTGTCCGTTCTCCTCGAGCAGCCCGCAAGCCTGGTCGCCTACCGCCCGAACAAGCCGACCGCCATGGTGGTCGTGGCCGACCCCCGGGTCCGCTCCACCGTCACCCGCCATCTGTGGGCGCTCGGAGTGCGCGACGTCATCGAGGCGTCGTCCGTCGCGGAGGCCCGTCCCCGAATCGGCAACCCGCGTGACATCTGCGTCGCCGACGTCCATCTGCCGGACGGTTCCGGCCTCACCCTCCTCTCCGAGACCCGGGCCGCCGGATGGCCCAACGGCCTCGCCCTCTCCGCCGCCGACGACATCGGCGCTGTACGCAACGCCCTCGCGGGCGGCGTCAAGGGCTACGTCGTCACCGGCACCCGTACGAACGTCGGGCTCCCCACACGGCCCGGCGCCGCTCCCATCGGCTCCGCCGCCGCCCGCATGCACCGCCGCCCCCCGGGTGCCCCGAGCCACCCGGGCGGCTACCGCGAACTGTCCGGACGAGAGGTCGAGGTCCTTCGACTGGTCGCGGAGGGCCAGTCGAACAAGGCCATCGGCGTCTCCATGGGCCTGTCCGCACTCACCGTCAAGAGCCACCTCGCCCGCATCGCCCGCAAGCTGGGCACGGGTGACCGCGCCGGAATGGTCGCGGTGGCCCTGCGGACCGGAATCATCCACTGACCCCTCCCCCCCGCCTCCCACCACCTCTCCCCCGCACCACCCCGACCTCCCCCAGCCCGGCCCCCTTCCCCTGCGCGTGAACCCGGTCCTGCACGGACCTGTCTGGTTTACGACCATCCAACGCCCGTCGACGGAACGTTCCGTCGACGGGCGTTGTCCATACACAGATACTCTTGACAGGTGACCGACGCCCAAGAGACCGCAGCAGACAGCTCACTGCGAACCACCGGAGGCGGCCCTCCGGACGACGTCGAAACGGCGCCGACCCCTTTGCTTGAGCCCCGAGAAGGCATTCCGCCCGTGATCGCCGACGACACCGCGCTCGCCGGGGTGATCGCCGCCTTCGCCGCGGGGACCGGCCCGGTGGCCGTCGACGCCGAACGCGCGTCCGGGTACCGATACGGCCAGCGCGCCTATCTGGTGCAGTTGCGCCGCGAGGGCGCCGGCAGCGCGCTGATCGACCCCGTCGCCTGTCCCGACCTGTCCGGTCTCGGTGCGGCGATCTCCGGGGCCGAGTGGGTGCTGCACGCCGCCACCCAGGACCTGCCCTGTCTCCGCGAGATAGGCATGATCCCCACCAGCCTCTTCGACACCGAGCTGGCCGGACGCCTGGCCGGGTTCCCCCGGGTGGGTCTCGGCGCGATGGTCGAGAGCGTCCTCGGCTTCGTCCTGGAGAAGGGCCACTCCGCCGTCGACTGGTCGACGCGCCCGCTGCCCGAGCCCTGGCTGCGCTACGCCGCGCTCGACGTGGAGCTCCTCGTCGACCTGCGCGACGCACTGGAGAAGGAACTCGACCGGCAGGGCAAGCTGGACTGGGCCCGGCAGGAGTTCGACGCCATCGCGCAGGCCGAGCCCGCGCCGCCGCGCAAGGACCCCTGGCGCCGTACGTCGGGGATGCACAAGGTGCGCCGCCGACGGCAGATGGCCGTCGTCCGGGAGCTGTGGGAGACCCGGGACCGGGTCGCGCAGCGCCGGGACATCTCTCCGGGCAAGGTGCTCGGGGACGCGGCGATCGTCGAGGCCGCGCTGGCCGTGCCCGCCAACCTGCACGCCCTGGCCGCGCTGAACGGCTTCGGGCACCGCATGGGCCGGCGCCAGCTGGAGCAGTGGCAGGCCGCGGTCGACCGGGCGAAGGAGCTGCCGGACAACGAGCTCCCGCAGCCCGGACAGCCGGTGACCGGGCCTCCCCCGCCGCGGGCCTGGGCCGACAAGGACCCGGCCGCCGCGGCCCGGCTCTCCGCTGCGCGGACCGCCGTATCGGCGCTGGCCGAGAAGCTGAACATGCCGCAGGAGAACCTGATCACCCCGGACACCGTGCGGCGCGTGTGCTGGGAGCCGCCCGCGACACCCGACACGGAGTCCGTGGGCGCGGCGCTCAGGGCCTGCGGGGCGCGGCCCTGGCAGGTCGAACTGGTCACGCCGGTGCTGGTGACCGCGCTGTCCCTGAAGACCGCCCCGTAGTCCCTCGCCGGCCCCGGCCGCCCGGCCGCCCCTCGCTGTAGGCCGTTCTCCGGCGTACGCCGGAGAGGCGGCACGGCGCTCGGGGCGGTCCCGCCTCACCGGATGGCCCGCCCGCCACAAGGCCCTCGTCCACCCGGACGGGATCACCTGAACGGCGTCACCCGGACAAGGTCACCCGGACGGGCTCCCGCACGTGGTCGAGTCCCGGTCGGCTCCATATGGAGTGCGTTCCGGGCCCCGGAGCCGGGTCGTTCCGGGCGCTGGTTCCGGTGTCCCGCGCGCGCTCCGCGTGCTCGGTGTACTCCGAACGGGTCCAGGAAGCGGAATCGGCCCGTCGAACGGACGACGAGATCACGCCAAGATCCTGGCCTCCCGGCACGCCGCCCGCCGCCGTGGACGTCCGGCCGCGGTGAAACGGCGTCGCGGCAGGCCGGGCGGCCGTACGCGGACCACCCCGGGCGACCGTCGCGGTCGCGCGACCCCACCCCTTCCCCGACGCGTCGGCGCCGAACGTGACGGACGGGGCCGACGCGACGGACGGGGCGGACGCGTGCGCTCGGCGGGCCCGGGGCAGGATGGCCGAGGCCTTTCGATGTGACCTTCGCCGCTCCCGGCCTCGGGACTGGGCAGGTTGGTTACTCGTAAGTAGCATGGGTGCTGAGCGCGCGCTCAGGCGTGTGTCCGCGCAGCAGTGCCATCCCGCATCTGGAGGAGAGCCATCGTGCCTCGTACCGTCAGGGACGTCGTCTTCGTAGACGGCGTCCGCACCCCGTTCGGCAAGGCGGGCCCGAAGGGCATCTACCACGAGACCCGTGCCGACGACCTCGTCGTGAAGGCCATCCGGGAGCTGCTGCGCCGCAACCCCGGTCTTGACCCCAAGAAGATCGACGAGGTCGCCATCGCGGCGACCACGCAGATCGGTGACCAGGGTCTGACGCTGGGCCGCACGGCCGGCATCCTCGCCGGGCTGCCGCAGTCGGTCCCCGGCTACTCCATCGACCGCATGTGCGCCGGCGCCCTGACGGCCGTCACCGCCACCGCGGGCTCCATCGCGTTCGGCGCGTACGACGCCGTCATCGCCGGTGGTGTCGAGCACATGGGGCGCCACCCCATGGGCGAGGGCGTGGACCCGAACCCGCGCTTCGTCAGCGAGAAGCTGGTCGACGAGTCCGCCCTGTTCATGGGCATGACCGCCGAGAACCTGCACGACCGCTACCCGACCATCACCAAGCTGCGCGCCGACGAGTACGCCGTGCGCTCGCAGGAGAAGGCCGCCAAGGCCTACGCCAACGGCAAGATCCAGCAGGACCTGGTGCCGATCTCGGTGCGCAACACCAACGCGGAGGTCGGTGAGACGGGCTGGGGCCTGGTCACCGCCGACGAGCCGATGCGTCCGGGCACCACGCTGGAGAACCTGTCCGGCCTGAAGACCCCGTTCCGCGTCCACGGCCGGGTCACCGCCGGCAACGCGGCCGGTCTGAACGACGGTGCGACCGCGTCGATCCTCGCCTCCGAGGACTTCGCCCGCGAGAACAACCTGCCGGTCAAGATGCGCCTGGTCTCGTACGCCTTCGCGGGCGTCGAGCCGGAGGTCATGGGCTACGGCCCGATCCCGGCCACCGAGAAGGCCCTCGCCAAGGCCGGTCTGTCGATCGAGGACATCAACCTCTTCGAGATCAACGAGGCCTTCGCCGTCCAGGTGCTCGCGTTCCTGGAGCACTACGGCATCGCCGACGACGACGCGCGCGTCAACCAGTACGGCGGCGCCATCGCGTACGGCCACCCGCTCGCCTCCTCCGGCGTCCGTCTGATGACGCAGCTGGCCCGCCAGTTCGAGGAGCAGCCGGAGGTCCGTTACGGCCTCACGACCATGTGCGTCGGCTTCGGCATGGGCGCCACGGTCATCTGGGAGAACCCGCACCACAAGGACGCCGGAGGCGACAAGTGAGCACCGCTGAACTCCTGAAGGGCGCAGCCGAGCTGTTCCCCGACGAGGTCGTGACGTCCGCGAACGTACGCCACCTCGACCTGCCGTTCGGTGCCGGGCGCTTCGCGCTCATCACGCTGGACAACGGCTTCGACCACACCAAGCCGACCACCTTCGGCCCGGCGTCGCTGGCGAACCTCGACACCGCCATCGACCAGGTCGAGCGGGAGGCCGCCGCCGGTGAGATCGTCGGTGTCGGCGTCACCGGCAAGCCGTTCATCTTCGCGGTCGGCGCGGACCTGAAGGGCGTCGAGCTCCTCAAGGAGCACAAGGACGCGCTCGCCATCGGCAAGGGCGGCCACGAGGTCTTCAAGCGCCTGTCGGGCCTCGCGGTCCCGACCTTCGCCTACTACAACGGCGCGGCGATGGGCGGTGGCGTCGAGGTCGGTCTGCACTGCTCGTACCGGACCGTCTCCGCGGCCCTGCCGGCCTTCTCGCTGCCCGAGGTCTTCCTCGGCCTGGTCCCCGGCTGGGGCGGCTGCACGATCCTGCCGAACCTGATCGGCGCCGACAAGGCCGTCTCGGTCATCATCGAGAACTCGCTCAACCAGAACAAGCAGCTCAAGGGCGGTCAGGTCTACGACCTCGGCATCGCCGACGCGCTCTTCGAAGGCGCGGACTTCCTGGAGCAGTCGCTGCTGTGGACGGCCGCCGTCCTCAAGGGCGAGATCGCGATCGAGCGCCCCGCGATCGACCGCGGCGAGGCCTGGGACCAGGCCGTCGCGCGCGGCCGGTCCATCGCCGACGGCAAGGTGCACGGGGCCGCCCCGGCCGCCTACCGCGCGCTGGACATCATCGCCGCGGCCAAGGACGGAGACCTGCAGAAGGGGTTCGACGCCGAGGACGTGGCGCTCGCCGACCTGATCATGGGTGGCGAACTGCGCTCCGGCATCTACGCCTTCAACCTGGTCCAGAAGCGCGGCAAGCGTCCGGCCGGTGCGCCGGACAAGTCGCTGGCGCGTCCGGTCACCAAGGTGGGCGTCGTGGGCGCGGGCCTGATGGCCTCGCAGCTCGCCCTGCTCTTCCTGCGCCGCCTGGAGGTGCCGGTCGTGCTGACCGACATCGACCAGGAGCGCGTCGACAAGGGTGTGGGCTACGTCCACGCCGAGATCGACAAGCTGCTGCTCAAGGGCCGCGTGAACCGGGACAAGGCCAACCGCCTGAAGGCCCTGGTCTCCGGTGTGCTGGACAAGGCCGAGGGCTTCTCCGACGCGGACTTCATCATCGAGGCCGTCTTCGAGGAGATCGGCGTCAAGCAGCAGGTGTTCGCGGAGGTGGAGGCGGTCGCCCCGGCGCACGCGATCCTCGCCACCAACACCTCCTCGCTGTCGGTGAGCGAGATGGCTTCGAAGCTGAAGAACCCCGAGCGGGTCGTGGGCTTCCACTTCTTCAACCCGGTCGCGATCCTCCCGCTCCTGGAGATCGTGCGCGGCGAGCAGACCGACGACGCCTCGCTGGCCACGGCGTTCGCCGTCGCCAAGAAGCTGAAGAAGACCGCGGTTCTCACCAAGGACGCCCCGGCGTTCGTCGTGAACCGCATCCTGACCCGCTTCATGGGCGAGATCCAGAACGTCATCGACGAGGGCACCTCGGTCGAGGTCGCCGAGAAGGCCATCGAGCCGCTCGGCCTGCCGATGTCCCCGCTGGTCCTGCTGGAGCTGGTCGGTCCCGCGATCGGTCTGCACGTCTCGGAGACCCTCAACCGGGCCTTCCCGGACCGCTTCACGGTCTCCCCGAACCTCGCGGCGGTCGTCAAGGCCGGCAAGCGCGGCTTCTACGTCTACTCCGCGGAGAACGGCTTCAAGCCGGAGCTGGACCCCGAGGTCGCCGCGCTCCTCAAGCAGGGCGATGTCGTCCTGACGGAGGAGCAGGTCCGGAACCGGGTCCTCGACGCGGTCGCCCAGGAGATCGGGCTCATGCTCGACGAGGGTGTCGTCGCCGAGGCCCAGGACATCGACCTCTGCCTGATCACCGGCGCCGGCTGGCCCTTCCACCTGGGCGGCATCACGCCGTACCTGGACCGTGAGGGCGTCTCCGAGCGGGTGACCGGGAAGCGGTTCCTGGAGCCGGGGCTGGCTTCGGTACCGGTGTAACGGCCGTACGGCACACAGGAGAGAGGGCCTCCGCTTCCGGCGGAGGCCCTCTCTCCTGTTCCACGTCCCTGACGTCGGGCGCCGACCCCGTGGAAGGCGCCGTCCGCCCGCCGGCCTGCACGCCCCACCGTCGTACTCGCCTTCGGTACGGCGGTTTTGGCGTGCACGCTCCCGTGCGTTCCGGCCGTCGGCGTCAGACCGGCCGCCACGCCTCCAGGGCGATCCCCGGCTCGTCCTTGCGGCGGGTGATGCGGAGTTCGCCGCTGCCCGGGGAGAGCGTCGCTGCGACCACACGGCCCTGCTCGTCCTCGGCGAGCGACAGCAGGGCATCGGCGGGGAGTTCCGGTCCCGACTCGGTCCACCACGCGCCCGCCGACTCGTCCTCGGTCGGGTAGGCGGCGAACGCCACCCGTCCGCTCGCCGAGCGCTGGGCGAGCAACGTGCAGTCGTGGCCGTCGAGTTCGCAGCGGATGACGCAGACCGGGCCCGGACCGGCCGAAGCCAGCAGGGCCACCGGCTTGGTGCCGGGACGCCAGGCGCACACATCGCCCGAGTCATCGGTGAAGAAGAGCGTGGTGGAGTCCGCCGAGGTCGCGAGCGCGCGCAGGCTCCCCGACCGGACCGGTGCCTCCAGCGCCTCGTCCAGCGCGGGTTCCGCGCCCGCCTCCTCCTGGCGCCAGTGCAGAACCCCGCCCGGGACTGCCGCGTACAGCTCGACACGGCCGGACTCCCCGGTGACGGCCGCCAGGTCCCCCTGGACGTCACGCCCCTTGAGGTCGTACCAGCGCCCCCAGCCGCCCTTCTCCTTCTGGCCGATCATGCTCACGCCACCGCCGCCGTTGCGTACGAAGACATGGGCGCGCCCCTGCGCGTCGATCGCGACGGCGGGGTTGCCCGTCCGGTCACCGCTGCCGTCGGGATGACCGATCGGGTTCCAGTCGAGGGCGGCGAGGTCCGGCCGGAAGTGGGTCGAGTGGACGAGACCCGACTGGTCGCGGACCGTCGGACGCCAGGAGACCAGATGGGTGTACCGGTCCGGGCCCTGCCCCAAGGCCAGTACGGAGTGCAGGCGTTGGCCACCGCCCACCGGGCGCGGAGTGTCCCAGGGACCGCCGGGTCCGCGCTCCGCCCGGCAGTGGACGGTGGCCTCGGACAGCAGGTACGCACCGAGCCTGCCGTCACGACCGCGTATGAGCCAGTCGACGTTCACCGCTTCACCTTAATCGGGGGCGGGCCGCTCGTTCCGACCCCCTCACACGGTCAGCCGTTCACAGGCGCTTGGCGCTGCGCAGCAGGCCGGCGTAGAAGCCGTTCCCGTCGATGCGGGAGGCGCCGCCCTTGTCGCCCATGGTCGGTCCGTTGACCTCCTTGCGGCTGGAGATGAAGACGCGGTGGCCGTCGGTGTCCACGCCCAGGTACATGGCGACGTGGTCGATGTGGTTGCCGGTGCGGTGGTCCATCTTGAAGAAGAGGAGGTCACCGGGCTGAACCACGTCGATGTTCTCGGGGCGCGTGTACCAGGGCGCCGGGCCGGAGAGCTTCAGGATGTCGACGCCGGTCTTCGAGCGGGCCATGCCGTCGGCGCTGCGCGGCAGTCCGTCGCCGGACGTGTTCGTCGACATCAGCGGATAGCGGGCCCGGTAGCCCCACACCATGCGCATGAACCCGGAGCAGTCCAGGGCGCGGTAGCGCTCCTTGCGCGCCACCGTCGTGGTGCCGTCGCGGAAGGTGTAGTCGATGCCGAGGTAGTCGTAGAAGTCGTTCTGCTCAAGGCGGTCGACGCCGTCCTCCTTGAACGGGCCGAAGACCGCGTCACCCGCGTACGGGACGCCCTCGTCGTCCTTCTTCACCGGTGCGCCGTCGACGTACTGGAACGCGATGGCGAAGACGTCGTCGGCCTGGCTGCCGTAGAACTCCTTGAACCAGTCCTTGAACCACTTCTCCTTCTCGGCTCCCTTGCGCCAGGGCTCCGGCATCAGCCGCACCCAGTCCTGCGTCATCACACGGGTCCGGGTGTTGGCCGGTTCGGTGAAGGTGCGGGAGGGGCCCCTGAGGGTCGCGGTGCGGGCGCCGTCCGTGAAGGTGGCGAGGATGTCGCCGTTCTCGCCGCGCAGCACGGAGCGCGTCGGATTGTTCAGACGCTCCCAGGTCTGCTTGCCGGTGGCCTTGCCCGAGTTCTCCAGGTCGGGCTTGTCGGTGACGGCCTGCACGGCGGGGACCTTCGCCTCCTCGTCCTTGCGGAGTTCGAAGGTGAAGTACGCGCTGCCCGCGAGCAGCGCGATGACCGTGGCCGCGTGGAGGACGGGACGGCCTTTGCGCTTCGGCATGGTGACGGCTCCAGGGATTGCGAGTAGGGCGGGCGGCTCAGGCGGAGGGCATGGCGCCGAGAAGGATTCCGGCGGTCAGCACGACGTAGGTGGCGAGCGTGACGGTGCCGGTCGACAGCAGCGTGGCCCCCTTGGGCTGACGCACCAGCTGGTAGCCGACGAGACCGGGCACGATGAAGCCCAGGGTCTGGTTGGCGTAGAGCAGCGGGAACTCCATCTGGAGCACGACGATCACGGACGCCTGGATCAGGACGCCGCTCAGCACGACGGCCGCGAACAGCCGCTTGCCGTAGAGGATCACGAAGCGCTGGAGCAGCAGCGTGGTGACGTACGTCAGCACGGTGACGCCGACGACGAGCGCGGCGCGCTGAAGGTCCTCGATGAGGGTGAGCGCCAGCCAGCCCGGGGTGATCATGCCGCCGGGCGAGAGGTTGGTCGTGAGGTAGCAGATCAGCGAGAACATCAGGCCCAGGCCGATGCCGATCGCGGCGATCTCGGGGGTGAGGACGGAGGGGATCAACGGGGCTCTCCTGGGCTGTGCCACTGCTGGGGGTCGTCGGCGGGGTGTGCGGAAGGGACGCGGGGTTCGAACAGACCCCGGGACCGGGACTGTTCACCGAACCCGGGCGGTGTCTGAAGCCCTGCGGTGCCGGGCCCGGGCGTCCCGTCCGGCCAGGGCCCGAGTCCCTGCTCGGGCCGGAACGGCTGCTCGGGCCGCTCCGGATGCTGCTCCTGGTGCGCCCGTCGATGCTCCTGGTCCGGGTGCTCCGGCGGGTACGCGTGCCGCGGCTGCCGCCGCGTCTCCTCGGGCTGATACGGGCGCTGTGCCTGCTGGCGCCCCTGCTCGGGCTGGTACAAGTGCTGCGGCCGCTGAGGCCGGGCCTGCTGCCGTTGTGCCTGCTCCGGCTGGTGCTGGTGTGTCCGCTGCGGGCTGTCCTGCTGGGGGTGCGGGCGGTCCGCGGCGCGCTGGGCGGGGACCTGGGTCCTGGACGCGTACCGGGACTCGTACGTCTCCGGGTAGCGCTGGTACGGGTCGATCCGCGGCGCGTAGAGCTGCACGGTCTCGACGTGCTCGCGCACGGCCTGCGCCACGCGCGGCTCGTCGGCCGCCGCACCGGCACCGGCGCCACCGCTGTGACCGGCCGCCTGCTCGTCGACGCTGTCGTCCGCCGGGAGTTCGGCGAGGTGCTCCAGAAGGTGTTCGCCCTGGCCGTGGATGTTGCCGATGGCCACCAGCGAGGTGTCCGCGCCGAGCTCGCCGAGGAGCTGCCGCATGAACTCCTCGGGGTCGCGCCGGTCGCCGCCGAGGTCGACCGCGCGCGAGCGGTACTCCGCGGGCATCGCGTCGATGGCGCTCTTGGCCGGGTGGCCGATCACGAAGACCTTCTCGGGATCCAGCTCGGGGATGATCCCGCCCATCTGGCCGTTGCGCTCGACCCGGTCGGGACGGCAGTTGATGACCACGTTGAGCGGGCGGTGGATGGCGCCGAGATCGAGCAGCTGGTTGACGTTCATCAGCGTCGACTCGGGGTCGTTGGCCGCGAAGACGTTGGCGAAGCGGAGCTTCTTGCCGTCCTCGGTGACATACCGCTCGACGGAGAGGACACCGGGGTCCGGGGGTGCGTCGTACATGCCCTGGAGAGCGGTCTGCCGCTCCACGCCGAGGAGTTCGGCGACGGTGAGCGCGATCGCCACGTTCTCCTTGAAGGTGAACCAGCTGAAGCCGCGCAGTTCCTCGTCCGAGACGGTCTCGGGGTCGGCGTAGATCAGCTCGCAGTCACGGGAGTCGGCCTCCTCCTGGAGGATGTCGAACCGGTCCTTTTCGGCGGTGACGCAGATACCGCCCTCCGGCATGGAGCGGGAGAGGGAACGGGCCACGTCGTCGAGCGTGGGACCCATCTCGGCGAGGTGGTCCTCACGGACGTTGCACAGGACACCGATCGTGGAGCGGATCAGCTTCGACTGGTTGATCTCCTGAAGGGCCGGCATGACGGCCATGCACTCGATGACCAGGGCGTGCGGGTTGTACGCGGCCGCGCGCCGGACGATGCCGATCTGCTCGACGACGTTGGCGATGCCGAACTTGCGGTAGACCGGCTCCTCCGTCGCGTCGGGGTGGATGAACCGGGCCGCCGTGCCGGTGGTCTTGGCGACCGTGGTCAGCCCGCCCCCGCGCAGCGCGCCCGCGCACAGCCGGGTGATGGACGACTTTCCGCGGATGCCGTTGACCAGCACCCGGGTGGGAATGTTGTCCAGGTTGGTGAAGTGCCGCCGCTGTTCGACGATGCCCGCCACCAGCAGGATCGCGCAGCACACCATCAGGACGGTGTAGAGGAAGAGCACGGCCGATCAGTTCCTAACGTGCTGCTGGTGAGCGGTGTCCGGTGCGTTCCGGCGCCCGGATGCCTGCTGTCTGCGCTGTTCCTGGAGCTGCTGGCGGACGAGTTCCAGGGAGCGGGTGACCGCGCCGACCTCGTCGTGGTTGCGCGGGAACAGGACGGTCTTGCGGTCCCCGTCGGCCAGTGCCTCGGCCTGTCCGGCCAGGGCGCGCAGCGGCCGGGCCACCACGATGTGCATCCAGCCGAGGCAGGCGACCGCGGCCGCGGCGCCCAGCAGTCCGGCGAGCACGGTGCGGTGCTGGATGTCGTACTCGGGAATGGCGAGCCGGTCCGCGGGCTGCCAGCTCACGACGGTCCAGCCGAGCTTCTTGGCCGCGCCCCCTCCCGCGAAGGGGGCCGCGGCGGCGATCTGCACCCCGCCGTCGCGGTAGAGGACACCGGCGGCGTGCGCGGACTTGCCGACCTTCTGTCCGGCCGCGGAGGCCAGGTCCTTCAGCCGGTCGTCGGGCAGCGACTGGAAGGCGAGGTAGCCGGTGTTGCCCGCGATGATCTTGCCCTGGTCGTCGACGAGGCGTACGACGCCGAGGCCCGGCCTCTTGAGCACCGAGTTGAGGAAGTCGATCCGGAACTCGCCCACCAGTGCCGATCCGTCGCGGCCGGGGATCTCGGCGGTGCCGACCACGAGGGGCTTCTTGCCGCCCCGGCCGAGCAGCCGGATGGGGTCGGCGGTGGCGGGCTCGGGCCGCGCCTCGCGGGGCTCGTCGCCGACCCGGGCGACCACCTGGCCTGAGGCGTCGACGACGTAGAGCGACTGGTAGCGCAGGTGCTGGTCGAGTGTGCGGTCCAGCACCTCGGTCATGTCGGCGGGGGACGTGCGGTCGCCGATCAGCGTGGCCACGGACTGGAGGTCGGCCTCACCCTCGTTGAGCGCGCGGCGGATCCGGTCGGTGAGCGTGTCGGTGCGCTCGCGCTGGTCGTTCACGAGCTGCTGCGGTACCACGACGGTGCCGTCGGCCCGGTTGAGGACGAGCAGCAGCGGGGCCGACCAGGAGAGCAGCAGGACCGCGCAGACGGAGAGGAGCCCGCGGGTGCCGATGCGGCGCGGACCGCGCGGCCGGGCCGCGGACCGCTGCTCGGCGGGTTCGCCGAGCAGTTGGCCGCGCAGGCGCTCCAGCGCCGTACCGATCCGGCGGGCCTCGCCGTAGCCGGGGACGTTCACCGGGCGCGTCAGGTCACCGCGGGTGAGGCGGCGCGACTCCAGGAAGAGCCGGATGAGCGGCCGCTGCACGGTGCCGAGCAGGACGGCGACGGCGATGCCGCCGATGACCAGCAAGGCGCAGGCCGCCATCAGTCCGAAGACGGGTGAGGTGGATCGGGTGGGGTCCTCGGCGACCTTCACCATGGCGACCACGCTGAGGCCGAGGGCGGTCGCCGTGGTGGTCTCGCCGGGCTGTTGCGAGGCGAGCGTGGCGTATCCGGCGACGGACCGGTCGGAGAGGAAGGTGCCGCCGAGCAGGCTGCCGCTGACACCCGGGTAGCCGCCGGAGCCGGGTTCCTTGCTGCTGAGCGGGTTGTCGCCGGCCTTGGCCGCAGCGTTCTTCGCGAAGGACCTGAGCTGTTTGTTGGACGCGGCGACCTCCTTGCGCTGGAGGTCGGTCAGAACCTGCTCGGGCTCGGGGATGCCGTCGCTGCTGAGGATCGTCCCGGAGCGGTCCACAACCGCGATGGCGCGGAACCGGCCGAGGCTGATGCCGGGGAACTTGAGGCTGTTGGAGGCGACGAGCAGTAGCTGGGGCCTGCCCGGCCAGGACAGCAGCGCGAAGGACAGCAGCCGGACCTCGCCGTTCTCCAGGCGCACCATGCGGGGCGCGAGACCGCCCTCGTCACTGAGCGCGGACCGGTCGAGGGAGGTCAGCGGGACGGTCTCGCCGCGGGTCGCGACGAGCTTGCCCGACCGGATCTCGATGACCGCCGTACCCATCCACTTCTGGTACGTGTTGCCCAGTTTGTCGAGCACGGTGTCGCCGGAGACCGGCGCGCCCGCGCTGAACAGGGCGGCGGAGCGGTCGAGGTCGGTCACCGACTCGTCGATGGAGGCGCGCAGGGCGATGGCGCCGTCCTCCGCGAAGTGCTGCTGGGAGGTCTGGACGGCCTTGGGCAGCGCGGTGTCGCCGGCCGGGCCGAGTACGAGCGCCGCGACCGCGGCGAGGGAGAGGAGGAGCACCGAGAGGACCGCTATCGGCGGTCGTATGCCGCCAAGCAGCGACATATCAGCTCTGCGGCGAGCACGGTGCTGCCGCGCCGGGGGCGATGACGCCAACGGACAGGTCCTCTCAAGCGGTTGTACGGGCGGACGAGCGACCTGCTCGCGGTGCGGGTGATGCGGATGCGACACGAAGGCGCATAAGGGAGAACTGAGTCCCTGCGCGTGTCAGACCGGCGAAGGTAAGAAAAAGTTGCATAAATCTAAAGTGATCTAAACAACATCACAATTTAGACGGACATATTCGTACAGATTCAATGACTTCCGGTTTCGATCGGGCCGGGACCGCTCCGGAGGACCGGGCGAACAGCGGCGCCGGCCCCGGGCCGGGCGCCACCGGTCCTGGCGTCCGGTGATCTCATCCCGGCAGCTCCGTGAGGGGCTTCAGCCCGTCCTTCGCCGCGCCGCGGTTGAGCATGGTGCCCTCGGTCCGCTCGAAGGCCAGCCGGAGCCGCGACCGCTGCTGGTCGCTCAGGTCGTCGCGCTTGAGCTCGGCCGCCACGTCCACCAGCCGGTAGTCCTCGACCTGGCCCTTCGCCGGCTCGACCGGCGTGCCGTCCGCGCCGACCTCGGGGTCCGGCGGAATCTCCACGAGGGTCGGCTCGTACCGGGCCTCGACGTCCCACCGGCCGCCGCGCTCGGTGAAGGTGAACCAGCCGATCACGCCCTCCTCGGTGAGTCCCGTCGGCACGTCGTGGCGCGCGACCTGATTGCCGAGTCCGTACGCGATCCACGTGCCGTCGACCTTCTCCATCGGCTGCACGACATGCGCGTGGTGCCCGATGACCAGGTCGATCCCGGTCTCCCGGGCCAGCCGTCGGGCGAACGCGAGCTGCGGGGTCGACGGGTTCGGGTGGTGCTCACGGCCCCAGTGGATGGAGAGGATCACGACGTCGGCGCCGGCCGCGCGGGCCCGCTTCTCGGCCGTCCTGATCCGGCCCAGGTCGTTCTGGTTGACCAGCCACGGCTTGTCCTTGGGCACCTCATGGGCGTTGAAGCCGAAGGCGAAGGAGATCTGCGCGACCTTCACGCCCTTGACGTCGATGATCAGCGGGGTGAGCGCGTCCTTCTCGGTCCGGAAGGAGCCGGTGTGTTCGAGGCCCACGGAGTCCAGCGTGTCGAGAGTGCGTTTCACGCCCGCGTAGCCGTGGTCGATCGAGTGGTTGGAGGCGGTCGAGCAGGTGTCGTAGCCGACGTCCTTGATGGTCCCGGCTATCTGGGGCGGCACGAGGAAGTTCGGGTAGCTCTCGAAGGGGCCGTTCGGCTTGCCGATCACCGGCTCCATGTGGCAGATCCCCAGGTCCGCCTTGCTGATCACCGGCTTGACCCCGGCCATGAGCGGACCGAAGTCCAGGCCGTCGGCACCCTCGCCGGTCTTCCCGGCGTCCGCCCTCGCCTGGTCGATCAGCTGAGGATGGATCAGGATGTCGCCGGCCGCGGCCACCGTGAACGAACGTCCGCCCGCCCCGGACGCCGAACCGGAGTCACCGCCGCCTCCGACGAGACCGCATCCCGCCAGAACGGCGACGAGAGCGACGGAGGTCAGGAGGGTGGGCAAGGTGCGGCGGCTAGGACGTCTGGTCACCAGAGATATCTTGATACAACCATGAGGGCAAACAGCTCCAGAACGATAACGATCGCAACACTTCTCTTGCTCCTCACCGCGCTCGCCGGATGGGGAACGATCGCCGTGCGCGGCACCCACGGCACCGGCGGGGACGCGGTGGGCGACCACCGCGGGGACGGTCCACCGTCCGCCGACCTGGCCCGCGCCGTCGCGGCCTACACCGCCCGCTTCTCGCCGGACGGCGGCTTCCGGCCGCCCTCCCGCACCGAGCGCCAGACCGTCGCCGACGGGGTGGGACTCCTCCTCGACCATCGCCGCGAGCAGGCAGAACAGCGACTCGCCGAAGTCGACTTCACCGTACGCACACTGGTCGACAGCGGCACCGGCCGCCGATTCGCCGAGGTGTACGACCGTGTCGACCAGGGGCCCGCGCCGCGCGGCTGGGGCCGCGTCTTCGTCGACCTCGACCACCCCGTCCGATGGTCGGTACAGGTGCCTCATCCGGTCGCGGACGAGAACACGGAACTGCTGGGGGTACGGGTCCTGAAAGGCGCCCCCGGAGGTCTCTTGATCATTGCCGGAGCACATCGCAAATCCGGTGAAGGGAACGCCGCGGACGTGGCGCACCGCCGGGACACGGTGTTCCACGCGGTCTGCGCGGAACTCGTCAGACGCCGTGTCGCGGGCATCCAACTGCACGGCTTCGCCCAGGATTCCGCCCCTCGCTACGACGTGATCGCCTCGGCCGGCGCCGGAACGGCCGGCCGCCCCGCGGGCCGCCGGCTCGCCGACGCGCTCCGGGCGAGGGACTTCGCCGTGTGCCGGGCCTGGGCGCGCACCTGCCCGCTCTCCGGGCGGGACAACGAGCAGGGGCGGGCGGCCGCCGCCGCCGACGGGATTCCTTTCCTGCACGTGGAGTTCGCCCCGGGGCCCCGGGCGGACTCCCCACGGGCGGCCCGGGTGGCCGAGGCCGTGTCCGTCGTGACGCGGCGCTGGGCCGAGGGCGTTCTGGCAGGGTGAGGGCATGACGACTCTGCTCATCGTGGACGGCGCCAATGTGGTGGGTTCCGTGCCGGACGGCTGGTGGCGGGACCGTCGCGCTGCCGCCGAGCGGCTCAGGGAACGGCTGGCGGACTTCGCCGTGCGGGGCCTGCCGGGGCACCCGGGCCCGCTGGAGATCGTCCTGGTGGTGGAGGGCGCCGCGCGCGGGGTGGAGTCCGTCCCCGGGGTCCGGGTCGACGAGGCTCCGGGCAGCGGTGACGACCGCATGGTGGAACTGGTGGCCGAGGCGCCGGACCGCGCCTGTCTGGTCGTCACGGCCGACCGCGAACTCCGGCGCCGGGTGGGTGAACTGGGCGCAGAGGTCACGGGCCCGCGAACGGTACGCCCTCTCCCCTGACCGCGGGTCCGGGTGCCGCTCCGCCCCGACCGCCGGTCCGCGCGGACGGCGCCACCGTTCCTCGGCCGTCGGCCCCTCGTCGTCGCCTTCCCTGGGCCTGCCTCTCGTGCGGCCCGGCGGTCCCCCGCCCGTACCTCACGGGCCTCGTCGGCTCCGCCGGCCGGGTGGGGACGCGGCGAGGCCCCGTCGCCGCCGCCGGAGCGGGACGTACGGGGCCCGAGAGCGGAGCGGGCGTCAGCCCGCCGTGCCGCCGGGCGGGTTGCGGAGTTCGCCGCCCGGCGTCTCCTGGTTCCGGGCGAGGCGGCTGTGCGTGTGGCCGTAGAGGAAGTAGACGCCGATGCCGATCACCATCCAGATGGCGAACCGCAGCCAGGTCTCCGCGGGCAGGTTCAGCATCAGCCACAACGTCGCGAGCACCGACAGGATCGGCACCCACGGCACCAGCGGGGTGCGGAAGGCGCGTGGCAGGTCGGGGCGGGTGTGGCGGAGGATGACGACGCCGATGGCGACCACGATGAAGGCGAAGAGCGTGCCGATGTTGACCAGTTCGGCCAGCTCGCTGAGGCTGGTGAAGCCCGCGAGGATCGCGATGATCCCACCGAGCAGGATCGTCGGCCGGTGCGGGGTGCGGAACCTCGGGTGGACCCGGGAGAAGAACCGCGGCAGCAGTCCGTCGCGGCTCATCGCGAAGAAGACCCGGGTCTGGCCGAGCAGCAGGATCATGCAGACGGTGGTCAGTCCGATGGCCGCGCCGAAGCTGATCACGCCCGCGTACCAGGGGTGCCCGGTGGCCTTGAACGCGTCGGCGAGCGGGGCGTCCACGGACAGCTTGGTGTAGTTCTGCATGCCCGTGACCACGATCGACACGAGGACGTAGAGCGTGGTGCAGATGACGAGCGAGCCGAGGATGCCGCGCGGCATGTCGCGCTGCGGGTTCTTCGTCTCCTCGGCGGCGGTCGCGACCACGTCGAAGCCGATGAAGGCGAAGAACACCACGGAGGCCGCGGTGAAGATGCCCATCACGCCGAAGTTGGTCGGCGCCCAGCCGAACATGAGCTGGATCAGCGGTGACTTGATGCCGCTGCCCGCCTCCACGTTCTGCGCCGGGGGGATGAACGGCTTGTAGTTCTTGCCCTCGATGAAGAAGGCGCCCGCGATGATCACGATCAGCACGACGGTGACCTTGATCGCGACGACCAGCGTGGTGATGCGGGCCGAGAGCTTCACACCGATGACGAGGATGGCGGTGAGCACCAGCACCAGCGCGGCGGCCAGGATGTCGAAGCCGAAGCCGTGGGCCCCGTCGCGTCCGCTGAGCGACTCGGGCATGTGCCAGCCCGCGTTGTCCATCAGCGAGCGCACGTAGCCCGACCAGCCGACGGCCACCACCGCCGTGCCGAGCGCGAACTCCAGGACCAGGTCCCAGCCGATGATCCAGGCGGGCAGCTCGCCGAGCGAGGCGTAGGAGAACGTGTACGCGGACCCCGCGACCGGGACCGTGGAGGCGAACTCCGCGTAGCACAGGGCCGCCAGCGCGCAGGCGACACCCGCGGCCACGAAGGCCAGCGAGACCCCCGGCCCGGCGTTCTCCTTGGCCACTTTGCCGGTGAGGACGAAGATGCCGGTGCCGATGATGACACCGACACCGAACACGGTGAGGTCCAGAGCGGACAGCGTCTTCTTGAGCGCGTGCTCCGGCTCCTCAGTGTCCAAGATCGATTGTTCGACCTTCTTCGTCCTGAAGAGGGTGTTGCTCACGGACGTACCTCCCACGCTTGTCGTCCTCGACATGATCGAGAGGGCGGGTAGCACGTGTTCCCCGACGCGGACCGGTTCACGCGGACGGGCCGGTTTCACCACCCGTACAGGGTGCTGAAACCGGCCCATCGGCCCTGCGTGTCCGTCTCGGTCGAGGCGTGTCCGTCTCAGTCGCGCGCGGGCTCCACCGCGTCCATGGCCTGGGCCGTGGTGCGCTCGTACCGGCCGTCGAGCTTGGCGACGAGGCCGGTGACCTGCCGGGCGATGTCCGGCGCGGTCAGGCCGATCTCCGCCATGACCTCGGCGCGGGAGGCGTGGTCGAGGAAGCGCGGCGGGATGCCGAAGTCGCGCAGCGGGACGTCGACGCCCGCGTCGCGCAGCGCCTGCGCGACCGCGGAGCCGACACCGCCGACCCGGGAGTTGTCCTCGACGGTGACGACCACGCGGTGCTGCTCGGCGAGCGGGGCCATGGCCTCGTCGACCGGCTTGACCCAGCGCGGGTCGACGACCGTGGTGGAGATGCCCTGCCGGTCCAGGAGGGCGGCGATCTCCAGGCACATCGGGGCGAGCGCGCCGACGGAGACCAGCAGCACGTCGGGCGCGTCGGTGCCGGGCGCCCGCAGGACGTCCATGCCGCCGATCCGGCCCACGGCGGGGACGGCCGGGCCGACCGCGCCCTTGGAGAAGCGCACCACGGTGGGCGCGTCCTTCACCTCGACGGCCTCGCGCAACTGGGCGCGGACCTGGTCGGCGTCGCGGGGCGCGGCGAGCCTGAGGCCGGGGACGACCTGGAGGATCGACATGTCCCACATGCCGTTGTGCGAGGCGCCGTCGGTGCCGGTGACGCCCGCCCGGTCCAGCACGAAGGTGACACCGCACTTGTGCAGGGCCACGTCCATCAGGACCTGGTCGAAGGCGCGGTTGAGGAAGGTCGCGTAGACGGCGAAGACGGGGTGCAGTCCGCCTGTGGCGAGGCCCGCCGCGGAGACGGCGGCGTGCTGCTCGGCGATGCCGACGTCGTACACCCGTTTGGGGAATGCCTTGGCGAAGCGGTCGAGGCCGACCGGTTGGAGCATCGCGGCGGTGATCGCGACGATGTCCTCGCGCTCCTTGCCGAGCTCGACCATCTCCTCGCCGAAGACGGAGGTCCAGTCGGCGCCGGAGGAGGCGATCGGCAGGCCCGTGTCGGGGTGGATCTTGCCGACGGCGTGGAAGCGGTCCGCCTCGTCCTGGAGGGCGGGCTGGTAGCCGCGGCCCTTCTCGGTGAGGCAGTGCACGATGACCGGGCCGCCGAAGCGCTTGGCGCGGGCCAGGGCCGACTCCAGGGCCTCGATGTCGTGGCCGTCGATCGGGCCGACGTACTTCAGGCCGAGGTCCTCGAACATGCCCTGCGGGGCGATGAAGTCCTTGAGGCCCTTCTTGGCGCCGTGCAGGGTCTCGTAGAGGGGCTTGCCGACGACCGGCGTGCGCTCCAGGAGGTCCTTGCCCCGGGCCAGGAAGCGCTCGTAGCCGTCGGTGGTGCGCAGGGTCGCCAGATGGTTCGCGAGACCGCCGATGGTCGGCGCGTACGAACGCTCGTTGTCGTTGACGACGATGATCAGCGGGCGGTCCTTGGCGTCGGCGATGTTGTTCAGCGCCTCCCAGGCCATACCGCCGGTGAGAGCGCCGTCACCGATGACGGCGACCACGTGGTCGTTCCGGCCGAGAACCTCGTTGGCCTTGGACAGACCGTCGGCCCAGCCGAGGACCGTGGAGGCGTGCGAGTTCTCGATGACGTCGTGCTCGGACTCGGCCTGTGAGGGGTAGCCGGACAGGCCGCCCTTCATCTTCAGCCGGGAGAAGTCCTGGCGGCCGGTGAGCAGCTTGTGGACGTAGGACTGGTGGCCCGTGTCCCACAGCACCCTGTCCTTCGGTGACTCGAAGACGCGGTGCAGGGCGATGGTCAGCTCCACGACACCGAGATTGGGGCCGAGATGGCCGCCGGTCTTGGAGACCGCGTCGACGAGGAAGGTCCTGATCTCGCCGGCCAGCTGGTCCAGCTGCTCCAGGCTGAGCCGGTCCAGATCGCGCGGTCCCCTGATGCGGGTCAGCAGCGGCACCCGTGCCTCCTTGCAGTAGAGCTGTTGCCGGGCTTGGTCGAGTCTAATGTTCCGCCTTTTCGGGCGCGGGCCGGGCCTGGCGATGTACGCCACACGATCGGCCCAACCCGACGGGAACAAGCGTTCGCGCCCGGACGTGACTGTGCCCGGCGCCGCCGTGGGCGCCGGGCACAAGGTCTTTCACAGGGACGCCGCCGCGATGTGCTGCGGCGTTCCCCGCTGAGTGTTACGCGCGGCCCGCGGCCTTCTGGCTCTTGCGCGAGACGGAGTCGATGACGACCGCGCCCAGGAGCACCGCGCCAGTGATCATGTACTGGATCGAGGTGTTCATGTTGAGCAGGTCGAGACCGGTCTGGATCGACTGGATGACCAGCATGCCCAGGAGGGCCGACCAAACGTTTCCGCGGCCACCGAAGAGGCTCGTACCACCGATGACGGCCGCCGCGATGGCGAGCATCAGCGTGTTGCCGCCACCGGCGTTCAGCGTGGCGCTCGCGGTCTGACCGGCGAAGAACATACCGCCGACCGCCGCGAAACCGCCGGAGATGGCGAAGACGGTGATGCGGACCATGGACACGCTGATACCGGCTCGGCGAGCCGCCTCGATGCCACCGCCGACCGCGAAGATCTTGCGGCCGTACGTGGTGCGGCGCAGCACGAAGTCGACGATCACCAGGGAGGCGAGGAAGATCACCAGGGCGTTGGAGACACCGGAGGCGTTGTTCAGCACGGCGGCGGCGACGAAGGACGCCACGGCGAGCGCTCCGACGCGCAGCAGGATCTCGCTGGTGGGCCGGAAGGGCACACCGGCGGACCGGCGGCGGCGCTGGTCGATGAACGAGCCGATCAGCATGGACGCGACACCGAGGCCGGCCAGCAGGTAGGCACCGATGACGGCCTGGCCCATGAAGAAGGAGCTCTGGCCGAGCAGGTACACCGGGCCGCTGTCGGCCGGGATGTTGATCGTGCCGCTCGAACCGAGCAGCCACAGCATCAGGCCGTTCCAGCCCAGGAAGCCGGCCAGCGTCACGACGAAGGCGGGCACGCCGATCCTGGCGAAGAACCAGCCCTGCATCGCGCCGATGACGGCACCGGTCAGGACGGTCAGGAACAGCGCCAGCCAGGGGTTCACGCCGTGGTTGACCACGAACACCGCGAACACCGTGGAGGCGAGGCCGCTGACCGAGCCGACGGAGAGGTCGATCTCACCGAGCAGCAGGACGAACACCAGGCCGATGGCCAGCATGCCGGTGGCCGACATGAAGTAGCTGATGTTCGACAGGTTGTCGGCGCTGAGGAACCGGCTGTTCTGCGTCTGGAAGATCGTCCAGATGATGATCAGGCCGATGAAGACCGGCAGCGAGCCCAGCTCGCCGCCCTTGATCTTGCGCTTGAACTCGGTGACGTAGCCCTTGAGGCCCTCTTCGCGGACCAGCAGACGCGGGTCCACGACCGACACGGGAGCGGCAGTGGGGTCGTCGGAGGGAGCCACCGTGTTCTGGTGCTCCACCTCGGCCTCCGCCTTGGAAACCTTGGACGTGTCGCTCACTTTGCGGCCTCCGTGTTGCGACGCCCCGCACGACGGGTCACGGCGTTGTCCGTGGCTCCGGTGATCGCGGCGATGATCTCTTCGTGGCTGGTGTCCTTCACGGAGAAGGAGCCGTTGTTCTTGCCCAGGCGCAGGACGGCGACGGTGTCCGCGACGGCCTTCACGTCAGCCATGTTGTGGCTGATGAGAATGACGCCGAGGTTGCGCTCGCGCAGCCGCTCGACCAGGTCGAGGACCTGCGCGGTCTGCTCGACACCGAGCGCGGCGGTCGGCTCGTCGAGGATGACGACCTTGGGGTCGCCGATGAGGGCGCGGGCGATGGCCACGACCTGGCGCTGACCGCCGGAAAGGCTCGCGATCGGGATACGCACGCTCGGGATGCGGATGGAGAGTGTGCTGAGCAGCTCACGCGCTTTCTGCTCCATCGTGACCTCGTCGATGACGCCGCGGTGCAGCAGCTCACGACCGAGGTAGAGGTTGCCGACCACGTCGAGGTTGTCGCACAGGGCGAGGTCCTGGTAGACGGTCGCGACGCCGAGTCCCTGGGCGTCGTGCGGCTTGTTGATGCTGACGGGCTGGCCGTCCCACTCGATGACGCCTTCATCGATGGGGTGGACGCCCGCAATGGTCTTGACCAGGGTGGACTTTCCTGCGCCGTTGTCGCCCACGAGGGCGACCACTTCTCCGGGGTGGACCTCCAGCTCTACATCGGTGAGTGCCTGCACAGCACCGAATCGCTTGGAGACTCCGCGCAACGCCAGCACGGGCGTAGCGGACACGTGAACCATCTCCTTCGCCGCCTGACCGGCGGGGATGCCGCGCTCGAACAAACCGGCGCGGAGGGATGTGCGAAATGCACAAGGTTTACAAGATGAACATGCGCGAATCCGCTGCATTTCGCAACGGATCCATCCGACGCCCACCCCGCAGCGGGGTATTTAGGTGGGGCAGGCGTCGGACAGGTTCGCGAGACCGCAGAGCGGTCGAGTCCCGGGCGGCCGTCCGTTGTACGGAGGCCGCCCGGGACCGGGGTGACTACTGAAGGCCGGCAGCCTTGCAGGCCTTGGCGAAGTCCGCGGTGCAGATGTCGGCGACGGTGTAGAGACCGTCCTTGACGACCGTGTCCTTGATGTTGGCCTTGGTGACCGAGACCGGGACGAGGAGCTGCGAGGGCACCTTGTCGCCGGAGCCGCTGGTCAGGGTCTGGTTGGCCAGGGACTTGATGTCCTTGTTGGTCAGCAGGTTGACCGCGAGCTGGGCAGCGGCGTCCGCCTCCGGCTTGAAGGCCTTGTAGACCGTGGAGGACTGGGTGCCGGCGACGAGGCGCTGGATACCCGCGAGCTCGGCGTCCTGACCCGTCAGCGGGATGCCGCTGATCTTCGCACCCTTGAGGGTGTTGGCGATGCCACCGGCCATGCCGTCGTTGGCGGAGTAGACGCCCGCGATGTTCTTGGCACCGAGCTGCGTGATGGCAGCCGACATCTTCTGAGCGGCGACGGTGTCCTTCCAGAGACCGGACTGCTCGTACGCGATGTTGACCTTGCCGTCGAGGGCCTTGTGGGCACCCGCCTTGAACTGACCGGCGTTCGGGTCGGCGTCGTCACCGTTGATCATGACGATCTTCGACTTCGGGGTCGCCTTGGAGCCGAGCGAGGTGAGGAGCGCCTGGCCCTGGAGCTCGCCGACCTTCTCGTTGTCGAAGGAGACGTAGGCCGAGACCGGACCCTGGGCGAGGCGGTCGTACGCGACGACCTTGATGCCCTTGTTGACCGCGGTCTGGATCGAGGACTTGATCGCGGCCGAGTCCTGCGCGCTGATCACGAGGACCTTGACGCCCTGGGTGATCATCGTGCTGACCTGCTGGGCCTGCTTGGCGGCGTCACCGGCCGCGTTCGCGTACTGGACCTTGCAGTCCGGGCACAGCTCCTTGACCTTCGAGACGAAGAGCGGGTGGTCGAACTTCTCGTAGCGGGCGGTGACGCTGTCGGGGAGCAGGAGACCGATGGTCTTGCTGCCCGAGGAAGAGCTGCTGCTGCTGTCGCTGGAGCTCTTGTCGCCGGCCTTGCCACAAGCGGCCACCGAGAGGGCCATGGAAACAGCGGCGGTACCGATGACGACTCTACGCATCGTGTTGTTCATTGGTGGTGCCTCCCTGACAGGGCCGCAACGCTGCGGCCGAGGTGGTTTGGAGTCAACTCGGCCGCTCGTGCGACGTCAAGAAGTAAATACTTAACGGGTTGGCAACGGCGTGTTTCGTTCTCTAAGTGAAGGCAGGTGTAACGGCAGACAGAGACCCGTCCAAAAGGGTCGAATCGCCCATCTCGCTGAGTGCGAGAGCCAGCGCTCCGAGCACCTCCGCACGGCCCCCGAGCGCCCCTGGCAACACCGAGAGTTGACGTGCGGCACTGGGGATCGCGTAGCGGCCGACAGACTCCCTGATGGGCCCGAGAACGAGCTCACCGGCCTCGGCGAGATCGCCACCGAGGACCACCCGGCTCGGGTTCAGCAAATTACAGAGATTCGCGACTCCACTGCCGATATGTCGGCCGACGTCGGCGATCACGCGACGGCAGCCCGGATCTCCGTCCCGCGCCAGCCTGACCACGCCTTCCATGGTCAGATCGGTCCCGTGGCTCGACTGGAGGAGCGGCAGCACATAGCGCGCCGCCGCGAAGGTCTCCAGGCAGCCGCGGTTGCCGCAACGGCAGACGGGGCCGGATTCATCAAGTGTAATATGCCCGATTTCTCCCGCCGTGCCACCCGGACCGCGATAGATCTTGCCCTCTATCACCAGGCCCGCGCCGACACCGCTCGCGACCTTGATGTACGCGAGGTCCCTGACCCCGCGCCCGCTGCCCCAGACCATCTCGCCGAGCGCGCCCAGATTGGCGTCGTTGTCCACGTACACGGGCACGCCGAGCCGCCCCCGCAGCTCCTCGGCGGGCCTCGCGCCGGTCCACCCCGGCAGGATCGAGGTGGACCCCAGGGTCCCCGATTCCACGTCGATGGGGCCCGGCACGCCGAGGCCCACGCCCGCGACCTTGGAGCGGTCGACACCGGTCGCCTCGATCAGACGGCTGACCAGCTCCTCGGCCCGGTCGAAACCCTGCGCGGCGGACGCGTCCACATCCAGCGGCTCGGACTCCTCCGCCAGCACCTGATGGGCCAGGTTCCCGACCGCGACACGCAGGTGGGTATGCCCGAAGTCGACACCGATGACGATGCCGGCGTCGCCGCTCAAGGACACGCTGCGCGCCCTGCGGCCGCCGGCCGAAGTGGGTGTGACCTCGACCGTTCCACCGTCCTTGAGTTCGCGAACGATATTGGAAACGGTCGCGGCCGACAGGCCCGTCGACCTCGCGATCTCCGCCTGCGTGAGCGAGCCCGCCAGCCGCACCGCCCGCACGACGCGTTCCAGATTGGCTCGGTGCAGCGAAGACTGCGACCCCGGAGTCTCCATCGACTCATCCACTCCTGCCCTCAGCCGGGCGGCCCCGATGCCACCCGTGTGATCTGGGTCACGCCAACGGGACCCCGGTCACTTACAAGTTGTGAACTCCAAGCTCCGCTGAACGGGTTACCGCAGTCAAGTCCTTGACGAAAATCGGGTCTGTCCTCAGGTTCGGTTTCCGGCCGCCCCCGGACACGCGTGCGCCACCCCCGGGGCGGAGGTGGCGCAGGCGAGGAAGGAGTCGAATCGTTACTTGAGGGTCGCCGAGGTGAGGCCCGCCTGGACCTGCCGCTGGAAGGACAGGTAGACGATCAGCATGGGGATCATCGCGATCGTCACGCCGGCGAACAGGACGGGAAGATCGGTGGCGTACCCCTGCTGCTGCTGGAGCTGGATCAGTCCCTGGGTCAGAACGTAGCGTTCCGGATCCGAACTGGTCTGAGGCTGCATCAGTACCGACGGCAGGATGTACTGGTTCCACTGGCCCAGGACGTTGAAGATGCCGACGCTGAGCAGTCCGGGCTTGGCCATCGGCAGCATCACCTGGAAGAACGCCCGGGTGTGCGAGGCCCCGTCGAGCACCGCCGCCTCGAAGACCGCCGTCGGAAGTGTCCGGAAAAAGGCGTGCATGAAGAACACCGTGAACGGCAGAGAGTAGGCCACGTACACCAGGATCAGACCTTGGTACGTGTTCAACATGTCGAGACGTTTGACCATGAAGAACAGCGGCACCAGGGCCAGGAAGACGGGGAACATGGCCCCGCCGACGAAGAAGTAGTACACGAGCCGGTTGCCCGGGAACTCGTAGCGGGCCAGGACGTACGCCGCCATCGCGCCGAGGAGCATGGTCAGCGGGACGGAGAAGACCAGCACGATCAGGGTGTTGGCGAAGTAGTCGCCGATGCCCTTGTTCCAGGCCCGGGTGAAGACGTCGAACTGCCAGTTGGAGGGCCAGCCGAGGGCCGACCCGCCGATCTGCGCGTCGGTCTTGAAGGAGCTCAGGACCAGCCAGAGCAGCGGCAGGATGATCAGGATCGCCCACAGGGCGAGGAACCCGTGCGAGAAGACGTTGAGGGCCATGCCCTCGGTGCGCTTGTCACCCGGCCGGGGCGGGGCCTTCCTTGCGTTTCGTTGCGGGGGTACTCCGGCGCCGTCGACCTTCGCCGGCTGCGTGATGGGTGCGCTCATAGTCGTGTCTCCCGCTCAGAACTCGATGCGCTCGCGGCGGGTGGCGCGCAGCGTGACCACGGACAGGATCAGGGTGAGAAGGAGCATGACGACGCCCATGGCGCAGGCGTAACCGCTCTTCCCGAAGTAGAGGAAGTTGCGCATCATGACGTTCGCCATGACTTCGCTGTGGTGGTCGGGCCCGCCGCCGTAGCCGGTGCCCTGGGTCGTCGTCGAGACGAGGACGAACATGTCCATCGCGATGATGCCCAGATAGACCCAGGCGGTCTGCACCGTGTCCCAGAGCAGGGGCAGGGTGACCCGGAAGAAGGTGTGGGCGCGGCTCGCGCCGTCCAGCAGCGCGGCCTCGTAGATGTCCCGCGGGATGGACTGCATGGCGGCGGAGAACAGCACCAGGTAGAAGCCGACGCCGTGCCAGACGACGACCGCCATCAGGCACCAGAGCACCAGGTTGGGCTCGTTCATCCACTCGACGGGGTTGTTCGCGTCGACCAGACCGAGCTTGATCAGTACACCGTTGAGCAGACCGCCGCCGTCGCTGCGGTAGAGGGCCCCGAAGAGCACCGCCACGATCGCGAGCGACAGCACCTGCGGGAAGAAGTACACGATCTTGTAGAAGCGGGAGCCGGCGACGCCCTGTACGCCACCGGCGCCACCCCGCCCGCCCGCGTTCACCATGAAGGCGAAGAAGAGGGCGAGCAGGATGGTGATCACCGGGATGAACACCAGGAACAGGATGTTGTGCCAGATCGCTTCGAGGAATACGTCGTCCTGGAACAACGCCTTGTAATTGTCCAGGCCGACGAAACTGAACGTCTGCGACTGACCCCTCCAGTCGGTGAAGGAGTAACCGATGGTCTGTATGTAAGGCCAGATCACGAAGATCAGATACAGCGCCAAAGGTGCGAGGAGAAACCCCGCGACGAACCGGTACTGCCCTTTTCGCATGGCATCCTGCCCTGGTGTTCCGGGTGTGCGTGACCCGGGTGTTCCGGAGTGCGCGTGACCCTGATGTTCCGGGTTTACGTGATCAGTCGCGGTGGTTCTTCTTGGACGCCGGGTCCTTGGCCGCCTTGTCGACCGCCGCCTGGGCCCGCTTCAGCCATTCCTTCGGCTGAATGCGCTTGGACATCAGCTCGTTGGACGCGTTCTGGATGGAGACGTCCATCTCGCTGTACCAGTTGGGGTACAGGAAGTTGAAGGTGTTGTCACCCGCCGCCTTGGAGGCGTCGACGGTGGACTGGGTACCGGGACGCAGGGTCACGCCTTCGGACACGGCGTCCTTGAGGATGGTGAGCGAGTTGGCCTTCTGCGCGAAGAGCGTCGACCACTCCTTGGAGAGCATGGAGCGCATGAACTCCTTGGCCTCGGGCAGGTTCGCGGCCTTCGCCGGGATGATGAACGGCTCACCGGAGCCGGCCCGGATCGCCTCGAACGGCAGCTTGTCGCCGGGCAGGCTGGGCATCGGCATGAACTTCATGTCGAAGTCGGCCGGCGTCTGCTTGAGCTGCTCGTTCTCCAGCCAGGAGCCACAGGTGATGAACGCGGCCTTGTACTGGTTCCACCGGGTCTGTGACTCGGTGTGGGTGAGGCCGTTGGTGCCGGCCATCAAGTAGCCCTTTTCCACGACCTCGTAGATGGCCTCGACGGCCGTCAGGGCGGCGTCGGACCCGACGAACGCCTTGGGGTCCAGGTTGTCGATCGCCTTCATGGCGTCCAGACCGCCGTTCTTGGCGATCAGGTCCATGATGGCGACGTTGATGTAGTACGGGTACTTGCCCTGGTGCGCGAGGCCGCCGATGCCCTGCGACTTGGCGTCCTTGCAGATGGCGAGGAAGGCGTCCCAGGTCTTGGGCACCTCCCAGCCCTTCTCCTTGAAGAGCTTGCCGGAGTACCACAGCCCCCACACCGTGTAGATGTAGTTGAGGGACACGACCTTGCCGCCCTGCAGGCCCGGGTCGAGCGTGCCCGGGATCAGGGTGTCGCGGACCTTCTTGGTCGGGTCGTCGATGGACGGGGCGTCGAGGACCGAGGCCAGGTCGAGCAGTTGGCCGCTCTTGAAGAGCACGTCCAGCTTGATCTGCTGGGCGCCCGAGTCGTCGACGATGTCCGGCGGGTTGCCGCCGTTGAAGCGCGGCTGGAGCTTGCCGGTGATCTCCTGGGTACCGGTGTGGGCGCTCTTGGAGCCCCACTTCTTGTCGAAGGCCGCTTCCCAGGCCTTGGCGTAGTCGTCGCCGTAGCCGCCCTTGAAGACGACGACGTCGAGCTTGCCGCCGCCCTTCTTCACGCCGAACGGGTTGTCCTTGCTGGTCTTGCCGGTGCCCTTGTCGCCGGAGTTGTCGTCACTGCCCCCGCCGCTCGCACATGCGGACAGGAAACTCATGGTCGGGACGGTGATCAGACCAAGTGCGGCCGACCTCTTGATGAGGTCACGGCGGCCGACACCCTCGGGGCTGCTGTTCTCGGCGGAAGTGGATCCCATGCTCAAGTCCTCGCCTTCTCCAGGACTCAGGCGGTGAACCGGATCCTCCCCGGCACCGCGGTTAGGTCAAGCTGGGGTCGTGCATGGGGGATTCAGTGGGACGAATCGACGGTACGTGTATGCACCACGGTCCGTCGGCGCCCTCGGAATTCCCCCCTGGGTCCTGCCTGTCCGGCGCCAGTCGATCGACGGGCCGGACGCGACAGGTATAGTCCACTTCCCGCCAGCGGAGCAAGATCGAATGCAGGTTTGCCCGTCGGTCTTTTCCGAGTTGAGACCTCCCGGAAATATGGGGCACCCCCGGACCACCCCGGCGAAGATCCACAGGAGCCGACCTCCCGCAATGAACTCAATGCACGGTTCGTCACGCGTCATTCACCCCGGATGCCACACCCGACACCCTTGACAGCACTGTCGACTTGGCGCCCCAATGGTCCTTGCGCTTCGAATCTGACAACGTTGTCCAGGTGCAGGGAGGGTGCTCGCGCATGCAGCACAGAGCTCGGTACAGACGGAGTTTGACGCGCCGGACCGGATGGTTTTCCCCGGCGGCACTGGGGGTGGCCGCCCTCTCCCTGTTAGCGGCCTCGCAGGGCGTCGCGGTCGCCCGGCCGGCCCAAAAGGCGTCCGCGGACCGGGAATTCAGCTCCTCGTTCGAATCGGGCGATCCAGCTCCGGACTGGCTCAATACGGTGGATACGGCCCCCGACGGGACGAAGAGATCCTCCGGGGTCGACGGCGGGTACAGCACCGGCATCCCCGGAAACGTGACCGACCATGTCACCGACGTGCGCGCCAGCGGCGAGAACACCGGTGCGGGCGAGGTCAAGGAGAACCTCGTCGACGGCGAGTCGAGCAGCAAGTGGCTGACCTTCGAGCCCACCGGCTGGGCGGAGTTCGACCTGGACGCGCCGGTCAAGGCGGTCACGTACGCGCTCACGTCCGCAAACGACCACGACGAGCGCGACCCCCAGGACTGGACCCTTCAGGGCTCGACCGACGGCAAGGACTGGAAGACCCTCGACACCCGCTCCGGAGAGTCCTTCGGCGAGCGGTTCCAGACGAAGTCGTACGACATCCAGAGTCCTGTCGAGTACCAGCACTTCCGGCTCGACGTCACCAAGAACAACGGCGGTGACATCCTCCAGATCGCCGATGTCCAGTTCTCGACGGGACAGAGCGACGACCCGACCCCCAAGGACATGCTCTCGCTCGTGGACCGGGGTCCGAGCGGCTCGCCGACCGCCAAGGCGGGCGCGGGCTTCACCGGCAAGCGGGCGCTGCGCTACGCCGGCACCCACAAGGGCGACGGCCGCGCGTACTCGTACAACAAGGTCTTCGACGTGAACGTCGCCGTCCGGCGCGACACCGAACTGTCGTACCGGATCTTCCCCTCGATGGCGGACGGCGACCGGGACTACGACGCCACGAACACGGCCGTGGACCTGGTCTTCACCGACGGCACCTCGCTGAGCGAGCTGAACGCCGTCGACCAGCACGGATTCACGCTGACTCCGCAGGGCCAGGGCGCCTCCAAGGCGCTGTACGTGAACCAGTGGAACAACGTGACCTCGCGGATCGGTTCCGTCGCCGCCGGGAAGACCGTCGACCGGATCCTCCTCGCGTACGACTCGCCGAAGGGCCCCGCGAAGTTCCGCGGCTGGCTGGACGACGTCTCCCTGAAGCAGGCCGCCCCGGAGAAGCCCAAGGCGCACCTCGCCGACTACGCGGTGACGACCCGCGGCACCAACTCCAGCGGCGGCTTCTCGCGCGGCAACAACTTCCCGGCCACGGCGGTCCCGCACGGCTTCAACTTCTGGACGCCGGTGACCAACGCGGGCTCCCTGAGCTGGCTCTACGACTACGCGCGCGCCAACAACGACGACAACCTGCCCACCATCCAGGCGTTCAGCGCGAGCCATGAGCCGAGCCCCTGGATGGGGGACCGGCAGACCTTCCAGGTGATGCCGTCGGCCGCCTCCGGGACCCCGGACACCGGCCGCACGGCCCGCGAACTGGCGTTCCGGCACGAGAACGAGACCGCGCGGCCGTACTACTACGGGGTGACGTTCGAGAACGGCCTGAAGGCGGAGATGGCGCCGACCGATCACGCCGCCGCCCTGCGCTTCACCTATCCCGGTGACGACGCGAGCGTCGTCTTCGACAACGTCACCGAGCAGGCGGGGCTGACGCTGGACACCTCGGCGGGCGTGGTCACCGGCTACTCGGACGTCAAGTCCGGTCTGTCGACCGGCGCCACCCGGCTCTTCGTCTACGGGGTGTTCGACGCGCCCGTGACCGACGGCGGCTCCAGCGGAGTCAAGGGCTACCTGAAGTTCAGGCCCGGCTCCGACCACACCGTCACCCTGCGCCTGGCCACCTCGCTGATCAGCATCGACCAGGCCAAGGACAACCTGGGCCAGGAGATCCCGGACGGCACGTCGTTCGACGCGGTCGAGAAGGGCGCGCGCAGGCAGTGGGACCGGCTGTTCGGCAAGGTCGAGGTGCAGGGCGCCACGCCGGACCAGCTGACGACGCTGTACTCCAGCATGTACCGGCTGTACCTGTACCCCAACTCCGGTTTCGAGAAGGTGGGTTCGAAGTACCAGTACGCCTCGCCCTTCTCGCCGATGCCGGGGCCCGACACACCGACCCACACCGGCGCGAAGATCGTCGACGGGAAGGTGTACGTCAACAACGGCTTCTGGGACACCTACCGGACGACTTGGCCGGCGTACTCGCTGTTCACGCCTCATCAGGCGGGTGAGATGGTCGACGGGTTCGTGCAGCAGTACAAGGACGGCGGCTGGACCTCGCGCTGGTCCTCGCCCGGTTACGCGGACCTGATGACCGGCACCTCGTCCGACGTGGCGTTCGCGGACGCGTACGTCAAGGGTGTCGACTTCGACGCGAAATCGGCGTACGAGGCGGCGCTGAAGAACGCGACGGTCGTCCCCCCGACCTCCGGCGTGGGCCGCAAGGGCATGGCCACCTCCCCCTTCCTCGGCTACACGAGCACCGCCACGGGCGAGGGCCTGTCGTGGGCCATGGAGGGCTACGTCAACGACTACGGCATCGCCGAGATGGGCAAGGCGCTCTACAGGAAGACCGGCGAGAAGCGCTACAAGGAGGAGTCGGACTACTTCCTCAACCGCTCCCAGGACTACGTGAACCTCTTCGACTCCAAGGCCGGCTTCTTCCAGGGCCGGGACGCGAAGGGCGACTGGCGGGTCGACTCCGCGAAGTACGATCCGCGCGTGTGGGGTTACGACTACACGGAGACCGACGGCTGGGGGTACGCCTTCACCGCGCCGCAGGACTCGCGGGGCCTGGCGAACCTCTACGGCGGCCGCAGTGCGCTCGCGCAGAAGCTCGACACGTACTTCGCGACCCCCGAGACCGCCTCGCCGGACACCGTGGGCTCCTACGGCGGGGTCATCCACGAGATGACCGAGGCCCGGGACGTACGGATGGGCCAGTACGGGCACTCCAACCAGGTGGCCCACCACGTGAACTACATGTACGACGCGGCCGGGCAGCCCTGGAAGGCCCAGAAGAACATCCGCGAGGTCCTCTCCCGTCTCTACACCGGCAGCGAGATCGGACAGGGCTACCACGGTGACGAGGACAACGGCGAGCAGTCGGCCTGGTACCTCTTCTCCTCGCTCGGCTTCTACCCGCTGGTGATGGGCAGCGGCGAATACGCCATCGGCTCACCGCTGTTCACGAAGGCGACGGTCCACCTGGAGAACGGCCACGACCTGGTGATCAAGGCGCCGCGGAACAGCACGAGGAACGTGTACGTGCAGGGCGTGCGGTTCAACGGCAAGCGGTGGAACTCGACTTCGCTCCCCCACTCGCTGATCACCCGGGGCGGAGTGCTGGAGTTCGACATGGGCGCCAAGCCGTCCTCGTGGGGCACCGGCCAGGACGCCGCGCCGGTGTCGGTCACCCAGGACGACAAGGTGCCGTCGCCGCGCGCGGACGTTCTCAAGGGGGACGGCGCGCTGTTCGACAACACCTCGGCGACGGACGCCACCGTCACCTCGGTCGACCTGCCGGTCGGCGCCGGCACCGGCACCGAGGGAGTTCAGTACACGCTGACGTCCTCGGACCACACGAAGGCCCCGACCGGGTGGACCCTGCAGGGTTCCTCGGACGGGACGACCTGGACGGACCTCGACAAGCGCTCCGGTGAGTCCTTCCCCTGGGACAGACAGACCCGGGCGTTCACGGTCGCGGACCCGGGCTCGTACAGCCACTACCGTCTCGTCCTCGACGGTGAGTCGACCCTCGCGGAGGTGGAACTGCTGGCCTGAGCTGGGACCCGGACGGAAAGGGGCGGGCCCGGAGGAGACTCCGGGCCCGCCCCGCGTTCATGGGAGGTTCAGATCAGCGGCCCAACGATGCACCGGCTCAAGGGCTCACCGCGAGGGTGAAGACGTGCAGATCGGCGTCGTCCGGGAGGGTGACGCTCCTGATGGTCCTGCCCGCCGGTGCCGTGAAGGGCTTGGTGGCGAAGACGTAGGTGGCCACCGGGTCCTTGTCGGCGCCGGCGACATTGCGGTAGGCGGCCTTGGCGATGGTCTCGTTGCCGTACTGGACGGTGCCGCCCCCGCCGCCGACGGTCCAGTCGGTGAAGGACAGGTCGACGGAGTCGGTGCCGCCGTCGGTGTAGGTGACGGTCGCCCGGGTCTCCTGGTTGCCGTTCACGGCGCTGCCGATGAAGGACAACCGGCTCGCCGGGTCGCTCAGTTCGATGCTCTGCGAGGTCGCCGAGGCGTTGTCGGGGCGGCCGGACGGCGACTTCGGCCAGGTGTAGGCCAGACCGTCGACCGTGCCCCGGCCGCCCGGAGTGAGGCCCGCGTCGGCGAGGGCCTGGCGGGAGTAGCTCCAGCCACCGCCGTCGTAGTCGGCCTCGGAGTGGTCACCCGTGTCGTCGGAGACACCGGTGTTGTCGTAGGCCGCGAGGAGGGAACCCGGGGCCGCGACCGTCAGGGCCACCGGTTGGGCGTACGACGTGTCCGCGGAGGTCACCGTCACCTTGACGTCGTAGAAACCCTGTTCGGCGTCGTCCGCCGCGGTGAGGGCGATCCGCTGGGCGCCGTCGGTCACCGTGCCCTCCGCGGGCGAGGCCGTCACGCCCGCGGGCACGTCCACGTGAAAGCGCACCTCCGGCCCGGCGCCGCCACCGAGGGTCAGGGCGCGGATGTCGAGCGCGGTGCTTGCGCCGGGGGCGAGCGTCGCGGCGGTCGGGCCCACCCCGATCTGGTACGGCTGCTCGCCGGTGCGGAAGGAGGGCGGCGCGTCCTTCTCGGCGCTGCCCCAGGTCGTGTCGGGCGCGGCGGACAGCGTGTAGTCGAGCGTGCCGCCGTCACGGACGAAGGAGGCGGGGAGCCAAGGCCGTTCACTGGTACGGCCGTCGACCCTCAGCGACTGGACGTAGGGGGCGTCCGCCGCCGCGCCCCGGGCCCGGATCGCGATGTCGGCGCCGCCGGGGCGCTCGATCTCGATCCTGGGGAACAGCGGCGAGGCCAGGGTGAGTTCGGCGCGCGAGGGCACCTGGGGGTACATGCCGAGCGCGGAGAAGACGTACCAGGACGACATCTCACCGAGGTCGTCGTTGCCGGGGATGCCGCCCGGCTGCGTCGACCACAGCCCGCTCATCGCCGCACGGACGGTCTCCTGCGCCTTGTAGGGCGCGCCCGCGTAGTCGTACAGGTAAGGCACGTTGACCGAAGGCTCGTTGTCCAGTTCGGACTTGTCTCCGCCGCTGCCGGTGAACGCCCAGCCGCCGTCCGCGTCGTGGAAGAACGTGTCGAGGCGGTCGAGGGCCTTCGCGCGACCGCCCATGGCGGCGAAGAGGCCGGCGGGGTCGTGCTGCACCATCCAGGTGTACTGGGCGGCCGTGCCCTCCACGAAACCGTTGCCGGTCGAAGGGGTGAAGCCGGTGACCCAGCTCCCGTCGGCCTTGCGGTTGGCGATGTAGCCGCCGCCGGGGTCGGCCGCGATGTTGAAGTTGTTCTGCCAGTACTGGGAGCGCTCGGCGAAGTCGGCCGCCGTCCTCTTCTCCCCCGCCGCCTTGGCCAGTTGGGAGATCGCGAAGTCGGCGCCGGACATCTCCAGGGTCTCGGCGGCGCCGCCCCAGGCGTTGGACACGGACGGCATGTAGTGGTGTTCGAGGTACTTGTCGAGCGAGGGGCGCTGTCCGGCCGAGAGCAGCGGTTTGCCCGCCGGGGACAGGTCCTGCTCGGTCGGTACGGTCGCGGCCTTCACCAGGGAGCCGAGCGCGCCGCGCAGGTCGAAGTCCGTGCCGCCGAAGGCGCGGATGCCCGCGAGGGCGGGGGCCGACGGATCGCCGTTCATGACGTGCGTGCCGCTCGCGCCGTGCAGCCAGCGGTCCCAGACTCCCCCGTTCTGCCGGGCGAGTTCGAGCAGCGACTGTGCGATGTCGGAGCCGGTGTCCGGGTCGAGGAGGGTAAGCAGCTGAACCTGGGAGCGGTAGACGTCCCAGCCGGAGAAGGTGCCGTACTGCGCTTCGTGGCCCCGGCCCACGGTGTGCACCTTGTCGTCGGCGCCGCGGTATCTGCGGTCGGCGTCACTGATGACGTTCGGGTGCAGGAGGGCGTGGTAGAGCGCGGTGTAGAAGGTCGTGCGGTCGGTGTCGGTGCCGCCGCCGACACCGATCGCACGGAGCCGCTCGCGCCAGGCACGGTGGGCGGCGCGCTGGACGGAGGCGAAGGAGCGGGAAGGCGGGTTCTCGGCCGCGAGGTTGGCGGCGGCGCCCTCCTGACTGACGTACGAGATACCGACCTTGACGTTCACCGGGTCGGTGCCGGGCGCGAACTCCACATAGCCGCCGGCCCCCTTGCCCGCGACGGGACGGCCGCCCTGCGCGAAGCCTCCGGTGCCGCCGCTCGCCTCGGTGGCCCCCGGGCTCAGCCGGTCGTCCTGCCAGGTGCCGGTGGTCTTGAAGTCGCGGTCGAAGCGTGCGGTGAAGTACAGCGTGTAGTAGGGGCGTTGGCCCTCGGGGTCGAGGTAGCCGCAGAAGTTCCCCGAGGTGACCGAGCCGGAGACCGTGCGGGTCCCGGGGTCGATGCGCACGGTCGAGTCGGTGGACCCGACCTCGGAGTTGGCGGTGCGGATCAGCAGCGAGGCGGGCTTGTCGGCCGGGAAGGTGAAGCGGCCCGAGCCGGTGCGCGCCGTCGCCGTGAGGTCGGCGGTGACACCGGAGGAGAGGCCGACCCGGTAGTGACCGGGCTCGGCCCGCTCGTCGGCGTGCGTGAAGCCGGACGCGTAGACGGCGTCCTTGGTGTCGCTCGCCGGGGAGGAGGTGACCTCACCCGCGTACGGGAAGAACGGGATGTCGCCACTGCCGCCCGCGCATCCCGTTCCGGACATGTGGGTGAGGCTGAAGCCCCGGACGCGTGTGGCGTCGTACTGGTAACCGCCGGGCGCGGCCGTGCGGGTGGCGTCCCCGCGGGTGTTCTCCGGGCTCCAGGAGAGCATGCCGAAGGGGGTGACGGCGCCCGGGAAGACATTGCCGCCGTTCTTGGTGCCGATGAGCGGGTCGACGTACGCGGTGGGGTCCTTGACGAGTTCCGGCGGACCCGACGGGGGTGCGGCGAGCGCCGGAGTGGCGCCGGCCACCGTCAGGGCGACGGCGAGCAGGACGGATGACGGACGGAAACGCATGACGCGGCCCCTCCTCCTTCGGACGGGTCGCGCACCACAGGTCGCACAAGCCGCAGGGACAGTAACGTGCGCCACGGGTACCACGGAAGACCGCCTGCGCCACCGGGACGCGCCCGGCACTCACGCCTATGGCGCCCGGGCGGACCTGCCCGTGCCCCCACCTCGTCCGCACCACCGGAAACGCCCCGGAACGCGAGGGAACGCACCCGTCGCCCGCGCGACGGGGCCGCCCGGCGTTCCGGCTCGGCGGCCCGGTCCGGCACGGCGGCGGGGCACGGCGGCTCGATGGGTAGCACGGCCGGCAGTCCGGTCCGGGTCGAGGTCGGCCGCCAACTGTCTTGACATCGTTGTCCGTTGAGGCGATAGAGTCGGACGCAGACCGTTCGACAACGTTGTCGTGCACGATGGTCGCCACAGGCCGAACCATCCCGGGCGGGGCCTCCCCCGCCCCGTCCGGGCTCGCGGACCGGGCGGGTCCGAACCCACCCACCCGGTCCGCCCCGAGCGTTCCCCGTTCAACCGACCCGGCAGGGCAGGGCCGTCGACGGATCGTCGCCCGAGCCCGAGACGACGTACCCGAAGGTGGTCGTGCCGCCTGGACTCAGTGAGCCGTTCCAGTCGACGTTGTGCACCATCACGTCCTGCCCGCTGTAGGTCGCGTTGCCGTTCCACAGACTGGCGACCGACTGACCGCCCGGCAGCGTCCAGTCGACCATCCAGCCGAGCATCGGCACGGCGCCGGTGTTGGTGACGGTCACCTCGGACTGGTAGCCGCCGGGCCAACTGTTGGTGGTCCTGCGGGTCGCCGAGCAGATGCCGGGGGGCGGTTCGGTCGGGTTGCCGGGATCATGGATGCCCGTGACCTCGCCGTTCCCGCCGTCGAAGACGACGTCGGAGCAGGAGTAGAAGGTCTCCGTGCTGTCGGAGCGCTGCCAGACCATGTAGATGATGTGGCGGCCGGACTTGCCCTCCGGCAGCTTGCCGCTCCAGGAGTAGTTGGCCTCGACCGTGCCCGGAGTGCCGTTGAGCGGCGGGTGGTCGACTGTGAGGAACGGCTGGTCCTCCATGGCGTCCCAGGTGAGCGGCCGGGTCGGGTCGAAGCCGTCCTTGGTGATGTAGACGTAGAACCAACCGGGGTGCGCCGCCCAGGCGTTGTACGCGAAGTCGACGGTCGCGCCCGCGGTGAGGTGGGTCAACGGCCAGTCGGAGCGCGGCAGATCGAAGCCCGTGAAGTTGGGGTTGCCGCCGCTGCACAACTGGCCGTCCGGCACGAATCCCCGGGTGCGCCCGGCGCCGTCCGAGCGCAGCACCGAGAACCAGTTGTAGAACGGCGTGGTCCCACCGACCTGTTGCGCCGCCTTGCAGGCCGGGTTCACCGGCTTGATCTCGCCGGTGTCGGTCAGGCCGTCCTGCCAGCACAGGAACGTACGGCTGCCGGGCTTCATGGGGGTGCCGTGCGCCTCCGCCCGGCCGCCGGTCACGACGATCAGGGCGAGGGCCGGAAGCATGGCCAGCAGGGCGAGCAGTACGAGGAAGGGGGCGGGGGCCGGGTGGCGGCGTCCCGGGAGCCGTAATCGGGGGAACGGCCGACGCGGCCCCGTCGAGGGCGGTTTTGTTAAGTACATGACAATCTGCTCCTTCGCCGGGGTCGTGCGGGATCGGGGCGAGGTGGGAGCGGTACCGGGGGCGGGTTCCGGTCCGCCCTTGTGGGAGCGCTCCCACCTCATGGGGAAATTAGCGCGCATACGAAACCCTGTAAACGTCTGGCGCACGGCGCGCGCCCGTGGCCCCACCCAGCACGTCACGGGTACGGCCCTGGCGCGGGACCGCGTTCCCGGAACCTCGCGGGCTCCCACGCCCTCTAGTTGGGAAAACGGCGCGTGCCAACGGGAGCGCGGGAGGAGGTGGGCCGATGCGGGACTCCGGGGGTGACGGGAGTCGCCGGAGCGGCGGGCTGCGCACGGGACGCTGCGCGCGCACCGGCCGCTTTGGCCGCACCGGCCGCTTTGGCCGCGGTGGCCGCGGTAGCCCCGGTGGCCCCGGTGGCCCCGGTGGCCCCGGGGTGCGTACCGGACGCGGCGGACCCGGCGGTGGCCTCGGCCGCGCCCTGTCGGCGGCCGCGTTCGCGAACCTGCTGATCGGAGGGGTCGGGATCGTTCCCGGCCTGTGCGTGCGGTGGCTGCTGACCCGCTTCCCGTCCGTCCACTGCGACGGCCCCTTCGGCTGCCACCGGGAGACATCCGACAACGCCCTGGGCCTGATCGCCGGCGCGGTGCTGGGCGGCGGCTTCGTCCTCGGCATGGTGCTGGTGGTGGACATCCTGATGCCCTACCAGGAGGGCCGCCCGATGGGCCCCTGGCTCAGCATGACCGCCCTCGTCCCGGCACCGCTCCTGCTGGGGCAGGCGGTGGGGTGGTTCTGAGGCGGGTCGGGGCCGGGGGTCCGGCCCCTGGGTCCGCACGGGGGTCCGCCCCGGGGCCGGGCCGTCGAGCCCGTGGGCCGTCGGCCGGGTGTCGTCGGGACCGGGGAGTGGACGGTGGCTTCGTCTCCGGGGTGGGGGCGGGTGTGTGGTCCCGCGGGGCCGCCGCCGTCTCCGGGCCCGGCGAGGGCCGGAGTCGGGCCGGGGCCGTAGGCCGGGGGCCAGGAGCCGGAGGCCGGGAGTCAGGAGCCGGAGGCCGGGGGCCAGGGGTCGAGGCCGGGAGCCGAAGGCCAGGAGCCGGGGCCGGAGGCCAGGAGCCGGAGGCCGGGGGCCAGGGGTCGAGGCCGGGGCCCGTGGGTCATCGGGCGGACGTCATCGCATCCGAGGGAAGGCGGTGGCCCCCGGGGCGGGGCGCGGGTGCGCGCTCCCGCGGACGCCCCACCGGGCCCGGCGAGAGCACGGGCCTGGTGCCGGGGCCGTGGGTCATCGGCCGGGAGCCGGGGATCGTGGGCCGTCGGCCCGGAAGCCGGGGCCCGTGGGCCCGGGCCGTCGGCCCGGGCCGGGGGGCCGGGGGCCGTCTGCCAGGGCCAGGGCCATCGTCGGGGGCGAGGGCCGAGGAGCGAGGCCCGAGGGTCGTCGGCCCCGGCCCCCGCCCTGGGTCGTCGGCCGTCGGCCGTCGGACGGGTGCCGTCTCAGCCGGGGTGGACGGTGGCTTCCTCTCCGGGGTGGGGGGCGGGTGTGTGGTCCGCCGGGCCCGGAGATGGTGGCGGCTCCACGGGGGGCGCGGGGTGCGCGGCCGGGAGTTCGACGGTGAACTCCGTGCGGCCCGGGGTGCTCTCGGCGTGGATGCGGCCTTGGTGGGCCGTGGTGATCGCGGCGGCGACGGCGAGGCCGAGACCCGAGCCGCCGTGTCCGGGCGAGACACGGGAGCGGGAGGGGTCGGCCCGGCTGAAGGGTTCGAAGACCCTGGGCAGCAGGGCGGGCGGGATGCCGGGGCCGTCGTCGCGGACCCGGATCACCCAGGACGTACCGGTGGCCTCCACCGTGGCGACGACCGTCGTGCCCGCCGGCGTGTGCGCGCGTGCGTTGGCCAGCAGCCGCGACACCGCCTGGCGGAGCCCTGCCTCGTCGCCGGCCACCACGGCCGGGGAGTCCAGGGGCAGGGCCAACTGCCAGGTGTGCTCCTCCCCCGCGGCCCGCGCGTCCCGCACCGCCTCGGCGACCAGCGCCGCCAGGTCCACCTCCGCCGACGGCCAAGGCCGCCCCTCGTCGAGCCGGGCGAGCAGCAGCAGATCCTCGACGAGGCCCGTCATCCGCGCCGACTCGGCGGACACCCGCCGCCAGGCCAGCGCCGCGTCGACCCGCCCGGCGCCCCGGTTCATCAGTTCGGCGAATCCGGCGATGGACGCCAGCGGCGTACGGAGTTCATGGCTCGCGTCGGCGAGGAAGCGGCGCACGCGCTCCTCACCGCGGCGTGCCTCCTCCTCGCCGCGCAGGCGTTCCGCGCGGGAGGTCTGGGCGTGGTCGATCAGCCGGTTGAGCGCGGCGCCGACCTGGCCGGCCTCGCTGCCGGGGTCCGCGTCCTGTTCGGGTACCCGGGGCGGGCCGGTCACCCCGCCGGGCCCGAGCGGCGACCGGGAGACCTCGGCGGCGACGGCCGCCACCCGTTCGAGTGGGCGCAGTTGACGCCGGACGACGACCGCGCAGACGCAGCCCACGACGGTGAGACCCGCGGCCGCCACCACGCCCTCGACCACGACCAGACCACGGATCGTGTCCTGTACGTCGTCCATCGGCAGGGCGGTGAGCACGGGCCGTCCGCCGCCGTCGAGCGCGGTGAACCGGTAGGTGCCGAGCCCGGGAACCGACCGGGTGTGCAGGGTCCCGTCCGGCGCCGCACCGGCGAGCGCGGAGCGCTGGGCCGGGCCGAGTTCACGCGGCGCGCCGGAGCGGGTGACCAACTCGGCCGTGAGGACGGCTCCGCCGCCGTCGAGCCGGGCGGTGATCGTGCCGGTCGGCTGCCCGCGCTCGTCGAGGGACCCGGGGCCCGTCCCCGCGGCCGCCCCGGCCGGCACGGCGCTCCGGCTGCGCTCGGCGGCGTCGCCGACCCGTCGGTCCAAGTCGCCGAGCAGGTGGGCGCGTTGCTCGAGGACCGTGGCGAACCCCATGGTCACGCAGACCGCGAGAAGCGCCAGTACGACGAGGCCGAGAAGCCGCGCGCGCAGGGATCGGACCCCGGCCGATCGGGAGCTGGTGGATCGGGAGCTGGTGAATCGGGAGCTGGTGAATCGGCCGGTGGATAGGGAGCCAGTGGATCGGGGGCCGGTGAATCGGCCGGTGGATCGGAGGCCGGTGGATCGCTTTGGCTGGGGCGTCGGGCAAAGGGGCCGCTTCCGGCGGGACCGTCCGCGCCACCGTGTCCGCGGTGACCGGCGTGCGCCGGGCAGGGTGCTCATCTCCCGTTCTCCGGCGGCCTGACGGCGTACCTGGAGCCGCGCACCGTACGGACCGGGGCCGCCCGCCCGGTGCCGCGTCCACGGCGCGTACGGGCGACGGACGGCAGACCGGCGCGTACCGGATCGTCGTGGACGATCGGCACACGGACACGGACGTGACCGACAAGGAACCCAGATGCGCCATACATGGGGCAATCGTGGCCCGGCCCGCTGGGGGAAGCCTGTGTTCCACCTGAGCAACGCCGATGTCCTGAAGCCGGGTTCGGGGGCGACGGCGTAGGTGACGGCGCAGGCAGCCTCGACGGGCACGGCGGAGGGCCGCACCCCCGTCACCGGGGATGCGGCCCTCACCTGCCTTGGAGCTGCCCTGCCGCTGTGGTCGGGCTGTCCTGCAACTGCCCTACCGGACGCTTAGTTGCGGATCAGGTTGCGCAGCACGTACTGCATGATGCCGCCGTTGCGGTAGTAGTCCGCCTCGCCGGGGGTGTCGATGCGCACGACCGCGTCGAACTCGACGCCGGTGTCGGTGGCGACCTTCACCGTGCGCGGGGTGGTGCCGTTGTTGAGCTCCTCGACACCGGTGAAGGAGAAGGTCTCCTCGCCGGTCAGTCCGAGGGACTCGGCCGTGGCGCCCTCCGGGAACTGGAGCGGCAGCACGCCCATGCCGATGAGGTTCGAGCGGTGGATGCGCTCGTACGACTCGGCGATGACGGCCTTGACGCCGAGGAGCGCGGTGCCCTTGGCGGCCCAGTCGCGGGACGAGCCGGAGCCGTACTCCTTGCCCGCCAGGATGACCAGCGGGATGCCCTGGTCGATGTAGTTGCGCGAGGCGTCGTAGATGAAGGAGACGGGGGCGCCGTCCTTCGTGAAGTCGCGGGTGTAGCCGCCCTCGGTGCCCGGCGCGATCTGGTTGCGCAGGCGGATGTTGGCGAACGTACCGCGGATCATGACCTCGTGGTTGCCGCGGCGCGAGCCGTAGCTGTTGAAGTCACGACGCTCGACACCGTGCTCCGTGAGGTACTTGCCTCCGGGGGTGTCGGCCTTGATCGCACCGGCCGGGGAGATGTGGTCGGTGGTGACCGAGTCGCCGAGCTTGGCGAGGACGCGCGCGCCGGCGATGTCCGAGACCGGGGTGGTCTCCATCGTCATGCCCTCGAAGTAAGGGGGCTTGCGGACGTACGTCGACTGCGGGTCCCACTCGAAGGTGTTGCCCTCGGGGATCGGCAGCGCCTGCCACTGGGCGTCGCCCGCGAAGACGTCCTGGTAGGACTTGTTGAACATGTCCTCGCCGATGGCGTTCGCCACGACGTCGTTGACCTCGGCCTCGGAGGGCCAGATGTCGGCCAGGTAGACCGGCTTGCCCTCGGTGTCGGTGCCGAGCGCGTCGCGGGTGATGTCCACCTTCATGGAACCCGCGAGGGCGTAGGCGACGACCAGCGGCGGGGAGGCCAGGTAGTTCATCTTGACGTCGGGGTTGATACGGCCCTCGAAGTTCCGGTTGCCGGAGAGGACCGAGGTGACCGCGAGGTCGTGGTCGTTGACGGCCTTGGAGACCTCGTCCGGCAGCGGGCCGGAGTTGCCGATGCAGGTGGTGCAGCCGTAGCCGACCAGGTTGAAGCCGACCTTGTCGAGGTAGGGGGTGAGCCCCGCCTTGTCGAAGTAGTCGGTGACGACCTTGGAGCCGGGGGCGAGGGTGGTCTTGACCCACGGCTTGCGGGTCAGACCCTTCTCCACGGCCTTCTTCGCGACGAGCGCGGCGGCGACCATGACGTACGGGTTCGAGGTGTTGGTGCAGGAGGTGATGGCCGCGACCGTCACCGCGCCGTGGTCGATCTCGTAGGTCGAGCCGTCGGGGGCCGTGACCGTGACCGGGTTGGACGGGACGCCGTTGGCGGCGGCCGGGGAGTCGGAGGCCGGGAAGGACTCCTTGCCCGCCTCGTCGTCGTCGGCGACGTAGTTGCGCACGTCGCTCTTGAACTGCTCGGCGGCGTTCGCGAGGACGATGCGGTCCTGCGGGCGCTTCGGGCCGGCGATCGAGGGGACGACCGTGGAGAGGTCGAGCTCCAGCTTCTCGGAGAAGTCGGGCTCGGCGGCCGGGTCGAGCCAGAGGCCCTGCTCCTTGGCGTACGCCTCGACGAGCGCGAGCTGCTGCTCGGAGCGGCCGGTGAGCTTGAGGTACTTGATGGTCTCGCCGTCGATCGGGAAGATCGCGGCGGTGGAGCCGAACTCCGGCGACATGTTGCCGATGGTGGCGCGGTTGGCCAGCGACGTGGCGGCCACACCCTCGCCGTAGAACTCGACGAACTTGCCGACGACACCGTGCTTGCGCAGCATCTCGGTGATGGTCAGCACGAGGTCGGTGGCGGTCGTGCCCGGGGTGAGCTCACCGGTCAGCTTGAAGCCGACGACACGCGGGATCAGCATGGAGACCGGCTGGCCGAGCATCGCGGCCTCGGCCTCGATGCCGCCGACGCCCCAGCCGAGCACGCCCAGGCCGTTGACCATCGTGGTGTGCGAGTCGGTGCCGACGAGGGTGTCCGGGTACGCCTGGCCGTTACGGACCATGACCGTACGGGCCAGGTGCTCGATGTTCACCTGGTGGACGATGCCGGTGCCCGGCGGGACGACCTTGAAGTCGTCGAACGCGGTCTGGCCCCAGCGCAGGAACTGGTAGCGCTCCTTGTTGCGGCCGTACTCCAGCTCGACGTTCTGGCCGAAGGCTTCCTTCGTGCCGAACTTGTCGGCGATGACGGAGTGGTCGATGACCAGCTCGGCCGGGGAGAGCGGGTTGACCTTGGCCGGGTCGCCGCCGAGCTCCTTGACGGCCTCGCGCATGGTGGCGAGGTCGACGACACAGGGCACGCCGGTGAAGTCCTGCATGATCACGCGAGCGGGCGTGAACTGGATCTCCTGGCTCGGCTGCGCCTGGGAGTCCCAGTCACCGATGGACCGGATGTGGTCGGCGGTGATGTTCGCGCCGTCCTCGGTCCGGAGCAGGTTCTCCAGCAGCACCTTCAGGCTGTACGGAAGGCGAGCCGAGCCTTCCACCTTGTCCAGCCGGAAGATCTCGTACGACTCGTCGCCCACCTGCAGCGTGCTGCGGGCGTCGAAGCTGTTCGCCGACACGACAGTCTCCTTCATTGATGTGCGCGTTCCCACCGCATCCTGCCGCCACGACGCCATGGCCGATCCGCTAAGGTAAGGCTAAGTTAGGTAACCCTTACCGCCGGATGGACGACGCAGTGCGACTGCGGTACGCCTCGGCAGATATCTCGATGTCGAGATAACTCTAGTACATGGGGGCGGGCAGGTCATGTCCGGGCGCCCGCATGTCCGGCCGGTGTCGCTTGTACCGGTCGGAGCGCCTTGTCCGAATCGGAGCGGCTCGGCCGACGGGGAGACCCGCAGAGCGGGCGCCATGGAGGGACCCGCACCGACGGGCGCCGCCGGCCGCCAGCGCCCTCAGCCGAAGAAGCGACCGCGTCCGGCACGGCGGCCACCGGCCCACGGCGGTCACCGGCACACGGCGATCACCGGCGTTCAGGCCCGAAGACGCCCGAACCCAGGACACTCGCCCACCCACGCACCTGCCCGCCTGCCCGCCTGCCCGCCTGCCCGCAGACAACGGTCACTCGTCCGGAACGGCGGACACTCCAGGCACCCCGCCCGCAGGCCCCCATTCGCGCGCCCCGAGCCCCAGCCCCAACCCCAGCCCCCATGGACGCAATCCGTCACCCCGGAGATGCAACTCAGCCCATCACGAAGGAAGTTGACACCCCGAAGCCGAGGGCAGGCACATCGGAGCGGTTTCGGGGTACCCGGTGTCCGCCGGGAACGTCCCGGCCCGACCGACGCAGGGGGCACCCATGCCGCTGACCTTCCGCAAGAGCTTCCGCATCCTTCCCGGGCTGCGGCTCAACATCAACCGCAAGTCGTGGTCCATCACCTCGGGCGGGAAGAACGGACCGAGGCGCACGCACAGCAGCACCGGACGCCGGACGACGTCGATGGACCTGCCCGGGCCGTTCGGCTGGCGCAAGACGACCCGTAAGGCAAAGTGACCTAATAGCGACATACGATCTCAGTATCGACGAACCGTCACGGAACCGCCTCTTCACGCCATTCGCCGGCGGTGGCGCGTACTCGCGGAACCTTCCGGCCCGTCGCGAGCGCCACCGCCGGGCGGGCGCGGGCACCCGAACTCCCCCTCGAACAAAGCCTCCTGGACCGGGCCACCCGGAAGGCCGCGCTCCATTTCTCTTTATCTCACATCCGATATACGGTCGCGCCATGGCAGACGACTACCTCGTACGTATCGGCAAGCTCATCCGTGACGCCCGGCAACACCGGGGCTGGACACAGTCGCAGCTTGCCGAGGCGCTCGGCACCAGTCAGAGCGCCGTCAATCGCATCGAGCGCGGCAACCAAAACATCAGCCTTGAGATGATCGCCCGAATCGGTGAGGCGCTGGACAGTGAGATCGTCTCGCTCGGATATGCGGGTCCGATGCATCTGCGCGTGGTCGGCGGGCGTCGTCTGTCCGGCTCGATCGACGTCAAGACCAGCAAGAACGCCTGTGTCGCGCTGCTGTGCGCGACCCTCCTGAACAAGGGGCGCACCGTGCTGCGCCGGGTGGCGCGGATCGAAGAGGTGTACCGCCTGCTGGAGGTCCTCAGCTCGATCGGTGTCCGCACCCGGTGGATCAACGGCGGGGTCGACCTGGAGATCGTGCCGCCGAGCGAGCTGAACATGGAGGCCATCGACGCCGAGGCCGCCATCCGCACGCGGTCCATCATCATGTTCCTCGGCCCGCTGCTGCACCGCCTGGAGGCGTTCAAGCTGCCGTACGCGGGCGGTTGCGACCTCGGCACCCGGACCATCGAGCCGCACATGATCGCGCTGCGCCGGTTCGGCCTCGACATCGCCGCGACCGAGGGGCTCTACCACGCGCGGGTCGACCGGTCCGTCACGCCCGGCCGGCCGATCGTGCTGACCGAGCGCGGGGACACGGTCACCGAGAACGCGCTGCTCGCCGCCGCCCGCCACGACGGCGTCACGGTCATCCGCAACGCGTCCTCCAACTACATGGTCCAGGACCTGTGCTTCTTCCTGGAGGCCCTGGGCGTACGGGTGGAGGGCATCGGCACCACGACGCTCACCGTGCACGGCGTGCCGAACATCGACGTCGACGTGGACTACTCGCCCTCCGAGGACCCGGTCGAGGCGATGAGCCTGCTCGCCGCCGCCGTGGTCACCGAGTCCGAGCTGACGGTGTGCCGGGTGCCGATCGAGTTCCTGGAGATCGAGCTCGCCGTCCTGGAGGAGATGGGCCTCGACCACGACCGTACGCCCGAGTACTTCGCGGACAACGGCCGTACGCGGCTGATCGACCTGACGGTGCGGCCCTCCAAGCTGGAGGCGCCCATCGACAAGATCCACCCGATGCCGTTCCCGGGCCTGAACATCGACAACGTCCCGTTCTTCGCGGCCATCGCAGCCACCGCGCAGGGCCAGACGCTGATCCACGACTGGGTCTACGACAACCGGGCGATCTACCTGACCGACCTCAACCGCCTCGGCGGCCGGCTCCAGCTCCTCGACCCGCACCGGGTGCTCGTCGAGGGCCCGACCCGCTGGCGCGCCGCCGAGATGATGTGCCCGCCCGCGCTGCGGCCCGCCGTGGTCGTCCTGCTCGCGATGATGGCGGCCGACGGCACCTCGGTCCTGCGGAACGTGTACGTCATCAACCGCGGCTACGAGGACCTCGCGGAGCGCCTGAACTCGATCGGCGCGCAGATCGAGATCTTCCGGGACATCTGAGCGACCTTCGCGGGAACACCGCCGCTCCACTTCTCGATCAGGTGTGTACGGGTCGGGAGGTGGTGCGGCGGCTCGCTTTCCGGGTCGGGATCCCGCACCGCCCAAGGACTCCTGACGCATTGAGCCGCGGGGCTGCGGGCTGACCCGCGCTTGATCCTTTCTCCATGTATCCGCTCCCGCCGACCAAGATCGATCGCAGGTCGGCCCCATAGGGTCCAAGGCATGACGACATCCCTTGCCGGCAGTGCCTTCGACTCGCTCCGCCTCGACGCCGTGCCCGACCAGGAGACGCTGCGCCGGGCCTATGAACTCCCCAGTGACGCGGCCGTACGCAAGCAGATGACCGAACTCACCGAACAGACCCAGCGGTTGATCAGATGCTCATCGCTGGTCCTGGTCGCCAGCACGGACGCCGAGGGCAACTGTGACGTTTCCCCGCGCGGCGGCCCCGCCGGGTTCGTCGCCGTCCTGGACGCACGGACGGTGGCGATACCGGACGCGACCGGCAACAAGCGTCTGGACACCCTGCAGAACGTCGTCGCCACCGGACGGGCCGGACTGCTGTTCGTCATCCCGGGGCGCACCACGACGCTCAGGGTGAACGGCCGGGCCTGCGTCTCCACCCGCCCGGAGCTGCTGTCGCAGCTGACCGCCGTGGGCAAGCCGCCGGCCAGTGCGCTGGTGGTGGGGATCGAGGAGGTCTACCCGCACTGCCCCAAGGCGCTCCTGCGCAGCGGGGCCTGGAAGCCGGAGCAGTGGCTGCCCGCGGACGCCCAGCCGGCCTCGGCCGAGGTGACGCTGGCCCAGCTCCGGATGCCGGAACTGACGATCGCCGACATCGAGCAGACGGAGGCGGACTCGCTGAAGTACCGGTACGAGTAACGGGCCGACCAGCGACTGCTGAACCACCGGCTCCGCCGAACCCCGGACCGGTACACCCCAGGATCAATCGCGGGGCATCCGTCTATGGGGAATGGCGTATCAGGGTCAAGGACGACAGCGGGAGTCCGGGACGCCCGCGTCGCTCACTCGGCCCGACCGCGCAGCAGGCGGGTGTTCCTCGGCGGCGAGGATCGTCCCTGCCCGATGCACCTGTCGGCACATCACCTGCACCATGTTCGAATCACCGGACACCCTCTCGGCCTCGTTCCATGACCCGGTGAGGCCGCCGGCCCGGATTGCCGGCGGCCCTCCGCGGTCGATCAGCCCTGCGCGACGGTGATGTCCTGCTCCCGGGTCGCATGGACCGAGGGCAGGGGGAGGCCGGTGGCGCTGATGTCGAACACCGTGGCCTCGACGTGCGCCCGTCCCGGGACGAGGGTTTTGGGCGCGCTCTGCTCCGAGTTGCTCCAGCGGTGCTCCGCGCCGTCGCAGACCGCCGAGGAGCCGCCGATGGGGTGGCTGGCCCTGGGATCGCCCTGGGAGACCGTGGAGGACACGAACACGGGCCCGGCGGCGCCCGTGCAGCGATAGGTGCCCGAGAGGGTGACGGTGCCGTCGGCGGCGACCGTGCCGGTGGGGTCGACGGTCACCTCGTCGGACGGGGCGGTCCGGGCGATGCCGTACGGGGCGGACAGGGCGACGGCGGACGGGGCGAGGAGCAGGAGCAGCGCGGCACCGGCGGCCGTTCCGACGGCCTGGCGAAGTGACATGGAGTACCTCCTGGAGCAGGGGCCTGGAAAGGGCGCTCAACAGGTACCTGTCCGGAGCCCCGAGGGCGGTGATCATCACCCCTTTGGTGGCGAGTTGGCACCGTCCGTCTTGGGGACGTCCGAGAGTTGTCCTCGTGTTGTCACGCTTCACGGCCGGCTGTTCCGATCGGCTCGCCGCGCGCGCATGGTCTCTTCATGAGGGGCGACGACAACGCCGCCGACACTCCTCGCATCCCCTGTGGAGGCGCACCATGTGTTCACACCGGTCCTCGTGCCCGTCCGCGGACACCGCCGCCCCGCACATCGTCTCGGCCCACCCCGAGCAGGGCTGGAACCTCCTGTGCAACGGCGCGATCGTCTTCGACGACAGTGGCGAACTGCTCCCCGACGGGAGCGTGATCGCTCCGCACCGGGTGTTCGTCGGGCGGCTGGCCGTCGCGGCCTGAACTCCGGCCGCTCTCCCCGCGGCCCTACGCCAGCACGGCGAAGCCGTCGAGTTCGACCAGCGCCTGTTCGTCCCACAGGCGCGTGGCGCCGATGACGGCCATCGCGGGGTAGTCGCGGCCCGCCAGCCGGCGCCAGATGCGGCCCAGTTCGGGAGCGTGGACCCGGTAGTCGGCGATGTCCGTGGCGTAGACCGTGACCCGGGCGAGGTCCGACGGTTCTCCGCCCGCGGCGCGCAGCGCGGTCAGCAGGTTGGTCAGCGCCCGCTCGAACTGCAGGGGCAGGGTCTCCCCCACCACCTTCCCGTCCACGTCGAGCGCGGTCTGGCCGGCGAGGAAGACAACCCGGGAGCCGGTGGCCACGACGGCGTGGGAGAACCCCGCGGGCGGGGAGAGTTCGGGCGGGTTGACGCGATCGGCGGTCATTCGCCCCTCGCTTCAGGTGTCTGTCCGGCGGTCATGCGCGCCCCGCTTCTGGTCTCTGTCCGGCGGTCATGCGGACCCCGTTCCCTGTGCTCGGTGGACGGTCACGCGGGCCCCGTTTCCCTCGTCGGCTCGGTCCGCCGGTACAACTCCTTCGCGATGACGGCCCGTTGAACCTCGCTGGCCCCCTCGTAGATGCGCGGCGCGCGCACCTCGCGGTAGAGGTGTTCGAGGAGATGGCCGCGGCGCAGGGCGCGGGCGCCGTGCAGCTGGACGGCCGCGTCGACGACGTACTGGGCCGTCTCGGTCGCGAGCAGCTTCGCCATCGCCGCCCGCCGGGGAACGTCCGATGCCCCCTCGTCGTAGGCCGCCGCGGCCGCGTACACCATGAGGCGGGCCGCCTCGGTGCGCAGCGCCATCTCGGCGACCTGGTGGGCCACGGTCTGGAGGTCCTTCAGCGGGCCGCCGAACGCCTCGCGCCGGGCCGTGTGCGCGAGGGTCGCGTCGAGCGCCGCCTGTGCCATGCCGACGGCGAAGGCTCCGACGCTCGGCCGGAAGAGGTTGAGGGTGTTCATGGCCACCCGGAAGCCCTGGCCGGGTTCGCCGAGGACGTCGTCCGCCGTGACGGGTACGGCGTCGAAGGCGAGTGCGCCGATGGGGTGCGGGGAGAGCATGTCGAGCGGACTGCCGGTGAGGCCGGGGCGGTCGGCCGGGACGAGGAAGGCGGTGACGCCGCGGGCTCCCGCGTCGGGCGCGGTCCGGGCGAAGACGGTGTAGAAGTCGGCCTCGGGGGCGTTGGAGATCCAGCACTTCTCGCCGGTGAGCCGCCAGCCGCCGGTACCGGTACCGGTGCCGTCCTCGTCCGCCCGGAGCGCCAGCGCGGCCGCGTCCGAACCCGCGCCCGGTTCGCTCAGCGCGAAGGCGGCCACGGCGCCGCCGTCCGCGACCCGGGGCAGCCAGTGCTCACGCTGCGCCGCGGTGCCGTACGCGTGGACCGGGTGGGCGCCGAGCCCCTGGAGGGCCAGTGCCGTCTCGGCCTCGGTGCAGACCTGGGCCAGCGACTCGCGCATCAGGCAGAGGTCCAGGGCTCCGGAGGTGAACAGGCGGGAGAGCAGGCCGAGTCGGCCGAGTTCGGCGACCAGCGGACGGTTGACGTGGCCCGGCTCGCCCTTGTCGGCCAGTGGGCGCAGGTGTTGCGCGGCCAGCGTGCGCAGCTCGGCACACCAGGCGATCTGCCCCGGATCAAGCGAGAATGCGGTCATTGCCCGTCCTCTCTCCCCGTCGGACGCCTCCCACACTATCGCGAACCGTTGACTGTCGTCACCAACACGATACGCTCCTTGTGCGAGCCCACCACGACGCCCACCCAGGCAAGGGGGCGAACCCTCCATGGACCCTGTGGACCCTGTGGATCCCGTCGATCCCGCGGGCACCCCGGGGCCGGCACTCTCGGCCCACGTCGACACCTTCCCGCGCGACCATCTCCCGCCCCCCGAACAGTGGCCCGAGCTCCGCTTCGAGCTTCCCGGGCTGCGCTACCCCGACCGGCTGAACTGCGCCGTCGAACTCCTCGCGGACACCGGCCCCCAACGCCCGGCGTTCCGCACCCCGTCCGGCGCCCCGTGGACGTACGGACAACTGCGCGCCCGGGTCGACCGCATCGCCCATGTGCTCACCGGTGAACTGGGCGTCGTCCCGGGCAACCGGGTGCTGCTGCGCGGCCCGACCACCCCGTGGCTGGCCGCCTGCTGGCTGGCGGTGCTGAAGGCGGGCGCGGTCGCCGTCACGGTGCTCGCCCAGCAGCGGCCGCACGAACTCGGCACCATGTGCGGGATCGCCCGGGTGACCCATGCCCTGTGCGACATCCGCTCGGTCGACGACCTGGTCAAGGCGGAGATCCCCGGGCTGCGGGTGACGACGTACGGCGGTGACGCGCCCGACGATCTGCTGCTGCGCATCACCGGCGCTCCCGACGAGCCCTTCGACGCGGTGGACACCGCCGCCGACGACGTGGCGCTGATCGCGTTCACCTCGGGAACCACCGGACGGCCCAAGGGCTGCATGCATTTCCACCGCGATGTGCTGGCGATAGCGGACACCTTCTCGAAGCATGTGCTGCAGCCCCATGAGGACGATGTCTTCGCGGGCAGCCCTCCTCTGGGGTTCACCTTCGGGCTCGGCGGTCTCGTCGTCTTCCCCCTGCGCGCCGGCGCCTGCTCCCTGCTGCTCGAACAGGCGGGCCCCAAGCAGTTGTTGCCCGCGATCGCCGAGCACCGGGTCTCCGTGCTGTTCACCGCGCCGACCGCCTACCGGGCGATGCTGGCGGAACTGGCGGAACCGGACGCGCACGACATCGGGTCGCTGCGGCGCTGCGTCTCCGCGGGCGAGAACCTGCCCGCGGCCACCTGGCGGGACTGGCACGCGCGGACCGGGCTCGGCATCATCAACGGCATCGGCGCCACCGAGCTGCTGCACATCTTCATCTCGGCCGCCGACGGGGACATCCGCCCCGGTACGACGGGGGTACCGGTGCCGGGCTGGCAGGCGCGCGTGGTCGACGCCGACGGGACCCCGGTGCCGGACGGTGAGCCCGGGCTGCTCGCCGTACGCGGACCGGTCGGCTGCCGGTATCTCGCGGACCCCCGGCAGCGGGAGTACGTGCGCGACGGCTGGAACATCACCGGCGACACCTACGTCCGCGACCCCGACGGCTACTTCCGCTACGTGGCCCGCGCCGACGACATGATCATCTCGGCCGGGTACAACATCGCGGGCCCCGAGGTCGAGGACGCGCTGCTGCGGCACCCGGACGTCGTCGAGACGGCGGTCGTCGGGCGGGCCGACGAGGCACGCGGGCAGATCGTGGTGGCCTACACGGTGGTCAAGGAGGGCGCCCGCCGGGACGCCGAGGCGCTGCGCTCCTTCCTCAAGTCCGAGCTGGCACCGTACAAATGCCCCCGCGAGATCGTCTTCCTGGACGCGCTGCCGCGCACCGCCACGGGCAAGCTCCAGCGGTTCCGGCTGCGGGAGGGAACCGGTGCCGACACCGGTGGTGGTTCCGATGCCGATACCGGTGGTGGTTCCGATGCCGATACCGGTGACGGTTCCGGTGGTGGGACCCCTGGTGATTCCGGTGGTGAGGGCCCGTCGGCCGCCGCGTCCGGGGTGCCGGTCCCGGCACCCCAGGGCGACTTGTCCACGGTCGGCGATCCAAGTGATCTTCGCGCACTAGAGTGACCGACGTGTCAGAGCAACACGCCCCCCGGTCCCTCATCGTCACCTTCTACGGCGCGTACGGCCGGTTCACGCCCGGCCCGGTGCCGGTGGCCGAGTTGATCCGGCTCCTCGCCGCGGTCGGTGTCGACGCGCCCTCGGTGCGGTCGTCGGTGTCACGGCTCAAGCGCCGCGGGCTGCTTGAGCCGGCGCGCACCGCGGCGGGCGCGGCCGGATACGCGCTGTCGCCGGACGCGCGGCAGTTGCTCGACGACGGCGACCGCAGGGTGTACGCGTCGGCGCCTCCGGAGGACGAGGGCTGGGTGCTCGCCGTCTTCTCCGTGCCCGAGTCGGAGCGGCAGAAGCGGCATGTCCTGCGCTCGCGGCTCGCCGGGCTCGGTTTCGGCACGGCCGCCCCCGGGGTGTGGCTCGCCCCGGCACGGTTGTACGAGGAGACCCGGCACACCCTGGAACGGCTGCGGCTCGGCCCGTACGTGGAGCTGTTCCGCGGCGAGCATCTGGGGTACGCCGCGACGGCCGACGCGGTGGCGCGCTGGTGGGATCTGGCCGCGATCGCCAAGGAGCACGAGGCGTTCCTCGGCCGGCACGCGCGCGTGCTGCACACGTGGGAGGGGCGCACGGACACCCCGCCCGAAGAGGCCTACCGCGACTATCTGCTCGCCCTCGACTCCTGGCGCCATCTCCCGTACACCGATCCGGGGTTGCCCGCCGCGCTGCTGCCCGGGGACTGGCCCGGCGCCCGCTCGGCCGACGTGTTCCGGGCGCTGCACGAGCGACTTCGGGACGCGGGAGCCCAGTTCGCCGGGGTACCCCCGTGGTCAGGGCGGTCCGGCGCCATGTGATCTCCTCAAGTCCCCAGGGTGAGGCGGGGTTTGGGGGCGTCGGTGCGGCCGGTCTGCGGGGGACGGCTGCCCGCGCGGTAGGGCATCGGCCAGCCGGCGCCGGGCCCCTCGTAGCCCTGTTCGGCCGCCGCGTGCAGCGTCCAGTTGGGATCGTAGAGATGCGGCCTGGCGAGTGCGCACAGGTCCGTACGCCCTGCCAGGATCAGGGAGTTGACGTCGTCCCAGGAGGAGATCGCGCCGACGGCGATCACCGGGAGCCCGGTCTCGTGGCGGATCCGGTCGGCGTACGGCGTCTGGTAGGAACGGCCGTACTCGGGGTGTTCGTCGGCCACGACCTGGCCGGTCGACACGTCGACGGCGTCGGCTCCGTGCGCGGCGAAGGCCCGCGCGATGGCCACCGCGTCGTCCCCGGTGGTGCCGCCTTCCGCCCAGTCGGTGGCGGAGATGCGTACGGTCATGGGCCGTTCCGGCGGCCACACCGCCCGTACCGCGTCGAACACCTCAAGCGGGAAACGCAGCCGCTTCTCCAGTGGTCCGCCGTACGCGTCGGTGCGCAGGTTGGTCAGCGGCGAGAGGAATCCGGAGAGCAAGTAGCCGTGCGCACAGTGCAGTTCGAGGAGGTCGAAGCCGCAGCGGGCGGCGCGCAGGGCGGCCGAGGTGAACTGCTCGCGCAGATCGGTGAGCTGGGCGCGGGACAGCTCGCGGGGGGTCTGGCTGTCCGGCTTGTACGGAAGCGGGGAGGCGGCCACGAGCGGCCAGTTGCCGTCCGGCAGGGGTTCGTCGATGCCCTCCCACATCAGCCGGGTGGAGCCCTTGCGGCCGGCGTGGCCGAGCTGGAGGCCGATCGCGGTGCCCGGCGCCTGCCGGTGCGTGAAGTCGACGATCCGCCGCCAGGAGTCGGCCTGTCGGGCGGTGTAGATGCCCGCGCAGCCCGGTGTGATGCGGCCCTCCGCGCTGACGCACACCATCTCGGTCATCACCAGTCCGGCGCCGCCGAGAGCCCGCGCGCCCAGGTGGACGAGATGGAAGTCGCCGGGGACGCCGTCCACGGCCGAGTACATGTCCATCGGTGATACGACGACGCGGTTGCGCAGGGTCAGGCCGCGCAGCCGCAGCGGGGTGAACATCGGCGGGGTGCCGGGCGGGCAGCGGAACTCCCGCTCGACCGCGGCCACGAAGTGCGGATCGCGCAGCCGCAGGTTGTCGTGGGTGACCCGGCGGCTGCGGGTGAGGAGGTTGAACGCGAACTGCCGGGTGGGCTGGCCGAGATAGCGGCCGAGGTTTTCGAACCAGTCCAGGCTGGCGCGGGCGGCCCGCTGGGTGGAGGCGACGACCGGGCGTCGCTCCTCCTCGTAGGCCGTCAACGCCCTCTCCAGTGAAGGCTGTTCCTCCAGACAGGCGGCCAGTGCGAGCGCGTCCTCGACGGCGAGCTTGGTGCCCGAGCCGATGGAGAAGTGGGCGGTGTGGGCCGCGTCGCCGAGCAGGACCAGATTGCCGTGCGACCAGCGGTCGTTGACGATCGTCCGGAAGTTCGTCCACGCCGACTTGTTGGCGCGCAGCGGGCGTCCGCCGAGGGCGTCCGCGAAGGTCTTGCCGCACCGTTCGACGGACTCCAGCTCGTCGAGGTCCGCGAATCCCGAGGCGCGCCAGACCTCTTCGCGCATCTCGACGATGACGGTGGAGGCGCCGCATTGATCCTGTGGCCCGGAGGGCCTCGTTGAGGGGTGGTGGTCGGGCGACGGGCGGGAGTACGGGTAGCCGTGCAGTTGCATCACGCCGTGTTCGGTCTCGGCGATCTCGAAGCGGAAGGCGTCGAAGGCGAAGTCGGCGGCCAGCCAGATGTAGCGGCAGCGGTGCTCCTCGACGGTCGGCCGGAACACCTCCGCGTGGGCCTCGCGGGCGAGGCTGTGCACTCCGTCGGCGGCGACGACGAGGTCGTACGCCGCCATGAGTTCGTCCACGGGCGGGGCCTCGGCCGTGAAGCGCAGGTCGACGCCCAGCGAACGGCAGCGGTCGTGCAGGATCTCCAGGAGCCGGCGTCGCCCGAGCGCGGCGAAGCCGTGGCCGCCGGAGGTGTGGCACACCCCGCGGTGCACGATGTCGATGTCGTCCCAGCGGACGAACTCGGCCTGGAGCGCCGCGTACACGACCGGGTCGGCGTGCTCGATGCCGCCGAGGGTCTCGTCGGAAAGGACGACGCCGAAACCGAAGGTGTCGTCGGGCGCGTTGCGTTCCCAGAGGGTGATCTCGCGGGCCGGGTCGAGGCGTTTGAGGAGAGCCGCGGCGTAGAGCCCGCCGGGGCCGCCGCCGATCACCGCGACGCGCAGCGCACCGCCGTTCACGCGCATCCCCCTCTCACCGCCCCCGCCACTTCGGGGCCCGCTTCTCCGAGAAGGCCGCGTGGAACTCCGCGTAGTCCTCGCCGTTCATCAGCAGGGCCTGGGTGGCGGCGTCCAGTTCGACGGCGGCGGCGAGCGGCATGTCCAGTTCGGCGGTGAGCAGGGCCTTGGTCTGGGCGTACGCCAGGGCGGGGCCGTCGGCGAGGCGGCGGGCCAGCGCCTGCGCGCCCTCGTCGGCGTGCCCTTCTTCGGTGAGTTCGCTGATCAGGCCGATGCGTTCGGCCTCGGGCGCCCGGACCGGTTCGCCGAGCATCAGCAGCCTGGTCGCGTGGCCGAGCCCGACCACCCGGGGCAGCAGATAGGCCGCGCCCATGTCGCCGCCGGACAGGCCGACGCGGGTGAAGAGGAAGGCGAAGCGGGCGCTGGGGTCGGCCACCCGGAAGTCGGCGGCCAGCGCCAGCACGGCTCCGGCGCCCGCCGCGACCCCGTGCACGGCCGCGATCACCGGGAACGGGCATTCCCGTACGGCCCGGACGACCTGCCCGGTCATCCGGTTGAAGTCGAGGAGCTGGGCGGTGTCCATGGAGAGGGTCGCGCCGATGATCTCGTCGACGTCGCCTCCGGAGCAGAATCCGCGGCCCTCGCCGGCGAGCACCAGGGCCCGGACGGACCGCTCGCGGGACAGCTCGGCGAGCAGGTCGCGCAGGTCGGCGTAGGCGCCGAAGGTGAGCGCGTTGAGTTTCTCGGGGCGGGCCAGTGTGACCGTGGCGACGCCGTCGGTGAGCTCGTACCTCAGATGCTGCCAGTCGGGGGTGCGGGCGGCGGAGCCGGTGAAGGGACTCATGACGGGCGGCCTCCTCGGGCGGGGGGCGACGCGATGCGGCTGTACCACCAAGCTATCACTCATCTGTGACTGTCGTCATGAGTGCGCGATAGAGTGATTCCGGTGTCCTGAATTCGCCGGTCGCATCACCTTTCGGCACACGCCGACCCGCCAGCATTGTCACAGGATGTGATGTGACATGACTCGACGTGATGCCTGCGACTTGTGAAGGGGCTGCCGGGGCTCACGAGGAGGCGGCGCCACCTCGTGAAGGGGCGGTCCCTCGCCGTGGAGGCGGCGGCCCCGCGGCGGCCCGCGGCCCGTCATCACGTCACGGATCATCGATAGCCGTGTAACGGTGGGAGCGGAGGCGGGAGACGGGCCGTTCGTCCGGGTACACAGCCCTGTATCGGACCGAACGTCCCGAAAGAGCAGGGTGACACCCCTGGGGACACAACGGCCGATGTCCCGAGAAAGCCCGCCGAGCGCGTTCGCCCGGTGGAGCCGTACCATTCCTTAGGTTGTAAGCAGGACAGCCTGCTCCACGAACGGACCCGACTTGCACGACACCCCAGCACCCGCCTCCTGGCGCATCGCGCTGCCGCACACCGTCGCGGCCGTGCCCGTCGCCCGTGCGCTGGTCCGCACGGCACTCGCGGAGCGGGAGCACGCGGCCGACAGCGACACCGCCGAGCTGCTCACCGCGGAGCTGGTCGCCAACGCCGTCGAGCACACCGCGGGCGACGGGCCGATAGAGCTGGTCGTCGAGCTGATGCCGACCGGCTGCCGGGTCGAGGTCCACGACCCCGACCCCGTGCCGCCCGTCGACCTCACGCTCCCCCACCCGCCCGGAGAGCCCGACCCGTGGCAGGAGCACGGGCGCGGACTGCTGCTGCTGCGCGCCCTCAGCTCGGCCTGCGGGCACCGCCCCACCGACTCCGGCAAGGCCGTCTGGTTCAGACTGCCTGTGGTTCCCGCTCAGCGGCGTCCGGCGCTGTGACGGCGTCCGCGCCGCCTCCGGCGCGGGTGTCCGTCCGGGCCAGCCGCGAGTTGCGGCGCCCGTAGAGGACGTACACGAGGAATCCGGCCGCGAGGAAGGCGGCGAACTGGATCCAGGTGGTCCAGCCGGTCTCGTACATCAGATAGAGGCAGAAGCCGACACCGAGCAGCGGCACCACGGGGTAGAGCGGTACCCGGAAGGTGCGGGCGAGGCCCGGCTCGCGGCGGCGCAGCGCGATCACCGCGACATTGACGGCGGCCATCACGGCGAGCGTGCCGATGGTGCACAGGTTGACCACGGAGTCCAGGGACGCGAAGGCCGCGGGCAGCGCGAAGACGAGCGCGACGATCAGTGTGCCGGCGACCGGAGTCGAGGTCTTCGGCGAGACCTTCTCGAAGACCCGCGGGACCAGGCCGTCGCGGGACATCGACATCAGGATGCGGGTCTGGCCGTACATCACCGCGAGGACGACCGAGGCGATGGCGACGACCGCGCCGAAGGCGATCACTCCGCCGCCGACGGTGGAGCCGGTGACCTCGTTGACGACGTAGGACAGCGCGGCCGGCCGGCCGCCGACCTTGTCGCCGCCGATGGCCCCGATCGCGGCCAGGGCGACGGCGCAGTAGAGCACCGTGACCAGGCCGAGGCAGACCAGGATGGCGACGGGGATGTCACGGCGGGGGTTCTTGGCCTCCTCGCCGGCCGTGGTGATCGCGTCGAAGCCGATGTACGAGAAGAACGCGGCCGTGGTGCCGGCGCCGATGCCGCCGAGTCCGGCCGGGGAGAACGGCGTGAGGTTGCCGTCCTTGAAGGCGCTGAACCCGATCCCGCAGAACAGCACGAGGACGACGAGCTTCAGCACGGCCATCGCGGCGGTCGCGCGGGCGCTCTCGCGCACACCGCGCACCAGCAGTACCGAGGCCAGCGCGATCACGATGACGGCCGGGAGGTTGATGATCCCGCCGTCGGAGGGGCCGGCGGAGAGCGCGGCGGGCAGCTGCGTACCGGTGAGGCTCGCGAGCAGTTCGTTGACGTACTGGCTCCAGCCGACGGCCACGGCCGACACGGAGACGCCGTACTCCAGGAGCAGGCACCAGCCGACCAGGAAGGCCGTGCCCTCACCGAGTCCGGCGTAGGCGAAGGAGTAGGAGGATCCCGAGACGGGGATCGCGCCGCCCAGCTCGGCGAACGCGAAGGCCGTGAAGACGCAGGTGACGGCGGCCAGGACGAAGGAGACGACCACGGCGGGGCCGGCCTGGGCGACCGAGTCGGAGAGTCCGACGAAGATTCCGGTGCCGACGATGGCACCGACGCCGAAACAGATGAGCTGGAAGAGCCCCATCGTGCGCTTGAGTCCGTTGCCTTCGAGGTCGGCACCGGAGTCGGCGATCAGTTGAGCGGGGGACTTGACGCGTGGAGCGGGCATGCGGGTGGTGCTCGTTTCTGGTGGTGCGGGTGCGACCGTGGGGGTGCCCCCGCCCGACCGCGGTCGGGGATTCGGGGAGGGTCGCGCGGCGGCCCCCGGAAGGGATGGCTCCGGGGCCGCCGGACATCGTACGGAGAAATCAGGCCAGCGTGGCGACCATGATCGCCTTGATCGTGTGCAGCCGGTTCTCGGCCTGGTCGAAGACGACCGAGTGCGCCGACTCGAAGACCTCGTCGGTGACCTCCAGCGAGTCCAGGCCGTAGGTCGCGTGGATGTCCCGGCCGACCTTGGTCCCCAGGTCGTGGAAGGCCGGGAGGCAGTGCAGGAACTTGACGTCCGGGTTGCCGGTCGCGCGCAGCACGTCCATGGTCACGGCGTACGGGGAGAGGGCGCCGATGCGCTCGGCCCACACCTCCTTGGGCTCCCCCATGGAGACCCAGACGTCGGTGGCCACGAAGTCGGCGCCCCGCACGCCCTCGGCGACGTGCTCAGTGAGCGTGATGCGCCCGCCGCTCTTGTCGGCGAGCTCCCGGGCCCGCGCGACGATCCCGTCGGCCGGCCAGTAGGCCCGCGGAGCGACTATCCGCACGTCCATGCCGAGCAGCGCGCCGGTCACCAGGTACGAGTTGCCCATGTTGAAGCGGGCGTCGCCGAGATAGGCGAAGGCGATGTCGGCCACCGGCCTGGCACAGTGCTCGGTCATCGTCAGGACGTCGGCCAGCATCTGGGTGGGGTGCCAGTCGTCGGTGAGGCCGTTGTAGACCGGCACTCCGGCGTGGGCCGCCAGTTCCTCCACCGAGGCCTGGCTGTCGCCGCGGAACTCGATGGCATCGAACATACGGCCGAGCACGCGGGCGGTGTCCTTCACGGACTCCTTGTGGCCGATCTGCGAACCGAACGGGTCCAGATACGTCGTCGACGCGCCCTGGTCCGCGGCCGCGACCTCGAAGGCGCAGCGGGTGCGCGTCGAGGTCTTCTCGAAGATCAGCGCGATGTTCACGCCCGTGAGGTACCGGGTCTCCGCCCCGAGCCTCTTGTCCGCCTTGAGTCCGGCGGCCAGCTCGACCAGGCCGAGGAACTCCTCCTCGGTGAAGTCCAGCTCCTTGAGGAAGTGGCGGCCGGCGAGGGCGGTCGGGACTGTCGCCATGAGGGCGCTCCAAGGATGACGGGGGGCGTGGACGGGGAGGGACGCCTGAAATTCTATACGATGCTCGGCATTTATATGCGGCCTCCCGTTCGACCCCGCTATACCGGGTCCCTTTCCACGGGGCAGCTCATGCAGCGCGGGCCGCCGCGGCCCCGGCCCAGCTCGCTGCCCGGGATCTCGATCACCTCGATACCCTGCTTGCGCAGATGGGTGTTGGTGGTGGAGTTCCGCTCGTAGGCGATGACGACGCCCGGCTCGACGGCGAGGACGTTGCAGCCGTCGTCCCACTGCTCCCGCTCGGCCGCGTGCACGTCCTGGGTGGCGGTCAGGACGCGGATCTCGTTGAGGCCGAGGGCCGCCGCGATGGCGCGGTGCATGTGCTCCGGGGGATGGTCGGTGACCTTCAGCTCCTTGTCCCCCGCGCCCGGCTCGATCGTGTAGGAGCGGAGCATGCCGAGCCCGGCGTACTGCGTGAAGATGTCGCCGTCGACCATCGTCATCACCGTGTCGAGGTGCATGAGCGCCCGCCGCTTGGGCATGTCGAGCGCCACGATCGTGCGCGCCGAGCCCGCCGCGAACAGCTTGTGCGCGAGCATCTCGACGGCCTGCGGCGTCGTCCGCTCACTCATGCCGATGAGCACGGCGCCGTTGCCGATGACGAGGACGTCGCCGCCCTCGATGGTGGAGGGATAGTCCGCCTGCCCCTCCGACCAGAGGTTGAAGCCCTCCTCACGGAAGAGCGGGTGGTGGCGGTAGATCGCCTCGAAGTGCACGGTCTCGCGCTGCCGGGCCGGCCAGCGCATGGCGTTGATGGAGACCCCGTCGTAGATCCAGGCGGAGGTGTCCCGGGTGAAGAGGTGGTTCGGGAGCGGCCGCAGGAGGAAGTCGTCGAGGTCCATGACGTGGAAGCGCACGGAGGTGGGTTCCGCGTGCGCTTCGAGGAACTCGCGCTTGGTCATGCCGCCGACGAGCACGGACGCCAGCTCCTCGGCGGGCAGGGTCTCGAACGCGGCCCGGAGATGGTCGGTGGCGAGCGGGCCGTACTCCTTCTCGTCGAAGACCCGGTCCAGGACGAGCGCTCTGGCCGCCCCGATCGCCACAGTCTCGGCGAGCAGGTCGCCGAAGAGGTGGACGGTGACCCCGCGGTCGCGCAGCACGTCGGCGAACCCGTCGTGTTCCGCGCGCGCCCGGCGCACCCACAGCACGTCGTCGAAGAGGAGCGCGTCCTTGTTGCTGGGGGTGAGCCTTTTGAGCTCAAGATCGGGCCGGTGCAGGATGACGCGGCGCAGCCGCCCGGCCTCGGAGTCGACATGGAATCCCATGCCTCCATCCTGACCATCCTGACCCGTGTTCACCCGTGGATCGCCGGAGCCGCGGCGCATTCATTTCGTCCCCTTGACGATAAGCAGGTCCGACCATTATCGTCTCACTGACGACAATAAGCGCCGCCAAGCGCCGCCGAGCGGCAGCACGCGACGAGGAAGCGCCGGGACCGCCCGGCGCCGAGGGGGTACTCATGGCCGACATCACGCGACGCCTCGGCTGGCGCCATCTGCGCGGGGCGCCCACCGCCCATGTCCGGCACCACCGGTCGGGGCGCCTGCTCCACGACGGCCCCGGACTCAGCTTCTGGTACCGCTCACTCACCGCGGCTCTCTCCGAAGTCCCGGTCGACGACCGCGAGTTGGCGATGACGTTCCACGCGCGTACGTCCGACTTCCAGGATGTCGCGGTGCAGGCGACCGTCACCTACCGGATCAGCGATCCCACCGTCGCGGCCTCCCGCATCGACTTCTCCATAGACCCCGACACCGGCGACTGGCGGGGCACCCCGCTGGAGCAGCTCGGGTCACTGCTGACCGAGACGGCCCAGCAGCACGCCCTCGACGTCCTCGCCCGTACGTCACTGGCGTCCGCCCTGGTCGACGGTGTCGCGGCGGTACGGGAGCGGATCGCCGGCGGCCTCACCGCCGAACCCCGGCTGCCGGCGACCGGCATCGAGGTGGTCGCCGTGCGGGTCGTCGCACTGCGCCCGGAGCCCGAGGTGGAACGGGCCCTGCGCACTCCCGCCCGCGAGCAGATCCAGCAGGACGCGGACAAGGCGACGTACGAACGCCGGGCGGTCGCCGTCGAGCGGGAGCGCGCCATCGCCGAGAACGAACTCGCCAGTCAGATCGAACTCGCCCGGCGCGAGGAGCAGTTGGTCGACCAACGGGGTACGAACGCGCGCCGCGAGGCCGAGGAGCTCGCGGCGGCGGACGCGGTACGCGCCGGGGCGGAGGCGGACCGCACGGTCCGGCTGGCCGAGGCCGAGGCCACCCGGTCGCTGCGGCTCGCCGAGGCGGAGGCCACGCGCAAGGTGCGGCTCGCGGGGGCCGAGGCGCAGGCGGCGCGCGAGGTCGGCGCGGCTCGGGCCGAGGCGCAGGCGGCCTGGCTGCGGGTCCACGGCGACGCCGATGTCGCCACGCTGCACGCGCTGACCGGCACCCGGCTCGCGGAGAACCTGCCGCGGATCGAGAACCTCACCGTCTCGCCGGACGTCCTCACCGGGCTGCTCGCCAAGCTGGGCGGCGGGGCCGCCGGAGACCCGGCGTGAGTCTCGCGCCCCGGGTCGTCCTCGTCCACCGGACCACCGAGTACGAGGAGTTGGTGGCCCGGCACGGCACGCACGGGCAGGCGGCGTTCTTCCTGTCCTCGCGCGGCCGGGACATCGCGGAGGTGGCCGAACGCCACCGGCGGGCCCGTGAGGCACTCGCCGCGGTGGTGTCGGCCATTCCGCTGACCTGGCGTCAGGCGCGCTTGGAGCGGGCGGACTTGGACCGCTTCCTGTTCGCGCCGGAGGACGTGGTGGTCGTGGTCGGACAGGACGGGCTGGTCGCGAACGTCGCCAAGTACCTCATGGGTCAGCCGGTGGTGGGGATCGACGCGGACCCCGGGCGCAATCCGGGTGTGCTGGTGCGGCACCGGCCCCAGGACGCGGGGGCGCTGCTCGCATCGGCGCACGGGGGCAGCGCCGACGAGCTGACCATGGTCGAGGCGGTCGCGGACGACACCCAGCGGCTGGTCGCCCTCAACGAGATCTACCTGGGTGCCGCGGGCCATCAGACGGCCCGGTATCGGCTGGGGCTCGACGAGTACGGGGGTGCCGTCGAGCCCCAGGCCTCCTCCGGGGTGCTGGTGGGGACCGGGACCGGGGCGAGCGGCTGGCTCCGCTCCGTGTGGCAGGAGCGGGGCGGGGGGCTGTCGCTGCCGGGGCCCACGGACGAACGCCTGCTGTGGTTCGTCCGTGAGGCCTGGCCGTCGCCGGCCACGGGTACCTCGCTCGTGGCCGGCGAGCTCACCGCGTCCGGCCGGCTGTCCCTCACCGTGGAGTCGGACCGGCTCATCGCGTTCGGGGACGGGATGGAGGGGGACGCGGTGGAGTTGATGTGGGGGCAGACCGTGCGGGTGGGGGTGGCTGGGGTTCGGCTCCGGCTGGTGGGCTGAGGGGCCTGGCGGCCCCCAGCCACCAGCCTGCGCCGCACCCCGCCGGGCCCCTTGGCCCCTCACCGGGGGCGGTCCCGGCCGGGCCCGCGACCCGGGCGTCGCCGACCCGGGCGTCGCCGACCCGACCGGAGTCCCGCTGCCCCGGGTGGGGCGGGCCGCGTATCCCCGGCCCGGGCCCATGGCCACGGGGCGCGGGCGGGGCTCGTCCGGCTGCGGCGCCGGTGGGGGCTGGGCGCGCAGTTCCCCGCGCCCCTTACCGGGCCCTCCGGGCCCGGCCGGGCCGGCGGTGCCCAGCCCGGGTGCGGAACCGAGGTATCCCCTCGGCCGCGGACGGGTGGGGGCGGGCCGCGCAGTTCCCCGCGCCCCTTACGGGGCCCACCGGACCGTGCACGTCCGCGCGGTGCCCCATGCCCGCGCACCGCGCGCGGGTATCCCCCTCACCGCGGACATGTGGGGGTCGGGCGCGCCGTTCCCCGCGCCCCCTGGGGGGCCCACCGGACCGTGCACGTCCGTGCGGTGCCCCATGCCCAGGCACCGCGCGCGGGTATCACCTTCACCGCGGGCCGGTGGGGGGCGAGCGCGCCGTTCCCCGCGCACCTTGCGGGGCTCCCGCCGGGGCCGGCGACTACCAGTCCCGGTGGGGGCGCGGTTCGGATGTCGGTCCGGTGGGGGCTGGGCGCGCCGTTCTCCGCGCGCCTTCGGGGGCCACCCGCTACAAGCGGGGGTCCACCGGTTCGGATTCCAGGGCCAGGGTGCCGAACACCGCCTCGTGGACTCGCCACAGGGGCTCGCCCTCGGCCAGGCGGTCCAGGGCTTCCAGGCCGAGTGCGTACTCGCGGATGGCGAGGGACCGCTTGTGGTTGAGGAAGCGGCCGCGCAGCCTGGCGAGGTTCTCCGGGCGGGTGTACTCCGGACCGTAGATGATCCGCAGGTACTCCCGCCCCCGGCACTTGATGCCGGGCTGGACCAGTCGCCCGTGACCGCCGCGCACCACCGCGCCGACCGGCTTCACGACCATGCCCTCGCCACCCCTGCCGGTCATCTCCAGCCACCAGTCGACACCGGCCCGCACCGACTCCGGGTCGCCGGTTTCGACGTAGAGCCGCCGCGTGGTGTGCAGCAGCCCGGTCCCGTCGTTCTCCACGAGCCGGTCGATCAGGCCGAGTTGTTCGTCGTGCGGCAGCGCGGCGAGGCTGCGGCCCTGGACGGCCAGGATCTGGAACGGTGCGAGGCGGACCCCTTCGAGGCCGTCCGTAGTCCAGCAGTAGCGGCGGTACGCGTCCGTGAACGCCTGGGCGTCCGCGGCCCGTTCACCCTGGCGCGCCAGCAGGTCACCGACCTCGACGCCCCGCGCCGCCGCCCCTTCGAGCGCGGTCAGCACTCCCGGGAACACCGCGCCGGACGCGGCGCCGACAGCGGCGTACTGACTGCGCAGCAGTCCGGACGCCTTCAGCGACCACGGCATCAACTCGGCGTCGAGCAGTATCCAGTCGGTGTCGAGCTCCTCCCAGAGTCCCGCCTCGGTCGCGGCGGCACGCACCCGGCCGAGGATCTCCTCGGTGACGGCGGCGTCGTCGAAGAAGGGACGGCCGGTACGGGTGTACAGCGACCCCGTCGGACCGTCGACGCCGAACCGCTCACGCGCCGCGCCCGCGTCCCGGCAGACCAGGGCCACCGCCCGCGACCCCATGTGCTTCTCCTCGCACACGACCCGGGCGACCCCGTCCTCCTGGTACTGGGCGAAGGCCTCGGCGGGGTGCTCCAGATAGCCCTCGACGTGCGAGGTCGCGGTCGGCGCCATGGTCGGCGGGAGGTACGGGAGCAGCCGCGGGTCCACCGCGAAGCGGCTCATGACCTCCAGGGCCGCCGCCGCGTTCTCCTCGCGGACGGCCACCCGGCCGGCGTGCCGGGTCTCGACGGCCCGGCGGCCGTGCACGTCAGCGAGGTCCAGCGGACGGCCCTCGTGACCGCCCGGCGCCTCGGTGGCCAGCGGCTTGGCCGGCTCGTACCAGACCCGCTCGGCCGGCACGTCGACGAGCTCGCGCTCCGGCCAGCGCAGCGCGCTGAGCTTGCCGCCGAACACCGCTCCGGTGTCCAGGCAGATGGTGTTGTTGAGCCAGGTGGCCGTGGGTACCGGGGTGTGCCCGTACACGACCGCCGCGCGCCCCCGGTAGTCCTCCGCCCACGGGTAGCGCACGGGCAGCCCGAACTCGTCGGTCTCCCCGGTCGTGTCGCCGTACAGCGCGTGCGAGCGCACCCGGCCCGAGGTACGGCCGTGGTACTTCTCGGGCAGGCCGGCGTGGCAGACGACGAGCCGCCCGCCGTCGAGGACGTAGTGACTGACCAGCCCGTCGACGAACTCCCTTACCGTGGCGCGGAATTCGTCGCTCTCCCGGTCCAACTGCTCGATCGTCTCGGCGAGTCCGTGACTGTGCTGGACGTTGCGGCCCTTGAGCCAGCGGCCGAGCTTGTTCTCGTGGTTGCCGGGCACGCACAGGGCGTTGCCCGAGCCGACCATGGACATCACGCGGCGCAGCACGCCCGGCGAGTCCGGGCCGCGGTCCACGAGGTCGCCGACGAAGACGGCCGTACGGCCCTCGGGGTGCACCCCGTCGACGTAGCCGAGCTTGCCCAGCAGGGTCTCCAGCTCCGAGGCACAGCCGTGGATGTCGCCGACGATGTCGAACGGGCCGCTCAGGTGGGTCAGGTCGTTGAACCGCTTCTCGGTCACCACCGACGCGTTCTCGATGTCCGCGACCCCGCGCAGGACGTGCACCTTGCGGAATCCCTCGCGTTCCAAGTGGCGCAGCGAGCGGCGCAGTTCGCGGGTGTGACGCTGGATGACCCGGCGCGGCATCTCGGCGCGGTCGGTGCGCGCGGCGTTGCGCTCGGCGCACACCTCCTCGGGCACGTCGAGCACGATGGCGATGGGCAGCACGTCGTACTTCCTGGCGAGGTCGATCAGCCCGCGGCGGCTGTCCGCCTGGACGCTGGTCGCGTCGACGACGGTCCGGCGGCCTGCCGCGAGCCGCTTGCCCGCGATGTAGTGCAGGACGTCGAAGGCGTCGCCGCTGGCGCTCTGGTCGTTCTCGTCGTCGGCGACCAGGCCGCGGCAGAAGTCGCTGGAGATGATCTCCGTCGGCTTGAAGTGCCGCCGGGCGAAGGTCGACTTGCCGGAACCCGACGCGCCGATCAGCACCACGAGGGAGAGGTCGGTGACGGGCAGGACTCGCCCCTGGTTCGTCTGCTCGCTCATGCTGCGTTCTCCTCCTTCGCGGTCGGGGTGGCGGTGTCGGTTTCGGTGGCGGTGGCCGTGGCCAGGGTGAAGACGGCCATCTGGGTGGGCGGGCCGACTTCGGGGTCGTCGAGGCCGACGGGGGTGAACTCCACGTCGTAGCCGTGCCGTTCGGCGACCTTGCGGGCCCAGGCGCGGAACTCCGCGCGGGTCCACTCGAAGCGGTGGTCGCCGTGCCGGGAGTGTCCGGCGGGCAGGGTCTCCCAGCGGACGTTGTACTCGACGTTCGGGGTGGTCACCAGGACGGTCCGCGGGCGCGCCGAGCCGAACACGGCGTACTCCAGGGCGGGCAGACGGGGCAGGTCGAGGTGCTCGATCACCTCGCTGAGCACGGCGGCGTCGTACCCCTTGAGCCGGCGGTCGGTGTAGGCGAGCGAGCCCTGGAGGAGCTGGACGCGCGCGGCCTGCCGCTCGCCCATGCGGTCCAGCTTGAGCCGGCGCGAGGCGATGGTGAGCGCGCGCATCGACACATCGACACCGACGATCCCGGTGAACCGGGTGTCCTTGAGCAGCGCCTGCACCAACTGGCCCTGCCCGCAGCCGAGGTCGAGGACCCGGCTCGCGCCGGACGCGTGCAGCGCGGCGAGGATCGCGTCCCTGCGCAGCACGGCGAGCGGCACCGGTTTCTCCTCGGTGTCGGTCTCCTCGTCGACCGCGTTGTCGATCGCCTCGACCTCGGTGTCGTCGGTCTCGGCGAGCCGGACGAGTTCGAGCCGCTCCATGGCCTCCCGGGTCAGCGACCAGCGCCGGGAGAGATAGCGGCTGGTGATCAGCTTGTGCTCCGGGTGGTCCGGCAGCCAGCCCTCGCCCGCCCGCAGCAGCTTGTCGACCTCGTCGGACGACACCCAGTAGTGCTTGGCGTCGTCGAGGACCGGGAGCAGGACGTAGAGGTGACGCAGGGCCTCGGAGAGCGTCAGTCCCTCGGCCTCCAACTCCAGGCGTACGTAACGGGAGTCGCCCCACTCCGGGAAGCGGACGTCGAGCGGCACGGGCTCGGCCGTCACCGTCCAGCCCAGCGGTTCGAAGAGCCCGCGCACGAGGCCGGCGCCGCCTCGCGCGGGCAGCGCGGGCACCTCGACGCGCAGCGGCCGGGTCTCGGCCGGCAGCTCGGGACGAGCGGCGCACTGGCCCTTCATCGCGCTGGAGAAGACGGCGCTCAGCGCCACGGCGAGCAGCGAGGACGCGGCGTACGGGCGGTCGTTGACGTACTGCGCGAGGGCCGCGTCGGGCGCACCGCCGCGGCCCTTGCCCTTGCCCCGCCGGACCAGCGCCACCGCGTCGACCTCTAGCAGCAACGCGGCCGTGCACCGCTCCACGCTCGCCTCGGGGTACAGCACATGTGCCGTTCCGTACGAGGTCGAGAACGTCTGCGCCCTGTCGGGATGCTTGTGCAGCAGGAAGCCGAGATCGGTCGCCGGGCGCTCCGGGGTACCGGTGGTACTGATCGTCAGGAACACGGTGGATCTGCCTCGAAACGTCTTCTGGGCCGCGGAGACCCGGCGAACGACCCGACCCGTGCGCAGCGGAGCGCACCGGCCGGACGCCGGTGGGCCGCGGCGTGGGCGAGCGCGCCTCGGCTGTCGCCGCTCCCGGCTCTGCCCCGGCCCCCGCAGCCGTGGCCACGCCGCGCCGCGGCCGACCGCAGGGGCGACGCCGGTCCTCGGCGCGCCCCCACAACGTACAGCGAACACCGCAGGTGGACCCATGGTTTTTCGCCGCCCGGGAGAGGGTCCGGCGGGGTCAGCCGGAGGTCCCCGGCACCCGGGGCGAGGGCCGTCCGCCCTCGTCGAGGCCCGCGCTGTCGAGCAGGGTGGCGGCGGTCGCGAGGGCGAGGCCGTCGAGGCCCCGGCCCTGCATGACGGCCCGGACGCCCGATCCGTCGAAGACCACGGTCAGTTGGCGTGCGAGGATCTCGGGGTCCGGTGCTCCACCGCGCTCCGCCTCCTGCCGGAAGAACGCGGTCAGCGCGTCCTTGCAGCGGCGGGCCACCAGGCTCGCGGGGTGATCCGGCGCCTTCAGCTCAGCGGTCACGGCCACGAAGGGGCAGCCACGGAAGTCCGGGCGGGCGGCGAGTTCCTCAAGGCGCTCGAAGACGTGCAGGACGCGCTCACGCGGCGGCCGGTCGTCGTCGGGGGGCAGCAGGAACGCCTGGTAGGCGGGCGCGCTGCGTTCCAGGCTCGCCGCCAGTACGCCGTCCTTGCTGTCGAAGAGCTGGTACATCGAGCGCTTGGACACCCCGGCCACCCGGCACAGCGCCTCCACGCCGACACCGACGCCCTCGCGGTAGAAGAGCTCGGCCGCGGCGTCGAGCAGTCGGTCGCGGGTCGAGGAGCCGGCGGTCGCGGTCGATGTCGCCTGTGTCATGGGCCCAGCCTACGTTCTCCGTTTGCGTTTCGGAAACCGATCGGTTTACTGTACGGACAACGCCGGAAACCGATCGGTTTCCAGGTGATCCTCATTCCCCCAGTGGTCCCCACTTCCCGGCGCCCCTCAAGAGGAGAAGCTCATGACCAGCATCGAAGGTTCGGTGGCGCTCGTGACGGGCGGCAGCCGCGGCATCGGCAAGACCCTCGTGGAGGCCCTCTACGAGCGCGGCGCCAAGAAGGTCTACGCGACCGCCCGAGACCCGCGGACCGTCTCCCACCCCGACGCCGTACCACTGGCGCTGGAGGTCACCGACCCGGCCTCGGTCACGGCGGCTGCCGCACAGGCCCAGGACGTCACCCTGCTGATCAACAACGCGGGCGCGACGGCCTCCACGTCCTTCCTCGACTCCCCGATCGAGGACGTGCGACGCGAATTCGACATCAACTTCTTCGGGCCGCTGCTCACCACCCGGGCGTTCGTCCCGGTCCTGGAGCGCAACGGCGGCGGGCACATACTCACCGTCCACTCGGTGCTGTCCTGGGTCACGGTGCCCGGGGCCGACGGCTACAGCGCCGCGAAGGCCGCCCTGTGGTCCCAGAGCAACGCCCTGCGGCTGGAACTCCAGCCACGCGGCATCAAGGTCACCGGACTGCACGTCGGCTACGTCGACACCGAGCTCACCGCGGGCCTCGACGTGCCCAAGGTCTCCGCGCACAGCGTCGCGGAGCAGGCCCTCGACGGCATCGAGACGGACGCCCACGAAGTCCTCGCGGACGCGCTCACCCGCCAGGTCAAGGCCGGCCTCTCCGGCGAGCTGAGCGCGCTGTACCCGCAGCTCGCCGGGTAGCGGCGGCCCGCCGCGGGCTCGTGGGCACCGCCGCCCCCGCCGGGCGCGGGTTCCGCCCGCACCGCCGCCACCACCGGGCCGCTGGCCTCGCAGGCACGGTCGCCCCCGCTCCGCGGGCATCGCCTGCACGGTCGTCCCGCGTTCCGCGGGCATCGCGGGCGCGGCCTGTCCGGGATCGGGACAGGTGTGACAGCGGTTCGGCAGGGGGCGCCCGTTGTGACCGGTGCATGATGGATACATGGATCTTCGAGTCTTCACAGAACCGCAGCAGGGCGCGACCTACGAGACGCTGCTCCGCGTCGCCAAGGCCGCCGAAGACCTCCATTACGGAGCCTTCTTCCGCTCTGATCACTATGTGCACATGGGGTCCGTCGACGGGCTCCCCGGTCCCACCGACGCCTGGATCACCCTGGCCGGCATCGCCCGCGAGACGAAGCGCATCCGGCTGGGCACCCTGATGACCGCCGGAACCTTTCGCCTCCCCGGTGTCCTCGCCATTCAGGTCGCCCAGGTCGACCAGATGTCGGGCGGCCGGGTGGAACTCGGTCTGGGGGCCGGATGGTACGAGGCCGAGCACACGGCGTACGGCATTCCGTTCCCCAAGGAGAAGTTCGGCCGCCTGGAGGAGCAACTGGCCGTCGTCACCGGGCTGTGGGGCACGCCGGTCGGCGAGCGCTTCAGTTTCGACGGGACCTACTACCAGCTCGAGGACTCACCCGCGCTGCCCAAGCCCGCGCAGTCGAAGGTGCCCGTCCTGATCGGCGGCCACGGGGCCAGGCGCACCCCGGCGCTCGCGGCACGCTTCGCCGACGAGTTCAACATTCCCTTCGCCTCGGTCGCGGACACGGAGCAGCAGTTCGGCCGGGTGCGCGCGGCTCTTCAGCAGGCCGGGCGCAAGACCGACGAACTCGTCTACTCCAACGCCCTGGTGGCCTGCGTGGGCCGGACCGACAGCGAGGTGCGGCGACGGGCCGACGCCATCGGCCGCGATGTCGACGAGCTGAAGGCCAACGGGCTCGCGGGCTCCCCCGCGGAGGTCGTCGAGCGGATCGCCGAGTATCAGGCGGTCGGTTCGCAGCGGATGTACCTCCAGATGCTCGACCTCGACGACCTGGACCAACTGGACCTGATCGCCGCCGAGGTGACACCGCAGCTCGACTGAGCGCTTCGACGTCACGGCGGTGGTTCGGGACCGGCGGCGGCAGGGCCCGGTCCCGCGTCCCGCCCCTACCCCGCGGCCGAATCCCGTTCCACCACGCGTTTCTCGTCCCGCACCGCGAGTCGTCTCAGCATCTCCAGGACGCGGTCCCGGGATTCGTCCGCCGCGTCGATCGCCTCCATGCACTGCCAGTAGGTCCCCTCGTCGTCCGCCGCGCAGGCGATGCCGACCAGGGCTATGCCGACCTCGCCCAGGAGGGCACCGAGGCAGAGCAGTGCCTCGCGCGCGTCGCCCAACTCGGTGAGCTGGGCGGCGCGTAAGGCACCGACGCCGAGAGCGTGATCGCCGAGCACCCCGCAGCCACGACCGGCCAGCTCGGTCAGTCCGAGGGCCTCGCCCCGGAGTTCAGGGGGTCCTGACACCGCGAAGCGGCTGCCGATCCCCTGCGCCAGCGAATGCGCCTGCCAGGCTTCCGCCATCACCTCCGGGGTGTCACCGCTCTCCGCCAGTGCACGTCTGCTCGCCACGATGAGCCGCACCGCTTCCATGCGCTGCCCCCGTCTGTCCGACGCGCTCTCACGCGTCCGCCCGAACTCCCTTGTTCACTACCCAGAGTGAAGTCCCTTGAGACGGAAAGCCAGAGGAAGCCCGAAATCTGTGGACACGGAGTCGCATCGGAACAACTGGATAGCTACGGAGAGTGACGGATTCCCCTTTTGGTGACACGGGACGGCCACCCTCAGGGCTCCGGAACGGGAAACCTCCGCTCGTTCCGGTCGATCTTCGCGTCCAGGGCCGCGAGCGGGTCGACGCCCAGCACCTCGCAGAACTGGAGCAGATACGCGAGGACGTCCGCGACCTCGTCGGTGACACGGTGCGCGGTGTCCGGGTCGTCCATGACCCGGGCCGACTCCTCCGGCGTCAACCACTGGAAGATCTCGACGAGTTCGGACGCCTCCACACTCAGGGCGGCGGCCAGGTTCTTGGGGGTGTGGTACGGCTGCCAGTTCCGCGCGGCCGCGAACTCGGCCAGTCTGCGCTGCAGCGTCGCTACGTCCAGTTCACTCACGTCGTCAGGTCTACCACCGTGGCACCGGCCGTCCCGAACGCGTTCGCCCGGTCGCTCACCGCGCCCATCAGCCGGATGTGCCCGCGCTCGCACATCCGCGCCGCGAGCCGCACCAGTTCCCCGGTCTGCCGGGCGTCCAGCCCGCGGTCGAGGCCGTCGGCCAGCACCGTCAGCGACTGGAACGCCGCCGGGACCTCACCCGCCGGGTCGACCTCCAGCACGCCGGGCCCGGTGAGCAGCACCAGGGCCAGCGCGAGATACCTCAACTCGCCGTCCCCGAGCAGCTCCAGCGGCGTACGGACGCCGTCGGTGCGGTCGAGGAGCGCGCGGACGGTGCCGTCGCCGAGCACCTCGGCCAGGACGTCGGCGACCGTACCGGCACAGCCGGCGCGCACCGCGGCGACCAGTTGGGCGTAGCGGTGGCCGCACTCCGAGCGGGTGCGCCACAGAACTTCGGCGAGGTTGTCGCAGCCGCGCAGCAGCCGCCCGGAGCCGAGCGGAACAGGGGCCCGCATGGCGTCCGGGCTCGGATCGCAGACGTAGACGGAGCGCAGCGCGAGCACCATCTGCTCGGCGGCGGCGAGGACTTGGCACTCACCCGCGGTGCGGCCCGCGACGCGCAGCGGCAACAGCGCGGTGCCGAGGCGGTCGTCGGGGAGCGGGACCCGGGTCACCGCGGAGGCACCCCCGGTGTGCCAGGCCGCCTGGACGGACCGGCGGCCCGGGTCCCGCAGGGCCGTCTCCAGCAGGGTCAGCCCGCCCGCCGACAACCGCTCGCCCACGATGCGCAGTTCGGGTTCGGCCTGGACGGCGACGTCGAGCCGGACCGGGCCTTCGGGTCCGTCCACCGTGCAGCCGATACGGAAGCCGCGGCGATGCTGCGCGTCGGGCCTGGACCGCTCCGGCACACAGGTGACCGGGTCCGGGAACACCTCCGGGAGCCCCGCACCGGCACCGAGCCGCGCCAGCGCCTCGTAGGCCCGCAGGACGGCCGTCTTGCCGCTGCCGCTGGGGCCGGTGACGAGAGTGAACGGTCCGAGCGGGAGCCGGACGCGGCGATGGGTGGCGAAGGCGGCGAGCCGCAGCTCGGTGACGCCCGGACGGACCGGGCGCGCCTCCGCCGCCGTGGGGGCTTCCGGCGAGGACAGGGTCATATGCGGACGGTAGGCCTCCACCGCGAGGCGAATCGTTACTCCCGGGGGACCTTCCTACGATCGGGGGACGAAAGCGCCCTTCCCGGGGCAGGAACCCCCCGGGTGCCCGGAGCCCGGCTCGGCTCCGCGCCCGGCTCGACCCGGCGTCCGGCACGGCTCGCCGCCTTCGCCGCCGATCGCCGCGCACCGCGCCGCACCGCGCCCCACCGCGCCCCACCGTCAGAGTCCGGGGACTCCCACCCCCTCCATCAGCCCCCGCACCTCGGTCCCCGGGGGCGTCAGCAGGAACACGTTCCGGTCGACCCGGTGCATGCCGCTGGCGAGACCGAAGACCACGCCCGTACTGAAGTCCAGGACCCGCTTGGCGACATCGGTCTCCGCGCCCGTCAGGTCGAGGAGGACCGGGACGCCGGACATCAGCGTCTCGGCGACGTCGCGGGCGTCCGCGAAGACATTGACCCTCAGGACCACGAAGCGGCGCCGCGTCTCGGTCTCGGCCTCGGGAATCGACCGGTGGCGGACCGCCGAGGGCCATGCGTCCCGGCCGCGCAGCGGAACGACCTGGGCGAGCCCTTCCCACTGTTCATCGGTGACGTCGCGGCCGGTCATCGAACCACCCCGTCCTGGCTCGCACTCGTTGTCTGCACCGGGCAATTCTTACGCATGGTCACCCGTTCGGCCCAACAGCGACACGGTCCACGACCCGGACGGGGAGACGGCGGGTACGGCAAGCTACGCATATCTGTCCATATTCATCACGCCGCACAGCAATCGAGGCCACCCCCATGAGCCTGAGCATCCGCAACCAACTCCCCGGCACCGTCACATCCGTCACCCCGGGTGAGGTCATGGCGACCGTGAAGGTCCGGCTCGACGCCGGTCAGGAGATCACCGCGGCCGTCACCCTGGAGGCGGTACGGGACCTCGGCCTGAATTCCGGCTCCACGGTGCGGGCCCTGATCAAATCGACCGAGGTGTCCCTGGCGACCGGTCCGGTCACCGGTCTGAGCATCCGCAACCAACTGCCGGGCACGGTCACCGACGTCGCCTCCGGCGGGGCCATGGCCCGGGTGAAGGTGCGGGTCGCGGGCGGCGAGCTGACCTCCGCCGTCACCAGGGACGCGGTGGCCGAACTGGGCCTGGCCGCGGGCACCGAGGTCGTCGCGCTCATCAAGTCGACCGAGGTGTCGCTGTCCAACGCCTGACGCTCCGGACGGTGACGAGTGCTCTTACTTGCCTCATACCGGACTCTTCACGTCCCGTCGAGCGTCGCTCACCAGCGGGAATTAGCGTCTTACGGCGTGTACTCGGCAGAAATCAAGCCGGCGCCCACCCGCCGGCCGACCCCGACGAAGGTCTCGCCCGGCGGGCTGTCCGCGCGGTGGAACCCGGACGAGGCGCCCGCGCAGTGGCACCGCGTCCTGACCCTGCTCGCCGACGTCAGCCTCTTCATCGGCATGCGCCCGCTGTGGTCGCAGGCCGCGAGCCACCGGCTGCTCGTGGCCGCCGTCGTCTCGCTCTGCTACGCCTCGATCCTGGCGACGGGCGTGCTGACCCTCGTGGTCCGCCGGGGCCGCTCGCTGGCGCGGCTCGACCTCTGCGTCCTCGTGACCGCGGTGACGCTCGTCGTCTGCGGACTGGTCATGAACCACCAGGGCAGCGACGAGTCGGTCCTCACCACCCAGGCCGCCCACGAGTTCCTGGCCGGCCACCAGGTCTACGACCGGCCGTGGCCCTGGCTCTTCGGCCACGGCGTCGCCCTCACCGCGACGATGAACGGCGGCTACGACTTCACGTACGGCTATCCGCCGCTCGCCCTGATGCTCACCGCGCCCCTGCTCTGGATCGGACACGGCTCGACCCCCGCCACCATGGTCGGCACCGGGGCCGTGATCACGGGCGCGGTCGTCATGTGGCGGATGCTGCCGGTGCCGTGGCGGTCCGCGGCGACGCTGGTCTGCCTCGGCCTCGGACTGCTGCCGACGTACGCGCGGCTCGGGTATCCGGCGATCCTCGCCTGCGCCCTGCTCATCCCCGTGGTGATCGGCTGGCCGCGGCTGGGGGGCGGCGGCCGGGGCGACATCGTGCGGGCGGCCTGCCTCGGGGCGGCCTGCGCGGCGCAGCAACTCCCGTGGTTCCTGGCGCCGTTCCTGCTGGCCGGGGTGTACGCGCTGCGCCGCGGCGATCTCGGCCCGCGCGCCGCGGCCCGCGCGGTGGGACGCATCGTGGGCGTCGCCGCCACCACCTGGCTGCTGATCAACGCGTACTTCATCGTGAGCGAGCCACGCGCCTGGCTCTCCGGCATCGCGCTCCCCCTCACCCAGGACGCGGACATCCACGGGCAGGGCCTGGTCGACATCTCGCTGTACTTCACCGACGGCAGCGACCGTCTCGCCTGGTACGCCCACGCGAGTCTGCTGCTGGCGGCCGCCCTGCTCGCGCTGTTCGTGCTGTTCGTACGGCGGCTGGGGCCGGCGGCGACCGTGCTGCCCTGGTGCGCCTTCTACGTGGCGACCCGCTCGCAGGACGGCTACTACCTGCTGATGACACCGCTGTGGGTGGCCGCCGCGATCACCGCGCCGTGGCAGTCCTTCAGGACCGCGTGGCAGCCGCGGCCCGCCTTCCTGCGCGGCCTGCACCGGCGCGGGGCCCAGCTCGCCGCGGTCGCCCTGCTGCTGGCCCCGACGGCGGCGGCGGTGAGCCTGGCGGCCACCGGGTCACCGCCGCTGCGCATGCAGGTCGCCGACGCGCGCCGCGGCGCCCACACGGTGACCCGCCTCGTCGTCGACGTCACCAATCTCGGCGCCGCGTCCCTGAGTCCGCACTTCACGGTGACCACGGGCCAGGGCATGAGCCGCTACTGGTCGGTGGTGTCCGGCCCGGCCACGCTGGCCGGGCACGCCTTCGGACGGTACGAACTCCGGCCCCCCGACGGCGCGTTCACTCTCCCGCGGGCGGGTGTCCGTATGCGGCTGCGAGCCGTGTCGGCGTCGCCGATGACCCTGTCGAGTACGGACCTGCACTTCACGACGACAACCCGGCCCTGAGCCCTCCGCCGCCCCTCCTCTCCTCTTCTCCCCGCCCTCCTGTCCGGTCCGCCCGGCTCCCCCGGCCTTCGGCGGGGTGCCTTTGCCGGGGGCCGCCCGGCTCGGTGAGGAGGGCACCACCTTCCGGAACGCGAGCCTCGCCGCGATGGCCGAAACCTTCCGCGCCGAGACACGGGCGCGTGCGGCGGATCCGTGCCCGCAACTGTTCGGCGGGTACGGATCCATGCTGGAATACCCCATCGCCCGGCTCCACGCCGACGCGCGCGTCACCCGGCTCCACGTCGGGACCAGCGAGGTCATGAAGGTCATCGTCGCCGAATCCCTGGGACTGTGATGCCGATGCCGAAGACGTCCGATTTCTCACACCGTGAGGGTGTCGCGTTCGTCGCGGGCGGCACCGGCGGTATCGGCGCGGCGATCGTACGGATGCTCGCCGAGCGGGGCAGCGACGTGGCGTTCACGTATCGCTCCAACAAGGCAGCCGCCGACGCGCTCGCGGCGGAGATCACCGAGCGGTTCGCGGACCAGGGCCGCCATGTGACGCCCCTGCGGCTCGACTTGACGGAGGAGGAGGCCGTCGCCGCCGCCGTGTCCGAGACGGCCGGGGCGCTCGGCGGACTGCACACCCTCGTCCACGCGGCGGGCCCGCATGTACCCATGGTGCACCTGAGCAAGGTCGCGCCCAGCCGGTTCCGCGCCCAACTCGACGCGGACGCGGGCGCGTTCTTCAACCTGGTGCATCCCGCGCTGCCCCTGCTGCGGGAGAGCCGGGGCAGCGTCGTCGCCGTCACCACCGTGGCCACCCGCCGGTTCCCCGTCCGCGACGGGCTCTCCTCGGGCCCCAAGGGCGCGGTCGAGGCGGTCGCCCGCGCCCTGGCCGCCGAGGAGGGGCGCTACGGCGTCCGGGTGAACTGCGTCGGGCCCGGCATGCTGACCGACGGCATCGCCGCCCGCCTGATCAGTTCCGGTGAACTCGACGACAGGACCCTGGAGATCACCCGCCGCAACATCCCGCTGGGCCGTTTCGGCACCGCGCGGGATGTCGCCGAGGCCGTCGCGTTCCTGGCCTCGGACCGCGCGGGCTTCATCACCGGGCAGGCGCTGGGGGTCGACGGCGGGTACAGCGTGTAGCGCCCCCGACGGGCCGTGGGCCCCGAGGACCTGTCTGCCCGGACGGTCGTACGACCGGATTCGCGCCCCCTCCCGACGGCCGTACGGCAAGAATCCCCCCCGCCCGACGGTCGTACGGCCGGAATCCCGTCCCCCTCCAGGTCCGGGTACGACCGGAAGCCCGCCCCCTCCCGGTCGGCGTACGACCGGAATCGCGCCCCCTCGCGGTCCCGGCGCCGACCCGGCCCGGCCCGGCCTCACCTGACCGAGGGAGCCGACCCGATCTCGACGACGCGGGCCCAGGTAGGCGGCAGGTCGGGCACGTAGTCGGGATCGTCCTCGTTCCATGAGCCGTCCGACCGCCCGCGCGGAAAGAGACCCACGACCGTCCGGCACGGGGGCCGCGCATCCGGCCAGGGGGTCTGCCCGTCCGTCAGGACCACGACGACGTCGGGGTGCGGCCGTCGCCGGAGCGCCGCGGCGAACCCCGAGCGCAGGTCCGTACCGCCGCCGCCCACCAGCCGTATGCCCTCGGCCCGGCACACGGGGTCCGCGATCCGGGCCGCCGAGTCGCAGGACACCACGCTGATCAGGTCACGACGGCCGCCCACGGCACGGGAGATGGCGGTGACCTCCAGGAGCGCGCTGCCCAGTTCCGCGTCGCTGACGGACCCGGAGGTGTCGATGACCACCGAGACCCGGGGCGGTCTGCGGCGCAGGCTCGGCAGGACGACGCCGGGCACTCCGGCGGAGCGCCGCGACGGCCGACCGTAGCTGTAGTCCTCAACCGCGCCGGGCGCCGAGGCCGCGGAGCGCACCGCGGCCCCCAGCAACTCCCGCCACGGCTGCGGCGGATGGAAGGCCTCCTCCGCCCACCGCTCCCAGCCGGCCGGGGTCTTCCCGGGGCGGCCCTTGATGCCCTGCGCGACCCGGAACCGCACCATGTCACGTTCCTGCGCATTGAGGCCGCGCGCCCCGTCCGGCCCCAGGTCCCACTCCCGTAGGCGTCCGTCGGCGCCGCTGCCGCAGTCCAGCCAGGCCAGGCTCTGCGTACGCGGCCCCAGTCGGAACCGGCGGAGATAGTCCTCCATGAGTTCCCCCGGGGGCAGGTGCAGGAGCTCCGGCGTGACGGCACCCTCGGGCCGGACGAGCCCCTCGCCGAACGCGTCGTCGTTGATCTCGCAGTCCGCGGCGATGTTCATCCGCAGCCGTTCCCCCGGACCGGTGAGTCCGCGCTCGCGGGCGACCCGTTCACTGCGGCCGTGATGGTCGCGGAGCAGATGCGACACCTCGTGCACCCAGACACCGGCCAGGTCCTCGACGGACATACGGTCCACGAACCCCGGGGAGACATAGCACCGCCAGTAGGGGTCGACGGCCATCGTCGGCACCCATCTCGACTCGACGGTGTGCAGGGCGAACAGGGCCGTCGCCAGGTAGGGCCTGACCCGAGCGGCGTGCAGCCGGGCCGCGAAGAGCTTTTCGAGGTCCAGGGCCCTCGGCGCGTCCGCCGTCATCGTCCCGCCCTCGTGGCGACGGCGGCGCGGGCGGCCGCGTCGTCCGCCCGCCGGGACAGGGTCACCGCTCCGGCCAGCCGCTCGATGGACGCGGGGACGTCCCAGTCCTCCCGGCGCAGCGTGGCGAGCGTGGTCGCGGGCACGACCACCAGGTCCGGGGCGCCGGTGTCCAGCGCCCGGACCAGCAGGGCCCAGGCCGCGTCCCAGCGTGCCTTCTCCGGCCGCTCACGCACCGCGGCCACCACACCGTCGAGGACGGCCTGGCGCAGATCTCCCCGCTCGGGCAGGACGGCGGCCGCCGGGTCGGCGAGCAGGGTCTCGGGGTCGGGCAGGTCCATCCGGTCCAGGCTCGCCAGCAGCTCCAGCCCCGGGCCGTCCCCGACCGTGCCCCTGACCAGCAGGGAGAGCACTTCGCGGGAGGATCCGGCGGCGGTCGCGAAGGCGATCAGGCTCAGGGTCATGTCCCAGCTCCGCGGTGAGGGCCAGGCGCCGCCGCGGCGGGTCTCGCTGCTGGGCAGCCGGTGCACGAGTCCGGGACGGGCGGCGAGGAGCCCGCACACCGCGCGGCGGGCGAAGTCCACGGACTGACGCAGTTTCCGCGCGTCGAGCCGCGGCAGGGTCGCACGCGGCCAGGTGCCGCCGAGTCCGCGCAGGACGACCTCGTGGTCGTGGACCCACTGGAGGTGGACGAACCGGTTGGCCAGCGGCGGGCTCAGTTCCCAGCCGTCGGCCGCCGAGGAGCGCGGGTTCGCAGCGGCCACGATCCGTACGCCGGAGGGCAGTTGGAGGGTGCCGATGCGCCGCTCCAGGACGAGCCGGAGCAGGGCGGCCTGAACTGCCGGTGGCGCGGTGGACAGTTCATCCAGGAACAGCAGTCCCCGGCCCGCGCGGACGAGTCGTACGGCCCAGTCCGGCGGGGCCATGGGCACGCCCTGTTCTGCGGGATCGTCGCCGAGGACGGGCAGCCCCGAGAAGTCGGACGGTTCGTGGACGCTGGCGATCACCGTGGTCAGCGGCAGATCAAGGGTCTCGGCGAGCCGGGTCAGTGCCGCCGTCTTGCCGATCCCCGGCTCGCCCCACAGGAGTACGGGCAGGTCGGCGGCGACGGCGAGGGTCAGAGCCTCCAGTTGGCTGTCGGGGCGCGGCTCCGTGTCGGTGTCGCGGAGCAGGCTGGACAGCGCGTCGGCGACACCGAGTTGATCGATGTGAACGGGGTCGAGGAGTGTGTCGGGTTCGGCGGACGGGGTGCGTGTGGACATGTCTGATCACCTTTGGGTTCGTGGCGGGACCGCCCGGACGCGGAGTCGGGGACTCTCGGGGCGGTCAACTGGCTGTCAGCGAAGGGCGAAGGATGCGAGGCGCGCGGAGGGCGCAGGATGTGGGCGCGAACGGTGCTTGATGTAAAGCCGAGTTGATGGAGAGTCAGCTCTCGTTGGGACGACGGACGTTCAGCGGTCCGTCGTGTCGCGCGGACGGGAGCGGTGACTACGGGGGCGGGCGGGCCCCGGGCGAAGGCGGTCGGGTCCGGGACCGGTCAGGCCCGCCCTGAACAGGCCGTAGGTGACGCGCCGCAGCGCGGCCGCCCTGAGTTCGTCCCGCAGGGGGCCGCTGCGCAGCACCGCCTCGGGACCCAGCAGCCCCTCGACGACGGCCAGCGCACCGGCGGTGTCGCCGTGGCGCAGCCGTTCGCGGACGCCGGAGAGAGCGTGCGGCCGACGGTGCGTCTCGTCGATGGCCTGGAGGCAGGGCAGCGGCGTACCGGTGAGCGCGACCAGCAGTTCCTCCCGGCGGATCTCGGCCGGGTCGTGGTCCAGGGGGGCCAGTACGCCGTCGACCAGGGCGATCCGGTGCCGGGCTCCCCGGCAGTCCACGAAGCGTGGCTGTCCCGGCGGGTCCCCGGTCCCGGTGGACACGGCAGCGGTGTGCTCCGGTACCAGGGCCGGGGCGACCAGCGGGTGCAGCCGCCCGGCCTCGATCGCGCCGGCGCGGACCAGTGCCAGGTCGGGCAGTACCCACGTCGCGGCGTCGGGCAGGACCGGCACCGCGAGGGCACTTCCCTCGGCGGGCGTCGCGGCGCTCCGCAGCGTGGGCGGGCCGGCACCGGCCGGGTCCGCGACGAGTTCCAGGAAGAGCCGGTGCCCGGCCCCCAGCCGCACGGCGACCGCGCCGGTCGTCCGCCCCTCGTCGTGGAGCAGAACCGCCGCCTCGGCCGCCCACCGGTCGACGGCACAGCCGAGGTCCTGGGACACGGACCCCGGTGGATCCGGGTCCACGCGGCGTTCGTCGCCCGGCGGGCCGTCGGCACCGGAACGGACCCGCAGCTCACCGGTCCTGCGCGCGTCCCACAGATGGCGATGCAGGTCGAGGCGGTGGCGCCGGCTGGGACGGGGGTGCGGATGACGGCGGGCTCCGGTGTCGAAGGAGAACCCGTCGCGGGATCGGCCGGGGGACCCGTCCCACAGGGCGAGGCTGATCCGCTGGCCGCCGTCCGCCCAGGCCGGCGGGGTGCGGACCACGAGGTGCACCGGATGTACGCCATCCCGCCCCGCACGGTCGTACCGCGCCAGCGTAATGGTGAGGCCAGGGCGCAGCAGCCCGTCGGGGGCGATTCTCGGCAGGTGCCAGCGCAACAGGTCGGGAGCCAAGTGGCGTAGATCGGCCCGGACTTGGGCCGCGAGTTCGCGACCGTGGGTGCGTGCCAGAGAACGCGGATCGAGATCGAGGTCGAAACCTGCGGCGGCACACGCACCCGCCCAGTCCCCGCAACGGCGGCGGGCGGTCGCTGTCTCGATCATCGTGGGCGGCACGGCGAATTCCCGCACGCGCGGCCAGAAGGAGAGGAGGAGGGAATCCTCGTACGCGGTTCGAGTGAGCATCAGCACTCACCTTGCGCGGACGGGTCCCCCGTTCTGATTTCGGAGGGAGTCGTCATCGCCGGGAGCATAGCCCGAGGCCGACTATCTGTCAGGTGCCTTTTCCCCGGCCGCGGGGACGGCCGATCCGGCGCCCACGCGCCGCTCTCCCTAGAGCTCACGCGGCAGCCCGTGCCGGCCGTCGAAGTATTGGTCGACCCCCTCGGCGGAGGCCGAGGGGGTCGAGGGGGCCCGAGGGGGTCGAGCGCGACAGCGGTGGCGGCTGCGGGCCCGGTCAGGCCGGGCTGTGGAACGGTGGTCCCGTCGGTGGTCCCGCAGCCGGTCCGTCGATGGTGCCGGTCAGATGCGGGGTCCCGTCGTCGTCGAGGAACTCGACCACCGCCAGGGCCAGCAGGGCCAGCACCGCGATCCAGATGGTGACGGCGGCCGTGGGATAGCTCCAGACCAGCAGGATGACGACGGCGACCGCGACCACGGTCCAGTTCAGCCACGTCCTGACCCGGTGGACCCACGCTCCGACCGCTCCCAGGTCGAACCCCGTCGCCGTACGGACCGCGCCGATACCGCCGGTCCAGGCGGCCAGGACCCGCGAGGCCGCCCGGCCGCTGCCCGTCAGCCAGGCCGCCAGGGCCACGACGATGCCGAGGGTGATCACCATGCGTACCGACGTCCGCAGGTAGCGCACCAGGGTGTCGAAGACCGACCCCGCGGCGGCCTGGGAGACGTCCGCCGGCAGACCGTCGAGATAGAGCGCCCGGAAGATCCAGAGCGCGATCCCGAGGACGGCGGCCCCGGCTGCCACGAGGAGTGCCGCCGTGACGAGGGCACGGCGCCTGCGTACGGCGAGCAGCACACCGCCGGCCGCCAGCAGGAGGGTGAGCACCGGCAGCCAGAACCCGACGAGTTCGAGCAGCCGGTAGATCTTCTTGGCCTTGCCGATGGACTTGGAGCTCATCACCGTGAAGTCGGTGTGCACCTCGGGGATCTTCGCGGCGACGCCGAGTCCCCTGTCGACGAGCGACTGCTTGACCTTGTCGATGACGGGCGCGAGGTCGATGACGACGGCGTCGTTGGTGAGTTTCACCGCTCCGCCGCCGCTTCCGGTCAACGCCTTGTCGACGGCTGAGTGGGCCTTCCTGTTCAGCTCGGTCCACAGGGTGGCGAACGCGTCGCTGCTGACGAACTTCAGGGCCACGCTGTGCACGAAGTCGGTGAGCCCGCTGGTGATCGGACCACTCAGCGGACCGAGTGCCTTGGTCAGCCGGGGCCGGTCGGCGGGCGCGACCGACTCGAGCAGCGTCTTGACGTCGACACGCTGCATCACCGCTTTGGTCACCCGGTTCGCGACGGCGTTCTGGACGTCCGGGTCCGAGGCGAGCGGCTTCATGGTGGCCACATACCGGTCGGTGTTCCCGATCAGATCACTCGTCCAGGCCGACACGGCGCTCAACGGGGTGAGCAGGGCCGCCAGGATGACCAGCACGACCGCGAAGGAGGACCGGACGCGGTGATGCTCGACCCTCGGCCGGGTCCGCTCCAGTTCGGCGACCCGGGCCCGCAGCTCGGCGATCTCCCGCGGGTCGCCGCCGTTCAGGCCGCCACCGCTCACGTCGCCGGTACTCACGTCGCCTCCGGATCGCTGATCGTGGCGACCAGGGCCGGGTGACCTGCCCGCGTCCGGTCGATCACGTCATCCATGGCACGTCTCGTTCCGCTCGGTCCAGTGCGTGGGGTCGGTCCAGTGCGTGGGGTACGACGGCATACGACAGCCCTCTTCTCGGCGGCCCTTCTCGGCGGCCTTCTTGGCGGCCCTTCTCGATAGCCCTGTTCTCGGCGGCGGCTCGCTCGACGGCGGGATGAAGCGGCGCGTCGGCGCGGCTGCCGGGCGTCCGGCCGCAGCGCGTCAGCGCGGCTGACGGGCGTCGGGCCGGTACGAGGCGAGGGCCCAGATGACGAAGACATCGATGGCGATCAGAATGACCGACCAGATCGGCGCGTACGGCAGGAACATGAACTGGAAGAGCATGCTCAGCGCGGCCAGCACGATACCGGTGATACGGGCCCACTTGGCGTCCTTGAGAATCCCCCAGCCGGTGACGACGGCGATCGCGCCGAGGATCAGCAGGATCCAGCCCCAGCCGGTGAGGTTGATGCGGTAGACGTAGTCGTTCACGCGCGCGTACACATCGTCCTTGGCTATCGCGGAGATGCCCTGGAGTATGTTGAGGCCGCCGTTCACCAGCAGCAGGACGCCCGCGAAGGTGACGCCGCCGGCCGCCCAGCCGCTGTTGCCCGTGGGCGGCGGTCCCATGCCTCCCGCGGCGGGCGCGGCTCCGGACCACTGGTCTCCCCACAGCGGCATGTCGCCGCCGCTCGGCTGGGCGCCCGTGCCACCGCCGGGCGGGGGCCCCGGAGGCTGCGAAGAGTCCTGGCTCATGCTCGACCACCTCTGTGCGCTGTCGGCCGCTGGCCGTCCCCGTGCAGGAAGCACCGGGGAGTTCGAGCGTCCGCCCACCTCCCCCTCCCCCGCCACGGGGGCTCCGCCGACCGGGTGACGGCCCGTTTCCGCCCGGCCTGCCCCACAAGCGCCGCCGGGTCCTCAGGCTGCCGCCGAATCGCCCTCCACCGCCGGGCCGCCGTCCACCTCCGCATCACCGTCCAACGCCGCAACGCCGTCCATCACCGAGTCACCGTCTACCGCCGAGCCGTCGGCCACTCGGCGGATACGAGGTCCAGTGCCCGCCCCAGGGTCGTGAGCCGTTCGTCGAGGGTCTCGCCTGCGGGGTAGAGGCGGACCGTGTCGACCCCGGCGGCGCGCCAGACGCGGAGCCGTTCGCGGACCATGTCCTCGGTGCCGATCAGGGTGGTGCCGAGAACCATCTCGTCGGTCACGAGCCCCGCGGCGCCGTCCCGGTCCCCGGACTGCCAGCGCTCATGGATCTCGGCGGCGATCTCCGCCCAACCCTGCCTGCTGTAGGCGGCGTTGTAGAAGTTGGTGGTGGCGGAGCCCATCCCGCCCAGGCTGAAGGCGAGTTCCTTCTTCCGGCCCGCGACCATGGCGCGCAGCGCGTCCTCGTCCTCGGCGAAGGCGACTTCGGCGCCCTGGCAGACATCGAGGTCGGCGCGGGTCCGGCCGCCCGCCGCGAGACCCGCGTCCAGGTGGTCGAAGTACGCCTCCTTGGCGCCCTCGGGTACGAAGCTGGTGCCGAGCCAGCCGTCCGCGACCTCCCCCGTCAGCCGCAGCATCTTCGGCGAGAGAGTGGCGAGATAGACGGGCAGGTCGTGCTCGGCTCGCATGGACATCCGCATGGGCCGCGCCTCGCCGCCGGGCAGCGGGATCGTGAACTCCCGTCCCTCGTACGAGAGTTTCTCCCCGGCGGCCGCCTGCCGGACGATCTCCACGGTCTCCCGCATCCGGGACAGCGGGCGCGCGAACGGTACGCCGTGCAGTCCCTCGATCACCTGGGGGCCGGACGGACCGAGGCCGAGCAGGAAGCGCCCGCCGGAGATGTTGGAGAGCGTGATCGCGGCGCGGGCGATGGCCGCCGGGGTGCGGGTCCCGAGCTGGATGATCCCCGAGCCGAGCAGCATCCGCTCGGTCCGCGCCGCCAAGTAGCCCAGCGGGGAAGGGGCTTCGGAGCCCCAGGCCTCCGCCACCCAGCAGATGTCCATCCCCAGCTTCTCGGCCTCGACCACGAAGTCGACGGTCTCCCGCCAGTCGCCCGTCGACGCCTCGATCGTCGTGGAGGTACGCATCACGCACCCGCCCCTTCCGCGCTCTCGGCGAGCTTCCCGATCGCGGCGACGGTGTCCGTCATGCTCCGCTCGAACTCCCGCAGCCGTACGAACACGATCTTCTGCTCCTTCTCCGGCATCCGGTCGATCGCGAAGGAGAGACCCGACCGGCCGGGCCCCATCCGCATCCACTGGGTCAGCTCCGTGCCGCCGTCCGCCTCCTTCAGGTCGAACCGCCAGACCGCGCTGGGGTGTTCGGGGTCTCCCACCGCCCAGGCGAACCTCCGAAGCGGCTCGCACTCCACCACGTACGAGGTGGTCTCCCACTCCCCCAGCGACTCGTGCCTGCTGCGCCCCACGAACCGGGCTCCGACGGCCGGTCCCGTCGCGCCGTCCAGCCACTCCACCGACTGGAGCTCGGCGCTCAGCTCCGGCATCAGAGCGACGTCGGACACGAGCTCCCACACCCGCCACGGCGGAGCGTCGATCCGTACCCGCACATCGACCGTCGGCTGGTCCGCGTAGCGCGCGCCCGTCCACTCCATGAGTCTCCGACCTTCCTCTCGCCTCCAGGGAACCCCTCAGGCAGGGCTCTGACCTTGAGAGTTGCGTAGATAGACTTACCTGTCAAGGAAAACCGCTCGCGGCACGCGGGCCGAGAGCGGAAGCCGAACGACGGCCGGAGGGATGCCGGACGGTGTCCGTGCAGCCGGCGGACGACGGCCGGACGGCGGCCGTGCGGAAGCCGGACCAGCCGGGACCCGTCCGTACCCGCCGGGACCCGTCCGTACCACCCGGCGCCAGGCGGGATCAGGCGGTGAAGCGCTTGCGGATGTCCGGGCGCTCGGCGAGGTGCGGCGGATAGCCGGGGCCGAGCCGCGGATGGGTGTCCTCGGCCGTCATCGGCTCACCGCAGTCGGCGCACACCACCGCGGCCTCGCTCCGGTGCCCGCAGCGGTCGTGGTGGAAGACGACCGGCGGCCCCTGCTCACCGCTGAGCCAGCGGTTGCCCCAGCTGTTCATAGCGGCCAGAACACCGAAGAAGTCCCGGCCCATCTCGGTGAGCACGTAGTCGTACCGCACGGGGTCCGTCTGATAGGCTCGCTTCTCCATGAGCCCTTCGTCGACGAGCCGACGGAGCCGGTCGGTCAGCGTGTTGCGCGCGATACCGAGCTCCTGCTGGAACGCGTCGAACCGCTTGATCCCGTAGAACGCCTCCCGCAGCACGAGCGGCGTCCACCAGTCGCCGAGCAGATCCATCGTGCGCGCGATGGAACACGGCCAGTTCGCAAAAGAAGTCCGCCTCACACGCCCAGCATACGAGGGTCTCGGAAATGGACCCAGCAGCTCGCGGCGGTACGGGCGTCCCGCACCCGCGTCCTTCTCCGGATTGAGCGCCCTCCTCGGCGACGACGGGTCATGCTGGTGGTCGTACGAGCGGGCCGGGAGGTACGGACATGCGGTGGTGGGCCGGAGGGTGGGTGGTCGCCGGAGTGCTCGTCCTGGCGGCCTGCGGCGCGGCGACAGGTGGTGGATCGGGGGACGGACCGTCCGGCGGCCGATCGGCGAGATCGCCGGGGCCGTCGTCGGGTGCGCCGACGCGCGCCTCCGGAGCCCCGTCCTCGGCCGCGCCGGCGAGCCCGGCCGGGCACGGCCCGGCCACGTCCGCCGTCCCGCCCTCCGCCTCCCCGGGGACCTGCGCCGCGGGCCGTACGAAGGTCGGCGTCACCCCCGGTGACGCGCCGGGACGGCACCTGTGCGTACGGCCCGGCACCGTCCTGTCCCTGGTCCTCGCTCCGCGTGACGACGACAAGCGGTGGACGGGCGCCCGGAGTTCCGCGCCGGTCTTCGTCCTCGTGTCCGGGTGGAAGGTGGCGGCGGACGGCACCGCGCGGGCCTCGGTGCGCTGCGCGGGGACAAGGGGAGGCACGGCGGACGTCACCGTGTCGGCGAAGGCGCCGGATGTGGCCGGCGCGCCGCGCGTCGCCTTCACCCTGCGCGTGACGGTGGTGCCCTACACGACGCGGGGGTGACCCCGGAGAACCGGGATCACCCCCGCGGCTCGGCCGCGTCAGCCGCAGTCGCGCACCTTGATCGTGTAGATGCCTCGGCCGTGCGTGGCCGCGTACAGGGTGGCGCCGTCCGGGCTCAGCTTCAGCTGGAGCACGGCGACCGCCGGGAGCTGTCCGACGCGCTGCCACTTCGTACGGCCCGGCGCCCGGTACACCACGCCCAGATCGGTGGCGACGGCGAGACCGCCGTTCGGTGTGACGACGGCGGAGTTGGCCGGTACGTCGGGGAGGTCGGCGGAGATGTCCTTCCAGGTGGTTCCGCCGTCGGTCGACTCGAAGACGTGGCCGACTCCCGCGCCGGGTCCCTCGGTCCAGTGCCGGGAGAAGCCGTTGACCTCAAGGAACACGTGGTCGGCGTTCTTCGGGTCCACGGCGAAGCCGCTGAGGTAGCGGTTGGGCACCGCGCCGTCCGCACCGGTGGCCGGCAGGCTGATGTCGTGCCAGCCGGTACCGTCCGCGTTGCCGACGGAGATGCCGCGTGCGAAGCCCTGGTTGTTGCAGGGGCCGCACCACGCGGCGTACACCTTGCCACCCGACGCGGCGACGGCCGTCGCGGTGCGCCCGGCACCGAAGTCGTGGACGCTCGTCCACTCGTCGCCGCTGCGGATGGCGTAGCCGTGGGTCTGCACCCAGACGTGACGGCCGCCCGCGATCCAGGTCGAGCTGTTCTTCATGTCCGTCGCGAGCGGGGCGATGAAGCGGGCCTCGCTCGTGGCGTTGTCGGCCGGGGCGACGTTGTACGACGTGACCTTGCTGGGGTCGGTGACCCAACCGCCGTCGTTGACCGCGCAGTTCTGGGTGACCTGGACGGAGAGGTAGACGTACTCCTCGGCGATGTTGCAGCCGTCGACCGGGTCGGTGAGGGTGTCACCGCCGTCACCGCCGAAGTTGGAGCCCATCACCTTGTCGTTGCTGCGCAGAATCGACTGCCCGTTGTCCTGCAGGCCGCCGGTGACGGAGACTCCCCCGTTCGTCCGGTCCTTGCCGATGCCCACCGAGTAGTACTGGAGGGTGTCGATGGTGCCGTCGTTGAGGGACGTCCAGTCGGTGGCGTGGCCGGAGGAGTCCTGGGAACCGCTGACCGGGCGTTTGTAGGCGCCGCCGTCGTTGCCGACGTAGACGTAACTCTTGCCGTGGTAGATGCCGATGGCCACGCCGTGCTGGTCGGAGTGGGTGGTCTGGTTGCAGTCGCCGGTCTGCTTCGCCGGGTCGATGCTCCAGCAGGAGAAGCCGAAGTTCCAGTACGGGCCGACGGTCGACCAGTTGCTGCCGCCGTCCTTGGTCTCGTAGACCTCTTCGAGCCCGGCGTACACGTGCTCCGCGTTCGCCGGGTCGACCGTCAGGAACTGGTTGTACCAGGCCTGCACGCCCGGCATGTAACCGCTGGAGGTCAGCGCCGACCCGTCGGCCGCCAGTTGCTGGTAGTCGGCGATCTTCGTCCAAGGTCCGGCGGGAGAGCCGGACTTGGAGACGTAGAAGCCCTCCAGACCGCTGTCCGGGTTGGTGTTGAGCTGCTCCGGCGACTGGTCGATGGCGTAGTAGCGGGAGCCGTCGGCGGACCGGGCGAAGGTGACGTCGCCGATGTTGTCCGCGTCGGACGGCAGGTCGCCCAGGCCGCTGGTGATCCGCGTCCAGGTGCCGTCCGAGCCTTTGGAGTAGAAACCGTTGTAGTCGTCACCGCTGCGCCAGCCGACCGCGAGGACCACCTTGGCGGGGTTCTTCGGGTCGATCGCGATGTCGTTGGTGATGTTCTTGTACGGGGCCGAGGGGTCGTCGGCCAGCAAACCGCCCGGCAGGTAGTCGGGGTTGGGCGCGTATTCCAGCTTCCAGGCGCCGCCGAGGGTCTTCGTGGAGTGGCTCCAGACACCCTCGCTGGTCGCCGCCCACACCTTGCCGCCACCGAACCGCAGTTGGTGGATGGTGGTGCTCTCCAGCTCGTCACCGCCGACCCTGCTGCGGGAGGAGAACGTGCCGTGGTGCGGGTCGCTCAGCACGTACACCCCGCTGCCGAGGTAGGCGTCCGCGTTGGTGTTCGCCTCGCCGGTGCCCAGCCACAGCCGCCCGGACCCGTCCAGCGCGAGCGCGCCGGTCGACTGGGAGGACAGCTTGTCGCTGATGGGCTGCCAGTGCCCTCCGCCGGACCGGGACCGCCATACGCCACCGCCCGCGCTGCCGGCGTAGACATACCCCTGACCGTCGGCGGCCATCGCGGCCATCCGCCCGGTGACATTGCCCGAACCGCCGCTGGAGTTGGAGTCGTAGTCGCGGTAGCGCGCGTCGTCGGAGTTGTACGGCAGATCGGTGACGTTCCGCCAACTTCCTCCGGTCGACGACAGGTTGGCAAGACTCGTCCAGGCGGCGCCGTACGCGCCGGGGGCGACGACACCGGGCGAGGTGCGGGCCTCGGCGTACTGGTCGGCGCCCTCCGCTATCTCGTCGGCTTCGTTGCCGTCGTCGCCGCCGTCGTCGTCCGCCGTCACCTTGGGGGTGACAGCGCCCACCGACTGCGTGCGCTCGGCGGCGAGTTGCTTGAGGGTACGGGCCCCGAAGGGGCTGCTGCCGCCCCGACCGGGCGCCGCACCCGCGGGTATCGCGACCAGAGCGGCGGAAGCGGTGATGGCACAGATCGTGAGCCATCGTCTCTTGCGGGTTGTTGCGGACACCAGTTCCTCCCGAACGAGCTTCGACAAAGCCGTCGCGGGAGACCCGACCACGCACACGGGACGACGTCCGGCGCTTGGCCAATCTTTGAGGAGAACCTGTCATTCATTGCTTGCGTGCGGGGTGCGGGGTGCGGGCCGTGCGGCACCCGAGGTCGCGCCAAGAGCTGCGCGCGTCCGGCGTCATCATCGAAGAGGGTTTGGCCGCCACTCTGACCACGGCGCGTCGGGAACCACCCGCCCAAGCCAACTCCCACGGAGCAGCCCAAGTCCGCGTCGCATCTGTGCCCGTGGGCATCGCACGGACCGATACACAAGGGCAACTCGTTCTTGTACTAGAGTTACTCCCCGCTGCGCACCTTCCCGGAGGGTACGTCGGCGGCGTTCAGGTGCCGATCCTCGACCGTGATTGACGAATGGTTTCCGCTGCGTATTGCACGCGGTGTGACTGCGGATGCCCGGTAGGGCTGTCCCTGCCATTCCCAGCTCACGCTCAGGAGTGGATACCGTGAACCCCGTTGAGTACAAAACTGCACGTCGTGACCGGCTTCGCGAGATTCTGGTCAACGTCGCAATGGGAGTCGTCATCAATCTCATGGTGGCGGCTCTGACCGCGGCAGCGCACCTGGTCTTCTGACACAGGTAGGTGGCGGGCCCGGAGAGCCCGCCACTCCACATCCCATGACAGCCCGTCAGAACAGACGCAGCTCATTCGGATCCGAGCCCGTGTCCTGGCGCCTCTTCCGGGGGCGCCTCCCTCGTCGAGGCCGAGGCAGATGGGGTATGCGCGCCACTTCAGGCAAGTTCTCCCACGTAGGGCGCAACCCGTGGATCTGAGCCTGGCCGACGAGTTCCTTCAGGTAGACCCGGGTCTCCTCGTCCGTCGAGTAGAGCACTGTCGCACGGCTCGCTCGGGTGGCCAACACGTGGTAGGCATGCCGGATAAGCCGGGCGAATTGCTGGTCGTCGACGCTGCCGGACTTCACCTTGGGGTCGAACGACCCGGGTACGGCAACACGCTTGACGCCCGCTTCCTTATCTTCCCGCTCCTTGCCCCGGCGAAATGTCCATCGGCCGTCCCGGCGCACCATGTCGTCGCCCATGATCACGCCACACCAGTCCCACTCGAGCCCCTGCGCCGTATACACACAGCCGATCTGGTCGAGGCCGTTCTCGTGGACGGACCAGATCTTGGAAGGTGGCGCCTCGTTCTCGCAGAAGGAGTCGCTGTACGCGTTCCACGGCCTGTGCCAGTCACCGATCCGTACGTCGGCCTCAAGGCGTCTCTCCTTGCCCAGCGGCTTGGTCCAAGGCCAGCAGTAGCCGGCGACCATCCGAGCAGACGCACCCGCCCGAGCCTCGCTTCGAATGATCTGTTCGAGTTCCTCAGGACTGTCCGCGACCTCGACGTGCATGAGTCCATCCGGCGTCCATCGCTCCGGCTCCTCGTCCGAGACCCCGAGCATGGCGCGTACCCAGCGGATGTAGGCGTCGCTACCGCCACAGCGAAACTGCTCTCGAAGCGGGTACTCGACAAGAGCTGCGCCGTACCGCCGTGCGGCATCTTTCAGCAGACCGACAGAGCCGACCTCGTGGGGTCGTACGGACTGCCCTTCGTCGAGGAAGAACACCGTAAGCCGGGACGCGTCGAGAAGCTCGTCCACCTGGGCTTTCGTACCCTGGTTTTCGGGCTTCCAGAAGCGATTGGTCGACCGTGCCCGCAGACGGTGGGCTTCGTCGCAGATCAACACGTCCAGGGGCGGATCCGGCGGGGTGACGAAGTTGCTGAAGTAGGTGAAAGTCTCTCTGAACTCCCGGTCGCCGTAACCGACATGCTCCTGAATGGCACCATTGAATGCTCTGCTGCCGCTCGCGTACTTGACCACCCGCCCTTCGGCTTCCAGTTCCGCCTTGATCTGAAGACCGATGGCGCTCTTCCCGGTGCCGGCACCGCCCGTGACCAGAAAGATCGCACGCCGCTCGTCAGGTACGAGCGCGGGCCGCTGAGGATCCGGAAGGATCTTGGAAGCCCTGTCCAAAATATGGTCGGCGACCGTCCTCTGCTGGCCACGCAAGGTGAAGACCGTGTCTTCTCCGCGAGAGCGGATCATGGCGTCGAGGAGAGGTGTGTTGCGCAGCCCCAGGTTCCGCAGCAATATCTCAGCCGCCGAGGCAGCACCGTCGTGCGCGAAATGCGCCCGGAGGTCCGACATCAGCTGCTCGCGCCGGTCATTCGTATAGACGTGGGCGTAGGCACCGGTCGGCGCATCCACATCGAGCAACGGTCGCACCGAGGCGTCAGTGGCGTTGTGCAGGTAGGCGAAGCCGCCGCATTCGAATTTCAGTCCGTGCAGCGGTCCCTTGTCACTCGTGAACGCCTGGTAGTACTCCCGCAGTTGCAGAGCCGGGTGCTTCTTCCTTCCCAGGCCCGGTACGTGAACCAGTTCCGCAGTGGCTCGCTCCACCCTGGTCACCATCGACCAGCGTTTCAACTCGACAAGTTGGACGGACAGCCCTCTCCCTTCTGGATGATTACCGACAAGAACCACATCGATGAGCCGGGGTTCACCAGGGCGGTCGGTCTCATCGAGCGTGGCAGCGCACTCGACGATCATCTCCACGTTTCCCCGGTCTGCGGCGACCAGGTCTTCGGCAAGGCTCACGAGGCTCTCAGCCCAAGCGGAACGTTCCGTCAGCGACGCTTCGGCCCCACGGAAGTGCCGCCACCTGGCGGCCAGATGCGGAACCATACGGCGTCTTGAGTTCAGGGTCAGCAGATCCTGCGCTGCCAATTTCAGCAGGAGCATGGACACGAGGTGGTTCCCCCAGGGCACGAGTGATTCGTGCGGGTGGGGGCATGTCCTCGCAGGAAGCCCGTCGAGCCGCAATCGGTGACTGTGATCTTAAGGAAGCGGCCGTCCACCGCGGACCGCGGCGCCACTCTCGGCGCAAAGCACAGCCAAGATGGCCGGATCATGTGTTCGATGACGGAGGACTGGCCCGGCCGCCATCACGACTGCCCGCCCGAACGGGCCCCACGAGTCTTCACCGCTTGTTGCCTGACTTCGGATCCGTGCAACGTGACCGTTCCGACCATGTCGCTGGCCGGCGGCACTGCCTTCGTGAATGCCAGCGAGCTGGGCACCCCGTTTCGCCGGACCCGCGCGCCACGGTGCGTGGCGACCGGGCAGGACATCAGCGACCGGTGTAGAGAAACCGCATGTAGCGCGTGTACGACAGCCCACGGTGCCGGAGCTTGGCGGCTTCCCTCGATGCGCTCAACGTTCCATGCAGCATACTGTTCTGTTGGAGCGCGACCGTACGTCGGCCGAACTCCTGACGCTGTTGCCGGGCCCGGTCTCCGGCAAGCGTGTTCTCCCGGGAGAGCCGTTCCTGGCCGTCCTCCAAATTCTTCCGCGCCAATTTGCGCGAGGCCTCGGTCCCGGACTCCACAGCCTTTCGCTGGTCGGCTAGTTGGGCCCGACGGCGGGTGCTGTCCCTCTCGATCGGCTGTCGTTCCGCGGCGCTGAGGAGGGCGGGTTGCTGGGCCACGGCGGACGCGTGCAGGTCTCTACGCCAGGTGTCGAGGGCGATGGCCTTGGCCTCGCCGATCCCCTGAACGTTGACGTGGCGGCCGTTGCTCAGCACCAGTACGGCGCCGATGCTGTTGTACGAGCTGTTCTGGACAGACTGGTAGCCGGTGAAATCGGCTGCTGTCCGGATGCCCTCCGCGGCGAGACGGGCGGCAAGCTTCGCGCCGATGCCGGACGGTGGGGACTGCGCGATCAGTCGACGGCTGAGCCGGTCCCGGACATAGGCGGACTGCTTGTCGGCGAGCGCTTTGGCCAAGCCCTTGCGGAGTTCCTCCGCAAGTCCGTTGATCTTCTTGTCGATCTCGCGCTGCTTACGGACCTTGCGCTGCTCGGCCTCCTTGAGTTCGGCGTGGTACTGCGCCGTGAGCTTGTCCTGAGCCTGTGGATAGGCGTTGGTCCGCTTCAGCTCCGCCGCGTCGAACTTCGCCTTGTCCTTGCGTAGCTTCTCGGCTGCCTTGGCAGGGTCCTCAAGCTTGGCCAATTCGTCCGTCAGCCCTGCCAGGACGGCCCGTGACCGAGCCCTCTCCACGCGGCGGCTCCAAGCGAAGGTGACTGCCACAGCGGCGACAATGACGGGCGCCACGGCTGCGATGAGGGGCTGTGGGAATCCGACCACAATCATCAAGGCGGTCGCGGCCAACAACAGCGGCCAGAGCACGGCTGTGGCGACGTCCAACGGCGTCCGGCCGCTGAAGCTGTCCGGTGAAGTGGTGGAGGGCGTGGACGATGCCGGGGCGGTCTGCGGGGGAACGTGCCCTGTCATCCAGCCGGGCAGTCCGCCCGTGCCCGGAGCAACTGCCGTGGGGGTAGCCGACGCTGAAGCGCTCGTCGTCGCAGCGGTCCGCTGCTTGGGGATCGCGTTGGCGAGCGGGGGAAGCAGATCCAGCGGCTGGAAGGCCAAGGACCTCACCTGGTCGGCAAGGCCACTCACCGTCGGGTCGGGATGGGCGAGCAGCGTCTGGAGCCCGGTGGAGCCGCCCGGATTCTTGAAGTCTTCCTCGGTGAGCAGCAAGAACTCACCACTGGGCTCGTGCAGGCGATGCCACAGCGCCGGGTCGGCGGCGGTCGCCTTGAGCGACATGAAGATGACCCAGGCGGAGAACCGGTCGAGCGCCGCCCCGAAGTCATCGTTTCCGCGCAGGGGCGACTGGTAGTTGCGGTGGCCGCGCTCGGTGCCGCCTAGGCCCGACAGCGCCGGCACGTACATGCCGTCGTAGTCGACCAGGCGCAGGGTGTCATCGCTCGCGACAAGCAGGTTGCCGTGCTGGAGGTCACCGTGGGCGATCTCGTGCTGCGACAGATCGCGGGTCAGCGCCTCGAAACGGTCGGCCAGGCGGTCGACGGCGAACCGGTCGGTGTGGTTGTCGTCGAGCCAGGAGGACAGAGTGACAGCGTCGATCCACTCCATCTTCAGGACCGGGTAGCGCTCCCGGCCGACGCCGATCGCGTCAGGAAGGTACTCGAAGCCGACCTTCCAGGGCTGGGAGAGCTCGGCCGCGTCCAGTTGCCTAAGTCGGCTGCTGATGGCCTGGTAACGGCGTTCCTGGTCAGGGACGTGGCGGGTGAAGCATTTGACCGCGTACCGCCGACCCGACGCGGCCGAGGTGAGCGAGAACACGCTCGCGAAGGCGCCGGAGATGGCGCGGGGCAGGCCGAGCTTGGTCAGTTCCGGCCGTGCGCCCTTGAGTTCGGGATGCTCGAAGCACAACTGCGTGTGCTGCAAGGCCTCCGCGTAGTCGGCACCGCTGGGGAACTGCCTCTGCTGACCGGTGGGCGAACCCACGTTCACCGTCCTTCGAAATCGATCCGTACGACGGCCACGTCGTCGTTGCGCAGTTGCCGGCTGTCCCGGAGCCCGTTCAGCCAGTCCACGAACCCGCTCAGGTCGTCGGGCCCGGAGAACTCCAGCAACTGGCTGACCGCGACGTCTTGGTCAGGGGCCCTGAGGAGAACGGCCAGAGCAGTACCGCCGACTCACCTGGTGCGGAGGATCCGGCACCCGACCCGGACATCGACTCCGCGACCGCATCGACGGTCATAGCGGAGGTGCTTCCAGGGGTCGCCATGGTCTTCGGTGAGGTCCCGGCGGAACTCAAGCCAGATCTGCTCGACTTCGGGTTCGTGTCGGCCGCCGACCGCAAGCAGATCTCCACGGTCCTCGCCTCGATCGGAAACACGGCGACCGTCGTCGGCAACCTCGGAACCGCCTTCGCCAGCGCGCAGGGGCTCTACAGGATCAGCAGCGCAACACAGGCCCTCCTGAAGGCTGGCGCAACACTCGCGGTCAAGGACGGCGCGAACCTCGGAACAGTGATGCTTCGGGGCCGCATCATCGCTCAGTCCCGTTTCATCCCCGTGAATGCGGTGAGCGCGGCGCGGAACTCGGCCTCGATCGGACCGGCGCTGGCCATGGTCGCCCTTCAGATGCAACTGAGTGAGGTCGAGGGCCTTGTCAGAACCAACATCGCGCTGACCAGTCAGGTACTCGCGACTCTCCGCCACGGACAGTGGGCAGAGCTGACGGCGCTCGTCGCCACCGTCGATCACGTAGTCGTCCAGGCGCGAGAGGTCGGCTCGGTCCCGACGTCCCTGTGGGACACCGTCGCAGGCAAGAAAGCGGACCTGCGTACGCAGCGTGACCTGTACCGACTGAACGTCGGCAATCACATCCGGCAGATCCATCAGCTCGCCGGACATGCCCGCCGTGAATATCTCGAGACGAACGCCGAGGCGATCCTCTTTGACGCGAACGCCCTCCTGTCCTCCGTCAAGGCATGGACCGGATATCAGGCGCTCCACGCCGCGCGAGCGAGAGCCGCCGGCCCCGAGGACGCGGGCGAGGCCCGGCTCGTCGACTCCATCGCACGCGACACCCGCACGGAGCTCGACGCCGCTCTGGCCGAAACGACGAGCCTCGTCGACGCGTTGACGCGGGAACTGCGGATCATCGCCGAGCTCCCCGGACCCGATGTATGGCCCCTGCTGGGGAAACGGAAGGACGTGAAGGCAGCCCGCGGAATCTCCGCCCGCCTTCTGGAGGCGATCGAGCCTCTTGCCGATGCTCTCCATCCGCCGGCCCTTCCGCTCGAGGCTCCGGGCGTCGTCTGCGCACCCACATCGCTGGATCTCGAGCCGTACCTTCGCATCCTGCGATGGTTCCTCGAGGGCGGGGAGACCCTACGTGTCCTCGGCTTCCCCGAGCAGCTCGATGCCCCCGATCCAATTTCTGCGATTCTCGGCGGAGCGAAGGAGATGTTGGCGGCAGCGATGGACAAGGCTGCGGCAAAAACACTGGTCGCCGTCACGGATCGCCGCATCATCATGGCCAAGACGAACGCATTCCTCGAGCAAGGCGAGATCTTTCAAGACATCCCGATCGACCAGGTGCGATACGTCCGAGCGGCGACCACACCGGACGAGAGCACGCGCTTGGCGATCGACCTCATCACACGCGACGAGAACATCCGGTGGCTCTTCCACACCGACATCGACAACACTCACGTGGACGCGCTCGCCGCCGTGCTCGCCGAGTCGATGACGATCCCGGACCTTGAACGCGACGACCTTCGAAGGCGGCACCACGCCCCCATCGAGGCGGACAGGAACAGCGAGATCACCGACACGACGCAGTCTGCGAAACCGGATGGATCCGAGGTCACGACCGGCGATGCCGAGTAGGCCTCGAGCCGATCGGCGCGAATCACGAAGGCCCGGGCCAGGGACCGCCGTCACCTGTGGCAGCCACCGCACCTGCGGCCCGAGGTTCGTACGCGGCGCGTTCGGGGCACGCTAACGGCGTGTACGGCCCGGCGACCGATCAGGAGCAGCCGCCGCTCGGTTCAGACATTCGGCCACCACCCGAGAGTTCAGCCCGCTCACCTGGCGAAGGCGAGGTTGTGCATCCGAGCGATGCCGAGCATGGCGTGGTGAACGCCATCGCCTTTGAGCCGGCAGTCTCGGAGGATCTTCCAGGTCTTCATTCGCGCGAAGACGTGCTCGACGCGGGCGCGGACCTGCTTGTGGGACTTGTTGTGTGCTTCCTTCGATTCCGGAAGATCTTGGCCCTTCCGTCGGCGGTGGGGCATGACGAGCCCGGTGCCGGGATAGCCGCCGTCGGCGATCGTCGTGGTCCTGCCGACGGCGGCTTTGGCGCCGGATTCCGCCCATGCCTTGCCGTCGTTGCGGTTCCCGGCGAGAGGTCGGCCCACCACGACGACCAGGCAGGTGTCGGCGTCGATGACGACCCGGTGGTTGGTCGAGTACCGGTAGTTCTTGGACTGTTCCGCCACTGTCTGGTCCCGGGTCGGAACCGCCGACTTGGACACGCCGAAGAGCGGGGTGATCTGATGCATCGTCACGTTTGTTCGCCAGTAGGCCGCGACCAGCAGGGCCCAGTCCTCCAGCGGAAGCCTCCAGGGACGGCCCCTGCGGATCGCATCCGCTCCCTCACGCCGCAGTACAGTCACCAGCCGGCCGAACAGGCGAGGACTCAGCCCGGAGAACGGGGCTATCCAAGACGGCGCCGACGCCGTGATCACACCTGCCACGGAAAAGATCATCCCTCGACAACGCTGCCGCGGGGTAAGCGTCAGTCGCTCAGCAGCTCGTCCAGGCGCTGGACAGACCTCGGGGTGTCCATTTCGTCTGCCAGTGCCACCAGTCGAGCGTGGTACTGCCGGGTGATGGGCAAGGCGTCTTCATAGATCCACGAGCACATCGTGTCGAAGGCCAAGACCTCCTCACCATGCGAGAGCAGGTGGCGAACGTCCGTGATGACAGCCTCCGCGGTGAGCGGCGACTCCTCCAGAAGCTCAACCACACGTGCTCGATGCAACAGGCTCACGAGCTCTCCCCCTTGCCAGAACTCAACGGACCGATGAGATTCGGCATCCTCGCCTCCAGCCAGGGAGTTGTCGACTCACCCGCCCATAGCGGGACAACGCTTAGCCGTAATGCACTTCAACGTCGAGAGGCCCCTGTTGCCTGTCCTGCGGGCTCTGGCCGGACGGCGACAGAACTTCCTCCGACTACCCTCTGACCGGACCGTTCGACCCGGCCGGGCTTCTCGTCGGCATAGCTGACGTATTCGGCTCCGGCACACCATTCGCCATCGCCCGGCCTACTCCATCGCCTTCATGGCGCCGACCGCGTGATTCTCGGCCTGCCGCTCGGCACCGCCCTCGGCGTCCTTCAGGTCCTCGACGACCACTCCGCGGCGCATCTGCTCCTCGCCATCGGACTTTCCGCCGTCGCCACGGCGGCAGTCCTCACCACGCGGTACGGGCGACTGGTCGTGTCGTCGTTGCGGGGCGTCACCAGAAGGGCGTAACCGTCCGGCCCCAGGCCCAAGGAACGATCTCCACGAAGCCGGCACTCGACATTGACATCGACCGGCTGATCCGCAACACCTACAATGTGCTGCTCACGCGGGGCATGGTCGGTCCAGCGCCTGGACGACCTCCGGTCTCCCCAGCGTCTCGCCCTTCTCCATCTCGCCGAACAACGACCAGTCCCAGCACAGTCGTTCACCGAGCGCCCTCAGGTCGCCTCGCTCCCGGCGCGTAGCGTCCGCAACTCCTCGGCGAACCGCCGGCGTGGCTCCTGGCTGCGGCCGGTGACGACACGTCGCTGCGACACACGACCGCCTCCCCTCCAAGCGGCTGGCCCGTGGTCGACGCGAAGAAGGCATGGGGTCGGCTCCGTACGACGGGAAGCGCAGCTCCTCCACAACTCGGTGGGGCGACCATCCTGGCCGCATTCTCGTAACATTCGCACCTAGCAGACGAATTCACCCCGTATGGCCGGGGTGTGAAATCAGGCAGGTCCGCACGGACCAGCACCCCGACGCCTCCCACCGCGCGAGCTGTGACCCACACACATCGGGAGTGTCGTCGATCACTTGAAGCACGGCAGCGGGACGCAACAGGGCATGAGGCGGCAGGGTTGGAGCGTCCCAAGCGATCCCAAGTGAGCACCAGATGTCTGTTCCTGACGGGATCTCAACTGGTGTCACCACATGTCCCACGGATAGCGTTGCTTTACTCGCGCAACCCCCACCTCAACAGGAGTCCCAAGTGAACCGCCCCGCCCGGCTCGCCGTAGTCGCGCTCACCGCATCCACGGCCCTGCTGCTGACCGCCTGCAGCTCGGGAGGGGGCGACGGCTCCTCCTCGGACAAGATCAAGGGTGCTGACACCGGTGGTGAGAAGACCTCAGCGAGCGCGAGTGCTTCCGCTCGGGCGGGGCAGGACGGAGCCGGGCGACCGAAGATCACACTCTCCAAGGGCTTCCAGGCGAACTTCGAAGGCTGGACGAACAGCGATCCGAAGCTCCAGGCGATCCTGAACGACGGCCGGGAGGAACTGAGGTCGAAGTACGCGGCGATCATCAAGTCGAACCCGGACTCGGACGCAGTGGCGTTCTACAACTCTGGGACTTCCCTTGCCTCCGCCCGCGAGTGGATCAAAAGCTTCACCGACACCGACGACGGTCTGATCGGCAAGGTCACGGTCTACAACCCGCAGGTCCACATCAACGACAGCGGTTCGGGCGTGCTCTTCTACTGCGTCGACGAACGCAAGGCGTCCACGAAGAACCGCAAGACCGGCAAGGTCACGACCACCCCCGACAAGCCCGAGTCCGTGCTCCAGTACCGCGCGAGGCTGGACAAGACCTCACAGGGCGTCTGGAAGAACGTATCCCTGACGACCGTCGCCGGGGGCTGCAACTGATGCCGTCCACAGCGAGGGCCTGCGGCCTCGTCGTCGTATCCGTTTCCGCTCTGCTCCTCGCCTCCCCGTCGGCCTTCGCGATCGGCGACAAGAAGGGTCAGGCTCCCCCGCCTTCGGGTCCGACCGGCGATTCGTCCGGCAGCACACTGACGGCCAAGGCCACCCACACCGGCATCAAGGTCACGCAGGTGAGCGGTGGCGCCTCGGGGACCTCGCCCAAGGCCCTCGCCCCCGTGGACCCCAACTGGAAGCCCCCGGCGTGCTGGTACGAACCGGTGGCCACGCCGCAGGCACTCAAGGCGGCGGTGGCCCGCCTCAAGAAGAACCCCAACACGGACCTGGTGCCAGTCACGCCCACGCTGAGTTGGGGCGAGGACCTGATGGTGGACCACTACGAGAAGGGCAAGGCGGAGAACGGCAGCGGGGACGGCTACGAGAACTACAACCTCGGCAAGGACGGCATGTTCTGGCGTGGGGTGATCAATCAGGACAGGGCGAACGACCCGGAGTCGTACGACTGCGAGGACACCCTGTTCTGGCAGAACGCCAGGACACTCCCCGCCAACAAGCACGCCCCCACCCCTGACATCCTCGCCGCCTACGCCTACAACAAGATCAAGGTTCCGGAGACGGAGATCGAGGCGAAGCCGGCCACCAAGTCCACGGTCAACGTGCCGACTTGGGTATGGCTGGACAAGGGCACCTTCAAGCCGGTCAAGGTCCGCGCCGAGCTGGCGGCCGCGGGAGTGTGGGCGGAGACGACGGCGAAGCCGATCGCCCTCCACCTGAACGCGGGCACGGGCGACTCCGAGACCTACCCCGCCTCCGGTGACTGCGCGATCAACGACGACGGCTCCATCGGCACCCCGTACACCAAGGGCGACGCCGGCAGGACCCCGCCGTGCGGCATCACCTACCTGCGGGCCACGGACGGCAAGCCGTACCGGCTGAGCGCGTCCATCACCTGGCAGATCTCCTGGCGGGGCAGCGGCGGCGCCGCGGGCGACCTGCCGGACGGCACGTTCGGGACCACCCAGGACATGAACGTCCAGGAGATCCAGTCCGTCAACCGCTAGACGATCACACGGGGGAACAATGAGTGACATTCGCATCGACTTCGATGTGCTTGATCGGGTCCGCCGGGACATCAAGCACATCGGCGAGCTCATGGAGGGTCCTGGCAAGGAGATGGACGAGGTGGACGGCGACTCCATGGGCGTGAGCATGCTGGCCGCGCGCATGAACGACTTCGGGGACGAGTGGTCGTACGGGATCAAGCAGATCAAGAAGTTCTCCGGTGCGGCGGTCAAAGAACTCGACAAGATAAAGAGGGCTTTCGAGCAACTCGACGACAAGCTGGACGAAGAACTGCGGAAGTCACGGGAGAAGCACGCGTGAGCGACCTGTTCTCGTGGACGTCTCCGACGCAGACCTCACCGCTGAAAGACCGGTTCCCTGCCGTGGGATTCGTCCCCTGCCCGGGTGAACCCAACACCGCCAAGCACGTGGCGGGCATCGTGCAGCGCACCGCCAAGGCGCTGACCGAGATATCCGACGTCCTGCGCGGCACAGGCGAGGGGGACTGGGAAGGTCGCCACGCCGAGGCGTTCCGGGCGCAGTTCGACGACGACTTCCTGCCCAAGGTCGACAGGGCGAAACGATCATTCAGCAAGGCCGCCACGGCGCTGGACGACTGGGCCGACGCGATGCCGGGGTGGCAGCGCAAGGCAGAGGTCCTGGAGACACGGGCACAGGACGCCCAGGACGCGCTGCACGCCGCGAAAGAGAAGCTCGCCGGACTGCCGCCCAAGCCGCTGCTCGACCTGCCGCCGAAGGACGACACCGAGGCGCGCAAGCAGGACAAGACCGAGAAGGACAGATCCGCGGCGGAGTTGGCGGCGACCACGGCCGAGTCGGATCTCGATCGGATACGCGCCGAGGCGCGCAAGCTGGCCGACGACTACGACGTGGACGGCCGGGCCGTCGCAAGACGTCTCGACAAGGCGATGAACATCGCGCCGAACGAGCCCGGCGCCCTCCACAGACTGGGCGATGCCCTCCTCGATATCGGCAAGGCGATGAACGGGCTCGACGAGATCGTCGCCCGGACCGTGGACGCGGCCGTGGCCGACGCCGTCAAATGGCTCGCACAACACGCCAACTCCATCGCGGCTCTCGGCGACGTCCTCGCGACCGTGAGCGCAGTTCTGGGCGCGATATCGCTCGCCATCCTCCTCGTCGCGCCGGTCACCGGCCCGCTGGCCCCCGCGTTCGCGGCGGCGGCCGCGACCGTCGGGGTCACGTCAGGTGCCTTCGCACTCGGCGCACTGGGATTGCACGCCACCGCACGAGCTGTCGGCGGCGACTCCGTGGTCTCCAACCGGACACTGGCCGAGGACGCCCTCGGCGTGCTGCCGTTCGGGGGCGCGTTCAAGGGCATCTCGAAGGTCGTCGCAGCCAGTCGCGCGGCGGATGCGGCGGCCAACTTCGGCCTGGTGGACACGGTCGCCGCCTTCATCGCCGACCCGACCGCACTGGGATACTTCGCTCCCAAGGACGACCGGCAGACCATCGAGGCAGCTCTGCCAGGCGGCGATCTGCTCGTAGCATTCGAGAACGCCTGGAAGACCGGCAGCGACAAGGACAGAGCAGCCAGGCAGGAGAAGTGAGCCGCACGATGAAAGACCCGGAAATACTGTCCCGATTCGACGGGCGAGGCCACGTCGAGTTCCTCCTCGGCGGCTTCGAAGGCAGCCAATCCAACAAGATCACGGCGATCGGCTTCGAGTTCGGCTACGACCTCCAGGTAACCGAGATGCCCAGCAAGAGCACCATCCGCCTGGTCTTCGTGCGAAACGATTCCCCGACAGCTCGACAGCGTGCCCAGCAGACTCAGGACCGACTCGGCGCGGGAGGCCCACTCCTGCCGACGTGGGACGCTCCCGCCGCACGGCCGGGCACGACCCGGCCCGTCACGGCCGAAGAGATGACGTCGGCGCGCCGGGGTGTGACCGCCTACGAAGCCAACGGGACAAAGAGATTTGCCCTCGTCGTCGCACTGCTCAGTCTCGGGTGCTTCGTCGTCGCAGGAATGCTGCGGGACCGGCCGGGCGCGGCGCTCGCTGTGCTGGTGGTGTTCGCCATCCCGTTGGCCGTGACCGCGGCATTGATCCCTCGATGGATGAAGCGCTGGTACGAGAAGAACCGGCGGCTGGTGGATCTCTACGACCAGCAGCGGATCGGCCAGGTCGGGCCCCCGCCGCCACCGCCCGGCCCCTCCGACCGGCATCCTGGCACAGGGAACGGACAGTGATGCGGATCGACTTCTCGGTACCGGCCGAGTTCGAGGAAGTGCCGCTGGGCATGGACTTCGACGCGGCTTGGGCCGAGGTGAACGCCCGAAGCGCGTACGGATCCCTGACAGCCGCGAGGGACGAGCAGCGGCTGACGGAGATGGCGCGGGCACTGCAGCGGATATCGCGTTTCCTCGACGACAGCGGGGTGGTGTATGCCGCCAACTGCCTGCACTCCTTCGAGGGCGAGCTCTCCTTGGGCTCGCTCGCTGTCGCGCTCGTGGACTATCCCTACGGCGACGACGCCGCCACAGCAGCCCGAGGGAGTCTGCGAGGCGTCCTGGCAACGCGGGGGGAAGGCTGGACCGGAACGGTGATCGACGCTCCGTGCGGCAAGGCCGCCGTCTTCACCGGTGGCCAGAGCCATGTCCTTCCTCCGACGTTCTCGCCTACCGGTGAGGAGATCGAGGTACTCACCGCCGAGTTCCACGCGATGATCCCGGTCGTCTCCGAGGGCGGAGGCGAACAGCGCATGTGCCTGATCGCCTTCTCCACACCCCAGATCACTCACTGGGAGCGGTGCTACGCACCGGTCATGGCCGACGTGCTGCGAAGCCTCCGCTTCATCGAGTTCGAGCAGTACAGCGCCGGCACCGACGCCGCCCCACCCACGAAGTCCGCGGAGGCTTCAGGGCAGTCGGTTCGCTCGTGATGGCAGCTGTGGAGCCGGGCGCCGAAGCAGGCATGAGCGGTGCCGCCGAGGATGAGTCGTTGAAGAGGCGTACGCGTCACCCCGTCCCGCTCGCGGTCAGCATCGGCTGCTACGTGCTCGCGGCGATCGCGGGGCTGTTCCTCCTGGCGGACGACTTCGGTCCTGCCCTGTTGGTGCCCCTGTGGATCGTGCACGGCGTGCTGCTCATCCTGCTGATCCGGAAGCTGGGCGCCAAGGAGTCCAGCACGTGCACGGCGCTGTTCGTCGTGATCACCTCGCTGATGTCCGTGTACGTTGCCACCATGGCACGCGACGATCTCACGCTGCAGCAGCGCGGGGAGAAGGTCACGGCCACCGTCGTGAAGAAGTGGCGCGACCCGGCCCAAGGGCGCAAGGGCCGCGACTACAACTACACACTGGAACATCAGGACCGCACCAAGGTACCGGGACCAGCCATGAAGACGACGTCCGACCGCTACGACATCGGCCAGAAACTGACCGTGCTCGAGGACCCGCGGGGCGAACTCCGCCCCCAGACACCGGGCCAGGTGGACGCAACGGGCGAGTCGCTCGGATCAGGTGCGCTCGCGCTTGCCGCACTCGGCGCCGTCGGCTGGATGACCTGGCGGGGGTCGGACACCGCGAGACGGCGGGACCATGGAATGCCGTCGGCCGGCATGCGCAAGGCGTACAAGGCCGTCACCGGCAACCACACCACGGGGGAAGAGCAGGAGGAGAAGCTCCGCGAAGCCCTATGCACGTACCCCGCCGACCGCCGTGGCTACATCAAGGTCCAGCCCGAGGACTACCCCGACCTGCCGCAGCAACGAGCCGCCCGGATCGCCTGGGAGATGGGCCTGCGCGCGGAGGCCATAGGCAACCGGGGTTCGTGGCGCTTCAAGGAAACCGTGATCGAGGAAGTCCCGCACGACTGAGCCGGGCACACGACGCTCCGTGCGGCGAGGCCACTCACGAAGTCCACGGAGGCTTCCGAGCAGTCGCTCCACTCGTAAAGGCAGTCGTGGGATCGGGCGCGGATGCCGCACCGTGTTCGAAAGGCTCGCCGCCGGTGTGGAAGGTGTGGAACGACCTCCGTGCCACGGGGAAGCACAGCCCCATCCACAGCTTGGCCGTCCGCATCCGAGCTCATTCTCGTAACACCCGGACTACGCGGCGCAGTTCGTCCAGCGCACCCAGGTGACGGATTCCGCAGGACCGAACGGACGAGGATGCAGATGCCCCCCACGCCCCGACACCCGGACCACGTGACGACGCCTCACCCCGCAACCGCCCAGTACCCCCCGCCGACCCCCGCCCCGAAGATCCAGGAAGCCCTCGATGCCCGCGACGCCCTCGCCGACCCCCTTTCCCAGGCCGGCATCCAGCTTTCCGCGATGGACATCCGCACCCCCTGGGCGGACGACCGCAAGGCCGAAGCCCGGTACGCACTCGTCCACCTCGGCGTGTGCTCGGCCCCCATCGCCCTCCTGCTCGCGGACGTGATCACGAAGGGGATCGCCGGGTGACAGAGGACGCCGACGGGATCCCCTCCGTCGGTGCGACCGTCCACGACACCGCCCGCGACCGCGTCGGACGAGTCATGGGCCATATCGGCCCGTACGTCCAACTCCGCCCCCTCGCAGGTGGCATCGAATGGGACGCCGACCCGAACCACCTCCGCCCTCTCACCCCGGCCGAATTGCTGAGCGCCCGGGTCGCCGAAGCGAACGCCCGCAGCAGACAGCACAGATGACCGGACAGTGAGGCGACAGGGGCCAGCGCCCCAGCCATCCGAAGCCGGTCCCCTGGCACCCGCCCACCGCCGACCAGCCCGACTCCGTACCGATCCCCGCCCGTGATCGACACCCTCACCTAGGATGGCGAGAACCATCTCAGCGGCCCGACGGGCTTCCTGATCCGCCTCGCGAAAGGCGTTCGGCGGACATCGAAGGACATGCCCCCACCCGCACGAGTCTTCTTCGTGCTGTCTGGGGGCATTTCCTTGCTGTTCCGTGAGTCCGCGGCGTCCGTGGCCGCCCGCATCCTCGAAGGGTCGCTGGCACTGCATCTGACCGAGAACTTCCGTCACCAGCACGGCCGAGGCGCCGGGCAGGCGGAGGTCCGGTCCTGGGAACGCAGCCTCCCGGCTCTCGTCAACGCCCTCATGGAGGCTGGGCTCGGCGACGTCGAGGTCCTCATCGAGTACAGCCTGCCCCTCACCAGCAAGCGCGCGGACGCGGTCCTCGCGGGCGTACACCCCACCACGGGTGAACCGTCGTACGTCGTGGTCGAACTGAAGCAGTGGAGTGAGGCACATCCGGAGGAGGACGAGCCGCTGCTGTGTCGGATCCCCTCGTACCGGGATGCCGTCCTCAACCCGATCGAGCAGGTCCGCGGCTACTGCGAATACCTGCTGTCGTTCAACGGAGCGCTGGAGCGAATGCCGAAGTCACTGACCGGGGTGGCGTTCCTGCACAACGCGACCGAGTTCGGCGTCGCGGGGTTGCGGAGTGTCAAGGAGGACCAGCACGGGCGGATGTACACCGGCCAAGAGCGCGGCGCCTTCCTTGACTTCCTGCGCTCGCGGCTCGCGGCGAAGCCCGGCGCAGAGGTGGCCGATGTACTGCTCGGAGGCAGGATCCGGCCGTCCAAGCAACTGATGGCCGTCGCGGCGGCCGAGATCCGCGACCGCGAGCAGTTCGTCCTCCTCGCCGAACAGCGGGTGGCCTACGAGCAGGTGATGTCCGCCGTCCGCAAGGCGAAACGGTCCAACGACAAGCAGGTCGTCGTGGTGACCGGTGGTCCCGGCTCCGGCAAGAGCGTCGTCGCCCTGTCGCTTCTCGGTGAGCTGTACCGGCGCGGGGTGACCGCCCTGCACGCGACCGGCTCCGCCTCGTTCACCAAGACCATGCGCAAGGTCGCAGGGGCGCAGAAGCCGGCCGTGCAGAAGCTGTTCATGTACTTCAACAGCTTCATGGACGCCGAGCCGAACGACCTCGACGTACTGATCTGCGATGAGGCCCACCGGCTCCGCAAGACCTCCGCCAACCGCTACACCAAGGCGGAACTGCGCACCGGCCGTCCCCAGGTGGCCGAGCTGATCGACGCGGCCCGGGTGCCGGTGTTCCTCCTCGACCAGCACCAGGTGGTGCGCCCCGGCGAGATGGGGACGAAGGAGGAGATCAAGCGGGCCGCCGCCGAACAGGGCCTCGACTGCACGGTCGTGGAGCTCGACGGCCAGTTCCGGTGCGGCGGGAGTGACGCGTACGAGAAGTGGGTCGTCGACCTGCTCGGTCTTGAGGGCGGTACGCCTGGTGTGTGGGAGCCGGACGGCAAGCTGGAACTGAGGACGGCCGGGAGCCCGCAGGAACTCGAGGACTTCCTCGCGGCGCGGCGGGGGGCCGGCTACGGTGCGCGCATGTCGGCCGGCTACTGCTGGAAGTGGACCACCAAGGTCACGCCGAACATGACAGCGCTTCCCACCGACGTCGTCATCGGCGACTGGGAGCGGCCCTGGAACGTGTACGGCGACCGGTCCGTGCTCGGCGCACCGCCCGCACCCCTGTGGGCCACCGACCCGGCCGGTTTCGGGCAGGTCGGCTGCGTCTACACGGCACAGGGATTCGAGTACGACTGGTCGGGCGTGATCATCGGCCCCGACCTGGTGTGGCGTACGGACCGCTGGGTCGTGGACCGGTCGGCGTCGAAGGACCCGATCTTCACCAAAGCGACGCCGGACAGCGACATCGACCGGCTGATCCGCAACACCTACAAGGTGCTGCTGACGCGGGGCATGGTCGGCACGATCATCTACTCGACGGACCCGGAGACGCGTGAGAAGCTGCGCTCGCTGGTGCATCCGACATCGGGGGTGGAGGCACCGGTTCTCGTGTAGTCGGGCATGTACGACAAGCGGTCATCCGTTGTCAGTGGTACGCCATACGATCGGATGAACCCGCGCAGCCGCCCCTGCTCCGCGATGTCATCGACATCAAGGAGTCCATCTCCACGTCGGACTTCGTCCTCCAGCTCTCGGAGGCGACGACTCCGGAGGGTGCCGAGCGCGCGCTGCGGGACTACGTAGTCACGGAACGGCTGCTGGAGAACGTCGACGAGGCACTCGGCCTGATCCGGGCCGCGCTCGACGGGCACACGTCGAAGGCGGCCTATCTGCACGGGTCGTTCGGTTCCGGTAAGTCGCACTTCATGGCGGTGCTGCACGCCCTGCTCAGCGGGGCTCCGGCGGCCCGCGCGCGGACGGACCTGGACCCGGTCCTGACCAAGCACGAGTGGCTCGGCGCGGAGGGCAAGCGGTTTCTGCTCGTGCCGTACCACATGCGCGGGGCGAAGGCCTGGAGCAGCGGGTCCTCGGCGGGTACGTCAGCCACGTCAAGAAGCTGCACCCCGACGCGCCGACGCCGCAGGTGTACCGGACGGACGCCCTGTTCGAGGACATCCGGTCGATGCGGTCCCGCATGGGTGACCATGCTGTCATCGGCGGCCTCACCGCGATGGACAGCGGCGCCGGCACGGCGGACGAGGAGGACGAGTGGGGCGAGGCGTTCGGCTGGACGCCTCAACTGCTCGACACCGCCCTCGCCGCCGAGGAGGTCCACGAGGGCGGTCAGGCCCTCAACCTGGTCAGCCCGTCGACGCCGGCCGAACTGCGGGCGCGGCTGGTCCAGGACGCGAGCACACACCTGCTGCCCGGCTTCGCGAAGAACGCCGCCGAGGACGAGCACGGGTTCGTCTCGCTCGATGCCGGCCTGTCCGTGATCGCCGAGCACGCCAAGTCGCTCGGCTACGACGGCCTGATCCTCTTCATGGACGAGCTGATCCTGTGGCTCGCCACCCTCATCCACGACCCGAAGTTCGTGGCTCGGGAAGCCGGCAAGATCACCAACTTCGTGGAGGGCGGCGACGCCCGCCGTGCCGTGCCGGTGATCTCGTTCATCGCCCGCCAACGTGACCTGCGCGAGCTGGTCGGCGCGGAGGTGTCGGGGGCGGCCGAGTCGTCCATCCAGGACACCCTCAGCCTGGCCTCCGGCCGGTTGTCGCGGCTGGGTCGAACCGGTCGTCCCACCACCCGAACCGCGCCACCTCGTCGCGCAGCAACTACTGGCCGCCACGCTTCAAGAACACAAACTGGGCGACCAGATGTGGCCCGAGCAGTGGAACGGACTGGCGCCCTTTGACCGGTCAGCCGCTCCGATCCTGCGTCATCTGACCGACCAGGGCTTCCTGGACACCGACGGAGGCATGCTGTTCATCGGACCTGAGGCGGAACACCGTTTCGGGCGAAGGCACTTCATCGAGCTGACCGCGTCGTTCACCGCACCGCCCCAGTTCACCGTCCTGTCCGGGCGCACCGAGATCGGTCGGATGGACCCGTCCGTACTCACCGAGGAACGCCCGGGCCCACGACGCCTGTTGCTGGCCGGCCGCAGTTGGCAGGTGACCTTCATCGACTGGGGGCGGAAAAGGGTCTTCGTCGAACCGGTCGACAGCGGCGGGGTCGCCAAATGGTCCGGGGGACACTCATCGGCCTGTCGTACGCCCTGACCCGTGCGATGCGGGAAATCCTCCTCGGCGCCGATCCGCCAGTGTCTCTCACCCGGCGAGCCGAGGTCTCCCTCCGGGAATGGCGTGACGAGGAGGCGCCGCACCTGGTCGACCCCGGAGGGGCGCTAGTAGCACGGCTGGGCAACGACGTGCGCTGGTGGACATGGGCGGGCTATCGTGCCAACGCGACGCTCGGCGCGACCCTGTCGTCGATCGCCGACCCGGTGCAGCGCCCGACGGACTGCTACCTGCGGCTGCGGGAGGATCTGACCCAGGACATGTGGCGCGGCGCCCACGATGCCGCCCGGGCAGCACCATCCCTGGTCCTCCCCGATGTCGACCCTCGGGCGGTGCGCGGACTGAAGTTCTCGGTGGCACTCCCCCAGCGACTGGCCGTAGCCACGGTGTCGGCGAGGCTCGCCGACTTCGACGGCGCACGCGCTGCTCTCTCGGAGCCGAAGCGCTTCGTCACCGAGTCTGCGACCTGAACGGCTCACTCCGCAGCATCGTTCCGGAAAGATCGGGTGTTGCCCGCCGGGTGAGGCAGGTCCTATGGACCTCGCTGGCGGCGACGCCGAGGACCTCGCCCTGTACCAGGAATGGTTCCGGCGGCGCCTGACCGAGTCGCCGAACGATCTGCACAGCCCCATCCAGGGGATTGGCCACCCGTCGACGACGCCTGAAGATCCGCGTCACCGGCCGACTGCGTCAACGGGCCGGCGAGTGGGCCGGCACCGTCGAACGGCTCCTCGTACCGCCCGGAACGGCCACACCGCACAGGCCCCCGAACCTGCAGGTCAGGCGCTCTTCTTCACCGGTTCCAGGATCACAACGCACTCCACGTGATGCGTCATCGGGAAAAGATCGAACGCCCGCAGCGTCCGCACCTTGTAGCCGCCGTCGCGGAAGTACGCGATGTCCCGTGCCAGTGCCGCCGGGTCGCAGGCCACGTAGGCGATCTTTCGTGCGCCCAGCGACGACAGGTGCTCGACCGTCTTCTTGCCGGCGCCCGCGCGGGGCGGGTCCAGGACGATCAGGTCGACGCCGGTGATCCCGGTGCGCGGGAGGACCGCCTCGACCTTGCCCTGTTCGATGCGGACGCGGTCGAAGCCCGCGAGGTTGTGCCGGGCGTCCTCCACCGCGCGCTTGCCCGACTCGATGCCGAGGACCGCGCCCTGGTCGCCGATCCGGTCCGCGAGCGCGCCCGCGAAGAGGCCGACGCCGCAGTACAGGTCGAGCGCCATGTCGCCCTTGCGCGGCAGCAGACCCTGCATGACCGCCTTGACGAGGGTGTCGGCGGCCATCGGGTGGACCTGCCAGAAGCCGCCGCTGCCGACCCGGTAGGTGCGGCCGTCGGCGCGCTCGCGCACGAACGCGCGGCCGTGGACGCGGTGGATGCCGCCGTCCTGTTCGGCGACCCGCATCACCGAGACCGGCTTGTCGAGCTCGACGAGCGGCAGGCGGGCGCCCGGCCGGGGTTCCAGGATCACCATGCGGTCCTGGGAGCCCGTCGCCGCGATCGCCTCAACCGCCTCCATGCCGGACCAGTCGCGCTCCTCGATGCCGAGTTCGGTGACACCCGGGGCGGCGATCATGCAGCGCTCGACGGGCTCGACGTCGTGCGAGCGGTGGCGGCGCAGTCCGGCGTTGCCGTCCGGGTCGACCGCGTACTGCACGCGGGTGCGCCAGGCCGGAACCTCGCCGGCGGGCAGCTTGTCGCCCTCGGCGGGCATCACCGTGCCGTCCCAGCCGGCCTCCTCGGGCGTGAGGCCCGCGAGGCGCTGCAACTGCTCCGCGATGACCTCGCCCTTGAGACGGCGCTGCGCTCCGGGCTTGGCGTGCTGCCAGTCGCAGCCGCCGCAGCGGCCGGGGCCCGCGTACGGGCAGGGCGCCTCGACACGGTCCTTGGACGCGTCGATGATCCGTACGGCGTCGGCGCGCAGGAATCGCGCGCCCTCCTCGCCCTCCGTGACCCGGGCGACGACGCGCTCACCGGGCAGCGCGTGCCGGACGAAGAGGACCTGGCCCTCGTCCGTCCGGGCGATGCAGTGCCCGCCGTGCGCCACAGGGCCGATCTCGACCTCGTACTCGTCCCCCACCAGCGACTTCTTCGGTTCTGCCTGCATGGTGGGGTGACTCCAGATGAGAAGGGGGAAACGGCGGGACAACAGCCCACCAGTCTACGTGCTTCCGGCGTGCTTCCCGCGCCCGTCGATTCCCCGGGCCGAGTCCGTCGGCCACGGATCCCCCGGGCCGGCCCGGCTCCTTCGACGGCCGGTCCTCCGGGCTCAGACCCTTCGGCCGCCGACTCGCGGCGCCCACGTACGTGTAGGACCGTGTCCCCTTCGGCCCCGGTTCCCCGGGCCCGGCGGTGTCGACCTCCGGTCCCGGCTCCTCGGCGGCCGGTTCCCCGGACCCGGCTGCGCCGTCCGCTGGTGCTTCTCGTTCTTCGGGTTCTTCTAGTTCTTCGGCGTGGGCTCCTTCGGCCGCTCGTGGGCCGGTCCGCGGCGCACCGCACCCGGCGCGCTCCAGTCCTGCCGCTTGCGGGCCCGGAGCTTGGCGGCCTCGGAGGACTCCAGCTGGTAGGGCACGGAGGTCACCATGACGCCCGGCGTGAACAGCAGCCGGCCCTTGAGGCGCAGGGCACTCTGGTTGTGCAGCAGGTGCTCGTACCAGTGGCCGACCACGTACTCGGGGATGATCACGGAGACCGCGTCGCGCGGCGACTCCTTGCGCAGGCCCTTCACGTACTCGATGACCGGCCGGGTGATCTCGCGGTAGGGCGAGTCGAGGACCTTCAGCGGTACGTCGATGCCGCGCCGCTCCCATTCGTCGCGCAGGGTCTTGGTCTCGGCCGGGTCCACGTTGACGCTGAGCGCTTCGAGGGTGTCGGAGCGCAGCAGCTTGGCGTACGCGAGGGCGCGCAGCGCGGGGCGGTGGATCTTGGAGACCAGTACGACGGAGTGGACGCGGGAGGGGCGCACGCTGTCGTCGGACGGTCCCTCGGGAGCGGCCAGCTCCTCGGAGACCCGGTCGTAGTGCTTACGGATCGCGGTCATCGTCGCGTAGAAGATCACCATGCCGAGCAGCGCGACCCAGGCGCCGTGCGTGAACTTGGTGACGAGGACGACGACCAGGACCAGCCCGGTGAAGAAGGCGCCGAAGGTGTTGATCGCCCGGGAGCGGACCATGTGGCGCCGCTTGTTCTGGTCGGTCTCGGTGGCCAGGTGGCGGTTCCAGTGGCGGACCATGCCGGTCTGGCTGAGAGTGAAGGAGACGAAGACGCCGACGATGTAGAGCTGGATCAGACGCGTCGAGTCGGCCCCGTAGATGATGACGAGCATGCTCGCGGCGCCGGCCAGGAGGACGATGCCGTTCGAGAAGGCCAGGCGGTCGCCGCGGGTGTGGAGCTGGCGCGGCAGGTAGCGGTCCTGGGCGAGGATCGAGCCGAGCAGCGGGAAGCCGTTGTACGCGGTGTTCGCGGCCAGGAAGAGGACGAGCGCGGTGGCGGCGGCCAGCACGATGAACAGGAAGCTGTCCTTGCCGAACACGGCCTCGGCCACCTGGGAGATCACCGGGTTCTGGACGTAGCCGGAGCCGACCGCCACGCCGTTGTGGATCAGGTCCGTGGCGGGGTTCTCCGCCATGCGCACCTTGGTGGTCATGGCCAGGACGATGATGCCGCAGAACATGGTGACGGCGAGCAGGCCCATCGCCGCCAGCGTGGTCGCGGCGTTCTTCGACTTCGGCTTGCGGAACGCGGGGACGCCGTTGGAGATCGCCTCGACGCCGGTGAGCGCCGCACAGCCGGACGAGAAGGCGCGCAGCAGCAGGAAGACGAGGGCGAAGCCCGCGAGGCCCTGGTGCTCGGCCTTGATGTGGTACTCGGCGGTCGGCGCGTGCATGGTGTCGCCGAGTACGAGTCCGCGGAAGGCGCCCCAGGCGATCATGATGAAGACGCCCGCGACGAAGACGTACGTCGGGATCGCGAAGAGCTTTCCGGACTCCTTGACTCCGCGCAGGTTCATCAGCGTGAGGAGCACGATGACGGCGACCGCGCAGGCCACCTTGTGCTCCACCACGAAGGGAACCGCCGAGCCGAGGTTCTCGATGCCGGAGGCGATGGAGACGGCGACGGTGAGGACGTAGTCGACGAGCAGCGCGCTGGCGACGGTGAGGCCGGCCCGCGGACCGAGGTTGGTGGTGGCGACCTCGTAGTCGCCGCCGCCGCTCGGGTACGCGTGCACGTTCTGGCGGTAGGACGCGACCACCGTGAACATCAGCACGACGACCGCGAGCGCGATCCAGGGGCTGAAGTGGTAGGCCGACACGCCCGCGATGGAAAGGACCAGCAGAACTTCGCCGGGCGCGTACGCCACGGAGGAGAGCGGGTCGGACGCGAAGACGGGAAGGGCGATGCGCTTCGGCAGAAGCGTTTCGCCCAGCCGGTCGCTGCGCAGCGCGCGTCCGATGAGGATCCGCTTGGGCACGTCGGTCAGTTTGGACACAACAGGGAATCGTAAGGGTTCGAACTGGCAGTCGCCCACCCGCCGTCCCCCTTCGGCCCGTCATCTGCTCTCCGGGTGAAAACGGGACGGGTTCCGGCTGCGGATTCCGTGGGCCCGGAGGTCCCCGTGTCTCCATGGCAGAACCCGGACCCCGACCGCCCTGGAGGACCCATGCACCTGACCGCGGAGCTCATCGGCGCGGCTCTCGGACTGACCGGCCTCGGAATCCTGACCCTCGTGAGTGTTCGCAGCATCACACGGCGCTGAGGCCTGCGTTCACCGCCGTTCCCGGCCCGTTCCGCGAAAAACCGCAGACGAACCTGCGCAAGGGTGCCCCCGGCCGACCGTGCGTGTGTAGCTTGGGCGGCGGTCTGAGACCCTGTTTAGCCTGAGCCGTAACCATTCACATGCGGAAGGACGGTCGTGCACATCGTCATCATGGGCTGCGGAAGAGTGGGTTCCGCGCTTGCCCAGAACCTGGAGCAACAGGGGCACACGGTCGCCGTGATCGACCAGGACCCCACCGCCTTCCGGCGGCTGGGCTCCGGGTTCGGCGGCCGTCGTGTCACCGGGGTCGGCTTCGACCAGGACACCCTGCGTGAGGCGGGGATCGAGGAGGCGGGCGCGTTCGCGGCGGTCTCCAGCGGTGACAACTCGAACATCATCGCCGCCCGGGTGGCCCGCGAGATGTTCGGCATCGAGAACGTGGCGGCACGCATCTACGATCCGCGCCGGGCCGAGGTCTACCAGCGTCTCGGCATTCCGACCGTCGCCACCGTCCGCTGGACAGCCGACCAGATGCTCCGCCGGCTGCTGCCCTCGGGCGCCGAGCCGCTGTGGCGCGACCCCACGGGCGGTGTGCAGCTCGCCGAGGTGCACACCTCCGTCGCATGGGTGGGCCACAAGATCAGCCGCCTCCAGGACGAGACGGGCGTGCGTGTCGCCTTCCTCACCCGGCTGGGTGAGGCGGTTCTGCCCACCTCTCAGACGGTGCTGCAGGAGGGCGACCTGGTGCACGTCATGATGCGCACCGACGAGGTGGACAAGGTCGAGGCGGCGTTCGCCAAGGGCCCTGAGGAAGAGGCGGGTCACTGATGAGAGTCGCCATTGCCGGTGCCGGTGCCGTGGGCCGCTCGATCGCGGGCGAACTGCTGGAGAACGGCCACGAGATCCTGCTGATCGACAAGGCGCCGACCGCGATCTCGGTCGAGCGCGTGCCGCAGGCGGAGTGGCTGCTGGCCGACGCCTGCGAGATCACCTCCCTGGACGAGGCCGCGTTGCAGCGCTGCAACGTGGTCATCGCGGCCACGGGGGACGACAAGGTCAACCTCGTGGTCTCGCTGCTCGCGAAGACCGAGTACGGAGTCCCGCGCGTCGTCGCCCGCGTGAACAACCCGAAGAACGAGTGGCTGTTCAACGAGTCCTGGGGCGTGGACGTCGCCGTCTCCACCCCGCGCCTGATGTCGGCCCTCGTCGAGGAGGCCGTGAGCGTCGGCGACCTGGTGCGCCTGCTCCGCTTCAGCCACGGTGACGCCAACCTGGTCGAGCTGACCCTGCCGCCGGAGTCCGCCCTGGCCGGCACCACCGTCGGCGACGTCGCGTGGCCGGAGGACACCTCGCTGGTGACCATCATCCGCGGCACCCGCGTCCTGACCCCCTCCCGGGAGGATTCCCTGGAGGCGGGCGACGAGCTCCTCTTCGTGGCCGCCCAGGCCCGTGAGGAGCAGCTGGAGGACCTGCTGTCGGTGCGCCGCGACACGAACGCGACGAGCTAGCCGTTCCCCTGCCCGTCGGCGGTACGACGTCCCGCCGACGGGAGGACGCCCCACGCGGTGGTACGACGATGGGGGCGCCCGGAGATTCTCCGGGCGCCCCCATCGTCGTACCGAAAGCCTTGTGCCTCCCGGCGGTGCCGGTTACGCCTCGCGGCGGTGCCGGGCCGGGGCGGCGGTCTCGCCGCGTTCCTGTGCGAGAGCGGCCTTGCGCTCCTTCTCCGCCTGCTCCTCGGCCTCCATCTCCGCGAACACGTCGATGGGCGGCGGCGCCTTGGCCAGGAAGACCCAGGTGAGCCAGACGGCGAGCAGGAACGGCGGGATCTTCAGGGCGATCAGGACCCAGCCGAACTGAGTGGTGCCGCCCCACCAGTAGAGCGGGAAGAGCACCGCGCACTTGGCGAGCAGGATCAGGCCCCAGGCCCAACTGGCCTTCGTGTACGCCTTCTTCCGGCCGGGGTTGCGGGTGCGCCAGGAGAGGTTCTCCTTGAAGACCGGGCCGAGCATCAGGCCGATCAGCGGCACGCCCACGAGGGTCGTGACGATGTAGGCGACGGCGAGCCCGAGCGTGTAGAGCATGCCGGGCAGGTAGAAGTCCTTCGCGTTGCCCGTCATCATCGCGAAGACCACGCCGAAGGCGACGCCGAAGACACCGCTGAAGGCGTGCTTCACGGTGTCGCGCCGCACCAGGCGGACCGCGACGAGCAGCAGGGACACGGCGAGGGCCGCGATCGCCGACCAGTGCAGGTCCTTGTTGATCGTGAAGATGGTGACGAAGAGCAGGCCAGGCACCACCGTTTCGACCATGCCCCGCACGCCGCCGAACGCCTCGAAGAGTGCGGCCTCGGTCACCGCCCGCGCATCCCGCTGGGCGTCCTGGGCGTCTTCGGTCGGCTTGTCGAGCGACGTCACCGGCTACTCCCGTCCGAGGGGTCTGAGTTCGTACTTCGGATTGAACAACACCCTACGGCCCCGGCTCATCGAGATACGGCCGGAGGCGATCAGCTTGCGTCCGGGCTCGATGCCGACGATGGAGCGGCGGCCGAGCCAGACCACGTCCAGGGCTGCCGAGCCGTCGAACAGCTCGGCCTCCAGGGCCGGAACACCGGCCCTCGGCCGCAGAGTGACCGTGCGCAAGGTACCAGTAACCGTGACTATCTGCCGGTCGTGGCAGTCACCGATACGGGTGCAGCCCGCGGTCGCGGCGTCCTCCCGCAGCTCCTCGGACTCCAGGTCCTCCTGGGACGAGGAGAGCCGGTCCATCATGCGCCGGAAGCGGCCCGCCGGCTTTTCGGAACGAGGAACAGCGCTCATACCGAAAGCGTACCGGGGGGCGCTGACAGCTACGTACCCGCGGCACCACCGGCCGAACCGGCCGCGGATCTCACTCGATCCGGCGACCGCGCCACCGCCCTCGGACCGGCGTACGCCATCACTCGTACCGGTGCACAGCGTCACTGGTACCGGTGCCCAGCGTCACTCGTACCGACGAACACGGTCACCCGCCCCGGGGACACCTCACCGCTCGAACCGGTACCCCATCCCCGGCTCGGTGATGAAGTGCTTCGGGTGCGAGGGGTCCGCCTCCAGCTTGCGGCGCAACTGGGCCATGTAGACGCGCAGGTAGTTCGCCTCCGTCCCGTACGACGGCCCCCAGACCTCCTGGAGAAGCTGCTTCTGGCTGACCAGCCGACCCGTGTTGCGGACCAGGACCTCCAGCAGGTGCCACTCCGTGGGCGTGAGCCGGACGTCCCGCCCGTCGCGGTGCACCTTCTTCGCCGCCAGGTCGACGGTGAACCCGGCGGTCTCCACGATCACGTCGTCCTCACCGCCCCCGGTGGGCTCGGCCCGGCGGACGGCCGCCCGGAGCCGGGCCAGCAGCTCGTCCATGCCGAAGGGCTTGGTGACGTAGTCGTCGGCGCCGGCGTCGAGCGCCTCGACCTTCTCGTCGGAGGAGTGCCGGGCGGACAGCACCAGGATCGGCACCCGGGTCCAGCCGCGCAGCCCCTTGATCACCTCGACGCCGTCCATGTCGGGAAGGCCGAGGTCGAGCACGACGACGTCGGGGTGACGGGCGGCAGCGAGCTGGAGCGCGGTGGCTCCGTCGGGGGCCGCGTCCACCTCGTACTTGCGTGCCTTCAGGTTGATCACGAGGGCTCGGGTGATCTGCGGCTCGTCGTCGACCACGAGGACCCGGGTCATGAGGCCTGCCTTTCTGCGACTGCTGATCGGGCGGCCAGGTCGGGCCGGCGGTCCACCGCCCGCACCGTGAGCACCATGGTGAGTCCGCCGCCGGGGGTGTCCTCGGCGGTGAGGGTGCCGCCCATCGCCTCGGCGAAGCCGCGGGCGACGGCGAGGCCGAGGCCCACTCCGGTGCCGCGCGGGGCGTCTCCGTAGCGCTGGAAGGGCGCGAAGATACGATCCTTGGCCTCATCCGGGACGCCGGGGCCGCGGTCGACCACGCGCACCTCCACACGGTCGGCGATGCCGCTCGCGGCGACCAGGACCCGTTCGTCGACGTGGCTGTACTTGACGGCGTTCTCGACGAGGTTGGCGACGGCGCGCTCCAGGAGCCCGGCGTCGACGGCGACCATCGGCAGGCTCTCCGGGATCTCCAGCTCCACGCTGTCCTCGGGGACACCGCCGAGCGCCATCGGGACGACCTCGTCGAGGTCGATCTCGCGGATCAGCGGGGCGACGGTGCCGGTCTGTAGGCGGGACATGTCGAGCAGGTTGCCCACCAGGTGGTCGAGGCGGTCGGCGCCGTCCTCGATTCCTTCGAGGAGCTCGGCCCGGTCCTCGTCGGACCAGGCCACGTCGTCGGAGCGCAGGGAGGACACCGCGGCCTTGATCCCGGCGAGCGGGGTGCGCAGATCGTGGCTCACGGCGGCCAGCAGGGCGGTGCGGATGCGGTTGCCCTCGGCCAGTTCCTTGGCCTGGTCGGCCTCGAACTGGAGGCGCTGGCGGTCCAGGACCACCGCGGCCTGGGCGGCGAACGCGGCCAGCACCCTGCGGTCGGAGGCGGGCAGCACCCGTCCGGACAGGGCGAGTGCCATGTGGTCGCCGACCGGCATGTCGACGTCGGCGTCCTCCGGGCGGGCCGAGGGCGCCGGTCCGACGCTGCCCGCGCAGGTCCACGGGTCGACGTCGCCCGCCCGCTCCAGCAGCGCGACCGACTCCATCCCGAAGGTCTCCCGGACCCGTTCCAGCAGCGCCTCCAGGCTGGTCTCGCCGCGCAGCACGCTGCCCGCCAGGAAGGAGAGGATCTCCGACTCCGCGCGCAGCCGCGCGGCCTGGTGGGTGCGACGGGCCGCGAGATCGACCACCGACGCCACTGAGACGGCGACGCCCACGAAGATCACGATGGCGACGATGTTCTTCGGGTCGGCGACGGTGAGCCGGTGCAGGGGTGGCGTGTAGAAGTAGTTCAGCAGCAGGGAGCCGAAGGCGGCGGAGGCGAGGGCCGGCAGGAGACCGCCCAGGAGGGCGGCGGCGACCGTCACCGACAGGAACAGCAGCATGTCGTTGGCGAGCCCGAGGTCGATGGTGTTCAGCAGCAGCGCCATGGCCACCGGGCCGCCGATTCCGATCACCCAGCCCCAGATGATCCGGGAACGCCCGAGCCTGGCCCCTCGCGCCACAGGCAGGCCGCGCCCCTTGGCGACCTCTTCGTGGGTGACGATGTGGACGTCCAGGTCGGGGCCCGACTCGCGGGCGACCGTGGCGCCGACGCCCGGCCCGAAGACGTACTGCCAGGTCTTGCGGCGGGAGGAGCCGAGCACGATCTGGGTGGCGTTGACTCCGCGCGCGAAGTCCAGGAGGGAGACGGGTATGTCGTCGCCGATCACGTGGTGGAAGGTGCCGCCGAGGTCCTCCACGAGGGTGCGCTGGACGGCCAGCTCCTTCGGGGAGGCGGCGGTCAGGCCGTCGCTGCGGGCGATGTAGACGGCCATGACCTCGCCGCCCGCTCCCTTCTCGGCGAGCCGCGCGGCGCGCCGGATCAGCGTCCGCCCCTCCGGACCACCGGTCAGTCCGACGACGATCCGCTCCCGGGAACCCCAGATCGCGGAGACCCGGTGCTCGCTGCGGTACTCGGTCAGGTACTCGTCGACCCGGTCGGCGACCCACAGCAGGGCGAGCTCGCGCAGGGCCGTGAGATTGCCGGGCCGGAAGTAGTTGGACAGGGCGGCGTCGACCTTGTCGGGCTTGTAGATGTTGCCGTGCGCCATCCGGCGGCGCAGCGCGGGCGGCGACATGTCGACCAGCTCGATCTGGTCCGCCCGCCGCACCACCTCGTCCGGCACGGTCTCGCGCTGCCGTACACCCGTTATCGACTCGACGACATCGCCCAGTGACTCCAGGTGCTGGATGTTGACGGTGGAGACGACGTCGATGCCGGCGGCCAGCAGCTCCTCCACGTCCTGCCACCGCTTGTCGTTGCGGGAGCCGGGGACATTGGTGTGCGCCAGTTCGTCCACCAGGGCGACGGCCGGGGCGCGCCGGAGCACGGCGTCGACATCCATCTCCGTGAAGACCCCGCCCCGGTACTCCAGCTCCTTGCGCGGCACCTGCTCCAGACCGTGCAGCATCACTTCGGTACGCGGACGGTGGTGGTGCTCGACGAACGCCACCACGCAGTCCGTCCCGCGTTCGACGCGGCGATGCGCCTCGGAGAGCATCGCGTACGTCTTGCCGACGCCCGGTGCCGCACCGAGGTAGATCCGAAGCTTGCCGCGTCCCATGAGCCCTATTGTCTTCCTGTCACCGCCGTGTACGCAGCGTCGACCTTACGGCCAATAATCCCGGCGAAAGGGACGCGTGTCCGGCCGGAGAACGTCTTTGACGCAACCCTGACGCCCCGCGCGGCGCCGCGCGGCTCAACGCGGCCTCGCCCTCTCTCACACGTCCCGCGCGACCGCTCATGCTTCCTCCCCGTGATCCCCGTGATCCCGTGATCCCGTGATCCCGTGATCCCCGTGATCCCCGTGGACCGGGCGTCGGTGTCGCCACCGGACGCCCGGTCCCTCGATGGTTCATCGGATGGGACCCCGGTTTCGGTTCACGCGGGATTGTCGCCGTGTGTCAGCGTCTCCCACGCCACGAAGAGGTTGTTGCTGCCGGCCGGACGGTTCTGCTGGGTGAGGGTCTGGGTGTTGGTCATCGCGATGCCCAGACGGTTGTGCAGCGCGTTGTAGCCGACCTCGGTGACCGGGCCGAGCCCGAGGTTCAGCGAGCCGCCGCACAGCCAGCTCGGCACCGCCGTGCCCAGCTGGTACTTCGCCTGGAAGCCGAGCGCCTGGCGCAGCCGCTCGCCGACGTCGGTGCCGTACAGGTCCTGGCCCTGGATGCGGCTGGTCTCGGCGATGTGCGAGATGGCCGAGATGCCGTACCCGGTGTGGGTGAGGTCGCGGCAGGTCTCCTGGGTGAGCCCGGTGACGAAGGTGGACTGTCCCTGCCAGTAGCTGACGATCTTCGCGGTGGTGTCGAGGTTCTGGCTCGGCACGGTCTTCGGCACGGCGCCGTCGGTGGAGAGATAGACGTACGCCGCCGTACGCGTCCGGAACTTCGCCATGGCCTTGTCGTACGACGTCCTGTCGTCCAGGAAGACGGAGATGCCGACCGCGGCCTCCATCATCGACAGCTCCCAGTTGCCGTTGGAGTTCGAGCCGTTGATGATCTCGGGCAGGTAGACGTCGCGCAGCATGGTCGCGAAGCGGCCGGAGTTCGCCCAGGAGCCGGTGTACGTGTACTTGATGATCTCGGCGGCCTTGGGCCAGGAGGAGCCGGCCCAGCCGGTCTGCAGGGGCGCGTTGCTGTTGGTGTGCGCCTTGATCACCGCCGACCAGGCGTCCATCAGCTCGATGGCCTTCTTGGCGTAGCGGTCGTCGCGGGTGACGTACCAGGCGAGGGCGTCGGTGTACGCGGCTATAGCGTCCTCGCGTTCGTCGGTGCAGCCGTAGTTCGGGTTGGAGTACGAGCCGCATTCGACGGTCGCGCGGGGCGTGGGGGTGCGCGTGAGCGAGGCGTACTGGCTCGCCATCATCTGGTCGTAGGCACCCTTCCAGGGTTGGGCGCCGGCCAGGACCTCGGTGCGGGCGAAGTCCAGCTGCCCCCTGGAGACGGTGACTCCGGGGTGGACGAAGGTGGCGGGCGCCGCCTCGGCCCGGTGCGCGCCGGGCCAGGACAGGAGGGTGGCCACGAGTGCGGCGGTCGCGGCGGCGACGGTGGCGAGGAGAGCGGGGCGCCGTCTGCGGCGATGCCGAGTGGGGGTGTCGGACATGCAGAGCCATCCGTTCTTGTATGTGAACTACGCATGGAATGCTGAACAGGTGCGCTGGCCGGTGACCATAGGTACGGACCAGGCTTCCGTCAAGACCTGAAGAAAGATCTGCGGCTCAGTCCCTTGTTCACATACGAGAACCCGATAGGCGGGAGACACGAGCGTGCAACGGGGCCCGCTGGAGGGTGCCGGAGCGCCGGAACGCGCCTGAACGCGCGCACGAGAAAGGGCCGCATCCCTGGGGATGCGGCCCTCCTGTTGTCTGTCTCTCTGCCTGACCAGCCCTTTGTCCGCCTAGCGGACTTCGGTGATCTCCGGTCCGCGCTGCAGCTGCCCCATGCCGCCGGAGAAGCGGGAGCCGCCCTGCTCGTCCTGCTGAACGCCCTCGGGGACCATCTGCGCGTCGTTCGGCAGCTTCAGGACGATCGGGTCACGCGGGGCCATCGGGCCCTCACCGCGGACGACGACCGTGTCCCGGAAGATCTGCTCCAGCAGACCCGCGGCCTGCGGCTGCACCGCGCCCTGCCCGGAGATCACTCCGCGCAGGAACCAGCGGGGACCGTCCACGCCGACGAATCGCACGACCTGGAAACCACCCGTGCCGTCCGGAAGCTGGACCGGTACCTGCGCCCGCAGCTCCCAGCCCAGCGGGCCCTCGACCTCGTCGATGACACCGCCCTGCTGGGTGATCCCGGACGCGATCTCCTCGCGCACCTCGCCCCAGATGCCCTCACGCTTGGGGGCCGCGAAGGCCTGGAGCTGCACGGCGCTGTCGTTGACGACGACGGTCGCCGCGACGATCGCGTCACCCGCGACCTCGACCCGCAGCTCCATGCCGTCGACTCCGGGCACGAGGAGACCGCCCAGGTCCACCCGGCCCTCGGCCGGGTCGCGGACCTCTTCGCTGTCCCAGGGCCCGTCGGGGCGCGGCTCGGGTTCGAGCCTCACGCGCTCGCGCTCCTCGTCCTCGTCCGCCTCAGTGTCGACGCCGTCGACGACCTGCTCGGCCTCGCCCGCCGCGTCCTCGGCGGCACTGCCCTTCTTGCGACGTCCGAACACGTCACTGTCCTTCCCGGTCTGATACGACCGATGCGTATCGATTCCCACCCGTTGTGCTGTCCACGGCGGCATGACCGCCGGTGGACCCGAAGCCCCCTGCGGCCCGCACAGAATCGGGAAGTTCCGCGACCTCCTGGAAGCGAACCTTCTCGACCTGCTGGACGACCAGTTGAGCAATCCGGTCGAAGCGCTCGAACCGCACCGACTCGCGCGGATCGAGATTCACCACGATCACCTTGATCTCCCCACGGTACCCGGCATCAACCGTCCCCGGGGCATTCACGAGGGCGACGCCGCAGCGGGCGGCGAGGCCGGACCGAGGGTGCACGAAGGCCGCGTACCCCTCGGGCAGTGCGATGGACACGCCGGTCGGCAGCACCGCCCGTTCACCGGGCTTCAGCTCGCGGCTCTCGGTGGTGCGCAGATCGGCTCCCGCGTCACCGGGTTGCGCGTACTCGGGGAGCGGGACCTCCGGATCGACGCGCCTGATCAGCACGGAGACTTCTTGACGGGGCTCAGGGGCCCCCGGAGTACGGGTCACGGGTTCACCTCGAAGGCGCGGGCTCGCCGGATCTGGTCCGGGTCGTTCATGGCCGCTCGGATCTCCTCCGGGCGGCCGTTGTCGATGAAGTGGTCGACCTTCACCTCGACGAAGAGGGCGTCCGCGCGGACGGCGACGGGCCCCTCGGGGGAGCCGATCCGCCCGGTGGCGGTGCAGTAGATCTTGCGGCCGGCCACCGCGGTGACCTCGGCCTCCAGATACAGCACGGTGCCGACGGGTACGGGACGGCGGAAGTCGGTCTCCAGGCGTCCGGTCACGGCGACCGTCCGCAGCAGCCAGTTCAGCGAGCCGAGCGTCTCGTCGAGCGCGGTGGCGAGGACGCCGCCGTGCGCGAGACCGGGGGCGCCCTGATGGACGGGCCGCACGGTGAACTCGGCCGTGATCCGGACGCCGTCACCGGCGCGCGCCTCCAGATGGAGTCCGTGGGGCTGCCCGCCACCGCACCCGAAACAGTGTTCGTAGTGCGCTCCGAGGAGCTCTCCGGGGGCGGGCGCGTCGGGGTGCCGCACCGGCGCGACGGCGTCGGCGGGAGGCGTCAGAGCTGCGGAAGTACCACTCACAGGCGCAGACCTTACCCGCGCGTCCACCAAGTCTTCGCACCGTGCCAAGCTTGGCCTCATGCAGCTCTCCGCCTCCCCGTACGAAGAACGCCTCACCGCACCCCGGTCGTGGTGGCTGATCAGCTTCCTGGTCGGGCTCGCGCTGGCCCTCGTCTTCCTCCCGTTCGGCACGCTGCCGATGCTCGGAGCACTGGTCGGCGGTACCGCGGTCGCGGCGGTCGCGGCCAGTTCGTACGGCTCGGTCCGCATCCGCGTGGTCGGTGACTCGCTGATCGCCGGGGACGCCCGCATCCCGGTCTCGGCCCTCGGTGACACGGAGATCCTGGACCAGGAGGAGGCGCGTGCCTGGCGCACGTACAAGGCGGACACCCGCGCCTTCCTGCTCCTGCGCTCGTACATCCCCGGAGCCCTGCGCGTCCAGGTCACGGACCCGGCGGACCCGACGCCCTACCTCTATCTGTCGACGCGGGAGCCGGAGCGGCTGGTGGCCGCCCTGGAGGCGGCACGGGCATCCTCCCGGCCCACAGCGAACTAGGGCTACGGGCTACGGGCTACGGGCTACGGGCTACGGGCTACGGGCTACGGGCTACGGGCTACGGGCTACGGGCTACGGGCTACGGGCTACGGGCTACGGGCTACGGGCCAACGCCTGGATCGCGCCGCGGGCACGGGCTGGCGGGCGCGACTGGGGGACCGCTCGCGCCGCACGCCCGTCGGGCGGTGACCGCTCGGCCCCCTCATGCCGCGGACGGACGGTCGCGTGCCGCCCGCCCGGCGCAGCCTCAGTGCCCCGGATCTCCGGGGATCTCTCCGAAGTCCAGGGGGATCTCCCCGATCTGGACCGGGTCCGTCGGCTTCTCCAGCGCCGGCAGCTCCGGGAGCGCGTCCCACGGCACCTGCATCTTGCGCAGGTCCTTGCGGATGTGGCCCGCCACGCGTTTGGTGTCGCGGCGGTTCATCACCGCTCCCACGGCCGCGCCGACCATGAACGGCATCAGGTTGGGCAGGTCCCGCACCGTCCGCTTCATGATCTGCTGGCGCAGCTCGCGCTTCATCTGGCCGCCCAGCGCGGCATTGATCGTCACGGGTTTGGCCACGTCGATGCCGCGCTCACCCGACCAGGAGTGCAGATACGCGGTGCTCCGCTGCTTGAGACTGCCCGGTGGACGCAGGCCGTAGACCTCGTGGAGTTCGGCGATCAGCTTCAGCTCGATCGCGGCGACGGCGGTGATCTCGGCCGCCAGCTCCGTGGGCATGGCGGGCGGCACCGGCAGCATCGCGGCGGCGCCGATACCGGCGCCGACGGTGGACGTCGCGGCGGCGGCGCCCGCGACGAGCTTGTCCGCGAGTTCCTCGGGGCCGAGGCCGGGGAACTGTCTGCGGAGGGTGGCGAGGTCCCGTACGGGAACCCGCGGGGCGATGTCGATGATGCGGTCGGTGACGTACGCCAGGCCCGCCCTGGCCCGGACACCGCTCTTCGTGACGCCCCTCATGACCCCGTCGCGGACAGCCGCCGCGCGACGCCTTGCGGCGGGCGCGGGAGTGTCCGTGGGGGCCGTCAGGCCGTCTGTGGCGCCCGCTCGGTCGAGCGAGGCTGATCCCTGTTCGGAAGAGCCCCGCTCGTCGTCACGCACGCCTTCAGGGCCCGTGAAGGGCCCTTCGTCCGCCGCCCCGGAGGGGAGGCGGCGCTTCCAGGGTGGGGTCGAGCCAGTCACGGCCGACCCTGCCTCAGTCGCAGTCGCGGCAGATCGGCTGACCGTTCTTCTCGCGGGCCAGCTGGCTGCGGTGGTGCACCAGGAAGCAGCTCATGCAAGTGAACTCGTCCTGCTGCTTGGGCAGCACCCGGACGGCCAGCTCTTCGTTCGAGAGGTCCGCACCGGGCAGCTCCAGGCCTTCTGCGGCCTCGAACTCATCTACGTCGACAGACGAAGTCGACTTGTCGTTCCGGCGAGCCTTCAGTTCTTCAAGGCTGTCCGAGTCGACGTCGTCGTCGGTCTTGCGCGGGGTGTCGTAATCCGTTGCCATTTGTCGCTCTCCCCCTCTGGGTGTCTTCGGTGTCTCCAGCGCACGTAACGCGTGAGAGGCCGGACTTGTGCCCGACCCGAGGCGGAGATTTTGCCTCACATCAAGGTCTGTTACTCAATCGACACCCAACCGGACTCATCGAGAGTGATCGGCTTGGATGGCGATGCGGACCGTACACGGTCCTGAGGCCGCACTTCAAAGGCGCCCCACCGTGTACTTCCCGTGATCAAGACCCCCGAAAACCCGGATTTTCCCGGCTTTCCGACAGCCTGCATGATCACGGAGAGTAGATGGACCGAAAATCGCCCTTGTGATCGATCACACACGGGTCACCCGGGAGGGTGACTAGAAAATTCAGCGCAAAGCGAACATCGCCGCGTGTCGGCGACATGGTCTCAGATGGGAAGGGTGACGCGCATCACGAGCCCACCCCCTTCACGAGGCTGAGCGACGATGTGACCGCCGTGCGCGCGGGCCACCGACCGGGCGATGGACAGGCCGAGGCCCACACCCTTGTCACTGCCTGTGCGCTCCGTACGCAGCCGCCGGAAGGGCTCGAAAAGATTGTCGACCTCGTACGCGGGAACCACCGGCCCCGTGTTCGACACTTCCAGGACCGCTCTGCCGTGCTCCGTACCGGTCGTGACCTCGACCCAGCCGTCCTTCGGCACGTTGTACCGAACGGCGTTCTGGACGAGGTTCAGGGCGATCCGCTCCAGGAGCACGCCGTTGCCCTGGACAACCACCGGAGCGCGGTGCCCGCGGATCTCCACACCCTTGGCCTCGGCCTCCGCGTGCACCTGGTCGACGGCCTGCGTGGCGACCTCGGCGAGGTCCACCGGCTTGCGCTCGACGATCTGGTTGTCGCTGCGGGCGAGCAGCAGCAGGCCCTCGACGAGCTGTTCACTGCGCTCGTTCGTGGCGAGCAGCGTCTTGCCGAGCTGCTGCATCTCCGTCGGCACCCCGGGTCCCGAGAGGTGCACCTCCAGGAGCGTGCGATTGATCGCGAGCGGGGTGCGCAGCTCGTGCGAGGCGTTCCCGACGAACCGCTGTTGTGCCGTGAAGGCCCGCTGCAGCCGCTCCAGCATGTCGTCGAAGGTGTCCGCGAGCTCCTTCAGTTCGTCGTCCGGGCCGTCCAGCTCGATCCGCCGGGACAGGTCGGAGCCGGCCACCGCGCGCGCGGTGCGGGTGATGTGCCCGAGCGGGGACAGGACGCGGCCCGCCATCGCGTAACCGAACGCGAAGGCGATGACCGCGAGGCCCAGCAGGGCCAGCAGCGAGCGGCTGAGCAGGTCGTCCAAGGCGTGCTGGCGCTGCTGGTTCACGCAGTCGTAGATCGCCTTGTTGATCTCGTCCGACGAGGGACGCGGCGGAAGGTTGCAGGTGTTGCTGCCGACCTGACCCGAAATGATCTTGAAGGGGAGTTCGCTGCCGACGTTCAGCGCCTGCGCCGCGAGCAGGTAGATGATCGACAGCAGCATGATGCCGGCGATCAGGAACATGCCGCCGTACAGGAGCGTGAGCCGTATGCGGATCGTGGGGCGCAGCCAGGGGAACGGCGGCTCCGCCCTTCTGGGGTCCCAGGTGGGCTTCGGAGGCGCCGCGGGCGGCGCGGGTGCGGTGGCCACGGTGGATCAGATCCTGTAGCCGGAGCCGGGCACGGTGACGATCACAGCGGGCTCGCCGAGCTTGCGGCGCAAGGTCATGACGGTCACCCGCACGACGTTGGTGAACGGGTCCGTGTTCTCGTCCCAGGCCTTCTCCAGGAGCTGCTCCGCGGACACGACGGCGCCCTCGCTGCGCAGCAGCACTTCCAGGACGGCGAACTCCTTGGGAGCGAGCTGGACCTCCTTGCCGTCGCGGAAGACCTCGCGCCGGTTGGGGTCGAGCTTGATCCCGGCCCGCTCCAGGACCGGCGGCAGCGGCACGCTCGTACGACGCCCGAGGGCACGCACGCGTGCGGTGAGCTCGCTGAACGCGAACGGCTTCGGGAGGTAGTCGTCGGCACCGATCTCCAGGCCCTCGACACGGTCGCTGACGTCGCCGGAAGCGGTCAGCATCAGCACGCGCGTGGGCATGCCGAGCTCGACGATCTTGCGGCAGACGTCGTCGCCGTGCACGAGCGGGAGGTCGCGGTCGAGGACGACCACGTCGTAGTCGTTGACCCCGATGCGCTCCAGCGCGGCCGCCCCGTCGTACACGACGTCGACGGCCATGGCCTCCCGGCGCAGTCCGGTGGCCACCGCATCGGCGAGCAGCTGCTCGTCCTCGACGACGAGTACACGCACGTCGCTTGTCCTTCCTCTGTCCACCGGCGGGGCACGTCTGAGGGCACCACGCGGGCAGGGTCCGTCACGAATGAGAGCTCCATCCTGCCCGTTTCGGCCATAAACCGGCTGTAAGACGGGGGAGAGACGGCAGGGAAGCCCGTCCGGCGGACCGGGAATGCGGGATTTTCTCGCCGGGTTGAGGTTTCCACGGAAGAGAGCGGGGGGAGGACGGCTTTACACCCCGCGATCACGCTCTGCATGTGGCAAGCCACATTGTGGTACGTCCAACCGCTTCCGCAGAGCGGGCGTGGGTGTCCGGCACCGTCGCCGCCCAGACCGGGCAGCGCTGGGCACCCCATCAGAGACGTGATCGCCCCTTCCCATCGGCACACCCCCGTGCCACCCGACCCACGACCCAGGACGAGGGGGCGCAGCATGGACGCATTCACCGCAGGACTTCTGCAGCGCATAAGGGCGACCGAGTCCGACCTGACGCGGGCTCGCGAAACAGGCGACGACTTCCTCGCGGAGGTCGAGCAGGCCGAGCTGGACGACCTGCACCGCCTTGCCGCAGAGCACGGTGTGGAGGTCGGCGCCGCGCGCGTCTGATCAGTACGTACGAGAGCGGGGCCCCGGTGTCGATCCAGCACCGGGGTCCCGCTCCGTTTTGCGCCTTTCCCGGCCGTCAGTCGTGCCAGGCCCCGAAGTCCTCCAGGAGCCGCTGGAGGGGCTCGAAGACCCCGGGGGAGGCAGCCACCGCGAGATCGCCCGCGGGGCGCTCTCCGGGGCGTCCACCGGTCACGGCGCCCGCTTCCCGGGCGATCAGGTCCCCCGCCGCGAGGTCCCAGGGGTGCAGGCCGCGTTCGTAGTAGCCGTCGAGCCGGCCGGCCGCGACGTCGCACAGGTCGACCGCCGCCGAGCCGGAGCGCCGGATGTCGCGCACCAGCGGGATCAGCCGCTGGGCCACGTCGGCCTGGTGGGTCTTGACCTCGGTCACGTAGTTGAAGCCGGTCGAGACGAGGGCCTGGTCGAGCGGCGGCGAAGGTCGGCAGGCCAGCCGGCGTTCCCCCACCCAGGCGCCGGAGGCCCGGGCGCCCCGGCCGCGCACCGCGTGGTAGGTCTCGCCGCGCATCGGTGCGGCCACGACGCCGACGACGGTCTCGCCGTCCTGTTCGGCCGCGATCGACACGGCCCAGGTCGGCAGCCCGTACAGGTAGTTGACCGTGCCGTCGAGCGGGTCGACGATCCAGCGGATGCCGCTGGTGCCCTCGGTGGCGGCGCCCTCCTCGCCCAGGAAGCCGTCCTGGGGGCGGTGTTCGGCGATCAGCGTGGTGATCAGCTTCTCGGCGGCGATGTCCATCTCGGTGACGACGTCGATCGGGCTGGACTTGGTGGCGGCGACCGCGAGGTCCGCCGGGCGGCCGTCGCGCAGCAGCGCTCCCGCGCGGCGGGCGGCCTCGTGCGCGAGCTGGAGGAGTTCGGTGTGCAGAGGCTCGGTCACGGGGCTCCTCATGCGTAGGGACTGTCGGCGCCCGCGGCGGCGGACTTGGGCGTGCGGGCAGGACAGCAGCCCACCGGGCACAGGTCGTGGCTCGCGCCCAGCGCGCCCAGGGCACACCGTGTCACCCGTCGGCCGCTCTCGGCCGCGGCGCGCTCCAGCACCAGGTCACGGACCCCGGCGGCGAACCGGGGGTCGGAGCCCACCGTGGCCGAACGGCGCACCGGCAGCCCCAGCGCCTCCGCCTTCGCCCGTGCCTCGGTGTCCAGGTCGTACAGGACCTCCATGTGATCCGAGACGAACCCGATCGGCACCATCACCGACGCCGTCACCCCGGCCCCGTGCAGCGCCTCCAGGTGGTCGCAGATGTCCGGCTCCAGCCACGGAATGTGCGGTGCCCCGGAGCGCGACTGGTAGACCAGTTCCCAGGGGTGGTCGATCCCGGTCTCCTCGCGCACCGCCTCCGCGATCAGCCGGGCCACGTCCAGATGCTGCCGGACGTACGCGCCACCGTCGCCGTGCCCCTCGGCCGGGCCGGAGGTGTCCGCGGCGGCGACCGGGATCGAGTGCGTGGTGAACGCCAGGTGCGCGCCCGCCCGGACCTCCTCGGGCAGCTCGGCCAGGGACCTGAGGACGCCCTCGGTCATCGGCTCCACGAACCCGGGGTGGTTGAAGTAGTGCCGCAGCTTGTCGATCCTCGGCGGCTCCAGGCCCTCGGCCTCCAGGGTGGCCAGTGCCCCGGCGAGGTCCTCGCGGTACTGCCGGCAGCCCGAGTACGAGGCGTACGCGCTGGTGGCCAGCACCAGGATCCGGCGCCGCCCGTCCGCGACCATCTCGCGCAGGGTGTCGGTCAGGTACGGCGCCCAGTTCCGGTTGCCCCAGTAGACCGGCAGGTCCAGGGCGTGCTCGGCGAAGTCCGTGCGCAGTGCGTCGAGCAGGGCACGGTTCTGGTCGTTGATGGGGCTGATCCCGTCGAACAGGAAGTAGTGCTGCCCGACCTCCTTGAGCCGTTCCTTCGGGATACCCCTGCCCCGCGTCACGTTCTCCAGGAACGGGACCACTTCGTCCGGGCCCTCGGGGCCGCCGAACGAGAGCAGGAGCAGGGCGTCGTAGGGGTTGGCATCGAGCACTTCTGGCATGTGTCCGATCCTGCCACCCGCCGCTGACAGGCGATGACCGGCGGGGTGGCGAAGGAGTCGGAGCCGGTGGGGCGCGCGGTCGGGCGCCCGGACCGGAGTCCGCAAGGGAGGCGGTGAGGAGGTGCGAAGGGTGCGTTAGGGTCACCTAACCAGTAAGCTGTATCGGCCAGCTTCACGCCTTACCGAAGTTCGGGCCGCCCACGGTGACGGGGAGGGGCCGAGCCGAGCCGACGGAGACCCCCGTGCCCAGCCCGTACCGCGCCCTGTTCGCCGCGCCCGGCTCCAAAGGCTTCTCCACCGCGGGCCTGCTCGGCAGGATGCCGCTGTCCATGATGGGGATCGGCATCGTCACGATGATCTCCCAGCTGACCGGGCGGTACGGCCTCGCCGGTGCCTTGTCGGCGACCATCGCGCTGGCGGCCGCGGCGGTGGGCCCCCAGGTCTCGCGCCTGGTGGACCGGCACGGTCAGCGGCGGATCCTGCGCCCGGTGACGCTCTTCGCCCTCACGGCGTCCGCGGGACTGCTGCTCGCCGCGCACTTCGAGTGGCCGGACTGGGTGCTGTTCGTGTGCGCGGCCGGCATCGGCTGCGTGCCGAGCATCGGCGCGATGATCCGGGCCCGCTGGGCGGCCCTCTACGGAGGCACCCCGCAACTGCACACCGCGTACTCCCTGGAGTCCGTGGTGGACGAGATCTGCTTCATCTTCGGGCCGATCATCTCCATCGGCCTGTCCACGGTGTGGTTCCCGGAGGCCGGGCCGCTGCTCGCCGCCTGTTTCCTGGCGGCCGGCGTCTTCTGGCTCACCTCGCAGCGCGCCACGGAGCCCGCGCCTCATCCGCGCGGCCAGCACGGCGGCGGCTCGGCCCTGCGTTCGGCCGGTCTCCAGGTCCTGGTGGCCACGTTCGTGGCGACCGGGACGATCTTCGGAGCCGTCGACGTGGTCACCGTGGCCTTCGCCGAGGAGCAGGGCCACAAGGGCGCCGCGAGCATCGTGCTGGCCCTCTACGCGGCGGGCTCCTGCCTCGCCGGGGCCGTCTTCGGACTGCTGCACTTCAAGGGGGCCGCCGAAGGAAGGTGGCTGCTGGGCATATGCGCGATGGCCGTGAGTATGATCCCCCTCCTACTGGTCGGAAACTTGCCGTTCCTGGCCGTGGCGCTGTTCGTTGCGGGCCTCTCCATCGCTCCCACGATGATCACGACGATGTCCCTCATCGAGCAGCACGTACCTCGCGCCAAACTGACCGAAGGCATGACCTGGGTGAGCACAGGACTCGCGGTCGGGGTCGCGCTCGGTTCCTCCGTGGCCGGCTGGGTGATCGACTCCGCCGGCGCGAAGGCGGGGTACGGGGTTCCGGCGGTTTCCGGGGCCGTCGCGGTCGCGGTCGGTTTCCTCGGGTATCGCCGGCTCAGCAGGCCGGTTCCGCAGCGGGGAGGGTCTCATGAGCACCACAGTGAGCGGGAAGAGCGGCACGTGGCGTAACTGGGCGGGGAACGTCACCGCCCGTCCCGTACGGGAGGTCACCCCTGCCTCGGTCGACGAACTCGCCGCCGCCGTACGCAGGGCGGCCGAGGACGGCCTGACGGTGAAGGCCGTCGGCACCGGACACTCCTTCACGGCAGCCGCGGCGACGGACGGCGTGTTGATCCGCCCTCAACTGTTGACCGGAATACGCAGGATCGACCGTGCGGCCATGACCGTCACGGTCGAGGCCGGCACCCCGCTCAAGAGGCTCAACATGGCCCTCGCCCGCGAGGGCCTGTCGCTCACGAACATGGGCGACATCATGGAGCAGACGGTTTCGGGGGCGACCAGCACCGGAACACACGGCACCGGGCGGGACTCGGCCTCGATCGCCGCGCAGATCAAGGGCCTCGAACTGGTGACGGCGGACGGCTCGGTGCTGTCCTGCTCCGAGAAGGAGAACCCCGAGGTCTTCGCCGCGGCCCGCATCGGGATCGGCGCCCTGGGAATCGTCACCGCGATCACCTTCTCCGTGGAGCCCGTCTTCCTTCTCACGGCCCGCGAGGAGCCGATGACCTTCGACAAGGTCACCGCCGACTTCGAGGAACTCTTCACCGAGAACGAGCACTTCGAGTTCTACTGGTTCCCGCACACCGGCAACTGCAACACCAAGCGCAACAACCGCAGCGCGGGCCCCGAGAACCCGGTGGGACCGATCCGCGGCTGGATCGAGGACGAGTTCCTCTCCAACGGCGCCTTCCAGGTGGCCAATCTGCTCGGCCGCGCCGTGCCCTCCGCCATTCCCTCGATCGCCCGACTCTCCAGCCGCGCGCTGTCCGCACGGACCTACACCGACATCCCGTACAAGGTGTTCACCTCTCCGCGCCGCGTGCGGTTCGTGGAGATGGAGTACGCCGTACCGCGCGAGGCCCTCGTGGAGACGCTGCGCGAGCTGAAGTCGATGGTCGACAGTTCGACCCTGCGGGTCAGTTTCCCCGTGGAGGTCCGGACCGCGCCCGCCGACGACATCACCCTCTCCACGGCGTCCGGGCGGGACAGCGCGTACATCGCCGTCCATATGTTCAGAGGCACCCCCTATCAGGCGTACTTCACCGCCGCCGAGCGGATCTTCACCGCGCACGAGGGACGGCCGCACTGGGGCAAGGTGAACACCCGCGACGCGGAGTACTTCTCGAAGGTCTATCCGCGCTTCGGCGAGTTCACCGCGCTGCGGGACCGGCTGGATCCGGACCGGCGCTTTGCGAACGACTACTTGCGGAGGGTTCTGGGGTCGTAGCGGTCGCGCTGGGAGCGGGTGCCGGGGTGCCGTCCCCGGCCGCCGGTCCCGAGGACGCGCCGTCGCCCGGCGTCGGTACGGAGGCCGCTCCCCCGCCGTCGCCGCCCGGGTCGGCCGAGCCCCCCGTGCCGGTGGACGGCCCCGGTGTCTCCGGAGCGGCCGGGGCCGAGGACGGCGAAGACCCGCTCGTCGGTGCCGTACCGGGCTCCGTGCTCCCCGAGCCGGCCCGGTGCCCCTTGAAGGCGTCGCCGACCGTCGTACTCGTGCCGTCGCCGCTGAAGCTCTGCCCCGAGACCATCTCGTACGAGGTGATTCCGGCCATCGTGACGCCGAAGACGAGGGCGGTCGCGACCAGCGGCCTCCGCCAGCTCCTGACCCGCGCGCGGTAGACCGTTCCCTCGGTGAAACCGGTGAACGGGCCGGGGGGACCGGCCTGCTGTCGGGGCTTCGGTTTCGGTTGCACCGTCACATCGCGGATCTGCTCGCCGGTGCGTCTGAAGAAGTGCTGGAAGACCGTTCCTCCGCAGGTGGCGATGGCGCTGACCAGTCCGGCGCCCAGGATCGTCCCGTAGACACCGAAGTAGGACGCCAGTTTCGCGGCGACCACCGCGGCGACCGCGCTCCCCGCCACTTGGGGGACGCTCAGGTCCAGCCGCCTCTTCCTCGGTTCCACGTCGGCACCCGGCTTCTCGCCGCCGACATCCGGCTTCTCACGCATTCCCGGACCTTGCCTTCCTTTCCCGTACTTGATCGACCGACCGCACGAGAAAGGGACGTACGGGCGAAACGATAAGTTCCGTTTCTGCCGATTAGGTGAAGTGCGCCACGTTCCACGAGCGCCGAAAGGGCGCCGAGAACGGCCAACTAGCACCCCCCGCCCGAAGTTGGGCGGCGTGCCGATCCACGCATGTGGCCCGAATGGAGTACTGTTGCGAGCCCTGGGTCCGGACTCCCGCCAGGGTGTCCGGGGCCTTGCAGGACCGCCGGGAGGGGGCTCGTTGCACAGGGTGATGGAGTTCGTCACTTAGCGTTGCGAACAGGTAACCGTGCCATAACGGCGACCCCGGGCCCGTGCCCGACACGCCGGGCAACTCGGCAAGGTTGTGGCAGGCTGCACCCGGGCAGGCCACACTCGACTAGCGGAAGCAGCGACGCACGTGACGTCGGCAGGCACCACCCGGGAGGTCCCCATGCCCGAACTGCGTGTCGTGGCCGTCTCTAACGACGGCACACGGCTGGTGCTGAAGGCTGCGGACAGTACGGAGTACACGCTTCCGATTGACGAGCGTCTGCGCGCCGCCGTACGCGGCGACCGTCCCCGCCTCGGCCAGATCGAGATCGAGGTGGAGAGCCATCTCCGCCCCCGAGACATCCAGGCGCGGATACGTGCCGGCGCTTCCGCGGAGGAAGTGGCTCAGCTCGCCGGAATTCCCGTCGACCGCGTTCGCCGCTTCGAGGGGCCCGTGCTGGCCGAGCGCGCCTTCATGGCCGAGCGCGCCAGGAAGACTCCCGTCCGCCGTCCCGGAGAGAACGCCGGACCCCAGCTCGGCGAGGCCGTGCAGGAGCGGCTGCTGATCCGGGGTGCCGAGAAGGACACCGTCCAGTGGGACTCCTGGCGCCGGGACGACGGCACCTGGGAAGTCATGCTCGTCTACCGCGTCGCGGGCGAACCGCACGCCGCGAGCTGGACCTACGACCCGCCCCGGCGGCTCGTCCAGGCCGTCGACGACGAGGCGCGCTCGCTGATCGGCGAGTCCGACGACCTCGCGGCGCCCGAGCCGAGCTTCCCGTTCGTGCCGCGGATCGCCAGGCTGCCCCGCGACCGTCCGCTGGACCGTGCCCTGGACCGGCAGATGGAGCGGCCGAGCCTGCCTCCGTCCCCTCCGGAACCGGTCGAGGAGGCCGAGGACCGGGACTCCCTGACCAGCCTCCTGGAGGCGGTGCCCAGCTTCCGGGGCGACATGGTGGTGCCCGAGCGGACCTCCGGCTCCGAGCGGCCCGTGGCCGAGGAGCCCGACCCCGAGCCCGAGGAGGAGGAGCCCCCGGCTCCAGCCGCCTCGGCGGGTGCCGGTTCCGCTTACGCGGACGTGCTCATGCCCCGTTCGGTCGGCAGCCATCGCGACCGGCTCGTCGGCGCGACCGACCGCCAGGCCGAGGCGGACGGCGTCCGTCCGGGCCGCAGAGCGGCGGTGCCGAGCTGGGACGAGATCGTCTTCGGCACGCGGCGGAAGAAGCAGGACTAGTCAGGCCTACGACGAGGGGGCTCGCACCGGACCGGTGCGGGCCCCCTCGTCGTGCACCGACCGCGTAGGCCGGCGCCCACGCCCGCCTACGCGCCCTGGCCCGCTTCCACGCCCAGGTCCGGCGCGTCGGACCACCAGGCGCGCGCCCCGCCGCCCCCGCCCGTCACACCGGCGACGCTCCCGCCGGTCACACCTGCGGGTGCTGTCGCCGTCGACACCCGCAGGCGGCGCCGTGGGCCGCGCCATCGGTGCCGGCGCGGATGTCTGCCGCGGGCTACTGCCCGCAGCGTCGCGGTGTCACCGCGGGTCGGGGCCCACAGCGACAGGGCGGTTGCCGTCCTGGGACCACTCCGACCACGAACCCACGTACAGCGCCGCCGGAATGCCGGCCACCGCCAGGGCCAGAACCTCGTGAGCGCCCGAGACCCCGGAACCGCAGTAGACGCCGACCTCGGAGGCGGGCGTGACGCCGAAGGACTTGAAACGGTCGGCGAGTTCGGCCGCGGGCAGGAACCGTCCGTCCTCGGTCACGTTCTCGGCGGTCGGCGCCGAGACGGCACCCGGGATGTGCCCGCCGACCGGATCGATCGGCTCGACCTCACCCCGGTACCGCTCACCGGCGCGGGCGTCGAGCAGCAGCCCGGTGCGGGCGAGCTCGGCCGCCCCGTCCGCGTCGAGCAACGGCCGGGCGCCGAGCACCGGTACGAACGTTCCGGACGCCGGCGAGGGGACGTCCGAGGACACCGGTCCGCTCCACGCGGCGAACCCGCCGTCAAGCACGCGTACCGACGGATGACCCGAATAGCCCAGCAGCCACCAGGCGCGCGCCGCAGCCCAGCCCTGCCCGCCGTCGTACACAACGACGTCGCGGTCCTCGGACACACCCGCGGCCCGCATCGCCGCGCCGAAGACCTCGGGGTCGGGGAGCGGGTGCCGGCCCGCCGCACCGGCCGGACCAGCGAGTTCGGAATCCAGATCGACGAAGACGGCACCGGCGATGTGCGCGTTCTCGTACTCGGAGCGCAGGTTGGGGCCGCCCAACTGCCAGCGGATGTCGAGGAGGACCGGGGGGTTCGGCCCAGCCAGGTCACTCGCGAGTTCGGGTGACGTGATGATGGCGTTCATGGCCACCATCCTCGCGCACGGGGTGGCCGCTTCGTCCATGTCCGGCTACTGTGCTCCGCCGGACACGTCCGATCACGAGGCGTATGGGATCGGGCACATGCTGTACAACCGATGGACACCACGCGGCAATCGCTCCGAAACGGATGAGAAACGGCGGAGCGGGCGTCTTCCGGCCACGGGCCGCTGAACGGCGGCGCGGCCGGAACGCACGGCACGACCGGTGGTGCGAACATCGGCACGGGGCGTGCACGCACGCGACTGAGTACGCGTGTTCGCAGGCTGAAGGTGACCGGCCACCGCGAGGGGCCGAGAAGAGAGTGACGATGACCGAGGCACGGGAATCGGCCGGCCCGAACGGCACCACGCACGCTCGGCACGCGCCCGGCACGCCCTGCTGGGTGAGTCTGATGGTGCATGAGATGGCCGCGACCCAGGATTTCTACGGAGCCCTGTTCGGCTGGGAGTTCCAGCCCGGCCCCCCTCAGCTCGGCCCGTACGCGCGGGCCCTGCTCGACGGCCATGAGGTCGCCGGGATCGGCCAGTTGCCCCCCGACCGGCACCTCCCGATCGCCTGGACGCCCTACTTCGCCTCGGCCGACGTCGACCAGACCGCCGAGACCGTACGGCACAGCGGCGGCACCGTGGGGGTGGGCCCGCTGGACGCCGGCGAGGCCGGCCGGCTGGCGATCGCCTCCGACCCGTCGGGCGCCGTCTTCGGCATCTGGCAGGTGGCGGCCCATCTGGGCACGGGGATCACCGGCGTGCCGGGCACCCCGGCGTGGGACGAGCTCGTGACGCGCGACACCGAGAGCGTCGTCAAGTTCTACCAGGGGGTCTTCGGCTACGAACTGGAGCCGACCGTGTCGGCCGACTTCGACTACGTGACCCTGCACATCGACGGCCGGCCGGTGGCGGGCGTCCACGGCGTCGGGAACGCCCTGCCGCGCGACCGGGGCCCGCACTGGCTGACGTACTTCGAGGCCGCAGAACTGGACGACACCGTCCGCCGCGTCACGGAACTCGGCGGACACCTCCTGCGGGCGGCCCACGACTCCCCGTACGGCCGCGTGGCGACGGTGGCGGATCCGGAGGGCGCGATGTTCTCCCTGATCCATGCCGTCACCTGACGACGTCCCGTGCCGTCGTCCGACGCCTTTCCATGCCTTCACATGAAGCCTTGAGTCACCGGGCCGGCCCCGAGGACGAGGACGGGAGACCGGGAAATCGGGCCGGACCGGGACGGAGGCTCAGACCGAGGCGATCGGCAGGACGTCGGGCGACAGGGCGCCCGCGTGGGCCGTGGCGGCTGTCATACGGCGGCGGTGGTGCCGACGGCACAGGACCTCGTAGCCGATGTTCTCCGGCTGGTTGACGTCGCCGACGACGACCTGGGCGCCCTCGACGACCATCTCGCCACCGACGGTGCGGGCGTTGTGCGTGGCGCGGGCGCCGCACCAGCACAGGGCCTCGACCTGGAGTACCTCGACCCGGTCGGCCAGTTCGACCAGGCGCTGGGAGCCCGGGAAGAGCTTGGAGCGGAAGTCGGTGGTGATCCCGAAGGCGAAGACGTCGACGCCCAGGTCGTCCACCACGCGGGCCAGTTGGTCGATCTGCGCGGGGGCCAGGAACTGCGCCTCGTCCGCGATCACGTAGTCCGCCCGGCCACCCTGCGAGAGGTGGTCGACCAGATAGGCGTACAGGTCCTGGTCGTCCGCCACCTCGACCGCGTCGGTGACCAGGCCGAGGCGCGAGGAGAGCTTGCCCTCGCCCGCGCGGTCGTCGCGCGTGAAGATCATGCCCTGCAGACCCCGTGCCGAGCGGTTGTGCTCGATCTGGAGAGCCAGCGTGGACTTCCCGCAGTCCATCGTTCCGGAGAAGAACACCAGCTCGGGCATGGGGAGTTGAGCACCTTTCGGCAACGGGGGCAGGGGGAAGGTCGTCAGGAGCGTACTTGGAGGAGGGGCACCAGTTGCTCGGCCGGGGTCATCGAACCGTGGTTTCCGACCATCAGCGACTCCTTCGGCTCCCGCTCGGAGGCGGTGATCAGGACGTCGTCCCGGGCCGCCGCGATCACGTCACCCAGCCGGGCGTAGACCCGATCGTCGATCCGCGGGCCGAACCATCCCGCGTCGATCGCCTCGTCACGGGAAGCGACCCAGAACTGCTCGCCCAGCACCTCGCGCCAGCAGGTCAGCACGTCCGCCTCGGCGCCCTGGACCGCGTACACATGCCGGGCGCGGCCCTCGCCGCCCAGCAGGGCGACCCCGGCGCGCAGCTCCCAGTCCTCGTCGAAGTCGATGCGGTGCTGCTCGTCGAAGGGGATGTCGATCATGCCGTGGTCGGCGGTGACGTACAACGACGAGCGCGGCGGCAACTGCTCCGCGAGACGCTGGACCAACCGGTCGACGTACATCAGCTGGCCGCGCCAGGGGTCCGAGTCGACGCCGAAGCGGTGGCCCTTGCCGTCCACCTCCGCGTAGTACGTGTAGACCAAGGAGCGGTCCCCGGCGGCCAGTTGCTCGGCCGCGAGGTCCATGCGCTCCTCGCCGGACAGCCGGCCGTGGAACGTGCCGCCGCTCAGCGCGATCTTCGTCAGCGGGGTGTTCTGGAAGGTCGGCGAGGAGACCTGGGCGGTGTGCACGCCCGCCGCCTCGGCAAGCTGGAAGATCGTGGGGTACGGCTGCCAGACGCGCGGCTCGGTCCACGGGTTCCAGCGGAGCTGGTTCATCAGCGCGCCGGTGGCCGGGTTGCGCGCGGTGTACCCGGGCAGGCCGTGCGCGCCCGGGGGCAGGCCCGTACCGACGGAGGCCAGGGAGGTCGCGGTGGTGGCCGGGTAACCCGCGGTGATCGGACGCCCCGTGCCGCCGCGCGAGGACGCGAGGAGCGAGGTCATGAAGGGTGCCTCGTCCGGGTGAGCCCGAAGCTGCTCCCAGCCGAGCCCGTCGATCAGGAACACGCAGTTCCGGTCGGCTTCGGTCAGCTCGGGTATGGCGGCGGTCACGCCGGGAACGGACATGCCGGCGGCGAGTGTGGGCAGCAGGTCGGCCAGCGAACCGGCGCCGTACTCGGGGACGGGGGCGGAGTCGATCGCCAGCGGTTCCGGGTGGTCCCAGGTGGGCAGGGCCATCAGCGGGCGACGTCCGCGGTCGCCTCGGAGAGGGACTGCGCGAAGGCGAGGGCCTGACGAACGGTCTCCGGACCGTCCCCCGCCTCGCTGACCCGCAGGCTCAGGTCGTCCGCCGTCGAGTTGCCGGTGTAGCCGTGATCCGCCTCGCAGTTGGGGTCGCCGCAGGCGGCCGGCTCCAGGTCGATGCGGGAGACGGCGCCCCAGCCGATGGTCAGGACCACTTCGCGGGGCAGCGTGCCCGGCGTGTACGACTCCGGGTTCGCGACGACGCGGCTGACGACGACCGAGGAGATCCGGCCGAGCTTGACCGATTCCGTCGAGGTCGTGGCGTACGGCGTCGGCGACGTGGTGTCCGCGTTCTGTTCGTCGGTGTGGCTCACGATGAAACGGTTGCCGGTGAGGACGAGCACGGTGACGTGCCGCCGTACCTCGTTCGCGTCGAACGTCGTCTCCTGGTGGACCAGGTACGACCGGATGGTCTCGCCGCCGATCGCGGCCTCCACCGCCTCGGCCACGAGGGCCGGGTAGTAGCCGCTGCGCTCGATCGCCGCTCGCAGCCCCTGGGTCGTCGTACTGGTCTTGGCCATGCCGTCCATCCTACGGGGGCCCACTGACTGCGAGGCACCGCTCGCGGCGGTCTGTCGTGGACGGATCAGATCGAACAGGGGACCGCGACCAGGACAGGAGCGGCCGGGGCTGCGGCCGGACGGCCGGGAAGCCGTACGGGGACGGTGTCCGGGCCGCGCCGGGTCGGCCGGTTCCTGATCGACAGCGGACGGTTCGGACAGCTCAGACGACGGGCAGTGTCCGGGGGCCGAGGTCGTCCCGGAGCGGGGCGCGGGCCAGCCGTACCGTGGCTCCCAGCACGCTCAGGCCGGCCGGGGCCACCACCACCGGCTCCAGCGAGACCGCGACGACCTCCGGGTGGTCGTCGACCAGCCGGGACACCCGCAGCATGAGCTCTTCGAGAGCCGCGGTGTCGACCGGTGCCGAACCCCGCCAGCCGAACAGCAGGGGTGCCGTCCGGATCGAGCGGACCAGGGAGGCCGCGTCCCGGCCGGTGACCGGAATCAGCCGGTGCGCCGTGTCCCCGAGCAGTTCGGAGGCGGCTCCGGAGAGCCCGAAGGAGAGCACCGCCCCGGCCGCCGGGTCGATCACCGCGCGGACGACCGTGTCGACACCGCGCGGCGCCATGCCCTGCACGACCGGGCGCAGCACCGTCGGCGGCCCGAACAACTCGGTGAGTTCCGCGTACGCCCGGCGCAGCTGTTCCTCGTCCGCCACGTCCAGCCTGACGCCTCCGAGGTCGGCGCGATGGCGCAGGTGCGGGGCGGTGGTCTTGAGGGCCACGGGGTAGCCGATGGCCCGCGCGGCCGTCACGGCGTCGTCCGCGGTGGGGGCGGGCAGAGCACGGTGCACGTCGATGCCGTACCGCCCGAGCAGTGCCGCCGTGTCATCCCCTCCCAGGGTCAGCCCCTCCCCGCGCGCGAGGAGGTCGTCGATCAGCCGCGCCGCGCCCTTCTCGTCGATGTCCTCGTATTCGGGCACCTTGCCGGGCTCGGCGGCGTCGAGGCGCCACTGGGCGTAGTTGACGGCTTCGGCGAGGGCGCGGACGGCGCGTTCGGCGGCGGGGTAGGCGGGGATCAGCCGGGCATCGCGCGCGGTGGCGGCGGGCACCGCGGCGGGCGACCGGTCCGAGGGGTGGAAGCGGGCGCCCGGCGCCGTACCGGCTGCCGCCTCGGGGGCCTGGGGAGCGGTGCTCACGGCGGCGGACAGCGCCTCGGCGAGGCCGCCCAGTTCGACGTGCACCACGAGCACGGGTTTCGCCGGAGCGGCCGCGGCGGAGGACCGGAGCGCCTCGGCGAGGGCCGCGTCGGCCGCCGAGGTCTCCCCCACCGCCGGTATGGCCGTAACGACGACGGCGTCACAGCCGTCGTCGGCGAGGGCCTGCGACAGCGCCCGGTGGAAGTCCTCCGCCGAGGCCGCCGTCGTCAGGTCCAGGGGCGGCAGCGGCCTGAGCCCTTCGGCGAGACACGCGTCGTACGTCAGCAGCCCCAGGGACTCGGAGTTGCCGAGGATCGCCACCCGGGGTCCTCTGGGGAGCGGCTGGCGGGCCAGCAGGAGGCCGGCGTCGACGAGTTCGGTGATGGTGTCCACTCGGATCACTCCGGCCTGGCGCAGCAGTGCGGACACGGTGGCGTGCGGCAACCGGGTGGCCCGTACGGCATGGCCCTGGGGAGCGGCGCCGCCGTGCCGCGCGCCCTGGACGACGACCAGCGGTTTCGCCGCCGCCGTCCGCCGTGCGAGACGGGTGAACTTGCGCGGGTTGCCGATGGATTCGAGGTACATCAGGGCGACGTCGGTGTCCGGGTCGTCGTACCAGTACTGGAGGACGTCGTTACCGGACACGTCCGCCCGGTTCCCGGAGGAGACGAAGGTCGACACACCGGTGACGCCCGTGACGCCGCCGCCGCGCCGGTGCAGCCGGGACAGCAGGGCGATGCCGATGGCGCCGGACTGCGCGAAGAGACCGATCCGTCCGGGGCGTGGCATCTGCGGGGCGAGCGAGGCGTTCAGCCGCACCTCCGGGGAGGTGTTGATGACGCCGAAGGCATTGGGTCCGATGATGCGCATCCCGTACGTGCGCGCGTGCCGTACGAGTTCACGCTGGCGTTCGCGTCCTTCGGGACCGCTCTCCGCGTATCCGGCGGAGACCACCACGAGCCCCTGGACACCGTGTTCGCCGCATTCCGTGACGACCTCGGGGACGTGTTCGGCGGGCACGGCGACGACCGCGAGGTCGACGGGCTCGGCGATGTCGCGGATGGAGCGGTGGGCCGGGACTCCGTCGAGTTCCTTCTCCTGAAGAGCCGCGTTCACGGCGTACAGACGTCCGGTGAATCCGGCGTCCCGCAGGTTGTCGAGGACGCTGCGGCCCACTCCGCCGGGGTTGCGCCCGGCGCCGATGACGGCGACCGAGCCGGGGGCGAGCAGCCGCTGCACGGACCGGGCCTCGGCGCGCTGCTCCCGCGCGCGCTGCACGGCCAGGGACCGGTCGGTGGGTTCGAGGTCGAACTCCAGGCGTACGACGCCGTCCTCGAAGCTGCGCTTCTGGGTGTATCCGGCGTCCGTGAACACCTTGATCATCTTGTTGTTCGCGGGCAGCACCTCGGCGGCGAAGCGCCGGATGTCCCGCTCGCGGGCCACGGCCGCGATGTGTTCGAGCAGCGCCGAGGCGACGCCGCGGCCCTGATGGGCGTCCTGTACGAGGAAGGCGACCTCGGCCTCGTCGGCGGGCGCGGAGGCGGGCCTTCCTTCGGCGTCGATGCGGTCGTAGCGCACGGTGGCGATGAACTCGCCGCCCACCGTGGCGGCGAGGCCCACCCGGTCCACGAAGTCGTGGTGCGTGAAGCGGTGGACGTCCTTGGCGGACAGCCTCGGATACGGCGCGAAGAAGCGGTAGTACTTCGACTCGTCGGAGACCTGCTCGTAGAAGCTGACCAGGCGCTCGGCGTCATCGACGGTGATGGGCCTGATGCGCGCGGTGCCGCCGTCGCGCAGCACCACGTCGGCCTCCCAGTGGGCTGGGTACTCGTGCCGGTCAGACGAGGTCTGCATGGGGCCCAGAGTACGGCTCGCGTACGACAACGGCGCGAGGCAGTCTGAGGTGGACGGACGCCGGACCGGGGCCGCGGACCGGCGCCGCGGCGGGCGGAACGGGGGACCGTCCGGGCACGCCTCACGATATGGAACACTGGTCTAGACAACCCTGAAAACCTGAAGGGCAGCATCACATGGCTGAGCGCCGCGTCAACGTCGGCTGGACCGAGGGCCTCCACGCCCGCCCCGCCTCCATCTTCGTCCGGGCCACCACGGCCTCCGGCATCCCCGTGACGATCGCCAAGTCCGACGGCAACCCCGTCAACGCGGCCTCCATGCTCGCGGTCCTCGGCCTGGGCGCCCAGGGCGGCGAGGAGATCGTCCTCGCGTCGGACTCCGAGGGCGCGGACGCCGCCCTGGACCGTCTGGCGAAGCTGGTCGCCGAGGGGCTCGACGAGCTCCCCGAGACCGTCTGAGCCCACAGGGCCCCCAGGACCCATACGGCCGGGCCGCGCCACCCTTCCCGGAGGGCGCGACCCGGCCGTTTTCCGTACCTTGCCCGGGAATTCATCGGTGCCGCGCGCAACCCTCGCGCGGCGGTCACAGGAATAGCGCGCACGGAAATTCCGGACACGCGAATAAAAGGGCGTCAGAAATGAGCCCCTGCCGAATATCCCTCTTTGTATACGGCGCCCGTGTTAATGACGCGGGCCCAACATGTTTACGGGATGTTGCGAACTTCTCACACGGTCCGGCCGATCACCGCCGCCGGGAAACCGGAGCCGGTGCACGGCCGTCGCCCGCTCGGTGTGCAGGGCCGTGATCGCGCGGGCCCGCTCGCTGTCACCGCGGGCGACCGCGTCCACGATGCCGCCGTGCTCCGCCCAGGACTCCACGGGATCGGCGGGCGCGTCCACCGAGTACATCCAGGCGATCTTGTGGCGCAGCTGGGCGAGGGTGGAGGTCAGGGCGGGGCTTCCGGAGGCCTGTGCGAGCGTCTCGTGGAACCAGCCGCCCAGCGAGCGCAGATCCTCGCTGTGGCCCCTCCTGGAACGCTCCTGGCCCAGTCTGACCAGGCCTCGGAGCACCTTGAGATGGGCCTCCGTGCGCCGCTGGGCGGCCCTGGCGGCACCCAGCGGCTCCAGCAGCATGCGCATCTCCAGGAGATCCGCGGCCTCCTGCTCCGTGGGTTCCGCGACGCACGCCCCCGCGTGCCGGCGGGTCACGACGAAGCCCTCGGCCTCCAGGGTGCGCAGCGCCTCGCGCACGGGGACACGCGAGACGCCGTAGCGCCGCGCGAGCAGTTCCTCGGTGAGCCGGCCGCCGCGCTCGTAGACACCCGCGACGATGTCGTCACGGATCGCCGTGCATACCGAGTGCGCCGGAATACGCATGACCGACCTCCGCTTTAATCCCCGCGAAACGCCATCGATTGACGCTTGTTCAGTGACTCTATTGCAGGAAGCCTGAATTTCCGATGGCAGGCCTGAATCCATGGATATTTTTTGGACATACGGCCTCCGGAAACGATGATGCCCCGGCTCGGTGAGCCGGGGCATCGAAAGCGGCGAAGAAGCCGCGAAGCGGTCGTCAGACGTTGACGCCGTGCGAACGCAGGTACGCGACCGGGTCGATGTCCGAGCCGTACTCGGCGGTCGTACGGGCCTCGAAGTGAAGGTGCGGTCCGGTCGTGTTGCCGGTGGCCCCGGAGAGGCCGATCTGCTGCCCCGGGGTGACCGTCTGCCCCACGGACACACCGATGGACGACAGGTGGCCGTACATGGTGTACGTGCCGTCGTGCATCTTGATCACGACTTGATTGCCGTAGGCACCGCCCCAGCCGGTCGTGACGACCGTGCCGGAGCCGACGGCGTGGACCGAGGTGCCGGAGGCGGCGTGGAAGTCGACGCCGGTGTGGCTGCCGGAGGACCAGAGGCTGCTGCTCGCCTGGTACCCGGTGGAGATGTACGAACCGGTGATCGGGATGACGAAGGTGTTCAGGCGCTTGCGCTCGGCCTCGCGGGCGGCGCGCTCCTTGGTCTCACGCAGCTTCGCGGCCTGCTCGGCGGCGTGCTTGCGCGCGGTCTGCTCGGCCTGCTTGCGCGCTGCGGCCTCGTCGGCGGCGCGCTGCTGCGCGAAGGCCTGGGCGTCGACCTGGTCGGCGACCGAGTCGCCGAGGGTGACGGCCTGGGTCAGCCCGGTCTGCTCCACGGGGGACTCCGCGGCGAACGCGGGGGAGCCCAGAGTTCCGATCACACCGGTGGTGGTGAGCGCCGCGACCCCGACGGCGGTCTTGGTGGTGCTGTGCACCCGGCTCGGACGACGATGCTTGCCGGTGCCACAGGAGAACGCCATGTAGGGGCTGGTCCTTTCCTTCCCTCTCGCCTACCGGGTTAGCTGACGGGTTCGGAGCAGGAAGGTCTCCTACGGGCTCCCTCCGGGGAGGGCGTCCGATTCACCCCAGGGACTACGTGTGGGTCCCCGGCTCCCCTGGCTCGCGCCATGGGGACTCGGCGATGACTGTCCGGTTGCCGCGGGCGCGGCGCACTACGTGACGAACAGACGGACCGACGCTAAGCGGGACGTCTTTCGAACAACAAACGGATCACGGTTTTTGTAGCGCATCCCACAGAGCAGAAGGGCAACCTCCGTACCAATACGGACATCTTGGGGGCGTTGTCCGCGAAAAAGAGGGCCCTGATGACTCTTCAGTCACCAGGGCCCCTCGGCCGCGCGAGCTCTACTCGGCGGCCACCACGCTGACTTCACCGATTCCGAGAGCCTTGACGGGCTCCGCGATCTGCGCCGCGTCGCCCACCAGAACGGTCACCAGACGGTCCACCGGGAAGGCGCTCACGGCCGCCGCGGTGGCCTCCACGGTTCCTGTGGCGGCGAGTTGCTGATACAGCGTCGCCTGGTAGTCGTCCGGCAGGTGCTGCTCGACCTGGTCCGCGAGTGTGCTCGCGACGGCCGCGGCCGTCTCGAACTTGAGGGGCGCCACGCCCACCAGGTTCTGCACGGCGATGTCACGCTCGGCGTCGGTCAGTCCCTCGGCCGCGAGGGTGCGCAGCACCTTCCACAGGTCGTCGAGCGCGGGACCGGTGTTCGGGGTGTCCACGGAGCCGCTGATGGCGAGCATCGCGACGCCCGTGCCGTCCGGCGCGGAGCGCAGGACCTGGCCGAACGCCCTCACGCCGTAGGTGTAGCCCTTCTCCTCGCGCAGGACGCGGTCCAGGCGCGAGGTGAGGGTGCCGCCGAGGCAGTACGTGCCGAGTACCTGGGCGGGCCACACACGGTCGTGCCGGTCGGCGCCGACCCGGCCGATGAGCAACTGCGTCTGGACGGCGCCGGGGCGGTCGACGATGATCACGCGGCCGGTGTCGTCGGCGGTCACCGGCGGCACGGGACGGGGCTCGGCCGACGAACCGGTCCAGGAGCCGAGCGTGTCGCCGAGCAGCTCGTCGAGGTCGACACCGGTCAGGTCTCCGACGACGACGGCGGTCGCCGTGCCGGGGCGCACATGCTTCTCGTAGAAGGCGCGTACCGCTGCGGAGTCGATCTTCTGGACGGTCTCCTCGGTGCCCTGACGCGGGCGCGACATGCGCGCGGTCGCCGGGAACAGCTCCTTGGAGAGCTCTTTGGCGGCACGGCGGGCGGGGTTGGCCGTCTCGTGCGGGATCTCGTCCAGCCGGTTGCGCACCAGCCGCTCGACCTCGCTGTCCGCGAACGCGGGTGCCCGCAGGGCGTCGGAGAGCAGTCCGAGCGCCTTCGCCAGGCGTGAGACGGGCACTTCGAGGGACAGGCGAACGCCCGGGTGGTCGGCGTGCGCGTCGAGCGTGGCGCCGCAGCGCTCCAGTTCGGCGGCGAAGTCCTCGGCCGAGTGCTTGTCGGTGCCCTCGGAGAAGGCACGCGCCATGATCGTGCCGATGCCGTCCAGGCCCGCGGGCTCGGCATCGAGCGGCGCGGCGAGGATGACCTCGACGGCGACGACCTGCTGGCCGGGTCGATGGCAGCGCAGCACGGTCAGGCCGTTGTCCAGGGTGCCGCGCTCGGGGGCGGGAAACGCCCACGGCTTCGGCTGGCCGGCCTCGGGCCGCGGGTGGAAGTCCATGGTGGCGAGCTCGGTCACTTCGCCGCCTCCTCGTCGGTCTCGTCGGCGGAGCCAGCCGCTTCGGTGGCTTCGGCGGTGGTCGGCTCGTAGACGAGCACCGCGCGGTTGTCGGGGCGCAGGCGGGCCTTGGCGGCCTCCTGGACCTCCTGTGCGGTGACGTCGAGGACGCGCTGCACGGCGGTCAGGGCGAGCTGCGGGTCGCCGAACAGGACGGCGTACCGGCACAGTTCGTCGGCGCGGCCCGCGACGGTGCCGAGCCGGTCCAGCCACTCGCGCTCCAACTGGGCCTGCGCGCGCTCCATTTCCTCGGCCGTGGGGCCCTCCTCGGCGAACCGGGCGAGCTCCTCGTCGACGGCGGCCTCGATGACCGGGACCTCGACGTCGCCGGACGTCTTCACGTCCAGCCATCCCAGGGAGGGCGCTCCGGCGAGCCGCAGCAGGCCGAACCCGGCCGCGACGGCGGTGCGGTCACGGCGTACGAGCCGGTTGTAGAGCCGGGAGGACTCGCCGCCGCCGAGGACGGTGAGCGCGAGGTCGGCGGCGTCGCACGCGCGCGTGCCGTCCTCCGGGAGCCGGTAGGCCGCCATCAGGGCGCGCGCCGGGACCTCTTCCTCGACGACCTCGCGCAGTTCCTCGCCGATGATGTCGGGCAGCGAGCCGTCACGCGGGGCGGCCTTGCCGTCGTGCCCGGCGATCGAGCCGAAGTACTTCTCGACCCAGGCGAGCGTCTGCTCCGGGTCGATGTCCCCCACGACCGACAGAACCGCGTTGTTGGGCGCGTAGTAGGTGCGGAAGAACGCGCGGGCGTCCTCCAGGGTGGCCGCGTCCAGGTCCGCCATCGACCCGATCGGCGTGTGGTGGTACGGGTGGCCCTCGGGGTACGAGAGCGCGGTGAGCTTCTCGAACGCGGTGCCGTACGGCACGTTGTCGTAGCGCTGCCGACGTTCGTTCTTGACGACGTCGCGCTGGTTCTCCATGGACTCGTCGTCCAGCGCGGCCAGCAGCGAACCCATGCGGTCGGCCTCCAGCCAGAGGGCGAGCTCCAGCTGGTGGGTGGGCATGGTCTCGAAGTAGTTGGTGCGCTCGAAGCTCGTCGTGCCGTTGAGCGAGCCGCCGGCGCCCTGGACGAACTCGAAGTGACCGTTGCCGTGAACCTGCTTGGAGCCCTGGAACATCAGGTGTTCGAAAAGGTGGGCGAGTCCGGTCCGGCCCTCGACCTCGTGGCGCGAGCCGACGTCGTACCAGAGGCACACCGCCGCGACCGGGGTCAGATGGTCCTCGGAGAGCACCACGCGCAGGCCGTTGGCCAGGCGGTGCTCGGTCGCTGTCAGGCCGCCGGAGCCTGCCTCAGCTGTGGCCGTGTGACCCATGGGCATGTACGTCCCTTCGATCGCGGAACTGCGTCATTCCTGTCGGTCCTGCCACTGTATGCAAGCGCGCGGACGCCTGGCGAAGTTCCCGCACCTCGTACGCCGAGAGCGAGACTTACGCGTGTCCCTGACACGCCTCGGAGAATGCTCCGAGAACCACCGCGGGCGAGTTCGCTGGCCGCCGGGCACCCGGCCCGAGGGCTGCCCGGGAACGGTCTCGGCCACACCCGCGGGACGCGTCGCGGAGGCGCTACGGACGGGTCGCGGTCGGCGTTGTCAGTGGGGCGGTCCACAATGGTGCGCGTCAGAACCCGCTCATGCCCCGGCAGAGACTGTGAAGGAGCCGCAGCAGCGATGGCCCGCCGCAGCACGAAGACCCCGCCGCCCGACGACTCGTACGAGGAGAAGATCCTCGACATCGACGTCGTGGACGAGATGCAGGGCTCCTTCCTCGAATACGCGTACTCGGTCATCTATTCGCGAGCCCTGCCGGACGCCCGCGACGGCCTCAAGCCGGTGCACCGTCGCATCGTCTACCAGATGAACGAGATGGGCCTGCGTCCCGACCGCGGCTATGTGAAGTGCGCCCGCGTGGTCGGCGAGGTCATGGGTAAGCTCCACCCGCACGGCGACGCGTCGATCTACGACGCCCTGGTGCGTCTGGCCCAGCCCTTCTCCATGCGGCTGCCCCTGGTCGACGGTCACGGCAACTTCGGCTCGCTCGGCAACGACGACCCGCCTGCCGCGATGCGTTACACCGAGGCCCGGATGGCCGACGCGACGTCGCTCATGACCGAGTCGATCGACGAGGACACGGTCGACTTCACGCCCAACTACGACGGCCAGGAGCGGGAGCCGGTGGCCCTGCCGGCCGCCTTCCCGAACCTTCTGGTCAACGGCTCGTCCGGGATCGCCGTCGGCATGGCCACGAACATGCCGCCGCACAACCTCGGCGAGGTCATCGCCGCCGCCCGCCACCTCATCCGGTACCCGGGCGCCGACCTCGAGACGCTGATGAAGCACGTTCCGGGACCCGACCTGCCCACGGGCGGCCGGATCGTCGGCCTCTCCGGGATCAGGGACGCGTACGAGACGGGCCGCGGCACGTTCAAGATCCGTGCCACGGTGTCGGTCGAGGACGTCACGGCGCGCCGCAAGGGCCTCGTCGTCACCGAACTGCCCTTCACCGTCGGCCCGGAGAAGGTGATCGCCAAGATCAAGGACCTGGTCGGGGCGAAGAAGCTCCAGGGAATCGCCGACGTCAAGGACCTCACCGACCGTGCGCACGGACTGCGCCTGGTCATCGAGATCAAGAACGGCTTCGTGCCGGAGGCGGTCCTCGAACAGCTCTACAAGCTGACGCCGATGGAGGAGTCCTTCGGCATCAACAACGTGGCACTGGTGGACGGTCAGCCGCTCACCCTGGGCCTCAAGGAGCTGCTGGAGGTCTACCTCGACCACCGCTTCAACGTCGTACGCCGCCGCAGCGAGTTCCGCCGTACCAAGAAGCGCGACCGGCTGCACCTGGTCGAGGGTCTCCTCGTCGCCCTCCTGGACATCGACGAGGTCATCCGCCTCATCCGCTCCAGCGACAACTCGGCGCAGGCCAAGGAACGCCTGATCGAGCACTTCTCGCTCTCCGAGATCCAGACGCAGTACATCCTGGACACGCCGCTGCGCCGCCTCACCCGGTTCGACCGCATCGAGCTGGAGTCGGAGCGCGACCGGCTCAACGGCGAGATCGACGAGCTGACCGGCATCCTGGATTCGGACGCGGAGCTGCGCAAGCTGGTCTCCGGCGAACTGGCCGCTGTGGCCAAGAAGTTCGGCACCGACCGGCGCACGGTGCTGCTGGAGTCGGCGGGCAGCCCCGCCGCGACGGTCTCGCTCCAGGTCGCCGACGCCCCGTGCCGGGTGCTGCTGTCCTCGACGGGACTGCTGGCGCGTACGGCGACCGGTGACCCCTTCGGGGAGGACCCGGACGGCAAGCGCACCAAGCACGACGTGATCGTCTCCGCGGTGCCCGCGACGGCACGCGGCGAGATCGGCGCGGTCACGTCCCTGGGCCGCCTCCTCCGCCTGAACGTGATCGACCTCCCGCAGCTGCCCGAGACGGCGTCGGCGCCGAACCTCTCCGGGGGTGCCCCGGTCTCGGAGTTCCTGTCCTCCCTGGAGCAGGACGAGACGGTGATCTGCCTGACGACGCTCGACGAGGCGTCCCCGGGCCTGGCGATCGGCACGGAGCAGGGTGTCGTCAAGCGTGTGGTTCCCGACTACCCCTCGAACAAGGAGGAGTTGGAGGTCATCACCCTCAAGGACGGCGACCGGATCGTCGGCGCGGTCGAGCTGCGCACCGGCGAGGAGGACCTGGTCTTCATCACGGACGACGCGCAGTTGCTGCGCTATCAGGCCTCGCAGGTACGCCCGCAGGGCCGGGCGGCGGGCGGCATGGCCGGCATCAAGCTGATCGAAGGGGCCAAGGTGATCTCGTTCACCGCGGTCGACCCGGCGGTCGAGGCGGTGGTGTTCACGGTTGCCGGCTCACGCGGGACGCTGGACGACTCCGTCCAGACCACGGCCAAGCTGACTCCCTTCGACCAGTACCCGCGCAAGGGCCGCGCCACGGGCGGTGTGCGCTGCCAGCGGTTCCTGAAGGGCGAGGACTGCCTGTCGCTGGCCTGGGCCGGTCCGACGCCGGGACGCGCGGCGCAGAAGACCGGCATGCCCGTCGACCTGCCGGAGATCGACCCGCGCCGCGACGGCTCGGGCATCTCGCTCGGCAAGCCGGTGTCGGTGGTGGCGGGCCCGGTGTAGTGCGCGGTCAGCCCTCCGGGCTCGGCTCCTGTACGTAGCGGAGGACGCCCCACATGCTGTGTTCATCGGCGTGCGGGGCGTCCTCTTCGCATGCCTCCAGCTGCTTGGTCAGCGCCGCCGTGTCGATCCCGGAGCCGATGAGCACGAGCTGGGTGGTCCGCTCGTCCGAAGCGGGCCAGGGCTCCGGGTAGAAACGCAGGAACCGCCCGACGGCGTGCACCGAGTACCGGTTGCGGATGTCCTGGACGCCGAAGTCGACGTACCCCTTGATCCGGTAGAGCCCTTCGGGCCTGCTGTCGAGGAACGTCATCAACCGCCGTGGATCCAGCGGCACTTCGGAGCTGAAGGACAGAGCCTCATAGGCGGAGTGCAGATGGCCGGCGCCACCGGGCTCCTCGTGACCGTTCTCCCCCGCACCACCTTCGACGCGGTCATGGTCATGGTCATGGAGATCGTCGAAGGACAGCTGCCCGATGCGCTCCTCGCTGGGCCTGCAGTCGAAGAGGAACTCCGGATCGACCCGGCCGTAGGTGGCGGGGACGACCGCGGCGCGGCCGGCGAGCTCCCGGACCACTGCCAGCACCCGGCCCGCGTCGTCGGCCCGGTCGATCTTGTTGACGACGACGAGATCGGCGAGGGCGAGGTGCCGGTCGATCTCGGGGTGCTTCTCGCGCGTGCCGGCGAACTCGGCGGCGTCGACGACCTCGACGAGCCCTCCGTACACGATGCCCGGAAGCTCGCTGGCGAGGACCATGCGCACGAGCTCCTGGGGCTCCGCGAGCCCGCTCGCCTCGATGACGATGACGTCGATACGGGCAGAGGGTTGAGCGAGCCGATCCATATATTGATCAAGCTCGCCGACGTCGACCGCACAGCACAGACATCCGTTGCCGAGCGAGACGGTGGAGTCACCGAGCGCTCCGGCCACGGCCATCGCGTCGATCTCGATCGCGCCGAAGTCGTTGACCACGGCCCCGATCCGGCTGCCCCCACCGCGGTGCAGAAGATGGTTGAGCAGCGTCGTCTTGCCGGAACCCAGGAAGCCGGCGAGAACGATGACCGGGATCTGCGGGGGACTCGACTGGCTCACCATGCGCCCTCTCTGAACCTGTGCGCGCACCGGCTCACTGGACCGGCGCTCACGCGGGGAATGAATGCCGACCAAGCATACGAGCGGGAGGAAACGCCCCGAAGTGAACGATTGTTAGCGGCGCTCGCGGGGCACACGTTGGACATGGCGCCGGTGGACGCGACCCGCACATCCCTCCGTGCGCCTCCTCTCCGCCTCCCTGCCGATCAGAGCCGCTCGGCAACACTGGGGGGCGGCAAGCGCGCCGCCCACCGCTCGCCGGTCCGCTCCCTGTCGCCCCACCACCGACGACCGGCGGACGGTCGCCTGACTCGGGGGTTGACATGGCCACACGGAAAGACAAAGTGCGTGGGTTGGGCTCCGCCGCCGCGGCGGCCGTCGGCCTGCTGACCGGCGCCGCCGTCACCCTCGTCGCGCAGAGAACCACGCTCGACGCGCTGCACGCCCGGATCGAACTGCTCGAACAAGCCGCCCAGACCCAGCGGCAGGCCAACCTCGCCCATCAACAGCGGCTCCACTGGGAGCTGTTGAGCAAGGCCATGGACGATCCCGAGCTGGCCGAGGTACTGGACACGTACGAGGGGACAGTCCCTCCGAGGAGACAGCGCCAGTTCCTCTTCACCAACGCCTTGTACACCAACGCGCTCTGCTACTACCGCATGGGCAACATGACCCGCGAGGAGTTCTTCGGATTTGCCCGCGGCTGGCTCCAGAACCCGATCTTCCGCGAGTACTGGTACGCAACGCGCCCTTATCGCGCGACTCTCATCAGCACATCGGACGAAGCCCAAATCGGACTTATGGTCGAAGAGCTCCTCTCCCAACTGGAGGAGACAGACGCGGACGAGTGGTGGGTGGTGGGCGAGCCGCCGAGCGAGTAGCGCTTTCCGTCCGCCACACTCCGGCGCAAACCCGTTCACTTGCGCCACCCTGTCGAGCGAATCACACGGTCGGGCGATAACGAACGAGTAAATCGGCGCGTTTCCCCAGATGCCAACAGGGTTGACTGCTGCGCAATCACGTATTGGGTCGATCCCCACCGAACGTCGTTCCAGCCGCGGGTCCGAGGTTGCAGCCCCACAGGGCCGCATCGCGCCGCGCAGCAACAGCGCGCAGGCAATCCCACCTCGAGATCAAAGGGAAGCAAGAACAGTGAGCCACATCATCCGTCGGATCGGCACTCCTCCAACCTTGCGAGGAAGCACCTCTGGTGCGAATTGCCCGGACATCTTCGAACTGTCCGACGGAACGTTCGCTGTGATCGGAACAGACGTCACCGAGAAGCTCGACGCCGAGCTTCCCCCGGACGCATCCCGGGCAGATTACGAGAGAATCGTCGTAGTGACCCGCGAAACCCTCATTCACGCGAAGATGGACATTCCCGACGCATAGGCCCGCCCCGAACGTCGCGTTCTCACGCGAGTATCGGCACACCCTCCGATCACTATGCGTTCGCTTTGCCCTTGGTAGCCCAGTTTTGCGCACCGTCCCGTCCGGTGGGCGGTCGCGAGACGACCCACACCAGGTCCGCCGGGTCACCGCACACATGTGCCCGAGACTCTCGTCCAGGCGATTTTCCTCGCGCGTAGCGGCAGCGGTTCCGGAGCTACTGACACCCCCGGGCTCGGCACCGATCTGGTGCCGGGCCCGTTTTCGCTCCGCCCCGGACCCGCGCGGTGCGGTCCGGCCCGTTCAAGCCCTGCCCGTTCAGGTCCTGCGCGATGCCGGGCGGTCCGGTGCGGGCCGATGCAGGCCGGTATGGCGCGGTGAGATGCGGTGAGGTGCGGTCAGCCGAGGGCAGGAACCGGCACCGGCGGAACCGGTCCCACGTATCGGGCCGCCGGGCGGATGATCTTCGAATCCTCCGACTGCTCCAGGATGTTGGCGCTCCAGCCGACCACCCGGGCGGCGGCGAACGTGGGCGTGAACATCGCGCGGGGCAACCCGCAGAGTTCCATGACCACACCGGCGTAGAACTCCACGTTGGTGTGCAGCTCACGGCCCGGCTTGAGCTCTGCCAGGATCGCCTCCACCTGCCGCTCCACTTCGACGGCGAACTCGACGAGCGGCCCGCCGAAGCCCTGGGCTATCCCGCGGAGCATCCGCGAACGCGGGTCCTCCGTGCGGTAGACGGGGTGTCCGAAGCCCATGATGCGATCACCTGCGAGGACACGTTCGCGGATCCAGGAGTCGATACGGTCGGGGGTTCCGATCGCGTCGAGCGTGTCCAGGGCCCGACTGGGAGCACCACCGTGGAGAGGTCCGGAGAGGGCACCGACCGCACCCACCAGGCAGGCCGCCACATCCGCGCCGGTGGACGCGATCACCCGGGCGGTGAACGTTGACGCATTGAATCCGTGATCAATGGTTGAGATGAGGTATTGCTCAACCGCACGAGCACGGACCGCTTCCGGCTCCGATCCCGTCAACATGTACAGGTAGTTGGCGGCGTACCCCAGGTCCTCGCGCGGTTCCACCGGCTCCAGCCCCTGCCCGAGCCGGTACAGGGCCGTGAGCAGTGTGGGTACGGCCGCCGACGCCACGAGGCCGTCGTCGCGGCGCCGCCCGGCGTCGATGTCGTACACCGGGCGGAACCCCAGCGAGGCCCCCAACAGCGACAACGCGGTGCGCAACCCGGCGAGCGGTCCCGCCGGTCCGGTCGCCGCCGCGATGGCGGGCAGCGCGGCGCGCACGTCGTCCGGCAGCCGGCGCAGCCTCGCCGTCCTCGCGGCGAAGGCGGCCCGGCGAGTCCCGTCGGGCAGCTCGCCATGGGCCAGCAGATGCCATACGTCCTCGAAGCCGCGGGACCGCGCGAGGTCGACGGCCGAGTACTGGCGGTAGTGATAAAAGCCCTCCAGGCCTCTGACGTCACCCAGTTCGGTGTCGGTGACGACGACGCCCGCGAGTCCTCGCGGCACGTCGACAGAGGTGGACGCGGTTCGGTTGATCGGCATGTTTCCTCCCTGGACTTGATTCGACTGTCCATGATTGACTCTAGAGCTGTCAATGTTGATTTAATCAACATAACGATCCACGGATACGGTGGCGCTCATGAGGGATCGAGAAGCGGCAACGCCGGCACACGAAGGCCGACGGCTCAGCACCAAAGAGACCGCCGAACTGCTCGGCGTGAAGCCGGAGACCGTGTACGCGTATGTGAGCCGCGGTCAGCTCAGCAGCAGGCGGGAGCCGGGAGGGCGCGGGAGCACGTTCGACACCAAGGAGGTGGAGGCGCTCGCTCGGCGCAACAGGCGGGAAAGTGGCGGCAGTTCGAGCGGCGGCGACGAGCTCTCCGTCCGCACCCGCATCACCCTGATCGACAGGGACCGCTACTACTACCGGGGCGTCGACGCGACGGAACTGGCCGCGCGGTACTCCTACGAAGAGATCGCCGAATGGCTGTGGACGGGCGTACTGCGCCCCGGGGTCGTGTTCACGGCCCCGGAAGCATCCGCGGCCGTCGCCCGGCGCAGCGTCGACGCACTGCCCGAACACGGCGGCCCGACCGACCGTCTGAGGGTCGCCGCGATCGCCGCCGCGGCGGCCGACCCACTGCGCTTCGACCTCTCCGAGAGCGCCGTGCTCGGCACCGGGCGCACTCTCATCCCCACGCTCGTCGCCGCGCTCCCCCCGGTGCGGCACGACCACCGCGACGAGGGCCCGCTGGCGCATCGACTGTGGGCACGGCTCACCGGGCGCACCCCCGATGACGCGTCACTGCGCGTACTGGACACGGCGCTCGGGCTGCTCGTCGACCACGACCTCGCCGCCTCGACGCTCGCGGTACGGGTGGCCGCGTCGGCCCGCGCCCACCCGTACGCGGCCGTGTCGGCGGGCCTCGGCGTCCTCGAAGGGCCCCTTCACGGGGCGGCCAGCGGTCTCGCGCACCGACTGCTGCTCGACGTTCTGGACCAGGGCACCGCCGTTCCCGTGGTCGCCGACGAACTGCGCGCCGGGCGCCGTGTCCCCGGACTCGGTCATCGGCTCTACCCCGGCGAGGATCCCCGCGCGCGTGCCCTGTTCGCCCTCCTGGAAGAGGTGCCCGGTGCCGCGCCCGCGCTGGCGGCGGCCCAGGATGTGGTGACCACCACGGCCCGCCACACTCCCCTGCACGCCAATGTCGACCTCGCCCTGGCCGTCTTCACCGTCTCCTCCGGCATGCCGGCCTCCGCGGGGGAGACGATCTTCGCTGTCGCCCGGACGGCGGGCTGGATCGCCCACACCCTGGAGGAGTACGCGGAGCGTCCCCTGCGGATGCGGCCGAGCGGGCACTACGTCGGCGAGCGGCCGCCGCAGCCGCTCCCGCGCTAGACGGCCGCACCCCGGGCGCGGGAGGAGCGCCCCCAGGCGCCCTCCCGCCACGTCCTCCCCCACATATCTCCGCACGCCCGGCCCCGCGCCTGGACCACCCCCGACGCGCCCCCGTACCTGCGACCGGAAGTCGCCCTGGGTGAAGTCAGGTTAGGCTCACCTCTGTGAGTACGTGCACGACCGCGTCGCGGCACCTCGACGAGCCACTCTCCGGGACCGCGGCCACCGCGAGAACATGGCTGCTCATCGAGCAGCCCGGCCCCTGGGGTGCCAAGGCGCTCACTTCGAGCCACCTGGACCCCACGCTCGGTCGTGCCCTCGAAGCGGCCGCGCGGGGCACAGGGGTACGGATCGCGCTCATCCGCCGCCCCGGACGCCATGCCGACTGCGGCACGGCCGCCGAACGGCATGTGTACGCAGCCCACACGACCCCGGGAAACGTATGGCTGCACGGCGCCATGACGCGTGATCCCGGACAGGTGCTCGACCTCGACTTCCACGCCCTCGGCGCGGGTGATCCATGCTCCTTCGACGGGGTTCTTCAGGGGCGGCCCCACACGGGCGATCCGCTCGCCCTCGTCTGCACCAACGGCAAGCGCGACCGCTGCTGCGCACTGCTCGGACGGCCCCTGGCGGCGGAACTGGCCGCGTCCGGGGTCAACGGCGCCTGGGAGGTCACCCATCTGGGCGGTCATCGCTTCTCGCCCACCGTGCTGGTCCTGCCTTACGGGTACGCGTACGGCCGCGCCCAGGCGCACGCCGTCAAGGAGGTCCTGCAGGGCGTCCGGGAAGGCCGCGTCGTCACGGAGGGCTGCCGGGGGAACTCCGCCTGGGAGCGCCCCGGCCAGGCGGCCGAGCTGGCCGTACGGACGTCGTCGGGAGAGCACGCCGCCGATGTCCTGACCGTGGTCCGCACGGAGGGCGCCGCGCCGCGCTGGGAGGTGACCGTCGCCCACGCGGACGGTCGCATGTGGCGGGTCATCGTCGCGCAGGGCGCCTCGCTGCCGCCCCGCCCGGAGAGCTGCGGCTCGGCACTGGGTTCACCCGCCCGGATGGACGTGGTGGCCGTACGGCAACTGGAGGCGACGGCCGTCGCCGTGGCCTGCTGACAAGCCGGGTCCCGCCTCCCCTCCCCCGCGCCCCACCACCGGCTCACGTATTGATCAAGAGATCCATGCCACACCCCCTTCGAAGGGGCGCGTACATCCCCGTACCGTCATGGGCATGAGCCCCACTCCCCCCGCACGACGACTGCGCCTCGGTCTGCCGCGGCGAGTGTTCTCGCAGGTGCTGCTGATGCAGATCGCGATCGCGGCGGGCGTCGCCGTGCTCGCCACTGGGCTGTTCCTGGCGCCGTTGAGCGCGCAGCTGGACGACCAGGCCATGCGGCGCGCCCTCGCGATCGCCCAGGCCACGGCCGCCCAGCCGCAGTTCGCCGTGGACCTCCAGAGGACGGCCCCGTCCCCGGCCGGACCCGTGCAGGTCGAGGCCGAGCGAATACGCAGGGCGAGCGGTGCCGAGTACGTGGTCGTGATGAACATGCGCGGCATCCGCTGGTCGCACAGGGACCCGGCCGAGATCGGCAAGAAGGTCTCCACGAACCCCAGGCGGGCGCTGGCCGGCAGTGACGTCATGGAGATCGACACCGGAACGCTGGGCCGCTCCGCGCGGGGCAAGGTGCCGCTGCGGGACACCGACAACAGGATCATCGGCGCGGTCTCGGTGGGGATCAGGTACGGCAGTGTGCGGGCACGGCTGATCGATTCGATCCCGGGGCTGCTCGCGTACGCGGGAGGTGCCATGGCGGTCGGCGCGCTGGCCGCCTATCTGATCTCGCGCAGGCTCCACCGGCAGACCCGCGACCTGGCCTTCTCCGATATCTCGGCACTGCTGGCGGAGCGCGAGGCCATGCTGCACGGTATCCGGGAGGGCGTGGTCGCCCTGGACCGCGACGGTCGCGTACGCCTTCTGAACGACGAGGCTCAGCGGCTGCTGGCGGTGGGCGCCGAGGCCGTCGGACGGCCCCTGGACGACGCGCTGGGCCCCGGCCGTACGACGGACGTCCTGGCGGGGCGCGTCACCGGCACCGATCTGCTCACCGTTCGCGGCCAGCGCGTCCTCGTGGCCAACCGGATGCCCACCGAGGACGGCGGCGCGGTCGCCACCCTGCGCGACCGGACCGAACTGGAACAGCTCGGCCGGGAGCTCGACTCCACACACGGTCTGATCGACGCGCTCCGCGCGCAGGACCATGAGCACGCCAACCGGCTGCACACGCTCCTGGGCCTGCTCGAACTGGAGATGTACGACGACGCCGTGGAGTTCATCGGAGAGGTGGTCGGCGACCACAGGGTCACCGCGGAGCAGGTGACGGAGAAGGTCCACGATCCGTTGCTCGCCGCCCTGCTGGTGGGCAAGGCGACGGTGGCGGCGGAGCGTGGAGTTGCGCTGTGGTTCTCGGACCGGACACTGTTGCCGGACCGGTTGATCGACCCGCGCGGGCTCGTCACCGTCGTCGGGAACCTCGTCGACAACGCGCTGGACGCCGTCGCGGGCACGCCCCACGCGCGCGTGGAGGTCGAACTGCGCCGTGAGGGCCGCACCGCCGTACTCCGGGTACGGGACACCGGACCGGGCATCCCGCAGGACCGTCGAGAGTTGATCTTCACGGACGGCTGGAGCACCAAGAAGCCTCCGGCGCACGGCAAGCGCGGAATCGGCCTCTCCCTGGTGCGGCGTCTCGCCGAGCGGCAGGGCGGCAGCGCCGAGGTGACCGACGCGGACGGCGGAGGCGCGGAGTTCACGGTCGTCCTGCCGGAGGCGCTGACGGACCCGGGGCTCACGCCGGACGAGGTGCCGGCGACCGCCCTCGCCGCTGCCGGAGACACCAGGGAGACCCGGGAATCCGGGGAGACGAGCGGGACCCACAGGACCAGCGGGACCGGGACCAGCGGGGCCAGCGGGGCCAGCGGCGGCGGGACGAGGGACGGCGCGGCGGCCAGGAAGGTGTCGCGATGATCGAGGTCCTCATCGTGGAGGACGACACACGGGTCGCCCATGTGAACGCCGCTTACGTGGAGAGGGTCCCGGGCTTCCGTGTCGCCGGCGAGGCGCACAGCGCAGCCGAGGCGTTGCGCCGGATGGAGGCGCTGCCGCGCCCGGATCTGGTCCTGATGGACCACCATCTGCCGGATGAGACAGGCCTCGCGGTCGTCCAGGAGATGCGCCGCCGGGGTCACCGGACCGATGTGATCATGGTGACGGCGGCCCGTGACGTCTCGACCGTCCAGGCGGCCATGCGGCAGGGCGCGCTCCAGTACCTGGTCAAGCCGTTCACGTTCGCAGGGCTGCGCTCCCGGCTGGAGGCGTACGCGGAGCTGCGGCGGACCCTGGACGGCGGCGGCGAGGCGGAACAGCACGAGGTGGACCGGATCTTCGGCGCCTTCTCCGCGAGAGCCGAGCCGGATCCGCCCAAGGGCCACTCCCCTCCGACGGCCGAGCTCGTACGGCAGGCCCTGCTGGACGCGGAGGGCTCGCTGTCTGCCCAGGAGGTCGCGGCCAGGACGGGACTGAGCCGGCAGACCGCACAGCGCTATCTGAAGCTGCTGGAACGCGCGGGAAGGGCCGGTCTGACGCTCAAATACGGTGATGCGGGCCGCCCCGGGCATCGCTACTTCTGGGCGACCCGCGCCTGAGGACAGAGCCGACGAGGGCGGAACTGCGGCCGCCCCGTCGCGCGTACGACTGCCGGGGAGCACAGTCGTACGCGCGACGGGGCGGTGGTTCACCGGTGGGACGGCTCGGTGAGTGGCCGGCCGGGCGCGGCCGTCGGCACGGTCAGCCGGTCGCCTTCTTCACGAACTCCGTGGTGTACGTCTTGTCCAGGTCCACATGGGCGTTCTTGATATTGGTGTTGAACGCCTTGAGGACCTTCTCGACGGTCTCGGGACCGTCCTGGGGCATCACGCCGTCCTCGGTGAACATCGGCAGCGTGCTCTGGATCGCACGGGCGTACAGCGTCTTGTCGCCCTGGGAGTAGTCGGCGGGCATCTTGGCTGCGATGTCGGCGGCGCTGTGCGCGGCCATCCACCGAAGGGTCTTCACGAAGGCGTTGGCCAGCTTCTGGACCGTCTCCTTGTGACCGTTCACCCAGTCCGTCTGCATGTAGAGACTGGACGACGGGTACGGCCCACCGAGCGCCTTCTGCGAGCCCTCGGGGGTCCGCATGTCGATGAGGACCTTGCCGAGCTTCTTCTCGATGACGGTGGCGACGGTCGGGTCCGTCGTCATTCCGCCGTCGATGGCGCCCTGCTGGAGAGCGGAGACGAACGTCGGTCCGGCGCCGACGGCGACCGGGGTGAACTCGCTGACCTTCACGCCGTTCTTGACCGCGAGGTACTTCGTGAGGAAGTCGGTCGAGGAACCGAGCCCTGTGATGCCGAGCTTCCTGCCCTTGAAGTCCTTGGGGGAGGCGATGTCGCCCTCGCGCTTGTCGGAGACGATCTCGACCTCGCCCGGAGCGTGCGAGAACTGCACGACGGACTCGACGGACTTGCCCTTGGTCTGCAGGTCGAGCGTGTGGTCGTAGAAGCCGACGGCCCCCTGCACCTGCCCCGAGACGAGGGCGGTCTCGGCCTGGACACCGGCCGGCTCACTGAGGAGCTGGACATCGAGACCCTCGTCCTGGAAGTAGCCGAGCCGCTGCGTCAGCATCGCCGGCAGGTAGATGACCTTGTCCAGACCGCCGACCATGATCTTGACGTGCTCCCCCTTGCCGCCACCCCCACCGCTGCCGGAGTCGGCCGTCGTGCTCGCCGCGTCATTGGCGCAGGCGGTGAGCGAGGTGAGAGCAAGCAGACCGGCGGCTGCCAGCGCGGAGTATCTGGCGGTCTTGCGCATGGTGGTTCACGTCCTTGTGAGTGGAGGAGAAGCGAGTGCGTGCGTACGGCGGGGTCGTGAGCGCGCGGGAACGGGACCGGGCCTACGGGACCGGGCCTACGAGCGCGGACTGCGTGACGTACGGCGGGGTCAGCGGTCGGATTCCGACGACTTCCAGCGGAAGATGCGCCGTTCGCCGAAGGTCAGCAGCCCCTCGGCGAGGAGGGCGACTACGGCGAGGATGACCATCGCCGCGTACACGCCGGCCGCGTTGAAGGTGCCCTGCGACTGCGCGACGAGCAGGCCGATGCCCTTCGTGGCGCCGATGTACTCCCCGACGATCGCGCCGATGAGCGCGAACCCGAAGCTGACATGGAGGCTGGTGAAGATCCACGAGGTGGCGGACGGAATGACGACCTGAAGCGTCACCCGGCGGTCGCTCGCGCCGAGGATCCGGGCGTTGGCCACCAGGTTCCGGTCGACCTCACGGGCTCCCTGGAAGGCGTTGAAGAACACCGGGAAGAAGACGAGCACCACGGCCGAGGCGACCTTGGAAGCCGGTCCGAGCCCGAACCAGATCACGAAGATCGGGGCAAGGACAATCCTCGGTATCGAGTTGAGCACCTTGATGTATGGACCAAGAATGTCGGCAAGCAAGGCGATCCGCCCGAGCGCGATACCGAAGACCACCCCGGCGACCACACCGATGACCCAGCCGAGCAGCGCCTCGTGAAGCGTGTACCAGATCTGCTCGCCGAGCGGGCCGAGCGCGGTCCCGTGAGTCACCCAGGTCCAGATCTGTTCCCAGATCTTCGAGGGCATCGAGAAGTTGAACGGGTCGATGACCTCGGCCCGGGACAGCACCTCCCACAGGCCGAGCACGACGACCAGGAGCAGTGCTCGGGCGGCGCCCACCACGATCTTGCGCCTGCGGGCGGCACGGGCTCGGGAGTGCGCGCGGCCCGGGATCTTGGCCGTGTCGACGACCGGGGTGCTGAGAACCTCAGGCGACATGAGCGGCACCCCTCTCACGGGTGATGCGGACCTCTTCGCCGAGCGACTCCCAGATCTCGCGGTAGATCTCGATGAACCGCGGCTCCAGGCGTACCGCTTCGACCTTGCGCGGCCGCGGCAGGTCGATGTCGAAGACCTGCTTCACGGTGGCGGGGCCCGCTGTCATCACGACGACCTTGTCGGCGAGCGCGATGGACTCCTCCAGGTCGTGGGTGACGAAGACGACAGAGGCGCCCGTGCCCTCCCACAGTTCGAGCAGTTCGTCGGACATCAGGGCCCTGGTCTGCACGTCGAGCGCCGAGAAGGGCTCGTCCATCAGCAGGATCTCGGGGTCGTTGACGAAGGTCGCGGCGAGGGCGACGCGCTTGCGCTGACCGCCGGAGAGCTGGTGCGGATAGCGGTCCTCGAAAGCCGCCAGTCCGACCCGGGCGAGCCATTCCCGGGCCTGTCGCTTGGCCTCCGCCTTGGGCACACCGCGGAAGCGGGGTCCGGCCATCACATTGGAAAGGACCGTGCGCCAGGGGAAGGTGGCGTCCTGCTGGAAGACGAAGCCGACTTTTCCGCCCACGCCGGTGACGGGCTCTCCGGCGACCAGTACCTCGCCCTCGGTGGGCTCCTCAAGACCGCTGACCAGGGTCAGCGTGGTGGACTTCCCACAGCCGGTGGGTCCGACTACGGCCACGAACTCGCCCCGGCCGATGGTCAGATCAAGATCCCTCACCGCCGTGTGCGCACCCCCTGACGGGGTCTTGAAGATCTTGCTCGCGCCCCGCAGCTCGATGGCGGGACTGGTGTCTGTGCTCATGGCCCGGGACCGTAGATGTGGTGCGGGCCACAGCGTCAGTCTTCTGGGCGCAAGGCATTCTTCTGCTCGCAAGGGGCTGTTGTGCTCGTTTTGCTCGCGCTACAACAGCGGAGCCGAAACACGGGCGCAACATTCGCCCAGGCCTTGAGAGAAAGAGGCCCGATGATTGACGTCCTGGTCGTGGACGACGATTTCCGCGTTGCCGAGATCAACGCGAAGTACGTGGGGAAGGTTCCCGGATTCCGGGTGGCCGCCCGCGCGCACAGTGCCGCCCAGGCCCTGGCCGCCGTCGAGCGCGCGCCCATCGATCTGGTGCTGCTCGACCAGTACCTGCCGGACCGGACGGGCCTCGAACTGGTCCACCGGATGCGGGAAAGCGGTCACGGCACCGACGTCATCATGATCACCGCGGCCAGCGACGTGGTCACCGTGCAGGCGGCGATGCGCCTTGGCGCGCTGCACTACCTGGTCAAGCCGTTCACCTTCACCGCCCTGCGTACCCGACTGGACTCCTACGCGGCCCTGCGCCGCACCGTCGACCGGGTGGGCGGACGCGGTGTGGCGGGCCAGGAGCAGGTCGACCGGATCTTCGGTGCCCTGCGCACCACGCCCGCACCGTCCTCCCCCGGGCTGCCCAGCGGTCACTCGGAGCCGACGACGGACCTGATCTGCGACGTGCTGCACCGCGCCGCCCGGCCGTTGTCCGCCCATGAGGTGGCCGCCGAGACCGGCCTCAGCCGGTCCACCGCCCAGCGCTATCTGCGCCACCTGGAACAAGCGGGAAGGTTGTGCCTCTCCCTCAAATACGGCGACACAGGACGCCCGGAACACCGCTACGCGTGGGTCGCGCCTTGAGCGCCCCCCTGCGGCCCTGGGTGGTCGCGTACGCCGCCCCGGGCGCCCTCAGACCGCTCCGGCGCCCGTGAGCGCGCGGACCTCGATCTCGGCGTGCTTGGCCTCGTCCGGCGGCTCCGCCGAGGTGACGGTGCCGAGCCAGCCGGCGACAAAACCCAGAGGGATCGACACAAGACCCGGGTTCTGGAGCGGGAAGTACTGGAAGTCCACTCCGGGGAACAGCGATTCGGGGCTGCCCGACACCACCGGCGAGAGCAGCACGAGCAGCAGCGCGGGCACCAGACCGCCGTATACGGCCCACACGGCACCGCGTGTCGTGAAGGACCGCCAGAACAGGGAGTACAGCAGCACCGGCAGGTTCGCGGACGCGGCGACCGCGAAGGCGAGACCCACCAGGAAGGCCACGTTCAGATCGCGGGCCAGGAGGCTCAGAGCGATGGCGACCAGCCCGATGCCGACCGACGCGGCGCGCGCCACCGCCACCTCGCCGTGCGGCTTCGCGCGGCGGCGACGCAGCGAGGCGTACAGGTCGTGGGCCACGGAGGCCGAGGACGCGAGGGTGACGCCGGCGACGACCGCGAGAATGGTGGCGAAGGCGATGGCGGCGACGACCGCGAACAGAACCGTTCCCCCCGTGGAGTCGGCTCCGCCGCCCAGATCGAGGGCCAGCAACGGAACCGCCGTGTTCCCCGCGGCGTTCGATCCGCGTACCGCCGCCGGACCGACGACGGCGGCCGCGCCGAACCCCAGCACGATCGTCATCAGGTAGAAGCCGCCGATGAGTCCGATCGACCACAGCACCGAGCGCCGTGCGGCTCGCGCGGTCGGCACGGTGTAGAAGCGCGACAGGATGTGCGGCAGCCCGGCGGTGCCGAGCACCAGCGCCAGCCCGAGGCTCATGAAGTCGAAGCGCGCCGTCCAGTCCCCGCCGTACTTCAATCCGGGCGCGAGAAAGGCCTGGCCGTGCCCGCTGCGCCGCGCGGCCGTACGCAGCAGGTCGTTGATGTCCCCGTGGAACCGCATCAGGACCAGCACGGTGAGCACGACGGCACCGCCGATCAGCAGGACCGCCTTGACGATCTGGATCCAGGTGGTCGCCCGCATCCCTCCCATCGACACATAGATCACCATGAGGGCGCCGACACCGATCACCGTCCAGTTGCGCGCCGCGTCGCTCGTACCTCCCAGCAGCAGGGAGACGAGGCTGCCCGCACCCACCATCTGCGCCACCAGATACAGAACGGACACCACGACCGAGGACGTTCCGGCCGCGATCCGTACCGGCCTCTCGTCCATCCGCGCCGCGACGACGTCGGCGAGTGTGAACCGCCCGCAGTTGCGCACCAGTTCGGCGACGAGGAACAGAACGATCAGCCAGGCCACCAGGAACCCCACGGCGTAGAGCAGCCCGTCGTAGCCGTAGAGGGAGATGAGTCCGGTGATGCCGAGGAAGGAAGCGGCCGACATATAGTCACCCGAGAGGGCAAATCCATTCTCCATCGGCGAGAACAACCGCCCGCCCGCGTAGAACTCCTCGGCCGAACCGTGCCGGTTGCGGCTCACCCACGTCGTGATCCCCAGCGTCACGGCGACGAACGCGCTGAACAGCAGGAGTGCCAGCGTCTGATGGTGGCCGCTCACCGCTGACCACCCCGGGCGTTCCGTGTCATCTCTTGTGTGTCCCAGCGCAGTTCGAGCGCGGCACGGTCCCTGTGGAGCCGCGCGTGCCGTGCGTACGCCCAGGCGAGCACGAACGTCGTGAGGAACTGCCCGAGTCCCGCGAGCAGTGCCACGTTCACCACTCCGACGACGGGCCGCGCCATGAACCCCGGCGCCGTCGTCGCTGTCACGACATAGCCCACGTACCAGGGGAAGAAGAGGGCAATGGCCGGAATCACGAACCTGCGGTACCGGCCGCGCACTTCCTGGAAGGCGGCACTGCGCTGCACCTCCAGATAGACGTGGGCTGCCCCGCCCGTTCGTCCGTCGTGCCCCGCGCGGGCGGCCGGAACGGCGGGAGCGAGCGCACCCGTACCGTCCAACTCACCCCAGCCGGAAGCGAGCGCGTCGTACCAGGGGTCGTCGAACCGGACCTCCCCTGTGCCGCCGCCGTCGTGCTTGTCCACCGAACTCTCCTTGTCCGCGACCCGTTTCGGCCGCGTACCCAAGGATGTGCAGATCGGGACGCTCCCGGGCTCCTCTCTCCGAGCTCTTCACCCCATCAGGTGACTTCATCCCGCCGGCGGCCGTACGAGACCTTTCCCATAGGCATAACGGACAGCTTGAGCACGGTCCTTGAGACCGGTCTTGGCGAAGAGATTGTTGATGTGGGTCTTCACCGTGGCCGTGGACACATGCAGCTTGCGGGCGATCTCGTGATTGCTGAGGCCCTCGGCGATCAGCAGGAGTACCTCCGTCTCGCGCGAGGTGAGCCCGTCCGGCGCTTCCGGAGGCGGGCCGGGCCTCGGTTCCGGATCCGACAGCCGCTCCAGCAGTCGCCGCTGGATGCTCGGCGAGAGCCCCGCGTCCCCGGAGAGCACGCTTTCCACGGCCCGCACGATCTCGTCGCCTCCCGCGTCCTTCGTCAGATAGCCGCGGGCTCCGGCGCGGAGTGCGGGAAACAACGACTCGTCGTCCGCGTACGTCGTGAGCACGACGACCTGCGTCCCGGGATACTCGGCACGGATGCGGCGGGTGGCCTCGACCCCGTCGCAGCGGGGCATGCGCAGATCCATCAGCACGACGTCCGGGGCGAGTTCGGCCACCAGCCGCACCGCCTCAGCCCCGTCACCGGCCGCGCCGACGACCTCGATCCCCGGCAGCAGTCCCAGAAGCATCACGATGCCTTCGCGGACGACCGTCTGATCGTCCGCGACCACGACGCGCGCCGGCTTCCTGCCCTCCGCCCTCTCGGTCATACAGGCACCTTCAGCGTCACCACGAACCCCTCCTCGCCCGGTCCGGCATCCAGCGAGCCGCCCAGCAACTCGGCGCGCTCCCGCATGCCCAGCAGACCGTACCCGGCTCCCGAAGCGCTGAGCTCGCCCGGTTTTCCACCCGAATCCCGTACGTCCAAAGTCACTTCGTGCTCGCCGTAGTCGAGCCGGATGTGGACTCTGGCACCCGGAGCGTGTTTGCGTACGTTCGTCAGCGCCTCCTGCGCGACTCTGCGCACCGCCTGGGAGGCCTCCGCCGGCAGTGGCTGGCGCTCGCCCGTCACCATGACTTCGGCTCCGTCGGCGGTCGTGACGAGTTCGCCGAGGAAGTCCTCCAGCGGAGACATCTCGCCCCGGAGCGCGGAGAGTGCCTGGCGGGTCTCCGCGAGTCCCTCGCGCGCCATTCCCCGTGCCGCCACGACCCGTTCGAGGATCGTCTCCCGGTCCGCCCCCCGCTCGATGAGCAGCCGCGCCGCCTCCAGATGCACGAGTTGCGCCGAGAGGCTGTGGGCCAGGACATCATGGATCTCCCGCGCTATCCGGGCACGCTCCCCGAGCGCGGCCGACTGCGCCTCCGCCGCACGTGCCGCGCGCTCCTGGGCCAGCAGCCGCTGCGCACTCCCCCGTGCCTCCGCGTCGAGGCGCAGCACATACCCCGCGAGGGCGAGTCCCACGGTGGTGGCCACGGTGGTCAGCCAGTCGTCGTTGTTGACCGCCGCGTACGCGCCCAGTGCCACCGCGGCGAACGGCAGTGCCGCCGCGAGGGGCAGCCGTTCGATGGCGCTGACGGCACATCCGCACCAGAGGACGACCGCCGCAACCCGGAAGCCCACGTCCTGCCCCACGGCCGCGAGCGCCAGCAGCAGAACGAGCAGCCCCAGGGACGGCAGGAGGCGATGCTCCAGCGTGGTCCGCCAAAACCCCCAGGCGAGGACCCCGCACACGACGATTCCCGTGATCGCTCCGGCGAGGGCCCAGCCGTTCAGCTCCGTGTTCGTGAACGTCGTGGCGATGAGCATGGCGAGGACGAGGACCCGCGTGACCCGGGCGAGCGCTCGGCGGGCCCTGTGGACGCCCACGCGGGAGAGTGCCTCACGGGAGGGCCAGCGCAGCCACGCGTTGTCCGTCACAGACGCTCCTTCCGCAGGGCCCGACCCACGCCGTCACCGTACGCCGGGCTCTGTCCGATCACCGACGGCCGCGAGGACTGCACCCGCCAGGCCACCAGCCCGGAACGGACCAGCAGGGTGGCCGCCAGGCCGAGCGTCAGGGCCGAGGAGCCCTGGTGCACACCGAGCACGGCACCGATACCGAACAGCCCAAGGCGCAGGCAGATGCCGACGATCCAGACGGCCCCGCCGGCCTTGGTGCTCCTGCTCCACACGGCGCCGTCCGGCTCCGTCCATATCCGGGTCGTCCACGCCCATCCGGCTCCGACGGCCAGTGCTGTCACCAACTCCGTACCCAGGAGGAGGGACGCCTCGACCTGGTGGTGCGGGTCGATCAATCCGGGGTCGCGCAGTGCCATGAAGGCCAGCACGGCGGGCACGATCCACCAGCGCCTGTCCGAACTGATCCGGCGCGCACGGAACTGGCGCGCGATCACCACAACCGCGACGGCGACGATCACCACAGCATTGACGAGCCCGGACATGCACGGCCTCCGTGAGCGAGAAGCGGTTGTCCGCAGCGAGCGCTGCCGACACCGTCGACGCTACGGAAATCGCGTCCCCGGCAGATCGGAGCCCGGGTGGATCGTGGGTGGATCCCCCGTGCCGCGCTCCTCCACCCGCGGGTGGAGCCTCGCCGCGCGCCGCGCCGGGCCGCGACCGGCGGCCCGGGCTCAGGCTTCCTTCGCCCCTCCGCGCCGACCCGGCCCACCCGGGGGGTCCGCGCCGGAGCCCGCTCCTCGAACGCCGGAGGGGCGGAGTTCTCACTCCGCCCCGCACCAGACAGTTCCAGGCACCCGAAGACGCCCGGGAGGGCTCCTACGCGTCGATCCGCGACCGGTCCAGCGTCGCGGCCGAGCTCGAGATGAACTCCTTGCGGGGAGCCACGTCGTTACCCATCAGCAGATCGAACACCTGCTCGGACGCTTCCAGGTCGGAGATGTTGATCCGGCGCAGCGTCCGGAACCTCGGATCCATCGTCGTCTCGGCCAGCTGATCGGCGTCCATCTCGCCGAGACCCTTGTACCGCTGGATCGAGTCCTTGTAGCGCACACCCTTGCGCTGCAGCTCCAGCACCGTCTCCCGCAGCTCACGGTCCGAGTACGTGTAGACGTACTTGTCCTGCCCCTTCTTGGGCTGGCTGAGCTCGATCCGGTGCAGCGGCGGGACCGCCGCGAACACCCGGCCCGCCTCGACCATGGGCCGCATGTACCGCTGGAACAGCGTCAGCAGCAGAATCCGGATGTGCGCGCCGTCGACATCGGCGTCGACGAGGAGAATGATCTTCCCGTAGCGCGCCGCGTCGATGTCGAAGGTCCGCCCGGACCCCGCCCCTATGACCTGGATGATCGCACCGCACTCGGCGTTCTTCAGCATGTCCGTCACGGACGCCTTCTGAACGTTGAGGATCTTGCCCCGGATCGGCAGCAGCGCCTGGAACTCGGAGTTCCGGGCCAGCTTCGCCGTACCCAGCGCGGAGTCGCCCTCGACGATGAACAGCTCGCTGCGCTCCACGTCGTCGCTGCGGCAGTCGGCGAGCTTGGCGGGCAGCGAGGAGGATTCCAGAGCCGTCTTCCGGCGCTGCGCGTCCTTGTGCTGACGGGCGGCGATCCGCGTACGGGCGGCGGCGACGGCCTTCTCCATCACGACCCGCGCCTGCGCGGCCGTGTCCCGCTTCGGGGAGGTCAGGAACGCCTTGAGCTCCTTGGTCACCACGTTCGTCACGATGCGGCGGGCAGCCGAGGTGCCAAGGACCTCCTTGGTCTGCCCCTCGAACTGCGGCTCGGCGAGACGCACGGTGACGACGGCCGTGAGGCCCTCCAGCGCGTCGTCCTTGACGATGTCGTCCTCGGCGACCCGGAGCATCTTCTTGGCCCGGAGGACCTCGTTCATCGTCTTGGCGACGGCCTGCTCGAAGCCCGCGACATGGGTGCCGCCCTTGGGCGTGGCGATGATGTTCACGAACGACTTCAGGTTCGTGTCGTAACCGGTGCCCCAGCGCATCGCGACATCGACACCCAGCTCACGGGTGACCTCGGTCGGCGTCATCTGTCCGTGCTCGTCGAGGACCGGGACGGTCTCCTTGAAGGTCCCCTGTCCGAAGAAGCGGAGGACGTCGTTGACCGGCTTGTCGGAGGCCAGGTACTCGCAGAACTCGCTGATCCCGCCGTCGAAGCGGAACGACTCCTCGCCCTTGCTGCCACCGTCGCCGAGCCCGTATTCGTCACGGACGACGATGGTCAGGCCAGGCACCAGGAAGGCGGTCTGACGGGCGCGCTGGTGGAGGTGCTCCAGCGAGAGCTTGGCGTCCTTGAGGAAGATCTGGCGGTCGGCCCAGTAGCGCACACGGGTGCCGGTGCGGGTCTTCGGGATCCGCTTGAGCTTGCGCAGCCCGCCCGTCGCGTCGAAGGCGGCGTCGGAGCCGTCGGCCTTGAACGCTCCCGGGGTGCCACGGCGGAAGCTCACCGCGTGGGTCTGGCCGTTGCGGTCCACCTCGACGTCCAGCCGGGCGGAGAGCGCGTTCACCACAGAGGCGCCCACGCCGTGCAGACCGCCCGAGGCGGCGTACGAGCCGCCGCCGAACTTGCCGCCGGCGTGCAGCTTGGTCATGACGACCTCGACACCGGAGAGCCCGGTCTTGGGCTCCACGTCGACGGGGATGCCGCGGCCGTTGTCCCGCACCTCGACGGAGGCGTCGTCGTGCAGGATGACGTCGATGTGGTCGCAGTAGCCCCCGAGGGCCTCGTCCACGGAGTTGTCGATGATCTCCCAGAGGCAGTGCATCAGGCCACGACTGTCGGTCGACCCGATGTACATGCCCGGGCGCTTCCGCACTGCCTCGAGCCCCTCAAGGACGAGCAGGTGCCGCGCGGTGTAGTTGGAACCGTCCCGGTCTGCTCCGGTCAGCAGCGCTGTGGACGGCACGGACGTCTCGGCGGTCACGCGGTTCGCTCCTCGCTGAATTTCATGGGAGACCCTTTTGGGTAAGGGCCCGGCTTCGGTCGCCGCTCAGAGGGTACCGAGGCCTGGTAGAGCCGTTGTAGCACCACCCTCGCATGAACTCACACTAGTCCAGGGTCGCATGGGTGTTCGATCCCTCGATGGAGTGAAGTACATATCACGTTCCCTTCCAGGCATGAACCATTTAGGCTCCGGGCACGTCCTCATGAACAACCGGCAATCCAGCCGGGAGGACCGACCACCTGACAGACAGCGCGAACCCGTACAGACACGAAGACACGCAATACGGCTCATTCGCCGCCAACCGGCAACAGACAGCCGGCTCGAAAGAAAATTTCGAGGAAAAGCCGCGAGCGGGAACGTTTTCGGCCTGGTTGGATGTTGACCCTGGTACGACAGCTCGTCGAGCTAGAGAAGAGGCGACGTGACTACTGTTCTGACCCCCGCGAGCCCGCTGACGGCCGCTGACCGCTGCGACCGTTGCGGCGCCCAGGCATATCTGCGCGTCGTCCTCCTGAGCGGCGGAGAACTGCTCTTCTGCGCCCACCACGGTCGCAAGTTCGAGCCGGAACTCAAGAAGATCGCCGCTGAGATACAGGACGAGACGGAGCGGCTGACGTCCGTTCCCGAAAGCGTCAACGACGAAGAACACTGACCCTTCGCATCAACGACGAGCGGGTGCCGGCGACAGGCCGGTCGGTGGGCGGTCACCCCCTGGACACAGGGAGTGGCCGCCCGCACTCGTACCGCATCGTCAAGGGCTCTCAGCGACCCGCGTCGAGCGCCTGGACCACCTCCGAGACCCGCGTGTAGACACCCGGGCTCCCGGCGCGCCCACAGCCGCTCCCCCAGGAGACCAGGCCGATGAGGCGCCCCTGGGCGACCAGCGGCCCGCCACTGTCCCCCTGGCAGGCGTCACGCCCGCCCTCCGGCTCCCCGGCGCACACCATGGACGCCGCGTCGTAGGTCCCGGCCTCATTGCCGGGATAGGCCCGCTTGCACGAGGCGTCGGAGAGCACGTGAACGTCCGCGGCCCGCAGGCTGTCGGAGTAGTCCCCGCCGCCCGTCAGGTCGCCCCAGCCATAGACGACGGCGGCCGTCCCTGACTCGTACGCCGGATCACCGGGCGGCGCCATGCGGATCACGGAGGCGGCCGGCAGCGGCTCGGCCAGCGTCAGCACGCCGAAGTCCCCGGCGTTCGTATCACTGTCGTAGTGCGGGTTGACCCAGATGTCGCGTACGGCGATCTCCTTGCCGTCGTCGGACATCAGGTTCCCGCGCCCCGCGATGACCTTCAGATCGCGCGCCTGGCGCGGTGGCGCCCCCAGCACGTCGTCTCCCAGGCAGTGCGCCGCGGTCACGACCGTGGTCGGTCCGACGACCACGCCTCCGCAGAACTGCCCCCCGCGTGTACCTCCGAACCGGTCACGACTGGACAGCGCGACCGTCCAGGGACTCTCGGAGATCCGGACCGGACGGCTTCCGATGACAACGCTGTCGGAAGCCGCGAGGGCAGGAGTGGTCAGCGGTATCACCGCTGCGGCGGCCGCAAGGGCCAGCGTCGGGACGAAGGGACGGCGCATGCGCGCTCCTCACACTGGGACGGTCGTGGAATACCCAGAGTGATCCAGTGAGCGGAGGCACGCACTCCGCGCGTACGTCGAAGGCCCGACCCCCGGCAGAGGGTCGGGCCTTCGACGTACGCGCGGCCGAGGCCTAGTCGAGGTAGTCGCGCAGCACCTGGGAACGCGACGGGTGACGCAGCTTCGACATGGTCTTGGACTCGATCTGGCGGATCCGCTCACGGGTCACGCCGTACACCTTGCCGATCTCGTCGAGGGTCTTCGGCTGACCGTCGGTGAGACCGAAGCGCATCGAGACGACGCCCGCCTCGCGCTCGGACAGGGTGTCGAGAACGGAGTGCAGCTGCTCCTGCAGAAGCGTGAAGCTGACCGCGTCGGCCGGGACCACGGCTTCGGAGTCCTCGATGAGGTCACCGAACTCGCTGTCGCCGTCCTCGCCCAGCGGCGTGTGCAGCGAGATGGGCTCACGGCCGTACTTCTGGACCTCGATGACCTTCTCAGGGGTCATGTCGAGCTCCTTGGCCAGCTCCTCCGGGGTGGGCTCACGGCCCAGGTCCTGGAGCATCTGGCGCTGCACGCGCGCGAGCTTGTTGATGACCTCGACCATGTGCACCGGGATACGGATGGTGCGGGCCTGGTCGGCCATCGCGCGGGTGATCGCCTGACGGATCCACCAGGTGGCGTACGTCGAGAACTTGTAGCCCTTGGTGTAGTCGAACTTCTCGACCGCGCGGATCAGACCGAGGTTGCCCTCCTGGATGAGGTCCAGGAAGAGCATGCCGCGGCCGGTGTAACGCTTGGCCAGGGAGACCACCAGACGGAGGTTGGCCTCCAGGAGGTGGTTCTTGGCGCGGCGGCCGTCCTCGGCGATGATCTCCAGCTCACGCTTGAGCTTGGGGGCGAGCTTGTCGGCGTTGGCCAGCTTGTCCTCGGCGAACAGACCGGCCTCGATGCGCTTGGCGAGCTCGACCTCCTGCTCGGCGTTGAGCAGCGGGACCTTGCCGATCTGCTTGAGGTAGTCCTTGACCGGGTCGGCGGTGGCACCGGCGGCGGCGACCTGCTGCGCGGGCGCGTCGTCCTCGTCCTCGTCCGACAGGACGAAGCCCTGGGCGCCGTCCTCGGCGGGCTCCTCGGCACCGGCCTTGCCCGGGGTCTCCTCGGTAGCCTCGTCGTCGACGAGCTCGGCGTCATCCTTCTTGGCGCTCGTCTTCTTGGCCGCCGTCTTCTTGGCGACCGTCTTCTTGGCGACGGCCTTCTTCGCCGTCGTCTTCTTGGCTACAGCGGCCTTGCCTGCGGACGCGTCCTCGGCCGAATCGTCGGCGAGGGCAGCCGGAGCCGCAGTGGCGGTCGCCTTCTTGGCAGTCACCGTCTTGGCCGCCACGGTCTTGGTGGCGGTGCGCTTGGCCGGACTCTTCGCTGCGACGCTCTTTCGGGTGCGCTTGGGCTCCGCGGCACTGACCATCAGCGTCACACCCTCTTCCTCGAGGATCTGGTTGAGGCTGCGCAGTACGTTCTTCCACTGAGTGGCCGGAATCTGGTCAGCTTCGAAGGCCCGACGCACGTCATCGCCGGCGATCTGCCCCTCAGCCTTTCCCCGCTCGATGAGCGCCATGACAGAGACGGACTCGGCGATCTCCGGCGGGAGCGTACGGGATGTGCTGGCCGACACGAACAACCTCTCGGAACGTTGAAAAACGGCTTCCGGCCCCGTCCATTGTGGACAGGAACCGACGACCGCCGACTGGGGATGGGCCGACGGCGCGGGCGGGGCCGGGAAGATGCACAGCGCCATGAACGGCGTCTGTATTCCTTCCTCGGCTATCACCTCTTAGGTCATCGCGCTGCCCGGAAGAGCGTTACGCCCAATCTGCGTGGCCCGAGTCACACCCCGTAAGCGCTCAAAAGATGGCAGATCACGTCAGACCAGGTCAGGTCATGATCGGCCACCCGCTCGCGGCGTCGGGACCCCACCGAATCCGCGAAGGATTCGGTGGGGTCCCGACGAGCGATGGTTCGCCGGCCCGGCGGGGGCACGGACGCGCGCACACTCCGGACCGCGTCACCCTCGGCGCGCGATCAGTGCTCGCGCGGCGCGGGCACGACACGCTCCACCTCGGGGTGGACGATGAGCAGCTGCCGCATGGCGGCCTCGGCCGCCGCGCCGTCGGCGGCCGCGAGGGCGTCGACGATGCGGGCGTGGTGTCCCAGCGAGGCGTCGTTCGGACGGTCACAGCCGGTGACCGGGCTGCCCGAGACCTGGAGCGCAGCCGACACGATCCCGGAGAGGTGTTCCAGCATCCGGTTGCCCGCGAGCTGGATGAGCAGCGAATGGAACTCGGCGTCGGCTCGCGAGAACGTGAGCGAGTCACCCTGCGACATGGCGTGGCCCATGATCTCGACCATGTCGCCGATACGCTGCTGGATCTCCTCGCGCCCGTGTCCGGCCGCGAGGCGCGCGGCGAGCGGCTCGATGGTCCAGCGGAGCTCGCCGAGCTCGCGCCGCTGGTCGTCCCGCTGCGGCCCGAAGGCCCGCCATTCGATGATGTCCGGGTCGAGAAGGTTCCAGTCACTGACGGGGCGCACGCGCGTGCCGACGTTCGGGCGGGCACTGACCAGCCCCTTGGCCTCCAGGACGCGGAGCGACTCGCGGACGACGGTCCGGGAGACCTCGAACCGCTGGCCGATCTCCTCGGGCACGAGCGGACGGTCCGCGCCGAGGTCTCCGGAGACGATCATCTGGCCCAACTGCTGGACGAGTTGGCCGTGCAGCCCGCGCCCGCGGCTGCCGGCGGTGCGTCGGCCCACACGGCCGAGCTCCGGCTCGGCGCTCTCCCACACAGGGGGGCCCACGCGGTCGACACCCGCAGCGTCGGTGTAGGGGTAACGGTCGAGTTCGCCCGGTCCGGCCAGGCCGGAGTCTGCGGAACGGGCGGCGGTCATCATGGTCTGCGCAAGGGTACTCACGGGTCTTTTGTCGGCGCCGACTCCAACTGCCTTGAGGTCTTTGGTGAAAAGCACACGAAAGGGTGATCGCTCACCCCGTCGCAATTGACGCCTTATCGGAAAGAAATGGGCGTTCTTCGGGGAGTTGTGCGCACAGGGGGAACGGAAGGGTGCGGACGGTTGTCATCGGACCCGGCTCCGCAGGGTGGTGAGCAGATATGCGCAGAGCAAAGCGGTCAGCGACAACATCAGGGCTCCGCCCACGGGTTGGGCGAGCACCCGCACGCCGGCCGCCAGGTAGCGCTCCCCACCGAACGGCCACTGCATGAGGACCAGCTCACGAAGCCGTTCCGGGAAACCGGCCGCCGACCGCACAGACGGCCCCTGCAAGACCTTTTGTACGAGCGGTACGACGACGACGGGCACGCCGAGGACCGCCGCGAGCCCGGCGGCGGTGGACCGGAAGAGGCCCGCCGCCAGCACGCCCGCCCACGCGCAGCCCACCACGAGGCCGAGCCAACTCGCGCTCAGCGAGAGCCAGTCCGACGGAACTCCGGTGAGCTCCGATCCGTAGACGAGGTAGAGCATTTCGAGGTCGCATCCCACCGTGAGGAACGCGAGCATCAGCGCGGTGCTCGAGGAGACCAGGAGCTTGGCCGTGAGCAGTCCCAGTCGGCGCGGGACGGTGCCGCGGTCGGCGGCCAGCGCCGGGTGACGGAACTCCTCGCCGAAGGCGACGGCGCCCAGCAGCCCGGCGCCCAGCGCGGCGGGCGGCAGTGGGAGTTCCCGGGGCCACGCGGCCAGCAGACGCGGCTGAGGCGTGTGCCCGATTCTGGCCAGGAGGACGGACAGCAGGACCGAGGTGATGAGAGCGGCGGCCACGGTGAGGTAGCCGGTGCCCACACCGCCGGCTCGGCGCAGCTCGTACCGCAGGGGGCGCAGCGGGCTCGGGGCCTGGCGTACGGCGATGGGCGGCGGGAGGGGCGAGAGGTCGTTCGCTGCCGTCGCGGAGGCACACGGACCGCCGGCCACCGCCGCGGAGGCACGCGGATCGTCGGCCGTCACCTCAGAGGTGCTCGGATCGCCGGCCGTCGCCGCCGAGCTGCTCGGACCGTCGGTCACCCCCGCGGAGCTGCACGTATCGTCGGCCGTCGTCGCGGAGGCGCGGAGCCCGTCGGCCGTCGTCGCGGAGGTGCGCGGTTCACCGGCCGGACGCTCGGCCTCCTCCTCGGGCGGGATCGGGGCCGGCCCCATGTCGCCGGTCTCGTCCGCGAGTTGGTGTACGAGGATGCCGTGCCGGAAGGCCGTCTCGCCGACGTCGGCGCAGGTGCTGCCGTACACCGAGAGCCGGTTGCCCTCCTCACGCACGACTTCGACGGAGCGCCGCGCCGTGCGGGCCTCCTTGGCCAGGAGGGAGCCGAGCCGGGCGGCGTGCGGACTGCGGACGGCGACCCGGGGCCGGAGCCGGGTGCGGGCGAACTCCGTGGCCTCCTGGTCGGCGACGAGGCGGCCCCGCTCCAGCGTGACGACCCGGTCAGCCGTTCGCGCGGCCTCTTTGGGATCGTCCGTGGTGAGCAGCACCGTGCCGCCCTGTGTCGCGTGCGCGCGCAGAATCCCGTGCAGCCAGCGGCTCTCGCGGGTGGAGAGCCCGTCCGCGGGGTCGTCGAGCACGAGGGTGTGCGGGTCGGGCAGGAGCGCGCAGGCCAGTCCCAGCCGACGGTCCATGCCTCGGGAGAGCGTGCCCAGGCGTTCGTCGCGGAGGCTCACGAGCCCGACCACTTCGAGGACGTCGTCCGCGCGGCGCACGGGCACGCCTGCGGCGGCGCACAGCATGCGGAGCTGACCGCGGACCGTACGGGCCGGATGGCCGGGCACCTCGCCCATGAGGACGCCGACTTCGCGCGAGGGCCGGGCGATGCGATGCAGTGGTCTCCCGCGGAAGTAGGTGATTCCGCGGCCCTGCTGGAGTTCGAGCATGAGTTTCAGGGCCGTCGTCTTGCCCGCGCCCGGGGCTCCGAGGAGCGCTGTGACGTGGCCCGCGCGCGCCTCGAAGGACACGTCGTCAACCGCGAGCGGACGCGCCTTGCGGGTGTTGCTGGTCAGTCCGATGGCCTGGATCACTCACAGCAAGATAGCGCGACATTTCCGATTTTCCGGGCGCCATGCGGCTCGTCTCCGATGGGCCTCTCCGCTCTCGCGCACCCGCTGGGGCTCCAGAGCCCAAAACCCGGTTCGCAGCCCTTCTCAGACCTCGGGGCGCAGCATCGGAGGGTTGAGCAACGTGGCGCCTCCCGCGCGGAACAACTGGGCGGGGCGGCCACCCTGCCGGGTGGTCGTACCTCCGGTGGGCACCAGGAAGCCCGGTGTACCGGTCACCTTGCGGTGGAAATTGCGCGGGTCGAGCACCACACCCCACACGGCTTCGTAGACGCGGCGCAACTCCCCCACGGTGAACTCGGTGGGACAGAAGGCGGTCGCCAGCGACGAGTACTCGATCTTGGAGCGGGCTCGCTCCACACCGTCCGAGAGGATCTGCGCGTGGTCGAAGGCGAGAGGCGCCGCCTGCTCCCCGTCGCGCCCGTACCCGCCCTGGTTCAGCAGTTCCTCGACCGGCGCCCAGCGCGCGCTGTTCGCGTCGCCGCCCGCCCGGGGCGCTGGCAGGTCGGGGGCCAGGGCCAGATGCGCGACGCTGACCACTCGCATCCGGGGGTCGCGCTTCGGGTCGCCGTAGGTCGCGAGCTGTTCCAGGTGCGCGCCGTTGTCCTGCGCGGGTACGGAGGGGTCGTGGGCGCGCAGGCCCGTCTCCTCGGCCAGCTCGCGTGCCGCGGCCTGGGCCAGGTCCTCGTCGGTGCGCACGAATCCGCCGGGCAGCGCCCATCGCCCCTGGAACGGCTGCTCGCCCCGCCGTACCGCCAACGCGCACAGCGCATGGCGGCGCACGGTCAGCACGACCAGGTCCACGGTCACGGCGAAGGGCGGAAAGGCTGACGGGTCGTAGGGCATGCCGTGATCATAGTCGTCTGCCTGACGATAAACACCTCCTTCGGGAGCCCTGTCCACGGTTGACCGGCTGGCGTCCGGTGGGCCACCTCACGGCCAGGAGCCCTCGTTCCCAGGCGCCTCCCTCGACGTCACATCCCCAGTTGCAGTCCCTCACCCGCCTCCTCGACCGTGGCAAGACCCAGTCTGCTGACACATACGGAGAAGGGGGCACCCGAGATCCGCAGGCCCGTCAGTGCGATCTCGCCCAGGGGCGCGGTCCGGAACGGGCGCAGGGTGACGGTTCCCGCGGGCGCATCGGGGCGGATCCCGGCCAGGGAAGCGAGCAGCAGCACCCCGGCGGCCGCGGAGGTGGCCGCCGGGCGGGAGGCGGCCGGATGGGGAAGAGGGGCGCTCCCGGGTGTGCGCTGCTCCCCCGCGTACATCTCGGGCAGCCGGCTGCCGAACGAATCGGCCGCCGCCAGTACACCGCGCAGCAGTGCGCAGGCCTCCTCCTCGTGACCTGCGGCGGCGAGCCCGGTGACGGCAATGGCGGTCTCCTGGACGCGCACGGCCCCGCTGCGATGGCCGAACGGGTTGTAGGCCGTCTCCTTCGTCCCGAGGCTGCGCAGCCCCCAGCCCGAGTCCATGGCCGGGTCGCCGAGCAGCCGCGCGAGCTGCTCGGTCCGCGCCTTGTCGAGCAGACCGGGGGCCAGCTCTCCGGAGCCCAGCAGACCGGTGTCGAGGAGATGGCAGGTGCTCGAACCGAGCTGGGGCACGAGGCGCCCGTCCGGGGTGAGGGCGGCAGCCGGCCTGCCACCGCTCGTGTCCTCGGTCCAGAAGTCGTCACGGAACGCCGTCCGCAACGCCTGGGCCCACTGGCGCAGCCCGTTGCCACCGGACCGGCCGTACGCGTCGAGCAGATCGGCGCCGAGCACCGCCGCACGATGCGCGTGCGCCTGCGTCTCGCAACGGAACGGTCCGCCCGGCTGCGGGTCGGGCAGATATGCGCCGTCGCCGACCGCGGTCCGCAGCCAGACCAGACACCGCTCGGCAGCGGGCAGCAGCACCTCGACCTCCCGCTCAGCCAGTCCCCACCGCCGGGCCTCCGCGAGGAGCACGGGGAAGAGAAGCGTCGCCTCGGTGGCCGTGCAGCCGGGCGGCAGGTGTGGCCCACTGTCCCGGAGCGGTCCCGGAATCAGTCCGGAACGCGGCCCCGGGCCGGCGAGCTGGGTGCGGGCGAGGGTCCGCAGGGTGCCCGCGGCGAGGCGGGTGCCGAGCGGCAGTGTCATCCGGGCCGCGGCCAGTGCTTCCGCCGGCGCCAGCCCGCAGCGCCAGGGAGCCCCGGCCGCGAGGTGCGTGTCCGTGGGATGCCGGGGGTCGCGGAGCAGCAGGGCCCTGAGGTCCTCGACACAAGTACGCAGGAGCGCTTTCGCCCCGGGCTCGTCACTCAGTACCCGGGCCTCGGCGAACGGGCTCGCCGCGCCGAGGCCCACAGCCCTGATCGGCCCCTGCCCGTCCGGCCGGACGCGCAGTTCCAGGGTGCGGGTGCCGCCCGGTGGCAGTTCGAGCTCCCAGCGCAGCAGTCCCGCCGAGGCCAGGGCGTCCGTGGGCGGCGGGTCGGCGGTGACGGTCGCGTACCCCGCGGGGCAGGACCAGCGCAGGCCGGCGGCGTGGACGGTGGCCGGCAGTTCGGGTCCGGCCCGGCCCGAGGCGACGTCGCCGAGTTCCGCGAGGTCCGTCCCGAGGGCGACCTCGACGGGCAGGCGCAGTGCGCGAGGGGCCGAGCTGCGCAGCGTGATCAGCTCGGTGCCGTCCGCATGGCGTGTTCTCTCGACGAGCACGTCCGGGTCAGGACCGGTGTCGGGCGCGGCACGCAGCGTGCCCACGAAGCGGACCCGGTCGGCCGCGAGCATCCGGGCCTGGACGGCGAGCGGTTCCCGGCCCGCGACCCTGACCTGGCAACGGGACAGTACGCGGCGACCCGCCATGTAGAAGCCCTCCAGCCCCCTGCCGGTCAGTTGTCCCTCCTCTGTGGAGATCACCAGCCCTGGCAGAGCCACGCAGATCAGAGTGGTGTGGGCGGGTGGCAGGTCCGCCGGTCGGCCCGGCACGGGAAGGGACGTCCGGGGAAGACCGGGGCCGCGCCCTCCCGGGAGGGAGGGCGCACCGGTGTCCCGGCCCGCGCGAGGAGCCGGCGGGGCGCCCCCGCGTCTGATGGGCTGGGCGGACTCGCGCCCGGACGGACGGTCGTCGTCGGGGGCCGAGGACGGATGGGGCAGGGGCATGGGGTGGCTTCCTCCGCGCTCGGTGCGCCTGGAGCGCGCTGGGCTCCTGGTGGGGGCTCCGCAAGGTCGGGGGCGTCGCGGGGGCGCGATCCGGCCACCGATTCCGCCACTCAGGTGAACGGGGCAGCCCCGTCCGGGGTCACGCCTTTGCCCCAGGAAGCCGACCGAATGGCGGTGGGGCCGCCCGCCGGTCCCACCGGCCGCAGTCGAACGGAGGCCGCCCGCGCAGACGGTGCCGTGGCCGCCGGGAAACTCGCCGGACGCCGACGCCGTCGCCGGAACGCGGCCTGACTCCGGGGCCTCGGAATTCCCGTCCGGCCTTGGCGGAGCGGGCCGATCCGTCCTCGTCCCGGCCCCGCCCGGCCGTGCTGTGCCCTGGCCACTCACCCGTCCTCCCCCGCACCCCGTGGGGCGCTGTCGCCCCTCGCGCGCGACCGGGCGTCCGCCCTGCCCGTCGTTCGCCCCGGTCCTTCCCCGGCCGTCGTGGCATCGCGTGCCGGGCGTCCGCCTTGGGCACGCGCGGTTCCGGCGCCGCGTCGTCCTGGGCGGCTGCCGCCGTCCTCGGCCGGGCGGGGCCGCCGGCGGCGTCGAGCGGTGGGCGCGGAGGAACGGGAGTCCGGTGTGCGGGAAGCCCGCGCGGGGTCGGCCGCCGGACGCGGGGCGCCGGAATCGGCCGGCTGAGCCGCGTCCTTCGCGCCAGGGCCTGTACCTTCCTCGCGCAGACACCGCCGGACGGATTCCGGATCCAGGCCTTCGTTGCATGCCTGGTGGAGAAGACGGGCGAACAGATAGTCGGGATCGGCGCCGAGCGCCATGGCGAGCGCTTCCCGTGCCTCCAATTCGTCTCCCATGGACCAGGCGACCCACCCTGCGAGGGTGAGCGGTGCCGCGGCGTGCTCGCGGTAGGGCCCGACACAGCGACGGGCCAGCGCCCGCCACAGGCGCAGTGCCGGGGCGGCCTCGTCCCCCTCCATCCACTGCGCGGCACGGTCACGGGTCGTTCGGTCCTGGAGGCCGAGGATCAAGATGGCGGCCTCGTCGTTCTCCAGGAGTCCGTCGTCGCGCAGGTCCGACGGACGCGCTCCGGACACGGGGCGGGCGGAGGCGAGCCGGTCCCTGATCCGCCGGGCCAGTGCGAGTGCCTCCTCCGCCACTTCCGCGCGGCTGTCGTCCTCCAGGATCCTCGGTACGAGGGCCATGCTGGCCGTGTCGAGGGCCACCTCCTGGCCCAGCGCGGCGGTGGACTCCCACGGAAGCAGCCTGGCTGTGAGCTCCTTCAGGGATCCGCGCACCTGAAGGCCCGCGTACGTCGCCGCAGCGGCGAGGACGGACGTCCCGGGCAGTCCCATCGACGTGCCGTCGACCGGACAGCATCCCTGCCCCGGGCAGGTGTACGACCAAAAGCGGCCGTCGGAGATGCAGAGTGCCTCGATCACCGGAACGTCGAGACGTCCGCAGGCCGTCCGCAGCAACTGCGCGAGCGGGCGCAGGCGTTCCATGGCCTCCCGCCCCGATTCACCGCTGCGGGGTTCCTGACAGAGGTACGCGACCATGCTCCCGGGGCGGGAGCCCCGGCGTTCGCTCCCCTTCACCAGACCTTGCGCCAGTTGCTCGGAGACGGACGGCCAGTCCTCCGCGTGGGCGGGGATTCCGAGGCGTGCCCGACCGCCGAACCGGCCCCGCCGGTCCCGGTCGTGCAGGGCGACCAGCACGATGCTGTCCTCCGGGCGGTACCCGAGGAGATACGGCAGCGCGTCGGCGAGCTCCGCCGGGGTACGCAGCGTCACTTGGTGCTCCCCGCCCGGGACGCCGGCGAGGCCCGCGTGATGGTCGTCGCCGGCAGTGCGCGCGCCGCCTCCGTGATGCAGCAGTCCGGGGAGGGCGGTACCTCCGGGCATCTCAGCGGCGGCTTGCCTGCGGATCCGGTCCGGGTCGACCCGGTCCCGGCCCTCGCGTCCGGGTCGGCCGACCGCGCCGTCCCGCCCGTCGTCGGCGCGTCCGCCCGACCCGCTCCGGCTGCCGTGATCGCCATCGGCGCCGGATCGGTCGCGCCTGGGGTTCCGGCCGTAACGACCGGCCGCGCCGATGTTCTCGTCTCCGGACCTGCTGGGTGCTTCGTCGTGATTCGTCATGCGGTGACCATCCCGCGGATCGCGGGATTCCGGTTGAGCCTGTGGATAACCATGGCCATGATCACGACAGAATTTGTCCACAGTCCGACGCGCTCGTTCGCGCTATGTCCGACCCATCGGGTTGCATGGAGCCATGACCAACGAAGACCCGCGACCCTCAGTCACCGACCACGCACCCGACGCCGCCCGCACGGACCTCCGGGCCACGGCCGACGCCGTCCTGGCCCGCCTGGTGGGCGCCCGGCCGGGCGAGGCGCGGCTGCGCGAGGACCAGTGGCGCGCCATCGAGGCGCTGGTGGCAGACAAGCGCAGAGCGCTGGTCGTCCAGCGCACCGGTTGGGGCAAGTCCGCGGTGTACTTCGTCGCGACCGCGCTGCTGCGCGAGCGGGGCGCCGGTCCCACAGTGATCGTCTCGCCGCTGCTCGCGCTGATGCGCAACCAGGTGGAGGCGGCGGCCCGCGCCGGAATTCGCGCGCGGACGATCAACTCCTCGAACACGGAGGAGTGGGAGACCATCCAGGCCGAGGTGGCGGCGAGCGAGGTCGATGTCCTCCTGGTGAGTCCGGAGCGGCTGAACAATCCCGACTTCCGCGACCAGGTGCTGCCCAAGCTGGCCGCGGCCACCGGCCTCCTGGTGGTCGACGAGGCGCACTGCATCTCCGACTGGGGGCACGATTTCCGGCCGGACTACCGTCGCCTGCGCACGATGCTGGCCGACCTGCCGCCCGACACCCCGGTGCTGGCCACCACCGCCACGGCCAACGCGCGCGTGACGGCCGATGTCGCCGAGCAGTTGGGCACCGGGGTGAGCACCGACGCGCTGGTCCTTCGCGGCCCGCTGGACCGGGAGAGCCTGAGCCTCGGCGTGCTGCGGTTGCCGGACGCCGCGCACCGGATGGCCTGGCTCGCCGAGCATCTGAACGATCTGCCGGGCTCCGGCATCATCTACACGCTCACCGTGGCCGCGGCCGAGGAGGTCACCGCGTTCCTGCGCCAGAGCGGGTACACCGTGGCGTCGTACACCGGGAAGACGGAGAACGCGGACCGCCAGCAGGCCGAGGAGGACCTGCTCGCCAACCGCGTCAAGGCCCTGATCGCGACGTCGGCACTGGGTATGGGCTTCGACAAGCCCGACCTGGGCTTCGTGGTGCACCTGGGCTCCCCGTCCTCCCCGATCGCCTATTACCAGCAGGTGGGACGCGCGGGCCGCGGTGTGGAGCACGCGGAGGTGCTGCTACTGCCGGGCAAGGAGGACCAGGCGATCTGGGAGTACTTCGCCTCGATCGCCTTCCCCCCGGAGGAGCAGGTGCGGCGCACCCTGGACGTGCTGGCCCACGCCGGGCGTCCGCTCTCGCTGCCCGCGCTCGAACCACTGGTGGAGCTGCGCAGGTCCCGCCTGGAGACCATGCTCAAGGTGCTCGACGTGGACGGAGCCGTGCACCGGGTCAAGGGCGGCTGGATCTCCACGGGTTCACCCTGGACGTACGACACGGAGCGCTACGCCTGGGTCGCCAAGCAGCGGGCGGCGGAGCAGCAGGCGATGCGGGACTACGTATCGGGGACCGGCTGCCGTATGGAGTTCCTCCGGCGACAACTGGACGACGAGGGAGCCGCGCCGTGCGGGCGCTGCGACAACTGCGCCGGCGGTCGGTTCCAACCGGCCGTGTCCTCCGCCGCGCTGGACGCGGCGAACGGCGAGCTCGGCCGTGCGGGCGTCGACGTCGAGCCCCGGAAGATGTGGCCGACCGGGCTGCCCGCGGTCGGCGTCGAGCTGAAGGGACGCATCCCGGTCGGTGAGCAAGCCGCTCCCGGACGGGCCCTGGGACGGCTCTCGGACATCGGCTGGGGCAACCGGCTGCGGCCGATGCTCGCCCCGCAGGCCCCGGACGGACCCGTGCCGGACGATGTCGCCAAGGCCGTGGTCGGCGTCCTCGCCGACTGGGCGAAGGGCCCCGCCGGTTGGGCCTCGGGGCAGCCCGACGCTCAGCCGCGCCCGGTCGGCGTGGTGACCGTCGCCTCGCGCACGCGGCCGCAGCTCATCCAGTCGCTCGGCGCGCGGATCGCGGAGATCGGCCGCATGCCGCTGCTGGGGTCCGTGGAATACGTCGGAGAGGTGCCTCAGATGTCACGGAGCAACAGCGCTCAGCGACTGAAGGCGCTGGACGGGGCCTTGACCGTGCCTCCGGCGCTGGCGGACGCTCTGAAGGAGGCGGGAGGTCCGGTACTGCTGGTGGACGATGCCACGGAGACGGGCTGGACGCTTGCGGTGGCATCACGGATGCTTCGCAGAGCGGGTGCTCAGGGCGTGTTGCCGCTGGTCCTCGCCGTTCAAGCGTGACGCGCGTGTCGCGATACGAAACACCGGGCAGGTATATAGGACGCTAATCGCCCGAAAACGGTCTGTGGCCCCAATTGCTCGTTGCCGCAACCCAGTTCGACAGGAAGAATTGAGGTCCGCTCCCCGCACGGTTTGCCCGTGGTCCGGTAGGGCTCTGCTGCGGCGTGCCATTCCCCCAAGTCCGACCCCGCCCGCTGTACGGGCACGTAGCCGAAGGGAGGACCGTGACCTTCGGATTCGCTCCGTCCTCGGCGGCATCCATGTCGACGTCTCCCGACCTGTCCGCCGCTTCCACCCATCCACTGACGCGCATGCTGGAACCCGCCGAATGGGCCTCGGCCGGAATTCCGCTTCTGCGCGATCCGCGTGAGGTCGTGAGCGGCCTTCACGCTCGACACAGGCCCAGACCGTCGACGGCGGTCGTCGCGGTGCTCGACCAGGACGAGCGGCTGATGGCGAGCGCCTCCTTCACGCGGCGTTCGGCACCGGCCGACGGCTGGATGTTCCGCAACGCGCTGCTCGCGCAACTACGCCGGGTCATCCCGCACGACCTGCGACGCCGTTCTCCCGCACGTACGGCCGTGCTGCTCTACTGCCGGGACGGCGACGCGCGCTGGACGGAGGAGGACGGGGCCTGGATGTGGGGACTGCGGGACGCCTGCACGCTCCACGGACTGCGGTGCGGGGCGTACATCACGCTGACACGTGACGGCTGGCAGGTCCTCGGCGAGGGCCGCGGCGGACGCCGCCCCAACTCCGACTCACCACCGGAGTTCTTCGTGGGCGAAGTGCTGCCACCCCTGCCTCGCACGGGAGGCGTCGCGTCGGAAGTCATGCGCCGGGCAGCCGCCCGCTGAGAAGCGGGCACGCATCGCCCGGCACCGGCCCGCCCTCGGGGGAAGGCGGGCCGTAGCCGTCCGACAGCTCACCGCGCTGTCGCATCCGCCCATGTGCGGACACGACGCGGACGCGGTTCCGTGCGCGGACCCGCGCCAGGTACCGACACCCCCGGACCCGCGGTCACCCGGACCCGCGGTCACGCGAGGGAGCGCACCGGGCGGCGCAAGCGCACACCTGGCGAGCGACTGTCGACAGTTGATGACGCGCCCATGCCAGACGACTTGCCGTCCCCAGCCCAGCCGGACACGGAAAAAGGAGTGGCCCCCGCCCCTCGACGTCCGCCAGGGCGAGATGACGCCCAGCGGGAGCGAGCACTCTGGGTCGACTGTGCGGAGAGGCGGGCGCACAGCAAAGCACCACACACCACGCGAACGAGCGACGAGCGGAACCTCGCTGAGCGTGGACGCGGTTGCGGGTACGCCGAAGGGACCGCCGTGCAGGTGCCGCCGCGGCGGCACCCTCAGCGTCCCGCCGGGCGCGTTCCGGACCGGATCCGGAACGCGCTCAGACGCCCGCGGCCAGGACCGAGTTGATCAGCTGCGGGTCACCGCAGACGATCAGCAGGGCTCCGGCCCGGCCGAGGGCCAGGGGCAGAGCGGTGGTGGCAGCCTCGTCGGTGCCGCCGTTGACCGCGACCACGACCACGGGACGGGACGCGGCCCGGCCCACGGCAGAGGCGTCGGCGTAGAAGACGTCGTCGCCGGCGTCGTGCTGCGCCCAGTACGCGGTCTCGCCGAAGGAGAGTTCGTGCGCGGCCCACGGGTGCGGATCGCCGGTGGTGATCACCAGCACCTCACCGGGGGCGCGGCCAGACTCCAGCAGCAGGTCGACGGCTTCTTCGGCTGCGTCCAGCGCACCCGCGGCCGAGGCCGGGACGAGCTGGATCTGCGGGGCGGCGGCAGCGGGTGCCGCCGCCGTGACGGACGGTCCCGGCGTGGCCACGACCGGCTCGCGCGGGGTGCGTTGGGCCGGCATCGGCCGGACAGGACCCGGACGGCCGGGACGCGGCGGAGCCGCGGGACGGGGACCGGGTACGGGGCGAGGGGTCGGCGCGGTGCGGCCACTGGCCGGAGTGACGCGGGGACCCTGGGCACTCTCGTGAATCTGAGGCTCCTCGGGAATGAGAGGCATGAGCTGATATCTATCAAACGCCGGTGCGACTCGCCTCGGCGGGTGGCACATGAGTACGGGCGGAATGGTCAGAAGTCGAAGCCGAGCTGGCCCTCGATCTCCGGAACGTTTCCGTCCGCCCAACTGCGGGCCTTCTTGAGGTGCCGCCACTGGGGCAGCGCATCAAGATACGCCCACGACAACCGGTGGTACGGGGTGGGTCCCCGCTCCTCCAGCGCGGCTTTGTGGACCGGCGCCGGGTACCCGGCGTTGGCCGCAAAGCCGAAGTCTGCATGGTCGATGCCCAGTTCGGCCATCATTTTGTCGCGCCGCACCTTGGCGATCACCGAGGCCGCCGCGACGGCGACGCAGGACTGGTCGCCCTTGATCACCGTACGGACCCTCCAGGGAGCGCCCAGGTAGTCGTGCTTCCCGTCGAGGATGACCGCGTCGGGGCGGACCGGCAAGGCTTCCAGGGCGCGTCCGGCGGCAAGGCGCAGGGCGGCCGTCATCCCGAGCTGGTCGATCTCCTCCGGGGAGGCGTGCCCGAGGGCGTACGCCGTCACCCATTTCTCCAACTCCACGGCGAGCGCGGTCCGGCGCTTGACGGTCAGGAGCTTGGAATCGGTGAGTCCTTCGGGCGGACGGCGCAGGCCGGTGACGGCGGCGCAGACGGTGACGGGACCGGCCCAGGCACCGCGCCCCACCTCGTCGACACCGGCAATGACCTTCGCTCCGGTCGTGGCGCGGAGGGAGCGCTCGACGGTGTGGGTGGGGGGTTCGTACGGCATGGCGTCCTCAGACTACGCCGCCCGGCACCCCGCGCGACACCCAGGTTCCCCGAGCGGCCGGGAAGCCCGTCCCGGAACCGGTCACGCGACCCGCGCCCGCAGCAGCGGGACCATCAACTGGTCGATCATCTCCTGGAGATCAAGATCGCTCCATTCGCTCGCGCACACCTTGGAGCGGTACATCATCATCGCCGGGACCGCGTCGAAGACATACGAGTTCGCCGCGTCGGGACGCACCTCCCCTCGCTCGATACCACGGCGGACGACCTCTCGGAGCAGGTGCAGGGTGGGTTCGACGACCCCGCCGACGATCACCTGGCTGAAGCGCTCGGCCTGCGTCACACCGCATTCGTGAAGCACCGAGCGAAGCGCGAGTCCCGGCGGCGAGAACATCGCCTCACGTACACGTCGGCACACTTCCAGCAGGTCCTCGCGGACTCCGCCGAGGTCGGGAACCTCCGTCAGGTCCGGCAGTCCGGCCTGGAGCGCGTCCGCGACCAGGTCCTCCTTCGACGGCCAGCGGCGATAGACCGCGGCCTTGCCGGTCTGGGCTCGCGCGGCCACGCCCTCCATGGTGAGGCTGTTCCAGCCGACCGCGCCGAGCTGGGCCAGCGCGGCTTCCAGGATCGCGCGCTCGAGCACGGCACCGCGCCGGCGCGGGGAGGGTGCCTGAGCGGGGGCGGCCGTCCAACGCGAAGTAACCATCAGAGTGTCTCCGTCGTGCAGGGAAGCGGAATGCGGTGAGGTTCGGGCTTTCTCGGGGGGCGACCGGGTCGATGTCGCCGGGAAGCGAGCTCAGTGAACGCTTGCGTTCACTGACGGGGACTCACTACCGTTGACATGACAGTGAACGCGAGCGTTCACTAACACACTTGTGGGGGAAGCACAGTGACGACCTCTCAGTTGATTCAGGACACCAAGCCGGGTGCGGCCCGCCGGGAGGGGCATCCCGGTATCGCGCTCACCGTCATCGCGGCCTGCCAACTCATGGTGGTACTCGACGCGACGATTGTGAACATCGCGCTCCCGCACATTCAAAACGCCCTCGACTTCAGTACGACCGACCTGACCTGGGTGGTCAGTTCGTACACTCTCACCTTCGGCGGCCTGCTCCTTCTCGGGGCACGGGCCGGCGACATCCTCGGCCGGCGCAGGGTCTTCATGACCGGCATCCTGCTGTTCACCTTCGCCTCACTGCTCGGCGGACTCGCCCAGGAGCCATGGCAGTTGCTGGCGGCGCGCGCTCTGCAGGGTGTCGGCGGCGCGATCGCCTCACCGACGTCCCTGGCGCTGATCACCACCACGTTCCCCGAAGGCCCGGAGCGGAACAGGGCGTTCGCGGTCTTCGCCACGGTCTCTGCCGGGGGCGGCGCCATCGGTCTGCTCGCCGGAGGCATGCTCACGGAGTGGCTCGACTGGCGGTGGGTCCTGTTCGTCAACGTCCCCATCGGCATCCTGATCGCCGTCCTCGCGCCCGTCTACATCAACGAGTCGCGACGGCACCCGGGGCGCTTCGACGTCGCGGGCGCGCTCACCTCGACCGCGGGCATGGCGTCCCTGGTCTACGGCTTCATCCGCGCGGCGGAGCAGGGTTGGCGGGACGGCCTCACGATCGGGTCGTTCGGTTCCGCCGCGGTCCTGCTGCTGGCCTTCGGGATCATCGAGACGCGGGCGAAGGAGCCGATCACCCCACTGAGGATGTTCACCGACCGCAACCGCTCGGGCACGTATCTGATCATGCTGAGCCTCGCCGCCGCGATGTTCGGCATGTTCTTCTACATCGTGCTGTTCGTGCAGAACGTGCTGGGGTACAGCCCGATCTCGGCCGGTGTCGCGTTCCTTCCGGTGACGGTCGCGATCGCGGTCGGCGCGGGTCTGTCGCAGCGGTTCCTGCCGGTGCTCGGCCCCAAGCCGTTCATGGTCACCGGCGCGACGCTCGTGGCGCTCGGGCTCGGCTGGCTGACGTTCATCAGCCCCGACGACTCGTACGCGGGCGGAGTCCTCGGCCCGATGCTGCTGTTCGGCATCGGGATGGGCCTGAACTTCGTGACGCTGACGGTGACCGCTGTCTCCGGTGTCGCCCAGCACGAGGCGGGCGCGGCCTCGGGTCTGCTCAATGTCACGCAGCAGGTGGGCGGTTCGCTGGGGCTGTCCATCCTCACCACGGTCTTCGGTTCGGCCGCCCGCGACGAGGCGAAGACCCAGACGCCGAAGTTCCTGGCGGACGGCTCGGCCGCGCAGAAGGCGGAGTTCGCCAGGACCCACCAGCTGCCTGCCCCTTGGGGCCATGAGGTGCTCGCCCAGGGCATCTCGACCGCCTTCGTGCCGGCGGCGGCGATGGCGCTGCTCGCCCTGGTCACCGCGACCCTGGTGATCAGGGTCCGCAGGAGCGACCTGGACGCTCTCGCGGGTACGGCGGCACCCGCCGCGGGCTGAGGACGGGCCCGCGGGCGGCCGGGCCGTGTCGCCATGTGTCTCCGGCGACACGGCCCGGCCGTCCGCGGCACGAAGCAGGAGCGGGCGCCTCGGAGCGGAGCCCGGCCCGCCGCTCCGGAACATGCCGCACGAGCCCGGCCGCCCGGGGCACCCGGGGCACCCGGGGCACCCGCCCGACGGGAAGCCGCTCAGCGGTAGCTGAGAGGGTCCACCAACTGGCTGCACGTGCTCCAGTCGGTGGACGCGACCGGCGGGCGGTCGCGCAGGATGTCGCGGGCTCGGGTCTCGCCCCAACTGGTTGCGTACCAGGGGGCGTCGTCCTTGCCCAGGTCATCGGCGATCGACTTCAGCACGCAGGAACGCATCGGCTCCTTGAGCCTGTCGAGGGCGGGTACGGCGTCGGCCGACAGGTCGCGGGCGTACAGGAGGTCGAACTTGCCCGTGTCCTCGTACCGCTGGACGTTGCGTTCGGCGATCAGGCTGTCGGGCGACATCAGCCCGAACGCGAGCACACCCGCCGCCGCGCTGGCCGCGACGGCGCGGGGCAGCCAGCGGGCGCCCCACACGCCGGCCGCCATGATGAGCACGATGACCAGGCCCAGCCACAGCTCCCCGGCCAGCACCGACACTCTCAGCCGCGTCAGCCCATAGACCTCCACATACATGTCCATACGTCGCACAGCGGACGCCACGACAACGAGCGCCAGGGCGCAGAGAGTTCCCAGCACACCCCGCACCAGCCTGCGGTCGCTCGCGCCGTCCCGAGGCGCCCAGCGCAGCGCGAACACCACGACGAGCAGGGTCAGCAGCGTGACGAGCAGCAACTGCCAGAAGCCCTGGCGCGCGTACTCGGAGTACGTCTGGCCGGTCTTCTTCAGTACGGCGTCGTAACCGCCGAAGAGAACGGCGAGCTGGACGGCGTTGAAGGCCGCGAAGAGCAGGGTGAGCACGATCAGCGGCAGGGCCCACTCGACGCGGTTGCGCGGGCGGCCCGCGGGCACCACGACCCGGTCCCACCGCACCGGCGCGGCCGCCGTGTGGGCCACGGCCAGCGCTCCGACCAGGCCGAACAGCAGGAGCACCACACGCCAGGGTCCACCGGCGACGGAGGTGTCCGGGACCAGATCGCCGAGCAGATTGGCGAAGGCGGAGTCGGCCCCGGCGAACAGCGCCCCGAAGACCAGCAGCAGGACCGCGCTCACCACGAGCGCGCGCAGCCCGACACCCACGTGGCGACGGGCACCGCCGAAACGTTCCCGCAGCCCGCGCCAGCCCCAGGCGGGGCCGGTGACCAGGGAGTTGAACACGCCGATCGGGCCCAGCAGGATCGCCGGCCAGGTGCGTCCGCCGTTCAGCGCGAGCGAACCGAGCGCGATCGCCGTCACGACGGCCAGGAACGACGGCCAGTCCGCGTCCCGCAGAGCGGGAACGGTCAGCAGGCCGATGCCACCGATGCCCCAGACCAGGCTCCACGCGCGCGTGGTGCGCCCCGCGGCCCGACCCGAGAAGTACGCGGCGAGCGCGGCGGGGAGGGCGACCAGCAGGAGGTTGATCGCCAGACCGCCGTCGAGGAGCAGCGTGCTCAGGACCCCGGTCGCGAGCACGGCCCACAGGGTGGGTGTGCGCACCGGGGCGGGCGATGTGAAGCGAAGATCGGCCGACCACGGACCGGGGCCGGGTGACGGGTTCGGTCCGCCGCTCCGTCCGGGGAGCGATCTTGCGGCCCGAGCCTGAGCCTGGGGGTTCACGCCTCCGCCGACGGCTGGGACGGCACCTCCGCCGGACTCCTTCTCGCGCCCGGACTCCACCGAGCCCCGGGGCTCTCCCGCGCCCCCGGACTCCACCTGGTTCCCGGGCTCTTCCTCCTTCCCGAGCTCGTCCTTGGCCTCGTCTCGGGGCTCGGGCGTGGACGGTATGTCGGACAAGGGATCCCCTCCCAGCCGGTCACCGGGCAGCCCGCATCGCGCCACGGGGGCGGAGGGCTGTCAACCGGTGTTTCGTCGGCACACGCCCGCCATGATCAACGGGCGGCGTGGCGCACACGGTATCCACGGACAAACGGGCTCACGGCCCTGCTGCGGGGCTGTAGCAAGCCTGTGACACAAGTGGGCGGCCGGACTCCCGGAAGCGGCTCTGTCGGGCTCCAGGAGCCGCCAGGGGGCCTGGAAACCCACACCTGGCGACGTCCCCGCCCGAACCCGGCCCCGCAGTGCCTCAACACCTCGGTGCCTCGGTTCGGCGGGCCTGGGAACCTCTGCCGTACGTCCTACGCCTCGTCGGCCGTCCGACGTCCGGTCGCGAGTCCCGGCAGCCATCCCGGCAGCGCCTCCGTGGCTTCCAGCCATGCCCCGGGCGGCGCTCCGGCCTTCCCGGAGGCGACCACACCGCCCACGATGGAGCAGGTCGTGTCCACGTCACCGCCGACCTGGGCGGTGACCCAGAAGCCCTCTTCGTAGTCACCCAGAGCGCGGGCGGCCGACCAGAGGGCGAAGGGAACGGTGTCGTGCGCCGACGTACGCCGTCCGCAGCCCAGCACGGCGGCCACGGTCGCGGCGTCCCCGTAGTCGAGCATGTCCCGTGCGCGGCGCAGACCGGCGCCCACCGCGCTGCGCGGTACGAGCGCGATGACGCCGTCGAGCAGGGCCTCGGCGCTCGGCGGGCCCGCCGGGTCGGCTGCCAGCGCGGCGGCCGCGGCGACGGCCATGGCACCCACCACGGCCTCGCGGTGCTGGTGCGTGGGATAGGCGGAGATCTCCGCCTGGTGGGTCGCCTGTTCCGGGTCGTCGGCGTACCAGGCTCCCAGCGGGGCGATCCGCATCGCGGCGCCGTTGCCCCAGGAACCCTGTCCCTTGAAGAGGGCCGACGCCAGCTCGCGCCAGTCGCCGCCCTCCCGGACGAGCCTCAGCAGCCGGTTGACCGCCGGGCCGTAGCCCCGGTCGAAGTCATGGTGGTGCGCGAAGGAGCGGGCCAGTTCGTCCTGGTCGATGCGGTGGTGCGTGGCGAGGACGGCGACCACGGAGCAGGCCATCTCCGTGTCGTCGGTCCACTGCCAGGGGCGGGGCGGCAGCTCTCGGCGCTTCAGCAGGGGGTAGTTCGCGGGCACGAAGAACTGTGAGCCCAGCGCGTCCCCCACCGCGAGTCCGCGCAGGCTGGCCAGGGCGCGCTCGAAGCGCCCGTCGGGAGAGGAGTCAGCGATCATCGCTCCCCCACTCTATCCGGTGACTCCGTACGATTCCGGATCACGCCACTGCTCGAAGGGACGGTCGATCGTGTATCTGCCGTCCTCTCCCAGAACGAGCATCCTCATCTCTCCGTTCCCCGGGTTGGAGAGCGACTCGAACTCGGCGACGGTCCAGTGGAACCAGCGCATGCAGAACAGCCGCATGGCCAGGCCATGGGTCACCAGGAGCACGTTCGGCGGATGGTCGGGGGCCTCGAAGCTCCGGTAGAGGCTCTCCAGGAAGCCGCCGACCCGGTCGTAGACATCGGCGCCGGACTCGCCCTGCGCGAACCGGTAGAAGAAGTGTCCGTACGCGTCGCGATAGGCCTTCTGGAGCCTCACGTCGTCACGGTCCTGCCAGTTGCCCCAGTCCTGCTCCCGCAGCCGCGGCTCCTCGCGCACCCGGACGAGCCCGGGGTCGAGGTGGAAGGCGCGGAACGTCTCGTGGGTGCGGCGGTAGGGCGAGACGTAAACGCTTACGCGCTCCCTGCCGAAAACCTCGCGCAGCCGTTTGCCGGTGTCCTCAGCCTGCTGCCACCCCGTCTCGGTGAGCGCCAGAGCGTGGTCGGGCTCGCGTTCGTACACGGTGTCATCGGCATTGCCCACCGACTCGCCGTGCCGGACAAGGACGATGCGCCGCGGTCGTGCCATGCCACGACCCTAGATCGTGCCGGGGCTGTTCGAGGAGCCGTACGGGCCTCATACGGCGCAGGTCACACCGTTCCCGCATATCAGGACCCGCCGGCCGGAGGCCGCCGTCAGACGATCCAGCCCGGTTCGAGCTGCACGATGTCGCCCGCGAGGGCGGCTATGTCGGCCTCGATCTGGGCGCGCAGCGCCAGCCTCTCCACCCGCTCGGCGCGGTACTTGCCGTGCTCGGCGGACGACCGCCACATGGACAGGACCAGGAACTCGCTCCCGGGCGCCTCGCCGAACATGCCCCGCACCATGCCGGGCGAACCGGCCATCGCGGGGTTCCAGACCTTCTCCTGCATCAGCGCGAAGTGCTCGGCGCGTTCCTCGTGGACACGGCAGTGCGCGACCCGCACCACGTCGGAGTCCGTGAAGCGCGGTTCGAAGCCGGACTTCACGTCGAAGCGGTAGTCGAACAGCTTGACCTGGGAGTTCTTGAAGGTGCCCGACTGCGCCGCGGCGAGCCGGTCATGGGACCGGGCCATGAAGGAGTCGTAGAAGGCACGGCTCTCCCAGAAGGAGAAGATGTGCGCGACGCCGGACCGCCCCGCACTCCACCCTCCGCCCTGTCCCCGGAATCCCGGCTCCCCCAGAAGCCCCGCCCACTTTCGCTGCCCCCGTTCGAAACCGCGGCGATCGACCACGGTGCAGCGAATCCACTTGACCAGCACCGCGCCATCGTAAGGCCCCGGAACGTGGCGTCGGTCACTCTCCGGCCCAGTGGATCCGGGCGAGCCCCTCGGCACGCGTGGCACGATGGACAACCTGCCCTACTCTCAGGGGAGTTGGTCCGGCGCCTGCTGGGGAACGGGGAGGGGACATCCGGTGAACGGTCTCAACAAGGGCATCCGCAAGGCGGAGTTGGCGATCAAGTGGGATCCGAGTCCCGTCGGGGAGCCCGCGACCGATCTCGACATCATCGCGGCGACGTATCTGGCGTCCGCACCGCAGGGAAGTCCGGACTACGTGGTGTATTTCGGCAGCCGCTCGCCGGACGGCACCATCTATCTGAACCGCGACAGCAAGGACGGCAAGGGCTTCGGCTGGGACGAGGTCATGACCCTGGAACTCGACCGCCTGGACGGCCGTTACGCGCGCGTGGTCGTCGGGGTCCTCATCCAGCAGCGCACCGAGGCGAGGACCTTCGCCGGTGTCCTCAACCCCGGCTTCCGCCTGCGCGAGGGCTACACCGTCCTGACGGAGGGCGACTTCGGCGACGTACTGGGCGCGACGGCCGCGACCATCGGGGAGTTCGTGCGCGACCACTCCGGGGAGTGGACGTTCCACGCGGGCATCCACGGCTACGACACCGACCCGGCGACCTTCGCCAGGGTCATGGGCGGCCCGCACCGGGCGTGAGGCACACTCCCCGTGGTGGCGTCGCTCGCCCCGCGGGCCGGCGCCGTCGTCTCAGCCGCTCTTCCAGCCCGGGATCGTCGGCAGCACCAGTTCGGCGACACGGAACAGTGCCGCGTCGTCGGGCGTGACATCGTCCTGACGCCAGATGGCGATCTCGAACGAACCGCCCCCGTCCTTCGCGTCCCTGGCGACCAACAGGCTGCGGGCGATGCCGCCGGCGCCGGCGTCGGCTTTGCCCGAACCGAAGGTGAGGGCGATCGTCCGGTCCGAGTAGAGGATCGCGGGATGGCCCAGGATCTGCCTCGGCTCGGACGAGGGAAGCAGACCGGTACCCCGGGCGACGGAGACCGGGTCGTCGGAAGCCGACAGCTTCACGGAGTAGGTCCTCAGCGTGACGTTCGCTTCGGGACTGGCGATCCGGGTGCCACCGTCGAGGGTGATCCAGCTGTCGCTCCCGTCGGCCGTCTCCGCGTGCTCCTCGGGCGTCCCGAGGAGCACCGGCAGGTCCTGGCGGTTCAACGCCTGGCACAGCTCCGTGCCGGAGACGCGCTTCGCCGACCCGGTGCCGTGCCCCTTGGAGCAGGTGGCCGGCTCGGCGACGCCGGTCTTCGGGAAGACCCGCGACAGTCCCCATATGCCCCCGGTGACGCCGGCGACCAGCACCACCGCCGCGACGGCCTGGGCCCCCACGCCCACGCCTCTCTTCGATCCGGCCACTGCGTCGGCCATGTCCCCCGCCTCCCCTTCGCGCTCCGTACGCGCGGAGGGAGACTAACCGTTTGATCGTTTCGCGGGAAACCCGCGTTCCGACGACGCCCGGACCAACGCCGAGGGCGGTGGAGTCGACTGTCGACTCCACCGCCCCGAACAGCTACTTCACGCCCGGCGGGCGCTCGGCGTCAGCTGCAGCCGCTGGTCGAACCGCATCCCTCGCAGATGTAGCAGGACCCGGCCCGCTGCATCTTCGTACCGCAGGAGAAGCAGAGCGGGGCGTCCGCCTGGATGCCCAGTTGCATCTCCACCAGTTCGGCGCTGGTGTGGACCTGCTTCAGGACGGGCTCGGCCACCACGGCCTCGGCCTTGGGGGCCGCGACGGCCTTCAGCTCCTGCGCGAGGGGCGCGGACTGGGCCAGACCCTCGACGTCGACCTCGTCGTCGGAGGGCTCGTAGGAACCCGTCTCCAGGTGACGCTGACGCTCCTCGGCGGAGTGGATGCCGAGCGCGGAGCGCGTCTCGAAGGGCAGGAAGTCCAGCGCCAGGCGGCGGAAGATGTAGTCGACGATCGACTGCGCCATCCGCACGTCCGGGTCGTCCGTCATGCCGGCCGGCTCGAAGCGCATGTTGGTGAACTTCGAGACGTACGTCTCCAGGGGCACGCCGTACTGCAGACCGACCGAGACGGCGATCGAGAAGGCGTCCATCATGCCCGCGAGGGTGGAGCCCTGCTTCGACATCTTCAGGAAGACCTCGCCGAGACCGTCGTCCGGGTAGGAGTTGGCGGTCATGTAGCCCTCGGCGCCGCCCACCGTGAAGGAGGTCGTGATGCCGGGACGGCCCTTGGGCAGACGCTTGCGGACCGGGCGGTACTCGACGACCTTCTCGACCGCGGTACGGATGGTGTCCTCGGCCTTCGCCGTGACCTCGACCTTTTCCTTCTCCTTGGTCTTCGCGGAGAGGGGCTGGCCGACCTTGCAGTTGTCGCGGTAGATCGCGAGCGCCTTGACGCCCATCTTCCACGCCTCGAAGTAGACCTCTTCGACGTCCTCGACGGTCGCCGTCTCCGGCAGGTTGACCGTCTTGGAGAGCGCGCCCGAGATCCACGGCTGGATCGCGGCCATCATGCGGACGTGGCCCATCGCGGAGATGGAGCGCTCGCCCATGGCGCAGTCGAAGACCTCGTAGTGCTCGTGCTTGAGACCCGGGGCGTCGACGACATTGCCGTTCTCGGCGATGTGGGCGACGACCGCCTCGATCTGCTCCTCCTGGTATCCCAGGCGGCGCAGTGCCTGCGGCACGGTGCCGTTGACGATCTGCATCGAGCCGCCGCCGACCAGCTTCTTGAACTTGACCAGCGCGAGGTCGGGCTCAAGACCGGTGGTGTCGCAGGACATCGCGAGACCGATGGTGCCGGTCGGGGCGATGACGGACGCCTGCGCGTTGCGGAAGCCGTTCTTCTCGCCGAGGCGGACCACGTCCTGCCAGGCCTCCGTGGCGGCGGCCCAGATCGGGGTGTCCAGGTCGTCGACGCGGACGGCCGTGGTGTTGGCGTCGGCGTGCTGCCGCATGACCCGCTGGTGGGGCTGCGCGTTGCGGGCGTAGCCGTCGTACGGGCCGACGACCGCGGCGAGCTCGGCGGAACGCCTGTACGAGGTACCCGTCATCAGGGAGGTGATGGCGCCGGCGAGGGCGCGGCCGCCGTCGGAGTCGTACGCGTGGCCGGTCGCCATCAGCAGGGCGCCGAGGTTGGCGTAGCCGATGCCCAGCTGACGGAAGGCGCGGGTGTTCTCGCCGATCTTCTGGGTCGGGAAGTCCGCGAAGCAGATGGAGATGTCCATCGCGGTGATGACCAGCTCGACGACCTTGGCGAAGCGCTCGATCTCGAAGGACTGGCGGCCCAAGCCGTCGTCCTTGAGGAACTTCATCAGGTTCAGCGAGGCGAGGTTGCAGGACGTGTTGTCCAGGTGCATGTACTCGCTGCACGGGTTCGAGCCGTTGATACGGCCGGACTCCGGGCACGTGTGCCACTGATTGATCGTGTCGTCGTACTGGATGCCGGGGTCGGCGCAGGCCCACGCGGCCTCGGCCATCTTGCGGAAGAGCGACTTGGCGTCGACCTCCTCGATGACCTCGCCGGTCATGCGCGAGGTGAGACCGAACTTCCCGCCCGACTCGACGGCCTTCATGAACGTGTCGTTCACGCGGACCGAGTTGTTGGCGTTCTGGTACTGGACGGACGTGATGTCGTCGCCGCCCAGGTCCATGTCGAAGCCCGCGTCACGGAGGGCGCGGATCTTCTCCTCCTCCTTGACCTTGGTCTCGATGAAGTCCTCGATGTCGGGGTGGTCGACGTCGAGGATGACCATCTTGGCCGCGCGGCGGGTGGCGCCGCCCGACTTGATCGTTCCTGCGGAGGCGTCGGCACCGCGCATGAAGGAGACGGGACCCGAGGCGTTGCCGCCCGAGGAGAGGAGCTCCTTGGAGGAGCGGATGCGGGAGAGGTTCAGGCCGGCGCCGGAGCCGCCCTTGAAGATCATGCCCTCTTCCTTGTACCAGTCGAGGATCGACTCCATGGAGTCGTCGACGGCAAGGATGAAGCAGGCGGAGACCTGCTGGGGCTGCGGCGTCCCGACGTTGAACCAGACAGGGCTGTTGAAGCTGAAGATCTGGTGCAGGAGCGCGTACGCCAGCTCGTGCTCGAAGATCTCGGCGTCGGCGGGCGAGGAGAAGTACTTGTGGTCCTCACCGGCCTTCCGGTACGTCTTCACGATGCGGTCGACGAGCTGCTTGAGGCTCACCTCGCGCTGCGGGGAGCCCACAGCACCGCGGAAGTACTTGCTGGTGACGATGTTGACCGCGTTCACCGACCAGAAGCCGGGGAACTCGACGCCACGCTGCTCGAAGTTGATCGAGCCGTCGCGCCAGTTGGTCATGACGACGTCACGGCGCTCCCACTCCACCTCGTCGTACGGGTGCACGCCGGGGGTGGTGTGAATGCGCTCGATGCGCAGTCCCTTGCTGGCCTTGGCTCCGCTCTTCGCGCGGGAACCTCGTGCCGGACCGCTCGTCGTCTCTGTCATTGCCGCCTCCCTGTAACAGGCTAAAACGCGCTGAAGTGCCGCGAACTTCCCGTGGCACGGTCTGTGTCTGATGCTGCGCGTGCCGCTGATGCGGCTTTTTTTTCGCAGCAAGTCTGTGGTCGCCGCCCGCGGGCGGGGCCGGACGCCCTGAGGGCGCCGGCCCGCTGTCAGTCGGCGGCGGTGGCGGGCACGGGAACCTCTACGGTTCCGCCGGGCCCGCAATCGGTCTTCTGGCGCACCACGTCCGGGTCGTCGTCGTCCACGGCGGGGCGCTGGTTCACCTGCCTGAGTTCCGCGATGGCGGCTTCGAAGTCGTCGAGCGAGTCGAAGGCCCGGTACACGGACGCGAACCTCATGTAGGCCACGAGGTCGAGTTCCTGCAAGGGTCCGAGTATGGCCAGCCCGACGTCGTGGGTGGTCAGTTCGGCGCTTCCGGTGGCTCGCACGGCCTCTTCGACCCGCTGCCCGAGCTGGGCGAGCGCGTCCTCGGTGACGGGCCGCCCCTGGCATGCCTTGCGCACGCCGTTGATGACCTTGATCCGGCTGAAGGGCTCGGTCACACCGGAGCGCTTCACCACCATCAGCGAGCACGTCTCCACGGTCGTGAAACGACGGGAGCAGTCGGGGCACTGGCGGCGCCTGCGGATCGACGTGCCGTCGTCGGTCGTACGACTGTCGACGACGCGGCTGTCCGGGTGCCTGCAGAAGGGGCAGTGCATGGCTCCAACCCTCCTTCACAGCACGACACGGGGACCTCGCGAGACCTCACCGGCCCCTCGAAGCAGCCTCAAGCATAGGCGATACCCGAGGGCCTGAAGACCCGGGGGACCACAACTTCTGGGATGCCTCCGCAATCCAACCACTAGATGTGGGGATCGGCTCCCGAATTCGCCCACGTCCCGCGTGTCGTACACGTAAGGGCATGTGCCGCACAGGCATACCCATCCCGGACACGCGGGGATAGCGTGGCCGACGCACGGAAGGGGGCCGCTTCCCGGCCGGTCGGCCATCGGATGGCAGACTGGGCGGCGGCCCAGGTCAGCCGGCACGGCTGCCGCCTCCGGCGGTGAAGGGTACAGCAATAGGGCCTTTTGTCCGCCAGGCACGTCGCCAGCCATACACCCAGACACACGCTCACGTCAGACAATTCGCGGTTTTTCACTCGAACGTGTGTTTGGCGCAACCTTTCGAAAGCAACTACCGTTGTCCAGCAGGGAGACCATCGAGAGGGGCCGACGTGACCACCACCGCAGACAGCGCCACCATCACCGCCCAGGACCGCTCCCAGGGCCGACTCGAGCCGGTGCATGTGATGAACGAAGCCGCGAATCATGAGGGGCCCAAGCGCTCCCTGCCTGGCCGACCTCCAGGCATCCGGGCCGACAGCTCGGGACTCACGGACCGGCAACGCCGGGTGATCGAGGTGATCAGGGACTCCGTGCAGCGGCGCGGCTACCCACCGTCGATGCGGGAGATCGGTCAGGCCGTCGGCCTTTCCAGTACCTCCTCGGTCGCGCATCAGCTCATGGCACTGGAGCGCAAGGGGTTCCTGCGCCGAGACCCGCACCGCCCGCGTGCGTACGAGGTGCGGGGCTCCGACCAGTCCTCGGTGCAGCCGACGGACACGGCGGGCAAGCCTGCCGCGTCCTATGTGCCGCTCGTCGGCCGTATCGCCGCCGGTGGCCCGATCCTCGCCGAGGAGTCGGTCGAGGACGTTTTCCCTCTCCCCCGCCAGTTGGTCGGCGACGGAGAGCTGTTCGTCCTGAAGGTCGTCGGTGACTCGATGATCGAGGCCGCCATCTGTGACGGGGACTGGGTGACGGTCCGCCGCCAGCCGGTCGCCGAGAACGGCGACATCGTCGCCGCGATGCTCGACGGCGAAGCCACGGTGAAGCGCTTCAAGCGCGAGGACGGACACGTGTGGCTGCTGCCGCACAACTCCGCGTACCAGCCGATCCCCGGCGACGAGGCGACGATCCTCGGGAAGGTCGTCGCCGTACTGCGGAGGGTGTGACACCGCGACGGGCGGACCTCCGCCCCCGCCCCTGACCGGGCCCCGGAACCAACTGCGCCGGTTCCGGGGTCCTGTGCGTTCTCTGGCCGGGGGCCTCGACCGGACTCGCGGTCCTTCGATCTCGGGGTGCCGGGGTTCCCCAGGCCCCCGTGCCCACGGAGCCATGTGCGCCACGCGGCTCGTGGGTGCGGGCTCCGCGTGGCTCGTGGGTGCGGGGCCACGGGCCCCACGCGGCTCGTGGGCACGGGGTACCTGGCCACTCCCGGGCATGAGGGTGCGGGTTCCGCGTGCCTCGTGTGTAGGGGGCTCGGGTTCCGTGCAGCTCCCGGGCACGGGGCCACAGGCTCCGCGTGCCTCGTGAGCACGGGGCTCGGGTTCCGTGCAGCTCCCGGGTGCGGGGCCACGGGCTCCGCGTGGCCCCTGTGTGCGGGGTACCTGGCTACTCCCGGGCATGAGGGTGCGGGCTCCGCGCGGGTAGGGGGCTCGGGTTCACCGCGGCTCGTGTGCCAGGTCCGGGGAGCCGTGGGCCGGGGCCTTGGCGTTACGCGTCCGCCGGCTCGCTCGGGGGCTCTTCGGCCTGGCCTGCCGCCTCCTCGGTCGCCCTCGCCCTCTCGTCGATCGCCGCGAGGGATCTACGGACCTGGTTCGGATCCGTGGTGTACCAGAAGTCGGGGAGCGAGGCCTTGAGGTAGCTGCCGTACCGAGCCGTGGCCAGCCGTTGGTCCAGTACCGCCACCACTCCCCGGTCCCCGGAAGCGCGTACGAGGCGGCCGGCGCCCTGGGCCATGAGGAGCGCGGCGTGGGTGGCGGCGACGGCCATGAAGCCGTTGCCCCCGTTGTCCTCGACGGCCTTCTGGCGGGCGCTCATGAGCGGGTCGTCGGGACGGGGGAAGGGGATCTTGTCCATCACCACCAGCTGACAGCTGGGGCCCGGCACGTCCACGCCCTGCCAGAGCGAGAGCGTGCCGAAGAGGCAGGTCTTCGGGTCGGCCGCGAAGTTCTTGATCAGCTCGCCGAGTGTCTCCTCGCCCTGGAGCAGGATCGGGTACTCGGGGATGCGGCTCCGCAGTTCCTCCGCCGCGAGCTGGGCCGCGCGCATCGAGGAGAACAGACCGAGCGTACGACCGCCTGCGGCCTGGATCAGCTCGGTGAGCTCGTCGAGCATGTCGCCGCGGTCGGCGTCCCGAGCGGGGCGCGACAGGTGCTTGGCGACGTAGAGGATGCCCTGCTTGGGGTAGTCGAAGGGCGATCCGACGTCGACGCCCTTCCACTGGGGAAGGTCCTCGCCTTCCGTACCTTCCGGGGCGAGCCCCATCGACGCTCCCACGCCGTTGAAGTCACCGCCGAGCTTGAGGGTCGCGGACGTCAGGACGACCGAGCGGTCCGCGAAGAGCTTCTCCCTGAGGAGTCCGGACACGTTCATCGGAGCCACCCGGAGCGAGGCTCCGAAGCGGTCGTGACGCTCGTACCAGACGACGTCCCATTCGGAGCCGTTGGCGATGCGCTCCGCGACGGCGTGCACGGCTTCGACGGACGCCAGCGCCTGCTTGCGTACGGCGTCCTCGTCCTGGACGGACTTGTCGCGGGTGGAGCCGATCGCGGAGATCACCGTACGGGCGGCGTCGCGCAGCGCCATCAGCGCGTACCCGAGGTCCTCCGGGATCTCCTCCAGACGTCCCGGCAGCGCCAGCTCCATCAGGCGCTCGAAACCCTCGGCGGCGCTCTGGAGCTGGTCGGCGGCCTTCTCGTTGGCGAGCTTCGCGGCGCGGCGCACGGCTCGGTTGACCTGTCCGGGCGTGAGCTCGCCGGTGGCGACGCCGGTGACCCTGGAGACCAGCTCGTGGGCCTCGTCGACGATCAGCACATCGTGCTGCGGGAGGACCGGCGCGCCCTCGATGGCGTCGATCGCGAGCAGCGCGTGGTTGGTGACGACGACCTCCGCGAGCTTGGCCCGCTCACGGGCCATCTCGGCGAAGCACTCCGCTCCGTAGGCGCATTTGGTGGCGCCGAGACACTCCCGGGACGACACCGAGATCTGGCCCCAGGCCCGGTCGGAGACACCGGGTGTGAGGTCGTCGCGGTCACCGGTCTCGGTCTCGTCCGACCAGTCGCGCAGCCGCATCAGGTCCTGGCCCAGCTTGCTGGTCGGCGCGGCCGCCTCGAACTGGTCGAAGAGTCCCTCTTCCTCGTCCTGCGGCACGCCCTCGTGCAGGCGGTGCAGACACAGGTAGTTCGACCGGCCCTTGAGCATCGCGAATTCGGGGCGGCGGCGCAGCAGCGGGTGCAGCGCGTCGACGGTGCGCGGCAGGTCCCGCTCCACGAGCTGCCGCTGGAGCGCCAGGGTGGCTGTCGCGACGACCACCCGCTCCCCGTGCGCGAGCGCGGGGACCAGGTATCCGAGTGACTTACCGGTACCGGTGCCCGCCTGGACCAGCAGGTGGGAGCTGTCGTCGATGGCACTGGCGACGGCTTCGGCCATCGTCACCTGGCCGGGGCGCTCCGTACCGCCGACGGCAGTGACGGCAGCATGCAGGAGTTCGGGGAGTGAGGGCTTCGTCATAGCGATGCCAGCCTACGGGGCAGCACTGACAACCGAGCGATCAAGGCCGGAACCGGCGGCGTGATCAAGGCGTGCGGTGGCCCGGGGATCACGGCTGGTGAGCGGGGTGCGCGACGGGCACGCGTGAGGTCACGGACGGGACCGAGGCCAGGACCGGCTCCCGGCGGCCCCGGCACGATCGTCTGCCCGTACGCGCACTCACCGAACGTGGTCGCCGACGGGCGCCGGCCGGCAGGCTCCCGGCGGTCCCCGCGCGGCTCGGGTGGGTCGTACGGCGCGGGCGTCTCCCCGGGAGCCGGGGCGGCGGATGGATACGACACGAGACTCCTCGACAGGGAACCGGTTCGGGGCGAGCGGTGTACCGGGGGTGACGGCGCTACAGCAGCTCGCGCAGGGCCCGGTCCCGGACCATGAGGGCTGCCCGCTTGCCGGGCAGATCGACCTCGGCGGAGAACCGGAAGCCGGCGCTCAGGAAGGCGGACACGGAGGGGGTGTTGCGGAGATCGGGTTCCGCGACGACCCGGGCGCACGAGGGGCGCTTGTCCAGTACGCGGTCGGCGACGGCTCTGAGCAGGGTGGAGCCGAGCCCCCGCCCGCGGTTGGCGACACCGCCGATGAGGAGGTGGATTCCGGTGTCGTGCGGTCGGGCGGGGTAGTGGCGGGCCAGGGGGTCGAGGTCCGCGCGGTAGATCTCCCAGTAGCTCATCGGGGTGCCGTCCAGCACCCCGAGGCAGGGCACGCTGCGTCCGTCACCGCCGAGTTGCCGGAGGACGTGTTCCTCGACCACGGACTCGGGTCCCGCCAGTTCCCAGAACGCGGCGACGGCCGGGTCGTTCATCCAGCGGGCGAGGAGAGGGAGATCGCGCTCGGCCCGGACGGGGACGAGCTGGAAGACGCCCGCGGGTGTCCTGGCCGGCCCCCAGCCGCCGACCCGGTCGAGCAGATCGTCCCCGTCCGGAGACCCGTCCCGGGATCCGGTGTCTCCGGCGAACAGCGCGATCAGTTCGTCGGGGAGGCGCAGGTCGAGTGTGTCCTCGCAGTCCGTGCCGCCGCCGGGGTCGGATCCGGGGCCCGCGTCGGGTCCGGGACCGGATCCGGGGTCGAGTCGGGTGGCGCGGGCGGTGCCGGCGTCGGTGCTCGCATCGGGGGGAGGCACGACGACGCTCCTCTCAGGAGACGGGATGGGTCATGTTCCTCAGGAATGAAGGGGGTTGGAGATCGTGACGTAGACCGACTGGGTGTCGACGGGACCGACGAGTTCGTCGAGGCCGTGCAGCCGGGTGAGCAGGTTGGCCTTGCAGCGCAGGACGGGTGAGTCGAGCAGCAGGGCGGGCAGCGGCGTCCGCAGCCGGTCCGGGCCGGTGGCGACGCCGGTGAGGAAGCGCCGGAAGGCGGCGAGCAACAGGCGTTCGTCGGCGAGGCGTTGGGAGCCGAACGCGCCTACGAGGCCGAGCACGTTGTTGATCGCGAGGTAGTAGGCGAAGCGTTCGTCGGTTACCTCGTCGGGGACGAAGGTGTCGCTGTGCGCCCCGATGCCGGGCAGCCGGGCGTCGAGTTCCGCGCGCCGGGACTCGCGGAAGTAGTAGCCCTGGTTGTCGCGGTAGCGGCCCCCCGCGGGCCAGCCCTGCGCGTCCAGAAGGAGCAGGGTGTTCTGCTGGTGCGCCTCCAGAGCGATGCCCGCCTCGCTGTCCAGCCAGAGCACGGGGCGTACGACCTGTTCGAGATAGCGCAGGAACCACTCGGTGGCGACGGCGGCGAGCGAGCGGCCGGTGCGGGCGGCGAGCCCTGTGACGATCTCGGCGAGCCGGGACCGCATGAAGGGACCGCCCGCTGCCGGGTCGTGCGTTCCGGGACGGACGTACGGCCGGGGTGAGACCAGTCCCGCGACGCACCCGACGTCGTCCGTCGGCCCGAACGGGTTGTGGCGGATCATCACGTCGAGCCCGGGAAGCGGTCTGCCGTCCGGGCCGTCGACGGCGAGCCAGGATGGGTCGCGGACGACGTCGAAGCCTGGGTGGACCGCCTGCCACTGCTTGAACAGGCCGCCGCGCAACAGGCGGTGGACCTCCACGCCGCGGTGGAGTTCCTTGCGGAGGTTCTCACGGCGGGAGTTGGTGATGCGCAGGCCCAGCGACAGCTTCAGCATCGCGGGGGCGCCCGAGCGGTAGACGGTCCGGACGGAGGAGGTGGGGTGCCATGGGGCGCCCTGCGGACCGAGGTCCTGGAGCAGCCCGGCGTCCAGCAGGGCGGCGGTCTCCTGCCGGTGCCGGACCTCGCGCATCTGCCACGGGTGCAGTGGGAGCGCGGCGGTGTATCCATCGGGGAGCGTCAGGCCGGGCCCGGCCAGCCGCGTGGTCAACTGCTCCGCCGACACGGGGCGGCCGCGTTCCGTCCATGCGGAGTCGGACGCCAGTACCGAGGGGGCGACCGCCATCCAGTGCAGGGGGAAGGAGCCGCGCAACTCGGGTGAGTAGAGCCGGCCTTCCGCCTCGGAGAGGCCGTCGCGTCCCTTCGGGGTCGGGTGCAGGGGGTGGCCGAGGAGGAGGGCCTGCTCCGCCGCGAGGAAGAGGTCCGGCGTGTCGGTGGGGTGTGCCCTGCGGTCCGTGATGAACACCGCGGTGCGCCGGACCGAGTCGGCGACGCGGCCGACCAGGTCGGTGCCTTCACCGGCCGGGCTGTCCGAGTGCCGGGGCTCGGGCCGGCTCGGCGCGGCTGCCGCCGGCCGGGTGGCGGGTGCCGCGGTGGCCGCGTCCACGGACGTCGGCGTCGGGGACGCCGGGTCCGGGGAGGCGGTGGGGGCGGAGACCCGGTTCGCGGTCGGTGTTCCGGCGGCCGTCTGCCGTGCGAGGAGGGCCGCCACGGTCACCGCGTCGACGGCCGGTGCCCGGTCGGGAGCTTCGGCGAGGAGGGGGAGGCCGAAACGGTGCCAGCCGGAGGGGGACCAGTGGCGGACCGGGACGAGCAGGGTCGATCCGCTGGCCGGCAGGGGGATGCGCAGGGTGCCGTCGTCGGGGGCGGGCAGGTCGTTCTCCCGGACCCAGCAGCGCAGCAGGTTCTCGACCGCCGCCGCCTGGGCCGCGATCCGGATGGCGGGGTGGTCGAGCGGGTCCAGCGCGTCCGCAGCGACCCCGGGTGGCCGTCCGGACGCCTGGGCCGCCTCCTTCTGCCGGGGGATGGACTCCCCCTTGGGCAGGTACGGGACCGGTGTGCCGCAGACCGCCCGTTCGTACGGGGAGGGAGGGCTGTCGGGTGCGGGGGTGGCGTTCACGAGCATTCCTTGAAGGTCGTTCGGGCTCGTGCGGCGACGAACCGGGGCGGTACTGGTCTGCGTCGGACGCCGGGCGTCCCTGGTCGGCGACTGTGGACGGGAAGGCGGCGGGGTGGGCAGGCGTGACGGGGGGGGCAGGCATGACGGGGGCGTGGAGGAACGCGGAGGCCGCACCGGAGCGGACGCCGACACGGACCCCCGACGGGACCGCGGCGGGGGACGGCCGCGGGCCGGAGTGGTCCGTTGCCGCTTCTGTGCGCCGACGTGGCGGCCCCCGTCCGGCCGGGATTCGAGCGGACCAGGGGTTCCACCAGGCCCCGGCCGAAGACGTACGCCATGTGTCGAGCCGTTCAGACCGTCACGGCGGGCCGTCGGCACCCTGTGCCCCGTCCCTCCCGACCCGCCGGTTCCCCTGGGCCACCGCCCGCACCGCGTCCGCGAGCCGGTCGAGGACGGCGGACGTCTGTTCGTCACTGATCGTCAGGGGCGGAAGGAGACGGACGACACTCGACCGGCGGCCCCCGAGTTCCACGATCAGGCCTCGGTGCAGGCACTCCCGCTGGACGGCGGCGGCGAGCTCGGGGGCGGCCGGGCGGGGGCCGTCGGGGGTGGGATGCGGAGGCCCTTCGGGGTCGACCAGTTCGAGGCCGAGCATGAGGCCACGGCCGCGCACCTCGCCGATGCAGGGGAACTCGGCCGCCAGGCAACGGAGTTGGGTCAGCATGCGGGCTCCGACGGTGGCCGCGCGTTCGGCGAGGCCGTGTTCGCGGACGTAGGCCAGGGTGGCCGTGCCGGCGGCCATGGCCAGTTGATTGCCGCGGAAGGTGCCGGCGTGGGCCCCGGGCTGCCAGACGTCGAGGTCGTCGCGGTAGACGATGACCGCCAGCGGCAGACTGCCCCCGATGGCCTTGGACAGGACCATCACGTCGGGTGTGATCCCGCTGTGTTCGACCGCCCAGAAGGCGCCGGTCCGGCCCACTCCCGTCTGGACCTCGTCCACGATCAGCGGGATGGACCGGGCCGCCGTGATCTCGCGCATCCGCCGTGTCCAGGTGTCCGGCGCGGGAAGGACCCCGCCCTCGCCCTGGACGGGTTCGAGGATCATCCCGGCGGGGAGCGGCACGCCCGACTTGGTGTCGTCGAGGAGTGACTCGGTCCAGCGCGCGCCGAGTTCGGCGCCGGGGTCGCCGCCGACACCGAAGGGGCAGCGGTAGTCCTGGGGATAGGGCAGGCGCGCGACGCGTGCGTCGGTCGCGCCCCCGGAGGCTTCGAGCGCCCCGGCGGTCATCCCGTGGTAGGCGCCGGTGAACGCGAGCATGCCGGTGCGGCCGGTGGCGGCGCGTACGAGCTTGAACGCGGCCTCCACGGCGTCCGTCCCGGCCGGTCCGCAGAACTGGACCCGCGCGCGCTCGGCGAATCGCGGGGGAAGGGTACGGAACAGTTCGGTGGTGAAGGCGTCCTTGACCGGTGTCGCGAGGTCCAGGACCTGCAGGGGCGCACCCGAGTCGAGGACCTTTCTGATCGCTTCCAGGACGACGGGATGGTTGTGCCCGAGGGCCAGGGCCCCGGCTCCGGAGAGGCAGTCGAGGTAGCGGCGTCCGTCGGCTCCCTCGACCGTCAGCCCGCGGGCCCGGACCGGAACGATCGGGAGGGCGCGCGCATAGGTTCGTGCCGCCGATTCGCGCGCCGACTGACGGCGCAGAATCCCCTCGTGCGCCGCGCGCGCCCGCTCGGTCGCTCCGGGGCCCCCGTCCCGCGCCCCCTCGGGCTCCCCGGGCGCCCCCACCGGCACCACCGCTGACTCGGTCACGGCCACGACTTCAGGTCCTCCCGCTGTCCAGAGGCGAGTTGGCAGGGGGTCCGAACGCAGGCGTCAGGCCCCCCGTACGTACCAACGACGCCGCTCGCGTTGGGAAGCGGGTGAATTCGAGGTTCCTTGCCGGTTTCTCACCGGGTTCGGAACCGTGGCCACCGGCCGGGACGCGGCCGAAGTGCGGCGTCCCGGCACGGCGACCGGGGCCCGGGTCCGCCTCCGCGGCCCCTCGATGCCATCGGTCGCCGGTCTCGGCGCGGCCCGCACGAGGACGACGGGCACGGAGGAGCCAGAGATGACGGAGGAGCCAGGAGTGATGGAGGAGACGGCGGTGACGGAGGAGCCAGGGGACACAGAGGAGGAGACGGCGGCACGGAAGGCAGTACGGCCGACCGCTGGTCACACGCCGTCAGGGCAGCGGCCCCGGCGGACCACCCCCCGTAGCTGAACCGTTGCCGTTCCGTCGGACGTCCCCCATAGGGACCGCATAGTGTTTGATGCCGTTCGGCCGGACCGAACCAGCCGCTCGGGCGCCCGCACACGCACGCGCACCGCACAGTTCCCATACGTCCAGGGGGAGTTACACCATGCGATCCATACGCCCGCCCTTCGCCGCCCGTCGAGGCAGGAGCGCGCGCCGCAGAACGTCCCCCGTCCTGGCCGCCGTCGGACTCGCCGCGGCCCTCACGCTGACCGCCACCGCCTGCGACTCGGGCGGCGACACGGCGAGCGGTCGGCCGACCGCCTCCGCGTCCCAGGGCGGCGACGGCAAGATCCAGATCCCGGACGACATCAAGAACAAGCTCAAAGAGCACGGCATCGACGTCGACAAGTGGAAGCGCGGCGCCTGGAAGAACTGGGACCGGCGCGAATGGCTGCGCCAGGCCGACGACTTCATCAACCCGATCATCAAGGGCCTGTGGGACCCGGCCCGGATGCGCGGCGCCGACGACCCGGACAGGAACAAGGGCGTCGACGACACCGATCTCACGGGTGACCAGGGCGTCACCGACCCCGAACCGGCCCCGGTGACGGCACGGGCCGTGCGGACGTCGTACCACGCCAACGTGCCCGAGGCGGGCAAGGTGTTCTTCGACTCCCCCGAGGGCACGATGGTCTGCTCGGCGACGGTGGTCGAGGACCCGGCGCACCCGGGCAAGTCCAACCTGGTGTGGACCGCGGGCCACTGTGTGCACGCCGGCAAGAAGGGCGGCTGGTACCGCAACATCGCCTTCGTGCCCTCGTACAACGACTCCGGCAGGACGGCGGCGCAGTTGGAGAGCGCACCACGCCAGGAGGTCGCTCCGTACGGCGTGTGGTGGAGCGACTGGGCGCAGACCTCGGACCAGTGGATCGAGCAGGGCGGTTCCACGGGCGGCCAGGGGGCCTCGTACGACTACGCCGTGCTGCATGTGAAGCCGGAGAAGGGCAACGGCGGCAAGTCCCTTGAGGAGACGGTGGGTTCGGCGCTGCCGGTGAACTTCAACGCTCCGGCCGTGCCCAAGGTGTCGAGCATCACGGCGACCGGCTACCCGGCCGCGGCGCCGTTCGACGGCCAGAAGCTGTACCAGTGCACGGACAAGCCGGGGCGGCTGTCGGTGGCGCAGGCCGACCCGACGATGTACCGCATCGGCTGCACCATGACCGGCGGCTCCTCGGGCGGTGGCTGGGTGGCCGCGGGTTCGGACGGCAAGCCGGCGCTGGTGTCCAACACCTCCATCGGCCCGGTCAAGTTCGGCTGGCTGGCGGGTCCGCGACTGGGCTCCGTGGCCAAGGGCGTGTACGACTCGGTGAGCGCGAAGTTCGCCGGGCGCTGACGCCCGGGACGCAAGCCGGGCAGTGACGCGCACGACGTAACAGGGTTCGGACGGACGGCGGCGGGAACGGGGCACGGGAACTGCCACCGGCCCGCCGCCGTCCGTTCCCAACAGGGGGCGGGCCCGGTGGGGTGCCGCGTTCGGCCGGGTTCCCCGGCACGTCGCCCCACGCCCGACCGGCACGGACACAGAGCTTCAACCGGGGGGTACACCCATGCGTTCCTCAGGACGGCGTCCCGCAGTCCTCGCCGCCACCGGCCTCATGGCCGCCCTGGCGCTCACCGCGACCGCCTGCGGTTCCGGTGGCGACGGGCCGGGCGGCGGGTCCACCGTCTCCGCGTCGCGGGCATCGGGCGGTGGCGACGACACCATCCGGATTCCGGACGACATCAAGGACCGGCTCAAAGAGCACGGCATCGACGTCGACCGGTGGAAGAAGGGCGCCTGGAAGAACTGGGACAAGGACAAGTGGCTCAGTGAGGCCAAGGACTTCGTCAATCCGGTGATCGACGGTCTGTGGAAGCCCGCGCGGATGAAGTCCGCCAAGGACCCGGACAAGACGATCTCCGCGCAGGACGCGGCGGCCGACCAGGGCGTCAGCGATCCGGAACCGGCTCCGGTCGCCGCCCGGGCCGAGCGGACGCCGTACCACGACCACGCGGCGCCGGTCGGGAAGGTCTTCTTCGACTCGCCCGAGGGCTCGATGGTCTGCTCGGGCACGGTCGTGAAGGACGTGAACCATCCCGGCAGGTCCAACCTCGTGTGGACCGCGGGCCACTGTGTGCACGCCGGCAAGAAGGGCGGCTGGTACCGCAACATCGCCTTCGTGCCGTCCTACAACGACCAGGGCCGGTCCGCGGCCGAGCTCGGCGGCGCCACCGCCTCGGAGATCGCGCCGTACGGCCAGTGGTGGGCGGACTGGGCCTCGACCTCCGACGAGTGGATCGTCGGCGGGGACGAGACGGGCGGTGCGGGCGCCCCGTACGACTACGCCGTGCTGCACGTGAAGCCGGAGCAGGGCGCCAAGTCCCTGGAGGAGACCGTCGGGAACGCGCTGGACGTGGACTTCTCCGCGCCGTCCGCCCGGGACGCCGGCACGATGGGCGCCTGGGGCTACCCGGCCGCGCCGCCGTACGACGGCCTCAGCATGTTCAAGTGCGTCGACCGACCGGGCCGTCTGTCGCTGAGCCCGGCACTGCCCACGATGTACCGCATCGGCTGCACCATGACAGGCGGTTCGTCGGGCGGCGGCTGGTTCCGGGTCGTCGACGGCAGGACCGAGCTGGTCTCGAACACCTCGATCGGTCCGGCGGCCCACACCTGGCTGGCGGGACCGCAGTTGGGCAAGGGCGCGCAGGCGCTCTACGAGCGGATGAGCAAGGAGTACGGCGGCCGGTAGGCGGCCGCACCGACTAACGCCCGCCAAACGCGCCCCGGGGCCGGTGCGGACACCCGCCCACGCACACCCCGCGCCGGTACGGATGCACGCCCACACGCGCCCCGCGCCGGTGCGAGCGCCCGCCGACACGAACCCGCGTCGATCAGGACAGCCGCCGAGGCGCGCGCCAACGGCGAAGGCCCGCCCCCTCCGCGGGGGCGGGCCTTCGTGCGTCCGGAGCGCTCGCTCACCGGCGGGCGTCCGCGGTGGTGCCTATCGGAGTGCGGGGGCCGGGACGAACGGTGCGAGGTCCGCCGCCAGCTCCTCGTGGACGCGCAGCTTGAGCAGCGTGCCCTCCCCGGTGTGCTCCTCGGAGAGCACCTCGCCCTCGGTGTGGGCGCGGGCGACCAGTTTGCCGTGCGTGTACGGAACGAGCGCCTCGATCTCGACCGAGGGGCGCGGCAGCTCGTTGTCGATGAGCGCGAGCAGTTCGTCCATGCCCTGGCCGGTGCGCGCCGAGACCGCGATGGAGCGCGTCTCGATCCGCATCAGCCGCTGGAGCACCAGCGGGTCCGCCGCGTCCGCCTTGTTGATCACCACGATCTCGGGGACCTTGGTCGCGCCGACGTCACGGATGACCTCGCGCACCGCGGCCAACTGCTCCTCCGGAGCCGGGTGCGAACCGTCCACCACGTGCAGGATCAGGTCGGAGTCGCCGACCTCCTCCATCGTGGAGCGGAACGCCTCGACCAGGTGGTGCGGCAGGTGGCGCACGAAACCGACCGTGTCGACCAGCGTGTACAGCCGTCCGCTCGGCGTCTCGGCCCGGCGCACGGTCGGGTCGAGGGTCGCGAACAGGGCGTTCTCGACGAGGACGCCCGCGCCGGTGAGGCGGTTGAGCAGGGACGACTTGCCGGCGTTGGTGTAGCCGGCGATGGCGACCGAGGGCACCTTGTTGCGACGGCGCTCCTGGCGCTTGATCTCGCGGCCCGTCTTCATGTCCGCGATCTCCCGGCGCATCTTCGCCATCTTCTCGCGGATACGGCGCCGGTCCGTCTCGATCTTGGTCTCACCGGGACCACGGGTGGCGAGGCCGCCGCCCTTGCCGCCGCCCATCTGACGGGACAGCGACTGACCCCAGCCGCGCAGCCTCGGCAGCATGTACTGCATCTGCGCGAGCGCGACCTGCGCCTTGCCCTCTCGGGACTTGGCGTGCTGGGCGAAGATGTCGAGGATCAGGGCCGTACGGTCGATGACCTTGACCTTGACGACGTCTTCCAGGTGGATGAGCTGGCCGGGGCTCAGCTCACCGTCGCAGATCACGGTGTCGGCGCCGGTCTCGATCACGATGTCCCGGAGCTCGTTGGCCTTGCCGGAACCGATGTACGTGGCCGCGTCGGGCTTGTCCCGGCGCTGGACGACGCCGTCGAGCACGAGGGCTCCGGCGGTCTCCGCGAGCGCGGCCAGCTCGGCGAGGGAGTTGTCCGCGTCGCGGATGGTCCCCGTGGTCCAGACGCCGACGAGGACGACGCGCTCCAGACGGAGCTGTCGGTACTCGACCTCGGTGACGTCCTCGAGCTCGGTGGACAGGCCCGCGACGCGGCGCAGGGCCGCCCGCTCGGAGCGTTCGAACTGCTCGCCGTCCCGGTCTCCGTCGATCTCGTGGCTCCAGGCGACGTCCTCTTCCATCAGGGCATCGGCCCGAAGACCTTCGGGGTAGTTCTGCGCGGAGTTCTGCGCGTCCTGGGAAGGGGAAGAAGAGGAGGTCATTGGATCCTTACGTAGGTGGGGAGAGCCGCGGGCCGACGAATGCCGTCCGTCACAGGGAACAACGTCCGGGGCCACCGGGAGATTCCCGGTTCCGGCCGGGCCAACCCTCCGAGGGGGGCCGCGCCGCCGACTGGAAGATGGTCGCACGGTGCGGCCCGTCCCGTCACTCGACTTATCGGGACCGGCCGGACCCCGCGGGGATCACTCCCGCGGGGGGTCACGGTGCGTCCGGTCCCGTCGGTGGGCGGGCCGCCGGGCGTCGCTTCCTCAGGCCTCAGGCGCCCTTGCGTGCCTTCGGGGCGTCGCTCTTCCAGTCCGGATGCCCCGGCATCGGCGGTGTCTTCTTGGCGTACAGCCACTCCTTGAAGAACCCGCTCAGATCGCGAGCCGCTACGGCGGAGGCGAGGTCCTCGAAGTCGGCCGTCGAGGCCACACCGTCGCGGTTGACGCTCACCCACGTCCGTTCCAGGCGCTCGAAGGCCGGGCGCCCGATCGTCTGGCGCAGCGCGTACAGGGCCAGGGCCGCGCCGTCGTAGACGTTCGGCCGGAAGATGCTGATCTTGTGGCCGGGCTCGGGTGCCTTGGGCCTGGCGGGCGGCCCGCCGGTGGCGCGCCAGGAGTCGGACAGCCGGTAGGCGGCCTTCATCCGCTTCTCCATGGGCTTGTGCGCCTTCTCCTCGGCGTACAGGGCCTCGTACCAGGTGGCGTGCCCTTCGTTGAGCCACACGTCGGACCAGGTGCGGGGGGTGACGCTGTCGCCGAACCACTGGTGCGACAGCTCGTGCACCATGATCGACTCGACGTACCACTTCGGGTACGCGGGTTCGGTGAAGAGCTCCTTCTCGAAGAGCGACAGCGTCTGTGTCTCCAGCTCGAAGCCGGTCTGCGCCTGGGCCATCAGCAGCCCGTAGTTCTCGAAGGGGTAACGCCCGACCTTGCTCTCCATCCAGGCGATCTGGCCGGGCGTCCTGCGGAGCCACGGTTCGAGCGCCGCGCGGTCGCCGCTGGGGATCACGTCCCGTACGGGCAGTCCGTGCGGGCCCCGCCGGTGGAGCACGGTGGAGCGGCCGATGGACACCTGGGTCAGCTCGGTGGCCATGGGGTGCTGGGTCCGGTACGTCCAGGTCGTGGCCCCGCGGGCCCGGTGGGTGCCCTCGGGCAGGCCGTTGGCGACGACCGTGTAGGCGTCGGGGGCGGTGACGTGGACGGTGAACATCGCCTTGTCGGAAGGGTGGTCGTTGCAGGGGAAGACCAGGTGCGCGGCGTCGGCCTGGTCGGCCATCGCGAGCCCGTCCTTGGTCCGTACCCAGCCGCCGTCCTGGCCCTTCGCGCTGACCGGATCGCTCGTGTGACGCACGGTGATGTGCAGCGGGCTCCCCGCGGACAGCGGTTCGGCGGGGGTCACCACCAGGTCGTCGCCCGCCCTCGCGAAGTCGGCCGGGGCTCCGTCGACGTCGACCGAGAGCACCGTTCCGTGCGCGAAGTCGAGGTTGACGCGGTCGAGCGGGGCGGTGGTCAGGGCGTCGATCGTGGTGACGGCCGTGAGCGGCTTGTCGTTGCTGCCGCCGTAGGTGAAGTCGAGGTCGTACGACTCGACGTCGTACCCGGGGTTGCCGAGGGTGGGGAAGAGGCGGTCACCGACCCCCAGGGGCACGGCCGGGTCCGGGGCACTCGCGGCGATCAGGCAGACGGAGACGGCCGAGGCGAGCAGGGCCGCCGTGACGCGGCGGCTCCTCGGACGTGCTGACGTGGGGGTGGGGTTGAGCGACATGGACCACGGCTACCAGCGCACGCGGGTTCCGCGCCGCCGACTCGCGCCCGTCCCACCCGAACGGGTCGGTCCTCGGACTCATTGGGGCCAGCTTGCGGCAGTCCGTGCCCGTCGCCGGATGCCTTGTCCCTACGGGGCCGCCGTCGCCCGGTGTCCGCGGGGTGGCGGCCGCCGGCCTACTGGGCGGCCGTCGCCGGATGCTGGGCCCGGCTGACGTCGTACACGCCGGGCACGTTGCGCATCGCCCGCATCAGGCCCTGGAGCCGGGCCGCGTCGGGGAGTTGGAGCGTGTAGGTGTGGCGGACGCGCTGCTGGCTGGGGGGTTCGACGGTCGCCGAGACGACGGCGACCCCCTCCGCCGCGATGGCCTCGGTGAGGTCGGCGAGCAGATGCGGGCGTCCGAAGGACTCGGCGACCAGGGTGACGCGGCACTCGGTGGTGTCCCCCCAGCGCACACCGACCTCCGGGCGCCCCGCGCTCTTCATGCGCGCCGCTCCGGCGCACTCCACGCGGTGCACGGTGACCACTCCCCCGCGGACGGCGAAGCCGGTCACCTCGTCGGGCGGTACGGGCGTGCAGCAGCCGGCCATGCGTACGGACGCTCCGGGCGGGTCGGCGACGGCACTCGCGGGGCGGGAGAGCTGCGCCTCGGCGGGACGCGCCGGGGCCTCGGCGGGCGGCCTGGGGCCCGTCGCGGAGGTCCCGGACGTCTCCTCGTCGCCGGGTGCGGGATGCGTCGCCATCCAGCGCTGGATGGCGATCCGCGCGGCGGCCGTGTGCGCGTGCTCCAGCCACTCCCTGGACGGCTCGGAGGCGGGGTCCTGGCCCATCAGGAGCTGGACGGTGTCGCCGTCCTTCAGGACCGTACTCAGCGTCGCCAGACGGCCGTTGACGCGGGCGCCGATACAGGCGTGCGCGTCCTCGCCGTACTGCGCGTACGCCGCGTCGACGCAACTGGCGCCCTCGGGAAGGCCCAGCGAGCCCCCGTCGGCTCGGAAGACGGTGATCTCCCGGTCCTGGGCGAGGTCTTCGCGGAGCGTCGACCAGAACGTGTCCGGGTCGGGGGCGCCCTGCTGCCAGTCGAGCAGCCGGGAGAGCCAGCCGGGGCGGGTCGGGTCGGCGCGCTCGCCGTCGAAGGGGCGCTCCCCGCCGCCGTCCGGCTGGTCCTCCGACGGCGGCGCGTAGGGATTGCCGAGCGCGATGACGCCGGCCTCGGCGACCTTGTGCATCTGGTGCGTGCGGATGAGGACTTCGGCGACCTGGCCGTCGCCCCGGGTGACGGCCGTGTGCAGCGACTGGTACAGGTTGAACTTGGGGACGGCGATGAAGTCCTTGAACTCCGAGACCACCGGGGTGAGACAGGTGTGCAGTTCGCCGAGGACGCCGTAGCAGTCCGCGTCCTCGTTCACGAGGACCAGCAGACGTCCGAAGTCGGCGCCGCGCATCGGACCGCGCTTGCGCGACACCCGGTGCACGGAGACGAAGTGCCTTGGCCTTATGAGGACTTCGGCCTGGATACCGGCATCGCGCAGGACCGTGCGCACCTCCTCCGCGATCTCCGCGAGGGGGTCGTCGTCGCGGCCCGCGTTCGCCGCGATCAACTCCCGGGTGTGCTCGTACTCCTCGGGGTGCAGGATCGCGAAGACGAGGTCTTCCAGTTCGCTCTTGAGCGCCTGGACACCGAGGCGCTCGGCGAGCGGGATGAGCACGTCCCGGGTCACCTTGGCGATCCGCGCCTGCTTCTCCGGGCGCATGACGCCGAGGGTCCGCATGTTGTGCAGCCGGTCCGCGAGTTTGATGGACATCACCCGGACGTCGTTGCCCGTCGCGACGAGCATCTTCCGGAAGGTCTCCGGTTCGGCGGCGGCGCCGTAGTCGACCTTCTCCAGCTTGGTGACGCCGTCGACCAGATAGCAGACCTCGTCGCCGAACTCCGCACGTACCTGATCCAGTGTCACTTCCGTGTCCTCGACGGTGTCGTGGAGCAGGGAAGCGGTCAACGTCGTTGTCTCGGCGCCGAGTTCGGCGAGGATCAGGGTCACGGCGAGCGGATGGGTGATGTACGGCTCGCCGCTCTTGCGCATCTGGCCGCGGTGCGAGGACTCCGCGAGCACGTAGGCCCGGCGCAGGGGCTCCAGTTTGGCGTCGGGGTGGTACGCGCGGTGGGCCTCGGCCACATGCCCGATCGCGTCCGGCAGCCGGTCGCGGGTCGCGGGCCCGAGCAGTGCGGCCCGCCCCAGCCGGCGCAGGTCGATCCGGGGACGCGACTTCCTGCGGTGCGCCGGGGGCACCTCCGGCTCCAGCGACGCCGAACGCTGGGGGGCGGGCGTTGCAGGGCCTGGCGTCGCGGGATTCGTCGCCTCCGCACTCATGGGCACCTCCGGCTGCGTAAGACCGGCGGACGGGTGCCCCATGGCGTACTCGGCTCAGGGGATGGTGTCGATCCCCCGTCCGGGCCGGTGCTTGATGCTACCGACCCCACCACGCCCGGTTGACCGCCTCTCGCCGAGCGTGAAACGGATCACCCATTCGAGCGAAGGTTTTGGGGTTTACGATTTCGAATTTCTGGAAGGGACGGCATGCACGTACGACGTCCGACCCATGACGTCGGCCGCACGGTTCAGCGCAGGGCGCCGTCCAGCCACTCCGCGTCGATCTCGCCCTCGGCGACGATCACCGCGGGACCGGTCATCTCGATCTCGCCGTCGGCGCTCTCGGTGATCACCAGGCGTCCGCCGGGCACGTCCACGGTGTAGGTCGCCGGGGTGCCGGTCACGGCGGGGTCGGCTTCGTCGCGGCGCGCCGCGGCGACCGCCACGGCACACGCGCCCGTGCCGCAGGAGCGGGTCTCGCCGGAGCCGCGTTCGTGGACCCGCAGGGCGACGTGCCGGGGCCCCCTGTCGACCACGAACTCGACGTTGACGCCGTCCGGGTACGCCGCGGCCGGGCTGAACGGCGGCGGAGTGAGCAGATCGCCGGCGTGCGCGAGGTCGTCCACGAAGGCGACGGCGTGCGGGTTGCCCATGTTCACGTTGCGCGCGGGCCAGGTGCGCTCGCCCACGCTCACCGTGACCTCTCCCTCGGGGAGGAGCGCCTTGCCCATGCCGACGGTGACGTCTCCGGTCTTGGCGATGTGCACGGTCTTCACGCCCCCGCGCGTGGCGACCGCGCTGTCTCCTTCGGCCACATATCCGGCACGGTGGAGGTAGTGGGCGAACACGCGCACTCCGTTGCCGCACATCTCGGCGACCGAGCCGTCGCCGTTGCGGTAGTCCATGAACCACTCCGCCTCGGCCGCCATGCCCTTGGCCTCGGGGTGCGCGGCGGACCGTACGACGTGCAGCAGACCGTCGCCACCGATGCCCGCGCGGCGGTCGCACAGAACGGCGACGGCGGTGGGAGGCAGGTCGATGACGTTCTCCGGGTCCGGGATGATCACGAAGTCGTTCTCGGTCCCGTGCCCCTTGAGGAAGGCGATCCGCGTGCTCATTCCTCGATCGTACGGGTTCGGTACGACAGCCGGTCGGCGCGGGGCGGTGCCTCGGCGCGGGTCCGGTACGACGGCCGGTCGGCGCGGGGCGGGTGCCGGTACGTCATGTCCGTCCGCGTCCGGCGAGAACCCCGCCGGGTCCGTGTCCTGGCGAACGGGTCCCGTGTCCCGGCGGATCGGGCCGGTGGGGTCAGCGCAGCCGGGCCACGCGCCACACGGCGAGCACCGCCACCGCGGCGAGGACCACGACGTACGCGATCACCACCCGCCAGTCGGCGCGCCGGCCTGAGCCGCGCTGCGGGAAGCCGGGCAGGGCGTAGCCGACCCGGCGGGCGGCCATCATTCCCCAGCCGGCGGCGCACAGGCAGATCAGCAGGCCGAGCATGGCGACCACCGCACCGCCGTCGCCGAATTCGAAGGCGAGCGGGAAGGCGAACATCAGGGAGCCGGTCGTGGCCAGCGCCACGATGGGCGCGAGCTGCCAGATGCGCAGCAGCCGCTGCGGGCGCAGCTCGACCTCGACCTCCGGTTCCGGGGACATCGCGCCGGGTTCGGGACCGTCGGCGATCACCCCGCCGGGGGTGTCCTCGGGGCCGTCGGAGCTCAGGCGCTCCGCGCCCAGCTCGGGTTCGACTCCGGGATCGGCGTCCGGACCGATGCCCGGACGGTCTCCGTCCGGATCAGCGCCGTACTCGGTTCCCCGTGCGGTGTCGCGAGGGCCGGCCTCCATCGCCACGCGCCCTCCCAACTCGGATTTCACTGGTCGATCGAAGCTTGATGATGGCACGGCGCCGGAGGCCCGGATGACGGCCGGAGCGTCCCGATGCCATGACGTGATCAGGCTGTGACCGGTCGTTCGACCAACGCCAGTGCGAGTTCCGGGAGTTCTGTGAGATCCGCCGCAGCCCCACTGAGCCAATGCACCCGCGGGTCGCGTCGGAACCATGAATCCTGACGGCGCGCGAAGCGCTTGGTGGCGCGAACGGTCTCGGCACGGGCGTCGTCCTCGGTGCACTCCCCGGCGAGCGCCGCGAGGACCTGCTGATAACCGAGCGCGCGTGACGCCGTACGCCCCGCGCGCAGGCCGTGCGCCTCCAGGGTGCGCACTTCGTCGACGAGCCCGGCCTCCCACATCCGGTCCACCCGGCGCGCGATGCGCTCGTCGAGCTCGGGGCGCGCCACGTCGACACCGATCTGGAGGGTGTCGTAGACGGAGTCGTGGCCGGGCAGATTGGCGGTGAAGGGCTTTCCGGTGATCTCGATGACTTCGAGGGCGCGGACGATGCGGCGGCCGTTGCTGGGCAGGATCGCGTGCGCGGCCTCGGGGTCGGCCATGGCGAGGCGCGCGTGCAGGGCTCCGGAGCCGCGCAGGGTGAGCTCCTCCTCCAGGCGGGCGCGGACCTCGGGGTCCGTTCCGGGGAACTCCATCTTGTCGACGGCCCCGCGCACGTACAGTCCGGAGCCGCCGACCAGGATCGGCCAGCGCCCCTCGGCGAGCAGCGCGTCGATCCGGGCGCGGGCGAGCCGCTGGTACTCGGCGACGCTGGCGGTGACCGTCACGTCCCAGATGTCCAGGAGGTGGTGCGGGACGCCGCCCCGCTCGTCGGGCGTCAGTTTGGCGGTGCCGATGTCCATCCCTCGGTACAACTGCATCGAGTCGGCGTTGACGACCTCGCCTCCGAGACGCCTGGCGAGGAAAACGCCCAGATCGGACTTTCCTGCCGCGGTCGGTCCGACGACGGCGATGACCCGGGGGGTGGGGGGTGCGCTGCTCACGGTCCCAGTCTCGCAAACACCGGGGCCTCTCCTCCAACGAGCGACGTGACGCGACGGGTCCGGGTTCGTTGCCTGTTGCGAGGTCCCGGCCACCGGTCCAGAGAACCGGCGATCCGGGTGACGCAATGGGACGCACCGGGCGACGCGGAATTTCGCCCCCACGAGTAACGTATGGAGCGGATATGGGTGTTTTTGAACGGCTTCTCCGGAGGTCGAAGGCTACGGAGGAGGCGGTGACCGCCGACGGGCAGGCCACCGCTCAGCCGGCCGCCACCGAGGCGCAGGTGGCCGTGGAGGGGGAGCAGGCGGCCGTGGAGGGGAAGGGTTCGTCCGAGCACGAGGGCGACGGCGACGGCGACGGCGAGGCGACGGCGGCGAGCGCCGAGGCGGCCACCACGGAGGACGTCGACATCCCCAAGCAGCAGACCGCCGAACAGGCCGCCGACAACGACGCCGGCAAGGGCTCCCGCACGTAACTGTCCCGCGAGGGAAGGCGAACCATGGGTCTGATGGACAATCTGAAAGCCAAGCTGGAGCCCGCCAAGGACAAGGTCTCCGGGCTCGCGCAGCAGCACGGGCACAAGGTCGCCCACGGCCTCGACAAGGCCGCGAAGGTGGTCGACGAGAAGACCAAGCACAAGTACAGCGACAAGATCCAGACGGGCACGGGCAAGGCGAAGGACGCCATGGACCGCCTCGCGCACAAGGACGGCGGCGGAGCCGCGAGCCCGTCGGCCCCGCCTCGGACGCCCTGAACAGCCCCTTCATCGGTGGACGGCCGCGAAGCGCTCAGGCTGCTTCCGGCCGTCCGCCGTGTCCGCACCGACGCGCCTGACGACCCGTCCGGACCGGATTCCTCCCCCCGCAGGCGTGCGGGCCCGTACGGTCCATGCAGGCCCGCTCTGACGGGTCTGACGGGTCTGACGGGTCTGACGGGTCAACCTCGCCCGTCCGGGACACCACGGCGGGCGGCGTGTCCGGGGCGGTGCGGCTCTGACGGAGTGTCCCCGCCCGTACGGCCGACGGGGAGTTCGTACCCGGAAGCCGGCGCAGAGGTCGTAGGTCGCGCGCGCCCGCGCACCGGACTTCATGCCTGTGCGGCCCGACGGGCCGCGGCTGTCCCGGCGCGGCCGCTACGACCAGGCCGCCACCACGTAGCCCACCCCGTACGGAGCGTCGTCGTAGAGCAGCGCACCGCCGAGCCCCGCGCCCGCGGCCGCGCCCGCGAGGACCTGCCAGGGGGCCCGCCCGGCAACCTTCAGCTCGTGCGCCAGAGCGGTGTCCAGTGTCTTGAGTGCCTCGACGTCCGCGGACCCGAGAGCCCGCGCGATCTCCGCGTCGAAGTCCGCCGCGCGCTCGTCGAGATAGCCCGGCGCCTTGAGCGTCCTGCACGCGCTGGCGTCACCCATCACCAGCACGGCCACCCGCTCGGCCCGCCCGCCGATGTGCTCCCCCGCCTTGATGCACCGCTCGGTCTCCAGGGGTTCCCCGACGCCGAGCCCCTCCACCGGGGCGTCGGACCAGCCGGTGCGCTCCAGCAGCCAGGCGGCGACGGCGAGGGAGGGCGGCAGCTCGCGCTCCGCGGCCTCGCGGTTCTCGGCCGAGTCGGGGCCTGCGTCCGCCGCGGCCGGGCGGCCCAGGCGGACGTCGAGGTCGACGCCGAAGCCGCTGAAGGAGCCGCGCGTGCCTTCGGGATGGGGCCCGCGACCGCTCTCCTCGGCGGGGCCGACGACGACGAGCAGGTCGGGACGGGAGGCGGCGAGCACGCCGAGCGCGTCCGTGCACGCCGTGCGCGCGGCGTCCAGCTCGGGTGCCGCTCCGGCGGCGACGTCGGGGACGAGCAGCGGAGGACAGGGGCAGACTGCGGCGGCTACAAGCATGGGCCGCAGCGTAACGCCGTACAACGACGATCCGCCCCGGACCCGCGCGGACGCCGCGGGCCCGTCCCCACCTGCTCCCGGGCCCCGTCCCCCTGCGTCTCCCTGTGTCTCTGTGGCCTCTGTGTCTCTGTCCCGTCAGTCGCAGCCGCAGCCGCTGCCCGTGGCGACCGGCAGCGGCTCCGGGGCGCCGATCTTCGGCAGGCCCAGCATGACGCCGGCCGGCTTGACGGCCTCGGCGGCGTTGCGCTTCTCCCAGGCGTCCCCGGCGCGCGTACGGCGCACGTCCAGGACGGCGCCCTCGGCGAGCAGGTGGTGCGGGGCGGCGTACGTGATCTCGACGGTGACCACGTCGCCGGGGCGGACCTCTTCGCCGGGCTTGGTGAAGTGGACCAGCCGGTTGTCGGGGGCGCGGCCGGAGAGGCGGTGGGTGGCGCCGTCCTTGCGGCCCTCGCCCTCGGCGACCATCAGCTCCAGGGTGCGGCCGACCTGCTTCTTGTTCTCGCTCCAGGAGATCTCCTCCTGGAGGGCGACGAGGCGCTCGTAGCGCGCCTGGACGACCTCCTTGGGGATCTGCCCCTCCATGGTCGCCGCCGGAGTGCCGGGGCGCTTGGAGTACTGGAACGTGAAGGCCGCCGAGAAGCGGGCCGCGCGGACCGCGTGCAGGGTCTGCTCGAAGTCCTCCTCCGTCTCACCGGGGAAGCCCACGATGATGTCGGTGGTGATCGCCGCGTCCGGGATGGCGGTCCGGACCTTCTCGATGATCCCGAGGAACCGTTCCTGTCGGTACGACCGGCGCATCGCCTTCAGGACGGTGTCCGAGCCGGACTGCATCGGCATGTGGAGCTGCGGCATCACGTTCGGCGTCTCGGCCATGGCGGCGATCACGTCGTCGGTGAAGTCGCGCGGGTGCGGCGAGGTGAAGCGGACGCGCTCAAGACCCTCGATCTTCCCGCAGGCGCGCAGCAGTTTGCTGAAGGCCTCGCGGTCGCCGATGTCGCTGCCGTAGGCGTTGACGTTCTGGCCGAGCAGGGTGATCTCGGAGACACCCTCGCCGACCAGGGCCTCGATCTCGGCCAGGATGTCGCCGGTCCTGCGGTCCTTCTCCTTGCCGCGCAGCGCCGGGACGATGCAGAAGGTGCAGGTGTTGTTGCAGCCGACGGAGATCGACACCCAGGCCGCGTACGCGCTCTCGCGGCGGGTCGGCAGCGTGGAGGGGAAGGCCTCCAGGGACTCGGCGATCTCGATCTGCGCCTCTTCCTGGACGCGGGCGCGCTCCAGGAGGACCGGCAGCTTGCCGATGTTGTGCGTGCCGAAGACGACGTCCACCCAGGGCGCCCGCTTCACGATCGTGTCGCGGTCCTTCTGGGCGAGGCAGCCGCCGACGGCGATCTGCATGCCGGGGCGCTTCGTCTTCATCGGGGCGAGGCGGCCGAGGTTGCCGTAGAGCTTGTTGTCGGCGTTCTCGCGTACGGCGCAGGTGTTGAAGACGACGACGTCCGCGTCCCCGTCGGAACCCTCGGCCGCCCGCACGTAACCGGCGCCTTCGAGGAGCCCGGAGAGCCGTTCGGAGTCGTGGACGTTCATCTGGCACCCGTAGGTGCGCACTTCGTACGTCTTGGATTCCTGAACGTCCACTGCCTGACTCCGGTCGCCGCTGCTCATGTGACAAGGGTAGGCGGTAGCCGGAGTGCGTCCGGACGCCGGAGCCCTCGCCCCCTGCACCCGTCACGCGACGTGCGGCGTCCGGTACCCGGCGTGCGGTCCCCGGCCGGTCACCCGCCCAGTGCGGCGAACCGCTCCGCGACCGTTCCCGCGGGCGCTCCGAGCAGGATCGTGTAGTGGTTGGAGCCCTCGATCAGCTCGGCGGGGAGGCAGCCGGACCGGCCGGTCCACCGCTCGACGACGGACGCCCGCAGCATCGGCGGCTCCTGGCCGAGCATTCCGAGCGGCGCGTGCAGCAGCAGTGCCGGGACGGAGAGCCGCGTGAGGTCGGCGGCGAACAGATCGGCGGAGGTCAGCAGATCACGCCCGTCGTGTCGTACGGCCTCCTCGCGCGCCTTCGAGCGCCGGGCACCCCGGGGACCGGTGAGGTCGTAGCGCACGTAGCGCTCGATGTCCGCGTTCCAGTGGGGGCCGAGCGCCGGATGCGCGCGGAAGAAGTCGACATAGGCCCCGTCGGTCCCGAACGTCCGGCCGAGGCGGGCCAGCGCGGGACCGAGGGTGTCGTCGAGGACGGCGTCGAGGTCTGCTCCGGGTGGCACGGGAAGGGGCAGCCCGCCGTCGACGAGCAGCAGCCGGTCGAAGAGCTCCGGACCGCGCGCGGCCGCCCGCAGCGCGATGTACGCGCCCATCGAGTGCCCGGCCAGCGCGACCGGACCGGCCGCGCCCAGGTGTTCCGCCAGACGGCACAGATCCAGGGCGTGCCGGTCGAGTCCGTACGGGCCCGGGTTTCCGGCGCTGCCGCCGCGGCCCCGCAGATCGGGCGCGAACAGGCTCCACTCGCCGGGGAGTCGGCGGGCCATGGCACGGAAGGACATCCCGGACCCGGTGATGCCGTGCGCCGCGAGAGCGATCCGCGGCCCCCGGCCGAACCTCAGGACACGGAGCGTTCCGCCCTCGACGGGCAGATCGAGTTCGGCGGGCTCGTTCATGCGCTCTCCTGGTCGTCGCTGACGGGCGTCCGGGCGGTGGCGGTGGCCGTGCGGTGGCGGTGGCCGTGCGGCGCCCCTCCTGGGGGCGCCCCCGGGTGTTACGCGTCCGGAGCGCTCCACCCCTGCCGGCGCAGTACCTCCGACACGTCCGGTGCCCGATAGTGCTCGCCCTTGAGGACCTTGCCGTCGTCCCTGCGGACGACGTGCCCGTCGGGGCCCAGCTTGGTCATGTTGGCCCGGTGGATCTCGGCGATCACCGCGTCGAGGTCGATCCCGTGGACGAGGGCCGTGCCGTACGCCACGTAGACGACGTCGGCGAGTTCGTGCGCCAGCCGGTCGAGCGGGCCGTCGACCGAGACCTCGGCGACCTCGGCCGCCTCCTCGGCCAGCAGTTCGCCCCGGTGCGCGGCCAGTTCCGGGGAGACCTCGGTCGGTGCGGGGCGGACATCGAGGCCGAAGGCGAGATGGAACGCACGGACCAGGGCGGCCGGGGAGGCTGCCGGGGCCGTGGACGGCGGGATCCGCGACGGGGAGGACGGCTGCATCCGGCGAGCCTACCGATCCGCCGGGACCCCTGGCGGGCCCGGCCCTGGCCAGGACCGCCGCGGGCTGGCAGGATCGCGCGCATGTTCCAGGCACTCCCCCGTATCGGCCGGCGCCGCGCGCTGTTCGGCTCGACGGCCGTTCTCGCGGTGGTCGGGCTGCTGCTGTGGTGGCTGCTGCCGCTGGGCGAGGAGTCCCCGAGCGGGACGATCACCTTCAGTACGGGCACCCGGACCGGGGTCTACCAGATGTACGGCAAGCTCCTCCAGGGCGCCATCGCCAAGGACATGCCCCACCTGAACGTGAAGCTGGTGAGCAGCGACGGATCCCAGGAGAACGTCCGGCGGGTGGCCACGGGCGAGGCCGACTTCACCATCGCGGCGGCCGACGCCGTGGAGACGTACATCCTGCAGAACAAGCCGGGATCGGGGCGGCTGCGCGGCTGCTCGCGGCTCTACGACGACTATGTGCACCTGGTGGTCCCGCGCTCCTCGCCGGTGCGGTCCGTGGCGGACCTGAAGGGCAAGAGGGTCGCCGTCGGACCGGGCGGTTCCGGGGTGCGCCTGATCGCGGACCATGTGCTCCAGGCGGCGGGTCTCGACCCCGACACGGACATCAAGCCCTTCGCCGACGGCATCGCGACCATGCCCGACCTGCTTGAGCACCACAAGATCGACGCCTTCTTCTGGTCGGGCGGCCTGCCGACGAACGCCGTTCAGGAGCTCTCCAAGGCCGACGCCGTCCGGCTGGTGCCGATCGGCAGCGACCTCGTCGAGAAGCTGCACGAGCAGGGCGGCGCGTCCCGCTACTACCGGTCCGCCGTGATGCCCGCCGACGCCTATCCCAAGGCGCAGCGGGGCTCGTCAGTGCAGACCCTGGCCGTGGCCAACTTCCTGATCACCCGGGAGGACGCGGACCCGAAGCTCACCGAGGACCTCACCCGCACGGTGATCGCCAGCCGCGACCACATCGGCGACGTGGTGCACGCGGCCCAGCTGGTGGACGTGCGCACGGCGATCTACACGGACCCGCTGCCCCTGCACGAGGGCGCGAGCCGCTACTACCGGTCGATCAAGCCTTAGCCGTACGGCCCGGCGCCACCGGGATCTCAGACCGCCGGCCCCGACCTCGGTACCGTCACCGTCACCCGCAGGCCGTGCGGTTCGTTGCGGCCGTACGCGATGGACCCGCCGCCCGCGGCGAGCAGCGCCCGCGAGATGGAGAGGCCGAGGCCCGAGCCCTTGACGTTCTGGTGGGCCGCGCTGCGCCAGAACCGGTCGCCGATGCGGGCCAGGTCCTCGTCGCCGAGGCCGGGGCCGCCGTCGGTGACCACGACGGTCGAGGACTCGCCGTTCGAGGCGACCGCCACCTCGACGCTCTCCCCCTCCGGGGTGAACTTGACCGCGTTGTCGATGACCGCGTCCAGGGCGCTGGACAGCGTGACGGGGTCGGCCCACGCGGTGACCGGCGGGCAGTTCCCCGCGAGGCGCACGCCCCTGCTCTCGGCGACCGGCTGCCAGGACGCCACCCTCTCGGCCGCCAGCGCGCCGATGTCGGTGAGGCGCACATCCGCCTCGGCGTGCTCGGCGAGCGCCAGGTCGAGCAGGTCGTCGAGCACCTGGGTGAGGCGCTTGCCCTCGGTGCGGACGGAGGCGATCTCCTCGTTGCCCTCAGGGAGTTCGAGGGCGAGCAGCTCGATCCGCAGCAGCAACGCCGAGAGCGGGTTGCGCAGTTGGTGCGAGGCGTCGGCGACGAAGGCGCGCTGCTGCTCCAGCACGTCCTCGACGTTGTCCGCCATCTCGTTGAACGACCGGGCCAGGCGCTGGAGTTCGGGCGGCCCGCCGGCGGGCGCGACCCGGGACTTGAGGCGGCCGGTCGCGATGTCGTGGGTGGTGGCGTCGAGAACGCGTACGGGTTTGAGCACCCATCCGGTCAGCCGCAGCGCGGCACCGAGCGCGAGGAGCATCGCGGCGATCTCGCCGGCACCGATGATCAGCCAGCCGTGCAGGGTCTTGGAACGCATCTGGCCGGTGGGCGAGTCGGTGACGACGACCGCTATGACATCGCCGTCCCTGATGACCGGGGAGGCGACCACGAGACGGTGATGCTGCCAGGGCCAGACCTGCTGGGGGTCGTGGCTGCGGCGGCTGACGAGCGCCTCGTCGAAGGCGTCGCGGGCCACGCCGGCCTTGGGCAGGAGCCAGTGGTCCGGCGCGTCGGCCATGGGATTGTCGTTGCGGTAGAAGACGCCCGCCCGGATGCCGTACACCTCGTAGTAGCGGGCCAGTTCGGTGCGCAGGGTCTCGCGGCGTTCGTCCGGGTAGCCCCCCTGGGAGCCGCCACTCGGGGGCTCGGTGACGTACTGGGCGAGGGACGCGAAGCGTGCGGTGTCGTCGATGCGGTCGACGACCACGCGCTGCTGCTGCGCCGCCGCCACGCTCACCGCGAGCGGGACGCCGAGCGCCAGCAGTACGGCTGCCATCAGGACGATGAGCAGCGGGAGAAGACGTGTGCGCACCCGTGCCCGCTACGAAGCCGGGGCGACGAGCCGGTAGCCGACGCCGCGGACGGTCTCGATCAGCGCCGGCATGCGCAGTTTGGAGCGCAGCGACGCGACGTGCACCTCCAGGGTGCGTCCGGTGCCTTCCCAACTGGTGCGCCACACCTCGCTGATGATCTGCTCCCGGCGGAACACCACTCCGGGGCGCTGGGCGAGCAGCGCGAGCAGGTCGAACTCCTTGCGGGTCAGCTGGACCGTCGAACCGCCCACGGTGACCTGGCGGTTGGGGAGTTCGATGCGTACGGGGCCGAGGAGCAGCATGGTCTCGCCGGTGGCCGAGGCGTCGTCGTGGGCGGTGCGCCGGCTGACGGCGTGGATCCGGGCGAGCAGTTCCCCGGTGTCGTAGGGCTTCACCACGTAGTCGTCGGCGCCGAGGTTGAGGCCGTGGATGCGGGACCGTACGTCCGCGCGAGCGGTGACCATGATCACCGGGGTGGCGGTCCGTTTGCGGATCTTGCCGCAGACCTCGTAGCCGTCCTGGTCGGGCAGTCCGAGGTCGAGCAGGACGACGCCGAAGCCGTCGCTCTCCGGGACCAGCGCGCGCAGGGCCTCCTCGCCGCTGCGGGCGTGGGTGACGTCGAAGCCGTGCCGGGCCAGCACCGCGGACAGGGCGGCCGCGACGTGATTGTCGTCCTCGACGAGGAGCAGTCTCATTCCGACCCCCTCCGGTTCATCGGTCGTGCGGTCTCTGGTGCGGAACGCGGTGCACGCGTGCACCAAGGAAGTCACGCCGATGAACAAGGACGGCGTCAAGGGGCTTCGGGTTGCTCGACGCTTCCGTTACCCAGCCGGTACGCGCGTCTGTACGGACTGCTACGACACGTGTCCGATTGCTACCGGATCGTGATGCTCAAGTTCCCCTCAGATGTAATGACGCTGGTCATGCGGCGTTACTACTGTCCACCGAAACCGAGGAGGACGGAGCCCAGAAGCGATGACCGAAGTATCGGTGGCCAAGGACGCCATGGCCGCGACCGACGAACTGGTCGTCCTGAAGAGCGTCAACAAGCACTTCGGCGCGTTGCACGTGCTCCAGGACATCGACCTGACGATCACCCGTGGCGAGGTCGTCGTGGTCATCGGGCCCTCCGGGTCCGGGAAGTCCACCCTGTGCCGCACCGTCAACCGCCTGGAGACCATCGATTCGGGTGACATCTCGATCGACGGCAAGCCGCTGCCCCAGGAGGGCAAGGCGCTCGCCCGGCTCCGGGCCGATGTCGGCATGGTCTTCCAGTCCTTCAACCTCTTCGCGCACAAGACCGTGCTCGAGAACGTGATGCTGGGGCAGATCAAGGTCCGCAGGACCGGCAAGAAGGCGGCGGAGGAGAAGGCCCGCGCCCTGCTCGACCGCGTCGGCGTCGGCACGCAGGCGGACAAGTACCCGGCGCAGTTGTCGGGCGGCCAGCAGCAACGCGTCGCCATCGCACGGGCGTTGGCGATGGACCCCAAGGTCATGCTCTTCGACGAGCCGACCTCCGCGCTGGACCCCGAGATGATCAACGAGGTCCTCGAAGTCATGCAGCAGCTCGCCCGGGACGGCATGACCATGATCGTCGTCACCCATGAGATGGGGTTCGCCCGTTCGGCTGCCAACCGGGTCGTCTTCATGGCCGACGGCCGCATCGTCGAAGAGGCTGTGCCGGACCAGTTCTTCAGCAATCCGCGCAGTGACCGTGCCAAGGACTTCCTCTCGAAGATCCTGCACCACTGATGTCCCCGCGCGCGGGGAACCTGACCTCCCCGCGCGTGGGGGACCCATCTCGTCACCCGCCCGTCGGCGGGCCGTACTTCGCCCTTACTCAAAGGATGTTCACCATGAAGCTCCGCAAGGCAGCCGCCGCCTCGGCCGCCGTACTCGCGCTCGCCGTGACCGCCACCGCGTGCGGTTCGAGCGACAAGAACGACAGCGGGTCCTCGTCCTCGGGCGGCGGCAAGATCAAGATCGGCATCAAGTACGACCAGCCCGGTCTCGGCCTGCAGCAGCCGGACGGATCCTTCGCCGGTTTCGACGTGGACGTCGCGACCTACGTGGCCAAGCAGCTCGGATACAAGCCCAGCCAGATCCAGTTCATCCAGACCAAGAGCGCCGACCGCGAGAACGCTCTCGCCCGCGGCGACGTGAAGTTCATCGCCGCGACCTACTCGATCACCGACGAGCGCAAGCAGAAGGTCGACTTCGCCGGCCCGTACCTGCTGGCCCACCAGGACCTGCTCGTCAAGTCCGACTCGAACATCTCCAAGGGCACGGACCTCAACGGCAAGAAGCTCTGCTCCGTGACCGGCTCCACGTCGGCGCAGAACGTCCAGAAGACGATCGCCCCGAAGGCCCAACTGCGCGAGCTGAGCGGCTACTCGGAGTGCATCGCGGCCCTGCAGAGCGGCGCCGTCGACGCGGTGACCACCGACGACTCGATCCTCGCGGGCTTCGCCGCGCAGGACAAGTACAAGGGGCAGTTCAAGCTCGCCGGCCTCAAGCTGAGCAACGAGAACTACGGCATCGGCGTCAAGAAGGGCGACACGGCGACGGTGAACAAGATCAACACCGCGCTGGAGAAGATGGTGAGCGACGGCTCCTGGCAGAAGGCGGTCGACAAGAACTTCGCCCCCGCCCACTACAAGTACGAGCAGGCCCCGAAGATCGGCGTGATCGTCAAGTAGCGCGGGGGACTCGACTGCCGTCGAGCAACCCAGGGGATCACCGAGTTCACGCAGGAACCCACGGGCAACGCAGGAATCCGCGGTTCCCGCGGGGTCGCTGCGAGTGTGCCGCCGCCCGCCGCGATCACGGCGGCGGCACACCGCGGCCACCCCGTCCGTCACGTACGCCACCACCCGGAAGCGCGGGAGATCGTGTTCGACTTTCTTCAAGGTTATGACGTCCTGGGGGCGTTCTGGATGACGGTGAAGCTCACCGTCTTCTCCGCCCTCGGCTCCCTGGTCCTGGGCACGCTGCTGGCCGCGATGCGGGTCAGCCCGGTCCCGCTCATGCGCGGCTTCGGCACCGCCTACGTGAACATCGTGCGGAACATCCCCCTGACGGTCATCATCGTCTTCAGTTCGCTCGGCCTCGCGGACATCTTCGGTGTGACGATGGGCGCGTCCGACGACTTCAAGCTCCAGGGTTTCCGGCTCGCGGTGCTCAGTCTCGTCGGCTATCACGCGGCCTTCGTCTGCGAGGCGCTTCGCTCCGGCATCAACACCGTTCCGGTCGGACAGGCCGAGGCGGCCCGCGCGATCGGGCTGAGCTTCAGCCAGACCCTCCGGCTCGTCGTGCTGCCGCAGGCGTTCCGTTCCGTCATCGTCCCGCTGGCGAACGTGCTGATCGCGCTGACCAAGAACACGACCGTGGCCGCCGCCATCGGCGTGGCCGAAGCCGCCAGCCTGATGAAGACGATGATCGAGAACGAGGCCCAGACGGTCCTCATCGCCGCGGTCTTCGCCTTCGGGTTCGTGGTCCTGACCCTCCCCACCGGCCTCATCCTCGGCTGGCTGGGCAAGCGACTGGCGGTGAAGCGATGACCTCCGTCCTCTACGACGCCCCCGGCCCCCGCGCCAAGCGCCGCAATGTGATCTTCTCGGTACTCTTCGTCGTCCTGCTCGCACTGCTCCTGTGGTGGATATGGCTGACGTTGGACGACAAGGGCCAGCTGAAATGGGCTCTGTGGGAGCCGTTCACCACGGCGGACGCCTGGAGCACCTATCTGTGGCCGGGCCTGCTCGGCACACTGAAGGCCGCCGCGCTCAGCATGGTGATCGCACTCCCCCTGGGCGCCGTCTTCGGCATCGCGCGCCTGTCCGACCACCGCTGGGTGCGCGTTCCGGCGGGCGCCGTGGTCGAGTTCTTCCGGTCGATCCCGGTCCTGCTGCTCATGCTGTTCGCGAACGAGCTCTACGCCAAGTCCCCGAACATCGCGAGTGAGGACCGCCCGTTCTACGCGGTCGTCACCGGTCTGGTGCTCTACAACTCCTCGGTCCTCGCCGAGGTCGTACGGGCCGGCATCCTCGCCCTCCCCAAGGGACAGACGGAGGCCGCGTACGCGATCGGGCTGCGCAAGGGCCAGACGATGACCAGCATCCTGCTGCCGCAGTCGGTCACCGTGATGCTCCCGGCGATCGTCGGCCAGCTCGTCGTCATCGTGAAGGACACCGCGCTGGGCGGCGTGATGATCACCTACGGGGAACTCCTCACCGCCCGCAGCACCCTCGCGGCCAACTACGCCAACGTCGTCCCGAGCTTCATCGTGGTCGCCGTCATCTTCATCGTCCTGAACTTCTCGATCACCAGCTTCGCCTCCTGGCTGGAGGGCCGGCTGCGCCGCGGCAAGAAGACGACCGGCGCGGTGCTCTCGCCGAACGACGCGACCATCGCCGGTACGGCGGCGACGGGGGCCGGCGGGGGCGTCGCATAGGAGCGCGGTCCGACGAGTCGTCCGAAGAACAGTCGACCAGCGTGACCGGCGGGGCCAGTGGCATGATCACCGCCGACCCCGTCACTTGACGCAAGCAGCGGCAATGGGTTGCATACGTTCTGTGATCGCGCACCCCGCTCCACCTGCCTGTTCCCGTACGTCCCTCAGGACACAGCTCCGTGCAGGGGGCACCGCGCCGTGGACCCGGTGATCATCGTCGGAGCCGGGCCCGTGGGGCTCACGCTCGCCCTTGCGCTGGCCCGCCAGGAGGTCCCCTCCGTGGTCCTCGACGAAGGGCCGGGCAAGGACGAACTACGGCTCGCGCGGACCGTGGTGCTGCGTGAGGACACCGTCGCGCTCGTCGAGCGGCTCACCGGTCTGCCTCTCGACGACGCCGGCTTCCATTGGGCCGGATGGCGGTCGATGCGGCGCAAGCAGGTGATGCGCGAGATCGCGTTCGGGGAGAGTCCCGGGAGCCCGGAGGGCGCCGGGGGCGCCACCGGTCCCCGGGTCACCGAGGCCGCGTGGGGCGAGGGTCCTCGGGGGGCCGTCGCCGCACGCGGTACCGGACCTTCCCGGGGCGCGGAAAGCCCGGCGGACGGCGAGGAGTTCACCGCCCCGCTGCACATCGCCCAGCACGCGCTGACCGGCGCCCTGCGCGAGGCCATCATCCACGAGCGGCTCATCAAGGTCGCCGCGCACAGCCGACTGGACACCGTGGAGCAGGACCCCTCCGGCGTCACGGCGCACACCCGGGGGCCCAAAGGCACCTGGTGGCGCGGCAGTTACCTGGTCGGCTGCGACGGACCGCGCTCGACCGTGCGCAAGCTCCAGGACATCCGCTTTCCCGGTCGTACCGCCGTCGAGCGGCACGCGGTGGCAGCCCTGCGTACGGAACTTCCCTGGCCCGGCGAGGCGTTGCTGCACCGGATGACGCCGTGGCGGACCTCCGGCCCCTCGGCCGGCGAGGTGAGCGCGCGTCCACTCGCGGAGGACGTATGGCGGCTGGACTGGCTGCTGCCCCCGGGCAAGGACCTGGTCACGCCCGACCTGCTGGTCGCTCGCATCCGGGAGACCCTCGGCGGCTGGAGCGGGGGCACCACACCCGCGTACGAACTGCTCGACACCGGAGTCCACTCCGTCCACCACCGACTGGCCCGCCGCTGGCGCGCGGGCCGGGTCTTCCTCGCCGGGGACGCGGCACATCTGCTCGGCGCCCTCGGCACCCAGGGCCTGGACGAGGGACTGCGGGACGCCGACAACCTCGCCTGGAAGCTGGCCCTCGCCTGGCACCACGGCCCGCACCCGGCGCTCCTCGACAGCTACCAGGCGGAGCGTCGCGCCGTGGTCGCCGCCCGGCTGCGCGCCGCCGACCAGGCGCTGCCACTGCTGCGGAGCGGCGGCGGCCTACGTGCCTATGTCCCCGGTTCCGCGCGGGGCCACGACGCGTTGCTCACGGACGGCCACTTGGGGCGCGGCCCGCTGGGCGCGCCGGGGGCGTACGCCGACTCCCCGCTCATGCCTCCGGCCGCCGATTCGCACACCCCCGTCGACACCGAACCCGGCGCACCGGTCGTCGATGTGCGGGTCACCGCGGAGGACGGCTCGTTCGTACCGCTGCGGGAGCGGCTCGGGCGCGGGGTCCTGCTCGTCGTGCTGATCGCTCCGGGTACGGGGGTGTGGGAGCGCAAGCACTGGGTGACGGCCGGCATCATGCCCCGGCTCGCCGCGGCCGTGACCGCCCTGCCGCACCCCGCCGAGCTGCTCGTCGCGGAGAGCTATCCGGGCGCGGCGGCGCACACCGTGCTCCTGGTCCGCCCCGACGGACATCTGGTCACCGCCCTCGGCGGAGTCCGCCCGGCCGACCTCTACGAGGCCGCCGAGGCCACCCTCGGAGGCCCTGCGAAGACGGAGCGGGACGCGGAGACGGTGGCGGAGGCGACAGCCGGCCGGAGCTGAACGGTGACGGGCCTGAGCCGAGGCGAGGACCGCGGGAGCTGGGCGAGGACGGCGGGAGCCGGGCGCCGACGGCGGGCCTGAGCCGAGGCGGCGGCGTGCGGGAGCCGGGCGACGGCGTGCGGGAGCTGGGCGACGGCGGTCCCGAGGTGATCGGCGAGGGGCCGGTCCTGAACGCTCGGTAATCGTCCGACCTGGGGTTTCCCGGCTCCTTGGGCCTCCATGGTCCATATAGTGACGGTGAGTTGACCGGTCTGCTGCACCATGGTGTACTCCGGATCGTGACCGACACCTGTGTGCGCCTGTGGCGGAGGGTCCATATGGACCTCGTCCGCTATGCGGGCTGCGTGTGTCGTCCGTCCTTCTGACTTCGCATCCTCATCTCCCGCGCGCCGCTCCTCGTGGCACCGCGCGCTCCTCTCGCGAACTCCCAGGACGGTCCGAGTGTCTGTGTCGCCCTCTGCCCCCACGTCTGCCGCTGTCTCCACACCCTCGGGTGTCTCCGGCACCTCCGGTGTCCCAGCTTCAGCCCGTACCCCCACCCAGGCCGATCTGCTCGACTTCGTACGCCGTACGGCAGCCGATGCCGAGCTGATCGCCTCGCTCCCCCTGGACCCCGAGGGCCGCACCTGGGTGCGGCTCGAAGGCCCTGGTGGCAGCGAGGCCTGGCTCATCGGCTGGCCGCCCGGTACGGGAACCGGCTGGCACGACCACGCCGAATCGGTGGGAGCCTTCCTCATCGCGTCGGGCGAACTCAGGGAGAACTCCCTCGCCGCCCGGCTGCCCGCCGACGGCTGGAAGACCCTGGAACTCACCGAGGAGATCGACCGGCAGCGGAAACTGCCCGCGGGCACCGGCCGCGCCTTCGGCCGCCATCACGTGCACGAGGTGCTCAACGAGTCCGCCGAGGAGCACGCGATCTCGGTCCACGCCTACTACCCGCCGCTCCCGCAGATCCGCCGCTACAGCCGTACGGGCCAGATCCTGCGCCTGGAGCACGTCGAGCGTCCGGAGGACTGGCAGTGAGCACCCCGCCGCCCGTGGGCATCGACGCGTTGCTGGAACAGGTCCGCGCGGACCTGGACCGGGTGGAGGCCGCGGACGCCTTCGAGGCCGTGCGGAACGGTGAGGCGCTGCTGGTCGACACCCGGTACGCCGCCCTGCGCGAACGCGACGGCCTGATCCCCGGCGCACTCGTCGTCGAGCGGAACGAACTGGAGTGGCGGCTCGACCCCACCGGCAGCCACCGCGCCCCGGAAGCCACCAGCCATGACCTGCGGATCGTGGTGTTCTGCAACGAGGGATACGCCTCCAGCCTCGCCGCCGAGTCCCTGCGCCGACTGGGACTGCACCGGGCCACCGACCTCGTCGGCGGCTTCCAGGCCTGGAAGGAAGCCGGCCTTCCGGTGACGGCCGCCGACACGGAGGACTGATCACTGCTCGCCCGGACGGAAGTCGGTCACCGCCACGTGCACGGATGACCGATCGAGCCGGCTGACCGGCCGCTGGCTGGCTGGCTGGCTGGCTGGCTGGCTGGCTGGCTGGCTGGCTGGCTGGCTGGCTGGCTGGCTGGGAAGGGTGACCGGGATCGGGTCGGTTCGTGCACGGTGAACGTGATCAGGTCCGCGCGCTCCTGGTGACCGGTCGAGTCAGCACGCGCACCGGTGACCGGTACCGAACCCCGCAGGTTCAGAAGCCCTCGTCATCGAGCCCGAGCTCTTCCGTGTCCTCGCCCTCTTCCTCCAGTGCCCGTCGGACCACGCTCAGGGCCATGCCCTGGGAATAGCCCTTGCGGGCGAGCATGCCCGCGAGGCGTCTCAGCCGTTTGTCGCGGTCGAGTCCGCGTGTGGAGCGCAGCTTTCGGGCGACCAGCTCACGCGCGGTCGCCTCCTCCTGCTCGGCGTCGAGCTGTCCGACGGCCTCGTCGATCAGCGTCGACTCCACGCCCTTGGTCCGCAGTTCCTGGACGAGCGCCCGCCTGGCCAGCCCCCGGCCGTGGTGCCGGGACTCGACCCAGGCGTCCGCGAAGGCGCCGTCGTTGATCAGCCCGACCTCCTCGAACCGTGACAGCACCTCGTCCGCCACCTCGTCCGGGATCTCCCGCTTGCGCAACGCGTCCGCCAGTTGCTTCCGCGTGCGCGGGGTCCCGGTGAGCAGGCGCAGACAGATCGCGCGCGCCCGCTCAGCCGGGTCCCCCGGGGACTCCTCCTTCTCGGCCCTCGACGAGGAGGAGGTGCCTCCGCTCTGTGGGTCGCCGGACGGCTCACCGAAACCGCCACGGCCGCGGCGACCCCGTCCGCCGCGCGGTCCGCCCTCACCGCGTCGGCCACGCCGGGAGGCCGCGTCCGGCGAACCGTGACCGCCCGGCGGGCCGTCACCCCGCCACGCGTCACCGCCCGTCGAACCGCCGCCGTCCACGTCGGCACCGTGGAAACCGTCGACTCCGTGGAGCCCGCCGTCGGTGCCGTACGGCCGGCCGCCGTACCCCCCGGCACCGCCGTACGACCTGTCTCCGTCTCCGGCCGGGCCCCCGTCGCCACCGCCGTACCCCTGCCCCGGCTCCTCGGGGATCTGGGGATAGGCGTACTCGGCCCAGTCGGTTCGTCGTGTCATGGACTAGCTCTTTGCCGCCGCGGCCCTGGCCTTGGTGGTCTTGGCGGCCGGAGCGGGCACCGTCTTCGCGGCGTCGTCCGGGGCAGCCGAGACCGCCGCGTCCGCGCCCGGCTCGGCGGTGGGCGCCACGGGCTTCACACCGACGCCCAGCTTCTCCAGGATCTTCTTCTCGATCTCGTTGGCGAGATCGGGGTTGTCCTTCAGGAAGTTGCGCGCGTTCTCCTTGCCCTGGCCGAGTTGGTCGCCCTCGTACGTGTACCAGGCGCCGGCCTTGCGGACGAAGCCGTGCTCGACGCCCATGTCGATCAGGCCGCCCTCGCGGCTGATGCCCTGCCCGTAGAGGATGTCGAACTCGGCCTGCTTGAAGGGCGGCGCGACCTTGTTCTTGACGACCTTGACGCGCGTGCGGTTGCCGACCGCGTCCGTGCCGTCCTTCAGCGTCTCGATGCGGCGGATGTCGAGTCGCACCGAGGCGTAGAACTTCAGCGCCCGGCCACCCGTCGTGGTCTCCGGGGAACCGAACATCACGCCGATCTTCTCGCGGAGCTGGTTGATGAAGATCGCGGTGGTCTGGGACTGGCTCAGCGCACCGGTGATCTTGCGGAGCGCCTGACTCATCAGACGGGCCTGCAGACCCACGTGCGAGTCACCCATCTCGCCCTCGATCTCCGCGCGCGGCACCAGGGCGGCGACGGAGTCGATGACGATGAGGTCGAGGGCACCGGAGCGGACCAGCATGTCCACGATCTCCAGGGCCTGCTCGCCGTTGTCCGGCTGCGACAGGATCAGGTTGTCGATGTCGACGCCGAGCTTCTTCGCGTACTCGGGGTCGAGGGCGTGCTCGGCGTCGATGAACGCCACCTGGCCGCCGGCCTTCTGCGCGTTCGCCACCGCGTGCAGGGTCAGGGTCGTCTTGCCGGAGGACTCCGGGCCGTACACCTCCACCACTCGGCCGCGCGGCAGGCCGCCGACGCCGAGGGCGACGTCGAGCGCGGTCGACCCGGTGGGGATGACCTCGATGGGCTCATTCGGCCGCTCGCCCAGGCGCATCACTGCACCCTTGCCGAACTGTCGTTCAATCTGCGCGAGCGCGGCGTCGAGCGCCTTCTCGCGGTCGGTTCCTGCCATGGGTTCCACCCGGTTTGCTTGAGTCGATCGCTTCACGTCAAAGACGCTAACGCCTGCCACTGACAATGCGCCCCGACGCCCGTCCGGCCTGTGGATAACTCGGGCACATATCCGTCGAAACCGTGCCGAATCCCCCGTCGAGAGCTCCGCCGGAACTTCCATGAGAATGGATGTTCGATTTTCGTGTCAAGCGCACCACGCGGCACCTCCGAGACTACGTTCACGCTCCGACAACGCCCCGAAGACCGTACGGACCGGACCCGCCCCATCGCTCCCCGCCGCCGGAAGGGCCACCGCTCCCGGCCTCCGGAGCCGACGCCCCTCCCGGCCTCCGGACCGGGCCCGCCACGACCCCCGACACCCGGGCCCCGGACCCCGGACCCCGCCTACTCTCCCTGGCGTACCACCGGTGCCTCCGGCCGTACGACGACGCCGTCCGGCCCGCCCGGCAGGCTGTGCGCCATGCCAATGACGACGACCCGCCCTCCGACCCGGCCGAGACCCTCGCTCCGGCCGGCCGAGTGGCTCTGCTGCGCGACGGGCGCCCTGCTCGTCCTCTCCGGCTGCCTGCATCTGCTGGTCTTCGCCGTCGACGGCGGCCCGTGGGACGGTCCCGTCTCCTGGCGCAAGCCCGTCACCTTCGGGCTCTCCTTCGGGCTGACCCTGGTCGCGATCACCTGGGTCACGTCGTACGTACGGATGCGGGCGGGGCTGCGCACCGCGCTGCTCGCCGTGTTCGCCGCGGACTGCGTGGTGGAGGTCGGCGGGATCACCCTCCAGGCGTGGCGCGGGGTGCCCTCGCATCTCAACATGGAGACCGGCTTCGACACGGCGGTGTCCATGATGCTCGCGGTGGGCGGCGGAGTCCTGGTCGTGGTGCTGACCCTGTTCGCGGTCGCCTCGTTCCGGAACCGGCCCACAGGTCCGGCCGGTATGCCGCTCGCCGTGCGCTCGGGCTTCGCGATCCTGCTCGTCGCGCTGGCCTCGGGCGCGGCGATGATCGCGCGTGGGGTCTTCCTCACCCGGACCGGCCACCAGGAGGCCGCGTACCACTCGACGGCTCCCCTCAAGCCGCTGCACGGAGTGAGTCTGCACGCCGTACTGGTGCTGCCCGCGCTGGCCTGGCTGCTGTCGCGCACCGAGTGGAGCGACACGACCAGGCGGCGGATCGTGCTCGGGGCGGTCGGCTGCTACGCGACGGCGGTCCTCGTCACCGGCGTCCTCGCCGCCCTCACCTGGTGACCGCGCGGCGAGGACCCGCTCACCGGGCGAACTGCCGCCGCACGCGCGCGACGAGACCGCCCGAGGCTCGCGTGCGGTGCCCGTGCACCCGCGGGTCGTCCGTGACGTCGTAACGCTTCACGTACGCCCCCAGGAACGCCTGCAGGGTGGCCACGGCGGGGATGGCGATGAGCGCGCCGACGGCCCCGAGGAGCGCCGTGCCCGCGATGACGGACCCGAAGGCGACCGCGGGGTGGATGTCCACCGTCCGGGAGGTGAGCTTGGGCTGCAGGACGTAGTTCTCGAACTGCTGGTAGACCACGACGAAGACGAGCACCCACAGCGCGTACCAGGGGTCGACGGTGAACGCGATCAGCATCGGCAGGGCGCCCGCGAGATAGGTGCCGATCGTCGGGATGAACTGCGAGACCAGCCCCACCCACACGCCGAGCACGGGCGCGTAGGGCACGCCCAGCGCCTGCAGCAGGATGTAGTGCGCCACGCCCGAGACCAGCGCCATCAGTCCCCGCGAGTAGAGATAGCCGCCGGTCTTGTCGACGGCTATCTCCCAGGCGCGCAGCACCTCGGCCTGCCGGGCCGGTGGCAGCACCGAGCACAGCGCGCGCCGCAGCCGCGGCCCGTCGGCGGCGAAGTAGAACGAGAACAGCGCGACCGTCAGAAGCTGGAAGAGACCGCCCAGCACCTGCCCGGACACGTCCAGGACGCCGGTGGCGCTGTTCTGCACGTACTTCCGCAGCCAGTCGGAGTGGAGCAGGCCCTCCTGGATGTCGACCCTTCTCAGGTCGGTGTGGAAGTGCGTGTTGACCCAGTTGATGACCGAGTCGAGGTAGTCGGGAAAGTCCTCGATCATCTTGATGATCTGGCCCGCGAGCATCGAGCCGAGCAGGGTGACGAACCCGGCGATCATGATCAACGAGCCCAGGAAGACGAGGAAGGCGGCCAGCCCCCTGCGCATACCGCGCGAGGCCATCCAGCTGACCGCGGGTTCTATCGCGAGCGCCAGGAAGAACGAGATCAGGATGTTGATCAGCAGGCCGGTGAGCTGATGGAACGCCCAACTGCCCAGCTGGAAGACGGCGACGAGCGTGAGGGCGAGCACCATGGCACGCGGCAGCCAGCGCGGCATGCGCGCGCCCTGACCGGCGGCTTCCCCGCCCGGAGGATCGGGCGGCGTCGTGCCGAACGGTGTTGTCTGCTGATCGACCTGCGTGTTCTCGTCTGTCGGGGCCACCGGGCAAGTCTGGCCCACGCCACCGACAGCGGGTCCACGTACCCCCGGTCTTCGGGTCCCGTCAGCGGTTCTCGTACGGAACGTCCATGGTCGCGCACACCACGCGCCACACGTCCTTGGCCTCCCAGCCCGCGTTCAGCGCCTCGTGGACGGTGCGCCCGCCGAGTTCCGTCATCACATGATCGCGCGCGAACGTCTCGGCGTACCCCGCGCCGAAGTGATCACCCATCCGCTGCCAGAAGACCGTCAACCGCATGACTCCAGTATCCCGCCCCTGAGAGTGGGCCCCGAGCCGGGACCGCGTGCCGGGACCGCTTTCCGTCCTACGGTCTGACGCATGGCCGCAACAGGAGCATCCCCACTCCCCCAGACGCCCCCGGCGCACTCCCCACTGGCACGCGCCGAGCAGTTCGTCTGGCTTACCGCGCGCGTGCTGGAACAGCGCCGCTTCGCCTATCACTTCCTCGGCGGCGGCGCCGACGCGGTGGAGACCGCGCTGGCCGCCTACCGCAACGACGACGAGGGGTACGGTCACGCGCTCGAACCCGATCTGCGCGGTCCGGTCAGCCAGCCGCTGCACACCGGGCACGCGCTGCGGGTGCTCGACTCGATCGGACGCTGCGGCGGGCAGCGCGTGGAGCGCTTGTGCCGCTATCTGACCTCGGTGTCGACGGCGGACGGCGCGCTGCCCGCGATCCACCCCAGCCAGCGCGGTTACCCGACGGCCCCGTTCGTGCCGGTCGTCGACGATCCGCCGAGCGAACTCCTCGCCACGGGTCCGGTGGTCGGCCTGCTCCACCGCAACGAGGTGTGGCACGCCTGGCTGTTCCGGGCCACCGACTTCTGCTGGCAGGCGGTCGAGTCCCTGGAGAAGTCGCATCCGTACGAGATCGAGGCGGCGGTCGCCTTCCTGGACTCCGCGGCCGACCGCCAGCGCGCGGAGGCGAGCGCCGACCGGCTGGGGCGTCTCGTCCGCGAGCAGCGGCTCGCCGCGCTGGACCCGGGGCAACTGGAGGCGTACCCCGTCTCGCCGGGTTACGCGCCGGGCGAGCACCATTTCCCGCACGACTTCGCACGGACTCCGGACTCGCTCGCGCGCGCGTGGTTCACCGACGAGGAGATGGCACGCTCGCTCGACCACCTCGCGGACGAGCAGCGGGAGGACGGGGGATGGCCGATCCGATGGCGCCAGTGGGCACCGGGGCCCGCCCTGGAGTGCCGTCCCATGGTGACGATCGAGGCCCTGCGCACGCTCCGGGCGTACGGCCGGCCCGTCGCGTGAGACCGCTGCCGGACCGGGGCCCTGGGGCCGGTGCGTGTCCGGACGCGTCCGACGGCATGTCCAGGTGCGCCGACGGGTCCGGGTGCCGACTCCGTGTACCGGGGCGTCAGCCTGTCATCGCGCGGACTCCGGCCGTGACCACCACGGCTACGGCGACCACCACCAGGAACGGTGCGCGCAGGATCAGGGCGACGGCCGCCGCCGCGAGCCCGGCGGCCTTCGCGTCGATGACGAGGACGCGCCCGTCCGCGAAGGTCTGCTGGGCCGTGAGGGCGGCCAGCAGGGCGACGGGGAGCAGCGCGGCGAGGCGCTGCACGAGCGGCCGCTCCAGTACGCCCGCGGGGATCAGCAGACCGATGAGTTTGACGGCGTAGCAGCCGACGGCGGTGGCGCCGATGGCGATCCAGATGTTCAACGGTCTTCCCCTGATATGTCGTTCAGCGCGCCGGCCGGTCGCCCGGTCGCCGCGCCGGCGCCGTCCGGTGCCTCGTTCGTCACGCCTGCGGGTGCGCCCTGGGCAGCCGTCGCACCGCGGCGCCCGGTCACGTAGAGCACGGCCGGGGCGGCCAGGGCGGCCACCAGCACCGGGACTCCGGCGGGCAGCACGGGCAGCAGACCGAGCCCCAGAAGGACCGCGATTCCGGCGACGGCACGTTCCGTGGCGGTCTTCAGCATCGGCGCGAGCAGGGCCAGGAACACGGCGGGTCCGGCCGCGTCCAGGCCCCACGCGTCGGTGTCGCCGATGGCCTCGGCCCCGGCCGCGCCGGCCAGGGTGGTGAGGTTCCACAGCAGGTACAGCGAGAGGCCGGTGACGGTGAAGCCGATCCGCACGCTACGGCGGGTGGGCTGGGCGAGGGCGACGGCCGTGGTCTCGTCGATCACCCACTGCGCGGCGAACGGGCGCACCGCGCGCGGGAGGGCGAGGAGCTGGGACAGACGCAGTCCGTAGAACGCGTTGCGCACCCCGAGGAAGAACGCGCCCGCGGCCGCGGTGAGCGGGTTGCCTCCGGCTGCGAGCGCGCCCACGAGGGCGAACTGGGACGCCCCGGTGAACACCAGCAGGCTGAGCGCGCAGGTCTGGAGCAGGGTGAGCCCGCTGCCCGCGGAGGTCACTCCGAAGGCGAAACCGGACAGTCCGACGGCGATCCCGACTCCGAGGGCGTCGCGGACGACGGCGGCGTCGGGTTTTCCGCCTTCTTCGGTACGTATGTCTGCGAGAGCTGTCTGTTGTGCCACGCGTCGGACGGTACGGGGAGTCGGCCCCCGGCGTCTTGTACGTTCTTGCGCTCGCGCTGGTAGGCGCCCGGGGGGACGCCCACGATCCGGGTGAAGTGACGGTTGAGGTGCGGCTGGTCGGTGAAGCCGACGGCGACGGCTGCCTCGGCGGGCGTGTCCCCGGCGTCCAGGAGGTGGCGCGCCCGGCGTACCCGGGCATCGGTCAGCCAGGTGTGGGGTGGCATGCCGTAGGCGTCCCGGAACGCGCGCAGCAACGCGAACGGGCTGGTGCCGAGGCCGGCGGCGAGCCGCTCCAGGGTCGGTGGCTCGGCCATCCGCTCCTCCAGCACGCCACGCGCGCGTGCGGCGAGCCTGCCGCCCGCGCCGCGCACGGCCCGCTGCGGCAGGGGACCGCCGTTCAGGCGCAGCAGCCGCGTCACGGCGACCCGCAGCAGAGTGTCGGCGGCCAGCGCGTTTCCCTCGTCCGCGGCCCGGAGCACCTGGTGGACCAGGCCCGCCGCGTAGGGGTCGTCGAGTACCGGGCGGACGAATCCGGGGGTGCCGCGCAGGGCGGTGGTCTCGGCGGCGATCTCGGCCACCATGTCCGGCGAGGGGTACACGGCGCCGTACCTCCAGCCTTCGGGAACGCCCGCGCGCCCGGTGTGCGGGGTGTCGGGGTTGACGAGTGCCAGGGAACCCGGGCCCGCGTACTGGTCGGCGCCGCCGTGGTGGAAGACCTCGACGCCCTCGGCGACGGCGGCGATGACGAAGTTCTCGTGGGTGTGCCGCACGAAGATCTTCTCGACGTAACGCGCCCGCAGCAGATCGACACCGGGCAGCTCCGCGTACTGCCAGTGCCGTGCCCGCTCCTGCCCCGAACCTGCCACGCCCTCATTCTCCGCCACTCCGCCGGGACCCGCGGCCGACGTCCGCCCCGCCCTGCCCTGCCCCGCCCTGCCGATGAGTTCTCGCAGGTCAGAGCGATTGTCAGTGGCCGGGTGCAGGATGGACGCATGGTCAGCTCCGCACACCGAGCCCTCGACGGCTTCTCCCCCGCGACCCGCGGCTGGTTCACGGGGGCCTTTTCCGCGCCCACCGCGGCCCAGGCCGGTGCATGGGCGGCCATCGGTGCGGGCTCGGACGTGCTGGTCGTGGCCCCGACCGGTTCCGGCAAGACCCTGGCCGCGTTCCTCGCCGCGCTCGACCAGCTGGCCTCGACGCCCCCGCCGGCGGACCCGCGGAAGCGCTGCCGGGTTCTGTACGTGTCACCGCTCAAGGCGCTCGCGGTCGACGTGGAGCGGAATCTGCGCAGTCCCTTGACCGGCATCCGGCAGGAGTCCGTGCGGCTCGGGCTGCCGGAGCCGGAGGTGAAGGTGGGCATCCGTTCCGGTGACACCCCGCCCGCCGTGCGCCGGGCGCTGGCCACCCGCCCGCCGGACATCCTGATCACGACCCCCGAGTCGCTGTTCCTGATGCTGACCTCGGCCACGCGCGACGCGCTGACGGGCATCGAGACGGTGATCCTGGACGAGGTGCACGCGGTGGCGGGCACCAAGCGCGGCGCCCATCTCGCGCTCACCCTGGAGCGCCTCGACGAGCTGCTGCCGAAGCCCGCCCGGCGTATCGGCCTCTCCGCGACGGTGCGCCCCGTGGACGAGGTGGCGCGCTATCTCTCTCCGCAGCGCAAGGTGGAGATCGTCCAGCCGCCGTCGGGCAAGGAGTTCGACCTCTCCGTGGTGGTCCCGGTGGAGGACCTGGGAGAGCTGGGCGGGTCCCCGGCCTCCGACGGCAAGGAGGGCGCGGAGAAGCCCTCCATCTGGCCGCACGTCGAGGAGCGGATCGCCGACCTCGTCCAGTCGCACCGCTCGACGATCGTGTTCGCCAACTCGCGTCGTCTGGCCGAGCGTCTGTGCAACCGGCTGAACGAGATCGCCTACGAGAGGGCGACCGGCGAGCCCCTGGAGGAGGCCCACGCCCCGGCCCAGTTGATGGGCGGCTCGGGCGCGGCGCAGGGGGCACCGCCCGTCATCGCCCGTGCCCACCACGGTTCGGTCTCCAAGGAGCAGCGGGCCCAGGTCGAGGAGGACCTGAAGGCCGGCCGGCTGCCCGCCGTGGTCGCCACCTCCAGCCTCGAACTGGGCATCGACATGGGCGCGGTCGACCTCGTCATCCAGGTCGAGTCACCGCCGTCCGTGGCGTCGGGGCTCCAGCGCGTGGGCCGCGCCGGTCACCAGGTCGGCGCGGTCTCGACCGGTGTCGTCTTCCCGAAGTACCGGGGCGACCTGGTGCAGGCCGCCGTGGTCACCGAGCGGATGCGCACCGGCTCGATCGAGTCCCTGCGGGTCCCCGCCAATCCCCTGGACGTGCTGGCCCAGCAGCTCGTCGCCATGACCGCGCTCGACACCTGGCAGGTCGACGATCTGCTCAGCACGGTCCGCAGGGCGGCCCCCTTCGCCTCGCTCCCGGAGTCGGCGTTCACCGCCGTGCTGGACATGCTCGCCGGCCGCTATCCGTCGGACGCCTTCGCCGAGCTGAGGCCCCGCGTGGTGTGGGACCGCGTCGCGGGTACGGTGACCGGCCGCCCCGGCGCCCAGCGTCTCGCCGTCACCTCCGGGGGCACCATCCCCGACCGCGGGCTCTTCGGGGTCTTCCTCGCGGGGGCCGACCCCAAGAAGGGCGGCGGCCGGGTCGGCGAGCTCGACGAGGAGATGGTCTACGAGTCCCGGGTGGGCGACGTCTTCACCCTCGGCACCAGTTCCTGGCGCATCGAGGACATCACCCGGGACCGGGTCCTGGTCTCCCCGGCGCCCGGTGTCCCCGGCCGGCTGCCCTTCTGGAAGGGCGACCAGCTCGGACGCCCGCTGGAACTGGGGCGCGCGGTGGGCGCGTTCCTCCGCGAGGTCGGCTCGCTCCCCGAGGACGACGCCCGGCTGCGCCTGCTCGCCGCGGGCCTGGACACCTGGGCCGCCGACAACGTACTCGCGTACCTGAAAGAACAACGCGAGGCGTGCGGCCACATCCCGGACGACCGCACGATCGTCGTCGAGCGCTTCCGGGACGAGCTGGGCGACTGGCGTGTCGTCGTGCACTCACCCTTCGGCGCCCAGGTGCACGCACCCTGGGCCCTCGCCCTGGGCGCCAAGCTCTCCGAGCGGTACGGCATGGACGCCCAGGTCATGCACGCCGACGACGGCATCGTGCTCCGGCTGCCCGACGCGGACCTGATGGGCCTGGACCTGCTGGACCAGGTGCCCGGGAAGGCGGGCACGGAGTGGGACGCGGAGAAGGCGCCGGTCGGCGCGGCGGACGTCGCCTTCGACAAGGGCGAGGTCAACCAGATCGTCACGGACCAGGTCGGCAGCTCGGCCCTGTTCGCCGCCCGCTTCCGCGAATGCGCCGCGCGCGCCCTGCTCCTGCCGCGCCGCAGCCCCGGCAAGCGCACCCCGCTGTGGCAGCAGCGCCAGCGCGCGGCCCAACTGCTGCAGGTGGCAAGTGAGTTCGGCTCGTTCCCGATCGTCCTGGAAGCGGTGCGCGAATGCCTCCAGGATGTCTTCGACGTCCCGGGCCTCACGGAACTGATGGGCGACATCGAGTCCCGCAAGGTGCGGCTCGTCGAGGTCACCACACCCGAGCCCTCCCCCTTCGCCCGCTCGCTGCTCTTCGGATACGTCGCCCAGTTCCTGTACGAGGGAGACTCGCCCCTCGCCGAGCGGCGCGCCGCCGCGCTGTCGCTCGACTCGCGGCTGCTGGCCGAGCTCCTGGGCCAGGCCGAACTGCGCGAGCTCCTGGACGCCGACGTCCTGACCGAGCTGGAGCGCGAACTCCAGTGGCTCACCGAGGACCGCCGCATCAAGGACGTGGAGGGGGTCGCCGACCTGCTGCGTCTGCTGGGGCCGCTCACGGAGGCCGAGTTGGCCGAGCGGGGCGCGCAGCCGCCCTGGGCGGGGGAACTGGCCGGCGCCCGCCGTGCCATCCGGGTCCGGATCGCCGGGGCCGACCACTGGGCCGCCATCGAGGACGCCGGCCGACTGCGCGACGCCCTCGGTACGGCGTTGCCCGTCGGTGTCCCGGAGGCCTTCACCGAGCCGGTCAAGGATCCGCTCGGCGACCTCCTCGCCCGGTACGCGCGCACCCATGGCCCGTTCACCTCCACGGCGGCCGCCGCACGCTTCGGTCTCGGTACGGCCGTCACCGACGGCGCGCTGCACCGGCTCGCCGCGAACGGTCGCGTCGTCCAAGGGGAGTTCCATCCGGCGGGCATCGGCCAGGAGTGGTGCGACGCGACGGTGCTGCGCAGGCTGCGCCGCCGTTCGCTCGCGGCGCTGCGCCATGAGCTGGAGCCGGTGCCACCGGCCGCGCTCGCCCAGTTCCTGCCGCAGTGGCAGCACGTGGGCGGCGGTCACGGGCTGCGCGGCATCGACGGACTGGTGCGCGCCGTCGAGCAGTTGCAGGGGGCGTCCGTGCCGGCGTCCGCGCTGGAGAAGCTCGTACTGCCGTCCCGGGTCGCCGGTTACACGCCCGCGCTGCTCGACGAACTCACGGCGGCCGGGGAGGTGGTGTGGGCCGGGGCGGGTTCGCTGCCGGGCAAGGACGGCTGGGTCTCGCTGTATCTGGCGGACGCCGCCCCCCTGCTCCTTGCGGAAGCGCATCCCCTGGAGCCGACCGCGCTGCATCAGTCGGTCCTCGATGCCCTCGGCGGGGGATACGGCCTGTTCTTCCGTCAGATCGCCGATCAGGTCCGCGCCACCACCCACCCCGACGCCACCGATCCTCAGCTCGCCGACGCGATCTGGGACCTGGCCTGGTCCGGGCGCCTCACGAACGACACGCTCGCGCCGATGCGTTCCCTCCTGGGTTCGGGCCGTACGGCGGGATCCACGGCCCATCGCGCCAAGCGCTCGGTCCCCCGCGGTCGCTACGGCTCTCTCACGGGAGGAGCGCGCCCCCAGTCGCGTACGGGTCCGCCGACCGTGGCGGGCCGTTGGTCGCTGCTGCCCGAGCGCGAGCCCGACCCCACCGTGCGCGCCCACGCCCTGGCGCGCACCCTGCTCGACCGGCACGGGGTGGTGACGCGGGGCGCCGTCGCGGCGGAAGGCGTGGAGGGCGGCTTCTCGGCGGTGTACCGCATCCTGTCCGCGTTCGAGGACAGCGGCCAGGCACGGCGCGGCTATGTGGTCGAGGGTCTCGGCGCCGCCCAGTTCGCGATGGACGGCGCGGTGGACCGCCTCCGCGCGGCGGCGAACGCACGGGACCGGGGCGACTCCCTGTCCGGCCCGGCGCCGACGGACAACTCCCCCGCCGCACACGGCTTCCCGGACGCCCCCGTCCTCCCGTATTCCGACGCGGAGTTCGATGTCGACGGCAACGGCAACGGCTTCGGCGACGGCCATCACCAACACCAACACCAAGGTGAGGGCGACGGCTTCGACTTCGGCTCCGGGGACAGGGCCGCCTTCGCGGACGGCCCGGGTCCCTTCGGCACTCCCGACCCTGGCCCCAACCTCGGCACCGGCTCCGGCCATGGCTCCGACCCCGGCGACGATCCCGACCGCGGCAACGGTCTCGGCTCGGGTCTCGACCCGGACCTCGACTTCGGCGACGACCACTCCTTCTCCGCCGACTCCGCCTTCTCGGCCGGCTCCCCCTACCCCGGCGCGCCCCGCCGCCGCAACACCGCGTCCGACCGCGACGGCTCGCCGTACGCGACGAACCGCTCCGGCCGTCCCGGCGGTGCGGGTCTCCCCGGCGCCCGCGCCCGGCCCCGTACGGCCTCCCCCGCTGTGGTCCTTGCCGCCGCCGACCCCGCGAACGCCTACGGCGCGGCCCTCCCCTGGCCCGAGTCCCCGACCGAGGCGGGCCACAAGCCGGGCCGCAAGGCGGGTTCCCTGGTCGTGCTCGTCGACGGTGAACTGACGCTCTACATGGAGCGCGGCGGCAAGACCCTGCTGGCCTGGCCCGCGGACCCGGACGGCCCGGTCTCCCAGGACACGCGGCTGTGTGCCGCGGCGGAGGCGCTCGCCGCCGCCGCGCGCGCGGGCTCGCTCGGCACGGTCACCGTCGAGCGCGTCAACGGCACCTCGGCCCTCACCTCCTCCCTCGGTGCCCTCCTGGAAGGAGCGGGTTTCATCGCCACACCGCGCGGACTCCGCCTGCGCGCCTGACCGGCCGGCCCCCGCCCGTGCCACCCTGGAGTCATGCCCGAAGGAGACACCGTCTGGCAGGCCGCGAGGCGGCTGCACGTCGCCCTCGCGGGCAACGTACTGACCCGTTCCGACCTGCGGGTGCCCCGGTTCGCCACGGCCGACCTCACCGGCCGCGCCGTCCTGGACGTCACACCGCGCGGCAAGCACCTCCTCACCCGGATCGAAGGCGGTCTGACGCTGCACTCGCACCTGCGGATGGACGGTTCGTGGAAGGTGTACGAGGCCGGCCGACGCTGGAGCGGGGGCCCCGCCCACCAGATCCGGGCCGTTCTCGGCACGGTGGACCGCACGGCGGTCGGCTACCGCCTGCCCGTACTGGAACTGCTCCGCACCAGCGACGAGGCCCGCGCGGTCGGTCACCTCGGCCCCGACCTCCTCGGTCCGGACTGGGACCCGGGCAAGGCGCTGGAGAACCTCCTGGGCGATCCTGACCGCGCGCTCGGCGAGGCCCTCCTCGACCAGCGGAATCTCGCCGGAATCGGCAACGTGTACAAGAGCGAGCTGTGTTTCCTGCTCGGCGTCACCCCCTGGCTCCCCGTCGGCACCCTGCCCGCCGACCGCGCCGCCCGACTGCCGCTCTTCGCGAAGAAGTTGCTGGAGTTCAACCGCGACCGCCCGGCCCGCGTCACCACCGGGCGCCGCGACCAGAACCTCTTCGTGTACGGCCGCGCCCCGCGCCCCTGTCTACGCTGCGCGACGCCGATCCGCGCGGCGAACCAGGGCGACGGCTCCCGCGAGCGCCCCACGTACTGGTGCCCCCGGTGCCAGACGGGCCCCACCCCGCCGCCGGGCGCCCGCTCCACCGCCGCCGCGTACCGCCCCACCGGACCCGAGTCCCCCACCTCCGGCCGGGGGCGTCACTAGAGCCGTGCACCAAGTCCCGCCCGCACAATTGACGACCCGTCAGAAACCCTCGTACCGTCGCCTCATGGCCCTCCCCGCGTACGACCTCACCGGACGCACCGCGTTCGTCACCGGCGCGGCCGGCGGCATCGGCCGCGCGGCCGCGCTCCTGCTCGCGGAGGCGGGCGCCTCCGTGCACTGCGCCGACGTCGACGAACAGGGTCTGCACGAGACGGCGACGCTGGTCAAGGGACAGGGCGGCACCGCCCGTACCCACCCGCTCGACGTCACCGACCGCGCCGGGCTCCAGCAGGCCGTGGCGTCCTGCGGCCGGGTCGACGTCATGGCGGCGATCGCCGGGATCATGCACAGCAGCCCGGTCCTGGAGACCCTGGACGAGGATCTCGACCGGGTGCTCGGCGTCAACTTCAAAGGGGTGCTGTACGCCTGCCAGGAGGCCGCGCGCTCCATGATCGCGAACGGCGTCGGGGGCAGCATCGTCACCATGGCCTCGGGCGCGATCGACACCGGCGGGCCGGGCCTGTTGTGCTACAGCGCGGCCAAGGCGGCCGTCGTCCAGCTCACGAAGACGCTGGCGACCGAGGTCGGCGCGCACGGCATCCGCGTCAACGCCGTGGCGCCCGGCTGGATCCGTACCCCCATGACCGACCGCCACGGCGAGCGGCAGGCTCACACCGAGGCGTTCATGGCTCGCCTGTCACCGCTGGGCCGCGTCGGGGAACCCGAGGACATCGCCCACGCCGTGCTGTACCTGGCGTCGGACGCGTCGGCGTTCACGACGGGTCAGATCCTCCGCCCCAACGGCGGGGTCGCGATGCCCTGGTAGTCCGCCACCCGCCGCTCCCGCGCCGGCGCCAGGCCTCCCGCAGGCGGGCGCGCCATCGGTCCGAGCCCATGGCGCCGACCGCCCGGGACTTGGGCACGCAGTGGACCGGAAGCAGGCTGAGCCCCCACCCGCCCGCGGCGACCGTTCCTTCGATCACCCCGGCACCGGGCGCGAACACGAGCCGGAGCACGCTGAACCACCACAGCGCGCCGAACGCCAGGGCAGCCCCCCTGCGCACTATTCGCCCTGCCATGGCACCCTCCTCCGGGCCCCGTACCGGGCCGCCGACTCACGTGCGGGCAGGGCACCCCGCCGGTCCACGGGACCGGCCGGGGCGCAGCGGTTCCGGGGCCGTCACCCGTTCTCCGCCTGGAACATCCAGTGATGCTTCTCCAGGTCGGCCGTGATGCCGATGAGGATGTCCTGGCTCACCGGGTCCGGGTCCCCCGTGGCGGCCACCCGTTCCCGCATCCGCGCGATCACCGCGCCGAGCGCCTCCACGAGGGTGCGGACGGCGTCGGTGTCCTTGATCCAGCCCTCGGGCGTCGCCGCGACGCCACTGCTCGACGCCACCGTCGCGGCCCGCCCGTCCGGCGGGACACCGATGGTCGAGGCGCGCTCGGCCACCGTGTCGGAGTGCAGTCGCGCGACGTCCACGACCTCGTCGAGCTGGAGGTGGACGGAACGGAAGCGCGGCCCCACCACGTTCCAGTGGACCTGCTTCGCCACGAGGGAGAGGTCCACCAGGTCGACCAAGGCACCCTGCAGAGCCTCGGCGACGGTCTTCAGGTCCGCGTCGGACAGGGAGCTCTTCACGACGTACATCCGCATCCTCCGATTCACGACGACTGCGGCGACCTGCCTCACGGCCGTACCGGTCCCGGGGGTCCGGTGCCGGCCTCGCCACGTCCCTCCCACCATGGAGGCCGCGCCGGATACCGGCAAATGGACCCAGGAGGAACCCCGGGCAACGCGAAAGCCCCGGCCCTGCTCCTCCGGTTCTCCCGGAGAAGCCCCGGCCGGGGCTTGTCGTTCGCGTTCTCGGCCCGGGAATGCGAGCCGGTGAGCGTCAGGCGGCGACGACGTCGACCGCTTCGGCAGGCGCCTTGATCGTGACCCGTTCCGGTGGCACGCCGGTCACCGATACGGAATTGAGCATCGGGCGACGTACCGGTGCGGACACCGGTTCGGTGGCCGCAGCCGACTGTGCCAGCTCGGCGAGGGCGAGATCGTCGCTCACTTCCCGCATGAGCTCGGACATCCGTACGTCCAGCGCGTCGCAGATCGCGGAGAGCAGCTCGGAGGATGCCTCCTTCTGCCCCCGCTCCACCTCGGAGAGATAGCCGAGTGAGACTCGGGCGGACGAGGAGACTTCGCGCAGAGTACGGCCCTGGCGCTGGCGCTGCCGACGCAGCACGTCACCCAGCAGGCGACGGAGCAGAATCATCGGTGGCTCCCTCCTCGGACCGCGTAGCCGCATCCTTCACGCCCCACCGTACCGCCTTGCGCCGCGGCCGTGCGGGGAGCGATGTCGTGTTCACTCAGGGCTGCAAACATCAAAACCCCCCGTTCTGTTCCGTATCCTGTGCCCGCTCATTCCCGGTCTGTTCGCCCGCGAGCTCCTGCAGGAGCAGCGCGAGTACGCTGCGTACACTCTCCATACGGATTTCCGCCCGGCCGCCGTTCAACCGCAGCGGCGCCACTTTCCCGCCACGATCGGTGCCGAACGGCGCTCCGGAGGGCCCGTCCACGGCCACGTAGACCGTGCCGACCGGCTGTCCGTCCTGGGCATCGGGACCGGCGACGCCGGTGGTCGCGATCCCCCAGTCGGCGCCGAGCGCCTTGCGCACCCCGGCCGCCATCTGGCCCGCGACCTGCGCGTCCACGGCGCCACGTTCCGCCAGAAGAGTGGCGTCGACGCCCAGCAGTTCGTGTTTCAGTTCGGTGGCGTACGCCGTCACGGAGCCGCGGAACGCCTTCGAGGCACCCGGCACCGCGGTGATCTCCGCGGCCACCAGGCCACCGGTGAGCGACTCGGCGACGGCGAGCGTCTCGCCCCTCACCGTGAGTAGTCGCACCACTTCAGTGGCCGTGGATGTCACCGCTCGGCCTCCGCGGCGGCCGCCCGCCGCTCGGCGATCCCCTGGCGGCGCAGCACAATGGCCTGTCTCACATAGTCGAGTCCGGAGACCACGGTCAGGATGACGGCGACCGCCATCACCCAGAACCTCAGGGATGCCAGCGCCCCCGTCAGCGGCAGGATGTACATGCCGACCGCCGTGCCCTGGGCCAGCGTCTTGAGCTTGCCGCCGCGGCTCGCGGGGATGACCCCGTACCGGATCACGACGAAGCGCAGCAGGGTGACGCCGAGCTCGCGCCCGAGGATCACGATGGTGACCCACCAGGGCAGATCACCGAGGGCGGACAGGCAGACCAGCGCCGCGCCCATGATCGCCTTGTCGGCGATCGGGTCGGCGATCTTCCCGAAGTCGGTGACGAGGTCGTAGGTGCGTGCCAGGTGGCCGTCGAAGATGTCGGTGATCATGGCGACGGCGAAGGCCGCCCAGGCCCAGGCGCGCATGGCGGGGTCGTATCCGCCGTCGGCCAGCATCAGCGCCACGAATCCCGGCACGAGGACGAGCCGGATCATGGTCAGGATGTTGGCGATGTTCCAGAGGCTGGCCTGGTTGACGGCCGCGGCGCCCAGTTTCCCGCCCCGCGCCGGCTTCGTGCCCCCGGGGGCACCGGATGCGCCCGGAGTACCGGATGCGGCCGCGGCGCCGGGCACTCCCGGAGCACCGGTCGCGCCGGGGGCGCCCGTCGCCCCTTTGGCGCCCGGGGAGCCGCCCGCCGCGGATGCCGGGACTCCCGTCATCTGGCCGCCTCCTCGGTACACGCGAGCGAGCCCGGGAGCGGCTCGGCCACCAGGTCGACACCTTCCGTACCGACCACCTTGGCCTCGACGATACGGCCGACGGTCAGACCCTCGCCGCTCGTGAACAGCACCTGGCCGTCCGTCTCGGGGGCCTGGTGGGCGGCCCGGCCGTACGCGCCGTCCTCGCCGTCGATGGACTCCACCAGCACGCTCACTGTCTCGCCCACGCGCTCCTCGGCCCGCTGCGCGACCAGTTCCTCGGCGAGACGGGACACCCGCGCCAGACGCTCGGCGACGACGTCCTCGTCCAGCTTGTTCTCGTACGTCGCCGCTTCGGTGCCGTCCTCGTCGGAGTAGCCGAAGACACCGATCGCGTCGAGGCGGGCTCCCGTGAGGAAGCGCTCCAGCTCCGCGAGATCGGCCTCGCTCTCCCCGGGGAAGCCCACGATGAAGTTCGAGCGGACGCCGGCCTGCGGGGCCTTGGAACGGATGGTGTCGAGCAGCTCCAGGAACCGGTCGGTGTCGCCGAAGCGGCGCATCGCGCGCAGCACGTCCGGCGCGGAGTGCTGGAAGGACAGGTCGAAGTAGGGCGCGACGTTCGGTGTCGAGGTGAGGACGTCGATGAGTCCGGGACGCATCTCGGCGGGCTGCAGATAGCTGACCCGCACGCGCTGGATGCCGTCGATCTCGGCCAGCTCGGGCAGCATCGTCTCCAGGAGACGGATGTCACCCAGGTCCTTGCCGTACGAGGTGTTGTTCTCGGAGACGAGCATCACCTCCTTGACGCCCTGCTCGGCGAGCCAGCGGGCCTCGTTCAGGACGTCGCTGGGGCGTCGCGAGATGAAGGAGCCGCGGAAGGACGGGATGGCGCAGAACGTGCAGCGGCGGTCGCAGCCGGAGGCCAGCTTCACCGAGGCGACCGGGGACCCGTCCAGACGGCGGCGCAGGGGCGCGCGGGGGCCGGAGACGGGGGCGACGCCCTCGGGGAGGTCGGTGGGGGCGCCGTGGCCGGGAAGGGCCACTTCCTCGCCGGCGCTCTGCCGCTCGGCCGGGCTGATCGGCAGCAGCTTGCGCCGGTCGCGCGGGGTGTGGGAGGCGTGGATGCCGCCGTTCAGGATGGTCTGGAGGCGGTCGGAGATGTCGGCGTAGTCGTCGAAGCCGAGCACTCCGTCGGCCTCGGGGAGCGCTTCGGCGAGTTCCTTGCCGTACCGCTCGGCCATGCAGCCCACCGCCACGACGGCCTGGGTTCTGCCGTGCCCCTTGAGGTCATTGGCTTCGAGGAGGGCGTCGACGGAGTCCTTCTTGGCGGCTTCCACGAAGCCACAGGTGTTGACGACGGCGACATCCGCTTGTTCGGCGTCCTCCACGAGTTGCCAGCCGTCCGCCTCCAAGCGGCCTGCGAGCTCCTCCGAGTCCACCTCGTTACGGGCGCAGCCAAGGGTGACGAGTGCGACGGTACGGCGTTCAGGCATGGGCTCAAGACTACTTTGTCTCACCGACAGCCCACGTCGACGGGGTTGGCCGATCTTGGCCAACCCCGTCGACGGCGTGATTCCCGGGACCCTATCCGACCTGCGGGTCGCCCTTCGTGTACGTCAGACGCTCGACCGCGCCCGGCTGGAACTGGTCCTCGATCTTCTTCCCGTTGACGAACAGCTGGATGGCTCCGGCGTCGCCGAGGATGAGGTTGATCTTGGAGCTGTCCTGGAAGGTCTTGGACTCGCCCTTGTTCAGCAGCCCGTCGAAGAGCATCCGCCCGTTGTGGTCCTTGGCGGAGATCCAGCTTCGTCCGTCCGCGGCGCTCACCCGGACGGTCACCTTGTCCTGCGGGGCGGCCGCGATGGCACTGTCGGACGGCTCCGGCTTCGGGTCGGCGGGCTTGGTCGCCTGCGTGGACGGCGCGGCGGACTTCTTGGTGATGGGCGTGGACCCCTCGGCGACCTGGGTCTTCGAGTCGTCCCCGTTGCCGCCGCCCTTGACGACGGTGAACCCGACGAAGCCGATCACCGCGACGATCGCGGCGACCATGGCGGCCGTCCAGTTCGGTCCGCGGCGCTCGGGGCGGATGCGTTCCGCCTCGAAGAGCGGGGCGGCGGGCGTCGGCGCGGGACGTCCACCGTGCTCGGCGTCGTACTGCGCGAGCAGCGGGACGGGATCGATCCGGACGGCGCGGGCCACGGTACGGATGTGCCCGCGCGCGTAGACGTCGCCACCACAGGGAGCGAAGTCGTTCTGTTCGATGGCGTGGATGATCGTGATACGGACGCGGGTGGCGTTACTGACGTCGTCGACGGTCAGACCGGCCTCGATGCGCGCCCGCTGAAGGGCACGTCCGATCGAGGGCCGCTCGGCCGCAGGGTCGTCTTCGAACGGACGCTCGTCTTCGGGTGAGTTGCCGTCAGGTGAGTTGACGATGGACACGGGGGCGCCTTTCGAGCGTGTAGCCACCTGTGCTGGAAGTTCAGTCTAGGGGGGGTACGAAAGGGTGGGGCAACCGGACGGTAGGACTTTGTACGCCATCAGAATGGCCGGTCATCCTGATGCAGGGACATGGTGGCGTCCCTTCGCTCAACTTGACGTGCGACGAGGCGAAACGGTTGCTCACCGACTCCTTACGGGTGAGTCACGTTCACATATCAACCAGGTGCGGAACATGACGTTCCGCTACCCGTCCGACGAGCGGCCGCTCCCTGAGCGACCGCCACGCGCTCACCACTGCGTCGCCGACCGTCCCGTCTCCCCTCGCCGGGGGTTCTACGCTTCCGTTTCCCCGCGCATCACGGCCAACACCTCATCCAGCTCGTCGGCCTTCACGAGAACGTCACGGGCCTTGGACCCCTCACTGGGCCCGACGATCCCGCGCGACTCCATGAGGTCCATCAGCCGGCCGGCCTTGGCGAAGCCGACGCGCAGCTTGCGCTGGAGCATCGAGGTGGACCCGAACTGCGAGGTGACGACCAGTTCGGCGGCGGCGCACAGCAGATCGAGGTCGTCGCCGATGTCCTCGTCGATCTCCTTCTTCTGCTTGCTGCCCACGGTGACGTCGTCCCGGAAGACGGGCGCCATCTGATCCTTGCAGTGCTGCACGATCGCCGCGACCTCGTCCTCGGTGACGAAGGCACCCTGCATACGGGTGGGCTTGTTGGCCCCCATCGGCAGGAAGAGTCCGTCGCCCTTGCCGATGAGCTTCTCGGCGCCGGGCTGGTCGAGGATGACGCGCGAGTCCGCCAGGGAGGAGGTGGCGAAGGCGAGCCGGGAGGGCACGTTCGCCTTGATCAGACCGGTGACGACGTCGACGGACGGACGCTGCGTGGCGAGCACCAGATGGATGCCGGCCGCGCGGGCGAGCTGGGTGATGCGCACGATGGAGTCCTCGACGTCACGCGGCGCGACCATCATCAGGTCGGCGAGCTCGTCGACGATCACCAGGAGGTACGGGTACGGGGTCAGCTCGCGCTCGCTGCCCTCGGGCAGCTTGACCTTGCCGTTCCTGATGGCCGCGTTGAAGTCGTCGATGTGCCGGAACCCGAACGCCGCGAGGTCGTCGTAGCGCAGGTCCATCTCCCGTACGACCCACTGCAGCGCCTCGGCGGCCCGCTTCGGGTTGGTGATGATCGGCGTGATCAGGTGCGGGATGCCCTCGTACGCGGTCAGCTCGACGCGCTTGGGGTCCACGAGGACCATCCGCACGTCCTCCGGGGTCGCCCGGACCATCACCGAGGTGATCAGGCAGTTGATGCACGACGACTTGCCGGAACCGGTGGCTCCGGCGACCAGGACGTGCGGCATCTTCGCCAGGTTGGCCATCACATAGCCGCCCTCGACGTCCTTGCCGAGCGCGACCAGCATCGGATGGTCGTCCTCCGCCGCGTCCGCGAGGCGCAGCACGTCGCCGAGGTTGACCATCTCGCGGTCGGTGTTGGGGATCTCGATGCCGACCGCGGACTTGCCGGGGATCGGGCTGATGATCCGCACGTCCGGGCTGGCGACCGCGTAGGCGATGTTCTTGGTGAGCGCGGTGATCCGCTCGACCTTCACGGCGGGGCCGAGCTCGACCTCGTAGCGGGTCACCGTCGGCCCGCGGGTGAAGCCGGTGACGGCCGCGTCGACCTTGAACTCCCTGAAGACGTTCTGCAGGGAGGCGACCACCGCGTCGTTGGCGGCGCTGCGGGTCTTGCCCGGACCGCCGCGCTCCAGGAGGTCGAGCGAGGGCAGTGAGTAGGTGATGTCCCCGGAGAGCTGGAGCTGCTCCGCGCGCGGGGGCAGTTCGCGCGGGCCGTCGGGCGCGGCCTTGGTGAGGTCGGGCACCACGGACTGGACCGGCAGGGCCTCCTGCTTGGGCCGCTTGGCGCCGGGTACGGCCTTGGCGCGGGCTGCCGGTACCGGCGTCGTCTCCTCGTACCCGTCCCGCTCGACGCTGACGCCCTGCGTCAGGTCGGCGACCAGGGGCGAGGGCGGCATCCCGTGCAGCACGGCGCCGTCCAGCGCCGCGGCGGCCGCCGCGGCGACGTCCACCGCGTCCATCGGCCGGTTCATGTCGGGCTGCTGGGCTCCGGGCCGCCGGGGGCGGCTCCGGCGCCTGGTGAGCGCCTCCTGCTCGGCGCCGTCGGGGTCGTACGCCTCGGGGGCGCGCGGGCGTCTGCGGGAGCCCGCCTGCAGCCCGTCGCGCCACTGCTCGTCGTAGCGCTCCTCGTCCTCGGCGAACGCGGCCTCGTCGAAGTCGGCCTGGACGATGCCGAGCTTCTGGCCGAGCAGCCGCAGCCGCTGCGGGATCGCGTTCACCGGGGTCGCCGTGACGACCAGCAGCCCGAAGATCGTGAGCAGCACGAGCAGGGGTACGGCGAGGACGTCACCCATCGTGTACGTCAGCGGGGTGGACGCCCCCCAGCCGATCAGCCCGCCGGCATCCCTTATCGCCTGCATCCCGTCGCTGCGCGCGGGCGACCCGCACGCGATGTGCACCTGGCCGAGCACGCCGATCACGAGCGCCGACAGACCGATCACGATGCGGCCGTTGGCCTCGGGCTGCTCGGGGTGCCGGATGAGCCGGGCCGCGATGACGGCGAGGAGTATCGGGACGAGGAGGTCGAGCCGGCCGAAGGCGCCGGTCACCAGCATCTCGACGAGGTCGCCGACGGGGCCGCGCAGATTGGACCAGGTACCCGCCGCGACGATCAGGCCGAGGCCGAGCAGCAGGAGCGCGAGTCCGTCCTTGCGGTGCGCCGGGTCGAGCCCCTTCGCACCCCGCCCTATCCCGCGGAAGGTGGCTCCGACGGCATGGGCGATGCCCAGCCACAGGGCGCGTACGAGTCTGTACACACCCGCGGTCGGGTTGGGCGCCGGCGCGGGAGCGGGCTTCTTCGCCGCGGCCCTCTTGGCGGGCGCCTTGCCGGCGGCTGCCTTTTTCACGGGGGCCTTCTTCGCCGGAGCCTTCGTCGGAGCGGCCGCCTTCTTCGCGGGCGGCTTCTTGGCTGCGGACTGACGTGAGGCCATGTGTGTGAGGTTACCGGTGGAGACGACAGCGACACGTGTGCCTCCCCCAAGTTCTCGACTTCGCTCGAACAGGGGGGACCCCGGCTTCACCCGATCGTGTCAGCCTTACCGGGAGCGGAACTGACGCTTCCTCACGCCGTTCCGGGGGAGCCCGGACACGTCCGGGCCGGCATCAGTTCTGCGACGGCAGCGAAGGGGCACCGCTGCCCGTACCCGGCTCCAGCGCGTCCAGCGCCCTGCGCAGTCCGGTGAGTTTGCGTTCCAGATGGGCCGCGGTCGCCACCGCCGCCGCGTCCGCCGAGTCGTCGTCGAGCTGCTTGGACAGCGCCTCCGCCTGCTCCTCGACGGCGGCGAGCCGCGCCGAGAGTTCGGCGAGGAGTCCGGCGGGTTCCTTGGACTCGCCGAGCACCGCCTTGCCCCCGCCCTCCAACTGGAGCCGCAACAGAGCCGCCTGCTCCCGGAGTTGACAGTTCTTCATGTAGAGCTCGACGAACACCGAGACCTTCGCGCGCAGCACCCACGGGTCGAAGGGCTTGGAGATGTAGTCCACCGCGCCGGCCGCGTACCCCCGGAAGGTGTGATGCGGGCCGTGGTTGATGGCGGTGAGGAAGATGATCGGGATGTCCCGGGTCCGCTCCCGCCGCTTGATGTGCGCGGCGGTCTCGAAACCGTCCATGCCCGGCATCTGAACGTCCAGCAGAATGACCGCGAAGTCGTCCGTGAGCAGCGCTTTGAGCGCTTCCTCCCCGGACGATGCCCGTACCAGTGTCTGATCGAGCGCGGAGAGGATCGCCTCCAGCGCCAACAGATTCTCCGGCCGGTCATCGACCAGGAGGATCTTGGCCTTCTGCACCATGGCCCGCCCTCCTCGCCCCGGCATGGGGCCTCCCCTGTCCACAGGACTTGGGGTAGCACCGGGCGCCGCCCCAGGGGACGACTCCCTTGCGCCGCCCGTCCTTGTGCCGGTCATGGTAGCCGCACCCCGCCTGTCGCCACACCCTGTCACCGCGATGTCACTGTGCACGTAGCAGAAACGCGGCAGGGGACCAGAAGGTTCCCCGAATCCCCTGCCTCTACACGGCTTCGGGCACAGTCCGTCATCCGAGACCGCGCGGCCGTGCCGCACGGTGTCCAGGCGCCCAACAGCACGTGACGGCCACGCGTCACCGCACCACGAGTCTGTCACCCCTCACGCATCCACTGCGCCATCACGGACAGCAGATGATCGGGATCGACCGGCTTGGTCACATAGTCGGAGGCACCCGACTCGATCGCCTTCTCCCGGTCGCCCTTCATGGCCTTCGCCGTGAGCGCGATGATCGGCAGTCCCGCGAACTGCGGCATCCGCCGGATCGCCGTGGTCGTGGCGTAGCCGTCCATCTCGGGCATCATGATGTCCATCAGAACGACCGTCACATCGTCGTGCTGCTCCAGGACTTCGATGCCCTCACGGCCGTTCTCCGCGTAAAGCACCGAGAGCCCGTGCTGTTCGAGGACGCTGGTCAGCGCGAAGACGTTGCGGATGTCGTCGTCGACGATCAGCACCTTCTCGCCCTCGAACCGGATGCCACGACCCTGCTGCGGTCCCGCGTCCTGCTGGCCCGCGGCCCCCCACGGCTCCTGGGCCACGCCCCCCGCACCGTCCGGCTGTCCGGGAACGGCGGAGTGCTGCTCGGCCGTGGGCAGCGCCCTGCGGCGCCTCCTGAACAGTGCGGCGGGCCCGTTCTGGGCGTCCTGGTACGACTTCACCTCGGCCGGCATCCTGATGTCGTGCAGTTCGGCCTCGGAGGCCAGCAGTTCGCCGGTCTCCAGCGTCGGCGCGAGCTGCCCGTAGCCCTGCGGCGGCAGTTCGCTCGGGTGCAGCGGCAGATACAGGGTGAAGGTCGAGCCGCGTCCCGGCTCGCTCTGGGCGTAGATCTCGCCGCCCAGCAGCCGCGCGATCTCCCGCGAGATGGAGAGCCCCAGACCCGTGCCGCCGTACTTGCGGCTCGTCGTGCCGTCCGCCTGCTTGAACGCCTCGAAGATCACCCGCATCTTGCTGGCCGCGATCCCGATACCGGTGTCGGTGACGGAGAACGCGATCAGATCGGCGTCCGCGTCCCGCAGCGACCCCGACTCCAGCAACTGTTCCCGGATGGCCACCGGCACATCCGTCCCGGCGGGCCGGATCACCAGCTCGACGGCACCGGAATCCGTGAACTTCACCGCGTTGGAGAGCAGGTTGCGCAGCACCTGGAGGAGCCGCTGCTCGTCGGTGTGCAGCGTGGCGGGCAGCTCCGGCGACACCCGTACGGAGAAGTCGAGCCCCTTCTCCGCGGTCAGCGGACGGAACGTGGCCTCCACGTAGTCGACGAGCTGGACGAGTGCGATCCGGGTCGGCGACACGTCCATCTTGCCCGCCTCGACCTTCGACAGGTCAAGGATGTCGTTGATCAGCTGGAGCAGGTCCGAGCCCGCTCCGTGGATCGTCTCGGCGAACTCGACCTGCTTCGGGGTGAGGTTGGTGTCCGCGTTGTCGGCGAGCAGCTTGGCCAGGATCAGCAGCGAGTTCAGCGGCGTACGCAGCTCGTGCGACATGTTCGCCAGGAACTCGCTCTTGTAGCGCATGGAGACGGCGAGTTGCTCGGCGCGCTCCTCCAGCACCTGCCGGGCTTCCTCGATCTCGGTGTTCTTGACCTCGATGTCGCGGTTCTGCTGGGCCAGCAGCTCGGCCTTCTCCTCCAGCTCCGCGTTCGAGTCCTGCAGCGCCTTCTGCCGGTTCTCCAACTCCGCCGAACGCTCCCGCAGTTGCTCGGTGAGCTCCTGCGACTGCCGGAGCAGTACCTCCGTCTTGGTGTTGACGGAGATGGTGTTGACGCTCGTCGCGATCATCTCGGCGATCTGGTTCAGGAAGTCCCGCTGGATCTGCGTGAACGGGGTGAAGGACGCCAGCTCGATGACACCGAGCACGGTCCCCTCGAACAGCACCGGAAGCACGATGACCTGGGCCGGAGGCGCCTCGCCCAGCCCGGAGGAGATCTTCAGATAGCCGCTCGGCGCGTTCTCCACGAGGATCGTGCGCTTCTCCTGCGCCGCCGTCCCGATCAGCGCCTCACCGGGCCGGAACGACGTCGGCATGGAGCCCATCGAGTAGCCGTACGACCCGAGCATGCGCAGCTCGTACGCCTCCTCGTCCTCGGTGCCCGCGTCCTTGCCGTCGACCAGCGGCATGGAGAGGAAGAACGCGCCGTGCTGGGCCGAGACGACCGGAGTCAGCTCGCTCATGATCAGCGAGGCCACGTCGTCGAGGTCACGGCGCCCCTGCATCAGCGCGGAGATGCGCGCGAGGTTGCCCTTCAGCCAGTCCTGCTCCTTGTTGGCGATGGTGGTGTCGCGCAGGTTGGCGATCATCTTGTTGATGTAGTCCTGAAGTTCCTGGATCTCGCCCGAGGCGTCCACGTCGATCTTCAGGTTCAGGTCGCCGCGCGTCACCGCGGTCGCCACGCGCGCGATGGCACGCACCTGCCGGGTCAGGTTCCCGGCCATCTCGTTCACCGACTCGGTGAGGTCGCGCCAGGTGCCGTCCACGTCACGCACCCGCGCCTGGCCGCCCAACTGCCCCTCGGTGCCCACCTCCCGGGCGACCCGGGTGACCTCCTCAGCGAAGGACGACAGCTGGTCGACCATCGTGTTGATGGTGGTCTTGAGCTCCAGGATCTCGCCGCGCGCGTCGATGTCGATCTTCTTGGTCAGATCGCCCTTGGCGATGGCCGTCGTGACCATCGCGATGTTGCGCACCTGGCCGGTCAGGTTGGACGCCATCCCGTTCACCGACTCGGTGAGGTCCTTCCACGTGCCGGACACGCCCGGCACCCGCGCCTGGCCGCCGAGAATGCCGTCCGTGCCCACCTCGCGGGCGACCCGCGTCACCTGGTCGGCGAACGAACTCAGCGTCTTCACCATCGTGTTGACGGTGTCGGCGAGCTGTGCGACCTCGCCGCTCGCCTCGACCGTGACCTTCTTGGTGAGGTCGCCGTTGGCCACCGCCGTCGCGACCTGCGCGATGTTCCGCACCTGGTTGGTCAGGTTGTCGGCCATCACGTTGACGTTGTCGCTCAGGTCCTTCCAGATGCCGGTGACACCCGGCACCCGCGCCTGACCGCCCAGGTTGCCCTCGGTACCCACCTCACGGGCCACCCGGGTCACCTGCTCGGCGAAGTTCGAGAGCTGGTCCACCATCGTGTTGACGGTGGTGACCAGTTCGAGGATCTCGCCCTTGGCGTCGACGGTGATCTTCTTCGACAGATCGCCCTTGGCGACCGCGGTCGTCACCTCGGCGATGTTGCGCACCTGGATGGTCAGGTTGTTGGCCATGAAGTTCACCGACTGGGTGAGGTCCTTCCAGGTGCCGGAGACACCCTGCACCTCGGCCTGCCCGCCGAGCATGCCCTCCGTGCCCACCTCACGCGCCACCCGCGTCACCTGCTCGGCGAAGTTCGAGAGCTGGTCCACCATCGTGTTGAGGGTGTTCTTCAGCTCCAGGATCTCGCCGCGCGCGTCCACGTCGATCTTCTGCGACAGATCACCCCGGGCCACCGCCGTCGCGACCTGCGCGATGTTGCGGACCTGCGCGGTGAGGTTGCCGGCCATGCCGTTCACCGAATCGGTCAGGTCGCGCCACACACCGGCGACGCCGGGCACCTGCGCCTGACCGCCGAGCCGGCCCTCCGTACCCACGTCACGGGCCACCCGCGTCACCTGGTCGGCGAACGCGGAGAGCTGGTCGACCATCGTGTTGATGGTGTTCTTCAGCTCCAGGATCTCGCCGCGCGCGTCCACGTCGATCTTCTGCGACAGGTCACCCCGGGCCACCGCCGTGGTGACCTGCGCGATCTGCCGCACCTGCGAAGTCAGGTTCCCCGCCATGAAGTTGACGGAGTCGGTGAGTTCCTTCCAGGTGCCCGACACACCGTCCACCCGGGCCTGACCGCCGAGGCGGCCCTCCGTACCCACGTCACGCGCCATCCGCGTCACCTGGTCGGCGAAGCTCGACAGCTGGTCCACCATCGTGTTCACGGTGTTCTTCAGCTGGAGCATCTCGCCGGAGACGTCGACGGTGACCTTCTGCGACAGATCACCGTTCGCGACCGCCGTGGTCACCTGCGCGATGTTGCGCACCTGGCCGGTCAGGTTCTGGAACGCCGTGTTGACGGAGTCCGTGAGGTCCTTCCAGGTACCGGCCACCCCCGGAACCTGTGCCTGGCCGCCCAGTTCACCCTCGACGCCGACCTCGCGCGCCACTCGCGTGACCTCGACACCGAACGACGACAGCTGGTCGACCATCGTGTTGACGGTGTTCTTCAGCTCCAGCATCTCGCCGGCGACCTGGACGCTGACCTTCTGCGACAGATCACCGTTGGCCACCGCGGTCGTCACGGCGGCGATGTCCCGCACCTGGGTCGTCAGGTTCCGGAAGACCGTGTTGACCGAGTCCGTCAGGTCCTTCCACGTTCCCGCCGCCCCCGGCACGTTCGCCTGACCGCCGAGCCGCCCCTCGCCACCGACCTCGTTGGCGACACGGGTGACCTCGTCCGCGAACGTCCGCAGCGTCTCGGTCATCTGGTTGATCGTCTCGGCGAGCTGCGCGACCTCACCGCGCGCGGAGACGGTCACCTTCTGCGACAGGTCACCGCTGGCGACCGCCGTCGTCACCTGCGCGATCCCGCGCACCTGGGCCGTCAGGTTGCCGGCCATCAGGTTCACCGAATCGGTGAGGTCCTTCCACACACCGGCCACACCGGGCACCTGGGCCTGACCGCCCAGCTCCCCCTCCGTACCCACCTCGCGGGCGACGCGTGTCACCTCGGAGGAGAACGAGGAGAGCTGGTCCACCATCGTGTTGACGGTGTTCTTCAGCTCCAGCATCTCGCCGGCCACGTGAACGGTGACCTTCCGCGACAGATCACCCTTGGCGACGGCCGTCGTCACGAGAGCGATGTCACGCACCTGCGCGGTCAGCCGGTACGCCATCGTGTTGACCGAGTCCGTGAGGTCCTTCCACGAACCGGACATACCGCGCACCCGGGCCTGTCCGCCCAGCTTGCCCTCGGTGCCCACCTCACTGGCCACCCGGGTGACCTCGTCGGTGAACGTCGACAACTGGTCGACCAGGTTGTTGACCGTCCGCCCGACCTTCAGGAACTCACCGCGCAGCGGATGACCGTTGCCGTCCGCCGCCTGCGCGCGCAGGTCCATCCGCGGCGACAGATCGCCCTCCGCGACAGCGGACAGTACCCGGCCGACCTCGGAGACGGGTCGTACGAGATCGTCCACCAGCGCGTTCGACGCCTCGATCGCGGCCGCCCAGGCGCCGTCACCGGCACCCGTCTCCAGCCGCTCCGTGAGCTTTCCCTCACGGCCCACCACCCGCCGTACCCGCGACAGCTCACCGGTCAGATGCAGATTGCGGTCGGCGACCTCGTTGAAGACCGCCGAGATCTCGGACATGACGCCGTCACCGGAAACGGTGAGCCGCTTGCGGAAGTTGCCGTCCCGCATCGACACCAGAGCCGCCAGCAACCGGTTCAGGGCCGCCGTGTCCACCTCGGTGGTCCCGGTACGCGGTGTGCGCCCGCTGTTCAGGGACTGTCCGCCTTTCGCGCGCGTCCTACCGCCCCGCGTCGCTGCGCCAGACTCCACTGTGTCCCTCCCGCAAGGGTCGACCAATACTGCTCGGCGTACTCGGGTACTGCTGTTCGTGGTGCAGGGGAGGCATTCGGCCTGCCCGGACCTTTCTCCTGAAGCCTGCCCAGTGTTTCACCCCGGCTGAACCAGGCCATAACAGTTCGGCAGCTTCGCACATCGTCCGCACACCCTCGGGACGGAACTCCGCCCCTGGCCGGAGGCAATCACACACACGTGTCCGAACGGAAACACCGGACTCTTCAAGACGGAAACACTCGTGACCGGCATCCGCGGGGGCGGTGAAGGTAAGTAACCTTGCATGCGGCTGTCCAGCCGCGCCGGTCCCGTCCGGCCTGGGCGGTGGCACGAGTACGAGCGGGCAGGCATCGGAGGGGCACCGCACCATGACCACCGGACTGCATCCTGGGGGAACGCCCCAGGATCCCCGGCCGACAGGAAACCACGCCCTGCCAGCACAGGAGCGGGTCGGCCCGGGAACCCCGCATGCCGACGACCGGACAAGGAGTTCTGTGATCACCGCGCGCGCGGCCGCCAGTTTCGAGCCCGTGGGACGGTCCGTCGCGACCGCCCGCTCGTTCGTCCGGGACACGCTCCAGGGCTGGGGGTTCGCCGACATCGTCGACGACGCCGTCGTTCTGACCAGCGAACTGGTCACCAATGCCGTCGTCCACGCGGGCACCGCCGCCGACGTTCTGTGTCTGCGCAGCGACGACGGGGTACGCATCGAGGTCGCCGACCACTACCCGGAACGCGAGATCCCGCTCCAGGCGACCGCCATCAGCATGGGCAGCCCCGACCGCGAGGGCGGCCGCGGCCTCCAGCTCTGCGCGGCCCTCGCCGGCCGCTGGGGCGTCGAGTACACCCCCACCCACAAGCAGGTCTGGTTCCAGCTCGATCTCCCCGAGCGCGCGGTCGGCACCCGCGCCGCCGGCCCCTCGCTCCCCGCCCACCTCCTGCCACTGGCCGACGGCCGCGTCCGCGTCGCGGTCATCCAGATCGACCGCACGGGCTCCATCAACGCCTGGAACGAGGACGCCGAGGAACTCTTCGGCTACGCGGCCGAGCAGGTCACCGGCAAACCGCTCACCGACCTCGCGGCCTGGCCGCACACCCCCGGCACCAGCACCGGCATCGTCGAGGCCCTCCAACTCTCCCGCTGGGAAGGCAGTTACGGCGTCCGCTGCGCCGACGGCCGGGTCACCCCGGTGTACGCCTCCCACCTGCGCGTCCGCGACACCGGCGGCGAACCCTCCACCGTCTGTCTCCTCGTCCGCGACCACGAACGCGCCGTCCTGCAGACCCCGTTGCGCGGACCGTCCGCCGACTCGGGCGCCCACTCCGAGGGCCAGGCCACGGACCCGTTCGAGGTCTTCATCGGATCACCCGCCCCGGACGACCTCGACGGCCTCCTCCAGCGCACGGTGGAACGGGCCCGCGACATGCTCGACGGCGACTCCGCCTTCCTGCTCCTCGCGACCGACGACGAGACCGAGCTGGAGGTACGCGCCTCCACCGGCCTGCCCTCCGCGCGCCAGCGCTTCGCGCGCGTGCCCGTCGAGGCGGGCCCCGGACGCTACGGCTCGGCCCGGATGCCCGCCGTCCACGAGGACCTGTCGGTCGTCCCCGGTGCCGTACCGCTCCTCGGCGGCACCGGCATGCGCTCGGTCGTCACGGTCCCGCTGAAGGTCGAGGGCCGCCTCACCGGCTCCCTCGGCGTCGCCGCCGAATCACCCGGCCGCTACTCCAACGAGGAGGCCCTGCGCCTCCAGTTCGCCGCCGACCGCATCGCCCTGGCGGTGGAATCGGCCCGCCTCGGCGAACTGGAACGCCTGCGCCGCGGCTCCCTGTCCTTCCTCGTCGAGGCCTCCGACCTGCTCGCCGGCACCCTGGACCGCGACCAGACACTCGCCCTCATGGCCCAGATGACGGTCCCGACCCTCGCCACCTGGTGCGCCGTCTACACGATCGCCGACCAGGCCTCCGAGCCGTACCTGTCGTACGTCCTGCACGAGGACGAGGAACGCATCGACGGTCTCAAGGCGTTGCTCTCGAAGATCGCGCCACCGGACCCGGTGCCCACCCCGGGCGCCCGCGTCTGGTCGGCACCGGCCGCGGCGGCGCACGAGGCCGCCCTGCGGACCTCGATGCGCAGCCTGGGCCTCGGCGACCAGGCGTCGGTGAGCTCCGGCATCGGTACGACGCTGGCGACGGCCCACGCCGTCGGCGGCGAGACGGTCGTCCTCCCCCTGGTGGCCCGCAACCGCGTGATCGGCATGCTGACTCTCGGCAAGCCCTCGGACGAGCATTTCCGCCAGGAGATCCTGGAGTTGGCGGAGGACCTCTCCCGGCGAGCGGCCCTCGCCCTGGACAACGCCCGCCTGTACTCGGAGCGCACGGCCATCAGCCAGTCCCTCCAGCGCAGCCTCCTGCCCCCGGAGCTTCCCCAGATCGAGGGCGTCGAGGTTGAGGTCATCTACCGGGCGGCCGGCGAGGGCAACGAGGTCGGCGGCGACTTCTACGACCTCTTCCCGATCCGCGACGGCGCGTACGGCTTCGCCATCGGCGACGTCTGCGGTACGGGCCCGGAGGCGGCCGCGGTCACCGGTCTGGCCCGGCACGCACTGCGCCTGCTGGCCCGTGAGGGCTACGGCGGTCCCGCGGTCCTGGAGCGTCTGAACTCCGCGATCCTCGACGAGGGCGCCCGCAGCCGCTTCCTGACCCTCCTCTACGGCGAGTTGTGGCCCCAGGAGGACGGCAGCGCCGTTCTGAAGGTCGTCTGCGCGGGCCACCCGCTCCCGCTGCGCCTGCGCCAGGACGGCACGGTCGAACCGGCCGCCGAACCGCAGCCGCTCCTCGGTGTCATGGAGGACCTGGAGCTGTACGAGCAGACGGTGACGCTGGATCCGGGCGATGTCCTGCTCTGCGTCACGGACGGCGTCACGGAACGCCGCGAGGGCACCCGCATGCTCGGCGACGACGGCCTCGCGGACGTCCTCACCACGTGCACGGGGCTGACGGCCGGCGCGGTCGCGGCGCGCATCATGCGCGCGGTCGAACGCTTCGCCTCCGACGCCCCGTCGGACGACATGGCGATTCTGGCGATGCGGGTCCCGGGCCTCCCGACCGACTGAGGCCCGGTTCGGCCCGGCCCCGGACGTGCGAAAGGCTCCGGACATGCGAAAGGCCCCCGCCCACAAGGGCGGAGGCCTTTTCTGTCTGAGCCCCCCAACGGAATCGAACCGTTGACCTTCTCCTTACCATGGAGACGCTCTACCGACTGAGCTAGGGGGGCCTGCTGCCTTTTCGAGGTTTCCCCCGCGGCAACGAGATAGATCATACCCCGAACCGAACCGTGTTCCCAACCAGTCCGGCCGGAAGCCGAAGGACCGGATCCGAAGGCCCCGGTCAGCGGCGCGGGACCCGAGGCCCGCGATCAGAAGGCCGGCTGGAGCAAGCCGCCGAGCGCGTTGCACGCGGAGACGATCCGCTGCATCTCCCGCTTCGTCAACACCCCGTCCACCGGCAGCGAAAGTGTCTCGTCGGCGGCCCGCTCGGTCTCGGGAAGCTGTATGTCCCGCCGGAACCCGGGCATCCGGTGCACCGGCGTCTTCACCGGCACCCGGCACTCGACTCCCCTGGCTCGCACGGCTCGTGCGAAGGCGTCGCGGTCCGGCCGCCCGTTTCCAGGCACTCTCACGACGTACTGCTGATAGGTGTGTCCGTCGCCGCCGGCCGGGGTCCGTACGCCCCGCAGCCGGCCGTCGAGATAGGCGGCCCGCTCCCTGCGCTGCGCGATCTCGTCGTACGGCGCCTCGGACTCGCCCTGTTCGAGGACCAGCAGTTCGTGGCGCTGCCCCAGTTCCCGCAGCCGCACCATGTCGGCCGTCCGCCCGAAGCGGTGTACGACAACGAGGGCCGCTGAGCGAGGTGTCACGACGGCCTCGATCGCGCGAGGGTCGAGGCAGTACGTCGACGGGTCTATGTCGGCGAAGACCACCGTGGCGCCGGCCTCGGTCACGGCATCGGCGACCTCCACGTTCCCGAAGGCCGGAACGATGACCTCGTCTCCGGCTCCGACGCCCGCGGCCCTGAGCATTGCAGCAGTACCCATGCCGCGGATATTGGTCGCGCAACGTGAACGCAAAGTGACGCAAAACAAAAAAGAGCTGGTCCCCGAACCGAAGTTCGGGGACCAGCTCTTCAAAATTTGTTCGGCGGCGTCCTACTCTCCCACAGGGTCCCCCCTGCAGTACCATCGGCGCTGTGAGGCTTAGCTTCCGGGTTCGGAATGTAACCGGGCGTTTCCCTCACGCTATGACCACCGAAACACTATGAAACTGTCAACCGGAGCCGTGGCATAGCTACGACGGTTGTTCGTGGTTTCAGAACCAACACAGTGGACGCGAGCAACTGAGGACAAGCCCTCGGCCTATTAGTACCAGTCACCTCCAGCGGTTGCCCGCCTTCCAGATCTGGCCTATCAACCCAGTCGTCTACTGGGAGCCTTAACCCCTCAAAGGGGGTGGGAATACTCATCTCGAAGCAGGCTTCCCGCTTAGATGCTTTCAGCGGTTATCCCTCCCGAACGTAGCCAACCAGCCATGCCCTTGGCAGGACAACTGGCACACCAGAGGTTCGTCCGTCCCGGTCCTCTCGTACTAGGGACAGCCCTTCTCAATATTCCTACGCGCACAGCGGATAGGGACCGAACTGTCTCACGACGTTCTAAACCCAGCTCGCGTACCGCTTTAATGGGCGAACAGCCCAACCCTTGGGACCGACTCCAGCCCCAGGATGCGACGAGCCGACATCGAGGTGCCAAACCATCCCGTCGATATGGACTCTTGGGGAAGATCAGCCTGTTATCCCCGGGGTACCTTTTATCCGTTGAGCGACGGCGCTTCCACAAGCCACCGCCGGATCACTAGTCCCGACTTTCGTCCCTGCTCGACCCGTCGGTCTCACAGTCAAGCTCCCTTGTGCACTTACACTCAACACCTGATTGCCAACCAGGCTGAGGGAACCTTTGGGCGCCTCCGTTACTCTTTAGGAGGCAACCGCCCCAGTTAAACTACCCATCAGACACTGTCCCTGATCCGGATCACGGACCCAGGTTAGACATCCAGCACGACCAGAGTGGTATTTCAACGGCGACTCCACACGGGCTGGCGCCCGCACTTCACAGTCTCCCACCTATCCTACACAAGCCGAACCGAACACCAATATCAAACTGTAGTAAAGGTCCCGGGGTCTTTCCGTCCTGCTGCGCGAAACGAGCATCTTTACTCGTAGTGCAATTTCACCGGGCCTATGGTTGAGACAGTCGAGAAGTCGTTACGCCATTCGTGCAGGTCGGAACTTACCCGACAAGGAATTTCGCTACCTTAGGATGGTTATAGTTACCACCGCCGTTTACTGGCGCTTAAGTTCTCAGCTTCGCCACCCCGAAGAGTGACTAACCGGTCCCCTTAACGTTCCAGCACCGGGCAGGCGTCAGTCCGTATACATCGCCTTACGGCTTCGCACGGACCTGTGTTTTTAGTAAACAGTCGCTTCTCGCTGGTCTCTGCGGCCACCCCCAGCTCACCGAGTAAATCGGATCACCAGTGATGGCCCCCCTTCTCCCGAAGTTACGGGGGCATTTTGCCGAGTTCCTTAACCATAGTTCACCCGAACGCCTCGGTATTCTCTACCTGACCACCTGAGTCGGTTTAGGGTACGGGCCGCCATGAAACTCGCTAGAGGCTTTTCTCGACAGCATAGGATCATCCACTTCACCACAATCGGCTCGGCATCAGGTCTCAGCCTTAATGTGTGACGGATTTGCCTATCACACGGCCTACACCCTTACCCCGGGACAACCACCGCCCGGGATGGACTACCTTCCTGCGTCACCCCATCACTCACCTACTACAGGTCTGGACCGTCGGCTCCACCACTCCCCCTTGCCCGAAGGCTCCGGGGCGGCTTCACGGACTTAGCATCGCCTGGTTCAATGTTTGACGCTTCACAGCGGGTACCGGAATATCAACCGGTTATCCATCGACTACGCCTGTCGGCCTCGCCTTAGGTCCCGACTTACCCTGGGCAGATCAGCTTGACCCAGGAACCCTTAGTCAATCGGCGCACACGTTTCTCACGTGTGTATCGCTACTCATGCCTGCATTCTCACTCGTGAACCGTCCACCACTGCCTTCCGGCGCGGCTTCACCCGGCACACGACGCTCCCCTACCCATCACAGCGGGCGTTGGCCCTATTGCTGCAATGACACGACTTCGGCGGTACGCTTGAGCCCCGCTACATTGTCGGCGCGGAATCACTAGACCAGTGAGCTATTACGCACTCTTTCAAGGGTGGCTGCTTCTAAGCCAACCTCCTGGTTGTCTGTGCGACTCCACATCCTTTCCCACTTAGCGTACGCTTAGGGGCCTTAGTCGATGCTCTGGGCTGTTTCCCTCTCGACCATGGAGCTTATCCCCCACAGTCTCACTGCCGCGCTCTCACTTACCGGCATTCGGAGTTTGGCTAAGGTCAGTAACCCGGTAGGGCCCATCGCCTATCCAGTGCTCTACCTCCGGCAAGAAACACACGACGCTGCACCTAAATGCATTTCGGGGAGAACCAGCTATCACGGAGTTTGATTGGCCTTTCACCCCTAACCACAGGTCATCCCCCAGGTTTTCAACCCTGGTGGGTTCGGTCCTCCACGACCTCTTACAGCCGCTTCAACCTGCCCATGGCTAGATCACTCCGCTTCGGGTCTTGAGCGCGCTACTGAATCGCCCTATTCGGACTCGCTTTCGCTACGGCTTCCCCACACGGGTTAACCTCGCAACGCACCGCAAACTCGCAGGCTCATTCTTCAAAAGGCACGCAGTCACGACGCACTGAGTAAACTCAATGCGCGACGCTCCCACGGCTTGTAGGCACACGGTTTCAGGTACTATTTCACTCCGCTCCCGCGGTACTTTTCACCATTCCCTCACGGTACTATCCGCTATCGGTCACCAGGGAATATTTAGGCTTAGCGGGTGGTCCCGCCAGATTCACACGGGATTTCTCGGGCCCCGTGCTACTTGGGTGTCTCTCAAACGAGCCGTTGATGTTTCGACTACGGGGGTCTTACCCTCTACGCCGGACCTTTCGCATGTCCTTCGCCTACATCAACGGTTTCTGACTCGTCTCACAGCCGGCAGACTGTGAAAGAGAGATCCCACAACCCCTTGCATGCAACCCCTGCCGGGTCTCACACATACAAGGTTTGGCCTCATCCGGTTTCGCTCGCCACTACTCCCGGAATCACGGTTGTTTTCTCTTCCTGCGGGTACTGAGATGTTTCACTTCCCCGCGTTCCCTCCACATACCCTATGTGTTCAGGTATGGGTGACAGCCCATGACGACTGCCGGGTTTCCCCATTCGGAAACCCCCGGATCAAAGCCTGGTTGACGGCTCCCCGGGGACTATCGTGGCCTCCCACGTCCTTCATCGGTTCCTGGTGCCAAGGCATCCACCGTGCGCCCTTAAAAACTTGGCCACAGATGCTCGCGTCCACTGTGCAGTTCTCAAACAACGACCAACCACCCATCACCCTGCCCGGAGGCAAGTTCACTGGGGCCGGCACTGAAGGCAGCCTTTCGGCCGTACCTTCAGACACCCAACAGCGTGCCCGACACCTCAACCACTCGTGATCAGCTTTCCACGCTCCGAAGAGCAGTACTGGCAGCCCGAGATGACTGAGAGTGCCGAATAATCAACGTTCCACCCATGAGCAACCACCGTCGAACGTGTGCCGACGTAATGGCCCTGGACCACCAAGCAAGCTTGGCGGCCTAGATGCTCCTTAGAAAGGAGGTGATCCAGCCGCACCTTCCGGTACGGCTACCTTGTTACGACTTCGTCCCAATCGCCAGTCCCACCTTCGACAGCTCCCTCCCACAAGGGGTTGGGCCACCGGCTTCGGGTGTTACCGACTTTCGTGACGTGACGGGCGGTGTGTACAAGGCCCGGGAACGTATTCACCGCAGCAATGCTGATCTGCGATTACTAGCAACTCCGACTTCATGGGGTCGAGTTGCAGACCCCAATCCGAACTGAGACAGGCTTTTTGAGATTCGCTCCGCCTCGCGGCTTCGCAGCTCTTTGTACCTGCCATTGTAGCACGTGTGCAGCCCAAGACATAAGGGGCATGATGACTTGACGTCGTCCCCACCTTCCTCCGAGTTGACCCCGGCAGTCTCCTGTGAGTCCCCATCACCCCGAAGGGCATGCTGGCAACACAGAACAAGGGTTGCGCTCGTTGCGGGACTTAACCCAACATCTCACGACACGAGCTGACGACAGCCATGCACCACCTGTACACCGACCACAAGGGGGGCACTATCTCTAATGCTTTCCGGTGTATGTCAAGCCTTGGTAAGGTTCTTCGCGTTGCGTCGAATTAAGCCACATGCTCCGCTGCTTGTGCGGGCCCCCGTCAATTCCTTTGAGTTTTAGCCTTGCGGCCGTACTCCCCAGGCGGGGAACTTAATGCGTTAGCTGCGGCACCGACGACGTGGAATGTCGCCAACACCTAGTTCCCACCGTTTACGGCGTGGACTACCAGGGTATCTAATCCTGTTCGCTCCCCACGCTTTCGCTCCTCAGCGTCAGTAATGGCCCAGAGATCCGCCTTCGCCACCGGTGTTCCTCCTGATATCTGCGCATTTCACCGCTACACCAGGAATTCCGATCTCCCCTACCACACTCTAGCTAGCCCGTATCGAATGCAGACCCGGGGTTAAGCCCCGGGCTTTCACACCCGACGTGACAAGCCGCCTACGAGCTCTTTACGCCCAATAATTCCGGACAACGCTTGCGCCCTACGTATTACCGCGGCTGCTGGCACGTAGTTAGCCGGCGCTTCTTCTGCAGGTACCGTCACTTTCGCTTCTTCCCTGCTGAAAGAGGTTTACAACCCGAAGGCCGTCATCCCTCACGCGGCGTCGCTGCATCAGGCTTTCGCCCATTGTGCAATATTCCCCACTGCTGCCTCCCGTAGGAGTCTGGGCCGTGTCTCAGTCCCAGTGTGGCCGGTCGCCCTCTCAGGCCGGCTACCCGTCGTCGCCTTGGTGAGCCACTACCTCACCAACAAGCTGATAGGCCGCGGGCTCATCCTTCACCGCCGGAGCTTTTAACCCCCACCCATGCAGGCAGGAGTGTTATCCGGTATTAGACCCCGTTTCCAGGGCTTGTCCCAGAGTGAAGGGCAGATTGCCCACGTGTTACTCACCCGTTCGCCACTAATCCCCACCGAAGTGGTTCATCGTTCGACTTGCATGTGTTAAGCACGCCGCCAGCGTTCGTCCTGAGCCAGGATCAAACTCTCCGTGAATGTTTACCGGTAATCCGGTGAAACATCATGAGAGCGGAACCGGAGGGAGGAATAATCCCTTCGGTTCACAGCGTCCTCGCTGATGCGCCTACCGGAACAATGCCCGGCAGGACTTTTTCAAAGGAACCTCGTCCCGACCGATCGGCCGGAGACGGGGTATCAACAAATCTGGCGTTGATTTTTGGCACGCTGTTGAGTTCTCAAGGAACGGACGCTTCCTTTGTACTCACCCTCTCGGGCTTTCCTCCGGGCGCTTCCCTTCGGTCTTGCGTTTCCGACTCTATCAGACCGTTTCCGTATCCGATTTCCTCGGTGCTTTCCAGGTTCCCGCTTCCGCGTTTCCCTTTCCGGCGAGTCCGACTCTATCAGATCCTTTCGGGCCTGATTTCCTCGGTGCTTTCCAGGTAATCCGCTTTCGCGTTTCTCTTTCCAGCGGCTCCGACTTTATCAGAATCTCTGAGTCGGAATTCCCGCCCCTCTCGGGGACTGGTCCCGAAGCGTGAAGCTACCGGGTGCCCGTTCAGGCGGAGACGTAAACGTACTGGAGCGGAGCGCCACGATGCAAATCGAGGCGCCCCGCTCCTGGTTGGGGCTCTGCCGGACGTCAGACCTCGACGACGACAGGGAGGATCATCGGGCGCCGGCGGTAGGTGTCGGACACCCACTTGCCCAGCGTGCGGCGGATGAGTTGCTGCAGCTGGTGGGGCTCGACCACACCGTCCTGGGCCGACCGCTCCAGGACTTCCCTGATCTTCGGGATGACATCGACGAACACCGAGTCGTCGATACCGGAGCCACGTGCCTGCACGTGCGGGCCGGCCGTGAGCTTGCCGGTGCTGGCGTCCATCACCACGAAGACCGAGATGATGCCTTCGTCGCCGAGGATCTTGCGGTCCTTGAGCGCGGGCTCACCGACGTCACCGACCGAGAGTCCGTCGACGTAGACGTATCCGGCCTGGACCTTGCCGGAGATCTTCGCCTTGCCCTCGATCAGGTCGACGACGACGCCGTCCTCGGCGATCACGATCCGGTCGTGCGGGACGCCGGTCAGGGCTCCGAGTTCGGCGTTGGCGCGCAGATGGCGCCATTCCCCGTGGACCGGCATCAGGTTGCGCGGCTTGCAGATGTTGTAGAAGTACAGCAGCTCGCCCGCGGAGGCGTGGCCGGAGACGTGCACCTTGGCGTTGCCCTTGTGGACGACGTTCGCGCCCCAGCGGGTCAGGCCGTTGATCACGCGGTAGACCGCGTTCTCGTTGCCCGGGATCAGGGACGACGCGAGGATCACCGTGTCGCCCTGGACGATCCGGATCTGGTGGTCGCGGTTCGCCATCCGGGAGAGGGCGGCCATCGGCTCGCCCTGGGAGCCCGTACAGACGAGGACGATCTGGTGATCCGGAAGGTCGTCGAGCGTCTTCACGTCGACCACCAGGCCCGGCGGGACCTTCAGATAGCCGAGGTCCCGCGCGATGCCCATGTTGCGGACCATCGATCGGCCGACGAAGGCGACCCTGCGGCCGTATTCGTGGGCGGTGTCGAGGATCTGCTGGATGCGGTGGACGTGGCTGGCGAAGCTCGCCACGATGATCCGCTTGCTGGCGCCGGCGAAGACCTGGCGCAGCACGTTCGAGATGTCGCGCTCGGGCGGGACGAAGCCCGGGACCTCGGCGTTCGTGGAGTCCGAGAGAAGGAGGTCGATGCCTTCCTCGCTCAGCCGGGCAAACGCGTGCAGGTCCGTGAGGCGGCCGTCCAGCGGGAGCTGGTCCATCTTGAAGTCGCCGGTGTGGACGACCATGCCCGCGGGCGTGCGGATGGCGACCGCGAGGGCGTCCGGGATGGAGTGGTTGACCGCGACGAACTCGCAGTCGAAGGGACCGATGCGCTCCCGGTGGCCCTCGACCACTTCGAGCGTGTAGGGCCGGATGCGGTGCTCCTGGAGCTTCGCCTCGATGAGTGCGAGGGTCAGCTTGGAGCCGATCAGCGGGATGTCCGGCTTCTCGCGCAGGAGGAACGGGACGCCGCCGATGTGGTCCTCGTGGCCGTGCGTGAGCACGATGCCCTCGATGTCGTCGAGGCGGTCCCTGATGGACGTGAAGTCCGGCAGGATCAGGTCGATTCCGGGCTGCTCCTCCTCGGGGAAGAGCACTCCGCAGTCGACGATCAGGAGACGGCCTCCGTACTCGAAGACCGTCATGTTCCGGCCGATTTCGCCGAGGCCGCCGAGCGGGGTGACCCGGAGGCCGCCCTTCGGGAGGGCGGGCGGTGCGCCGAGTTCAGGATGCGGATGACTCAAAAGACTCTCCTCACCACGCGCGCCACGTACCTGGCAAGGCACGTGGCGCGCGTGACGTTCGTGCAGTAGCTGTTGTGTGGGGTGCGGGCCGATGGCCCGCGGGTGCCGCGTATTCAGTTGTGAAGTCTGTGGTCAGAGCTCTACCCCGCCGGCGCCAAGATCGATCTTGAGCTGGGTGGTCTCCTCGGGCGACAGTTCGACCATCGGGGCGCGCAGCGGACCGGCGGGCAGGCCCTGGAGGGCGAGCGCGGCCTTGGTCGTCATGACGCCCTGGGTGCGGAACATGCCGGTGAAGACGGGGAGCAGCTTCTGGTGGATCTCGGTGGCCTTCTGGACGTCCCCCGAGAGGTACGCGTCGAGCATCGCGCGCAGTTCCGGGGTGACGACGTGGCCGACTACGGAGACGAAGCCCACCGCCCCGACCGAGAGCAGCGGCAGGTTCAGCATGTCGTCGCCGGAGTACCAGGCGAGGCCGGAGCGGGCGATGGCCCAGCTGGCCCGGCCGAGGTCTCCCTTGGCGTCCTTGTTGGCGACGATACGCGGGTGCTCGGCGAGGCGCACCAGAGTTTCGGTGTTGATCGGGACGCCGCTGCGGCCGGGGATGTCGTAGAGCATGACCGGCAGTTCGGTCGCGTCCGCGATGGCCGAGAAGTGCCGGTAAAGGCCCTCCTGCGGGGGCTTGTTGTAGTACGGCGTCACGGTGAGCAGGCCGTGCGCGCCGGCCTTCTCGGCGTCGCGGGCCAGCTCGATGCTGTGGCGGGTGTCGTTCGTGCCGACGCCGGCGACGATGTGGGCGCGGTCGCCCACCGCCTCCCGCACGGCGCGTACGAGATCCGATTTCTCCGCGTTGCTGGTGGTCGGGGACTCACCGGTGGTGCCGTTGATGATCAGGCCGTCGTTGCCTGCGTCCACCAAGTGGGTGGCGAGCCGCTGAGCGCCGTCGAGGTCGAGTCCGCCGTCCGCCGTGAAGGGCGTGACCATGGCGGTGAGGACCCGCCCGAAGGGGGTCTGCGGAGTGGAGGTCGGAGCCATGGGTAATACGCTACTCGCTGCTCAACGCGTGGTCTGCCCTCGGGGGATACGACAAAGCACGACAAAGGTGGAACCCGGCACTGCCTGCTCGGGGGTTCAAGCAGTGCCGGGTCCGTTTGATCAGGCTAGATGAACTTCGCGAAATGCCGCAATACGGACACTTCACTCGGCTCATCCGTACATCTGTGCCGGACCGGTGCGCGGAGGCGCGTTACGGCGCCACGCGCCCGTTGGCGTTGTAGGCCGCGTGCGTGAGTGGCATGAGCTTCGCCCACTCCGCCTCCATCTTCTCGCCGACCATCTCGATCTCCCGCTGCGGGAAGGACGGGACCTTGGCGAGCTCGTGCTGCGTGCGCAGACCGAGGAAGTGCATCAGGGAGCGGGCGTTGCACGTGGCGTACATCGAGGAGAAGAGTCCGACCGGGAGGGTGGCACGGGCGACCTCGCGGGCGACACCGGCCGCCAGCATCTCCTGGTAGGCGGCGTAGGACTGGCGGTAGGACTCCTCCATGGCGCTGGTGACGGCCTCGTGCTGTTCCGGGGTGCCGAGGACGAACTCGTACCTGCCGGGTCGGCCCTGCTGCACCAGCTTGCGGTCCTCGCCCGGGACGTAGAAGACCGGCTCGAGTTCGCGGTAGCGCCCGGACTCCTCGTTGTACGAGTTGTGTACGACGAAACCGTCCGCGATGAAGTTGTGGTGCGGCGGCGGCATGGAGATGTCGTAGGTCATCTCCTCCCCGTCGGCGACGACGGCGACAACGGCCTCCCAGCGCACCCCGTTCTGGAGGGCCCGGCGGCGCACTCCGATCGGCACGCCTTCGCCGTTGGTCTTCTTCTGGTGACACGGCTTGCAGGCCGGTTTCAGGTTCGAGACGTCGAGCGCCTTCGTCAGGTCGGCGTCCACGGGAACGACGTGGTCCAGCTCCAGGTCCTTCGCCTCGAACTTCTCCTCGCAGATGTAGCAGAGGTCCATGGGCGCGACGAGATCGGCTCGCTGCTCGGTGGTCCAGAACTGGATCCCCTCACGCAGGCGCTTCGGGATGCCGACCCGCTCGCCGACCCCCACCCGGCCGAGTCGCCCGACCCTGTCCCCGACGCGCAGGTCGCCGGCGCGAACCCAGCCGTCCGGCGTCCATACACGGTGGTCCGCGGTGCAACGCAGAACCTTGCCGTTGGTCGTCGAGACCTTGAGGATCGGCTTCACGCCGGACTCGAAGACGTCGACCATGGGCGCCTTCTCCGCCAGCCCCGTCTCCAGGTCGATGGTGTCGGCCAGGAGGTTCTGGCAGGACTTCAGTCTGCGCGTGCGCCCCATGGAATCGGGCACACCGATCTTCCAGTCCCGGTAGATGTCCGCGATGCGCTTGGCCTTGCCGTTCTTGCTGGTGCCGACACGGATCATGGCGTCACCCGGCAGACACCACCCGACCCGGTGCCGGTGGAACTCCCGGAAGACGAAGATCGGGGCGCTGATGAAGAAGGTCATCGAGTTGTGCTCGAAGGGGCTGCCGTGGCGGTCCCGCATCAGGTAGTTGATCAGGCCCTTGGAGCGCTCCGGGTCCTTCTGCAGCTCCTCCAGCGACTGCTCCCCGGCGGTGGAGACACGGGCGGCGAACAGCACGTCGGCGTCGGAGGCCGTGTGCTTGATCAGCTCGACGGTGACATCACTGCGGAAGCTGGGCTTGAGGTCGTCGGCCGGGGTGTCGGTCACGTGCGGAAGGTCCTTCCCATCGCTGGCTCGGGCGGCGACCACTCTACGGCCCGGCACTGACAACGGGGCGTTCGGTACCGTGCCGCGACATTGGGCGGCGAACTTCTGCGAATTCGGTGATTCTGGGCACCTCTTGGTGCATTCGACCGTCTGTATGGGTGAGACTGACCTGTTCGAGCAGTTCGAGCCGCTTGTCACCGCACACCGCGCCCGAGCGAGCCCCCAGAGGAGAAGCACCGCCCATGTTCCGTCGGCGCGAGCCCGTCCCGTTCGCCTTCGTCTCCGAAGCCGACCAGTTCCGCAGCAATGTCGCTCCCCCGCCCCGGGAGCGGGCCTCCGCCGGGCAGATAGCCGGCCGGTGCCTCATCGGACTCACCGTGATCGCCGGGATCGCCGGGTCCCTGATCCTCGGAATGCCCGCCCTGTCACAGGATCAGTCACCTGCGACGACGCAGCATTCCGAGGCGTCGGACGGCCGCTGACTCTTCCGGACCCCCAAGGGTGGTGAGCCGGCAACCGGCTCGATAACCTCACCGGGCACAGCCCCTGCGTGGATTGAGTGAGGAACAGTCGTGCCCCTGCCCTTTCTGACGGCGGACCGCGCCTTTGACGAGGCGGCGCAGGATGTCGCGCTGCCCTTCGACGACCGTGACCGCTGGCGGCGCCCCTACCGGCCCGGCCCCTGGCGGGTGGGCGCGGCCGCGCTCGTCCTGCTGCTCGCCTCGTACGTGCTCGTCGCGGCCGTGATAATCGCCGTCGCCGGGACGCTGCCCGGCGCCGGGGCCTGTATGGCCGCGGCGACGGTCGTCATCGCGTGCGCGCTGCGACTGCTGCGCATGGGGGTGTGGGTCAGTGCCCGCGGGCTGCGCCGGGTGGGCTTCTTCGTCACGCGGACGACTCCGTGGGAGCAGGTCGTGGCGGTGCGCACGGTGCAGCAGCCGGTGCGCTGGCTGGGGCTTCCTCGCACGGTTCAGGGCCAGGCCCTGACGCTGGTGAGCGCGGACCGCGCGCCCGGGGACGTGCCGCCGCTGATGACCACGCACAACGCCGACTTCCTGGCGCGCACCGAGGCCTTCGACCGGGCGGCGGACGTCGTCGAGGTGTGGGCCGACGAGTACCGGCGGGTCTGAGACATCACGACGAAGGGGCCGGTCCGCACGCTGTGCGGGCCGGCCCCTTCGTCGTGCGACCTGGTCAGGCTTCCAGGGTCCTGCCCTCGTGGAGGGCGATGGCCCGCTGCATGGCCTTGCGGGCGCGCGGGGTGTCCCGGGCGTCGTGGTAGGCGACGGCGAGCCGGAACCAGTTGCGCCAGTCGTCCGGGGCGTCCTCGGTCTCGGCCTTGCGGCGGGCGAAGACCTCGTCCGCCGAGTCGCGGTCGATACGTCCGCCCTCGGTGCGCCGCAGCTCGTCGACGGGCAGTCCGCCCTCGGCGTCGAGCACGGCGGAGAGCCGGTTGGCCTTCCGGACGAACTGGGTGTTCATCCAGAGGAACCAGATGCCGATGACCGGCAGGATGAGCACCGCGACACCGAAGGTGACGGTGATCAGCGTGCCGTTCTGGATGAGCAGCACACCCCGGCTGCCGACCAGGACGAAATAGACGACCAGGACGGCGGCCGTGATGGCATAGGTGATCTTCGCGCGCATGTCTGCCGGCTAACTGTCGTACGTGCCCCGGCTCAGCCGAGGTCGAGGAAGTGTTCCAGGCCGAAGGTGAGGCCCGGGGTGGACACCACGCGGCGGGCGCCGAGCAGGATGCCCGGCATGAAGCTGCTGTGGTGGAGGGAGTCGTGGCGGATGGTGAGGGTCTCGCCCTCGCCGCCCAGCAGTACCTCCTGGTGGGCCAGGAGGCCGCGCAGCCGGACCGCGTGGACCGGGACGCCGTCGACGTCGGCGCCGCGGGCGCCGTCCAGGGCGGTCACCGTGGCGTCGGGCTGCGGGGCGCTGCCCGCGCGTTCCCGGGCCGCGGCGATGAGCTGAGCGGTGCGCGTGGCGGTGCCGCTGGGGGCGTCCACCTTGTTCGGGTGGTGCAGCTCGACGACCTCGACGGACTCGAAGTAGGGCGCCGCGACCTCGGCGAACTTCATGGTCAGTACGGCCCCGATGGAGAAGTTGGGTGCGATGAGCACGCCGGTCTCCGGGGACGCGGCCAGCGAGGTGCCGAGCTGCGCGAGACGCTCCTCGGTCCAGCCGGTCGTGCCGACCACGGCGTGGATGCCGTGCCGGACGCAGAAGTCGAGGTTGCCCATCACCGAGGCCGGGGTGGTCAGTTCGACCACGACCTGCGTACCGGCGTCGACGAGCGTCTCTAGCTTGTCGCCACGGCCCAGCGCGGCCACCAGCTCCATGTCCCCGGCGGCCTCGACGGCTCGTACCGCCTCGGCTCCGATCCGGCCCTTGGCACCGAGGACCGCCACGCGCAGCTTGCTCATTGCTTCGTTCCTTACCGAGACGGGATTCGAGACGGGATCTACGCGACCGCGTCGTGCAGACGGGACGCCTGCTTGTCCTTGACCGGGCCGATGACCGCGAGCGAGGGCCGCTGTCCCAGGACGTCCCGGGCGATCGAGCGGACCTCGTCCGGGGTGACGGACGCTATCCGGGCCAGCATGTCGTCGACCGACATCTGCTCGCCCCAGCACAGCTCGCTCTTGCCGATCCGGTTCATCAGCGCGCCGGTGTCCTCCAGGCCGAGGACCGTGGAGCCCTGGAGCTGGCCGATGGCGCGGCCGATCTCGTCGTCCGAGAGGCCGTGCTCGGCGACCTGGTCGAGCTCGTCGCGGCAGAGCTTGAGCACGTCGTGGACCTGGCTCGGACGGCATCCCGCGTAGACGCCGAAGAGACCGCAGTCGGCGAAGCCCGAGGTGTACGAGTACACGCTGTAGGCCAGCCCCCGCTTCTCGCGGACCTCCTGGAACAGGCGCGAGGACATGCCGCCGCCGAGGGCGGTGTTCAGGACGCCGAGGGCCCAGCGGCGCTCGTCGGTGCGGGCCAGGCCGGGCATGCCGAGGACGACATGGGCCTGCTCGGTCTTGCGGCCGAGCAGTTCGACGCGGCCCGCGGTGCGGATGGAGCGTCGGCCGTCGCGCGGGGCGATGGGGGCCGCCTCGGCGTTCTTGAAGGCTCCGGCCTTCTCGAAGGCGGCACGGACCTGGCGTACGACCTTGTCGTGGTCGACGTTGCCCGCGCAGGCCACGACCAGGTGCGTCGGGTCGTAGTGCTTCTTGTAGAAGCGGCGGATGCGGTCCGCGGTGAGGGCGTTGACCGTGTTGACCGTGCCGAGGACCGGGCGGCCGAGCGGGGTGTCGCCGAGCATGGTGTGCGCGAACAGGTCGTGCACGCAGTCGCCCGGGTCGTCCTCGGTCATCGCGATCTCTTCGAGGATCGCTCCGCGTTCGACGTTGACGTCGTCCTCGCGGATGAGCGAGCCGGTCAGCATGTCGCAGACGACGTCGATGGCCAGCGGCAGGTCGGTGTCGAGCACACGCGCGTAGTAGCACGTGTACTCCTTGGCCGTGAACGCGTTCATCTCGCCGCCGACCGCGTCGATCGCCGAGGAGATGTCCAGGGCGGACCTGCGGTTCGTGCCCTTGAAGAGCAGGTGCTCCAGATAGTGCGTGGCGCCGTTCAGGGTCGGCGTCTCGTCGCGGGAGCCCACGTGCGCCCAGATGCCGAACGTGGCGGAGCGCACGGAGGGCAGCGTCTCGGTGACGATGCGCAGACCGCCGGGCAGGGTGGTCTTGCGGACCGTACCGATGCCGTTCGCGCCCTTGATCAGGGTTTGGGTACGGGCGACGGCCCGCGCCTCCGAAGAGGTGCGGGCCGTCGTCGTGGAGCTACTCGACGTCACTGGTCGGTGTCGTCCTTCTTGTCGTCGTCGCTTTCGCCCTCGACCACGGGGATGAGGGAGAGCTTGCCGCGCGAGTCGATCTCGGCGATCTCGACCTGGACCTTGGAGCCCACGGCCAGGACGTCCTCGACGTTCTCCACGCGCTTGCCACCGGCGAGCTTGCGGATCTGCGAGATGTGCAGCAGTCCGTCCTTGCCCGGGAGCAGGGACACGAACGCACCGAAGGTCGTCGTCTTCACGACGGTGCCCAGGTAGCGCTCGCCGACCTCCGGCATGGTCGGGTTGGCGATCGCGTTGATCGTGGCGCGCGCGGCCTCGGCCTGCGAGCCCTGCTGGGCACCGATGTAGATGGTGCCGTCGTCCTCGATCGTGATGTCGGCGCCGGTGTCCTCCTGGATCTGGTTGATCATCTTGCCCTTGGGGCCGATGACCTCACCGATCTTGTCCACGGGGATCTTGACGGTGATGATCCGCGGGGCGTTCGGGGACATCTCGTCCGGCGTGTCGATCGCTTCCATCATCACGTCGAGGATGTGGAGGCGGGCGTCGCGGGCCTGCTTGAGGGCCGCGGCCAGGACGGAGGCGGGGATGCCGTCCAGCTTGGTGTCGAGCTGGAGGGCGGTCACGAACTCCTTGGTGCCGGCGACCTTGAAGTCCATGTCGCCGAAGGCGTCCTCCGCACCGAGGATGTCGGTGAGGGCGACGTAGTGCGTCTGGCCGTCGATCTCCTGGGAGATCAGACCCATGGCGATACCCGCGACGGCGGCCTTGAGCGGCACACCGGCGTTGAGCAGCGACATGGTCGAGGCGCAGACCGAGCCCATGGACGTCGAACCGTTGGAGCCGAGGGCCTCGGACACCTGACGGATCGCGTAGGGGAACTCCTCGCGGGTCGGCAGGACCGGCACGATCGCGCGCTCGGCGAGCGCGCCGTGGCCGATCTCGCGGCGCTTCGGGGAGCCGACGCGGCCCGTCTCACCGACGGAGTACGGCGGGAAGTTGTAGTTGTGCATGTAGCGCTTGCGGGTCACCGGGGAAAGGGTGTCCAGCTGCTGCTCCATACGGAGCATGTTGAGGGTGGTGACGCCCAGGATCTGGGTCTCGCCACGCTCGAACAGCGCCGAGCCGTGCACGCGCGGGATGGCCTCGACCTCGGCGGCCAGCGTACGGATGTCCGTGACGCCGCGGCCGTCGATGCGGACCTTGTCCTTGATGACGCGCTCGCGGACCAGCTTCTTGGTGAGCGAGCGGTACGCGGCGGAGATCTCCTTCTCGCGACCCTCGAACTGCGGGAGCAGCTTCTCGGCGGCGATCTCCTTGACGCGGTCCAGCTCGGCCTCGCGCTCCTGCTTGCCGGCGATGGTGAGCGCCTGGGCGAGCTCGCTCGTGACCGCGGCGCTGAGAGCCTCGAAGACGTCGTCCTGGTAGTCCAGGAAGATCGGGAACTCACCGGTCGGCTTGGCGGCCTTCGCGGCGAGGTCCGACTGCGCCTTGCACAGGACCTTGATGAAGGGCTTCGCGGCGTCGAGGCCGGCGGCCACGACCTCCTCGGTCGGCGCCTCGGCGCCACCCTGGACGAGCGTGATCGTCTTGTCGGTGGCCTCGGCCTCGACCATCATGATCGCGACGTCGCCGTCCTCCAGGACGCGACCGGCGACGACCATGTCGAAGACGGCGTCCTCGAGCTCGGTGTGCGTCGGGAACGCGACCCACTGGCCGTTGATCAGCGCGACGCGGACGCCGCCGACCGGGCCGGAGAAGGGCAGACCGGCCAGCTGGGTGGACGCGGAGGCGGCGTTGATCGCCACGACGTCGTACAGGTGGTCGGGGTTGAGGGCCATGATCGTGGCGACGACCTGGATCTCGTTGCGAAGGCCCTTCTTGAAGGACGGACGCAGCGGGCGGTCGATCAGGCGACAGGTGAGGATGGCGTCCTCGGAGGGACGGCCCTCACGCCGGAAGAAGCTGCCGGGGATCTTGCCGGCGGCGTACATCCGCTCCTCGACGTCCACCGTCAGGGGGAAGAAGTCGAGCTGGTCCTTGGGCTTCTTCGAAGCGGTGGTGGCCGACAGCACCATGGTGTCGTCGTCCAGGTACGCGACGGCGGAGCCGGCGGCCTGCCTGGCCAGCCTGCCCGTCTCGAAGCGGATGGTGCGGGTGCCGAAGGAACCGTTGTCGATAACGGCCTCGGCGTAGTGGGTCTCGTTCTCCACTAGCGTTTTCTCCTCGTCTTCGTCCCGTCCTGCCCGTGTGGCAGGGGGACGGTGGCGGAGAAGCGCTCCTTCTGGTGCGGGCCGGTCTTCGATCGAAGCACCCGGGGCTCTTTCGCCCGGGGGCCACTACCGAGGACCGGCGGCGATGAGGCGCGCTTCTCCTCGTTCGTTGTCGTGAGATGCCCTACCCGGCGGGTACGGCGTCGTCACGCTGTGTTCGTACGTGCGGTTTCCTGCGTATTGCGTTGTGCTACCACACTACAAAGCGTCGGTGACACTCCGCACGTAGAGAGCACCTGCGGCAGCACATACAGCAAAAGGAGCGGCTCCCAAGAAGTGGGAACCGCTCCCTTCACGGCGTCTTACTTGGCGCCGCCGGCCGCACCGCGGCGGATGCCCAGGCGGTCGACCAGCGCACGGAAGCGCTGGATGTCCTTCTTGGCCAGGTACTGAAGCAGGCGGCGACGCTGGCCGACCAGGATCAGAAGACCACGGCGGGAGTGGTGGTCGTGCTTGTGGGTCTTGAGGTGCTCGGTCAGGTCCGAGATCCGGCGCGAGAGCATGGCGACCTGGACCTCGGGGGAGCCGGTGTCGCCCTCCTTCTGACCGAACTCGCTGATGAGCTGCTTCTTCGTAGCGGCGTCGAGCGGCACGCTTACTCCTTGTAGTCTCGTGTCTGCCACCGAGTGCCCCTGGTCGAATTCTCAGGGGAGCTTCCGTTACTCGGGAGGCGGGATCCGCTGGGCGCGGCCTCCAGAGCGGAGCTCCGGGGGTGCGTACACAAACGGCCGTTACACAGGGTACCAGCCTGGCCGGATGCTTCCGTCCGGGTCTGCGAACCTTCCCGGACGGCGCGGACCAGGCCACTAGGGTGACGCCAGAGGTCATTCGTACGTGGGGAAGGGGCCGGCGGAACATGACCGAGGAAGCGGACAAGGACGTCAAGGCGCGCAAGGAGCGGGAGAAGGACGAGCTCTACGCCCTCGACATCTCGGATGTCGCGTGGCAGAGCGCACCGGGTACGGAGGCGCACGAGGAGCGGGTCGAGATCGCGTACCTGCCCGGGGGCGCGGTGGCCATGCGGTCGTCGCTCGACCCCGGGACGGTCCTCCGGTACACGGAGGCGGAGTGGCGGGCCTTCGTACTGGGTGCCCGGGACGGCGAGTTCGATCTGGAACCGGCGCCACAGGGCGGTCTGCCGACGGAGTAGCCGGTCTGCGGAGCAGCCGGCCGACGGAGCAGTCGCAGTCGGCCGGCGGGATCACCGGGAACCGAGGGGCCGCGCGGAGAGGTTTCCGTGGCGGCCCTTTTGGCTGCCTGCCGCACGATCCGTCCACGTGACCAAGTGGCCTCCCTGGTGACGTTGTTTGTCTGCTTTCGTGGTCAATAGTGAGCGTGCGTACGCCACTTCTGGGCAGGGTGTGCCGTAAAGGGCTGCCGCGACGGTGTGGACAGGCCTGCCCTGCGGACAGTCCGGGTGATTAGGCTGGGACCGGGCGCGACGCCTGAACCCGTGGACGGGTGGCTCGCGTTAGACGGGGAGCCGGTCAATTCGGACTGTCCCGTACGGACTTCGGGCGGCCTCGGTCGTCCATGGACGCCAACGGACGACAAGCAGACGGTCGCCCCGGCTCGACTTGAGGGTGCTCGACCACACCAGGAGGAATTGTGAACAGCGATCGGGACGGGATCCGCGGGGGCTGGGCCACGCCCGGCGACGACCAGTCCGACGCCGAGTCCGCCGTCGAGACGACGGGCGAGTTCACCATCGACTACGCGCCGCCCGCCTGGTACACGCAGAACGCCTCGGGCGGTTCCGGGGATTCGGGGGGCACGGGCGACTCGCGGGGGTCGGGCGATTCGGGGGACACGGCAGGCTCGGAGAAGCCGGAGGGGCCGACCGGGTCCAGGGAACCGGCGGAGTCGGAGGAGTTCGAGGAATCGGAGGACTCAGCGGCTTCCGGTGCCTCGACGGCTTCGGGGGGTCTGACGGCTTCGGGGGGTCCGGGGACCTGGGACGGTCCGGTCGCTCCGGACGGTCGGGTCGCTCAGGTCGTTCCGATCGTTCCCGCGGCCGGCCCGGCGCTCGTCGGCGGCCCCGAGGCCGTCCGTCCGGCCGTCGCGCAGCCTCTCGTGGCGCAACCCCAGGATCCGGCCGTGGCGCCTGTCGCGAACGGCGGTGGCGTGACCGCTCTGCCGAGCCTTCCCCCGGGCGGTTTCCAGGCACCGTGGGCACCTGCCGCTCCCCCGGCACCCGTCACCGAGCCCGTCGTGCCGGACGCGGCTCCGGTCGCGGCTCCGGACGCGGCTCCGGACGCGGCTCCGGACGCCTCTTCCAGCACCGCCTCCCCCGACCTCGCTTCCTCCGACACGGTCTCCGACGAAACGGATTCCGGAGACGGGGATCTGGAGAGCGGCGCGACCATGCGGTTCTCCGCCGTGGCGCTGAAGCGTGAGATCGCGGACCGGGCCGGCACGGGGGCCTCCGAGAACACGGTGGCGCCCGCCGCCCAGGACGGGTCCGACAGCGCGGACGCGGAAGCCGAGACCGCCGCCGGAACCGGTGGCGACGGCGAGGGCCGTGAGGTGAAGGGCGAGGACAGGGACGAGGACGAGAACGAGGCTCTACCGACCCCTGACGCTCCCGCAGTAGCGCCGATCGAGCCCGACGACTCCGTGGCCCAGCCCGGCACCGGGGTGGTCCGGGACGACCAAGGGGTGCAGCCCGAGCACACGGCACAGTCCGAGCCCCTGGCCGTACCCGCATCGGCCCCCGCGCCCGTCATCGATCCCGTGCTCGCCTACCAGTCGCTGGAGGCCGCCTCCCAGCGCGCGAGCGTGACCGGCGTACCGACGGCGGACCAGGCCGCCACGGGCGAGGCCCGTGTCGCCTCCCCGGGGGCCGAGTCCGCCGGGGAACCGAGCGCTGCCTCGGCCGAGATCGACGACCAGGTCGCCGACGGCGTCGAGCCGGGCGCCGCGGACGGCGAGGTCGGCCCGGAGGACGGTGCCCACGTGCCCGGCGCGCTCCAGCCGCAGGACGACGTCCACGACACGGCCCGGACGGGGACGGAATCCCCCGTCGGGGACCCGCAGGACGACCTCCGCCAGGACGGCGAGCCGAGGGACGCGGTGCCGGTGGTCCGGCCGGAGGAACCCGAGGGCGTGCAGGACACACCCCCCGTCTGGGCTCCGCCGCCGCTGCCGCAGGGCGGCCTGCCGCCGTTGCCGCCCGCCTACCAGCCCGCCGCGCCCGCGCCGGCCCCGCAGTGGCCCGCGTCCACGGAGCCCGCGCCGGACCCTCAGGACCGGCTGCCGCACCAGATCCCGATGCCCCAGCAGGCTCCCACGGCACCCGCGCCGGGGCAGCCTTTCCAGCCCCCGGCCGCACTGCCGCCCGCGCCGGGCCAGCCGTTCCAGCCCCCGGCGCCGTCTCCCTCGCCCAGCGCCGCTCCGGGCCACCCCTTCCAGCCGCACTCCGCACAGCCCCCCGCACCCGGCGGACCCTTCCAGCCCCCGGCGCCGCAGTCCGCGCCGCAGGCGTGGTCCTCCCCCGGTGTGCCCGCTGAGCCCGGTACTGCGGGTTCGTCGCAGGGACCCGTGCCCGTACCGTCGGCCGTATTCGAGAACCCCGCGCCGACCTCACCTCAGGGTGGTTACGGCTTCCCCCAGTCCGGCGCTCCGGACCCGGGCGCCGCCCCGCAGGGCAGCTACGGCTTCCCGCAGCCCGGCATGCCCGCCCCGGCTCGGACGGCTCCTCCCGCCCAGGCCCCGGGCTACGGCTTCCCGCAGCAGAGCGCCCCGCCCCAGGACCAGCAGGCACCCCACCCCGCCGCCGCCCAGGCCCCGGGCTACGGCTTCCCCCAGCAGAACGCCCCGGCGCCGGAGCAGCAAACACCCGCTCCGCCCGCCCCGGGCTACGGCTTCCCGCAGCAGAACACCGCGCCTCAGGACCAGCAAGCGGCTCACGCGGCCGTTCCGCAGGCTCCCGGGTACGGGTTCCCGCAGCCCGCCGCCGTGCCGCCGAGCGCCCCGGCTCCCGCTCCCGCACCTCAGCAGGGCTACGGCTTCCCGCAGTCGGCGCCCAACTCGCCTGTCCCGCAGCCTGGTTACGACCTGGCGCAGCCGCAGCAGCCCCAAGCCCCGGGGCAGGCGGCCCAGTCGTATCCGGCGCCGGACCAGCCGCAGGGTCCGCAGCCTCCGTACCAGCCGGGCCCCCCGCCCGTGCAGCAGCAGCCCGCCGCTCCGGTCGACCCGCGGACCGGGACCGCCTGGCCGCAGCCCGTACAGCACGACCAGCGGCAGCCGACCAACCCCGGTGCCGCCCCGCTCGGTTACACCGCGGCGGTGGAACTGTCCTCCGACCGTCTGCTCAACACCAAGCGGCAGAAGGTCAAGAGCGGGCGCCCGGCCGCCGCGTCGTCGCGCTTCAAGCTGGGCGGGAAGAAGGAAGAGGCCGACCGGCAGCGGAAGTTGGAGCTGATCCGGACTCCGGTGCTCTCCTGCTACCGGATCGCCGTCATCAGTCTCAAGGGCGGTGTCGGCAAGACGACCACGACCACCGCGCTCGGTTCCACGCTCGCCACCGAGCGGCAGGACAAGATCCTCGCCATCGACGCCAACCCGGACGCCGGCACGCTCGGCCGCCGGGTGCGTCGCGAGACCGGGGCCACCATTCGTGACCTCGTGCAGGCGATCCCGTACATCAACTCGTACATGGACATCCGGCGGTTCACCTCTCAGGCGCCCTCCGGGCTGGAGATCATCGCCAACGACGTCGACCCGGCCGTGTCCACGGCGTTCAACGACGAGGACTACCGGCGCGCGATCGACGTCCTGGGCAAGCAGTACCCGATCATCCTGACCGACTCCGGAACGGGTCTGCTGTACAGCGCCATGCGCGGGGTGCTCGACCTCGCCGACCAGCTCATCATCATCTCGACGCCTTCGGTGGACGGGGCGAGCAGCGCCAGTACGACACTGGACTGGCTGTCGGCGCACGGGTACGCGGATCTCGTCTCGCGGTCCATCACCGTCATCTCCGGGGTCCGCGAGACCGGAAAGATGATCAAGGTGGACGACATCGTCAGCCACTTCGAGACGCGCTGCCGCGGTGTCGTGGTCGTCCCGTTCGACGAGCACCTGTCCGCGGGTGCCGAGGTCGACCTCGACATGATGCGGCCGAAGGTGCGGGAGGCGTACTTCAACCTCTCCGCGATGGTCGCCGAGGACATCGCGCGGCACCAGCAGTCGCACGGGCTGTGGACGAACGACGGCAACCCGCCGCCGGTGGCCGCGCCGCCGATGCCGGGACAGTACGTTCCCGGACAGCAGGCTCCCGGACAGTACGCGCCGGGACAGCAGGGTCCGGGTCAGCAGGGTCCGGCGCAGCAGGGTCCGGCGCAGCACGCGCCGGGTCAGCCGCCGCAACCGCAGCCCGGACAGCCGTACGCGCAGCCGGGACAGCCCTACCCGCAGCAGCCCGGTCAGCCGTATCCCCAGCAGCCCGGTCAGCCCTATCCGCCGGCGCCGGCCCAGGGCTACCCGCAGCCGCAGCCGCCCCACCCGGGTCAGCAGTACCAGCCCGGTCAGCCCTACCAGCCGAACCAGGGGCCGGACCAGGGGCCGCCCCCGCCGCCTCCGGCACCCCCTCAGCAGTAGCCCGACCGGGCCCTGTCGAGGGGCCGGTTACCGCGCGAAAGCCCGCACCGTCCACGGACGGTGCGGGCTTTCGCGCGGAGACGGACGGACCGGGGAGGGACTACTCCCCGTCGTAGGCCTCGATCAGTTCGCGCGAGCGCTTCACGTCGTCGGTGATGGCCACGAGCAGTTCCTCGATGGAGTCGAACCTGGCCTGGCCGCGGACGAAGGCGAGGAAGTCGACGGCGACGTGCAGACCGTAGAGGTCGAGGCCGACGCGGTCGATGGCGTACGCCTCCACCGTGCGCTCGGTGCCGTCGAACTGGGGGTTCGTGCCGACGGAGATCGCGGCGGGCATGGCCTCGCCCTGGGCGTGCAGCCAGCCGGCGTAGACGCCGTCGGCGGGGATCGCGGTGTGCGGGAGGGTCTCGACGTTCGCCGTGGGGAAGCCGAGTTCACGTCCGCGCTGGGCGCCGCGGACGACGATGCCCTCGACGCGGTGCGGCCGTCCGAGGATCTCGCGCGCGCCCTCGACATCGCCCCCGGTGACGAGACGCCGGGTGAGGGTCGAGGAGAACGGCTCGCCGCCCCCGGCCTCGCCGGTCACATGGAGGTCCACGACCTCGACCTCGAAGTCGTACGTCTCCCCCTGCTCACGCAGGAAGTCCACATTGCCCGCGGCCTTGTGGCCGAAGCGGAAGTTGGGACCCTCGACGACGGCCTTGGCGTGCAGCTTGTCGACCAGCACCTTCGCCACGAAGTCGGCGGGCGACAGCTTCGAGAACTCGGTGGTGAACGGCAGGATGAGCAGGGCGTCCACGCCGAGTTCGGCCATCAGTTCGGCGCGGCGGTGGTGCGGGGCGAGCAGCGGGGGGTGGCTGCCGGGACGGACCACCTCGCTCGGGTGCGGGTCGAAGGTGACCACGACCGAGGGAACGCCCAGCTCGCGGGCGCGGTCCACGGCATGCCGGATGATCAGCTGGTGTCCGCGGTGCACCCCGTCGTAGGAACCGATGGTGACGACGCTGCGCCCCCAGTCCTCGGGGATGTCCTCCAAGCCACGCCAGCGCTGCACTGTGACCGCTCCTTGTCGAACCCGTGTCCGTGATTGCCTTATTCGCAGCTCTAAGGGTGCCATGCCGTGTGCTCTCGGCTTGCATCGGCATCGGGCTGTGACCGATTGCTCAGCGTCGGCGCGGTGCTGAGCCGAGTACCGCAGCAGCGTGCTGTGCGAGGTGTCGTGCCGAGGGAGGTGCGGTGCGCGGAGTGTGGAGTGTGCAGCGGGGTGGTGGAGTGCGGTGCGCGGACGGGCTCAGGCGGGCACCCGTACTCCGGTCAGGTTCTCGATCATGCGGCGGGTGCTGGGGCCGACCATGCCCGACCAGTCGTCGGGAGAGCCGGTCAGCCAGCGGGCGACCAGGGTGGCGAACCCCGGGATGCCCCGGGCCATGTCCACGAGGCCGCGGTCGAAGCCGGTCGCCCCGGCCGGTGTCCGGACGAGGAGGAGGCCGACGCGGTGCACCAGTTCACGGGTGGCCGGCTCACCCCGCCGGTCCAGACCGTCGGCGACGGCCCTCAGGACGGTGTCGAGAACGACCGGATCCCGCTCGTGCGCCAACAGCAGGTCGAGCAGCTCGCGCCGCAGCGGGGCCGACGTCGTGCCTCCGGGCGCGGCGAGGGTCCGGGCGAGCGCCGTCCGCACCGGTGCGTCACACCCTTCCAGCAGACCGCTGATCAGCGGGAACAGCACCGCCTGGGCGGGGCTCCCCTGGTCGAGACGCCGGTCCACGTGGGCGGCCAGGTATCCGGCGGCCGCCGGCCGGAGCTCCACGGTCTCGCGCACCAGCGCGGCCACCCGGCGGGCCAGCGCCGGTGTGGTGACGTCGGCGAGGGCGGCCAGCAGCTCGGCCGTGTCGGGACCGGGCCGCCGCAACCGGTCGCGGAAGGCCGCGAGCACGGGCTCCGGGTGCGTGGTGAACGCGTCGGCCAGCGCACTCGGGGGCAGCCGCGGGTCGCCGGCCGCGAAGCACTCCAAGGCCTGCGGCAGGTAGGGGGCACGGGTGAGCGGATCCCGTACGAGGATGCCGAGCGCCCCTGCGTGCAGCGCGCCGTCGGCGGGACGGGCCAGCAGGGCGAGCGCGGTGTGCCGGAGCAGCTCGCGGTCGGCGGGAGTCCTCGCGAAGGGCGCCGCCCTGAGGCCGTACGCGACCGCCGCGACCCGCCGGGCCGGCTGTTCGTCGCGCGCCCAGCGGTCCACGGCCCGGCAGATGGCCGACGGCTCCTCCTCGGCCAGTACGGCCAGCAGCTCGTCGCCCCGCCGGTGCGCGCAGGCCACCAGGGCCTCGGCCAGATCGTCCGGCGCCCGCCGCCGGTGCGCGTACAGCAACGCCTGCGCGGCCGTCGCCACGGTCGCGTCAGGGGTCGCGGGGAGAGGCCGTTCGTCGTCGAACCAGCGGGTGAGAGGACGGTGCGCGGCGATGGGGTCGGCGGCGAGGAGGCGGGAGACGGTGTCGAGATGGCGCGGGATGTCGGGGGCCTCACCGGGGCGCGCGGGCTCGGCCGCCGGGGCGCGGCGGGGGTCGGCCGTCACCAGGTGCCTGAGCAGGTCGAAGCGTTCCGCGTCCGGTACGGGCAGCGCCGCCCAGAAGGCCGGGCCGAACTCTCCCGGCACGGTCCTGCCCTGCTCCCGCCAGGCCACGATCCGCTCCGTGAGCAGCCGCAGCACACCGAGGTACGGGGTCGCGTCGGGTACCCGGAGAAGGGTGGAGGTGCAGAGGTGGGTGGCCCACCAGAGCGGGTCGTCCAGCGGGGCGTCTGCCGGATCACCCAGCTGAGCGCCGGGCGAGGCTCCCGGCGGGCCGCCTCGCAGATCGCCCCGCGCAGTCCCGGACCAGGCGCCCTGCGACATGCCAAGCAGATCGCCCTGCGGAGTCCCGGGCAGGTCGCCCCGCAGGATCGAGGCCGGATCACCCAGCCGGGCGGCAGGCACGGCGCCCCACAGAGTCCCGGGCACGGCACCCTGCGAGGTCCCCAGCCCATCGCCCCACGGAGTCGAGGTCGGATCACCCAACTGAGCGCCGGAGGAAGCGCCCGGCGGACCGCCCGGCAGATCGCCCCGCGCAGTCCCGGACCAGGCGCCCTGCGACATGCCAAGCAGATCGCCCTGCGGAGTCCCGGGCAGGTCGCCCCGCAGGATCGAGGCCGGATCACCCAGCCGGGCGGCAGGCACGGCGCCCCACGGAGTCCCGGGCACGGCACCCTGCGAGGTCCCCAGCCCATCGCCCCACGGAGTCGAGGTCGGATCACCCAACTGAGCGCCGGAGGAAGCGCCCGGCGGACCGCCCGGCAGATCGCCCCGCGCAGTGCCGGGCCAGGTGCCCTGCGACATGCCAAGCAGGTCGCCCCCCAGGATCGAGGCCGGATCACCCAGCGGGGCGGCAGGCACGGCGCCCTGCGGTGTCCCGAACGCGGTGCCCTGCGGAGTTCCGGCCGGGGGCCGCTTCCCGGGCAGCAGGTCGTCGACTGCGTGGACGAGGTCCTCCAGACGGAGGGTCAGTTCGGCGGCGCCTTGTTGACGGGCCAGCAGGAGCAGGGTCTCGACGACGGGGCCGATGCGGTGGTGCGGGACGGGAAGGGTGTCCGAGCCCGGGCCCGAGGCCGGGGCCGAGCCCGAGGCCGAGCCCGAGCCCGGCACGGTGGACCGGGCGCGGCGGCGGGCCTGCCGACGGCCGACCGCGGTGGTCGGCGGAGGTCCGGACCCGATGTCCGGTGCCGCGCGCCACCGGTGGACCAGGCTGTCCAGCGCCGCTTCCAGGTCGAGGTGGGTGCCCTGCAGCCAGTCGGCGAGTTCCTCGTGGGCGAAGCGGTAGCCGTCGCCGACGGGCACGAGGAGTCCCTCGGTGAGAACGGCGGACGCCCAGCCGGTGACGCCCGCCAGACGTCCCGGTGCGGCGCCCCAGGGGAACACGGCGTCGAAGGACTCCCGGTCCAGCCGGCCCTGTCCGGGGCCCAGACAGCGGCGCGCCGCCTCGTGGGCCTGGCCGGAGACCCGGGTGGCGAGCAGGCGTACGGCGGTGCCGGGCAGCCCGTTCGCCGCGGCGAGCCGGACCGCGACGCGCAGGCACATCAGGTCGAGGTGGGCCGCGAACACGTCGTCCCGGTCGAGCGACTCGTCCGGTGGGTCCACCGGCGCGGCCAGCACCTCGGAGAGCAGCCGCAGCACCAGCGGATGGCGGGCGTCGGCAGACACGAGGACGCCCTCCCCGACCCCGGCCCACGACCGGACCCGCCGGGCCTCCTCCTCGGTCAGATCCCCGAGCCGGACACAGGCAGGCAGGGGGCCGCCCGCGTGCGGTGGCGGCTGCCCGCCCGCGGGGGGTGACGACCGGCCGACGTCCTGCGGCCCCCGCTCGCCCGGGTGGACGGACGACCGGCCACCCCGATACGCCGACGGATGCCGCCTCGCGTCCGGCGAAGGACACCCGCCCGCGTCCGGCGAAGGACACCCGCCCGCCTCCCGCGTCGGCTGCCCTCCCGCGTCCGGCGAAGGACACCCGCCCGCCTCCCGGGTCGGCTGCCCGCCCTTGTCCGGCGAGGGCCGCCCGTCCGAACGCGGCGGCGCGTGGTCGTCCGGGTGCGTCGGTGGACGACCGCCTCGGTGTGTCGGCGGACGGCCGTCCGGCGGGTGCAGCAGGCCCGCGGGGAAGTTCGCGCCGGCCCGTTCCCAGTACTCCGGGCGGCAACCGATGACCAGGCGGGTGCCTGTCTCTGCCAGCCAGGTGGCTGTTTCCCCGGTCCAGGCCGGGAGGCGGTGGGCCAGTTCGGCCGGCATCTCCTCGGGGCCGTCGAGAAGGAGCAGCAGGGGCCGGGCGGCGGCGCGCGCCGACCGGGCCAGCCGGTCCGGCCCGATGTCGCCGAGTTCACCGCCGTATCCCTCCGGGGGCAGCACATGCGCGTCCGCGGACCGCCGCACGGCCTCCGCCGAGGCACCGCCGGTCCGCCGGGAGGCGGCCACGATCCGGCCCGCGCGCTCCAGGACCCGCGTCGCCGCGTCCGCCACCGAGGTGTCCTCGGCGCGGAGGTCGGCGCCGCGCAGCCAGAGAGTGGGCGACGGGTCGGGGCCGTGGAGACGCCGGGCGGCGAGGGCGGCCAGTTCCGTCGTACGGCCGCTGCCGGGCGGGCCGACGAGCCCGAGGACGACGGCCTGGCCGCTCTCGAACGCCGCGAACTCCCTGATGGCATCGGCCCGTTCGACGAGTCCGGGCGGGAGCGATGACCGGGGTCCGGCCGAGGCCGGCGAGGTCGCGGTGAGTTCCAGCACGCCCGCGAGATTCAGGTCGGCGCCGTACGCGGGCACAGTCGCCGCGTTGCGGGCCAGCAGTTCGGCTAGGGGCCCCGGAACGCCCGCGACACCCCGCAGGGGGACGGCGAAGCCGGGTGCCCGATGGCCGGGCGGGGTCTCCCCCGGCGCGACCGCGCCCGGGTCCCGGGGACGCAGGGCGGTCCCGACGACCGCCACCACTGCGCCGGTCGAGGCGTCGAGGACCGGCCCCCCGGCCGCCCCGCCGCCCGGCCGGAGCGCGTCCGCGCCCGCCGTACCGATCGCCAACTCCAGTACGTCACGCAGGAGATGGACTCGGCCGGTGGCCGGGTAGGTCACGGCGGAGGCGCCCAGTACGCGCGCCTCGCGCCAGCCGCCCGCCGCGATCCGGACGTACGTACCGGTCGCGACGCGGTCCCGCACGGTGACGGGGAGCGGGGCGAGGCCGAGACCTTCGGTGCGTACGAGAGCCAGACCGAGGTCGGGCAGCGGGGTGACGGCTTCGGCGGGCACCGTACAGGTGCGGCCGCCGGGGGTGCGCAGGACGAGCCGGTCCAGGCCGGCGACGGCCTCGTGCCCGGTGATCAGGGTGCCGTGGTGGTCGGCCGCGAATCCCGTGCCGCGTGGGCGGCCCGCCAGGTCGTGGACACGGACGAGGACGTCGTCCCCCGCCTGTCCGGCGCCGTCCGCCGCCTCGTCGTTCCCGGTCCGCGGGCCTCGCCCCGCCATACTCGAACCTCCCCGCCGTGCTCCTTGCTCCGACGGTAGGGGCGAGGTGATCAGCAGGACAGATCACGCGGTGAACGCGCCCCCTTCCGCTCCCTCGGTTCACTCCGAGCGCCTGCCCGATGGGGTGAATACGCGAGGTCGGATGGATACACCCTTGGGTGGGGGTGCCGAGGGGGGACCGTGGAGCGGCGGGCACGAGACCCCGTGATCGCCGCTCCACGGGCGGAGTGTCCGTCCGGCCACCGTGTGGACGGATCGTCCACCGGCCGCCGCGCCCGGTGTGCGCGCGGAAAACCGTGCCGAGGCGGACCTCAGCCGAAGACGGCCAGACTCTTCGCCTTGCCCTTGTGGTCCTCCACCAGCGCGAGGAACCGGCCCTCGGGGTCGAAGACCGCGACGGCGCCCTTGCCCGCGTACTCCTCGGGCATGTCGAGCCGGACGCCGTTCAGCAACAGCCGGGCCCGCTTGGTGTCCACGTCCCAGCGCGGGAACGCGGCCGTGGCCGCCTCCGCGATCGGCATCACGGTCAGCTCCTCCTGGAGCTGGTCGAGGGTGCGCGCGGAGTCCAGCTTGTACGGGCCGACGCGGGTGCGGCGCAGGGCCGTGAGATGACCGCCGACGCCCAGGTCCGCGCCGAGGTCGCGGGCGATGGCCCGGATGTACGTCCCGGACGAGCAGACGACGGAGACGACCAGGTCGAGCACCGGGGTGCCGTCCTCGGCGACCGCGTCACGGATGTCGTACACCGCGAACGAGGAGATGGTCACCGGGCGGGCCGGGATCTCGAACTCCTCGCCCTCGCGTGCCCTCTTGTACGAGCGCACGCCGTCGATCTTGATGGCGCTGACCTTGGACGGCACCTGCATGATGGCGCCGGTCAGCTTGGCGACCCCGGCGTCGATCGCGTCGCGTTTCACGCCGGAGGCGTCCGTCGAGGAGGTGATGTCGCCCTCGGCGTCGTCGGTCAGCGTGTTCTGGCCGAGCCGGATCGTGCCGAGGTACTCCTTCTCGGTGAGCGCGAGGTGCCCGAGGAGCTTGGTGGCCTTCTCGACACCGAGGACGAGCACACCCGTCGCCATGGGGTCGAGGGTGCCCGCGTGGCCCACCCGGCGTGTCCGGGCGATGCCGCGCATCTTGGCGACCACGTCGTGCGAAGTGAAGCCCGACGGCTTGTCGACGATGACAAGTCCGTCGGGCGTGCTGGGCTTCTGCGTCATTCCGCCGCGTCGTCCTCGTCGTCCTCGCCCGGCTTCTTGTACGGGTCCGCGTCGCCCGCGAAGGACGCGCCGGCCGAGACCTCGCGCACCTTCTCGTCCGAGGCCCGTGCCTTGTCGAGCAGGTCCTCGATGGTCTTGGCGGTGTCCGGCAGGGCGTCCGCGACGAACGTCAGCGTCGGCGTGAACTTCACGCCCGCCGCCGCGCCGACGGCCGAGCGGAGTACGCCCTTGGCGCTCTCCAGGCCCGCGGCCGCCTCGGCGCGCTGCTCGTCGTCCCCGTACACCGTGTAGAAGACGGTGGCCTCCCGGAGGTCCCCGGTGACCCGGGTGTCCGTGATGGTGACGTGAGTGCCGAGCCGCGGGTCCTTGATCCCGCGCTGCATCTTCTTGGCCACCACCTCTCGGATGAGGTCCGCCAGCCTCTTCGCCCGCGCGTTGTCGGCCACTGGTCCGTCTCCTTCTTCGCCTTGCGTGTTGCGTCGGTCTTCGTCAGTCTTCGTCGGTGTGGACTCTGCGTCGTACCGACAGCAGTTCCACCTCCGGTCGCGCCGCGACCAGTCGTTCGCACCGGTCCAGTACGTCCGTCAGGTGCATGGTGTCCCCGGAGACCACCGCCAGGCCGATCTCTGCCCTGCGGTGAAGGTCCTGGTTGCCCGTCTCGGCGGCACTCACCGCGTACTTCCGCTGGAGTTCGGCGACGATCGGCCGGACGAGAGAGCGTTTCTCCTTGAGCGAGTGAACGTCGCCGAGGAGCAGATCGAAGGACAGCGTCCCCACATACATGTGTAACCGGATGTCCCGCCGGTACGGGATAGATGGCCTGCCAATGCACTTGGCAGGGACATCAGAACCGTACAACGAACCACCGGCTCGCTCGACGGGGTTTCCGGGCCCCGGGCCGTTCGCCGCCCGGTGACCGGCCGCATGACCGGCCGGGGTCGGTGACACGCAGTTCCCCGCGCCCCGAGATGGGACGCGGGGAACCGCGTGATCCGGCAAAAGCCAGGCTGGCCGGCGGTGACTGCTCACCGCCGGCCAGCCTGGGAACCGCTTTACGAGCGCGGCTTCTCGCGCATCTCGTACGTCGCGATGACGTCGTCGACCTTGATGTCGTTGAAGTTGCCGAGGTTGATACCGCCCTCGAACCCTTCGCGGATCTCGGTGACGTCGTCCTTGAAGCGACGCAGCCCGGAGATGTTGAGGCTCTCCGCGATGACCTTGCCGTCGCGGACGAGTCGCGCCTTGGTGTTGCGCTTGACCTCGCCCGAGCGGACCAGGACACCGGCGATGTTGCCGAGCTTGGACGACTTGAAGACCTCGCGGATCTCCGCCGTGCCGAGCTCGACCTCCTCGTACTCCGGCTTGAGCATGCCCTTGAGGGCCGCTTCGATCTCCTCGATGGCCTGGTAGATCACCGAGTAGTACCGGACGTCGACGCCCTCGCGCTCCGCCATCTGCGCCGCGCGGCCCGCAGCGCGGACGTTGAAGCCGATGACGATGGCGTCGGAGCCGGTCGCCAGGTTGATGTCGGACTCGGTGACCGCACCCACACCGCGGTGCAGGACGCGGATGTCGACCTCGTCGCCGACGTCGAGCTGGAGCAGCGAGGACTCGAGAGCCTCCACCGAACCGGACGCGTCGCCCTTGATGATGAGGTTGAGTTCCTGCACCAGACCGGCCTTGAGGGCCTCGTCCAGGTTCTCCAGGGAGAACCGGACACCCCGGCGGGCGAAGTTGGCGTTGCGCTCACGCGCCGCGCGCTTCTCGGCGATCTGACGCGCCGTGCGGTCCTCGTCGACAACCAGGAAGTTGTCGCCGGCGCCCGGGACGTTGGTGAGACCCAGGACCAGGACGGGGGTCGACGGACCCGCTTCCTCGACGTTGTTGCCGTTGTCGTCGAGCATCGCCCGGACACGGCCGTACGCGTCGCCGACCACCATGGTGTCGCCGATGCGCAGCGTGCCGCGCTGGACCAGGACCGTCGAAACGGCACCGCGGCCGCGGTCGAGGTGGGACTCGATCGCGATGCCCTGCGCGTCCTGCTCCGGGTTGGCCCGCAGGTCGAGCGAGGCGTCCGCGGTCAGGACCACGGCCTCCAGCAGGGCGTCGATGTTCAGACCCTGCTTGGCGGAGATGTCGACGAACATCGTGTCGCCGCCGTACTCCTCGGCCACCAGACCGAACTCGGTGAGCTGACCGCGCACCTTGGTCGGGTCCGCGCCCTCGACGTCGATCTTGTTGACCGCGACCACGATCGGCACGTCGGCCGCCTTGGCGTGGTTCAGCGCCTCGATCGTCTGGGGCATCACACCGTCGTTGGCCGCCACCACGAGGATCGCGATGTCGGTCGACTTGGCACCACGGGCACGCATGGCGGTGAACGCCTCGTGACCGGGGGTGTCGATGAAGGTGATCTTGCGCTCTTCACCGTTGACCTCGGTCGCGACCTGGTACGCGCCGATGTGCTGCGTGATACCGCCGGCCTCGCCCGCGACGACGTTCGTCTTGCGGATGGTGTCGAGAAGGCGGGTCTTACCGTGGTCGACGTGACCCATGACGGTCACGACCGGCGGACGGACCACGAGGTCGTCCTCGTCGCCCTCGTCCTCGCCGAACTCGATGTCGAAGGACTCGAGCAGCTCGCGGTCCTCCTCCTCGGGGCTGACGATCTCGAGGACGAAGTTCATCTCGTCCGCGAGGAGCTTCAGCGTCTCGTCGGAGACGGACTGCGTGGCAGTGACCATCTCGCCGAGGTTCATCATCACGCCGACGAGCGACGCCGGGTTGGCGCCGATCTTCTCGGCGAAGTCGGTGAGGGAGGCACCGCGCGACAGGCGGACGGACTGTCCGTTGCCGCGAGGCAGCATCACGCCGCCGACGGACGGGGCCTGCATGGCCTCGTACTCCTGGCGCCTCTGCCGCTTCGACTTGCGACCACGACGCGCCGGACCGCCGGGACGGCCGAACGCACCCTGTGTGCCACCACGGCCACCGGGACCACCCGGACGACCGCCGAAGCCGGGACGACCGCCGCCACCGCCACCGGGACCACCGGGACGACCGGCGAAACCGCCGCCACCGCCACCGGGACCACCGGGACGACCGGCGAAACCGCCACCGCCGCCACCGGGACCGGCCGGACGACCGGCGAAGCCGCCACCGGGACGACCGCCGCCGCCACCGGGACCACCGGGACGACCGCCACCCGCACCGGGACCGCGGCCACCGGGGCCACCGCCGGGACGCGGGGAGCCCGCGGCCGGACGCTGAGGCATCATGCCGGGGTTCGGACGGTTACCGCCCGGACCGCCGCCGGGACGCGGAGCCTGCGGACGGGGCATGCCGCCCGGAGTGGGACGGGCACCGCCCGGACCGCCCTGCGGACGCGGAGCGCCGCCGGGACCGCCCTGGGGACGGGGAGCACGGTCCTGGCCGCCCGCGCCCTGCGGACGCGGACCACCGGGGGCACCGGCGCCACCGGGACGCGGGGCACCACCCGGACGGGGCGTCTGCGGACGCGCCATGCCGGTGGAGCCACCAGAGGTGAACGGGTTGTTGCCCGGACGGGGACCGGCCGGACGGGCACCGGGACGCGGAGCCTGGCCGCCGGGACGCGGGGCGCCACCCTGACGGTCGCCGCGCTCGGAACGCTCGGGACGCTCGGGACGGTCACCACGACCCTGACCACCCTGGCCGGGGCCACCGGCCGGACGGGCACCGGGACGCGGAGCCTGGCCCGCGGGACGCGGGGCGCCCGGACGGGGGGCACCCGCGGCGGGAGCCGAGGGGGTCGACGGCGCGACCGGCGCCGACGGCGGTGCGGTGAATTCGGCCGCGACCGGAGCCGGAGCCGCCGGAGCGGGCTTCGGGGCCGGCTTGGGACCGGGAGTCGGGCGCGGACCCGCGGCGGCCGGGGTGACCGGAGCAGTCGCGGGCGTCTCGGCCGCGGCCGGCTTCGGGGCCGGCGGGCGCGGGGCGGCCGGACGGGCCGCCTGCGCCGGAGAGGGGGCGCCCGGCTTCGCCGGGGCAGCCTTGCGCGGGGCGGGCTTGCCGCCACCGTTGCCCTGCTGGAGGGCATCTGTCAGTTTGCGTACGACGGGGGCCTCGATCGTCGAGGACGCCGAACGGACGAATTCACCGAGTTCTTGGAGCTTGGCCATGACGACCTTGCTCTCTACGCCGAACTCCTTGGCGAGTTCGTATACCCGGACCTTAGCCACTTCGCTCCTTTTAGGTCCGGGTCTGCGTCCGGACCGTCGCTACTTCATGGGCGTACTCATCGCGTGCTCATCGAGTGCTCATCGCAATCTCGACCTACTTCCAACTCGCGGAATACCAGGGCCGCACGGAGGTTCCGTACGACGCTCTCTTACGGGTTTGCCTGCTCGACGTAGAGGCGCAGCGCCTCGGTGTCGAGCGGTCCCGGAGCGCGCAGCGCCCGCGGGATCGCCCGGCGGCGGACCGCCAGATCGAGACAGACCAGAACGGGATGCACGTACGCACCCCGGCCGGGCAGCGTACCGCGATGATCGGGGGCGCATTCACCCTCGACCGCCACGATCCGCAGCAAGTCTCTCTTGGCCGCTCGCTCCCGGCACCCCACACAGGTGCGTTCAGGGCATGCGCGGGCTCGCGTCCGGCCAGACACTCTTAAGTCTACCTCCCCGTACCGACCTCACCCCTTTGGGGCAAGAATCGAACGGTTGTTGTCGTGATGTAAGCGATCCGCGGGCCGGATCTATTCCCGGCCTATTCCCCGCGCCGCTCGGGCTGCTCGGTGTCCGGACGGATGTCGATCCGCCAGCCGGTGAGGCGGGCGGCGAGGCGGGCGTTCTGGCCCTCCTTGCCGATCGCCAGCGAGAGCTGGTAGTCGGGGACCGTCACGCGCGCGGAGCGGGCCGCGAGGTCGACGACCTCGACCTTGGAGACACGGGCCGGCGAGAGCGCGTTCGCCACCATGTCGGCCGGGTCGTCCGACCAGTCCACGATGTCGATCTTCTCGCCGTTGAGCTCGGCCATCACGTTGCGCACCCGGCCGCCCATCGGGCCGATGCAGGCGCCCTTGGCGTTCAGACCGCTGCGGTTGGACCGGACGGCGATCTTCGTGCGGTGGCCGGCCTCGCGGGCGATGGCGGCGATCTCGACGGAACCGTCGGCGATCTCCGGAACCTCCAGCGCGAAGAGCTTCTTCACGAGGTTGGGGTGCGTACGGGACAGGGTCACGGACGGGCCGCGGACACCCTTCGCCACCCGTACGACGTACGAGCGCAGGCGCAGGCCGTGCTCGTAGTTCTCGCCGGGGACCTGCTCCTGCACCGGCAGGATGGCCTCCAGCTTGCCGATGTCGACCAGCACGTTCTTCGGGTCACGGCCCTGCTGGACCACACCGGTGACGATGTCGCCCTCGCGGCCCGCGTACTCGCCGAGGGTCGCGTCGTCCTGCGCGTCCCGCAGACGCTGCAGGATGACCTGCTTGGCGGTGGTCGCGGCGATCCGGCCGAACCCCGACGGGGTGTCGTCGAACTCGCGCGCCTCCTGCCCCTCCTCCAGATCCTCGGGGTCCTCCTTCGCCCACACGGTCACATGACCGGTCTCCCGGTCGAGTTTCACGCGCGCGCGACGGCGGCTTCCCTCGGTGCGGTGGTAGGCGATGAGGAGGGCCGACTCGATCGCCTCGACCAGCAGGTCGAAGGAGATCTCCTTCTCCCGCACCAAACCCCGCAGGGCGCTCATGTCGATGTCCACGGCTACGCCTCCTCTTCCTTCTTGTCCTTGCGGCTGAACTCGACCTGGACGCGGGCCTTGACGACGTCCGCGAAGGCGAGCCGCTTGGCGGTGGGCTTGCGCCCCTTCACGCCCGGCACTTCGACATCCAGACCGTCGTCGTCGACCCGCAGGATCCTGGCGAGCAGTTCTTCGTTGTCCGCCAGCTGGAACTTCACCAGGCGGTCGGTGGCGCGTACGTAGTGGCGGTGTTCCTTGAGCTCGCGCTCGGCACCGGGGGTTCCGACTTCGAGGGTGTACTCACCCGCGCCCATCGCGTCCGTCTCGTCGAGTTTCGCCGAGAGCGCGCGGCTCACATCGGCGATCGCGTCCAGGTCGGCACCTTCGTCCGAATCCACGACGACGCGCAGAACACGCTTGCGGCCTACGGTCTCCACTTCGATCTCTTCCAGATCGAGGCCCTGGGAGCTCACGAGCGGATCCAGGAGTTCTCGCAGCCTCTCGCTCTGGGTCGTGCTCATCCGGGTGACTCCTCGGCCGCGTGTGCTGTTGTGGGTTGGTCGCGTGTCAGCTCAAAGGGTATCCGGTCGCGGAGGGTGTTGCCGTCCACCGGGACGCGTGCGCTCGCGGCGGCGGGTACCGGAGGGCGTCCGTGAAATCGCGGCCGAGACAGTTGGAGGAGAGCCGCTGGGCGGTGATCGGCCGATGCGCGGGTACCGTGATCACGGGCAGCTCGCCCATACATTCGTACGAGCCCTCCGAGGACGTCTGCCGTGTCGTTCCCCCTGCCGTCGCGCACCCCGTCGGGTCCGCGCCGAAGGACCCTGCTCGCGGCCGCCGCGGGCGCCTTCGCGCTGGCCGGCTGTTCCGCTCCCGAGCCGTCCGGCGAAACGACGGGCGGCAGCCCCTCGGCCGCGGACCGGGCCCGCGCGCGTGCGGCCCGCGACAGCCTGACGCTCTCCGACCGGTACACGGCGGTGATCACCGCCCATCCGGAGCTGGCGGAGCGGCTCGTCCCGCTGCGGGCGGAGGTCTTCCGGCACGTGAAGGCGTTCGGAGGCGGCGACGCGGGGGCGTCGGCGTCCCCGGCCGCATCCACTTCGGCTTCGGCATCCGTGTCCGGGTCCGCTTCGCCCACGGCGTCCACCTCGTCCACGGCTTCCCCGTCCGGCTCTGCGTCCTCGGCGTCCGCGTCCTCGTCGGGGTCCCCGTCGGCTTCGAGCCCTACGTCCAGCACGGCGTCGGCGTCGGCGGCGGCCGGCGCCTCCCCCGGTGTGGCGACCCGGCCCAAGGACGCGCTCAGGGACCTCGCCGCCGCCGAACTCGCGTTCGCGGACGAGCGGACACGGGCCCTGGTGGAGGTTCCCGGTGAGCTCGCCCGGCTGCTCGCCTCGGTGGCGGCGGCCGGTGCGGCCCACGCGTTTCTGCTGACGAAGGCGGCCAAGTGAGCAAGCGGAAGATGACCGAGGAAGCCGAACTCAAGGCCACGCAGGCCGCGTTGGCCGCCGAGCACGCGGCCGTCTACGGCTACGGCGTGGTCGGCGGCCGGATCGGCGAGGCCCGGCAGCCGGACGCCCGGTCGGCGTACGACGCCCATCGGGCACGCCGGGACGAACTGGTGCGGGCCGTGAAGGACCTGGGCGGTACGCCCGAGGCCGCGTCGGCCGCGTACATGCTGCCGTTCCCGGTGACGGACACCGCCGCGGCCATACGGTTCGCGACCGAGCTGGAGGAGCGGGTGGCCGACGTGTACTCCGACCTCGTGCGCGCCGCCACGGGCGACCGGCGGCGCATGGCGGCCGGGGCGCTGCGGGAGGCCGCGGTCCGTGCGGTCCGCTGGAGCGGCGAGAGCGTAGCCTTCCCTGGGCTCGCCGAGCGGGCGGGCACCCCGTCCGCCACGGCACCCTCGCCGACGTAACGCGACCTGGAAGGGAACATCCCGCGCATGGACCCGCGCATGGCCTTCGAACCGCCGCAGCGCCTTCTCCGGGCGCTCGGCGAGACCCGCCGGAGCGGGCCGGAGGAGCCCGGCAAGGCCGACGAGTGGCTGGAGAAGCTGCCCGAGCTGGCCCGACAGGCCGTCGATCTGCGCGAGTTGACCGTGGAGCGGGTGCAGGCACCGGGCGGGCGCAGCAGTCTGGTCGTCCTGGTGCGGCAGGCCGACGGGACACCCGCCGTCCTGAAACTGGCACCCGACCGGGCGCGGCCGGAGAGCGAGCGGGCCGCGCTCGCCCACTGGGACGGCCGCGGCGCGGTCCGCCTCCTCGACCTCGGCGACACCGCCGACGTCCACGGCGCCCCGGGCGTCCTGCTGCTGGAGCGGCTGCACCCGGACCTCTCCGTCCGGTCGCTGCCCGAGGCGAAGGCCCTGCTGGAAGCGGCGGGGACGTTGCGCCGACTGTGGGTCGAGCCGCCCGCGGGCCCGGTCTTCGAGACCGTCGCGGAGCGGACCGGGCGGCAGGCCGAGGCCATGCGGACCACGGCCGAGACCGGTACCGGTACCGAGGTACGGGCCCTGGTCGACGCCGCGCTCGCGGCCCGGGACGAACTGCTGGCCGGGCCGCCCGAGGCACGGCTGCTGCACGGCACCTTCCGGCAGAGCAAGGTACTCGCCGGGGACCGCGCGCCCTGGCTGGCGGTGGGGCCGGACCCGGTGGTCGGCGAGTGCGCGTTCGACCTGGCCCGGCTGGTCCGCGACCGGGTCGAGGACCTGATCGCGTCGCCGTCGGGGGCGTCGATCACGCGCCGCCGGGTGAAGCGGCTGGCCGAGTCGCTGGACGTGGACCAGGAGCGGCTGCGCGGCTGGACCCTGTTCCGCGCCGTCGAGTCGGGCGTCCGGGCGGGCCGGGTCGGCCGCCTCCGCGACGCCGAACTGCTCCTGGAGTTCGCCGGCTGGCTCTAGCCCCTCGACTCCGCGTGCGCTCCTGCGAGTTCGGGGATCGATCACCGGCGTACCGCCACCGGGGCGCGGCACACCGCGGAGCGTCCGACGCACGACCCGCACGGCGCACGCCATATGACGGTCCGTCATGTCCTGTCCGGGCAAAGGCCCCGCACATGGCAAAGGCCCGCACGCGGCAGAAGAAGAGGCGCCCGCGCCGGGCAGACGAACGGCGACGCCCCGCCCCTCCTAAGAGGGGCCGCGGGCGCCGCCGGGTGAAACGGTCAGGCCGTCAGGCGGGCGATCGCCTCGTCGACGGTCAGTTCCTCGCGCTCGCCGGTACGGCGGTCCTTCAGCTCCACGACGCCCTCGGCCGAGCGGCGGCCGGCGACCAGGATCGTCGGGACGCCGATGAGCTCGGCGTCGGTGAACTTCACGCCCGGGGAGACACCGGCACGGTCGTCGACCAGGACGCGGACGCCCGCGGCACCGAGCTTCTCGGACACGTCGAGCGCCAGCTCGGTCTGGAGGGCCTTGCCCGCGGCGACCACGTGCACGTCGGCGGGAGCGATCTCCTTGGGCCAGCACAGTCCCTGGTCGTCCGCCGACTGCTCGGCCAGCGCGGCGACCGCGCGGGAGACGCCGATGCCGTACGAGCCCATGGTCACGCGGACCGGCTTGCCCTGCTGCCCGAGAACGTCGAGGCCGAAGGTGTCGGCGTACTTGCGGCCGAGCTGGAAGATGTGGCCGATCTCGATGGCGCGGTCCATCTTGAGGCCGGTGCCGCACGCGGGGCAGGGGTCGCCCTCCTGCACCACGACGACGTCGAGGTAGTCGTCGACCTCGAAGTCGCGGCCGGCCACGACGTTCTTCGCATGCTTGTTGATCTTGTTGGCGCCGGTGATCCAGGCCGTGCCGGGCGCGATGCGCGGGTCGGCGATGTAGCGGACCTTCTCCAGGCCCTGCGGGCCCACGTAGCCGCGTACGAGATCGCCCCGGCCCTCGAAGTCCTCGGCCGTGACGAGCTCGACGACGGCCGGGGCGAGGTGCTCGCCCAGCTTGCCGAGGTCGACCTCGCGGTCGCCGGGGACGCCCACGGCCACGATCTCGCCGTCGACCTTGACCAGCAGGTTCTTCAGGGTCGCGGAGGCGGGCACGCCGAGGTGCTCGGCGAGGGTCTCGATCGTCGGGGTGTCGGGGGTGTCCAGTTCCTCGACCGCGCCGTGCTCCTCGGAGACGGGCGTGAGCTTGAAGGTCACGGCCTCCGTGTTGGCGGCGTAGTCGCAGGCCGGGCAGTCCACGAAGGTGTCCTCGCCGGCGGCGGCGGGCGCGAGGAACTCCTCGGAGGCGGAGCCGCCCATGGCGCCGGAGACGGCGGACACGATGCGGTAGTCGAGGCCGATGCGCGCGAAGATCTTCTGGTAGGCCGCGCGGTGCAGCCCGTAGGACTCGGCGAGGCCCTCGTCCGTGATGTCGAAGGAGTACGAGTCCTTCATCTGGAACTCGCGGCCGCGCAGCACGCCGGAACGCGGGCGGGCCTCGTCGCGGTACTTCGTCTGGATCTGGTAGAGCATGACCGGCAGGTCCTTGTACGAGGCCACCTGGTCCTTCACGACCAGGGTGAAGATCTCCTCGTGCGTCGGGCCGAGCAGGTACTCCGCGCCCTTGCGGTCCTTGAGGCGGAAGAGGAGGTCGCCGTACTCCTCCCAGCGCGCCGAGGCCTCGTAGGGCTCCTTGGGCAGCAGGGCCGGAAGCAGGACCTCCTGGGCGCCGATCGCGTCCATCTCCTCGCGGACCACGCGGGAGATGTTGTCCAGGACCTTCTTGCCGAGCGGCAGCCAGGTCCAGATGCCCGCGGCGTTGCGCCGTACGTAGCCGGCGCGGACGAGCAGCTTGTGGCTGAGCGTCTCGGCGTCCGCCGGGTCGTCACGCAATGTCTTGACCATCAAACGGGACATGCGCTGGACCTGGGCCATGATTCTCGACTCCTGCTGCGTAAGGGTGATGCCTGGAGGTTAGCCGGGCAGCGGCCGTCCCCGGAAATCCATTAGCGGTGTCGCAGCGGAAGCGGGGCGCCCATCACGGCGTAAGGCTTGGGTGCGCTGGGGAACAGGACCTGCCGTGCGAGGTCCTCGTAGCCGAGCGAGCGGTACAGGCCGCGGGCCGGGCTGTCGAAGTCGATCGCGGAGAGGATCGAGCGCGGTTCGGTCGCGGTGTCCGTGATGGCGGTGATCAGCGCGCGGCCGACACCGCGGTTCTGGAACCGGGGGTGGACGTGCAGTTCGGTGATCACGAAGGAGTCGTCGAGCCAGCCGTCGTGGCCCCGGCCGCGCAGATACGGTTCGACGACGGTGGACCACCAGTGCGCGCGGTCGTTGGGCATGCCGTAGACGAAGCCGACCAGGCGTCCGTCGGCGGTGGTCGCGCCGAGCGCGTGGGCTCCCGGGTAGGTGATGTGGCGCAGCACGATCTGACGGCGTACGGCGATCTCGTCCGCGCCGAGCCCGAAGGCCAGCGCCTGCACGGCGAGCGCCTCGTCGACGCGCGCGGCGAGGTCCAGCGGGCCGAGGAGCACGTCGTCGGAGTCGCGGGGGCCGTGACCGGGGAAGCGCAGCATGCCGGGAGACTACCTGGCGGACAGCGGGACATGTGAGGTCCCGGCGAGCCCGCGCCGGGCGTCAGAACAGGACACTCATGAAGGCGCCGACCTCCTGGAACCCGACGCGGCGGTACGTGGCCCGCGCGGCCGTGTTGAAGTCGTTGACGTAGAGGCTGACGACGGGGGCGACATCGGCGAGGGCGTAGCGGAGCACGGCCGCCATGCCGGGGGCCGCCACCCCCTGTCCGCGGTACTCGGGGGCCACCCACACGCCCTGGATCTGGCAGGCCTGGGCGGTCGCGGCGCCGATCTCGGCCTTGAAGACGACCTTGCCGTGCCGGTCCAGGCGGGCGAAGGAGCGGCCGGAACCGACGAGTTCGGCCACGCGGGCCTGGTAGAGCAGGCCGCCGTCACCGGCCATCGGCGAGACGCCGACCTCCTCGGTGAACATGGCGACGCACGCCGGCATGATCGTCTCCATCTCGTCCTTGCGGATGCGGCGGACGTACGGATCCGGGGGGATGTCTGCGGGCAGCCGGTCGGTGACCATCAGCGGCTGGTTGGCGCGGACCTCGCGGGCCGGGCCCCAGCTCGGTTCGAGCAGCCGCCACAGCTGGGTGGTGGGTTCGGCGGGCCCGACGATCGAGGAGCAGCGGCGGCCGCCCCTGCGGGCCCGGTCGGCGAAGCCGCGCACGGCGCGCTGGGTGGCGCAGATCGGGACGAGGTTGGCGCCCGCGTAGCAGAGGGACTGGAGCATGCCGTCCTCGTACCAGCCCCACATCTCGCCGCCGAGCCGCCATGGGTCGAGCCCGGCGACCTGCACACGGGAAGCGACGAAAGCGTTCGCCACCGGCTCGCGGCCGAGGACGGCGAGCGCGGCGTCCAGGTCACTCGGTTCGAGGACCCTGGTGGTGGTCTGGGTCAACACGTACGGGGGCCTCACCCTGGGGTCTGCTGATTTCCGCACTGTACCTGGCGAGGTTGTGCCTCGCCCGCCCTCTTGCACGGGCTGACCGGCCGGGGGCCGGTGGCCACGGGCCCGGCGGACCCTGACGTGCGGCGGTGCGGGGCCGCTCGCACGGTCCCCCGCACTCCCGGAAACCTCTGTCCCGGCCGGGGCTCACGGGAACCCGGGCCGCTTCCCCCCGGGCTTCCCCGGAAGCCGGCTCCGGCTCCGGGGTCCCGGGAAACGCCGACCGGCCCCGGGCTGCCGAGTACCCAGCCGGGTCCGGAGCCCACGAGGAACCCCGCCCGGTCCGGGTCTTGCCGAGCACCACGGCCGTTTCCGGGATTCACCAGGCGCATGGGCTGATCCCAAGAGCCGCCGGGCGGTCCCTGCCTCGCCGAAGACGTGAACCGGGGCCGGATTCCATGAGAAACCTCGGCCGGTCCGGAGCACGCTGAGCACCTCGGCCGTTTCCGGGGTCAGCGAGCACCTGGGCTGTTCCCAGAATCACCGGGCACCTCGGCTGTTTCCGGATTCACCGGGAGCCGCAGGCGGTCCCTGCTCGCCGGGCACCTGAACCGGGTCCGGAGTCCACGAGAACCTCGCCGGTCCGGGGTCCGTCACGAACGCCGGCCGGGTACCCGGCCGGCAGGGCACTCGGGCTCGGTCCGGAAGCCCTGAGGAGCCTCCGCCGGGCCCGAGTCCGCCACGGACTCCGGCCCAGGTCCCAGGCTCGTCAGGCACCCAGCCGGGTCACGGGGGCGGCAGGAACCCCGGGCGGGCCCAGGTTCGCCGGGAACCTCGGGCCGTCCGGGGCGATGTGCGTGGGGCCGGTGTCAGCCGGCGACGGACACGGACGGCTCGCCGGAGGCGATGCCCTCGGCCTCCATCTGCTCGGCGAGCTTCATCGCCTCCTCGATCAGGGTCTCCACGATCTTCGACTCGGGGACGGTCTTGATGACCTCGCCCTTGACGAAGATCTGGCCCTTGCCGTTGCCGGAGGCGACACCGAGGTCGGCCTCGCGGGCCTCGCCCGGACCGTTCACGACGCAGCCCATGACGGCGACGCGCAGCGGGACCTCCATGCCGGTGAGGCCGGCGGTGACTTCCTCGGCCAGCTTGTAGACGTCGACCTGGGCGCGGCCGCAGGACGGGCAGGAGACGATCTCCAGGCCGCGCTGCTTGAGGTTCAGCGACTCCAGGATCTGCAGACCGACCTTGACCTCCTCCACCGGCGGGGCCGACAGGGAGACGCGGATGGTGTCGCCGATGCCCTCGGAGAGCAGGGCGCCGAACGCGACCGCGGACTTGATGGTGCCCTGGAAGGCGGGGCCGGCCTCGGTCACGCCGAGGTGCAGCGGGTAGTCGCAGGCGGCGGAGAGCTGGCGGTAGGCGTTGACCATGACGACCGGGTCGTTGTGCTTGACCGAGATCTTGATGTCCCGGAAGTCGTGCTCCTCGAAGAGGGAGGCCTCCCAGAGCGCGGACTCGACCAGCGCCTCGGGCGTCGCCTTGCCGTACTTCTGGAGCAGGCGCCTGTCGAGCGAGCCCGCGTTGACGCCGATCCGGATCGGGGTGCCGGTGTCCTTCGCGGCCCGCGCGATCTCCTTGACCTGGTCGTCGAACTGCTTGATGTTGCCAGGGTTGACGCGGACGGCGGCACAGCCGGCGTTGATCGCGGCGAAGACGTACTTCGGCTGGAAGTGGATGTCCGCGATCACCGGGATCTGGGACTTGCGGGCGATCGTGGCGAGCGCGTCGGCGTCGTCCTGGGTGGGACAGGCGACGCGCACGATCTGGCAGCCGGAGGCGGTCAGCTCGGCGATCTGCTGAAGCGTGGCGCCGACGTCCGACGTACGCGTGGTCGTCATCGACTGCACCGAGACGGGTGCGTCTCCACCCACGGCCACGGTCCCGACCTGGATCTGCCGGGTCTTGCGGCGCTCGGCCAGCTTGGTCGGAACGGACGGCATGCCGAGAGAAATCGCAGTCATCTGCTGTGCAACCCCAAGTTGTGGATCAAGGTCCCGGAATCGTGGGCTCCAGGCTTCGAGATTACGGTACGGGCGCGCCACCGAGCACATCACGCCCCCGCCCCTAAACCCACTCAATGGAAGGCGGCCGGACACCCAGGGTGTCCGGCCGCCTTCAACGCAGGCTCACTAGGAGATTTTGACCGGGTTGACGACATCCGCCACGAGCACCAGCAAGGTGAAGCAGACGAAGATCCCCGCCACCACGTAGGCGACCGGCATCAGCTTCGCCACGTCGAAGGGGCCCGGGTCGGGCCGCTTCAGGACCTTGGCCGTGTTGCGGCGCAGGGCCTCCCACAGCGCGCCCGCGATGTGCCCGCCGTCGAGCGGGAGCAGCGGGAGCATGTTGAACAGGAACAGGGAGAGGTTGAACCCGGCGACCAGCAGCAGCATCATCGCGACCTGCTGGGACGCGGGGATGTCCAGGGTGAAGACATCGCCGCCGATGCGGGCCGCGCCGACCACGCCCATCGGGGAGTCGGCCTTGCGGGGGCCGTCGCCGAAGGCCGCGTTCCACAGGTCGGGGACCTTGCCGGGCAGCGAGACCAGGGACTCGACGCCGTTCTGCATCATGTCGCCCATGCGGTTCACGGACTCGCCGAAGGACTGCTCGACGATGCCGGAGGCGGGCGTGAAGCCGAGGAAGCCGGCGTACACGTACTTGCCCTCGACGTAGCCGCCGTTGCCGTCGGTCTTGCTCACCTGGTTCTTGATCAGGTGAGCCTTCAGCGGGAGCTGCTGCCCCTTGCGCTCGACGGTGATCGTGACGTCCTTGCCGGGGTTGGCCCGGATGGCGTACTGCAGGGCCGACCAGTCGTCGACGGGCTTGCCGTTGAACGCGACGATCTTGTCGCCGCCCTTGAGGCCGGCGGCCTTGGCGGGCGCCGCCTGGTCGTTCGCCGCGCACTTGGTGCGGTTCTCGCTCTGCTGGATGACGCAGTCCGAGACCTTGCCGACCGTGGTGGTCTGGGTCTGGACGCCGAACGTCATCATCACGCCGAGGAAGATCGCGACGGCCAGGATCAGGTTCATGAAGGGACCGGCGAACATCACGATCACGCGCTTCCACGGCTTGCGCGTGTAGAAGAGGCGGGTCTCGTCGCCGGGCTGCAGTTCCTCGAAGGCCGCCGACCGGGCGTCCTCGATCATGCCCCGGAAGGGGGAGGTCGCGCGGGCCTCGATGCGGCCGTCCGGGCCGGGCGGGAACATGCCGATCATGCGGATGTAGCCGCCGAGCGGGACGGCCTTGATGCCGTACTCGGTGTCACCCTTCTTGCGCGACCAGATGGTCGGGCCGAAGCCGACCATGTACTGCGGCACCCGGATGCCGAAGAGCTTGGCCGTCGACAGATGTCCCAGCTCGTGCCACGCGATCGAGATCAGCAGCCCGAGCACGAAGACGACTATGCCGAGGATCATCATCAGGGTCGTCATGCACGAGCCTCCGCGGTTGTCGTCTGTGCCGTCAGTTCACGGGCCCGGGCGCGCGCCCAGGTCTCCGCTTCGAGGACGTCCACGAGGGTCAGGGAAGTTCCCGTACGCGGTGTGCCGTGTTCCTCGACGACCCGGGTGACGGTCTCCATGATCCCGTTGAACGGCAGTATGCCGTTCAGGAACGCGTCCACGCACTCCTCGTTGGCGGCATTGAACACCGCCGGGGCCGTACCCGCGAGCCGCCCCACGTGCCGGGCGAGTCCGACGGCCGGGAAGGCGTCGTTGTCGAGCGGGAAGAACTCCCAGCTCGACGCCTTCGTCCAGTCGAAGGCGGGCGCCGCGTCCGGGACGCGTTCGGGCCAGCCGATGCCGATGGCGATCGGCCCCCGCATGTCGGGGGGCGTCGCCTGCGCGATCGTCGAGCCGTCCGTGAATTCCACCATCGAGTGGACATACGACTGCGGGTGCACGACCACCTCAATCCGATCGAAGGGAATGTCGTAGAGGAGGTGCGCCTCGATGACTTCCAGTCCCTTGTTGACCAAGGTCGCGGAGTTGACCGTGATGACCGGGCCCATGGCCCAGGTGGGGTGCGCGAGGGCGTCGGCCGGCGCCACGTCCGCCAGTTCGGCCTTCGTACGGCCCCGGAACGGGCCCCCGGAGGCGGTCACGACGAGTTTGCGCACCTCCGCGCGGGTGCCCGAGGCCAGCGCCTGGAACAGGGCCGCGTGCTCGGAGTCGACCGGGATGATCTGGCCGGGCTTGGCCAGCGCCTTCACCAGCGGCCCGCCGACGATGAGCGACTCCTTGTTGGCGAGCGCGAGGGTGCGGCCCGCCTCCAGGGCGGCGAGGGTGGGCGCGAGGCCGATGGAACCCGTGATGCCGTTGAGGACGGTGTGGCAGTCGGAGGCGGCGACCTGGGTGGCCGCGTCGGGTCCGGCCAGGATGTCGGGAAGGGTCTCACCGGGGGCGTAATGGGCCGCGAGGGCCTCCCTGAGCGCCGGGACGGCGTCCTCGCGCGCCACGGCGACGGTCCGTACCCGCAGCTTGTGGGCCTGCTCGGCGAGCAGGGCGACCCGGCCGCCGGCGGCGGACAGCGCGGTGACCCGGAACCGGTCGGGGTTGCGCAGCACGAGGTCGATGGCCTGGGTGCCGATCGAGCCGGTGGATCCGAGGATCACGACATCCCGGACTCCGTCCACGGGGTCGAAGACGAGATGCGGATCGGCGAGGGGGGCTGGACTGTCGCTCATCCCCCCATTGTGGCCGCATCGCGTGCGCCGGAGGACAGGGCGTCCCTCATTCCCGCCGCCGCTCCCCCGGTTCCCGGTGCCCGGGCGGGTTCCGAGGCCGCCGCGAGGGGGAGCGGCCGGTGCGGGCGTCGGCGGGCGGGTGTCCGGCCGCGGGGGTTCCCGCGCGGCCGGGAACCGTACTGAACCGCAGGTCAGCGGCCCTCAGTGCTTGCGGCGCCGCTCGGGTCCGGGCCTCGGGGGCCTGGGGCGGTCTCGCTCGGGCTGACTGTCGGCGGGTCCGGGAGCGGCCGGCGCGGTCCCGGGCTGCTGTCCAGGGGCGAACGCGCCTTCGACCACCCCGTCGGCCGTGTCGAGGGTCGGCGCGGTGAAGAGAAGGCGGTCGGTCGGGTCGCGCCGGTCCGGGGGCCCGGTCGCCGGGGCCGCGGTGTCGAGGTTGAAGACGTAGCCGACGGACTCCTCCTTGATGGCGTCGGTCATGGCTCCGTACATGTCGAAGCCCTCGCGTTCGTACTCGACGATCGGTTCGCGGCCGAGGGTCCAGCGCAGGCCGATGCCGTCGCGCAGGTAGTCCATCTCGTAGAGGTGCTCGCGCCATTTGCGGTCGAGGACGGAGAGGACGACGAGGCGTTCCAGGTCGCGCAGGGTCCCGGGGCCGAGTGCTGTCTCGCGCTCCTCGTAGCGGGCGCGGATGTCGTCGGTCACCGCCTCGGCGACCCGCGCGGTGGTCAGGTCGTCGCGGCCGCCGTGGCGCTCCTCCAGTTCCTCGACGGTGATCCCCACGGGGTACAGCTGCCCGAGCACGCCCCACAGGCGCTCCAGGTCCCATTCCTCCGCGAAGCCCTCGCCGGTCTCCTGCTCGACGTACGCGCGGACGGTGTCCTCCATGAAGTGGACGATCTGGTCGCGCAGGTCCTCACCTGCGAGGACGCGGCGGCGTTCGGCGTAGATGAGCGTGCGCTGCCGGTTGAGTACCTCGTCGAACTTCAGGACGTCCTTGCGGGACTCGAAGTGCTGCTGTTCGAGCTGTGCCTGGGCGGCGGCGATGGCGCGGGTGACCATCTTGTTCTCGATGGGCAGGTCGTCGGGGACGTTCGTCATGGACATCACGCGGTCGACGACGTTGGCCCGGAACAGCCGCATCAGGTCGTCCTCCAGCGAGAGGTAGAAGCGGGAGGCGCCGGGGTCGCCCTGCCGGCCGGAGCGGCCGCGAAGCTGGTTGTCGATGCGCCGTGACTCGTGGCGCTCGGTGCCCAGTACGTAGAGGCCGCCGAGCTCCTTGACCGCCTCGTGCTCGGATTCGACGGCGGAGGTGATCCGGTCGAGCACCCTGCGCCGCTCCTCCGGGTCGGCGTCCTCGCCCGCCTCGGCGATCGCCATGGCCTCCGGGTTGCCGCCGAGCATGATGTCGGTGCCGCGGCCCGCCATGTTGGTGGCGACGGTGACGGCGCCCCGGCGTCCGGCCTGGGCGACGATCTGGGCCTCGCGTTGGTGGTTCTTGGCGTTGAGGACCTCGTGCCGGATGCCCTGCCGGCGCAGGCGGGTGGAGAGCACCTCGGACTTCTCCACCGAGGTGGTGCCGACCAGGACGGGCTGGCCGCGTGCGTGCCTCTCGGCGATGTCGGCGAGGATCGCGGCGTACTTCGCCTCCTCCGTGCGGTAGATCTGGTCGGGGTCGTCGCGCCGGACCATGGGCCGGTTGGTGGGGATCGGGACGACGTGCAGGTGGTAGATCTGGTGGAACTCGGCCGCCTCGGTCATGGCGGTGCCGGTCATGCCGGCGAGCTTGTCGTAGAGGCGGAAGAAGTTCTGGAGGGTGATCGTGGCGAGGGTCTGGTTCTCGTCCTTGATCGTGACGCCTTCCTTGGCCTCGATGGCCTGGTGCAGTCCCTCGTTGTAGCGGCGGCCCGCGAGAATCCGGCCGGTGTGCTCGTCGACGATCAGCACCTCGCCGTCCACGACGACGTAGTCCTTGTCCTTCTTGAAGTGCTCCTTGGCCTTGAGGGCGTTGTTGAGGTGGCCGATCAGCGGGGTGTGGTCGGACTCGTAGAGGCTGTCGATGCCGAGCTGGTCCTGGAGGTACTCGACGCCGGGGTCCAGGATCGACACCGTGCGGGTCTTCGGGTCGTACTCGTAGTCGTGCCGCATCCGCAGTCCGGCGAGGCGGTCCTTGTCGGCCTGCGTGGTGAACCGCTCCTCCTGCACCCGTACGCCCTTCATGTGCCGGGCGAACTCGGCGAAGGCCTCGTACCAGTGGGTGGGCTGGTCGGCCGGGCCGGAGATGATCAGCGGGGTGCGGGCCTCGTCGATGAGGATGGAGTCGGCCTCGTCGACGATCGCGAAGTGGTGGCCGCGCTGGACGAGTTCGTCCTGGGACCGGGCCATGTTGTCGCGCAGGTAGTCGAAGCCGAACTCGGTGTTGGTGCCGTAGGTGATGTCGCAGGCGTACTGGGCACGCCGTTCGGCGGGGGTCGACTCCGTCCTCACGACGCCGACGGTCAGTCCGAGGAAGCGGTACGCGCGTCCCATCCACTCGGCGTCCCGCCGGGCCAGGTAGTCGTTGACCGTGACGAGGTGGACCCCCTGGCCCGCGAGGGCGTTCAGATACACCGGCAGGGTGCCGACGAGGGTCTTCCCCTCGCCGGTCTGCATCTCGGCGATGTCGCCGTGGTGCAGCGCCGCTCCGCCCATGATCTGTACGTCGAAGTGGCGCATGCCGAGAACGCGGCGGGACGCCTCGCGCATCGCGGCGAAGGCCTCGGGCAGCAGGTCGTCGAGGCTCTCACCGGCCGCGTGACGGTCCTTGAACTCCGGCGTGAGAGCCTGGAGTTCCTCGTCGGTGAGCGCTACGAACTCCTCCTCCAGGGAGCCCACCTGCGCGGCGAGGCGTTCGAGGCGGCGCAGTACCCGGCCCTCGCCCGCCCGCATGATCCTGCCGGTGATGGCGTCGAGACCTTTTCCTGGCATGGGAATTCCCTCGCAAGTCCCCGTTCGCCGTTCCGTTCATTGTTGACGCACAGCCTCGGTGCGGCAAGCAGCGGAACGGCGGACGGGACCTCTGCGCATCACTGTGTGCTACTGGGTGTCACGGGGAATTCCTGATCGGCGCCGGGGAAGGCGAATCAGCGAATGGGCCGGTGGACGTTTTCCCGGGTGCTCGCGCCCGGTGTGGCGTCGGCGATCCAGGGGCCTTCGCCCGACGGGTCGAGAACGCCTTCCTCCAGCCAGGTGTAGGTGCCCGACAGGACGCCCTTGACGACCTTGCGGTCGAGGTCGTCGGTGTTGGTCCACAGCCGTCCGAAGAGTTCCTCGACGCGGATGCGGGACTGCCGGCAGAAGGCGTCCGCGAGCTGGTAGGCCTCGCGGCCGTGCTCGCCGGTGGTGCGCAGGAGTTCGGCCCGTACACAGGCCGCGCTCATCGCGAAGAGCTCGGCGCCGATGTCGACGATCCGGCCCAGGAAGCCCTGCTTGGTCTCCATCCGGCCCTGCCAGCGCGACATCGCGTAGAAGGTGGACCGGGCGAGCTTGCGGGCGCTGCGCTCGACGTAGCGCAGATGCGGGGAGAGGTCCACGTCATGGCGGAACTCGTGGTACGAGCGCGGGAGTTGACCGGCACCCGCGACCAGTTTCGGCAGCCACCTGGCGTAGAAGAGCCCGGCGTTCGCGCCTGCCTTCGCCTTGTCCGAGAGGGCCTTGTCGGGGTCGATGAGGTCACCGGCCACCTTGAGGTGGGCGTCGACGGCCTCCCGGGCGATCAGCAGGTGCATGATCTCCGTGGAGCCCTCGAAGATGCGGTTGATGCGCAGGTCGCGCAGGACCTGCTCGGCGGGGACGGCGCGCTCGCCGCGGGCCGCCAGTGACGCGGCCGTCTCGAAGCCGCGGCCGCCGCGGATCTGGACCAGTTCGTCGGCCATCAGGCAGGCCATCTCGGAGCCGTACAGCTTGGCGAGGGCCGCTTCGATGCGGATGTCGTTGCGGTTCTCGTCGGCCATCTGCGACGACAGGTCGAGAACGGCTTCGAGCGCGAAGGTGGTGGCCGCGATGAAGGAGATCTTGGAGCCGACGGCCTCGTGGAGGGCGACCGGCTTGCCCCACTGCTCGCGCACCGCCGACCACTCACGGGCGATCTTCAGGCACCACTTGCCCGCGCCGACGCACATGGCGGGCAACGAGAGGCGGCCGGTGTTGAGGGTGGTGAGGGCGATCTTCAGGCCCGCCCCCTCGGGGCCGATGCGGTTGGCGGCCGGCACCCGTACCCGGTGGAGGCGGGTGACGCCGTTCTCCAGGCCGCGCAGGCCCATGAAGGCGTTGCGGTTCTCGACGGTGACGCCCTCCGAGGCGGCTTCCACCACGAAGGCCGTGATGCCGCCCTTGTGGCCCTCGGACTTCGGGACGCGGGCCATGACGACGAGGAGATCCGCGACGACGCCGTTGGTCGTCCACAGCTTCACCCCGTCGAGGATGTAGTCGTCGCCCTCGGGTACGGCGGTCGTGGCGAGCCGCGCCGGGTCGGAGCCCACGTCCGGCTCGGTGAGCAGGAACGCGGAGATGTCGGTGCGGGCGCAGCGCGGCAGGAAGGTGTCCCGCTGCTCCTGGGTGCCGAAGAGTTTCAGCGGCTGCGGTACGCCGATCGACTGATGGGCGGAGAGCAGCGCGCCGAGCGCCGGGTTCATGGAGCCGACCAGGGCGAGGGCCTTGTTGTAGTACACCTGGGTGAGACCGAGACCGCCGTACTTGGTGTCGATCTTCATACCGAGGGCACCGATCTCCTTGAGCCCGGTGATGGTCTCGTCCGGGATGCGCGCCTCGCGCTCGATCCGGGCGGAGTCGATCTTCGTCTCGCAGAAGTCGCGCAGTTTGGCCAGGAACTCCTCGCCGCGCTGGGTGTCCTCGTCCGCGGGGAGCGGGTGGGGGTGGATCAGGTCGAGCCGGAAGCGGCCGAGGAAGAGTTCCTTGGCGAAGCTGGGCTTGCGCCAGTCCTGTTCGCGCGCGGCCTCGGCGACCTGTCGGGCCTCACGTTCGGTGACTGTGGGCTTCTGGGGTGTTGCGGACATGAGGCTCACCTCGCCGCGAATAGGGATCTTGGGGCTGTTCGTTACCGAACGGTTCTACTCGATCGTATTTACCGGATTCCCGGTGACCCCACCAGTCCTCGCGCAACGTTCGGCCCCATGGGCGCCCCCTCGGGACCCCGGCCGGCACCGCTCCTCCTCCGGGTCCCGCCCCCTGGGAGAGGCCCGGTCGGCGGTGTTGCGCCGAGACCCCCATCCGGGGGACGGTCTGGGTACGCCGGACATACGCCGGACAGGGGGCCTGCTCACCGCTCGCCGGGGCACCGAACCGCGGCCAGGAATTTCGTTGTCGAAGCGCTTCGACAACCTATGGACACGCTTCCTCCACCGGGCTAATGTCGAGCCACCCTCACTCGCCCCTATCCGTACCGCGCGCACTGTCGAAGCGCTTCACAAAGCTTGGAGAGCTGGATGGTCACCCTCGCCGAGGTCGCCCAGCACGCCGGAGTCTCCGCGAGCACGGTGAGCTATGTCCTCAGCGGCAAGCGGTCCATCTCCGCGGGCACCCGGCAGCGGGTCGAACAGAGCATCCAGGAGCTCGGCTACCACCCGAACGCGGGCGCCCGCGCCCTGGCGAGCAGCCGGTCCAACATCATCGCGCTGATGGTCCCGCTCCGCACCGACATGTACGTACCCGTGATGATGGAGATCGCCATCGCGGTGGCCACGAACGCCCGGACGCACGGCTACGACGTCCTGCTGCTCACCGGCGAGGAGGGGCCCGACGCGGTGCGCCGGGTCACCGGCAGCGGGCTGGCCGACGCGATGATCCTGATGGACGTCGAACTCGACGACGAGCGGCTGCCGTTGCTGCGCGAGACGGACCAGCCGTCCGTGCTGATCGGCCTGCCCGCCGACACCACGGGCCTGACCTGCGTCGACCTCGACTTCGGGGCGACGGGCGCGCTGTGCGCCGAGCATCTGGCACTGCTCGGCCACCGTGACATCGCTGTCATCGGCGAGGCGCCCGCCGTCTACGAGCGTCACACCGGTTTCGCCGAGCGCACGCTCGACGGACTGCGCTCCCGCTCCAGGGAACTGGGGCTGCGTGTGCTGCACCGCCCGTGCGAGGGCGGCTACGACGCGATGGCCCTCACCCTCGCCCGCATCCTCGACGAACGCCCCGGGACCACGGGCTTCGTCGTGCAGAACGAGTCGGCGGTCGAACCGCTGCTGGCGCTGCTGCGCGGCAAGGGCCGTGCCGTGCCCGAGGACGTGTCGGTGATCGCGATCTGCCCGGACCAGGTCGCCACCCAGGCCTCGGTGCGGCTGACCTCGGTCGCCATCCCCGCGCAGGACATGGGCCGGCACGCCGTCGAGCACCTGATCGCCAAGCTCGAAGGCCACGGCAAGGACGAAGTCGTACTGATCGCTCCGGAGTTGACGGTACGGGCGAGCACGGGTCCGGCGCCGACCGCTCCCTGACCCGGCCCGGACCGGGCCCCTCCAGGCCACCCCTCCCGGCTCCCTCCCCTGCTCCCTTCCCGGGCTCCCTCACAGGAACCTCGCGCCCCCGCGGGGCACCCCGCTGTCCGCACCCCTCCCGCGCCCCCTCTCCGCACCCCCGCTCGCGTTCCCTGCCCGCACCCCCGCCTGCGCTGCCCGCCCGCGCCCCGACCCGCACCGCCGGCCGCACCCGCACCGCCGGTGCGCACGCCTTGCCTGCACTCCTTCATGTCTGCACTCCTTCAGGAGCACTCAACGTGAATCAGTCCGCCGAAACCCAGCCCCAGGTCAGCCTCGCGCAGTCCTCCCCGACCATCGGCACGTTCCGTGAGCGGGACGGCGCGCTGGAGTGGACGGGCCGCACGGAGACCGTCCGGATCGAGCCGTGGGGCCCCGACGCGGTCCGGGTCCGCGCCCGGCTCGGCGGCCCCGTGCTCGAAGGCCTGCCGGGAGCCCTGCTCGACGAGCGGGAGGCCGCCGCGAGCACGATCCGAATCCAGGACGGCATGGGCTTGTTGACGGTCGGAGCCCTGACCGTCGATGTGAGCGCCGAGGGGCTGGTCCGCTTCACCCGCACCGACGACGGCGGTGAGCTCCTCGCCGAGGAGCGTGCCCACTTCTGGTGGCCGGGCTCGCGGCTGTACACCCCCACCGGCAACGGCCACCACCGTCTGGAGCAGCGCTTCGCCGCGTACGAGGGCGAGAAGCTGTACGGCCTCGGGCAGCACCAGCACGGGCTGTTCGACCAGAAGGGCGCGGTGCTGGACCTGATCCAGCGCAACGCCGAGGTCACCGTGCCGGTGCTCACCTCCAGCCGCGGCTACACCCTGCTGTGGAACAACCCGGCGATCGGCCGGGTGGAGCTCGCCGGCAACGGCACGCGCTGGGTCGCCGACTCGGCCCGTCAGATCGACTACTGGATCACCGCTGGCACCCCGGCCGACGCCCAGCGCCGCTACAGCGCGGCGACCGGCCGCACGCCGATGCTGCCCGAGTGGGCGGCCGGGTTCTGGCAGTGCAAGCTGCGCTACCGCACCCAGGACGAACTCCTGGAGGTGGCGAGGGAGTACAGGCGCCGGGGCCTGCCGCTGTCGGTCATCGTCTGCGACTTCTTCCACTGGACCCACCTCGGCGACTGGAAGTTCGACCCGGCCGAGTGGCCCGACCCGGCGGCCCTGCAGGCCGAACTCGCCGAACTCGGCGTCAAACTGGTCGTGTCGGTCTGGCCGTCGGTCTCACCGCTCTCCGAGAACCACCAGCTCATGGAGCAGCGGGGTTACTTCATCGGCACCGAGTACGGACCGATGGCGCACGCCGACTGGCCGGACAAGGAGGTCGCGTCCACGGTCCAGGTGGCCTTCTACGACGCCACGAACCCCGAGGCGCGCGCCTTCCTGTGGTCGCGGGTGAAGGACAACTACCTGGATCCGTACGGCATCTCGGCCTTCTGGCTGGACGCCTGCGAGCCGGAGCTGAAGCCGGGCTTCTCCGAGAACCTGCGCTACCACGCGGGCCCGGGTCTCGAAGTGGGCAACCTCTACCCGCGCGAGAACGCCCGCACCTTCTACGAGGGGCTGCTCGCGGCCGGGGAGACCGAGATCGTCTCCCTCAACCGCTCGGCCTGGGCGGGCAGTCAGCGCTACGGGGCCGCCCTGTGGTCCGGCGACATCGGAACGGACTTCGCGACGCTGCGCCGCCAGATCGCCGCGGGCCTCAACACCGCGCTGTCCGGCATCCCCTGGTGGAACACCGACATCGGCGGCTTCCACGGCGGCGATCCGGACGACCCGGCGTACCGCGAGGTGATGATCCGCTGGTTCCAGTTCGGCGCGCTGTCCCCGCTGATGCGCCTGCACGGCTTCCGCGACCCGGGCCTGCCGCTCGGCCCCGGCATGACCGGCGGACCGAACGAGGTCTGGTCGTACGGCGAGGAGGCGGGCACCGTCATGGAGGCGTATCTGCGGCTGCGCGAACGGCTGAAGCCGTATGTGCTGGACGTCATGCGGCAGGCCCACGAGGAGGGGCTGCCGGTGATGCGCCCGCTGCTCCTGGAGTTCCCGGAGGACCAGGCGGCCTGGTCGGTGGACGACGCCTACCTCCTCGGCCCCGACCTGCTGGTCGCGCCGGTCCTCACCGCCGGCGCCACCGCCCGTACGGCGTACCTCCCGGCGGGAGCCCGCTGGACGGACGCGTGGACCGGGAAGACGTACGAAGGGGGCGCGGCCGTCACGGTCGACGCACCGCTCGACCGGATCCCGCTGTTCCTGCGGGACGGAGCCCGGCTTCCCGTGGCCGGCTAGGACCCGGGCCCGTCCGGCCGGATGCGGCCGGTCCCGCGAGGGACCGGCCGCATCATCGTGCGGGGATCAACTGCTGCTGACCGTCAGGTTGTTGGTGGTGAAGTCGAGACCGCCCGCGGACGAGGTGATCTCGAAGCCGAACTGCACGTCGCCGATGGTCGCGCCGCTCGACATCCATCCCTTGGTGTTCGCGATCCACTTCAGGATCGGGAGGATGTTGAGGGTGCCGGAGGTGGAGTCCGAGGTGCGCAGGAACGAGAAGACGTCGTTCGCGCCGTTGTTGCCCTTGTAGACGGTCCAGGTGTTGCCGTTCAGCGTGAGCGTGCCCTGCGAGGTGCCGAGCGCGCCGACGGCTCCGTTGTAGTTGACCCAGAGCATGATCTCGTGGGCGTAGCCGGTGTCCCAGATGTCGTACGAGGTGTCGTACGCGCCGGCGGACGGGACGGTGACGTTGTAGGTGCTGGTGAGGGTGGACAGCCCCGAGATCGTCTTGCCGACGTACTTCTTGGAGTTGGGGTAGGACTTGATGCCGCCGGTGTTGGGGTGGTCGGCCCAGACTCCCCAGTTGGTGCCGGAGTTGGCCCAGATGCACTGGCTGCCGGCGCCGGAGCCCCAGATGTCGTTGTAGAGCGTGTACCCGTTGAGGGTGGTGCTGCCCCACTGGTCGCAGGAGGACCAGACGGCGGCCTGGGCGGGGGCCGAGGCGAGGCCGATGGTCGCGCCGAGCGCGAGCGCGGGTGCGACGAGGGCCTTGGTCATCCTGTTCAGCGTGCGAAGTGCCATGGTGTCCCTTCCATGGGTGGGGGGAGGTGCGGGGGTCTACCGCGGCCCCAGGGTGAGGACGCGGTCTTCTCCGGCGCTCAGTGAGAGCGGTCGCGCGCCGGTGGAAGTCCGGAGTTCGACGCGGCAGGTGCGTTCCGGCCGCAGCACGGCGGTGGCGCCGTCGGGGTTCCAGATGAGGTCCGCCTCCGCGCCGAACCTCGTCCGGATGCCGCGGAGTTCGCCGCTCGGGAGGCCGGCGGGGAGTGCGGGGAGCAGGACGAGCCGCTCGGGCGTGGACTGGATCAGTGCCTCGATGAGCACGGCGGGCAGGGTGTGGGCCGCGTCGGCGTTGTAGACGTGCCGGTTCGGGTAGTGGCCGCTCATCAGGGAGACGTGGAAGAAGTCCCCGGTCAGGACGTTGTCGAGGGCGGCGGCCACCCGCTCCGCGTCCCGCAGCCGGGCGGCCACCAGGGCGTGGTGGAGGTGGCCGTGTGCCGAGTCGTTCTCCGCGCCGCGCAGTTCGAGGGCGCGATGGGCCGCCGCGGCGAGGTCGGGGGTGTCGTAGGGGTTGATCTCGTCGAGCGGCCAGACGCCGTAGAGATGGCTGAGGTGGCGGTGGTCGTAGGTGTCGTCGAGTCCGGCACGGGCCCACTCGGCGAGCGCGCCCTCGGCGTTGACCCGGTGCGGGGGCAGCCGGTCGGCGAGCGCACGCCAGCGCTCGGCGTCCGGCCCCGGGTGGTAGGCGGCGGCCGTGCTCAGGGCGTGCCGGGCCGCGGAGAGGTCCATGGCGGCGTTCAGGGTGATCCATCCGGCGTTCGCGGGCCGGTTCTCCGGGGAGTAGGACGGCACGATCACCAGGTGCCCGTCGTCGTCGGTCCGGGTGAGGAAGTCCTCGTAGAAGCGGGCCACTTCGGCGAGTGCGGAGGCGAGGCGCGGGTCGCGTCCGCCGCGGGTCTCGTCGTGGTCCACGAGGGGCTTGAGCAGCCAGTCCGCGCCGGCGGTCCACACGTGCAGCGGATACGCGCGGCTGAGGTGGTGGATGTGGCCGGACTCGCCGTCGGTGTGGGCGGGGGCCACCGCGCCACGCGCCCCGAAGACGGCTCGGGCGTTGTCGCGCCAGTGCGGCAACTGGCCGTGGACCAGGGCCGCGTGCGCCTCGGTGACCTCGGGGAGCGCGGCAGCCGCGGCCGACGCGGTCTGCAGATTGAGGTTGGCGTCGGTGGTGAACGCACCGGACCAGGCGGTGTCCCAGTCGCCGGTCCACAGCCCGGTCAGCCGGGGCGGCAGCGTCCCCGCCGCGGACAGCAGATGGTGGCGGCCGGCCGCGAAGAGCCGCTCCAGAAGGGCGGGGCTCTTCGGACGGCGGACCAACTCCGACCCCGGGAGCGCCCGTTCGGCGGGATCGGCGTGCAGGTCGAGGGTGACGCGGAGGTAGGCGGGGCGGTGCCGGGCGGTGTGGCGGGCGAGCAGGTGGGCGTAGGCGCGCTCGATGTCCTCGTCGCCCCGGCCGGCCTCGGGCAGCAGGTCCCGCAGCGCGCGGACCTCGGTGAGGGCGTCCAGCTCGCCCGGGTGCCGGTGGACCCGGGTGAGCAACAGCATCGAGCCGGCTCCTTCGACCCGTACGCCGGCCGGCGCGGGACGGGTCGTGCCGTCGGTGACGAGGAGCGTGACCCCGGTGTACGCCAGGTCGCTGTCCGGGTAGCGGGCGCGCAGCGTGAGGAGGGCGCCCTCGGGCGTGCGGACGGCTCCGTGGCCCACCGCCAGGCCCTCGGGCGCTCCCGGCAGCCGGTGGTCCAGGCTCACCTCGACCGCGGGGCCGGGGGCGGTCACGTACTGCGCGATCACGTCGTCGGCGCGGGAGACGAAGACCTCGCTGCGCCGGTCGCCGCTTTCCGCACGGACCACGCCGGTGGTGAAGTCGGCCTCGCGCCGGTAGGCACGGCGCTCCTCGGCCGGGCGGCGCAGCCGTACCTGGAACGCCGGATGGAAGGGCTGCACCCACAGCAGCGGCCGGCCGTCGGTGAAGTCCTCCCCGGCCCGGACGTCTCCGGCCAGCAACCGGTCCTGTACGTCGGCGAGGCGGTCGGCGAGTTCGGGCGGGCGGGCGTCCGCGCTGCCGTTCGGACGGACCAGGCGGTGGTGATTGACGATCACCCGGTCGTCGTTCGGATCTCCGAACACCATGGCGCCGTGTGTGCCGTTCCCGCTCAGGAAGGCGTCCTCCCAGCGGGCGGCGGGCAGGGGTTCCCAGGTTCCGTGGACGGGGGCCGGGACGGGGGCGGCGAGGCGGGCGTCGGCGCGGGGGGCGTCCGTCATGGCGTGAGCACCGCCGCTCCGTAGCGCTCCAGTCGTACGGAGCCGTGCGCGGGCGTGCCGCCGAGCAGGTCGCGATGGCTGCCCGGCACCTCGACGGTCACCGGGGCGCGCCCGTGGTTGAGCAGGAAGAGCAGGTCGCCGCGCCGGACGGCCTCGACCCCGGCGGGCAGCCCGTCGAGCACCGGCCGGACACCCGCGCCGTCCGCCGCTCGCGCCAGCAGTTCGCGCAGGGCGTCCGGTTCGGGAAGGGTGGACAGGTACCGGGCCGTTCCCTTGCGGAGCACGGCGGGCAGGCCGTCGAGTTCGCCGCCCCGGTAGCGCGCCTCGGCGACCGCCGTGCCGTCGGGTTCGATCTCCTCGGACCAGAGCGTGCCGAGGAAGCCGTCGCATGTGGCGGTCTCCCCCGCCTCCAGCGGCCACCACTCTTGGAGCGTGCGGATGCCGAAGAGTGCGCGCAGCCGCTCGTCCATGCCGCCGGGGCGCACGCGGTCGTCCTCGTCGGCCACGCCGGTCAGGAAGCCGCAGACGAGCGTGCCGCCCGCCCGTACATGGGCCAGGAGGTTGCCGATCGCCGCGTCGGTGAGCAGATAGAGCTGGGGCACGACGACCATCCGGTAGGCGGACAGGTCGTGCTCGGGGTGCGCGAACGCGGTGCCGAGGCCGGCTTCCCAGAGGGCGCGGTGCCAGGCCCGGAGGACTTGCGCGTAGTCGTTCTCCGAGGACAGCCGGCCGTCGTGCGCTCCCGCCCACCAGGAGTCCCAGTCGTGCAGGATCGCGATGTCCGAGGTCACGCGAGTGCCCGTCACATGAGCGCTCAGGGCGGCGAGTTCGGCGCCGATCTGTTTGATCTCCTGGAAGGTGCGGCCCCGCTCCCCCGCGTGGCCGATCATCCCCGAGTGGAACTTCTCGGCGCCCTGCCGGGACTGCCGCCACTGGAAGTAGCAGACGGCGTCCGCGCCGCGGGCCACGGCCTGCAGCGACCACAGCCGGTTCAGTCCGCGCGGCTTGGGATGGTTCACACCGCGCCAGTTGACCGCTCCGGCCGCCTGTTCCATGAGCATCCAGGGGCCGCCCGCGGCCTGGGACCGGGTCATGTCCTGGATGAGCGCGCCGTTCTGCGCGCCGAGCGGATCGCGCGGGTCCGGATAGCTGTCGACCGAGACGACATCCTCCTCGGCGGCCCACCGCCAGGCGTCCTGACCGGCCCACATCGGCATGAAGTTGCTGGTGACCGGGATGTGCGGGCTGTGGCGGCGCACGATGTCCCGCTCGGCGACGCAGCACTCCAGGAGCATGTCGGAGGTGAACCGCTTGAAGTCGAGCACCTGCGTGGGGTTCTTCATGTAGTGCGCGTGGCGCGGCGGGAGGACCTCGTGCCATCCGTCGTAGCCCTGGCCCCAGAAGGCGCTTCCCCAGGCCGTGTTGAGGGCTTCGACGGTGCCGTACCTGTCCTGGAGCCAACGCCGGAAGGCGGCCGCCGCCTCGTCGCCGTAGTCGAAGGTGCAGTACTCGTTGTTGATGTGCCACATCGTGAGAGCGGGGTGGCGCCCGTAGCGGGCGGCCAGGTCCTCGGTGATGGCGGCGGCACAGCGGCGATAGACGGCGCTGGAGTGCGAGAAGTGCTGCCGGGAGCCCCACCATTCGGTGCGGCCGCCCTCGTCCCGGGGCAGTGTCTCGGGGTGCAGCCGCCCCATCCAGGGGGGCGGCGAGGAGGTGGGGGTGGCGAGCACGACGCCGACGCCGTGCTCGTGCATCAGGTCCATCAGCCGGTCCAGCCAGGCGAACTCCCTTGCCCCTGGCCGTGGTTCAAGTCTGGCCCAGGAGAAGACCCCGAGGGTGACGGAGTTGACCCCGGCCTCTTTCATGAGCCGTACGTCCTCGTGCCAGGTCTCCTCGGGCCACTGCTCGGGGTTGTAGTCGCCGCCGAAGAGGATGCGGCCCCGGGTGGCGTCGCCGAGGGTCGGCCGCCCGGACTCGGGACCGGTTCCGCGGGGCGTGGGCATGACCTACCTCGATCGGGGTGTGGGGGTGGATCGCCGCGGCCGACCGCTGGTCAGGAGCAGGTCGGCCGCGGCGAGCGGAGGGGGCGGCGGAGCGCTGGGCACGGGGTTCGGGGGCACGGGGTTCGAGGCATGGGGTTCGGGGCGGGGGCGGGGGTCCGGCCGTGGTGGTTCACCCCTTCACGGCGCCGGTGAGCATGCCCTTCTTGAAGTGCCGCTGGACGAAGGGCGAGAGGATCGCCACCGGGAGCAGCGCCATCACCATGACGGCCATCTGGACGGCCAGCGGCGACAGTTGGCCGGTGTTGATCTGGGTGGCGAGTCCGACGGGCCGCTCCTGCTTCTGCACGAGCTGGATCATCACGTTCTGCAGCGGCATCATGTCCTGGTCGGTCAGGTAGATGGAGGCGTTGAACCAGGCGCTCCAGTAACCGACCGCGTAGAACAGCGAGATCACCGCGAGGACCGCCCGGGAGAGCGGCATCACGATCTGCCACAGGATGCGCCAGTCGCCCGCCCCGTCGATGCGGGCGCTGTCGATGAGTTCGGGCGAGATGCCCATGAAGAACGCGCGCAGCACCAGGATGTTGAAGACGCTGACGGCGCTGGGGAGGATCAGCGCGAGATAGGTGTCGGTGAGGCCGAGCGCCTGCACGAGCAGGTAGGTGGGGATGAGTCCGGCGCCGAAGAACATCGTGGCGAGGAGCAGCATCAGGAACCAGCGGTGGCCGAGCGATCCGATGCGGGAGAGTCCGTAGGCGCACAGGACCGACACGGTCATGCTGAACAGGGTGCCGACCAGGGTCACTCCGACGCTGACGAGCGCGGCGCGCTGCACCTGGCCGCCGGTGAGCAGTTCCCTGTAGGCGACGAGGGAGAAGCTCCTGGGGACGACGACCAGCCCGCCCGCCGCGTCGATGGTCTTCTTCGACTGGAGGCTGGTGACGACCACGATCCAGAGCGGGAAGAGGATCGCGAAGGCGGCCAGGGTGAGGGTGAGTCCCTTGCCCGCGAGGCCGGCCTTCGACGGCTCCTCCTCCCAGGGCGGCCGGGGCGGCGCCGCCCAGCGGCCGGGCTTGTCCCTCGGCGCGTGGGTCACGGCGGTCATTTCTTGTACACCCCCTGCTCACCCATGAGATGGGCGACCTTGTTGGCGGTCAGGACGAGCCCCAGTCCGACCACACCCTTGATGAGTCCGGCGGCCGCGGCGTAGCCGAAGTCCTGGTTGCGGATGCCGTTCCACCACACGAAGGTGTCGAGGACCTCGGAGGCGCCGGGGCCCACCGAGTCGCGCTGGAGCAGGAGTTGCTCGAAGCCGACGGTGAGCGCGTCGCCGACGCGCAGCACCAGGAGCAGGGCGATCACGGGGCGCAGGGCGGGCAGCGTGATGTGCCACATCCGCCGCCAGCGTCCGGCCCCGTCCATGGCGGCGGCCTCGTACAGGTCGGGCGGGACGGACGACAGGGCCGCGAGGAAGACGATGATGCCCCAGCCCGCGTCCTTCCAGACGCCCTCGGCCGTGACCAGGAACTTGAAGATCCCCGGATCGGTCATCAGGTCGATGCCCTTGTGCCCGTGCTGGCGCAGGGTCTGCGCGATGATGCCCGCCCCGCCGAAGATCTGCTGGAAGACGGTGACGACCAGGACCCAGGAGAAGAAGTGCGGGAGGTACATGACCGCCTGGGCGACCGCCCGGACCCGGGGCCTGACCACGCTGTTGATGAGCAGCGCGAGGCCGACCGGGATCGGGAAGTACAGCACGAGCTGGAGGAAGAAGAGCACGAAGGTGTTCTGTACCGCGTGCCAGAAGCCCGAGTCCGCGAAGATCCGCTGGAAGTTCTCCAGCCCGATCCAGGGGCTCTCGAACATCGCGACGAAGCCGTTGTCGCTCAGGTAGGGGTCGTAGTCCTGGAAGGCGACGACATTGCCCAGGACCGGTATGTAGGTGAAGACGAGGAGGAGCGCGATCGCCGGCAGGGTCATCAGGATCAGGGTGCGGTCGCGTCCGAACCGGAGCCGGAACCCCAGCTTTCCGGCGTCCTTTCCGGCGCTCCCGCCGGCCCGCCGTCCGGTGGCCCGCCATCCGCGGGCCCGCCGTCCGGTGGCCCGCCCGTCGGCGCCGTCCGGTGGGCCCCCGTCCGGGTTCCGCCTGCCCGCCTTGGCCCCGGCCCTGCTCCGGGGCACCGTGCTGTGCGACACGGCCTTCTCCTTGCCTCAGCCCTGGGTCACTTGGCCGCGGAGCCGTTGTCGTCGAGCAGCTTCTTGTACCAGGCGCGCAGGTCGTCGCCGCCCTTCTGCTTCCAGTCCGCGACGGCCTGCTGCATGTCGCCGATCTTCTTGCGGCCCCGGACGATGTCGTCCTCCAGCTGCTCGAAGTCGTTGGCGAGGTTGGTCCACCGGTTGGGCTCGGTGATGGTCAGGCCGTAGAAGGAGGACTTCTTGGTGAAGGCGCCCATGCGCTGCTGCCATTCGACCTGGAGCTTGGCGATCTCCGGCAGGTCGGGGTGCGCGAGGTAGGCGGCCGGGTCGCCGGTGTAGTCGTAGGCGCCGTTGACCTCGTTGGTGCCCTTGGTGGTCTTGGTGGGCAGGCCGTTCTTGACCGTGTAGTCGGTGCCCTCGACGCCGTACACCGTGAGCATGTACTCCTTGGTGCCGTACGGGGCCGCGCAGAAGTCGGCGAGCGCGAGGAAGTCCTTGATCTGCCGCTTGGACGCCTTCTTGCTGACGAAGGTGAAGATGCCGGCGGGCTGGGTGGCCCAGAGCGTGGGACTGCCGCCGGAGGGACCGAAGATGTCGAACGCGCCCATCTCGAAGTCCGTCTTCTGGGTGCGCTGTTCGGCCGTCAGGCCGTACCAGTAGGACAGGTCGCCGTTGAAGACGAGGGACTGGCCCGCGGTGAAGCGGTTGGACGCGTCGCCCTTGACGGCCTTGGCGTCGGGGTGGACGACGCCCGCCGCGTACAGCTTGCGCGTCCACTCCAGCGCTTCGAGGTACTCGGCGGTCTCGATCCGGTTGACCAGCTTGCCGTCCCGCAGGTCCCACCACAGCGCCTTGTCGCTGCCGTTGAGGACGCCGTAGATGTTGAAGGCGGTCCACTTGAGGTCGTCGCAGGCCCACACCTTCGCCTTGGCGTCGGTGGCCTCCTTCGCCCAGGACAGGAACTCGTCGGGCGACTTGGGCAGGGTCCAGCCCTTCTTCGCGAAGATGTCCTTGCGGTGGAAGGGCGCGATGTTCGTGACGTACGAGGCCGGCATCGGGATCGCGCGCAGCAGGCCGCCGAAGATGGAGCGCTGCCAGGCGTCGGTCGGTACGGCCGCGAGGTTCGGGTAGTCCTTGACCTTGTCGCCGGACAGGTACGGGCCGAGGTCGGCGAACTTGGCGTCGATGGCGGTCGGTATCTTGCCGTTCAGGTTCCAGCCAGGGACGACCACCACGTCCGGGATGTCGCTGGAGGCGAGGATCGCGCCCAGTTTCTCGTCGTAGGTGTTGCCGTCCTGGTTCTGCCAGGTCGCCTTGATGCCGATGGCCTCGTTCATGGCCGTGTAGTACGCGTTGTCGCCGGCCGGCGGGGTGCCCCAGAACGGCGACATGATCTTCAGGTCGCTGCCGCCGCCGAGCTTCTTCGGGACGGCCGTCTTCAGCGAGCTCAGGTCGATCGGCTGGGTGAATCCCGCCGCCGATCCGTTCTTCGACGGGATGTCGGGCGTGACGACACTCGACGCCACGAACGTCGGAAGGATCTTCTGGGCGTCCTTCCCCGAGGTGGTGCCGTCCTTGTTGCCGTCCTGTCCGCCGCCGCAGGCGGCGAGCAGGGGCATTCCGCCGGCCACGGCGGCCGCTGCGACCGCAGTGGAGGCGAGGAAGCTTCTCCGGCTGGGGGCGGAGGTGGCGGAGTTCGGCGTCATTGCGTCAACCCTTCATGGCGCACAGCAGGACACCCGGCGGTGGAGCCGTCGGCTGCGGTGTCTTGAGTGGATCTGCCTGAGCTGAAGCGGTCCTCGGGGGACTGTGCCCTCAGGGGAGGGAAGCCCGTCAATCGAAGCGCTTCGATGTTGCTGCGAGGTTAAGTGAACGCCTGGGGGTGCACAAGGGTCGATCCCAAGATTCCTCCGCGGTGTCCCGCAACAGGGCGACTCCGTAAGTGACTTGATATCACCGCCGGGAAACGGAGTTGCTGCGCCCGGTGTCTTGACACCCACCCCTCGGTCGATCGAGCATCGAAGCGCTTCGAAAGTACGTCGTCGCTCCACCACCGAGGGATCACCACGTGACCGCAGAGACGCCACCCATGCCGCCCTTCCGTGACGCGAGCCTGCCGTTCGCGAAGCGCATCGACGACCTGCTGGCGCGGCTCACCCTCGACGAACGGATCGCGCTCCTGCACCAGTTCGCGCCCGCCGTCGAGCGACTCGGGGTGCGGTCCTTCCGCACCGGCCAGGAGGCTCTGCACGGGGTCGCCTGGATGGGGCCGGCGACGGTGTTCCCCCAGGCCGTCGGACTCGGCGCGACCTGGAACGAGGATCTCGTGCGCCGGATCGGGGAGGCCGTCTCGTCGGAGGCCCGCGCGATGCGGGCCCGCGACGACCGCGTGGGCCTCAACGTCTGGTCCCCCACGGTGAATCTGCTGCGCCACCCGCTGTGGGGCCGCAACGAGGAGGGCTACTCGGAGGACCCGGCGCTCACCTCCGCCATCGCCACGGCGTACACCCGCGGGCTGCGCGGCGACCACCCCGCCTACTGGCGCACGGCGCCGGTCCTCAAGCACTGGCTCGCGCACAACAACGAGACGGACAGGGACACCTCGTCGTCCTCCGTCCGCCCGCGCGTGCTGCACGAGTACGACCTGCGCGCCTTCCGCGAGACAGTCCTGGCCGGCTCCGTCGCCGGCGTGATGCCCGCGTACAACCTGGTCAACGGCCGCCCCAACCACGTCTCGCCGTATCTGCGCGAGCACCTGCGGGCCTGGACCGACCAGGAGCTGCTGGTCTGCTCGGACGCCGGGGCGCCCTCCAACCTGGTCGACTCCGAGCACTACTTCGGCACCCACGAGGAGGCCACCGCCGCCGCGCTCCTCGCCGGCGTCGACAGCTTCACCGACCACGGCACGGACGGCTCGCTGATCACCGGACGCGTCCGGGGCGCCCTGGAACGGGGCCTGCTGACCGAAGCCGACATCGACACCGCGGTCCGTCGCCAGCTCGCCGTGCGCTTCCGGCTGGGCGAGTTCGACCCGGACCTCGACCCGTACGCCGGCACCGTGGACTTCGACACGCCCGCCCACCGCGCGCTCGCCCGGGAGGCCGCGGAGCAGGCGATCGTGCTGCTCAAGAACGACGGTCTGCTGCCGCTGCGCCCCGGTGTCCGGGTCGCCGTCGTCGGCCTGCTCGCCGACGAGTGCAAGCTCGACTGGTACAGCGGCACCCTCATCCACCGCTCGACCCCGCTGGAGGGCCTGTACGAGCGCTTCGGCGCCGAGCACGTGGACTTCGCCGAGGGTGTGGACCGCGTACGCCTCAGGACCTCGTCCGGCGCGTACCTCATGGTGCCCGCCGCCGAGGAGGCCTCGGAGGAGGTGCGCGGCGCCGAGGGCGCCCTCGACCCGGCGCTGCTCGCGGGCCGCACGGATCTGCCCCCGCTGACCGCCGACGCCGTCGGCACCGAACTGGCGCTGGTCGACTGGGGCGAGGGCGTCCTCACCCTGCGGGCCCCCGACGGCCGGTACCTCTCGGTCGCCGACGACGGCTTCGTCCGCGCCTCCGCCGACCGGCCTGGCGGCTGGGTCGTCCAGGAGACCTTCCGGCTGGAAGCCTCCGCAGCCCATCGGAACGGTCACCTCCTGAAGCACCTGGGGACGGGCAGGTACGTCTGTGTCGCCGCCGAGGGCGTGAAGGTTGCCGACGAGGACGCCGGGAACGCCGGGATCTTCGAGCTGGAGTTCGGCGAACGCGGCGAGGACGCGGTGGCCCGCGCCGCCGCCGGAGCCGACGTGGTCCTCGTCGTCGCGGGCAACGACCCGCACATCAACGGCCGCGAGACCGAGGACCGTACGACCCTTCGGCTGCCCGCCCATCAGGAGCGGCTGCTGCGCGCCGCCCGCGCGGCGAATCCGGACACGGCGCTGGCCCTCGTCTCCGCCTACCCGTACGCGGTCGACCACGCCGATCTGCCCGCCCTGCTGTGGACCGCGCACGGCGGCCAGGCCGCGGGCACCGCGCTGGCCCGCGTGCTCGCCGGGGACGTCTCCCCCGCGGGCCGCCTCCCGCAGACCTGGTACGCCGGGGACGAGGATCTGCCCGGCCTGCTCGACTACGACGTGATCGGTGGCCGGCAGACCTATCTCTACTTCGAGGGGACTCCGCTGTTCCCCTTCGGACACGGCCTGTCCTACGCCTCGTTCGGCTACACGGACCTGCGGGTCGGGCGGGAGGCGGCCGCGTTGACCGTCTCCTGCACCGTCACCAACACCGCGGCCGTGCCCGCCGACGAGGTGGTCCAGCTCTACACGCGCGCGGTCGCCCCGTCCGTAGCCCGCCCTCGGCGCGAACTGGCGGCACACCGCAGGATCCGGCTCGCCCCGGGCGCGTCGGCCACCGTCTCCTTCGAACTCCCGCTCTCCGCGCTGGAGTTCTGGGACGTCGCGCACGGTCGCCGGCGTCTGGAGCCGGGCGCGTACGAGCTGCTGGTCGGCGCGTCCAGCGAGGACATCCGGCTCGGCGCGACCGTCGAACTCGACGGCGAACCGGCGGCTCCCCGTCCCGTCCGCGAACGTGGCCTGGACGCGGCCGACTTCGACGAGCAGCTCGACACCGCCATCGTCGACCGTACGAAGGCGGCGGGCGACGCGGTGACCCCGGCGGACGGCGGCACCGGTGAACTCCTGTACCGGGACTGCGATTTCGGCGAGGGGGTCACCGAGGTCACCGTGGAGGCGGCGGGCGAGGGGGTTGTGGAGGTCTTCCTGGACGGCGGCCTGCCGGTCGCCGGACAGCCGCGGGCCGGCGCCCCGGTCGCCGAGGTCACGGTGAGCGGAACGCGGGGGCCCTACGACTACCGCACCATCGCCGCCGCGTTCGCCGCCGGCGGATCGCACGATGTCCGCCTCCGACTGCGCGGGCCCGTGAGGCTCGCGCACGTCGGCTTCTCCGGTTGAGGGTCCGGAGGAGCCGGCACAGGGGTCCGGCACCGGAAGGCATCGGTGCCGGGCCCCTTCTCCGGCGACATTAGCTGAAAACGATTGTCACTGAAGATGTCGTTTTCGGTCACGCTCGACGGAACGCCGGCGGCCGGAGCCTGTGGGCATCCGCGAGCGCTCCCGGGAAGGCGGCCGCACACCCGCTCCGGGCACCGGGCTCTCCGGGCTCCGGGCAATCACGCCCCGGGCAGGGCGTTTCCCCCTCCCGAGCCATGCGCTAACATGATCTTCAGCAGATCGGCAGACGTCACGCCGGTTCGCGACGCGTCGGTGGTCCAAGGAAAGACGCCCCGCTTCCTGCGGGGAAATGCAGGTGCAAGGCCTGCCCGGCGCTCCACGAAGACCCTTGTCCCGCACTGTCCGGGACAAGGGTCCTTTTTTCTGTCCGGGTCGGTTCAGGAGCGGGCCGGCAGCCAGCCCTGCTGAACGGCGCGTGCACCGGCCTCGAAACGGCTGCGTGCGCCGAGGCGGTCCATCAGCTCGGAGGCGATCCGCCGGGCCGTGCGGTGCGACACCCCGAGCCGTTTGGCGATCGCCTCGTCGGTATGACCCTCGGCCAGGAGACGGAGGGCGGTCGCCTGCTGACCGGTGAGCCCGTTCGGGTCGGTGGGGACGACCTCGCCGAGCGGCCGGGCGGCCTCCCAGGTGGTCTCGAAGAGCGCGTACAGCGCGGTGAGCGTGCCCTGGCCGGTCAGCAGGACGGCGCCCGCGGCGGTGTCGTCGCTGCTGACCGAGATCATGGCGGTCCGCCGGTCCATGAGGATCATCCGGGTCGGCAGGGACGGAATCGTGCGGATCCGGCCGCCCAGCCGGGCCAGCCAGGTGGCGTGTTCGACGGTGGGCCGGCTGGAGCGGACGCTGTCGAGGTAGATCGTGCGCATACGCACCCCGCGGCCGAGCAGATCCTGGTTGAGCGGCCGTGAGGCGGCCATGTTCTCCGCGGTCTGCGGACCGCCCGGGGCGAAGGTCAGGAACTCCTCGCGCACCTCGCGGGTGGGTACACCGTCTCCGTGACGGAGCCGGCCGGCGTCCGCCGGGGCGATCTGCCAGCCGGCGTCACCGGCGAGAACGGAGTAGGCCGGAACCGCGTCCGCCGCTGACCGGAGCGTGACTACCGGGGAGGCGAGAGCCGCGGCGACGACGAGGGAGGAGACCGCGGCGACTTTGGCGATTCGGGTACGAAGCATGGGTGTTTCCGTTCCTTCCGGGATGAGATGCGGTGTCCGGCTCGCCGTCGCGTCCCGCGGTGGCGCTCGGCTCGGTGATCCATAGGTTCGTCGCAGCTCAGGCCGTGAGGAGAGTTCACGGATGGACGGAAAGGGCCTTGGACCGATGTGTCCACGCGGGCCGCTTCAGTCCACCGTCCGAGGTTCGAAGGCCGACGGCACTCGCCGGGAGCCGCCTCCAGCGTCTGGCGCGCACGGCCGAGGACGAGGTCGGCAACGTCTCGTGTCGACCCCTCCAGCGGCGACACCGCTCGCTCCTCGACCTCGCACAGCAAGAGGCCCGCGTGTCCTTCGAGCTGAAGCGCCAACAGGTCCAGCTCGGCGCCTCCTCTCGGGCGGGTCCCGCCGTCCAGGCCCTGGGCGCCGGCGTCGCGGATCATGCCGACGTGGATGGGCCGCTCGTCCATGCTGCTCACCGGGCGGCCTCCGCCCGGCGTTCGAGCAGCCGCCGGGCGGCACGGATCATCAGGTCCAACGCGTCCGGGGCGCAGAGGTCACCGGCCGGGTCGAGTGGCACGCACCAGTGCGACGAGGTCGCCTCGGCGGGAGCCCTGACGGAGGGATGCGGGACGCCCACACAGGTTGTCTCGTCGAGGTGAGCGACGTGGCGGTCTCGTCGGCCTCCGGCCCGTTCAGGGCGGATGTCTGCTCGCGGCGGGATGAGGGCGTGGTAGCGGTGCGGGTTGAGATCCATGAACACCGGGCCTCGGATGGCCTCCGCGAGATACTCCTCGACCGCAGGCAGTTCCTCGGTGCCTGCGGCAGCGAAGACCAAGACACCCGAGATCCGTACGGCCTCGAAGGTGCGACCGCCCCGGAGCAGGGCGAGACCGTACTTGTCCCACTCGATGCGGGCGCGGTCGGCGGGGTCCGCCGCCTGCTGGGGCCAGCCCTCTGCAGCTCTGTCCGCGACGGTAGCCGCGGCACGGGTCCATGGACGTCAAGGAGTCTAATGATCTGTCTGTGCCCTGGGCGAAGGGCGCCGTAGTCGCCACGAATCGACGCATCTCTGACCGCGCCTGCCAGACCGACAGCAGGTCTGACGGCCTATCCAGCCGAACTCCTCGACTGGCATCCGTTCCGGTGATATGAACAGGATCCTCTCATTGACGAGACAAGGGCCCGTACGGCCTGATTGAAGCGGCACAAGCGTTACGGGAGCCGAATGTGCACTGGCCCAAAGCCATTTTCCTCGCCACCTTCGTCATGGTCTCCATTCCTGCGACGCTCGGATTGGGGGCGACCCTAGCGCTTAGAGAATTCGGAGGTAATTCACCATGGCGAAAGGATCGGGAATCGATCGGGCGACCTAAGAGTGCACACTTCACAGAAATTGCCGCCGCTGAAGCTCGACGGTCCGTCGCGGCATGCCGACTGTACGGGCACCCGCTAGCCTCATCGCCTTCCCTGCGTGGCCAATATATCCGGTCCGCGATCAGCCTAAAGCAGCTCTCGCGGACGGAAGCGGCCATTTCCGTGGTCGCCGTTATTCCGATGCCCGCGATTCTCGCATATGCCGCATACAAGAAAACCCCCGATTGGCCGTCGACTCCCGAGCAACTGCGCACGTGCGGTCTTCTTTGGGGCATCGCGCTCGCGGCGTCCGCCCTGATGTTTATCCAGATGAATTATTGCCATATGTGGCGCCGCGAAAATTCCGACAACGCCGCCATCATCATATGCTTCTCGATATTGCGACAGCTCTCCGAACTCCCGCGGAACGCGGCGAATATCCTGGAGATTGAAGACCTGTTCGCCAAGCTCGCCAAAGAGATAGCCGACTTTGCCTCCGCTAGTCCACATTTCTCAACGCCGAGTAGGCGGGTCGACGTTGAAAGACACACCTCCGCCGTACGCGCCGAGTTGATGCGCCAGTCCGGCGAACTCCTTTCCAGGGGAGTCACTCAAGTACCTGCGGCAGTGGCAACAATCGGCACCCTGCTTGAGCGGTTGACTCAGCAACGCTGGTTGCAACTCTTGGACGTGGAAGGCGCAGACATCTCGACCCCGGAAGTCGTCGACGACACAGACAGGCGCGACTCCTGGATCATCGTGGGCGGCAGCGCCTTCGCAGCTCTCGGCCTTGGCAGCGCAAGCGCTCTCGGGATCCCTCTTACCGCAGCAATACCCTCAGCCCTTGTCTTCCTCCTGGGACCTGCGACGCTTTGGGGCAGCAGTCGACTGGGCCTGACCCCGCGTTCCGTGCTTGCGTCAACTCGCGCGTCCCTGACGGACGCGACACAAGATGACAGTCCCTCAAGCCCCGGCACAAGGCCTACCTCACTTGGCGCCCAAGCAACTCACGGCTTGAATCGTGATTGAGCGTCTTACGATCTACCGCGGCCTGGATGAGTACTGCCGGCGCTGCGGATCCAGCCCCATGGCCAGCGGGCTTGAAGACCTGGGCCGACTCCGCGTCCTCAAACCGCTCGGTCTGCCAGTCGCCAGACCTCGCCCCGCCTTCTCTCCACTTCACCTGGATACTGGTGACGTCCCCGGCCTTGTTCTTACGCCCTACGACGCTCGCCATGGACGGAGAGTAGCGTCGCGTGTTCCCAACGTGTTCCCAAGGCCGCACGGAAACCAGCCAAGATTCGAGCGTTATTGCACGTCAGGACGCTGGATACGCCGACGGCCGGAGCCCCCGCACAGTGGGCTCCGGCCGTCGGCTTCGGTGGGGCTTCGTCAGAGAGCGAGGCCCGTCAGGACCAGCACGCGCTCGTAGGTGTAGTCGTCCATCGCGAACTTGACGCCCTCGCGGCCCACGCCGGACTGCTTGGCACCGCCGTACGGCATCTGGTCGGCGCGGTAGGAGGGCACGTCGCCGATCACGACACCGCCCACCTCCAGCTCGCGGTGCGCGCGGAACGCGGTCTGCAGGTCGTGCGTGAACACACCTGCCTGGAGGCCGTACTTGGAGCTGTTGGCGGCGGCGAAGGCGGCGGCCTCGCCCTCCACCCGCTGCACGGTGAGGACCGGCCCGAAGACCTCCTCGCAGGAGATCGTGACATCGGCCGGCACGTCGGCGAGGACGGTCGGCGCGTACGAGGCGCCGTCCCGCTTGCCGCCGGTGAGCAGGGAGGCACCGGCCGCGACGGCCTCGTCCACCCACGACTCGACGCGCTCGGCGGCGGCCTCGCTGACCAGCGGGCCGACATCCGTCGTGGCGTCGGACGGGTCGCCGGTGACCTGGGCCTCGACGGCGGCGACGATGCGCGGCAGCAGCCGGTCGTACACCGCCGCGTCCGCGATCACCCGCTGGACCGAGATGCAGGACTGGCCGCCCTGGTAGTTGGAGAAGGTCGCGATACGGGTCGCGGCCCAGTCCAGGTCGGCGTCGCTCGCGAAGTCGGCGAGGACGACGGCCGCGCCGTTGCCGCCCAGCTCCAGGGTGCAGTGCTTGCGCGGCACCGAGTCCATGATCGCGTAACCGACCGTCTCGGACCCGGTGAAGGAGATGACCGGGAGGCGCTCGTCCTGGACCAGGGCGGGCATCTTGTCGTTGGCGACCGGCAGGATGCTCCAGGAACCGGTCGGCAGGTCGGTCTCGGCCAGCAGGTCGCCGATGATCAGGCCGGACAGCGGGGTCGCAGGCGCCGGCTTCAGGATGATCGGGGCTCCGGCGGCGATGGCCGGGGCGACCTTGTGGGCGCACAGGTTCAGCGGGAAGTTGAAGGGCGCGATACCGAGGACGACACCCTTGGGGAAGCGACGCGTGAGGGCGAGCCGGCCCTGACCGCCCTGGTCGGTGTCGAGGCGCTGCGCCTCGCCGCCGTTGAAGCGGCGGGCCTCCTCCGCCGCGAACCGGAACACGGACACCGCGCGGCCGACCTCGCCGCGGGCCCACTTGATCGGCTTGCCGTTCTCGGCGGAGATGAGCTGGGCGATCTCCTCGGTGCGCTCGGCCAGCCGGCGCGAGACGTGGTCGAGGGCGGCGGCGCGCACGTGGGCCGGGGTCGCGGCGAACTCGTCGCGTACGGCGTACGCGGCGGCCACGGCCTCCTCGACCTGGGCCTCGGTGGGAACACTGACCCGACCGACGACCCGGCCGTCCCACGGCGAGGTGACGTCGAACGTGGTCTCACCGGTGGCCTGGCGGCCGGCGAGCCAGAAGGCGTGGGTGGCCCCCACAGTTTCTTCCTGGGGCATGTGCGAGTCCCGGCCCTTCCATAGTGGGGGTGCTTGTTGGGGGTGGAGCTGTGGTCCTGCGCTTTCCCGTCCACGGTAGGGCCGCGAACACCACCGGCGGTTTGTCCGACGCGTAGCAGTCGGCGGGCGCGGTGCGCCGGTTTGGCCTGATCGTCGAGGGTGACCGGGGGTCGCTCTCGTCCCGGGCGGTCACAGGAACGAGGTGCCTCCGCCGCGGCGAGGGCGGGGGATCACTCCCCCGTCGCGGCGGTGGTCTTCAGAGCCAGCCACAGTTCCATCCGGACGTCGGGATCGTCCAGCGACCGGCCGAGGATCTCCTCGACCCTGCGCATCCGGTAGCGCAGCGTGTGCCGGTGGACGCCGAGGTCGGCGGCCGCCGCGTCCCACTGTCCGTGCCGGGACAGCCACGCCCGCAGCGAGGCGACCAGGTCCCCGCGCCCGGTGGCGTCGTGCTCGCGGAGAGCCCGCAGGAGCCCGTCCGCGAAGGCCCGTACCGCGTCGTCCGCGAGCAGCGGCAGCACGGATCCGGCGGCCAGTTCCTCGTGCTCGACCAGGAACCGGCCCCGCCGCCGGGCGACGGACAGGGCCTGTTCGGCCTGCTTGTAGGCGGCGCGGGCGGCGATCGGGCCGGCGGGGGCCGAGAGCCCGACGACCAGCTCGTCCTCGTCCCCGGCGGCCCCCGCGGGCTGCTCGCGCGGGACGGACCGGGCCGACTCCAGCACCACGGCGTAGTCCCCGCAGGCCGCGACCGCGGCGCCGCCGTCCACGGCGAGGACGACCAGCCGCTCCCCGTCGGGCACAACGAGCACCGACTCCCCCGAACGGGCGGCGGCGGATTCGACCACCTCGGCGAGGCCGCCGAGCGGATCGCCGTTGGCGTCGGGAACGGCGACGGCGGTCTTCGCGGGCGCGGCGGCGCCCACGCGCGCGTGCCCGTCGGCGTGCACCCGCCCGGCCGACGCGGACACCGACTCGGCGATGATCAGCCGGAAGGGCGCGTCGAGGAGTTCGCCGTACAGGTCACCGGCGACGGCCCGCGCGTGGTCGGACTCCCCGGCGAGCAGCATCCCCAGCACCGCCGCGCCGATCCGCTGCTCGGCGGCGTGCAGGGACCGCGACCGTTCGGTGGTGAGCGTGAGCAGGGCGATCGCCGAGTGCACGGCGTAACGCTCGGCGGTGCCGAGGGCTCCGGCGGTCCCGACGGCGAGCGCGGCGCGCGGCCTGCGGCCCGTTCCGAGGGAGTGCAGTTCGACGCGGTCCTCCCCGCCGACGACCGAGCTCGCGGGGGCGGGCCGCTCGCGCAGCCGTTCCACGTCCGGGGTCAGCCGCGCGGCGCGGCGCCCCGCCCAGTCCGGCGCGGTGGCGACGACGGCGCCGGACGCGTCGTAGAGCGCGGCCCAGCCGTCGACCTGTCCGGCGAGCGCGCCGAGCAGGCCCTCCGGTCCGTCGTTCAGCGCCTGTTTGGTGAGTTCGCGCTGCGCGGCGAATCCGGCGGTGACCGCCCGGTACTGATCGGCGGCGATGGCGGCGGACACGGCCTTGCTGATGGCGAGGAAGGGGGTGCGCCGGGGTACTTCGAGGAGCGGCAACCCCTCCTCGTCGGCCGCGTCGACGAGCGCTTTCGGGATCTCGTCGTAGTTGACGCCGACGGCGAAGCCGATCCCGACGACGCCGGCGCCGGCCAGCCGCTTCACGTAGCGCCGCATGACCTCGGGATCGTCCGCGTCCAGTTTGAGCGCGGTGATCAGCAGCAGTTCCCCGCCCTCCATGTACGGCACGGGGTCGGCGAGCTCGCTGACGTGCGCCCAGCGGACCGGCACGTCCAGGCGGTCCTCACCCGCGCGCACCGTGAGCTTGAGCGCGGAGTGGTGGACGAGCGAGGCGAGCGTGGGGGGCATGAGGCCTTCAGGTCGGTGTGATCTCTGTGATCTTTTGGCCGCCGCGTATGAACGGCCTGTGTCGATTCTGCCTCACCGTACGGTCGCCGCGTGCGTTCATATCCATACCACCTGGTCAGCGGGTCCGCATATCGATACGCACCGCTCCATACGTCCCGCGAGGCGCACACCGGCCCGCGTACGTCCCGCTGGGCGGTCCCGCGGCGGGCCCGCCGCGGGACCCCGGACCTGGTGTCCTGCCCGGCCGTACGGTTCGGCGGCCGGGCGGGACGGTCAGCTCCGCAGGTCCACCAGCAGGGGCGGGGCATGTTCGCCCCGCACGCTGGTCAGCGACAGCACCGCGTGTCCCGGCGGCACCGCGTGGGCCAGTTCGGACGCGGACCAGTGCTCGCGCTCGACCTGGCGCACGGTGACGGCGTCCGTGGTCACCGCCTTGCCGGTCACCAGCTTGCGCAGCGCGTGGATGGCCCGGGTCATGGGCTGGTCGGCGAAGACGGTGTGCTTGGCCACGTCACGGGCTTCCACCCACTCGGTGCCCCAGGACTCGGCGAAGCGCCCGCCGTCCCACGTCGTGACGCCGGAGAAGGCCATGCGGCAGCCGACCGCCCCGTACAGCGGCCCGTGCAGGGCCTCGGGGATGTCCCCGATGGTCCGCAGGGCGAGGACCACGCCCGCGTTCTGCGCCCGGAAGCCCTGGATGCGCCGCACGGTCTCGGCGGTCAGGGCTCCGGTCGCGTCGTCGAGGACCAGGCAGGCGAAGTGCCCGCGCTCACCGCCCGAGGCACTGCCGCGGACGACCGCGGCGAACTGGGCGAGCAGCAGCCGCGTGATGAGCTGGGACGCCTCTTCGTAGCCGCGTTCCGGGAGATCGATCCGGACGCGCAGCGGATGATGGGCCACCGCCTGGAGGGAGAAGGGCCGGGCGCTCCCGCCCGAGCCGAAGAAGTCCGCGAAGACGGGCCGGTCCAGCAGTGCCAGGCGGTCGGCGAGAACCGGGCCGGGGTCGTTCGAGCCGCCCTTCTGCCGCAGCCGAGCCTCCAGTTCACGGAGCATCGCGGGGTGGCCCCCGGCCGACAGGCCGTCCCGCAGGGGCTCCAGTGCCGCGGGCACGCCTTCCAGGAGTTCGCGCAGTACGGGAATCGTGGGGAAGCGGTCGTGCACGGCCCGGTAGGGACCGAGCAACTGGGCGAGGGCCGTGGCGGCGCGCCGGACGTCGACGCCGTCGACGCTCCCGACCAGTCCCTCGGCGAGAAAGGCCGCCGCCTCGTCGGGGTCCTCGCAGTCGGCGTACAGGTCCAGATCGTGGATCGACGCGGGATCGCCGAGCTTCACGACGACGTCGTACGACGTGTCCGGACCCACCGGTGCTCCGGCGGCGGCCACCACGACCACGGCACACCGTGCGGTCAGGGCCTGGAGCCCGAGCGATTCGACGACCGGCCGGACGAGGTGGCGGGTCTTCCCGGAACCCGCCGGTCCGACCGCGAGGAGCGAGGTGCCGAGCGTCGCCGGGTCGAGTGCGGCACCCGCGCCGGAGTAGGCGAGCGGGGTGCGTTCCCGGGAGACCCACCGGCCGAGGCGTACCTGGGAGGCGAGCAGGTCGTGCGAGGCGGCGCGGGCGGGCAGGTCGCGGGCTCCGGACGGATGGGCCCAGGCCGCGGCGCCCCGCCGCAGCACGGTGTCGCTGAAGACGGCGAGCCGTCCGTCCCGCTTCGCCGTGGTCCAGGCCCGCAGAATCCGCGCGCAGTCCACGTCGTTCATCCGCCCGGTGAGCATCTCGGAGGACAGCAGTTCCGCCGCCTTGAGCTGTCCGGTCGCCCGCAGTTCGGGCCATTCGGACAACGGGGCGGACGGGTCCCGGGGCTCGGCCGGGGGCGCCGCGGCTCCCGCCGGGGCCCGCCGGGAGCGGAACCGGTCCCGGGCGAGCGGCCACCAGCCGCCGAGCTGGGCGAAGGGCAGCAGGACCAGCACGGTGATCACGGTGTAGATGCCGTAACTGACCGTCAGGGACTGAAAGATCTCGTGGCCGCCGGCGAGCAGGGCCACCAGGGAGAACACCGGATCGACGATCGGCAGGGGGTCCCATCCCACGCCCGGGAAGGCGTCCGGCCAGACGAACGTCAGGGTCAGCAGGGCCGCCAGGGCGGCGATCACCGCCCGGCCGGGCTGCGCGCGCCGGACCACGAAGTGCTGGGCGACCTCGCGCCAGCTCCCGAGACGTCCCATGCCGTAGATCAGCACGCCGAAGAAGAGGCCGTCGTAGACGACCCGGGCGTCCACGCCCTGCCAGGACTTCGGCGCCGTCGTCCCGCCCCACCACCAGTCGTCCGGGGTGAACAGCTTCAGCACGACCAGTTGGTAGGGAACGGCCCCGCGGCGCCACAGCGACCAGACGATCAGTCCGATGAGCAGGGGGATCACCAGTCCGACGATCGTCACGCCGGAGAGCCGTCTGCGCTCCTTCGGCGGCCGTGGGGCGACATAGCCGTACCGCCAGATTCCCAGGGCGGCGTCGGGGCGGGGCGCGTCGAGCCAGTCGCGTACGGCCGGCCGGGGCGCGGGGTGCTGTCCCGGCACGGTCGGCGGTCCCGAGGGCCGGGGCGGGGGCGGGGCACCGCCGGGAACCCCCGGGGGTGCGGCCGGACGAGGCACGGGATCGGCATGAGTGCCACGTGCGTCGCGCGTACCGTCGAAGTCCATCGTGTGCGCCCCCTGACCAGCCAGTCCGCTTGTCACTCTCAGCCCAATCTAGTGGTCCCGCGGGGCGAGTTCACCGTTTACACGGCCGGTCCGCCCAGGGACCGGAGCGCCGCGCCACCGCTCCTCCCCTTCCACCGCCGTGTCCACCCCGCGTCCATCGCTATGTCCATCACGGACAACGGATTCCTCCGACAACGCCCACATGGCGCATGCCGACCTCCCCTCCTCGGCTCTAGCCTGCGAAGAAAGAAGGCAAGCGTCCGAAAACACCCCCGCCCGGACCACCCCCCGTCGCCGGGGAGGGTCCGGTACGCAAGATCATCAGGGAGCCCCTCATGACCGCACTTCCGCAGGAGCGCCGCGTCGTCACCGCCATTCCCGGCCCGAAGTCGCAGGAACTGCAGGCCCGACGCCTGGCCACGGTCGCGGCCGGTGTGGGGTCGGTGCTCCCTGTCTTCACCACGCGCGCGGGCGGCGGGATCATCGAGGACGTCGACGGCAACCGCCTCATCGACTTCGGCTCCGGCATCGCCGTGACGTCGGTCGGCGCGAGCGCCGAGGCCGTCGTGCGCCGGGCCTCCGCGCAGCTCCAGGACTTCACCCACACCTGCTTCATGGTCACGCCGTACGAGGGGTACGTCGCCGTCGCCGAGGCGCTCGCCGAGCTGACCCCGGGCGACCACGCCAAGAAGTCCGCCCTGTTCAACTCGGGTGCCGAGGCCGTCGAGAACGCCGTCAAGATCGCCCGCGCCTACACCAAGCGCCAGGCCGTCGTCGTCTTCGACCACGGCTACCACGGCCGTACGAACCTCACGATGGCGCTGACCGCCAAGAACATGCCGTACAAGAACGGCTTCGGTCCGTTCGCGCCCGAGGTCTACCGCGTGCCGGTGGCCTACGGCTACCGCTGGCTGACCGGCCCGGAGAACGCCGGCGCCGAGGCGTCCGCGCAGGCCATCGACATGATCAACAAGCAGATCGGCGCGGACAACGTCGCCGCGATCATCATCGAGCCGGTGCTCGGCGAGGGCGGCTTCATCGAGCCCGCGAAGGGCTTCCTGCCCGCCATCAGCCAGTTCGCCAAGGAGAACGGCATCGTCTTCGTCGCGGACGAGATCCAGTCCGGCTTCTGCCGCACCGGTCAGTGGTTCGCCTGCGAGGACGAGGGCATCGTCCCGGACCTGATCACGACCGCCAAGGGCATCGCGGGCGGTCTGCCGCTCGCCGCCGTGACCGGCCGCGCCGAGATCATGGACGCCGCGCACTCGGGCGGCCTCGGCGGCACCTACGGCGGCAACCCGGTGGCCTGCGCCGGTGCGCTCGGCGCCATCGAGACGATGAAGGAGCTCGACCTCAACGCCAAGGCGAAGCACATCGAGTCGGTCATGAAGACCCGCCTCGGCGCCATGGCCGAGAAGTTCGACATCATCGGCGAGGTCCGCGGGCGTGGCGCCATGATCGCGATCGAGCTGGTCAAGGACCCCGCCACCAAGGAGCCGAACGCGGAGGCGGCCGGCGCGCTGGCCAAGGCCTGCCACCAGGAGGGCCTGCTGGTCCTGACCTGTGGCACCTACGGCAACGTCCTCCGCTTCCTGCCGCCGCTGGTCATCGGCGAGGACCTCCTCAACGAGGGCCTCGACATCATCGAGCAGGCCTTCTCGCGCATCTGACGCCCGAGACGCCGAGGCACCGGAATCCGGGAAACCGCCCACGGGCGGGTTCCGCTCGGGCTCCGGTGCCTCGGCGTTCCGCGTCGGGCGTGTGAAGAAGGTGTGCGAGGTGCATGACGGGACGCGATTCCGTCTGTCGGAGCCGGACCCCCTGCCGTAGGTTCTAACCAGATCAGCGATCCATCCCGCCCACAGGGGACTGTGGGTGGCACCCGGTCGAGGCTCCCCCAGCTTCGCCCTGGCCGTGCCCTCGCGCACACACCCGGAGCCCCGGCTCCGGTGCTCCTCACCGATCGGACGGTCGCCCGCCCCAAACCCCCCGGGGCGCGCGGCGTTCCGGTCCGGTCGGCCGCCTCGGAACCACCCCCCCTGTTCCGGGGCGGCCGACCCTCCTTCCTCGGCCGGGCCCCTTCTTCCGGCGCCGTTGCAGGTGGCTGTGCCGCGACAGCGTCGGACGATGGCAGGCTGTCCCCCATGCCCCGCACGCCCTTCCTGTTCGGCCTGCCCGCCCTCGGCTTCCTGATCGTCACCTGGCAGGTCGTGGCGGACGGCCCGCTCCTGCGCCTGGACGAGCGGCTCAGCGGAGCCCTCGTCCACCCCGACCGGCTCTCCGAGTCGCTCGCCGACCTGGGCAGCGTCCAGGTGGCGGTTCCCCTCCTCGCCCTCACGCTGATGTACGTCGCGTGGCGGGGCCGTGCCATCGGCCTGGACCGGTGGTGGCTGCCCCCGGCCGCCGCCGCGGTCCTGATGGCCCTCGTCCCCGCGGTGATCGTCCCGCTGAAGGAACTCGTCGCCCGGCCGGGCCCCCCGGTCATGGGACCCGGCACCGGCTTCTATCCCTCGGGGCACACCGCCACCGCCGCCGTCGCGTACGGCGCCTCGGCACTGCTCCTCCTGCCCCTGCTGCGCGCCGCGGTCGCCCGCCGCGCGGTACTGACCGTGTGCCTGGTCCTGAACGCGTGCGTGGCCTTCGGTCTGATCCGGCGCGGCTACCACTGGCCACTGGACGTGGTGGCCAGTTGGTGCCTGTGCGCGGTGCTGCTCTGCTCCCTGCGGCTCTTCCTCAGCCGAAGTACGCGTCGAAGTTGTGCGAGAACTCCCAGCCTCCGAACCGGTCCCAGTTGACCGACCACGTCATCAGGCCGCGCAGGCCCGGCCAGGTGCCGTGGGTCGCGTACGAGCCGCAGTTGGTCTTCTTGGTGAGGCAGTCGAGCGTCTTGGTGACCTCGGCCGGGGCCACGTAGCCGTTGCCGGCGTTGGTGGTCGCGGGCATGCCGATGGCTATCTGGTCGGGGCGCAGCGGCGGGAAGACGTTGCCCGCGTCACCCGCGACCGGGAAGCCCGTCAGGAGCATGTCGGTCATCGCGATGTGGAAGTCGGCGCCGCCCATGGAGTGGTACTGGTTGTCGAGGCCCATGATCGAGCCGGAGTTGTAGTCCTGGACGTGCAGGAGGGTCAGGTCGTCGCGCAGGGCGTAGATCACCGGGAGGTAGGCACCGGCGCGCGGGTCCTGGCCTCCCCACTTCCCGGTCCCGTAGTACTGGTACCCGAGCTGGACGAAGAAGGTCTCCGGGGCCATGGTCAGCACGAACTTCGAGCCGTACCTGGCCTTCAGGGTCTTCAGGGCCGAGATGAGGTTGACGATCACCGGCGTGGTCGGGCTCTTGAAGTTCGTGTCGCTCGCGTCCAGGGAGAGCGAGTGGCCCTCGAAGTCGATGTCCAGGCCGTCCAGGCCGTAGGTGTCGATGATCTTCGAGACCGAGGAGACGAAGGTGTCGCGGGCGGCCGTGGTGGTGAGCTGGACCTGGCCGTTCTGGCCGCCGATCGAGATCAGCACCTTCTTGCCGGCCGCCTGCTTGGCCTTGATCGCGGCCTTGAAGTCGGCGTCGCTCTCCACCGTGGGGCACTCGGTGACCGGGCAGCGGTTGAAGCGGATGTCGCCCGAGGTGGCGGAGGTCGGTTCGCCGAAGGCCAGGTCGATGACGTCCCAGCTGTCGGGTACGTCGGCCATGCGCGTGTAGCCGGCGCCGTTGGCGAAGCTCGCGTGGAGGTAGCCGACGAGCGCGTGCGCGGGCAGGTCGGAGGAACCTCCGCCGCCCCCGCCGGAGCCCGCCGGGGTGGTCGCGGTGACCGTGGCCGACTTCGCCGACTCGCCCGCCGCGTTCGTCGCCGCGACCTGGAAGGAGTACGCGGTGGAGGCGGACAGACCGCTCACGGTCGTCGAGTTGCCGGTGGCCGTCTGGACCTTCGCTCCGTCGCGGTACACGGAGTAGCCGGTCGCGCCGGGCACCGCCGTCCAGGACAGGGCGGCCGACGAGGAGGTGACCGTGCCGACCGTCAGACCGGTGGGCGCGGCAGGCGGCTGGCCGGCGTCGACGCCGGGGCCGGTCAGCGAGAGGTCGTCGGCGTAGTAGGCGCCCGTGCCGTACCAGCCGTGCGTGTAGATCGTGACCTGGGTGGTGGCGGCGCCGGTGCGGAAGGTGGTGCTCAGTTGCTGCCAGTCGGTGGCGGACGGGGTCCAGGTGCTGACGTCGGTCGTGCCGGTGCCGGTCGCGCCGAGGTAGACGTATCCGCCGCGGACGTATCCGGAGAGGGTGTACTGCGCGTCGGGTTTCACCGTCACGGTCTGCGAGCACTGCGCGTAGTCGCTGCCGGCCGGGGTCGCCATCAGCGCCGAACCACCGCTGTGTACCGGTGAGTTGACGGTGGTCGCGGCTGTGCAGGTCCAGCCGCTCAGGCCCGACTCGAAGCCGCCGTTGCGGGCGAGGTCCGCGTCGGCCGCGCGGGCCGCCGACGAGAGCGCGACCAGGCCGGGTACGGCCAGGACGGTGGCCGCGCACCCGGCGAGAAGCCTCCGGCGGTGGCGGGCGGACGGTCTGTTGTGTCTGGTGCGTTCCACGACTGCCTCCGGGCATGGGGGAGTTGGAGGATGGAGCGCGCCCAACTTGGTCCAGACCAATTCGCTTGTCAAGCCCTCCGGCAGGCAAGGGACTTCGAGCAGCGGCCGGGCCGGACCGCGTACGGTCGCCGGACCCGGCTTCCCGCGGGCGCCGGGCCGGACCGCGGACGGCCGTCCGGCCCGGCCGCTCAGCGCCGTCGGTCCTCGTTCCCGGCGAGGCCCGCCGCGGCCTCGTGCATGGCCAGTTCGAGCAGGGCCGGGTCGGTGAGCGTGCCCGAGCCGTCCGGCGGGACCAGCCAGCGGACCCCTCCGGTCGACCGTCCCGGGTACGGCACCACGATCCAGGTGCCGTGGCCCGCCGTGCGCACCCCCGTACCGAGCCACCGGGCCGCGGTGCCCGCGGGCACGAAGAAGCCCATCCGGGCGTCGCCGAAGTCGACGAGCACCGGCCCGGGCTGGTCGATCACCCGGGTCAGTACGTCCAGGGTCGGATAGCCGAGCTCGCCCGGCAGGATCAGGACGTCCCAGGCCTTCCCCGCGGGCAGCAGCGCGATCCCCCGCGGATTGCGCTCCCACTCCCAGCGGCAGGCCTCGGGATCCGGAGCCACGGATGCCAGCCACTCGACCGCCGCCTTGGGCCCTGTCATGACGGAACCTCCCTCTCGTGTCGACGCCGGTCGCGTCACAGTGGAGAGGGAGGTCCCGGCCGGTCATTACGCGGGTTCCGGCAACCAATTGACAAAAATTCAGCACACGCGGCCGGCGAGCGAGGTACGCCGCCGGGTCACGTCCGGACGCGAGCGCCCTCAGCTGTCGAAGCCGAGGCCCAGCCTGTCCATCGACCTCAGCCACAGATTGCGCCGGCCGCCGTGCGCGTCCGCCCGTGCCAGCGACCACTTGGTGAGCGCGATACCGGTCCAGGCGAAGGGCTCGGGCGGGAACGGCAGCGGCTTCCTGCGGACCATCTCCAGCTCGGTGCGTTCGGTGCGCTCCCCCGCCAGCAGGTCGAGCATCACGTCGGCGCCGAAGCGGGTGGCGCCCACGCCGAGGCCCGTGTAGCCCGCCGCGTACGCGACCTTGCCCTGGTGGGCGCTGCCGAAGAACGCCGAGAACCGCGAGCAGGTGTCGATCGCGCCGCCCCAGGCGTGCGAGAAGCGGACGCCCTCCAGTTGCGGGAAGCAGGTGAAGAAGTGCCCGGCGAGCTTGGCGTACGTCTCGGGGCGGTCGTCGTGCTCGGCGTTCAGCCGGCCGCCGTACGGGTAGATCGCGTCGTAGCCGCCCCACAGGATCCGGTTGTCGGCCGACAGCCGGAAATAGTGGAACTGGTTGGCCGAGTCGCCGAGTCCCTGGCGGTTCTTCCAGCCGACGGAGGCCAGCTGGTCGGCGGTGAGCGGCTCGGTCATCAGCGCGTAGTCGTAGACCGGGACGGTGTACGGGCGGACGCGCTTGACCAGGTTGGGGAAGATGTTGGTGCCGAGGGCCACCCGGCGGGCGCGGACCGAGCCGTACGGCGTGCGGACGGCCATTCCGGCGCCGGACGGCTTCAGCGCGAGGGCGGGTGTGTGTTCGTAGACCCGCACTCCGAGGGACTTGCAGGCCCGCTTCAGACCCCACGCCAGCTTCGCCGGATGGAGCATGGCGACCCCGCGGCGGTCGTGCAGCCCGGCCAGGAAGGTCGGGGAGTCGACCTGTTCCCGTACCGCGTCGGTGTCGAGGAACTCGATGCCCTCGGCGAGGCCCCTGCGTTCCAGTTCCTGGTGCCACTCGCGCAGTTCGGCCGCCTGATGCGGCTCGGTGGCGACGTCGATCTCACCGCTGCGCTCGAAGTCGCAGTCGAGGGAGTAGCGGGCGACGGCCGCCTCGATCTCGTCGAGGTTGCGGGCGCCCAGCTCCTCCAGTTTCGCGATCTCGTCCGGCCAGCGGGTGAGCCCGTTGGACAGACCGTGGGTGAGGGAGGCGGCGCAGAAGCCGCCGTTGCGGCCCGAGGCGGCCCAGCCCACCTCGCGGCCCTCCACCAGGACGACATCCCGCCCGGGGTCGCGCTCCTTGGCGATCAGCGCGGTCCACAGTCCGCTGTAGCCTCCGCCGACGACCAGCAGATCGCAGGTCTCGGCGCCGGTGAGGGCGGGCTCGGGGCGGGGTTTGCCGGGGTCGTCCAGCCAGTAGGAGACCGGCTGGACGTCGGAAAGGGATTTCGTCCACTGATTACCACGGGTCATGGCGCTTGGGGCCATGATTTCAACTCCCTACAAAGGTGACGAGCGTTATGCCTTCTGCCTGTTCCGGCGATTTCCGATGATCATTCCGGACAGGACGAACAGTACGGCGACGAGGAACATGGCCGTACCGATGACATTGATCTGAACGGGTGTTCCGCGCTGTGCCGAACCCCAGACGAACATGGGGAACGTGACGGTCGAGCCCGCGTTGAAATTGGTGATGATGAAATCGTCGAAGGAGAGCGCGAAGGCCAGCAGCGCGCCCGCGGCGATTCCGGGGGCCGCGATGGGCAGGGTGACGCGCAGGAACGTCTGCGCCGGGCCGGCGTAGAGGTCCTGGGCGGCCTGCTCCAGGCGCGGGTCCATCGACATGACACGGGCCTTGACGGCCGTCACGACGAAGCTGAGGCAGAACATGATGTGGGCGATCAGGATCGTCCAGAAGCCGAGCTGGGCGCCCATGTTGAGGAACAGGGTCAGCAGCGAGGCGGCCATGACGACCTCGGGCATCGCCATCGGCAGGAAGATCAGCGAGTTCACGGCGCCGCGTGCGCGGAAGCGGTAGCGGACGAGCGCGAAGGCGATCATCGTGCCGAGGACGGTGGCCCCGATCGTCGCCCAGACGGCGATCTGGAGGCTGAGTCCGAGCGAGCCGCACATGTCGGCGACGCCGCACGGATCCTTCCAGGCGTCCGTGGAGAACTGCTGCCACTCGTAATTGAAGCGGCCCTTCGGCTTGTTGAAGGAGAACACGGTGACGACGACGTTCGGCAGCAGCAGATAGCCGAGGGTCAGCAGTCCCGCGATGACGACGAGATGGCGCTTGAACCAGGTGACGACGGACATTTAGACCAGATCCTCCGTCCCGGACCGGCGGATGTAGACCGTGACCATGAGCAGGATCGCGGCCATGAGGATGAAGGAGAGGGCGGCGGCCGTCGGATAGTCCAGGATCCTCAGGAACTGGGTCTGGATGACGTTGCCGATCATGCGGGTGTCGGTCGATCCGAGGAGTTCCGCGTTCACGTAGTCACCGGCCGCCGGGATGAAGGTGAGGAGCGTTCCGGAGACCACGCCGGGCATCGACAGCGGGAAGGTGACCTTGCGGAAGGTCGTCCACGGCTTCGCGTACAGGTCGCCCGCGGCCTCGTGCAGCCGGCCGTCGATGCGCTCCAGCGAGGTGTAGAGCGGAAGGATCATGAACGGCAGGAAGTTGTACGTCAGACCGCACACGACGGCGAGTGGTGTCGCCAGGACCCGGTCGCCGGCGGTCCAGCCGAGCCAGTCCGTGACGCTCAGGACGTGCAACGCGTTCAGCGTGTGCACGACCGGGCCGCTGTCGGCCAGGATCGTCTTCCAGGCCAGGGTGCGGATCAGGAAGCTGGTGAAGAACGGGGCGATCACCAGGATCATGATCAGGTTGCGCCAGCGGCCCGCGCGGAAGGCGATCAGATAGGCCAGCGGGTAGCCGAGCAGCAGGCACAGGACCGTGGCGGCGGCCGCGTAGAGGACCGAGCGCAGGAACTGCGGCCAGTACTCGGTGAGCGAGTCCCAGTAGGTCACGAAGTGCCAGGTGACCTTGTAGCCCGACTCCAGGGAGCCCGTCTGCACGGACGTGGAGGCCTGGTAGATCATCGGCAGCGCGAAGAAGACGACCAGCCAGAGCAGGCCGGGCAGCAGCAGCCAGTACGGGGTCCATTTGCCGCGCTTGCGCGGCGGCTTCTTCTCGGGGATCGGCGTCACGGGTGGCGCCTCGGTGACGACGGCCATCAGGCGGCCTCCTCCTCGGCCGTGTCGACACCCGCGGAGCCCGCTGTCCCGGCAAGCAGGGACTGAGCCGCGTCGAGACCGAACGTGTGCGCCGGGCTCCAGTGCAGGACGACTTCCGCGCCGGGCACCAGCCGGGAGTCGCGCTCGATGTTCTGGGCGTAGACCTCGAACTCGGGGCACACGGGGCTGTCGATGACGTACTGCGTGGAGACGCCGATGAAGCTGGAGTCGGCGATCCTGCCGGTGATCCGGTTGCGGCCGACGGGTATCTCGCCGGCGTCGTCGGCGTGCGTGAGGGTGATCTTCTCCGGGCGGACACCGACGAGCACCTTGCCGCCGGGGCGCGCCGGGGCGGAACAGCGTGCCTCGGGCAGCACCAGCTTGCCGCCGCCCGCCTTCAGGACGATGTCCGTGCCGCTCGTGGAGTCGACCTCGGCCTCGATGAGGTTCGAGGTGCCGAGGAAGTTGGCGACGAACGTGGTGTTCGGGTTCTCGTAGAGGTCGGCGGGCGCGCCGAGCTGTTCGACACGGCCCGCGTTCATCACGGCGACCGTGTCGGCCATGGTCATGGCCTCCTCCTGGTCGTGCGTGACATGGACGAAGGTGATGCCGACCTCGGTCTGGATCCGCTTGAGCTCAAGCTGCATCTGGCGGCGCAGCTTGAGGTCGAGGGCGCCCAGCGGCTCGTCGAGGAGCAGCACCTTGGGGTGGTTGATCAGGGCGCGGGCGACGGCGACACGCTGCTGCTGGCCGCCGGAGAGCTGGTGGGGCTTCTTGCGCGCCTGCTCGCCGAGCTGGACGAGGTCGAGCATGTCGTCGACCTGCTTCTTGACGCTCTTGATCCCGCGCCGGCGCAGGCCGAAGGCGACGTTCTCGAAGATGTCCAGGTGCGGGAAGAGCGCGTACGACTGGAAGACGGTGTTCACCGGCCGCTTGTACGGCGGCAGGTTCGTCACCTCCTGGTCGCCGAGGTGCACGGTGCCGGAGGAAGGTTCCTCCAGACCGGCGATCATGCGCAGGGTGGTGGTCTTGCCGCAGCCCGAGGCACCGAGCAGGGCGAAGAAGGAGCCGTGCGGCACGGTCAGGTCGAGCGGTTGTACGGCCGTGAAGCCGTTGTCGTAGGTCTTGCTGATCCCGGTGAGGCGGACGTCGCCGCTGTTCTCTGTCGTCATGATCGTCACGCCCCTGTGAGCTTCGCGAACTTCTCTTCGTAGGCCGTCTCTTCCTTCGCGCTCAGTGAGCGGAAGGCGTGGGACCGGGCCTGCATGGCCTTGTCGGGGACGATCAGCGGGTTGTTCGCCGCGTCCTGGTCGATCTTGGCGAGGTAGGGCTTCACTCCTTCGACCGGAGTCGCGTAGTTGATGTACGCGGCGAGCTCGGCGGCCTGCTGAGGCTCGTAGTAGAAGTCGATCAGCCGCTCGGCGTTCGTCTTGTGACGCGCCCTGTTGGGGACCAGCAGGTTGTCGGTCGACGTCATGTAGCCGCTGTCCGGGATGACGAAGTCGACGTCCGGGCTGTCGTTCTTGAGCTGGACGATGTCGCCGGCCCAGGCCACACAGGCCGCGATGTCGCCCTTGGTCAGGTCGGACGTGTAGTCGTTCCCGGTGAAGCGGCGGATCTGGCCCTTGTCGACGGCCTTCTGGAGCCGGGCTGTCGCCGCGTCGAAGTCGTCGTCGGTGAACTTCGCCGGGTCCTTGCCCATGTCGAGCAGGGTCATGCCCATGGTGTCGCGCATCTCGGACAGGAACGAGACCCGGCCCTTCAGCTTCGGGTTGTCGAGGAGGTCGGAGACCGACTTCACCTCGATCCCGTCGAGCGCCTTCTTGTTGAAGGCGACGATCGTCGGGATGCCCTGCCACGGGTACGAGTAGGCGCGTCCCGGGTCCCAGTCCGGATTGCGGAACTGCGGCGACAGGTTGGTGTAGGCGTGCGGCAGGTTGGACGGGTCGAGCTTCTGGACCCAGCCGAGGCGGATCACGCGCGCGGCCAGCCAGTCGGTGAGGACCATCAGGTCGCGGCCGGTGTCCTGGCCCGCCGCGAGCTGCGGCTTGATCTTGGCGAAGAACTCGTTGTTGTCGTTGATGTCCTCGGTGTACTTCACCGAGATACCGGTCCGCCTGCGGAAGGTGTCCAGCGTCGGATGGTGCTTGCCGCTGTCGTCGAGGTCGATGTACTCGGTCCAGTTGGAGAAGTTGAGGGTCTTCTCCGTGGCCGAGTGGTCCTGGGCGGACGTGCCGCCCTGGGTCCTGCCGGCCGCGGGGATCCCGCAGCCGCTCAGTGCCCCGAGGCCGCCGACGGCCAGCGCACCGCCCGCCGAGGCGCGCAGCAGTGACCGGCGGGTGAGGGCCGCCCTGCCGTTCCGGAAGCTGCGCCGCATGGCGGCCAGTTGTACCGGGGACAGGCGTTCGGGCTCGTACTGCTCCATGCTCTGATGCCCTTTCGGAAGGGTCGCGGCCGTGGTCGCGGCCTGGTCTGCCACAGGGCCGTAGCGGGTGGACGTGCTACGGCCGGTCCCCGAAGACCGTGCGGTGCCAGTCCTTCCTGGCCACCGCGGTGTTGTCGAACATGACGTGCTTGACCTGTGTGTACTCCTCGAAGGAGTAGGCGGACATGTCCTTGCCGAAGCCGGACGCCTTGTAACCGCCGTGCGGCATCTCGCTGATGATCGGAATGTGGTCGTTGACCCACACGCAGCCGGCCTTGATCTCGCGGGTCGCGCGGTTGGCACGGTAGACATCACGGGTCCAGGCGGAGGCCGCGAGTCCGTACGGTGTGTCGTTGGCCAGCGCGATGCCCTCTTCGTCGGTGTCGAAGGGGAGCACCACGAGGACCGGGCCGAAGATCTCGGCCTGCACGATCTCGCTGTCCTGCCCGGCGTCGGCGACGAGCGTGGGCGCATAGTACGCACCGCTCTTGAGCTCCCCCTGTGGTGCCTCCCCGCCGGTGACCACGCGCGCGTAGCCGCGGGCCCGGTCGACGAATCCGGCGACGCGGTCGCGCTGGGCGTGCGAGATGAGCGGGCCGAGGTCGGTGCCGGGCGCGAAGGGGTCGCCCACGCGGACGCTCGCCATCAGGGCGCCGGTGCGCTCCACGAACGCTTCGTAGAGCGGCCTCTGCACGTACGCGCGCGTGGCGGCCGTGCAGTCCTGGCCCGTGTTGATGAGCGAGCCGGCGACCGCGCCGTGCACGGCGGCCTCCAGGTCCGCGTCGTCGAAGACGAGGAAGGGTGCCTTGCCGCCGAGTTCCAGGTGGAGGCGCTTGACGGTCGAGGTGGCGATCTCGGCGACGCGCTTGCCGACGGCGGTCGACCCGGTGAAGGACGTCATGGCGACGTCGGGGTGGCCGACGAGGTGCTCACCGGCCTCCTTGCCCAGGCCCGTGACGATGTTGATGACGCCGTCCGGGATGCCCGCGTGGGTGGCCGCCTCGGCGAACAGCAGGGAGGTGAGCGGGGTCAGTTCGGCGGGCTTCAGCACGATCGTGTTGCCGGCCGCGACGGCGGGGAGGATCTTCCATGCGGCCATCTGGAGCGGGTAGTTCCAGGGCGCGATGGAGCCGACGACGCCGATGGGTTCCCTGCGTACGTACGAGGTGTGGTCACCGGAGTACTCACCGGCCGACTGGCCCTGCAGATGCCGGGCCGCCCCCGCGAAGAAGGCGGTGTTGTCGATGGTTCCCGGTACGTCGAACTCTCGGGTCAGCTTGAGGGGCTTTCCGCACTGCAGCGACTCGGCCTGGGCGAACTCCTCGGCGCGCTCCGCGAGCACGGCGGCGAAGCGGTGCAGCGCGTCGGAACGCTCCCCGGGGGTGGCTCCCGCCCAGCCGGGGAACGCGGCGCGGGCGGCCGCGACGGCCGCGTCCACGTCGGCGGTGCCCGCCAGCTCGTACGTGTACACCTCTTCGCCGGTGGCAGGGTTCACGACCGCGTGCGTACGACCGGAGGTGCCCTTGGTGAGACGGCCTCCGATGTACTGCGCGCCGTCCGCGAGGCGGTCCTGCGCCTGGAAGCGATGGCCCGGATTGTGCATGTCGCTCTCCTCCGCCGTCCTCCCCGTCGAGACGGGGGTCGGCGTAGCTCCAGCTCGATTTGAGTGCCGATCCTGACAGAGCAAAGGGACTCCAACAAGTGATTCCGTTGTTGCCTTTTGGTTACGCGACGGAATCCTTCGACCAGGTGTCGAGTCCTCCGGGGAAAGGCGGGACGGAATGTCAGTGGTGCGTGCCACAGTGGCGTGCATGGGGAAGATCGAGTCGCGGGAAGCACTGGTCAGTGCTGTGGAGTCGGGGACGCGGGTGAAGTACCTGCACTTCTGGGGGCACCGTCCGAGGGCGGACGGACAGGTGGGGCCGAGCTGTCTCAGCCAGTGGTGGCCGTCACCCTTCGTGGTCGAAGGTGTCGGATACGCGACGGCGGAGCACTGGATGATGGCGGCCAAGGCGCGCCTCTTCGGGGACGCCGAGGCCGAGCGCCTGGCGATCGACGCGCCGAACCCGGCGGTGGCCAAGAAGGCCGGGCGGCTGGTGCGCGGCTTCGACGACGCCATATGGCAGCGCGAGCGCTTCGGGATCGTGGTCGAGGGCAGCGTCCACAAGTTCTCCGCCCACGCCGACCTGCGGGCGTTCCTGCTGGGCACGGGCGGCCGAATACTGGTCGAGGCGAGCCCCATGGACCGGGTCTGGGGCATCGGACTCGCCGCGACCGACGAGGGAGCGTCGGACCCGCGCCGCTGGCGGGGTCCGAACCTGCTGGGCTTCGCCCTGATGGAGGCACGCGAGCGGCTGAGCCGGGCCGACCCACCGTCCGGGCCGAGCGGGGCCGACGCACCGGCGGAAGCGGACGGCTCCTAGAACCCGTCCCGGGGCCCGTCCGCCCTTCGCGTCACCGCCTACCGCCGAGGCGCGTCGTCCGCGCGTCCCGGTACCGGTGGCTGCGGATGCGGGGGTGTCCCAACCGGCCAAAACTGTGCGTGTGAGCGGCATCCACGCAGAGCGAAACGACGTCACGCCCACCGCGCCCCGCCAGTCACTGGCGCTGGCGGCGATGCTCTTCGCCGTGGCGATGACGTTCATCGACCAGACGATCGTCTCCATCGCCGCGCCGGACATCGTCCGCGAGCTGGGCCTGTCGGCCTCCGGGATGCAGTGGGTGGTGAACGCCTACCTGTTGTCGCTGGCCGCGTTCTTCGCCCTCGGCGGACGCCTGGCCGACCTGTTCGGGCCACGCCGTGTCGTCGTCGCCGGGACCCTCGTGTTCGTCATCTCCTCGGTGCTCTGCGGATGCGTGCCCAAGGGGGATTTCGCGCAGACCTGGCTGATCGTCTTCCGGGCGACCCAGGGCCTGGGCGCCGCTCTCCTCTTCCCCGCGGCACTCGCCGTGGTCGTGGCGGTGTTCCCGGTCGAGCGGCGCGGCCGGGCCCTGGCGTTGTTCTTCGGGCTGTCCGGGGCGCTGACGGCCATCGGCCCGCTGCTGGGCGGCTGGCTCACCTCGTGGACCTGGAGAGCGATCTTCTGGGTCAACGTGCCCGTCGCCGTCGTGGCCCTGGTGCTGACGGTGCTGGCGCACATTCCCGACCGGCGGCGGGACGAGTCGCTGGACGGCGTCGGGGCCGTGCTGATCGCGGCCGGCATGGGCCTGAGCGTGCTCGGCTTCCAGCAGGCCTCGTCCTGGGGCTGGGGCAGCGTCGCGACCTGGGCCTGCATCGCGGGCGGCCTTCTCGTCCTGATCCTCTTCTGGCGCTACGAACGGGACAGGAGCCACCCGCTCGTCAACCTGGCGGTCTTCCGGGACAAGGCGTTCACCGTGGACTCCATGGTGCTCTTCTTCGCCATGCTCGCCTTCGTGCCGGTCTTCTTCTTCGCGTCGGTCTACGCGCAGGTCTCCCTCAGCGCCTCGCCCAACCAGGCGGCCCTGTACCTGCTGTACTTCTTCGCGGGTTTCGCGATCGCCTCCCAGTGGGGCGGCCGGATGCTGGACAAACAGGGCGCGCGGCCGGCCATGAAGATCGGCACCGCCCTGGGCGCGGTCGGCTTCGCCCTCTGGGCCCACAAGTTGACCGACCTGACGATGCACGACCAGTGGCCGTACGTCGCGCTGGCCGGCGCCGGCATCGGGTTCATCCTGGCGCCCGCCTCCACGGACGCCGTCAACCGGTCCATCGGCGCCTCGTACGGCGAGGTCACCGGCATCACCCAGACCGTCCGCAACTACGCGGCGAGCGTGGGCCTGGCCGTGTTCGGCACGATCCTCACGCACAGGACGACGGACGAGGTCGTCTCGACGCTCCAGTCCCACGGCCTGTCGTCGGCCCAGGCCCACGGTGTGGCCCACGACATCGCCCAGGCGGTCACGGGCAACTCCGACGCACGGCAGCCCACCGGCACCGGCGCCACCGCCTCGACCATGCGCGAGGTGATGGCCGGCGTGCGGATGGACTTCGCCGAGGCCAACCAATGGGTCTTCTACGGCATGGCCATCGCCCTCGCCGTCGGCTTCCTCTGCGCCCTGCGCCACCCCGGAGACCGAGGCGGGTCGACCGCAGCCGAGGAACCCCCGGCGACCGCTTGACCCCGCCGATGCCCGTCGGCGCTAAGGCTGGTGCGTCACCAGGGACGTGGAGAAACCGTCGTCGCCACCCGAGCCGTCGCTGCCGCCGTCGTCCGGAGCGACGGCGATCAGGACGATCAGGACGATAGCGAGGACGAGGCCGACGGCTCCGCAGATGATCCCGGCCAGCGCCTGCCCCGGGTTGGTCGCCTCACCCCGGCGAGCCTTGGCCCGGCCGACCATTCCGAAGATCACGGCGAGGATGCCCAGCACGATCGACAGCGGCCATACGCAGAACAGGACCGCGGCGATGATCCCCAGTACGAGCGCGGCGGTCCCCATGCCGTTGCTCGGCGCGGGCCGGTTCAACGGCCAGCCGTAACCCGGTGCCCCGGGGTAGCCGGCGCCCATGGGAGCGGTGGGGTACTGCGGGTAGCCGTACCTGTACGCGGGGCCCGGACCGTCCGGGGCGATCGGCGGCGGCGGGACGGGCTCGCCGGGGACCTGCTGCGGGTAGGGAGTGCGGGGCGCCGGGGGCGCGAACGGGTTGTCCCAGGAGGGTCCGCCGGGGTTCCCGGGGCCGGGCGGGGCCGACGCGCCGGGCAGCGAGGTGATCGTCGGCAGGCCGTAGGCCGGAGGAGGCGTGGCGCTCACCGGCGCGCTCCAGCCGCCCGAGGCGATCTCCTCGGGCGGTGCCCAGGGGTCGGGTTCGGGTTCGCCGCCGAAGGCCTGCTTCCCGAGGGAGACCCGGGCGTCGGGGACCGGTGCGGCGAACGGCGGGGTGCCCTGCGCGGGCACGGGACCGCTCGGCCCCTGGCCGGACACGCCGCCCACCGCGGGCGTCGCGGCCTGCGGTCCGTCGTCGAAGGCGCTGTCCAGCCACCGCGCACTCGCGAGGGGACCGGCCCCCGGGCCGCCGTCCCGACCGCCGTCCGCGCCGATGCCCGGACCGCTGTCCGAACGAGGTGCGCCCTCGCCCGGACCGGCGTCCGGACCGGTGACCGGTACGCCGTGACCCGCTTCCGGTATCACGTCCTCCGGACCGGCCTTCGGACCAACGTCCGGATCGCTGACCGGGAAACGGTCGCCCGCCCCCGGTACCGCGTCCGTCGGGCCGACATCCGAGCCCGTGACCACATCAGCGGCCGAGAGACGGTCAACCGCCCCCGGTATCGCGTCCGTCGGGCCGGCGGCCGGATCGTGGGCCGGGCCGGCTTCCGGGTCTGTGGCCGGGGTGCGGTCGCCCGCGTCCCGAACCACCGCCGTCGGACCGGCGTCCGGCGCCGTGTCCGGGGACGGGGACGGGGACGGGGACACGTCACGCGCGGACCGCGGGTTCTCCTGGCCGCCCGGCGGAGCCCACGCGCCCGGCGTCTCGTGTGGAGCGTTCGGCGTCTGGGCGTCGTCGGACATGCGCCAGGTCCCCTCTCTCGTACGTTCCGTCATGCTACGGCCCGTGCCGCTCCGGGGATCTCCGCCGTACGAAGGCCCGCGCGGGACACACCGGGTCCGGACGGCGGGGGCCGCCTACGATGATCCCTGAGCAATCGATCAGCCGATCACCCGCGTCCCGCCGAGCACGGCCGAAGGACGCCGTTCCGGGGAGGAACCCCTTGACCGAGCACATCACCGCACGCGACGACCTCCGCGACCCGCACGCCTTCATCGCCGGGCTGCCCAAGGCCGAACTGCACGTCCACCACGTCGGCTCCGCCTCCCCGCGCATCGTGTCCGCCCTCGCGGCCCGCCACCCCGACTCCCGGGTGCCGACCGACCCCGAGGCGCTCGCGGACTACTTCACGTTCACGGACTTCGCCCACTTCATCCAGGTGTACCTGTCGGTCGTGGATCTCGTCCGCACGCCCGAGGACGTCCGGCTGCTGACGTACGAGGTCGCCCGGGACATGGCACGCCAGCAGGTCCGCTACGCCGAGCTGACGATCACTCCGTGGTCCTCCACGCGGCGCGGAATCGACGAGCGCGCCTTCATGGACGCGATCGAGGACGCCCGCAAGGCCGCCGAGGCCGAACTCGGTGTCGTCCTGCGCTGGTGCTTCGACATCCCGGGCGAGGCCGGTCTGGAGGCGGCCGAGGAGACCGTACGGCTCGCCACCGACGACCGGCTGCGGCCGGAGGGGCTGGTCTCGTTCGGACTCGGCGGCCCCGAAGTCGGCGTGCCGAGGCCCCAGTTCAAGCCCTACTTCGACCAGGCCCGCGCGGCGGGGCTGCGGTCGGTGCCGCACGCCGGTGAGACGACCGGCCCCGGGACGGTCTGGGACGCGCTGAACTTCCTCGGCGCCGAGCGCATCGGCCACGGCACGAGTTCCGCGCAGGACCCGAAGCTGCTCGCCCATCTCGCCGAGCACGGCATCGCCCTGGAGGTCTGCCCGACCTCGAACATCGCCACCCGCGCGGTCCGCACGCTCGACGAACACCCCGTCAAGGAGTTCGTGGCGGCCGGGGTGACGGTCACCGTCAACTCCGACGACCCGCCGATGTTCGGCACCGACCTCAACACCGAGTACGCGGTGGCCGCCCGTCTTCTCGGCCTCGACGAGCGGGGTGTCGCCGCGCTCGCCAAGAACGCGGTGCACGCGTCGTTCCTCGACGAGGCGGGGAAAGCGGCACTCGCCGCGGAGATCGACACGTACACCGCGACCTGGCTCGCGCTCTGACCCAGCACAATGGGCCCATGCGCACCGTGACCGCAGTCGCCCATCGCGGCGACCCCTATCGCGTCCGTGAGAACACGATCGACTCGTTGCGTTCCGCGCTCCACCGGGGCGCGGACGCCGTCGAGATCGACGTACGGCTCACCCGCGACCGCGTACCCGTACTCCTGCACGACGAGACACTCAGACGTCTGTGGGGACACGACCGGCCGCTGCGTTCGCTCTCCGGTGAGGAGGTGCGCGGGCTCACGGCGGGGGGTGTGCCGACGCTGGCCGAGGCTCTCGAAGCGACCGGCGGGAGCCGGGTCATGGTCGATCTGCCGGGAGCGGCGGACACCAAGGCCGTAGGCGGAATCGTGGACGTGGTGCGGGCGTGCGGGGCGGCGGAGCGGGTGTACTACACCGGGGCCGCCCCCGCCATGCTCGCGGTGCGGGGCGCCGACACCTCCGCGGAGATCGCGCTGACCTGGACGACCCTGGCGCCGCCGCGCCGGGGGCTGCTCGACGCCGTACGGCCGCGCTGGCTCAACTACCGCTTCCCGCTGCTGGACCGGGACCTCGCGGCCCGTGTCCACCGCGACGGCTACCTGCTCTCCGTGTGGACCCCGGACACCCACCGCTCCATGCGCCGACTGCTCGACCTGGGCGTCGACTCGATCACGACCAACCGCATCGACACGCTGACGGCGCTGCGCAGGGACTGAACGGGCGCCGGGGCCGCGCGAGGAGGGACCGGGAGTCACCGAACCGGGGTTCGGCCGCGCCGGCTCGGCGGTCTCCCGGCCGGTGTCGACGACCGCCGCCCCGATGTCCGGGCAGGGTGGTCGAGTGACCGGCCGCCGCCCTGGGCGACGCACCACGCGCCCTCCGGGGGAACGGCAGCGGTCGCGACGGGCAGCCGTCCCTTAGGGGCGACCCCGGCCCGGATACAGGGGACGGTGCCCTGCCTGATGAGGATCCGGCGGATCGCGCACGACCGGAGGATGAGCGGTGTCCTCTTCCGGCACACCGCAATCAGGAGCCCTCAATGCCCGTACGCCGCCGAGCAGTTGTTCTTGCCGCCGCCCTCACCCTCGGTCTCGCGGCCGGTCCGCTGGGCGCCCCGGCGTTCGCCTCCTCGGCCACGGCGGAGGCGCGGTCGGCGTCCGGGCCCGACGCCGACGCGTTGCGTGCCGCGCTGGCCGGTCTCCCGGACGCGGACGCGACGGCGGCGCTCGTCCGGATCGGCGGCACGGACGGAACGTGGCGCGGCAGCGCGGGGGTCCACGATCTGGAGAGCGGGCGCGCGGCCGATCCGGACGCCCGCTTCCGGGCCGGTTCCACCACCAAGGTCGTCACGGCGGCGGTCGTCCTCCAACTCGCGGCCGAGGGCAGGGTCGGGCTGGGGACGCCCGTGCAGAAGTACCTCCCCGGACTGCTGCCGTCCACCTTCGAGCCCATCACCGTACGGCAGTTGCTCAACCACACGAGCGGCATCCAGTCCGGTGACGGCTTCGGCGACGCCTTCGAGGACGCCTACGCGCACCGCTTCGACACCCTGACACCGCGCGAGGTCGTGGCGTCCGCGGTGGCGAAGGGGCCGGAGTTCGCGCCGGGCACCCGGCAGGACTACCTGAACATCAACTACACGGTCCTCGGCATGCTGATCGAGAAGGTGACCGGCCACACGTACGCGCACGAGGCGGCCCGGCGGATCCTCGGTCCCGCCGGGATGCGTCACACGTACTTCCCGGGCACCGACCCGTACATCCACGGGCCGCACAACCGCGGTTACCAGGCGGTGCCCCGGCCCGACGGCACGACGGCGTTCGTGGACGTCACCGACTGGAACCAGGCGGACCGCTGGGCGGCCGGCGACATGATCTCCACGACGGCGGACCTGGAACGGCTGATCACGCGTCTGTTCAAGGGAGACCTGGTCCCGGCACGGCAGTTGAAGGAGATGTTCACCGTGCCCCCGGGCATCGAGGGCGCCGACATGAGCGCCGGGCTCCAGCGGTTCGAGTACGGGGGCACGGTCTACTGGCTCAAGTCGGGCGCCCGGTACGGCTACAGCACCGTGGTGGCGGCCACCCGGAACCTGTCCCGCACGCTCGTCTACTCGGTCGACTCCACCGACGCCAAGGGCGAGTCGATGAACCCGGTGGCCCAGCGGATCGCCCTGGCGGCGCTCAAGTAGCGGGACCGGAGCGCCTGTCAGCGAATACCGGAGCGGTCAAGTGGCCGGTTGCGGCGCGGTCGTCCGCTCCGGGGTGAGCGCCTCCAGGCGCTTGATCCGCTGCCGGACGACGTACAGCGGGATCACCCCGAAGATCCCGAAGGACAGGTCGACGACCGTCCACCAGAAGGGGATTCCGCGGATCGGTCCGCAGATCAGGGCCAGCGGGACGATGCCCGCGCAGGCGATCATCCCGAACTCGACGACCCAGATGTTGCGGACCGGATCGCGGTACGGGCCGTAGAAGGCGACCGCGATCACCAGGTGCGCGAACGCCAGCCAGTCCGTTCCGTAGAGCAGGAAGGGGTACCGGGCGTCGGCGGTGTCGAGGCCGTGCCGCACCCGCACGATCCAGTCCATCAGGACGGGCAGGTGCTCCGGCACGGACAGGGCCCGGAGCAGGTCCTCGGTCCAGTGCAGTTCGTGCACCAGGGGGAAGGCCGTGGCGCCGCTGATCACCAGGCTGACGACGAAGAAGACAAGCCACGCACGGATGCCCTTGAGCAGGGCGGCTCTGTCGCTCATGCCTGGAGCGTACGCCCCGACTTGAACGCGTTCAAAACCGCCTCCGCCCAAGGGCCGTCGGCTCAGGCTCCGCTCTCCCGCAGCATGTCCTCGCGCTCGACGAGCTTGACGCGCGCACGGCCCTGCGGTTCGCCCAGCGCCTTCTCCGCGGCGTCCAGCCGGTACCAGCCGTCCCACGTGGTGAAGCGGACGTCCCGCTCGCCGAGGAAGGCCTCGACGGCCTCCGGCTCGGGCGAAGTGGGCGCGAGCAGGCGGCCGTTCGCGTGGTCGTCGAGCAGGCTCGCGACCGTCTCGTTGGCGTCGCCCTTGGTGTGACCGATCAGACCGATGGGACCGCGCCGGATCCAGCCGGTGACGTACGTGGACCGCAGGTGCTCGCCGGAGTCCTCCAGCACCCGGCCGGCCTCGTCCGGCACCGTGCCCGAGTCGACGTCCCATGGCAGCTTGGGCAGGCTGTCGGAGAGGTATCCCACGGCGCGGTAGACCGCGGTGACGTCCCAGTCCTTGAACTCGCCGGTGCCCTTGACGTTCCCGGTGCCGTCGAGGGCGGTGCGCTCGGTGCGCAGGCCGACGACCTCGCCGTTCTCGCCGAGGATCTCGGTGGGCGACTCGAAGAAGTGCAGGAACAGCTTGTGCGGGCGGTCGCCGGTGTCGCGGATCGCCCAGTTCTCCAGGGTCTTGGCGACCATGTCGGCCTGCTTGTTGCCGCGCCGGGTGGCGATCGAGCCCTCGTCGTAGTCGATGTCCTCGGGGTCGACGATGACCTCGATGTTCGGCGAGTGGTCCAGCTCGCGCAGCTCCATCGGGCTGAACTTCGCCTGCGCCGGACCCCGGCGGCCGAAGACGTGGACCTCAAGGGCCTTGTTGGCCTTGAGTCCGTCGTGGACGTTCGGCGGGATCTCGGTGGGCAGCAGCTCCTCCGCGGTCTTGGCGAGGATGCGGGCCACGTCCAGCGCGACGTTGCCGACCCCGAGGACGGCGACCTTCTCCGCCTCCAGCGGCCAGGTGCGCGGGACGTCCGGGTGACCGTCGTACCAGGAGACGAAGTCCGCCGCGCCGTACGAGCCGTCGAGGTCGAGGCCGGGAATGTCGAGGGCCCGGTCGGCCGTCGCGCCGGTGGAGAAGATCACGGCGTCGTAGAAGGCGCGCAGATCGTCGAGGCTGATGTCGCGCGGGTAGTCGACGTTGCCGAAGAGGCGGATCTGCGGCTTGTCGAGCACCTGGTGCAGGGCGGTGATGATGCCCTTGATCCGGGGATGATCGGGGGCGACGCCGTAGCGGATGAGACCGAACGGGGCCGGCATCCGCTCGAACAGGTCGATGGAGACACCGGGCTCGGCGGCCACTGCGGATTTCAGCAGCGCGTCGGCGGCGTAGATTCCGGCGGGGCCGGCTCCGACAATGGCTACCCGCAGAGGGCGAGGCATGATCAGATTCCCTTCGAGCAGGGGCAGGGGACTCGACGGGAAGCCTAAACTGAGGCAAACCTAAGTCAGTAGGCGGGTCCGGGCTATGACCTCATAAGGCTGACTTATGGGTGATGAAGGGCCGCTTTATGGGCGGCGCCCGCGCGGGGCTGGAAGGCTACCGGGGGCGCGTCGAACGGAACCGGGCAGGGGCCCGGAACCCCACGCACGCATCGAGCCACCACCCGGCCTCCCCACACGCCACAAACCGCCACCCCGGGCCCCACGCGCGCCACAAGCCGTCACCCGGGCCCCGCCGCGAACCGCAGCCGCCGGCGCCGGCTCCACCGGCCGCTGCCCTTGTCGCGCTCAGCCCACGGACAGCCGCCCCGCACCTCTACCGCTGGACCACCCTCGACGGAGTGGGGACGGCCCGGGTCCTGGCGGCGGACGGCTGGACCGTGACGGAGGTGGGTGTCGGCGACGGAGTGCGGGCGGGGACGGACGAGGCGGTCCGCGCGGTGGGAACGGGCGCGGTGCTCGGCGCCGTGGTCCGGGAAGAACGGCCGGACTCCCGGGGACGGGGGCTGACAGGCTTCGGCGACGCCGACGTCGAGGGCCCGGCCGACGGACCGCTCGCGGGCGGCGGCGCCAGCGGGGGCACCGGGGACACGGGTGACTGCGGCGCGGCCGACCGCAGCGGCAGCACGACGAGAGCGCCGACGGCACACGCCACGCCGACCCCGGCCGCGGCGCGCAGCAGCCGGCGACGTGCCGCACCCCGGCGGATCGCCTCGTAGCGGCCAGGGGGTGGTCCGAGGTAGTCGGCGGGGGGCCGCATGATGACGGCGAGCGGGTCGTCGGGGCCGAAGTCCGGACCATCGTCAGAGTGTGTGATCAAGACTTCTCCTCAGGTGGGCGCGGAGCAGTTCGCGGGCCGCGTGGAGATCGGCCTTGACGGTTCCTTCCTTGCGCCCGGTCAGCGCGGACACCTCCCGGATCGGCATGTCAGCGTAGTAGTGCAGCAGGATCGGGACGCGCAGCCGTTCGGGAAGCGACTGCACCAGCAGACGTACGGACGGATCGGTCTGTTCGTTGCGCGGGCCGACGACGGCCTCGGCGGTCGCCCGGTGCACCGCCCTGCGTTCCCGCTCCAGCTTGCGCCAGTGGTCCCGGACGAGGTTGGCCGCGGTGACGAAGAGGAACCCGCGCGGCTCGGCCACGGAGGTCCAGCGGGCCCACAGCCGGGTGAACGCCTCCGAGGCGATCTCATGGGCCGTCCCGTCGTCGTCGACGAGCCGGCGGCACCAGCCGGCGAGGCGCGGATAGAGGGCGGCGAACAGCTCGGACGCTGCCTTCTCACGGGACCCTTTCAACATTCTCCATGGTCGTGACGGCACTCGAAGGGAAGGATCCCGGGCCAAGGACCTAAGGTCCATCGGCCCAGGATCCCGCCTCCGGGTCCACGGCGGACCCGGAGGGGGTGACGGGTCGGAAACCCGGGCACCGCGGGATGCGGCCGGCGGGTCAGGGGTTCGCGGAGGTCAGGGCCGCGAACACGATCACGTTGTCGAGGTAGCCGCTACCGGACCGGGGACCTCCACAGGTGATGAGCCGCAGCTCCGGGCGGCCCACATCCCCGTAGACCTCGTCCGTCGGGAAGTCGGCCTTGGCGACCGTGCGGACGCCGGTGACGGCGAACACCGCCGACCGTCCGTTCTCCAGGCGCACCACGATCCGGTCGCCGTGCCGCAACCGCGCGAGGCGGCGGAAGACGCCGTCCCCGTACGCGCCGACCGTGACATGGCCGAGGATCACCGACGGACCGGTCTGACCCGGCGTCGGCGAGTGCCGGTACCAGCCGGCCCGGTCGTGCGCGGCGATCGGCGGCACCTGCACGCTGCCGTCCGGGGCCAGCCCCAGCCGCATGACCGGGGTGTCGACCCCGATGGCCGGTATCCGCAGCCCGACCGGGACCGAACGCCCCAGCGGACGTGCCGACCCGGCGGCGGTACGCGGGGGCGGGGATGTGCTGACGGTACCCGGGACCGAAGGTGTGCTGCGGGACCGCGCTGTCGCGGGCGGACCGGCCGGATGGCCGCCGCAGCCCACGAGCAGCGCGGCCACCGCCGCGGTGACGAACGCGCGCCTGGAGAAGGGCGTCATTCCCCGGTCGCCCGCCGACGGCGCACGACGAGGACCGCCGCGCCCGCGACGAGGACCGCGGCGGCGCTCCCGCCGATCAGCCCGCCCGGCCCAGAGGACTGCGACGCCGTCGGCGCCACCCCGGTGTCGGGCGCCCCGCTCGGCCGGACGGAGACCTGCCGCGAGGCCGGCGCCCGGGTCGGTGCGGCGCTGGGTGCGGTGGAGGGCTGCCGGGTCGCCCGGGGGCTCGCGGGGGCCGGTGAGGCGCTGACGCTCGGACGGGCCGTGGGGCTCGCGGAGGGCCCGTGGGCGAACGCGGGCACCGTGCCCACCAGCACGGCGGTGCACGCGAGTGCCGTGGCACTGAAGACGGTTCGGCGCATGAATCGCTCTCTTTCGTCGGTCCGCCCGCCCGTTGGCACGGCGGGCTGCGTTAGGGATCGAGCGGAGAGACGAGCCGGCGACGGACGGGGTTGTAAAGAACGGGCAAAGGCGTCGCGGGGAACGGGAATCCGGCCGGGGCCGGGGCGACGCGCTCCCGTTCCGGCGCCAACCTCGGCCCGACTGGCCGGTGTTGGCGCGACACCCCAGGGGCACGAGACCTGGTTCGCCCGGGAAAGGGGGCAGTTGTACGGCCGGACCGAGCCCTGTAATGCCCGAGTAACAGCGTCTCCCTAGCGTCCGTGCTCCCCCTACCGTTCCCGGAGGAGCACCCCCGATGCACCTGCCCCAACCGGCCCGGCGCAGAGGCGCCGTCTGGGTGGCGGCCGCCTTCACCGCGACCGCCCTGCTGACCGCGTCGACACCCGCACTCGCCGCCGGCGCCCCGCCGTCGGCCGAGGTCGACTCCGCGCTCACCGCCGCCGTGGCCAAGGGCGGTGACGCGACGTTCTTCGTCGTCCTGAAGGACCGGGCGGACCTGTCCGCGGCCAAGAAGCAGAAGACGCACGCCGCGAGGGCCGGGGCCGCCTTCAAGGAGCTGCGCGCGAAGGCCGCGGACAGCCAGTCCTCCCTCGCGTCCTTCCTGGACAGGAAGAGGATCGGCCACAAGGACTACTGGATCGCGAACGCGATCCAGGTCACCGGTGACCAGACCCTCGTGAACGAACTGGCGAAGCGTTCGGACGTCGCGTCGATCGTCAAGGAGCAGCACTACAAGCTCGACGACATCGAGACCGCCGACAACAGGATCACCAAGTCCCGCACGGACTCCTCCGCGAGCGGTGACGACACCCCCGAGTGGGGCGTCGCGGACATCAACGCCGACGACGTGTGGAACCAGTACGACGACCGCGGTGAGGGCATCGTCATCGCCAACGTCGACTCGGGCGTGCAGTACGACCACCCCGACCTCGTCGCCCAGTACCGCGGCAACAACGGCGACGGCTCCTTCACGCACGACTACAACTGGTACGACCCGACCGGCCAGTGCGGCACCAGTGGTGTCCCCTGCGACAACAACGGTCACGGCACCCACACGATGGGCACGATGGTCGGCAGGAACGGCATCGGTGTCGCGCCGAACGCCAAGTGGATAGCCGCCAAGGGCTGCGAGTCCTCCTCCTGTTCGGACGAGTCGCTGCTCGCGGCCGGACAGTGGATCCTCGCGCCGACCGACCACAACGGCCAGAACCCGCGCCCGGACCTCGCGCCGAACATCGTCAACAACTCCTGGGGCGGCGGCGACACGACGTTCTACCAGGACATCGTCGAGGCCTGGAACGCCGCCGGCATCTTCGAGGCGTTCGCGGCCGGCAACGACGGTGACGGCACGACCTGTTCCACCGCGCACGCCCCCGGCTCGCAGGCCCCGTCCTACGGCGTCGGTGCCTACGACTCCACCGGCACCATCGCCTCCTTCTCCGGCTTCGGCCCCTCGCTCGTCGACGGCTCGATGAAGCCGGACATCTCGGCGCCGGGCGTCAACGTCCGGTCCACGTGGCCCGGTTCGTCGTACAACACCGAGTCCGGTACGTCGATGGCGACCCCGCACGTCGCGGGCGCGGTCGCGCTGCTGTGGTCGGCGGCCCCCTCGCTGATCGGCAGGATCGACGAGACCCGCGCCCTGCTCGACCAGGGCGCGCGCGACGTCGACGACACCCACTGCGGCGGCACCGCCGGCAGGAACAACGTGTGGGGCGAGGGCAAGCTCGACATCCTCGCCTCCGTGGACAGGGCCCCGCACACGGCGGCCACCGTCACCGGCAAGGTCACCGACAGGGCGACCGGCGCGGCCCTCGCCAAAATCACCGTCAAGGCCACCGGCACGGGCGGCGACGTCCGCACGGTCACCACCGCCGCCGACGGCACCTACAAGCTCGCCCTGCCGGCCGGCACCTACACCTTCGGGTACAGCGGCTACGGCTACGCGAACGGCTCGGCCACCGGCGTCACGGTCACCGAGAACCAGTCCCTCACCCAGGACATCGCGCTCGCCGCGGTGGCCTCGCACAAGGTCGGCGGCATCGTGCTCGACGTCACCGGCAAGCCGCTCGCGGGCGCCACGGTCGAGGTGACCGGCTCCCCGGTCGCCTCCGTCACCACCGACGCCAAGGGCACGTACTCCTTCGCACGGGTCGCCGAGGGCACCTACGGCCTGACGGTCGAGCCCGCGGCGCCGGTCCTGTGCAACGGCGTCTACACCGGCACCGCCACCGTCTCCTCGGCCGACCTGACGAAGGACGTCCAGGTACCGGCCCGCACCGACAGTTCCGGCAACGGCTGCGCCCCGGCCGCCTACTCCTGGATCGCCGGCTCCAAGAAGGTCGCGCTGACCGGCGACGAGGACTCGGCGAGCGTCTCGCTGCCCTTCCCGGTGAGCCTGTACGGCGTCTCGTACTCCTCCACCTCCGTCACGACCGACGGCCTGGTGAACTTCCTGTCCTCGCGCGTCGGCGACTACAGCAACACCGCGCTGCCGACGACCGGCCCGAACGGTGTCAAGGGCATCATCGCCCCGCTGTGGGACGACCTCACCCTCGACAAGAAGTCGTCCGTGCAGACCGCCACGACCGGCACGAAGGGCAACCGCCGGTTCGCCGTCGTCTGGAACAACGCCGCCTACGCCAACGGCACTTCGGGCCGCTCCTCCTTCGAGGTCGTCTTCGACGAGGCGACCGGAGCGGTGACGGTCCAGTACCGGTCGGTCGCGGACAAGGGCGCGGGTGCCACCGTCGGCATCGCGAACCAGTCCGGCACCGACGCCCTCCAGTACTCCTTCAACCAGTCCGTGATCGCCGACGGCACCGCCGTCCGCTTCGCGCAGGGAGCCAAGTGATGAGAGCCCACCACTCGCGGCGGGCCCTGCGGCTCGCCTCCGCCCTGGTCTCGGCGGGCCTGTGCCTGACCGTGAGCCCGCGGGCCCTGGCCGCCGACGACAGCGGCTCGGCCATGAAACTGACCAGCGCCGAGGCCGGGACGCTCGCCGCCCACGTAGGCCTCGACCCGAACGCCGACGCCACCGACACCGGCACGGTCAGCCCCAAGTCCGCCGACACCCCGAAGTCCGCCGCCGACGGCACGGACAACGACTCCGGCAGCGGCAGCGGCAGCGGCTCGCAACTGGACGGCGCCTCCGCCGACGCCGACGCGACCGCCGAGGTCACCCTGACCGCCGGGTCCACGCTGGAGGGCGTGCGCGGCATGGGCGCCACCGTGCCCGTCGGCAGGAACGGCGACTACTTCACCGTCAACAGCATGGGCTATGTGCAGCGGCACACGGCCGACGGCGGTGAGGTGTGGGCGCGCACCAGCGGTTCCTTCTACACCGATTGGCAGGTCAAGCCGACGCAGCCGTGGCGGACCGAGCCCTACCCGGCGCAGATCCTGATGGGCTACAACGCCGTCTCGCCGTTCGCCGCCACCTCGGACAACGGTTACTCGACCGGCGACCTGACCGGCGACGGCGTCCCGGACGTGGTCTTCTCGGCGCAGGTCGGCACCACCCCGTACCCGCGTCCGTTCACCTCGCCGGGCTCGTCGCTGACCACGGGCACGTTCGTCACCGTCCTCGACGGCAGGACCGGCAGGACCATGTGGTCGAAGCTGTACAACCGCGCCTCCATGGTCAAGATCGTCGACGGCACCCTGCTGGTGGCCGACGCGCCGCGGCTGAGCGGCGACTCCAAGGTCCCGGCCGCCGCCACGGCGACCCTGACGGGCATCCGTTTCTCCTCCGCGGACGGTGTGCTGACACCGGCCCGGACCTGGACGTACGACACCGGGGAGGCCCGCAAGGCCAACTGGGGCGACATCCAGGACCTGGGCAAGGGCAAGGTCGTCGTCTCCTGGAACCTGGCCAAGGCCACCGGTGTCGACGCGCGCGGGCGCACCCTCGTGCTCGACACGGCGGACGGCTCGGTGGACTGGCAGACCGACAGCATGCTCTACGGCCGCCAGCTCCGCGTGGACACGGGCCGCAGGCGGATCGTCGCGCTGGAGCAGCAGGACGCCACCGACGCCGTGCGCTACGAGGTCGCCTCCTACGATCTGAAGACCGGTCACCGCGCCACGCTGGAGACCCGGGACAACGTCCTGCCCACAGCGCTGACGGTCGGTGACCTCACCGCGAAGGACGGCGACGAGTACGCGGTCGCCGAGTCCTCGCTCGACGAGGACTACTGGGTCAACGCCAGCACCGTGCGGGTGCTCGACGGCACCGCCCCGGACACGCTGCTGTGGTCGAGCACGGTCAAGCGCGACGCCGACAACAGCAAGGACGCGGCGAGCGTGTGGCGGCTGCAGGTGGCCGACGGCAGGCTGGTCACGTCCGCCCAGGACGACCGCGAGATCAACGGGGCGAACAACCCCGGCGGCGGGCGGTACGCGTCCTTGACGGTCTACTCCGTCAAGGGTGACATCAAGTGGCAGCAGAAGGGTGTCGCCGCCGCCCCGATGTACCAGGACGTCTTCACCGATGCCCGGGGCACGCACGTGCGGGTCGTCGACCAGGCGGAGAACGTCCGCACGTTCAAGCTGGGCAGTGGCAAGGCCGAGGACGTGACGCCGCTGATGGGCGACATCGCGTACGCCAAGGCCACCGACCTGGACAAGGACGGCAAGAAGGACGTCGTCATGGCCGGCTCGTCCGACGGCGTGTGGGCCTACTCGGGCCCGTCGCTGGTGAGCGGCAAGCCCGAGAAGCTGTGGCAGGCCACCGTGCCCGGCGCGGTGCACGACGTCGAGACCGGTGACGTCGACGGCGACGGCAGGCCGGAGATCGTCGTCGCGGCCGACACCGCCGTGGTCGTCCTCGACGGGAGGACGGGCAGGACCCTCGCCACGATCGAGGGCGGCGAGGGCCAGTACGTGCGCTCCGCCAAGCTGGCCGACCTGGACGGCGACGGCGAGCTGGACATCCTCGTCCCGACCGACGCCCTGCGCGCCTACCACGGTGACGGCCACGCGCTGTGGACGTACAGCGCGCCCGGGTCCGCGGGCGAGGTGCGCTTCACCGACCCGTCCGTGAACGACGGCAAGGTCTACGCGGCCTATGCCGGTCTCGACGCGTACCAGCGGACCGACGCGGTGACCGACGCCGTGGCGCTCGGCGCCAGGAACGGCAAGGTCCGCTGGGACGTCGCGCCGAAGGCCCCGGCGGAGGCGGTCGGCGGCGTCCGCACCGCCACCCCGAACGACGGCGTCCTCGCGTCGAAGGAGATCCCGTACGCGGACGGGCACGCGGTCGTCTACCAGTGGAACGTCACCGCCCCCATCGACGTCGACGGTGCCCAGTCCCTCAGCCCGCGGAACTACTTCGAGATCCGCGACGGCCGCACCGGTGAGGTGCTGCACTCCGGCTACGCGGGCGGTCTGTGGACGCACTTCAGCTACTTCACCGACGACGGTGCGCTGTACGAGGGAGGCACGGCCTCCTTCCGGCGGTACGAGGCCGACGGCGTGGACACCAAGGCCGGGGTGCTGCCGCAGTCCTACGGCGGCGGCTTCCTGACCGGTCCCGGCGGCCGCAAGCTGCTGGTCGCCGGCGTCGAGGGCGGGCTCTACCTGTGGGACCCGAGCATCTTCGAGTCCACCGACACCTGGGCGGACAGCGCCGGCAGCGCGACCCTCATGGGCGCGCGCGACTACCTCGCCGCCGACCTGGACGGTGACGGGGTGGACGAGGCACTCTCGCTCACCGGCGACTACAACGGCCTCGACCGAATGGCCGAGGAGTTCGGCGGTCGCTACTACCTGCCGAACAACGCCATCCACCAGGTCACCACGTACAAGCTCTCCTGACCCTCGCTCCACACCGGTGGACCGCACCCGGACCCCCTGGGCCTCGCCCAGGGGGTCCTCGGCGTGCTCGGCTACGCTGTCGCCCACATGAGCGCGCACGAGGCGAACGGGACGGAACCGGCCGCTCCACTGCTCCGGCTGCGCCTTTTCGGCGGGTTTCACGCGACTCGCGACAGCGGTCCCCCGCTCGCCGAGAAATGGCCGCGGCCCGGCGCCCGCGCCCTGGTCAAGCTCCTCGCCGTCGTCCCCGGCCACCGGCTCCACCGCGGCCAGGCCATGGACGTCTGCTGGCCCGACGCCGACCCCCAGGCCGCCGCCGGCAGCCTCCGGGTCGCCCTGCACGCGGCCCGGCACGCCCTGGAACCCGAACTCGCCAGGCGCGCCGCCTCCTCGTACCTGATCTCCGACGGGACGCTGCTCCGCCTCGACCCGGCCACGGTGCGGATCGACGCCGACGACGCCGAGACGGCTGCCCGGGCCGCCCTCGCCGACGGCGACGTGGCCGAACTGAGCGACGCGCTGGGCCGGTTCACCGGTGAGATCCTGCCGGAGGACCGTTACGCGAGCTGGGCCGAGGAACGACGCGGGCAACTCGCCCTGCTGCGTGAGCAGTTGCTGCTCCGGCTCGCCGAAGGGCAACTGGAGCGGGGTGCCGCCTCCGAAGCGGCGGCCGTGGCCGAACAGGTCCTCGCCCTCAGCCCGACCGAGGAACTGGCCCACCGCGTCCTCATCGACGCCCTGCTGCGCCAGGGACTGCGCCGCCAGGCCGTACGCCGGTACCACGTGTGCCACGAGGTCCTGTCGGCGGAACTCGGGGTACGGCCGGGCCCCGAGACGGAGCGGCTGCACCGGGCGGCCCTGGCCGCGGCACCCGCCCCCGTCCCCGCGGCCCCGTCGCTCCCCGCCCCGCTCCGGGCCACCCGCACCGAGCCGCCGTTGCGCGGCCGGGACGCCGTGCTCGACCGGCTTCTCACGGCGGACGGACCGCCGGTCACCCTGCTCACCGGCGAGGCGGGCGTGGGCAAGACCCGCCTGGTGAGCGAGGTCGCCCGGCGTGCCGCCGCGGACGGCACGGCCGTGCTGTGGGGCGGCGGCCAGGACTCCGAGGGACACACGCCGTACGGGGCGTTCGCGGAGGCGCTGGAGGGCTGGCTCGCCGAACACAGCGCCGACGAGCGGGCCCGGGTCGGCTCCGAGTACCCCGAACTGGCCTCGTTCCTCCCGTCGCTGGGGCAGGTGGGAACCTCCGGTGAGCGCAGTCCGGAGGAGGAACGGGACCGGCTGTTCCGTGGCATCACGGCACTGCTCGGCGACCTCGCCGCGGCCCGCCCGGTGCTGGTCGTCCTCGACGATCTGCACGCCGCCGACACGGACTCGTACCGCCTGCTCGGTCATCTGGCCCGTCGGGCCGTGGAGCGGGACACCGCCCTGCGGTTCCTGGCGACCTACCGCGAGGAGGAGCTGCCCGACGGCGACGCGCGCCGCTCGGCCGTGGCCTCCCTCCTGCGCCGACGCCACGGCGCACGCGAGGAGTTGAGCCGGCTCGACAAGGAGGCGTGCCTGGCCGTCGTCCGTGACGCGGCCACGGACCCCTCGGACGAGGACCGGGTCCACCGGGTATGGGAGCTCTCCCTCGGCAACCCGCTGTTCGCCCTCGAACTCGCCCACGGCCCGGCCGCCGAGGAGGGCGAGGGTCTCGCCCCCGAAGGTGTACGGGGGCTGGTGGCCGACCGGCTCGTACGGCTCGACACGGACGCGCGCCGCGTCGTCGAGGCGCTCGCCGTGGCGGGCGGCGACACCGCGCTGTCCGAACTGCTCGATGTCGCCGAACACGGGCTGCACCCCCCGGTCGCCGGGGCCGCGGCGGCCGACGCCCTGGAGCAGGCCATCGCCGCCTCGCTGGTCGAGGAACGGCCCGTCGTGGTGGCCGGACGGTCCGAGGAAGGGGTGGCCTTCCGGCATCCGCTGGTCCGGCTCACCTGCTACGAACAACTCGCGGGAGTCCGCCGCAGGCAACTGCACGCCGCGTTCGCGCAGGCGGTCAGACGGCGCCGGCCCGACGCCGTCGACACCCTGGCCTCCCACTTCGCCCGCGCCGACGACCCGCGCGCGGCCGAGTACCTGCGCCGAGCGGCGGAGCGGGCCGCGGCCCTGTACGCGAACGACACCGCCGACCGCTACTACCGCGACCTGGTGGCCCGGCTGGACGTCGACGCGGCCCGCGCCCGGCTCGCCCACGCCCATGTCCTGCGGAGAATGGGCCACTTCGAGCAGGCGGCCGACGCCCTGCGGCTCTCCCTGGCGGAGTTCGAGCGGCGCGAGGACGGTGACGAAGCCGTCCTCGCCTCGGCGCTGCTCGCCGAGACCCTGGCCAGGACGAGCGCCCCGGCAGCCGCCCGCCGCACGCTGCGGGAGCACCCGGTGACCGCGGACACCGGTCCGGAACCGGCCGCGAGTCACTTCCTCGCCCTGTCGGTGGTCCGCTGCGTCCAGGGGCGGTACACGTCCGGGCACGAGGCCGCCCGGCAGGCCCTGGCCGCGGCGCGGAACGTGCCGGGAGGGTCCGGGCAGCGGCTGGTGGCCCGCGCCTTCGCGATGCAGGCCGCCAACCTCGGGCTCGCCGGCCGCTTCGACCAGGCACGCGAAGCGGGCGACCAGGCGCTGGCGCCGGCCGAGGCGTACGGAGATCCGACCCTGCTGGGCTCGGTCCTGTCGATGCTGCGCGAGAACGCGCGGCGGGCGGGAAGACTGCGGGAGGCCGTCGACATCGGAACCCGCGCGCTCGGCCTCGCCGAACAGTCCGGCGATCCGACCGCCGCCGCGTTCGAGCGGGCGAACCTCGCCGAACTGCGGCTCCTGCTCGAAGAGCCCGAACCGGCCCGCGTCCTGGCCGAGCAGGCCGTGGCGGGCGCGCGGGCGTACGACGCCTGGTGCCTTCCGTACGCCCTCGCGACACTGGCCCGCGTGCGGGTCCTCGCGGGCGCGCCGGCGGAGGCCACCGCCCTCCTGGACCGTGCCGGGGCGGAGGCCGCCGCGCTCGGCGACCGGCAGGCGGAGCACGAGGTGCGCACCGCGCGTGCCGAACTCGCGCTGCACGCCCGCCGTCCGCAGGACGTGCTGCGCGCCCTGGACGGACACACCGGCGACGCGCCCGTGCTGGTGGCCTGGGCGGAGCTCCTGTCGGGACGGGCCGAGGCGGCGCTGCGGCTCGCCCGCGCCGAGGTGTCACGGGCCGAGCGCACCGGGGAACGTCTCGCCGAGGTCGAGGCCCGGATCGCCCTCGGGACCTCCCTGTCCCGACTGGCGCGTCCCGGGGAGGGCGGAAAGGAACTGACGCGGGCCGAGTCACTGGCCGGGGTACTGCCGTATCCCGCCGGAACACGCCGGGCGGCCCGGGCCCGGGACCTGCTGCGCGACGCGCGACGGTGAGCCCGTCCCCGCCCGGCACCCACGTTCCCTGATGCCGGGGGCGCGTGTATCGCGGGTGTATCGAAAATCGCATACGCCGCCGCAACGGCCCACCGTCTCTCATGAGGACATGGACCACAACGCATCCCTGCCGGCACCACCACGCCGCCTGCGCCGGATCGTGCTGCTCGGCCTGGCGATCCTCGGCTCCGCGGGCGCCGCCTTCGTCGTACGGCGGCCGCTCATGATGTCCGCCCCTGTGTGCGCGGCCGGCCGGTGGCACGGCTGCTTCGACACCTTCAACGGTGTGGTGCTCATGACCCTGGCCGCGCTGCCGTTGGCCCTGCTCGTGGTGTGGGTCCTGGCCCGCGTCCGGCGTGCCGCGGGCGTCGCACCGGCGCGGGCGTGGCGGATGTCGCTGGCCGAGGTGGGCATGGTCCACGGGACGGTGCCGTTCCTGTGGCTGACCATGATGCCGGGCGCCGGACCGGGCACCGCTGCACGCCGGGTGAGCCTGGTGCCGCTGCGGGACCTGGTCACGATGGGACCGCTCGGGATCGCCGGCAACCTGCTGGTCCTCGCGTCGCTGGGGTTCTTCGCGCCGATGCGGTTCGCGGCGCTGGCGTCCGTGCCGCGGATCCTGGCCCTCGGGGTGGGCTGCTCAACCCTGATCGAGACCGCGCAGTACGTCCTGTGGCTGGACCGGGTGTCCTCCGTGGACGACGTACTGGTCAACACCGTCGGCGCCGTGCTGGCCGCGCTGGCTTCGCGCCGCTGGTGGCGCACCGCTGCGGAGGTGCCGTCGGACCGGCCCCGCCCCGCGCCGGCACCGGTGGGCTGAGCCACGCGTCCGGTGTGCGCGGGTCGTTGCATACGTCGGCGATATCGCGCGCTGCTTAGGCTTCAGCCATGCGTGTACTGATCGTGGAGGACGAGCCCTACCTTGCCGAGGCCGTCCGTGACGGTCTGCGGCTGGAGGCGATCGCCGCCGACATCGCCGGTGACGGCGACTCCGCGCTGGAGCTGCTGAGCATCAACTCCTACGACCTCGCGGTCCTCGACCGTGACATCCCCGGCCCGTCCGGCGACGAGGTCGCCCGGCGTATCGTCGCCTCCGGCAGCGGCATCCCGATCCTCATGCTCACCGCCGCCGACCGGATCGACGACAAGGCTTCCGGGTTCGGGCTCGGCGCCGACGACTACCTCACCAAACCGTTCGAGCTGCGGGAACTCGTCATGCGGCTGAGGGCGCTCGACCGCAGACGCGCGCACGCCCGGCCCCCGGTCCGCGAGATCGCGGGCCTGCGGCTGGACCCCTTCCGGCGGGAGGTCTCGCGCGACGGACACCATGTCGCCCTCACCCGGAAGCAGTTCGCCGTGCTGGAAGTCCTCGTCGCGGCCGAAGGCGGTGTCATCAGCGCCGAGGAGCTGCTGAGGCGGGCCTGGGACGAGAACGCCAACCCCTTCACCAACGCCGTGCGCATCACGGTCTCCGCACTGCGCAAACGGCTCGGCGAACCCTGGATCATCGCCACCGTGCCCGGCGTCGGCTACCGGATCGACTCCGGGACCGGCGACGGGAGGGACACCGGCGTGGACACCGGTACGGGCGGCATCGCCCCCGGCGGGGACAGCACCGGCACCGGCGGCGCGCGTGCCTAGACGCCCAGGGCTCAGCGCGCGGCTGAGACTCGCCCTCAGCTACGCCGGGTTCCTCGCCGTCGCCGGAGCTCTCCTGCTGACCGTCGTGTGGGTGTTCCTGCTGCGCTACGTACCCGACAACTCCCAGGGCCTTCTCGGGGTCTCGCCCAACCGCTATCTCCTTGAGCACACCTTCGCCCCCGCCGCGGCCGAGGCGATGCTCTTCCTGCTCGTGTTCGGTCTCCTCGGGGGATGGATCCTCGCCGGCCGGATGCTCGCACCGCTCACGCAGATCACGGCCGCGGCACGCCTGGCCGGGAACGGGTCGCTGTCCCACCGGATCCGCATGAAGGGCCGCCAGGACGAATTCCGTGAGCTCTCCGACGCGTTCGACTCGATGCTCGAACAACTCGAATCCCATGTCGCGGAGCAGCGGAGGTTCGCCGCGAACGCCTCCCACGAACTGCGCACCCCGCTGGCCGTCTCGCGGACGCTCCTCGACGTCGCCCGCAAGGACCCCACGCGGGACAGGGGCGAACTCATCGAGCGCCTGCACGCTGTCAATACGCGGGCGATCGACCTCACCGAGGCACTCCTGCTGCTCAGCCGCGGCGACCGCGGGAACTTCACCCGCGAGAGCGTCGACCTCTCCCTCCTCGCCGAGGAAGCCGCCGAAACGCTGCTCCCCCTCGCCGAACGGCGCGGGATCACCCTGGACGTCACCGGCGGGCCGGCCCGGACCAGCGGCTCCGCGGAGCTCCTGCTGCGGATGACGGCGAACCTCGTCCAGAACGCCATCGTCCACAACCTCCCCGCCGGCGGCACCGTCACGGTCCGCACCGAGGAGCACGGCGACACGAGCGTGCTTCGGGTGGAGAACACGGGCCGTCCGCTCCCACCGGAACTGGTACCGACCCTCACCGAACCCTTCCAGCGCGGAGCGGCACGGGTACGCACGGACGAGCACGCCGGCGTGGGCCTCGGCCTGGCCATCGTGCACAGCGTCGTCCGCGCCCACGACGGGACCCTCGGCCTCGCCCCCCGCCCGTCCGGCGGCCTCGTCGTCACGGTCCGGCTTCCGCGCGGTTCCTGGGGATAGGTCCTCGCGGGGCCTGGACCGTCGAGGAGGTCCGCCCGTGGTTCACAGCCCGGCTATCGCGTTCCAGCGCTTGGCGAACTCCGTGCGCTCGGTGGACGTGATGTCCCGGGCGATCGCGAGGCGCTCGCGCATGGTCGCGTCCGGGAAGATCAGCGGGTCCTCGGCGAGGGCCGCGGTGTCCTTGTCCTTGGAGGAGGCGAGGACGTCCTGGGCGGCGGGGACCGGACAGACGTAGTTGACCCAGGCGGCCAGCTCCGCGGCGACCTCCGGCTGGTAGTAGAAGTCGATGAGCTTCTCGGCGTTCGCCTTGTGCCGGGCCAGGTTCGGGATCATCAGCGACTCGGCCCACAACTCGGCGCCCTCCTCGGGGACGACGAAGCGGATGTCGGGGTCGTCGGCCTGGAGCTGGATCACATCGCCCGAGTAGGCCTGGCAGGCCAGTACGTCCCCGCCCGCGAGGTCCTTGATGTAGTCGTTGCCGGTGAAGCGGCGGATCTGGCCGCGGCGCACCTGCTTCTCGACCTGATCGCACACCTGGTGGAAGTCGTCGGGCCGCCACTTCGTGATGTCGACGCCGTTGCCCTGCATGAGCAGCGCGAACGCCTCGTCCAGGCCGGAGAGCAGGGTGACCCGGCCCTTGAGGTCGTCGGCCCACAGATCCGAGACGTGCCGGATCTCCCGGCCGACCTTGCGGCGGTTGTACGCGATGCCGGTGATCCCCGACTGCCACGGCACGGAGGCCTTGCGGCCGGGGTCGAAGGCGGGCGAGCTCAGCAGCGGATCGAGGTACCTGGCGACGTTCGGCTGCCGGGACCGGTCCATCTCCTGGACCCAGCCGAGCCGGACGAAACGGGCGCACATCCAGTCGCTGATGACGATGAGGTCGCGGCCGGTCCGCTGGTGGTTCATCAGGGACGGGCTGATCTTGCCGAAGAACTCGTCGTTGTCGTTGATCTCCTCGATGTAGTCGACGGAGATCCCGGTGCGCTTCTGGAATGCCTCCAGCGTCGGGCGCCGGGTGGTGTCCTTGTCATCGGTGTCGATGTACAGCGGCCAGTTCGCCCAGGTCAGTCGCTTGTCCGTGGCCGAGAGGTCGGCTCCGGCGCGATCGCCCGGTCCCACGTACGCCGCCGGTACCCCGCATCCCGCCAGGGCTCCGAGCGCGGCACCACCGCCCAGGGCGCGCAGCAGGGACCGGCGGGACGGGGGCGGGGTCTTCCGATTCACTGGCACGCGCGAAGCATGTCCAACCGGGCCCGGTCCGGACAATGGACGCTGCGTCGACCAGTCGCCCGCCGACCCGACACCCTGTCGATCAGTTTCCGGCCCTCTCGAAGACCGGGGGCGCTTCGGCCGATTCCGGCCGGGGAGCGGGCGGTGCGCAGGCGGGGAACGTGACCTTCACCGTCAGGCCGCCCCGCGGACGGGGCCATGCCTCGACGGTGCCGCCGTGAGCGGTGGCCACGGCCGTGACGATGGACAGACCGAGGCCCAGTCCCTCGCGATGACGGCCCTTCCCGCCCGACCGGGGCCGAGGGTGCGCGCGGGTCCGTTCCGCGCCCAGGCGCCGGAACGGCTGGAAGAGTCCGGCCACCTGCTCGCGCGGGATCACCGGGCCCGTGTTGTCGATCCGCAGGACGGGTCGGCCCGCCTCCGTTCCGGTCCACAGCCGAACCCAACTCTCGCCGTTCTCCGGGCTGTTGTGCCGTACGGCGCTGTCCGCGAGGTTGACCACCAGGCACTCGACGAGCTGAGGGTCACCCAGGACGGACGCGGGTCCCAGGTCGGCCCGCACCCGCGGCCCTCCGTCCTCGGACCCGCCACTCTCGGACCCGGCATTCTCGGACCCGGCATTCTCGGACCCGGCGTCCACCGCCGCGTCCGGCAGCCGTCCCCGCACCATCTCGGCGAGGTCGATGAACTCCCGGCGCTGGAGCCCCCGTTGGCTGCGCGCGAGCGTCAGCAGGGCGTCGATCAGCCGGACCTGTTCCTGCCCGGCCGCCCGCACCCGCAGGCACGCGGCCCGCAGGCTCGCCACCGACGGCCCGGGATCGGCGAGCGCGACGTCCACGATGGCCTGCTGGAGCGTGAGAGGGGTGCGCAGTTCGTGCGAGGCGTTGGCGACGAACTGCTGCTGCGCCTCGAACGCGCCCTCCAGCCGCCCCAGTACGTCGTCGAAGGTGTCCGCCATCGCCTTGAGTTCGTCCTCGGGGCCCGGTACGGCCAGTCGCTGGCGGAGGTTGTCCGCGGAGATCCGCCGGGCGGGAACACCGCGGCCCCGGACGGGATCAGCTCCCGTCCGGGGCCGCGGTGGTTCACGCCGTACGTACTACGCGTCGAGCGACGTCATCACGTGCTTGATGCGCGTGTAGTCGTCGAAGCCGTACGCGGAGAGGTCCTTGCCGTAGCCGGACTTCTTGAAGCCGCCGTGCGGCATCTCGGCGACCAGCGGGATGTGGGTGTTGATCCACACGCAGCCGAAGTCGAGGGACTTGGACAGGCGCATCGCGCGGCCGTGGTCCTTGGTCCACACCGAGGAGGCCAGCGCGAAGTCGACGCCGTTGGCCCACTCGATCGCCTGGGCCTCGTCCGAGAAGGACTGGACGGTGATGACCGGGCCGAAGACCTCGTTCTGGATGATCTCGTCGTCCTGCTTGAGACCGGAGACGACGGTCGGGGCGTAGAAGTAGCCCTTGTCGCCGACCTGCTTGCCGCCCGACTCCACCTTTGCGTGCGCGGGCAGCCGCTCGATGAACCCGGCGACCTGCTTGAGCTGGTTGGGGTTGTTCAGCGGGCCGTAGAGCACGTCCTCGTCGTCCGGCTGACCGGTCTTGGTCTCGGCGGCGGCCTTGGCGAGCGCGGTGACGAACTCGTCGTGGATCGACTCCTGGACGAGGACGCGGGTGGCGGCCGTACAGTCCTGGCCGGCGTTGAAGAAGCCCGCGACCGAGATGTCCTCGACGGCCTTGGCGATGTCGGTGTCCTCGAAGACGACGACCGGGGCCTTGCCGCCCAGCTCCAGGTGGACGCGCTTGACGTCCTTGGACGCCGACTCGGCGACGGAGATGCCCGCGCGGACGGAACCCGTGATGGAGGCCATCGCCGGGGTCGGGTGCTCGACCATCGCGCGGCCGGTGTCGCGGTCGCCGCAGATGACGTTGAAGACGCCCTTGGGCAGGATGCCGCCGAGGATGTCGGCGATCAGGACCGTGGAGGCCGGGGTGGTGTCCGAGGGCTTCAGGACGACCGTGTTGCCCGCGGCGAGGGCCGGGGCGAACTTCCACACCGCCATCATCATCGGGTAGTTCCACGGCGCGACCTGGGCGCAGACGCCGATCGGCTCACGGCGGACGATCGAGGTCATGCCCTCCATGTACTCGCCGGCCGAGCGGCCTTCGAGCATGCGGGCGGCACCCGCGAAGAAGCGGATCTGGTCGACCATCGGCGGGATTTCCTCGGACCGGGTCAGCCCGATCGGCTTGCCGGTGTTCTCCACCTCGGCCGCGATCAGCTCCTCGGCCCGCTCCTCGAACGCGTCCGCGATCTTCAGGAGGGCCCTCTGGCGCTCGGAGGGGGTCTTGTCCCGCCACTGGGGGAAAGCCGCGGCGGCGGCCGCCATCGCGGCGTCGACGTCCGCCTGGCCGGAGAGCGGCGCGGTCGCGTACGCCTCGCCGGTCGCGGGGTTGACCACCTCCGTGGTCCGTCCATCGGCGGCATCGCGGAACTCTCCGTCGATGTAATTGCGCAGACGACGCAGCTCGGTGCTCACTGCCCGGCCCTCCTGTCGGATGTCCAACGACTCAGGTGTCCACTACCTGAGATGCCTGGCCCCCACCCTAATCCGTGACTCCACGTTTTCAACACCCCCGAACGGCTCAGAACTGCGAAATCCGCAAGACACGTACCCGTAAACAACGAATTTCATTGCCTGAACCTTGCGGAACTGTCGAGACGTCGTGCACAGTGGGGTCGTGGTCAGTCGAAGCGCGGAACCCAGGGACTCCCGCGAGTCCAGGAACGGCAGTCCCCAGTTGGACACCGTCTCCCTCGCCATCATCGAGCAGCTCCAGCAGGACGGACGCCGCCCGTACGCCGCGATCGGCAAGGCCGTGGGCCTCTCCGAGGCCGCCGTGCGCCAGCGTGTCCAGAAGCTGCTCGACCAGGGCGTCATGCAGATCGTCGCCGTCACGGACCCGCTCACCGTGGGCTTCCGCAGGCAGGCGATGGTGGGCATCACGGTCGAGGGCGACCTCGACCCGGTGGCCGAAGCGCTGACTGCCATGTCGGAAGTCGAGTACGTGGTGATGACCGCGGGCTCGTTCGACATCCTCGCCGAGATCGTCTGCGAGGACGACGACCACCTGCTGGACGTCATCAACAAACGCATCCGGGCCCTGCCTGCGGTGCGCTCCACCGAGAGCTTCGTCTACCTGAAGCTCAAGAAGCAGACCTACATGTGGGGAACCCGATAGCCGTGAGCACCAAGGACCTCAGCAAGACCGCGTACGACCACCTGTGGATGCACTTCACCCGCATGTCCTCGTACGAGAACGCGCCCGTTCCCACCATCGTCAAGGGTGAGGGCACCTACATCTACGACGACAAGGGCAAGCGCTACCTCGACGGTCTCGCGGGCCTGTTCGTGGTCCAGGCCGGTCACGGCCGTACCGAGCTGGCCGAGACGGCCTTCAAGCAGGCCCAGGAGCTGGCCTTCTTCCCGGTGTGGTCCTACGCCCACCCCAAGGCCATCGAGCTGGCCGAGCGCCTCGCCCACCACGCGCCGGGCGACCTGAACAAGGTGTTCTTCACGACGGGTGGCGGCGAGGCCGTCGAGACCGCGTGGAAGCTGGCCAAGCAGTACTTCAAGCTGCAGGGCAAGCCGACCAAGTACAAGGTCATCTCGCGTGCGGTCGCCTACCACGGCACCCCGCAGGGCGCCCTGTCCATCACCGGCCTGCCGGCCCTCAAGGCCCCCTTCGAGCCGCTGGTCCCGGGCGCCCACAAGGTCCCCAACACCAACATCTACCGCGCCCCGCTCTTCGGCGACGACCCCGAGGCCTACGGCCGCTGGGCCGCCGACCAGATCGAGCAGGAGATCCTCTTCGAGGGCCCGGAGACCGTCGCCGCGGTCTTCCTGGAGCCGGTGCAGAACGCCGGCGGCTGCTTCCCGCCGCCGCCCGGCTACTTCCAGCGCGTGCGCGAGATCTGCGACCAGTACGACGTACTGCTCGTCTCGGACGAGGTCATCTGCGCCTTCGGCCGCCTCGGCACGATGTTCGGCTGCGACAAGTTCGGCTACGTACCGGACATGATCACCTGCGCCAAGGGCATGACCTCGGGCTACTCCCCGATCGGCGCGTGCATCGTCTCCGACCGCATCGCCGAGCCGTTCTACAAGGGCGACAACACCTTCCTGCACGGCTACACCTTCGGCGGCCACCCGGTCTCCGCCGCCGTGGCGCTGACCAACCTCGACATCTTCGAGCGCGAGGGCCTCAACCAGCACGTGCTGGACAACGAGGCCAACTTCCTGAAGACCCTGCAGAAGCTGCACGACCTGCCGATCGTCGGCGACGTCCGCGGCAACGGCTTCTTCTACGGCATCGAGCTGGTGAAGGACAAGGCCACCAAGGAGACCTTCACGGACGAGGAGTCGGAGCGCGTGCTCTACGGCTTCGTCTCCAAGAAGCTCTTCGAGTACGGCCTCTACTGCCGCGCCGACGACCGCGGTGACCCGGTCATCCAGCTCTCGCCGCCGCTGATCTCCGACCAGTCGACCTTCGACGAGATCGAGGGGATCGTCCGTCAGGTCCTGACGGAGGCGTGGACCAAGCTCTGATCTTCCCCCCGGAGATCAACAACGGCCCCGGTGCCGCCCGTTCGAGTGAGAATGGGCGGCCCGGGGCCGCGTGCTGTCCGGCCTCCCGGCCCCGACTCCCTAGCGTGCCCAGTGACCGATCGGCCCTGCCTTCGTTCCCCCGTCCGGGGGACCGAGCGACCTCGAAGAGATCGCCGGGCACGGCACATCAGATCTGAACGAGGTGTACGCGATGGTGGCCCCGCCTGACAACGACGTGCTCTGGGCACGCGCCCTGCACGTCAAGCACAACGGATCCCCCGCGCTCAGCGGTGTCTCGCTCGGCGTCCGGGAGGGCGAGATCCTCGCCGTCGGCGGCCCGCGCGGCAGCGGCAAGACGACCCTCCTCCAGTGTCTGTCCGGCCAGCTTCTGCCGCAGGCGGGCGAGGTCTGGTTCAACAGCTCGCCCGTGCACACCATGGGCCCGCTCACCCGCGAGCGGCTGCGCCGGGACCGGTTCGGCTGGATCGACCCGGTCGCGATGCTGGTCCCCGAGCTGAACGCCTGGGAGAACACCGCCCTGCCGCTGATGCTGCGCGGCTGGACCCGCCGGGCCGCCAAGACCACGGCCCTGGAGTGGCTGGAGCGCCTGGACATCGGCGGCTGCGCCCGCAAACGCCCGCACGCCCTGCTCCAGGCCGAGCGGCAGCGCGTCGCGATCGCCCGCGCCCTCGCCCCCACCCCCACCGTGCTGTTCGCAGACGAGCCGACGGCCCCGCTGCACCGCGCCGACCGCGCCCATGTGCTGCGCACGCTCACCACGGCGGCCCGCTCGCACGGCATCACCGTCGTCCTCGCCAGCCACGACGCGGACACCACGGCGCTGGCCGACCGGACGGTGTCCCTGCTCGACGGACGGCGTGTGAACACGGTCCACCTGCCCCCGGTCACCGAGACGGAAGGCCGGGCCGCGTGCTCGCTCTCCGTCTAGCCCGCGGCGGCCACCCCCTCGTCCAGCTCCGCCGGCTCCTGGTCGCCGCCGCCTCCGCGGGCACCGGGTTCCTGCTGCTGTGCACGCTGGGTTACGCGATGAGTCACCCGGACGCCTCGGCCGCCGGCGCGCTGCGCCTGGCCTGGTGCGTCGTTCCCCTCGCCTCGACGGTCTACTTCGCCGTGGCGGTGGCCCGTACCGACCCCGCCACCCGGCCCCGGACCGGCCTGTCCGCCATCGGCCTCGGTCCCGGCCGACTGATGGCGATCTCCGCGGTCACCACGGCCCTCTCCACGCTCCTCGGCTCGCTGCTCGCGCTGCTCCTCTTCCTGCACCTGCGCGGCGACCTGACCGGCATCCCGTTCGGCGGCGCGGCGGCGGACTTCCTCGCCTCCGGCCAGTCCCTGCCCCTGCCCGCGGCCCTGACACTGCTCGCGCTGGTGCCGGTCGCGGCGTCCGGCGCCGCCGCCGTGGCGCTGCGCCCGCGGCACGGCGGGCCGCAGCGCACCGCCTGGTCGTACGGACGCAGCTGGATCTCGGCACGGCAGAACGCCATCGCGAGCGCCCCGCGGCGCGGGCCCCTGACCGGCGGACGGCAGGCGGACGACCGCCGGGGCGCGCCAGACGGCCGGGGCACGCTCACCGCCTCCACCGGCCCGCCCGGCGCCTCCGCCCCGGCCGGCACGGCCGCCGTCCCCACCGCGAGCGGCACGGCCGACGGCTTCACCACGACCGGCACGGGCGACGCGTTCCGGGACGCGTCCGCGGACGCCGACGGTGCCGCCCCGCCCCAGCCGGACCCGCGGACCCCGGACGCCGACGCTTCGGCGGGCTCCGACGGCCCCGACTTCCACTGGACCGCCGAGGCCTACGCCGGCGGGGACACCGCTCAGCGGGTGGGCGTACAGGACCGTTCGGGCGCCGCCGCCCTCGGGCGCCCCGGGACGCCCGCGCCCTACGAGGCGGCGGACGGATCGTACGAGGGTCCGGACTCGCCCGCGGGCCACACGGACCGGCATCGGGCCGCCGAGGCCGACGCCCGTCGGCTGCCTCCCGGGGAGACCTCCCCGAACGGGCTCCCCTGGGGCGCGGCCACCCTCGCGGCCGGGCTGGCCGTCGAGACGTACGCGAGCCGTTCGGGACCCGCGCCCGCGCTCGCGCTGCCCGGCGGATTCATCGGCGGTCCGGCCGGGGTACTGCTCGGCTGGGTGCTGACGGCGGTCGGTCTGGCCCTCGCGGGACCCGCGATCACGTACTTGTGCGGGCGGCTGCTCCAGGCCGTACGTCCGGGCGCGCTGCGCCTGCTGGCCGGGCGGGTGCTCCAGTCGGAGGCGCGGCGGATCGGGCAGCCGCTGGGCGTGGTGTGCGCGGTGGCGTCGGGCGGGTTCGCCATGACGGCGCTGTACACCGGTGCCCGGCCCGCCTTCGGTCCGCTGACCACCCTCGGCGCCCTGCTGGTCGCCGGGTGCACGCTGCTGACGCTGGCGACAGCCGCCGTCGAGGCGAAGCACGCTCGCGCGGACACCACGGCGGCCCTGCTGCGGCTGGGGGCCCCCGCCACGCTGCTGCGCGGCGCCGCGGCACTGCGCGCCGGGGTGCTGTTCGCCGCGTTCGCCCCGCTGACCTGGGCGGTCGCCGAGCTGGCCGCGCTTCCCCTGATCGGCTGAACCGCCCACGGACCGGTCCTCGCGATCCGGGAGGAAAAAGTCCGCGCCGGGCGATGATTTCGGGGCGGGCCCCCGGTCTATCCCTGCGAACGGCACCACACTGACGGGAGACCCTCACATGTACCAGCAGATGATCTTCGTGAACCTGCCGGTGTCCGATGTGGACACCTCGAAGAAGTTCTTCACGGAGCTCGGCTACGCGATCAACCCGCAGTTCTCCACCGACGACTGCGCCTGCGTGGTGATCAGCGACACGATCATCGCGATGATGCTCAGCAAGCAGCGCTACGCGGACTTCACCAAGAAGCGGATCGCGGACGCGACGAAGACGAGCGAGGTGCTGCTGTGTCTGAGCGCCGAGAGCCGCGAGAAGGTCGACGAGCTGGTCGACGCCGCGATCGCGGCGGGCGGCTCGGGGACCGGCGAGGCGCAGGACCAGGGCTTCATGTACGGCCGCGCCTTCGACGACCCGGACGGCCACACCTGGGAGGTCATGTGGATGGACCCGGCGGCGGTCCAGGGCTGAGACGGGCTGCCCGGTTCGCGTTCCGGGGCCGGCGCGCGGTACAGGGGTCCGCGCGCCGGCCCCGTGGCGTCACCTCCCGGGGCCGGCTCGGCCTCCCGCTCGGCCGGGCCCTCCCGTTCGCGCCCACGGCCCCGGAGTGGCCCGGGTCGGCCCGCGTCGGCCCGGAGCGGCCCGGTGTCCGTGTGCGTCGCATGGCGGAGCGTCACCCGCGCACCCGGCGAACCGGGGTGACACGACAACAGGCGAGTCCCCGTGCGGGCTCCGCCGGTCCGGGGGTACTCCGAAGGGCAGCCCCTAGCATGGCCGCGTGCTGCCCACTCCTCTTCACTCATCCCATGACCGCGAGATCGAGTCCCTCAGCGAGTTCGACGACGTGGTCTCGACGGGCGGCTCGCTCGCCCGGTTCCGTGTCCAGGCCGTCGATCTGACGGGCCGTACGCGGGATCTGCTCTCCCTGGACACCGCGGGTGCCGTCTTCCTCGGCTGCCCGATGGAGCCGGAGGCCGCCGCGGGCGTCCGGGCCTCGGGCGCCCTCGTCTTCCCGCCCGTACCGGGCCTCCCCCTCGACCCCTACCGGGGCCGTCTCTACTCCCCCGACGAACTGTTCGCCTCCCTCGACGCGGGATACGAGGCGACCCCGGACGCCCGCGCGTACGCCTGGTTCCAGCAGACCAGATCCGACGGCGACATATTCGCGTCGATGGTGCGCGCGGTCCACGACGACTCCGTCTCGGACGCGCTCGACGAACTCCTCGTCGGGGTAAGGGTGGTCGGTGTGATGGGGGGCCACGCGATGGCCCGCGGCACCGAGGCGTACGCGGGTGCCGCGCGGCTCGGCCGCACACTCGCGCGCTCCGGACTCATGGTCGCCACCGGCGGCGGCCCCGGCGCGATGGAGGCGGCGAACCTCGGCGCCTACGCGGCTCCGTTCGACGACGCCATGCTCGACGAGGCGCTGCGCGTCCTGGCCGCCGTCCCGTCGTTCACGCCCTCGATCACCGACTGGGCGCGCGCCGCGTTCGAGGTGCGCGGCCGCTGGCCCTCGGGTGGCCCCTCGGTCGGCGTCCCCACCTGGTTCTACGGCCATGAGCCGCCGAACGCCTTCGCCGCCCACACGGCCAAGTACTTTGCCAACGCGACCCGCGAGGACGGGCTGCTGGCCCGCTCGAACGCGGGTGTCGTCTTCCTGCCGGGCGCCGCCGGGACCGTACAGGAGATCTTCGACAACGCGACCCCCAACTACTACGGGTCGAGGGGCGAGCCCACCCCCATGGTCCTGGTGGACCGTGCGCACTGGACCGAGAAGTACCCCGCCTGGCAACTGCTCAAGTCGCTGGCCTGCGAACGGGCGATGGAGTCGCGGATCGCGCTCGTCGACCGGATCGATGACGCTCCGGAGGCACTCAAACACTTCGGAGGTTAACGACTCGGCAAAGCCAACGGCAGGGCAGGGCATATGCATTGACAGCACTTAGGTCGCGCTTATAAACCTGTGAAACTCCTGGGGGAGCTGTTGCTGGAATGATTCGCAGCAAATCCCCCGACACCCCCCGCAGTTGCGCAACCTGTGAAGGGCAATCGTGTCCATATCTCGACGCACCGCACATACCGTGCGAATCCTCGGCGTTGCCTCCGCCTCTGCCGCGCTCGCGCTCGGCGTCGCCGGCAACGCACTCGCCTGCAACATTGGTGACTTCTCGGCTGCCGCCACCTGTGACGGCAACGGGAAGGGCATCATCACTGTCACTGACATCGACCGTTCCGCCAAGGAGGCCACCGTCACGGTCTTCCTCGAGCGCAACGGGGCCGACGACCACCAGGTCGGCGCCCCCCAGAAGGTCACCGGCAGCAAGGACGGCGCCACGGTCTCGTTCTCGGAGGACTGGGCTCCCAAGGCCGAGTACCGAATCCACGTCAACGTCCCGAACATCGTGGACAAGGACATCTCCCCGAACCTGGTGACGAAGGACGAGGCCTGCACCACGAAGTCGGAGTCGCCGGCCCCGTCGGAGAGCCCGAAGCCGTCGGACAGCCCCTCCGCCTCGGACACCCCCTCGGACTCGGCGACCCCGTCGGCCTCCGAGAGCAGCGCCGCTCCGGCCACCCCGGGCGACAACCAGCCGTCCGCCGCCGCCGGTGAGTCCAACCTCGCCGAGACCGGTGCGAACTCCAACACCCCGATGATCGCCGGCATCGCCGCCGCGTTCGTCATCGTCGGTGGCGGAGCGGTCTTCTTCGGCATGCGCCGCCGCGGCGCCTCGAAGGCCTGACCCGCGCCCTGAACGACCGTGTGGCCCGTCCCCGTCGAGGGGGCGGGCCACACGGCTGTCCGGGCGCCCCGGTCAGCCTGCGCGGCTCTGGGGCCCTTTACCGGCGGACGACCCGCCGAGCACGACGATCTCGGCCGCGTCGAACTCCACCCCGACCACCTCACCGGGCTCCGGCGCGTCCCGCAGGGCGCACGCCGCCTCCAGCCGGGGCGCGCCCTCGGGCTGAAGCTGTACGGCGACGTGGGTGCCCCGGAAGGTGCGTGCGGCGACCGTGCAGCGCAGCCCGTCCGCCGCGCCCACCAGCCGTACACCGGCGGGCCGTACGAGGAGGGTGCCGGGCCCCTGGGCGGCGCCCTCGGGCACCGGGACCTTGCCCCACGGGGTGTCGGCCGCCGACGCGCTCACCGTCGCCTCGACCACGTTGTCGAAGCCGAGGAAGCGGGCCACGAAGGCGTCCGCGGGATGCTGCCAGACCTCAAGTGGCGTACCGGACTGGGCGATCCGTCCGTCGCGCATCACCACGACCCGGTCGGCGAGCGCGAACGCCTCGCCCTGGTCGTGGGTGACGGCGAGCACCGTCGTACCCAACTCGCCGAAAAGGTCGCGGAGTTCGACGACGAGCCGTTCGCGCAGTGAGCGGTCCAGCTGGCCGAGCGGTTCGTCGAGCATCAGCAGCCGGGGGCTCGGGGCGAGGGCGCGGGCCAGGGCCACGCGCTGCTGCTCGCCGCCGGACAGGGAGGCGACGGCCCGGTCCCGGGCGCCGGGCAGACCGACCAGGTCGAGCAACTCCCCCACCCGGGCCGCCTGTCCACTCCTCGGCGTGCCGCGCATCCGCAGCCCGAAGGCCACGTTGCCGCCCACGTCCCGCTGCGGGAAGAGCTGATGGTCCTGGAACATCAGGCCGACGCCCCGCTTGTGCGCGGGAACGGCCGCCTGGTCCTGTCCGTCCAGCACCACCCGGCCCGCGTCCAGCGGCTGCAGTCCCGCCACCGTCCGCAGCAGCGTGGACTTGCCGCTGCCGCTCGGCCCGAGCACGCACACGATCTCGTGCTCGGCGACATCGAGGTCCACGGCGTCGAGCACGGCCCGCCCGCCGAAGCGTACGGTCGCGCCCTGCAGGCTCAGCAGCATCTAGAACTCCCCGGTCCTGTCGGTCCGTACCCGCTCCAACAGCAGCAGCGCCACCGCGCACACCACCATCAGGATCGTCGAAAGGGCCATCGCCTGGCCGTAGTTGAGATCGCCCGCGCGCCCCAGCAGCTGGGCCACGGCGACCGGCAGCGTCGGGTTGTCGGGCCGTGCGATGAAGACGGTCGCCCCGAACTCCCCGAGGGAGACGGCGAAGGCGAACCCGGCCGCGATCAGCAGCGCCCGTCGCACCATCGGCAGGTCCACCTCGCGCCACACCCGCCACGGCGACGCGCCGAGCACGGCCGCGGCCTCCCGCAGCCGCCCGTCCACCGCCCGCAGCACGGGCAGCATCGTCCGTACGACGAAGGGGACACCCACCAGTGCCTGCGCCAGCGGCACCAGGATCCAGCTCGCGCGCAGGTCCAGCGGCGGCTCGTCCAGCGCGATCAGGAACCCGAATCCCACGGTCACCGCGGAGACGCCGAGCGGCAGCATGAGCAGCGCGTCGAAGCCCCGCATGAGACGGCCGGCCCGCCGGGTGAGGGCCGCGGCGGCCAGACCGCCGATCAGCACGGCGATCGCGGTGGCGGCGAGCGCGTACTCCAGCGAGTTGCCGACCGCCTCGATCGGGGCGACGAGGAAGACTCCGCCGTCGTCGTCGGCCAGCGCCCGGTAGTAGCCGAATCCCGGGGCGCCGAGGGACCGCTGGACGAGGACCGCGAGCGGCAGCACCAGGAGGACGGCGATGCTCACGAGCACGCCCGCGAGGAGCGCCCACTGACCGGCGCCGCGCGGCCGGCGTGCCGTCGTCCCGGGGGCCACCAGACGCAGGGCGGTCTCCCGTCGGCGTACGGTCGCCGCGTGCACGACGAGGATCGCGCCCACCGCCACGAACTGGACGATCGTCAGCACCGCCGCCGTCGCGAGGTCGAAGATCTCGGAGGTCTGCCGGTAGATCTCGACTTCGAGCGTCGAGAAGGTGGGGCCGCCCAGGATCTGCACCACACCGAACGAGGTGAAGGTGAAGAGGAAGACCATCAGGGCGGCGGCGGCCACGGCGGGTCCGAGCGCCGGCAGCGTCACCCGGCGCCACGCGGCGAAGCGCGAGGCGCCGAGCACCCGCGCGGCCTCCTCCTGGCGCGGGTCGAGCTGCGACCAGAGCCCGCCGACGGTCCGTACGACGACCGCGTAGTTGAAGAAGACGTGCGCGACCAGGATCGCCCACACCGTGGTGTCCAGCCGGACGCCCCACAGCTCGTCGAGCAGCCCGCCCCGGCCGAGCAGCGCGAGGAACGCCGTGCCGACGACCACGGTCGGCAGCACGAAGGGCACCGTCACCACGGCCCGGAGGAGTTGCTTGCCCCGGAATTCGAAGCGGGCGAAGACATACGCGCCGGGGAGCGCGATCAGCAGCGTGAGCGCCGTCGAGGCGAGCGCCTGCCAGGTGGTGAACCACAGCACGTGCCGGATGTCGGGCCGGGTCGCCACGTCCCAGATCCGGCCCGGTTGCCAGCCGCCGTCCCCGTGGAGGCCGCGCGAGACGATCGCGGCGACCGGGTAGGCGAAGAAGACCGCGAAGAACGCGACGGGCAGGGCCATCAGTCCGAGCCGCGCGGCGCTCCGCCCGCGCGGCTCCCGCGAGGTCCCGTCGAACGCGCCCGCTCCGCCGGCCCCGTCGGCTCCCCCGGCCTCGCTGGCCCTGTCGGCTACTTCAGTACGAGTGAGGTCCACGACTTGACCCACTGGTCGCGGTCGGCGGCGATCTTCGCGGGCGCCAGGGTCTCGGGATCCTTGGCCTGCGGACCGAACCGCGCGAACTCCGCGGGCACCTGAGCGCCCTCACGGACCGGGTAGACGAACATGTTGAGCGGCATGTCGTCCTGGAACTCCTTGGTGAGCAGGAAGTCCAGGAACGCCTTGCCGCCCTTGGCGTTCTTGGCGTGGCTGAGCAGACCCGCGTACTCGACCTGCCGGAAGCAGGTGCCGGCCGCGACCCCGGTCGGGGCGGTGGCGGGCTTCGGCTTGGCGTAGATGACCTCGGCGGGCGGCGAGGAGGCGTACGAGACGACGAGCGGCCGGTCGGCGTTGGCCTTCTTGCCGCCCGCGGACCCGGAGAACTCGTCGTTGTACGCCTGCTCCCAGCCGTCCACGACCTTCACACCGTTGGCCTTGAGCTTCTTCCAGTAGTCCTGCCAGTTGTCGTCGCCGTAGTGGGCGGCGGACCCGAGCAGGAAACCGAGGCCGGGCGAGGACGTGGCGGCGTTCTCGGTGACGAGGAGGTTCTTGTACGCGGGCTTGACCAGGTCGTCGAAGGACTGCGGCGGCGCCAGCTTGTGCTCGCTGAAGTAGGCCTTGTCGTAGTTGACGCAGATGTCGCCCGTGTCGATGGGCGTGACCCGGTGCTTGTCCTGGTCGGTCCGGTACCGGGGAAGGACCAGGTCCGCGCCCTTGGCCGTGTACGGCTGGAACAGCCCGTTGTCGAGCGCGCGGGAGAGCAGGGTGTTGTCGACGCCGAAGAAGACGTCGCCCTGCGGGTTGTCCTTGGTCAGGATGGCCTTGTTGACGGCCTGCCCGGCGTCGCCGTCCTTGAGGACGCGGACCTTGTAGCCGGACTGCTTCTCGAAGTCCTTCAGCACGCTCTTCGACACGAGCCACGAGTTGTGGCTGACGAGCGTGATGGTCTTCGGATCGCCCGAGCCGGCGGCGCCGGACGAGCCGCACGCGGACAGCACGGGCAGCGCGACGAGACCGAGCCCGACGGCCATGACCGCGAACCGCCTGCTGCTGGTGGTGGTGCTCACTGGATTCCTCCTGGGTGACCAGGAAGAGACGCGGCCCCGCCCGGGACCTCTGACGGTTCCCGGGCAGGGCGCAACAGCTTGAGTAAGGACCGAACTTCCTACCCAGAATGACCTGGGCAAGGTTCAGAGGGTCTGCGGTCTGTCCCGCACTCTCAGCGCTGTGGCGCTCCCCTGTCGGAATATGAAGATGTCGGAATATGAAGGTGTACTGACCCGGCTCAGACTACCGCTCGGTCGCGGCGAGCTGACCACACGCTCCGTCGATCTCCTGGCCACGGGTGTCCCGGACGGTCACCGGCACGCCGTGGGCCGCGATGGCGTCGACGAACGCCTTCTCGTCCTCGGGCCGCGAGGCGGTCCACTTCGAACCCGGGGTCGGGTTCAGCGGGATGAGGTTGACGTGCACGGGCTTGCCCTTGAGCATCCGCCCGAGCCGGTCACCACGCCACGCCTGGTCGTTGATGTCACGGATCAGGGCGTACTCGATGGACAGGCGCCGACCGGACTTGGCCGCGTACTCCCATCCGGCGTCGAGCACCTCGCGCACCTTCCACCGCGTGTTCACGGGGACGAGGGTGTCGCGCAGCTCGTCGTCAGGGGCGTGCAGGGAGATCGCGAGCCGGCACTTGAAGCCCTCGTCGGAGAACCGGTTGATGGCGGGGACCAGCCCGACCGTCGACACGGTGATACCGCGCTGCGAGAGCCCGAGCCCGTCCGGCTCGGGGTCGGTGAGGGCCCGGATCGCCCCGACCACCCGCTTGTAGTTGGCGAGCGGCTCGCCCATCCCCATGAAGACGATGTTGCTCAGCCGCGCCGGACCACCGGGGATCTCACCGTCACGGAGCGCCCGCATACCGTCGACGATCTGGTGCACGATCTCGCCGGTCGACAGGTTGCGGTCGAGGCCGGCCTGTCCGGTGGCGCAGAACGGGCAGTTCATCCCACAGCCGGCCTGCGAGCTGATGCACATGGTCACCCGGTCCGGGTAGCGCATCAGCACGGACTCGACGAGCGTGCCGTCGAAGAGCCGCCACAGGGTCTTGCGGGTGGTGTCCTGGTCGGTCGACAGATGCCGTACGACCGTCATCAGCTCGGGAAGCAGCGCCTCCTGGAGCTTGCCGCGCGAGGCGGCCGGGATGTCCGTCCACTCGGCGGGGTCGTGCGCGTACCGGGCGAAGTAGTGCTGCGAGAGCTGCTTGGCGCGAAACGGCTTCTCGCCGATCGCGGCAACCGCCTCCTTGCGCTCGGCGGGCGTGAGATCGGCAAGGTGCCGCGGCGGCTTCTTGGCTCCGCGCGGCGCTACAAAGGTGAGTTCTCCGGGCTTCGGCATAACCCTTCCAGTGTCGCAGATCAATACCACCGGCCCGGGCCACAGCGGGGTGGGGGCGGTCACCCGCGGGTGCCGTCCGTCCGGAAGCAGCCTGGGTGGGCTTCCGGCCCTGAGCCGCCGCACCTCCCACCCGCCGCGACGGTCCGCGGCCGTGCGCGGCTGTCCGTTGCCCTGCGATGTGCGGGCCTCAGGTATGTCTGCCCCGATACCTGCGGGTGTCCGGCGAAGGCCCGGGTGCTTCCGGCGCCGGCGCGAGCCGTCCCACCTGGCCTCTGACGACACACACCATCACGTATCCGGTCTGCAGAAGACGGACGAAGCAGCCGACGCTCAACCACCAATAGTAGACCGAAAGCAGATGGGCGGAGATTGCATGATGCGTGAAAAGAGCGGCAAAAAAGGCGGAACTGCAAAAATTGAGCACCAGCAGTGGCCAGCCGGAGTCCGTTTTGGCTCTATTGAATTTCTGCCAGGCCGTTCGCGGCATTTTCGTGGGATGCGGGCTGAGGCGGCGTTTGAGTTCACCCATGGAAGATCGCTGTGTCATGAGGATCATGGAACAGTCGAAGACAGCGCCCGGGCAAGCCCATGGGAGCGGCCGATCGCGCCTCGATGCCCGAGTCGAGACAGCGATGCGTCGTGGGCCTCCCGGGGCCGTTCCCGGGCCGTCGCGGGACGGCCCGGGAACGCCTGGGAATACGCGGGAATTCGCGTGAATTGCGGGAATTCGCGTTCGGGCCGGGGAACGGGCCCGGATGTCCCGGCCTAGGCGAACTGGCCGGGCTGATACGCGCCGGCCGGCTGCTGGACGATGACGTTGCCGCGGTTGAAGGCGTTGATGATGGAGATGCAGCACACCAGGGCGGCGAGCTGCTCCTCGTCGTAGTACTTGGCGGCGTTCGCCCAGCACTCGTCCGTGACACCGCCGGACGCGTCGGCGATCCGCGTGCCCTGCTCCGTCAGCTCCAGGGCGGCGCGCTCGGCGTCGGTGAACACCGTCGCCTCGCGCCAGGCCGCGACCAGGTTGAGGCGCACCGAGGTCTCCCCCGCGGCGGTGGCGTCCTTGGTGTGCATGTCCGTGCAGAAACCGCAGCCGTTGATCTGGCTGGCGCGCAGCTTCACCAGCTCCTGCGTGGCGGCGGGCAGGGTGGAGTCCTCCAGCGCCCTGCCCGCGGCGACGATGTGCTTCGTGAACTTGGCCGCGACCGGGCTGGCGAAGAGGTTCAACCGAGCTTCCATGGTGGGCTCCTGTGTCGTCGTTCGTGGTTACACCTCTTCGACGGAACAGCTCGGCGGGGTGTGACATGAACGAACGTGACCTGCGTCTCCCCCTCGCGGAACGGCGGTGACCGCCGTCCTCGCGCTTCGGGGGCAGGGCGCCGACGGGCATGGAGGGACGGGACACGCAGGGGCACCGACGGGCGCCGGCGGGCACGGGTGTCCCGTGACGGCGAACCCCTGGACCCGCGCCATGGGCGCAGGACGGAACTCCGAGCGGGCCCGCTACCGGCCCGGGCGAGGCTTCCGACCCGGGCGGGACATCCGGACGACCGCGGTTCCTCCGTCCAGGTCCACCGTCGTCCTGTTCGGCGGAGCCCCGTCGTCCTCGTTGTCCGGCAGGACCAGCGCCGACTGCCGCTCCTTCAGCTCATGCTGCTTGCCCGGCGAAAGGCTCGCGTGGAGCTGCTCGAACCCTGTCGCCGATATCTGGCTCTGCCGTGCGCCGTTCCGCCACGGCAGGGCCCCCGCCCGTCCCGCGCGCAACAGGAGCTGGTCGACGAAGGCCAGCAGGGTCAGCGCGACGACCAGCCCGGGCAAGGTCATGAAGAAGACGAATTCCACCGGGCCATTGTCGAGGCCAGGACGTACCGGCGCCCAGCCCTCGACGGCACGGGATCGGGGTCCGCCGCCGCAGAAACCGGGCATCGACGTGACGGCGACCTGACAGCGACCCGGGCGGGATGCTGCCGCGAACTCGCACCAAGCCCTAGAATCGAATACGTGTACGAAAAAGTGTCCCGCCTGGAGCACCTGCGCAGCGTCCGCGCCTGGCTGCTCTGGCAACTGCGCCGCACCGACGACACCATCGCCGAGCTGGAACGGCGGGAGGCCGCCGCCACCCGCGCGGCCCGCACGTCACCCCCGCCGCCCCGCGGCTGGAAGCTGGCGCTGCGCCGCACGGGCGGCACCAAGGCCACCCCCGACGCCGTCCACACGGGCGACTGCGGCATGGCGGGGAAGAACACGAAGCCGCTCGCCCGCGAGCAGGCTCTCCGGGCGATCACCGAAGACGGCGTCACGGCATGCCCGTACTGCCGCCCCGACACGGATCTGGGTGTCCTGTGAACCACGAACAAGCGCAGCCGAACCACGAGCGGACACAGTCCGGCGACACGGACACGGCGCCCATCGCGGTCGGCCGCCCGGCCGGGACCGGCGGCCGCCGCGTGACGATCCGCGGCCGGAACGCCGGTATCGCGCACAGCGACGCCGACCTGGTCGAGTTCCTGCGGCGGGCGGGCCTTCCGGACGCGTGGGAGTTCCTCGACGATCCGCACTGGGTGCACTGGCAGGACGGACGGCCCCACCAGTACGACACCACCCCTCCCGGTTCACGGTGATCACGGTGCGGTGATCAGGTGACCGGAAGGGGTGGTGTCGTATACGTGCACGTCGAAAGCCCGTACGTCGTAGATGTGTGCGAAGAAACGATCAGCCGGATCCGACGAAGAGCACGAGCAGCAACCAGACGACCGGAGCCGTCGGCAGCAGGGAGTCCAGGCGGTCCATGATGCCGCCGTGGCCCGGCAGCAGGGTGCCCATGTCCTTGATGCCGAGGTCCCGCTTGATCATGGACTCGCCGAGGTCACCGAGCGTGGCGCTGGCCGCGACCGCGAGGCCGAGGATCAGACCCTGCCACCAGGTGCCGTCGTCGATCAGGAACTCCATGCACAGCGCACCCGCCACCATCGCGAAGCTGACCGCTCCGAACAGTCCCTCGCGGGTCTTTCCGGGGCTGATCCGCGGCGCCAGCTTGTGCTTGCCGAAGCGCCAGCCGACGGCGTACGCGCCCGTGTCGCTGACGACCGTCAGAAGCAGGAAGGTCAGCACACGGCGCGGACCGTCGTCGGCCGTGAGCATCATGGCCACGAAGGTCGCCAGGAACGGCACGTAGAAGGCCGCGAAGACCCCCGCCGTGACGTCCTTGAGGTAGCCCTCGGGCGGTTCCGTCATGCGCCAGACCAGGACGGCCAGCGCGGTGAGCGCCATGGCCACCCAGGCGCCCTCGGCGCCGCGCACGTAGCCGGAGACGACCATGGCGGCCCCGCCGAGCGCGAGCGGCACGAGAGGCGCCTTGATGCCCTTGCGCTCCTCCAGCCGTGAGGTGAGCTCCCAGAGCCCCACCACCACGGCGACCGCTATCACGCCGACGAAGACGGCCTTGACGACGAACAACGACGCGACGATCACCGCGCCCAGCCCGACGCCCACTCCTATGGCCGCGCCGAGGTCGCGTCCCGCACTCTTCTTCTGAGGTGCGGGGGCGGGCTCGGGGGCGGCGCTGGGCATGGGCTCCTGCGGGATCTGCGGGTTGTGCGACGGATCCCCGTAGGGCGCCGCCGGCGGCGGGTCGTTGCGGACGGAGGGGCCGCTCGGCCGAGCGGCCCCCTTGTCGTCATCCTGGTCTCCGCCATGTGCGGGTACGTCGGGCACGGTGGGCATGGGCCGAGTGTGCTGCGCGTCATGCGCATCGTACGTGGGACCCGCCGGGGCTGCCCCCTGGACAGGCCCCTGCTCGGACGGCCCCCAGTACCCGGCTTGTGGCGGCGCCCCCCAGGAAGAGTCGTTCATCAGACCTCGAGCAGCTCCGCCTCTTTGTGCTTCAGGAGCTCGTCCACCTGGGCGACGTACTTCGCCGTGGTGTCGTCGAGCTCCTTCTCCGCGCGACGGACCTCGTCCTCGCCGGACTCCTTGTCCTTGACCATCTTGTCGAGGGCGTCCTTGGCCTTGCGGCGCACGGCGCGGATCGAGACCTTGGCGTCCTCGCCCTTGGTCCGAGCGACCTTGATGTAGTCCTTGCGACGCTCTTCCGTCAGCTCGGGGAAGGTCACCCGGATGATGTTGCCGTCGTTGCTGGGGTTGACGCCCAGGTCGGAGTCGCGGATCGCCTGCTCGATGTTGCGCAGCGCGCTCTTGTCGAACGGGGTCACCACGGCCATGCGCGGCTCCGGAACGGAGAACGAGGCCAGCTGGTTGATCGGCGTCAGCGCGCCGTAGTAGTCGGCCACGATCTTGTTGAACATCGCCGGGTGCGCACGGCCGGTGCGGATCGCGGCGAAGTCCTCCTTGGCGACCACGACGGCCTTCTCCATCTTCTCCTCGGCCTCGAGGAGGGTCTCTTCGATCACCACTTGCTCCTGCGTGTCTTGAGTAGGCCCGGCAGCTGTCTCCTCGTCGGGGGCAGGCGGCCGGCTGCGTCGCGTCTTATTCCTGCACGGTTCCGGACCGGCAGGACATTGTCCATCCCCCGGTCGGGGTCCGTCCTGGACCGGGACGTGCACCCCGGTCCGGAGCGTTTCCCGTCAGGACCGGCCGCTCTGGTCGCCCACGAGTGTGCCGATCTTCTCACCCTTGACGGCCCGCGCGATATTGCCCTCCGCCAGGAGCTCGAAGACCAGGATCGGAAGCTTGTTGTCCCGGCACAGCGTGATGGCGGTCATGTCGGCGACCTTGAGGTCCCGGGTGATGACCTCGCCGTAGCTGAGCGAGTCGAACTTGACCGCTTCCGGGTTGGTCTTCGGGTCGGAGTCGTAGACACCGTCCACGCCGTTCTTGCCCATGAGCAGCGCCTCGGCGTCGATCTCCAGGGCCCGCTGGGCGGCGGTGGTGTCGGTGGAGAAGTACGGCATGCCCATACCGGCGCCGAAGATGACCACACGGCCCTTCTCCAGGTGCCGTACGCCGCGCAGCGGGATGTACGGCTCCGCGACCTGGCCCATGGTGATGGCGGTCTGGACGCGGCTGTCGATGCCCTCCTTCTCCAGGAAGTCCTGGAGGGCGAGGCAGTTCATGACCGTGCCGAGCATGCCCATGTAGTCGGAGCGCGCCCGGTCCATGCCGCGCTGCTGGAGTTCGGCCCCGCGGAAGAAGTTGCCGCCGCCGATGACGACAGCGATCTGGGCACCGTCGCGCACGACGGCCGCGATCTCGCGGGCGATCTTGTGCACCACGTCGGGGTCGACGCCCAGTCCGCCGCCACCGGCGAACGCCTCGCCGGAAAGCTTCAGCAGAAAGCGTCCCGCGCCTTTGCCGTCGTCGCTCTTCTCGCCCTTGTCGGCCTGGGTGGTGGTCATGGAGATCTCCTCATGGTGCACATACGAAGAAGGCCATTGCCGGTGGGGTGTTGTTCGCATCCCATGCTCGGCAATGGCCTCCTCGTCAGATCTGCTGTCGTCCGGCACACACGCGTGGGTGCCGGCGCACGCGGACGACTGCTGTCGACCCTATAGGGGTCGCCCGTCGATCGCGGTACGGACTCAGATGCCGACCTTGATGCGCGAGAAGCGCTTCAGGGTGACACCGGCCTCGTCCAGAACCTTCTGGACGGACTTCTTGTTGTCGAGCGCGTACGGCTGACCGAGGAGGGTGGCCTCCTTGAAGAAGCCGTTGACGCGACCCTCGACGATCTTCGGGAGGGCGGCCTCGGGCTTGCCCTCGGCGCGGGTGGTCTCCTCGGCGACGCGACGCTCGGTCTCGACGACCTCGGCCGGAACGTCCTCCTTGGAGAGGTACTTCGGCGCGAAGGCGGCGATGTGCTGCGCGATGCCCTTGGCGAGGTCGGCGTCGGCCTTGTCCAGCTCGACCAGAACACCGATCTGCGGGGGCAGGTCGGGCATGGTGCGGTGCATGTACGAGGCCACGAAGGCGCCGGAGAACTGGGCGAAGCGGTCCAGGACGATCTTCTCGCCCAGGTTCGCGTTGGCCTCGTCGACGAACGCCTGAACCGTCTTGCCGGGCTCGATCTCGGAGCCGAGGAGCGCCTCGACGTCCGCCGGCGACGTCTTGACGACGTGCTGGGCGATCTCGTTGGCGACGGCCTGGAACTTCTCGCCCTTGGCGACGAAGTCCGTCTCGCACTTCAGCTCGACCAGGACACCGGAGGTGTTGTCGTCAGCGATGATGGAGACCACGGCGCCGTTCTCGGCGGAGCGGCCCTCGCGCTTGGCGACGCCCTTCTGGCCCTTGATCCGCAGCGCCTCGACGGCCTTGTCGACGTTGCCGTCGGCCTCGTCCAGCGCCTTCTTGCAGTCCATCATGCCGGCGCCGGTGAGCTCACGGAGCTTCTTGACGTCGGCGGCGGTGTAGTTCGCCATGATTCCTGGAATCTCTCTCGAAGTCTGAAGATCTACGGGACGAACGGCGGGGGCTTTGTGGGCCCCCGCCGTTCACAAACCCGAAGGGGTGAGGGGTCAGGCCTGCTCGGCGTCCGCGGCGGGGGCCTCGGCGGCGGGCGCCTCGGCGGCAACCTCGGCCTCGGCGGCGGGGGCCTCGACGGCCTCAGCCTCAGCGGGAGCCTCGGCCTGCTCGGCGTCGGCGACCTTCTCCGTCTCGGCGGAGGTCTGGACCTCGGCGTCGTCGGCCTTCTTCTCGCCCTCGAGCAGGTCGCGCTCCCACGCGGCGAGCGGCTCGCCCGCGGCCTTGTCGCCCGCGGCCTTGCCGGCGCCCGAGCGGGAGATGAGGCCCTCGGCGACGGCGTCGGCGATCACGCGGGTGAGCAGGGTGACGGAGCGGATCGCGTCGTCGTTGCCCGGGATCTTGTAGTCGACCTCGTCGGGGTCACAGTTGGTGTCGAGGATGGCGACGACCGGGATGTTGAGCTTCCGGGCCTCACCGACCGCGATGTGCTCCTTCTTGGTGTCCACGATCCAGACGGCGCTGGGCACCTTCTGCATCTCGCGGATACCACCGAGGGTCTTCTCCAGCTTGGCCTTCTCGCGCGAGAGCACGAGAAGCTCCTTCTTGGTGAGACCCGAGGCCGCGACGTCCTCGAAGTCGATCTGCTCGAGCTCCTTGAGGCGCTGCAGACGCTTGTAGACGGTGGAGAAGTTGGTGAGCATGCCGCCCAGCCAGCGCTGGTTGACGTAGGGCATGCCGACGCGGGTGGCCTGCTCGGCGATGGCCTCCTGCGCCTGCTTCTTCGTGCCGACGAACATGACCGTGCCGCCGTGGGCGACGGTCTCCTTGACGAACTCGTAGGCGCGGTCGATGTACGACAGCGACTGGAGCAGGTCGATGATGTAGATGCCGTTGCGCTCCGTGAAGATGAAGCGCTTCATCTTCGGGTTCCAGCGACGGGTCTGGTGACCGAAGTGGACGCCGCTTTCCAGCAGCTCCCGCATCGTGACGACGGCCATGGCCGTTCTCCTCGGTTTTCTCGGTTGCCGCGTGTGCCGGACGGCACACACGCCTGACGCCCGCGATTGCGCCTTGCCACAAAGGACCGAGAGGCGCTGACACCGATCTGTGACGACCAGGTGTCGGGGCGTGCGAAGTCGACTCGGTGACCCGAATCGCCATCAGAAGTGTACGGGACCGGAGAGGGGGCAGGTGACGCCCCTGTCCACAACCGGCCGGTACTCCACAGATCCCGGCCATGATCCGCTCGATGCGGGACGGTTCAGGCATGCGAGTGAACCGATGTGCGCGTACGTGGCCGGGACTCCTCCTGGCCCTGACGGTGACCGTCCTCGGCGCCCCGACCCCGTTGGCCCGGGCCGAGGGGAGCGGCCCCGCCCCACCGGTCCCCGCTCCTGCGGCCCCCGCGCCGCCGACGACGGCCTCCCCTCCGGCGGCCGACCCCTCCGTCCCGGCGCTCGCCCGCGTCTGGCCGGTGGGCGTCCGGCCGTTCGTCGTACGGGGCTGGGAACCGCCGGCGACGGCCTACTCCCGGGGGCATCGTGGCGTCGACCTCGCGGCCGCCCCCGGCGATCCGGTGCGGGCCGTCGCACCCGGACGGGTGTCGTTCGCGGGCCGGGTGGCGGGCCGCGGGATCGTCTCGGTGGAGTTGTCGGGCACCGGGGCGCCGCCGCTGCGGACGACGTACGGTCCGGTCCGGGCGTCGGTGCGCGAGGGCGACGAGGTCCTCGCGGGCGAGGTCGTCGGCTCGCTGGAGGCATCGGACGCCCACTGCGGACCGACCGCCTGTCTGCACTGGGGCCTGCTCAGAGGCACGGCCTATCTGAACCCGCTGTCCCTGCTCCCTCCCTGGCTCCTGAACACGGGCCCGTCCCGCCTGCTCCCCCTCGACCCGGGCGACGCCCCGCCCTGACCGGCCGGAACCCTGCCGAGGCACTCCAGAGGCACGGCAGAGGTACGGGAGAGATAGCTGGAGAGGGTGAGGGAGACGGAGGTACGACGAGGGGTACCGCGGAGGGGCACCGCGGAGGGGCACCGCGGGGGGGCACCGCGGGGGGGCACCGCGGGGGCACGACGAAGGACGAGAGCGGCGGCGCCGCGGACCGTGGCTCAGGAGGCCGCGCCGCAGGCCGTGGGCCGTAGGTCAGGGGGTGCGCGCCATGGGCCGTGGGGCAGGGCCCGCGCCGCGTGTCGTGGGGCAGAGGCCCGCGCCGTGGGCCGCGGGCCGTGTGTCGTGGGGCAGGAGGGGCCCGCGCCGTGTACCGCAGGTCAGGGGCCCGCGCCATGGGCCGTGGGTCAGAGGCCCGCGCCATGGGCCGTGGGTCAGAGGCCCGCGCCATGGGCTGTGGGTCAGGGCCCCGCGGCGACGTCGGCGGGGCTCAGCCCCGGACGCCTCTCAGAGCCATCGCCACGGCCGCCTCGGTGATCGCGGACGGGTCCTCGGCGGCGCCGAGTTCGATGCGCCGGACGGCGGCGTCGACCACGCCCTGCAGGAGCATCGCGGCCAGCCGCGGCTCGGCGTGTCCCATCTCGGCGAGGGCCTCACCGATCATCGTGACCAGCCCGCCGTGCGCCGCCCGGATCTTCTCCCGGGCTCCCGCGTCGAGTTCGCTGGCGGAGATGGCGACCACGGCCCGGTGCCGCCGGTCCCCGACCAGGGCCAGCTGCCGGCGCACATACGCCTCCACCGTCCCCTCGGGGCCGTCCGCCGCGGCCATCGCGGCCGAGACCTCGGCCGCCCAGACGGGGAAGTCGGCCTCGCACAGCTCCTCGACGACGGCCGCCCTGGACCGGAAGTACTCGTACACGGAGGAACGCGCGAGGCCCGTGCGCTCGGCGAGGGCCGGAAAGGTCAGCGCCTCCGTCCCGCCCTCGGACAACAGGGACCGCGCCGCGTCCAGCAGGGCGGCTCGCTGCATCGACCGGTGCTCGGCCACGGAGGCCGCTCGAATCCTTGGCACGTAAACCACTGTACGGACGCACCACCGCGGACGGGAACCACTCCACCGAGCCGACACGTCGGCGTCCGTCGCGGCGGCCCCGATGCCGGCGTGTCGCCGCGGCACAGCGGGGCACCACGGCCCCGCCCGGTTCAGCGTCCGAAACTGGCCAGCTTGGCGCGCAGCTGGAGCACGGACTTGGTGTGGATCTGACTCACCCGGCTCTCGGTCACCCCGAGCACATTGCCGATCTCCGCGAGCGTGAGCCCTTCGTAGTAGTACAGCGTGACCACGGTCTTCTCCCGGTCGGGCAGGGTGTTGATCGCCCGCGCGAGCAGCCTCCGCAGCTCCCGGTCCTCGGCCACCTCGACGGGATTGTCGGCGGCGGTGTCCTCCAGCGTGTCCATCAGGCTCAGCCGGTCGCCGCCCTCGCCGCCGGCGTGCAGCAGCTCCTCCAGAGCGACCACATTGGCCAGCGACAACTGACTGAACACCGCGTGGAGTTCATCCACCCCGATGCCCATCTCGGCGGCCACCTCGCCCTCCGACGGAGTGCGCCGCAGTCGCGCCTCCAGCGTCGCGTAGGCGCGCTCCACATTGCGCGCCTTCTGCCGGACCGACCTCGGGATCCAGTCCAGTGCCCGCAGCTCGTCGATCATCGCGCCGCGGATGCGGGTGATCGCGTACGTCTCGAACTTGATCTCCCGTCCGATGTCGAACTTCTCGATCGCGTCGATCAGTCCGAACACCCCCGACGAGACGAAGTCCGCCTGTTCGACATTGGCCGGGAGCCCCACGCTGACCCGGCCCGCCACATACTTCACGAGGGGCGAGTAGTGCAGGATCAGCTGCTCCCGCAGCCGCTCGTCACCGGTCGACTTGTACGACCGCCACAGCTCGTCGAGCGTCGAGGGCGCGGGCGGGCGCACGCTGCCGCCGTCGCGGGCGGCTGGCGGAGTCGCCGTCCGGTCGGACCCGGAGGTGTGCTGGGGCATTCGTCGCCTTGTGCCGTTCTGCCGTGAACTGGGAAATACCTGCGTGTCCTGTCGGCCTCATGCCGAGATCGCGTGTCTGCTTCGGATTCTTGTGAGCGTAGCGTGACTGGGCTGTCGCAGTGCGCGAAGAGCGGGCTGTCACCCGCACGCGAAAACTTTCCCCGGGGCGTCCCCCGGAGTCACGACGGTCGCCCTGCGTGACCGTCGACGGCCGCCAACTGCAAGGATTCCCAGGCGTGTCGGCGTTCCCCCGGACGGCCGAACACGCTCGGTCAGCACCCCTCCCGGTCGCCGCGGACGGAGACCATCGCCTGGCGTGTCAACTTCCAGCCGTCGCCGTGTCGTTCGACGAATCCAAGTGCTCGGAGTTCGTACAGTCTCCCGACCGCGTCGTCCGTGCTGGTCGCCGCCCTGCGGGCGATCTCCTCGGCTCCCGCCGGATCCCGGGCCGGCAGAGCGGCCAGAACGCGTCCCGCACCCGGGTGGAGCAGGTCGCGCGGCAGGACGGGGCCACGGCGGTCCGGGGCGAGCTCACCCATGTCGCCCACCAGTTCGGCGACTTCCGCGGCGTCGGAGACCAGGACGGCCTCCCCGCGCAGCAGTTCGTGCACCCCCGCCGACAGTCCGCTGGTGACGGGTCCCGGCACACCTATCGTGAACCGCCCCAGACGCTGTGCCGCGCGGGCCGTCACGAGCGCTCCGCTGCGGTAGGCCGCCTCGACGACCACGGTGCCCCGGGTGAGCGCCGCGATGACCCGGTTCCGGAGGATGAATCTGCTCGGCGTGGGGTGCTCACCCGGCGGCAACTCCCCCACCACCAGGCCCTGTTCGGCGATCCTGGCGATCAATTGGGTGTGTCCGCGCGGGTAGGGCCGGTCGACGCCGCAGGCCAGCACGGCGACGGTGGCACCGCCCGCCCCGAGGGCGCCCCGGTGGGCGGCGCCGTCGATGCCGTAGGCACCTCCGGACACCACCACCCAGCCCCGCTCCGCCAGCCCGGCGCCGAGGGTGGCGGCCATGTGCGCGCCGTACTCGGTGCAGGCCCGGGCACCCACGACGGCGACGGACCGCAGGGCCCACAAGCGCAGACCGGGCCGCCCCCGTACCCACAGCCCGATGGGCCGGGCGTCCTCCAGGTCGTCGAGTTGCGCGGGCCACTCGGATTCACCGGGACAGACGAAGCGCACCCCGGTGTCGCGCGCGAGGGCCAGGTCCCGCTCCGGGTCCGCCCGCCCGGCCCTGGCCCTCAGCCCCGCCCACCGTCTGTCGGTCATGCCCCTCGGCTGCCCCAGGTCCCCGTGCAGCCACCGGACCGCCTCCGGGGCCCCCACCTCCCGGACCCAGCGGCCACAGACCTCGTCGCCCGGTTCGACGACGCGGGAAAGCGTCAGGCGGGCCCCGCGCTCGTCGTCCGTCATACCGGCGCGCCGATCGCCATCGGGACCCCGCGCGGGACCCCGGTACGCAGTTGCAGGGCCAGGGCGACGTCCCCGGCGTCGGGCCGGTCGTGACCCGACAGGTCCGCGACCGTCCACGCGACACGGAGCACCCGGTCCAGCCCACGGGCCGTCAGCAGCCCGCGCTCCAGGCCCCTCTCCGCCTCGTCCATCGCTCCCGCCCGCGCCTGCCAGCGACCGCGCAGCTCGCGTCCGGGCACCTCGCTGTTGGTGTGCCAGGGGGTTCCCGTCAGGCGGGCGGCGGTCCGCTCGCGGGCGGCGATCACCCGGTCCGCGACCGTCTTCGTCGACTCTCCCCGCGCGCCGCGCGCGGTGAGTTCGGCCCGGGTGACCGGCTCGACCTCCACCCGGAGGTCGACCCGGTCGAGCAGGGGTCCGGAGAGCCTCGCCTGGTAGCGGCGGATCGCGGAGGGCGGGCATTCGCAGAAGTCGTTCGTCGTGCTGAAGCGGCCGCAGGGACAGGGGTTGGCGGCCAGCACCATCAGGAACTTCGCGGGGAACCGCACGACACCGGCGCTGCGCGCGATCACCACGTGCCCCGCCTCCAGCGGCTGGCGCAGTGCGTCCAGCACGAAGCCGCTGAACTCGGGCGCCTCGTCGAGGAAGAGCACGCCGCGATGCGACAGGGACACGGCGCCGGGCCGTGCGAGTCCCTTGCCACCACCGACGAGCGACTGCATCGTCGCGGAATGGTGGGGTGCGCAGTACGGGGCGACGTCCACCATCGGTTTGCCGGGCGGCAGCAGGCCGGCGACGGAGTGGATCGCCGTCACCTCCAGGGATTCCTGCTGGGTGAGACGCGGCATGATCGACGGCATCCGCTCGGCCAGCATCGTCTTGCCGGCGCCCGGCGGCCCCTGGAGGAAGACGTGGTGACCGCCGGCCGCCGCCACCTCCATGGCGGTGCGGGCCGATGTCTGGCCGACGACGTCACCGAGGTCGTGATCCCGGTCGTGCTCGGGGACGGCGATGCCGCACAGGCCGGTGGCCTCGCCCGTACCGGGCACGCGCAGGCCCGCCAGCAGCGGGTCGGGCCGGCCCTGTTCGTCCGGGTCCTCCTCGGGCACCGGTTCGTCCGCCAGCACCGCGATCAGCTGGCGCAGACTGCGGACCCCGAGCACCGAGACGCCCGGCACCAGCGCGGCCTCGGCCACCGCGCACTCCGGCACCACCACCTGCTCGTATCCGGCGCTCGCCGCGGCGAGGACGGCCGGCAGGATGCCCCGGACCGGCCGCACCCTGCCGTCGAGTCCGAGCTCCCCGATCATCACGATGTCGGCGAGCACACGGGGATCGATCCGCTCGGCGGCGCCCAGCACGGCGCAGGCGACGGCGAGATCGAAACCCGAACCGCCCTTGGGGACGGAGGCCGGGCTCAGCCCCACCGTCAGCTTCTTCTGCGGCCAGGACGCTCCGGAATTGACCACCGCGGCCCGGACCCGGTCCCGGCTCTCCGTCAGGCTCTTGTCGGGGAGTCCCACCAGCGTGAAGGCCGCGATGCCCGGCTCCAGGTCCGCCTGTACCTCGACGACGACGCCCTCCACGCCCACCAGGGCGACCGAACACGTCCGCGCGAACCCCATCAGGCCACCCCCCGCGCGTGCTCGACCACGGGCGCGCCGCGTTCGGGGATCAGGACGCCGATCAGGTCGATGCGGAGGCCGCCGGGTGGGGCTCCGCCGTGTTCCTGGAGCCAGCGTTCGGCCAGGCCGCGCAGCCGTAGGGCCTTGGCCGGTGTGACGGCCGCCATCGGATGCTGGAACGCGCCCGCCCTGCGGGTCTTGACCTCGCAGACGACGAGCGCGTCCCCGTCCCGGGCCACGATGTCGATCTCGCCGGTCCTGCCGCAGCGCCAGTTGCGCGCCAGGACCGTCATACCGGCCCCGGTCAGCCGCCGTGCGGCCAGCTCCTCGCCGTAAGCGCCCAGTGCGTCGCGTGCGTTGCGTGCCTCGGATGTCTTCATGTCGGCACCACCTCCGGCACCAACACTGAGGCCGCGTCATCCAGTTGTTGGATCTTGGTGGACGAGCGGGTGACTGTGGAGAACTCCGTCACCCGCACGAGTCACCTCGATGAACCCGCGGTCCGGCCGATGTGCTCAGCCGCCCGGAGTTCAGCCGCCCGGCAGTTCCAGATCGCTCTTGTTCAGCTCCTCGATATTCACGTCCTTGAATGTAAGGACGCGTACCTGTTTCACGAAGCGGGCAGGCCGGTACATGTCCCACACCCAGGCATCCGCCATGGACACCTCGAAAAACACCTCACCCTGGACCGAGTGCACCTGCATCTCGTAGTCGTTGGTGAGGTAGAAGCGCCGTTCGGTCTCGATCACATATTTGAACAGACCGACGACGTCGCGGTACTCCCGATAGAGCTTCAGCTCCATCTCGGTCTCGTACTTCTCGAGGTCCTCGGCGCTCATGGCATGTTCCCCTTCAGCCGTGCGTCCCCCTATTGTGCGCCAGCCCCGAGAGCCCCTAGACGATTTCCGTGTCGAGGACCTCGGGTGTGGCCGGGGGACCCTCGTCGAGCACCCTGCGCAGCAGCCCGGCGAGCTTGGTCGGATACACCGTCTCATGTGCCTCGGTCAGTTCCCGGCACGTCCACCAGCGCGCTCCGGCGACGCTGCGCCGCTCCAGGTCCGTCAGCCCCGCGGCCACCGTGGCCGTCTGGGTCGTACGGGCCAGGAAGTACCACTCGTCCTGATCCCAGCGCCGTCCCGCGAACGGGAACGAGCAGACGCGCCGCCACAGCACCGGGCCCAGTTCGACTTCTGTGACACCGGTCTCCTCGACCAGTTCCCGCAGGGCCGCCTCTTCGCGGGTCTCGTCGCCCTCCACACCGCCGCCCGGCGTGAACCACCAGTCGTTGGAGGGGTCGTCCGGCTCATGACCGTGCAGCAGCAGTACGCGGTCCTGCGGGTCGAGCAGGACGACCCGGGCGACCTTGCGCAATCCGTCGCGCCCCGGGCCCTCGTCCTGGTCCCTCGCCTCAGCGGGCACCGGCGGTCTCCCCGCGCGCGCGGGAACGTCCCGCGAGCTTGGCGACCGGTCCGTACGCCGCGCCGCCCAGCACGAGCACGGCGCCGGCGATCACCAGGGCGACCATCGTGGGGAGCGGTCCCGGCTGGGACAGGCCGCCGAGCGCCTTGAAACCGGTGGGGCGTTCGAGCATTCCGTTCATCGGCCAGGCGATGGCGTCGACGCGGGCCGTCACGGCGCTGCGCGCCACCGTGCCACTGGCCGCGTCCGACAGGTGGGCGGTGGAGTCGAGGGAGCCCTGCCGCTCGTCTCCGAGCAGGAACAGCCGCCCCTTCGGGACCTTGACGGTCGGGAAGTTCGTGATCTCGGCGAGGCTTCCGGCGGCCAGATACGGTTCGTCGATCTGCTTGCCGTCGACGGTCAGCTTGCCGTCGGTGCAGCAGGAGACGGTGTCACCGCCGACGGCGACCACGCGCTTGACCACGGACGAGCCGGTGACCCAGCTCGTGTCCTTGAAGACGACCACGTCACCGCGCCGGATGTCGCTCCCGTCGACGCGCTGGGCCAGCACCCGGTCGCCCACGTTGATCGTCGGCGCCATCGAACTCGTGGGGACGGTGTACGGGAGATAGACCACCGCCGCCCAGCCGAATCCAACCAGGAACAGCACCAGGCCCAGCGCGACAGCCAGCCCGGACAGCCGCTGTCCGGTCCTGCTGCCCACCGGGGCCTTGCCCGTGCCGCCGCTGCGCGGGGCCGTACGTGTTGCGCTCTCGCCACCCATGGGCCCGCACCTTACCCGGGGGTACGGTCCGGGGTCAGCCCCCGGTCCGGATCGCGATCACCCGCGGGGTCCGGATCCGGCCCCGGACCCGGAGGACGCGCTCCGCCCTCCGGTCGCCCGCGTGCCACCGGCCGCCCACCTGCCCGCTGTCCGCTGCCTGCCGCCGACTGCCGACTGCCGACTGCCGACTGCCGACTGCCGGAAACGAAACGGGGCCGGCCGCTCCGGAGAGATCCGGACCGGCCGGCCCCGAGGGCCGAGAGGTGTCTCAGTCGTCCTTGGACGCCTTGCGCCTGCGGCGCACCACCACGAGCGGCGCCACGCCCAGCAGGGCCACGGCACCCGGCGAGGTGACCGCCGCGGCCGCCTGGTTGCTCAGGCCCGGCTGGTCGAAGGTGTCCGGGACCGGAAGGGTGCCCCAGCGGTTGATGGGCCAGGCCTTGACGATGGCACGGCCGACGACGTCGTTCACCGGCACCATGCCGTGGTGCTTGTCCGCCTGGTTGTAGCGCGAGTCCCGCGAGTTCTGGCGGTGGTCGCCCATCACCCAGATCATGCCCTTGGGAACCTTGACCTTGAACTGGCCGCCGTCCTCGTCCTGGCTGCACGGGGTGTTCCCCGCGTACACGTACGACGACTCGTTCAGGGCCTTGCCGTTGACCATCAGCGGGCCGGTGTTCTTGCACTCGACGGTGTCACCGCCGACCCCGACGACCCGCTTGATGAGGTCCTTCTCCTCGGCGGACGGCATCAGGCCGATCCAGCTGAGCACCGTCTGCAGGGCGTTCGGGTTGGCCGTGGGCTCGCCCGCCAGCCAGTTGTCCGGGTCGTGGAAGACGACGACCTCACCGCGCTGCGGCTCCGAGCCGAACCACGGAGTCAGCTTGTCGACCAGGACGCGGTCACCCTGCTGGAGGGTGTTCTGCATCGAGTCCGAGGGGATCGAGAACGCCTGCACCAGGAAGGTCTTGATGATCAGCGCGAGCACCAGGGCGATGCCGATCAGGATCGGCAGTTCCTTCCAGAAGGAACGCTGCTTGGTGGACTTCGGGTCCTGCTCGGCGCGCCCGGTCGAGACGTCCCCGTCCTCGGAGCCGCTGCCGGAATCCGAACCGTCCTCTACGGCAGGTGCAGCCGCATCCTCGGGCCGCTCCGGCTGCCCTTCGGGACCCTCGTGTCCAGATCGTGCGCCGACCGCCACATCCCCCACATCCACTCCTCACTCCGTGCCGCCGCCCGCGCCGTATTCGGCGCAGGCCCACCACTCCCATAACGAGCGGGAGTTCCGCAGGGCTCGGGAGCGGGATCAATCCATCTGGATCCGCTGAGGCCACCCTATGCGACAGAGTGAGAGCGGAGGCCGACCCTCCAGGCGCGTCGGCCACCGTCGAGAACGTGTTCGGCTCCTGGAGGCGGGTCCAGTGGCCGACGGGCCATCCGATGACCATCGCCCTGCCCACGATCGACTTCTCGGAGACGGTTCCGCTGAACTTGTCGGTGCGGTGGTAACGCGAGTCGGCCGAGTTGCCGCGGTGGTCGCCGAGGACGAACAGCCGGCCCGCGGGCACCTTCACCTCGAAGGAGAACTCCGACGGTTTGTCGCCCGCGTAGATGTACGGCTCGGTCAGCGGGGTGCCGTTCACCGTCACCCTGCCCTGCGCGTCGCAGCACTTGACGGTGTCTCCGCCGAGCCCGACGACCCGCTTGATGAGGTCCTTCTCGTTGTCGGAGGGCAGCAGTCCGATGAAGGTCAGCCCCTCCTTGAACTGCTTGACGACCACGGGGTCGCTCTTCTTCTTGGTGTCCTCGGCCGTGAGCCAGCCGCCGGGGTCCTTGAAGACGACGACGTCACCGCGCTTGGGCTGGGAACCGAACCAGGGGGTGAACTTGTCCACCAGGACGCGGTCGCCGATCTGGATCGTGTTCTCCATGGAGCCCGACGGGATCACGAAGGCCTGCACCAGGAAGGTCTTGAGGACCAGGGCTATCAGTACGGCGACCCCGACGAGAAGGGGTATCTCCTTGACCGTCGAGCGCCGCCTGCGCCGCTTGATCTTCCGCGCGAGCTTGCGCCGCTCGACCCGGCTGGGCCTGGCGGCGCCGCCGGAGGCACGCCGGGCGCCGGTGGGCAGCAGATTGTCGGCGGCTTCGGCGGAGACCCCGCGCGCCCGTCCGCGGTTACCCATGGGCACCCCCGGCGACAGGCACGCCCGCGTACGCGTCGGGACGCGTCAGACGGGTCCAGTGGCCGGCGGGCCAGGCGATCCAGTCGGCCCTGCCGATGACATCGCCGACGGGGACCATGCCGCCGCCGGGCGAGCCCAGGTGGTCACGGGAGTCACGGGAGCGGCTGCGGTGATCACCCAGGAGGAACAGGGACCGCTCGGGCACGACGATGTCGAAGGGCACCTCGGACGGGCTGTCCCCCCGGTAGAGAAATGTCGACTCGTCGACCGATCGGCCGTTCACTTCGAGTCTCCCCTCCTTGTCGCAGCAGACCACGTGGTCTCCCCCTACTCCGACGACGCGTTTGACGTAGTCCGCGTTCCCGAAATAACCGGTGCCGTCGAACACGACGACATCGCCCCGCTGCGGCTCGGAACCGAAACGGTACGCCAACTTGTTTACGAGAACGCGGTCCCCGATCCTCAATCCGGACTCCATGGATCCGCTGGGAATTTCGAAGGGCTGCATCACGAAGCGGCTGACCAGCAGCAGAAATCCCAGACAGATCAGCACGGTCAGGGTGATCCGGCCGCCGGGGAGCCGGTCGGCGACCTTGTCCACGAACGCAGAACGCGACCGCTCCTCCGGCCCCGCTGTGTCCGAGATCTCCTCGGAAGCGGAAGGGCGGGAGGAGCGGTCGCGCTCCACGGGCTGTGCTTCGGTGTCCATCGGGGCCAGATGCTATCCGGCCTCCATGAGACGCCTTCTTACCGGCTCGGTCGTCCACGGTCGCCCGTGGAGCAGCCGGCTCAGTTGTCGCGCTTCTCCTTGATCTTCGCGGCCTTGCCGCGCAGCTCACGGAGGTAGTACAGCTTCGCGCGACGGACGTCACCGCGGGTCACGAGCTCGATCTTCTCGACGATCGGGGTGTGCACCGGGAAGGTGCGCTCCACGCCGACGGAGAACGAGACCTTGCGGACCGTGAAGGTCTCGCGGACACCGGCGCCCTGGCGGCGGATGACTACGCCCTTGAACTGCTGCACACGGGAGCGGTTGCCCTCGATGACGCGGACGTGGACGTTGACGGTGTCACCCGGGCGGAAGGCCGGGATGTCGGTGCGCAGCGACGCGCCGTCGACGGAGTCGAGCAGGTGAGTCATTTTGTCTGCTTTCTTCGCTGATGCCACAGGTCATCAACGGGAGAGAGGTTCGAAGATGATGCTGCCCCGTCGGGACGTGCGTCGTGTCCCCCTGTGGCAGGGGCGCACGCCGGACGACGTAGAGCAGCGGCCTATTCTCCCACGGCCTCGGGCCTGCGCCAAAATCGGCCGCCGGGATCCGGCTGCCAGCCCAGGATCGAGAGCATCTCGCGGTCCTTCTTGTCGAAGGCGGAGGCGTCGCAGCGCTCGATGAGGTCCGGCCGGTTCGCCGCTGTGCGGCGCAGTGCCTCGTCGCGGCGCCAGCGGGCGATCTTCCCGTGGTGGCCGCTGACCAGCACGTCGGGGATCTCACGGCCGCGCCACTGCGGGGGCTTGGTGTACACCGGGCCCTCCAGGAGGTTGGCCATGGCCCCGGGGGCGAAGGAGTCGTCCCGGTGGGACTCGGCGTTGCCGAGGACACCCGGCAGCAGCCGCGCCACGGCCTCGGTGACGACCAGCACGGCCGCCTCGCCGCCGGCGAGGACGTAGTCGCCGATGGAGACCTCGTAGACTGGCATCCTCGTCGCGTACTCGTCGATGACGCGGCGGTCGATGCCCTCGTAGCGCGCGGGCGTGAAGACCAGCCAGGGGCGCTCGGAGAGCTCGGCGGCCAGTTGCTGGGTGAACGGGCGCCCGCTGGGGGTGGGGACCACGAGGACGGGGCCGTGGGCGCCCGTCTCGTAGCCGTCCGCCAGCGCGGAGTCCAGGGCTTCGCCCCAGGGCTCGGTCTTCATGACCATGCCGGGGCCGCCGCCGTAGGGAGTGTCGTCGACCGTGTTGTGACGGTCGTAGGTCCACTCCCGGAGATCGTGCACATGGACGTTCAGCCGGCCGCGCGCGCGGGCCTTGCCGACGAGCGAGACGTTCAGGGGTTCCAGGTACTCGGGGAAGATCGTGACCACGTCGAGCCGCATCAGGCGTCGGCCCCCGCGGCGTCCTCGCCGTCCCCGGCGGAGCCGTCCTCGGCCGAGCCGTCCCCGGTGTCCTCGGACGAGCCGTTCTCGGCGTCCCTGCTGGAGACGATCTCCGCCTGGTCGTCGATCAGGCCGGGCGGCGGGTCGATGACGGCCCGCTGCTCCTCCAGGTCGATCTCGACGACGATCTCCTCCACGAACGGGATCAGCACCTCGGTCCCGTCCGGGCGCTCCACCACGAACAGGTCCTGCGAGGGCAGGTGCGAGATCTCGGTGATGCGTCCGACCTCGGCACCGTCCTTGGTGACCACGTCCAGGTCCATCAGCTGGTGGTCGTAGTACTCGTCCGGGTCCTCCGGCACCTCGTTCGGGTCGACCTCGGCGATCAGCAGGGTGTTGCGCAGCGCCTCTGCGGCGTTGCGGTCCCGTACACCGGCGAAACGCAGGAGCAGACGGCCGCTGTGGACGCGGCCCGTCTCGATGGTCAGTGGTCCGGTGGAGGCCGGATCGGTGAGGAGGACGGCACCGGGCCCGAGCCGGAGCTCCGGCTCGTCCGTGCGGACCTCCACGGTGACCTCGCCCTTGATGCCGTGGGCGCGGCCGACGCGAGCGACTACCAGCTGCACTGTGCTTGATCTCCTGTCGTGTGCCGACGGCCGTGCCGGACGGACGGCTTCGGGTGCGCGGACGCCCGGGGTGTGTGGACGTCCCGGCGGTCCGCGGTCCGCGGCCGCCTGCGAGGGTTCGCAGACGACTACGGGCCGGGGACGGCTCGTAAGCCCTCCCCGGCCCGAGCCGGTGCTGCCTGTTACGTCAGCGGACGTGATCCACGTCGACGAGGTCGACGCGGACACCGCGACCGCCGATGGCGCCCACGACGGTGCGCAGAGCGCGCGCGGTGCGGCCGTTGCGGCCGATCACCTTGCCGAGGTCGTCGGGGTGGACCCGGACCTCAAGAACGCGCCCGCGGCGCAGGTCGCGCGAGGCGACCTGCACATCGTCGGGGTTGTCGACAATGCCCTTCACGAGGTGCTCGAGAGCCTCCTCGAGCATGCTCAGGCCTCGGTCGACTCGGACTCGGCCGGAGCCTCGTCCTTCTTCTCAGCCTTCTTCTTCTGGGTGATGGCCTCACCCTTGCCCGAGTCGTCGCCACCGAGGGCGTCGAACAGCGGGCGCGCGGCCTTCGGCTCGGCCACGAGCAGCGGAGCCGGGGCCGGCAGGCCCTTGAACTTCTGCCAGTCGCCGGTCAGCTTCAGAATGGCGAGCACGGGCTCGGTCGGCTGCGCGCCGACACCCAGCCAGTACTGCGCGCGGTCCGAGTCGACCTCGATGCGCGAAGGGTTCTGCACCGGGTGGTACAGACCGATCTCCTCGATGGCCCGGCCATCACGGCGGGTACGGGAGTCGGCGACGACGATGCGGTAGTGAGGCGAACGGATCTTGCCCAGACGCTTCAGCTTGATCTTGACTGCCACGGAAGTGGTGTCTCCTGGTCTTGACGGGGTTGGACACGACGAGATGGCCGCGTGGGGTTGCGGTACCCGAGTGCCCGATGGACGCGTCAGCCGGAGGAGAGAGGGGTCCTATGCGGCTGTCGAGTACAGCTAGCCATTCTGCCACATCCTCCGGTCCGCCCGGACCGGAGGTGTCCGGGCCCATGCCTGTCGGGCACCCGGCGTTCCGGGTGCCCGACAGGCATGACTCGGCTCCGGCCGGCCGCCGCGCGAGCCGGCGAGGTGTCGCCCGCGCGCACTCGTGCCTCCTGAATTCCCCCACATCCCCAAGGGCTGTGGGGGAGGCACGACTGCTCACGGGCCACGCGCACTCGTCCGGCACCCACGAGACGCCGGTGTGGCACGCACCTCAGCCGGCGGCGGCCCCGACCACCTCCGGAATCCGGAAGGGTTTTCCGCATCCTCCGCACACGATCGGCGCCTGCGCGAGGACCGAGGGGACCACGCGCACATTGCGCCCGCAGTCGCAGACGGCCTTGACGCGGACGCCTCCCCCGGAGGAGCCGTGGCGGGCGGCCGGGCCGCGGAACGAACGGGCGGTGTCGGCGGAGGTGGCGGCCGTGTGCGCCTTCAGCGCGCGCTGGAGCCGCTCGATGGTCGGGCGGTAGCGGCGCTTGGCCTCGGGGTTGAGCGTGACCAGCGAGAAGCCACTGCTGGGATGCGGCTCCTCGGGGTGGTCGAGGCCCAGCTCCTCGGCGATCGCGAGGAATCTGCGGTTGTGATATCGGCCGGCGCGCGAGGTGTCGCGGACTCCGCGGGCGGCGGCGATGCCGTGGACTGCTTCGTGAAGCAGTCGCTCGAAGGAGAGCTCGTGTCCGCAGGCGGACGACGATTCTCCGATCAGGGACTCTGGCGCGGCAAGATCGGGCAGCTCGGAGTGGTGCCGCTGAATGTCGGCCCACGCCCCTGCCAGCTCTGCGGCGAGAACAGGTGGTGTCGTGCTCACGTAATGAGAACGAGCGGGGGTGCCTCTGTGTTCCTATTACGGGGCATCCCAAATAATTTGCACGTACCCGTCAGTTGCCGCTGATGCGTCCTGACGAGGGCGGGTGCGCTGATCTGCGGAGAAGCGTCACAGCTCATACCAAGGCGGTACGTAGGTATACGTACGCCCCGGCGCGTAGACGGCATCCGTCCGCCGGGGCCCCTGAGGTCGGCGGATGCGCAAGAGGTGTTTCGGCCGCCCTCGCGTCCCACTCAGTAGGCGCGGGCGACGACGGCGACGTTACCGGGTGCGTCGTCGGCGCCGGGCACCGACCCGTCCTCGGCGACCAGACACCGTACGGTCACCGCGTGCTCGGCGAGCCTGGCCTCGCCGTCTTCACCGAGGTCCGCCCAGGGGATGCGCGCCCAGCCGCCCGCCACGGCGGCCTCCACCGCCGCGTCGAGCGTCGACACGTCCGAGGTCCGGGACTCGCGGCGCTCGCGGGACTGCCTCAGGAGCAGCGCCTGGTCCTCTTCGAGGACGCCGGGGAGCAGCGCCTCCAGCGCGTCGAGGGCCACGGGCTCCTTGCCTCCGGGGATCCGGCGGACCAGCATCGCCGTGCCGCTCTCCAGGTCACGGGGGCCGACCTCGACGCGTACGGGGACGCCCTTGAGCTCCCAGTCGACCGCGCGGCGCCCGAAGGGGGTGTCCGTACGGTCGTCGACCTGGACCCGTACGCCCGCCGCCTTCAGCCGGTCGCCGATTTCGCGGACCTTGGCCAGAACCGCCTCGTCCCCCTTGATCGCGAGGACGACGACCTGTACCGGGGCGAGCCGGGGCGGCACCCGCAACCCGCTGTCATCACCGTGCGACATGATCAGGCCACCCACCATGCGGGTCGAGGACCCCCAGGAGGTCTGCCAGACGAGCTCCTGCCGCCCGTCCTTGGACAGGTACCGCGTGTTGAACGCCTTCGCGAAGTTCTGCCCCAGCTCGTGACTGGTGCCCATCTGGAGCGCCTTGCCGTCGCCCATCATGGCTTCGAGGGTGAGGGTGTTGATGGCGCCCGCGAACCGCTCGCTCGCCGTCTTCCGGCCAAGGACGACATCGATGCCGAGGACGTCGGTCATGAAGTCGGCGTACACCTCCTTGTGGATGTGCGCCGCGTAGTCCCGGGCGTCCTCGTAGGTGGCGTGCGCGGTGTGGCCCTCCTGCCAGAGGAATTCGGTCGTCCTCAGGAAGATCCGCGGGCGCATCTCCCAACGGACCACGTTCGCCCACTGGTTGATCAGCAGCGGCAGGTCGCGGTAGCTCTGCACCCACTTGGAGAAGTACTCGTTGATGATCGTCTCGGAGGTGGGGCGGACGACGACCGGCTCCTCCAGCTCCTTGCCGCCGCCGTGCGTGACGATCGCGAGCTCGGGGGCGAAGCCCTCGACGTGCTCGGCCTCCCGGGTCAGGTACGACTGCGGGATGAACAGCGGGAAGTACGCGTTCTGGGCACCCGCTTCCTTGATCCGGGCGTCCATCTCCTGCTGCATCCGCTCCCACAGTCCGTACCCGTACGGCCGGATGACCATGGTGCCGCGCACCGGCCCGTTGTCGGCGAGCTCGGCCTTGTTGATCAAGTCCTGGTACCAGCGCGGGAAGTCGTCCGCCCGGGGCGTGAGAACGGGTGCCTTTGCCATGTGGGTGATGGTACGGGCCCACGTTGCCGGTATGTGAATTCTCGCGCCCTTTGCGGCTGGGGCACAAACGGGGCCCCGAAACCCCTGGACGGCACGTCGAGGGCGGAGTTACCTGACATACGGGGGGAGTGCGGGCCTCCTGCGCGGGGGCGAAGGAAAAGGGGGCCCGGCAGCAACTCTCGGCGGATTGGGGCACTTTCGATGACACCTACGCTCGTGCGGCAGCACCTTCCTCATGCGGGCCCATCGCCCCGCGCGGACCGGGGTGCACGCGCGCGTGACTGGGCCGAGATCCAGGAGCGGATGCTGGTGCCGCTCTACGAGGCCGTCTACGAGCGACTCGAAGTGGGCGGCGGGACACGGCTGCTCGGGCTCGGCTGCGGGGCGGGACTCGCCCTGCTGATGGCGGCCTCCCGCGGCGCCGCGGTCACGGGAGTCGACTCCTCGTCACCCGAACGGCTGACCCTCGCACGGGAACGTCTGCTGCCGCAGGCCTGGGACACGCCTCCGCGCGCCGAGGCCCGGCTCGTGGCCGGCTCCCCCGGGGACGCGGCCGTCGCGGGAGCGCCGGCGTACGACCTGGTGACCGCGTTCGAACCGATCGGGTGCGTGGCCGGAGACTCCGAGGGGCTTGCCTCGCTGCTCGCGGAGGCGGCGCCGCTCGCCGGCCGGGGAGCGCCCGTGGTCCTGGTCGGCTGGGGGCCGCCGGAGCGGTGCAGCACCTCGGCCGTGCTGCGGGTGGCCACCAAACTGGCCGACCCCCTGCACGGCGCCGGGAGCTGGCGCGCCGCCTGCCGGGACGACTTGGAGGAGGTCGCCCAGCGGGCCGGGCTGCGGCCGGACGGCTCGGGGCGGGTGGCCTGCCCCTTCGGCTACGCCGATGTGGACAGTGCGGTGCGCGGGCTGCTCTCCACCGGGCTCTTCGACGCCGCGGTCGAGGCCACCGATCAGGCCCAGGTCGACAAGGAGGTGGCCGAGGCGCTGCATCCCCATCTGCGGCGCGACGGCACTGTCTGGATGCCGAACGTGTTCCGGTATCTGATCGCCCGGACGGTCTGAGCCGGTCCGGGGTCCGATGCGGCGGCCGCCTCGTCCGAAGCCGGTCCGAGGTCGCCTGGAGTCATACCTCAGGACGGCGCGACGTCGGCCCGACGTCGGCCGTCGGAGGCCGGATCGATCCCAGGCGGTCGGTCCGAGGCCGCCGGAAGGCCCGGTCTCCGGACGGACGGTCCGAGGCCGGTCCGCCGGCCTCGGAGTCCAGGACCGTCCGCCGAGGGCGGTCCCGGGCGGTCACACGTCCTTCGCCGTACGGGGCACCCCGGCGACCCGGTACGCCTCCGCCTCCTCCAGCGTCTCGTTCGCGAGGAGCGCCTCGGCCAGGGCGTCCAGTTGCCCGCGGTGCTCGCGGAGTTTCTGGCAGGCCTCCTCGTAGCACTCGTCGACGATGCGGCGCATCTCGTGGTCGATCGAGTCGAGGGTTCCCGGGGCCGCCGCAAGCCCGTAGGCCTGCTGGGCGTCGTTGGGCAGTGCGGACAGCCGGCCGACGCGTTCGCTCATGCCCCAGCGGGCCACCATGCCCCGGGCGAGGTTGGTGACCTGTTCCAGGTCGTTCTCCGAACCCGTGGTGATGACGTCGTAGACGACGTGCTCGGCGGCCATGCCGCCGAGGGCGCCGATGATCCGGCCGCGCAGATACTCCTCGGTGTACGCGTACCGGTCCGCGTCCGGCGTCGAGAGGGTGACGCCCAGGGCGCGGCCGCGCGGGACGATGGTGATCTTGCGGACGGGGTCGGCGCCGGGCCGCAGCATCCCCAGAAGGGCGTGGCCGCTCTCGTGGTACGCGGTGCGGCGGCGTTCCTCGTAGGGCATGACCAGTGAGCGTTCGGCGCCGAGCTGAACCTTTTCGAGCGCTTCCGAGAGGTCCCCCTGGGTCACCTCCTGCTGCTTGCGCTTGACGGCGAGGAGGGCCGCCTCGTTGGCCAGGTTGGCGAGGTCGGCGCCGGTCATCCCCGGGGTGCTGCGGGCCACCTGGGTGAGGTCCACGTCGGGGGCGAGCGGGATGTCGCGGGTGTGGATCTCCAGGATCGACTCACGGCCGCCGCGGTCGGGGGGCGAGACGCTGACGACGCGGTCGAAGCGGCCGGGGCGGGTGAGCGCCGGGTCCAGGATGTCCGCGCGGTTGGTGGCGGCGATGACGATGACGCCCTCCGAGCCGGAGAAGCCGTCCATCTCGGTGAGGATCTGGTTCAGCGTCTGCTCGCGCTCGTCGTGGCCGCCCATGGCGGAGCCGCCCGACCGCGACCGTCCGATGGTGTCGATCTCGTCGATGAAGATGATGGACGGGGCCACCTTGCGGGCCTCGGCGAACAGTTCGCGCACGCGCGACGCGCCGACGCCCACGATCATCTCGATGAACTCGGAGGCGGAGGCCGAGAAGAACGGGACCCCCGCCTCCCCCGCGACCGCCCGCGCGAGCAGGGTCTTCCCGGTGCCCGGCGGGCCCGCCAGCAGCACCCCGCGCGGCATCTTCGCGCCCATCCTGCGGTACGCGTCGGGGTTCTTGAGGAAGTCCACGACATCGTTGAGCTCACCGGCGACCTCGTCGATGCCGGCCACGTCCGCGAACGTCGTGCGCTTGCCACCGGGCACGAGTTCGACCGGCTTGGGGGGCGTCTTGCGGCCGAGCATGCCGCCGGCACCGCCCATGCCGGAGCCCATCCGCCGGGCGATGAAGATCCACAGGACGACGAGCAGGATCATCGGGGCGAGCGAGATCAGCAGGTTGAAGAGGAAGCTGCGCTCCTGGACGACCGGCGAGGCGGTGACCGTGACGTCGTGCTTCTGCAGGTTCTCCCAGAGCTTGTCGTCCGCGAAGGCCGGTCGCTGGGTCTTGAACTTGGTGTACTTCCCGCCGCCGTCCGGTTTCTCCTGGGAGTTCTTGAGCTGCCCCTGGATCGCGTCGCCCTTGGAGTAGATCTTGGAGACGTTGCCGTCGGTCACCTGCCTGCTGAACTCCGTGTAGGAGATCGTCGGCTCGTTGCCCTGGTTGTAGAAGGACAGCACCAGGTTGGCGATCAGGAACACGATGAGAGCGGCCAGGGCCAGGCTCCACCAGCCGCCGGGCAGCTTCCGCCGGCCGCCCGACGGCGGGGTCGGCTCGGGCGGCGTGCCCTCGGAACGCCACGGCTGGTCCGGCGCATTGCGCGGCGGCACGGGGTTGCTCATATGGGGACGTTACGTCAGATGGCGGACAGCGGCACCCGCGCCCGCGAACCCGGCACCCGCGCTCACGCCGCTGGGGGCGCCCCTCGTGGTGAGGGGCGCCCCCAGCGGGCGTCGCGAAAGGCTCGTCCGTACGGGACGGAAGGTCAGCCCATGAACTTCTTGAACTCGTCCGGCAGCTCGAAGTCCTCCTGGGCGCCCTGCTGCGGGAGACCGAAGGCGTTGCCGCCCTGGGCCCCGGCCTCACGGCGGGCGGCCTCCTCTTCCTCCTGAAGCTTGCGCTTCATCGGGTTGCCGGAGCGCTGCTTGCCCTTGGCCTGCTTCTGCTTCTTCTTGGCGCGGCCGGGGCCACCGCCCATGCCGGGCATCCCGGGCATGCCCGGCATCCCGCCGCCCTGGGCCATGCGGGACATCATCTTGCGGGCCTCGAAGAAGCGCTCGACCAGACCCTTGACCGCGCTGACCTCGACGCCCGAGCCCTTGGCGATACGGGCACGGCGCGAGCCGTTGATGATCGTCGGCTCGTGGCGCTCGGCCGGCGTCATCGACTTGATGATGGCGGCCGTACGGTCGACGTCGCGCTCGTCGAGGTTGTTGATCTGGTCCTTGATCTGGCCCATGCCCGGGAGCATGCCGAGCAGCTTGCTGATGCTGCCCATCTTGCGGACCTGCTCCATCTGGGACAGGAAGTCGTCCAGAGTGAAGTCCTGGCCCTTCTTGGACGCCAGCTTGGAGGCCATCTTCTCGGCCTCTTCTTGGCTGAACGTCTTCTCCGCCTGCTCGATCAGGGTGAGCAGGTCACCCATGTCGAGGATGCGGGAGGCCATCCGGTCCGGGTGGAACGCGTCGAAGTCGTCGAGCTTCTCGCCGTTCGACGCGAACATGATCGGCTTGCCGGTGACCGAGGCGATCGAGAGGGCGGCACCACCGCGGGCGTCACCGTCGAGCTTGGAGAGCACCACGCCGTCGAAGCCGACGCCGTCGCGGAAGGCCTCGGCCGTGTTGACCGCGTCCTGGCCGATCATCGCGTCGACGACGAAGAGGATCTCGTCGGGGCTGACGGCGTCGCGGATGTCCGCGGCCTGCCGCATCAGCTCCTGGTCGATACCGAGGCGGCCGGCGGTGTCCACGATCACGATGTCGTGGACCTTGGTCTTCGCGAACTCCATGGAGTCCTTGGCGACCTTGACCGGGTCGCCGACGCCGTTGCCCGGCTCGGGGGCGTAGACGGCGACGCCCGCGCGCTGGGCGACGACGCTGAGCTGGTTCACCGCGTTCGGGCGCTGGAGGTCGGCGGCGACGAGGAGCGGGGAGTGACCCTGGTCCTTGAGCCACTTGCCGAGCTTTCCGGCGAGCGTGGTCTTGCCCGCACCCTGGAGGCCCGCGAGCATGATCACGGTCGGCGGGTTCTTGGCGAACCGGAGACGGCGGGTCTCGCCGCCGAGGATCGTGACGAGCTCGTCGTTCACGATCTTCAGGACCTGCTGGGCGGGGTTGAGCGCCTTGGAGACCTCACTCCCCATCGCCCTCTCCTTGACGTTCTTGATGAACGTCCGGACGACGGGCAGGGCGACGTCGGCTTCGAGAAGCGCGATGCGGATCTCCCGGGCCGTGGCGTCGATGTCCGCCTCACTGAGGCGCCCCTTGCCGCGGAGGTTTTTGAACGTCGCGCTGAGGCGGTCGGAGAGGGTATCGAACACGGTGGCTTCGGTCCTCGGAGTCGGGGGCGTTTTGGGCTGCCCTCCAGGGTATCCGGCCCGGCAAGCGAATCGTCCCCGCCGGTCGTATTCAGCGGGCGGGGACGAGGCCACGGGGCGGCCGGGGGCAGGTTCGGGGACCGTCCCGGATCGGCTTTCGGCGAGCGGACCGCCCCCGCGGCGCGGGTGCGCCTGTCCGCTCAGCGCGCAAAACGGGCCGCGGGGTCACGCCCGCAGCGTCTCCTCCAGTGCTCGCGCGACCGACGCCGCCTCCGCCCCCGGCAGGGGCGCCCCCTTCGTGCCGGTCACGTAGAAGGCGTCCACGGCGTTCGCGCCGAGGGTGGAGACGTGCATGCTCCGTACCCGCACGTGCGCCTCCTCCAGGGCCCGCCCGATGCGGTGCAGCAGGCCCGGGGCGTCATGGGCCCGTACCTCGATCACCGTGGCCAGTCGGGACGCCGCGGGCGCGACCGTCACGCGCGCGGGGGGCGCGACGATGCCCCGGCGGCGCGGGTAGGCGGCGTCGCGTTCGGCGAGGCGCGCGGTGATGTCGAGGGAGCCGTCGAGGGCGCGTACGAGGTCGGCGCGCAGCCGGGCGGCCTGCGGCAGGGAGCCGTACTCGGCGGCGACCCGCCAGTTGAGCAGCAGGACCGAGCCCTCGACCCCGTCGGGCAGGTCCAGGGCGCGCAGCTCGGCGGTGCGGACGGTCAGCCGGTGCATGGCGAGGACGCCGGCCACCGAGGGGAGCACGCCGGGCTGGTCCGGGACCGCGATGAGCAGTTCCACACCGAGCGGTTCCGGGTCGTCCGGGACGGTGGTGCTGCCGCTGTCGGTGTCGGTGTCGACCGGTTCCGTCTGCGCGCGCAGCGACAGGACGGGCCCGCCCGTGCGGCACGCCTCGATCGCGAGCCGTTCCTGTTCGGCGGTCGGCGCGGCGGCCTCGGGTTCTTCGGGCGCGTCCCCGGCGAGGACGGCCGAGACCCGTTTGACCAGGTCGGCGACGAGGGAGCCGCGCCAGGTGGACCAGGCGGCGGGCCCGGTGGCCAGCGCGTCCGCCTCGGTGAGAGCGTGCAGCAGCTCAAGGGTGCCCTGCGATCCGACGGCCTCGGCGACCGAGCGGACGGTGGCCGGGTCCTCCAGGTCACGCCGGGTCGCGGTGTCGATGAGCAGCAGGTGGTGCCGTACGAGGGTGGCGAGCACCGCCACGTCGGTCCGGTCGAAGCCGATCCGGGCGGCCACGTCACGGGCGATGATCTCGCCCGCGACGGAGTGGTCGCCGGGCCAGCCCTTGCCGATGTCGTGCAGCAGCGCGGAGACGAGCAGGAGGTCGGGGCGGCCGACGCGGCGGGTCAGTTCGGAGGCCCGGACGGCCGTCTCGATGAGGTGGCGGTCGACGGTCCAGATGTGGACGGCGTTGCGCTGCGGCCGGCAGCGCACCCGCTCCCAGTCGGGCAGCAGCCGGGTGATCAGCCCCTCCGCCTCCAGTGCCTCCCAGACCTCGATGGTGGCGCGGCCGGAGCCGAGGAGCGTGACGAGCTGTTCGCGTGCCTCGGCGGGCCAGGGCGTGGGCAGGGGACGCGCGGCGGCGGCCATGCGCCGTACGGCGTGCAGGGACAGCGGGAGGTCCGCCTGCGCGGCCGCGGCGGCCGCGCGGAGCGGGAGCACCGGGTCGCGCTCGGGACGCGCGGCACGGGCGAGCCCGACCTCGCCGTCCTGTTCGACGACGCCCTCGGCGAGCGGGGACCGTTCGGCGACGGGTTTGCCGCCGCCCAGCATGGCGCGCAGCCGCGGACGCACCGCGCGCGACCGCAGGACGCGTCCCACCTCGCGCCAGGTGACGTCACTGGCGTACGACACGACGCGGGCGGCCTCGTAGACCTGGCGCAGCAGTGTGTCGGCGTCCAGCAGACCGAGTTCGGCGGCGACCTGGTCCTGTTCCTGGAGGGCGAGGCGGTCGGTGGCACGCCCGGTGGCGAGGTGCAGGGCGTCGCGGACGTCCAGGAGCCTGCGGCGGGCGTCGGAGAGTCCTTCACGGGGTGCGTCGGCGAGCCAGGACGCGGCGACGGCGCGCAGCGCGGTGGCGTCGCGCAGTCCGCCGCGCGCTTCCTTGAGGTCCGGTTCGAGGAGGTACTGGAGTTCGCCCTGACGTTCGGCGCGCTCCGCGCACAGCTCCTGCAGTTCGGGCAGCCGCTTCGGGGCCTGGTTGCGCCAGTCGGCGAGGACGGCCGTGCGCAGTCCGGCGGTGAGGCCGAGATCGCCCGCGAGGTGGCGGGCGTCGAGGAGGCCGAGCTGGACCTTGAGGTCGTCGGCGGCGGTCTTGCGGGCCTCGGCCGGCGTACGGACCGAATGGTCGAGGTCGAGGCCCAGGTCCCAGACGGGGTACCAGATGCGGTCGGCGAGGGAGGCGACGGCGCCGGAGTCCCCGCCGTCGTGCAGGAGGAGCAGGTCGAGGTCGCTGCGGGGGGAGAGCTCGCCGCGGCCGTAGCCGCCGACGGCGACGAGGGAGACCCCGCGCATGCCCCCGGATCCGGCGGTGAACAGGCCGGTCAGCCAGTCGTCCGTCAGTTCGGCGAGGGCGGCACGGCGCGGCGGCCCGGACCGCGCCCCCTCCTGGAGGAGGCGCAGCCGGGCCGCCGCATAGCCGCTGGGTCCCGAGTCCTCTGCTTCCACTCGTGTGTCCGTACTCGTCACCCAGCGACTCCTGTCTTCCTTCTTGCGGGCCGGTCCGGTCAGAGCGCGTCCGGGCCGCGCTCGCCGGTCCGGACCCGGACGGCCGTATCGACCGGGATGGACCACACCTTGCCGTCACCGATCTTGCCGGTACGGGCCGCCTTCACGACGACGTCGATGAGCTGTTCGGCGTCGTCGTCCTCGACCAGCACCTCGATGCGGATCTTGGGGACCAGGTCGACGGTGTACTCGGCACCGCGGTAGACCTCGGTGTGTCCCCGCTGCCGACCGTAGCCGCTCGCTTCGGTGACCGTCAGTCCGTGAACCCCGAAGGCCTGCAGGGCCTCCTTGATCTCGTCGAGCCGGTGAGGCTTCACGACGGCGGTGATGAGCTTCATGCGTCCACCTTCTTGGCATCCGTGTCGGCCGGGGCGGGCGCGGCGGTCCGGGCGGTGCCGCCGCCGGCACCGCTGAAGTCGTATGCGGTCTCGGCGTGCTCGGCCTGGTCGATGCCGGCGATCTCCTCGTCCTCGGTGACCCGCATACCCATGGTCTTGTCGATGAGGAAGGCGAGGATGGCGGAGACGACCAGGGAGTAGCCGAGGACGGCGAAGACGCCGGCGCACTGCTTCCAGAACTGGGTCATGCCGCCGCCGTAGAAGAGACCCTCGACGGTGGACTGGCCCTTGCCGCTGGCGAAGAGGCCGATCAGCAGGGAGCCGATGACACCGCCCACGAGGTGGACCCCGACGACGTCCAGGGAGTCGTCGTAGCCGAACCGGTACTTCAGGCCCACGGCCATGGCGCACAGGACACCGGCGATGGCGCCGACCGCGATGGCGCCGAGCGGCGACACCGCGCCGCCGGACGGGGTGATGGCGACCAGACCGGCGACCGCGCCGGAGGCGGCGCCCAGCGTGGTGAACGCGCCGTGCCGGATCTTCTCGTAGAGGAGCCAGGCCAGCATGGCGGCCGCGGTGGCGACCTGCGTGTTGACGAACATCAGGCCGCCGACGCCGTCGTCGTTGCCGAGCCACGAGCCGGCGTTGAATCCGAACCAGCCGAACCACAGCAGACCGGAGCCGAGCATCACCAGCGGAAGGCTGTGCGGGCGCATCGGGTCCTTCTTGAACCCGACGCGCTTGCCGATGACCAGGATCACGCCGAGCGCCGCGGCACCCGCGTTGATGTGGACCGCCGTACCACCGGCGAAGTCGATCACGCCCAGGTCGAAGGCCCAGCCGCCCGTGCCCCACACCCAGTGGGCGACGGGGAAGTAGACGAGCGTGGCCCACAGCGTGATGAACAGCGACCAGGCCGTGAACTTCACGCGGTCCGCGAGCGCACCGCTTATGAGGGCGGGCGTGATGATCGCGAACATCATCTGGAAGACCATGAAGACGAACACCGGGATGGTGTAGCCGGGCCAGAGCTGCGTCAGGCCGATGTTGCTGAGGCCGACCCAGTCCGAGGTCCAGCCGATGAACGATCCCCTGTCGGTGCCGAAGGCAAGGGAGAAGCCGTAGAGCACCCACAGGATGGTGATGATCCCCATGCTGATGAAGCTCATCATCAGCATGTTGAGGGTGCTCTTGACGCGGACCATGCCTCCGTAGAAGAAGGCGAGGCCGGGCGTCATGATGAGCACCAGGGCGGAACAGATGAGCATGAACCCTGTGTTGGCAGAAGACAGTTTGGGTGCCTCTGCGGCAAGGGTGATGGCTGGTGCCATCGGCGTCTCCTCGTCGTTGGTACGGCCCCGTGCGGGCGAAGCCTGAGTGGTCGTGAGGGGTGGGCCGGTTATGCGCCATGAGATTGACGCAGCGCCGTTTCCGTGGAAGCCCCTCGATGTTTCGCACCAGTGACGAAGGCGCTCTGCGTGTTACGCATTCATGAACTGCCGGATTGCGGTCGAACCGATCGTTATCGTGACGCAATCTCCGGCAAGGGTCCTCGTGCCGTCCTCGGCGTGAGGGGCTGTGACCGGCGGGCGGGTCGTCCCCGCGGTGACCAGCCATGTCCGCGGGAGCGGGGCCGGCCGGGGCGGCACACAGCGGAACCGGCCACGGTCGGCCGTCCGATGACCTGGCATGGGGGAGCCGAGTCGGGCAGTTCGGGACGGCCGGCCGCGGCCGGGGTACTGGGCGGGGCCGCCTGCGCGGCCAGGGGTCAGACCGCCTCCGCGGTCTCGGGCAGGTCGACTGCCAGCTGGTCGGTGAGGTCGATGACCTCGGCGAGGTCTCCGAACTCGCGGACCGCCGTGTCGACCGTCTTTCGGATACGAGTGTTGACGCGCTCCGAGCGCACCTTCTTGCCGATCCTCAGGGCTTCCTTGGCCAGGACCGCACTCTGCTCGGGCTCGCGCTGCAGAAGGTGCACGGTGGCCATGCCGATGAGGTTGAGTGCGTACGAACGCTGGTGCTCGGAGTCCTTGCCGAAACGGTCGACGGCCTGCTGCATCAGGGGTTCGGCCATGGAGGCGTACGTGGGGCTGCGTCCGGCGACATAGGCGAGGTCGCGATAGGAGTGCGAGTTCTCGCCGTACAGCTCGGCCTTGGAGAAGAAGCGGATCCAGTCGGGGTCCGGGTCGTCCCACTCGTGCACGTCGGCGAAGGTGTCCTCGGCCATCCGGACGGCCCGCTTGCACTTTCCGGGCTGGCCCATGTTGGCGTAGGCGCGGGCCTCCATCGCATACAGCATCGACTGGGTGCGCGGGCTCGCGCAGTCGCGGCTGCCGTACTGCGCGAGATGGATCAGTTCCAGCGCGTCCTCGGGCCGCCCGAGGTGAATCATCTGGCGGCTCATGCTGGAGAGGATGTACGAGCCGAGCGGTTTGTCGCCCGCCTCCTTCGAGGCGTGCAGGGCGAGCACGAAGTACTTCTGGGCGGTGGGCTGGAGGCCCACGTCGTAGCTCATCCAGCCCGCGAGCTCGGCCAGTTCGGCGGCGACCTTGAAGAGACGCCTGCCGGTGGCGGCGGGCTGCGGCTCCTGAAGAAGGTCCGTCACCTCGTGCAACTGGCCGACGACCGCCTTGCGGCGCAGTCCGCCGCCGCACTGGGCGTCCCACTGACGGAACATCACGGTGGTGGACTCCAGGAGGTCCAGCTCCGGTTGGGAGAGCCGGCCGCCGCGGCGGGTCGAGGCCGGCGGTTCGGCTTCCTCGTACGACGCCATGGGCGTGGGGACGAGCCAGCGCTGCATGGGCTCGATGAGGGCCGGGCCCGCGGAGAGCGCCAGCGAGCTGCCGAGGAAGCCGCGCCGCGCCAGCATCAGGTCGCTGCGCGAGTACTCGCTGATCAGCGCGACCGTCTGGGGGCCCGTCCACGGCAGGTCGATGCCCGACACGGAGGGTGCCTGGTGGGCCGCGCGCAGACCCAGGTCCTCCACCGCGACGACACAGCCGAAACGCTCGGAGAACAGCTCGGAGAGGATCCGCGGGATCGGCTCGCGCGGGTTCTCGCCGTCCAGCCAGCGGCGTACCCGCGAGGTGTCCGTGGAGATGTGGTTGGCCCCCAACTGGCGGGCCCGGCGGTTCACTTGGCGCGCGAGCTCGCCCTTCGACCAGCCGCTGCGCACGAACCACGAGCCGAGCATGTCGTTGGGGCGCTTGTCAGCGTTCGTCCCGCCTCCGCCGTTGCCGCCCACTGGAACGCCCCCACTCCCCGAGACCACTTGTCGCCGCTCTGCGCCAAGCCCTATCAGAATGCCCGTAATACGGCCGCGCGTCCGGCAGTTCTCACCCTTCGAACGGGAAGCCGGCTTGCCTTTGGCATACCCACGAGTACACAGAACCCCAGGGCTCGTGCACACAAAGTAATCCTACGATCACGCGTCCAGCCATGGCGATCCGCGAAACGCCACCATTCGCCACCCCTTCGAATGAACTCCCGCCGCCCTGCTCGCGATTCACTTGACACAGAACGACCAAGGGTGGGCAGAGAGGTGCACGCCAGGGCGCACAGAGCGGCGCGCACCACCCCGCACACCACAAGGCGCCGCCTGGATCGCGCGATATCGGGCAGCCAGGAACAGAGGGTGACAATCCGGTTCCGTCACGTAACCACCTGCGCATCGGACCCGTTGGAGGGGGCATGGGCTTCACGATCGGCAGTAGTCGGGCGATGCGCGACATCCGGACCGGCGCTCGACGCCGCGGCCGCTCGTCGGAGGGCACCGCCGTCGCCGCGTTCACCGGACTGTGGGGATGGGACGTGGTCCCGGGCGCCCGGGCCGCCGCGGGAGTGTGCTCGTGCGGCAGGGCCGACTGCGCGGCGCCGGGTGCGCATCCCCTGAGCTTCGCCCCGACCATCCCGGCGGGCGCGACGCTGAGCGAGGCGACCGGCATCTGGTCCGAGTTCCCCGGTGCGGCGGTGATGCTGCCGGTCGGCCGGGCGTTCGACGTGATCGAGGTGGCCGAGCCGGCGGGGCGCCGCGCGCTCGTCCGCCTGGAGCGGATGGGCCTCCCCCTCGGCCCGGTCACGGCCACCGCGGACGGCCGCGCGCAGTTCTTCGTCTCCCCCGGCTCCGCCGCCGAACTCCCCGAGCTGCTCTACCGGATGGGCTGGGACGACGCCGCCCTCGACCTGCACGGCCTGGGTCCGGGTACGTACATCACCGCCCCGCCCTCCGACCGCGCGGGGCTCGGCCCGGTCCGCTGGCTGCGCTCCCCCGCCCTCGACTCGGCCACGAAGCCGCCCCCGGCCCGCCTGCTGCTGGGCACGCTCGCCTACGTGGCACACCGTTCGCGGGCCTGAGCCTGCCGGACGGGCCGTCCCCGTCCCGCCCGGCCGGGCGGGGAGCAGGCACCCCCGGGGCCGCCGACCGCGAGAGCCGCACAGGACGAAGCGCCCGCCCCCGACAGTGTCGTGGGACGGGCGCTTCATCGGGCACCTACGCGTCGGCGTGGGTGGTCACTCTCCGATAAGGGCGTCGACGAACGCCTCCGGCTCGAACGGCGCCAGGTCGTCCGCGCCCTCGCCGAGCCCCACCAGCTTGACCGGGACACCCAGCTCGCGCTGCACCGCGATGACGATGCCGCCCTTCGCCGTGCCGTCGAGCTTGGTCAGCACGATGCCGGTGACCTCCACGACCTCGGCGAACACGCGCGCCTGGACCAGACCGTTCTGGCCGGTGGTCGCGTCGAGGACGAGCAGCACCTCGTCGAGCGGCGCGTGCTTCTCGACGACGCGCTTGACCTTGCCGAGCTCGTCCATGAGACCGGTCTTGGTGTGGAGCCGGCCGGCGGTGTCGATGAGGACGACGTCCGCGCCCTCCGCGATGCCCTCCTTGACCGCGTCGAAGGCGATCGAGGCGGGGTCGCCGCCCTCGGGGCCGCGGACGGTACGGGCGCCCACACGCTCGCCCCAGGTCTGGAGCTGGTCGGCGGCGGCGGCGCGGAAGGTGTCGGCCGCACCCAGCACGACGTTCTTGCCGTCGGCGACGAGCACGCGCGCGAGCTTGCCGGTGGTGGTGGTCTTACCGGTGCCGTTGACGCCGACGACCATCACGATGCCCGGGGTGTCGAGGTTCGAGTCGGTCTTGACCGTGCGGTCGAACTCCGGGACGAGGAGCGTGAGCAACTCCTCGCGCAGCAGGCCGCGCAGCTCGTCCGGCGTCCGGGTGCCGAGCACCTTCACCCGCTCGCGCAGCCGCTCGACCAGCTCCTGGGTCGGCTGCACACCGACGTCGGCGACGAGCAGCGTGTCCTCGATCTCCTCCCAGGTCTCCTCGTCGAGGTGCTCGCGCGAGAGCAGCGTGAGCAGCCCCTTGCCGAGCGCGTTCTGCGAGCGGGAGAGCCGGGTGCGCAGGCGCACCAGGCGGCCGGCGGTCGGTTCCGGGATCTCGATCTCGGGGACGACCGGGGGTTCCTCGACGACGACCGGCGGGGCGGCCGACCGGTCGGGGAGATCCACCTCCTCGATCGTGCGGCGTGGTTCGTCGCGCGGCGTCTCGGCCTCGTCGCCGACGTGCGGTTCGGCCGGAGGGGCGGTGATGTCGGGGGCGGCGGGGGGCGGCGGGGGCAGCTGCTTCCGCTTGCGACTGCCGACGACGAGCCCACCGAGCGCGCCGATCACCACCACGGCGATGACTACAGCAAGGATGATGGTTTCCATAACAAGCCCAGTATCAGTCATCCCTCGCGTGGGAGGGTTTTTCCCCCGCGCAGGGGATCTCTTGTCGTTTTGTACGAACACCTGGGGCGCTGAAACAGGTCCTCGCGCCGCTCCGAGGGACGCCCGGTCCGCGCCGGTGGCACGGGCCGCACCCACCGTCCTCCCGGGGCCGCCGATCCCGCCGCCACCCCGGCTCGGCTCCGGCCCGACTCCGGCGTCCGCCGCTATGGCAACCTGACGTACCGTCAGCTACCGTCCCCCTCCACACACGAAGGGGGGCTCCCCATGCCCGTGACGGTCGTGCGCTTCAACCTCGTCGAACCCGGCGCCACCCCCGCCTCGCTCAGCGCCCGCTACCGGGCGGCCGTCGAGATGGCCACGTACGCCGACGACCGCGGGATCACCACGGTGCAGACCGAGGAGCACCACGGCGTCGCCAACAACTGGCTGCCCTCGCCGTTCGCGTTCGCGGGCGCGGTCTTCGGGGCGACCCGGAACCTCGCGGTCACCGTCTCGGCGGTCATCGGCCCGCTGCACGACCCGCTGCGTCTCGCCGAGGACATCGCCGTGCTCGACCTGCTCAGCGGCGGACGCCTGGTGACCGTGGCCGGCATCGGCTACCGGCCCGAGGAGTACGCGCTGTTCGACGTCGACTGGAAACGGCGCGGAAAGCTCCAGGACGAGCTCCTGGAGACGGTGCTGAAGGCGTGGACCGGCGAGGAGTTCACCTATCGGGGCCGCACGGTACGGGTCACCCCCCGTCCGTTCTCCGATCCGCACCCGCTGCTGCTGGTGGGCGGTTCCTCCCGGGCCGCGGCCCGGCGCGCCGCCCGGCTGGGGCTGCCGTTCTTCCCGAGCGCGCACCTGCCCGAGCTGGAGGCCTACTACAAGGAGCGGCTCATCGAGTACGGCACCGAGGGCTGGACCATGATGCCCGGCGCCGAGACACCGCTGCTGCACATCGCCGAGGACCCGGACCGGGCCTGGGCCGAGTACGGCTCCCACTTCCTGCACGAGGCACGGACGTACGCCTCCTGGCAGTCCGGTGACATCCGCTCGGCGGTGAAATCGGCGGCCACGACGGTCGAGGAGCTGCGCGCCGAGGGCGTGTACCGCATCCTGACGCCCGACCAGTGCGTGGCTCTGGGCCTCGACAGCCTGGTCCTGCATCCGCTGTCCGGCGGGATGCCCGTGGACGAGGGCTGGCGGAGTCTGCAGCTGTTCTGCGAAAGCGTGCTGCCCCGGCTCGGTTGACCTGACGGTCCGAGCCGGGGCAGCACGCCCTCTTCACGAGTACGAGGAGAGGGGCAGCGGGGACTTGGCCCTTCTCCTCGAGTTCGGGGGTGCCACCGGGGCTCGCGAGGAGCCGCCGGTGGCGTGGGCGGCTAGCCCATCTCCTCCAGGGTCTTGCCCTTCGTCTCCTTGACGAACTTGAGCACGAAGGGAATGGAGAGCACGGCGAAGCACGTGTAGATCACGTACGTGCCGGACAGGTTCCAGTCGGCCAGCGACGGGAAGCTCGCGGTGATGGCCCAGTTGGCGATCCACTGCGCGGAGGCGGCGACACCGAGCGCCGCGGCGCGGATGTGGTTCGGGAACATCTCGCCCAGGAAGACCCAGACCACGACGCCCCAGGAGAGGGCGAAGAAGAGGACGAAGACGTGGGCGGCGATCAGGGCGACCCAGCCCTGGGTGGCCGGCAGCTTGCCGTCGACCAGGTCGTAGGAGAAGGCCCACGCCTCCAGGCCGAGACCGATGGCCATACCCACCGAGCCGATGAGGGCGAGCGGCTTACGCCCGATGCGGTCCACGAAGATCATGGCGATCACGGTGCCGATGATGTTGATGATCGACGTGGTGAACGAGTAGAAGAACGAGTCCGTCGGGTCGACGCCGACCGACTGCCACAGCGTCGCGGAGTAGTAGAACGCGATGTTGATGCCGACGAACTGCTGGAAGACGGAGAGGCCGATACCGACCCAGACGATGGGCAGGAAGAGGAAGCCTCCGCCGCCGAGCAGGTCCTTGAAGGTCGACTTGTGCTCGCGCTTCATGGCGAGCTCGATCTCGGCGACACGGGCGTCCAGGTCGATCTTGTCGCCCTCGACCTCCTTGAGCACCTCACGGGCACGGTCCCGGCGGCCGACCTCTAGCAGGAAGCGCGGCGACTCGGGGATGACGAAGGAGAGCAGACCGTAGAGGACGGCCGGGATGACCATGACGCCGAGCATGACCTGCCAGGCTTCCAGGCCCATGACCTCGCCCCGCTGCTCGCCGCCGGCGGCGTTCAGGATGGCGTAGTTGACGAGCTGCGAGATGGCGATGCCGACGACGATCGCGGCCTGCTGGAACGAGCCGAGCCGCCCGCGGTACGCGGCCGGGGAGACCTCGGCGATGTAGGCCGGGCCGATGACGGAGGCCATGCCGATGGCGAATCCCCCGACGATGCGCCAGAAGGCGAGGTCCCACAGCGCGAAGGGCAGCGCCGAGCCGATGGCGCTGATGGTGAAGAGCGACGCGGAGATCTGCATGCAGCGGATGCGTCCGATGCGGTCGGCCATGCGGCCGGCGGTCGCGGCACCGATGGCACAGCCGATCAGCGCGATGGCGATGACCTGGGCCAGGGCCGCGGAGCCGATGTCGTAGCGGCTGCGGATGGCCTCGACGGCGCCGTTGATCACGGCACTGTCGTAACCGAACAGGAAGCCGCCCATCGCGGCCGCCGCCGCGATGAAGATGACATGCCCGAGATGTTCGGGGTGAGCCGACCTGGCTTCTGACATAGGTGCCTGCGATGCGCTGGTCACGTACAACTCCTCGGGCCACCGGCCTCGCTGCCGGGGGTGGGGGGCGAAACCCTTCGCTGGTGGTACCAGTGGCGCACAGGATCACGCGGGCCACCACCTGAAGGTAAAAGCAACGTCGGAGAGACTATGCCTTCAAGTTTCGAAGTCAAACTTGATGAGATGTGAACTTCTGCGGTTGATGTGAGGTATCAGTGTTCAATACTTGAACATCACGTGCCCGAACAGCTCAACCAACCTCACGCTGCGCACCCGGGCGCGCCCTCGTTCGGCCGCGTCGAAACGGTGGAATCCGCAGGGTGTTGGTCTGCTCGTGGCCGACCGTGCCGACGATCGGACCCGTGCGAAAGTCCGGCTCGGGCGCCGGCCGCGCGAGCCGTCGCGACCCGCGGGTCCTGAGCGGAGCGCCCGCGTGTGACACGCGGAACACGGCGGACGCCGCCGGGACACGGCCACCGGTGCAGTCCGGCCGGGGGCAACGCCCGCCCCCGCCTCGTCCCGCCGTGTTCGCGTTGCCGGTACCGGCCCCGGGAGCGAGGATCCGGTCATGCCGCCCACGACGGTCGTCAACCTCAAGGGTCACCGCGACGATCCCGCGTACGCCGATGTGGTGTACGTCGGCCGCGCCATGCACCGGGGCGGCTGGCACCTGGCCGGCTCCCCGCTGGCGAGCCCGTTCCGTCCGGGCCGCGACGGCACCCGGGACGAGGTCGTCGAGATGTACCGCGCCCATCTGCTGGCGCGTCCGGAGCTGCTGGCCCGGCTCCCCGCCCTGCGCGGCCACCGGCTCGGCTGCTGGTGCGTCCCCGAGCGCTGCCACGCCGAGGTGCTCGCCGAACTGGCCGACGAGGGTGTGGGCGAGGACCTCCCCGAGCCGGACGGGCCGTAGTCGGACCCGCGGCGTCGGCCCGGCGCGGGGCACGGACCCGGGAGGCGGGCCCTCGGGCGTCAGCGCAGTCGCTGGCTGATGACCTTCGAGACGCCGTCGCCCTGCATGGAGACGCCGTACAGCGCGTCGGCGACCTCCATCGTGCGCTTCTGGTGCGTGATCACGATCAGCTGGGAAGCCTCCTGAAGCTCCTGCATGATCCTGATCAGCCGCTGGAGGTTGGTGTCGTCGAGCGCCGCCTCGACCTCGTCCATCACGTAGAACGGGCTGGGGCGCGCCTTGAAGATCGACACGAGCAGCGCGACGGCGGTCAGCGACCGCTCGCCGCCCGAGAGGAGGCTGAGCCGCTTGACCTTCTTGCCGGGCGGCCTGGCCTCCACGTCGACCCCCGTGGTGAGCATGTTGTCCGGGTCGGTCAGGATGAGCCGCCCGTCCCCGCCCGGGAACAGCCGGCTGAAGACGCCCTCGAACTCCCGGGCGGTGTCCCGGTACGCCTCGGTGAAGACCTGCTCGACCCGCTCGTCGACCTCCTTGATCACCTGGAGGAGATCGGCGCGCGTCTTCTTGAGGTCCTCCAGCTGCTCACTGAGGAACTTGTGGCGCTCCTCCAGCGCGGCGAACTCCTCCAGGGCGAGCGGATTGACCTTGCCGAGCTGCTGGTACGCCCGTTCCGCCGACTTGAGCCGCTTCTCCTGCTCGGCACGGTGGAACTGCCGCGGCCGGTTGCGCGGATGCTCCGGGTCCTCGGGCAGTTCCTCGCCCTCGGCGGGCAGCGACGGCGGTACAAGTTGATCGGGGCCGTAGTCCGCGACGAGCCCCTCCGGCTCGACGCCGAGCTCGTCCAGCGCCTTCGCCTCCAACTGCTCCATGCGCATCCGCTTCTCCGCGCCGAGCACCTCGCCCCGGTGCACCGAGTCGGTGAGCTTGTCGAGCTCCGCCTTGAGGTCGCGGCCCTGGCTCCGCGCGGAGACGAGCTCGCGCTCACGGTGGGCCTTGGCGCTGTCGGCGGCGGTGCGCTCCTCCTCGGCCCGGCCCAGCGAGACCTCGACGTGCGCGAGCAGTTGTCGCGCACCGGAGGCGACGGCCCCCGCCACGGCCGCCTCGTGACGCAGCCGCGCCCGGCGCTGTTCGGCACGCGTGCGTGCCTCACGTTCGGCGCGGGCCGCCCGGTCGAGCGAGTCGGCCCGCCCGGCGAGTCCCTTGACCCGCTCCTCGTGCGTACGCACCTGGAGCCGGGCCTCCATCTCGGTCTGCCGCGCGTTGGCGCCGTCGGCGGCGAGCCGGTCGCGTACCGAGGTGTCGGGTTCCTCCTCGACGGGCATCTCCTCGGCCACGGCGAGCCGTTCGGCCAGTTCCTCGGCCTCCTCCACGGCCCGGTCGAGCGACTCCTGCGCGCGGGCGGCGGCCGCGGTGCTGCGCTCCGCCTCGCCCGCGGCGCCGCGGGCCTGCCCGGCCAGCCGTCCGAGCTGCTGCGCGACCGACGACTTCTCCCGCTCGGCGGCCCGTCGCCGCTCCCCCAACTCCTCGACGAGCGCGGCCCGTTCCCCTCGCAGCTCGGTCGCCAGACCCTGTGCCTCGGCCAACTCATCGCAGTGGACGGCCAGTTCCTCCAGCTCGGCGGCCGCCTCGTCAACGGAGGCCTGCACTTCGAGGAGGCTGGGCGCCCCGGCGGACCCGCCGTGCGCGAAGTGCGCCGCGAGCAGGTCGCCCTCGGCGGTCACGGCGGTGAGTCCGGGCCGCGCGTAGACCAGGTCCTCGGCCTCTTCGAGGGTTCCGACGACGACGATCCCGCGCAGCAACCGTCGTACGGCGGGCATCAGTTCGGCAGGTCCCCGGACGAGCTCGGCGGCGTACGGCGGCCCGTCGCCCCGCTCCCCGTCCTCCTGGTCCTGGTCCTGGTCCTGGTCCTGGTTCCCGCCCCTGCCCCCGTCCCGGTCCCGGTCGTGAAGGGGTACGTCCGTGGAGGCGCCGCCCGCCCGTCCGGCGTCGGCGCGGGAGTCCTCGGGTGCTCCGGCGAGCAGCAGTGCCGCGCGGCCCGCGTCCTGCTTGCGCAGCAGACGGATGGCCTCGGCCGCCGAGGCGGGTGTGGTGACCGCGACGGCGTCCGCGGCCGCGCCGAACGCGGCGGCCAGCGCAACCTCGAAGCCGGGGGTGACCGACAGCAGTCCGGCGGCGGGACCGAGGACACCGGTGAGCCGGTCGGTGGCGCCGAGCAGCGCTCCCGTGCCGTCCTTGCGCCGCAGGCCGAGGGCCAGCGCCTCGCGGCGGGCCTGGGTGGCGGCCCGCTTGCGTTCGGCCGCGGTGGTCGCCTCGCGGGCCGCGCTCAGCGCGGCCTCCGCGTCGGCCAGGGCGCGCCTGGCCGCCTCGTGCTGTCCCGTGAGGTCGGCGTCGCCCGCGTCGAGGCTGTCGACCTCGGCCTTCAGCTCCTCGTACTCCTCCTGAGCGGTGACCGCGCGTTCCTGGGCCTCGTCGCGGGCGGCGGCGAGCCGGTCGATCTCGGCCTGCGCGGAGGCGGCGCGTGAACGGGCGGCGTTGACCTGGCCGCCCAGGCGGGCGAGGCCCTCGCGACGGTCGGCGATGGCGCGGGCCACGTCCTTGAGGCGGCGCTCCTCGACGGTGAGTTCGCGCTCCAGTTCGGCGCGGTGCGCGACGGTGTCCTCCAGGGCCCGCTCGGCCGCCTCCAGGGCGGCTTCGAGTTCGGCCTCCTGCTCACGGACGCGGGCGGCCTCGCGCTCCATGTCCTCGGGGTCGCGTCCGCGCCGTTCCTCGGCGGGCACGGAGGTGGCGCTCTTGACGCGCGCGTCGGCCAGCGAGATGGTGCCGCGCACCCGCTCGGCGAGCTGGGAGAGTTCGTACCAGGTCTGCTGGGCGCGCTGGAGGCGCGGTGTCAGCTGCCGTACCTCGTCCTCCAGCAGGGCCTCCCGCTGGAGCGCCTTCTTCAGCTCGGCCTCGGCGGAGTCCTTGCGCTGCTTGAGCGCGGCCTCGTCGGCGATCTCGGACTGGAGCGCGCCCCGCAGCCGTACGAGGTCGTCGGCGAGGAGACGCAGCCGGGCGTCGCGCAGGTCGGCCTGGATGACGGCGGCGCGGCGTGCCACGGCGGCCTGCCGGCCGAGGGGCTTCAACTGGCGCCGCAGCTCGTCCGTGAGGTCCTGGACACGGGCCATGTTCGCCTTCATGGCGTCCAGTTTCCGCAGCGCCTTCTCCTTGCGCTTGCGGTGCTTGAGGACGCCCGCCGCCTCCTCGATGAAGGCCCGGCGGCCCATGGGGTCGGCGTGCAGGACGGAGTCGAGCTGGCCCTGTCCGACGATGACGTGCATCTCGCGGCCGATACCGGAGTCGGACAACAGCTCCTGGATGTCGAGCAGTCGGCAGGTGTCGCCGTTGATCTGGTACTCGCTGCCGCCGTTGCGGAACATGATCCGCGTGATGGTGACCTCGGCGTACTCGATGGGCAGCGCACCGTCGGAGTTGTCGATGGTGAGCGAGACCTCGGCACGGCCGAGCGGCGGGCGCCCGGTGGTGCCGGCGAAGATGACGTCCTCCATCTTGCCGCCGCGCAGCGACTTGGCCCCCTGCTCACCCATGACCCAGCTGAGCGCGTCCACGACGTTGGACTTGCCCGAGCCGTTGGGGCCCACGACACAGGTGATGCCCGGCTCGAACCGCAGGGTGGTCGCGGAGGCGAACGACTTGAACCCGCGCAGGGTCAGGGCCTTGAGGTGCACGCCGCTGGACTCTACCTTTCGGGCGGGTCTCACTCCATGAACGCGCGGTTTCACCCATGAACGCGCAGGGCACACCAGACGTTGAAGAGGGGGAAGAGTGTCCGGGGGAAAGAAAGAAGGGACGCCTGAGGGCGTCCCTTGCAAATCTGACAACTTAGCGGTTGATCAGGGCTGCCCAACCACTGCTGTCGTGGTGCGGTGCAGTGATCAGGTGAGCGCAGGCTCCGCCTGGGGTACGTCGATGCTCTCGAGAAGCGAGTCGTGAGAAGCGGCAGCCGCGAGCGCGTCGTTCTCGGCCTGAATCCGTACAAGCTCGGATTCGAGGTCCTGGACGCGCTGCTGGAGCCGTCGCATCTCGGCAATGAGTCGCGGATCGGAACCGCCGACGTAACCGAGAAGCGCCTTTGCCATGATGGATGGTCCTCCACACTGAGTGACCGACCGAAGCGGTGTGGGTCGTGAGGGAATCGCACCCGCGATGCTTGACACTGCTGATGTCCTGCTGCCGTTCCACATGCCAAACAGCTAGGGTGCGCGGGGCTTTCAGCGTCTCACCAAAAAGTTTGACGGTCAACACGATCACGCCCCGTATCGGCGGGCAACCCACTGTCGCGCGGCTTTTGAAACGGCGGCGCGGCGACTCCTGCGGGGCCCTCGGGGCGTCGAGATCATCGTTACCTCGGGAGCCTGCCACTTCGAGCCGTTCTTGGCAACCACCAGGCCCTTTCCGCTACTGAGGGGTGCCGGAGGCATACGCCGTGGCGTCGTCGCGGGGCATCGCGGCCGTCATCGTCAGCGGATGGCGAAGCCGTCGTAGATCCCCCGGGGCGTGTCCCAGATCTCAGTGACTCCGTCCACCCGGCCGGGCGTGTCGTCGCCCTGGAGCCAGTCGAGCAGGCTCTGGCAGCCGGCCCGGGGACCCTCCGCGACCACCTGGACGCGTCCGTCGTCGAGATTGAGAGCAAAACCACTCAGCGCGCCGATCTCCAGCGCCCTGGCCCGTGTAAACCAGCGGAAACCCACACCTTGGACCCGTCCGCGCACCCAGACGACGAGCCGTACGACCTCGTTCATGGCTGCACGCTAACCGGACAATGTCTCGTGGAGCACATCCTCCCCTCGCGCCATGGGGTACCGTCCCGACCCAATGAGTCTCATTAGAAACTCACTCTTTCGGGTGAGGTTCAGGTGAGGATCGCTGACTCAAGATCGAGGAAGGCCCAAGAGATGGGACGCCACCGACGCTCCGACGCCGGCCGCGCCGCCACAGGGCGCGCCACCGGAGTCACAGATACGAGCGGTACCCACGCGGACAGCTACGGCCCGGAGAACCTGTACGGCTACGCGGCCGTCGCCGATCTCCCGTCCGCCGCCGCCAACCGCTCGCACCGCAAGCGGAAGGGTCCGAGCCCGGTCAAGACGGGGCTGCTCGGCGTCTCGGCGGCCGTGGCCCTCGGCACCGTGGCTGTCGCCGCCGGTGTCGTGCCCGGCGCCGACAACTACGCGCTCGGCGGTGGCAGCAACAACTCCGACAGCGTCCAGGCCGCGAGCTCCCCGTCCAGCATCGACACCCAGCAGGGCGGCACCTCGGGCAGCGCGGACTCCCGTGACGCCGGTTCGTCGACGAGCCGCGGCGCCCAGCGCGCCGCGACGCCCTCGGCCGCTCCGACCACCACGGCGCCGTCGGCCGCTCCGACCACGAAGCAGCCTTCGAAGCCGAAGAAGCCGACCGCCGAGCCCACGGAGCAGCCGACGGCGCCCGCGGCTCCGGAGCCGTCCCAGACCGCCACGAAGGCGCCGATCACCACGTCCCCGGTCGACGTGTCGGCGAACACGGCCGCCGAGGCCGAGGTGCTCAAGCTCGTCAACGACGAGCGGGCGAAGGTCGGTTGCAGCCCGGTGGCCGCGAACAGCGCCCTGTCGGACCTGGCCCAGACCTTCAGCGAGGACATGGCGGCGCGGGACTTCTTCGACCACACCGACCCGAGCGGACTCACCCCCTGGGACCGTGCGGCGAAGGCCGGGATAACCAGCCTCGGCGGCGAGAACATAGCCCGCGGCCAGGCCGACGCCGCCGCCGTCATGGACGCCTGGATGAACAGCCCCGGCCACAAGGCCAACATACTGAACTGCGACTTCAAGACCCTCGGTGTCGGAGTCCACTTCGGCACGGGCGGCCCTTGGTGGACGCAGGACTTCGGCTACTGAGCCAACCGCAGAACGCGTGGCCGGCCCGCTCGGGGGGTCGGCCATGACAGTACGTACCTCCCGTCCGTCCGGCCTACCGTGGCTCCCGGGGCCGGACGTCGCGCGCTAGTGACCTGCGGCGAGGGAGTGGAACTTGAGCGCTCCGATCCCCAGGACCATGAGCTGTACGGCGCCGGGGATGCGCCATCCGGAGGCGAGCAGACCGGCGCCCGTGACCACGGCGCCGGTGGCCAGGCACCAGGTTGTCCGCCACGCGAAGACCGACGCCGCGGGTGCGACACCGCCTCCCTCGGACCATCCCGTGATCCCGTGGACGAACAGCAGTCCCCAGACGACCACCACGCCGCCGACGAGCAGCGCCACGCCCATCACGGCCTGCCGTCCGGTCGACGGCTCCCTCCCGCGCGCCATACCCACCACATTCCGTCCGCGGCCGCCGGTCCGTCGACCGCTCACGGCCCAGCATGGCGATCCGGCGGCCGCCGCACATGAGCACCCGTACTCATGGAGCCGAGCCGCCGAGCGCGGCGGACGGGGGCTATCCAGAAGTTAGCGCCGCCCCCTGGACGGCGCTGTGGCTGCGTATGCTGTGGGTATGGAATCGTCCGCGAGGGCCATGGCGTGTGCCGAGAGTGACGTGCGCTCCGAGTGCGCCGACGGCGGGGACCTCGCGTACAACGTGTTCGCTCGCGGCTGCCCCTCCCGGGGCACGCTGGAGCACGTCACCGGACGCTGGGGCTCGCTCACGCTGGGAGCGCTGCACGACGGCACGTTCCGGTTCAACGAACTGCGCCGCCGGGTCGACGGCGTCAGCGAGAAGATGCTCTCCCAGACCCTGCACGCGCTGGAGCGCGACGGTCTGGTGCACCGCGACGCGCGGCCCACGAACCCGCCGCGCGTCGACTACACCCTCACGCCGCTGGGCCGCGAGGTCGCCGAGCGGCTGCTGACCCTCATCACCTTCGTCGAGGGCCGCATGGACGACGTCCTTGAGGCCCGGGGACGCTACGACGAGAGCCGCGGGGCGTAAGAGCGCCGGACCCCCGGGAGGCCCGGACCACCCGGGAGGCCCGGAGCGTCAGACTCCCGGGCGCGGGGCCCGCTGGCAGCGCGGGCAGAAGTAGCTGGAGCGGTTCATCCAGGCCCGCCGGCGCATCGGCGTCCCGCAGCGATGACAGGGTTCCCCCTCACGCCCGTACGCGTCGAGCGAGCGGTCGAAATAGCCCGACTCGCCGTTGACGTTGACGTACAGGCTGTCGAAGCTGGTGCCGCCGACGGCGAGGGCGTCGTTCATGACGTCGCGGACGTGGCCGAGGAGTTCGGCCGTGCGCGGCCGGGTCATGGTCGCCGTCGGGCGTTCGTAGTGCAGCTTGGAGCGCCAGAGCGCTTCGTCCGCGTAGATGTTCCCGACGCCGCTGATCAGCGACTGGTCGAGCAGGGCGCGTTTGATCGTCGTACGACGGGCCCGCAGCACCGTGGGGAACGCGGCGTCGTCGAAGAGCGGGTCGAGCGGGTCACGGGCGATGTGCGCGATGACGTCGGGAAGGCCGTCCGGGGTGTTCTCGTGCAGCGACAGCCCGCCGAACGTGCGCTGGTCGACGAAGCGGAGCTCGGTGCCCCTCTCGTCCTCGAAGCGGATGCGGATGCGCAGGTGCTTCTCCTCGGCGGCGTCCTCCGGCTGCACCAGGAGCTGACCGCTCATCCCGAGGTGCGCGAGCACGGAGTACGGGGAGTCGTCGAGCGGGAGCCACAGATACTTGCCGCGGCGCATCGCCGCACCGATCCGGTGTCCGGCGAGCGCCTTCGCGAAGCCGTCGGGCCCCGCCAGATGGCGCCGCACGGCCCGCGGATGCCGGACCTCGACCGATCTCACGACCCGCCCGGTGACCCAGCGCTCCAGGCCCCGCCGCACGACTTCGACCTCGGGCAACTCGGGCACGGGACTCCTCCGGAGGGCGGGCTGAGCGGATGATGCCGGAAGCGTACATCGCACTCGACGACCGCCGTCGGCGAGCGGTCCGGCCCCGTCCCCGGGCACCCCGCCCGCCCCGCCCCCGGGCACCCAGGTCGCTCCGTCCCGGCCCAGCGACCCTCCACCGCCCGGGAGTTGGGCCTGCGTGGCGAGAGTCCCGCGGAGTCGGCCGCGGGGGCAACGCGCGGACCCCGCCGCGGCGCGAGTGCGCTGCGGCGGGGTCCGGTACTGCGAGGTACTGCGGGTGCTGCGGTGCTTCAGCTGTCGAAGGATTCAGGCGGTGGCCGTGTCGGTCGTCGGCGTCGAGGAGGCGTCGGCGGTCTCCTCGATGTCCTGAGCCGCCTGCTGGGCGGCACGAGCCGCCTGTTCGGCGGCCTGGGCCGACTTCGCGCGTTCGGCCGCGGCGGAGTGGATGGCATTCCACGCGGACTCCGCGGCCTGCTGCTCCGCCTCCTTCTTGCTGCGGCCGGTGCCGGTGCCGTACGAGACGCCTCCGACGCGGGCGGCAGCAGTGAAGACCTTCTCGTGGTCCGGGCCGGTCTCGGAGACCAGGTACTCGGGAACTCCGAGCCCCTCGGTCGCCGTGAGTTCCTGGAGACTGGTCTTCCAGTCCAGGCCGGCACCAAGATTCGAGGACTTCTCGATCAGCGGATCGAAGAGCCGGTGGACGAGTTCGCCCGCGGCCTCCAGCCCCTGGTCGAGATAGACGGCGCCGATCACCGCTTCAAGGGTGTCGGCGAGAATGGACGCCTTGTCCCGGCCTCCCGTGCCTTCCTCGCCCCGGCCGAGCCGGATGAAGGAGCCGAGTTCGAGGCCGCGGCCCACTTCCGCCAGCGCACGAGAATTGACCACCGCGGCCCGCAACTTGGCCAGTTGGCCCTCGGGCAGGTCGGGGTGGGTGCGGTACAGCGTGTCCGTGACCACGAGGCCCAGTACGGAGTCCCCGAGGAACTCCAGACGCTCGTTGGTCGGCAGACCGCCGTTCTCGTACGCGTAGGAACGGTGGGTCAGCGCACGCACCAGAAGGGCGGACTCGAGCTTGTAGCCGAGCCGCCCTTCCAGAAGCGTGTGGGACGAGGCTGTGTTGTCCGCCTTTTTCTTGGCGTTTGTATCCGCCTTGGCGTCAGACATCAGACCTCTCACCGGCCGCTCAGACCTCGAGGACCTGGCGCTTGTTATAGGTGCCGCAAGCCGGGCACGCGATGTGCTGCAGCTTGGGCTCGTGGCAGCGCTCGCACGCAACCAGGGTGGGGACCGCAGCCTTCCACTGCGACCGGCGGTGGCGCGTGTTGCTGCGCGACATCTTCCGCTTCGGAACAGCCACGGCTACTTCTCCTGCTTCTCGTCGACGCCAGCTTCGGCGCCGCTCAACTCGTCCTTCTCGCCATCTTCGAGTGAACCGGCGAGTCCCTGCAGTGCCGCCCAACGGATGTCGACGGCGTCATGTTGGTGCTCCGGGTCGTCCGCGAGCCGCGCTCCACACTCGGAGCACAGGCCGGGGCAGTCGTCCTGGCACACCGGCTGCATCGGCAGTGCGAGCACCACCGCATCACGCAGCACGGGTTCGAGGTCGAACAGGCCGTCCTCGAGGAAGAGCGTGTCCTCGTCGTCCTCGGCGTCGTCGACCGGCTCCGCTTTGGGGCGGCCCCGGTCATCGGCGTCAGGGTACGAGAACATCTCCTGGAAATCCGCTCTGAGCGCCTGCTCGAGCGGCTCCAGACACCTTACGCACTCCCCCTTGGCCGATGCACGGGCGGTGCCTGTGACAAGCACCCCGTCCATGACCGACTCCAGACGGAGTCCGAGCTCCACCGGCGCGCCTTCCGGCACTCCGATGACACCCTGGATCCCCAGATCCGTGGGAGCGTCGATCGTGCGGGTCAGGCGCTGGAGCGCGCCAGGACGCCGCCCCAGCTCGTGCGTGTCGAACACGAGAGGATTGCGGTGGTCGAGGCGGGCGTTCAGAGCCATTCCTGCTTTCGATCTTCGAACTCAAGGGAACGCCGCCCTTGGTCTCCCGCGGGCAGCGTGGATCGCGGACGTACACGCGACCGAAGAGCCAGGATACTGGACCTTTCGCTTTCGGCCCAATCCGGTCCGTACCCGCGGTCCCGGCCGCCGGTACGCGCCCCTCCTGACCCGGTGGTCAGTGGCCGCCGCGCCCCTGCTCGTACGCCCTGAGCTGCTCGGCGCTGATCATGCTGGTGTCGAAGAGGCTGGCCTCGTCGAGGGCGTGGTTCTGCTGGTCCATGGCGTGGGCCTGCTGCTGGGCGTAGACCTGCTGCTGGTTCTGGTCGTACGTCTGCTGCTGGTCGTAGCCCTGCTGCTGGTAGGCGGCGTAGGGGTCGGCCTGCTGGTAGCCGTACGCGTCCTGCTGCGGGGCGTAGCCCTGCTGATAGCCGTACGGGTCGGCCTGCTGCTGGTAGGCGTACGCCTCCTGCTGCTGCCCGTAGGAGGGCTGCGCGGCCGGCTCCGGGGTCTGCACGGGCTGCTCGGGCACGTCGGCGAGCTCCGCGAGGCCGGCCAGGTAGTCGGCGTCGCTGGTGTGCGCGCCGGGCGTCCCGTCCTCCCCGAAGGCGCTCAGGTCGCCGAGGTCGTCGCTGGCGATCCGGCCGTGCAGCTTCCGCCGGCCGTGGCCGACGGCCTCCAGGGTCTTGGCGAGGACGGCCTCGAAGGCGCCGAGCTTGATGTCGACGTATTCGTCGGCGTTGCGGCGCAGGGTCTCCGGGTCGTGACTGCGCTCCGGCGCGTCCTCGTCCTCGTACCCCTGCTCGTCGAGGCCCGGACCGGCGCCGAGGAGCTTCTCGCGGCCGCGGCCGACGGAGCCGAGGGTCTTGGTGAGGACGACCTCGAAGTTGGCGAGCTTGGAGTCGACGTAGTCGTCGGCCTCGGCGCGGACCTCCTCGGCCTCCTTGCGGGCCTCCGCGAGGATCCGGTCCGCCTCGTTCTGCGAGCGGCGGGCGACCTCGGTGTCGGAGATCAGGGAGCCCCGTTCGGCGTGCGCGGTCTCGATGATCCGCTCGGCCTCCTGACGGGCCCGCTCGACCATCTCCTCGCGGCCGCCGATCAGCTCCTGCGCCTGGGCGAGGGAGCCGGGCAGCGCCTGGCGCACCTCTTCCAGCATCGACAGCAGGTCGGCGCGGTTGACCACGCACGAGGCCGACATGGGCATGGAACGGGCACTGCCGACCGCCGCGACGATCTCATCGAGCTTCTTCTGCACGTCCACCGTGTGCTCGCCACTCTCTACAGCTGTGATGGAGACGGACGGGTCGACTGTACGACCACTCCTGCCCCGCCCGACACCGGGTGACGGACTGTCAGTCGCTCAGTCCTGGCCCAGCCGCCCCTTGAGCGCCTCCAGGACCACCGGCGGCACCAGATGGGAGATGTCACCGCCCCAGTTCGCGACTTCCTTGACCAGTGAGGAGGAGAGGAAGCTGTAGGTGGGGCTGGTCGGGATGAACAGGGTCTCGACACCCGAGAGCCCGTTGTTCATCTGGGCCATCTGGAGTTCGTAGTCGAAGTCGCTGACCGCGCGCAGACCCTTGACGATGGCCGGGATGTCCCGCTGCTTGCAGTAGTCGACGAGGAGGCCGTGGTAGGCCTCGACCTGGACGTTGCCGAACTCGGCCGTGACCTCGCGGATCAGCTCGATCCGCTCGTCGACCGTGAACAGGCCCTGCTTCGACTGATTGATCATCACCACGACGTGCACGACGTCGTACAGCGCGGAGGCACGGGCGATGATGTCGAGGTGTCCATTGGTGATGGGGTCGAATGACCCCGGACAGACGGCGCGGCGCAACAGTGGTCCCTCGCTCTCCGGTCCGGTCATCGTGCGTCTTCGCACGTAGAGGCGGCGCGACCGTACCAAAACGTTCCCTCGCCGTACCGACGGGCCCTGACGGCTTCGAAACCGTCCGGCCAGCCGAATTCACCGCCTCTGGTGCTGCGCTCCACGGTGACGAGCGCATCGTCGGCGAGCCAGCCCCCGGTCCGGAGTGTGAGCAGAATCTCCCGAAGATCGTCGTCCGAGACGGCGTACGGAGGGTCGAGGAAGACCAGGTCGTAGGGGTCCTCCGGTGCCGCCGTCCGGATGATCTGTTCCGCTTTGCCCGCTCTGACCTCGGCGCCGGGCAGGCCCAGGGACTTCACGTTCTCGCGGACGACCCTGGCCGCGCGGGCGTCCGCCTCGACGAGCAGGGTGTGTCCGGCGCCGCGGCTGAGCGCCTCCAGGCCCACGGCGCCCGAGCCGGCGTACAGGTCGAGCACGCGCTCGCCCTCCAGCGGGCCGCCGAGCAGGGACTGCCACGTGGAGAAGAGTCCCTCGCGCGCCCGGTCGGAGGTGGGGCGGGTGCCGGTGCCCGGCGGGACGGCCAGACGGCGTCCGCCGGCCCGGCCGGCGATCACGCGGGTCATGAGGGTCCTTTGCGCTGGGGGTGTGTCGGTTCCTCCCAGTCTCTCAGCCGTGGGCCCCTCGCCGCTGCTCAGCCCTTGTCCAGGTACTGCTCCCGTTCCTCGTCCAGGAGGGCGTCCAGGGCGGTGCGCAGGCCGGGGAGGCCCGTGAGCTCCGGGTCCGCCGCGACGACGGCGGTGGCCTCCTCGCGGGCCTCCGCGATGATCTCCTCGTCGTCGATGACGGCGAGCATGCGCAGCGAGGAGCGGACACCGGACTGGGCCTGGCCGAGGACATCGCCCTCGCGGCGCTGTTCGAGGTCGATGCGGGAGAGCTCGAAGCCGTCCAGGGTCGAGGCCACCGCGTTCAGCCGCTGACGGGCCGGGCTCGCCTCCGGCATCTCGGAGACCAGCAGGCAGAGCCCGGCGGCCGAGCCGCGGCCGACGCGGCCGCGCAACTGGTGGAGCTGGGAGACGCCGAAGCGGTCGGCGTCCATGATCACCATGGCGGTGGCGTTCGGCACGTTCACGCCGACCTCGATCACGGTCGTCGCCACCAGGACGCCCGTCTCGCCCGCGGCGAAGCGGCGCATGACGGCGTCCTTGTCGTCGGGGTGCATCCGGCCGTGCAGGACTTCGATCTTGAGGCCCTGGAGGGGGCCCTCGGCGAGCTGGGCGGCGACGTCGAGGACGGCCAGCGGCGGACGCTTCTCCGCCTCGTCCTCGGGGGACTTCTTCTTGGCGCCCTTCTTCGGGTCGTCGTCCCCGTCGCCGATGCGGGGGCAGACGACGTACGCCTGATGGCCGTTCTCCACTTCCTCGCGCACGCGCTCCCACGCGCGTGCGAGGAAGTGCGGCTTGTCCGCGGCGGGGACGACATGGCTGGCGATCGGGGAGCGCCCGGCGGGGAGCTGGTCGAGGACGGAGGTCTCCAGATCGCCGAAGACCGTCATCGCGACCGTGCGCGGGATGGGCGTGGCGGTCATGACCAGGAGGTGCGGGGGCTGCTTGCCCTTGCCGCGCAGGGCGTCGCGCTGCTCGACACCGAAGCGGTGCTGCTCGTCGACCACGACCAGGCCCAGGTCGTGGAACTGGACCTTGTCCTCGATCAGGGCGTGGGTGCCGATCACGATCCCGGCCTCGCCGGTGACCAGGTCGAGCAGCGCCTGGCGCCGGCCCGCCGCCCCCATGGAGCCGGTGAGCAGCACGACCTTCGTCGCGTGCTCGGCCCCGCCGAGCATGCCGCCCTGCGCCAGCTCGCCCATCATCTCGGTGATCGACCGGTGGTGCTGCTGGGCGAGCACCTCGGTGGGCGCGAGCATCGCGGCCTGCCCACCCGCGTCGACGACGGCGAGCATGGCGCGCAGGGCGACCATCGTCTTCCCGCTGCCCACCTCCCCCTGCAGCAGTCGGTGCATCGGGTGTTCGGTGGCGAGGCCGTCGAAGATCTCCTTGGAGACCTTCCGCTGGCCCTCGGTGAGGGTGAAGGGGAGCTTGGCGTCGAAGGCGGTGAGCATGCCGTCCGGTGCGGGGACGCGGGCGACGGCGGGGAGCTGGGCGTCGGCGTGGCGGCGGCGGGCCAGGGCGACCTGGAGGACGAAGGCCTCGTCCCACTTGAGGCGGGCGCGGGCGTCGTGGATGTCCGCCTTGGTGTGCGGGCGGTGGACCTTGAGAAGTGCCTCGGGGAGGGTGACCAGGCCGCGGCCGTCGCGCAGCGAGTCCGGGAGGGGGTCGACCGCTTCCTGGACGCTCGGCAGCACCGTCTGCACCGACTTGGCGATCTTCCAGGACTCCAGCTTGGCGGTGGCCGGGTAGATCGGGATGAGGGCGCCCGCCCAGCTGTCGACGCTCTCCACGGCCTCCTCGCCGTCGCCGCGCAGCAGTTCGTACGCCGGATGGGCGAGCTGGAGGCGGCGGTTGAAGACGGACACCTTGCCGGAGAACATCGCGCGGGTGCCGGGGAGCAGGTCCTTGTGGGGCTTGTGCACGCCGTGCCCGAAGAAGACGAGCTGGAGGCGGCCGCTGCCGTCCGTGATGGTGACTTCGAGGCGCTGCCCCTTGCCGCGGGGCGCCTTGGACGAGGCGAAGGTGGCCAGGCGCGCGTCGGCGACCTGGGCGACCACCGTCACATGCTCGTCCAGCGGCAGGTCGGCGAGGTGGGTGAGCTGCCCGCGCTCCTCGTATCTGCGCGGGTAGTGGTGCAGCAGGTCGCCGACGGTGTGCAGGCCGAGGTGCTCGGCCATCACCTTCGCGGTGGCGGGACCGAGCGCCTTCTTCAGTGGTTCTTCGAGCACGGGCACGAGATCCATTGCACACCACGGCACTGACATTGCCGTATACGTCCCGGAAATCCGCTGGTCAGACGGCTCGTTCCGGGCCTAGGATGACGCGCTCCGGCCCTCTTCGCGGTCACCGTCCCCCGGGACCGCCCGACCCCGCGCCGTCGCACGTCCCCCACCCACCGGCGCAGCGACGATGGACTCCCAGACCTCACAGCCCTCCCCGGCCTCCCCGTCACCTCATACGTTCCAGGTCGACCTGCGCGGTCTGGTCGACCTCCTCTCCCATCACCTCTACTCCAGCCCCAAGGTCTATCTGCGCGAACTGCTGCAGAACGCGGTCGACGCGATCACCGCGCGGCGCGCCGGGGAGCCGGACGCCCCGGCCACGGTGCGTCTGTACGCCGAGGGCGGCACCCTGCGGGTGGAGGACTCCGGCGTCGGGCTCACCGAGTCCGACGTGCACAGCCTGCTGGCGACGATCGGCCGCAGTTCCAAGCGGAACGACGGCCTGGAGTCGGCGCGTTCGGACTTCCTCGGCCAGTTCGGCATCGGGCTGCTGGCGTGTTTCGTCGTCGCCGAGCGCATCCGGGTGGTCAGCCGCAGCGCCCGGACGCCCGACGCGGCGCCGGTCGAGTGGACGGCCGCCGACGACGGCTCGTACACGGTGCGCACCCTGCCGCACGAGGCGCGCACCGAACCGGGCACCACCGTGCATCTGGTGGCGCGCGCCGGGGCGGGCGAGTGGCTGAGCGAGGAGCGGGTCCGTTCGCTGGCGCGCGACTTCGGGGCGCTGCTGCCCTACGACGTGCGCGTCGGCGACGAGCCGATCGCGGACCTTCCCGCGCCCTGGGACCGGCCCTATCCGAGTCCGGCCGGCCGAAGGGTGGCGCTGGCCCGGCACTGTCACGAGCTGTTCGGGTTCGTTCCGCTGGACTCGATCGACCTGGACGTGCCGGTCGCCGGGATCCGCGGCGTGGCCTACGTCCTGCCGTCGGCGGTCAGCCCCGCCCAGCGCGCTGGCCACCGCGTGCACCTGAAGGGCATGCTGCTCACCGAGCGGGCCGAACAGCTTTTGCCCGACTGGGCGTTCTTCGTGCGCTGCGTCCTCGACACGGACAGTCTGCGGCCCACCGCGTCCCGTGAGTCGCTGTACGAGGACGAGACCCTCGCCGCCGTACGGGAGGCGCTCGGCGAGCGCATCCGGTCCTGGCTGACGGGGCTCGCGGCGGGCGATCCGGAACGACTGGCCGCCTTCCTGTCCGTGCACCACCTGGGTGTGAAGTCGCTGGCGCGGCACGACGCGGAGATGCTGCGCACGATGCTGCCGTGGCTGCCCTTCGAGACGACCGACGGACGGCTGTCCCTGGAGGAGTTCGCGCAGCGCCACCCGGTGGTGCACTTCACGCGGACCGTCGAGGAGTACCGGCAGGTCGCGCCGATCGCCTCCGCGCAGGGCGTCGGGGTCGTCAACGGCGGCTACACGTACGACAGCGAGCTGATCGAGGCGCTGCCCGCCGTGCGCCCCGGGACGGTCGTCTCGGAGCTGGACGCGGACACCGTGACGGCTCATCTGGACGCCGTGGACCCGGCCGAGGAACTGGCCCTGTCGGCGTTCCTGGGGGCCGCGCGGGCCCGGCTCGACCCGCTGAACTGCGATGTGGTCCTGCGTGCCTTCCACCCCATGTCGGTGCCCGCCCTGCATCTGGACGACCGGGCGGCCCGCCACGAACAGGCCCGCGCGGAGGCAGAGGAGCAGGCCGACGATCTGTGGGCGGGCATCCTCGGCTCGCTGCGCGGCAGCGCACCGCGCGCGCGTCTGGTCCTCAACCACCTCAACCCGCTGATCCGCAGGATCAGTTCGCTCGGTGATCCGGACCTGATGGGCACCGCGACGGAGTCGCTCTACGGACAGGCCCTGCTGATGGCCCAGCGCCCGCTCCGGCCCGCGGACTCGGCGCTCCTCAACCGCGCCTTCCTCGGCCTCCTGGAGTGGGCCACCCACACCGACCCCGGAAAGGACGACCGCCGATGAGCCCGGCCATGGACTTCGACACGCTGCGCCGGGCGATGGCGGACAACTACGAGCAGCCGGAGGGGCCCGGCCGCAACGCGCGCGCGGAGCAACTGCTCGTGGAGGCCGAGCGGCTGAACATCCCGCTCGCCGTCGTCGAGGCGCTCGGACACCAGCTGAAGGTCTACAACTACAGCTCCGAGAAGGGCAAGATGTTCGTCCCCTTCGCGCGCCTGCTGCGCATGTGGGACGAACACCCCGAGGACTTCGACGAGTTCGAGATCCACTCGCTGCACTGGGTCTTCAAGTGGATGTCGGCGGGCATGCTCGACCAGCCGCACGTCCCGCTCGCCTCCATAGAGAAGTGGCTCGGCGAGATGGAGCGGCGCTACCGACTCGCCGGTCACTCCGAACGGGCCGTGCGCAGCGCCGAGTTCAGCGTCGCCGCGCACCTGGGCGACCTGGAGCGCGCCGAGCGGGCGTACACCGCGTGGATGGCCGCGGACCGCGACTCGATGGCCGACTGCCACGCGTGCGAGCTGCACGGGCAGGGGTGGTGGCGGTCGGTGCGCGGCGCGGACCCGGAGGCGCTGGAGCTGTGGGCGCCGGTCCTGGAGGGCGAGTACACGTGCGCCCACCAGCCGCACACCGTCCTCGCGTCCTCCCTGCTGCCGCTGCTGCGCCTCGGACGCGTCGAGGAGGCGCGCGCCCATCATCTGCGCGGATTCCGGCTGGTACGGGCCATGGAGAGCATGCGGGGCGCGTACGCGGACCATGTGGAGTTCTGCGCCCTCACCGGCAACGAGGCACGCGCCCTGGAACTGCTCGCGGAGCGCCCGGCCTACTTCACGGACTCCGGGGACCCGCGCAGCAAGCTGGACTTCATGGCGGTGGTGGCGCTCACCATGGACCGTCTGACCTTCCTCGGGCTCGGCGGACAGCCGGTTCCGGGGCCTGCCGGGAGCGCGTGGACGGCGGCGGGACTCGCCGTGCACGCGCGCGGGGAGGCGCTCGCGCTGGCCGCGCGGTTCGACGCCCGCAACGGCACGTCGTACGTCAGCGAGCGCGCCCGTGCGCGGATGGACCGTCCGGCGCTCGTCGACCGGCTGCCGCTGGGGGTGCGCTCCACGCGCCCCGCACGCACCGGACCGCGGGTGTCGGCGCCGGTGGCCGCGCCCCCGCCGCAGACCGTGGCCGAGGCCGCCGGACCCGATCTGGACGCGCTGCTCACCGAGGCCCGGCGGCTCTCGGCGCGGCGGGACCCGGACGCGGTGGCGGCGTGGGCGGCGGTCTCGCGCGCCTCCGAGGGCCGCGAACTGGACGTACGCGACCGCGCGGAGATCGCCGACCACGAGGCGATGGGCCGCGGGCCGCAGGGCGCCGCTCTCTTCCACCGGGCCGCCGAGCTGTACGCCGAGGCGGGTGACCCCGGCGAGGCGCTGGCGGCCCGTTCCCGCGCCGCGTACGTCCGGGCGCTGTCCGGCGGGGCCGCGGAGGTCCTGGACACCGTCGCGGAGCTGCGCGAAGAGGTGCTGGCCCTCTTCGAGGAGGGCGGGACCGAGGTGTCCCAGACGGCGTCCGTGCTGGTGGGGCGGGCACGGACGTTGATGCAGCGGGTGGACGAGCTGGAGGCCGGTCCGGAGAGCGGGCAGCCTCTCACCGGCACCGAGGGTGATGTCCTGGTGGCCGCCGAGGAGGCCGCGCGGGAGTTGCTGGCCCTCGCGGAGCCGTATGCCGGGGACGATGTGGCACTGGCGTCGCGGGCCGCCGAGGCGTACGCGATGCTCGGGGAGCTCGCGGCCCGCGCCGATGACGCCGAGGCCGCCGCCGCGCTTCTCACGCGGGCGGTCGAGGGGTTCGTGGCGGCGGGGCTGCCGTGGTTCGCCGTCGAGTACGACTCCCGGCTCGCCGGGATCGCGATGCACCTCGGCGACTCGGAGGCGGCGGAGCGGGCGACGCGGGCGGCGCTGGACCACGGGGGTTCCCATCTGGAGCCGGCCGGCCATGCCCAACTGCACCTCCGGCTGGCCGAGATACTCGCCGCCACCGGGCAGTTCGGCCCCGCCTCCGAGCACGCCCTGGAGGCCGCGCACTGGGCCGACGAAGCCGGCGAGGCCGTCACGCTCGGGGCCTGGGCGCGCCACCAGCTCGGGGGGTTCCTGCTCCGCCGGGGCCGGTGGGCGGAGGCCGCCGAGATCCTGGAGTCGGCGCTGCCGGACCTGACCGGCGAGATGCACGGCGACGGCGCGATCGTGCAGACGCGCTGGTGGCTGGGCGACTGCCTCACCGAGCTCGGTGAGCACCGCGAGGCCGCCGAACACTGGCTGCGCGCCGCGGACATCGCCCGGCACTGGCCCGAGCAGCGCGACCACGCGATGCTCGCGCACCTCGCGGCCGAGGCCCTGGGGCATGCGGGGCTGACCGCCCAGGCGGATCAGGCGTACGCCCGCGCGGGCGACCTCTGGCGCGAGCTGGGCGACGTCCACGGGCTGGTCCGGGCGCTCCGGGCCCGTGCGTGGGCCGCGGCCCGGCTGGACGGAGGGCTCGACGCGGCGCGGGAGTTGATGGGCGCGGCGGTCCAGGAGTGCGAGTCGGCGGTCCAGGCCTGGGGCACGGCACCGAAGTCACCGGGGGCACAGCCCCCGGGCACGCCGGGCGGCTCCCGCTCCGAAGGCGGTGACGGGTTCGGGGACGAGGGGGCGCGGCGCCGCGCCGTCGCCGAACTCGGGCACAGCCACTGCCAGTTCGGGGACCTGGTGGCCCGTTCCGTACCGGAGGGCGCGGAGGAGGCCGTCATGCGGGTCGCGTTCGAGGAGGCCCTCGGGTACATCGCCCTGGCGATCCCCGTGTTCGCCTCCCTCGGGGACGACCTGCTCGGCGCCCGGACGAGGGCGGAGCTGGCGGCCTGCCGGCTGGAGGCCGACCTGGGACGGCGCGAGGCCGCCACGGCACGCGCGCGCGGTGTCCTGGCCGCGTGCGCGCGGCTGGACGGCGAGGTCGCCGGGGCCCGGCGTGCCGACGCCGAGGAGATGCTCGCGCTCCTGGAGAAGGCCGACAAGCCCTGACCGATGCCGTGCGGTGCCGTGGCATGCCAGGGCACCGGGCTGGTCCTCACACTCCGGTGTCGTGATCCGGGGCGTCGTCGCCGCGGATCGTCCGGGCCGCACGGCGCAGTTCGTCGAGCACCGTTCGTACGGCCCTGCGTGCCACGCGTTCGGGGCGGTGGAGCACGTCGATGCGCCGTACGGCGTGGACCCCGCTGAGCGGTCGCAGAACCAGCGCGGGATGCGGGCGCGTGGTCCAGCGGGGCATCAGGGCGAGCCCGCCCCCCGCGGCGACCGTCTCCGCGACGACCGAGAACTCGTTGATGCGGTGGACGATGTCGAGCCGCCGGTTCGCGGCGGTCGCGATGGCGTCGATGGTGGCCATCAGCGGGAACCCGTCGTGCACGGTGATCCAGGGCCGGTCGGCGACATCACCCGGGGTCAGTCGCTCCCGGCGGGCCAGCGGATGGTCGGCCGGCATGGCGACGTCGAGGGGTTCGCGCAGCAGGGTGGTCGCGGTGACGGTGCGCGGCCAGGGCGGCGCGTGCGCGAGGTGATGGGCGAGGACGAGGTCGTAGTCCCGTGTCAGCCGGGGGAACTGGTCCTGCGCCACGTCCTCGTCGGCGAACGAGAGCCGTGGGGCCGCCGGGGTCCGGCCGCGCAGCAGGACCGGGAAGAAGGTGGCGCCCGCGCTGTGGAAGGCGGCCACCGACACGTCTCCGGCCGGCTCCTCGACGAACTCGTCCACGCAGTGCCGTGCCCGGGCGAGCGCGCTCTCCACCTCGATCGCCGCACCGGCCAGGGCCCGCCCGGCGTCCGTCAGCACCAGCCGCCGTCCGTCGCGTTCGGTGAGCGGGACGGGGATCGAGCGCTGCAGCAGGCGCAGGTGCTGCGAGATCGCCGAGGGGGTCATCAGCAGCGCCTCCGCGACGGCTGTGACGCTTCCCAGCTCACCGAGTTCCCGCAAGATCCGCAGTTGCCGCTCGTTCACCCGTTCATTGTAGTGATGCTTAAAAGGCGGTGAAGAACTTCGCTCTGTGCTTCAGGGTCGGGGTGCGGGAGCGTGTGGGCGTGTCCCGAGTCCGCAGCACCGACGCGGTGCTTCTCCTTGTCGCCGCCGTCTGGGGTTCCAGTTATCTGGCCGCCAAGACCGCCACTTCGACGCTCCCCGTCCTCCTCGTCCTGTTCGTGCGGTACGGCATCGCGGCCGTCGCCTGTGTCGCCCTCGTCGCCGCCCGGCGCCGGACAGGGCGCTGCACGCGCGACGAGCTCCGCCTCGGGGCGGTGCTGGGGGTCACCCAGGCCGCGGTCCTGGTCCTGGAGACGTACGGTGTCGCGCACACCAGCGCGGCCAACGCGGGCCTGCTCATCAGCCTCACCGTCGTCCTCACCCCGTTGCTGGACCGTACGGCCGGCACGGCCGGGCTGCCGGCGCGCTACTTCGCCGCCACCGGTCTGTGCCTCCTGGCCGTCGGGCTCCTGGTGTCCGGCAGCGGTTTCCACTCGCCCCGGAGCGGCGATCTGCTGATCCTCGCCGCCGCGCTGGTCCGCGCCGCCCATGTGGCGCTCGTGGGGCGGCTCACCGCCCGTCGCTCCGTACGGCCCCTGCACCTGACGGCCGTCCAGACGGTCGTCGGCACCGTCCTGTTCGCGGTGCCGGCCGCCAACGCACTGCCGGCGCTCGGCAGGGTCGATGCCTCGGGCTGGGCGCAGCTTCTCTATCTCGCCCTGTTCTGCAGCGTGTTCGCCTTCCTCGCCCAGACCTGGGCGGTGCAGCGGGGTTCCGCCAGCCGGGCCAGTCTGCTGCTGGGCACCGAGCCGGTCTGGGCCGTCGCGGTCGGCATCGGCATGGGCGGCGAGCACCTCACGGTGCTCACCGCCCTCGGTGCCGTGCTCATGGTCGCCGGAACGTACTGGGGGCAGGCCGTCGAACGCGCCCACCGGACGGTCGTACGCACAGAGGAGCCCCGGCGGGACACGGTCCCCGCGACCGCCTGACCGCCGCTTCAACGCTCACCGCTGCCGCTCCGCTCGGCTCCGCTACTCGACGCCGATCAGCAGCAGCGCGCCCTGGCGCCCGCCCCGGTACACCACGGTGTCCACCGCGAGATACGACTCCCGTACCCGGGACTCCAGGTGCGCGGCGATGGTCTCGGGGGCCTCGTCGCCCAGGACGAGGGTGACCATCTCGCCGCCCGCCGCCAGCATGCGGTCGAGGACGGTCTCCGCCGTGGTGGTGAGGTCGGCGCCGATGATCGCGACGTCGCCGTCGATGAGGCCGAGGACGTCCCCGGCCTGGCAGATCCCGGCCATGGTCCAGGACTGCCGTTCGGCGACGGCGACCTCGGCGTAGCGGGTGGCGCCCGCCGCCGAGGTCATCGCGACGACGTCCTCGTCGAAGCGGCGCTCGGGTTCGTGCACGGCGAGCGCGGCGATGCCCTGCACCGCGGACCTGGTCGGGATCAGCGCGACCCGGACGCCCTCGGCGCGGGCCTGTTCGGCGGCCGCCGCCGCGGTGTGCCGCAGGTCGGCGTCGTTGGGCAGCAGCACCACCTCGCGCGCGTGGGCCCGTCGTACGGCCTCCACGAGCTCCCCGCTGGCGGGCGGCTCCCCCGGCCGCGCCAGCACGGTGGTCGCCCCCGCCTCCGTGTACAGCCCGGCCAGGCCCTCGCCCGGCACGACGGCCACGACGGCGCGCTGCGCCCGCTCGCGGGGCGGACGCCCGGCCCCGGCGCCGGTGTGCACGTCGCCGAGACCGAAGTGGGTGATCCGGATGCGGTGCGGCCGGCCCGCCTCGACGCCCGCCTCGACGGCCGCGCCCGCGTCGTCCACATGCACATGGACGTTCCACAGTCCGTCGCCGCCGACCACGACCAGGGAGTCGCCGAGCCCGTCGAGCCGGTCCCGCAGACGGTCCACGGCGGCGTCCTCGGCCTCCAGGAGGTAGATCACCTCGAAGGCGGGGTTGCCGTCCCCCGCGGCCCCGTCCGCGCAGACGTCCGTCGCGTCGGTCCCGCCGGACCCGTTGGACCCGTCGGCCCGGTACGCGGCCGGACCAGGGCGCTCGCCCGCACCGGCTCGGCCGGCTGGGCCGGCTCCCGGTCGGGTGTCCCGGGAGCCGGGGGTTCCGGCCTCGGGGACACCGGACGCCCCGGACGCGGCCGTGGCATCGGGAACGGGCTCCGCACCGCGCCCGGTGAGGCCCGCGCAGGCCCCGGGTGTCCTCGGCGCCTCCCCCGTGAACGTCTGGACCAGCGCCGCCAGTACCGCCACCAGCCCCCGGCCGCCCGCGTCGACCACACCGGCGTGCTCCAGGACGGCCAGTTGCCCGGTGGTCTCGGCGAGCGCGGCGCAGGCTCCCTCGTAGGCCTCGTTCGCGACCGCGGCGCAGTCCCCCTCGACGCCGAAGGCGGCTTCGGCGGCGGCCGAGGCGACGGTGAGGACCGTTCCCTCGACGGGGTGCGCGACGGCCTTGCGCGCGGAATCGGCGGCGTTGCGCAGGGCGAGGCGCATGCCCGCGCCGTCGGTGTGAGCCGTCTCACTGTCGGCGGCGAGCACCTGCGCCATGCCCCGCAGCAGTTGCGCGAGGATGGTTCCGGAGTTGCCCCGGGCTCCGATCAGGGCGCCGTGCGCCATCGCCCGCGCCGCGTCGGCGAGGGGAACACCGCTCCCGTCCGCGGCCCCGACGCCTGAGGCCGCCACGACGTCTTCGGCCGGCCCGTGCCCCGCGGCGGGCTCGTCCCGCCCCGGGGCCCCGGGGGCCATCGCCTCGTGACCCGCGAACACCGCCTCGACCGCGGCCGCGGCCGATTCCATCGTCAGATACAGGTTCGTCCCGGTGTCCCCGTCGGCGACCGGGTAGACATTGATCGCGTCGATCTCCTCGCGCGCGCGGCCCAGGGCCTCCAGCGCGAGGCCGCACCAGGTGCGCACCGCGAGAGCATCGAATGTCTGCGGCACCTGCGGCACCTGCGCCTCCTTGGGCTGCTGGACGTGGGACGCAGCGTAGACCCAGAAAGGGTTACTGCCGGTAGAGGGCCCCGAGGAGGGCGGAGTCGCGGACCGGCAGGTCATGGTAGTTTCGTTCTCCGGACGCAGTCGTTGTATGCTGCTCCAGTTGCCCGATCCGATCGGGCCATCCCCCTGGCACCGCCACTCAGATCCTAGATCTTGATTCTCGGCATGCCGGGATCAACCGTAAGTGCATCTGAAGTCTTTGGAGTGACCCGTGGCTGCCAACTGCGACGTCTGCGGCAAGGGGCCGGGCTTCGGCAACAACATCTCGCACTCGCACCGCCGTACACCGCGTCGCTGGAACCCCAACATCCAGCGCGTTCGTACCGTGGTGGGCGGGACGCCGAAGCGCGTGAACGCTTGCACCTCGTGCATCAAGGCCGGCAAGGTCACGCGCTGACAACCGCTAGCGCGCGGCCACTGCTGGTACGTCTGCACTGAGCCCGTCCACCTCACGGTGGGCGGGTTTTTTGCTGCCTTCTTTTACTGTCTTCCTTTGCTGCCTCCGTCCTTCCCGCCTCCGTGCGTGCGTGTGGGGCGCCGGGACGCCGCGCGTCCCGGCGCCCCACACGTGCGTCTCAGGACTCGATGTCCCCGAAGTGGTCCCAGCCGCCCTTGCTCGTCCAGGGGGCGCCGTCCACGGTGACCTGGGGCAGGGCCGACGGGTTGAGGACCTCACCGATCACCTTCCAGCGCGCGGGCAGCTTCACGTCCGGCGGGAAGGTGGCGACGATCGCGTGGTCCTCGCCACCGGTGAGCACCCACTGGATGGGGTCGACGCCGACGGCCTGGCCGATGTCGTTCATCTGGGACGGGACGTCGATGTCCCCGGAGCGGATGTCGATGCGCACCTTGCTCGCCTCGGCGATGTGCCCGAGGTCGGCGATCAGCCCGTCGCTGACGTCCGTCATCGAGGTCGCGCCGAGCCCGGCGGCCGCCGGACCCGCGTGGTACGGCGGTTCGGGCCGGCGGTGCGCCTCGACGAAGGCGCGCGGCGAGCGGAAGCCCCGCGAGAGCACCGCGAACCCCGCGGCGGACCAGCCCAGCCAGCCGGTCACGGCGACGACGTCACCGGGCTGCGCGCCACCCCGGGTGACCGGCTCGTGGTTGCGCAGATCGCCGAGCGCGGTGATCGCGATGGTGATGGTCTCGCCCCGTACGACATCCCCTCCGACCACGGCCGCGCCCGCGACCTGGCACTCGTCGCGCAGCCCGTCCATCAGCTCGGAGGGCCAGGTGGCCGGGAGTTCGGCGGGCACGACCAGGCCGAGCAGCAGCGCGGTCGGGACGGCGCCCATCGCGGCGATGTCCGCGAGGTTCTGCGCGGCCGCCTTGCGGCCGACGTCGTACGCCGTGGACCAGTCGCGGCGGAAGTGCCGTCCTTCGAGGAGGATGTCGGTGCTCGCCACGACCCTGCGGTCCGGCGCGGCGACCACCGCGGCGTCGTCGCCGGGTCCGACCCGGACGGCCGGGGTGGTGGTGAGACGCGAGGTGAGCTCTCGGATGAGCCCGAACTCCCCCAACTCGCCCACGGTGCCCTTCATGATCGTCGTGCTCCCTCTGTCGCTGCTCGTGCCCGGTCGCGAGCCGTCTGAGTACTCGGTACGGTCGAGTTGACCGTCAACTTGCGCAGTCCCTCCACCCCGGCGCGCGAGCCCCAGTCACCGCGGGTCTCCCCGTGGCGCGCGGCAACGCGATACCGTGGCGTTCCTTTTCCCCACATGATCCTCGTGGCCGCCCTGGAGGTTCCGTGGTACAGGCGTACATCCTGATCCAGACGGAGGTCGGCAAAGCGTCGACCGTCGCCGAGACGATCAGCAAGATCCCGGGGGTGATCACGGCCGAGGACGTGACAGGACCGTACGACGTCATCGTGCGCGCCCAGGCCGACACCGTCGATGACCTCGGTCGCATGGTGGTCGCCAAGGTCCAGCAAGTGGACGGCATCACCCGCACCCTGACCTGCCCGGTCGTGCACCTGTAGCCCCCGTCTACCCTTGGCCGGTGAACTTCTTCCGTCACCGGCGCACCGCTCTCCTCGGGCCGCCCGCTCTCGCGGCGCTGATCGCGATCGCGGGCTGCTCCTCAGCAGACGACAACGCGTCCGTCGCGGTTCCGACTCCGGACGCGAAGGTCACCGAGCTGTGCCAGAACCTGGACAGGGCGCTGCCGAGGACGGTGGACGGCCACGGCCGTGAGGACCCGCAGCCCCGGTCCGCGCTGACCGCGGGCTGGGGAAGCCCGGCGATCATACTGCGCTGCGGTGTCGAGCGGCCTCCGAAGATGGTCGATCCGAAGGTGGCGACCGGCGACGACCCGAAGGCGGTCGGCGGGGGTGTGAACGGCGTCGACTGGCTGATGGAGAAGCAGGACGACGGGACGACCCGCCTCACCACCGCTTCGCGTCTGGCGTACGTCCAGGTCACGGTGCCCGGGAGCGTCGATGTCTCCGGAGTGCTCGTCGACCTGGCCGCATCCGTCAAGAAGGCGATCCCCAAGGGGATCGCCGACTGACACCGTGGTTCCGCGGGTTGCTCAGCGCAGTCCCGTGGACCGCCGCAGCGCCGCCTGGATCAGGCGGTCGACGAGCTCCGAGTAACCGACGCCCGTCTCCTGCCACATGCGCGGGTACATGGAGATCGGCGTGAAGCCCGGCATCGTGTTGATCTCGTTGATCACGAACTCGCCGTCCTCGGTGAGGAAGAAGTCCGCGCGGACCAGGCCCTCGCAGGAGGCCGCTTCGAAGGCCTCGACGGCGAGCCGGCGTACCTCCGCGGTCTGCTCACCGGTCAGCGGCGCGGGCACGATCCCGTCGGCCGAGTCGATGTACTTGGCCTCGAAGTCGTAGAAGGCGTGCGACTGCACGGGCGGGATCTCCGCGGGGACCGAGGCGCGCGGCCCGTCCTCGAACTCCAGGACCCCGCACTCGATCTCGCGGCCGCGCAGCAGCGCCTCCACGATGATCTTCGGGTCGTGCCGCTGGGCCTCCGCGATGGCCTCGTCGAGGCCCGAGAGGTCGTCGACCTTGGTGATGCCGAACGACGAACCCGCGCGCGCGGGCTTCACGAAGAGCGGCCAGCCGTGCTCGCCCGCGAAGTCGACGATCTTCTTGCGGGCGGCGGACTCGTCCTGCTGCCACTCACGCGGCCGGATCACCACGTACGGGCCCACCTTGAGGCCGAACGAGGTGAACACCCGCTTCATGTAGTCCTTGTCCTGACCGACGGCCGAGGCGAGGACGCCCGAGCCGACGTAGGGGACCCCGGACAGCTCCAGGAGGCCCTGGAGGGTGCCGTCCTCGCCGTACGGGCCGTGCAGCATCGGGAAGACGACGTCGACCTCGCCGAGCGCCTTGGGGACCGAACCGGGCTCGTTGTAGACGACTTCGCGGTTGGCCGGGTCGACGGGGAGCACCACGCCGCCCTCGCCGGACTCGGCGAGCTGCTCGACGCTGGGCTGCCTGCGGTCGATGATCGCCATGCGTTCCGGCTCGTCCGCGGTGAGCGCCCAACGGCCGTCCTGTGTGATGCCGATCGGCAGTACGTCGTACTTCGTACGGTCGATGGCGCTGAGGACGGCGCCGGCCGTGACCACGGAGATCCCGTGTTCGGAGCTGCGGCCGCCGAAGACGACGGCCACACGCGGCTTGCGAGGCGGCTGCTCAGGGTTCTGGGAGAGGTTCTCGGTGCTCATATCGGGTTGAGAGTACCCGGTGGTACGGCGGTGAGTCAGCGCCCCACGACGGCCGTTGCTCAGCGTCGTACCCACCGTTGCGGAGCGTCGCCCACCTGGCGGTTCGCCGGGCGCCTCAGCGGCGTTCGGACTTCGCGCTGCGCGACATCAGCTCCTTGAGGGCGACCACCGGGGGCTTGCCCTCGTGGACGATGCTGACGACGGTCTCCGTGATCGGCATGTCGACACCGTGCCTGCGGGCCAGATCCAGCACGGACTCACAGGACTTGACGCCCTCGGCGGTCTGCCGGGTGACCGCGATGGTCTCCTGGAGGGTCATGCCCCTGCCGAGGTTGATGCCGAAGGTGTGGTTGCGGGAGAGCGGCGAGGAGCAGGTCGCGGCCAGGTCCCCGAGTCCGGCGAGGCCCGAGAACGTCATCGGGTCGGCGCCCATGACGAGTCCGAGCCGGGTGGTCTCGGCCAGACCGCGGGTGATCAGCGAGCCCTTGGCGTTGTCGCCCAGGCCCATGCCGTCGGCGATGCCGACGGCGAGACCGATCACGTTCTTGACCGCGCCGCCGAGTTCACAGCCCACCACGTCGGTGTTCGTGTACGGGCGGAAGTACGGGGTGTGGCAGGCGGTCTGGATGCGCCGGGCCACCTCCTCGTCGCGGCAGGCGACGACGCCCGCCGCGGGCATCCGCTGGGCGACCTCCTTGGCGAGGTTGGGCCCGGTGACGACGGCGACACGGTCCGCGGAGACCTTGGCGACCTCCTCGATGACCTCGCTCATCCGCTTCACGGTGCCGAGTTCGACGCCCTTCATGAGGGAGACGAGCACGGTGTCCGGGGCGAGCAGCGGCACCCACTCCGCGAGGTTCCCGCGCAGTGTCTGGGAGGGCACGGCGAGCACGGTGAAGTCGGCGTCGCGCGCGGCCTCGGCCGGGTCCGCGGTGGCCCGCAGGTTCTCCGGTAGCTCGATCCCGGGGAGGTAGTCCGGGTTCATCCGCGTGGAGTTGACCGCGTCGGCGAGTTCGGGACGGCGCGCCCACAGGGTGACGTCGCACCCCGCGTCGGCGAGCACCATGCCGAAGGCCGTGCCCCACGATCCGGTCCCGAAGACGGCCGCCCTGACCGGCTTGCTCACGTGCCCTGCCCTTCTTCCTGCTGTGCTCGGGCCTTGGCCGCGGCCTTGCGGCGCTGCGCGACACGCACCTCGCGCGGGTCGTACACCTTCTCGGGCGCCTTCTCGCCGCGGACCAGCTCCAGCTGCGCGGTGATGGCGGCCATGATGACCTCCGTGACCTCCTTCAGGAGGTCCGGGTTCATCTCCCGGTCGTAGAAGCGCGAGAGGTCCACCGGCGGGCCCGCGAGCACGCGGTGGGTCTTGCGCGGAAGGATGTTGGGCTTCTTGGCGTACGGGGGCAGCAGTTCGTTGGCGCCCCACTGGGCGACCGGGATCACCGGGCACCTGGTCTGCAGGGCCACCCTCGCCGCACCGGTCTTGCCGGTCATCGGCCAGCCGTCGGGGTCACGGGTGAGCGTGCCCTCGGGGTAGAACGCCACGCACTCACCGCGTTCCACGGCGTCGATCGCGGCCCGGAAGGCACTCAGCGCGTCGGTGCTCTCGCGGTAGACGGGAATCTGTCCGGTGCCGCGCATCGCGGCGCCGACGAATCCCTTCTTGAAAAGGCCGGCCTTCGCCAGGAAGCGCGGAACACGCCCGGTGTTGTACTGGTAGTGCGCATACGCGAACGGGTCCACGTGGGAATTGTGGTTCACCGCGGTGATAAATCCGCCCTCGGCCGGAATGTTCTCCATTCCACGCCAGTCCCGCTTGATCAGAACCACCAGCGGCGGTTTGCAGAGAACCGCAGCGAAGCGGTACCAGAAGCCGATTCTGCGGCGGGGCACGCGGACACCTTCCTCTAGAGCCTGGGGGGCCGCACAAGTGTCGCTCCAGGCCGCCTGTCTGTCGAGAACACCGTACGCCCCGACGTCCTGACCGCCAGGGTGACCGGGTCACAATAGGGCGTGACTGGAGAGGGCGGAGCGCTCGTGCGGTGGACCTTGGTCATACCCCTCAAACCCTTGGCCCGCGCCAAGAGCAGGCTGGCGGACACGGCCTCCGACCTACTGCGCCCTGGCCTGGCCCTCGCGTTCGCGCAGGACACCGTGGCGGCGGCGCTGGCCTGCGGCGCGGTCCGGGATGTGGCGGTCGTCACGGGCGACGCCCTGGCCGGGCGGGAGCTGTCCGCCCTCGGCGCGCGCATCGTCGCGGACGAACCGGGAGGGGGCCTCAACGCGGCGCTGGCGCACGGAGCGGGGGTCGTACGGTCCCATGATCCCGAAAGTGCCGTTGCGGCCCTGAACGCCGATCTGCCCGCTCTGCGGCCTTTGGAATTGGCCCGGGTGCTGGGTGCCGCCGCCGAATTCCCCCGCGCTTTTCTGGCCGATGCGGCTGCAATCGGCACCACTCTCCTGGCCGCTTCCCCGGGCATGGAATTGCTCCCCGCTTTCGGCGGCGATTCCCGGGCCCGCCATCGCACCTCCGGAGCCGCGGAACTCCGGCTCGACGCGGTGGATTCGGTGCGCCAGGACGTGGACACCCGGGACGATCTGCGGGCGGCGCTGAGGCTCGGCGTGGGGCCGCGCACGGCCGCCGCGGCGGCGCGCCTGCTGATTCCCGGGCAGTAGGCGGCGGTCCCGGCCCGGCCCCGGCGGCCCGCGTCCCGCCCGTTCTCACCGGCCCCGGGTTCACGGCCGCCGGAAGGCTCCGGCCGGACGGCACGGAGCCCGCACGGGCCGGAAGGCGGCCCGGCGGGCCCTCGCGGACGGGAATCCCCTCGCACGGCGCTCCGCGCGGTGAGGTCAGTAGGCTGCCCCCATGCAGGCGACCTCGTACACGTACGACCCCGAGACCCGCAGCGGACAGGTGCTGCTCGACGACGGCACCCCGGTGCCCTTCGACGGGCCGGCGTTCGACGCCGGCGGGCTGCGGCTGCTGCGGCCGGGGCAGCGCGTACGGATCGAGACCGAGGGCGAGGGCGCGCAGCGCCGGATCACCCTGATCACGCTGCAGACGTTCTGAACACGCCGCGGGCCGGGCTCCCCTGGGGAGCCCGGCCCGGCGCGTGAGATGCCCCTGCGCCCGGCTTCTAGCGGGCGGTGGCCTTCTTGGCAGTGGTCTTGCGAGCCGCCGACTTCTTGGCGGGGGCCTTCTTGGCCGTGGCCTTCTTCGCCGGAGCCTTCTTGGCCGCGGTCTTCTTGGCGGCGGTCGTCTTGGCCGTCGTCTTCTTGGCGGCGGCGGTCTTGGCCGTCGTCTTCTTCGCCGCGGTCTTCTTCACGGCGGCGGTGGTCTTCTTCGCGACCGCCTTCTTCGCCACGGTCTTCCTGACCGCCGCCTTCTTGGCGGTGGTGGCCTTCTTGGCCGCCGCCTTCTTCACCGTCGCGGAAGCTCCGCCGGAGAGGCTGCCCTTCGGGGCCTTCTTGACCGCGACATCGTTCTTCGGGAGCTTCTTCGAGCCGCTCACCAGGTCCTTGAACCCCTGACCGGCACGGAAGCGCGGCACGGAGGTCTTCTTGACCCGAACACGCTCACCCGTCTGCGGGTTGCGGGCGTAACGAGCAGGACGGTCAACCTTCTCGAAGGAACCGAAGCCGGTGACCGAGACCCGGTCTCCGCCGACAACCGCACGGACGATGGCGTCCAGTACCGCGTCGACCGCGTCGGCGGCCTGCTGACGCCCGCCGACCTTGTCGGCAATCGCTTCTACGAGCTGCGCCTTGTTCACGTCTTCCCCTTCGGAGACATTGCCCGAACGAATGCGTTCAAGCTTTTTCGCACGTTAGGCAGATATATACCGCAAATCAAACACGAAACGGGCTAATCACCCTTGTGCCGCAACGAACTCGGGCCGCAGCGCAGTTCGTCAGCGTTCCTCTTCGAGGAATCGACCCTCGTCGAGGTCGGTGGTGAACCGCTCCAGACGCCTTGTCGCATCGGCGAGATCGTGCTTGGCCGCGGCCGTAATGACCAGCAGCTTCCGGGTCAGCGCCATCCGTACGCCCTCCGGGACTTGCAGTGCGCGCACTCTTGTGTGCGCTTCCTTGAGTTGGGCCGCGACTGCCGTGTAGAGCTCGAGTTGGCCGTCACGTTCCATGCACAGATTGTGCCATCTGGGGCGAGTTGTCGCCTGCGCAGGGGGTAACTGCCGCCCCCCGGAGGCCTCCTGACCACCCTGGCCGGAAGTCGCCCCTGTGTGCGCGTACCCAAGCAACCTCCTTTGTAACTAAGGGAGTTGACAGGGTTCTCAAGGGCACGCGGGAGCCGTCCGGGAGCGGAAACAGCTGTACCCCCAACCGTCCACGATTGGGGGTACAGAGGGGTGTTGCGGTGGCTGAAATCAGTCTTGCCGGGGCCGCGACCGGGCCCGGCGGTCAGACCTGCAGCGTCTTCGGCTTGTGCGACGGCCGCTTGGCCTCGTACGCCGCGATGTCGGCCTCGTTCTGGAGGGTGATGGAGATGTCGTCCAGCCCGTTCAGCAGCCGCCAGCGGGCGTTCTCGTCGAGCTCGAAGGCGGCGGTGATGCCCTCGGCGCGCACCTCACGGGACTCCAGGTCGACCGTGATCTCGGCCTCGGGGTCCTTCTCCGACAGTTCCTGGAGCGCGTCCACGATCTTCTGCTCCAGAACCACCGTGAGCAGGCCGTTCTTGAGCGAGTTGCCGCGGAAGATGTCGGCGAAACGGGACGAGACGACGGCCTTGAAGCCGTAGTTCTGGAGCGCCCAGACGGCGTGCTCGCGGGAGGAGCCCGTACCGAAGTCGGGCCCCGCCACCAGAACCGTGGCGCCCCTGCGCTCGGGCTGGTTGAGGATGAAGGACGGGTCCTTGCGCCAGGCCTCGAAGAGGCCGTCCTCGAAGCCGTCCCTGGTCACCTTCTTGAGCCAGTGGGCGGGGATGATCTGGTCGGTGTCGACGTTGCTGCGGCGCAGCGGGACGGCCCGGCCGGTGTGCGTGGTGAATGCTTCCATGGCTCTCAGACTCCAGCGGGCACAGGGGCGTCGGACAGGTCGGCCGGGGAGGCCAGGCGGCCGGCGACCGCCGAGGCCGCGGCGACCTCGGGCGACACCAGGTGCGTACGGCCGCCCTTGCCCTGCCTGCCCTCGAAGTTGCGGTTGGAGGTGGAGGCGGAGCGCTCACCGGGGGCAAGCTGGTCGGGGTTCATGCCCAGGCACATCGAGCAGCCCGCGTGCCGCCATTCGGCGCCGGCCTCCTTGAAGACCACGTCCAGGCCCTCGGAGACGGCCTGCAGACCGACCCGCGCGGAGCCGGGGACGACCAGCATCCGTACGCCGTCGGCGACTTTGCGGCCCTCGACGACCGCGGCGGCCGCCCGCAGGTCCTCGATACGGCCGTTGGTGCAGGAACCTACGAAGACGGTGTCGACCTTGATGTCGCGCAGCGGCTGTCCGGCGGTCAACCCCATGTATTCCAGGGCCTTTTCGGCGGAGTGGCGCTCCGAAGCGTCTTCGTACGAAGCCGGGTCGGGGACGTTCGCCGAAAGCGGCGCTCCCTGGCCGGGGTTGGTGCCCCAGGTGACGAACGGCGACAGCGAGGCGGCGTCGATGACGACCTCCGCGTCGAATTCGGCGTCGTCGTCGGACTTCAGGGTCTTCCAGTACGCGACCGCGGCGTCCCACTCCTCGCCCTCGGGGGCGTGCGCACGGCCCTTGAGGTAGGCGAAGGCGGTCTCGTCGGGGGCGATCATGCCCGCGCGGGCGCCGGCCTCGATCGACATGTTGCAGATGGTCATCCGGGCCTCCATCGAGAGCTTCTCGATGGCGGAGCCGCGGTATTCCAGGATGTAGCCCTGGCCGCCGCCGGTACCGATCTTGGCGATGATCGCCAGGATCAGGTCCTTGGCGCTGACGCCGTCGGGCAGCTCGCCGTCGACCGTGATGGCCATGGTCTTCGGGCGGGCCAGCGGCAGCGTCTGGGTGGCCAGCACATGCTCGACCTGCGAGGTGCCGATGCCGAACGCCAGGGCGCCGAAGGCACCGTGCGTGGAGGTGTGGGAGTCACCGCAGACCACGGTGGTGCCCGGCTGGGTCAGACCGAGCTGCGGTCCCACCACGTGCACCACGCCCTGCTCGACGTCGCCCAGCGAGTGCAGCCGCACGCCGAACTCGGCGGCGTTCTTGCGCAGCGTCTCCAACTGGACCCGGGAGACCGGGTCCGCGATGGGCTTGTCGATGTCGAGCGTCGGGGTGTTGTGATCCTCGGTGGCGATGGTGAGGTCGAGTCGGCGCACCGGGCGCCCCGCCTGACGCAGACCGTCGAAGGCCTGCGGGCTGGTCACCTCGTGCAGCAGGTGCAGATCGATGAAGAGGAGGTCGGGTTCGCCATCGGCGCGCCGGACGACATGGTCGTCCCAGACCTTCTCCGCGAGTGTCCTACCCATCGCTTTCCCTCCGGCCGGCTTGTGTGGCGCCGGCCCAACTAGAGATTTCCGGGGCGGTTGAACGTCCGTACCCCTCGTACCGGACGTCGTCCGCCGGACCCGTTGGTTCGCGGGCCGCTGTGTCTACAAGGGTGGCGCGTTCCACCGGAAATTGAACTTGCGTTTCACAGAGTGAGACGCGAGTATCGTTTCATGGACAACAGTAGCGGCGTCGGCGTTCTGGACAAGGCAGCCCTTGTCCTGAGCGCTCTGGAGTCCGGTCCGGCCACCCTCGCGGGCCTGGTCGCGGCGACCGGACTGGCACGACCCACGGCACATCGCCTCGCCGTGGCACTTGAACACCACCGCATGGTGGCGCGCGACATGCAGGGCCGTTTCATTCTCGGACCCCGGCTCGCCGAACTGGCCGCGGCGGCGGGTGAGGATCGTCTCCTCGCGACGGCGGGCCCGGTGCTCACTCACCTGAGGGACATCACGGGCGAGAGCGCGCAGCTCTACCGCCGCCAGGGCGACATGCGTATCTGCGTCGCCGCGGCCGAGCGGCTGTCCGGACTTCGGGACACCGTCCCGGTCGGCTCCACGCTCACGATGAAGGCCGGCTCCTCGGCCCAGATCCTGATGGCCTGGGAGGAGCCCGAGCGGCTGCACCGCGGTCTGCAGGGCGCCCGCTTCACCGCCACCGCCCTGTCGGGAGTACGACGCCGCGGCTGGGCCCAGTCGATCGGCGAGCGCGAGCCGGGCGTGGCGTCCGTCTCCGCGCCGGTCCGCGGCCCGTCGAACCGTGTCGTGGCCGCCGTCTCGGTCTCCGGGCCGATCGAGCGGCTGAGCCGTCACCCGGGCCGTATGCACGCCCAGGCGGTCATCGACGCGGCCGGCCGTCTCTCCGAGGCCCTGCGCCGCACGGGCTGACCTTCGCTCCACCGCTCCACTCCCGCGCGCGACGGGACGGGCCGGCCTCAACGCCGCGGCAGGCCCTCCCCGAAGCGCCCCGTCCCGTTCGCGGGGTGTACCGGCCGCAGCGGCCTCGGTGCACCCCGCTCCTCTTTTCCCGCGTGAGCGAACTCATGGCGCGGCAGGCCTGGTTGATCTCCGGCCGGCGTGTCGGCCGCCGTACCGGGATCGCGCCCGGGAACGCCGAAAGGGTCCCCACCGAAGTGGAGACCCTTGCGGACCGTGTACCCCCGACCGGATTCGAACCGGCGCTACTGCCGTGAGAGGGCAGCGTGCTAGGCCGCTACACAACGGGGGCCTGAATCATGCGTTTCCGCAGATCAGAAGCTGGGCTACCAGGACTCGAACCTAGAATGACGGTACCAGAAACCGTAGTGTTGCCAATTACACCATAGCCCATGGTGGTTAGACCGTACCCCCGACCGGATTCGAACCGGCGCTACTGCCGTGAGAGGGCAGCGTGCTAGGCCGCTACACAACGGGGGCCCTAGCGATCCTGCATGAGGGGCAGCGGGTGCGACCCGAACTGCCTCCCTGGGAAGGATCTGTACCCCCGACCGGATTCGAACCGGCGCTACTGCCGTGAGAGGGCAGCGTGCTAGGCCGCTACACAACGGGGGCGTTGCGGATACTGGATCTCCGCGTGCGCAGATGAGCTCTGCGAGCTGGCCTACCAGGACTCGAACCTAGAATGACGGTACCAGAAACCGTAGTGTTGCCAATTACACCATAGGCCACTGAAACGCAACCCCACAAGGGGATTTTGTTTTAGCTAGCTCCTCCGGGCTCCGGCCTTTCGGCCCGCTCCCGGCGGCGCAGAAGGAACATTACCCGAAGGTGGACCACGCTCCAAAACGGGTATCCGCGCCGAGGACCGCGGGCAACTCGGCGAGCGAGGCGATGCGATGCGGAGCCGTCGGCCCGGCGGTGCCGGCGGAGTGGACGCCGTCGCGGTCGATCCAGACCGAGAGCAGACCCGCGTCCGCGGCCCCCCGTCCGTCGATCTCCGGATGGTCCCCGACGTAGGCGACCCGGTGCGGCGGCAGCCCCAGGGCCTCGCAGGCCGCGTGGAACGCGGCCGCGGCGGGCTTGGAGACGCCGAGCTCGGCGGCGCACAGGATCGCCTCGAAGCGGTCGTGCACACCGAGGACGCGCAGCTTGCGGTCCTGCACGAGGAGGCTGGAGTTGGACAGGACCGCGTGCCGGTGGCTGGCGCCGAGGGCGTCCAGGGCGGGCAGGACGTCCGGGAAGAGGCTCCAGGCGCGTTCGTAGTGCGTGATGTACCGGTCGAACCACGCGTCGGCCTCGGTGTCGCTCAGCGGCTCCCCCAGGAACACCCTGACGCGCTCCCGGCGCTGGCCCGGCCAGTCCGTCTCACCCGCCGAGAACCTCGCCCACTGCGCGTCGGTGACCTCCCGCCAGCGCGCGAGGGCCTGCTCGACGGTCGTCCGGCCGTCGAGCAGGCCCTCGGCCGCGAGATGGTCGCGCATGCCGGCCCGGTCCGCGGCCGTGTAGTCGAAGAGCGTGTCGTCGATGTCCCAGACCACGGCGTCGATCCCCATGGACCGACCGTATCGCCGGGCGCGGCCCGCTGTCCCCCGGCCGGTCGCGGTCGTACGCGTTCGACCGCGACCGCTACGGGTCGAGGTCCGCCTCACAGGCAAGGGGGGTGGTGCCCGGACCGGGCACCACCCCCCCTCACCTAAGTCCTGCACCTACGCCGCGAGCCGCTCCAGCGCGGCGTCGACACGGGCCAGCGTCTTCTCCTTGCCCAGGACCTCCAGGGACTCGAAGAGCGGCAGGCCGACCGTGCGGCCGGTGACGGCGACCCGGACCGGGGCCTGCGCCTTGCCGAGCTTGAGGCCGTGCTCCTCACCGGCGGCCAGGACGGCCTCCTTGAGGGACTCCGGGGAGGACCAGTCGGCCGCGTCCAGCTTCTCGCGGGCCGTGCGGAGCAGGGCGTCGCTGCCCTCCTTCATGGCCTTCGTCCAGGAGGCCTCGTCGACGGCCGGCTCCGGCAGGAACAGGAAGTCGACGTTGTCCGTGATCTCGGAGAGGACCTTCATGCGCGACTGGGCGTGCGGGGCGATCGCCTGCCACTTCGCCTCGTCGAAGTCCTCCGGCGCCCAGGGTGCGAAGGGGGCGCGCAGCCAGGGGGCGCAGCGCTCGGTGAAGTCCTTCACATCGAGCAGGCGGATGTGGTCGGCGTTGATCGCCTCGCACTTCTTCAGGTCGAAGCGGGCCGGGTTCGGGTTCACGTCCGTGACGTCGAACGCGGCGACCATCTCGTCGATGGAGAAGATGTCGCGGTCCGCAGCGAGCGACCAGCCGAGCAGGGAGAGGTAGTTCAGCAGGCCCTCGGGAAGGAACCCGCGCTCCCGGTAGAGGTTGAGCGAGGACTCCGGGTCGCGCTTGGAGAGCTTCTTGTTGCCCTCGCCCATCACGTACGGGAGGTGGCCGAAGGCGGGGGTCTCCTTGGCGATGCCCAGCTCGGTCAGCGCCTTGTAGAGGGCGATCTGCCGGGGGGTGGAGGAGAGCAGGTCCTCGCCGCGCAGGACGTGGGTGATCTCCATCAGCGCGTCGTCGACGGGGTTGACCAGCGTGTACAGCGGGGCGCCGTTCGCCCGGACGATGCCGTAGTCCGGGACGTTCTCCGGGAGGTACGTGATCTCGCCGCGGACCAGGTCGTCGAAGGTGATCGCCTCGTCGGGCATCCGGAAGCGGACGATGGGCTTGCGGCCCTCGGCCTCGTAGGCGGCCTTCTGCTCGGCGGAGAGGTCGCGGCAGTGGCCGTCGTAGCCGGAGGGCCTGCCGGCGGCACGGGCCGCGTCGCGGCGGGTGTCCAGCTCCTCGGTCGAGCAGTAGCAGTGGTACGCGTGGCCCGCGTCCTGGAGCTTGCGGGCGACATCCTGGTAGATGTCCATGCGCTGCGACTGGCGGTACGGCGCGTGCGGGCCGCCGATCTCGGGGCCCTCGTCCCAGTCGAAGCCCAGCCAGCGCATCGAGTCGAGCAGTTGGTCGTAGGACTCCTCGGAGTCACGGGCCGCGTCGGTGTCCTCGATGCGGAAGACCAGGGTGCCTTCGTTGTGCCGGGCGAACGCCCAGTTGAACAGGGCGGTGCGGACCAGGCCCACGTGGGGGTTGCCGGTCGGGGACGGACAGAAACGTACGCGGGGGGTCGCGTTAGCCACGCTTGATCACCTTGTTGGTGAGAGTGCCGATGCCTTCGATGGTGACGGCGACCTCGTCGCCGACGTTCAGGGGGCCGACCCCAGCCGGGGTGCCGGTGAGGATCACGTCGCCGGGGAGCAGCGTCATGGCCTCGGTGATGTTGACGATCAGATCCTCGATGGAGTGGATCATCTCGCTGGTGCGGCCGAGCTGCCGCTGCTGCCCGTTGACCGTGCACTGGATCGTGAGGTCGGCGGGGTCCAGGTCCGTCTCCACCCAGGGGCCGAGCGGGCAGGAGCTGTCGAAGCCCTTGGCGCGGGCCCACTGCTTCTCGCGCTTCTGCACATCGCGGGCGGTGACGTCGTTGGCGCAGGTGTAACCGAGGATGACGTCCTTGACGCGCTCGCGCGGGACCTCGCGGCACATGCGGCCGATGACGACGGCGAGCTCGGCCTCGTGGTGCAGCTCGCTGGAGAACGAGGGGTACTGGATCGGGTCGCCGGAACCGATCACCGAGGTCGACGGCTTGAAGAAGGCGAACGGGGCGTCGGGCACCTCGTTGCCGAGCTCCTTGGCGTGCTCCGCGTAGTTGCGGCCGAAGGCCACGACCTTGTTCGGGAGCACCGGCGGCAGCAGCCGGACCTTGCTCAGCGGGACCTTCGTACCGGAGAGCTCGAAGTCCGCGAACGGGATGCCCTTGATGATGTCGAGGACGAGCTCGTCCGGCTTGTCGCCCTCGACCGCGCCGAAAGCGACGTTGCCGTCGATGGAGAATCTGGCGATGCGCACGGGATCCTTGCGCCCCTCACTGAGCTGGCTGGAGTCTGACGCTCCAGGCTAACGCGGCAAGGGGTGCGGGCTTCGCGTATATCCGCCGGCCCGGTGAACGACGGGCCGTCCGTCCGGGCGGCGAGTGACCCGAGGGGGCCGCGCGCCGGGCGCGGGCCCCCTCGGTCACACCGTGCCCACCGCGCTCACTCCGCGGCGGAGGCCGCCACGGGGACGTCCATGAGGACCGTGCGGCGGGGGTTGGCGGTCTGGAGGGGAAGGGTCACCGAGTGCTCCGGCCGCTCCGGCGTCCGCAGGGCGTCGGCGTCCTCGAGGTGCGCCAGCGTCGTGCGTCGCGGATTGGCTATGTTGCGGAACATCATCGTCGTCTTCACCGTTTTGCTCGACCTTGTCGTCCTGGGCGCCGGTCGGGGCCAAAGGGCCCCACCTAGGCGCGGGTTGTCGGATTCGCCATCCCTGTAAAGCGTCAGGCTAAACATTCAATTCCCGGGCGATGCCGTGAAGACGCCATGATCGACGTGTGAGTTTCCTCACTCGCCGAGGGACAAACCGGTCAATCGCCACCCTCAACCCAGGCCGACCAAACGGACATTACTCCACTGAACCAATCATTCCGCTCCTGATCATCTCGACTGGGACACGGTATGAGGGCCCTTGGCTCGTAGGCATACGCCCGGTATGTACGAGATCCCCTTACACACCTCGTGACGTGGCCCTCACATGCTGTCACGGAGGTCACAGCCTGGTACTCGGCCCTTGTTGGAGATCCTGCACTGTGCTGGAATTCCTCGGACCGCCGCAGAATCACGAAATGGCGCGCAGGGGCGCAGCACAGCGCCGAGTGGCGGCGGGAAGGGGGAACCTGCGCCGGTCACTCAGACCACATACAAGAGGCGCATCTGCGCCTCTGTACAACGCCGACACCGTCCCGCCGTTCCAGCGGAGGGGCGCCTGGTCCAGAGGTTGCGACGCTAGTGCAGGGACGTTTCAAGAGGGATGGCAGCGCTTCGGCGGAGCCGGAGCCGCGCGGCGGGACCGACCGCGGTTCCTCGCCCCAGCACGCCCAGAACCCGGGACCGGCAGAGGTCGGTGGCAGCGGTGAACACTCCGCTCGCCCCGGCGCGAAGCCCAAGGCTCCCGCCACCACGACGGCCGCCACGCCGCCGAGCACACCGGGCCCCGGCTCGCGCGTAGCTCTGCGGAACTGGCGCATCTCGACACGACTGGTCTCGCTGCTGGCGCTCCCCGTGGTCGCCGCGACCTCGCTGGGCGCGCTGCGCATCAACGAGTCGATGGACAACATCAAGCAGCTCGACAACATGCGACTGCTGACCGAGATGACCAAGCAGGCCACCGAGCTCGCCAACGCGCTCCAGAAGGAGCGCGACGAGTCGGCCGGCCCGCTGGCGCACGGTGCGCTGGCCAACGACTACACGGTCAAGCAGGACCGCGACGACACCGATGTCGCGAAGAAGCACTTCCTCGAAGGCACGCAGCAGGTCGACGACGCCACGTCCCAGGGCCAGTTGTCCGGCGTGCACGACAGCCTCGTCGGCGTCGTCAGTGAGCTGTACAAGCTCAACCAGATCCGCAGCGACGCCTACAACGACCCCCAGAACTCGACCCAGACGGTGGACGCGTACCACCGCCTGGTGACCGAGCTCCTCGCGCTCTCGCAGGACATGGCCGAGGCGACCAGCAACCCGGAGATGATCCAGCGCACCCGCGCGCTGGCCGCCTTCTCCGCGGCCAAGGAGTACGCCTCCGTCCAGCGAGCCATCATCGCGTCCGCGCTTCCCGAGCAGCCGAAGACCTTCGGTGTGCTCTCGAAGAACGACCAGCAGTACGCGCTCTCCGCCCAGGAGAGCCAGCTGTCGGAGACCGAGAGCTTCAAGAACATCTACGGCGTGGGCAGCGCGAACCTGCTCCAGCCGATCGAGGGCGACAACCCGACGATCAAGGCCGCCGACAAGTACTCGCAGCGCGTGCTGAGCAACCAGGACGGTCTGAGGTCGCAGAACAAGCGTTCTTACAAGGACTGGATCGACGACGACTCCGCCAAGATCGAACTGATGGGGAAGGTCGAGACCACCCTCCTCGGTGAGATGGAGCAGAAGGCCCGAGAGCTGCGCAACCAGGCCCAGAGTGAAGCGATCATCTCCGGTGTCCTGATCCTGCTCGTCCTCGGTGTCTCGCTCGTCGGCGCCTTCGTGGTGGCCCGCTCCATGATCCGCTCGCTGCGGCGTCTGCAGGACACCGCGACCCGCGTCGCCCAGAACCGTCTGCCCGAGCTGGTCAAGCAGCTCTCGGAGTCGGACCCGCAGGACGTCGACACCTCCGTCGAGTCGGTCGGTGTCCACTCCCGGGACGAGATCGGCCAGGTGGCCGCGGCATTCGACGACGTGCACCGCGAGGCCGTCCGACTCGCCGCCGAGCAGGCCCTTCTGCGAGGCAACGTCAACGCGATGTTCACCAACCTCTCGCGCCGTTCCCAGGGTCTTATCCAGCGTCAGCTCTCGCTCATATCCGAGCTGGAGTCCCGTGAGGCCGACCCCGACCAGCTCTCCTCGCTGTTCAAGCTCGACCACCTCGCGACCCGTATGCGCCGTAACGGCGAAAACCTTCTCGTTCTCGCCGGTGAAGAGCCCGGTCGCCGCTGGACCCGCCCGGTCCCGCTGGTCGACGTCCTCCGCGCCGCCGCCTCCGAGGTGGAGCAGTACGAGCGCATCGAACTCTCCTCGGTCCCGACCACCGAGGTCGCCGGCCGGGTCGTCAACGACCTCGTCCACCTGCTCGCGGAGCTGCTGGAGAACGCCACGTCGTTCTCCTCCCCGCAGACCAAGGTCAAGGTCACCGGTCACGCCCTGCCCGACGGCCGGGTGCTGATCGAGATCCACGACACCGGTATCGGTCTGTCCCCCGAGGACCTGGCCGCGATCAACGAGCGGCTCGCCGCTCCGCCCACGGTGGACGTCTCCGTCTCCCGCCGCATGGGTCTGTTCGTGGTCGGTCGTCTGTCGCAGCGTCACGGCATCCGCATCCAGCTCCGCCCGTCCGACTCCGGTGGTACGACCGCGCTGGTCATGCTGCCGGTGGACGTCGCGCAGGGCGGCAAGAAGCCCATGCCGAACAAGCCGGGCCAGGGTGTCTCCGGCGGCGGTCCCGCGGCGGCGCAGGCCTCGGCCGGTCTGGCCGCGGCCCGTCAGTCGAACGGCTCGCTCGGCGCCGGAGCCCCCACCGCTCCCGGTGGACCCCTCGGGGCCCCGCCGCAGCGCGGACAGGTCGGCGCCGGCCAGGGTCCGCGGGCCGCACTGCCCGGCAGCAACCAGGGCGGTCGCCCGGGTGCTCCCGGCCAAGCGCGTGGTCCGCAGGGCCAGGGTGGCGGCCAGCAGGGCAGGCAGGCTCCGGCCGGTGCGAACGCCTTCGGGCAGAGCCCGCAGGGCTACCAGGCCGGGAACGGCATGCCGCAGCAGGGCTTCGGCGACGGATCCCCGAACGCGTTCGGTGACACCTCCGGTGGCCGCCAGAACACGTTCGGCAACGGATCCGGCGCCGGTCAGAACGGCTTCGCCGACAGCGCCCCCGCTCCCGCGGCTCCCGCGGCACCCGCCGCGCCCGCGAAGTCGGGTGGCAAGGGCAGCCGTCGCCGGCCGCAGCTTCCGGGACGCGGTGGCGCGCGCGCCGAGCTGCCCGGTGGCAACACGGGTTCCCGCTCGCCGAGTTGGAGCGACGACAACGCGCAGCCGCCGGTTCCGCGTACGTCCCTCGACACCCCGCGCGGTCACGAGGACCCCGACTCCACGTCGCGGATGCCCCGGATCGACGACCGCCAGAACCCCGCCTCCACCGCGGAGTTCGCCCGTCCCGACTTCGACGCCCCGCGCCCCGGCGCGAGCGCGCCGCAGAACAACGGCCAGAACAACGGCCAGTACGGCTACGGTTCCGGCAACCAGTCCGCCGGCCAGAACCCGGCCGGCACAGGGCAGTACGCCGCCCAGGGCTACGGAGCCACCCAGAGTCCGTCGTCCACCGGCCAGTTCGCCCAGCCGGGCTACGGAGCGACCCAGGACCCCGCGTCCACCGGGCAGTTCGCGTCGCCCGGGTACGGCAACCGGCAGGACTCGTCGTCCACCGGGCAGTACGAGCGGCCGGCCACCCCGCCGCCCGCCCGTCCGCAGCAGCAGCCCGAGGCGCTTCCGCCGGCCTCGAACCCCGGTGACGGCCGTACGCCGCTGTACGACACGCTGGAGACCAACTGGTTCCACGGTCAGGCGAACGGCTCGGACGGCGCGCCGGTCAACGGCATCCCCCAGAGCAACGGTTCCCAGGGATCCACGCAGGCTGTCCCCCAGCAGCCGCAGAATCCCCCGGCTCCGCAGCAGCGGCAGGCCGCCGCACCGGCCGCTACTTCGTGGCGCAGTTCTCCGAACGACGATCTCGTCAAGCAGGCGGAGCGCGCCCGTAAACCGTCGGCAGGCGGGGTCACCACCTCAGGCCTGCCGCGCCGAGTCCCGCGAGCCAACCTCGTCGCGGGCACGGCACAGCAGCAAACGCACCAAAGCGGTCCGCAGGTCTCACGTGCGCCTGATGACGTACGCGGCCGGCTGACCAATCTCCGTAGGGGCATTCAGCAAGGTCGACAGGCCGCTCCCAACGGCCAGACCGGCACCTTCCCCAGCCCCACTCACCAGCAGGAGCGTTAGTTGAGCCCGATGAGCCAGGCGGCACAGAACCTGAACTGGTTGATCACCAACTTTGTGGACAACACCCCCGGGGTGTCCCACACCGTCGTCGTGTCCGCCGACGGACTCCTTCTGGCGATGTCTGAAGGCTTCCCCCGCGACCGCGCGGACCAACTGGCGGCCGTCGCCTCCGGACTCACCTCGCTGACTGCCGGGGCTTCCCGGATCTTCGAAGGTGGAGCGGTGGCCCAGACGGTCGTGGAGATGGAGCGCGGTTTCCTCTTCCTGATGTCGGTTTCGGACGGATCGTCCCTCGCGGTCCTCTCCCACCCGGAGTGCGACATCGGTCTCGTCGGCTACGAGATGGCACTGCTCGTCGATCGTGCGGGCGCTGTCCTCACGCCGGACCTGCGTGCCGAACTACAAGGCAGTCTGCTTCACTGACCGCCGCCGGATCCAGACACCGCACGAAATCACCGTCCGGCCGCCACAATCCCCCCACCGGCCCCAACAGACGGCACGACTGACCGACTTGCTGTCCCGCCCGGAGGATTCATGACCCCGCCCACCGCCTCTCATGACCCGTACGCTGAGCCGTACGGGGACGAGGGCGACCAGCCGCTGGTACGTCCGTACGCGATGACCGGCGGCCGGACCCGGCCGCGGTACCAACTCGCTATAGAGGCCCTGATCAGCACCACGGCCGATCCGGCCCAGCTGATGGGGCTGCTCCCCGAACACCAGCGCATCTGCCACCTGTGCCGGGAAGTGAAGTCGGTGGCCGAGGTGTCGGCCCTCCTGTCCATGCCTCTCGGTGTGGCCAGGATCCTCGTCGCGGACCTCGCGGAGGCCGGACTCGTCGCCATTCACCAGCCTGGCGGCGATGAGAACAACGGCGGCGCGCCGGCCGTGACACTGCTCGAAAGGGTGCTCAGTGGACTTCGCAAGCTCTGACGGAGGCCGGGCGACCACCTCCGCGAAGATCGTCGTAGCGGGTGGCTTCGGTGTCGGCAAGACCACGTTCGTGGGCGCCGTCTCCGAGATCAACCCGCTGCGCACCGAGGCCGTCATGACCTCCGCCTCGGCGGGCATCGACGACCTCACCCACACCGGGGACAAGACCACCACCACGGTGGCCATGGACTTCGGCCGTATCACCCTCGACCAGGACCTGATCCTGTACCTCTTCGGTACGCCGGGCCAGGACCGCTTCTGGTTCATGTGGGACGACCTGGTCCGCGGCGCCATCGGCGCCGTGGTCCTGGTGGACACCAGGCGCCTCGCCGACTGCTTCCCGGCGGTCGACTACTTCGAGAACAGCGGCCTGCCGTTCGTCATCGCCCTCAACGGCTTCGACGGACACCAGCCGTACAACCCGGAGGAAGTGCGCGAGGCACTTCAGATCGGTCCGGACGCTCCGATCATCACGACGGACGCCCGACACCGTGCGGATGCGAAGAGCGCTCTGATCACCCTGGTCGAGCACGCCCTCATGGCCCGGCTGCGGTAGCAGCCAAGTAGACGACTCCATATGGAAGTTGTCGTAGACGCATTGGAGCCGACTGTGTCATTTGACACGGTCGGCATCAGTGTTCATAACGTTTCGACAGAGAATTTCACTGGCCCCGACACGCATCGCGGTCGACTGGTGCCACTGCGCTCATAAAAGCCCTGCCTTTTGGCGGGGCTCGCTCTTTATGACCGTTTTATCTGTGGCGAGTGCCACTCGGAATCATCGATTCCGAGTGTTTGGAAGGGCGCCGCTTGACGTGCTGGAATGCGCTGAACTGCCCAGTAGTCAAGGGCGCTGGTAGATACCGCGGCACAACGTAGGTGCCGACGCCGAGAGGTTGTTGGTCGAGTGAGGCGAAGCATGAACGGTCCCGAGCCGTCGGCACGGGGCAACTTCACCCCGCCGCCGCGCGGAGCGGCGCCCGCACAAGTGCCCGGCCCGGAGCCCATGCCGGCGCCCGCGCCGAGCGGGAGCCGATTCTCCCCGCGCAACTGGCGAGTGCCGACCAGACTGAACGCGATCCTGCTCATACCCGTGGTGGTCGGCCTGGTCATGGGCGGCTTCCAGGTGAAGAGCTCGATCGACACCTGGCAGGAGGCGCAGGACGCCGAGAAGACGGCCCGCCTGGTGCAGGCCGCGCTGAACTACGGCGACAAGCTGTTCGTCGAGCGTGACCTCAGCGCCTACCCGCTGCTGGCCGGCAAGGGCCAGAAGGACCCCACGGTCGTCAAGCTCCGCAAGCAGACGGACCTGGCCGCCGACGCCTTCGACCAGGCCGCCCAGGACATGCCGAAGACGCCGGGCCTGGAGCGACGCCTCGCCGTCTTCCGCAACGTCGAGCCCGGCCTCACGCTCCTGCGGCAGGCCGCGTACACCACCAAGCTTCCCGGTGTGAAGACCGAAGAGGGCTACCTCCAGATCCAGCACCCGCTGATGGAGTTCGCCAACGAGCTCGGTCTGGGCACCGGAAACATCACCAGCTACGGCCGTACGGTCTACGCGATCTCGCTGTCCAAGGCCGCGCTGTCGCTGGAGCGATCCATCGGCATGCACATGCTGATCAAGCCGGGTCCCGATCTGCCCAGTCAGCGCGTCGCCCTCTCCTCGTACGCCTATCTCGAAGGCATCGCTGTCGAGGAGTACATCGGTGGTGGCACCGAGGCCGACGCGGCCAAGCTCAACGACGCCCAGGCGCAGATCAAGACCGATCTGACGAAGCAGGCGCAGGACGCCGCGTCCGCCGACCCGAACTACGTGAAGCCGCCGTCGAACCCGACCGAGATGGTCACGGATCTGGCGAAGCTCGCGTCCCCCCTGGAGAGCGACCGCGCCGCGCTGGCCGCGAAGGGTGTCACCGCGCAGAACTGGATGGCGGTCAACACCGCCAAGTACAACGCGTACCGCCAGATCGAGTCGGACCTCGCCGACAAGGCGGTGGCCGAGGCCGCGGACATCTCCGACACGGCCAAGACCGACGCCTTCATCACCGGCGCCATCGTCGTGATCGCCCTGCTCGCCGCGTTCATCCTGGCCGGCATGGTGGCCCGCCAGATGAGCCGCGCGATGCGCCAGCTCCGCAACGCCGCCTTCAACGTGGCCGAGCAGCGCCTGCCGATGCTGGTCGACCAGCTCTCGCGCACCGACCCCGGCCGGGTCGACACCCGCGTGCAGCCGATCCCGATCACCACCACGGACGAGATCGGCGAAGTCGCCCGCGCCTTCGACCAGGTCCACCGCGAGGCCGTACGACTGGCCGCCGAGCAGGCCCTCCTGCGAGGCAACATCAACGCGATCTTCACCAACCTCTCGCGCCGCAACCAGTCCCTGATCGAGGGCCAGCTGACCCTGATCACCGACCTGGAGAACAACGAGGCCGACCCGGACCAGTTGGAGAACCTCTTCCGCCTGGACCACCTCGCGACCCGTATGCGCCGCAACGGCGAGAACCTCCTGGTCCTCGCCGGCGAGGAGCCCGGCCGCCGCTGGGACCAGCCGGTCCCGCTGGTCGACGTGCTGCGCGCCGCCTCCTCCGAGGTGGAGCAGTACGAGCGCATCGAGCTCTCGGGCGTCCCGGAGGCCGAGATCCACGGCCGCGCCGTGACCGACCTCGTGCACCTGCTCGCCGAGCTCCTGGAGAACGCGACCACGTTCTCCTCCCCGCAGACCAAGGTCCGCGTCACCGCGACCCGTCTCCCCGACGGCCGCATCATGGTCGAGATCCACGACAAGGGCATCGGCCTCACCGCCGAGGACTTCGCGGACATCAACCACAAACTGGCCAACCCGCCGACCGTGGACGCCGCGATCTCGCAGCGCATGGGCCTGTTCGTGGTCGGCCGGCTGTCCGACCGCCACGGAATCCGCGTCCAGCTGCGCCCCTCGGGCGAGCAGGCCGGTACCACCTCGCTGGTCATGCTCCCCGACGCCATCACCCACGGTGGCGGCGGTGACTACCAGCCGATGCGCGACGAGTTCACCGTGTCCCAGATCATTCCCGAGCAGCAGTCGTTCCAGGGCGAGAGCTTCGGCGTGCAGCAGCAGAAGCCTGTGCTGACCGCCGCGGACCTCGGTTTCGACGACAGCCGCTACGAGGTGCCGGACGACGCCCGCGATCTGGACCCGGTGGGCCGCTCCCTGATGCGCGAGGAGCGCCGGGCGGCCCTGGAGGCCCAGGCACAGGGTGCCGAGGCCGTCGAGGCCCCTCAGGCCTACGCCGAGGGCTTCGAGGCCCAGCCCGCGTACGACAACGGGCAGCCGTCCTTCAACGGCACCCCGGCGTTCGACGGCGGCCAGGGCGTGCACGAGGAGCAGCAGACCACGTACGAGCAGCAGACGTCGTACGAGGAGCCTCAGCAGGCTGCGTACGACGAGGCGTACTTCCCGTCCAACGGCGGCTACCCTGAGCCCTCCTACACGGAGCCGGTCCAGCCGGAGCACGCGGGTATGGGCGGCGTGGCCCCCGAGTCGTTGTCCGCCTTCGGAGAGCCGACCTACCAGGACGACTGGCCGCAGCAGGACTCGTACCAGGGCGCGTATCAGGGCGGCTACGCTCCGCAAGCGGAATCGCCGCAGGTCGCTGACGCACCCGAGCAGGACAGCGTAGGCTTCGGTCGTCCGGGTCCGGCCCCTTCGGCCGCCCACACGATGACCAACGCGGGACTGCCCCGCCGCGGAGCCGCCGCAGCCGGTAACGGCCGGCGCCCCGCGGAACCCGCGAGGGAGCAGTCGGCACCCGCCCCCTCCGGGGGTATCGGTGACGACTGGCGATCGTCCAACGACGATCGGTGGCAGCGCGCCGAGCAGCTCAAGAAGCCCAAGGCGGGCGGGGTCACCTCGTCCGGTCTGCCGCGGCGGGTGCCCAAGGCCAACCTGGTCGAGGGAACCGCGGAATCGACCCCCCAGGGCGGCCCCCAGGTCTCCCGCGCTCCTGAGGACGTCCGGGGCAGGCTGAGCAACCTGCGTCGCGGCGTGGAGCGGGGACGCAATGCAGGTAGTGAGACGAACGGTCAGGGCCTCGGTTCTGACAGCACCTACAACCAGGAGCGTTAGTGTGAGCCCGATGAGCCAGGCGGCACAGAACCTGAACTGGTTGATCACCAATTTCGTGGACAACACCCCCGGGGTGTCGCACACGGTGGTGGTCTCCGCCGACGGACTCCTTCTGGCTATGTCCGAAGGCTTTCCCCGCGACCGCGCCGACCAGTTGGCGGCCGTCGCGTCCGGTCTGACCTCGTTGACCGCGGGCGCGTCCCGTATCTTCGAGGGCGGCCACGTGAACCAGACTGTTGTGGAGATGGAGCGAGGATTCCTGTTCCTCATGTCCGTTTCGGATGGTTCTTCACTCGCAGTACTTGCACACCCTGAGGCGGACATCGGTCTCATTGGGTACGAGATGGCGCTTCTGGTGGACCGTGCGGGCACGGTTCTCACTCCGGATCTTCGTGCGGAGCTCCAGGGCAGCCTTCTCAACTAATAGACAGACGGTGCGAATTGGCGTCCCGGGGCCGTAAGGTTTCGGGACGCGGTCCCACACGTTGGGTGCCCGGCACAGTCGGAGGAGGAGAGAAAGTGGTAACACCCCCAGGCGGTTCGTCTTCGGGCAATTGGTCGTACGGCCCCGGCCAGGGGCAGGGCGGCCAGGGTGACGGTTCACAGAACCCGAACCGGTACAACTTTCCCTCCGCACCCAGCCAGCGACAGCCGTACCCGCCCCAGGGTCCGCAGGGCCCCGGGCCGTCTCCGTACGACCAGCCGCCGGCACCGCGTATCCAGCCCGTACAGCCGCAGCGACGCTCACCCGAGTCGTCGCCCGCCGGGTCGTCGAGCAACCCCCTGGTGCGTCCCTACGCCATGACGGGTGGCCGCACCAGGCCCCGCTACCAGCTCGCCATCGAGGCACTGGTGCACACCACCGCGCAGCCGCACCAGATGCAGGGCCAGTTGCCCGAGCATCAGCGCATCTGCAACCTCTGCCGGGAGATCAAGTCGGTGGCCGAGATCTCGGCCCTGCTGACCATCCCTCTCGGTGTAGCCAGGATCCTCGTCGCCGACTTGGCGGAAGCGGGCCTGGTCGCCATTCATCAGCCGGGCGGCGACGAGAGCGCCGGCGGCCAGCCAGCCGTGACATTGCTCGAAAGGGTGCTCAGTGGACTTCGCAAGCTCTAGCGGAGGGCCTTCCCGCTCCACCACGTCCGCGAAGATCGTGGTGGCGGGCGGCTTCGGCGTGGGCAAGACCACGTTCGTCGGCGCCGTCTCGGAGATCAACCCGCTGCGCACCGAGGCCGTCATGACGTCCGCCTCGGCGGGCATCGACGACCTCACGCACACCGGCGACAAGAAGACGACGACCGTCGCCATGGACTTCGGCCGTATCACGCTCGACCAGGACCTGATCCTGTACCTCTTCGGTACGCCGGGCCAGGACCGCTTCTGGTTCATGTGGGACGACCTGGTCCGCGGCGCCATCGGCGCGATCGTCCTGGTGGACACCCGCCGTCTCGCCGACTGCTTCCCGGCGGTCGACTACTTCGAGAACAGCGGCCTGCCGTTCGTCATCGCCCTCAACGGCTTCGACGGCAACCAGCCGTACCAGCCCGAGGAAGTGCGCGAGGCACTTCAGATCGGCCCGGACGCTCCGATCATCACGACGGACGCCCGCCACCGCGCGGACGCCAAGTCGGCTCTGATCACGCTGGTCGAGCACGCGCTGATGGCGCGCCTCCGCTAGCGCGGCCCTCCTTCGCGACAACGGCCCCTGTTTCTCCACACGGAGAAACAGGGGCCGTTGTCATTCCCCGGGCCGAACTCCTGCCCGGTACAGCCCGGTTGGACGGCGAGCCGGCGCGTATCCCCCGAATGCCCGCCACAAGGGCCTCTGTTGGCCCTTGGAGGGACTTGGAGGGACTTTGAGGGCTTGGGCCCCGTCCTGGATGCCCGGAGGCCGCGGTGCCCCTGGTGGACCCCCGGGGTGCCCAGGCCGGGCCGGCCCCGACCCTGACCGGCCCCGGGATCCGGGATCCGGGATCCGGGATCCGGGCTCCGGGGCACCCCGGCGGACCCCCGGACGCACCGCAGCCCCGCTCTCCACAGGGGAGAACGGGGCTGTCGGCGTCGGATCTCAGCGCCAGCTGTGCGGCGCCCGGAAACCGGGCTCCCGCTCCAGGCGGCGCCAGCCCGCCTTCCGGTGGGCGCGGTGGGCAGGGGTGGCATCAGTGGGAGCGGCTGCGGCACGGGCCAGGAGGATCGCCGTGATGGCGGCGACTTCTTCGGGCTCGGCGTGGCCCTTCTCGACGCGGATGTCAGCGTTGCTCATAGGTTTCAGTCTCCATGAGAGAGGTTTCCGCGGCGGTACCGCGGAGAATCCGCAGGGTTACTGCGGGGGGTTGCCGTGCTTGCGGGAGGGCAGGTCCGCGTGCTTGGTGTGCAGCATCGCGAGCGACTTGATCAGGACCTCGCGGGTCTCGGCGGGGTCGATGACGTCGTCGACCAGACCGCGCTCCGCCGCGTAGTACGGGTGCATCAGCTCGGCCTTGTATTCCTTGACCATGCGGACGCGCATCGCCTCGGGATCGGCGGCATCGGCGATCTGACGGCGGAAGATGACGTTGGCGGCACCTTCGGCGCCCATCACGGCGATCTCGTTCGTCGGCCAGGCGTAGGTGAGGTCGGCCCCGATGGACTGGCTGTCCATGACGATGTAGGCACCTCCGTACGCCTTGCGCAGGATGAGAGAGATCCGCGGCACCGTCGCGTTGCAGTACGCGTACAGCAGCTTCGCGCCGTGCCGGATGATCCCGCCGTGCTCCTGGTCGACACCCGGGAGGAACCCAGGCACGTCCAGCAACGTGATGATCGGGATATTGAAAGCGTCACACATCTGGACAAAGCGCGCAGCTTTTTCGGATGCCTCGATGTCGAGGACACCCGCCAGGCTCTGCGGCTGGTTGGCGACGATGCCGACGACCATGCCGTCGAGGCGGGCCAGGGCGCAGATGATGTTGCGGGCCCAGCGCTCGTGGACCTCCAGGTAGTCGCCGTCGTCGACGAGCTCCTCGATGACCTTGGTCATGTCGTACGGGCGGTTGCCGTCGGCCGGGACCAGGTCCAGCAGCACCTCGCTGCGGCGGTCGGCCGGGTCCGCGGAAGCGGCACGCGGCGGGTTCTCGCGGTTGTTCTGCGGGAGCATCGACAGGAGGTAGCGCACCTCGGCGATGCAGGTCTCCTCGTCGTCGTACGCGAAGTGGCAGACGCCGGAGGTCTCCGCGTGGACGTCGGCGCCGCCCAGGCCGTTCTGGGTGATCTCCTCGCCCGTCACCGCCTTGACCACGTCCGGACCGGTGATGAACATCTGCGAGGTCTCGCGGACCATGAAGACGAAGTCCGTGAGCGCGGGCGAGTAGGCCGCGCCGCCGGCGCACGGGCCGAGCATCACGGAGATCTGCGGGATCACGCCCGAGGCCTTGGTGTTGCGCTGGAAGATGCCGCCGTAGCCGGCGAGGGCGGAGACGCCCTCCTGGATACGGGCACCGGCGCCGTCGTTCAGGGACACCAGCGGCGCACCGGCCGCGATGGCCATGTCCATGATCTTGTGGATCTTCGTGGCGTGGGCCTCGCCCAGCGCGCCGCCGAAGATGCGGAAGTCATGGGCGTACACGAAGACCGTGCGCCCCTCGACCGTGCCCCAGCCGGTGATGACACCGTCGGTGTACGGCTTCTTGGACTCCAGGCCGAAACCGGTCGCCCGGTGCCGGCGCAGCTGCTCGACCTCCTGGAACGAGCCCGCGTCCAGCAGCAGCTCGATGCGCTCCCGGGCGGTCAGCTTGCCCTTGGCGTGCTGCGCCTCGGTCGCCTTCTCGCTGGGGCCGCGCAGCGCCTCCGCACGGATCGCGTGCAGCTCCGCCACACGTCCGCGCGCGTCGGTCGGTTCGGCGGTGGGGCTGGTGGAGCTGGCGGTGTCGGCCTCGTCCAAAACGGTCATGTAGCGACCATACGAAGTCCACCAAGGAAACAGGCCCGTCGACTCTGCACAGTCTCCGGACCGTTTTCCTGGTGCCCCTGAACAGAACCGCCATCACATGCAGGCGTTCCGACTGCCCAGAGGGGCTTGGGCTTGTGGAGATCACACAAACCACTCGACCGAGAGCCTGCTCACATCCGCGAGGGGCGCATGCCGTCACCGGGGTGACGCGGACCCCCGTTCGGCGGTCCGCGTCACCCCCGGGGACTCCGGACCGGTGCCGCGGGGCACGGGCCGGAGGTCCACGCGCGCGCGGGAGGACCGGACGCATGTGACCCGCCGTGACTCGAAGCGTACTCTCCGGATGATGTTGAAAGTTGAACGGAATAGGTCTACGGTTGCCCTTGTTGAGCTCGTTGAACGTTCAACAGACTGACGCCGTGGTTCCGACCCGAACCACGGCCCGTCCCCTCAAGGAGCACCTCATGGGCATCTTCGGCCGCAAGACCACCGACACCGCCGAGTCCGCGGGCACCGCGACGATCACCGCCGTGAACCCGGACCTGGCCGCGCTGACCGGCGACTACACGCTCGACCCCTCGCACTCGACGATCGGCTTCGTCGCCCGGCACGCGATGGTGACCAACGTGAAGGGCAAGTTCAACGACTTCGAGGGCACGCTGCACCTGGACGGCGGCGACCCGGCCCGTTCGACCGCGTCCCTCGACGTGAAGATGGACAGCATCGACACCGGCTCCGCGGACCGCGACGGGCACCTCAAGAGCGCCGACTTCTTCAAGACCGACGAGTTCCCGGCGATGACCTTCCGGTCCACCAAGGCCGAGGCCCTGGGCGGCGACGACTACCGGATCACCGGTGACCTGGAGATCCTCGGCACCACCCGGCAGATCACCATCGACCTGGAGTTCAACGGCTCCGCGAAGGACCCGTTCGGCAACGAGCGCGTGGGCTTCGAGGGCAAGGCCGAGATCCTGCGCTCCGACTGGGGCCTCACCTGGAACGCGGCCCTGGAGACCGGCGGCGTCCTCGTCTCCGACAAGATCAAGCTGAACTTCGACATCTCGGCGATCAAGAACGCCGGCTGAGCCACCGGGCCACCCCGGCCCGGGCCGGTTCCGCCGGCCCACCCCGGCCGACCCGTTCTCCCCCGCGACACCCCGAGCGCGCCCGCCCTCCTGCTCCGCATACGGAGAGGGCGGGCGCTCCGGCGTCCACGGACCCGCCGAGCCTCAAATCCGCGCACCCATGCTTCCCCCACCCCTTCAGGGTCACGGTTCACAGGCGGGGACCCGGCGCCGCGGTGTCCGGGGGCGGGGTAAATCCGGTGCGCGGCCGCGACCCGGTGGTTAGCCTCCGGACATGAACTGGCTGCCCCCTGACTTCGTCCATCCCGCGCGCGTCGAGGTGCCGGGCGGATGCCATCTGCGTCCGATCACCGGCGCGGACGCCGCCGTCGACTATCCGGCCGTCATGGGGTCGCGGGAGCGGCTGTGGTCAATCTTCGGAGAGGCGTGGGGCTGGCCCGCGGAGACGATGACGTACGAGGCGAATCTGAGGGACCTGGAGCGGCACGAGGCGGAGATCGCCTCCCACCGGTCCTTCAACTACGTGCTGTTCGACGCCACCGGCACCACCGAGTACGGCTGTGTCTACATCGACCCGCCGGAGCGGACGGGCGCCGACGCGGAGATCTCGTGGTGGGTGGTCGACGAGCGGGTCGGCACCGCCCTGGAGCGGGACCTGGATCTGCTCGTGCCCCGGTGGATCGCCGAGGACTGGCCCTTCCGGCGGCCGCGGTTCATCGGACGCGACCTGTCCTGGCAGGACTGGCTGGCGCTGCCGGAGGCGTAGGACGGACGCCCGGACCCGCGGGTCTCAGAAACCTCCGCCGAAGTCCCCGCCCCCTCCGAAGTCGCCTCCCCCGCCGTCCCCGAAGCCGCCGCCGAAGTCGCCGGGGTCGAAGTCGGCTCCGGAGACGTCGCCCCCGGCGTAACCGCCGCCGAAGTCGCCGTACCCGGTGCCGTAGGCGGCTCCGTACCCCGGGCTCGCCATCATGCTGCCGAGTACGGTCCCGAGGAGGAGGCCGGGCAGCACGCCGCCACCGAAGTATCCGCCCGCCCAGGGGCCGTACGCCGGACCCGCGTCCCAGTACGGACGGCGGCCGTGGTCCGTCTCCACCTCGCGGATCGCCGGGTCCTCGCCGCCGACGAGGCGGATCCAGTCCGCCTTGCAGACCGGGACCTCGCGGGGTGTTCCGCCGGCGGGTGTCCAGGCCGCGTCCACGACGGACGGGCCGTGCCGGGGGTCGAAGAAGCAGGGTGCGCGGCGCTCGGGGACAGGGCGGCCCTCGCGGCGCGCGGCGAGCACGGCGAGCGAGAAGCGGCCCTCCTCCAGGGACTGGGTGACCGCGCGTACGTCCTCGGGGCGCTGGGCCTTGGCCATGAAGGACTTCGCCTGTTCGTAGGCATCCAGCGCGCGTTCGTAGTCCGCCCGCATCGCGTCGTCGGCGCCCGCCTCCGCGGGGTGGAAGTCGAGCCGGTCCAGTTCCTCGCCGAAGGCGGTGATGTCCTCGTCGACGACCACGCGGAGCCTGTCGAGCGCCGCCCGCTGCTCGTCCTCCTTGCGTCGCCGGTTGCGGCGCACGACCGTGTACGCGCCCGCGCCGCCGACGACGGCCACCGCGCCGACCGCGATCAGCGCCCCGGTGGAGACGCCTCCGGCGTTCCCTCCGCCGCCCCAGCTCGCGGGGGCCGAACCGTGGATGTTGGCGAGCGCGCGGTCCGTGAAGTCGTTCAGCTGGGTGTTCGCGTCCGACACGCCCTGGACGCTGGTGACGAGGTTCTGCACGGCCGAGCGGGACATCACCGAGGAGTCTGCGCGGGCGTCGAAACGGTCGCCGAGCCTGATCTCGTAGAGGCCGGTGACACCGGTGGCGGTGCGCAGGTTCTGGAAGAGGTTCTGGGTGGGGAAGTTCGCGGGGAGCACGGCGACGAAGACCGGTCTGTCGGCCTTCTTGATCTTGGCGGCGAGGGCGTCGGCCTCCGGCGCGGAGAGCTGCGCGGAGGCGGCCGGGTCCACGTAGACGGGGCTCTCGCGAAGGGCCGCCGCCACGGTGGAGACGCTGGTGGCCGCGTGGGCCGGGGGCGCCGGGAACCACGCCATCGCCAGGGCCGCGAGTATCAGTGCGACCAACAGGCCTGGAAGTCCTCGGGTACGTGCGGCCCTCATGCCTTGAAGCTACCCGAACCAGAGCAAAACTGGACATCGGGAGGACGGTGTCCCGCCGCGGTCGGGGCCGGCCGAACCCATCGGCGCCGGGCCCGCCCGCCGTGGAGCACACCATCGGGCCGGCGCCCCGCAACGATCCGATTCCGCCTACCGGAACTGTGGCCTCCGTCACAGCAATTTCTGGCATGGACCTGCTGAAGTAGCCGGATGGTCGGACTCATCCTTCGCGTTCTCCCGTTCTGGGTTCGCGAGCCGCTGCTCATCGCCGTCGGCTTCCCCTTCAGCGGCGCTCTCTTCTACGCGGCGGCGCGGGACGGGTCGGCCTTCGGCGCGTTCCTCGGTGCCGTGATGCTCCTGGTCAGCGCGTACCGCGTGCACCTCGTGGTCAAGGCACTGCGGGCCCGCAAGGTGGCCAAGGAACTCCGGAGCGCCGCCGCGACGGCGACCGCACCGGCTGCACCGGCTGCACCGGCTGCACCCACTGTGCCGTAGGAAGCGGGGACCGGAACGCGGGCCGGCCGGGGCTGGTGCTCAGCCCCGGCCGGCCCTCCACGCCCTTCCTCACGCCGCTCGGTACGCCTCCGTCAGCTCGGCCACCGCCCGCGCGTAGTGACCGGTCAGCAGGAGATGGTCCGCGTTCGCGAAGGGCCCCGCGTTCGCCGCGTCGATCGACGAGCCGATCTTCCGCTGGACGAGGAGGCGGGCTTTCGTCACGGCCGCGCGGCCGGCCCGGTCCGCGCCCGACCGCTCCGCCGCCGCGGCCACCCGGGCGAGCGTCCGGAGGGTGGCGGTCCCGCCGCCCGGTACGCCCGTGAGCGTGGTGAGCCCCCATCCGTACGGGAACTGCGGGTCGTAGGAGGTGTCACCGACGTTGATCGGCAGCTGGGCCTCCGACTTCGGCCAGGTGACCGGGAGCTGCCCGGTGAAGGCCCGCTTCCCGTAGAGGACGTCCGCCACTCCGTCGCCCTCGGTGCCCGGCAGCCAGGAGGCGACGAGGGCGTCGACGGCGCCGAGCCGGTCGCCGATGAGCTGCGGGCGGCCCGAGACGATCAGCACGGCGCACTTCATCGCCGCGCACACCCTGTCGACGGCGGCCTTGTCGGCCGCGGTCAGCTCCAGGTCGTTCCCGTTGCCGACATCGCCGACGCCCTCCGCGTACGGGGTCTCGCCGACGACGACCACACCGACGTCGTAGCCGCCGGTCGGTGCCGAGGCGTCCTTGGAGTAGGTGACGTCACCGCCCGCGTTCCGCATGCCCTGGAGGATCGTCGTGCCCTGGGTGTTGTCGCCGGACGAGCCCTGCCAGGTGAGGGTCCAGCCGCCGGTCTGGTTGCCGAGGTCGTCGGCGTTCGAACCGGCGACGTACACCTTCTGCGACTTCTTCAGCGGGAGTACGCCGTCCGCGTTCTTCAGCAGGACCTGGGACTCGGCCGCCGCCTGTCGGGCCACGGCCCGGTGCGCGGCCGAGCCGATCTTCGAGGCGCCGCTCGTGTCCGCGTACGGCTTCTCGAACAGGCCCAGCTCGAACTTCTGGGTGAGGATGCGCGACACGGCGTCGTCGATCCGTCGCGCGCTGATACGGCCGGCGGTCGCCTCGTCCATGAGCGTCGCCCGGAAGTCCTTGTACGAGTAGGGCACCATCATCATGTCGACGCCCGCGTTGACCGAGGTGCGGACGTGCGAGGCGTAGTCGCCGGGGAGCTGGTCGATGGCGTTCCAGTCGCTGATGACGAAGCCGTCGAAGCCCATCCGGCCCTTGAGCACGCCGTTGATCATGTCGGCGCGCGCGTGCATCTTCACCGGGCCCTGGCCGTCACCGACGATGTCGAGCGAGGAGTAGGACGGCATGACCGAGCCGATACCGCGGTCGACAGCTGTCTGGAAGGGCGCCAGGTGCACGGCCTCCAACTGCTGCCGGGTGACCTTGGTGACGCCCTGGTCGAGGGTGTACGAGCCCGTCGTGGACGTGCCGTACCCGGTGCCGCCGTCGCCGACGAAGTGCTTGGCGGTGGCGAGGACCTTGTCGTCGTCCTTCAAGTCCTTGCCGCTGCGGGCGCCTTGGAGGCCCTGGATGATCGTCTCCATGGACTGGACGAGCGCCGGGTCCTCGCCGAAGGACTCGTAGGAGCGACCCCAGCGTTCGTCGCGGGACACGCACAGGCAGGGGGCGAAGTCCCAGGGAATGCCGGTGGCCCGGACCTCGGACGCGGTCACCGCGCCGGTCCGCTCCGCCAGTTGAGGATCACGGGTGGCGCCGATGCCGATGTTGTGGGGCATGACCGTCGCGCCGGCGAGGTTGTTGTGGCCGTGCACCGCGTCCACGCCGTAGATCAGCGGGATCTGGAACCGGGTGGCCTGCGCCCGGAGTTGGTAGCCGTCGACCATCTTCGCCCAGGCCTCGGGGGTGTTGGGGGTCGGCGTGGAGCCGCCGCCGGAGAGCAGCGACCCGAGGTCGTAGGAGGCGATGTCGCCGCCCGTGCCGATCGCGCCGCGTTCGGCCTGGGTCATCTGCCCGGCCTTCTCCTCCAGGGACATCCGGGAGACGAGGTCGGCGACCCGCTTCCTCACGGGCAGCTTCGGGTCCAGGTACGGGAGTCCGTGGGCGTCGATGACGACCTGCGGGGTCTCCGCGGGGGCCTTGGCGCCCGTCACGGTGAGCTTGAGGGGGATCGTCTCGGCCGCCTCGGCGGACCGGTCACGCAGCGTCGGGACCTTGACGGTGCGGCTCGTACCGGACGTCGTTCCGGCCGGGAAGGTGATCTCGCCCTTGACCTGGGTGTAGTCCTTGCCCGGCTCGGCGGTGCCGCCGGCGCTCTCGTATCCGACGGTCACGGGCTCGTCGATCGGGGCGGAGCCGGTGGTGGCGAGGGAGACCTTCACGGCGGCCGTGCCGCCCTCCCGCACCGGGTACACGGCGGCGTCGGTGGTGACGGAGGCCCGCAGTGACTGGTCGGCCTTGCCGTACAGCTCGACGTCGTCCATGGCGAACTGCCCCTGGACGCCGACCGGGAGGGTGAGGGCGTACCCCCACATCTGCGTCAGGCCGAGGACGTGGTCGATACCGCCGACGGGCTGGTAGTCCGTGCGGTAGGTGAAGTCGGCGAAGGGGATCTCGATCTGTTTCCAGCCGGTGAAGTCATCGGTGAAGGAGGTCGTCCACAGTTCGGAGGCCTCGCCGTTCGCGCCGCCGTCCTTGATCTCGAAGGCGATCTTCTTCGCGTTGTCGCGGCCGTCCCACCAGAAGCGGATGCCCTTGTGGGCGGACCAGTCGTGGGCCGGCAGGCCCGCGGCGAAGTCATGGGTGAACCCGCCGTAGCCGCTGATGTCGTAGTCGCCGGTGAGCACCTTGGCACCCTCGGGCGCGTCGGACCGTGCGGTCAGGGCGAGCTTCGGCGGGTCGTCGCTGTCGCCGCCCCAGGTGAAGATGCCCTCCGCGGGCTGGCCGGCGAAGGGCACCTCTCCCTCGAAGCGGTCGACGGGGACGGGTGCGGGATCATCGGCCGCCGCCGTTCCCGCCGAGGCGAGCGGCAGCAGTCCGGTGATCAACACGGCACCGGCCAGCAGAGCGGTTCTTCGTACGGAATTCCGATCGAGCCCGGTCAATGGGTCCCCCCTCGACTCTCACGTTCTTCGGACGACTTGCTTCCTCTGATGACGTACACCTGACGACGCACTTTCTCCGACGGCTCGCCGATCACCCGCTCGTGCGGCGAACCGCTCTTCTTACGACTTAGATCACGGCGTGAGTTAACTGACGTCCCGGCAACCCGTCAAGACTTCACGTCGGAACCGGTACACACTCAAGTCACGGCCGGATCAGGGCAGTTGTTCCTTCAGATTGTGAACGCGCACCCCCTTGACGCGACCCCGCAGCCGTCATTTACTCACGCCTCGCACGCCTCCCAACCCCCACACCAGAAGGGCGGCGCTCCATGAGGAGATCCACCAGGAGATCCACTCGGGCGGTCCGGCTGATCGTCGCCGGGCTGCTCGCCACCGCGGGATTCACGGCGGCCGCGCCCGCGCACGCCGCGGGCGAACAGGTCACCGCCTATCTGACGACCACGGACGACGACGGCGGCCGCCATGTCGTCCGGGGGCTCCAGGCACAGGCGCCGTTCGCCTTCCAGTCGGGCACCGGTGGCGGCGGCGAGAACATCACCGTCGACGAGAACACCCGCTACCAGACCTTCACCGGCGGGGGCGCCTCCTTCACCGACACCGCGGCCTGGCTGATGAACAGCAGCGGCGCGCTGTCGCAGAGCACGCGCGACGCGACGATGCGCAAGCTGTTCTCACCGACGGACGGGATCGGTCTGTCCTTCCTGCGCAATCCGATGGGCGCCTCGGACCTCGCGCGCTACGGCTACAGCTACGACGACGTGCCGGCCGGGCAGAGCGACCCGAACCTGGCCCAGTTCTCCATCGCGCACGATCTGGCCGACGTGGTGCCGCTGACCAAGCAGGCGCTCCAGCTCAATCCCTCGCTGACGGTGATGGCCTCGCCGTGGACCGCACCGGCCTGGATGAAGGACAGCGGGTCCCTGAACGGCGGCTGGCTGAAGGCGGAGGACTACGGCGCCTACGCCTCGTACTTCGTCAAGTACCTCCAGGCGTACAAGGACCAGGGCGTTCCCGTGTCGTACGTGACCGCCCAGAACGAGCCGACGTGCTGCTCGGGCTATCCGTCGATGAGCTGGAACGCCTCGGGCCTCGCCTACTTCACGAAGAGCGAGCTGCTGCCGAAGCTCAACGCGTCCGGTCTGTCGACGAAGGTGCTGGCGCACGACTGGAACTGGGACGTGTACGACTCCTACGCCGCCCCGACCGTCGACGACGCGGCGGTCCGCTCGAACCCCAACTTCGGCGGGATCGCCTGGCACGGGTACGGCGGCGACGTCACCAAGCAGACGAGCGTGCACAACCAGTACCCGGGCCTCGACGCCTTCGGCACCGAGCACTCCGGCGGCACCTGGATCGCCAACCAGCAGCGCGAGGACATGCTGAACATCGTCGACTACACCCGCAACTGGGCGAAGTCGGTGACCAAGTGGTCGCTCGCCGTGGACCAGAACAAGGGCCCGCACAACGGGGGTTGCAGCACCTGCACCGGGCTGATCACCGTGCACAACGGCGACGGGGCGAGCGGGACCGTCGACTACACGGTCGAGTACTACACGATGGGCCATCTGACGAAGTTCGTCCGGCCCGGGGCGCAGCGGATCGCCTCGACGGCGTCCTCGGCCGTCCCGAACGTCGCCTGGCGCAACCCGGACGGTTCGAAGGCGCTGATCGCCTACAACGACGGCTCGGCCGCCAAGTCGGTCACCATCAACTGGGGTGGCCAGCACGCGACGTACTCGCTGCCGGGCAAGACCTCGGCGACGTTCACCTGGAACGGGACACAGTCGGGCGGGGGTGGCGGGTCGGGGGCGTTCGTCGGTCTGGCCGGCAAGTGCCTGGACGTGGCGGGCGGTTCGAGCGCCAACGGCACGGCGGTGCAGCTCTACGACTGCAACGGATCCACCGCGCAGACCTGGTCCGTGCAGACGGACGGATCGGTGCGCGCGCTCGGGAAGTGCCTGGACGTCACGTCGGGGTCGACGGCCGACGGCGCCAAGGTCCAGCTCTACGACTGCAACGGCTCGGGAGCCCAGCAGTGGTCGTACAACTCCTCGACGGGTGACGTGGTCAACACCGGGGCGAACAAGTGCCTCGACGTGACGGACAACTCGTCGGCGAACGGGGCGCGGGCACAGATCTGGTCGTGCACGGGGGCCGCCAATCAGAAGTGGCATCTCCAGTAGGCGCCCGGCCCGCCCGGCGTGCCCTGCGCGCCGGAGGGGCTGAAGCGCGATGAACGCCGGAGGGGCGCGGTTCCCGGCCCCTCCGGCGTTTCGCGCACCCTCCGCCTCCGGAGTTCGAGGACGGTTACGACGCGGGTTCCACCCCGGCGCGCAGCAGTCCGTAGGTGTACGCGTCCTCCAGTGCCTGCCAGGACGCGGCGATGACGTTCTCCGCCACGCCGACCGTGGACCACTCCCCCGTGCCGTCGGACGTGGAGATGAGGACGCGGGTGGTGGAGGACGTGCCGTGCTTGCCCTCCAGGATGCGGACCTTGTAGTCGACCAGCTCCAGCTTGGCGAGCTGGGGGTAGAGCGTCTCCAGGGCCACCCGCAGGGCACGGTCGAGGGCGTTGACCGGGCCGTTGCCCTCGGCGGTGGCGACGATGCGCTCGCCCTTGGCGAAGAGCTTGACGGTGGCCTCGTTGGCGTGGCTGCCGTCGGGGCGGTCCTCGACGATGGCCCGCCAGGACTCGACCTCGAAGTACGAGCGCGCCTTGCCCTCGGCCTCGGCGCGCAGCAGGAGTTCGAAGCTCGCGTCGGCCGCCTCGTACGTGTAGCCCTTGAGCTCGCGCTCCTTGACCCGTTCGACGACCCGGCCGACCAGTTCGCGGTCGTCGCTGATGTCGACGCCCAGTTCCTTGCCCTTGAGCTCGATCGAGGCACGGCCCGCCATGTCGGAGACCAGCATCCGCATGGTGTTGCCGACCTGCTCGGGGTCGATGTGCTGGTACAGGTCCGGGTCGACCTTGATCGCCGAGGCGTGCAGGCCCGCCTTGTGGGCGAACGCCGACACTCCCACGTACGGCTGATGGGTGGAGGGGGTGAGGTTGACGACCTCGGCGATGGCGTGCGAGATCCGGGTCATCTCGCGCAGCGCGCCCTCGGGAAGCACCTTCTTGCCGTACTTCAGTTCCAGGGCGGCCACGACGGGGAACAGGTTGGAGTTGCCGACCCGCTCGCCGTAGCCGTTGGCGGTGCACTGGACGTGGGTGGCACCCGCGTCGACGGCCGCCAGGGTGTTGGCCACCGCGCAGCCCGTGTCGTCCTGGGCGTGGATGCCGAGCCGGGCGCCGGTGTCCGCGAGGACGGTGGCGACCACGGCCTGGATCTGCGCCGGGAGCATGCCGCCGTTGGTGTCGCACAGGACGACGACGGAGGCGCCGGCCTCGTGCGCGGTCCGCACCACGGCCTTCGCGTACTCGGGGTTGGCGCGGTAGCCGTCGAAGAAGTGCTCGCAGTCGATGAAGACCCGGCGACCCTGGGCGACCAGGTGGGAGACGGTGTCGCGGACCATCTCCAGGTTCTCGTCGAGCGTGGTGCGCAGGGCGAGTTCGACGTGCCGGTCGTGGGACTTGGCGACCAGGGTGATCACCGGGGCGCCCGAGTCCAGGAGTGCCTTGACCTGGGGGTCCTCCGAGGCCTTGGCACCGGCCCGGCGGGTCGCTCCGAAGGCCACGAGCTGGGCGTGCTTGAAGTCGATCTCCTGCTGGGCGCGGGCGAAGAACTCCGTGTCGCGGGGGTTGGCGCCGGGCCAGCCGCCCTCGATGAAGCCCACCCCGAAGTCGTCCAGGTGCCGCGTGATGGCCAGCTTGTCCGCCACGGTGAGGTTGATGCCCTCGCGCTGCGCGCCGTCGCGCAGCGTGGTGTCGAAGACGTGGAACGCGTCGTCGAGCTCGCTGGTTTCCGTCATGGTCTCAAGGCTCCTGTATTGAATCTCGGTCTACCGGAATGACCGGCTCCACCGTCCCCCAATGATCCCTCGCGCTGCGCTCCCGGCTGAAGGTGGGCCAGAAATGCGAAAAACCCCTCGCGGGTGCGAGAGGTCTGCGCGCGGGTCGAGAACGACGGTGTCCGCCCGTACCTGGTCGTACGTGGCGGTCACTGCGGACCGGCGCGCCTGCTGCCAATAATCGTGGCGAACGAGAGCACGGGGGCAGTCTGGCACATACCACCCCCGTGCTCACAGGGTGTCTCAGGATGCGAGCACTGGGCTACAAGCCGTCGCGACCGCGCGCGCCCGGCGCGCGGCTCGTCCGGGCCGGACCTGCCCGAACGCCCGGCCGGTCGTCCGCGAACGCCGTTCAGACCAGTGCCTCGTCGAGGAACTCCCGTACGTGGGAAAGGACTTGGTCGCGGCCGGTGCCGCGCAGGCCGATCGCCACATGGATCGAGAAGCCGTCGAGCAGGGCGCGCAGCCGGGCGCCGAAGCGGTCCGGGTCGACGGGGCGGAACTCGCCGCGCGAGACGCCCTCGGCGAGCAGCGCGACGAGGTCCCGGTGCCAGGCGCCCTCGATGGCGACCTGTCGTTCGCGGGCGTCGTCGTCGGCGTTCTGGGAGTGGTTCCAGACCTCGAGCCACAGGGTCCAGTGCGGGTCCCGGTGGCCGTCGGGGACGTACAGGTCGACGTAGGCGTCCAGGCGCTCGCGGGCGGTTCCACGCGCGGCGAGCAGCCGGCCGCGCTCGGCGCCGAGGCGGCCCTCGCTCCACTCCAGGGTGCGCAGCAGCAGCTCGTCCTTGGAGCGGAAGTAGTAGAGGAGGTGGCCGCTGCTCATGCCGACCTCACGGCCGAGCGCCGCCATGGTGAGCTTCTCCAGACCGCGCTCGGCGATCATCTCCATGGCGACGGCGAGGACCTCCTCGCGCGGTGGCGCGTTCTTCCGCGCACCGGCCATCCGTGACTCCCGTTTTCAGGCCTTCGGCTGCTGCTGGGTGATGCAGTGAATGCCACCGCCACCCGCGAAGATCGTACGTGCGTCCACCAGCGTCACGGTCCGCTCGGGGAAGAGCCGGCGGAAGATGCCCGCCGCGGTCTCGTCCCGCGGGTCGTCGAAGCCGCACAGGACGACGCCGCCGTTGCAGAGGTAGTGGTTGATGTAGGAGTAGTCGGCCCAATGGCCGTCGGCCTCCAGGACGGTGGGGGCCGGGACCTCGACGACCTCGATACGGCGTCCGCGCGCGTCGGTCTGCGCCCTGAGCAGCCCGATGATCTCCCGGCTCAGCTCGTGGTCGGGATGCGCGGGGTCCTGCTGGGAGTGCGCGACGATCACGCCGGGCCGGGCGAAGGCGGCGACGATGTCGACGTGGCCGAGCGTGCCGAAGCCGTACGGGGGGTAGTCGCCGGTCAGGCCGCGCGGCAGCCAGATCGCCTTCTCGGTGCCGAGCTGGGCGTGGATCTCCGCCTCGACCTGCTCGCGGGTCCAGCCGGGGTTGCGCTCGGGACCGAGCTGCACGGTCTCGGTGAGCAGCACGGTGCCCTCGCCGTCGACGTGGATCGCGCCGCCCTCGTTCACCAGCCGGGAGGCGTACGTCCTCGCCCCCGCCAGGTCCGCGACCGCGGCGCCGATCTTCGCGTCGTGCTCCCAGCGGGCCCAGGACTGGGCGCCCCAGCCGTTGAACGTCCAGTCCACGGCGGCGAGTTCGCCCTGCCCGTTGGTGAGGAAGGTGGGGCCGATGTCGCGCATCCAGGCGTCGTCGAGTTCCCGCTCGACGGTGTCGATGCCGGGGCCGAGGAGTTCGGCGGCCGCCGCGGTCTGGCCCGGACCGCACACCACGGTGACGGGTTCGAAGCGGCGGACCGCGCGGGCCACCGCCGCCCAGGCCGCGCGGGACTCCGCGAGATCGTCCGGGTTGTCGAAGGTGGGGTTGGGGCCCGGCCACGCCATCCAGGTGCGCTCGTGCGGGGTCCACTCGGCGGGCATACGGAAACCGTCGGCGGCAGCAGACATGGGGTGTTCCTTACAGGCTGTGTCCATCAGAGGAAGTACAGGCGGTTGAGGGAGACCGAGTCGGCGGCCTCGGAGCGCAGCGGGTCGCCGTCGAGGGTGACCAGGCCGGTGCGCTGGTCGACGTCGACCGCTCCGGTACGGGAGTTGAGGCGCAGGTCGGCGGGGCCGATGCCGCGGGTGCCGCGGACCGCGACGCGGCGCCGGCGGGTCGGCATGGTGTCGTTGCCCTGGTCGAGGGCCGCCTGGGCGACGAACGCCACCGAGATCTCGGCCGGAGTCGCGCCGTGCGCGCCGAACTGCGGCCCGAGGACCAGGGGTTCGCAGGTGTCGGTGGCGGCGTTCGGGTCGCCGACGACTCCGTAGGCCGGGAAGCCGGACTTCAGGACGAGCTGCGGTTTGGCGCCGAAGTACTCGGGGCGCCACAGCACGATGTCGGCGAGCTTGCCGGTCTCGATGGAGCCGACCTCGTGGGCGAGGCCGTGCGCGATGGCCGGGTTGATGGTCAGTTTGGCCATGTAGCGCAGGACGCGTTCGTTGTCGTGGTCCTCGGGCGCGCCGAACTGGGCCTTCATCTTCCCGGCCATGGCGAAGGTCCGGCGCACGGTCTCACCGGCGCGGCCCATGCCCTGCGCGTCCGAGGAGGTGATGCCGATGGCGCCCAGGTCGTGCAGCACGTCCTCGGCGCCCATGGTCCCGGCGCGGATGCGGTCGCGGGCCATGGCGGCGTCACCGGGCAGGTCGGTCTTCAGGTCGTGGACGGAGACGATCATGCCGTAGTGCTCGGCGACCGCGTCCCGGCCGAAGGGCAGGGTCGGGTTGGTGGAGGAGCCGATGACGTTCGCGACGCCCGCCATCTTCAGCACGTTCGGGACGTGGCCGCCGCCGCAGCCCTCGATGTGGAAGGCGTGGATGGTGCGCCCGTCGAGCACCCCGAGGGTGTCCTCGACGGACAGGCACTCGTTCAACCCGTCGCTGTGCAGGGCGACTTGGACGTCGTGTTCCTCGGCGACCCGCAAGGCCGTGTCCAGGGCCCGGGTGTGCGCGCCCATGTCCTCGTGGACCTTGAAGCCGCTCGCCCCGCCCTCGGCGAGCGCCTCGATCAGGGGAGCGCCGTCGGAGGACGAACCCCGGCCCAGGAAGCCGATGTTGACCGGCCAGGCGTCGAAGGCGCCGAAGGCGTGGCGCAGCGCCCAGGGGGAGTTGACGCCGACGCCCCACACCGGGCCGAACTCCTGGCCGATGATCGTGGTGACGCCGGAGGCGAGCGAGGCCTCCATGATGCGCGGCGAGAGCAGGTGGACGTGGGTGTCGACCGCTCCGGCGGTGGCGATGAGTCCCTCGCCGGAGACGATCGAGGTGCCGGTACCGACGACGACGTCGACGCCGTCGAGGGTGTCGGGGTTGCCGGCCCGCCCGATCGAGCAGATCCGGCCCTCGCGGATGCCGATGGACACCTTCCGGATGCCCTGGACGGCGTCGATCACCACCACGTTGCTGATGACGACGTCGCAGGTGTCCCGGACGGCGGCGGCCTTGAGGTGCAGCCCGTCGCGGGCGGTCTTGCCGAATCCGGCGAGGAACTCGTCGCCGGGGAGCTGGGAGTCGGACTCGACGCGGACGGTCAGCCCGGAGTCGCCGAGCCTGATCCGGTCGCCGGCGCGGGGGCCGTGCGTGGCGGCGTACTCGTAGGGGGTGAGGCGGCGGGGCTCCGCGGGGTGGCCTCCGGGACGGCTCATCGCTCGACCTCCTGGTCGCGGATTTCCGGTACGCCCAGGTATCCGCAGGCCGCGGCCCTGCGCAGGGCCTCTTCCCTCGCTCCGGGCGCGTCCAGCGGGCCGTCGACCAGACCGGCGAAGCCGATCGCGACGCGGGCTCCGCCGATGGGCAGCAACCCCACCTCGGCGCTCTCCCCCGGGCCGAAGCGGACGGACGAGCCGGCGGGGACGGCCAGTCGCATGCCGTAGGCGGCCGGCCGGTCGAAGTCGAGCCGCGGGTTGACCTCGAAGAAGTGGAAGTGGGAGGTGACGGAGACCGGCACGCTCGCGGTGTTGGTGACCGTCAGCCGCAGGACCGCGGCGGGTTCGGTGTGCGCGGGCGCCGGCAGCAGCGCGCCCGGGGCCCGGTCGCCGAGTCCGCCGCCGATGGGGTCGGAGACGACCGCGAGCCGGGAGCCGTCGTCGAAGACGGCCTCCACGTGCACCTCGGTGACGACGTCCGCCACGCCGGGCAGCACGTCGTCGGGGCCGAGGACGGACCGGGCCGCCTCGATGGCCTCGGCCAGCCGCCCCCCGTCGCGGGCGGTCTCGCAGACGGTGTCCGCGATCAGCGCGGTGGCCTCGGGCACGTTGAGCCGCAGTCCGCGCGCCCTGCGGGCGCGGGCCAGCTCGGCGGCCGAGAACAGCAGCAGTCGGTCACGTTCGGTGGGGGTCAGTCTCACGCCACGACACCTCCTCGCCTTCCTCCAGTTAGAGCATCACTCTAAACGTCGGATTCATGGAAGGGAAACATTGACGGACCAGCATCGGAGGCGCCACATTGAACGTCGCTCTAACTCTTGGTGCTGACCGCACCACGCCAGGCGGCCGTCAAAGGAGACCAGCCATGCCGATCGAACAGCGCGGAGTCGACACGATCCCCGACGAGGAACGCACCAGCGGACCCCGCGACCTGGTGTCGATCCTGCTCGGTTCCAACCTCTGCCTCGGCGTGATCATCTTCGGCTGGCTGCCGCCCTCGTTCGGGCTCGACTGGTGGTCCTCCGTGAGCTCGATCGTGGCAGGCACGGTCGTCGGGACCGCGCTCACCGCGCCGCTGGCCCTGGTCTCGCTGCGCACCGGCACCAACCTCTCCACCTCCTCCGGCGCGCAGTTCGGCGTCCGCGGACGGCTGGTCGGCTCGGTCGTCGGCCTGCTCCTCGCCCTCGGCTACACCGCGCTGACCGTGTGGATCGGCGGCGACGTGATGGTGGGCGTCCTCGGCCGCCTCTTCGGCCTGGAGGCGAACGGCCTGGCGTACGCCGTCGTGTACGCGCTGCTGGCCGCCGCCACCGTCGCGGGCGCCGTCTACGGCTACCGGGTGCTGCTCACCATGTCCCGCGCCCTCTCGATCGGCATGACGGCCCTGCTGGTGGTCGGCGTGATCGCGTACGCCCCGCACTTCAGCACCGCTGCGCTCCCGGAGGCCGGCGGCTATCTGCTCGGCTCGTTCTGGCCCACCTGGCTGCTCGCGGCGGTGGCGGCGGGCCTGTCAGGACCGATCGCGTTCATCACGCTGCTCGGCGACTACACCCGCTACATCTCCCCCGAGCGCCACTCCTCCCGCACGGTCCTGCACGGCACCTGGCTCGGCCTGATCGCCGGTCTGCTGGTTCCCCAGCTCTTCGGCACCTTCACGGCGTACGGGGCCCGCGCGGCCCTGGACTACGCGGGCCCGCTGGTGTCCGCCTCCCCCGGCTGGTATCTGGTCCCCCTGCTGCTCGCCGCCTCCGCGGGCTCGGTGGGCAACGCCGGCCTGATGCTCTACTCGATGGGCCTCGACCTCGACGCGATCCTGCCCCGCGCCTCGCGCGCCCGTGCCACCTGCGCGGTCGCCGTCGTCGCCATGCTCTGCGTGTTCGTCGGCCACTACGCCTGGAACGCCCAGTCGGCGATGACGTCCTTCGTCCTGCTGCTGACCGCGATCGGCACCCCGTGGGCGGTCATCACCCTGATCGGCTTCGTCCGCTGCCGCGGCGTCTACGACCCCGACGCCCTCCAGGTCTTCAACCGCCGCTCCCACGGCGGCGTCTACTGGTACAAGGCCGGCTGGAACCTCCGGGCCACGGCGGCCTGGGCCCTGGGCGCCTTCGTCGGTCTGCTGGCCGTGTCCCTGCCGTCGTACGAGGGCCCGCTGCTGTCCCTGACCGGCGGGGTGGACTGCAGCTTCGTCCTGTCCGGCCTGGTCGGCGGCATCGTCTACCTGGCGCTCACGGCGAAGGAGACGTCACACCGGGTCGAGCCCCGGCAGGAACCGGCTCGCGCCGAAAGCAGGCTTTAGATCGCTGAACCAGGTGGCGCGCTCGTCGTACGCGGCGAAGAAGGGCCGTCCCACCAGGTCCGGATCGCGGGCCTGGATGAGGTGCAGCACGAAGACCTTCTCCCCGGCCACCTCCGCCGTCCCGTCCACGCAGACCTTGCCCGGCATCGCCGACATGACCGGGCCGCGCACGGTCCGCGCGAGGCCGGACACCTGGGCGTAGGCGTCGCGGAAGATCTGGTGGCCGCGGGCCAGCGGCACCCCGAAGTAGCCCTGCGGGCCGGTGTCCCGCTCCACGAACTGGTAGTAGGGCACCGCCCCGAGCGAGGTCGTCTCGTTCCACAGCTCGGCCCACGCCCCGGCACTGTCGTTGATCCCCCTGACCAGCGGTCCCTGGCAGCGGATCACGGCTCCCGTGTCGCGCAGCCGGCGCATCGCCTCGCGCACGGCCGGGGGCCGCAGTTCCTGGGGATGCGTGAAGTGGGCCATCAGCGCGAGGTGGCGGCCGCTCGCCACCACCTTCTCCAGCAGCCGCAGCAGTTCGTCGGCGTCGCGGTCGGTGAGGAAGCGGTACGGCCAGAAGGCCAGCGCCTTGGTGCCGATACGGATCGAGCGGACCGTGTCGATCTCCAGGAGCGGTTCGACGTACCGGCGCAGCACCTCGGTGCTCATCACCATCGGGTCGCCGCCCGTGATGAGCGCGCTGGTGACCTCCGGGTGGGCGCGGAGATAGGCGGACGTGGTGGCGATGTCGTCGGTGGCGATGCGCAGGTCGGACTCCCCGACGAACTGGGGCCAGCGGAAGCAGTACGTGCAGTACGCGTGGCAGGTCTGGCCCTGGCGCGGGAAGATCAGCACCGTTTCCGGGTACTTGTGCTGGAGACCGGGGAGGCGCCGGCCCTCGAACACGGGGACGTTGGCGTCGAGCTGGCCCGAGGGATGCGGGTTGAGCTTCATCCGGATCTCGTGGGCCGCGCGCAGCACGTCGGCCTTCGGGGCCTCCTGCGCGAGCAGGTCGGCCATCTGCTTGAGGTCCGGCTCGGGCAGCATCTCGGCCTGCGGGAACGTCAGCCGGAAGATCGGGTCGTCGGGTACGGCCGTCCAGTCGATCAACTCGTCGACCACATAGGAGTTCGTACGGAACGGCAGGACGGCCGCGACGGCCCGCAGGGCGAGTCGCCCGTCGGGCGGCAGTGACACGCGCTGGAGCAGGCCGTCCAGGTCACGTGGCGTGAAGGCACGGAAGCGGGGGCTCGTGCCGGAGGATCGGGGGCTCGCGTTCGGAGCCGGGTGGAGCGCAGAACCCATTGGTGCCGGAGCCTCTATTCCGCTCTTCCGCTATTCCGTGAACGAAGCCGCTGGCCGCAATTCGACGAAGGCGGTCGCCCGGGCATCGTACTTCTCCGCGAAGTGCTGGGTGAGCAGCGCGTGGAGGTGGCTTTCGTCGTCCACCACGACCAGCTCGTGCGCTCCGGGCGCACTCAAGAACTCGCTGTGTGCCGACAGTTGGTCCAACCGGTGTCGCGCCATGTAGGACACGAGGTCGTGCCCCGCGACATACAGGGCGTCGTCCGCGTAGACGAACCGGCAGCTGAACTCCCGGCGCCCATCGGTCGCGTCGACCAGGGTCACCGGCAGATGGGTGAACCGGTCCATCGGCTTGCTCTGCTGCCACAGCTCGTCGAAGCGCTGTTCGACGAAGGTGCCGAGGGGTGAGCGGACGGCCACTTCGAGCTGGACGCCTTCGCCGGAGAGGCGCCCGACGGTGAGGAAGGAGACCAGGGAGCGGTCGTCCCAGCGGTAGAGGGTGACACCGGGGGACGTGGAACACAGGCGCACTTCGAGGAGTTGACGGCAGTCCTCGCCGAGCCGGAGCGCGAACCGGTCCAGGGTGCGCAGGTTGCGCATGATGTCACGGCGGATGTCGGCGCTCTGCTCGCCCAGTTCACGGCCGCGCAGGATGACCGCCAGGGAGTCGGGGTCCAGCAGCAGGATCTGCACGCGGGCGCCGTGCGCGGTAGCCGCCTTGATACCGCGGAACAGACGTTCGGAGAACTGCGGGCCGAAGACGCTGGAGAAGGTGTCCAGGACCTTGACGTTCGAGGTCGAGCCGAAGACCTGGGCGCTGAACCACTCGTAGTCCAGCCTGGTGTGCTCGCGGACCCGGCCCTCCTGGGCGCGGCTGATCAGCGGGCCGATCACGAAGACGGTGACGACGACACCGACGATGTCCGTGCCGAGGTTGAGGGTGAGGTTCTCCCCGTAGTTGGCCATCCGCGAGCTGCTCCAGAGGAGCACCGCGGCGACGGTGGCGAGCAGCCCGAGCACCGTGAGGCTCTGGGGACGGCGTGGGGTGCGCAGGGTGCGCAGCAGCCAGCGCGGTCGTGACAGCGGCGACCTCACGCGCACCTGCGCTCCCTCCCCCGGCCGTGCGGGCGCACGGGAGGACACGCTCCCCCCGTGGAATCAGTGGATACCCGTGTCGCCGGGACGCTACGCGTCGAACGAACAGCCGGTCCCCATAACCCTGTTGGGGTGACGGGGACCGGCGGGAGGTGTGGGTGTCGCCGGGGAGCCGGCGGGGGCCGCTAGCCCAGCGGGTGCATCCAGCCGTGGGTGTCCTCGGTGATGCCGCGCTGGATGTCGAGCAGGGCCTCGCGGAGGCGGAGGGTGACCTTGCCGGGCTCGCCGCCGGACTGGTGCCACTCGGTGCCGGCGCGCTTGACGTTGCCCACGGGGGTGATGACGGCGGCGGTGCCGCAGGCGAAGACCTCGGTGAGGGTGCCGTTCTCGGCGTCCGTCTGCCACTGGTCGATGGAGACGCGGCCCTCCTCGGCGGTGTAGCCGAGGTCCCGGGCGACGGTCAGCAGGGAGTCGCGGGTGACGCCCTCCAGGATGGAGCCGGTGAGGGACGGGGTGACGATCCTGTCGCCGTACACGAAGTACAGGTTCATGCCGCCGAGTTCCTCGATCCACTTGTGCTCGACCGCGTCGAGGTAGCAGACCTGGTCGCAGCCCTTGGCCGCGGCCTCCTTCTGGGCGAGGAGCGAGGCGGCGTAGTTGCCGCCCGTCTTCGCGTCGCCCATGCCGCCGGGAACGGCGCGGACGCGGTCCTCGGAGAGCCAGATCGAGACCGGCTTCACGCCGCCCGCGAAGTAGGCGCCGGCGGGCGAGGCGATGACGAGGAAGAGGTACTCGTTGGCGGGCTTCACGCCGAGGCCGACCTCGGTCGCGATCATGAAGGGGCGCAGGTACAGGGACTCTTCGCCGCCGTGCGAGGGAACCCAGTCGCGGTCCTGGCGGACCAACGCGTCACAGGCCTCGATGAACGTCTCCACCGGCAGCTCCGGCATGCCGAGCCGGCGGGCGGAGGCCTGGAAGCGCTTGGCGTTCTTGTCGGGACGGAAGGTGGCGACGGAGCCGTCGGGCCGGCGGTAGGCCTTGAGGCCCTCGAAGATCTCCTGCGCGTAGTGCAGGGTCATGTTCGCCGGGTCCAGGGAGAGCGGTCCGTACGGAACGAGCTGGCCGTCGTGCCAGCCGCGGCCCTCGGTCCACTTGATGGTCACCATGTGATCGGTGAAGTGGCGGCCGAACCCCGGGTTGACCAGGATCGCCTCGCGCTCGGCGGCGGAGAGCGGGCTGGCGGAGGGCTTGAGCTCGATCGTGGACTGCGTCATGAGTGGTTTTGTCCTTCACCGGTTGTATGTGACGGGCCGCGCTCACGCCCGCACTGCCAGTGGCCAGTGATAGGACGTCCGAGCATTCCCTCATTCCGCGGCTCCGCGTTCGATTATCGCGCGCGGAGGACCGTGGACGAAACGGTGTGCGTACGGCCCAGGGGATAGCCCAGGTGATGATGGTGGCACCCGGCGAGGGCACAGCAAAGCCGCCGGGTGCGGATGCGACCCGGCGGCTGCTACGGAACGTAGGCTCAGCGGCGGGTCAGCCGGCTACTCGCGCGGCCAGCGCGTCGCCGATTTCCTCGGTGCTGCGGGCGGGCTTGCCGACCCGCTCGGCGAGATCGGCGGAGACGGCGTCCTCGATGCGGGCGGCCTCGGCCTCGTAGCCGAGGTGGCGCAGCAGCAGGGCGACGGACAGCACGGTGGCGCTGGGGTCGGCCTTGCCCTGGCCCGCGATGTCGGGCGCCGAGCCGTGCACGGGCTCGAACATCGAGGGGAAATCGCCGCTCGGGTTGATGTTGCCGGAGGCGGCGACGCCGATGCCGCCGGAGACGGCCGCGGCGAGGTCGGTGATGATGTCGCCGAAGAGGTTGTCGGTGACGATCACGTCGAAGCGCTCGGGCTGCGTGACGAGGTAGATCGTCGCCGCGTCCACATGGACGTAGTCCGTGGTGACCTCGGGGAACTCCTCGGCCACCTTGTTGAAGACGTTGGTCCAGAGGTGGCCCGCGAAGGTCAGCACGTTGTTCTTGTGGACCAGCGTCAGCTTCTTGCGCGGGCGGGCCTGCGCACGGGCGAACGCGTCACGGACGACCCGCTCGACGCCGAACGCCGTGTTGACGGAGACCTCGGTGGCGACCTCGTGCGGGGTGCCCTTGCGGATGGTGCCGCCGTTGCCGGTGTACGGGCCCTCGGTGCCCTCACGGACCACGACGAAGTCGATCCGGGGCTGACCGGCGAGCGGGGTCGCGACGCCCGGGAGGAGCTTCGACGGACGCAGGTTGACGTGGTGGTCGAAGGCGAAGCGGAGCTTGAGCAGGAAGCCGCGCTCCAGCACGCCGGACGGGACCGAGGGGTCGCCGATCGCGCCGAGCAGGATGGCGTCGTGCCCCTTCAGGGCGTCGAGGTCGGCGTCGGTGAGGGTCTCACCGGTGGCGTGGTAGCGCCGGGCGCCGAAGTCGAACTCCTTGGTCTCCAGCTTCACGTCCGGCGGAAGTGCGGCGGAGAGGACTTTGAGCCCCTGGGCCACGACTTCCTGGCCGATGCCGTCACCGGGGATCACTGCGAGATCGATGCTGCGAGACATGACGGCACCGTACTCCGTGTCCCATGGAATGACACTCGATGTCCGCCATACGGACGACGGGTGTCGGAGCACGCCTACCCTTCGACAGGTGTTCACTCGTACGCAGGAACGCCGTTGGCGCACGATGGGAACTTTCCAGACATGACCGCTCCCTCCAGGGGGACTCCCCCCGGACTCCCCGTTCCCGATGTCGGCATTCCCCACGAGCTCGCACGCGAGCTGAGCATGGCCGAGCAGTACGAGTACCTGCGGACGAGGTTCACCCGGCGCCGCGCGCTGGTGGCGGCGAGCGCCTTCGCGGGCGGCGGGCTGCTGGCCGGCTGCGGCTCGGGCACCAGGGCTCCCGCGCGAACGGCGTCGGGCTCCTCCCCCCACCCGGCCACCGGTCGGGTGCCCGGCTCCGCGGTCACGCCGTTCGGTCGCCACCTCGCGTTCGGCGCGGACCCGCAGACCCAGATGCGGATCTCCTGGCAGGTGCCGTTCGCGGTACGGAAGCCGTACATCCGGGTGGGCCCGGCGCCCTGGGCGCTGAGCCGCCGGATCGAGGCCGAGGTCCGCGCTCTGCACACACCGGGCCTCACCGGGCAGCGGGCGGCCCTGGACCAGTACTACCTGCACGCGGCCCTCGACGGGCTGCGCCCCGGGACGACCTACTACTACGGGGTCGGCCACGAGGGCTTCGACCCCGCGGACAAGGAGCGGCACTCCACGGTCGGGCACTTCCGCACGGCGCCCGCGCGGCCCGAGAAGTTCGTGTTCACCGCCTTCGGCGACCAGGGCGTCACCCCCGACGCACTCGCCAACGACCACGTGCTCCTCGGCCGCGGCCCGGCCTTCCACCTGCACGCGGGCGACATCTGCTACGCGGACGGGATCGGGCTCGGCCAGGAGTCGGACGTCTACGACCCGGCGGCCTGGGACCTGTTCCTCAAGCAGACCGAGACGGTGGCGAAGTCGGTGCCGTGGATGGTGACGACCGGCAACCACGACATGGAGGCCTGGTACTCGCCGAACGGCTACGGCGGCCAGTCCGCGCGCTGGACGCTCCCCGGCAACGGCTTCGACGACCGGCAGGCGCCCGGCGTCTACTCGTTCGTCTACGGCAACGTGGGCATCGTCGCGCTGGACGCCAACGACGTGTCGTACGAGATCCCCGCCAACAAGGGCTACTCGGGCGGCCGGCAGACCGCCTGGCTCGACAAGCGGCTCGGGGAGCTGCGCGGGCGGGTCGACTTCGTCGTGGTCTTCTTCCACCACTGCGCCTACTCGACGTCGACGCACGCCTCCGACGGCGGAGTGCGCGACGCCTGGGTACCGCTGTTCGCCAAGCACCAGGTGGACCTGGTGATCAACGGGCACAACCATGTGTACGAGCGCACCGACGCCATCAAGGGCGGCAAGGTGGGCAAGCAGGTACCGGTGGGCGCCTCGACCGATCCGACCCGGGACGGGATCGTCTACGTCACGGCGGGCGGGGCGGGCAAGAGCCTCTACCGCTTCCCCGCCGGGGTCAAGGACAGCTACGAGGGCAAGGTCACGCACCGCGAGTCCGTCGAGACGTTCCACTGGACGAAGTCCGAGCAGCAGAAGCCGGACACCGTGGAGTGGTCGCGGGTGCGGTACACCGGCTTCTCCTTCCTCTCGGTGGAGGCGGAGACCGGTTCCTCACCCCGGCTCAAGGTCTCGGCACTGGCCCAGAGCGGCGAACGCATCGACCACTTCGAGGTACGGCGCGGGAGATGAGCACCACCCGGGAGGGTGAGCACCGCACGTGACAGCACGTCGAGGTGCGGCGCGGGGCAGGCCCGCGCCGCACCCCTGCGGGTGCGGCTCCCGGTCGAGAGCGGCGGGCGTTCAGTGGCCCGTCGCCCCGCCGTTGTCCCTGCGGTCGAGGGCGCGCTGGAGCGCGGCGGCGGCGTTCTTGCGGTCGGACTCGCTGTTCGTGCGGGAGAGGTGACGGACTCGGCGGACGGTCGTCTCGGCCATGATGAATCGACTCCTTGCCTCCGGCGGGGCCCACACGGGCGGCCGGAAGTGCGGTGAGGGATTTACGAGACGCCGGAAGGGGCGGGGAGCGGTGCCGCAGGGGTTGCCTGCCAAGGGGCTCCGGCTCACGACCGCCATTCGCTTGGTCGAGCGAGACGTTCGGCTCCTACCAAGCTAGGCGAGGATCGGTCATCTGTCTGCACGATTACTCGGACTTCCTACTATCTGAGACGGCGGATTAGGTCACACCGCTCCGACCTGGGACAACGGTCCGCACGGCGTCACCCGTCGCGGAGTGCAGCCTCAGGGCTCCCACCGTCGGCAGCAGACACAGCACACCCAGCACGACGAACGCGACGGCGTACGCCGGACGCACTCCGTCCGTCAGCGCCGCGCCCCCGCGCAGCGCGACCGTGGCGATCGCGATCCCGAGCCCCGCGGCCAGTTGGTGCGAGGTCGCGAAGAGCGCGTTCGCGTCGCGCAGCCGTTCCTCACGCGTCTCGCTGAACGCGATCGTCGCGTAGCCGCTGAGTCCGACCGAACGGGCGACACCGCCGACGGCCACGACGATCCCGATCACCGCGACCGGCGTCGTCGCCGTGAACAGCGCGCAGAGTGCGGTGGTGACCGCGAGCCCCAGGGTGGAGACGACCAGCAGCGGCCGGAATCCGAACCGGTTGATCAGATACGTCGTCGCCGGCTTGATGCCGATGTTGCCCACGAAGACGAACAGCACCACGGCGCCCGACTTCACGGCACTCCACTCGAAGACCTCCTGGAACAGCAGGGGCAGCAGGAAGGGGAGGGCGGAGACGACCGCCATGTAGAGGGAGCCGTCGAGCGCCGCGGTCCGGAAGGACGGGACGTCCAGGGTGCGCAGGTTGACCAGCGGATGCGCGGCACGCAGCAGATGGCGTACGGCCGCCGCCAGGGCCACGACCGCGACGGCACCGGTCACAGCCGTCTCCGCCCAGCCGCTCCGGTCCCCGGACACCAGATGCGCTGTCCAGGTCAGCGCCGCGAGACCGACGCAGGTGAGCAGCATGCCGGGCACGTCGAGCGGCGGCGCCACGCCCGGCGTGCCCGGCGCGATGAGCCGACGGGCGACGAACAGGGCGAGCACCCCGAGCGGCACGTTCAGCAGGAAGATCCAGTGCCAGGAGGCGTACGTGGTGATCACGCCGCCGAGCAGCGGCGCGACGACCGGGGCGGCCAGGCCCGGCCACACGATGTAGGCGACCGCGCGCGGAAGGTCCCGCTTGGCGATCCCGGCGACCACGACGAGCCGGCCGACCGGCACCATCATCGCGCCGCCCGCTCCCTGGAGGACCCGGGTCACGACGAGGACGCCGAGACCGGGCGCCAGCGCGCAGGCCACCGAGGCGAGGGTGAAGACCGTGATCGCGGCGAGGAGGACGCGGCGCGGACCGAAGCGGGCGGTGAGCCAGCCGGAGAGGGGGACGAGGACGGCGAGGGTGACGAGGTAGGCCGTGACGACCAGGCCGACCGATGCGGGTGTGGTGTGCAGGTCGGCGGCTATCTGCGGGGCGGCGGTCGACACGATCGTGCCGTCCAGCATCTCCATGAAGAAGCAGCCCGCGACCAGGAGCGCGGTACCGCGCTGACGCGAATCCATCATGGGTCCAGGTTCGGGGCGGACCATTACTGCACACAAGGTCCGATTGCTTCACGTAGCATTGCGTCCCATGCAGCATTCGCGGTCGCGGGACGGGGCGGCCCCCCTCCCGGACATGAACCTGCTCCCCGCTCTCGACGCCCTTCTGCGCGCGGGCGGCGTCGCGGGCGCGGCGGCCGAACTGAGCGTGTCCCCCTCGGCGATGAGCCGCACCCTGGGCCGGCTGCGCCGGGTCGTCGGTGACCCGCTCCTCGTCCCCTCGGGCCGGGGCCTGACCCTCACCCCCCGCGCGCGGGAGATGCAGCCCGGCGTGCAGGCGGCGCTCGCGGCCGCAGTGGCCGCCCTCCACCCGCCCCGCGACATCGACCTCGCGACCCTGCGGAGGGAGTTCAGGATCCGCACGAACGACGGGGTCGCGATGTCCCTGGGCGCCCCGCTGCTGGAGCTGACGGCGCGGGAGGCACCCGGCGTGCGACTGCGGCTGCTGCCGGAGGGCGACGAGGACCCGGCGGACCTGCGCACCCATGTCGACCTGGACGTGGGCGAGTTGCCGGAGGAACTGCCGCACGACGTGCGCAGCGCAGTCCTGCGGATTCACCGGTATGTGGCCGTCGCACGCGCCGACGCCCCTTTCGCGCAAGATCCGTTGACCCCCGCCCGCTTCGCCGCGCTGCCCCACATCACGGTCACCCGGCGCGGCCGCACGCACAGCGTGGTGGACGAACGTCTCGCCGAACTCGGCCTGAGCCGCGACGTCCTGGCCACCGCCCCCACCTATGGTGCGGCCTGTTTCTTCGCCCTGCGCACCGACGCGCTGGCCCTGGTCCCCTCGGAGGTCGCCACCGAGGCGTCCCGGGTGCTGCCACTCGTGATCCTGGAGATCCCGCTGGACCTGCCGGAGGTGGCGTCGGCGCAGGCGTGGCACGTGCGGCTGGACACCGATCCCGCGCACCGGTGGCTCCGCGGGGCACTCACCCGCGCGGCCGGGGGATCGGCCCCGCCGTGGACGCGGGCCCAGCGACCGGCTGACCGGTAAGGGCCGCCCGACCGCGACCGGCTGACCGGTACAAGCCCGACCGACCGATACCCGGCCGGCACCCGCTCCGTTCAGAGCACGTCGCCGTCCCGCCAGTCGAAGACCAGCGCGTGCGCCGGGTCGAGGGGGCCCGCGACCGTGCCGGGACGGACGAAGGTGGTGCCCTCCTCCTCGGGGAGCCGGACGGCTCCGTCCGGAGCGAGCACGCAGACGTGGCCGGGCCAGAGCCGCCAGCCCCGGGCCGCGTAGAGGGCGGCCCCGTCCTCGCTCGCGGAGAGCGCGCCGAGCCCGTACGCGCTCTCGATGATCCGCTCCAGCTCGGCCAGCACCCTCCCGCCGAGCCCCGTGCGGCGCACGTCCGCGCGCACCCCGACCGCCTCCACGTATCCGACCCGCAGCGAACGGCCCCGGTACAGGACGCGCCGCTGGATCACCGAGCCGTGCGCCGCCAGGCCCTGGCCGTCGTGGACCAGGACGTGCAGGCCGCCGAGCGCGTGGTCCCAGTCCTCGTCCCTGAAGTCCCCGTCGAAGGCGTCCTCCAACAGGCTGCGGGCGGCGCGGAGTTCGGCGGGGGCGAGATCCGCCGTGTGGGCGGTCCGCAGTCGGGTGGCCATCCGGCCAGTATTCACACGGGAGCCAGGAATCCCATCCCTCCCACCTCACCGATCCCGCCCCGGCGCCCCGTCGGCCCGCGAGACGACGACCGCCCCGCGCGGGCACCCGGAACGTCGGCCGCGGCATCCCGGCCACGATCGACTAACTGTTAAAAGTTGATTGACAGGTTAGAAGTGCGCGTGATGGAGTGGCCTCACCATCAAAGATGTTTTCAGGGGTTAGGGGATCAGACATGAGCAGTCACCCGGTCCACCACGGCCACCCGGTGCACCACCGCACCACCACCGTCCGCGGCCACCGGATCGCCTACCGCGAGGCCGGCCCCGCGGACGCCCCCGTCCTGCTCCTCCTGCACGGCTTCCCGACCAGCTCGCACATGTTCCGGGACCTGCTGCCGCTGCTCGCCGACCGCTATCACCTGGTCGCCCCCGACCATCTGGGCTTCGGCCGCTCCGCCGCCCCGGCCGCCGCCGATTTCCCGTACTCCTTCGACCGACTGGCCGGGATCACCGACGAGTTCACCGAACAGCTCGGCATCAAAAAGTACGCGCTCTACATCCAGGACTACGGCGCCCCGATCGGCCTGCGCCTGGCGCTCGCGCACCCCGAACGGGTGACCGCGATCATCACGCAGAACGGCAACGCCTACGAGGAGGGGCTGGGCGCGGACGCCTGGGCCCCGGTGCTGGCTCTGATCGCGGAGCGCACACCCGCGACGGAGGCCCCGGTCCGGGCGATCAGCGGCCCGGACGGCATCCGGTGGCAGTACCTGACCGGCGTACCGGACCGGACGCTGGTCAGTCCCGACGCCTACGAGCACGACACGGCCCTGATGGCCCGACCCGGCCAGCCGGAGATCCAGCTCGACCTGATCTCCGATTACGGCTCCAACTTCGCGCTCTACCCGGCGTTCCAGGAGTACTTCCGCACCAGCCGGGTCCCGCTCCTGGCGGTCTGGGGCGGCCACGACGAGATCTTCGTCCCGGAGGGCGCCCTCGCCTTCCGCCGCGACCTCCCGGACGCGGAGGTGCATCTGCTCCCCACCGGGCACTTCGCCCTGGAGACGCACGCGGGCCAAGTGGCCGCACTGATACGGGACTTCCTCGGCCGACGGGTGTGAGGCGACGGCGCGGCGTACGGCCCTGACGCACCGGGGAACTGGAACCGCCCCCGCTCCACGGACGGGGGAGACCGTGAGGCGGGGGCGGAGTGGGTGACGGGCTGCCGGTCCGGGGACCGGCAGCCGCGTTCGGCTGTCAGCCCATGTGCGGGTAGCCGTAGTCGGTCGGCGGGACCAGCGTCTCCTTGATGGCGCGGGTCAGCGTCCAGCGCATCAGGTTCTGCGGGGCGCCGGCCTTGTCGTTGGTGCCGGAGGCACGGCCGCCGCCGAAGGGCTGCTGGCCGACGACGGCGCCGGTCGACTTGTCGTTGATGTAGAAGTTGCCCGCCGCGTAGCGGAGCTTCTCCATCGTGTACGCGGCCGCCGCGCGGTCGCCGGAGATGACAGCGCCGGTGAGCGCGTAGTCGGACGCCGACTCCATCTGGGTCAGCATCTCGTCGTACTTGTCGTCCTCGTAGACGTGCACGGCGAGGAAGGGGCCGAAGTACTCGGTCGTGAAGACCTCGTTCTCCGGGTCCGAGCACTCGACGACGGTCGGGCGCACGAAGTAGCCGACGGAGTCGTCGTACGAGCCGCCCGCGACGATCGTGCAGGTCGGGTCGGCCTTCGCGCGGTCGATGGCCGCCTTGTTCTTGGCGAAGGACCGCTCGTCGATGACCGCGCCGATGAAGTTCGACAGGTCGGTGACGTCACCCATGGTCAGCCCGTCGACCTCGGCCGCGAACTCCTCCTTGAAACCGGAGTTCCAGATGGAGGCCGGGACGTAGGCGCGGGAGCTCGCCGAGCACTTCTGGCCCTGGTACTCGAAGGAACCGCGGGTCAGGGCGGTCTTGAGGACCGCGCGGTCGGCCGACGGGTGGGCGACGACGAAGTCCTTGCCGCCGGTCTCGCCGACCAGGCGCGGGTAGGAGCGGTACTTCTCGATGTTGGTGCCGACCGTCTTCCACAGGTACTGGAAGGTCTTGGTCGAGCCGGTGAAGTGGATGCCGGCGAGGTCGCGGTGCTCCAGGGCGACCTTGGAGACCTCGATGCCGTCACCGGTGACGAGGTTGATGACGCCCTTGGGCAGGCCCGCCTCCTCCAGGAGCTGCATCAGCAGCACGGCGGCGTGGGTCTGCGTCGGGGACGGCTTCCACACGACGACGTTGCCCATGAGCGCCGGAGCGGTGGGCAGGTTGCCGGCGATCGCGGTGAAGTTGAAGGGCGTGATCGCGTAGACGAAGCCCTCCAGCGGACGGTGGTCCATGCGGTTCCACACGCCCGGGGAGTTCGCCGGCGGCTGCTCGGCGAGGATCTGGCGGGCGTAGTGGACGTTGAAGCGCCAGAAGTCGACGAGCTCGCAGGGGGTGTCGATCTCGGCCTGCTGGGCGGTCTTCGACTGGCCGAGCATGGTGGAGGCGGCCAGCGTCTCGCGCCAGGGACCGGCCAGCAGCTCGGCGGCGCGCAGGATGATCGCGGCGCGGTCGTCGAAGGCCATCGCGCGCCAGGCCGGAGCGGCGGCGAGGGCCGCGTCCACGGCGTCCTGGGCGTCCGCCTGCGTGGCGTTGGCGTAGGTGCCGATGCGCGCCTTGTGGTTGTGCGGCTGCACGACGTCGAAACGCTCGCCACCGCCCATGCGCCGCTCGCCGCCGATGGTCATCGGCAGGTCGATCGGGTTCTCGGCCAGCTCCTTGAGCCTGGCCTCCAGGCGGACGCGCTCGGGCGAACCGGAGGCGTAGCCGTGCACCGGCTCGTTGACGGGGGTGGGGACCTGGGTCACAGCGTCCATTTTTTCCGTAACTCCTTGAGTCGAGCGGGTGGTTCGGTCTCAGCCCTTGGTGAGGATCGAGCGCGCGAAGAAGAGCAGGTTGGCCGGCTTCTCCGCGAGGCGGCGCATGAAGTAGCCGTACCAGTCGGTGCCGTACGCGGTGTAGACGCGCATGCGGTGGCCCTCGGCGGCGAGCCGCACGTGCTCGTCGCTGCGGATGCCGTAGAGCATCTGGAACTCGTACTCGTCCAGTTTGCGCCCGGCCGTCCGCGCGAGCTCCTGGGCGATCGAGATGAGGCGCGGGTCGTGGGACCCGATCATCGGGTACCCCTCGCCCTCCATCAGGATCTTCAGGATGCGGACGTACGCCTTGTCGGTCTCGGCCTTCTGCTGGTACGCGACCTCGGCGGGCTCCTTGTAGGCGCCCTTCACCAGACGGACGCGGCTGCCGCTCTCGGCGAGGCGCCGGGCGTCGGCCTCGGTGCGGAACAGGTAGGCCTGGATCACACAGCCGGTCTGCGGGAAGTCCTTCCGCAGCGCCTCGTGGATCGCGAACATCGAGTCGAGGGTGGTGTGGTCCTCGGCGTCCAGCGTGACGGTGGTGCCGATGGCGGCGGCGGCCTCGACGACCGGGCGGACGTTCGCGAGGGCCAGCTCGTGACCGCCCTCCAGCGCCTGCCCGAACATCGACAGCTTGACCGACATCTCGGCCTTGGTGCCGAGGCCGAGCTCCTTGAGGCGGCCGATCAGCTCCAGGTACGCGTCACGGGCGGCGTACGACTGCTCGGGGGTCGTGATGTCCTCGCCCACGACGTCCATCGTGACTTCCAGGCCCTTGCCCGTGAGGTCCTTGATGATCGGGACGACCTGGTCGACGGTCTCACCCGGGATGAAGCGGTCCACGACCGGCTTGGTCACCGGGGCGGCCGAGATCAGACGGCGCATCTTGTCGCTGCGCGAGGCGGCGAGAATCACGGGACCCAGCACGGGGCACCTCCACAACGAAGTCAGCAGGAGGCCGAATCCCGACGATTCGGGTGCGGCACGGAGAACCACCGTGAAACCTAGGGATCTCTCCGATCCTGGGCCATCGACAGCTGTCACGCATCCCTGCCCCGGATCTCAGACAAATGTATGAAGGGCCCTCGGAAATGCGCGAGAATGCCCGGGTGAGCGGTGAATACAGAGGCGACTACCAAGAGCTGGTCGACGAGATCTCGGCGCTCCTCGGCGTCCCCGCGACGCTGGAGAACCGTGATTTCGAGCTGATCGCCTTCGGGGCGTACGACAGCGAGGGCGACCTCGACCCGTCCGCCCTGGACCCCGTGCGCACCCGCTCGATCCTCACCCGCCGGTCCACCACGACGGTCCGCACCTGGTTCGAGGGCTTCGGCATCACCCGCGCGACCGGGCCCGTCCGTATCCCGCCGACCCCGGAGGCCGGGGTCTACCGGGGGCGGATCTGTCTCCCGGTACGCCATCGGGGCGTCGTCCTCGGCTATGTCTGGCTGCTCGACGACGACCCGGGCCCCACCGACGCCCAGTTGGCCGGCGCCATGCAGGTGGCCTCCCGCATCGGCGCGCTGCTCGCGGACGAGGCCCAGGCCGGCGCGGACCTCACCCGCGAGCTGCGGGCCGTCCTGACCGCCGAGCGCGGCTGGCAGCGCGACATGGCGGTGGCCGAGCTGCGCACGGCGCTCGGCCCGCGCGGCGACGGCCTGCACACGGTGGTGTGCGTGGCGCCCTGGCCCTCGGCCGACCCGGACGACGCCCCCTCCGCCCGTACGGTGCCGGGGGCGACCGCGCTGTGCACCATCCCGTGGGGCGCCACCGGCCAGAGCCTGGCCCTGCTGGTACGGCTGCGTTCGCCGGACGTCCTGACTCCGGCGCTGACGGCGGCCGGCCGGTTCGTCCGGGAGGCCGCGGGTGTCCGCGACGGGGGTACCGCTCCAGGCGTCGGCCGGGGTGCGGGCTCCCCTGCCGGCGGTCCGGGTGCCGCGTCTCCCGGTGGCGGTCCAGGGCCCTCCTCCCCCGGCGGCGGTCCCGCGGGGGCCTCACCGCACGGGACGGCGGCCGCCGGGGTCGCCGGGGCCCGGGAGGGGCTCGGGGAGCTGGGGGCCGCCTGGCGCGAGGCGGCGGCCGCCGCGCGCGCGGCGCTGGCCGAACCCCGGCTCGGTCCGGTCGCCGAGTGGGGGGCGATCGGCCCCTTCCGGCTCCTCACCGCCCTGCCGCCGGACGTGGCCCACGACCCCGCCGTGAACACCCTGTTGGGCACCGCGCACCGCGAACTCGCGCGCACGGCCGAGGTGTTCCTCGACCGTGCGGGCCAGGCCGGGCGCACGGCGGCCGAGTTGGGCATCCACCGCCAGACGCTCTACTACCGCCTGTCCCGCGTGGAGCAGCTCACCGGCCTCGACCTGGACGACGGCGTGGACCGGCTGCTGCTGCACATGGCGTTGAAGGGCGCCCGCCTCTAGCGGGGGCGGCACCGGGCTACGCGGCGGTCCTCGCCGTCGCGGGCGCCCGGATGCCGACGGCGCCGATCCCGGCGCTCCGGGACCGGGAAGCGGTGACCGCCCCTCGCAGCCGGCCGGGCCACCGGTGAAGCGCCCGTCCTCCGGGTCGGACCGAGGACGCCTCAGCTCCCGGACTTCGCCACCCCGTCGATCACCCGGCGCAGCCCCTCGGTCAGCTCCGTGGCGTCGGTCGCCGAGTCCGGGTCGAAGAGCCACTGCACGCACAGACCGTTGAGCAGGACCTGGTAGAAGCCGCCGAGCGAACGCATCGTGGCGTCGTCGACGTCCGCCTCCGATCCGCCGGCCAGCATCGGGACGAGCCCGCGGCGGCCCTCGTCCGAGGCCTTCGCCAGGTGTTCGCGGACCGTGGGCAGCCGGTCCGAGTTGGTGATCACCTCGAAGGTGAGCATCCAGATGGGCCGGTCCTCGACGAAGGACCGGGTGATGCTCTCCCAGGCCTCCTGGAAGCGCTCCAGGGAGCCGGGCGCGCTCGCCGTGTCGGTCAACGCGAACGCGCCGAACGTGTCACCGGCGTCGGAGATGAGTTCCACGTACGCCAGGGCGAGCAGCGCGTCCTTCGATCCGTAGTGGTAGCCGATGGACGCCAGGTTCGTCCCCGACTCCTTGACGATGTCGCGCGCCGTGGTGCGCACGAAGCCCTTCTCCAGCAGGCAGCGCTTGGCGCCTTCGAGCAGATCCTCACGGTGTCCCATGCCGGCCAGCCTACCCTCGATTCAGACAACCGTACCATACGTACGTCCTAAACGATTGTGCTAGACAAGCGTTTAAGACGTGCGTACAGTCCCTGGCATGACGAACCCGACGAGCACGACTCCCGCCTCCGGCGCCCCCGGCGCCCTGGCCGGCCGCCGCGAATGGACCGCCCTCGGCGTCCTGATGCTTCCGCTGCTCCTGGTCTCGATGGACGTCTCGGTCCTCTACTTCGCGATCCCCTCGATCAGCGCGGACCTGGAGCCGAGCGGCACCCAACAGCTCTGGATCTTCGACATCTACGCGTTCGTGCTCGCCGGCCTGCTCATGACGATGGGCTCGCTCGGGGACCGCATCGGGCGCCGCAAGCTGCTCCTCTTCGGCGCCGCCGCGTTCGGTGCCGCCTCGGTGCTGGCCGCCTACGCGGACAGCGCCGAGATGCTGATCGCGGCCCGCGCGGTCCTCGGCGTGGGCGGCGCGACCCTGATGCCGTCGACGATGGCGATCATCCGGACGATGTTCACCGACGCCGGACAGCGCACGAAGGCGATCGGCCTGTGGTCCGGCGTCATGACCGGCGGCATCGCCCTCGGTTCGGTGATGAGCGGAGTCCTCGTCCAGTACTTCTGGTGGGGCTCGGTCTTCCTGGTCAACCTGCCCGCGATGGCGCTGCTGCTGGTCCTCGGCCCGTTCCTGCTGCCCGAGTCCAGGAACCCCGAGCCTGGCCGCTTCGACCTGCTGAGCGTTCCGCTGTCGATGGCCGCCGTCCTGCCGGTGATCTACGGCGTCAAGGAGATCCCGTCCGAGGGCTGGAAGACCGAGTACGTCGTCTCGGTCCTCGTCGGCCTGGTCTTCGCCGCCCTGTTCGTCCACCGCCAGCGCACCGCGAAGTCGCCGCTGATCTCCCCCGCCGTGTTCCGCGGCCGCGGCTTCGCACCCGCGGTCGTCCTCAACCTGATCTCGTCCTTCGGCATGCTGGGCTCGGCGTTCTTCACCACCCAGTACCTCCAGTCGGTGCTCGGGAAGAGTTCCATGGCGGCCGCCCTGTGGTCCCTGCTTCCCACCGTCCTGGTGGGTGTGGCCGCGCCGGTCGCCGCGCAGCTCGTGCAGAAGGGCGTCCACCGCGCCCACGTCGTCTCCGGCGGATTCGTCGTCGCCGCCTGCGGCTACGGCCTGCTGGCCCTCGCCGGCACCGACTCCCTGTGGCTCGTGCTGGCCGGCGCGGGCGTCCTCGCCTCCGGGATCGTCGCCGTGATGTCGCAGATGATGGACCTGGCCCTCGGCACCGTGCCCCTCGGCAACACGGGCGCCGCCGCCTCCCTGCTGGAGACGGGCGCCGAGTTCGGCGGCGCCCTCGGCATGGCCGTCCTGGGCTCCATCGGCACGGCGGTCTACCGCCACGACATCCCGGCCGGCGTCCCGGCCGCGGCCCACGAGACGCTGGGCGGCGCGCTGGCCGTGGCCGGAGGGCTGCCGGGCGACGCCGGGCGGGCGCTGACCGACGCCGCACGGGAGGCGTTCACCCACGGCATGCAGGCGGCGGCCGTGGCGGGCGCGGTCCTGCTGCTGGGCGCCGCCGTCCTCGCCACGGCGAGCCTGCGCAAGGTGGCGGTGCGCGAGGGCGGCGACGCCGTCGACACCGGGACCGGCGAGCCGCTCCAGGCGGCGGCCTCGGAGCGGAACAACGGCCTGACTCCCGCCTGAGGCCCGCCCACCGGGCGGACGACGACCTGAACGCCCGTCCGCCGGGCGGGCCGGAGAACTCCGGCCCGCCCGGCGGACTCATGTACCGGAAAGGTCCCTCCCGGCCAGGCATCCGCATACGCCGGAAAGGCTCCTCCCGGCCAGGCGTCCGCATGCGCCGGAAGGCCCCTCCGCGCCAGTCACCGGCACGCACCCGGAAGCCCCCACCCCGCCTGGCACCGGAAAGCTGCGGGCAGAACCCCGCCCCGGCCGGTCACCGGCAGGTGCCGCGATCAGGGCGGCTACGCCGGGGAGTTGCCGGCGGGGCGTGCCAGGATGGGCTTGTGGCACAGACATTCGGTACGCCGTTCATCGGCCGAGGGGACGAACTCGCCCGGCTCACCGGCGTGCTGGAGCGCGCCAGGGAAGGCGACCCCCGCGCCGTCCTGCTGGCCGGGGACGCCGGCGTCGGCAAGACCCGTACGCTCACGGAAGCCGCGGAGCACGCGGCCGCCGCCGGGATGACCGTGCTGACCGGCCACTGCGTGGACCTCGGCGACGTGGGCCTGCCGTACCTCCCGTTCACGGAGATCCTCGGCGCGGCGGCGGCCGACGACCGCTTCGCCCAGGCCCTGGCGTCCCACCCGGCGGTGCACCGGCTGACCGGCTCCGGTCCGGGGACCGGCACCGCACCGGACCCCGACGGCCGGCTCCAGCTCTTCGAGGGCATCGCGGGTCTCCTCGCCGACCTGGCCGACATCGCCCCGCTCCTGCTGGTCCTCGAAGACCTCCACTGGGCGGACCAGTCCTCCCGCGACCTGCTGCGCTTCCTGCTCAGCCGGGGCGTGCTCCAGCGGCCCGCGCCCGGCGGCCCCGCCCGGCGCCTCGCGGTCTTCGCCTCGTACCGCGCCGACGACCTGCACCGCCGCCACCCCCTGCGCCCGCTGCTCGCCGAGCTGATCCGGCTCCCCGCCGTGGACCGGCTGGAGCTGCGGCCGATGGCCGACGCCGACGTGGCCCGGCTCGTGCGCGCGCTCGGCACCGGCCCGGTCTCCGACACCACGGTCCGCCGCATCGTCGACCGCGCCGAGGGAAACGCCTTCTACGCCGAGGAGTTGCTCGCCGCGCTGCCCGGTGACGACGACCCGGCCACGCACGCCATGCCCAGCGGGCTGGCCGACGTCCTGCTCATCCGCATCGAGCAACTCTCCGAGACCGCCCAGCAGGTGCTGCGCACGGCGGCCGTCGCGGGGCGCCGCGTCGAGCACGAACTGCTGCGTGAGGCCGTACAACTGCCGGAGGAAGAACTGGAGTCGGCGCTGCGCGAGGCCGTGGGCCATCAACTGCTGCTCCCCGGGGACGACGCGACCTACTCCTTCCGGCACGCGCTCACCCGCGAGGCCGTGTACGCGGACCTGCTGCCCGGCGAGCGCGTCCGGCTGCACCGGCGGTTCGCCGAACTCCTCACGGGACACGCCCGTTCGGCACAGAACGCGGCGGAACGCGCCCATCACTCACGCGAGAGCCACGACCTGGCCGCCGCGCTCACCGCCTCCCTCGAAGCCGCCGACCACGCCCAGCGCGTCGGCGCGCCCGCCGAGGAACTGCGCCATCTGGAGGCCACGCTCGAACTGTGGCCCGCGGTGGACGCCGCCGCCCGCCCCGAGGGCTGCGGCACGGTCGCCCTCACCCTGCGTGCCTCGGCGGCGGCCGCCCGCGCCGGCGAGACCCATCGCGCGGTCCATCTCACCCGCGACGCGCTCGCCCGGGCCGGCACGGACGCCGACTCCGAGCTCGCAGCCCGGGTGCGGTACACCCTCGCGGGCAACCTGATGCGGATCGACAGCCTGAAGGCCGCGTTCACCTACAGCAGCGAGGCCCTCGCGATGATCCCCGCCGAACCGCCCTCGCCCACCTGGGTGTGGGCGGCGGCGACCCATGCCATGGCCGCCCGCTACGTGGGACGGGACGAGGACGCCGAGCGGGTCGCCCGGCAGGCGCTCGACACCGCCGAGCGACTCCGACTGGCGGACGCCCAGGCCGACTTGACGATCTCCCTGGTCGGTATGGAGGCCGACAACCGGCGCACCCCCAAGGGCCGCGAACGGCTGCGCCGGGCCCGTGAACTGGCCCGCGGCGCCGGCAACTTCCCGGTGGAGATGCGGGCGCTGTTCAACCTGGCCATCGGGTGCTACGAGTCCGGCGACCTGGACGAGTGCCTGACGTGGCTCGGCGACGGCGTGGACCGCGCCCGCCGCGCCGGTCTCCTCTCCTCGCCGTACGCCCTGGAGCTGCGCTACCTCCAGTCCCTGGTGCTCTACACGCTGGGCCGTTGGGACGAGTGCGCGCGAGCCGCCGCCGAGGACGCCGAACTGCTGCCGGTGGCGGGCGGGTTCGCGACGGGTCCGGCTCTGTACGTCGCCCTCGCCCGCGGCGGGCACGAGGCGGCCGTCAGCGGCGCCCGCGCACTGCTCGACCGGCCCTTCGACTGGATGGCGACACTCGTCGCGAGCATCGTGCTGACCGACGCCGCGGCGCAGAGCGGCGACGCCGAGGAGTCCGTACGGCGGCTGCGCGACGCGGCCGAGTCCCTCACCGACGTCTCCGGTGGCGACCGGCCGCCCGTCATGGTGCGGCTCGCCGCGCTCGCGCTGTCGGGGGTCGCGGACGCCGCCGAGGAGTCCCGCCGGTCCGGCGACCGGGCGGGCGCCGACCGCTGGGCGGACACCGCGACCGAACTGGTGGAGCTCGCGAGGAGCACGGCGGCCCAGGGCACGAAGGGCGCCGAGCAGGGACCCGAAGGACTGGCCTGGCTCGCCCGCGCGGAGGCGGAGTGGCTGCGCGCCCGCAGCGGTCCGGACGTGGCGGCCTGGGAGCGGGCCGTGACCGCGTTCGGCTACGGCGACCCCTACGAACTGGCCCGCGGCAGACGGCGGCTCGCGGAGGCCCTCCTCGCGGCCGGCCGGCGCGAGGAGGCCGCCGAGCAGGCCCGCGCCGCACAGGACACGGCCCTGCGCCTCGGCGCGTTGCCGCTGCGCGAGGCGCTGGACGCGCTCGTCCGGCGCGGGGGCCTTTCCGAGTCACCGGCCGCCGGGGAGCGCATCGCCGCGCTGACCGCCCGGGAGAGCGATGTGCTGCGGCTGCTCGGCCGGGGGCGTACGAACCGCCAGATCGGCGAGGAGCTGTTCATCAGCGGCAAGACGGCGAGCGTCCATGTCTCGAACATCCTCGCCAAGCTGGGCGCCGCGAGCCGCACCGAGGCCGTGGCCATCGCCTACCGCGAGGGCCTGATCGAGCCGGAGACGACACCGTCCGCGTGAGGTGTCCCGCGGCCGGCTGCCGTGCGGCCGAGGTGTCCCGCGACGCGTGAGGGCCGGGACACCCGTGGGTGTCCCGGCCCTCTGCCGCCGTGTGAAAGGCCGTGGTGATCGGACCTCAGACGAGGTTGACCGATCGCGCCGACGTCGCGCCGATCTCGTCGGAGAGCTCGGTGAGGACGCTCTGCGGCACCGTGTCGTCGACGGTGAGGACCGCGAGGGCCTCGCCGCCGACGGCCGCGCGGGCGACCTGCATGCCGGCGATGTTGATGCCGGACTCGCCGAGGATGCGGCCGACGGTGCCGACGACACCGGGACGGTCCTCGTAGCTCAGCACGACCATGTGGTCGGCGAGCGCGAGGTCCACGTCGTACTCGCCGACGGCGACGATCTTCTGCAGGTGCTTCGGGCCGGCCAGCGTGCCGGAGACCGAGATCTCCTGGCCGTCGCTGAGCGTGCCGCGCACGGTGACCACGTTGCGGTGGTCGGGCGACTCCGAGCTGGTCGTCAGCCGGACCTCGACACCGCGCTCCTGCGCGAACAGCGGGGCGTTGACGTACGAGACGGTCTCGTCGACGACGTCCTCGAACACACCCTTGAGCGCGGAGAGTTCGAGCACCTTGACGTCGTGCTGGGTGATCTCGCCGTACACCTCGACGTCGAGGCGGACCGCGACCTCGCCCGCGAGGGCGGTGAAGATGCGGCCGAGCTTCTCGGCGAGCGGCAGACCGGGCTTGACGTCCTCGGCGATCACGCCGCCCTGGACGTTGACCGCGTCCGGGACGAGCTCACCGGCGAGGGCGAGACGCACCGAGCGGGCGACCGAGATACCGGCCTTCTCCTGGGCCTCGTCCGTGGAGGCGCCGAGGTGCGGGGTGCAGACGACCTCGTCGAGCTCGAACAGCGGGGAGTCCGTGCAGGGCTCCTTCGCGTACACGTCGAGGCCGGCGCCGGCGACGCGGCCCTCCTTGAGCGCCGAGTACAGCGCCTCCTCGTCGACGATCCCGCCGCGCGCGGCGTTGACGATACGGACCGTCGGCTTGACCTTGTGCAGCGCCTCGTCGCCGATGAGACCGAGGGTCTCGGGGGTCTTCGGCAGGTGCACGGTGATGAAGTCCGAGACCTCGAGCAGCTCGTCGAGGGTGAGGATCTTGACGCCCATCTGCGCGGCCCGCGCGGGCTGGATGTAGGGGTCGTAGGCGACGACCTTCATCCCGAACGCGGACATGCGCTGCGCGACGAGCGCGCCGATGCGGCCGAGGCCGACGACACCGAGGGTCTTCTCGGCGAGTTCGACACCGGTGTACTTGCTGCGCTTCCACTCCCCGTTCTTCAGGGCCGTGTTGGCCTGCGGGATGTGGCGCGCGGTGGCGAGAAGGAGACCGCAGGCCAGCTCGGCCGCGGTCACGATGTTCGAGGTCGGGGCGTTGACGACCATCACGCCGGCCTTGGTGGCGGAGGAGACGTCGACGTTGTCCAGACCGACGCCGGCTCGTGCGACGACCTTCAGCTTCTTGGCGGCGGCGACGGCCTCGGCGTCGACCTTGGTGGCCGAGCGGATCAGAATGGCGTCGACGTCTGCGATGGCGGGCAGCAGTTCGGCGCGGTCCGCGCCGTTGCAGTGCCGGATCTCGAAGTCCGGGCCCAGGGCGTCCACAGTCGCGGGCGACAGCTCTTCAGCGATGAGTACGACAGGTTTCGAGCTCACGTGAGTCCTCACAAGTCCAATGCGGACGGCCGTCCCGACGGCCGCAGGCGGTGGAGGGTTTGTAGCGGCCCCGGGGTGTGCCTGCACTTCTTGGGGGCCGCTTGAGCCGCGTGGAAGACGCACGACGCTGTGGGCCTGACGCGTTGTTGATGTGGAGCAGTGTAGTGGCGCCGAAGAGGTCGTCCTGCGCCTCCGCGGAAGGATCACCCGTCCGTGGCTGGACGGGATGTCCAAGACCGTGGCCATCGGTGTTACCCGGGGTTCGACGAGGGGCCGGAGCTTGCTGCCCGGCCCCCCGTCGTGCGGCTTACGCCTCCTCGTCGTTCACCCACGACATGAGCTTGCGGAGCTCCTTGCCGGTGGTCTCCAGGAGGTGGTTCTCGTCCTGGGTCTTGTACTCGTTGTACTTCTTCAGACCCGAGTGGTACTCGTCCATCCAGTTACGGGCGAAGGTGCCGTCCTGGATCTCGGCGAGGATCTGCTTCATCTCGGCCTTGGTGGCGTCCGTGATGATCCGCGGGCCGGTGATGTAGTCGCCCCACTCGGCGGTCTCCGAGACGGACCAGCGCATCTTCTCCAGGCCGCCCTCGTACATCAGGTCGACGATCAGCTTCAGCTCGTGCAGGCACTCGAAGTACGCGATCTCCGGCTGGTAGCCGGCCTCGGTCAGCGTCTCGAAACCGGCCTTCACCAGCGCGGCCGTACCACCACAGAGAACGGCCTGCTCACCGAACAGGTCGGTCTCGGTCTCCTCGGTGAACGTCGTCTTGATGACACCGGCACGCGTGCCGCCGATCGCCTTCGCGTACGACAGGGTGAGCGCGAAGGCGTTGCCGGTCGCGTCCTGCTCGACGGCCGCGATGCACGGAACCCCGCGGCCCTCCTCGTACTGACGGCGCACCAGGTGACCCGGACCCTTGGGGGCGACCATGCAGACGTCGATCCCGGCCGGCGGCTTGATGAAGTCGAAGCGGATGTTCAGGCCGTGGCCGAAGAACAGCGCGTCGCCGTCGTTGAGGTTGTCCTTGATGGACTCCTCGTAGACCTGGGCCTGGATCGGGTCCGGCACCAGGATCATGATGACGTCGGCCTCGGCCGCGGCCTCCGACGGCGTCACCACGCGCAGGCCCTGCTCCTCGGCCTTCGCCTTGGACTTGGACCCCTCGTGCAGACCGACGCGGACGTCCACACCCGAGTCACGCAGCGACAGCGCGTGGGCGTGGCCCTGGCTGCCGTAGCCGATGACCGCGACCTTGCGGCCCTGGATGATGGACAGGTCGGCGTCGTCGTCGTAGAACAGCTCGGCCACTGGGGTTCTCCTTGTTATCCGGTATTTCCGGTGTTGCGTCCCACCGTACGGCGGGCGGGGGAAGTGAAGTTCTCGGGTCTCGGTATACGGGCGGACCGGGTGAGCGGCCCACCCGTATGCCGGTGTTTTCCTGACTTAGGCCGACCGGTCCAGTGCGCGCAGTGACCGGTCGGTGATCGAACGCGCCCCGCGTCCGATCGCGATCGTGCCGGACTGGACCAGCTCCTTGATGCCGAACGGCTCCAGCATCTTGAGCATGGCCTCCAGCTTGTCGGCGCCGCCCGTGGCCTCGATCGTGACGGCCTCCGGGGAGACGTCGACGGTCTTGGCACGGAACAGCTGAACGATCTCGACGATCTGGGAGCGCGTCTCGTTGTCGGCGCGCACCTTCACCAGAACGAGTTCCCGCTGAACGGCGGAACCGGGCTCCAGCTCCACGATCTTCAGGACGTTGACGAGCTTGTTGAGCTGCTTGGTGACCTGTTCGAGCGGAAGTGCCTCGATCACGTTCACCACGATGGTGATGCGGGAGATCTCGGGGTGCTCGGTGACACCGACCGCGAGCGAGTCGATGTTGAAGCCGCGCCGGGAGAACAGGGCGGTGATCCGGGCGAGGACACCGGGCTTGTTCTCGACGAGGACGGAGAGGGTGTGCTTGCTCATGGGTCTGACTCGGCTCTCTCTCAGTCGTCTTCGTTGTCGCCGAAGTCGGGGCGGACGTCCCGGGCGAACATGACCTCGTCGTTGGAGGTGCCGGCGGCGACCATCGGCCACACCATCGCGTCCTCGTGGACGATGAAGTCGACCACGACCGGGCGGTCGTTGATCGAGTTCGCCTCCTCGATCACCTTGTCGAGGTCGTCCGGGGACTCGCAGCGGATGGCGTGGCAGCCCATCGCCTCCGACAGCTTCACGAAGTCGGGGACGCGGGTGCCGGCGCTCGGCTGCTTGCCGTCCGCGTCCGGGCCGCTGTGCAGCACGGTGTTGGAGTAGCGCTGGTTGTAGAAGAGGGTCTGCCACTGGCGGACCATCCCGAGGGCGCCGTTGTTGATGATGGCGACCTTGATCGGGATGTTGTTCAGGGCGCAGGTGGTGAGTTCCTGGTTGGTCATCTGGAAGCAGCCGTCGCCGTCGACCGCCCAGACCGTGCGGTCCGGCTGTCCGGCCTTCGCGCCCATCGCGGCCGGGACCGCGTAGCCCATCGTTCCGGCGCCGCCGGAGTTCAGCCAGGTCGAGGGCTGCTCGTACTGGATGTAGTGCGCGGCCCACATCTGGTGCTGTCCGACGCCCGCCGCGAAGATCGTGCCCTCGGGGGCGAGCTGTCCGATGCGTTCGATGACCTGCTGGGGCGAGAGCGAGCCGTTGTCGGGCTGCTCGTAGCCGAGCGGGTAGGTCTCGCGCCAGCGGTTGAGGTCGTTCCACCAGGCGGTGTAGTCGCCGGTGATGCCCTCGGCGTGCTCCTTCTGGACCGCCTGGACGAGGTCGGCGATGACCTCGCGGGCGTCGCCGACGATCGGCACGTCGGCGGCGCGGTTCTTGCCGATCTCGGCCGGGTCGATGTCGGCGTGGACGATCTTCGCGAAGGGGGCGAAGCTGTCCAGCTTGCCGGTGACCCGGTCGTCGAAGCGGGCTCCGAGGGCGACGATCAGGTCGGCCTTCTGCAGCGCGGTGACGGCGGTGACCGATCCGTGCATGCCCGGCATTCCCACGTGCAGCGGGTGGCTGTCGGGGAACGCGCCGAGCGCCATCAGGGTGGTGGTGACGGGCGCGCCGGTGAGTTCGGCGAGGATCTTCAGCTCGGCGGTGGCGTTCGCCTTGAGGACGCCGCCGCCGACGTACAGCACGGGTCGCTTGGCCTGGCCGAGCAGCTTGGCGGCCTCGCGGATCTGCTTGGCGTGCGGCTTGGTCACCGGGCGGTATCCCGGCAGGTCGCTCTGCGGCGGCCACGAGAACGTCGTCTGGGCCTGCAGCACGTCCTTCGGGATGTCGACGAGGACCGGACCCGGGCGGCCGGTCGAGGCGATGTGGAACGCCTCGGCGATCGCCTTCGGGATGTCCTCGGGCTTGGTGACCAGGAAGCTGTGCTTGGTGATCGGCATCGTGATACCGACGATGTCCGCCTCCTGGAAGGCGTCCGTGCCGATCGCCTTGGTGACGACCTGGCCGGTGATGGCGACCAGCGGCACGGAGTCCATCATGGCGTCCGCGATCGGCGTCACGAGGTTTGTCGCACCCGGGCCCGACGTGGCCATGCAGACACCGACCTTGCCGGTGGCCTGCGCGTAGCCGGTGGCCGCGTGACCCGCACCCTGCTCATGACGGACGAGCACGTGGCGCAGCCTGCTCGAGTCCATCATCGGGTCGTACGCCGGAAGGATCGTCCCGCCGGGAATGCCGAATACGATCTCGGCCCCGACCTCCTCGAGCGAGCGGATGAGGGACTTCGCGCCCGTGACGTGCTCAAGGGCGGACTGCTGTCCTCCGGAACGGGGCCGCGGCTGCGGATGGTGGGCCCCGGTGGCCTGCTCGGTCATCGGCATTCTCTTCTCGATGCTGAGGGTTTTTGCGACTTTTGTGCGATGTACGACTGGTGCCTGTGCAACAAAAAACCCCTCGTGCCGTGAGGCAAGCGAGGGGAGCGCGCCGGGTGCGGTCGCTGGGTGTTCCGGAGTCCTCCGGTGACCACCCAGCTTCAGCCGACGCGCTTTCCAAGTACGAGAATTCGGGTGCGCATGGCATTGACCCTCCCCCCGGCACGCACCGACTGTCAAGTAGGTGGGACGGGAGTCTCATTATGTGAACGGAGGGCTGTTCCGCCCCCGAGAACTACGGGCACACCACTCGTATACACCCCCGCGCCGCCGCCACCCGCGAACACCGGCTCGGCGGGTCCGTTGGGCACCGGATAGTGGCCGGAAGAGAGCGCTCTGCGCAGCCGGTACTCGTCCAGGGGGCCGGAGAACGCCATCCCCTGCCCATGGGTGCAGCCCATCGCGCGCAGGGCGACGACCTGCTCCGGAAGATCCACCCCGTCGGCCACGGACTGCAGTCCCAGATCGCCCGCGATCCGCAGCAGCCCGCTGGTGATCTTGTGCAGCCGGGCGGACTCGACGACTCCTTCGACCAGGCTCCTGTCGAGGCGCAGTACGTCGACGGGGAGCCGCCTGAGTGCCGTGATCGCCGCGTAGCCGCTGCCGAAGCCGTCCAGGGCGATCCGCACCCCCAGCCGCCTGAGCGCGTTCAGCCGGCGCTCCAGCTCGTCCAGGGAGACCCGCGGATCGGTGTCGGACAGCTCGATGACCAGGCCGCCGGAGGCGAGCCCGTGCCGGGTGAGCAGGGACTCCACGGAGCCCAGCGGCATCGAGCGGTCCAGCAGGCGCCGGGCGGTCATCCGGACCGCGACCGGTACCGCGACGCCCGCGGCGGTGCGCTGGGCGGCCTGCTCGACGGCCTCGTCGAGCATCCAGCGGCCCAGTTCGGCGGTCCGTTCGCCGTCCTCGGCGACGCGCAGGAACTCGGCGGGCGTGAAGAGCACCCCCTGGGAGGAGCGCCAGCGCGCCTGCGCGGTGACCGAGGCGATCCGGCCGGTCTCCAGCGACACCACGGGCTGGTGCAGCAGGGCGAACTCGCCGTCCTGGAGCGCGGAACGCAGCCGGGTCGCCAGCTCCGCCTTGCGGACCACGTCCTGCTGCATCTGCGGCGCGTACAGCTCGACGCGGCCCTTCCCGGCCGCCTTGGCGCGGTACATGGCCAGGTCGGCGTTGCGCAGCAACTCGCCCGCGCCCAGGCCCGGTTCGGCGAAGCCGACGCCGATGGACGCGGCGACCCGGACATCGTTGCCGTCGATACAGTAGGGCTGGGAGAGCCTGATCCGCAGACGGTCGGCGAGTTCCATTATCTGCTGCTCACGGGCGGTGCGGTCGCGGCCGCCGTCGCCGACGATGAGGGCCGCGAACTCGTCCCCGCCGAGCCGGGCGGCGGTGTCGCCGTGCCGGACGGAGTCCTGGAGTCTGCGGGCGGCCTGGACGAGCAGCTCGTCGCCGGCCTGGTGCCCGATCGTGTCGTTGACGGCCTTGAAGCCGTCGAGGTCGATGAAGAGGACGGCGGTGCCCCGGTCGGAGGAGCGGCGCCCGGACAGGGCCTGCTGGACGCGCCGGGTGAACAGCGCGCGGTTGGGCAGGTCGGTGAGCGGGTCGTGTTCGGCGTTGTGCTGCAACTGCGCCTGGAGACGGACGCGTTCGGTGACGTCACGGCTGTTGAAGATGAGGCCGCCGTGGTGCCGGTTGACGGTGGACTCCACGTTGAGCCAGCCGCCGTCGCCGGACCGGAAGCGGCACTCGATACGGGTGGTGGGCTCCTCGGCGTGGCTGGCCGCGAGGAAGCGCCGCACTTCGTGGACCACGCAGCCGAGGTCCTCGGGGTGGATGAGCGAGGCGAGTTCGGAGCCGACGAGTTCCTCGGCGTCTCGGCCGTAGACCCCGGCGGCGGCCGGGCTGACGTACCTCAGGATGCCGTTCGGCGCGGCGATCATGATGACATCGCTCGAACCCTGCACCAGGGAGCGGAAGTGGTTCTCCTTCTGGGCCAGTTCCTGGGTGAGGGTGATGTTGTCGAGCAGCATGATGCCCTGGCGGACCACGAGGGCGAGGACGACGAGTCCGGCGGTGACGAGCACCACGCGGTCCACCCGGCGGCCGTTCAGGATGTTGTAGAGGATTCCCAGCGTGCAGACGGCGGCGGCCAGGTAGGGCGTCAGCGCGGCCAGCGATCCGGTGATCGGACGCGTCGCCGGGTAGCGGCCCTGCCCCGGGCCCTGGGGGTCCGCGTGCCGGTGCCCGCCCTGCTGTCGCTCGTACGACTGTCCGTGCTCGCCGTGCCGCCCCCGGTGATCGTTCGGCCCGGGATCCTGCGGGGCGGCCCCCGGCGATCCGTGCGGCGCCCGGCTTCCCGGCGGCCCGTGCTCGCCTTCCCGGCGCTGGCCCGGGATGCGCTCGCCGGCCACGCGCGTGTGCCCGTCCGGGTCGTGCCGGTCCGGGCCGCGACCGTCCGCGCCGAACTCTTCCGCGTCGTGGTCGTCCGCCCCGTAGCCGTCCGGGCCGTACTCGTCGGCGTCCGGGTGCCCGTGCCGGGTGACGACCCAGGGGGCGTACGCGAGGAGCAGCGAGCCGGCGAACCAGCCGGCGTCGAGGAGTTGACCCGAGTGGTAGGTGTTGTGCAGGAGGGGCGAGGTGAACAGGGCGTCGCACATCACGGTCAGGGCGAGCGCCCCGATCGCGGTGTTCACCGCCGACCGGTTCACCGACGAGCGCCGGAAGTGGAGCGCGAGAACCATGCTGACCAGCGCGATGTCCAGCAGCGGATACGCGAGCGACAGCGCGGTGTGCGCGACGCTGGGCCCGTCGAACTTGGCGGCCTGGGCGAGCGCCAGGCTCCAGGACAGGGTGAGCAGCGATCCGCCGATCAGCCAGGCGTCCAGCGCGAGACACACCCAGCCCGCCCTGGTGACGGGCCGCTTGGCGAGCACCAGCAGTCCGACGATGGCGGGTGGCGCGAAGCAGAGGAAGAAGAGGTCGGCGTAGCTCGGGCTGGGAACGGGGCGGTCGAGGACCACCTCGTACCACCCCCAGACCAGGTTCCCCAGCGAGGCCATCGCCGAGGAGAGCGCGAACAGCAGCCACGCGGGTCGAAAGCGGCTGCGCCGGCTGCGGGCGTAGAGGAAGCAGGAGACCGCCGCGGTGCCCGCGGCGACGCTCAGCCCGAAGTCGCCCATGACCAGCGCGAGGCTCGTGGAGCCCCAGTCGAGCGCGGAACCGACGGCGTATCCCGCGCACACCAGGGCCAGCACGAGTTGCGAGAACAGGCCCGTCCCGCCGTCGAACATCGTCCGACGGGTCAGCAGCGCTCCTGGGGAGCTCACCGGGCCCACCCGGTCCGTGCCCCGGGGTCCCGCTGGTCCCGGGTTGCCGGGTGCGCGTGCCTCCGGCGGCCGCCGTGCCTGCGGTGGTGATGGCCGGCGGGGCCGCGTCTGTGCGTGGCCGCGCGCCAGGGTCGTCGGCGGCGGCCCCGCCGCGTCGGATCGTCGGTCCATAGGCCGTGCATCGCCCGTCGCCCCCCTCGCAGTCTCAATGTCCATCCCCGGCGCCGAACGGTGCGCGGCGCAGCCCCTGTCGGGACGATACACCAGTCTCGTCACTCAGGGACATAGTTCCTCTACGCTCCGTAACGACCAGGGACTATGCCGACACTGCCCGCGTTCGGGAGACTGCGGAGGGTGCCCGAAGCCGACGGTGAGCGGCCGGGGAGTTGCTCAGGTCCCGGTGGTAAGGACCACGTTGCGCAGCGGCTCCCGGTTCACGAACAGGGTCAGCTGATCCGCCAGCAACCGCTTGGCGCGCGGCCGGAACGCCGAGGTGGGACCGCCGACATGGGGGCTGATGAGCACACCGGGCGCGTGCCACAACGGGTGCCCCGGGGGCAGCGGTTCGGGGTCGGTGACATCGAGGGCCGCGGTGAGGCGCCCGCTCTCCAGCTCGGTGAGCAGTGCCTTCGTGTCCACGACCGGGCCGCGGGCCATGTTCACGAGGAGCGCGCCGTCCTTCATCCGGGACAGGAAACCGGCGTTCACCAGGCCGCGGGTGGCGTCCGTGAGCGGTGTGGACAGCACGACGATGTCGGACTCGGGCAGCAGTGAGGGCAGGTCCGCGAGGGGGCGCACGGGACCGCGCGCCGTTGCACGGGCGGAGCGTGCGACGCGCACGATCCGCGCGAGCTCGAACGGAGCGAGCCTGTCCTCGATCGCCGAACCGATCGACCCGTACCCCACGATGAGGACCGACTTGTCGGCCAGCGAGGGCCGGAACCCCGAGCGCCACTCCTCCTCGTCCTGGCCCCGCACGAAGTCGGGGATGCCGCGCAGCGAGGCGAGGATCAGGGTGAGGGTGAGCTCCGCCGTGCTCGCCTCGTGCACTCCGCGGGCGTTGCACAACACCACGCCGGGATGGAGGGACTTGATGCTCGGCAGTACGTGGTCGACGCCGGCGGAGAGTGTCTGCACGGCCCGGACCGACGTCATTTCGGACATCGGCCGCCGCGAGACCTCGGACGGTTTCATGTAGGGCACGACATAGAACACGCAGTCGGCCGGATCAGCGGGAAAGTCCTGGCCGCCGTCCCAGAAGCGGTAGTCGAGGCCCTCGGGAAGTCCGTCGATCTCGTCGGCGTGGAAGGGAAGCCAGACATCGGAAGTCATGGTCACGAGGTTATGCCAGGCGCCCATGCGCGCAGAGGTTAGGTTGGGGGGCCAACCGAGGGAGGATCACGGCCAGGTGGAGCGCAGAACGATCGGGGCGGCGGCGCTCGATGTGGGGGCGGTCGGGCTCGGATGCATGCCGATGAGCTGGGCCTACACCGGATCGCAACAGCGTGGCGAGCAGTCGCTGCGCGCGGTGCACGCTGCGCTCGACCGGGGTTCCACACTGCTCGACACGGCCGACATGTACGGCCCCTTCACCAATGAGCTGCTCGTCGGGCGGGTGCTCAGGGAGCGGCGTTCCGAGGCCTTCGTGTCGACGAAGGTGGGCCTGCTGGTGGGCGACCAGCACCTCGTGGCCAACGGCCGCCCCGGCTATGTGAGACGGGCGTGCGACGCCTCGCTGCGGCGGCTCCAGACGGACGTGATCGACCTCTATCAACTGCATCGCGCGGACCCGGAGATACCGGTCGAGGAGACCTGGGGCGCGATGGCCGAGCTCGTCTCGGCCGGAAAGGTGCGCTCGCTCGGGCTGTGCGCGGTGGGTGCCCGGTCCGCCCGCCGACCGGGGGCGCGGCTGCACGACGGAACGATCCGGCAGTTGGAGCGGGTCCAGCAGGTCTTCCCGGTGAGCACCGTGCAGGCCGAGCTGTCGGTGTGGTCGACGGAGGCACTGGACGCGCTGCTTCCGTGGTGCGCGGCGCGCGGTGTCGGGTTCCTCGCCGCGATGCCGCTCGGCAACGGCTTCCTCACCGGCACACTGACCCCCGGCGAGGGCTTCGAGCCCGACGACCTGCGGGCCCGCCATCCCCGCTTCACCGCCGAGATGATGGCCGCGAACCAGCCGATCGTCGTGGGTCTGCGGCGGATCGCCCGGCGTCACGGGGGTGGCGGCCCTCCCGTCACTCCCGCGCAGGTGGCGCTGGCGTGGGTCCTGGCGCAGGGTCCGCACGTGGTCCCGGTTCCGGGGGCCAAGCGGGAGCGCTGGGTCGCCGAGAACGCGGGGGCGGCCGGGCTGCGGCTGACGGCGGAGGATCTCGCCGAGGTGGCGGGGCTGCCGGGGGCGCTGGGATCCTGGGACTGAGCGGCGCCGCGATCCGGACCGCGGATCGCCGTCACGCGATCGGGAACCCGTGGAGCGCGAGCGGTGTATGAACGGTAGGACCGCCGCGTCGAAGGGAAACTGATGGTGCAAGTTCGTTCAGCGACAGTCGTGTTGGCCGCGGCCGCGCTTCTGGTGACCGCAGGCTGTTCCTCGGGCGGCGGCGGGAGCTCGGCCGGTCCGAGCACGCTGCCCGGCGTCGGGAGTACGACACCGCACCCGTCGCCCTCCCGGAGCGCCACCCCCGAGGAGACACCGCCCGCGAAGGGCTCGGTGAGGGTCCTGCGTACCGTCACCGAGGGCCTCGACACTCCCTGGGGCCTGGCGCCGCTGCCCGGGGGCGGTCTGCTGGTGTCCTCGCGGGACAAGGGGACGATCACCCGGATCGACGAGAAGACCGGCGCGAAGACCGTCCTGGGCGAGGTCCCCGGGGTGGCCCCGGCCGGCGAGGGCGGCCTCCTGGGCATCGCCCTCTCCCCCGACTACGCCTCGGACCACATGATCTACGCCTACCTGACCACGGCCTCGGACAACCGCATCGTGCGCATGCTGTACGACGAGAAGAAGCCGTCCGACGAGCAGCTCGGCGCACCGGACACGATCTTCAAGGGCATCCCCAAGGGGGTGATCCACAACGGCGGCAGGATCGCGTTCGGTCCGGACCGGATGCTGTACGCGGGCACGGGCGAGACGGGTGACCGGGGCCTGGCCCAGGACAGGAAGTCGCTCGGGGGCAAGATCCTGCGGATGACGCCGGAGGGCGAGCCCGCGCCGGGCAATCCGTTCCCCGACTCGGCCGTGTACTCGTACGGGCACCGCAATGTCCAGGGCCTCGCCTGGGACGACAGGCAGCGGCTGTGGGCCTCGGAGTTCGGCCAGGACACCTGGGACGAGCTGAACCAGATCAAGCCGGGCGACAACGACGGCTGGCCGGTGGTGGAGGGGATCGGCGACAACCCCGAATACCAGAACCCGGTCGTCCAGTGGCACACCGACGAGGCCTCCCCGAGCGGGATCGCCTACGCGGAGGGTTCCATATGGATGGCGGCCCTCAAGGGCGAGCGCCTGTGGCGCATCCCGTTGAACGGCACCAAGGCGTCCGCGGCGCCCGAGGCCTTCCTGAAGGGCAGGTACGGCCGTCTCCGCACGGTCGTCTCCGCGGGCGGCGACAAGCTCTGGCTGACCACGAGCGAGACCGACGGCCGCGGCACCCCCGTGAAGGGAGACGACCGGATCCTGGAACTGGAGGTGAAGTAGGAGGGCGGGAGGACTACGGGGTAAGCCCGGACTCCGGGCCGGATGCGGGCCCCCGCCCCTGCTCCTGCTCCTGCTCCCGCCCCTGCTCCTGCTCCTGCTCCTGCTCCTGCTCCTGCTCCTGCTCCTGCTCCTGCTCCTGCTCCTGCTCCTGCTCCTGCTCCTGCTCCTGCTGAGATACGGGATCGAGCCCCGGTTCCGGTCGGAACTCCGGCCGGTGCTCGGGGTGTTGCTCCGGGTGTTGCTCGGCGTGCTCCTCGGGCCCGCTCTCCGGCTCGCGCGCCTGTCGCGGTACTCGTACGACCACCTTGCCCGAGGTCAGGTCTATCGGGCCGCGGCCCGGGTCACCGTCGTTCAGGTCGACGCGGGTCAGCTCCAGCCGCTTGCGCTCCTCGTCGGTGTGCTTGCGTCCCGGTGCGAAGAGCTCCTCGAACATGTTGAACACGGCGCCTCCCTCGGCCCGATCCCTCGCAGCGTAGACCTCAGCCCGCCGCTCGGGCGGCCGGGGCCTCCGGCGGGAAGAGCCGCAGCCGGTGGGCCAGTGCCGCGGCCTCCCCCCGTCCTGAGACGCCCAGCTTGGCCAGAATGTTCGAGACGTGGACGCTGGCCGTCTTCGGGGAGATAAAGAGTTCCTCGGCGATCCGCCGGTTGCTGCGGCCGGCGGCGACGAGGCGCAGGACGTCGCGCTCGCGGCTGGTGAGGCCGAGTGCGACCGCCGGGTCGACGGGCGCGGCCCCGGACCGCTCGGGGGCGTGTTCGAGGGTGAGGCGGGCGCGCTGGGCGAGCAGGGCGACGGCGTCGGCGAGCGGGCGGGCGCCGAGGTGCTCGGCGGCTGCGCGGGCCAGCCGCAGGAGTTCCGTGGCGCGGGCCCGTTCGTCGTCCTCCGCGCCCGTGAGCAGCAGGGCCTCGGCGAGGCGGAGGCGGACCCGGGCGAGGTCGTAGGGGCGCTCCAGTGGTTCGAGTGCCTCGACGAGCTCGAACCACTGCTCCGGGGTGCTCGCGCCGTCGGCCCGGTGGAGTTCGGCGCGGACCCAGTCGGCGTACGTGTGCCAGACGGGCGCTCCGGTGGCCAGGGTCTTCGCGGCCTCGGCGATGCGTTCCAGGGTCGGGCCGCGGCCGGGCTCGGCGACGGGCAGGCCGCGGGCGTCGGCCTCCGCGGTGGCGGCGGTCAGCAGCAGCGGCCAGGCGTAGCGCTGGGTGCCGGGCGGGAAGCCCGCGTCCAGGGCCTGCTCCAGGGCGGCACGCGCGTCGAGGAGCCGGCCCTCGCCCGCCGCGAGGCCGATGGCCGTGCACAGCAGCGGCAGGGAGTGCTGGGGCATCGGGTCATGGGTGCCGAAGTGGCTTTGGGCGGAGGCCAGTTGGCGTCCCGCCTCGATGAGGTCGCCGCGGGCGAGGGCGACGGGCGCGAGGCGGGCCGCGCCCACGCCGGAGGCCTTGCCGCTGAGTCCGATGCCCAGGGCGTTGCGCGCGGCCTCGGCGGCTTCGTCCCACCGGCCGAGCGCGAACAGCGATTCGGAGAGGTTCCCCCAGATCCAGGCCTGAGTGTCCAACAGCCCGTTCCTACAGGCGAGTTCGATGCCTTCGCGGAGGATCGTGACGGCCTCGCGGGAGCGGCCGACCGATTCCAGATGGGAGGGCAGGTTGATGTGCAGACGGCCCACGACATAGGCGGCGCCCTGCCGGTTCGCCCGTTCCCTGACCCGGTACATCTCCGCGAGCCCCGCCTCGACGTCCCCCGCGTCGACCATCAGGCCGCCGAGGGTGAGCCGGGCGTTCAGTTCCGTGTCCCGGGCGCCCACCATGTGCGCGTACTCCACGGCCCGTTCGGCCGCCGAGAGGGCGCCGTGGCCCGGTTCGTGGAGCATGCACCAGGCGGCGACCATGGACAGCACCTCGGCGTGCACCTCGGACGGCGGGAGACCGCGCACCAGGTCCTGGGCGGTGGCGAGTTCCTTCCAGCCGTCGCCGCGGACCTGCGCCTGGACGAGCCGGGAGCGCTGGATCCAGAACCACGCGGAGCGCAGCGGGTCGCCCTCGCCCTCCAGGAGGTGCAGCGCCCGCTTGGTCGTCTTCAGGGCACGCTCGCGCTCACCGCACAGCCGGCCGGCGACCGCGGCCTCGGCCATCAGGTCGAGGTAGCGCAGGGGTGTGGTCGCGGGGTCGCAGCCGCAGGGAGGGTAGGCCTCCACGTAGTCGATGGGGCGCAGTTCGGCCCGTACGGCGTCGGGGGCCACCTCCCACAGCTCCATCGCCCGCTCCAGGAGCCGCAGTTGCTCGGAATGGGCGTGCCTTCGGCGGGCCTCCACGGAGGCGTCGAGGACGGCGGGCAGGGCCTTGGCGGCGTCATGGGCCTGGTACCAGTAGCTGGCCAGGCGGGTGACGCGCTCGTCGGCCGGTACGAGTGCCGGGTCGGCCTCCAGGGCTTCGGCGTAGCGGCGGTTGAAGCGGGAGCGTTCGCCGGGCAGCAGGTCGTCGCTGACGGCCTCGCGCACGAGGGAGTGGCGGAAGCGGTAGCCGTCGCCGCCGGGCGAGGCGATCAGGATGTTGGCGCCGACGCAGGCGCGCAGGGCCTCGATGAGGTCGTCCTCGGCGAGCCGTGCCACGGCGGCCAGCAGGGGGTACTCGACGACGCAGCCGCCCTCGGCGACGATCCGGGCGATCCGCTGGGAGCTCTCCGGCAGTCCTTCGACCCGGACGAGGAGCAGATCGCGCAGGGAGTCCGTGAGCCGCGTACGGCAGCCCTCGTGGGCGGCGACGGTGAGTTCCTCGACGAAGAACGCGTTGCCGTCGGAACGGGCGAAGATCTCGTCGATCTGGGCGGGGTCGGGTTCGCGGGCCAGGATTCCGGCGATCTGGCGGCCGGCCTCGGCGCGGCTGAAGCGGCCCAGTTCGATGCGGCGGACCGTGCGGAGCCGGTCGAGTTCGGCGAGCAGGGGGCGCAGCGGGTGGCGGCGGTGGATGTCGTCGGCGCGGTAGGTGGCGATCACGACGAGGCGGCCGTTGCGCAGCGTGCGGAAGAGGTAGGCGAGCAGATGGCGGGTGGAGGCGTCGGCCCAGTGCAGGTCTTCGAGGACGAGAACGACCGTGCGGTCCGCGGCGACGCGTTCCAGGAGGCGGGCGGTGAGCTCGAAGAGGCGGGCCGTGCCGTCCTCCTCGTACTGCCGTCCGCGGGTCGCCCGGGCGAGCTCGGGGAGCAGCCGGGCGAGTTCGTCCTCCTGTCCGGCGGCCGCGGCGGCGAGCTCGTCGGGCAGGGCGCGGCGCAGGGCCCGCAGGGCGCTGGAGAACGGGGCGAAGGGGAGGCCGTCGGCGCCGATCTCGACGCAGCCGCCACCGGCCACGACGGCGCCCTCGCGGGCGGCGGCGGCGCCGAACTCCTCCAGGAGACGGGTCTTGCCGACACCCGCCTCGCCGCCGAGCAGCAACGCCTGCGGCTCTCCCGCGGCGGCGCGGGAGAGCGCGTCGTTCAACACACCCAGTTCGTCGGCGCGTCCGACGAACACCGGGCTGACGGACCTGGTCTCCACGGGCCCGAGCATGGCACAGGCATCCGGCGCGGCGGCACCGGTTATCCGCAGGGCGATCAGTGCCCCGCCGGCCGGCCCGCCGCCGCCCGGCGGGAGGCGGCCGACCCCTGTACGGCCGCCGTCCCGCGCACCCCCCGGACGGCCGGACGGCGTGCGGCCGTCCACGGGTGCCCCGGCGCTCACGCGGCGCGGGCGAAACGGTGCCGGCGGGGACGGTCGCCGGGGGACCGCCCCTCCGCGTCACCCTGTGCGGTCCGGCGGGCCGCGGCGCGGCGGGCGGCCCGGCGGCCGCTCAGGGCCTCCTTGGCGAGCCGGTAGCTCCGGGCCTCGCGGATCAGTTCCGCGGACCGGATCTGCTGGAGTTCGTACTCGAACATGTCGTACCCCTGGTGATGAGTCGGTTTCGGTCTCGCTTGTTCGCGATGCCTCAACCCTCGTCTCCCAGGGGGGTGCGCCACATCGGGAGAGTTCCGCATCTTGGACGCACGAAGGGCCTTAGGGCGGCGGCCGATTGCTCGCGCCGGCCCTAAGGCCCCTCAGAGTGGTCGGGATGTCAGCTGGTGGAGGGCAGTCCGAGGAGGACGTCGGAGTACTTGGCGACCGCGAGCACCAGCCCGACGACGCCGAGCGAGACGCCCGCCCAGGCGACGGACTTGATCCAGGCGGCCTGCGGCTTGCCGGGGGCGCCGAACGCGGGCCGGACGAGCACGACGACGCCGACGATCAGCGCGGCCAGCGCGAAGAGGCCGCCGATGAGCGCGGTGGTCGCCCAGGCATCGCCGTAGACCTCCTTGACCTGCGTGGCGACGCTGGCGGTCGACGAGGTCCGGAGCTGGCCGACCAGGGTCTCGCGGGCGGCGGCCACGGTGGCGACCCAGCTACCGGTCAGCGACACGACGCCGAGTCCGGCGGAGACCACGGCCGCGGCACCCTGGCCGACACCGGTGTCCCGCGCCGTACCGGCGGAGTCGTCGCCGTTCCCCAGGACGTCATCGGCCTCGTCGGCCTCGTCCTGCTCCGCGGTCTCGTCCTCGGCCGCGGTCCCGTCGTCCGCGGCCGCCTCGGCGGCCTGGTCGGACTTGGTGACGTCCACGGTCTGCTCGTCGCGCTGTGCCTCGGTACCGGTCTCGGCCCCGGTCTCGTCAACTGTCTTGGTTCCCATGAAGCGCACCGTACGGACGCTGTCTGAGAAGTTCCTTAATGATCCCTGTGAGAGGCGTTCTCTCGTGCGGCACGCCACTCGGGCGCCAGGAGGGACCACACCTCCAGGTCGTGCCGGACACCGCGATGGGCGCGCTTCTCCCGCAGGACGCCGTCCCGGCTCATGCCGAGCCGCCGGGCCACGTTCAGGCTCGGGACGTTGCCCGCCGCGGCGACCCACTCGACCCGGTGGATTCCCCGCTCCTCGACCGCCCAGTCGATGAGGATCCGCATCGCGCGGGTGACCAGACCCCGCCCGGAGGCGGCGGGTTCCAGCCAGCAGCCGACCTCGCAGGTGCCGCCGTCGGCGTCGAAGTTCAGGAAGAGCACCCCACCCACGAGCTTCCCGTCCAGCCACAGCCCGTGCAGGGAGCGGGTGCCGGCGGCGCGCAGGTCGGCCCACTTCTGGAGCTCCGCCCGCGCGGACGGTACGTCCGTGGACTCGGACCCGAAGGGGATGAACCGGCCGATGAACTCGCGCCCCCGGTCCAGGTGGGCGAGGAACTCCTCGGCATGCCAGGGCTCCAGGGGCCGCAGTTCCGCGCCGTCGTCACCCAGGGATATCGCGTACATCCCGCGACCGCTCCTTCGTCAGTACGTCCGTCACCGCGGCGTCCGCCGCCGCGCGGCCCAGTACGTCCGCCGCCTCGGCGTCCGTCGCCTCGGCCAGCCTCTCATGCGCGGCACGGCACTCCGGAGGCTCGATGCTGATGCGCGGCAGCCACCGGTCGAGGCGGCGGGGCAGCCACCAGTTGGCGTCGCCGAGCAGGTGCATGAGGGCGGGCACGAGGAGCGTCCGCAGGATGAAGGCGTCCAGGGCGACGGCGGCGGCCAGGGCGATGCCGAACATCGCGATGACGCGGTCGCCGCTGAGCACGAAGGCGAGGAAGACCGAGATCATGATGACGGCGGCGGAGTTGATCACCCGGCTGGTCTCGGCGAGGCCGACCCGGACGGCGCGCCGGTTGTCCCCGGTCTCCAGCCACTCCTCGTACATCCGGCTGACCAGGAAGACCTGGTAGTCCATGGAGAGCCCGAAGAGCACCGACACCATGATCACCGGCAGGAACGGCTCGATGGGACCGGCGGCGCCGAGGCCGAGCAGTTCGCTCCCCCAGCCCCACTGGAAGATCGCGACGACGACGCCGAAGGAGGAGGCGACGGCGGCGATGTTCATCACCGCGGCCTTGAGGGGGATGCCGATCGAACGGAACGCGAGCAGCAGCAGGACACAGCCGAGGCTGATCACGACGCCGACGAAGAGCGGGAGCTTGCCGACGATGACGTCCGCGAAGTCGTCGTAGCTCGCCGTCACACCGCCGACCTGGACATCGAGGGTGGTGCCCGACTCGGCGCGCGGCAGGACGTCGTCGCGCAGCCGGTCGACGAGGTCGCTGGTCTTCTGGGACTGCGGCGCGGAGGCCGGGACGACGGTGAGGAAGGCGGTGTCGCCGGTGCCGTTGTACGTCACCGGGGTCGCCGAGGCGACACCCTCGGTGGCGCGCAGCGTGGCGTCCAGGTTGTCCAGGGCGAGCCTGTCCTCGGCGCCGCCGACCTTGGTGACGAGGGTCAGGGGGCCGTTCACGCCGGGGCCGAAGCCGTGCCCGATGAGGTCGTACGCCTGCCGGGTGGTCGCCGTCCTCGGGTCGTTGCCCTGGTCGGAGGTGCCCAGGTGGAGCGAGAACGTGGGCAGGGCGAGCAGGGCCATCACGACGACGGCCACGGCACCGAGCAGCTTGGGGTGGCGTTCCACGAAGGCGGACCAGCGGGCGGCGAACCCGGTGGCCATCTCCGGCTCGGGCCCGTGCTCCTCCAGTCGCCGTCGCTCGCGGCGGCTGAGCGCCCGCGGGCCGATGAAGGAGAGCAGCGCGGGCAGCAGGGTCACGGAGGCCGCGACGGTGAGGACGACGGTCAGGGAGGCGGCGATCGCGACGCCGTTGAGGAAGCCGAGCCGCAGGATGAGCATGCCGAGCAGGGCGATGCAGACGGTGGCGCCGGCGAAGACGACCGCGCGTCCGGTGGTGGCGACGGCGTTCTGGGCCGCCTCGGCCACCGTCAGGCCGCGTTTGAGGCCTCGCCGGTGTCTGGTCACGATGAACAGCGCGTAGTCGATCCCGACGCCGAGGCCCACGAGCATGCCGAGCATGGGGGCGAAGTCGGCGACGGTCATGGCGTGCCCGAGGAGCACGATGCCGAAGTACGCCGTGCCGACGCCCACCAGGGCGGTGGCGATGGGCAGCATCGAGGCGGCGAGCGAGCCGAAGGCGAGGAAGAGGACCACGGCGGCGACGGCCACGCCGACGATCTCGGCCAGGTGCCCGCCGGACGGTTTGGTGAGGGCGATCGCGGTGCCGCCCAGCTCCACGTCGAGCCCCTTGGACTCGGCGGCCTTGGCGGTGCTCACGACGGCCTGGACCTCGCCCTTGTCCAGGTTCTCGGCCCGGTCGGCGAAGGTGACGGTCGCGTACGCCGTCCGGCCGTCCGCGCTGATCCGGCCGGCCGAGTCGCTCCGGCCCGGTCCCTGGTGCGTGTACGGGCTGCCGACGGAGGCCACTCCGGGGAGTTTCTCGATCTTGTCCAGCGCTCGGGTCATCGACTGTTCGACGCCGGCGGAACGCACGGTGCCGGAGTCGGTGTGCCAGACGACCGTGTCGCTGTCACCGCCGAGGCCCGGGAATCCCTTGTTCAGGAGCTGTGTGGCGTGGCCCGATTCGGTGCCGGGGGCCTCGTAGTCGTTCGAGTAGGCGGAGCCCGTCACGGCGGCGGCGGCAGTCACACCGCCGAAGGCCGCGAGCCAGAGCAGAACGGCGACGAGACGATGCTGGACACACCACCGTGCGAGGGCTGCCACGAACGAGCTCCCTGGGGGATTTGTGGATCTTTATCGGGAACTGCCCGCAAAGAACGCATGACTAATGCGTCATCACTCTTACAGCCTGAAATGATCCTTTGTCGCGTTCGTGGGCTTACTCACAGGACTGCGCCTACGTCACAGGACATTCCCGTGGGCTCTGTCACCCCACCCGTCGCCCCTCAGTCGAACTGGTCACCCACAGCCATGACCATCACGCCGACGATCATCAGCCACAGCGCCCGCCGTGTGCGGCCCCTGGCCCCCAGTACCGACGCCCCTGCGCAGAGGGCGGCCCCCGAGGCATAGGAAAGGGGTATGAGGGCGGCCTCGGAACCGGTGGATCGCATGGCCGACGCGGCGAGCCCGGCGACGGTCAGCAGCGCCCCCGTCCCGACGGCCGTCCAACGGGCCCGACGCGCCTCCGGGTACGGACCGTCGTCGTCCTGGTCTTTGTCGCCCTTGTCCTCGGGGTCGCGCGCGTCGCGGTCCAGATCCTCGCGGTCCTGACCCTCACGGGCCCGGTCCCCGGGGTCACGCGTCTCTTGGCCCTGATCATCACGGGGCTGATCCCCGTGGTCACGCGTCTCGCGGTCGAGCGTCGTACGGGCGTGCGTCTCGGAGTCGGTGCTTCCACTCATGGCGCGGGAGCGTAGCGCGTTGACCTGAGCACGCCGACACAGACCCCAGGGGGTGCGCCGGTCTCGACGCACCCCCTGGGATGTGGGAAAACCCGGATCTCAGCCTTCGCTGACGCCCAGCTTCTCCAGGATGAGCTCCTTGACGCGCGCCGCGTCGGCCTGCCCGCGGGTGGCCTTCATGACCGCGCCGACGAGCGCGCCGACGGCCTGCAGCTTGCCGCCGCGGATCTTGTCGGCGATGCCCGGGTTCCCGGCGATGGCCTCGTCGACGGCGGCGGTCAGCGCGCCCTCGTCCGAGACGACCTTCAGGCCGCGCTTGTCGACGACCTCGTCCGGGGTGCCCTCGCCGGCGAGGACGCCTTCGATGACCTGACGGGCGAGCTTGTCGTTCAGATCACCGGAGGTGACCAGCTCGGCCACCCGGGCGACCTGCGCCGGGGTGATCGGCAGGTCCTCAAGCGCCTTGCCCGACTCGTTGGCGCTGCGCGCCAGCTCGCCCATCCACCACTTGCGGGCGGAGGCGGAGTCGGCACCGGCCTCGATCGTCGCGACGATCGAGTCGATCGCGCCGGCGTTGAGCATCGACTGCATGTCGTGGGCGTTCACGCCCCACTCCTCGCGCAGCCGGTTGCGGCGGGCCAGCGGCTGCTCGGGCAGTCCGGCGCGCAGCTCCTCGACCCAGTCACGGGACGGGGCGACGGGGACGAGGTCGGGCTCCGGGAAGTACCGGTAGTCCTCGGCCTCCTCCTTCACGCGGCCCGAGGTCGTGGACCCGGTGTCCTCGTGGAAGTGGCGGGTCTCCTGGATGATCGTGCCGCCGGAGTTCAGCACCGCGGCGTGGCGCTGGATCTCGAAGCGGGCGGCACGCTCGACGGAACGCAGGGAGTTGACGTTCTTCGTCTCGGAGCGCGTGCCGAACTTCTCGCGGCCGTGCGGGCGCAGCGACAGGTTCACGTCGCAGCGCATCTGGCCCTGCTCCATACGGGCCTCGGAGACACCGAGCGCCTTGATGAGCTCGCGCAGCTCGGCGACGTACGCCTTGGCGACCTCGGGGGCCCGCTCGCCCGCGCCCTCGATCGGCTTGGTGACGATCTCGATGAGCGGGATGCCTGCCCGGTTGTAGTCGAGCAGCGAGTGGGACGCGCCGTGGATACGGCCGGTGGCGCCGCCGACGTGCAGCGACTTGCCGGTGTCCTCCTCCATGTGGGCGCGCTCGATCTGCACGCGGAAGATCTCGCCGTCCTCCAGCTGGACGTCCAGATAGCCGTTGAAGGCGATCGGCTCGTCGTACTGGGAGGTCTGGAAGTTCTTCGGCATGTCCGGATAGAAGTAGTTCTTCCGGGCGAAGCGGCACCACTCGGCGATCTCGCAGTGCAGCGCGAGGCCGATCTTGATGGCGGACTCGACACCGGTCGCGTTGACGACCGGAAGGGCGCCGGGCATGCCGAGGCAGGTCGGGCAGGTCTGCGAGTTGGGCTCCGCGCCCAGCTCGGTCGAACAGCCGCAGAACATCTTCGTCTTGGTGCCGAGTTCGACATGGACTTCGAGGCCCATGACGGGGTCGTACGTAGCGAGTGCGTCCTCGTACGACACCAGGTCGGTCGTGGTGGTCACGGTGAAAACTTCCCTCTCAGCCGAGCAGGACGTCGTCGTCGCCCAGGCGCTTGAGCTCCCGGTAGAGGATGGCGAGGCCGGTGACGATGGCGGCGGCGGACACGGCCGCGTCGATGAGGCGCAGCGTGTCGTGTTCGTTGCGGGCCTTCTTGACCTGCTTCGCGACACCGAAGGCACCGAACGCCGTGCCGGCGATGGACAGATACGTGCCGGACTTGGACTTCTTGAAACCCTTGGCCTTGGACATTGCCTTGCTCACAGCGACGGAGCCTCCTCAAGCAGCGGGTGCCCCCACTTTTCCACGAAGGCGGCCTCGACGGCGGCGCCGACCTTGTAAAGGCGGTCGTCCTTCAGCGCCGGGGCGATGATCTGCAGACCGACCGGGAGGTTGTCCTCGGGCGCGAGACCGCAGGGCAGCGACATGGCGGAGTTGCCGGCCAGGTTGGTCGGGATGGTGCACAGGTCCGCGAGGTACATCGCCATCGGGTCGTCGGCGCGCTCGCCGATCGGGAAGGCGGTGGTGGGCGTGGTCGGGGAGACGATCACGTCGACCTGCTCGAACGCCTTCTCGAAGTCGCGCGTGATGAGCGTACGGACCTTCTGGGCGCTGCCGTAGTACGCGTCGTAGTAGCCGGAGCTGAGCGCGTACGTGCCGAGCATGATGCGGCGCTTGACCTCGGGGCCGAAGCCGGCCTCACGGGTGAGGGCGGTGACCTCCTCGGCGGAGTGCGTGCCGTCGTCGCCGACGCGCGCGCCGTAGCGCAGGCCGTCGAAGCGGGCGAGGTTGCTCGAACACTCGGACGGGGCGATCAGGTAGTACGCGGAGAGCGCCAGGTCGAAGGACGGGCAGTCCAGCTCGACGATCTCGGCGCCCAGCTCCTTGAGCATCGCGACGGCCTCGTCGAAGCGCTGCACGACACCGGCCTGGTAGCCCTCGCCGCGGAACTGCTTGACGACACCGACGCGCATGCCCGTCACGCTGCCGTTGCGGGCGGCCTCGACGACCGGCGGGACCGGGGCGTCGATGGAGGTCGAGTCGAGCGGGTCGTGCCCGGCGATGACCTCGTGGAGCAGGGCCGCGTCCAGGACCGTACGGGCGCAGGGGCCGCCCTGGTCGAGGGAGCTGGAGAACGCCACCATGCCGAAGCGGGAGACCGCGCCGTACGTCGGCTTGACGCCGACCGTGCCGGTGACGGCGGCCGGCTGGCGGATGGAGCCGCCGGTGTCGGTGCCGATCGCGAGGGGCGCCTGGTAGGAGGCGAGGGCCGCGGAGGAGCCGCCGCCGGAGCCGCCGGGGATCCGGGTGAGGTCCCAGGGGTTGCCGGTCGGCCCGTACGCGCTGTTCTCGGTGGAGGACCCCATGGCGAACTCGTCCATGTTGGTCTTGCCGAGGATGACGACGTCGGCGGCCTTCAGCTTCTTGGTGAGGGTCGCGTCGTACGGCGGGATCCAGCCTTCGAGGATCTTGGAGCCGACGGTGGTCGGGATCCCCTCGGTGGTGAAGATGTCCTTGAGCGCGAGCGGCACACCGGCGAGCGGGCCGAGCTTCTCGCCGGCCGCGCGCTTGGCGTCCACGGCACGGGCCTGGGCGAGGGCGCCCTCGCGGTCGACGTGCAGGAAGGCGTGCACCTTCTCGTCGACGGCCTCGATCCGGGCGAGGTGGGCCTCGGTGACCTCGACGGCGGTGAGCTCGCCGGCCGCGATCTTCCCGGCGATCTCGGCCGCGGTGAGCTTGATGATGTTGACGTTGGTGTCCGTCATGGTGATTAGTCCTCCCCCAGGATCTGCGGCACCTTGAAACGCCGCTGCTCCTGGGCCGGGGCGCCGGAGAGCGCCTGCTCGGGGGTGAGCGACGGACGGACCTCGTCCGCGCGCATGACGTTCGTCAGCGGCAGCGGATGAGAGGTCGGCGGTACGTCTTGGTCGGCGACCTCGCTGACGCGGGCGACCGCGCCGATGATGTCGTCGAGCTGGCCTGCGAAGTGGTCGAGCTCTTCGCCCTTCAGCTCCAGACGCGCCAGCCGTGCGAGGTGGGCGACCTCCTCGCGCGTGATGCCAGGCATGCAGCGATCCTCTGGGGTGAGTGCGGTGTGTTTTGGCCCAATCCTATGGGGCTCGGGCCGATGCCCGCGCCCGGGTTTGCCGCGGCACGCCCGCGCTCCGGCCGGAGGCCGGAACGGCACCCCCGGAAAGGGGGACTACTCCGCCGCGGGCAACGCGGCGCGGGGCCGCTGCCAGCCGCGGGAACCGCGGGCCAGCAGCCACGCCGTGGCCTCCTCCGGAGGCATCGCCGCGGCGACCAGCCAGCCCTGCACGGCGTCGCAGCCGAGGTCCCGCAGCCGCTCCCACGTCTCGTCGTCCTCGACGCCCTCCGCCACGACGAGGAGACCCAGTGAATGCGCGAGGTCGACGGTGCAGCGCACGATCTCGGCGTCCTCGGTGTCCACGGCGAGCCGTGCGACGAACGAGCGGTCGATCTTCAGCTCGCTGACCGGGAGCCGGCGCAGGTGGACCAGGGAGGAGTAACCGGTACCGAAGTCGTCCAGCGACATCTTCACGCCGTGCCCGGTGAGGGCCGCCAGGGTGTCGGCGGCCCGCTGCGGATCCTCCAGGAGCACGTGCTCCGTTATCTCCAGTTGGAGCGCTCCCGGGGGGACTCCGTGCCGGGCGAGTCGCGCGGCGACGGCTCCGGCGAAGCCCGGCGTGTGGACGTCGCGCGGCGACACGTTCACCGCGACCGGAACGTACAGGCCCTGGGCCCGCCAGCGCGCGACCTGCCCGAGCGCCGTCTCCAGGACGTACTCGGTGAGGTGGGGCATCAGCCCGGACGACTCGGCGATGGCGATGAACTCGTCCGGCGGTACCTTCCCGCGCTCGGGATGCACCCAGCGGACCAGTGCCTCCAGTCCGGCCACCTGCCCGTCGAAGCGGACCTTGGGCTGGTAGTGCAGTTCGACGTCACCGGTGTCCAGGGCCCGGCGCAGATCGCCCAGCAGGCCCAGCCGGTCGGGGGTGTTGGAGTCCCGCTTGGACTCGTACACCTCCACGCCCGTACGGTCCCGCTTCGCCTGGTACATCGCGATGTCCGCGCGGCGCAGCAGGCCCTCCGCGTCGAGCGCGTGGTCGGGGAAGACGGCGAGCCCGGCGCTGGCCTCCAGGACGAGGGTGAGTCCGTCGAGGTCGAGCGGCGAGCCGAGGGCGGCGACCAGACCGCGGGCGACCCGCGTGGCCGACGTGGTGGAGTCCGCGACCGGCAGTAAGACGGCGAACTCGTCACCGCCGAGCCGCGCGGCCTCCGCCCCGCGCGGCAGTGCGAGCCGCAGTCTGTCGGCTATCTGGAGGAGCAGCCGGTCGCCGGCGAGGTGCCCCAGCGTGTCGTTCACCGAACGGAACCGGTCCAGGTCGATCAGCATGAGGGCGGAGCGTGCGCCGATGCGCTCGGCGTCGTCCAGCGCCGTCCAGGTGCGCTCCAGCAGCCACTGACGGTTGGGCAGCCCGGTGAGCGGGTCGCGCAGTTGCTCCTCGGCCCGCGCGCGGGCTATCCACAGGGTGGAGTCGAGGGCTATCAGCGGGATCGAGAACAGCGGCAGCAGCATCGGCTGGGCCACCGCGACGACCCAGATCAGCGGCGCGATGCCGAGCAGGGCCACGGCGACGAGTCCCTGTCTCACCAGGGCCGTACGGGCGACGGTGGGCAGGCCGCCGCCGCGCGGGGCGTTCAGGTACCAGAGCAGGGCGCGGGTGACGGCGAGGTAGGCGCCGGCGACCAGCACCACCTGGGGTACGGCGTACAACGTCCAGGTCCCCGGGTCCCAGGGCGTCTCGACGCTGGGGAACCGCCCGAACGAGGCGAGGACCAGGGCTCCGGCGCCGATGCCGAGGATGTCGACCGCGCCGTGCAGCACACCCTGGCGCCAGCGGTTGCGCCGGGCCGTGCCGACCAGGACGACGACGGTCAGGCTGACCATGCCGGCGGGGACCCAGCCGTAGAGCAGCAGGACCGCGAGGGTGAGGGCCGCGCCGGAGCCGGTGCCTCCCCACCAGCGGGCCCGGCCGAGGGCGACCAGGTGGCCGACGATGACGCCGGTCAGCAGGGCCAGCGACCAGCCGACGGCGCCGCACGGGAAGAGCGCGTGGTGGCCGCTGAACGCCCGGTAGAAACCGGCGCCCAGGACGATCGCGGCGGTGGCCACGACCGCGGACGGCAGCGCGGGCCAGGACATGGGGCGTTCGGGATCGTGGCCGTGCGGACCGGTGCCGTGCTCGGCGGTGAGGTGGCCGAGGGCGGCGGGAGCGGCGAGCGGTGCGGCGCCGAGCCCGCTCGGGGCGGGGTGCTCCGAAGGCCGTCCCGTCCGCAGGCCGGCCAGCCACGCGCCGGTCATCCTGCGCAGGCGCAGCCGTGAGTCGGGAGCGGCGCTCTCGGTCGGTTCCATTCCCGTCCCTCTCACTGCCGGCGGTGCCCACGCCACGCGGTCCGTTGCCGGCGACAACGGCCAACGGTGCCGCGTCCGAAAACCCTTCCCCCGGCTCGTGCGGAGCAGGGGATGCGCCAACCGCAGCCGGGCACGGCAGGCGCACACCTCAACAGTAGGCCGCGGAAGGCTTCCACGGGCAGCGGTCGTCGACGGTTGCCCGAATGCGACCCAGCCACCCGTATGCAACTGATATGCGCCGAACAGGTGGTCTTCAACCGCTATTCCTCGGCCGGAAGCGCGACGTCCGCCGCCGCGTCCGGTCCTTGTCCGAGCAGGACGGCGAAGCCCTCCTCGTTCAGGACCGGAACCTTCAGCTGCATCGCCTTGTCGTACTTCGAGCCAGGATTGTCACCCACCACGACGAAGGATGTCTTCTTCGAGACAGAACCGGTCACTTTTGCTCCACGGCTCTGGAGTTCCTCCTTCGCCCCGTCCCGCGTGTGGTGTTCGAGCGTGCCCGTGACCACGACGATCAGGCCTTCGAGCGGGCGGGGTCCTTCGTCCTCGCCCGCGCCCTCGTCCTCCATCCGGACGCCGGCGGCCCTCCACTTGCGGATGATCTCGCGGTGCCACTCCTCCGCGAACCACTCCTTGAGCGAGGCGGCGATGATCGGCCCGACACCGGCGGTGGTGGCGAGCTCCTCCTCGGTCGCCCCCTCGATGCGGTCCAGGGAGCGGAACTCCCGGGCCAGCGCCTCGGCGGCGACCGGTCCGACATGACGGATCGACAGCCCGGTGAGGAAGCGCGCGAGCGGCCGCTCCTTGGCCGCCGCGATGTTCTCCAGCATGGCAAGCGCGTTCTTCTTGGGCTCGCCCTGCTGGTTGGCGAAGACCGTGGCGATCTTCTCCTCGCCGGTCTTCGGGTCGCGCTTGGGCAGCCCGCTGTCCTGGTCGAGGACGTACGCCTTGATGGGCAGCAACTGCTCGATGGTGAGGTCGAAGAGGTCGCTCTCGTCGCTCAGCGGCGGCTCGGACGGCTCCAGCGGCTTGGTGAGGGCCGCCGCGGCGACGTACCCGAAGTGCTCGATGTCCAAAGCCTGGCGCCCCGCGAGGTAGTTGACCCGCTCGCGCAGCTGCGCCGGGCAGGCCCGCGCGTTCGGGCAGCGCAGGTCGACGTCGCCCTCCTTCCTGGGCCGTAGCGCCGTCCCGCACTCGGGGCACTCGGCCGGCATCACGAACTCCCGCTCGGTGCCGTCCCGCAGGTCGACGACCGGGCCGAGGATCTCCGGGATGACGTCACCGGCCTTGCGCAGCACCACCGTGTCCCCGATGAGGACACCCTTGGCCTTCACCACGTCCTGGTTGTGCAGGGTGGCGAACTCGACCTCGGAGCCGGCGACCGTGACCGGCTCGACCTGCGCGTACGGGGTGACCCGGCCCGTACGGCCCACGCCGACGCGGATGTTGACGAGCTTGGTGTTGACCTCCTCGGGCGCGTACTTCCAGGCGATCGCCCAGCGCGGTGCGCGCGCGGTGGAACCGAGCCGGCCCTGGAGGGGGATCTCGTCGAGCTTGACGACCACGCCGTCGATCTCGTGCTCCACGGCGTGGCGGTTCTCGCCGTAGTACGCGATGAACTCCCTTACGCCGTCGAGGTCGTCGACCACCTTGGCGTACCGCGTGGTCGGCAGTCCCCAGGAGTGCAGCAGGCCGTAGGCCTCGGAGAGCCGGCCCAGGCCCTCGAACCCCTCCAGGGCGCCGATGCCGTGGACCACCATGTGGAGCGGCAGCGTCGCCGTGACCTTGGGGTCCTTCTGGCGCAGTGAACCCGCGGCGGAGTTCCGGGGGTTGGCGTACGGCTTCTCACCGGCCGCCACACGACGTGCGTTGAGGCCCTCGAACGCGTCCATCGGGAAGTAGACCTCGCCGCGGATCTCGACGAGCCCGGGGACGTGGTCGCCCTTCAGACGGTGCGGGATCTCCGCGATCGTCATGACGTTGGGTGTGATGTCCTCGCCGGTCCGGCCTGTGCCCCGGGTGGCCGCGCGGGTGAGTCTGCCGTCCTCGTACGTCAGGTTCACGGCGAGGCCGTCGACCTTGAGCTCGCACAGGAAGTGGTAGCCGGTCGAGCCCACGTCCTTGGCCACCCGGGCGGCCCAGGCGGCGAGCCCCGGGTCGTCGAAGACGTTGTCGAGGGAGAGCATGCGCTCGCGGTGCTCGACCTCGTCGAGGTCGGTCTCGTACTCGACGGCGACCTTCTGGGTCGGTGAGTCCGGTGTGCGCAGCTCGGGGTACTCGTCCTCCAGCGCCTCCAGGGAGCGCAGGAGCGTGTCGAACTCCGCGTCGCTGACGACGGGAGCGTCCTTCACGTAGTACCGGAAGCGGTGCTCCTCGATCTGCTCGGCGAGCTGCGCGTGCCTCTCCCGTGCCTCGGCGGGTACCGATGTGGGCTCTGCGTGCTTTTCGCCGGCCACCGTTGTGTCCTCCCGTTACTCTGGGTTGTCCGCGAGGGATCTCGCCGCCCGGACGCAGTGGGCCAGCGCCCTGCGCGCGAAGTCGGGGGAGGCCCCCGCGAGCCCGCACGACGGAGTGAGCGTGACCGCCTCCGCGAGAAGACCCGGCCGCAGCCCCAGCCTGCGCCACAGCGTCCTGACACCCATGACGCTACCGGCCGGGTCCGACAATGGGACGTCCACGCCGGGGATGACACCGGCGAGGAGTCGGGTACCGCCCTCGACCGCTTCCCCGATCGCGTCGTCGTCACGCTCGGTGAGGAGCGAGAAGTCGAAGGAGATCCCCGCCACGCCCGCCCGGCGCAGCAGGGCGAAGGGGACGTCCGGCGCGCAGGTGTGGACCACGACGGGGCCGCCGCCGTTCACCCCGACGACGTCCCGGAGGGTGGCCTCGGCGATCTGGCGGTCGACGGCACGGTGGGTGCGGTAGCCGCTGGCGGTCGGCACCTGGCCGCGGAGCACGGCGACGAGGGAGGGTTCGTCGAGCTGGAGAACGATCTGCGCCCCGGGAATCCGCCGTCGTACGTCGTCGAGGTGGACGCGCAGTCCCTCGGCGAGCGATCCCGCCAGGTCGCGGCGGGCGCCCTGGTCGGAGAGGACGGACTCGCCGTTCCTCAGCTCCAGTGCGGCGGCGAGGGTCCAGGGACCGACGGCCTGCACCTTCAGCGGGCCCTCGTATCCCTGGGTGAACTCCTCCAGGGCGTCGAGGTCCTCCCCCAGCCACGACGTCGCCCGCCTGGTGTCCCGGCCGGGCCGGTCGCCCAACCGCCAGCCGCTGGGCTCCACGCGCGCGTACAGCTCGACGAGCATCCCGGCCGTCCGGCCGATCATGTCGGCCCCGGGCCCCCGCGCGGGCAGTTCGGCGAGGAACGGGAAGTCGTCGAGGGAACCGACGACGGTCTTCGCGGCCTCCCGCGCGTCACCGCCCGGCATGGACCCGACCCCGGTGGCGGAACCGAACCTGAACTCGCTGTTTTCGCTCACCCCGGAAGCGTACGTAATCCCCGGGGGCGGATCAGCCGCCCGGTGTCCCCGGGAACGGTCAGCCGCCCGGCCGCACCGTCAGGTCGTTGACCTCGGCGTCCCGGGGCAGGTCGAGAGCCATCAGGATCGTGGTGGCCACCGACTCGGGGTCGATCCACTTCGCCGCGTCGTACTCCTTGCCCTCCTGCTGGTGGACCTTGGCCTGCATGGGGCTGGCGGTGCGACCGGGGTAGACGGAGGTCACCCGGACGCCGGCCGCGTGCTCCTCGTGGCGCAGGGAGTCGGCCAGTGCCTTCAGTCCGTGCTTGGAGGCGGCGTAGGCGGACCAGTCGGCGTGGGCGTTCAGGCCGGCGCCGGAGTTCACGAAGAGCACGTGTCCCTGGGCGAGGCGGAGCTGGGGCAGGAAGTGGCGGGTCAGCTCGGCGGGGGCGATCAGGTTGACGTTGAGCTGGTGGCGCCAGGACTTCGGGGTCAGTTCACCGACCGGGCCGAGGTCGACCACGCCCGCGATGTGCATTAGGGAGTCGACCTGGCCGGGGAGCGTCTGGTGCGAGAACGCCCAGGAGAGCTTGTCGGGGTCCGCCAGATCGCCGACCAGGGTCTTCGCCCCGGGGAAGGCGGCGGCCAGTTCCTTGGCGCGGCCGGCGTCGCGCGCGTGGAGCACGAGTTCGTCCCCGCGCGCGTGCAGACGGCGGGCGACGGCCGCGCCGATGCCGGAACCGGCCCCGGTGATCACATGTGTAGCCATGGACGCCATGCTCGCATCACCGGGAACCGGCCTCGAACCGGGTTCCGGGCCGCCACCGATTCCGGGCCGTCACCGGGTGCCGGACGGTCACCGGGTGCCGACGCTCTCCTCCAGGTAGGCCAGCGCCCCCACCGGCTCCTCGGCGAAGAACACCAGGTCGGTGAGCGGGCGCGGCAGGAAGCCCTCGGCGTCCATGCGGCGGAACTGTTCCTTGAGGCCGTCGTAGAAGCCGGCCGTGTTGAGCAGGACCACCGGCTTCTCGGTCTTCCCGTGCTTCTTCAGTTCGAGGATCTCGGTCGCCTCGTCGAGGGTCCCCGTGCCGCCGACCATGACGACGACCGCGTCGGCCTTCGCCAGCAGCAGTGCCTTGCGCTCGGCCAGATCCCGGGCGACGACCATCTCGTCGGCGCCCGCGCGGGCCTTGGCGGCCAGGAAGTCCACGGAGACGCCCACCAGCCGCCCGCCGGCCTGCTGCACCCCGTCCGCGACCACCTTCATGAGCCCGACGTCGGAGCCTCCCCACACCAGGGTGTGGCCGCCCTTGCCGAGGAGTTCGGCGAACTCCCGTGCGGGGCGTGTGTAGCGGTCGTCGAGGTCGGCGGCGGAGAGGAAGACGCAGATGTTCATGATTTCACCGTACGCGGGAACGATTCGGGGCTCGCGAGCGCTTTCCCGGTATGGCTGAAGGACACACGATCACCATCGAACAGGGCGCACAGCACGTCCGCGTCGTGCACGGCGGCCAGGTCCTGGCGGAGAGCGACCGCCCCCTGGTGCTGCGCGAGACCGGCTGTCCGGTGCGCTACTACCTCCCGCCCGAGGACGTCCGCCTGGATCTGCTGACGCCCTCCGACACCCGCACGCACTGCCCCTTCAAGGGCGACGCGTCCTACTGGTCGCGCCCTGACGCGGCCGACCTCGTCTGGAGCTACCCCGACCCCAAGCCCGACGTCTCCGAGATCAAGGACCACCTCTGCTTCTACGAGGCGGACGTGTCCTGAGTTCCGGCCGGACGCGGGCGTGGTGCACGATGAGTTCCCGCTCGCCCGGCAGTCTCTACAGGTATGGACAAGAAGACCATCTCGCGCGACGGGACCCCCATCGCGTACGAACGCCACGGTGACGGCCCGACGGTCGTCCTGGTCGGTGGCGCCATGTGCACGGGTGCCACGCTGGCGCCCCTCGCCGAGGCCCTCTCGGACCGCTTCGGTGCCATCACCTACGACCGGCGGGGCCGCGGCGGCAGCGGCGACACCGCGCCCTTCGCGGTGGCCCGGGAGGTCGAGGACATCGCGGCGCTGATCGAGGCCTCCGGGGGCAGCGCGGCGCTCTACGGCATCTCGTCGGGCGGCGCGCTGGCCCTGGAGGCGGCTTCGAGCGGGCTGCCCGTCCGCGAAGTCGCCGTCTACGAGACGCCGTTCGCCGTCGACGAGGGCGCGGCCGGGCAGCGCGCCGCGTACACCGAGCGGCTGACCGAGCTGCTCGGCGAGGACCGGCGGGGGGACGCGGTCGAACTGTTCCTGTCCCTGGTCGGCACACCGCCGGAGATGATCGCCGGGGTGCGCATGTCCCACGCCTGGCCCGGCATGGAGGCCATCGCACCGACCCTGGCGTACGACAACGCCGCGATGGGCGAGAGCGGGGTGCCCCGTGAGCGGCTGGCCGCCCTCTCCCTGCCGCTGCTGTCGATCGCGGGCGACGCGAGCCCGGCCTGGATGCGCGAGGCGGCACGGAGCGTCGCGGAGGCGGCACCGAACGGGTCGTACCGCACCCTGGAGGGGCAGACCCACATGGTGGATCCGCAGGTGCTCGCGCCGGTGCTGGCGCAGTTCTTCAGGGCGAACGGTTAGACGCGGGACGGCGCGGGGACGGGCCGGTCGAGGGCAGACGGCTCCGGACGTCCGCCGCCGCGGGGGAACCGGACGTCCGCGGACGTCCGCCGTCGCGCCGGAACTAGACGTCCGCCGTCGCGCGCGTGGTTGTCGCGATCGTCGCCGAGCCCACCACCCGCGTGCCCTCGTACAGCACGACCGCCTGGCCGGGGGCCACACCGCGGACCGGCTCGGTGAAGCGGACCTCCAGGGTGCCGTCGACCAGTTCCGCGCTCACCTCGGTCTCGCCGCCGTGGGCGCGGAGCTGGGCGGTGTAGGTGCCGGGACCGACCGGGGCGGCGCCGCACCAGCGGGGCTTGATCGCGGTCAGCGCGGACACGTCCAGGGAGGCGGCCGGGCCGACCGTGACCGTGTTGTCCACCGGCGAGATGTCGAGGACGTAGCGCGGCTTGCCGTCGGCGGCCGGGGTGCCGATGCGCAGCCCCTTGCGCTGGCCGATCGTGAAGCCGAACGCGCCCTCGTGGGTGCCGACCTTGGCGCCGGACTCGTCGACGATGTCGCCCTCGGCCTTGCCGAGCCGGCCCGCGAGGAAGCCCTGGGTGTCTCCGTCGGCGATGAAGCAGATGTCGTGCGAGTCCGGCTTCTTGGCGACGGCCAGACCCCGGCGCTCGGCCTCGGCACGGATCTCGTCCTTGGTGGTGACCGTGTCGCCGAGGGGGAACACCGCGTGGGCGAGCTGGCGGTCGTCGAGGACACCGAGGACGTACGACTGGTCCTTGGCCATGTCGGAGGCGCGGTGCAGCTCGCGCGTGCCGTCCTCCCGGACGATCACCTGCGCGTAGTGGCCGGTGCAGACGGCGTCGAAGCCGAGCGCGAGCGCCTTGTCGAGCAGGGCGGCGAACTTGATCTTCTCGTTGCACCGCAGGCACGGGTTCGGGGTGCGGCCCGCCTCGTACTCGGCGACGAAGTCCTCGACCACGTCCTCGCGGAAGCGCTCGGCGAGGTCCCAGACGTAGAACGGGATGCCGATGACGTCGGCCGCCCGGCGGGCGTCACGCGAGTCCTCGATGGTGCAACAGCCGCGCGCGCCGGTCCGGAACGATTGCGGGTTCGCGGAGAGGGCGAGGTGCACGCCCGTCACATCGTGCCCGGCCTCGGCGGCACGGGCGGCGGCTACGGCGGAGTCCACTCCGCCCGACATGGCGGCGAGGACGCGGAGGGGGCGCTGCGAGGTGTCAGTCATAACCCCTCCAGGGTACGGGGCCGCGGGAACCGGAGCCCGCGAGTATCCGTTGAAGATCGCATGGGGGCGAAAAAGGGGAAGCCGGGGACGTCGCGGAGCAGCAGAACCGGGGCGGCGGGCAAGGACGCGGACCAGCCGGTCGGGCGCCGGGTGGTGCTCATCGGCGGTGTGCTGGCCGCCATGAGCGCGGCCGGGATCGCGCGGGAGAAGCTGTCGCGGCTGTGGTGGCGGATGCCGGGCGTGGAGAAGGCGAGGGTCGCGGGGGCGGTGGACTTCCGGGGCGCGCAGTGGGTGGCGGCCTCGACGGCGAACTGGCGCCGGGCCGACCGTCCGGACGACTACGCGATCGACCGGGTGGTCATTCATGTCACCCAGGGCAGCTTCGCGAGCGCGGTGGAGGTCTTCCAGGACCCGAGGCACCGGGCGGCCGCGCACTACGTCGTCCGCAAGGACGGTCACGTCACGCAGATGATCCGCGAACTGGACGTGGCGTTCCACGCGGGCAACCGCGCGTACAACGAACGCAGCGTCGGCATCGAGCACGAGGGTTTCGTCGCCCACGCCTCCTCGTTCACGGACGCGATGTACGAGGCCTCGGCACGGCTGACCGCCGGGATATGCGGGCGGTACGGCATACCCGTCGACCGCGAGCACATCATCGGGCACGCCGAGGTACCGGGCACCGACCACACGGATCCCGGACCGTACTGGGACTGGACCCGGTACATGCGGCTCGTGCGGCGGGCGCGCACAACGCACGCCTAGGCGCGGCAGGCCGCACGCGCAGCACGGGCACAGGCGGTGGCGCGGCGGGGCCGGAGCACCGGACCGAAATGCTGTGAGGAACGTCCGGGAGCCGCGTGTCCGTTGCGTCCCACCCGGCCGCCCTGACCAGTGAGGCACCAACTCCCCTTTCCCTCATGGGAGTTGATCATGAACTTCACATCACCGGCTTTCACAGCGGAGAAGGCGTTCTCCTAAGTCGGCCTCATTCCCCGCACAGTCCTCGGGTCGAGAGTCCACGGCCATGACGCACTCCACGCAGCCCGCTTCCGGCGCGGGCAACGACAAGGGCCGGTCCAAGGCCAAGGGCAAGGGCATGCACCGCCGCACGTTCCTCGGCAGGATGGCGGGGGCCGGTCTCGCGGCGGCGACCGCCGGCGGGACCGCCGTCGCCGTGCTGACGAACGCGACGCAGAACAAGGCGCACGCGGCGGGCACCACGCTGACCATCCCCGACCTTCTGGAGGGGACCGCCTCGGGCGGCACCACGACGTACACCCTGGAGGCGAAGACGGGCACCAGCGAGGTGCTCAGCGGAGTGACCAGCACGACCGCGGGCTACAACCAGTCCTTCCTCGGCCCCACCATGAAGTGGACCTCCGGCGACACCGTCCTGCTGAACATCACCAACAGCCTCACCGAGGACACCACGGTCCACTTCCACGGCGCGCACGTTCCGCCGAGCATGGACGGCGGCCCGCAGAACGCCTTCGCCGCCGGGAAGACCTGGTCCCCCACCTTCACGGTCAAGGACGAGGCCAAGACGCTCTGGTACCACCCGCACGCCCTGGGCACCACGGCCGAGCAGGCCACCCACGGGCTGGCCGGCATGATCATCGTCGAGGACGACTCCGCCGCGTCCGCGGCCCTGCCCAGCACCTACGGGACCGACGACATCCCGATCATCCTGCAGTGTCTGGCCGCCGACAGTGCCGGGGAGATCAAGTACAACCTGACCGGCTACCTCGCCAACGGCCTGAGCTTCCCGCTCCTGTGCAACGGCACGAACGTCGACGCCACCACGCTCTCCTTCACCGCCACCAAGAAGCGCACCCGCTTCCGGCTGCTCAACGCCTCGCCGTCGGACATCATCACCGTCCAGCGCGGCGACGGCGGGACCCTCACCCAGATCGCCACCGACCAGGGGTATCTGACCGAGGCCACCGAGGTGAAGTCGATCCGGCTGGTGGCGGGCGCGCGCGCCGAGTTCGTGATGAAGCTCAGCGACGCGGTCACCCTGGAGGCCGTGGTGACCACGGGCTGGGTGCGCGGCGGCAGCGGCACCTACGAGTTCCTGACCGTCACCCCGGACGCCTCGGACACTCCGGCGGACCTGCCGGCCCTCAACACCATCACCCGGTACGACACCACGGACTTCACCGCCCGGACGATCACGCTCGGCCAGAGCGGCACCTCGATGACGATCAACGGCTCCGTGGGGACGAGCATGTCCTCGATGGCGATGATCAGCACCACGCTGGGCGCCGAGGAGGTCTGGACCGTCAAGAACGGCACGCAACTGGAGCACTCGTTCCATCTGCACGATGTGCCGTTCCAGTTGATCTCCGTCAACGGGGCGGATCCGACGGGCGTCCAGTTGGGCTGGTACGACACGTTCGAGGTGGTCGGCGGCGGCACCATCAAGATCGCCATGAAGTTCACCGACTTCACGGACGACACCTACATGTACATGCTCCATTGCCATCTGCTGCAGCACGAGGACGAGGGCATGATGGCCGGCCTCATGGTGACGGACGGCTAGCCCCTCCCCCGTAAGGCGAGGGGCGGCTCGGTGGTGTCAGGTGAGGCCGGCCATCCGGGCCCGCTCCACCGCCGGGCCGATCGCCCGCGACACGGCCGCGACGTCCGCCGCCGTGGAGGTGTGGCCGAGCGAGAAGCGCAGGGTGCCCCGGGCGAGGTCCGGGTCGGTGCCGGTGGCCAGGAGGACATGGCTCGGCTGGGCCACGCCCGCCGTGCACGCCGAGCCCGTGGAGCACTCGATGCCCTGCGCGTCGAGCAGCAGGAGCAGCGAGTCGCCCTCGCAGCCCGGGAACGTGAAGTGCGCGTTGGCGGGCAGTCTGCCGCCGGGTGCCGGGTCGCCGCCGAGGATCGCGTCGGGTACGGCCTTGAGGACGGCGTCGACCAGGTCGTCGCGCAGGGCGCCGATCTCGCGGGCGAACCACTCCGTCCGCTCGGCGGCCAGCCGCCCGGCGACCGCGAAGGAGGCGATCGCGGGCACGTCGAGCGTGCCGGAGCGGACATGGCGTTCCTGGCCGCCGCCGTGCAGCACGGGTACGGGGCTGTACTGGCGGCCGAGCAGCAGCGCGCCGATCCCGTAGGGGCCGCCGATCTTGTGGCCGGACACCGTCATCGCGGCGAGGCCCGAGGCGGCGAAGTCGACGGGGATCTGCCCGAAGGCCTGGACTGCGTCGGCGTGCACCGGGATTCCGAACTCGGCGGCGACGTCGACCAGTTCACGGACCGGCATGACGGTGCCGATCTCGTTGTTGGCCCACATGACCGTGACGAGGGCGACGTCGTCGGGGTTGCGGAGGACGGCCTCGCGCAGGGAGCCGGGGTGGACACGGCCGTACGCGTCGACGGGCAGGTACTCGACCGTGGCGCCTTCGTGCTCGCCCAGCCAGTGGACCGCGTCGAGGACGGCGTGGTGCTCGACGGGGCTCGCGAGAACGCGGGTACGGGCCGGGTCGGCGTCTCTGCGGGACCAGTACAGGCCCTTCACCGCGAGGTTGTCGGCCTCGGTGCCGCCGGAGGTGAAGACCACCTCGCTGGGGCGCGCGCCGAGGGCGTCCGCCAGGGTCTCGCGGGCTTCCTCGACGGTCCGCCGGGCAGCGCGGCCGGCGGCGTGGAGGGAGGAGGCGTTGCCCGTGACGCCCAGTCGGTCGGTCAGGGCCTCTACTGCCTCGGGGAGCATGGGGGTGGTCGCGGCGTGGTCGAGGTAAGCCATGGTGGGCTCGATTCTACGGGCCCGTTCCCTCCCCGCCTCGGCCCCCACCGGTGTGGCCGCCCGCCCCGGCCCGCGCACGGGGTGGTGGCGCGCTCCCCGGCGCCGCACCCGAGCCTCGCGCGGCACGCCGGCGCCCGCCGCGGGCGCACTGGAGCCCCGGCCGGCGCGACCGGCTCAGAAGCTCCAGGACACGGTGTTGTCGAACTGCATGAAGGCGGCCAGGACGACCAGGTCGGCGATGCCCAGACCGAGGCCGAGGAACGCGCGGCCCCGGCGGGCCGTGCCGCGCCAGAGGGCGACGGAGGCGAGGGCGATGGCGATGGGGCCCAGGAAGACGTTCAGCACCAGGAGGCCGAGGAGGCCGAGGATGAAGGAGGCCACGGCCATGCCGTCCGCGTCCTGGACGCCGGTCCGGCGCGTGGCACCGGCGGTCTCGGCGGTACGGGTGGCGCGGGCGGCGTCGGTGGTGCGATCGGTTCCGGAGGTGCGGGTCGTGCCGGTGGCGTGCGTGGTGAGTTCCATGACGTGAGTCAGCTCCCAACGGTCAGTCGGTGAAGGGGTGGGACCAACGGCCGGTCGGCAAAGACGCCCAGCCGAAGGTCAGTTGGTGGAGGGGTGGCGTCGGCGGGCGCCGCGCTCACGCAGCGCGAAGACGACCAGCCAGACGCCGATGACGGCCGCGGCGACGAGGGTCACGGGCAGCGGCGCGTGCGCCACGGAGCCCATGACGACGCCGAGCAGCAGGAGTGCGGCCACGAGGAACAGCATGGGATGCCTCTCGAAGAAGTCTCGAAGTCCGGTCCCGGACCGTCCGGGACCTCAACGGTGAGGCCCCGATGTTTCCGGGACTTGACGACTCGGTGAACGGTTGTAGTAACACTTGTTCACTGACTCTTGAGTCTAGCGTGCCCCACCGCTTTAAAATTCCGGAGAACAGTTGTTAACTGCATGGCATGAGTCACACTCTCGGCATCCGCCAGGCGCAGAAGCAGAAGACCCGGCAGGCGCTGCTGGACGCGGCGTTGGGGCTTCTGGAGGACCAGAGCCTGAGCAGCCTGGGGCTGCGCGAGGTCACCCGCGCCGTCGGGGTCGCCCCGACGGCCTTCTACCGGCATTTCCGCTCGACGGCGGATCTCGGCGTGGCGCTGGTCGAGGAGGCGCTCGGCAGCCTGCACCCGATGATCGAGGACACGGTGTCCGCGGCGGGTGACACCGACGAACGCATCGCCCGTGCCGTGGAACTGATCGCCCACCACGTCGGGACGCACCCGGCGCACGTCCGTTTCATCGCGCGCGAGCGGCACGGCGGGGTCCAGCCGGTGCGGGACGCGATCCGCGAGCAACTGGCCCGGTTCGCCGAGGAGGTGAAGGACGCGCTGGCCGAGCATCCCGAGTCACGGGGGTGGAGCGACGACGATCTGCTGATGCTCGCGGGTCTGTACGTCGACCACATGCTGATGGCGGCCTCGGCGTTCCTGGAGGCGCTGGAGGGTTCCGAGGCGGAGCGCGAGCGGGTCGCCCGGGTGGCGAGCCGTCAGATGCGGCTGATCAGTATCGGCCGCCACCACTGGCTCGGCTGACCGCCCCGGCGGGCCGACGGACGGCCGCGCGCCGCACGCGGCACCGCCGTACGCCGTACGAGGGCGGGCCCTCCGGTCCGTCAGCCCTGGGCGGCGGCCGACCGGCCCTGCCCCTGACCCATCCGCCCACCGCCGGGGCCGCCTCCGCAGCCGCCCTGGCCGCCTCCCATGCCGCCGCCGGGAGCGCCGCTCGGCCTGCCCGAGGGGTTGCCGGAGGGAGCCTTCCCGGTGGGCATGCCCGAGGGGAAGGCGGACCCGGACGGCATGCCGGAGGGCGCGCCGCCGGGGCGTCCGGAGGCGCCGGTCGGCATCCCGGAGGGGCGCGCGCACTTCTGCCCCCCGGAGGTCTTGCCGTCCGAGGACGAGGCGTCACCGGAGCCGCACGCCGCCAGCAGGGGCGAGAGCGCGAGGAGGGCGACGACGGGAACGAGTCGTGCACGACGGTTCATGGGGTAACTCCCAGTCAAGTCACGTGGGCCGGGCGGCGAGAGCCGGACGAGCGGGAGCCAGCGGACCAGATCCACGTAGGGCCGCGCTGTGCCGAAGCTGTGCCTTGCTGTGCGCCGGGTGCCCGGCGCCGGGCTCAACCCCCCTCGTACACCGCGCTGATGGCGGCGGCCGTCGCGGCCAGCTCGTCCCGCGCCTCGGCCGGCGCAAGGACCTCCAGCGCGTCTCCGAAGGCCAGCAGCGTGCGGGTTTCCCGCACCGAGCCGAGGGTGAGACGCGCGGTCACCCACTCGCCCTCGACGTCGTCCTCGGGCAGTTCCGCGAGGGAGGCCGCGTTGAGGCGTACGAACATGTCGAGGCGGGAACGCCGTACCCGAACCGTGACATCGACACCCCCCGGCCGCTCCTCGACCTGGCGGCGCAACACCTCCCAGACGTCGGCGAGTTCGACGCCCGGACGGCGCCGCACCGGGTCCGGCAGCAGGGTGGCCACGCGGACCCGGTCGGCACGGAACAGCCGTGGACCGCCGCGCCGGTCGGCGACCAGGTACCAGACACCGGCCTTGGACACGAGTCCGTACGGGTCGACGGTGTAGGTGCGCGGTTCGGTGTCCCCGCCGTGCTTGTAGCGCAGCCGCAGCCGGCGGTCGGTGAAGACCGCGTCCTGCAGCACGTCCAGATCCACGGCCCGTCGGGGACCGCCCTTCCAGCGGGTGGCGTCGACGAGGACCCGTCGGCTGGTGACCTCGGCGGCCGGCCGGAAGGGTGCGGGCAGTGCGGCCATCACCTTGCGCAGCGCCGAACCGAGCGCCGCGTCGAGGCCGAGCGCGGCGTGCGCGCCCTGCGCCGCGAGGATGAACAGCGAGCGGGACTCGTCGGCGGTCAGTCCCGTGACGTCCGTACGGAATCCGGCGAGCAGCTCGATGCCGCCGTGCCGCCCGCGTTCGGCGTAGACCGGGACGCCCGAGGCGGACAGCGCCTCGACGTCCCGGTAGATGGTGCGTACCGACACCTCCAGCCGGTCGGCGAGTTCGTGCGCCGGGACGCGGCCGCGGGTCTGGAGCAGCAGCAGGATCGAGAGCAGGCGGTCGGACTTCACGCGCCCAGGATCGCGCCCGCCGGAGGCCGTCCGCAAATGTTGCCGGAAACTGTCAGGTTATGCGGCGAGGGTGAGGGCACACCGACACACGGAAGAGGTAGTCATGAACGCCATGGACCCACGCCCCCTGTACACCCGCGCCGCCGAGCAGATCGCCTCGCTGGTCGCGACCGTCCGGCCGGAGCAGTTGGACGGCGCCACGCCGTGCACCGGGTTCGACGTACGTCTGCTGCTGTCGCACATGGTCGGCGGCACCCGCCGGATCGCCGTGATCGGGGCGGGCGGGGACGGGCTCGCGGTGCGGCCGTTCGCCGACGGCGTGCCGGACGACGGCTGGAGCGCCGCCTACGACGAGGCCAGGGCGGAGGTGCGCGCGGGATGGGCGGACGACGCCCGGCTGGACGCGCTGGTGCGGGTCCCGTGGGGCGAGGCCCCCGGGCGCATCGCCCTCGCCGGGTACGTCATGGAGGCGGTCACGCACACCTGGGACCTGTCCGAGGCGTTGGGCCGGCCGCTCGGACTCGATCCGGAACTCGGCGAGTTCGCGCTGACGATCGCCGGCCGCGTGCTGCCCGACGAGGGGCGCGAGGACCCCGAGCTGCCCTTCGGCCCGGTGGTGCCGGCCCCCGAGGGCGCCGACGCCTACGAGCGTTTGGCGGCCTGGACGGGCCGCCGCCCCCTGGTGGCCTCCTGACGGCACGAGCACCCGCCGAGGAGGCCCGAACGGGGGCACCCCTCGCCGGGTGCCCCGAGGTCGCGCCGGCGGCTCAGGCGGCCGGTGGCGCCGCGCACCGGACCGGTGCACGGGCGGTCGTCCGGGGTGTCAGCGGTGTCCGGGATGGGCCGGGAAGTCCGCGGCTGTCAGCGGAGGCGGGCGCGGGCGAGTTGCCGGGACTGGGCGACCAGCCGGTCCGCGCTGTCCCAGACCTCCGCGTCCTCCTCAAGGAAGCCCCCGGCGAGGTTGCGGGTGGTGATCGACACCCGCAACGGGCCGGGCGCCGGACGGCACCGCACGTGCACGGTCAGCTCGACGGTCGGCACCCAGCCGGACAGGCCGATCTCGAAGGCCGTCGGCGGCAGCGCGTCGACCGCGAGGAGCAGCGAGAGCGGGTCCGCGTCGCGGCCGTCGGCGAGTCCGAACCAGGCCCGCATCTCGCCCTTCCCGGAGGGCGCGCCCAGCGCCCAGCCCAGGGTGGCGGGGTCGAGCTTGAGGAACAGCCGGTCGGTGATCGCCGAGCTGCCGGGGATGGGGGCGGGCGCGTCCTGCGGGCCGAAGCACTGGTCCACGGGCGGGATCGCGGGCGGCGTCGCGGTCGTGCGGACGTCGTCCGGCAGGGCGTCGAGATCGCCGTACGAGGCGAGCACACGGATGCGCTCGGTCTCGCGGCCCTCGTCGTCGTACTGGAAGAGGGACGCCTGTCCGGTCGACAGCGTCCGGCCGGTGCGTACGACGTCCGTGCGGATGACCGCGGGGCCCGGCTGGGACGCGGTCAGATAGTGCGCGGAGATCGTGAACGGGTCGGAGTGCGGGAGGGCGTCGGCGAGCGCGCGGCCGAGGACGGCCAGCAGGTAGCCGCCGTTGACGGCGGTGATGATCGTCCACCCGGCGGAGAGGTCCGCGTCGTAGACGCCGGCCTCACGTCGTGTGACGGCGGTGTCCCGGTCGAACTCACTGTCGCCGATCGTGGCCCGTACGGCCTGTACCGAAGCTGCTTCTGGCATACGTGAACGGTACAACAGGTAATTACTAAGCGGTAGCTTTCACTCTTCGCGGAGTAAGAGCACCCCCGCCGTCCCGCCATTCAGGTGAGGATTCGGCATTTTCTTGTCAAGTGTCCGCAATCACCCGTGACCAATCGGTGCGGCATCTCCTCTGAAGGGGCATGAGCCTCACCGGGACACCCTTCCTCATGACCTCGTTCGCGCTGTGCGCCGTCGCCCTCCTGCTGCCGCTGGTCCTGTGGTCGCGCACGCCCGGACCGGCGCCGGTGCGCGGTGCGGCCCGGCTCCTGATGCTGCTCTTCGCCCAGGGAACGGCGATCAGCCTGGTGTTCGTCCTCGTGAACAACGCCAACAACCTGTACGACAACTGGGCGGACCTCCTCGGCACCGGCAACCACGTCCAGCGGGCCGCCGACCTCGGCGTGGACGGCACCGGAGGTATCTCGCTGAAGAGCCTGCCCCGGATGCGGCAGACCTTCCGGCCGGCCGACGGGCCGCGGATGCGCGAGGCCGGAGGGGTGCGCGTCACCGACCTGAGGGGGCGGGTGTCGGGGGTGAACGCGGAGGTCTACGTCTGGCTGCCGCCGCAGTACCGCGAACCCGCCTACCGGCACCGGAAGTTCCCCGTCGTGGAACTGCTGCCGGGCTATCCGGGCTCAGCGAAGGCGTGGTTCGGGTCGCTCCGGGTGCACCAGCAACTGCTCCCGATGATGCTCGACGGACGGGTCGCGCCGTTCATCCTGGTGGCGCCCCGCACCAACCTGCTGGCCCGGGCCGACACGGGCTGCGCGAACATCCCGGGCACGGTGAACGCGGAGAGCTGGCTCAGCATCGACGTACCGAGGATGGTCATGGACAACTTCCGCGCCGAGTCCGCCCCGAGCGGCTGGGCCGCGGCCGGATACTCGGCCGGAGCGCACTGCGCCACCAAGCTGGCCGTCGCCCACCCCGACCGCTACCGGGCGGCGGTGAGCATGTCCGGCTACAACGACCCCAAGGGCGAACGCGGTTCACTCGCCGGACGGAACCCGGAACTGCGCCGGCGGAACAATCCCTATCTGCTGCTGCGCGCCGACCGCGTCCCGCCCCGGATCGCGCTCTACTTCTCCGGCGAGTCCGGTGACGGCTACCAGGCGGGCGCGGCGATCCAGGCGCTCGCGAAGCCGCCGACGAGCGTGGACGTGGTACTGCTGCCGCGCAGCGCGGGCGGCCACGACATGGGACTGTGGCGGCCTCAACTGCCGGAGGTGTTCCGCTGGCTGACCGAGCAGTTCGACAGAGGCACGCCGGGCACTCCGGGTACGGCGGGCACGGTGGCAGGAACGGCGGGCACCGGCGGCACGGCCGGCACCGGCGGCACTCCCGGGACGGGTGGTACGGGCGGTACGGGCAGCCCCGGTGGCGCGGCAGGCGGCGCGGTCGGCGCCGACCGGGTCAGGGAGTCCCTTCCTCCCGCACCGTCGAGCGGCGGTTCCACGCGCGCGGAGCTCGCCAGTGGTACCGCATCGCGAACAGGCGCAGCACGAAGGCCGTGACGATGGCGAGGCCGCTGGTGAACGGGGTGAGCGCGTCGTAGCGGATGCAGAGCACCACCATCGTGGCGCCGACGATCGCCGGGACCGCGTAGAGGTCACGGTCCCAGCGCAGCAGGGAGGGGACCTCGTTGGCGAGGACGTCCCGCAGCACACCGCCGCCCACGGCGGTCGCGAGGCCGAGGGCGGCGGAGGCGGTCAGGCCGAGCCCGTAGTCGTACGCCTTCACGGTGCCGGTGACACAGAACAGGCCCAGCCCGGCCGCGTCGAAGACGTTCACGCCGACCTGGATGCGCTCCACCTGCGGATGCAGGAAGAACACGAGCAGGGCGGCGACGAGCGGTGTGGTGAAGTACCCCAGGTCGGTGAAGGCCGCCGGGGGTACCGCACCGATGATCACATCGCGCAGCAGCCCTCCGCCCAGCGCGGTGATCTCCGCGAGGACGGCGATACCGAAGACGTCGAAGTTCTTGCGGACGGCCAGCAGAGCGCCGGAGATCGCGAAGACGAAGATGCCGATCAGGTCGAGCGTGTGCTGGACGGAGGGGTTGAACAGATGCTGGAACACCCCCACATTCTGCCCTGTCGCGGGGTGTGCGCCTTACAATGGAAGGTCTAGACGGCAGGCTTGCCTGTGGTGAACAGCCAGGTCTGGAAGAGATCGTCGAGCTGCTGCCCGGAGACCTTCTCGGCCAGGGCGATGAAGTCGGCGGTGCTCGCGTTGCCGTACCTGTGCAGCTTCGTCCAGGCGGGGAGCAGTTTGAAGAAGGCGGTGTCGCCGATGCGCTCGCGCAGCATCTGCAGTGTCATCGCACCCCGCTGGTAGACCGCCGAGGCGAACATCGTGTCCCGCTGCGGATCGGCGACCTCGGTCTGCCAGAACGAGGAGTCGGCCGGCCGCTGGTCGTACCCGGCGACGAACGAGTCGTGCGCGGAGCGGATGCCCTTGTGCTCGGCCCACAGCCACTGGGCGTAGGTCGCGAAGCCCTCGTTCAGCCAGACGTCCTTCCAGTGCGCGACCGAGACGGAGTCGCCGAACCACTGGTGGGCCAGTTCGTGCACGATCGTGGTCTCCGAGCGCACGGCCGAGTACGCGGGCTTCGACTGCACCTCCAGCGAGAAGCCCGCCTCGGGCATGTCGTCGACGATCGCGCCGGTCTCCTCGAACGGGTACGGACCGAAGACCTGCGACCAGTAGTCGGTCGCCTCGGCGGTGACGGCGTACACGTCGACGCTGTTGCTGTTGGCGAGCACCGGGTCGATGGCGACGTAGATCGGTGTCCCGGCCGGGGTCTTCCCGGTCCGCACGTCGAACTTCCCGATGGTCGCCGTCGCGAGGTAGGTGGCCATGGGCCGGCTCTCGCGCCAGTGGGTGACCGTCTCGGCGCCCTTGTCGTGGGTCGATATCAGGCGCCCGTTGGAGACCCCCGTCAGGCCCTTGGGCGCCGTGATGCGGATGTCGTAGGTCGCCTTGTCGGACGGGTGGTCGCTGGAGGGGAACCAGGTGGAGGCGGCGTTGGGCTCGCAGGCGACGAAGACGCCGTCGGCGGTCTTCATCCACCCGTAGTCGGAGCCGAAGACGATCGGGCCGTTGAGGGCTTCGGGGATTCCGCCGTACGTGACGGTCACCGTGAACGTCTTGCCCTTGGCCAGCGGGCCGCGCGGGGTGATGTGGATCTCGTCGCCGTCCCGCGTGAAGTGGGCCGCTCTGCCGTTCACTTCGATCCTCGTGACGTCCAGCTTCTGGAGGTCGAGGTCGAAGGCGGAGAGGTTCTGGGTGGCGCGGGCGGTGAGGGTCGTACGACCGTCGAGGCGGTCGGTGTCGGGGTTGTACGCCACGTCCAGGGCGTAGTGGCGGGCGTCGAACCCGCCGTTGCCGAGCTGGGGGAAGTAGGAGTCACCGATGCCGTCGGCGCCCGGGGTGGGGGCGGAGGAGGCGGCGACAAGAAGGAAAGAGGCCGTCGCGGTCGCGAGAGCCCCTAAACGTGCCGAACGGGAGAGTGCCATCAGCGTCCCTTTCGTACGTGTTCCGATCATTTCTGATCAGACGGACACGCAGGACTCTGCACTCTCCCGTTCGAGCATGTTCATGACTTTGCCAAGTCGTCACGGCCTACTCGCCGGTTGACTACTGACGATCGCCTTCCGCGGCCTGGACGTCCGACGCGGAGCCGGCCGCCTCGGCGGGGGCGGCGACCTCGGCCGGAGCCGTACCGGACACCTCGGCGGAGTCCACCGCGGAGACCAACTGCACCGCTTCGCGAGCAGCCGACAGCAGGACGACGTCCTGCGGCGCCTGGTCCGCGGCGTTCTCCGGGTGGTGGCAGGCGACCTGCTGGCCGGGCTTCAGCTCGATGAGCGGCGGCTCGGTCGTCTTGCAGACCTGCGTGGCCTTCCAGCACCGGGTGTGGAAGCGGCAGCCGCTCGGCGGGGCGATCGGCGAGGGCACGTCACCCTTGAGCAGGATGCGCTCGCTCTTGGCGCCCCGGCGCTTGGGGTCCGGCACCGGCACGGCCGACATCAGGGCCTTGGTGTACGGGTGCATCGGCGCCTCGTACAGCGAGGAGCGGTCGGCGAGCTCGACGATCTTGCCGAGGTACATCACCGCGATGCGGTCCGAGACATGGCGCACGACGGAGAGGTCGTGGGCGATGATCACGTACGTCAGACCGAGCTCGGACTGCAGGTCGTCCATCAGGTTCACGACCTGCGCCTGGATCGACACGTCGAGGGCCGAGACCGGCTCGTCCGCCACGACGAGCTTCGGCTTCAGGGCGAGCGCGCGGGCGATGCCGATGCGCTGGCGCTGACCGCCGGAGAACTCGTGCGGGTAGCGGTTGTAGTGCTCGGGGCTCAGACCCACCAGCTCCAGGAGCCGCTGGACCTCCTTCTTCACACCGCCCTGGGGCTCCACGCCCTGGAGCCGGAACGGCGCCGAGACGATCGAGCCGATGGTGTGACGGGGGTTCAGCGACCCGTACGGGTCCTGGAAGATCATCTGGATGTCGCGGCGCAGCGGACGCATCTTCGAGGCGCTGAGCCGGGTGATGTCCTGGCCCTCGAACTCGATGCTGCCGCCGGTCGGGTCCTGGAGACGGGTGATGACCCGGCCCATGGTCGACTTGCCGCAGCCGGACTCGCCGACGACGCCGAGCGTCTCGCCCTTGCGGACCTCGAAGTCGATGCCGTCGACCGCCTTGACCGCGCCGACCTGACGCTGGAGAACGCCCTTCCTGATGGGGAAGTGCTTCTGCAGCCCCTGGACCCGGAGCAGGACCTCACGGTTCTCCGTGGACTTCGCGCGGTGCTCGGGAGCCGCAGCCTGCTGCGGGATCACCGCGCCTCCGCCGTCCGTCTTGTTCGTCTCACTCACAGCTTCGGCGCAATCTCTTCGGTCCAGATCCGCGTGCGGTCCTCCTGCGAGAGGTGGCAGGCCGTGTAGTGGCCGGTGCCGACGAGCTGCAGTTCGGGCCGCACGGTGCGGGTGACATCGCCCTTGGGCAGGTCCGCGTACGGGCAGCGCGGGTGGAAGGCGCAGCCCGAGGGGACGTTGATGAGGCTCGGCGGCTGGCCCTTGACCGGGATGAGCCGGTCGGACGTCTCGCGGTCGATGCGGGGCATCGAGCCGAGCAGACCCCAGGTGTAGGGGTGCTGCGGCTGCTCGAAGACCCGCTCGACGGAGCCGCGCTCGACGCAGCGGCCGCCGTACATCACCAGTACCTCGTCGGCGATCTCGGCCACCACACCCAGGTCGTGGGTGATGAGGACGACGGCGGAGCCGAACTCCTTCTGCAGATCGCGGATGAGGTCGAGGATCTGCGCCTGGACGGTGACGTCGAGGGCGGTCGTCGGCTCGTCGGCGATGAGCAGCTCGGGGTTGTTGACGAGCGCCATGGCGATCATCGCGCGCTGCCGCATACCGCCCGAGAACTCGTGCGGGTAGCTGTCGGCGCGCTTGGCCGGCTCCGGGATACCGACGCGGTCGAGCATCTCGATCGCCCGCTTGCGGGCGGTCTTCTTGTCGACCTTGTGGTGCGTGCGGTACGCCTCCACGATCTGGTTGCCGATCGTGTAGTACGGGTGCATCGCGGACAGCGGGTCCTGGAAGATCATCGCCATCTCGCGGCCGCGGAGCTTGCGCACCTCGTCCGGGTCGGCGCCGACCAGTTCCTTGCCGTCGAGCCAGATCTCGCCCGACATCTGGACGTTCTTGCCGCGCGCGCCGAGCCGGTGCAGGCCCATGACCGCCAGCGAGGTGACGGACTTGCCGGAGCCCGACTCACCCACGATGCAGAGGGTCTTGCCCTTCTCCACCGAGAAGGTGAGCCCGTCGACGGACTTGACCAGACCGTCGTCGGTCGGGAAGTGCACCTTGAGGTCGCGCACTTCGAGGAAGGAGCGCGGAGCGTTCGAGGGCGAGGAGACGGGCTCGCCGACCGCGGCGCCGGTCTTGGACAGTTCGGTCATGAGAGCCTCACCCGCGGGTCGGCGGCCGCGTACAGCATGTCCACCAGAAGATTTGCGATGACGACGAAGAACGCGGCGAGGAGGGTCACGCCGAGAATCTGCGGCAGGTCGTTGTCGGTGATGCCGTCCACCGCGTACTCGCCGACGCCGTGCAGAGAGAACACGCTCTCGGTGATCACGGCACCGCCGAGCAGCAGACCGAGGTCCATGCCGAAGACGGTGATGATCGGGGTGAGAGCGGCGCGCAGTCCGTGCCGGACCACGACCTTGCTCTCGCGCAGGCCCTTGGCGCGGGCCGTGCGGATGAAGTCCTCGTTCATCGTCTCCAGCATGCCCGAGCGGGTGAGCCGCGCGTAGATGGCGGAGTACAGGAGCGCGAGGGAGCACCACGCGGGGAAGAGCGTGTTGGCCCACTGCGCGGGGTTCTCGGTGAACGGGACGTAGGTGCGGCCGAAGATCGGCCAGGTGTAGGTGAAGAGCAGCAGCGCCAGGTTGCCCGTGAAGAACATGGGCAGCGAGACACCGGCGAGCGCGACGCCCATGAAGGTGCGGTCGAAGAACGAGCGCGGCTTGAGCGCGGAGATCACGCCGACGGCCACACCGGACACCAGCCACATCACCGCGGCACCCGCGGCGAGCGAAAGGGTCACCGGGAGGCGGGAGGTGAGCTGCGGCCAGACGGCCTGGTGGGTCTTGAAGGAGTACCCGAAGCACGGCGCGTCGCAGTGCGCCGTGGTGGGACCCAGGTCATAGGTCGCGCCGCTGACGATCCCCTTGATGAAGTGCCAGTACTGGACGTAGACGGGCTGGTCCAGACCGAGGTTGTGCTTGACCGCGATGATGTCGGCCTTCGTCGGGCTCTTCCCGATGTACTGCTGCGCGAGCTGGTCGGCGGTCTGGCCGGCCAGTCTGGGCAGCAGGAAGAAGATGGCGAAGGTGACCGCGGAGACGACCAGGAGCAGGATCGCTGCCGCTGCCGTCCGACGGAGGATGTACGAGATCACGGGGATCGGCGCTGGTGCCCGCGGGCCGCTAAGCCCGCGGGCACCAATGCCTTCACCTGCCTTCCGGGGCTGCTACTTCTTCGTGGTGCCGATGTTGAGGTAGTCGTACTGACCGCTGAAGGCCGCCGTGGAGACCAGGTTGGTCGCGTACTGCGGGCGGGCCAGCAGAACCTTGAAGTAGGTCAGCGGCACGAGGACGGCGTCGTCCATGGTCTTCTTGTCGATCTCGGTGTACAGGGCGTTGCGCGCGGCGTCGTCCTGCGTACCGATGGCCTTCTCAAGAAGGGAGTTGACGTCCTTGTTGTCGTACTGCGACAGGTTGGTGTTACCCGACGCGCCGATCGCGGAGCCGTTCAGGATCTGCTGCAGGAAGCCGTAGCCGGAGGGCCAGTCGGCACCCCACTGCATCATGATCAGGCCGATGTTCTGCTTCTCGGTGAACTTCGGGACACCCGCGTAGTCGGTGAAGTACTTGCCCGACGGGTACTGCTTCAGGGTGGCGTTGATGCCAGCCTTCTTCAGCGAGGCGATGATCGCGGTGGCCGCGTCGATCTCCTGCGGGCGGTCGCTGCGCGCGGTGATGTTGGTGCTGATGGTCGACTTGCCACAGGCCTTGAGCTGGTCCTTGGCCTTGGCCGCGTCACCCTTGCTGCCGGCGGACGCGTAGACGTCCGACTTGGCGTAGCCCGGGATGTCCGGCGGGAGGACCGTGGAGGCGATGTCGCCGCGGATCGGGCCGCCCTCGGCGGTCTGCACCGAGACCTTGTCGATCGCGAACTGCACGGCCTTGCGGCACGCGACGTTGTCGAACGGCTTCACCTTGGTGTTGATCGCCATGTAGACCAGACGGCCACCGTAGGTGTTGTCCGTGTTGGCCTTCTTGGCGGCGTCGGTGAGCACCTGCGCCTGGGTCGCGGCCTGGACACCGCCACCACCGAGGTCGATCGCGTCGCCCGCGAGGACGTCCTTGTCGATCGTCTCGGCGTTGACCTTCAGGTTGACGACGATCTTGTCCGGGTACTGCTTGCGCAGCGGGTCGGTCTTCGCGTCCCAGTTCTCGTTGCGCACGAGGACGGCCTGCTTGCCGTCGGAGTAGCTCTGGAACTTGTACGAGCCCGAGGACACGATGTTCTTGACGTAGTCGACGCCGTTGTCCTTGGCCTGCGGGACCGGCGCCGTCTGCGGCGAGGCGACCAGGTAGTCGAACTCCTGGAAGGCGGTCTTCAGGTGGAACACGACGGTCGAGTCGTCGGGGGTCGCGATCGAGTCGAGGCCCTTGCCGCTCTTGTCCTTGTAGGGACCCTTGTACTTGTCGCCGCCCACGAGGAACTGCTGGAAGTAGTTCGGACCGAGGGAGAGCACGTCACGCGCGAAGTTGGAGCGCTCGACCGCGTACTTGACGTCCTTGGACGTGATCGCGGTGCCGTCCTGGTACTTCAGACCCGTACGCAGCTTGTACGTCCAGGTCTTGCCGCCGTCGCTCGGGACACCCTTGCCGGCCGCGAGGTCCGGGACGAGGGTGTTGCCCTTCTGGCCGGCGCCGGGCGCGAACGTCATCAGCGGGCGGGCGTACAACCGGCTGAGGTTGTACATGTACGCGTAGTACGTGTTGCCCGGGTCGAAGGAGTCCGGGACATCGGAGTACTCGTACGTAACCGTGCCCCCCTTCTTCGCGGAGACGTTGACGAAGTCCTGTGTAGCTGCGTTGGCCCCAGCTGATTTGGCGGTGCCGTCGTTCTTGTTGTCATCGGCCTTGCTGCAGCCTGCAACGAGCAGACTCGCGGAGCCGATGGCCGCTATAGCGGCCAGCGCTGACCTTCGCATGATGGGCGGGTTCCCCTCCATTGTCGGAAACTTGATGTTCTCTCGGTATGCGGCAGGCATCAGCGGCTGCGCGGGTCGAGAGCGTCGCGGAGACCGTCGCCGAGCAGGTTGAAGGCGAGGACGGTCACGAAGATGGCGAGGCCGGGCACGATCATGAACTGCGGGTCGACCTGGTAGTAGGTGACCGCTTCCCTGAGCATGCCGCCCCAGGATGCCTGCGGGGGCTGGATGCCGACCCCGAGGAAGCTCAGGGACGCCTCGAAGAGGATGTTGGTCGGGATGAGCAGCGTCGAGTAGACGATGATCGGGCCGACCAGGTTGGGCAGCAGCTCCCGGAAGACGATGTACGGGCCCCTGGCGCCCATGCCCCGGGAGGCGTCCACGAATTCCCGCTCACGCAGGGCGAGCGTCTGGCCTCGGACGATCCGGCCCAGGTAGGGCCAGTTGAAGAAGCCGATCACGAAGATCAGGACGCTCAGGTGGAGCGGGAGCCCTTCGAGGCCGAACGCGCCGCCCTGCAGGGTGGCGGAGATGGCGATCGCGAAGAGCAGGAGGGGGAAAGCGAGGAAGGTGTCCATCAGGCGGCTGATGATCGAGTCGACCCGCCCGCCGTAGAAGCCCGCGACGACGCCCAGGATCGCGCCGATCACGTTCGACAGGATGGTGGCTCCGAAGGCGACCACCAGCGACACCCAGGAGCCCTCCAGGACCCGGGTGGCCAGGTCACGCCCGAACTTCGGGTCGACACCGAGCGGGTGATCCGCGCTCATGCCACCCGAACCGCCCTTGGGGAGCGAGGTGTTGGCGTCGATCAGGTCCTGGTGGAAGGCGTTCGGGTCCAGCCCCAGCATCGACTGGATGGGCCGGGCGAGGATAGCCATCAGGATGAGCAGCACGACGATGGCGCCGCCGGCGACCGCCACCTTGTCGCGCTTGAAGCGCGTCCAGGCGATCTGTCCCAGGGAACGGCCCTCGATCTGCCCCTTGCCGACTCCGGCAAGCACAGCCTCTGGCTGCGCTTCCGTTGCCGCCGCGGTGGTCTCGATCGGTGCGGTCACAGTGACCCGACCCCTCTCGCCGGTGGTGACCGGCCTACGCCTGCCGCTGTCTGCGGCTTGGTTCACTTGCTCGCCGGGATGTTGACCGCAGATGGTGCGGTCCGGTGACCCGGCTGATGATTCGATGTTTCGACTTGCACTCGCTCACAGGATCGATGACCCCGTGTCTGATGGGCGAGTCTTCAGTGCCGCCACGATCAGGTGCCAGGCCCCATGGAGAAACTATGCGCAACCGTGATGCTTGTTGGGGGATTCCGTTATCCGAACAGTGGGTAACGGCAGTCGGACGTCTGATATTTGACCGCGAAAGGTCCATCAGCGCCCTTTAGGTCGGAAGTTGCACCAAATTAGGACAACTGGTGCATACGTCCGCTTCCCCGCAGGTCAGCAGCACGACACGCACGACACCGGAGGCTCGTGCGCAGCTTCATGATGCCAGCCGAACTCGCACTGACTTACGACAGGTCCGCGATTCGGGACGCTCTCAGTAGCCGCCGCGGGCCGGCGGATAGCCGTAGCCGCCCGCCATCGGAGCCTGCGCGGGGGCCGCGTGCGCCTCACGGTCGTAGAACGGCCGGGCATGGGCGCGCAGCCACATCGCCACGGGGTCGAACTCGTCCGACATCGCGACGGTCGAGACGGGCAGGCCGTCCGGGACCGCGCCGATGGACTGCTGCATCATCGCCCGCACCGAGTCCACGGCGGGCGGCGAAGTGTCGTACACATCAAGGCCGATGGCGAGATACGGCGACCCGAGCGCGGGCTGGACCCAGGCGCGGCGCAACGAGCGCACGGCCGGGGTCAGATGCGCGTTCTGCGTCAACAGGGCGTAGAACTGCGGGATTTCGATGCCGGGCTCGGAGAGCCGGAGCGGACCGGCGGGCTGCCGTTCCAGGCCGGTGGCGATCCGGCGCAGATCCAGCCAGGGGATTCCGAGGCCGCCGCCGGGGGCGTGCGGGTTGAGCCAGAGGCCGAACTGGTCGGGGTACAGGGTGCGGGCGACGTCCAGCCCGTCCACGACCTCGTACGAGCGGTTCCAGCCGCTGGCCGAGAGTTCCTGGGCCGAGGTCACGCAGGGCGCGTACCCGAAGCCTTCCACCTGCATGTTTCCGTACTGGGCGTCCGGTGAGCCGGCCTGGCCGTGCCAGAGCAGCATCCAGACCTGGCCGGACGACGGGGTCGCGAGCGCGCGAAGGAGCGCCTCGTAGGCGTCATAACGCCCGGGTGTGACCTGGCGCAGCATGTGCTCGACCTGCCCGGCCGCGGCCGTGCCCGACGCGCTCACCCTCAACCGCCCCTTCGCGAACAATTCACGACGACTCATCCCTTGTGCCCGAGGCCCCGGCCGCGAACATGCGTCAACACCTCGACCAGGCCATGAAACCAGCTTATGCGGCGATCGCGCTCCGCCGGGGGAAGCAGTCGAGAGCCGGGGCCCACCGCGCGAGGTCGTCCGAAAGGCCGTGCGGGGCCGGGCGCACGGCCTTTCGGACGCTCTCGGGGCGGGCGCCGTTCAGTGACCGTGCTGGTAGAAGGGGCGCACCTGGGCCCGCATCCAGTCGGCGACCGGGTCCTGCGTCACGTCGAGGAGGACCAGGTTCACCGGAATGTTCATCGGGACGCGGCCGAGGGCGCGGCCCAGGGCGTCCAGCGGCAGGGTGCGGGCCTCGCCCTCCCACAGCGAGAGTTCGACGCCGATGAACATGACCGGATCGTCGCCCTCGATGCTGGCCAGGCAGCGGCGGGCGCTCAGCACCACGCCGGTCCCGGCGAACTCGGCCGAGGCCGCGGCCAGGAAGTCCATCGGGTCGTCCTGCCAGTCGGGCTCGAAGAGCCGCACCCGGCCACCGCTGGCCGAGCCGTCCAGCGGGGTCCGGCCGGACCGGCACAGCTCGGCGACGGCGGGCGGCGGCAGCGGTACGCCGACCACGCCGTCCGGGTTGACCAGGATGCCGACCTGCGGCGGAAGTCCTCGGGCGAACTCGACGGCAGGCGCGATCGTGTACGACATGTGGCCACCGGTGACCTGCCGGAACTGCTCCTCGGAGCTGAACACGGGGACGTACACCTGCCCCCCGACGTCGATCGTGGGCAGATCGAGCGGGCCGCTCTGCGGGCCGCCGCCGTTGGGCAGCGGCACCCAGAGGAAACTGCGGCCGAGCACCTCGACGATACGAGCGCCCCCCGAAGGCCCCGAGGGCATGCCGAAGGAGGCGGACAACACCTCCTCCAGCTCGTTGCCGGGCCAACCGCCGTGCGGATGGGGGTGCGCCTGTGCAGGAAAGTCCATCTGTCTACCGCCCGCTTCGAACCACTGTTCCGGCTGGAAAGATTAATGCGCCACCGTGACCGGTCAGTGGCCGAAGTCGATCCTGCCCAGCACGTCCGCCGCGTCCCGGTCGATGAGCACCGCCGAACCGCACCCCGCGGGCAGGTCGCCCCGCTCGACGGAACGCAGCAGCCGGGCGGCCGCGCCGCGATGGCGGGCGAAGGCGTAGCGCGAGACGCCGCGGCCGCGCTCGCGCTGGCCGTCCAGCGCGGTGCCCGGCGGGACGTCGAGCAGCAGCAGGTGCAGCGCGCCGCCCCGGCGCCGGGCCTCGCGGGCGAGCCAGCGGCGCACCCAGGCCTGCGTGCCGCAGTCGTGCACGACGAGTGGGCCGCCCCCGCGCAGCGCGCGGCGCAGCCCGGCGTAGTGCGCGAGGCGGACGAGCGGGCGGTAGACCACGTACGGCAGCAGGCGGGCCGCCCGGCCCTCCCAGCGGTCGCGGGTGTCCTGCGAGTCGACCCGCGTGCCCCGCACGGCCCGCCGCATCAGCGTCGACTTGCCGCTGCCGGGCAGCCCGGTGACCACGACGAGGTCGCGCGCCCCGAAGCGCAGACCGTGCGGGCTGCGTCCGGCCCGGTCGCGGAGGTCCCGGACGACGGCCGCCGGAAGCGGGCCGCGCACCTCCCGGGCCGGTGCGCCGGGCTGCTCGGGCAGCGCGAGACCCGAGGCCGTCGCGTACGCCGTGGTCCTGTTCACCGTGACCGTCCTCCCCTTGGGTGTGGAGTCCCATCCCCGTCGACTGTAAAGAGAAGGTAATGCCCGGCGCCTCCCCTTTTCATGCGCGGACTGCCACAGCCCGGTTACAGATGCCGGGCTGCCGGGATCGGACGGCGCGTGCGATGATGGCCGCGCCAACTGCATACCGGCCGCTTGAATCCGCGCGGGAGAGTCCTGGGTACGTGTACCCGGGCGCCGAAGGAGCAAGTCCCTCCCTTGAATCTCTCAGGCCCCGTTACCGCGCGGGCGAGGCACATCTGAAAAGCGGGCCGCTCACCGGTGGCTCCACCCAAGGTGCAAGTCAGGACCACCATTTCGTGGGGTCTTGATGAACCTCTCAGGTTCCGATGACAGATGGGGAGGAACGACCTCGCCGTCATGCCTTGGGAGCCAGACCGATGAGCAGCACCGCACCCCGTCACACCGCGCTCGATGCCCTGCATCGCTCACTCGGCGCGACGATGACCGACTTCGCAGGCTGGGACATGCCCCTGCGCTACGGCTCCGAGCGCGACGAGCACCTCGCCGTCCGCACGAAGGCCGGCCTCTTCGACCTCTCCCACATGGGCGAGATCACCGTCACCGGCCCCCAGGCCGCGGCGCTCCTGAACCACGCGCTGGTCGGCAACATCGCCACCGTCGGCGTCGGCCGCGCCCGCTACACCATGATCTGCCAGGAGGACGGCGGCATCCTGGACGACCTGATCGTCTACCGGCTCGCCGACGACGAGTACATGGTGGTCGCGAACGCCTCCAACGCCCAGGTGGTGCTGGACGCGCTGACCGGGCGCGCAACCGGTTTCGACGCCGTGGTGCGCGACGACCGTGACGCGTACGCGCTGATCGCCGTGCAGGGACCCGAGTCCCCCGGCATCCTCAAGTCGGTCACCGACGCGGACCTGGACGGCCTGAAGTACTACGCGGGCCTGCCGGGCACGGTGGCCGGGGTTCCGGCCCTGATCGCCCGCACCGGCTACACCGGCGAGGACGGCTTCGAGCTGTTCGTCGCTCCCGCCGACGCCGAGAAGGTGTGGCAGGCGCTGACCGACGCGGGCACCCCGGCCGGGCTGGTCCCCTGCGGTCTGTCGTGCCGCGACACGCTGCGCCTGGAGGCCGGCATGCCGCTGTACGGGCACGAGCTGACCACCGCGCTGACCCCCTTCGACGCCGGTCTCGGCCGGGTCGTGAAGTTCGAGAAGGAGGGGGACTTTGTGGGGCGCCAGGCCCTGACCGAAGCCGCCGAGCGCGCCGCTTCCGAGCCGCCGCGCGTCCTCGTCGGCCTGATCGCCGAGGGCCGTCGCGTGCCGCGCGCCGGGTTCCCGGTCGTCTCCGACGGCCAGGTGATCGGCGAGGTCACCTCCGGCGCCCCGTCCCCGACCCTGGGCAAGCCGATCGCCATGGCGTACGTCGACGCCGCGCACGCCGCGCCGGGCACCGCCGGTGTCGGTGTGGACATCCGGGGCAGCCACGAGCCGTACGAGGTCGTGGCGCTGCCGTTCTACAAGCGCCAGAAGTGACACCGGTCCGGCCGGGCCGGACATGACACGGCGGTCCGCCGGGCGCCTGCGCCGACGTGCGGCCCCGTCGGACGTCGCACGTGATGCCGGGCACATCCGCCCGGATCACCCATGCTTCCCTCCATCAGCACTCCCACGCGTACAGGAGAATTCAGGCCATGAGCAACCCCCAGCAGCTGCGCTACAGCAAGGAGCACGAGTGGCTGTCCGTCGCCGAGGACGGCGTCGCGACGGTCGGCATCACCGAGTTCGCGGCCAACGCGCTCGGCGATGTCGTCTACGCCCAGCTCCCGGAGGTCGGTGACACGGTGACCGCGGGCGAGTCCTGCGGCGAGCTGGAGTCGACCAAGTCGGTCAGCGACCTGTACTCCCCGGTCGGCGGCGAGGTCGTCGAGGCCAACCAGGACGTCGTGGACGACCCGTCGCTCGTGAACTCCGCTCCCTTCGAGGGCGGTTGGCTGTTCAAGGTGCGCGTCGCGGACCAGCCCGAGGACCTGATGTCCGCCGACGAGTACACCGCATCCACCGCCGGCTGAGGAGTCACCGCATGTCGCTTCTGAACACCCCCCTTCACGAGCTGGACCCGGACGTCGCGGCCGCCGTCGACGCCGAACTGCACCGCCAGCAGTCCACCCTGGAGATGATCGCCTCGGAGAACTTCGCTCCGGTCGCGGTCATGGAGGCCCAGGGCTCGGTCCTGACCAACAAGTACGCCGAGGGCTACCCCGGCCGCCGCTACTACGGCGGCTGCGAGCACGTCGACGTGGTCGAGCAGATCGCCATCGACCGTGTGAAGGCGCTCTTCGGCGCCGAGCACGCGAACGTGCAGCCGCACTCGGGCGCCCAGGCCAACGCGGCCGCGATGTTCGCGCTGCTCAAGCCCGGCGACACGATCATGGGTCTGAACCTCGCGCACGGCGGGCACCTCACCCACGGCATGAAGATCAACTTCTCCGGCAAGCTCTACAACGTGGTCCCGTACCACGTGAGCGACGAGACCGGCCAGGTCGACATGGCCGAGGTCGAGCGCCTCGCCAAGGAATCCCGGCCGAAGCTGATCGTGGCCGGCTGGTCGGCCTACCCGCGGCAGCTCGACTTCGCCGAGTTCCGCCGCATCGCCGACGAGGTCGGCGCGTACCTCATGGTCGACATGGCGCACTTCGCCGGCCTGGTGGCCGCGGGTCTGCACCCGAACCCGGTGCCGCACGCCCACGTCGTCACGACGACCACCCACAAGACCCTCGGCGGCCCGCGCGGCGGCGTGATCCTCTCGACGGCCGAGCTGGCCAAGAAGATCAACTCCGCGGTCTTCCCCGGTCAGCAGGGCGGTCCGCTGGAGCACGTGATCGCCGCCAAGGCCGTCTCCTTCAAGGTCGCCGCCACCGACGACTTCAAGGAGCGCCAGCAGCGCACGCTGGACGGCGCGCGCATCCTGGCCGAGCGTCTGGTCCAGGACGACGTGAAGGCCGTCGGCGTGGACGTCCTGTCCGGGGGCACGGACGTGCACCTGGTCCTGGTCGACCTGCGTAACTCCGAGCTGGACGGGCAGCAGGCCGAGGACCGACTCCACGAGGTCGGCATCACGGTCAACCGCAACGCCATCCCGAACGACCCCCGCCCGCCGATGGTCACCTCGGGCCTGCGCATCGGCACGCCCGCCCTCGCCACCCGCGGCTTCACGGCCGAGGACTTCACCGAGGTCGCGGACATCATCGCCGAGGCGCTGAAGCCGTCCTACGACGCGGACGGCCTGAAGGTCCGCGTGTCCGCTCTGGCCGACAAGCACCCGTTGTACCCCGGCCTGAAGTAGTTCCGTAGGCTTTCCGTCATACGTTGTATTCACCCGTACGGTTCATTTCGTACGGATATCCGGGGCACCGCGCACACTGGAAGCAGAGCGCGGTGCCCCGTTCCATGCGGTCCCGCACCACCTCCGCCGGACAACGGCGTCCGGCGAAACCACCAAGGAGTTCCCGTGGCCATCTCGGTCTTCGACCTGTTCTCGATCGGCATCGGCCCGTCCAGCTCCCACACGGTGGGCCCGATGCGCGCCGCGCGCATGTTCGCGCGGCGGCTGCGCAACGAAGAGCTGCTCGCCCCCGTCACCGCGATACGCGCCGAGCTCTACGGCTCCCTGGGCGCGACCGGCCACGGCCACGGCACCCCCAAGGCGGTGCTGCTCGGTCTGGAGGGCGCCTCGCCCCGGACGGTGGACGTCGAGGGCGCCGACGAGCGGGTCGAGCAGATCAAGACCTCGGGCCGGCTCAACCTGCTCGGCGAGCACGAGATCGGCTTCTCCTTCGACGACGACCTGGTCCTGCACCGCCGCAAGGCCCTGCCGTACCACGCGAACGGCATGACGATCTTCGCGTACGACGCCTCGGGCGAGCTCGTCCTGGAGAAGACGTACTACTCGGTCGGCGGCGGATTCGTGGTCGACGAGGACGCGGTCGGCGAGGACCGCATCAAGCTCGACGACACGATCCTGAAGTACCCGTTCCGCACGGGCGACGAACTGCTGCGGCTCACGAAGGAGACCGGGCTGTCGATCTCCGCCCTGATGCTGGAGAACGAGCGGGCCTGGCGCACCGAGGAGGAGATCCGCGAGGGACTCCTCGCCATCTGGCGCGTGATGCAGGCGTGCGTCTCGCGCGGCATGGCCCGCGAGGGCATCCTGCCGGGCGGCCTCAGGGTCCGCCGCCGCGCCGCGCACTCGGCCCGCCAGTTGCGCGCCGAGGGCGATCCGCTGGCCCACGCGATGGAGTGGATCACCCTCTACGCGATGGCGGTCAACGAGGAGAACGCGGCGGGCGGCCGGGTGGTCACCGCCCCCACCAACGGCGCGGCGGGCATCATCCCGGCGGTGCTGCACTACTACATCAACTTCGTGCCCGGCGCCGACGACGAGGGCGTCGTACGGTTCCTGCTCGCCGCCGGGGCGATCGGCATGCTGTTCAAGGAGAACGCCTCCATCTCGGGCGCCGAGGTGGGCTGCCAGGGCGAGGTCGGCTCGGCCTGCTCGATGGCGGCCGGCGCGCTCGCCGAGGTGCTCGGGGGCAGCCCCGAACAGGTCGAGAACGCCGCCGAGATCGGCATGGAGCACAACCTCGGCCTGACCTGCGACCCGGTCGGCGGTCTGGTCCAGATCCCCTGCATCGAGCGCAACGGCATGGCCGCGGTGAAGGCCGTCACGGCGGCCCGCATGGCCATGCGCGGCGACGGCTCCCACCTGGTCTCCCTCGACAAGGTCATCAAGACCATGAAGGAGACCGGCGCCGACATGAGCGTCAAGTACAAGGAGACGGCCCGGGGCGGGCTTGCGGTGAACATCATCGAGTGCTGAGGTAACAGACCCTGACCAGCGCGTTCATGTATTTCTGCGACAGGGAACGGACTGCCCCTCACACAAGCATGGCCCGCACGGCGTACTGCGGGATCCGCTTGTCCCGCGTCACCAGGGTCATCCCTTCGATCTGCGCCTGGGCGACCAGTATCCGGTCGAAGGGGTCCCGGTGATGCGCCGGAAGTCGGCCTGCCCGCACCCCGTGCCCCAGCGGTGACGGGCAGGCCGGAGGGCCCCGCGTCCGCTCCGTCGGCCGGGATGCGCGACGGGGACCTGCCCGGCCGCACGGCGCGGCTCGACGCACTCACGCCGAGACCGTGACGGCTCGGGCGGGCCGGTGCGAGCGGAGGGATGCGGGTGCCCCGGTCACGCGTGCGAGCGTGGAGGGGCCGAAGTGGGGGAACTCCAAAGGCAGTTGTCCCCACCGACTGTCCCCCACGGACAGGCACTCGTCCCCACGGTCAGCGGGCGTCGGCCCGCGCGACCGGTCCCCCCATGCACGGAGGCTCCACCTATGCTGCGAGGCATCGACGTCAGCGCCTACCAGTCGTCCGCGTACAGCACCGCCGGCCTCTCCTTCGTCTTCGTCAAGGCGACGGAAGGCCGCTCGTACGTCAATCCGAAGCTCACCGCGCAGACGAAGACCGCCCGCGACGCGGACTGTGTCGTGGGCTTCTACCACTTCCTGTGGCCGGGCAACATCACCGCCCAGGCCGCGTACTTCGTGAGCAAGGCCCCCGAGAAGGCGGGCGATCTGCTCGCCGTCGACTGGGAGACCACCGGCGACGGCACCCACGCGAGCAACGCGGAGAAGGACCGCTTCATCCGCAAGGTGAAGGAACTCCGCCCGGACAACCGCGTGGTGCTCTACACCGGCCGGGACTTCTGGCTGAACGTCGACACCACCTCGTACACGGGCGACGGCCTCTGGATCGCCGACTACGTGACCGCCGGCGAACCCCGTATCAAGGCGAAGTGGCGCTTCCACCAGTACACCGCCGAGCCGGTGGACAGGGATGTCGCGGACTTCACGAGCAAGGCCGCGCTGCGCACGTGGGCGGGCAGCGCCTGACCCTCGGCATGGGCGGTCCGCCGGCCGCCCGTGACCGGGCCCGGAGCACGCGGTCCGCCGGGCTCCCGTGGCCGGGGCGCGGTGATCCGCGGGACTTTCCCGCACCCGGAAACACGCAGTCGCCCTCCCCCGGCTCAAACGAGCGGTGGGCCGTCGGTGGCCGGGACCGGAGTACGGTGGCGATACCGAGCGCATTTCGCACGCCGCCATCCATCGCGGCGTCGCCCTCGGGGAACGGCAAGGCCGGAGCACATCGCGTCCGGCCGGAAATGAGCCGCCCCACATGAGTCCGATGAGCCTCGGAGTACTCGCCTCCTCCCGCAAGGAGAACGAGTTCCGCCTGCCGCTGCACCCCAGCCACCTCGAACGCATCGCCCCTGACCTGCGCCGGAGGATCTTCCTCGAACAGGGCTACGGCCTGCGGTTCGGCGTCGCGGACGACGCGCTGCGCCCGCTCGTCGCCGGCCTGCGCTCCCGTGAGCAGCTCGTCGCCGAGTGCGACGTCATCCTGCTGCCCAAGCCCACGCACGACGACGTCGCCGAGCTGCGCGACGGCCAGGTGCTGTGGGGATGGCCGCACTGCGTGCAGGACGAGAAGATGACCCAGCTCGCCATCGACCGGCGGCTGACGCTGATCGCGTGGGAGGCCATGAACCACTGGACCTCCACGGGCGCCTTCAGCGTGCATGTGTTCCACAAGAACAACGAGCTCGCGGGCTACTGCTCGGTGCTGCACGCCCTGCAGCTCGGCGGGCTGACCGGCAGCTACGGGCGCCGCATGCGCGCGGTGGTCATCAGCTTCGGCGCCACGGCCCGCGGAGCCGTCACGGGCCTGGGCGCCATGGGGGTCTCCGACGTCACGGTGCTCACCCAGCGCGCCGCCGCGGCGGTCGCCTCGCCGATGCCCTCGGTCGTGATGGGCCACTTCGAGGAGCGGGCGGACGACCCGACACGCCTGCAGGCCGCCACCCCGGCCGGGCCGGTGCCGCTCGCGGAGTACCTGGCCGGGTTCGACATCATCGTCAACTGTGTCCTGCAGGACACCGACGCGCCGCTCACCTTCGTCACCGAAGAGGAACTGGCCCTGTTCCGGCCGGGGACCTTCTTCGTCGATGTCGCCTGCGACGAGGGCATGGGCTTCGACTGGGCCCGTCCGACCACCTTCGGCGATCCCATGCCCACCGTGGGAGCGGGCTGCCACTACTACGCGGTCGATCACAGCCCGTCCCACCTGTGGAACTCCGCCACCTGGGAAATCAGCGAGGCGCTGCTGCCCTATCTGCGCAAGGTCATGAGCGGCCCGGCGGCATGGGACGACGACGTCACGCTCAGGAAGGCCATCGAGATCCGCGACGGCGTCGTCCAGAACCCGAAGATCCTCTCCTTCCAGCACCGGTCGGCCGACTACCCGCACACTCCGATGATCCCGGCGGCCGCGCTGAGCCCAGCGGTCCGATGATCGTGCGGAGCGGGTGGGCCGGCTACCCGCGGAAGTCCGCCGGACGCTCCGGAGACGCCTCCGCCAGTGCCTTCGTCACCGCGTCGACGCCTTCCTGGAGGCCGTAGACGGGCGTGCCGGGCTGCTGGCGCCAGGAGTCGTCCAGGCCGCCGGCGTCGACGGTGTCGAAGCCGATCTCGTCGATCAGGTCGCGCACGCGCCGCTTCGCCGCCCCGTCGTCGCCTGCCACCGGGAGGGCCATGCGGTCGGGGGCGCCGGCCGGGCGCGCGCGGTCCAGGATGTCCTGCGCGAAGGTGCCGTTGAAGGCCTTCACGACCGGGTGGCCGAGCTGCCGGGCCGTCCAGCGGCTCTCGGTGAGGCCGTCGTCCTCGATCCCGGCGATCCGGCCGTCGCGCTGCTGGGGGTAGTAGTTGCCGGTGTCGATCACGGCGACGCCCTCGGCGGCTCCGTCCAGGATGCCGTCCGGCAGGTTCGGCACCGCCTTGAGCGGAATCGTGACGATCACCACGTCGGCGTCCTGTGCCGCCCGCTCGACCGTGACGGGGGTCGCCCCGGTCTCCTCGGCGAGCGCGCCGAGCGTGTGGGGACCGCGTGAGTTGGCGACGGACACCTCGTGTCCGACGGCGGTGAGCCGCCGGGTGAGGTTGCCGCCGATGTTGCCCGCGCCGATGATGCCGATTTTCATGAGAGTCAGACCCTTCCGGATTTGGTGCTCCTGATGGGCATGACCAACTCCGGAGGCGGATGCCCTATTCCGGGCGTACGGCGTCCGGGTGAGCCGAAGGGGCGCCCGCCGGTCTTCCGGCGGGCGCCCCTTCGGAGAGCGTCACTTGCTCAGGTGGGTCCAGAACTCGTCGAACGAGAGGACCTTGTCGCCGTTGAGGTCGCGGGTGGCGATGACGGCCTCCGCCACCGACTCGGTGACGTTCCAGTCGCCGCCCTGGGCGAGAGCGGTCTTGAACTCGGCCGCGGTGATGAACCCGTCGCCGTCCGTATCGATCCGCTCGAACTGCTTGCGTGCTTCCTCGATGTCGGCCACCGATCCGCCCCTTCGTCGTGCATCACTGCATGCGTTACTGCCTTGTGTACGGAGGTCAGATTAACGGTCCGCGAGAGCGCGCGGTGCGGCGACCACCCAGGTGACGCCGTCACGGCGCGCAGACGGCGGTTCCCTGCCGCGGACCGGTGCGCTCGACTCCCGGGAGCGGGCCCTCTCCGCGGGCACCGCGGATCGGATACACGCCCGGACGGCGCCCCGGACGGTGCAGCCGAGCGGTCCGCGAAGCACCGCGTCCGCCTCCGGCGACCCGAGTCCGGCCCCCCGCTCCGGCGCCTCGCCCACCGACCGCACCCGTCGCACCCGTCGCACCCGCCGGCTCATGAACCGCACGCGCGTGCCCGGCCCGGCCCCGGAGTCCTCCGTGAAGTCGTCCATGGTGCACCCGCGTTCGGCGGCCGAGAGCCGCTCCGGCCTCTTCCAGTGCCGTCTCCGGCGCGGTCGACCCGCGTCGCGCCACGGTCGACAGCACCGCCCGGGTCACCTTCAGCGACCTGATCTGCTCGTCCAGCGCGGCCACATGGGCGGCCGCCACCTCCGCCACCGTCGTCTCGCCCGCCAGCACCCCGCGCACCTCCCCGAGACCGAGACCGAGTTCGCGCAGGGTCCGGATGAGCTCCAGGCGGGCCACGGACCCCGCGTCGTACAGGCGGTAGCCGCCCGCGGACCGGGCGACCGGGGGCAGCACGCCCTCGTCCGACCAGAAGCGGATGGTCCGGACGGTGAGGCCGGTGCTGCGGGTCAGTTCGCCGATGGTGAAAAGGCCGGTGCCGTCGTCGATCATGTCTGCGAGTGTGGGCCTTCCAGTGGGTGGAGACTCAAGCGTCGGGGGGACAATCATGCCCGGTACTCTGCGCGGCATTCTCGACGCGGCGGCCCGCGGGGTCCTGCCGGCTCCGGACGGCGCCACCACGGTCGTACGCCAGCACTCGCCCCGCGACGCCGGGGTCCTCGCCTTCACCGCGCACTCCGTCGTCTTCACCGACGAGGACGAGGCGTGGGTGCGCGAGGCGCTGGGGGCCGTCGACTGCGACCCGCTCGCCGCGACCCTCAATCCCCGGTTCCTGACCGCCTTCATGGAGCGGACGGGGCGGTCGAACGACACGATCGACCTGCTGTCCGTCGCCGCCCCGCTCCCCGGTCCCGCGGCCCTCGCGCTCACGAAGACCGACGGCCTCGCCCACCCCCGGGCCGCAGGGTCCCTCAGGCGGCGCGACGACGTGCGGGTGTGGGCCGCGGACGGCGGTGTCCTCGTCCTCGGGCGCGGGATCGGAGGGCGCCTGGAGATCGCGGTCGAGGTGGACGAGGACGTACGGCACCGGGGGCTGGGCCGGGCGCTCGCCACGGCGGCGCGGCACCTCGCGGGGGAGCCGGTCTGGGCGCAGGTGGCGACGGGGAACGCCCGCAGTCTGCGGGCGTTCCAGGCGGCCGGTTACCGTCCCGTCGGCGCGGAGGCGCTGCTCAGCGTCCGCTGAACGGGTCGACAGGTGGACAGGTCGAGAGGTCAACGGGCGTGGGGCTAGCGGAAGATGCCGGTGTGGCCGAGCGAGTACCGGCCGGGCTGGGGGTAGACGGCGAGGCCGTGCGGACCGCTGCCGACCTTGATGCGGGCGAGCTGGACGCCGGTGCGGGTGTCGATGGCGTACACCTCGGAGTTGTAGCGGCCGGAGAGCCACAGGACCTTGCCGTCCGCCGACACCCCGCCCATGTCGGGGCTGCCGCCGTCGGGCAGGCGCCACTTCTTGGTGAGCCGGTCCTGGGTGAAGTCGAAGATGGAGATGGTGCCTTCACCCCGGTTGGAGATGTACATCTCGCGCGAGTCCCGGCTCACGTACAGGCCGTGCGCGCCCTTGCCGGTGTGCAGCAGCCTGGGCTCGGTGAACTTGTCGCCGTCCAGGACCCACACGCCGTCGGCCATCATGTCGGCGATGTAGAACTTCTTGCCGTCCGGGGAGATCTTCACGTCCTGGGGCATCGCCCCGTGGAACGGGAGTTTCTGCTGGCCGATCACCTTCATCCGCTCGGTGTCGACCTTCAGGAGTTCGCCGCTGAACTCGCAGGACACGATGAAGTAGCGGCCGTCCGGGGAGAAGTCCGCGTGGTTGACGCCGTAGCAGCTCACGGGCACCGTCTTGACGGTCTTCATGGTGTGCGCGTCACGGAAGACCAGTTCACGGTCGAGTGAGGCCATCACGATCGCGTACTTGCCGTTGGGCGTGAAGTACAGGTTGTACGGGTCGTGCACGTCGACCGGCTTGCCCGCCTTGCCGGTCTTCGGGTCGATGGGGGTGAGGGTGTTGCCCCGGTCGTTGTTGACCCACAGGGTCTTCAGGTCCCAGGAGGGGACGACGTGCTGGGGCTGGACGCCGACCGGGATCGTGTCGATGACCTCGTACGTCTTCGGGTCGATGACCGAGACCGTGTTGGAGTTGGTGTTGGGCACGTAGACGCGGGACGGGAAGTCCTTGACGACCGGGGAGAACCGGTTCGCGCGGTCGGCGGCGTAGACGTCCGTCGGGTCCAGCAGGGGCGGCATGCCGGGCAGCCCCTGGACCGTGCGCACCTTCGGCTGGGCGGGCATGACGGCGGCCTTGGTGCCGAGGGCCTCGTCGGAGTGGCCCCTGGACGGGCCGCCGCAGCCCGCGAGGGCCGCGAGCGCGGTCAGGGCGGTGCCGACGATCAGGACACGGTGCAGGGGGGAGGGTGGCGTCAGCATCAGCTCAGCAGCTCCGTGGTGGTGACCGCGCGCAGGCCGCGCCGGTCGAGTTCGTGCAGGAGGGCGGGGAGGGCGGCGACCGTGTCGGCGTATCCGAAGTGCATGCTCACGACGGAGCCGGGGCGGACTTCGGCGAGGACCTTGCGGGTGACCGCGGCGGCTCCCGGCGAGGTGTAGTCGAGGGAGTCGACGTCGTAGGAGAGCGTGTGCGGGTAGCCCGCGTCGCGGGCGAGGCGTTGGACCAGGGGGGAGGCCCGCGGGCTCCGGGAGGGCCGGAACCAGGTGCCGATCGAGCCGGTGAGCCGCTTGAGGCGGTCCGCGCAGCCCCGGATCTCCGCGGCCGCCTCCGTCGGTGACATGGCGTTGATGTCGAGGTGGCGCAGGGTGTGATTGCCGAGGTCGTGGCCGCCGTCGAGGATGCGGCGGGCGAGGCCGGGGTGCTCGTCGAGCCAGCTTCCGACGGCCAGGACGGTGACGTGGGCGCCGGCCTTCTCCGCCTCGCCGAGAAGCGATTCGGCGACGGCGGGGTCGCCCTGGCCGTGGAAGGTGAGGGCCACCCTGGACGGCTGGGTGCGCGGGCCGTGGGTGATCTCGGAGGGCTGGGCGGGATAGCGGCGGGGGGCGGTGGCGGGTACGGGGGCTCCGTGGGTCGCCGTGGCGGGGGGTGCGCTGGGTGCGGCCGGGGGTGTCGTGAGGGCGTGGGGGTGGGTGGCTCGCGTGCTGGAACAGCCTGCGGTGACTCCGGCGGCGAGGGTTCCTGCGGTGAGCGCGAGTCCCGTGAGCAGGGCCGCGCGCCGGGGCGGGGTGGCGGCTGCGTGGTCTTCGGCGGGCGTGGTCACCGGACCATTTAAGGGTGAATCGGCCGAAAAACCGGCGATTGGTCTGGCCGGGTGGTGGTGCGGGTCGCTCTGCGGCTTCTGGATACGGGGGTGGCAGGCCCGCGAAACGGAGCGGGATCCCCTGCTTTTGGATCAGTCGGCGGGGTCTGCGATAGTCGGCGATGCGACCTCCACCCATTGACCCGGGCCACGGTTGTCGCCGGCGGCGCGGTTCACACCCCATTCCGTTCCGCGACGCCCCTCAAGCCCCGGCTGCCACGCGGCCGGGGCTTCTGCGTACCGGGTTTCCGCGTGCCGGGCTTCCGCGGACAGGACCTCCGCGGACAGGACCTGGGTGAACCCGGGCTCACGCGAACGGGGTCCACGCCTCGGGGCTCGCGCGCGGGGGCGGGCAGGCGCAGGGGCGGGGTCGGACACAGGGGTCGGATCAGCGGTCGGCGACGCGCATCTCGAACCAGGTGGTCTTGCCCCGGGGCAGCAGATCGACGCCCCAGCGGTCGGAGAGCTTGTCGACGAGGAACAGGCCCCGCCCGCTCAGATCCATCTCCTGGACCGGCATGAGACAGGGAAGGCCGCGGGAGGGGTCACGGACCTCGATACGGATCCAGCCGCGGCGGCGGCGCATACGGAGTCCGAAGACGCGGGCGCCGGTATGACGTACGGCGTTGCCCACGAGTTCGGAGACGAGTAAGACCGCGTCCTCGGTCATCTTCGGGGACAGACCCCAGTGCCGCAGCACCACGACCTGGGTGAGCCGCCGCGCGGTGGCGGCGGACTCCGGACGGGACGGCAACGGCACCTCGCCCTCGGTGGGATTGCCGAACAACTCCAGCGCTTTGAGCGCCCGTTCGTCCTCGACCGCAGGCGTCCAGCGCGCCGCGGTCGCACTGACGTGCCGCCGCGGCTGTTCGATACCCTCCAGCCCCGCCATGCCCCCCATCATGGCCGCCCAGAACCCCCTTCGGGGCCGTTCCACAGGAATACGCCCCCCGGAACGCGACATTCCACACCATCCGATCGGCATATGCCGGAGGCACTTCAGGGTCGGCGGGGGTCCGTCCGACCTGCCGGAACGAGCCCGTCCGGGGCAATGGCCGACGCTCCCCGACAAGACGCGCTTAAGGTTGCCTTAAGCCTGGGATAAACCGTCCCATCGGGGGACGCCGGATAAGACATGGCGTCAACTGCAAGTGGATCAGCAGAAATGACGCGAGGAAAATCCGCCGTCGAGGCGGCCGTCGGCCCGCCGCAGGGGGACACCGGGAAGCCGTGTCCCCCTCCGGCGCGACGGAGGACTCAGAGGAACTTCGCCTTGCCGGGGCCCTCTTCGACGAAGCTGCGCATTCCCCGCTCGCGGTCCTCCGTCGCGAACAGGCCCGCGAACCAGTTCCGCTCGATGGCCAGTCCGGTCTCGATGTCCGTCTCCAGGCCCGCGTCGATCGACTCCTTCGCGGCGCGCAGCGCGATGGCCGGCCCCTGCGCGAGCCGGGCGGCCCAGGCGTGCGCGGCACTGTGGACCTCGTCGGCGGGGACGACGCGGTCGACCAGGCCGAGCGCGAGCGCCTCGTCGGCCTTGACCATCCGGCCGGTGAAGATGAGGTCCTTGGCCTTGGAGGGGCCGATCAGCCGGGACAGCCGCTGGGTGCCGCCGGCGCCGGGGATCAGGCCGAGCAGGATCTCGGGCTGGCCCAGCTTGGCGTTGTCCCCGGCGATGCGGTAGTCGGCGCAGAGGGCGAGTTCGCAGCCACCGCCGAGCGCGTACCCGGTGACGGCGGCGACGACCGGCTTGGGGATGCGGGCGACGGCGGTGAAGGAGTCCTGCAGGGCCCGGGACCGCACGACCATCGCGGCGTGGTCCATGGCCTGCATCTCCTTGATGTCCGCGCCCGCCGCGAACACCTTCTCCCCGCCGTACAGCACCACCGCGCGGACGTCGGGCCGGACCGCGGCCTCCTCGGCCAGTTCCTTGAGGCGGTCCTGCGTCGCGATGTCCAGGGCGTTCATGGGAGGGCGGTCCAGGCGGATGGTCCCCACGCCTTCGGCCACTTCGAGATGCACAGTCATGGAAGCAGGTTAGTGGCCGTTAACGGCAACGGGCCCGGTGTGCTGGGTCACAGCACACCGGGTCCGTCGAGCAGCGGTGGTCCGGTCCGGTCCGGCGCGATGGGCCGGACCGGACCGGCGCGATGGGCCGGACCTCTCGGGAGCGGCTACTTGGTCCAGTCCGACCAGGACATGTTCCAGCCGTTGAGGCCGTTGTCCGGGGCGACCGTCCTGTCGTGGGAGTGCTTCACGATCACCACGTCGCCGATCATCGAGCTGTTGTAGAACCAGGCCGACGGCACCTTGCTGTCGTAGCCGCCGCGCACGTCACGCAGACCGACGCAGCCGTGGCTGGCGTTGTAGTTGCCGAAGGCGCCGCCACCCCAGTAGTTGCCGTGGATGAAGGTTCCCGAGTTGGTCAGGCGCTGGGCGTGCGGCACGTCCTTGATGTCGTACTCGCCGCCGTAACCGACCGTCTCGCCGTTCATGCGGGTCACCTCAAGGCGCTCGCTGATGACCATCTGGCCGTTCCAGGTCTCGTAGCCCAGCTTGCCCGTGGTGATCGGGAGCGTCCTGAGGACCTTGCCGTCCCGCCTGACGACCATCTTGTGCGTCTTGGCGTCGACGGTGCTGACCTGGCTGCGGCCGATCGTGAACTTCACGGTCCTGGCCTGCTTGCCGTAGACACCGGGGCGGCCCTCGACACCGTCGAGGTTGAAGTGGACGGTGACCTTCGTCCCGGCCGCCCAGTAGTGCTCGGGACGGAAGTCGAGACGGTCGTTGCCGAACCAGTGGCCCTCGACGTCGACCGCCGGCTCGGTCGTGAAGGTGATGGCCTTCCTGACGTCGTCGGGGTGCGTGATGCCCCGGGTGAAGTGGATCGAGAAGGGCATCCCGACGCCCACCTTCGAGCCGTCCTCCGGCGTGTAGATGCCGACGAACGTGTTCTTCGGGGTCAGCGTGGTGAACGCGGCCTCCTCGGCCGCCTCACGGCCCCCGGCGTCCTTGGCCACCGCGTGGACCTTGTACTTGGTGGCCGCGGCGAGGTGGGTCGAGGGCGTCCAGGTGGCGCCCCCGTCCGTGATGCTGCCCTTGACAGCGTTGCCCTTGGTGTCCTCGACGGCGACCTCGGTCAACTTGCCCTTGACCGCGGTCACCTTGAGGGCGCCACTGGTCTTCACGTCGGCGGCGCCGTCCTTCGGGGCGATGGTCACCACGGCCTGCGAGGCCTTGGTGTCCGCGGTGCCGCTGGAGCTCTTGCCCTTGCCGTCACCGGAGCCGGACCCCTGGTCCGAACTCCCTCCCCCGCCGCAGGCGGTCACGGCGAGCAGCAGAACTCCCAGCAGCAGCGCCAGGATTCCCTTGCTCTTGTGTGTCCGCGCGCCAACCGACGCCCCCGATATCGGTCGCCCGTTCAAAATTGTCTCTCCCCTCGCACGGCCTGTGAGCAGGCCCGCACTCCAGCGCGTCCCACGCGCGTATCGCGCTAATTAATCACACGACCAGGAGCGATGGATCCCCGGGGAGGTCACCGTTCAGTCCCAACTTCGGCCGTGCGGGGCGCGGCTGGAGCCCACCGTGCGCATACCCTTATATCGGGTTACTTCACCGCCCCACCCCTTTTCCACGCCTTCCATCCCATGTTCCAGCCGCCGAGTCCGTTGTCGGGGGCCACCTTCTTGTCCTTGCTGTGCACGACCTCGATGACGTCCCCGATGAGGCTGCGGTCGAAGAACCAGCCCGCCGGGGTGTCCGAGCTGCCGCCCTTCACGTCCCGCAGACCGACGCAGCCATGACTCACGTTGGTGTTGCCGAAGGCGTCCGGTGCCCAGTAGTTGCCGTGCAGGAAGGTCCCGGAGTCGGTCAGGCGCATCGCGTGCGGAACGTCGGGGATGTTGTACTCGCCGCCGAAGCCGACGGTCCGGCTGTTCATCCGGGTCACTTCGAGCATCTCCGTGACGACCATCTTCCCGTTGTACGTCGTCGACTTCGGCGCGCCCGCCGTGATCGGGACCGTGGCGATGAGGTCACCGTCGCGGCGCACCTCCATGGTGTGCGCGCTCGCGTCGACGAGCGAGGTCTGGCTGCGGCCGACGGTGAACGAGAAGGTCCTGGACTGGAGTCCGTACACCCCCGGTGCCCCTTCGACGTCACGCAGCCGCAGCGACACGGTGACCTTCGTGCCCGGCCTCCAGTACCGCTCGGGGCGGAAGTCGAGGCGGCCGTCGCCGAACCAGTGGGCGCGGATGTCCACCGCCGGCACGGCCCGCACCCGGATGGCGCGCTCGACGGCGGCCCGGTTCTCGATCTCCCGGTTGAACTGGAGGGAGACGATCATTCCGGTGCCCACCACGGACCGGTCCTCCGGGGTGACGTATCCGATGAACCGCTGGCCGGGGACGGCCGTGGTGAACGTGGTGTGCCGTGCCGAGCGGTGCCCGCTCCCGTCCAGGGCCACCGCGTCGACGGTGTACTTGGCGGCCAGCGCGAGCCGCGTCCCGTCCGGTCTCCAGGACAGGCCGTCGTCGCTGATGCGCCCCGGCACCGGGGACTCCTCGGCGTCCTGGGACCTGACGACCTTCACGGACTCCAGGCGCCCGCCGGGCACCCGCACCACCAGCGGCTCCTGGGGGCGTACGCCCTTGGTGTTGTCGTCGGGGGAGACATGGATGGCGTCCTCGGGCGAGCGTGGTTTGCCGAACGCCTCGCCGATCCCCTTCGAGATCCCGCCGGAGGAGCAGCCGGAGGCTCCGGCCAGCAGGCCGGCCCAGGTCAGTACGGCGGCCAGCGCGGCCCCTGCGCGCCGCGCGCGCGTCTGTACGTGCTTCACAAGGGACCCAACGACGCCGCCCCTCCGGGGAAACGTGAGTGCGAGCCACGCTCTGGGCAGAACAGTGGGGAGGACGACGCGACAAGGAGCTGCGGCCGGGACGCCGTGCACCCTTTTTCGAGCCGTCACACGAGCCGTGGGAGGCTGACCGGTGTCGAGCGCACCCGAGCAGGAGGCGGTCCACGAGGGACGTGCCGCGGGCGGCGGGCTGCCCGCGCAGACCGTCACGGACCCGTTGGGGCAGTCCACCGCCGCACCGCCCGCCACGGAGCCCGCCGCTCCCGCGGTGAACGGCTCTAGGCGCCCCGCGGCGCCACCCGTGTCCGTGTGGCCGGGTGCCCCGACTCCGCTCGGGGCACGCTTCCGGACCGGGCCCGACGGCACCACGGGCACCAACTTCGCGCTGTGGGCGGGCGGGGCGGAGGCCGTCGACCTGTGCCTCTTCGACGAGGAGGGCGCCGAGACCTGCGTACCGCTGACCGAACTCACCCACGAGATCTGGCACGGCTTCGTCCCCGGCGTGTTCCCGGGGCGCCGCTACGGCTTCCGGGTGCACGGCCGTTGGGACCCGTGGACCGGCGCCCGCTGGAACCCGGCGAAGCTGCTCCTCGACCCGTACGCCCGTGCCGTGGACGGCGACTTCAGCCTGCCCCCGGAGGTGTACGGGCACGTCCGGGACTGGCCCCAGCAGCAGGTCGCCGACACCGTGCGCGACGACCGCGACTCGGCGCCCTTCGTCCCCAAGGGTGTCGTCGTCCAGGACGACGACGACTGGTCGGACGACCACCGCCCTAAGACCCCGTGGGCGGACTCGGTGATCTACGAACTGCACGTGCGCGGATTCACCCGTCTGCACCCCGGGATCCCCGAGGAACTCCGCGGCACGTACGCGGGACTGGCGCACCCGGCGGCGATCGAGCACCTGGTGAACCTCGGGGTGACGGCGGTCGAGCTGCTGCCGGTCCACCAGTTCGCGCACGAGGACCACCTGCTGCGCCGGGGCCTGAAGAACTACTGGGGCTACAACTCGATCGGCTACTTCGCCCCGCACGCGGCCTACGCGGCCTCCGGCACGGGCGGGCGGCAGGTCGGCGAGTTCAAGCGGATGGTGCGGGCGCTGCACGCGGCCGGGATCGAGGTCATCCTCGACGTGGTCTACAACCACACCGCGGAGGCGGGCGAACTGGGCCCGACGCTGTCGCTGCGCGGCATCGACAACCGCGGCTACTACCGGCTCCAGTCCGACGCCCGCCGCTACGCGGACTACACCGGCTGCGGCAACACCCTGCACGTGGTGCAGCCCCAGGTGCTGCGGCTGATCACGGACTCGCTGCGGTACTGGGTGACCGAGATGGGCGTCGACGGCTTCCGCTTCGACCTGGCGGCGGCCCTGGCCCGGTCCATGCACGACGTCGACATGCTGTCGCCGTTCCTCGCGGTGATCGCGCAGGACCCCGTGCTGCGCCGGGTCAAGCTGATCGCCGAACCGTGGGACGTGGGCTCGGGCGGCTACCAGGTGGGCGCCTTCCCGCCCCTGTGGACGGAGTGGAACGACCGCTACCGCAACGCCGTCCGGGACTTCTGGCGCGGGGCCCTGCCCGACGTGCGGGATCTGGGCTACCGGCTGTCCGGGTCGAGCGACCTGTACGCCTGGGGCGGACGCCGTCCCTACGCCTCCGTCAACTTCGTGACCGCGCACGACGGTTTCACCCTGCGCGACCTCGTGTCCTACGAACGCAAGCACAACGAGGCCAACGGCGAGGGCAACCGGGACGGCACGGACGACAACAGGGCCTGGAACGGCGGCGCGGAGGGCGAGAGCGAGGACGAGCGCGTACAGGCGTTGCGGCGAAGGCAGCTGAGGAACCTGCTGACCACGCTGCTGCTGTCGACCGGGGTGCCGATGCTGGTCGCCGGGGACGAGTTCGGACGCACCCAGCGGGGCAACAACAACGCCTACTGCCAGGACAACGAGATCAGCTGGGTCGACTGGTCGCAGCTCGAAGTCCCCGGCTGGCGGGCGCTGTTCGAGCTGACGTCCCGGCTGATCGCACTGCGGCACGAGCATCCCGTGCTGCGCCGCCGGGCGTTCTTCTCCGGGCGGGCCCATTCCGTCGACGGGCTGCGGGACCTCGCCTGGTTCACCGCCCGGGGCACCGAGATGACGGAACGGGACTGGTACGCGCCCGCCGCGACCCTCGGGATGTACCTGTCCGGCCGGGACATCCCCGGCCGGGACGCGCGGGGCACCCCGGTCGTCGACGACAGCTTCCTCGCCGTGCTGCACGCCGGGGACCGGCCGGAGAGCTTCGACCTGCCGGGGGCGCCCTGGGCCGCGCGCTACGAGGTGGTCGTGGACACCTCGCGCGAGGAACAGGGCGAGGCGCCCGGGGTCGTGCACCGGGCGGGGACGGCGATCACGGTGCCGGCGCGGTCCGTGCTGCTGCTGAAGGTCTGCTGAGGGCGGGGCCCGGTCAGCCGAGGATTCCGCGGTCGTACGCCGTCGCCACCGCCGCCGCGCGGTCCTTGACGCCCAACTTGGCGTACAGGTGCGTGAGATGGGTCTTGACCGTGGCCTCGCTGATGAACAGGACGCGGGCGATCTCCCGGTTGGAGGTGCCCTTGGCGACCAGCCCCAGCACCTCGCGCTCGCGGGCCGAGAGCGACTCGGCGGCGGGCGCCCGTACGGCCGAGACCAGCCGGGAGGCGACCGCCGGGGACAGCACCGTACGGCCCTCGGCGGCCGCGCGGACCGCCGTGAACAGTTCGTCGCGGGGCGCGTCCTTGAGCAGGTAGCCGGTGGCGCCCGCCTCGATCGCGGGCAGGGTGTCGGAGTCGGTGTCGTACGTCGTCAGCACGAGGACCTTGGCCCGGGCGCCCCGGCGGGCGAGTTCGGCTATGGCGTCGACGCCGTTGCCGCCGGGCATCCGCAGATCCATCAGCACGACGTCCGGGTCGAGGTCCGCCGCGAGCGACACCGCCTCCACTCCGTCGGCGGCCTCCCCGAGGACCGCGAAACCGGGCGCGGACTCGAACATGCCCCGCAGACCGTCCCGTACGACGGGATGGTCGTCGACGATCAGCAGGGAGATCCGGGGGTCATCGGCCATGGCGCACCAACGGTACGCGAGCCGACAGCGCCGTGCCGTGGCCGGGTTCGGTCTCCACGGTCAGGGAGCCGGCGATCCGTTCGGCGCGGGCGCGCATTCCGTCGAGGCCGAAGCCGCCGGCGCCGGTGCGGGCGGGGAGCGCGAGCGGGTCGAAGCCGCGGCCGTCGTCGCGCACGTCGAGGGTCACCTCGTCGCCCATGAAGCTCAGTGTCACCCCGACACGGCCGGCGCGGGCATGCCGGGAGGCGTTCGAGAGAGCCTCCTGGGCGATGCGCAGGAGGGTGGCGGCGACCTCGATGTGAAGCTGCTCGCTGGTGCCGGTGACAGTGAACTCGGCGCGTATGCCGGTGCGTTCACCCCATTCCGCGACGGTCTTCTTCAGTGCCTCGGGCAGCCCGTCGTCCGCCAGGGCCGCGGGTGCGAGGTTCTGGACGGAGCGGCGGGCCTCACCGAGGCTGTGCCGGGCGAGGTCGGCGGCGCGCGCGAGACGGTCGCGGGCGGCGGCCGGATCGGGGGTGTTCGCCGCGACCTGGAGCTGGGCGATGATGCCGGTCAGGCCCTGGGCGATGGTGTCGTGGATCTCGGCCGCGAGGCGCCGGCGTTCGTCGGCGACGCCCGCCTCCCGGGCCTGGACGAGGAGTTGGGCGTGAAGGGCGGCGTTCTCTTCGAGGGCCCGCTGCAACGCGGCGTTGGTGCGGCCGAGTTCGGCGATGGTCTCGGCCTGGGTACGGGCGTGCGCCTGCTCCTGCACGTTGAACCGGTTGAAGAGGGCCACCAGTCCGAGGTTGGCGCCGAACACCACGAGGAAGCCGAGCCACCACAGCAGGCCGCGCGGCGGCATACCGCCGATCTCGCTGCCCGCCATGGTGAGGGCGGTCAGGAAGAGTCCCGGCAGCATCAGCCGGCGGGTCAGCTGGCGGGCGGCGCTGTAGTAGCCGGTGACGGCGTAGAAGGCGAAGAAGGGGTTGAGCCAGGTGAGCGCGAACCCGAGCGCCCAGCGGGTGAAGTACAGCGTCGCGCTCCCGCGGCCGGGCCCCGACCACCCGCGGGCCGCCCGCCCCCAGAACAGCTGGAGCAGCAGGGACGCGGCCACCAGCACACCGGCGGCCCGTATCGCGGCCGGTGTCATCCCGACCGCGCGGGCCGAACCGGCCGCCGTCAACACGCCCACCGCGAGCAGCGCGTAGGGCCCCCAGAGATCGAAGAAGGCCCTGCGCTCCGGTTGTTCGGCCTGGGTCATGCAGCCAGTGTCCGACACGGCCGGCTCACTCCCACCGGAACCAGCGCGCCGCGCCCGCCGTCAGCAGCACCGCCCAGAGCGCGAGCACCCCCAGGTGGTCCCAGCCGGGCCAGTGCCCCGCGGCGGCCTGGTCCAGGGCACGGGCCGCCGCGCCGAACGGGGTCAGCCGGACCACCCGGGCCAGCGTGTCCGGCATCGCCCGCACCGGGATCCACACGCCCGCGCAGAACATCATCGGGAAGAACACCGCCGAGCCGATCGCACCCGCGATCTTCGTGGTGCGCGACAGCGCCGAGACGACCGCGCCGAGGGCGAGGGCCGCCGCGGCCGCGAGCAGCAGCGCCAGCAGGTATCCGGCGGGCTGTCCGGGCAGCCGTACGCCGAAGGCGAGCCGGCCGACGGCGAGCGCGAGCAGCGCCGAGCCCAGCGCGACCGCGCCCTGCACGGCCATCTGCGCGGACAGCAGGGCGGCGGGCCGCACGGGGGTGAGCCGCATCCGGCGCAGGATGCCGCGCTCCCGGTAGCCGGTCAGTGCCTGGGGCAGGGTCTGCACCCCGGACATGATCAGGGCGATCAGTACGGCGATGGGCACATAGGCGTCGACCGGCCGCAGCCCGCCCAGGGAGTCGTCGGCGTCCCGGAACGACGGGATCGAACCGAGGATCACCAGGAGCAGGGTCGGGAACAGGAAGACCCAGAAGACGGCGCCGGGTTCGCGGCGGAACAGCCGGAACTCGGTGCGCAGGACCGCGGTGTTCATAGCGCCTTCTCCTCCGTGAGATCAAGGAACGCGTCGTCGAGCGTGGCGTCGGAGACGCGGAGCTGGTGGGCGGTGACGCGGGCCCTGGCGAGCAGGGTGATGACCGCGTTGACGGTCTCGTCGGTGCCGGACAGCGTGATGCGGCCGTCCTTGCGCTCGACGGACGCGAGCGCGGGGAGCGCGTTCAGGTCACGGTCGTCCAGCGGGGCGGACGGGGTGAAGCTGACGACGGTGGAACCCGCGGAGCGCCGGATCAGACCGGCCGGGGTGTCCAGGGCGGCGACCCGTCCCTTGTCGATGACCGCGATCCGGTCGCACAGCCGCTGGGCCTCCTCCATGAAATGGGTGACCAGCAGGACGGTGACCCCTTGCGCGCGGACGTCCTCGATGAGCTGCCAGGTGTCGCGGCGGGCGCGCGGATCGAGGCCGGTGGTCAGTTCGTCGAGGACGACGACCCGCGGGGCGCCGATGAGGGCGAGCGCGATGAACAGGCGCTGCTTCTGGCCTCCGGAGAGCCTGCCGAAGCGGGTGCCGAGCCGGTCGGCCAGGCCGAGGCGCTCGGCGAGGGGCCGCCAGTCGGCGGGGTTCGGATAGAAGGACGCGTACAGCTCCAGCGCCTCGCGGACGGTGAGCTTGGCCTGGAGTTCGCTCTCCTGGAGCTGGGCGCCGAGGACCCGGGCGACCCGCTCGTGGTCGGCGACCGGGTCGAGGCCGGTGACCCGGACCCGGCCCGCGTCGGGCACCCGCAGGCCCTCGACGCATTCGACGGTGGTGGTCTTGCCGGCGCCGTTCGGGCCGAGGATCCCGAAGATCTCGCCCTCCTCGACGGTGAAGGAGACACCGTCGACGACGTCCCTGCCGCTGTAGGACTTGCGCAGTCCGCTCACTTCGATGACCGACATGCTCCGAGCGTCCCAGCGGGGCCCGCGCCGGGGCATCGGCCATCACGCTCGAAGCCGCATCAGCCGATCGGTTGATGCGGCGGTACGACCCGTCGGACGCCCGGCTCCGGCGATGCCCGCGTGCGGTCCTGCGGACACTTCGAACGATTCAGGTACGCCGAAAACTCGGTGGGCACTGTCAGTGGTGAAACGTAGGCTCGCCGGTGATGCCCACATCAGACGCCGCCCCGGACCACCCCGCCCGTTCGACCGTACGCAGCCTGCTGCGCCTGTGGCCGTATGTACGGCCGGTGCGGGCGCGGCTGTTCGGCGCGGCGTTCGTCGCGGTGCTCGCGTCCTGTCTGGCCCTCGTGTTCCCGCTGATCCTGAAGTGGATGGTGGACGGTCCGGTCACCGGTCACGATCCGGCGGGTGTCTGGCTCGGGGCGCTGTACCTGCTGCTGCTCGGCATCGCCGAGGCCGGTCTGTTCGGGCTGCGCCGGTGGCTGGTGGCACGGCCGCTGGCCGGGGTCGAGGCGTCGATGCGGGCCGATCTGTACCGGCATCTGCAACGGCTGCCGGTCGCCTTCCACGACCGCTGGGCGTCGGGTCAGCTCCTGTCCCGGGCGACCACCGATCTGATGCTGGTCCGCATGTTCCTGGCGTTCCCGCTGACCTTCCTGCTGGTGAACGCCGTGACGATCACCGCGGGTATCGCCATCATGCTGGCCCAGGAATGGACCCTCGGGCTGGTGCTCCTCGCCCCCGCCGTCCCGGTCATGATCGTCTGCTGGCTCTTCGAGCGGCGCTACTCGCAGGTGGCGCGGCGGGCGCAGGACCAGGTCGGCGACCTCACCACGGTGGTCGAGGAGAGCGTGCTCGGCATCCGGATCATCAAGGGGTTCGGACGCCATCGCAGCCAGGCCCACGCGTTCCGCGAGCTGTCCCGGACGCTGCGCGGCACGGAACTGGTCAAGGCCCGTCTGCTCGCCTCCATCTGGGGCGTCATCGTCACGCTGCCCGAGTTCGCCATCGGCGCCGCCCTCGTCCTCGGTACCGTCCAGGTCGCCGAAGGCCGTCTCTCCGCGGGCACCCTGGTCGCGTTCCTGTCGACCGCGCTCGCGCTGCGCTGGCCCGTCGACTCGATCGGCTTCCTCCTCGCGATGAGCCAGGAGGCGGGGACGGCGACGGAGCGGTACTTCGAGGTCATGCGCTCGGCGCCGGAGTCGGACGTCACGCCGGCCCCGGCCGGGCGGGACGAAGCCGGAACGGCGGGACGGGACTCCCGCGGAGCCGGCGCCGATGGTGGACTGCGGTTCCACGGCGTGGAGTTCAGGTATCCCGACGCCCCCGCGGACACGCCGCCCGTCCTGGTCCACATCGACCTGCACGTCCGCCCCGGCGAGAGCATGGCCCTCGTCGGCGCCACCGGCACCGGCAAGACCACCCTCACCGCGCTCGTCCCCCGGCTCCACGAGGTGACGTCCGGCCGGATCACCCTGGACGGCCGGGACATCACCGAGATGCCCCGCGAGGAACTGCGCGAACTGGTCGCCGTCGCCTTCGAGGAACCCACCCTCTTCTCGGCCACCGTCGGCGAGAACGTCCTGATGGGCGCCACGGAGAACGCCGGCCGGGCGGAACTCGACCGGGCCCTCGCCGTCGCGCAGGCCGACTTCGCGCACACACTGCCCCAGGGCACGGCGACGCAGGTCGGCGAGCAGGGCCTCAGTCTCTCCGGCGGGCAGCGGCAGCGGCTCGCACTGGCCCGTGCGGTGGTCGGGCGGCCCCGCTTCCTGGTGCTCGACGACCCCCTGTCGGCGCTGGACGTGCACACGGAGGCGGCCGTCGAGGCCGCGCTGCGCCGGGTGCTGGCGGAGACGACCGCGCTGATCGTGGCGCACCGCCCGTCCACGGTCCTGCTGGCCGACCGGGTGGCCCTGCTCTCCGAGGGCCGGGTCGCGGCGGTCGGCACCCACCACGAACTGCTGCGCACGCACGCCGAGTACGCCCACCTGATGTCGGGTGCAGAGGAGGACGGCCGATGACGGCGCAACCCACGGCCACCGCGCGGGACAGGGAACCGGACGAGGGTCCGGGCGAAGGGCCGGACGGCGGACGGCAGAAGGGGCGCGCCGCCCCGGAACCCGGGCCGTACCAGGACCCGTTCGACCGCGACACCCTCCCGACTCCCCCGGGCGCGACCGCGACGCTGCTGCGCTCGCTGCTCGCCCCGCTGCGGACCCGGGTGGTCGTGACCACGGTTCTGCTGCTGCTCCAGCAGGCCGCGGTGCAGGCCGGACCGCTGCTGGTCGCGTACGCGATCGACCGGGCCGTACCGGCGTTCCGGCGGGACGACCACGGGCCGCTGATCGCGGTCGGTGTCGTCTACCTGCTCTGTTCGGCGGCCTCCGGCGCACTCCAGTACGCCTTCATCATCGCCTCGGCCCGGGTCAACCAGGACGTACTGCTCGATCTGCGCGGCCGGATCTTCCGGCACGCCCAGGCGCTCAGCATCGACTTCCACGAGCGCTACACCTCGGGCCGGCTGATCTCCCGCTCCACGACGGATGTCGAGTCGCTGCGCGAACTGCTCAGCGAGGGCCTCCAGGAGCTCGTGACGGTCATCCTGTCCTTCGTCTACATCTCGGCCATGCTGCTCTGGCTGGACGTCGGTCTGGGCGCGGTCGCGGTGGTCTCGTTCGTGCCGCTGTATCTGCTCATCCGCCGCTACCAGCGCCGCGCGGGCCGGATCTTCGCGATCCGCTCGACGACGATCGCCGCGGTGATCGTGAAGTTCGCGGAGACGATGAACGGCATCCGGCCGGTGCGCGCGTTCCGCCGGGAGGCCGCCAACGAGGCCGAGTTCGGGGTGCTCAACGGGCGGCACGAGAAGACGAACGGCGACGCCCTGCTGGAGATGGCCCGCTATGTCGTCGGCTCCCGTCTCGTCGCGGGCACGGCGGTCGCGGGCATCGTGCTGTGGGGCGCCTACCGGGTGGCGTCGGGTTCGCTGGCGCTCGGTGTGCTCGCCGCGGCGGTCCTCTATCTGCGCCGGCTGTACGACCCGATCGACCGGCTCGGCATGTTCCTGAACTCCTACCAGTCCGCGGCGGCCTCGATGGAGAAGATCGCCGGTCTGCTGGCCCAGACGCCGTCCGTACCGGAGCCGTCCGTACCGCGCCGGCTGCCGGAGCTCGCCTCCGAACACCCCGGCCGCGAGGTCGTCTTCGAGGAGGTCCGCTTCGCGTACCGCACCGGCGGGGAGGTCCTGCCCGCCTTCTCGCTCACGCTGCCCGCCGGGCAGACGGTGGCCGTGGTCGGCTCGACCGGCGCGGGCAAGTCGACGCTGGCGAAGCTGCTGGCCCGGTTCTACGACCCGTCCGACGGGCGGGTCCTGCTCGACGGCGTCGATCTGCGCGAACTGCCGGTGCCCGAACTGCGGCGCGGAGTGGTGATGGTGACCCAGGAGGCGTTCCTGTTCTCGGGCACGGTCGCCGAGAACATCGCGATCGGCCGTCCCGAGGCGTCCCGCGAGGACATCGAGCAGGCCGCGAAGGCGATCGGCGCGCACGACTTCATCAGCGCCCTGCCCGACGGCTACGACACGGACGTACGCAAGCGCGGCGGCCGGATCTCCGCGGGCCAGCGCCAACTCGTCGCCTTCGCGCGGGCCTTGCTCGCCGACCCGGCCGTCCTGATCCTCGACGAGGCGACCAGTTCCCTGGACATCCCGGGCGAACGGGCCGTGCAGCGCGCCATGTCGACGGTTCTGCGGGGCCGTACGGCGGTGGTCATCGCGCACCGCCTGTCGACCGTGGCGATCGCCGACCGGGTGCTCGTCATGGAGCACGGGCGGATCGTCGAGGACGGCACACCCGGCGAACTCGTCGCGGGCACCGGCCGGTTCGCGGATCTGCACCGGGCATGGCGCGACAGCCTCGTATGAAGGCCGCCCGGCGGACCCGCGGCCACGGGCGCGAGGACGGGGACGGGACGGCCACGGGCGTCGACGCGAAGAGCCGAAGGGGCGCAGGGACGGCAGGGCGCCAGGGTGGCAGGGGCACAGGGGCACAGGGGCGGCAGGATGCACGGGCGAAGGAGCGAAGAAGGCTGATGATCGACGCGTACGCGGATCCGGGGACCCCTGACCGCCGGAGCGGCCGGCGCTTCCTGTGGTGGCTGGTCACCCGGCAGACGGGCCGGTCGGTCACCGGCGCGGTGGTCGCCAGCGTATGGATGGGGCTCACGGCGCTGACGCCGTACCTGCTGTCCCGGGCGATCGACGACGGTCTGGAGCCCGGCGACGGTCCGGCCCTGGTCGGCTGGACGACCGCCGTGCTGGGCACCGGGGTGTTCAACGCCTGGCTGGGGGTCGTGCGGCACCGCACGATGACCCAGGTCCGGATGGACGCCAACTTCCGTACGGTCAAGGTCGTCGTCGAGCACGCGACCCGGCTCGGCGCGGCCCTCTCGCGGCAGGTCGGGACGGGGGAGGTCGTCACGGTCGGCGTCCGCGACGTGGACACCATCAGCCGATCGCTGACCGTCGTCGGGCCAGGACTGGCCGCGGTCCTCACCTACGGTCTGGTGGCCGCCCTGCTGCTGCCGGTCTCGGTCCAGCTTTCCGTGGTGATCGTGCTCGGGGTGCCGCTGATCGCCGTCCTCGTCGGGCCGTTGATGAGCCGGCTCCAGGGGACCGAGACGGACTACCGCGCGGGGCAGTCCGTGCTGACGGCGCGGATCGGCGATCTCGCGGGCGGGCTGCGCGTCCTCAACGGCCTCGGCGGCAAGGGGCTGTTCGCGGACGCGTTCCGCCGCGACTCGCAGAAGCTGCGCGAACAGGGCTACCGGGTCGGCGGGGTGACCAGCTGGATCCAGGCGCTGAGCATGGGACTGCCGTCCGTCTTCCTCGCCGCGGTGACCTGGATCGCCGCCCGGCTGGCCGCCCAAGGGGCCATCACCATCGGCGAGTTGGTGTCCGTGTACGGCTATGCCGCGGTCCTCGTGCTGCCGGTGTACTTCTTCATCGAGTGCGGGTACGAACTCTCCCGGGGCGTGGTCGCCGCCCGGCGCGTCGTGCGGTTCCTGTCCCTGGAACCCGTCGCCTCTCCCCCGGACGCACCGGACGCCCCGGGGTCACCCGCCGTGCTGCACGACCCGGAGTCCGGGGTGCGGGTGGTCCCGGGCAGGCTGACCGCGCTGGCGGGCGCCCGCCCGGCGGAGTCCGAGGCCGTGGTCGACCGGCTCGGCCGGTACGCCGCGTCGGACGTGACCTGGGGCGACGTACGGCTCGACGAGGTCGCCCTGCCCCAGGTACGGGAGCGGATCCTGGTCGCCGAGCACGGGGCCGACCTGTTCGCGGGCACCCTGCGCGAACTGGTCCGGGGACGCCGGGAGCCCGGCGAGGAGACCATCGCCGGGGCCGTGCACACGGCCGCCGCCGACGACATCGTCCTCGGCCTGCCGGACGGTCTCGAGTCGGCCGTCACGGCGCAGGGCCGGAACCTGTCCGGCGGGCAGCGGCAGCGGGTGCGGCTCGTCCGCGCGCTCCTGGCCGATCCGGAGGTGCTGCTCGCCGTCGAGCCGACCTCCGCGCTCGACGCCCACACCGAGGCGGCCGTCGCGACCCGGCTGCGTACCGCGCGCTCGGGCCGTACGACGGTCGTGACCAGCACCTCGCCGCTCGTCCTGGACCGCGCGGACACCGTGTGCTTCCTGGTCGACGGCAAGGCGGCGGCCATGGGCACCCACCGCGAACTGCTCGGATCGGAGCCGGGATACCGGGCGCTGGTGGCCCGCGACCTGGAGCCGGACGGGGATACGGAGACGAGCGTGGACGGGGAGGTCGTGCGATGAGCGGCCGGCTGCCGGTCGCGGGGAGAGCCGACGTACGGCGGGCGGCCGTTCGGCTGATCCGGGCGGACGGACGGGTGTTCGCCGCGGTGCTCGGCCTCAACGTGCTGGCCGCCGCGGCCGGTCTGGTCGGCCCCTGGCTGCTCGGACGCATGATCGACGACGTGCGGGCCGGCGGCGGGGTGGAGGCGGTGGACGGGCCGGCGCTCGTCATCCTCGGCTCCGCGATCGTGCAGGTACTGCTGGCCCGCTGGGCCGGGTACGTGGGGTACCGCTTCGGGGAGCGGACGCTGGCACGGGTGCGGGAGGAGTTCGTGGAGCGGACGCTGACACTGCCCGCGTCGGTGGTGGAGCGGGCGGGCACCGGCGATCTGATGGCGCGCGGCACCGTGGACGTCACGGCGGTGGGCAACACGCTGCGCGACACGGGACCCCAACTGCTGATCTCCGGCGCGCAGGCGCTGTTCGTCCTCGTCGCCGTCTTCGCCATCGACCCGCTGCTCGGCGGCTGCGGTGTACTGGGGCTGGCCGGCATCGGGGGCGCGCTGCGCTGGTATCTGCGCCGGGCGCGCACCGCCTATCTCGCCGAGGGCGCCGCCACCTCGGAGGTCGCCGAGGTCCTTTCGGCCACCGCGTCCGGCGCGCGCACGGTGGAGGCGTTCGGGCTGCGCGGACGCCGGATCCGGGCGAGCCGGGACGCGCTGGAGACCTCCCGGGTGACGCGGATGCGGACGCTCTTCCTGCGCAGTGTGTTCTTCCCGGCCGTGGAGATCTCGTACGTCGTCCCGGTGGTCGCCGTGCTCCTGGTGGGCGGCGCCCTGCACGCCCGGGGCACGCTGAGTCTCGGCACGGTGGTCGCCGCGACGCTCTATCTGCACCGGCTCGCCGAGCCGCTCGACCAGATCCTGAACCAGGTCGAGCAACTGCAGAGCAGCGGCGCCTCGTTCGCCCGCGTGGAGGGCCTGGCGCGGGCGCCGCGCGCCGAACCGGCGGGCTCGCCCGTACCGGTGGACGACCGGATCGACGTCACCGGTGTGCGCTACGCGTACGACCGCGGCGGTGAGGTGCTGCGCGGGGTCGACCTCTCGGTACGGCCCGGCGAACGACTGGCCGTGGTGGGCCCCTCCGGGGCCGGGAAGACCACGCTGAGCAGACTGCTGGCGGGCGTCGACGCGCCGGGCAGCGGGACGGTGACGGTCGGGCGGGTTCCGGTGGTCGCTCTCGACCCCGAGCAACTGCGGCGGCACGTCGTCCTGGTCACCCAGGAGCACCACGTGTTCCTCGGCACGGTCCGCGACAACCTGCTCATCGCCGAACCGTCGGCGGGGGACGCCGAGTTGTGGGCGGCGCTCGCGGCGGTCGGCGCCGACGACTGGGCCGGGGAGCTCCCGGACGGGCTGGACACCGAGCTGGGGCCCGAGGCCCTGCGCGTCGACGGCTCACGGGCCCAGCAACTGGCGCTGGCCCGGGTGGTGCTCGCCGACCCGCACACCCTGGTCCTCGACGAGGCCACGGCGCTCCTCGACCCGGCGACGGCCCGGCACACGGAGCGCGCGCTGGCCGCCGTCCTCGAAGGCCGGACCGTCATCGCCATCGCCCACCGGCTGCACACCGCCCACGACGCGGACCGGGTGGCGGTGATGGAGGACGGCCGGCTGACCGAACTGGGCACCCACGACGAACTGGTGGCGGCCGAGGGTCCGTACGCAGCGCTGTGGCACTCGTGGCACGGTGAACGATCCCCCGGAGACGACTGAGCGGGGGCGGGGAACGGCGAGCAGCGCCCGGCAAGCGGCGCACCGCCGAGGGCCGAACGGTGCGCGGCGGGTCGCGGGGACCGGCGCCGTCGCGGATCGTCGGTCACGGTTCGTCGGTCAGCGGATCGTCGGCCCGACCGCGAAGCAGTGCGCGGAGAACCTCGCGGCCCTGCGGGAACTCGTCGGAGCTGGGGAGATCTCCCCGGTCGCCGACCGTACGCGGGTGTCCCTGAGCGAGGTGCCGGAGGCCGTCCGCCACCCGGAACTGGAGCACACCCGGGCCGAGGCCGTCGTCACGGAGCGAGGCGCGACGGGGTTCGGGCTACGCGGGACCGTCCCGTCCGGCGGTCTCCTCGCCGGGCCCCTCCCGGGGGCTCTCCCCGGCCTCCTCGCGCGCTCTGCGGCTCAGCTCGTCGAGGGCCCGTTCCAGTTCCTCGTCGGCCTGCCGCTGCAGGGCCTCGGGGTCGCGTCCCGGGCCGGTCGGTTCTCCGGGCGCGGGTTCCGTGGCGGGCGGCGGCTCGGCGGTGAGCCGGCCGTAGATCCATCGGCAGGCCTCCTCCTCGTCGGTGAACCGCTCGAAGACCTGGTCCGTCCCCCGCTCGTGGACACCCACCGTCCAGTCCCCGGCGTGTCCTTGGAGGAAGTAGCGGTCGTCCGCGCGGTGGCCGCCGGGGCAGTCCGCGATCTCGTAGGAGGCGGCGGGCACCCCGGCCGCTTCGAGGGCCCGGCACAGCGCGAACCGGTCCATGCCCTCAGCCTTCCGCCGGGGGCGGAAGCCGGCCCGGCCGCAACCGGGGCCGGCTTCCGCACGGAGTCGTGCGCCACCCCGCGAGCGGGCGGGATCAGTGGTCGATCCGCACCAGCGTGCCGTTGCTCACCAGGTCACCCACCGTGGTGCGGGGGATGTCCGGGCAGAACTTGCTCGACGTCACGTACTGGGTGCCGAAGCCCGGCTGCTCGAACCCCGGGGCGGTCTTGCCCGCGCAGACCGTCACGTCCTTGACCAGCCGGTAGACGTGGTAGTTGTACGGGTAGCGCGGGTCCATGGTGTTGAGGCTCGACGGCGGGATGGAACGCTTGCCGTACTTGGTGCCCGCCGGGGCGAGGAAGCGGCCCGACTCGCCGCCGACGCGGTCGAGCTTCAGGCCGGCGTGGAGCACCAGAGGGGCGGCGAGCACCGTCTGGTTCCGGTGGGTGAAGCCGTCGTCCGGCGGGTAGCGCCAGTCGCCCTGGCCCGAGTCGAGGGTGGGGTCCCACCACTTGTCCAGGAACTTCACGGCGGTGAGGTGGCCGAGCCGGTTGTACCCTTCGAGGATCCTCCCCACCGGGCCGCGGGTCGGCAGCCGCCGCGGGCCAAGACGCCAGTCACCGCAGAAGAAGAGGCGCTCCAGCCTCGGCGGAATGGGATCCGTCTCCAGCCCCTTGCACACCCGCGGCTGTTCGTAACGGCCGTGCTCGTCCCAGGGCTTGCCGTGCACGTCGCCCGGCTTCCCGTGCCCGACCACGGGCTTCCCGTGCACATCCGCGGGCTTGCCCTGCACGTCCGCCGGCTTGCCTTGCACGTCCGCGGGCTTGCCTTGCACGTCCGCGGGCTTGCCATGGTCGTCCGCGGGCTTGCCATGGTCGTCCGCGGGCTTCCCTTGCACGTCCGCGGGCTTGCCCTGCACGTCCGCGGGTTTGCCCTGCTCGTCCCCCGGCTTCACATGCCCGACGGCCGGCTTCGGCACCGGCGTGGCGGACAGTGCGTGGACGACGCCGCTCGTACGGCCTCCGTCCGGTTGCGCGGGCGCCGCGGACGAGATGGACGCACCGAGCACCAGGGAGCCGGTCAGACCTCCCAGAGCCGCCAGGCTCGCGCACCAATGTGACCTTCTCACCAAACCTCCTGCGGGAATACGTGTCCGGTTCGCGCCGCCTCGCGCTGATGAGCCGTCGGGAGCGGGCCGGAATGTCGGGGATCACTCAAACCGCAGCGGGTGGAGGCAGGCGAGCGGACGTGCCGGAACACCTCCGAAAGGGTCAGGGCTTCATTCCGTTGCTGCCGATAAACCGGTCATCTGGCCGTATGCACACCCGGCCGGTGCCGCGCGCCGGGCGCGTCCCGCCGCGGCCGCGTCCCGGCGCCCCCCGTCGGTTCACGTCCGGGCGAACAGCCGAAGGACAGTCCGCATACCGAACATGACTAACCGGACAACGAACCGTTTCCGGCCAATTTAGTGACGCGGTCCTGACAGAAAGGGTTATCTCCTGCCACTCTTCCCACGGCTACTTCACAGCAACCTCACAGCTACGTCCGCCGTGTTGTGCCGTACGACCCCATGCACCTGGTTCCGCGTAACGCCCAGTTCTGCCCGGACGGGTCACTCATCGTCCGGTCTCCCCTGGCCGCGCGACCCGCGGCCATGCAGAAGGAGTCAGTGTTGAGCAGCAGTTCTCCCCACAGACGCACCTCCCACATCACCAAGCGCCGTGTCACCGGTGTCGCCCTCGTCGGCGTCTCCGCCCTGCTGGCCGCGGCCGTCCAGTCGGGTGCCGCCAGCGCCGCTCCGGGGCAGGCTCCCCGGGCGGGCAAGGTCAACCCCGGCGCCGTCACCCTGAAGCTCACCGCGTCACAGCGCGCCGAGCTGATACGTGACGCCGATGCGGCCAAGGCCACCACCGCCAGGGACCTCGGTCTCGGGGCCGGCGAGAGCCTCGTCGCCCGTGACGTCATGAAGGACGCCGACGGCACCGTCCACACCCGCTACGAGCGCACGTACGAGGGGCTGCCGGTCCTCGGCGGCGACCTGGTCGTCGACACCGCCAGGTCCGGGAGGACCGGGCACGTCTACAAGGCGACGAAGGCGTCCCTCAAGGTCGCCACCCTCAAGCCCGCGGTCGCCGCCGGCACCGCGGAGAAGCAGGCCCTGTCCGCCGCGAGGACCGCCGGTTCGAAGAGCACCACCGCCGACCGCGCGCCCCGCAAGGTGATCTGGGCCGCCACCGGCAGACCGACCCTCGCCTACGAGACCGTCATCGGCGGCCTCCAGGACGACGGCACCCCCAACCAGTTGCACGTCATCACCGACGCCGCCACCGGCAAGAAGCTCTACGAGTACCAGGGCATCGAGACCGGCGTCGGCAACACCCAGTACAGCGGGCAGGTGACCCTGACGACCACGCAGTCGGGCTCCAACTTCACGCTGAACGACAGTGCGCGCGGCGCCCACAAGACGTACAACCTGAACCACGGGACGTCGGGCACCGGCACGCTGTTCTCGCAGACCAGCGACACCTGGGGCAACGGCACCACGTCGAACGCCGCGACAGCCGGCGCCGACGCGCACTACGGCGCCGCGGTGACCTGGGACTTCTACAAGAACACCTTCGGGCGCAGCGGCATCAAGAACAACGGCGTGGGCGCCTACTCGCGTGTGCACTACGGCAACTCGTACGTGAACGCGTTCTGGGACGACAGCTGCTTCTGCATGACCTACGGCGACGGGTCCGGGAACAACGACCCGCTGACCGCGCTCGACGTGGCCGGCCACGAGATGAGCCACGGTGTCACCTCCAACACCGCGGGCCTCAACTACTCGGGCGAGTCCGGCGGTCTGAACGAGGCGACCTCCGACATCTTCGGCACCGGCGTGGAGTTCTACGCGGCGAACTCGACCGACGTGGGCGACTACCTCATCGGCGAGAAGATCGACATCAACGGCGACGGCACACCGCTGCGCTACATGGACAAGCCGAGCAAGGACGGCGGTTCCGCGGACAGTTGGTACTCCGGGGTCGGCAACCTCGACGTGCACTACTCGTCGGGTGTCGCCAACCACTTCTTCTACCTGCTGAGCGAGGGCAGCGGCGCCAAGGTCATCAACGGCGTCAGCTACAACTCGCCCACCTCCGACGGGCTTCCGGTCACCGGCATCGGCCGCGACAAGGCGCTGCAGATCTGGTACCGCGCGCTCACCACCAAGTTCACCTCGACCACCAACTACGCGTCGGCCCGCACCGGCACGCTCGCGGCGGCGGGGGAGCTGTACGGCACGACGAGCGCCGAGTACACGGCGGTGCAGAACGCCTGGGCGGCCGTGAACGTCGGTTCGCGTCCCGGCGGTGGCGGTGGTGGCGGCGGCACGTCGTTCGAGAACACGACCGACGTATCGATTCCGGACAACGGTCCGGCGGTCACCTCGTCGATCGCGGTCACCGGCCGCACCGGAAACGCCCCGTCGAACCTCGCGGTCGCCGTGGACATCGTGCACACCTGGCGCGGTGACCTGGTGATCGATCTGGTCGCCCCCGACGGTTCGACGTACCGCCTGAAGAACTTCAGCTCGTCCGACTCGGCGGACAACGTGAACACGACCTACACGGTCAACGCGTCCTCCGAAGTCGCCAACGGCACCTGGAAACTGAAGGTCCAGGACCAGGCGGCACAGGACACCGGCTACATCAACAGCTGGAAACTGACCTTCCCGTAGACCGCGGCGGACGTCCGCGCGAGGACAGGATGCCAGGGCGCCGTCCCGGAGGTTCGACTCCTCCGGGGCGGCGCCCTCCTTTGCCCGGAGGGGAGTTTGGGTTGACCCGCCCTTGGCGGCGGCCGGCCCGGCGCCCGGTACCCCAACTGTTCACCTGATCGACGATTTTCAGCCAAGGTCCTTATGGGCTCCTGACATGTACGCGTCTGGGATGGCACGCTTCCACCGCACGGCTCACCCGCACCGCAACTTCACAACCGTCCGTCCGGCCACCCCACGCCGTTCGGGCGCCCCCACAAGAAGGAGCTTGCGTGACCCCCCTCTACGCGCGTCACAAGCGCACCACTCTGGCCATCGCCACCGCTGTTGCCGCCGGAGCCCTGCTCGCCACCGGTCTGACCACCGGTGCCGCCGCCCAAACCGCGGCACTCCCCGCCGGCAAGACCACCCCCCTCGCCGGTTCGCAGGTCCTGCTGTCCAACTCCGCGCGCACCGCGCTCATCAAGAAGGCCGACGCCACCACGGTGGAGACGGCCCGGCAGATAGGCCTCGGCGCCAAGGAGAAGCTGGTCGTCAAGGACGTCGTCAAGGACGCCGACGGCACCGTCCACACCCGTTACGCACGCACGTACAACGGACTTCCGGTCCTCGGCGGCGACCTCGTCGTCCACGAGTCCAAGGCCGGCAAGACCGAGGGCGTGACGAAGGCGACCAAGACGTCCATCAAGGTCGCCTCGCTCAAGCCGCTGGTCACGACCGCCAAGGCCGAGAAGCAGGCGCTCACCGCGGCCAAGACCGCCGGCTCCGCCAAGACCGCCGCCGACCAGGCGCCCCGCAAGGTGATCTGGGCCGCCACCGGCAAGCCGACCCTCGCCTACGAGACCGTCGTCGGCGGCCTCCAGGACGACGGCACCCCCAACGAACTTCACGTCATCACCGACGCTGCCACCGGCAAGAAGCTGTACGAGTACCAGGGCATCGAGACCGGTACCGGCAAGACCCTCTACTCGGGCACGGTCACCCTCAACACGACCCTGTCGGGCTCGACGTACAGCCTGACCGACAGCACCCGCGGCAGCCACAAGACGTACAACAAGTCGCACACCACGACCTCCTCCGCGGGCACGCTGTTCACCGACGCGGACGACGTCTGGGGCACCGGCGCGGCCTCCAGCTCCACCACCGACCAGACCGCGGCCGCCGACGCCGCGTACGGCGCGCAGGAGACGTGGGACTTCTACAAGAACACCTTCGGCCGCAGCGGCATCAAGAACAACGGCGTCGGAGCGTACTCGCGCGTCCACTACGGCAGCTCGTACGAGAACGCGTTCTGGGACGACAGCTGCTTCTGCATGACGTACGGCGACGGCGCCAGCAACACGCACCCGCTGACCTCGCTGGACGTGGCCGGCCACGAGATGAGCCACGGCGTCACCGCCAACACGGCGGGCCTGAACTACTCGGGCGAGTCCGGCGGTCTCAACGAGGCGACCTCCGACATCTTCGGCACCGGTGTCGAGTTCTACGCGGGGAACTCCTCCGACGTGGGCGACTACCTCATCGGCGAGAAGATCAACCTCAACGGCGACGGCACACCGCTGCGCTACATGGACCAGCCCAGCAAGGACGGCGGCTCCGCCAACTACTGGTCCTCCAGCGTCGGCAACCTGGACGTGCACTACTCGTCCGGCGTCGCGAACCACTTCTTCTACCTCCTCTCGGAGGGCAGTGGCGCGAAGACGATCAACGGAGTCAGCTACAACTCCCCGACCTACAGTGGCACGACGGTCACCGGCATCGGCCGGGCCGCGGCGCTGCAGATCTGGTACAAGGCGCTGACCACGTACTTCACGTCCACCACCAACTACAAGTCGGCCCGCACGGGCACCTTGTCGGCGGCGGCCGCGCTGTACGGCTCCGGCAGCACCCAGTACAACGCGGTGGCGGCGGCCTGGACCGCGGTCAACGTCAGCTAGTGCGAACGTAATCGAACCGAGGCGGCACCCGGGCACGGACAGCCCCGGGTGCCGCCTTACTCTTGCCCCCATGCCCTACACGTACGAGGACGTGGGCGCGACCCGCGAGGACCGCTGCCCCCCGGGCTTCCACCGCCTGCATGTCCGCTCCCGGATCGGCGAGGGCGAGGCCGTGTTCCAGCGCGCCTCCGAGGCCCTGATGACCTGGGAACTCCACCGCGCCGCGGGGATCCGCATGATCTCCGACGCCGACAAGGCGGCGCCCGGCGTGGCCGTCACGGTCGGTCTCGGCCCGATCAAGGCCCCCTGCCGTGTCGTCTGGACCGCCGAGGAACCCCGGCGCACCGCCTGGGCCTACGGAACGCTTTCCGGCCATCCCGAGTGCGGCGAGGAAGCCTTCGTCGTCTCCCGTACCGGCGACGGCACCGTCTGGCTGACGATCACCGCCTTCAGCCGCGCCGCCAAGTGGTACGCCCGCATGGGCGGCGCCGCGACCCGGGGCCTGCAACACACCTACGCCCAGCGGTGCGGCAAGGTGATGCGGCGGCTGTGCGCGGGGCTCGACAGCTGAGTCCGCCCGCGTGCCGGGCCGGAGGGCGTACCGGAGACCGGTGACGACCGCGCAGGGGGCGGGCCATGGCGCATGGCCCGCCCCCTGCGGTCGTGCCCGCGCGCCTCAGCGCATCAGCACGCCCGCTCCCTCCCCCATCTCCTCCGAAGGCACCGCCACCAGTCCGAGTTCCGCCCCGGAAGCGAGCAGGCGGTGGGTCGGCAGGATGCGGACCGTGTAACCGAAGGAGCCGGTGCGGTCCAGGGACAGCGGGCCCTCGTACACCCAGCGGCCCTCCAGGTCGGGGCCGCCGGTCGGTTTCAGCGGGACACAGACCGCGTCCGCGATGCGGTCGTCGGTGTCGACGCGGCCCGCGACCGCCTGCACCTCCACGTCGTCGGGTGCGAGATCGCCGAGGCCGACGCGCACGCGCAGCGACAGGGTGGTGCCGAGTTCGGCCGTCGTGGTGGCCGAGGACGCCTCGACGTGGTCGACGGTGATCCGCGGCCAGGCGGCACGGACCCGCGCCTTCCAGGTCGCCAGTTCCCGGGCCGCCTCGGCGGTGAGGGAGCGGTGGGCGTGGGCCGCGGGCGTGTACAGACGCTCCACGTACTCGCGCACCATCCGGCCGGCCAGGACCTTGGGTCCTAGGTGGGTCAGGGTCCGGCGGACCATCTCGATCCAGCGGTCGGGCAGACCCTCCTGACCGCGCTCGTAGAAGCGCGGCGCCACCCGCTGTTCCAGGAGGTCGTACAGAGCCCCGGCCTCCAGCTCGTCCCGGCGGTCGTCGTCGGTCGCGGTGCCGTCCGCGGTCGGGATCGCCCAGCCGAAGTCGGGCTGGAACCACTCGTCCCACCAGCCGTCCAGCACCGAGAGGTTGAGGCAGCCGTTGAGCGCCGCCTTCATCCCGCTCGTGCCGCACGCCTCCAGCGGGCGCAGCGGGTTGTTGAGCCAGATGTCGCAGCCCGGGTAGAGCTTCTGCGCCATCGCCATGCCGTAGTCGGGCAGGAAGACGATCCGGTGACGCACCCGGGGGTCGTCCGCGAACCGGACCAGTTCCTGGATCAGCCGCTTCCCGCCGTCGTCGGCGGGGTGCGCCTTGCCCGCCACGACGATCTGGACCGGCCGCTCGGAGTGCAGCAGCAGGTCCATCAGCCGGTCGCGGTCGCGCAGCATCAGGGTCAGCCGTTTGTACGAGGGGACCCGGCGCGCGAAGCCGATGGTGAGGACGTCGGGGTCAAGGACCCCGTCGATCCAGCCGAGTTCGGCCGTACCGGCGCCGCGCTGGCGCCAGGACGCCCGGAGCCGGTCCCGTACCTCCAGCACCAGTTGTTCGCGCAGCACCCTGCGCAGGTCCCAGATCTCCTGGTCGTCGATCTCGGCCACCGCGTCCCACCGGTCCGAGCCGCCGACGGTCAGCGCGTCCTCGGTGCGCTGCGCGCCGATCTGCCGGGCGCCGAGGCGGAAGACCTCGGGCGCCACCCAGGTCGGCGCGTGGACGCCGTTGGTGACCGAGGTGATCGGCACTTCCTCGGGGTCGAAGCCCGGCCAGAGCCCGGAGAACATCTCCCGGCTGACCTGGCCGTGCAGCAGCGAGACACCGTTCGCCCGCTGTCCGAGGCGCAGGCCCATCACGGCCATGTTGAAGAGGTTCGGCTCGCCTCCGGGGTAGGTCTCCATGCCGAGGGCGAGGACGCGCTCCACGTCGATGCGCGGTAGTTCGGCGTCGGCTCCGAAGTGGCGGGCGACCACCTCGCGGTCGAAGCGGTCGATGCCGGCGGGCACCGGGGTGTGGGTGGTGAAGACCGTGCCGGCCCGGACCGCCTCCAGCGCGGAGTCGAAGTCCAGTCCCTGGTCGCCGAGTTCGGCGATCCGCTCCAGGCCGAGGAAGCCCGCGTGCCCCTCGTTGGTGTGGAACACCTCGGGCTGCGGGTGCCCGGTCAGCCGGCAGTACGTCCGGACCGCCCGCACCCCTCCTATGCCGAGGAGCATCTCCTGCAGCAGCCGGTGTTCGCTGCCTCCGCCGTACAGCCGGTCGGTGACCCCGCGTTCGCCGAGGTCGTTCTCCTCGACGTCGGAGTCGAGCATGAGCAGCGGGACGCGGCCGACCTGGGCCAGCCAGATCCTGGCGCGCAGCGCGCGGCCGCCGGGCAGGGCGAGGGAGACCTGGGCGGGCGTGCCGTCGTCCTCGCGCAGCGGCACCACGGGCAGTTCGTTGGGGTCGAGGACCGGATACTGCTCCTGCTGCCAGCCCTCGCGGGACAGCGACTGGCGGAAGTAGCCGTGCCGGTAGAGCAGGCCCACGCCGATCAGCGGGGCGCCGAGGTCGCTGGCGGCCTTGAGATGGTCGCCCGCGAGGATGCCGAGGCCCCCGGAGTACTGGGGCAGCGCGGCGGTGATGCCGAACTCGGGTGAGAAGTAGGCGATGGCGGCGGGCAGGTCGGAGGTCTGCGTCTGGTACCAGCGCTCGCCGGTCATGTACTCGCGCAGATCGTCGGAGACCGCGGCGAGACGGCGCAGGAAGCGGCTGTCCCCGGTGAGTTCCGCGAGCCGTCCGGCCGACACGCTGCCGAGCAGTCGTACGGGGTCGCCGCCGCTCGCGGCCCAGCGTTCGGGGTCGACGGACTGGAAGAGGTCGCGGGTCTCGGCATGCCAGGACCAGCGGAGGTTGCGGGCCAGGTCACTGAGCGGGTGAAGGGCTTCGGGGAGAACGGGTCGGACGGTGAATCTGCGGATCGCCTTCACGAGTTCCACCTTCACACAGGACGTACGCGGCAGAGGGACGCACGGCGTTGTGCGGCCTTCGTCACCCACGACGTTAGCGGCGAGGGTGCCTTCGCGACACGGCGCATCGCGGCACGGCCCCGGATGGGGCCGACCGTGTGACATCGGCGAGAACTCGACGCAACCTTCACGGACACCTCGTGGACGGGTGTGGCGGTTCCCCCCTCATGGCCGATTCCCCCCTCATGGGCGGCCTTGTGGTGCTTCGCACCGCACGAGAGGCTCACCGGGTGGCGTACGGCCGGGCCCTGCCCAGAGCGGTCGGCTCCGGTCCTGCTACGTCGATTCGAGGAGGGGAACTCAAGTCATGGCACGGACGAGGAAGTGGCGTCTGCGCTGGGCGGCGGGCCTCACCGCGGTCACGACGGCCGCGGTGCTTTCGGCCATCGCCCCACCCGCGCAGGCGGCCCCCGAGGGACGGATACGCGGAGCGGGTGACCCCGGCTCCGTCAGCGGGAGCTACATCGTGACGCTCAAGGGGGGTACGCGGGCTCCGTCACCGGCGGGCACGGACATCGCCGAGCAGTACGGAGCGAGAATCAGCCACACCTACGGCACGGTCCTCAACGGCTTCGCCGTGCGGGCCGACGAGAGACGGGCCCGGCGACTCGCGGCGGACCCCCGCGTGGCCTCGGTCGTCCAGGACACCCGGGTGACGTTCGACCGCGTCCAGGGGAACCCGCCCTCCTGGGGCCTGGACCGGATCGACCAGCGGAGCCGGCCGCTGGACAAGCGCTACACGGCGCCCGGATCCGAGGGTTCGGGGGTGACCGTATACGTCATCGACACCGGAATCCGCATCACGCACAAGGACTTCGGGGGCCGGGCGGACTACGGCTGGGACTTCGTCGACAACGACGGGACGGCGCGGGACGGCAACGGCCACGGCACCCATGTCGCGGGAACCGTCGCCGGAACCGCGTACGGCGTCGCCAAGAAGGCCCGGGTCGTCGCCGTCCGCGTCCTCGACGACAAGGGTGCCGGTTCCACCGCCCAGGTCATCGCGGGCATCGACTGGGTCACCCGGCACGCGCGGAAGCCGGCCGTGGCCAATCTCAGCCTGGGCGGGTACGCCAACGACCGGTTGGACGCGGCCGTCCGCAGCTCCATCGCCTCCGGCGTGACCTACACGGTCGCGGCGGGCAACGCCGGGCAGCCGGCCTCGCTCTACTCCCCGGCCCGGGTCGCGCAGGCCCTCACGGTCGGCGCGAGCGACCGCGCCGACGCGCGGGCCCCCTTCTCGGACACCGGACCGTCGCTCGACCTCTTCGCACCGGGGGTGGACATCACGTCGGATTCGTACACGGGCGATACGGCCACGGCGACGTACTCCGGTACGTCGATGGCGAGCCCGCACGCCGCGGGCGCGGCCGCGCTGTATCTGGCGGGCCATCCGGGGGCCGCACCGGCCCAGGTGGTGAAGGCGCTGGTGAAGCGGGCCGTCACGGGGAAGATGTCGGACGTCGGCCCGGGTTCACCGAACAGGCTCCTGCACGTCGGCTGACCCTGGCGTCACGCTGGTACGACCAGGGTGATTCGGCCACACCGCACCGGCCTCGCCTGCCCGGGACGAGGCCGGTCTTGTGTGTAGACATACGCGTGAGTAGTTAACAAAGTGCCGGAATGCTCACCCGCATAGGGTGGGAAGGCTCCTCCGGTACACCCGCAGGCCCCACCTCCCCACACCCCCATCCGCCCACCCACGTTGACGCGGACAGGAGCGGTCATGCCCGCCACGCACCACACGTCGCCACCCACGACGACCACCCCCGAGACACCCAGAACACGCAAGGCCGAAGCCGGTCCCCGTACCCCTGAGAAACCTTCGGCCGCCGTCGGCGGCCCGGCCGCCCCCGGCGCGACCGACTCCACCGCGCGCTCCACGACCGCCCGTTCCACGACCGCAGGCTCCACGACCGCAGGCTCCACGACCGCAGGCGCCACGAGCGCAAGCTCCACGACCGGCGGCTCCGCGGTCCCGGGCCCCGACGCCCCCGTCGTCCCCGTCGCCGGTCCGTCCGTGGGCGGCACGCCCGTCCCCGGCACGCCCGTCACGGGCACCTCGGTCGCCGTCACCCCGGCCCCGGACGCGCCCGCTCCCGTCACCTCCGCCCCGGACGCGCCCGCTCCCGTCACCTCCGCCCCGGACGCGCCCGCTTCCCGCAGCGCCGCGCCCAAGTCCAAGCCGGCGAGGTCTAGTCCCGGCGGGACCAAGGCCGCCCCCAAGGCGGCCAAGTCCACTCCCAGGACGGGCAAGGCGGCTCCTGGCACCGGCAGAACCGCCGCCAGGGCGGTCAAGGCCGCCGTCCCCGCCACCCGCGCCCCCGACGGCCCCGTCGCCCCCGTCACGCCGGCGACGGCCGTCGGGCGCATCCCGGTCCTCGACGTCCGCCCGGTCGTGCAGCACGGGCGCCGTCCGGCGAAGGCGGTGGTGGACGAGGAGTTCGAGGTCTCGGCCACGGTCTTCCGCGAGGGCCATGACGCGGTCGCCGCGAACGTCGTCCTGCGCGACCCGGACGGCCGCGCGGGACCCTGGGCGCCGATGCGCGAACTGGCGCCCGGCACCGACCGCTGGGGGGCCCGGGTGAGCGCCGGCGCCGAGGGCCGCTGGACGTACACGGTGGAGGCCTGGGGAGACCCGGTCACCACCTGGCGGCACCACGCGGGCATCAAGATCCCGGCCGGGATGGACACGGAACTGGTGCTGGAGGAGGGCGCCCTGCTGTACGAGCGGGCGGTCGCCGCCCTGCCGAAGGGGCCCAAGGGCAAGCGCGCCAGGGACACGCTCCTCGGGGCCGTCGGCGCGCTGCGCGACACCGGCCGTCCGGTCGCCTCCCGCCTCGCCGCCGCCCTCACTCCCGAGGTGGACGAGGTGCTGGCCCGGCATCCGCTGCGCGAGCTGGTGACGTCGTCCGAGCCCTTGCCGCTGCTGGTGGAGCGGGAGCGGGCGTTGTTCGGTTCCTGGTACGAGTTCTTCCCCCGCTCGGAGAACGGCGGGCTCGGTCCGTCGGCACACGGCACGTTCCGTACGGCCGCCGAACGCCTGCCCGCCATCGCGGAGATGGGCTTCGACGTCGTCTACCTCCCGCCGATCCACCCCATCGGCACCACCTTCCGCAAGGGCCCCGACAACACGCTGTCCGCCGGCCCCCAGGACGTCGGCGTGCCCTGGGCCATCGGCTCCCCCGAGGGCGGCCACGACGCGGTCCACCCCGATCTGGGCACCCTGGAGGACTTCGACGCCTTCGTCCGCCGGGCCGCCTCCCTCGGCCTGGAGATCGCCCTCGACTTCGCGCTCCAGTGCTCCCCGGACCACCCCTGGGTGGAGAAGCACCCCGAGTGGTTCCACCACCGCCCGGACGGCACGATCGCCTACGCGGAGAACCCGCCGAAGAAGTACCAGGACATCTACCCGATCGCCTTCGACCAGGACATGCCGGGCCTGGTCCGCGAGACCGTACGGGTGCTGCGCTTCTGGATGGACCACGGCGTACGGATCTTCCGCGTCGACAACCCGCACACCAAACCCGTCGTGTTCTGGGAGCAGGTGATCGCGGAGATCAACAGCGCCGACCCCGACGTCATCTTCCTCGCCGAGGCCTTCACCCGCCCCGCGATGATGCGGACCCTGGGGGCCGTCGGTTTCCAGCAGTCGTACACCTACTTCACCTGGCGCAACACCAAGCAGGAGCTGACGGAGTACCTCACCGAGCTGTCCGGCGAGACGGCCGCCTGCCTGCGGCCCAACTTCTTCGTCAACACCCCCGACATCCTGCACGAGTTCCTCCAGCAGGGCGGCCGGCCCGCCTTCGAACTGCGCGCCGTCCTCGCCGCCACCCTCTCCCCCACCTGGGGCGTCTACAGCGGCTTCGAGCTCTGCGAGAACGTCCCGCTGCGCGTGGGCGGCGAGGAGTACCTGCACTCCGAGAAGTACCAACTGCGCCCACGGGACTGGGAGTCGGCGGAGCGGGACGGCCTCAGCATCGCGCCGTTGGTGAGCGAGCTCAACGCGATCAGGCGACGCAGTCCCGCACTGCGCCAACTGCGGGATCTGCACTTCCACCACGCCGACCAGGAGGCGGTGATCGCCTACTCCAAGTCCGTGACGGACGCGCGCGGTTCGAACACGGTCGTGGTGGTGGTCAACCTCGACCCCCACCACACCCAGGAGGCCACGGTCTCGTTGGACATGCCGCAACTCGGCCTGGAATGGCACGAGTCCGTGCCGGTGCGCGACGAGCTCACCGGCGAGACCTACACCTGGGGCAGGACCAACTATGTGCGCCTGGAGCCGGGAACCCGGCCCGCGCACATCCTCACCGTCCTGCGACCGTCCTCACCGCTGATCGGAGGGTCACCCACCACATGATCGTCAATGAGCCCGTCCCGGATACGTTCGAGGACACCCCGGCCAAGGACCGCGATCCCGAGTGGTTCAAACGCGCCGTCTTCTACGAGGTCCTGGTCCGCTCCTTCCAGGACAGCAACGGCGACGGCGTCGGCGACCTCAAGGGCCTGACCGCGAAACTCGACTACCTGCAATGGCTGGGCGTCGACTGCCTGTGGCTGCCCCCGTTCTTCAAGTCCCCGCTCCGCGACGGCGGCTACGACGTCTCCGACTACACCGCCGTCCTCCCCGAGTTCGGCGACCTCGCCGACTTCGTCGAGTTCGTCGACGCCGCCCACCAGCGCGGCATGCGCGTCATCATCGACTTCGTCATGAACCACACCAGCGACCAGCACCCGTGGTTCCAGGAGTCCCGCGCCAACCCCGACGGCCCCTACGGCGACTACTACGTCTGGGCCGACGACGACAAGCAGTACCAGGACGCCCGCATCATCTTCGTCGACACCGAAGCCTCCAACTGGACCTTCGACCCCGTCCGCAAGCAGTACTACTGGCACCGCTTCTTCTCCCACCAGCCCGACCTCAACTACGAGAACCCGACGGTGCAGGAGGAGATCATCTCCGCGCTGCGGTTCTGGCTGGACCTGGGGATCGACGGCTTCCGGCTGGACGCGGTGCCGTATCTGTACCAGGTCGAGGGCACCAACTGCGAGAACCTTCCGGCGACGCACGAGTTCCTCAAGCGGGTCCGCAAGGAGATCGACACGCACTATCCGGACACGGTGCTGCTGGCCGAGGCGAACCAGTGGCCCGAGGACGTCGTCGACTACTTCGGCGACTTCCCCTCCGGCGGCGACGAATGCCACATGGCGTTCCACTTCCCCGTCATGCCCCGCATCTTCATGGCCGTCCGCCGCGAGTCCCGCTACCCCGTCTCGGAGATCCTCGCCAAGACCCCCGCGATCCCGTCCAGCTGCCAGTGGGGCATCTTCCTGCGCAACCACGACGAGCTCACCCTCGAAATGGTCACCGACGAAGAACGCGACTACATGTACGCGGAATACGCCAAAGACCCCCGCATGCGCGCCAACATCGGCATCCGCCGCCGCCTCGCCCCCCTCCTCGACAACGACCGCAACCAGATCGAACTCTTCACCGCCCTGCTGCTCTCCCTCCCCGGCTCGCCGATCCTCTACTACGGCGACGAGATCGGCATGGGCGACAACATCTGGCTCGGCGACCGCGACGCCGTCCGCACCCCCATGCAGTGGACCCCCGACCGCAACGCCGGATTCTCCTCCAGCGACCCCGGCCGCCTCTTCCTCCCCACGATCATGGACCCCGTCTACGGCTACCAGGTCACCAACGTCGAAGCATCGATGTCGTCACCGTCCTCGCTGCTCCACTGGACCCGCCGCATGATCGAGATCCGCAAACAGAACAAGGCCTTCGGACTCGGCTCCTACACCGAACTCCCCTCCTCCAACCCCGCCGTCCTCGCCTTCCTGCGCGAAGCGCCGTCGACCGAGGGCGAGGGGGACGACGACCTCGTGCTGTGCGTGCACAACTTCTCCCGCTTCGCCCAGCCCACCGAACTCGACCTGCGCGAGTTCAACGGCAGACACCCCGTCGAGCTGATCGGCGGCGTGCGATTCCCGGCCATCGGCGAACTGCCGTACTTGCTGACCCTCGCGGGTCACGGCTTCTACTGGTTCCGGCTCCGGAAGGACGCCGCCTAGAACCCGGGTGGCGGGGCGGTTTCTCCCGCCCCGCCCTGGGAACGCATGACTCACACCTCGCCCGGTATCCGGGGCCCCCGGGTCACTGGGGAAAGGACGCGACGCCATGTCGGAAGCCGTAACCCACTCTGCCCCGGCCCCGGTCGCCCGCCCCGAGTTGCTCGCGTCGCTCGATCCGCTGCTGCGGGAATGGCTGCCCCGGCAACGCTGGTTCGCGGGCAAAGGGCGTCCGGTGACCGGGTTCTCCCTGGTGGCCGCGGTGGAACTGCTGCCGCTCGGGGACCGGTTGGGCCTGATCCAGTTGCTCGTACGCGCCCATCAGCCGCGCACTCCCGCGCAGGGCGCCACCTCGCATCCCGGGGACTGCTACCAGTTACTGATCGGGGTGCGCGAGGCGCTGCCGCCACGGCTCGCGCCGGCCCTGATCGGCCATCTGGAGGAGGGACCGCTGGCCGGCCGCACGGTGTACGAGGCGCTGCACGACCCGCGCCCCGCCGGTGTCCTCCTGGAAGCCCTGCGCACCGGAGCCCGTATCGGTGACCTGCGTTTCGAGCGCGACGGGCGCCAGGAGATACGAAAGGACCTGGTGCCCCGCCTGGTGACGGCGGAGCAGTCCAACTCGTCGATCGTCTACGGAGATACGTTCATCCTGAAGGTGCTTCGCCGGATCGTTCCCGGGGTCAACCCGGATCTGGAACTGCCGCTGGTGCTGGCCCGGGAGGGCTGCGCGCGGGTCCCGGCGCCCGCGGCCTGGATGCTCGCCGACCTCGACGCGGAGACGTACGTGCTCGGCGTGCTCCAGCCGTTCGTGCAGGGCGCGGCCGACGGCTGGGAACTGGCGCTGCGGGAACTGGCCAAGGGCGAGGACTTCACCGCCGAGGCGCGGGCGCTGGGCCGGGCCACCGCCGAGGTGCACACCGCGCTCGCCCGGTCGCTGCCCACGGTCACCCTCGGCCACACGCGGATGCGGCCGCTCATCGACGCCATGACCGAGCGACTGGACGCCGCCGCGCAGGCGGTGCCCGCGCTCCGGCCCCACGCGCCCGGTCTGCGGACCGCGTTCGAGGCACTGGCCGATCTGTCCGCCGAGGGCCACACCTGGACGGCTCAGCGCATCCACGGCGATCTTCATCTCGGCCAGTGCCTGCGCTCCCCCGACGGGGAGTGGTCGCTCATCGACTTCGAGGGCGAGCCGTCGAAACCGCTCGCCGAGCGCCGTATGCCGCAGCCCCCGGCACGCGACATCGCGGGCATGCTCCGCTCCTTCGACTACGCGGCCCACTCCGTCCCGCAGGCCCCCGGCGCCTCGGGGACGCCTCTGGCATCCGGCTGGGCCGACGCCTGCCGGGCCGCCTACTGCACCGGATACGCCGAGGTCAGCGGCCTCGACCCGCGCATGGACCCCGTCCTGCTGCGCGCTTTCGAGACGGACAAGGCGGTGTACGAGGTCGTGTACGAGGCCCGGCACCGCCCGGACTGGCTGCCGGTTCCGATGGCGGCGGTACGGCGGCTGGCCGCGCCCCTCTGATCCCCCCGCTTTCCCCAGCTCACCCTCCCGAGGAGGCCCCGCCCGTGACGCCCCGCCCCCCGTCCGATGAGAGTCCGAAGAAGAACGGCGCGAAGAAACCGGCCGCCGCCGAGAACGACACCACCGAGAGGCCGGCCAAGAACACGGAGGCCAAGAAGGCAGAGGTCAAGAAGGCGGCCAGGAGAGCGGCCGAGGGGAAACCGGCGGGCAGGAGGTCCGCCGCCGGCAGGAAGGCCGGCTCGAAGAAGGACGCGGTCACCGGGAAGCCGTCCGTGACCGGGACGTCCGCACCGTCCAGGACGACCGTCTCCGCCCAGCGGACCGCCGGGAGCGCCGCCACGCAGGCCGTGGGGAAGCTTCCGAGAAAGGGCGCGACAGCCGTGGCGAAGATCCCGGAACCCACGGCGGACGAGATCGGGCCCGGACCCGCCGCGACCCGTCCCGGATTCGCCGGTGTCGGCCCGGAGGACCGGCGGCGACTGCTCGACGGTACGCACCACGATCCGCACGGGGTGCTGGGCGCCCATCCGATACCGGACGGTGTCGCCTTCCGGGTCTTCCGCCCGTACGCGCTCGGGGTCACCGTCGTCACCGGCGACCTGCGCGCCGAACTGCGCGACGACGGGGACGGTTTCTTCTCCGGGGCGCTGCCGCTGCGCGCGGTCCCTGACGCGTACCGGCTGCTCGTGGCCTACGAGGGGTCGGTGCTGGAGACCGAGGATCCGTACCGGTTCCTGCCGACGCTCGGCGAGCTGGACCTGCATCTGCTCGGCGAGGGCCGGCACGAGGAACTGTGGCGGGCACTCGGCGCCGAACCGATGGAGCGACAGGGCGTCGCCGGAACCCGCTTCACCGTGTGGGCGCCGAACGCGCTCGGTGTCCGGCTGGCCGGCGGCTTCAACTTCTGGGACGGCACCGGGTATCCGATGCGCTCGCTCGGCTCGTCCGGAGTGTGGGAGCTGTTCGTGCCGGGCACGGGCGAGGGCGAGCTCTACAAGTTCGACATCACGCGCCCCGACGGTTCCCGCACCCTGCGCGCGGACCCGATGGCCCGCCGAACCGAGGCCCCGCCCCACACGTCCTCGATCGTCCACGCGTCCCACCATGTGTGGCAGGACGCGGAATGGATGGCCCGACGGGCCGCCAGGCCCGCTCACGAGGCGCCGTTCTCCGTCTACGAGATACATCTGCCGTCCTGGCGACCGGGTCTGACCTACCGTCAACTGGCCGACCAGCTCCCGGCCTACGTCTCGGACCTCGGCTTCACCCATGTCGAGCTGATGCCCGTCGCCGAGCACCCCTTCGGCGGCTCGTGGGGCTATCAGGTCACCGGGTTCTACGCCCCCACCGCCCGCCTGGGCACCCCCGACGACTTCAAGCACCTCGTCGACGCCCTGCACCGGGCCGGCATCGGCGTCCTCATGGACTGGGTCCCCGCCCACTTCCCCCGCGACGACTGGGCACTGGCCGAATTCGACGGACGCCCGCTCTACGAACACGCCGACCCGCTCCGCGCCGACCACCCCGACTGGGGCACCCTGGAGTTCGACTACGGCCGCCGCGAGGTCCGCAACTTCCTCGTCGCCAACGCCACCTACTGGTGCGAGGAGTTCCACGTCGACGGCCTGCGCGTCGACGCCGTCGCCTCCATGCTCTACCTCGACTACTCCCGCGAACCCGGCCGGTGGACCCCCAACGAACACGGCGGCCGGGAGAACCTCGACGCCGTCGCCTTCCTTCAGGAGATGAACGCCACCGTCTACCGCCGCAACCCCGGCGTCGTCACCATCGCCGAGGAGTCCACCGCCTGGGACGGCGTCACCCGGGCCACCCACCACATCGGCCCCGGAGGCTTCGGCGGCCTGGGGTTCGGGCTGAAGTGGAACATGGGCTGGATGCACGACTCGCTGGACTACATGTCCCACGAGCCGGTCCACCGCAAGTACCACCACGACGAGATGACCTTCTCGATGGTGTACGCGTACAGCGAGAACTACGTCCTGCCGATCTCCCACGACGAGGTCGTGCACGGCAAACGCTCACTCGTCTCCAAGATGCCCGGCGACTGGTGGCAGCAGCGCGCCAACCTGCGCGCCTATCTCGCCTTCATGTGGGCCCACCCGGGCAAACAGCTCCTCTTCATGGGGCAGGAGTTCGCCCAGGGCGCCGAGTGGTCCGAAGCCCACGGCCCCGACTGGTGGCTCCTCGACCCCGCGTACGGCGCCGAACCCGACCACCGCGGCGTCCGCGACCTGGTCCGCGACCTCAACACCGCCTACCGGCAGCAGCCGGCGCTGTGGGAGCGCGACACCGATCCCTCCGGCTTCACCTGGATCACCGGGGACTCCGCCGACGACAACGTGTTCGCGTTCCTGCGCCACGCCGCCGACGGCACTCCGCTGCTCGCCGTCTCCCACTTCTCCCCCGCCGTCCGGCACGGCTACCGCCTCGGCGTCCCCGAGGACATCCCCGCCTGGCACGAGGTCCTCAACACCGACGCCCTTCGCTACGGCGGAAGCGACGTCACCAACCCGGACCCCGTCAAACCGGAACCCCAGGGCTGGCACGGCCGTCCGGCCAGCATCCAGCTCACGCTGCCGCCCCTCGCGACGGTGTGGCTGCGGCCCGCCTAGGGCGTGTGCCGTACTCCTCGGCCGTCCCCGCCGGCTTGGCGGGCGGGGACGGCCGAGGTCATGGAGGGGCGGGCCCCCGGCGTCGCGTCACTCCAGGCCGGTGCCCCTCAGCGACGCGGGCAGTTCCCCGGTGTGCAGGACGCCCAGGGTCTGGGTGGCCCGGGTCAGCGCCACGTACAGGTCGCTCGTCCCGTACGACGCGGGCTCCACCACCAGTACGGAGTCGAACTCCAGCCCCTTGGCCTGCCGGGGGTCGAGGAGCACCACCGCGCGGGTCAGGTCCGGCTCCTGCCCCACCGTCACCCCGTCCAGCCGGCCGGCGAGCGCGGCGTGCAGGGCACGCGGCGCGATCACCGCGAGCCGCCCCTCGGCCGGGGTCAGCTCGGCGACGGCCTTGGCGACCGCGCCGGGCAGATCGTCCCCGGCGTCCCGGGCCCAGGGCCGTATTCCCGTGGAACGGACGGAGCGCGGCGGCTCGAACCCGGGGCGCTCGGCCCGCACCACACCGGCGGCGACGTCCATGATCTCGGACGGGGTGCGGTAGTTGACGCCGAGCCGCGTGTGCTCCCAGCGGTCGTCGACGTACGGGGAGAGGATCTCCTCCCACGAGCCGACCCCCGCCGCCTCCGCCGTCTGCGCGGGGTCGCCGACGAGCGTCATCGACCGGGTGGGGCTGCGCCGCATCAGCAGCCGCCACGCCATGGGCGACAACTCCTGCGCCTCGTCGACGATGATGTGGCCGAAGGCCCAGGTCCGGTCGGCGGCGGCGCGTTCCGCCGCGCTGCGGTGGTCGTCCTCCTCGTGCCGTTCGGCCATCCGCTCGGCGTCGATGATGTTGTGCGCCGACAGGATCTCGGAGTCCTCCTCGTCCTTGTCGTCGAACTCGTAGGTCCGCGAGGCGTAGGAGACGTCCAGCACGCCCTGCGCGTAGGCGACCTGGGTACGGCGCTCCTGGTCGGCCTGCGCCCGGGCGACCCGGTCGTCCTCGCCGAGGAGTTCGGCCGCCTCGTCCAGCAGCGGGACGTCCGCGGCGGTCCAGTCGGCGGGACCGGTCAGCGGGCGGTGGATCGCCGCCGCGTCCTCGTCACGGACATGGCCGTACGGGTCGGCCAGGAAGTCGGCGACCAGTCGGCGCGGGGTCAGCCTCGGCCACAACTGATCGACGGCCGCCCAGACTTCGGGGTTCTCGGCGAGTTCGTCGCGGATCTGGGTGATGTCGCTCGGGTCGAGGAGGTTGGAGCCGTCGAAGGGGTCCGTACCGATGCGCTCGGCCAGCATGTCGGTGAGCGAGTTGAGGATGTGGCCCTCGAAGTGCTCGCGGGCCACGTTGTGGGGCAGGTCGGCCGCGCGGGTGCGCTCCCGGGCCACCTGGACCAGACCCGCGTCGAGCATCAGGACGTCCCGGTCGTGCTCGATCGCGATGACCGGGTCGGGGAGGGCCTGGCGGTCCCGGACGACCCCGGCGAGGACGTCGGCCATCTCGGCGCGGCCCTTCACGGCGGCCGCCTCGGGGGTGTCGACGGCTGTGGCGTGGACTCCGGGGAAGAGTTCGCCCACGGTCGACAGGAGTACGCCGGTCTCGCCGAGCGAGGGCAGCACCTCGCCGATGTAGCCGAGGAAGGCCGGGTTCGGGCCGACGATCAGGACGGCCCGCTTGGCGAGCAGCTCGCGGTGTTCGTACAGCAGGTACGCGGCGCGGTGCAGGGCGACGGCCGTCTTGCCGGTGCCGGGGCCGCCCTCGACGACCATGATGCCCCGGTGCGGCGCGCGGATGATCCGGTCCTGTTCGGCCTGGATGGTCTGCACGATGTCGCTCATCCGGCCGGTGCGGGCCGAGTTGAGCGCGGCGAGGAGCACGGCGTCGCCGGTCGGGTCCTCGTGGCCGGTGCGTACGCGGTCGCCGAGGTCGAGGATCTCGTCGTGCAGGTCGGTGACGTGCCGGCCCTCGGTGCCGATGTGCCGGCGGCGGCGCAGGCCCATCGGGGTGTGACCGGTGGCCAGGTAGAAGGGACGGGCGACCGGGGCCCGCCAGTCGACGAGGATCGGAGTGCGCTCGATGTCGTCGGCGCGGATGCCGATCCGGCCGATGTGGTGGCTGACGCCCGCGGAGGGCTCCTCTTCCCCTGCTCCCCCTGCGGACTCCACAGGGGTCAGGTCGATGCGGCCGAAGCAGAGCGAACCGTCCACGGCGTTCAGCGCCGCCAGCAGCCCCGATCGTTCGGCGACCAGGACATCCCTTTCGAGCCGGGCCTGCATGGGCGTGTTGCCCTGGGCGAGCGCGTCCTCGACGGAGGCTTCCGTGAACCCGCGCAAGGCGTCCACACGCGCGTACAACCCGTCGATGAATTCCTGCTCGCTTCGCAGTTCATCATCGGGGAATTCTGTCTGCGATCCCTTGTTTGACAATTCCGCTCCCACCCAGATATACTGCGCCTACTGAACTTCTTCGCGACTTCTCACTTCGAAGTCGCGAATCATCGAATATACGCAGCGAAATCCCCCGGGCGCAATTGCCCAGGGGATTTTTTGTCTGCCGGGTCGTCTGCCGGGTGCGATCAGATCACGTCGGACAGCTCCTGGAGCAGCCGGCGCTTCGCCCGGGCGCCGACCATCGACTTCACGGGCTCACCACCCCGGAAGACCATGAACGTCGGCATCGACAGCACGCCGTACGCCAACGTCGTCTCCGGATTGGTGTCCACGTCGAGCTGGACCACCTTGAACCGGTCGCCCTCCTCGAAGGCCAGCTCGCTGAGCACCGGTCCCATCTGCCGGCACGGCGGACACCAGTCGGCCGTGAACTCCACCAGCACGGGCAGATCCGACCCGATCACCTCCGTCCGGAAGTCCGCGTCCGTCACCTCGGCCACGCCTGCCGCCCTGATCATCGCGTCCGCCCTCCCAGTTCACACACGGGTTCCGGACCGCCCGGAACCTCCGCGTCGGCCGCCAGCTCGTCGCGCGCCCGTTCCGCCCGCGCCAGTTGCTCGCCCACCTGCGCGCGCACCGTCCGCAGCTCGTCGATCAGCCCGTCGAGCTCGCCGAGCTTGCGCCGGTAGACCTCCAGGGACGCCGGGCACGAGTCGCCCTCGGGATGCCCGGCCCGCAGACACTCCACGAAGGGCCGCGTCTCCTCCAGGTCGAACCCGAAGTCCTGCAGCGTCCTGATCTGCCGGAGCAGCCGCAGGTCGTCCTCGTCGTACGTCCGGTACCCGTTCCCGCCCCGCCGCGCGGGCAGCAGCCCGCGGGACTCGTAGTAGCGCAGAGTCCGCGTGGTCGTCCCGGCCCGCGCGGCCAGCTCGCCGATTCGCATGCCATGACGGTAATCCTTGACGCCGACGTCAAGGCAAGGGACGGCGGGCGCCTCGGCGCGGGTCCGCGCGGGTGGACGGGGCTCAGCGTGAGGTGCGCGGCAGCAGGGGCTTGCGGTCGACGGGGGACGACAGCACGATCGAGGTCGTCGTCCGCCCCAGCGCGGAGGTCTGTTCCAGGACGTCCTCCAGATGGATCGTGTCCTCCACGGCGACCTTGAGGATCCAGCAGTCCTCGCCGACGACGTGGTGCACCTCGGTGACCTCGGGACGGGCCAGCAGCTCCAGGGTCCGCGGGTGCTTGAGGGTGTACCCGCCGTGCGGATCGACCCGGATGAAGGCCTGGATGCCGTAGCCCAGACGGGACGCGGACACCCGGGCGCCGTAGCCGGTGATCGCGCCCGTCGCCTCCAGCCGGCGCATCCGTTCCGCGACCGCGGCCGGGCTCAGCCGGACCCGGCGGCCCAGCTCGCTGAGCTTGATACGGCCCTCGCTCTGGAGCAGTTCCAGGATCTGCCGGTCCAGCGTGTCGAAGCCCGCCGACGTTTCGCCGGACACAGGGCGCGGATGCCGTGTTTCTTTCGGTACGACAACCGGATCTCCCATGTCTCCCCCTTCGGGCCTGACCTTTGCGACGGGAGAATTATGACCACGGGCCGCGGCACCGCGAACGACCGGTGACGGTGACCGGTGACGGCTGCCCGGGATTCGGGTGCCCGAGTGCGTGCACGCACAGGCCACTGGTGCGGGGAAACAGAGGAGGACGACATGCGGGAGATCTGCGTCATCGGCGGAAACCGGTATTTCGGAAAGCGTCTCATAACCCGGCTGACGGCCGCGGGAGACCGGGTCACCGTCATCAATCGCGGCTCGTCGGCGCCGCCCGCCGGGGCGATTCATCTGATCGCCGACCGCGATGACGAGAACTCCCTGGAAAAGGCGCTGGGTTCGCGGACTTTCGACGTCGTCGTCGACCAGGTCTGCTACACACCGCGGCAGGCGGAGATCGCCCGCCGGGTCTTCGCGGGACGCACGCGCCGGTACGTCATGACCTCCACCGTCGAGGTGTACGAGTACGAGGACACGGCGGACCCGGTCGGCGAGGGGGCCGTGGATCCGCGTACCGTCGCCGTCGATCTCGGCCTCCCCTGGGACGACGCCGGCTTCCTCGACACGCACTACGGCGAGGGCAAGCGGCAGGCCGAGGCGGTGTTCGCGGCCGGCCCCGGCTTCCCGTACGTGGCCGTGCGCGTCGCCCATGTGCTGGGCGGGGACGACGACTTCACCGGCCGGCTGGAGCACTACGCCGACCGTATCCGTACCGGCGAGACGATCGCCGTGCCGCCCGTGAACCACCCGGCGACCTACATCCACGTCGAGGAGATCGCCGACTTCCTGTTCTGGACGGTCGGCGAGGAGTTCACCGGCCCGGTCAACGCGGCCTCCCACGGGCCGCTGACCACAAGGGAGTTGTGCGAGGCGATCACCGCTCACCTCCCGGACGGAAGGGCGGTCCTGAGGGCCGTCGAGGTGGGCGAGGTCTCCCCCTTCTCCTTCGGCCGTTCCTACGCCATGGACAACTCCCGGGCCACCCGGCTCGGTTTCCCCTTCGGCGACGCGCGGTCATGGCTGCCGCGAGCCGTGGCCGAGACCCTCGGAGAGGTCGGCTGACATGCGGTACAGGACACTTGGCGGTCTTCAGGTCAGCGCCGTCGGGCTCGGCGCGATGCCGCTGTCCATCGAGGGCCGGCCGGACGAGGCGCGGGCCCTGGCCACGGTGCACGCCGCCCTCGACGCGGGCGTCACCCTCCTCGACACGGCGGACTCGTATCACCTGCCCGGCGGCGAACCGGGCCACAACGAACGACTCGTGGCCCGCGCCCTGGCGACGTACGGCGGCGACACCGCGGACGTCCTGGTGACCACCAAGGGCGGGCGGGGCAGACCCGCCGACGGCACCTGGACGGTGAACGGCTCCCCGCGTCACCTCAAGGCGGCGGCCGAGGCCTCCCTGAAACGGCTGGACGTGGAGGCGATCGGCCTCTACCAGCTCCACAAGCCCGACCGCGCCGTCCCCTTCGAGGACTCGGTCGGCGCCCTGCGCGACCTTCTGGACGCGGGCACGATCCGGCTGGCCGGCATCTCCAACACCACCGCCGACCAGATCCGCCGGGCCCACGCGATCCTCGGCGACCGGCTGGTCTCCGTCCAGAACCAGTACTCCCCCGCGGTCCGGGACAGCGAGCCCGAACTGCTCCTCTGCGCCGGGCTGGGGCTCGCCTTCCTGCCGTGGAGCCCGCTGGGCGGCATCTCCCGGAGTTCCCTGGACGGCCCGTCCGGCAGCGGTTCCCCGGACGGCTCCCGGGAGGGGTTCGGGGCGTTCCACGCGGTGGCCCGGGAACACGGCGTGAGCCCTCAACAGGTCTGTCTCGCCTGGCTGTCGGACCGCTCGCCCACAGTGATCCCGATCCCGGGCGCGAGCCGCCCGGAGACGGCCCGGGACTCGGCGGGGGCCGCGGACCTGGTCCTGAGCACGGCGGACCTGGCCCGGCTGGAACTGGCGACGGCTCCCCGGCCGTGAGCCGGGCACGAGCCCGGGATCAGACCATGACCCCGGCCGACTCCTCCACCTCCAGCAGCGAGGCGCTCTGCCGCTCCGCCTCGAACGCCTTGTGCCCGCCGCGCAGGCCGAACAGCCTTTTGGCGAGGGCGATGTAGAGGACGGCCAGGATGTTCAGGACCAGCGTCGCGATCTTCAACCCGCTGATGTGTTCGGTGAGTTCGTAGATCTCCAGCGGGAGGAACGCGGCGGTGGCGACGACCGTGAGGTACTCCGCCCAGCGCTTGGCGTACCAGAGACCGACCGCCTCGACGAGCTCGATCAGCGCGTACGCCAGCAGCAGGACCGCGACGAGCAGCAGTGTGGAGTGCTTGTAGCCGAAGGTCTTCTGGATGGTGCCGACCACGGGCGAGTGGTCGAGGTCGTAGTGGAAGTGCCGGAAGACCGGCCTGAGGACGTCGAGGTATTCGTCGAAGAGCCGGCGCACCGCGTACTGGCTGTTGCTGAACTTCCAGACGGCGGCCGCGACCAGCACGATGAACACCCCGCGCACGGCCCGCTCGATCGCCAGGAAGCGCAGGATGAACAGATCGCGGAGCACCTTGCCGCGCGGCACGAGCGGCGCCTCGGCCGCGGGACCCGAGCCGTGCGGGGCGCCGAGCGCGAAGTCGCCGCAGCGCAGGCAGCGCCAGACCTCGCCGAGGGCGGTCTCGGCGTGCAGCCGCACCCTCAGGCGCGGGTCGTCCGGCGCGTAGGTGACGTGCCCCTTGCGCGCACACGTACGCCGGTCCCAGTCGATCTTCATGCTCGGTGTCCTCCGCAGAACGTGCCGTACCGCGCCGGTCGGTCCGGCACGGCACGGTAGTGCATGTTCTACGAGACGGCGGCCCGGGGGGTCACGGTTCCTGCCTCGGCCTCCCCCTCGCTCCCGACCTCGTCCCCGACCCGCTTCTCGACCTCGTCCGGGGTCCCGGCCTGGACCGCGGCACCGTCCGGGGTCCCGGCCTGGACCGCGGCACCGGCCGGGGTCCCGGCGTCGGCCTCGGTCTCGGCCTCGGCCCCAGCCCCGCCAACAGCATCGCCATCGGCCTCGGTGCCGACATCGGTGCCGGACACGGTTCCGGCCTCGGTCTCGGTCTCTGTCTCTGTCTCTGTCTCTGTCTCTGTCTCTGTCTCTGTCTCTGTCTCGGTGTCGGCGCCCACTTGGGCCTCCGTCCGTGCCTTGCGCGGCAGCAATACCGCCACCAGTACCGTGCCCACGCCGAGGATCACGGCTCCGACGAGGCTGGTGTGCGCCACCGCGTGCGAGAAGGACGAGCCGACCGCGTCCGTCATCTGCCGTGCACCGTCGGCGAGTTGGCCGGCCTGCGCCTTCAACTGGGCCGCCTGCGTGGCGTCCGCCGTCCGCGCGGCCTGTTCGCCGAGCGCGTGGGCCTTGTCGCCGATGCCCTGGGCGACGGCGTATCCGGCGCCCACGGAGTCCTGCGCCGTGGTCAGGGCGCCCGCCGGGAGCCCGCTGCCCGCGGTCGCGTCCGCGAGGTGCGAGGAGTACGAACCCGCCAGCACCGAGCCGAGGATGGCGATGCCGAGCGAGCCGCCGAGTTCCAGCGAGGTGTCGTTGACCGCCCCTCCGACGCCCAGTTCGGCCTCGGGGAACGCGCCCATGATGGCGTCCGTGCAGGGTGAGAGGGCCAGCCCGATGGCCAGGCCGAGCATGACGAGGGGCAGGACGAGGTCGCCGTACCCCGAGGAGGCGTCCACCCGGGTGAGCAGCGCCAGCGCCACCGTGCCGCCGACCATGCCCGCGGTGACCGTGATCTTCATGCCGACGCGCGGAGTGAGGTAACCGGTGAGCGCCGAGCCCACGAAGACGGCACCCGCGAGCGGCAGCATCCGCACGCCGGTGTCCAGCGCGTCGTAGCCGAGGACGAACTGGAGGTGCTGGGTCAGGTAGTAGAAGGCGCCGAAGACGGCCAGGAAGAAGAGGGCGACGGCGAGGTTCGAGCCGGCGAACCGGCGGTGGGCGAAGCGTCGTACGTCGATGACCGGGCGCGGATGACGCAGTTCCCACAGGACGAAGAGGACCAGTCCGGCCCCGGCGGCCACCGCGGCGGTCACGGCCTTCACGCCCCACCCGAAGTGCGGGCCCTCGATGATCATGTAGACCAGTGAGCCGATCCAGACGACGGAGAGCAGCCCGCCGACGTAGTCGATGCGGTTGTGGTGCGCGGCCCTGGACGGCGGTACGAGGACGAGGGCGCCGATGACGGCGAGAACGGCGATCGGCACGTTGATCAGGAACGTGGACGACCAGCCGTGGTGCTCCAGGAGGGCGCCCGCGACCAGCGGCCCGGCGGCGATGGCGAGTCCGGCGGTCGCGGTCCACAGGACGATCGCCTTGGCCCGCTCGGCGCGCGGGAAGGTCGCCGCGAGCAGCGAGAGCGTGGCGGGCATGATCAGCGCGGCACCGACCCCCATGACGGCGCGGGCCGCGATGACCCCGGTGGCACTGCCGACGAGCGAACCGGCGACCGCGCCGCCGCCGAAGACGACAAGCCCCAGGATGAGCGCGCCGCGCCGGCTGTACTTGTCCCCGATGGCACCGAGCAGCAGCATCAGGGCGGCGTACGGGACGGTGTAGCCGTCGATGACCCATTGCAGGTCGGCGCTGGACAGGCCGAGGTCCCGTGTCATGTCGGGAGCGGCGACGGTGAGGGCGGTGTTCGCCATCACGATGATCAGCAGGCTCAGACAGAGCACCAGCAGCGCCCACCACCGCCGGGCGTAGGGCCGGTCCATCCTCTCGACCGGTTCGTTCATGACGAGACGCATGGCTACGGTCGCCCTTCCTTCGTCGACGGGTGCGGAGATCCGTCCGCACCGGGACTCGCGCCGTGGGACGCGAACAGCGGGACTTGCACAATGGAGTGCAATTACACAACGCTGTGCAATCTACGAGATTGCACAGCCCTGTGCAAATGAAGGGGGTGGGGACCGGTGACCGCGAGACAGGGGGGCGCCCGGGGGACGGGCAGAATGGCAGCCATGACCACGGGTAACCCGAGCCGCGCCGATGTGAACCGCCGCCGCATCCTCGATGTCGCGCTCGCCGAACTGCTGCGTGACCCCGACGCGTCCATGGACCAGATCGCCCGGGCCGCGGGGGTCGTACGGCGCACGGTGTACGGGCATTTCCCCAGCCGCGAGGCGCTGGTCGGCACCCTGACCGACGAGGCCGTGGCGGCGGTCGCCGCGGCGCACGCGGCGGGCCGCGAAGGGGTCGCGGACCCGGCCGAGTCGCTGGCCCGCTCGACGCTCGCCGTCTGGGAGATCGCCGACCGCTACCGCCTGCTGGTCGCCCTCGCCCAGCGCAGCGTCACCATGCAGGGCATCCGCGAGCGCCTCACCCCGGTCCGCGAGGCATGCGCCGAGATCCTCCGACGCGGCCTGGAGCAGGGCGTGTTCGCGTCACCACTCCCCCCGTACGCACTGGCCTACGTGCACGAGCAGACCCTGTTCGCCCTCATGGAGGCGGTGAACGACGGCCTCCTGGCAGCGGAGGAGGCGGGCAGCTCCGCCACGGTCACCATGCTGACCGCGGCGGGCGTACCCGCCTCGCGCGCCACCGAACTCGTGGCCGAGCTGAGCGGCTGAACTGAGCGGCTGAGTCCTCGCGGGTGTCAGGGCCCGCGAGGACTCGGCCGCCTTCGGCGGTGCGCACCCGGGCGGCCGGACCCGTGGGGGATGCCCGGCCGCCCGGCGTCTGGGGGGGTGGGCGTCCCGGGGCCGTGCGCCCCCGAGCCGCCCCGTCCCGACGGGCGGGACATCCGGGCCGCCCGCACCCGCCCACCCGCGCGGAGCCGGAGTTCCTACGCCTCCGCCGGTTCCTTCTCGCCGCCCTGCTCCGGAACCTCCGGGTGGACGTCGGCGGAGCCGGGAGCGGAGCCGGAAGCGGGGTCGGCGGCGCCCGAACCGGAGTCGTCCAGCAGGACCGTCTCGTCGAAGGGAAGCCGTCCGGCGAGGACCTCGGCCACCCGCTCCTTGTCGATCTCCTTCGTCCAGGTGCCGATCAGGACGGTGGCCACGGCGTTGCCGGCGAAGTTCGTCAGCGCGCGTGCCTCGCTCATGAACCGGTCGATGCCGACGATGAGGCCGACGCCGTCCACCAGGGCGGGCTTGTGCGACTGGAGGCCGCCGGCCAGCGTCGCGAGGCCCGCCCCGCTGACGCCCGCGGCTCCCTTGGACGCCACGAGGAGGAAGAGAAGGAGCGGGATCTGCTCCCCGATCGCCATCGGCTTGCCCATCGCGTCGGCGATGTAGAGCGAGGCCATGGTCATGTAGATCATCGTGCCGTCGAGGTTGAAGGAGTAGCCGGTCGGGACGGTGATGCCGACCACCGACTTGCCGACGCCCAGGTGCTCCATCTTCGCGATGAGCCGCGGCAGTGCGGACTCGGAGGACGAGGTGGACAGGATGAGCAGGAACTCCCGGCCCAGGTACTTCAGGAACGTGAGGATGTTCAGGCCCGTCACCACGCGCAGCACGGCGCCGAGCACGACGAAGACGAAGAGGAGACAGGTGACGTAGAAGCCGAGCATCAGCACGGCGAGACTCTTGAGGGCGTCCAGGCCGGCGGAACCGGTGACGGCGGCGATGGCGCCGAAGGCACCGAGCGGGGCCGCCCACATGACCATGGCGAGGATGCGGAAGACGAGTCGCTGGATGTGTTCCACACCGCGCAGGACCGGCTGCCCGGCCGGCCCCATGGCCTGCAGCGCGAACCCGGTGAGCAGCGCGACGAGCAGGGTCTGCAGGACCTGGCCCTCGGTGAACGCCGAGACCATCGTGGTCGGGATGATCGAGAGCACGAAGTCGACCGGCGGCAGCGCCTCGGCCGACACCTGCCCCTGCCCGGCCTGCTTGACCGCGTCGGTCATCGCCAGGCTGCTGCCCGGCTCCAGGATGTTGCCGACGACCAGGCCGATGGCGAGCGCGACCAGCGACATGACCAGGAAGTAGCCGAGCGCGATTCCGCCGACGGCGCCGACCTTGGCGGCCTTGCGGACCGAGCCGATGCCCAGCACGATCGTGCAGAAGATGATCGGGGAGATCATCATCTTGATCAGGTTCACGAAGCCCGTACCGATGGGCTTGAGCTCGACCGCGAAGTCGGGGGCGATCAGACCGACGGCGATACCGAGGATCACGGCGCCGATCACGGCGAGATAGAGATAGTGCGTGCGGTCCCGCTTGGCGGCGGGTGCGGCAGGTGCCGTTTGCGGCGTGCTGGCCACGGCTGGCCTCCTTGACGACGTCGTCGGCATCATCCGGCGTGCGGCTCACGACCGGCGGAACCCGGCGTGCGGCTCACGTCCGGGGAAGACCGGGAGGCGTGGACTCCCGGGGGGATGAGGGGACTATCTCCCGGCGTGTGAGGGCGGTCACCCTTCCGTTCATTGAGTTCACGCGCGCCGGGGAAGTCGTCCGGCCCCCGCCGCCCGGGTGGGCACCGGTCCGGGCGAGGCACACTGAACGACATGCGTCTCCCCCGTGTCCCGCGCCCCCGCAGCCTGGCCGGCCAGCTCTTCGGCATGCAGGCCGTGCTGATCGCGGTCCTCGTCGCCGGGTACGCGCTGTTCACCTACGTCAGCGACCGCAGCCAGGCCGAGGAGGCCGCGGGCCGCCAGGCGATGGCGGTCGCGCGTTCCGTCGCGGACGCCCCGTCCGTCCACGCGGCCATCGCCACCGCGAACCCCACCGCACGGCTCCAGCCGTACTCCCTGCGGGTGCAGCGGGACACCGGCGTCGACTTCGTGACGATCATGGATCCGCGGGGCATCCGCTGGACGCACCCCGACGGGAAACTGATAGGCAAGCATTTCCTCGGGCACTTCCGGTCCGCCCTGGCGGGCAGGCCGTTCACGGAGACGTACACGGGCAGCCTCGGCGCCTCCGTGCGTGCCGTCACCGCGGTCCGGGACGGCGACCGGACCATCGGCGCGGTCAGCGCGGGCATCAGGGTCCAGGCGATCAGCGAACGCGTACAGGACCAGGTCACCGCCCTGATCGGGGTCGCGGCGGGCGCGCTGCTGCTCGGCGGCATCGGCACGTACGTCATCAACGCCCGGCTGCGCCGCTCCACGCACGGCATGAACGCGGCCGAGCTGAGCCGTATGCACGACTACCACCAGGCCGCGCTGCACGCCGTGCGCGAGGGGCTGCTGATGCTGGACGGACAGTTCCGGGTGGCGCTGATGAACGACGGCGGGCGCGAACTGCTCGGTGTGACGGACGACGTGGTCGGCCGCTCGGTGGCCGAACTGGGGCTGCCCGCGCCGCTGACGGGCGCGCTGCTGTCCGCGCGGCCCCGGGTGGACGAGGTCCATCTGACGGACGCCCGGGTCCTGGTCGTGAACACCTCCCCGGTGTCCGGCGGCGAACGCCGCGGCACCGTGGTCACCCTGCGCGATGTGACCGAACTCCAGGCACTGACGGGCGAGTTGGACTCGGAGCGCGGCTTCACCCAGGCGTTGCGCTCCCAGGCGCACGAGGCGGCGAACCGTCTGCACACGATGGTGTCGCTCATCGAACTCGGGCGGGCCGAGGAGGCCGTCGACTTCGCCACCGCCGAACTGGAACTGGCGCAGGCCCTCACCGACGAGGTGGTCTCCGCGGTCAGCGAACCGGTCCTCGCCGCGCTGCTGCTGGGCAAGGCGGCGCAGGCGAACGAGCGCGGGGTGGAGCTCGTGGTGTCCGAGGACAGCGGCATCGACGACGGGCTGCTCCCGGTCTCGCTCTCCGCGCGCGACCTGGTCACCGTCCTGGGCAATCTGATCGACAACGCGATGGACGCGTCGCAGGGCACGGTGGGCGCACGCGTCACCGTGACGGCGTTCACCGACGACTCGGTGCTGGTGCTGCGCGTCGCCGACACCGGCTCCGGGGTGGACCCCGCCGACGCCGAGCGCGTCTTCGAGCGCGGCTGGTCCACGAAGCCGGCGGGTCCCGGCGGCCGCGGCCTCGGCCTGGCCCTCGCCCGGCAGACCGTGAACCGGCACGCGGGCACCCTGGACGTACGCGAAGGGGCCGACGGCGGAGCCCAGTTCGAGGTACGGCTCCCCCTCCCCGCCCCCGCTCCCGCTCCGGCTCCGGCTCCGGCTCCGGCTCCGGCTCCGGCTCCGGCTCCGGCTCCGGCTCCGGCTCCGGCTCCGGGACCACCCAACCTCACGCCCTCGCCCCCGCCTTCGCCTTCACCTTCACCTTCACCGATGCACGCACCCTCGCCCGTGCCCGTACCGTCACCCTCGCCCTCGCCCTCGCCCTCGCCCTCGCCCTCGCCCGCACGGTCCCCGCTCCCGTCCGAGCCCGCCCTGCGTGGAGGCGGCGCATGAGCGATCCGATCCGTGTGCTCGTCGTCGAGGACGATCCCGTCGCCGCCGACGCGCACGTCATGTACGTCGGCCGGGTGCCGGGCTTCACGGCGGTCGGCAAGGCCCACACGGGTGCGCAGGCGCGCCGCGCGCTGGACCGTACGCCCGTGGACCTGCTGCTGCTCGACCTGCATCTGCCGGACACGCACGGCCTCCGGCTCGCCCGTTCCCTGCGCGCCGCCGGCCATCACGCCGACGTCATAGCGGTGACGTCGGCGCGGGACCTGGCGGTCGTGCGGGAGGGGGTGTCGCTCGGGGTCGTCCAGTACGTACTGAAGCCGTTCACGTTCGCCACCCTGCGCGACCGGCTGATCCGCTACGCGGAGTTCCGCGCGGCGGCCGGCGAGGCGAGCGGCCAGGACGAGGTGGACCGCGCGCTGGCCGCCCTGCGGGCTCCCGCCCCGGCCGCGCTGCCCAAGGGCCTGAGCGCGCCAACGCTGGAGCGGGTCACGGGGGTGCTCCGGAAGGCGTCGGAGGGACTCACGGCGGCGGGAGCGGCGGAGGTGGTGGGGATCTCCCGGATCACCGCCCGGCGGTACCTGGAGCACCTGGTGGAGGCGGCCCGGGCCGAGCGGAGTCCGCTGTACGGGCAGGTGGGCAGACCGGAGTTGGTCTACCGGTGGGTCCGAGGGGTGTCACCCGGGCCGTGAGGGAGACGGCTGTCGCCCCTGGCCGACGCCCTCGTCGAGGCCGTCAAGGGGTGAGCACCCTTTCCGGCAGGGCGAATTCAGGGCCGCGGCCGAAACCGTATGTTCCTACAATCTGTGATTGTGGCCGAACAGACCGTAGTCAGCGCTGCCCCGGGCCCATAGCTTTTGCGCGTGCACCGACCGCAAGCCCAACAGCCCACCCCGCCCTTCAACGCTCCCGCCGCCCGAAGACTGCGGGCGGCACTCGGAATGGGGCCCGAGCATGTCGCGTACGGACTGAGAGCCTCGTACGGGCTGCCGTACGTCACACCCGATCTGGTCATCGCCTGGGAACGCGGCATCACTGTGCCGAGCAGTCCCGAACTCACCGCCCTCGCGGGCGTGTTGTGGTGTTCGGCGGGTGAACTCATAGGCGCACCGCGCACCTTGCTCGAACACCGCGTCGCCCGCGATCTCGCCCCGGAGGACGTCGCCCACGCCGTCGGGATCGAACTCCTCGCCTACCAGCGGATGGAGGAGTCCGGCACCTGGCGCGGCAACGAGCGGCAGGCGACCGCGCTCGCCGAGGTGCTCGAACTGTCGCTGCCCGACTTCGTCACCGTGACGGGCCGCGACGGCCGGCTCGCCGACCTGCTGCGCAGTGCCGTGACGACCCGCTGGCAGGCCTACGCGCGTCCGGTCGGGAAGGTGGTCCCCCTGGACCGGCACCTCCTGGAGAACGTGCTGGAGGAGATGTACACCGAGTACCAGGGTCAGATGACCGCCACGCTGAACTGGGGCAGCGCTTCCGCCGCCGCCGGCTCCGGCGAATCCGGCCGGGAGTACCTCGACCGGGTCCTCGACCACTTCTGGTCGACGGTCCAGAGAATCCCGTACTGAGGTTTCCGGCCACCTGGCCGGGGCTCGGCCGTGAGCCCGAAGCCCGCGACGCCGGGCCGGGCCGCGAAGGCGCGTCCCGGCCCACCCGGCGTCGAGCCTCGTCCCGGACGTCCGGGACGAGGCCGCGTTCTCGGTCCCGAACGGACTAGAACACCGACTCCGCCTCGTCCATCCGGTCCTTCGGGACCGTCTTCAGCTCGGTGGTCGCGTCCGCGAGGGGCACCATCTCGATGTCCGTGCCGCGCAGCGCGGTCATCCTGCCGAAGTCGCCGCGGTGCGCGGCCTCGACGGCGTGCCAGCCGAAGCGGGTCGCGAGGACGCGGTCGTACGCGGTCGGGGAGCCGCCGCGCTGGACGTGGCCGAGGATGACCGGCTTGGCCTCCTTGCCGAGGCGGCGCTCCAGCTCGTAGGCGAGGGCCGTGCCGATGCCCTGGAAGCGCTCGTGGCCGAACTGGTCGATCGCGCCGTGGCCGTAGTCCATGGTGCCCTCGGCCGGGTGGGCGCCCTCGGCGACGCAGATGACGGCGAACCGCTTGCCGCGCGCGAACCGCTCCTCGACCATCGCGACGAGGTCGGCGGGGTCGAAGGGGCGCTCGGGCAGGCAGATGCCGTGGGCGCCGGCCGCCATGCCGGACTCCAGGGCGATCCAGCCCGCGTGCCGGCCCATGACCTCGACGACCATGACGCGCTGGTGCGACTCGGCCGTGGTCTTCAGGCGGTCCATGGCCTCCGTGGCCACGCCGACGGCGGTGTCGAAGCCGAAGGTGCGGTCCGTCGCGGAGATGTCGTTGTCGATCGTCTTCGGCACGCCGACCACGGGCAGGCCCGCGTCCGCCAGCATCCGGGCCGCGGTGAGCGTGCCCTCGCCGCCGATCGGGATGAGCACGTCGATGCCGAACTCGCGGGCCATGTCCTGCGCGTTGTTACAGGCCTCGCGGAGCCGGTCGCGCTGCAGTCGCGAGGAGCCGAGGATGGTGCCGCCGCGGGCGAGGATGCCGCTGACCGCGTTGAGGTCGAGGGTGCGGTAGTGGCCGTCGAGGAGCCCGGCGTAGCCGTCCTCGAAGCCGATGACCTCGTCCCCGAAGTTGGTGACCGCTCGGTGCACGACCGACCGGATCACTGCGTTCAGGCCAGGGCAGTCGCCGCCTGCGGTGAGAACTCCGATGCGCATCGTGCTGTGTCTCCTGCTCCCTGCTGGTCCGTGTGAGCCGCTTCGATTGTTTCACGCCCCGGGGTGGGCCGCCGATTCCCTCCGACGGCCCAACCGCCGGGCCGCCGGAACGCCGCTCCCGGCCGACCGGCACGCCTGCCCTGGCGGGCGCCTTAGCCAGCGCCGGAGGTATTGTCAAGAGGGTTCTGCTCACGTTGGTGGGCCCTTTTTCGAGCCCAGAAACCGCCTGGCGACGAAACGGATGGAGAGCACGCGTGACGCGCAGCGTGTACGTGACCGGGATCGACCGAGGTGACGGCCGCCAGGTCGTGGAGCTGGGGGTCATGGAGCTCCTGACCCGCCAGGTCGACCGGGTGGGGGTGTTCCGTCCGCTCGTGCACGACGGTCCGGACCGGCTCTTCGAGCTGCTGCGGGCCCGCTACCGGCTGGCACAGGACCCGGCGACGGTGTACGGCATGGACTACCACGAGGCGTCCGCGCTCCAGGCCGAGCAGGGCACCGACGAGCTGGTGTCCACACTCGTCGACCGGTTCCACCTGGTCGCCCGTGACTACGACGTCGTCCTCGTCCTCGGCACCGACTTCGCCGGAACCCAGGTCCCCGACGAACTGGCGCTCAACGCCCGTCTGGCGAACGAGTTCGCCGCGTCCGTGATCCCGGTCGTCGGCGGCCGGGGCCAGAACGCCGAGTCGGTGCGCTCCGAGACGCGCAACGCCTACCGCGCGTACGACGGGCTGGGATGCGACGTCCTCGCGATGGTGGTGAACCGGGTGGCGCCGGAGGACCGTACGGAGATCCTGGAGCGGCTCGACTCCCGTCTCCCGGTGCCCTGTTACGTCCTCCCGGACGAGCCCGCGCTCTCCGCGCCCACCGTCGCGCAGATCACCCACGCGCTCGGCGGCGAGGTGCTCCTCGGCGACGACGCGGGGCTCGCGCGTGACGCGCTCGACTTCGTCTTCGGCGGCGCGATGCTGCCGAACTTCCTGCGGGCGCTGACCCCGGGATGCCTCGTCGTCACCCCCGGGGACCGGGCCGATCTGGTGATCGGCACGCTCGCCGCGCACAGCGCCGGCACCCCGCCCATAGCCGGCATCCTGCTCACCCTGGACGAGCGGCCCAGCAGCGAGATCCTCACGCTCGCGGCCCGGCTCGCGCCCGGCACCCCGGTCGTCTCGGTGGCCGGGAACTCCTTCCCCACCGCGACCGCGCTGTTCGCCATGGAGGGCAAGCTGAACGCGGCCACGCCCCGCAAGGCGGAGACCGCCCTCGGCCTCTTCGAGCGGTACGTGGACACCACCGACCTGCTGAAGCGGGTCTCCGCGCCCAGCAGCGACCGGCTCACCCCGATGATGTTCGAGCACAAGCTGCTGGAGCAGGCCCGCTCCGACCGGCGGCGCGTCGTGCTGCCCGAGGGGACCGAGGAACGCGTCCTGCACGCCGCCGAGGTGCTGCTGCGCCGGGGGGTCTGCGATCTGACGCTGCTCGGCCCGGTCGACCAGATCCGCAAGAAGGCCGCCGACCTCGGCATCGACATCAGCGCCACCCAGCTCATCGACCCGGTGACCTCGCCGCTGCGCGACTCCTTCGCCGAGAAGTACGCGGAACTGCGCGCCCACAAGGGAGTCACGGTCGAGCTGGCCCACGACGTCGTCGCGGACGTGAACTACTTCGGGACGCTCATGGTGCAGGAGGGCCTCGCCGACGGCATGGTGTCGGGGGCCGTGCACTCGACGGCCGCGACCATCCGGCCCGCGTTCGAGATCATCAAGACCCGTCCGGAGTCGAAGATCGTCTCGTCCGTCTTCTTCATGTGCCTGGCCGACAAGGTCCTGGTCTACGGCGACTGCGCGGTGAACCCCGACCCGAACGCCGAGCAGCTCTGCGACATCGCCATCTCCTCGGCCGCCACGGCGGAGCAGTTCGGCGTGGAGCCGCGGATCGCGATGCTGTCGTACTCCACGGGCACCTCGGGTTCGGGCGCGGACGTCGACAAGGTGCGCGAGGCGACCGAGCTGGTGCGGCAGCGCCGCGGTGACCTGCGGATCGAGGGGCCGATCCAGTACGACGCCGCGGTCGAGCCGTCGGTCGCGGCGACCAAGCTGCCGGACTCGGAGGTCGCCGGACAGGCGTCCGTGCTGATCTTCCCCGACCTCAACACCGGCAACAACACCTACAAGGCCGTGCAGCGTTCGGCCGGCGCGATCGCCGTCGGACCGGTGCTCCAGGGTCTGCGCAAGCCCGTCAACGACCTGTCCCGCGGCGCGCTCGTCCAGGACATCGTCAACACGGTCGCCATCACGGCGATCCAGTCCCAGGCCCCCGACCAGAAGGCTGCCCAGCAGTGAGCGCCCAACCGTCCCCCGCCGCCGCCGTCACCGGCGAGCCCGCCGCCCCGTCGGCCACCCGTGTCCTCGTCCTCAACTCCGGCTCCTCGTCGGTGAAGTACCAGCTCCTCGACATGCGCGACAGCTCTCGGCTCGCCGTCGGCCTGGTCGAACGCATCGGCGAGGGGACCTCCCTGCTCCGGCACACCGTGCTGACGACGGGTGAGACCCGCGAGAGGACCGACGAGTTCGCCGGTCACGAGGCCGCGCTGAAGGCGGTGGCGGAGGAACTGGCGGTGGACGGGCTCGGCCTGGACTCCCCCGAACTGGCCGCGATCGGCCACCGGGTGGTGCACGGCGGGCGGACCTTCACCGAACCGACGGTCATCGACGCGGCGGTCCTCGCGGAGATCGAGCGGCTGATCCCGGTCGCGCCGCTGCACAACCCGGCGAACCTCACCGGCATCCGCACCGCGATGGCGCTGCGCCCGGACCTCCCGCAGGTCGCGGTCTTCGACACCGCGTTCCACACCACGATGCCGGAGTCGGCCGCGCGCTACGCGATCGACGTGGCGACCGCCGACGAGCACCGCATCCGCCGGTACGGTTTCCACGGCACCTCGCACGCCTACGTCTCCCGGACGGCCGCCGAGCTCCTCGGCAGGGCGCCCGAGGAGGTCAACCTCATCGTGCTGCATCTGGGCAACGGGGCCTCGGCGTCGGCGGTCAGGGGCGGGCGGTGCGTGGACACCTCGATGGGGCTCACGCCGTTGGAAGGGCTGGTGATGGGAACACGCTCCGGTGACGTGGATCCGGCCGTCATCTTCCATTTGGAGCGCGTTGGCAAGATGTCCACGGACGAGATCGACACTTTGCTCAACAAGAAGAGCGGTCTGATCGGTCTGTGCGGCGACAACGACATGCGGGAGATCCGCCGCCGTGTCGACGAGGGCGACGAGCGGGCTCGGCTCGCCTTCGACATCTACATCCACCGGCTGAAGAAATACATCGGCGCCTACTACGCGGTCCTCGGCCGGGTGGACGCCGTCGTCTTCACCGCCGGGGTGGGCGAGAACGCCGCCGCGGTGCGCGAGGCCGCGATCACGGGCCTGGAGGAACTGGGGCTCGCGGTCGACGGCGACCTGAACGCGGTACGCGGCGGTGAGCCCCGGATCGTCTCACCGCCGTACGCGCGGGTCGCGGTCGCCGTGGTGCCGACGGACGAGGAACTGGAGATCGCCACACAGACGTATGCGCTGGTCGGAAAGGGCAATGCGTGAGCGGGCCGGAGAGCCACGCCTGAGCGCCCGCCCGCCCATTTGTATCTTCCGCCAGACGGAATATTCCGTAGCGAAACAAACCGATAGGATCGCCCCATGCGCCGTTCGAAAATCGTCTGTACTCTCGGCCCCGCGGTCGACTCCCACGAGAAGCTGGTCGCGCTGATCCAGGCCGGCATGAACGTGGCCCGTTTCAACTTCAGCCACGGCTCCCACGCCGAGCACCAGGGCCGCTACGACCGTGTCCGGGCCGCCTCGGCCGAGACCGGCGTCGCCATCGGCGTGCTCGCCGACCTCCAGGGCCCCAAGATCCGCCTGGAGACCTTCGCCGAAGGCCCCGTCGAGCTGGAGCGTGGCGACGAGTTCGTCATCACGGCCGAGGACGTGCCGGGTGACAAGCACATCTGCGGCACGACCTACAAGGGTCTGCCCGGTGACGTCTCCAAGGGCGACCAGATCCTCATCAACGACGGCAACGTCGAGCTGCGGGTCGTCGAGATCGACGGTCCCCGGGTCAAGACGGTCGTCATCGAGGGCGGGGTGATCTCCGACCACAAGGGCATCAACCTGCCCGGCGCGGCCGTGAACGTGCCGGCGCTGTCCGAGAAGGACATCGAGGACCTGCGCTTCGCCCTGCGGATGGGCTGCGACATGGTCGCCCTGTCCTTCGTGCGTGACGCCAACGACGTGAACGACGTCCACAAGGTGATGGACGAGGAGGGCCGCCGCGTCCCCGTCATCGCCAAGGTGGAGAAGCCGCAGGCGGTCGACAACATGGAGGGCGTCGTCGCGGCGTTCGACGCCGTCATGGTGGCCCGTGGCGACCTGGCCGTCGAGTACCCGCTGGAGCGGGTCCCGATGGTGCAGAAGCGCCTCGTGGAGCTGTGCCGCCGCAACGCCAAGCCGGTGATCGTCGCGACCCAGATGATGGAGTCGATGATCACCAACTCCCGGCCGACCCGCGCCGAGGCCTCCGACGTGGCCAACGCGATCCTGGACGGCGCGGACGCGGTCATGCTGTCGGCCGAGTCCAGCGTGGGCGCCTACCCGATCGAGACCGTGAAGACGATGTCGAAGATCGTCGTCGCGGCCGAGGAGGAGCTCCTCTCCAAGGGCCTGCAGCCGCTGGTCCCGGGCAAGAAGCCGCGCACGCAGGGCGGTTCGGTCGCCCGCGCCGCCTGCGAGATCGCCGACTTCCTCGGCGGCAAGGGCCTGGTCGCCTTCACCAAGTCCGGTGACACCGCCCGCCGGCTCTCCCGCTACCGCGCCGCCCAGCCGATCCTGGCCTTCACCACGGACGAGGGCACTCGCAACCAGCTCACGCTGAGCTGGGGCGTCGAGTCGCACGTCGTGCCGTTCGTGAACAGCACCGACGAGATGGTCGAGCTGGTCGACCGCGAGCTGCAGAAGCTCAAGCGGTTCAACGACGGCGACGTCGTCGTGATGACCGCCGGTTCGCCCCCCGGCGTCCCCGGCACCACCAACATGGTCCGGGTGCACCACCTGGGCGAGGTCGACCACGCCTGATCCTTCGACCTCCGTACGCCGCTGAGGGCGCCCCCTGTGAACAGGGGGCGCCCTCAGCGTCTGTGCGGCTCCCGGACGGGCTCTGGACGACTCAGCCGGTCGTGTACTGGTGGAGTCCGGGGACGGTCAGGGTGCCGCCGAACTGACCTGCCTGAACGACCGTCACCTTGGTGAAGTAGATCAGCGGGATGTTCAGCGGCGGAGGGTTGTCCGGGTCGAACGTGACCGGGATGAGCCCGAGCAGGTTCCCGGAGATGCTCTCCGTGTACATGATCGTCTTGCCGTCACGGATGGTGGACGTCGAGCCCTTCGCGGCCTGCACGTGGTACGTCTTGCCGCTCAGCTTGTCGTCCACCGTCTGGTGCAGGTCCCCGATGTCGGTGCCGTCGGAGATGACGTACTTCAGGACCTTCTTGATCGTGCCGTCGGCGGTCCGCACCTTGACGATGCCCTGGTAGTCGGCGCCCTTGAGGGTCAGCGAACTGGCGTTGAGGTGCCAGGGGTCGACCGGCAGGGTGACCGCGTTGTCCACACCGCCCGTGTCGTCGGTCGCGACGGGGCAGTCCGCGGCGTTCGTGGTGGCGCTCGCGGACGGGCTGGGCGACTCGGTGACCGCGTCGGCCGCCGCCTTCTTGACCGTCTCGGTGGTGTCCGAGGCGGCCTTCGACGCCGTGTCGGTGACCTTCTCGGTGGTGTCCTTGACCGTGTCGGTGACCTTGTCGGTCGTGTCCTTGACGGTGTCGGAGGCGTCCGAGCCGGCACTCGCGCTCGCCGAGGCGGACGGCGCGGGTGTGGAGCTCGCCGTCGCGTCGGGCGTGAGGATCTTCTTGATGGCGTCGCCGACGCCCAGCGGGTCGAGCGGGTTCGTGGTGCTCGCGGACGCCGAGGGGGTCGGCGTGGACGCGGCGCTGTCCGCCGCCTTGTCCGACGTGCTCGCGGAGGAGGACGCGGAGGGGGTGGGCGTGGCCTTGTCGTCGGAACCTGAATCCGACGAAGAGGTCTTGCCCGGTGCCGCGGACTCCGACGACGCGGAGGGACTCGGTGTGGCCTCGCTCGACGACGTGCTCGCGCTCGCCGAGGCGGACGGCGTCGGGGTGGCCGACGCGTCGTCGCCTGTCACGGCCTCGACGCACGCCTGGTACTCGTCCGCCGTGAGGGTCTTGGACGTGGAGTGGTCGTCGGCCTGGGCGAGCGTCGGGACGAAGCCCATTCCCATGAGGACGGCCGTCGGCATCGCCGCTATGGCTATCGCCTTGCCCGCAGGCATCTGGATCCTGGTGAGCAGCGGCTTCCTCGGGGCCGCGTGGCGCGGCCCGGTTCTCACACGGGACTCCTCCACATCAGTCCCGTGGGTCACCTCGTCAGCCGGCACTGTGCCTCCCGTCCGCCCCATTGCTCGGGCTCGTTCCTGACAGATCGTTCGGGTCGCCCGCACCGTCGGCCGCCGCGAGCTCGACAGGCTCGGCCGCCGCGCTGTCCGGCAGGCCCTCCTTGCCGAGGGACCGCTGCGCGGAGTACCTCTCGTCGGGTTCGCCGGGAACCCAGGAGACCGCCATGGCGCCGCCGATGAGGGCGAACAGGAAGCCGATGAGGAAGCCGCCCAGGTTGGCCACCGGGAGCGACACCAGGCCGAGGAGGATCGCGGCGACACCCGCGAACGTCCGTACGTGCTTCTGGAACCAGAGGCTGATCCCGAGCACGACGAGGAGTACGCCGATGATCAGGGAGCCCGCTCCGGCGGTGGTGGACATCGCCAGCGTCAGATGGCCGACCTGCAGGTGCGCGTACGGGAAGTAGGCGATGGGGACACCGCCGAACACGATGAACAGACCGGCCCAGAACGGGCGGTCGCCCCTCCAGTCACGGAAGTTCCGCCGGAACACCGCAAGGTAGTGCTCATCGTTCTGGCCGGGCGCGGCAGGAGTCTCGGCGCTCATGGAAACAGCTCCCTGGAACGGCATTGCTGTGAGAAGTACGCGTTGAGCGCTCCGCCTAGGACGGGCGGAGCGGCGGGGTGGGCGAAGCGGCCTGGGCCTCCTCACCCACCCCTGGAGTGCTCAGTAGCACTCGTGGGTGCCCGCGGACACCGACATCTTCAGACCGCTGAGCTTGAACGTACCGGCGGTGGTCGCCCACGCCGTCTGCTTCACGTTGGTCAGCTCGGCCGAAGTGGCCTGCTGGGCGAACCCGTACGGGTTGGCCTGCTCGGCGCCGCCCTTCATGCCCGGACCCTTGGAGGCGTCCTTGGCGGCAACACCGATGTCGATGCCGTGGAACACGGCATCGGCCGCGAGGTCCTCGACGTCGATGTACAGGTTGTCGGCCTCGACCGGAGTACCGCTGCCGCCGGCCTTCAGCACGAGGCTGACGGAACCGAGGAGCGGGATGTTCGGGGTGACGACCGACTGGCACATGTTGGTGATCTTGGCGCTCTGGAACGCCGAGACCGCGACGGGGTGCAGAGTCTTCGAGCCGTCGAGGTTGTAACCGTTGTCGAGAGCTCCGTACTGCGAGAAGCCCTGACCGTCGAGTCGGTCGGCCGAAACCTTGAACGACTGACCGGAAACGCTGAACGACGCGGCGAGGGCACCCTGCGCGAGGGCGACACCTATCGCTGCCGTGGCTGCCACGCTGGGCACCATGACGACGGCGAACCGCTTCCATCTGGTCCCGCCACGCACCTGGGACATCATAATTTCCTCCTTCTCGGACGTACATCTCCTGGCCCTGACTGCCACGTTGCGGCGGCTCAGCCGGGCAGGGATGGGAGAAGTGCTACGTCCTCGGGAAGGAGAGCGCCTGTACCCGGAGGTGCTGTTGCACCCGAATCACCGGCGATCACCCCCGAGCGACAACCACTGGTCGCGCCTGACACACATCACGCACAACCTGCTGGACAGGCTCCGCCGGACGGCGAAGACCCCCCTGCCCAAGAACCGACCGCACTGGCTATCGGCCCTACTCGGTGGGGACCCAGAAAGTCCGCCGACCCGATTGGCTGTCGGGGTGCGGGAATGGACCGAGCGTCGCCGATCGTGGTGCATTCTCGCCGCGTGCACAAGGGGGTTCGTTACTGGCTAGTAACGGCGGGATAACCGAAGAACGACCCGTCGGTATCGGGTGGCGACTCAGGGTGGCCCCATCGGGGGTGACACAACGGTCAAATGCCGGACGGAACCAGACAGTTCAACGCCCTCGACTTACTACGAGTAACAGCGGCCGCGTTTACCAAGTTTTGGTAAAGCGCGGCCACATGCACCCCTGTCGGCCAATCTTTCACCTGGGCATCACAAGCCCCGGCGTTTAGGGACTGGTCAGAACAGAGCCCTGGCCAGAGCCCGGCGCGCCGCGATCACGCGCGGGTCGTCGGCCCCTACCACCTCGAAGAGTTCCAGCAGCCGCAGCCGTACGGCGTCCCGGTCGTCGCCCGCCGTGCGCCGCACCGTGTCGATGAGCCGCCCGAAGGCGTCCTCGACATGGCCGCCGACGAGGTCCAGGTCGGCCCCCGCGATCTGCGCACGCGCGTCACCGGGCTTCTCGGCGGCGTCCTTGCGCACCTGCTGCGGGTCCAGACCCTGCACCCGCTGGAGCAACTCGGCCTGGGCCAGGCCCAGTTTGGCCTCCGTGTTGCCCGGGTCGTCGCCCAGCACGTTCCGGTAGGCCTGGACGGCACCGCCGAAGTCGCCCGCGTCGAGCGCCTGTACGGCGGCCTCCAGCAGCGCGTCGTACGGTCCGGCCGGCATCTCCTGCGCGGCCGGGGTCCCGGCCGGCTCGCCGTCCGCGTCGACCGTCAGACCCGTCAGGCCGAAGCGCTGCTCGGCGACCTGGACGAGCTGGTCCAGGGTCTCGCGGATCTGCGCCTCGCCGGCGGCTCCCTGGAAGAGCGGCAGGGCCTGTCCGGCCACCACCGCGAAAACGGCCGGAATCCCCTGGATCCCGAACTGCTGCATCAGCATCTGATTGGCATCGACATCGATCTTGGCGAGCACGAAGCGCCCGTTGTATTCGACGGCCAGTCGCTCAAGGACCGGGCTCAGCTGCTTGCAGGGCTCGCACCACTCGGCCCAGAAGTCGATGACGACGGGCACCTCGGTGGAGCGCTGCAGGACGTCGTGCTCGAATCCCGCCTCGTCGACGTCGATGACAAGGCTCGCGGGGGTCACTGCGCCACCCCCGCCGCCCTGCCTGGCGGCTTCGGCGCGCGCCTGCTCCGCCTTCGACTTGGCCTCCTGGGCCGCCTTCACCGCGGCGAGGTCGACGACTCCGCTCATGGACATGTTCCGTGGCTGCATGAGTACATCCTCCCCCTTCCTCGCGCACGTGTGAAAAGCGTCGTGAAAGCCAAGCCTTGTCCTGCGTGTTCGGCGCCGGGTCCCCACCTGACGCCTGTGCGGTTGTCGCCGCGGTCGAGCTTTCGCTACGAGTCGTAGCGTAACTGGGTGGGGACACGCCTGTGCACCGTCTTCCGGTGATCTCCCTCACGACTTCACATAACCGCCGGATATGGCCATGGAAGCGGCCGGATATGGTCACTGGCATGCAATGTCGCTCCCAGGCCGCCCGTACGGGCCGCCCCCGCAGCGCCGCCGCGGACGCCGCGATCCTGGAGGCGACGCGCACGGCCCTGGTCGAACTGGGCTGGTCCAAACTGACGTTGGGGTACGTCGCGACCCTCGCCGGGGTCGCCAAGACGACCCTCTACCGTCGCTGGGCGGGCAAGAACGAACTCGTCGTGGACGCGGTGGCCGAGCTCTTCGACGAGCTGGAGCTCCCCGACCGGGGCAGTCTGGCCGCCGACATCGAGGGCGTGGTGCTCCAGTTCGCGGCGATCCTCGACCGCCCGGAGGCGAAGACGGCGCTGATGGCCGTGGTCGCGGAGTCCACCCGTGACGAACCGCTGCGCGAACGCATCCGCACGTCCATCGTCGACCGGCAGAAGCGCCTGGTCATGGAGGGCCGTGCCCGCGCCCAGGCCCGCGGCGAACTGCCCCCGGAGGCGGACCCGGCGGCCGCCGACCGCACCGCCGCCCTGATCTTCGACGTGGTCGCCGGAGCGGTCGTCCACCGCACCCTGGTCAGCGCCGAACCCGCGGACGAGGAGTGGGTGCGCTCGTTCACCCGCATCCTGCTCCTCGGCCTGACGGGCGCGACGGCCGCCGGCCCGGTCCCCCCGGAGGCGGTCTCCGGCCCCTGACCGACGGGGCGGGCGTCCGGAGTCGGCGCGTCGCGGGTCGGGGCCGTGCCGGTACATCCGCCCGCATCCGAACGGATCCCACCGGGGTTTCGAGGTGCGAGTGGGTGACGATCCGTCCGGCCTGCGGGCATTTGATGTACCGGCACGGCCCCTCCCGAGCGCGGCCGACTGCGGGTGCAAAATCCAGCCCCTCCGGCGATTGAGGAGCGGGGGTCCGGGGGCGGAGCCCCCGGGTACGGGACGGGTAGGGGCGGAGGGGGCGAGAAAAGGGCACCTGGCGCCGCGCAGGCCTCGGTGGCGGAGCGGGGACCCGGCGCCCCGGGCCCGGCCCGGATGCCGGGCAGCCAGGGACGCCAGGGACGCCAGGCCGCCCGGGCTGCCCGGGGTGGGTCAGAAGCCCGCCGGCTCCGTGTACACGCCCCACTCGTCCCGCAGGACACCGCAGATCTCGCCCAGCGTCGCCTCGGCGCGGACCGCCTCCAGCATGGGGGCGATCATGTTGGAACCGTCGCGCGCGGCGGCGAGCATCGCGTCCAGCGCGCCGCGCACCGCGGCCTCGTCGCGGTCCGACTTGCGCGAGGCGAGCACCCGCACCTGCTCACGCTCCACCTCGTGGCTGACCCGGAGGATCTCCAGGTCGCCGGTCACGGACCCGTGGTGGACGTTGACCCCGACGACGCGCTTGTCGCCCTTCTCGACCGAGCGCTGGTACTGGAACGCCGACTCGGCGATCTCCCCGGTGAACCACCCGTCCTCGATCCCGCGCAGGATGCCCGAGGTGATGGGCCCGATGGGGTGCTTGCCGTTCGGGTGCGCCCGCAGCCCGCGCTCCTTGATCTGCTCGAAGATCTTCTCGGCGTCGGCCTCGATCCGGTCGGTGAGCTGCTCGACGTACCAGGAACCGCCCAGCGGGTCGGCGACGTTGGCGACGCCGGTCTCCTCCATGAGCACCTGCTGGGTCCGCAGCGCGATCTCCGCGGCCTGCTCGGACGGCAGGGCGAGCGTCTCGTCCAGCGCGTTGGTGTGCAGCGAGTTCGTGCCGCCGAGAACCGCGGCGAGGGCCTCCACGGCGGTGCGTACGACGTTGTTGTACGGCTGCTGGGCCGTCAGCGAGACACCGGCGGTCTGCGTGTGGAAGCGCAGCCACTGGGCCTTCTCGGAGGTCGCCCCGTACACGTCGCGCATCCAGCGGGCCCAGATCCGGCGGGCGGCGCGGAACTTGGCGATCTCCTCGAAGAAGTCGACGTGCGCGTCGAAGAAGAAGGACAGTCCGGGGGCGAAGACGTTCACGTCGAGCCCGCGGGAGAGCCCCAGCTCCACATAGCCGAAGCCGTCCGCCAGCGTGTACGCGAGCTCCTGCGCGGCCGTGGAGCCCGCCTCCCGGATGTGGTACCCGGAGACGGACAGCGGCTTGTACGCGGGGATCTTCTCGGCGCAGTGCTCCATCAGGTCGCCGATGAGGCGCAGATGCGGCTCGGGCTGGAAGAGCCACTCCTTCTGCGCGATGTACTCCTTGAAGATGTCGGTCTGGAGCGTGCCGTTCAGTACGGCGGGGTCGATGCCCTGGCGCTCGGCCGCGACCAGGTACATGCAGAAGACCGGCACCGCGGGCCCGCTGATCGTCATCGACGTCGTGACGTCACCGAGCGGGATGTCCTGGAAGAGGACCTCCATGTCGGCCGCCGAGTCGATCGCGACACCGCAGTGCCCGACCTCGCCGAGCGCACGGGCATCGTCCGAGTCGCGGCCCATCAGCGTGGGCATGTCGAAGGCCACGGAGAGGCCCCCGCCGCCGTTGGCGAGGATCTTCTTGTAGCGCTCGTTGGTCTGCTCGGCGTTGCCGAATCCGGCGAACTGCCGGATGGTCCACGTACGCCCCCGGTAGCCGGTCGCGTACAGCCCGCGCGTGAAGGGGTACTCCCCGGGCCAGCCGATCTGCTCGAAGCCCTCATAGTTGTCCCCGGGCCGGGGACCGTACACCGGCTCCACGGAATCACCGGAGAGCGTGGTGAAGTCGGCCTCGCGCTTGCGCGAAGCGTCGTAACGGGCCTGCCAGCGTCGGCGGCCTTCCTCGATGGCGTGAGCGTCCATACCCTCGAATTTACTAGGACGTCCTAGTAAATGTCGATGGCAAACCGCCGTACGGTCCCGTACGGCGGTGTGGATCAGGCCTTGACGGCCTCGGGGGAAGCCTCCGTGACCTGCGACTCCAGCTCGTGGCTGATGCGGCGCTCCACGAAGAAGGCGGCCGTGGGAATCGTGCCCGCCAGCAGCACCCAGAGCTGCTTGCCGACCGGCCACTTCGCCTTGGAACCCAGGTCGAAGGCGAAGATCAGGTAGACGACGTACAGCCAGCCGTGCGCGATGGCGACGACACGGGTGAAGTCCGCGGCCCCGTCGACGCCCATGCCGTACTTGGCGATCATGCTCAGGCACAACAGGACCAGCAGCACGCCGGTGACGTAGGCCATGACGCGGTAGCGGGTCAACACGCTCTTCTTCATGGCACGAGGGTAACCACCCTTTTTGCGCGATCTTCACGCGCCCCCACGCCGCGCCGCGGGACCCCGGCCCGCGCCCGGTCCGCACCCGCCCCGGCGCCGCGACGGTCACGAGAGGGCCCGCCGGCCGGCCTACTCGTCGGCGAAGTCGTGCGCCGCGACCCGCAGCGGCCGCAGCATCGCGAAGATCTCCGCGCACTCCTCGGCGTCGTAGACCCCGAGCCCGAAGTCCATCGACATCAGGTCGCGGGTGGCCGCGTCGCAGACCTCGCGGCCCTTGTCCGTGATCGAGGCGAGGGTGCCCCGCCCGTCGTTCGGGTTCGGGCGCTTGTCGACGAGCCCGGAGCGCACCAGCCGGTCCACCGTGTTGGTGACGGAGGTCGGATGCACCATCAGGCGCTCGCCGATCTTGGACATCGGCAGCTCGCCCGCCTTGGAGAAGGTCAGGAGCACCAGCGCCTCGTAGCGCGCGAAGGTCAGTCCGTACGGCCGGACGACCGCGTCCACCTCGGCCAGCAGGATCTGGTGCGCGCGCATGATCGAGGTGATCGCGGCCATGGACGGCACGGAACCCCAGCGCTGCTGCCAGTGTTCGTCGGCGCGGGCGATGGGATCGAAGGCAAGACTGAGCGGCTTCGGCACGCCAAAGACCTTACCGGCCGGTCACATCGTGGTCAGCCCCGTCTCGCGTTTCGGTACACGGCCCCTCGGCGGCCAGGTTCCGGACCCCTTCGGGCGACCGGACCCACCGGCCGTCCGCGCCGCTCCCCCACCGGTCCGCCGTGACTACTCGCCCCGCGCCCCGCCGTGTCCGGTCCGCCGCGCCGCCACCGCCAGGCCCGCGCAGACCACGGTCCCCAGCACGCCCGCGCCCACGACCGTCGCCCGCACCCCGGCGAACTCCGCCACCACCCCCGACAGGGCCATGCCCACACCCTGGATCGTCATCAGCCCGGCCGAGTTCAACGTCATGGCGCGTCCGAGCAGTTCGTCCGGCACCGCCCGCACGAACCACTGGTCCAGGCCGAGGGTGTACGCCGACCCGGCGCCCGCGAGCACCAGCAGGACCAGCGTCCAGCCGAGACCGGGCCGCAGCGCGTACCCGGCGTAGGGCAGCAGCGTGACGCAGACCAGCGGGAGCGTGAGCCGGTTGCGGGTCGCCGGCCGCAGCCTCGATCCCGCGAACAGCTCTCCCGCGATGGTGCCGACGGGCAGCGCGCACATCAGCAGCCCGAGCCCGGCCGTGCCGGCCCCGAGCCCCTCGGCGTACGGCGCGGCCAGCGCCTCCGGAGCGACGACGAACATCGACGGCGCCCAGAAGAGCAGGAGCAGCACGAGGACGCGGCGGTCGGACAGCACCTGACGGGCTCCGCCGAGGGAGTCCCGCACGAGCGCCTGCCCCCCGTGCGCCCGCGCGGGCCGCCGCCGGGTGCCGAACCGGAGCAGCACGGCGGAGAGGAGGAAGGTGCAGACCGTGACGAGGAGCGCGTGGCGCGGGGACACGACGGTGAGCAGCAGCCCGCCGGCCCCGAACCCGGCCAGCAGCGCGCTCTGCGACAGGATCCGCAGCAGGGAGCGGCCGAGCACGAACAGTTCCCCGTCGCCGAGGACGTCCGCGAGGGTCGCCGTCCGCGTCCCCTGGAAGACCGGGGCGACCAGGGCGAGCGCGGCCCGCATCGAGAGCAGTACCGCGATGGGCGCGCCCGGCACCACCATCACGGCCACGCATCCCGCGCACATCAGGTCGCACACCACCAGGACCCGGCGGGCCGGGAAGCGGTCCGCGACGCCGGCCAGCAGGGTGCCGCCGATCAGATAGGGCAGGAAGCCGAGCGCGAACGTCAGGGCGCTCAGCAGCGGAGAGCCCGTCAGGTCGTAGACGAGGACGGAGAGCGTGATCTCGGCGACGACGAGTCCGAGCAGCGAGAACGCGTGCGCGGCGAAGACCGCGCGGAACTCGCGCACGGCGAACACGGGACCGTACCCGGTACGCGCGGGAGCGGCCTCCGGGGTGCCCACCGAAGCACTCGGGACGCTCCCCAGGGCAGTCTCCACTGCGCTCCCCGAGCCGGTCTCCACGGCGGGCTTCGCGGTGCTCGTCACGGTGTCCTGCGTGGCGGGGTTCGCGGTGTCGTCCGCGGTGCCCGTCGGTGCGGGCACGCCCGTCGTGACCTTCGTCTCTGCTTCTGGCATGGGCGCCAGCGTGCCCGGCCCCGCTCCGGCACCGTAGAGTTTCGGCGTCAGCCGAATCTTCTGGGGTCGCGCCATGCCGTCACTGCTGCACTTCGGGGAGGACGACCTCCTCAACTGCAGGTTCGCGGTGTCGCCGCTGTGGGAGACGCAGGAGGCGGTCCGCACGCTCAACCGGCCCGCGCGGCACGGCTATCACGCGCACTGGCTGCGCCGCATACGCGCGGCGGCGGCCGGACTCGACCTGACCCCGCTGTGGCTGCTGATGCCCCAGCGCGGCTACTCCCCCGACTGGCTCGGCCCGCCGCCGCTCGGTCCGGCGGCGAGCTTCGAGGAGGAGATCGCCGCCATCCGCGCGGCCGACCCGGACATGGCCCGCGAGGAGAGCGCGCGGTCGCTCGCCGAGACGCCCGGCGCCCTCGCCTCGCCGCGCGGCCGGGCGCTGCTGGCCGACCCCGCCCGCATGGTGCGCGAACTGACCGGCCTGCTCGAACAGGCCTGGCACACCCTCGTCGAACCGGACTGGCCCCGGCTGCGCGCCCTGCTGGAGGCCGACGTCGCCTTCCACTCACGGCGGCTCGCCGAGGTCGGCCTCGGCGGGCTCCTCCCGGAGATCGACCGGCGGTTCGGCTGGCGCTCCCACACCCTGACCGTGGAGGTCGCGGGCCGGCACGAACGTCATCTCGCCGGACAGGGCCTGGTCCTCATCCCGAGCGTCTTCTCCTGGCCGGACGTGATCAGCGGCTTCGAACCGCCCTGGCAGCCGACTCTCGTCTACCCCGCGCGAGGCGTCGGCGGTCTGTGGGCCGAGCCGACGGACCGCACTCCCGACGCGCTCGTACGGCTCCTCGGGCGCGGCCGGGCCACCGTGCTCACCGCGCTCGACGAACCGGCCGGCACGACGGCCCTCGCGCACCGGCTGCGCCTCGCGCCGTCGTCGGTGTCCGCGCATCTCGCCGCCCTGCGCGACGCGGGCCTGCTGGTCTCCCGGCGGTACGGGCACCAGGTGCTGTACGAGCGGACGCCGCTCGGGATCGCGCTGGCGTCGGGCGGCGGCTGACCCGGTGGCCGGGCGCCGGCCGCGCCACGCCGCTTCCCTGCCGGAATGCCCCCTTGTGCAACGATTGGTGACCGACTGTCACCTTCGCCAAGGGAGCGGCATGCCCCGGCTGATCCACACCCTCGCGGCACTCGCGGTGCTCGGGTTCGTGGCGGGCTGCACGCCCGCGCCCGAGGCCGGCGGGGCCTCCGTCGCCGGGGCCGCCCCGAAGCGGTCCGGCCCCGCCGCCCGTTCACCCTTCTGGGTCGACCCGGACGGACCGGCGGCCCGGCAGATCGAGCTGTGGCGGCGGCAGGGCCGCACCCGGGAGGCCGGTCTGCTGCGGCGGATCGCGGACGAGCCGGTCGCCCTGTGGCCGGCCGGCGAACTCGACCCGGGCCCGGCGGTACGGGCGGCGACCGCGTCCGCGACCCGGGAGGGGCTGACGGCGGTGTTCGCGGCGTACGACATCCCGCACCGGGACTGCGGCCAGCACTCGGCGGGCGGAGCGGCGGACGCGGACGCCTACCGCCGGTGGATCGACCGGTTCGCCGACGCCCTCGGCGACGGCAGGGCCGTGGTGGTCCTGGAGCCGGACGCCGTCGCCCACATCGTGGACGGCTGCACCCCAGGCGAGTACCACGACGAGCGCGAGCGGCTGCTGAGCGAGGCGGTCGTCCGGCTGAAACGCCAGCCGGACACCAAGGTGTACCTGGACGCCGGAAACCCCGCCTGGATCGCCGATTCCGGGAAGCTGGTCGAGCCCCTGGAACGCGCGGGCATCGCCGACGCCGACGGCTTCGCGCTCAACGTCTCCAACTTCCAGACGGACGCGGCCAGCAGGCGGTACGGAGTACGCCTCTCCGAAAGACTCGGCGGCAAGCACTTCGTCGTCGACACCAGCCGCAACGGCAACGGCCCGCTGGAGGGCGTCTGGTGCAACCCGCCGGGCCGGGCACTGGGCACCCCGCCGACCACGGCCACCGGTGAACCCTCCCTCGACGCCTACCTGTGGATCAAGCGGCCGGGCGAGTCGGACGGAGAGTGCGGGGGCGGACCGGCGGCCGGCCGGTGGTGGCCGGACTACGCCCTGGAGCTGGCGCGCGGCCCCGTCACCTGACCCGGATCCACTTCGCCTCGGACGGGGTGCCCTGGCCGTCCGTCACGAAGAGCATGTACCAGCCGGGCGGCACCAGGGCGGGGTCCCGCGGTACGTCGACGGTGACCGAGTCCGCGGTCTTCGTCAGCCCGAGCTCGATCGACCGCTGCTCGACGTCCGTGGTGTGGGTGACGGCGCTGGGGCGCATCAGCCGGGCCCTGACGACCCGTTCGGGGTGGTCGGTGGCGAAGGTCGCCCGGTGGTTCGCGTCGAGCTCCTCGGGGCCGCGGCCGAGCACCGGACGGTTCCTGCCGTTGCGGTGCAGGGCGGGCGGGGTGAAGACCTCCATGCGCTGTTCGAAGTGGCCCAGTTTGGTGTTCCGCCGGTCGTCGAAGAGCGGGTCGGAGCCGAACGTGGCGACGCGGCCGTCGGGCAGCAGCAGCGCCTCGGAGTGGTAGTTGCGGCCCACGCGCGGAGCCGCCGCCTCATGGAAGGTGTTGGCCCTGGGGTCGTAGAACTGCGCCTTGAGGATGTTGCTGGCGCCGCGGCCGCGGTAGTCCCTGGAACCGTTGGTGGTGAAGACGGAGTCGTCCGGCATGATCACGCTGTTGAGGTAGCGCGTGCCCTGGGGAAGGTCGGGGCCGTCCCGGAAGACCGGGTTGGCCTGCTTGAGGTCGACGACGGCGGTACGGGCGGTGGACTTCCTCGACTCGCCGACCCCTCCGCCGCCCAGGATCATCACCTTCTGGTCCTGCGCGGGCGGCAGCAGCAGCGAGGCGGAGGTCTCCGTCCGGTCGGCGTCCCGCAGACCGGGCACCTTCTGGAACGTGTTGGTCCGCGGATCCCACAGGCCCGGCTCGCGGCCCTGGTCGGCGGGCCCGTACCCGGCGTTGGAGGCCGGGTAGAAGAGCTTGCCGCCCTCGGTGAGGAAGAGGGCCGGGTAGGTGGGGAAATAGCGCCGCGGTCCCGGGCTCCACTTCTTGGTCACCGGGTCGTAGATCTCGGTGTCGCCGGGGTCGATGACCCCGACGTCGTCGAGGCCGGAGACCGCGAGGACCCGCCCGTCGTCCAGCCCTACCAGGGTCGGGTACCAGCGGGCCTTGTCCATCGGGTCGACGGGGATGTACTTCTCGGCCTTCGGGTCGAACTCGTAGGCGGCCCTGATGCCCTGGAAGTCCTGCTTCTCCAGGGTGATCTTCTCCGAGAGACCGTACGTGTTGTAGGCGTCCTCGCCCCGCAGGCCGACGATCTCGTACTGGGCCTGCCGGTCGGTGACCGACCCCGGTCCCTTCTTCGCGGCCTCCACGAAGACGCGGGCCTCTCCGGCGGTGACCTCGGTCTTCCAGGGCCGCATGGCACCGGACCGGTCGTACGTGACGACCTGGTTCCGCCTGGCCCGGGGGACCGTCACGTCGACCCTGCTGACGTAGTCGACACCCGCGGGCGAGCGGAAGACGGTGCCCTTCCTGAGGACGACGGCCTTGTCGGGGTTCTCGTTCTTCACCCGCATGCCGCCGCCGGCCCGTACGACCTCGCCGTCCAGCCGTTCGTAGCGGGCGGTGCCGCCGGCCACGAGCATTCTGCCGTCGGGGAGCTGTGCGTGGCCGGCGCAGAAGAAGTCGTCCGGGGTGGGGATCTTCTTGAAGGTGTCCGTCCTCGGATCCCACAGGACCGTGTCGAAGGACCCCTCGTCGAACTTCTTCTGCTCGTTGCCCGATCCGGCGACGATGAGCACCTTCCCGGTGTGCAGGAGCGCCGCGTGGATCGCGTTGGTGCGGTACTCCTCGGGGATGTCGACCGGGCTCCAGGAGCCGTACTTCGCCATGTAGGCGGGCCGGGAGATCTCGTACTCGTGGTACCGCTCGCCGGCGAAGCCGAGGGCGGCCGGGGCGTTGAGTCCCGCGAGGACGGCGATTCCCGCGATGCCGAGCACCGTCTTCTTCGTCTTCTTCGAGGGCCGGTACGCCATGGCCTAGGTGCCTCCTGTCGTGGAGCCGGTGACCGTCAGGGGGGTGCCGGCAGCGGCCGGCACCGGTACCCCGCTGTCGTGAGCGCGGGCGGGGGCCGGCAGGGCGGGCCGGGTCCGGCGCTCCCTGAGAGTGGTGAGGACCCAGACCGCGACCGGCGCGAGCGAGATCCCCATGGCCAGCAGCGCCCAGGTCCGCATGGCCGCGTGGGTGTGGCCGAGGACCTCCGACGCGCCGAGCGAGACGGCGAGCAGCGCGGCCCAGCCGAGGTGGACGCGGAACGTCCGGAGCCGGTCGGGGCTGGCGTCGCGGCCCTTCGGGGTGACGACGAAGCGGCTGGGCCGCCTGATCAGGGCCTCGCTCAGCGACTTCAGATAGATGGGGGCCGACAGGGCCGACATCGCCATGCCGGCCAGGCCGCCCGATCCCTCGGGTTCGTGCGGCGAGACGTTGTGCCGCCGGTTCCACAGGTACAGGCAGATCTGGAGGGCGGCCGCGTCGCTGTAGAGCATCAGCCACACGGAGGCGGTGACCTGCGTCCCGGAGGCCCCGAACCACAGGAAGAGGAAGCAGCTGATGATGCCCAGAAGCCAGTTGACGGCCGTCATCGGGTAGTAGACGAGCATCAGGGTGTACGAGAACAGCCGGCCGGGAGGCATGGTGAACAGGGCCTTCCCGTACTGCTTGAACAGGGTCTCGTAGGTGCCGCGCGACCAGCGCGTCTGCTGGGTGAAGAAGTCCGTCCAGGTGGACGGTCCCTCACCGACGGCGAGGACGTCGGGCGTGTAGACGGACCGCCAGTGCCGGCCCGTCCGGGGGTTCCTGTGCCGGTGGATCTCGAACCCGGTGGCCATGTCCTCGGTGATGGAGTCGTACAGCCCGCCGATCTGCTTGAGGGCCGCGATGCGTACGACGTTGTTGGTGCCGACGAACATGGGCGAGCCGTACCGGTTGCCGGCGCGCTGGATCAGGGCGTGGAAGAGGAACTGCTGGGACTCGGCGGCCTTGGTGACGGGGTTCTCGTAGTTCCCGTACACCTGGGGGCCGACGACGAACGCGACGTCGGGGTCCCGGAAGTAGCCCATCATGCGTTCGAGGAATCCGGGCAGCGGGACATGGTCGGTGTCGACGGAGGCGAAGAAATCGTACGCGTGCCCGTAAAGGGAGAGCCACGCGTTGTAGTTGCCGTGCTTGGTGCGGGCCCGGTGGCTGCCCTCGGGGCGGTTCCACTCGGGCACCCCGTTGCGGGTGAAGTGCCGCACCCCGAGTTCGGCGCAGAGGGCTCTGGCCTGTTCGTCGTCGCCCTCGTCGAGAAGCCAGATGTCGAGGCGTCCGGTGTGGGTGACGGTGAGCGCGCCCTCCAGGGTGGCGCGGACCGTGGCGAGGGGTTCCTTTCCCGGTACGTAGGTGGTCAGGAAGGCGACCCGGGTCCCCTGCTCCGGGACGACGGGAACGGGATCGCGGGCGGCCATCGCGGCGTGGGCGATGCTCATGACGTTGACGACCATGAAGAACTCGATCAGACCGATGGACACGAGCATGGTGGTGTCGAGGGCGATCAGCCAGGACTCGGCGCCCTCGCGGTCCACCCAGTGGGTGGGCCAGACGAGGTAGACGAGAAGAGCGCCGGTGACGACAGGGGCGAGGGTCATCAGCAGGATGGCGCGTATTCGGTGCGGTTCCCGCGAGAGGAGCTGGGTGTACTGCACCCGGTAGCCCGTGCCGGACGGCTGGGTCAGCGGTCCGGCGAGTCGGCTGCAGGTGTCGTAGTCGTAGCCCTCGGGCCGCACATCGCCCTCCCGTGGTTGAACGTGCCCGGTGATCGTTCTGGCTGGTACCCACACATAAGTGGAGTTTTGACGATGTGTCGAACGGGGCGCGTCCGGTCGGGTGCGGGGGGCGTGCGGGCGGGTGGTCTTTGGCCCCCGCCGTCCCGCGCACGAAGGAACCCCGGTCCTGGGGACCGGGGTTCTCGGTGCGGGGCCCGCGCCCCGAGGTCATGCCCGGCGTGCCGACACGCCGTCATACCGCTCTGCCGTCGGAGCCGTTCCGCCCGTCGGACCGTTCCGCCGTCACGACGACAGGTGCCGCTCCACCGTCTCCACCTTGGAGGTGAGGCCGTCCGTCACGCCGGGGCGGATGTCCGCCTTGAGGACGACCGAGACCCGGGGCGCGCGTTCCTCGACGACGGCGACGGCACGCTTGACGACGGCCATCACCTCGTCCCAGTCACCTTCGATCGAGGTGAACATCGCGTCGGTGCGGTTGGGCAGGCCCGACTCACGGACCACGCGGACGGCGTCGGCGACGTACTCCCCCACGTCCTCGCCGACACCGAGCGGTGTCACGGAGAAGGCGACGATCATGCGTTCACGACCCCTTCCTTGCGGGCGCGGGAGGCGACGACCGCGTCCTCGGCCTCGCGCTTGAGCTTGCGCTCGGCGAAGAAGCCGCCGGTGGGCAGGACGGAGAGGACGAAGTAGAGGACGCCGGTGCCGGCGCTCCACCGGGCGCGGTTCCAGGCGTCCGCCCAGAAGATCACGTACAGGATGAAGAGGACACCGTGGACCGCGCCCATGACGGGAACGGCGTTGAAGTCCGTGGTCCGCTTCAGCACCGAGCAGACGAGCAGCAGCAGGAAGGAAACGGCTTCGGGGGCCGAGACCAGACGGAGCCGGCGGAGTGCGGTGGCGGTCTTTATGTCCACGGGTCACCTTCGGTGGGATTCGCTGTCGGGGGGAACGCCTGCCTTGTGAACGCAAGCACAAGCATCCCGGACATTGTGGCATCCAGAGCACGGGATCCCGGGTCCGGGGCCCCTAGGGGTCGGCTCAGGGACGGGATCCACCCGTGGGCTCTGTCCGCCGTCCGGCGCTGCGGCTACCTTCACACCTGTGGCGATGTTTCGACTTCAGGGCAGCAAGGTGCTGGCCGTCGACATGACCGGGGACGCCGTGAAGGCGAAGAACGGCTCCATGGTCGCGTACGACGGTCAGATGGCCTTCAAGAAGCTGAGCGGGGGCGGTGAGGGGATCCGGGGGATGGTGACCCGGCGCCTCACCGGTGAGCAGATGACGGTGATGGAGGTGAAGGGGCACGGCACCTGCTGGTTCGCGGACCGGGCCTCGGAGATCAACCTGGTGGCCCTTCAGGGGGACAAGCTGTACGTGGAGTCGAGCAACCTGCTCGCCACGGACACCGGTCTGCGCACCGGCACGACGTTCACCGGGCTGCGCGGCGCCTCGCAGGGCAACGGTCTGTTCACGACCACCGTCGAGGGCCACGGCCAGGCGGCGATCATGTCGGACGGGCCCGCGGTGGTGCTGCGGGTCAGCGACCGGTACCCGTTGACGGTCGATCCGGGGGCGTACATCGCGCACCAGGGCAACGTGCGGCAGTCGCTGCAGTCCGGTGTGACGTTCCGCACTCTCCTCGGCGAGGGCGGTGGCGAGGCCTTCCAGATGCGCTTCGAGGGCGACGGGCTGGTCTACGTGCAGCCCAGCGAGCGCAACACGATCGCGGGGGATGTCTGACATGCCCTTCCGCGAGGTGAATTCGAAGATGGTCGAGGCGACCGTGGTGCCGGGTCAGCGGCTGTTCAGTCAGCGCGGCGCGATGCTCGCGTACAAGGGCGAGGTGTCGTTCACGCCCAACATCCAGGGCGGGCAGGGCGGGGTGATGTCGATGATCGGCCGCCGGCTGGCCAACGAGGCGACTCCCCTGATGACCGTCGAGGGCGCGGGCACGGTGCTCTTCGGGCACGGCGGCCACCATGTCCATGTGATCAGCCTCACCGGGGACACGCTGTACGTCGAGGCGGACCGGCTGCTGGCGTTCGACGGGGCGCTTCAGCAGGGCACGATGTTCCTGGGCTCGCAGGGCGGCGTGATGGGCATGGTGCGGGGCCAGGTGACGGGCCAGGGGCTCTTCACGACCACGCTCAAGGGGCACGGCGCGGTGGCCGTCATGGCGCACGGCGGCGTCTTCGAGGTCCCGGTCACCCCGCAGCGGACGGTGCACGTCGACCCGCAGGCGTACGTGGCGCACCACGGCGACGTGCGCAACAAGCTGTCCACGGCGCTGGGCTGGCGCGACATGGTGGGCCGCGGTTCGGGCGAGGCGTTCCAGCTGGAGCTGAGCGGGAGCGGTTCGGTGTACGTCCAGGCCTCGGAGGAGAAGCTGTGAGCTACGGAGCCCCCGGCGGCCCGGTGATCCACGATCCGATGTCGCTGCCGGTCGACGACAACGTCAACAAGTACACCTTCTGCGTGGAGCTCAAGGGGAGCGAGTGGTTCCTGCAGAAGGGCAAGATGATCGCCTACTACGGATCGATGGAGTTCAACGGCATCGGGCACGGCCGACTTGACCGCCTTGTCCGTACGTCGTTCCATTCGCCTCTGCACGCGAGCGACTGGGTCGTGGCGCAGGGTTCGGGCAAGATGCTGCTCGCCGACCGGGCCTTCGACGTGAATTCGTACGACCTCGACGACGGCAACCTGACCATTCGCTCTGGCAACTTGCTCGCTTTTCAGCCAAGTCTCGCGCTCAAGCAGTCGATCGTGCCGGGCTTTCTGACCCTGATCGGAAACGGCAAGTTCGTGGCCGCGTCAAACGGTCCGGTGGTGTTCATGGAGCCCCCGATCAGAGTGGACCCGCAGGCCCTCGTCGGGTGGGCGGACTGCCCGTCCCCGTGCCACCACTACGACCATGGGTACATGACAGGCGTCATGGGCGGTCTACGTGCGATGACGGGCCTCGGAGGGGCCTCCGGGGAGGAGCACCAGTTCGAGTTCGTGGGGGCCGGCACGGTGCTGCTCCAGTCCACCGAGATCCTGATGGCGGAGCAGGCCACGGGGGCGGTCCCGCAACAGGCCGGAGTGCCCGGCGCGGGAGGGGCGCCCGGTCAGCACGGGGGGCAAGCCGGCGCACCGCGCCTTCCCGGACAGCTGGGGGACCTCCAGCGTCGCTTCGGGCTGTGAGCGGTAGTCTGCGGAGTGTGACATCGAACGCGCATCGAACGCGTGCGCACGGTCACACAACCCCTCACTAGTTCGCCTTTCAACATTTTAGGTAGACTTCACATATGGAGACCGAGACGGCCACGCGCTGGCTGACCGATGCGGAGCAGTGCGCCTGGCGCACCCACCTGGAGGTCAACAGGCTGTTGACGTACCAGCTCGAAAGGGACCTTCAGCCGTTCGGGCTGACGATGAACGACTACGAGATCCTGGTGAACCTCTCCGAGTCGGAGGGCGTACGGATGCGGATGAGCGACCTGGCGTCCGCCACCCTCCAGTCCAAGAGCCGCCTCTCGCACCAGATCACGCGTATGGAGAACGCGGACCTGGTGCGCCGGGAGAACTGCGAGTCCGACCGGCGAGGGCTGTACGCGGTCCTCACCGAGCACGGCATGGAGACGATGAAGAAGGTCTCGCCGCATCATGTGGCGTCCGTACGGCGGCACTTCATCGACCTGGTGTCACCGGACGCTCTGGAGGATCTGCACAAGTCGCTGCGGCCGATCGCCGAGCACCTGCTGGGCCAGCGCGGCAAGCCATAGGCCTAGCACGGGAGTTGCGCGCCGTCCGTTTCGGCGGGGCGCGCGCTCCCGGCCGTACCGTGCCCCGCGTCCGTGTCCGGACGCGGGGTCCGTGCGCTCCGGACGCAGACCAGGGCCGCCACGAGCGCCAGTGCCCCCGAGAGCGCGAAGCACAGCCCCAGGGGCAGTCGGCCCACCAGCAGGCCCGCAGCGGCGGCGCCCCCTGAACTCCCGGCGTTCACCGCGGTGTTGACCCAGGCTCCGGCCTGGGTGCGAAAGCCCGGCGGAGCGGCCGCGTCGGCCATCAGATAGGACGTCGTGAGAGCCGGGGCGACGAAGAAACCGGCGCAGGCGACAGCCGCCGTCAGCGTGCCGAGGCCGGGGGCGAGCCCCGCGGCGAGCAGCGTGACGCCCAGAGCGCCGGCCAGCAGCGGCAGCCGTACGCCGGGGGCCGTGCGCCAGTCGACCGCGCCGTTCAGCAGACCGCCCAGCGCGCTGCCCAGCGACAGCGCGGCGAGCACCCAGGCCACCGCGTCCGCACCTCGGTGATGCTGTTCGGCGAAGGCCATGACCAGCAGGTCGACGGCGCCCAGGGACAGTCCGACGCCGAGGGCGGCGACGACGGGCTGGGCCAGGGCCCGTCCGCCCCACCGGCGGCGCCCGCCGCCCCACCGGCGCCCGCCGAGCGCCGCCTTCGCCGCGGCCGGGCGGACGCCCGCCACGACCGGGGACAGGACGAACGCCAAGGTTCCCGACCACACCAGCAGGGCGCTCAGCGCGACCGCCGCGGCAGGCGGTGCCACCTGCACGACCGCGCCGACGAGCAGCGGTCCGGAGACGAAGAGGATCTCCTCGACGACACCATCGAGGCTGTAGGCGCGCCGCAACAGCCTTTCGTCCTGGACCACTTCGCCCCACACGGCGCGCATCGTGGGGCCGAGCGGGGGTGTGCAGGCGCCCGCGGCGACCGCGAGCGCGCCGATCGCCGTCGCCGGTGCGCCGGGCCGCCACGCCGTGGCCGCGAACGCCGTGAGCAGACCCCCGTAGAGCGAGGCCATCGGGATCAGCGCACGGCGGGCGCCGTACCAGTCGATCAGGGCCGCCCGCACGGGCGACAGGAGCACGCTCGTCGCCCCGAACAGCGCCATGACCGTGCCGGCCACGGCGTACGAACCGGTGGCGCGGGTGGTGGTGAGCATCAGGGCCAGGGAGACCACGCCGTACGACAGACGGCCGGTCATGGCCGCCAGGAAGGCAGAGCGGGCGTGGGGGATGCGGAAGAGCGCGGCGTAGGACGGCCGCGAGGGTGACGCAGACATGGGTGGAGTTCCTCAACAGCGAGGCGGGACAGGGGTCGCCGGATCGCCGCGACGCGGCAGCCGCAGTGCTGCCGGTACGTCGCGGGCCTGGGCGGGCCCTATGCCAGGAGGAGGAACATGCCGCTCAACGTAACAGCGGCCGCGGAGGTCGGCCAGGTATTTCCCGGCCGCGCCACCCGGACCAGCACCGTCCCGCCCGACACCGCCCGGCCCGGCCCTCGGGGAGCACACACGCGGACAGCCCAAGTACCGGCGGGCGGCGGGCGGTGCGGTGTCGGTGAGGAGCGCGGGTGGTGCGAGGCGCTGCCTCGGCCTGCTGGACGGGTGCGCACCGCTTCGGCGGGCGCCGTGCCGTGCGACACGGCGCCGGGGCGCACCGCGGCACCTCGGCCCGGGGGTGCGCACGACGGCTCCGGAGTGGGCGCCCGGAGCGGGACCCACCCGGTGCCGCCTCGTGCGTGCTCAGCTCTCCGTCAGACCCTCGATCAGGGTGTCCGCGGCCCGGTAGGGGTCCAGTTCGCCGGCGACGATGCGCTCCGCGAGGGCGCTCAGGCGGTGGTCGCCGTGGAGGTCGCCGATGCGCCGGCGCAGCGCGGTGACGGCGATCGTCTCGACCTCCTGGGACGCGCGGGCGAGCCGGCGCTCGGCCAGCACGCCGTGCTCCTCCATCCACGCCCGGTGCTTCTCCAGGGCCTCGACGACCTCGTCGATGCCCTCGGCGCGCGCGGCGACGGTCTTGACGATCGGCGGCCGCCAGTCCCCCGGACGACGGGACTCACCGAGGCTGAGCATGTGGTTCAGCTCGCGGGCGGTGGCGTCGGCGCCATCGCGGTCGGCCTTGTTGACGACGTACACGTCGCCGATCTCCAGGATTCCCGCCTTGGCGGCCTGGATGCCGTCGCCCATGCCGGGGGCGAGGAGGACGACGGAGGTGTCGGCCTGGGAGGCGATCTCGACCTCCGACTGGCCGACGCCGACGGTCTCGACCAGGATCACGTCGCAGCCCGCCGCGTCCAGGACGCGGATCGCCTGGGGGGCCGACCAGGCCAGTCCGCCCAGGTGACCGCGTGTCGCCATCGAGCGGATGTAGACGCCCGGGTCCGACGCGTGGTCGGACATCCGGACGCGGTCGCCGAGGAGCGCGCCCCCGGAGAACGGCGAGGACGGGTCGACGGCCAGCACACCGACCCGCTTGCCCTGCCGCCGGTAGGCGCTCACCAGCGCCGACGTCGACGTCGACTTGCCGACGCCGGGCGAGCCGGTGAGCCCGACCACGTACGCGTTGCCGGTCAGCGGGGCCAGGGCGGCCATGACCTCACGGAGCTGTGGTGCCGCTCCCTCCACGAGGGAGATCAGCCGGGCCACCGCCCGCGGCCGTCCTTCCCTGGCCTGGGTCACCAGCGAGGAGACGTCCTGCATCACAGCTCCGTTCACGAGAGGTCGGTCGGTCGAACGCGGGTCAGGCCTTGGCCACCCGCACGATCAGCGCGTCGCCCTGACCGCCGCCGCCGCACAGGGCGGCCGCGCCCACACCGCCGCCGCGCCGCTTCAGTTCGAGGGCGAGGTGCAGCACGAGCCGGGCGCCGGACATGCCGATCGGGTGGCCGAGGGCGATGGCGCCGCCGTTGACGTTCACCTTTTCCGTGGACACCCCGAGGTCCTTCATTGACTGGACCGCGACGGCCGCGAAGGCCTCGTTGATCTCGATCAGGTCGAGGTCCCCGACCTCCAGGCCCTCCTTCTTCAGGGCGTGCAGGATCGCGTTCGAGGGCTGCGACTGCAGGGAGTTGTCCGGGCCGGCCACGTTGCCGTGGGCGCCGATCTCCGCGATCCACTCCAGACCGAGCTCCAGCGCCTTGGCCTTGCTCATCACGACCACGGCGGCCGCGCCGTCCGAGATCTGGGAGGCGCTGCCCGCGGTGATGGTGCCGTCCTTGGCGAACGCGGGGCGCAGCTTGCCGAGCGACTCGGCGGTCGTCTCGGCGCGAATGCCCTCGTCCTTGCTGAAGACGACCGGCTCGCCCTTGCGCTGCGGGATCTCGATCGGTGTGATCTCCGCCTCGAAGAGGCCGTTCTTCTGGGCGGCGGCCGCGCGCTGGTGGGACAGGGCGGCGATCTCGTCCTGCGCCGGACGCTGGATCCCGAGGCGGGTGTTGTGCTTCTCCGTCGACTCGCCCATGGCGATGTTCTCGAAGGCGTCCGTCAGGCCGTCGTACGCCATCGCGTCGAGCATCTCGATGGCGCCGTACTTGTAGCCCTCGCGGGACTTCGGGAGCAGGTGCGGGGCGTTCGTCATCGACTCCTGGCCGCCGGCGACGACGATGTCGAACTCGCCGGCGCGGATCAGCTGGTCCGCGAGGGCGATGGCGTCGAGGCCGGAGAGGCACACCTTGTTGATGGTGAGGGCCGGGACGCTCATCGGTATGCCCGCCTTGACGGCGGCCTGGCGTGCCGGGATCTGCCCTGCCCCGGCCTGGAGCACCTGGCCCATGATCACGTACTGCACCTGGTCGCCGCCGATGCCCGCACGGTCGAGGGCGGCCTTGATCGCGAAGCCACCGAGGTCGGCCCCGGAGAAGGACTTCAGCGAGCCCAGCAACCGCCCCATGGGCGTTCGGGCGCCCGCGACGATCACCGAGGTACTGCTGTTCGTTCCAGACATGAGGTGCGATCCCCTTACCGGCTTGCACAGCCGAGGAGTGAACGAGGGTTTACTGAGAATGTACTGAGCGGTAGGCCACCCGTCATCCGGCCCGCAGTGTGATCGCGCGCACGTTGCGTAACCACGCCGGGAGCGCTGCACTGACTCCATGCTGACGCGAATCGACCACATCGGGATCGCCTGTTTCGACCTCGACGCCACTGTCGAGTTCTACCGTGCGACGTACGGCTTCGAAGTCTTCCACTCCGAGATCAACGAGGAGCAGGGCGTCCGGGAGGCCATGCTCAAGATCAACGAGACGTCCGACGGCGGCGCCTCCTACCTCCAACTGCTCGAACCCACCCGCGAGGACTCCGCCGTGGGCAAGTGGCTGGCCAAGAACGGCGAGGGCGTGCATCACATCGCCTTCGGCACCGCCGACGTCGACGGTGACGCCGCGGACATCCGGAACAAGGGCGTCCGAGTGCTCTACGACGAGCCCCGGACCGGGTCCATGGGGTCCCGGATCACCTTCCTCCACCCCAAGGATTGCCACGGAGTACTGACAGAACTGGTCACTTCGGCGGCGGTTGAGTCGGCTGAGCACTGACCTCCGTATATCTGGGCCGGTAGGGTTGGGGTCGGCCGTCGCCTTTCGCGGGTGACGGCCGAGGTCCCGACGCCTTCCGGCGAGCGGGACCAAGGGCCGGGGTCCAGGTTTCGGGGGGCGAGCGTCGGGGCAGCAGCCCGTGCTCCGCCGTTGATCTGACACCATTCCCCGGGGGCCCCGTTCGGCGGAAGAACGGTGCTCGTTCGGAATTACATGCGACCAGGGGACGGATGGGACCGCGCAGTGCGGGGCTACGAACGCCAGGAGCGAGAGCCGGCGGCTGACGTCGACCACCTCTCTCGGTTCGAGGCCGAGATGGAACGGCTGAAGACCGAGCGGGAGAAGGCCGTCCAGCACGCCGAGGACCTCGGCTATCAGGTCGAGGTGCTGCGCGCCAAGCTGCATGAGGCGCGCCGCAGTCTGGCGACCCGTCCTGCCTACGACGGGGCCGACATCGGCTATCAGGCCGAGCAGCTCCTCCGTAATGCCCAGATGCAGGCCGACCAGCTTCGCGTCGACGCCGAGCGCGAGATCAGCCAGGCCCGGGCGCAGACCCAGCGCATCCTCCAGGAGCACGCCGAGCAGGCCGCCCGGCTCCAGGCGGAGCTGCACCAGGAGGCGGTCACCCGTCGCCAGCAGCTCGACCAGGAGCTGGCCGAGCGCCGGCAGACCGTCGAGTCGCACGTCAACGAGAACGTGGCGTGGGCCGAGCAGCTCCGCGCCCGCTCCGAGTCGCAGGCCCGCCGTCTCCTGGAGGAGTCGCGCGCCGAGGCCGAGCAGGCGCTGGCCGCCGCCCGCGCGGAGGCCGAGCGGGTCGCCGCCGAGGCGCGCCAGCGGCTCACCAACGACGCCGAATCGGCCCGCGCGGAGGCCGAGGCGCTGCTGCGCCGGGCCCGCACGGACGCCGAGCGGCTGCTGAACGCCGCGTCGACGCAGGCCCAGGAGGCCACCGACCACGCCGAGCAGCTCCGCAGCTCCACGGCGAGCGACTCGGACAACGCCCGCCGTCAGGCCACCGAGCTGAGCCGGGCCGCCGAGCAGCGGATGAGCGCCGCCGAGAACGCGCTGCGCGAGGCGCAGGCCGAGGCGGACAAGGTCCTGGGCGAGGCCAAGGAAGCCGCGGCCAAGACGCTCTCCGGCGCCGAGTCGGTCAACGAGCAGCGCACGCGGACCGCGAAGGAACAGGTCGCCCGGCTGGTCAGCGAGGCCACCAAGGAGGCCGAGAGCACCAAGTCCGAGGCCGAGCAGATCGTCGCGGACGCCCGCAGCAAGGCCGAGACGATCGTCGCGGAGGCCGAGGAGAGCGCCCGCAGCCTCACCGCCGAGGAGACCGCCTCCCAGCTCGCCAAGGCCGCCCGTACCGCGGAGGACGTGCTCAACCGGGCGTCCGACGAGGCCAAGCGGACCACGAAGGCCGCCTCCGAGGAGGCCGAGCGGATCCGCACCGAGGCGGAGACCGAGGCCGACCGGCTGCGCGCCGAGGCGCACGACATCGCCGAGCAGCTCAAGGGCACGGCGAAGGACGACACCAAGGAGTACCGCGCCAAGACGGTCGAGCTCCAGGAGGAGGCCCGCCGGCTGCGCGGTGACGCCGAGCAGCTGCGTTCGGACGCGGTCGCCGAGGGCGAGCGCATCCGTGCCGAGGCCCGGCGCGAGGCCGTCCAGCAGATCGAGGAGGCGGCACGGACCGCCGAGGAGCTGCTCGGCAAGGCGAAGGCGGACGCGGACGAGCTGCGTCAGGCCGCCACCGGGGACAGCGAGAAGGTCCGCACCGAGGCCATCGAGCGCGCCACGACCCTGCGCCGGCAGGCCGAGGAGACGCTGGAGCGGACCCGCGCGGAGGCCGATCGGCACCGCGCGGACGCCGTCGAGCAGGCCGAGGCGATCGCGGCGGACGCGGAGCGGGCCGCCGAGCGGCAGCGCGAGGAGACCGAGCGGGCCATAGCGGCCCGTCAGGCCGAGGCCGCCGAAGGACTGACCCGGCAGCACACCGAGGCCGAGGAGCGTCTGGCCGCCGCCGAGCAGGCGCTGACGGACGCGCGCGCGGAGGCCGAGCGGATCCGCCGCGAGGCCGCCGAGGAGATCGACCGGCTGCGTTCGGAGGCCGCCGAGCGGATCCGTACGCTCCAGGCACAGGCCGAGGCCGAGGCCGTACGGCTGCGCGACGAGGCCGCGGGGGACGCGTCGGCGTCCCGGGCCGAGGGCGAGGCCATCGCCGTACGGCTGCGTTCGGAGGCGGCGGCGGAGGCCGAGCGGCTGAAGTCGGAGGCCCAGGACAGCGCCGACCGCGTACGGAGCGAGGCGCAGGCCGCGGCCGAGCGCCTGGCGACCGAGGGTGCCGAGACGCTGGCCGCCGCCCAGGAGGAGGCCGCCCGGCGTCGCCGCGAGGCCGAGGAGACCCTCGGTTCGGCGCGCCAGGAGGCCGACCAGGAGCGCGAGCGCGCCCGCGAACAGAGCGAGGAACTGCTCGCTTCCGCCCGCAAGCGGGTCGAGGAGGCCCAGACCGAGGCCGTACGGCTGGTCGAGGAGGCCGACCGGCGCGCGACGGAGATGGTCTCCAACGCCGAGCAGACCGCGCAGCAGGTGCGGGACTCGGTGGCAGGGCTGCACGAGCAGGCCCAGGAGGAGATCACCGGGCTGCGCTCGGCCGCCGAGCACGTGGCGGACCGTACGCGGACCGAGGCGCAGGAGGAGGCGGACCGGGTCCGCGCCGACGCGTACGCCGAGCGCGAGCGGGCGTCCGAGGACGCGGCGCGCCTGCGGCGGGAGGCGAACGAGGAGACGGCGGCCGCGAGCGCCCTCGCGGAGCGCACGGTCGCGGAGGCCATCGCCGAGGCGGAGCGGATGCGTTCGGACGCCTCCGAGCACGCCCAGCGGGTGCGCACCGAAGTGTCGGACGCCATCGCGAACGCCGACCAGGACGCCTCGCGCACCCGTGCGGACGCCCGGGAGGACGCGAACCGGATCCGCTCCGACGCGGCCGCGCAGGTGGACACGCTCATCACCGAGGCGACGGCGGAGGCCGAGCGGCTCGGGGTCGAGACCGCGGCCGAGGCCGAGCGGGTACGCACCGAGTCCGTGGCCAAGGCCGAGCAGCTGATCTCGGACGCGACCGGTGACGCGGAGCGGCTGCGCGCCGAGGCCGCCGAGGCGATCGGTTCCGCCCAGCAGCACGCCGAGCGGATCCGCACCGAGGCCGAGCGCTTCAAGGCGCGGGCGACGGAGGAGGCCGAGCGGCGTACGTCGTCGGCGCGCGAGGAGGCCGAGCGCACCCTGGACGCGGCTCGTCAGGAGGCCAACAAGCGGCGCTCCGAGGCGGCCGAGCAGGTCGACACCCTCATCTCGGAGACGGCGTCCGAGGCGGACAAGCTGCTCGCCGAGGCGCAGCAGAGCGCTCAGAAGACGACGGCGGACGCCGAGTCGCAGGCCGACACGATGGTCGGCGTGGCGCGGGGCGAGGCCGAGAGGCTCGTCTCGGAGGCGACCGTCGAGGGCAACACCCTGGTGGAGCGGGCCCGTACGGACGCGGACGAGCTGCTGGTCGGCGCGCGCCGGGACGCCACGGCGATCCGGGAGCGCGCCGAGGAACTGCGCGACCGCATCACGTCCGAGATCGAGGATCTGCACGAGCGCGCCCGCCGTGAGTCGTCCGAGACGATGAAGAACGCGGGCGACCGGTGCGACGCGCTCATCAAGGCCGCCGAGGAGCAGCTCGCCAAGGCGGACGCGAAGGCCAAGGATCTGCTGTCGGAGGCGAACTCCGAGGCGAGCAAGGTCCGTATCGCCGCCGTGCGCAAGGCCGAGGGGCTCCTCAAGGAGGCCGAGCAGAAGAAGTCCTCGCTGGTCGCCGAGGCCGAGAAGATCAGGTCCGAGGCGATCCAGGAGGCGAAGGCCGCCGTCGAGGAGGGCAAGCGCGACCTGGAGGTCCTGGTCCGCCGGCGTGAGGACATCAACGTGGAGATCTCCCGTGTCCAGGATGTCCTGGAAGCGTTGGAGTCTTTCGAGGCGCCGACGGGTGGCAAGGACGGTGCGGTGAAGGCGGGGGCGGCCGCGGGGGCCACCCGCGCGGGCGGCAAGGCGTCGGAGAGCTAGCCGGAAGCAGGCATTCCGTGCTTTGTGGGAGGTTTGTCACAGGTTCTGGCAAGCCATCCGACAGCTAGCCACCCAAAAGGAGTGTCATTCTCCAGATCAAACACGTATCCGCTCGATGACACACCGCATTGCCCCCTAGGATTCCACCTATCACCTCACCGGTCTCATTCGACAGGAACCCCATGAGCGACACTTCCCCCTACGGCTTCGAGCTTGTGCGGCGTGGATACGACCGCGCTCAGGTGGACGAACGCATCTCGAAGCTCGTCTCCGACCGTGACAGCGCTCTGGCCCGTATCACCGCCCTTGAAAAGCGCATCGAGGAACTCCATCTCGAAACGCAGAACGCCCAGGCCCAGGTGAGCGACGCCGAGCCGTCGTACGCGGGTCTCGGCGCGCGCGTCGAGAAGATCCTCCGCCTCGCCGAGGAGGAGGCCAAGGACCTGCGCGAGGAGGCCCGTCGCGCGTCCGAGCAGCACCGCGAGCTCGCCGAGTCGGCGGCCCAGCAGGTGCGCAACGACGCGGAATCGTTCGCCGCGGACCGCAAGTCCAAGGCGGAGGACGAGGGCGTCCGGATCGTCGAGAAGGCCAAGAGCGACGCCTCTCAGCTGCGGGGGGAGGCGCAGAAGGACGCGCAGTCCAAGCGCGAGGAGGCGGACGCCCTCTTCGAGGAGACCCGTGCCAAGGCCGCCCAGGCCGCCGCCGACTTCGAGACGAACCTCGCCAAGCGCCGCGAGCAGTCCGAGCGCGACCTGGCCTCGCGTCAGGCCAAGGCCGAGAAGCGCCTCGCGGAGATCGAGCACCGCGCGGAGCAGCTCCGCCTGGAGGCCGAGAAGCTGCGCACGGACGCCGAGCGCCGCGCCCGCCAGACGGTCGAGACGGCTCAGCGCCAGGCCGAGGACATCGTGGCCGACGCGAACGCCAAGGCCGACCGCATCCGCTCGGAATCCGAGCGCGAGCTGGCCGCCCTCACCAACCGTCGCGACTCGATCAACGCGCAGCTCACGAACGTCCGCGAGATGCTCGCGACGCTCACGGGCGCCGCGGTGGCCGCGGCCACCGGCCCGGCCGAGGACGAGCCGATCTCCCGTGGGGTTCCGGCCCAGCAGTCCCGTTGACCATGCGGTGGTCCCGTTGACCGCATGGCCGTCCCGGTAGGCGCACAGCACGACACCAGGGCCCGTTCCCTCCCCCGAGGGCGCGGGCCTTGTCGTGTCCGCGAGGGTGCCCTCGCTCAAGTGGCAGGCGCCCGGGGGCCGTCTTAGCGTGGCCGCATGATCGAGCTTGAGGGGCTGACCAAGCGGTACGGCGAGAAGGTGGCGGTCAACAACCTCACCTTCGCCGTCAGACCGGGCATCGTGACCGGCTTCCTCGGTCCCAACGGTGCCGGGAAGTCCACGACGATGCGGATGATGCTCGGGCTCGACCGTCCCACCGCGGGCGACGTGAGGATCGACGGTCAGCACTACGACCACCTCAAGGACCCCCTGAAGTACATCGGTGCCCTGCTGGACGCGCAGGCCATGCACGGCGGCCGCAGCGCCTTCAACCATCTGCTCTGTCTCGCCCAGAGCAACGGCATCCCCAAGGCCCGCGTGCACGAGGTCCTCGACACGGTCGGGCTCACCGCGGTCGCGCGGAAGAAGGCGAAGGGCTTCTCGCTGGGCATGGGCCAGCGGCTCGGCATCGCGGGCGCGCTCCTCGGCGACCCGCGGATCCTCATGTTCGACGAGCCGGTCAACGGCCTCGACCCCGAGGGCATCCACTGGATCCGCAACCTGATGAAATCACTCGCCGCGCAGGGCCGTACGATCTTCGTCTCCTCCCACCTCATGAGCGAGATGGCGCTGACCGCCGACCATCTCGTCGTCATCGGCCAGGGCCGGCTGCTCGCCGACACCTCGATGGCCGACTTCATCCAGCAGAACTCGCGCTCGTACGTCCGGATCCGCTCCCCGCAGCGCGAGCGGCTGCTCGATGTGCTGCACGGCGCGGGGGTCACCGTCGTCCGGACGGGCAGCGGCGCGCTCGAAGTGGACGACGGGAAACCGGAGCGGATCGGCGAGCTGGCCGCGCAGCACCAGATCGTGCTGCATGAGCTGAGCCCTCAGCAGGCGTCGCTGGAGGAGGCCTTCATGCAGCTGACCGCGGAGTCGGTGGAGTACCACGCGCACACCGACGCGCCGGGGCCGCAGAGCCTGCCGAGTGGTCCGGGAACGCCGGACTCGGCGTTCCCCGCGCCCCCCGTTCCACCCGCGCCCCCCGCTCCCCCTGCCCCGCAATGGGGCGGCGACTGGAAGAAGGGCTGATGGCGGCCACCCAGGTCCTCAAGTCCGAGTGGACCAAGATCCGGTCCGTGTCGTCCACGGTGTGGACGCTGAGCCTCGCGGCGGTCGTCACGATCGCCCTGGGCATCCTCATCTCGCTCCTCTCCAAGAACGAGTTCGACAACCTGAGCCGACAGGACCGGCTCACCTTCGACCCGACGTTCATCAGCTTCGCGGGCATGACCCTGGGTCAGCTCGCGATGATCGTGTTCGGGGTGCTCGTCGTCGGCAACGAATACAGCACCGGAATGATCCGCACCTCGCTCGCGGCGGTCCCGCAGCGCGGCACGTTCCTCTTCAGCAAGGTCGCGGTGGCGGCCGGCCTCGCCCTCGTCGTCGGCGTGATCACCAGCTTCATCACGTTCTTCCTGGGCCAGGCCGCGCTCGGTTCGCACAAGGCGTCGATCAGCGATCCGGGTGTGCTGCGCGCGGTGATCGGCGGGGGGCTCTACATGACGCTCATCGCCGTCTTCTCGATGGGCGTCGCGGCGATGCTGCGCAGTCCGATGCTCTCGCTGGGCATCCTGATGCCGTTCTTCTTCCTGATCTCCAACATCCTGGGCGCGGTGTCCGCGACCAAGAAGGTCGGCCGCTATCTCCCCGACCAGGCCGGCAGCAGGATCCTCCGGGTGGTGACACCCCTCGACGACACTCCCTACGGTCCCTGGGGCGGCCTCGGCATCATGGTGCTGTGGGTCGCCCTGGCCCTGCTCGGCGGCTACGTACTGCTCAAGAAGAGGGACGCGTAGAGCGACGCGCGGGGCTTCGTGCCGAGGGGGGCACCCGGGTCCGGACGGCCCGTGGCTCAGGAGGGGTCCAGGGGCCGCTCACCGCTCGGGCGGGGACGGGGGATCAGCCCGTCGAACTCGGACCATCCCTCCCAGCGCCACACGTCCTTGCCGAGGTCCGGCTGGAGCGGCACGAAACGGCCGAGCTCGAAGTCCCCGGCCTCCAGGTCGAACCAGCGCTCGTCGGCGACCTCGGTCCCGAGCCCGACGGTCCGCGCGGTCAGCCGGACCAGCAGCTTCACCCCCGACGAGCCGGACAGCTCCTTGCCCTGGATCCGGCGGAACGGAAGCTCGGCCACCGGCGCCTCGACCGGTATCCACACGGTGAAGGGCGCCCCGCGCTCCACCGCGAGCCAGCTCCGCTCGTCGGCCGGCTCGCCGTTCGCGTCCAGGACTTTCAGCCACTGCTTGTAGATGACGAGGCTTCCGTCGTGCGGGGAGCGCTCCAGGTAGCGCAGATGGGCACGGGCCCGAAGGTCGACGACCGACAGATTGTCGAAGCGGTTGTAGAAGCGGACGGCGATGATGGCGTCGTCGCTGTCCGCGTTCCGGCGCGAGTAGCCCGGGAAGTCGGCGGTCCAGGCGTGCGAGATGCTGGCCCGGCGCCGCCAGACGAAGGGCCGCAGCGCGAACATCTTGATCAGGACGATGCCGAGCAGCACCGCGGGCACCAGGGCGCCGGTGACGGAGGCGACCGTGGCGAGCAACTGGTGAGCGGTGCTGTCCGGTTCCGGGGAGAGGTTGTCGGTGCCGACGCAGGCCCGTAGTACGGACAGGCTGAGGTCGAGGAGCCGCTCCTCGTCGGAGAACCGGTCCGCCATCGGCCGCGGCGAGTTCTCGGTCAGCGTCCACGCGGTCGCCACGACCACCGAGAGTCCGGCCAGCGCGCCCAGCGTCATCAGCAGCAGGGCGTGGACGGTGCGACCCGCGATCCACCAGCGAACGGACGTACGGAAACGGGGATGCGCCGGCCCCCGCCGAGATCGCCCCCGTCGCCTCATCGTGCGTCTCAGCGTGCTCAACTCGCCTCCCCCGTAACCGATTTCGCCTTCGCTCGTACAATAGGGACGGCATCATTCCCGGTATCGGTTCAGGCCAACCCCGCTCGGCCGGGGAGACCGGGCCCCGGTCCGGGTACATCTCGCATGAGGACCCGGCCGCTTCTCGCGTGAAAGGCTGTGCCCGCATGCGCGCGACACCACCCCCGAAGGGCGTCACCGTGACGACGAAGGACCGAAGCCTGGAGGCACTGGGTCTGGCCGACGTGCCCGCGAAGAAGCCGCTCACCTATCCGGGCCGCCCCACGACCGAGCCGTCCCTGCTGACCGGCGGTGAACTGCTCCAGCTCGATGTCCGGCCGCTGCGGCTCGGCGAGTGGTACGTGGAGGAGCGCCAGGAGCAGCAGCGGCTGGACCAGGCCCTCGCCGACCGGGGCCAGGTGAGCACCGGGCTGCGCCACCCCGTCATCGCCGTCGGCTCGAACGCCTCCCCCGGACAGGTCGCGCACAAGCTGACCCGGCTCGGCATCCCGGCGACGGTGCCGATGGTTCCGGTACGGGTGCACGGCATCGCGGTGGGCTGCTCCGGGCACATCAGTCCGGCCGGCTACGTGGCCGGGACGCCGTACGTCGAGCGGACCGCCGAGACGACGCTCGTGGTGACCTGGCTGGACTCGACCCAGCTCAAGGCCGTCGACGACACCGAGTTCCCGGACTACCGGCGGGCGATACTCCCCGGCGACGAGTTCGCGATGACGATGCCCTCCGGGGAGCGGCTCGGCGGCGCGTACATCTACTTCAGCGCGCACGGCGTGCTCGCCGAGCCGGAGACCGGCCGGCCCCGCCGGGGCGGCGGCGACCAGTCCGAGCTGCTCTCCGCCCTGCTGGGCGACTCCGCGCGCCTGCGGGACCTGCTCGGGCCCGATCCCACGGAGTGGGTGCGCCGAGCGGGGGCCGACCGGTCGCTGCGCGAGGCGGGCACGCGGGTCTTCGGCGAGGAGGGCTGGGTGCTGCCGCAGACCGAGTTCCTGCCGTATCTCGACGAATCGGCCGAGCTGCGGCTGTACGACGATCTGCCTCCGCTGGACGATTCCCTGCCGGGCCGGACCTGAGAATTCCCCGTCGGCCGGACGGGCGCGGATTCCGTTTTCCCGCCGGACCAGGAAGGTCGGGTACACGACAGGACACCCGTACGGAACTCTGCCCTCTACTGGATCTTTCCGCAGGTTATGGGCATGACTTTACTTTCTCTTGAGTGGAACCGCCCGCGCCCGGATATCCTCCTAACCCTTACGGGGGCGTGCGCCCCGACGTCCTGAACCTTTCGATGGGTGCGGAGAATGATCGAGGCAGTCGGCCTGACGAAGCGCTATGGCGCCAAGACGGCCGTGTACAACCTTTCCTTCCAGGTGCGGCCGGGCGCCGTCACCGGTTTCCTCGGGCCCAACGGCTCGGGCAAGTCGACGACGATGCGCATGATCCTCGGCCTCGACAACCCCTCCTCCGGGCAGGTGACGATCGGCGGCTTCCCCTACCGCAAGCTGCCGAACGCGCCCCGCCAGGTCGGCGCGCTCCTCGACGCCAAGGCCGTGCACGGTGGCCGGAGCGCCCGCAGCCATCTGCTGAGCCTCGCCCAGCTTTCGGGCATCCCGGCCCGCCGGGTGGACGAGGTGCTCGGTGTCGTCGGCCTCCAGGACGTGGCCCGAAAGCGCTCCAAGGGCTTCTCCCTCGGCATGGGCCAGCGCCTCGGCATCGCCGCCGCGCTCCTCGGCGACCCCCAGGTGCTGCTCTTCGACGAGCCGGTCAACGGCCTCGACCCCGAGGGCATCCTCTGGGTGCGCAACCTGATGAAGTCCCTCGCGGCGGAGGGCCGTACGGTCTTCGTCTCCTCGCACCTCATGAGCGAGATGGCGCTGACCGCCGACCATCTCATCGTGATCGGCCGCGGCCAGCTGCTCGCCGACCAGAACATCAAGGACTTCATCTCCCACAACTCGGCCGACTTCGCCCGGGTGCGCACCCCCGACACCGAGCCGCAGCAGCGCGAGAAGCTGACCGCCGCGCTGACCGAGGCGGGCGGCCAGGTGCTGCCCGAGCAGGACGGCGCGCTGCGCGTCACCGGACTGCCGCTCCCCCGCATCAGCGACCTCGCGCATTCGTCCGACGTCCGGCTGTGGGAGCTGTCGCCGCACCAGGCCTCGCTGGAGGAGGCGTACATGCGGATGACGCAGGGCGCCGTCGACTACCGCTCGACCGTCGACCAGAAGGCCGGGCTCCAGCAGCAGCTTCCGCCGGGCGCCGTGCCGCCGGCGCAGATGCCGGTGGCGGGCCAGGGCCAGCCCGGCTGGTACGCGCCGCCGCCGCCCCAGCAGGGCGGGCAGCCCTTCGCCATGCCGCAGGCCGGACCGTACGGCGCCCCCGCCGCCCCGGGCGGGGGGACTCCCGGTCCCTACGGCGCCCCCGCCGCCCCTGTCGCGGGCGGTCCCAGCCCGTACGGCGCGCCGGCCGCTCCCGGTGGCGCGGACGTCAACCCGTACGCCCAGGCGGCCCCCCAGACCCCGGCGGGCCCTCCGGCGCCCGCGTCGGCGCCGCCCGCACCTGAGCCCGCGCCCGCGCCCTCTGCCGCCCCCGCGCCCGCCGCCGACCTGACCAAGCCCGAGGACGCCCGATGAGCACGCCCCAGCACCCGCTGCCGCAGCAGGCCGCCGCCCCCAACTGGCAGGCGGCGCCCGGCACTTCGTACACCTCGCCGATCCCCGTCACCCGCACCCACCTCGGGCACGCGCTCAACTCCGAGTGGACGAAGATCAAGTCGGTGCGCTCCACGATGTGGACGCTCGGCACCTTCCTGCTCCTGGTGATCGGCATCGGCTTCCTGGTCGCCGCGCAGACCACGCAGGAGGACTTCCAGGACACCCCGTACACGATCCCCGCGTTCTTCGGGCTGATGCTCGGCCAGATCTGCCTGATCACGCTGGGCGTGCTGGTCGTCTCCTCCGAGTACGGCACGGGCATGATCCGTACGACGTTCACGGCCTCGCCGCAGCGGTACCGGGTGCTGGCCGCGAAGCTGATCATCTTCTTCGCGGTCGCGTTCGTCGTCTCGGCCCTCTCGATCGGGCTGGTCGGCCTGTTCACCGCGGGACTGCACAACGGCGACTCCGGCGTCCCGTGGGGCGGCACCGTCCTGATGGCCTCGCTGTACGTCTCGCTGCTCGGCGTGCTCGCGCTCGCCGTGGGCTCGATGCTGCGCCACTCGGCGGGCGCGATCACCACGATGCTCGGGGTCGTGCTGCTGCCCGCGATCATGCCCGCCTTCCTGATGATGTCCGACAGCATGCGGACGATCGGCGAGAAGATGCAGGAGTACAACGCTCCCAACGCCCTCGCCCGGATCTTCCGCCTGGGCAGCGAGGACAGCCACGGCGGCGCACAGCTCGGCCTGCTGGCCGGGGTGACGGCGGCGGCGGTCGTCGGCGCCTTCGTGCTCCTGGAGCGCCGGGACGTGTGACGACCCGGCGGCCGGGCACCCCGGCCGCCCCGGGACGGACGGCCAGGGCCGGTCCACCCGAAGTCGCCTAGAACCTGGGCGCGTTACGGGACCGCTGCACCCGCGAGGTGCGGCGGTCCTTCGCGTTCCAGCAGGCCTTGTGCCAGTGCCGGCGCTCGTCGACGCCCGAGTGCTCCGGCCAGGCCACCACGTGCGGGATCCCGGAGGGGATCAACTGGTCGCAGCCGGGGCACCGGTAGGTCTTGCCCTGCGCGCTCGCGCCCGCCACATGGCGCACGCTCCACTCCTCGCCCCGCCAGCTCTCGGTGGACTGCCAGCCGCCGTAGCGGTCCGACGAATCCTCCTCGGCGCTCCTGCCGGACGATCCGGCGTCCTTCGGACGGTTGCGACGCGGGGACAAGGGACACCTCACGGAGCTATACAGGGAGCAGGGGCCAACTCCAGCCTACGCGGCGCGCACAGGGGTACGCGTACTCCGCCAACCCGCTCGGAACCCCCATCGGACAGCCCAATTCCCAGACAATCCGCAAATCTCTCCGCAAGGCCGTGTCTTCGGCACGTGTCAGGCGGTTATGCCGCGTGGGGGAGCTCCGTGTCGGAGCCGAGGAAGCAGGAAGTTCGATGCACGTTGGAAGCTTTGTACTGGCCGCCCAGTTCCCTGGACAGGGCCAGGGGGAGGCCCTGCACCGCGCGGCACGGTCGGCCGAGGTCGCCGAGGAGGCCGGGCTCGACACCGTCTGGCTGGCCGAGCACCACTTCGTGCCGTACGGGACATGTCCGTCGGCGGTCACACTCGCGGCGTACCTGCTGGGCCGCACCCACCGTATCCGGATCGGCACGGCCGTCAGCGTGCTGCCCACCGTCCATCCCGTGGCGCTCGGCGAGCAGGCCGCGCTCCTGCACCTGATGTCCGGCGGACGGTTCTCGCTGGGAGTCGGCCGGGGCGGCCCCTGGGTCGACCTGGAGGTCTTCGGCGCGGGTCTCGCGGCGTACGAACAAGGGTTCCCGGAGTCACTCGATCTGCTGGTCCGCTGGCTGCGCCAGCCGTCCGTCTCCGGCACCTCCGAGCGGTTCTCGTTCCGTGAGGTCCCCGTCGTCCCCCGCCCCTCGGAGGCGCTGAGCGGCGCTCCGGGTCCCGAGGTCGTCGTGGCGTGCACCTCACCGGCGAGTGTCAGGCTCGCCGCCGAGCGCGGACTGCCGATGCTCCTGGGCATGCACGTCGGCGACGAGGAGAAGGCCGAAATGGTCGCGCTGTGGCGACAGCACGCGCACGCCGCGGGCCGCCCGTCGGACGAGATCCTCGGGGCCGCCCATGTCTCCGCCGGCGTCTGCCAGATCGCGGACCGCCGTACCGACGCCGTCGAGACGCTCGTCAAGGCGATGCCGGGCTGGCTGAGGCAGGGGCTGGACGCCCATGTGACGGTCGACGGCCGCGCCCGCTCGATGCGGGACCCGGTGGCGTACACCGAGCTGCTCTGCGGGCTGCACCCGGTGGGCACCCCGCGCCTGTGCGCGGACCGGCTCGCGGCGACCTCGGAGCGGACCGGCATCACGCGGTTCGCGCTGCTCGTCGAGGGCTCGGGCGATCTGGCGGCGACCGAGGAGAACGTACGACGGCTCGGGGCCGAGGTACTGCCCCAGATCCGGTGACCGCGTCCGGGCCGGCCGTACGGGCCGAAGCCTCGGGGAGCTTGCCGCCCCGGTACCAATGCACCTCCCGCGTACGGAGCGGCAAGCAATGCGGCACTGCGTCAGCAGTCCCTGAACTCCGGGGACTGATTGAGCAGCTGACTGCGGACCGAGGTGAAGCGCGCCAGTGTGTCGTCCACCGAGTCGTCCAGCGGGAACACCGCCACCCGGTGGCAGTTCTGGAAGGCCAGCCGCACTCCGAAGTGCCGCTGCAGCGCGCCGCGTATCGCGTCACTCGCGAGCGCACGCAGCAACTGGCCACGTGCCTGCTCGTCCGGCGGGGGCGTCTGGTTGTCGGCGAACTTGCCACCGTCCACCTTCAGCTGGGCCACCAGGGAGCTGACCATCTCCCACGCGTAGGGCAGGGAGGTCCGGACGCAGTCGACGAAGTCAGCTTCGTCGACCTCGCCTCGCTCGGCCTGTTGGAGTAGGGCCGGTGAGACGTCGAGCGACATGGGTTCTCCTCTCGCACCCCTATACCTCAGGGGTTGCCGGACAGGGACGGGGATCGCAATATCGAACACGCTGAGTACATACATCGCGACCTCCCGTTCATACGGTAAGCATCGCCAGGTAACGGCACCAGGAGAATGCGCACATAGCGAACGCCCACTAGGCCGACAATCAGCCACGGTCGAACAGGGAACCTTCAGGATCAATGGGGTGACCCGCGAAAACCCCGGCCGGGCCCGACGTCGGCAGCCGGGAGAACACCCGGGAGAACAAAAGGGGCGAACCGCGAGTTCTCCGTCCGGCCCGGCCACCGGAGACGGCGGGAGAATCGCGTGCACCACCGTCGGTCGAGTAGCGTTGCCGACCATGCGTCTCGTCATTGCCCGCTGTTCCGTGGACTACGCGGGCCGGCTCACCGCCCATCTCCCGTCGGCCCCCCGCCTCATCCTCGTGAAGGCGGACGGCAGCGTCTCGATCCACGCGGACGACCGGGCCTACAAGCCCCTCAACTGGATGTCGCCGCCCTGCACACTGAAGGAGGGGTCCGGCGACGACGAAGGCACCTGGACCGTCATCAACAAGGCGGGCGAGAAGCTCATCATCACGATGGAGGAGATCCTCCACGACTCCTCGCACGAGCTCGGCGTGGACCCCGGCCTCATCAAGGACGGCGTGGAAGCGCACCTCCAGGAACTGCTCGCCGACCGCATCGAGACCCTCGGCGAGGGCTACTCGCTCATCCGCCGCGAGTACATGACCGCCATCGGCCCGGTCGACATCCTGTGCCGGGACGCCGACGGGAAGACCGTCGCGGTGGAGATCAAGCGACGCGGCGAGATCGACGGCGTCGAGCAACTCACGCGCTATCTGGAGCTGTTGAACCGCGACCCGCACCTCGCGCCGGTCCGCGGCATCTTCGCGGCCCAGGAGATCAAACCGCAGGCCCGCGTCCTCGCCACCGACCGCGGCATCGGCTGCGCGGTCCTGGACTACGACGCCCTGCGCGGCATCGAGGACGACAAATTGCGGCTGTTCTGACCCCCTGGGGTTCGTATACGGGAGAGGGCCGGGTCCGGCATCGGACCCGGCCCTCTCCCGTTCCGCGTGTTCAGACGGCGGTGCCGCTTCCCGTCGTGGCGACGCCGGTGCCCACCGGCGCGCTGCCGGCCGGCACGTCGGCCGACGTGGTCACCGGCGCGCTGCTCGACACGGGGCCGCTCGCGGAGTCCGAGGTGGCGGGAGCGGTCGGTGTGGTGGCCGAGGGCGAGGCGGACGCCGACGGGCTCCCGGTCTTCGTGCCGGTCGGCGACGGCGAACCGCTCGACGTCTTCGTGCCGGTCGGCGACGGCTTGCCCGTGGACGACTTCGAGGGCTTCGACGTCGCCGACTTCGAGGGCTTGCCCGAGGTCGTGTGCGTCCCGCTCGGTTCGCCGGACGGCTGATGCCCCGTCGTGGCCTCGGCCGGGGGCGTCGGGTCGTCCGAGGTGCCGTAGGTGCCGTCCGGCCCCGGGTCGGTGGGCTTGGCGACGGCGCTGGGGGCGGAGTCGTCGCCCTTCTTCGCCTTGTCCGCGCCCAGGCTGTCGTCCTGACTGCCCGGCGTGGCCGAGGGGTTGACGCCGACCCTCTCGGACGGGATGTCGTTGTTCTTGTGGTCCGAGGTCGCGCCGAGGGTGACCACGGTGCCGAGGACCGCGACGAGGAGCGCGCCCGCTCCGGCGGCCACCAGGTTGCGCCGGGTGCCGGTGACCAGCCGCCCCGCGACCCCCTGCCGCCTGGCCGCCGGTGCGCCGGAGCCGGGCGGGAGTGCGAGCACCGTCACCGTGTCGCCGGACAGCGCGGTCGCGGAGAAGGCGGCCGGTACGCCGCCGGGAGGCGACATCGACTCCTCGTGACGGGCGTCGGGCACCTCTTCGCCCGCCGCGGTGCGCCCGCCGAGGATCTGCAGGGTGCCGGAGCGGTCGGCGACCAGCGCGAGGGCGCGGCGGCCCGCGGTGGTGCCGCGTTTGTCGGCGAGCGCGCCGCGCATGCCGACGGAGGCGTCCAGTTCGGCGCGGGCCCGGTCCAGTTGGTGACCGCAGAGCGCCAGGACGCCCAACTCGTGGTGGAAGTAGGCCTGTTCGCCGACGTCCTCGGCCAGCTCGGAGGCCTCCACGCCGAAGCGCAGGACGCGTTCCCAGGCGCTCCAGTTCAGCCCCGCCGCGAAGGCGGGCGCGGCCGTGCGGGCGAGCTGGACGGAGACGCTCTCCTCCTCCTCGTCCTGCGGGGCGGTGGTGACGGGGACGAGTACGTCGAGCGCGGCAAGCAGCGCCTCGGCCTCGGCGCAGACCCGCTCCGGGGTGACGGAGGGGTGCCCGGCCCACCAGGTGTAGTGCTGGGCGGCGGTCTGCGCGCTCTCCTGGAGGGTGTCCGCGTATCCGGAGGCCTCAAGCTGGGCCCGTACCCCGGCGGCGAGCCGGTAGCGGGTACCGACCGGGGAGACGAGCGCGGAGGCGGCGAGTTCGGCGAGCGCGGCGTCGGCGTGGGTGTCGCCCACGAGCGCGGGCAGATGGGCCTGGTGGGGCACCTCGCCGCCGAGCGCGACGGCGAAACGCAGCGTGGCGCGCGCCGAGTCGCTCAGCCGGGAGGCGAGCAGCGCGGCGGGTGCGGCGCCTTCGGCGAGGGAGGGCAGCGGGAGGTCGTGGCCGTCGCCGCTCTCGAAGTGCGCGTCGGACGGGGCCTCCTGGAAGACGCCGTAGTCGTCGAAGGCCTCCTCGCTGGCCTGCAGCCGGTCGCGCTGCCGCAGCAGTGCTCCGGCCTGTATGAAGCGCAGGGGCAGTCCCTCGGACTCGAACCAGAGGTCGCCGGCCCAGTTCGACTCGTCCTCGGTCAGGACGCGTCCGACGGCGCGCTCCAGCAGTTCGAGGCCGCCGCTGCGGTCGAGGCCGCCGAGGACGACCTCTTCGAGGAGCGCGTGGGCGCTCGGGGCGGGTATGTCGGGGGTGGCGGCGATCACGAAGGCGCACTCGGGCGTGGCGTCGAGCAGCTCGTCGAGGGCGCCGCCGCCTATCTCCGCGTCGTCGAGGACGACGACCGCGCCGATCTCGTGGACGAGCCGGAGGAGTTCCTCGCGGTCCGGACGGTGCAGGGGCGCGTCGTAGACGGCGGTGAAGAGGTCGTACAGCAGGTCGCTCGCCGTGCGCCGGTAGCCGCAGAGGCGGACGACGCCGTCGGGGGCGAGGTCCGCGCAGTCGTCGGCGACGGCGTCCAGCAGGACGGTGCGGCCGGATCCCGAGGGGCCGGTGAGCCGTACCGAGCGCCCGCGCGCGAGGAGGCGTACGAGCCGCTCGCGCTCCTCCTGGCGCTCCAGGAGCGGCAGCCGGGGCTGTGCCGGGCCGGGCGGAACGGGCGGCTGGGCCGCGCGGGCCAGCTCGGCCCGTTCGGCGGCGCCGTGCTTGACCGGCGGCTGCGGGCGCTCGTGCGGCGGGCAGTTCTCGATCTCGCTGCCGTCGACGGGGTTGACCGTGAGCAGGAATTCGCCCGTGACGAGCCGGACCGTGCGGGCGAGCACGGGTTTGTGCTGGATCAGGTCGGCTGCGAGCGGGTCGCGCGGCGGGCGCGGGCGAGGCGCCTGGCCGTCGTCGTCATGGCCGTACTCTTCGGATCCCCGGTTGATCGGGTCCATGTTCCAAGCCCCCCAAAAGCGTCGTGTGCCGATGCCCTCCCGGCCTGGCTGCACACCGCTCTGTCGCTTCTGGTCCGGTGCCCGCTCTTAGGGTTTCGGTCGGCGGGCAGCCGAACCCTAAACCTTCGCACAGTATCTACGAACAGGCGGGGTACCGCGCCGTCCGAACCGTCACAGCTTCGTGAGGATTGTGCACGTGATGCGCTTCGTGCGCCGGTCAGGGCGCGTGCGCGGTCGCGTACGCGGAGCGAACGGGGCGCGTGCCCAGGTCACACCCGGGGCAGGGACTCGACCCCGATACCACCCTCGATCGCCAGGATCCGGTGCAGCCGGGTCGCCACCAGAAGGCGCTGCATCTGTGGTGGTACGGCACGCAGCACAAGCCGTCGGCCGCACCGCCCGGCCCGTCGGTGGGCCCCCATGATGACACCGAGTCCGGTGGCGTCCCAGGAGTCCAGCTCGGACAGGTCCAGCACCAGATCGCCGGCTCCGTCGTCGACGGCCGAGTGCAGGACCGTGCGGGCGTCCGCCGCGCTGCGTACGTCGAGGCGGCCCCCGACGACCAGCTCGGCGTGGTCGCCCCTGATGTACATATGCGCTCCCCGAGAATGCGTCTCGTAACTCCGCGTGTGTCTGTTTCCGCGACTTCGCGTCTGCATGTTGTGCATGGTCTGACTGCCTGAGGGCCACGGAGGTTGCCGTCTGTAAGCGAACCGATACCGAATTCACCTCATGGAGTGACGTCCAGAGGCACGCACGGCGTCCGTGGCACATGCGGCGACCGGTGTCCCGGTCGCCGCATGATCGTTCAGTGCTTGTAGAAGCCCTGCCCGCTCTTGCGCCCGATGTCACCGGCGTCAACCATCCGGCGCATCAGTTCCGGCGGCGCGAACTTCTCGTCCTGGGTCTCGGTGTAGATGTTGCCGGTGGCGTGCAGCAGGATGTCGACGCCCGTGAGGTCGGCGGTGGCCAGCGGTCCCATGGCGTGACCGAAGCCGAGCCGGCAGGCGAGGTCGATGTCCTCGGCGGTGGCCACGCCCGACTCGTACAGCTTCGTCGCCTCGACGACGAGGGCCGAGATGAGGCGGGTGGTCACAAACCCGGCGACGTCGCGGTTGACGACGATGCAGGTCTTGCCGACGGACTCGCTGAACTCCCGTGCGGTGGCGAGCGTTTCGTCGCTGGTCTTGTAGCCGCGGACCAGCTCGACGAGCTGCATCATCGGCACCGGCGAGAAGAAGTGCACGCCGACGACCCGCTCCGGGCGCTCCGTGGCCGCCGCGATCTTGGTGATCGGGATCGCGGAGGTGTTGGAGGCGAGCACCGTGTCGGGGCGGACGATCTTGTCGAGCGCCTGGAAGATCTCGTGCTTGATCTCAAGCTTCTCGAAGACCGCCTCGACGACGATGTCCGCGTCGGCGGCGGCGTCCAGGTCGGTGGTCGCCGTGATGCGCGCGAGCGCGGCGTCGGCGTCCGCGCCTTCCAGCTTGCCCTTGCTCACGAACCTGTCGTACGAGGCCCTGATGCCGTCGAGGCCGCGGTTCAGCGCCTCGTCGGTGACATCGCGCAGGACGACGTCCCAGCCCGCCTGTGCGGAGACCTGGGCAATACCGGACCCCATGAGTCCGGCTCCGATGACGGCGAGCTTCCCTGCCACTCCGACTCCCTCAACACCCGTAACACGCTGCTTGTGTATGCCTCTTCGGCGGAGAGTAGCGTTCGGGAGGGGCCGTGAAACCCGTAAGTAACGCGTGTCACGGTCTCAGGGCGTGAGACGCCCGTCACGTCGCGTCCGGCTCACGTCACCGGCGGTCGGGTCACCCGGCCGCCCGTACGGCGTAGTCGAGGACCTTCCGGCTCAGCAGGTCCTCCGCGTCGTCGAGCAGCACGAGGATCTCGCGTGACACTTCGTCCGGATCGCGCCCGGCCATCATCTCGCGGCCGATGGCCGACACGACGGTCTGGTGCACCCAGTTGATCTGGCCGGCGACGAGGCCCGGCAGCGGGTCCCCGGGCGGTGCGCCGGTCTCCTCGCGCAGCGCCTCCTCCAGGTTGACGAGGACGTCCTGGCCGATGGCCCACAGCCGCGAACGGAGCGCGGGGGCCTCGTGGACGACCTGCATGAAGCGGGCGTACCCCGTCATCAGGCCGAGCCGGGGAGACACCGCCTCGACCTCCTCGCGCAGTTCGCGCAGGACGGCGGCGGCGGCCGACTCCCCCTTCGGCCGGCCGCGCACCCAGCGGGCGAGCCGGTCGGCCACACCGGCGGAACGGTCGAGGAGGAGGTCCTCCTTGGCCGGGAAGTAGTTGTAGACGGTGTTCACGGAGACGTTCGCGGCGTCCGCGACCTCCGCGACGGTCACCGCGTCGAAGCCCCGCTCCAGGAACAGCCCCGTGGCGACATCGGAGATGTACTGCCTGGTCTGCCGTTTCTTCCGCTCCCTGAGTCCCTCAGCCATGTCCGCATCGTAGCTTCGCTGGACATCCTGAAATCTTGGAGTCATTGCAAAATTGCAGGGACTCTGTTTTTCTTGACGCCATGCCCATCATCAGCACGGCCGGTCTTGCCCGCACCTTCCGGACCAGGCACGGCCCGGTGGAGGCGGTGCGCGGCATCGACCTCACGGTGCGTCCCGGCGAGATCCTCGGCCTCCTCGGCCCGAACGGCGCGGGCAAGACCACCACCCTCAAGATGCTCACCACCCTGCTCGCGCCCACCGGTGGCGCGGCCACCGTCGCGGGCTGCGACCTGGTCTCCGATCCGGCCGGTGTGCGCCGCGCCTGCGGTTACGTGGCCCAGTCGGGCGGTGTCGACCCGCAGGTGACCGTGCGGGAGGAACTCGTCACCCAGGGACGGCTCTACCGCCTGACGAAGCCGCAGGCGGTGGACCGGGCCGAGGAGCTGGCGCACGAGCTCGGCCTCGGAGACCTGATGGACCGCAGGACCGCCGCGCTCTCCGGGGGACAGCGACGGCGCCTGGACATCGCGCTCGGCCTCACCCACCGCCCCCGGGTGCTCTTCCTCGACGAACCGACGACAGGCCTCGACCCCGCCGCCCGCGCCGACCTCTGGGACCTCGTGCGCCGGCTGCGCGACACGCACGGCACCACGGTCTTCCTGACCACCCACTACCTCGACGAGGCGGACGCGCTCGCCGACCGGCTCGTGATCGTCGACCGGGGGGTGGTGGTCGCCGACGGCACGCCCGGCGCGCTGAAGCTGGCCCACGGCGGCTCCCTCGACGCGACCCTCCAGGACACCTTCCTCGCCATCACCGGCCGCGGCCCCGAGCCGGCCGGGACCACCCCCGTAGCCGTATAGGACGTATCGACCGATGCTTCTCCACGACACCGCGCTGATCTTCGGGCGCTACGCCCGTCAGACCCTGCGTTCCCGCTTCGCGATGCTCTTCGGCGTCCTGATGCCGCTGCTCTACCTGTTCTTCTTCGGCCCGCTCCTGACCGGTCTGCCGCTCGGCGCCCGGGGCACGTCCTGGCAGGTCCTGGTCCCCGGACTGCTGCTCCAACTCAGCCTGTTCGGAGCCGCGTTCGCCGGATTCACCATCATCGTCGAGAAGAACCTGGGCATCGTGGAGCGGATGCGGGTCACCCCCGTCAGCCGCCTCGCGCTGCTGCTCGGCCGCATCCTGCGCGACGCCGCCGTCCTCGTCCTCCAGGCGGCGCTGCTCGTCCTGGCGGCGCTGGTGACGGGCCTGCGCGCGCCGCTCGCCGGCGTCCTGATCGGTTTCGCCTTCGTCGCCCTGCTGGCCCTCTCGCTCGCCTCGCTCTCCTACACCCTCGCACTGCGGGTCCGTACGCCCCAGGAGTTCGGACCCACCGTCAACGCGCTGACCATGCCGTCCATGCTGCTCTCCGGACTGATGCTGCCGATGGCGCTGGCCCCCGGCTGGCTGGACGTCCTCTCCCACCTCATGCCGCTGCGCTACCTCGTGGACGCGGTGCGGGACGCCTACGTCGGCTCGTACGCCACCGCGCACATGCTCTACGGGGTTCTGGTCGCCCTCGCCCTCGCCGCGACCGCCGTGACCGTGGGCACACGGGCCTTCCGGAGGGCCGGGGCGTAACTAGGCTGGGTCCATGGTCAATCTGACGCGCATCTACACCAGGACCGGCGACCAGGGCACCACCGCCCTCGGGGACATGAGCAGGGTCGCCAAGACCGATCTGCGGATCTCGGCGTACGCCGACGCCAACGAGGCGAACGCGGTGATCGGTACGGCCATCGCGCTGGGCGGCCTGGAGGCGGAGGTCGTCGAGGTCCTCACCCGGGTCCAGAACGACCTGTTCGACGTGGGTGCGGACCTGTCGACGCCGGTGGTCGAGGACCCGAAGTACCCGCCGCTGCGGGTGGAGCAGTTCTACGTCGACAGGCTGGAGGCGGACTGCGACCTCTTCAACGAGCGGCTGGAGAAACTCCGCTCCTTCATCCTGCCCGGCGGCACCACCGGGGCGGCGCTCCTCCACCAGGCCTGCACGGTCGTGCGCCGGGCCGAGCGTTCCACCTGGGCGGCGCTGGAGGTCCACGGCGAGGTGATGAACCCGCTCACCGCGACCTACCTCAACCGGCTCTCCGACCTGCTGTTCATCCTGGCACGTACGGCGAACAAGGACACCGGCGACGTGCTGTGGGTCCCGGGCGGGGAGCGCTGAGCGACCCCTCGGGCCTACGCCCCCGTACACCCCACACACCCTCACACCCCGTACACGCCGAACAGGACCAGGGCGTCTGCGCCGGGCTCGGAACGACCTTCGAGCCCGCTGCCGCAGGCGCCCTTCGTCGTTCCCGCCGAAGGCGCCGGCCGACCGTGCGCGGGAACGTGAAGAGCCACGTCAGCCGCCTGCCGGACCGTCAGGACCGGGCGAACCGGTCGTCAACCCTCCCCAGCAACAAGGGAGTTGATGATCAAGTGCAACAATGAACAAGTGGTCCAGACCTATTGACCTATGGTCCAGACCTTCCTATTCTCACGGGCACCGTGGGCGTGAAGGCTCAGTTACGCCCCTCCCCTCCCCCAACTCCCCCGAGGAGCGGAATGCGCTTCAGACAAAGAGCTACGGCAGGGCTCGCCACCCTGCTGCTCCCGCTGGCGGGCCTGGTCGGTCTCGCGAGTCCCGCCCACGCGGCCGACACCGCCACCGCCACGTATGCCAAGACCCAGGACTGGGGCACCGGCTTCGAAGGCAAGTGGACCGTCAAGAACACCGGTACCACCGCGATCAGCTCGTGGACGATCGAGTGGGACTTCCCCTCCGGCACCTCGGTGACCTCGGCCTGGGACGCGGACGTCACCAGCTCCGGCAACCACTGGACCGCCAAGAACAAGTCCTACAACGGCAGCCTCGCAGCGGGTGCCTCGGTCTCCTTCGGCTTCAACGGCGCGGGTGCCGGCTCCCCGTCCAACTGCAAGCTGAACGGCGGCAGTTGTGACGGCGGCACCACCGTCCCCGGCGACTCGGCCCCCTCCGCTCCCGGCACCCCCACCGCCTCCTCCGTCGCCGACACCTCGGTGAAGCTCTCCTGGAGCGCGGCCACCGACGACAAGGGCGTCAAGAACTACGACGTCCTGCGCGGCGGCACCAAGGTCGCGACCGTGACGACGACCTCGTACACGGACACCGGCCTGACCGCCGGCACCGACTACTCGTACACCGTCCAGGCCCGTGACACCGCCGACCAGACCGGTCCGGTCAGCGGCGCGGTCGCGGTCCACACCACCGGCGGCACCACCACCCCGCCGCCCACCGGCAAGGCCGTCAAGCTCGGCTACTTCACCGAGTGGGGCATCTACGGCCGCAACTACAACGTCAAGAACCTGGTGACGTCGGGCTCGGCCGCCAAGATCACGCACATCAACTACGCCTTCGGCAACGTCACCAACGGCCAGTGCGCGATCGGCGACTCCTACGCCGACTACGACAAGGCCTTCACCGCCGACCAGTCGGTCAGCGGCGTGGCCGACACCTGGGACCAGCCGCTGCGCGGCAACTTCAACCAGCTCCGCGAGCTGAAGGCCAAGTACCCGAACCTCAAGATCCTCTGGTCCTTCGGCGGCTGGACCTGGTCCGGCGGCTTCGCCCAGGCCGCCGCCAACCCGACCGCGTTCGCGGACTCCTGCTACAACCTCGTGAAGGACCCCCGCTGGGCCGATGTCTTCGACGGCATCGACATCGACTGGGAGTACCCGAACGCCTGCGGTCTGTCCTGCGACACCAGCGGCGCCGCGGCCTACAAGAACCTGATGCAGGCCCTGCGCGCCAAGTTCGGCACGAACAACCTGGTCACCGCGGCCACCACGGCCGACGGCACCTCCGGCGGCAAGATCGACGCCGCGGACTACGCGGGCGCCTCGCAGTACGTCGACTGGTACAACGTGATGTCGTACGACTTCTTCGGCGCGTTCGCCGCGCAGGGCCCGACCGCACCGCACTCGCCGCTCACCTCGTACAGCGGCATCCCGACGCCCGGCTTCGACACGGCCGACGCCATCGCCAAGTTCAAGTCGAAGGGGGTCCCAGCGAGCAAGCTGCTCATCGGGATCGGCTTCTACGGCCGAGGCTGGACCGGTGTCACCCAGGCCGCGCCCGGCGGCACGGCGACCGGCCCGGCGGCCGGTACGTACGAGCAGGGCATCGAGGACTACAAGGTCCTCAAGACGTCCTGCCCCGCCACCGGCACCGTGGCCGGCACGGCGTACGCCTACTGCGGCAACAACTGGTGGTCGTACGACACCCCGGCGACCATCGGAACCAAGATGTCGTGGGCCAAGAGCCAGGGCCTGGGCGGCGCCTTCTTCTGGGAGTTCAGCGGAGACACCAGCAACGGTGAACTCGTCAGCGCCCTCAGCGGCGGCCTGAGCTGATCACCGGACCGGGACACCGGTCCACAACACACCAAAAGAACCGCGGGCAGACCTCAGGGTCTGTCCGCGGTTCGCTGTTGCTGGGGTCACGCGACGTTCACCCTCCCCCAACCGCTCCGCGGCCGGGGGGACCCCCACCCAACGGGGCCCTGAACGTCGCTACGCGACGTTCACCCTCCCCCAACCGCTCCGCGGCCGGGGGGACCCCCACCCAACGGGGCCCTGAACGTCGCTACGCGACGTTCACCCGTTGTCCGGGCGGGGCCGCTTCCAGCCAGGCGAGGAAGCCGGTCAGCGCGTCCTCGCTCATCGCCAGTTCCAGGCGCGTCCCGCGATGGAGGCAGGCGAGGATGGTCGCGTCGGAGAGCAGCGCGAGCTCCTCCTCGCCCTCCGCGGCACGGCGGCCGGCCACCTCGATCGCCGAGCGTTCGAGGACGCGGCGCGGGCGGGGGGCGTACGAGAAGACGCGGTACCACTCGATGCGGTCGCCGTTGTAGCGGGCGACTCCATAGCTCCAGCCCTTGCCGCTGGGGTCACCCTTCTCGGAGACGTCCCAGCGGAGGCTGCAGTCGAACGTTCCGCCGGAACGCTGGATCAGCCGGCGGCGGAGGCCGAAGACGAACAGCCCCACCACTACAAGCGCTACTAGTACTCCGCACACAGTCAGAGCGAGGACCATCGACACCGACCTCCTCGTCTCCTAGGTAACGGAAAAGAAAAAACTTCCGGATTTGCCTCAGCCGCGGCCAGGGCCGGAGTGATCCGGTCCCAGCCGCGGCTGAGTCAAAGCTTCACACAGTGCTCCCCCAGCACACGAAGGGCTGGGGTCGCACCGATGATCAGTGGTTCGCCACCGCACGCAGACGGACGTCCGCGCGACGCTCGGCGGACGCGTCCGCGTCCGACTTCGCGCGCTCGAGCGCCCGCTCCGCACGCTGGACATCGATCTCGTCCGACAGCTCGGCGATCTCGGCCAGCAGCGACAGCTTGTTGTCGGCGAATGAGATGAAACCGCCGTGCACAGCGGCGATGACCGTTCCACCATCACTCGTACGAATGGTCACCGGGCCCGACTCCAGCACACCGAGCAGCGGCTGGTGACCGGGCATGACGCCGATGTCGCCGGACGTGGTACGCGCGACGACCAGGGTGGCCTCGCCGGACCAGACACTGCGGTCCGCGGCGACGAGCTCGACGTGCAGCTCAGCAGCCAAGGTGGGCTCCTCGGGTCACCACCCGGCGTTGCTGCCGGGTGTTGGGTCAAAGTCTAGTAGGCGTACGGAGGGGGAAGGACCGCACCCCGCGAGGTGCGGCCCCGCCCCCTCACTCAGAACACGAGGTTCAGGAGACGCCGAGCTCCTTGGCGTTGGCCTTGAGGTCCTCAATGCCACCGCACAGGAAGAACGCCTGCTCCGGGAAGTGGTCGTACTCGCCGTCGATGATCGCGTTGAAGGCCACGATCGACTCGTCCAGCGGGACGTCCGACCCGTCGACGCCGGTGAACTGCTTGGCGACGTGGGTGTTCTGGGACAGGAAGCGCTCCACGCGACGGGCACGGTGGACGGTGAGCTTGTCCTCCTCGCCCAGCTCGTCGATACCGAGGATCGCGATGATGTCCTGAAGGTCCTTGTACTTCTGAAGAACCGACTTGACGCGCATCGCGGCCGCGTAGTGGTCCGCCGCGATGTAGCGGGGGTCCAGGATGCGGGACGTGGAGTCCAGCGGGTCCACGGCCGGGTAGATGCCCTTCTCGGAGATCGGACGGGAGAGAACCGTCGTCGCGTCGAGGTGGGCGAACGTGGTGGCCGGGGCCGGGTCGGTCAGGTCGTCCGCGGGGACGTAGATCGCCTGCATCGAGGTGATCGAGTGACCACGGGTCGAGGTGATGCGCTCCTGGAGGAGACCCATCTCGTCGGCCAGGTTCGGCTGGTAGCCCACCGCGGAGGGCATGCGGCCGAGCAGGGTCGAGACCTCGGAACCGGCCTGCGTGAAGCGGAAGATGTTGTCGATGAAGAACAGCACGTCCTGCTTCTGCACATCGCGGAAGTACTCCGCCATGGTCAGACCCGCGAGGGCCACGCGCAGACGGGTGCCCGGGGGCTCGTCCATCTGGCCGAAGACAAGGGCGGTCTTGTCGATGACGCCCGACTCGGACATCTCCTCGATGAGGTCGTTGCCCTCACGCGTGCGCTCGCCGACACCGGCGAACACGGAGACACCGTCGTGGTTGTTGGCGACGCGGTAGATCATCTCCTGGATGAGCACCGTCTTGCCGACACCGGCACCACCGAACAGACCGATCTTTCCACCCTTGACGTACGGGGTGAGAAGGTCGATGACCTTGACGCCGGTCTCGAACATCTCGGTCTTCGACTCGAGCTCGTCGAAGCGCGGGGCCTTGCGGTGGATGGACCAGCGCTCGCCCGAGTACTTCTCGTCCGAGTTCAGCACCTCACCGAGGGTGTTGAACACCTTGCCCTTGGTGAAGTCACCGACGGGCACGGTGATGCCCGCGCCGGTGTCGGTGACGGCGGCCTGGCGGACCAGACCGTCGGTGGGCTGCATGGAGATCGTACGGACCAGGCCGTCACCCAGGTGCTGGGCGACTTCCAGGGTCAGCGTCTTCTTCTCGCCGGCGTTGGCCGGGTCGGCCACCTCGACGTGAAGGGCGTTGTAGATGTCCGGCATCGCGTCGACGGGGAACTCCACGTCGACGACCGGGCCGATGACCCGGGCGACGCGGCCCGTGGCAACGGCCGTCTCAGAAGTCGTCGTCATTACTTGTCACTCCCCGCGGTCGCGTCGGCAAGGGCTGCGGAGCCACCGACGATCTCGCTGATTTCCTGGGTGATTTCGGCCTGGCGGGCCGCATTGGCAAGTCGGGAGAGCGTGGTGATCAGGTCTCCCGCGTTGTCGGTCGCCGACTTCATCGCGCGGCGCGTGGCGGCGTGCTTGGAGGCAGCCGACTGGAGCAGCGCGTTGTAGATACGGCTCTCGACGTAGCGCGGCAGGAGGGCGTCGAGGACGTCCTCCGCCGACGGCTCGAACTCGTACAGCGGAAGGATCTCGCCCTCGGGCGCTTCCTCCGCCGCAACCTCTTCGAGGCGAAGCGGCAGCAGCCGGCCGTCGATGGCCGTCTGCGTCATCATCGAGACGAACTCGGTGTAGACGATGTGGAGTTCGTCCACGCCGCCGTCCGCCGTCTCCTTCTCGATGGCCTCGATCAGCGGACCCGCGACCTTCTTCGCGTCCGCGTAGGTGGGCTCGTCGGTGAAACCCGACCACGACTCCACGACCTTGCGCTCGCGGAAGTTGTAGTGGGCGAGACCGCGGCGGCCGACGATGTACGTGTCGACCTCCTTGCCCTCGGCCTCAAGACGGGCGGTCAGCAGCTCCGCCGCCTTGATGGCGTTGGAGTTGAAGGCGCCGGCCAGTCCGCGGTCGCTCGTGAGGAGCAGAACCGCGGAACGGCTCGCCGTCTCCGCCTCCGTGGTCAGCGGGTGCTTGGTGTTCGAACCGGTACCGACCGCCGTGACCGCGCGGGTGAGCTCGGTCGCGTACGGCGTGGAGGCCGCCACCTTGCGCTGCGCCTTGACGACGCGCGAGGCGGCGATCATCTCCATCGCCTTGGTGATCTTCTTGGTCGCGGTGACGGATCGGATGCGACGCTTGTAGACCCGGAGCTGGGCTCCCATGAGTCAGGTCCCTTCCTTACGTCACTTGGCCGCGGACGGAGCGTCCTCGCCGAGAAGCTTCCCGTCCGAGGTCTCGAACTGCTTCTTGAAGTCCGCGATGGAGTCCGCGACGGCGGTGAGGGTGTCGTCCGACATCTTGCCGCCCTCCTTGATGGAGGTCATGAGGCCCTGCTCCTTGCGGTGCAGGTACTCCAGGAGCTCCTTCTCGAAGCGGCGGACGTCGACGACCGGAACGTCGTCCATCTTGCCGGTGGTACCGGCCCAGACGGAGACGACCTGGTCCTCGGTGGCCATCGGCTGGTACTGAGCCTGCTTGAGCAGCTCGACCAGACGCTGACCGCGCTCCAGCTGCGACTTCGACGCGGCGTCCAGGTCGGAACCGAAGGCGGCGAACGCCTCCAGCTCGCGGTACTGGGCGAGGTCGAGGCGGAGCCGGCCGGAGACCTGCTTCATCGCCTTGTGCTGGGCGGAGCCACCGACGCGGGAGACCGAGATACCGACGTTCAGGGCCGGACGCTGGCCGGCGTTGAACAGGTCGGACTCCAGGAAGCACTGGCCGTCGGTGATGGAGATGACGTTGGTCGGGATGAACGCCGACACGTCGTTCGCCTTGGTCTCGACGATCGGCAGACCCGTCATCGAACCGGCGCCCAGGTCGTCGGAGAGCTTCGCGCAGCGCTCCAGCAGACGGGAGTGCAGGTAGAAGACGTCACCGGGGTAGGCCTCGCGCCCCGGCGGACGGCGGAGCAGCAGGGACACGGCGCGGTAGGCGTCGGCCTGCTTCGAGAGGTCGTCGAAGATGATGAGGACGTGCTTGCCCTCGTACATCCACTGCTGACCGATGGCCGAACCGGTGTACGGCGCAAGGTACTTGAAGCCGGCCGGGTCGGACGCCGGGGCGGCGACGATGGTCGTGTACTCCAGCGCGCCGGCCTCTTCGAGGGCGCCACGCACGGAGGCGATGGTCGAACCCTTCTGACCGATGGCGACGTAGATGCAGCGGACCTGCTTCTTGGTGTCGCCCGAGCGCCAGTTGTCGCGCTGGTTGATGATCGTGTCGACGGCCAGCGCGGTCTTGCCGGTCTGACGGTCGCCGATGATCAGCTGACGCTGGCCGCGGCCGATCGGGGTCATCGCGTCGACGGCCTTGTAGCCCGTCTCCATCGGCTCGTGCACCGACTTGCGGACCATGACGCCCGGAGCCTGCAGCTCCAGGGCGCGGCGGCCGGACGTCTCGATCTCGCCGAGGCCGTCGATCGGGTTGCCGAGCGGGTCGACGACGCGGCCGAGGTAGCCCTCGCCCACGGCGACGGACAGCACCTCACCGGTGCGCTGCACCGGCTGGCCCTCTTCGATACCGCTGAACTCGCCGAGGACGACCGCACCGATCTCGCGCTCTTCCAGGTTCAGCGCGAGGCCGAGGGTTCCGTCCTCGAACTTCAGCAGCTCGTTCGCCATGGCCGAGGGGAGACCCTCGATCTTGGCGATACCGTCGCCGGCGACGGTGACCGTACCGACCTCCTCGCGCGAGGCCGCGTCCGGCTTGTACGACTGGACAAAGTTCTCCAGCGCATCCCGGATCTCCTCCGGCCGGATCGTGAGCTCCGCCATCTGGGTTCCCTGCTCTCCTTGTTGGGCCCGAAGTTTCACTTGGGGGGATGGGGACTCCCCCCTGAAAGAGGTGAATCCTCTGCACGGCCCAACATGGGCCGTAATTGCGTACTGCTTATGGGGTTACTAGCTCGCCATGCGGCGGGCGGCGTCCTCGAGACGGTCCGCGATGGAACCGTTGATGACCTCGTCGCCGACCTGCACCCGGATCCCGCCGAGGACATCGGGGTCCACGTCGAGGTTGAGGTGCATCGGGCGGCCGTAGAGCTTCGCCAGAGCGGCGCCGAGGCGCTGCTTCTGGCCGTCGCTCAGCGGCACCGCCGAGGTGACCACGGCGACCATGCGGTCGCGGCGCTCGGCGGCGAGCCTGGACAGGGACTCGAGTCCCGCTTCCAGGCTACGTCCGCGAGGCGCGGTCACAAGGCGCGTCACCAGACGCCCGGTCGTCACGTCGGCCCGGCCGCCGAGCAGGCTGCGCAGCAGCTCGCTCTTGGCCGCCGTGGTGGCGGCCCGGTCGGTCAGCGCGGCGCGCAGCTCGGTGTTCGAGGCGACGATCCGGCCGAAGCGGAACAGCTCGTCCTCGACGTTGTCGAGCGCGCCCGTCCGCTGCGCCGCCGTGAGGTCGGCGGTCGCGGTGAGCTCCTCCAGGGCGTCCACCAGGTCGCGGGGCTGCGACCAGCGGGAACGCACCATGCCGGACACCAGGTCGGCGGCGGTGCCGCCCACCTGGGCGCCGAGCAGGCGCTGGACCAGCTCGGCCTTGGCCTCGCCGGGCTGCGCCGGGTCGGTGAGGACCCGACGCAGCGACACCTCGCGGTGGAGCAGCGCGGTGACCGCGGCGAGCTCGTCGGCGAGCTGTGCCACGTCCACGGACGTCGAGTCCGTCAGCGCGTCGAGACGCTCACGTGCGGCTGCGGTTGCCTCGCGGCTCGCTCCGTGTGCAGTCATCGAGCCGCCTCGGCCTTCTCCTCAAGCTCGGAGAGGAAACGGTCGATCACGCGGCTCTGCCGGGCGTGGTCCTCAAGGGACTCGCCGACCAGCTTGCCGGCCAGGTCGGTGGCCAGGTGGCCGACGTCCTGACGCAGCGCCTGAGCGGCGGCCTTGCGGTCGGCCTCGATCTGCGTGTGACCGGCGGCGACGATCTCCTCGCGCTGCCGCTGGCCTTCCGCGCGCATCTCGGCGATGAGCGTGGCGCCCTGCTCCGTTGCTTCCTGGCGCAGGCGCGCGGCCTCGTGACGGGCTTCGGCGAGCTGAGCCTTGTACTGCTCAAGAACGCTCTGGGCCTCGGTCTGCGCGGCCTCGGCCTTTTCGATACCGCCCTCGATGGCCTCGCGGCGCTGCTCCAGAACCTTGTTGATGTTCGGGAGAAGCTTCCAGGCCAGGAAGCCGAAGACGATGACGAAGGCGAGCAGGCCGATGACAAGCTCGGGGATCGGCGGGATGAGAGGGTTTTCCTTCTCGGCCGCCAGAATGAGCATGTGGCTCATGTCAGTGCCTTTCGTCTAGTGGGCTGTCGCTGATCGGGTGGATCAGGTGCCGTAGACGAACGGCATGACCAGACCGATGAGGGCGAGCGCCTCACAGAAGGCGAAGCCGAGGATCTGGTTGGCGCGGATCAGACCGGCGGCCTCAGGCTGACGGGCGAGGGCCTGGGTGCCGTTACCGAAGATGATGCCGACGCCGACGCCGGGGCCGATGGCCGCGAGGCCGTAACCGATCGAGCCGAGCGAGCCGGAGACAGCGGCAAGGGTCTGCATGCCAGTTATTCCTTTTCTTTACGGACCGGTGGGGGTTGGCCACCGGACGACTGGGGGGTCGTGAGGACGGACGCTCAGTGGTTCTCGGCCAGCGCGCCCTGGATGAAGGTGCAGGTCAGCAGCACGAACACGTACGCCTGCAGAGCCTGGATGAACAGCTCAAAGGCCGTCATCACGATGACCATGATGAACGAGACGCCCGAGTAGACGATCCCGAGGCCGTTGAGCAGGTACCAGGTGGCGATCGTGAACAGCAGCAGCAGGGTGTGACCCGCGAACATGTTCGCGAACAGTCGCACCGCGTGCGTGAACGGCCGGACGATCAGGTTCGAGAGCAGCTCGATGAACATGGCCAGCGGGAGGACCGGGCCCAGCGACTTGTCGTAGCCGCTGATGTTCTTGAACGCTCCGACGAATCCGTGGCGCTTGAACGTCAGGGACACCCAGACGACGTAGACGATTCCGGCCAGTACCGCGGGGTACGAGATGATCGCCGTCACCGGGAACTGCGCGACGGGGATGATCGACCAGAGGTTCATCATCCAGACGAAGAAGAACAGCGAGACGACCAGCGGTACGTACTTCTCGCCTTCCTTCTTGCCGATCGTCTCGTAGACGACGCCGCGGCGGATGAAGTCGTAGCCGGCCTCGGCGACCATCTGCAGCTTGCCCGGGACGACCTTCGGCTTGCGGAAGGCGGCCCAGAAGAAGGCGACGACGATAACCGAGCCGAGCAGCGCCAGGAGCATCGTCTTGTTGAAGTACACGTTGCTGTCCCCGTTGCCCCACAGGGGCTCGAACAGGAACGAGTGCAGGCCGGGTGCCGGGAAGCCACAACCGTTGTTCTCGAAGATGTGGCAGTCGGTCTCGAAAGCGAGCACCTGCGTCGGGTCAGCACTCACCGCGGGCTCCTTCAGCGTGGCGCATAGGTACGGCAACCTCGTTGTGTCGGCGCGGCGCACAGCCGCGGTTCGGCACTGGACTGGTGTTACGGATGTGGGGGCGGCAGTGGGGCATCAAGCCTCGCGATTGAGCAGGCGTCAGCTCAGATGCCCGCGCCCGCGATGCCGCAGTTGGCACCGGACGATAGCAGGATCTCCTACGTGCACTTATCCCGGCCCTACCCCTCACGACGAATGCCCCTTGTTTTCGGGCTTGTCGCCCTTCGAGGAGTCAGGTTCGACGTAGAGGATCTTGGCCTTCATATGGGCACGCGCCTGTGCGCCGATCCACACGAGGGTGGTGACGACCAGGGTGAGCGCGAAGGACTTGGGATTGAACAGCGATGTGTTCTTGAACGCGGCGACAAAGATGAAGAGCAGAAGAATTTGCGCCGTGTAGAGCAGGAGACCCATCGCCTGGAACAAGTGCGGAAGCGATTTGGCAACGCGCTGCAGAACGTAGAGCCCGATCCCCATGAAGAGAATCACGACCAGCGTCGCGACGATCGCCCCGAGCGCCCCCTTGCCGCCGGCGACCACACCGCTGACGACGGCGGCAATCGCGCCGACGGCAGCCGTGGGTACAGCGGCCTGAAGGAGGATCCGGGCGTCATTGGACGGCATGGCGGCAACTCCGCTTGCTAAGGGGGGCGTGTCGTCATGGACGAGCGTAGTCCCGGGCTGAGAGGGAACCTCACGCCAAAGGACCGTCGTACTGGGGTCCTTCGGCTCTGCCCTGGGTTCTCGTGAACCGTATCACAAACTATTTGATGAGGTCTTTACCTGGTTGGTGTGCTGACTGTCACACATGAGAGTGACGATGCGCGTCTGTGCACCCACGGGGTCAACTTGTCTGGTATTGGGACGCTTTACTACCCCACGAATTGGTCACGCGTTAGTCAGATTCTTACCTTCGGCTCAGCGCGAGGACTCGGCCTCGCGGCGGTCCAGGAGTCGCGGACGGGCACCAATTGCCGTCGCGCCGTTGACTCCTGAGACTCCGGCAGCCGCCGGCGCACGGTGCTCCCGCGCCTCGTCCGGCTCGCCCACCACAGCCGTCTCGTGGGTGACGGGTGCCCCCTCGGCGGCGGCGGCCGCCGCGGCGGCCCTGCGGCGCCGGTAGCGCGGCGGCAGGAGGTGCTCGGCCCACCGCGGGGCACGGGGTGTGAAGCGCGGCAGCAGGAGCAGTACGAGGCCCACCGCGCTCAGGGCCGCGATGGCGAGCACACTCCACATGGCCCCGGAGTTGACCGAGTACGCGAGGGCGCCGAAAGCGATCAGCGCCGACCAGAAGTACATGATCAGGACGGCCCGGCTGTGCGAGTGTCCGACCTCCAGCAGGCGGTGGTGCAGGTGACCGCGGTCCGCGGCGAACGGCGACTGACCGCGCCAGGTGCGCCGCACGATCGCGAGCACCAGGTCGGCGGCCGGGATCGCGATGATCGTCAGCGGCAGCAGCAGCGGGATGAACACCGGCACCGTCTGGTGCACGGTGTTGCGCTCGGAACCGGAGAACAGGTTCATCACGTCGGGGTCGATCTGCCCGGTGATCGAGATCGCGCCCGCGGCGAGCACCAGACCGATGAGCATCGAACCGGAGTCGCCCATGAAGATCCGCGCGGGGTGCATGTTGTGCGGCAGGAAGCCCAGGCACATGCCCATCAGGATCGCCGCGAACAGCGTCGCCGGGGCGGCCGCCTCGATGCCGTACGAGTACCAGATCCGGTAGGCGTAGAGGAAGAACGCGGCGGACGCGATGCACACCATGCCGGCGGCCAGTCCGTCGAGACCGTCCACGAAGTTGACCGCGTTGATCGTGATGACGACGAGCGCCACCGTCAGCAGCGTGCCCTGCCACTGGGTCAGCGCGACCAGGCCGACCCCCGGGATCGGCAGCCACAGGATCGTCAGACCCTGCATGACCATGACGCCCGCGGCGATCATCTGGCCGCCGAGCTTGATCAGGGCGTCGATCTCGAACTTGTCGTCCAGCACGCCGATCAGCCAGATCAGCGCGGCCCCGGAGAGCAGGGCGCGTGGTTCGTTGGAGTTCGAGAAGACCGCGTTCAGGTTCTTCAGATGGTCGGCGACCAGCAGTCCGGCGCACAGACCGAAGAACATCGCGATGCCGCCGAGCCTCGGCGTGGGTTCTCGGTGCACGTCGCGCGCCCGGATTTCCGGCATGGCTCCGGCCACGATCGCGAATTTCCGTACCGGCCCTGTCAGCAGGTACGTCACCGCGGCCGTGATGCAGAGCGTCAGCAGGTATTCACGCACGGGCTTCCCCACAGGTCTCGCTGGCCATCACAGCCCCACACCCTAGCGATGCACGCATATGGTTGAGGACTTTCGGGTAGCGACGATGGTTGCACGAGTGGCTGTGCAGCTCGGTACGCGTACCCCCGGTCAGTCCGGATAAGGCGGAAATCTACCGGTCAGTTCCCGCACTTCCGCCCGTGCCGTCCGGGCGTCGGTCTCCTCCCGCAGCACCCCCGCGAACAGTGCGGCGACCCGTGCCATCTCCGGCTCGCCCATCCCCTGGGTGGTCAGCGCCGCGGTGCCGAGCCGCAGGCCGCGGGCGTCCCCGTGAGGCAGCGCACAGGTGTCGAGGACCATACCGGCGGCGGCCAGGCGGCCGCGCGCGGTGCGCCCGTCGACACCGAGCGGCGCCGGATCCGCGGCCAGCAGATGGGTGTCGGTGCCGCCCGTGGTGATCGCGAGCCCCTCCGCGCCCAGCCCCTCGGCCAGCACGCGCGCGTTGGCGACCACCTGGTGGGCGTACGCCGTGAAGGCCGGGGTCGCCGCCTCGCCGAACGCGACGGCCTTGGCCGCGATGGTGTGCATCTGCGCACCGCCCTGGGTGAACGGGAAGACGGCCCGGTCGACGCGCTCGGCCAGTTCGCCACCGCACAGGATCATGCCGCCGCGCGGGCCGCGCAGCACCTTGTGGGTGGTCGCGCACACGACATCGGCGTACGGCACCGGGTTGGGCGCCGCTCCCCCGGCGACGAGACCGATCGGGTGGGCGGCGTCCGCGATGAGGTAGGCGCCGACCTCGTCGGCGATCTCCCGGAAGAGCGCGTAGTCGATGTGCCGGGGGTACGAGATCGATCCGCAGACGATGGCCTTGGGCCGGCGGGCGCGGGCCAGGGCGCGCACCTGCTCGTAGTCGATGAGCCCGGATTCCGCCTCGACGCCGTAGCCGACGAAGTCGAACCAGCGGCCGGAGAAGTTCGCGGGCGACCCGTGGGTCAGATGACCACCGAAGGGCAGGCCCATCGCCAGGACGGTGTCTCCGGGGCGCAGCAGGGCCGCGTACGCCGCCAGTACGGCCGAACTCCCCGAGTGGGACTGGACGTTGGCGTGATCGGCGCCGAAGAGGGCCTTGGCACGGTCGACGGCGACGCGTTCGGCGGCGTCGACGAACTCGCAGCCGCCGTGATGGCGGGCGCCGGGATACCCCTCGGCGTACTTGTTCGCCAGCGGTGAGCCGAGCGCGGCCAGCACGGCCGGCGAGGTGAAGTTCTCCGCGGCGATCAGCTGCAGGGTGGTCGACTGCCGGTCCAGCTCGCCGATCAGGATCTCGGCGAGCTCGGGGTCCTGGCGGGTCAGGACATCCGCTTCGAGGGTGGTTGCGACCGGCATGGTGGACTCCGGACATCTGCGGGGGACGCTTACGTCCAATGTAGAACCGCGACCCGTGGGACGCCCGGTGTCACGTCCGTGCGGGTACCCCCGTGAGAGCGGTGACGACCGGGTCGAGCGCCTCGTTGATCTCGTCGCCGATGGACCGGAAGAACGGCAGCGGCGCCCCGTAGGGGTCGTAGACCTCGTCGGCCTCCGCGGTCGGGGCCAGCAGCCAGCCGCGCAGGGCCGCCGCGGCCCGCACCAGGGCGACGGCGCGCTCGATCACGCCGTCCTGGAGGGGCGGCAGGGTCGCGGTGTCTATGGCGCGGACCAGGCGGGTGAACTCCTTCAGGGTGAAGGTGCGCAGGCCGGCCGAGTGACCCATGGAGATGACCTGGGCGCGATGGTCGCGGGTGGCCGTCAGGACCAGGTCGGCGCGGATCACGTGGTCGTCGAGCAGCTCGCGCCCGACGAAGCCGGAGGGGTCGGCGCCGAAGTCGGTGAGGACGGTCGCCGCGTTGGCCTCCATGGGCGCGCCCTCATGGCCCCAGGTGCCGGCGCTCTCCACGATCAGGCCGCCCCACAGGGGGTCGCCGAGCCGGTCCGCCAGGGCATGCCGGGTCAGCCGCTCGGTGATCGGCGAGCGGCACACGTTGCCGGTGCTGACGTGGAGGATGCGGAAGGACCCCTGAGGGGACCCACCGGTCCCCGTGATCCCCGCGCCTATCCATCCGCGCCCCGTGTCAGGGGCTGTCAATTCGCCACCTCGAGGTCGGGTACGACCTTCCGGAGCTCCTCCGCCGACAGGGCGCCCGCGCGCAGCAGCACGGGCACCTTGCCGGTCACGTCGACGATGGAGGAGGGCACGTTGCCCGGGGTCGGGCCGCCGTCCAGGTAGACCGAGACGGAGTCGCCGAGCATGTTCTGGGCGGCGTCGCAGTCCTCCGGCGCCGGGTGGCCCGTGAGGTTGGCGGAGGAGACGGCCATCGGGCCGACCTCCGTGAGGAGCTCGATGGCGACGGGGTGCAGCGGCATACGGACGGCCACCGTGCCCCGGGTGTCCCCCAGGTCCCACTGGAGGGACGGCTGGTGCTTGGCGACGAGCGTGAGGGCACCCGGCCAGAACGCGTCGACGAGTTCCCAGGCCATCTCGGAGAAGTCCGTGACGAGGCCGTGCAGCGTGTTCGGGGAGCCGATGAGGACGGGGGTGGGCATGTTGCGGCCACGGCCCTTGGCGTCCAGCAGGTCGGCGACGGCCTCCGAGGTGAACGCGTCGGCACCGATGCCGTACACGGTGTCCGTCGGAAGGACCACCAGCTCGCCACGGCGGACGGCGGACGCTGCCTCACGCAGACCTGTGGTGCGGTCGGTCGCGTCGTTGGTGTCGTATCGCCGTGCCATTTAGCGGGCCTCCTCATACACGTACTGCTGGCTGGGGGTGCGAAGAAACGCGGTGCGGGGACACCCGGCGCGGGGGCGCACGACGGCGCCGCCCGCCGGAACCCCGTGGGCGGTGCTCACGGCATCGCCCTGCGGGCGGTCGCGAAGCGCGGCCGGTTGTTGAGGTCCGGGTGGTCGGCCGCGTCGGCCCAGCCCCGCTCCTCGGTGAAGATCCAGGGCACCTGTCCGCCCTGGGTGTCGGCGTGCTCGATGACGACGACGCCGCCGGGGCGCAGCAGCCGGTGCGCGGTGCGCTCGATGCCGCGGATGAGGTCGAGTCCGTCCTCGCCCGAGAAGAGGGCGAGTTCGGGGTCGTAGTCCCGGGCCTCCGGCTGTACGTACTCCCATTCGGTGAGCGGGATGTACGGGGGGTTGGAGATCACCAGGTCGACCTGGCCGTCGAGGTCGGGGAAGGCCGCGAGGGCGTCTCCCTGGCGCAGGTCGACCCTGGACCCCTCGACGTTCTTGCGCGTCCACTGGAGGGCGTCCTCGGAGAGCTCCACGGCGTGCACCCGGGAGCGCGGGACCTCCTGGGCGAGGGCGAGCGCGATGGCGCCCGAGCCGGTGCACAGGTCCACGATCAGCGGCTCGACGACATCCATCGCGCGGACGGCGTCTATGGCCCAGCCGACGACCGACTCGGTCTCCGGGCGCGGGACGAACACGCCGGGGCCCACCTGGAGTTCGAGGTAACGGAAATAGGCGCGGCCGGTGATGTGCTGGAGCGGCTCGCGGGCCTCGCGGCGCGCGGTCACCTCCCAGTAGCGGGCGTCGAAGTCCGTGTCCTTGACACTGTGCAGCTCGCCCCGCTTCACGCCGTGCACGAAGGCGGCGAGCTCCTCCGCGTCGTTGCGCGGCGAGGGCACGCCGGCGTCGGCCAGCCGCTGGGTGGCCTGGGCCACTTCCGCGAGCAGCAGGTTCACGCTGGTCCTCCGGGACTGAGCTGGTGTCGTTTGCTGTTATGCGGCGGCGAGCTTGGCGGCCGAGTCCGCGTCGACGCAGGCCTGGATGACGGCGTCGAGCTCACCGTCGAGGACCTGGTCCAAGTTGTACGCCTTGAAGCCGACGCGGTGGTCCGAGATGCGATTCTCCGGGAAGTTGTACGTACGGATCTTCTCGGAGCGGTCGACCGTGCGGACCTGGCTGCGTCGGACGTCGGAGGCTTCCCGCTCCGCTTCCTCCTGCGCCGCCGCGAGGAGCCTGGAGCGCAGGATACGCATCGCCTGCTCCTTGTTCTGCAACTGGCTCTTCTCGTTCTGGCAGGAAGCGACGACTCCGGTGGGAATGTGCGTGATGCGCACCGCGGAGTCGGTCGTGTTGACGGACTGGCCGCCGGGGCCCGAGGAGCGGTAGACGTCGATACGGAGATCGTTCGCGAGGATCTCGACCTCGACCTCCTCGGCCTCGGGCGTGACGAGGACACCGGCGGCGGAGGTGTGGATGCGGCCCTGCGACTCCGTCGAGGGCACGCGCTGCACCCGGTGCACGCCGCCCTCGTACTTCAGCCGGGCCCAGACGCCCTGGCCGGGCTCCGTGGCACCCTGGCCGCCCTTGGTCTTCACGGCGACCTGGACGTCCTTGTAGCCGCCGAGCTCGGACTCGGTGGCGTCGATGAGCTCGGTCTTCCAGCCGACGCGCTCGGCGTAGCGCAGGTACATGCGCAGCAGGTCACCGGCGAACAGGGCGGACTCGTCGCCGCCGGCGCCCGCCTTGATCTCCAGGATGACGTCCTTGTCGTCGCTCGGGTCGCGCGGGACCAGCAGCAGGCGGAGCTTCTCGGTGAGCTCCTCGCGCTGCTTCTCCAGGTCCTTGACCTCGGCGGCGAAGTCGGGGTCCGCGGCGGCGAACTCCTTCGCCGTGCCGATGTCGTCCCCGGTCTGCTTCCAGGAGCGGTACGTCGCGACGATCGGGGTCAGCTCGGCGTAGCGCTTGTTGAGCTTGCGCGCGTTGGCCTGGTCGGCGTGGACCGACGGGTCAGCGAGCTTCTTCTCCAGATCGGCGTGCTCGCCGATCAGTTCCTCGACCGCCTCGAACATCTCCGGCTCCAATGGACTGTCCCCCGCTCCATGACGGGCTCGGGGACGTAGGTACGGCGTGGGGTTCCCCTGCTCGAACGGGTCGAGAAGCCTGGGGAGGGGGCTGGACCGCAAAGCGCCGGTCCCGGCGTCCCCGTGCAGGGGACCCCGAAGACCGGCGCTGTGGGCTCGCTACTTGCTGGCAGCGGCAGCCTTGCCGAAGCGGGCCTCGAAGCGGGCCACACGGCCACCGGTGTCGAGGATCTTCTGCTTGCCCGTGTAGAACGGGTGGCACTCGGAGCAGACCTCGGCGCGGACGGTGCCGCTGGAGATCGTGCTGCGGGTGGTGAACGACGCGCCACAGGTACAGCTGACCTGCGTCTCGACGTACTCGGGGTGGATGTCGCGCTTCAAGGTGTCTCCTAGTTTCGGGAGGGCACCGGGTCGCCGCCACTGGATGCGGATGCGTGAACCGGGGCCGACGTACCAGTCTGCCAGCACTGGCCGTATCCCCCAAAACGGGGGGACGCGACGATCTATTCCCCGGGGGTCCGCGCGCGCGTCAGCCGGAGCTGACGACGCCCTTCGCCTGGCCGGTGGCGGTTCCCTCGGTGGCCGCCTTCGGGATGGGCCGGTCGGCCTTGAGCGCCTTCCAGACCAGCTCGGCCTTGGCCTTGTCGACCAGCACGCGGTTGGCGTCGGCGCGGTCGTACTGGACCGGCATCGTCACCATGGCCATGTGGGACGAGCCGATGCCCTTGAGCCCGCTCGCGAAGGAGGCGAGGCGCGTGACGCTGCCGATGCCGGAGTCGGTGGTCACCGCCTTGGTCGCGGTGTCGGCGAGGTCGTACAGCTTTTTCGGGTTGGACAGGAGGCCGACGTGCTTGACCTGGTCGACCAGCGCCTTCATGAACGCCTGCTGGAGCTGGATGCGGCCGAGGTCGGAGCCGTCGCCGACACCGTGCCGGGTGCGGACGAGGCCGAGCGCCTGCTCGCCGTCGAGGTTGTGCGACCCGGCCGACAGACGCAGATGGCTCTCGGGGTCCGAGATGGCCTTGGTGGTGGTGACGGTGACGCCGCCGAGGTCGTCGATCAGCTTCTGGAAGCCGCTGAAATCGACCTCCAGGTAGTGGTCCATACGGATGCCGGTCATGGACTCGACGGTCTTCACCGCGCAGGCGGCGCCGCCGGTGGAGTAGGCGGAGTTGAACATCGCGCCGGAGGCCGCGCCGTGGACGGTGCCCCGCGCGTCGGCGCAGGCGGGCCGCTCGACGAGGGTGTCGCGGGGGATGGACACCACGCTGGCCTTCTTGTGGCCCTTGTACACGTGGACGATCATCGCGGTGTCGGAGCGGGCGCTGCCGTCGTCGGCGCCGCCGCCCAGCTTCCTGTTGCCGCCGGACCGGGTGTCGGAGCCGAGGACCAGGATGTTCTCGGAGCCGTTGTCGACCTTCGTGGGCCGGTCGCTGCCGAGTGCCTGGTTGATGTCGACGGTCTTGAGGTTGCCGTTGAGCTTGAAGTAGAGGTAGCCGGCTCCGGTGCCGCCGAGCACCACGATCCCCGCCGCGGCCCAGGCCGTGACGATCAGGGCCTTGCTCCGCGGACTGCGGGCCCCGCGGCGGCCGCCCTTCGGACGGCGCTGGGTGCTGTTGCCGGGATCCCCCGGTATTCCGGGCTCCGGCGTGCTCTCGGCAGGCATGTACTCCTCGATCCCTTTGCGGTCGGTTACCCCCTGCTTTCAGGGCCAGGCCCATCTGGTCGTGACAAGGCGTACCGCTCCATGGTCACTCCGTACGGTCAGACGGGGAAACTCGGGAAAGGGTTGCACGACGCAGTGTGCCCACCGCGTCACGCGGTGGGCACACTGTGTGTTCGGCGGGAGCGGGGAGAACCCGCTCACCTGCGAGGTCAGCCGAAGATGTCGTACTGCTTGAAATCGGTACCGACCGAGATCCTTGTGGCAAAGATCTCGCTGGTGGCCTTTCCGGTCCCCGGGTACAGGTAGAGCGTGCCGCCGGGGGTGCGGGCCAGGAAGTCGGCCTTGCCGTCGCCGGTCACGTCACCGACGGCGTCGAAGGCGTTGTAGTCGGCCCAGGTGCGCACCTTGATGCGGGCGGAGAAGGCGCCGCTGCCGGTCTTGCCGGTGCCCTTGTACAGGTAGACGTACGAGCCGGTCTTGCTGCGCGCGATCAGGTCGGCCTTGCCGTCGCCGGTGAAGTCGCCGTGCGCGCGCACCGAGTTGTACTGGTTCCAGCCGGTGCCGACCTCGACGCGGGCCGAGAAGGTGCCGTCACCCTTGCCCGGGTACTCCCACATCGCTCCGGAGGAGTCGACGGAGAGCACGTCGGGCAGGCCGTCGCCGGTGAGGTCACCGGGGGCGATGATGCGGGCGCGGGTCTTCCAGTTGGTGAAGATCTTGTCGCTGACCGAGCGTCCCGTCGACGGCAGCACGTGCACCCAGTAGACGTCGCCGGTGGCGCTGTCCCGGACGACGAGGTCCTGGTAGCCGTCGCGGTTGAGGTCGGTCTGGAGCACGACGTTCACGCCGGCCCACGAGTCCATCGACTTGCGCGCGGCGAACGAGGTGCCGTTGGAGTCCTTCTCGTAGCCCGTCTTGGTCGACGAGTTGCGGACCCACAGGTCGGCCTTGTGGTCGTCGTTGAAGTTCGTGTCCTCGACGCGCGGCCAGATGGCGCCGACATAGGCGCTGGTCTTCGAGAAGACGCCGTACGCGCCCTTCTCGACGCAGTCCGCGACACCCCAGGAGACGACGCCCACGATGCGGGCGGTGGTGCCGCTGCCGACGATCAGGGGGCCGCCGGAGTCGCCGTTGCAGGCCGTGGTGGTGCCGGTGTCCGTGCCGGTCGCCGCGGTGCCCGCGCAGATCATGTGGCCTTCGATGAAGTCGTCCTCACCGAGGACCGACTTCATGGCCGTGTTGCACGTGCTGTCGGAGTTGATCGGCAGCGTGGCCGTCTTCAGCGTCTCGGAGATGTCCTGCGTGGTGGAGCTGGTGCGGCCCCAGCCGTAGAGCGTCGCCTTGGTGCCCGACGCGTACGACGTGGTGTCACCGGACGTCGTCATGCGGATCGGCTTGGCGGTGACGGGGTTCGCCAGCGTGAGGACGGCGACGTCGTTGTCGATCCTGGTCGGGCTGTACGACGGGTGGGTCCACTGCCGCGAGACGGCGGTCACCGTACCGCCGTTGAGGCTGGTGTCGGTCGGCAGCTGGGAGGTGCCGGTCACGATGGCGCCGTTGGCCGCCCAGTCGTAGGTCCTGCCGTTCTCGTCCTTGGTGCAGTGCGCCGCGGTGAGGATCTTCGTCGGCGAGACGACGGAGCCACCGCAGAAGAAGCCGATGTCCTTGGCCTCGTCGTAGTACCAGAGCTGCGCCATCCAAGGGGCGGTGGCGATGGTGGTCGTGGTGCCACCGATGATCTTCGGGTCCACGTGCGCCGGGGTGGTCGACGCGCTCAGGGACGCCTTCTTCGTCGTCCGGCCCGCGGTGTCGTCACCGGCGAGAGCGCCCTCGACGCGCTTCTCCAGCACGGCCTGGGACGGCGAGGAGTCGGCGAGCCGCACGGCGGGTATGGACAGCGCCGCCGGGCTGGGTGCGGCGTTCGCCGACGACACCAGCAACGCGCCTGCGACGGCGGCAGCGAGGCCGGCCGCGGCCACCGGAACGGCGATCCGTATGCGGCGTCTGTGACGACCGCCTGCGGAAGTGGACGTATCCACTCAAGTCCCCCCTCAGAGTCAAGAGTTCAGGTCTGATTCAGCAGAAGTTCGAAGGCGCGATCGTACACGTGTGCCGGACAGCGCAAAGGGCCGCCCCCGTCACTCTCGTGACGGGGGCGGCCCTTGGTGGTTCTTGCCCTGGGACCTAGTCGTTGCCGTTGCCCGGCGACGGCGTGGTCTTCTGGATCTGGAGCAGGAACTCGGCGTTCGACTTCGTCTGCTTCATTTTGTCGAGCAGCAGCTCGATCGCCTGCTGCTGGTCGAGCGCGTGGAGCACGCGACGCAGCTTCCAGGTGATGGCGAGCTCGTCGCTGCCGAGCAGGAGCTCTTCCTTACGGGTACCGGACGCGTCGACGTCCACCGCCGGGAAGACGCGCTTGTCGGCGAGCTTCCGGTCGAGCTTGAGCTCGGCGTTGCCGGTGCCCTTGAACTCCTCGAAGATGACCTCGTCCATGCGCGAGCCGGTGTCGACGAGCGCGGTGGCCAGGATGGTCAGCGAGCCGCCGTCCTCGATGTTGCGCGCGGCACCGAAGAAGCGCTTCGGCGGGTACAGCGCGGTCGAGTCGACACCACCGGACAGGATGCGGCCGGAGGCCGGGGCGGCGAGGTTGTACGCACGGCCCAGACGCGTGATCGAGTCGAGCAGCACGACGACGTCGTGGCCCAGCTCCACCAGACGCTTGGCGCGCTCGATGGCGAGCTCGGCGACCGTGGTGTGGTCCTCGGCCGGACGGTCGAAGGTCGAGGAGATGACCTCGCCCTTGACCGACCGCTGCATGTCGGTGACCTCTTCCGGACGCTCGTCGACCAGGACGACCATCAGGTGGCACTCGGGGTTGTTGTGCGTGATCGCGTTGGCGATCGCCTGCATGATCATGGTCTTGCCGGTCTTCGGCGGGGCCACGATCAGACCGCGCTGGCCCTTGCCGATCGGCGCGACGAGGTCGATGATCCGGGTCGTCAGCACACCCGGGTCGGTCTCCAGGCGGAGCCGGTCCTGCGGGTAGAGCGGCGTCAGCTTGTTGAACTCCGGCCGTCCGCGACCGGAGTCGGGGGCCATGCCGTTGGTCGAGTCCAGGCGCACGAGCGCGTTGAACTTCTCGCGGCGCTCGCCGTCCTTGGGCTGGCGGACCGCGCCGGTGACGTGGTCACCCTTGCGCAGACCGTTCTTGCGGACCTGGGCGAGGGAGACGTACACGTCGTTGGGACCCGGCAGGTAGCCCGACGTACGGATGAACGCGTAGTTGTCGAGGATGTCGAGGATGCCCGCGACGGGGATCAGCACGTCGTCGTCGGCGACCTGCGGCTCGGCGATCTCGTCGCGTCCACGACGCCCGCGGCGGTCGCGGTAGCGTCCGCGCCGGCCGCGGCGTCCGCCCTCGAAGTCGTCGTCGTCCTGCGGGCCGTTGTCGCGCGGGCCGTTGTCACGCGGGCCGCTGTCGCGCTGCTGCTGGCGGTCCTGACGGCCGCCGCCCTGCTGCTGACGGTCCGGGCGGTCCTGACGGTCCTGACGGTCCGGGCGCTCCTGACGGTCCGGGCGCTGCTGTCCGGCACCCTGGCCGCCCTGCTGCTCGTCGCCCTTGACCGGGCGGCGGTCGCGGTCACGGCCGCCCCGGTCGCGGTCACGGCGCTCACGGCGCTCACGGCGGCCGTCGGCGCCCTCGGCGTCGCCCTGCGTGTCGTTCTTCGGCTCGTTCTTCGCCTCGGCGGTGACCGTCTCGGGGCTGCCCGCGTCGGCGGTGGCACGGCGACGGCGGCGCTCGGCGGGGGCGTCGTCGCTGAGCGCCGCGTCGGCGGTGGCACGGCGACGGCGGCGCTCGGCGGGGGCGTCGTCGCTGAGCGGCTGGCCGGGGATCTCGATCTGCTGCTGGGCCACGGCCTTCTCGGCGGCGACCTTCTCGGCCTTCTGCTCGGCCGGCGCGGCGGCCTCGTCACCCGTACGGGCCTTCGAGGTGGTCCGGCGCTTCGGCTTGGTCTCGGCGGCGGCGTCGTCGGACGCCGTCTTGGCCGGAGCACCTCCCCCGGCCTGCGCCTCCTTGATGACCTCGATCAGCTGGCTCTTGCGCATACGCGCGGTGCCCCTGATCCCGAGGCCGGATGCGACCTGCTGAAGCTCGGCCAGCACCATGCCTTCGAGGCCGGTACCGCGGCGTCGCCTGGAGCCGGCACCGGTGGCAGGCGCGGAGGCGTCCGTGGCGGGCGCGGCAGCGGTCTCCTCGACACGTGCGCCCATCAGATCGGTGGTGTCGCTCACGAAGGGTCCTTCCCTGGAGCGGACGTCGGCCTGTCTGGCTCGGCGACCGGTTGTGCTGTCCGGCATTGGTCCTTGCTGTGTGGACCGTGCCGGGGCGGTGGTCCGCCAAAGCGGCGGAAGACATATCTGGTGATGACGATTCCGGAGCCGTGGCACTGAGGTTCGGTGTCATCGGCTCGGTCACGCCGGTTCCGGAGCGTGCTCAGCACTGCTCAGCGCATAGCACCCAATGCAAGGCACGAAGCAGTTTGGGAGGCTCCCGGAAGAATGGGTGTCCCGGACGGGGACGCGAAGCACCTCGCCATGGTGAGGTCGGGTGCAGACTTGAGGTTAACACTACCGGATCCAACAAACATTCCCCCTCTCCAAATCCGGCAACCGTGCGTCGTCAATTGACCCCGACAGGTGCGAGCGGCAACACGCACGCCCCCTGGGCGTCGAGGTCCAGACGGTTGGCGGCCCAGCCCTGACCTGCGAGATCGGCCACCTTGTCGGCCGACGCGCGGTCGGCGAGCGCGAGGACCGTGGGTCCCGCTCCGGAGATCACCGCGGGGATGCCGTCGGCGCGCAGGCGCTCCACGAGCGCGGCGCTCTCGGGCATCGCCGGGGCGCGGTAGTCCTGGTGCAGCCGGTCCTCGGTCGCGGGCAGCAGCAGCTCGGGCCGCCGGGTCAGCGCCTCGACGAGCAGTGCCGCGCGACCGGCGTTGGCGGCGGCGTCGACATGCGGAACGGTGCGCGGCAGCAGGCCGCGCGCGGTCTCGGTGAGTACGGGCTTCCCGGGTACGAAGACCACCGGAACGACGGAATCGGCGGGCTCCATCCTGATCGCCCGCGCGGCGCCGGACTCCATCCAGGAGAGCGTGAACCCGCCGAGCAGACAGGCCGCGACGTTGTCGGGGTGTCCCTCGATCTCGGTCGCGAGCTCCAGGAGCGCGGTGTCGTCGAGTCTGCTGTCCCCGCCTATGGTCACCGCGCGGGCGGCGACGATGCCGGCGCAGATGGCGGCCGAGGAGGAGCCGAGACCCCGGCCGTGCGGGATGCGGTTGGCGCAGACGATCTCAAGACCGCGCGGCTGTCCGCCGAGCAGGTCGAAGGCGGTGCGCAGGGAACGTACGAGGAGATGACTCTCGTCGCGCGGCAGCGTCTCGCTGCCCTCACCCGCGATGTCGATGTGCAGTCCGGAGTCGGCCACCCGGACGACCACGTCGTCGTACAGCCCCAATGACAGGCCGAAGGCGTCGAACCCCGGGCCGAGGTTGGCGCTGGTGGCGGGGACGCGCACCCGGACGGCGGCGGCGCGGAACGCTGGACCGGCCATCGCTCGATGACTCTCCTTGAGCTGCGTGATGTACGAGATTTTCGAAGAACTGCGGGATGAACCGCGACAGACGGGCACAGGACCCGGAATCCGCAAAGACGGGCGCGGCACCGCGGCATATGCGGCGGGCGGGTTCGGTACAGCCTATCGAAGGAAGGTTCTGTGGCGACATAGGGCGCACAGGAGGCGCACGATGCGTGTCGTAAGCCCCTCGTGCACCCCCCGTCGGGTCGCCGTCGGGATACCCCTCGGAGCGGGCGGTTTCCGTCGGCTTTCTGACGGTTTTCCGCCTGTCCGCGGCGTGTTGCGCCCCGTCCGGCGCGTTCCGCCGCGTACGCGCGGGGCCTGTCGACCCCGCCTGGCGGGTTCACGCCAGGCGGGTTCACGCCAGGCCCGGCCGGGACGCGCACCAGACGTGGCGTGCGTCCGGGCCGGATCCGGCCCGGATTCAGGCCGGATCAGGACCGGTTCAGGCCGGATCAGGACCGGTTCAGGCCAGCCCGAGCCGCTCGGCCGCCGTCGCCGCGTCCACCGGGACCGTGACGGGCTGCGGAGCGCCCGCGACGGCCCAGTCGGGGTCCTTGAGACCGTTTCCGGTGACCGTGCAGACGATGCGCTGACCCGGGTCGACCTTGCCCTGCTCGGCGGCCTTCAGCAGACCGGCGACGGACGCGGCGGACGCGGGCTCGACGAAGACACCCTCCTGAGCGGCCAACAGCCGGTAGGCGCGCAGGATCTCACGGTCCGTCACCTCGTCGATGAAGCCGCCCGACTCGTCCCGCGCGGCCAGCGCGAAGTTCCACGAGGCCGGGTTGCCGATCCGGATCGCGGTGGCGATGGTCGACGGGTCCTTGACGACCTCACCGCGCACGATCGGCGCGGAACCGGACGCCTGGAACCCCCACATGCGCGGGGTGCGCCGGGCGATGCCGTCGGCGGCGTACTCGGTGTACCCCTTCCAGTACGCGGTGATGTTGCCCGCGTTGCCCACCGGAAGGACATGGATGTCGGGCGCGTCGCCGAGCATGTCCACGATCTCGAACGCGGCGGTCTTCTGGCCCTCGATACGCACCGGGTTCACCGAATTGACCAGCGCCACCGGGTAGTTGTCGGACAGCGAGCGCGCCAGCGTCAGACAGTCGTCGAAGTTGCCGTCGACCTGGAGGATCTTGGCGCCGTGGATGAGGGCCTGGCCCATCTTGCCGAGCGCGATCTTGCCCTGCGGCACGAGGACGGCGCAGACCATCCCGGCGCGCACGGCGTAGGCCGCGGCGCTCGCCGAGGTGTTGCCGGTGGAGGCGCAGATGACGGCCTTCGCGCCCTCCTCCTTCGCCCGCGTGATGGCCATGGTCATTCCGCGGTCCTTGAAGGAACCGGTCGGGTTGGCGCCCTCCACCTTGAGGTGGACCTCGCAGCCCGTGCGCTCGGAGAGCACCTGCGCGGGTACGAGCGGCGTGCCGCCCTCGCGGAGCGAGACGACCGGCGTGCTGTCGGACACCGGAAGCCGGTCCCGGTACTCCTCGATGATTCCGCGCCACTGGTGGGTCATTGCTGGTTACTCTCCTTCAACCCGCATGATGCTGGCGACACCCCGCACGGTGTCGAGGCTGCGCAACGCCTCGACGGTCCCGGCGAGGGACGCGTCGGACGCACGATGGGTGACGACGACGAGGGAGGCCTCGCCGTCCTTGCCCGACTGACGCACGGTGTCGATGGACACGCCGTGCTCGGCGAAGACGGTGGCGACCTGGGCGAGGACACCAGGTTTGTCGGCCACGTCGAGGCTGATGTGGTAGCGCGTGACGACCTCGCCCATGGGCGAGACGGGCAGCTGGGTGTACGCGGAGTCGCCGGGCCCGGTGGCCCCGCCGAGCCTGTTGCGGCACACGGCCACCAGGTCGCCGAGCACGGCGGAGGCGGTCGGGGCGCCACCGGCTCCCGGCCCGTAGAACATGAGCTGCCCGGCGGCGTCCGACTCGACGAACACGGCGTTGTACGCGCCGCGCACGGAGGCGAGCGGGTGGGTCAGCGGAATCATCGCGGGATGCACCCGCGCCGTCACCGATCCCCCGTCGGCGGCCCGCTCGCACAGGGCGAGCAGCTTGATGGTGCAGCCCATCTCCTTCGCCGAGGCGAAGTCGGCGGCGGTGACCTCGGACATGCCCTCGCGGTAGACGTCGTCGAGGCGCACACGGGTGTGGAAGGCGATCCCGGCGAGGATGGCGGCCTTGGCCGCGGCGTCGAACGCCTCGACGTCGGCGGTGGGGTCGGCCTCGGCGTACCCGAGCGCGGTGGCCTCGTCGAGGGCCTCCTGGTAGCCCGCGCCCGTGGAGTCCATCTTGTCGAGGATGAAGTTGGTGGTTCCGTTGACGATGCCCATCACCCGGTTGATCTTGTCGCCGGCGAGGGACTCGCGCAGCGGCCGGATCAGCGGGATGGCGCCGGCGACGGCGGCCTCGTAGTAGAGGTCCCTGCCGTGCTCCTGGGCCGCCGCGTGCAGGGCCGCACCGTCCTGGGCGAGCAGCGCCTTGTTCGCGGAGACGACGGAGGCGCCGTGCTCGAACGCGGTGGTGATCAGCGTACGGGCGGGCTCGATGCCCCCGATGACCTCGACGACGACGTCGATGTCCCCGCGTTTGACGAGGGCGGTGGCGTCGGTGGTGACCAGAGCGGGGTCGATGCCCTCGCGCACCCGGGAGGGCCGGCGGACGGCCACGCCCGCGAGCTCGACCGGGGCGCCGATCCTGGCCGCGAGGTCGTCGGCGTGCGTCGTCATGATGCGCGCCACCTCTGAGCCGACAACCCCGCAGCCCAGCAGCGCCACCTTCAGCGGACGCGTACGCATCATCCGACCTCGTTTCCTCATACCGTCTTCGGTTGGACCAGTCTCACTCACCGGACGGGAGTTTCTACCCTTCGTCCGGATCGTGAGACGTCCATTTCATTTTTCTGCTGGGTGACGACAGGAGATCTTCCACCCGGCGCGCACCCGGCACGTCCGGTACATCCGACCACCTGAAGTCACCCCCTGTCACCTGACGTTCACACCCGGGCGCCCGACGCCGTGTCGAGTGCGAGTCCCTCCGGTCACCCGACATCGAGACGCAGCAGGTCCTCCTCCGTCTCGCGGCGGACGATCACCCGCGCCGCGCCGTCCTTCACGGCGACGACCGGCGGGCGCAGCGCGTGGTTGTAGTTGCTGGCCATCGACCGGCAGTACGCGCCGGTGGCCGGGACCGCGATCAGGTCTCCCGGCGCCAGATCGGCCGGCAGGAAGGCGTCCTTGACCACGATGTCCCCGCTCTCGCAGTGCTTGCCCACGACGCGCACGAGCATCGGCTCGGCCTCGGAGACACGCGAGACGAGGGCGACGCTGTACTCGGCGTCGTACAGCGCGGTCCGGATGTTGTCGGACATGCCGCCGTCCACCGAGACGTAGGTGCGCAGCCCGTCGAGCGGCTTGATGGTGCCGACCTCGTACAGCGTGAACGCTGTGGGACCGACGATGGCGCGTCCCGGTTCCACGGAGATCCGCGGCGTGCGCAGCTTCGCGGCCTCGCACTCGCGCGTCACGATCTCGCTCAGCGCCTTGGCGATCTCGTGCGGCTCGCGGGGGTCGTCGTCGCTGGTGTACGCGATACCGAGGCCACCGCCGAGGTCGATCTCGGGCAGCTCGACCCCGTGCTCGTCCCGCACGGCGGCCAGCAGCGCGACCACACGCCTGGCGGCGACCTCGAACCCGGCCATGTCGAAGATCTGCGACCCGATGTGCGAGTGGATCCCGACGAGTTCGAGCGAGTCCAGCCCGAGCACCCGCCGTACGGCCTCGGCCGCCTGCCCGTCGGCGAGCGCGATCCCGAACTTCTGGTCCTCGTGCGCCGTGGCGATGAACTCGTGCGTGTGCGCCTCCACGCCCACCGTCACCCGGATCTGCACCCGCTGCCGCTTGCCGAGGGACCGCGCGACGTGGGCCACCCGCACGATCTCCTGGAAGGAGTCGAGCACGATCCGCCCGACCCCCTTCTCGACGGCCGTACGGATCTCGTACTCGGACTTGTTGTTGCCGTGGAAGGCGATGCGGTCGGCGGGCATCCCCGCGGACAGGGCGGTCGCCAGCTCGCCCCCGGAACACACGTCCAGGTTGAGCCCCTCCTCGTACAGCCAGCGCACGACCGCGCGCGAGAGGAAGGCCTTGCCCGCGTAGAAGACATCGGCGTCGTGCCCGAACGCGGTGCGCCAGGCACGCGCCCGCTCCCGGAAGTCGGTCTCGTCCAGGAAGTACGCCGGCGTGCCGAACTCCTCGGCGAGCGCGGTGACTTCGAGCCCTCCGACGGTCACGACACCCTCGTCCGTACGACTGACGGTGTGCGCCCACACCTTCGGGTCGAGGGCGTTGAGGTCGGCGGGCGGGGCGCTGTAGTGGCCCTCGGTGAAGACGTCGGCGTGGCGGGGCCCGGCGGGGTGTGCGGAACGACTCATGTCTGTAGAGCTTTCTGCTGTGTCTTCTACTGGGTCATCTGCTGGTCAGAGGTATTCGGGTGCGCTGATGCCGAGCAGGGACAGGCCGCCGGCGAGCACCGTCCCGGCGGCTTCGGCGAGCGCGAGCCGGGCGCGGTGGGCGGCCGAGGGTTTCTCGTCGCCGAGCGGCAGCACGACGTGCTGGAAGCCGAGAAGGGCGTCGGCCGTCACGACGAGATGCCGCGCCAGCCGATCGGGCGCGCGGTGCAGCGCGGCGACGGACAGGGCGTGCGGATATTCGGCCAGGGCGGCGAGCAGATCGGCTTCGCCCTGGCGGGAAAGCACGGAGATGCCGGAGGCATCGGCGATATCGAGGCCTCCCCGTCGACCCGGGAGGACACCTTCCCTCGTACGGAGGATGTCGGCGAGCCCGGAACCGGGAGACCGGAGGTCGTCACCGAGGAGACCCTCCGCATTGCGGCGCAGGGCCCGGGTGCGGGCGTGGGCGTAACGAACGCGGAAGAGAGGGTTGCTCTCACGCTGGACGAGGTGGTCGGCGCCGATCCGGGGCCGGTCGTGGGGCGCGGGATGGAGCAGTGCCCAGCGGGCCGCGTCGGGGCCGAGGACGGCAGGGTCCTCGGGCGCGGGCACGGGCCGCAGGTTCACGGGCTCGGCGTGACGGACCTCGGCACGTCCGCCCTGGGCCGCGACGATGCGTACGAGGGTGTCGGCGACGACTTCGGCCCGGGTGTCGTACGGCACCCGCAACTCGACGACCTGCCCGGCGAGGGTGTCGCCGTACCCGTACCGCGTCCCCTGCTCCAGAACCTCTTCCACCAGACCGGCGAAGGCTCCGTCCCCGAGGGTGATGTTGAGGAACCCCGGTCCGGTGACGGTCACGTCGGTGACACCGGGGGCACCCGCGAGGTGCGGCCGCAGGACCTCGGCGACCTCCAGAGCCGGCCGCCCGGCCGCCCCGGCCAGCCGCAACGCGATGTTCGTCGCGAAGTCCCCGCACCCACCCGCCCCCGGCGGGGTGACCACCGCGCTCGCGGGCACGGAAACGCTCAGCTCCCCCCCGTCGACAGCACGACGCACCGCGCACAGCACGGTACGAGAGAGCTCAACGGGAGTCACGGGACAAGCCTAGGGGAGGAGGGGGGTGGGTACGCGAGTCCGTTTAGCGGATGGTCCGGGATGTGGACGGGGGGCGGGGCTGGGGGCGGGGCTGGGGGGCTGGGGGGGCGGCGCGGATCCGGGGACGGGGAAACGCCGATGGCCGTGCGCCGGCCGGCACGCCGTACGTCGACCTTGCCCCCAGACGCCCAGACGAACAGACCACGGCGGACACGGCTGCCACGGCTGGCCCGGCGGACACGGCTGAGGATGAGGCTGCTGCCACTGCTGCCACTGCTGCCACTGCTGCCACTGCTGCCACTGCTGCCACTGCTGCCACACAACGGCTGGCACGTCGGAACGGTTCAGTGGCCGGTGGGCCGGGACGGTTCAGTGGCTGGCGTGTCGGAACCGCTCAGTGGCTGGCGTGTCGGAACCGCTCAGTGGCCGGTGCGCCCCGCCCGCTCGGTCTCCTCGACGGCGCCGCCCGGGGCGACACCCCCGTCCTCATCACGCCGTTCCATCAACTGCCGCACAAGGCGTACGAGTTCGGAGGGCTCGAAGGGCTTGGCGAGAAAGGCGTCGACTCCGACGTCGAGCCCGCTCTCGACCTCGTACTGCGTGCAGGCGCTCACGATGGCGAGGGGAAGATTCCGTGTCCGGGGATCGGCACGCAGCCGAGCGGCGGTGCGCAGGCCGTCGAGCCGAGGCATCACGACATCGAGGGTGACGACATCGGGCCGAACTTGATGAACGACGTCCAGACACTCGGCACCGTCAGCCGCGGTCACGACCTCGAGACCCTCCAGCTCAAGGTTGACCCTGATCAGCTGCCGGATGACCTTGTTGTCGTCCACAACAAGCACCCGACCGGACACGCCTGGCACAACTCGAGAGTAGGTCCGCGCCCACCGCCGCGTCCGGGTTTTCCCCACTTCCAACCCGTGCGGACCCCATCACCCACCGCGGGCGGACTCCACCGCACCGCCGCGTCCGGACTCCATCAGCCCACAGCCCTCCGTGTCCAGATGCCATCAGCTCACCGCGTGCGCACCCCATCCACCCTGCAGCAGCCACTCCTCCCACGCTCCCCGCAACACCACCCGGCCCGGGCCAAAACACGTGGCGATCACCCCTGGAAGAGCTGGTAGGGTTCTACCCGTCGCCGCACAAAGCGCCCGACACGCCCCCGTAGCTCAGGGGATAGAGCAACGGCCTCCGGAGCCGTGTGCGCAGGTTCGAATCCTGCCGGGGGCACTCGCCACACAGCCAGCAAGAATCACACGCTGAGCTGGGCGGATGCCTGGACGAAAGAGCGGGAGTCAGTCTCACTGACTCCCGCTCTTTCTCGTTCTTTCTCACTGTTCGCGCACTATCTGCGATACACACCACGCACGTCCGATCTTGCCGGGATGATGCTGCGATGGATGACGGCAAGGCGACGCTGCTCGCTGGCATAGCCGCGCTAGTGGGCACCCTCGCGTCGGCAATCGCCGCATGGCTGGCTGCCCGCTTCGGCGCAAGGCAGGGCATCGAGACGGCAAGGGCGCAAGTGGCCGCCCAACGATCAGCCGATTGGGAGCACTGGGCGCGAGAACAGCGCAGCCAGGTTCTCTTAAACGTACTCGATCAGGTGGCGACAGTGGACAGCGCCCTGGGGGCCGCGTCGGTCAAACTCGCTCTCGGGCAAATGCCAGGAAACGAGTTGCACGACCAGTATTTGGAAGCGCACCGCGCGATGTTGCGCAACGCCCTCCTGCTCGGCGTCTGGGGACCAGACGAGGCCCGAGCGATCTGTCAGACGGTTTACGCCCTGGCGGTCCCGATCTACGACTCCTGGTGCCGGTGGGAGGGCGCCACCAGCGGAGGGCTGCCTATCGATGCACATTCCGACGCTTTCCACAGCAGGCGTCGAGCGTTTCATGAACAGCGGGGGAAGTTGATCGATATCACCAAGCAGGCTTTGCGGGAGCCGAAAGAGGGCGACTCTTAGAAGAGTCGCCCTCTGCACCTGGCGCATTGGCTAGATGATGTCTCCCTCTTCCTCCAGGACCTTCGTGATCTTCTCGTTGGCCGCTTCCTCGTGCCCGTCGATGCAGCCGTGGTACCGGCGGTGGATCACCTCTGGGGAGTTGCCGACGCGCCGGGCCACTTCAGCGATCGGGACTCCCGCGTTGAGCCACCGCGTGATGCAGGCGTGCCGCAGGTCGTACGGGCGTCCGGCGAGCGGCGATACGACGCGGTCGGGCGGGAGGGCGAGCAGTCGCGCTTCCTCCCATACGCGCCAGTACGTGGATGAGCCGACGACTCCCCCGCGCTCGTTCCCGAACACGCGCCCTTCCTTGGCGGTCCCGAACTCCTTCAGGTGAGCCCGAAGGATGGCGACCAGGACGGGCGGGATGGGCACCGGGCGGTCGGTATCGGACTCGCGAGCCTTCAGGCCCCGACGGTCGTGCCGCTCCCCGGAGTCGGTCCACTGCTTGCCCGAGACAGGGCGCGTCTCCCGCAGCGTCAACGTGCCCCAACCCTTCTCCGATAGGTGACAGTCAGAGAGCCTCAACCCGACCGCCTCAGCGGGCCTGAGCCCCGCGTAGTACAGGACCCCGTAGAACGCCACCAGGCGCCGTCCGCGGTTGCGGTCCCACGAGCCGACGTAGGAGACGGCGGTGAGCAACTGGCGCCCCTGTACGGCGTTCACGAGAACGCGGCGGTCCACCACTCCACCGGAGCCCACGCGTTTCCCGCGGGCTCCTTGGAGCGGGTTCTCGGGGAGTTCCTTGGCGGCGACTGCGTGTTCGAGGGCCGTGTTCAAGGCGCGGCGCCGCCGTCTGTGCGTCTCACCCGCCGCTGGGGTGCCGTCCAGCCGATAGCTGAGGCGGTACACCACGTCCTCGAACACCTCAAGGTCAATCAGGTCGACAACGGGCCGGTCCTGCGTCGTGAGCCACCCGTACGCGGCTTTCAGCTCGGCCGGCGGATCCTCTCCCGCGTTCGCGGGGACGATCCCCCACCGGAATGCCAGCCGCAGGTACTTGTCGTCAGGAGCGTCGTCCCCGCGCTTCACCATGGCCAGGGCCACGGCGGCGAGCGCGTCCGCCATGCCCTCACGCGTCTTCGCTGCGCTCATGCGCCACCGCCCGGCGACGTACTTCCGGCAGAATTCGAACCACCGCAACGACGGCTCGGCCTCAGCCGCCTTTGCCGCCGCTTCAGCCGCCGCACGGACTTCGGACTCAGGCTGTCCACTCGCGATCTCGAACGCCTCGCCCCGGCGCATGGCCTGTCGGAGCTCCGAGCGTCGGCTCTCGGCGAGTGCCGAAGTGGCGAACGTCGCGCTGCTCACCTTCCCGCCCACGACCCAACGGAGTTGATACGGGCGCGCCTTGCGGTCGACCTTCGTGACCTTCCACAGCCGGACGTCGAGGGAGTATCCCGGCCGGGCCGACCCGTGCGGGCGTCGAGCCGGGGTGCCCTCATTCGTGCTCACGCAGCGTCCTCCCGCTCCGTGAGCCAGCGCTCGTACTCCGACCGCCGGATCCGCACGTCGCCGTTCGGGAGCTTGATCGCGCGGGGACCCTTCCCGAGCTGGCGCCACCGGTAGAAGGTCGACGGAGCCACCTTCAGATCAGTGATGACCTCGGCGACGGTCAACTTCTCGTCCAGCGCGCGGGCGCTCATACCGCCGTCCCTTCGGCTTCGGTCGACCCGGACAGCCCGGACAGCTCCAATTCCGACTGTCCGGGCCGTTCTTGCAGCTCAGGGGGGTTAACCGGACAGCCGGACAGCCCGGACACCTCCGGGGCGCCCTGTGTCCGGGTCTCGGTGTCCGGGTAGTACCGGCCGCCGACGTCCCTGGTGAGCTGTCCCGCTTCGGCCATGCGGGCGCAGGTCCGGCGGATCGTGTCCATGTCGACGTGCGGCAGCTCGCCTGCCATGTCCTTGGGCTTCGCGCCGGGATGGGCACGGACGTAGCGGAGGATCGTGGCTCGGGTGTCTCCGACGGTGTGGTCGGTGGCCGGGCCGTCCAACAAATGCCAGGCTCCGGAGGCGGGTTGGAAGCTGAGGGCGTACTCGGCTTCGTCTACGTCGCGGCCCGTGACGTGCAGGATGCCGTCCGCCTGCCCGCGGGCCCGCTTCAGTACGAGCGTTGCGTCCGCGGCGCCCGCGATGCCGTTGGTCCCGGACACCTCTGTCAGGAAGTCGTCCGAGCCCGCTTTGCGGACGTGGTGGACCAGGACGACGGCGATGCCGTAGTGGTCCGCAAGGCGCTTCGCGTAGCCGACGGAGACGTAATCCGCGTCGTACGCCGAAACGCCGGCCGGGGCCTGTCCGCGCATCTTGGCAAACACGTCAATGACGACCATGCGAGCGTCGGGGTTACGGTCCAGCCACTGGGCGATGGCCTCGGTTCCGCCCTGGGGGAAGGGTGGGCATTCGGTGACCAGGGTCAGCCCGGCGGGTGCCGGCTGTCCGCCCAAGAGCTTGCCCATCCGGGTCTGAAGGCGCCGCGGGGTGTCCTCTAGTGCGAGGTAGAGCACGGGTCCGCCCTGGACGGGCACGGAGTCGAACGCTTGGCCTCCGGCTGCGACCGCGAGGGCGAGTCCGAGGGAGAGCCAGGACTTGCCGACCTTGGGCGGTCCGGCAAGCAGGCTCACGCCCTCGGCCAGGATGCCGGGCACGGCCCATTTCGGCTCGGGGAAGCTGGCGGCCATGAGCTGATCGGCCGTCCATGCGGTCCGCGGGCGCTCCCGCTTCGGCGGCGGGACCGAGACCGCCTCGGTGTCGCTGGGCACGGAGTACAGGTGCAGGGGCGGGATGGGGTTGGCGCTCATGCGGCGACCGTCCGGGGACGCCGGGCGCCAGCCCGCAGGCCGGAAGCGATGGTGCGCCGTGCTTCGCGTTCGCCCTGGCCGACTTGGAGCGCGGCGGTGAGGAGCCAGCCGGTGACGTCGGCTTCGCTCAGCTCGCCTCCGGCGACGAGCTGTCCCAGGGCAACCGCGGCGATGTAGAGCGCGTTGTTGTGCTCATGCGGGCCGGAGCCGATAACCCGCTCCACTTCCCCGTTGAGCGCGGAACGCAGGAAGGCGGTGCGCCGTCCGTGGCCGGTGAGGGCGACCGTGATGGGCGTCTGTGGGGGCAGCGGCGCAGGGCGCAGGAGTTCGGCGAGCCAGCCCGGCAGGGGTGCTACGGGCCTGTCGTGGGTGATCTCGTACGGCTGTCCGGCGACGGTGCTGCCCGCGCCGACCACCAGCCCGCCCCATGCTCGGGTGTCGACCTTCCAGCCGAGCCCGCAGGCGCTGTCCCCGGCGGTGTTGCGCAGTGGTTCGCCCTCGGGGGCGAGGAAGTACAGGTGGATGCCGCCGCTCCAGGTGCGGACGGTGTATGTGTCGGCGGGGAAGGGCTGGCCGTGGTGCTCGCAGAGCACGGCGAGGACGTCGGCGCCGTCGCTGACGCCGTGCTCGGCCCACGCGGCCGGCGGGGTGTCGCCGGGGTGCTTGGGCTTGTCCAGGTCGATGACGATCAGGCCGGAGGGGCCGGTGGAGATGCCGACGTTGAAGGCGCCGACGGACCAGGCCCGGGTGATGCGGTCCGGGTCGGTGGTGGCGCGGGTCTCCCAGTCGGAGATGGCCGGGCGCTTGTCGCCAGGGATGAGAGGGAAGACGCGCCAGTTACGGGATGCCGCGTCAAGCGCGGCGGTGAGCTGGGCAGAGCCGTCCGGGTACGGCATGCTGGTGGTTCTCCTGTTCTGTCTTCGGATGGGCAGGGAGAACCGCGGCGGCGGGCGACCTTGCTGGGGAGTCCCGCCGCCGCGGCGTTGCTACTGGTTCTTGGCCCAAGCGGCGTACTGCTGGCGGACGTAGTGGCGCGGGTCGCTGGCGACGGCCGTGTCGTCCAGTTCCATCAGCCGTTGTGCGGCTCGGGTGGCGAGGTCGGTCGCGTCGTGGGTGACGCTGTCGGCTTCGTTGCTCAGCGCGATGCGGTCCAGCAGCGCGGCCTTGCGGAGCCAGAACTCCCGGTTGAGCGCGTCGAGGAACGGCCTGTCGGCTGCGGTCCGGGCGGTCCATCCGATCTCGCTGATGATGCTCGGGGCGAGTGCGTACGCCGCTTCCGCCGCGGGCCACGGCTCCGGCGCGGTGCGGTGGTCAGCGGTGAGGTAGAGGCGGGTGCGCTGGCCGTCGCGGGTAGGGTGCTGGCGCGCCGGACCGGTGGTGAATGCGGCGGCCAGGGTCGCGGTTACGCGGTCCTTGTCGGCTGGGTCGCAGATGATGCGGATCTCGAACATGGGTCAGTACTCCTTGCCGGTGCTGATGGACGGGAGTTCGGGCAGTCCGGCGGCTTCGACGGCCTTGGAGTCGAAGCCGGGCAGGACGGCACGGGTGATGAGGGCTTGGGCGAGCTGTTCGGCGTAGGCGGCGCCGGTGCGGGCCACCTCGATCTGTGCTCCGGCACGCAGGGCTTCGACGCGCTCGGTGTGGGCGTGTTCCTCGAGGCGCGCGCTGGTCTGCCGCTCGTAAGCGATGAGCTCGCGGCGGTCGGTGCGCCAGTACCGCGCGGCGAGCCCGTAGGCGACGGCGGTGGCGAGCACCCACAGCAGCAGCGGCAGCGAGAGGCCGTCGGCGTATCCGGCAACCCCGGCGAGGGCGAGCCCGCCGGAGGCGGCGAACGCGGTTCCGGCGATGACGGGGTCTCCGGCCTGGCCGATGCTCGCGCACATGCCGGCCGCTGCGGCAGCGAGGGACAGCGCGGTCATCAACACGGCGTTGCCGATGGAGTGTTCGGCGCCGTTGGCGTTCCAGATGCGGGCCAGGATCAGCACGGTGGATGTGGCGATGGCGGGCGTTGCCTTGGGCGCGATGATGGCGAGCCAGTGCCGGGCGATGATCTGTTCGTTCACGTGCCCACTCCTCACGAGTGCGGGATGGCGTCGATGACAGCGACGGCGAGTTGGTTGATGGGTCCGGCGGCGCCGGTCGAGGCGAGGAAGAACCCGAACATCGCGGCGATGAACGCGGCGCCGTAGCCGAGGGACTTGGAGCGCAGCAGGAAGAACAGGACGAGTCCGAACAGGGCCACAAGCGAGACGGTGACGGCCACGACGGGAATCTCCTTTGACGGTTCGCTGAGAGGGTTGGTTGGATGCGTCTGGCCCCGGGGTGCTGGCAGCCCTCGGCGGCTGGCCGACGGTTGCGCCCGCCTAGCTCCTGCAAAGAGCGGGGTACGTCTCATGACGGGCACCGTCGGCCGTCTCGCGTCCGCTGTCAGCGCGTTCCTTCGCGGTAGATCCGCTGGGCGCGGTTGTAGAGCCATCGGCCGATGCGGACGCGTTTGCCGCGGCCCTTGCAGCGGCGGCAGTGCTTGCCGCGCTTGGGGCGTCCTTTGCGGTCGGTGGTGGTGGCGAAGCCGAAGCCGTTGCACTTGCGGCAGGTGCCGAACGGGCTCCCTGCACACAGAGTGCTGTAACAGAGTGTGATGACGAGCAGGCATGCGACAGCGAGGGCTATGGGGGTCATCGGGGTCCCTCCGGGCCGGTTTCCGGGGTTTTCGCAGGTGGGGTGCTATCCGCTAGATCACAGGTGGGGTGCCATTTGGGGTGCTAGCGGGGGTGCTACCGGTAGCAGGTGGGCCCGCTACCGGTAGCGGTGGTGCGGGGCTAGGCGGCTCCCCGGTTTTCGTCACGCTCCGCAATCGCGGTGGTGAGGTCGTCGCGGACGATTCCGCGGCGGGTGGTGCGCTCGCCGTCGTCGGTGGTCCCGGCGATGCCGGTGGTCTTGATGCCGTGCGGCTTGAGGGCGCTGGTGACGTTTTCGCCCTTCCAGCCGCCGTAGATCTCCGGCCGCAGTTCCGCGAGCCGGGCGGCGATCCGCTCGTTCCACACCCGCTTCTCCGAGGCGGGCACGACCGCGGCGACGTCGGCGAGCAGGTCGTAGGACGGTCCGGTCGTGCTCTCGGCGTCCTCACCGAGCGCGTGGCCGGACAGGGTGCCTTCGGCCTTGCGCAGGGCGAGGGCGCGCTGGGCGATGGTGTTGGTGGCCGGGTCGTCGAGGTAGGCGGTGCGGACCACGCTCGGCAGGGGGCCGGCACCGGCGAGGTAGCCGTTGCCTGCGTCGATCTCCGGGCGGAACGCGGTGGCGCGCACGCCGTTCCTGTAGGCGCTCGTGCCGAGGATCATGTCGTTCTCGACCTGGCCGGCGACGCGGAGGCAGAAGCGGATGGACACGTTGCCGCTGATCCCGGTCGGGAGTGAGTCCTTGTCCGGGCGCTGGGTGGCCAGGATCAGGATCACCCCGAGGGCGCGGCCGAGCTTGATGATGAACTCGGCGTCCTCACCTGCCTGTTTGCCGTACTTGGGGTGGGCGAACAGGTTCTGGCACTCGTCGAACACGGCCAGCAGCGGCCACAGCTTCAGCGAGCGCTTGTCGGCGATGGCGCGGGTGATGCGCTTGTCCGGGCACAGGTCCCGCGGCAGCTTCTTGATCGCGGCTGCGCGGCGCATGACCTCGGCGCGCAGCAGGGTGAGGGAGTCGGCGGCGTACTTGATGGAGTCGTCGTCGATGCCGGAGACGAACCGGTGACAGGTGCAGGCGAGGGCGTCCACGTCGCCGGTGCCTTTCAGCTCGTGCAGCCACATTTCCACCGACGGGTCCAGTGCCGCCCCGCAGGCGAGCACGCGGACGGAGGCGGTCTTGCCCTGGCCGGGCTGGGAACCGATCAGCACGTTGTGCTGGATCATCGGCACCGACTGGCCACGGCCGCGCGGGTCCAGGCCGAACGGAATGCCCTTGAAGATGTCGTGCCGGCGGGCGCCTGCGAGCTGCCACCTGACGATGCCGGTCTTGGACAGGTCCCGGTCCCCCACCCACAGGATCAGGCGCCCCTCGTGCTCGTTGGGGTCGGCGTCCGGCCACACGCACCCGAGCGGCCGGCGCAGGCCGGAGGCGAGCCGGGCACGCCGGTCGGCCACGTCCGCGACCGTGACGCCGAGCGGCAGGTCGATGTCCGCGCGCCAGCCGGGGCCCTCGCGGGTGATGGGAGCGGCGAACTGGATGCCGTCCTTGCCCTTGGCCACGGCACTGGCGATCTGGCCGATGCCGATGGAGGCCATGGCCTTGACCACGATGTCGCTGGTCAGCTTCTGCACCTCGGTCTTGACGACCGCCCGCGTCGCCAGCGGCGCATCCGCCGGCGCCCCGGCCAGACCGAAACCGAGCACCGCCACCGCAACGGCGATGACCTGCGTCATCGGCTCAGCGCCGTAGACCAGGAACAGGGCGAGTCCGAGGGCGAAGACGGCACCGATGACGGTGAGGATCATCCGCAGGCGCACTCGGCGGTCCCGCTGCCGGGAGAGCTTCAGGTACTCGTCGACCTGCTCGTTCGTGGCCGTGTACTGACGCAGCGCCTCGCCCTCGGCGTCCACAGACCAGCGGCCCACCTTGCCAAGGGAGTTGAGCGCGCCGCGCGGGGCGCGCCAGACGAGCTTGGGCAGGTAGACGAACGGCACGCGGACCGCGTGGAAGGCGACGGTGTGCCAGGCGTGCCCGGCCAGCCAGCCGAGCGCTTCCCGGAACTCCGCCGCCGACTTGAGCCAGGCCGGGAAGACGTCCAGCCGCTTGGAGTTCTTGATCCGGTCGATGACGCCGGGCCCGGACACGGTCGGCACCATGCTGTCGACCAGGGTCCGCCGTCCGTCGGCCGACTCGGTCGACTCCGGGTCGGCCGACTGCGACAGCCGGGAGTCGGCCGACGCGTCGGGAGCCGAATCGGTCGACTCGCCGCGCGCGGTGCGCGCCTTGCCGAGGTCGACCACCTCGCCCCCGGACCGGGCCGCGGGATCGGTCATCTCGGCTTCCAGCCGGTTGAAGAGTTCGTTGTCGTCGTCGGGGTGCTTCACTGGGACTTCCTTCCTGAACAGGAGGGGTAAGTCGGGGCTCGGTCATCGCTTTGGTCGGTTGAGGGCCGAGCCCCAACGGGCGTTGAACCTAGGGCTGTTTGGGCCCCGGAACCCTGAACTGAAATCAGGCCTGACTGGGATTCAGGGGTGGTTACAGGTCGAACAGGCCGCACTGATCTGTCGGGGTCGGGGGAAGCTGCCTGCGGACGTGCCGTGCGGCGGCGCCGTGGCAGTCGGGGCACCAGGCGCGCAGCTCGCTCGCCGGAAGGCGGGCGGCGGCGACGTCGGTGGCGAGGGGGTCGGCGGGTGCGGCCATCAGTCGGACCCGGCGTCCGTGCTTGCTGGTGTGGTGGTCGTGCTCGTGCCGGCAGCGGCCGTCGCCCTTGGTGTGGGGCTGGCCGCACTCGCCGCTGCACTGGCAGCGGTAGCCGGCCGCCTCCATCACCGTGCGGAAGAGCGCGGCGCCGACGATGGGCTGTGACTTCACGCCGCTGCCCTCCCCCACGTCGCGGGTTCGGTACGGCTGAGCAGGAGGTGCAGGGCTGCAACGGCCTGCGGCGGCACCACGCCGTTTCCCAGTGCCTTGAGCTGGGCGGTGCGCGACAGGCCAGGCACGGCGGTGACGTGGCCGGGGTCCAGGCCCATCATCCATTCGACGAACGCGGGGCTCAGGCGTCCGCGATCGTCAGTTGCCCAGGGGGCACGGCGGTCGGTCGCCGCTTCCCACCGCGCGATCGCGGGCCCGAAACGGCCCCACGCAAGGTCGGATTGCCCCGCCCGTACTCCGTGCTCGCCCGTTCCCCGTCCGATGCCGTCGGTGTCGGCAGCAGCAGGCGCGCCGCATCGAGGAGCGTCATCCCGTACCCGCTGCTGTAGGGCGTCCCGTCCGGCCGGTAGTTCGCCGTCGTCCCGGGAGACGAGGCGTTCGGCGTCGGCAACAGGCTGACGGTGGTCCGCAGGTCCATTCCCCCGTCGCCGTGCTGACCCGCTCCGTTCGTGTCCGAGGTCCGCGGCGTCGGCAGCAGCGACGAGGAGGAAAAGCCGCTTACGCCGATGGGGAGCACCGACCTCGTCCGCGCGTACAACACACCACTCAACATCGAACCCGAGGTCGGCAAGGTCGCAGAGGACAGTGTCGAAGCCGATTCGAAGGTGGTTCGCGACGTTCTCAAAGATCGCGTAGCGGGGTCGAAGAACCCCAAGGGCACGGGCAATGTACGGCCAGAGGTGCCGGGCATCCTTGGTTCCCTCCCGTTTGCCCGCGGTGCTGAACGGCTGGCACGGATAGCCGCCCGTGAGGACGTCGACCGGTTCGACGTCGCGCCAGTCCAGGGCGGTGATGTCCCCGAGGTTGGGCACGCTCGGGTGGTGGTGGGCGAGGATGAGTGCGGCGCCGGGGTCGTTGTCCGCCAGCCACGCCAGCTCTCCGCGGAACACCTCCTGTACGGCCTGGTCCAGGCCCCCGTAGCCGGTGCACACCGAGCCGATCCGCAGGGCGCTCATGCCGTCACCCCCGCGGCCGGCGTGTTGGTGCGGGCGCCCCTCCGGCCAGCCCGCCGTCCGGCGACCGTGCCGAACAGCCGGCCCAGTCCCGCCCGGCGGGTGCCGGCTCGTCCCTGCTTGGCCGCGTACATCGCTTCATCCGCCCGCCGCAGTAGAACGGACAGGTCGTCGCCGGGAAAATCGGCGGCGCGCACCCAGCCGAGAGAGACCGTGGTGTGTACGACCGGGTCCTGGCCGTCGACCGGGCGGGCGAGCACGCTGTGCAGGATGGCGAGCATGTCGGCAGCGGTGCCGTGGTCATCGATCAGGACGGCGGCGAACTCGTCGCCCCCGAGCCGCCCGGCGACTCCGGCATGGCCGACGTAGTGGGCGAGCCGGCCGGCGGTTGCCTTCAGCAGCGCGTCTCCGGCTGCGTGGCCGAAGGTGTCGTTGATCTGCTTGAAGCGGTCGACATCGGCCAGCACCACGATGGCGCGTGAATTCCGCAGCAGAGCAGTGGCACGGCGGGTGAACGCCTCGCGCGTCCGCAGTCCGGTCAACGGGTCACGGCGGGCGACGTTCAGGCGCCGCCGCAGCCACAGCGTGTGCGCCGTCCAACCGGAGGCGACCGGAGCCGCCGCGGCCAGCATGCTCACCATGGTGTTCATGCCGCCGCCCCCTCAATGCCCTGGCTGTCGTCCCCGTCGACGGTGTGCAGGTGGCGCCCCTCGGCCCGCTCGCTGAGCAACAGATCGCGCAGCACTCGGGAGTTGGCAGCCGAGCAGTGCAGCGTGGTGCGGATGGCATCGGCGTTGATCGCGCCATCGGCCCACTCGGCCGTCGCCTGGCGGGCCTCAGCGAGCAGTTCCGCCGGGGTCCGCGGCGCCTTGCTGGCCTTGGCCTTGCCCTTGGTGCCGGTCGCGCGCTTGCGCGGTGCCTTGGGAATCTGCGGTGCCGGTTCGTCTGTCTGCTGAGGCAGGGGTGGGACGTCCTCGATCGCCGGGGCCAGCTCCCCCAGCTTCAGCAGCACACGTTCCGGGCGAGGGGTCTTCGACCGCCACCGCCAGCCGTGCTGCTCACGCAGACGGGCACGGGCTAACTGCCGCTCACGTTCCCGCTTCAGCGCCTCGGAGTACGAGGTGATCTCCCACAGCGTCATCCGCCGCCACAGTGCGAACGTCGACAGCGGGGCAAGCATCCAGCGGGAGAACCGCACCTTCTCCATCCGCCGGCCGATCGCGGCGCCGATCCGCACTGCGTAGACGTGGGCGCCGATCTCGGAGAACACCACCCACAGCAGCGGCATCGTGCCGTGTGCGACCTTCGCCCACAAGGAATGCCCGGCGGCAACGTTCAGCCCGCAGGTGACCAGCGTCAGCGCCCACGGCACGAACCGCACCCACGCCAACGCCATGTCCATCCGGATCAACAGCAGGTTGGCCACGGTGAACACCGGAATGGCCACGTCGATACCGACCGGCAGCATCCACGGCTCACCGAACCCCCATCGGGCCGCAGCAGTGGAGACGGCGTCGAACGAAGCGATCAGTCCCAGGGCGCCGACCCCAGCCGCGGCCAGCGCGCCCAGTCCGGCAAGACCCGTCTCCGGCTTCGTCAGCGGCGGCACCGCCGGCCGACTGACGACCTCAGTCGCAGCGCTCATGACGTCTCGCCCTCCTCCGAAGCCCGGAGCTGGGCGTCCATCAGTTCGGCTTCCACGTTGACGACCTGGCCGTCAAGGATCCGCTGGTAGACGGCCTCACTCTCCAGGAACATGCGGTCCTGGAAGTTGATGTCCTCACTCATGCCGCCGCCCCCTTCCGAGAGGGCCGACGGCGCCCGCTCGGGCGGGCCAGCGGGACCACGTTGAACAGCTCCGGGGCGTGTGCCTCGATCACCTCGGCGGCGATGCGGGCCACGTCGTCCGGGAGGCTGCGGTACTCCGGGGCCACAAGGATGTCCCGCGCCGCGTCCAAGCGGGCCGCGCGCTCCATCTCGTTCTCACCCTCCACCCCGAGCCACAGCTCGACCGGGGTGCCCAGGGCCAGTTCCACGAAGTCTTCTGCCGATACGGCCTGTTGATGGCCGACGTACGTGCGCATGGGCGTTCTCCAGAGTCGAAGGAGCAGGGAGAGCCGCGATGTCGGGCGACCTTGCTGGGGAGTCCCGGCGTCGCGACTTCAGATTGACCTATGTCAATCCGAACTGTCAATCGGGTTGACCTGAGAAACCGAGATTGACCTAGGTCCAGCTACTCTCGACCCCATGGAGCAGAGCCCAGAAGCGCCCAAGCAGGCACCCACAGCAAAGGAGATCGCTGCGGAGTTCCGCGAGAAGATCACGGGGCCGAGCCACGGGTACGACCCGGGAGATCGGCTTCCTGCCGCTCGCAAACTCGCCAAAGACCTCGGCGTGCAGCTCATGACCGTGCAGAGCGCGTATGGCCAGCTGCGTGACGAGGGACTGGTTCTCACCCAGCAGGGCCGCGGAACGTTCGTCCGTGACCCATCGTTGCCGCTCGGGACCGAGCCCGGCAGCAGTCCGGCGTTCACCGCCCTCTCGGCAGAGCTCAGCTCTATTCATGACGCGCTTCGCCTGCTCGGCGAGCGGCTGGACCGCCTGGAACAGCTTGTTGGCGACGAGACTCCACCCTCGCAGTGAGCTCATCGGCGCGCCTCACCAACCGCTCCGCCGTGGCGCGCGCCTTGCTCAAACTCGCTTGGATCACGGCAAGTTCTGCAGGAGTCAAGCCTCCTAACTCGCCGACTCGATCATTAGTCCCTGACATGCCAACGAGCATGCGGCCGTCAACAGACAAGGACCCGGACACTCTGTCCGGGTCCTCTTTTCCGTGCAGGACAAGCAGGTTGACGAGCCGTCAAGACCTAGCTGCGTCCACGGCGTCCAGTACGGCTGTCCACGGCAGTTCGCGCGAAGCCGGCGCTTCCCTTGGCTCGTACAGCGGCCAAACGTCAGGGCCGTAGACGACGCGAGTTCCCCCGGCTCGGAGGGTGTCGATGTGGCCCTGCCACGCGGGGTGCCGAGCATGTGCCGCGTTCACGCGCGGGAAGACGACAACTGGTAGGCCGAGGGTGCCGATAGCCTCACCAACCTGGGTCAGAGCTTGGTTGTCCATCAATCCGACCGCGAGTTTGGCAACCATGTTGGCCGAAGCAGGAGCGACCGCGTAACAGTCCACCGCTGGGTGTGGTCGAGCCTCACCAGGAAGCCGCGGTTCGTCACGTACGGGCAGGCCGGTGAGTCTTTCCAGCCGCTCGACTTCGCCGTTCATCCGTAGCCACTGACCAGCGGTCGGCGTCAGGGTGACAGCCACCTGCCACCCTCGCGCCATCGCGGGTTCGACAAGGCCAGTGCGCAGTGCCTCTACGCCTCCGGCCGCCGATCCGACCACCCCAAGCACTCCGCGCCTGCCTGAACTCACTGCACCGCCCTGCACCGCTGAGCCATCACGAACACCTCGGATGAACGCGATCCGCCGGTCACGGGGGACTGTTTGATCAGGTCCCGGAGCGTCTCACGCACTCTCGGATTGTTGCGCACGAGCTGCGGGGAAGTGCGCTCGGCTGTGCGTAGCGCTGCGAATGCCTCGTCACCCTGGCCCGCGAGCGACAGAGCACGCGCATAGTCGATGCGGTGCGAGACGCTGCGCTCCTGCGGCATGTGGTCGACGTTGATCCGGCCGTGCTGCACAACGTACGAGACGTTGTCGAGATCCAGCTCAATGGACAGGCGATGGAGCAGGACATTCGTCGGTCCAAAGCCGGTCTGCCAGTAGTTCTCATCCGACCCGAGGTCGCCTGCGAGCTCTTCGGCACGAGCTAACAGACCTGTAGCCGTGGGCCGGTCCTGATGCCGTGCCGCCGCGACAGCCGCCCGGAGGTGAATCATCCCCAGCAGACTGAGCGCCGCTGGATCATGCACGGACACCTGGGACGCCAGCCAGGCCGCAGCCGTGTTACCCAGTTCGAGGGCGTCGTCGTAGCGCCCATTGGCAAGCAGAGCATGCGTGCCAGACCGGGCCGCGGACGCCAGCACGAGCGGGTCATCCGACTCATCAGCGGCTCGCATCGCACGCTCGGCAGCGAGCCAAGAGACGTCCGACTCCCCGATCTTTGCCAGTGTTGTAGCCGCGAGATGATGCGTACGGGCCGACACTGCCCAGCAGTCGCCGCGCTCTTCACCGCGCCGCGCGGCTCGCTCTTCCAACTCCTGCGCCGTCTGAAGCAATGCAGGAAGCGCAGCAACGACAGTGCCGAGCCGTCCGCCCTGATAGTCGTTCCACGCCTGTTCCACGCGTACGGCCACAGGAGCGGGAGTCGGGAGCTGAGCGTCAGCGTCGGGACCAAACAGCAGGCGTGAGAGGCGCCGTGGGCTCATGAGTGCGTCACGAACAGCGGGGACGTCATCCTGCTGTCGCTCATCTTCCAAGAGAACGGTCTGCCCAAGCAGATCCCCGAGCTGGACGCGCAGGATGCGGGCTAACTCCGCGAGCATGTCGATACGCGGCGGCTTCCGTCGCCCGGTCTCAATCTTCGCGAGCCAGTCGGTGCTACGACCGACCAAGCCAGCCAGCACCTCCTGCGTGTAGCCGCGGCGCTTCCGGTAGAACGCAATGCGCTCGCCGATGCTGAGGTGATCTCCAAGACCACGCATGGGGTGTTGCCTCCCGCTGCTGAGTAGGGGCGTCTCTCACGGTACCGACGCGGCGGGGAGCTAGTAAGCAATCTCGGCCTCCAACAACCCCACGGCGAGCGTGAGGCACGGAGCAAGAGCAAACCCGGACAGATTGTCCGGGTCTGACGGACCTATGCCGAACGTGTCCGGACTGTCCGGCTGTCCGGTTAGCGCTCTCACCTGCGCTAATGGGTCGGACAGCTCATTGAGCCGCTGTCCGGGCTGTCCGGTGACAGACGGGCTGCAACACCCAGGGTGTTTCAGCCCGTCGGCGAAGCCGACCTTTCAATGGGCGTAGGAGCCGGGAGGCGACTTCCGATCCGAGCCTGGTCAAGGCTGCTCGGCTTCCAGCCGAGCCTGCGCCCCTGTCCCCACCCCTGAGCCCCGCCGACGAAGTCTGCTACGGGGAGTACGCCGCCCTTGGCCCCGCCTGCCGTTATTTGGCTCGCATCACGGCTCCATCACGCGTTCTAACTTCAACAGTCATCCGGGGCGAAGCGGTTCGAAGCGTTGCATAATACTGCAGGCTCTACGTTCACGACTACAAGAAGGCTTTAAAAACAGTCAACAGAATCGTCGCACCCCAGACTGCCGTTTTATACGGCGAAAGCGTCTTGAAGGTCTTCATCCGGTGCGCATAGAGCCGCAGAGATACCCGAGAATTGTAGATCCCCCTGACAAAATGACGAGGGTCTTCTTCACTTGTCTTTTTTCTCGCCGGCCGACGCGAATTTGGATTCACTCGCCATATGTCACTTCTGATCATTTTGCTCATCAGCATCACAATCAAAAACAGAAAGAATGCCACCAAGGCGACGGACAGCCAGCCGATTAGCGATCTATTACCCGTGAACGCCACGCCAGAGAAAAGGATTAGAACTATCTCCATAGATATTAGCGCCGCCAGCGTAGATACTGACGCAGATGCAAGGGATGATAGTCGAAAAAGGAAGCCGAGCAGATGCTCCCTGTCTTTTTCTCTCACAGGTAGATCGATTTCATGCTTCTCCGCTTGACGAGCTTCACTGTCAAAGAATCGCCTCGCCAACGGCTTTAGGGTTTCAGGCAGCAAGACCACTAGAGTTGCCTGAAGAAACGCGACAACCAGCAGAGCGGTAGACAGCTCACTGGCTGACACTAATCTCCTACCTCAATGTCATACTGACATGTTCGATCAAATCGCCGGGAAGGCTCATCAACTACAGGGTCATTCGATTCCTCTCTGGACCAGTCTGCGACTGTTGTGACAACCTCGACCCCTTCAGCCCATCCCGCCCTCTGAAGCTCGAACTCCTTCACCGCCAACCGCCCTCCGAACACGGATCCGTGCCGAACTCGCGAGCTGGACGAATAATTAGGTGCCTGATATGCCACCTCAAGTACGGGATTCATCCACAGGGAAGTGGACACCTTGAAATGCATATCAAAGAGTCTAATGTCGGTGAGGTTATCCAGGGTCGCCACATGCAAACCGGACGCCTTAATTCTGTCCGAGTCACATTCGGCGAATAGGTGTATATCTCCGCGCGGATCTCGCCCGTTAGGCATCTCACTCACCCTCAAGTCGCCAGAGTGACGCTATTTCTCGCGTTACCCAGCCGACGTACTCCGGCGTGCACTCGTTGATATAAAACTGCGCATCCCTGAAGAGGCTAAGCAGGGGAGTTTCGCTCTGCTCTGGCGATGACTCCGAATTGAGATAGAGACTCATGCCGGAAAGCGTTTCAGAGGGATCTACGACACTGGGGGCCACAGGCTCCCTGAAGCGCGTTATTTGCGAATAGAGATCACGCTCATATCTTACCGACAGTAGCTTCGCCGAGGTGTAGGTTTCAACAGCCTTCGGGTCCAGCGTGGTCACCATATCCCGCATGTCATATCTATCACGGAAGGCACTCAAGACCCAAGCCGTGTCCACTGGCATGGGAGACGCAGCCCCCAGGATGAAGCGGGTTGAGTCTTCACATCTACAGAGCACCTGATAGGCGGCTATCCGATGCTCTCTCCTAAAGACGTGAACCCATCCCTCGTCATAAATATCTTTTTCCTTACTCGTCCACTCCCACATTTTTCCCCATTCGAACTCGGTGGGGTCGGGCGGGAAGTCCTCTGGCGCGGGGGGCTCTCCGACTAGAGCAAGCCAGCGGCAATGTATTCCTGACATTTTACCCCCAGCGCAGGCTTTCGATCGTGATCCGGCAAACCTCTAACCGCCCCCACATTCACGGAGCCCAAATGTGCCGGTATGGCCATTATAATGCAGTTCACTGGGCCTGTCTCGCTAGAGACAGGCGGGCGCCAGCCCTTCGACATATCGGCACTCAGGGCTCTATTACAAGGCGCGTGGCGCTGGCCAAATACCGCCAGTTGAGCACCTGGGCCGCAGCGTCCAACGGACCGAGCGGGCGCGCCAGTCGTTGAGGAGGCAAGGCGGTGGGCTACCCGTGGACTCGCCTACGCCTGGTCGGTAACGACCAGGCCCTGACCTGCTCCGTTGACCAAGCATGAAACGCCCTCCAGAACGGTTGCAGTACAGCAGCGAAGTAATGATCGACTGACCAGCCCGCCGGACCCCAATGCCCTCGCAGCCGAGAGTTCGGGACGAAGAGGTCGGTCGGTTAGCGGGCTGCGCGTAACCAGCGAGATCCTGGCTTGTCCCGAGTGCAGCCAACCCCCGACGCCCGCTGACTTCGCGCTGTACGAGCGGGGTCGTATGGCCGACGCATCTGCCGGTCGCTGTTGAAGTACGCCGCTGAGCATGTCTGGTGGAGCTGGGCCCACTGGCCGGACAAGCCTTAGAGGTCTGGCCTGTTCCGGGCTGGAGAACAGCCCCTAGCCAGATAGCGGTCCGGCGGCTCGCGCCAGCAGGCGAGAGGGCCAGCTCAGACACGGGCCAGCCCCGGCTTCGCACTATCTGCGATACACGACGCCACAGGACGTCACCCGCGATCAAGAAACCTGCTGGTCAAGGGCCATTCGCAAGCCGAACTCTGATTGTGCTCCGGAGCCGTGTGCGCAGGTTCGAATCCTGCCGGGGGCACCCCTTATGAGGTGCCCAAAGACCCCGTCACCAGCGGAAACGCTGAGGCCGGGGTCTTCGCGTATGTGCAGGCGGATGCAGCCCGAAGCGGCTCCACGTCGAAGGCTGTGGACGAGGCGTGGACGGGATCTTGGGGCATTGCCGCAGGTGATGAGTCTTCTGAGGGTCGAGCCGACTTACCCTCCCTTCCTGTCGGCCCGGTCTTGAACCATGTGCCGAAGGGTAGGGAGCATGGGCATGGCAGGTGACCGTCGCGTCGCCTGCCGACTCACACCTGGACGAGTTGGGGATCTCGTGGATGTGACAACGCTTGCGGTCACGCTCATCAGCGTCGGAGGGACGCTGGGCGGGACTCTGGGTGGAGCAGTACTCAGCCAGCGCGCCAGCCGCGCCGAAGCTGCGGAGCAGAACCGCCGTACCGAACGTGAGCGAGAGCAGGAGCGTGATGAGCAAGGGCTGCAAGAAAAGCGCGATCTCTATGCCCGTCTGAACACCACAGCTCGCGCCTATCGAGTCGCCGCCCGAGACGCTGTCCTGGCAGCCGAGCGCGGTGAAAGCCTCGACCCGGCGTTCCTCGACGCCGCCAAAGAGGCCTGGGCCGACCAGTACTCTCAGGCCCAGATGACACTGGCGAAGGATGTCCTAGACGTGGCCTCGGCACTTAACAGGTCGCTCGGGGTTGGGTACGCAGTCGTCAAGCAGTTGCCAAACAGCCCCAATCTCGGCGGGGCGTACCAGCGGGCGAAGACATGGTTCGGCGGCCCTTTGTCCGATGGCGTCTATCTGCTGCGGGTCACGTTGCGACACGACCTGGGTGTGGAGGTCGACCCTCATTTCGCCCAGGCTCGTATGCAGATTCTCGCCGCGCTCCGCGACGCGCGGAACGACCTAGATCGCATACTCACGGCAGATCGATCCCAGCCCGCCCGACTCAACTGACAGGCAGCACAAAGGATGAGGCCCCCTGGGAAATGCCAGGGGGCCTCGAATACGTCGCTTTGGTGTCACTCGTACTCGCGGAGCAGGTCCTCGATGCGTCGGTTGGCAACGTCTTGCCGTCCGTCGAGGCACTTCGCATAGCGGGTCAGCAGCACCTCAACGCTGTTCCCGGCACGCTCGGCAACCTCGGTGGGATCCACCCCGGCATTGAGCCACGTCGACAGCGCCGAGTGCCGAAGGTCGTAGGGGCGACTCGCGAGCGGCGAGGCCGCGGCGGCCGGCGGGAGAGCCAGGAACCGGGCCTCCTGCCAAACCCGGTAGTAGGTGGAGGACGGGACGACCGAGCCCTTCTCGCTGAAAAAGAGCCGCCCGTCCTCCGCTGTACCGAAGGTGGCCAGGTGCTCGCGGAACACGGCAACGAGGTGAGGCGGGATAGGCACCCGCCTGACGTCCTCGGTCGGTCGATTCTTGAGCCCGCGGTCGTCGTGGGTTTCGCCCGAGTCGGTCCACTGCTTGCCAACCGACGGACGAGTCCGATGGAGCAAAACCGATCCCCAGCCCTGCTCTGGAAGGCCTAGATCCGTCTCAGCGAGGCCGACCGCCTCAGCTGGCCGGAGGCCGCCGAAGTACATGGCAGCGAACAGACCCACGAGGCGCCGGCCCCGAGCACGCCGGTGACCGCCCACGTAGGAAACGGCCACCAAAAGATTGCGAGCCTGCTCCGGGTTGGCGACGACCCGAGGGTCGACCTGGTTGGAAACCTTCGGCTTCTGCCAGCGGACGGCCGTGATCGGGTTCTCGCGCAGCTCCCCCAAGTCAACCGCGTAGTTCGCAGCGTTGACGAGGGTCCGCCGCTTACGCCGCACGGTTTCGGCTGCCGCGGCCGTGCCGTCGAGCTTGAGTTTCAGCGAGTCCAGCACCGCACGGGCCGTAGCCGGTTCAGCGAGATCGGCCAGCGGTCGCGATGCCTTCGACACCCAGTGGAGGACGTTCCGCACATCGTCCGGGACGTCTCGATCATCAGGACCCGGCAAGACGAAGGCCCAGTTGCGGAGCGCCTGGCGGATGGCCTGATCGGACGGCCGTCCAGCCCGCTCGTCGAGGAGCTCCGCAGTCACGCTGGTGAGCGATTCGTTGATGCCGTTGCGCGTGTTGGGGGCGGCGTGGGGCCATTTCATGGCGAGGTACCGAAGAGCGAAGTCGTACCAGGACACGGCCGACTTCTTCGGTTCCATCGAGTCCGGAAGCCCGGATGCCCTGTCGAACTCCTCGCCGTCGCGCATCGCCCGCATCAGCTTCGAGCGGTAGTGATCGGCGAGTGCCTTCGTGCGGAACGAGTCGGAGAAGACGTTGCCCGCCACAGACCACCGCACGCCGTACGAGGGCGTTTTCGTATCCCGCTTCCGTACGGCCCAGACCTTCACGTCGAGAGACTTCACGCCGCGGCCTCCAGCTCTCGCAGCCATGTGGAGAAGTCACTCCGCCACACTCGGAGCTCCCCGTTGGGCAGCTTGAACGCGGCCGGCCCATGCCCCAGCTCACGCCAGCGGTAGAACGTCCGGCGAGAGACCCCACCCAGCTCGTTCAGGACCTGGCGCACGGTCATCAGCTCATCGCGCTGCGGGCTCACGTCGGTTCTCCTTCCGTACCGAGGGCGGGTTCGAGGGATGCGGCGAGCCAGGCTTCGGCGGAGGACAGACCGATTCCGGCAAAGACCCAGTGCGAAAGAACGAGAGTCGTGTCCGGCTCGTCCTCGGTGATCACTGCGGCTTGTGCGCGGCGCCATTCGGCGCGGGCGGTGCGGAGGGCGCCGAGGGTGGTGGAGTAGCGGCGGGACTTGGTGGAGAAGTGGCCGCGGAAGCCGAGCATGTGAGCCCAGGCCCGGAGCCGGAGATCTTCTAGGTCCTTGCGGGCGCCGAGCGTCCAGGCCGTTCGGATCAGCCGGCGGGCGTGCTCGCTGATGTCGAGCTGGGCGAGTTCGGCGAGGAACTTCAGTGGGCGGTCGAGAGCTCCCGTGGCGGTCTCGGCGCCCTTGGTGGCGTACTTGGCGATGTACGAGGCCACGGCCCGCTCGGCAGCTCCTGGCCGCCGTCGAAGTCGGCGGAGCGAATCGCACGCACGTCGAGCTGACGGCCGAAGGCAAATGCGTGCGGGCGTCCGTCGACGACGGGGCCGTCGACTCGGGAGTGAGCAGCAGCGGCGCCGATCGCGTCGGTGAGCAGTTCGGCAGTCGCCCAGGTGGGAGGCGGGGTGTCGCCGCCCTCAGGCCCGTCGATGCGGATAACGGCGTGGAAGTGGACCGCACCGCGCTTCTGGTACTCGGCGACTTTGGCGAAGGAGACCCGGGCAAAGTCGGCGAAGTCCCGCTGGGTGAGGCCGGCCCGCTTGGCTATCTCCCGGCGGAGGTAGATGGAGAAGCGCCGCCAGAGCATTCCGGCGTGCGCGTTCCACAGGACGGCGCCCTCGTAGTCGTACGTCGTCGGGTCCAGGGGTGTGCCGAGCGATTCGTCGGCGGCGTCGTGCAGGAGTCCGCAGCGGCAGGCACGGACGGTGCCGCGCCGGTCCGTGGGCCGGTTGTGGACGGTGCCGAAGCCGGGGGCGGTAAAGGTGGCGAACACCTTCGGGTGGCGGGTGACGCCGACGGGAGTGCCCTTGCCGCCCCGCAGTCCGGCGGTGATCAGGTGGAAGGTGTCCCGGCGGTAGGTCTCCGCGCAGGCCGGGCAGCGGGTCGCGCGGCGGTTGTTGCAGCGCACGAGGAGGTTGCCTGCCGGAAGCGAGGCCGAGTCGAGGCGGCGGAGAACCCGGCCGATCTCGCCGGTTCGGGTGTCGACCGCGTGCTCGACGCGATGGCCGTCCAGGCGCACAGGCTGTGTACAACCACCGATGCCGCGGAGCTGTTTGACGAGGGTGGGCATGCCACCCAGGGAGACGAGCGCGCCCAGTTCTTTGACCGGGGGCGGAACGCGTCCGGTAGTAATGGGAACTGTCCTTTCGGTTTCGGTCGGGAGGTCCGCGCCTGCCGGGGCGGCGGGATGCTTGGCGGTATCGAGGCCGCCCCGGCAGGCTGGTCAGCGCTTGTGGGCGCTGTTGAGCAGGGAGCGCAGCACCAGGGCCGCGATGGAGACGGAGACGGCCGTGATGGCGACCGTGGCCAGGAGCGCGGTCAGCACGACTCCGACGACGAGGACCGCGGCGACGGCGCTCGCCCCACGGCCGACGAACGGCGCGACCTGGCGACTGGCGGACGCCATCGGGGCGTGAGCGCAGGAGCAGGTGACCGGGGCGTGGTGGTGCTCGACCGGCATGGCGGACGTGTACGTGATCGGTACGGGAGCCGCGTCGGGCATCTTCGGGCGGAGCAGCATGGCGTTTCTCCTTTCAGCGATGGGTGCCGTCGACGACGTCGACACCGGAGCGGGTGCCGGACTCGATGGCCGGGGCGAGGAAGGTCTGAGAGAGCAGGAAGCCGAACAGGGCGATCACGACGGCCACCCACATGCGGATGCCAAGGAACTTGATCGCGGCCCAGGCGATGACGCCGAGGACGAAGACGAGAGGCAGGCTGACGGTCACGGCGGTCTCCTCAGCGGGCCGAGCAGCGGTGGGTGCGGGCGGCCAGCTCGGCGGCGGCGCGGCTGTCGTAGTCGGTGGAGAAGCCGCAGCGCGGTGCCGTGCAGGCGGCGGTGTGCTTCTCCCGGCCGCGGCTGTCGTAGTAGGTGGCGACCTGGACGGGGCCGATGCGGACGACCCGGCGGAAGCGGGGGTTGGCGGGCATCAGGGCAGCTCCTTCGGGTTCTCGTGGTTCTCGTCGGTGAAGTCGGCGACGTGGTCGAGCAGCCACCGCCGGATCTCCTCGCCCTCGATGTCGTCGGCGACGAGGATCACGGGTTCGGCGATGAGCATTGCTTCGGTGAGGCGGTTCTGACGGGTCAGCTCGGCGGCGCGGTTGAGGGCGCGGAGCGTTGACGGACGCATGGGTGGAAGTTCTCCTGGGGTCAGGTGAGTTGGGCGGCGATGGCTTCGGCGAGCGGGGCTGGGACGCCGAGGCGGGCTCGCAGGGTGTCGGTGTCGATGGGCGCACCGGTCCGGGTGCGGTGCTCGGCGGCCACCTTTCGGGCGTGGTCGACGAGCGCGGTCGGGAGCCGATCTGTCGGTGGAGCGGCAAGCGCGGGACGTGAAGCAGGGGCAGCGGGCGGGGACGCAGTCGCGGGCCCGGGGAGCGATCCCTGTTGCGCCGCTTCGTTCGTCGGCTCGTCGTGCTGTTCACGTGGGTCCGGGGCCGGATCGGCGGGTCCGTGTGCGAGCAGCGTGCCGCCGAGGAAGGCGACCGCCGGCCAACCGGCCACGACGATGCGGAGCGAGGCAGGAACGTGGCGGAGGTCGAGGAGCCCGGCCGTCGCGACGTTGGCGCCGAGACTGGCGGTGAGCGCGACCAGGAACCAGCACCACCCGGCCGCCTTGGACTCCCCCGACCTCAGGCGCCTCCAGGCCGCCACCAACAGCAGATCGACGCTGATCGGGTAAGCCCACGCCTTCCAGCCGTCCTGTCCCGCTGCGACGGCCAGGTCGTGGAGGTGGGCGAAGGACAGCGCGGCAGCGATGACCGCTTGGACCAGTACGGCGTCCACGCGGACCGGAAGGGCGCGCGGTGCGGAGCGCTCGGCCACGCTGATCACGTCCTCTCGTTCGGTTTCGGGCATGGCGGGGGTAGGGACTTGGCGCGAAGCGGTCGCGCCGACCGGTGGGTCGGTGGGTCAGCCGGTCGCCGGGTGCGGCTTGGTCACGGTGATCGGGGCGTCCGCGGACGATGCCGGGACGTGCGGCCGGAACGGCTTCAGGGCCGGTACGTCGGGGGCGAGCTCGGCGGTCTCGCGGCAGATGGCCGCAGCGTCGCCGAGGGACAGATACGGAGTGCGCATGCGTCCCCAGCCGCCGGACGTGTCGCCGGATACGGCCAGGCCCGGACGGTCAGCGGGAATGGTGGCAGCGACGCCGACCGCTTCGGGGGCGATGTCGCCAAGGGCCATTTTCGCCGAGGCCTCGTCGTTGACGCGGTGGCAGACGCGGCCCGTCAGTTGAGCGCGGAGCATGGTCGCGCCCTTGCCCAGCTCGGCGCCGAAACGCTGGCCGCAGATCTCCAGGTAGATGCCCGCGGCCCGCCCGAGCTGGGCGAGTCGGATCAGCTGGGTCACCATCTCGTCGCGTCGTTCCTCATCCTTGCGGCTCGCCACGAGGAAGAGTTCGGCCACCTCGTCGACGAACAGCACGATCGGCGGCGGCCGTTCAGCATCCGGCAGCCCCCACACGTCAGAGGTGATCTCTTCATCCGGAGTGCCGGGCGCGATGCCTTGCCGTGCCTTGATCAGGTCGTAGCGGTCCTCCATTTCCTGGACGAGGACGGGCAGCAGCTCGGCGGCTTCATCGGAGTCGGTGGCCAACGCCGACAGTCGCGGAGCGAAGGGCGCCAGCTCGACCCCCCGCTTGCAGTCGATGCCGACCAGGGCAACCGGCTGAGCGGCCAGCCCTGTCAGCAGATTGCGGAGGAACATCGACTTCCCCGACAGGGTGGCGCCGAGGACGAGTTCGTGAGGAACGGCCCGGTAGTCGCGGACGAACACGGTCGCGTCCTCCCGTAGAGCCACCGGCACGGCAAGGAGGTCGTGCCCCGTGCTGCGAGGCATCTTCACCTTGCGCAGCACGTCGAAGCCGACCAACCGCAGCTCGACCACGCCCGGCTTGATCTCACGGACGTGGACCGCATGAACGCCCCAGGCGTGCCGCAGCCGCTCACACGAGGCAGCCACGTCCGCCGGCTCCTGGCCGGGAGCGAGCCGAAGCCGGACCCGCAGCCCCGTGGAGGTGGGACGGATCAGCCCCCGGCGCGGAGGCACCGGCCGAACCTCACGGCGAGTGGTGGCCCGCACCGCCAGCGCCCGCAGCCGGGACGGCTGGACCGTCAGCCCGCACGCGTCCATGGTCGAGCTGTACGAGCCGACCAGCCGGGCCACCGACGCGGGCAGCCCGACCGTGGCCCAGTAGACCGACGGATGTGCCTTCCGGGCGTAGACCGCCCCGCCTAATAAGGCGAGGGGTCCACCCAGTTCGGCCAGGGTCATCAGCTCGGACACGAGATCAGTTCTCCTGTCCGACGGGGAAGACACCCGGGACCACGGCCGCCGCCCGGTAGGCGATGCCGTGACGAGCCTGCCCGCTGAAGACGCTCTCCCAGGGACGAGCGACGAGGCCCGGAAGGGAGACCGGAGCACCGACGGCCAGGCCACCCGTGACACCGCTCTCCGGGACGGTCACCGCGATGAGCGACGACTCCCCCTCGTCGATGTAGACGACGCCGACCTTCATCAGCACCTCCCCGCTGACCGCGTCCTTGGCGATCTCGCCCGTCTGCCGGTCCTTGACCTTCGGCTCGGGGGCCTCGGTCAGCAGGATCGTCGCGGACGAGGTCTCAACTCGGATTGCACGCACAGAACTTCTCCTTCGTAGACACCCGCCAGACGACCTGACAGGTTGACTTAGCAAGTTCGAAGTTAGAGATGCCAGGTTGACTTGTCAAGTCACTCGGAGGGCTCAGCGGCGGCACTGACGCGATCACGAGCGCACGATGAGAACAGCGCTTCCCGGAAGGACAGGCGATGAGCGAAGTCCCCGACAACCAGAACCCGCACGCCCAACCACCGCAGGCCTGGGGCCCACGACCAGCCGCTACGCCACCGCCTCAACCTCGCCAGTGGGCCGAACCTCCGCGGGCTTCTCCTCCGAACCAGCCACCCGCAGGACCACCGGCGCCTCCCAGAAAGCGCCACCGGGTGTTCTTCTGGTTCTTCCTCGCGGTGCAGATCTTCTTCCTGGTGTGGGTCATCGCGGGCGTCGCCAGCGGAAACGGGGCAGATGAATCCTGCTCAGGCCTGACAGGCGACAGCTTGAAGACCTGCCAGGACGCCGGCGACGTGGGCACCACGATCGGAGTCGGCCTGGTCGTCGCTTTCTGGGTGGCCGCGGACTTCATCCTGGCCCTCACCTACGTGATCTACCGGCTCGCCCACAGGCAGCAGCGGGCGTAGTGCCGACAGCGCTGGGACTCCTCGCGATCAGGGTCAGTCGAGGCGGTAGGTCTCTTCGAGTTCTTGCCGGTCAGCGGGCAGCAAGACATCCGTGACCTGCAAGGCCTGACCCGACGCGTCGCATGCAAGGACGAGCACGGACAGAACCGGTTCCCCTTCAGGCATTTCGAGGAGATCCGCTTCCTCCTTGCTCGGGATACGCGCCGAAAGTCGCTCTGTGACGTGGTCGAATCGGATCTTCTTGCGCGCTTCGAGGTGCACACGCAGCCCCTCGCCGAGCAGAGCCGAGTCGGCGAGTTCAGTACCCTCCGCCATGTCGACAGAGAAGTAGGAAGAGGAGAGCTCGACCGGCTCTCCATCCGCTTCGATCAGCAGCCGCCGAAGGAGCACCTGCGTCTTCCTGGGCACACCCAGGAGCGCTGCGACTCGGGGCGGAACAGGCACCTGACGGACTTCGACGAGGCGCCCCGGAGCCTGATCCTCCTGACGGTCGAGCACCTCCCGGCCACGCCGGACCTTCTGCTCAGCCGCTTCCGGCCGCCCGCGGACGATGGTTCCGAATCCCTGCCGGGACTCCAGCCAGCCGTCCCGCTTCAGCAGCTCCAGCGCGCGGACGACCGTGGGCCGGGACATTCCGAAGGCTTGGACCAGCTGATTTTCACTCGGGACCCGGCTCCCGGGCGGGTACGTACCGTCCTCGATACGCCCCTGGAGCGTCTGCGCCAGCCGCACATACTTGGGTGCAGCCACCTCGTACGCCATAGCCCCGCCTAGTGAGAATCCGCCAAGTCAACCTGTCAACCAGCCTACTCACGCGAGCGGGTACTGAACACCCGAAGACACGCAGGCGCCGAAGGCGGGGATCGACTTCACGGCTTCCAGGCTTCGTCGATCTGGAACCACACGACGGTCCCGCCGAAGCGGCTGGGGCCGGCGGCCCAGGAGTCCGCCAGCGCGTTCACCAGGCAGAGCCCGCGGCCGTGCGCATCGTTGGCTCGGGGGCTGCGGAGCCGAACGTCCGCCGGGAAGCCCGGGTTGTGGACATCTACCCGCAGGGACTCCCCTAGGCGCGACCACTCGACCCGGACCCGCCAGGGTTCTTCGGCTTCGCCATAGAGGATCGCGTTCGTCACCAGCTCGGAGAGCATCAGTACGCAGTCGTCGATCGGACAGGCCAGGTTGTACGGGGCGGTGAACTTCCGGAACCATCGCCTGGCCCGAGCCACGGACTCGGGCACGGGATAGAGGGTCATACCCCCGATCGGCGTTGGTCCGACAACCGCGGCTCCGGACTCTTCACGCGCATCCGTCATGAGCACCACTACTCCTTACCGGTGCCGTCACAGTCGAGACAGCGCCGCTTGGACGTAGCACGGACGCGAGCATCAGTGGCGGAGAGTGCCAGGGCGGAGCGGGAGCCGACGTGCTTCCACCCTCGCCCCCGGCATCCACGGCAGACCGCTTCCCGCGAGACGTGCCGTAACTCCCCGCACTCCTGGCTCACGTCCGTGCCCCCTTCCGGTCAAGTGGCCTTAGCCACTTACTGGATAGTGGCATTAGCCACTCGGAGCCACAAGCGATTCTCGGAGAGAAGGCCGATTTTCTAGCTGATCGGGTAGCCCTGCTCGAACGCCCAACGCCCAGGCGGGTACGTGGCCTCAGCGAACTCAAGAGGTCGATCCTGCAGGTCGTAGACCACGTGATGGACGATCAGAACAGCCGCCCCGGGTTCAAGTTCAAGGTCAGCAGCCTCGTCCTCGGTCGCCAGCCGGGCACACATCCGGTCTTCGGCATAGCTTCCCTGCCGACCCGTGACGCTCTCGACGTACATGAGCGTCCCCTCCTGGATCCGGTCAGGATCACAGAGCTTGGGCGCCCGATCGCCGACATCGGCACCGAACCACGAGGTGGAGATGGTGATGGGGCCCGACTCGTTCTTGGTGACGCGTCGACGGTGAACGGCTTGGGTTCCCTTCGCCAGGCTCAACGCCTCAGTCACGTAGTTGGGGGCCTTCAGCCAGCCGGCGGACGTGATGACCGCGTACTCACCCGGCGTGTAGATCTTGCCGGTCTGCTTGGCGCGGCCGTAGAGCTCTCGCGCACGCCGATTCACCGCGAGGCCCCGCACGTAAGTGCCCGAACCCTGACGCTTCTCGACCAGACCTTGGTGACTCAGAGCCTCCAGCGACCGCGCCGCCGTCGGGCGTGAAACGCTCCAGTCGGCGGCCAGTTGACGTTCCGAAGGAACCTCGTCGCCAGGCCGCAAGTCGCCTCGCAGAATCTGATCGCGAATGTGGTGTGCGATCTGGAGGTACTTGGGCTGGGTCTCTTCGATCTGCGGCATCGGAGCCCCTCCCTAAGTGGCTATGACCAGTAGCCACTATAGGGTGAGTGGCCAGCAGGGGAACCCGTACGCTGCGAGGGTGACCCGCTTGATCGTGGCAGCCGGAGGAGGGGGCGACGCAGTCGCCGCCGCAATGCTCGACGCAGCCCTCTACGGGGGTGACGGCAGTCCAGCGGTGATCCTCACGTACGCGTGGGACCGCCTCCTGATCGACCCGGTACCGGGACCCCGAGAGCCGACGAACTTCACGGGTCTACGTCCTCTCACGCAAAGCGTCTGGACGGTCCCGGCCGACGCGAAGCCCATCGCCCCCGCCGGTTCGACACTCCCGCGCCTGGCAGCCGAACTCCCCCACACCTTCGCCCTGATCGACCCCACGCACGGCGCCGAGGGCATCACACGCCAGCTAGAAGAACTCATCGAGCAGCTAGCCCCCGAGTCCATAGATCTCCTGGATGTAGGCGGCGACATCCTCGCCAAGGGCGACGAAGCCACCCTCCGTAGCCCGCTGGGCGACGCCCTCACGCTGGCCGCATGCTGCCAAGTCAACGCGCCCGTGCGACTCCTGGTCGCCGGTCCCGGCCTGGACGGAGAGCTCCCAGCCGAGATCCTGGCCGACCGAATGGGCCCGCCGACGCTGACGCTCACGGCCGAACACGTCGAACCGATCAGCTCAGTTCTTGAGTGGCACCCGTCCGAGGCAACGGCGATGTTGGCAGCCACAGCCCGCGGAGTACGCGGCCTCTGCGAAGTCAGAGACGCCGGCCTCCCGGTCCCCCTCACCGACGAAGGCCCCACCGTCCACGAAGCCGACCTGGACGACGCTCTCAACCGCAATGAGCTCGCGCGCGCCATCCTCGCAACGGAGACCCTTACCGAGGCGGAGCAATATAGCCGCGAGGTCTGCGGGTACTCAGAGATCGACTACGAGCGCAACAAGGCCAGTTGGCTCGGCAGCCAGCCGGAACAGAAGCTCGACCCGGAAGCCACGCTGCGCCAGCTCGACCAGTTCGAGGCCCAGGCCCGCGACCGCGGCATCACCCACACGACATTCCGTCGGATCACCGAAGCCCTCGGCCTCAACGGCAAGCAGCGCCAGGACCTCAGAGCGCTACTGCTCAACAGCCGTCCTGACCAGTACGAAGCCCCACTATGGCGCATCCAGCCGAAGCCTGAGTAACAACCTTCTTTACTGGTTCAAGGCGGCTCGCTCCGCTCACCGCGCGCGGCACGGCCCCCGGCCGGGCCTGCGCTCCTGTCTCCGCCCCGCTCCAGCCCGGCCGGCGCCCGTGCCGCGCACAGCAATCAGCCAATTGATGCCCGAAAAGAGGTAGGGCGCGACCGGAACAGTCGACGACACGGATTCGCGGAGCCACTTTGGTGTGAGCCTCGATCAATCACACCAAAGGAGCTCCAAGCCATTTCAATGATCGCACAGCACCCTTACCTTCCAGGCGGCTGTCGCCTTTTTCTCTTTAGGCCTACAAACCCATTAAGGTTGGGGCTCACGTCATTGATCTCAACGTACGCCGAGTAGAGGCGCGGGACAATAAAAACGAAGATCACTAGGACGTAGGAGCTAATCGCCGCAGAAAGGGCCGCCCAGAATCCGTAAAGGTGACCCTCTTTGGTTACACTCACGTTCATCCCGATGACCAGCGAGGCTACGTCAAACGCACACAAGAGGGAACCTGTAAGGAGATGTGCGGCCGTCTCGTCGAGCATACCTTTTTCTACTTCATAGCGACTGACTTCGGAAACACCCACCCACTCTTTAACTTTAAGCCGGAGAGCAGATAGGTGAGTAAATGCACTCAACATTCCACCCGCCAACAGAGCTACGCCAGTCAGCAGCGCTCCAGGTGTAGAAAGATGCCCTTTCTTCAGCCACATAAGGAGGAAGACCGCTATTGGGATAAGGAGTGCCGAGCGCGCCAATACGTCGGGTCTAGGGGGCGCATATCTGCCGTCTGTCAAACCCTTCCAGTGGCCACGCAGGACTGGGATAAAGTTGAACCGACTAAACAACTCACGCCTCCCCCTCGATTAGGAGACGGGCCAGTCGATGCCTACTTTCGCCGCAGGCTGGATCTCCAATGCCGTCTCTCTCACCGCAGCATAGAACCTAGGTGTGACAGGCTGGTGGTCCTCGGACAGGCGGTACGTGAAAACGTCGGTCATCTGCGTGGGCTTCACACGCTTGACCTGGCCGTCGGGGTCCTCGATCTGCACCCAGCCATCGTCAAGGTCCATGTCCGCGATCTGTGGACCGACGATTGCCGCCAACTGCCTAGCGCCCTGCTCGTTGGTAATTCCGGCTTCTCCAATCCCTTCTGTTCGCTTATTTCGCCGATACCAACCCTGCACAACCTGTACGGTCTTTTCCATTCGGCCCGAGATGGCCAGGGATGCAGTTATTTCCACATCCTTCACGGTGCGGGTCCTGCCCGCAGTAATAGCATGCCGCACCAGCACGAGGGTCTGAGCCTGTCCTTCACGAATCATCTCGGCAAGACGGTCTTCATCGGCCAGGGGGGATGCAGAGAGTCGCCACCAGACGCCTTCATTGTTTCCCTGAGTTGCCTCATCGCGGGATTTCTTAGTCATCCATCTGATGAGCGGTGCCACAGGGCAAGATCGACCAATCGACTCGACTGCAAGAATTCCGATGTCACCTTCCTCGGGAAAGGTGAGAATCACGCGAAAGAGATTGCTTGCAGCTTTATCCTTAATGTCGGTGTCGCTTCCCGAGGCGTCTCCAATAGCCATCACGTGGCTGCCAAATTTGCCTGCCCATACTGTTGCCCGGATGGTGTTGTCAACGGTCCGCACATCCTCGACGCGCAGAGCCAGCTTGCCGAACGCGCCTTCATCCTCCACCTCGGCTTGACCATCATCCGTGGGGTCGCCTACCGCTGTACCAACAGAAAGGATCTTCAGAAGAGACTCTGCTATCTCCTGGTACGGCTGCCCCTTGCAGTCGGCGAGGTCCAGAGGCGTTCGCTTGAAACCTCGGAATACCTGGAAGGTGAAAAGGCGGTAACCGTAGGAGGTCATGTCCGTTCCTGGGATCGAAGTGCTGCTTACTCGAAGCTGAATGACTGTCAGCTAGGTTACGGCACAGCCGCAGAAGGCACTTCAAGAATAAATGGCACTGAGTGTCCTGGATTTGCACGGAATCCTTCATTCCCGGAAATCGAAGATCCATAAGCGCTTCTCCTTGTCACGGAGTGCCAATCTTCGCGCGTATACCCGTCACCCTCCTGTGAGGAACGTCTCGTGATGTGGACGAGTGCCGATCTGTTGTGTCCGAGCTGAAAGTCCTTGTGGCTTGCTCTGGTTGAAGGAGCCAGCAGCGTGGCTGAGGGGGTGGGGGTGCAGCGAGGCATACGCGTGCGTGGTCGATCGGCTCAGCCGCCATCGTGGCTGACTGTCGGCGGCTGAGGTTTCAGACGGGGAACGGAGCAGGTTCCGGCCGTCCCACCCAGGTTGCTTCGGTACAGAGAGATCGCCGTGCCATAGCCAGTGCCAGAAGCAGGGGTCAGCAGCGATCAATAGGGGTGGCCAGCGGATGCATACACGACTGCTAGCTCGGCCGACGAAGCCGGAGGCCACCTGCTGTACTCCCGTGCCCCCAAAGCGGGGGTCCACCTCTCCGGCCGACGCCACCGCCGCCCCTGTCGGCCAACGCTCGACTCGGCCACTGAAACTCCGTCGAACCCATGGCGCGACCGTTAATCGGTGGCCGCAACACAAGGAGCAGCCAAGGGACAATCACCGAGGCGCAACGGAAAAGGCCGCACCAACCCAGTGAGGGAAGTGCTAGGCCACTAGCGGGCAGTTCGCCTACTCCAAAATGCCCTCGGATGGAGTCAGCCCGCTGCAGGCTCAGCAGGCGAGGTCAACAGCAGAGGCAGCGAAGTCGTCCTCGAGCTGCCGGGAAACGTCGTCCTTCACCTGCAGAACTTCAGCATCGAAGAGCATGGAGGTCAGCGCCTCGGTCAGGGGTGGGGGGACGGCATTGCCGATGATGACCTGAACCTCGGTGCGAGTCAGCTCGTAGCGAGGCTTGGCCCTCTCGTCGACGAACTTGAAATAGTCCGGGAAGCCTTGGATACGCGCGGCCTCGTGGGCTGTCAGACATCGGGGGACACCAGGATGGACAAACCGTCCGCGCCCCATCGTTGCGAAGCCGCTGGTAATGGTCTGAGACGGACGGTTCCACCACAGGCGGCCATACATTGAGGTGTAGTTGTGCTTGCCCTGGTGACACTCGGGGCGCTCTTCGTTCGGCAGATTGTGCTCGTCGTTCCTGAAGAGATACTCCATACGCCGCTGGTTATCCGCGTTGGGTATGGCAGCTTCATCGAAGAATGACTTCGGTCGCACGTCGAGCAGGTCGCCGATCGCCCAACGCAGGTCATGGGGTGTGGCATTGCGGTCTTCGATCTGCAGCAGGTCAGCAGCCGAGAAACCGAAAGGCAGCGCGTCTTCGCGGACGGCCAGCAGTATGTGGCGCTTGCGTGTCTGGGCCACGCCGAGCTTGAGTAGGTCGATACGACTGGTGGCGACTTCGTATCCAAGCTTCTTGAGGTGAACGATGGCGCGTGAGACCACCTGCTGCTTGTCATTGACAACGGCCAGCACGTTTTCGATGACGACTACACTGGGGCGCAAAACCTCTGCAGCGCGAGCCATACGCAAGTACAGGCGGTTCTTGGGATCATCGCGGCGGGTATGGTTATTGAGGTTACTGTGCCCCTGGCATGGCGGCCCGCCGATCAGGAGCTCCACCTCACCCACCATCGAGCGAGTCTCGGCCTCTTGAGCGGTCAACGAGGCGCCAAGGTCACCGTCAAAATAGGACTCGACGGTTCCCTGTTGGACGTTGGCCTCAGGAAAGTTGACCTTGAAAACCTTGGTAGGGGCTGCCTCGAAGTCAACTGCGAGGCGAACATCGAGCGAGACGTCATGCTTGTGGGCTGCCTGGGCGATACCGAGAGTGAGGCCACCGCAGCCGGCGAAGAGGTCCACGACTCGCAGGGAGCCGACCCCTCCCTCAAACTTCGGTCGCCGCTTGGCGCGCAAGGGGTACCGCTCACCCACGTGTGACCCCCATCTGGCACTACCTCTAGAACCGGCGGAACGAACGGTCATGGTACTCGATCAAGGATGAGCGCGCGGAGTAGACCGATACCTCAGCGTCGCCTGACGTGCCGACCAAGACGGTTCCACGCCTCACCTTCCGGCATCAGGGGCGCCCTGAGCGAGCTCGTCAACGGCCATCAGGTGCGCCGCCGCTGCTACCGCGGCTCGACGAGGCCTACGTCCCGTACGTCCTAAACGCGATCGCAGTAGCAACGCGCGCCTCAGCACCAAGCACGATGACCAAGATCCCCGGCACGGTCAGGCGCTGACGAGACAGGCGCACATCAGCGCCCTAAAACGGCATTTGATCTATCGTCAGGAGCGGTGACAGTTAGACTTTTGCAGCGCTCACGGCTCGGTCGACGAAGGACAGCAGCATGCCGCTAGAGGTCAACAAACACGTCCAACGAATACGTCGCTACCAGCCGTTTGATGTCGACGCCTCGGAGATGATCTACGAGCAGGCGGACCAGGCGGACCGGACGCAGTCACCGTACCCCGTGGCGACGCTGGAGTACCTGGTGACCGCCATTGAGCAACCAACCACGAAGACCATCGTCCTCACCGGGGACGCCGGGCACGGCAAGACGAGCCTGTGCGCGAACCTTCTGGCCGAGCTGAGGATGGGTGGCGAAACAATCCCATCAGATGTCCGAAGGACAGTTTTCAACGAGTTGCTCAAAGACGGAGACGCCGGCCGCCCCGTTGCCCTGACGCGTAGCGGGCGCCCGCTGTACATCCTCAGGGACCTCAGCGAGCTAAGCCTTCAGGCGGGCGCCCACAAGCTCGTGGAGCTGCTTGACCCCCCGGACGAGGGGGTCGCGATCATCTGTGCAAACGAGGGCCAGCTGCGTAAGTGCGTTGCCGAAGACGACAATCTCGACAGCGGCGGCACCGGGCGCGCCAAGATTTTGGGGAAGACCCTCACGGATGGCATTGCTCGTGGGCAGGTCAGCGACCCCGATGGCGCAGTCACTGTCATCAACCTCAACTACCAGTCCGTAGCGGCCGACAGTCGCACTGGTGGGTTCGTCCCTTGGGTTCTGAGGCAGTGGACGACCCCGCAATGGTCGCGATGGAAGCCCTGCGAGACGTGTGATGCGCGTGAGGTCTGCCCGATTCTGGCCAACCGCAACGAGTTGAACGATGCCACTCACGGGCCTCAGCGCCGGGCAGCGATCCGAGAGCTGTTTGCTGCCGCCGAGCGCGCCGGAGCCGTCGTCACGACTCGTCAGGCGCTCTCGGTGACCAGCTACATGATCACTGGTGGGCTGTCCTGTGAGAACGTCCACGCCAAGTACCAGCGGTCGCACTCGAACAGGTTGTGGCAAGCTCCCCACCTGTACCATCAGGCGCTCTTCGGTGACCAGTTGACCCAGCAACAGCGTCGTCGTGTTCCTGCATTCCTCACGCTGCGCAAGTTGGACCCGGGCAAGGTCTCTCGTCGCCAGGTTGACGACCGTCTCGATCCGGACACAGTCGGCCGGTTTCCTCCCGGGGATCCCAAAAGCTACCTACAGAAGGCCCGGACGACCCGAGACGCGCAGAAGCAGGCCGAACAGCTGCGGGGCTTGTACACGTTCCTGCGACGTGCTGACTTCTTCAACAGCATCGACAGCAAGGACCGGTTTGCCCGCATGGGCTTGCAGGCCGGCGACGACTTCGTCACTGTCCAGAACGAGAGGGGGGATCTGGCGGACACCACGGTGCGCGACCGTTTCCTCAAGGGTTTGGAAGCCGTCCAGGGTATCCACCGAGCCGGGAGCAACCCTGACTTCCTCGTGCTCGACCCCGCCTTCTTTGCCCAACGCGCCCGCGCAGCCGTGATCTCCCGACGGGTGTCCAGCAAGAACGTCGAGGTGGTCGACCAGGTCACCCAGTGGCAGAAGGAAGGCCGAACGGGGGACATCCCGGGGATGCGGAATGCTGTCGAGTGGCTCAACCGCTCCATCTTCATCCGGATCCCGGCCGTCGCTCCTGGCCAGGGCGCAGTTTCGGTCGAAGTGGATCTTCTGCGCTTCGAGTTGCTGACCCGGTGGGCCGCAGGGCTGCGTAGCGAGGTCCAGCACGAGGCCGAGATCCGCGGACTGAGCGGGTCTCTGGCAGACCTGGCTGACTCATTGAACAAGGATGACGAGATCCAGGTACTTGTGGGCAACGTCATGAGAAAGCTCATGATCGACGTCGGCGACAAGATCAGGTCGGTGCGGGCCTAATGGCTGATCGTTCCAAGTCAGAAGTCATCCGCCGTCTCTTCGGGGTAAATCTTGAACAGCAGGGCCGAGGCTTCTACGTCCCGCTGGAGATGCTCGCGATCGCCCGCGGCGTCTACCTGGCACATCAGGAAGACCCAGAGAAGCACGCGGGACTCCTGGACGCCGGAGACCGGGTCGCCTACAAAAGGACCTCACACGACCTGGCTCGGAGGATCGCAACCAAGGCCCCCATCGCTGAAGGCGACGAAGAACTCAGCAAAGCGGTCGAGCTGGACTCTCCCGAGACGTTGGAGACGCTCCACGCCCTGTTCTCGTCCCTGTTGGTCGAAATCCCGGGGCGCCGCAGTCAGCCCAGCTGGTTCGGGGCGCACATCTATCCGTTCGTCGGTGAACTCATCCACTACGACGCAGTCGACCGACCAATCGTCCAGCGCGGCGCCACCCCCAAGAAGAAGGAGCAGGCCAGGAAGCTCGCGGCCAAGGCCAAGGCGAAGGCTCCGAGCATCGAGCGCTATCTGTTCCGCGGCCCTGGGGGCTGGGCCTACAAGGTCCTGCGTAGCGACTCTGATCCTGACCGCAAGGCAGCGACCCGACAGGGCCTTGATGACCTCGTCCGGGACAGCGGCACCCCGCTTGGCAACCTCGCCAAGGCACTCAGCGCCCACGACTTCGACTACGACGAAGAGCCCTACGAAGACGATTCAGAAAGAGACATTGCTCTTTACGAGGACCTCAGCCCGTGGCCTGTCCTGCTGCGGATTGGGGCTCGTAACATCGTCGCCCGGACTACGACGCCCAGGGCCAAGCGCACCGAGAGCCTCATGCACTGGGTCCCCTATTGCTTGGCCCGCCACCAGCTTCGCCTCGCACGCAGGAAGCTGGGCCTTACCGATGGCGAGTCAATCCTCCTGGACTTCGGCAACGAGGCAACCCCGCTGCGCAGCGGGTCGCAGAAGAACCTCACCAGCTTCCGCAACGACATCGCCAACGCGATCAACGCCCAGGCCCGAGAAATGATCAACGAAGCCGAAGGCGACGAGGCTAAGAAGGGCCGCTACGAGCGATTCACCAAGGAGACCGGCAACGCGTTCGCATCGCCTCGAGCGTTCTTCAGTGAGACCCTCGCCGCTGTGGGAGCCCTGAACGCGACGGCCGGGCGCCGACACTTCACCATGAAGCCGCCGATGCTTGAGGCCCTGGTGTCTGCCACCATCCGGCAGGGCACGGAGATGGAGTTCGACCAGTTCTGTGCGCTGCTGTACAAAAACTACGGTCTAGTGGCGGAGAAAACGGTCGCGGCTGTGAGCCCGTTGGCCCATGAGGTCGACTCGTCGGTCTTTGAACACAACGGCAAGGCCTTCCGGGAGAAGCTGGCCGCTATCGGTCTGCTCACTCAGTATTCAGACGCAACCAGCATGGTACGAGGGGAGCCCCGTTGACCGACAGCAGCATCCGAGCGCTCGGCCGGTTCATCGCCGATGAAGCACTGCGCAAGGTCACTGAGACCAGCGGGGCCCGTGTCGGTCTGCGTATCAGTGGGTTCGATCAGCCGACCGTGGCCGAGGCCCTCCGTCGCACGGCCCAGAAGCTGTCCGAGTCGCCGGAACCTCAGGTTGTAGTCAAGGTAGGCACGTCCGAACAGATCGCTGGCGTACCCGATGAGTTCCTGCTGAATCGGGGAGACCAGCTGACCAAGTGGCGAAATTCCGGGCAGGGCACCGCGGTGCTGCTGTTCGAGTGGGGGCAGTCTCCGGACGCAGAGGGCCTGGCGGCCATGAACGCTCTTGACGACGCCCCGATCCTGGGCGACCACCATGACACCTCCAGCGAGCGTGGATTCGACAGGTTCATGGCAGATGTGTGGCGGGAGGCGGGTGGCAGCGGCACAGTTCCGGCCATGATGGCCGACTCTCTGCCGGAGATCTGGCGTGCCGTCACCGATGAAGATCCCCTGTCCTTGCACCGCTGGGCCGCCTTCCTCGTCGAGACGGCGCAGAGGGTCGTAGCAACTCGGGTCCACACACCTGACGCCGTCTGTACCGAGATTTCTGCAGCCCTGCCCGCTCTTGGCCTCTTCCCGGACCGGAGCCTCTTTGCCAAGCCTGCCGCACTGCCCGCCCGGATCAAGAAAAACGTATGCGTCAGCGCCTTCAAGCAGCCCACTGGCAAGGAAATCACCGCGGACGACCTAATAGACCGCATTGCCACGGCTGAGTTCAGCGAGGAATCCCTAGAACACATCGGTGCGGACTCAGAGACTGTCAAAACGCGCATGCGCGACCTCGTACTCAATCTCGACGACCGTGGGCCTGCCCTGCAGGATCGTCGTCAACTGCGCAGCGGGCAGGACCTGACCCTTTGGCTCGAGGTCTTCGAGCAAAAGTCCAAGAAGATTGGCCTTGGCCAGCAGGTCAAGCAGGAGATCGAGAGGACCGCCGCGGACCGAGTCGATGACTTCGACGCGATGATGATCGAAGAAGCGCTTGACCGCGGAGACCAGGAATCCGCCCAGCGCTTCCTTGACGAGGTACCCGCCAGCGGCGCTGAACCGCTGGCCGACCTGCTGTCCAAGCGTTCACGCCGCAAAGTTGAGAAGCTCGCCTTCCCAGACTCTCAGTTCGTCCAGGACCCACTGCGTGCCCTGCTGCGCGAGTTGACCTACTTCTCCGACGAAGAAGAAGGCTCCGTCGTCGTCCGACTTGAAGGAAACCAGGAAGCCGGGCGGTGGAGCCGCTGGTTGTTCGCCTTCCTGTACGCACGTACCCTGCGTGACATCCAGGAATCGACCAGTCTCCGCCTGACTCTGGAGGTCCAAGGCTGCCTGCTGGACGTGACCAAGCCGTCCCTGCCGGAGAACCAAGAAACCCAAGAACCGTTCGATCTAAATATCGAGTGGGCCCCGCTGCGCTTCCTGGTCGAAATGGACGGGGCCGCCCAGCGACGCTTTCGCTGGGACCCCATGGGCATCCCCGGACAGATAGCCCTGGCAGCCCTCATCGACAGCTGGCAACCCTCCCCTGGCCACGGCAGCAATCTGACCTTCGACACCTTCCTCGAGAAGTTCAACGACCCCCGGCAGTGGCAGACCGACGAACCGGTGCCTGCCCCTGAAACTCATTTCGCCGGCCGACTGGACCGCCTCAAGCGGAAGCACTTCGAGCGATTCTCCGAAGGGCTCGATGCCACGAACATCGGCGAATACGTACGCGAGTGGGAAGACATCCTCCGCGAAGCCCGCACCACCCTGGTTCCCGACAACGCTCCGGATGCAGACCTTGAGGCAGTCGTGCTGGCCGACATCGTCGAGCTGGCCAATCACCGCATGATGATGCTGGCCACCCACCCGTTGAAGCTGCGATGGCTGGCAAGGAACTACACAGAGACCTCCGACAGCATTGAGATTGCCCTCAACAATGAGGGAGGCCTGAGCCTCAACCAGGAGAACGAGGACCTCTTCTTCGACGCCATCGACCGCATCTCCCCACACGGAACGCCGGCGGTCCTCGTCGGGCCGCGTGGCACGATCGCCATCCCGATGCGGGAATCGGCCGGCCACGAGGAGTACGCACCGGTCCGCCGCGGCGGCAACGAGTCCAAGGAATGGCTCTCCAGCGTCGACGAGGCCGCGATCGACGAGATGGTCCGCGTCATCACCGACTACCTGACGACTTACCCTCACAAGCTTGACGGCCTACGCGTACTGCTTTTGGACCGCAACGGCGACCCTGTCCTGCCCGTGCGTGTGGCCAAGCAGGTACGGGCCAAGAATCCCCGTCTGAAGGTCGATCTGGTGGTCCTGGCTCCCCAGGCCACCCATCACGAGATCATCCAGGGTTTCGACCTGCAGTTCTCCGGCGCGGAGATGTCCGAGGACAGTTTCCTGCCCGACGTTCAACTCATCCTGCAGGCATGGGAGCCCGACCAGACAACAGACCTGTCGGGGCTGGAAGGCACCATCGACCTCGCCTTGGCTCCGGCACTGTTCGGCACCCAGACCAGTATCAAGGAGAGCACCAAGAAGGAATCCTTGTCGGGCTCCTTCAACCCCTGGAAGCACCCGGCCTCACACAACCTGGCTCAGACCAGCGAGAACGTCGTGAGAGCGCTGTTGCCCGAAACCGCCGACGAGACTCTTGAGTCCTGGTCCACCCTATGCGTGCGCTACGACCGCCGTTCCCCGGTCTCCCGGGAGAGTGTCGACGGCATCGACTATTTCGAGATGCAGGTGCAATTCGACCAGCACCAGGATCTGTTCGCCGAACTGCACAGCGTGGCCCACTGGGTCGTCACCCTTGACAGCTTCATTGGCCGTGAGCAGATCGATGCCCTGCGCAACCGCCCAGACGTCATCCTCGTCAAGCCGAGTGTCGGCAAGAACGAGTCGTACACCCTCATCGTCAGCTCACAGACCGGCAAGCAGTTCGTCGTCCAGCGACTACGACGCCGCCTGGAGCAAATCGGCGTCGTCACCCCGCAGGACTCCGAAGGCACCGCCAAGCGAATCTACGAGGTCGGCCGCAACGTGGCTCCTGGCGCCGTGCTGCGCTCCCTCGGCATCGGCACCACGGTCAACGAAGTCGTCGGCCTTGTGGCCACGCGGTTTGTCATCGACCAGCAGTTTCCCATCCCTCAGCAGGGCACGAGCCTCATCACCTGGATCAGCTTCGACGAGCACCACCGGTGGTTCGGTCGCGGACACAAAACCCGTGCCGATCTGGGCCGATTCATACTGACGGTCCAGAACGACGGCATCGTTCGCCTGGATGTCCTGGTGGCCGAGTCCAAGTTCCGCCAGACCTTCGACGTCGGCTCGGCGGAAGAGCAGCTCAACCGAACCACCGACCTGTGCAAGGATGCGTTCCGCTCGGACGGCGAGGCTCGCCACGACCGTCCCTTCTGGCTGGACGAGCTGGCCGCCGCGATCGCTCAGACAAGCGGAAACGCCCTACGAGCCGCAGAACTTCCAGCGCGCACCACAATCGGCAAGGACGACCATCGTCAGGTCGAAGCGAAGGTCCTAGACGCCCTGCGCTCCGAGGATGTTCAACTCGGTCAAGTCTCCGGCGTTGCCGTGGCCATCTCGGCCGAGGACGACCAGCCGGCCCCGGCGGTCAACACCTTCGGCAGGCACACCCTGGTGAGGCTGAACAAACACGAGCTGCTGAACCTCATCGGCGCTCTGCGCGCCAACCAGGACCCAACAGATGCCGACCACCTCGTTGACTCCTGGAACCTAAGTGAACCCGCGAAGATCCCCTACACGGTCATCAAACCCACCTCAGGCAGTTCCTCCGAACTCCTCACCCAGGAAGAGCAGGCAGCACCTGCCGAGGTTGCCATAGCGACTGCTCGAACGACCGTACCGAGCCAGGTAGTTGGCGGTGACACCGCAGCAGAGGCCAATCCTGACACTCTGAATAGCCACCGCGGTGGGCTCGGCGAGGAGGAGCTGAGGCTCCGATACAACAAAGTTCTCGACGTCTTCCATCGCCACAAGGTCGGAGTTACCGCTCCGGGGAACGGCAAGTGGCAGGAGGGGCCCGGCTTCTACATCTTCCGGTTCATCCCCGACCCTGGGGTCACCGTGGACAAGCTAACCAACCGACGCGACGAGATCTTTCTGGCCCTGGCACTGCCCTCCGGGTTCAGCATCCGCACCCGCAGCGACCGCGGCTCCGTGCTCTTCGAGATCCCCAAGATCGACGACGAGAAGTACGGGGTCGACGCCAAGGCACTGTGGCAGCGGTGCCCGGCCGACCCCGAGAGCCTCATCGCCCCGCTGGGCAGCGACATCGAAGGCAACCCGGTCGCCATCGACCTGTCCTCTGCGGACTCCCCACACTTGCTGGTAGCAGGTACTACCGGATCAGGAAAGTCCGTCGCTCTGGACACGATCCTCAAGGGCCTGGTCCGGTACGACAAGAGCGCCCTGCGGCTGCGTCTTGTCGACCCGAAAGGCACCGAACTCGTCGACTTCGAGGACGACCCTCACCTTGACGGCATGATCGGGATGGACGCCGCCGACGCCATCGAGATTCTTGAGGAAACCGTCGAAGAGATGGCCGTGCGTTATAGAGACATGAAATCAATCCGCACGCGCAAGCTCGTTGAGTACAACGCCCAGGTCGACCAAGCACTCCGAAAGCCGTGGATCGTCATCGTCCTGGATGAGTACGCAGATCTCACCAGCGATCCAGAGGAAAAGAAAAAAATCGAAGTGCTGCTCAAGCGCCTCACCCAGAAGGCCCGCGCTGCGGGCATCCACGTCATAGCCGCCACGCAGCGCCCGAGCGCGGACGTTATCTCGACGACCATCCGCTCCAACTTCCCCGCCCAACTCGCCCTGCGGGTCAAGACCGCGACCGACAGCCGCATCATCCTGGACGAAACCGGAGCCGAGGCACTGGCTGGACAGGGCGACGCCTTTCTGCACACTGCCAAGGGCACCATACGAGTGCAGGTTGCCTACGACGGGAGCTGACGAGGCCCAGTCTCGGCGAGGTTCGAAGGGCTGCGGTCCAAGGCGAATAACCTGGTGGAGCCGGGGCCGTCACGGGGATGATGAAAGACGCCAGCGAGCCTAATCCCCGGCGACAGCCACCTCTTCGTGCGACCTATACGTGGACAGCACCCCCTCCGATGCACCGCCTCAAGCTCTTTGACCAGCAAAAACAGGGTCTAGGCCCAATGCCCTCCGGAACTGTTGCAGCAGTGCAGCGCAGTAAACCGAACCCTTCGACCGGCGAAATCCATAGGGTCTTCCGCGGGCAGGCTGATCAGCGCCTCGGAGTCTGGAAGCAGCGACGGTTACAGACCCCGCACGGCAGGGGCCGAGGATGGCCGCTCTGCGGCCCCAAGCATGTGCTACGGGGCCGCAGAGCTTTGAAGGTCGTCACCTGGGCCGTCGGACGTCCGTCAGAACGTCGTCCAGCAGTCCTCTTACGTCGCTTCCGCCCAGGACCAGCTGTCGATCCAGCAGCCGGTTTCCGGTCTCACAGGAGGTCTCACTCACAAGGGAACAACCGTGACAGGCCGAGAGGTTCAGCTGTGAGGCTCCCTGACGGTCGCTTTCGATGCAGACCGGATCGTTGGAGCAGAAGTCCGCGTCGTCCAGGGCTGCCACCAGGAGTGGGATCAGCTTCTTGGGATCCCCGAGCCTGACGAGGCCGCCGAGAGTCCCCTGGGCGTCCCCTGCTGCGGTGTAGATCAGGATCCCGGCGGTCTTGTCCGTGCGGTCGGAGTTCGCGTAGATCCTTTCCTGCAGCGAGGCAGACGCGTAGCCGCTGGCGAACGCCAGCCGCCGGATGAGCAGGTGTGCCAGCGTGTGCAGGACGATAAACCTGGGTTCCGGCACGTCGAGGCGGCCGGCCCAGGGAGAGTCGGCCCTTCGCGTCTTGAGGATGCCAGCGCGTGCCTGCACCTCCGGTTGTGCCTCCCATGCGGCAAGCTTCTCCTCGTCGAACCGCAGGAAGATCCCTTCCCCGAACAGTTCGATCGCCGGGTAGGTGGGCCGATACGACCGGTCCGACCCCAGATCGACGTTGATCAGCGCCGCTTCCGCATCGTGGCGTCGGAAGCCCTGCAGGGCACGGACCTCCCGTACCCGGCGTACCTGTCCGATGCCGCTGATCTTGCCGAGGAGGCTCTGCGGTCCCACGAGCCCTTCGAGGTTTCGTCCGTCGACGACGAAGTCGCTTCCCGTGCGGTCTCGCCCTTCGTCGAGTTTCTTCAGAAACGCCGACCACTCGCCGTCCTTCAGGTCGAGCAGCAGCTCGCCCGCAGGGCTTTCCGCCCCCGCCGCGACGCCGAGAACGGTTTCCGCCGTCACTCCGAGATCGTCGGCAATCAACTGCGCCAACACTTCCGACTGGGGTCCGCCGTTGTCGGTCACGACTTTCCCGAAGAGCATGTGGCCACGGATCTTGTCGGCCGCCTCCGCGGACTGCGGACGTTCCTCCGGTATGTCGAGAGCCGAGATCCTCTCGGCGATGTAGTTGCCCGTGGCACCACGCTGCACGGCGACCAACTCGTACGGACAAGGCTTCTTGACGGAGTCTTCCGGCTCCCAAGGCTGTCGTCCCTCACAGCGGATCCCGTTCTGGTGCAGGGCCCTCTTCGTCACGAGTTCCGCGAGCTTGCGCTCGTTCTTGCATCCGTAGCACTTCACCACCAGTGCCGCGAGGCCTTCGCCGCGGGTGGCCAGCTTGTGGAACCTGAGCGCTTTGTAGTCACGGCAGACGCGGACCGCTTCGTTCAGGTTCGCCGCACGCCCACGATGCGCCCACTTGAACCAGTTGACGTCCTGGATATGGCTGCCCTTTTCGCAGACCGCGACATATCGCATCGGCACGAGCGCGCCGCCGCAGTCACAGGTGTTGCTCCACTTGCCCTTTTTCCTCCCGGTCAGCTTCGAGAGCTTGTCGCAGCGCTCGCAGAACCGCCAAGCAGGAAAGCGCCAGTACGGCAGCGCGGGAGTCTCCTTGGCGGCACGACCCGCATGCGCCGGCGGTTGCCTCAGGACACCGGCACCGAGGCGGGCCATCAGACGCTCACAGCTGATCTCGTGGGCGAACTTCTTGTCCCACCAGGACGTGTCCGGCGCCATGAGCGACTCGCCTCGCACGTCGACGATCGCTCCGACACCGAACGGTGAGATCGTCTCGGAGAGGCGCAGGTCATGCCTGATCTTCTCCATGGTGCACCTCCTCCTGCGGTTCCTGGACCTCTACCGCCACGTTGGGCTCCACGGACCTCATCGAGTCTCCGACGAGCCACCCTTCCCCGGGCTGGCCGAACTTCTTCAACAAAGCTGCCTGGTCTTTCGTCGTCCGCTGGTAGTACAGAGGCTCGTCCGACTCGCGTGCCTGCGCTGCCCGTCGGTCCCAGTCCCTCAGGAGGCTCCATACCGCGGAGCGTGTTTCCGGGGCTTCGAGATCGTCGGCGCGCGTCACGTAGCCGAGGAACCGGTCCACGAGTCGATCGACCGCTTCGCGGATCCTGTCGTCCCCGAGGTCGAAGCGACCTGCCGCGTCGTTCGGAGCGAGTGCGGTGAACGACTGCCGCAGCAGCGCCACGAGCGCGCCAGCGAGCGATCGCGCGCGCGAGGCCAACGACCATGGCGTGACGCTCGTGGGCTCCACGCTCCGGTAGAGGGCTTCGTGGTAGCCACGGAAGGTCTCGAAGTGCGACCGATCACGGGCCCTGCCCGACCGAAACAGCGTGACGACGACGCCCTTCGTGTCTCCACGTCCGACACGGCTCGTGGCCTGGATGTACTCGGCCGTGGTCTTCGGCTGCCCCACCATGAGCATCAGCGCGAGCCGCGGAATGTCGATGCCCACGGAGAGCATGTTCGACGAGAGGACCACGTCGACGGCCTCCGGCGACTCGTCGGCCCTGACCCTGAGCGCGCGCAGATCGTTCGGCAGCTCCTCGGCTCCGCGACGGCTCGTCAGTTCCAGGACCTTCCCCGCCCTGACGGGCCGCAACGGGAAGCCGAGCCTCTCGGCTCGGGGCTCCAGACGACCGTTGACGTCATCGACGACCAGCGTCCCAGTACGCCCGAGCTCACGAAGACTGTTGTGGTACATGACCAGCGTCCAGTACGCGTCCCGTGACGCGGCGGACGGGGCGCGGGCGGCGAGCGCCTCCGGCATCTCCACCATGGGAGTGACGGCGGCGATGACGGCCGACGGCTGCGAGACCGACTGCGGCATCAGGCCGACGTAGAGACGTCCTTCCCCGCTCTCCACCGGGCGGGAGAAGAAGGTCCGGTCGTCGTCGAGTCCCGATGGCGGATACAGAGCGACCTCACGCCCGTACAGTCCCTCCACCTGCTCCTCGGACGCGCGGATGGTGGCCGTCGAAGCCACGATCTTGGGACTGGAGCCCGACCGACTCAACAGGAGCTGGATCACCGCGTCGAAGACTGCGACGGTGGTCCCGAGCGGCCCCGAGAGCAGGTGCAGCTCGTCCTGGATGATCATGGACGGTTGCTCGAAGGCGGTCCCCAGACCGAGCAGCCGGCCCGCTTCCGGTCTGAACTGCAGACGTGCGAACTTGTCGACGGTGGCCAGGAGGATCGTGGGCGGTTCCTCGTACAAAACCTCGTCGACGACCGCGAGCGGAAGCTCGTCGGCGAACCCGCACGACTCGTCGACACAGTGGAGCACGACGTCCGCGCCCACCAAGCGCATGCCGTAGTCCTGCGGCTTGTCGCTCCTGAGCTTCGGCACCACCGGCGTCAGACACCAGGGGCAGCTCTCGACCTGGAACTCGTTCGCCTCTTCCGGGCGCGCGGCCTTCTGAAGTCGCTTGAGTGCCTCACGCGCCTCTGAACGCGCGCCGGGGGTGACCTCGTTGCCCACCCATAGACCGATCGAGAACGGCGCCATGCCCTTCGCCCGGTCGTCCGTGGCCCGCAGCATCTCCATCGCGCAGACCAACGCCGCAGCTCGTTGGAACTGCTGAGAGGTCAGGAGCCGCAGGGTGTAGCGGGTGATGACGGCGGTTCCCCCACCGGCCGTGCCGTGGGCGAGCCGTCGGCGGAAGACCTCGATCGCGGCGAGACCCAGGTACGCCTCGGTCTTGCCGCCACCGGTCGGGAACCAGACGAGGTCGACGAGGTCCCGATCCTTGTGCCTCTGATCGACGGTGGAGGCCAGCGACACGAGCAGGAAGCCGAGCTGGAAAGGGCGCCACCGGGGCTCCGGCACCTGCTCCTCCGGCTGCCCACGGTTGATCGACGCCTGCCGCATCTGAAGACGCATGGCGGCCATGCCGAGCGAGAAGGCCGTTCGAAGGTCCTGTCGTCCCGACGCCCGGAGGAGGTCTATGCCTTCCCTCATCCTGCCGACGGCGTCCTGCGAACGCCCGGCGATCCGGACGGCCACGGTCCTGTCGTCGCCGAACGCCTCCGCCCGTTCCATCTGTCGGGAGGCCCAGCCGGCGAACGCCTCGACGAAGGCGTCCAACGATCGCAGAACCGCTTCGGGATCCTTGTCGATCTGCTGAAGGTGCCCCAGCTCCAACGCCTTGGCCTCGGCCGTCCCCTCGCCGAACCCCGTGGTCTCGACGGCGGGCACCACGAAGGCCGGTACGGGATCGAGGAAGACCTTGGCACAACGGTCCGCCGCGAACTCCCAGTCCGCGGCCATTCCGTGCCCGACCGCGTAGACCTTTCGGTTGCGGTATCGCAGGCGCAGCTCGGCGGCTTCCGGGTCGGTGTCGATCGAGCGCGTCGTGTCGTACTCCAGGATCTCCGCCCCGGCGGAGGGGGCGGCGGCCAGGTGGACCTGGAACAGCGTCCGGGGGATGTCGAGTCGGTCGTCACCCGTGGATTCGGTCAGGACTCGTACGTGGACGGTGACCAACGAGTCGCCCTGGAAGTCGCGCCAACGCGACCCGATCTCGACCGAGACACCGCCCGCGGAAAGGCGCTCGGGCCCCTTCCCCCGCCGGAGATCGAGGCCGTCCACAGAGAACGGGGTACGCCGCCATCTGGGAGGCCCGTCCCCCTCGACAGCGGCGTACGTACCGCACGAGAAGTCGACGTCGACGGAGTCGCTGTCGGTGACGAAGGAGAGCGCGACGGACGAGGGCTTCCAGTCCTCGGCCAGAGGGACCCCGTCCCCTTTCTCCTCGACATCACCCTCGGGGACGTCGGCGGAGACCTCTTCGTCCGTGCCCCCGCCGCCGTGAGGTCCGCGTGCCTCGGCCTCGACCGGGAACAGCATGCCGACGGCGTACTGTCGGTGAGGCAGGTTCGTCGTGACCTCCTCGTCTCCCGCCTCAGGCCCCACGTAGGAGGCTCGGAGATGGTGGAGGGCCTCCTCCTGGGCCGCTGTGAGGTTCACTTGCCAACCTGCTTTCGAAGAAGATCTTGGAGCCGCTTCTTGTCGTCCTTCGACGCAACCACGTGGAGCGTGACCCGCGCCCTTGTGACAGCCACGTAGAACGCGGCGAGACCCCGGTCGTCGTATTCCCGGGGCAGGTCGCAGACGATGACGTGCTCTGCTTCCAACCCCTTGGCAAAGCGGGGGTTCGTCACTAGGAACCCGGCCTCGCTCCTGCGCGGCTCGGCGTCATAGGAGACGCTGATGATCCAGATGTCCTGGCGGCGGGCCCCGTTCGCGACGAGGTCGCGAGCCACGGTCTCGGCCGCAGAGACGCCAGCCGTCCCGTCGGACCACCGCCATTCCACTCGGTCGCCGTGGACGATGCCCGGGTCCCCGACATCGGCGCCGAGGTACTCCTGCACGACGTGGACGATCGCACGGGTGTTGCGGACGTTCCGGTCCAGGTCGTACTGGAGTGCCTCCTGCTGGACCAGCTCGCAAACGTCCGGGTCGAACTCGCCGTCGACGCGTGCCTGGTTGTTGGGATCGAGGAACATCCTCCACCGGCCGCCTTCGCGACCTCCGCTGATCACGGCGTCCAGGGAGTCCATGCCCTCGGCGTTCATGAGGTCCTGTGCCTCGTCGACGAAGACGACGTCGTACTGCTTGTCACCGGACAGGTCCGCGAACGGAAGGAGATCGATGTCTCTGCCCTCGATCCGCGGGCCGAAGAAGTCGACCAGGGCGGGCGAGTGAAAGGTGATGAGGACCGACTTCCCTTCGCCCACCTCCTGCTTCGCGCCTTCCGCCAGCACCAGGGACTTCCCGGTGCCCGCGCCGCCGAAGACGAGCATCCTCGGGTTCCGGGAGAGCGCGGCCAAGACCCTGGCCTGGCCCTCGGTCGCTCGATTCTGCTCCTCCAGCACGGCGCCCCGCTGTGCATCGATGACGGGCATCCTCGTGAACTCGCCGAAGAGACGCGCCCGGAGGGTCTCGGACCGGGCGACTCTGACTCCGTAGGGGGCAGTCCTCGCCTCGCCGGCAACCTTTTCGAAGGCTTCCGTCAGCGCAGCGATGCTCATCTGCTCCTTGGCCCACCAGTGGCTTCCCTTCCATTCGACGGCAGCCGGAGGCGCGTCTATGTCGGGGGTGAGGGCAACGGCCTCGGTCGCGAACCATCCGACGCCTTCCTCCTGGAGGATGTCGCGCAGCGCGTACATCGCCGACTGCGCCTGGTCCATCGGAGACTCGCGCAACTTCTTCCAGTCACCGTGGCGGTCGATGGAGTACCAGACGCCGTCGTACTTCCTGACACCCCCGCCCTTGACCTCGACGATGACGACGACGCCATTCCAGAGCACGACGAAGTCCGCTTCCCCCTGCTGCTTGACCGCGTGGCTCCGCAGCTTCACGGAGTGGAAGGCGACGGCGTCGGGGGGACCGTCGATCGCTTGCAGCAGTCGGGCCACCCGCCGTTCGGCGTTGCTGGTGGTGGTCGTCTCGATATCGGCGAGGTCCGGTATGAGGATCATGATCCCTGCTTTCGCCAGAGGGCTTCGTAAGCGCGGTATCCGAGGAAGTCGTTGACCGCACCGAAGTTGTCGGCGACGTCCACGATGAGGCACTCCGGCTTGCCGCCATTCGCGGGGCCGCGCAGACCGCGGCCGGCCATCTGGATGTATGCGCTGGGACTGAACGTCGGTCTCGCGATGTACAGGGCTCGGACACCCGGTGCGTCGAAGCCCTGGATCAACAGATCGCAGTTGGCCAGAACTCGGACCTCTCCCTTCTTGAACTTCTCGATGACGTCACGGCGTGCCTGCCGTCCGGTCTGACCGCTGACCGCCTCGGCCGCGACCTGCCGGTAACGAAGGGTCGCGGCAAGTACCTGGGCGGACAGGACGTTCGGCGTGAACACGAGGATCGGCCATTCCGGGTCCCGGCTCAGAATGTCCTCCACCAGGATCCTCATGCGGGCCTGGTCCCCGCCGATACGGTCAAGGACATGGGGCTCGAGCCTGCGCAGGGACTGCACCTGCGCAAGTTCGTCCGGCTCTAGCGCGACTTCCATGCCGTCCAACACCTCGTGCCGGACACGGGCGAGGACACCTCTCTTCGACAGCTCCTGGTAAGCGTTGCCGTCGAAGGCGCTCAACTTGTGGTGACCGAAGCGGGCCGCCAGTTCCTTCGTCGGCTCGGTCACATCTCCGCTCCCCTTGAACGGCGTCGCCGAAATGCCCACCAGGGGCCGTTCCCAACTACGACCGTCGACTCCGAGCCATCTGAGGATCTTTGTGTACATCTTCGACCCGCCAGCCCGATGTGCCTCGTCAATGAAGACCGCAGAGGCTCGGCTCAGCCACTCGTACTCAGGAGTGTCGGCCAACCGGTCGAGCTTGGCGTCAGTAGCCACGACCACGCTGAACTCGGTGTCGGGTTCGTGGACGACGTTGTTGTTCCAGAGCCGACCGATCGTCAACGGACGCTCGTCCCCGAGCCAACGCCAGACGGTGCTGAACGTCTGCACCGCTTGCTCGCAGAGCTCCTCCGACTGCGCGATCCAGAGCACTGTTCCGCTCACGCCACCGTCGACGAACAACCGCAGCACTGTTTCGGTGGCCACCCGGGTCTTCCCGGCTCCAGTCGGAAGCTCCACCATGCCCTTGCGCGCGCGACCATCGGCCCCCCGGGACGTCAGGACCTCATGCAGTTCCTCGCTGATCCTCTCCTGGAAGTCGTGCAGGGGCTTGAGCTTCACGGCACCGGGCACGACGAACTCGTCGTCCTGGTGCCGGGTGCGACGCCCGGCGTACTTGGCGCCGAACCCCATCTTCCGGAGCCAGGCGACGGTCGACGCTCCACCAGCCCATGTCATGGGAACGTCCGTATACCCTTCAGCGCTGAACCCCTCCGCGAGGAGCTTGATCGAGTCGCTGCCGTAGACGGTCAGGAAGAGCTCCGCGACGGACGTGTAGTCGTCCACCAGGCCTTGGCCCTCGAGTGCCTGCCAGAGTCCCGTCGGCAGGTTCTCCTTCAGCGTGTCGTCACCGATGAAGATCGCCAGCCGCTCCGCGTCACTGGACGCGGCCCGGGCGTCCTGCCGTTGCGTCTCCAGCTGTCGGTCGACGCGTGCCTGGAGGATGTCGCTCAGCTCGGCGTTCGACAGGCGCAGGTCGAACGCCCCGTTGACGATCTGCAGGACCCGATGTTCGTCGAGTTCTGCCTGGACCACGACAGTCAGTCCCTGGCGGTGCCACTCGAGCGACTGGTCCTCCACCCCGTCCTCAGTGGTCACACGCTTCGTAATCTGGACGGCCTTCGCCACGGTCGCGTTCGTGACCTTGTCCTCGACGAACGTCGAACGCAGTCCGGTGTACAGGTCGATGACGCGCTCCTCGACCTGCTGGCCGTCGACGAGCAGCGAGAAGGAGAAGCTGTCCTCGAACCGTCGGCATCCGACCCCTTCGACGAACTGCTCCGCTTCGTCCTCATCCACCTTGAGGTACGGCTTCTGCCTGAGGCTGAGAAACTCGCGTTCCTCCTCCGTCGTCGCCAAGTACACCGCGTCGGGCCGCCTCCTCTCGATGGTGCGTCCCACCCGGGCGGGGATGAACACCGGGTGCCCCTCCGGGAACGCAAACCGACTCGCGGTGAGGACGAACCCCGTCAGCGCCGCGTTACTGATCGGCGAGGTGACCTCCGCCTCGAGCGCTTCCCGCAGGACCTCCGCAGGAACCTCGCCCAGATCCTTGGGCAGTGCCAGAGCGGCCTCGACGTGGCGCGGTCCTCGGAAGAGAGGCAGCAGGGCCTCGTACTCAACGAGCGACGCAGAGACGACACGATCGGGAGCCCGGTAGCCGCGAGTCGACTTCAGCAGGCCGGCCCGACCCGCCGCCCAGCGAACGGGGGACAGGACCCGGTGACTGAGCCCCGTGTCGATGTCCGTGCAGAGCCAGCTGCCTTCCTGGTCAAGCCTGATCAGTCCTTCCGTCCACCGCTCGCGTATAAGTTCAGACGCGCCCGCCTCCTGCAACATCAGGAGTGCCGAGAAAGGACCGGGGCCGTCTCCCCTGTCGAACTCGACCTGCTCGACGGGGCGCTCTCCGGGCCCAAGCCTCCGGTTCACCTCGTCCAGCACGTAATGGCAGTAGTCCTCGAAGTGGACCTCGTCCTCGAGCGAGTACGAACCCACCGGCTCGGTAATGACGCCTGCCGCGTGTGCGAGCTGGGGCACGCACCTCGTCCCGTCCAGGACTCGATCGGGTGCGCTGTCGCCGAGGCCGTCGATATCCAGCACATACGTGGGCAAGGCCCAACCACCGTCGCGTGTCGGAACCCTGAGAGCACCCGCCTTGTTGCCAGCCACGACCTTCTGTGCCTGCGCCATAGGCGCCTCAGTCGCCGCCTTCCAGAACTTCGGAAGTTCGTCATCCTCCGACTCCGGTGACAGCATGGCCATCCTGGCCTCGAACTTCGCGAGCGAGTCCAAGTCCCGGAACCCTCTGTCGGAGAGCTTCCTTTCCACGCCTGGAATCGCAAGGAAGCTCGGTTCGACGAAGCAAGCCCCCTCTACGTCGATACCGTCCGCTCGATGGAGGTAGACCTGTCCACGGTCTCTGATGGACCGCATACCATCGGTCGTCGGTACAACCTTTGCAGAGTCAAGGCCGTTCGGATTGCGCACGACGAAATCGAGAGCCTTACCAGCAGAGGCCATGTCCGTTCCCTCTGCCCACTCACGCAGCCACGACAAGATTCCCCTCTTGTTGCGAATGCTCTCCAACGCCTTCTTTTCGTCCCTGGGCCGCGAGTCGGAGAAGGCGGGAGAGACGCTGCACAAGTAGATAGTCCTCAGTCGCGCCACCCGCTGAGAGCTGGCATAGCAGCGCCAGTGTGGCACGTCATCATCGGTGTTGGGCGACTTGATCCACTCTTCGTGATCGCGCTCAGATGCGCTGTTGACACCGAAGTCAAGGGGACGAAGCTCCGGTGGTGTGCGTAGCGCACCGGTCGCGTCGGGAATCAGCGCTTTCTCGCATCCGAGCTGCGGGACATAGACACAGAGGATTTCGTCGCCGAAGGAGTGTGCCTCACGACCACGCGCCGGCATGTAGTCCAAGTGTGCTGCCGGATCATCGGCGGAAGAGATCTTCGGCAAAGCGTGGAGGAACATCTCGGAGAGAGTCACAAGGATCTCTCGGTTGTATCTGTTCGCGAGCAGGGTGGTGCGGTCGTCGTTGACGCTCCAGGGGGCATTGAAGAGGGCGGAGGCCGATGTCCTGTCCTGGAGCGGGAAGTACGACCAGAACTCGCCCGTTCTCAGTTGAGCGAAGCGCGCCGGCATCGCAACCGTGACCTTCATTCGGTCACGTGACACCGCTTCACCCACCTCAATCCGAGCCTCGGGACTGGGTGTATGCATTCGGTTCTCGACGTACCACTCGTCGTGGTCGCCCTCGGGACGCTCGATCCGGAACCTGCCATCGCCCAGGTCACGCGACACATGACTCGTCACGAAGTTCGCGTCGGCTCCGACGACCCGGAGTCGGATCTCACGCACCGAGTTGACAAAGAGGAGGAACTCGGAGCGGAATTCCTCGATCTCCTTCTTGAGGTTCTCCAGCCTAGTCGCATTCGGCAGTCTGACGATCGTCACCGCCCACTCCGCCAGCTCGGCCAGGATCGGGTCCTTTACAAACTCGGCCTCTGCATTGATCCGGGTCAGGGTCCTCAGGACCGGGAGTCTCTTGGGCGCAGGGGCGATCGTCGCGATCGCCGTCTTTGCCTTTGAGGAGTTGAATTCGAAGGCGACCGATCGACTGAATACCTGCGGGGTATCGGTGACCGCGAGTACCGACTTGAAACCGAGCCCGAAGCGCCCGATCTCGTCGCCTCGCTTACCACTGAGATGCGCGTGAGCGAGCGTGGTGAGGCCGCTTCGGGAGAACGGACGGCCAGCGTTCGCGCAGTACAGTGTCTGACGGTCGAGGTCGAGGACGATCTCAACCCGCCCCGCCCCCTCCTCGCGCTCGTCAGCCCCCGACATCGCGTCAGCCGCGTTCTGCACCAGTTCCAGAAGCGTGCGGTTCGAGTAACCGCCAACCCGGATGGACTCCTCTTGGTTGGCGTGCTCCGTAATCAGGTTCGAATTCGCGCGATACGAGTTGATCGCCCGCTCGAAGAGTTCATCAACCTCGCGGGCCAATCCCGCGTCGGGCACCCAATCGGCATTCTTCCTCATCACGGCTGCGCCGCCCCCACTCCCGATACCACAATTTGCCAATATCAGACCTGCGCCTATGCGGTTCCTGAACATCGATTGCCGATGTTGGGACAGGGCGCGATATCACACACTGTCGACCCGCCGTGGACGGTAAGCCCAGCCAACGACATCCCGCTCCCGCGGGATGCTCAGGTGGCGGTTGACACGCGGGCGCCAGAACGCCCAAATTGCCGCAGGGGGCGGACTCGCCGCCCTTGATGCAGGGTGTTCCGACCGCAGGTCGATACGAGCGCCGTCGATCCACCCCATGGTCCGGAACCGCTCGACCGACCTCGGCGACGTTTGTCGTCAGAGGCAGGTCGGCGTCACCCCACCCCGACACACAGATGTACATGGCTCCTCTTGCGTCAGCGGGAGGTCAACGACCGACCCAGGCGCTCCGCCTGAACGCGCGCCAGACACACAACGATCTTCACAGTTCCCCCGCATTCGCGAAGCTCAAGAGTTCAACAAATCTCCGCCACGGGGAACCCCCCGTTACCGATTCGCAATCCGGAGATCAGGTACAGCATGCGGCCCAGAACCAGCACGTCGTCAAGGGTTTTGCCTGCCAGGCAAAGCGCACCCACCCGGGGACCGCGTCGACCGTGCGCAACTGGATGCCCCAACAGCAACCAGACGCCTTTGGCTCAGTGCACATCAACCGGCCTTCACAAGTCTCCCTGCTCGCGCTTCGTAAAGGCTCCAGCAACTCCTAGCCAGGTGGAAGCGGTTCTGCCGAATCGAGCTACGTCGATCGGGGCACAGCAGTGGTGGAGTGCGCCCATCGTGCGCCCCTGTACCACCACACTGCGCCCCCGTCAGCTACAGGTCAGCCGGCGATGGTCACCCCAACCCCGCACTGCCGTAGGCGCCTTCACCCCGGCCTCACGGACGCGGCTTCATGTAGCTTGTCGACACTCCCACCACGGAGCAGGCATTGCCCCCGTGTGCCGAGTCATGACGACCGAGGTGACGACCTCCGTCGTCCGACGAACGCAACGAACACCCCCGCGGAGCGGTGGACCATACGTGGACACGGAACCGTCCGCTGCCAGTCCATACGTCCATGACCTGTGGAATTTCCGCATCGAGAAGGGCCCTCCGGAGCCGTGTGCGCAGGTTCGAATCCTGCCGGGGGCACCCCTCATAAGGTGCCCAAAGACCCCGTCACCAGCGGAAACGCTGAGGCCGGGGTCTTCGCGTATCTACAGTCCTGTGCAGCCGAATGCCGCCCTGAGCCGCCCCGAGTGGCCCTATGGCGGCGTCTGTCGACCAATCACGGAAAGGATCTTGGAGTGTTTTCCCTGGTCAGTCGCCGCAAACGGCTGAGGCCTCCCGTAAAGACCCCCGGAAAGGTCCACGGGCCCGGTCCACGCTGCGGGTCAGGCGCGGATCTCGCGGATCAGAGTGCCGTCTCCGTCGTAGAGCTCAAGGGAGAAGTCGAACCCCGAGCGGTGAAGGAGGGCGCCGAGCTCGTCGTAACGCTCGGGGTCCACAACCCCGTTCAGCAAGACCTCTGAACTCTCGATGGGGTCGATCTCCACCTGGCACCAGGCGGGCTCCAGCTCGTAGCCGTGCCAGGAGGACGACCTCGACCGCCAGCCGGCCCGCACGAATCGATCGGCCACAGTTGAAGCGTCCCGGCAACCGCGCACGATTCCGGACACATTGTTGCCGACCTCGACCCATCGGCGATCAAGTTCCGTGCCCTCGTCGGGTATGTCCACGCACGGAGTATGAAGCACAGGGGCAACCACGATCACTCGCGTGCGCGGAGCACGTCCTCGGTGCGGTGGTTGGCCACTTCCTGGCGCCCGTCCGGGCGGTTCGATTACCGGCCGAGCAGACCTCGACGTTGTTGCCCGTCCGTTCGGCGGCCTCGGTCGGGTCGACCCCGGCGTTGAGTCATGTCGACAGGGCGGAGTGGCGAAGGTCCTACGGTCGACGGGCCAGTGGTGAAGCCACCGCGGTGCGACCTTCCCGTGGGAGAGGCGGCGGGTATCGGCCAGTTCGCGTCGGGTCAGGCCCGCGCGGGCGGTGATCTCACGGCGCAGCCGCCTGATGAAACGGTGTCACAGATTTCTCCCCTTCCGGTCGGGGCCTGTGCACGGCGCGGGTTCACGCCGTGCACAGGCCCCGACCAGAGAGGCCGCCGCCCTGTCTTCGTCGGCCCGACCCCACCCGGCGGCGGGCCAACGGCAACCGCAACGCCAGCGCCAGCGCCAGCGCCAGCGCCAACGGCAACGGCAACGGCAACGGCAACGGGGCAGGAAGTCAGAGACCCCTTCTGTGACTGGACGGTCGGCTTCAGGTTTTAGGGTGTGCCCAGCGCGAGGGTCGGCTGGTGCTCCGGGTGGCCGGCAGGTGATGTACGGCCGCCGCGATCCGCTCGCCGACCGCCCGTTCCCGAGGTGGTGCCGCAGCCTACGCACGCGAGCCGGTGTGCTCAAGCAATGCGGTGTGGCGCCTGCTCGGCGGCGGCGGGCAGTCTGCGAGAAGGGGGCGCGGGAGGCGCTGAAGCGGGTGATTCCCTGGTGACCCGCGTGTTCGCCGGTGGTGCGGTGACTTCCGCGGAACCGTGAACTCTTTGGAGTCCATCGGGGAACAGCAGGTGACACGCACTCACCGACGAGTCAGGGGAAGCATTGTGAGCGGACCACCACCGCCGCCTACGGCCGGGACGGGGGACGACGCGGAGATAGTCGTGCAGTCGTTGGAGCAGTCGGAGCTGTTCGCCCTGCTCTATGACCGCTACGCCCCCGACATCCACCGCTACGCGGCCCGTCGCCTGGGCGACAGCGCCGCAGACGACATCACCGCCGACACCTTCCTGGTCGCTTTCCGGATCCGGTCCCGCTACGACCGCACGCGTGCCAACGCGCGCCCCTGGTTGTACGGCATCGCAGGAAACCTCATCGGCAAGCAGCGCCGCGCCGAGGTGCGGGCGCTCAGGGCGCTCGCCCGCACCGGCCACGACCCGCTCGCCGCGTCCGGGGGCGAGTTCTGGCTGGAGGACGCCGACAGCCGGATCGCGGCGCAGGGCCCGCTGGCCGGCGCCCTCGCGGGACTGTCGGCGCCGGACCGGCACGTCCTGCTGCTCGTCGCCTGGGCCGAACTCACCTACCAGGAGGTCGCGGAGGCGTTGGACATACCGGTCGGCACGGTTCGCTCGCGGCTCAACCGGGCGCGCCGCAAGGTACGTACGGCACTGGGTGCCGATCCTGCATTCGTGATCGACGTGGCGGAGGTGGCGTAGCCATGGACGAGATGACCGAGGTGCGCGAGCTGCGTGCCCACGTGCCGGTGCCCGACCGGGCCCGGCTCGCACCGGGACGGGCGCGGCTCACCGAGGCCGCGCGGGTCAGGGAATCGCGCCACGCGTTGTGGCGACGGCGGGAGTTCGCGATCGTCGCGGTCGTGGCCGCGGTGACCGCCGTCGCCGTCACCGCCGGCCTGCTGGTGGGCGGGAAAGGCACGGGACGCGGGGTGCGGCCCGCGGCCACGCCGAGCGTGCGCTTCAAGGGGGTGAGCGCGGCCGAATTCCTGCGGCAGGCCGCTGACGCGGTCCAGGTGCAGCCGGACCGCGCCGTTCCGTCGGCAAAGCAGTGGATCTACACCAAGTCGGCGCAGGAGCCTTCGGACAAGTCCCACGGCCTTCCGGCCGAGCAGGAGAACTGGATCCGGTACGACGGCTCCGCCAGCGCCTCCCGGATCGGAGACGAGCCGCTCTACATCACCAAGATGCATCTGGAGAACGGCGGCGAGGGCGACGACCGCTCGGCGCGCGAGATGTACCGGGTCCTCATCGCTCTGCCGGCCGACGGCAGGGGGACGCTGAAGGCGCTCCGGGAGCAGAACGCCATCGCCGACTCCAAGAAGGTCTCACAGGCAGACAACGACTACGTCGAGATCAGCGTCCTGTTGTCGGCCGACGTGATGCCGGCCGAGGGCCTGGCCTCCCTCTACCGCGCCCTCGCACTCGTACCGGGCGGAAAGGTCACCGACCACCTGGTCAGGACCGCCGCCGGACGCCGGGTGATCGCCCTGGACTACAACCGCGGGGAGAACCCCAAGGCGAGTGGAGCGATCCATGACCAGTGGCTGATCGACCCGCAGACCTACCGGATCGTCGGCATGCGGATGGTCGCAGGCGACGGCAAGGTCTTCGGCGGCGACTCGCTCGTCACGACGGCTGTGGTGGACCGGGCGGGCGACCGCGGCTGACCACCCACGATTCCGGGCGGCCCGCACCACGGGGGCGGGCCGCCCGTCTCCCGCCCCGGCGGTGGGAGCGGTGAGGACAGCCGCGCTGCTCGGCTCACCATGTCGCGACTTCACCCGGTCGGCGAGGCTGCCGGCTCGGGAGCAGGGGTCGCGGGCCGCCAGGTGGTCTCAAGTCCCGGGGAATCACCACGAGTAGACTGCGCAACCCCTGATCGTGGCTGCCCCTGCGCGAGCGCGAATGCGGAGTGCTGAGAGGACCTCGTATGGCCACCCCGGAACAAGTGAGGGAAGCACTCACCCGAGAGCTTTCGGGACCGCAGAGCCAGGGAGGAGGGACCTCTCTTGACGTCCTTGAGGTGAACGTACCTTCTGTGTTCCCAGAGTTGCTTCTCAGGATCCGGGTCAGAGTCTCAGGGCAGCTCTGGGAAGTCTCACTCGACTACCAGGGCCAGGAAGCGAGTCTGGTGAGCGGAGACCTCGCCGACGACAACCTGGACTACCTCGGGTTCCTGATTCGAGTCCACCTGTTCGAGTGGTGGTACACGAAGGACACGGAGAAGTTCTCGGCGCGCATGGGGAAGAGACTGGACTGAGGCTCCCTCCGCCCACCGTGCGGCGACCGGCGGCCTCTTGCGATGCCAACAGGCCTTGCCCAGCGCCGAGTTGGCCACTCGGCCGCTCTGGAGTCGTCGTCTTGCAGGAGCGCCGCCTACCGATGCCGTCGTAAACACGCCGCAGGTAGGCGTGCGGAGGCGCGGCTCCCGGGGCCCGGTGGGCATGCTCGGGCAGGGAAGCTGTGGGACGTGGTGCTGAGCCTTGGAGAGATGAGGCGGGATGCGGGCCTGGTTGCGGCAAGGGATCTTCCAAGGACCTCAGTCCAGAACCCATCTGGAAGCGCTCAAGAGGCTCCAGCCCGAACCCCAGGACATGTACACCCACGACTATCTCTACGACTGTCTCAGCGTGCTGGACTCCAAGGCCCAGGTGCTGCTCGCCTATGACGGCTTCCTGGTGGCCGCCGCCTCGGTCGTGCTGACCATTCTTCCCGGGGGTGCCGGCTCAACTACGCTTCTGGTCGCGGCTCTTGTCGCGAGCGGCCTCTCCGGGGCGCTGAGCCTCACGGTCGTGTCGGTGCACTGGACCGACACGTACGACCTGGAACATCCGCATGAGATCTTCCCGCGGCTGCTGGAGGTCCGCAATCACCGGACGGTCAACTACCGCCTCTCCTGGGGCATCGCACAGATCGCCTCCCTTCTGCTGGTGTGCGGGGTTCTTGTGCATCTGCTGGGGTGGTAGGGGTACGACGGGGCGGGTGCAGGGGGTGCGGTTGTGGGGCGGGCGGACGCGCGGACGCCCGGATCGTGCGGACCCGGGGCTAGGAACTCCGGGCGGTCTGCTCTTCTGAGACCTTCGCCGTTCCTCCCAGGTGGATGCGCGGGCCCCGTCGGCCGGGGCGGGCGGTGGCCGTGATCGTGGCGGGGCTGCCCAGTGCGTCGCCCATGTCGATGGTGAGTTCGGCCGTGCCCTGTCCGGCCAGGTGTGCGGCCAGGCAGGCGCTGCTGTTGGCGTTGGCGATGTCCTCCGGTACGCCGATCGACGGTGCGAACATGCGGGCCGCCAGGGAACCGGAGGGTGACGGCGGGGAGTAGACGTACGCGCCCAGCAGGCCGAACGTGTCGCAGGCGTCCCGGAGCCGGCCGAGGTCCGGGGCCAGCGCCGCGAGCGTCGCGCGGTCCGGAACGGGGACCAGCAGCCGCTCCCTCCCCATCGAAGCCACCCGCACGTCCGGGCCGGACCCGTCGGGCACCACGCCCAGGGCCTCCAGGGCCAGTCCGCGCTCGGCTTCGGTCGGTTCACGCAGGTCCACGGGGCCGGGGTCGAAGGCGGCCGCGAGATGGGACCCCCGCGGTTCCGACCAGCCGTCGAAGACGCGTCGCGATGTCCGCAGGGTGGCCCGGTAGGACCCCGGAGCGCCGTTCCGCGACCCGTTGTACGCGAGGTACGCCAGCGCGGCGACCGTTCCGTGGCCGCAGGCCGGCAGCTCCCCCTCGGCGGTGAAGAAGCGCAGGTCCACCGTCGGGTCCTGGGTCTCGTCCGAGTGCACGCGGACGTACACGGCGTGCGAGGTGCCCGCCTCCACCGGCACCCGGCGCCGCTCCTCGTCGCTCAGGTTCCGCTGTTCCTCCTCCAGCACCACGGCGGTGGGGCTGCCGCCCGCGCCGTCGCGCAGGCAGGCTCGGACGAGTGCCACGGGCGGCGCGCTCATCGGCCTCGCCTCGGCCGGCCGCCGTCTCTCGCGGTCCGCCGCGGTCGCGCGCTTCGTCCCGGACCTCCGGGCGGTCCCTCTGTCACAGGCGCCTCCAGTGTCACTGGTCCGACCGGTGCGGCCAGTACCGGCCGTACCGGCACTGCCGGCGGTGACGGCAGCACTGCCGGTGTCGGCAGTACCGGCGGTGTCGGCAGCACTGCCGGGGCACGGTCCGGCTCCGTCACTTCGTGTTCTCCAGTGTGGCGTAGCCCGTCTTCGCGTCCCGTTCCGCGGTGTGGGCGCCTTCCTGGAGCTGGAACAGGGAGCCGAAGGGGCTCTGGGCCTGCGGGGCCTCGGTCAGGCGGAGGCTCGTTTGCGGGGGGCCGTCTTCTTCGCGGGCGTCTTCTTCGCGGGCGTCTTCTTCGCGGTGGTCTTCTTGGCCGCCGTCCGGGAGTCCGCCGCGCCGTCGGCCGGCTTCGCCGCGGTCCTGCCGGCCGTCTTGGCGGTCGACTTCCTCGCCGTCGATTTCTTCGCCGCGGTCTTCTTGGCCGCCGGCTTCTTCGCCGTGGACGTCGACTTCTTCCCGCCCACCTCCTTGGGCTCCGTACGGGCCGAGCCACGGGCCGCGGTCTTGCCGGCCGGCAGCCGGGTGACCTCGGCGTCCTCCCCCGCCCCGGCGGCCTCCTCGCCCCGCGACTCCTTCGCCGCGCGCACGCTCTTCTCCAGGGCCGCCATCAGGTCGAGCACCTTGCCGCCGGCCTTCTCCCCGGAGGGGGCGGCGGGCGCCTCGTGCCCCTCGGCCTTGGCGGTGACCATCTCCTCGACGGCCTCGCGGTAGTCGTCGTGCAGGTCTTCGAGGTCGACCTCGCCGAGGGTGTCCATCAGGGCGTCGGCCAGGTCGAGTTCCTTGTCGCGGACCGTGATGGCGGCGTCCGGGGCGACCTCGCCGGTGGCCCGGATCTCGTCCGGCCACAGCAGACCGTGCATGGCGATGACGTCGTCGACGACGCGCAGCATGCCGAGCCGTTCCCGCCCGCGCAGCGCGAACTTCGCCACGGCGACCTTCTGGCTGCGCTTGAGTGCCTCGCGCAGCAGGACGTACGGCTTGGCGGCCGGGACACCGTTCGCGGCCAGGTAGTACGCCGTGTCCATCTGGAGCGGGTCGATCCGGTCCGCCGGGACGAAGGCCACGATCTCGATGGTCCGGGCGGTCGGGATGGGCAGCGACGCCAGGTCCTCGTCCGTGATCGGGATCAGCGTGCCGTCCGCGTCCTCGTACGCCTTGCCGATCTCGGCGGTCGAGACCTCGCTGTCCTCCAGTTCGCAGACCTTGCGGTAGCGGATGCGCCCGCCGTCGTCGAGGTGGATCTGGCGGAAGGAGATCGCGTGGCTCTCCGTGGCGTTCACGACCTTGATGGGGATGCTGACCAGGCCGAAGGAGATGGCGCCGTTCCATATGGATCGCACGTGCAGCATCCTTCCGATCACGTTGAGCGATTTTCGTGCCATTTTCGTGGGATTGTCATGGTATGACGCCGATCACGGAGGTGGAGGGCAGAAGGCTCGCGCTCACCAATCTCGACAAGGTCCTGTATCCGGCCACCGGCTTCACCAAGGGCGAGGTGCTGCACTACTACGCCACGGTGGCGGACGTACTGCTCCCCCATCTGCGGGACCGGCCGGTCTCCTTCCTGCGCTATCCCGACGGGCCGGACGGTCAGCTCTTCTTCACCAAGAACGTGCCGCCCGGTACGCCCGCCTGGGTCACCACGGCCGAGGTGCCGCGCTCCGAGGGGCCCGCGCGCATGGTCCTCGTCCAGGACCTGGCCTCGCTCATGTGGGCGGCGAACCTGGTGACCGAGTTCCACACACCGCAGTGGACGATCGGCACGCCGGGGATCGCCGACCGGATCGTCTTCGACCTCGATCCGGGGGCGCCGGCGACGGTCGTGGAGTGCTGCGAGGTGGCGCTGTGGCTGCGCGAGCGGCTGGCCGGGGACGGGATCGAGGCGTACGTGAAGTCGTCCGGTTCGAAGGGGCTGCACGTGCTGGCCTCCGTCGCGCCGACGCCGTCCGCCGAGGTCAGCGCGTACGCGAAGGAGCTGGCCGTGGAGGCGGAGAAGGCGCTGCCCCGGCAGGTGGTGCACCGGATGACGCGGAGCCTGCGGCCCGGAAAGGTGTTCGTCGACTGGAGCCAGAACGCCGGCCGCAAGACGACGGCCACCCCCTACACGCTCAGGGCGCGGGCGGAGCCGGCGGTGTCGGCTCCGGTGACCTGGGACGAGGTCGAGGCATGCCGGACTCCGGACCGGCTGGCCTTCCGGGCACCGGACCTCGCGCGCCGGGTACGGGAGTCGGGCGACCTGCTGGGCCCCCTGTTCGACCCGGACCGGGCCCGCCCGCTGCCCTGACCGGCTCGACTCGGCACGACTCGGCACGGCACGGCACGGCACGGCTCGACTCGGCACGGCACGGCACGGCTCGGCACGGCACAGACGCGACACAGCAGGCTCGGCAACAGCAGGCTCGGCAGCCGCCCGGCACCGGGGGCCGCCGGACACGAGTGGTCACCGGACGCCGGAGGCCGCCGGAGGCCGCCGGAGGCCGCCGGAGGCCGCCGGGCACGGGTGGCCGCCGGACGCCGGGCACCCGGTTCGTCCTCAGACCCGCGACCAGGTGTGCCGGTCGCGGGCCATCGCGTGCAGGGCCTCCACATCCGCGGGCTTGAGCACCCCGCCGAGCCGGGCGAGATCCGCGATGTCGGTGTCCCGCAGGACGCGGACCCCGCGCGGTGGCGCCGTCGTGTCGAGGCGGGCGGGACCGACCACGGCGAGGACGGCGTGCACCTCGGCCGTCAGGGCGTGGGACGCGCGGTCGGCGTCGGCGCGGACCCCGCGGAGCAGCGGACGGGGTTCGCGGCGGCCGACGGCGACCATCGGGCCGGCGACCAGGACACGCTGCTTGCGGGCGTACAGGGCGTGGACGCAGAAGAGGCCGGCGGGGCCGATCACCAGGTGGTGGATACGGTCGCCGCCCGGGAGCGGGACGGAGTGCAGGGTGTGCCAGCCGCCTCCCTCCAACCGGTCCAGGGCCGCGCCGACGGCCTGTTCGGCGGCGAGCGCGCGGCGGCGCGGATCGGGGCGCAGCCGGTGCGCGGGGCCCGGATCGCGGTCGAGGTCGATCACCAGGGCCTCGCCCGGCCGGTTCGGCGCGAGGTCGTCGTCCGGGTGGAGCGTCAGACGGGCCAGTTCGGCGGGGGTCGGGACGGGCGGCGGCCCGACCGTCACCGGCCCGGTCAGGAACGGCCCCAGCGCATCGAGCACGTCCTCGCGCCGGTCCTGGCTGAGCAGATTGACCCTGGCGGTCTCACGGTCGTACCAGGCGACGCTCCTCCCGTCGGTCAGGCAAACGTAGAGACGCTCCTGTCCGTGGCGCCAGGCCGGTACGACGCGCAGTCCGTTCATGCGGCATCACCCCACGACCATGGGAACAGGCGGGGTGCTCCGTGGGCAAGAACCCGGTTACCTTTGACAGGAGTTGGGGGAGTTGGGTGGGAGGCGCCGTTGCGGACTCGCAGAAGATTTCCGGATGTTCCGGCCCCGGACAGCCCGTGGAACGAGATCGTGCCCGGCCTGTGGATGGGCGGCCACGAGTACGCGGGGCGTTCGGGACATCCCGAACCCGTCGTCGTACACGATGAGTTCGACCTGGTCCTGACGCTGCTGCGACTGCCGGGGCACGGGCCAGACCCGGGGGTCGAGCACCACGTGTGGCCGGTACCGGACGGCCCCTTGGACGGTACGCAGCTCACCGGGGTCATGCGGCTCGCACGGGCCGCCGACGACGCGCTGGAGGACGGACGCCGGGTGCTCGTCCGCTGCTTCCACGGGTACAACCGCTCGGGGCTGGTCGTCGCGCACGCGCTCATCCTCGCGGGGCACACCGCCGACGACGCGATACGGCTGATCCGGGCCCGGCGTTCGCCCTGGGCGCTGCACAACGAGCTCTTCGTGGAGTACCTGCGGACCGGGCTCGCCACGGCCCGTCTCCTCGAAGAACTCGCGGATTGACGTCCTGCCCGGCCCGAAGCCCCGGGAGGCGACCAGCACGGAGGGCGCGTGCGGACCTCGGGAACTTCTGCATGAATATGTGGGCGGGGCGCCCGGCCGCCCCGCGTCGTGCCCGATCGCCGCGGGCCGGCCCGTCCTCGACGGTCACCGGGCCGACGGCATCGCTTCCTCCGCCGGTCCCGTGCGGCAGCGGCGCGCCCACGGACGGGGCGGCCCGGACACAGGAGCGCAGTGACCCACAGCCGACCCGCCCGCGCGACCGCCAGGCCCCGCCGCGCCGGCCGCGCGGCCCGCGGAGCCGTCGTCGCCTTCGTGCTGGCGGCGGCCCTGGCGGCCTGCGGCGACTCCGGCGACCTGCACGGCGCGGGCGCGACCCCCACCGCCGTCGGCCCGGCCCGGCTGTGGCCGCGGCTGCCGCCCGCCTCGACGCCCGCGATCGACTACGGCGAGGCGGACACCGAGACGGTCAAGGGCGTCACGGCGCCCGGCGACGACATCCACGCGGTCGATCCGGTCGCCGTGGTGCGCGCCGAGGTCGCCGCCCATCCGGACGAGTACAGCGGGCCGCACGCGAGGTACGCGCGGACGGCCCGGCAGATCGAGGACTGCGGGAAGCCGGGCGCCCGGGGCCGGAGCTGCCCGGTCCTTCGGGCGTACTACCGCGATCTCACCGGCGACGGGAAGGACGACCTGGTGCTCGGCATCCGCTTCCCCGCCCACCAGTTGGCGGTACGCGTGTACACGTTCCTGCACCACCGGCTGGTGCAGGTCATGGGCACCTCGGACAGCGTGGTCAGTGTGGAGCTGGCGGGCCGCGAGGTGATCATCCGCTCGCCCTCGACCCTGCCCGGCTACGAGTTCCGCACGGTCTGGTCCTGGGATCCGCACCAGAACGCCATGCTGGCGACCCGCGACGAGATCCTGCGGGTCCGGCCGCCGGCACGGCCGGTCTCGCCCGCCCCCGTACCGTCCGCCGCCCTGCCGTCCGCCCCCTCCCGGGAGCCCTCCCCCACGCTCTCCCCGTCCGCGAGCCGCTCATGAGACAGCGCCCGCGCCTGCCGCACTGGACCGCCACCCTGACCTGGAAGGCGACCGCGTTCATCGCGGTGATGTGCTGCGGTCTGGCCGCCCTCCTCGGGGTCCTCGTGCATGTCTCGGTGACCGACCAGACCGTCGGCGAGGCACGCGGCCGCGCGCTCGGCCGGCTCACCGACGTCACGGCGGCCTACGAGGCGGGAGAGCGGCTGCCGCCGGACGCGGGCGTCGATCCGCCCGGACTGCCCGCGCGGCTGCGGGAGCTGGCGGTGGACGGGAAGCGGGGCTCGATGGTCGGCGGGCACGACACGCACCCCACGATGTGGGCGGCCGGTCCCGCGGACGGCGGACGCGCGCTGGCCGTCCGGTTCGACTACGCCCAGGGCGCGCACACCATCGACGCCCTGGACCGGGCGATCGTGTGGTCCTCGGCCCTGGCGATCGGCGTGACACTGCTGGTCGGGGCGTTCGCGGTGACACGGGTGACGCGTCGGCTGCACGCGACGGCGCGGGTGGCGCGACGGATCAGCGCGGGCGACCTGGACGCGCGCGTCGACGACCCGCGCGCCCAGGATCCGACGCGCCCCCAGGACGAGGTGGCCGCGGTCGCCGGTGCCCTCGACACGATGGCGTCGTCGTTGCAGGGCAAGCTGCTGAGCGAGCAGCGGTTCACGGCGGACGTGGCGCACGAGCTGCGCACTCCGCTGACCGGGCTGCACGCGGCGGCCGAACTGCTCCCACCCGGGCGGCCGACGGAGCTGGTGCGCGACCGGGTGGCCGCCCTGCGCACCCTCACCGAGGACCTGCTGGAGATCTCCCGGCTGGACGCCCGCAGCGAACGGCTGGAGCTGGACTTCGAACCGCTGGTGCCGCTGGCCGAACGGGTGGTGCGCGCGTCGGGGACCGACACCGACGTCCGGGTGGTGCGGCGCGCGCGGGCCGAGACCGACCGGCGCCGGCTGGAGCGGGTGCTCGGCAATCTCGTGGCCAACGCCCACAAGCACGGCAGGGGGCCGGTGGTGCTGACCCTGGACGGCCCGGTCGTCACCGTCCGGGACCACGGGGACGGCTACCCGGACTACCTCGTGGAGCACGGGCCGCAGCGCTTCCGCACCGAGGGCGGCGCGACGGGCCACGGACTCGGCCTGACCATCGCGCTCGGCCAGGCGGAGGTCCTCGGTGCGCGCCTGGAGTTCGCCAACGCCCCGGACGGCGGAGCGGTGGCGACGCTGACACTCCCTCAGGGCGGCGAGGAGGAGCCGGGCGTCTCCGATGGCGGAGTGTGACCTGCGCGCCCAGGCTCACGATCCTAATGTGGCGATAAGTCAGGTTCGCCCCCTTTCCGGAGGAGCCCTCCATGTCCCTGCGGTCCACATACACCCGAATCGGTATGGCTCTAGCCGCCGGCAGCCTGGTCGCCCTGGCCGGCGCGACGCCCGCCCTCGCCGACGGCGAGGGCGGCACCGGAAGCAGCGACGGCCACCAGTGGAGCAACGGGGGCGGCGGAGACGGGGGCGGTGACGGCCAGGCACAGAGCAACGGTGGCGGCGGCAACGGCCACACCTGGAGCAACGGCGGCGGGGGTACCGGCAACGGCACCGGCACCGGCCAGACATCGAGCGACAACGGTGGCGGTGGCGGCCAGACGTGGAACAACGGCGGTGGCGGGAACGGCCAGACCTGGAACAGCGGCGGTGGCGGTGGTGACAGCCAGGAACCGGAGGCGAACGGGAACGGCAGGGGCGACGGCCGCCAGGACGACCCGCGCCTGTACAAGGGCAGGGTCACCGCCCGCGGCGGACTGGCCCTGCGCAGTTCCCCGACCCGCGGCAGCCAGCTTATCCGGGTGGCGCGACAGGGCGAGATCGTCTCCATCTTCTGCAAGACCTCGGGTCAGACCGTCGAGGGCAACCCGCTCTGGTACCTCCTCACGGACGGCACCTGGGCCTGGGGCGCCGCGCGCTACATCGACAACATCGGCCCCTCGCCCCGCTGGTGCTGACACCACGGTGACGAACAGCGGCGAACGATGACGAACCGGACCGGCCGGTTCGTCATCGCACTACGGGACATCGGGTCGCCCGCTTGCTACGTTCCGGACATGATCCAGCCCGGAATGTCCGGAACGGCCGTGGCGGCGGACCCGGCCCCTCCCGCTGAACGCCTGCCCAGGCGCCGTGGCATCGAGTTCACCCTCATCGTCCTCGCCGTCCTGCTCTGCGTGTACGGCTACTGCGCCGTGGGTCTCGCCCAGCACGGCACCGTCCCGCCCGGCGCCGCCGGTTACGGCGCCGGGCTCGGCGTGCTCGCGCTCCTCGCCCATGTCGCCGTGCGCCTGAGGGCCCCGCACGCCGATCCGCTGCTGCTGCCCATCGGCGTCCTCCTCAACGGGCTGGGTCTGGTGCTCATCTACCGGCTCGACCTTGAGACGCCGGCCGACCAGGCGGCACCCATCCAGCTCATCTGGTCCACGCTCGGCGTCGCGTTCTTCATCGTCGTCGTGTTCTTCCTGCGCGACCACCGTGTCCTCCAGCGCTACACGTACGTCTCGGTGGTCGGCGCACTCGCCCTGCTCGTCCTGCCGATCTTCTTCCCGTCGGTGAACGGCGCCCGCATCTGGATCCGGATCGCCGGATTCTCCATCCAGCCGGGCGAGTTCGCGAAGGTGCTGCTCGCCGTCTTCTTCGCCGGCTACCTCGCCGCGAACCGCAACGCGCTCGCCTACAGCGGCCGCCAGATCTGGCGGTTCCGGTGGCTCCAGCTACCCACCGGCCGCGTACTCGGCCCGATCGTGGCGATCTGGCTGCTGAGCGTGCTGGTCCTGGTCCTGGAGCGGGACCTCGGCACCTCGCTGCTCTTCTTCGGCCTGTTCGTGATCCTGCTGTACGTCGCCACCGGCCGCACCGGCTGGATCGCGGTCGGGCTGCTGCTGGCCTGCCTCGGCGCGGTCGCCGTCGGCCGGCTCGAACCGCATGTGCACAGCCGGGTGCAGGACTGGCTGGACCCCTTCGCGTCGATCACCGCGGGCCAGGGACCCAACCAACTCGCCCAGTCCCTCTTCGCGTTCGCCGCCGGCGGGATGCTGGGCACCGGCCTCGGGCTCGGCCACTCGGTCCTCATCGGGTTCGCCGCCAAGTCCGACTTCATCCTGGCCACCGCGGGCGAGGAGCTCGGACTGGCCGGCCTGTCCGCGATCTTCCTGCTCTACGGCCTCCTCGTGGAGCGCGGCTACCGCGCGGGCCTGGCGCTGCGCGACCCCTTCGGCCGGCTGCTCGCGATCGGGCTCGCCTCGATCGTGGCCCTCCAGGTCTTCGTCATCGCGGGCGGTGTGACCGGGCTGATCCCGCTGACCGGCATGGCGATGCCCTTCCTCGCACAGGGCGGCTCCTCGGTCGTCACCAACTGGATCATCGTGGCCCTGCTGATCCGGATCAGCGACTGCGCCCGCGGTCAGTACGACGGGACACCGGCGCCATGACCAAGTACATCCGCCGGGCCATCGGACTGTGCGCCGTGCTGCTGGTCGCCCTCCTGGTCAACGCCGTCCGCGTCCAGGTCGTCCAGGCCCCGTCCTACGACCACAACCCCGCCAACCGCCGCCAGGCGATCGCCCGTTACGGCCAGCCGCGCGGCGACATCGTCGTCGGCGGCCGGACGGTCACCGGGTCCAAGGACACCGGCGAGCAGTTCCGCTACGAACGGACCTACCGGGACGGCCCGTTGTACGCGCCCGTCACCGGCTTCGCCTCGCAGTTGTACGGGACGACACTGCTGGAGGGCACCGAGGACGGCGTCCTCTCCGGCGCCGACCCGATGCTCGCGCCGTTCCCCCTGCTGAACGGCCTCACCCGGGCCCGCAGCCCCGGCGGCACGGTCGTCACCACCCTCAACGCGGCGGCCCAGCGCGCGGCCTACGAAGGGCTCGGCCCCCGCCGTGGCGCGGTCGCCGCGATCGAGCCGACCACCGGCCGGATCCTGGCCCTGGTCTCCACCCCGTCGTACGATCCCGCGCTGCTCTCGGGGACGGGGCCCGCCGCGTCCGAGGCGTGGGCACGGCTGAACGGGCAGGCCGACAAGCCGATGCTCAACCGGGCGATCCGGCAGACCTATCCGCCGGGGTCGACGTTCAAGGTACTGACCGCGGCGGCGGCGCTGGACTCGGGTGTCGTGGACGATGTGGACGCGCCCACCATGTCGCCGGACCCCTACCGGCTCCCCGGCACCACGACGAGCCTCACGAACGAGACCGAGGGCTGCGAGGACGCCTCCCTGCGCTACGCATTCACCTGGTCCTGCAACACGGTCTTCGCGAAACTGGGTGTGGACATCGGGCTCGACGACATGACCAGGACGGCGGCGGGCTTCGGTTTCAACGACCGCAAGCTGCGCATCCCCTTCTCGGTGGCGCCCAGCAACTTCGATCTGCGGCTCGACAAAGCGCAGTTGGCGCTCTCCTCCATCGGGCAGTTCGACACCCGCGCGACGCCGCTGCAGATGGCGATGATCTCGGCGGCCGTCGCGGGCGACGGTTCGGTCAGGACGCCGTATCTGGTGGAGCGGACGACCGCACACGGTGGCGGGACATTGGCGACGACCGGCCCGCGCACCCTCCACCAGGCGATGAGCGCTTCGACGGCGCAGCGCATGCGCGAGCTGATGACCGACGTGGTGGAGAAGGGAACCGGAACCGTGGCCGCCATCCCCGGCGCCACCGTCGGCGGCAAGACCGGCACCGCCCAGCACGGCATCGGCAACTCCGGTACCCCGTACGCCTGGTTCATCTCCTGGGCCCGCCCCGACGACTCCACGGAGCCGGCGGTGGCCGTCGCGGTCGTCGTCGAGGACGCGGCGGCGCAGCGGGGGGACATCACCGGCGGCGGGTTCGCGGGGCCGATCGCGCGGGCGGTGATGGAGGCGGTGCTGGGGTCGTGAGGGGGTGGGCGAGGACGAGGAGGCGTGGGCGAGGAGGCGTGGGCGAGGAGGCGTGGGCGAGGGGCTGCGGGAGGGGGTTCCTCTCAGTGCGTGAGACGGGGGTGTGGGGGCGGCTCCCGCCGACCTAGCGTTCGGGCATGACTGAGTCGACAGCGTCGTACGAGCTCGCGCAGGTCAACATCGCCCGCCCCAAAGCACCGCTGGACTCACCCCAGTTGAAGGATTTCGTCGAAGCGCTCGACCCGGTGAACGCCGTCGCCGACGCGGCGGACGGGTTCGTCTGGCGTCTGCAGGGCGACTCCGGCAACGCCACGGACGTTCGCGTGCTCGGCGACGCATGGCTGATGGTCAACATGTCCACGTGGCGGGACACGAACGCGCTGACCGCGTTCATGTACCAGGGCCGGCACCGTGAGCTGATGGCGCGGCGCCGCGACTTCTTCGAGCGGCTGGAGGAGGCGGTGACCGCGCTGTGGTGGGTCCCGGCCGGCCATCGGCCGACGGTCGCCGAGGCCGAGTCCCGACTGCTGCACCTGCGGGAACACGGGCCCACCCGGCACGCGTTCACCCTGCGGACGTCCTTCCCGCCGGCGGCGGTGGAGGGGGCCTCCTGAGCTGACGCCGTGCCGGGCCGCCCGGTTCCGCCGCGACCGCCGGGGCCCGTCCGCTACGTCTCCGCCCCCTCCTCGATCATCTCCTCGACCTCCGCCACGCGTTCCTGCTCCTCCGCCGCGAACCGCTCGGAGTCCAGCCGTTCGGCGATCTCCTCGTCCTGGGCCATCAGGAGGTCCAGGTTGGAGTTGCCCATGTCGAAGACACCCATGTCGACGTAGGCCCGCTGAAGGCGTTCACCCCACAGACCGATGTCCTTGACGCAGGGGACGATGCGGCTGAACAGCAACTGGCGGAAGAGGTGCAGGAATTCGGACTGCTCGCTGAACTCCTCGGCCTGCGCCTTCGGGATACCGAAGTTCTCCAGCACCTCGACCCCGCGCAGCCTGTCCCGCATCAAGTAGCAGCCCTCGATGACGAATTCCTCGCGCTCGCGCAGTTCGGCGTCGGAGAGCTGCTTGTAGTAGTCGCGCAGGGCCATGCGGCCGAAGGCGACATGGCGTGCCTCGTCCTGCATCACGTAGGCCAGGAGCTGCTTCGGCAGGGGCTTGTCGGTGGTGTCCCTGATCATCCCGAAGGCGGCCAGGGCCAGTCCCTCGATCAGGACCTGCATCCCCAGGTAGGGCATGTCCCAGCGGGAGTCGCGCAGGGTGTCGCCCAGAAGGGACTGGAGGTTGTCGTTGATCGGGTAGACCATGCCGATCTTCTCGTGCAGGAAGCGGGCGTAGACCTCCGCGTGCCGGGCCTCGTCCATGGTCTGGGTGGCCGAGTAGAACTTCGCGTCCAGGTCGGGGACCGATTCGACGATCCGCGCCGCGCAGATCATGGCGCCCTGTTCGCCGTGCAGGAACTGGCTGAACTGCCAGGAGGCGTAGTGCTTGCGCAGTTCGCCCTTGTCCCGGTCGGTCATCTTCGCCCAGTACGGGGTGCCGTACAGGGTCATCGCCTCGTCGGGGGTGCCGAGCGGATCACGGGGATCGACCTCCAGGCCCCAGTCGATGCGCTTCTGGCCGTCCCACTGCTTGTCCTTGCCCTTCTGGTAGAGGGCCAGCAGCCGGTCACGACCGTCGTCGTACTCCCAGCTGAAGCGGGCCGCCCCCGAGGCCGGTATCTGCCAGAGAGGATCTCCCGAGTCCGCGGCGTACAGCTCATGCGTCGGCATACTTCGCAGGCTCACACGGAGTAGACGCGCCGTCAACAAGTCCGGCACAGGGGATTGACGGGCTTGCTGACAAGCAGTCTCATAAGTGGTGACCGCCGGTAACCCATAGAGATCCGGTACGACGAGGTGGGAACAGCCATGACGACGGTGCCCGAGGCCGATGTGCTCCGTGACGCGCTCGGTCTGCTCAAGGACCGGGAGCAGGTGGCCGAGCGCCTCCTCGACTCCTCCGCCAAGCACTCCTTCGACCCCGACAAGGAGCTGGACTGGGACGCGCCCTTCGAGGAGGGCAAGTGGTTCTGGCCGCCCGAGCTGGTGTCGCTGTACGACACGCCGCTGTGGCGGAAGATGGGCGAGGAGCAGCGGATCGCGTTGTCCCGGCACGAGGCGGCCGCGCTGGCCTCGCTGGGCATCTGGTTCGAGATCATCCTGATGCAGCTGCTGGTGCGGCACATCTACGACAAGGCGGCGACGAGCGCGCATGTGCGGTACGCGCTGACCGAGATCGAGGACGAGTGCCGGCACTCGAAGATGTTCGCGCGGCTGATCACCCGCGGGGGTACGCCGTACTACCCGGTGAGCCGGGCGCATCTCAATCTGGGGCGGGTCTTCAAGACCATCTCGACCACGCCGGGTTCCTTCACGGCCACGCTGCTCGGTGAGGAGATCCTCGACTGGATGCAGCGGCTGACGTTCCCGGACGAGCGGGTGCAGACCCTCGTCCGGGGGGTCACGCGGATCCACGTGGTGGAGGAGGCGCGGCATGTCCGGTACGCCCGGGAGGAGTTGCGGCGGCAGATGCTCACCGCTCCGCGGTGGTCCCAGGAGTTCACCCGGATCACCTCGGGCGAGTTCGCCCGGGTGTTCTCGGTGGCCTTCGTCAACCCCGAGGTGTACACGAACGTCGGGCTCGACAAGCGGGAGGCGCTGGCCCAGGTGAAGGCCAGTGGGCACCGGCGGGACGTGATGCAGACCGGGGCGAAGAAGCTGACCGACTTCCTGGACGAGATCGGGGTGCTGCGGGGGGCGGGGCGGCGGCTGTGGAAGTCGTCGGGGCTGCTGGCCTGAGGCGGGGCCCTGCCGGGCGGGGTCGGGTTCGGCAGGGTTTCGGTTTCGGTTTCGGTTTCCGGTTCGGCTCCGGACTCGGGTTCGGCTCCGGACTCGGCTCCGGACTCGGCTGAGGCTCAGGGCCGGACTCGGCTCGGGGCTCGGCTCCGGACTCGGCTCCGGGCTCGGGGCAGAGGCCGCGCCGTCGGGGGCGCGCCCGGGTGGCGCGGGGCGGGGCCGCGCCGGTACATCCGCCCGCATCCGGACGGATCCTGACCGGCGTTCCCTGTGGTCGTCCGTCGTGATCCGTCCGGCTGCGGGCATGTGATGTACCGGCACGGCCCCTCGCGTTGTTCGGCGGCCGCAGGTGGGTGGGGCTTGCGTGCCGGTGGGTCCCTCCTCGTCCGCGGCCGGGTGGGGGCCTGGGTGTCGGGCGGGCTGCTTCTTGTCCGCGGTTGTACGGGGGTGTGTCCGGTGGGGAGGCGGTTCCCGGTGTGTGGTGTACGGGTGGGGGCGGTCGGGTGGGCGGTTACGCTGCCCGGCATGACCTCGCAGGCTTCCACCCCCGCCTATCGTCGGCTCAGTGTCGAGGAGCGGCGCAGTCAACTGCTCGAAGCCGCGCTGTCCCTGTTCGCGCAGCGCGTGCCCGAGGAGGTCTCGCTGGACGACGTGGCGGAGGCGGCCGGGGTGTCGCGGCCGCTCGTGTACCGGTATTTCCCGGGCGGCAAGCAGCAGTTGTACGAGGCTGCCCTGCGGTCCGCGGCCGAGGAGCTGACACACTGTTTCGCCGAGCCTCCGCAGGGGCCGCTCACCGAACGGCTCTCCCGGGCCCTCGACCGCTACCTCGCCTTCGTGGACCAGCACGACGCCGGATTCAGCGCGCTGCTGCAGGGCGGGAGCGTCATCGAGACCTCGCGGACGACCGCCATAGTCGACGGGGTCCGCCGGGCCGCGGCGGAGCACATCCTCGGCCATCTGGTGGTGAAGGATCCCGGGCCCCGGCTGCGGATGACCGTACGCATGTGGATCACTGCCGTGGAGGCCGCCTCGCTGATCTGGCTCGACGAGGGCAAGGAGCCGCCGCTGGACGAGCTGCGGGACTGGCTCGTCGAGCAGTTCGTGGCCGCTCTCGCGGCGAGCGCGGGGCGCGATCCGCAGACCGCGGCGGTGGTCCGGGCCGCGCTCGCGCTGGAGAGCCCGGACGGCATCGTGGGGGCGCTCGTGCGCCGGGTGCTGCCGGTTGTCGGGGATGCGGCCCACCTGCTGTGACACTGGTCCGGTGAAGAGCGAAGACACCCCCTTTTTCGGCGGCCCGCTGGACGGGCGCGTCATGCCCGTACTGCTCGGCATCACCGGTCACCCGCCGAAGATCTACCGGATTCCGGTGCCCGACCCGGCCGGCGGCAAGCCCAGCGTGCTGGTCTACCGGCGTGTCCAGGCGGCCACCAGCAAGCGGCTCGGCCTCCACCAGGGGTGGAAGTACGAGTACGACCCCGAGGGCGAGGCGTCGGGACGCCGGTTCTCGTTGCCCTGGTCCCCGGGCACGCACAAGGGCCGGGGCAGCGGCGGCGCCACGCCGGACGGCCACGCCGACGAGTGACCTTCTTGGGCCGAAGTGGTCACCCGGCGCGCGCGGGAGACACCTCGGGCCGATCCTGCCGGTGCGAGACGGGTGGTCGACGGACCACCCCGGTACCGGAGGTGATGACGTGTCAGGAAGGCTTCTGCGTCTGGTGTGTACGGGAGCGGTGGCGGCCGGGATGCTGCTCTCGCCCACACCCGCCGCGGCCGACCCGGAGCCCGGCCAGGGTTCCGGGGCCGAGGCCCAGCGGTCCGTCTCCTCGCTGCTGACGGACCTTCAGCGGCTGTACCGCGACGCCGAACGCGCCACCGAGACGTACAACGCGACCGCCGAGAAACTGAAGAAGCAGCGCGCGGAGGTCAGCAGGCTCGACGCCGGGCTCGCCAGGGCCCGCCTCTCGCTGGAGGACAGCCGCGGAGCCGCGGGACGGCTGGCCCGGCAGCAGTACCAGAGCAGCGACGACCTCTCCACGTACCTGAAGCTGCTGCTCGCCCGCGATCCGCAGCACGCCCTGGACCAGGGACACCTGATCGGGCAGTTGTCGCTGGAGCGGGCCGCGACCGTGCGGCGGGTGACGGGCGGCGAGAAGAGGACCGATGTGCTCGCGCGTGCCGCCCGAAAGGCTCTGGACGGCCAACTCTCCCTCGCCGGACGGCAGAAGAAGGAGCGGGACGAGGTGCGCGAACGGCTCGACGACGTCCAGCGGCTGCTCGCCTCGCTGACCGCGGATCAGCTCGCCGAGCTGGCCGGCGCCGAGAAGTCGGGGACGGCGACGGCGCAGAAGAGGTTCATGGCGTCCGGTGCGCTCAGCAGCGTCCGGCCGCCGTCGCCGGAGGGCGAGAAGGCACTCAGCTACGCCGTCGACCAGATCGGGAAGCCGTACGAGTGGGGCGCGGAGGGGCCGGCGGCCTACGACTGCTCGGGGCTGACGTCCCAGGCCTGGGACCGGGCCGGCCGGCCCATCCCCCGCACCAGCCAGGAGCAGTGGGCCCAGCTCCCGAAAGTCCCGCTCGACCGGCTGCGTCCCGGCGATCTGGTGATCTACTTCCCCGAGGCCACCCACGTCGCCATCTACCTCGGCGGCGGAATGGTGGTCCAGGCTCCGCGCCCCGGGGCGAAGGTCAAGGTGTCGCCCATCGCGGCCAACCCCCTCCTCGGCGCGGTGCGTCCGGACCCGGCCGGGAAGCCCCTCGGGCACTACACACCGCCGAAACTCCCCGAGGGCGCCACGGAGGGAACCGACGAGGGGTACGCCTCCGGCGCTCCCACGGACGGCTGACACGTCGGCGCTGCGGGGGCGGGAGTCGCGTGGCACATGGCGAAGGGGCGTCCCGCTCGGCAGCGGGGCGCCCCTCTCGCGCACTGCGACGGCGGCGGAACCTCCGTCGGACGCCCGTCAGGCGCCGGTGACCGACGCCAGGTAGGCGGCCGTCTTCCCGGGCTCGAAGAAGAAGTTCTCGAAGTCTGCCGGGTTGTTGAAGCCGTTGGCGAACCGGTCGGCCACGGGCGGGAGTTGGCCCGCCGCGCCGATCAGGTTGAGCACGTGCTCCGGCGGGACGCCCAGCATCGCGTTGGTCCACTTGGTGACGTGCTGCGCGGTGTCCCAGTAGCGGTCGAACGTGGCCTGCATCCACTCCTCGTCGAAGGGCTTGTCGCCCTGCTCGACGATCGAGGAGAGGTAGGCGGCGGCGCACTTGGCGGCCGAGTTGGAGCCCTGGCCGGTGATCGGGTCGTTGGCCACGACGACGTCCGCGACACCGAGCACCAGGCCACCGCCGGGAAGCCGGCCGATCGGGTTGCGGACGGTGGGGGCGTACCGCCCGGACAACGTGCCGCCCGCGTCGGTCAGTTCGACGTTGGTGGCGCGCGCGTACTCCCAGGGCGTGAACCGCTCCATGAGCTCCAGGGTCAGCGAGAGGTGCTCGCCGGGGTCCTTGACGCCGTTGAAGACGTCGAGCGGGCCGCCGGGTATGCCCTCCCAGAAGAGGATGTCCGCGCGGCCCGAGGTGGTGAGGGTCGGCATGATGAACAGTTCACCGACGCCGGGTACCAGGTTGCAGCGGACCGCGTCGTAGTCCGGGTGCTCCGGGCGCGGGCCCAGGCCGTGGACGTAGGCCACCGCGAGGGCGCGCTGCGGCTCGGTGTACGGGGAACGGGCGGCGTCACGGCCGAACATCGAGACGAGTTCGCCCTTGCCCGCCGAGACGAGGACCAGGTCGTACGCGCGGGAGAAGTAGTCGAGGTCGGACACCGCCGCGCCGTGGATGACCAGTTGGCCGCCGCGCTGCGCGAACGTCTCCATCCAGCCCGCCATCTTGACCCGCTGGTCGACCGACTGCGCGTACCCGTCGAGCTTGCCGACCCAGTCGATGACGCGCTGCGAGGGCCCCGGGTCGAAGGAACCGGGGGCCGCGACCGAGACGCCGAGCCCTTGGATCTTCGGGGCCTGGGACTCCCAGAAGTTCACCTGAAGATCGCGCTCGTGCTGGAGCGCCGTGTCGAACATGCACTGCGTCGACATGACCCGGCCGGAACGGATCTCGTCCGCCGTCCGGTTCGACATCAGGGTGACCTCGTACCCCTGCGACTGGAGTCCGAGGGCGAGCTGGAGTCCGGACTGGCCGGCTCCGACGACGAGTATCTTCCGCATGCGGGTTGCTTCTCCTAGGACTCAGGCGTCCCTATTCGGGGCTGACTTCGAGCGCGTGGCCCACCAGAGCGAGCAGGGTCTCGACGACCGAGATCCGGCGGCGCGCGTCCATGATCATGACAGGTATGTGTGAAGGCACCGTGAGTGCTTCGCGCACATCGTCGGGCTCGAACTCGTCGCTGCCGTCGAAGTGGTTGACGGCGACGATGTACGGAAGTCCGCAGCTCTCGAAGTAGTCGAGCGCCGGGAAGCAGTCCGAGAGACGGCGGGTGTCGGCGAGGACCACCGCGCCGATCGCGCCACGCACCAGGTCGTCCCACATGAACCAGAACCGCTGCTGGCCCGGCGTACCGAAGAGGTAGAGCACCAGGTCGTCGTCGAGCGTGATGCGGCCGAAGTCCATGGCCACGGTCGTGGTCAGTTTCTCCGGCGTGGCCGTGAGGTCGTCGGTGTCCTCACTGGCCCGGGTCATCAACGCCTCCGTCTGGAGAGGCGTGATCTCCGAGACGGACGTGACGAGGGTGGTCTTGCCGACGCCGAAGCCGCCCGCCACCACGATCTTCGTGGCGATCGGCGCGCGCGTGCGGTCCGTCTGCCAGGCCTGCAGATTCTCCTCATCGTCGAGGAGGGGGGCGACGCCAGGTTCGGCGTCAGAGACGACGGAGTCCACTCAGCACCCTTTCCAGCAGAGCGCGGTCCGGCTGTCCCGGGCCGTGACCTGTTCCGTACACACGGATCTTTCCCTGGTCCGCCAGGTCGCTCAAGAGCACTCGGACCACTCCGAGCGGCATCCTGAGAAGAGCGGCGATCTCGGCCACCGTACGCATCCGGCGGCAGAGCTCGACGATGGCCCGCATCTCGGGCATGACCCGAGTCGTCAACGAGCTGTTGGTCAGCTCCTTGCGCGCCTCGGGGGCCTCCAGCGCGGCCACGAAGGTCTCCACCAGCAGGACGTGGCCGAAGCGCGTACGTCCGCCGGTGAGCGAGTAGGGGCGTACGCGGGCGGGCTTGCGGCCGCCGCCGCGGACCGGGAGCTTCTGAACGCCGTTCGACACGGTCATCAGGCACTCCCGTGAGCGTCGGCCTCAAGCGATTTCCGTAGCTCGATGCGCAGTTCGGGGGTCAGGACATGTCCTGCCCGGCCGACGAAGAGCGCCATGTGGTACGCCACCACGCTCATGTCGCAGTCCGGGGAGCCGTGGACTCCGAGCAGCGAACCGTCGCTGATCGCCATGACGAAGACGCTGCCCTCGTCCATCGCGACCATGGTCTGCTTGACGCCGCCGCCGTCCATCAGCTTGGCGGCACCGATGGTGAGGCTGCCGATGCCGGAGACGATGGTGGCGAGGTCCGCCGCGGAGCCCTTGGGGCCGGTGCGCTTGGTGCTGTCCGCCGTCCTCGCCTCGGCGTTGCGGCCGGGGTCCGAGGAGAGCAGCAGCAGGCCGTCGGAGGAGACGACCGCGACCGACAGGAGGCCCGGCACCTCCTCGACGAGATTGGTCAACAGCCAGTGCAGGTTACGTGCTTCGCTGCTCAGGCCGAAGGTACTGGTCGCGGTCAACTGCTTGCCTCCTCGACTGTGCCCCCCGATGCTTCCACGTCCTGTGCGTCGATCTGGTGCGCGGTGGGCGCGGGTCCTGCGGGCGCGTGTGCGGGTGCGGGTACGGTCGGCGCGGGTGCCGACGGGGACTGTCCGCCGTCGGGCGCGGGGGTCTCCGCCGTCCGGTCGGCGATCTCGGCCTCCACGTCCCGGCGGCCCTCGACCGCTCCCCGGTGGAACCCACCGAGCCTGCGGCGCAGGGCATCGGCGTCCACGCCGCCCACGCGGGGCCGCGGGGCGGCGGCGGGGGCGGAGATCTTCGGCGTCCGCTTGGGCAGACCCTTGTCGGTGACCCGAGCATGCTCATCGGGCACCCGCTCATGGCTGTCGGGCCCGATGGCGTAGGGGTCGGGGGCGTGGGAGTGGGAGGTCTGGGGGTGGGGGTGGGGGTGGGCGGCCTGGGTGTCGTCCGGACCTGCGGGCAGGTCGGTACCGCTCCCCGCGGCCGGATCGGCCACGACCCCAGCAGGCTCACCGGCGCCAGTCCCAGCCTCTGCGGGCCAGTCATCGACACTCCCAGCGGGCTCACCAGTCCCAGCCCCGGCGGGCCAGTCGTCGGCACTCCCAGCGGGCTCGCCGGTCCCAGCCCCTGCGGGCTCCTCGGTACCTACGGGCCAGTCGTCGGCACTCCCGGCGCGCTCGCCGGTCCCAGTCCCTACGGGCCGGTCGTCGACACTCCCAGCGGGCTCGCCAGTACCAGCCCCTGCGGGCCAGTCGTCGGCACTCCCGGCGCGCTCGCCGGTCCCAGCCCCTGCGGGCCAGTCATCGACACTCCCAGCGGGCTGGTCCGTCGTCGGCGCGGGCTCGGTGGCCCGCGCCGGCTCCGCGGCCGGTGTGCCGGGGCTGGAAGCCGCCTCGGCCGCGCCGCCGGAAGTCGTTCCGGCTGCGCCGGGTGCGGTGGCCGTTCCCGTGGAAGCGGGCACAGCCGTCGTCGCCGTGGAACCGGACGCCGCCTCGGCGTGGTCCGACGTGGGGGCCGCCGGTGCGAAGGCGTCCGGTGCGGGGGCGTCCGGAGCGAGCTCCGGAAGCAACAGCTCCATCGTCGTCTCGGACAGGCGTTCCGGTTCCGGCTCGGTGGCCGGTTCGGCCTCGCGGGGGGCCGGGATGACCGGGCTCTGCTCGGACGCCACCCGCGGGTCGGGAGCGGCGTCCCGTACGGCCGCCTGGGCCGCCGCGATCAGCGGGTCCTCGTCACCGGCCGAGGCCGACACGGAGGCCCTGAGGAGCGAACGGCCGCGCAGGACGTTGGAGTTGGCCTCGGCGTCGGCACCGGGCAGGGCCACCGCCGGGGCGCCGCCGACCACCCGGGTGGCGGCGGGAACGGTGGACGAGGGGGCGGCGGCGAGCAGCGCCTTCGGGAGGACGACCACGGCGGCCACCCCGCCCTGCTTCTGCTCGCGCAGCTTCACCCGTGCGCCGTGCCGGTGGGCGAGCCGGGCCACCACGTACAGGCCGAGCCCGAGTCCCTCGCCGCTCTCCTGGTCGTACGTGTCCTCGGGGTCGAACTCGGAGAGGCGGACGTTGAGATGGCGCATCCGCTCGTCGGTCATGCCGATGCCCTCGTCCTGCACGGAGAGCATCACGTCGCCGCTCTCCAGGAGCCAGCCGGAGACCTCGACGGGCACGTCGGGCGGCGAGAACGAGGTGGCGTTCTCCAGGAGTTCGGCGACCAGGTGGCTGAGGTCGTCGGCGGCGAACCCGGCGATGTGCGCGTGCGGGGGCAGCGCGGCGATGCGCACCCGCTCGTACCGCTCGATCTCGCTGACCGAAGCCCGTACGACATCGACGAGCGGGACCGGGCCCGCGTGGTGCTGGACGTGCTCGGCGCCCGCGAGGACGAGCAGGTTCTCGCTGTGCCGCCGCATGACGGTGGCGAAGTGGTCGAGCTTGAAGAGGGTGGAGAGGCGGTCTGGGTCCTGCTCCCGCTCCTCCAGTCCCTCGATGACGCCGAGCTGGCGCTCGACGAGGCCGAGGGTGCGCAGCGCGAGGTTGACGAAGGTGCTGTGGATGGTGCCGCGCACCTGCTCCAGGAGGGCGGCGGACTCGGCGAGTTCGCCGCGCAGCTTGTCGCGCTCATCGGCCATGAGCTGACGCTGGCCGATGAGGTGCTTGCGGTCGCCTTCGAGGGTGCCGAGCCGCTCGTGCAGCGTGGCGGCGTGCGCGTGCAGTGCGTTGACGGAGCGGACGACCTGGGCGAACTCGTCGTTGCGGCCGGTGAACTTGACCGGTTCCTGGGAGCCCGGGTCGGCGGCGAGCCGGGCCGAGCCGATGCGCAGGACGGCGAGCGGCCGGGTGAGGGAGCGGGCCATGGCCATCGTCATGCCGGCCGCGACGAGCATCAGGACGCCGAGGAGGGTGACGCGGAGCTCCAGGGCGGTGACGTCGTCGTCCCGCAGCTTCTCGATGTCCTTGGTGCGGTGGTCGTTGAGGGACGCCTCGGCGCCGCGCATCAGGTCGATGCGGGCGGACAGGGCGGCGTCCAGCTTCTTGGTGCTGGTGCCGAGCGCCGAGTCGGAGAGCTTCGGCTGCCCGGTCAGGTTCGCCAGGTACCGGTCGGCGGAGCCGACGTCGGGGCCGGTGACCGTGGAGTCGTAGACCGAGACGGCCTGATCGGGCGCGGTCTCGCGGAAGTCGGCGAGAACCGCGTCGGAGCGGACGCGGGCCTGCTGGGCGGCGGCGCTCAGCGCGTCGCGCTGCTTGATGTCGGCGTCCGACGAGGTGCTCGTGGTGGTCGACAGGCCGGTGACGGGGTTGTAGACCGTCTGGGTGGTGCGCGGGATGGCGAGGGCCGCGAGGAGCAGTCCGCGGGCGGCCTCGGACTGCTGGACGGCGGTGTCCAGCTCGGCGAGGGCGTGCGCGCCGGAGCCCGCGCGCGGCGGCATCCGGTCGGCCAGGTCCTCGGCGAGGGCGTGGAGTTCGGTGATGGCCTCGGAGTACGACCGGTGCGCCGCGAGAGCGGTGCTCTTGCCGGTGAGCGCCGCTCGCCGCAGAGCGGCGATGCCGTCCAGGTCCTTGAGCAGCGCGGCGGGGGCGTTCCCGTCCGCGCGCAGCTCGTCGACCTGCCGGTCGACCAGGGCGCTGCGCTGCTCGGAGGGGGCCTTGGCCTTGGGCCGGCCGGCGGCGACGTACGCGGTGACGTCGTCGCGTTCGTCGGCCAGCGAGTGCGCGAGGGTCAGCGCCTGCTGGGTCCGCTGGGCGAGCGTCACCAGGTTCTGGGAGTCGTTCAGTTGTTGCGAGGCGGACAGCACCGTGGGCGCGCCGGCTCCGGCGATGGCGGCCGCGACGACCGCCACGGCCACGATCAGCCGGTTGCGTACGTGGGCGGTCCTGCCCCGGCCTGTGGAGTCGGTGGCGTCGCCGACGGCGCCACCCTCTGTGGTGTTGGAGGCCGTCTTCTTGCCTGTGCGCCTCGGCCGCGTCTTCTGCACCGGTGCTCGCATTCCTGACTCGTGTACCCATTTGGGGCCCGGGTGACGTCCCGTCAATCGCGGCGTCCGCCCGGTACGGCTCCCGACCCTCCCAGTGCCGGTGGGCAGTGGTCCCGCATCATCTGACCCGCCACCCGAAGGAGTGAACATCGGAGGGGAGTTGGCGGGCAAGTCCCGGCGCGCTCGCGACGGGCCCTCGCGGCGGGCCGGTTGGACGTCGGGGACGCGCTTTGGCAGTATTCGCCGCCACGCGTTGCCGGAGTCGATCATTCCATGCCAAACCCGGCGGCTGAGCTGCCGGTCCGCGCGTCGAGCGATCTCCGCCGGCCTTTCGCGGGCCCTGTGAAGGGCTCGTGCAGACTGGCGGAATGCGCACTGAACTCGTCTCGGAGCCCGGAGACCCGGGCCATCCCAATGAGGACTTCGCATCGGTCGGACTACCCGCTTCAGGACAGGGCGGTTCACTGGTCGTGCTCGACGGGGTGACACCTCCCAAGGGCGACTACGGCTGCCGGCATCCGGTCTCCTGGTTCTCCGCGCGACTGGGCGGAGCGCTGACCGAACTGTCCGTTTCGCAGGGGGATTTACCTCTGGCCGATGTCCTGTCGCACGCGATTCGCCGCGTCGCGGCGGCACACGCCGACACCTGTGACCTTTCTCACCCGCGTACGCCCCAGGCGACCGTGGTCCTCGCCCGGTGGTCCGCGTCCGAGGTCGAGTACCTGGTCCTCTCGGACTCCGTCCTACTGGTGGAATCCCCCGCCGGCGAGGTCGGGGCCCTGCTGGACGACCGCCTCTCCCGTCTCCCCCGCGGCTCGCTCGCCACCGACGCGGTCGTCGACAGCACGGTCCGCAACAAGGCGGGCGGCTTCTTCACCGCAGCCGCGGACCCCTCGGTGGCCTCGCGCGCGGTGACGGGCACGCTCCCCCGTTCCTCCGTCCGCGCGCTGGCGGCCCTCACGGACGGCGCCGCCCGGTGGGTGGAGAGGTTCCACGCGGGCGACTGGGCCGGGCTGCTCGCGCTCGTGCGCGAGGAGGGCTCCGCCGCGCTCGTCGAGCGCGTACGGGCACTGGAGCGGGCGGACGCGCTGGAGCCGTCGCGCCCGCGGCGGGGCAAGACGCACGACGACGCGACGGTGGTGTTCGCGGAGCTCTGAGGAGAGACGGACGACGGAGGAGGGGCGGACGCCGGAGGGATGCGGACGCCAGAAGGGACGCGGACGGCCGCCGGGCGGGCGTTACTTCTCCATGCCGCGGTTCAACTGATGGAGCAGCCTGGCGAGTTCGGCGACCTCGTCCTGGTCCCAGTGGGCGAGTTGGCGGACGTAGCGGGCGCGGCGGGCCTCCCGGACGCTGCTGACGCGGCCGCGGCCCTCGTCGGTGAGGTGGACGAGCCAGGCACGGCCGTCGGCGGGATCGGGTTCGCGCGCGACCAGGCCCAACTCCTCCAGGGCGCGCAACTGCCGGGACATCGTGGCCTTGCCGACGCCGATGTAGGCGGCCAGCTCGGTGGCGCGCTGGCGGCCGCACTCCTCCAGACGGACGAGGAGTCCGTACGCGGCGGACTCCAGGTCCGGATGGACCTCGCGGGCCATCTCCCCCTGACTGGCCCGGGCGCGGCGCAGGAACACGGTCAACTCGCGCTCCAGGGAGAGGAACTCGCGTTCCACTCCGCCCCGCGTCGCGGGGCGGTCCACACCATTTCCCGACACGTCGGATGCGACCGGACGTCCGCCGTCGTTTCCGTCCTCGTGCACGTCAGCACCCCTGACTCGGTTTCCCGATCCTGAAAGTTTCTGCCAGAACCCGCCGTTGCCGCAGCTCCGCCAGTATTTCGCAGGCGTAGACCAACGGCAGCCTCCGGCCCCCCTTCCCACGTCGTCGTCTACGTGCGTAGCTTCTTTATCAGACACTTATTTGCTGGCATGCGCACGCCACCCCAGGTCAAGGACGACCTGATCCCCCCTTCGGCACGCGTGCCCGCGTTCTCCCCCCACCGAGCTCCATCGGGCTCCCCCGGGCCCCGGAGCTCCATCGCCCTTCGGAGGCACGCACATGCCCGTGCACAGATCCGGAACGGCCCACCGCCTGCGAGCGCTCGCGGTAGGAACCCTGCTCGCCGCCTTCTCCCTCCTCTCCTCCCTCCCCTCCTCCGCCGCCGACACCCCCGCCCGGGGCTCCGCCCGGATGGGCATGGGGGTCCTCGCCCACGACGGCCAGGACGGCACGCCGTCCACCGGTGACGCCACCCAGACCGAAGGCGTGGACGTCGCCGGCTACCAGGGCAACGTCGCCTGGTCGACGCTGTGGAGCAGCGGGGTCAGATGGGCCTACACCAAGGCGACCGAGGGGACGTACTACACGAACCCGTACTTCGCCCAGCAGTACAACGGCGCGTACAACGTCGGCATGATCCGCGGCTCGTACCACTTCGCGACCCCGGACACCACGACCGGCGCCACCCAGGCCAACTACTTCGTGGACCACGGCGGCGGCTGGTCGGGCGACGGCAAGACGCTGCCCGGCACCCTCGACATCGAGTGGAACCCGTACGGAGCCGCCTGCTACGGCAAGACACAGAGCGCGATGGTCAGCTGGATCAGCAGCTTCCTCACCCAGTACAGGGCCCGTACCGGTCGTGACGCGGTGATCTACACGGCCGCAAGCTGGTGGACCCAGTGCACGGGCGACTACAGCGGTTTCGCCTCCGCCAACCCGCTGTGGATCGCGCGCTACGCCTCCGATCCCGGGACGCTCCCGGCCGGCTGGGGGTACTACACGATCTGGCAGTACACGTCGTCCGGTCCGACGGTCGGGGACCACGACAAGTTCAACGGCGCCCTGGACCGCGTCAAGGCGCTCGCCACCGGCTGAGGTCCGGCACCTCGCTGCCGTACGCGATGCCGTACGGCAGTGACGTACCGCGCTGACGTGCACAACTGTCGTACGGCGAAGGCCCGGGCCTCCCTCACGGGACCCGGGCCTTCCCTTCCGGCAACCTCCGTCACGCGGCCACCGAAACCTCCGGCACCGCGCCGTTGGTCGCCGGCGCCAGTGCCAGCTCCAGGACCTGACGGACGTCCGTGACGGCGTGGACGTCGAGCTTCTCCAGGACCTCGGCCGGGACATCGTCCAGATCGGCCTCGTTGCGCTTCGGGATGATCACGGTCGTGACACCCGCCCGGTGCGCGGCGAGCAGCTTCTGCTTCACGCCTCCGATCGGCAGGACACGGCCGGTCAGCGACACCTCACCGGTCATGGCCACGTCCGTGCGGACCAGCCGGCCGGACAGGAGCGAGGCCAGGGCGGTGGTCATCGTGACGCCCGCGCTCGGGCCGTCCTTGGGGACGGCGCCCGCCGGGAAGTGGATGTGCACACCCCGGTCCTTCAGGTCGCCGACGGGCAGTTCGAGCTCCGCGCCGTGCGAGCGCAGGAAGGAGAGCGCGATCTGCGCCGACTCCTTCATCACGTCGCCCAGTTGACCGGTGAGGGTCAGACCGGCGGCACCCGTCTCCGGGTCGGCCAGCGACGCCTCCACGTAGAGGACGTCACCGCCCGCTCCCGTGACGGCCAGCCCGGTGGCGACACCGGGCACCGCCGTACGGCGCTCGGCCGGGTCCTGGGCGGACTCGGGCACGTGGTGCGGACGCCCGATGAGGTCGCGCAGGTCGGTGTCCTTCACCGTGAACGGCAGCTCCCGGCGCCCCAGTTCGTGCTGGGCCGCGACCTTGCGCAGCAGCCGCGCGATGCCCCGCTCCAGGTTCCGCACGCCCGCTTCCCGGGTGTACTCCCCGGCGAGCCTGCGCAGGGCGCTCTCGTCGAGGACGACCTCGTCCTTCTCCAGGCCGGCCCGCTCCAGCTGGCGCGGCAGCAGGTGGTCCCGGGCGATGACGACCTTCTCGTCCTCGGTGTAGCCGTCGAGGCGGACCAGCTCCATACGGTCGAGCAGGGCCTCCGGGATGGCTTCGAGGACATTGGCCGTGGCCAGGAACACCACGTCGGAGAGGTCGAGTTCGACCTCCAGGTAGTGGTCGCGGAAGGTGTGGTTCTGCGCCGGGTCGAGGACTTCGAGCAGCGCGGCCGCCGGGTCGCCCCGGTAGTCGGAGCCGACCTTGTCGATCTCGTCGAGCAGGACCACCGGGTTCATCGACCCGGCCTCCTTGATGGCGCGCACGATCCGGCCGGGCAGCGCGCCGACGTACGTACGGCGGTGTCCGCGGATCTCGGCCTCGTCCCGCACACCGCCGAGGGCGACGCGGACGAACTTGCGGCCCATGGCGTGCGCGACGGACTCGCCGAGCGAGGTCTTGCCGACGCCGGGCGGGCCGACGAGCGCGAGCACGGCACCGCCGCGCCGGCCGCCGACGACTCCGAGGCCGCGCTCGGCGCGCCGCTTGCGCACGGCCAGGTACTCGGTGATGCGCTCCTTCACGTCCTCCAGACCCGCGTGCTCGGCGTCGAGCACGGACTGGGCGCCCCTGATGTCGTACGCGTCCTCGGTCCGCTCGTTCCACGGCAGCTCCAGGACGGTGTCGAGCCAGGTCCGGATCCAGCTGCCCTCGGGCGACTGGTCACTGGACCGCTCCAGCTTCTCGACCTCCTTGAGGGCGGCCTCGCGGACGCTCTCGGGAAGGTCGGCGGCCTCGACACGGGCACGGTAGTCGTCGGACTCGTCCTCGCCGTCCTCTCCCTTGAGGTCGCGCAGCTCCTTGCGTACGGCTTCGAGCTGGCGGCGCAGCAGGAACTCGCGCTGCTGCTTGTCGACGCCCTCCTGGACGTCCTTGGCGATCGACTCGGCGACATCCTGCTCGGCGAGGTGCTCGCGAAGCTGCTCGGTGGCGAGCTTCAGGCGGGCCACCGGGTCGGCGGTCTCCAGCAGCTCGACCTTCTGCTCGACGGAAAGGAACGGTGAGTAACCGGAATTGTCGGCGAGGGCGGAGACGTCGTCGATCTGCTGCACCCGGTCGACGACCTGCCAGGCGGCGCGCTTGCGCAGCCAGCTCGTGGCCAGGGCCTTGTACTCCTTCACCAGGTCGGCGACCCGGCCGGGCAGGGGGTCGGGCACGGTCTCCTCGACCCGGGTGCCCTCGACCCAGAGGGCGGCACCGGGACCGGTGGTCCCCGCGCCGACCTTCACGCGCCCACGCCCGCGGATCAGCGCGCCCGGGTCGCCGTCGGCCAGCCGGCCCACCTGTTCGACGGTGCCGAGCACGCCGGTGCTCGCGTAGGTCCCGTCGATGCGCGGCACCAGGAGTACCTGGGGCTTGCCGGGCGTTGAACGGGCAGCGGCCTGAGCGGCCTCCACCGCGGCGCGTACGTCGGTGTCGTTCAGATCCAGCGGAACGACCATTCCGGGCAGCACGACCTCGTCATCGAGCGGCAGCACGGGCAAAGTGAGTGATGCGGACGTCGAAGCCATGATCTCCCCTTCGGCATTCAAGTTGAGCTATGTCGACTCAATGCATGGGAGCCCCTCAATGTTCCCCGGGGACTGTTCGCTCTGAGCGATCACTTCCGATCTCCCGGCCCCGAACGGATCGCCGCAGGTCGGCCGCCCTGAGGTGAAGGCCGGGTGCCGGTCGGGTCGGGCCCCGACCGATGCGGGACGACCGGTGGGCGACGGGTAGCACTCCGCCGGTCGGCGGAGTGCTGCCGGAGGAGCTCGCCCGGCTCCGGTCACCGGGCATCCCGTCGCCCGGCACCGGACCGCACCCCGTCACGACTCGGGTGGTCCTGCCCCTTCAGCCCTCGCTCGGGATGCGGGGCGGCCACTCGCCTTGGATGGTGTGGTCATGAACCATCACCACTCCCAGTCCACGATCGACATCGACACCCGGCTCGTCAGGACCGGCGCCCTGCTCACCGCGGCCGGCGCCGTGGTGGCGTGCACCGGAATGTTCATCGCGGCCACCGCCGTGTTCGCCGCGGGCCGGCGCATGGTCCGCGCCATGGATGTACCTCCGACCCAGCAGGCGGTCATCAAGTGGCGGCAGGCCAAGGAAGCGTCCCTGGCGGGCGTACAGGCATGGCAGCAGTCCGGGGCCGGCACCCCGAACGGGTCGTCGACGCGCTAGCGGCCGCCCGGACACGCGCGCCGGACCGGACCGTGGCGCCCCGCGCGGCGGCCGGTCCCCCGGACGGCCCAACCGAGGCGCTTCCCGTCGGCGGGGCGAAAGACACGGCGCCCGCTGCCCGGTCGCCCGGCCGGAGAGCCCCTCCGGTAAGGGAGCCGGCGGCTCAGGGCCGCGCGACCGGCCCGGGCAGGCGGTCCCGGTGGCGCGACTCGTGGCCTCGATGCCGCTGCTGATGCTGCCGCTGCCGCCGGACCAGCGGCCAGGTCGCGATGCCGATCCCCAGCGCGATCAGGTGTCCCCCGTCCGTCACGGGGTCGGTGAGGAGGATCAGGTCCTCCGCGAGGACCGAGCCGAAGCCGATCAGCAGCGGCCAGCGCAGCCACGGAGAGAGGAGTCCCGCGAGCGATCCGACGCTCGCGGCGACGCCGAAGCTGATGCCGTAGTCGAGCCGGTGGAGGGAGCCGACGGGCAGTCCGCCCGCCAGCACCGCCATTCCGACCGGCACCTCGGTGGCCAGCGTGGCCACCACATGCCCGAGCAGGAAGACGCCGGCCGCCCACGCCGTGCCGGTACGGCGCTCCAGCGCGGTCAGCACGAGCAGGAATCCGATCGCGTACGGCGAGGCGATCCCCCCGACGATCCACAGCGCGCTCGCGACCAGGACGAGCACGGGGTGGCGCGCGAGGTGCGCGACGTCCGTACTCGACGCCTGGTGCAGGGCGCGGACGACCGCGGGGCGCGTGTGTCCGGCGAGGCCGGAGACGGCGGCGAGGACGACCGCGTACCCGAAGGTGAAGGGCGTACCGCGCGGAGTCGGGAGCAGCCGCCCGACACGGAGTCTCCCCAGCCGGCCGGGGAAAGCCCGCGAGGCGGAGCCGACCGCGGGAACCTGCCCGCCCTCGGCCCCGGCCTCGGTTTCGGCTTCGGTTTCGGTTTCGGCTTCGGCCCCGGACGCACCCGCCGATCCCGGCAGGCCCCGGGGGCCGGGCACGTCCGTCGATCCCGGCCGGCCGGAAGGCCTGGGCGCGGCCGCCGCACCTCGCATGTTCCGGGTGCAGCCCGCCTCCGCCGATCCCGGCGCCGCCGCCGGACCGGGTGCGGGGGCCGACGTGGTCGTCGGTGCGGACGGGACGGGCGGGGCGGGGGCCGAGGTGGAGCCTTCGCGCTGCTGCGGCATTCCGGGGAGGTTCGGGGGAGGCGTGCCCGGCGCGGGCCCGGTGGACGTACCGGCTCGGCCGGTGGGCGTATCGGCTCGCTCGGTGGTGCTCCGGTCCACGGTGCGGCGCTCCTTCCGTCGCATCCCACCCTTCGCGTCCCCCGAGTCGCTGTCTATGACCGGCGCCACGCACCGGGCGATTCTCAGCAACTCCTCAAGAAGAGAGGAGAGGAGAAGGGCCGGGATGAAGAGAGGAGAGGGGCCGAGGTGCCGGGCCGGACCGGGGATCTCCGGGGCGTGGGGCCCGCACCCCGGAGATCCCCGGTCCGCCACCGCGTCAACCCCGCGCGGACCGCCGTCACCCTTGGGATCGCCGGACCCGGCGGCCCGCTCGCACCCCGCGCGGGGAGGGCCCGGACAGCGGGGCCGGGCCGCGCCGACCCGGGCCCCGGAATTCCGGCGACCCGTACCGGCCGAAGTGCCAGGATGGCGGCCATGACTGCCTCGTACGACACCCCCGTGGTCATCGACCGACGCGAGGGCCCGTACGGCGAGGTCGTGCTGCGGCGCCACGGCGCTCTGCTGCAGATCATCGCCAACGGGTGCTTCCTGATGGACACGTCCGACGGGCGTTCCGAGCGACTGCTCATGGACGCGGCCCACGACGCGCTGGACGGGCGTCCGGAGCCGCGCGTCCTGATCGGCGGGCTCGGCGTCGGGTTCTCGCTCGCGCACGCCGCCGCGGACCACCGCTGGGGACGCATCACCGTGGTCGAGCGCGAACGGGCCATCATCGACTGGCACCGGGACGGGCCCCTCGCCGCCCTCTCGGCAAGCGCGCTCGCCGACCCGCGCACCGAGATCGTCGAGACCGATCTCGTCGACTACGTCAATGAGATCTCCGACACGTTCGACGCGCTCTGTCTCGACATCGACAACGGGCCCGACTGGACCGTCACGGACGGCAACGCGGGACTGTACGGCGAGTCCGGACTGGCAAGCTGCGCAAGGGCGTTGAGGCCGGGCGGCGTGCTCGCCGTATGGTCGGCGCAGCCCTCTCCGGAATTTGAAGGAACGCTGCGGAATGCCGGATTCCGACGGGTCCGTACCGAAGTGGTCCCCGTTGCCCGGGGCGTTCCCGACGTGGTGCATCTCGCGGTAAGGCCTGGATAGCCGAGGCACGGTGACTGCCCGTACCCTGCTTGCCTGACGCGGATCATTCAAGCGTCAAGCGCAGTCATGGGATCACCCCACGGATTCCGGAAAGCACACTTCAGGGGCGGGCGATGGAGCAGACACACACCTCCCAGAACGGCACGGCCGCGACCCAGGGCGCTCAGCGCCGGGTTCTGGTCGTCGAGGACGACCCTACGATCGTCGACGCCATCGCGGCCCGTCTGCGAGCCGAGGGATTCCTCGTGCAAACCGCGGGCGACGGTCCGGCCGCCGTCGACACCGCCGAGGCATGGCAGCCCGATCTGCTGATCCTCGACATCATGCTGCCCGGCTTCGACGGTCTGGAGGTCTGCCGCCGTGTGCAGGCCGCCCGGCCGGTGCCGGTGCTGATGCTCACCGCGCGCGACGACGAGACCGACATGCTGGTCGGGCTCGGCGTCGGCGCCGACGACTACATGACCAAGCCGTTCTCGATGCGCGAGCTGGCCGCCCGGGTGCACGTACTGCTCCGCAGAGTCGAGCGCGCGGTCGTCGCGGCCTCCACTCCGCGCAGCGGCATCCTGCGCCTCGGCGAGCTGGAGATCGACCACGCGCAGCGCCGGGTGCGGGTGCGCAGCGAGGACGTACACCTCACTCCCACCGAGTTCGACCTCCTCGTATGCCTCGCGAACACCCCGCGTGCCGTACTCTCGCGCGAGCAGTTGCTCGCCGAGGTGTGGGACTGGGCTGACGCCTCCGGTACCCGGACCGTCGACAGTCACATCAAGGCGCTGCGCCGCAAGATCGGTGCCGAGCGGATCCGTACGGTGCACGGCGTCGGCTACGCACTGGAGACCCCGACTCCCTGAGCCGGGCCTTCGTCGGAACGTCGGGACCGTGACCGGGACCCGCGTGAGGGGCTGATGTGATGAGCGGACTCGGAGAAAGAGGACGCGGGCTCGGTGAGCGCGCGTCCGGTGAGCGCAGGGGCACCGGCTCCTGGGGTGATGTGCGGCCCTTCTCGATCAACACCAAGCTGGGCGCGCTGGTCGTCATCTCCGTGCTCATCACCACGGGTCTGTCGATGATCGCGGTGCACACCAAGACCGAGCTCCGCTTCATCACGGTCTTCTCGATGATCGCCACCTTGCTGATCACGCAGTTCGTGGCGCACTCGCTCACCGCGCCGCTGGACGAGATGAACGCGGTGGCCCGCTCCATCTCGCACGGCGACTACACCCGCCGGGTGCGGGACGACCGGCGGGACGAGCTGGGAGACCTGGCCCAGACGATCAACCTCATGGCCGACGAGCTGGAGGCCCAGGACCGTCAGCGCAAGGAGCTCGTGGCGAATGTCTCGCACGAGCTGCGCACCCCCATCGCGGGTCTGCGCGCGGTCCTGGAGAACGTCGTGGACGGCGTCTCGGCCGCCGATCCCGAGACGATGCGCACGGCGCTGAAGCAGACGGAGCGGCTCGGCCGGCTGGTGGAGACGCTCCTGGACCTGTCCCGGCTGGACAACGGCGTCGTACCGCTGCGCAGGCGCCGCTTCGAGGTGTGGCCCTATCTGTCCGGTGTGCTGAAGGAGGCCAACATGGTCGCCTCGGCGCGCGCGGACATAGCCTCGGGCTCCGGCAGCCACACCCGCACGGACGTCCATCTGCACCTCGACGTGTCCCCGCCGGAGCTGACCGCGCACGCGGACCCGGAGCGGATCCACCAGGTCGTGGCGAACCTCATCGACAACGCGGTCAAGCACAGCCCGCCGCACGGCCGGGTGACGGTGCGGGCACGGCGGGGCGACTATCCCGAGTCACTGGCCCTGGAGGTCCTGGACGAGGGGCCCGGCATTCCGAAGTCGGAGTGGCACCGCGTCTTCGAGCGGTTCAACCGGGGCGGGGTGCCCGCGCCGCACGGTCCGGGCAGCGACGGCGGTACGGGCCTGGGCCTGGCCATCGCCCGCTGGGCGGTGGATCTGCACGGCGGACGGATCGGTGTGGCCGAATCTCAGCGGGGTTGCCGGATCCAGGTCATCCTTCCGGGACTCCCTTCTCTGCCAAGTTGACGTAAAGTTCGAACCGGAGCCGCAAGATCCATCGGTGTCGCCGTGCGCGTACACGTGTGATCAGGCACAGGACCGTGTGAAGGGTGCCGCGGCCCTCGGTCGACGTACCCGTTCCGAAGCGGAACCCCGGTTGTTTCCCGCCATTTCCATGGGCGAAACACGGATTCCGATGTGACTTACGCGACGTTGGACGGGCCCGGCCTGACCTTCTCGGCCAGGGAGGCGTAGCCTTTATTCCCGCTGTCCATCACCTTGTGAAGCGGAAGAGGGCGGTTGCCGCCGTGTCGCCACAGTCCCCCAGTAACTCGAGCCTCTCGACCGATGACCAAGCCGCCGGGAAGAACCCCGCGGCCGCCTTCGGTGCCAACGAGTGGCTCGTCGACGAGATCTATCAGCAGTACCTCCAGGACCCGAATTCGGTAGACCGAGCCTGGTGGGACTTCTTCGCCGATTACAAGCCCGGGGCGCCCGCCGCCTCGGCTCCGGCGGGTACTGCGGCCGCGGGGGCCGCAGGGACCACCACATCCGCGCCTGCCGCGCCGGCTGCCCCCGTGCCGCCCGCGGCACGCCAGGCTCCACCTCAGGCGGCCCCGGCCGCGCCCGCTCCGGCTCCGGCCGCCGCTCCTGCGGCTCCGCAGCCCGCTGCCGCCGCCCCGGCGCCCGCGAAGGCGGCTCCGGCCGCCGCCGCGCAGCCGAAGGCCGCAGCGGCCACCGAGGCGCCCGAGGGCCCCGAGTACGTGACCCTGCGCGGTCCCGCCGGTGCCGTCGCGAAGAACATGAACGCCTCGCTGGAGCTGCCCACGGCCACGTCCGTGCGCGCGGTCCCGGTGAAGCTGCTCTTCGACAACCGCATCGTCATCAACAACCACCTGAAGCGCGCCCGGGGCGGGAAGATCTCCTTCACCCACCTCATCGGGTACGCGATGGTGCAGGCCATCAAGGCCATGCCGTCGATGAACTGGCACTTCGTGGAGAAGGACGGGAAGCCCACCCTCGTCAAGCCTCCGCACGTCAACTTCGGCCTCGCCATCGACCTGGTGAAGCCCAACGGTGACCGCCAGCTCGTCGTCGCGGGCATCAAGAAGGCCGAGACGCTGAACTTCTTCGAGTTCTGGCAGGCCTACGAGGACATCGTCCGCCGCGCCCGTGACGGCAAGCTGACGATGGACGACTTCACCGGTGTCACGGTCTCGCTGACCAACCCCGGCGGCCTCGGCACCGTCCACTCGGTCCCGCGTCTGATGCCCGGACAGTCGGTCATCATGGGCGTCGGCTCGATGGACTACCCGGCGGAGTTCCAGGGCACCTCCCAGGACACCCTGAACAAGCTCGGCATCGCGAAGGTCATGACGCTCACGTCGACCTACGACCACCGGGTCATCCAGGGCGCCGCCTCCGGCGAGTTCCTGCGCGTCGTGGCGAACTCGCTGCTCGGCGAGACCGGCTTCTACGACGAGGTCTTCGAGTCGCTGCGGATTCCCTACGAGCCGGTCCGCTGGCTCAAGGACATCGACGCCAGCCACGACGACGACGTCACGAAGGCCGCCCGCGTCTTCGAGCTGATCCACTCCTACCGGGTCCGCGGCCACGTCATGGCCGACACCGACCCGCTGGAGTACAAGCAGCGCAAGCACCCCGACCTGGACATCACCGAGCACGGCCTCACCCTCTGGGACCTGGAGCGCGAGTTCGCCGTCGGCGGCTTCGCGGGCAAGTCCCTGATGAGGCTGCGCGACATCCTCGGTGTGCTGCGCGACTCGTACTGCCGCACCACCGGCATCGAGTTCATGCACATCCAGGACCCGAAGCAGCGCAAGTGGATCCAGGACCGCATCGAGCGCCCGCACACCAAGCCGGAGCGCGAGGAGCAGCTGCGCATCCTGCGCCGGCTGAACGCGGCTGAGGCCTTCGAGACCTTCCTGCAGACGAAGTACGTCGGCCAGAAGCGCTTCTCGCTGGAGGGCGGCGAGTCCGTCATCCCGCTCCTCGACGCCGTCATCGACAGCGCCGCGGAGTCCCGTCTGGACGAGGTCGTCATCGGCATGGCCCACCGCGGCCGGCTGAACGTCCTCGCGAACATCGTCGGCAAGTCGTACGCGCAGATCTTCCGCGAGTTCGAGGGCAACCTCGACCCGAAGTCGATGCACGGCTCCGGCGACGTGAAGTACCACCTGGGCGCCCAGGGCACCTTCACCGGCCTGGACGGCGAGCAGATCAAGGTCGCGCTGGCCGCGAACCCGTCCCACCTGGAGACGGTCGACCCGATCATCGAGGGCATCGTCCGCGCCCGCCAGGACATCATCAACAAGGGCGGTACGGACTTCACGGTCCTGCCGGTCGCCCTGCACGGTGACGCGGCCTTCGCGGGCCAGGGTGTGGTCGCCGAGACGCTCAACATGTCGCAGCTGCGCGGCTACCGCACGGGCGGCACGGTCCACATCGTCATCAACAACCAGGTCGGCTTCACCGCCGCCCCGGAGTCGTCGCGCTCCTCCATGTACGCCACCGACGTGGCCCGCATGATCGAGGCGCCGATCTTCCACGTGAACGGTGACGACCCCGAGGCCGTCGTCCGTGTCGCACGGCTGGCGTTCGAGTTCCGTCAGGCGTTCAACAAGGACGTCGTGATCGACCTCATCTGCTACCGCCGCCGCGGACACAACGAGTCCGACAACCCGGCGTTCACGCAGCCGCTGATGTACGACCTGATCGACAAGAAGCGCTCGGTGCGCAAGCTCTACACCGAGTCCCTCATCGGTCGCGGCGACATCACCCTCGAAGAGGCCGAGCAGGCGCTGCAGGACTTCCAGGGCCAGCTGGAGAAGGTCTTCACCGAGGTCCGCGAGGCCGTCGCGCAGGCACCCGAGACGCATGTCCCGGACGTGCAGGCCGAGTTCCCGGTCGCCGTGTCCACCGCGGTCTCCCAGGAGATCGTGAAGCGGATCGCCGAGTCCCAGGTCAACATCCCCGACAACGTCACCGTGCACCCGCGGCTGCTCCCGCAGCTCCAGCGCCGTGCGGCGATGATCGAGGACGGCACGATCGACTGGGGCATGGGCGAGACCCTCGCCATCGGTTCGCTGCTCCTGGAGGGCACGCCGGTCCGGCTGTCCGGCCAGGACTCGCGCCGCGGCACCTTCGGCCAGCGTCACGCGGTGCTGATCGACCGGGTCACGGGCGAGGACTACACCCCGCTCCAGTACCTCTCGGACGACCAGGCCCGCCTGAACGTCTACGACTCGCTGCTCTCCGAGTACGCGGTCATGGGCTTCGAGTACGGCTACTCGCTGGCCCGCCCGGACGCGCTGGTCATGTGGGAGGCGCAGTTCGGCGACTTCGTCAACGGCGCCCAGACGATCGTCGACGAGTACATCTCGGCCGCCGAGCAGAAGTGGAACCAGACGTCCGGCGTCACCCTGCTGCTCCCGCACGGCTACGAGGGCCAGGGCCCGGACCACTCCTCGGCCCGGATCGAGCGCTTCCTCCAGCTCTGCGCCCAGAACAACATGACGGTCGCCCAGCCGACGTCCCCGTCGAACTACTTCCACCTCCTGCGGTGGCAGGTGCACAACCCGCACCACAAGCCGCTGGTGGTCTTCACCCCGAAGTCGATGCTGCGCCTCAAGGCCGCGGCCTCGAAGGCGGAGGAGTTCACCTCGGGTCAGTTCCGCCCGGTCATCGGTGACGACTCGGTCGAGGCGTCCGCCGTGCGCAAGGTCGTCTTCTGCGCCGGCAAGCTGTACTACGACCTGGAGGCCGAGCGGAAGAAGCGCGGCTCCACGGACACGGCGATCATCCGTATCGAGCGCCTGTACCCGCTGCCGGGTGCCGAGCTCCAGGCGGAGATCGCCAAGTACCCGAACGCCGAGAAGTACCTGTGGGCCCAGGAGGAGCCGGCGAACCAGGGTGCCTGGCCGTTCATCGCGCTCAACCTGATCGACCACCTCGACCTGGCGGTCGGCGCGGACGTCCCGGGCGCCGAGCGCCTGCGCCGCATCTCGCGTCCGCACTCCTCCTCCCCCGCCGTCGGTTCCGCGAAGCGGCACCAGGCGGAGCAGGAGCAGCTGGTGCGTGAGGTGTTCGAGGCGTAGGCCTTCGGCACGGCAGTACGAAAGGGCCCGGCCCCGAGTTCCTCCGAACTCGGGGCCGGGCCTTTCGGCGTGCCGGACGGTGCCGGGGCCGACAGGCCCGGCGCGCGGAGGGTATGCGCACCGGCGTCGGCACCCTTGGCTCACGTCTCCTGCGGTTCGAAGTCCCAGTAGGGCCGGTTGCGGGAGCGGGCCGAGATGGTGTGGACGTGGCGGGGGCCCAGGGTGGCGTCCAGGTCGGCGAGTGCCTCCTGCTCCGTCTTCTCGGCCTGGCGGCCGTCCCGGAGGGCGCGCAGGTCCGCGGCCAGGGCGATGCGGGCTGAGAGGGTCAGCGGGTGGGTGCGGCCCAGGGTCTCGGTGGCCCGGTGGACCGTCTGCTGGCTGAGGGCGGCGGCCTGCTCCGGGTCGCCGACGAGGTTGCGCAGGGCGGAGGCGTTGATGGCGCAGCCCAAGGTCCAGGGGTGACGCTCCCCCACGGCCTCGGTCATGACGTCCAGGGCCTGCTCGACGACGACATGGGCCTGGTCCCGTTCGCCGACACTGCGCAGCACCAGGGCGTGGTTGGCGCGGACACCGGCGATGTAGGGGTGCCCCTCGGCGAGCATGACCTCGTACCGGGCGACGACGGACTCACCGAGCTCCCGCGCCTGGTCGATGTTGCCGTGCTCACGGATGAAACAGCTCGTGGAGGCGGCGAATCTCAGCGTCTGCGGAGCCGTCTCGCCCAGGGCGCGCTCGCAGCGCTCAAGTACCCGGGTGAGCAGTTCGACCGCCGAGGCGCGGTCTCCGGTGCGGTAATGACACAGAGCGAGATTGTGCTCGGCGTCGAGGGTCGGCGGCGCGGCGGCCCCCATGACCAGGCGGTACTCGCCCACGTTCTTGGCCTGGATCGACTCGGCCTCGGCGTAGCGGCCGAGCAGGCGAAGGTCGACGGCGTAGTGGAGTTCCGAGGACAGGGTCCACGGATGCCGGGCCCGCAGCAGCAGTCGGCGGGCCTCCAGGGTGCGCCGGTCGATGTCCAGTGCCGCTTCGTAGTGGCCCAGCAGGCGCAGGGAGACGGCCAGGTTGTTCTGGGCGCCTTGGGTCCGCGAGTCCTGTTCGCCGAGGAGGTCGCGGTAGGCCGTGAAGATCCACCGGGAGAGTTCCAGGGCCTCGTCGTAGCGGGCGAGACCGCGCAGGTCGGCTGCCAGTCCGGTGGCGGCGCGCAGATGCTCCAGGTCCTGGGAGCCACGTTCCTCGCGCAGATGTTCGACGGCCGCGCGTTCGATGGCCTCGGTGCGCTGGTAGTCGCCGACCGCGCGCAGCAGGTTGGCGTAGTGGTGGGTCAGCTCCCAGATCCGCGGATGGTTCTCCCCGAGCAGTTCCCGCCAGGCCGTGAGCGCGCGTCGGCCGAGCGTGATGCCCGACTGGTACTCGCCCGAAATGTACATGTAGCGAAGGCAGTTGAAGACCAGTGTCTGCACTGCCGGGTCCTTGCTCCGCAGTACGTCCGCGTACTTCAGATGCGGGACGATCTCCGCGTAGCCGCTCCACAGCCGCGTGTCCGTGGGGCGCCGGGGGTCCGCCGCGGCCAGTGCGCGCCGGACCACGTCGATGAAGTCGCGGCGGTCCTCGTCGGGCATGTCCTTGTGGACGATCTGGTGGACCATCCGGTGCAGGTACAAGGACTCGCCGGAGGACGCCGCCTCGTCGCCGGCCGTCTCGTGGGACTCCAGCCGGACGACGGAGTACTGGCGGAGCTGGTTGATCGCCCGGTTCCACAGCAGGGGATCGTTGAGCAGGCCAGCGATCTGTTCGGGCAGCTGGTCGTGCGGCATCTCCTTCAGCAGACGCACGGGGATGAAGCCCGGCGCGAAGAAGGTGCACAGCCGCAGCAGGTCGACGGACTCCGGGACGGTGTCGCGGAGCTTGTTGAGCAGTATCGACCAGGCGGTCTGGAAGGCGACCGGGAAGTCGGCGGAGACCTTGACGACGTCCTGGTCGATGCCGCCGTCCAGCAGGGCGATGTACTCCTGGACGGACAGGTCCGAGTCGTTGAGCCAGCCCGCCGTCTGGTCCAGCAGGAGGGGCAGGTCCTCCAGCGCCTCGGCGAGCTGGTCGGCCTCGGGTTCGGTCAGGCGCGGGGCGCGGCGGCGGATGAACGCGACGGACTCGTCACGGGCGTAGACCGGCACCTCCAGCAGCTTGCTGTTGTGCTCGCTCCACTCGGGATTGCGCGAGGTGATCAGGACATGTCCTGGCCCGGTGGGGACGAGGTCGTAGATCTGGTCGGGTTCGTCCGCGCCGTCCAGGATCAGCAGCCAGCGGGAGTACGGGTCGCCCCGGCGCAGCGAGTCACGTACGGCACGCAGCCGTTCGCCGTACTCGGCGCCGGTGGAGAGCCCCAACTGCGGTGCCAGTTCGGCCAGTCGGCGCCGGTAGGTGACCCGCTTCTCGGCGTTGACCCACCACACCACGTCGTACTCGGAGCCGAAGCGGTACACGTACTCGGCGGCGAGCTGGGTCTTCCCCACTCCGGACATGCCGTGCAGGGTGACCACGCCCGCGCCCGCGTCGGAGCCCTGGAGCAGGTGGTAGGCGTCGTTCAGGAGCGGCTCACGGCCGGTGAATCGGGTGTTGCGGCGGGGTACGCCGCCCCAGACCTCGGGCATGGCGGCCGGGAAACGGGGGCCGCGCCGGGCGCCCTCGACGGATTCCGGCAGGGGTTCGGAGGGCAGGTCCAGGCGTTCCAGGACGCGGCGCTCGGCCTCGTCGGCGCCCATGTTGTCGAGGTTGGCCGCGCCGAGCACGGCGGTGGCCGTCGGCACCGGGCTGTTGGTGACGGAGACGGCCGCGAAGCGTGACGGGTCGGGCCCGACGACTTCGCGCAGTGCCGCGTTCCACTCCTCGTAGGTGCGCGGGCCCAGTTGGAAGTACCACTCGCTGACGATGATCAGGATGCGGCCCTGGGCCAGCGTCAGATCGCGCAGCAGGTCGACGAGCGGCACCTCGGCCGGTGCGTCCCAGCGCTGGTACACCACGCGATGGCCACGCCGCTCCAGACGGTCCCCGATCCAGGCCGCCCAGGCCCGGTTGAAACCGGCGAAGCTGATGGTGACGGTCTGCTTCGCGGGCCCCCTCTCGGCTGGCCCGACCGGCGTACGAGCTCCAGACATGCAGCGGCCTCCCCGCGCGTGATTTTAGAACCGCCGCGAGGGCCGGCGATAGAGCGCCGACACACGCCGGCCGCCTGCTCCACGGTTCCTTTTCAACGTGTTCAGCGACGATCTTGGCTTACGGACCCTTCCACGTCCGGGAACCCGCGGCTTTCGGCGAGGATGGCTCAATCGGGACGATGCGTGGCGCGTTCGACCGGCGCGCGGGGCGCGTTCGGCTGGCCCGGTTCGACTCGGCCGACCCGTGCCGCGCCCCCGGGGAGGGGTGCGCTTCATTCGCCCGGTGTGTGGCGCCGGGTCCACAGCGCCCGGGCGGCCTGTACGTACGCCGTCGCGCGCGCCGCGTGCCCGCGCGGCGGAGGCTGCTCGGCGAGCCGTTCGTACACCTCGACCATGCGGTCGACGAACTGGCGCCCCCGCACGGTCAGATCACCCGATCCGACCAGCGCCGGCAGAACGGCGCCGACCTGCTCCTGGTAGCGCGCGTGCTGCGCCCAGGCGGCGTCCCGGCGGGCGGGAAGGGTGGCGGCGAGCGCGCAGCGCTGGAAGAAGTCCGCCAGCGCGAGATGGGAGTAGGCGCCCTGCAACAGGCCGTCGTACGGGCGCGGATCGGGGCGCCAGGGGGCGAAGTGGCGTGCGTGCGGGCTCGCGTGATGGAGCGTCACCATCTCGCCCAGCGCGGCGAGTTTGGTGTGCTGGATCTCGTGGACGAGGGTGGCCGCGAACGTGGTCGCCGTCGCGGGCGCGCTGCTGAGGACGGCGCCGAAGGCCTCGCGCCGGGTGCCGCTGCAACTGCCGCCGGACCGGCCCGGCCCCGAGCCGGGCGGCGCGGAGAGCGGGACCATGCAGCGCAGCAGGGTCACCGCTTCCGCGAGCCGTCGCTCACCGCCGAGCCCGAGCGCCGCCGCGGTGCCCGACCAGGTGTGCAGCCAGTGCTTGCGCTCGGCGTCGTCGAGGGTGACCGGGCCGCTCAGCGTGTCCGGGCGGGGTCCGCCGCGTGCGGTGCGATAGGGGTCGAGGTCGTCCAGCGGGACGGCGGCCGAGCCGGGCACCAGACCGGGCAGCGCGTACGCGGGTGTCCAGGCCTCGGCGTCCGACCATGCGCCGGCGCCGCTCTGCAGGCGGACGACCACGTCCGCCTCCCCGGGCCGCCGGAGCGTCAGCCGCCCGCGCCGGTGTACGACACCCACCGCGGTGTCCCCGTAACCGGAGCCGCCGCCCGTCCGCAGCGCGCCGAGCGAGGGCAGCGTCAGCACGCCGTCGTGGGCGGTCAGCCGCACCGCGTAGGACACCCCGGCGCGGGCGGCGGCCACGGCGGCGAGGGACCCGAAGTGGGCGAGCGCTCGCGCCGGTTCGCGGGGGTCCCGGCCCGCGCTCGGGCCCGCACCGGCCCCGAGTGCGCGCAGGGCGTCCCGGGCCCAGGGGCCGATGAACGGGTGAAGGAGCAGAGCGCGGACGAGGGACGGTGGAGGACGGTTCCCGGACGCCGGATCCCCGTCGGACACGTCCACGTGCGCACCTCGGCTCCCGGACGCCCGCGCGGAACCACCCGACGGGCCGTGTCCCGGCGTGGAACCGTACGGCCCGGCGTACACCGCCGCGGAACCGTACGGGCCCCCGGCCGCCGGCCCGGGACCGCCTCGGCTCCCGGGCGCCGGCACGCAACCGTCCGGTCCCCCGGCCTCCGGCACGGAACCCCCCGGCCACGAGAACGCCGCCGCGGAACCGTAGGGCCCGGGCCCCTCGGACACCGGCGCCTGAAGCCCCGGCCGGCCGAGTCCCGCCAGGGAACCGTCCGGCCACCCGGACCCCGGGCCGCCGGGCGGCCCGGGGCACGGACCACCCCCGTGGGAACGGTCCCCGACGCGGGCGGACCCCTCCAGGCGTTCGGCCTCCTCCAGCAGGGCCCAGTCCTCGCGGAGCCGGGTCAGGACGGGAGCCGGGCAGACGCCCGGGCCGGCCGACTCGGCCGCGTCGAGGACCGCGCGGAGCAGCAGCAGCCGCCGGGTGTGCTGGTCGCGGACGAGGAGCCCGAGGGTCTCGGGGCCGCCTTCGGTGCGGCCGAGTTCGTCCACGGCCCGTGCCGGGACCGCGGGCAGGATCACGGGACGTCTCCTTCGGCGGCGGCGCGGACGGCGGGCGCGGCAGCCGCCCCGGCGAGTCTTCGCGCGACGTGGTGGATGAAGCGCTGGAGGTCGGCGCAGTACACGGACGGGTTGGCGAAGCCGTGTCCGGCGCGGTATCGATGCGCGTAGTGTCCGCCGCCGCAGACGGCGAGCAGCGGACAGGCCCGGCAGCGCGCGGACAGCGAGGCGGCGCCCGCCTGCCGGGCCGCGACGCCGGGGTGGCGCAGGGCCTCGTCGAAATCGTTCCGGAAGACGTCGAGGCCGGTCCTGGCCGCCCCCTCGTAACAGGACTTGAGGGAGTCGACCTGCTCGATGGAGCCGTCCGTCTCCACGACGACGGCGTCGAAGGGGGCGAGGCCCAGCGACTCGGTGGCGGCGGGCAGTCCGAGGAGCAGCGCGACGCACTCCTCGAAGAGCCGCACCCGCGTCTCGCGCCGCCCGGCCCGCCACCAGCGGTCGAAGACGGCGCACAGCCAGTCGCCGTAAGGGGTCCCCGAGTCGCCCCGGTGCGGTGGCCGCGTGGACCAGTTGCCGTGCGGGAGCAGCAGGTCCAGTGCCGGCGGGCGCAGCGCGAGCAGCGACTCGTACAGCTCGACCGGGTCCGTCGTGGGGTCCACGACGGTGAGGATCCCGGCGTACGCCTGCGGGTGGCGTTCGGCGATCAGCCGGGCGCCGCGCGCGGCGGCGGGCCAGGACGGGCGTCCGGCGTGGTCGGTGCGCAGCGTGTTGTGCTCGGGCAGGCCGCCGTCCAGGCTGATGCCGACGCGGACGGAGTGCCGGGCCAGGACGGCCAGCCGCCGTTCGGTGAGCAGGGTGGCGTTGGTCTGGACGGTGGCGTGCACGGTGCAGCCGCCCGGTACCCGGTCGCGTACGAGATCGGTGAACCGGGCGAGGGTGTCCACGCCCGCCAGCAGGGGTTCACCGCCGTGCAGGACCAGGGACAGGGCCGTCGTGCCGTGGGCGCGGGCGTGTTCGCCGATCCTGAGCGCGGTCCGTTCCAGGACTTCGGGCGGTGCGGCGGCGGGACGGGTGCGCCAGGAGTGGTCGGGGCCCTCGTAGAGGTAGCAGTAGCGGCAGGCGAGGTTGCAGCGGCCGTGCATCTTGACGATGAACTGACGGAAGGGGAACGGCGGTCGGCGGACCGGCGGGGCGGTCGGGGAGGTCGGGACGGTCGGAGAACCCGGGGGGCTCGGGGAGGTCGTCTCTCCAGACACTCCGGCACCCCCATGACGTACGGCTCCGCGGCCCCCACTGCGGACCGCGCCACGGCCCCCTGCCCGTACCGGGCGACATTCCCGGACGCGGACCGGCCACAAACGCCGCCCGCTCGAAGTTGTCCGGTTCAATCACGGGCGGGGACTTGAACTGACGCCTTGTGAGCGACGGTTGACGCGGCCATCGCTCACTTCGCCGTTCAGAAGGCGTTGTTGAATCCCCAGAGGATCTCGCTCGGCTGCCCGGCGCGCTCCCGCAACTCGGCCAGCACCTCGGCCAGTACGGGGTGTTGGACGGTCCGGAGCTCCGCCAGGTCCAGTTCCAGCGGATCCGGGGGCTCCGCCGCGACATCGCGGCCTCGCGCGCCGTCCGGGACGCCGTCACTGGCCTCGTCCCGCACGTCGTCCGGGACGCCGTCCCGTATGTCGTCCCCCGTGTCGTCGCGTACGCCCATGTCGTCCCTCTCGTATTCCGCGGCTCCCCCCGGCGTCCGCCGGCGGGCGTTCCTCACTCCAGTTCGGCCAGCCGCTGCGCCGTCTGCCGGGCCGTCGGTTCGCCCGTGCTCACGACACCGTCCGGCAGCCTGGCCCACTCGGCCCGGGCGGCCCGGTAGGCCTCGCGGGCGGCACGGGGTCGCGCCGCCGCCTCGTAGGACATACCCCGCCAGTGCTGCGCTCGTGCGCCGAGTTCCACGGCTTCCTGGCGACCGCGCCCGGTCTCCGCCTCCTCCTCGGCCTCGCGCGCCGACTCGGCCGCGGCCCGGAAGGCGTCGATGGCCTCGTCGAGCCGTGCCTTGCGGCCGAGGCTCTGGTACGCCTCGAACTGCGCCTGCCCGAGCTCCAGCCAGCAGCGGGCGGTGATCAGCGGTGGGCCCTCCTCCAGCGCCGCGAGCCCGAAGAGGTGCTCGGCCTCGCGCAGGTCCACCCGGTCGCCGCGGGCGCGGAAGCGCAGCATCAGCGCGCGGCCGAGCATCAGCAGGCGGTGGGCCACTGCGGGGCTGCCGGCCGGGGTCTCGGTACGGCAGTCCCGCAGCACCCGGATGGCCCGGGACAGCGATTCGCGCGGGTCGGGTCCGTTGTCCAGCACGGCGCGGCGCAGCAGGACCTCGCCCCATTCGGCGAGGACGTCCGCGTGCGCGGGGGCGTCCCGGGGGACGCCACGGGACGCCTGTTCGAACCGCGCGGCGGCGTCCTGGAGTTCGCGCGGGTCGCCCGAGTCGGCGTACCGGGCCACGTGGACGCGTCCGGCGCGCACCAGCAGGGCGGAACGCAGACCCTGTTCGCGGGTCAGGGCCAGCGCCTCGTCGACAAGGGCCTGGGCGTCGTCCAGCTCACCGCCCGATCCGAGGATCGCGTCGACGAGGTCGAGGAGGACGCGGACGCGGGAGGAGTCACCGGCGGCGGTGGGCGCGTTCTCGGGGCCGGTCTCCAGGGCGGCGCGCAGGGAGCGCGCGCCCTGTTCCGCGTACAGCCTGGCCTGTTCGTGGTCGGCCGTGGCGCCCGACAGGCGCAGCAGGATCCGGCCGTGGGCGAGCGGGAGTTCGGACGGGCGGCCCAGGGGGTCGGGCCAGGCGTCGGCGAACGCCTCCAGCATGCCGACGGCGCCCTGGAGGAGCGCGCTGTCGCCGCCCAGGCGCCACTGTGCCTCCAGCGCGCGTACGCGCTCCAGGGTGAGCCGCAGGGCTTCGGTGGCGTCCAGTTCGGGCGCGGCGCAGGCCACGGCGTACTCCCGGTCGGCGCGTTGCAGCAGGTCGAGCGCGCCGCGCCGGTCACCGCGCCGCCTGCGGTCGGTGGCGGCGGCGTGCAGCACCCTGGCCAGGACCGCCCGTTCGCGCAGGGCGCGGGGGTGCGCGACGGCGCGCTCGGCGGCCGCCTCCGCCTCGCGCAGCAGCTCCACGCCGCCCTGCACCTCCCACAGCAGCAGCACGCAGTTGGCGTACTCGGCCCACAGCTCCGGGTCGGCGCCGACGGGCAGTTCGCGTTCGGTCGCGCCACGCAGGAGCTGTACGGCGTCGATGAGGTCCTGGACCATGCCGTCGCTGCCGAACTGGCGGGCCAGTGAGCGGGCCCGGAACACCGCGGGGTGGGTCGGCCGCTCGTCGGGCGGGTCGTCGCGGCCGCGGGCCACCCCGTAGAGGGCGAACTGTTCCGGCAGTGGCATGAAGCGCTCCAGTACCCGCGCCGCGACCTCGGCGAAGGGCTGCGGGACGAGGGTGGCGCCGCCGTTGTCGCCGTTCTCGCCCGGGTATCCGGCACCGGGCGCGTAGGGCCGTCCGGAGCCGGACCGGCCGAGCTGCGCGAGGGCCAGCGCGGGGAAGTTGGGGCCGCCCTTGCCGAAGCGGTGCTCGATGTACTCGGAGCAGTGCTTGAGGACGAGCATGGCCTCGTCGCGGCCCAGCGGTGACAGCAGGGCTTCCTGCGTGCCGGGCGCGAACTCGTACCACTGGGTGCCGTCGGCGCCGTACTCCTCGGCCTTGGCGCGCGAGAGAAGGCCGCTGAGCAGGACCTCGGCCAGCTCGGAGGGTCCCGAGTCGGGGAGCATGGTGCGCTGGACGAGCTGCATCACCGGGAGGCTGAGCGGGGCCGCGGCGAGATAGCCGGCGAGCCGCCCGGCGGCCTTGGAGGCGTTGGAACGGAACCTGCTGACCAGTTCGAGACCGGACACCCGGCGGCCGGGGCGGGCGCTCCCGGCGGGCTCGTGGTGCCGGCGCACCCAGCCGACGGCTCCGGCCACGGGTCCCGCGCCGGCTCCCGACAGCAGCCGTGCCCAGGCGCCGAGCGCGGCGGGCTCGGGCGGCAGGACCGGCACCGGGAGCGCGCCGTCACGGGCCTCGGGAGGGGTTCCGGCGGGCAGCCGGACCTTGAGTGCGGCTGCGCCCCCGAGGGCCTCGCCGCGGGTCAGTTCGCCGTACGACACCGGCAGCCGGGTGCGGTTCCACATGCGCTGCGGCAGCGGCTGGAGCACCGCGGCGGGGCCGAGCCGGGACAGGTGGTGCAGCAGCCGGTGCGCGTGGCCGCTGTGCCACAGGGGGCCCGCGCAGTCGCTGACGAGGAGGGTGACGCGGCGGCCCGTCGGGTCGCTCAGCCGGTCGGCGGAGTGCAGGGGGGCCGCGCCGGGCTCGGGGCTGCGGCTGACGGCGGGCTCTCCGTCGGGGCCCTGGTGGAGATGGCTCACCTGGATGTCCCAGAAGGCGCCCAACCGGCTGAAGACCTGCTCCAGTTCGGCGAACATCCGGTCCCACACACGCATCGACGAGGAGGCGTCCATCACGAGCTGGAGTGCGGCGTCCGCCCGGGTCACCCCGCGGAACACCGGCAGGACCAATCCGCCCGCCCGGGCGCTCAGTTCGGCGGTCGCGGTCTCGTCGAGGACGGTGCGCAGGGGCGGCGCGGCGGTCCGGTAGCCCTGCAACGGGCGTAAGGCGCGCTGGAGTTCGAGCGGAGCGGGGAACGCGGGCGCGGCCGGTACGCCGACCGGCAGCACCGCCGACCGGCCCTGCCCGTGTCCGCGGGCGGCGCCGTCCCGGGGCACCGGGTACAGCGCGACGCGCCGGTCCGGCTCCGTGTCCCGCCAGGCCGGTACGGGCGGGTCGCCGGACGGTGGCCGCTCGGTGCCCCGCGGGTCCGGGCGCCCGGGAACGGGGTCGTCGCCCGCCGCCGTCCGGCCGGACGGCGGCACGCTCCCCCGCTCGCCCTCGACCGCGTCCGTCCGGCGCGAGAAACGCGCGAGCCACAGCGCGTCGGCCAGTTGCCGGGCATCGGGTTCCATCCCGGCCTGCCGCATCCGGGCGATGAGTTCGGCGATCGGGTCGCCGCCGGGCATCAGGGCGTCACCTCGGGCGGTCGAGCCGCTGGATGAGCAGGTCCGCGAGCCGGTCGCGGCTGGTCGGGGCGGCCGCGTCGGTGAGGTGGATGGCGTTCAGCAGTTGGTCGGCGGCGACGAGTTCGCTGCGCGAACGCTCCAGGAAGTGGGTGATCAGATCGTCCCCGGCGCGCGCCGCCTCGTCGCCCAGGTGGGCGCGCACGAAGGTGGCGAGCCGTTTGTGGTCCGGGCGCCCCAGTTCGAGGTGGATGCAGCGGCGCATCAGCGGGGCGGGGAAGTCGCGCTCGCCGTTACTGGTGAGCACCACGAAGGGGAAGGCGGAGCAGCGCACCCGGCCGTCGCGCACCCGCGCCTTGGTGCCGTCGGCGGTGAGCACCTCGGCCTCGCCACCGGGCAGCCGGTCGGCGACGCGCTCCAGTTCGGGAATCGCGAACTCGCCCTCCTCCAGGACGTTCAGGAGGTCGTTGGGCAGGTCGATGTCGCTCTTGTCCAGCTCGTCGATGAGCAGCACGCGCGGGGTCTCGGAGGGCAGCAGCGCGGTGCCGAGCGGGCCGAGCCGGATGTAGCCGCCGATACCCTCGACGGAGCCGGGGGCGCCGGGCGCGGCCGGGTCGGCGCCCTGCGGCGCGGCGATCTGCACGTCCTGGAGCCGGGCGATCGCGTCGTAGTGGTAGAGCCCGTCCTGCAGGGTGGACCGGCTGACGATCGGCCAGCGCAGGACGTTGCCCAGACCGAGTTCGTACGCCACCGAGTGCGCGAGCGTGCTCTTGCCCGCGCCGGGGCTGCCGGTGACCAGGAGCGGGCGGCGCAGATACAGCGCCGCGTTGATCATTTCGAGTTCCTCGGCGCCGGGCCGGTGCAGTTCGGCCAGATGCCGGTGCGCCCCCAGCCTGCGGTCCTCGGAGCCGTCGCCGTTCGCCCCGGCGGCGTGCCGGCTCGCGAAGTCGCGCCACGGCGGCGGGGCGGGAAGGCGGTTCAGGCCGTCGTGGGGTTCGCCTGCGCCTCGGTAGATGAGCCACTCGCTGGATTCGGTCATTGCCCAGTCCTCGTCGTCACTCGTCCACCACGGCAGCCGTCGATCGTCGCCTCACCGTATCGACCCTCGCAGGGCCCCGTAAGGTCCCAAGAGGGGCTCATAGCAGACCGGTTCGGCCTGGTTCGAGCATCGCGCGACAGCGGGTGAGCGGATGCGGTCATGGCGCCTCCAGCAGGTCCCCGGTGCCGGGCAGCGGCCGGCGCGGGTCGTCGTAGAACAGGGCGATGCCGTCGGCCCAGTAGGTCTCCGGCCGGCCCGCGCGCAGTCCGGCCCGCAGGGCGTGCACCAGTGCCGGGAGCCGGTCCGCGCCGCCCGCGCCCGCCACCGTGTCGCCTGCCCTGCGGTGGAACTCGCCGCAGACCGCGTCGGACTGCCCGCGCCAGCGCCGCCACAGCGCCACGCCGTAGCCGCCGTGCACGATCCGTACGAGCGCCACCGGGTCGTCCTCGAAGCGGTGGTCGCCGTAGCGGCAGAGCACGGGGACGGTCTTGTGCGGCAGGCCGCGCAGCGACTCCGCCGCCGGTACCGGTACCCGCAGTCCGTCCTCGCAGTCGAGGACTTCCGCCTGTGCGCCGTGCTGGTGGATCCACCGCCAGCGGGCCTCCCGCTCGCGCTGCTCCTCCTCGGCAAGGGGCGACTTTCCGGCCGGGACCGGCGGGACGGCCGGATCGGGCAGCTGTTCCCGGTCGGCACAGCGCACGACGACGGGCCGGTGCGCGCCGAGCGGCGGTTCGCCGGGCCCGGACTGCCAGGCGTCGACGTCGAGTCCGAGCAGCAGATGGGGCAGCGCGACCTGGAGGTCCGCGGGCCGGCCGGGTTCGTCGCACTGCCGGAAGGCCTCCGCCAGGGGTGGCGCGAGAACGGCGGGCAGCTCGTCCAGCGGGGTGCGCTCGCCGTCCCGCAGCCGCACCACCTCCCCGGTCGGCCGGCCCACCGAGACGTGCCAGTCGCAGCGGCCGGGTTCCCAGCCCAGTTGCTCCAGTTCGAGCAGGACGTAGAGACGGGGCGCACGGTCGGCGCTGCGCGCTCTGACGTGCGCCTCCCCTGCTTCCGCCGGAGACGGGTCCCGGGGCGCCGACTTGAGCCGTTCGATCCACTGCTGGCCGAGCCGGCGCCGGTAGGCCGGGCCCGGCCTGCCCTCGGCCGTCTGGCGCACCCACTCCCACAGCGCGCGTTCGGCCGCCTGGGTGCCCGGCGTGACGAAGGGGCGTTCGGCGGACATGACCCGCATCGCGTAGTCGAGGACGAGGTCCAGGGCGGAGTCCTGGCGCGAACTCTCGTAGAGCGCCCCGAGCCCGTCGCGCCAGCCGCGCGGCGCCGGGTGCGGGATCGCGGCCCGGTCGCCGACCAGGGATTCGAGCAGGCCGAGCAGGGCGCGGGTGCTGACCGGCGGCGGCAGATCGGCGAGCCGGCCGAGCAACTGGGTCCGCTCCTCGGGGCTGAGCGCCCGGCCCGGCCGGGCGCCGAGCTGGTTCTGGACGTCGGCCCAGGTGCCGCGGTCGGTGTCGGGATGGCGCTGCCGGTCCCGGTGGTAGCGGTCGTGGGCGTGGAGGACGGCGTGGTAGAGGTCGTCGTGCTCGGCCCGCATCTCCCGCGCCGGCACCGGCAGGGAACGCAGTTGCTCCACTCCGGTGCAGGTGCCGCCGAGCCCCCGGTCCGTGCGGGACTTCAGGACTCCGACGACCTCGCCGCGTACGGGGTCGACGACCGGCCCGCCCGAGACTCCGGGCGGCAGCACATCGCCGCCGAGCCGGATCTGCTCGTCGTCGGACCAGCCGCCGAGCGTGCCCTGCACCGTGCAGGTGCCGCTCAGCCGGCGCAGCTCCCCGCCGACCACGGACCAGCCGGAGTAGAGGACGACGGCCTCCTCGTAGTAGGCGGCCGGGCGCTCGGTCACGTAGGCGCAGTCGTGGTCGACCGGCTCGCGCAGCCGCACCAGGGCCAGGTCGGGGGACGGCCAGGTGCCCCGCACCGGGAGCTCGACATGGTCCGGGAGGGTCGCCGCGATCTCACCGGTGACGGCGGACGTGCCGCGGCCCGGCCCTGTCTCGTACACCACCGTCACCTCGTCCCCCTCCCCGCTCCGGACCACATGCGCGCAGGTCAGAACCCAGTTCGGAGCGATGAAGAAACCACTCCCGAGGAACGTGCCGGGTTCGTCGAGGGCATACCCGGAGCCCGCGCGATGGATGCGCACGGTGGCGGCCATGACGAGATCACGCAGCGCACGGTGGCCGTTCCCGGGGCCGCCCGGTGCGCCCGGGGCGTGCCCGTCCGTCATGCCCCGCCCCCGCCGGAGGCATCGGTGACGGCGCCGTGCGCCGGGGCGCCGGGAGACGCGCCCGCGTGCGGGGCGGCCCCGGTCTCCTCCAGGTCCGGCGGACCGCCGTTCCAGGTGAGCGTCACGGTGATGCCCGCCTTGGCCTCGCCGTCGGCGAGCAGTCCGACCACCTTGCCGGCCTTGGCCGTCAGCTCGATGCCGAACTCGACGCTGACCTCGTCGGGCCGCACCGCGCGCAGGGGCGCGGCGAGCGAGCGCGCGACACTGGTGATCACCGAGTGCAGGCTCTCGACCTGTGCCTCGACGCGTTCCCCGAAGCCGACGTCCGTCAGCGACAGCCCGCCGCCCGGTTCCTCCAGTTCGTCGGCCCCCGAGATCCGGGCCCACACCGGTGTTCCGTCCGGCATCTCGATCCGTGCGATGCGGGTCACCGCGTCACTCATGGCATCCCCCGTTCCCCCACGCCCCCGTGGTGCGACCGGCCTCGCAGGCTAGCCGCAGGGGGGCGCCCACGACAGAGGCCCTTCATGGGCCCCGCGCCCCCGCCTATCCTTTTCCCAGCGTTCCACTTCCCTTTCACCCACGGAGCACCATCCATGTACTTCACCGACCGCGGCATCGAGGAACTTGAGAAGCGGCGCGGCGAGGAAGAGGTCACCTTCGAGTGGCTCGCCGAGCAGTTGCGTACGTTCGTCGACCTCAACCCGGACTTCGAGGTGCCGGTGGAACGGCTGGCGACCTGGCTGGCCCGGCTGGACGACGAGGACGAGGACGAGGACGACGAGTAGCGGACCCGCCCCGGAAGGACGGCCGGCCCCTCAGTCGTAGGCGCGCAGGTGGTCGTAGGCGAGGCCGAGCGCGCCGCGGAGCATCAGGACCGCCCCGGCGACGATCCAGCCGCCGCTGCGGCGCCGTACGCCCCAGACGGTGACCGGGAGACCCACGACGAGCTGGGCCGCGGACAGGGTGCGCGCCCTCGGGCCGCGCAGCCAGGGGCCGAGACCGCCGCTCTCCACGACGTCGAGTTCGGCGCCCACGGCGGCACGCCAGCCGGTCCACTCGATCTGCTCGGTGTCCGGCAGGCCCCGCACCGCGTCGCGGAGCCGGTCCGTGGACTCGCCGGGGTCGAGACCGGCCGGGAGCAGCACTCCCGCGCGCGTGAGGACGGCGAGCAGCCCGGTCACGCGCGCGTGGGCGTCGGCCGCCGGGTCGGGCCGCGCCAGGGGTTCCAGGGACTGGATGTCGAGCACCGGATCGAGGCCCAGACGCGCGGCGAAGGTGCGCATCGCCTCGTCCTCGCCGACCGGGGTGCCGTTCGCCAGCCATTCGTAGCCGACGGTTCGGCGGAAGCCCGAGGCCAGGGTGAAGCCGCTGCGGTCGGTGTCCCACCACAGGGCCAGGACGGGCCAGGGGGCGCCTACGGCGAGCGCGGTGGCCCAGCCGGTGAGCACGCGGTCGACGGGTTCCGCGCCCTCCTGCCAGGGAGTGCCCTCGGGGACCAGCACGCTCCACTCGGGTCCCGCCCCGGCGAGCAGCATCCGCTCGCGCAGCAGTTGGGCGGCGGGGCCGACCGACTCGGGACGGGCCCGGCACAGCAGCAGGGCCCCGGGGGCCTGGACCGGGCGGTGGCCGTCCCGGGACGCGCCGGAGGCAGTCGACATAGCCCCACTTTAGGGCGATTCGCCCGCTTCAACGCGCCGATGATCCCCAGAACGGGTGTCTTGACTTTCCGTATCCGCGATATATCGTGAATGAGGAAGACGCGATATGGCGCGTCGCGCTCGGACTCGTCCGCGGGTCCGGTCCGGTCGAGGAGGTCTGCACCATGTCCGAGTGGTCCGTGACAGAGCCGAAGAAGTTCTCCTTCGACGGCCCGGTGAAGACGCTGCACGTACGCATCGTCAACGGAACAGTGAACGTCGTGGGGACCGACGAGGGTTCCGCCCGGCTGGAGGTGTCCGAGCTGGACGGCCCCCCGCTCCAGGTGACCCATGAGGACGGCACGCTGACGGTGGCCTACGAGGACCTGCCCTGGAAGGGCTTCCTCAAGTGGCTCGACCGCAAGGGCTGGCGCCGCGCGGCGGTGGTCTCGCTGGCCGTCCCGACCGGCACGCAGGTCGAGGTGGGCGTGGTCGGCGCCGCCGCCGTCGTCTCGGGGATGGACGGACGGATCCAGGTCAGGGGCGTCACCGGCGACACCACCCTCGTCCGCGTCGCGGGCCCCGTCCGCGTGGAGACCGTCTCGGGGAACCTGGAGGCCCAGGCCGTCACCGGCGACCTCCGCTTCAACTCGGTCTCCGGCGACCTGACCGTCGTCGAGGGCTCCGGCTCCTCGGTGCGGGCCGAATCGGTGAGCGGTTCCATGATCGTGGACCTCGACGCCACGGGCACGCCCACCGACGTCCAGTTGTCGAACGTCTCGGGCGAGATCGCCATCCGGCTCCCCCACCCGGCGGACGCCGAGGTGGAGGCCAACACCGCGAGCGGCAGCGTCTCCAGCGCCTTCGAGGACCTGCGGGTCAACGGCCAGTGGGGGGCCAAGAAGATCACCGGCCGGCTCGGCGCGGGCAACGGCAGGCTGAAGGCGATGACCGTCTCGGGCTCCATCGCCCTGCTGCGCAGGCCCTCCACGGAGGACGACCCCTACGAGGAAGTCCCGAAGCCCCGGGACACGGCCCCGCCCGCCGGCCCGGCCGACACCACGGACGACACCGCCGCCGACACCACCGACGACGCAGCGCGCGACACCGGGGGCGACACCGGGGGCAAGGGTGCCGCCGACAGCCGGCCGGCCGACTCCGCGACCGACAAGAAGGTGCTCTGACATGGCTCCCGTCTTCGCCCACGGCCGGCTGCGCCTCTACCTCCTCAAGCTGCTGGACGAGGCTCCGCGCCACGGGTACGAGGTGATCCGCCTCCTGGAGGAGCGCTTCCAGGGCCTCTACGCACCCTCGGCGGGCACCGTCTACCCCCGGCTGGCGAAGCTGGAGGCCGAGGGGCTCGTCACGCACACCTCCGAGGGCGGCCGCAAGGTCTACGCGATCACCGACGCGGGCCGCGCCGAACTGGCGGACCGCAGCGGCGAACTGGCCGACCTGGAACTGGAGATCCGCGAGTCGGTCGCCGAGCTCGCGGCGGAGATCCGCGCGGACGTCCGGGGCGCGGCCGGTGACCTGCGGCGCGAGATGCGGGCGGCGGCCACCGAGGCACGGCAGGGTTCCACGGGTGGCACCCGGACCGGGCAGCACGACGGCGTGCCGGGCGGGTCCGGCGGCCCCGACGACTTCCAGGACAAGGAGTCGTGGCGGGCGGCGAAGGAGGAGATGCGGCGCGTCCGGCAGGAGTGGAAGGAGCAGGCCCGCCGCGCGAAGGACGAGAGCCGCCGCGCCCGCGACGAGGCGCAGCGTGCCCGCCGCCAGGCCAAGGAGGCCCACGAGAAGGCCCGCGCGCAGGCCCAGGAGGAGATGCAGCGCATGGCCAAGCACGTCCAGGACCAGGTCCAGGACCACTTCGCGAGAGGCGACTGGCCGACCGGCGTGCGCGAGGGACTGACCGAACTGGCCAAGGAGTTCGGCGACTTCGGGAAGAACTTCGGCAAGGACCTGGGGAAGGATTTCGGCAAGGAGTTCGGCTTCGGCCGTACGCCCTCCGGAGCGCCCGCGGAGCCGGAGCACTCGACGACCCCGGACGACTTCCCCGCCGCGTACGAACCCGCGTGGGCCCACGAGGACTCCACCGGCAACCCCGGCCGCGACCTGGACCGCCTGCTGGACCGCTTCCGTGACGACATCCGCGACGCGTCCCGCGACCGCGGTGTCACGGAGGATCAACTCCGGGACATCCGCGGCCACTTGTCGGCGGCGGCGGCCCTCATCGGCTCGGCCCTGCGGAGCGGGCGGCCGTAGCCCTCCTACCCCGGGGCTCCTCGCCCCGGGGGCCGTCCGGACCAGGGAGCTGTCCGAACCCGGGCTGTCCGGACCGGGGGCTCTCCTGGCCAGGGAGCTGTCCGGACCGGGGGCCGTCCGGGCCAGGGGCTGCCCGAACCCGGGCTGGCCGGAAACGGGGCTGGGCCCCGCACGCGGAGCCCAGGCCGTTTCCGGCCCTCAACCCGCCTCCGCCGCGCCGTCCTCCCCGTAGAGCACCCGCGTCACCGACCGGTACGTGATTCCGCGATCGGCCAGCACCTCTCCGGTGACCCCGCCCCGCAGGGTGATCGCCAGCAGCAGGTGCTCGTCACCGATGTGGCGGTCCCGTCGGGCGGCGGCGACCCGCAGGGCCCGCGTCAGCAGATCCTTCGCCCCCTGACCGAAGGGCCGGCGCCGGATCCGCCGACCGTCACCGGCCCGCTTGCCCGACTCCAACGCCCCCTCCCCGTGCGCCTCCTCGATCCGGGAGACGATCTCGGACAGATCGATACCGAGTCCGGAGAGGGCTTCCGCGTCGGAGCGCGACAGCCCGCCCCGACGGCGCGCGTCCGCGAGGTCGCGCTCCAGCGCCTCCCGGAACCCGTCCGCCCCGAGCGAGGTCAGCGCGAAGGAACCCCGGCTGCCCTCCCGGTCGAGGAGGGCCAGCAGCATGTGCTCCTCCTCGACCGTCTCGGCCCCCACCCGCTCGGAGTGCGCGACCGCGCCCTCGACGACGGCACGCGCGTCCTTCGTGAAGCGTTCGAACATCACTGCCTCCCGTGCTTCTTGTGCACTGCCTGCCGGCTCACCCCGAGTTCCGCGGCGATCTCCTGCCACGACCAGCCCTGATTGCGCGCGCTGCGCACCTGCACCGCCTCCAACTGCTCCAGCAGTCTCCGCAGCGCGGAGACCGCCCGCAGCCCGATCCGCGGATCGCGATCACCCGCGCGCTCGGCAAGATCCGTTGCTTCGGTCATGCTGTCAACTTACGTTGACGAGATCCGCATGTCAACCAAAATTGACACCCTCCCCTGCCCGGACACACGAAACGGCGGGCCCGGACACCCGGACCCGCCGCGACACAACACAGCACAGCACAGCACAGCACAGCGCGACACAGCGCACACAGCGCCGACAGCGCCTCAGGGCATCAGCCCGCGGTCAGCACGATCTTGCCGAACTGGTCGCCGGACTCCAGCCGTTCGAACCCTTCGCGGGCTCGGTCGAGCGGCAGCACCTCGTCGACGACGGGCCGCACCCCGGTGGCCGCGCAGAAGGCCAGCAGATCCTCCAGCTCGTCCTTCGTCCCCATGGTGGAGCCGACCACCTTGAGTTCGAGGAAGAAGATCCGCGTCAGCTCGGCGTGCGAGGGCCGGTCGCCGCTGGTGGCACCCGAGATGACGACAGTGCCTCCGGGACGCAGCGACTTGACCGAGTGCGACCAGGTGGCGGCGCCGACGGTCTCGATGACCGCGTCGACCCGCTGCGGCAGCCGCGCGCCGGACTCCAGCGCCTCGACGGCGCCGAGTTCGAGCGCCCGCTTGCGCTTGGCCTCGTCCCGGCTGGTGGCGAAGACCCGCAGCCCGGCGGCCTTCCCGAGCACGATCGCGGCGGTGGCCACACCCCCGCCCGCACCCTGCACGAGCACGGAGTCGCCGGGCCGCACCCCGGCGTTGGTGAACAGCATGCGGTACGCCGTCAGCCAGGCGGTCGGCAGACAGGCGGCCTCCTCGAAGGACAGCTCCCTGGGCTTCGGCAGCACGTTCCACGCCGGTACGGAGACCTGCTCGGCGAAGGTGCCCTGGTAGCGCTCGGTGAGGATGGAACGGGGCTCGTCGGGGCCGACCCCGTGCCCGCTCTGGCCGATGACGGAGTGCAGGACGACCTCGTTGCCGTCCTCGTCGATTCCGGCGGCGTCGCAGCCGAGGATCATCGGCAGTTTGTCCTCGGCGAGGCCGACCCCGCGCAGCGACCACAGGTCGTGGTGGTTGAGGGAGGCGGCGCGTACGTTCACGGTCGTCCAGCCCGGCCTCTGTTCGGGGGCCGGACGCTCCCCCAACTCCAGGCCGTTCAGCGGCTGGTCACGGTCGATTCGGGCGGCATAGGCAGCGAACATGACCCCGACGATAGGCTCCGCCCCCGGCCGGGGGAACCGCCTCCCGCTGTGACACGTCCCCCACCGACCGAGTGGCCCCCGGCACAGACCGCCCTCGCTCCCTCCGCCGGCCTGGACGACCTCGTCCTCAAGTGCCGGACGGGAGACTCAGCTGCTCCGGCGTTCGAGGAGCGGGGGTCCGCTGGGCAGCGCCCCCAGTACGGGACGGGCAGGGGCGGAGGGGGCGAGAACCACCCACCCGGACGCTCCCGCGAGGGTGAAGCGGGCAGAAAGAAGCCGGCCCCGCCGGGATGCTCCCGACGGGGCCGAGCAGGACGCGAACCGTCAGCGACGGGCGACACCCTCCGCACGGGCGGCCGCGGCCACCGCGGCCGTCACCGCCGGAGCCACCCGCTCGTCGAACGGCGAGGGGATGACGTAGTCCGCGGCGAGGTCGTCCCCGACGACCGCGGCCAGCGCGTCGGCTGCGGCGATCTTCATGCCCTCGGTGATCCGGGAGGCCCGGACCTGGAGCGCACCGGCGAAGATCCCCGGGAAGGCGAGCACGTTGTTGATCTGGTTCGGGAAGTCCGACCGCCCGGTCGCGACGACGGCCGCGTACTTGTGGGCGATTTCGGGGTGCACCTCGGGGGTCGGGTTGGCCATCGCGAAGACGAAGGCGCCCTCCGCCATGGAGGCGACCGCCGGCTCCGGCACCGTACCGCCGGAGACCCCGATGAAGACGTCGGCGCCCGAGAGCGCCGCTTCCAGCGAACCGGAGATCCCCGCCTTGTTGGTGATCTCCGCCAGCTCCCGCTTGACGTCCGTCAGATCGTCCCGGTCCCGCGACACGACGCCCTTGCGGTCGGTGACCGCGACATCGCCGAGGCCGGCCTCCAGCAGGAACTTGGCGATGGCGATACCGGCCGCGCCCGCGCCCGAGATCACCGCGCGCAGCTCGCCGAGCGAGCGCCCGGTGAGCCTGGCGGCGTTCCGCAGGGCCGCGAGGGTGACGACCGCCGTCCCGTGCTGGTCGTCGTGGAAGACGGGAATGTCCAGCCGCTCCTGGAGCTTGCGCTCGATCTCGAAGCACCGCGGTGCCGAGATGTCCTCCAGATTGACGCCGCCGAAGGAGGGAGCGAGCCGGACCACCGTCTCGACGATCTCGTCGACGCCGGTGCAGGCGAGCGCGATCGGCACCGCGTCCACTCCGCCGAACTGCTTGAACAGGATGGCCTTGCCCTCCATGACGGGGAGCGAGGCCTCCGGGCCGATGTCACCGAGCCCGAGCACGGCCGTGCCGTCGGTCACCACAGCGACCACGGACGACTTCCACGTGTAGTCGTGGACGAGTTCCGGCTGCTCGGCGATCGCGCTGCACACCTTCGCGACGCCGGGCGTGTACGCCAGGGACAGGTCGTCCTTGTCGCGGATCGGCACAGTGGCTTGCACAGCCATTTTGCCGCCGCGGTGCAGCGCGAAAGCCGGGTCGAAGGAATCGAGGGGCTCTGCCCCGCCTTCGTGATCCGTACTGCTGTCGCTGCGAGGATTGACGATCTCCGCTGCCACTTTGTTTTACCCCTTAAGTCTTCAATGTTTGAGGGTGACCACTCCTGGTTGAGGGGTGGGCGGGCACCGCGCAGGCCCTGCCGCCGTGGTTGCGTACGGGCCGCTGCGCGACGGGCGCGCCGCACACGCGCCCTGAGCCCCGGATGAGGGGTGTAAAGAACCTTCTTACCGGACCGATGGTGCCGAGGACGAGTCCATAACGCCAAGATCACACGTCGGTGAGATGACTCATGCCGTGATCCATTGACACTTCCTGACATGTCCTCGTTCGGCCGCGAGTGCCGCGTAGCGGTCGTCCGCATCGCGCGTTGCGCCGCAGATCTTCCGGCCGGAGAGGAGGATTCCCGCACAAGATCCGGTCGTTCCCTACTGGCCCGTAACGGTTCGGGGGTCGCCCGTTATCCGATTTTGACATAGCGGGCACCCTGAATCGCGCGATCCGAATGGCAAGATGCCGTCATTACACGAGGTCGCGACACTCGAAGGTGTGTGTTCTCGTCGACCTATCGGCTACTCCCTCATCCGCCGGAGGAACCCTCATGACCGCACGCACCACCCGTCGTACCACGACCGCGCAGTCCCGGATAGCAGCGGTCGGTGCGATCGCGGTCGCCGGCGCCCTGATCCTCACCGGTTGCGGTGACCAGACGAAAAGCAGCGGCACCGCGAAGGCCAACAGCGCCCCCCTGTTCTCCAAGCTGCCCAAGAAGATCCAGGACGCGGGCGTCATCAAGGTCGGCACGAACGCCGAGTACGCCCCCATGGAGTCGACCGATGGCGGCAAGATCGTTGGCGTCGACCCTGACCTGGCCGACGCGCTGGCCAAGCAGCTCGGTGTGAAGTTCGAGTTCACCTCGGGCTCGTTCGACGGCCTCATCACCGCCGTCAACTCCGGCCGCTACGACATCGGCATGTCGTCCATCACGGACAACAAGCAGCGCCAGGAGGGCCTGGACGACAAGGGCAAGAAGCTCGGCGAGGGCGTCGACTTCGTCGACTACTTCACGGCCGGTACGGCCATCTACGTGAAGAAGGGCAACCCCGAGGGCATCAAGGGCATCGAGGACCTCTGTGGCAAGACGGCCGCCGTGCAGCAGGGCACGACGTACGAGACGGCCCTGAAGGACCAGTCCAAGAAGTGCACGGACGCCGGCAAGAAGGCCATCAACATCGAGTCGTTCCAGAACGACACCGAGGCCCAGACCCGTGTGAAGTCCGGCGGCGCGGTGGCCGGCATCAACGACTACCCGGTGGCGGTCGACCTGTCCAACAAGGCCGACGGCGGGAAGGCCTTCGAGGTCATCAACAAGCAGTACGACGCCGGCCCGTTCGGCATCATCCTGAACAAGAACAACACCCAGCTCCGTGACGCGCTGAAGGACGCTGTCGACGCGATCATCAAGGACGGCTCGTACAAGAAGGTGCTGGAGAAGTGGGGCGCCCAGTCCGGCGCGATCGAGCAGTCCGCGATCAACGGCGGCAAGTAAGCCGAGCGCACCACTGAAGGGCAGTCACGTGACTGACAATCTCGACAAGTCCGCCTCGGACACCCCGCCTCCGGGCGACACGGTGTCCCAGAGCGGAACCTCCGGGCCCGCCCCGGAGACCATCAAGGCGATCCCCGTCCGGCACTACGGCCGGTGGGTCAGCGGCGTCATCGTCGTCGCGCTGCTGGTGGCGCTCGGCGTGGCGTTCTCGCAGGGCAACATCCAGTGGCACACGGTCGGCAGCCAGCTCTTCGTGTCCACTGTCGTCCAGGGCGCCGGCCGCACGCTCCTGATCAGCATCCTCGCCATGATCGTGGGTGTGGTGCTGGGCGTCGTCCTCGCGGTGATGCGGCTCTCGAAGAACCCGGTGACCAGCACGGTCGCGTGGCTGTACATCTGGTTCTTCCGCGGCACGCCGGTCTACGTCCAGCTCCTGCTGTGGTTCAACCTGGCGCTGATCTTCCCCGTTCTGAATCTCGGGCCGATCTACAAGAACAACATGACGGACGTCATGACTCCGTTCATGTGCGCCCTGCTGGGTCTCGGTCTGAACGAGGCCGCGTACATGGCCGAGATCTGCCGCGCCGGCCTGCTGGCCGTCGACGAGGGCCAGACGGAGGCCGCGCAGGCCCTGGGCATGAGCCACACCAAGACGCTGGCGCGGATCGTGATCCCGCAGGCGATGCGCGTGATCGTGCCGCCGACCGGCAACGAGTTCATCAACATGCTGAAGACCTCGTCGCTGGTGTACGCGGTCACGTACAACGAGCTGCTGCGCTCCACCTCGGCGATCGGCTCCACGTCGTACGCCGTCATGGAGATGCTGTTCGTTGCCTCCATCTGGTACCTGGCCATGACCAGCGTGTTCAGCGTCTTCCAGTACTACCTGGAGCGTTACTACGCACGCGGTTCCAGCCGCAGCCTGCCGCCGACCGTCTTCCAGAAGATCAAGGCGAACATGCTTGGGCTCGGCAGTGAGAGGGGCAAGGCATGACCGCGATGGTGAAGTCGGAGGGCGTGCACAAGTCCTTCGGCCCGGTGGAGGTCCTCAAGGGCATCGACCTGGAGGTGAACACCGGTGAGGTGTTCTGCCTGATCGGCCCGTCCGGCTCCGGTAAGTCGACCTTCCTGAGGTGCATCAACCACCTGGAGAAGATCAGCGCCGGCCGGCTGTACGTCGACGGGGAACTGGTCGGCTACCGGCAGAAGGGCGACAAGCTCTACGAGCTCAAGGACAGCGAAGTCGCTCTGAAGCGCCGTGACATCGGCATGGTCTTCCAGCGCTTCAACCTGTTCCCGCACATGACGGCCGTCGAGAACGTCATGGAAGCGCCGATCCAGGTGAAGGGCACGAAGAAGTCGGACGCCCGGGACCGTGCGATGGAACTGCTCGATCGCGTCGGCCTGTCCGACAAGGCGAAGAACTACCCTTCGCAGCTCTCCGGCGGCCAGCAGCAGCGCGTGGCGATCGCCCGCGCGCTGGCCATGGACCCGAAGCTGATGCTCTTCGACGAGCCGACCTCGGCGCTGGACCCGGAGCTGGTCGGTGACGTCCTCGACGTCATGCGCGACCTCGCCGAGTCCGGTATGACGATGGTCGTCGTCACGCACGAGATGGGCTTCGCCCGCGAGGTCGGCGACAGCCTGGTCTTCATGGACGGCGGTGTCGTCGTCGAGGCCGGCAACCCCCGCGACGTCCTGACGGACCCGCAGCACGAGCGCACGAAGTCGTTCCTGTCGAAGGTCCTCTGACCGGGACGTCGACTCACGCGGACGAGAAATAAAGGGCGGTACGGGATTCCGTGCCGCCCTTTTCCATTCACGGGAATGGAAACTCAAGTAAACCTCAGATCATCTCCCTTCTCTTGACACCCAACCGACCGTACCGGAAGATCATTTCACTGCACTTCGCCAGAGCCGTGCCGGGGAAGTAGCAAAATGCCGCAGGCATCAAAGGATCCATTGGGGAGAATATGAACCTTCGTCCTATGAGCGCCCTATTGCTCTCCGGTGTCGCCCTGGCGGGCACAGTGGTCGCAAGTTCGCCCGCGCAGGCGTCCACGCGCACTTGCACCGCCACCATTGTCCAGTACGACATCTGCTTCGACGGCAGCAACGACGCCTTCTACGTCTCGGACACGGTGGCTGACGGCCGTAGAGCTGTCGCGTCATGGAAAGCCTACGACGGCTCCGGACGGTCCGGCGAGTGTCACGACTCGGATGGCGCCCTTAACGGCGCGACTGTATGTGACTACGACTTCAAGGAAGGGGTGAACAATTACATCACCTTCATGGGCTCGACCCGCAATGGCGCCAACGGGGCGGACGATGACCTTTCGCTTCTGATCATCGCCTATGTCACTCCTCGATAAACCCGCAAAAGCTTGAATTTCACAAAAAGTAAAGCATCCAAGGGGCGGTACGGGTCTCCCGTACCGCCCCTTCCTCATACCCCTCCCGCTGGCGCAGTGCCGGGTTCTGGATCAGCTTGGTCAGCTGGGCCCGGGTCAGCGGTGGGGTCTTGAGCAGGTGGCCGAGCCGGCCCTTGCCCTGGAAGCCGGTGCCGGATGGAAAGAGCCCTGCCGTCCTTGAGCTGAAGGCGGGCGTCGAACTCCCGCCCCGCGACCGGAATCGGGTGCAGCGCGGGATCGGACGGGGTGTCTCCCAGACACCGAGAAGGCTGCCGTCGGACAGCTTCTGGGTGGTGCAGCCGACACCCCCGTCCTTGCAGGGGCTCTCCAGACCCTTGCCGCCCATCTTCACCGCGAACTCGGACGCGGTGATCACGTACGTGCTCGCGCCGCCAGAACCGGCGGCGGGCGGAGATGAAGGTGTTGACCAGCGTCTTGCGCGCGTAGGCCTCGAGGTTTTCGAGGCGTCCGTGCCGGCGCGCGCCGAGGACGACCTTCACCAGCGTCGTCTGAACGAGGTCCTCCGCCTCGTCGCGATTGCCGCACGCAGATGGGCTCCCCCAAGCTCTCGGCTTCGCTCGAGCAGGGGGCACCCCCAGCAGAACAGCGCCAGCCGTCTACCCTCCACGAAAGCGTGCAGAGCGGCTTCCTCGCCGTGCGTCATCCCGCCCCCCTTCCCCGGCCCGCGCTCGCGGACCGTCTCACCCTTCCAGTGCGGTGGGAGGTGCCACAGGACGCGGTGGAGGCGGTACGGATTTCCCGTACCGCCTCAACACAGCCTTCGGGTGGCCTACTTGACCGCGAGCACCAGCGTGTCCGAGGGCGAGCACCACACCGGGCGGGCCTCCGCGAAGCCCCGCTCGCGCAGCGTGCGCGCGTGCCAGTCGGCGGAGGGGGTGTCCCCGTCGGCGTGCTCGCCGTAGATCTCGAAGCGGCGGGCGGTCGGTCCGGCGAGGACGGGGTCCTGGGCGGCCACCTCCCACCATTCGGCCCAGTCGAGGGCGCCGTCCTTGCCCGCCAGGTCCATACGGGCGTGCCGCTGGGCGCGCTCGGCGGCGTTGATTCGGGGCGTCGACTCGTCGGTCATGTGGTCGGCGTTCATGAACACACCACCGTCGCGCACGAGTTCGGCGATCTGACCGTAGAGGGCGGCCAGCGGTTCGCTGTGCAGCCAGTGCAGGGCGGTGGCGGTCAGCACGGCGTCGTACGTGTCGTACGGCAGCGCGGTGCGCCACTTCGGGTCCGTCAGGTCGGCGGTGACGAGGGTGACCCGGTCGTCGCCGGCGAAGGTGCCCTCGGCGATGGCCAGGAGGGCGGGGTCGAGGTCGACGCCGGTGCTGGTGGCCCCGGGGAGGCGGTCGAGCAGCCGGGCGGTGATCGTGCCGGTGCCGCAGGCCAGGTCGAGGACGCGGGGCGCGGGTCCGGCGAGCGCCTCGGTCATGTCGAGCATGACGCGGAAGCGGTCCTCGCGATCCGGCATGTAGAACTCCTGCTGCCGGTCCCAGCTCCGCTGCCAGGCGTTCCAGTCGGTTCCGGTGCCGATGGCCATGAGAGCCCCTCCTCCAGTCGACCACGTAATACCCTGTAAGCGCGATCGTCTGTTACCTGACCGCCGTCCCGACGATAGAGTGCCTCCGTAAGGACTACAAGTGGAATTGGCCTATTACTCGGATTACGCCGTCCGTCTCGTCAACACCGAGGAACCGGCCCGGGGCAAGGACGCGCTGACCTCGGTCGAGGCCGTCCGCGACCTGTTCGGGGGCAACGCCTCGGCGGCCCGTCGCGCCGCGGAGGCGGACGTCACCCGCTTCCGTTCGGTACGGGGGCGACTGCGGGCGGTCTTCGAGGCGGCGGACAGCGGCGAGGAGACCCTCGCGGTGGACCTGCTGAACTCGCTGCTCCTCGAATTCCCGGTGAGCCCGCAGATCTCGGGCCACGACCACCGCGACGACGACGACCGGCCGCTGTGGCACATGCATCTGGCGGACCACCCGTCGAACGCGACCGCGGGCTACGCGGCGATCGCGGCGATGGGCCTGGCCTTCCATCTGACCGAGTACGGCGTGGACCGCCTGGGCCTGTGCGAGGCCGCGCCGTGCCGCAACGCCTACCTGGACACCTCGACCAACCGCTCCCGGCGCTACTGCTCGGACCGCTGCGCGACCCGCGCCAACGTCGCGGCCTACCGCGCCCGCAAGCGCCTGGAGGCGGACCGGACGGGAAGCACCGGCCTGGCCGCCACCAGCACCCAGCGGGCGACGGCGAACGGCGAACGCTGACCCGCCTTCGGCGGCCGGAAGCGGAACCGCACCTTCCCGAGGACGAGTTCCTCGGGAACGGTTCCGTAGTCGGTGCTGTCCCCGCCCGCGAACGCGTTGTCCCCGAGCACCCACCAGCCGCCGTCACGCCGCTCCGCGATCCGCTTCACGACGAGCAGGTCCTGCTGGAACGGATGCCGCAGGACGACGACGTCACCCGGCCCCACCCTCGCGCCCCACTGGACGACGAGCCGATCCCCGTGCTGGAGCGTGGGCACCATGGAAGGGCCCGTCACCTCCGCCGCCCCGAACGGCAGCAGGGCCTTCCCCCGCTCGGTCTCCTGCGACAGCTCCGGCATCACCGGCACCTCCCCGGTCCTATCCTCCACCAGTCCCAGTTTCACCCTGGACTTTTGTCCTAAGCCCATGGGGGCACTCGCGAAAACGCCTCTCCTACGGAGTAATGTCCCACCTGAGAAGACGATCACGAGGAAGGACAGCTCAATGCTCTCCCGCCTGTTTGCCCCCAAGGTCAAGGTCAGCGCGCACTGCGACCTGCCCTGCGGCGTGTACGACCCGGCCCAGGCCCGCATCGAGGCGGAGTCGGTGAAGGCCGTGCAGGACAAGATGGCCGGCAACGACGACCCGCATTTCCAGGCTCGCGCCACCGTCATCAAGGAGCAGCGCGCCGAGCTCGCCAAGCACCACGTGTCGGTGCTCTGGAGCGACTACTTCAAGCCCCCGCACTTCGAGAAGTACCCGGAGCTGCACCAGCTGGTCAACGACACCCTCAAGGCCCTCTCGGCCGCGAAGGCGTCCACCGACCCGGCGACGGGCCAGAAGGCGCTGGACTACATCGCCCAGATCGACAAGATCTTCTGGGAGACCAAGAAGGCCTGACCTTCGTCCGGGCCGGCCGACCCGCGTTGTCGCGGATCGCGCCGCCTGCTTGTCCGCACCCGGTCCGCGGGCCGCCGTTCCCGGCGTCCCGACGGTCCGGGTGCGTACTGCTTTCCAGGGGCCGTCCTTCCGCGGGCCCGCGTTCTGCGGCCCTGGTTTCCACGGGTCGGCACAGCTCTCATACGGGTAGCTGGCGCATCTCGATCACACGCAGGCCCAGCGCCTGGAACCGGGTGAGCAGTCCGTACAGATGGGCGTCGTCGATCACGGTGCCGAAGAACAGGGTCTGCTCCTTCGTACGCACCCTGTCGAGTTCGGCGAAGGCCGTGGCGAGCGTGTCCGAAACAAGGCCGGCGATGCGGAATTCGTAACGCATACGAGCACTTCCCTCGGGGCCGGGGCGCGGGGTCCGCTGAGATGCCCTGCCATCGTCGGTCCCGCGCACCGATGTGGCATCCCCCGGTGCGGGCGACATCCACCCAGCTCGGAACGGTTCCGCTCACACCCTCGCCCCTCCACCTTCCACCCGTGCCCCGGCGCTTCGCCCTCCGGGCGCCGAAAAAGGCCGAAAAAAGGGTGAGCGGGCCCCTCTCCCCGCGCGGGGCTCACCTTCGACGGGTGATGCGGGTGGTCGCGCGGGCGGCGAACCTGGGGAGGCGGGTCCGCGTTCCGCCGGCCCCGGGACCGCCTCGGAGGATGTCCGATGAACGCTCTCGCGGGAGCCGGCCGGGGTACGTCCGTCCGCACCGGCCACGCCGCGTTCCGCCGTCGGCGGCGGTTGCGCGCGGGTCTCCTCCAACTGCTGTTCATCGCCGTCGGACTGGGCCTCGGCCTGCTCGTCCCGGAGTTCACCCGTGGACCCGTGCTGCCCTCCCGCCAGGTGGCCGAGATGCTGCTCGCGACGGGCTTCGGGGTGCTCGGCGCGGCCACCGTCATCTTCTCCGTGCTGTTCCTGGTGGTGCAGTGGGCGGCCACCACCTTCACCCCGCGGCTCACCCTTTTCCGGGACGCGCCGATCGTGTGGCGGACGTTCGCCTTCGCCGTCGGGCTGACCGTCTTCTGCGCCACGGCGGCCCTGACCATCGCCAACCGCGACGAGGTCTCGGTGGTCGTGCCGATCAGCGCGGGCGTCCTGCTGCTCCTGCTGTTGACGCTGCTGCGCAACCTCCTGCTGCAGGCCGTCTCCGCGATCCAACTGGCCCCGGTACTCGGCTCCGTCACGGAACGGGGCCGGCGCAACCTCGACGCCCTCTACCCGGACGCCCGGCGAGACCCGGGCAACGCGGGAGAGGCGGGAGACTCGGGAGACCTGTCCGAGCCGGACGGGCCGGACGGGCCGGGCGGGCCGGGCGGGCCGCGGGCGACGGTCCGATGGCCGGGCGGCGCCGCAGTGCTGCAACGCGTGGACGAGAGCCTGCTGGCGGGCGCGGCCCGGGCGGCGGACGCGGTCGTCGTGCTCCGGGTGACCCCCGGGACCACCGTGCAGCACGGCACCGCCGTCGCCGAGGTGTACGGCGGTGAACTGGCCGCCTCCGCCGTGCTGCGCGGCCTGGAGACCGGCGCCGAACGGGTCTTCGACCAGGACCCGGGACTCGCCTTCCGGCTGCTCGCCGACATCGCGCTCAGGGCGCTGTCCCCAGCGGTCAACGACCCCGCCACGGCGGTCCAGGCACTGGACGCCGTGGAGGATCTGCTGGGCCGGCCGGTCCCGGCGCGGGCCCGGTCCCGCGAGGTCGCCGACCGCGGGGGCGCCTTGCGCGTGGTCGTCCCGCTGCCGGGCTGGGACGACTTCCTGCGGACCGCTCTCGACGACGTGATCCCGGCAGCCCGGAACTCCCCGATGGTCCTGATCCGCCTCCGGACACTCCTGGAGAACCTGCGCGGGACACACGGCGGGGCGCCCCTCACCAGGCGGCTGACCTGGGTGGACGAGGAACTCGGCACCCGGTTCCCCGGCCTCCGGGACGCCCTCGCGAAGGAGGGCGAGGGCCATCACCGGCGCGACGGGCACGGGGAGCCGCGGGAACGCGAGGAGCGAGCGTGAGAGCGGCCGTGGGGACGGCGCACAGACGTTCCGTCGGCCTCCGGGGGACCGACCCACTGGCCGTGGGCGGTGTCCGCGAAGTCCTCGTGGAGGGTTCGCGAGCTCACCCGCGGGGGGTGATCCGGTGGGGCGGGGGGTGACCGCACTCTGGAGCCGAGGCAAGACGTCACGCGTCAGAGAGGGCATCGCTCATGGCCTGCATCCAGCGGCAGAACCGGCCCGCGCCGGGTGTGCCGTGCTCCGGGCCCGTCCGCCACGCCGTGAAGGACACCGAACCGTCCTTCGCGGCACCGTGGCCGACCGGGTCCCCGCGGCCCGCGCCGTCGATGCAGCCGTCGCCCCCCGACGGCGCCGAGAACGTCGCACCGATCGCACCGGTCACGCCGGACCACGTCGTCACGGCGCGCCCCGTGTGTTCGGGGGGCCCTGCCCGCCCCCCGCCTTCGAGCATCTGTCCACCGGCGGACCCCGCCGTACCGTCCGCCCCAGCACCGCGCTCTGCGCACCGAACCGTCAGGCCCTGCCGACCGTCCGCGGCTCCCGCCGGACCGGCCTGGACGGAATCCCCGAGATCGCGACCCGGCGCCCGGCGACAGTTCGATCCGCCCGACACCAAGGCAACGCTCGCGGAGATGTCGCACAACCGACAGGAGTTCGACCATGAACGGCTCGACGCTCAATCTGGCAGCGGACTACCCCCTGCTGAACGTCTTCTGGACCACGATGTGGTTCTTCCTCTGGATCCTCTGGTTCATGCTGCTCTTCCGCGTCATCGGGGACATCTTCCGCGATGACGCGCTGAGCGGCTGGGGCAAGTCGGGCTGGTGCGTCTTCGTCGTCATCCTGCCCTTCCTGGGCATCTTCGTGTACCTGATCGCACGGGGTCGCGGAATGGGTGAGCGCGAGATGAAGCGCATCCAGAAGAACCAGGAGGACATGAACTCCTACATCCGCGAGACCGCCGGGACCTCCGGCAAGGCCGACGAACTGGCCAAGCTCGCGGACCTCAAGAGCCACGGTCACATCACGGCCGAGGAGTTCGAGCAGGCCAAGGCCAAGGTCCTCGCCGCCTGACGGCACGAACACCCCCGCACCCCCACGACCGCCGCCGTCCCCCGGGCCAGTGATCCCCCGGGGGACGGCCGGCCGTGTGCCATTCTGGGGTGGTGGGAAACTCCAGACCCCTCGAAGATCTGGTCCGGTTGCGGCAGGCGCGCGACCGGATGAACCGCGAGTACGCGGAGCCGTGGGACATGGCCACGCTCGCGCGCACCGCGCTGATGTCGCCCGGCCATTTCCAGCGGAGCTTCAGGGAGGCGTTCGGCGAGACGCCGTACACCTATCTGATGACCCGCCGGATCGAACGCGCGAAGGCTCTCCTGCGGGGCGGCGACTTGACGGTGACCGAGGTGTGCTTCGCGGTCGGCTGCACCTCGCTCGGTTCGTTCAGCTCACGGTTCACGGAGCTGGTGGGTGAGACCCCGAGCGCGTACCGGGCCCGCCCGCACGACCACGGTGCCCCGATCCCGTCCTGCGTGACCCGCCGCCTGACCCGTCCGGCCCGCCACCGCAATCCGGAGGCGGAGCCCGGCACACGTCTCTAGCGGCTGCCGTCCGGGTCGCACGGCACGGAAGCGCGAGCCGCCGGGCAGCCCTTAGGTTGGACGCATGGATCTGAAACTCTCCCAGTGCTTCATCTCCGTCGACGACCACGACAAGGCGCTCGCCTTCTACCGTGACGTACTGGGCCTGGAGGTCCGGGGCGACGTCGGGTTCGAGGGAATGCGGTGGGTCACCGTCGGCTCGCCGCTCCAGCCGGACGTGGAGATCGTCCTGGAGCCCCCGGCGGCCGACCCGGACGCCTCGCCCGCGGACAAGCAGGCCATGGCCGAACTGCTGGCCAAGGGGATGCTGCGTGGTGTGATCTTCTCGACGACCGACTGCGACGAGCTCTTCGAGCGCGTCCGCGCCTCGGGCGCCGAGGTTCTGCAGGAGCCCGCGGACCAGCCGTACGGCGTGCGGGACTGCGCCTTCCGCGACCCGGCGGGCAACCTCCTGCGCTTCGGCCAGAAGCGCGCCACCGACTGACCGTGCCCGCCCCCGGCTCGACGCGCCGGCGCCCGCCCGGTTCGGCGCTCCGCCCGAGGCGCGGGCCGGCCGCCGTTCCCGGTCGAGCGCGAGGACTCCGGGCGGGGGCGACGGGCGGCCGGGGCCGGGCGGGAGGGACACTACGTCCGTGTACCGCGGGCCTGATCGCCCGCGGCGGGAAACCGTCCGAGCACCTTCGAGGAGTCACCCGTGCCGTCCGCGCGCCCCCGCGTCCTGTTCGTCAGCGACCTGGCCTATCCCGCCAAGGGGCGGCGGTACTGCGACGAGGACATCATCCTGACCTCGCGGCTGCGCGAGGAGTTCGACATCGCCCTGTGCCACCCGCTGGACGCGGCCGCGCTGATGACCGGCTTCGACGCCGTGGTCGTACGCAACAGCGGGCCGGTCCTGCACTACCAGGCCGCGTACGACGCCTTCCGGGAGCGCGCGCTCGCGGCGGGGGTCCGGGTCTACAACCAGCTTTCGGGCAAGGGGGACATGGCCGGCAAGGGATACCTGCTGGAGCTGACCGCCGCCGGGTTCCCGGTCATCCCGACCGTGGACAGCGCCCCGGACCTCGACCGGCTGCCCGAGGCCGGCCTGTACGCCGTGAAGCCGAAGCAGGGCGCGGACTCCATCGGCCTGGAGTTCGTGCCGCGCGAGGACCTCGCCGGGCTGCCGTTCGGCGACATCCTCGTCCAGCCCCGCATCGACTTCCGCTACGAGGTGTCGTTCTACTTCGTCGACGACACCCTCCAGTACGCCCTGTACGCGCCCGACCCGGAGCGCCGATGGGCCCTGGAGCCGTACGAACCGACCGCGGAGGACCGGGAGTTCGCGCAGCGCTTCGTCGACTGGAACGACATCGCGTACGGCATCCAGCGCGTGGACGCCTGCCGGGCCCCCGACGGTGAGCTGCTTCTCGTCGAGTTGGAGGACCTCAACCCGTATCTCTCGCTGGACGTCCTGACCCCCGAGGTCCGGGACGCCTTCGTCGCGCGGATGAAGACGTCGTTGCACGCCCTGATCGCCGAGGAGCCGGTACGAGCCGTACCGGCCGTCCTGCCGGGAGAGTCCCTATGACGACACGACCGGTCATCCGGTGGACCCATGTCTTCGTCGACCGGCCGACGGCGGATCTCGGGCCGGCCCTCGGCTTCTGGACGGCGGTCACCGGCACGAAGGTCTCCGAACCACGCGGTGTACAGGGCGAGTTCGTGACGCTGCTGCCCGGCGCGGGGGATCCGTACGTGAAGGCGCAGGGCGTCGGGGACGGCGCCGGGGGCGCACATCTCGACCTGTCCGTGGAGGACGTGCCGGCCCTGGTGGAGTCGGCGCTGCGGCTGGGTGCCGATGTCGTCTCGGGGCACGACGGATGGGCCGTACTGCGGTCCCCCGGAGGGCAGTTGTTCTGCGCGGTGCCCTGGAACGGGGAGTCCGCGCGGCCCCCGGTGGTCGAGGGACCGGGCGGTACGACGAGCCGGCTCGACCAGGTGAGCATCGACCTGGCACCGGGCGCGCACGCCGCCGAGATCACCTTCTGGAGCGAGCTCACCGGGTGGGAGTCCCACCCCGGCGCCCTCCCGGAGTTCCACCTGATCAGGCCGCCCGCCGGGCTGCCGCTGCGCATCCTGCTGCAGCGCCTCGGCACCGACCGCCCCGCCTCCGCCCACCTGGACCTCGCCTGCTCGGACGTCGAGGCGGTCCGGGAGGGTCACGAAGCCCTCGGAGCGACAACGGTCGGCCGGGGTGCGCGCTGGACGGTGATGCGGGACCCCGTCGGCGGCACCTACTGCCTGACCGGCCGCGATCCCGTGACGGGCAGCCTGCCCTAGGCCGTGTCCGGTCGGCCGGTCGCGGCCCCGCCCTGCTCCCAGACCTCCACGTCCACGACGGCGTCCGCCGGGATCGGTCCGTAGATGTGCGGGAACTCCTCGCCGCCTGGCTTCATCGCCTCGAAGCGGACCGGCGCCGTGAGCCGTTCGGGGTCGACGACCAGCACCACGAGCTCGTCGGGCCCGGCGTAGGTGCCGTACAACATGGCTGCCACCGCGGGGAGTTGGTGGCGCAGCGAGCAGTGGATGAAGCCCTCTTCCCGGAGGGTCCGGCCACGGGTGGACATCTCGAAGGAACCGGAGGAGCGGGCCGCGTCCCACACGGAGCGCTCGGTGATGTGCAGCAGGGGTTCGGGCATGGGGGCAACGCTAGGGCCCAGCCGGGCCGCTCGCGCCTCCAGGTAGCGTCGTTCGGGGAGGCTGAGGGTCTTTCCGGCCGCCGATGCGTAGGCGCTCCGCGCTCCTGCCGGATCACCGGCGCGCTCCAGCAGATGTCCGCGGACCGCGTCCAGCCGGTGCCCGGCGGCCGACGGGCCCTCCAGGCGGTCGAGTTCGGCGAGGGCGGCGTGCGGGCCGTGCACCATGGCCACGGCGACCGTGCGGTTGAGGCGCTCGACGGGGCCGGGGACCCGGCGGACGAGGACGTCGTACAGGCCGAGGATCTCGGTCCAGTCCGTCTCCCGGGGCGAGGCCGCCTCGTCGTGGACGGCCGCGATGGCGGCCCGGAGCCGGTAGGGGCCCGCGGGGCCCCGCGCCAGCGCCTTGGTCACCAGGGCGACGCCCTCCCCGATCGCCGCGCGGTCCCAGCGGCCGCGGTCCTGCTCGTCGAGGGGAACGAGTTCCCCGTGCGGCCCGGTCCGCGCGGCGCGCCGGGCGTCGGTCAGCAGCATCAGCGCGAGCAGGCCGGCCACCTCGCCGTCCTCGGGCAGCAGGCGGTGGACCGTGCGCGTCAACCGGATGGCCTCACCGGCGAGTTCGACGCGTTGCAGTGCCGTGCCGGAGGTGGCCGTGTAGCCCTCGTTGAAGATCAGGTAGAGGGTGTGCAGGACGGCGGGAAGCCGTTCCTCCCAGTGGTCGGGGCGGCCGAAACCGACGCCGCGGATCCGCTGCTTGGCCCGGCTGATCCGCTGCGCCATCGTCGCCTCGGGCACGAGATACGCCCGCGCGATCTCCGCCGTCGTCAGACCGCCCACCGCGCGCAGGGTGAGCGCGATCTGCGCGGACTGCGTCAGATCGGGGTGGCAGCACAGGAAGAGGAGGGAGAGCGTGTCGTCCTCGGACGGGGCGCGGTCCGCGCCCGGGGGTGGCGCCGTGAACGTGTCCCTCGGTGCCAGTGCCGCCGCCTTCTCCTCCCGCAGCCGCCGCGCCTCCTCCGCCCGCAGGGTGTCCACGAGCCGCCGCGAGGCGACCTTGATCAGCCATCCGCGCGGGTTGTCCGGCACACCCTTCGCGGGCCACTGCGCGGCGGCCGCGAGCAGTGCCTCCTGCGTGGCGTCCTCGGCGGCGTCGAAGTGCCCGTAGCGGCGGACGAGCGCGCCGAGGACCTGCGGCGCGTGGCGGCGCAGCAGGTCCTCGACCTCGGTCGTGCCTCGCAATCCGGCTCCGTTCCGGCTCAGAGGTCCCGGGCGTCGTCCTGGATGCGCCGGATGACCACCGGGTACTCGGTGAGCCCGTCGGGGCCCGGGCAGCGGGTGACGCGTTCGGCGATCTCGGTGACCCGTTCCAGGCTCGCGCAGTCGACCACCCAGTAGCCGGCCATCAGCTCCTTGGTCTCGCTGTACGGGCCGTCGGTGATCACGGCCTTGCCGTCCGGGCCGCGGGCCACCAGGCGGGTCTGGGCGGGATCGGTCAGCCCCTGCGCGTCGACCAGCTCCCCGGATTCGGAGAGGTCGTCGCTGATCGCGCCCATGTAGGCGTACATGGCCTGCAGCTCCGTCTCGTTCCAGGCCGGCGCGCGCCCGGACGCCTTGCCTCGCATGCCCTCGTAGTCGGCCTGCGTGCCCTGCACCATCACCAGGTACTTCATGAGTCCGCTCCTTCGGCTTTCCTCGGTTCGGACCACCCGTGGTGGGCGGCTCTCACAGGGGACGTCGGAGCCGGCCGGCGTTTCTCTACACATCTGTGCGCGGCGGCGTCCGGTGCGTCAGGATTTCTCGGCGGCGGGCTCCTCGGGCAGATCGCCCCCGTGTCCCTGGATGTGCCCCCGTGCGTGCCCGGGCTCGTCGGCGTACGCGGCGCATTCCGGGTTCCGGCAGGGTCCGGGGCCCCATCTGGGTACCCAGGCGCCCAGGGTCTTGTACCGGTGCACCGTCGTGGCGACCGGTTGCCCGCATTCGGGACATGCATGCTCGTCGGTGCCCATGCCTTCAGGGTAGGGCGGCGGACTCGGCGCTTCCTGTTGTACGCCGGGCCCCCGACCCTGACCACGGGGCAGCCCTCAGGCCTCGGTCCGGGGCCCGGTCCGGATCCCTCGCCCCGGACGCGGCTCGCGCCACATCGGCCACATCCGCGGACCGTCCGGCAGGTCGAGGGGGTGTCCCGCGAGCGCGAAGCCGAGCCGTTCGTACAGCGCGCGGCTGCGGGCGTTGCTCGCCTCCAGGTAGGCGGCCCGGCCCTCGCGGTCGCAGCGGTCGAGGACCGCCTCGATCAGTGCGCCGCCGAGCCCCTCGCCCTGGCGCTCCGGCGCCACCGCGATCATCCACAGGTATTCGTGGGCGCGTCCCTCCGGGTGGACGTCGGCCGTCAGCCGGCCGATCAGCTCGACCCGTTCGTTGTCGGGGTCGACCGCCGCGCGCAACTGCGCGGGGCCGTCCTCGTCGTCAGCCCCGCCTGCGTCCTGGCCCTCGCCGTCGTGGTTCCCGGCGGGGACGGACAGCCACAGGGCGCACGCCGAACCGTCCTCGGCCAGGTCGATGCGCCCCTCGGCGAGCACCACGTCGGTGAACGCGGCCATCAGCCCGGGATGCGTCACGCGGCGGTGCGCCGGGTCCGGGAAGACCCAGGTGCTCACCGGATCGTCCTGGAACGCCTCGTCCAGCAGCCGGACGACCAGCTCCCGGTCCCTCTCGCCCGCCACCCTGATCGCCACACCCATGACCAGCCCCGCCCTTCGCCCAACCAGCCTTGACCGTACGGCGGTTGAGCCTATTACGCCCGGGAGCCTGCACATCGCTCCCGGGTACCGGAGGGGCGGGATGCCCATGCCCCGGGCGGGCCTGGTGTCCGGTGTGGGTGCGGGCCCCGCACGCCGTGGGGATGTGCAGGGCCCGCTCTCCGGAGCCGTGCATCGTACGGATGTCAGGTGCCGTACGGTGCCTGGGCTCCGGGGCTCCGGGGCTCCGGGGCTCCGGGGCTCCGGGGTCGCCGACCGGCCGACGGGGCCGGTCAGTTGCTTCGGCGGGTGACGAACTCGGCCAGCGCGAGCAGGCCGCCCGCCGCCTCTGGATCGGGTACCGCGCGGGACAGTTCGTGCATCGCGCGGGACATCCGGTCGGCCGCCTCGGCCTGTGCCCAGTCGCGACCGCCCGCCCGCTCGACGGCCAGCACCGTGCGCTCCAACTCCCCTTCCCGGTACGGCGCCGCGTACAGTTCGGCCAGCTCCGCGGCCGCCGGGGTGCCCGAGGTGAGCGCGGCGACCACGGGCAGCGACTTCTTGCGGACGGCGAGGTCCGCCCCGGCCGGTTTGCCGGTGCGGGCCGGGTCGCCCCAGATCCCGATCACATCGTCGATGAGCTGGAAGGCGAGCCCGGCCGCCCGGCCGAACGCGTCGAGCGCCTCGACGTCCTGGGCGTCCGCTCCCGCGTACAGCCCGCCGATGGCGCAGGCGCTGCCGAGCAGCGCGCCCGTCTTCGCCTCGGCCATGGCGAGGCACTCGTCGAGGGTGACCTCGTGCGGGCTGAGCTTCTCCATGGCCGTGTCCGTGTGCTGTCCGGCGCACAGTTCGACGACGCAGCCGGCGAGCCGCGCGGCGGCCGCCGAGGACGCGCGGTGCGGGTCCTCGGCGAGCAGTCGCTGGGCCAGTGCCTGCAGGGCGTCCCCGGCGAGGATCGCGTCGGCGTCGCCGAACACGGTCCACGCGGTGGGACGGTGTCTTCGGGTGGTGTCCCGGTCCATCACGTCGTCGTGCAGCAGAGTGAAGTTGTGGATCAGCTCCACCGCGGCGGCCGCCCGTACGGCCGTCGCGTGCTGCCCGCCGAGCGCCTGCACCGCGGTGAGCACGAGCGCGGGCCGGATGGCCTTGCCCGCGTTCCGCGCCGCCGGGGTGCCGTCCGCCTGCTCCCAGCCGAAGTGGTACAGCGCGATCCGGCGCATCGAACCCGGCAACGAGTCGATGGCCCGGCGCAGTTCGGGGTCGACCCACGACCGCGCCCGCTCCAGGATGACCGCGGCCTCCTGCGCGTCGGGCGGGTCCGGGGCGCCCTGCCGTTCCAGGGGTCTCCCGCCGTGACCTCGCCGGTCCGGGATGCCGGCCGGACGCCGCCTGTCGGGAATTCCGGCCGGACCCTGCCGCGTCTCCGTCGTCATGCGTTCACCCGCGCGATCGCGTCGGAGGGCCGGCCGACGACGGCGCCCGAACGGCGGCCGGGCGGGTGCCCCCGTCGCGGCCCGGCCCCGAGGGGCGCGAGCGCGACGGGCTCCGCCGCGCGGATCGTCACCGCCACCGGCCGATCTCGACGTTCTCCAGGATGCCGAGGGCGTCCGGCACGAGCACCGCGGCCGAGTAGTACGCCGTCACCAGGTAGGAGATGATCGCCTGTTCGTTGATTCCCATGAAGCGCACCGACAGGCTCGGCTCGATCTCGTCCGGGATGCCCGCCTGCTGGAGCCCGACCACTCCCTGCTCGGCCTCGCCGGTGCGCATGGCGATGATCGAGGTCGTACGGGCGTCGCTGACCGGGATCTTGTTGCACGGGAAGATCGGCACCCCGCGCCAGGTCGGGATGCGGTTGCCCGCCACCTCGATGCTCTCGGGGACGAGTCCGCGCTTGTTCAGCTCGCGGCCGAACGCGGAGATCGCGCGCGGGTGGGCGAGGAACAGCTTGGTTCCGCGCCGACGGCTGAGCAGCTCGTCCATGTCGTCGGGGCTCGGTACGCCGTCGTGCGGCTGGAGCCGCTGGTCGTACTCGCAGTTGTTCAGCATGCCGAACTCGCGGTTGTTGATGAGCTCGTGCTCCTGGCGCTCCTTCAGCGCCTCCACGGTGAGCCGCAACTGCTGCTCGGTCTGGTTCATCGGCTGGTTGTAGAGGTCGGCCACGCGCGTGTGCAGGCGCAGGACGGTCTGGGCGATGCTCAGTTCGTACTCGCGCGGGCTGGCGTCGTAGTCCACGAAGGTGCCCGGGATGTCCTGCTCCCCGGTGTGGCCGGCCGCGAGGTCGATCTCCTTCTCGCCGTACTTGTTGGTGCGCTGCGACGGAATCGCGCGCAGTTCCTGCAGATGGGCGCTCAGGGACTCGGCGCGCTCCGCCACCTGTTCGAGGTCCTGGCGGGGCAGCGCAAGCACGGTGACCGCTGTCACCGCGCGGGCCGTGTACTCCCAGATGGCCTCCGGGTCGATGAGCGCCTGCTCCCCGAAGTACGCGCCGTCGGCGAGGACACCGAGCACCGCGTCGCCCCCGTAGGGACCGGTACCGATCTTCTCGACCTTGCCGTGCGCCAGCAGGAACACCTCCTCGGCCCGGCTGCCGAAGGAGGCCAGCACCTCTCCCGGGGCGAACTCCCGCTGCTGGCACCGCTGGGCGAGTTCGCCCAGCACGTCGTGATCCTCGTACGACCGCAGCACGGACAGTTCCCCGAGCTCCGCGGGGATGACCTGGACGCGGTCGCCGGTCTTGACGAACGTCACCCGGCCGTCGCCCACGGAGTAGCTGAGCCGCCGGTTCACGCGGTACGTGCCACCTTGCACGTTCACCCACGGAAGCATGCGCAGCAGCCACCGCGAGCTGATCTCCTGCATCTGTGGCGCGGACTTGGTGGTGGTGGCCAGGTTCCGCGCGGCTGATGTGCCGAGACTCTGCTGCGGACGGTTCTGCTCCGCGCGGACCTCTTCGCCTACCGACATGAAAATTGCCCTCCCGGTCGTGCACTGATCTTCGGGAGCAAGCCTTCCATCACGGAGCGTGCTGGTGCTATTACACGAATGAGGGGGAATGGATCACTCCGGACATGGGCAGAGAGGGCGATTCCGACGGGCCGGGCCACCCCGGACCGTCGCCCCGGGGCCCGGTCGGCCCGTCGGCCCGTGGGCCCGTCGCCCCGGGGAACTACGCGATCCCGCCGTCCGTTCGCTCCGTCGACGGACGACGACGGGAGACAGCAGTGGCAGGCTTCCTGGACCGCGCGAAAGAGCAGGCGCAGCGTGGCCTCACGCAGGGCAAGCAGAAGCTGGACGACGTACAGGCGCAGCGGGCGGGTGGCGACCTCCTGAAGAGACTCGGCGCCGCGTACTACGCGGAGCGGCGCGGGAGCGGCTCCCCCGAGGCGACCCGGCAGGCGCTTCAGGCGCTGGAGAGCCACATCGCCTCCCACGGGGACGCTTTCCTCCGTTCCTGACCGGTTCCTCCGGGGCTGACCGGATCGGCTCGCACGCTGTGCGAACGAGTGGGTCCGGCAGCCCGGCCGGCTATAGAAGCTGCGGTACGAGACGGGCACGACCGGTGGCCGACGTACAGCGCGAAGGAGTCGGCCATGGCATCGCCCATGTCCGCGGGCAGTTTCCTGGACCGGATCAGGGAGGAAGGCGTCCATGTCGTCGAGGTCGGCGACTGGGAGCACCACAACCGCAATCACAAGGGCCCCTGGGGCCCGGTGCACGGGGTGATGATCCACCACACGGTGACCTCGGGGACCGAGCTGACGGTCGGACTCTGCCGCCAGGGCCGCGAGGACCTGCCCGGACCGCTGTGCCACGGTGTCATCACGAAGGACGGCGTCCTCCATCTGGTCGGCTACGGCCGCGCCAACCACGCGGGCCTCGGCGACGACGACGTGCTGCGCGCCGTGATCGCCGAGAAGGCGCTTCCGCACGACAACGAGGCGAACACCGACGGCAACCGCCACTTCTACGGCTTCGAGTGCGAGAACCTCGGCAACGGCAAGGACCCGTGGCCCGAGGCCCAGCTCGTTGCCATCGCCAAGGTCTCCGCCGCGATCTGCCGGTTCCACGGGTGGACGGAGCGGTCGGTCATCGGGCACCTGGAGTGGCAGCCGGGAAAGGTGGACCCGCGCGGATTCACGATGGACTTCCTGCGGGGGCGGGTCCGCGAGCTGCTGAAGTGAGCTGAGTCCCCGAGGGCCGACGGGGACGGGCGGGGACGGGCGGGCGGCACGGACCCCGCGTCCGGCCGTCCCCGGACAGGTGTCCGACAATGAACGGGTGCCCAGTCCCACCGCCCCGGACAACACCGGCCCCGACACCCCGGACCGTGCCGCCGCGGCCGCCCCCGGAGCGCCCGGAGCCCCTGGCCGCGCCGACCCGCTCGGACCCGTCGGTCCGCCCGGTCTGCGGCCGCGTGTCCCGTCGCCGCTGCGGGAGGTCGTGGACGGGCGGTTCGCCCGTCATGGCGTCCGGCTGGTGCTGAAGCGGGACGATCTGATCCACCCGGAGCTGATCGGCAACAAGTGGCGCAAGCTGGCGCCGAACCTCGAAGCGGCGGCGGGCCGCACCCTGGTCACCTTCGGCGGGGCGTACTCGAACCATCTGCGCGCCACCGCCGCCGCGGGCCGCCTGCTGGGCCTGCCCACCCTCGGCGTGGTCCGCGGCCAGGAGCTGGCGCACCGCCCCCTCAACCCCTCGCTGGCCCGCTGCGCGGCCGACGGCATGCGCCTTCACTTCGTCGACAGATCGACCTACCGCCACAAGACGGACCCGCGGACACTGGCCGGGATCCTGCGCGCGACGGGTACCGAGGACGCGTACGTGGTGCCCGAGGGCGGCAGCAACACCCTCGCCGTACGCGGCTGCCGGGCGCTCGGCGAGGAACTGCGGGACCACGGAGGTATCGACGTGGCCGCCCTCGCGTGCGGCACCGGCGGCACCCTCGCCGGGCTGGCCGCTGGCCTCGCCCCCGGTCAGCGCGCTCTCGGCGTCCCGGTCCTGCGGGGCGGCTTCCTCGACGCCGGGACGGAGGCCCTGCAGACGGCCGCGTTCGGTTCCCGGCGCGGCGCCTGGTCCCTGGACGACCGCTTCCACTTCGGCGGCTACGCCCGTACCACCGCCGAACTCGACGCCTTCGCCGAGGACTTCGAGCAGCGCCACGGGCTGCCCGTGGAACGTCTCTATGTCGCCAAGATGCTCTACGGACTTGTCGCCCTCGCGGAGGAGGGCGCGTTCCCGCGCGGCACGACGGTGGCGGCGGTGATCACCGGGGCGCCGTTCCCCGCGGCGGAGACCGGACCTCAGGCGGCCTCCCGGTAGGCCGCCGCCTCCTCCAGGTCCAGCCGGCGCAGCAGGGTGCGCAGCATCTCGTCGTCGATGTAGCGGTGGTCGCGCAGCTTCACGAAGACATCGCGCTCGGTGCCGATCATCTCGCGGGACAGGCGGCGGTAGGTGTCGTCCGCGGTCTCGCCGGTGACCGGGTTGACCGCGCCGAGCCGCTCCCAGACGGCGTTGCGGCGCCGCTCCATGACCGTGCGCAGGCGCTCGGCGAGCGGCGGGGGCAGGGCGTTGCGCTCGTCGGCGAGGAGTTCGTCGAGACGCTCCTCGGCGGCACGGGAGGCCTGCGCCTGGGCGTTGGCCTCGGCGAGCGTCTCGGCCTGTGTGTCGCGTCCCGGCAGTCTCAGCAGCCGGATCAGCGGGGGCAGCGTCAGGCCCTGCACGACGAGGGTGCCGATGACGGTGGTGAAGGTCAGGAACAGGATCAGGTTGCGGTCGGGGAAGGCCTCGCCTCCGTGCACGGTGAGCGGGATGGAGAAGGCGATGGCGAGCGAGACGACACCGCGCATGCCGGCCCAGCCGATGATGAAGGGCCCCTTCCAGGTCGGGTTGTCCTCGCGTTCGCGGATGCGCGCCGACAGCAGGCGGGGCAGGAAGGTGGCGGGGAACACCCACACGAAGCGGGTCGCCACGACGACGAGGAAGAGGGCGAGGGCGTACCAGGCGGCGCTCGCGCCCGCGTAGGCACCGAGGCCCTTCAGGACGACCGGCAGTTGGAGTCCGATGAGCGCGAACACAGCGGACTCCAGGACGAACGCGACCATCTTCCAGACCGCCTCCTCCTGGAGCCGGGTCGCGAAGTCCACCTCCCAGGAGCGGTGTCCGAGGTAGAGCGCGACGACGACCACCGCGAGCACCCCGGAGGCGTTGAACTGCTCGGCGATGCCGTAGGCGACGAAGGGGATCAGCAGGGAGAGGGTGTTCTGCAGGAGCGCCTCGTTCATGTGGGTGCGCAGCCAGTGGATGGGGATCATCAGGACGAGCCCGACGACCACCCCGCCGACGGCGGCGAGCAGGAACTCACGGACGCCGCCCGCCCAGGTCGCGCCCTCGCCCACCGCCGCCGCGAGGGCCACCTTGTACGCGGTGATCGCGGTCGCGTCGTTCACCAGGGACTCGCCCTGCAGGATCGTGGTGATCCGCGAGGGCAGCCCCACCCGGCGCGCCACGGCCGTCGCCGCGACCGCGTCCGGCGGCGCCACCACGGCCCCGAGCACCAGCGCGGCAGGCAGCGGCAGGCCCGGTACGAGCAGATACGCGGCCCAGCCGACCACCAGGGTCGCGAAGAGGACGTACCCGACGGAGAGCAGCGCGACGGGCCTCAACTGGGCCCTGAGGTCGAGGTAGGAGCTGTCGGTGGCCGCCGTGTACAGCAGCGGGGGCAGCACCAGCGGGAGCACCACGTCGGGGTCCAGTTCGTACGCGGGCACCCCGGGTACGTACGAGATCAGCAGGGCGACCGCGACGATCAGCAGGGGTGCCGGTACCGGAGTGCGGCGGGCGGCCCCGGCGACCGCCGCGCTCCCCGCGACCAGCAACAGCAGTGGCAACACATCCATCGTCTTCCGCCCGCCCTCATTTTCCGCGCGGCATCCCGCACGCCCGACGTAACCTGGCAATCATGAAACAGTGCACGCACGCCGAAGCGCTGCCGCAGCCCGAACCCGACCCGGGGAGCGATACCTGCCTGGAGTGCGTGGCCGCCGGCACCCACCCGGTGCAGCTCCGGCTGTGTCTGGAGTGCGGGCATCTCGCCTGTTGTGACTCCTCACCGATGCGGCACGCGACGGAGCATCACAAGGACACCGGACATCCGATCATGCGCACGTTCGAGCAGGGGGAGAACTGGCGTTGGTGTTTCGTGGACCACGTACTCGTCTGAGCCGCCGGTCACCTTCGCGTCCGAACCGCGGATCGCGTACCCGCGTGACTCACGATCCGGACGGTTCGACCGTCTGACGTCTGGGTACGTCAACCCGGCGCGCGCTCTTCCTATTTGGGGCCGCAGACCTCTAGCCACTGTCCGTACTCATGGGCTTACTATGAGTGACAGCAAGGGGCGGGGTCCCCAGGACAGGAAAGTCGGGAGCGCGGTAGCGTCACCGCTGAACGACGTAGCGCGTTACCCCGGGGGGCGACCCTCGGCCCCCGAAAGAGCTCGAATGAGCTTGTACCACCATGGAGGTGAGGGTGTCCCAGATCGCAGGCGAGCCCGCGACGAAGGACTTCGTGGAAGTCCGGCTGCCGGCCGCGGGTGCCTACCTGTCGGTACTGCGCACGGCCACGGCCGGGCTGGCGGCCCGTTTGGACTTCACCCTCGACGAGATCGAGGATCTGCGCATCGCCGTGGACGAGGCCTGCGCGATCCTGCTGCAGCAGGCCGTCCCCGGTTCGGTGCTCAGTTGTGTCTTCCGGCTCATCGACGACTCACTGGAGGTCACGGTCTCGGCACCGACCACCGACGGTCACGCTCCGTCACGTGACACCTTCGCGTGGACCGTCCTGTCGGCTCTCGCGGGCAAGGTCGACTCCACCGTCGCCGAGGACAAGACCGTTTCGATCAGCCTCTACAAACAACGCGGCGCGGGACCCGGGCCGGCGTGAGGAACGGGGACGGGCCGGTGCGGGACGAAGAGCGCGGCACACGGGAGCCTCCCGCGGAGCGCGCCGACGGCCCGGACGGGCCGCGGCACACAGCGGACGGCGTCGACGGCGTCGACGGCATCCCCGAACAGGCCCGGCCGCATCCGGAGATCGGCGTCTCCTCGGCAGCGGCGGTTCAGCCGGTGGTCTTCCCCGTGCGGGGAGGTCCCCCCGGTCCGGGCGCAGCCGAGGACACGGGGGAAGAGCCGCGAGCTCGGGGAATGGTGACGGGCGGGACTATGAGCGAGCACGAGCGAAACGCGGAGCAGAACGTGCAGGGCGCGCAGCACGGGCCGAGCGCCCAGCACATCCAGCACGGGCCGAGCGCCCAGCACATCCGGCACGACCCGCAGGACCGCAGCGGGGCGCGGGCGATGTTCATCGAGCTGCGCAAGCTGCAGGACGGCAGCGCCGAGTACGCGGAGCTGCGCAACCAGCTGGTCCGCATGCATCTGCCGCTCGTCGAGCACCTCGCCCGCCGCTTCCGCAACCGTGGTGAGCCGCTGGACGACCTCACCCAGGTCGCGACGATCGGGCTGATCAAGTCGGTCGACCGTTTCGACCCGGAGCGCGGTGTCGAGTTCTCCACGTACGCGACCCCGACGGTGGTCGGCGAGATCAAGCGGCACTTCCGTGACAAGGGCTGGGCGGTGCGCGTCCCGCGCCGCCTGCAGGAGCTGCGTCTCGCGCTGACCACGGCGACCGCGGAGCTCTCCCAGCTCCACGGCCGCTCTCCGACGGTCCACGAGCTGGCCGAGAAGCTGGCCATCTCGGAGGAGGAGGTCCTGGAGGGCCTGGAGTCCGCCAACGCGTACTCCACGCTGTCCCTGGACGTCCCCGACACGGACGACGAGTCCCCCGCGGTCGCGGACACCCTGGGCGCCGAGGACGAGGCGCTGGAGGGCGTCGAGTACCGGGAGTCGCTGAAGCCGCTGCTCGAGGACCTGCCGCCGCGGGAGAAGCGGATCCTGCTCCTGCGCTTCTTCGGCAACATGACGCAGTCGCAGATCGCGCAGGAGGTCGGCATCTCGCAGATGCATGTCTCGCGACTGCTGGCCCGCACCCTGGCCCAGCTCCGGGAGAAGCTCCTCGTCGAGGAGTGAGCCCGCGGAGCGAGTCCGTGGGGCGAGTCCGTGGAGCGAGACCGCGGAGCGAGACCGCGGATCGAGTCCGTGGATCGAGTCCGTGGGGCGGCCCGGCGGGTGCGCCCCGCCTACTTCTCGTTCTGTACGTCGCCCCCGGGCCCTCGGATTCCGAGGGCCCGTGTCGTTGCCGGGTTCACCAGGAGCACCAGGGCCGTCACCGCGACGACCGCGAGGGCGATGCCGGCCGGGATCGCGGCGCTGTCGGCCTGGAGCAGGGTGTAGGCGAGGGGCAGCGCCAGGATCTGGGTGATGAGGGCCGGGCCCCGGCTCCAGCTCCGGCGCAGCAGCAGTCCGCGCGCCGCGAGGAGCGGCAGCAGCGCGAGCACGATCAGTGTGACGCCGCCGGTGACGGCCTGCTGCCGGCTGTCGGGGTCGCCGGTGAGGCCGAGGACGAGGATGCACACGCCGCCCGCCACCAGGGCGGCCCCTTCCAGCGCGGCCAGCGCCGCCGCGGCGGTCAGCCGCCCGGGACGGGCTTCGGGGAGGGGGGCGTCGGGGGTGGGATTCTGCTCACGGCTCACCCCCGAAGAGTAGCGGCCGGTCCTCGGCCGCCGAGTGCCCCGGGGCCGGTCACCGCTCGGTCCCGAGGCGCACGCCGAACCGTTTCAGCACCCACGGCGCACCGGCGGACTCTTACTGGATCCCTACCTCGGTCTGGGACGAGTACCACCCAGTAGGTACCCTGCATCGCATGCGTGCACTTCTCGTGGTCAATCCGGCGGCAACCACCACCAGCGCGCGCACGCGTGACGTCTTGATCCACGCGTTGGCCAGTGAGATGAAGCTCGAAGTGGTCACCACCGAGTACCGCGGCCACGCCAGGGACCTCGGCCGGCAGGCCGCCGACAGCGACGACATAGACCTGGTCGTGGCCCTCGGCGGGGACGGCACGGTCAACGAGGTCGTGAACGGTCTTCTCCACCGGGGCCCCGACCCGCTCCGTCTCCCCCGCCTCGCCGTGGTCCCGGGCGGCTCCACCAATGTCTTCGCCCGCGCCCTCGGCCTGCCGAACGACGCCGTGGAGGCGACCGGCGCCCTGCTGGACGCGCTCCGCGAGGAACGCGAGCGCACGGTCGGCCTCGGTCTCGCCGCGGGGACCCCCGGCACCGAGGACGAGGCGGTGCCCTCCCGCTGGTTCACCTTCTGCGCGGGCCTCGGCTTCGACGCCGGGGTGGTGGGCCGGGTCGAGCAGCAGCGCGAGCTCGGCCGGCGCTCCACTCACGCGCTCTATCTCCGCCAAGTGGTACGCCAGTTTTTGGACGAACCTCACCGCCGGCACGGAATGATCACCCTGGAGCGCCCCGGCGCCGACCCGGTGACCGATCTGGTCCTGTCCATCATCTGCAACACCGCGCCGTGGACGTTTCTCGGCAATCGTCCGGTGTACGCGGCGCCTAAGGCCTCGTTCGATACCGGACTCGACGTACTGGCCCTCAGCCGCATGTCGACGGCCTCCGTTGCCCGGTATGCCACTCAGTTGCTCACTTCGTCCCCCGAGCGTGGACCCCAGGGCAAGCACGCCGTCACTCTGCATGACCTGACGGACTTCACCTTGCATTCGAAGGTTCCACTACCCCTTCAGATGGACGGCGACCACCTGGGACTGCGTACAAGCGTGACGTTCACAGGCGTACGCCGTGCACTGCGTGTGATTGTGTGAGTGGAAGAGGCCAAACTCCTTTCACTCGAACGTTTAGACCAGGGTCCACCCCATGGAAGTACGGCTGTGACTCAGCCGACACCGAGGAATCAAAAAAAACTTTCCTGAAGGGGTTGTATCCGCCGCTGAGGTTTGCGAGTCTCTACGTGGCGCTCGGGACGGCCCGCACAATCGGCCCCACAGAGCACCGGAACCCCTCCTCAAATCACAGGACCACACCAGTCCGTCTGGTTGTCGGCCCTTCACTTGTTGAGGGATTCGTGAAAGCGTTCACATTCACAAGCAACGTGCATGTAATACCAAGGAGAGGTAGCAGCCATGGACTGGCGTCACAACGCCGTTTGCCGCGAGGAAGACCCCGAGCTCTTCTTCCCCATCGGCAACACCGGTCCTGCGCTGCTGCAGATCGAGGAAGCCAAGGCCGTCTGTCGTCGCTGCCCCGTCATGGAGCAGTGTCTGCAGTGGGCGCTCGAGTCCGGCCAGGACTCCGGCGTCTGGGGTGGCCTCAGCGAGGACGAGCGCCGCGCAATGAAGCGCCGTGCCGCCCGCAACCGAGCTCGTCAGGCCACCGCCTGACGTTCCACCCCGCACGAGCCTGAGCTTGGCGGCGCGTACAGCGAGTACGCATCTCCCGCCCCCGAGCCGCAGCGCGCAGTACCCCGATGCGCTTGATGCAACGAGCTTTCAGCCCCGGACCACCTGGTGGTCCGGGGCTCATTGCTGTTCACGTCCGGAACCAGTCACGGTGAGTGACGCTCTCCGTGGGCATCAACCGCCCTTGCCCGTCGGCCACTTGTGCGAGCCGCGCCCGGACGTACTCACCGGGCGCGGCACCGGCCGCGTCACTTCGGCACGATCACCGGAATGTCCAGAAGCACCTGGGTACCGCGCTCCGGAGCGGCCACCATGTCGAAGGTCCCGCCCAACTCACCCTCCACCAGCGTCCGTACGATCTGCAGGCCGAGGTTGCCCGAGCGGTGCGGGTCGAAGCCCTCGGGCAGTCCGACCCCGTCGTCCGTCACGGTGACCAGCAGCCGGGCGTCCTTGGAGGTGCCGCCGCGCACCGCGGAGACCTCGACGGTGCCCCGGTCGCCCTCGCGGAAGCCGTGCTCCAGCGCGTTCTGCAGGATCTCGGTGAGCACCATCGAGAGCGGCGTCGCGACCTCGGCGTCCAGGATGCCGAAGCGTCCGGTGCGCCGGCCGGTGACCTTGCCGGGGGAGATCTCGGCGACCATGGCGAGCACCCGGTCGGCGATCTCGTCGAACTCCACCCGCTCGTCCAGGTTCTGCGAGAGCGTCTCGTGCACGATCGCGATGGAACCCACCCGGCGCACGGCTTCCTCCAGCGCCTCCCGGCCGCGGTCGGAGTCGATGCGGCGGGCCTGAAGCCGCAGCAGGGCCGCCACCGTCTGGAGGTTGTTCTTCACCCGGTGGTGGATCTCCCGGATGGTGGCGTCCTTGGTGATCAATTCGCGCTCGCGGCGGCGCAGTTCGGTGACATCGCGGAGCAGGACCAGGGAACCGACGCGGGTGCCCTTGGGCTTGAGCGGGATCGCCCGGAGCTGGATCACGCCCTCGGCGCTCTCGATCTCGAACTCGCGGGGCGCCCAGCCGCTGGCGACCTTCGCCAGCGCCTCGTCCACCGGGCCCCGCGACGGGGCGAGTTCGGCGGTCGTGGCGCCGAGTTCGCAGCCCACCAGGTCGGCGGCCAGGCCCAGGCGGTGGTACGCGGAGAGCGCGTTCGGTGAGGCGTACTGGACGACGCCGTCCGCGTCGAGGCGGATCAGCCCGTCCCCGACCCTCGGCGAGGCGTCCATGTCGACCTGCTGGTCGGGGAACGGGAAGGTACCCGCCGCGATCATCTGCGCGAGGTCGGAGGCGCTCTGCAGATACGTCAGTTCGAGGCGGCTCGGGGTGCGCACGGTGAGCAGATTGGTGTTGCGGGCGATCACACCGAGGACGCGCCCCTCCCGCCGTACGGGAATGGACTCGACCCGGACCGGCACCTCCTCGCGCCATTCGGGGTCGCCCTCGCGGACGATCCGGCCCTCGTCGAGCGCCGCGTCCAGCAGGGGGCGGCGTCCGCGCGGGACCAGATGGCCGACCATGTCGTCCTGGTACGACGTCGGCCCCGTGTTCGGGCGCATCTGGGCGACCGAGACGTAGCGGGTGCCGTCGCGCGTGGGAACCCACAGGACGAGGTCGGCGAAGGAGAGGTCGGAGAGCAGCTGCCACTCCGAGACCAGCAGATGCAGCCACTCGAGGTCGGAGTCACCGAGAGCGGTGTGCTGGCGTACGAGGTCGTTCATGGAGGGCACGTGTGCGAGCGTACCCGGCGGATCCGACAGGTCCCGAAATCAGCCACCCGGGCGGGGCTCCCACGGGCGCCGTACGGGCCCGGAGACACCCGCGGGCCGCGGCGCCTGGGAGGGACCCTCGACCCTCCCGGCACCGCAGCCCGGAGCAACAACGGCCGTGGGGTGTGCGGTCCCGGTCGGCCGAAGGGAGGAGCCGGAGCAGTCAGGGCAGAGAGCGCCGGTTCCTCGGTCCGTCTTCCTGTGCGGGGAAGACGGAGGCTTGTTCAGTTTCTCAAGGCAATTGTGGACTAGACCATGGCGCCGCGTCCATGTGTCCGCAGCCCGTGCGCCCGGGGATGTTGTTCGTTGTCCGCTTATCCAACACCAGGGAGCGCCCATCAGGCTATCCCGCTTCGGTTCGTGAACGGAGCGAGTTGCGGGACGGCCGGAGCCGGGGACGCGCCGCGATACGGGGCGACGGAAGGGTGACGCTCTGCTAGATTGGTCTATACCACATGTGTCCCCCTTCGGATTCGGCTGCGTTTCCCGAGTCCCCTCTGCAGATCGGCAGGCCCAGCGTGGAAGTTGTCATCGTCCCGGACGCCAAGGCGGGCGGCGAGCTGATCGCCGAGGCCATGGCGGAACTGCTCAGGCGCAAGCCCGGCGCACTGCTCGGCGTGGCCACCGGCTCGACGCCGCTGCCGATCTACGAGGCGCTGGCGGCCCGAGCGGGTTCCGGTGCCGTGGACGCCTCGGGCGCGCGCGTCGCGCAGCTCGACGAGTACGTGGGGCTGCCGGCCGAGCACCCCGAGTCCTACCGTTCCGTTCTGCGGCGCGAGGTGCTGGAACCGCTGGGCCTCGGTATGGACGCGTTCATGGGTCCCGACGGCACCGCGACGGACGTGCAGGCCGCCTGCGAGGCGTACGACCGGGCACTGGCCGCGGCCGGCGGGGTCGACCTCCAGCTCCTGGGGATCGGGACCGACGGGCACATCGGCTTCAACGAGCCGTGCTCCTCGCTCGCCTCGCGGACCCGGATCAAGACACTCACCGAGCAGACCCGGGTGGACAACGCCCGGTTCTTCGACGGCGACATCGAACAGGTGCCGCACCACGTCATCACCCAGGGCATCGGGACGATCCTGGAGGCGCGGCACCTCGTGCTGCTCGCCACCGGCGAGGGCAAGGCGGACGCCGTGGCGGCGACGGTCGAGGGACCGGTCGCGGCGGTCTGCCCGGCGTCGGCCCTGCAACTGCACCCGCACGCGACGGTGGTCGTCGACGAAGCCGCCGCGTCCAAGCTGAAGCTGGCGGACTACTTCCGGTACACCTTCGCGGCCAAGCCGGACTGGCAGGGCATCTAGGACCTCGATCGCGGGGCTTCGCGCAAGAAGCGCAAGAAGCGCAGGAAGCGCAGGACTCTGGGCGCGTTTCGCGGACCCCGCTCGGGGCTCGCGGACCGTGCCCGGGTCGCGGACTTCGCGCGGCCTCGCGGACCGGCGGCGCGGCCCTGTGCCGTGAGCGTGCCACCGCGCGGTGAACGCACGGATGCCGGGTCTCCCCAGGGAGGCCCGGCATCCGTGCGTCCGGCCCGGAGGCCGGTCCGCTACTCCCCCGCGACGACCTCCGCCGCCGCCTGCCCGCAGACCCGCGCCGCGCCATGCGTGGCGATGTGCAGGGCGCCGCGGGGCGCCGACTGGGGAACGCCCATCTCGACCACGACGGCGTCGGGGCGGGAGGCGAGCACGGTGTCGAGGGCCGCCGCCATCCAGGGATGACGGTGTTCGTCGCGGACGACCACGACGAGGGGCCGCGCGCCCGCGGCGGCGACGGCCGAGGAGCCCGCGTCCTCGCCGCTGAAGCTGCCGGTCTCGGTACCGGGGAGCAGCCGGGCCAGCTCCGCGGCCACGCCCCAGGGGGTCTCGTCACCGACGGCGATGTTCGCGACCGGGGTGAGCGCGGCGACGAAGGGGGCCCCGGCCAGCGGGGTGTACGACGGGGAGCGGGTCACGGTCAGCGCGCGCCGGGCGGCGACCAGGCCGATGCCGCTGCCCGTACCGCCGGTACGGGCGGAGGTGCCGGTGCCGCTGCCGCTGCCGGTACGGTCCGAGGCGGCGGTACGGTCCGGTTCAGCCGTACCGCGCGTACCTTCAGCACCGCTCGTGCCTGCTGCACCACCCATACCGTTCACGCCATCCGTACCGCTCGTACCGTCCGTACCGTCGACGCCGTTCGAAGCGTTCGAGCCGTTCAAGCCATTCATGTGCCGCGTGCCGGAGCCGGTGGCGCCCCCGCCCGTGACCACGGCCGCCGGGCCGGAGCCGGCCGGGGAGGTCTTCGGGATCGCGGAGGCGGCGGCCGTCCACGCGGCCAGCGCCCGCACCCGGTCCGCCGCGTCGGCGAGGCGTTCCTCGGGGAGTTCCCCGGCGCGGACGGCGGAGACCAGGGCGTCACGGAGGCGGCGCACGGTGTCGTCGTCCGCGAGTCCGCCACCGACGCAGATGGCGTCGGCGCCGGCCGCGATGGCCAGCACGCTGCCCCGCTCGATGCCGTACGTCGCCGCGATGGCCTGCATCTCCATGCCGTCGGTGACGATCAGGCCGTCGTAGCCCAGTTCCTCGCGCAGCAGGCCGGTGAGGATGCGGCGGGAGAGGGTGGCCGGGCGGTCCGGGTCCAGCGCCGGGACGAGGATGTGCGCGCTCATCACGGCACGGCTGCCCGCGGCGATCGCGGCCCGGAAGGGGACGAGTTCGCGGGACTGGAGGACCGAGAGGTCCGCGTCGATACGGGGCAGGGCGTGGTGGGAGTCCACCGCGGTGTCCCCGTGGCCCGGGAAGTGCTTGGTGCAGGCGGCGACGCCGGCCGCCTGGAGGCCGGTGACGTAGGCGGCCGTGTGCCGGGCCACCAGGCCGGTGTCGGCGCCGAAGGACCGTACGCCGATGACCGGGTTGGAGGGGTTGGAGTTCACGTCGGCGGACGGCGCCCAGTTGAGGTTCACTCCACACGCGGCGAGCCGGCGGCCGAGTTCGTGGGCGACGGCCTCGGTGAGCTCCACGTCGTCGACGGCGCCGAGCGCGTGGTTGCCCGGGAAGGACGACCCGGTGCGCACCTCCAGGCGGGTGACGTCACCGCCCTCCTCGTCGATGGCGACCAGGACGTCGTCCCGTTCGGCGCGCAACTGGGCGGTCAGAGAGGCCAGTTGATCGGGCGATGCGATGTTGCGGCCGAACAGGCCGACGGAGGCGAGGCCTTCACCGAGGCGGCGCAGCAGCCAGTCCGGAGCCGTGGTCCCGGTGAAGCCGGGCTGGAGCACGGTCAGGGCGTCGCGCGTCAGGGTGTCCTTTGAATTGGACGCAGTGGTACCACTGGCGAATGTCGTCATCGGGAGGCGTTATCCCTTCACGGCGCCCGCGGTCAGACCCGCGGCCATCTTGCGCTGGACGAGGAGGAACAGGACGACGATCGGCAGGGCCATCATGGTGGATCCGGCCATCATCGGGGCGTACTCGGTGCCGTGCTTGGTGGTGAAGTTGCCGAGCCAGACGGTGGCGGTCTGATTCTGCTGGCTCAGCAGCATGAGCGCGTAGAGGTATTCGTTCCAGGCCTGGATGAAGGCGTAGACGGAGGTCGCGACCATGCCGGGGGCCAGCAGCGGGAAGACCACGCGGATGAAGGCGCCCGTGCGGCTGCATCCGTCGACCATCGCCGCCTCCTCCAGTTCCTTCGGGATGTTGACGATGAAACCGCGCAGCGTCCACACCGTGAAGGGGAGGATGAAGGTCAGATACGTGATGACCAGGCCGGAGAGCTTGTCGTACTGCCCGAGGTCGTTCAGCAGCAGGAAGATCGGGATGATCATGGCGACCAGCGGGACCATCTGGACCGCGAGGATGCCGACGATCACGGCTTTGCGGCCGCGGAAGGCGAAGCGGGAGATGGCCAGCGCGGCCAGCATCCCCACCACGATGCCGATCACGACCACCGAGAGCGACACGATCAGGCTGCGGCCGACCGGGCCCCAGAAGTCGGCGATGTTCAGCGCGCGGCGGAAGTTGTCGAGCGTGAACCCGGTGGGGAACAGGCTCGGATCGGAGTCGATGGCGTCCTTGGCCGGCTTGACGGCCGTGTTGAGCATCCAGTAGACGGGGAAGCCCGCGACGGCGAAGACGAGCAGGCCGAGCAGGTTCCAGCCGAGCTTGGACCTGCGGGGACCGGAGGACTTCCGCCCCGCGGCGGACGTACGCCCGGACGTGGCGACGGCACTCATTCGACCTCTCCGATCTGCAGCATCTGACGCATGTACACGGCCACCACGCCCAGCAGGAGGACGACGGTCAGCAGGGCGATCGCCGACCCCTGCGCGTAGTCGTTGACGACGAAGGCGCGGTCGTACGAGTACGTGGTGAGCAGTTGGAACTCCGCTTCCGGGTGACCGCCCCGCATGACGAAGACCTGCGGGAAGACCCCCATGTCCCAGATGACGGAGAGGGTCGTGAGCATCACGATGATCGGCTTGAGGATCGGCAGCGTGACATGGCGGAAGACGCCCCAGGCGCCCGCGCCGTCGAGCCGCGCGGCCTCCTCCAGCTCGGCGGGCACCTGGGTGAGTCCCGCGCTGAGGGTGATGACGACGAACGGCACCGCGCCCCAGACGACCAGGAGCATGATCACGCTCAGGCCCTGCGTACCGCTCGCGAACCAGTTGTGGCCGATCATGTCGACGCCGGGGAGCTTGCTGAGCAGCGCGTTGAAGACGCCGTAGTCGGAGTCGAAGAGCCACTTGAAGACCGTGGTCGCCACGATGATGGGCATGCCCCAACTGGCCACCAGCACGATGTTGATGAGTGTCTTCACCCAGCCGGAGACCCGCTGGAGGAGCAGCGCGATCAGCATGCCGACGACCATCGTGAAGACGACGGCCCCGCCGGCGAAGAGGACCGTGCGGACGACCACCGCCCAGAACTCGCTGTCCGAGAGCACCTTGGAGAAGTTGTCGAAGCCGACCGACTCGGCCGGCTGGAAGCCCCAGAGCTGGGACTGCCCGAACTTCTGGAAGGAGAGCGTGACCAGGCGTACCAGCGGATAGCCGAGGACCAGCGCGAGGATCAGCAGACACGGGGCGAGCAGGACCCAGGGGGCCGCCGCTGTGCCCGCGGTCCGCTTGGCGCGTGGTGCCGCCGCGGGGACGGCCGGTGGCGGTGCCTGCCGCGGTGGCGGCACCTTGGCGGGGGTGGTCGTGTCTGCGGCACTCATCGCGCGCTCCTCAGCGGTCCCTCAGGTCGTACGAAGGCGAAGTCCCGCACGGCCGGGTACCGCGGGGGTGGACCCCGGGCCGGGCCGTACGGGAGGCGGGGCCCCGTCCCTCCGTGAAGGAGGACCGACGGGGCCCCGCTCTCAGGTCACTTGGTGTTGATGACCTTGTCGATCGCGGCGTCCGCTTCCTTCGCGGCGTCCGCCACCGACTTCTTGCCGGTGCCGATGTTCTGCAGCATGGTCTGCAGGACCTGGGCCTTCTCGACCTGGCCCCAGCCCGGCGCCATCGGGACGAACCAGTTGGACTCGGCCGCGGTGGCCGGGACGACCGTCGCCGGGTCGTTCTTCAGGGTGGCGAGGTCGGTCTTGTTGTTGGGCAGGTTGCCCTTGCCCATCAGACCCTTCTGGCCCTTGGCGCCGGTGAACGCGTTGATCCACTCGGCGGCGAGCGCCTGCGCCTTCGACTTCACCGGGACGGCGAGGTCGGAGCCGCCCAGGAAGACCGGGAGGTTCTTGCCGGACGGGCCGGGCATCACGAAGTTCTCGAGGTTGCCCTTGAGCTTGCCGGTCTTGTCGCTCTTCGGGTCCTCGGCGGTCGCGCCCTCCCAGGCGGCGCCGAAGATCATGCCGGACTTGCCCTGGCCGTAGACGATGTAACGGTCGGACTCGTCCTTGGTCTTGTCGCCGTGCATGTACTTGTCGACGACGTTCTTGAACTCGGTGAGGCCCTTCTGCGACTCGGGCGAGGAGAGGTTGGCCTTCCACTGGCCGCCCTCCTGCTTGGCGATGGAGCCGCCGGCGTCGTAGACGAAGGACATGGCCGCGTACCAGTCGCGGGTGGGCTGGTACCAGGCGCTGAACTTGCTGCCCTCCTTCTTCTGGATCTTGTCCAGAGCGGAGGTGAGCTCCTGGTACGTCTTCGGCGGGGTCTTCACGCCGACCGAGGCGGCGACGTCCTTGCGCCAGTTGCCGACGCGGCCACCGGCGTAGTACGGCACGCCGTAGGTCTTGCCGTCGTAGGTCACGGAGGCCTTGAGGCCGTCCAGCCAGGCGGCCGAGTTCTCGAACTTCGAGGCGTCGAGGGGAGCGAAGGCGCCCTTGACCATGTAGCCGAGCATCTCGGTGTTGCCCATCTCGACCACGTCCGGCGCCTTGTCGGTGGCGAGGACCGCGTCGAGCTTGGTGTTCTTGTCCGGCCAGCCGTAGTACTCGTGGTTGATCTTGACGCCGGGGTGCTTCGCCTTGACCGCCGCGTCGGCCGCCTTGACCAGCTCGGGCCAGTTGTTCTGCGCGTCGACCGTGAGCCAGACCGTCAGCTCCTTGGCGTCCGCACCCTTGTCCGACCCCCCGGACCCGTTGTCGTTCCCGCACGCCGCGATGGAGAACATCATGCCCGCGATACCGATCGCGGCTACCAGCTTGCGCTTCACGCCACCCTCCTCAGGGATGCCACAAACCCCCCTGCTCCCCGCGGTGACATACGCCGTGTACCGCCCGTGGGGCCGGGACTGGACCAATGGTGTAGACCAGTACGGGGAGCTTGGCCTAGACCTAGGGGGGTGTCAAGGGTGCGTAAGCCCGTCCAGTCGTCCGTTATGGGACCTACATATGCAAGGACCTTTAAGTAGGTAAGCGGCATAAACAGCGGGCCTGTTCGCGGCCCGCGAGGGAAGCGTCCCCGAACCGCCCCCGAACCGCCCCCGCGCCCTCGCGCATGGCCAACCACGGCCCCGTCCGCGCGTGATGGACTAGACCAACGGGTACGCCGACGGTATATAGAGGGGATCACGGAGCGTGCGGGTGGACACTCGCACGGAAAGCCGTGCCACGATGTGAGCCGTGGCCGTCGATATGTCGGTCGCTTCGGCATCCGGAGCCGGGAAGGCAGAGCATGAGCACCGACGTCAGCAGTGCGGAGAACGAGGGTGGGGCGCCCATCCGTACCGCGCGCGTGCCCAAGTACTACCGCCTCAAGAAGCACCTGCTCGACATGACGGAGACGCTGCCGCCCGGTACGCCGGTACCGCCCGAGCGGACCCTCGCCGCCGAGTTCGACACCTCGCGCACCACGGTGCGGCAGGCCCTTCAGGAGCTGGTCGTCGAGGGCCGTCTCGAACGCATCCAGGGCAAGGGCACCTTCGTCGCCAAGCCGAAGGTCTCCCAGGCGCTCCAACTGACCTCGTACACCGAGGACATGCGCGCCCAGGGCCTCGAACCCACCTCGCAGTTGCTGGACATCGGCTACATCACGGCGGACGAGAGCCTCGCCGGCCTGCTCGACATCTCGTCCGGCGGCCGGGTGCTGCGCATCGAGCGGCTGCGCCTGGCGAGCGGTGAGCCGATGGCCATCGAGACGACCCACCTCTCCGCCAAGCGCTTCCCCGCCCTGCGCAGGTCGCTCGTCAAGTACACCTCCCTCTACACCGCCCTCGCCGAGGTCTACGACGTCCACCTCGCCGAGGCCGAGGAGACCATCGAGACCTCGCTGGCCACCCCGCGCGAGGCGGGGCTGCTCGGCACCGATGTGGGCCTGCCCATGCTGATGCTCTCCCGCCATTCGCTCGACCGGCAGGGCGAGCCGGTGGAATGGGTGCGGTCGGTGTACCGGGGCGACCGGTACAAGTTCGTCGCCCGCCTCAAGCGCCCGCAGGACTGAGCCGTACGGGTGGCGCGCGGGTACGGGACCTCCGCTCCCGGACCCGCGCGCGGCGCCCCGCCGTCCGGGCCGGCCCGGACGCACCGTCAGGCGCCGTACCCGCTCCGGGGGTTCCGCTCCTGCTGAGCGCGCCGTGCACACCGACACGAACCCTCCACACCCGCCCCCCGAGGCGGGGTTCCCCAAAGCGGAACCATCCCCTAGATTGCCTGCGCGTTACCCAGGTGACCGATGAGGGGACGGAGCCGCCCTATGTCAGACCTGCCCGAAGTGAAACCACCGGTGGTGACACCGGTACGTGTGGTGACACCGGTACGTGTGGTGATCGCCCTCTGCCTGCTCGCGCCCTTCGTGGCGATGCTGTGGGTCGGCTCCTACACGAAGACGGACCCGGCCTTCATCGGCATCCCCTTCTTCTACTGGTACCAGTTGCTGTGGGTGCCCCTGTCCACGGTGCTGACCGTGACCGCGTATCTGTTGTGGCGGCGTGACCAGCGGGCCCGCACCTCCGCCTCCGCCGAGAGAGGTGCCGGAGCATGAACGACGGTGTGAACGGCGTCGCCCTCGGCGTCTTCGTCTTCTTCTTCCTGGCCGTCACGGTCATGGGCTTCCTGGCCGCCCGCTGGCGCAGGGCCGCCGACGAACACAGCCTCGACGAATGGGGCCTGGGCGGACGGTCCTTCGGCACCTGGGTGACCTGGTTCCTGCTCGGCGGCGACCTCTACACGGCGTACACCTTCGTCGCCGTACCCGCGGCGGTCTACGCGGCGGGCGCGGCCGGCTTCTTCGCCGTGCCGTACACGATCCTGGTGTACCCGCTGATCTTCACGTTCCTGCCCCGGCTGTGGTCGGTCTCCCACAAGCACGGCTATGTGACGACCTCGGACTTCGTGCGCGGTCGCTTCGGCTCCAAGGGCCTGTCCCTCGCCGTGGCCGTCACCGGCATCCTGGCCACCATGCCGTACATCGCGCTCCAACTGGTCGGCATCCAGGCCGTCCTCGACGTGATGGGCGTGGGCGGCGGCGACAGCACCAACTGGTTCGTCAAGGACCTGCCGCTCCTCATCGCCTTCGGCGTGCTGGCCGCGTACACCTACTCCTCGGGGCTGCGGGCCCCCGCCCTGATCGCGTTCGTGAAGGACACCCTGATCTACATCGTGATCGCGGTGGCCATCATCTACATCCCGATCAAGCTGGGCGGCTTCGACGAGATCTTCAAGGCGGCGAGCGCCAAGTACACGGCCGCGGGCGCCGGCGGACTCGTCCCCGCGCAGGCGGGCCAGTGGACGTACGCCACCCTCGCGCTCGGCTCGGCGCTGGCGCTGTTCATGTATCCGCACTCGGTCACCGCGACGCTGTCCGGCCGCAGCAGGGAGGTGATCCGGCGCAACACCACGATCCTGCCGCTCTACTCGCTGATGCTGGGCCTGCTCGCCCTGCTCGGGTTCATGGCGATCGCCGCCGGGGTGAAGGTCACCAACGGCCAGCTCGCCATCCCCCAGCTCTTCGAGAACATGTTCCCCGACTGGTTCGCGGGCGTGGCCTTCGCCGCCATCGGCATCGGCGCGCTGGTGCCGGCGGCCATCATGTCCATCGCGGCCGCGAACCTTTTCACCCGCAACATCTACAAGGACTTCATCAACCCGAACGCGACCCCGCGCCAGGAGACCCAGGTCTCCAAGCTGGTGTCGCTCCTGGTGAAGGTGGGCGCGCTGGTCTTCGTCCTGACCATGGACAAGACCGTCGCGATCAACTTCCAGCTGCTGGGCGGCATCTGGATCCTGCAGACCTTCCCGTCACTGGTCGGCGGGCTGTTCACCCGCTGGTTCCACCGCTGGGCGCTGCTGGGCGGCTGGGCGGTCGGCATGCTCTACGGCACGATCGCCGCCTACGGGGTGGCCTCGCCGACCCAGAAGCACTTCGGCGGCAGCTCGAAGGAGATCCCCGGCATCGGGGAGATCGGCTACATCGGCCTGACCGCGTTCGTCCTGAACCTGGCCGTGGCCGTCGTCCTCACCTTCGCCCTGAGGGCGTTCAACGCGCCGGACGGCATCGACGAGACCTCGCCGGAGGACTACACGGCCGACGCGGGGGACCCGGGGGTCGAGACGGAGCTCCCGCCGGCCACGGCGGACGCCGGCCTGTAGCGACAGCGCCGCACGACGGGCCGCCGGACGAGAACCGGCGGCCCGTCGCCACGCGGCCCGTCGCCTCGCAGGCCATCACCGTGCGGGCCGTCGCCGTGCGGGCCGTCGCCGTGCGGGCCGGGCACACCTACGAGTTGGCGATCCAGCACGCTCCGTAGTGCTCCAGAACTCCGACCCGACACAACATGTGGGGGCACTCCCGAGGCCCGGCACAAGATGTATGCTCATGGTCGCTGTCGCCGCAGGGGAATCCGGTGCGAATCCGGAACTGTCCCGCAACGGTGTACCTGTGCGTGTTCGCGTATTCGCGTGCCCGCACTCGCGTCAGTCCGAGGACCTGCCGACAGCGCGCCCCGGCCGTCCGGCCCGGGTGCCGACGACGTCCGGGCCTCGCGGAATGGGCCGGTGGACGCGGTGCGCTGCTGCCCAGAAGCGCTCTCGTGTGCCCCGCTCCGCCCCGTAGGGCCCTGTGCCGAGCGAGGGAGATCCCCACGTGACCATCGCGCCAGCCGATCCGGCTTCAGTGACCGCGCAGCAGGCCCGGGTGGAGACCGACGGTCCCGGAACCGCGCTGCTGCGGACCCTGACCGATCTCACCACCGACCTCACGGCCGCCGACCCCGGCCGGGTCGCCGCCGCGGCGCTGCGCGGCCGGTCCGCCCGCGCCGACGAGGCCGAGCTGCGCGAACTGGCCACCGAGGCGGCCGCGGGTCTCATCTCCGAGGACCCCGCCTACTCCCGGCTGGCCGCCCGCCTGCTCACGATCAGCATCGCCGCGGAGGCCGCCTCCCAGGGCGTCACGACCTTCTCCGAGTCGGTCGCCGTCGGCCACCGCGAGGGTCTGATCGCCGACCGCACGGCCGCGTTCGTCCGGCTGCACACGGCCCGCCTCGACGCGCTCATCGACATCGAAGGCGACGACCGGTTCGGCTACTTCGGGCTGCGCACGCTGCACAGCCGCTATCTGCTCCGGCACCCGATCACCCGCAAGGTCGTCGAGACGCCCCAGCACTTCATGCTGCGGGTGGCCTCCGGTCTCGCCGAGGACGACACGGCCCGGTCGGTGGACGAAGTCGCCGCGCTCTACCGGCTGATGAGCCGCCTCGACTACCTGCCGTCCTCCCCCACGCTCTTCAACTCCGGTACGCGGCACCCCCAGATGTCGTCCTGCTACCTCCTCGACTCCCCGCTGGACGAGCTGGACTCCATCTACGACCGCTACCACCAGGTGGCGCGCCTGTCGAAGCACGCGGGCGGCATCGGCCTTTCGTACTCGCGTATCCGCTCGCGCGGTTCGCTGATCCGCGGCACCAACGGACACTCCAACGGCATCGTCCCGTTCCTCAAGACGCTCGACGCCTCGGTCGCCGCGGTGAACCAGGGCGGCCGGCGCAAGGGCGCGGCCGCGGTCTACCTGGAGACCTGGCACTCCGACATCGAGGAGTTCCTGGAGCTGCGCGACAACACCGGTGAGGACGCCCGGCGTACGCACAACCTGAACCTCGCGCACTGGATCCCGGACGAGTTCATGCGCCGGGTGAACGAGGACGGCGTCTGGTCGCTCTTCTCCCCCGCCGACGTGCCGGAACTGGTCGACCTGTGGGGCGACGAGTTCGACGCCGCGTACCGCAAGGCCGAGGAGGCGGGCCTCGCGAAGAAGACCATCCCGGCCCGTGACCTGTACGGCCGGATGATGCGCACCCTCGCGCAGACCGGCAACGGCTGGATGACCTTCAAGGACGCCGCCAACCGCACCGCCAACCAGACGGCGGAGCCGGGCCACACCGTCCACTCCTCGAACCTGTGCACCGAGATCCTGGAGGTCACGGACGACGGGGAGACGGCGGTCTGCAACCTGGGCTCGGTCAACCTGGGCGCGTTCGTCGTCGGTGACGACATCGACTGGGAGCGGCTCGACGAGACCGTGCGCACCGCGGTGACCTTCCTCGACCGCGTCGTCGACATCAACTTCTACCCGACCGAGCAGGCGGGCCGCTCCAACGCCAAGTGGCGTCCGGTGGGCCTCGGCGCGATGGGTCTCCAGGACGTCTTCTTCAAGCTGCGGCTGCCCTTCGACTCGCCGCAGGCCCGCGCGCTGTCCACGCGGATCGCCGAGCGCATCATGCTCGCCTCCTACGAGGCCTCCGCGGACCTCGCCGAGCGCAACGGCCCGCTCCCCGCCTGGGAGAAGACCCGGACCGCGCGTGGCGTCCTGCACCCGGACCACTTCGACGTCGAGCTGAACTGGCCGGAGCGCTGGGCCGCCCTGAGGCAGCGGATCGCCGAGGTCGGCATGCGCAACTCGCTGCTCCTCGCCATCGCGCCGACGGCCACCATCGCGTCCATCGCGGGCGTGTACGAGTGCATCGAGCCGCAGGTGTCCAACCTGTTCAAGCGCGAGACGCTCTCCGGCGAGTTCCTCCAGGTCAACTCCTACCTGGTGGCCGAGCTGAAGAAGCTCGGTGTGTGGGACGCGCAGACCCGTGAGGCGCTGCGCGAGTCCAGCGGCTCGGTGCAGGGCTTCACCTGGGTCCCGCAGGACGTCCGCGACCTGTACCGCACGGCGTGGGAGATCCCGCAGCGCGGCCTGATCGACATGGCCGCCGCCCGGACCCCGTTCCTGGACCAGGCGCAGTCGCTGAACCTGTTCCTGGAGACGCCGACCATCGGCAAGCTCTCCTCGATGTACTCCTACGCCTGGAAGTCGGGCCTGAAGACGACGTACTACCTGCGTTCCCGCCCGGCGACGCGCATCGCCCGCGCGGCCCAGGCCCAGGCGCAGCCCGAGAAGACCATCCCCGTCCAGCAGGCGGCCGACCCCGACGCCGTCGCCTGCTCCCTGGAAAACCCCGAGTCCTGCGAGGCCTGCCAGTAATGTCCGACACGAACACCGAGAAGAACCTCCTCGACCCGGGCTTCGAACTGACCCTGCGTCCCATGCGCTACCCGGACTTCTACGAGCGCTACCGGGACGCGATCAAGAACACCTGGACCGTCGAGGAGGTCGACCTCCACTCGGACGTCGCCGACCTCGCGAAGCTGACGCCGGGTGAGCAGCACATGATCGGCCGGCTGGTCGCGTTCTTCGCGACGGGCGACTCGATCGTGTCGAACAACCTGGTGCTGACGCTGTACAAGCACATCAACTCCCCCGAGGCGCGGCTCTACCTGAGCCGGCAGCTTTTCGAGGAGGCCGTGCACGTCCAGTTCTATCTGACGCTGCTGGACACCTATCTGCCCGACCCGGAGGACCGCACGGCGGCCTTCGCGGCGGTCGAGAGCATCCCCTCCATCCGCGAGAAGGCGCAGTTCTGCTTCAAGTGGATGGACTCGGTGGAGAAGCTGGACCGGCTGGAGACCCAGGCCGACCGCCGCCGCTTCCTGCTGAACCTCATCTGCTTCGCCGCGTGCATCGAGGGGCTCTTCTTCTACGGGGCCTTCGCGTACGTCTACTGGTTCCGCAGCCGCGGTCTGCTGCACGGCCTGGCGACGGGCACCAACTGGGTGTTCCGCGACGAGACGATGCACATGAGCTTCGCCTTCGAGGTCGTCGACACCGTCCGCAAGGAGGAGCCGGAGCTCTTCGACGACCGGCTCCAGGAGCAGGTGACCGACATGCTGCGCGAGGCCGTCGAGGCCGAGCTGCAGTTCGGGCGGGACCTGTGCGGTGAGGGTCTGCCGGGCATGAACACCGACTCGATGCGCCAGTATCTGGAGTGCGTCGCCGACCAGCGCCTGCAGCGGCTGGGCTTCGCACCGGTCTACGGCTCGGAGAACCCGTTCTCCTTCATGGAGCTCCAGGGTGTCCAGGAGCTGACCAACTTCTTCGAGCGCCGACCGTCGGCGTACCAGGTCGCGGTGGAGGGCACGGTCGACTTCGACGAGGACTTCTGACCGGTCCTCACATTCTGACTGCTCGTCACCGACGTTGGCCGGGACCCCTGTCGGGGCCCGGCTTTCGTCACGTACTGCCCCCGCGCCTCCAATCACCGGGCCAATCCCCGTCCATGGAGCGGCAAAGTTCTTCCGGCACGGCTGTTCGCGCGCCGTTCACCCCGGCTAGGTTCTGGCCGTCCCGTCATGCCGCGCACCACGGCACGCCAGGACGACTGAATTGGCATGCCCATGACGTGTCTCTCCACGGTTCGCGCTACGCGCGTCACGGGCCTGCCCGTTCAGAGCGCCGAGAACCCCCACTTCCGGCTATGGCGCCGCGAACGGCCCTACCCCGGCCCGAGCGGCACCGGCCTCGAACCGATGGAGGCGACACCCCCATGCGTTCACAGCGCCCGATACCCTCCGGCAGACCGGCCCGGAGCCTGCGAAGACTCCTCACCACCGCCCTCCCCGCCCTGGCCCTCGGCCTCGCCGGGTTCGCCGCGGCACCTCCCGCCGACGCGCAGCCCGCACCGACCCCCCACGTCTCCCGGGCGGCCCAGAACGCCGGGGCCCTGACCGATCCCGCCCGCCAGGCGGTCCACTCGACCGGCAAGGCCGGCCAGAAGGTGGCGACCAAGCACCTGTGCGCCGAGGCGACGAAGCCCGGCCAGATGTCGTGTTTCGCGCAGCGCCGCACCGACATCGCGCAGAAGCTCGCGGCCAAGGTCTCCCCCGACGCCGCCGCCGCGGTGTCCGGTCTCAGCCCGGCCAACCTGCACAGCGCCTACAACCTGCCCTCGACGGGCGGCTCCGGCCTGACGGTCGCCGTGGTCGACGCCTACAACGACCCCAACGCCGCCGCCGACCTGGCCACCTACCGCTCGCAGTTCGGCCTGTCCGCCTGCACCGTGGCCAGCGGCTGCTTCAAGCAGGTCAGCCAGACCGGTTCGACCACCTCACTGCCGACGAACGACTCCGGCTGGGCGGGTGAGGAGGCGCTCGACATCGACATGGTCAGCGCCGTCTGCCCCAACTGCAACATCATCCTCGTCGAGGCGAGCTCCGCGAACGACTCCGACCTCGGCATCGCCGAGAACGAAGCGGTCACGCTGGGCGCGAAGTTCGTCTCCAACAGCTGGGGCGGCTCCGAGTCCTCCTCGCAGACCAGCGAGGACACCTCGTACTTCAAGCACCCGGGCGTCGCCATCACGGTCTCCTCGGGTGACGAGGCCTACGGCGCCGAGTACCCGGCGACCTCCCAGTACGTGACCGCCGTCGGCGGTACCGCGCTGAGCACCTCCTCCAGCACCCGCGGCTGGACCGAGTCGGTCTGGAAGACCAGCAGCACCGAGGGCACCGGCTCCGGCTGCTCCGCCTACGACGCCAAGCCGTCCTGGCAGACCGACACCGGCTGCACCAAGCGCATGGAGTCCGACGTCTCCGCGGTCGCCGACCCCGCCACCGGCGTGGCCGTCTACGACACCTACGGCGGCTCCGGCTGGGCGGTCTACGGCGGCACCAGCGCCTCGTCGCCCATCATCGCGGGCGTGTACGCGCTGGCCGGCACCCCCGGTTCCGCCGACTACCCGGCGAAGTACCCCTACTCCCACACCTCGAACCTGTACGACGTGACGAGCGGCAACAACGGCTCCTGCTCCCCGTCGTACTTCTGCACCGCGGCCACCGGCTACGACGGCCCGACCGGTTGGGGCACCCCGAACGGCACGGCCGCATTCACCTCGGGCACCAGCACGGGCAACACCGTGACCGTCACCAACCCGGGCAGCCAGTCCACGGCCACCGGCGGCTCGGCGAGCCTGCAGATCTCGGCGAGCGACAGCGCGGGCGCGACCCTCACGTACAGCGCGACCGGGCTGCCGACCGGGCTGTCGATCAGCAGCTCGACCGGGCTGATCTCCGGCACCGCGAGCACCGCGGGCACGTACGCGGTCACCGTCACGGCGAAGGACAGCACCGGAGCCTCCGGCTCGGCCTCGTTCACCTGGACCGTCAGCACCTCGGGCGGCGGCACCTGCACCTCGGCGCAGCTGCTCGGCAACCAGGGCTTCGAGTCGGGCGCGACCGTGTGGACCGAGACGAGCGGTGTCATCACCAATGACACCGGCGAGGCCACGCACGGCGGCTCGTACGACGCCTGGCTCGACGGCTACGGCTCGACCCACACCGACACGCTGTCCCAGTCGGTGACCATCCCGTCCGGCTGCAAGGCCTCCCTGACCTTCTACCTCCACATCGACACCGCCGAGACCAGCACCACCTCGGCCTACGACAAGCTCACCGTCACCGCGGGCTCGACCACGCTCGCGACGTACTCCAACCTCAACAAGGCCACCGGGTACGCCCAGAAGACCTTCGACCTGTCCTCCTTCGCCGGATCGACCGTCACGCTGAAGTTCAGCGGCGTCGAGGACTCCTCCCTCCAGACCAGCTTCGTCGTGGACGACACCGCCCTGACGACCAGCTGACCCGTGACCGAGCCGGACCGCCACGGCGGCCCGGCCCCGTGAGAGGGCCCCGGTCGCGATGGCGGCCGGGGCCCTTTCACGCGCTGCCCGGAACCCGCGGCCGGAACGCGTGGTCCGGAACGCGTGGGGATGGATCCTGATCCACCGGTGGTACGTCCAACCCGCAAGGAGGTCACCCCATGCGTCGAACGACCCACACCCGGACCATCGCCCTCACCGCCCTGGCCCTGCTCCTCGCGGGCTGCGGCACCACGAGCGGAGGCGACGCGGGCGGCAGCGGCACCGTGTCGCCGTCACCCGCCCCGTCCCACCCGAGCTGCGTGACGGCGAAGGAGGAGCTCGGCGCCGCCGACACCGGCCACACGTACTGTCTGGCGCCCGGCGGCACGATCCGCGTCTCCCTGGACGGCACCACCCGCCGGCCCTGGGCGCCGGTGAAGGCCGCGGGAGGCGCCCTGGAGGCCACCAACAGCGGGATCGTCCTCCAGCCGGGCGACGCGTCCGCCGCCTACCGGGCGGTCTCGGCGGGAACGGTCCGGCTGACCTCGTCCCGGCCGGTGTGCGCGAGCGACCCGGCGCGGGTCTCCTGCGACGCCCTTCAGGAGTGGACGGTCACCGTGGTCGTGACGAAGGAGTGAGACCGCGGCGCCCGCCCGGTCTCCTGGCGGGCGTCGGCGGCCGCCCTGAGCTGACGGTCCACGCGCCGCTCGCGGGCGAGCCCGGCCAGCGAGGGGAGCGCCACGACCACGAAGATCCCGAGGACGGCGAGGATTCCGGCGAGGTTGTCCATCACTGAGTTCATGGACACCAGTCTCATGCCGATGACTCCTTACCGTCAGTGGCAGAACTGCCGCACACCCTCGAATTACTGCCACCGCCGGGGCACACTGGACGGCATGCTGAACAACGTGGCGGCCGTCCTGCTCGACGGTGTGCATCCTTTCGAACTCGGCGTCGTCTGCGAGGTGTTCGGCCTCGACCGCAGCGAACAGGGGCTTCCTGTCTACGAGTTCGCGGTCGTCTCCGCCGAGGGGCCGACGCTCGGCACCCATGTCCCCGGGTTCACGGTCTCCACCCCGTTCGGCCTCGACCGCCTGGAGGAGGCCGACCTGGTGGTCGTACCCGCCGGTGACACCTATGCCGTTCGCGGCTATCCGCCCGAACTGCTCACGGCGCTGCGCCGCGTGGTGGACCGCGGTGCCCGGGTGCTCAGCGTCTGCTCCGGGGTCTTCGCGCTCGGCGCGGCCGGTCTCCTGGACGGCCGGCGCTGCGCCGTGCACTGGCAGCAGGCCGACGAGCTGGCCCGGCAGTACCCGCGGGCGGTGATCGAACCGGACGTCCTGTACGTGGACGCCGACCCGGTGATCACCTCGGCCGGTACGGCCTCCGGCATCGACGCCTGCCTGCACATCGTCCGCAAGGAGCAGGGCCCCGAGGTGGCCAACGCCATCGCCCGCCGCATGGTGGTGCCGCCGCACCGCGACGGCGGCCAGGCCCAGTACATCGAGCGGCCGCTGCCCCGCTCGCGGTGCGACACGGTCGGCGAGGTGCTGGTGTGGATGCAGCGGCACCTCGACCGGGAGACGACCGTCGAACAGCTCGCGGCCCGTGCCCATATGGCGCCGCGCACCTTCGCACGCCGCTTCCAGCAGGAGACGGGGACCACGCCCTACCGCTGGATTCTGCGTCAACGGGTGCTGCTGGCCCAGGAGTTGCTGGAGGGCACGGACGAGACGATGGACGCGGTCGCGGGCCGGGCCGGCTTCGGCAACGCGGCGGCGCTGCGCCACCAGTTCGTCCGGAGCCTGGGGACGACCCCGCAGGCGTACCGGCGCACGTTCAGGGGCCCGAGGGCGGCCTGAACGTGCGCCCGTGGACGTGCGGTACGGCCACCGGCGGGGCGGAACCCGGCCGAGCGGCACGCCTAGCGCGGACGGGCCTTGAGCCGCAGCTCGTGGGGCCGCAGGGTGATGCCGACGCGGGTCGCGTCGTTGGACCCCGACACCTGCTCGAAGCGCCACCGGGACGCCACGGTCGCGGTGATCAGGGAGAGCAGCGCCATCGAGAAGTGGTCACTCGGGCACTTCCGGTTGCCGACGCTGAAGGGGCGCATCGCGTACTTCGGGATGTCCTTGGAGCGTTCCGGAAGCCAGCGGTCGGGATCGAAATCCAGATGCTCCTGGTACGACCGGGGGTCGCGCTGGATCGCGTAGGGGCTGTAGACGATGTCGGCACCGGCCGGAATGCGATAGCCGCCCAGTTCGGTTTCGGCCACCACCCGCCGCGTCAATATCCATACGGCGGGACGTAAACGCATAGCCTCGACGACCACATTGTTCGTGTGCGACAGCTTTCGGACATCGCCGAATCCGACGGGCCGGTCCCCGGCGACGGATTGGACCTCGGCGGCCACCTTGTCCGCCTGTTCCGGATGTTCGGTCAGCACTTGCAGCAACCACATGATCGTGGATGCGATGGTTTCGCTGCCGGGGGTGAGTATCGCGACGACTTGGTCGTGGATCTCCTGTTCGTCTATGGGGTCGCCGTCGTCGTTCTTCGCTTCCAGCAATGCGGTCAGCAAATCGTCCGGCTTTTGACCAGATGCCCGTCGCTCGTCGATGATCTCGTCGACGAGTGCGTGCAGATCGGCCAATGCCCGGTCGAATGCGCGCATCCCGGGGAGCGGGAGCCGATAGAGCGGCCCGGCGGGTATGACCATGCGCCGGTACATACCGCGGAAGACGGTGGCGAGCGCGAGACTCAGCCGCTCCGCGCGCTCGTCCATGAACCGGCCGCGCAGCAGACAGCGGGCGGCCACCCGGACGGCGACGCGGAACGACTCGGAGGTGCAGTCGACCGCCGTGCCCCGCTCCCAGCGCGCCGCGAACGCCCGCGACTCCTCCTCCATGATCGGGCCGTACTCGGGGATGATGTCGGCCCGGAACGCGGGCTGGATGGTCCGCCGCTGGCGCCGGTGCTGCGGCCCGTTGGCCGTCGCGACACCCTGCTTGCCCAGCAGCCCTTCGAGCGACTCCCACAGGGGGCCGCCTATCTCGTAGTCCGGACTGAGCGCCAGTGCCCCGGTGAGCGCGGGGGTGGTGACGGCGTACACCGTCTTGGGGCCCATCCGGAGCCGGACGACATCACCGTGGTCGCGCAGCCGGGCGAGGAAGCCCAGCGGATCGCGGACCAGTTTCCAGCCGTGCCCGAGAACGGGCACCCCGCCTCCGGCGAGGGGCGGGACGGAGAGCTCCCGCGCCCCGGACACCTCGGGTCGTACCGACTCGACGGTCATTTCTCACCTGCCGCTTCATTGTTGACGTACGGGGGTGTGGAGCGGTCGTCCCAGCTGTCGACCATGTACCGGCCCGACTCGTGGTGGAACCAGTACACGGAGCTGAACCAGTTCCGCATGTTCCCGAGGCACGCCGTCACGGCGGCGCTCGTCGCTTTTCCCCGAACAGTGCCGTCCGCCAGTAATTCGGCGAGCCGTAACACGTCCTTCTCGGCGATGAGGAATTGCTCGACGCATTCCTCTACCCGCCGCCTCACATCGGTGACGGCTTCTTCGAGTGTCAGCCCCTGATGGTGAATGAGACTGATTCCGAGATTGTGGACCTCGTCGCCCGCTATTTCTTTGGGAAGGGAGCAGAGATCGTTGTACCAGGCGGCGAATTCCTGACTGAGGAGCGCCGCCCGGTGAAATGCGGGATGCAGTCGCACTTTCGCGGGGAGTTCCTGGCCCGCACTCGCTTCCAGAAGGTCGGTCCAGATCCAGTGGGCGAAAGTGAGCCGACGGAGTTCGAGGTATTCCGCGACCGTGGGAACAGTGCCGGAGGTCCGGTTCCTGAACTCCCGGTCGTACGCCTCGATCACCGCGTGGAAGTGGAGCGCGAACCGCTTGTTCCAGTTCTCACCGAGGAACGAGTACAGGCGCACCATGCTGTCCGCGAACCCCGCGACCAGGGGATCCTGGTGGTGCAGATGGTCCCTGGGAGCGTCGAGGGCCGCGTGGAGCCGGAACCTGAGCTTCCGCCAGGCGTCGGCCCGGCCGTGGATGACATCGCGGTCATGGCGGTCGTCCCAGACGAAGAACCACGCGCTGTAGTCCGCTATCGCCTGCATGACCTCGTCGGGGGCCCCTATGTAGTAGCCCGCCATGAGGTCCGTGTAGCACAAGCCGTCCGCATACTCCTCGACCTTGTCCGCGGGCATCAGCCGTTTTTCGAGGAGCCAGGTCCTGGTGTTCTCCTGGAGCTTGGGCCAATACGGGTGCAGTTGACGGGGAAACCCGGACTCGATCACCGGAAGGCAGAGCGCCGGTGGTACCGCGAGCGCTGTCGATGAAGAGCCGTATGAGAAAGCATGCACGAACAAACCCCTCTCAGCCGCCTGTTGACGTCACACCCCTCCACCTGTGCCGGGCGCGCGCCGTTGCGTATCCCCGCACTTCCCATTCAGCACTACAACTGACCGTTCTGGGAACGGATTTGGCCCACTGACTACCTCACCATGCCGAGAATCTCCCCCTGTATGACTGAATCTGGATCACTGATGGAGCACAAGGGATCGAACGGGCGACGTACATGCGAACGGTGCCTGGTCAGGTGGATCACCTGACCAAGCACCGTTCGAGTGGACTCACGAGGGGCCGCGCGTCACGCCTGTCAATTTATGTCACAGCCGTGCGGGGCGCCCGGCGAAGAGGTGGCTCAGCCGTTCGCCACGATCTCGTAGCGGGGCTCGTTCTCGGCCATCTGCCGCAGCGCGTCCTTGCGGTCGCGCTTGGAGAGCCGGTCGATGTACAGGTAGCCGTACAGGTGGTCCGTCTCGTGCTGGAGGCAGCGTGCGAAGTAGCCCGTACCCCGCACCCTGACCGGGTTGCCCTTCTCGTCCTGCCCGGTGACCTCGGCGTAGTCGGGGCGGGCCAGTGGCGCGTAGGCGGTCGGCACGGAGAGGCAGCCCTCGTTGCTCTCGTCCAACTGGCGCCGTTCGGCGGGCAGGTCGACCAGCTTGGGGTTGCACACCACGCCCACGTGCCGGTCGCCCTGGTCGTCCTGGCAGTCGTAGACGAAGACCTTCAGGTCGACGCCGATCTGGTTGGCGGCCAGGCCCACGCCCTCGGCGGTGCGCTGGCTGGCGAACATGTCGGCGACCAGCCGGCCCAGCTCGTCGCCGAAGTCGGTGACGTCCTTGCACTCCTTGTGCAGCACCGGGTTCCCGACCACCGTGATCGGCCGCGAGGCACCGCGCTCGCGGTAGGCCGCCTCACGCTCCTCGGTGTCCTCGGTGTCGATGACGAACCCGTCGTCGTCCACGGGGAGCACGCCCACGTGCTGCTGATCGGTGTCCTGCTGCGCCATGACGACGTACGCCTTCCTCAGACCATGAAAATTTCTGCGAGTACAGCCTAAAGGTGCGCTCAGCAGACCTCTTCCAGATCCCGCCAGTCACGGGAGTCCGGGCTGTCCGCGACCCAGCCGTCGAGCAGGCCGCGCACCAGCGAGGCGGGGGCCGCGAGCCCGCACTCCCGCTCGGGCACCCAGAGCTGCCCGTCGGTACGGTGGCCCAGCGGCCCCGGGTGCCCCGGCTCGCTGTGGTCGTGCGGATCGAGGTGCTCCTCGTCGCCCTCGTCGGACGGCATCCGGGACTCGGAGCACATCCGGCACAGCAGCCGTACGGACGACGACCAGTCCTCCGCGGCGAACCCGGCGTCGGCGGCGAGCTGCTCCAGCGCGTCCCGGTCGTCCTCGGTGGCCGCTTCCAGCAGCACGACCCAGGTGGGCACCGGCGAGGGGGCCCACAGCTCGATCTCGTCGAAGACCGGGTAGGCGTGCCCCGCGGCGGTGGTCCGCTCACCGTGCGGAACGCCGTCGTGCAGGACGACCTCGCCCCAGCGGCGTCCGGAGGACGGCAGCGGGATCGACAGCACCTCGACGCGGGCGGGGTCCAGTCGGCGCCCCCACACCACCTCGGCCTCGCCCTCCGGCGACAGCCGCACGGCCGCGCTGCCGAGGTCCATCCCCACCGGCTCGCCGGAGACCGCGGCACCACCGGGGACCCGCAGCCCGTACGCCTGCCAGGAACGGCGGGCCAGCGGCCAGTCCTGCAGGGCGGTGGCCGCGATCCCCACGTTCCACCAGTCAGGTGCGCCGGCCTCCCGGTCGAGCAGCGCGACGGCCCGCAGGCCCGCCGCCCGCGCCTGCTCCCAGTCGTGCCGGAACTTGTGCAGCAGGGCCAGGTTGAACCAGGACTCGGACAGCCAGGGCTCCAGGTCCGCGGCACGCGTCAGCAGCGCTCCCGCGTCCTCGTACCGGCCGTCGCCGATCAGCGTGAACGCACGGTCGGTGGCCTGCCGCCATGAGGCGGAGGGCCGGTGCCGTCCCTTGCCGAAGATCCTCACGATTCCCGCCTGCCAGTTCCTTGCGTTTCCCGCCTGCCGGTCCTTTGAAGAGTCCCTTGAAGGCAGTGCAGCCCCGGGCTGGCCCATGCCCCCGAACACCCTCTTCCTCGCATCCAACCACGTACCCTCGGACGGCCGCTCATTACCCATGGGTTACCCAGCCCAGGGCAGGGTCAGACCGGGTCGGGACAGGACCCGCGCCAGCGACTCCACGACCTCGGGCTGATAGTCGCGGGCGGTGGCCAGCCGCAGCTTCTCCAGTGCGGTCAGCGGCCCCGTGGGCCCCGCTTCCCGGGCCATCTCCTCGTACGCGTTCACGGTCCGGACGATGCGCGCGGTGACGGGCTGGTCCCGGTAGGGGTCCGCCTGCCGCTCCACCACCACCGCGACCTCGGCGTCCACCCCGGTCTGCCGGACGACGGCGCCGCCGAGCAGCGCGATCCGCCGCTGCTCGTCCGCCGGGAGCACGGCGGTGGCGCCGGCCGGTACGGGGTCGACCAGGCTGAGCTGTCCGATGTCGTGCATCAGCGCCGCGTACTCCAGGACGGTCAGATCGGGCTCGGACAGGCCCAGCTCACGGCCCACGGCCCGGCTGAGGACGGCCACCCGCCGGGCGTGCCCGGCCGGTGTGTACCCGGCTATCTCGGTCGCCCGCGCGAGCGAGGCGATCGTCTGCCGGTAGGTGACCCGCACGGCGGCGTACCGCCGAAAGGAAAGCTGGGTGAGCAGCAGCGGCAGTGAGAAGACGGGCAGCGCCCACAGCCCGACCACCGCGACCGCGAGCGACATGACGACCCCGGTCGCGCACACCGCCGAACCGATCCCGAGGGTGGCCCGCAGCTCGTCGCGCAGCAGCGGCCCGAACGGCCACCGGGTCCGCGCGTGGGCCGTCGCCGCCGCGAGCACGGCGTCGCACAGGGTGGTGAGCACCAGCAGTGCGACGAGCAGCAGTGCCTGGGCCGGACCGCTCCACCTCAGCAACCTTCCCTGGTCGTACAGGGGTTGGAAGCAGACGGCGGCGAAGGCGACGGTGAGGATCCGCCGGGCGAGGTGGTCGGGCGTGCGCCCGTGTCCCCGGGCCACGTGCGGAACGCAGCCGATCAGCGCCGCCGCCCCGACGACGGCGACGACCTGCAGGACGCCGTGGTCGGTGCGGTGCCCGGCGTTCTCGCCGAGCAGCGCGTAGGCGAGGGCTCCGGCGGCCCCGAGGGGTGCCGACTCCCGTTCCTCGGCGCCGCTCCACCGGGCGAGCTCGCCGACGGCGATGAGCAGGCCGAAGGCGAGCGCGGTACCGCGCTGGTCGAGCCCGTCCCAGAGGGTGGCACCCAGGGAGAAGAGCGCGAGGAGGAGGGCGAGGACACGCACCGCGGTGAGGTCACCGGGCGCTCTCCCGGCCGACGGGAGGACGGCGGACCGGGCGGGAAGTCCGCGCCGTGGGGTGGCGGTGCTCACGGCGCGCTCCGCCCGACGGTGTCGGACGGCCGCGTCGGCGGCATGCCGGGTACGACGGCCGGGGCCAGGTCCGCGGTCACGGCGGGGTGCCAGCCGTGCCGTCCGAGCGCCCGCGCCAGCGCCCCCACCATCCGGGGGTCGAACTGCGCCCCCGCGCACCGCGTCAGCTCCTCCAGCGCCGCCGGCACCGGGCGGGCCCTGCGGTAGGACCGGGTCGACGTCATCGCGTCGAAGGCGTCGGCGACGGCCACCACCCGGGCGAACTCCGGGATCTGCGCCCCCGCCAGCCCGTACGGGTATCCGCTGCCGTCCAGCCGCTCGTGGTGGTGCAGGATCGCCGAGCGGGCTTCGCCGAGGAACCCGATCCCGCGGACCATCTCGTGCCCGTACTCGGGATGCAGTTCGATGACCCGCCGCTCCTCGGGGGTCAGTGGTCCGTCCTTGCGCAGCAGCCGCGTGGGGACACCGAGTTTGCCGACGTCGTGCAGGATTCCGGCGAACCGGAGCACCTCGACGCGCTCGTCGTGCATGCCCAGTTCGCGGGCGATCAGCACGGATGCCTGGCCGACCCGCTCACTGTGCCCGCGGGTGTAGCCGTCCTTGATGTCGACGGCCTGGACGAGGGCGCGGATGGTGGCCTGGTGGGCGGCGCGTTCGCGGTGGTACTGGGCGAACACCCAGCAGGACACGTACATCGGCAGCAGGACGAGCAGCGCGGCGACCGGCCCGTAGGGGCTGCGCCACAGCACCGCCATCATCAGCCCGGCGAGGCCGTGCACGGCGACGGGCGCCAGCGAGCGCGCGAAGAGACCGCGCCAGGCTCCGCGCACCGGGGCCCGCTCTGCGAGCGCCAGGATTCCGCCGTCCAGGACGGTGAGCACGGCGCAGAAGGTGAGCACGGCGGCCCCTGCGGGCACCAGCGCGTAGGGGAAGTCGGGTGTGACCAGCGCGTCCCGGCCACCGAGCGCCCCGTACACCCGGGAGGCTGCCCAGACGGCGACGGCGAGCTGGGCCGCGCGCCAGATCCGGCGCGGGCCGCGCGGGCGCTGTTCGACCCGGGCGAGCAGCGCCCCGGGCAGCGCGACCAGGGCGGCGGCGGGCGGCGGCAGCAGAAAGGCCCCGGCCAGCAGGACGGGGAGGAAGGTGCCCATCCCCGCGGCGATCTCGCCGCCGGGCGCGCCGGCGGCGCCCTGCGGGGGCCGCAGCGTGACGCGCTCGCAGCCCGCGTACAGCACGGCGAGCAGCGCGACGATCCCCCAGGGAACGCGGAGGTGCGGCAGGGGTGCGAGGCAGGCCAGAGCCATGAGAACGACACAGGCCACATACGCGCGGGCCCACGCCGGAACCGAACCCATCTCCCCCTACCTCCCCCGTACCTCCCCTGATCTCAGGCTCCGGAGCCTAGGACGGGAGGGAGGGGGCGGGGACGAGTATGAACGAATCCGCGGGCTCCAGGCCCGCGGATTAGCACGTTCGGGTGATAAACGGAGGGTCCTCGCCGGACGTCCGCGGCCGCGCCGGGGACACCGGCTCGCGCCCGGGGGACCGGGGTCAGGACTCCTGGGCCGACGCGGTCACGTCGTGCTCGGGCACGGCCTGACCGGAGCGGATCAGGTCGATGCGGCCCATGACCTTGGCCCGCAGATCGGTGGGCACGTCGTCATGGCCGCAGCACCGCTTGACGAGCTTCTTGACGGCCTGTTCGAGGCCGTACTTCTCCAGGCACGGGGAGCACTCCTCGAAGTGCACCTCGAACTTGGTGCAGTCCGCGTCCGGCATCTCATGATCGAGGAACTCGTAGAGATGATCGAGTACCTCACTGCAATCCGTCTCGTGCGGCTCTCCGCAGCTCATGAGCCCGAGCCTTTCGCTTCGTTCGACTCTCCGGCGCCGGCGGGAACCAGCCCGCGGTCACGGGCGTAGTCCTCCAGCATGCCGCGCAGTTGGCGACGCCCCCGGTGCAGCCGGGACATCACCGTACCGATGGGTGTCCCCATGATGTCCGCGATCTCCTTGTACGCAAAGCCCTCGACGTCCGCGAGATAGACGGCGATGCGGAATTCCTCGGGGATCGCCTGCAGCGCTTCCTTGACGTCCGAGTCGGGCAGGTGGTCGAGCGCCTGCGACTCGGCGGAACGCAGCCCCGTCGACATGTGCGACTCGGCGCGCGCCAGCTGCCAGTCCTCGATCTCCTCGGCCGCGCTGCGCTGGGGTTCGCGCTGCTTCTTGCGGTACGAGTTGATGAAGGTGTTGGTCAGGATGCGGTACAGCCACGCCTTGAGGTTGGTGCCCTCGCGGAACTGGTGGAAGGACGCGTACGCCTTGGCGTACGTCTCCTGCACCAGGTCCTCGGCGTCGGCCGGATTGCGCGTCATGCGCAGGGCGGCCGAGTACATCTGGTCGAGGAATTCGAGCGCGTCCCGCTCGAAGCGCGCGGTGCGCTCGGCGGACGTCTCCGCCGTGGCGTCGCTCGTGCCCTGGCCCTCGGGCTGCTCCGCCTGGCCGTTTTCGGTCCCTGCGTCGGTCCCAGTGACCGGACCCACCTCCTCCAGCGACGTAGCGAGACCGAGACCGGTCCCACTGGAATCGGAGGATAGACGACCTTCGGTCGGGGAGGGATGTACATCTTGTCCGCCCGCCGCCCGAATAGGGGCGTTCTTGCCCGCGTGCAGCACCGTCCAGTCCAGGTCAGCGCGGCTGCTGCGGCTCGGGCAGAAGGTCGAACCCATGCGGCGGACTTCCTCTCGTACGAACGGTGCAGCACGCTGCGTGCTGTCTGCTCGGCACAACAGAAGTCCGTCACTCTGCATTCCCGGCTGTCACCCGAGTGACGCGGCCCACCGTACGACGCCGTCCGTGATGACCTTCAGCGCCTCCTCCTGGCCGACCGGAGCGCGCTTCGGGACGGCGAAGCCGTGATCTCCGTAGGGCACTTCGACCAGCTCGTACGAGCCCGGCGGGAACTCCTCGGGCTTCCCGAACGGGTCGTTGCCGCCCTGCACGACGAGGGTGGGCACCCCGGCGCCGAGCAGTTCGGCGGCGCGGGACTTCTCGGGCTTGCCCGGAGGGTGCAGCGGGAAGCTCAGCGCGAGGACGGCGGCGGCCCCCAGCTCGGTCGCGGTCCGGCACGCGACCCGGGCACCGGCGCTGCGGCCGCCGGAGACCACGGGCAGCCCGGGCTTCGCCAGCGCCGGCCAGACCCCCCGCCAGCCGACGTCCAGCGTCTTGGGGGCCGGGGCGACCTTCTTCCCTGCGACCCGCCAGGGCTGTTCTACGAGTGCGACGCTCACCCCGTGCGAGGGCAGCGCCGCGGCGAGCGCCCGCAGGTCCCGGGCCTCGATCCCGCCGCCCGCGCCATGGCTCACGGCCAGGACGAGCCGCGCCTGCACCGCCCGGCACCAGGTGACACGGGCCGTACCGGCGTCGGTCTCGATGGTCTCGCTCATGTCGCTGGTCCCGGTCACATCAGAAGAGTGTGCCCTCCTCGGGCCCCTCCAGCTCCTTCAGCAGCTCCGGTCCGTTGTTGCGGACGTTGCTGACCATGGTGGAGACGGGGTAGGCGCGCATGAGTCCGGTCGGCGGGGGCGCGAGGAGGTCACGGAGTTCGTCCGGGTCCGTGCGGGACGGGTCGAGCCAGCCGTCCCAGCGGTCGGGGGTGAGCATCAGGGGCATCCGGGGGTGAATGTCGGCCAGCGCGTGCGGGCCCTCGGCGGGAGCCATCGCGAGCGGCGCCGTCTCCGCCTCGGTCGTGATGACCGAGCAGGTCACCCACCAGGCCAGCGGATGATCGTCCGGCAGCGTCCGGTCCCGCCAGAACTCGTACAGGCCCGCCATCGCGAAGACCGAGCCGTCCGCCGGAGTCACGAAGTACGGCTGCTTGCGCGGCCGCTTCTTCTTTCCCTCGACCTCCAGATCGCGTTCGGCCGTTCCGGTGACCCACTCGTAGTAGCCGTCGGCGGGGACGATGCAGCGCCGGGCGGCGAAGGCGCGGCGGTACGAGGGCTTCTCGTGCACCGTCTCCGCGCGCGCGTTGATCATCCGGGCGGCGCCCTCGGGCGTCTTGGCCCAGGACGGGACGAGTCCCCACTTGAGTCTGCGGAGCTGGCGAACCGGCCTCGGACTGTCGGCGTCCTTCACAGGGCGGTCGAGGACGACGTAGACCTCCTTGGTCGGGGCCACGTTGTAGTCGGGCGCCAGGGTCTCCTCGGGATCCCTCTTCTCGACCTCAAAGATTCCTGCGAGATCCTCGGGTCCACGACTGGCTGCATACCGTCCGCACATACGTGCAACACTGCCAGATTCCGCGTCACTCAAGGGAGCCACCGCCGACAATGGACAGCACCGCATCCACCTCGCTGGCCTCGCTCACCTCCCTGTGGGACCAGGTGTTCGGCACGCAGCCGGACCCCGACCTGTGGGTGGTGATCGCCACCATGGTCGCGGCCCTCGCGGCGATCGTCCCGCACGGGGTCTGGCGCCTCTCCCGCAACGCCATCACCATCGCGCACGAGGGCGGCCACGGCCTGATCGCGCTGCTCACCGGGCGCAGCCTCAGCGGCATCCGGCTGCACTCCGACACCAGCGGTCTCACCGTCAGTCGCGGCAAGCCGACCGGCCTCGGCATGATCCTGACGGCGGCGGCGGGTTACACGGCTCCCCCGCTGCTCGGCCTGGGCGGCGCGGCGCTGCTCGGCGCCGGGCACATCACCCTGCTGCTGTGGGCGGCCACGGCCCTGCTGATAGCCATGCTGGTGATGATCCGCAACGCGTACGGCGCGCTGACCGTGATCCTCACCGGCGGCACCTTCCTCCTGGTGTCCTGGCTCGCCGGACCCCAGGTGCAGGCCGCGTTCGCGTACGCCGTGGTGTGGTTCCTCCTCCTCGGCGGTGTCCGCCCGGCCTTCGAACTCCAGGCAAAGCGGACGCGGGGCGGCGCGGGCGACTCGGACGCGGACCAGTTGTCGCGGCTGACGCACGTCCCGGCCGGGCTGTGGCTGTTCCTCTTCCACGCCGTGTCGCTGTGCTCGCTGATGGGCGGCGGGCGCTGGTTGCTGGGGCTGTGAGCAGCGGGCACCGTCCGGAGGGCCCCTGACCTGCGTCGCGACCGTCCGGCCGGCCCCCGGGGCACCCGGCGCCCGGCTCCCCGGCCCGGACGCCACCGGCGGTGACGGACCCGCGGCCGTCCGGCGCCCTGCCACTAAAGTGGGGCGCATGACCGTGAACCCCGCCCACACCGCCCTCTGGCCAGCCCCGCACGCAAGCGGAGCCGTCGACGCGACGGTTCACGTGCCGGGGTCCAAGTCGGTCACCAACCGCGCTCTCGTACTGGCCGCGCTGGCCTCCGAGCCGGGCTGGCTGCGCCGCCCGCTGCGTTCCCGCGACACCCTGCTGATGGCCGGCGCGCTCCGCGCGATGGGTGTCGGCATCGAGGAGACGGTCGCCTCCAGTTCCACGGTCGCGGGGGGCCCGGACGCCTCCGGCGAGGCCTGGCGGGTCATCCCCTCCGGCCTGCGCGGCCCGGCCACGGTCGACGTCGGCAACGCCGGCACCGTGATGCGCTTCCTGCCCCCGGTCGCCGCGCTCGCCGACGGCCCCATCCGCTTCGACGGCGACCCGCGGTCGTACGAGCGTCCGCTGCACGGCGTGATCGACGCGCTGCGGCTGCTCGGCGCCCGGATCGACGACGACGCCCGCGGCGCGCTGCCGCTGACCGTGCACGGCGGCGGCGCCCTGGACGGCGGCCCGGTGGAGATCGACGCGTCGTCGTCCTCCCAGTTCGTGTCCGCCCTGCTGCTCTCCGCCCCGCGCTTCAACCAGGGCGTCGAGGTCCGGCACACCGGCTCGACGCTGCCGTCCATGCCGCACATCCGGATGACCGTGGACATGCTGCGCGCGGTCGGCGCGCAGGTGGACACCCCGGAGTCGGGCGGCGAACCGAACGTCTGGCGGGTGACACCGGGCGCGCTGCTCGGCCGGGACCTGATCATCGAGCCGGACCTGTCGAACGCCCAGCCGTTCCTGGCGGCGGCGCTGGTGACCGGCGGCACGGTCGTGATCCCCGACTGGCCGGCGCGCACCACCCAGCCCGGTGACCGGCTGCGGGAGATCTTCACCGAGATGGGCGGTTCCTGCGAACTGACCGAGGGCGGCCTGGAGTTCACCGGTTCGGGTGCCATCCACGGTATCGATGTGGACCTGGGCGAGGTCGGTGAGCTGACCCCGGGCATCGCGGCGGTCGCGGCGCTCGCCGACTCTCCCTCCACGCTCCGGGGTGTGGCGCATCTGCGGCTGCACGAGACGGACCGGCTGGCCGCGCTCACCAAGGAGATCAACGAACTCGGCGGCGATGTCACCGAGACCGCCGACGGCCTGCACATCCGGCCGCGCCGGCTGCACGGCGGCATCTTCCACACGTACGACGACCACCGCATGGCGACGGCCGGCGCGATCCTCGGGCTGGCGGTGGAGGGCGTCCAGATCGAGAACGTGGCGACGACGGCGAAGACCCTGCCCGACTTCCCCGACCTGTGGACCGGGATGCTCGGGAACTGACGGGCGGACCTGGATCATGCGCCGATACGGCAAGAACACCGACGAGGACGACATCCGCCAGCGCCCGAACCGCAAGGGCAACCGTCCGCGTACGAACATCCGCCCCAAGCACGAGGAAGCCGTCTCCGGCATGGTCCTCACGGTCGACCGCGGCCGGCTGACCTGCCTCGTCGAGGACCGCGTCGTCATGGCGATGAAGGCCCGCGAACTGGGCCGCAAGGCCGCCGTCGTCGGCGACCGGGTCGCCATCGTCGGCGATCTGTCCGGCGAGAAGGACACCCTCGCCCGCATCGTCCGCATCGAGCCGCGCGGTTCGGTGCTGCGCCGCACGGCCGACGACGACGATCCCTACGAGCGCGTGGTCGTCGCCAACGCCGACCAGCTCGCCATCGTCACCGCCCTCGCCGACCCCGAACCGCGGCCCCGTCTGATCGACCGCTGTCTGGTGGCGGCCTTCGACGGCGGTCTGACCCCGCTCCTCGTGCTCACGAAGTCGGACCTGGCTCCGCCGGACAAGTTCCTGGAGCTGTACGGCGCGTTGGACATCCCCTATGTGGTGACCAGCCGCGAGGAACTGCGGAGCGAGGCCGTCGCAGACCGGGTGCGCGAGCAACTGGACGGCAGGATCACGGCGTTCGTCGGCCACTCGGGTGTCGGCAAGACGACCCTGGTGAACGCGCTCGTGCCGCCCGAGCAGCGCCGGACGACCGGACACGTCAACGCGGTCACGGGCCGCGGCCGTCACACGACCACCTCGGCGCTGGCCCTGCCGCTGGCAGGCAGCGCCGGAGGCTGGCTCGTCGACACCCCGGGCGTCCGTTCCTTCGGCCTGAACCACGTCGACCCGTCCCGGGTCATCAACGCCTTCCCGGATCTCCAGCCCGGCACCGAGGGCTGCCCCCGCGCGTGCAGCCACGACGAACCGGACTGCGCGCTCGACCAGTGGGTGGCCGACGGCCACGCGGACCCGCAGCGGCTGTACTCGCTGCGCAGGCTGCTGGCCACGCGCGAGCGCCGCGAGGGCGACTGACGCCCCCGTGTTTGCGTGCGCCCGCCGTCGGTAAGGGCTTCTGCGGGTCGGTGAATGCATAATCGCACCGAACCGGATCCGGGCCGGCCGAAGCAGTCGACGTGCGGATGTGGGAGGACAAGACATGGCGTGGCTGCTGGTCGTTGTGGCGGGACTGCTCGAAACCGGCTTCGCGGTCTGCCTGAAGCTCTCGCACGGCTTCACCAGACTCTGGCCCACCGTCGCCTTCTGCGTCTTCGCCCTCGGCAGCTTCGGTCTGCTGACCCTCTCCCTGAGAAAGCTCGATGTCGGTCCGGCCTACGCGGTGTGGACCGGCATCGGCGCGGCGGGCACCGCCATCTACGGCATGATCTTCCTCGACGACCTGGTCTCCATCCTGAAGATCGTCTCGATCAGCCTCGTCATCATCGGCGTCATCGGGCTCCAACTGTCGGGGTCCGCACAGTAGGGACACGCCCCGGAGCGCTGCCGCGTACACGCCCCGGAGCCCTGGTCCGTACGCGCCGGGAGCCCTGCCGTGTACGCGCCCGGGGTCCCTTCTCAGACGCCGAGCCGTTGGGACGGTGCCAGCGCCGCCCTGACGAGTTCGGTGACGCCACCCCGCGCGGGCGGCGCGACGACCCACGACAGCGCGAGCCGGACCACCAGTTCGCACGCCCGGGTGGCCTCGGGGGTGTCCGCCCTGGACAGGGCGAGCGCGGCGACCGAGCGGTCGCGGACCAGCACCACGAAGTCGGCGGGTGAGGGCAACGGCCCGTCGGCCCGCCGCTGCGCGGGCACCACGGCCGAGGAGGGCACGGCGGCCGGCGCGGGCGAGGGCAGCCGCTCGCTCCAGCATCCGGTCAGCATCGCCCGCACCAGCGCGTTGCTCCGCGCCGCCGAGGCGGTCCACTCGGCCGCCGCGGCCAGCCGGTCCCGGACGTCCGTGTGAGCGGCCAGCGCCCGGTCGACACCGGCGAGATAGGCGTCGGCCTCCCGCCGTACGAGGGCACGCGCGAGCCCTTCCTTGCTCCCGAACTCGTTGTAGAGCGTCTGGCGTGACACCCCGGCGACGGCGGCCACGTCGACCATCCGGACCGCGGACCACGCTCGGCGCGCCAACGCCGTATAGGCGGCGTCCAAGAGGGATTCTCGCGCTGCGGGCATCATCGCCTCCCTGGGGCGAGCGGCTCTCCAGCCAGATTTGACGCGTACGGAAGCACTGTCAAGGGGTCGCGGCGACCCCACCGGGAGCACCCCCGGAGCCGTACGCACCCCGTACTCGGGTACGCGCCCCCACGACCGTGCCCGTCCGGACGGGTCAGGGCGGTCGGCCCGGTGATGATCCGCGGTCCTGTGTAGCCCCGTCCGGACGCGGGCAGATACGGTTCACCCATGCCCGACTATCGCGATGACCTGCGCCTCGCCCATGTCCTGGCGGACGCCGCCGACGCCGCGACGATGGACCGGTTCAAGGCGCTCGACCTGAAGGTCGAGACCAAGCCGGACATGACGCCGGTGAGCGAGGCGGACAAGGCCGCCGAGGAACTCATCCGCGGCCACCTCCAGCGGGCCAGGCCGCGCGACGCGATCCTCGGCGAGGAGTACGGCATCGAGGGCACGGGCCCGCGCCGCTGGGTCATCGACCCGATCGACGGCACCAAGAACTACGTCCGCGGTGTGCCCGTCTGGGCCACCCTCATCTCCCTGATGGAGATGGGCGAGGGCGGCTACCAGCCGGTCGTCGGCGTCGTCTCCGCCCCCGCGCTCGCCCGTCGCTGGTGGGCGGCGAAGGGCCACGGCGCCTTCAGCGGCCGCAGCCTGTCCTCGGCGACCCGGCTGCGGGTCTCCAGCGTCTCGCGGATGACCGACGCGTCCTTCGCGTACTCCTCGCTGTCCGGCTGGGAGGACCAGGGCCGCCTCGACGGTTTCCTCGACCTCACGAAGGCGGTCTGGCGCACCCGCGGGTACGGCGACTTCTGGCCGTACATGATGGTCGCCGAGGGCTCGGTGGACATCTGCGCCGAACCCGAGCTGTCGCTCTGGGACATGGCGGCGAACGCGATCATCGTGACCGAGGCGGGCGGCTCCTTCACCGGCCTCGACGGGCGCCCCGGCCCGCACAGCGGCAACGCGGCCGCGTCGAACGGCCTCCTCCACGACGAGATGCTGGGCTACCTCAATCAGCGTTACTGAGAGCGATTCCTGAGCAGCCCCGGCCGGTCCGGGGCTGCTGAGCAACCCCCGGGCGCCCCCGAACTCGCCGCACGCGCCCCCTTGTTGACCCTCCCTTTAACTGCGACTCTGAGAGCTCCCCCACTTGTGAACTTGTGAACCGCTTCTCTTTGCGCTCCTCCTGGAGCCGGGAGGCCCGCGGCTCACCAAGGAGGTGGCTCCAGCCCATGCTCGTCCGCGACGCCATGAGCACGGTGGTCCTCACCATCGGCCCGGCACACACCCTCCGGCAGGCGGCCCGCCTGATGTCCGCGCGCCACGTCGGCGCGGCGGTGGTCCTCGACGAGGACTCCTCCGGCCTCGGCATCCTCACCGAACGCGACATCCTCAACTCCCTCGCCCTCGGCCAGAACCCGGACCACGAGACCGCCTGCACCCACACCACCACCGACGTCGTCTTCGCGGCACCCACCTGGACCTTGGAGGAGGCCGCCTCCGCGATGTCGCACGGCGGCTTCCGGCACCTGATCGTGCTCGACGGCAACGGCCCGGTCGGCATCGTCTCGGTCCGCGACATCATCCGCTGCTGGGCACCCGTGCGGCACCGCGTACCTGCCTGAGCGAACGGGTGGCCGGAGTTCCCAGGGGCATCCCCGGGGGCTTCGGCCACCCGGTCCACCCCGGTCCACCCCGGTCCACTCCGGACCGGGCCGGCCCTTCGGCCAGTACCGCATCCGATCCCGTCGTAGATGATGTCTAAACCGAGGCGTCTTCTAAAGTCACACCCATTCGGAAACTGGTCCAGTGGCTGTTACGCTGACCTGTATGAGTGACCTGTTGGAACGACTGCGCGGACGTGGCTGGCGGCTGACCGCACAGCGACGCGTCGTGGCCGAGGTCCTCGACGGCGACCACGTCCATCTGACGGCCGACGAGGTGCACGCCCGAGCCGTGGCCAAGCTGCCCGAGATCTCCCGGGCGACCGTCTACAACACCCTGGGTGAACTGGTCTCGCTCGGCGAGGTGCTGGAAGTCGCCACGGACAAGCGCGCCAAGCGGTACGACCCGAACGCGCACCGGCCGCACCACCACCTGGTCTGCGCCCGCTGCGGCGCGATCCGCGACGTCCACCCGCTCGGCAACCCGCTCACCGACCTCCCCGACTCGGAGCGCTTCGGCTTCACGGTCTCGGACGTCGAGGTGACCTACCGGGGCGTCTGCCCGAACTGCGCGGTCGTACAGGCCTAGCAGGCCGCCGCCAAACCGCCGTAGAAGCACGTACACGAAGGCCCCGGCACGCGACGCGCGCCGGGGCCTTCCGCACACCACTCGCCTGTTCGCTGTTCGCTGTTCGCTGTTCGCTGTTCGCTGTTCGCTGTTCGCTGTTCGCAGCAGCGTTCTCGGACCCGGATTCGGGAACGACCGAGGGCCGGAACCCTTTCGGATTCCGGCCCTCGGCCTTCAGTAGCGGGGACAGGATTTGAACCTGCGACCTCTGGGTTATGAGCCCAGCGAGCTACCGAGCTGCTCCACCCCGCGTCGATGAACTGAACAGTACGTCAACTCCGTGGCCCGCGCAAATCCCTTGATCCAGCGCTCCGGGCGGGCCGGCCGAGTCGGGAGCGGGCCGCCCCTCACGCGGCCGGCTCCTCACGGGCACGGCTCCTCACGCGGACAGTTCCTCGCGCAGGGCGTCCCGCAGCCGCGCCGCCCGCTCGGAGACCTCCGCCGGCCCCAGCGACACGGCCCGGTCGGCCCACTGCTGCCCCTCGGCCAGCTCTCCGCGCCGCGCGTACACGAGCGCCAGCCGGAGCGCCGCCCGCCCGTGTCCCGCGTCGGCCGCGCGGGTCCACCACAGCGCCGCCTCCGGCTCGCTCCCCTCGCGGGCCAGCAGCAGCCCGAGATTGAACGCGCCGTTGCGCGAGCCGGCCTCGGCGGCCTCGCGGTACCAGCGGGCCGCCTCCACCACGTCACCCCGCGCCGCGGCCAGCATCCCGACCCGCACCTGCGCGCGCCGGTGCCCCTGGGACGCCGCCCGCTCGTACCACTCCTCGCACTCGCTCTTCTCCTGCGTGGGCTCGCCGAGCTCGTGCGCGGGCGCCGGCGGCCGCCGGGCGTCGAGCACGGCGGCGAGCCGGTAGGCGGCCTCGGCGCTGCCCCCTCCGGCCGCGCACCGCAGATGCCGCTCGGCGGCCGGCTCGTCGCCCTCCCGCAGCCGTGCGATGCCCACCTGGAGCGCCGCCTCCGTGTGCCCGGCGGCGGCCGCGCGCTCGTACCACCGCAGCGCGGCGGCGTCATCGTTCCCGGTGGCGCGTCCGGCGTGCAGGATGCCGAGGTTGAACGCGGCGTCCACGCTTCCGGCCTCCGCGGCCTTGGAGAACCACGGCTCGGCTCCGGCCGCGTCGCCGACCTGGAGCAGCAGGATCGCCAGCGCGTTCGCGGCCTCGCGATGACCGGCGTAGGCGGCCCTGCGGTACCACTGCTCGGCCTGCGCGGTCCGTCCCTGCTCGGCGCAGAGCAGTCCGAGGTTGTACGCGCCGTTCACATCGCCCGCGTCCATCGCGGCCCGGTACCACCGCTCGGCGGTCTGTGTCTCACCGCGCTCGGCGTGCTGGGCGCCCAGCGCGTTGGCGGCGTTCCCGTCCCCGTCCTGTGCGGCCCGCAGCCACCAGACGGCGGCGCTCTCGGGGTCCCCGGCATCGCGCAGGAGGAAGCCGAGGGCGCACGCGGCCCGCGCCTCACCGTCCTTCGCGGACGTCAGATACCAGCGCCCGGCCTCCTTGAGATCGCCCCGCTTCTCCAGGATCGCCCCGAGGTGCAGCGCGGCCCTGCGGTGCCCGCGCGCGGCGGCCTGCCGGTACCACTGCTCGGCGGCCTGCCCCGCGGCACCGATGACACCGTTGTCGCCCACGGCCTCGCCCGAGTCCAGGGCCTTGCGGTCCAGTGTCCGCGCCAGCCGGTAGGCGGCCTCGCGGTGCCCGCGCTCGGCGGCGGCCCGCATCCACTGCTCGGCGCCGACATCGCTGCGGTGCTCCAGCAGATCGGCGAGGGCGTACGCGCCCAGCGCGTGGCCCTGCTCGGCGGACTGGCGCAGCCAGTACTCGGCGGCCGGCTCGTCGCCGCGCTCACGGTGGTGCCGGCCGAGCGCGTGCGCGGCGGCGGCGCTGCCTGCGACGGCGGCGATCCGCCACCATCCGGCGGCCTCGTCGGCGTATCCGCGCTGGTACAGGAGGACACCCAGATTGTTGGCGGCGGCGCGGTCGCCCGCGGCGGTGGCCGCGCGCAACTGGGGCTCGGCCGCGGCGAGATCGCCGCGGCGCAGCAGCATGGCCCCGAGGACGCTCATCGCCTCGACGTCGCCGGCTTCGGCGGCCGACCACTGGCGCGCCTCCTCGGCAGCCTCACCAGTTTCGTCCCGGTCGGAAGGCTGCGTGAGATCCGCAGGCCGCGCAAAGTCCGCAGGCCGCGCAAACCGCCCTGTATCCAACAGAGTTGCCTTGTCCCCCATAACGTCCATCGTCGCACCACCTGCAAACTGGGTACACCTGGTATACCGCAGCCAGTTAGGTCACTTCAGCGTTTTGTCGACATGCCCACAGAGAGACAAGTCAAACACAGAACGCCCAACTCCCCCCGCATGTCGCGGCACTTCACACGAGTCGCCAGGTCACCGGGGGCGTCCCGGCGTGGCGCCACACACGCCGAAGGCCCGGATCCATGAACTGGATCCGGGCCTTCGATTTCAGTAGCGGGGACAGGATTTGAACCTGCGACCTCTGGGTTATGAGCCCAGCGAGCTACCGAGCTGCTCCACCCCGCGCCGTTGTGTTGCAACCGTACCACGGCGCGGGGTGGGCTTCCGATCAGCCGCTTCCGGGGCTCTTTTCGCTGGTCGGACTGCTGCTCGGGCTACTGCTGGGACTCGGGGCGGCGCTCTTGTCGCCGCCCTTGTCGGCCGTCTTTCCGGCGCCGGAGCTGCCGCCGGTCTTGTCCGCCTTGGCCTGCGCGTCCTCGGCCCGCTTCAGCGCGTCCTCAAGATTCTTCTGCGCCTCGCCGTACGCCTTCCAGTCACCCTTCTTGAGGGCTTCCTGCCCTTGGTCGAAGGCCTTCTGGGCGTCGCCGAGCGCGGCCTGGACCGTCGGGTTGCTCGACGTGGGCGGGTTCGTGGTGCTCTGGTCCGGTGGCGTGGTCGAACTCTCCGCCCCGAAGACCTTGTTGAGCGCCTGGCCCAGCGTGTCCTCGAAGGCGGTGTTGCCGCCGTAGGTCACCAACACCTTGCGCAGCAGCGGGTACTTGAGATCGCCGCCGCGGACGTAGACCGGTTCGGCATAGAGCAGTCCGCCGTCGAGCGGCACGGTCAGCAGGTTGCCGTACTCGACCTCCGAGTCGCCGCCCTTGAGGAGCCTGATGGACTCGGCGATGGACGGCTCGGAGTTGAACTGGCTCTGCACCCGCTTGGGTCCGTCGACCGTTCTGCCGGTCGGCAGTTTCAGAACACTGATCTTGCCGTAACCGGGCGTCCCCGCCTCGGCGTTGACCGAGACGAACGCGCTCAGGTTGTCCCGGCCGTTCGGTGTCATCGTCGTCGTCAGCGAGAACGCCTGCGACGTCTGCCCCGGGAGTTTCATGCTCAGGTAGTACGGCGGTACCGCGCTGCCCGACTTGTTGGTCGGGTCGTCCGGGACCTGCCACACCTCGCTGCCGCTCAGGAACGTCTGGGCGTCCTTCACGTGGTAGCGGGTGAGCAGTTCGCGCTGGACCTTGAACAGGTCCTGCGGATACCGCAGATGAGCCATCAGCTCCGGCGAGATCGACTTCTCCGGCTGCACCGTGCCGGGGAACGCCTTCATCCAGGTCTTCAGGACCGGGTCCTCGGTGTCCCACTGGTAGAGCTTCACGGCGCCGGTGTACGCGTCGACGGTCGCCTTCACCGAGTTGCGGATGTAGTTGACCTGGTTCTGCTGGGCCACCACCGCGCGCTGGTTGTTGGCCGCCGTCAGCGAGTCCGCCGTGGTGTCGCCGAGCGTGGTGCGCGACGCGTACGGATAGCCGTTGGTGGTGGTGTACGCGTCGACGATCCACTGGATCTTCCCGTCGACGACCGCCGGGTAGGCGTCACCGTCGATGGTCAGCCAGGGAGCCACCGCCTCGACCCGTTCCTTGGGCGTGCGGTTGTAGAGAATCCTCGAACCCTCGCCGATCGCGCCCGAGTACATGATCTGCGGCTCGCCGAACGCCACCGCGTACGCGGCCCTGTTGACGGGGCTCGCGAGGCTGACGCCGCTCTTGCCCTGGTAGCTGGTGGTCTTCTCACCGCTGTCGTCGGAGTAGTCGATCTCCTTCTGGGGACCGCCGACGATCGAGTACTGGGTGGTCTTCTCGCCGTAGTAGATCTGCTGCTGGTACGCGCCCAGGTCGCCCTTGGACGGCAGGTTGTACTCGGTGAAGACCGGGCGGCCCTGGTCGGCCGTGGTGCCCTTGGCCGCGACGACGCCGTATCCGTGGGTGTACCGGAAGTGGTCGTTGATCCAGTTGTTCTTCGGGATGCCGGCGAGGTTCAGCTCACGCAGACCGAGGACCGTGTCCTGTTCCTTGCCGTCCTTGCTGTACCGGTCGACGTCCAGGTTCGACGGGAAGCCGTAGTAGTTCCGCACCTGCTGGAGCTGCTGGAAGGTCGGCGACACGATGTTCGGGTCCATCAGCCGGATGCTCGCGATGGTGTCGGCGTCGTCACGGAGCTTGGACTTGTCCTTGGTGTCGCTCGACCCCGGGTAGTCCTGCACAACGGTGCCGTCGATCCCGTACGCCTCGCGCGTCGCTTTGAGGTTCTTCTCGACGTACGGCGCTTCCTTGGCCTGCTCGTTCGGCTCGACCTGGAACTTCTGGACGATCGCCGGGTAGAGGCCGCCGATCAGGATCGCCGAGAGCACCATCAGGCCGAAGCCGATCACGGGAAGCTGCCAGGTGCGCCGCCACAGCGTCGCGAAGAAGAGCAGCGCGCAGATGACGGCGATGCAGAACAGGATCGTCTTGGCGGGCAGATAGGCGTTCGCGTCGACGTACCTCAGGCCCGTCCAGTTGCCGGTCGCCTTGAAGTCACTGGACTTGACCGCGAGCCCGTACCGGTCGAGCCAGTAGGCGACCGCCTTCAGTGCGACGAAGACGCCGAGGAGCACCGAGAGATGCCCGGTGGCCGCGGCTGTCGCGCGCGCTCCCGGGCTGGTGATCCGCAGGCCGCCGTACAGATAGTGCGTGAGCGCGGCGGCGATCAGCGAGAGCACGGCGGCGGCGAAGCCGAAGCCGAGCAGGAAGCGGTACCAGGGCAGGTCGAACGCGTAGAACGAGACGTCGAGGTGGAACTGGGGGTCCTTCTGGTGGAAGGGCACTCCGTTCACCCACATCAGCCAGGTGCGCCACTGGCCCGAGGCGGACGCTCCGGCGATCAGCCCCACGAGGGAGGTGACCGCGAGCAGCAGCCACCGCTTGTAGGGCGCGATGCCCATGCGGTACCGGTCCAGGCTCTGCTGTTCCATCGACATGGCGCTGAGCGGCGGACGCAGCCGGTGGGCCAGCCAGATGTTGAAGCCCACCGCGGCCGCCATCAGCAGACCGAAGACGAAGAAGAGCCCGATCTTGGTCCACAGCATGGTGGTGAAGACCGACGAGTAGTGGACCGAGCGGTACCAGAGCCAGTCCGTCCAGAACCCCGCGAACATGACGAAGGCCATGGCCAGCACGGCCAGCACGCCCAGTGTCATGAGCAGGGTCCGGACGCGCCGGGACGGCCGGCCCACTCTGATCCGTGACCCCGTCGGGCCTCCGCCACGGTCCGGCATCTGGAAAGCCAAGGTGCGCACCTCGAAGTCGCTGTTGATCCGTCAGGCCCCCGTGTCGGTGGGCCGTCCGTAAGGCTCCGTGATCGAGGAGCCTCATCTATGCAACTTACTCACGCTTTACTCGGTTCCCGATTCCGGTCACGAACGAGGCAGGATTGTGACCATGTCCAACACTCCCATGGCAGCGAGCCCGCTCACCCGGGCCGTACTCGAGATCGACGAGTACGCCTCCGGCCTCGGCTGGGACCAGCCCGCTCGCCTCTTCGCCCTCGTAGACACCGCAAGACTGCGGGCCCAGGAGCCCGGCCTCGCCGCACAGCTCGGCCTGGAGAACGAACAGCAGACCATCGGTCTCACCCCCATCGAGCAGGACGAGATCCCGGCCGGCAAGCCGCTGGACGATTTCCTCGGCACCATCGCCTGGCCGGACGCCGTCGTCGGCTGCGCGCTCACCGTGGAGCGGCTGATGCTGCCGCCGTCGGCGGAGGCCTCGGTCCCGGAGGGTCTCAGCGGCAAGAAGCTCACCCAGTGGGTCGCCGCGCACCCGGACCGCCAGGAGGTCCGCATGACGGTCGGCGTGCTGCGCGACGGCACCCGCGACTCGGCACTGCGGCTGCGTGAGAAGGACGCGGCGACGGAAGTGCTCACGGGGGCGGGCCTGGTGCCGGGCCTCGCGGAGGCCCTGTCGGCGACGTTCGCGGACTGATCCGCGCACGGACGACGTGGACGGGGCGCCCCTCGGTTCGAGGGGCACCCCGTCCACGTGAGCGTGCTTGTCTGCCAGGGTGCCCGCGCGCGTGCCGCGCCGACGTGCCCGGGCGAGCGGTGTCCGTCAGCCCTTGGTGGTGCACTTCGGCAGGTCGGAGGTCCGGCCCGCGCTGATGTCCTTGAGAGCCTTCATCGCGTCGTCGATGGTGTTGACCTTGACGAGCGTGAGTCCGTCGGGGGTGTCCTTGGCGGCGGCGGCGCAGTTGTCCTTGGGCGTCAGGAAGTACTGGGCGCCCTTGTCGCGAGCGCCGACGGTCTTCATGTCGATGCCGCCGATCGGGCCGACCTTGCCGTCGTCGTCGATGGTGCCGGTGCCCGCCACGAACTTGCCTCCGGTGAGGTTCCCCGGAGTGAGCTTGTCCACGATGCCGAGCGAGAACATCAGACCCGCGCTCGGACCGCCGACGTCCGCGAGCTTGATGTCGATGGTGAACGGGAACGTGTGGTCGGTCCCGGCCGAGATCCCGACGATGGCGCGATCGGTGCCGCTGTCGTCGGACTTGGCCGTGGTGAGCGTCACGTCCTTGGTCGCGGTCGCCGTCGTGTGCTCCTTCTCGGCGGCGGCCTGCTCCTTGGCGGGCACGATCCTGAAGACGACCTTCTGGCCGGGCTTGTGCTTGGTGACCAGCTTCGCGACGTCGTCGGGCGCCTTCACGGCCGTACCGTCGACGGCCTTGATGACGTCACCGGCGTGCAGCCGTCCCTGGGCCGGGGAGTCCTTGACGACCGTGGAGACGATCACCCAGGACTTCACCGGGATGCCCAGCTCCTTCAGGGCGGACACCTTGGCGCTCTCCTGGGACTGGCTGAACTCCTCGGCGTTCTCCTGCGTCGACTGCTGCTCGGTCTTGCCGTCCGGGTAGAGCGTGTCGTGCGGCACGATCTTGCTGTCGTGCGCCAGCCATCCGTACACGGCCTCGACGAGGTTCATGTTGTAGTCGGCGCTGGTGACCCGGACCGTGGTCATGTTCAGGTTCCCGGTCGTCGGATACGTCTTGCGCCCGGAGATCTGCAGCACCGGCTCACCGTCGTGGTCACCCAGTGTGTTCACCGTGGGACCCGGTGACATCTCCGAGTACGGCACTTTGATGAACACTCCCGCGCACAGGAGCGCGATCAGGATCAGAGTGGAGGCGAGCATCGTCGCGGTGCGGCGTGGCATGGAACGACAGTACGGGACGGTGCTGTAAGCGCACCGTCGGGGCCGTCCGTACGTGGTGGCGCCCGAGCCCGCCCGAAGGGCACGCCTGCTCTTCCCGAAGGAATCTCACACCGCGTCGGAGGTGGACTTCTCCCGGACGTCGGCCCGCTCCATGGCCTCACGGAAGCGCGTGTAGCCGGCGAGCTCGACACCGTCTCCCGCTGCCTTGCGATTCCGGCCGGCCCAACTGCCCCACAATCCGGCACCGATCGCTGCCATCAACGGAATCAGCAACCAGGCAAGCGCCGCCATGTCGACCTCCCAACCCCAGAGCGACCGCAACTGACTGATCAGCAGATTAACCATCCGCAGTGTTAACGCTCACGGCAGGGCCCCGGTTACGCAACCGGACGGCGGGTGAGAAGTCGGTCAGTCCTCGGCAGCGGAGAATCGCGCCGGTCTCAGCAGGCCCCGACCCACTCCTGTGAGCCGTCGGAGAACCTTTGCTGCTTCCAGATCGGCACCTCGTGCTTGAGGTCGTCGATGAGCATGCGGCAGGCCTCGAAGGCCTCGCTCCGGTGCGGGCACGACACGGCGACGACGACGGCCAGGTCCCCGACGCGCAGGTCGCCCACCCGGTGGACGGCGGCCAGCGCCCGCACCGGATAGGCGGCGGCCACCTTCTCCGCGACCCGGCGCATCTCCGCTTCCGCGGTGGGGTGGGACGAGTACGCCAGCTCGTCGACATCGGCACCCCCGTCGTGATTGCGCACCGTCCCCACGAACAACGCGGTCCCCCCGGCGGCGTCGTCCCCGACGGCCTTGAAGACCTCGTCCAGGGAGAGCGGCTCGTCACGGATCGCGAGCAGCCGGATCGGATCCTGCGCGGCCCGCTCGCCGGGGTGGTCATAGGTAGGTGCCATGCCTCCATCGTGCCGCACCCCGCCGACACCGTGGAATACGGCTTTCACCCGGCACGCGCGCGTACCGCTTGGAGCCTCCTCCAGAAGGTGCGGGCAGCGCCCGGGCACGGGCACCACGCCGGCCCGGTGTCAGATCCTGCGCCGGGCCTTTCGCGCACGCCGCACCACCGCTGCCGCGCCCAGGAGGGCCACGGTCGCGCCCGCCGCGCCCGCCGCGGTCGCGTCCTTGCGTCCCAGCCGCCGTCCGGCCACCGTGTGACGCCCGGCGACCTCCTCCAGCAGCTCCGCCAGGACCTCCTCGTTGGTCCAGCGCGGCCGCCATCCGGCGTCGTGCAGGCGGCTCCCGCTCACCACCCAGGGGTACATCGTGTAGGCGAGGTCCCCGGCGGGCGAGGGCGTCAGCCCGATCCGGTGGAGCCGGGCGGCGGCGCCCAGCGCGACCGCGGACGGCAGTTCCATCCGCCGGATCCCGCTCAGCTCCTCCACCTGCTCCTGCTCCAGCCACCCGTCGCACCCGACGGCCAGTTCGCCCTCGACCTTCTCGACGACCGCGTACTCCAGCGCGCTGCACAGATCCTCGATGTGGCAGAACTGCCAGGCGGGCTTCGACCCCGCCACGACCAGCAGCCGAGGAGACTCGAAGTACCTGGTCAGCGCGGTGTCCGTACCGCCTCCGACGAGCACGCCGGGCCGCACGACGGTCACGTTCAGTCCAGGGTGCGCCCGCGGCGCGCGGCGCGCGAGCCGCTCGATCTCCAGGAGGTCACCGACGCCCGTCGCCTCGGCCGTGGCCCGCAGTTCCGCGTCCTCCGAGAGAGGCAGCTCGTTGTCGGGCAGCGCCCCGTAGACCATGGCCGAGGTGCACAGCACGACCCGGTGGACCCCGGCCGCCGCCGCGGCGGTGAGCACGGTCTGCGTCCCCCGGACGTTGTACGCCGTCCGGGCCGCCGCGTCCGTCTCCAGATCGAGGTCGAGCGCCAGATGCACCACGACGTCCGCGCCGCGCAGCTTCTCGGCGATCGCCGGGTCCCGGACGTCGAGGATGTGCCACTGGGCGTCGACGCACTCGCCGCGCCGCTCGTCGATGGCGACGACCTGCCTGATCTCCTCGCTGGCGGCCAGCCGCTCGGTGAGCAGCGCGCCCACACCGGCCGCGGCGCCGGTGACCGCGACGACGGGGCCGCGCGAGGCTGGGCTGGTTGAGTGGTTTCGCGCTGCGCGAACCTGCGGATCTGGGGAACTCACCGGGCGTCTCCAGCGGTTGTCTTCAGTAATGGACGCGTGTGACGCGCCCCTACCAGGTGGCATCCATCCTGCCGCAGGCGACGAGTCGGCGAAGCACCGAGGCCCGATCGGGTTCAGGTGTCTACGCTGGGTGGTGTTGTGGGCAGCCGCCGTCGGAACGAACCGGCGGCCTTACCAGCCGAGGAATCCCGTGAGTGACACCCCATTCGGATTCGGCCTTCCGCCGGAGGAGCCGGAGAACGGCGACGAGGGCAAGAAGAAGGACCAGGAGAGCGGCGGTGGTCAGGGACCGTTCGGTTTCGGGCTGCCCGGAGCCGGTGGCCCCGGAGCCGACAATCCGCTCGCAGCCATGTTCGGTTCGATGAACCCCAATGACCTGGGCGCCGCGTTCCAGCAACTGGGCCAGATGCTCTCGTACGAGGGTGGTCCGGTGAATTGGGACATGGCCAAGCAGATCGCCCGGCAGACGGTCGCCCAGGGCACCTCTGACGGCACCAAGGACGCGAGCGTCGGCCCCGCCGAGCGTCTCGCGGTCGAGGAGGCCGTCCGTCTGGCCGATCACTGGCTGGACGACGCGACGTCCCTGCCGTCCGGTGCCACCTCCGCGCTCGCGTGGAGCCGCGCGGAGTGGGTCGAGGCGACCCTGCCCGTGTGGAAGGAGCTCGTCGACCCCGTCGCCGAGCGGGTCGGCGCGGCCATGGGCGACGTGCTGCCCGAGGAGATGCAGGCCATGGCGGGCCCGCTGATCGGCATGATGCGCTCCATGGGCGGAGCCATGTTCGGTACGCAGATCGGGCAGGCCGTGGGCGTGCTCGCGGGCGAGGTCGTCGGCTCGACCGACATCGGTCTGCCGCTCGGCCCGGTCGGCAAGGCCGCGCTGCTGCCGCTGAACATCGAGTCGTTCGGCAAGGACCTGAGCGTCCCCCAGGAAGAGGTGCGGCTCTATCTCGCCCTGCGCGAGGCCGCCCATCAGCGCCTCTTCGCGCACGTGCCGTGGCTGCGCTCGCACCTGTTCGGCGCAGTCGAGGGGTACGCGCGCGGGATCAAGGTCGACACCGCGAAACTGGAGGACGTGGTCGGCCAGTTCGACCCGCAGAACCCGGAGGAGCTTCAGCAGGCGCTCCAGCAGGGCATGTTCCAGCCTGAGGACACGCCCGAGCAGAAGGCCGCGCTGGCCCGCCTGGAGACGGCGCTCGCGCTGGTCGAGGGCTGGGTGGACGCGGTCGTCCACTCCGCGGCCAAGCCGCGTCTGTCCTCGGCCGACGCGCTGCGCGAGACGCTGCGCCGCCGCCGCGCGACGGGCGGTCCCGCCGAGCAGACGTTCGCCACGCTGATCGGTCTGGAACTGCGCCCGCGCCGGCTGCGCGACGCCTCGCGGCTGTGGGCCTCGCTCACCGACGCGCGCGGTGTGGACGGCCGGGACGGTCTGTGGGCCCACCCGGACATGCTGCCGACGGCGACCGACCTGGACGACCCGGACGGCTTCGTGCACCGCGAGCACATGGACTTCTCCGAGCTCGACAAGATGCTCGGTGAGGCCGCGAGCGGTTCCGCCGAGAAGCCGAACCTGAAGAAGGACGACACCGGAGAATCCGACCCGGGCGACGGCAAGGGCACGGACAGCGGCACGGGCGACGGCACCGAGTGAGCCTGTACGACGACGCGGTCCTCGTACTGAAGGGCCACGAGGGCCAGGAAGAGCTGCGCCAGGTCTATCTCGACCACCTGTCCGAGCATCCGGACGGGATGTGGAAGGCGTGCCACGCCGGGCACGTCACGGCGAGCGCGCTGGTGATCGACCCGCGACGGGGCCGCGTCCTGCTGACGCTGCACCGCAAGCTGCGGATGTGGCTCCAGATGGGCGGTCACTGCGAGCCCGGCGACCCGACCCTGGCCGAGGCGGCTCTGCGCGAGGCGGCCGAGGAGTCGGGTATCCAGGGGCTGACCCTGCTGCCGGGCGGCCCCGTGACGCTGGACCGGCACGCCATCCCGGCGCCGTGCAACTGGCATCTGGACGTCCAGTACGCGGCCCTCGCCCCGGCCGATGCCGTCGAGGACATCAGCGACGAGTCCCTCGACCTGCGCTGGTTCGCGTACGACGAGGTCGCCGACGTGGCCGACGCCTCGGTCGTCCGTCTCCTGAAAGGGGCCCGCGCCCGGGTGTGACCGCGGCGGGCACGCCGGACGGGTCACCGCGGGGACCAGTACGGGTAAGGGGCGACCGCCATGGGCGGTCGCCCCTTACCCGTACTCACTGGACCGTCACTTCGCGAACGGCGAACGGCCCGACGGTCAGCTCCAGGCGTTGCCCTGGTTCTGCGCGTGCACGCCCTGCTGTCCCATGCCGTACTGGGCGCGCAACCCCTGGCCGATCGCCGCGTTCTGCGGCGGCAGCAGTTCACTGGGCTGCACGAGCGCGTAACCGCTGCCCATGAAGCTGAGCTCCCAGCCCTCGCCGGTGTTGCCGCGGCGCCGCCACACTCCGGAGGAGTGGGTCTGGGCCTGCATCTGTACGCGCAGGCCGGTGGACCACGCGACGATCGCGTCGGCATCGCAGTTGACGTACCGGTCCGGGGTGACCTGCATCATCAGCGGCGCCCCGGAGGTCACCAGCGCGACCTTGCCGCGCCCCGTGATGTTGAGCTGGTACTTGCCCGAGCCGGAGATGCCGTACTGGCTGTCCACGGCGATGACCTCGTGGTGCAGCCCGGAGTCCATCGCCAGCACGTAGCTGCTGTCGACGGTGAGACCGTCCTGGTCCACGTCGAGGACGTGGACGTGCTGGCCGAGGTTGGCGAGGTAGACCGTGCCCTGCCCGTGGCAGCGCATCAGGTCGAGTCCCTCACCGGTGTACGCACGCGCGCGGTGCTGGCTGGTGTTCTGGTACTCGGCGTCGAACTCGACGAGACCCTGGTACGCGACCATGGTGCCCTTGCGGGCGAGGATGTCGTCGTGGCCCTCCAGGACGACGCGCAGCATCTGCTCGTTCTGCAGGCTGTAGCGGTCCTGGGTCTGCTGCTCGTTGTAGCCGAAAAGCGGGCTCTGCATGATGTCCTGCTCCCCCTCAGCCCCGGACTCGGAGGCGGTCGGTGCTGTCCTCGCTGGGCTGGACGACGACGATGCCCTGTCCGGAGAACGCCATCTGGAACGCCTCGCCGCTGCCGCGTCCGATCAGCGACTGCGCCTTGAAGCTGCGCTTGCCCTTCACCTTGAGGTTCGGGGACCAGGCGACGAGCGCGTCCGGGTCGACGTACGTCTCGTCCTCACCACCGCCGCAGTCGACGACGATCGGGGTGCCCCGAGAGGTCAGCGCGACCCAGCCCTGACCGGAGATCTTGGTGTTCCACAGACCCTGTCCGGCGAACTTGGCGAGCCCCTTCACCCGCTCGACACCCCAGGTGAGATGGGCGTCGAAGGCGAGCAGGTTCGTCGCGTTGACGGAGATCGCGTCCCCGTTGAGGTTGATGACGACGACGTTCGCCCCGTAGTCGGCGAGATAGAGCAGGCCGTCGCCGGAGCACTTCATGAGGGGCGCGCCCTCGCCGGTCATCCAGTCGCGTGCGATCTGGCGTACGGCGGGCGGGTTGGGCTCGTACTGGACGAACCCTTCGTAGGCGACCATCGACCCCACGCGCGCGAGGAGGTCGCTTCCGGTCTGCATGGCGACCTTCAGCATGTGACTGCCGTGGTTCTCCATGCGCGCGGTGACGGGTGCCGGGGCAAAGCCCGCGAGTGGCTGGTTCATGTCGGGCTCCCTCAGACCTCGTACGGCTGGACGACGACGAAATTGCCTGGCGCGGCGCGGAACTGGAGGTTCACGCTCTCGCCGGTGTCGCCGGCGTAGGCGTTCCGGCGCATCCTCACCTGACTGGAGACGATCACCTGAGCGGCCGCGGACCAGGCGACGACGGCGTTGCAGTCGGCGAACGTCGTGGGCGTCACCGGCAGGACGACAGGGGCGCCGTGCGTCTTGACGACGATGGTGCCCGTCCCCTGGAACTGCATGGTGAACAGGGCGCCCCCGGGGATGCCGTGTCCCTCGATGCGACGGACCTCGTACTGAAGGGACTCGTCGAAGGCGAGGACGCTCTCCGCGGAGACACAGATCGCGTCCCCCTGGAGCTCGATCGGGTGCACATGGGTGGCGTTCTCGGCGAAGAACACCTGGCCCTGACCGGTGCAGCGCATCAGCTGCATCTCCTGGCCGGTGGCGCTGCCCACGAGCCGGCCGGCGAACCCGGCGCCCTTGTAGCTGAAGTCGACCTTGCCCTGGTACAGCACCATGCTGCCCTGGCGGGCCAGCACGGGCTGACCGCCGATGCCGAGATCGACGCGGATGAGCTTCTTGTTCTGCGGAGTCCACCGCTGGCCCGTGGGCGTCTCCTTGAAGGCTCCCAGCGCGGCGGACACACCGGCCCCACCCTGCGGGGCGCCCTGGGGCGCGCCGTACGGGGAAGGGGCGGGCTGACCCGGGTACGGCGCGGGTGCCTGGCCCGGGATCTGGCCGAACTGCGGCTGCTGACCGTATCCGGGGGGTGCCGTCGGAGGCTGCTGGCCGTAACCGGGAGGAGCGGGCGGTGACTGCTGGCCGTATCCGGGGGGCGGACCGGGCGGGCCGGGCGGCTGCCCGTACGGCGCGGGGCCCGGCGGCGGAACGGTGCCGCCCGGCGGGATGTGCAACGGACCCACGAGAGTGGGCGCGGCGTGCACGGAGGGCACGGGCGTCGGAGCGTGCGGCGTGGCACCGGGGGGCGGCGCGAAGCCCTGCGGGGCGGGCGCCGCCGGCGCGCCGAACGTGGGCGGGGCGAAGGACGGGGCGGCGCCGGACTGCGGCTGCGGGTCTGCGGGCGCCTCTTCGGCGACCTCGCCGCCGAAGTTCTTCAGGAGTGCGTCGAGGCCGCCGTCGAAGCCCTGCCCCACGGCGGCGAACCGCCATACGTCCTTGAGGTAGAAGTCGCCCAGCATCACGGCACGTTCGGTGGAGAACTCGGAACCGCTGAACGCGTACCGGGCCACCTCCTCGCCGCCCGCGACGACGCGCAGGTATCCAGGGGCTATCTGCGACATCTGTCCGGCGCCGTCGATCGTCGCCGTGAAGGCCAGCTTCTGGATCTGCGCCGGGATCCGGTCGAGGGTGACCCGGAAGGACTCCGTGTCGCCCGATTGCGCGCCGAGCAGCTGAATGGACTCCTCGGGGGACTTCGGCTGATTGAAGAAGACGAAGTACCGGTCGTCCGACAGCCGTTCCTCGGCGTCCAGACCGAAGCAGCTGATGTCGAAGGTGAGTCCGGGGCCGGTGATCTGCACACCTACGTACAGATCGGTGCCCGCGGTGAGGTCACTGATCTTGGCCTTGTGGCCGCGTTGGAATTCCCTGGCCATGCGTAACGACCGTCCCCCATCCCGAATGCGAGTGCGTCGCGTCAGGCTAACGGCAAAGTCCGGAAGTGGACGAAGCCGGTACAGACCCGGTACACAATCACCCTCGTGGCGGGGTCCGTCCGCCTCTACTCGTCGCGTGCCACCGGGAGGTGGGGCAGCCGGTCGGCGGCGACGACGCCTTCGAGATAGCCGCGAGCGCGCTCGGTACGCGGATAGGACTCCAGGAGCCGCCAGAAGCCCGGTCCGTGGCCGGGTACGAGCAGATGGGCGAGCTCGTGGAGCAGGACGTAGTCGACGACGTACTCGGGCATGCCCTGCAGCCGGTGGGACAGCCGGATGCTGCCCTCGGCCGGGGTGCAGGAGCCCCAGCGGGTGTTCTGGTTGGTGACCCAGCGCACCGAGGACGGCCGGGCGCGGCCGTCGAAGTAGTGGGCCGACAACCGCTCGGCGCGTTCGGCCAGCTCGGTGTCGCCGAGGACCCGTTTGCTTTCCTGCGCGGCCAGTTTGTCGAGCATGACGGTCACCCAGCGCTGCTCCTCCGCCTCGGACATACGGGCGGGGATGAGCACGACGGTGCGATCGCCCTCGCGGTACGCGGAGACGGTTCTGCGCCGTCGGGCACTCCTGCGGACCTCGATCGCGCTCGCCCCCGAACCGCTCGGCGGCGGGCTCGTCGTGCTGCGCTGTGATGTTGGGGCGCTGTGCAGTGGGTCGGCGGGCACGCCCCGACGTTACCCGCTGCACATGGGGGAAGTCCCGCCCCCGGGACGGTTCGATGCCGATCCGCACCCTGCGCGTTTTATTTGTGCGACGAACGGTGCCGCCTGTGGACAACTTTCGGCGGGGTTCGGCGGGCGCGGGCATGCTGGCATTCGGTCCGCGCTGCGCAAGTGCGCCGCGGACATTCAGGGACGAACTACGGTCTACGGGGGTAGGTCATGCATCCGATCGTGAAGCCCGCTCTGCGGCGCGGCTGGCGGGATCTCAACACCGTGCAGTTCGGAATGGCACCGGCGCACGCGATGGTCCTGGGCCCGATGGACACGGCGACGGGCAGCTTCCTCGAACTGCTCGACGGGACCCGCGGAATGCCGCTGTTGCGCGAACAGGGCCGTGAGATGGGGCTGCCCGACGGGCATGTCGACGGACTGGTGGACCGGCTGGCCCGGTCGGGTCTGCTGGACGACACGACCGGAGGCGGCCCGGCCGCGGCCGCGTTACGAGAGAAGAAGGAGGTCATGGACCGGCTGCGATCCGACCTCGCCTCCCTCTCACTCGTCGCGCCCGGACCGGGCGGGGCCGTCGAGCGGCTGGCCGCCCGCCGCTGCCTGCGTGTGCGGGTGCGGGGCGCCGGCCGGGTGGGGGTCGTCCTGGCCGCGCTGCTCGCGGGCGCCGGCGTGGGCGAGGTCGAGGTACGTGACCTCGGCCGCGTCGAACCGTGGGACGTGGCGCCCGGCGGACTTCCCGTCGAGTCCATCGGCGAGCGCCGTGAGGACGCCGCCCGCCGGGCGGTGCGCCGAGCCGCCCCGGACCGTCCGCCCCGCCCCTCCGCCGAAGGGAAGGAGGGAGAAGGGACCCACGGACTGTCGCTGGTGATCCTCGCTCCCCGCGACGGTCTCGCCGTCCACGCGCCGGACCCCGCCGCGGCCGAGAGCCTGATCGCTTCAGGGACACCCCACCTCTACGCGGGGGTGGTCGAGGCGACCGGAATCGTGGGCCCCTTGGTCCTGCCGGGCGACACCGGCTGCGCGAACTGTCTGGACCTGCGGCGCACCGACCGGGATCCGACCTGGCCGCGGCTCGTGGCACAGTGGCGCTCCGGGCGGCAGTGCCGAGTGACCGCATGCGATCTGGCCCTGGCCGCGGCGGTCGCGGGACTCGCCGCGAGCCACGCGCTCGCCTTCCTGGACGGGGATCTTCCCGCCACCGCGGGCGCCCGCTGGGAGGCGTCGCTCCCCGGAGCCGACTGGCATGCGACGCCGGTCTGGGCCCATCCCGCCTGCCCCTGCGGCACCGCGGAGAAAACAAAAGGTGAGCGGACCCCCGTGGACGGCGAAGGGCACGAGACAATGGCAGGGCAACAGCCGCACGCGGCACGGCTTGCTGGGACCTGGAGGGCGCATGTCTGATCTTCCCCGGAAGGCAGTCACCCGTACTGCCAAACTGGCCGCGCTGCCGCTCGGCTTCGCCGGGCGGGCGACCTGGGGACTCGGGAAGCGGATCGGCGGGAAGTCGGCGGAGATCGTGGGCCGCGAGCTCCAGCAGCGCACGGCCGAGCAGCTCTTCCGGGTCCTGGGCGAGCTGAAAGGCGGTGCGATGAAGTTCGGACAGGCACTGTCCGTATTCGAGTCGGCGCTGCCGGAGGAGGTCGCGGGTCCGTATCGGGCGGCGCTGACGAAGCTCCAGGAGGCGGCACCTCCCATGCCGACGCGCACGGTCCACTCCGTGCTGGAGGAGCGGCTCGGCGCGGACTGGTCGGAGCTGTTCGTGGAGTTCGAGGACAAGCCGTCCGCGGCGGCCTCGATCGGCCAGGTGCACCGGGCGGTGTGGCACGACGGCCGTGAAGTCGCCGTCAAGGTGCAGTATCCGGGCGCGGGTGAGGCCCTGCTGTCCGACCTGACCCAACTCGGCCGATTCGCACGGCTCCTGGGCCCCCTGATCCCCGGCATGGACATCAAGCCGCTGATCACGGAGCTGCGCGACCGGGTCGCCGAGGAGCTCGACTACGGTCTGGAGGCGCAGGCCCAGGCAGCGCACGCCGAGGAGTTCGCGGGCGACCCGGACGTCCTGGTGCCCGCGGTGGTCCATCAGTGCGAGCAGGTCCTGGTGACCGAGTGGATCGACGGGGTGCCTCTGTCGGAGGTCATCACCGGCGGCACGCAGGAGCAGCGGGACCGTGCCGGCCAGTTGCTGGCCCGCTTCCTCTTCTCGGGCCCCGCCCGGACGGGCCTGCTGCACGCCGACCCGCACCCGGGCAATTTCCGTCTTCTGCCGGATGAGAAGAGCGGCTGGCGCCTGGGAGTCCTGGACTTCGGCACGGTGGACCGGCTTCCCGGCGGCCTGCCTCAGCCGATCGGCGATTCCCTGCGCATGACCCTCGACGGTGACGCCGAGTCGGTCTACGAACTGCTCTGCGAGGAAGGCTTCGTCAAGGAGTCGATAGACCTCGAACCCGACGCGGTGCTGGACTATCTGCTGCCGATCATCGAACCGGCCGAAGCGGACGAGTTCACCTTCACCCGAGGCTGGATGCGCAGCCAGGCCGCCCGCATCGCCGACCCGCGCTCCCCCGCCCACCAGTTGGGCCGGCAGCTGAATCTGCCGCCCGCGTACCTCCTCATACACCGTGTGACCCTCAGCACCATAGGGGTGCTGTGCCAGCTCGGCGCGACGGTCCGTCTGCGCGACGAACTGGAGGAGTGGCTGCCGGGGTTCGTCCGGGAGGAGGAGCTGGAGGACGAGGAGTTGGGAGAAGCGGTGTCGGCCGCCGAGGCGTGAGCCGACGCCGGGGCGGCCCCCGGGCTCGCAGCCGTCGGGCCCGTTGCGGATCGGCCGTTGTCCAGCGGAGTTGTGTCTCGGGCGTTGTCCCAGGGGGTGCGGGTCGGGCGCGGTCGAGCGGGTCTACCACCAGGCCGAATCGAGACGGCCCTCGATCGCGCTGAGGTTGACGCGGGCGCAGTCGTCGCAGAAGTAGTGGCGGGTGCCGTCCTCGACGGAACAGGTCCACATGGGCCGGGGACCGTCGGCCGCTGTACCGCAGCGGGCGCATACGATCTTCGGCGCTTCGCCCGCGTCGGACCGCGATGGGGAGCCGGTGCTGTCACTGTCTTCGGGAAGACTCGTCACCCGGGCGACGATATCGCCGTGATCGGCGGTTCGCGCGGCACAACGCACCGCGGGGGCCGGTCCGTTCGGACCGACCCCCGCCGAATTCAATGCCTGGGACTGCTGCGACTGCAACGGCTGCTACGACGACACGCGTCGATTACTGCATGACCGCCATGGCCAGCGCGCGCCGGGCTCGCATGGAAGCGCGCTCGGCCCGGCGCTGCATGCGGCGAGCGGCCGCCAGGCGCACGGCCCGGCGTTCCCGCTCGGCCTGGTGCAGTCGCTCGTGCATATGCGCACGAGCCAAGGCTTCTGGGATGAGTTGCATCTCTCGGGTCCTGTTCTGACGCGAGGCGTTCGCGCCGGTGGTGGTGAAGTCTGGGGTCGCGGAGCCTGCGGGCTCGCTCGGGGACGGCTTCATCGGGGCCTGTTTCTTGGGGTCGTGCGTCAGGGGGCGGTCGATCGTTCCTCGGATGTTCATGCCGCAACCGGGTTCTTGCGCGGGCGGCCACGCGGCCGCTTGCGGGCCACGACAACACCCTGGACGAAGAGCTCGCCACCCCAGACGCCCCAGGGCTCACGCCGCTCCTTGGCGCCGGCGAGGCAGGCCTCCATCAGCGGGCAGGTACGGCAGAGAGACTTGGCGTACTCGACGTCGGCCGGCGACTCGGCGAAGAAGACCTCCGGGTCGTAGGAACGGCAGGGGACGGGTACGCCGAGGTTCTCGATGGCGTCGTCGAGCGCGGTGAGCGCAGTGAGCGGGATCAAGGTGGAGTCCTCCGTGAGGCCGGGCGGGGGGATCGTTTCGGAAGGCGGTACGGACGGGGCGTGCGCTTCGAGTTGCACGGTTCGTCTTCCTCGTCTGGTCGTGCCGGCCGGGGTCGGCCGGTTGGCGGCTGGTACCGGGTTCTTTTCTTGTCCCGAGGCCCCTTCGCTCTGTCGTCCCCGGTCGGGGACAAACAGAAGGGCCGCGGATCCCGGGTGGGGTTCCGCGGCCCTGAAGGCGCCGGCCTGATCGTGAATCAGGCTGGATCACTCCAGGGTTCAGGCCCACGGAAGGCCCACATCGTGTGGTGCTGCTGCGTCTGCTTCAGGGATCCGGCACCGGTTGCCGCAAAGGCATAGGCATGTGCCTCTGCCACTACTGCCGCTTCCAGTGCCTGGGTCGGTCGCTCATTGCGCTCACTGACGGGAAGACCCGCGAGAGACACGGAGGACGCCGGCCGGACGGCGGGAATGCCGGACAGACCGGTGCCCAGGTTCGAGACGCCGAGCATGCGTGTGGAGGCGACGACCGAGCGATCGGTCATTTTCACGGTGTTGATGAAGCTGGTGTTGATGCTGATCACTGGAATCGCCTCCTCTCGGCGTCTTGGGGGACCGGTGCGAACCGGTCCGACGGTTATTAAGTACAGCACGGAACCAGGGCCTTGGAGAAGGCCGCTGCTGCCGTGGTTAAGAACCTATGGGGATTGCTGGGGCATGCGCAAACTATTTTCTCGACGAGTTTCAATCAGTCGCCCTCGCCGTCTCCCCCAACCTCTCGACCTGCGCAGATGGCCAGAACTTCGGCTCCGAAGCGGTTGAGTTTGCGCACGCCGACCCCTGGGATCCGCGCGAGCTCGCCCTCGTCGTCCGGCGCGGTCTCGGCGATCGCCATCAGCGTCTTGTCGGTGAAGACGCAGAACGCGGGCTGTCCGGTGCGCTGCGCCTGCACCGCGCGCCACTCGCGCAGCCGCTCGTACAGACCCTCGTCCATGTCGGAGGGGCAGCCGTCGCAGCGCATCAGCTTCATCTCACCGGCGTCGGTGAGGGTGCGGCCGCAGACCCGGCAGCGCGCCGGGCTCCGGCTCGTGCGCCGGGCGGCCGTGGCACCGCGGGTTCCGGCGCCGCGCTCGATGCCTCCCGAGGCTCCGCCACCGCCGCGGCCCGCCGCGACGGTGGAACCGGGACGGAGCCCGTCCAGGAACCGGCTGGGGCGTCGGCCCGCCCGGCCGCCGGGTGAGCGGGCGAGCGCCCAGGAGACGAAGAGGTGCTCTCTGGCGCGGGTGACACCGACGTAGAGGAGGCGGCGCTCCTCCTCTATCTGCTCCTCGGTCTTTGCGTACGTGATCGGCATCATGCCCTCGGCCACACCGACCAGGAAGACGACGTCCCACTCCAGCCCCTTGGCGGAGTGCAAGGAGGCGAGGGTGACGCCCTGGACGGTCGGGGCGTGCTGGGCGCTCGCACGTTCGTCGAGCTCGGCCACCAGGTCGCCGAGCGTCGCGCCGGGCTTGGCGGTCGCGAAGTCCTGCGCGAGGTTCACCAGGGCGGCCAGCGACTCCCAGCGTTCCCGGACGGCGCCGGAGCCGGCCGGGGGCTTGCTGGTCCAGCCCTCGCCCGAGAGCACCGCCCGGACCTGCGAGGGCAGGTCGACGACATCGTCGAGCAGCGAGTCGTTGCCGCCGAAGCGGGCGGCGGCGCGCAGGGCCGAACCCGCTTTGCGCACCTCGGGGCGGTCGAAGAAGCGCTCGGCACCGCGGAGCTGGTAGGACACTCCGGCGTCGGCGAGGGCCTGTTCGTAGGTCTCGGACTGGGAGTTCGTACGGAACAGGATCGCGATCTCACCGGCGGGGACGCCCGAGGCGATGAGGTCGCGGATGCGCCGGGCGGCACCCTCGGCCTCTGCGGGCTCGTCCGTGTACTCGGCGTAGACGGGCTCGGCGCCCGGGGGCCGCTGGGAGATCAGTTCGAGGCGGTGCTCGGCGGCCCGTCCGCGGGCCTGGGAGAGCAGGCCGTTGGCGAGGCGGACCACCTGGGGGGTGGAGCGGTAGTCGCGGACGAGCTTGACGACGGTGGCTCCGGGATGGCGAGTGCGGAAGTCGAGGAGGTGGTCGGGGGTTGCACCGGTGAACGAGTAGATCGTCTGGCTGGCGTCGCCGACCACGCAGAGGCTGTCCCGCTCCCCGAGCCACAGCTCCAGAAGCCGCTGCTGGAGCGGGCTGACGTCCTGGTACTCGTCGACCACGAAGTGCTGGTACTGGGAGCGGACCTGTTCGGCGATGTCGTGCCGGTCCTGAAGGATGGCGACCGTCAGCAGCAGGACGTCCTCGAAGTCGATCACCGAGCGGTCGCGCTTGAGGTCCTCGTACGCCGAGTAGATCTTGGCGGTCTCGGCCGGGTCCCGGGGGGCTTCGCGGCCGGCGAGGGCAGCGGCGGCGGCGTAGTCGGCGGGGATGGTCTGGGTGACCTTGCACCACTCGATCTCACCGGTGACGTCCCGCAGCTCTCCTCGGTCGAGCCGGATGCGGCAGGCGGCGGCCGCGTCCGCGACGAGCTGGATCTTGCGGTCCACGAGCCGGGGCAGACTGCCACCGACGGCTTTCGGCCAGAAGTACTGGAGCTGGCGCAGCGCGGCGGAGTGGAAGGTGCGGGCCTGGACTCCTCCGGCGCCGAGCTGGCGCAGCCGGCCGCGCATCTCGCCCGCGGCGCGGTTGGTGAAGGTGACCGCGAGCACGCTGGAGGGCTGGAGGATTCCCGCGCGCACCCCGTAGGCGATGCGGTGCGTGATCGCCCGGGTCTTGCCCGTACCGGCGCCCGCCAGCACGCACACCGGCCCGTGCAGGGCGGTGGCGACCTCGCGCTGCTCGGGGTCGAGCCCGTCGAGCACCGCGTCGGCCGTGTCCGGAACCTGCGGGAAGAGGGTGGAGTGCGTTGCTGCTGTCACCCCGCCATGCTGCCAGGTCTGGCGGGACGGATGAGCAGGTTGTCCACAGGGAGGCGCCCGCAGTCGTACGAATGCGGTGAGCGTCACGTCCGCCGGGTGGGCCGTGGTCGTATCTCGGCCATGTGCCCCCGGTCCGCCTCTTCCTTGTCGCGGCCGTCCCACCTGGGGCGCGGCGGAGGAGAGGCGAGCATCACGTCGACGCGGGCCCCCTCGATACCCCCCACGGGAATGGTGGCCGGGTGGCCTGCGTTCCCCTTGCAGCGACGACCATCCCCAGCCGTGAAGGAGCGCATGAGACATGCAGGGCACTGTGACGATGTACAGCACCACGTGGTGCGGCTACTGCCGTCGGCTCAAGAGCCAGATGGACCGTGAGGGCATCGCGTACAACGAGATCAACATCGAGCAGGACCCGCAGTCCGCGGCGTTCGTCGAGAAGGCCAACGGCGGGAACCAGACGGTTCCGACGGTTCTGGTGGTTCCCTCCGGCGGTGGCGAGAACATCGTCATGACGAACCCGAGCCTGGCCCAGGTGAAGCAGGCTCTCGCGGTCTGACGCTCCCGCACGCCACGCCCCCTCCGGTCCAGGTCACAGGAGGGGGCGACGCTGTGTGCGGGCGCGGCCGCACGGAGGGCAGGAACGACGGCGACGGTCCAGGCAACGCCCCCCGAGGGAGATCAGCCCCGCCTCGTACGCGAGGGCGACGGCCTGGACGCGGTCGCGGAGATCCGGCTTCGGCAGGATGCGGCTCGTGCGTGAGGCTCCGCAGCTGGTGCTGCTGGGGCAGGCCGGGATCGTGATCGCTGGGCGCGCTGCTTCCGGCGGGCTGGGCGGCCAGGGCCCGCACGGCCACGGCGCCGCGCACGGAATGAGTGCCGGGCCAACCCCACAGGCCGACGTCAGCAGGCCGGCGGAATTCGGGCTGCCGTGCGGCCTCGGGGCGCGCGGCGTGTCCCTCCGGCAGGCGTCAAGACCCCCGGAAGTGATCCGGACCGGGGCAGGCGGCGGGGGAAGCCGGATCGCCCCTGGCATCGCACTGGCGCCAGGGGCGATCCGTGAAGCCGCTGCCGGGGAGCCGCCGGGACATCGTCGAGATGGTCACGGCTGAGCCGGGGCAGGCGAGGCGGATCGTGCCCGCCGTTGTCCGCCCGGACGGTCCGCCGCTCACGAGGCCTTCCGCTTTCACGGTTCAGGCACAGGAGCGGCGTCCGGCCGGTGTCAGGTGAGGTGCCCCCGCGTCGGCAGGGGCTTGCCGTACCAGAGTTCGATCAGGCGGGCCGCGATCGAGATTCCGTAGGGAGGCAGCACCTCCCCGGACTCGAAGGCGGCCCGCAGGTCTTCCCGGGAGAACCAGCGCGCTTCGTGGATCTCCTCGCCGTCGACGTTGATCTCCGACGAGGTGGCGCGGGCCCTGAAGCCCAGCATGAGGCTGGAGGGGAACGGCCAGGGCTGGCTGGCGACGTACTCGACCTCGCCGACGGTGACGCCCACCTCCTCGAAGACCTCGCGGCGGACGGACTGCTCGATGGACTCGCCGGGCTCGACGAAGCCCGCGAGCGTGGAGAAGCGGCCTTCGGGCCAGTGCATCTGGCGGCCGAGCAGGACGCGGTCCTCGTCGTCCGTGACGGCCATGATCACGGCCGGGTCGGTGCGCGGGTAGTGCTCGGCGCCGCACGCGGGGCAGCGGCGGATGTGACCGGCGGCCGCGATGACCGTGCGCTCACCGCAGCGGGAGCAGAAACGGTGCAGCCGCTGCCAGTTCTCCAGCGCGACCGCGTGCACCATCAGGCCGGCGTCGCGCGGCGACAGCAGGAGGCCCGCCTCGCGCAGCCCGGCGGGACGGGCGGACTGGTCGATACGGCCGGGAAGCGCGTCCTTCTGGAGCGCGAAATAGCTCACCCCGTCGTCGTCCGTGCCCAGGAAATAGCGGTGCGCCTCGGTGAGCGGGGCCTCGAAGGAGGGCGTCATCAGCAGTTCGGTGGTGCCGTCGGCCATCTCGTCGATGAGCACCTGACCGCCGGAGACCACGAAGACACGGGTCGTGGGGTGGCTCCAGGCCGCCGCGAGCCAGGCCTCGTCGAGCCGGTGATGGGCGGCCCGGTCGATGCCGGTCGGGGCGGTGAGCGAGATGGGACGGTCGGCGCTGTGGTCGGTCCAGGTGGTCACGGGTGCTTCCAACTCCCCCGGTGGAACGGTTATTTCGGCGGACGGTTCAGCGGGACGGGCGTGCGGTGCGCTCTTGAAAGTGCGGATCGGCTTGTTCAGTGTGTCTCGCGCCAGTTCTCGGCCAGGTCGCCCCACAGGTGGGCGGCCGTTTCGACGCCCTTCATGAGGAGGTCGAGTTCGACCTTCTCGTTGGGTGCGTGCCAGCCGTCGGAGGGAACGGAGATGCCCAGGAAGAGCACCGGGACGCCGAGGACGTCCTGGAGGTCGGCCGCCGGTCCCGAGCCACCCTCGCGAGTGAAGCGGATCGGCTGCTCGAAGGCGCGGCCCATGGCGCGGACGACGGACTGCAGGGCGGGGTGGTCCAGTGGCGTCAGACACGGGCGGGTGGCCGCGCCGAACGTGATCTCGTGCCGGATGCCGTCGGGCACCTGCTCGGCCGCCCAGGCGCGTACGACCTTCTCGATGTGGTCCGGGTCCTGCCCGGCGACCAGTCGGAAGGAGAGCTTCACCAGGGCCGAGGACGGGATGATCGTCTTGCTGCCGGCGCCCTGGTAGCCGCCGCCGATGCCGTTGACCTCGGCGGTCGGGCGGGCCCAGACGCGCTCCAGGGTGGTGTGCCCTGCCTCTCCGTGGGTGGCCGTCGACCTGGCCGTGCGCAGCCACCGCTCCTCGTCGAAGGGCAGCTCGGCGAAGAGTTCGCGCTCGCGGTCGGTGAGTTCTGTGATGCCTTCGTAGAAGCCGGGTACGGCCACGCGTGCGTGCTCGTCGTGCAGGGCCGCCACCAGCCGGGCGACCGCCGTGGCGGGATTGGGCACGGCGCCGCCGAACGATCCGGAGTGGATGTCCTGCTCGGGCCCGTACAGCTCGATCTCGCACTCGGCGAGACCCCGCATGCCCGTGCAGACCGTGGGGGTGTCCTCGGACCACATGCCGGTGTCGGAGACGATCACGGCATCGGCGGCGAGCCGCTCGGCATGCTCCTCGACGAGGTCGCGGAAGTGCGGGGAACCGGACTCCTCCTCGCCCTCGATCAACAGCTTGAGGTGGACGGCCGGGGTGGTGCGCCCGGTGGCGGCGAGGTGGGCCCTGACACCGAGTGTGTGGAAGAACACCTGGCCCTTGTCGTCGGCGGCTCCGCGCGCGTGGAGGCGGTTTCCGAGGATCACCGGCTCGAAGGGCTCGGTGTCCCAGCCGTCCTCGCGGGCGGCGGGCTGCACGTCGTGGTGCCCGTAGACGAGGACCGTGGGCGCGTCGGGGTCCTCGGAGCGCCATTCGGCGAAGACGGCCGGGGCGCCCGCGGTCGGCCAGACCTCGCTGGTCGGGAAGCCGGTCTTCCGGAGTTCGGCGGCGAGCCAGTCGGCGCTGCGTGCCACGTCCGCGGCGTGCTCGGGCTGAGCCGAGACCGAGGGGATGCGCAGCCACTCCACGAGGTCGTCGAGGAAGGCGGCGCGGTGGGTCTCGATGTACGTACGGACGGTGCTGACGGCGTTGTCAACGGGCTTGCTCATGTTCCTGAGCCTATCCGCCCACAGAGGCGTGTTCGTCCGGTGGTTCTCCGTGAGCCCCGTCCTGAGGGTCCGCCGGGTCCTCGGTGAGCAGCCGCTCCAGCGCGGCACGGTCCGGAAGGCGGTCCGGCCGTACGACCTCGCCGTCGCGGACGTACAGGAACGCGGCCGTGACGGATTCCAGGGGCACACCCTGCCGCTCGGCCCAGCCGAGGCGGTACAGCGCGAGCTGGAGGGGGTCGGCGGTGCGACCGTGGCCGGTCTTCCAGTCGACGATCTCGTACGCCGTCCCGTCGCCGTCGTCCGTCCTGTAGACGGCGTCGATGCGGCCGCGGACGACCCGGCCGGCGATCGCGAGCTGGAAGGGCACCTCGACGCGGTACGGGGTGCGGTGCGCGTAGGGAGTGCGTTCGAAGGCGTCCTTCAGGGCTTCCAGGTCACGTTCGTCGGCGATCTCCGCCTCGCCGCCGGGCAGCTCCTCGGGGCCGAGCATGGGCAGCCGCAGTTCCTCGAAGCGGGACTCCACCCAGGCGTGGAAGCGCGTGCCCCGCCGCGCGGCGGGCTGCGGGGGGCGCGGCATGGGGCGCGCGAGTTCCTGCGCGAAGCCGTCCGGGTCGGCGGCCAGCCGCAGCAGCTGGGACGCGGTGAGCGAGGCCGGCAGGGGTACGTGGGTCACGGTCGCGCGGGCGCGCAGGAGCTCCCCGGTCAGCGCGTCCAGGTCACGGTCCCAGGAGGCGAGCGTGCGGGCCTCCTCCGGCGTGAGGCGCTCGCCCCCGGTCTCCTGGGGGTGCGGGCGGGCGGCGGGTACCGGGGCCGGTCCCTGGGACTGGTGCGGCACCGTGGGGCGGCCGCTCCCGTGGTCGGCCGGGCGGTCCCCCGGTCGTTCCGTCGCCCAGGAGTCCCAGTCGGCGTCGGAGTCGTCGCCCGCGGGCAGGGCGGTCTTCGCGAGGTCGCCGTCCGGGAAGGGGTCTTCCGGGAAGTGGTCCTCGGGAAGGTCGTCTTCGGAGAACCCTCCTTCGGAGAAGTCGTCCTCGTCGTAGGGCGGGATGTCGTCCTCCGGCGGGGGCGGCCACTCCGGGTCGTCGGACGACGCGGGGTCGTGGGCGGCCGCGGGACGGAGTCCGTCGGACCCCGGGTGGGTCCCGTCGTGGGCCGCGACCCGCTCCAGGTGGGCGAGCACCGTCTCCGCCGCGGCACGTCGCCGGGCGAGGGCCGCGTCGTCGAGCGGGAGCGGCCAGGCGTGGTCGGCGGACGCCTCGCTCAGGGCGGGATTCTCTTCGTCCTCCGCCGGTTCGTCCGCCCAGACCTCGATCTCGCCGTGTCCGGCCGCGCAGTGGTCGTACAGGGCGTGCAGGAAGTCCGAGGGGCCGCGGGGCCGCTTCTGGGAGGGGCCCCACCAGTGTCCCGAGCCGAGCAGGAGCGAACGGGGGCGCGTGAACGTGACGTAGCCGAGGCGCAGTTCCTCGGTGTGCTGGTGGTCCTTCATGGCCTCGTGGAAGGCCTTGATGCCCTTGGCGTCCCAGGCCTCGACGTCCGGCAGGGTGTCGGCGTCGCCGCGCAGCCCGTGCGGCAGGACCTTGCCCTGGGCGGTCCATTTCTCGCGGCCCTGGCCACTGGGAAAGGTGCCGTTGACGAGACCGGGGACGACGACCACGTCCCACTCCAGGCCCTTGGACTTGTGCGCGGTGAGCACCTTGACGGTGTTCTCGCCGCCGGGCAAGGCGTTGTCCAGGCCCTTCTCGTACCGCGCGGCGGTGCGCAGGAAGCCGAGGAAGGCCAGCAGGCTCGCCTCGCCGTCCCCGGAGGCGAAGGACGCGGCGATGTCCAGGAAGTTCGACAGGGTCTCGCGACGGCGGGCGGCCAGGGCGTGCGGGGACGCGGAGAGCTCGACCTCCAGGCCGGTGACGGCGAGGACCCGGTGCAGGACGTCCATCAGCGGGTCGGCGAGCGAGCGGCGCAGGTCGCGCAGTTCGGCGGCGAGCCGTGCGAAACGCACGCGGGCGTCCGGGGAGAAGGGCAGCCCGTCGTCGTCCCCCGCGGCCCCGATGGGCGTCTCCAGGAACGTGTCGAGGGCGTCGGCGAGCGATATCACCTCGGCCGGGTCGACCCCCTCGACGGCCGCGGCGAGCTGGCGGTCCGGATCGTCGTCGGTCCCCACGCGTGCGTGGGACACGAGCAGACGGGCGCGACGGCCGAGGAGGGCGAGATCGCGCGGGCCGATCCGCCAGCGCGGGCCGGTGAGCAGCCGGACGAGGGAGGCGTTGGCCCCCGGGTCCTGGAGGACTTCGCAGACGGCCACGAGATCGGCCACCTCGGGCAGGTGCAGCAGACCGGAGAGGCCCACCACCTCGACGGGGATGTCGCGGGCGACGAGCGCGCCCTGGATCTCGGCGAAGTCGGTGGCGGTGCGGCACAGGACCGCGATCTCGGCGGGTTCCTTCCCGGTGCGTACGAGATGGGCGATCGAGTCGGCGAGCCAGTCGATCTCCTCCGCGTGGGTGCGCAGCAGCGCGCAGCGCACCAGGCCGTCACGCTCGGCTCCCGGGGCGGGCCGCAGGGCCTCCACGCCCGCGTGCATGGCGCGCAGCGGCTCCGCGAGGCCGTTGGCGAGGTCGAGGAGGCGGCCGCCGCTGCGGCGGTTCTCGCTGAGCGACTGGCGGGTGGCGGGGCCCCCGTCGGGGCGCGCGAAGTGCTCGGGGAAGTCGTCGAGGTTGGCCACGGAGGCGCCGCGCCAGCCGTAGATCGCCTGGCAGGGGTCGCCGACCGCGGTCACCGGGTGTCCCGTGCCGCCGCCGAACAGTCCGGCGAGCAGGACGCGCTGGGCGACCGAGGTGTCCTGGTACTCGTCCAGCAGGACGACCCGGAACTCGTCGCGCAGGATCTCGCCGACTTCGGGACGGGTGCGGGCCAGGGTGGCCGAGAGGGCGATCTGATCGCCGAAGTCGAGCAGGTCCCGCTCGCGCTTCGCCGCTCGGTAGCGCCCCACCAGCGCGGCGAGTTCACGCCGGGCGGCGGCGGCCTCGGGGACCTTGCGCAGATCCGCGTTGGTGAGTCCGGCGCTCTCCAGGGTGCGCAGCAGTTCGGCGTCGTAGGCACGCAGGTCCTCGGCCCGTACGAGGTGTTCGGAGAGCTCGGAGTCGAGGGTCAGGAGGTCGCCGACCAGGTCCGGGAAGGAGCGGGTCAGGGCCGGATAGTGGCCCGGCGCCTCGCGGAGCACGCGCGCGGCGAGCTGGTAGCGGGTGGCGTCGGCGAGCAGCCGGGACGTCGGTTCGAGCCCGATGCGCAGGCCGTGGTCGGTGAGCAGGCGGCCCGCGAAGGCGTGGTACGTGGAGATGACCGGCTCGCCCGGCGGGTTGTCGGGGTCGATGACGTCCGGGTCGGTGACGCCCGCCTTGACGAGTGCCTTGCGGACGCGTTCGGCGAGTTCACCCGCCGCCTTGTTGGTGAACGTCAGTCCGAGGACCTGCTCGGGAGCCACCTGCCCGGTGCCGACCAGCCACACCACGCGAGCCGCCATCACCGTGGTCTTGCCCGAACCGGCTCCGGCCACGATCACCTGAGGGGCAGGCGGCGCGGTGATGCACTCCGTCTGCTCCGGGGTGAACGGGATCCCGAGGAGCTCCTTGAGCTGCTCGGGGTCGGTGATACGGGCGGGCATGTCGGAGAGGCTAGCGGCGCCCGCTGACAACGGTGGCCACATCGGCGTCAGAGGCGAAAGAACCGCAGGTCAGCACGTGTGGTGCCGTACGTCACTCGACCACTTGCTGTCCCTCCGGCCGGGCGCTGCACGACGCCTGGAAGGAGCAGTGCGCGCAATGCTGTCCGGTCGTCGGGGAGAAGCGTTCGTCGAGGACCTTGCCGGCGGCGTTCGCCAGGAGGTCGCCGACCCACTCGCCCTCCAGCGGCTCCTGCGCCTGCACCTTGGGAAGGGTCTCGCCGCCGCTCTTCTTGGCGGCGCCCTGGCGGAGCTGGACGAGTTCGGCGCCGCCCGCCTCGGGTCGTACACCGTCGAAGACGTCGTCGACCGCGCCTTCACGGACGGCGAGCTGGTAGACGGCGAGCTGAGGGTGGTGGGTCACCTCGGCGGCGGTCGGCGCATGCTTGCCGGTCTTGAAGTCGACCACGTAGGCGCGGCCCTCGCGGTCGGCCTCGACACGGTCCATGGAGCCGCGGATGCGTACTTCGTAGGAGCCCGCTTCGAGGGTCACGTCGAAGTCGTGCTCGCTGGCCACCGGCGTACGGCCGGTGCGGTCCATGACGTGCCACTTCAGGAAGCGTTCGAGCGCCACGCGCGCGTGTTCCTTCTCCTGGGCGGACTTCCAGGGCGCGTCGAAGGCGAGCGCGTTCCACACCGAGTCGAGGCGCTCCATGAGGACGTCCAGGTCCGCGGGGGTACGTCCGGACGCGACCTCGTCGGCGAGGACGTGCACCACGTTGCCGAAGCCCTGGGCTGCCGTCGCGGGCGCGTCGGCCTTCACCTCCCGCCCCAGGAACCACTGCAGGGAGCAGGTGTTGGCGAGTTGGTCGAGAGCGCTGCCGGAGAGCACGACGGGCTGGTCGCGGTCGCGCAGCGGGACCTTGCTCTCGGTCGGCTCGTACATGCCCCACCAGCGGTAGGGGTGCGCGGAGGGGACCAGTGGGCGGCCGTCCTCGTCGGCGAGCGCGGCGAGCCGGGCGAGGCGGCGGGCCGCGGCCTGCCTGAGGCCTTCCGAGACACGCGGGTCGACCGTGGTGGCGCGCAGCTCGGCGACCAGCGGGGCGACGGCCAGCGGGCGGCGCGGACGGCCGGTCACGTCCTTGGGTTCGACACCGAGTTCCGTGAGGAAGCGGGAGGGCTGGTCGCCGTCGTCGGCCGGCGCCTTGACCGCGGTCACGACGAGGCGTTCACGCGCGCGCGTGGCGGCCACGTAGAACAGCCGGCGTTCCTCGGACAGGAGTGCCCCGGGTGTGAGGGGTTCGGCGAGTCCGTCCCGCCCGATGCGGTCGGCCTCCAGCAGGGAGCCGCGCCGGCGCAGATCCGGCCACAGGCCCTCCTGGACGCCCGCGACGACGACGAGGCGCCACTCCAGGCCCTTGGAACGGTGCGCGGTCATCAGGCGTACGGCGTCGGGGCGGACGGCCCTTCGGGTGAGTGTGTCGGCCGCGATGTCCTCGGCGTCGATCTCCTCCAGGAAGTTCAGGGCGCCCCGGCCTCCCGTGCGCTCCTCGGCGCGGCCGGCGGTCGCGAACAGCGCGCACACGGCGTCGAGGTCCCGGTCGGCGTTGCGTCCGGCCGCGCCGCCGCGCCGGGCGGACCGCTCCAGGCGCTGCGGCCACGGAGTGCCGTCCCACAGGTCCCAGAGGGCCTCCTCGGCCGTCCCGCCGCCCGCGAGGCGCTCACGCGCCGTACGCAGCAGCGCGCCGAGGCGCTGGGCCCCTCGGGCGTACGCCGGATCGTGCGCGACGAGCCGCTCCGGCTCGGCCAGCGCGCGGGCGAGCAGGACGTCGGACGGCGGCGGTACGAGGTTTCCCCCGGCGCGCTCCTCCTCCCGCAGCGCCCGCCCCAGGCGCCGCAGGTCGGCGGCGTCCATGCTCGCGAGCGGCGAGGCGAGGAGCGTGAGGGCGGTCTCGGTGTCGAGCCAGGACGCGACGCGGACGTCCGCGGTGTCCTGAGGGAGATCGGTGTCACTGCCCGGGTCGGTGTCACCACGCCCGCCGGCGTCCGCACCCGCACCCGTATCGGCATCCGTATCGGCATCGACATCGACATCGACAAGCCGATCGGAGCCGGTACCCCCATTGGCGTCGGCGGACCCGTCGGAGGCGGCACCCGCACCGACCTCGGCGGACCCGTCGGCGTCGGCACGCGCACCGGCGTCCGCGGGGTGGTCGGAGCCCGTCCGCGCGGCGGCGTCCTCGCCGGACGCCCCCTCCGGACCCGACTCGGCCCGGGCCACCGCCCGCAACGCCGTCAGCAGGGGCGCGACCGCGGGTTCGTGCCGCAGGGGCAGATCGTCGCCGTCGATGTCGAGGGGCACGCCCGCCGAGGTGAGCGCCCGCCGGATCGTGGGGATCGTCCGGGAACCGGCGCGCACCAGGACGGCCATCTCCCCCCACGGAACACCGTCCTCCAGATGGGCACGGCGCAGGATGTCCGCGATGTTGTCGAGCTCCGTGCCGGACGTCGGGTACGTGTAGACCTCGACCTGGCCCCCTCCCCGTACCGGGGACAGCTCGCGGTGGGCGCGGACCTTCTGCGCCGGCAGACGGGTCAGCGGCATGCGCAGGGTGAGCAGACGGGTGGCTTCGAGCAGCCTGGCACCCGAGCGGCGGGACGTGCCGAGGACCTCGACCGGAGCCGGCCGGCCGTCCACGCGCGGGAAGGTGTCGGGGAAGTCCAGGATGCCGTTCACGTCGGCGCCGCGGAATGCGTAGATCGACTGGTCGGGGTCACCGAAGGCGACAAGGGTGCGGCCGCCTCCGGAGAGGCCGCGCAGCAGCCGCACCTGAGCGGGGTCTGTGTCCTGGTACTCGTCCACGTAGACGGCGTCGTACTGGGCGGCGAGCCGCCCGGCGACCTCGGGCCGCCGGGCGAGGAGCACCGCGCGGTGCACCAGTTCCGCGTAGTCGAGGACTCCCTGCATGTCGAGCACGTCGAGGTATTCGGCGAGGAAGGCGGCCGCCGCGCCCCAGTCCGGGCGGCCGATGCGCCGGGCGAAGGCCTCCAGGGCGTCGGGGCCGAGCCCGAGCTCCCGGCTGCGGGCGAGCACCGCGCGGACCTCGTCGGCGAAGCCGCGGGTGGTCAGGCAGGCGCGCAGCTCGTCGGGCCAGCGCACATGGGCGAGGCCGAGCCGCTCCAGGTCGGGCTGGCCCGCGAGCAGCTCGCGCACGGCGACGTCCTGCTCGGGGCCGGACAGCAGGCGCAGCGGCTCCACGAACAGGTCACTGTCCTGGTGGGCGCGGATCAGTGCGTAGCAGAAGGAGTGGAACGTGGTGGCCCGGGGCGCACGGGCGGCCCCTATGCGCAGCGCCATACGGTCCCGCAGCTCGACGGCCGCCTTGCGGCTGAACGTGAGCACCAGGATGCGTTCCGGGTCGCCGCCCCGTTCGATCCGGGCGGCCACGGATTCGACGAGCGTGGTCGTCTTGCCCGTGCCGGGACCCGCGAGCACGAGCAGGGGACCGCTCCGGTGGTCAACCACCGCGCGCTGTCCTGCGTCAAGACGAGGGGGATCCACCCGGGCCGGCGACGTGCGCACCAGCCGGTACGCACCGCGGCCCCCCTGGCGCACCGATGGGTGCGTCAGGCGCCTGGTGGAAGAAGTGGAGCTCACGTGGTTCGCCGGTCCTGGTGGTCGTACTGGTGGGCGGGCTGCCGCGCGTGGAGGGCGGTGACCGCGGGGTGAGCGGGACGCGTGCCGACGACGCTACGCCGGCGCGACTCGCGGAAGGAGGGCTTCCGATTCTTCCCTCACGTCACGTGCGCCCCGTGCCTCACGAACGTACGGCATGTCACGGATGTGCCTCGTTTCCCTCGTACGGGCCTCAGTTTCCCCCTCCGCACCGTGGATGCCGGAAGCTGTCAGGTGTGACCTTCCGCGCGTTCGCCGCCGTCCCATCGGGCCCGTCCCATGTCGACGCGTGGAAGATGTCCCTCGGAGGCCCTGCTCGCCTCCCTCAGCGGCGTTCCCTCGGCGCGGTAGTGCGCCAGCGCGTCCAGTTCGTGGCCGGGGAGCAGCGCGCCGTCGGCGCGTACGACCCGCCACCACGGAACCGCGCTTCCATAGAGGGCCAGCACCCGGCCGACCTGGCGCGGGCCGCCCTCTTCCAGCCATTCGGCGATGTCTCCGTAGGTCATGACGCGGCCGGGCGGGATCAGCTCGGCGACGTCGAGGACCCGCTCCGCGTACTCCGGCAGGGCGTCCGCCGGACGGTTCTCCTCGCTCATCCGCCCCATCCTGCCCCACCCCACCGACAACGTGAGCCCGCGGCGACTGTGCACATTCCTCGCCACGGAGTGACGCTTGAGACAGATTGCACGCCCCGCATTTGCACCCTGATGCCCCCGTGTGTCGGTCGGGCATGCCACCATCGTGCGGGCGGTGACTGGTGATACGAGATCAAGAAGAGACCATGAGGCAGCAGGGCGTGCACCCCGAAGACGCGGAGGGCACCTCCGCCGCTTCGTCACGCCCTGACATCGGCGGCGTCGACGACAAGGACACGGACGGCGGGACGGACGCTTCCTCCGCCGTGGCGGCCGGGACGGGCTCCGGCGACGCCGAGGGTTCCTCTCCGAGCGTCCGCGAGCCTTCGCCCCGGACCGCCGACGAGGAGAAGCCGCAGGCCGAGCCGGACGTGGACTGCGCCGACGAGGCCCACGCCGAAGAGGTCGAAGGCGACGAACCACTGCTCCCCGCGCGCGTGCACCGCCCCTCCGACCTGATGCGGCTCCTGGTCGGCGTTCTCGCGATCGTGGTGCTGCTCGCCATCGCCGCGTTCGCGCACGGCACCACCTCGGGCCTCGAACAGGACATCAACAAGGGCACCGGACAGGCGCCCGATCTGCTGATCAGGATCGCGGGTCTGGCATCGAGCATCGCGATCCTCCTGGTGCCGGTCGCTTTCGCCGTCGAGCGACTGATCAAGCGGGACGGACTGCGGATCGCCGACGGCGTTCTCGCCGCCGTCCTCGCGCACGGAGTGACACTCGCCACGGACCTCTGGGTCGCGAAGGGCGCCCCGGGTTCCATCCAGGAGGCGCTCACCCAGCCCTCACCGGGTGACATCCACGCCCTCACCGACCCGGTGCACGGCTACCTCGCACCGGTCATCGCCTATATGACGGCCGTCGGCATGTCCCGCAGACCGCGCTGGCGCGGGGTGCTGTGGGTCGTGCTGCTCCTCGACGCCTTCTCCATGCTGGTGACCGGCTACACGACCCCGTTCTCGATCATCCTCACGGTGCTGATCGGCTGGACCGTCGCCTACGGAACGCTGTACGCCGTCGGCTCACCGAACGTGCGGCCCACCGGGCGGACCCTGATGGCGGGCCTTCGGCACGTCGGCTTCCACCCGGTCAGCGCCGCCCGCGAGGAGATGCCGGAGACCGCGGAGAGCGGCGACCGCGGCCGGCGCTACTTCGTCACACTGGAGGACGGCCCGCCGCTGGACGTCACGGTCGTCGACCGCGAGCAGCAGGCCCAGGGGTTCTTCTACCGTGTCTGGCGCCGGCTGACGCTGCGCGGCATCACCACGCGCCGCAGCCTCCAGTCACTGCGCCAGGCCCTGGAGCAGGAAGCCCTCCTGGCGTACGCGGCCATCGCGGCCGGTGCCAACGCGCCCAAGCTGATCGCGACCTCCGAGCTGGGCCCCGACGCCGTGATGCTCGTCTACGAGCACACCGGAGGTCACACGCTCGACTCACTGCCCGATGAGCTGATCACGGACGATCTGCTGCGCGACACCTGGCACCAGGTGCAGGCGTTGCAGTCCCGGCGCATCGCGCACCGCCGGCTCGCGGGCGACGCGATTCTGGTGGATCGTTCCGGCACGGTGATCCTGACCGATCTGCGCGGCGGCGAGATCGCGGCGGGCGATCTGCTGCTGCGCATGGACGTCGCACAACTGGTGACCACCCTCGGGCTGCGTGTGGGCGCCGAGCGCGCGGTGGCGTCGGCGGTCGGCGTCCTCGGTCCGGACGCGGTCGCGGACTGCCTGCCCATGCTCCAGCCGATCGCGTTGACGCGCTCCACGCGCGCGACGCTGCGAAGACTTGCCCGGGAGCGCTCGCAGCGCGAACGTGAGGCGGTGCTGGAGGCCTCACGGCTGGCCAGGCTCGCCCGCGCCGAGGCGGCGGCCGGGGAAGCGCCGGAAGCGGTCCTCGCCGCACCGGAGAAGCCGGGCAAGAAGGCCGTACGTGCCGAGCAGCGTGCCGAGAAGCGGGCGATCGACGAGGCCCTGGACGAGGCGCGCGAGGAGGATCTGCTCACCCAGATCCGCCATCAGGTACTGCTGATCCGGCCCCAGGCGCCCGTCGAACCGGCCCGCCTGGAGCGGGTCAAGCCCCGCACGGTGATCAGCGTCTTCGCCGGAGCCATCGGCGCGTACTTCCTGCTGACGCAGCTCACCCACATCCAGTTCGGAACCCTGTTCGACAACGCCGAGTGGGGCTGGGTCGCGGCGGCCGCGCTGTTCTCCGCCCTGAGCTACTTCGCGGCGGCGATGAGCCTGCTCGGCTTCGTGCCCGAGCGGGTGCCGTTCTTGCGGACCGCGGCGGCGCAGGTCGCCGGCTCGTTCGTGAAGATCGTGGCGCCCGCCGCGGTCGGCGGTGTCGCCCTCAACACACGCTTCCTGCAGCGGGCCGGGGTGCGGCCCGGACTCGCGGTGGCGAGCGTCGGCGCGTCGCAGCTCTTCGGACTCGGCTGCCACATCCTGATGCTGCTGTCCTTCGGCTATCTGACGGGTACGGAGAAGACACCGTCCCTGTCGCCGTCCCGCACGGTCATCGCGGGTCTGCTGACGGTCGCCGTCCTCATCCTGGTCGTGACCTCGGTTCCGCTGCTGCGCAAGTTCGTCTCCACGCGCGTGCGGTCGCTGTTCGCGGGCGTCGTACCGCGCATGCTCGACGTGCTGCAGCGGCCGCAGAAGCTCGTCACCGGCATCGGCGGCATGCTGCTCCTGACGGCCTGCTTCGTGATGTGCCTGGACGCGTCGATCCGCGCGTTCGGCCACGAGGAGACGACCTCGCTCAGCCTGGCCAGCGTCGCCGTCGTCTTCCTCGCCGGCAACGCGCTGGGTTCGGCGGCGCCGACCCCGGGTGGTGTCGGCGCGGTCGAGGCGACCCTCACCGTCGGTCTGATCGCCATCGGTCTCCCCAAGGAGGTCGCGGCGCCCGCGGTGCTGCTGTACCGACTGCTGACCCTGTGGATTCCGGTGCTGCCGGGCTGGCTGTTCTTCAACCATCTGACGCGCAAGGGCGCGCTCTAGGGTCCGCGCGGGGACCGTCCCGTACGCACCTCGGCCCACGCGCGTGAGGACGGCCCCGGACCTGCCCCGCGCCCCTGGGATGCGGCCGCGCGATGCGCCCTCACCCACACGGCTCGCGCCCCGAGCGCCCCACCCCGCCCGCCCGCAGGATGGGGAGCATGCCGAACCCGCCGCAGCCGCGCGCCGCCGTCCTGGCCGTCACCGCCGTCCTGCTGACCTCATGGGTGTCCGGCTGCAGCACCGACTCCAAGGACCAGGACCTGACGGCGCAGAAGCTGAACTGGAAGGCGTGCCCGGCACCGTCCGAGGCCGAAGGCGGCGGCAGCGCCCCCTCGCCCCTGCCGGGCGGCGCGGAGTGGGAGTGCGCCACCTTGAAGGTGCCCCTCGACTGGTCCGAGCCCAAGGGGGACACGATCGGGCTCGCGCTGATCCGGGCGAAGGCGAGCGGCGCCCCGGACAAGCGCATCGGCTCGCTCGTCTTCAACTTCGGCGGCCCCGGCGGCTCGGGCGTCTCCACCCTGCCCGCGTTCGGACAGGACTACGCGGCCCTGCGCACGCGATACGACCTGGTGAGCTTCGACCCGCGCGGAGTGGGCCGCAGCGCGGGCGTCGAGTGCGAGAGCGACCAGCAGCTCGACAAGTTCTTCCAACAGGACGCCATTCCGGACGACACCGCCGAACAGCAGGAGCTGCTGCGGAACACCAGGACGTTCAACGCGGCCTGCGACAAGAACTCCGGCACGGTCCTCCCCCATGTGCGCACGACGGACGCCGCTCGCGACATGGACCTGATGCGCCACGTCCTCGGCGACGCGAAGCTGCACTACTTCGGCATCTCGTACGGCACCGAACTGGGCGGCGTGTACGCCCACTTGTTCCCCAAGAACGTGGGCCGCGCCGTCTTCGACGGGGTCGTCGACCCGACTCAGAACCTGGAGCAGAGCTCTCTCGGACAGGCCAAGGGTTTCCAGCTCGCACTGGACAACTTCGCCGAGGACTGCACCTCGAAGGTCGAGGACTGCCCGATCGGTGACACCCCGCAGGACGTCAAGGACCGCATCGCCAAGCTGCTCAAGGACCTGGAGAGCAAGCCGATCCCCGGCGCCTTCCCCCGCCTGCTCACCCAGACCGCCGCGACCGGCGGCATCGCCCAGTCGCTGTACTCGAAGGACTTCTGGGAGTACCTGACGGAGGGACTCCAGCAGGCGTACGACGGCGACGGCAAGGTGCTGATGCTGCTGTCGGACTCGCTGAACGGGCGCAGCGAGAACGGCCAGTACAGCAACATCACCGCGGCGAACATCTCCATCAACTGCGCCGACGACAAGCCGCGTTACACCGCCGACTTCGTGCAGTCGAAGGTTCCGGAGTTCCGGGCCGCCTCCCCGTTGTTCGGCGACTATCTGGCCTGGGGCATGGTCAGCTGCACCGACTGGGCCGTGCCGGGAGCCGCGGAGCATCCGGACGTCAGCGCCCCCGGAGCGGCACCGATCCTCGTGGTCGGCAACACCGGCGACCCGGCCACGCCGTACGAGGGCGCTCGGGCGATGGTGAACGCGCTCGGCAAGGGCGTCGGAGTCGAGCTGACGTACAAGGGCCAGGGACACGGGGCGTACGACAGCAAGAACAAGTGCGTGCAGGGCGCGGTGAACCGCTATCTGCTGCAGGGCACCGTGCCTTCGGCCGACACCGTCTGTTCCTAGAAAATCGCAGGTCAGAGCGTTATCCACAGGCCTCGACGGCAGTCCGCGGCCGGCGCCTACTATGGCGTGCAGGTGATCCGCGACTTCGGGCGGACCACGGCGAGGGGGGACGCTCATGACACGGTTCGCACGATGGACGGCCGCGGTTGCCGCCGCGTTGCTGGTGGCCGGCTGCGGCGGGGGCTCGTCCGGCGGCACCCAGGGCGAGGGGAAGAACGGCGACGATCCGCCGTCCGCGGCGAAGGCTTCCGGCGGGTCGCCCGGCCTGCCCGCCTCGCTCACCTCGCAGAGGCTCGACTGGGGCCGCTGCAAAGGCACTTCAAACTCCCCCGCGCCCGGGAGCGGCTGGCAGTGCGCGACGCTCAAGGTGCCGCTGGACTACGCGAAGCCGGGCGGCGGGACGATCGGTCTGGCGCTCATCCGCTCGAAGGCGACCGGCACCCGGGACAAGCGCATCGGCTCGCTCCTGTTCAACTTCGGCGGCCCCGGCGGCTCGGGCGTCTCCACCATGCCGGCCTACGAGAGCGTGGTCGGCACACTCCACGACCGCTACGACCTGGTGAGCTGGGACCCGCGGGGAGTCGCCGCCAGCGAAGGCGTGCGGTGCCGCGGGGACAAGGCGATCCAGGCCTCCGAGTCGGTGGACGCCACACCGGACGACGCGGCAGAGGAAGCGGCGTACTTCAAGGACGCGGCGGACTTCGGCAAGGGCTGCGCGAAGGCCGCCGGGAAGCTGATGTCCCATGTCTCGACGACCGACACGGCCCGCGACATGGACCTGATGCGCCAGGTCCTCGGCGACCGCCGGATGCACTACTTCGGCATCTCGTACGGCACCGAACTGGGCGGCGTGTACGCCCACTTGTTCCCGAAGAACGTGGGACGTCTGGTGCTCGACGCGGTCGTCGACCCGAGCGCGGACACCGTGGGCCACGCCAAGAACCAGACGCTGGGCTTCCAGCGCGCCCTGAACGACTACCTCAAGTCCACCGGCCAGGACCCCGCGCAGGGCTCCCGGAAGATCGCGGACCTGCTGAAGCGGATCGACGCCAAGCCCCTGCGCACCACCGGCGGGCGCGAGCTCAGCCAGACCCTGGCTCTGACCGGCATCGTGCTGCCGCTCTACAGCAAGGAGGGCTGGCCGCGCCTCACCGAAGCGCTGAAGGACGCCGAGGGCGGGGACGGTTCGGCCCTGCTGGCGCTCGCCGACGGTTACAACGATCGGGACGCCTCGGGGCACTACGGCACGACGACGCATTCCCAACGGGTCATATCGTGCTTGGACGACAAGCAGCGCCCGACTCCCGAGGAGACCCGGAGGCGGCTGCCCGAGTTCGAGAAGATCTCACCCGTCTTCGGGGACTTCATGGGCTGGGACACGGCGGGCTGGTGCCACGACTGGCCGGTGGCCGGTCAGTACGACACCCCCGAGGTCAGTGCGCCGGGAGCCGCACCCGTCCTGGTCGTCGGCAACACCGGGGACCCGGCGACACCCTACGAGGGCGCCCGCAGGATGGCGGACGAGCTCGGCAAGGGCGTGGGTGTCGAGCTCACCTGGAAGGGCGAGGGCCATGGCGCCTACGGGAGTGGGAGCGACTGCGTCGACTCGACCGTGAACAGCTACCTGATGGACGGGACGGTGCCGAGGGACGGCAAGGTCTGCTCATGACGACGGCGGGGGTCTCGCGAACACCGCGTCCGCGAGACCCCCGCCGTCGAAAGAGCAGGCCGAGCCGCCGGTCAGTACACCGGCTTGTCGGGCTCGATCTGGTGGACCCAGCCGATCACACCGCCGCCTACGTGCACCGCGTCGGAGAAACCGGCGGACTTCAGGACCGCCAGGACCTCCGCACTGCGGACACCCGTCTTGCAGTGCAGGACGATCTTCTTGTCCTGCGGCAGGGTCTCCAGGGCGGTGCCCATGAGGAACTCGTTCTTCGGGATCAGCTTGGCGCCGGGGATCGAGACGATCTCGTACTCGTTGATCTCGCGGACGTCGATGATCTCGATGTTCTCGCCGTCGTCGATCCACTCCTTGAGCTGCTTGGGAGTGATCGTCGAGCCGGCCGCCGCCTCCTGCGCCTCCTCGGACACGACGCCGCAGAAGGCCTCGTAGTCGATGAGTTCGGTGACGGTGGGGTGGTCGCTGCAGACCGCGCAGTCCGGGTCCTTGCGGACCTTGACCTGGCGGTACTGCATCTCCAGGGCGTCGTAGATCATCAGGCGGCCGACCAGCGGCTCGCCGATGCCCGCGAGGAGCTTGATCGCCTCGTTGACCTGGATGGAGCCGATGGACGCGCACAGCACGCCGAGGACACCGCCCTCGGCGCAGGAGGGGACCATGCCGGGCGGCGGGGGCTCCGGGTAGAGGCAGCGGTAGCAGGGGCCGTGCTCGGACCAGAAGACCGAGGCCTGTCCGTCGAAGCGGTAGATCGAACCCCACACGTACGGCTTGTTGAGCAGCACGCACGCGTCGTTGACCAGGTAGCGGGTCGCGAAGTTGTCCGTGCCGTCGACGATCAGGTCGTACTGGCTGAAGATCTCCATCACGTTCTCGGCCTCAAGCCGCACTTCGTGAAGGACCACGTTCACGTACGGGTTGATGCCCAGCACGGAATCGCGCGCGGACTCGGCCTTCGAGCGGCCGATGTCCGCCTGGCTGTGGATGATCTGGCGCTGCAGGTTCGACTCGTCGACCTCGTCGAACTCCACGATGCCGAGCGTGCCGACGCCCGCCGCGGCCAGGTACATCAGTGCCGGCGATCCGAGGCCGCCGGCGCCCACACACAGCACCTTGGCGTTCTTCAGCCGCTTCTGCCCGTCCATACCCACATCGGGGATGATCAGGTGGCGGGAGTACCTGCGGACCTCGTCTACGGTGAGCTCAGAGGCTGGCTCGACCAGGGGTGGCAGCGACACGGGGACTCCGTTGGTCGGTCAATCACTACAGTTGTTCTCCCCGTAACACTGCCACGCCCTTCTTCATTCCGAGACACCCGTTCCGATCCGCGAGACGATCTCGTCCCAGTAGCCGGGCATCGTCTCCCAGGGGTCGGTCCGCCCGCCGTGATCGGAGCGGTCGGTGAAGTAGATCGTCGAGGCGCCCTGCCAGCGGGCGATGCGCAGTGCCTCGTCCAGGTGGCCGCGCGGCATACCGTGCACGAAGTGGCAGAAGCGCTCGGGGGGATAGTCGGCGGTCCACTCGGCGACCTGCGACCAGCGGTACTCGGTCCAGGGGCCCGAGAAGGTCACCAGTTGGTCGGCGTTCTCGGCGTATCCCGGGTGCGGGTGGGTGCCGTGGCCCAGCACGATGTGGGCGCCGTCGCGCAGGGCGCGGAGCGCGCCGACCGTGCGGCGGATCTCAGGGAGCGCGGCGCGTTCGGTGGGACAGCGGTCGAGGATGAATCCGTCGGCCTGGTACCAGTCGAGATGGCGGCGCGCGTCGGCGATCGTTTCGCCGAAGGGGCGGACGCCATGGGCGGCGTCGAGGAGTCCCAGCACCCGGACGCCCGCGTTGCGCAGCCGTCCGGTGGCCTCCAGGCAGCGCGGGTCGGGTCGTTCGCCGGGACCGTTGTCCACGTTCAGGACGACCCAGTGCAAGGGGGTGCCGGGGCGGGTGAGTTCGTCCCATTCCACGGGAGCGACGAGGGGGTGCGCATAGCCGGGGACACCGAAGCCGAGTCCTAAGTCGGTGCTCGCGCTGCCGGTCGCGGTGCTGGTCAGATACGACATGCCGCCTCCATCCAGATGTCGGCGAGAGATTCCTCGAGGTTGATCCGGGGCCGCCAGCCGAGGCGGTCGCGAGCGGTGCGCACATCGGCCTGCTGCCAGCTGCCGCAGCCGTCCGGGTAGGGGTACGCGACCGGGGCCAGGTGGTCGGGGTCAGGGCGGGGGTGGCCGATGGACGGCCGCATGGACGGGCCGGGCGGGCCGTCGAGTTCGTGCAGGGTGCCGCTGTAGCCGGCCACGCGCGCGAGGACGGCGGCGGCGTCGCGGAGGCGGACGGCACGGCCCGAGCCGATGTTGATCACGCCCTGTGCGGCGGACAGGGAGGCGGCGTGGACCGCGCGGGCGACATCGCGGACGTCGATGAAGTCGCGTTGCACGCCGAGGCCGCCGAGCTTCAGTTCGCCGTCGCTGGCCTGCATGGCACGGCGCAGGGCTTCGGCGAGCCGGCCGAGCGGCGATCCGGCGGGCGTGCCCGGGCCGGCGGGCGAGAAGACCCGGAGCACGACGGCGTCCAGGCCGGAGCCGAGGACGAGTTCGGTCGCGGCGAGCTTGCTGACGCCGTACGGGCCACCCGGGCGCGGGACGGCGTCCTCCGCGGTGGAGGAGCCGGGCTGGCTGGGCCCGTACTCGGCGCCGCAGCCGATCTGGACGAGCCGGGCCCCGCAGCCGCTGCGGCGCAGGGCTTCGCAGACGGTGGCGACGGCGACGGTGTTGTGCCGGGTCAGGTCGCGGGCGCCGCCGCGGGTGGCGCCGGCGCAGTTGATGACGACTCCGGGGTGCACCGCGTCCAGGAAGCGGGTGAGGGCTCCGGGGCTGCCCGAGGCGAGGTCGAACCGCACGTCGGCGTCGTCTCCCCGGCCGAGCGCGGTGAGCTGCACGGCCGGGTCGGCGAGCAGCCGGTCGGCGACGAAACGGCCGAGGTAGCCGTTGGCTCCGATCAACAGGACCCTCATCGGGCGGCTCCCGGGGCGGATTCTCCGGTTCGGGAGGTGATCATCTGACTGTCTCCTTCGAGGTGGTGCCGTAGTCGTGGTGAGGGCCCGCGGTGTCGGCCCCGCGGGAGATGGGGGCCCGGATCCAGGACGTCGCCGGACTCCGGGGAGGGCTCACGGCGGTGTGGGCGTCGTGGGCCGGTTTCGGGGGGCCTCGGTCCGCCGGGGCCGCGGGCGTACTGCGCCGGGGCGCGGATCGCGGCTCATGCGGCCTCGCAGGGCAGGGCATGGGCCGAGGCCCGGGTGAGGGTGCGGGCCGCCTGGACGAGGAGGACGAGGGCGCCCGTCCCGCAGGCCAGGGCCGGTACGGCTCCTGCTCCCGCCGCCGCGACCAGGCTGTCGACGGGGGTGGCCAGGAACGAGCAGCCGGGCAGTCGCGCGGCGAACACGGTGGCGAGGGCGGTGGCCTCCGCCGCGCCCGCACCGGCGAGCGCGCGGGCCGGGGCGTGGGTGAGGCCGCGTGCCGTCAGCAGCCGCGCGGGCAGGAGCAGTGCGCCGAGCGCACCGGCTCCGGCGTAGGCGGGCGACTCGTTCAGTGCCGTCCCGCACAGGGCGAGCAGCCCGCCCAGCGCGCAGAGGAACAGCCCGAACGCGCCGGTGAGCAGGGGGCGTACGGAGGCGGCGAACTCCCGTAGACCGCGGCTCGCGTTGAGTCGGCGTCGGGCGCGGGCGAGGAAGAGGTGGGTGCACCAGGCCGCCGGGGCGCAGGCGAGGGAGAGGGCCAGCACGGGTGCGGTGGCCAGGGTCCAGGGGCCGTCGGGGCCGCCGTCCCGGCCGGCGCTCAGCAGTCCGTCGCCGGCGAGGGCGTACGCGACGAGCCAGCAGGTCCACGCGCGGGCCGCGTTCGTCGTGCGGTGCCCCGTGCTCAGCGGACCTCGGCGGAGGGCGGCGTACAGGCCCGCGGTCATGGCCAGGGCGCCGAACGCGGCGACGGCGAGACGCGGCTGCCCGTCGGTGAGCCGTAGCCCGGCCACGACGGCCGCGCCGAGGGCGCCCGGCACCAGTGCGAGTGCCGCCCAGTAGGCGCGTGCACGGGTAGGGCCGGGAGTCTCGGCGCGGGACACGGACTCCTCCTGGCGCGCCGCGCGGGCGTACATCTCCTCGGCGAGCGAGAAGACGTCCCGGTGCCGGAAGCGCGCGGCGGCGCGGTCGGTCACGCCCTGCGCCTCCAGACCCGCCGCGATCTCCAGCGGGTCCACCGCCCGCTCGCAGAGCTCGCGGTGGCGGTGCATCAGCGCTTTCACGGGGTCCACCGCGCCCCGGCGCCCGACGGACCTGTACGCACCGTGGACGCCGTCACGCGCCGCGTCGGCGTCGTGCCCCACATCACCGTCACGCCCCGCACCGCCGTCGCGTGCCACGTCACCGTCGCGTGCCACGTCACCGTCGCGTGCCACGTCACCGTCAAGTGCCGTGTCGGAGTGAGGTGCCGTGTCACCGTCGCGTGCCGTGCCACCGTCGCGGAGCGAACGGGTGTCGTGTGCCGGGCGCTCGTCGCAGGTGACGGGGCTCGCCGGTGTCGTGGGCCGGGGGCGTTCGCCCCGGTGGTCGAGGCCGTTCGGGGCGGCCGGTCCCCCGCTGTCGATCGTCACGCGCCCTCCCCCACGGAAACGGGCACCGGCTCGGACAGGGCCTCGGACAGGGGCTCGGGCACTGGCACGGGCTGAGGCTGCGACTGCGGCTGGGGCTGCGAGTGCGGCTGCGGCTGCGGCTGGGGGCTGGGCGCGGTGGCCCGGACGGGTGCTCCCGCCGCCCAGCGCGGTCGGCCCGCGGTCATGCGGCGGGCCTCGGTCCAGCGACCGGGCACATGGGCCTCGGCGGGGACTCCGAAGGGCAATGGTTCTCCCTCGTCGTCCACGATCACCCGACGCACCGGGGAGTGCGAGACGATCTCCAGGTAAATGCCGCGAAATGCCGTGATGTTCTGCTCGACGGTGAAGAGTTCCAGGGCGCGTGCGCGGGCGGCGGCGCCCAGACGCTCACGCCGCTCGGGGTCGCGCAGCAGTGCCACGCACGCCTCCGCGAGGGCCCGCGGATTGCGCGGCGGAACCACCAGCCCCGTACCGCCGATGACCTCGACGACCGCTCCCACGTCCGTGGACACGGTGGCGCGGCCGCAGAACATGGCCTCGACGAGACTGATCGGGAAGCCCTCGACCACGCTGGACAGGACGACCAGGGCGCCGCCGGCGTAGGCCTCCGCGAGGCTCGGGATCTCCGGGCCGCCGATCTCCTCGAAGGACACCGGGTTGTCGCCGACCGCGTGCACGCCCTCCGCCTCGTCGGGGAAGAGCTGCGCGGCCAGTGCCCTGCAGTGGGCCAGATAGGTCGCACCGTCCGGGCCCTCGGCCGGGGCACCGACGATCCGCAGCCGGGTCCTCGGTTCGGCCCTGCGGATCTCGGCGAAGGAGTGCAGCAGGGAGATCAGGTCCTTGGCCGGTTCGATGCGGCCGACCCACACCAGGGTGTCGGGGTCCGCGCACCGGCTCCCCTGTGCGCCCTCGCCCACGTCCGCGAAGTGCGCGGCCTCCATGCCGGGGTGGACGGTCCGCAGTTTGGCGCGGTCGGCGCCGCAGCGCTCCTGCCAGCGGCGGGCGTGTGTGTTGCCGGGGGTGATGAGCGTCGCCGCGCGGTAGACCTCGGTGGCGAGCGCGCCGTGGAACGCGGCGAGCAGGGCCCGCACGGCGGGCGGCTCGCCGACGGTCGCGGGGGCGAGGTAGTGCGCCCGCAGTTGCACGCCGTACTCGGTGACCAGCAGTGGGACCCCGAGGAAGTAACGGGCCAGGAGGCCGGGCAGCGCTGCGGCTCCGCCGGCCGCGGCGTGGCAGAGGTCGGCCGAGCCGAGCGCGTCGTCCTCGTACCAGTCGAGCGACAGGGGGCGCAGGGTGCGCTCGATGTGTGCGGCGACGGTGAGCAGTTCGGGGACGTGAGCGGTGCGGGCCGTGCGGAGTGCGCCGGGCGCGCGACAGGCGTGTTCCAGGGCGCGTACGGCGCCCTCGGAGCGCAGGGCGCCGACCAGTCCGCCTTCGTCCCTGGCGAGTTCGGCCAGTGCGTACAGGGCGCTGGCGAAACGGTCCGCCTCGGCGCCGACGGAATCCGCCGGGTCCCCGGCGACGTCCGCGCCCACGGCGTTCGGCCCCGCGCACACCGCAGCCGCCAGTTCCCCGTACGCCTCGGCGAACCGGCGTCGCGCCCGGCGCCCGTGCACGACCCCGTCGCCGGGCGCCGTCCACAGCGGTGCGGTGCGTACGCGGCCGACCTGGGGCGGTAGCTGGATCCAGCCCCGGTCCTCCTGGCGCTCGGTGCGGCTGAGCGCGTAGATGTCGAACGTGTGCTGCCCGAGCCCACGCACGAGCCGGTCGCACCAGAGTCCGGCGTCACCGCTCACATACGGATAGCCACCCTCCGTAAGCAGTCCGATGCGCACGAGCACACCCCCGATCTCCCGTATGGGGAGCCGCCGTTGACCCGGCGACTCGCAGCGGGACGAACGTATGCGGACAAGGTGGTGGTGCGACGGACGGTTGTCCGTCGCACCACCAGAAGGGGTGAACGGCCGTAACTTTCCCGCGCAGACCGCGTTTCGCCGCGCTACGAGATCAAGTGGGCGGTTTCTCTCCGGCTCCGGGCCCTCTCACGGGAAATGCCTTCTCTCCGGACCGGGCCCTCGAACGGGTCATGCCGGGTCCGGGGACAGCTCCTTGCGCTCCGCGCGGCGCCGCGCGGCGACCTCCGGGTCCAGCGCCGGTACGGCGGCCAGGAGCTGCCGGGTGTACGGGTCCCGCGGGCTCTCGTACACCTCGTCGGCGGGACCGTACTCGACGAGCCGGCCGCGGCGCATCACCGCCACCTGGTCGCTGACCTGGCGCACGACCGCGAGATCGTGTGCCACGAACACCAGGGCCAGCCCGAGTTCCCGCTGCAACTCGCCGAGCAGGGCGACCACTTGGGCCTGCGTGGTGACGTCGAGCGCGGAGACGGGCTCGTCGCAGACGATGGCGTGCGGCTCGGCGGCGAGCGCCCGCGCGATGCCGACACGCTGGCGCTGCCCGCCGCTGAACTCGTGCGGGTAGCGGTCGTAGTGCGCCCCTTCGAGCCCCACGCGCTCCAGCAGTTCCCTCACGCGCCCCCGGATGCGCTCCTCGTCCCTCCACCGCTCCCGGCTCCCGCGCGCCCGCAGCGGATCGGCGATGGACTCGCCCACGCTCCGCCGGGGGTTGAGGGAGGACACCGGGTCCTGGAAGACCATCTGCACCGATGGGTGGATGCCGGACTGCTCGCGCCCCGCGTGGCGGACCACGCCGGCCGTGGGCTCCAGGAGCCCGACCAGCATCCTTCCGAGGGTCGTCTTCCCGCTGCCGCTCTCGCCGACGATCCCGAGGGTCTCGCCCCGGCGGACGCTCAGCGACACGTCGTCGACGGCCGCGAACCGCCGCTTCCCGCGCCCGAACTCCCGCCGGAGCCCGACCGCTTCGAGGACGACGTCGTCCGGCTCGGCGCCACGCGCCGCAGGACGCCGTGCGTCCCCGCCCGGTCCGTCGCCGACCCCGACGGGCCCCTCGCCCGTGTCCGGCCCGGCGCCGGGTCCGTCGTACCCCGTCCGCTCGGCCACCCGGGGGGTGTCCACCCGGGGGACGGCGCCGAGGAGTTCGCGGGTGTAGGGCTCCCGGGGCGCGCCGAGGACGCCGGTGACCGGGCCGTGCTCGACCGCGCGTCCGTGCCGCATCACCAGGATCTCGTCGACGCTCTCGGCCGCGACCCCGACGTCATGGGTGACCAGCAGCAGCCCCGTCCCGGTCTCCTGCCGCAGGGTGTGCAGGAGGTCGAGGATCTGGGCCTGGACGGTCACGTCGAGGGCCGTGGTCGGCTCGTCGGCGATCAGGAGCTCGGGCTCGCAGGCCAGCGCCATGGCGATGAGGGCGCGCTGGCGCATACCGCCGCTGAACTCGTGCGGGCGCGAGCGGGACCGGCGTGCCGCGTCGGCGATGCCGACCCGGTCCAGCACCCGCACGGCACGCGCGCGTGCCGCCCGCCGGGACGCCTTCGTGTGCACCCGGTACACCTCGGCGATCTGGTCGCCGACCGCGTAGTACGGGTCGAGGGACGACAACGGGTCCTGGAAGACCATGGCGGCCTTTCCGCCGCGCAGCCGGCGCAGGTCGTCGTCGGACGCCCGCTGCACGTCCACGCCGGCCACCCGGACCGTGCCGCCGACGTGCGCTCCGGTGCCCCGGTGCAGCGCCAGCAGGGCCGACGCCACGGTGGACTTGCCCGAACCGGACTCGCCGACCAGGCCCAGCGCGGCGCCCCTCTCCAGCCGGAAGGAGAGCCCGTCGACGGCGCGCAGGTCCCCGAAGTCGACGACGAGGTCACTCACTTCGACCAGCGGGGCCACGGCCTCCGAAGGGGTCGTGGAATTGGTTGGGGAAGAGTCGTTCATGCCAGCACCACCCGTCGGTCGGCCACCGCGTAGAGCACGTCCGCGACGGCGTTGGCGATGACCACGAAGAAGCCGATGACCAGGACCATGCCGACGACCACCGGAAGGTCGACGACGTTCACCGCGTGCACCAGTTCCTGGCCGATGCCGGGCAGCCCGAAGAGGGTCTCGGTGAGCACCGCGCCGCCGACCGCCGAGCCGAAGGTGTTGGCGTTCAGCGCGATGATCGAGGCGAGGGCGCCCCGGACGGCGTGCCGCCCGATGATCGACCGCTCGCCGACGCCGTACGCCCGGAAGGTCCGGATGTGGTCCTCGGCCAGCGTCTCCAGCATCGAGGCCCTGGTCAGCCGGGCGAACGCGGCGGCTTCGACGAGGGCGAGCGACAACCAGGGGAGCACCAGGTTCCACGCCCACTGCTCCGGGTCGTCGGAGAAGTTCACGTACTGCGGGAAGGGCAGCAGTCGCAGTTGTCCGCAGACGACGATCATCAGGATCAGACCGATGACGAAGACCGGCGTGGCCGTGCCGGCGAGGGTGACGCCGGTCAGCACGCGCTCGCTGAGCCGGCCGCGCCGCCACGCCGAGAGCACACCGGTGCCGACACCCAGGACCAGCCATACGACCATCGCGCCGAACACCAGCGACAGGCTGACCGGCAGCTTCGTCAGGATCAACTGCGTGACCTGCTGGTCGGTCTGGTACGACAGCCCGAGGCAGGGCGCCGAGCAGTGCTGGACGGAGGTGCCGGTCGAGTAGTCCTGGCCGACGAGAACGCCCTCCAGGAAGTGCCAGTACCGCACGTACAGCGGGTCCCCGAGATGCAATTGAGCGGCGACCTGCTGCACCTGGAGGGGCGAGCAGCGCGGACCGCAGGTGATCTGGGCGACGTTGCCGGGGGTGGCGTAGAAGACGACGTAGATGATCACCGAGATGGCGAAGAGGGTGATCGCGGTGCCGAGGGCACGGCGCAGGACGAAACCGCCGAAGCCGCTCATACCGTGGTCTCCTTCGTGTCGTCGCCGGATGTACCGGGCCGGGGAACATCCGCGCCCCGCGGAGGCGTTCCGGCGTCCTGCGCAGAGGTTCCGGCAGCGTACGTGGGCTTCCCGGCGTCCCGCGGAGGCGTTCCGGTGTCCTGTCGGGGCAGGGGAACGCCGTCGTCGGCGGCCGCGGCGGACGCGTCCGCGTTCCCGCTCGCGTCGGCCCTGGCCTCCCGTCTGCGGCCCGTGCCGACGCGCAGGCGGGAAGCCGCGCGCGGGTCGAGGGCGGTGCGCACCCCGTCGCCGAGGACGGTCAGGGCGAGGACGGTGAGGAACAGCGCGCCGGCCGGCAGCAGCAGATACTGCGGTGCGGCCTGGTACCAGACGTCGGCAGCGGTCAGCATCTGTCCCCAGGACGGCGTCGGGGGCTTCACACCGACGCCGAGGAACGACAGCGCCGCCTCGACGCCGATGTTCGCCGGCACGAGGAGCGCGGAGTACGTGATGAGGGGGGCGGCGAGGCCCGGCAGCAGATCGCGGCGGGCGATGCGCCAGGTGCCCCAGCCGCTGAGCCGCGCGGCGGCGACGTAGTCCAGTTGCTTGAGCGTGAGGGTCTGCGCGCGCACGATCTTCGCGAGGGTGCCCCAGGCGATCAGGCCGATGACGAGGGCGACGAGTACGGGACGCGGGAAGCTGCCGGGCACGATGGCCAGCAGCGCCAGCGACATGATCATCAGCGGCAGCGCGACGATGATCTCCGTGACGCGGCTCAGCAGTTGATCGACCCATCGGTTCCCGAGCGCGGCCGCGACGCCCACGACGACGGCGATGGTGACCTGCACCAGCGTCGCCGCGAGGGCGACGCCGAGGGAGACCCGGGCGCCGTACACGAGGCGTGCGAAGAGGTCGCGGCCGGTCTGGGGTTCGACGCCCAGCCAGTGGTCCGCGCCCATGCCGCCGAGCGGGCCGACGGGGACGCCACCGCGGGCGGAGTCCACCAGCGAGGGGTGGAAGGTGGTGGGGTCCTGGCCCTCGATCGCCGTGAGCAGTGGCGCGGCGAGTGCGACCAGGACGAGCAGGGCGACGACGGCCGCCGCGACGAGGGCGGCGCGCTGCGCACGCAGCCGCCGCCAGAACTGACGGGCCCCCGAGGCCCCCGTGACGGACGTGTCCGTCACGGGGGCCGAGGAGGCGGCAAGTGCCTCGCTCACGGTGCTACTTCACCGCTACCTGGGAGATGTCCAGGACGCCGGTCCAGTCGCTGATCACGATGTTCTTGACGCCCGCGCCGTACAGGCGCTTGTAGACGGGGTGGAACAGCGGCACGGTCAGCGCCTGCTCGCCGATCTTCTTGTCCAGTGCGCCCCAGCGCTTGGCGGCCGCGTCGAGGTCGGTCAGCTTGTTGATCGCGTCGATCTCGTCATTGACCGACTTGTCATTGAGGAGGCCGGTGTTGAAGTTGGCTCCGTCCTTGACGATCTGCCGGCCGTCGAAGATCGGGGCCAGGAAGGGACCGCCGGAGGGCCAGTCGGCACCCCAGTGGGCGAGGAAGAAGCCCGGCTCGGTCTTGACGCTCTGAACCTTGTCGCTGTAGTCGTTCTCCTCCAGTCCCTGGAGCTTGACGGTGATGCCGGCCTTCTTGAGCGCGTCCTGGACGGCGGTCGCGATCTCCGGGCTGGTCTCGAAGTTCTTGCTGTTGGAATGCGTCAGCGTGACGGTCAGGCCGTTCTTGTAGCCGGCCTGCGCCAGCAGGTCCTTCGCCTTGGCGGCGTTGCCGGACGCGCCCGCCGGGAACAGGTCGTAGGGCGTGTAGCCGAAGGACTTCTGGTTCGGCAGGTACGTCGTCGCGGGCTCGGCGAGCGAGGAGCCGCCGGCGGCGTTGATCACCGAGCTGCGGTCGATGGCGTACGAGATCGCCTGGCGCACCTTGGGGTTGTCGAACGGCTTCACCTTCGGGTTGAAGGCGATGTAGTCGGTGTAGCCGAAGTGGCCGGTTCCGACGCGGGAGGCCAGTTCCTTGTCCCCGGTCACCTTGGCGAGTTCGGCCGGGCCGAGGTTGGTGTCCGTCGTGACGGCGGTGGCGTCCGCGCCCTGGGAGGAGGACAGCCGCTGGTTGATCACGGAGGAGTCCAGGCCGGACCGTACGTCGATCTTGTCCGGGTAGGCCTTGCGCTCGTCGTCGGTCGACGCGGACCAGTACGTGTTGCGCTCCAGGGTGAGGCGCTCGCCGTCGTTCTCGTTCTTGACGACCTTGTACGGGCCCGAGGAGACCGGGTGCTCCTCGTACTTCGTGCCGGTGTCCTTGGCCTTCGGGACGGGGGTGGTCTGCGTCTGCGTGGCCAGGTAGGGGAACTCGCCCTCGGGCTTGTTCAGGTGGAAGACGATGGTCAGGTCGTCGGGCGTCTCGATCGAGTCGAGGCCCTTCTTGTCCTTGTAGGGACCCTGGTAGGCGGCGCCGCCGATCAGCCAGTCGCGCAGGTAGGGCGCGCCCCCGGAGAGCTCCGCGGCGAAGGAGCGCTCGATGCCGTACTTGATGTCGGCGGAGGTGATCGGCGTCCCGTCCTCGTACTTGAGGCCCTTCTTCAGGGTGTACGTCCACACGGTCGCGTTCTTGCTCGGGCGGCCGGTGTCGGTGGCCAGGTCCGGCACGACCTGGGTGCCGGCGGCCCCGTTCTCGCGGTTGCGGGTGGTGAGCGTCCGGAAGACGAGCGAGGGCACGTTGCCGCCGCCGGAGGTGTAGAGCCGCGCGGGGTCGAAGTCCTGCTGCGGGTTGGCGTTCAGGACGGTGAGGGTGCCGCCCTTGCGGGGCTGGGAGTCGCCACCGGGACTCTTGGCATCGCTGTCCTTCGGCCCGCAGGCGGCGGCGCCCGCTGCCACGACCAGGCTGACGGATGCAACGGCCACGCGGCGCGCTATGACGGACGGTTGACGCATCGGAAGACGACCTCTCGGATGACTCGAATACTGAGACGGAATGACACGGAGTGAGACAGAGGAGCGCGGAGCTCACCCAGGGCGTCAGGCGTCGGAGTCCGACCGGACCGAAAGAGGCACGGGCACGCGGAACCGCAGCGGTTCAGGAGCGCACGGGAACAAGACAGGGAGGAAAGCGACGCACTCGCCTGGGGCGGGCGTCAGCAACAGTGGATGTCGGCCACGCAGAGCGCGGTCACGCCGAAGAGCGCCAGCTCAAGAGCGGCGCGAACGGAGGCGTGACGGGGTGACATGCGGAAAATATGAACGATCTTTTTCCGCATGTCAAAGCGGTGCGAGCGCTTTCCGTCAACTCGTGGGATAGGGCCAGGGGTTGGCCAGACAGTGGATTCCGTCGTGGTCGAGGAACTTGGTCTGCTGCTGCATGACCGGGGCGAGGTCTCCGTCCTTCTGGCAGGAGACGTGCCCGTATCCGAGCCGGTGGCCGACCTCGTGGTTGATCAGCATCTGCCGGTAGGAGTGGATCTTGTCACCGAAGCCGTAGGTCTTGGAGCCCTGGGCCCAGCGGTACGCGTTGATCATGACGCGCTCGGTGGACGCCGAGTCGCACGACACGTTGTCCTCCGTGGTGTCGAGCCCCGACTTGGCGCACCACTCGGCGGTGGTGCCGGGACTCGCCAGCGTGATGACGAAGTCCGGTTTGCCGGAATCGACCCGCTCGAAGGTGCGGGCACCCTTGTGGGCCCAGCTCCGTCCGTCGTTCAGGGTCTTCTGCACGGCGTCGGCGAAGAGCGCGCCGTCCAGACCGAGGCCCTGTTCGATGTCCACGCGGTAGGTGTACTTGTGCCCCTTGCCCGGCGCCTTGGCGACTCCGGGCACCACGTCGAACTTCCCCGACCCCTTGAGCTTCGCCCCGAGCGGGTACGTCCGGGCCATCTTCTGGTCGAACGTCAGGGCCGCCGCGGCCACGGCCGGCTGCCCCGACTGGGTCGGCCGGTCGTCTCCGCGCGAGGCGGAGTCCTGGGTCGCCCGGCCGGCGGCGCCGTCGGCGGACTCCGTCCGCGCGCCGGTGTCGTGCTGTCCCGACGTCATCTGCCCGGCCACGACGACGGCCAGCACGGTGGTGACGGCGGCCGCCGCGATCCCGGTGAACGCCCAGCTCTTGCGGGCCTTGCCCTCGCCCTGCTCGTCGGTGTCCGGCAGTGGCCGCCCACCGGTCCCGGTGGACCGGCCGTCCCACTCGGCGGCGGGGCCGTGGGGGTCGGCGGCACGGGCGGCCGTCCGCCGAGCGGCGCCGTCACGGGGCGCGGCGAGGTCGCCGCTCTCCCGCGCGTCGAGGTCGAAGGCGTCGACGTACGCCTGGCGGGGTGCCGCCACGGCCTCCTGGCGCTGCCGGGGGACCCTCGGCCCGGGAGGCGCGCCCTGCGGAGCCCCACCGGCCCTGGACTCCCCCCAGCCGCCGCCCTGTTCACGCTGCTCGGGATGCCCGCCGCGCACCTGCGGCATTCCGTGGGCCGGGGTCCCGTCGGGGAGCCGCGGCACACCGTGCGCCGGGGTCCCGTCGAAAAAACGCGGCACCCCGCGTGCCGGGGTGCCGTCGTCGAACCGCGGGACCCCGTGCGCGGGGGTCCCGTCCGCGAATCGCGGCACCCCGCGTGCGGGAGTGCCCTCGGTCATCCGCGGGAAGCCGTGCGCCGGGGTCCCGTCGGGAAGCCGCGGTCCGCCCTGGGGGCCGGTGCCGTCCTGGAAACGCGGGACCCCGCGCGCGGGAGTGCCCTCGGCCGGCCGCGGGAAGCCGTGCGCGGGGGTCGCGTCGTCGAAGCGCGGTGCGCCTCGCTGTGCCGCGCCGCGCGGTGAAGTCCCTCCCGCGGGCGGGTAGGGGCCCTGCGAACCGGGCGACCGGGTCGCCGCGCGGCGGGCGTCGTCAGGACCCGGCACCGGACCGGGAGCCGCCTCCGCCGCCGGCACCGCTCGCGTCCGCGAGGTGTCCGCCTTGTCGGCCCGCCCCCGACGACTGTGTCGTCCCACTTCCCGCCTCAGCTCTCCGCGCCGATTGCCACCGAAGAGGTCAACTCTCCCAGATCCGCCAGGAGTTCACGAAAGGCGGTGGCGACCGTCTCCGGATACTCCATCATGGCGACGTGCCCCGCCTCCGGCAGGGACAGCAGCCGGGAGTCGCGGAAGGCACGGGCCGCGCGCTGCGCCATACGGTAGCCGACAAGTTGGTCGCGGCCTCCGTAGACGAGGAGCGTCGGGGCGAGCACCCGTTCGGCCTGACGCCACAACCCGTGCTGTCCGCCCAGCGTGTACGCGTTCACGACCCCGCGCGCGGAGCGTGCCATGGCGTCCCAGAAGTAGGGCAGGGCGAGCCGCCGCTCCATCTCCTCGACCGCGTGGCGGAACCCCTCGGGCGTGACGATGCCGGGGTCGCCGTAACAGAGGGCCAGCACCCCCCGTACCCGCTGCTCAGCGCTCCAGTCCTGGGTGAGTCTGGTGAACAGCCCCGCCACCCCGGGCAGCGCGAGCAGCGCGGTCGGCCACGCGGAGCGCTGCGCGCGGATCTCGGGGAGCGCGGGTGAGACCAACGTGAGCGTCCGGACGAGATCCGGCCGCACGGCGGCGACGCGCGTCGTGACGGCTCCACCGAGTGAATTGCCGAAAAGATGTACAGGCCCGCGTCCGGACGCGTCGAGATAGCGGATGACCGCGCGCGCGTGGCCGGTGACCGAGTAGTCGCCGTCGTCCGGCGGCGGCGAGTCGCCGAAGCCCGGCAGGTCCAGGGCCTCACTGTCCACGAGCCCGTCGAGCAGGGACATCAGCGCCGACCAGTTCTGCGAGGAACCGCCCAGACCGTGCACGTACAGCGCGGACGGCAGGTTCTCCCGGACCGGCGGTCTCGACCGGACCGTCAGCGTGATGCCGGGCAGCCCGACCGATCGCAGTCGCTCGCCCTCCGCGACCCTGACGGCACCGACCCTCGGCATCACGGTGGCGGCCGGCGCGGAAGGGAGTTCGGTCGAAGACATGCCGCAATGTTACGAGACGATCACGCGGGGGCTCATGTGTTCGCCGTCACAGATGGCGAGCGGATCGCATAGCGTCCGGATCGCGTGTCTCCTAGGCTTCGAACGAGGGCACTCGTACGCACATCAGGAGCGCACTCGTACCGTTCGGGAAGAGGAACCATGACAGTCGACCCGACAGACCCCGGAACCTTCGACGACCAGTTCCGGGAAATCCTCGACACGGAGGCCCCCGAGGCCGACGCCGCCGAGCAGTCCGCCGAGCTGGACCCCGCGGACGATGTCGACCCGGAACCCCCGGGCGACCGGCTCAACGCCGATGAGGCGGATCTCGCCGAGCAGGCCCGCGTCGTCCGGCTGAACGAGGACGACTATCGGTGACATGACACCGCTGACCGAGGCCACCGGGACGGCCGCGTGCCCAGCTCGTCCCCTTCGGCACACTGTGCGCCGTCCCCATCGGCGTCCGGTCCGTGAAATTCTGCGCTCGCACCGCACACAGCAGGGTTACCGAAAAGTACGATGGCGGCGCGGCGCACACCGCACGTGGACAATTTGGGAGGCGGCGTGACAGCCATCGAGCAGACAGAGGCAGCACGCCCGCGGGGCACTCGCCTGCCGCGCCGTGCCCGACGCAACCAGCTCCTCGGCGCCGCCCAGGAAGTTTTCGTTGCGCAGGGGTATCACTCGGCCGCCATGGACGACATCGCCGAGCGCGCGGGCGTCAGCAAGCCGGTTCTCTACCAGCACTTCCCGGGCAAGCTCGATCTGTACCTCGCGCTGCTGGACCAGCACTGCGAGTCGCTGCTCCTGTCGGTGCGGACGGCGCTCGCGTCGACCTCGGACAACAAGCTGCGCGTCCGCGCCACCATGGACGCCTACTTCGCGTACGTGGAGGACGAGGGCGGCGCGTTCCGGCTGGTCTTCGAGTCGGACCTGACCAATGAGCCGGCGGTGCGCGAGCGCGTCGACAAGGTGACGCTCGAATGCGCCGAGGCGATCTGCGACGTCATCGCGGAGGACACCGGTCTCTCGCGCACCGAGTCGATGCTCCTCGCCTCGGGGCTCGGCGGTCTGGCCCAGGTGGTGGCCCGTTCCTGGCTGCACAGCGACCACAGTGTCCCGCGCGACCAGGCGGTCCAGCTGCTGACCTCGCTCGCCTGGCGGGGCATCGCGGGCTTCCCGCTGCACGGCAGCGAGAACCACTGACCCGCTGAATCACCGACATCGGGAGAAGCGGCCGGGAGCGTACCCCCGGCCGCTTCTTTGTTCCCGCCGGCTGTTCGCTCCTGGCGTTCCCGGGCGGAGCATGCACCCTCCCTCGCCGGGCTAATGTGTGCTGCGTACGGCGCGTACGAACGCGCACATGACTGACCGTCGGAGGGACAAAGCCGTGGAGGTCAAGATCGGCGTGCTGCACGCGCCCCGCGAGATCGTTCTGGAGAGCGGTCAGACCCCGGAAGAGGTCGAGCGCGCGGTGTCCGAGGCGCTGGCCGGCAAGTCGCAGCTGCTGAGCCTCGTGGACGACCACGGCCGCAAGGTCCTGGTTCCGGCCGACCGGCTGGCGTACGTGGAGCTCGGTGAGCCCACGCAGCGCAAGGTCGGATTCAGCGCTCTGTAGGACAACGCAGTAACAGCAGTGACAGGGGAAGGGCCCGGTGACCAGGTCACCGGGCCCTTCCCCTGTTGCGCGGACGGAGCACATCCCGCACACAGGGGAGGGTTGCGTTCCACACGTCACGGGTAGGACCGGCTACGACCGATTTGCACCGGCCGTGCGGGAGGGACTCTCACCATGTTCTTGGAAGTGCTCGGCTCCGCGCTGCTCGGTCTCGCGCTGGCGTGGGCGGCCTCGTACCGCCTGCCCCACCGGTTGCCGACCCGCAACCTGGTCCTGTCGACGGGCGTGGCGGGAGCCCTGGTCGGCGCGTTCCTGACGCACACGGCACTGGGCTCCGGCCACTTCCTGGTCATCCTGCTGGGCGCGGCGGTCGTCTCCGCGGCACTGCTGTCGCTGCTGCTCCGCCCCGAGGAGCGGTTTCGCCGCCGCTCGGCGACGGCGTAAGCCGTTCCGGCGACCGCGGTCGCGTGACCGTGAACCGCGCTCCTGAGGGCTGTCCCGTCAATCCCCGGTAGGGCCGTTCGGCGAGCCCCGGACGTGTCCTGGGTGCGCCCCGGGCCCCGCCTGGGCCCGTCCTAGGCGGCGAGGCCCAGTGCGGCCATCCGCTTGGTGTGCGCCTCGGTGATCCGGGAGAACATCCGGCCGACCTCGGCGAGGTCGAATCCGTCGGCGACGCCGCCCACGAGCATCGTCGACAGGGCGTCGCGGTCGGCGACCACGCGCTGCGACTGGGACAGCGCCTCGCCCATCAGCCGTCGCGCCCACAGCGCGAGCCGGCCCCCCACCCGGGGGTCGGCGTCGATCGCGGCGCGCACCTTCTCGATGGCGAAGCCGGCGTGACCGGTGTCGTCGAGGACGCCGAGGACGAGCTTGCGCGTGTCCGAGTCGAGCCGGGCCGCGACCTCACGGTAGAAGTCACTGGCGATCGAGTCGCCGACGTAGGCCTTGACGAGCCCCTCCAGCCAGTCCGAGGGGGCCGTCTGCCGGTGGAAGCCGTCGAGCGCCGCGACGAACGGCTCCATCGCCTGCGTCGGCTCCGCGCCGACCGCGGCGAGCCGGTCCCGCAACTGCTCGAAGTGGTGGAACTCGGAGGACGCCATCTTCGCCAGTTCCGACTTGTCGCTGAGCGTGGGCGCCAGCTTGGCGTCCTCCGCGAGCCGCTCGAACGCCGCGAGCTCGCCGTACGCGAGCGCTCCCAGCAGGTCCACGACCGCGGCGCGGTACTGGGGGTCGACCGAGGCCGTGTCCCAGTTCTGCGCGGCGACCCCGGTGGCCGCGGGGGCGGTGTCGGCGGGGGCCCCGGAGGGCTTCTCAGCGGCGTTGTCAGGCGTCGTCATGAAGCGCACAATAGCCCGCTCACAGCACGGTGGAAGCCCCTGGTCAACCAGTGTGACGGCGACTACGTGACCAAATCGGCCATCGCATGTGCGCGATTCCGGGGTATGGTGGTAATGCGCCCGGCGAGTAAATTCGACGGGCCGCACGAATGAGGATGCCCGGTCGGTGGCCCGATCGGCTCCGACCCGACAGCCCTCCTCGTCGGTACGGCACATTGCGTACGGCATCCGGAGGGAACCCTCAGCGGCACGAGAGCTCGAGCGTCGGCAGTGGTCCCACGCCACTCGGCCCGCCCGTCAAGAGCGGCCGACGTCCCCGGCACGGTCCCGTCACGACCCCCGCGCTCGCCTCGCACCGCGTACACAGAAGAGGCAGCACCCTGACTACGACTTTCCGAGACCTCGGAATCCTTCCTGAGACCGCCGAAGCCCTTGAGGCCGTCGGCATCATCAACCCCTTCCCCATCCAGGAGATGACGCTCCCGGTAGCCCTTTCCGGCTCCGACGTCATCGGCCAGGCCAAGACCGGCACCGGCAAGACGCTGGGCTTCGGCCTTCCGCTCCTGGAGCGCGTCACCGTCCCCGCGGACGTCGAGGCGGGCCGGGCCAAGCCCGAGCAGCTCACCGACGCCCCGCAGGCCCTCGTCGTCGTCCCGACGCGTGAGCTGTGCACCCAGGTGACCAACGACCTGCTGACCGCGGGCAAGGTCCGCAACGTGCGCGTTCTCGCCATCTACGGCGGCCGTGCGTACGAGCCCCAGGTGGAGGCCCTGAAGAAGGGCGTCGACGTCATCGTCGGCACCCCGGGGCGACTGCTGGACCTCGCGGGCCAGAAGAAGCTCAACCTCAAGCACGTCAAGGCGCTCGTCCTCGACGAGGCCGACGAGATGCTCGACCTGGGCTTCCTGCCCGACGTCGAGAAGATCATGAACATGCTGCCGGCCCGCCGTCAGACGATGCTGTTCTCGGCGACCATGCCGGGCGCGGTCATCGGTCTCGCGCGCCGCTACATGTCGCAGCCCACACACATCCGCGCCTCCGAGCCGGACGACTCGGGCGCGACGGTCCGCAACACCGCGCAGTTCATCTACCGCGCGCACAACATGGACAAGCCGGAGCTGGTCGCCCGCATACTGCAGGCCGACGGCCGGGGACTGGCCATGGTCTTCTGCCGCACCAAGCGCACGGCGGCCGACCTCGCCGACCAGCTCCAGCAGCGCGGTTTCGCGTCCGGCGCGGTCCACGGCGACCTCGGCCAGGGCGCCCGCGAGCAGGCGCTGCGCGCGTTCCGCAACGGCAAGGTGGACGTCCTCGTCTGCACCGACGTCGCGGCCCGCGGTATCGACGTCGAGGGTGTCACCCACGTCATCAACTACCAGTCCCCCGAGGACGAGAAGACGTACCTGCACCGCATCGGCCGTACCGGCCGCGCGGGCGCCAAGGGCATCGCGATCACCCTCGTCGACTGGGACGACATCCCGCGCTGGCAGCTCATCAACAAGGCACTGGACCTCGGCTTCGGCAACCCGCCGGAGACGTACTCCACGTCCCCGCACCTCTTCGAGGAACTGAGCATCCCGGTCGGCACCAAGGGTGTCCTGCCGCGTTCCGAGCGCACCCGCGCCGGGCTCTCGGCCGAAGAGGTCGAGGACCTGGGCGAGACCGGTGGCCGTGGCGCCCCGCGTGGCCGCGGTGGTCGTACGGCGGCGCCGTCGACCACCGAGCGAGAGCGTGAGCGCCCGGCGCGCACGCCGCGCCAGCGCCGTCGTACGCGCAACGGTGCGCCGATGGACGAGACGTCCACGTCCGCCGAGACGACCACGGAGTCTCCCGCGTCCGTCGAGGCCACCGAGCCCCGCACGCCGCGCCGCCGTCGGCGTACCCGCGGTGGAACGGGCTCCGAGCCGGTGGCCGCCGCTGCCGTGGCCGCCCCGGTGGCCGAGGCCGCCGTCGCGACGGCCGAGGGTGTCACCGACGAGCCGGCCGCGCCGCGCCGTCGCCGGACCCGCAAGAGTGCCGGACCGGCCGAGACCGCCGTCGAGACGGCGGAGGCGGCCGTGACCGCGGCCGAGGCCGTCGTCGAGAGTGCCGCCGCCGAGATCGTCGCCGAGGCTCCGGCCAGGCCGGCCCGTCGTCGGACCCGCAAGGCCGCCGAGACGGCGCCTGCGGCCGAGCCGGTCGCCGAGGCCGTCGAGGTCACCGAGACCGCGGCCAAGCCCGTGCGGCGCCGGACGCGCAAGGCCGCGGAGGCCGTCCTCGACACCGTCGAGGCCGTCGCGACCGAGGTGGCCGAGACCGTCACGGAGACCAAGCCGCGGCGCACCCGCGCCAAGGCCGCCGCGACCGAGGTGGCCGAGACCGCCGAAGGCACCGAGGCCACGGACGCCAAGCCCGTACGCCGCCGGACCCGCAAGGCCGTCGCCGACACCGACATCCCGGCCCAGGCCGCCGACGAGACGGACACCAAGCCCGCCACCCGTCGACGCACCCGCAAGGCCGCGGAGGCCGTCCTCGACACCGTCGAGGCCGTCGCGACCGAGGTGGCCGAGACCGTCACGGAGACCAAGCCGCGGCGCACCCGCGCCAAGGCCGCCGCGACCGTCGCCACCGACACCGCCGAAGCCGCCGAGGCCACGGACGCCAAGCCCGTACGCCGCCGGACCCGCAAGGCCGTCGCCGACACCGACATCCCGGCCCAGGCCGCCGACGAGACGGACACCAAGCCCGCCACCCGTCGACGCACCCGCAAGGCTGTCGCCGCGGAGCCCACGGAGAGCTGATCTCCCGTCCGATGGCCCGGTCCCCCCTTCCGGTGGGGGCCGGGCCATCGGCGTTTCCCACTCCGCGCCCCAGCGTGCCCGTCCCGCCTCGCGCCCCCGTTGTCCCGTCGCCTTCCCCCGCCGATCCGCCCCTCGCGCCCCTGTTGATCCGTCGCCCTCTCTCGCCGGTCCGCCCCTCGCGCCCCCGTTGACCCGTCGCCCTCCCCCGCCGGTCCGCCCCTCGCGCCCCCGTTGACCCGTCGCCCTCCCCCGCCGGTCCGCCCCTCGCGCCCCCGTTGACCCGTCGCCCTCCCCCGCCGGTCCGCCCCCGCGCCTCTGCTGGTCCCGCTGCTCGTCCCGCCCCCCGGCCGCCACAGGACCGGAATCCGCGGCCGATCGGGCGGCCTGCCACCCGCGGCGCCCGCCCGGTGCCGGCCCCGGACCGCCCCACCCGCCGAGCGGCCGTCATGTTCGCCCGATAGCCTCCTGCGCATGAGCAGGCCCTATACCTTCGTTCCGCCCGCCGGCGTCCGCGCCTATCGGCTGTCGACCGCGCGCGGCGAGTTCGCCGTGCTCGACGCCGTGCCGGACGGCGGGTCCAAGGGGACCGCCTTGCTGCTGCCGGGCTTCACCGGGAGCAAGGAGGACTTCATCGCGCTGCACGCGCCGTTGGCGGCGGCGGGGTACCGGACGGTGGCCGTGGACGGGCGCGGACAGTTCGAGAGCGAGGGCCCGAGAGACGACGAAACGGCTTACGCGCAGGGCGAGTTGGCGCAGGACGTACTCGCGCAGGTCGCCGCGGTGGGCGAGCCCGTGCACCTTCTGGGACACTCGCTCGGCGGCCAGATCGCCCGCGCCGCGGTGCTGGTCGACCCGTCGCCGTTCCTCTCCCTGACGCTGATGGCCTCCGGCCCCGCCCAGATCTCCACGCCGCAGCAGCAGCGCGTCAAACTGCTGCGGGACGCGCTGGCCGTGATGAGCATGGCCGAGGTGTGGGATGCCATCCGGGCGATGGAGTCGCCGGAGGAGACCGACACGGGCGGGCTCGACGCGGGGCTCGACGACCTCGCCGACCTGCGCCGCCGCTGGCTCGCCAACAGTCCCGCCCAGCTCGTCGCCACGGGCCGCCAGCTCTGCGAAGAGCCCGACCGCGTCGCCGAACTGGCCGCCGTCCCCCTCCCGAAGCACGTGATATCCGGGGAACGCGACGACACCTGGTCGGTCTCCCTGCTGGACGGGATGGCCCTACGACTGGACGCGCACCGCACGGTCGTCGAGGGCGCGGAGCACTCCCCGAACGCCGATCAGCCCCTGGAGACCGCCCACGCCCTCGCCGGCTTCTGGGACAGCACGGGCACGAACCCCGCCCCCTGATCCGGACGACAGCCCCAGCCACCAGCGGCCACCACTACCGCGCCCGCACACCGGCTCCTGCCGGTCCGACCAGTACTGACGGCGCCGCCGGCACTGCTAGGGCGTGTTTCGAAAGTAGCGTCGTCCGCCCGGAGGGCGGGGCTCGCGGCGTCTGGTGCGGTGCATCGCAAGGCGGAGGGTCGTCCGCGTACTGGGCGTACTCGGGCGATCCCGACAACGCGGCGTGGGGGTCCCCCCTGCTCGAAGAGCTTGGGGGAGTGCCGTGCCAGGCGTCGCGAGCCAGACGGGACTTTCGAAACACGCCCTAGTACTGCGCCTGCAGGTGCTCCCAGAAGCCGTCCCGCAGGGCGCGGCGCAGGTCCGACTGTCCGCGCAGGGAGTACTGGAGCAGTCCCTCGGCCTCGACCAGCAGGTCCTGGTCCACGGAGCCGGGGAGGTAGGGATGACCGGGAAGCAGTTCCACCAGGGATTCGCGGCCCCGTGCGGCCAGCCACTTCGCGGCGATCTGCGCGCCCACGAAACGCACGTCCTCCCGCGTGGGCCGGACCGCCGCCGTCGGGTCGTACGACTGGGCGGTCCGTCTGGCCACGTACGGCTTGAAGAAGTCGAGGTCGAGCGTGCGCTGGCTGTCGACCTCCCAGAGCAGCGGCTCGGCCTGGTTGCGGCCCTCGGGCGCCTCGATGCCCCAGAGGTGGACCCGGGCGCCGTAGCCCTGCGCCGCCTCGACCGCGGAGACGAGATCCTCGTCGCCGCCGAGCAGCGCCGCGTCGCTGATGGCACGATGCCGGGCGAGGGATTCAAGGTCCGACCTGATGATCGAATCGACGCCCTTTTGCTGGTTGTTGGCGTTCAGGTTGCCCAACCGGACCTTCACGTCCGGGAGTTCGGCGATCGACTGCTGCTCCGCGGTGTGGATGCGGCGCCGCGCCCCGTCGTACCAGTAGACGCGCAGCAACCGGCTGTCCGCGAAGATCGTGCGGGCCCGGTCGATGAGCGCCTCGATGAGGCCCTCGGTGTCCAGGTCGAACGAACGGCGGTCCTCCGTGCCGGCGACGAGCCGCCCCGCGGCCGCGTACAGATAGCCGGCGTCGACGAAGATCGCGTGGGTGGAGGGGGTCTTCGCGACCTCGGCGAGCATGCGCTGGAGCAGCTCGTTCGTACGGTCTATGCGGGCGGCGAGCGCCGCGTGGTCGTCGTTCATCAATGCCATTGTCCCGGCGGTCACGCTGCGAACACAACTGGCGTCGTTCAGTCTCCGCCACCCGGCCTACCCGCCGGTAATTAGGTTCTCGAAAAATTTCCTTAGCGTAGGGAATGTTTGTAACACGCATCCCGTTGAATCGGTGTAAGAGCGAGGCAGAGGTGCCTCGCCCTTGCACATACAAGTAGTTCTCCTCAGGAGGATGACCAGACGAAGGGAGAAGCCCATGCGCTTCGAAATCATGCGACTCGACGATGTCGACGGCACGCCCGTGGACAGCACTGTCGTAGACGCCGCCTCCGTCAATCGGATCGTTCAGCAGGCCGCCGCCATCGGGCAGCGACTGTGGATCCGCCCGGCCGACACAACCGCTTCGTAACACGACGATCATCCGCTTCGCCGTACGAGGACGCACCGAACGCGCCTCGTAGCGCCGGGCGTCGCGGACCGCAGACGCTTCACAGACTTCAGAGCCCCGCACGGCATGATGCCGTGCGGGGCTCTGCGTGTCCGGCCGCGGCGGCGAACCGCCCCGGACCGCCGGAAGAGGCCGTCCACTCCCCGGAATGCCCGGAGGGAACGGTCAGCTCCCCTGGATCACCTGTGTGACGCCGTTGATGATCTGCTGCACCGCGATGGCGGAGAGCATCATCCCCGCGAGCCGGGTCACCAGCACCACGCCCCCGTCCTTGATGACGCGGATGATCAGCAGCGAGTAGCGCATCACCACCCACAGCACGACATGGATCGCGAGGATGGCCGTCCACAGCGACACCTGCGTGGCGACGGTGTCGGCCTTCTGGACCGCCAGGATCACGGACACGATCGCGCCGGGCCCGGCGAGCAGCGGCATGCCCAGGGGTACGAGGGCGACGTTGACGTCCTTGGTCTGCTTCGGCTCGTCCGTCTTCCCGGTCAGCAGGTCGAGGGCGATGAGCAGGAGCAGCAGTCCGCCCGCGATCATCAGGGCGGGCACGGAGACATGCAGGTAGTCCAGGATCTGGTGCCCGAGGAGCCCGAAGACGGTGATGACGCCGCCGGCCACACAGACCGCCTGGAAGGCCATCCGGCGCTGCACCCTGGCCGGGCGGCCCGCGGTGAGCGCCAGGAAGATCGGGGTGATCCCAGGGGGATCCATGATGACGAAGAGCGTGACGAAGAGGGAGCCGAAGACGGCGACGTCGAACATGGTGAAGAGAAGCCTTGCGAAGTGGTGGAAAGGGTGGACGGGTCTTCCGGCCACCGCTGCGGGCAGTGGTTCCGCGAGGCGGAACGGGGAGGCGCGACCGGCGGCGCCGGGTGCCGGGAACGGGCCGGCGAGCAGGGTCGCGGCCGGGCTCGGGACGGACGCGCGCGCTCACGGGGCGCGCCGGGCCGGGTTCGCGGGTCCGTCCGTACCCGTGCGACCGGAGCGGACGCGGGTGTCGGTGGTCGCGCCGGCCGACGTGGTGGGCGTCCTACGACACCGGCCCGGTTCGCACGGGCCTCACCACGCGAACGCCGCGAGTACGAGTACGAGCCCGACAACTGGAGGCCGACGACACGGACCGTCGGACACCGGCCTTGGGACACGGGCCTTCGGACACGGGCCTGACGACCCACCCGGAACCTGAAGCACGGCCCCGGTCCGCACGGACCTCGTGACGCCGACACGTCGGCACGTCGGCACCGGCACCGGCACCGGCGTGGGCACCAACGCGGGCGCCGTCACGGGCGCGAAGGAACCGGTCCCGGCAGGGAACGTCCGGGGATTCAGACTCCGCCCGCGCCCGGTACCGGGAACGCCCCGGTGGCACGGCGGGTGATCTCCCCGTAGACCTCGGGGTCGGTCGTGAACTCCCCGAGCACACAGGTCTTGCGGCTGCCGTGATAGTCGGACGAGCCCGTGGTCAGCAGCCCCAGCTCGGAGGCCAGACCGCGCAGCCGTGCCCGGGTGGCCGGCTCGTGGTCCATGTGGTCCACCTCGATGCCGTCGAGTCCGGCGGTGGCGAGCTCCGCGATCACCGACTCCGGCACGGTGCGGCCCCGCTTGGCGGCGGCCGGGTGTGCGAGGACGGTGACGCCTCCGGCCCCCTTGACCAGCCGGATCGCCTCGAAGGGGTCGGTCTCGTGCTTGGGGACGTAGGCGCGGCCGCCGTCGGCGAGCCACTCCTCGGTGAAGGCGGCCGAGACGCTGTCGACGACACCCAGCTCGACCAGGGCGGAGGCGATGTGCGGGCGCCCGACCGATCCGTCGCCCGCGATGCGCGCCACCTGCTCCCAGCTGATCGGCACGCCGATCTCCCGGAGCCTGGCGATCATGCTCTGGGCGCGCGGCACCCGGTCGTCCCGCACCAGTTCGCGCTCGGCGAGCAGTGCGGGCTCCTCGGGGTCGAAGAGGTAGGCCAGCATGTGCATGCTGATGCCGTCGATCCGGCAGGAGAGTTCCGCACCCGTGACGAGGGTGAGCCCCTCGGGCAGGGCGGCGATCGCCTCGGAGTATCCGCGGGTGGTGTCGTGGTCGGTCAGCGCGACGACGTCCAGACCGGCGGCGGCCGCGTTGCGCACCAGCCCGGCCGGGGTGTCCGTACCGTCGGAGGCTGTGGAGTGGGCGTGCAGATCGATGCGCACTACGCGGACTCCAGGCGGTGACGGAACGAACGGGGACGCTCAAGGATAACGGGAATCCGGGCCCCTCTTGTCACACCCGCACCCACCGAGCACCCCCTACCGACCCGCCCCGCACCGGGCACGCGCGGAAGCACTACCGACCCCGGCCGTCCCGCCCCGCACCGGGCACGCACGGGAGCACTACCGACCTCTACCGTCCCGCCCTACACCGAGCACGCACGGGAGCACCACCCACCCCAGCCGTCCCGCCCCGCACCGGGCACATGCGGAAAGCGCTACCGACCCGCCCCACACCACACGGGGCGCACGCGAGAACGCCGCCGACCCGCCCCGCACCGGGCGCGCGGGAGCGCTACGGCCCCAGGATGCGCGGGGACAGCGCGCCGCACGGCAGCAGGTCCACTTCCGCGCCGGCGTCGCGCAGATCCGTCAGGACCAGTTCGTCGTACATGAGCAGTCCGGTCTGCTCGGGCCACACGACGGCCCACAGCCACAGCCCGCGCGCCTCGCCCGCGAAGACGGCACGGTCGTCGGGAGAGCTGGAGACATGCCAGAGCGGGGTGGGCCGGCCGGCCGCGAGGACCTTGGCCTGAGGCGGCTTCTCGACGCTCATGTACGGGCCGGGATCGGGTCCGTCCATGCCCGCGTACCGCGCGCCGAGACCGACGCCCAGTTCCTCGGCGATCAGGATCAGCTCACCCATGCCGCCCAGCGGTCCGGGCCCCGAGCAGGCGACCGCGGTGGCCCTGCCACCGCTGCGGTCGTCCCCCGCGAACGCCACTCCGGTGAACAGCCAGCCGACGGGAAGCGGCCACGGCATCCACACCGGCACCCGCGCACGGTGCACGACCACACTGAGGCCCTCGACACTGGGCGGGATCACGGGCTGCAGCGGATGCACCGTGCCGTGCACGGCGCACTGCCAGGAGTCGGCAAAGAGGCCGGGAGCCCTGACCCGGCCACCACACTTCGGGCAACTGGGTTCGCCCCTCATAGGGCCCAACGGTCCTCCCCGTCCTTCGCCGCGTCAAGGACGATCACCCGTCCGGCGTGTGCCTGTCATGACAAAAACTACGTGCACCTTGCATTAATTAGCCGATCTAACTTATTGTGTGTATAAGGCAACGATCCAGTCGGTGACAGTGGAGGAGCGGGCATGATCAACAGTACGGAAGGCCCCGCGGAGGGGGATGCGTTCGACGCCGGCGCGGGCAGCATCCTGCGCCAGCCGAGGGCCGTCTGGGCGACCGCCGGGGCGTCCGTCGTCGCCTTCATGGGCATCGGGCTCGTCGACCCGATCCTGCCGTCCATCGCCCGGGGACTCGACGCCACACCCGGCCAGGTGTCCCTGCTCTTCACCTCGTACTTCCTGATCACCGCCGTCGCGATGCTGCTGACCGGCTTCGTGTCCAGCCGGATCGGAGGCCGCAGGACCCTGCTGCTCGGCCTCGCGCTGGTCGTGGTCTTCGCCGGACTCGCCGGCACCTCGGGATCGGTCGGCGAACTCGTCGGCTTCCGGGCCGGCTGGGGCCTCGGCAACGCGTTGTTCGTCTCCACCGCCCTCGCGGTCATCGTCGGGGCGGCGGCCGGCGGCAGCGCCGCGGCCATCCTGCTGTACGAGTCCGCGCTCGGCCTCGGCATGGCCTGCGGGCCGCTGCTCGGCGCCCTGCTCGGCAACGCGAGCTGGCGCTACCCGTTCTTCGGCACCGCGTTCCTGATGGCGATCGGCTTCCTGTGCATCACGGCGTTCCTGAAGGAGCAGCCGAAGCCCGCCCGCAAGACCTCACTGCTCGACCCGCTGCGCGCCCTCGGACACGGGGGCCTCGCCTCCGCCGCGACGTCCGCCTTCTTCTACAACTACACGTTCTTCACCGTGCTGGCCTTCACCCCGTTCGTGCTGAACATGACGCCGTACAAATCCGGCGCGGTGTTCTTCTGCTGGGGCCTGCTGCTCGCGGTCTTCTCGGTGATCGTGGCGCCGCGCATGCAGGCACGGTTCGGCTCACTGAAGGTGCTGGGCGGCTCCCTGGTGCTGCTCGCCGCCGATGTGCTCGTCCTCGGGTACGGGGACCACACCACCGCCGTCGTGTGCACGATCCTGTCCGGCGCCTTCATCGGCGTGAACAACACCGTCTACACGGAGCTGGCTCTCGGGGTCTCCGACGCCCCGCGCCCGGTGGCCAGCGCCGGCTACAACTTCGTGCGCTGGTTCGCGGCCGCGGCGGCGCCGTACTTCGCCCCGAAGATCGAGGAGTGGAGCGACATCCATGTCCCGTTCGTGGTCGCGGGGGTCGCCGCGCTGCTCGGCGCGGCGGTGGTCTTCGTCCGGCGGGACGCCCTCACCCACGAAGCGCAGGAGCTGGAGCCGGCCCACGCCACCGAGGACGGCGTCACGGTCTTCGCCGACTGACGGTCTTCGCCGGCCGAGGCCTTCGCCAACCATGGCATTCGCCAACCGACCCCATGAACAAGGAGATTGACGGGGCGTCACATTCGACGCCGCCGGGCTCGGTCAGTCCAGTGGAACGGACTTGCGCAGCGGATCGCGCAGGTCCGTTCCGCCGTTCAGCCAGCGCTCCTGGAGGGCGCCGGCGCCGTGCACGCGCTTCCAGGCCGCCTCGTTGGGCGTCATCGGGAGCAGCGGCAGGAAACGTACGGGGTCGGCGGGCTCGTCCAGTTCCAGATCCTCCACCAGACCGCCGGACTCCGACACCAGGACGGAGGTGAACGGTGCGCCGGGCCACAGGGGTTCACCCACGTCGAGGGAGGCGCCGGCGGCCACGACCAGGCCCTCGACCTGGGGCGAGGCGGCGAGCACGGCCAGCGGGCGGAGCACCTTGTCGGTGTCGGCACCGGCCGGACGGACGGAGAGGACCAGCTCGGCGCGCGGCCCCTTCACCGGATCGGCGAGCGCGGCGGTGGGGTCCGCCATCGGCTGGGCGGACATGCCGAGCGTGGCGTAGCGGACGATGTCGCCCTCGGTGAAGCGCAGCACCTCGATGCGGTCGGTGCCCAGGAAGGTGACCGCGGCCCGCGCGTCGGGTTCGCCCAGCGCGGAGCGCAAACGGGCCTCGACCAGAGGAAGAACATCAGCCATGAATCGAGCATAGGCCGCGTCAACTGCGCCACAGTGCACCGGACCCCGGTCAACAACGCGCAAAGCGGGGACTTGACGTATCGGTGCGCTGATAGTCTTGGCCGCTGGTCGGAGCAGTGCATGACTGAAGGCCCCACCAGGCCCTCATGGCACTGCGGGAGTTGCTCCCGGGCTCCGACGCTCTGAGACTGATCTGACTCCCCTTCGGAGGGAGACAGACTCCCCTTCGGGGGATGGATCGTCCCTCACGGGGGACCGACCGGAGGAGGTGGGGCTGCAATGGACCGAAGTCGACCGTGCAGTACCACCCGCTCTTCCGGTCGCTGAGTCCGTAGCTGGTCCCGCTGGGTTTTCGGCCCCGCCGGCTGCCGCCTCCCGCAATCGTGTGCATACGTGTCAGCGTTGCCCGGTGCACCACGGAAGAGCGCTTCGTTTCCGCCTGATCTGTCCGATCTGAACCCCTGATCTGTCTGATCTGAATCAGTAGCGAAGCTGCCACCGCGACGGTGCGGTGCTCCCCGCTTTGTGGACGTGCCAAACATCCGCAGTCAGGACGTCCCCATTCCGGGTAGTTCCAACCGTCGCCGGCCGCCTCCGTTGCGAAAAGGAGCCTGCCATGTCGATGATCCGTGACCTGCGCGCCGCGGTCCGCCCCCGCCCCCCGATGCGCAAGGACAGTGGCTCGTACGACACCACGCGCGACCCCGGCACCCCGTCGGCCGTGGTCGACTGCGCCGTCTACCGCGACGGTGCCCGCGTCGCCTCGCGCACGCCGCTGACGCCGCACGAGGCGATGCGTCAGGTGCGGCGCGACGGCGGCTTCGTGTGGATCGGCCTGCACGAGCCCACCGAGGACGAATTCGCCGGGATCGCCCGGGAGTTCGGGCTGCACCCGCTGGCCGTGGAGGACGCCGTCCAGGCCCACCAGCGACCCAAGCTGGAGCGCTACGACGACTCCCTGTTCACCGTCTTCAAGACCATCCACTACGTCGAGCACGACCGGCTGACGGCGACCAGCGAGATCGTCGAGACCGGCGAGGTCATGTGCTTCACCGGACGGGACTTCTTCATCACCGTCCGGCACGGCGGGCAGGGCTCCCTGCGCGCGCTGCGGCACCGGCTGCAGGACGACCCCGAGTTGCTCGCCAAGGGCCCCTCCGCGGTGCTGCACGCGATCGCCGACCATGTCGTCGACGGCTACATCGCGGTCGTGGACGCCGTGCAGGACGACATCGACGAGGTCGAGACCGAGGTGTTCTCGCCGGGCCGCAAGGGCACCCCGCGCGGCACGGACGCCGGGCAGATCTACCAGCTCAAGCGCGAGGTGCTGGAGTTCAAGCGGGCGGTGTCGCCACTGCTGCGCCCCATGCAGCTGCTCAGCGAGCGCCCGATGCGGCTGATCGACCCGGACATCCAGAAGTACTTCCGCGACGTCGCCGACCACCTCGCCCGGGTGCAGGAGCAGGTCCTCGGCTTCGACGAACTGCTCAACTCGATCCTCCAGGCCAACCTCGCGCAGGCCTCCGTGGCGCAGAACGAGGACATGCGCAAGATCACCTCGTGGGCCGCGATCGTCGCCGTACCGACGATGGTCTGCGGTGTGTACGGCATGAACTTCACGTACATGCCCGAACTTCACTGGCGGTACGGCTACCCGGTGATCATGGGTGTCACGGTCGGGCTCTGCCTCGGCATCCACCGCATCCTGAAGCGCAACGGCTGGCTGTAGTGCGGGCTGGATAGTCTTGGCCCCATGACCCAAGAGCTGCTCGACCAGGCCCTCGTAGAGGAGGCCACCAAGAAGTCCGGGCTGATCTGGGTGCGCGGCATCAGCGTGCCGGCACCCTCCGGTCCGGACGACGAGGTGCCCGCCCAGGCGCTGTGGCACGTCTGGCACGACGGCGCGGCCTGCCTGGTCGGCGACGGGCCCGGCGAGCAGCCGCTGCCGGGGCTGATCGACGGCGGCGACGCGGTCGTCACCGTCCGCAGCAAGGACAAGGGCGGACGGCTCGTTTCCTGGTCCGGCACGGTCGTGGAGCTCGCCGAGCACACTCCCGCGTGGGAGGCGGCCGTCGCCGAGCTCAAGGGCAAGCGGCTGAACGCCCCGGACGGCGAGGCCATGACGGAGCGCTGGGCTCGCGAATGCCGGGTGCTGCGCCTGGAACCGACGGGCGCGACCGCCGAGTTGCCGCAGGGTTCGCTCGCCGAACGTCCGCTGCCGACCCCGGCGACCACCCGCCGCCCGGTTCCGGCCGCGCTGCCCCGCCTGCTCCTGAAGAAGCGCAAGCGCCGCTAGGACCCGTCCCCGGCCGGCCGCGGGTCTACGACGAGGGGAGCTGCCCCCCGTAGTCGACCGTGTCCTTCCTGGGCGGCTGCTCCAGCGGGAAGTCCTTGCCCCAGTCGGTCAGCCGGAGGGTGCCGGCGTTGCCCGCGCGCCCCAGCAGGACCGGGTACGGGGTGCCTTCCAGGGAGACGTCCAGGGTGCCGCCCGAGCCCTTGCCGCCGGTGATGCGGATGGTGCGGACGCCGGACTCGTCGTGATGACCGTCCTTGGCGAGGGAGCCGTGCAGACTGAGCAGCCCGTCGAGCAGGACGTCCTTGTCCGTGAAGCCGCTGAAGCGCTTGTACGCGGGGTCCCCGGTCGGCACCTTCACGTACATGCCCTCCAGCTTGTCCGCCGCCGCGGTGTCCGACGGCTTCCCACCGCTCTTGCCGTCCTGGTGCGCCCAGAACCCGGCGTCGGCCTTGAGGAAGAGGTGCTCACCGACCCGCAGCAGCCGGAAACCGGCCCCCTTCGAGGTGACCGACCCGGTGCCGCCGTCGGACTTGAGACGCATGTCGAGGGTGAAGGTGGTCCCGTTGGAGACGACCGTCCCGGAGAGCCGCACGGTCGGCGCGGTCTCGGCCGCCTTCTTCGCCTTCGCCTGGATGGCGGCGGCGGACAGTTTGCCGACCCCGTTCGTACCCGCGTCCGGGTCCCCGCTGCCGCATCCCGTCAGTCCCGTCCCTGTCACAACCAGTGCGCACATCGCGGCCACTGTCATGGCTCTGCGGGTACGGCCCTGGGGAAATACGGTCACAGGTGGGGCTGCCTCTCGTACGCGGTCCTCAAACGGCGTACGGCAGCGTACCGGTGCGGCACCCGCGTGGCGGAGGCAGTCCGTCCGGACCGCCCACCAGGGCGTACCCGACCGGGACGGGCTAGCCTGAAGCCCACCCGAGCGGACAGACCGGCACATAACGCTTCGAAGCGAAGGAGGCGCGGGCATGGCCGCAGCCGCCCCCCGGATCTTCGTCTCGCACCTGGCCGGTGTCGCCGTCTTCGACCCGAACGGCGACCAGGTGGGCCGGGTGCGCGACCTCGTCGCCATGCTGCGCGTCGGACGGCGGTCCCCGCGCATGCTCGGCCTCGTCGTCGAACTGTCCACGCGCCGCCGGATCTTCCTGCCCATGACCCGGGTGACCGGCATCGAGTCCGGCCAGGTGATCACGACCGGCGTCCTGAACGTGCGCCGCTTCGAGCAGCGGCCCACCGAGAGGCTGGTCTTCGGAGAACTGCTCGACCGCCTCGTGACCCTCGTCGAGACGGGCGAGGAGGTGACCGTCCTGGACGTGTCGATCCAGCAGCTTCCGGCCCGCAGGGAATGGGAGATCGGCCGGGTCTTCGTGCGCAAGGGGCGCAGCGGCGCCTTCCGGCGCACCAAGGGCGAGACGATGACGGTCGACTGGTCCTCCGTCACCGGGTTCTCGCTGGAGGAGCACGGACAGGGCGCGGAGAGTCTGCTCGCCACCTTCGAGCAGTTGCGCCCGGCCGACCTCGCGAACGTGCTGCACCACCTGTCGCCGAAACGGCGCGGCGAGGTGGCCGCCGCGCTCGACGACGACCGGCTGGCCGATGTGCTCGAAGAGCTCCCCGAGGACGACCAGATCGAGATCCTCGGCAAGCTCAAGGAGGAGCGCGCGGCCGACGTCCTGGAGGCGATGGACCCCGACGACGCGGCCGACCTGCTCGCCGAACTGCCCACCGAGGACGTGGAGCGCCTGCTGACGCTGATGCGGCCGGGCGAGGCGGCGGACGTCCGGCGGCTGATGGCGTACGCGGAACGCACCGCGGGCGGGCTCATGACCACCGAGCCCATCGTGCTGCGGCCCGACGCGACCGTCGCCGACGCGCTCGCCCGGGTGCGCAACCCCGACCTCTCCCCCGCGCTCGCCGCCCAGGTGTACGTGTGCCGCCCGCCGGACGAGACGCCGACGGGCAAGTACCTGGGCGCGGTGCACTTCCAGCGGCTGCTGCGCGACCCGCCGTTCACCCTGGTCGGCTCGCTCGTCGACGACGACCTCCAGCCGCTGGCCCCGGAGGACGAGCTGCCCGTGGTCGCCGGGTTCTTCGCGACGTACGACATGGTCGCGGCCCCCGTCGTCGACGAGAGCGGCTCGCTGCTCGGCGCGGTGACCGTGGACGACGTACTGGACCACATGCTGCCCGAGGACTGGCGGGAGACGGAGTTCCACCTCGACGAGGGCGTGCACGAGAGCGTCCACGCGGACACGCACGACCGTCACGACACCGCCGACAGGCACGACAGCCCCGAGGCGGGCCGCGGCGGGGTCCCCGAGGACGGCCACGGCCACGAGGGCGACCGGGGTCCGGACGCCCGGCCCGGCGGGGAGGGACGCCATGGCGCCTGAGCGTGAGGCCCGTGAGCGGGCCGCCACGGGGGCGACGGCGGCCCCCCGGCCGCGCATCCGGCTCGACCAGCCGAAGCCGCCGCGGCGCAGACTGCTGCCCGAGTGGGACCCGGAGGCGTTCGGGCGGTTCTCGGAACGCATCGCCCGCTTCCTGGGCACCGGGCGGTTCCTCGTCTGGATGACGATCGTCATCATCCTGTGGGTGGTCTGGAACGTCTTCGCGCCGGGCGGTCTGCGTTTCGACAACTACCCGTTCATCTTCCTGACCCTGATGCTGTCGCTCCAGGCCTCCTACGCGGCCCCGCTGATCCTGCTCGCGCAGAACCGGCAGGACGACCGCGACCGGGTCAACCTCGAACAGGACCGCAAGCAGAACGAGCGCTCCATCGCCGACACCGAGTACCTCACCCGCGAGATCGCCACCCTGCGCATGGGCCTCGGCGAGGTGGCCACCCGCGACTGGATCCGCAACGAGCTCCAGGACCTGGTCAAGGAGCTGGAGGAGCGGTATCCCGACGGTCATGGGGACGGCCGGGTCGTATTCCCGGCGGAACGGTCGCACGGACGTGACGTAGACGACCGGTGACGGGGCTTTCCGGCGCCCCTGGGCAGCGCCGTACCATCGTCCCTATGGCTACGGAAGACGCGGTGCGTGAAGCACTGGCGACGGTGAACGACCCCGAGATCAACCGACCCATCACCGAACTGGGGATGGTCAAATCGGTGGAGATCGGTGCGGAGGGCGTGGTCGCGGTCGCCGTGTACCTGACGGTCTCCGGCTGCCCGATGCGCGACACGATCACCCAGCGCGTGACAGAGGCGGTCTCCCGGGTGGAGGGCGTCACCGGCGTCGAGGTCGAACTCGATGTGATGAGCGACGAACAGCGCCGCGAGCTGGCGACCGCGCTGAAGGGCGGCACCGCCGAGCGCGAGGTGCCCTTCGCCAAGCCCGGCTCCCTGACCCGTGTGTACGCGGTCGCCTCCGGCAAGGGCGGTGTCGGCAAGTCCTCGGTCACCGTGAACCTGGCGGCCGCGATGGCCGCCGACGGACTCAAGGTCGGTGTCGTGGACGCCGACATCTACGGCCACTCGGTGCCGCGCATGCTCGGTGCTGAGGGCCGGCCGACCCAGGTCGAGAACATGATCATGCCGCCGTCCGCGCACGGCGTGAAGGTCATCTCCATCGGCATGTTCACCCCGGGCAACGCTCCGGTGGTCTGGCGCGGCCCCATGCTGCACCGCGCTCTGCAGCAGTTCCTGGCGGACGTGTACTGGGGCGACCTGGACGTCCTGCTCCTCGACCTCCCGCCGGGCACGGGCGACATCGCGATCTCCGTCGCCCAGCTCGTCCCGAACGCCGAGATCCTGGTCGTCACGACCCCGCAGCAGGCGGCGGCCGAGGTCGCCGAGCGGGCCGGCTCCATCGCCGTGCAGACCCACCAGAAGATCGTGGGCGTCGTCGAGAACATGGCGGGGCTGCCCTGCCCGCACTGCGACGAGATGGTCGACGTCTTCGGCACCGGCGGCGGCCAGTCCGTCGCCGACGGCCTGACCCGCACCACCGGCGCGACCGTCCCGGTCCTCGGCTCCATCCCGATCGACGTCCGCCTGCGCGAGGGCGGCGACGAGGGCAAGCCGGTGGTCCTGACCGACCCCGACTCCCCCGCCGGCGCCGCCCTGCGGGCCATCGCGGGCAAGCTGGGCGGCCGTCAGCGCGGCCTGTCGGGCATGTCGCTGGGAATCACCCCGCGCAACAAGTTCTAGGGCTCCGGGTACGAAGCTCCAGCGCCGTCCTTACGAAGGAGGGGGCGCCGTCCGCACGGACGGCGCCCCCTTCCTCGTAGCGGCTGCCGGGCCCCGTGCCGGGCCCGCCGGGTCCACCAGGGCGGGCGCGGGCCCTGGAGCCGCTGTCAGGGGCTTCCTAGGCGTATGCCGCGATGTCCTTGATCATCGCGAAACCGAGGCCGTACGCGCTCATCCCCCGCCCGTACGCGCCCACATGGACGCCTTCCGGCGTCGAACCCGCGAGGACCCAGCCGAACTCGGACTCGCGGTAGTGGAAGGTCGTGGGCACACCGTCCACCGGGAGGGACAGCGTGGACCAGTCCGGGCCGTCCAGGTCGTCGGCCAGCACCCACGCGGTCTCCGTCTGCTGGTCCAGCCAGTCGTCGCGCAGGGTGTGGTCCATCTGACCGGGCCAGGTGAAGGACAGCAGCCCCACACCGGCCAGCCACGCCGCCGAGGACACCGAGGTGGCCTCCAGCAGTCCCGTGCCGTCCGCGCTGCGGCGTACGGGGCTGGCGGCGACGGTGACCACCACCGCGAACCGCTCCTTGTCCTCGGCCGGCTCGGGGCGCACCGAGGGCTCGTCACCGTGCCCGATCGAACCGTGCTCGACGGCACCGTCCGCCGAAGTACCCACCGGCATCAGCCAGCGCGTCCCCGTGAAGGCCTCGTCGAGGCCGTACCAGGGGAAGGGCGCCAGCAGGTAGCCGTCGACCGTACGCCGGGCGAAGGGGGCCTGTTGTCCGCCCTCCGCGGCCGGCGCCTGCGCGCCTACCCGACTTGTCGTCTCCATCTGCCGGACGCCTCCTCGCTCTCGTCGGACCGGGTGGCCCGCCCCCCTCGGGCGTCCTTGTCGGTCCGCACAACAACTGGGCAGCATAGCCACACCGCCGCGGGCAACGGCGAAAGCGCCCGGCGCGTAAGGCGTGTGGACGGCGTGTTCGGACCGCGCGGGGCGGGTTTCGCGGCCCGCGGACGAACACGTTCCCGCGCCGGAACCGCCCGGCCGGGGGCAGGACTGTCCGGCCCGTGAGGGTCGTCGGGGACCGTCGCGCACACTGCCGCGCGGCGGCCGGCGGGCCGGGGCTCCGTACGGCTCAGGTGGCGTCGGCGTCGTAGGGCGGGGGCTCGTCGGCTTCGAGCTTCTCGCGCTTCTTCGTCATGTCGACGGAACCACCGGCCGCGCCGTTGGAGGACCCGGTGGACGCGGAGGAGTCGGACTCGCGGCCGTGCACCGCGTCCGTGACGTCGGCCATCTCCTTCTTCAGGTCGAAGCCGTTGCGGATCTCCTTGAGCCCCAGCTCGTCATTGTCCAGCTGCTTGCGTATGAACGTCTTGGGGTTGAGGTCCTCGAACTCGAAGTCCTTGAACTCCGGACCGAGTTCATCACGGATGTCCGCCTTCGCGCTGTCCGAGAACTCGCGGATCTTGCGGATCGTGCGCGACACGTCCTGGATCAGCTTCGGGAGCTTGTCGGGACCGAACACGAGCACGGCAAGGACGACGAGCGTCACCAGCTCAAGCGGTCCTACGTCATTGAACACCTGGTAGCTCCTCGCGATGCTCTCGGGCCTCGGCCCTCGGGAAGTCTTCCGTGGTCCGGGCCGGGTCCAACGGTACCCGGCGTTCCTGTCCGTCCGGAACTGTCCCGAGGCTTCCGACTTCATGCGCCCCGCTGGTTTTCCATGATGTTTGCCGTCCGGACCTGCGTCACCATGCTCGGCTGTGAGGTACGCGTCACACCCGCCCGGGACCCCGCGGGGCCCTCAGTCGCCGTCCGCGGAACCGAGGACCAGGGTGAACGTGCGCTCGGCGCCACCCCGCCGGACCGTCAGCCGGAGCCGGTCGCCGGGCCGGTGGGCGCGGGTCATCACGATGAGTTCCTCGCCGGAGTGGACGCGCCGGCCGTCGACCTCGGTGATGACGTCGCCCGCCCTGATGCCCGCCCGCGCCCCGGGACCACCCGAGGCGACGGCCGGACCGCCTCCGGCCGCCTTGGCGCCGACGCGGGCGCCGTCGCCCGCGTAGTTCATGTCGAGCGTGACACCGATCACGGGGTGGGTGGCCCTGCCGGTGTTGATGAGCTCTTCGGCGACGCGCTTGGCCTGGTTGACCGGGATGGCGAAGCCGAGACCGATGGAACCGGCCTGCCCGGTCCCCAGGTCGGAGCCGCTGTCGGCGGACCGGATGGCGCTGTTGATGCCGATGACACGGGCCCGGGAGTCGAGCAGGGGCCCGCCCGAGTTGCCGGGGTTGATCGGGGCGTCGGTCTGGAGCGCGTCCACGTACGACACGTCGGTGCCGTCCCCGTCCTCGCCGCCCGCGGTGATGGGCCGGTCCTTCGCGCTGATGATCCCGGAGGTGACGGTGTTCGCCAGGTCGAAGGGCGCGCCGATGGCGACGACGGGGTCGCCGACCTGGACGCTGTCCGAGTTGCCGAGCGGCATCGGGGCGAGACCGTGGACTCCCGAGACCTTGACCACGGCGAGGTCGTAGCCGCTGTCGTGCCCGACGACCTCGGCCTTCGCGGTCTCACCGCCGCTGAAGGTCACGGATATCGTGCCGTTGGCGCCGGCCGGCTTGATCACGTGGTTGTTGGTGAGGATGTGTCCCTCGCCGTCGAGGACGAATCCGGTGCCGGTTCCCTCCTCCTCGCTGCCCTTCACATGCAGGGTGACGACGCTGGGCAGCGCGTGCGCCGCGATCCCGGCCACGCTGTCCGGGGCGCGGCCCGGAGCCTCCTTGGCGGCCTGCGGCAGCTCGATGTCCGTCAGCCCTCCGTTGCGTTCCAGGTACGCCCCCGCGGCGCCGCCCACTCCGCCGGACACCAGCGCCAGCGCGACCGCCCCGAGCACCAGGACCTTCCTCGCCCGCCTGCGGCGCTGCGCCACGGTGGGCACGGCGACCCCGCTCTGCTGGAGCGAACCGGGCGCGGCCCAGGGGTCGTAGTTCTGCCAGGGGTCGCGGACGGGCGCCTCGTCCGGGATTCCTTGAGGGAGGGGCGGCGCGTGTACGGGGGCCTCCTCCCCGAGCGGTGGCCCCTCGTGGGAGGGGGCTCCGTCCGCGAGCGGCGTTCCGTGGGCGGGCGTGGCCGCCTCCGGGGAACCGGACTCGTACGAGCCGTGCGGGAGCCCGCCCTGCTCGTGCCCGCCCTGCTCGTGCGCGTGCGGGTCCTGCGGGCGGGGGTCCTGCGCGTGCGGGTCGTACGCGTGCCCGTCCCGCACCTGCGGGGTGCGCGCGTCGGGGCCGTCCTGCGACCGCGGGGCCGTCGGGTGCTGGACCGGTGGGGCGGGTGCCCACGGGCCCGGGCCGCCGTAGGGCGGGGTGCCGTAGGGGTCGGGATCGTGCAGGGCCTTGGGGCGAGGAGGAGCGGGCCGCTCCAGTTCGAAGTCCCCGTCACCGTGCCCGTCGTCCCCGTCACCGTCACCGTCATGGTGACCGTCGCCACCGTCACGATGACGGTCGCCCTGACCCGCGTCCGCGTCCGCCTCTGCGGGAACGCGATCGGGTACGGCGGGCGCCGGGGCGACGGAGGCCGCCGCCTCTCTGGGACCGGGGATGCCCGCGGGCCGCTCCAGCTCGTAGTCGCCCCCGGTGTCGCCCTCACGGGCCCTCCCGGGGTGCGTCGTCCGTGCCTCGGGCGGACCGCTCGGCTCCGCACCGCCCCCTGCGCTGTCCGGAAGGACAGCGGGGTACGCGGAATCCGGTTCCGTGAGGTGGTCCGGTGCGGTGTCCGCGCCCGTGCCCTGGGGCCGGGGTCGGCTCCACCAGTTCGCCTTCGTGGGCCTGCCCTCGTTCATGCTCTCCCCACACCTGGCCCGCGCGGCACCACCCGCCGACGGTCACCGCAGACTTGTCGACTCCGCGCCCGTGATCCCTCCCGCGGGTGCGGCCCACCCCGGATTCAACCAGGTTCGTGGGCCGACGCGCAGAGGGCGGGGTCAGGGAGTACTGCGGGGGGTGGGGGACGGGGAGGAGGAGGGGGACGGTGTGGCGGCGGGGGCGGCCGGCAGCCCCGGAGTCGAGGTCAGTGTGAGCGGCTGGGCGTCCGTGAGCGGACGTATGAGCGGGGACGTCGCGGCGGCACCGGCGACCACCGGAGTCGTCAGTGTCTGCGTGACGTCCTGGCCGCGGCCCGCCGGAGCGGGAACTCCGGGCAGCAGCGGGGCGGACACCGCGGTCGGAGCCACCGGGCCATTGCCGAGCGCCCGCTCGCCCTGGGCGAGTACCGGCCCGACGGACCGGCGTCGCCCCGACTCGGGAGCCGTGGGACTCCCGGTTCCCTGGGAACGCGACGGCGTCACATTGCTTCCGGCGCCGGCCCCTCCGCGCGCGTCCGGTGTGTCTCCCGGGATTCCGGTGGACACACCGCCGAGCGCGACGGCGGCCAGCGACACCGCGCCCGCCGCCGCGAAGGCGAACCGCAGCCCGCGCGAGGCCGACCGCTCGGCCTCGTGACGGCTGACGTCATGGATACGGAAACCGCGCCCCGGAGCGGGGGGCAGTACATCGGCGTGCGGTCCGGCCGGCACGTACCCGAAGGGTTCGCCCCGCATTCCGAAGACGCCGGGCATCCCGGGGCCGGCGGAGCCGCCGGGGAGTCCGCCGCCGAAGCCTCCTGCGCCCAGTCGCGGGCTGTCGGAGTCGCCTCCCCCGGGGAGTCCCTGGAGCCGGGCCAGGAAGCTTTCGGAGGGGGGCGGCGGGGCCATTTCGGCGAAGACGTTCTTCAGTCGGCGCTGGGCGTCGGCCTCGGCCTTGCACTTCGCGCAGGTGACGAGGTGGGCCAGGACGCGGTCACGCGACTCATGACCGAGCTCTCCGTCCACCAGGGCGGAAAGTCGGTCCCCGAGGTGCTGCTCGGCAGGGGTGGGACGGGTTCCACTCACGCGGTCGCGCCCCCTCCCCCCAGCACGGGCACCCGGGCCGCGAACGAGCGTCGCTCGGCGCGGGCCTCGGGAGACCGGTGTGCCAGGGCCTTGCGCAGCTGGGAGCGGCCGCGGTGGATCCGGGAGCGGACCGTGCCGAGCTTGACGCCCAGGGTCGCGGCGATCTCCTCGTAGGACAGTCCTTCGATGTCGCAGAGGACGACGGCGGCGCGGAACTCGGGCGCGAGCGTGTCCAGCGCCTGCTGGACGTCGGCGTCGAAGTGCGCGTCGTTGAAGACCTGCTGCGGGGAGGGCTCGCGGCTGGGCAGCCGCTCGGCCGCGTCGTCGCCGAGGGCGTCGAAGCGGATGCGCTGCTTGCGCCGCACCATGTCGAGGAAGAGGTTCGTGGTGATGCGGTGCAGCCAGCCCTCGAAGGTGCCGGGCGTGTAGGTCGACAGCGAGCGGAAGACACGGACGAAGACTTCCTGAGTGAGGTCCTCGGCGTCGTGCTGGTTGCCCGTGAGGCGGTAGGCCAGACGGTAGACCCGACCGCTGTGCGTGCTGACGATCTCCTCCCAGGTGGGGGGAGTCCACGCCTGCGACTCCGCGTCGGTGGTGAACGTCGCGGTCTGCGCCGGGGCGGCAACGTGGAACTGGTCAGCTTTGTCGGTCACGGATTTCGGCTCACCCGCTGATCTGAGTAGGCGCCTCAGCACCCCTCCCCGATCCACAGGCGCAGCCGCACCTCCCCTGTCGGCTCTGGTGGTGTCCAGTGGAGCCCCTACCATAGCCACCTCGCCCGTTAGCTCCGGATAAGCGGTTTTACGAGAATTTGATACGGGGTCATAGGGGCGCGTGTCCGTCTGACCGCGGCCCCGCTCCGTGTACCGGTCCATCGACTTCCCCCCGCTCGGCTTCCCCACCCCTCTAAACGCCCGGTCCCATCCGCAGGTTCCCGGCACCAACGGATACAGTCACGCCCAGGCAATCACGGGGACAGGAGTGGGTCATTACCGGCAACCGGCAGACGAGCTGGTCGGCGTTCGCCGACGCCTTTGTCGCCGAGGACGAGGCACTGCGGTGGGCCCGGGACCGGGCCCACGAGGCAGGCCTGCGCTCGGTGTCGCCGGGCACGGGCGCCGCGCTGCGCCTGCTGGCCGCCACCGTCGACGCGAAAGCGGTCGCCGAGATAGGCACCGGGACCGGTGTCTCCGGAATTCATCTTCTGCACGGCATGCGGCCGGACGGGGTACTGACCACGGTGGATCAGGAGCCGGAGCGCCAGCAGTTCGCCCGGCAGGCGTTCCGCGCGGCCGGTTTCGCCAGCAACCGGGCGCGGTTCATCCCGGGCCGCGCGCTGGACGTCCTGCCCCGTCTCGCGGACGCCGGCTACGACCTCGTGTTCTGCGACGGCGACCGGCTGGAGAGCCTGGACTACCTCGCTGAATCGTTGCGCCTGCTGCGGCCGGGCGGGCTCGTGGCCTTCGAGGGCGTCTTCGCCGACGGCCGCACGGTGGACTCGGGACCGCAGCCGGTGGAGGTGAGCCGGTTGCGCGAACTGCTGCGCGCGGTGCGCGAGAGCCAGGAGCTGGTGCCGTCGCTGCTGCCGGTCGGCGACGGGCTGCTGTGCGCGGTCAAGCGCTGACCCGACCGCCCCGCCCGTTTCCCGTCAGACGCCTCTGACCTGGCCGTATGCCCTCGCCGGTCGCTGCCCGGTCGAGCGGCGCGGCAGTCCCTTACGCGACAAAAAAGCTTCCCCGGCACCATGTGCGGTGCCGGGGAAGCCGAAGAGGTACGGTCGCGTTCCGCGTCAGCCGACGACCTTCTTGAGGGCGTCGCCGAGCGCGTCGGCCTCGTCAGGGGTCAGCTCGACGACGAGCCGACCGCCGCCTTCGAGCGGAACGCGCATGACGATGCCCCGCCCCTCCTTTGTCACCTCGAGCGGGCCATCGCCCGTCCGCGGCTTCATGGCCGCCATGCTCGTTCCCCTTCCTGAAACCAGCTCATCGTCGCCGACGGCCCCCTCGGAGGGCACGCACGTCCCCTCATAGGACACACGTCACCGGCATCGAACACATTGCTTCCAGGCCATTATCCCGCATCTCAGGACCCGATGACCAACATCAGTCGGCATCGCTTGCGCAACGCGCTTGAGCAAAACCACTCAATTCGGCGATGTGGCTGCGATACTGCGCCGCCGCATGGACTTCCAGGGCAAGGAATTCTTTGACGCAGGTCACACGCGGGCCCCGCGCCACCGCCGGTGATCTCCGCCATGCTGTCATCGGACACAGGCCGTACCGGCCGGTACGGCGAGCCGCGACCCCGGAAGGGACCCACCATGGCCGACACCGTGCTCTACGAGGTGAGCGACGGACTCGCGACGATCACGCTGAACCGCCCCGAGGCGATGAACGCGATGAACACCGAGACCAAGGTCGCCTTCCGGGACGCGGCGCAGGCGGCCGCGGCGGACGACGCCGTACGGGCGATCCTGCTGACCGCCGCCGGTGACCGCGCGTTCTGCGTCGGACAGGACCTCAAGGAACACATCGGGCTGCTGGCCGCCGACAAGCAGTCGGGGTCGCGCCACACCATGGGCACCGTGCGCGAGCACTACAACCCCATCGTGCGGGCCCTGACCGGCGCCGCGAAGCCCGTGGTGGCCGGGGTCAACGGCGTCGCGGCCGGGGCCGGATTCGGTTTCGCGCTCGCGGCGGACTATCGCGTCGTCGCCGACACGGCCGCCTTCAACACGTCCTTCGCCGGAGTCGCGCTGACCGCCGACTCGGGGATCTCCTGGACGCTGCCCCGCGTCATCGGCCCGAGCCGTGCCGCCGATCTGCTGCTCTTCCCGCGCAGCATCACCGCCCAGGAGGCGTACGAGCTGGGCATCGCGAACCGGCTGGTTCCGGCCGGTGAGGTGCGGGCCGAGGCGGAGAAGGTGGCGCGTGCGCTGGCCTCGGGGCCGACGCTGGCGTACGCCGCGCTGAAGGAGTCCCTCGCGTTCGGGCTCACCCACTCGCTGGACGAGACCCTGGAGAAGGAGGACGAGCTCCAGGCACGGGCCGGCGCGTCGGAGGACCACACCATCGCGGTCCAGGCATTCGTGAACAAGGAGAAGCCGAAGTACCTGGGGCGCTGACCCGGTCCGGGGCGGGAGCCGCCGGCCGCTGCCGGCCCGCGGCGCCGCCCCTCCTGCCCTCGACGGCCGCCGGCCGTCTCCGGGAGGGCACCCGGGTCACGCGGCGTCGCGTACCGCGCAGTCCGCCAAGTGGTCGTTCACCAGGCCGCACGCCTGCATCAGGGCGTACGCCGTCGTCGGGCCCACGAAGCGGATGCCGCGCTTCTTGAGGGCCTTGGAGAGGGCGGTCGACTCGTCGGTGACGGCCGGTACGTCGGAGAGTTTCCCGGGGGCCGGACGGGTGGCCGGGTCGGGGGCGAAGGACCAGATCAGCTCGTCCAGCTCGCCCGGGGCCCAGTCGGCCAGCACGCGCGCGTTGGCGACGGTCGCCCGGATCTTGGCGCCGTTGCGGATGATCCCCGGATCGGCGAGCAGCCGTTCCTCGTCGGCCTCCGTGAACGCCGCCACCTCGGTGATCCCGAAGTCGGCGAAGGCCGCGCGGAAGCCCGACCGGCGGCGCAGGATGGTGATCCAGGACAGCCCCGACTGGAAGGCCTCCAGACACAGCCGCTCGTAGAGGGCGTCGTCGCCGTGGACCGCCCGGCCCCACTCCTCGTCGTGGTACGCCACGTAGTCCTCGGTGGACAGCGCCCAGGGGCAGCGCAGGACGCCGTCGGGTCCGGCCAGCGCGTCGCTCACTGCTCGTCCTCCGGGTGCTTGCGCAGCGAGGTGGTGTGGCTCGCCGCGCGGGCGCCCGCGAGCGCGGACTCCAGGTCGGCGATCCGGGCGTCCCGCTCGCTGATCTCGGCGCCGAGCCTGCCGAGGGCGTCGTCGACGTCCGCCATGCGGTATCCCCGCACGGTGACGGCGAAACGCAGCGCGTCGACGTCGGCCTGGTGCACCGGACGGTCGTACGGCAGAGGATCGCTGAGCCGTTCCGGTTCGGCGTCGGCAAGGGGGGTGCTCTCGCCGCCGCCCACCACGGACAGGGTGACCGCGGCGACCACGACGGCGAGTGCGACGACCAGGAACAAGAACATGAACATCGCTGAGGTCCCCACGCTCTGGTGCCGGCGCTGATCGCGTCGGCGCGAAAGTACTGGTGCTGACGAAGGCAGCCTGACGCTGGAAGTGTCAGGGTCCGATCGTGCCATGCGAGTCTGACAGTTAAGGTCGCAGGCGGCTTATCAGTGCGACTTACCGGGAGAGGTCACAGGGGATGCTCAGGCTGGGCAGGCGTGAATTCGACGCGCACGAGCCGGTGATCATGGCGATCGTGAACCGGACCCCGGACTCCTTCTACGACCGAGGGGCCACCTTCCGGGACGAGCCCGCCCTCGCGCGCGTGGAGCAGGCGGTGTCCGAGGGGGCCGCCATCATCGACATCGGCGGGGTCAAGGCCGGGCCCGGCGAGGAGGTGACCGCCGAGGAGGAGGCGCGCCGGACGGTCGGCTTCGTCGCCGAGGTGCGCCGCCGCTTCCCGGACGTGGTCATCAGCGTCGACACCTGGCGGCACGAGGTCGGCGAGGCGGTCTGCGAGGCGGGTGCCGATCTGCTCAACGACGCCTGGGGCGGCGTCGATCCGCGACTGGCCGAGGTGGCCGCCCGGTACCGGGTGGGGCTGGTGTGCACGCACGCCGGGGAGTCGGAACCGCGCACGCGTCCGCACCGGGTCGCGTACGACGACGTGATGGCCGACATCCTGCGGGTCACGCTCGGCCTGGCGGAGCGCGCGGTCGCCCTCGGGGTGCCCCGCGAGTCGGTGCTCATCGATCCCGGGCACGACTTCGGGAAGAACACCCGGCACAGCCTGGAGGCGACGCGACGGCTGGAGGAGATGGTCTCCACCGGGTGGCCGGTTCTCGTCTCCCTCTCCAACAAGGACTTCGTGGGCGAGACGCTCGACAAGCCGGTCAAGGAACGGCTCGTCGGGACGCTGGCGACGACCGCCGTCTCGGCATGGCTGGGGGCGCAGGTGTACCGCGTCCATGAGGTCGCGGAGACCCGCCAGGTGCTGGACATGGTGGCGTCGATCGCCGGGCACAGACCGCCGGCGGTGGCCCGGCGCGGCCTGGCGTAGCGGACGGACCGCGGGATGCGGGGTGCGCGGACCGCACGGCTGCGGGACGCACGGACCACATGGACCGCCCGGCTGCAGGACGCACGGCGCACGGGAGAGGCCGACTCCGGAGAGCCGCCTTCCCGTACGCCCGGCCCGTCGGGGCCTCGGCCCAGGCGGACGCGGGTCCCGTCGAGGGGTGGGCCCCTCGGACCTCCGGAGCGGGCCCTAGCGGCCGGCCTCCTTCGACACCAGGGCCACCGCTTCGTCCACCTCGTCGGTCAGGTGGAACAGCAGCAGGTCCTTCTCGGACGCCTTGCCCTGGGCGATGAGGGTGTTCTTGAGCCAGTCGACGAGGCCGCCCCAGTACTCCGTGCCGAACAGGACGATGGGGAAGCGGGTGACCTTCTGGGTCTGGACCAGGGTGAGCGCCTCGAAGAGCTCGTCGAGGGTCCCGAGGCCGCCGGGCAGGACCACGAAGCCCTGCGCGTACTTGACGAACATCATTTTCCGGACGAAGAAGTACCGGAAGTTCAGCCCGATGTCGACGTACGGGTTCAGCCCCTGCTCGAAGGGGAGCTCGATGCCGAGGCCGACGGAGATGCCCTTCGCCTCGCAGGCGCCCTTGTTGGCGGCCTCCATGGCACCCGGTCCACCGCCGGTGATCACCGCGAACCCGGCCTCGACCAGGCCCCGGCCCAGGGCGACGCCCGCCTCGTACTCGGGCGAGTCCACCGATGTCCGGGCCGAGCCGAACACACTGATCGCGGGCGGGAGTTCGGCCAGCGTGCCGAAGCCTTCGATGAACTCCGACTGGATGCGCAGAACCCGCCAGGGATCGGTGTGCACCCAGTCGGAGGGACCGCCCGCGTCCAGCAGCCGCTGGTCCGTGGTGCTCGCCTGGACCTGATCCCGCCTGCGCAGCACCGGGCCCAGCCGCTGCTCCTCAGGTGGCCGCTTCTTTCCCCTCGGGTCGCCAGTAGCCATGTCCACTCCCTCCGCGTACGGATCTCCCCCGCTCCGGCCGGGGCCGGTGCGGGGGAAGGTCGTTCCGCCCCAGAGTAGATCTCCGCCGGTTACGGCGGGGGGACGCGGGCATGTCCGCCATGAACCACCGGCGGATACACAGGTCCGGCCAGGACCTGCCCGGCCGGAGGGGTCCTAGGCGGTGAGCCAGTCGCGCAGCCGCTGTTCGCCCGCGAGGATCTTGGCCGTTTCCACTCGCTCGTCCCGCTTGTGCGCCAGGTGGGGATTGCCGGGGCCGTAGTTGACCGCCGGGATGCCGAGGGCGCTGAAGCGCGAGACGTCCGTCCAGCCGTACTTGGGCTGCGGGGTGCCCCCCACCGCCTCGATGAACGCCGCGGCGGCCGGGTGGGAGAGGCCCGGGAGGGCGGCACCGCTGTGGTCGTCGATGACGAACTCGTCCACACCGCAGTCGGCGAAGACCTCGCGGACGTGCTCGATCGCCTCCTCCTCGGTGCGGTCGGGCGCGTAGCGGAAGTTGACGGTGACGACGCACTCGTCGGGGATGACGTTGCCCGCGACACCGCCCGAGATGCCCACCGCGTTCAGTCCCTCGCGGTACTCCAGGCCGTCGATCACCGGGTAGCGCGGCTCGTACGCGGCCAGCGCGGCGAGGATCGGGGAGGCCGCGTGGATGGCGTTCGAGCCCATCCAGCTCCGGGCCGAGTGGGCCCGCTCGCCCTTGGTCTTCAGCAGGACCCGCAGCGTGCCCTGGCAGCCGCCCTCGACCTGTCCGTCGGAGGGCTCCAGGAGCACCGCGAAGTCGCCCTGCAGCCAGTCGGGGTGGGCCTCGGACACATGCTTCAGCCCGTTCAGGTGGGCCGCGACCTCTTCGTTGTCGTAGAAGACGAAGGTCAGATCCCGGTTGGGTGCGGGGACGGTGGCCGCGATACGGAGCTGGACCGCGACGCCCGACTTCATGTCGCAGGTGCCGCAGCCCCACAGGACGCCGTTCCCGTCGAGGCGGGAGGGCACGTTGCCGGCGATCGGCACGGTGTCGATGTGGCCGGCGAGGACGACCCGCTCGGCGCGGCCCAGGTTCGTACGCGCCACGACGTTGTTGCCGTACCGGTCGACCGTCAGATGCGGCAGGGCGCGCAGGGCGGCCTCGACGGCGTCCGCGAGCGGCTTCTCGCTGCCGCTCTCCGAGGGAAAGTCGACGAGCTGCGCGGTGAGTCCGGCTGCGTCCTGGGTGAGGTCAAGTGGGGTGTCGGCCATGCCGTCGACCCTAGCGCGCCCGGTCCGGGGGTCCCGAAAACAACCGGATGCGGTCGTATCCCCCGGCCGCCCTCCCGTTGTCCACAGCCCCACAGATCGCCGACAGCGGTCTCCAGTACCTTGTACGCGTGTCTGAGCCGTCCCCCACTCCTGTCCGGCGCCGCCGTCGCCTCCTTCGCTTCGGAGGGGCCCTCGTGGTCCTGTTCGCGATCGCGGGCTATCTCGGCGTGCAGTACCTGACGGGCGGCGTGGGCGCGCCGCGCTGCAAGGTCGTCTCCGGCAACAGCGACGGCGCGTCCTACGAGTTCACGCCCGAGCAGGCGGTGAACGCGGCGACGATCTCGGCCATCGGCACCTCCCGCGGCATGCCCGAGCGCGCGGTGGCCATCGCCCTCGCGACGGCGCTCCAGGAGTCGGGGCTGCGCAACATCCAGCACGGCGACCGGGACTCGCTCGGCCTGTTCCAGCAGCGGCCGTCGCAGGGCTGGGGCACCAGGAAGCAGATCATGGACCCGACCTACGCGGCGGGCGTCTTCTACGAGCACCTGGCCAAGGTGCCCGGCTACTCGCGCCTGCCGCTCACCGTCGCCGCGCAGCGGGTGCAGCACAGTGGCTTTCCGCAGGCGTACGCGAAGCACGAGCCGGACGCCACGCTGCTCGCCGCCGCGCTGACCGGCCGCGCGGCGGCCACGCTGACCTGCCAGGGGCGTCCGGGCGCGACCCCGGCGGGCGGCCCGGCCCCGGTGCGGGCCGCGCTCGCCCGGGACTTCGGGCGCGATGTGCTCCAGGAGGCGGGCGCCACCGTGGGTGCCGCGGGTTCCTCCGCGTCGCCGACGCCCAGCGCCCCGGCCGCCGCGGAGACCGCCGACCGGACCGTGACCGTTCCCGTGCGCGAGGAGTCCACCGCCGGGACCGGGGCGCTGCGCCGCGGCTGGGAGCTGGCGCACTGGGCGGTGGCCAACTCCTCCGCCCTGCACATCGAGCGGGTGTCGTACGCGGGGCGCGAGTGGACCGCGGGGACCTCGGAGGGCTCGTGGCGCACGGCCGACGCGAAGGGCGGTCCGGCGGAGAAGAAGGCCGCGGCCGAGGTCCGGATCGTCACCGGGCAGTAAGCGACCGGGCAGCAGTACGGGTCCTCACCCTCAGGGAGGACCCGGCCCTCGGCGGGCCGGCGCGGTGCGGGAGCCTTCGCCCGCTCACCGCGGCATCCGGGAAATCCCTTGGGGACAAAGGGCCGCGGGCATTCGGCGGGCGTTCCGGCCGTGCATTGTTTGCCCGTTTTTATCCACAACCGATAATGCGACGCATTACCAACTCTTTGCGGCGGGCCACCGCAACCTTCGCGGACTTCGAGCGGTAGTCACTGCGTCCGAGCCCGGAACGATCACCTCAGTCGATCAGCATCCGGTGGCGCGGTCGGTCGGCAGCCAGCCGGTCGGCTGCCGGGCACGGCAGGACACTTCCCCGTTCTCTTCCGTCTAAGGAGCACCATGTCCCTCCCCCTGACCCGCCGGATCGCCCGTGTCGTGCTGCTCGTCGCGGCCGGAGCGGCGCCCGTGGTCGGTGCGGCCGGCTCCGCCTGCGCGGCCGACCTGCCGGTCGCCACCAACCTCGGCGGGCTGACCGCCCTGGACGGGGCGAACGTCGGCAACACGGTCGACGGAGCGACGCAGAACGTGACCGGGATCGCCGACAGGTCCGGCGGCCACACGGTCAAGAAGTCCGTGCCGGCCACGGGCAGGACCGGCGGGAAGGCCGCCAAGAAGGCGACGCCCGCCGCCCAGAAGGCGGCCGGGGACGTGGCCGGGCAGGCCGGCGGCCTCGTCGGCGCCACCGCGCAGAGCGCGGCCGGCGGCGGCCTGCCGACGGGCTCCGTGACCACGGGCGGCCTGCCGACCGGACAGCTTCCGCTGAAGGGCCTGCCGCTCGGCTAGTCGAGCCGGGGCGTACGGCGACGGGGTCCGGGAACTCGCTTCCCGGACCCCGTCGCCGTAGTCCCACCGGCTACCGCAGTCGTTCCACCGCCGCCGCCACGCGCTCGTCCGAGGCGGTGAGGGCCACGCGGACGAACTTCTCGCCCGCCTCGCCGTAGAAGTCGCCCGGGGCCACCAGGATGCCCAGGTCGGCCAGATGGGCCACCGTGGACCAGCAGGACTCGTCCCGGGTGGCCCAGAGGTAGAGGCTCGCCTCGCTGTGCTCGATGCGGAAGCCGTGGTTCAGGAGTGCCTCGCGCAGGACGGCGCGGCGGGCGGCGTAGCGGTCGCGCTGCTCGCGGACGTGGGTGTCGTCCGAGAGGGCCGCGACCACGGCGGCCTGGGTCGGCGCGGAGGTCATCATGCCGCCGTGCTTGCGGATCGCGAGGAGCTCACCGAGGACGGCCGGGTCGCCCGCGAGGAACGCGGCGCGGTAGCCCGCCAGGTTCGAGCGCTTGGAGAGCGAGTGGACCGAGACGATCCCCTCGTAGGAGCCGCCGCACACGTCCGGGTGCAGCACCGAGACCGGGTCGGCCTCCCAGCCCAGCTCGATGTAGCACTCGTCGGAGAAGACGAGGATGCCGTGTTCGCGGGCCCAGGCCACGATCCGGGTGAGTTCCGCGGCGGACAGGACCCTGCCGGTCGGATTCGACGGGGAGTTCAGCCACAGCAGCTTCAGGCCCGTCGGGTCCAGCTCCGTCGGGTCGTCGAAGACGACGTGCTCCGCCCGCGCGAGCCGCGCGCCGACCTCGTACGTGGGGTACGCGAGGCGCGGGTACGCGACCTTGTCGCCGGGGCCGAGACCGAGCTGGGTCGGCAGCCAGGCGACCAGTTCCTTGGAGCCGACGATCGGCAGGACATGGCGGTGGGTGACGTCCCGCGCGCCGAGCCGTCGCTCCACCCATCCCGTGAGCGCGTCGCGCAGTTCGGGAGTGCCCCACACCGTGGGATAACCGGGCGAGTCCGCGGCCGCGACCAGAGCTTTCTGGATCAGCTCGGGCACCGGGTCGACCGGGGTGCCGACGGACAGATCGACGATGCCGCCCGGGTGAGCGGCGGCGGTCGCCTTGTAGGGCTCCAGCTTGTCCCAGGGGAAGGTGGGAAGCCGGTCGGAGACTGCGGACACGGGATCGGGCTCACTTTCTCGTACGGACGGCCCGTACCGGCGGATACCGGCTGCCGCACGGACTGCTGCGGGCTGAAACGGCAAATGCCTCGGCCCCGTACGGCGATCGGAGCGATCAGCGGTACGGGACCGAGGCGGCGCGTATGCGGGCCGCTTACTGGTTCTGCGGCGGAAGCGCTGCGATGAAGGGGTGGTCGCGCTCGATCAGACCGAGCTTGCTGGCGCCGCCGGGCGAGCCGAGTTCGTCGAAGAACTCGACGTTCGCCTTGTAGTAGTCCTTCCACTCTTCCGGAGTGTCGTCCTCGTAGAAGATCGCCTCGACCGGGCACACCGGCTCACAGGCTCCGCAGTCGACGCATTCGTCCGGGTGGATGTACAAGGACCGGGAGCCCTCGTAGATGCAGTCGACCGGGCACTCCTCGATGCACGCCTTGTCCTTGACGTCGACACAAGGCTGCGCGATGACGTAGGTCACGCTGTCGTTCCTCCTCGATAGGGCGCTGGCGGGCCTCCGTAGGCTCCGCCGCCTGGCGCGCGGGAGCGCGGCGTCGTCGATGCCCGCCCCTAGTATCTCCGTTCTTGGGCATGATCCGAACAGGAGGGGTGAACTGACCTGTGGAAATCTCTGCTTCCGGCCGCCTTGAGGTCCGTATCACCGCTGCTGACGTGGGAAAACGTGTCTCGGTGCGACGCATGATCGACGACGGAGACACGGGAGAGAAGTTCACCGATACGGTCGGTGTTCTCACATCATGGGACGACGGTGTGCTCCTGATCACACGACGGACCGGTGAACGCGTCCGGATCGCGGAATCCTCGCTGGTCGCGGCCAAGGTCGTGCCGTCCGCCCCGGCACGTCGGCGCGGGCCCGCGGCGTCCTACGAGGAGCTGGCGCGCGTCGCCGCGCGGGCCTGGCCGCCGGTGGAGAGCGAGCGGCTCGGCGGCTGGGAGCTGCGGGCGGCGAGCGGGTTCACCCGGCGCGCCAATTCCGTGCTGCCGCTGGGCGACCCGGGGATACCGCTCGACCGGGCCCTGACGTCCGTACGGGACTGGTACGCCGCCCGTGATCTGCCCGCCTACGTCCAGAGCGCGACCGGCGCCGAGGGGACGCAGGAGGTGCTCTGCGCGGAGCTGGAGGCGCGCGGCTGGACACGAGAGGTGACCGCCGAGCTGTGGACCGGCCCGCTCGCGCCGGTCGCGGACCTGGAGGCTCCCGGGGCACCCGAGGTGGCGCTCTCGCGCACGGCCGACGACGCGTGGCTCGGCCGATACCAGCGCAGAGGCGTGAGCGACGTGGCCCTGAAGGTGCTGGGCGGCGGGCCCTCGGTGTGGTTCGCGACGGTGCCCGGCGACGCAGGCGCGGCTCCGGCCGCGATCGGGCGGTGCGTGGTGGACGGCCGCTGGGCCGGTTTCGCCGCTGTCGAGGTCGACCCGGACCGGCGCCGCAGGGGCCTCGCCACCGCCGTCATGGCCGCCCTGGCCCGTCGCGCCCTGGACGAGGGCGCCTCGGCGGCCTGGCTCCAGGTGGAGGCGGGCAACACCGGGGCCCGGGAGTTGTACGCCCGGATGGGCTTCGGCCCGCATCACGCGTACCACCACTACCACTGGACGCCCGGCACCGGCACGGACGTCCGTCCGGGCACCGCCGCCGATGCCGGCACCGACGCCGGCACGTCGCCGGACGGCAGTACGGCGGACGGCAGCGCGGCGGACGGCGGACGCGTCGGCACCGAGCCGGGTGCCGAGCCGTATCGATCAGCGTGAAGGGGCACGAGCCAGCCATGCGTTCCCCCGAGCCACCGCAGCCGGAGCGAGCCGACGAGGTACGGCGGCGGTTCGCCGACGAGGCGCGGGCCGAGCGGCCCGATCTGGCGGCGCTGTGCCTGCTGATCGGCGCCGCGGCGGACAGGACGCTGGACGAGGCCGGGACGGACGCGGCGCAGATCGAGCTGGACGACCTGGCGGGCCGGCTGCCCTTCCGGCCGGACGGTCCCCGCTCCTGGGCGACCGCGCTGGCCGAACTCCTCGGCGGGCGCTGCGGATTCCGGGGCACGCCGGGTGACTACCAGCGGCTGGAGTCCTCCCTGCTGCACACGGTGCTGCGACGGCGGCGCGGGCTGCCCATCCTGCTCTCGGTGGTGTGGATGGAGGTCGCCCGGCGGGCCGGGGCGCCGGTCTACGGGGTCGCGCTGCCCGGTCATTTCGTGGTGGGTTTCGGACCGCCCGAACAGCAGGTGCTGGCCGATCCCTTCGACGGCGGGCGCGTGCTGACGGGCGCCGACGCGGAACTCCTCGTCGCGGGCGCGACCGGCGCTCCGCTCGACCCGGCGATGCTCACCCCCGCCGACCCGCTCGACGTCGTGGTGCGCGTCCTGAACAACATCCGTGCCTGGGCCGCCGCCCGCCCCGAACGCTCCGACGTGGCCCTGTGGTCGGTGGACCTCTCCCTGCTGCTGCCCTCGCACCCGGCGCGCCTGCGCTACGAGCGGGCCCAACTCCTCGTCCAGCGCGGCGACTTCCTGACCGGAGCCGGTGAACTCGACGCGTACGCGGACGTGGTGGCGGCCGTGGACGAACCGGCCGCGGCCCGAGTACGCCAACAGGCCCACGCGGCACGGGCGATGCTCAACTGAGGCACCGGCCGGCCGTGCCGCTCACAGCCATCCCTTCTCCCGCGCGATCCGTACCGCCTCCGCCCGGTTGCGTACCGCGAGTTTCTGGATCGCGGTCGAGAGGTAGTTGCGGACGGTGCCCTGGGAGAGGTGGAGGGCCTTGGCCAGTTCGGCGTTGGTGGAGCCGTCGGCGGCGGCGCGGAGGATCTCGCGCTCACGGTCGGTGAGGGGGTTGGCGCCCCCGGCCAGGGCGGCGGCCGCGAGGGTGGGGTCGATGACCCGCTCGCCGGCCAGCACCTTGCGTACGGCCGCGGCGAGCTGGGCCGCGGGGGCGTCCTTGACCAGGAAGGCGTCGGCGCCGGACTCCATGGCGCTGCGGAGATACCCGGGGCGGCCGAAGGTCGTGAGGATGACCAGCTTGAGGGCGGGGAACTCCTGGTGGAGTTCGGCCGCGGCCTCTATCCCCGTCATGCCCGGCATCTCGATGTCGAGGAGCGCCACATCCACGTCATGGGTGCGGGCCGCCGCCAGCACCTCGTCGCCGCGGGCCACTTGGGCGACGACCTCGATGTCCGGCTCCAGTCCCAGCAGGGCGGCCAGCGCCTCGCGGACCATCGACTGGTCCTCGGCGAGCAGGACCTTGATCGTGCGGCTCATGCACCGGATCCTACGGGGTCGTCCGCCGTGTCCGCGGAGGCCCGGTCGTCCGCCAGGGGCGCCCGTGCGACCAGTCGGAATCCACGCCGGACGCGTCCCGCCTCCAGTGATCCGCCCGCCTTCTCCAGGCGTTCGGTCAGGCCCGTCAGACCGTTGCCGTGGACGGCGCCCGAGGAGCCGCCCGAGCCGTCGTCCTGCACCGTCAGTTCGAGCACCGGGCCGTCCAGGGTCTGGCGCCGGACGAGTTCCACCGAGCAGCGCCGGGCGTCGCTGTGCCGTACGACGTTGGTGACCGCCTCACGCAGCGCCCAGGCCAGCGCGGACTCGCACTCCTCGGGAACACCGTCGAGATCGGGTTCGGCCGGCAGGTCGGCCACCACGTCCGCCGCGGTCAACGCGACCTGGGCGCCCGCGAGTTCACCGGCCAGCCGGGGCCGCCGGTAGCCGGTGACCGCCTCGCGCACGTCCACCAGGGCCTGGCGGCTGACCTGTTCGATGTCGGCGACCTGCTGGGCCGCCTTGTCGGGGTGGTCGGGGAGCATCCGCCCGGCCAGTTCGCTCTTCAGCGTGATCAGCGAGAGGGAGTGGCCGAGCAGGTCGTGCAGGTCCCGGGCGAGCCGCAGGCGCTCCTCGTTCGCGGCGAGCTGGGCGACGGTGGCCCGCGCCTTGCGCAGCTCCACCGTCGTGCGGACAAGCTGCCGTACGCCGGTCATCGCGAATCCGATGAGGACGACGAGCAGGACGAGGTTGCGGGCGTCCCGCTCGCCGCCGTGCAGGCCGACGAGCAGCATCACGACGGCGGTCAGCGGGATGGTCCAGTACGAGACGCGCAGCGGGAACGTCGTCCCGCAGGCGACCGAGACGTAGACGAACAGGCCGAGCCAGGGCGCCCCGAGCGTCAGGCACAGGACGACGGCCAGCGCGCCGAGGGCGATCACCATGAGGGTGACGGCCAGGGAGCCCGTGAACGCCTTGCCCATGTGCCGGAAGACCAGCATCAGATAGACCGCGACGAAGGCCGCGAGGCCCACCCAGCCGGCCGCGGTGGCCGCGGACGTGTGGTGGCCGGAGACGAGGTCCTGGACCGGCGAGCTGAGGAACACCAGCCAGATGACGATCCACACCGACTTGCGCAGGGCCTCGCGGAGGTTGCGCGGGGACTCTCCCATCCTCACGATCCGGTCCGTGCGGGCCCCGTCGGGCAGCGGGTCTTCCGTCATGGCACTCACGCCTTCAGCGTGTCCTTCCGGTACAGCCAGGCCGCGCCGCCCGCGAAGACGGCGAAGGAGACGGCGAGGATCGCGATGTCCTTCGCGTGCGGGGCGTTGCCCAGTTCGATGGCCTGCCCCAGGGCAGCGTACGCGTGCGTGGGCAGCCACTTCGCTATGTCCTGCAGCCAGTCGGGGAAGGTGGTCGTCGGCATCCACAGGCCGCCGAGCATCGACAGACCGAAGTAGACGATCATCGTGATCGGACGGACCGCGTCCCCGCTCGCGAGATAGCCGATGGCGACGCCGAGCGCGGCGAAGACGAGGCTGCCGGCCCAGATCACGCCGGTGAGCGCGAGCCACTGCCAGGCGTCCAGGCGTACGTCCTTCACCACCGCCGCGACCACGAAGACGATCACGATCGACGGCAGGCTGATCACGGCGGCGCTGGCCGTCTTGGCGAACACATAGCCGCGGCCCGGCAGCGTGGTGAGCCTCAACTGCCGTACCCAGCCGCTCTCCCGCTCCTTCGCGATGCGTTCGCTGTTGCCCATCAGGACGGCCGTCAGGGCGCCGAAGGAGGCCATGGAGACCATGAAGAAGGTCGGCAGGGTGAGGCCGGTGCCGGGCACCTTGGTGGTGCTGTCGGCGCTGCCGGCGATCAGCAGGAACAGGGCCGAGGGGTAGATCACCGAGAAGAACAGGAACTTCCGGTTGCGCAGGGCGCGGGTGATCTCCAGCTTGATGAGACTGTTCACTTGGACGTGGCCTCCTCGGCGGCGGTGCGGGTGGCCTGTGAGGCCGGAGCGCGGGTGGCCTCCGCGGCCGCCGCGAGGGTGGCCTCCTCGGCGGCGGTGATGGCGACGAAGGCCTGCTCCAGGCCGAGCCCGGCGACTTCGAGGTTGCGGGGGTAGACCCCGAGCCCGTACAGCGCGTGGACGGTGGCGTCCGCGTCGGAGGACTGGATGCGGACGGTCTGCCCGGACCCCGCGGCGGAGCCGCTTTTGGACACAGTGATCGAGGTGAGGAACGGCAGCGCGCGCAGCGGGGCCTCGTCGATCGCGCCCTCCAGGTCGAACGCGACGCGGCGGGCGCCGGCCTTGGCCTTGATCTCGGCGGCGGTGCCGTCGGCCAGCAGCCGTCCCCGGTGCAGGACGAGCACCCGGTCCGCTATGGCGTCGGCCTCCTCCAGGTAGTGCGTGGCGAACAGGACCGTACGGCCCTGGTCGGCCTGCTCGCGCATGGTGGCCCAGAAGGCCTGCCGGGCGGAGACGTCCATGCCGGTGGTGGGCTCGTCGAGGACGATCAGGTCGCTGTCGCCGGCCGTGGCGAGGGCGAAGCGGACGCGCTGTGCCTGGCCGCCGGAGAGCTTGTTGACCTTGCGGTCGGCGATCTGGGTGATGCCGGCGCGGGTGAGGACGTCACCGGCGCGGTACGGCTTCGGGTGCAGATCGCAGGCGAGCTTGACCAGTTCACCGACGGTTACCTCGTCCATGAGTCCGCCGCTCTGGAGCATGGCGCCCACCCGGCCGGCCACGATCGCCTCGCGCGGGCCGGTGCCGAACACCCGGACCGTCCCGCTGTCGGCGTTCTTGAGGCCGAGCAGCAGGTCCAGCGTGGTCGACTTGCCCGCGCCGTTGGGGCCGAGGAGGGCCACGGTCTCGCCGGGGTGCAGGTCGAGCGTCAGGCCGTCCACGGCCCGGACGTCCCCGTAGCTCTTCGTCACCGATTCGAACCGGACCACCGATGTGGTGGTGGTCGCCGCAGTCGTTGTCATGTCGTCCATCGTGAGGGAGGAGGGGGCGTCCGCGGCAGTGCGGTGTGTCCTGGGTCGCGGATGACAGATGTCATGCCGACCGCGCCCGTGCCCCTCGGGCGAGGTCGCCCGTGGCGCGCGGCGGATCGGTTCCGTGCCCGGGGGATGCGTGTGCCACGGCAAGAGGGCACCCGGCCGATGAGAACTCGGCCGGGTGCCCTCCGCGCGCGGTGCGCCCTAGTTGGGGTTGGTCGGGATGGTCACGTCACGGGCGGCGGTCGTCTTCCCGACGAGCGCCCGGCCGACGGCGGAGGCCACGTCCGCCGGGCTCACGGCCTTCTTGCTGCCGTCGCCCCTGGTGATCGTCACACCGTCGAAGGCATGGCCGTACAGCGACTGGAGCACGTTGAGGTCGTAGTGCTCCACGAGCTTGCCCTGGATCGGCCGGACGCTCAGGAACTTCCAGATGGACTTCTGCGGGCTGAAGGGGATGTAGTGGCTGGCGTCCGTACGGATGGTGATGTTCGCCGACATGGCGACCGTCGCGAACGTCGACATCTTCCGGTCCACCTCGTCCCTGGCGATCGTCGGCTGACGGGTCGTGGTGGCGACCTTCACCGGGGTCGTGGCGTTGGTCTCCACCTGGGCGCGGTAGGCGTCCTCGACGGCCTGGATGGACGCTTCGGCGTCGATGCCCTTGCCCGCCTTGCCGTAGACGGCGACGGCCTTGCCCGGCTGGAACTTGATCGTGCCGTCGTTCGCCGAACCGGCGCCGCCGGCGGCGCGCTCCAGGGCGGCCTGCAGCTTCTCCTTGTCGACCGGCATGACGGGCTCGACCACGCGCTCCTGGCCGAACAGCGAGCCGATCACCGAGATCGGGTTGTAGTCGCTGCCGGCGGCGGCGCGGACGGTGGCCTGGCTGTCGAGCTGGAGTCCGGCCTGGTCGGGCCTGAGCTGGACGGTGTCGCCGTCGACGGACAGGGTGATCGGCTTGTTCGTCCGCGTGCCGAAGGCGTCGTCGAGCTTCTTGACGGCGTCGTCCCGGGTGCCGCCGCCGATGTCGACGCCGAGCACGGTGGTGCCCTTGGGCACGTCCGAGTGGTTCATGAGCAGACCCGCCCCGTAGGCGCCGCCGCCGAGGACCACGACGAGGAAGCCGAGGAGCGCCGGCTTGTTGCGGCCCTTTTTCTTCTTCGTCTGCTGCGCGGAGGCGGACGGCTGGCGGACCGGCTCGGGCAGCTTCGGCGGGGTGTGCGACCGGGGTCCGTCGTTGCCCTCCCCGGCCTCGAACGCGAAGTTCTGGCTGGGTGTCACGACGGGGATGCCACTGGTCAGTGTGTGCCCGGAGACGTTCTCCGCGGGGGCGCCGTAGCCACCGGGTCCCGGGGAGGGCGCCGGCTTCTGCGGGGTGAGGATCGCGGTGTCGTCGCTGAGACCGCCGCTGAGGCCGCCGCGCGAGCCGGTGCCGGGGTATCCCTGGCCGGTGTTCCGGTTGCCGGGTCCCGGGCCGCGCGACGCGGCCAGGCTGCCGGGCGCCGCGCCCGCGCCGGCCGGAGGCGCCAGCGGGCCGTCACCGGTGGTGGGACCGGTGGTCGGACCGGCCGGGCCGCCCCTGCCGCCCTCGGAGAAGTACGGGAGGTCGTCGCGGCGCGGTTCTCCGGACCCGGCGGACCCGCCGGATCCGCCGGCCGCACCGATGGCCGGGAAGGAGCCGGTGTCGCGCAGCGCGCCGGAGACGTCGAAGGAGCCCGTGCCGCCGCCGTGGCCGGGGGCCACGGGTCCGGCGCCGGTGGCACCGGGGAGCCCGGCACCGTTCGTACCGCCGGGCCGGACGCCGCCGGTGATGCCCAGCGGGCCGGCGCCGTTGGACGTCATCGGCCGTCCCGCGCCCTGCGTGCCCGCCGAGCCGTTGGTGCCACCGCTGCCGCCGGCGCCGTTGGGAACCGAACCGCCGGGCAGGCCCGCCCCATTGGTCGAGCCGCCTCCCGGTCCGCCCTTGGGGGGCGCGCCGGCCTTACGGGGCGCGAACCAGTCGCTCGTCTTCTCCTCGGCCGCCGCGGGCTGGTCCCCCTGCGGTGTCGCGGGTGCCGGTGCGGACGGGGCCGGGGCGGTGTCCGCCGGGGCCGGGGCGCCCGCGGGCGAACTCATGCCCTGCGGCGCCCGGTGGGTCCCGGTGCGCGCGCCGTCGCCGCCCTCGGGGGACGCGTCGGTGTCGGCGACGGGGGTACGGACGACCACGGGCGGGATGGGCCGCGACCCGGGGATGTTGATCCGGATCCGGGTCGTCAGCGTGGTCTCGGTCTTGCGCTCCTCCGGCGGCTTGCCGGCGGCCGAACGGCCCGCGTCGGCACCGCCTTCGGAGGCCATAGGGGTTCCGTACGGCGGCGTCCCCGACGGGTACGCGGCTCCACCGCGCCCGTTGGGCCCGGAGGACGAACTGTCAGTTTCACGACTCAAGGCAGGTTCTCCCGGTTGGCTCCGCCGCCCGTTTACTCGACCTCATCTCGGGCAGCTCGGCGGCGCGCACCACCATACTGGCCATGTACGACCCGCAAACCTCGCCCGTGCAGGAATCTCGCACAGGACCCGCGCGGGACCGATACGGCGAAGTGGTACGTCACTTGCCAAGTCGGGCATCGGAAGGGCCTGGTTGCCGCCCCTGACCGAGGGTGGCGCACATCACAGCCAGCGCCATGCCTCCGAGCAGGAAGAGGTACGAGACGACCCCCGCGCCGAAGAGGAAGTCCCCTTCCGGGCGGCTGGCGGTGAGCAGGACGACGGCGACCATCCAGCCGGCCGCGGGGGCCACGGCGCCGGCCCGGGACTCGGTGGCCCGCGCGCCGCCCAGGAACAGTCCGGCCGCACCCGCCAGCGCGAGCAGCAGCCCGAACGGGAACCAGCCCGGCTGCACCAGCGCGCCGGCGACCCCGACCACGGCACCGAGCAGGAAGAGCCCCAGGTAGGCGGCGATCCGCCCGCCCGAGGGCCGGGTCAGCGGCTGGGCGAGCATGCTCGCGCCACCGCGCTGTCCGTTCGTACTCATCACAGATCCGCCCCTCGACAGGTCGCCCTCGTCGTCGCCGCGCCCGTCATCGGTCGATCCCCTCGAAGAGGTCCGTCTCACGGGTCGCGGGCCGCCGGGCGTCGGCCAATTCGTAGTACTCGGTGGTGAAGAGCGGCTGCGCCAGCTCGTTCGAGAGGACGAACCAGGGCCCGTCCACGGTGATCTGGGTGGCGTGCGCCCGCATCGCGGCGGCCTTGGCCGCGGCGTACGCGGTTCCGTCGATCTCGGTGGTGATCGTCGCCTCGTCGACCACGCCCGGTACGTCGTCGACGGCGGCCGCCCGGTCGAACGGGAGTTCCGGGAGGGCGTCGCGCAGCCGGGCGAACGCGTCCTCGGCGACGGGGCGCGGCACGCGGTTCCAGTAGGTCTTGGTGATCCGCCAGGCGTCGCCGAGGTCGGGGCGGTGGGTGGGCCGGGCGGCCAGTTCGGCGGCGCGCATGGCCACGCGGTGGGCCTGGATGTGGTCGGGGTGCCCATAACCCCCCTCGGGGTCATAGGTGACGAGCACCTGGGGTCGTACCTCGCGGATCACCTCCACGAGGCAGTCGGCGGCCTCGTCGAGGTCCGCGGCCCAGAAGGCGCCCGCGCGGTGGTTCTGCTCGACACCCATCATCCCGGAGTCGCGGAACCGGCCGGGGCCGCCCAGGAAGCGGTGGTCGGCGACACCCAGTTCCTTCATGGCGGCGCTCAGCTCACCCGTCCGGTACGGGCCGAGTCCACCGTCACGGTCGGGGGCGAGATGGGCGAGTTCGGGCGGGATGACCTCACCCTCCTCGCCGAGGGTGCAGGTCACCAGCGTCACCTGGGCGCCCTCGGCCGCGTACCGGGCCATGGTCGCGCCGTTGTTGATCGACTCGTCGTCCGGATGCGCGTGCACCAGGAGCAGACGCCGGTCGGGCAGTTCCGTCATGGCCCCACCCTACGAGGCCCCGGAGCCCGTCCCGAGTCCCCGTGGTTTCGAGGGAGCCGGACAGGGCAGGCGGGGAACGGGAGCCGGGCCCCGGGCCCGGGTGTCGTCCCCGCCGGCGCTCCCACGGGTCAGAACTTGATGCTGCCGATCATCCCCGCGATGTTCGTGGTCAGGTTGCTGATCGTGGGCGCGATCGTCGAGGAGGCGAGATAGAAGCCGAGCAGCATGCAGACGACCGCGTGCCCGCCTTTCAGTCCTGACTTCTTGATCAGAAGAAAGACGATGATCGCCAGCAGCACCACCGCCGAAATCGAGAGTGCCACGGCGGCTCACCTCCAAAGTTCCCAGGGACCTGGGGTCCGGTACGGGGTCGGACATGGGGGGGTCGGTAAATCCTTGCAGCAGCCAGCAGGTTCCTACCCACGCAGCGCTAGTGATCATAACTATCCGTACGCGCGCATCGATCGGCGCACGGCCGCACAAGGGGGCGCATGGCCAATATGGTCGAGGCATGACGACCGAGCCTCTCTCCTTCCCGCGTCGGTACGCCCGCACCCAGCGGTTCACCTCCGGCGCGCCGCGCGCGTTCACCGTGTCCCCCGACGGCTCCCGTGTGGTGTTCCTGCGGTCCGCCTCCGGTACGGAGCGGGCGCATCAACTGTGGGTCCTCGATGTGGCGGAGGGCCGGGAACGGGTGGCGGCCGACCCCGCGGCGCTGCTCGGCGGCGCCACCGAGCACCTCTCCCAGGAGGAGCGGGCGCGCCGCGAACGCAGCCGCGAGGGCGGCGCGGGAATCGTGGGCTATGCCACGGACGCAGCCGCCGAGTTGGCCTGTTTCACCTTGTCAGGACGGCTGTTCACGGCGGAGCTGCGGGCCGGCACGGCACGTGAACTCCCGGTCCCCGGACCGGTGATCGACCCGCGCCCCTCTCCCGACGGCACGCTCGTGGCGTACGTCCACGGGGGCGCGCTGCGGGTCGTCGGGGCCGAGGGCGAGGGCGACCGGGTGGTCGCGGAGCCGGAGCCCGTCGCGGCGCCCGGATCGGTTTCCTATGGAACGGCCGAGTTCATCGCGGCCGAGGAGATGGGGCGTTCACGCGGCTTCTGGTGGTCACCCGAAGGAGACCGGCTGCTCGTCGCCCGGGTCGACGACACGCCCGTACAGCGCTGGTGGATCTCCGATCCGGTGCACCCGGAAGCGGAGCCGCAGCGGGTCGCCTACCCGGCGGCCGGAAGCGCCAACGCGGAGGTCCGGCTCTTCGTGTTCGGGCTCGACGGGGTCCGCACGGAGGTCTCCTGGGACCGGGCGCGGTACCCGTATCTGGCCCATGCGCACTGGTCAGCGGCGGGTGCGCCGCTGCTTCTGGTGCAGGCGCGGGACCAGCGCAGCCAGTTGTTCCTGGCCGTGGACCCGGATTCCGGGACGACTCGGATGGTGCACGCGGACGAAGATCCAACTTGGCTTGATCTTTTCCCCGGAGTGCCGTGCTGGAGCCCCGGCGGACAGCTCGTCAGGATCGCCGACGAGGGCGGCGCGCGAGTCCTGGCGTTCGGTGAACGCCCGCTGACCGGAGCCCAGTTGCATGTCCGGGCGGTGCTCGACGTCTCGGCCGACGACGTGCTGATCGCGGCTTCGGCGGGCGAGGGCGCGAACGACCCGGAAACCGGCGAAGTGCATGTGTACCGGGTGAACGAACTCGGCCTGGAGCGCGTCTCGCAGGAGCCGGGCGTGCACTCGGCGGTTCGCGCCGGGGGCGTGACCGTGCTGGTGTCGTCGGTGCTCGATCAGCCGGGCGCCCAGGTACAGGTGCTGCGCGCGGGAAAGCCGATCGCGACCATCCCCTCCTATGCCGAACACCCCGGTTTGTCCCCGCGCGTGACGCTCACACAGGGGGGCGCACAGAAAATCCCATGCGCCGTGCTTATGCCTACCGACTACGACGGCGACACTCCCCTACCGGTCCTGCTGGACCCCTACGGCGGTCCGCACGGGCCCCGCGTGCTGGCCGCGCACAACGCCCACCTCACCTCGCAGTGGTTCGCCGACCAGGGCTTCGCGGTGGTCGTCGCCGACGGCCGCGGCACCCCGGGGCGCTCCCCCGCCTGGGAGAAGGCGATCCGCGACGACCTCACGCTCTCCCTGGACGACCAGGTGGAGGCGCTGCACGGTCTCGCCGAGCGGTTCCCGCTCGACCTGTCCCGGGTGGCGATCCGCGGCTGGTCGTACGGCGGCTGGCTCGCGGGGCTCGCCGTGCTGCGCCGCCCCGACGTCTTCCACGCGGGCATCGCGGGCGCCCCGGTCGCGGACTGGCGGCTGTACGACACCCACTACACGGAGCGGTACCTCGGCGATCCGGCGGCGAGCCCGGCGACGTACGCGAAGAACTCGCTGGTCACCGACGAGGGGCTCTCCGCGCCCGCCGAACCGCACCGGCCGCTGATGATCGTGCACGGCCTCGCGGACGACAACGTGGTGGTGGCGCACTCCCTGCGGCTGTCCTCGGCGCTGCTGGCCGCCGGCCGCCCGCACGAGGTGCTGCCGCTCTCGGGGGTCACCCACATGACCCCGCAGGAGACGGTCGCCGAGAACCTGCTCCTGCTCCAGGTGGACTTCCTGCGGCGCGCTCTCGGTCTGGGCTGACACGGCAACGAGCCGGGGTGACATGGCGCACCCCGGCTCGTTTACGGCACCCGCACGGCCGTACGGTGTTCACCTTGGCGCGTCCGTATATCGGTACCGCTTCCGCCAAGTTGCTTGCGTGTTAACGAAGTTCGCTCACATTTGTGATGTTATGCAACCCCGTCGGTCGGCTCCTCCGGGGGAACGACCTGCTTCTCCTCCGCGAAGTGACAGGCCGAGTCGTGGGCGGCCGGACCGGCGGCGAGCCGGAACTCGGCCGGCACCGCGAGCAGCGGCACCTCCAGCGTGCAGCGCTCCTGCGCCTTCCAGCAGCGGGTGCGGAACCGGCAGCCGGACGGGACGTTCGCGGGCGAGGGCACGTCCCCGTGGAGGATGATCCGCTCCCGGTGCTCCCGGGCCTCCGGGTCCGGCACGGGAACGGCGGAGAGCAGCGCCTGGGTGTACGGGTGCGTCGGATGGTCGTAGATCTCGATGTCCCTGCCGGTCTCCACGATCCGCCCGAGGTACATCACCCCGATCCGGTCCGAGATGTGCCGCACGATCGACAGGTCGTGCGCGATGAAGACATAGCTGAGGTCGAACTCGGACTGGAGCTTGTCCAGCAGGTTGATCACCTGCGCCTGCACGGAGACGTCCAGCGCGGAGACCGGTTCGTCGGCGACGATGATCTCGGGCCGCAGCGCCAGGCCCCGCGCGATGCCGATGCGCTGACGCTGGCCGCCGGAGAACTGGTGCGGATAGCGGTTGATGTACTCCGGGTTGAGGCCGACCACGTCCAGCAGGTCCTGGACCCTGCGCCGCCGGTCGCCCTTCGGCGCGACCTCGGGGTGGATGTCGTAGGGCTCCCCGATGATGTCGCCGACGGTCATCCGCGGGTTGAGGGAGGTGTACGGGTCCTGGAACACCATCTGGATGTTGCGGCGTACGGCCTTCAGCGCCTTGCCGGTCAGCCGGGTGATGTCCTCGCCCTTGTACTTGATCGAGCCCTCGGTCGGCTTCTCCAGGTTGACCAGCATCCTGGCGACCGTCGACTTGCCGCAGCCGGACTCGCCGACGATGCCGAGGGTCTCGCCGCGGCCGAGGTGGAAGTCGACGCCGTCCACGGCCTTGACCGCCCCGACCTTCTTCTTGAACAGGATGCCCTGGGTGAGCGGGTAGTGCTTGACCAGTCCGCTGACCTCCAGCAGCGGCTCAGTTGCTGCTTGTGTCATCGAGGCACTCCCTCCAGAAGAAGCAGGCGCTCCTGCGGTCCGCGTCGACCTCCGCGAGCGGCGGCACCTCGCTGCGGCAGATGTCCTGGGCCATCGGGCAGCGCGGGTTGAAGGCGCAGCCCGGCGGGATGTGCATCAGGTTGGGCGGCAGTCCCTTGATCGCGTACAGCTCCTGGCCCTTCTGGTCGAGCCGGGGGATCGATTTCAGCAGCCCCTTCGTGTAGGGATGGGCGGGGGCCTTGTAGATGTCGTGGACCGGGGCCGTCTCCACGATCCGGCCCGCGTACATCACCGCGATCCGGTCGGCGACGTCCGCGACGACGCCGAGGTCGTGGGTGATGAGGATGAGTCCCATGTTGAGCTCGCGCTGCAACTCGGCGAGCAGGTCCATGACCTGGGCCTGCACGGTGACGTCGAGCGCGGTGGTCGGTTCGTCGGCGATGATCAGGGCGGGCTCCAGGGCCAGCGCCATGGCGATCATGATGCGCTGGCGCATACCGCCGGAGAACTGGTGCGGATAGTCGCGCACCCGCTCGGCGGCGGCCGGGATGCGCACGTGCTCCATCAGCTCGATCGCCTTGGCGCGGGCGTCCTTGCGTGACATCCCCCGGTGCACGGTGAACATCTCGCCGAGCTGGTCGCCGACGGTGATCACGGGGTTCAGGGAGGACAGCGCGTCCTGGAAGATCATCGCCATCTCGGCGCCCCGCACCTTGCGCCGCTCCTCCTCCTTGAACTTCAGCAGGTCCTTGCCCTGGAAGAGGATCTCGCCACCGGTGATCTTCCCGGGCGGCATGTCGAGAATGCCCATGACCGCCTGGGCGGTCACCGACTTGCCGGAGCCGGACTCGCCGAGCACGGCGAGCGTCTCGCCCTCGTCGACGCTGTAGGTGACCCCGTTGACGGCCTTGGCGACCCCGTCCCGGGTCCTGAACTCCACCTGCAGATCGCGCACTTCGAGCAGCACGGCGGTCACCTCAGCTTCGGGTCGAGGGCGTCGCGCACCGCGTCGCCGAGCATGATGAACGCGAGCACGGTGATCGCGAGCGCGCCGGCCGGCCACAGCAGCATGTGCGGGGCCTGGCGGATGTACGCGGAGGCCGAGGAGATGTCGATGCCCCAGCTCACCGTCGGGGGCTTGAGACCGACCCCCAGGTACGACAGCGTCGCCTCCAGCGAGATGTACGTGCCGAGCGCGATGGTCGCGACGACGATCACCGGCGCGACCGCGTTCGGGGTGATGTGCCGCAGCATCAGCCGGGAGTTGGAGGCGCCGAGCGCGCGGGCCGCCTGGACGTAGTCGTTCTCCTTGGTGGTGATGACGGAGCCGCGCGCGATACGGGAGATCTGCGGCCAGCCGAGCAGCACCATGAACCCGACGACCGGCCAGATCGTGTTGCTGGTCACCACGGAGAGGAGGACCAGACCGCCGAGCACCACGGGGATCGCGAAGAAGATGTCGGTGGTCCGGGACAGGATCGAGTCGCCCACCCCGCCGTAGAACCCGGCGAGCCCGCCGAGGAACGAGCCGAGGAGCGCGACCCCGAGCGTGGCGAGCACACCGACGCTGATCGAGACGCGGGTCCCGTACACGGTCCGCGTGTAGACGTCGCAGCCCTGGCCGTCGTAGCCGAAGGGGTGTCCGGACTGCGAGCCCTGCTGCGCCTTGGAGAGGTCGCACTGGAGCGGGCTCTGGGAGGTGATCAGGGAGGGCCAGATCGAGATCACGACCAGGAAGAGGATGACCAGTCCGGAGATGATGAAGACGGGGTTGCGGCGCAGGTCCCGCCAGGCGTCGGACCACAGGGAGCGCGGCTTCTCCTTCGGCCCGGTTCCCTCCGGTCCTCCCGGCGTCTTCTCCAGGGTCTCCGCTTCGCTCGATCCGAGGTCCATGGTGCCGCCGAAGCCGGTCGGGGCCATGGCGAGGTCCTCCGGCGGGGGACCCTGCGGCCCGTGGTGCGGTTCTTCCTCGTACGGCGGCTGCTCAGGCATAGCGGATCCTCGGGTCGAGTACGGCGTACAGAAGGTCGACGAGCAGGTTGGCGACCAGGAAGACGAGGACGAGGATGGTCACGAAGCCGACGACGGTCTGGGTGTTCTGGTGCACGATCCCCTGGTAGAGCTGGTAGCCGACGCCGTGGATGTTGAAGATCCGCTCGGTGACGATCGCGCCGCCCATCAGCGCGCCGATGTCGGTGCCGATGAAGGTGACGACGGGGATCAGCGAGTTGCGCAGCAGGTGCCGGGTGGTCACCCGGCGCCGTGACAGGCCCTTGGCGACGGCCGTACGGACGTAGTCGGACCGTTTGTTCTCCGCGATGGAGGTACGGGTCAGCCGGGTCACGTACGCGAGGGACACCGAGGCCAGCACCAGGCCGGGAACGATCAGCTCGCCGAAGGTGGCGTCCGCGGAGACGGACGGTTTGATCCAGCCCCACTTGATGCCGAGCAGTAGTTGGGCCAGCAGACCGGTGACGAAGGTCGGCACGGAGATGACCACGAGGGTGAGCAGCAGGACGCCGGTGTCGACGGGCCGGCCGCGGCGCAGACCGGTGATGACGCCGAGCGTGATGCCGATGACGATCTCGAAGAAGATCGCGACGATCGTCAGCCGGATGGTGACCGGGAAGGCGGAGGCCATCAGCTCGGTGACCGGCTGTCCGGTGAACGCGGTGCCGAAGTCTCCGGTGAAGATGTGGCCGATGTAGGTCAGGTACTGCTGCCACAGGGGTTTGTCCAGGCCGAACTCCGTGCGCAGCTGGGCGGCCGTCGCGGGGTCGCACTGCCGTTCACCGCACAGGCCCGCGATGGGGTCGCCCATCACGTTCACCATCAGGAAGATGAGAATGGTGGCGCCGAAGAAGACCGGGATCATCTGCAGCAGACGCCGGATGACGTACCGTCCCATGAGTGCTCCGGAGATAGAGGGGCGGGCCGTTTCGACGGGCCCGCCCCGGGCGGCTCAGTTGACGGTGATCTCGTTGTAGACCGGGACGCTGAACTGGTTCAGTGCCACGTTCGAGACCTTGTCCGAGTAGCCGGCGCTGCCGTTCTGGTACCAGAGCGGGATGGCGGCCATGTTGTCCCGGACGACCCCTTCGGACTGCTGGAAGAGCTTGATGGCCTTGCTGGTGTCGGTCTCGGCGTTCGCCTGGTTGACGAGGCTGTCGAACTGCTTGTTCGACCACTGGCCGTCGTTGGAGGACGCGTTCGTGTAGTACAGCGGCTGGAGGAAGTTCTGGATCAGCGGGTAGTCCATCTGCCAGCCGGCCCGGAACGGACCGGGCATCTTGTGCTGCCCGATCTGGTTGCGGAAGTCGGCGAACGTGCCGATCGGGTTGCCGACGCAGGCCTTCTCGTTGCCGAGCGCGTTGTTGATGGAGTTGCAGACGGCGTCGACCCACTCCTTGTGGGACCCGGTGTCCGCGTTGTACGAGATCTTGACCTGGCCGCCGGGCAGACCGCCGCCCTCCTGGACCATCTTCTTGGCCTCGGTCGGGTTGTAGTCGCAGTACTTGCCGCACAGGCCTTCCTGGAAGCCGCCCTTCTCGCCGAGCACCGGTGAGGTCCAGTCGCTGGCGGGCGTCCGCGTCTTCTGGAAGATCGTGTCGGTGATCTGCTGGCGGTTGATCGCCATGGACAGTCCCTGACGGACCTTCGTCGCGCCGCTGGTGTTCCACTTCGGGTCGTAGAACGGGAAGGCGAGCGTCTGGATGATGCCGGCCGGGGTGTTGATGTACCGGCCGTTCAGGTCGGTCTTGGCGTTCTTGAGCTGGGCCGCGGGCACGTCGTCGACGAGGTCGAGGTTGCCGGCCAGGAGGTCGTTGTAGGCGGTGTTGTTGTCCGTGTAGACCTTGAGGGTCACACCGGCGTTCTGCGCCTTGTCGTCACCGGGGTAGCCGTCCCACTTCACCAGGGACATCTGGGAGCCCTTGGAGTAGGAGTCGATGGTGTACGGGCCGTTGCCGATGGGCTTCTTCACCCAGGCCGCGTGGTCGCTGAAGAACGACTTGGGCAGCGGCGAGAAGGCCGCGTAGCCGAGGGTGTCCGGGAAGGTCGAGAACTTCTGGGTGAGCTTGACGGTGAACGTGTCCGTGCCGGTCACCTTGAGCCCGGAGAGGGTGTCCGCGGTCTGGCTGCCCGTTTCGGGGTGCACCTTGTCGTAGCCGTCGATGTACCCGAAGAAGTACGCGTTCTTCTGGTTGTTCTTCAGGCTGGCGCCGTAGTTCCAGGCGTCGACGAAGGACTGCGCGGTGACGGCCTCGCCGTTGCTGAACTTCCAGCCGCTCTTGACCGTGATCGTGAAGTTCTGCGAGTCGGTGGTGTCGATCTTCTGGGCGAGCATGTCCTCGGCGGCGCCGGTCTTGGCGTTGTACCGCTTCAGCCCGCGGAAGATCATGTCGAGGACCTTGCCGCCCTGCACCTCGTTGGTGTTGGACGGTTCGAGCGGGTTCTGCGGGTCACCCCAGGAGGCACTGACGGTGCCGGAGCCGCTGCTGCTGCCACCCCCTCCGCCCCCGCAGGCGGACGCCGCGAGGGCTACCGCCACCGCGCATGCGGCCCATTTGGCGTGTGTGGCTCCACGCATGGAGTGCCTCCTCAAGAGTGCGCTGTGCCGCCGGCGCCGGGGTCGGGGTCGGACGTCCGGCTCCGGTGCGTTGTGCCTTTAGGGCCCAATATCCGTCCATACATGGCGCATCGCACATTTACCCCACCCTTTCGGGTGTCGGTCCATCCGGAAGGGGGTACTCCAAACGCGCCGTCAGAGGATCTTGACCTTCGGCGAAGAGGATCTTGACCTTCGGCGCAACAGGTCTCCGCACTTCGATACGGAACCGTTGATTCCAGCGCACCAGATGTACGCATTCCGAGACTCCGGCGTCCGGATAACGAACTCATTGACCGTTTCGCGTAATTGGTCCGAATCCGGACACAGAACGGCCACGATGCGCTACACGCGTAGTTACGCCGAGGTCAAATCCAGGCAAAGACAGTAAAGAGAAACCCAAGGCGACCGAGATTTTATTGACCTTGCATGAATTGCGTTGAAAAAGTCCGGCGTAGCCCGTAGGGAGCGCCCTGCGGAGCCCTTGACCCCCACGGGCCTGGAGCACCATGACCCCCCCTACTCCTTCCGCGGCCGCCCCGCTTGAGGTGACCGACGAGAGTGCCGAGATCTCGGCGCACTCTCCCGCCGCCAAGGCCAACGAGAGCCGGTCCCCGGGACAACTCGCGTGGCTCCGGTTCAAACGGGACCGCACGGGCGTCATATCGGCGTACATAGTGATTGTCTTCTTCGTCGTGTCGATCGCCGCGCCGCTCATCGCGAAGCTGTACGGCAAGGACCCGACCACGACCTACGGTCTCAACCAGCCCGGCCTGCTCGGCGACAACAGCTTCCCGATCAAGGCGAACGGCGGTATCAGCGGCGACTTCTGGTTCGGGCTGGAGCCCGGCCTCGGCCGTGACGTGTTCACGTTCCTGCTCTACGGCATCCGCAACTCGCTGCTGATCGCCACGGCGGTCACGCTGCTGGTCGTGATCATCGGTGTCGTGATGGGCATCACCGCCGGCTACATGGGGAACAAGACCGACTGGCTCATCGGCCGGGTCATCGACATCCTGCTGGCCTTCCCCTCGCAGCTCTTCTTCATCGCGTTCACCCCGGTCGTGCTCGCCCTGTTCGTGGCGGACGACGAGAACACGCCGGGCTGGCTCACCGTGGTGTCCCTCATCGGCATCCTCACCATCTTCGGCTGGGCCTCCATCGCCCGACTGCTGCGCGGCCAGGTGATGGCCCTGCGGGAGCGTGAGTTCGTAGAGGCCGCCAGGGTCACGGGCGCCTCGCCGGCCCGCATCATCTTCAAGGAACTGCTGCCCAATCTCTGGACGCCGATCCTGATCCAGGCCACGCTCAACCTGCCGTTGATGGTCACCACGGAGGCAGGTCTCGCCTTCCTGGGCGTGGGCGTGAAGGAATCCACGCCCGACTGGGGCGTCATGCTCGGTCGCGCCGCCGACGTCTACCAGGACGACATCACGTACCTGCTGTTCCCGGGTCTCACGATGGTGGTCTTCGTCCTGGCGTTCAACCTCCTCGGAGACTCGCTGCGCGACGCGCTCGACCCCAAGACCAAGCGCTAGATCCGGTCCCTCAGGGGCCACGGCAACGACGCCGGGTGCCGGCTTCTCTCATCACACTCACTCTCAAGGCAGGATGCGATGTCTTTTTCGCGCAGAAATTTCCTGATCGCGACCGGTGTTGCGGCCGCAGCTGGCTCCGTGCTCACCGCGTGCAGCAGCGGTGACTCCACCGGGAGTGGCTCCGGCGGTGGCAAGCAGGACGCCGCCAAGGCGCACACCACCCAGGTCAAGATCGGCACCAAGGCGGACTCCACGGGCCCCGCGCCCGAGGTCTCCGGCGCGAAGAAGGGCGGGACGGTCTACCTGCTCAACGACGACGACGTCTCGCACCTCGACCCGCAGCGCATCTACTACGCGTGGAACTCGCTCGCGTCGATCGTCCTCAACCGCGCGCTGACCGGCTACAAGGTCGGCGACGACGGTTCGCTGACCCTCGTCGGTGACCTCGCCACGGACACGGGCACGATGACCGACGGCGGCAAGACCTGGGCCTTCACCCTGAAGGACGGCGTCAAGTGGGAGGACGGCACCGACGTCACCGTCGACGACGTCCGCCACGGCATAGAGCGCGCCTTCGCCAGCTTCATCACTGAGGGCGCCATGTACGTCCAGCAGTGGCTGACCGGCTCGGCGGAGTACCGCAAGTCGTACCCGGGCCCGTACAAGAACAAGCACCTGAAGTCGATCGTGACCAGCGGCAAGACGGTCACCTTCCACCTCTCCGAGGCGCGCCCCGACTTCAACTACGTCGTCGCGATGAACTCGTACGCGCCGACCCCGGTGAAGAAGGACACCAAGGAGAACTACGACAAGAAGCCGGTCTCCAACGGTCCCTACCGGGTGAAGTCCCACGTCACCGACAAGTCGATGGTCCTGGTCCGCAACGAGCACTGGGACGCGGCCACCGACCCGATCCGCAACGCCTACCCGGACGAGTTCGACTTCACCTTCGGCGTCGAGCAGCTCACCGCGATCGACCGCCTGCTCGCCGACTCCGGCAAGGACCAGTACGCCGTGTCCTGGCGCACGATCCCCCAGGAGCGCATCACGAAGGCGCAGTCGGAGGCCAAGGACCGCATCTTCATGCAGCTCGGCAGCGGCGTCAGCGTCTACTGGATCAACACCACCCGGATCACGGACCACTCCGTCCGTGAGGCCCTGATCAAGGCGTGGCCGACCGCGCAGATCCGTCAGCTCCAGGGCGGCTCGGCCAAGGGCGACTTCGCCACCGGCATCATGAGCCCGCTCGTGGCCGGCTACGAGTCGCAGGACGTGTGGGGCAAGCTCAAGACCCCCGCGGGCGACCCGGCCGCCGCGAAGAAGATCCTGAAGAAGGCCGGCAAGACCGGCTACAAGGTCGTCTACGCCTACCAGCAGGACGACGTCCAGCCGAAGCTCGCGGTCGTGATCGAGAACGCCCTCAAGGCGGCCGGCTTCGACGTGGTCACCAAGTCCATCGACTCGACCACCTGGTACGACCAGATCGGCAAGGTCGACAACCCGTACGACGTGTACTGGGGCGGCTGGGGCTCCGACTGGCCGACCGGTTACTCGGTCTTCCAGCCGCTGTTCGACAGCAAGGGCATCACCGACGGCGGCTCGAACTACGCCCACCTCAACGACCCGGCCGTCGACGCCGCGATCAAGGCCGCCACGGCCGAGACCGACCAGACGAAGGCCAACAAGATGTGGGCCGCCCTGGACAAGCAGGTCACCGAGACCGCGGCGTTCATCCCGGACCTGTACATGAGGCGCATCTACCTCCACGGCTCCAAGCTCGGCAACGTCAAGATGGACCCGAACTTCGACGGTTGCATGCTCTACAAGATGTACGTCAAGGCCTGATCCGTCCGCCGGGTGGGGCGGCCACGCGCCGCCCCACCCGGTCCGCCTTCCGCGGTCTCTTCGTCACACCCGGTCCGAATTCGCTCCGCATGACGGCCCATCCCAGGAAAGCCACTCCCCATGCTTCGCTTCCTCGTCCGCCGCATCCTCGGCGCCGTGATAACGCTGGTGATCATCAGTGCGATCACGTTCATGCTCTTCTACGCGGTGCCGCGCGATCCGGCCCGGATGGCCTGCGGCAAGCTCTGCACCCCGGACACGCTCCTGGTGATCCGCCACAACATGGGGATCACCGATTCGCTGCCCGTGCAGTACTGGCACTGGCTGACGGGCATCTTCCTCGGCCGGGACTACGGGTCCTACGGCCACTGTGACGCGCCGTGCCTCGGCTACTCGTTCAGCAGCCGTCAGCCCGTCCTCTCGACGATCATGAGCCGCTTCCCGACGACGATCTCGCTCGCCATCGGATCGTCCGTGGTGTTCCTCATCTTCGGTGTCGGTGCCGGCATGCTCGCCGCCGTAAAGCAGGGCAAGGCCCTCGACAAGATCGCCAGCAGCGCCTCGCTGATCGCCTCGTCGATGCAGATCTACTTCGTCGGCACGCTGGCCCTGTACGTCTTCGTCTACCAGCTGCACATACTGGACCAGCCCTCGTACACGGACTTCACCGACAACCCCGCCTCGTGGGTCAACGGACTGCTGCTTCCCTGGCTCGTGCTGGCGCTGATCTTCACCGCGAACTACACCCGCATGACGCGCTCCCAACTGGTGGAGCAGCTCAGCGAGGACTACGTGCGCACCGCCCGCGCCAAGGGACTCTCCCGCAGGAACGTCTTCTTCCGCTTCGCCTGGCGCGGCGCGATGGGACCGATCGTCACCGTCTTCGGCATCGACCTCGGCGTCCTGCTCGGCGGCGCGGTGATCACCGAGAAGACCTTCAGTCTCCAGGGTGTCGGCCTGCTCGCCCTGAAGTCCGTGACCGCGAACGACCTGCCCATGCTGCTCGGCATCATGGTCATCACCGCGTCCTTCGTGGTCATCGCCAACATCGTCGTGGACGCCGTCTACGCCCTGATCGACCCGCGTATCCGGCTCGCCTGATCCGCCGCCCCCACCAGCTACCCCGCATCACCCCCTCAGGAGCGTCCCCGTGACGAGCACCGACCAGCAGCCCTTCCTGTCCGTCAAGGACCTGAAGGTGCACTTCTCCACCGAGGACGGCACCGTCAAGGCCGTCGACGGCCTCTCCTTCGACCTCGTCCGCGGCAGGACCCTGGGCATCGTCGGTGAGTCAGGGTCCGGCAAGTCCGTCACGAACCTGACGATCCTGGGGCTGCACAACCCGGACAACACGGCCGTCGAGGGCTCCATCACCCTCGACGGACAGGAGCTCAACGGCGCTCCGGAAAAGCTGCTGGAGAAGCTGCGCGGCAACAAGATGTCGATGATCTTCCAGGACGCCCTGACCTCTCTGTCGCCGTACCACACCATCGGTGCGCAGATCGGCGAGACGTACCGCAAGCACACGGGGTGCTCCAAGCGGGAGGCCAGGACTCGCGCCATCGAGATGCTGACCCGCGTCGGCATCCCGCAGCCGGACATCCGGGTGGACGACTATCCGCACCAGTTCTCCGGCGGTATGCGCCAGCGCGCGATGATCGCGATGGCGCTGGTCTGCGACCCCGAGCTGCTGATCGCGGACGAGCCGACCACCGCGCTCGACGTGACCGTGCAGGCCCAGATCATGGACCTGCTCAAGGACCTCCAGCAGGAGTTCGGCACGGCGATCATCTTCATCACCCACGACCTCGGCGTCATCGCCGACATCGCGGACGACGTCCTGGTGATGTACGGCGGCCGGTGCGTGGAGCGGGGCACCAAGAAGGAGGTGCTGCGCGCGCCGCAGCACCCCTACACCTTGGGCCTGCTCGCTTCGATGCCGAGCCTGGAGGGTCCTGTCGACGTTCCGCTGACTCCGATCCCCGGCTCGCCCCCCTCGCTCCTCAACCCGCCCTCCGGCTGCCGCTTCCACCCTCGGTGCACCTTCGCCGAGAAGGTGGACGGCGGGCGCTGCTCCTCCGAGCGCCCCCTGCTGGAGATCACGGACGGACGCGGTTCCGCCTGCCACCTGACCGCCGACCAGCGCCGCGAGCTCTTCAGCGACTTCGCCGGCAGCCGGGCCAACTGACGTAAACGAGACGGGAATTCACCACCATGAGCAGCACCACTCCCCTCCTGGACGTCTCCGGGCTCCGCATGCACTTCCCCATCAAGGGCGGTTTCCCCATCCGTCGTACGGTGGGCGCGGTCCAGGCCGTGGACGGTCTGGACTTCCAGGTGGCCGAGGGCGAGAGCCTGGGGCTGGTCGGTGAGTCCGGATGCGGCAAGTCGACGACGGGCCGGCTGATCACCCGCCTGCTGGAGCCGACGGCCGGCAAGATCGTCTACCGCGGCCAGGACATCACGCACGCCGACCGCAGGAAGCTGGCGCCGGTCCGCTCCGAGATCCAGATGATCTTCCAGGACCCGTACGCCTCCCTCAACCCGAGGCACACGGTCGGCAAGATCATCTCGGGTCCGATGGAGGTCAACGACATCAACCCGCCCGGCGGCCGCGAGAAGCGCGTGCGCGAGCTGCTGGAGACGGTGGGCCTCAACCCCGAGCACTACAACCGCTTCCCGCACGAGTTCTCCGGCGGTCAGCGCCAGCGTATCGGGGTGGCCCGCGCCCTGGCCCTGGAGCCGAAGCTGATCGTCGCGGACGAGCCGGTCTCGGCCCTCGACGTCTCGATCCAGGCGCAGGTGGTGAACCTGCTCCAGAAGCTTCAGAAGGACCTGGGCATCGCGTTCGTCTTCATCGCGCACGACCTCGCGATCGTCCGGCACTTCTCGCAGCGTGTGGCGGTCATGTACCTCGGCAAGATCGTGGAGATCGCCAACCGCGACGACCTGTACGACAACCCGCGCCACCCGTACACGCGCGCACTGCTCTCCGCCGTCCCCGAGGTCAGGGTGGACGACGCCCCCGACCGCGAGCGCATCCGTCTCACCGGCGACGTCCCCTCTCCGATCAACCCGCCGTCGGGCTGCCGCTTCCGCACCCGCTGCTGGAAGGCGACGGAGAAGTGCGCGAGCGAGGCTCCGCCGCTGGTGCAGATCTCGGGCAGCAACGACGGTCACCTGACGGCGTGCCACTACCCGGAGACGAAGGAGACCATTCCGGCCCAGCGTCTCTCCAAGGACCCCGAGGCGGCGGTCTGACACACCCCTTTCCGTCAGCCGCCCCCTTCAGAAACCGACTTTCCCGGCCCATTGACCCGAGCCTATGAACGCCGGTTTCAGGGGAGACGAAGGCCCGCACCGTCTCGGTGCGGGCCTTCTGCGTCCCCCTGGGAATCGCGGGGTCCTGACGGAACCGTTCCGGCCCCGGCCGGCAGGGTCAGCCCGACTCCAGATCCCCGCGCTCCACGCAGAACTCGTTGCCCTCCGGGTCCGCGAGGAGGACCCAGCCCCCGCCGTCCGGGCGGATGTGGTCCGCGACGCGGCCGGCGCCGAGGGACAGGGCGCGTTCGACCTCCTCGTCGCGGGTGCGGCCGTGCGGGGTCAGATCGAGGTGGACACGGTTCTTGACCGTCTTGCCCTCGGGGACCCGCACGAACAGGAGGGTCGGGCCACCGGACGGGTCCACGATCACCGCTTCCGGATCACCGGGCTTGTCGTCGTCGGCGAGCGGCCGACCCAGCAACTCGCTCCAGAACAGCCCGACATCGTACGGATCGCCGGTGCAGTCGAAGGTGATGGTGCGGATGGTGGGGTGCGACAACTGGGCTTCTGCCATGGTCTAGGCCCCCGTCCGGCCGTCGGCCAGTTCGCGCAGGATGTCGAGGTGGCCGTTGTGGCGGGCCGTCTCCTCCACGAGGTGGAGGACGATCCAGCGGAGGTCGAAGCGCGCGCCGTCGCGGCCCGGCCGCTCGGCCTTGGCGTCGAGGTCGTGCGCCGCCACCAACTCGCGGTAACGGGCGCTCTGTTCGTCGTACTCGTCGAGCAACTGCGACAGCGGGAAGTCGACGGCGACGCGCATCTCGCGGTCGGGGTCCTCGTCCGTCCAGGGCCCCTTGTCCTCCTCGCCCAGGAAGACCACCTGGAACCAGTAGTACTCGACCCAGCGGAGATGGTTGACGAGCCCGCTGAGGGTCATCAGCGGGGACCCGGGCAGCGGGGCCTTGCGGGCGTCCTCCGCGGACACCCCGTCGCACTTGGCGCGGACGGTGGCGCGGGCGTAGTCGAGGAAGGTGGCCAACTGGGTACGCTCGTCCCAGGTGGGGGGCGTGTCCGTTCGTTTCTGTGAAGTCATCGGGGTGAAGCATCCCGGTCGCCCCGGTCGGTGTCGAGCGATTATCCGGCAGCCCGGAACGGCCAACAGGCGGCATCCCCGGCGGTGTTGCCTTGACTCCGACACCACCGGCAGACTGTCGCGTCATGCCCCTGCACCTGCGCGGAACGGTCCTGCCCGACGGCGTCGTGCGCGACCTCTGGACACTCGGCGACCGGATCACCTTCGAGCGCCCCTCCGCCCCGGCGGACACCGTCGCCGACGGCGGATTCCTGCTGCCGGGCCTCGTGGACGTCCACACGCACCCGGGTGCCGCCGCCGGGGACGACCCGGTCTTCGATCCGGAGGTCTTCGCCGAGCAGATCGCCGAGCACCGGGACGCGGGTGTCACGGCCCTGCGGTTTCCGGGGCTGCTGGGCGAGATCCCCGACGAGCTGAGGGAGGCCCCCGGTTCACCCCGCATGATCACGGCGGGACGCTGGCTGGCCTGGGCCGGGCTCTCCCGCAGCGCCGGGTTCCACACGGTGACCGACGACCTGGTCGCCGCGGCGGTGGCCGAGGCGAAGGCCCACGACGGGTGGTGCAAGCTCATGGGCGACTGGGACTTCGAGGCGCCACCGGTGCCGTACGAGTTGCTGCGCGCCGTGGTCGACGGCGTGCACGCCGCGGGCGGCCGGGTCGCGGCGCACTGCCAGTCCGCGGAAGGAGTGCTGGGCGCGGCCCGCGCGGGGGTCGACTCGATCGAACACGGCATGGGGATGCCTCAGGAGTGCGTCGGGCTGATGGCCGGGCACGGCACGTCGTACGTCCCCACGCTCACCGCGTTCGCGCAGAGCGCGCCCCTCCGCGCCAAGGACAACGCCCGGGGCCGGCTCTGGCACGAGGGGCACCGCACGATGATCCGCCGGGTCCAGGAGGCGTACGACGCCGGTGTCACCGTCCTGGCCGGCACAGACTCGGCGCCCCATGGCAACGTCGCCGTCGAGGTCGAGCACCTCATCGGCGCCGGGCTTCCTCCCGAGGCCGCCGTCGGCGCGGCGAGCTGGACCGCCCGCGCCTTTCTGGGGCTGCCCCTGCTGGCCGAGGGCGCCCTGGCCGACATCACCGTCTATGACACGGACCCCCGCGAGGACGCGGGCGTCCTGCGTCACCCGCGCCGCGTCGTGCTGCGCGGCCGGATCATCCGCTGAGCCCCTGGGCCTCCCTCTCCTCGTCCCTGGCCACGAGCTCGGCCTCGAAACCGTCGGTGTTCTCCAGATAGGCGGCGTACTGCCCGGGGCCGCCCGCGTGGGGATGGCGTTCCGGGAACAGCAGCGTCCAGCCGTACTCGGGCGCCTCCTCGACGAGCGTGTCGAGTTCGGCACGGCTGGAGACATGGAAGGCGAGGTGGTTGAGCCCCGGGCGCAGTCGGTCGTGGTGATCGGCGACAAGGGCGGGCGACCGCTCGAAGACGAGGTAGGTCTCCCCCAGCCGCCAGCTCCGGCCGTCCGGCCAGTCCTGGTACGGCGCGTACCCGAGCCGCTCCAGCAGCCAGCCCCAGGAGCGCACCGCCCGCCCCAGGTCCGGCACCCACAGTTCGATGTGATGCAGCATCTCGTCCCGTTCCTCGCAAACGCTGTCGGAGCCCGGTCCCCCGGTTGCCCGTCGACCGGCAGCCGGTCACCCGGTCGGGTCCCACCGGTCGGCCGGCCGGTTCAACCTGGCATGTTTTCCACGGACTTGCCCACCCGATTCCTTCACCCGATTCCTTCCCGATCAGTGGTTTCGGACGGCCCCGCGGGCTGACAGACTGCTGTGATGACTGACCGTTCGTTCAGTGATGTCTCCCTCGCCGCCCTGTACGACACGCTGAATCCATGGGGACCGAGTGACGATTTCTACCTGGACCTGGTGATGTCCGCGCGGTCCGTGCTCGATGTCGGGTGCGGGACGGGGCGGCTGCTGGCGCAGGCCCGGGAGTCCGGCCACGGGGGACGGCTGTGCGGGCTCGATCCCGCCGCGGCCATGCTGGTGCAGGCGCGCCGGCGGGCCTCCGTCGAGTGGGTGCTCGGGGATCTCGGATCGGCGCGCTGGGAGCGGGAGTTCGACCTCGTCGTGATGACCGGGCACGCGTTCCAGGTGCTCGTCGGCGACGAGGAGGTGCGCTTCGCGCTGGGCGCCGTACGGCAGGCTCTGCGCGACGGCGGGCGGTTCGTCTTCGAGACCCGCAATCCCGCTGTACGGGCGTGGGAGGACTGGAGGCCCGAGCGGGCACGCGAGGTCGTCGACGCGTACGGGAACGCCGTACGGGTCCGCCACGAGGTCGAGGCGCCGGTGCTCGGGGACCGCGTGACGTTCAGCGAGACGTTCGAGCACGCGCGCTGGGGGCGGCCGAGGACCAGCCGCAGCACTCTGCGGTTCCTGGACGCCGACGCCTTGCGGGAGTTCCTCGGTGAGGCCGGGCTCGTCGTGCGCGAGCAGTACGGGAACTGGGGGCGCGAGCCGCTCTCCGCCACCGCCCCCGAGATCATCACCGTCGCCGGGCCTGCCTGACGGGCGAGAGCGGGCCCGCGCACAGGGCGCGGACCCGCTCCGTACGCCGGTGGGGCTCTAGGAGCCCTCGGCCGCGTCCTCCAGCGCCGCGAGCGCCGGGTCCAGCACGATGTCCTTCTCGCGTTCGACGGTCGGGTCCTCCGGGAAGTGGCACGCCGTCAGATGGCCCGCCTCGTTGCCGGAGATCCGGACCAGCGGCGGCTCCTCCTGGGCGCACTTGTCCTGCGCCTTCCAGCAGCGGGTGCGGAACCGGCAGCCGGAGGGCGGGGAGATGGGTGACGGCACGTCGCCCGCGAGGCGGATCCGCTCCCGGCGGACCTTGCCGGACTCCTCCAGTTCGACCTCGGGGACCGCGGACAGCAGGGCGTGGGTGTAGGGGTGCCGGGGCCGGGTGTAGATCGAGTCACGGTCGCCGACCTCGATCACCTTGCCGAGGTACATGACCGCGACGCGCTGCGAGAAGTGCCGTACCACCGCCAGGTCGTGGGCGATGAACAGGAACGCGATGCCCAGTTCCTTCTGTACCTCCTGGAGGAGGTTGACGACCTGCGCCTGGATGGAGACGTCGAGGGCCGAGACCGGCTCGTCCGCGACGATCAGCTTCGGCTCCGGGGCCAGCGCGCGGGCCACCCCGATGCGCTGGCGCTGTCCCCCGGAGAACTCGTGCGGGAAGCGGTTGTAGTGCTCGGGGCTCAGACCGACGATCTCCAGCAGTTCGCGGACCCGCTTCTCGCGGCCGCCGGGCGGGTTGATCCCGTTGACCTCCATCGGAGCCGAGATGATCTTGCCGACCGTCTGGCGCGGATTCAGCGAGGAGTACGGGTCCTGGAAGATCATCTGGATCTCGGAGCGGATCGGCGCCAGGTCCTTGCGGCTCGCGTGGCTGATGTCCTTGCCGCGGTACGAGATCGTGCCGCCGGTCGGTTCCAGCAGGCGGGTGATCAGGCGTCCGGTCGTCGACTTGCCGCAGCCCGACTCCCCCACCAGGCCGAAGCTCTCGCCGACGTTCACCGTCAGGTCGATGCCGTCCACGGCCTGCACCGCGCCGATGGTGCGGCGGATCGGGAAGCCGCCCTTGACGGGGAAGTGCTTGACCAGCTTGTCGACCACCAGCAGCGGTTCGGCGGAGCTGTCGACGGTGGCCGCGCGCGGGGCGGGCAGCGTGGTCTCACCCGTCGGGACGTCCTTCGCGACGTCTTCCTTCATGGCGCTGTTCTCCCTACCGCAGCCGGGGCTTGATCTGCTCGACGAAAATGGTCTGCTTCTGCTCGGCCGTGAGGTGACACGCGCCTCCGCGGCCCGCCGGCAGCAGCGGGAGTACGTCCACGCACCGCGCGCCCCCGACCTCGCCCTGGAAGGTGCAGCGGGGGTGGAACCGGCAGCCCGACGGCGGCCTCAGCAGGGAGGGCGGCGCGCCGGGGATGGGGGCCAGCGGCGTGCTCAGGTCCGAGTCCAGCCGCGGCATGGAGTTGAGCAGTCCCCAGGTGTAGGGATGCTGGGGCGAGCGGAGTACCTCGTTCACCGTGCCGCGTTCCACCGCCCCGCCCGCGTACATCACCATGATGTCGTCGGCCATGTCCGCGATCACGCCCAGGTCGTGCGTGATGAAGATGATCGCGGAGCCGAACTCCTGCTGGAGGTCCTTCAGGAGGTCGAGGATCTGGGCCTGCACGGTCACGTCGAGCGCGGTGGTCGGCTCGTCCGCGATCAGCAGGTCGGGGTCGCAGACCAGTGCCATCGCGATCATCGCGCGCTGGCGCATACCGCCGGAGAACTGGTGCGGGTAGTCCTTCGCCCGTTCCCTGGGGTTGGGGATGCCGACCTTGCCGAGCATCTCCACCGCCCGGTCCCAGGCGGCCTTCTTCGAGGCCCCGGTGTGCTTCCTGAACGGCTCGGCGATCTGCCGGCCCACCGTGTAGTACGGGGAGAGGGCCGTCAGCGGGTCCTGGAAGATCATCGCGGCCTTGTTGCCGCGCACCTTCTCCAGCTCCGACTCCCGGGCCGTGATCAGCTCCTGGCCGTCGAGCACGATCTCGCCCTCGACGGTCGTGAACATCGGGTTGTGCAGGCCGAGGATGGTCAGGTTGGTCACCGACTTGCCGGAGCCCGACTCGCCCACGATGCCCAGGGTCTTGCCCCGTTCGAGGTCGAAGGAGAGCCCGTCGACGGCCTTGACGACGCCGTCCTCGGTCTTGAACCGGACGTACAGGTCACGCACCGAGAGGAAGGCACCCGAGTCGGCCGGGGCACCGGCGCCCGATTCCTTGGTGAGAGTGGTCACGGAGTGCTCCTAGGACAGCCGCACGCGCGGGTCGATGAAGGCGTAGCAGGCATCCACGATGATGTTGAACAGAAGGATCATGGCGGCGGAGAAGAGCATCACGCCCAGCAGCAGCGGAAGATCGCTGAAGAAGACGGCCTGCACGGCGAGTTGACCGAGGCCCGGGAGTCCGAACGTGTACTCGGTGATGATCGCTCCGCCCAGCAGCGAGCCGAGGTCGATGCCGAAGATGGTGACGATGGGGATCAGGGAACCGCGCCAGGCGTAGCGGAAGAAGACGTACTTGCGCGACATGCCCTTCGCCCGCGCGGTGCGGACGTGTTCCTCCTGGAGCTGCTCGATCATCGACGAGCGCGCCATACGCGTGTACTGCGAGGCGAAGATCGTGGACAGGATCACCCACGGGATGATCAGCCCGGTGAACCAGCTGACCGGGTTCGCGGTGAAGTCGTTGTAGGCGGGCTTGTCGAAGAGGTGGCTCTGGTAGACAAGGGCGGCCAGCGCCAGCGGGCCGAGGAAGTAGATCTGCATCGAGCTGAGGACCATCGCCCCGGCCGTCACCGTCTTGTCCACGAGCGTGCCCCGCTTCCAGGCGGAGAGCATGCCCGTGCCGAGGCCGACGATCAGGAAGAAGACGGCCGAACCCAGCGTCAGCGAGACGGTGGTGGGCAGCCGGTCCATCAGCGTGCCCCAGACCTGCTCGTTCGTGTGGTACGAGTACCCGAAGCAGGGGGCCGGGCAGGGACCCTGAGCGAAGTCGTTGCTGCCCAGCACGAGGTTGTGCAGGAAGATCGCGTACTGCTCGGGGATCGACTTGTCGAGGCCGAGCACGTGGTGGATGTTCGCGAGGTTGGCCGGCGTGCATGTCTTGCCGCACATCAGCAACCCCGGGTCCCTCGGCATCCCGAAGAACAGCAGGAACGCGACGATACTCAGCAGGAAGAGAATGACGACGGCGCCGAGTGAGCGGCGAACGAGGAAGCGCAGCATGACAGGGGCAGCTCTCAGACGTCAGCGGGGCCCGACGGGGCCCGGCGCGTCCGCTCACCGAGCGGTGGGCGCACCGGGCCCCGTCAGAGCGACGGTTACTTGACGAACAGGCGACGCGGGTCGACGCCACCGATCACGTCGTCGTAGACCATGCCGCCGACCTTGGAGCCGGCGATCTGGGTCTGCTTGTAGTAGCCGGTCGGGACCTCGTTGACGACGTCCTTGACCAGGTACTGGTCGACCTTCTCCCACTCGGCCGCGGCCTTGATCGGGTCGGTGATCTTGTTGATGCGGTCGATGTCCGCGTTGACCTTGGGGTCGTTGACCTGCGAGTAGTTCTGCGCGCCGTCGGCGATCGCGCGGCCGTCGTACAGCGGCGGGATCACGGTCGAGGAGGACGGCCAGTCGGCACCCCACGCGGTGTGGAAGATGTCGTAGTTGTTGTCCAGCTTGCTGACCTGGTCGTAGTACGTCTCGGCCGGGATCTCCTGGCGCTGGACGTTGAAGCCCGCCTTCTGCAGGCCCGCCGCCATGGCGGTGGAGTACTGCTGGCCCTCGGGGGTGTTGATGTAGCCGAAGGTCAGCTTCATGCCCACCTTGCCGGCCTTCTTCAGCAGGGCCTTGGCCTTGACGGGGTCACCGGCCGGCTTCTTCTTCTTGCCGAACGGGTCGAAGGACGCGTCGTAGCCGCTGACGGTCGGGCTGATGAGGCCGCCGGCGACCTCCATCGCGTCGGTGCCGCCGTAGGCACGGATGAAGGGAGTGATCGGCAGGGCGTAGGCGATGGCCTCGCGGATCGTCTTGTCCTTGAGGGCCGGGTGGCTCATGTTGATGTTCATCTGGCCGACGTAGGGCTGGAAGCCCGAGACCGTGCGGGACTTCAGCTTCGGGTCGGCGAGGACCTTGGAGAGGTTGCCCGCGTCGACCTGGTTGTTGAAGCTGATGCCGGTCTGGTCGGTGCCGGTGTCCGCCAGCAGCGTCTTGGTGGACGTCTCGTACTGCTGGTTGAACGTGATGTTGAACTGGTCCACGTACTGGTGACGGATCGGGTCGGTCTTCGGGTCCCAGTTGGTGTTCTTCACGAGGACCATCGACTTGCCGGACTTGAACGACTGGATCTTGTACGGGCCGGTCGTGACGGGCGCCCGGTCGTACTTCGTCTTGGTGTCACCCTTCGCGGAGACGACCGCGTAGCCCGCCATGGCGAGGGCGTACGGCAGGTCGGGGTGCGAGGTCTTGAACTTGAAGACGATGGTCTTGTCGTCCGGCGTCTGCAGGATGCTGTCCGGCAGGTGCTTGCCCTTGTAGGGGCCGTCCTTCAGCAGCTTGCGGTAGTCCGCGCCGGGGGTGTTGGCGAGCCACTGCTGGATGTAGGGCGGGCCCTGGTTGATGAAGGGCGCGAACATACGCTCGATGGTCTGACGGACGTCCTTGGACGTGATCGGCGAGCCGTCCTCGAACTTGATGCCGTCCTTGAGCGTGTACTTCCAGGTCTTGCCGCCGTCCGTCGTGGTGCCGGAGTCGGTGGCGAGGTCGCCGACGACCTCGTGCTTGGAGCCGTCGTTGCCCGTGGCCTTGTATCCGGTGAGACCACGGTGGATCAGCGTGGCGAGGGAACCCTCGTCGGAGACGTAGATCTGGCCCGGGTCCAGGTGCGCGTAGCTGTCACGCTGGAGGACCTCCATCGTGCCGCCGCTCTTCGCGCCGGGGACCTCGGCCGCGGGGCCGGTGGAGTCCGCGACGGTGCCGAACTTGATCGACGCCTGCTGGCGCTTCGCGTTCTCCTTGTCCTTGTTGCTGCCGTTCCCGTTGTCGCTGCCGCCCTTGCTGCAACCGGTGAGCACGAGAGCTCCCGCCGCGAGCACGGAGATCGCGGCGTATGCGTGGCGTCCGCCCCTACTCATCACTCAGATTCCTACCCATCTGTGTATCACCGGTGCGAGCAAGTGCACCTGTGGTGCCGGTGAGTTGCGGTCTTCGAACCAGTGAAGTGCCGTTGAGGTGCTGTGGAATTGCCGTTCGAAATCGGGGCGAAGGCGCCCACAACTCGTTGGTCAGCGGGCCGTCTTCGGATCGAAGGCGTCTCGGACCGAATCCCCGAGCAGGTTGAACGCGACGACGAAGATGATCATCGAGACACCCGGGAAGAACATGTAGGTGATGTCGTTCTGCAGGACGAGTTCCGTCGAGGCCTTGGAGAACATCTGCCCCCAGTCGGGCGTCGGTTCGACGATTCCGACACCGAGGAACGACAGGCCCGCCTCGATCGTCACGAAGTTGGGGAGCAGATAGGTGGCCTGCACGAGGAGCGGTGTCACCACGTTGGGCAGCACTTCCTTGCGGATGATCCGCCAGGGGGACGCCCCGCTCACCTTGGCCGCTTCGATGAACTCCCGCTCGCGCAGGGCGAGCGCGGTTCCGCGCAGGATGCGGGCGAGACTCATCCAGCCGAGGGCCCATTGGACGGCGATCAGCGCGAGCACGCGCACATAGGTCGGCGTCTCGTCCCGCGGGCTCACGAAGAGCGAGACCACCACGGGCATGCTCGCGATGAAGAAGAGCTGCGACGGGAAGGCCAGCAGGAAGTCGATGACGCGGCTGATGCCGTAGTCGACCTTGCCTCCGATGTAGCCGGCGGTGACTCCCAGCAGGATGCCGGTCAGCACGACCGTGACGGTCACCGCCACGGAGATCATCAGCGAGGTCCGGATGCCGTAGATCAGCTTGGTGAACACGTCGTAGCCGTTGCCCGGTTCCAGACCGAACCAGAACTCGCTGCTGATACCGCCGTTGGGCTGGAGCGGCACGCCGGCGCTGTCGAAGAGCTCGGGGCGTTCGTCCGCGTACACCGTGTACGGATTCTTGCCGTACAGCTTGGCGATCAGCGGGGCGACCGCCCCGATCAGGAAGAAGAACCCCACGACGTAGGCGGAGATGACCCCCGAGCGGTCCCGCTTGAAGCGGAGCCACATCAACTGGCCGGGAGACCGGCCGACGAGCGGCCCGGCCTCGGGTTTCGCGGTCGCCACCTGCCCGCCGTGCACGACGACCGGTTCCGCGCCGTCCTCGGTCTCGATAGGACTCGTCACAATTCGCCCATTCCGCAAGTGTGGGTGTGCCGTACTCGGCTTCGCCGGTCCGCCGCAGCGGAGGAGGCTGTGCCGAGTCGGCGGCCGTCACCTGGCGTGTCGGCCACCGTTCGGTTCAGAAGAGACGTCAATTACCCGGCAGTCGCCCGGAACTCCCAGCGGGACGCGCGTAGTTGAAACTACGGCGCGGTCCGTGGGGCCGGACTTTCGGCACCGGCCTCCGCGTCAGTACGCGCAGACGCGGATCCGGGTTCGGAACTCCGCGCCGTCGTCGCGGACCGCAGGGGACGATGTGACCCACATGGTGCTGATGACACCGCACATGGGTACCTCCTCATGACTCAACCGGTGCACGGACAGGAGGGGCACTGTTGACCTCCGACACCCCTGACGGAGGATCAAGCACCCCACTGTGCTCGTGAGTCGGCGCTGTCCCCACAGCGCATGACCCATTGACCCGAGCGTTACGCGGCTAACTATCTGACATGAGCCAGATAACCGACCACAGCCTTTTGGTCTCGGTTCCATCACAGCTCTCGCGTACATCTTCCAAAATCTGGACAAAATGATCTGCGGGAGAAGCCCCCGAAACGGACGTGTTACATGCGTATCGGTCTGGGCGCACCGCATTTCGGACATGGGAGGGCGGAAAACGGGTGGCAAAAAGCCCGGGTGCCCCCATGGAGGGGGCACCCGGGCTCAAGTCGTGCTGGATCAGCGGGTCAGTGCCGCTGGATCAGCCGGTGAGGCCGGTCGATCAGCCGTGCTTGGCGCGGCTGGCGCTGCGACCGCGCTCCTTCTGGTCGAGAACGAGCTTGCGGATGCGAACGGACTCCGGGGTCACCTCGACGCACTCGTCGTCGCGGCAGAACTCCAGCGACTGCTCCAGGGAGAGCTTGCGCGGCGGGACGATCGCCTCGAACGAGTCGGCGGCGGCCGAACGCATGTTGGTGAGCTTCTTCTCCTTGGTGATGTTCACGTCCATGTCGTCGGCGCGCGAGTTCTCGCCGACGATCATGCCCTCGTACACCTCGGTGCCGGGGTCGGTGAACAGCACACCGCGCTCCTGGAGGTTCGTCATCGCGAACGCGGTGACGGCGCCCGCGCGGTCGGCGACCAGCGAACCGTTGTTACGGGTCGTCAGGGTGCCGAACCACGGCTCGTGGCCCTCGTGGATCGAGTGGGCGATGCCCGTGCCGCGCGTACCGGTCAGGAACTCGGTCCGGAAGCCGATGAGGCCGCGGGACGGAACGACGAACTCCAGGCGGACCCAGCCGGAGCCGTGGTTCGACATGTTGTCCATGCGGCCCTTGCGGACGCCCATGAGCTGCGTGACCGCGCCCATGTGCTCCTCGGGGACGTCGATCGTCATGCGCTCGACGGGCTCGTGCACCTTGCCGTCGATGACCTGGGTGACGACCTGCGGCTTGCCGATGGTCAGCTCGAAGCCCTCGCGGCGCATCTGCTCGACCAGGATGGCGAGCGCGAGCTCACCGCGGCCCTGGACCTCCCAGGCGTCCGGGCGCTCGGTGTCGAGCACGCGGAGGGAGACGTTGCCGACCAGCTCGCGGTCGAGGCGGTCCTTGACCTGGCGGGCGGTGACCTTGCGGTCCTTGTCCTTGACCGCGGCCTTGGCGTCCGCGCCCTTGCCCGTGCCACCACGGCCGACCAGCGGCGAGGTGTTCGTGCCGATGGTCATGGAGATCGCCGGCTCGTCGACCGTGATCAGCGGCAGCGCGATCGGGTTCTCCGGGTCGGCCAGGGTCTCGCCGATCATGATGTCCGGGATACCGGCGACGGCGCAGATGTCACCGGGGCCGGCCACCTCGGCGGGCTTGCGGGTGAGCGCCTCGGTCATCAGCAGCTCGGTGATACGCACGTTGGACATCGTGCCGTCGCGCTTGATCCACGTGACGGTCTGGCCCTTGCGCAGCTCACCCTGCTCGACGCGGAGCAGCGCGATGCGGCCGAGGAAGTTGTCGGCGTCCAGGTTGGTCACGTGGGCCTGGAGCGGCGCGGACTCGTCGAAGGACGGGGCCGGGACGGACTCCAGGATCGTGGTGAAGAACGGCTCCAGGCTGTCGCTGTCGGCCGGGACGGTGCCGTCCTCCGGCTTGGTCAGCGAGGCCACGCCGTCACGCGCACACGCGTAGACGATCGGGAACTCGATCTGCTCCTCGTCGGCGTCCAGGTCCAGGAAGAGGTCGTAGGTCTCGTTGACGACCTCGTCGATCCGGGAGTCCGGGCGGTCGGTCTTGTTGATGCACAGGATGACCGGCAGACGCTGCTGCAGCGCCTTGCGCAGCACGAAGCGGGTCTGCGGCAGCGGGCCCTCGGAGGCGTCGACCAGCAGGACGACCGCGTCCACCATCGACAGACCGCGCTCGACCTCACCACCGAAGTCGGCGTGGCCGGGGGTGTCGATGATGTTGATCGTGATGACGTCGCCGCCATCCTTCGGGTGGTACTTGACCGCCGTGTTCTTCGCCAGGATCGTGATGCCCTTCTCACGTTCCAGGTCGTTCGAGTCCATCATGCGGTCGTCGAGCGACTCGGCGGCGTGCGCGGCGAAGGCACCGGCCTGCTTGAGCATGGCGTCGACCAGAGTGGTCTTGCCGTGGTCGACGTGGGCGACGATGGCGACGTTGCGGATGTCGTGGCGCGTGGCCATAATGAGGCGCTTCTCCCGGAGTGAGTGGACGGCCTCCGCAGCGCGGGGCCTGCCGGGCTGAACACGCCACGGCCTTACCCCATGGTACGTGGCCCTGACAGAGGCGGCCTCCGCAGGGCCACGGGGGGCCGGGCCGAACGGGCCCGCCACAGGGCGGGCCCCGGTCGTTCACCCGCAGGTCACCGGCTCTTCGACGGGCTCGCCGAAGGGTGCGCGCCCTTCTTCAGGAAGCCCATGTCCTCGTACACCGGGGTCTGGAAACCGAAGGCTCCGGTGTTGGCGAGACCGATGCGGGCGGCGGCGAGCTGGGGGCGCTGGTAGAGGGGGATGGAACCGGCCGCGGCCCAGATGCGGGCGTCCGCCTTGCGGACCAGGGAGCGCTCCTCGTCCTCGTTCAGGGTGGAGAGCGCCTTGTCGAAGAGCTGGTCGACCTGGTCGGTGCCGACGCGGGTGTAGTTCTGCTCGACGCTCAGCGAGCCGTCGGCCGCCGGTACCGGCTTGGCGTAGATCGGGCGGGCGTCGGTGGCCGGGAAGGCCGAGGCCGGCCACGAGTAGAGCGCCAGGTCGTACTGGCCCGAGGCGATGTGGTCCTTGAAGTAGCTGTCGTCGGAGACCTTCGAGATGTCCGTGCGGATCCCGATGCGCTGGAGCATCCGCGCGATCTTGTCGGCGACGGCGCGCAGCGATTCCGAGCCCTGCCCGGAGGGCACGACGAAGCGGAGCGTCAGCGCCTTGCCGTCCTTGGCGAGGACGTTGGACGCGGCACCCGCCGGTGCGGCCGATCCCTTGGGCGCGGCCGATCCCTTGGGCGCGTAAGCCCCCGCAAGTCCGCCCCGCCCGGCGTACTTCCGGCCGTCCAGGTGCCGGGCGGCCTGCTCGTCGGTGTGCGCGCCCGACCTCGCGTCGGCCTGCTGCTCCTGCTTCCTGGCGTGGTCCCTGGGGTCCTGGGTCAGCCCCCGGCGGGCCCCGGACGGCTTGTCGTCCTCGCCGAGTACGTACGTCCCGCCGTCGCCCGGCCTGTCGTCCTCGCCCGAGGCGCTCTTCTCCCCCTTGGACCCGGCCGCCTTCTCCGTCTTCTTCTGCTCCGTGACCGGCCCGCCGGGCACCCATCCGGCGTCGGCGAGCAGGGCGCGCACCTCGGCGGCGTCCTGCTTCCCGAGGGCGCCGCTGTTGTCGGCGTAAGCCGGCTGGCCGGCGAGGGCGAGGTGACTGCCGACCGGCTCGGCGGGCAGACCGAGCGGCTGGAGGACGGTCCGGGCGAGTTCCCTGCGGTCCAGGGCGCGGGCCACCGCGCGGCGGACGCGCTCGTCGGCGAGGGGGCCCTCGGAGCCGTTGAGGGCGAGCTGCGTGTAGGCGGGTTCGAGGGACTTGCGGACCACGAACGCGCTCAGCGCGGACTGGAGGCGGGCCGCCTTCGACCTGTCCTCGCTCCCCTTCGAACCCTCCTCGCCCTTCTCGCCGTCGTCACTCTTCCCGCCGTCGCCGTCGTCGCTCTTGTCGGCCCTGTCGCCCTTCTCGCCCTTGTGGCCCTTCTCGCCCCGCGCGTCCTGGTGGCTCCTGCCGCCCTTCGCGTTCTTCCCGTCCTCCTCCTCCTCGGAGGACTTGTCCTTGCCCTTCTTCTCGGACGCTCCCTTCTTCTCGGAGGCGTCCTTCCCGCTCTTGTCCCCGGACGTGTCCTTCTCACCCTTGGCGCCCGCCGTGTGCGTCCCGTTCGCCGCGGAGGCACCCTGCAACGCGGCGCCGTCCTTGTTCCGGGCGGCGAGGGTGACCCGCTCGGCCTCGGCGGGGTCGATCTCGGCCAGGTCGAGCCTGTCCTCGGCGAGTGCCTCGGCCCGCTTGTCACGGGCCACGGCCACCAGGTCGATCTCGTCGAGCTTGCTGGGGCGGCCCCACCAGCGCGCGTTGCGGGTGAGGGTGACCTCGCCGCCCGTGCGGTCGACCTTCTTCACCGCGAAGGGACCCGCGGTGACCTTGAGCTTGCCCCGCGCGCCGTCGTTGAAGGAGTCCGCGGTCCCCATCACGTCCTTCGGGTACAGCGGCGAGAACAGCGCCTTCCAGTCGGCGTAGGGCCGGCTGAAGGTGACGCGGACCTCCAGGTTGTTCTTGCCCCGCTCGATCTTCTCGATACGGTCGTATCCGGCGTTGCGGGCCGTCCAGTACGCGGAGTCCTTGCCGGACAGGGCGCGCCACTGGGCGGCGAAGTCGGCGGCGCCGATCTCGCGTCCGTCGCTCCACACGGCCTGCTGGTTGAGCTTGTACAGCACGACCTGCTTGGGCGACGTGCCCACGACCTTCGCCGACTCCAGGTAGTCGGGGTTGATCTGCGGCCGCCCGTTCGCGTCGAGCCGGTACATCGACGGCAGGACGGCACCGGCGACCCGGGAGGTCGCGGCGTCCGCGTCCGCCTGGAACGTGTTCAGCGTCTGCGGTACGGCGTCCACGGCCCAGCGCAGGGTGCCGCCGTCGGCGATCAGGTCACGGGACGCGGGCGCGATGTCCTGCACTGCCGCGGGTCTGTCCGCCTCGTCGTCCGCACTGCACGCGGCGAGGGCGGGTACCGCGAGCACGCCCGCGGTCAGGAACGCGGCCGAGCGCATCACCGCGCGCAGTCCGACGCCTTCGTGGGACATCACTGCAACCTCCGGGGGACGCTCCGCTGTAGGGGGCAGGTCTGTCTCTGATCCCGTTTGGCGGTATATGGAGCTGATCCGATCTACGGGCTAACTGAAGAGCAGCGCGGCCGGGGGTACGCGACGACACGGCGACGCCCGTACGGAACCCCACTCGTGCGGCGCAATCCGCCCGCGAGGACAGGGGCCGCGACACGCACGGGGCACGGGGCCCGGGGCGCACGGGGCGCGCGGGGCGCACGGGGCGCGGGGCCCGTGGCGCCCGTGGCGCGCGGGGCGCCCGTGGGGCACGCGGGGCGAAGTGCCTGCCGCCCGATTCCCCGGCCGCCGGGCCGCCGGGCCGCCGGGCACCCGGGGCACCCGGGGCACCCGGGGCACCCGGCACCCGGGGGCGCATCGCCTCGTACTGTCCCGGGCGCCCGGGAGTCTCCCTGTGCGCCGGTCGGATTCGACCGGCGCACAGGGAAATCCACCGGCGCGCACGCTTCGTTCTGAAGCGCTTCAGTCTTCAATCCGTGCACACGCCTTCACACGGGTGCGGGTGACGCGCAACACTCGCAGGCGCATGAACGTTGCCGCCTGGGGCCGCAGGGCCCGCGGAAGTGAGGGCAAGTCATGTCCGTGCACGACGACCTGACGTCAGTCCAGCGCAGCCTCGACGATCTGCAGCGGTCGGTGCGGCGCCTGGAACAGCAGATGGGCGCCGGTCTGGAGATGCGCCGCGTGCGCGCCGACGCCGACCACCTGCGGGAGAGCGTCGCGCTGCTGCGCGATGCCACCGGCCCCTCCCCCCGGCGCTCCACCGGGCCCGGACCGGCGGTGTCCGCGTCCGGCCGGCTGCCCGACCTGGTGCCCGTCCCCGACACCCCGTACGACAGCTCCTTGTGGACCGATTCCGACGACGAGGGTCTCGGCGCCCATCACGGTCCCACCCACTGAGCGCCGCGCCCCCGACACCGGCGCGCCCCCGAACCCGACCGGAGTGCGAAGTTGGCCACTGGTACGGAACCTCATCTGAACAGCGGCGGTGTACGAACGGGTACGCGCGCCGCGATCGCCGCCCCGCATCTGCGGACCGACCGCTGGTGGCTGGCGCCCGCCGCGACCGCGGCCGGGCTGCTGGCCTTCGTCGTGTACTCGACCTTGCGGGCCTTCTCGGACGCGCACTACTACGCGGCGCCGTACGTCTCGCCGTTCTACTCGCCCTGTCTGGCCGAGCGGTGCGGGACCATGCACGCGGGACCGAACGCGGACCTGTTCGGGAGCTGGTGGGCCGTCTCTCCCGCGATCATCATCCTGATCTTCCCGCTCGGTTTCCGGCTGACCTGCTACTACTACCGCAAGGCCTACTACCGGGGTTTCTGGGCGAGCCCGCCGGCCTGCGCGGTCGCCGAGCCGCACAAGAAGTACACGGGTGAGACCCGCTTCCCGCTGATCCTGCAGAACATCCACCGGTACTTCTTCTACGCGGCCCTCGTCGTCGCCGGCATCCTGACGTACGACACCGTGCTCTCCTTCCGCGACGAGCACTACCACTGGGGCCACATGGGCCTCGGCACGCTGGTGTTCCTGGTCAACATCACGCTGATCTGGGCGTACACCCTCTCCTGCCACTCCTGCCGGCACATCGTGGGCGGGAAGCTCAAGCACTTCTCCAAGCACCCCGTGCGCTATCGGATATGGCAGTGGGTCGGGAAGTTGAACGCCCGTCACATGCTGCTGGCCTGGGCCTCGTTGGTGAGCGTGGCGCTCGCCGACTTCTACGTGTACCTGGTCGCGTCCGGCGCCTTCGACGATCCGCGCTTCTTCTGACATGAGTGGGGCCTTCTGATGTCCGTGGTCGATCGACAGGAGTGGGACGTCGTCGTGGTCGGTGCCGGCGGCGCCGGACTGCGCGCCGCCATCGAGGCACGCGAGCGCGGCGCCCGTACGGCGGTGATCTGCAAGTCGCTGTTCGGCAAGGCGCACACCGTGATGGCCGAGGGCGGTATCGCGGCCGCGATGGGCAACGTGAACTCCGGCGACAACTGGCAGGTCCACTTCCGCGACACCCTGCGCGGCGGCAAGTTCCTCAACCAGTGGCGGATGGCCGAGCTGCACGCCCGGGAAGCCCCGGACCGGGTATGGGAGTTGGAGACCTGGGGCGCGCTCTTCGACCGTACGAGGGACGGGCGGATCTCGCAGCGCAACTTCGGCGGCCACGAGTATCCGCGCCTCGCCCACGTCGGCGACCGCACCGGACTCGAACTGATCCGCACGCTCCAGCAGAAGATCGTGTCCCTCCAGCAGGAGGACATGAAGGAGACCGGTGACTACGAGTCGCGCCTGAAGGTCTATCAGGAGTGCACCGTCACCAGGATCCTGAAGGACGGCGAGCGCGTCTCGGGGACCTTCTGCTACGAGCGCGAGTCCGGCCGCTTCTTCGTCCTCGAAGCGCCGTCCGTCGTGATCGCCACCGGCGGCATCGGCAAGTCCTTCAAGGTGACGTCCAACTCGTGGGAGTACACGGGCGACGGACACGCTCTGGCCCTGCTCGCCGGAGCGCCGCTGCTGAACATGGAGTTCGTGCAGTTCCATCCGACCGGCATGGTCTGGCCGCCGTCGGTCAAGGGCATCCTCGTCACCGAGTCCGTGCGCGGAGACGGCGGGGTGCTCCGCAACTCCGAGGGCAAGCGGTTCATGTTCGACTACATCCCCGACGTCTTCAAGGAGAAGTACGCGCAGTCGGAGGACGAGGGAGACCGCTGGTACGAGGACCCGGACCACAACCGGCGGCCACCGGAGCTGCTGCCCCGCGACGAGGTCGCGCGCGCGATCAACTCCGAGGTGAAGGCGGGCCGCGGCTCCCCCCACGGCGGCGTCTTCCTCGACGTGTCGACCCGGATGCCCGCCGAGGTGATCAAGCGCCGGCTCCCGTCCATGTACCACCAGTTCAAGGAGCTCGCCGACGTCGACATCACGGCGGAGGCCATGGAGGTCGGGCCCACCTGCCACTACGTGATGGGCGGCATCGCGGTCGACTCGGACACGGCGGCGGCCCGCGAGGTGCCCGGGCTGTTCGCGGCCGGGGAGGTGGCGGGCGGTATGCACGGCTCCAACCGGCTGGGCGGCAACTCCCTTTCCGACCTGCTGGTGTTCGGGCGGCGGGCCGGGTGGCACGCGGCCGAGTACGCGGCCGGTCCCACCGGGGACGGCTCGCGCCCTCCGCTGGACGAGGCCCAGATCGACGCGGCCGCCGCGGAGGCGCTGCGGCCCTTCTCGGCCGAGGGACCGGAGTCCGTCCCCGCCGCGTCGGCCGACGGTTCCCCGGCCCCCGGCGCACGCCCGCCGGAGAACCCGTACACCCTGCACCAGGAGCTCCAGCAGACCATGAACGACCTGGTCGGCATCATCCGCCGCGAGGGCGAGATGGAGCGGGCCCTGGAGAAGCTCGCCGAGCTGCGAGTACGGGCGCGCCGGGCCGGCGTGGAGGGCCACCGTCAGTTCAACCCGGGCTGGCACCTCTCGCTGGACCTGCGCAACATGCTCCTGGTCAGCGAGTGCGTGGCACGGGCGGCGCTGGAGCGCACCGAGTCGCGCGGCGGGCACACTCGCGAGGACCACCCGGCGATGGAGCGCTCCTGGCGCCGGATCAACCTCCTGTGCCGGCTCACCGACCCCACGGGCGGGCTGGCCGCCACCGACCCGGTGGCCGGACAGATCGACCTGGCGAACGAGACCACCCAGCCCATCCGCCCCGACCTGCTCGCCCTCTTCGAGAAGGAGGAGCTGGTCAAGTACCTCGCCGAAGAGGAGCTTTACGAGTGAGCAGGGAGCAGCAGCGGTACGAGGAGGCGCGGTACGCGTGAGCAGCTATGAGGCCCGCTTCAAGGTGTGGCGCGGAGACGTGAAGGGCGGCGGCCTGAAGGACTTCGAGGTCGAGGTCAACGACGGCGAGGTGGTGCTGGACATCATCCACCGGCTCCAGGCCACCCAGGCCCCCGACCTCGCCGTGCGCTGGAACTGCAAGGCGGGCAAGTGCGGTTCGTGCTCCGCGGAGGTCAACGGCAGGCCGCGGCTGATGTGTATGACGCGGATGTCGGTGTTCACCCGGGAGGAGACGATCACCGTCACCCCGCTGCGCGCGTTCCCGGTCGTACGGGATCTGGTGACCGACGTCGGCTTCAACTACGACAAGGCGCGGGAGGTCCCCGCCTTCGTGCCGCCCGCCGGTGTCGGCCCCGGTGAGTACCGGATGATGCAGGAGGACGTCGACCGTTCGCAGGAGTTCCGCAAGTGCATCGAGTGCTTCCTCTGCCAGGACACCTGTCATGTCGTGCGTGACCACGAGGAGAACAAGCCGGCGTTCGCCGGACCGCGCTTCCTGATGCGGGTGGCGGAGCTGGACATGCACCCGCTGGACGCGGCGGCGGAGTCCGGCCTGGACCGCAAACGCACGGCCCAGGACGAGCACGGCCTCGGCTACTGCAACATCACCAAGTGCTGCACGGAGGTCTGCCCCGAGGGCATCAAGATCACGGACAACGCGCTGATCCCCTTGAAGGAACGGGCCGTCGACCGCAAGTACGACCCGCTCGTGTGGCTGGGGTCGAAGATCGGCAGACGGCGGACGTAGGCCGGGACGGGGGCGGGGTGCCGCCCCCTGTCCTCGTGCCCCCCGTCCTCGCGCGTCGCGCCGTCAGCGCGGTTCGATGTCCGGCAGGACCGAGTCGCGGCTGCCCGGACGCTGCCCCAGCATCTGGACCACCTGGCCCACGAGGAACAAGGCCGTCCCGCCCAGGGCGTACGGCGTCATGTCGGCGTCGGGTCCGTGGAACGGTCCGAGGAAAATGAACAGGGCCATGCCGATGGCCCCTGTCAGCGCGCCCCACCCCCACAGCCTCGGGCGCACGACCCGGCGGCGGAACCACGGCGGGACCCAGTACACCGTGATGGCCGCGACCCCGAATGCGGCCTGCATGGTGAGGAGCGGCGCGCCGAACGCCACGAGATACCACTTCATCGGGCCTCCATCCCCCGCGTACCGGGAAGGGCACGCGGTCCGATCATGGCACGCGGGGCCACGGCGGTCATCGCTCGCGGGCCCTCCCGCCCTGAACACCGCCCGGTACGCCTTCCGGGCGGCCTCCGGGTCGGTCTCCAGGTCGGTCGGTAGGCGGTCTCCGGGCGGCGGGGGCGCCTGGGACCAGGACTCCCTCGCCCCTCCCGTACGCCCCCGCATCACCGGTACCCCGGGTGTCGCCAACTCCCCGTATACCGGTCGCGGGGGTGCTCGAACGGCCATACGCTCCCAAATGTGACGTCGCCCCTGAGTCGAAGCCGGTCGCGCCGGGCCCCGTCGCACATAGCCGTGCGGGTGGCGCATGTCGCGCTCGGGGGGCTGGTTGCGGTGGGCTGGCTGGTGCTGCCGCTGGCAGGGGCGGGGGCCGACGGCCCGGCGGCCGTGGCCCGGAGCACCGGGGTCACCGCCCCGCCGGCCGCCGCCCCGCAGCAGGGGACCTCCACCGGGGATCTCGTGCCGCCCCTCGTCGCCGTCGGCGCGGCGGGTGCGCTGGCCGCGTACGGATACGCGCGCCGCAGGCGGCGGGCCACGACCCGGACGACCCCCGGCGGCGGCCCCGAGCCCACGCCTCTCCACGAACTCGACCGGCAGGGTCGCCAGTTGCTCGTCGACATCGACGACTGCGTACGCGTCGGCGCAGAGGAGCTCGGCCTCGCCGCGGACCGCTCGGCGGGTGACGCGGTCGAGCCGTACGTGTACGCGCTGCGGCACGCGGAGGCCGAACTCGCCACGGCCTTCCTGCTGCGGCAGCGCCTCGACGAGGCCGAGGCGAGTGGACGGGGCCCGGCCGAGGACGACAGCAGGGAAGTCCTGGAGGAGATCGTCGCGCGCTGCCAGGACGCCGGGCGGCGGCTGGACGCGGCGGCGCCGGGGTTCGACCAGCTCCGGGCGCTGGAGCGGAACGCGGCGGCCGCCCTGGAGGCCGCCGAGACCCGCTTCCGGGACGTCACCGCGCGCACTCCGGCGGCCGAGGTCACGCTCGCCGATCTCCACAAGCGGTACGCCCCCGCCACCTCGCTCCCGGTGGTCGGTGACGTCGAACAGGCCAAGGACCGGCTCGTGTTCACCACGTTCCATCTCAACCAGGCACGGCAGTACGCGGACCGGGGCGACGGAGCGAAGGCCGCCGCCCATCTGCGGGCGGCGGAAGGGGCGGTGGGGCAGGCGGCCGACCTGGTCGACGGCGTGGACCGGCTGGCCGCGGAACTGGCCTCGGCGGCGGCTGAGTTGCCCGCGGCGCTCACGGCGGTGGAGTCCGTCCGGAACGCGGCCCGCGAACGCGCCCGGGACACGGCCCACGCCCGCCCTTCGCCCGCTTCCGCCGTGCTCGTGGGGCAGTTGGGGCGGACGGAGGCGCTGCTCTGCGGAGTACGCCAGGAGACGGCGGCGGGACCGTACGATCCGCTGGACGCGCTGCGCCGGGTCGTGGGGGCCGCCGAGGGCCTCGCCGGGGCCGGTGGCGGTGACGTCCCCAACGGGCCCGCCCACGCCCTGCTCCCGGCCCGCAGCGCGCTCTTGGGGGCGGCGGGCTTCATCGGCACGCACCGCGGAGCGGTCGGCAGCGAGGCCCGGACACGGCTGGCCGAGGCGGCACGGCTGCTCGGGTCGGGGGCCGTCCCGCTCGCCGGAGTGCGGCGGGCCGATGAACTCGCCAGGGAGGCGCGACGGCTCGCCGAGCGGGACGTACGGGCGTACGGCAATCCCGCGGGGGGCCTCGGGGGCGCCGGGGCGGGCGGCGCGGTGCTCGGCGGGGTTCTCCTGAGCGACGGCGACGGAGGCCCGGTGAGCTACGGCGGCCCGCGCACCCGCGGCCGCCGCTCGGCTTCCTTCACCTGAGCGGGCGAACCGAGAACACCCACGAGGCTCCTCGGCCCTCGGCCCTCGGCCCTCAGCCCTCAGAACAGGCTCAGCAACGCCTCCGCCGGGTCCGTCAGCCCCGTCTCCCCGTCCGGCAGCGGGAGTTCGAACCACACGGTCTTGCCCCGCGGGGTCCGGCGCGAGCCCCACCCGGCGGAGAGGAGGCCGACGAGCTGCAGGCCCCGGCCGCCCTCGTCGGTGTCACGGGCGCGGCGGCGGCGCGGCTGGACGAGGCCGGCGTCCCAGACCTCGCAGACGAGGGTGCGGTCGAGCAGCAGCCGCAGCCGGATCTCGCCCTCGCCGTACCGCAGGGCGTTCGTCACCAGTTCGCTGACCAACAGTTCCGTCGTGTCGACGAGGGGCTCCAGGTTCCAGGCGACGAGCTGGGTGCGCGCGTACTCACGGGCCCGCCCCACGCTGCGCGGCTCGCGGGGCAGGGTCCAGTCGCCGACGGAGTCGGCGGGCAGCCCCTGGACGCGCGCCATGAGCAGGGCGATGTCGTCCTCGCCGTGGTGGGTGTCGAGGGTGTTGAGGACGTGGTCGCAGACGTCCTCCAGCGGCCTGGAGGGATCGGTGAGGGCGCCGACGAACGCCTGGAGGCCCTCGTCGAGGGGGTGGTCGCGCGATTCGACCAGTCCATCCGTGTAGAGCGCCAACAGGGCCCCTTCGGGCAGTTCGACCTCCACCTCCTCGAAGGGCTCGCCGCCCACCCCGAGCGGCATCCCGGGCGGCACGTCGAGCATCAGCGCGGTCTCACCGGGCTCGACCAGCACGGGGGGCAGATGGCCGGCGTTGGCGAAGGTGCACCGGCGGGTCACGGAGTCGTAGACGGCGTACACGCAGGTCGCGAGGTACACCTCGGAGAGGTCGGCGTCGCGGGGCTGGCGGGCCGTGCGGGTGGCCTGCTGGACCCCTCCGGGGGTGCCGAGGCCGCGCGCGATCTCGTCCAGCGCCGAGAGGACTTCGGCGGGTTCGAGATCGAGCAGGGCCAAAGTGCGTACCGCAGTGCGGAGTTCACCCATCGCCACCGCGGCGCGCAGCCCGCGGCCCATCACGTCGCCCACCACGAGGGCCGTGCGGTGGCCGGGGAGTTCGATGACGTCGAACCAGTCGCCGCCGACCTCCGTCGCCGCGTTGCCCGGCAGATAGCGGCAGGCGATGTCGAGGCCGGAGGCCTCGGGGTCGCCCGGGGGCAGCAGGGACCGCTGCAGGATGAGGGCGCGTTCGTGCTCGCGGCGGTAGAGGCGCGCGTTGTCGATACAGACGGCCGCGCGGGCCGCCAGCTCCACGGCCAGGGCCCGGTCGCGTTCCCCGAACGGCTCGCTGCCCTTCGTACGGGAGAACTGGGCGAGTCCGACGACGGTGTCGTGGGCGACCATCGGGACCGCGAGCGTGGAATGGATGAGGCCGCCGTCCTCGGCGGGCACGTGCTGCGGCCGCGCGGTGCGCAGGGCGTCCGCGCAGGGCGAGTTGAACGGGTAGTGGTGGACCGCGCCGACGGCGACGGGTGCCGGGCCGCCGGCGAAGGGCGCGTCGGAGACGGCGCTGGCGAAGGCCACCCGGCGGAGTTCGGCGCTCCCGTCCACGAGTCCTGGCGGGGCCTCGTCGCCGGCCAGCAGACCCTGGTACAGATCGACCGTCGCGAGGTCGCAGAAGCCGGGGACGACGACGTCGAGGAGTTCGCGTGCGGTGGTCTCCAGGTCGAGGGAGTTGCCTATGCGGGCGCCCGCCTCGTTCAGAAGGGCGAGATTTCGCCGTGCCGCGGCCGCTTCCCGGGCGGCGGCGCGACGGGAGGTGATGTCGGTTCCGAGCCAGGCGATCCCGATGGGGCGCCCGCTTCCGCTGTGCACCCGGTAGAGGTTGATGGACCAGTGGCGGCGCTCGTCGGAACCGGGCACCTGCCCGGTGACGTGCATGTCCGTGATGGAGTCGCCGGTCTCCAGGACCCGGCGCAGGACCGCCGTCACCCGCTCGGCCTCCGCGCGCGGGAGGTAGTCGTGGACCCCCTTGCCGCGGTGGTCGTCGACGCCGCCGCCGAAGATGGAGGCGAACCGCTGGTTGGCGCGCCGGACCCGGAGGTCGGTGTCGATCAGCAGGAATCCGAACGGAGATTGACCGAAAATCGCCTGCGAGGCGGCGAGATCCGTCTCGATGTTCCGCAGGGTGCGTACGTCCACGACGATGCACAGGGCGGCACGCTCGCCGTGCTCGGTCGTGGTCGGCATCACATAGACCTCGGCGAGGCCCTCGGCGCTCTCGCCGTCCGTGGTGGCGTCCTCGGAGGCGGGCATCCGGAAGGGCACCAGGCCGGTCCACTCGCGGCCGTCCAGGATCTCCGCCATCTTGCGCTGACCGGACTCACGCCAGTCCGCGGGCACGAACGCCTCGATGGGGTCCATGCCGACGGCCTGCTCGGCGGAGATGCCGAAGATCTGCTCGGCCCGCAGACTCCACTGGTCGACCAGCCCGTCGGCGCCGATGGAGAAGGACGCGGCCTTGATGTAGTCGTAGATCGAACCGGGTGGACTGCTCTGCCACATCGCGTCCCCCGGCGGCACCTCGCCGATCGCGCCGTCGGCCGGGCCGGCCACCGCGCCGCCCACTCCTTCGCCCGTGCCGTCCGCGGCGTCACCGGGAACCGTGCGCGCCGTATCGCCCGCCGCATCAGCCCTCGCGCCGTCCGACGGGTCCTCGGACTCCGTGGCCTTCGCTGGTATCTCGCTCACGCGAACCGTCCCCTCCAGCTCACCGCGTCCGGCACCGGTCACCGGGGGCGGCTGCCCGCAGTATCCAGCACTACGGCGCCGCACGACACGGTGTTCACGATCACAGCACGGTCCCGATGGTTTTTGGACCGGCCGCGACATACTCCCAGTCTTCTAACCAGGTGGCACCCCGTCGAATCAAACAACGCGAGACCCGTCGTGGGCCCGATCCGGCCGGACGCCGTACGGGGGTCCCGGTCTCCGGGTCTCAGCCCGGCACGGCCAGCTCGAACCAGACGGTCTTGCCGGTGTCCGCGGGCCGGGTGCCCCAGCGCCTGCACGAGCCGGCCACGAGCTGGAGGCCGCGGCCGCTCTCGTCCGAGGTGTCGGCGGCCCGTTCGCGGGGCGGGTCCGGCAACGGGTCGGAGACCTCGACGCGGAGCGAGCCCGGCACGCCCTCGGGACGCACCAGACGGACGCCGATCGGGCCCGTCGCATGACGGAGGGAGTTCGTCACCAGTTCACTGACCAGCAGCGCGGCGATGTCGCCGAGGGAGTCGAGCCCCCAATCGCGCAGTTGTCCCCGGACGACGGCGCGGGCGGTGCGGACGGCACCGGGCTCCGCGGGAAAGGTCCACTCTGCGCAGTCGCCTTCGGTGTCGATCAAGCCGATCACTTCCCAGACCAGGAACCCACCCATGTCCGGTTTCGTGGGATTAATTGGCACATACCCGATATGCCTGATGCCTTACCGCACTCAGGGGCACACTGTGGCGCGAACGGCTTACGAATTCCACACCCGGCTCATCAGGCGCCCGGGTCGAGCCACGGCAGCGCGCCCTTGACCGCCGGTACGTCCTGGTCCAGCCAGTCCACGCCCCACACGTCCGCGGGTGCCAGCCAGCGCAGCTCGTCGTGATCCTGAAGGGCCGCGGGCTCGGCCGAGCCGGGCAGCAGCCGGGCGGCCCACACCACCAGCACGTATCCGGGCTTCAGGGGCCACTCGCCGGGGACGCGCTCCAGCGCTTCCGCGTCGACGCCGAGTTCTTCGCGCAGCTCGCGCACGAGGGCGCTCTCGGGGGTCTCGCCGGGCTCGACCTTGCCGCCCGGCAACTCCCAGCGCCCTGCCAGGTCGGGGGGCGCACTACGGCGGGCGGCGAGCAGGCGCCCGTCGCGCACCAGGGCACCTCCGACCACCACGATCCGTTCCGTCATGCGCCGGAGCCTACGGGAGCGGGAGGGGTCATGGGCGAGCCCGGTCAGCGGGTTCCGTTCTGCCCGATCCGCTCGACCCAGTAGAGCTGTTTGTGCCCGCGGTCGTCGAGGCTGTCCGCGATCTTCTGAGCCTCGGCGCGGGTCGCGTACCTGCCCACGCGGTAGCGGTTGCCGTTGTCGTCCTGCCGTATGACGAGCCAGGGAAGCGTGATCGTGCCGTCGTTCATCAAGCCCCTCCACTTCCCGCCCCGGGCCCCCGCCCAACCCCGCATTCCAAGGAAACCGCAATCCGCATATGCCCGAGCCTACGCCTAACCTTCACGCAGCGAATACGCCTTTTCACAAAGAGGTACGCAACCGGCCAGTAAGGAACGCCGGCCCAGGGGGCGCACGCCACCGAACACGCCGCCCACCGCTCCGCGCGCACCCACGAGCAGGGCGAAGTCCTTCCCTGGACGGCGACTTGAGAAAGGCCAGATTCCAACTGGGGTGCCAGGCAGGCCTGTTGAGGCATGGACGGACAGCATCGGCGGAGAGCGGGGGCCCTCGGGCCGGACCGGGGCAAGCGGTCGGCGGCCGGCGAGGGGGCCGAGGGCCCGCGGTCGGTTCGGGGTCGCCGACCGGCGGTCCGCACCGGAACCGCCGGCCGGCGCGGCCACGCCCCGGCCGTGGCACCCGCCGGAAAGCCGACCCCTAGACCCCGCAGGGGTGACGCACGGTCACTTCACCGGCAGGTGGTAGGCGATCCGGTACCGGTCCGCCGGGACGACCACGTCCGCCGTCTCCACCGGACGGCCCGAGGCGTAGAAGGTCCGCTGGATGACGACGACCACATGCCCCGGTACGCCACCCAGAGCGAGGAGTTCCTCGGCGAGGCCGGGACGCGCGCCCACCTCCTCCGTGACGTTGTCCACGATCACGTCGATGGCCGCCATGCGCTCGACGACCCCCATGCCGCCGAGCGGCCCCTCCTCGGGAAGCATCACCGGCGTACGCCCGGTGACGGCGAGCGGCTCCCACGAGGTGGAGAGCATCATCGCCTCGCCGCCGTCCCGGTAGACGTAGTTCGTGCACATCACGCGGTCGCCCGGCTGGATGGCCAGCCGCTCGGCGATGGCTCCGCTCGCCTCCACCTGCCGGCTGCGGGACTCCCAGGTGCCGCGCACGGCGAGGTCGGCCTGCTCCTGGCGGAACGGGGTGGCGCCGCTGTCCGGCCGGTATCCGGAGCGGGCCACGCGGCGCGGCACCGGCCGCTCCCGCACGTAGGTGCCCGACCCGGAGCGGCCCTCGACCAGCCCCTCGGCCATCAGCACCTTGCGCGCCTCCAGGGCGACCGTGTCCGAGACGCCGTACTCCTCGCGGATCCTGGCCTGCGAGGGGAGCCGGGTGTGCGGTGGCAGCGAGCCGTCGACGATCTTCTTGCGGAGATCACCCGCGACACGCAAGTACGCCGGCTGCTCACCGAAAGTCACTTAGCCGCTCCCATCAGGTTGTACAGACAGCAACAGCGTGGCAACCGTGGGTTGTGCCATGCAAGCAAAGGCCAGAGATTCACTCGATGTGATGACGCAGCCCCTTGAGGGCATTACGCAGGCACTTTCTCCCCACTGTGGCCGCCGTCACACCTCGATTCCGGCGCCGCCTTCGCCACCGTTATCGCCGCCCCCGCCCTGGTCGTACTTCGGCGGGGTGGTGGCGAGCCCCAGAGCCTTGCGGGTGGTGACGGTCTTGTCCGCGTCGATGAGTTTCATCGCCTTTTCGTAGTGCCGGTAGAAGGTGTCCGCGTCCGACGCGTCCGCGGCCTTCGACCACTCCTTCCGGGACCGGTCGAGGTTCTTGGCCACAGCCGCGACGCGCCCGCTCGCGGCGGGCGCGAACGTGTGGCCGCGGAGCAGCCCCGCCTGCTCGGCGAGCGCACGCGAGACCCTGGTCGCCCACTTCTTGTGACCCGGCAGATCGTCCTCGACGTACGCCTTGTCCGGAGCCGAGTCCATCGCCCTGTTGAGGATCCGCGCGGCCTTGAGATAGGCGAGCTGGTCCGCGTCGAGGTTCGTGGCGTCCTTGCGCAGCGAGCCGGTCAGCGTGCCCTGCTTGTCGGTGTTCCCGAACATGCAGGTGATCTCGCGGTCACCTTCGCGCCAGCTCTGCCGAGTCGGCGTGAAGTAGTAGACGTCGACGTCGTCCGGCACGGCCCAGCCGTCCATCGCGTACGTGTCCATGAGCGCGTAGCACTTGTCGCCGGCTTCGGCGGAGACCGCGGAGTCGCCGGGGAAGGAGTCGCCGTTCGCGGTCGTCGCGGCGAAGACCTCGGCGTCGTGCTTCCCGGAGCAGGGCACCGTGTCGACGTCGTAGGCAAGGCCTTCCAAGGTGTCACCCGGCGCGTTGAAGCACTGGCCCTTGTGCAGGGAGAACGCGCTGCCGCCGGTGCCCGCGCCCTCCTGGACTCCGGACCAGATGTCGCCCCCTCCCCCGGCGACCATGAGCGCGAGCAGCAGGACCCCGATCGACGACATCACGATGCCGCCCACCGCCATCCCCTTGCCCCGCTCGCCACGCTTCTTGATCTGGACGAGCGCCACGATCCCGAGCACGATCCCGACCCCGGGCAGGAAGCAGAGGATGCCGAGAACCAGCGCCGCTATCGCGAGCCCGTTGAAGGGCGCCGGCCGGTTGTACGGGGAGTAGCCCTGCCCCCAGGTCCGGTACGGACCCGCGTACGGGGACTGGCCTTGCTGGTACGGGTCTTGGGGGTACGCACCTCGCTGGTACGGGCCTTGGGGGTAGGGGCCCTGGGGGTACGGAGCGTGGGGATACGGAGGCGGGTGGGCGCCGGGCGACGACCCCGGTGCGCCTGGCGGCGTTCCGGGCGGCGGATACTGCCCCTCTGGCTGCTGCGGCCCGGGCGGCGGGGGTATGGCCACGAGTTCCCTTGCTCCTCATCCACACACGATGGAACTACTGCACGACTGCCGAATGGCTGCGCGCATCGTATGCGCGGCACGGCCGGGGTCCTGACAGAGGCCGTGTGACGACCGCGGGCGACTCCGGCGCGTCGCGCCTAACCTGCGCGTATGACTCCACTGCCGGACTGCTTCTGCCCCGCGGACGGCACCCGCGTCCCGGCCGGCTCGCTCGCCTGGTGCTGCCCGGTCTGCCGCGGCCCGCTCGATCTGGACTTCGCGCCCACCCCCGCTCCGCTCAGCTCGCTCACCGGGCGGGTGAACTCGCTGTGGCGGTACGCGGAGTGCCTGCCGCTGGCCGCGCCCACCATCAGCCTCGGCGAGGGCCGCACTCCGCTGGTACCGCTCGTCGAGGGCGTCTCCGCCAAGCTGGACTTCCTGATGCCGACGCTGTCGTTCAAGGACCGCGGGGCCGTGCTGCTGGCCGAACTGGCGCTGAGGCTGGGGCCGCGGCAGGTGATCGCCGACAGCAGCGGCAACGCGGGCACGGCGGTCGCCGCGTACAGTGCGCGGGCCGGACTGCCCTGCACGGTGTACGTCCCCGAAGGCACCTCCACGAAGAAGCTGGAGCAGATCGAGGCGCACGGGGCACGGCCGCGGGTGGTCCGGGGCGACCGGGAGGCGACGGCACGGGCCGCGCGCGAGGCGGCCGACGAGGACGGCGTGTTCTACGCCTCGCACGTGTTCAACCCGTACTTCCTGCACGGCACGAAGACCTACGTCCACGAACTCTGGGAGGACCTCGGCGGACGTCTGACGGACGTCGTGGTGGTGCCGGTCGGCAACGGCACGCTGCTCCTCGGCGCGGCCCTCGCCGTCGCCGAACTCCACGCGGCGGGACTGATCGACCGCCGGCCCGCCCTGTACGCCGTCCAGTCCGCCGCGGTCGCCCCGCTGGCCCGCGCCTGGTCCGAGGGCGCCGACGATCTCGTCGGCGTCACCCCGACGGCGCCCACCTTCGCCGAGGGCATCGCGATCCCGCGCCCGCCCCGGGCCCGCCAGATCCTGCGCGCGGTACGCGCCTCGGGGGGCGCCTTCCTGACCGTGACGGAGGACCAGATCCGTCACGCCCAGACGGATCTGGCGGGACGCGGACTGTACGTGGAGTCCACGGGAGCGGCCTGCTGGGCGGCGGTACGAGAGGGCGCCCTCGGCCGACGGGAGGCCGTGGTACCGCTGTGCGGAGCCGGGGCGAAGACGGGCATGGCGCGCGCCTGATCCCGGGCCGCACGACGCGGCCGGGGATCACGACGCGGCCGGGGATCCGGACCGCGCGGCTCACACGGTGAGGCCCAGACGGGCCTGTTCCTCCTCGACGATCCGGCGCGCCAGCTCGGTGTCCGACACGTCGACCGCGTCCGGTGTGGCTTCCGCCACGGCGCTGCGGCGGGCATAGGCGTCGAAGAGCCGGGTCTTGCTCTCCAGCATCTTCACCATGCGCTCGTCGACTCCCCCGGTGGCGAGGAGGCGGTACACGCGCACCGGCCTGACCTGGCCCATACGGTGGGCCCGGGCCACCGCCTGGTGTTCGATGGTCGGCTTGATCTGGGGTTCGCAGATGACGACGACGGAGGCGGCCTGCATATTGAGGCCGATGCCCGCCGCCTGGATCTGCGCCAGGAGCACCGCCGGGCCCTGGACGTCGGCGAAGTCGTCCACGATCTGCTGGCGCCGCCCGGCCGGGACGCTTCCCGTGAGCGGACCGAACAGCGGAGTGCGTCCGGTGGCTCCCGCGGCGAGCTCTTCCTTCACCACGCCCAGTACGTCCTTGAAATTGGAGAAGACCACCGTCTTCTGCCCGTTCTCGCAGGCCTCCTGAACGATCTGCCGGAGCCGGTCCAGCTTGGCCGACTTCTCGGGGCGCATGTACGCGGCCCTGCGCATCGCCATGAAGTTGCCCGCGCGCACGGCTTCCCGGTAGGCCTCCTCGTCCGACGCGCTGAGTTCCTCCCACTCGTCGGTCCGCTGAAGACTGGGGAGTTCCGTCAGCACGTCCTCCTGGTTGCGTCGCAGGTAGACCGGGGCCACGGCCTTGCGGAAGGCGACCGATCCGGCCAGGGTGTCCCGTTCGCCCAGGGAGTCCGCGACATCGCCGTCGAGCATCCGGACCAGGTCGCGGAACTCGGCGACCCGGTTCTCCATCGGGGTTCCGGTCATGAAGAGGGCATGCCCGCAGCGCTCCGCCCACAGGGCGACCGCCTGGGACCGTTTGGCCTTCGGGTTCTTCACGAAGTGCGCTTCGTCGACCACGAGCAGGCCGACCTCTCCGCCGCCCGGCGCGGGAAAGCCGCGCAGCGCGTCGAACGTGGTCACCGCGACCCCGCCCCGCTCCTTCCAGTCGGCCAGCGCGTCGTGCCGGTCGGGGCCGTGGAGCACCGCGACCCTGAGGGCGCTGCGGGACTCGATCTCCCGTGTCCAGTTCACGAGGACGCTCGCCGGGCAGACGACCATGAAGTGGTTCTGCCCCCGGGCGGCCAGGTGTGCCAGCACGGCGATCGCCTGGACGGTCTTCCCGAGGCCCATCTCGTCGCCGAGTATCACCTTGCGCTGCGCGAGCGCGAACCGCGCGCCGAACGCCTGATAGCCGCGCAGGGAGACCCGCCGGTGCGCGTCGTCCAGTTGCTGGGTCCGTACCCGTTCGGCGATCTCGTCCGGCAGGAACCCCTCGGCGGCCGCCGAGTCCGGCAGCCGGTGGGAGATCTCGGCCAGCAGGCTGTAGTACTCGGCGGAGCGGAGCTCGAAGTCCACCCAGGCCGCCAGGTCGGACGAGGTCCCCCGGAGCAGGTCCACCGACGCCTGGGCGAGCAGCCCGGGCAGGCCCGCCCGCTCCGCCTCGTCCACCAGCGACCGGATCTCGGTGACCGCGGCCAGCGCGCGGGTCTTCTTCTCCCGGCCGACCAGAAGCATCCGGAACCGTCCGGCGGCCGGCCTGGCCTCGACGAGCGACGGACCGAGCCGCTCCGACAGGACGGTGGCCCTGTCGACCGCGCGACGGGCGTCCGGGCCGGCCTCCGCCAGCACGTGCAAGGCCATGACGAGCGCGGTGGTGCCCGGCTCCGGCCGGTCCACGTCGATATGGACGGCCACGGTCTCCCGCACGGCCTCGGCGAGCCGGCCGGCGGCGGCGAGCATCTGATCGACGGTCCGCTGCCCCACACCGGGAATCTGGCGCAGCCTGTAGGGCCCCGCCCGGAGAACACCGCCGACCGTGCGAAGCCTGTTCTTCTCGACGTTCCCCAGCCGGAGCCGTCCCTCGGTGACGTCCTGCAGCCGGGCGACGGGGATGGCGTCGAGCTCCCGCTCGACCGCCGCGTCGTGGATGGGCTTCAGCGCCGCCCGTACGGCCTCCACCGCCCGTGCGTGGTCACCGACCACGGCCCGCGCCGCCTCGTACAGCCGCGCTCCCCCGGCGACCGTGTCCCTCTCGCCACGCCCCACGCTTCCGCCCCTCCTCGCCTCCCCGCATCCTCCCATCGCGCGATCGGACTCCCGACGCCCACGACGGCGCCCCGCGGATGCCCCGCCTGCGCTCCACCACTCACAACGGCCAGGCAGGCCCACGGCCGGACGGGTCGGGGGTGCGGCCCCGTCCCGGCGGGGAAAAACAAAGGGCCCGGCCTCCGAAGGCCGGACCCTTCCGATCCGCGTGCCCGCCGGACCAGCGCCGCGACGGGACGGCGCCCGCTACACGTTGAAGCGGAACGCGGAACGCGGCGCGTTGGAGGCAGGGTGGCGATGGGGCGACCAACCACCCGATTGAGAGTCTCGGCCCTCTCCGCCCCCAGAGTGGTCTGTAGCGGAGGGCTCACCGAGATGCGTACGTTGCGGGCCAGGGTCTGACCGATGTTCTCGATCACCAGCACGAGCAGCGATGACCCAGGGATACGAGGCCTGATGTCGACGAGGACGTACGGCTCCGCCTTCTCCGTGAGGGCGTTGGCCTGCGCATCCGCTCTCGCCTGACGTCGGTTGTAGACGGGGGCCCAGAACGCGGCCGTCGTTGAGAAGACAAGAGCCGCCACGGAGATGACCACCGTTGCGATCTGGACCGATGAGTCCCTCATGGCCGGATATTAGGTGGGCGGCCGGTTGTCGTGCGGCAAGTTACCGAAAGACCTCCGGCCGGGATCGTTGGCTCTCCGGCCTCAGCTGCGGGCCGCTACCGTGAAGCCATGACCGCACTGCCCGACTGGATGCGCCCGCCGCGCGCGGAAGGCTGGTTCGCGGAGGACCTCGACCGCCTCCCCGAGGCACCCCGCCACACCGAGCTGATCGATGGAGCCCTCGTCTTCATGATGTCGCCCCGGAGGTGGTGGCACGGCCACCTCGTCACCATGCTCACCGTCGCGCTCATGGAGCAGGTGCCCGCCGACACCAGAGTCGGCCGCGAAATGACCATCAAGCTCGACCCGCGGAACCGTCCCGAACCGGACCTGCTGGTGACGACGGCCGATTTCGACGGCGACCGTACCTGGTTCGCACCGGAGGACGTCCAGCTCGTCATCGAGGTCGTCTCCCCGGAGTCGGCCCATCGCGATCGCACAGTAAAACTCCGCAAGTACACAGAGGCCGGAATCCCGCACTACTGGTGCATCGAGGACGAGTACGGGGCACCCGTCGTCCACGTCTACGAGCTCGACGAACCCACCGGCGCCTACGCGCCCGCCGGGATCTTCCGGGGCACCCTCCAGCGCCCGGTGCCCTTCCAGGTCAGCCTTGACCTCGACAAGCTCACACCGCCCCGGAGCGGCTGAAAAGTCAGCACCAAGTCAGCACGGAATGCAGAAGGGGTCGGACTCGTCAGAGTCCGACCCCTTACGACCTGCACGTTTGACGAAACTACGTAACATAAAGTAACGAAACGCCTACACGTTGAAGCGGAACTCCACCACGTCGCCGTCCTGCATGACGTAGTCCTTGCCCTCCATGCGGGCCTTGCCCTTGGCGCGGGCCTCGGCGACCGAGCCCGTCTCGACCAGGTCCGCGAAGGAGATGACCTCGGCCTTGATGAAGCCCTTCTGGAAGTCGGTGTGGATGACACCGGCGGCCTCGGGGGCGGTGGCGCCCTTCTTGATCGTCCAGGCGCGGGACTCCTTGGGGCCTGCCGTCAGGTAGGTCTGCAGGCCGAGGGTGTTGAAGCCGACCCGGGCCAGGGTGGCCATGCCCGGCTCCTCGACGCCGACCGACTCCAGGAGCTCCCTCGCGTCCTCCTCGTCGAGCTCGGCGAGGTCCGCCTCCAGCTTGGCGTTGAGGAAGATCGCCTCGGCAGGGGCGACCAGGGCGCTCTGCTCGGCCTTGAAGTCGTCGTCGACCAGCTCGTCCTCGTCGACGTTGAAGACGTACAGGAACGGCTTGGTGGTGAGCAGGTGCAGGTCGTGCAGCAGCTCCTCGTTGCCGGAGCCCTGGACGATGCCCGCGGAGAAGAGGGTGTCGCCCCGCTCCAGGATCGCCTGGGCCGCCTCGACCGCCGCGACCTTCGGGCCGATGTCCTTCTTGATGCGCGACTCCCGCTGGAGGCGCGGCAGGACCTTCTCGATCGTCTGGAGGTCCGCGAGGATCAGCTCGGTGTTGATCGTCTCGATGTCGTCCTTGGGCGAGACCTTGCCGTCGACGTGCACGACGTTCTCGTCCTTGAAGGCGCGGATGACCTGGCAGATCGCGTCGGACTCACGGATGTTCGCGAGGAACTTGTTGCCCAGGCCCTCACCCTCGGACGCGCCCTTCACGATGCCCGCGATGTCGACGAAGTCGACGGTCGCCGGGAGGATCTTCTGCGAGGAGAAGATCTCGGCCAGCTTGGTGAGACGGGCGTCCGGGACGCCGACCACACCGACGTTCGGCTCGATCGTGGCGAACGGGTAGTTGGCCGCGAGCACGTCGTTCTTGGTCAGGGCGTTGAACATGGTCGACTTGCCGACATTGGGCAGACCGACGATTCCGATCGTGAGCGACACGTTGCGACTTCCCGTACGAGAGGTGGGCGAAAGGCCCTCTGGGAGTGCGGGCCGATCCACCAGTCTACGGCGTGCCCCGGCCCCGACCGGCGAGGTGTCGAACGCATGGCCAAGCTCCGTCAATGGCCTCGTCTTCGGCTGGTCTCCGGCGTGTCCGATGAGCCGTTCCACACATAAAACGACCTAAGTTGGTCCAGTGGAGCAACACAGGACGCGTACCCCCCAGTACAGACCGCGACGCGGGGCACCCGTCCCGGCACAGGCCGGGCGGGCCGCGGACGGCGGTGTCCGGCGGGGCGCCCCGGTCGCGCGGCGGCCCGCGCCGCCCGCGGGCGTCCGTGAGACGCGCCGGCCGTCACGTCCCCGGCTGACCGGGCTCGGCGCCGGACTGTTCTGCGGGGCGTCGCTGTTCGCGCTGGCCGGTCTTGACCACCTGCTGTTCGGCGGATCGCCGACGGTGTACGGGGTGCTGTTCCTGCCGCTGTGCGTACTGACCGCGCTGTGGGTGCGGCCCGGCGACCTGGTGACCGCCCCGGTGGTCGTACCGATCGCCTTCGCCTTCGGGCTGCTGCCGATCACCGAGGACGGCGGCGGAATCGGCGGCCACGTCATGGGCCTGGTCACCGCCCTCGCCCTGCAGGCGGGCTGGCTGTACGGGGGGACGCTGGTCGCGGTCCTCGTCGTGACCGTCCGCAGGGTCCGCCTGATGAGCCGCCGCGCCGCCGCCCGGCGTCGGGACGCGGCGCGCGCCCAGCCGCCCGGCGGACAGGCCCGCTGACCCTCGTACGTCGTGGACAGGCACCTCGTACCGTCGGCCTCGTACCGTCGGCCTCGTGCCGTCGGGGCGGCGTCCCCCGTGCCGTCGCGGACGGGGGACCCTCGCACCTGTGAGCACCGGGACCCTCGTACCCGTCAGTCACCGGGCGGGGCCGCCGCTGCCGCGCTATCGCGCGAGCTTCGCCGCCCGCATGGCCGCGCCCACGATCCCCGCGTTGTTCTGGAGCTGGGCCGGGACGATCTCCGCCGTGATGCCCTCGATCAGGGGCACGAACTTGTCGGCCTTGCGGCTGACACCGCCGCCGATGATGAAGAGTTCCGGGGAGAAGAGCATCTCGACATGGGCGAGGTACTTGGTGACGCGGCGCGCCCAGTGCTCCCAGGTCAGCTCGTTGTCGTCCTTGGCCTTGGTGGAGGCCCGCTTCTCGGCTTCGTGGCCGTTCAGCTCCAGGTGTCCCAGCTCGGTGTTCGGGACCAGTTCGCCGTCGATGAAGAGGGCGCTGCCGATGCCGGTGCCGAAGGTCAGCAGGACGACCGTGCCCCGTCGGCCCTTCCCGGCGCCGAACTCCATCTCGGCGACACCCGCCGCGTCCGCGTCGTTCAGCACGGTCACCGGCAGGCCGCCCAGCCGCTCGCCGAGCAACGCGCGCGCGTCCGTGTCGATCCAGGCCTTGTCCACATTGGCCGCCGTACGGATGGTGGCACCGCCGGTCACCACACCCGGGAAGGTGATGCCCACCGGACCCGTCCAGCCGAAGTGGCCGATGACGTCCTTCACGCCGTCGGCCACCGCGTCGGGGGTCGCGGGATGCGGGGTGAGCACCTTGAAGCGCTCCTCCGCCAGGTCCCCGCGGTCAAGGTCCACAGGGGCACCCTTGATCCCGGATCCGCCAATGTCCACACCGAAGATCTTCATGGCCCCACGTTACGTCGTACGCCTGACCGTCACTTCCCGGACGTACCAGCGGTACGCGCCTCCACCAGCGCGGCCGCCTCGGCGCGCAGGTCGCGGCGCAGTTCCTTGGGCAGCGAGAACGTGATGGACTCCTCGGCGGCCTTGACGATCTCCACGTCCTCGAAGCCGCGCCGGGACAGCCACTCCAGGACCTGCTCGACGAGGACCTCGGGGACGGAGGCGCCGGAGGTGACGCCGACCGTGCTCACGCCCTCCAGCCACGCCTCCTCGATCTCGTCGGCGAAGTCCACGAGGTACGCGGCGCGGGAGCCTGCGAGCTTGGCGACCTCGACGAGCCGTACGGAGTTGGAGGAGTTGCGTGATCCGACGACGATGACGAGTTCGGCCTCCGCGCCCATCTGCTTCACGGCGAGCTGGCGGTTCTGCGTGGCGTAGCAGATGTCGTCGCTCGGCGGGGAGATGAGAAGGGGGAACTTCTCCTTCAGGGCGTCGACCGTCTCCATGGTCTCGTCGACCGAGAGGGTGGTCTGGGAGAGCCAGACGACCCTGGAGGGGTCGCGGACCTCGACCTTGGCGACGTCCTCGGGGCCGTCGACCAGGGTGATGTGGTCGGGTGCCTCACCGGAGGTGCCGATGACCTCTTCGTGGCCCTCGTGCCCGATGAGCAGGATGTCGAAGTCCTCGCCCGCGAAGCGGACGGCTTCCTTGTGGACCTTGGTGACCAGCGGGCACGTCGCGTCGATGGTGGCGAGCCTGCCGGCGGCGGCCTCGTCGTGGACGACGGGGGACACGCCGTGCGCCGAGAACATGACGATGGACCCCTCGGGGACCTCGGCCGTCCGCTCGACGAAGATCGCGCCCTTCTTCTCAAGGGTCTGCACGACGTACTTGTTGTGGACGATCTCGTGCCGGACGTAGATCGGGGCCCCGTACTGCTCAAGGGCCTTCTCGACGGCGATCACGGCGCGGTCCACGCCCGCGCAGTAGCCACGGGGGGCGGCGAGCAGGACACGGCGGCCAGGCGAAGCAGTCATGCCCCCATCGTAAGGCCGCACCCGGCAGGCCGAGGATCACCTCCTTGGAGACACCGGGCGAGCCGATGACGCCGGTCCAGGGGCGGCCTGCGGCCGACGCCGGGGCCGACGCCGGCCCGAAACCGGGGCCGGGGCGGGCCGCCCGCACGACCGGGGCGGATCCGCGGCGGGCGTGCGGGCGTTGTCGGTGGTGGCCACTACGCTCGGGCGCATGGCTCTCAACACGTCCGCGGACGCTCCGCTGCCCGTCGGAGAGGTGTCACGGCTCATCGGGGGATGGATCGACCGGCTCGGCGCGGTGTGGGTCGAGGGACAGATCACCCAGTTGTCGCGGCGCCCCGGCGCGGGTGTCGTCTTCCTGACGCTGCGCGACCCGTCGCACGACATCTCGGTGGGCGTGACCTGCTACCGGCAGGTGTTCGACGCGGTCGCCGACGTGGTGACCGAGGGCGCCCGGGTGGTGGTCCACGCCAAGCCGGAGTGGTACGCGCCGCGCGGGCAGTTGTCCCTGCGGGCCGCCGAGATCAAGCCGGTGGGGGTGGGCGAGCTCCTGGCCCGCCTCGAACAGCTCAAGAAGTCGCTGGCGGCCGAGGGACTGTTCGCGGCCGGCCGCAAGAAGGCCCTGCCGTTCCTGCCGCAGCTCGTCGGGCTGGTGTGCGGGCGCGCGTCGGCGGCCGAGCGCGACGTGCTGGAGAACGCGCGGCACCGCTGGCCCGCCGTCCGCTTCGAGGTGCGCAACGTCGCCGTTCAGGGCGTGCACGCCGTTCCGCAGGTCGTGCAGGCGGTGAAGGAACTGGACGCGCTCGACGAGGTCGATGTGATCATCGTGGCGCGCGGCGGCGGCAGCGTGGAGGATCTGCTTCCGTTCTCCGACGAGCAGCTCGTGCGGGCGGTCGCGGCCTGCCGTACACCCGTCGTCTCGGCCATCGGGCACGAGCCCGACAACCCGTTGCTCGACCATGTGGCCGACCTGCGGGCGTCCACCCCGACCGACGCCGCCAAGAAGGTCGTGCCGGACGTCGGCGAGGAGTACGAGCGGGTGCGGCTCCTGAGGGACCGGGCGCGGCGGTGCGTGCGGTCGTTCGTCGACCGCGAGGAGCGCGGCCTCGCGCACACGCTGACCCGGCCCTCGATGGAGGATCCGCACCGGATGATCGACGAGCGGGCGGACCAGGTCGCCGCGCTGCTCGACCGGGGCCGGCGCACGCTGGGACATCTCCTGGACCGCGCGGACTCGGAGCTGACGCACACCCACGCGCGCGTGGTGGCGCTCTCCCCGGCCGCGACCCTCCTGCGGGGGTACGCGGTCCTGCAGAAGGACGACGGCTCCGTGGTCCGGGACCCGGCCGAGGTCACGGCCGACGAGACGCTGCGGGCGCGGGTCGCCGAGGGTGAATTCACGGTTCGAGTCGATGCATAGGGTGGGCACATGACCAGCAAGGTGGACGAGGCGCTCGGCTACGAGCAGGCACGGGACGAGCTGATCGAGGTCGTACGCCGCCTGGAGGCGGGCGGTACGACCCTGGAGGAGTCCCTGGCGCTCTGGGAGCGCGGCGAGGAGCTGGCCAAGGTGTGCCGGCGCTGGCTGGAGGGCGCACGGGCGCGCCTGGACGCGGCCCTGGCCGAGGAGGAGTCCGAGAACGAGAAGCCGGCCCCCGGATCCGGCTCCGCCTGACAAACGGCGCCGACTCCACGGCGTCCGGCTCCACGGCGTCCGACTCCACGGCGTCCGACTCCACGGCGTCCGACTCCACCGCCGCCTGACAGGCGGCACCGGCTCCGCGTATTTGAGTTCCTCGGGTTTTCGACTCCGTGCCTGTGAAGCGGATCACGACGCCCCGGTTTTGGTTGAACTTTAAACCTCTTCGACGTACTGTCGTGTTCGCCAGCAGATCCCACCGGATCCACCGCACATACCGAGAAGGTTTCTCATGTCTCTCGTCCTTGACCCCACCGCTCAGGACCTGCTGTTCCGCGAGGCCCGCACCGCGAACACGTTCACCGACGAGCCGGTGTCCGACGAGCAGGTGCAGGCGATCTACGACCTGGTCAAGTACGGCCCGACCGCCTTCAACCAGTCGCCGCTGCGCATCACCCTGGTCCGCTCCCCCGAAGCCCGTGAGCGTCTGGTCCAGCACCTCGCCGAGGGCAACCGGGCGAAGACCGCCGCCGCCCCGCTGGTCGCGATCCTCGCCGCGGACAACGAGTTCCACGAGGAACTGCCGGCGCTCCTCCCCCACTTCCCCGCCGCCAAGGACCTCTTCTTCTCCGAGCGTCCCGTCCGTGAGGGTGCCGCCACGCTGAACGCCGCGCTCCAGGCCGCGTACTTCATCATCGGCGTCCGCGCCGCCGGTCTCGCCGCGGGCCCGATGACCGGCGCCGACCTCGCCGGCATCCAGAAGGAGTTCCTGGACGACGACCACACCCCGCTGATGATCGTCAACATCGGCAAGCCGGGCGAGGACGCCTGGTTCCCGCGCGGCCCGCGCCTGGATGCCGACCAGGTCATCACGACCGTCTGACCACCGGCACCACTGTTTCACCGCGCGCGCACGCGACACGCGCACGAGAAGGGCCCCCGGCACCACTGCCGGGGGCCCTTCTCGTGCGTATGCGTGATCTAGGACGTCTTCAGCGCCTGCGCCATCTTGGCCAGCGTGCCGAACGACCCGGTGCCGGTCACCACGGTCGTCGAACCCTTGTTCTGAAGGACCAGGGCGTCGTAGTGATCGCCCTCGTAGCGCTGCCAGGTCCGGTCACCGATGCGCTGGGTGACCTTCGTCTGCCGGGCGCCCTGGCTCGCCGCGTCGATGAACACCGCAGGCCGCTGAGTCGACTGCTCGACCGCCACGTACTGACCGTCGGGGGCCTGGAAGCCCAGGTGCCAGACATCGAAGTCGCTTCCGTCGTACCGCACCGAGGTCGCCTTCCACGCCGTGGGAAGACCCTCGGGAGCCGCCACGGGATAGCTCGCCGCCCGGCGAGCCGTGAGCAGCTCGACCCGGTAGTCGACACGCTTGAGATCGGGCTTGGAGTCGTCATGCGGGATGAAGATGTAGATAACGCCCGCCATGAGCCCGATGAGGCCCAGGGAAAGAATCATGTCCCGGACCGACTGCTTGCCTTTCATACCTGCCACGGACCTATCGTCGCAGGTGCCCTGGCCTGCTCATCCGTGGGCCCCCCTGCTCATTTTGTAAGCCTGGCGATAGAGTCGGGACATCACCCTCATCCGGCCGTCGTCGTATCAGAAAGGTGCGTGTCGATGACCGAGCATCATCTGCCCTCCGAACTCGAAGTCCCGTCGGAAGCCCCCGACCGGAACCTCGCCCTCGAACTCGTCCGTGTCACCGAGGCCGCCGCGATGGCCGCGGGCCGCTGGGTCGGCCGCGGCGACAAGAACGGCGCCGACGGCGCCGCCGTCCGGGCCATGCGCACCCTCGTCTCCACCGTCTCGATGAACGGCGTCGTCGTCATCGGCGAGGGGGAGAAGGACGAGGCGCCGATGCTCTTCAACGGCGAGCGCGTGGGCGACGGAACCGGTCCCGAGTGCGACATCGCCGTCGACCCGATCGACGGCACCACGCTCACCGCCAAGGGCATGACGAACGCGATCGCCGTGCTGGCCGCAGCCGACCGCGGCACCATGTTCGACCCGTCCGCCGTCTTCTACATGGACAAGCTGGTCACCGGGCCCGAGGCCGCCGACTTCGTCGACATCAACGCGCCCGTGTCGGTCAACATCCGCCGGGTCGCCAAGGCCAAGCGGGTCACCCCCGAGGACGTCACCGTCGTCATCCTCGACCGGCCTCGCCACGACGGGATCATCAAGGAGATCCGGGACACCGGCGCGCGCATCAAGCTCATCTCCGACGGCGACGTCGCGGGCTCGATCCTGGCGCTGCGCGAGGGCACCGGCATCGACCTGCTGCTCGGCATCGGCGGCACACCCGAGGGCATCATCTCGGCCTGCGCGGTCAAGTGCCTCGGCGGCACGATCCAGGGCAAGCTGTGGCCGAAGGACGACGAGGAGCGGCAGCGGGCGGTCGACGCCGGGCACGACCTCGACCGCGTCCTGACCACGAACGACCTGGTCTCCGGCGAGAACGTCTTCTTCGTCGCGACCGGCATCACCGACGGTGAGCTGCTGCGCGGAGTGCGGTACCGCTCCGAGACCGCGACGACCGAGTCGATCGTGATGCGGTCCAAGTCCGGGACGGTCCGCCAGATCACCTCGGAGCACCGGCTGAGCAAGCTGCGTGCGTACAGCGCGATCGACTTCGACCGCGCGAAGTAGGACCACCGGCCGAACGGGGCCGGGCGCCGCGAGGCGCGAGAGGGGCGCCCCTTGTGCGGAGGGGCGCCCCTTCTCGTTTCCTGCGCTCACGCCGGACGGCCCCACCACGGGTGAAGCGGCCCGGCATCAGCCCCGCGGCTCTCGGCCGGCCCCCGCATGCGGGGCGGCCCGGCTCGCACGCGGGGGATCGGTCCGGCTGCCCGCGGGCGGGTCAGCCGGCCTGGGCTATCGTGCCCCGCGCGGCCTTCTTGAGTTCCACGTCGCGGCGGCGGCGCCGCGCGAGCACGACACGGCGCTCGGCGGCGGTGAGACCGCCCCAGACTCCGTACGGCTCGGGTTGCAGCAGCGCGTGTTCACGGCACTCGACCATGACCGGGCAGCGGGCGCAGACGCGCTTGGCCGCCTCCTCGCGGGAGAGCCGGGAAGCGGTCGGCTCCTTGGAGGGGGCGAAGAACAGGCCGGCTTCGTCCCGTCGGCACACCGCCTCCGTGTGCCATGGCGCTTCCTGGTCCCTGTCCCGCACTGGCGCCCGCTGGGCCGGAACGGCAGCTACCTGCAGGGACTGATGCGGCGGTTGCAGCACGGTCTACTCCTGACGACGGCTTCGCGAGCGTGCCGGGTACTGCGGAAAGTTCCACAGCACCCTCCAAGAGGGGATGCAGCAAGCCCTACCCGCTGTGCGCGCGCCTATGCACTGCGTTCCGAAGCCCGGCCCTTCTCGCGCGTGATCGATCGTCCGCCGCCGGACCACCGCGCGTCCGCCGCCGACGCGTTCACCGGCGTCAGCGGTCCAGGTGCTTGCGCAGACCCCGGTCCAGCCGCTCGGCCACCCGGTCGTTCACCCGGCTCGCGACCCGGTCGAGGATGTCCGCGATCCGCTTGCCGCGCTTGGGCCTCGCCTCGACGTTCCCCAGGACGGCGAGACCGTCGACGTAGACCACGGGTGCGTCGGGGTCGCCCGAGTCCAGTGTGTCCACCTCGAAATTGCCCAGCACACCGCCGCCGCTGCCCCGCAGCGAGACGTTCTCCGGGACGTCGATCTCGACGTTGCCGAAGACGGAGATCGCCTTGATGACGACCTGCTGGTACTCGAAGATCGCCTCGCTCAGGTCGATCTCGACGTTGCCGAAGACCGCGTAGGCGTGGATCCGCCGGCCCGCCCGCCAGCGGCCCTTGCGGACGGCGGAGCTGAAGACCGCCACCACGTTGTCGTCGGCCTCCACCGGGATCGCGCCCTGGGTGGGACGGTTGGGCGCGGAGGCGTACGAGGAGGTCGCGCGGCCCGTGTGGGCGGCGGGCAGGTCCCGGACGAACTGGTCGAGCTCACCCACCGTCTTGGTGGCCAGCACCCCCTCCACCCGCTCGGCGTGCTCCTCCGCGGTCAGGCGCCCTTCGGCGACGGCCTCGCGCAGGATGTCGGTGATCCGGTCGCGGTCGGCGTCCGAGGCGCGCAGCTCGGCCGGCTTCGCCGCCGTGGCGGGGGTCGCGTCGGGGCTCTTTTGAAGGTCCACGGCAACAGCGTACCCAAACGCGATAGATCGCGACTACCCCTCTCCCGTCGCCTGTGGAAAACCGGCCGCCGGGCCGCGCGCCGTCCGCTCAGCCGTCCGCGCCGTCGGTCCGGTGCCCGAACTGAGCCTTACCTCACAGTCTCGGCGTCCCCGTCAGGTTCTACGCTGGTGGACGCTGCCGATGACGGCCGGCCTCCGGCGAGTGAGCCGAAGGGGCGCGCCCGAGGCGAACGAGCCCCAAAAGCTGTCTGTCGAGTGAGGAATGGGCGAGATGCCTGAGTTCGCGTACACCGATCTGCTCCCCCAGGGAGAGGACACCACCCCGTACCGGCTGGTGACCTCCGAGGGTGTCTCCACCTTCGAGGCCGACGGGCGCACGTTCCTCAAGGTCGAGCCGGAGGCGCTGCGCGAGCTCGCCGCGGAGGCCATCCACGACATCCAGCACTACCTGCGGCCCGCGCACCTCGCCCAGCTTCGCCGCATCATCGACGACCCCGAGGCGTCGGCCAACGACAAGTTCGTCGCGCTGGACCTGCTGAAGAACGCGAACATCGCGGCCGCGGGCGTCCTGCCCATGTGCCAGGACACCGGCACCGCGATCGTCATGGGCAAGCGCGGCCAGAACGTGCTCACCGAGGGCGGCGACGAGGCGGCCCTCTCGCGCGGCATCTACGACGCCTACCTGAACCTGAACCTGCGCTATTCGCAGATGGCCCCGCTGACCATGTGGGACGAGAAGAACACGGGCTCGAACCTGCCGGCGCAGATCGAGCTGTACGCCACCGACGGCGGCGCCTACAAGTTCCTGTTCATGGCCAAGGGCGGCGGCTCCGCCAACAAGTCGTTCCTCTACCAGGAGACCAAGGCGGTCCTCAACGAGGGCTCCATGATGAAGTTCCTGGAGGAGAAGATCCGCTCCCTGGGAACGGCCGCCTGCCCGCCGTACCACCTGGCGATCGTCGTCGGCGGCACCAGCGCCGAGTACGCGCTGAAGACCGCGAAGTACGCCTCCGCGCACTACCTGGACGAGATCCCGTCCGAGGGCTCCGAGCTCGGGCACGGCTTCCGGGACAAGGACCTGGAGGAGAAGGTCTTCGAGCTGACGCAGAGGATCGGCATCGGCGCGCAGTTCGGCGGCAAGTACTTCTGCCACGACGTACGCGTGGTGCGCCTGCCCCGCCACGGCGCGTCCTGCCCGGTCGCGATCGCCGTCTCCTGCTCGGCCGACCGCCAGGCCGTCGCGAAGATCACCGCCGAGGGCGTCTTCCTGGAGCAGTTGGAGACCGACCCCGCGCGCTTCCTGCCGGACACGACCGACGAGCACCTCGACGAGGCCGGCGACGTCGTGAAGATCGACCTCAACCAGCCGATGGACGACATCCTCGCCGCGCTGACGAAGTACCCGGTCAAGACCCGTCTCTCGCTCTCCGGCCCGCTCGTCGTGGCGCGCGACATCGCGCACGCCAAGATCAAGGAGCGGCTGGACGCGGGCGAGGAGATGCCGCAGTACCTGAAGGACCACCCGGTGTACTACGCGGGCCCGGCCAAGACCCCCGAGGGCTACGCGTCCGGCTCCTTCGGCCCGACGACCGCGGGCCGCATGGACTCGTACGTCGAGCAGTTCCAGGCGGCGGGCGGCTCCAAGGTGATGCTGGCCAAGGGCAACCGCAGCAAGCAGGTGACGGACGCCTGCGACGCGCACGGCGGCTTCTACCTCGGCTCCATCGGCGGCCCGGCCGCCCGGCTCGCCCAGGACTGCATCAAGAAGGTCGAGGTCGTCGAGTACGAGGAGCTCGGCATGGAGGCCGTCTGGAAGATCGAGGTCGAGGACTTCCCGGCCTTCGTCGTGGTCGACGACAAGGGCAACGACTTCTTCCAGGACCCCGCGCCCGCCCCGACCTTCACGACGATCCCGGTACGGGGTCCGGGGCTGGCCTAGTGCCTGCCCGTGCGGCGTACTCCGTCCGGGTGACGGCGCACGGGGAGCCCTCGTGCGTGACGCCGTACGAGCCAGGTGAACGGCCGCCCACCGGGCGGCCGTCCGTCCTGGGCCGCACCGGTGCCGGGCCGCCCGGCGGAACGCCTCGTGCCCGCCGGGCGGGAACAGCGGCGGGCTCCGCGATGCTGTCCCCCATGGAGGTGTCACCAATGGCAGACGGCCAGGGCGAAGGCGCGTACCGGATCGAGCACGACTCCATGGGTGAGGTGCGGGTGCCCGTGGACGCGAAATGGCGGGCGCAGACGCAGCGCGCCGTGGAGAACTTCCCGATCTCGGGACAGCGCATCGAGCGCGCGCACATCGAGGCCCTCGCCCGGATCAAGGCCGCCGCCGCGAAGGTGAACGGCGAGCTGGGCGTGATCGGCAAGGACATCGCCGAGGCGGTCCAGGAGGCGGCCGCGGAGGTCGCCGAGGGGCGCTGGGACGCGCACTTCCCGGTCGACGTCTTCCAGACGGGCTCCGGGACCTCCTCCAACATGAACGCCAACGAGGTCATCGCCACGCTCGCCACCGAGCGGCTGGGCCGGGACGTCCACCCCAACGACCATGTGAACGCCTCGCAGTCGAGCAACGACGTGTTCCCGTCCTCGATCCACATCGCCGCGACCGCCGCCGTGACCCGCGACCTCGTGCCCGCGCTGGAGCATCTCGCCGCCGCGCTCGGCCGCAAGTCGGAGGAGTTCGCCGACGTGGTGAAGTCCGGGCGCACCCACCTCATGGACGCGACGCCGGTGACGCTGGGCCAGGAGTTCGGGGGGTACGCGGCCCAGGTGCGGTACGGGGTCGAGCGGCTGCAGGCCTCGCTGCCGCGGCTGGCCGAACTCCCGCTCGGCGGCACGGCCGTGGGGACGGGGATCAACACACCCCCCGGGTTCTCCGCCGCGGTGATCGCGGAGGTGGCGCGGGCGACCGGGCTGCCGCTGACCGAGGCGCGCGACCACTTCGAGGCGCAGGGGGCGCGGGACGGGATCGTGGAGACGAGCGGGCAGCTCAGGACCATCGCCGTCGGACTGACCAAGATCGCGAACGATCTGCGGTGGATGGCGTCGGGGCCGCGCACCGGACTGTCCGAGATCAGTCTCCCGGACCTCCAGCCGGGGTCCTCGATCATGCCGGGCAAGGTGAACCCGGTCATTCCCGAGGCGGTGCTGATGGTCGCCGCCCAGGTGACGGGGAACGACGCGACCGTCGCCGTCGCGGGCGCGGCCGGGAACTTCGAGCTCAACGTGATGCTGCCGGTGATCGCCAGGAACGTCCTGGAGTCGGTCCGGCTGCTCGCGAACGTCGCACGGCTGCTCGCCGACCGCACGGTCGACGGGATCGTCGCGCACCGCGAGCGGGCCCGGGAGTACGCGGAGTCCTCGCCGTCCGTGGTGACGCCGCTGAACAAGTACATCGGGTACGAGGAGGCCGCCAAGGTCGCCAAGAAGGCGCTGGCGGAGCGGAAGACGATTCGCCGGGTGGTCCTGGACTCGGGGTACGTGGAACGCGGTGACCTGAGCCTGGAGCAGTTGGACGAGGCCTTGGATGTCCTGCGGATGACGCACCCGTAACGGCCGGCACCCGAGGTGAAACGCCTGATGACAGCTCCGTAACAGCAGTTCCCCGATAGCGCGAACCTTGACGCCCGCCGCCGCGTCGTATGCGTGGGACACCTAATATCTGGTCATGGCAGAGGGTGGAGCGGTGAGACGAGCGGAAGCGGGCGGGCCGACGGCGTACTGGAAGCCCGGTAGTCAGGTCCTGTGGCGGTACCGGGAGAACGGCGGCGAGCGCGTCCACATCTGCCGTCCCGTGACCGTCGTACGGGACGACGCCGACCTGCTCGCGGTGTGGATGGCGCCGGGCACGGAGTGCGTGAAACCGGTGCTCGCCGACGGTTCCCCGGTGCACGGGGAGCCGCTGGAGTCGCGTTACACCAAACCACGCGCGGTCCGGCGCGACCGCTGGTTCGGGACCGGGGTGCTGAAGCTGGCGCGGCCGGGCGACCCCTGGTCGGTGTGGCTGTTCTGGGACCAGGGCTGGCGTTTCAAGAACTGGTACGTGAACCTGGAGGCCCCGCTCACCCGTTGGGCGCGCGGGGTGGACTCCGAGGACCACTTCCTCGACATCTCGGTCCACCCGGACCGGAGTTGGCGCTGGCTCGACGAGGACGAATTCGCCATGGCGCAGCGGGCCGGTCTGATGGATGCTCAACTGGCGGCACGGGTGAGGAAGGCGGGGTGGTCCGCGGTGGAGGTGATCCGCGCCTGGGGCGCGCCGTTCTCGGACGGATGGCAGCACTGGAGGCCCGATCCGGGCTGGCCTGTTCCCGCTCTGCCGGATGACTGGGACCGTACGCCCGCGCACGTGTCCTCATGAGACCCTTGATGCGCCCCCGTGGTACAACCGTAGGATCGTCTTCCGCAAGGGCGCACGGCAGCAACAACTCCCGCAGGATGAGCCGGGCTTGACCATATGTCACCGAGGGGCGGCAGGACGTGAGCGAGGGGTACGAGGCGTACGGCGGCGTGGCCGGCCAGGGACCGGCCGTATCGCGCGGGCCGGTCACGACGGCCGCGCGGGCGGGGGCTTCGGCCACCGCCCTCCTGTCGGCACGGGTCGTTCCTGGCCGCCCGCAGGCCGTATCGTGCCGGGCGGCGGCTCTCCTTGCCGTCGTTCCCGGCCCTGACGACACGCAGAATCCGTTCCTGGGGCACACATTCCGGGTATCGGGGCTGCGGGACGAACTGCGCGCACGGCGCGCAGCCCCGGACGGATGGATTCGACACGCGTGACGGAGCACCCCACCTCGCACGAGCGCCGGCAGAGCGGCGCCGGCCGGCCGCCCGCCCCCGCGGACCCTCGCGGGGCGCTCCTGCGTACCTCCGAGCAGCCGTCCCAGCTACCGGGTTCCGGCGCGTTACCGGTACAGGCCCGTACGGGCGACGCGCCGAGGAGCTCGGGTACGGCCACGCCGCGCGGCAAGCGCGGCAAGGCCGGCGGCAAGGTGCCCGCCGACGCCGGCATGTCCTCGGGCACGGACGTGCCGTCCGCCGCGTCCTCCGGGCCCGGTCCGGAGCACTCGCAGCCGTCGGCGACCGAGCCCGACCCGCACCGCCCGCGGCCCGCGCCGGAGGGCATCCCGATCCAGCCGGACGCCGAGCAGGGCCGCGCCTCGCGGACCTCCGGCGCCAAGGAGCGCCGTACGGGTCAGGGTGTCCCGCAGGGCGGACCGATGCCGATGCGGCGGGACGGGGACCGGCTGCGCTTCGTGGGGGCCGCGACCCGGCGGATCGCCCGGGGCATCGACCTCGACGAGATCGTGATGGGGCTGTGCCGGGCCACCGTGCCCACCTTCTCCGACGCGATCCTCGTCTATCTGCGCGATCCGCTGCCGGTCGGCGACGAGCGGCCCACGGGTCCCCTCGTGCTGCGGCTGCGGCGCACGGACCGGATTCCCGAGGAACGGGACACCGAGAGCGGATTCATGTCCGCGCTGCGGCCCGAGCCCAGTGAGCTGTCGGCGATGACGGCAGAGCTGTGCGAGGTGCGCCCCGGTGGCGCGCTCGCCGAGGTGCTGCGCGGTGTGCGGCCGGTGTTCGCGGACGCGCCCGCGGCGCGTGCCGCGCTGCCCGAACTGCTCGGCGACGATCTGCCGGTGCCGAGCGGGCAGCGGGCGATCCTCGCCCCGCTGCGCGGCCGGCGCCGGGTGATCGGCGCCGCGCTGTTCCTGCGCCGGCCGGAGCGGCTCGCCTTCGAGGCGGACGATCTGCTGGTCGCGGCGCAGCTCGCCACGCACAGCGCGCTCGGTATCGACAAGGCGGTGCTGTACGGCCGCGAGGCGTACATCGCGGACGAGCTGCAGCGCACGATGCTGCCCGAGACGCTGCCGCGTCCCACGGGCGTACGGCTCGCGTCCCGCTATCTGCCGGCCGCGGAGACGGCGCGGGTGGGCGGCGACTGGTACGACGCGATCCCGCTGCCGGGCAGCCGGGTCGCGCTGGTCGTCGGCGATGTGATGGGCCACTCCATGACGTCGGCGGCGATCATGGGCCAGCTGCGGACCACGGCGCAGACCCTCGCGGGGCTGGATCTGCCGCCGCAGGAGGTGCTGCACCATCTGGACGAGCAGGCGCAGCGGCTCGGCACGGACCGCATGGCGACCTGCCTGTACGCCGTCTACGACCCGGTGTCGCACCGGATCACGATCGCCAACGCGGGCCATCCGCCGCCGGTGCTGCTGCATCTGGGCGGGCGGGCCGAGGTGCTGCGGGTGCCGCCGGGTGCCCCGATCGGTGTGGGCGGGGTCGATTTCGAGGCGGTGGAGCTGGACGCGCCCGCCGGGGCGACGCTGCTGCTGTACACGGACGGGCTGGTCGAGTCGCGGCTCCGCGACGTCTGGACCGGGATAGAGCAGTTGCGCGAGAAGCTCGCGGCGGTCGCGGCGCTGACCGGGCCGGATCATCCGCCGCCGCTGGAAGCTCTGTGCGACGAGGTGCTCGACATGCTCGGCCCGGGTGACCGGGACGACGACATCGCGCTGCTCGCCGCGCGGTTCGACGGGATCGCGCCGAGCGATGTCGCGTACTGGTTCCTGGAGCCGGAGGACGCGGCGCCGGGCCGGGCCCGGCGCCTGGCCCGGCGGGCTCTGGCCCGCTGGGGCATGGAGGACATGACCGACTCCGTGGAGCTGCTGGTCAGCGAGGTCGTGACGAACGCGGTGCGGTACGCGTCGCGGCCGGTGACGCTGCGGCTGCTGCGGACGGACGTCCTGCGCTGCGAGGTCGGCGACGACGTGCCGCAGCTCCCGCGGCTGCGGCAGGCGCGGGCCACGGACGAGGGCGGTCGCGGGCTGTTCCTGGTGAACCGGCTGGCGCGACGGTGGGGGGCGACCCGGCTGAGTACGGGAAAGGTCGTCTGGTTCGAGTTGAACCGGAACTGACCGGGTACCCGTCGGGCCTCACCCCGGCGGACCGGCCCTGAACCGGTTCCGGACCGGACCGGGACCAGCGCTGAACCGGTCCCGGAACGGACCGGCGCTGAACGGTGCCGGGCCCGCCGGTTCCGGACCGTGCGGGTGCCGGACCTGCCGGGCCTGCCGGTCTTGGACCGTGCCGGTCCCGGGGCCGTACGGGCACCGGACCTGCCGGTGCCGGACCTGCCGGTGTTGGACCTGTCCGTTTCGGACCCGTGCGGCGCCCGGCCTGGCGGTGCCGGACCGTGCGGGCGCCGGGCGGGTTCCATGTTGCCGACATGGTGTCGGCGGCGTTGACTGCTGGGGTGAGCGAAGCGACCTGACGACCTCATCTCCGACAGGAGGACGCTCGTGACGCAGGCATCCCGGAAGGCTCCGTACACCACGAACAACGTCGGGATTCCGGTGGAGAGCGACGAACACTCGCTCACCGTCGGACCCGACGGCCCGATCCTGCTCCAGGACCACTACCTCATCGAGAAGATGGCGCAGTTCAACCGTGAGCGGGTGCCCGAGCGGGTGGTGCACGCCAAGGGCAGTGGCGCGTACGGATTCTTCGAAGTCACCAACGACGTCAGCCAGTTCACCAGGGCCGATCTCTTCCAGCCGGGCAGGCGGACCGAGATGCTGGCGCGCTTCTCGACCGTGGCCGGTGAGCAGGGCTCGCCCGACACCTGGCGCGACCCCCGCGGCTTCGCCCTGAAGTTCTACACCGAGCAAGGCAATTACGACCTGGTGGGCAACAACACCCCGGTCTTCTTCGTCCGTGACACGATCAAGTTCCAGGACTTCATCCGCTCGCAGAAGCGCCACCCGGTGACGGGGCTGCGCGACCACGACATGCAGTGGGACTTCTGGACGCTCTCGCCCGAGTCGGCGCACCAGGTCACCTGGCTGATGGGCGACCGGGGCATCCCGAAGACGTACCGCCACATGAACGGCTACGGCTCCCACACCTACATGTGGATCAACGGCGGTGGTGAGCGGTTCTGGGTGAAGTACCACTTCAAGACCGACCAGGGCATCGACTTCCTCACCCAGGCCGAGGCCGACGAACTGGCCGGGAAGGACCCGGACCTGCACCGCCGGGATCTGTACGAGTCGATCGAGTCGGGGAAGGCGCCGAGCTGGACGCTGAAGGTCCAGATCATGCCGTTCGAGGACGCGGCCGACTACCGGTTCAATCCCTTCGACCTGACGAAGGTCTGGCCGCACGGGGACTACCCGCTGATCGACGTGGGCCGCATGGTCCTGGACCGGAATCCCGAGGACTACTTCGTCCACATCGAGCAGGCCGCCTTCGAGCCCTCGAACCTGGTGCCGGGCATCGGGCCCTCGCCGGACAAGATGCTGCTGGGCCGGCTGTTCTCGTACCCCGACACCCACCGGTACCGGATCGGCCCCAACTACGCCCAGTTGCCGCCCAACCGGCCGCACGCCCCGGTGAACTCGTACGCCAAGGACGGTGCGATGCGCTACGAGCCGTCGACGGCAGCCCGTCCCTACGCGCCCAACTCCTACGGCGGCCCGGCGGCCGACTACGGTCGGTTCGGTGACCCCGCGAGCTGGCAGACCGCCGGCGAGCTGGTGCGTGAGGCGTACAAGCCGCACAGCGCGGACGACGACTGGGGCCAGGCGGGCACGATGGTCCGCCAGGTCCTCGACGAAGCGGCCCGCGATCGGCTGGTCGACAACGTGAGCGGTCACCTCAAGGACGGTGTCACCCGCCCGGTGCTGGGCCGTGCCGTCCAGTACTGGCGCAACGTGGACAAGGAGACCGGCGACCGGATCGCGCAGAGCGTGAACGGGGGCTGAACCGCCGAAGGGCCGGCCGGACCCCGCGTGCGGGGTCCGGCCGGCCCTTCGGTCGGTGCTTACTGCTGGCTGGTCTGGTCGAACGGGTTGTCCGGGACCCCGTCGGTGGGCGTTCCCGTCGGTGTGGACGGGCTCGTCGTCGTCGGCTGGGTCGTCGTGGGCTCGTCCGTGGGGGTCGGCGGGCTGCTCGTGGTGGGCGGCTCCGTCGAGGGCTTCTCGGTCGTCGGGGTCGACGACGGCGTGCTGGACGGCGTCTGGGTGAAGGTGGGGGTGTCGGTCGGCGCCACCGCGGCACCCGAGGTGGTGTTCAGGTCGAACTTGGTGACGTGACCGGCCATCGCCTCGAAGGTGTAGGCCGCCCAGATCTTCGCCGGGTAGCCACCGCCGTTGACACGGCCGCCCTCCAGGAAGAGGCCGGTGGCGCCCTTCATGGAGACCTGGTTGTGGGTCTTCGCGTCCTCACCGAACAGCAGGACCGAGGTGACCAGGCTCGGCGTGTAGCCGGTGAACCAGGCCGACTTGTTGTTGTCGGACGTACCGGTCTTGCCGGCGACCACCTGGCCGTCGCGGTTCGGGTTGTCCCGCACCGAGACCCGGGCCGTACCGTCGTCGACCACGCCGGTCAGCACCGAGGTGACCGTGTCGGCGGCCTCCTCGCTGATGACCTGGTCGCCGATCGGGTCCGGCATCGTGACCGAATGGTCCTTGTGCTCGACCGAGGCGACGATCGACGGCGTGACCAGCTTGCCGTGGTTGTCGAGCGTGGCGTACGCGCCCGCCATCTCCAGCGGGCTCGCGCCCATGGAGCCGAGGGTCTGCGCGGGCACCGCCTGGAGGCCCTTGGTGTTCATGCCGAGCTTGCCCGCGACCTTCAGCACCTCGTCCATGCCGACGTCGACGCCCATCTGCGCGAAGACGGAGTTGATGGACTTGTTCATCGCGGTCTGCACCGTGACGGGGCCGTAGCTGTGCTCGTCCTCGTTCGGCGGCGCGAAGCCGATGTCGCTGCCGACGACGGGACGGCGGTTGGTGCCGTCGTAGATCGTGTTCGCGGTGATCGGCTGCCCGGAGTGCGTCTTGGCCTCCTCGGCGAGGGCGGCCGCGAAGATCAGCGGCTTGAACGTCGAGGCGGCCTGGTAGTCCCGGCGCGTCGCGTTGTTGTAGTAGTGCTTGAAGTAGTCCTTGCCGCCGTACATCGCGAGGACCTTGCCGGTCTTGGGGTCGACCGAGACCGCACCGGCCTGCATGTTGGCGTCGACCTTGCGCTTCTTCGGGTCCAGCTTGCTGGTGAGCTGCTGCTTGACGGTCTTCTCCAGCAGGTTCTGCTTCTTCTTGTCGATGTTGAGCTTGATGGTCCAGCCGCCCGCGTCGACCATCGCGTTGGCGTCGTCGAGGCTGGCCGTGGCGCCCTGGGCGACGAGCTGCTTCGCCAGCTCGCTCTTGGCCTCGGTCATCAGATAGCCGGTCTGGCCCTCCATGCCGGGCGCGCCCTTGGGGTCGTCGGGGACCGGGAACTTCATGGTGGCGCGCCGGCCCGAGTCGAGCCAGTGCTGCTCGACCATGTTGTCGAGGGTGTAGTTCCAGCGGGCCTGGACCAGCTTCTTGCCGGTCTTCGACGCGACCGCCCAGTCGTACTGGCTCGGAGCCTGAAGCAGCGAGGCGAGGTAGGCGCCCTGCTCGACCTTGAGGCGACTGGCGTCGACGCCGTAGTAGGCCCGTGCCGCGGCCTGGATGCCGTACGCGTTGCGGCCGTAGTAGCTGGTGTTGATGTAGCCCGCGAGAATGTCGTCCTTGGACTTCTGGCGGTCCAGCTTCAGCGAGATGACCATTTCCTTCAGCTTGCGCGTGACGGTCTGGTCCTGGCTGAGGTAGTAGTTCTTGACGTACTGCTGGGTGATCGTCGAACCACCCTGCTTGCCCTTGCCGGAGAGGGTGTTGATCAGGCCTCGGGCGGTGCCCTTGAGGTCGATGCCCGAGTCGTTGTAGAAGGTCTTGTTCTCGGCGGCGACGAACGTCTTCTGAACGCTCTTGGGCACCTTGGACAGGTCGACGATCTCGCGGTTGACCTTGCCGGAGCGGCCGAGCAGCGAACCGTCGCTGTACTCGTAGATGTTGCTCTGCTGCCTCGCGGCCGCGTTGCCCTCGGGCACGGACACGACCATGTAGAGCACGATGAAGGCGCCCATGCCGAGCAGACAGAACCCGAAGAACGTCCCGAGGACCGTCTTCCAGTTCACGAACCGGCGTATGCCGGTGCGGCGGGGCTTGCCGCCCGCCCTCGCGCCCGCCGTCACCTCGGCTCCCGGGCCCGCGGACTCATGCCCGGACGAGCGCTGGGGCGCCGCGCGGCGGCCCTGCGCCTGCCGCGCTCGTCTCTCTTCAGCTCGTCCCATGGGTCGATCCGCTCCGCTTCTTTCTCGTGTGGCACACAAGTTCGTCGGTCAGGTCAGCTCAGCAAGCTAACACCGCGCGCTATGACAAAGGGCCGCCGATCCGGTCTTTTCCGGACGTGACAATCAGCACGCCTTACGCACCCGCCTCACTGAATCCGACGAGTGGGAGGGGCGGAAGGTTGCTATGACCGATAAATTGATAACACTTAGATAGATTGCGGCTATCACCTACGCGACGGGGGACCCGTCATGCCGCCCCATGCCTCCCTTCGTGCCTCACCGGCCCCACGCGCATCCGCGGCCGGAACGCCGGGCGACACGCCCGAATCGCCCGCTCCACGGATGCGGCAGCTCGCCGCGCACAGCATCGACCGGGGGCTCGCGGCGGCCTTCGACCCTCCCGGGCCGCTCCCCGGCGCCGCCCGGCGCGCCGACGGCACGGCCCGTCGCGCATCGGGCACGGGGTTCCACCGGTGACGGCCCCGGAGGACGGAACCCCCTCGCGCCCGTCGCGGCGGCAGCGCAAGCAGGTGCTGCTGCGGCTCGATCCGCTGGTGTACGAGGCCCTGGCCCGGTGGGCCGGAGACGAACTGCGTTCGGCCAACGCGCAGATCGAGTTCCTGCTGCGCCGCGCGCTCGCGGAGTCCGGACGCCTGCCGGGCGGTGCAGGACCGATTCCCCGCCGGGGTCGGCCGCCCGTCTCCGGGGAACCGCCGGGCGCCCGGGAGGAATAGGCGGAGCGGGCGGACGCCCGTCCGGGAAACGGCCGGAAGGCGGCAGGAGCGGACGGACGCGTTTCCGGGGAGCCCCGAAGGCCGGGACGCGGACGGTTTCAGAACCGTGACAATCGGCCGCCACCAGCCGGTTCCTCCCCTCCGGACACTCTCTCCGAGGACCTATACGCGACGCGTATACACGTGATGTATACGCTGTGTGTAGAGTGCTCGGCATGTCCATCGGTCACACCCTCCTAGGGCTCCTGGAGTCCGGGCCGCGCCACGGTTACGACCTGAAGCGGGCCTTCGACGAGAAGTTCGGTCACGACCGGCCACTGCACTACGGCCAGGTCTACTCCACGATGTCGCGGCTGCTGAAGAACGGGCTCGTCGAGATCGACGGGATCGAGGCCGGCGACGGGCCCGAGCGCAAGCGGTACGCGATCACCGAAGCCGGGATCACCGACGTACAGCAGTGGCTCGCGACGCCCGAGAAGCCCGAGCCGTACCTCCAGTCGACCCTGTACACCAAGGTCGTCCTCGCCCTGCTGACCCACCGCGACGCGAGCGAGCTCCTCGACACCCAGCGTTCGGAGCATCTGCGGATGATGCGCATGCTCACCGAACGCAAGCGCAAGGGCGACCTGGCCGATCAGCTGATCTGCGACCACGCCCTCTTCCATCTGGAGGCCGATCTGCGGTGGCTGGAACTGGCCGCCGCGCGCCTCGACAAACTCGCCGAGGCGGTGACGACCCGATGACCTCCGTGACCCCTCCCGCGGGTTCCCTGCTCACCGCGTCGGAGCTGCGCAAGACGTACGGCCCGACCACCGCGCTGGACGGTGCCGCGTTCTCCATCCATCCCGGCGAGGTCGTCGCCGTGATGGGTCCCTCCGGCTCCGGCAAGTCCACCCTGCTGCACTGCCTCGCCGGGATCGTCACACCCGACTCCGGGTCGATCACGTACGACGGCCACGAGATGGCGACGATGAACGACGCCCAGCGCAGTGCGCTGCGCCGCTCCGAGTTCGGCTTCGTCTTCCAGTTCGGCCAGCTCGTACCGGAGCTGACCTGTGTCGAGAACGTCGCGCTGCCGCTGCGGCTGAACGGCACCGGCCGCAAGGATGCCGAGCGCGCCGCGCTGTCGTGGATGGAGCGGCTGGAGGTCGACGACCTCAAGGGCAAGCGGCCCGGCGAGGTCTCCGGTGGTCAGGGGCAGCGCGTCGCGGTCGCCCGTTCGCTGGTCACCAGCCCGCGCGTGCTGTTCGCCGACGAGCCGACCGGCGCGCTCGACTCCCTCAACGGCGAGCGCGTGATGGACCTGCTGACCGACGCGGCCCGCTCGACCAACGCCGCCGTCGTGCTCGTCACGCACGAGGCGCGGGTGGCCGCGTACTCGGACCGCGAGATCGTCGTACGCGACGGCAGGTCCAGGGACATGGAGCGGATCATATGAGTGCCCGCCAGTGGTCCCGCGACCTCGCCATGGGCGCCAGGTTCGCGGTGACCGGGGGTCGTGAGGCCTGGGTGCGGGTCCTGCTGACGGCCGTCGGGGTCGGACTCGGGGTGGCGCTGCTGCTGCTCACCACGGCGCTCCCGAGCGCGCTGGACGCCCGGCACCAACGGGAGAGCGCCCGGGGCTACCTGATGTACAGCTCGACGGTCGAGAAGAAGTCCGACCGTACGCTGCTCATCGCCACCTCGGACACCACCTTCCGCGACGAGGACGTACGCGGCCGGCTGGTCGAACCCGAGGGCTCCCGGGCGCCGTTGCCGCCGGGCGTGTCGACGTTCCCGGCTGTCGGCGACATGGTCGTCTCGCCCGCCCTCGACCGGCTGCTGAAGTCACCCGAGGGCAGGCTCCTGCGTGAGCGGCTCGACCACCGCGTGAGCGGCACGATCGCCGACAGCGGACTCGTCGATCCGCACGAACTCGCCTACTACGCGGGCAGTCACGGCCTGACCGTCGGCGCGCTGAGCACCGGCCGGGTCGAGCGCATCGACACGTTCGGCTCCGAGGACCGGTCCGAGGCGATGGACCCCGTCCTGCTGCTGCTCGTACTGATCGTCTTCGTGGTGCTGCTGATGCCGGTCGGCGTCTTCATCGCCGCGGCCGTACGGTTCGGCGGCGAGCGGCGCGACAGGCGGCTTGCGGCGCTGCGGCTGGTCGGCGCGGACGGCCGGATGACCCGGCGGATCGCGGCCGGCGAGGCGCTGGCCGGAGCTCTGGTCGGGCTGGTCCTCGGCGCCGGATTCTTTCTGATCGGCCGTCAGCTCGCGGCCCTGATCATGCTCTTCAGGATCAGCGTCTTCCCGGGCGACCTCAACCCGACGCCCGCCCTGGTGGCGCTGGTGGCCCTCGCGGTCCCGGCCGCCGCGGTCGTGGTGACGCTCCTCGCGCTGCGCGGCGTCGTCATCGAACCGCTCGGCGTGGTGCGGACGGCGCGGCCCTCGCGGCGCCGGCTGTGGTGGCGGCTGCTGCTGCCGCTGGGCGGCCTCGCGATGCTCTACCCGATGATCGGGCAGGGGCGGTCCAACGGGGACTTCAACGAATACCTCGTCATCGGTGGCGTCCTGCTGCTCCTGGTCGGGATCACCGCGCTGCTGCCCTGGGTGGTCGAGGCGGTCGTGGCCCGGCTGAACTCCGGTGGTGTCGCCTGGCAACTGGCCATCCGCAGGCTCCAGTTGAGCAGCGGTTCGGCAGCGCGTCTGGTGAACGGCATCGCGGTGGCGGTGGCGGGCGCGATAGCCCTGCAGATGCTGTTCGCCGGGGTCGACAACGACTACACCAAGGTCAGCAAGAACGACCTCACACGGGCCCAGATGTCCGTCGACGTTCCGGTCGGGGTCTCGCTGGGCCAGGCGGTCGGGCAGCTTTCCGGGACGAAGGGTGTCACCCACCTGACCGCCCTGGGACGGACCGACCTGGGCGACGGACGCGACGAACCCTCGAACGAGTCGACCGCGACGGTCGGCGACTGCGCGGCCCTGCGAGAGGCGGCCGAGCTGCCCTCCTGCAAGGACGGCGACGTGTTCGCGGTGGAGGGCGTCGAGTGGGACACGACCACCGCGAAGCTCGACAGGCCCGGCGCCAGGCTCTACATCGACCCGTCCCAGGGTCCCACCGCCAAGGGCAAGGAGATCGTCTGGACGGTGCCGAAGGGCGTCAAGCCCGCCGGCTCGCGCAAGGACCCCTCGGGCGACGAGCGCGGCGGCTTCCTCTTCACGCCCGGCGCGCTCTCCGGGCCGGCCGCGTCCACCATGCGCGCGACGGTCTACCTCCAGCTCGACGAATCGGTGCCGGACGTCCGTGAACTGGTCCGCAACAGCGCGGCGCGGATCGGCCCGCTGGCCGACGCCAACTCCTGGACGGCGACGACCCAGTCCCAGAAGTTCACGTCCATCCGGACGGGACTGTCCATCGGCGCGGCCTGCGTCCTCCTGCTGATCGGCGCGAGTCTGCTGGTCTCCCAGCTGGAGCAGTTGCGCGAGCGCAAGAAGCTGCTGTCCGCGCTCGTCGCCTTCGGCACCCGGCGGCGCACGCTGAGCATGTCGGTGCTGTGGCAGACCGCCATCCCGATCGCCCTGGGGCTCGGCCTCGCGATGGTCGTGGGGCTCACCCTCGGCACGGTGCTGCTCAAGATGACGGGCACCTCGGTGAGCGTGGACTGGGCGAGCGTGCTGTCGATGACCGGTATCGGAGCGGGAGTCGTGCTCCTGGTGACCCTCCTCAGCCTGCCTCCGCTGATCCGGCTGATGCGGCCGGACGGACTGCGCACGGAGTAGCCGGACGCGCCACCACGGACACCGTCCGCGTCGCCCGCCGGCTTCGGTGGCCCGCCCCGCCCGGGGTGGGCCACCGGTTCGCGTTCACATGCTGTACTCCCGCACCACGCGCCGGACCTGTGCGAAGAGCATGCCCACGTTGACCGCCTTGCGGCAGACGACCACGGCGACCACGTCCTGCTGGTCGTTCATGCGCACGAACAGATGGGTGAGGTTGTCGCTGTTGACCAGGATCTCCTGGAAGAAGTGCGTGTCGGACTCGATGCCGCGGCGCTCCTTGAAGACCTCCTCGATCATCTGGACCGTGCGCCCCTGGAACAGGTCGAGGGTCGCGCCCGCGAGCAGGTCCAGAACCTCCGGCGGATGGTTGTCGACGGTCTCGTACGACAGCAGCATTCCGGTCGACATGTCGACCGCCCCGGCGGCGAGGCAGTCCGGCGCGTCGGTGCGCAGCGACTTGACCAGACCTATGATCTGGTCGGAGAACCCCGCCGTCATTCGCTTGCTGGCCATGTCGTCATGCCCCTTCGGTCGCGGTTTCGGTCACGGCTCCGACGAGCGCGTCGGGCGCGGTCGGGGTCCCGGCGAGCGGGCCGGGGTCGTCCCCGGTGAGGATCGTTCCGATCCGGCCGAGGGCCGGCCGGGTGTGCTCGTGGAGCCGTTCGAGGTCGATGCCCTCGTCGCCGAGGACGATCATCAGCGCGGTGTCGCCGACCGCGTAGAAGGCCGCGAGGCCCTGACTGCCGTAGGTCACGGTCTGCCGGAACGCGCCCCGGCCGGTCACGGCGGTCGCCCGGCGCGCGATGCCGAGGCCGGCGGCGGCGATCGCGGCGAGGGACTCCGGGTCGATGGTGTCGGCGGTGTCCGCCGCGATGAGCATTCCGTCGGCGGCGGCCACCGCCGTATCGGTGATTCCGGGCACCTGTTCCCGGAGGCCTCTCATTTCGCTGGCCAGTGCCTCGTGATTCATGAAATGAACTCCCTGGTTATTGGGCGCATTCGATCGATGACGGGCATGCGGTTTCAGGTACCGGAGTCCGGGGTCCAGATCCGGTGCCGCAGACGGAAGAAGCCTTTCCAGCTCGCTCCGGCCCTTTCGGGGGCGAGTGTTTCGGTGATTCCGCTCGCCCCCGGCTCACGGCGGGGCAGCGACGGAGCGTGCGCGCCGGGTTCCCTGCGGGGCAGGGACGGAGCGCCCGTCCCCGGATGCGGGCCGAGGGCGAGCCGGGGCTCCGGCGCCGTGGCCTCCTGCGCCGGGGCCTCCTGCGCGGCCATCGCCGAGGACAGGGCCGAGACCACCGTGGAGTCCAGCGCGGGCGGGGCGGTGGACGGCCGCTGGCGGAGCGCTCCGGTCGGCGGGGTCCGGACCGTGACCGGGGCCGCGGAATCGGGCTCCTCCGGCAGTTCCAGCAGACCCTCGCCGAGCATGCGGGCCATTCCCACCGTCACGGTGTAGGCGCCGAGGCCGGTCGCGAAGGCGATGTCGCGGGCGGTCCGCCGGCCGTCGGCGTGGGCCAGTAACTCCCTTTGCGGGGGCGGTAGTCGGTCGCACAACTCGTCCGGCACCGCGGCCCGCACGGGGCGTTCGCGGTCCGGCCGTACGGGCTGCGGCAGGGCGGCGACGGCGGCGAGCTTCCGCGCCGCGTCCTGCAGCAGCCGTCCCGGCGCCTCCCCGAGGGCGACCGGCGCGTACGGCTCGAAGGCGGCGTCCAGCGGGTCGCACGCCTCCACGTCACCGGCCACCACGGCGAACGCCGCGTCCTGCATCGCCATCATGCAGACGACCCGGAGTTGTGCGGCCCCCGCGTAGCCGTGCGCGATCAGTCCCGCCTCCGGCCAGCGGGTGCCGCCGGCCTCGCGGAGCAGTTCGGCCCACTGCTCACCGCTGATGCGGCCGGACCGCAGCAGCCGCGCCTCGGGACCGGGAGCGCCCGGACTCTCGACGGCGACGACACAGCCGTCACGGAGATGGAAGACTCCCCCGGGTTTTCCGGACACCCGCAGTTTCCCCGTCGACCGTGTGCCCTGGCATTCGCTCAGCGCGCGCGACAGCAGGTCGTAGCCGACCCTGCCAAGGGAATCCCGAATGCCCGACATCACTCCCCTTGGAACTTCCGGCACTTCGCACAGACGCCTGACGATTCACCCTGAGGGGGTATGTGTATCAGCCGGAGCGGATATCCCCGAGAAAGTCGCCCTACCTGACGGAAGTTGAGAAATCCCGCCTACCGAAGGACTTGATCGGTCGTCCGAATGACCGACTGTGTACGGCAGTTCAGTCCTCGGCGCCCAACACCCGTACGGGCAAAGGGCGTAGCGCCTCGCGGAGGGCCGCCGCCAGCTCCTGGTACTCCGCGCCCCGCGCGGCACCCGCCCGCATCGCGAGCGCGATCCGCCGGGTGGGCGCCGGATCCGCGAAGTACCCGGTGAGGAGCTGATTGCTGCGGGTCGTCTCCACCTTGACGGCGGTGCGCGGCAGCAGGGTCACACCGAGACCGCCTGCGACCAGTTGGACGAGGGTCGACAGGCCCGCGGCGGTGGTGGTGACCGGGGCGTCCGCGCGACCGGCCTCACGGCAGATGTCCAGGGCCTGGTCGCGCAGGCAGTGGCCCTCGTCGAGCAGCAGCAACCGGAGTTCGCGCAGCGCCTCGCGGGGAATGCCCTCCCGGCCGCCGAGCCAGTGGTCGAGTGGGGTGACCAGCACGAAGTCCTCGTCGAACAAAGGGAGTTCGACGACACCGGGCATGCCGAGGGGGACGGCGAGCAGCAGCAGGTCGAGCCGTCCGACCGTGAGGCCCTCCAGCAGGCTGGCCGTCTGCTCCTCGTGCACCTGGAGGTCGAGGTCGGGGTAGCGCTCGTGGACGAGCCGCAGGACGGTGGGCAGGAGGTAGGGGGCGACGGTCGGGATGACGCCGAGGCGCAGTGCCCCGGTGAACGGCGCGCGCACGGCCGCCGCCTCCTCCAGCAGCGCGCCGACCTCGTCCAGCACCGCCTTGGCGCGTACGGCGAGACGCGCGCCGGCGGGCGACAGCAGTACTTTGCGGGTCGTACGCTCCAGCAGGGTCACGCCCAGGATCTCCTCCAGGGCGGAGACCGCGCCGGACAGCGCGGGCTGGCTCATGCCGATCGCGGCGGCCGCGTCACGGAAGTGCAGATGCTCGGCCACGGCGGCGAAGGCCCGCAACTGCGCGAAGCTGGGGCTGGGGCTGCGGCGGCCGTTGACACCGCCCTTGCCCGCCCGGCCGACGGACCCCGGCCGGCCGAGGGGCGAACCCGTCGCGCCGACGGCATCCTCCCTCCCCGGGATGCCCGTGCCGCCGGTGCCGGTAGGGCCGGTGGGGGTCTCCATGGTCGCGCCTCTCGTTCCGGGTCAGGTCACCGACTGCTACTGATAGTCGCACCCGATCAACGCGACCGAGTGTAGCTATTTCCCGAATCAATGCGGGCTGTGCCAACATCACGTCCGTCCAACCCTCAGGGAAAGGCCCTCAAAAGGGGCTATCCCTTGCTGCAAGGAGAGCGCGTGCTCACTGTCGGTGACAAGTTCCCCCAGTTCGACCTGACCGCCTGCGTATCGCTGGAGAAGGGCCAGGAGTTCGAGCAGATCGACCACAAGACCTACGAGGGCAAGTGGAAGATCGTCTTCGCGTGGCCCAAGGACTTCACCTTCGTGTGCCCGACCGAGATCGCGGCCTTCGGCAAGCTGAACGAGGAGTTCGCCGACCGTGACGCGCAGGTGCTCGGCTTCTCCGGCGACTCCGAGTTCGTGCACCACGCCTGGCGCAAGGACCACGCCGACCTGCGTGACCTGCCCTTCCCGATGATGGCCGACTCGAAGCACGAGCTCATGCGCGACCTCGGCATCGAGGGCGAGGACGGCTTCGCCAAGCGTGCCGTCTTCATCGTCGACCAGAACAACGAGATCCAGTTCTCCATGGTGACCGCCGGTTCCGTCGGCCGTAACCCCAAGGAGGTCCTGCGGGTCCTGGACGCCCTCCAGACGGACGAGCTCTGCCCGTGCAACTGGACCAAGGGCGAGACGACCCTCGACCCGGTCGCCCTGCTGGCCGGTGAGTGACCCTTCATGGCCCTCGACGAACTGAAGTCCGCCCTACCGGACTACGCCAAGGATCTGCGCCTGAACCTCGGTTCGGTGATCGGCAACAGCGACCTCCCGCAGCAGCAGCTGTGGGGCACGGTGCTGGCCTGCGCCATCGCCTCGCGTTCGCCGCGCGTGCTGCGTGAGCTGGAGCCCGAGGCGAAGGACCGGCTGTCCCCCGAGGCCTACACGGCCGCCAAGTCGGCCGCCGCGATCATGGCGATGAACAACGTCTTCTACCGGACGCGGCACCTGCTCTCCGACCCGGAGTACGGGACACTGCGCGCCGGTCTGCGGATGAACGTCATCGGCAACCCCGGCGTGGACAAGGTCGACTTCGAGCTGTGGTCGCTCGCCGTCTCCGCCGTCAACGGCTGCGGGCAGTGCCTCGACTCGCACGAGCAGGTGCTCCGCAAGGCCGGCGTCGACCGGGAGACGATCCAGGAGGCGGTCAAGATCGCGTCCGTCCTCCAGGCCGTCGGCGTCACGCTGGACGCCGAGGCCGTACTCGCCGAGTAGCTCTCGCCGCGCGGTTCCCGCGCACCGGGCGGGCCTCGGCCGCTCCGACAAAAAAGGGCCCCGTTCACCTGTCTGGTGAGCGGGGCCCTGAGTCGTCCGTGAAGGCCGCTACGGAGTCAGGCGGTGGGCCGGGGACGCGTCCAGGGCGGTGGCGCCCCGGGGCTCCGGCGCATGACGCAGGTCCGCTTCGCGGGCGTACGAACGCAGGTACACGACCACCGTGTTGGTCACCGCGACCAGCGGGACCGCGACGACCGCTCCGCCGATGCCGGCGACCATGCCACCCGCCGCGACGGACAGGACCACCGCGAGGGGGTGGACGCGGACCGCCCGGCCGAGGATGAAGGGCTGCAGGATGTGGCCCTCGATCTGCTGGACGGCGAGGACCACGAGAAGGGTCATGACGGCGGCGAAGACGCCCTGGGTCACCAGCGCGACGACCACCGCCAGCGCCCCGGAGATCACCGCGCCCACCAGCGGGATGAACGCTCCGAGGAAGATGAAGACCGCGAGCGGCACGGCCATGGGGACCTTGAGGAAGTAGATGCCCAGGCCGATGAAGATCGCGTCGATCATGGCCACTATCACCGTGCCGCGGACGTACGCCGTGAGCGTGCGCCATGCGCGCGGGCCCGCGCCCGCGACCCCGGTCCGGGCGGCGGCCGGGACGAGCTTGAGCGACCACTCCCAGATCCGCTTGCCGTCGTAGAGCAGGAAGAGGGTCGAGAACATCGTGAGCAGGATGCCCGTGAGCGCCTCGACGATCACCGTCACGCCCTGCAGGCCCGCCGAGGTGATCTGGTCCGTGTTCGCGCCGATCGCCTCGCGGAGATTCTTCGCGATCTTGTTGATCTGCTTGTCGGTCACGTGGAACGGGCCTTTGAGGAGCCACTTGCGCAGCTCGTCGATGCCGTCCTGGATCTGGTTGGAGAGGTTGTCGATGTTCTCCTGGACCTGCCAGACCACGAACCAGCCGATCAGCCCCATGATGACGAAGCCGAGGATCGCGGTGAGCGCGGTGGCGAGCCCGCGCGGCACTCCGTAACGCGTCAGCCGGGCCACCGTCGGCTGGAGCAGCGCGGTGATGAGCAGCGCGGCCACGAAGGCCAGCACCACCAGTTGCACGGCGCTGATGACCCGCATCAGCACCCAGACGGTGCCCGCGAGGATGAGCAGGCGCCAGCCGGCCTCGGCTGCGACGCGCACTCCCCACGGCACGGCGAAGGCCGGGTCGGGGCGCTGGTGCGTCAGGGCGTACGCGGTGGCCGCGACCGTCTCGTCGGAGGGGCGCTGGACCGGGAGCGCGGACGGCTCGGCCTCCGCCGCCGCGTCCTTCGCAGGCTCGGGAGCCTCCGAGTGGGCAGCGGGCGTGTCGCGGGACGCGCGTGGGTCGAGGGGAGCATGCCCGTCGAGGGGTGCCTCGCCGCCGAGGGAGACCTGTGACTCCAGTTCGACCTCGGCGCGGCGTTCGTCCAACCGCTCACCCAGCTCCGTGAGTCCGGCGCCGAGCCTGCCGAGCCATCCTGGTACACGCGACATGAGACGTCCTTTTCCCCCGCTGCTCCCCACCAGTCCCCCCGGGAGTCGTCGGGTCCGACCGTACATGGCCGAAGCCCCTCCCCCTATGACGGGGAGGGGCTTCGCAAGGTTGAGCGGCCGTTGGACGGCCCGGAACCTAGTACCAGCTGTTGGCCTGCCAGAACGACCAGGCCTCGCACGGGCTGCCGTACCGGCTGTTCATGTAGTTGAGGCCCCACTTGATCTGCGTGGCCGGATTGGTCTGCCAGTCGGACCCGGCGGACGCGTACTTGCCCGCGGGCAGAGCCTGGAAGAGGCCGTAGGCACCCGAGGAGGCGTTGACGGCGTGGTAGTTCCAGCTCGACTCGTGGTTCACGATGTTGCTGAAGCACTGGAACTGACCGCTCGGCACCATCTGCGCCGCCATCGCCTGGATCTGGGCGACGCTGTACGAGGACTGCACGGAGAAGGTGGAGGCGTCACGCGTCGCGGAGCGGCTGGCCGCTTCCTTCGCCGCCTTACGCTCCTTGGCTTCCTGCTCGGCCTTCGCGGCAGCCTTCTGCTTCGCGACGGCGTCGTCGGCCGCCTGCTTGCGGGCGGACTCCTCCGCGTCCTTCTTGGCGCTCGCGTCGGCGGCGATGGCCTGGGCGTCGGCCTGCTGCGTCAGTGACGCGGTCTGCACCTGGGCCTGCTGGCCCGCAGGTATGTCTGCGAGGAGAGTCGAGTCGCTCGCTGTCGCCTCGGCATCGTTCGAGGGCTGGGCGACGCTGCCTGAGGCAACTCCGACCACGCTTCCGACAGCGGTGACCGCCGTGGCCGAAGCCACTGCGAATCCCCGGACCGAAATCCGGCTCACACGGTTTCCTTCCAGCATCGCCCGTTTAGGTGACCCTCGCGGACGCAATCGTGCCCCTCGGCGCTGGCCTCCCAACTGCGGGGTCACGGGGAGACACGGGCCCGGTGGGCAACTCCCGCTCGGGGAGCGCCGCGTGGTGCGCGGGCGGCATACGACGGCTCTATGGAGTTCTGAGGTTCCGGTGTTGCCGTACCGCTGGGGATACAGCTGTGTCGTATGCGGGGCCTGACAGGAGTGAGACTTTAGCCGCAACCCGACGCCGCAAGGCAATTCCGCGTCGCGTGTGAAAGCTCACACCCCGTTTGCCTCAGCTGTTTCCTGGAAACGCCAGCGCAGCAGGACGCCGCCCGGCTAAGCTTTTTGCCTTTGCCGGGCGGCGCCAACCAGCGTGTATCCACCACCCTTTGACCAGGTGGGGCAGTCGGGATCAGATCTGCCCGTCCTCCAGCATTTCGGTCACGAGTGCCGCAATCTGGGACCTCTCCGAACGATTCAGCGTGACGTGCGCGAAGAGCGGATGGCCCTTCAACTTCTCGACGACGGCGACCACTCCGTCGTACCGCCCGACCCGCAGATTGTCCCTTTGCGCCACATCGTGGGTCAGAACCACCCGCGAATTGGCGCCGATCCGGGACAGAACGGTCAACAGGACGTTCCGTTCCAGGGACTGGGCCTCGTCGACGATCACGAACGCGTCATGGAGCGAGCGGCCGCGGATGTGCGTGAGCGGCAGGACCTCCAGCATCCCGCGCGCGGTGACCTCCTCGATGACCTCGCGGCTGGCGACCGCGGAGAGCGTGTCGAACACCGCCTGGGCCCAGGGGCCCATCTTCTCGGACTCGGAGCCGGGCAGATAGCCGAGCTCCTGCCCGCCCACCGCGTACAGCGGCCGGAAGACCATCACCTTCTGGTGCTGGCGGCGTTCGAGGACGGCCTCCAGGCCCGCGCAGAGCGCGAGCGCGGACTTGCCGGTGCCGGCCCGGCCGCCCATCGACAGGATCCCGATGTCCGGGTCGAGCAGCAGATCCAGCGCGATGCGCTGCTCCGCGCTGCGGCCCTTGATGCCGAACGCCTCCCGGTCGCCGCGCACCAGCCGGACGTTGCCCTCGGCGGTGACGCGGCCGAGGGCCTTGCCACGCTCCGACTGGATCGTCAGGCCCGTGTGCACGGGCAGGCCGGCCGCTTCGGGGACGTAGACGTGCCCCTCCTCGAAGAGGATGTCCACCTGCTCGCCCGGCAGGGTCAGTTCGGACATTCCGGTCCAGCCGGAGGAGCCCGTGATGGCGAGCTCCGCGCGGTACTCCTCGGCGAGGAGACCCACGGAGGACGCCTTGATCCTGAGCGGCAGGTCCTTCGAGACGACGGTGACGTCGAATCCCTCGGCCTGGAGGTTGCGGGCGACCGCGAGGATGCGGGAGTCGTTGTCCCCCAGGCGGTACCCGCTGGGCAGGACGCTGGGGTCCGAGTGGTTGAGCTCGACGCGTACGGTCCCGCCGAGTTCCCCGACCGGGATCGGAGAGTCGAGGCGGCCGTGCCGGACCCGGAACTCGTCGAGCAGGCGCAGGGCCTGCCGGGCGAAGTAGCCGAGTTCGGGATGGTGCCGCTTGGCCTCCAGCTCCGTGACCACGACGATCGGGAGCACCACTTCATGCTCGTCGAAGCGGCTCAGGGCGTTGGGATCGGCCAGCAGGACGCTGGTGTCGAGAACATAGGTGCGCCGGTCAGGCGTGCGGCGCTTTGTGCTGGTCACCACGGAAGGACGTACCCCCTCGGATGAGGTCGGGGAGCGACGAAGGAGATCTGGACCGGTTACAGGCACCGATGCGCGGGCCGAAAACCGGCCCTCCGCTTCGTCCGTACTGACCGCACGGTCGGGCTGGTGCAAAGGGCCTCCCGGGCGGACGGCCCCGAGCCGTCCGCTGAGATACGACACCCGTGGTTCGGGTGTCGACCTGCAAGGCTTATGCCCTCGAACGAGCTAAGCCATGCCACGGCATATGACGGCGCGTTCGTTAACTCCCGATGACGTACGTCCCCGCGAGGTGTCCCGGGCACGGCGGGACACCTCGGGATTCAGCCTCCGTAACGGCGGTGTCGCGCCGCGTAGTCACGCAGGGCGCGAAGGAAGTCGACCTTGCGGAAGGCGGGCCAGAAGACTTCGCAGAAGTAGTACTCGGAGTGAGCGGTCTGCCAGAGCATGAAACCGGACAGCCGCTGTTCACCGCTGGTGCGGATCACCAGGTCGGGATCGGGCTGCGCGCCGGTGTAGAGGTGCCTGCCGATGAGGTCGACGTCGACGCGGTCCGCGAGGTCCTCCATCGAGGTGCCCTTGTCGGCGGCGTCGAGGATCATCGAGCGCACGGCGTCGGCGATCTCCTGGCGGCCTCCGTAGCCGATGGCGACGTTGACGACTATCCCCTCGACATGGGCGGTGGTCTCCTCGGCCTCCTTGAGCGCCGACTGCATCGGGGAGGGCAGGATGTCCCGCGTGCCGACGTGGTGCACCCGCCAGCGGCCGTCGGCCGCCAGGGTGCGGACGACGCCCTCGATGATGCCGAGGAGCGGACCGAGCTCCTCCTGCGGGCGGTCGAAGTTGTCGGTGGACAGCAGCCACAGCGTGACGACCTCGACATCGGTCTCCGAGCACCAGCCGAGGAACTCACCGATCTTGTCGGCCCCGGCGCGGTGGCCCTGGGCGGTGGTGGAACCCGCCGCCTTCGCCCAGCGCCGGTTGCCGTCCATGATGACGCCGATGTGCTTGGGCACCTGGTCGTGGTCGAGGTGGCCTTCCACCCTGCGTGCATAGAACCTGACCAGCAGACGGCGCAGGTTGTCGCGCAAGGTCACGTGTTGTCAGCCCCTCCGTGCGGATCGGACAGCCGCGCCCGAGCACAGTCCCTGTCCATATGACGATCCCCCGGGGCGAAGCCTACCCCCGCGAAACGCCGGAGCTGCCGAGGGGCGTGTGAGCCCTGACATAGGTTCGTCCACATGAACGACCCCTCTCTCTACCGGGCCGCGACGGAGCGGTACGACTCGATGGAATACCGGCGTACGGGCCGCAGCGGCCTCAAGCTGCCCGCGGTCTCGCTCGGCCTGTGGCACAACTTCGGCGACGACCGGCCACTGGACTCCCAGCGCGCGATCCTGCGTCGCGCCTTCGATCTCGGCGTCACCCACTTCGACCTCGCCAACAACTACGGGCCGCCGCCAGGCTCCGCGGAGATCAACTTCGGCAGGCTGCTGAAGGAGGACTTCGCCCCCTACCGGGACGAGCTGGTCATCTCGACCAAGGCGGGCTACCTCATGCACCCCGGCCCCTACGGCGAGTGGGGCTCCCGCAAGTACCTGTTGTCCTCCCTGGACGCCTCCCTGCAGCGTATGGGCGTCGACCACGTCGACATCTTCTACTCGCACCGCTTCGACCCGGACACCCCGCTGGAGGAGACGATGGGCGCGCTCGCGTCCGCCGTCCAGCAGGGCAAGGCGCTGTACGTCGGCGTCTCCTCGTACACCAGCGAGCAGACCGCGGAGGCGGCCCGCATCCTCACCGGGATGGGCGTCCGTCCCCTCATCCACCAGCCCTCGTACTCGATGCTCAACCGCTGGACCGAGGAAGACGACCTGCTCGACACGCTGGAGGCGGCCGGCATGGGCTGCATCTCCTTCGCGCCGCTCGCGCAGGGCCTGCTGACGGGCAAGTACCTCCAGGGCGTCCCGGAGGGCTCGCGCGCCACCCAGGGCAAGTCGCTGGACCCGGATCTGCTGAGCGAGGACGTCGTACGCCGGCTGAACGGGCTGAACGGCATCGCGGCCCGGCGCGGCCAGTCCCTCGCCCAGCTCGCGCTCACCTGGGTGCTGCGGGACGAGCGGATGACCTCGGCGCTCATCGGCGCGTCCAGCGTTCGGCAGCTGGAGGAGAACGTGGCGGCGCTGACGGCCCCGAAGCTCACGGACGAGGAGCTGAAGGAGATCGACACCTTCGCCGTGTCGACACAGGGCACGAACATCTGGGCCCAACGGCACTGAGTCACCGGAATCTCCCCGCCGCACGAGGCGGCCCGACCAGGGGGCGCACGGGGGCGCCCGCCGGGCGGGCCGTCGCGGGCACAAAAAACGGGCCGGTCCGTGGGGGGGAGACGGACCGGCCCGAGGGGGGGTTTCCACCATAACCCTTCGTAAGTGATGCTGCGTGCATCCGCGTGCCACAACTACTCTCCGGAGTCGTCCGGCGACGCCGAGATGAGCGTGGAACCATCGATTCCGGGTGTGATCATGGCCGAATCACAGCTAATTCAAAGGGAATCGCGGAGGATTGGTGGAGATCCAATGGGTCTGCGCCCGCTTTTGCCACATGGCGTCGAGTTGCCCCCAGGTACTCCGGGCGGGTGATGCGCGTGGCGTGCCACCACTTGACTCCGCCCGCTAACTTCGCACCCATGGCCACGTTCACGACGGACACGACGGAGGGTGCGGCCGGACCCGTACCCCTGGAAGTCGCCGCGACGGCGCGCGCCCGGCGCCGCGGACTGCTCGGACGTCCGGGGATCGAGGGCGCGCTCCTGCTGGCGCCGGCGAACTCGGTGCACACACTGGGGATGCGGTTCGCGATCGACGTCGCCTATCTCGACCGGTCGTCGCGGGTCCTGGCGGTGCGCACGATGCGTCCGGGCCGGCTGGGACTGCCGCGGCCGAGGGCCCGGCGGGTCCTGGAGGCGGAGGCCGGGGCGATGGAGCGATGGGGTGTGCGGCGCGGGGCGCTGATCACGGTCCAGGACGGCTGACGGCACGTCACCGGGTAAGGCAGCACCGCGCAGCCCCCTCCTCTGCGCGGTGCCACACGCGCAGCTTTGCTCACGCGAATTACCTTGGTCTGAACTTACGTGAGCCAAACATTGGTGACGAGACACGCTCGATAACGATGTGGAAAACCCGTGCAGATCCGCCGCGCACGGCGAGGCGGCGCCGTCGGGCGCCCGTCCGTCATCCGGACGGACATCTCACGCCGAGCGCCCCTCAAAGGGTTGTTTTCGGTCAATCGGCCCCAGCGGGTGATCCTCGGCCGTTCTTGTTCAGCGGAGCAGTGGGCGCACCCGCTCCGCCGCGAAGCGGACGAACCCCTCGGGGTCCGGCTCGTCGGCGGTGGGCTGGAGGACCACCGTGTCGGCGCCCGCGTCCACAAAACGCCGGACGGCCCTGGCGACGGTGTCCGCGTCGCCCGCGACACCGTGTCCCGGGACGGGGTCCTCGCCGTTGGCCTCGATCTCGGCGCGCAGCCGGGCGGCGGCGTCCGTCCCGGTGGCGGTGTGCAGATAGACCACCACCCGGTGGTGTCCGGCGGTCCGTCCGGCGGCCCGCCGTCCCTCGTCGATCAGCCGACGGGCCCGCCGCACCCCGTCCACACCGGTCGAGGCGGTGAGGACGGTCCCGTCGGCGGCCTCACCCGCGAGGCGCAGCGTACGGGGGCCGGTGGCGCCGGTGAGCACCTCGGGCGTCTCGGCGGGCGGCCAGTCGAGAGCGACACCGTCGAGCTTCACGTACCGCCCGGCGGTGGTCACGCGCTCGCCCCGCAACAGGGCGCGCAGCGCGTCGAGGTGCTCGCGCAGCAACGTCACGGGCGACTCGGCCCGCGCCCCGACCTGTCCCATCCAGTCCTGCACTCCGTGGCCGACCGCGAGGACGGCCCGCCCGGGGAACAGCCGGTGCAGCGTGGCCGCCTCCATCGCCGTGACGGCGACGTTCCGCAGCGGGACGGGCAGCAGCCCCACTCCCACCCGCAGGCGCTCGGTCCAGGCGAGTGCGGCCGCGGCGGCCGAGATGCCCCCTTCGAGGAAGCAGTCCTCCCACAGCCACAGCTCCTCAAGACCCGCCTCCTCCGCCACGCGCGCCAGCGCGCGCAGCCGCTCGGGGGGCAGTTGGGGCCGGAAGACAACACCGAGTGACGTCATGCCGTCTTCCTACCCAGGCCTCCGTGTGCGGACAACCGCTTCGCGTGGCGCGAGTGTCAGGCGTTGTTCCCGTCGGCCGGGCCCCTCGGGAAGGTCACCTCCACCCGGCGGTTCTTGCGGCGGCCCTGCTCGGAGGTGTTGTCGGCGATCGGGTAGTCCTCGCTGTAGCCGCGCACCTCGAAGGTGATGTCCGCCTCCGAGGAGCCGAGCGCGGCGGCCAGCCGGTCGTGCACCTGCTCCGCGCGCTTCTTGGAGAGGGTCAGACCGTGCGCGTACGAGCCGAGGTTGTCGGTGAATCCGAAGACGCGGACGGTGGTCGCGTGCTGGGCCTTGATCTCGTCCGCGATCGCCTGGATACGGGACTGGGAGTCCGGGTTCAGTTTCGAGCTGTCCTTGGGGAAGAGGACCTCCGCCTGGAGCGCGAACGTGACATCCGAGTTGGTGTCCTCCCGCCGCTCCTCGCCCCCGAGGTCCTCCACGACCGACTTGATGTCCAGCACCTTGGCGGGCGCCAGCGTCGCACCGTCGGCGAGCTTGAGCCCCGGGCTGTTGGCGTCGACTTCGGGGGGCGGCGAGGTGGTGACGCTGCCGGGTGGGGCGCTGGGGTCACCGTCGTCGGCGTACGCGGGACCGGGGAGCCCGAGGATGAGCAGTACGGCCAGGGCCGTGAACGTCGTCGCGGTGCCGCGGGGCGGGAGGGCCATGGCTCAGCCCTCGGAGATCTCGATGGAGGCGGGCGGCATGGAGCCGACCTGGAAGTCGACGGCTGTGGTGTCGGCGGGCGGTGCGGGGAACTGGGCGAACCACTGGGTGGTGGCCCCCTGGCGGACACCACCAGTGAACTGCGTGCACAGGCAGCGTCCCGAGGTGTCCCGGAGGATGAGGTACTTCTTCTTGCCCTTCTGGTCGATCAGGCTGGCGCCGGCGATGGATCCGCCGTTCCTCGCCAGTTCCTTCTCGTCGCCGCGCCAGTCGGCCGCGACCCAGAGCGCGTCCGTGTCATTGGTGACCGATCCCTCGACGGTGACGAACCCGCCGTCCTCCCGCTTGGCGGAAGTGACGGTGAGCACCAGGCCGTTCTCGCCCTTGACCTCGGCGAGCACCGCGTCGGCCTCGGGCGTCTGGGATTGCGTCCTGCCGCCGCCGCCGCTGCTCCTGGCGGGAGCCGACGGGGACGAGGCCCCTTTGTCGGACGTCCCGTCACCTCCCCCACCGCAGCCGGCCACCGTGAGGAGGAGCCCAGCCGTGATCGCCACCGCGCTCAGCGCCGTACGGCCCTTCCTCGTGTGCCGAAAGTCCATCGGTACGGCTTCCTCTCACTCGGCCAGGTGCACGGAGAACAGCACCGACGCGTCCGGTAGGTCGTCCGGGTTGAAGTCTCCGGGGTCGATGTCCACGATCTCCCCGCCGCAGTCGAGTTCGACGGGCTTCTTGGGGTCCGCCGCCGGATCGAAATCGCAGCGCGGCTGAATCACGGCGACCGCGTGGGCCGTCGCGTGTCTGCCCTCGGTGCCCGGGATGATGGAGTGACCGACGGTGTAGTTCGTGAGGATGTCGGCCTCGTACCCGGGATAGCCGTTCCTCACGACGAACTGAACACCTTGAAGGCTGGAGTCGTTCGCGGCGGCCAGTTGCTGGGCTGCGGCGTCCACTCCGGCCCCGTCCGCCTTCTGATCGCCGTCCAGCCAGCCCAACCAGTTGTCGTCCACGCCGACGGCGCCTGCCAGGCGGTCCATGAGTTCGTCCCGGGCGTTCTGGGCCGCCGCCAACGCCGAAGCGTCCGCCGCGGATTGAGCTCCATTGCGGGCGGACGCTGCTTGGGCGAAGGCGAAGAAGGCGAACGCGGCGAAGAGCAGGATCCCCGTCAGCCAGATGTAGATGGGGAGGGTCTGCCCTCGGTCACCACGCGAACGTGGGTCGGTCAGCCACCGGTGACGTTGCTGACCGCAGTCATGATCGCTCCCGAGATCACGCCGTCCAGCCCCAACCCGTGGATCATGGTGAAGATCCCCGCAATGAGGATCATCAACCCCGCGTACTCCACGAACCCCGCTCCCGCGTCCCGGTTCGTGCCTCGCGTCCGGGAGATCACCGTTCGTGTCCACATGGTGAACCTGTTCATCAGGACTGCCCTCCCACCCGACGCCACTAACGACCCGAGCACCGTACGTGAGAAGCCGCCTACTCCGGGTGGGCCCAGGGGCCCAACTTCCCGGCCGGGGAGTCATCGGCCCCACCCTTCGTGGGCGGTGCCGAGCCAGTGGGCGATCGCTTCGCTTCGTGAGGAACTGTGCAGCTTCGCGAAGATGCGATTGATGTGGTTCTTGACGGTCTTCTCGGCGATGAAGCAGGTGGCGGCGATCTGGCGGTTGTTCATGCCGGCCGCGATGAGGTCCATCACCTCCACCTCCCTTGAACTCAGGCCGAAGTCGGGCTGATGGACGGCATGACGGTGAAGTCCCGTCGCCGGCAGGGGCCGACCCTCCGACGACTGTCCCACAGTTGATTGCAGTCGCGAAGAAGATGCGGCCGGTTGGTAGGAAAGTCCGAGTGAATCCGGGACAGTCGGACGTACGTGGCGCACATCCCGTACGGCGGCGATGAGTTCGGCCGCCGTGAACTCGCCATGGACGAGATAGCCGGACGCGCCCTTGCGCAGCGCTTCCGCCACGACCTCGGGTTCGCGGCTGTACGTCAGCATCATGACCGGGGCGATCCGGCACAGTCCGGGCAGGGCGGTGAGGCCGTCCGTGCCGGGCATGCGCACGTCGAGCAGGACCACGTCCGGGGCGAGGCGGGCGGCGCAGTCCAGCGCCTCCGCGCCGTCCCGGGCCGCCGCGACGACCGCGATGTCGGGGTGCGCGTCCAGCAGCGCGGACAGCCCGGCCCGTACGACCGGGTTGTCGTCGGCCACCAGGACACGCAGGGGCGGGCCGGAAAGTGCCTGTTCAGGCATGTGCGGCCTCCTCTTGGAGAGTGGGGGGAGAGGGAAGGGCGGCCGACGGGAGCGGGAGAATCAGCCGGACCTCGGTGCCTCCCTGCGGGGATCGGTCCAGCGTGATCAGACCGCCGACGCAGGCGGCTCGTTCCGTCATGCCGAGCAGGCCGAAATGGCCGGATCTCGTCCAGGCGGCGAGCGCCGCGGGGGTCACGTCGATCGGCGGTCCGGCCCCGTCGTCGCGCACGCGCAGCGCGAACTCGTGGACCGATACGTCGAGTTCGACGACCAGTGTGCTCGCGCCCGCGTGGCGGTGGGCGTTCTCCAGGGCCTCGGACACGATCGCCAGGACGTGGTGAGCGGCGGTGCTGGGAAGGACCGGGTCCGCGCCCCGGTGCCGTACGGCCGCGGCGAGGCGGGTACGGGCCCTGAACTCCGCCAGCATGGAACGGAGTTCGGGCAGGAGGTCGGTGTCCGGGCCGGTCAGGTCGGTGTGCCGGCGCAGGTCCGACAGGAGGGTGCGCGACTCCGCGGCGGCGAGCCGTGCGGCGTCGGCCACGACCGTCGCCTGGCGCTTGAGCGCCTGCGGGTCCGCGGCGTCCGCGGAGGCGGCCAGTGCCTCCGCCGCCAGCGCGAGGCCGTGCAGTGTCTTGGCCACCGAATCGTGCATCTCGCGTGCCAGGCGCGCCCGTTCGGACTCCACCGCCTCCGCGACGGCGAGCCTGCTGGTCGCCTCGGACAGGGCCTGGCTGGCCGTGCCGAAGCGGAACATCAGATTGCGCAGGGTGACGCCGATGATCCCGGCGCCGACGCAGAAGCCCGCGATGAGCAGGGTGTTGGCACCCGCGCCGGGCCGGTGTTCCCAGGCCCTGAGCACCGTGAGCAGGACGACGAGCTGGAAGCCGGTGAACACGCCCGCGCCGCGCCAGCCGTACAGCAGGCCCGACAGGAGTGGGGTGCAGACCGTGGCGTAGGCAAGCGGGGAGGCCGGGGACGCGGTCAGGAGCAGGACCGCGCCGAAGGTGAGGTCCAGGCCCATCAGGGTCGGGTGGGCGAGGAGGCGGGGGCCGAAGCGGTCCCAGTCCCGGAGCATGGCGTAGGAGCCCATGACGCCGAGGACGGCCGCGGCGAGGACGGCGTAGCGGGTGAGGCCGTCCGTGGCGTTCGTCATCGCGAAGGGAGCGCCGACGACGATGGCCGCGAGGCGGACGGCGAAGGCCTGGCGGCACAGGGCCTGGAGGGCGTTGAGCTGGAGACGGATGCCGCCGGGGGCGGGGGCGTCGTCCGCGAGGTAGCCGGTACCCCGCTCGCGGCGGCGCGAGGACGGCGAGGGCCAGGACCACCGTCGGCTCTCGCGGTCCGTGTGACCTCGGCTGTTCGGGAAGCCGTTCATCAGCGCCCCAGGATCGAGCCGAAGTTCGTCCCCGAGCCCAGGAACATGCCCGTGGCGATGAGGATCATCGTCGCCGGGAGCATGAAGACGAGGGTGACCATCGTGGCCTTGGGGATGGTCTTGGCGGCGCGGCGGCGGGCGTTCTGGGCGTCGGTGCGGCGCATGTCCGTGGCGAGCTGGATGAGGGTCTCGGCGATCGGGGAGCCGAGTTCCTCGCCCTGCTGGAGGGCCGAGACGAACTGGGCCACCTGCTCGGAGGAGTTGCGTCTGCGGAGCTCGTCGAAGGCCTGGCGGCGGCTGACGCCCATGTCCATCTGGCGCAGGGTGATGCGCAGTTCGTCCGCCCAGGGCCCCTCGTACTTCTCCGCGACCCGGTCCAGCGCCTGGCGGAAGCCGAGGCCCGCGGAGACGACGACCGCGAGGACGTCGAGGAAGTCGGGCAGGGTGCGGTCGATGACCTCCTTGCGTTCGCGGACGGCCTGCCAGATGAGGGCGTCCGCGGCGACCAGGCCGAAGGCCAGGGTGAGCACGGCGAAGAGGAGCTGGCCGTTGGAGAGGAAGACCAGGCCGAGGACGACCCCGAAGACGCCGTAGACCGCGCGGCGGGCCGCGTAGCGGTTCAGGGTCAGACCTCCGGGGTTGCCGGCCATGTCGATGCGGCGGCGTTTGGCGTCCACGCGCCGGGGGCCCATCAGGCGCAGGACGGTCGGCGCGAAGCGCATGCCGAGGCGGTCGACGGCCGAGTCCGTCACGGAGACGCGGGTACCGCCGACCTCCAGGGCGAGCTGGAGGTCGCTGGGGAGTTTGACGTCGGCGCGGATCATCCGGACGCCCAGGAGGACGCCCGCGACGGCCGCGCCCATGAGGACGGCGAGCAGCAGCGGCAGCAACGTGATCCCTCCCTCACACTTCGATCTTGCCGAGCCGGCGGATGACGAAGAAGCCCACGGTGTAGAGGCCGAGGGCGAGCAGCACCAGGCCCTGGCCGAGCGGGGAGCCGGTGACGCGGGCGAGGGCTCCGTCGTTCGAGGAGTTGATCAGGACCAGGGAGCCGATACCGAGGAAGGGGACCGTGAAGGCGGTCGCGTTGACCTCGGAGAGCATCGTGCGGACCTCGCGGCGGGTCTCCTTCCTGTCCTCCAGGGTCTGGGTGAGGTTGCGCAGCGAGCTGACCACCGAGCCGCCCGCCTTGTTGGCGAGGACCAGGGTGGTGACGAGGACGATCAGCTCCCGGGAGGGCAGCCGCTCGGAGAGTTCACCCAGGGCGTCGTCGATGCTGCGGCCCAGCATCAACTGGTCCGCCACATGCGCGAGTTCCTCGCCCGCGGGGGCCTCCAGCTCCTCCGCCGCCATGGCGAGCGCGGTGCGCAGGGCGAGGCCGGCCGCCGTCGCGTTCGCCAGCAGGCGTGCCACGTCGGGGAGTTGGCTGATGAATGCCTCGATACGCTTCTGGCGCTGCCAGTTGAGGAAGACGGCCGCGCTCCACACACCGAGGACGGCGGCGATCGGACCGAAGAACGGGGCGAGTGTCGCGGCGGCGATCAGCCACAGCGCGACGACCACGACCGCGACGTAGGTGAAGAACTCCCCCGCGGTGAGGTCGAGTCCGGTGGCCGTCAGCCGCAGGTGGATCGTTCGGCCGAGGCGGGTGCGGCGCAGCCGGCGGTCGACGCCCGCGAAGCGGCGGACCCGGTGGCCCGCCGAGTGCGGGGAGCCGCCACCGGAGAGGCGGTCGACGAGGTCCCGCCGCTGGGCGCGGCCCGAGGCGTAGGAGTGGACGCCGGCGACGGCGAGGGCGCCGCCGAGGAGCGTCCCTCCGAGGGCGAGGAGTACGGGATCGTTCACGGCTGCCTCCCTTCGTAGGTGGGGGACTCGGAGGAGGCGGGCTCCGGGGCCGCAAGCACCGCCGTGGGGCGGTCGGGGGCCGGGGACTCCACGGTGCGCGGGTCGGGGGCGGGGGGTGTCAACCGATGGCCTGTCTCGTATTGCCCAGGACGTCGATGGCCTCGGCGACCCCGAAGGCGGGCGGCAGCGGTTCGTTGGCGACGTACAGCTTCTCCGCGATCGAGCGGGGGAGCGGGAGGTGCTCGAAGTGGCCCCGGACGACGCGGTCCGGGCCGACCGGGCGGGGCACGAAACGGGTGACGGGGGCGATCCGGAACTGCTCGCGGCCGTGCGAGACGAGCAGCGCCACCTCTGTCACCTTGCGGGAGCCGTCGGCGTGCCGGGAGAGCTGGACGACGACGTCGACGGCGGAGTTGATCTGGTCCTTGAGCGCCTCGAAGGGGATCTGCACCTCGGACATCGAGCCGAGGGTCTGGAGCCGCATGAGTGCGTCCTCGGCGGAGTTCGCGTGGACGGTGGCGAGCGAGCCGTCGTGACCGGTCGACATGGCCTGGAGCATGTCGAGGGTCTCGCCGCCGCGGACCTCTCCGACGATGATGCGGTCGGGCCGCATGCGCAGGGAGTTGCGGACCAGGTCGCGGATGGTGATCTGGCCCTTGCCCTCGACGTTCGGCGGCCGGGACTCCAGGCGGATGACGTGTTCCTGCTGGAGCTGGAGTTCGGCCGAGTCCTCGATGGTGATGATGCGCTCGTGGGACGGGATGAGGCCGGAGAGCGCGTTCAGCAGGGTGGTCTTGCCGCTGCCGGTGCCGCCGCTGACGATGACGTTGAAACGCGCCCTGACGAAGGCGGCGAGCAGCATGAGCGTCTGCTCGTCGAGGGAGCCGAGGCCGATCAGCTCCGGGAGCGTGTACGCGCGGGGGAAGCGGCGGATGGTGAGGGTGGGGCCGGTCAGGGCGAGCGGCGGGATGATGACGTTGACTCGCTCGCCGGTGGGCAGGCGGGCGTCGACCATCGGGTTGGACTCGTCGACGCGGCGGTTGACCGTCGAGACGATGCGCTCGATGGTCTGCATGAGCTGCTCGTTGGACGCGAAGCGCAGCGGGAGCTGTTCGACGCGGCCGGCTCGCTCGACGAAGATCGAGTCCGGGCCGTTGACCATGATCTCGGTGATCGAGGCGTCGGCGAGGAGCGGTTCGAGGACGCCGAGACCGAGGGCCTCGTCGACCACCCGGCGGATCAGCTGGGAGCGTTCGGCGGTGGAGAGGACCGGGCCCTCGCGGCTGATGATGTGGCCGAGGACGCGTTCGAGGCGGACCCGGCGTTCGGCCGCCGCCAGGCTGGACATCTCCGCGAGGTCGATCTCTTCGAGGAGTTTGGCCCGGTAGACGGCGACGAGGTGTCCGTCCTCGCGGGCGGGTCCCCCCTCGTCGGGGGCGGCGATACGGGAACGCAGGCTCATGGCGTCGGCTCCTTTCGGTCAGTCGTCGGTGGGCATGGTGGCGCTGCGGGTGACGGTGTAGGGGCCGAAGAGGGGGATGACACCGGGGACTTGGACCGTGACCGTGGCGGTGGTCGTGTCGGGGCCCGGGGCCGGATCGACCCTCGGGTCCAGCCAGCCGCTCACGGCGGCCTGTCCCGCCGCCCCGCCGTCGCCGCCCTGCGAGGCGACCCGGGCGGCGGCCCGCGCGCCGGAACCGGCCTGGTTGACGCCGTACCCGATGAGTCCGAGCTGGATGGCCGCCATCCCGATGAGCAGCAGGATGGGCAGGAATCCGACGAACTCCAGGATGGATACGCCCCGGTCGTCCCGGAGCCGCCGCGCGACGCGGAACCCGCCCGCCGGGCGGATCCCGGTCGTGGTGCGTAACCCGTCGGCGGCGCCGGGCCGTTCGGGTCGGCGGATCCCGTGCGAGGCGCGGAGCCCGCGCCAGGGGTGTGTCTTCATCCGGCGTCACCCTCCAGTGCCGCGCCCGCCGTGCCCCGTACGTGGAAGCCCGCGTCGAAGCCGGGGAAGAACAGCGGGACGTCGACCTCGACGGTGGCCTTCATGACCGGGCCCGCCGGGCCGCAGGCGATGCCCGCGTCCTTCCAGGAGCCCGGCAGGTTCCTGGTCCCCGCCGTCGCGCACGCGCCGGCGACGTCGCCGTTCACCGCGTACGCCGCGGTGGCGGCCCGCGCCGCCTCGTCCGCCGCGTTCCCGGCCAGCGAGTACGAGTATCCGTACAGCACGCACTGCCACAGGATCGTCATGACGACGAGCAACAGCGGGAACATCCCGGCGAATTCGAGGGTGACCGCTCCCCGGTCGCCGCCCCGGCGCCGCAGCGAGAGCGCGCCCCGGTCCGAAGCGGACGCCTTGCGGCGCCTGCCGCCGCCCCCGCCTTCCTGGGGGACCACGAGCCCCAGTTCGGCGGCCAGGGCCCACAACGCCTGCTTGACGGTCGAGCGGGCGTCCAGGTCCTGCAGCCGCCCCGCGTCGACGACCGACTGGAGTTCCTTGAAGGCGGCGGGGACCGCCGAGCGGGCGACCTTGGTGCCGGTGACGCGTTCGACGAGGGACGGCTGGATCTCCGAACCGCGGGCGAAGCGGTTGACGACCGTGGTGGTCTCCTCCGCCTTGCGGATCTGGAGGCGGTCCCACATCCGGACCATGCGTTTGGCGGCTCGTACGGCGATGACGTCGGGGGTGACGAGGAGCAGGGCCTGGTCGGCCATCTCGACGGCTGCCGCCGTGGCCGAGTTCATCTGGGAGCCGCAGTCGACGACCACCACGTCGTGGCGGGAGCGCAGCGCGCCGAGGACCTGGCGGGCCACCCGGTCGGTGACCTCCTCGCCCCGTTCTCCCTCGGCGGGGGCCAGGAGCAGCGCGATGCCGCTGTCGTGGGTGTAGACGGCGTCCTGGAGGACGCGCGGGTTGATGTCGGTGATGGCGGCCAGGTCGGCCACCGACCGGCGGAACTGCACGTCGAGGTACGAGGCCACGTCCCCGGACTGGAGGTCCAGGTCGAGCAGCGCCACGTTATGCCCTGACGCCCTCGCTGCGAGGGCGAGTTGGACCGCGGTGACGGTCGCGCCGACGCCGCCCTTCGCGCCGGTCACCGTGATGACGGTGCCGCCGGGGCCCGCGTACAGCTCGGGCGCGCCGCTGTGCAGGTGGCGGCGCATGCCGGCGGACCAGGCGGCGGCGGCCTGGACCCGTTCGGCGAGGGCGTCGTAGCCGAGGGGCAGGCCGATGATGCCGCGGGCCCCGGAGTCCATGGCCGCGGTCAGGACGCCGTTGCCGGTGTCGGCGGTGATGAGCACGACGCCGACCGCGGGGAAGCGCATGACCAGGTCTCGGATGAGGTCCAACGCCGGTACGGGGCCTATGCGTTCATGGACCAGGACGACCTCGGGGAGCTCGTCGAGGGACTCCGCCGCGAGGCGCGCGAGGGTGTCGAGGAGGGCCGTCGAGTCGGGTACGGGCGGGGCGGGTTCGGTGTCGGCGAGCTGGCTGAGCAGGGTGGTGAGCGCGCGGGCCGAGTCGATGTCCCCGACGGCGGGAAGGATACGAATGGTCATCGCCGAAGCCCCTCACCGACGTACCGAACCCCGGACCGGGGGGCGGGGGACCCGCCCGCCGGTCCGGGCCAGGGGCCTCGCTCCGCTGCCCCGAGGGCCTGTCGCGCCCTGGGCCGTCCGGGCGACCGTTCCCGCACCCCGGCGGTGCGCGGCGCGGCGGGGGCTCGGCCCCGGCCGGTGCGCGTCCGGTGCGGCGCCGCCGCCGGCCGTCGGTCCGGACCCGTGCGCGTCGGCCTCGTACGCGGCCCTTCGCACCGCCCCGTGGGCATGGACCTCATGCGCGGCCTCCTACTTGTCCTCGTCGAGGGTGTACGTACGGTCGCCGGGCGCCACGATCGTCGCGGAGCCGCCCGCGACCAGGGCGAGCCGGACGTGCTGGGCGAACGACTCGGCGTACGCGACGCGTTGGGCGTCTGCGGTGTCGAGCGCGAAGGTGATGGGCACGGCCTGGGCGGCGCTGCTGCGCCGGTCGGCGCTGGACTGGTCGGGGTCGAGGGCGGTGAGCTTGCCGACGTCGATGACGCGGGCGTTCGCGACGATCACCTTGGACTGGTCCCTGCCCTTGTCGTTCGCGGCCTTGAAGGTGGCGTAGATGTTGACCCGGGAACCGGGGTCGATCTTGCCCGCGACACCGGTCGCCGCGTCGATCATGATGGCGATCTCCTGCTGTCCCGCGGCCAGTTGCGGCTTGTCCACGATCATGTCGGCCTGCAGCAGGGAGCCCTTCTCCAGCTTGGTGACCGCGATCTTGCCGCGGATCCGGGAGAGGTCGGTGACGGCGGTGGACGACAGCCACCGCTCGGGCATCGAGATCTTCTCGAACTGGTCGGCCGACAGCTCCTTGTAGGGCGCGATGTCGTTCTTCAGGCGGTACGCCGTGACCTCCGGGCCGACCTTGGAGTTCACGTCGCGGACCACCGAGAGGACTCCGGCGAAGGCGCCGAGGGCGCACAGGACCGAGAGGACCAGCAGGATGACGCCGCGGCGCTGGCGCGAGTTCACTGAATCTCACCTCGTGGGGCGGTACCGGGGAGTGGACCGAGCTGTCGTTCCTGCCGGGGACCAGGGGTGGTCCCCGGGGTGGTGCAGCATGTTCCGGACAACCTCGGTGTACGGGGACGGCGGGGCCGAGCGGTCGTGCCTGGTGCTGTTCAGATGTGACCGAGGGGGCCTATGTGGCACCTCGGGGCAGAGCGTGTACCGAAGAAACTGCCCGGACTACGGCGGCCGGAAGCTCCTGCGCGGAAGGCGGTGGCAGCGGTGCGGCGCAGAACCCGCAGCGGTCACCGATGAGTTCGAGGCCGCACCAGTGGCACTCCTCCCGCCGGACGGACGAGACGAGCTGGTAGAGCACGGAGACGTCGTACAGTCCGGCGGCGAATTCGACCATCCGTGACGTGCCCCACCAGCGCACCGATTCCTCGGGCAGCGGGACGGTCGCGACGCCCTGGACCTGCCAGGCGGGCGCCAGCGTCGTGGTCACCCAGTCGGAGGGGGGCTGGCCCGCGGCCGAGAGCAGCCGGGTGCCGAACTCCGGTCCGGGCAGGGTGTCCTGGCCGACCCTGATCAACTCGGGCCGCGGATTGGCGAGTACGGCGAACTGGGCGCCCGGCACCCATGACTTGGCGTGCGACTTGAGGGAGACCGGGACCCGGTCGAGCTTGGCGACCGAGCCGAGCAGGGCGCCGGCGTAGATGTAGTGGGCGAGCAGCCGGGCGGCCGAGGCGAGCACGCCGGGGCTGAAGTCGCAGACGGACAGCTGGCGCAACTGCTGTGCCAGCAGGGCGATTCCGAGCGGTGGCAGGTCGATGCCGAGCAGCGCGATGCGGTCGCTCTCCAGGACGGAGCGGACGGTGTGCAGCCGCTGGGTGACGGCGCCCTCGGCGGAGGACGGGTAGAGGGAGATGACGTACCCGTGCTGTTCGATGAGCGCGTGCATCCCGGTGAGGGAGCTCTCCAGGGTGCCGAGCGGCTGGACGACCGCCGGCGGGGTCTGCCGGTCGTGCGGTGGGAGCACCAGATCGGGACTGGTGACGGCTATCGCGGTCGGCACGCTGCACACACCCCGTTCGCTGGGGCGGGGTGGTCAACCACCGCCTCAGATCGCCCCTTTTATCGCCATGGAGCATCACGGACGACCACATACGGCCGCAGATCGTCACTGTGACGTCCTCTTGCATCAGCACCATATCCACGGCATGGCCCGCTCAACACCGAATCTCCGAGATCATCTCACCGAAGGTGCGGGCGTGATCAACGGAGAGTAAGCCGGGTTCGAACAACTGAGGCTCCTTGCAAGGGCGTTGAAAACTCCACAGGTCTTGACAACCGGATTGGTCTGGACCAACTTGTATCCACCGGCGGTGGCCACCGTTCCGTTCCCCCTCCCCTCCCCCACCTCTCCCTGGAGGACCCAGTGGACCGCGTCACCCGTATGCCCGGACGGAGATGGGCGGGAGCCCTGGCCGCCGCCGTCACCGCGTCCGTCCTCTCCCTCACCGGTCTGGCCGGCCAGGCCCAGGCCGCCGACATCAACAACGCCAAGAACGGCGGCTTCGAGTCCGGCCTGAGCAACTGGACCTGTTCGGCGGGCAGTGGCACCACGGTCTCCTCACCGGTGCACAGCGGCTCGGCCGCCCTGAAGGCCACGCCCGCGGGGCAGGACTACGCCCAGTGCTCCCAGTCCGTCGCCGTCAAGCCCAACTCGACGTACACGCTGAGCGCCTGGGTGCAGGGCTCCTACACCTACCTCGGGGTGAGCGGCACGGGGACGACGGACGTGTCGACCTGGACGCCCAACACCACCTGGACGCAGCTCACGAACACCTTCACCACAGGCGCCTCGACGACGTCGGTGACGGTCTGGACGCACGGCTGGTACGGACAGCCCGCCTACTTCGCGGACGACGTCTCGGTGTTCGGCCCCGACGGCGGCGGTGGCGGCGACCCGGCCCCGACGGTCCCCGCCACCCCGGCGGGTCTCGCCGTGTCCGGCACGACCTCCTCGTCGGTCTCGCTGGCCTGGAACGCGGTGTCGGGCGCGACCGGCTACAACGTCTACCAGGGCGGCTCCAAGGTCCAGGCGGTGACCGGCTCCTCCGCGACCGTCTCGGGGCTCACCGCCTCCACCGCGTACTCCTTCCAGGTCACGGCGACCAACTCGGCGGGTGAGTCGGCGAAGTCGTCGGCGGTCACCGGCACGACGGCCGCCACCTCGGGCGGCGGGGGCGGCGGAACCGTGCCCGCGCACGCCGTGACGGGCTACTGGCAGAACTTCAACAACGGCGCGACCGTCCAGAAGATCTCCGCCGTGCAGTCCCAGTACGACATCATCGCCGTCGCCTTCGCCGACGCCACCAGCACGCCGGGCGCGGTGAGCTTCACGCTCGACTCCGCCGGGCTCGGCGGCTACACGGTCGACCAGTTCAAGGCCGACATCAAGGCCAAGCAGGCCGCGGGCAAGAAGGTCGTCATCTCGATCGGCGGCCAGAACGGCACGATCTCGGTGAGCGACTCGACGTCGGCCACGAACTTCGCCAACTCCGTCTACTCCCTGATGCAGACGTACGGCTTCGACGGCGTCGACATCGACCTGGAGAACGGCCTCAACGCGACCTACATGTCGCAGGCGCTGCGCTCCCTGTCCGCGAAGGCGGGCTCGTCGCTGGTCATCACGATGGCCCCGCAGACGATCGACATGCAGTCCACGTCGAACTCGTACTTCCAGACGGCCCTGAACATCAAGGACATCCTCACCGTCGTCAACATGCAGTACTACAACAGCGGTTCGATGCTCGGCTGCGACGGCAAGGTCTACTCGCAGGGTTCGGTCGACTTCCTGACCGCGCTCGCCTGCATCCAGCTCCAGGGCGGTCTCGACGCGTCCCAGGTCGGCCTCGGCCTCCCCGCCTCCACCAGCGGCGCGGGCAGCGGCTACGTCTCCCCGACGATCGTGAACAACGCCCTCGACTGCCTGACCAAGCTCACCAACTGCGGTTCCTTCAAGCCCTCCAAGGCCTACCCGGGCCTGCGCGGCGCGATGACCTGGTCGACCAACTGGGACGCCTCGGCCGGCAACGCCTGGTCGAACGCGGTGGGCCCGCACGTGCACGCGCTGTAGTTCGGCCCGCACTCCCTCGCCACCCCCTTCCAGACACTCCCCCTCGGGCCCCGTCCGTCGCAGTCGCGGCGGACGGGGCCCGAGCCGTTTCCACGGCCGATTCACGCCACCGGCCCTTTGTCGTCTCTTGACCTGCTCATGCCATGACCTTCACCATGAGCGCCACACCCGCACCAGGCACGTCGCCATGAGCCCACCCCCCGCTCCACTCCCCACCTTCCGGAGATCCCGGAAGTCCCGGAGAAACAAGGAGACTTCATGCGACTTCGCATCCGCGGCAGCGGCAGTACCGACGGCAGGGGCCGAGGCGGTCGGCGCACCGCCGCCCTCGCCGTCCTCGCGGCCCTCGCCCTCGCGGCTCCGCTCACCGCGACCGCAACCGACGCCACGGCGAGCGGCGCCAAGGCCCTCGCCCCGTCGTCCGACGACGTCAAGCAGTACGAGATCCACCAGAGCTCGACCCCCGTGTCCCGTACGGAGATCCAGCGGTCCGGGGTCACCGTGGACGAGTCCGACGAGGAGACCGTCGTCGTCTCGGGCCGCGCGGACCAGATCGCCACCCTTCGCCGACAGGGCTACGACGTCTCGCTGTTGGGCTCCGCGCCCGACCGTGCCGCCTCCGCCGGCGACGTCCGCCTCTTCGACTTCCCGACCGCGGACTCGAAGTACCACAACTACGCGGAGATGAACGCGGAGATCGACCAGCGGCTCGCGGCCTACCCGGGCATCATGAGCAAGAAGGTGATCGGCAAGTCCTACCAGGGCCGGGACATCGTCGCCATCAAGGTCAGCGACAACGTCGCGACCGACGAGAACGAGCCCGAGGTACTGCTCACCTTCCACCAGCACGCCCGCGAGCACCTCACGGTGGAGATGGCCCTGTATCTGCTGCGCGAACTCGGGGCCGGCTACGGCAGCGACTCCCGCGTCACCAGCATGGTGGACAACCGCGAGATCTGGATCGTCCCGGACCTCAACCCGGACGGCGGCGAGTACGACATCGCGAGCGGCTCCTACCGCTCGTGGCGCAAGAACCGTCAGCCCAACTCCGGTTCCTCGTACGTCGGTACGGACCTGAACCGCAACTGGAACTACAAGTTCGGCTGCTGCGGCGGCTCTTCGGGCTCCACGTCGTCCGAGACCTACCGGGGCGCGTCGGCCGAGTCGGCGCCCGAGGTGAAGGTGGTCGCCGACTTCGTGCGCGGCCGGGTCGTCGGCGGCAAGCAGCAGATCACCGCCGGGATCGACTTCCACACCTACAGCGAGCTGGTGCTGTGGCCGTTCGGGTACACCACCTCCGACACGGCGACGGGGATGACGGCGGACGACGCGAACGCCTTCAAGGCCGTCGGCCGGAAGATGGCCGCGAGCAACGGCTACACGGCCGAGCAGTCCAGTGATCTGTACATCACGGACGGCTCGATCGACGACTACCTCTGGGGCACCCAGAAGATCTTCGACTTCACCTTCGAGATGTATCCGACGTCCAGCTCCGGCGGCGGCTTCTACCCGCCCGACGAGGTCATCGAGCGCGAGACGTCCCGCAACCGGGACGCGGTGCTCCAACTCCTGGAGAACGCCGACTGCATGTACCGGTCCATCGGCAAGGCGGCCCAGTACTGCGCCTAGCGGGTGAGGGACCGGCCGCACCGGCCGGTGAGCGGGGATCCGCGCGCCCTTGGTGACCGGGCGCGTGGATCCCCGTACCGTTTACGGCTGTTCGGCCTTCTTCTCGTCCGGCTTCCCGGCTTCGTCCCGGTCCGCCTTCTCGGCGGCCTCGGACGTGACGGGCGCGTCGGATGCCTCCGCCGTGTCGGCCGACTCGGACTCCTCCGCCGTCTCCACCGCGTCCGACGCCTCGGACGTGCCGTCGTCGGCGCCCTCGGCGGACTCCGTGGCCTCCGTGACGTCGGTGGCCTCCGTGGCCTCGGCGTCCTCACCGTCCTCGAAGTAGGCGTCCAGGACGGCGTCGAGCTGCTCCTCCCACTCCTTGAAGCGTGCCCGGGCCGTCGCCTCGATCTCTATCGGATACCAGCGGCGCTCCGGCGTGTGCACCGTGATGGTGAACCGCTTGCCGAAGCGCGGCGACTCCGTCTCGACGGCGCTGATCTCGTCCCAGCGGAACTCCGCCTCCTGGTCGTCCAGGCGCAGCCGGACGCCGCTGAGGTCGGCCGTGATCGAGGCACGCCGGTCGGAGGCCTCGAAGACGGGGCCGTCGGGGGCGGGGCCGGATTCCGGAACGGTCCCGGATTCCGGTTCCGTCCCGGAGTCGGTCTCCTCCTCGGACACGGACTCCTTCGGGGTCCCGGCGGCGGGCGCCTCCTCGGACGCCGCGTCGTCGGAGACCGTCCCGCCGGAGACGGTGCCTTCGGCGGCTGCCTCCTCGGACTCCTCGACCGCGTCCTTCGGCTCCGCCGGCACGGGTGACGTAAGCCCGGGGATGTACGCCGGGTTCACCGCGGCGGCGTCCAGGGGCTGGCTCTTCGAACCTATGCGCTGCTCCACAGCGGGAAGTATGGTCGAAGATCCTGTGTCGGACACAGCCAGCCCCTACTTAGCTATGCCTCTGTTACACGAACAGAGGCATCCCGGCGGTACGAAGGCCCGCGGCGGTACGAGAACACCGGTGGCGCCTAGACGAAGACGCTGACCACGGCGGCCACGGCGAACCCCGTCACGGACAGCACCGATTCCAGGACGGTCCAGGTCCTGAGGGTGTCGCGCTCGCTGATCCCGAAGTACTTGGCCACCATCCAGAAGCCGCCGTCGTTGACGTGCGAGGCGAAGATGGAACCCGCCGAGATCGCCATGATGACCAGGGCGACGAAGGCCTGCGAGTGATGGCCCTCGACGAGCAGCGGCGCGACGATGCCGGCCGTGGTGACGATCGCGACCGTCGCCGAGCCCTGGGCGACCCGCAGGACCAGGGAGATCAGATAGGCCAGCACGATCACCGGGAGGCCGACGTCGTTGAAGGTGTCCGAGAGTGCCTGGGCGACTCCGCTCGCCTTCAGCACGGCGCCGAAGACACCGCCCGCGCCGACCACCAGCAGGATGTTGCCGACCGGCTTCAGCGACGAAGTCGACACCGTCTCCAGGGACTTGCGGGACCAGCCGCGCCGGATGCCGAGCAGGTAGTAGGCGAGGAGCAGCGCGATCGTGAGGGCGACGAAGGGGCTGCCGAAGAACTCGATGACCGAGCGCGGGGTGGAGGGGTCGAGGGCGATCGAGGAGAAGGTGGCGGCGAGGATCAGCACCAGGGGCGTACCGATGATGCCGAGGACCGTGCCGAGCGGTACGGGCTTCTCGTCCGGGTCCGCCACGTCCTGCGGGCCCTCGGCCCCGCTCGTCGAGAGGGCGCCCGTGCCCCGCTGTTCCTCGATGACGGCCCGCTTGGCCTCGGCCGCGGCCTCCACCATGTCCTGCGGTACGGGGACGAAGATCCGCTTCCCGATCCAGGCGGCGTAGACCCAGGCGGCCAGCACGGCGGGGATGCCGCAGACGATGCCCATGAGGATGACCCAGCCGAGCTGGACGTGCAGCAGGCCCGCCGCGGCGACCGGACCGGGGTGCGGCGGCAGGAAGGCGTGGGTCATCGACAGGCCGGCGAGCAGCGGCAGGCAGTAGAGCAGGATCGACTTGCCGGACCGCTTGGCGGCGGCGTAGACGAGCGGCGCGAGGACGAAGATGCCGACGTCGAAGAAGACCGGTATGCCGAAGATCAGGCCGGTCAGGCCCATGGCGAGCGGGGCCCGCTTCTCTCCGAAGAGGGTGAGCAGCCGGGAGGCCAACACCTCGGCGCCGCCGCTGACTTCGAGGATCGCGCCGAGCATCGTGCCGAGACCGATGATGATCGCGACATGGCCGAGGATGCCGCCCATGCCGGTCTCGACGACCGACACCGCGGTGGACCGCTGGACCGTGCCGAACAGCTCCGTGACCGAGAGTCCGGCGGCGAGGCCGACGGCTATGGAGACGGCGAGCAGGGCGACGAACGGCTGGAGCCTGACCTTGATGATCAGGACCAGGAGGAGCGCTATGCCGAGGGCGGCGACCGTGAGCAGTCCGGCCGTGCCGTCGATCAGGAGCAGGAGACCACCGGTGTGCGGTGGTGTCTCCGGGGCCGGGGCAGTGGCGGCGAGCGGATACGACGACATGGAGGGGGGCCTCGTTCTCGTGGGTCCACGGAGCATTCGGGCAGGGCGGATCGCGGTGCGGCACCCCGGGTTCTGCGGGTGCCGCACCGTGACGTCGTACGCGGTGCGGGAGTTGCGCGGGAGCTGTGCCGAGTCGCGCGGGAACCGGCCGGGCGCCGGTCCTGAGGAGGACGCCCGGAGGCAGGACGTCAGCCGAGAACGGCGAGGACGTCGATCTCGACGAGGAGTCCGGCCGGCAGGCCGACGTAGACCGTCGTGCGGGCGGCGGGAGGCGCGGTGAGGCCCTGCTCCTCGAAGTACTGGTTGTAGATGTCGTTCATCTCGGCGAAGTGGCCGGTGTCCGTGAGGTAGACGCGGATCATCATCGCGTCGTCCCAGCCGGAGCCGCCCTCTTCGAGGATGGCCTTGACGTTGGCGAGGGTCTGGAGCGTCTGCTCGCGCAGGGTCGGTCCCGCGGGCGTCGGGGGCCTGCCCTCCTCGGCGGGCAGGAAGCCGACCTGGCCGGCGACCTGGAGGATGTTCCCCTTCCGCACACCGTGCGAGAACTTCGCGGGCGGGGTGGTGTGGGTCGTGGGGGTGAGGGCGATCTTGTCGGTCATGCGGTGATCATTCCTTTGCGTCTTCCTTCGTGGGGGCTTTGCCGGAGTAGTCGCGGCTGATGGCGTCCGCCGTACGGCGTACCAGCGGGAGCAGGGTCAGCAGTTCCTCGGCGGTCACGACGACGTTGGGCGCGGAGACCGACATGGCGGCGGCGACGCGTCCGTCGGCGCCTCGGACGGGGGCGGCCACGCAGTTGATGGATTCCTCGTGGCCGCCGAGGTCGGTGGCCCAGCCCTGTTCGCGTACCGCCGCCAGTTCCTTCAGGAAGGCGGGGGCGTTGGGGGTCGAACGGGCCGTGTACATGGGGTAGTCGAGCCTGTCGGCGACGGCGCGGCGCTCGGTCTCGGGCAGGTCGGCGAGGAGGAGTTTGGCCACCGCCGCGACGGTGATGGCGACGGGTTTGCCGATCCGCGAGTACATGCGCACCGGGTAGCGGCTCTCCACCTTGTCGATGTAGAGCACCTCGTGCTCCTCGTACACGGCGAGGTGGACGGTGTGCCCGCAGTTCTCGTTGAGGCGGACGAGGTGGGGGTGGGCGATCTCGCGGACGTCGAGGTTCTCGACGGCCTCCTGGGCGAGGGCGAAGAGCCGGGCGCCGAGGCGGTAGCGCTGGTCGGACTGGCGGTACACCAGGCCGTGTTCGTTCAGGGTGCGCAGCAGGCGCAGCGCCGTGGACTTGTGGACGCCGAGGCGGTCGGCGACCTGTCCGAGGTCGGCGGGGCCCTCGGCGAGCAGCGGCAGGATGCTCAGCGCTCGGTCGACGGTCTGGCTCATGGCGTACGTACCTCCTCGGCGGCCCGTGCGTCGGCTGCGGTCCAGCCGGGGCCGAGACGAAGTGTCTCCCAGGCACGGTCGTCGAGAGCGGCCAGCCGGTCGGCGTGCCCCCGGGCGGGCGGCTCGGCGAGGTCGCCGGGCATGGTGAGGGCGGCGGCGGCCATCAGGTGGCCGTGGCGCAGCCGGTCGCGGACGGGAAGGCCGCGCAGGGTGGCGGAGAGGAACCCGGCGGCGAAGGCGTCACCGGCGCCGACGGCCGCGACGACGTCGACCCGCAGGGCTCGGGCGAAGGTGGCGGTGCCGGTGGCGTCCTCGGTCCTCTCGGGAACGTCGTCGTCGAACGCGACGGCTCCGCCCTTGCCGTACTTGACGACCAGGACGTCCGGTTCGGGCAGCGCGTCGCGGATCGCGCGCGCCCCGCGCAGCCCCCAGGCCTCGGCGGCCTCGTCGGCCCCGACGAAGACGATGTCGGCGCCGCGCGCGAGGTCGAGCAGGACGCGGGGTCCTTCGGGGTCGCGCCACAGCCCGGGGCGGTGGTTGACGTCGAAGGAGACGAGGGGGCGACCGGGGCGCGGGGCGGTCAGTTCACGCATCAGGGCCAGGCAGCCCTCGGACAGGGCGGCGGTGATGCCGGACAGGTGCAGCACGCGGCCGGACCGGGCGGCGGCCAGGTCCACGTTGTGCGCGGTCATCGCGGAAGCGGCCGATCCGGCCCGGTAGTAGGCGACTTCGTGGGCGTCGGTGGCCCGGTCGCCCGCGGTGCGGAAGTAGACGCCGGTCGGGCGGTCGGGGTCGCGGCGCACGGCGGAGGTGTCGACGCCGTACCCGGTGATCGCCTCCACCAGGTGGTCGCCGAACCCGTCGGCGCCGACCCTGCCGACCCAGCGGGCGGAGTGACCGGCGCGGGCGAGCACGCACGCCACGTTCGACTCGGCGCCGCCGATGCCCCGCTCGAACGAGGGCACGTCGGCGAGGCGTCCGGGCCTGCTGGGCAGAAAGGTGACCATGGACTCGCCGAGCGCCACCACGTCGACGGGGACGGCACCGATACCGATACCCGCGTCGGCGTCGGCGTCGGCGTCGGCGTCGAGGGACGCGGCACCTGCGGGTCCGTTGCTGGTCACGGTTGTCGGGGCTCCTCGCTCTGGCGGCCGACGGCGGTGAACGGCACCGTTGACCCTGCGTTGGCTGGGATGTTAGACAGCAGTAAGCGACATACGCAATGAGCGTTGCACATCATGCAACGCGGCACCGCAGCAGACAGATCAAGGAGGCCCCATGAGCGCCGACACCGCCGCCGCACCGCTGGCCGCTCTCGCGGCGGAACGCGTCGACCACCGTTTCAAGGGCCTGCCTCCGGACGTGGACGGCCTGAGCGTCGGCGAGTTGGCCGGCCGGCGCCTCAACCTCTTCACGGACGGCTTCACCACCCCCGTCCTCGCCCTCTCCGCCGAGCGCCTGACGCACAACCTCGAACTCATGGAGACGTACGCCACCCGGCACGGCCTCGCCTTCGCCCCGCACGGCAAGACGTCCATGGCGCCACGGCTGTTCTGGCGGCAGATCGAGCACGGCGCCTGGGGCATCACCCTCGCGGTCCCCCACCAGGTGCGGGTGGCACGGGAGTTCGGCATCGACCGGATCTTCCTCGCGAACGAACTCGTCGACCCGGCGGCCCTGCGCTGGATCGCCGCCGAGCTGGCCGCGGACCCGGACTTCCGGTTCGTCTGCTACGTCGACTCCGTGCGCGGTGTGGAGTTGATGGACGCCGCGCTGCGCGGGTGCGCCCGCCCGGTGGACGTCGTCGTCGAACTCGCCGCGGGCGCGGGCGCCCGTACCGGAGTGCGCACGGAGGCGGAGTGCGAGGCGGTCGCGGACGCGGTGGCGGCGACGGCGACGCTCCGGCTGGCCGGTGTCGCGGGCTACGAGGGCGAGGTCCCGGACGCGAACCCCGAGCGGGTGCACGCCTGGCTGCGGCGGCTGACCTCGCTCGCGGCGGCCTTCGACGGCGCCGGACGGTTCAAGGGCCTGGACACGATCGTCGTCAGCGCGGGAGGCAGCGCCTGGTTCGACGCGGTCGCCGACGTCTTCGCGGAGATCCCCGAACTCTCGCTGCCTGTCCTGAAGTTGCTGCGTTCGGGTGCGTACGTCTCGCACGACGACGGCCACTACCGGAAGCTGACCCCCTTCACCCGTGTCCCGGAGGAGGGCGCCCTGCACCCGGCGTTCCGCCTCTGGTCGCAGGTCGTCTCCCGGCCCTCTCCCGAGCAGGCCTTCACCAACGCGGGCAAGCGGGACGCGGCCTACGACCTCGGCCTGCCGTTCGCCCAGGTGGTGCGCCGGGACGGCGCGGAGCGCCCCGCGACCGGCATCGAGGTCAGCGGGCTCTCCGACCAGCACGCGTGGCTGCGTACGGCCCCGGGGGCGGATCTGGAGGTCGGCGACTGGGTCGGCATGGGCCTGTCCCATCCGTGCACGTCCTTCGACAAGTGGAAGCTGATCCCGCTGGTCGAGTCGGACGGCACGGTCGTCGACTACATCCGCACGTTCTTCTAGAGGCGGGAGACGCCCCATGGACCACGCCGATCTCGTCATCCAGGACGTGGACGTCGCCGACGGCAGCGGTGCCCCCGCGTACCGCGCCGACGTGGCCGTCAAGGGCGGCCGGATCGTCGCGATCGTCCAGGAGGCCGCGGCGGCCGGCTGCCAACGGCCGCGCGGGACAAGGGAGCTGGACGCCGAGGGTCTCGTCCTGGCCCCCGGCTTCATCGACATGCACGCGCACAGCGACCTCGCGCTGCTGCGGGACCCGGACCACAGCGCGAAGGCCGCCCAGGGCGTCACCCTCGAAGTCATCGGCCAGGACGGCCTGTCGTACGCCCCGGTCGACGACCGAACGCTCGCCGAGGTCCGGCGGACGATCACGGGCTGGAACGGCCACGGCGACGACATCGACTTCACCTGGCGTTCCGTGGGCGAGTATCTGGACCGGCTCGACCACGGCTTCGACGGCGAGGGCATCGCGGTGAACGCGGCCTACCTCGTCCCCCAGGGCACCGTCCGCATGCTCGCCGTCGGCTGGGAGGACCGCGAGGCGACCCCCCAGGAGCTGGACCGGATGCGGCAGTCGGTGGCGGACGGCCTGCGCGAGGGCGCGGTGGGGATGTCCTCCGGACTGACGTACACCCCCGGGATGTACGCCCGCGACGGCGAACTCACCGCACTGTGCCGGGTGGTGGCGCGGTACGGCGGCTACTACTGCCCGCACCACCGCTCGTACGGGGCGGGCGCCCTGGCGGCGTACGAGGAGATGGTGACCCTCGCCCGCGAGGCGGACTGCCCGCTCCATCTCGCCCACGCCACCATGAACTTCGGCGTGAACGAGGGGAAGGCGCCGGAACTCCTCGCCCTGCTGGACAAGGCGCTCGCGGACGGCGCGGACATCTCCCTCGACACGTATCCGTACACGCCCGGCTGCACCACTCTCGTGGCGATGCTGCCGAGTTGGGCGGGCGAGGGCGGACCGGAGGCGGTTCTCGCCCGGCTGCGGGACGACACGACGGCCGAGCGCGTCCGGCACCACATGGAGGTCGTGGGCGCGGACGGCTGCCACGGCGTGCCCATCGCGTGGGACACGATCGAGATCTCGGGGGTGAGCGACCCGGAGCTCGGCTCGTACGTCGGCCGCACCGTCCAGGAGTCCGCCGACCTGCGCGGCGAGGCCCCCTGGACCACCGCCCGGCGGCTGCTGGTGGAGGACCGGCTCGGCCCGACGATCCTGCAGCACGTCGGCCACGAGGAGAACGTCCGGGCGATCATGCGGCACCGGGTGCACACCGGCGGCTCCGACGGCATCCTGCGGGGCGACAAACCGCACCCGCGCGCGTACGGCACCTTCCCGCACTATCTCGGCCGCTACGTAAGGGAGTTGGGCGTCCTCTCACTGGAGGAGTGCGTCGCCCACCTGACCGGCCGCCCGGCCGCCCGGCTGCGGCTGCCCGACCGCGGTCTGGTCCGTGAGGGGTACCGCGCCGACCTGGTCCTCTTCGACCCGGCGACGGTCGCGGCGGGGTCGACGTTCGCGGCGCCGCGCACGCTGCCGACGGGTGTCCCGCACGTCCTGATCGACGGCCGGTTCGTCGTGGAGGACGGGCGCAGGACGGATGTCCTGGCGGGACGGGCGGTCCGCCGCACGGCGTGACCGCCCGCCCTCCCGCGCACTACGGCTTGGGCAGGACGCACCCGCTCGCGCTCAGGTTCAGCTTGTTTCCGGTCGTGAAGCAGGCCGGGATCTGGTAGGTCTCCTCGGCGTAGTTGGTGCCCTCGTGCACGGTGACGTTGCCGTTCGCGTCGACCTCGCACGGGTTGTCCACCGTGCAGGTCTCACCGTCCTCGTTGCCGGTGTTGTTGACGGCGACGACCTTGCCGGTGGACTGGTCGATGACCGGCGAGCCCGAGGTGCCGCCGATGGTCTGGCAGGCGGAGGTGTAGCGGACCGAGTCCTTCCAGGTCCAGTCGCCCTCCTTGAGGCGGTACACGAACCCGTCGATGCTGCAGTTGTAGAGGCGCTTCCAGTATCCGGAGGCCACCGTGATGGCGGTGCCGGCGGTCGGATGCGTGTCCTGCACGGTCAGCGCGCTGATGCCGTACGAGCTCTTGATGGTCGCGTACGTGCTGGTGAGCTGGTAGATCGTGATGTCCGTGTCGGTCATCGTCGAGTACGCGACCTTGCTCGCGCGCAGGGTCGCGACCTTGGTGCCGGCCGAGTTCAGCAGGCTGAAGGTCCGGCTGGACGACTGCCCGACGATCACCTCACCGGGGTCCGGGAAGCCGGTCTCCAGGCAGTGGCCGTTGGAGAGCACGAGCGCCGGGTCGGTGTCCGCCGAGTTGGGGAAGCGGATGACCGAGCCGGAGCAGTTGCTGAGCGCGACGGTCCCGGCGAGGCCGACGGCCTGGAGGGTGGGCGCCGACTTGGTGTCCGCCGTGTCGGCCGCGGCCGACACGTGCGCGGGGGCGGACTCGGGCGCGGGTGCCGCGACGGCGGGTGCCGCGCCCGCCCCGGCTATCACCAGGGCGAACAGAGCGGCGACGAGAGGCATTCTCATGTGGGGGTCCCCTCTTGCGACGTGGGGCGGCCGAAGGTCGTCCGGTCGCCTTCTGCTGACCGGAGGTCTTCCGGTCATCTTCTTGTCATGTGCATTCTGAGGGGGGAGGGAAAGGGGGACAAGGAGCCGTTTCCGGCCTAACGGGCGGCCGGTTCGTTGGCCTCCTCGGCGTAGCGGAAGAGCAGCGCGCCACTCGTGGCGACCCGCGCCCCGAGCGCCGCCGCCCGGGCCTCGCGGTTCGGCGTGGTGCGGCTGGTGAAGAAGACGGCGGGACCCGCGTACCGCCCGCTCTCCCGCCAGCGGCCCAGATCGTCGAGCCCCGCCTCCCGGTCGAGTCCGCGCTGCACGTCGGAGACGAGCAGGTCGATCCGGGTGGCGTCGAGGACCTGCTCGGCGCGGTCCCGGTCCGTGGCCACCTGGACGCGGGCGCCCTGCGCCTCCAGCAGCTCGACGAACCGGGTGTTGCGCTCGGGGTGGTCGTCGGTCCAGAGCACCTGCATGCCGGCGTACGGCATCCCGGCGTACGACGGGCCGGAGTACGCCGGGCCGGCGCCGCCCGGCCGCGCGGACGAACCGGGCTCCGGTGCCCCGTCCGCCGGATCCACCGCGAGCCGGGGTGCCCCCTGCTGCAACTGCCCCACCAGGTCGTCCACCTCGGCGAGCTCCATCAGCTCGTCGATGAGCCGGACGAAGTTCTGGTCCAGCGCCAACTCCGGGAATCCGGTGGGCAGATGCTCCTCCAGCCGGGCGAGCAGTACGCCCCGGTCCCCGGGCCGGTCCGGCTCCGGCGCGACCAGGCCGTACGCGAGCAGACAGTGCACCGCGCCCGGCCAGTCCTCGTCCGCGGGCTGGGCGAAGGGCTGACTCAGCACCCGCCGGGTCGCGCGGTAGCGGACGAACTCGCGGGCCGCGTGCACATCGGCGCCGTCGCGGGCGAGCAGCACCCGGTAGAAGTCGGGGTACAGCTGCTGGAGCAGCAGGACCCGGATGACCGCCTCCGCGCTGAACGACTCCCAGACGGGATTGAGCGCGCACTCCAGGCCGAAGCCGTTGATGAGCCGCTTGATCCGGCGCGGGTTGCGGGCGGAGCGCAGGGCGATCAGCTCGGCGAGGTGGTCGCCGAGCAGATCCTGGATGCCGGAGCGTTCCGCGCACCGGTCGACGTACGCGCGGACGTCGGCGACCGCCGGGACCGGCACCCGGTAGCTCGTCTGGAAGATCTTCTCCATGAACGCCGAGCCGGCCGGCGACAGATCCCGCAGCAGTCCGCTGGGGCCCAGCGCGGAGCGGTCGCACCCGATGACGAAGGCGAGCCCCGGCACGTCCAGGTACACCTTCACCGCCTCGCACACGGCGAGCACGGTCTCCTCGGAGCAGCGGTCGAGGTCGTCGACGAACACGACGAGCAGGCGCCGGGTGTCGAACGACGTGGACTGCGTCCACTCAGCGGCCAGTTGGCGCAGTGCGTCCCGCATGGCGTTGCGGGACCGGGCGTCGAGGGACAGGTCCCGCCAGAGCCGGTCGACGAGGGCGGCGACCCCGAACGGCGCGGCCCCGAGCGTCAGGACCGCCCGGACGAAACGGATGAGCGCGGGCTGCTCCGACACCCGGCGCAGCGCCCTGCGCAGTACCCGCCGGTCGAACCGCATCAGGACGGACTTGATCAGGCCTTCGAGGGCGTCCGCGCCCGTCGAGGTCCAGGCGTTGTACCAGACGGTGTGGACGCCGTCCCTGGTCCGCAACTCGGCGTCCACCAGCCGCATCAGGCTGCTCTTGCCCATCCCCCACCCGGCGTCCACCGCGAGGGTGAGCGGGGTGGCGGCACGCGAGTCGTGGAGCAGTTTGGCGAGTTCGCGGGCGGCCCGGCCGGTGCCCAGCAGATCGTCGCGCGGCCCGGCCACCGGCTCGTCGTTCAACAGCGAGAATTCCATGCCCTGCCTCCCCCTTGCGGCAGGGCCAACCTACTGGGGCCGGGACCTAGTTGGGCCCGTAGCCGCCGTGGCCGTGGCCGTGGTGGTGTCCGCCGCCGGAGCCGCTCGTCGCCGAGGCGGTCGGGGTCGGGGCCGCCGCCGAGGTCGTGGGGGCGGCGGAGGCGGTGGACGCGGTCGGGGCGGAGGGCGTGGGAGTGGGGGAAGCGCCCGCCGACGGGGCGGTGCCCGCGGTCGTGGTGGCACCCGGGGAGGCGGCGTCCACGCCGCCCGACGGGTCGGCCGGGGCGGCGGACGCCGAGGACGCCGAGGCGGTGGCCGGCGGGGCGGCCAGCGGCTGTGCGGAGGAGACCGCGGTGGACCCGGCGGCCGGCTTCGCGGATCCGGTGGCGAGGCGCACGGGACCGTTCGTCCGCAGGGGCGTGCCGTCCGGTACCCCGGCCGTGCCGGAGTCGAAGACCCCCGCGACGGCTATGCCGAGGACGACGACGCCCGCCGCACCCCCGGCGACGGCCAGCCGCCGGGTCAGCCTGGCCCTCCGGTGGCGTACCAGCCGCTCGCGCCGCCCCTCCGGGACGCCGGGCACGACGGCCAGGACCGTGGTGTCGTCACCGTCCGTGTACGCCTTCCGCCAGCCGTGCGCCTCGGCCGGATCGGCGTACGTCTCGTAGGCCAAAGGCGTCGACCCGTCGCTCTGCGGGAGGTACACCTTCGGCCGGGCTTCGGGATCTCCGGACTGCCAGGACATGATCGCGCATTGTAGGGACCACCAGGGCTTTCGTCGTAGTGGGCGGACAAAGGCGCTGGAACCGACACGTCTCACGTGGTGGAAAACACGCCCCGGCGCGCGTTACGCGGCCGTAAGCTCACGGACATGCAGGTGATCCAGTCCACGAAGCTCGCCAACGTCTGCTACGAGATCCGGGGTCCGGTTCTTGAGGAGGCGATGCGGCTCGAAGCGGCCGGTCACCGCATCCTCAAGCTCAACACGGGCAACCCGGCCGCCTTCGGGTTCGAGTGTCCGCCGGAGATCCTGGAGGACATCCTCCGCAACGTCTCCTCGGCGCACGGCTACGGCGACGCCAAGGGTCTGCTCGCCGCCCGCCGCGCGGTCGTGATGCACAACCAGACGCTCGGCATCGAGACGGACGTCGACCACGTCTTCGTCGGCAACGGCGTCTCCGAGCTCATCGTGATGGCGATGCAGGGCCTGCTGGACGACGGCGACGAGGTCCTCGTACCGGCCCCGGACTACCCCCTGTGGACCGCCGCGGTCTCCCTGTCCGGCGGCACGGCCGTGCACTACCGCTGCGACGAGCAGTCCGACTGGATGCCGGACCTCGCGGACGTGGAGCGGAAGGTCACCGACCGCACCAAGGCGATCGTCATCATCAACCCGAACAACCCGACCGGCGCGGTCTACGACGACGAGATGCTCCGGGGGCTCACCGACATCGCCCGGCGCCACAACCTGCTGGTCTGCTCCGACGAGATCTACGACAAGATCCTCTACGACGGTGCCACGCACACCGCGACCGCCAAGATCGCCCCCGATCTGCTCACCCTCACCTTCAACGGCATGTCGAAGGCGTACCGGGTGGCGGGCTACCGCGTCGGATGGATGTCCGTCTCGGGACCGCGCGCGCACGCCTCCTCCTACATCGAGGGACTGACGATCCTCGCGAACATGCGGCTGTGCGCGAACATGCCGGGGCAGCACGGCGTGGTGGCGGCGCTCAGCGGGCGGCAGACGATCAACGACCTGGTCCTGCCGGGCGGGCGGCTGAAGGAGCAGCGGGACGTCGCGCACGAGCTGCTGACGCAGATCCCGGGTGTGACCTGCGTGAAGCCGAAGGGGGCGCTGTATCTCTTCCCGCGCCTCGACCCCAAGGTCTTCAAGATCAAGGACGACCGGCAGATGGTGCTCGACCTGCTGCGCCGCGAGAAGATCATGGTCGTCCAGGGGACGGGCTTCAACTGGCCCGAGGCGGACCACTTCCGGGTGGTCACGCTGCCGACGGTCGCGGATCTGACCGACGCCGTGACCCGGATCGGCACGTTCCTGGACGGCTACGGCCAGCCGTGACGCCCGCGGGTGACAGGCGGTGCGCTCACCCTGCGTACGCGTCGGGCCCCATTCCGCGAACCGGCTCAACTTTAGACGAAATCCAAGCTAGGATGGCTTCCTGTCAGGCACAGGAGGCCATCCCCATGTACGAACCGATCCGCACGAAGTCGGTCCACACGATGGCCGGCACCCCCTCCCCCGACTTTCCGCACCGGTCGCGCGAGGAGGAGCTGGACATCCAGCTCGCCGGTCACCTCGCGGCCCTGCTCGCCGTCACCGACGAGATCCGCGCGCTCGCCCCGTCCGCCGACCTGGACGCCGGCGCCGAGCGGCTCACCGAACAGGTGACCCGGCTGCGCGGCGGCTCCGCCCCGGTCCGCGCCCCGGCCGTCGCGGCACCCCCCGCGCCCCGTCTCGTCACACTCCACCGGCGTGCCCACGCCCTCGCGGGCCGCGCCCTGGTCGTCGCGGCCTCCCGCGCCGACACGGCCGCGGCGATCCTGTCCGCCGAGCGCATGGACGCCCACGCACAGGCCGTCGAGCCCCGGGAGCTGGCCGCCCGCTGATCCCCCGGGCCCCTCGGGCCCGAGGCCCCGCACGGCCCCGGTCCGCGCGCTTCCGAAGCGACGCGCGGACCGGGTGCCACATCCGTCGCGTCCGCCCCGCACCCGGCTCCGCACTCCAGGGGCCGCACGACACCGCCCGGGGGCCGCTGCCGCTCGCGGTGACCGCGGCTCACGCGTTCGCGACGATCACCACCAGGATCACGACCACCAGGATCGCCAGCGCCACCTTCAGTCCCACGGGCCACGGCTCGCCCGGCACCGGTGGCTGCGCGGGCACGCCGGGCACGGGGGCGGCGACCGGGCTGTTGAACACGTCGTGCCCGGTGAGCGCCGCCCTGGTGCACCACGGGCACGAGGTCAGATGCGAGCCGAACGCGTGCAGCGGACGGGCCGGACACACCCGTACCAGCGCGCGCTCCTTGTCCAGGGCGCGCAGCCAGGCCTCCGCCGGGGGCCGGGTGGCGGGATCCTCCACTCCGGGGCCGAAGGCGGAGCGGGCCAGCGCGAGGAGTTCGGGCGGGAGCACGGAGGGGTCGATGGTGCCGCGCGGGATGACGACCCGCTCGGGGCGCACGACGTAGGAGCAGCTCGCGGCGATGTTGTCCTTGACCGTCGACTCGGAGTCGCTGTCGTGCGGGACACCGCCGAAGGGGTGGTTGCCCGCGGTCAGCAACTGGTAGACGAGGACGGCGAGGGCGAATTCGTCGGTGGCGCGGGTGGCGGGACCCCCGGCCTGCCGCTCGGGCGACGAGTAGTCGGTGGTGTGCATCAGGCAGGGGAACAGCTCCCCCGTCACCGGGTCGTTGAAGGCGATGGAGTCGCAGTCGAGGAAGGTGACGAAGCCGTTGGCGTCGACGACGACGTTGCTGCTGGAGAAGTCGCCGATGACGAGGTTGTCGTAGTGCATGCGTGCGGTCATGAAGGCCAGGTTCCACGCGACCCCGAGCAGGAAGCGCCAGTCGGCCCGGTCGGCGAAGAGCTTGAGGCGCTGGGCGCGGGTGAACAGGCCGATCAGCTGCACGTGCTGGGGCTCGCCGAAGCGGCGCATGGCGTAGCCCAGGAACTCGCCCTGCGAGCCACGGGCGAGCGCGGTCGGCCAGGCCAGCTCGGGCGGCTGGGAGGCGTCGGTGGGCCGGGTCACGAGCGGGGACATGGTCAGCATCCGCATCAGCCGCCGCTCCTGTTCGGGGCCCGGCGGTTCGCGGTACAGCTTGACGACGATGCCGGCGTCGCCGACGACCGGGAAGACGGCCGCCTGGCCGCCGCCCTTGAGGGGCAGTTCGGCGAGGGTGACCGGCTTGCCGTCCAGGAACACGGTCAGGCCGCTCATGGCCGCGCCTTGAGCACGGCCCGCAGCAGGGTCTTGTCGTCGGCGTTGAGAGCGGTGAGCCGGTCCGACCTGAGCAGGGTGCCCAGGCCCTCGTGGGCGCTCGCGGTCACCGGACCGGGAACGTCGAGGGAACGGAAGACGGCCTCGGCGAACGACGTGTTCGGGGACAGCGTGCCGCCCCCGGAACGGTTGAGGGCCGCCTGCGCCAGTCCGTCGGTGGACAGCAGCACCCCGTCGATCCCGTCGTCGGACACACAGTCGGTGTGCACCCAGCGCGCCGCTTCCGGCGAGGTGATGAACACCGTCTCGTTGCTGTACTCGCTGGCAGCCTTGGGCTGCGGCAGCAGATGGAACTGCCGCTCACCGTCCTCCGTACCGGCGCGCAGGACGACGAAGCCGTCGCCCACGGTCAGATGACCGAGCCAGCCCCGCGCGAGCACGACCACGGTGAGTGTGGTCGCGAAGTCCGCCGCGTCGGCGCCGGTGCGGTCCAGGAACACCTTGCAGACGTCGTGGAAGGCGTCCTCCAGCAGTTCGTGCACGGCCTGGCCGGGACGGTGGTCCGCCGCGTTGGCGGCCCGGCGCGCGAAGTGCTCGGTGGCCAGCTCCACCGCCAGCCGCGAACCCTCCTCGGAGCGCGGTCTGCTGCCCGCGCCGTCCGCCACGGCGAGGACCGCCACGGACGCCGACACCGTGTAGGCGCAGGCGTCCTGGCAGGGCAGCCCCTGCCGGCGGTGCCGGTATCCCTCGACACTCATTCCGTGGACGCGCCACGGCGTCTCCCGCTCGTCGACTCCGGTCATCAGTCAGGAACCCCATCCGGTCATCGGTCACGATTCCCAGGCCGGGCGCTGTGTCTTGAACTGGCTGAAGATCTTCTCGAAGACCTCGTCGCCCGCGCCCTTCTGTTCGGCGTTGGCACTCGCGGACATCATCTGGAGCAGCTCGCGGAACGGGAATCCCTGCAGTCGGGCGTTGAACTTCGGCGCGAACGACTGGAGCACCTGCTCGCCCCGGTCCGTGATGCCTCCGACGCCGATCGCGTACAGCCGGAAGCGGCGCGCCCGCTGCTCGTCGGCGAGCACCGGGATCAACCGATGCCAGGAGTCGGTGAGATGGCCCGTGGCGTCGGTCGGCAGTCCGTCGGTGACGAGGCAGATCTGCGGCCGGTAGTACTGGAGTCCCGAGGCGCGCAGCTCGGCCTTGCGGGCGGCGACGATGTGCATCGACAGTTCGAGGGCCTCGGTCATCAGGGTGACCCCGGCGGCGGCGAGCTGCGGCGGCTGGAACATGTGGGCGGGCACGAAGGGGCTCACCGGGGCGCGGGGGGCGAGGAGTTGGGGCCCGCGCCAGGCGGCGACGCCCTGGCCGCCGAAGGTGACCACGGCGACCTCGACGCTGTAGCTGAGGCTGACGTCGTCGTGCAGTTCCCGGGTCCACTCCGCGAGCGCGTTGTTGAGCGTCTGGATGGGCTGACCCGCCATGGAGCTGGAGATGTCGAGGCAGAGCACGAGCGGCAGCCGCTGCGCGTTGTTCTCGAACTCGATGTCGGCGTACTCCGCCGGCAGGGTGGGCGGGTATTCGCTGTGCATGGGGATCTCTCCTGGTCTCAGGGCCGGGTGGCCTTGGCATGGCGTCCGGCTGTCGGAGGGAAGGCGTAGAGGACGTCGGAGTCCCGCTCCCCCGCCTCGGTGACGTCGACGAGTCCGCCGGGCGCCGGCGGCGGGCGGCCCGGCTCGGCCCACACCGCCCGGTACAGCACATGACCGATCTCGACATAGCCCTGCGGTTGCAGTTCGGTGCGTACGACGGCGGGCCGGGCGGGGCCGGGTACGTTGCCCACGCGCCGCCCGTGGACGCGGGACGGCGGCGGGACCCTGAGGCGGGTGGTGGCCTCGTCGGGTGCCCGGGTGCGCGGGCGGGGCGCCGTGGCGCCGGGTACGGCGCCGATGCCGGGCGCGGCGAGCGTCCGCCGGGACAGGGTGCCGACGGCGACGGCACGGGCGGAGCGGCGGATCAGGAGGAGGAGCAGTCCGAGGAGGAGGACGAGCACCACGCAGAGGACGGCGAGCACCTGGGTGGCGGTGTCCCAGCCGGAGCCGGCGTCCGGGCCGGGACCGGTTCCCGGGTCGGGGGTGGCGATCTTCCCGGTGTCGCTGTTCCGGCCGTCCTTGCCGTCCTTGCCGTCCTTGCCGGAGGCGGAGGTGTCCGTGGGGGGCGGCGTGCCCCGTGAGGTGCCCGTGAGAGTGCTGGCGGCGTACGTGTGACCGGAGAGGTCGACCGCCAGACCGGAGGCGGAGAGGTCCGCGCCTTTGAGGGGGTGGCCCGCACGGAGCGGGGCGCAGAGGTCCTCGCCGTCCTTGTTCTTGCAGGCACCGGCGTCGTCCAGCTCGGACAGGACGTCCCGCGGCAGCGGGTCGATCGTGGCGTCCTTGGCGACGAGTCTCGCCTTCGGGTCCGCCAGCATGAGCAGTGCCGCTCCGCCCCGTCCGGTGTGGACACCCTTCGGGACCTCGACCACGAGTCTCGGGCGCTGGTCCAGCAGTTTCCGCTCGGAGTCCGTGCGGTGCTCGGTGCTGCCGTCGAACGGCAGCGCCTCGTCGAGGGTGATGCGCACCGTCCCTTTGCCGATCGAGTCGGACCAGCACCTGAGGTGCTCCCCGAAGGTCTCGCCGCACGGCTCGCCGGCCGCCGAGGGTCCCGCCGGCGCGAGCGCGACCAGGAGTCCGGAAAGCATGAGGAAGGAAAGCCGAAGCCGCATGAAGACCCCCCGTGGCCCTAAGAAAACACCCCCGTGGCCCTGAAAGGCACTCGCCCATAGTGGCGGAAAACGGCTGGCGTCCGAAAGGGTTTGAGAAACGCGGCGATTATCACTTCTACAACTCGAACACCTGATGGCATCGGGTGAACATCTGTCTCGCCCGCTCCACCCAATCACTGGCCAAAGCATCGAAATCTGTTTGCGTCATACGACAGGTCAGCGGAAGGTCGCACACCCCCGCGAGACAGGGGCGCGGCCCCCGTACGTCCCAGACGGACAGCATGGGGTGCAGTTGTTCGGTGTTCCACGCGTTCGCGGCGGCCGCCGCGACGGCCAGTTGGTCCTGGCGCAGGAAATGCCCGTCGGTCGCGAAAGCGACCATCAGTCTCTTGGTCGTCATGAAGCGCACGGTGACCATCCGACCCGTTTCCTCCAGGTCGAATCGCATGGAGACGGAAACGGTGTCGGTCGCCGTGTGGAAATTCCGCCTGGCCACCCAGTTCTGCACCAACCGCCGCCAGTGCGTGCCGATTTCGAGGATCTCGTGACCGCGGCCGGGAAAGGAGTCAGGCGTCGCCACGGCCCACCGCCTCGGCGACCATCGCGTCGGTCAGTCCGGCGTCGAGCAGTGCCTGGGCGTGCGACAGCAGACAGGAGGGTACGGACACGCTGGTGCTCTCCTTGCGGCGCTTCATCAGATCCTGGGTGCGCACCTCGATGGTGCGGGCCACCGTGGGCGGCGGCCAGGCGGCCTGCCGGGGTTCCTCCTCCAGCAACCCGGCCAGGAGCGCGCCCAGTCGAGGCCGGTCCTCGGGCCGCTTCGCCAGACAGCGAGCGACCAGTTCCCGCATCGGCCCGTGGATGCCGTCGAGTTCGGGTTCGGCGAGGACGACCCGGTAGCGCACCGCCTCTCCGCTGCCGTGCGGCGGCCGTCCGGTGAGCGCGTACACCAGGACCCCGCCGAGGGAGAAGACATCGCTCGGCGGGCCCACCGCGGCTCCCTTGATCTGCTCGGGCGACATGAACGGCGGGGTGCCGACGACGACACCGACCTGGGTGAGGCCCGGGGCACCGTCCACCCGGGAGATCCCGAAGTCGATGACCCGCGGCCCGTCGGAGGCGAGGAGAACGTTCGCCGGTTTGAGGTCCCGGTGCACCACACGTGCGCCATGGATGGCCTGGAGCGCCTCGACCAGGCCCGCTCCGAGCCGTCGCACCTGCGGCTCGGGCAGCGGCCCGTCGGCGTGGACCGCCTCGGCGAGCGAGGGGCCGGGCACGTACAGCGTTGCCAGCCAGGGCAGTTCGGCCTCGGGGTCGGCGTCGACGACGGCCGCGGTGTAGGCGCCGCTGACCACACGGGCCGCCGCGACCTCGCGCGCGAAGCGCTCCCGGAACTCGCTCTCCGCGGCCAGTTCGGGCCGCACCACCTTCACCGCGACCTCGCGGCCCGCGGGCGAGCGGCCGAGATACACCCATCCCATGCCGCCGGAGCCGAGCCGGCCCACGATGCGGTACGGGCCGATCTTCATGGGGTCGCTGACAGGCGTACGCACCCCGCCCACCTCATTTCGGGGTCCACTGCTGGATGTCAGGAGTGTCCCTCGAAATCCGCGCTTTTTCAGCCGTTCCGGTACGGGCGGGACGGAGCGGACGAAAAAAGCCGGGGCTCCGCACAGATGTGCGCGAGCCCCGGCTGGGTGCTGTCACCGCGGCCGACCTCCGCAACGGTCGCAGGTCAGGGCAACTCGGGTCGGCCGCGGAGCAACGAGGGGCCTCAGCCCAGGCGCTGCACCAGCGCGCGGTACTCGTCCCACAGTTCCGCCGGCGTGTGCTCACCGAAGGTGTTGAGGTGCTCGGGGACCAGTGCGGCCTCTTCGCGCCAGACCTCCTTGTCGACCGTGAGCAGGAAGTCGAGGTCGGCGTCGGCCAGTTCGAGACCGTCGGTGTCGAGGGCCTCCCTGGTCGGCAGGATGCCGATCGGGGTCTCGACGCCCTCGGCCTTGCCGTCGAGGCGCTCGACGATCCACTTCAGGACACGGCTGTTCTCGCCGAAGCCGGGCCACACGAACTTGCCCGCGTCGTTCTTGCGGAACCAGTTCACGTAGTAGATCTTCGGGAGCTTCGCCTGGTCCTTGTCCTTGGCGACGTCGACCCAGTGCCCCATGTAGTCGCCCATGTTGTAGCCGCAGAACGGCAGCATGGCGAAGGGGTCGCGGCGCAGCTCGCCGACCTTGCCCTCGGCGGCGGCGGTCTTCTCGGAGGCGACGTTCGCGCCGAGGAAGACACCGTGGTTCCAGTCGAAGGACTCCGTCACCAGCGGCACGGCGGACGCGCGGCGGCCGCCGAAGAGGATCGCCGAGATCGGCACACCCTTGGGGTCCTCCCACTCGGGCGCGATGATCGGGCACTGCGCGGCGGGCGTCGTGAAGCGGGCGTTGGGGTGCGCGGCGGGCGTCGCGGACTCCGGCGTCCAGTCGTTGCCCTTCCAGTCGGTCAGGTGTGCCGGAGTCTCCTCCGTCATGCCCTCCCACCAGATGTCGTTGTCGTCGGTGAGCGCGACGTTGGTGAAGACGGAGTTGCCCCACAGCGTCTTCATCGCGTTGGCGTTGGTGTGCTCACCGGTACCGGGCGCGACACCGAAGAAGCCGGCCTCGGGGTTGATCGCGTAGAGCTGGCCGTCCTCGCCGAACCGCATCCAGGCGATGTCGTCACCGATGGTCTCGACGGTCCAGCCCGAGATCGTGGGCTCCAGCATCGCGAGGTTGGTCTTGCCGCAGGCGCTCGGGAAGGCGGCGGCGACGTACCTGGACTCGCCGTGCGGCGGGGTCAGCTTCAGGATGAGCATGTGCTCGGCGAGCCAGCCCTCGTCGCGCGCCATCACGGACGCGATGCGCAGGGCGTAGCACTTCTTGCCGAGGAGCGCGTTGCCGCCGTAGCCCGAGCCGTACGACCAGATCTCGCGGGTCTCGGGGAAGTGCGAGATGTACTTCGTGGAGTTGCACGGCCACGGCACGTCCGCCTCGCCCTCGGCCAGCGGTGCTCCGAGCGTGTGCACTGCACGCACGAAGAATCCGTCGGTGCCGAGTTCGTCCAGGACGGGCTGTCCCATACGGGTCATGGTGCGCATGGAGACGGCGACGTAGGCGGAGTCGGTGATCTCGACGCCGATCGCGGAGAGGTCCGAGCCGAGCGGGCCCATGCAGAACGGGACGACGTACATCGTCCGGCCGCGCATCGAGCCGCGGAAGACGCCCTGCTCACCGGAGAAGATGTCCCGCATCTCGGAGGGCGCCTTCCAGTGGTTGGTCGGGCCCGCGTCCTCCTCCTTCTCGGAGCAGATGAACGTCCGGTCCTCGACCCGCGCGACATCGGTCGGGTCGGAAGCGGCGTAGTACGAGTTGGGGCGCTTGATCGGGTCGAGCTTCTTGAAGGTGCCCTTGCGGACGAGCTCCTCGCTCAGTCGCTCGTACTCGGCCTCGGATCCGTCACACCAGACCACACTGTCCGGCTCGGTCAGTTCGGCGATCTCGTTGACCCACGAGATCAGTTCTTTGTGGTTGGTCGGGACGGGAGCCGCGATGTCGCGCGCCACGATTGCTCCTAAATGAGGGGTTTTGTTGTCATGCCCCGTGGGGGCTGCGACCCGGATGCTTCATGGGAATTGGACCCCTGGCGCTCATCCGGTGCCGACCGCACTCATTTGATGATCCGACCGAGTCGCGCATATGTCCAGAGGGCCTCACACCTGAGCGGAGTGAGGATCACCACTCGCCGGAAGGTTTTCCCCCGCTCGCTCCGGGTTCACCGCGAGTACCCCCGACCCTCGGACCACTCGCGTGAGATCATGGCCACTATTGCGGTTCGCTTACGGTGTACTGACGCGTAACTTACGGTTCCGTAGGTACGATTCGGCGCATGACTGCGTCCGTCCCCGACGCGCCCACGGACTCGCCGACCGCCGGCTCCGTCTCTGTGGCGCACTCCCTGTCGGAAGAGATCAAGCCCAAGCTCCGCGGCTGGCTGCACCTCGGCATGTTCCCGGCCGCCCTCGTCTCCGGACTGGTCCTCACCGCCCTGGCGGACTCGACCCGCGGCCGTATCGCCTGCGGAGTCTTCGCCCTGACGGCCTGCCTCCTGTTCGGCGTGAGCGCCCTCTACCACCGCGGCGACTGGAGTCCGCGGATGGACGGCATCCTGCGCAGACTCGACCACGCGAACATCTTCCTGATCATCGCGGGCACCTACACGCCGCTGACCATGCTGCTGCTGCCGGAGGCCAAGGGGCAGTGGCTCCTGTGGAGCATCTGGGCCGCCGCGGCGGCGGGCATCGTCTTCCGGGTGTTCTGGGTCGGCGCGCCGCGCTGGCTCTACACGCCCTGCTACATCGCGATGGGCTGGGCGGCCGTCTTCTTCCTGCCCGACTTCATGCGCACGGGCGGCATCGCCGTCCTCGTCCTGGTGATCGTCGGCGGGCTGCTCTACAGCGCGGGCGGGGTGATCTACGGGATCAAGCGGCCCAACCCGTCACCGCGCTGGTTCGGATTCCACGAGGTCTTCCACTCCCTGACCCTGGCCGCGTTCATCGTGCACTACGTCGGCATCTCCCTGGTGGCCTACCAGCACGGCTGACACCTCCCCCGACTCCCCTTCTTCAGTGGCCGCGGCTCCCAAGCCGCGGCCACTGCGCGTTTCCCGGCACGACGACGGTCTGAAAGTCCCACTGAATTGACAGCAACCATCTTTTGAGAGTTACTCTCATTTCATGGCGACTCCCACGCAAGACAGCGCCGTTCGGCGCGACCCCCGCCGCTGGTGGGCCCTCGGGGCCCTGGTCGCGAGCATGCTCGTGCTCGGCTTCGACATGACGATCCTGAACGTGGCGCTGCCGACGATGGCCCGGGACCTCGGCGCGTCCACCGGTCAGCAGCAGTGGATGGCGGACGCCTACGTCGTCGTCTTCGCCTCGCTGATGCTCCCGGCGGGCCTGCTCGGCGACCGCTTCGGACGGCGCCGGATGCTCATCACGGGCCTCGGCGTATTCCTCGCCGGCTCGCTGGCCGGCTCCCTCGTCGACGACGTCACCTGGGTGATCGTCGCCCGAGCCCTGATGGGTGTCGGCGGCGCGCTGGTGATGCCGCTCGCGCTCGCCGTACTGCCCTCGCTGTTCGGACCCGACGAGCGCACCAAGGCGGTCGGGGCCGTCTCCGCCGCCTCGGCTCTCGGACTGCCCCTCGGCCCGATCATCGGCGGCTGGCTGCTGAACCACTTCTGGTGGGGCTCGGTCTTCCTGGTCAACGTGCCGATGGCCGCCATCGGCATCACCGCCTGCGTCCTCCTGCTCCCCGAGACCCGGGACCCCGCCTCTCCCCGGGTCGACGCCGTCTCCACCGCGCTCACCGCGGTCGGCCTCAGCGTCCTGGTCTACGCCATCATCGAGGCCCCGGCCCGCGGCTGGGGCGACCCGCTCGTCCTCGGCTGCTTCGCCGCCGCCGCCGTCCTGATCGCCCTGCTCGTCGTCCGCGAACGCCGCAGCCCCCGCCCGATGCTGGATCTGTCCCTGCTCGCCCAGCGCGGCTTCCTGCTCAACACGCTCGCCGCGACGCTCGTCATGTTCGTGCTGTCCGGTCTGATGTTCGTGCTGCCGCAGTACCTCCAGGCGGTACTCGGACACGACGCCCTCGCGACCGGCGTGCGGATGCTGCCGATGATGGGCGGGCTGCTGGTCGCCTCCCGGGGCGCTCAGCCGCTGGTCACCCGCTTCGGGGCGCGTGCGGTGATCAGCGCGGGTCTCGTCGTCCTCGCCTTCGCCGCGTTCCTCGGCAGCCGTACGAGCGTCGACGACGGGTACGGCGCCACCGCCCTGTGGCTGTCGGTCGCCGGGCTCGGCTTCGGCTTCGCCGTGGTGCCCGCGATGTCCACCGCCCTCGGCGCGCTCCCCCGCGACCGGGCCGGCAGCGGCTCCGGGCTGCTGATGACGGTGCGCCAGGTGGGCGGCGCGATCGGTATCGCCCTGCTCGGCTCCCTGCTGGCGAGCACGTACGCCGACCGCCTCGACACCTCCGCGCTGCCCCGCGCCGCCGCCGAGGTCGCCGGTGACTCGCTGGTCGGCGCGCATGTGGTCGCCGACCGGCTCGGCGACCACGCGCTCGCCGCCTCCGCGAACGCCGCGTACATCCACGGAATGGACCTGGTCCTGCTGGTCAGCGGGATCGCGGCCCTGGTCACCGCCCTGCTGGCGGCGGCGCTGCTGCCGAGCCCCCGGCGGGCCGCCCCGGTGCCGGAGGAGGACACCGCCATGGCCCCGGCCCCGGCGGATGCCGGACAATAGGAACCATGGCCGCCACCACACAGAGTTCCCCTCCCGCCGCGGAGCCCCAGCCGGGGCTCCGCGAACGGAAGAAGATCAAGACCCGCATCGCGATCCGCGAGGCGACGTACCGGCTGATCGAGGAGCAGGGGTACGACGCGACGACGATCGAGCAGATCGCGGAGGCGGCCGAGGTCTCCCCGTCCACGGTGTTCCGCTACTTCCCGACCAAGGAGGACATCGTCCTCACGGACGAGTACGACCCGCTCCTGGAGCAGGAACTGCGCGAGCGCCCCGCGGACGAGCCGTGGTTCGAGTCCCTGCGTCATGTGCTCAGGAGGGCCGTCAGCGTCGGCAACTCCGAGGACCCCGAGATCTCCCGGCTCCGGACACGGCTGATGGCCGAGGTCCCCGCGGTGCGTTCCCGGATGCTGGAGAGCCTGTCCGTCACCGGGCGGCTGCTGAGCCGGGCGATCGGGCAGCGCTCCGGCCTGGACCCGGACAGCCTGGAGGTCCGGGTCTTCGCGATGTCGCTCATCGGCGGCCTGGTGGAGACCTCCCTGTACTGGGCCGAGACCGGCCAGGGGGACGACCTGGCCGATCTGTTCGAGCGCACCATGAACGTCCTGGAGCACGGTCTGCCACCGCGAAACCCGGAGGACCGGGGCACACCCCGCATGACATCCTGACCGCGTGAACGGACCGGAGATCCACATCGAATTCGCCCCCGAACTGGGGCTGTTCGTCCCGCACGCCCGCCGCGCCGAAGCCACCCCCGTCGGCACCGACGGCACCTCCACCCTCGGTCATGTCGTCGAGTCGCTCGGCGTCCCGCTGACGGAGGTCGGCGCCCTGGTCGTGGACGGGCGCGAGGTGCCCTTCTCGCACATCCCGGCGGCGGACGAGTCCGTGCGGGTCCTCGCGGTCGAACGCCCGCAGCGAATCCCCGGCGCGCCCCTGCGCTTCCTCCTCGACGTGCACCTCGGCACCCTCGCCCGACGGATGCGACTGCTCGGCGTCGACACGGCGTACGAGTCCACCGACATCGGCGACCCGGCCCTCGCCGCCCGTTCGGCGGCCGAGCGGCGGGTGCTCCTCAGCCGCGACCGCGGACTGCTGCGGCGCCGCGAGCTGTGGGCGGGCGGCTTCGTCTACAGCACCCGGCCCGACGACCAACTCCGCGACGTCCTCGGCCGGTTCGCTCCCGAGCTGAAACCCTGGACGCGCTGCACCGCGTGCAACGGCCTGCTCCGGACAGCCACCAAGGAGCAGGTCGCGGACCAGTTGGAGAGCGGCACCGAGCGGTCGTACGACGTCTTCGCCCAGTGCGTCGAATGCGGGCGCGCCTACTGGAAGGGCGCGCACCACGACCGGCTGGAGACCGTCGTGGAGCGCGCCCTGGCGGAGTTCGGGACCTGAGACTTCTCGGGCCGACGAGTCGGCCCCGGATGGCGTCCGGGGCTCGACCGCGTACTTCTAACGCCTGATCAGATCCCTTGCCCCGCAGGCCAGTCCATCCCCGCTGGGGTCGAGTCCCAGAGGATCGTCCTTGCCGTTGATCCTGAGCCGTCCGTAGTCGTTCTTCTTCAGCCAGGCGCAGCGGGAGGCCGTCGTCCTCTTCACGCCGTCCGGGAAGACCGTCGGCACGCAGACGTTGATCGTGCCGTAGTGGCGGTCGCAGCCGGAGATGGTGGTGGACACCTTCTGCGAGGTCCGCTTCCTGCCCGCCCCGGTCACGGTTCCCGTCAGGGAGTCGGCGAAGGAGTGGACGTGCGCCGAGGCGGTGTCGGTGGCGAGCGCGGACGGGCCCTGGAGATGCACCCATTTGGCCACCGAGGGAACGCCGTTGGCGTCGACCGCGAAGAGCATGTACCAGCCGGGCGGCGCCATGTTGGGGTTGCTCGTCACATTGAGGTCGACGTTGTCGCCGTCCACGCTCAGCGGCAGGTCCACGAACCGCTGGTTGGGATCGGAGGAGTGCGTCACCGCGGCGGGCCGGATCAACTCCGCCTTCACGATGGGCCGGTCGACGGTGATGCGCTGGGTGTCCCCGTACACCCACTCGTCGTCGATCACCGAAGTGATCGCCGGGCGGGTGCCCTTGAGGAGGTACGGCGGGGTGTAGACGGACACGTCGTGGTTCCAGGTGCCGTTGCCCGGGTTGTCGCCGGTGGCCATCACCCGGCCGTCGGGCAGCAGGAACGCGGAGGAGTGGTAGCCGCGGGCCTCCGGGTCGGCGGCCACCGGGTCGAAGGTCGTGGTCGCGGGGTCGAAGATCGACGCCTCGTAGACGGGGTTGGCGCGGTTGTGCAGTGCTCCGCCCGTCTCCAGGACCTTGCCGTCGGGCAGCAGGACGGCGGAGACGTACATCTTGCCCTGGGCGCCGGTCTCGGCCACCTTGCCGTTGCCGAGGTCCACCGTGCCCTGCGGGATCTGCGGGCCGACCGTGTACGCCGGGTTGGCGGCCTTGAGGTCGATGATGTCGGTGAGCCGGTTGGCGTCGGGGTTCGAGTCGATGTTGCCGCCGCCGACGGTCAGGACCTTCTGGTCCTGCGCGGGAGGCAGCAGCACGCTCGCGGACTGGTCGCGCTGGTCCTTGTTCTGCAGGCCCGGGACCGCGGTCGTGGTGTTGGCGTCGTAGTCGTAGACCGCCGAGCCGGTGCCCGGGGTGCCGTTGCCGAAGACGTGGCTGCCCGAGTAGAAGAGTCGGCCGTCCTGCATCAGGATCATCGACGGGTACAGGCCCCAGAACGACCACGTCTGGTTGACCTGCCACAGCGGCAGCCACTGCTGCTGGGAGTTCGAGAAGCGCTCGGCGGTCACCGAACCCGACGAGTCCTCGCGCAGCCCGCCGAACGAGATGATGTCACCGTTGCCCAGCTCGGTGGCGGACGGATACCAGTGGCCGTCGTTGAGGTCGTTCGTCCTGCTGTACGTCTCGGTGGCCGGGTCGAAGATGTACGAGTCCTTGTACCCCTCGTACCCGTGGCCTCCCGCGACCGGGAACGCCTTGTTGCCGCTGAGCACCAGGACCCGCCCGTCGGCGAGCTGGACGTGCCCGGAGCAGAACATGTCCTTCGGCGTGGGGATCACCGTGTACGAGCCGGTCGCCGGGTCGTACACCGCCGACGTGAACGTGCCCGCGTCGAAGTTCTCCTCACTGTTCCCGGAGCCCGCGATCAAGAGCACCTTGCCGTTGTTCAGCACGACGGAGTGCATGGAGCGGACCGGGTTCTGCGTGGGCAGGACCGTCCACTTCCCGTTCGCGCACTCGTCGGCCGTTCCCGTGCAGGTGGCCGGCGGAATCGGGTCGGAGACCTGTTCCATCGTGTAGTCGTCGGTGGTCGCCGAACCCGTCCCGTACACGGAGACGCCCCAGGTGATGCGGTCGGTGCCCGCCGGGACGGCCGGGGTGCGCACCGTCGCCTGCGTCCAGGCCGCCGCCATGTCCAGGGTCTTGAGGTCGGTCCAGTACTGCCAGCCCGCCGTGGTGTCGTGCCGGAAGAGCGTGATCGCCGCGTCGGGCGTCGTCGTCCTGTAGTACAGCCCGAGGTCGTACTGTTTGCCCGCGGTGACCACCGGCGCGCACGCGGTGGACTCGGTGATCAGCGCCTTGCGGTCGCCGTCGACCCGGCGGGTCAGCGTGACCTTCATGGCCTTGGAGCCCGAGTGGGCGTCGGTCACGGTCGCGAAGCCGAAGTCGTTGTCGCCCCAGCCGGACTTCTCCCAGCAGGACGGCATGCCGTCCGTACCGGCGGTCTCGAAGCCCGGGTTCGTGACGAGGTTGGCGGCGGACGCGGGCTGCGGCGACACGAGCAGCAGCCCGGCGGCGAGGCCCGTCACGGCCAGCAGGGCGGTTCTCCGCCGTGGTCTCACCCGGATTCTCACGCGGTTCTCCTTGCGGTACGGCTCCCACGCCGGCCCTCGCTGCCGCGGCGCGGCAGATAGACCAGCGCTTCGGTCCCCACGAAGCGCAGGACGAAGGTCGTCACCAGGGCCAGTGCCGTGGCGGACAGGACACCCATGCCGAAGTGGTGGACGAAGAACGCGATCAGCGGGATGCGCAGCACCAGATCGGCGTTGGCCAGCAGCGCGAACCGGCCCACCCGGTCCCAGCGGCCCCGGTGCCTGCGGCGCTCACGGAACAGCAGCTGTTCGATGAGCAGGAAGTTCCAGGCCACGCCGAGCTGGTTGGCGAGGATCTCCGCCGGTACGTAGTGCAGTCCGGCGGCGGTGAGCGCGTACAGCCCGAGCAGGTTCGGCAGGAAGCCGGTGGCGCCGATCAGCCCGAAGACCACCATGCGGGCGACCGGCGAGGCGGTGCGCAGCCCGACGAGATGGCGCAGGAACCGGAACCCCTCCCGCGCACTCGACTTGGACTCGCCCGCGAAGCGGTCCTGGAAGACGAAGGGCACCTCGGTGACCTGGCGGGGACGGCTGCGCACGGCCAGTTCGAGGAGGATCTTGTAGCCGAGGGGCTGGAGGATGTCGGCGGTGACCGCGCTGCGGCGGATCGCGAAGAAGCCGCTCATCGGGTCGCTGATGCCCCGCAGCTTGCGCGGGAAGAGCGTCTTGGTCAGCCAGGTCGCGCCGCGCGACACGGCGATCCGGTAGCCGCCCGCGAGCCCCTCCCGGCTGCCGCCCTTGATGTACCGGCTGGCGACCACGAGGCCCGCGTTCACGCGCTCCCCCGAGGCGACCAACTCCGGTACGAGGGACGGCGGATGCTGGCAGTCGCCGTCCATGACGACGATCCACTGGGAGCTCGCCGCCTTCAGCCCCTCGACGACCGCGCCGCCGAGGCCGCCCTCGGGCACCTCGCGGTGCAGCAGGGTCACCGGGAACGGGCAGTCCCGCGCGGCCTCGGTGATCACCTCGGGGGTGTCGTCCGTGGAGTCGTCCACGAAGACGACCTCGCAGGGCAGCCGCGCCGGCACCGACTCGCTGATCTGGTGCAGCAACTCCCTTATGTTCGCGGACTCGTTGAAGGTCGGGACGACGATGGTGACGGCACCGGGTTCCGGTACCTCGACGGCGCGTACCGCCGGATCGCCCAGTTCGTCCGGGACAGTGCTCTCGAAGCTGCTCATCGACTGCCTCCGGAACGGGCTGTGTTGGTGGTGTAGGCGCCGGCGGTACCGGTGGTCGTGTCGTCGATCCGCCGGATCTCGATGCGGTCCGCGCCCGTTCCGAACGTGGCGACGGCCTTGGAGTGCTCGATCGCGGCCTTCACGTTGGGCAGGTCGACCGCGTCGCGCCGCACGGTCGGCGACGCGACGACGTAGTCGAGGTCCTTCCAGCCGCGCGGCAGCGTCTTGGTGACCGCGGGGTCGAGATCGGCCTTGTAGAACCAGATGGCGCCGAGGCCCGGCCGGTAGCCGTCGTGCACCAGGTCGAGCCAGAGCGCGTCGTCGACCAGGACCCGGGTGTCCTCGGGGTCCCGGACCTCGGTCCGCAGCCATGAAGAGGCCGCCCGGTAGGGGGCGTTGGCGTCGGCGGTCACGGCCGTGCGATCACCGTCGTACCACCGGGGCACGACCCAGGCACCGGCGGCCACCACCAGCACCACCGCCAGCCCGCGGCGCCCCCACGTCACATACGAGCGCTCCTCCTCGGTCCGCCGTCTGCGCAGCACGGCGTGGGCGACACTCGCGGTGCCTCCGGCGAGGACGAGAGCGAGGAAGGGAAGCGCCTGGATGACGTACATCGCGGGCAGGTAGCCGTTGGGACGCATGGCCACCAGGGCGAGGATCGCCACCGTGAGGGCGGGTCCGGCCAGGGCGCGCGCGGTCACCGACCAGCGGAAGGTGACCAGGAGCAGCAGGGCTCCCGCGAGTCCGCCGAGCGGCAGGACCCGGTCGTAGTACAGCCAGGAGTGGAGCACCCCGTACGAGCCGGTGCCCCGCTCCAGGATGAAGCCGGAGCCGGGGCGGCTCATCTGGTAGGTGATGCCCTCCCAGAGCGAGACATGGCCGCCGCCCGGCAGCAACTCGCCCTTGAGCAGGGCGAAGAGCGGGTAACCGGCGCCGATCAGCACGCAGGCCGTGACGGCTCCGGTCAGCGCGAACTTGCGGGTGTCGCGATGGCTGTGCCGCCACATCGTGACGAACAGCGCGGGCAGGACGACCAGCATCGTCTCCTTGGTCAGCACCGCGGTGGCGGCCGCGAGGCCCGCGGCGAAGTGGTGCCACAGGTGGCGGCTCGGCGACGCGGCCAGGCAGAACGCGAGCAGCGTCCACATCACCGCGATGTTGTCGAGGAAGATCTCCCGCTGGAGCACGACCGAGAGCGGGGACAGCCCGAAGAGGAGCATCGCGAGACCGGCGGCCCATCGCGGCAGCGACAGCCGGCGCGCGAGGACGTACAGCAGGACCGAGCTCACCGCGCTGACCACGAGCATCGCGAAGCGCATCGAGCCGACGGTCATCAGCGACGGTCTGACGTGCGCGGGGATCCAGGTCAGACCGGCTATCTGGATCCAGCCGAGCGGCGGATGGTCGTACCAGTAGGTGTAGTGGGCCAGGCCCTTGCCCTGCTGGACGGCCCAGGCCTGGGCGAGGTAGGTGCCCTCGTCGTCGCTGAGGGTCGGGTAGGCGGTGATGTTCCAGCCCTGCACGACGAGGATCGCCGCGAGCAGTACCGCGCACAGGATCAGGTCGGAGCGCGAGCCGCGAAAACGCGGTGCCGGAAGGGATGTCGGGATGATTTTGGGCGCACGAGGCCGCTGCGCGGGGACCGTGGGTGTGGTCGCCGCGGGAAGGGTGGAGGTCACGCAGGAACGTCCTCTCGGATCACGTCGGTGAGATGCGCGCCGACATGACTGGTCAACTCCCAGTCGTTGCGCCCCCGTTGTTCGCGCCATACGGCGCGCACGGCGGCACCCGCGAGCAGCACCTGATAGAAGGGACCGCCGACGACGAGCTTCAGGTAGTGCACGGGCCGAACGCGAAGCCCGTACTGCTTGCCGAAGTCGTGCAGTCCGACCAGCTCGAAGACGAAGGTGACCAGGGCGGTCACGGCCGGCAGGAACGTGATGAACGCGATCCCGACGGGGACGTCCAAGAAGAGCGCGACCGCCACGTTGAGCGGAATGATCACCCCGGAGATCGCCTGGAGATACGGCGTCATCAGTGTGTAGCGGGCGAGCAACCGCTGCCCGAAGCGCGGCAGTTGCTTCCAGTCGCGCTTGCGGTAGACCTGAAGGAAGCCCTGGTTCCACCGGGTGCGCTGCTTGAGCAGCGACATCAGGGAGCCGGGCGTCTCCTCCTTGGTCACCATGTCGGAGTCGTACGCGACGACGACCTTCTTGCCGGCGCTGGACAGCCGGACGCCCAGGTCGCAGTCCTCCGCCAGGCAGTCGGGATCCCAGCCGTCGGCCTCCCGCAGGACCGTCGTCCGTACGAAGACGGTGTTGCCGCCGAGCGGGATGAACCCCTTCAGCGCGTGCAGATGAAGGCGCGAGCGGAACCAGAAGAAGTACTCCAGGCAGTTGCGCAGGCTGTACCAGCTGGACTGGAAGTTGATGAGCTGCACCCCGCCCTGGACGACGTCCGCCCCGGTCGTGCGGAACGCGTGGTCGACGTGGGCGAGCAGCTCCGGATGGACCTGGTCCTCGGCGTCGAAGACCCCGACCACATCGCCGCGGCAGTGCGGCAGGGCCGTGTTCATGGCCTTCGGCTTGTTCTTCTTCTCGTGGTGGTCGACGACGACCCGGACGCGCGGATCGCGTGCCTCGGCACTCCGGGCCACCTCGGTGGTCTCCGGGTCGTCGTGCCCCACGATGACGATGATCTCGAAGTCGGCGTGGCTGGATTCCAGCAGCCGCTGAATGGTGCGGTCGAGCACGGCCTGTTCGTGCCGCGCGGGCAGCAGGAGCGAGAAGGACAGACCCTCACCCCCGTCCGGTCTGCTGAACCGGGTGGAGGCCAGCACTTCGGGCGTACGCCACGCGTGCATCTGCCACCACAGGGTGAAGGCAGCCATCCAGAAGAGCGCCAGAGAAACGGCAGCGATAAAGACAGACGTGAGCAACAGATCCCCCCAGATCCCAAAACCCCCAGTCGCGACAGGGTGTTACCCCCGTCGCGTCACCGGGGCGAGACTATGGGCGGTCTGTGAAGCGCACAGGTTCTTCCGGTGAAGGTCGTGTTTCGTCCCACTCTGCCGACTTGCTGAACAATCAGCGCTCTAGGGGTGTTTGAACCGGTTGGTAGTCACGGGTTTCGGCCGTTCAGAGCCGTGCGAAGTCGGCCGGGATCGGTCGTCGGGACATCGCACGCGAAGTTACGGCAGACGTACGCGGCCGGTTTGCCGTCCACCAGGGAGCGTCCGGACAGCAGCGGCAGCTCGTCACTCTCCGGAGCTCCCACCGCCACGACGGCACCCGGCGCGGTACCCAGAAGTGCCGCTCGCCGCAAGGCCGTTGTGGCCGGATCGGTCCCCTCCCCCACCACCGCGACCTCCCGGGGACCGTCGAGCAGCGCCTCGGTCACCGCGAGCCCCCACCCGATGAAACGGGGCGCGCGCGGCCCGAGGGTCTTCACGACGCCCAACGCCCGTTCGGCGGCGGTGCGATGGGGCTCCGCACCGGTCTGCGCGGCGTACGACAGCAGCGCCCCGGCCGCCGCGCTCCACCCCGAGGGCGTGGCGTTGTCGGTGGGATCCTGCGGCCGGCGGATCAGCCGCTCGGCGTCGGCCGCCGTGTCGTACAGGGCACCCGACCCGTCGTCCGTGAACTGCGCGAGGACATGGTCGAGCAGGAATCCGGCGAACTCCAGCCAGACGCCTTCCCCGGTCACGGACGTCAGCGCGAGGAAGCCCTCGGCGACGTCCGCGTAGTCCTCCAGCACCCCCGCGTGGGCGCCGACCCGGCCGTCCTTGCTGGTACGGGCGAGGCGCGCCCGGTCGTCCATGTGCAGCCGTACGAGGAGGTCGGCGGCACCGATCGCGGCCTCCACCAGATCGGGGCGGTCGAAGTAGGCGCCGGTCTCCGCGAGGGCGGCCACCGCGAGCCCGTTCCAGGCGGCGACGACCTTGTCGTCCCGCCCGGGGGCGGGCCGCCCCGCGCGCGCCGCGAGCAGCCGCGTCCGCACGGAGGCGATCTTCTCGGCGTCGAACACCTCTTCCTGCTGCGGAAGTTGGAGCACGGAGGCACCTTCCTCGAAGGTGCCCTCCTCGGTGACCCCGAAGTACCGGGCGGCGAGTTCCGCGTCCGCGTCCCCGAGCACCTCACGCAACTGCTCGGGAGTCCACACGTAGTACGCGCCCTCGACATGCCTGCCGGTGCCGTCGTCGCTGTCGGCGTCCAGAGCGGAGGCGAAACCGCCCTCGCTCGTGCGCAGTTCGCGCACCAGGAAGTCCGCGGTCTCCAGAGCGACCCGCCGGGCGAGCTCGGAGCCGGTGGAACGCCAGAGATGTGCGTAGACCCGGCAGAGGAGCGCGTTGTCGTAGAGCATCTTTTCGAAGTGCGGGATCACCCACTCCCGGTCGACGGAGTAGCGGGCGAAGCCGCCGCCGAGCTGGTCGTAGAGGCCACCGCGCGCCATGCGCTCGCAGGTGTCGACGGCCATCTGCAGAGCGCCCTCGGAGCCGGTCCGCGCGTGGTGGCGCAGCAGGAACTCGATCACCATGGACGGCGGGAACTTGGGAGCCCCGCCGAATCCGCCGCGCGCCGCGTCGTAGTCCCGGGTGAGTCCGAGCAGCGCGCCGGCCAGCTCCTCCTCGCCCGGCACCTGGCTGTCCCCGAAGGACAGCTCGCGCTCGGCGAGATCCCGCGTGATCTTCCCGGCGACCTCGGCGACCTCGTCCCGCCGGTCGGTCCAGGCGCCGGACACGCCCTCCAGCACCTGCCGGAAGGACGCCATGCCGTGGCGGGGCTCGGGCGGGAAGTAGGTGCCGAAGTAGAAGGGCTCGGCGTCCGGCGTGAGGAACACGGTCATCGGCCAGCCGCCCTGCCCGGTCGCCGCCTGCACCGCCTCCATGTAGACGGCGTCGACATCGGGCCGTTCCTCGCGGTCGACCTTGACGCTGACGAAGCGCTCGTTCAGATAGGCGGCCGTCGCCTCGTCCTCGAAGGACTCGTGGGCCATGACATGACACCAGTGGCAACTGCTGTACCCGACGCTCAGCAGAACGGGCCGGTTGCTTCTGCGGGCCTCGTCGAAGGCCTCGGCCGACCACGGCCACCAGTCGACGGGGTTGTCGGCGTGCTGGAGCAGATACGGGGACGTCTCATGGGCCAGTCGGTTCACCCTGCCACTCTCCCACGGTGTCCGGGACGGCGGAGAAGCGCGGGTACGCCGGGCGTGGCCCGGCCGGGGACAACTTCACGAGGTCGGCGTACCGGTCCGCGGGCGCCCGGTGTCCGCGCGCCAGGTACCGGAGCCGGAACCCGGGCCGCCGCCGGGGAGGGCTCCGGCACCGGGCACCCGCGATCACGGCCAATGATCGACGCCCCCTCGCGCTCGCGTCCTCCCCGAAGGACACTCATAGGCCAGGGAGTTGCTGCCGGAGGGGGACGTCACATGCGGGACAGCCATCGGGCGGAGGCCGAGCGGCTGTTGGTCCGGGCCGTCGAGGAGGAGGTACGACGCTCCGGGGGGCGCGTGGACGGGAGCGCGCTGCTGTCGCGGGCGCGGTCCGCGCTCGACGCGATGGCGGAGACGGCCGCCGAGGAGTACACGGCGTACACCCGGGCGCTGGACGAGTCGGAGGCGGGGCGGCAGACCTTCGGGCAGCGGTTCGCCCGCGAGGGATCCGGAACTCCCTTGCTGGTGGCGGCTGTCGGCGCCCTCGCGGCCGTCGTCGCCGACCTCGCCCTCGGTACCGGCGCGGGCACGGCCGTCGGCACCGGCGCGACGGTCGCGGTGGCGGGCGCCACCGCGACCGTCCTGAAGGTGACGGCCTCGCACGTGCCCGCCGCGAGCCGCCGGGCCGGGGCGCTGGGGCAGCCGGGCGGTCCCGAGCAACTGCGCCTGCAATGGCTCACCGCCCTTGAGGTGCGGGGCGTCCGCCCGTTCCTCGATCAGCAGCGGGTGCTCAACGCCTCCACCGGCGCCAAGAAGGGCGCGCCCCAGTTGCGGCGCACCGACAAGAGCGCGGCGGCCCGCCGGCGCAGCGTGCTGGAGCAGTCCTTCGGTCAACTGCCCGAGCAGGAAGGCCCGTTCACCGGCCGTCGGACCGAGCTGGCGCGGGTCGCGCAGTGGGTGCACGCGGCTCGGGCGAGTACGGAGACGAAACCGACGGTCGTGGTGCTGCACGGCGCGCCCGGCTCCGGCCGCAGCACGCTCGCGATCCGGGCGGCGCACGCGCTCAAGGACCAGTTCCGCGGCGCGTGCGTGGTCGACCTGCGGGGCGACAGCCCCGACGATCCGCCGCTCCCCACCCGCGACGCGCTGCTCCACCTGCTGAACCGGCTCGGCGCCCCGCGCGAACAGCTCCTCTTCCGTGAGCGCTCCTCGCAGGACCAGCAGGTCAGACGGTTGAGCGAGTTGTATCACCAGCACCTGACGGGTCTGCCCGTGACGATCGTGCTGGACGACGCGAGCGACGCCGAGCAGGTGCGCACGCTGGTACCCGAGCGCTCGGAGAGCCTGGTCCTGGTGACCGCGCGGGAGCCCCTCGACCTGCCCGCCGACCTCCCCGCCTGGGTGCACCAACTCCCCGTCGAGGCGCTGGACGCGGCGGGCTCCGAGGAACTGCTGACCGCGGCCGCTCAGGACGCCTCCGGTCCCTACGACGCCGAATCCACCGACCGGATAAGGGAGTTGTGCGGCGGTCTGCCGCTGGCCCTGCGTGTCGCGGGCTCCTCGCTCGGCCCGCGCACCCCGCGCGCGCTCGCCACCGACCTCTCGGCCTACGGCCCCGTGGGACCCGTCGAGCGGGTGCTGTGGCTGCGCTACACGGACCAGTCGGACATGGCGCGCCGGCTGCTACGCCGACTGGCCCTCGCCGGTCGGGCCTCACTGGGCGCGGCAGCGGCGGCGTCCCTCCTCGCGACGGACGAACCGGAGGCCGTCCGTCATCTGACCGCCCTGTCCCGGGCGGGCCTGATCGACCATGTGCGCGGCAGCCGATATCGCCTGCACGATCTCGTGCGGACCTTCGCCACGGCCCGTCTCCTCGACGAGGAGGAGCCCTCCGAGCGCACGGCGGCGCAGGAGCGCCTGATCGTGAACTACGCGGAGCTCGCCGACTCGGTGATCCGGCTGGTGGACGGCAAGACGTCGACGCGCGCCGACCAGTTCGGGCCGCACGGCTTCACCTCCCTGGACGCGGCGCTGCGCTGGCTGGACGACGAGTCGAGCTTCATCACGGCGGCCCTGCGGCACGCGGAGGGGGTGAACCAGGCGGCGGTGCTCAACCTGCTGGGCGCCCTGTGCGACTACTGCCTGCTGCGCGGCGACCTCTACCGGCTGGGCGAGATCAGCGAGCTGACCCAGGCCGTCGACCAGGGGCTCCTCGTCCGCTCGGTGCAGTGGCGCACCGGTATCGCGGCCCGCCAACTGGGCGAGCTGGACAAGGCACGGACGACGCTGGCCGCGGTCGTGGACCTCTATTTCGAGGCCCACCACGACGCCGGGGCCGCCAGGGCGCTGTGCTCGCTCGGCATCACGCTGCACCACCAGGGCAACCTGATCGAGGCGGCGGCCAAGCTCCAGGAGGCCATGGACCTCCAGGCCGCCCCCGAGCTGGCGGCCGACCGCGCCTGGACGATGCACGCGCTGGCGGCGGTGGAACGCGACCGGTCCCGGCTGGCGCAGGCTCTCGACCTCCTCACCGAGGCCCTGGTCCTGCACCTCGAGAGCGGCTCGGTGCACGGCGAGGCCTGGGCCCACTTCCAGCTCGGCCAGCTGGGGCTGCGCATGGGTGACGTGCCGCGCGCCGAGCGTGAACTGCGCGAGGCGCTCGATCTGTACGGCCGGACGCGCGACTCCCGTGGCGAGGCCTGGGCGCTCACCCAGCTGGCCCGCGCCCGGCTCGTCGAGGGCGACCCGTCCGCGGCGGTCGACGGGCTGCGCCAGGCGGTCTCCCGGCACCGCGAGAACGAGGACGCGCGCGGCGAGGCCTGGACGGTGTACTACCTGGGCCAGTCCCTGGAGGAGACCGGCGACCTGGACCAGGCGGTGCGTGAGCTGGAGCGCTCCCGGACGATGTTCTCCCGGATGCGGGACGTCTACGGTCTGGCGTGCGCCCGTCACCACTCGGCGAGGGTGACCCGTGACCAGCGGGCCGCGCAGACGGGCTCGCTGCGGAACTCGGGCTTCGCCCGCCAGCTCCTCGTCGACGCCCGCGCGGACTTCCTGCGCATCGGGGTGGCGCACGGCGAGGCGTGGACGTGTCTGGAGCTCGCCGTCGTCGACGCGGGCAACGCCCGCACCCAGCAGGCTCTGGCCCTGTGCGAGGAGGCCCTCGGGCTGTTCGTCTCCTACGGCGACCGTCGCGGGGAGGACTGGGCCCGTTTTCTGCGCTGCACCCTGCTGCCGTACGCGGCCCCGGGCGGCCACGAGGTGGGCGCGGCGGTGGCTCAGGAGGAGCTGTCGCAGCTCGCGCGCGCCGGCCACCCCACGCGGGACGGCAGGCTGGACGACTTCATCGAGGCGTACCAGCTGCTGCTGGAGCGGGGAGTGGACCTGGACGCCGGCTGGCAGGCCTGGCGCCTGGGCATGGTCCCGGGACGTCACGCCCGCGATGTGATGGGCGTGCCGGTGACGACGTGACAATGCCGACGTGACGGCACGGGGGCCGGAACGCCGACGGGCCCGGTGCCCCCGCGGGGCCCGGGCTTGCGTGGGTGCCCGGTCAGCCCTTCGCGGGCGCGGCCTTCCCGCCGGAGCCGGTGCCGGCCTTGGGTGTACCGGAGGCGGACCGTTCGGCGCGGCCGGAGCCCGCCGCCTTGTCCTCGGGGTCCTGCTCGAAGGTGACCTTGCCCATGTGGCGGTTCATGGACTTCATCAGGCCCCAGACGGCCAGGGCCATCACCGCGAAGACGATGAAGCCGAGGACGCCGGGGGTGACCTTGTTCTCGTCGACCTCCTTGGCGAGGGGGACGAGGTGCGTCAGTGCCAGGCTTGCGCTCATGTCAGGCATTGTCGCGGATGCCCGCAAAGAGGTCGTCCTCGGGGAGGGATGTATCGACGAGGGACTTCGCGAGCTCGTACTCCTCGGTCGGCCAGACCGACCGCTGGATCTCCATCGGGACCTTGAACCAGCCGCCGTCGGGGTCGATCTGCGTGGCGTGCGCGATCAGCGCCTTGTCACGGATCTCGAAGAAGTCCGCGCACGGAACGTGCGTGGTCAGCGTGCGCTCGGCGCGCTCGAACTCGCTCCAGCGCTTGAGCCAGTCCCCGTACGGCGACTCCAGACCGTGGTCCAGGAGCGCGTGGTGCAGCGCCTCGGTGCGCGGGCGGTTGAAGCCCTGGTTGTAGTAGAGCTTCTGCGGCTGGAACGCCGTCCCGAACTCGGACTCCGGGTACTTCTCCGTGTCCGTCGCCCCCTCGAACGCCACCATCGAGATCTTGTGGGTCATGATGTGGTCGGGGTGCGGGTAGCCACCGTTCTCGTCGTACGTGGTGATCACCTGCGGGCGGAACGAGCGGATCTGCTTGACCAGCTCGCCGGCCGCCTTGTCGAGGTCCTCCAGGGCGAAACAGCCCTCGGGGAGCGGCGGCAGCGGGTCGCCCTCGGGCAGGCCGGAGTCCACGAAGCCGAGCCACTCCTGCTGGACGCCGAGGATCTCGCGGGCCTCGTCCATCTCCTTCTTGCGTACCTCGTGGATGTTCTCCTCGATGTACTTGTCGCCCTGAAGCTTGGGATTGAGGATGGAGCCGCGCTCCCCGCCCGTGCAGGTCACGACCAGCACGTCCACCCCCTCGGACACGTACTTCGCCATGGTGGCCGCGCCCTTGCTCGACTCGTCGTCGGGGTGGGCGTGAACGGCCATCAGTCGCAGCTGGTCAGTCAAGACTCAATCCTCGGTCGGTCGGCTGTCGCCTGAGTGGGTCGGCTGTAGGCGCCCGGCGTGAATCAGCGTTTCGGGCGGCTTCTATAGTGACGGAATCGGGGGGCGAATAATTCCGGGGTCCTTCTCACGGGCCCCGGCCGAGAGGACGATCATGACTACGGCGAGCGCGCGGCTGCCCGAGGGCCGGTACGGCCGCTCCGCGGACGGGCGTGCCGACCGGAAGCTCAGGATCATCGCAAGTGTGCTGGGCGCCTCCCTGATCGTGCTGGTCGGCTGGCTCGGCTACGACTACATCGCCGGGACCAAGATCAGCGCCCAGGTGATCACCTTCGCGGCGGTCTCGGACAGCGCGGTCGAGGTGCACCTGGAGGTCCACAAGGACTCGGGCACACACGGCTACTGCACCCTGCGTTCGCAGAGCGCGGACGGCATCGAGGTCGGCCGCGCCGACTTCCGCTTCGACCAGGACTCCTCCCGCCTCGACAAGGTGGTTACCCTGCGTACGACGGCCCGGGGCTCCACCGCGGAACTCCTCGGCTGTCACGCGGGCTGAGCGGCACCGCCGCTCCTGGCCCTACGGCAGCGACACCGGTCGGCATCACCCTCAAGACAGATGGCTGACCTGCGTCGATGTAATTCTGATGTCTTATGTCCTCGCCTCCGAGCCGCTGAATTGTTAGGCTCGTGGTTTCGCCCACCCGTGAGAGAACATGCTTCTGGGTAGGGCGATGCTTTGTATTCCCAGTACCTACGAGGAGCACCTGTGACCCAGACCAGTGAGAACGTCACCTGGCTGACCCAGGAGGCGTACGACCAGCTCAGGGCCGAGCTGGAGTACCTGTCTGGTCCTGCGCGCACGGAGATCGCCGCCAAGATCGCGGCCGCGCGCGAGGAGGGCGACCTGCGCGAGAACGGCGGGTACCACGCGGCCAAGGAAGAGCAGGGCAAGCAGGAGCTCCGAGTCCGCCAGCTGACTCAGCTCCTGGAGAAGGCCAAGGTCGGCGAGGCTCCCGCGGCGGACGGCGCGGTCGCCCCGGGCATGGTCGTGACCATCGCCTTCGACGGCGACGAGGACGACACCCTGGACTTCCTGCTCGGCTCTCGCGAGTACGCGAACTCCGCCATCGAGACGTACTCCCCGCAGTCCCCGCTGGGCTCCGGCGTGAACGGCAAGAAGGTCGGCGAGGACGCCCGGTACGAGCTGCCGAACGGCAAGCTCGCCTCGGTGAAGATCCTCAAGGCCGTGCCGTACCAGGGCTGAGCCCAGGACCAGCGACGACGACGATGCCCCCGGCCACGGGCCGGGGGCATCGTCATGTCCTTCCCGGTGTCCGGGTCGTTCCCGGCGTCAGGCCGTGGCCGAGCGGTACTTGCGGACCGCGAGCGTCCGGAAGATCACCACGATCAGGACGGAGTAGATCAGCGAGGCCCGGATCGAGTGCTGCATGGGCCAGGCCTGGGAGGTCGACACCCCGGGATTGGCGAACAGCACACGGCACGCCTGCACGGTGGCGCTGAACGGGTTCCAGTCGGCGACGTGCCGCAGCCAGGGGGTCATGTTGCTGGTGTCGACGAACGCGTTCGAGATGAACGTGACCGGGAAGAGCCAGATCAGCCCGCCGGAGGTGGCCGCCTCGGGCGTCCGCACGGACAGGCCGATGAGGGCGCCGATCCAGGTGAACGCGTAACCCAGCAGGAGCAGCAGCCCGAAGGCGCCGAGCACGCGGAACGCGTCGGTGCTGCCGTTCGAGCCGACCCGCCAGCCGACCATCACGGCGACGATCGCGAGGACCAGCAGGGTCAGCGCGGTCTGCACGAGGTCGGCCAGCGTGCGGCCGGTGAGCACCGCGCCACGCGCCATGGGCAGCGACCGGAAGCGGTCGATGAGGCCCTTGTGCATGTCGTCGGCTATGCCGGCGCCCGCGCCCGCGGTGGCGAAGGTGACGGTCTGGGCGAAGATGCCCGCCATCAGGAAGTTCGTGTAGTCGGTGGCGCTGGTGCTGCCGCCGATCTTCATGGACCCGCCGAAGACGTAGGTGAACAGCACCACGAACATGATCGGCTGAATAAGCCCGAAGATGACCATTTCGGGAATCCGGGACATTCTGATCAGATTCCGTCTGGCGATGACCAGGGAATCCCGGACGGACTGGACGACGGGGTTCGAGGGCGCCGTGACCTGCACGGCGTCGTTGACGGCGCTCACTTCGTGGCCTCCTTCTCGCTCTTGCCCTTCCGGGCGTCCGCAGGCCGACCGTCCTCCCCGGCCTTCTCCTCGGCCACATGACCGGTGAGGGAGAGGAAGACGTCGTCGAGGGTGGGGCGGCGCAGGCCGATGTCGTCGATCTCGATGCCCCGGGTGTCCAGCTCGCGGATGACCTCCGCGAGGAGCTTCGCGCCTCCGCTGACGGGCACGGTGAGCTTGCGGGTGTGCTCCTCGACCGTGGTCTCGCCCTTGCCGAAGCCGCGCAGCACCTCGGCGGCGGTCGCCATGTGCGCGCGCTCGTGCACCACGACCTCGACGCGCTCGCCGCCGGTCTGCGCCTTGAGCTCGTCGGCCGTGCCGCGGGCGATGACGCGGCCGTGGTCGACCACGCAGATGTCGTGCGCGAGGTGGTCGGCCTCTTCGAGGTACTGGGTGGTCAGCAGCAGCGTCGTACCGCCGGAGACGAGCTGCTTGATGACGTCCCACAACTGCTGGCGGTTGCGCGGATCGAGGCCGGTCGTCGGCTCGTCCATGAACATCACCGGGGGCGACACCACCAGGGCCGCCGCCAGGTCGAGGCGGCGCCGCATGCCGCCCGAATACGTCTTCGCGGTGCGGTCGGCGGCGTCGGCGAGGTTGAACTGCTCCAGGAGCTCGACCGCGCGGACCTTCGCGGCCTTCGCGCGCATCTGGTAGAGCTGTCCGACCATCTGGAGGTTCTCGCGGCCGGTCAGATACTCGTCGACCGCCGCGAACTGCCCGGAGAGGCCGACCCTGCGCCGTACGGCGTCGGGGTCCTTGACCACGTCGATGCCCGCGACGACCGCCCTGCCGCTGTCGGGCCGCAGCAGGGTCGTCAGACAGCGGACCGCGGTCGTCTTGCCCGCGCCGTTCGGCCCGAGCAGACCGAGCACGGTGCCTTCGGGAACATCGAGGTCGACGCCGTCCAGAGCCCTTACGTCACCGAAGGTCTTCACCAGGCCTTCGGCGTATATGGCGCCCGGCATGAGAGTTCTCCACGTCGTTGGGGATCATTCGGTCATGTGCGCGGTGCGGTTGGTCGCGATGGGAACAGTCTCCGGCCCGACGCCACCCGGCGCCGCTCCGGACGCGCACACGATAACGCGATGTATCGCGTCGCTCAACGGGATTTCTCCCGTCCGCCACGACCGGACCGACCGGGCGGACGGCTCCGACCTCAGTCGATGACCGTGTACCCCGCCTCGCGCAGCGCGCGATTCACCTCGGCGCAGTGGTCGTGCCCCTTCGTCTCCAGGTGCAGTTCGACCTCCACCTCGGTGAGACCCAGCCGCGGATCGGTCCGTACGTGGCTCACGTCCAGGACGTTGGCGTCGGCCACCGACAACACCCCGAGCAGCGTGGCCAGGGCGCCGGGCCGGTCCGTGAGCCGCAGCGTGACCGCCAGATAGCGGCCTCCCGCCGCCATGCCGTGCCGCAGGATGCGCTGCATCAGCAGGGGATCCACGTTCCCGCCCGACAGCAGCGCCACCACCGGGCCCTCGAAGGCCCCGGGATCGGCCAGCAGCGCGGCGACGGAACTCGCGCCGGCCGGCTCGACCACCAGCTTGGCGCGCTCCAGGCACAGCAGCAGCGCGCTGGACAGGTGGTTCTCGGAGACCGTACGGACCTCGTCGACCAGTTCCTCGACCAGGCGGAACGGCACGTCCCCGGGACGGCCGACCTTGATGCCGTCGGCCATCGTGGCCGGGTTCTCGATCGACACGGGCCGTCCGGCGGCCAGCGAGGGCGGGTACGCCGCCGCGCCCTCCGCCTGCACCCCGATGATCCGTACGTCGGGACGCAGCGACTTCACCGCGAGGGCCACACCGGCCGCCAGCCCGCCGCCGCCGACCCCCAGCACGATCGTGCGCACCTCGGGACACTGGTCCAGGATCTCCAGGCCGACCGTGCCCTGGCCCGCGATGATGTCGGGGTGGTCGAAGGGGTGGATGAACACGGCGCCCGTCTGCCGGGCGTACTCCTGCGCGGCGGCCAGCGTCTCGTCGACCACCTGCCCGTGCAGCCTCACCTCGGCGCCGTAGTCACGGGTGGCCGCGACCTTCGGCAGCGGCGCCCCGGTCGGCATGAACACGGTGGACCGCACCCCGAGCAGCGAGGAGGCGAGCGCCACGCCCTGCGCGTGGTTGCCCGCGCTCGCGGCGACGACCCCCGCGGCGCGCTCCTCCGGAAGCAGGCCCGCGATCCGCACGTAAGCGCCGCGCAGCTTGAACGATCCTGTCCGCTGGAGGTTCTCGCACTTGAACTGCACCGGCGCGCCCACGAGCTGGGACAAATACCTGCTGCCCTCCATCGCCGTAACCCGCGACACGCCCGTGAGCATCTTCTGCGCGCCGCGCACGTCGTCGAGAGTCACGCCGGGAAAGGAGTCAGCCGTGCTGTAGCTCATGACCGCCAGTCTCGCAGTTCACGCGGGCGCACTCCCGTCGTGACCACGCTCCGAGACTCGGTTTGCGCAGCCCCGGTACGGCCCGCGCCCCGGCCGCGTAACCTGTCCCCCAACCCAGCTCCCCACGCATGAATTGAGCCCCCGGCCATGCCCACAACACCAGAGATGTCGATGGACATGACGACCGTCGGTGACACCGGTCTTCTCGAAGCCCTGCAGCACGAGGTCGCGGTCTTCGCGCGCCGTGCGGAACAGACCCGGCTCGGCGGGGTGGGGCAGGTGCGCAACTCCATGGACCGTGCCGCTTACCTGCTGCTCAACCGTCTCGACAAGGAAGGGCCGATGGGCGTCAAGGCGCTCGCGGCGAGCATGGGGATCGACTCCTCGACGGTCACCCGGCAGGTCGCCCCGCTGGTCGACACCGGGCTCGTCAAGCGCACCTCGCACCCCGAGGACGGGCGGGCCGTGGTGCTCCAGCTGTCCCCGCGCGGCCAGGCCCGGCTCGACGAAGTGCGCACTTCCCGCCGTCAGTTGATGGCCGAGCTGACACACGAATGGGCGCCGGAGGAGCGTGAGGTGTTCTGCGCGCTCCTCACACGCTTCAACACCGCGCTCTCCGCCCGCCAGGCGTCCCAGGGCATGCCCGCGCCGGAGTCCGAGCCGAACTCCTGATCCGCGGGGCGAACGCTCGCCGTCCCGGGTGCTCCTGGACCCTCGTGTCCCGTCACGCGCGCGTGCATGTGCGCCGCACTCTTGACCGGAAGGCGCCACCTGGCCTCATATGAGACCGGGTCCTCGTCGTACACGGTGCGGCGGGTCGCACGCGGCCGCGGGCCCATCCTCAGGGTCGCCCTCAGGCGGGAGGCGTGTTGCGAGATCGGCGTGCGTCCCAAGGCGCCCGCCGGGCCCGGGAGTTCGAGGCGTTCGTCGCGGGCGCGGCAGGGCGGCTGCTGCATGCCGCCACGTTGCTCACGGCGGAACCCCGGGACGCCAACCCGCGCGCGCGGCGACTGCTGACACTGACCCTCGCCCATACGTACGCCTCCTGGGACAGGCTGCACGGCGAGGATCCCTACGACAGCGCCCGCCGGCAACTGGCCGGGCGCTTCCAGCGCGCCGCCTGGTACCAGTACGGGAGCTTCGGGCGGCACCGCCCCTCCCCCGACACCGTCCTGGCCCGGCTCACGCCCCAGGAACGGCTGGTCCTCGTCCTCAGGCTGTACGAGGGGGTCGCCGAGGAACAGGCCGCGGCCCTGCTCGGGCTCCCCACGGAACGTGTCCGGACGATCTGCGCCCGCGCCATGGCGACGCTGCTGCACCCGCCCCGCGGCCCCGCGCCGGCCCGGGTGGAGGTGGCGCCGTCATGAACCTGCCGGAGCGAGAGGCGACCGTACGGCGGATGCTGGAGCAGGCACCGCCGCCCCCGGTACCGCCGGACCTGTACGGCGAGGCCCTGCGCCGCGGAGGGCGCATGCTGCGCCGCAGGACGGTGGCCCGGCGACTGCTGTGGCTGCTGCTGCTCGCGGCGACGGTGGCCTTCTGCGTCTGGGCCGCGACGGCCCGTCCGTGGGTGGACCCGCCGTCGGAGACGACACCACCCCTGACCGGCTGGTGACCCGGCTCCACCACCGCCGGGCCGGTCGCCCGCCGGACGGACGGGGCTTCCGCGAGGCCGGTGGCCCGCGGAAGCCGTGCCCTTCCGGCCGGAGGGCGCCTCTCGGCTAGCCCAGGGCCTGCTGCAGGTCCTGGAGCAGGTCGTCGATGTTCTCGATGCCCACGGAGATGCGGACGAGGTCGGCGGGGACCTCCAGCGCCGAACCGGCCGCCGAGGCGTGCGTCATGCGTCCCGGGTGCTCGATCAGGGACTCCACACCGCCCAGCGACTCACCGAGCGTGAACACCTTGGCGCGGTTGCAGACCTCGACGGCCGCCTCCTCGCCGCCCGCGACCTGGAAGGAGACCATGCCGCCGAACGCCCTCATCTGCTTGGCGGCGATCTCGTGACCGGGGTGATCCGGGAGGCCCGGGTAGAGAACGCGCGTCACGCGCGCGTGCCGGGTCAGCATCTCCGCGACCCGGCCGGCGTTCTCGCTGTGCCGGTCCATGCGCACGGAGAGCGTCTTGGTGCCGCGCAGCACCAGCCAGGAGTCGAAGGGCCCGGCGACCGCGCCCATCGCGTTCTGGTGGTACGCCAGCTCCTCGCCGAGTTCCTGGTCCCCGGTGATCAGGGCGCCGCCGACGACGTCCGAGTGGCCGCCCATGTACTTGGTCAGGGAGTGCACGACGACGTCCGCGCCGAGCGCGAGCGGCTGCTGGAGGTAGGGCGTCGCGAAGGTGTTGTCGACGACGAGCCGGGCGCCCGCCTCGCGCGCGATCTGCGCGACCACGGCGATGTCCGTGATGCCGAGGAGGGGGTTGGAGGGTGTCTCGACCCAGATCGCCCTGGTCTTCGGGGTGAGGGCGGCCCGTACCGAGTCGGGGTCGCTGGTGTCGGCCACCGACCACTCCACGCCCCACCGGGAGACGACCTTCGCGAAGAGGCGGAAGGTACCGCCGTAGGCGTCGTTGGGGATCACCACGTGGTCGCCGGGGCTGAGCAGCGTACGCAACAGGCAGTCCTCCGCCGCCAGTCCCGACGCGAACGCGAGGCCGCGGCGACCGCCCTCCAGGGCGGCGAGGTTCTCCTCCAGGGCGGTCCTGGTCGGGTTGGCGCTGCGGCTGTACTCGTAGCCGCCGCGCAGACCGCCGACGCCGTCCTGCTTGTAGGTCGAGACCTGGTAGATCGGCGGGACGACCGCGCCGGTCAGGGGATCGGCGGTGTTGCCCGCGTGGATCGCGAGGGTCTCGAAATGCTGACTGATGTGCCTGTCGCTCATGAGTCACGAGCGTAGTGCTCCCCCGGGGTTCATGACGTGACGGAGCGGCGAAGGAGCCGATACCCGGGTCGGTGGCGGCCTGGAGACGGGTCGCGGACGGGGCTCGGACAGGCCGGAGACGGGCCGCGGACGGGCCAAAAGGGCCGGTGACAGGCCCGCGGACGGGACCTTCGCGGGCGGGTGACGGGACCGGGTTGGCCAATTGTCGGACCCGTCTGGTTCGCTTGAGCCATGCAGATTCTCTGGGTCCTGATGGCGCTGGCGATGTTCAGCCTGGTCCTGCTGCCGGTGTTCCGGCGCAGGCGCACCGGTGTACAGCTGGTCTCGCCCGGCGACCCGGACGCCGCGGACCCGGCGAACTACGGGTTCCTGCGCCAGGAGGAGCTGGACATCCGCATGCCGGGTCCGGACGCGGATCTGCTGAACGTCCTGGACGTGGTGCAGCGGACCCATGACTACCGCGCGGCCTCGCAGCTGCTGGCCGGCACGGAGACCGACGGCGAGACCCGCTGGCAGCGGGTGCAGGCCTTCGCGGGTGCCGCGTCGCTGGAACTCCAGCAGCGCCCCGGCGGGGTCAGCGAGACCCCCGGCGGCCAGTGGCTGCGGGTGTGGCGTGCCGAGACCCCCAAGGACGCGGGCGGCGCGGCGGTGCACGCCGAGTTCCTGGTGCAGCAGGCATGGCGGACCTCGACGCCGGGGACCGACGACTTCCGGATCATCATGGAGGAGGCACGGGCCGCGTGCGGCGACGCGGCACTGCTGTCCCCCGGCGACCCGGTCCCGTACATCATCGAGCTGTCGGTGGCCCGCGGACTCGCCTACTCCCAGCCGGAGTTCGAGAATCTCTGGCTGAAGATCCTGGACCGCGCGCCCACCCACATGGGCGCGCATCTGGCGGCCCTGCACTACTGGTGCGAGAAGTGGCACGGCTCGCGGGAGACGGCGTACGCGTTCGCGGAGGCCGCCGCGGCCCGCGCGCCGCAGGGCTCCCTGCTCGCGGCGATGCCGCTCTTCGCGGTCTTCGAGCACCTCCCCGAGGTGAACCTGGTCCGCAGCTTCTACCAGAGCGAGGTCGTGACCAAGGCCGTCCACGGCGCCCTGTACGCGGTCCACGCGGCCCGCCCCGACGACCCGATGCTCGCCCACGTCCGCCACCTGCTGGTCCTCTTCCTGGTCCGCGGCGAACGCTGGTCCGAGGCCATGAACCAGCTCGTGCACGTCGACGGCCATGTCGGCGCCCTGCCCTGGACCCTGACCGCCGACCCGGCCGCGGACTACGCGATATACCGGGCCCTGGCGGTGGCGGGCTACGAGGCGAACGGCGGAACCCCGGCGACGCTCTCGCACTGACGGCGGCCGTACCGATCCGCGACCGTGAGGCCCGGGTCGGCCGAGGTCTCGGCGGGTGTGCAGCAGGCGCCGACACCGCAGCACGCGGCGGCCGACCCGGCGGTCTCGCGGGATGCCGGTGTGTGAGCACGGCCTGACATGGATCGTCATGCCGCGTTCGCAGCCTCTTCCGGCTGCGGGCAGTTACCGCCCGAGGCTGCTCTGCTCCACGTCGATGCCGTCTCCTGGCAGACGTGCGCAGGGCCGGGCGTCCGGGCCGGCGGCCGCCGTTCGGATCACCCGAGGCAGCCCTTCAGGTGACTGCCGTACGCCTCATGAGCCAGGCAGTCGTCGCACGGGTACGACGTCTCAGCAGAGAGCGAACCCACAACGCCGTGAGGAGCTTGGCGATGTACGCAGCAGTCCGCCGGTACGAAGGGGTGACCGATTCGGCCGAGGCGGCTCGTCTCGTGAACGAGGGGTTCGTGGCGCTCATGCGCCAGGTCTCCGGCTTCGTGGCCTACTACTGGATCGACGCAGGGGACGGAGTGATGGTCTCGACCAGCGTCTTCCAGGACCGGGCCGGTGCCGAGGAATCGGTCTCAAGGGCCGCGGACTTCGTGCGGGACAACCTTGCGTCGCTGCTCCCCAACCCTCCCCAGGTCATGGCCGGCGAGGTGGTGGCTTCCGCATGACAGCGTTCGGTTCGCTTCAGCCCGAGCCGTGGAGACAGATACGAGCTGCCGCCGAAGTGGCGGGGCAACGGCCGCCGAACGAGGTCTACCTGGTCGCCGAGGTCAACGCGGGGGTCGCGGAACAAAGCCGCATCAGGCGGCGCGACTGTCCGGGCCGTCCGCCCGCAACTTCATTCGGCCCAAGGTCTTCGACGGGCTCGCGGGCATGGTCCACCAGCGCCTCGTCGAGTCCGGATACGCGAAACCGGACATCGCCTGGTCGGGGCAGCCTGGACTCATTCTGCCCGAGTCCTGGGAGAAGGGCATGGACGACGCCATCGACGCCGCCGTCGCCGACACGCCCGACACCGCCCCGCTGCGCGCCCTGCTCGTGAGCCCCCGCTGCGTTTCCGCGTAGTCGCCTGTTCGACCCGGCGGCCGGTCACGATCGCCGATCGACGGTCGACGGAACGATCAAGTCCGCTTCAGCCCGACGAACGGCTGCGCCCCATGGGGCACGCGGCAGCACGGACTTGCCTGGCCCCGTCATCGTCGGGGTGGTGCCGCGGCCGAGTCGTCCGGGCCGGTTCGGGCAAGCGGGGAGGGGACGGCCGTGAACACGCGCCATGGCGACTCCCGCCGAAGCGCCTTCGCCGGCCTGCGTCACGGAGTGGTCCCGAGCCGTCGCCACCTCCTTCCCTGCGGGCGTTAGCCCGCACACGCCGAGCGCCGCGATGTCACTCCTGTCGAACCGCCGAGCCGAGAGGAACGGGAGAGTCGCGGACGGAGACCGGGAGGAGGACCATCGGAGTCACGTCGACAAAAGGGGTGGTTATGGGGACGCCCTCGATGCATTTCAGTGAGAGTCCGGAGGATCCGTTCGCCCTGGGGCATGCCGCTTCGGCCGTGCTCGACGATCACGGCACAGTGGTCGGCTGGAGCGCACGGGCGCGGGAACTGCTGGGCTACCGCGCCAAGGAAGTGCTCGGACGGGCGTGGCGGGACCTCCTGGTCGACACCCGTGACCTGCCCGTCGCGCGGTCCGTCGTCGTGGACGCCATGAGGGCAGGGGGCTGGTTCGGAGTCCTGCCCGTCCGGCACCACGACGGACGGCGCGTGGAGATGGGTTTCCGGGCCCGCGCGATCACCCGCGACGGAGATCGTCAGGAGTGGTTCCTGGTCGGTGCCCCCGCCGCGGAAATCGTCGCCTGGCAGCGGGACCGCGCGCTGCTGGACGGCCTGTACCACCGGTCCCCGATCGGCCTGGCCATCCACGGCCCGGACAGGAAGGTCATCCGGGTCAACCGTGCGATCGAAAAGGCGAGCGGCATCACGGCCGAAGCGCCGGTGGGCCGTCGTTCCGGTGAGTTCCTGGTCGACGAGGACGCGGGTCCGGCCGAGGAACGGGTACGCCACGTCCTGGAGACCGGCGAGCCGTTGATCTTCACAGAGCAGTCGGCGCGCACACGCCATGCTCCTGGGCAGGAACGGATGGTGTCCGTCTCCGCGTTCCGGATGGAGGACTCCTCGGGCCGGGTTCTCGGCGTGGCGGAGACGATCGAGGACGTGACCCAGCGCCACCGAGCGCGCCGCAGGCTCACTCTGCTGAACGAGGCCAGCGCCCGGATCGGAACCTCACTGGACGTGACGCAGACGGCCCGGGAACTGGCCGAGGTGGCCGTCTCCGGCTTGGCCGACTACTGCTCGGTGGACCTCCTGAAACCGGTGGCACTGGGTGACGAACTACCCATGGACATGGCAGGTGTGCTCCTGAGAGTGGCCCTTTCGCCCCCGGAACCACAGGTCCCGCTGCAGGAGGGCGACGTGGTCCCGCTCCTTCCGGAGTCCCCGCAGGCGCGGTGCCTGGCCGAGCGTCGCCCGATTCTCGAACGGCCGCTGTCCCTCCGCCCCGAGTGGTACGGCATGGACCGGCGGCGGATCGAGGGCGCCCTGGCTCTCGGCGCTCATACCCTGATCGCGGTGCCCCTGATGGCACGCGGCCGGGTACTGGGCGTAGTGAGCCTGTGGCGCGTGCGCCATTCGGAGCCTTTCGAGGACGACGATGCCGCGGTGGCCCATGAGTTTTCCTCGCGTGCGGCCGTCTGTATAGACAACGCGCGCCGCTTCACCCAGCAGCAGAGCGCCGCTCTGACCCTGCAGCGCAGTCTCCTGCCGGGCACGGTGTCCGACCTTCCCGCCGTCGAGGTGGCCTGCCGGTACCTCCCGGCGAGCGGTGAACCGGGCATCGGTGGTGACTGGTTCGACGTGATCCCGTTGTCGGGGGCCCGAGTCGCCCTCGTCGTGGGAGACGTGGTCGGCCACGGAATCCACGCCGCGGCCTCGATGGGGCGCCTGCGCGCCGCGGTGCGCACCCTGGCCAGCCTCGACCTGGAACCGGACGAGGTGGTGGCCCGGCTGGACGATCTGGTCAGTCTGCTGGCCGCCGAGGTGGAGACGGGCGCCGAGGACAATCAGTCGTCGATCGAGCAGGTGGTCGGGGCCACGTGCGTCTACGCCGTCTACGATCCGGTCTCCCGCCAATGCTCCCTGGCTCGCGCCGGCCACCCGGCACCCATGGTGTCCACACCGGACGGCCAGGTGACCGTGCTCGACCTGCCCGCGGGTCCACCGCTCGGCCTGGGGGGACTGCCGTTCGAGATGTATCACCTGGACCTCCCCGAGGGCAGCCTGCTCGCGCTCTACACGGACGGCCTCCTGGAGGCGCGCGACGGGGACATCGATGCCGCGCTGGAGAACCTGGAGGGATGTCTCGCCCACAGTGCCGACGCTCTGGAGCGCACGTGCGACGGGGTGCTCGAAGCGCTACTGCCCACGAACCGCCGCCCCACCGACGACATCGCGCTGCTCATGGCCCGTACCCGGGTACTGCCGCCGGAGAACTTCGCCACCTGGCACCTGCCTCTGGAAGCGACCGCCGCCGGCCGCGCCAGGGAGCTGACCACGGCGAAACTGGCCGAATGGGGGCTGTCGGAAATGGCCTTCACCACCGAGCTGGTCGCCAGCGAGCTCGTCACCAACGCCTACCGGTACGCGGACGGCCCCGTCACCCTGCGCCTCATCCGCACACACTGTCTGATCTGTGAGGTGTCCGACGCCAGCCACACGTCCCCCCACCTGCGAAGGGCCCTCAGCACGGACGAGGGCGGACGAGGGCTCTTCCTGGTCGCGCAGCTCACGGAGCGGTGGGGCACCCGCTACACCCACGACGGCAAGACAGTCTGGACGGAGCAGCCTCTGTTGCCCTCCTGACCACCCACGACTTCCACGTCTCCCCCGGCCACGGCCCACCGCGACAGCCGGCCGGCCGACGGGAGGATTTCGCCGCCCGGCCCGTACTGCCGGTGGTGTCTCTCTGTCGTTCGGAGCGTGTGGCCCCGAGGGCGACGGCATCGATCGATCACGACTCGCTACCCGCCCTGGACAGGCAGGCGGGGGCGGCGCATCCCCTTTGAGAGCTACAGGGACTGTCCCTGTGGGGGTGACTCGCGGAAGTCGGCGCGTCCCTAGCGTGGTTGTCAGGTCGCCACCGGTGCGACCACCACCACAGGGGGAGGCCACGATGGACACGACGTCCACCGCACCGCACGAAACAGGCTCCGGCCCGGACGAGGAGGGCGACGGCCGGATCGGCCGGATCGTTCGGTCTCCGCTCGGCTGGATGCTGACGGGCATGGTCGGTGTCGGCCTCGTCTCGGGCCTGACCGCCACGGGCCCCGGTCCGGTGCCGGCGCTGGGAGCGGCAGCCGCGGTGGCCGTGTACTGGGCGGTCATGCGCTTCGTCGCACGACGTTCCACGCCGGAGATAGCCCGGCGCGGGGCCGCCCGGGAGGCATTGCTCGGCGGCGGGATCGGTCTGGGCTTCATCCTCGTGTCCGCACTCCTGATCACGGCTTTCGGGGGCTACTCCTTCTCCTGGGCGGGCAACGGCTTCGTGTCGGTCGTGTGGTCCGCGGTCATGGTGCAGATCGGCGCCTCGGTCACCGAGGAACTGTTGTTCCGCGGTCTCGCCCTGCAGGCTCTGGAGCAGTTGTGGGGCAGCCGGGCCGCTGTCGCGATCACCGCGTTGTTCTTCGGCATCGCCCACCTGGGGGCTCCGGGAGCCAGTGGGCGGAGCGTGGTGGCGATCGCTCTGGAGGCGGGCGTCATGCTCGGTGCCGCGTTCCTGTGGCGGCGTAGCATCTGGTTCGTCGTGGGACTGCACTTCGCCTGGAACACTGTCGAGCAGTTGCTCGGTGTCCCGGTCTCCGGACACACCCCCGAGGCTCTGTACACCGTCGACGTCCATGGTTCCACCCTGCTGACCGGCGACGGCTTCGGCCTGGAGACGTCGATCGTGCCCATCGTCCTCGGTGTGCTGATCACCGTCCCGATGGCCGTCCTCGCCCACCGGAACGGCCGGCTGCTGCCCCGGCGGCGGGCCCGGCACTGAGACAGGCCGACTGGAGGAAACGGAAGTGATGTCCCGTCAGGCGCTCTGGAGTCCCCCGCCCGTTCGGGCATTACGTGACTGGTGGAGCGGACGGGACGCCTCCGTCAAGGACGGCGTCCTTGCTCTGGTGCTCACCCTGCTGGCCTTCGTACCGACCCTGTCGAACATCGGGGGGCAGATCGGCGATCTGCCCGAGCGGCCGGCGAACGCGCTGAGCATCGGACTGACCCTGGCTCAGACCCTGCCGCTGGCGGCGCGCCGCAGGTGGCCCGCGGCCTGTCTGGCCGTCGTCGGGGGCGCGTTCGCCGTGCACCAGTCGCTGGGCTTCGCGACGACGTTCGGGAGTGTGGGGCTGTATCTCGCCCTGTACTCCGCCGGGGCCCACCAGGTCGGCCTGCGCCGCGCTGTGAGGGTCGCGGCGAGTGCGGCCTACGCCGTACTGGCCGTGGTCCTGCACCGCCTCGGCTCACCACAGGAAATCCCGGACTATCTCGCGTTCTATCTGACTCTGGCCGCGATCTGGCTGGTGGGGAGTGCCGTACGCATGCGGCGAGGGGAAGAGGCGGAGCGGCGGCGGCTGGCCGCCGAGGTGGCCACGGCCGCCGAGCGGGCACGGATCGCCCGCGAACTGCACGACGTGGTCACCCACCATGTGACGGCCATGGTGGTCCAGTCCGACGCGACGCAGTTCCTGCTCACGTCCGCGCCGGAACGGGCCGGGGAGGGACTGGCGGCCGTCAGCCACACCGGCCGTCGGGCTCTGACGGAACTGCGGTACCTGCTCGGTGTGCTGGAGGCGACCGGTGAGTCCGCGGTCGACGACCCGGCGCGTGCGGACCGGGCCCCGACCCTGGGACGGGTGGTCGACCTGGTCGAACAGGCCCGCAGGTCGGGTCAGTCGGTCGAGTTCAGCGAGCAGGGCGAGCGGCGGGCGCGGTCCGTGGACGTGGAGCTGGCCGCGTACCGCGTGGTGCAGGAGGCGCTCACCAACGCGATGAAGCACGCGTCCGGGCAGCCGGCACACGTCCTGGTCCGGCACCGCGAGGAGCACGTCGAGATCAAGGTGACGACCGGCGCGCCCGCCGCCGCCCCGGCGACCGTACCGGTCCCGCGGAAGCCTGGCCCGACGGGCGGACGGGGCTTGGCCGGGCTGCGTGCACGGGTGCGGATGCTCGATGGTGAACTGGAGGCCGGACCCCGGCCCGAGGGCGGGTTCGAGGTCCGCGCGACGATTCCGTCCCAGCCGGTTCAGGAGTGACCCCGTGAGCGATGCGCCGCCCCCCATCCGTGTACTCGTCTGCGACGACCAGGCACTGGTACGGACCGGCTACGTCACCATCTTCTCCGCGCAGCCCGGCATCGAGGTCGTCGGGGAGGCCGAGAACGGGCACGCGGCGGTGGAAGCCGCACGGCGGCTGCGGCCCGACGTGGTGGTGATGGACATCCGGATGCCTCTGCTCGACGGTATCCAGGCGACCCGCCAACTGGCCGGTCCCGATGCCCAGTTCCCGCCGAAGGTGCTGGTCGTCACCACGTTCAACGTCGACGCCTACGTCTACGACGCGCTGCGGGCCGGAGCCAGCGGCTTCCTCCTCAAGGACGCTCCTCCCGCGGAGTTGGTGAACGGGATCCGTACGGTCGCCCGGGGCGAGGCCCTGCTGGCGCCCGCCGTCACCCGCGACCTCATAGGTCACTTCGCCGGACACCTGCGGCCGGCCGACACCTCCCGGAAGGCCAGAGAGGACCTCGTCGGCGCGCTGACCCCTCGCGAGCTCGACGTGCTCCGGCAGATCGCCGAGGGACTGTCGAACGCGGAGATCGCCACGGCGCTGTTCATCACCCCCGAGACGGTCAAGACCTACGTTTCGCGGATCCTGGCCAAACTCGGCCTGCGCGACCGGGTCCAGGCGGTCGTCCTCGCCTACCGGGTCGGGCTGATCCCAGCGGCCGACTGACTGGGGGCCGGCTGAGCGGGGCCGACCCGGCTGCGCCCGGCCCGGGACATGCCTCGGACGCCCGCCGCCAGCGCCCGGCCGGACAGATTCGGACATCGCGGGTCAGCAGCGGAGGCGGGCTCTGTCCCCGTATATGCGCAGGATGCAGTCTCCGAAGCACGTCAGCGGGGCACCCCCGTCCGAAGGATGCAGGGTCAGTCCCAGAGCCATCAGCGGGCGTATGGCCTCCGCGTTCAGACGTCCGTCGGGGTCGGGTCCTTGTACCGCCGCCCACGCCTCGAACAACGGCCTGACGGTCTCCCAGCCGGGTCCCGGCTCGAAATGGCACAAGAACGTCGGCTGGTCGACCCCATACTCGCGAAGCTCACCGACCCGAACGTCTCCACGCACGAGCCACCATGTCCTCACTCTGCCCCCGTCCTTCGCCCGCGGAAGCACGCTACTGCTGTTCGTTCACGTTCGGGCCGACGTACGCGACATGACCACGTCCTGGCCGTCCCGGCCCGCCGTGCTCCGACCCGGTCACACCGTACGCGGGTAACGGGTGGATCGGCCGTCGGGGGATCAGAAGGCGTCGGCGATCCCCGCCACTCCGCCGATGAACGCGCTGAGCAGCGTCGCGGCGCCCAGTGCGCCGAGCAGTATCGACAGCGCGCGGGGTCTGCCGCGGGCGCCCGCGCTGTCGCGTACGAGCAGGGTTCCCAGAACCAGCACCATCAGGCCGAACAGGGAGAGCGCCAGCCATCCGAACGAGGCGGCGGCGCCTGTCTGTTCGTAGCCGTCGGAAGCCGTCCGTGTCAACGCGACCGTGCTGCCGACGGGCAGACGGGTGTCGATCGTGGCGTCGGGATCCACCACGGTCCCGTCGGCGGAACGGAAGATGCCGTGGCAGTGCGGATACCGGTGGCCGCCGGACTGGCTCCACGTACATGCCTCGACCCGGAGGTACCCGGACGTGCCCGCCACACCGGTGGCGTAGGCGAGATGGGTCACCGCGAGCCAGGTCAGGACGGTCCCCGCGATGAACACACCCACGATCAGAAGCAGCGGAGGCCTTTCCCGCGCTCCCGCCCGGAACCGCTTCCGCCCGTTCATTCGTCCCCCAGGGATTGCGAGCCGCTTCCGCTCAAGGCAGCGCATCGGGCCAGGGGTGCCTCCTGGGAGCGTCGGACGGCCGTTCCGCGGCGGCGCCCCCTGATGGCCGCCACGCCGGCGCCCGGCGGCCACTTCTCGGGCACGGTGCCCGGCCCCGTCGAGGGTGCCTCCCCGCGGTCGTCGGGGTCGTCGCGGTCGTCCATGGCTCTCCTGACGTCATGCGCTGTACAGCAGACCCACGCGTGCGCCGGAAGGTTGCGCGGCCCGTCCGGTACGCCCCTCGCCGCGGATCGCCTGCCGGCCGGACCCGCGCACGACAGGCGGGCCGGCGGGGGCTGAGCCGTGTCGCCGACGCGGGAGGCTCCGAACGAGTGGACTTGCCGTAACGCGGATCGGACCGGGGCTCGGGGCGAGGGCGCGGATGGTGATGTTGCCGTCCGTTCCCCCGACCCGGAAGAGGCGCCCCTACATGCGACGTACCCCATACCGCCGTCCGTTCGCCGCGGCACTGCTCGCGGCGTCCGTGCTGGTCCCGATGACAGCGGCTTCCGCCGCGGCCGAACACGCGGCGGGAATCCGTACAACCGGCGTCCGCGCGACGGGCGTCGGCGGGTACCGCGAGGACGACGGACCGCGGCACAGTCTCAGCCCCGAGCTGACCGCCCGGCTGGACAAGGCCATCGCGGACGTCCGCCGGCAGGCGAACATCCCCGGAGTCGTCGTGGGACTCTGGATGCCGGGCAAGGGGGACTACGTCCGCGCGACCGGCGTCGCCGACACCGCCACCCGCAGGCCGATGGCCCTCGACTCCTACCTCCGGATCGGCAGCGAGACCAAGACGTTCACCGTCACCGCGCTGCTCAAGCTCGTCGACGATCACCGGATCAGGCTGGACGACCCGATCTCCCGCTACATCAGGGGCGTACCGGACGGCCGCCACATCACGCTGCGTCAGCTCGCCGAGATGCGCAGCGGCCTGTTCCCGTACACCTCCGACGCGGACTTCGTCCATGACCTGCTGAGCGACCCGCAGCGCAGCTTCACCCCGCCGGAACTGCTCGCGTACGGCTTCAAGCACCCGAACACCTTCGCGCCCGGCGCGCAGTTCCAGTACAGCAACACCAACCTCATCCTGCTCGGCCTGGTCGTCGAGAAGGTCAGCGGTCACAAGCTCCGTGATTTCATCGACCGGCAGGTCCTACGTCCGGCTCACCTGCGTCACACCCTGTTCCCCAAGGGGAACGAGTTCCCGAAGCCGCACCCGCAGGGGTACACCGACCAGACGCTCAGCGGTGACGTCGAGAACTCCACGGACTGGAACCCGAGCTGGGCCTGGGCGGCCGGGGCGATGATCTCGAACCTGCGCGACCTGCACCACTGGGCCAAGGTCGTCGCCACCGGCACCCTGCTCAGCCCCGGGACCCAGGCGCAGCGCCTGAAGACGCTGCCGACCGGTTTCCCGGGAACGAGCTACGGCCTCGGCATCTTCGACGCCAACGGGTGGATCGGGCACAACGGCTCGCTGCCGGGATACGAGACGGTGACCGTCTACCTGCCCTCGAAGAAGGCCACCCTGGTCATCATGATCAACACCGACATCTCCGCCCAGGGCCAGGAGCCGTCCACTCTGCTCGCCAAGGCGATCACGCAGATCGTCACCCCGAAGAACGTCTACGACGGCGCGGTCGTCTCGCGCTAGAGCCCACCCGGGACCACGCACCAGGGCCGGCGGGGTCGGCAAGGTTCAGCACGACCCTCCCGAACTGTTCCGCAGGTCTCGGCGCCCGGCCTCGCGCACGAAGGCGCCGTTCCGGTCGTACGACCGGAACGGCGCCCAGGTGTCATCCTGTCAGGACTGCGGCAACGACTGGAGCGTGGCCGTGTCGATCACGAAGCGGTAGCGGACGTCGCTGGCCAGCACTCGCTCGTACGCCTCGTTGATCTCGGTCGCGTCGATCAGCTCGATCTCGGCGCCGAAGCCGTGCTCGGCGCAGAAGTCCAGCATCTCCTGGGTCTCCTGGATACCGCCGATGCCGGAGCCCGCGAGGGTCTTGCGGCCGCCGATCACCGAGAAGAGGTTGAGCCGGACCGGCTCCTCGGGCGCGCCCACGTTCACGAAGGCGCCGTCCGTCCGGAGCAGGGCGAGATACGCGTCGAGGTCCAGCGGGGCGGAGACGGTGGAGAGGATCAGGTCGAACGTGCCGCGCAGGTCCTTGAAGGTCTGCGGGTCGCTGGTGGCGTAGTAGTGGTCGGCGCCCAGCTTCAGGCCGTCGTCCTTCTTGCGCAGCGACTGGGAGAGGACCGTGACCTCGGCGCCGAGCGCGTGGGCGATCTTGACGCCCATGTGGCCGAGACCGCCCATGCCGAGGACGGCGACCTTCTTGCCGGGGCCCGCGTTCCAGTGCTTGAGCGGGGAGTACGTGGTGATGCCGGCGCAGAGCAGCGGCGCGGCCACGTCGAGGGAGATGCCGTCGGGGATGTGCAGGGTGTAGTTCTCGTCGACGACGATCTTCTCGGAGTAGCCGCCGTAGGTGGGCTCGCCGTCCTTGCCGACGGAGTTGTACGTGCCCACGCCGCCGCCGGTGCAGTACTGCTCAAGACCGGCCTTGCAGTTGTCGCAGACACGGCAGGAGTCGACCAGGCAGCCGACGCCCACACGGTCGCCGACCTTGAACTTGGTGACGCCGGAGCCGACCTCGGAGACGATGCCGGCGATCTCGTGGCCGGGCACCATCGGGAAGGTCGCCTCTCCCCAGCCCTCACGGGCCTGGTGGATGTCGGAGTGGCAGATGCCGGCGAACTTGATGTCGATCAGGACGTCGTGCTCTCCGACCTCGCGGCGCTCGATGGTGGTGCGCTCCAGCGGAGCCTTTGCGGCGGGTGCGGCGTACGCAACGACAGTGGTCATGCCGGGGTTCTCCTCGGGAGGGGGGTGGACCGTGCCCGACTGTCTTCCGTCGGGCACGGCGACCAGCCTGCCCGATCCCTCAGGATTCACCCAGGTCACGGTTCTGCGTATGTCCACTGGTCCTACTACTGGCGGGGTCAGGCTCCGCAGCGTACGACCGTGAATACTGGACGGATGGATGAACAGCTCTCCGCGGGGCCCGCCGGGGAGGCGGCCCACCCGCTCGACCGGCGCGCCGAGCTCAGCGAGTTCCTGCGCAGCCGCCGGGCCCGGCTGAAGCCGGAGGACGTCGGGATGCCCGACTTCGGGCGGCACCGGCGGGTGCCCGGACTGCGCCGCGAGGAGCTGGCGCAGCTGGCCGGGGTGTCGGTCGCCTACTACACGCGTCTTGAGCAGGGCCATGGGCGCAATGTGTCGGCGGAGGTGCTGGACGCCATCGCGCGGGCGCTGCGGCTGACGGACGCCGAGCACAACCACCTCACGCACCTCGCGAAGCCCAAGCAGCACAAGAAGAAGCAGGCGACCCGGCCTCAGCAGGTCCGGGGCGCGCTGCGTCAGCTGCTCGACACGCTCGACGGCGTCCCCGCGTACATCACCGGGCGGCGCTCGGACGTGCTCGTCTGGAACCGGATGGCCGCGGCCGTCTTCGGGGACTGGTCGGAGCTGCCGCCGCAGGAGCGGAACTGGGCGCGGATGGTCTTCCTCAGGCCCGAGTACCGGGACCTGTTCGTGGAGTGGGAGCAGAAGGCGATCGACATCGTGTGTCTGCTGCGCATGGACGCGGGCTGCCATCCGGACGATCCCCGGCTGGCCGCGCTGGTCGGGGAGCTGTCCGTGAAGAGCGAGGACTTCCGGCGGCTGTGGGCGACGCACGACGTCAAGGAGAAGAGCCACGGGGTGAAACTGCTCCGGCATCCGCTGGTGGGCGACCTCGCGTTGCAGTTCGAGTCGTTCCGGCTGGTCGGCGACACCGAGCTGGCCCTGATCACGTACCACGCGGAGCCGGGGTCGAGCTCGGCGGAGGCGCTGCGGCTGCTGGCCTCCTGGGGGACGGACGCGACCCGCGCGGGCGCGTCCTCGTCCCAGTGACCGGCACCCCGATCCCAGTGACCGGCACCCCGCCGGCCACTCCGACATCCACCGATCGCTGATCACCGATCACCGGTCGCCGATCACCGGTCCCTGATCGCCGATCGCCGATCGCCGATCGCCGATCACGGTTCACACCGCGCGGTTCACGCCTCACGGCTCGCAGCTCACGGCTCGCAGCTCACGGCTGATACGGCGGCGCCGCTCCCCAGGTCCACTTCGGTACCGGCTGCTCCGCCGGCGGCGTCGCGTCCGGGCCGGAGTAGTGGACGGCCAGCCGCGTGCCCCACTCGGTGTACGCGAGGAAGGCGGAGCGGAACTCGGCGTCGGTGGGGAGTCCCGCGTCGTCGGCGGCGTCCTGGATGAGGTTGACCCAGCGGCGGCGCTGGACCTCCGTGATCCCCTTGCCCAGGTGCTTGGCGACCATGTGTCCGTGACCGCCCTGGGTCTCGGAGTACGCGGGCGGTCCGCCGAAGACCTCGCCGAGCCAGAGGGCGACGTGGACGGCGTGTTCGGGTGCGAGATCCGCGAACAGGGGCGCCAGGAGCTCGTCCTTGAGCACCTTGTCGTAGAACGCCTCGGTGAGGCGGGAGAAGGCCTCGGCGCCGCCCGCCCAGGCGTACAGCGTGGGCACCGAGGCGCCCCGGCCCCGCACCGACGTCGGCTTGTAGTGACGCATCTCCTCGATGCTGCCGATGTAGGGGCGGATCTCGGCGAGGAAGTCGGTGAAGAGCTCGGAGGTGCGGAAGCCCTCGACGTGGTCCTCCGTCGAGGTCCAGGTGATCCTCAGGACGAAGTGCTCGAAGTCCTCCTCGCAGCGCGCGAGTTCGTAGTCGACGCACTGCGGAGCCGCGGCGAGCCGGCGGGCGGCCCGGGTGTAGGCGGCCAGGAACTCCGCCGACTGCTCCTCGGGAATCCGGTACCTGATGTATTCGACTGTCGAGACGGTCATACCCCCACACAAGCACGAACGGCCGCCGGAAGCGCTTCTTCCGGCGGCCGTTCACCGCGGGCTCACTGAACCGTCTCCCCCGCCGCCCTCAGGGACCGCGGTGACGGATCCGTCCCGGCTACGCTCCGGCGTTCTCCTTGACGGTGATCTTTCCCTTGCGGATGGTCGCGACGCGCGGGGCCTTCTTCGCGATCGAGGAGTCGTGCGTGACCATGATGAAGGTCAGCCCGTGCTCCTTCCACATGGCTTCGAGTACGTCCATGATCTCGTCGCGCATGGACTCGTCGAGGTTTCCGGTGGGCTCGTCGGCCAGCAGTACCTTGGGCTGCTTGACCAGGGCGCGGGCGATCGCCACACGCTGCTGCTGGCCGCCGGACAGTTCGGCGGGCAGGTGCCCGAGCCGCTCGGCGAGCCCCACGGACTCCAGCGCCGCGGCGGCCCGTTCGCGCCGCTCCTTCGCCTTCACCCGCAGCGGTACGAGCGCGGTCTCCACGTTCTCCTGGGCGGTGAGCGTGGGGATCAGGTTGAAGCTCTGGAAGACGAAGCCGATGTTCTCACTGCGTACCTTGGTGAGTCTGGCCTCGGACAGCTTCGCCATGTCCGTGCCGTCGAGTTCGACACTGCCCAGGGTGGGACGGTCGAGCCCGCCGAGCATCTGGAGAAGCGTGGACTTGCCTCCGCCGGTGGGGCCCTGGATGACGAGCCGGTCGCCGTCCCCGATGGTCAGGTCGACCCCGTCGAGCGCGTCGATCGTTTCCTTGCCCCGCTTGTAGCGCTTGGTGACGCCTCTGAGTTCGTACATGGTGCAACTCCTGGGATACGTAAGTACGTAAGGGGCGGGGCTTATTCGACGCGGCGCAGGGCGTCCGCGGGACGCAGCCTGGACGCACGCCAGCCGCCGAAGGCACCGGCGATCAGACCACCGGCGACGGCCAGACCGACCGCGACGGCGATGGTGTTGACGCTCACGGGTGCGGTGAGCACGACGTCGAGGGCCTTGGAGGCGGTCTGCCGCCCCGGACCGCCGAAGCCGCCGCCACCGCCGGGGCCGCCGCCCTGGCCACCGCCCGTGCTCCCGAGCTGTGCCTGGAGGTTGGGGCTGATCTCGGTGACGACGTAGGCGCCCGCGAGCCCGAGGGCGATGCCGAGGACGCCGCCGACCAGGCCGTTGACGATGGCCTCGCCGACCACCTGGCGGGTCACCCGGCTCGACTTCCAGCCGAGCGCCTTGAGGGTGCCGAACTCGCGCACCCTGCGGGAGACGGCGGAGGAGGTGAGCAGACCGGCGACCAGGAACGCGGCCACGAGCACCGCGATCGACAGCCACTTGCCCACGTTCGAGGCGAGGTTGGAGGCGGTGGACAGGGAACCGGAGACGGTCTTCGCGAGGTCCGCGGAGGTGGTGACCGTCGTACCAGAGATGTTCTTCTGGATGGTGCTCTTGACGCCGGAGATCTGCTGCGAGTCCGACGCCTTGACGTAGATCGTGGTGACCTTGTTCTTGGAGTCGCTGAGCGTCTGCGCCTGCTGGAGCGGGATGTAGAGGTTGGCCGCCGCGTCACCGCTGTCGGGTGTCGCGATGCCGACGATCTTGTACTTGACGCTCTTGATGGTGACGGTGCCACCGAGCTTGAGCTTCTTCTCCTTGGCGTACGACTTGTCGGCGACGACGACCTTGGCGTTCGTCTCGGAGGTCTTGAACGTACGACCGCTGGTGATCTTCGACGAGGTCAGCGGGCCCAGGGCGGGCTTGGTGACGTCGGTGCCGAAGACCGAGTAGTTGTTGACGTCGAAGTTGGCGCCGCCGCCCTTGACGGTGCCCTGCGGCGACGGCTGCGCGCCGCCCCGGCCGCGCTGCCCGGTGCCGCTGTTGGGGTTCTGCTGGAACTGACCGCGGGTGAACTGGCCGTTGATCCGGATGACCCGGAGGCTCAGTCCGCCGACGGCGTCCGCGACGCCGTTCTGGGAGTGGACCCTGGCGACGGTCGAGGAGGCCAGGGTCTGGAATCCCTGGACCATGACGCGGTCGCTGCTCTGGTCCTTGTCGGAACCACTGTCCCGCGCGTCGAAGTTGAAGCGCGGTCCCTGGCTGGTGCTGGTCGCCGGCGCGGCGGCCTTGGTGACCGTCATGTCGGTCCCCAGCCCGTACAGCGACTGGAGGACCTTGCCCTGGGCCTTCTCCATGCCCGAGGACACGGAGCTGACCACGATGACCAGGGCGATGCCCAGGGCGAGCCCGGAGGCGACGACGAGGGCCGCCTTTCTGCGGCGGCGCAGTTCGCGCCTCAGGTAGGTGAAGAACATGGCCGCAAGGTAGGTACAGCATGTGATGAAGCCATAAGGCCGAAATAAGAGAACGATGAGAAGGCTGTGGCCGGGCCAGGAAATCTTTGAGAAACGCCGATGCGGCGGCGGCCCGTGGGGGCCGCCGCCGCATCGGCGTCAGGTGGTGGATCGGCCTCAGACGGCCGAACCGGCCTTCCAGGCCGCCCAGTTCAGGTTCCAGCCGTTGAGGCCGTTGTCCGGGGCGACGGTCTTGTCGCCGGTGTTCTTGACGACGACGACGTCACCGACCAGCGAGTGGTCGAAGAACCACGCGGCGGGCGTGCCGGCGTCGTTGGCACCCTTGGTGTCGGACAGACCGACACAGCCGTGGCTGGTGTTCACGGAGCCGAAGATGGACTTCGCGCCCCAGTAGTTGCCGTGGATGAAGGTGCCCGAGTTCGACAGACGCATCGCGTGCGGCACGTCCTTGATGTCGTACTCGCCCTTGCCGTCGTCGTTCGTGAAGCCGACGGTCGAGCCGTCCATCCGGGTCTCCTTGAACTTCTCGGAGATCACCATCTGGCCCTGGTACGTGGTGTGGTCGGGAGCACCCGCGGAGATCGGGATGGTCTTGACGACCTTGCCGTCCTGGGTGACCTTCATCGTCTTGGTCTGGGCGTCGACGACGGAGACCTGGTTGCGGCCGATCTTGAAGGTGACCGTCTTCTGCTGCACGCCGTAGACGCCGTTCGCGCCCTGGACACCGTCGAGGTTCAGCTTGAGCGTGACGGTGGAGCCGCCGGTCCAGTAGTTCTCGGGGCGGAAGTCCAGGCGGTTGGCGTTGAACCAGTGCCCCACGACCTCCTGGCCGCTGCTGGAGGAGACGGTGATCCCCTTCTGCACCGCGGCCTTGTCGGTGATCGCCTTGTCGAAGTTGATCGAGACCGGCATGCCGACACCGACGGTGGAACCGTCCTCCGGCGTGAAGTTGCCGATGAAGCTGTTGGCCGGGGAGACCGTGGTGAACGACGCGTTCTCGTGGGCGGTGCGGCCCGCGGAGTCGGCGGCCTCGGCCGCGATCTTGTACGTGGTGGCGCGGTCCAGCCGGGTGAGGGGCTTCCAGCTCTTCTTGTCCGCCGATATCTGACCGGCGACGGCGGTGCCGGTCGCGGTCTTCATCGTGACGGACGTGAGCGAGCCCTTGCTCACCGTGACCGCGGTGCCGTTGTTGATCGAGGCGTTGTCGGAGCCGTCCTTGGGCGTGATCCTGATCTGGGCCTCGGAGGTCTTCTTGGCCGCCGCCTCGTCGACCTTGGCCTGCGACGTGGGGTCGCCGGCGTCCGACGCGCCGGCCTTGCCTCCGCCTCCGCTGCACGCAGAGAGCACCAGCACCCCGCCGAGCAGTGCGGACGCGGTCATCAGACGCTTGCGCCGCTTACTGTCCGTCATCACACGCTTCTCCATCGTTGCCGAATCCCAAAAGGACCATCAGGACGCCCGTAACTACACTCAACGCCGCAACCGGTTCGCCCCGTTCCACTTCACGCGGAAGTGTGGCCCACACCACGCCGGGACACGCGGACGGACGGGTCGTGAAGGTGACCGGTGCGTCATCGGAGACGAGAAACCCCGGACGGCGGTTGCCGACCGGGGCCGCACTCGCCCCGAATCGCGTCAGCCGCGCACGTCTTCCTCGTCGTCCTCGCCAGCATCATCCTCGTCGAGGTCCCATTCCGGCGAATCGGGATCGTAGTCAACGGGCTCGCTGCTCCAGGACGCCTGGGCGAGTTCGATCCCCGGCACCTCGCTGACCAGGTCGAACGGGTCGACGAGATAGGCGAGAGCCTCGGCCGTGTCTTCCGTCACCGCGCCCTCTGCGTGCGCCCGTTCCTCGGCCGGCATGTCCGCGTCGTCGCCGATCCGGCGCAGTGCCGCCTTGGTCACGGCGTCGGCGTCGTCGATCTCCAGCACGAGTTCGACGCGAAGCCGGACAAACTGTGATGTCTCAGGGGTAGTCATGGGAGGGAGCGTACGGCCCCTGGGATGCGCGACTTTCCCACGACCCGCGCCTTTCATTAGCATCGCCCCACACGGCCAATTCGCCAGCGTCACAAGGGGATCGATATTTCGTGTCCGCCGCACGTCGATCGTTGCTGACCGCCACCGCAGCGGGGACCCTCCTGGGTGCCCTGTGGTTCGTCCCGTCCGCCAACGCGACCCAGGACGTACCCACTCCGAGCGGGACGGCGCCGACGTCCGCACCGACCGTCACCGCCCCGACACCTGTCTCCACGCAGTCGCCGGACACCGGTCCGCGCACGTTGTCCGGCGACGCGGGGACCCGGCTCGCCGACACCGGCGCCGTGGACACGACGCCGTATCTCGTCGGCGGCACGCTCTTCCTCGGCCTCGGTGCCGGATTCGTGACCTATTCCGTGCGCCGTGAGCGCATGATTGGCTACTGAGCGCATCGACCGCGCTCCGGACAACCCCCAGGGAAGCCATGCGAGAGCTGAGTGAGCTGACCGACGTCGAGGAACCGGCCTGGCCCCTGCTGTCCAAGGCGCTCGCCGCCAGCGGGGTGTCCATGGAGGTCCTTCCGGCGGACTCCGGACTGGGCCTCGCGAGCCTGCTCCAACTGCAGGTCACCGCACGGTCCTGGCTGGGCGGGATGGTGCTCGAATGCGGTGGCGTGGTGCTGGACAGCGGATGGCTGCGGATCTACGGCAGTCCGGCCGAGGACCTGCCGACGGCTCTCCCGGGCGGTTCGACGGACCTTCCCTCGCTGGCCGAGGTCAACGGGTTCCCCGAGCGGTTCGATCCGGACTGGCGCCCCCGGGACGGCGGACTCGTCGTCGGCCACGACGTGCTGGGCGGGGTGTTCGTGCTCAACGGCGCCGACCCCGAGTCGGTGGGGCGCCCCGGACATCCCGGCGAGGTCGTGTACTTCGCGCCGGACTCACTGAAGTGGGAGGCGCTCGAAGTGGGGCACGGGGCATGGCTCCAGTGGCTCCTCAGCGAGGGCACGGACCACTTCTACGACACGCTGCGGTGGCCCGGCTGGCGGGCGGAGTCCGGCGCGCTGACGGGTACGCAGGGGCTGTCGGTGGTGCCGTTCCTGTGGTCGGCCGAGGCCCGGCGCGACCTCATGTCGACGAGCCGCCGTGCGGTGCCGCTCGACCAAATCCTCACACTGCACCGGGATTTCGCCCTCAAACTGGACGGCGTGGACCCGGGATTCCTGGGCGACGTCTGAACTCCCGCCCGCGGACGCCTGAACTCCCGTCCCGCGAGGCCCGGTTCGTGAGTACCCCGGTCGCCCGCCGGGAACCGGGCATGCCGCTGAGCAGTGAGTGACCGCTCGCGGCCCGGGGCCAGGCGGGCCGCAGAGCAGTGAGTGCCCGGTCGCGGCCGGGCTGGACATGCCGCGGCCCCGTGCCCCTGAGGGGACACGGGGCCGCGGCGAAGCCGAACGGATCCGGTCAGGTCAGGCGGCCCTGCGGCCGCCACCGCTCTGGCCGCCGTTCTGTCCGCCGTTCTGTCCGCCGCGCTGCGGAGCACGCCCGCGTCCACCGGAGCGACCCGCGCCCGCGCCGCCACCGGCTTCACCGCGACGACCGGCGCCGCCACCGGCGTCCGTACGACGGCTCGTGCCACCGCCGGACTCCGTACGACGGCCGGCGCTGCCGCCCGCTTCCGTACGACGGCCCTCGGAGGCTCCGCCGGCGCCCGTGCCGCGGCGCCCGGTGGCACCGCCGCCGGTCGCGCCGCCCGTGCCCGGACGTCCGCCGCGCTGCCGGCCGCCCTGGCCGTCCGACCCGGCGCCCGAGCGCGTGCCCGTGCCGCCGCCCGCGACCGAAGGCCGCCTGGCGCCGCCCCCGGTGGGAGCACGGCGCGCCTTGGGCCGCTGCTTCGGCTGCTCGGCCTGCTGCGGGACCTCGATGACGACCGGGACCCCGGAGGGCTCGCGGGCGCCGGTGAGACGGGCGAGTTCCTCGTCGCTGGACTTGACCCGGGCGGTGCGCGGCGTGATGCCGGCGTCCGCCATCAGGCGCGTCATCTCACGCTTCTGCTCGGGGAGCACGAGGGTGACGACGCTGCCGGACTCTCCGGCGCGGGCGGTGCGGCCGCCGCGGTGGAGGTAGTCCTTGTGGTCGGTCGGCGGGTCGACGTTGACCACGAGGTCGAGGTCGTCGATGTGGATGCCGCGGGCCGCCACGTTGGTGGCGACGAGCGCGGTGACCTGACCGTTCTTGAACTGGTCGAGGGTGCGGTTGCGCTGCGGCTGGCTGCGCCCGCCGTGCAGGGCGGAGGCCCGGACACCGCTGGCGAGCAGCCGCTTGGTGAAGCGGTCGGCGCCGCGCTTGGTGTCGACGAAGAGGATCACCCGGCCGTCACGGGCGGCGATCCGCGTGGCGACGGCCTTCTTGTCGGTCTCGTCGGCGACGTGCAGCACGTGGTGCTCCATGGTCGTCACCGCGCCCGCGGACGGGTCGACGGAGTGCACCACGGGGTCGGTGAGGAACATCTTGACGAGTTTGTCGATGTTCTTGTCGAGCGTGGCCGAGAAGAGCAGCCGCTGGCCGCCCGGCTCGACCTGCTTGAGCAGCGCGGTGACCTGCGGCATGAAGCCCATGTCGGCCATCTGGTCGGCCTCGTCCAGCACGGTGATCGCGACCTGGCCGAGGGCGCAGTCGCCCCGCTCGATGAGGTCCTTGAGCCGTCCGGGAGTCGCCACGAGCACCTCGACGCCGCGGCGCAGCGAACCGGACTGCCGGCCGATCGACATCCCGCCGACGGCCGTGGCCACGCGCAGGTTGACGGCGGTGGCGTACGGCGTGATCGCGTCGTCGACCTGCTGGGCGAGTTCACGCGTGGGGACGAGGACCAGGGCGAGCGGGTGCCGCGGCTCGGCACGGCGGCCGGCGGTGCGGGCGAGGAGCGCGAGCCCGAAGGCGAGCGTCTTGCCGGAGCCGGTGCGTCCGCGGCCGAGCACATCGCGCCCGGCGAGGGAGTTGGGCAGCGTGGCGCCCTGGATCGGGAAGGGATCGGTGACACCCTGGGCCGCGAGGGTCTTCGTCAGCGCGGCCGGCATGTCCAGCGCGTCGAAGGACTCGACGGCGGGCAGCGCGGGCGTGACGGTCTCGGGCAGGGAGAACTCCTGCGGCGGCGTGACCTTGCGGGTGGCGCCACCTCGGCCGGCACCCCGGCCTGCGCTCTTCGCGGAGCCGCCGGTCTGTGCGGCGCGTGCGTTTGCCGGCCGCTTACGGACGGGACGTTCGGATCGAGTCATGCTGGATCTGGATTTCCTTCCTGGGCCCCACGGACTGCACACACAGCGCTCACCGACTGCATGAGCTGTCACAGCGCTGAGCCGGGACCCGCACCCGAAGGGGCGGGACCCGGCTCTGGAAAAGCGCGCCTCGAACTAGGCGGGGAGGATGTTCTCCGCCTGCAGGCCCTTCTGGCCCTGCGTGACCTCGAAGGAGACCTTCTGGCCCTCGACGAGCTCACGGAAGCCGGAGCTGGCGATGTTCGAGTAGTGGGCGAAGACGTCGGGGCCGCCGCCGTCCTGCTCGATGAAGCCGAAGCCCTTTTCCGAGTTGAACCACTTCACGGTGCCAGTAGCCATGTTGTTCTCCTGAACAGGTAGTGGGCCCCCATCCGGAGATGCACCGGGTAATGCCGGAGATGCCGGTAAAACAAAACGCGCCTGCGGAGGATTCCGATCAGGCGCACAAAGTAAATGGGTACCAAAAACGTATCAATGAGACAGTAGCACACGCTGAGGCGACGGTGCGAGGCGAGCCACGTGGGCCGGGACACACCCGGCCCACGTACGACGGAACGCCATCGGCGCAGGTGCTAGGCGAGCGGACCGGTCACCGGCTCCACCGCTGCCACCACGCCGCCCGCGCGCACGAACGCGTCCGCCGCGGCCAGGTCGGGGGCGAGGAAGCGGTCGGGGCCGGGGCCCTGAACGCCGGCCGCGCGGACGGCCCCGATGACCGCCTGCGACGCGGGGGCGGGGGTCAGACCCTCGCGCAGCTCGATCGCGCGCGTGGCCGCGTACAGCTCGATCGCCACGATGCGGGTCAGGTTGTCCACGGCGGTGCGCAGCTTGCGCGCGGCCGACCAGCCCATGGAGACGTGGTCCTCCTGCATGGCGGAGGAGGGGATGGAGTCCGCGGACGCCGGTACGGCCAGCCGCTTCATCTCGCTGACCAGTGCGGCCTGCGTGTACTGGGCGATCATCAGACCCGAGTCGACGCCGGCGTCGTCCGCGAGGAACGGCGGCAGGCCGTGCGAGCGGTTCTTGTCGAGCAGCCGGTCGGTACGGCGCTCGGCGATCGAGCCGAGGTCGGCGGCGGCGATGGCGAGGAAGTCGAGGACGTAGGCGACCGGGGCGCCGTGGAAGTTGCCGTTCGACTCGACGCGGCCGTCGGGCAGCACGACCGGGTTGTCGACGGCGGAGGCCAGCTCGCGCTCGGCGACCGTACGGGCGTGCGCGAGGGTGTCCCGGCCCGCGCCGGCGACCTGCGGGGCGCAGCGCACGGAGTAGGCGTCCTGGACGCGCGGGGCACCGTCCTGGTGGTGTCCGGTGAGCTCCGAACCCTTCAGTACGGCCAGCATGTTGGCGGCGCTGGCACCCTGGCCGGGGTGCGGGCGGATGGCGTGCAGCTCGGGGGCGAGGACCTTGTCCGTGCCGAGCAGCGCTTCGAGGGAGAGCGCGGCGGTGACGTCGGCCGACTTGTAGAGCGTCTCCAGGTCGGCGAGGGCCATGACCAGCATGCCGAGCATGCCGTCGGTGCCGTTGAGGAGGGCGAGGCCCTCCTTCTCGCGCAGCTCGACGGGGGCGATGCCGTGGGCGGCGAGGAGTTCACCGGCCGGCCGGACGACACCGTCGGGGCCCTCGGCGTCGCCCTCGCCCATCAGGGTCAGGGCGCAGTGGGACAGCGGCGCCAGGTCGCCGGAGCAGCCGAGCGAGCCGTACTCGTGGACGACCGGGGTGATGCCCGCGTTCAGGATGTCCGCCATGGTCTGCGCGACCTCGGGCCGTACGCCGGTGTGGCCGGAGCAGACGGTCTTGAGCCGCAGGAACATCAGCGCGCGGACGACCTCGCGCTCGACGTGCGGGCCCATCCCGGCGGCGTGCGAGCGGACGATGTTGCGCTGCAGTTGGGCGCGCAGTTCCGGACTGATGTGCCGGCTCGCCAGGGCGCCGAAGCCGGTGGAGACGCCGTAGACGGGCTCCGGCTTCGCGGCCAGCGCGTCCACGATCTCGCGGGCGGCGGCGAGGGCCGCCACCGCCTCGGCGGAGAGCTCGATCCGGGCGCCTTCGCGCGCCACGGCGAGAACGTCGGACGCGGTCACTCCGGACGTCCCCACCACCACAGTGTGCATATCCATATTCAGGAGCGTACGCAGTGAATTCGATGATGTCACTAGCGGGTGGCCGGTTGACCCCTTACCCCGGCGTACGTCACAGCGGACGCGGGTTTCGCCGCACGCGCGGGGCCGGTCGTGCCGTCATCACGTACCGGGCCGGGCCGGTGACTCCTTCGCCTTCGTCACGTAGGGGGCCGGTCGTGCCGCCCGCGGAACCTGCGGCGCTCGCCCGCCGTGGGTGCGGGCGCGTCCGCGAGGCGGACGACGGGATCGTCGGGGCCCTCGCGCCCGGCGACCACGGGCTTCGCGGCCCGGACGGCCTTCGCGCGGTACTGGGCCGCGTCCGCCAGCCGGAACAGCCGGCGCGCCGACCGTACGGGTCCGATCGGGTCCTCGGTCGAGGCGACCCCGCACGCCACCCCCTCTCCGAACTCCAACTCGGCGGCGCGGCAGCAGAGTTCGTCGGCGATACGGACCACCTCGTCCGCCGTCGGGCCCACCGCCAGCAGACAGAACTCGTCGCCGCCGAGCCGCGCGGCGAGGGTGCCCGGGAGCATCGCCCCGCACAGCGAGAGCACCGATCCGAACCGTTCGAGGAGCCGGTCGCCGACGGCGTGCCCCCGGGTGTCGTTGACGCGCTTGAGCCCGTTGAGGTCGCAGACGACGAGGCTGACCACCGCCCCGTTCTCCTTGTGCCGCTCGATCGCCTCGTCGAGACGTACGTCCACGGCGCGGCGGTTGGCGAGTCCGGTCAGGGCGTCGGTGTAGGCGAGGCGCCGGGCCTCCTCCAAGCGCTCGGTCTGGGCGATCCCGGCGGCGACGACGGAGGCGAGGACGGTCGCGAAGTCGGCGTCGGCCCGGTCGAAGACGGGGACACCGGCCGGACGGGCCACATAGAGCTCGCCCCAGGCCCGGCCGTGCAGCACGATCGGCGCGACGACGCAGCAGCCCCGCCCGCGTCTGCGCAGTGCGGCGACGCGCTGGTGGCAGTACCCGGCGGGTCCGGCCGCCGGGCCGTCGGCGGTCTCGACCCAGGCGTTGGGCTCGCCGCCACCCGCCCACCGTTCGTGCAGGAACTCGGTGATCTCCGGGAACTGGTGGACCGGATAGGCCTCACCGTCCGGGAACTCGTCCTCGTCCGGAGCACGGTCGCCCACGTTGGCGAGCACCCGCAGCCGGCCGAGCTCGCGCTCCCACACGGAGAGCGCGGCGAAACTCCCGGCCAGCGCGTGACACGCGCCGAGCGCCGCGGCCCGCCACGACTCCCGCGGGGTGTGCGCCGCCGCCATCCCCTGCGCCAGCGTCACCACGGCCCTCAGCCGACTGTCCTCGCCCATCACCCCAGGCTAGGGATATTTGCGCACATTTGAGACATTGGCAGGGCGAACAGGGGTCCGGGCCGCGAGGGCCGGACCGGGGTACCGGAGCGGACCGGGATGCCGGAACGGCCGGGGGTACCGGACCCACCTGGGGGTATCGGAACGGGCCTCGGCGGCGAAGCGCGCCTCCGGGGCGGCGTCGGCCTCGGGAGCGGGCCGAGGGCGATGCGTCGTGGGGGCTACTCCCCCGGCCACTCCGGCTTGCGCTTCTCGTTGAACGCGGCGACTCCCTCGGCGCGGTCCCCGGAGAAGGCGACGGACCGCCAGGCCGCGTCCTCGACATCCAGGCCGGCACGCAGGTCGAGTCCATGGCCGAGGCGCAGGGCGCGCTTGGCGGCACGCAGTCCGACCGGGGAGTTCGCGGCGATGCGGGCGGCGAGCGCGAGCGCCTCCGTCCGGTCCCGCCCCGCCTCCACCAGCTCGTCCACCAGCCCCAACTCCCGCGCCTCGGGCGCCTCCAGACGGCGCGCCGAGAAGATGAGCTCGGCCGCGCGCGCGGCACCGACCCGGCGGGGCAGCAACTGGGTTCCGCCGCCTCCGGGAATGACACCGACGGACACCTCGGGCAGTCCGACGACCGCCGTACGGTCGGCCACGATCAGGTCGCAGGACAGCGCCAGTTCGAACCCACCGCCCAGCGCGAAGCCGTGAACGGCGGCGACGGTCGGCATCGGCAGTTCCAGGACACCGGTGTACGCGGCCCGGGCGACCGGCCGCTGGCGCATCAGCTCGGCGTCGGTGAAGGAGTTGCGCTCCTTCAGGTCGGCGCCGACGCAGAAGGCCCGCTCGTGCGTGGAGGTGAGCACGACCACGCGTACGTCCCGGTCGGCGGCGAGGGCGTCGCAGGCACCGGCGATCGAACGCGCCATGTCCGTGGACACGGCGTTCATGGCCTTGGGCCGGTCGAGGACGAGCTCGGCCACGTAACCGTGCCGCCGTACGGCGACGAACTCGCCGAACCTCCGCTCGCCGGGCGCCGTCCCCTGTTCCGCCCCCTGCCCGGACCCCTGCTCCGCGGCTCGCTCCGCCCCTTGCTGCGCCATGACACCCTCCCGGTTAACGCGGGTTAACAATCGACGCCCCGATCATCGCAGCCGAGGCCGTCCGGCGAAACCCGCCCCTCGCGCCGCACCGTCGCGTACTTCCTCGTTCGAGTGACATCCCGCCCAACTCTGTTTGCCTGCCCCCATACCGCGCATAACCTGCGCACCGCCGCAGCGCATTCGGGACACCGGCACACCGGGGAGGGACGACCATGACGAACCGCGAAACACCGCAGGCCACCAGTACCCGGCCGGGTCCGCGACCTGTACTCACGCGACCGCCGGCCCAGAGGCTGCCCGAGGCTCCCTCGCCCGCCGGCCCGTCGCGGTCCGGCTCGGCCGCACCGTCGGGCCCGGACGCAACCCGTCCGACGGTGGGCCCTCCGCGGTCCGGCGCCACGCCGGCCGGGACCCCCGCCGCGGCGCCGACGGCAGGCACCGCACCCGTGGACGACCGGTGGATCCGTGTCACCCCGCTCAGCAGGGCGATGTCCGCCCCCGCGCCGTTCGACGCCACGACGAGGAACGCCGTGCCGACACCGGCACCCGCGGCGGCCGACCCCGGCACCGGGAAGGCCGGGACCAGGACGGGGGCCCCGGAGCGGCGGGCCGCGGCGACCGACGGCACCGAGCCCGTCTCCATGGCCGCCGACTCCTTCACCGCCGGGACCATGCCGATGAGGGCCGCGAAGGTCTGGGCCACCACACCCGGGGTGCCGGCATCAGGAACCGCGGGTGGCAGGCGGGCACGCGATGCCGGGTCCGAGGCGGACACCCGGGCACCGGAGACGGGCGCAGCCGCCAGGCGGGCGCACGCGACCCTGACCACGGCGGACACTCGTACCCGCGCAGCCGAGCCCACGACCGGAACCCCGGCACCCGCGACGGACACCGGTGCGGCCACGCAGCCGCGCGGAACCGTGAGCCCGGCAGCCGCGCAGGCACCCGCGACCGGCGCCACCGCGGCCACGCGGACACTCCCGACCGTGACCCCGGCGGCGGGGGTCCAGACGCCCCCCGCCGAAGGCCCGACCCCCGCGCCGACGCGCCGGACCGCAACCACCGCGGCCGCTCACGGACCGGGCACCGGCACCGCGCCAGCCACCCGGGCACCCGCGCCGGGTGCTGCGACGGGCACGCGGGCGCGCCGAACCGTGACCCCGGCAGCCGCTCACGCACCCGCGGCCGGGACCGCCGCGGGCGTTCGTGCGGGCCGGACCGGGACCCCGGCGGGTACGCGGGTGTCCGGCGGTGGGGTCGGGGTGTGGGCGCGGGGAGACGGGGGCGCGGCGGGCGCTCAGGGGGCCGGGAGTGAGGCGAATGTCGCTGGTCGGAGGCGAGGGATCGTTCCGTCCCCGGCGCTGGAGACGGGGACGGGAGCTGGAGCGGCGCCGAAGCCGGGGGCGGTGCAGGGGACGGGGTCGGCCGGTCGGCGCCGGTCCGCCGCCGCGCCCGGTGACAACGAGTCCGCACCCGTCCGGCTCCGTTCCGTCCGGGGGCGGCACCGCAGACCCCGGCCGCGCCGGGTGCTCTTCGCCGTGGGAGGACTCGCGCTCGCCGCGGGCGTGCTGAGCCTGGCCCGGATGACACCGGAGTCGGTGACCGGGGCCGGGGGGAACGCCGAGGCGGAGCCGGTCGCGACGGCCACGGACACCGACGCCGCGGGCGACGCCGCCCCCACCGTCGAGGCCATGCCCTCGCCCACACGGCCCGGGGCCGCACCGGCGAGCGCCGCGATGGGCGGGACCAGCCCGGCGCCCACCTCGGACACGAGCCGGGTCCCGGCATCGTTCCCGACGCCCACCGCCACGATCCCGGCGGCCCGCGGCGAAGCCCCCGTCACCACCGCACCGCGTACGACGGGCATTCCCACGGCTCCCATGACGACCCCACCGCCGCCGCGATCGACACCGACGGCCGTCCCCACCACCACGGCCCCGCGGCACACCGCGTCCGCGACCCCGACGGCCCCGCCACCGGCCCCGCCCCACCAGCCGCCGAACGTGTGCGTCCCGATCGTGGGGATCTGCGTGAACGGACTGCTGTCGCCGGGCCATGAAGGATGACTCCCGCGAGGCGCCCGGCGGCCGTACCGAAGCCGCTGACCGGGCCCACCGGACCGGGCATCACCGGACCGGGCATCACCGGACCGGGCACCGCCGAGCCGGGCGTCGCCGGGCTGAGCGCCGGGCCGGGGGCCTCGCGGCGGGACGCGCCGTGGCCCGGTTCGGTCCTCTCGGCCCGGCCGGTGTGACGTGCTACGTGTCGTCGGCCCGGCGGGCCAGCAGCCACGGTTCGATGACACCGAGTCCACGGACGGGCCGCTGCCACATCGGCTGGAGCGCGAAACGGTACGAGGGGGGTTCCTCGCCCTCCTTCTCCGCCGCCGCCGCGGCCTCGGCGGCTTCCGCCTCGGAGGCGGGGGCGTCGCCGGTGCGGGTCAGCTCCTCCGCGAAGGCGCCGTCGACGAGCACGGCGTCGCGCGGCGCTATCGACGTGAGACGGCTCGCCAGGTTCACGGTCGTACCGAACACATCGCCCATCCGGGTGGTGACCGTGCCGAAGGCGATGCCTACGCGCAGCTCGGGCATCGTCTCGTCGTTCGCCATCGTCTCGATGAGCCGCAGCGCGATCTCGGCGGCGACACCGGCGTCGTCCGCGGAGTAGAGCACCTCGTCGCCCAGGGTCTTGATGAGCCGACCCCCGTGGGCCGCCACCAGGTCCGCCGCGGTGGTCTCGAAGGCCTCGACGAGTTCGCCGAGCTCCTCTTCCTCCATGCGGCGGGTCAGCCGGGTGAAGCCGACCAGGTCGGCGAAGCCCACGGCGAGCCGGCGGTCGACCATCTCGTCGTCGTCAGCGGCCTGCACGACCCGGCCGGTGGCGGCGGCGAGCTGGCGGCGCCAGACGTAGACGAGGAACTCCTCCAGTTCGGGCAGGAGCAGTTCCATCAGGGGGTACGTCACCTCGGTGCGGGTCATCCCCGGTTCCGGGGGCTCGGTCAGGCCCTCCAGGAAGGAATCGATCTGCCACTCGGCCAGACGGGCGGTGGTCTGCCCGGTGGACCGGGCGACCTGGACGGCCATGGCCTCGCTCAGCAGGCCCGCCTCGACGAGACCGGCGAGGCGGCGCAGCGCCAGTACGTCCGCCTCGGTCAGCGCCTTCGCCTGGCCGATGTCCGCGAAGCCCATCGCCCGCCAGAAGCGGGAGGCCAGCTCCATGGAGACGCCCGCGCTGCGGGCGGCCTGGAACGGGGTGTAGCGCCGCTCGGCGCCGAGGATGAGCCCCTCCAGGCGCAGCGCGAGCGGGTCGTCGTCGGAGTCCGGTTCGGCCTGCGGGTCCACCCGGCCGTTCGCCTCGTGCCGCGCGTCGGGCCGGACGTCCGGCCGTGCGCCGGCGGGGCCGCCCGTGCGGTCGTCCCGGTGGTCTTCCCTGCGGATGTCGCTCCCCACGTCCAAGTGGTCGTCCCTGTGGATGCCGGTTCCCGCGTCCGAGCGGTCTTCCGGGCGGTGGTCCAAACGGTCCTCCGGGCGGGTGCCGGTCCCGGCACCGGGACGGGCGTTCTGCCGGGCGTCGCCGTCCGCGGCGGCCCGTGCGGGTGTCGCGTCCGTGACCGGCCCGGCGGTACGGCCCGGCTCGCCGTCGGGGGCGGGGTGCGCGCCCGTACCGGAGCCGGTGTCGTCGACGGTCACTCCTGCTGCCCTTCCGATCTGCCGTGGTCAGGTATCGACCGCGCTCAACTCTACGGCAGGTGTGCGCTGGCTCACTCCCGATGGCGGGACGCCGGCCGGGGACGGCGCCGGGGGCTGCCACCGGCCCCGCCGCGTGCCGTCGCACCGCCTCCGCTCCGTCCCCTCGTACGGCTCACGGACCCGTTCCGTCAGACCGCTCGCAGATGCACCACGTCCCCGGCCCCCACCGGCTCCTGCACGCCGTCCTGCGTCGCGATGACGAGCCGCCCGTCGCCGTCCACGGCCACCGCCTCCCCGACGATCGACCGGCCTCCGGGCAGTTCCGCCCGCACCGTGCGCCCGAGCGTCGCGCACCCGGCCGCGTACGTCTCCTGGAGACCGGACGCGACGGGATCGCCGGCCGCGTCGCGCCAGCGCCCGTACCACTGTTCGAGTGAGCGCAACACGGCCCGCAGCACGGTGTCACGGTCCGTGGACACCGCGCCCGCCAGGGCCAGTGATCCGGCGCCGGGTACGGGCAGCTCGTCGGCACGTAGCGAGACGTTGATGCCGATACCGACCACGACCGCGTCGGTGCCCGCCCGCTCGGCGAGGATGCCGCCGGTCTTGCGTTCCTCGCCGTCCACGGTGACCAGCAGGTCGTTGGGCCATTTGAGTGCCGTGTCGACCCCGGCGGAGCGCGAGAGCGCCGTCGCGACGGCGACCCCGGTGAGCAGCGGCAGCCAGCCCCAGCGTTGGACGGGAACGCCGGTGGGCTTCAGGACGACGGAGAAGAAGAGGCCGGAGCGGGCCGGTGCCGTCCACTGGCGGTCCAGCCGGCCGCGCCCGGCGTTCTGTTCCTCGGCGACGAGGACGGCACCCTCGTCGGCCCCCCGTTCGCTGTTGACGATGCCGACCAGATCGGTGTTGGTCGACCCGGTGCGCTGCACCACCTCGACGTCGCACCAGAGGCTGTCGTCCGGTGCGACCAGTGCCCGTCGCAGGGCGGCCCCGTTCAGGGGCGGACGGTCCAGGTCGGACCACCGATTGTCGTTCGCGTCTGCTGCATCTCGCGGCGTCATGCAACCCAGCCTAGGTGTGGTAAACGCCGCACTGCCGATCGGTAGGCACGCCACTACGCTACGGATGAGTAGCAAGCCCCCCTTCTGAGCACCTCACCCTCATGTCCCCTTAGCAGGCAGGGAGCCGCACCCCGATGTCCGAGCCGGAAGAGCTGCAACACCCCGACATCCACACGACCGCGGGCAAGCTCGCGGATCTGCAGCGCCGTATCCAGGAGGCGACGCACGCCGGCTCGGAGCGCGCCGTCGAAAAGCAGCACGCCAAGGGCAAGCTGACGGCTCGTGAGCGCATCGAGCTGCTGATGGACGAGGGCTCCTTCGTCGAGTTCGACGAGTTCGCGCGGCACCGCTCGACCGACTTCGGCCTGGAGAACAACCGCCCCTACGGCGACGGCGTGGTCACCGGCTACGGCACCGTCGACGGCCGCCCCATCGCCGTGTTCTCCCAGGACTTCACCGTGTTCGGCGGCGCCCTCGGCGAGGTCTTCGGCCAGAAGATCATGAAGGCGATGGACTTCGCGCTCAAGACCGGCTGCCCGGTCATCGGCATCAACGACTCCGGCGGCGCCCGCATCCAGGAAGGCGTCAGCGCGCTCGGCATGTACGGCGAGATCTTCCGCCGCAACACCCACGCCTCCGGCGTCATCCCGCAGATCAGCCTGGTCGTCGGCCCCTGCGCGGGCGGCGCCGTCTACTCCCCGGCCATCACCGACTTCACGGTCATGGTCGACCAGACCTCACACATGTTCATCACCGGCCCCGACGTCATCAAGACCGTCACCGGCGAGGACGTCGGCTTCGAGGAACTGGGCGGCGCCCGCACCCACAACGCCGTCTCCGGCGTCGCCCACCACATGGCCGGCGACGAAAAAGACGCCATCGAGTACGTCAAACAGCTCCTCTCCTACCTGCCGTCCAACAACCTCAGCGAACCCCCGGTGTTCACGGAGGAGGCGGACCTCGCCCTCACCGACGAGGACCGCGAACTGGACACCATCGTGCCGGACAGCGCGAACCAGCCCTACGACATGCACACCGTCATCGAACACGTCCTGGACGACGCCGAGTTCTTCGAGACCCAGGCCCTGTTCGCACCCAACATCCTCACCGGCTTCGGCCGCGTCGAGGGCCACCCGGTCGGCATCGTCGCCAACCAGCCGATGCAGTTCGCCGGCTGCCTCGACATCGACGCCAGCGAGAAGGCCGCCCGCTTCGTCCGCACCTGCGACGCCTTCAACGTGCCCGTCCTGACCTTCGTCGACGTCCCCGGCTTCCTCCCCGGCGTCGACCAGGAACACACCGGCATCATCCGCCGCGGCGCCAAACTCATCTACGCCTACGCCGAGGCCACCGTCCCCCTGATCACCATCATCACCCGCAAGGCCTTCGGCGGCGCCTACGACGTCATGGGCTCCAAACACCTGGGCGCCGACCTCAACCTCGCCTGGCCCACCGCCCAGATCGCCGTCATGGGCGCCCAGGGCGCCGTCAACATCCTGCACCGCCGCACCATCGCCGCCGCCGAGGACCAGGACGCCACCCGCGCCCGCCTCATCCAGGAATACGAGGACACCCTCCTCAACCCCTACACCGCGGCCGAACGCGGCTACATCGACGGCGTCATCATGCCCTCCCAGACCCGCGCCCACGTCGTCCGCGGCCTGCGCCAACTCCGCACCAAACGAGCATCACTGCCCCCGAAGAAGCACGGAAACATCCCGCTCTAGAACCCCGCAGACCCGGATCCTGGGAGCAGACATGACGATCAAGGTCGTACGGGGCAACCCGACCCCGGAGGAACTGGCCGCCGCACTGGCGGTGGTCCGAGCGCGCGCCGCGACGGCGGCATCCGCCCCGTCCGGCGCGTCCGGGCCGCGCGACTCCTGGTCCGACCCCGCCCGTATCGCCGCGCACCGGCTCCCCCGGCCGGGCCCGACGACCTGGGGCCGGAGTTACTGGCCCGGTTAGAAGTTGCTGGGCCCCGCTCTCCCCGCCTGCCGTCGCTCCACCGTTCACCGGGACAACTCCGCTGGTCACAAGGTCGGTTGACACGCGGCGATCTCCTGGAGGACGGCGGACGGCGCTGCCCGGGACGGCCGCGGGCGAGGGGGCGCCATGCCGACGTTCGGGCCGCTCGGTCCGCTGGTGGTCCACGACGGGACACAGGACCGGCCGGTGGGGGGCGCAAGTTGAGTACGCGTACTCAGGCGCCCCGCCGCTCCACCGACGCACGATCGGGAGCATGCTGTGGTCCGACCCGGAGAACGAACCCCCCAAGGATCTCCGCGACATGCAGGACATGTTGCGACGCCTGGGCGTTCTCCTGGCACTGGCCATGGTGGTCGCGATGATCCTGCTGGGTATCCGCTGACCGGCGGCCGGCACCGGCCGAACCCGCCACGCCCGCGGTACGCGTACGGGAGCCGAGGCGCGGGCCGACCGGCGCCGATACCCTGATCTCATGACCGATCAGCCGCGCCGCCGTCTCGTGCTCGCCTCGCAGTCCCCCGCCCGGCTCAACCTGCTGAGGCAGGCAGGACTCACCCCCGAGGTGATCGTCAGCGGGGTGGACGAGGACGCCGTCACCGCACCCACGCCCGCGGAGCTCGCCCTCGCGCTGGCCGAGGCCAAGGCGTCCGTCGTGGCCGCCCGGCCCGAGGTCCAGGGCGCGCTGGTGATCGGCTGCGACTCGGTACTCGACCTGGACGGCGAGGCACTCGGCAAGCCCGCGGACGCCGAGGAGGCCACCGCGCGCTGGAAGGCCATGCGCGGCCGTGCGGGCACCCTGCAGACGGGCCACTGCGTCTGGGACACGACGCAGAAGCGGTGGGAGTCCGCCACCGCCTCGACCGTGGTCCGCTTCGGCGAGCCGACCGACGCGGAGATCGCCGCGTACGTCGCCTCGGGCGAACCCCTCCATGTGGCGGGCGCGTTCACCCTCGACGGCCGTTCGGCTCCCTTCATCGAGGGCATCGACGGCGACCACGGCAACGTCATCGGCATCTCGCTGCCGCTGGTACGCAGACTCCTCGCCGAACTGGGCGTCGGCATCACGGAGTTGTGGACGCCCCGAGAGCCGTGAGCAGCCCTGCGCCAGGCGAACGGGCAGGGGCAGGGCGCCCCGGGGCCACGGGCAGCGGGCAGCGGGCAGCGGGCAGCGGGCAGCGGGCAGCGGGCAGGCAACGCGAAACCCCGGCCGCGCCCGGAGGGCGGCCGGGTGACCGAGGGAACGACCGAGGGACCGGGCGACCAGGTGACCGAGGGAACGGTCAGGAGGCCGCGGGGGCGGGCGGCGTCGTGACCGCGGCCTCCCCTTCGCCGACGCCCTTCGCGTCGGCACCCTTCCCCAGGTCGACACGCCCCGAGGCGACACTGTCCTCCGGGTCGGCGCTCCCCGCGTCGGCACTCCCGGTGTCGGCGATCCCGGCGTCGGCACTCCCCGTACCGTCTCCGTTCCCGCCGTTCGCCGGTGCGGCGTCGACCGGGCCGGTCTCCCGGCGCTCGTACGCCAGGAGGGTGAACACGATCAGCGCGAGGACGACCATCATGAACGTGAAGGCGCCCCAGCCCACCAGACCCACCGTGAACGCGCCGAGCAGCGCGTGCACCACGGCGGCGCTGATCAGCAGGACACGCCCGAGAATGCCCGGGGGACGCTGCCGGAGCGCGACCAGCAGGGCCGCCACGGCGCACGCCGCGAAGTAGAGCCCGAAGACCAGCCCGCCGATCTTCGACGACGTCGACATCAGGTCGGAGTCGAGCCCCGCCACGGACACGTTCTGGCGATCGACGACCACGCCGAGGAACCAGTTGAGGAACGCGACCCCTATCGCCTCCCCACAGAGCACGATCGCCGCCACCCATGTCACCGGTCTGCGCACCACCGGCCCCACCCACTTCCGCGTGCTGTTACCCCAAGTACGTTCGAGACATCCCGAACGCTACTAACGGGTAAACCCCGGGACAAGGGTTCTGCCCAGGGCAAAGAATCATTGGGCCATTCGTAGGGACTCCACAAAGAATCGTTGTGGGCCGCAGCACGGAGTCACAGAGACCTTGGCCACACCAGCGGGCTAGGGTTCAGGGAAGGATTCCGGCGTGCCTTGGCACGACAAGGGATTTCGCGGGTAGGGCGAGCCTCGTATCACGCTCCGTGTGGGCAAGCTCACCACTGGGGACAGGTCGAAACGTCGTGTTGGCTGTCCCTAAACTCGGCTTGTTTTCAAGGAGGGAGCCATCGTGCGCAAGGTGCTCATCGCCAACCGTGGCGAAATCGCTGTCCGCGTGGCCCGGGCGTGCCGGGATGCCGGGATCGCGAGCGTTGCCGTCTATGCGGAACCGGACCGGGACGCATCGCATGTCCGTGCGGCGGACGAGGCGTTCGCGCTGGGCGGTGACACCCCGGCCACCAGTTACCTGGACTTCGCCAAGGTGCTGCAGGCCGCCAAGGACTCGGGCGCGGATGCCGTCCACCCCGGTTACGGCTTTCTTTCGGAGAACGCGGACTTCGCCCAGGCGGTGCTGGACGCGGGACTGATCTGGATCGGCCCGCCGCCGCAGGCGATCCGTGACCTGGGCGACAAGGTCGCCGCCCGGCACATCGCACAGCGCGCCGGCGCCCCGCTCGTCGCGGGCACCCCGGACCCGGTCTCGGGGGCGGAGGAGGTCGTGGCGTTCGCGCGGGAGCACGGGCTGCCGATCGCGATCAAGGCCGCGTTCGGTGGCGGCGGCCGCGGCCTGAAGGTCGCCCGGACCCTCGAAGAGGTCCCCGAGCTGTACGAGTCGGCGGTGCGTGAGGCCGTCGCGGCGTTCGGGCGCGGGGAGTGCTTCGTGGAGCGCTACCTCGACAAGCCCCGCCATGTGGAGACGCAGTGCCTGGCCGACAGCCACGGCAACGTGGTCGTCGTCTCCACCCGGGACTGCTCGCTGCAGCGCCGCCACCAGAAACTGGTCGAGGAGGCCCCCGCCCCCTTCCTGTCCCGGGCGCAGGTGGACGAGCTGTACGCGTCGTCCAAGGCGATCCTGAAGGAGGCCGGCTACGTCGGCGCGGGAACGGTGGAGTTCCTCGTCGGCACGGACGGCACGATCTCCTTCCTGGAGGTCAACACCCGCCTGCAGGTCGAACACCCGGTCACCGAGGAGGTCGCCGGCCTGGACCTGGTGCGCGAGATGTTCCGCATCGCCGACGGTGAGGAACTGGGCTACGGCGATCCCGAACTGCGCGGACACTCCATCGAGTTCCGGATCAACGGCGAGGACCCGGGCCGCGGCTTTCTGCCCGCCCCCGGCACCGTCACCCTGTTCGCACCCCCCACGGGCCCCGGCGTCCGGCTGGACGCGGGCGTCGAGACCGGGTCCGTGATCGGCCCGGCCTGGGACTCCCTGCTCGCCAAACTGATCGTCACCGGCGCCACCCGCGAGCAGGCCCTGCAACGGGCCGCCCGCGCACTGGCGGAGTTCAAGGTGGAGGGCATGGCCACCGCGATCCCCTTCCACCACGCGGTGGTCACCGACCCGGCGTTCGCCCCCGAACTCACCGGCTCCAGCGACCCGTTCACCGTCCACACCCGGTGGATCGAGACCGAGTTCGTCAACGAGATCAAGCCCTTCACCGCCCCGGCCGACACCGACACCGACGACGAGCCCGGCCGCGAGACCGTCGTCGTCGAGGTCGGCGGCAAACGCCTGGAGGTCTCCCTGCCCGTCTCGCTGGGCATGTCGCTGGCCCGCACCGGCCTGGCCGCCGGCGCCAAACCCAAACGCCGCGCCGCGAAGAAGTCCGGCCCGGCCGCCACCGGCGACACCCTCGCCTCCCCGATGCAGGGCACCATCGTCAAGGTCGCCGTCGAGGAGGGCCAGGAGGTCAAGGAGGGCGACCTGATCGTCGTCCTGGAAGCCATGAAGATGGAACAGCCCCTCAACGCCCACCGCTCCGGCACCGTCAAGGGCCTCAGCGCCGAGGTCGGCGCCTCCGTCACCTCCGGCGCCCCCATCTGCGAAATCAAGGACTGAACAGCCCGGATCAAGGACTGTGCAGCACTGAGCGACGCGGCCGGGTGACTCACCCGTCCCGTAGCGTCCGAAGCGCCCTGCGGGCCGCAATCGCGGCCCGCCGGGCGCTTCGCTGTGCCGACGACGGCGCCCGTCCCCGCGTCCGCGCAACCGGCAATGATGCTTCGAGCCTCCCACCGTGCGATCCGCGGGAGTCCGCCCGGGAGCCGCCGGTGGCATCCTGGAGCGCAGCCGGGCGGCGGGAGAGGGCGGGTGGAGGCCATGGTGGGCGCGACCGCGAGGGAGCGGGCCGGGACGTCCGGGCCCGCTCCGGGTCCAGGAGTTCCAGGTGCGCCGCGTGTCATGCGGGCGGACGCCCGGCGCAACTACGGGCGGCTGCTCGCCGAGGCGCGCTCCGCGTTCGCCGAGCACGGCACCGACACGTCGCTGGAGGACGTGGCCCGGCGCGCGGGCGTCGGAATCGGCACGCTGTACCGGCACTTCCCGAATCGGCACGCGCTGATGAGTGCGGTCTTCGAGGAGGCCGTGAAAGATCTGCTGGCCCGCTCGCGCGAGTTGCTCGACGCCCCGCAGCCGTGCACCGCCCTGGTGGAGTGGCTGCGCGAGATCATCACTCACGCGGGTGAGTACCGAGGACTCGCGCGCGCCCTCATGTCGGCGTCACGGGACGACGGTTCCCATCTGGCCCGGTGCAGCGGCCCGATGCGTGAGGCGGGCAGCGCCCTGCTGCTCCGCGCCCAGGAGTCGGGGGCCGTGCGCCCCGACGTCTCCATCGGTGACCTCCTCCAGTTGACCAACGCGATCGCGCTGGCGGCGGAGGAGACCGCGGACGACCCCGCGCTGGCCGACCGTCTGCTGAACCTGACGCTGCGCGGCCTTAAGCCATGAGCCGACCGGGCCGGACAAGGAGCCCGGCCGCCGGCCCTTCGGCACCGCTCAGCGGCGTCGAAGGTCGGCCACCCGCGCCCTTTCGGCCGGGGGCTGGTCCCCCATCACCGTCGCGCTCCGTAGTTGCGGCCCCGAGCCCGGGACCACCTGGCCCCGGCGCGGGCCCGGGAGCGGTACGTCCCGGCGCGGCTGGCGTCCCGCCGGGTGCGGATCTCCTCCCGCACCGCCCGATGCCGATGACCCGGCCACCGCGATCTGGACGCCCTGATCGGCCAGGGCCTGCAGTTCGGTGGCGGCGCGGTCGTCATGGGCGGGCGGCTCGTCCGTGACCAGACGGGTGATCAGGTCGGTCGGCACGGTCTGGAACATGGTGTCCGTCCCGAGCTTGGTGTGGTCGGCGAGGACCACGACCTCGGCGGCCGCCTGGACGAGAGCGCGGTCCACGGACGCCGAGAGCATGTTGGACGTCGAGAGTCCGCGCTCGGCGGTCAGCCCGCTCCCGGAGAGGAACGCCCGGGAGACGCGCAGGCCCTGGAGGGACTGCTCCGCACCCGAGCCGACCAGCGCGTAGTTGGAACCGCGCAGGGTGCCGCCGGTCATCACGACCTCCACACGGTTGGCATGGGCCAACGCCTGGGCCACCAGCAGGGAGTTGGTGACGACGGTCAGGCCGGGCACCCGCGCGAGCCGGCGAGCCAGCTCCTGCGTGGTGGTACCCGCCCCCACCACGATGGCCTCGCCTTCTTCGACGAGACCCGCGGCGAGATCGGCGATGGCCGTCTTCTCGGCGGTCGCGAGATGCGATTTCTGCGGAAAGCCGGACTCCCGCGTAAACCCGCCCGGCAGTACCGCACCGCCGTGCCGGCGGTCGAGGAGTCCTTCTGCCTCCAGTGCGCGCACGTCCCGCCGTACGGTCACTTCGGAGGTCTGGACGACGCGGGCGAGCTCACGGAGCGACACGGCCCCATTCGCTCGCACCATTTCGAGGATCAATTGGCGACGTTCTGCAGCGAACACGAAACTGACAGTAACCCCAACGACCGTCTGCTTTCAGCAGTTTGCGCCGAATAACAGAAGTTGTTCGCATGCCGGGGCGCTAAGTGGTATACGTGCCTACTCGCCCCGCCTGTGCCGTCCGCACGGGCGCCGACTCCCTGTGACCAGCGGAGAGGCGCCCGGCGCCGTCAGCCCTCGCCCGCGGTCTTGCGGGTGTGCAGTTGTCGTGCCACCTCGGCGATCGAGCCGGACAGGGACGGGTACACGGTGAACGCGTTCGCGATCTGCTCGACCGTCAGGTTGTTGTCGACCGCGATCGAGATGGGGTGGATCAGCTCCGAGGCGTGCGGGGATACGACCACGCCGCCGACCACGATGCCGGTGCCGGGGCGGCAGAAGATCTTGACGAAGCCGTCGCGGATGCCCTGCATCTTGGCGCGCGGGTTGCGCAGCAGCGGCAGCTTCACGACCCGGGCTTCGATCTTGCCCGCGTCGACGTCCGCCTGGGAGTAGCCGACGGTGGCGATCTCGGGGTCGGTGAAGACGTTCGAGGAGACCGTCTTCAGGTTCAGCGGGGCCACCGCGTCGCCGAGGAAGTGGTACATGGCGATACGGCCCTGCATGGCCGCGACGGACGCGAGGGCGAAGACGCCGGTCACGTCACCCGCCGCGTACACGCCCGGAGCGGTCGTGCGGGAGACCCTGTCCGTCCAGATGTGCCCGGAGTCGCGGACCCTGACGCCGGCCTCCTCCAGACCCATCCCGCTGCTGTTGGGGATGGCGCCGACGGCCATCAGGCAGTGCGTACCGCTGATGATCCGGCCGTCGGAGAGCGTGACCTCGACGCGGTCGCCGACCCGTTTGGCGGACTCGGCGCGGGAGCGGGCCATGACGTTCATGCCGCGGCGGCGGAAGACGTCCTCCAGGACGGCGGCGGCGTCCGGGTCCTCGCCCGGCAGCACACGGTCGCGGCTGGAGACGAGGGTGACGCGGGAGCCGAGCGCCTGGTAGGCGCCGGCGAACTCGGCGCCGGTGACACCGGAGCCGACCACGATGAGCTCCTCGGGCAGCTCGTCGAGGTCGTAGACCTGGGTCCAGTTCAGGATGCGCTCGCCGTCGGGCTGCGCGTCGGGCAGCTCACGCGGGTGCCCGCCGGTGGCGAGGAGTACGGCGTCGGCGGTGAGGGTCTCCTCGGCGCCGTCCGCGGCGCTGACGACGACCTTGCGGGAGCCGTCCAGGGCCTGCATGCCCTCCAGCCGTCCGCGGCCGCGCAGGACGCGGGCGCCGGCGCGGGTCACCGAGGCCGTGATGTCGTGCGACTGGGCGAGCGCGAGGCGCTTCACCCTGCGGTTGACCTTGCCGAGGTCGACCCCGACCACCCGGGCGGCCTGCTCCAGGGGTGGGGTGTCGTCGGCGACGATGATCCCCAGCTCCTCGTAGGAGGAGTCGAACGTCGTCATCACCTCGGCCGTGGCGATGAGAGTCTTCGACGGCACGCAGTCGGTGAGCACCGACGCCCCGCCCAGACCGTCGCAGTCGACGACGGTCACCTCCGCGCCGAGCTGCGCGGCTACCAGCGCCGCTTCATATCCGCCGGGTCCGCCACCGATGATCACGATCCGAGTCACGTACTCCATTGTCCCGCACGCTTCAAGGTGCTTCCGCCCAGGGGCCCCGAGTTCGCGGCATCCGAGCCACTTTGTTACGCGGGAGGCCCGCGTGTCGCTGCCGTACCCTCGATCCCATGTCGCTCTACGCCGCGTACGCCGGCAATCTCGACCCGCGGCTCATGACGCGCCGCGCCCCGCATTCGCCGCTGCGCGCCACGGGCTGGCTGAACGGCTGGCGGCTGACCTTCGGGGGCGAGCACATGGGCTGGGAAGGCGCGCTCGCCACGATCGTCGAGGCGCCGCGGTCCCAGGTCTTCGTGGCGCTGTACGACATCGCACCGCTGGACGAGGACTCCATGGACCGCTGGGAGGGCGTCGGCCTCGACGTCTACCGTCGGATGCGTGTACGGGTGCACACACTGGAGGGTGAGGAAGCCGCGTGGCTTTATGTACTGAACGGGTACGAGGGGGGACTGCCCTCGGCGCGTTACCTGGGCGAGCTCGCGGACGCGGCCGAGTCGGCGGGCGCTCCGCACGACTACGTCATGGAGCTCCGCAAGCGCCCCTGCTGAGGCCGGTGGCGCTGGACGCGCCCACCCACCCCGCGGCGGCATCTTCGCCGCTCCGCGGCGTCCTGCCCGTCGGCCCGCCCCACTCGCCCCCCTGTCAGGGCACCCCCGCGCCCGCCGTTCCGCCGCGCGTTTCCCGCCCGCCCGTCCGTCTCGGCCGGATTCTCCGCCCGAGCACCCGAGCACCCTGGCGACCGCTCAGGCAGCGCCCCCTCCCCCCTCTCTCGTCGGAAACGACAAGACAACGATCGCAAGACCGTGAGCTCTGTCATCTACGCGCGTAGGCCCAGACCGGCTACCCTCTTGCGCGTGAACGCATCTCTTCTTCCGGACGACATCCAGGGCGACCCCCACGCCGCCGCTGACGCCGCCGCCACGCGCCTGCGCGAGCTCACGGGTGCCGAGACCCATGACGTCGCCCTCGTGATGGGCTCCGGCTGGGCTCCCGCCGTGGACGCCCTCGGCACCCCCGAGGCCGAGTTCCCGGTCACCGAGCTGCCCGGCTTCCCGCCGCCGGCGGTCGAGGGCCACGGCGGCACGATCCGCTCGTACCGCATCGGCGACAAGCGCGCCCTGGTCTTCCTCGGCCGCACCCACTTCTACGAGGGCCGCGGAGTCGCCGCCGTCGCGCACGGCGTACGTACCGCCGTCGCCGCCGGCTGCAAGACCATCGTCCTCACCAACGGCTGCGGCGGCCTGCGCGAGGGCATGCGCCCCGGCCAGCCCGTGCTGATCAGCGACCACATCAACCTGACGGCCACCTCGCCGATCATCGGCGCGAACTTCGTCGACCTCACCGACCTGTACTCGCCGCGGCTGCGCGCGCTGTGCAAGGAGGTCGACCCCTCCCTGGAGGAGGGCGTCTACGCGCAGTTCCCCGGCCCGCACTACGAGACTCCGGCCGAGATCCGCATGGCCCGGGTCATCGGGGCCGACCTGGTGGGCATGTCGACGACGCTCGAAGCCATCGCCGCGCGCGAGGCGGGCGCCGAGGTCCTCGGCATCTCCCTCGTCACCAACCTCGCCGCCGGCATGACGGGCGAGCCCCTCAACCACGAGGAGGTCCTCCAGGCCGGCCGCGACTCGGCCGCGCGCATGGGGGAACTCCTGACCCAGGTACTGGATCGCCTGTAAGCGGCGGAACCCGCCCCGGCGCCCGGGGACGGAACGACCCGGGACACACCCGGGGTACACGGAACCGTACGACCGAAGAGAGGTGCACCCGAGGTGCAGGACGAACTCATCGCGCGGGCCAAGGCGTGGCTGGCCGAGGACCCCGACGCGGAGACCCGTGACGAACTCGCCAAGCTCGTCGACGCCGAGGACGTCACCGAACTGGCCGCCCGCTTCAGCGGCACGCTCCAGTTCGGCACCGCGGGCCTGCGCGGTGAACTCGGCGCGGGACCGATGCGGATGAACCGCTCCGTGGTCATCCGGGCCGCGGCCGGACTCGCCGCGTATCTCAAGGCCCAGGGACGGACCGGCGGCCTCGTGGTGATCGGCTACGACGCCCGCCACAAGTCCGCGGACTTCGCCCGGGACACGGCGGCCGTGATGACGGGCGCGGGCCTGCGCGCCGCCGTCCTGCCCCGGCCGCTGCCCACGCCCGTCCTCGCCTACGCCATACGGCACCTCGGCGCGGTCGCGGGCGTGGAGGTCACCGCCAGCCACAACCCGCCCCGCGACAACGGCTACAAGGTGTACCTGGGCGACGGTTCGCAGATCGTCCCGCCGGCCGACGCTGAGATCGCCGCCGAGATCGACGCGGTCCGCGCGCTCGCCGACGTGCCCCGCCCCGACTCGGGCTGGGAGATCCTCGACGAGGGAGTCCTGGACGCCTATCTGGCCCGTACGGACGCCGTCCTCGCCGAGGGCTCGGCGCGCACCGCCCGCACCGTCTACACGGCCATGCACGGCGTCGGCAAGGACGTGCTGCTCGCCGCCTTCGCGCGGGCCGGGTTCCCCGAGCCGGTGCTCGTCGCCGAGCAGGCCGAGCCCGACCCGGACTTCCCGACCGTGGCCTTCCCCAACCCGGAGGAGCCCGGCGCGATGGACCTCGCCTTCGCGGCGGCCCGCGCGGCGGAACCCGACCTGGTCATCGCCAACGACCCGGACGCCGACCGGTGCGCCGTGGCCGTGAGGTCCGGCGCCGACTGGCGGATGCTGCGCGGCGACGAGGTCGGCGCGCTGCTCGCCGAGCACCTGGTGCGCCGGGGCGCGCGCGGCGTCTTCGCCGAGTCGATCGTCTCCTCCTCGCTGCTCGGCCGGATCGCCGAGGGCGCGGGACTGCCGTACGAGGAGACGCTCACCGGCTTCAAGTGGATCGCCCGCGTGGAGGGTCTGCGGTACGGGTACGAGGAGGCGCTCGGCTACTGCGTCGACCCCGACGGCGTGCGCGACAAGGACGGCATCACCGCCGCCCTGCTCATCACCGAACTGGCCTCCGAGCTCAAGGAGCGGGGCCGGACCCTGCTCGACCTCCTCGACGACATCGCTGTCACGTACGGGCTGCACGCCACCGACCAGCTCTCGGTCCGGGTGGAGGACCTGTCGGTCATCGCGAACGCCATGCGCCGGCTGCGCGAGCGGCCGCCCACGGAGCTCGCGGGGCTGGCCGTCACCAGGGCCGAGGACCTGACCCTGGGGACGGACCGGCTGCCGCCGACGGACGGTCTGCGCTACACCCTGGACGGCGCCCGGGTCATCGTCCGCCCGAGCGGCACCGAGCCCAAGCTGAAGTGCTACCTGGAGGTCGTGGTGCCCGTCGGCGGCCACGGAGACCTCCCGGCGGCCCACGCGAAGGCCGCCGGGCTGCTGACGGCGATCAAGCGGGATCTGTCGGCCGCGGCCGGCATCTGAATCCCCGCCCGGTGGGAGGCGGCCCGTCCGCCGCCTCCCACCGGGCCAGGACCCGCCCGTACACCCTCTTACGGGTGACTTCCGCATGGCAGTTGACGCAGCGCTCCCGTGCGCCACCGGACGACCGAGGAACGGTTACCGGTAGCGCACCGTCGAGTCCCAGGAGCTGCCGCGTGCCCTCGACCGATTCCCGGCCGACGTCCGCCCCGCCCCGCGGTGCCCCGGGCGGACGTGTCCCCGGTGTCCCGACCGCCCGGCGCGCGCCGGGCGCCCCCGGCCTCCTCGCCGCCGTCCGCGTCTCCCTCCGGCACGCGGCCCCCGCACTCCTCGGCTACGCGGCCGTCCGCGTCACCGGCCTGCTCGCGCTCGCGTTCTGGGCGCACCGCAGACACCACGGCCTCTGGCCGATCCTGGCTGCGCAGTGGGACGCGGACTGGTACCTAGGCATCGCCGACCACGGCTACACCCACCATCTGGGCACCGCGTTCGACGCGAACAACCTGGCCTTCTTCCCGCTCTACCCGCTGCTGGTCAAGGCCGTCGCGGTCCTGACCCCCGGCTCGCGCGCCACGACCGGGCTGGCCGTCACGGTCGGATGCTCGTTCCTGGCCGCGTGGGGCGTCCACGCGGTGGGCAGCCGGCTGCACGACCGCCGCGTCGGGGTGCTGCTGACCGTGCTGTGGGCGGCCCTGCCGGTGGGTCTCGTCCAGTGGATGGGCTACACGGAGTCGCTGTTCACGGCGTTCGCCGCGTGGGCGCTGTACGCGGTGCTCACCGGCCGCCTGATGTGGGCGGCCTCGCTGGCGGCGCTGGCCGGACTGACCCGGCCGACCGGTATCGCGGTCGCCGTCGCCGTCGCCGTGGCCGCGCTGCTGTCACTGCGCCGGGGCTTCTCGGTACGGCCGCTCGCGGCGGCCGCCCTGGCACCGGCGGGCTGGCTCGCCTACGTCGGCTGGGTGGGCCTGCGCCTGGGCCGCTGGGACGGCTACATCGCCGTGCAGCGGCTGTGGCACAACGAGTGGGACGGCGGGGCGGAGACCGTGCGCCGGCTGCGCGAGGTACTGGCGCAGAACTCGTCGCCCGAGCTGTTCCTGATCATGGTGACGGTGACCCTGCTGGCGGCGGTGGTGCTGTACGGGCTCTCCGTCTGGGACCGCCAGCCGCTGCCCCTGCTGGTCTTCACCGGGGTCCTGCTGCTGATCGTCCTCGGCAGCGGCGGCGTCTACTTCCCGCGCGCCCGCTTCCTGCTGCCCGGCTTCCCGCTGCTGCTCCCCGCGGCCCTGCACCTGGCCCGTGCCTCACGCCGCTTCCGGTCCCTGTTCCTCACGGCCGCGGTGCTCGGTTCGGCGTACTGCGGCGCGTACATGGTCCTGGTGTGGCCGAGCGCACCCTGAAGCCGGAAGCCACCGGTCGGCCACCACCCTCCCTCCACAGCCCGTGCCCGCCGTCGCGTCGCGGGAGCTCGGGCCGTCGCGCCCCGGCTCACCCGTCCAGGAACCCCGTCAGGCCGACCAGCACGGCCGTCAGCCACGCCAGGACGAACGGCACCGCCAGCGGCCACAGGGGGCGCCCCCGCTCGCGCTCCTCGCTGTCGCCGGTGGGGCGCAGGGCGGGGTCGGTGTGCATGGCGGTGACCTCGGCGGCCAGGACGTCGTACGGGTGGGTCACACCCCGACGACGCTGGAGCCGGGCCCAGCGGGGCGCGGAGACCGTCCAGGACCCGTCGCCGTGCCAGCGCAGCTTGAGTTCGAGGGACTCCCGGCGGACCGAGCGGACGTCGTCCCACGGGATGTGGGTGGTCCCGCGCAGGCCGTTCAGCCAGAGCCCGGTGCGGTCGGCGGTGACGCGCCAGCACAGCTTCACGGGGATGCGGAACGCGCCGTACAGGCCGGTGAGGACAACCAGGATGTCCTTCCAGAGACCGACGTCCCCGTCGGTCGAGATCCAGTACAGCAGGACGCCCCACACCACCATCAGGAAGCCGGACAGCCGGTCCACCGCGCCCGCGCGCCAGCGGCGGACCGGCACCGGGCTCGTCAGACGCGCGGCCTCCACCAGGCCGAGGTGCTCCTCGTCGTCCGCCGCGGTCCGTGCCGCCGCCCGCTTCGCCCGCTCCAGGCGCCGCCGCACGCCGCCCTCCGACAGCGGACGTACGGGCCCGGACGACCGTTCCGTCACCGGCGGGTCACCGGGCTTCGGCGCGGCGCTGACGAGGACGACCTCGGCACCGTCGTACGGCGTCCCGTACAGGACCGCCTCCCGCAGCGGCTCCGCCCGGTCGTCGTCGAGCCGGTCGGCGGACCGCGCCCGGTCCGCGACGTCCCCCAGGTCCGCCAGGTCGGCCAGGTCCGCCACGGTGTCCGTCACGGCTTCCTCCACGACGGCCGTGTCGTTGTCCCTGTCGTGGTCCAGCGGGACCACGCCGACGGTGAACAGCGGTCGCAGGCCCGCCACGTCGTCCGCGGCGAAGACCTTCACGCCGCCTCGTCCCGTCCCGCGCACCAGGACGCGCAGGACCGGTGCGGGCGCTGCGCGCAGCGCGGCGGCCCGCCGCCTGCCCAGCACTCCGGAGAGCAGCGCGGTGACACCCAGCCCGGCCACGAAACAGCCCGCGACGGCCGCCGCGGCGCGGCCCTCCGAGGAGTCCCACAGACCGGCGGTCGCCATCACCGGAACGCCCGCCAGGATCAGGGTGATCCCGAGCCCGGAGAGGAACCGGCCCCGCCCGATGGGCCGGTCCGCGTCCGGCAGGGGTGCCGTCACACCTCCGGAGGCGGTCAGCGCCGCCTCCCGCTGCCGCTCCCGCGCTCGCAGTCGCGTCGCGGAGATCGCCAGGGCGGCCGCGGTCAGCAGGAGTGCGCCCGCGAGGACGGGGAGGACCGGCGCGGGACGCAGGACGACCGCCGCCAGGGCCAGGGGCGGCGCCCACACCCGTACGGCCTCGGGCCGTAGCTGCAGCAGGACCAGGAGGAGCCCGGCCGGCGTCGCGAGGTACGGCGGCAGGCCGGCCGCGGTCAGGCCCAGCGCGGCCAGCGCGCCGGTCAGCAGCACCAGCTTGAGAACCCGCAGCCCGACCCGTGGCACCGGTATCCAGCCCGGCGGCAGTACCCGCGTCCAGCGCCTGGTGTGTTCCGTGGTCCAGGGGAGGCAGCCGTCGGGTATCGCGGTGGCGGGCAGTGTCCGCCGGACGTCGGTGTTCATCGTTTCCCTGGGACTCGGACCACGGGGGCGGTTGTACGGCGGGCCCTCGGCTTCGTCTCCGGGTGGGGAACGGCGTTCGCGGCCGTGCGGGGCGCGGCCCCGCGATGGGCTACGTCAGCCCGTGACCAGCAGGATCGCGAGGAGGACGGCGCCTGCGAGGGCGGGGCCGATCACCTCGTACGCCCAGCGCACCGTGACCTCGCCCTGGGCAGTGTCCGCGGTGGCCCTGGACTCGGCCGTCTCACGCAGCTCCTGCATGATCCGGTCGGTCTCGGGGCGGGCCGGCGCGTCGGCGGCGGCGCCCCGGCCGAAGGAGGACGGACGGCCCAGCGACGACAGACGGCCTTCGCCTCCGGTGCCCCGCAGGGGCTGCCTGGTCGCCTTCTTGCGGGCACGCAGCGACACGGGCACCGCCCACAACTGGTACTTCGTGCCCGAGGTGTCGACGACCTCGTTCGAGTAGTGCGAGCGCAGCGAGGCGACCTGGCCCCAGGGGAGCTTGATCACGCGGAGCGGGTTGCGGACGCGCAGCCGGTCGTCGTTCGCGTAGACCGCGGGGCGCAGGGTGAAGGCGCTCACCACGGGGACGGCGAGGATCAGCCCGGCGAGCGCCAGCCACGGGGTGCGGCCGTGTCCGGAGACCAGCGCGTCGACGCCGAGCCAGCCCACGATGAACAGCAGAAGGGCGCCGCCCGCGATACCGGAGGGTGACCGGTAGATCCGGTCCCTGGCCTCGGGTCGCGAGGCGTCCGGAAGGGGTGACTGGTGGTCGGTGGTCATGGTCCCGATTGTGCACGACGTGTGCCGCGCGCTTGAGCTCGGTGGGGTCTCACTACGGTCGCGAAAGCCCTCGCCCGGCCCGTCGCCCCGGTACCTCGGCGGGGCCGGTCACGACGGCCCCCGGCGTCCGGCGGAAATTCGGGCATTCCAGGTGGCGCGGCGCGGGACAGGCGGCGGCGTGCCGCCTGATCCGGCATCCTCTTGGCCTCGGGTCGGCTTGAACTGGGACGGTGTCATCTCCGCGTCATCTCCGCGTCATCACGGCAAGCACGGGAGGCCTCATGGAACCCATCCGCAGGGACGACAAGGCGGGCGGTGGCGAGCAGGCGGCGCGCTGGAACGGCCCCGCCGGGAACGCCTGGGTCGAGGCCCAGGACCTGGTGGACGCGTTGTTCGCGCCGCTGGAGGAACTGCTCGTCGAAGCGGTTCCGGCCGGGCGGGGAGGCCGGGTGCTCGATGTCGGCTGCGGGACGGGCGGTACGACGGTGGCCCTCGCGCGGCGGCTCGGCACCGAGGGCCGGTGCGTCGGCGTCGACATCTCCGGGACGATGGTCGAGGCCGCCCGGGCGCGTGCGGCGCGGGAGGACGCGCGGGCCTCCTTCGTCCGCGCCGACGCCCAGGACCACGTCTTCGAGCCCGGCGTCTTCGACGCGGTCGTCTCGCGGTTCGGCGTCATGTTCTTCGAGGATCCGGTACGGGCCTTCACCAACCTGCGGCGGGCCGCGAAGGAAGGTGCCCGACTGCGGTTCGTCGTCTGGCGCGACATCGCGGAGAACCCGTTCATGACGACGGCCGAACGCGCCGCGGCACCGTTTCTGCCGGACCTCCCGAAGCGTCGGCCCGACGCGCCGGGGCAGTTCGCCCTGTCCGACGCGGACAGGGTGCGCCGACTGCTGGAGGAGAGCGGCTGGGGCGGGATCGGCATCCGGCCCGTCGACGCGGCCTGCGTGCTGCCCGAGGCGAGGCTGGTCCCGTACTTCAGCCGGTTCGGTCCGGTCGGTCTCGCCCTGCCCGGGACGGACGAACGGACCCGGGCGCGGATCGTCGACACGGTCCGTGCCGCGTTCGAGCCGTTCGTCCACGGCACGGAGGTCCGCTTCACGGCGGCCTGCTGGCAGATCGACGCGAGCGCCTCCGGCGGGTGAGCGAGCGGGCTCCTGTCGGGGGGCGGGTCCGTCCGGTGGGGGCGGGTGCCGTCCAGTGGGGGGGGCGGGGCCGTGCCGGTACATCCGCCCGCATCCGAACGGATCCCACCGGGGTTTCGAAGTGTGCGTAATTCCGATCCGTCCGGCCTGCGGGCATTTGATGTACCGGCGCGGCCCCTTCCGTACGTACCCGGGTGCGGGTGCGTGGTGGCTTGGGTGCAGCCCCCCATCGGCGTGGAGATCCAGCCTCTCCGGCGTTCGAGGAGCGGGGGCCGGGGCGGAGCCCCAGGTATGGGGCGGAGGGGGCGAGAGAAGGTTGTGGGGAGGGGGAGGAGAACCCCGGGTTCCGGGGATCTGGTGGGTTCCGCGGGGGCGGGCGGCCCGGCCCCGGTGTGAAAAAACCCTCGGCCGACCCCGGGGCTGTACAGCCGCTACGCGCGTAGATATGCTCGTCTGGTGACCATGCCCACCTCTGCACCTGCTGCAAACGCACTCGGCGACGTAACCGCGTCCGACAGCACGCTGCGCCGCTTCCTCCACGGGCTGCCCGGCGTCGACGCGGTCGGCCTGGAGGCGCGCGCCGCCTCGCTCGGCACCCGTTCCATCAAGACCACCGCGAAGGCGTACGCCATCGACCTCGCCATCTCGATGGTCGACCTGACGACGCTGGAAGGCGCGGACACCCCGGGCAAGGTCCGGGCGCTCGGCGCCAAGGCGGTGCTCCCGGACCCGACCGACCGCACGGCGCCCACCACGGCGGCGGTCTGCGTCTATCCCGACATGGTGGCCGTCGCGAAGGAGGCCGTCGCCGGTTCCGGGGTGAAGGTCGCCTCCGTCGCGACCGCGTTCCCGGCCGGCCGTGCCGCGCTCCCCGTGAAGCTGGCCGACGTGCGCGACGCGGTCGCCGCGGGCGCCGACGAGATCGACATGGTCATCGACCGCGGGGCGTTCCTCGCGGGCAGATACTTGAAGGTGTACGACGAGATCGTCGCCGTGAAGGAGGCCTCGGGCGCCGCCCGGCTGAAGGTCATCTTCGAGACCGGCGAGCTGTCGACGTACGACAACATCCGGCGGGCGAGCTGGCTCGGCATGCTGGCCGGGGCCGACTTCATCAAGACCTCCACCGGCAAGGTGGCCGTGAACGCGACACCCGCGAACACGCTGCTGATGCTGGAGGCCGTCCGCGACTTCCGTGCCCAGACCGGGGTCCAGGTCGGCGTGAAGCCGGCCGGCGGCATCCGCACCACCAAGGACGCCGTCAAGTTCCTGGTCGTGGTGAACGAGACCGCGGGCGAGGACTGGCTGGACAACCACTGGTTCCGCTTCGGCGCGTCCTCGCTCCTGAACGACCTGCTGATGCAGCGTCAGAAGCTGGCCACCGGCCGCTACTCCGGCCCCGACTACGTGACGGTGGACTGATCCATCATGGCTTCCGCATTCGAATACGCACCGGCGCCCGAGTCCCGCTCCGTCGTCGACATCGCCCCCTCCTACGGCCTGTTCATCGACGGTGAGTTCACCGAGGCCGCCGAGGGCAAGGTCTTCAAGACCGTCTCCCCCTCCACCGAGGAGGTCCTCTCCGAGATCGCCCAGGCGGGCGAGGCGGATGTGGACCGCGCGGTGAAGGCCGCCCGCAAGGCCTTCGTGAAGTGGTCGGCACTGCCGGGCTCCGAGCGCGCCAAGTACCTGTTCCGCATCGCGCGGATCATCCAGGAGCGCAGCCGCGAGCTGGCCGTCCTGGAGACGCTGGACAACGGCAAGCCGATCAAGGAGACCCGGGACGCCGATCTCCCCCTGGTCGCCGCGCACTTCTTCTACTACGCGGGCTGGGCCGACAAGCTCGACCACGCCGGTTTCGGCGCGAACCCGCGCCCGCTGGGTGTCGCCGGCCAGGTCATCCCGTGGAACTTCCCGCTGCTGATGCTGGCGTGGAAGATCGCCCCGGCGCTGGCGACCGGCAACACGGTCGTCCTGAAGCCCGCCGAGACCACGCCCCTGACGGCGCTGTTCTTCGCGGACATCTGCCGCCAGGCGGGCCTGCCCAAGGGTGTCGTCAACATCCTTCCCGGGTACGGCGACGCGGGCGCGGCCCTCGTCGAGCACCCGGACGTGGACAAGGTGGCCTTCACCGGCTCCACCGCCGTCGGCAAGGCGATCGCCCGCCAGATCGCGGGCACGCACAAGAAGGTCACGCTCGAACTGGGCGGCAAGGGCGCGAACATCGTCTTCGACGACGCCCCCATCGACCAGGCCGTCGAGGGCATCGTCAGCGGCATCTTCTTCAACCAGGGCCAGGTCTGCTGCGCGGGCTCGCGTCTGCTGGTCCAGGAGTCGATCCACGACGAGCTGCTCGACTCGCTCAAGCGCCGTCTGTCGACGCTGCGTCTGGGCGACCCGCTCGACAAGAACACGGACATCGGCGCGATCAACTCCGCCGAGCAGCTCTCGCGCATCACCTCGCTCGTCGAGCAGGGCGAGGCCGAGGGCGCCGAGCGCTGGTCCCCGGCCTGCGAACTCCCGTCCTCCGGCTACTGGTTCGCCCCGACGCTCTTCACGAACGTCACGCAGGCGCACACCATCGCCCGCGACGAGATCTTCGGCCCGGTGCTGTCCGTCCTCACGTTCCGCACCCCGGACGAGGCGGTCGCCAAGGCCAACAACTCCCCGTACGGCCTCTCCGCGGGCATCTGGTCCGAGAAGGGCTCCCGCATCCTCGCCGTCGCGAGCAAGCTCCGCGCGGGTGTCGTCTGGTCCAACACGTTCAACAAGTTCGACCCGACCTCGCCGTTCGGCGGGTACAAGGAGTCGGGCTTCGGCCGCGAGGGCGGTCGTCACGGCCTGGAGGCGTACCTCGCCCCGTCGAGCCCGGAGGGCGAGCGATAAATGAGCGCAGCGGAGAAGGCAGTGGACAAGTCCGAGCAGCGCCGTCTGAGCGTGTTCAAGACCTACAAGCTGTACGTGGGGGGCAAATTCCCGCGTTCCGAGAGCGGCCGGGTGTACGAGGTGACCGACTCGAAGGGCACGTGGCTGGCGAACGCTCCGCAGTCCTCGCGCAAGGACGCCCGTGACGCGGTCGTCGCCGCGCGCAAGGCGTTCGGCGGCTGGTCCGGCGCCACGGCGTACAACCGCGGGCAGGTCCTGTACCGCGTCGCCGAGATGCTGGAGGGCCGCAAGGAGCAGTTCGTCCGCGAGGTGGCCGACGCGGAGGGCCTGTCGAAGGCGAAGGCGGCGGCCGTCGTCGACGCGGCGATCGACCGCTGGGTCTGGTACGCGGGCTGGACCGACAAGATCGCCCAGGTCGTGGGCGGCGGGAACCCGGTCGCGGGTCCCTACTTCAACCTGTCCTCCCCGGAGCCGACCGGTGTCGTCACGGTGCTCGCCCCGCAGGAGTCGTCGTTCCTGGGCCTGGTCTCGGTGATCGCCCCGGTGATCGCCACCGGCAACACGGTGATCGTGATCGCCAGCGAGAAGTCCCCGCTCCCGGCCCTGTCGCTGGGCGAGGTGCTGGCCACCTCCGACGTGCCCGGCGGTGTCGTGAACATCCTGTCCGGCCGGACCGCGGAGATCGCGGCCCCGCTGGCCGCGCACCAGGACGTCAACGCGATCGACCTCGCCGGCGCGGACGACGTACTGGCCAAGGAGCTGGAGATCGCGGCCGCGGACAACCTGAAGCGCGTTCTTCGTCCACAGGCTGTGGATTACGCGCGGACTCCCGGGACCGAGCGCCTGACGGCCTTCCTGGAGACCAAGACGGTCTGGCACCCGACGGGCTCCCTGGGAGCGGGCGGCTCGTCCTACTGATCCGTCTCCGCCCGGCGCACGGCGCGCCTACGCGCCAAGATGTCGCGGAGCCCCGATCCGTGTCCCCGGGGCTCCGCGCACGAGAGAGCCGCGCTTCCCCTCCGTCCAGGGGGAGCGCGGCTCTCTCATGCCCAGGTGCCGTCGACGGCCCATGCGGGAGCTTCTAGTGAAGGAGCCCGGCCGCCTGCCCCGCCACCGGGATGGCGCCGATCGACTGCGCCTCCGCCACCGGCCCCGTCAGGGCCTTCGAGGACAGCGGTTTGAAGTCGGCGAGCTGGGTGCCCACGGCGTTGTCGAGCGGGTCCACGCCGGTACCGGCCAGCGGGTTGGGCTTGAGTCCCTCGACGGTGCCCGTGACATGCCCCACGGTGCCGGTCAGTGCCTGGAGACCCGCCTGCGGGTCGACGTCGCCGAGCGAGGCGGGCCGGGTATCCAGGGCGTTCACGACGGGGGCCGTGCTCGCGAAGGCCGCCGGGGAGGCCACGGCCGCACCGGCAGCGGCCATACCGACCATTGCGGCGATCCGCGCGGTCTTACGGGCCAGGGTGTTCTGCTGGGCTGCGTGTCGCGCCATCAGGTTTTCCTCTTTGACTAGCGGAGAGCGGAAAGCGGAGAGCAATTGAAGCGACACGCAGAGTAGTTGACCCGGGCCGCGTCCGGGGCGGTCATGGCATCCGGTTCGCCCCTGCGGGTCAACAGGCATATCAGCGCCAGTCCCCCCGGGCCCCGGAGCCGGGGATAATGGCCGGGAGCCGCGCCGACGCGCGGCGCCGCCGGACCCGTCACAGAAGGTACAGACCATTGGGTTCCCCTCCCCCGATACCCGCCCGCGTGGTGCTGCTCTGCGGCCCCTCCGGCTCCGGGAAGTCCCTTCTCGCCGCCGACTCCAAGCTCCCCGTGCTCCGTCTCGACGACTTCTACAAGGAGGGCACGGACCCCACGCTGCCCCAGGTCGAGGGCAGCGAGGACATCGACTGGGACCACCCGTCGTCCTGGGACGCGGACACCGCCGTCGCCGCGATCGAGGAGCTGTGCCGTACGGGACGTACGACCATCCCCGTCTACGACATCTCGCTGAGCGCCCGCACCGGAACCGAGGCCCTGGGCATCGGGCGGACACCGCTGTTCATCGCGGAAGGGATCTTCGCCGCCGAGATCGTCGGGCGCTGCCGCGAACTCGGCCTGCTCGCCGACGCGCTGTGCCTGTCACGGGGCGCGGTCACCACGTTCCGGCGGCGCTTCGTGCGGGATCTGAGGGAGGGCCGCAAGTCGGTGCCCTTCCTGCTGCGGCGCGGCTGGCGGCTGATGCGTGCCGAGCGCTCCATCGTGGCCCGCCAGGCGGCACTGGGCGCTCACCCGTGCGACCGGGACGAGGCGCTCGGCCGGCTGACGGCCGCGGCGGCCGGCCCCCGGCCGTCCAGCCGGGCGGCAGCGGCGTAGCACGGCGCCCGTTGCCCGGTGGGCATCGGCGCGAACCCACGGGCCCAACTCCCTTGGGGGACCGGCCCGTCGGTTCCCGGGCAACGAAAAGAGGTCCAGGCGAACCCCCGTCCGCCTGGACCTTCTTCCGTTTTCCCCCGTGCTTTCCCCCGTGGTCCCCCGTGACACGGTTGGCTCCCCGTGACCCGTTTCCCCGTGACCCCGTTGTGCGTCGGTTCCCCCCGGAACCGACTCCCCCGTCACCGGCTCCCCCCGGAACCGGCCCCCCGTACCTTCAGGCGACGAGCTCCCCGAAGGACTCCTCCTCGTCACGGCCGAAGCTGAGGACCTCGTCCTCGCGCATCCGGCGGAGCGACCGCCAGATGCTGGACTTCACCGTGCCGACACTGATGTCGAGGATCTCCGCGATCTCCGGGTCGGTGCGGCCCTCGTAGTAACGGAGGACCAGCATCGTGCGCTGGAGTTCGGGCAGCCGGGCCAGCGCCTGCCACAGGACCGCGCGCAGTTCGGTGCCGCGCATGGCGTCCGTGTCGCCGGGCGTCTCCGGCAGTTCCTCGGTCGGGTACTCGTTCAGCTTGCGGCGGCGCCACGCGCTGATGTGCAGATTGGTCATGGTGCGGCGGAGGTAGCCCCCGACCGCGGCCTTGTCGCTGATCCGGTCCCACGCCCGGTACGTCGAGAACAGCGCGCTCTGCAGCAGGTCCTCGGCCTCGAAGCGGTCACCGGTCAGGTGATAGGCGGTTGCGTACAGGGAGGCGCGGCGCTCCTGGACGTAGGCGGTGAACGCCGCTTCGGCGTCCGCCGTCCCCGCCCCGGAGTGACGCTCCCCCGTGACCTCCCTGTACGCGGCTCCCCCGTGAGCCTTCCCCCCGGCCGTACCCACCGCGGCCGGCGCCGCCGTGTTCTCCCCCTTGAACGCGTCAACAACCGCCATGTACGTGGTGTGCTGACGTCCGGCGCCGCGATCGCACCCCCGCCCGATCACCGCGCCGGACTTCTCCCCGGCCCGGGTGACGTCGTGGAGCCGCGTGACAACTGCGCCAGTACTTGTGCTGTGCAGCGTGTTCATCTCGCGCCCCCCGTCGTGGAGTCCCGGTTGTTCGGTTCGTTCCGTCGTGCGTCCTGCCTTGTGTCCAAAAGCTTGCCGGGCTCACTTCATGGCCGTGTCCGCCGACTGTCACAGACCTGTCACAGGGGCCGTTCGCGGGCGCGGCACAGTGCGATCACAGAGAAGAGCGGTACGACTACGCAGATGACCACTTGAGCCGTCATCACGGCCCGCGGAGGCCTTCGTTGCGTGCGGGAGACGAGTGGGAGCGCTCCAACGGTCGATACCCGAGCATGACATGGGCCAGAATGACGTCCGTGCCTTCCCTGTTGCTGATCGAGGACGACGACGCCATCCGTACGGCCCTGGAGCTCTCTTTGACGCGCCAGGGACACCGTGTGGCCACCGCTGCCACCGGCGAGGACGGTCTGAAGCTGCTGCGCGAGCAGCGGCCGGACCTGATCGTGCTGGATGTGATGCTGCCCGGCATCGACGGATTCGAGGTGTGCCGGCGCATCCGGCGCACCGACCAGCTGCCGATCATCCTGCTGACCGCGCGCAGCGACGACATCGACGTCGTGGTCGGACTGGAGTCCGGCGCCGACGACTATGTCGTCAAGCCCGTGCAGGGCCGGGTGCTCGACGCCCGGATCCGTGCCGTGCTGCGCCGCGGCGAGCGGGAGGCCAACGACTCGGCGTCGTTCGGCTCTCTGGTCATCGACCGTGCCGCGATGACGGTCACGAAGAACGGCGAGGATCTGCAACTGACGCCCACCGAGCTGCGGTTGCTCCTGGAGCTGAGCCGTCGGCCCGGACAGGCGCTGTCCCGCCAGCAGTTGCTGCGGCTGGTGTGGGAGCACGACTACCTGGGCGACTCCCGCCTGGTCGACGCCTGTGTGCAGCGGCTGCGCGCCAAGGTGGAGGACGTGCCGTCCTCGCCCACCCTGATCCGTACCGTGCGCGGCGTCGGCTATCGGCTGGACAACCCTCAGTGACCAAACCGCAGGACAAGCTCCGCGGCTGGGCCGCGGCGCGCAAGGCACTGCTGTCCGGTCTCCGCTTCACCAGTCTGCGGCTGCGCCTGGTCGTGGTGTTCGGGCTCGTCGCGCTCACCGCCGCCGTGTCCGCCTCGGGCATCGCGTACTGGCTCAACCGCGAGGCCGTGCTGACGCGCACCCAGGACGCGGTGCTGCGCGACTTCCAGCAGGAGATGCGCAACCACGCGAGCATGCTGCCGGTGCATCCCGCGCAGGACGAACTCCAGCGCACGGCCGGGCAGATGGCGAACAGCAGTCAGCGGTTCAGCGTGCTGCTGACCGCCGAGGACGCGAACGGCCGGACGATCACCGGCAATTCGGAGCTGGACACCTTCACCCTGGAGGACGTACCCGAGTCCCTCCGGAAGGCGGTGAACAAGCAGCAGCCGCTGTCCTCGAACAACAAGTCCGCGTACCACCTGTACTGGCAGCGGATCACCGACCACGACAAGCCGTATCTGGTGGGCGGCGCGCGGGTCATCGACGGCAGCACGACCGGGTACATGCTCAAGTCCCTGGAGCCGGAGGCCAAGGACCTCAACTCCCTTGCCTGGTCGCTGGGGATCGCGACGGGGCTCGCGCTGATCGGTTCGGCGCTGCTCGCCCAGGCCGCCGCGACCACGGTCCTCAAGCCGGTCCACCGGCTGGGCATCGCGGCCCGCCGGCTCGGCGAGGGCAAGCTGGACACCCGGCTGCGGGTCTCCGGGACGGACGAACTCGCCGATCTGTCACGGACGTTCAACCGGACGGCGGAGGCCCTGGAGAAACGGGTCGCGGACATGAGCGCGCGCGACGAGGCGTCGCGGCGCTTCGTCGCCGACATGTCCCACGAACTCCGGACGCCGCTGACCGCGATCACCGCCGTCACCGAGATCCTCGAAGAGGAGCTGGACGCGGAGACCGGAAGCGTCGACCCGATGATCGAGCCGGCCGTACGGCTGGTCGTCAGTGAGACCCGGCGCCTGGGCGATCTCGTCGAGAACCTGATGGAGGTGACCCGCTTCGACGCGGGTACCGCCCGGCTCATCCTCGACGACGTGGACATCGCCGACCAGATCACCGCGTGCATCGACGCGCGCGCCTGGCTGGACGCGGTCGACCTCGACGCCGAGCGCGGCAGGACGGCCCGGCTCGACCCGCGCCGGCTCGACGTGATCCTCGCGAACCTGATCGGCAACGCGCTCAAGCACGGCGGCTCGCCGGTGCGGGTGTCGGTGCGGCTGGAGGGCGAGGAACTGGTCATCGAGGTGCAGGACCACGGTCCGGGCATCCCCGAGGACGTCCTGCCGCACGTCTTCGACCGCTTCTACAAGGCCAGCGCCTCCCGCCCGCGTTCGGAGGGCAGCGGCCTCGGCCTGTCCATCGCCCTGGAGAACGCGCACATCCACGGTGGCGAGATCATCGCGGCGAACGCGCCCGGGGGCGGGGCGGTCTTCACCCTGCGCCTGCCCCAGGGCGCGTCGGAACTGCTCGCCGACGACCCGCGGGGCCCCGACGGCTCCGGCCACGGGAAAGGCACGGAAGGCACCGCCGGATGACCAGCCCACGCACCACCGGCCCCCGGGCCACGCCCTCCTCCCAGGCCGCCGGCTCCCCACGTACCGCCCGCCCGTTCCGCCGTCGGCGGGCGGGGAGGGTTCGGCGCTGGCTGGCCGTCCCGCTGCTCGCCGCGCTGCTCACGGGGTGCGGTATCCGGTCCACGCAGGTGCCGACCGACTTCGGTCCGGCGCCCTCCCGGGTGCCCTGCGCGCTGTCCGGCCCGGACATCTCCACGCAGTCCGCGCACGGGGTGCCGGTCCAGGTCTTCCTGCTCTGCTCGGAGCAGTTGGTGACCGTGGACCGGTCGGTGCGCATCCCGGACGGTACGGCGGAGGCGGCGCGCCGGGTCCTGGTGGCCCAGGCCCTGCTGGACGAACTGGCGGTGGCACCCTCGACGCCGGAGGAGCAGGCCGGGTACACGACGGACGTACGCGGCGGCATGACCGTCAGCGGGCCCCACGACGCGGACCCCGAGGACACCCTCCGGCTGAGCACCTCACCGGAGGACCTCACCTCGACGGCCCTCGCCCAGATCGTCTGCACCTTCTCGGACTCGGCCGCGGCACGGGACGACGGCAGTGTCGTCCTGGGCGGTCCCGCTCCCGCCCCGCTGCGCAGCTACGAGTGCACGCCCGAGGTGCGCGCCGCCCCGGGCGACGAGTCCCCGACCTCCATGGCGGTCGAGGGCTCGTGACACGGCGGGGGCGCGAAAACCCCCGCCACGGAACCGATCGTGCCGGACCCCGCGTCTTGGGGGGCGTGCAGCGTCTTGGTTCAGACGGCGGCAGCGCCGTCACCCGCGTCCGTGTGGCAGGAGGTGTCCTCCTCGTCGCACACCTGGCGCTCGTCGCCTGGATCACGCTGCGCCCGCTGGACGTCCCCTGGGTGAGCGCCGCCAATCTGCGGCCCTTCGCGGGTATCAGAGCCGACCTCGCCCTGGGTCCCGAGGTGGCGGTCCGCCGTCTCGCCGCGGGTCTCGGCCTGCTCGCCCCGCTGGGCGTCCTGCTCCCGATGGCGGGAGGCAGGCTCGCCCCCTCCTCCCTCGGCTCCCTCCTGCGCACGACCACCGCCGGCACGCTGCTGTCGCTGGGCATAGAGCTGCTCCAGACCGGTGTCCCGGGCCAGGTCGTGGACATCGACTCGATCATGCTGAACACCATCGGGGTGGCCCTCGCGCACCTCGCGGTCGTGCCCGCCGCCAGGGCCCGGTTCCGTCGCCGGGCGGATTCGAGGCGCAGCGCGGCCGTACTCCGGGAGGAGCCCGCTCAGGGTCGGACCCCGACGATTCCCAGGGTCGGGATCGCTCCGTAGAGCGAGGCTTCGCCCGCTTCGTCCCCGTAGCGTTGAAGATATCGGTGAAGGCACCGATGAGGACGACGAAACCGGCTTCGCCGGCACTCGACGACGGTTCGCGAAGGAGCCACCATGACCGCCCTTGCCCGCCCCACGAACGGCCGCATGCTCGGCGGAGTCTGTGCTGCGCTGGCACGGCGCTTCGGCACCTCCGCCACCACGATGCGCGTGATCTTCGTGCTGTCCTGCCTGCTTCCGGGCCCGCAGTTCCTGCTCTACATAGCGCTGTGGATCCTCTTCCCCTCCGAGGACAAGGCCTCCCGCGCCGCCTGGTGATCCGGGCACAGGACCGGCGGACACACGGCGAACGCCGGTGGGGCGCACCCTTCTCGGGCGCGCCCCACCGGCGTTCGTACAGCCGGCATTCGTACAGCCGGTCTCGTACGACCGGTCTCCGTACGGCGGGTCCTCGTACGGCGGTTCCTCGCGCTACCGGTCCTCGTGCGGCCGGTCCTCGTGCGGCCGGGAAGGCCCCGGGCTCGGACAGGCCGGGGGACCTCCGTCCGGCGAAGAGCGGAGACGGGGCGAAACGGGGGCGGAAACGGGGAGCGGAGGGGCGGGCGTCAGCCCAGCGGGATCCCGTTCACGGGCAGACCGTGGGTGGGCAGCCCCTGCAGCGGCATCCCCCCGAGCAGTCCGGCCATGGGCACGGCCTGCCTGTCGGCGAGGAGGCGCCCGGCGGCGGGCTTCGCGGCGGACACGCCCGTGCCGAGGGCGCTCTGGCCCTGGGCGAGCGCATGACCGGCACCGGGCAGCGCCGCGGCGACGTTCTCCGCGGGCAGCGTCCTGGTGACGGTGTCCAGCGCCGAGGAGGCGTCCGGCACGGCCGGGGCGGCGTTCGCGGCGCCCGCGCCGACAGCGGCGAAAGCGGCGCCTAGAGCGGCGACACCGAGGGTCTTGGCAGCAGACTGCTTCATCGTGTGTGCGTCCTTGGGATGGGTGAAGCGGGGATGTGAGCGGTCCAAAACCGTAAACACGTGAACCCGCCCTCCGCAAACAACGAAAAGCGGCCGAGTCATGGAGAAGAAGTGAAGACCCGGCCGATTTCCACCCGCTTCAATCAGGCTTGATCCGCTACAGAACCGCTGGTCGAAGCGGTCTGCTGGAACAGCCATTCGGACTTCAGTTCTGCATATCCGGGCTTGATGACGTCATTGATCATGGCCAGTCGTTCATCGAAAGGAATGAATGCTGACTTCATAGCATTGACCGAGAACCACTGCATGTCGTCGAGTGAATAACCGAACGCCTCGACAAGGTGCTCGAATTCCTGACTCATACTCGTGCCCGACATGAGGCGGTTGTCGGTATTCACCGTGGCACGGAAATGCAGCCGCCGGAGCAGCCCGATGGGGTGCGCCGCGTACGAGTCGGCGGCGCCGGTCTGGAGATTGGAGCTCGGGCACAGCTCCAGCGGGATGCGCTTGTCGCGGACGTACGACGCGAGCCGCCCGAGCCGCACCGAGCCGTCCTCCAGCACCTCGATGTCGTCGATGATGCGGACGCCGTGCCCGAGCCGGTCGGCGCCGCACCACTGGAGCGCCTGCCAGATGGACGGCAGACCGAACGCCTCGCCGGCGTGGATCGTGAAGTGGTTGTTCTCGCGCTTGAGGTACTCGAAGGCGTCGAGGTGCCGGGTGGGCGGGAAACCGGCCTCGGCGCCCGCGATGTCGAAGCCGACGACACCCGAGTCGCGGTAGCGGTTGGCGAGTTCCGCGATCTCCAGGGCGCGGGCCGCGTGCCGCATCGCGGTCAGCAGGGCGCCGACCCGGATGCGGTGGCCGTTCTCCCGGGCCCGCCGTTCCCCTTCCCGGAAGCCCTCGTTGACCGCCTCGACAACCTCTTCGAGGCTGAGCCCGCCCTCCAGGTGCTGCTCGGGCGCGTACCGCACCTCGGCGTAGACGATCCCGTCCTCGGCGAGGTCCTCGGCGCACTCGGCGGCGACCCGCACCAGGGCCTCGCGGGTCTGCATGACGGCGCAGGTGTGGGCGAAGGTCTCCAGGTACCGCTCCAGCGAACCGGAGTCGGCGGCCTCACGGAACCAGATCCCGAGCTTGCCGGGATCGGTCTCGGGGAGGTCGGCGTATCCCGTCTCCCGGGCGAGTTCGACGATCGTGCCGGGGCGCAGTCCCCCGTCGAGGTGATCGTGCAGCAGGACCTTGGGCGCCCGGCGGATCTGCTCCGAGCTCGGGGTGTTCCGAATCTGGCTCGTCATTTTCGCACTCTAGCCCCTACGCGCGTAGATCTCCTGGTGTACGCATCCGCCGATATGTAACGGTGACCGTGCGGACGGGTGGCGTACACCTTTGCTTCTGACACTGTTCTGTCATGGCACAGCAAGCGACGCCGGTTCGCACGGCCCGGCTGGGGAGGGCGCTCGGCCCTGAGCCGACGACGGTCAGCGGAGTTGTTCTGCTGCTGCCGGGCGGTGAGGAGACCTCGGCCCGAAGACCCTCCCCCATGATGGCGACCGCTTCCGTACGTGCGCTGGGGCGCCGGCTGGCCCGCGCGGGACGCGCGGAAGGCCTGGTCACCCACGTGGTGCACTACCGCGTCCGCGGCTGGAACGGCAGCGAGGCCCATCTCGCGGCCGACGCGTCCTGGGCCGCGGACGAGGTCGTCCGCCGCTACGGCGACGTCCCCGTGTGCCTGGTCGGCGTCGACATGGGCGGCCGGGCGGCGCTGCGCGCCGGCGGGCACCCGGCCGTCAACTCCGTGCTGGCGCTGGCACCCTGGCTGCCCGAGGACGACGTGGCCGCGCCACCCGAACCGGTGAAGCACCTGGCCGGCCGGCGCGTGCTGATCGTGCATGGCACCAACGACCAGCGCACCGACCCCGAGTTGTCGTTCCGGTTCGCGGCGCGCGCGAAGAAGGCCAACCGCGGCATCTGCCGCTTCGAGGTCCACTCGGACGGGCACGCGCTGCACCAGCACCGACACGAAGTCCTCGCCCTCGCGGAGGACTTCGTGCTCGGCGTCCTGTTCGGGCACGCCTTCTCCCGCCCGGTCGAGGACGCGTTCGCGGCCCCGCCGCCGCTCGGCCTGCGCATGCCGCTGGCCGCGGGGTTCGGACAGTCGCTGCACCGGTAGGAGGCGGCCGTCCGCGCGTCGGGGCTCGGTGCCGGACAGTCGGGCGACCGCCCGACCGCGGCCCGGTCGCGCGACGCGGTGGATCGGGCGGCCGACGCCGGGCGACTGACCCCCGGGGTCGGGGACCCACAGCCGGGACCCCGGGGCGGGGCCAGGGCCAGGGGCGGGACCGGGGCGAAGCCTGGGGCCGAGGCCCGAGACCGAGGCGAAGCCTGGCCCAAGGCCCGAGACCGAGGCGAAGCCTGGCCCAAGGCCCGAGGCCCGAGACCAAGGCCGGGGCGGAGGCCCGAGACCGGGACCGAGACCGGAGCCAGAGAGCAACGGCCGGGGCCAGGGAACCAGGGCCGGGGCCAGGAAGCCGGGAGCCAGGGCCGGAACCACGGAGCCAGGGCCAGAGAGCCAGGGCCAAATGTCTCGGGGGGTGCCCCGGTTGTTCAGTCGGGGAGTAGGTGGCCTCGGCGGGACAGGAGGAACTTCTTGAAGGCGGCCACCGGCAGGGTGTCCGGGTGGCCGTCGAGCCAGGCGACGCCGATCTCGCGCACGGCGCGCGGGGCGGTGACCGTGAGTTCGACAACTCCCGGGCGGGCGACGGCCGGTGGCGGGAGCAGCGCCACCCCGAGTCCCGCGGCGACCAGGCCCCGGAGCGTCTCCGCCTCCTCCCCCTCGAAGGCGATGCGCGGCCGGAACCCGGCCTCCTGGCACAGGTCGTCAGTGATGCGGCGCATCCCGTAGCCGGGTTCCAGGGTCACGAAGGTCTCGTCGGCCGCCTCGGCCAGGCGGACGCGCTTGCGGCCGGCGAGCGGATGGTCGGCGGGCACGACCAGCCGGAGCTTCTGCTCGTCGAGCCTGCGCCCCACCAGATCGGGCGCGTCCGGCACCGGCGAGGTGAGGCACAGGTCCAGTTCGCCCGAACGCAGCCGCTCCAGCATCGCCTCCCCGTAGTTCTGCACGAGGCTGAAGCGGACCCGCGGATGGTCGGCGCGGAAGGCGCGGATCAGCCCTGGCACCGTCTCCGAGCCCATCGTGTGCAGGAAGCCGAAGGCGACCTTGCCGGTGGCCGGGTCGGCGTCCGCGCGCACCTCGTCGGCGGCGCGCTCGATCTCGGCGAGGGCCCGCTCGACGGAGGACAGGAAGGTGCGGCCCGCGGGAGTCAGCGACACCGTCCGGCCGTGCCGCGCGAACAGGTCGACGCCCAGATCCTGTTCGAGCCGGACCATGGCCCTGGACAGCGTCGACTGGGGTACCTGCATCTCCTGGGCGGCCCGGGTGACGTGCTCGGTGCGGGCGACGCCGGCGAAGTACGCGAGGCGTGGGGCGAGCAGTCTCGCAAGATGGGCGCTGTCTTCTGTGTCACTGAACGGTGACAGGTGAGCTTCTGACCTCTGCTGATGCACCATGGGAACGATTATGGCGATTCCATGCATTGGACGGATGAACAACGGGTCCTTAGGTTCGGGACATGCCTTCCGCCAGTACCGGGGCGTCCACCACCGTGGGCGCCGCCGCTTCCGCTCCTGCCGCCGACTCCGTCACCGCCGCTGTCCCCACCGCCCTCGACGACTCCCGTCTGGCGCCCGGCGGGCCGGGCTACCGCCGGATGAGCTTCGCGCTCTTCCTCGCGGGCGTCGCCACCTTCGCGCTCCTCTACTCCACCCAGGCCCTGCTCCCGCTGGTCTCCGCGGACTACGGGGTGAGCGCGGGCGAGGCGAGCTGGACGGTGTCGGCCGCGACCGGCGGGCTGGCGCTGTTCGTCCTGCCGATGAGCGCGCTGTCGGAGCGTTTCGGACGGCGTACGTTGATGACGGCGTCCCTGGCGGTGGCGGTCACCGTCGGTCTCCTGGTCCCCTTCGCACCGTCGATCGGCGCGCTGGTGGCGCTGCGGGCCGTGCAGGGCGCGGCGCTCGCCGGGCTTCCGGCCTCGGCGACGGCGTATCTGGCGGAGGAGGTCCGCCCCAAGGCGCTGATCACCGCGATCGGCCTGTTCGTCGCGGGCAACAGCGTCGGCGGGATGAGCGGCCGGGTCATCACCGGGTGGGTCGCGCAGGAGTGGGGCTGGCGGGTGGCCGTCGGCACCATCGGGCTGATCGCCGTGGTCTGCGCGGTGGCCTTCCGGCTGCTGCTCCCGGCGCCGCGGCACTTCGCGCGGGGTTCGCTGCGGCCACGGGTGCTGGCCCGCACCGTGCGCGACCATCTGGCGAACCCACTGCTGTGCCGGCTGTACGCGATCGGCGCGCTGTTCATGATGGTGTTCGGCGGGGTCTACACGGTCATCGGCTACCGCCTCGGCGAGGCGCCGTTCTCGCTCCCGCAGGGGATCGTCGGCTCGGTCTTCCTGGTCTATCTCGTCGGTACGGTGTCGGCGTCGACGGCGGGGCGTCTGGCCGGGCGCCTGGGCCGCCGCGGCTCCCTCTACCTGGCGGGCGGCACCACGACCGCCGGTCTGCTCCTGACCCTCGGGGACTCGATCGCACTGGTCCTGACCGGTCTGGTCCTGATCACCGCGGGCTTCTTCGCGGGCCACGCGGTGGCGTCGTCGTCGGTGAGCCACACCGCCAGGAAGGGGCGGGCGCAGGCCTCGGCCCTCTACCAGTCCGCGTACTACATCGGCTCCAGCGCCGGCAGCACGCTCGGCGCGGTCGCCTTCCACGCCGGGGGCTGGGCGGGCACGGTGGCCATGGGGCTGTTCGCGGTGCTGGGAGTCGTCTCCATCACCCTGTTCGGCTCCCACGCGGCCCGCACGGCCTCCCGCCGCGGGCCCGCGCTGGCCCACTGAGGCCCGCGGTCTCTCCGGCACCCCCCTGTGACCTGCGGCTTTCCCAGCTCCGCACGCCATTGTCAGTGGGCTGCGGTAGCTTCCGAAGTGCCGGCGCAATGACGCGCCGAACGGAAACAGCCACAGGGGTGGGTTGGCCATGAGCGAGGGTACGGCGACTACCGCGGACCTGGACGTCCGGCTGGAGAAGCACCGGGTCGAGCTGACCGGGTACTGCTACCGGATGCTCGGCTCGTCCTTCGAGGCCGAGGACGCGGTGCAGGACACGATGGTCCGGGCCTGGCGCAGTTACGACAAGTTCGAGGGCCGGTCCTCGATGCGGTCCTGGCTGTACCGGATCGCGACGAACGTCTGCCTGGACATGCTCAACGCGGGCAACCGAAGGGCTCGTCCCATGGATCTCTCGGCTCCCTCGCCGCTCGCACAGGCGGCGCTCACCCCGCGCCCGGACAACACCTGGCTGGAGCCGGTGCCGGACGCCCGCGTGCTGCCCTCGGCCGGTGATCCGGCGGAGGCGGCGGTCGCCAAGGAGTCGGTGCGCCTCGCCTTCATGGCGGCCCTCCAGCAACTGCCGCCCAAGCAGCGCGCGGTCCTCATCCTGCGCGAGGTCCTCGCGTGGAAGGCGAGCGAGGTGGCCGAACTGCTCGGCACCACGGTCGCGTCGGTCAACAGCGCGCTCCAGCGGGCCCGCGCCACCCTCGCCGAGAACGAGGGGGCGGGCGCGGACGCCGCCACCTCCGACCCGCTCGACGAGGAGCAGCAGAAGCTCCTGGAGCGCTATGTGGCGGCCTTCGAGGGGTACGACATGACGGCTCTGACGGCGCTCCTGCACGAGGACGCGATCATGACGATGCCGCCGTTCGACCTGTGGCTGCGTGGCACGGAGGACATCACCGGCTTCATGACGACACTGGGCGCGGCCTGCGCCGGTTCGCTCCTGATCCCGGTCGAGGTCAACGGCCTGCCGGGCTTCGCCCAGTACAAGCCGGACGAGGACGGCGGCGGCTACTCGCCCTGGGCGGTGCAGGCGCTGGAGATCTCAAAGGGCCGCATCGCCGGGTTCCACTGCTTCCTGGACACGGCCCGCTGGTTCCCGCTCTTCGGACTGCCCCTGCGCATCGACGGCGCCGAAGAGGCCGAGGCACTCAGAACCCGGGGGGCCGTCGGCGCCGGAGCCGTCGCAGGTCTCGAAGCGGAGGCCGACGAGATCGAGTAGGGCGGTCAGCGCGGGGTCGGGGCCGCGCAGGCGTATCCGGCCGCCCGCGCGGCGGGCCGCCAGTTCCATGCGCGCCAGCGCGTCGACGGCGGTGAGTCCGGGCGGCCCGAGGTTCTCGACGTCGCAGACCACGACCCCGGCGCCGGTCGTGCCGAGAAGCGTCCGGACGGCCTCGCAGAGCCCGGGCACCTCGCCCGGGGCAACGAGTCCTGGCAGCACGAGTACGGCCGGTTTCGCGGAGTCCACGGTCAGTAGACCGGCCAGGGACACCGAACTCATCGCGGTCGACGCAGTGGATCACCCACGGCGACGCGAAGCGTCATCGCGGACGGCTCGGAGGATCGACCCCGGCGACGCGGCGGATCGTCGTCGGCGGCACAGCGGATCATGTGGACCCGTGCCCGCTCCTCCCCCTCGGGTTGGACGCACGCCCTACGAATCCGCGATGGGTGACGGCGCCCTTCAGGTTGACCGCCTCGCCGACCTTGGCGGTGCCGAGGGGGCGGTGGACATCGCCCTTGGAGTGGCCGAACGGGACCGGTGGAGGTCCACCGGTCCCGTTCACCCGAAGGAGGAGACCGCAGGTCAGGCGATACGGTCCAGCACGATCGGGGACGGCTTGAAGTCCGTTCCGGCCGGCGCGATGTCGTACGAGCCCTCGACCCCCTGGAGCGCGTACTCGAAGCGGTCCGGGGTGTCCGTGTGGAGGGTCATGAGGGGCTGGCCCGCGGTCACCGTGTCGCCCGGCTTGGCGTGCAGCTCGACACCCGCGCCGGCCTGCACCGGGTCCTCCTTGCGGGCGCGTCCGGCACCGAGGCGCCAGGCGGCGATCCCGATGTCGTACGCGTCGAGGCGGGTCAGCACCCCGGAGGCCGAGGCGGTCACGACGTGCTGCTCGCGGGCGACGGGCAGCGTGGCGTCCGGGTCGCCGCCCTGCGCGGCGATCATGCGGCGCCACACGTCCATGGCGGAGCCGTCGGCGAGGGCCTTCGCCGGGTCGGCGTCCTTGATCCCGGCCGCGTCGAGCATCTCGCGCGCGAGGGCGATGGTGAGCTCGACGACGTCGGCGGGGCCGCCGCCGGCGAGGACCTCGACGGACTCACGGACCTCCAGGGCGTTGCCCGCGGTCAGGCCGAGCGGGGTCGACATGTCCGTGAGGAGCGCGACGGTCTTCACCCCGTGGTCGGTGCCCAGGCCCACCATCGTGGAGGCCAGCTCGCGGGCGTCCTCGATGGTCTTCATGAAGGCGCCGGTGCCGACCTTCACGTCCAGGACGAGCGAGCCGGTGCCCTCGGCGATCTTCTTGGACATGATCGAGGAGGCGATGAGCGGGATCGCCTCGACCGTGCCGGTGACGTCGCGCAGCGCGTAGAGCTTCTTGTCGGCGGGGGCGAGGCCGTCGCCGGCCGCGCAGATGACCGCGCCCGTGGTGTCGAGGACGTGCAGCATCTCCTCGTTGGACAGCAGCGCGCGCCAGCCCGGGATCGACTCCAGCTTGTCCAGGGTGCCGCCGGTGTGGCCGAGGCCGCGCCCGGAGAGCTGGGGCACCGCCGCGCCGCAGGCGGCGACGAGCGGGGCCAGCGGGAGGGTGATCTTGTCGCCGACCCCGCCCGTGGAGTGCTTGTCGGCGGTCGGGCGGGACAGGGAGGAGAACTCCATGCGCTCGCCCGAGGCGATCATCGCGGCCGTCCAGCGGGCGATCTCACGGCGGTTCATGCCGTTGAGCAGGATCGCCATGTTGAGGGCGGCCATCTGGTAGTCGGCGACCTCGCCGCGGGTGTACGCGTCGATGACCCAGTCGATCTGCTGATCGGTGAGTTCGGCGCGGTCCCGCTTGGTGCGGATGACAGAGACGGCGTCCATGGCCATGGCGTTCCTTCCGAAAAGATGAGCGGCCCCTCCCTGGGATCGGTCGATCAGGAGGGGCCGCGGGGCATTACTTGGTGAGATGTCCGGGGCCGAAGGCCTGCGGCAGCATCTCGGAGAGGGTCACGAGCCCGTCCGGCGTCTCCAGGATCAGATCGCCCCCGCCGAACTCGAACAGGAGCTGCCGGCAGCGTCCGCACGGGACGAGGATCTCGCCCCGCCCGTCGACGCACGTGAAGTGCGTCAGCCGGCCGCCGCCGGTGGTGTGCAGCTCGGAGACCAGACCGCACTCGGCGCACAGGCCGAGGCCGTAGGAGGCGTTCTCGACGTTGCAGCCGGAGATGATCCGGCCGTCGTCGACGCGGGCGGCGGCGCCGACCGGGTACTCCGAGTAGGGGGCGTACGCGCGGGACATCGCCGTACGGGCCACCTCCCGCAGCTCCTCCCAGTCGACGTCCGCGGACGCCGCGCCGGCGGACGTCACTTGCCCTGTCCCTTCCGGTACGGCAGGCCGTCCGCCTTCGGCATGCGCAGGCGCTGCGCCGACAGCGAGAGGACGAGCAGGGTGATGACGTACGGCGTGGCCGAGACGATCTGGCTGGGCACCTCGTTGGTCGTGGCGTACCAGAGGAAGACGAGGACGCCGACGACCAGGGTGATGGCGGCGGACACGTACTTCTTCTTGACCGCGAGCCAGATCGCGCCGATGACGAGCAGGATGGCGCCGAGCAGCAGCAGGGCGTGGACGTTCTCCGAGCCGCCGCGCAGGTTGAGGCTGTCGGTGTAGCCGAACAGGACCGCTCCCAGGGCCAGTCCGCCGGGCATCCAGTTGCCGAAGATCATCGCGGCGAGACCGATGTAGCCGCGGCCGGCGGTCTGGCCCTCCAGGTAGAAGGGGTTGGCGACGATGGAGAGGAAGACACCGCCGAGGCCGGCCAGACCGCCGGAGATGATCACCGCGATGTACTTGTACTTGTAGACGTTCACGCCGAGCGACTCGGCCGCGATCGGGTTCTCACCGCAGGACCGCAGGCGCAGACCGAACGGGGTGCGCCACAGGATCCACCAGGTGGCGGGGATCAGCGCGACGGCGATCAGCGTCAGCCAGGAGACGTCGGTGACCAGGCCGCCGAGCAGACCCGCGACGTCCGAGACGAAGAACCAGCCCTTGGAGTTCAGGGTGGTGAGCCAGTCGGAGAGCCCTGGCACGGTGAACTGGCCGAGCGAGTCGACCGGCGGGGACTGCTTGGCCGAGCCGCCCGGGACGCCCTCGAAGGCGAGCGGGGAGAGATAGCGGGTGACACCGAGCGCCAGGATGTTGATGGCCACACCGGACACGATGTGGTTGACGTTGAAGGTGACCGTCATGATCGCGTGCAGCAGACCGCCGACGGCGCCGCCGATGACGCCGACCAGGAGGCCGGTCCACGGGCCCCACTGGTAGCCGGCCCAGGCACCGAACCATGTGCCGAGGATCATCATGCCTTCGAGGCCGATGTTGACGACGCCGGAGCGCTCGGCCCACAGACCGCCGAGACCGGCCAGGCCGATCGGGACGGCCAGTTCGAGCGCGGTCGACATCTGGCTGACGTTGGTGATGCCGTCGGCGCCCGTGATGATGCGGACGATCGAGGTCAGCGCCAGGGCGCCCGCGATCACCAGCAGGAGGACGGGAAGCGACATCCGGCGGCTGCCGGGAGCCGCGGGCTGAAGCGTGGGCTGGTTGACGTCGGTTGCGGTGGTCACTGGCCAGCCACCTCCTTCTCGGTGTTGTCGGTGGCGCCGAGGACGTTGCCCGCGGCGATTTCCGCGCCGACGCGGCGCTGCTGGCGGCGCAGACCCCACTCGCGGACGGCCTCGTACGAGACCACGACCGCGATCACGATCAGGCCCTGCATGATGACCGCGATTTCCTTGTCGTACCCGTGGAAGTCGAGCTCGGGCGAGGCCTTGTCGAGCCAGGCCCACAGCAGGGCCGCGAACGCGATGCCGACGGGGCTGTTGCGGCCGAGCAGCGCGATACCGATGCCGAGGAAGCCGATGCCGACAGGGAAGTTGAGGCTGTACGTGTGGGTGTCGCCGAGCAGGATCGGCAGACCCGCGAGTCCGGCGATGCCGCCGGAGAGCAGCATCGCGGTGAGCACCATGCGCTTGGGGTCGACACCGCTGGCCGCGGCGGCGGACTCGGAGGCGCCGGAGGCGCGCAGGTCGAAGCCGAAGCGGGTGCGGTTGAGAACGATCCAGTAGCCGATGCCGAGGAGCACGGCGAGGATGACCAGGCCGTAGATCTCGCCCGCGTCACCCATGTTGAACCCGGGGATCCAGCCGGACTTGTGCATCTCGCCGGTGGTGTTGTTGTTGCCGAGCTTGACGCCGAAGACGTCGGGCAGCCACAGGTAGGCGATGACGGAGGTCGCGATCGCGTTCAGCATGATCGTCGCGACGACCTCGCTGACCCCGCGGGTGACCTTGAGGACACCGGCGATTCCGGCCCAGAACGCGCCGGTGCAGATCGCGGTCAGCATCAGCAGCGGGACCTGGAGCACGGCCGGCAGCGCGACGTGCGCGCCGACGATCGCGGCCATCATGGCGGCGAGCTGGTACTGGCCGTCCACACCGATGTTGAAGAGGTTCATCCGGAAGCCGATGGCCACCGCCAGTGCCGCGATGTAGTACAGCGAGGCCTGGTTGATGATCAGGACCTGGATGTCGGAGAACGTCGCCTGCTGGAACATGATCGTGTACGGCTCGATCGGGCTCTTGCCCGAGGCGAGCAGCACGATCGAGGTCAGCGCCACGGCGACGACGAGCGCGATGACCGGTCCGGCCACCCCGAGGAGCAGGCGCTCCTTGTCGAACTTCTTCATCAGCGGGCCTCGTCTTCCGGGGCGTCCGCCGGGTTCTCGGCGGGCTCTTCGAGCTCGGCCGCTTCGGCGAGCTCCTCGTTCTCCAGGTGTCCGGAGGCGGCACCGGTCATGGCCGAGCCGAGTTCCTCCGGGGTGATGGTGGCCGGGTCCGCGTCCGCGACCAGCTTGCCGTTGTAGATCACCCGGAGGGTGTCGGACAGGCCGATCAGCTCGTCCAGGTCGGCGGAGATCAGCAGGACGGCGAGCCCTTCGCGGCGCGCCGCGCGGATCTGGTCCCAGATCTGCGCCTGCGCGCCGACGTCCACACCGCGGGTGGGGTGGGCGGCGATCAGGAACTTCGGCTTGTGGCTCATCTCGCGGCCGACGATCAGCTTCTGCTGGTTGCCGCCGGACAGCGAGGCCGCGGTGACGTCGATGCCGGGGGTACGGACGTCGTACTCCTCGACGATGCGGCGGGTGTCCTGCTGGGCGCCCTTGATGTCGATCCAGACGCCCTTGGCGTTGGGCTTCTCGGTGACGTGGCCGAGGATGCGGTTCTCCCAGAGGGGGGCTTCCAGGAGGAGGCCGTGGCGGTGGCGGTCCTCGGGGATGTAGCCGATGCCGTTCTCGCGGCGCTTGCGCGTCGAGAGGCCGGTGATGTCGTCGCCCGCGAAGCGGATGACACCGGAGTCGGCGCCCTTGAGGCCGATCAGCGCGTCGATGAGTTCGGTCTGGCCGTTGCCCTCGACACCGGCGATACCCATCACCTCACCGGCGTGGATGGTGAAGGAGACATGGTCGAGGACGAGCCGTACGGCGCCGCGCTCCACCTCGTCCATGAGCAGGGCCGCGGAGCCCTTGCCCATCGACACCGAGCCCTTGGCGAAGACCGTCAGGTCCTCGACCTCGATGACGGCCCGGTCGGTGACCGTCGACTCGGAGGTCTCCGGCGTCGGCAGTTCGCTGCCGACCATCAGCTCGGCGAGCTGACGCGGGGTCGTCTCGGACGGCACGGCGGTGCCGACCGTCGTACCGCGCCGGATGACCGTGATGTCGTCGGCGACCGAGAGGACCTCGCCCAGCTTGTGCGAGATGAAGATGACCGACAGTCCCTCGGCCTTGAGTTCGCGCAGGTTCTCGAAGAGGGCGTCGACCTCCTGCGGCACGAGGACGGCGGTGGGCTCGTCCAGGATCAGGATGCGGGCGCCGCGGTAGAGGACCTTGAGGATCTCCACGCGCTGCCGGTCGGCGACACCGAGCTCCTCGACCAGGAGGTCGGGGCGGACCCCGAGGCCGTAGCGCTCGGAGAGCTCGACGATCTTGCGGCGGGCCTTGCCGCCGATGCCGTACAGCTTCTCGCTGCCCAGGACGACGTTCTCCAGGACGGTGAGGTTGTCGGCCAGCATGAAGTGCTGGTGGACCATGCCGATGCCGCGGCCGATGGCGTCCGCGGGCGACGAGAAGGTGACCTGCTCGCCGTCGACGGCGATGGTGCCCTCGTCCGGCTTCTGCATGCCGTAGAGAATCTTCATCAGCGTCGACTTGCCGGCGCCGTTCTCGCCGACGAGGGCGTGCACGGTGCCCTTGCGGACGCTGAGGTGGATGTCGTGGTTGGCCACGACGCCAGGGAATCGCTTGGTGATCCCGGCGAGTTCGACAGCGGTCGGCTGACCGTCGACCGCGCCGGCCGGAGGGCTGCTGGACGCGTTGATGGCGCACTCTCCTGAGGGAAAGGGGGTCGTCTACGCGCGTAGCGCCCCTACGGCAACGAAAGGGGCCACGCGCCGCGAGAACGGGATACGGGGAGCAAGACTCCTCGTATCCCGTTGAGCGGACGTAACCCCGCGGTTACCAAGCGACTCCGGGGCAGAGCGGGCGCCTCCCCGTGCCGGACGGCACAGAGACTTGCCCGAACTTCCCCGGGACCGCATTGGCTGCTCCTGAGGTACTTCTCGTCAGCTGGTCTTGACCTTGATCGCACCGCTGATGATCTTCTCCTGGGCGGCCTTGACGGCGTCCTGGATCGCGGTGTTGTTCTTGAACGCCGGGTTGGAATCGGCCAGGCCGACCTCACCGGACTTCAGATCGCCCCGAACGATACCGCTCTCGGGCTTACCGTCCTCGACCGACTTCGCCAGGGTGTAGACCGCCTTGGCGACGTCCTTCGTGGCGGAGGTCAGGATCGAGTCCTTGTACTGGGCCAGCGCCTGCTGCAGGTACTGGTCCGAGTCGACACCGATGGCCAGGACCTTCTTGGCGGAGGCGGCCTCGATGACACCCTGACCGGACAGACCGGCCGCGGCGTAGACGACGTCGGCCTTCTTCTCGATCTGACCCTCGGCGGCCGTCTTGCCCTTGTCGGGGCTGGAGAAGCCACCCTCCTGGGCCGTCTGGGTGAGGTACTGCGAGAGGACCTTGACGCCCGGCTTGGTGTCCTTGACACCCTGCTCGAAGCCCGCCTCGAACTTGTGGATCAGCGGAACGTCCACGCCGCCGATGAAGCCGACGGTGTCGGTCTTGGTGGCCTTGGCGGCGGTGACGCCGGCCAGGTAGGAGGCCTCCTGCTCGGAGAAGACCAGGTCCGCGACGTTCTTCGCCGTGACGGTGGAGTCGTCGACGATGCCGAAGGTGGTGTTCGGGAGCTTCGCGGCGGCGGCCTTGACGGCCGGGCCGTAGGAGTAGCCGATGCCGATGACCGGGTTGTAACCCTGCTTGGCCAGCGAGACCAGGCGCTGCGTCTTGTCCGCGTCCGTCTCGCCGTCGGTGGGCTCGAGGTCGGCGGTGTCGTACTTGAACTCGGCCTTCGCCTGCTTCAGACCCTCGTACGCGGCGTCGTTGAAGGACTGGTCGCCCTTGCCGCCGACGTCGTACGCGAGGGCGAGGCCCTTGTGACCGCTCTTGGCGTCCGCGGAGGACGAGGAGGTCGAGGTGCCGCCACAGGCGGAGAGAGCGAGGGCGAGAGAGGCGGTCGCAGTACCTGCGAGCGCGATGCGGGTAACCCGGCGCATTACGTGTGCTCCTGTCGTTCAGCGCCTGACGGTTCAGCTTCGGCGCTGGCTTCGCCGCAGATTAACGCGCGTAGACCAACTAGAAAACCCCTTCTGTCCACCTTGTTATCCGGCTGTGCCCGACGCCACGTACCCACGGGCCGGGTACTTGCCGATCGCAAAGGGAAAGTGGCGGTGAGTGATCCCGGAAGCGGACAGCGGAACGGGCGGGCACCTGGGTGCCCGCCCGTTCCGCTGCACTTCCACCATGTTTCGCCCGGCCGGCGGAGAGGTGGCGGGACCGGCCCGCCGCGATCACCCGCCGCTCGCGGCGACTAGCTGGTCTTGACCTTGATGCTGCCGTCGACGATGGCCGCCTTGGCCTTGGCCACGGCGTCGGTGAGACCGGCGATCTCACCCATCTTCGGGTTGCTGTCGGCGAGGCCGACACCGTTGACCTTGAGGTCGAAGGTCTGCGTGCCGGTCAGCGGCTTGCCGTCGTGGACGGACTTGGACAGCGTGTAGACCGCGCCGCCGACGTCCTTGAGGGCGGAGGTCAGGATCTTGTCCTTGTACGCCGACAGCGCCGCCTGCTTGTACTGGTCGGAGTCGACGCCGATCGCCCACACGCCCGCCTTGGAGGCGGCCTCGATGACACCCTGGCCGGACAGACCGGCCGCGGCGTAGAGGACGTCGGCCTTCTTCTCGATCTGGCCCTCGGCGGCGGCCTTGCCCTTGTCGGGGCTGGAGAAGCCACCCTCGGCGGCGGTCTGCGTCAGGTACTGCGAGAGGACCTTCACACCGGGCTTGGTGTCCTTGACGCCCTGCGTGTAGCCGGCCTCGAACTTGTGGATCAGCGGAACGTCCACGCCGCCGATGAAGCCGACGACGTTGCTCTTGGTGGCCTTGGCGGCCGCGACACCGGCGAGGTACGAGGACTCCTGCTCGGCGAAGACCAGGGAGGCCACGTTCTTGCCCGGGACGACCGAGTCCACGATGCCGAAGCTGGTCTTCGGGAACTTAGCGGCGGCCTTCTCCAGCGCGGGGCCGTAGGCGAAGCCGATGCCGATGACCGGGTTGTAGCCCTGCCTGGCCAGCGACTCCAGACGCTGCTGCTTGTCGGCGTCCGTCTCGTTGTCGTTGGGCTCGACGTCGGCCGTCTTGTAGCCGAACTCCTTCTTCGCCTTCTCCAGACCGGCGAACGCGGCGTCGTTGAAGGACTGGTCGCCCTTGCCGCCGACGTCGTACGCGATGGCGAGGCCCTTGGCGCCGCCGCTCGAACTGCTGTTGCTGCTGCTGTTGCTGTCACTACTGGTGCCGCCGCAGGCCGTGGCGGCGAGTGCGAGCGACGCGACCCCCACCGCGACGCGGGTCAGGCTGGCTATCCGACGCATCTGAAGCTCCCCATTCTCCAAAGCCCCGCAGTGGGTGCTGAGTTCGGCGCACATTAACGCGCGTAGACCGTCCAGGGAACGGGGTTCCGCCGGGCCGTTATCCATTCGTGCCGATGGCCGGTTACGTCCTTGTGAACCACCGGGCCGAAAGGCACGTTCGGGGACGCAGCACCCACCACAGCCGTCACACGGCGTGTCCGGGAAACGGATCCCAGGTGACGGAGAGCGTGGCTCCTGCTCCATGGAGTGACTGATGAATGACTGGGGACCACGCTACTGCGGGGGGTCCGGGGGCGCGACCTGAGTCACCGGCCGCGCCCGACGCCCTCAGGGCCGCTCGTCCAGGAGGGCCGCGGCGGTGAACATCTCGACGCCGACCGTGATCGCGTGCTCGTCCGCGTCGAAGTCGCCCCGGTGCAGATCGCGGGTCGTGCGGTCGCCCGGCGAGCGCACCCCGAGGCGGGCCATCGAGCCGGGCACGTGCTCCAGGTACCAGGAGAAGTCCTCGCCGCCGAGGCTCTGCTCGGTGTCCTCGATGGACTGCGCACCGCGCCGGGCGGTCATCGCGTCGCGGAGCAGGTCGGTGACGGCCGGGTCGTTGACGACCGGCGGGACGCCCCGGATGTAGTTGATCTCGGACTTGGCGCGGTAGAGGTTCGCGATCTCGTCGATGGCCGCGTGGACCAGGTCCGGAGCGGCCCGCCAGGCGTCGAGGTCCAGGCAGCGGATCGTCCCGGACAGCTCGGCGTGCTGCGGGATCACGTTGCAGGCGTGACCCGACTCGATACGTCCCCAGGTGACCGCGAGCCCGCTGCGGGCGTCCACGCGCCGGGCGACGAGCGCCGGCACGTCGGTCACCACGCGGGCGGCGGCGGTGACGAGGTCGGTGGTGAGATGGGGGCGCGCCGTGTGGCCGCCCGCGCCGTCCAGGGACACTTCGAGCCGGTCGCACGCCGAGGTGATGGCGCCGTGCCGCAGTCCGATACGCCCCGCGTCGACCCTCGGGTCGCAGTGCACGCCGACGATCCGCCCGACCCCTTCGAGTACGCCCGACTCGATCGCGTCCGGGGCGCCGCCGGGCAGTACCTCCTCGGCGGGCTGGAAGATCAGCCGGACCCGCCGGGGCAGCAGGCCCTTCGCGTGCAGGTCGGCGAGGACGAGACCGGCGCCGAGCACGACCGTCGTATGGATGTCGTGGCCGCAGGCGTGAGCACGGTCGGGCACCGTCGAGCGGTAGGCGCAGTCACTCTTCGTGTCCGGGATGGGCAGCGCGTCGATGTCGGCGCGCAACGCCAGCATGGGGCGTACGTCGTCCGGGTCCCCGATGTCACAGATGAGGCCGGTCCCGATGGCGAGGACACGCGGCTCCAGGCCCGCCTGCTCCAGGCGCGCCTTGATGGCCGCGGTGGTGCGGAACTCCTGGTTGCCGAGCTCCGGGTGCATGTGAAGGTCGCGACGGAACGCCACGAGTTCGGCGCGCAGTGCCTCGGGCAGCGCGCCCGGGAGCAGCGGCTCCCCGGGGAGATCGGCCTCGGACTCTCGGGACATCAGTTGGTTCACCCTTTGAAGGGTAGGACGATCGGGCGGCCAACTGACCCACGATCAACAAAAGTTCAGCCCGTTAGGGGAAGAAAATCTGGCCGCGCGGCGCATGGCTGGCTATGAGGATGGGTAGACTCGCCCGGCTCTTCGGGCGTTTGGATCTTGAACGGGTCGAGGTGACCGGCTGTGATCCGACTCGGCCGGGGATCGCCCGCCGATGTGCAGGAGGGAACACCCCGTACACCCGGGCGCATTCCCGTATCCGGCCTCCACAGTCTCACAACACCGTAACCGGATTCCGAAACCGTCACCGGCACGCTACGCGCCGGTCACATTCCGTGAGTGCCGGAGGGCGGGGCGCGGTGGCCGGTGGGTCGTGAAGGGCCCGGCGCGGCGCGGCGGCCCTTCACGACGCCGGGCTGTGACCGGTCCTAGGCGGTGGCCACCGCCGACAGCCGGTGCACGTCACGGGCCGTCCCGGTCACCCCGGACAGGAAGCCCTGGGCCCGGGGCGAGGCGTTCTCCGTCAGCCAGCTCGGGTCGATGTCGCAGACGGCGACGCGCACCTCGGTGCCGACCAGGGCGAGCGGCAGGGTGTGCACGACCGTCGACGGGAAGCTCAGGATCGTACGGCCGATGGGACCGCGCCGGGCGATCAGTTCGAGCGGCAGGTCGGGGCGGACGATCTCCAGTCCCGTCTCGGCGGCCAGCCGGTGCAGCTTGTCGGCGCTCTCGCGGCGGTGCGCGAAATAGCGGGTCGCGCCGTGCGCCTTGGCGAGCGAGCGGACCGCGCCCAGATAGCGGTCGGGGTCGACCACGCCCGTCTCGACGAGGGAGGTGCCGACCATGTCCGCGGTCCTGGTGATGCGCGGCGGGCCGAACCGGGCCCTGGTCCAGGCGAAGTCGTTGGCGGTGATCCGGACGCCGTCCGGTGCCGATTCGATCGGCATCGAGGAGAAGACCTCGACCGTACGGCGGCCGGAGGGCGTCAGCCGGCGGCGGGCCGAGGCGGACACGGGGGCGAAGAGAACGTCCCGCGGGCCGGGGCGGCCACCGCGCCGGTGCCAGCGCACCAGGCGTTCACCGCGGGCGAGTTGGGCGACGAACTCCATCGTCGCCGTGCCGTCGTCGACCACGACCAGGTCCTGCGCCCGGGTGATGGTCAGCAACAGCTGCACATAGCGGGAGAACGGGTCCCCCATGACGATCCGCCGGGCCCGGCGGAGCAGCGGTGCCAGGCCCCCGATGGTGTGGAAGGGGGCCGTGGTGCCACCGCGCGCCTCCTCCCAGCGGACCGCGTGGCCCTCGTCGCGGGCCAGTTCCGCCATCCGGCGGAGCTGGCCGCGGGTCATCGGGTCGTTGGGGGACAGGACGACGAGGGTGAGCCCCGCGCCGGGTGCCGCACCGTTGCGGGCGTGTGCGTGCGCCCATTCCAGCACGTTCAGGAGCTGTACCGGACTCTCGACGAAGGCGAGAGTGGGGGAGCCGGTGGAACCGGCGCGGGGGCTCATCGACGTACGACCGTCCCGTCGTAAGGAATTCAGGGCGTTCAGACCGAGACGGGCTCGCCCGCGGCCGCGGCGATCTCGGCCTCGGCGACGACGCCGGTGACGCGGCGCAGCTTCTTCATCGGGCCGAGCTCGGAGTCGTAGACCTTCTTGACGCCGTCGCCGAGGGAGGCCTCGATGGTGCGGATGTCGCGGACGAGGCGGGTCAGGCCCTGCGGCTCGACGGAGGCGGCCTGGTCGGAGCCCCACATCGCGCGGTCCAGGGTGATGTGGCGCTCGACGAAGGCCGCGCCCAGGGCGACCGCGGCGAGCGTGGTCTGCAGGCCCGTCTCGTGGCCGGAGTAGCCGATCGGCACGTTCGGGTACTCGGCCTGGAGGGTGTTGATGACGCGGAGGTTGAGCTCCTCGGCCTGCGCCGGGTAGGTCGAAGTGGCGTGGCACATCAGGATGTTGTCGCTACCGAGGACCTCGACCGCGTGGCGGATCTGCTTCGGCGTCGACATGCCGGTGGACAGGATCACCGTGCGGCCGGTGCCGCGCAGCGCGCGCAGCAGCTCGTCGTCGGTCAGCGAGGCGGAGGCGACCTTGTGGGCCGGGACGTCGAACTTCTCCAGGAAGGCGACGGCCTCGGTGTCCCACGGGGAGGCGAACCAGTCGATGTTCCTGCTCTTGGCGTACTCGTCGATCTGGCGGTACTCGTCCTCACCGAACTCCACCCGGTGGCGGTAGTCGATGTAGGTCATGCGGCCCCAGGGGGTGTCGCGCTCGATGTCCCACTGGTCGCGCGGGGTGCAGATCTCCGGGGTGCGCTTCTGGAACTTGACGGCGTCGCAGCCGGCCTCGGCGGCGGCGTCGATGAGCTTGAAGGCGTTCTCCAGCTCACCGTTGTGGTTGATGCCGATCTCGCCGACGACGTAGACGGGGTGACCCGGGCCGGCGGTCTTGGAACCGAAGCTGCGCAGACGGGAGTTGGTGCTCATGGCGGGGAAGTTCCTTACTTGTCGAGGGAGTCGAGAGAGGGGCCGAGGATCCAGCTGGCGATCTCTCGGATCGCGCCGTCGCCACCGGGGACGGTGGTGACCGCGCGTGCGGCGCCGCGCACGACGTCGTGGGCGCTCGCGACCGCGACCGGCCAGCCCACGAGGGCGAAGCAGGGGAGGTCGTTGACGTCGTTGCCGACGTAGAGCACGCGCTCGGGCGCGATGCCCTGCTCCTCGCACCACTGCTTCAGTGCGAGGTCTTTCCGGTCGATGCCGTGCAGGACCGGGATCTTGAGTTTCCGGGCCCGGGCGGCGACGACCGGGTTCTGTTCCGTGGACAGGATCAGCATCGCCAGTCCGCTCCTGCGGAGGGCGGCGATGCCGAGGCCGTCCCCGCGGTGCACGGAGACGAACTCCCGTCCGTCGGAGTCGATCAGCACCCGGTCGTCGGTCTGGGTGCCGTCGAAGTCGAGGACGACCGCGTCGATGTCGTCGGCGGCCGGGAGGGAGCCGATGGGGGTCCCCCCTGTTCGAGCGGAGCCGAGAACTCGGGGGATGGTCGCGTCGAAGAGCGGCGCGAGGGCACGGGCACGGGCGAGGTCGTGCGGGTCGTCGATCTCCAGCACCCGGGCCGGGTCGGTGCGCACGAGTTCGGTGCGGCCGAAGAAGCGGTGCCTCGCCCGGCGGAAGCCGGTGGCCTCCATGGCGTAGACGGCTCCGGTCTCCAGGAGGTCCTGGGGGCGGTCCTGGCGGCGCGGGCGGAAGGACTTGTCGTGGTTGACGCCGTAGCCGCCGGTGGTGGCGGTGTCGGCGACCAGGACGCCGGTGCGGCCGTCGACGGTCGCGCTGCCGGTCCCGGCGGCCACCGCGGCCGCGGGCTCGTCGTCGCCGTCGCGCCACACGAAGCCGTGGAAGGGGGCCACGGTCAGCGCCGTGTCCGCGCCGTTCACGACGATCGCGTCCACGACGCCGTCCACGTCCTCGCGGACGATGAACGGGCTGGTGCACTGCACGAGCAGCACGACGTCGACCGGGGAGCCGTGCAACGCCTCGTGGGTGTCCATGGCGTGCAGGACGGCGGCCTCGGAGGTGGCGGTGTCGCCGGCGATGGCCGCGGGGCGCAGCACGACCTCGGCGCCGGCCTGGCGGGCGGCCGCCGCGATGGCCTGGTCGTCGGTGGAGACGACCACGTCCGTCACGAGGCGGGCGGCGCGGCACTCGCGCACCGCTCGGGCCACGAGCGGCACACCGCCGACGGGCAGGAGGTTCTTCGCGGGCACGCCCTTGGAGCCGCCGCGCGCGGGGATCACCGCGAGCACGCGGCGCACCGGCGCGGCCTGGCCCGTTTCTGAGTTGGTCATGCGCTGTGCTCCTTGACGAGGGAGGCGAGGAGGACGTGGGGGGCGAGGGACCGCGGGCTGCCCGCTGTCGGGGGCGCTCACAGTTCGCCCATCCGCCGGATCACCGGTGCCACGCGCTGGACGCCGTGGCGGTAGGCGCCGCGGGCGGCCCGGCGCACGAACTGCCGTACGGGGCTGGGTTCCCGGTCCGCCGCGGGAGCGCCGGGCAGCGGGCTGCCGTCCGGGCCGAGGTGGTGGCGGGCGAGGATGCCGGGCAGATAGCCGGGCGCGGTGACGGGCGTGTAGTAGGGGGCCAGGGGCGGCAGTTCGTCCGCCGTCAGCAGCTCGGTGATGCGCCGCCGGGCGGTGTCGAAGGCCGTCTCGTACGATCCGTCGGCGGCGACGCCCTGCCGGGCCACCCACGCGGCGTCGGGCACCGGCCGGTGCCCGGTGTCGAGCTGGTCCCAGGAGGCGAGGCAGCCGGAGCCCACGAAGTGGTGGTTGCCGAGCGCCTCGCGCACCCCGAGGTCGCTGAGGACGACGGTGGGGATGCGCCGGTGCAGGGACTCCAGGGCGGCGGTGGAACTGACGGTGACGAGCAGGTCGGTGCGGTCGAGGACCTCACCCATGTGCCCGTACACCAGCCGGAAGTTGGCCGGCGGGTCCGCCTTCTGCACCAGCTTCTGGTACGGCAGCTCCTCGATGTGGGTGGTGTGCTCGCCCGGCCTGGAGCGCAGCTTGAGCAGGACCTCCCGGTCCGGGTGCAGCCGCGCGTGCCGGATCAGCCGGTCCAGCAGGTACGTACGGTCCTTGCGGCTCTCCGGTACGGAGGGCTGCGCGGCGAAGACGACCGTGCGAGGCCTGCGCCCTTGCTCCACGGACGGGTCGTTCTCCGGGTACACCGCCCCGCCGAGGAAGGGCAGCGCGACCTCGGTCACCGACCCGGCGTCCGCGCCGACCCCCTCGTACACGGCCCGGAAACGGTCCGCGTCCTGGCGGGAGTTGGCGAGGACGAGATCCGCGCCGTGCCGCAGGAGCAGCCCGTCGGCGAGCTTCTCGTAGACGACGCCGACGTAGCCGGTGACGACCAGGGGCCGCTTCGTCCGCCCGTCCCAGGCGCGGGCCAGGCCGTGCAGCACCGCCTGGACGGCGCCGCCGACCAGGGAGAGGACGACCATGTCGTACGGGCAGTCCTCCTTGCCCAGCTCGCGCAGGAACTCGACGGCGGTGACCTCGCGGAGGGAGTCCGCGCGGACGCCCACCTCTTCGAGCTGGCGGGCGGTCGGGGTGGCACGGCCGCGCAGGAGGAACCCGTCGAGGCGGATGTCCGAGTCGGCCGGGCAGACGCGGCTCGCGGTGAGCGAGCCCCATTTCCACCTGGTGTCGGAATCCGCGAGGACGGCCACTCGCAGGGACTTCGTGGTACTTGCTGGCACGTCCTAGACGCTAGGAACCCATTTCGAGGAGCGGCCCAACCCGAATACAACAAACGGTTAACAGCACATCGACGAATGGGGAATCGGCCAGGGATCGGCTGAGAAAACGACGCGGTTCACAGTTCCGCCATGCGTCGTTCACCTCGTATCCCACCAACGGTCAAGACGAATGCCGGGCCGCCCCTTAACGTCACTCGGGTGGTCAAGCTCTCCGTCATCGTGCCGTTCTACAACGTGCAGCAATATGCGCCCGACACCCTGAAGAGCCTGCGTGCGAACGCACGGCAGGACTTCGAATTCATTCTCGTCGACGACTGCTCGCGCGACGAGACACCGGACATCCTCGCGCGCGCGGAGCGCGAGCTCCCGGGTGCGGTGTATGTCAGACACGAGAAGAACGGAGGACTGGCCACCGCGCGCAACACCGGGATCGACAGAGCGCGTGGCGAGTACCTCACGTTCCTCGACGGGGACGACTGGCTCGCCCCCGGATACTACGAGCGACTCGTCTCCTCCATCGAGGACCTGGGCTGCGACTTCGTCCGTACGGACCATGTCCAGTGCACCGCGCGGGCCCGCACCGTCCACCGTGTTCCGCACGGCCGCCGCGGAGTCGTCCTCGACCCTCGTGACGCCATCCTGCCCTCCGACCGGTCCACCTCCGTCGACTACGCCTACGCCTGGGCGGGCATCTACCACCGCCGGCTGGTCGACCGCGGGCTGCTCCACTTCACCGACGGGCTGCGCACCGCCGAGGACCGGCCGTGGATCTGGAAGCTGCACCGGGAGGCGGAATCCTTCGCCGCGGTGGGGCTGCTCGGTGTGTTCTACCGGCGTGGCGTCGCCTCCTCACTCACCCAGATCGGGGATGTGCGCCAACTCGATTTCATTCGCGCGTTCGACCAGGTCGTCGCGGAAACCGCCGAGGACCGGGACGCGGGAAAACTCCTCCCCAAAGCCGTGCGCACATATTGCGCGATCATTTCCCATCACCTGGGATCCATCGAAAGGTTCGAGCCCGCGGTGGCACGGAAATTGAAGTCCATGAGTGCCGTCGCGCTGCGGCGCATGCCGCAGGACGTGCTCGACGAGGCCCTCGACTCCATGGACGTCCAGCGCGCCACCCGGCTGCGCCGGCTGCGCCGACGGCCCGCGCCCGCCGCGGGGGTGGCCGCGTGACCACCCAGATCTTCATGGCGTCCACGCTGTACGGGACGGCCACGCTCGCCGCGGCCCTCGACACCGACGCCTTCGGACCCGCCGACCGGCGCATCCTGCTCGTCTCCAACAACGCGGCGACGCCGGAGACGACGTCCGCCGTGGACGGGATGCCCGGCTTCGAGCGGCTGCGCGGCCGCTTCGACGAGGTCATCTCGTGGAACGAGACCATCTCCCCCTTCCACCCGGGCGGCTGGACCCCGCGGCCGGACGACGTACCCCTGTGGGAGCGTCATCTGCGGCTCGCCTGGAACCTCGGTGACGACGACGTCGAGCTGGCCGTCGAGTCGATCCAGGTCAACCCGGCGCTGGGCGTCTCCCAGATCTTCATGGGCGCGCCCGTCACGGTGTACGCCGACGGCCTGATGAGCTACGGCCCCACCCGCAACAAGATCGACCCGCTGGTCGGCACCCGGGTGACCCGGCTGCTCCACCTGGACCTGGTCCACGGCCTCAAGCCGCTGCTGCTCACCGAGTTCGACGTCGAGCCGGAGATCGTGCCCACGGATGCGTTCGTGAAGGTGCTGGCCGAACTCGTCGACACCGGGGACGAGTTGCCGTCCGTCGACGAGCCGGCGCTGCTGCTCGGCCAGTACCTCTCCGCGTTGGAGATCCTCACCGCCGAGGAGGAGGAGCAGCTCCACGTACGGATGCTGAGGGGCGCCCTCGCGCTCGGCCACACCCGTGTGGTGTTCAAACCGCACCCCTCGGCCCCGGCGCGCTGGTCGCGGATGCTGGAGAAGGAGGCGGAGAAACTGGGCGCGGACCTCACCGTCCTCGACACCCCGGTCCTCGCCGAGGTGCTCTACCAGCGGATGCGTCCCGCGCTGGTCGTCGGGTGCTTCTCCACGGCGCTGCTCACCGCGTCCGCGCTGTACGGCCTGCCGGTCGCCCGCGTCGGAACCGGATCGCTGCTGGACCGCCTCGCCCCGTACGAGAACAGCAACCGCGTCCCGGTGACCATCGTCGACGCGCTGCTGCCCGATCTGTCGGACAGCGCGGCGGTCACCGGGCAGCGCCCCGGCATGGACGTGGCGGACCTGACGAAGCTGCTGAGAGCCGTCGGTTTCGCGATGCAGCCGAAGATCTACCCGGACCTGCGGCCCGCGGCCGAGAGCTATCTGACGCACCAGTTGACCCAGCACACCTGGCGCTACTTCAAGCGCAAGCGCCTCACCTCGCTGGCCCTGCCCGGAGCGGTCCCGGCACAGCTCGCCTTCATCCCGCGCAACGCGACCGTACGGCGGGTCGCCCGCAGGGCGCGCTCCCTGAAGCGGGCGGTGGGCCGCTGAGGCGGCGACGGGGGTTTCCCGGCGAAGCACCTGGGGGCGGAGCCCGGTCGGACACGACCGGGCCCGCTCCTTTTTCGGGCCGCCACACCCGAGGGCGATTTGTCACGATTCGGAAGAGTTCTCAACGCGGGGGCGTCCCCTGGATGAACTCCCGTGGGCGGGACGACAAACCGGCCTCGCCAGGGCGTAAACATCCCCGACTATCGGACTAACGTGCTGTGGGCCAGCCGAGTCCCATCGAGGGGAACCTTGTGATCGACACGCCCGAGGAGGCCCGCGGGACGTCAACCGGCACCGTGGTCCGTACCGTCCTGCCACCCGCCGAGACGCCCCGCGCGCCCAAGCCCGCGGCGCGCCGGGAGAACCGGCTGCGCGCCCTCGACGGACTGCGGCTGATCGCCGCCCTGATGGTGGCCGGATACCACTACGGCGGCCGGGACGGCGAGGTCGTCCAGGCCTGGGGCAGCTCGCCGAAGCATCAGTTCCCCACCCTGCACCACCTGTTCGCCTACGGCTGCCTGGGCGTGCAGGTCTTCTTCGTGATCAGCGGCTTCGTCATCTGCATGAGCGGCTGGGGCCGGCCCCTGCGCTCCTTCTTCGCCTCCCGGGCCTCCCGGCTGCTGCCCGCGTACTGGGCCGCGATCATCATCGTGACGGCGGTGTTCGCCCTGCCCGTCGTCGCGTACAAGGCGGTCTCCCCGAGCGACGCGCTGGTCAACCTCACGATGCTCCAGCAGCCGCTGGGCGTCGACCGGGTGCTGGGCGTGTGCTGGACCCTGTGGGCCGAGATCCGCTTCTACGCCCTCTTCGCGCTGTGCATCGTGCTGCCCGGGGCGAACCGGCAGCGCGTGATCCTCTTCTGCGCGGGCTGGACCCTGGCGGCGGCGATCGCGCAGGGCGTGGACGAGCCGCTCCTGAACATGGTCCTGATGCCGGAGTACGCCCCGTACTTCATCGGCGGTGTCGGCCTCTACCTCGTGCACCGCAACCGGCGTGACGCGCACGCCTGGGGCATCGTCGGCGTGAGCTGGCTGATCGGCCAGCACTACGCGGTCCAGCGCCTGTGGCACGCCCCGAACCCGCGGTTCTTCTCCGACCGCTCGTCCCTCGGCATCCTGCTCGTCGTCACCTTCGGCTACGTCGCCGTGGCCGCGATCGCGCTGGGCTGGCTGCGCTGGGCGAACTGGCGCTGGCTGACGGTCGCGGGCGCGCTGACGTACCCGTTCTACCTGGTCCACGAGCACCTGGGCTGGGTCGCCATCAAGGCCTACCACCAGACCCTGCACCTCCCGTCGTACGGGACGTTCCTGGCCACGGTCGCCACCATGCTGCTGCTCGCCTGGCTGCTCAACCGGTACGTGGAGAAGTGGCTCACCCCGAAGCTCCGTACGGCCCTGTCGAAGCCGCGCCCGTAACCGGTCGGCCCGGACCGCCGCCCGGCCCGGGCGTCCGATCCGCTCAGCCGATCCCGTAGCGCGCCCCGATGCCCGCGACGACCAGGGCGAGACCGTCCTCGAAGTGCCGCTCGTAGTCCTCGAAGATCTCCGTGCCCGCCGCGGCCGACAACGGGAAGTCGGCCATGCGGCGGGCACGTTCGTCCATGTCGTAGCCCTCGCGGCGCTCGTCCGGCATGGGCTGGACGCCCTGCTCCTCGGCGACGAAGCCGAGCGTGTAGAAGTGCGCCGTGGACGTCGCGCGGATCGCCTGGGTGAGGGTGAATCCCGCCTGCGTGAAGAGCGTCAGCGTCCGCTCCATCTCGACGGCGTGCAGGGTGCCCGTGAACCGTGAACCGCTGAAGACCCTCGCCCCGTCGCGATAGCTCAGCAGGCCGGCGCGCAGTCCGCGGTTGGCCGCCAGCAGCCGCTCCCGCCAGTCGGCACCCCCTGTCGCCCCAGGGACGTCGACCATCCGGCGGTACATCTCCGTGGCCATCTCGTCGAGCAGTTCCTGCTTGTTCTTGAAATGCCAGTAGAGCGCCGGCGCCTGGACGTTCAGCTCCTTGGCGATGGCGCGCAGGGTGAGGCCGTCGAGGCCGGTCTCATTGAGGAGCCGCAGCGCGGTCTCGACCACGTGCTTCTTGTCCAGCTTGGGGGATCTCCGGGTAGCCACGCTTGACAGTTTAACGCCGTTAAGGGCACGCTCACCCCATCGAACTTAACGACGTTAAGGAGAGGGCTGTGAGCATGACAGCAGCAGCGAACGTGAAGCTGGACGTGGACGTATTGGTCGTCGGCGCGGGCCCCACCGGGCTCGCCCTCGGCGTCGATCTCGCGCGGCGGGGCGTGGACGCGCTCGTCGTCGAACGGGGCGAGGGGCTCGCGCCCGGCTCGCGCGGCAAGGGAATCCAGCCGCGCACCATGGAGGTCCTGGACGACCTCGGCGTCCTCGACGAGATCCGCGCGGCGGGGGGCGACTACCCGGTCGGAATGATCTGGCAGGACGGGAGGCCGGCGGGCGAGCGCCCGATGTTCGACCCGGCCGAGGACGACGAGGAGGGCTCCCCGTTCACCGAGCCGTGGATGGTGCCGCAGTGGCGCACCCAGGAGATCCTGCGCACGCGGCTGACCGGACTCGGCGGCAGGGTCCTCTTCGGCCGCGAGGTGACCGGGTTCGGCCAGGACGAGGACGGCGTGACCGTGCACATCGCCTCGGGCGAGGGCTCGAAGACCCTCCGCGCACGGTACGTCGTCGCCGCCGACGGAGGCCGCTCGGCCGTGCGCCGGGCCGCGGGCATCGGCATGACCGGTGCCGGGGCCGACGGTTCGGGCGTCGTCGACCCGGACCCGATCCTCGTGGCGGACGCCCGGATCAGCGGCCTGGACCGCGACCACTGGCACGTCTTCCCGCCGGGCGGGGACAGCGAGGGCTTCATGGCGGTCTGCCCGCTGGCGGGCACGGAGCACTTCCAGATCGTCGCCGGGTTCCCGGCCGGAACCGCGGTGGACAGCTCCCCCGACGGCGTACGCGCGGTGTTCGCCGCCCGTACGCACCTGACCGCCGACTCGGTGACGGACCTGCGCTGGATCTCGGACTTCCGGCCCCGCGCGGCACTGGCGGACCGCTTCCGCGTGGGGCGGGTCTTCCTCGCCGGGGACGCGGCGCACATCCACTCCCCGGCCGGCGGCCAGGGGCTCAACACCAGCGTCCAGGACGCCTACAACCTGGGCTGGAAGCTCGGCGCGGTCCTGCGCGGCGAGGCTCCCGCGGCCCTCCTGCACACCTACGAGGAGGAACGCCGTTCCATCGCCGCCGACATGCTCGGCCTGTCCACCCGGATCCACCGGGGCGAGGCCCGCCGCGGCAGGGAGACCCGTCAGCTCGGGCTCGGCTACCGCGGTTCCTCCCTCGCGGTGGAGACCCGCGGGGACCTGTCCGACGCGGCCCTGCGCGCGGGCGACCGCGCCCCCGGCGGAACCGTGGAGGGCGTACGCCTCTTCGACGTGTTCCGGGGCCCGCACTGGACGCTGCTGACGGTCGGCGCGGACGCGGCGACGCCGGTGCTCCCGGGTGTCCGCACGGCACGGATCGGGGCGTACGAGCGGTACGGGACCGGGGTCTTCCTCGTCCGGCCCGACGGGTATGTGGGGTGGGCGGGCACCGACGCGCGGGGTCTGCAGGAGTACGCGGCCCGGGTGGGGCTGAGCGTCGGCTGACCGATCCCCGGACCTGTCCTAGGCGCTGGCGAGCGTGAGCTTCACCGCGAAGCCGAGGAAGAGAGCGCCCGCGGCGGTGGTGGCGCCCGCGGAGAGGCGCTTGCGGCGGCGGAACGCCTCCGCGAGGCGCGTGCCGCTGAAGATCAGGGCGGTCAGGTACAGGAAGCTCGCGAGCTGGGCGAAGGCGCCGAGCACGACGAACGACAGGGCCGGGTAGGCGTACCCGGGGTCGACGAACTGCACGAAGAAGGCGACGAAGAACAGGATGGCCTTCGGGTTGAACAGGCTGATCACCAGCGCCCGCCGGAACGGCCGCTCCCCGGCCACGGTCTCGGGTTCCACGCTCTCGGCGGCCGGCTCCCGCCGGGCCCGCCACATCGCCCACGCGGCCCGCAGCATCCCGACCGCCAGCCAGGTCAGATATCCCGCGCCGGCGTACTTCACGATCCCGAACAGCACGGCGTTCGCCTGTAGCAGCGACGCGACACCGGCCGCCGACAGCGTCATCAGCACGGTGTCACCGCACCACACACCCGCGGCGGCGGTATAGCCCGTGCGGACACCCCTGCGGGCGGCGACGGACAGCACGTACAGCGAGTTCGGTCCCGGGAGCAGGACGATCAGGACGAGACCTGCGAGATAGGTGGGGAGATCGATGACACCAAGCATGAGAGCGAGTGTCGCACGGGCCCCCGGCAGCCCGTAGAGGCGTCCCGCGGGTCACTCACCGTCGAGGAGGACGTCCACGGAGAGGTCGAGGGCGACGCCGACGGACTCGGGGACCGGGACGCTCCGGCCCCGCTTGCAACGCTCGGGGGCCGCGTACTTGCCGTCGGCCGGGTCCCGGTGGAGCAGGACCTCGTCGTGCTTGCGGTCGGCCACGACGCAGACCGGGACCCCGGCGTGGCACTCGGCCGTACGAAGGAATCGCCCGGGTCAGAAGGCGTCCGTCGGCACGTACGTGCCCCAGATCTCGCGCAGCGCGTTGCAGACCTCGCCGACCGTCGCGCGGGCGCGCAGGGCCTCCTTCATCGGATGGAGGACGTTGTCCGTGCCCTCGGCGGCCTTCTTCAGTGCGGCGAGAGCGGTGTCGACGGCCTCCTGGTCGCGCTCGGCGCGGAGGCGGGCGAGGCGTTCGGCCTGCTGGGCCTCGATGGCCGGGTCGACGCGGAGTGGCTCGTACGGTTCCTCGGCGTCGAGCTGGAAGCGGTTGACGCCGACCACGACCCGCTCGCCGGAGTCGGTCTCCTGGGCGACGCGGTAGGCGGAGCGCTCGATCTCGCCCTTCTGGAAGCCGTGCTCGATCGCTTCGACGGCGCCGCCGAGGTCCTCGACCCTCGTCATGAGGGCGACGGCGGCCGCCTCGACGTCGTCGGTCATCCTCTCGACGACGTACGAGCCCGCGAAGGGGTCGACCGTCGCCGTCACGTCCGTCTCGTAGGCGAGGACCTGCTGGGTGCGCAGGGCCAGTCGCGCGGACTTGTCGGTGGGCAGCGCGATGGCCTCGTCGAAGGAGTTGGTGTGCAGCGACTGGGTGCCGCCGAGGACCGCGCCCAGGCCCTGGACGGCGACGCGGACCAGGTTCACCTCGGGCTGCTGCGCGGTGAGCTGGACACCCGCCGTCTGGGTGTGGAAGCGCAGCATCAGCGACTTGGGGTTCCTCGCGCCGAACTCGTCCCGCATGACCCGGGCCCAGATACGCCTGGCGGCGCGGAACTTGGCGACCTCCTCCAGGATCGTCGTACGGGCGACGAAGAAGAAGGAGAGGCGGGGCGCGAAGTCGTCGACGTCCATTCCCGCGGCCACGGCGGTCCGGACGTACTCGATGCCGTCGGCGAGCGTGAACGCGATCTCCTGCGCGGGAGTCGCTCCCGCCTCGGCCATGTGGTAGCCCGAGATCGAGATGGTGTTCCACTTCGGGATCTCGGCCCGGCAGTACTTGAAGATGTCCGCGATCAGCCGCAGGGACGGCTTGGGCGGGAAGATGTACGTCCCGCGGGCGATGTACTCCTTGAGGACGTCGTTCTGGACGGTGCCCGTCAACCGGTCGGCGGACACGCCCTGTTCCTCGCCGACGAGCTGGTACATCAGCAGCAGCAGCGCGGCGGGCGCGTTGATCGTCATCGAGGTGGAGACCTTGTCCAGCGGGATCCCGCCGAACAGGACACGCATGTCGTCGACCGAGTCGATCGCGACTCCGACCTTGCCGACCTCGCCGTGCGCGAGGGGCGCGTCCGAGTCGTGGCCCATCTGGGTCGGCAGGTCGAAGGCGACGGACAGACCCGTCGTGCCGTGGGCGATGAGCTGCCGGTAGCGGGCGTTGGACTCCACGGCCGTACCGAACCCGGCGTACTGCCGCATGGTCCATGGACGGCCCGTGTACATCGACGGGTACACGCCCCGGGTGAAGGGGTAGGCGCCCGGCGCGCCGAGCTTCTCGGCCGGGTCCCAGCCGTCCAGGGCCTCGGGACCGTACACCGGTTCGATGGGCAGTCCGGATTCGGATTCGCGCGCCATTGCTGTGCCTCCCGTGAAGCGGCCCGATGACAGGGATGCGACCCGCGACGGACTGTAGCGGCCGAGGTGCACCAAGCGGAGGGACCCGCGCCGGGACCTTGCCCAGGGACCGGTTCGCGGGCCCGTTCCGTGGTTCCCTTCCACCATGCCGCGCGGTTCGCAACCGGTCACCCGCGGGGAGCATCTCAGGTGACATGACGGCTGGACGGGGCCTGATGTGCACGACAGGACAGGTGGAACAGGGGTCCGGATGCGTACGACTGGCATGAAGAGATCGCTGGCCGCGCTCGCGGCGTTCGCCGCGGTGAGCGGCTGCACGGCGCACGCCGTGGACGCGCGGGGGACGTCACGGCCGGTGCGGATCGACGGTTCGCTCGCCCCGGCCCCCGGCTCGGCGGGAACGGACGACAAACCGTCCGCCTCCTCGGACGGGAAGGACGGCGGGCCCGGTTCAGCGGGAACGGGCAAGGACGGCGATACCGGCTCCGCGGGGACGGGCAAGGGCGGCGAGCAGGCCGCTGTTCCCGCCGAGGTCCTCTGGTCCCGCGGCGACCGGGGCGACGACGTCCGCCGGGCGCAGGCCCGGCTGCACCAGGTCGCCTGGCTGATCACCCCGCCGACGGGGACGTACGACACCCGGACGGTCGAGGCCGTGAAGGGGTTCCAGGGCAAGCGGGGGCTGCCGCGCACCGGCCGACTGGACGCCGTCACCTGGCAGCGGCTGCGGCAGATGACGCACGAACCGGCGGACTGGGAGCTGTATCCCTACGGCGGACAGCCGGCCGCGAAACCCGACCCGCGCTGTATGACGGGCCGTGTGCTGTGCGTCAGCAAGACGAGCCGGACGCTGCGTTGGATGATCGACGGGAAGACGGTCTCGGAGATGGACGTGCGGTTCGGCTCGCAGTACACCCCGACCCGCGAAGGTGTGTTCACGGTCTACTTCAAGTCCCGCCACCATGTCTCGACGATCTACAACACATCGATGCCGTACGCGATGTTCTTCAGCGGCGGCCAAGCGGTGCACTATTCCTCGGACTTCGCGGCCCGCGGCTACTACGGCGCCTCGCACGGCTGCGTCAACGTACGGGACGAGGGGAAGGTCGCGGCGCTGTTCGCTCAGGTCAGGACGGGCGACAAGGTGGTCGTCTACTGGTGACGGACCGGCACCCGCGCGACGGCGGGGCGAGGAGAGTGGGGCGCGGGCGGGACCGGGGGAACGTGTCCCACCCGCGCCGGTTGCACAGAGCCATGGGTACGGGGGGAACCCCGGCTCCGTGCGACGGCCGATGACCAGTCGGCTCACCACTTACTGCGCCACGGCAGCCGAAAACGTCACACCCGGCCCAAAAAAAAGTTCAACGAAAAACGAAAGTGCAGGTCAGCGGGGTTCCGGAGGCCCGCCGGACAGGGTTCCGCGGGGAAGGACCGCCCGTGAGGCGCCACCGTGCCGAGCCGCGAGCACGCTGCCCGCGAGGGCGGGCCGCTACAAGAGTGCGCTGGTGGGAGAGCTGACGGTACGACAGCGGGCCCGTCGGCGAGCGGACGGCACAGCCTCCGCGGACGCGGTCGCACGACCACCCGACCATCCGGCCACGCGCCGGAAGGAAAGCCGGCGGGCCGATCAGCGCCTGGCGGAAAGGCGGTTCACGACAGGACGCTGTCCGCCGGGGCCGGCGTCGGAGTCGGGCTCGGCACCGGGGACGTCAGCGGAAGGGCCGGCGGAAGGCGTGTCAGCGCCGGGCGCAGGACGGACGGGGTGGCGATACCGCCGTTGCCCCGGACATCGTTGCCGCGCGACGTCGTGTGGTGGCCGTCGCCGTCACCACCGCCCTGATCGCCCTGATCGCCCTGATCGCCCTGGCCGCCCTGGTCGGAGCCCTGCCCCGTCCCCTGCTCGCCGCCGTCCCCCTGCCCGTTGCCCGTGCCGTCACCGGAGCCGCCGCCCAGCGTGCGGGCGAGGATGCCGGAGCAGTACAGCCTCACCCGGCCGCCGCCACCCGCCACATGCTCCAGGACGCGCCTGCGGTCCGCGTCGAGGTCCTTGCCGTCGAGGAGGTCGCGGCAGTACGAACGCGTACGGGCCCACCATTCGCGGGTGCGCCCGGCGCTCCCGGTGGAGTCCGGACGGGGCGACGCGCTCGCGGTGCCGGTGCCGGGACCGGTGGACGCGGAGGGCCCGCCGGACGGAACGCCCGACGAACCGTCAGGGACCGGCATCATGGAGCCGAAACCACCGGAGACTCCCGGCGAGGGCGAGGCGGACACGAGCGGACGCTCCGGGGGCCGTGCGGCCGTTGCCGTGGCGGCCGGGCCCGGGTGTTCGCGGGTGAACGGGGTCGGCAGCACTCCGGTTCCGGCCGCGACGGCGACACCGCCGACCATGCCGACGGCCAGCACCGCGGCGAGCCCGAAGCGGGTGGGACGTCCCCAGCGCGTCCGGCGTCCGTGCGCGGCGGGGCGCCCGAGCCGCACGAGACCGGCGTCCGCGGCATGCGCACGGGGTCGTACGCGACCACGGTGGCCGAGCGGCGCCGGGGCGCCGTCACCGCCCTCGCGCGCCTTGCGGAACGCGGCCAACGCGGCTGCCTCGCCCGGGAGTTCGTCGCTGCTCAGCTCGGGTGCGGCGGCCAGTGAATCGAGCGCCTCGGCGAGGCGGTCCAACTGGTCGCGGGTGCCGGCGTCGACGGCTTCCAGCGGCTCACCGCGCAGCAGACGCTCCGCGGCGTCGCGGTCCAGCCACCTGTACTGCTCGTCGGCCATCACATGTCCTTCTGCGCCCGCGAACGCGTATGCGTCACACCGGCGGACGTCACCGCGCGGACGCGCGAACCTCGTTGCGGGGGTACGGCGTCGAGCGCGCCGACGGATTCCGGATCGGTGCCGAGCAGCTCCGCGAGCCGTTTCAGGCCGCGGTGCGCCGCCGTGCGCACGGCTCCGGGGCGCTTGCCGAGGGTCTCGGCGGCCGTCTTGGCGTCGAGGCCGACCACGACGCGCAGGACGACGGCTTCCGCCTGGTCCTGCGGGAGCTGGGCGATGAGCGAGAGGGTGCTGCCGGTGGACAGCGACTCCATCGCCTCGGTCGCGGTGTCGGACTCGGCGGCCTTGCCCGTCAGCTCGGTCTCGTCGCCGCCTATCGCGGGGCGGCGGCCGCGCATCCGTATGTGGTCCAGGGCGCGGTTGCGGGCGATCCGCGCCGCCCAGCCGCGGAACCGGTCCGCGTCGCCGCTGAACCGCTCCAGGTCACGGGCGATCTGGAGCCAGGCCTCGGACGTGACGTCCTCCGCGTCCGGCTCGCCCACCAGCGTCCGTACGTATCCGAGCAGTCGTGGGTGCACCGCTCGGTACACAGTCCGGAAAGCGGTCTCGTCCCCGTTCTGTGCAGCAAGTACCGCGGCGGTCAGCTCCGCGTCGTCCCCCAGCACCCCCGCGCCCCTCTTTGCGCCTCAACCGGCGCCGCTCTCGCGGGCCGGGTTCTCGCCGTCGTGATTCCTCGGTGGACGGTTGTGGTCCCAGGTCCGCGTGATCCGGTCTCGGGTCCCACACGGTTCTGGTCTCAGGCCCCACGTGGTCGTGGTCCCGGATTCCACGCGGTCGTGGTCTCAGGTTCCTCGTGGTTGCGGTCGTCCCTTGTCCGCACCGGCGCGAAAGGCACGTTACGGCCTGAAACCGCTCCCCGTCCATGTTCGTACAACGTGCAACTACATGGTGACGGTGAGAGGTGTGACACAAACCGCAGTCGTGGCGCTGTAGAGAGTACGGGTCGCCGCGCGGCCCGTACCGCGCGACGGTCGGGGCCTCTCCTGTGGGGGGTGGCGGCCCCGGCCGTCTCCGTGGTCTCTTGTTCCGACCTGGGATGACGCCCGGCATCGGTGACCAACGCGGCCAGCGCGTGACCAACGGTCAGGTGCCTCATGTGACCCTACCCAGCCCGATGCGCCGAGCCCTCCCGGACACCGACTTGCGGACCCGGTCGACTCGGCGCTTGCCGTGCCGGGCCATCGTGCAGCCCGGCGAGTGGTCCCGAACGTTGGCGGCGGCCTCGACGGGTCCCCCCGCCTCCAGATCGCCGGCACCTTGCCATGCCGCCAGTTGTGGATGCGGAACTTCTCGGGGTGAACCGGTCCCCGAAGCGACATCGCCGTCGACCAGGTGAGCCCACCGGACCCGACAGGACCCCGGAAGGGGAACAGTCCTCGCTGTTGTGTACACATGGCACACCCGGTACCTTTGAGTACATGACGCAGATGCCCATAGAGTCCATCCGTGACGTCCGCGCACACCTTGCCGAAGTCGTCGAACGGGCCGATCGCGATGACCAGCCCACCGTGATCACGCGACGAGGAAAAGAAGTGGCCGCCATCGTCTCGATCGATGTCCTGCGCAAGTACCAGCAGTGGGAAGAGCGCGAGATCAATCGCATCATCGACGAGCGGATGGCGAACCGCTCGGCCGGCGTCCCCATCGAGGACATCATGAAGGAGACCCTGGCGCGCAGTGAGTGAGTACCGGACCGTCTTCCGGCCCGAGGCGCAAGCCGAGCTTCGAAAAGTCCCCCGCGACGTGGCGCTGCGCATCCTGGCCAAGCTGACGGAACTGGAGAGTGACCCGCTCGGATTCAGCACCACGGCGCTGGTGTCCCAGCCCGATCGGCGTCGCCTCCGGGTCGGCGACTACCGCGTCATCTACACCATCGACAACGGCGAACTGGTCGTGTGGGTCGTTCATGTCGGACACCGCTCCACGGTCTACGAGACGTGAGGTCCCGTCCACAGCCAGCCACAGCCGACAGGCGACCACCGGCCGGACGCGTCACATGGTCCTCCTCGGCCCGGCCCGTCCGCCGCCCGCCGCCTACCGCTCGTTCCTGGACCTCGTCGGCTTCGGCGCGGCGGTCGGCCTGCCCGGCACCGGCGTCCCGGCCGCGTTCCCGTCGGCCCCGGAATCCGCCGCCTTCCCGGTCCCCTTCGCGCCCTCGGCCCGGGTGCGCCCGGCCAGCCGCTCGGCGCAGTACGCCTCGACCTTGCCCTCGCCGCCCGCGGCCGTGACGAGCCGTTGCCAGGCCCTCGCGTTCAGGGCGTCGCCCCGGCCCTTGGCCGAGGCGTACGCACGGCAGTGGGCCTCGGCGTCCCGGGCGGCCGGGGGACGGCCCGCGGGGTGGGGCTCCACGGAACCGCCCGGGGTGACGGCGCCGGGGACACCGGGGCCGACGGACGGGGCGGCCTCGGCGGAGAACCGGTCCGGGGCGCCGCCGGACGGGCGGACCCCGGCTCGGAACCGTCCGCCACCGTCGCCCTCGTGGTGCGAGGCCGATCCGATGGCCGCGGCGGCGACACCGCCCAGCGTCAGACCGGCCAGCAGCACGGCGAACGCGGTCCCCGTGGAACGGCTCGGCAGCCGCCGCGCCGCGGTGCGCCAGTCGTCCCGGCGCCGGGTGCGCGCGGTGTGGGCGCCGTCGTCCCGGGCGGCCCTGAACGCGGCCAGGGCCCGCGTCTCCGCCTCCGTGTCGTCCGCCCGGCCGCGCATCACAGCGGCGAGGAGCGTCTCCAGGGCGGCCTGTCCGCTTCCGGGGGCCGCCGGCCGCCCGACGCGACGGGCGGGAGCCCCGCCGCCGCCCTGCCGTTCACCCGTGTCAGGTTCCACATCCGGCCCCATGTCCGGTTCCACACCAGGCCCTTCGCCCGGCCCCACGCCCGGCCCCATGTCCGGTTCCACACCAGGCCCTTCGCCCGGTTGCACGCCCGGTCCCTTGTCCGGTTCCACGTCCGGTTCCATCTCCGCCTGCCGTTCCGCCCGACAACTCCTCGCCGTACCAGAACTCCGCTCCGCGCACCTCGCCGTACAACTGCCCGTCGAACAGGAGCGGTTCGACTCTCATCCCGAATCCCCCAGCGTCCGGGGCCCCTCATCCGTCACACCCGTGACGCCGAGTTGGCGCGCGAGCCGCTTCAGGCCCCGGTGCGCGGAGGTGCGCACCGCCCCCGGCCGCTTGCCGAGAACGCGTGCCGCGGCCGGTCCGTCGAGGCCGACGACCACCCGCAGGAGCACGGCCTCGGCCTGGTCGCGCGGCAGTCCCGCGACCAGTTCCAGGGCGTACGCGGTGGACAGCGTCTCCAGCGCCTCGTCGTGCGTGCTGTGCCCGCCGGGCAGGTCCAGCGCGTCCTGCTCGATGGTGGTGCCCCGGGGCCTCACCCTCAGCCGCCGCAGATGGTCCAGCGCCCGGTGCCGGGCGATGGTCGCGGTCCAGCCGCGGAACCCCTCGCCGTCGCCCCGGAACCGCCCCAGGTCCCGGGCGATCTCCAGCCAGGCGTCGGACGCCACGTCCTCGGCGTCGTCGCCGACGATGCCGCGCAGATAGCCGAGCAGTCCGGGCTGCACGATCCGGTACGCGACCGCGAAAGCGGCCTCGTCCCCCTCCTGCGCCCGCGCCACGGCCACGCCGAGTTCCGCGTCGTACGGCCGCGCGCGGCGGGGTTCCCCTCCCTGGCCCAACACTGTCCTCGTTCGCACCGAGTTCGCCCGAATGTGCCCTGCCGGCGCGGCCGGCCGCGTCGACACCCCCATGGTCATCAGCGTCGGACCCCAGGGAAATGTCACAGCGCGTCAGGTACACCGCCCAGCCCGGCCCGGCCCGGGGCCGCAGACACCCGCGGACCACAACACCCCCTACGCAGGGCCCCGGTTCACTTCACCCACCGTCGGACCAGAGCGCACCGGCAGTCCGGCAGGGGCGCGGTGGACGCCATGGGCACCACGGGCACCACGGGGGGACAGCGAGCGGGAGGGGCGCGGTGGATGCCGCGAACGCGGCGGGCGAGGGTCCCGCCGCCCCCGCCACCGGCTAGCGCGCCGCCTCCCGGCACAGCAGGCGCAGGGAGCCGTCGCCCGCGTAGCAGCGGCGAGCCTCTTCGATGGGGTCCCAGAGGCGTCCGTCGGGGGTGCGCAGCCAGTGTTCGCCGCCGGTCACCCACCATTCGGCGCCGGTCTGGCGGGCGACCACCTCACCGGTGTACGCCCCGAATCCGCGCAGCACGCTCTCGACGGCCGCGTAGGGCGCGCCGTCCCGGCGTATCTCGTCGATCACGCGGTCGACACGCCACAGGCTCTGGGCCGAGTAGTCGAGGCGCAGCCGGGCGCCCTCCCGCATGGCCACGACCGTGTCGGCCGCCCAGCGAACGGGCTTCGTCGCAGCTGAGGGCCTGGTTGCTTGAGTTGCGTTCACACTCGATAGAGCGCGACGACGGCCGGATTCGTCACGCGTCCGAGCGAGGGTTCGCGACACCGGCCCAGGACCTCCATCTCCACCCCGGGAGCGTCACAAGGACCCCTCAAGAACAAGGTTTGGGGTGCGCCGGAGCCGTACCGCCTCCGGCGCACCCGCGTCCCGGGCTACGCCCGCCCGCGTGCCCTGCGTGACACCACCGCCCGCAGCACGCGCCGCCCCTCCGTCGACGCGTCCAGTGCGAGCCGCAGCCCTCCCTTGCCGTGTTCGGCGAGCAGTTCCAGGATGGCGACCTGGCGGCGCAGTTCGGCGGCGACGAGGGGGGACATCCCCTCCGTACGCCCCTCGCGGCGTGCCGTCACGCACGCCTCCGCGTCGTCGGCGTGGTCGAGGAACCGGTGCACCTGAAGGGCCGCCACCGAGCAGGCGTCCGACCAGGCACGCAGCTCATCGTCGGAGGGCTTCGCGGGAACGGCGCCGAGCATGCCCCGGGCCAGGACGGCGGCGTGGTCCTCGTCGGTCACGGCGGGCTCGGGGTCCTCCGCGTCCAGCTTGGCGCGCGCCTCGTCCAGACGCGTTCCCCACTCGGCCCAGGGGTCCGCCTCCGCGAGGCTCGCCCACAGAGGCCGCAGGACATCGTCGTCCCCGCCCAGCAGCGGTACACACCGATCCAAACAAGCCAGACCGCTCGCCGCCAGACCTCGCTCGTCGGCCTGAGCGATCAGTTCCACCAGACTCATCACGACTCCCTCGAAATGCCTCGACAGGGCGCCCTTGCCTTACGGAGCCCGCACTTCCCCTTACTGCGTGCAACGGACCAGGAGTGTCACAGTGCGACCCCACCCTGCCGGTCGAGGAGCCGGATGAACAGGTTTTCGGCCAATTGCTCTGACTCGTCGTCCGGCACGCCGAGGAGCGGCCCGACGACTCCCCGGACGTGCGGGGCCGGACCGCGAAACGGATGATTCGGTGCGTGTCAGGCGCCGGACGCGACCGGACCCTCGTGGGCCTTGCGGTCCTGCATGCGCGTCAGCTTCAGCACGACGAGGACGGCGAACACGGCGGACACGATGTCGACGGCATCGCTGAACAGGTCCTGGACGGCGGCATCCTGGATCGCCTGGGCGGTCCCGGCCCTGCCGGTCGTGGTGGCGGCGAGCCGGCCGACCACCGCCCTGATGATCCAGAACGCCCACCAGGTGTTGACGAGCCCGTGTCCGCCACGGGTGCCCGCGGGGCGGCTGGCGTCCCATATCTCCGCCATGATCCGGCGCGGGCGCCACAGGTTCACGAACGGAGCGAACCAGCCCCATCGCGCCCAGGCCCGGGAGAACGTGTGCCCGAACGGGCTGAAGACCTCCGCGTTGACACGAACCCGCAGGAACCAGGTGAGGAAGGCGACCGCGGCCACCACGAGCGTGATCAGCTGTACGTGCCCGGCGGCGGCGTAGAGGGAGTCCGCCCGGTCGACCCGCAGCCAGACGGCGTCATCGGACGCGCCGTCCGCGACGGCCCCCGAAGCGGTGTACATCCCGTAGTCCGCCCAGATCGAGAAGAGGTCCGCGGCGATCACCAGGCCGAGCGACGCGGCGGCGGCCTTCCCGAGGACGAAGGGCGGGCGCAGCCAGGCATGACCGTGCGGCGGCACGAACGGCGGCAGCGGCGCCGCGGGAGGCCGCGAGGCGGTCCCCCGCACCCTGGACTCCGGAGAATCGGGCCCGTCCGGTACGGACTTCGGGGACGCGGGGCTGTCCGGTGCGGGCTGCTGCGGCTGCGGCTGCGGCTGTGGCTGTGGCTGTGGCTGTGGTGGCACGGTCGTCATGAGACCCCCCAGGTGGGCTGCGCCGCGCGGTGACGGCACAAAGAGCCGGGCGAGCCCCTCCCCAGGGTCCCGCCCGGCATCCGAACAAGTATCCGGAAGATACGGTTCGGCGCTTCGTCGCGTCCAGCGCGTTCCGACCGCGTCCGTACCGGCTCACGGCCCGTCCGTACCGCTCACGGAACGCCCGTACCGGCGCCCGCCACCACCGCCTCAGCCCAACTGGTTCGCCAGTGCCTTGAACTGGGTCCAGGACAGGGGCGGCGTGCGCGGATCCCACAGTTTCTGGGTCAGGGCGCGCAGCGGCATACGGATGCCCGCCGCGACCTGGTCCTGGGTCTGCGAGCCCGAGAGGTCGCACCAGACCGCGAAGGACGCGCCGAGGATCTGGGGGTCGTACTTCGCGGGGACCGGCGTCGTACCGCGCAGGACGAGGGGGGTCCACTGCTCGTAGATGCGCTGCCCGGTCGGGTAGACGAAGGTCTGGGGCTCGCCGAGGACGTAGTAGAGGAACTCGTCGTTGTAGTTGATGACCTTGCGTCCGGCGCTCAGATACTCGATCGGCGGCCGGGCCCCGATCTCCTTGCCGGTCCAGTACGCCACCTGGAGACCGCCGTCCGCCTGGACGGTGCCCCCTCGGAAGAAGCCGTCGTTCCAGGCCCGTGCCGTCCGGCCGTGCCCGTGGACCAGCTTGGCGCGGTCGTTGAGCCAGCCGGTCGTGAGGTCGGCGACGGTCGCGCCCGCTCCGTACTTGTTCCTGGCGGCGGTGGCGAGCTGCGGGAAGGACGCCGCCGGGTTCGCCACCGTCAGGGCCTGGTACTCGTCGCCGCCGAGGTGCCAGTAGGCGCCGGGGAAGAGACCGGCGTACTCGTTGAGCAGGTCGTCGACGAGGGCGGCCGCGGCGGGCTTGGAGATGTCGACGGCGCCTCGGACGGGCGTGCCCGACGCGTTGCGCAGTTGGAGGTCGGGGTGCGCCGCGATGACCGCGCCGAGGTGTCCCGGCGAGTCGATCTCGGGCACGACGGTGATGTGCCGGCTCGCCGCCAGGGCGAGGATCCGGCGCACCTCCGCCTTCGTCAGGTGCTGCTGCGACACGATCTCGGGGTGCGTGTCGGACTGGATGCGGAAGCCCTGGTCGTCGGAGAAGTGCAGGCCGAGCTCGTTGTACTTCAGGTCCCCGAGCTCGCGGACCCGGTCCTCGATCCAGGCGGCCGTGAAGTGCTTGCGCGCGATGTCGAGCATGAATCCGCGGAACGGCTTCGCGGGCCGGTCGCGTACGACTCCCTCCGGCGCCGTACCGCCGCCGTGCACCTCCTGCTTGAGGGTGCGCGTGCCGTAGAAGACACCGGCCTCGGCGGGTCCGGTGATCTTGACCCGGCTGTTCTTGACGGTGAGGGTGTACGACTCCGGGCCCGCGGTCCCCTTGTCGAGGCCCAGTTCGACGTCGCCGGCCTTGGCACCCGTCCGCCCCGCGTACGTCAGCTTGAGCTCACCGGCGAGCAGCTTGCCCTCGTCGGCGAGGCCGCCGTTGTCCACGACCACGCGGGCTCCGGAGGCCGGGCGCCAGCCGGGGCCGTGGGCCGCGATGTGCTCCCGCACGGCCGGAATGGTTCGAGGGGCCTTGGAGAGGGGGTAGCTCCGGGTCGGCGAGGGAGTGGCCGCGGGCGCGCGGCCGGCGGACACGGCCTGCGACCGGTCGGCGGACGGCACCCGTGCCCCGGTCGACTGCCCGTCACCGCCGGGCCAGACCGCCACGGCCACCGCGACGACACCGGCGACCGCCAGACCGCCCGCGACGAGCCCGGCCCGCCCGTTCCGCCCTGTCCGCCGTCGCGGCGCCCGCCGCCTGCCACCACTCACCTGGTCACCCTCGTCTCGCCGCGCTCGTCCCGCCGCGCCCACTTCGCCCTGCTCACTTCGCCCCGCTCACTCGACCTGCTCGATGCCCCCTCGGTCCGCCCCGCCGTTCGCCCTGTCGGTCCTCGACGCTCATGTCGCCGCCGGAGTCCGCTCCCGGGTCGCCCCGCCGGATTCGCCACGCTCACGTCACCGTCGACCCGTCCTCCCCGCCCGCCTCCCTGCCATCCATCCAGGTGTACTCCCCCATCGAGGTGTCCACCTCCCCACGCCTCTTCTCCGCGCCACCGCGAACTCTGCCCCGAACGTCACCGCAGTCGTCCACCGGACGCTCCGAAACTCTCCCGTGCGGGTGAAATCCGGGCATCCGACGGACAGCTCCCGACACAGCTCGATAGCGTGAGCACAACACCTTTCACTTCTCCCCCTGCCGAAACACACGTAGCGCACGGGCGTCATGCTCACCGGACGTCGCGCCTCTCCATCCCACCGCCGAGGACCTACGCTGACGTCGCACCGTCTCCCACGCCTCCCCGGCCAGGTCGCCCTCCCCGAGCAGAAGAGCGCGGCGCCGTCCCCGGCCCGCCTCGACGGGTTCAACTCCGCACCCGCAGATGCGGTCACCCGCGCGCTGCTCACTTGTTGCCGCAGCCTGCGCTGGGTCCACCGTCTGGCCGACCACCGCCCCTATCCGGATCTCGGCGCCCTGCTGGCCGCGGCCGACGAGGCGGCGTACGACCTGACCCCCGACGACCTGGCCGAAGCCCTGGCCGGTGAGTCACTCACCCTGCTCCCGGACGGCGCGTACTCCGCCGCCCACACCGCGCTGAGCGCCGCGCACGCCGCGTACGAGAGTCGATTCGGACATGTATTCGTCATCTGTCTGGACGGATTCGCCCCCGGGGAGGCCCTCGACCAGGTGCTCATCGGAATCCGGTCGCGCCTGACGAACGACCCCGAGGAGGAGCGGGTCGTCGCCGCCGACGAACTGCGCGGACTCGCCCGCGGACGACTGACCCGCCTCGTCCGTCAGTTCGCCCACGAGCAGCGAACCGCCGAGATCGGGCGTCCGTAATAGCCCGAACGTGGCTGATTGATTGCCAGTTTGATCACATTGATAGGGCCGCTGTAAGCGTTCCGACAACACGTCGCTACGATGGCCGGGGCCGGTGGACCGTACCCGGCCGGGCCCGACCGACAGAGAAGCCGGCGCGGCCCCAATCCCCGCTCCCGGAGGGTTCTTCCGTGCCGGCTGGAACGCTGTACCGCGGCCGGGAAGGAATGTGGTCCTGGGTGGCTCATCGAGTCACCGGCGTCCTCATCTTCTTCTTCCTGTTCGTACACGTGCTGGACACCGCTCTCGTCCGTGTCTCCCCCGAGGACTACGACAAGGTCGTGTCCACGTACAAGACGCCGATCGTCGCGCTGTTGGAGTACGGCCTCGTGGCCGCCATTCTCTTCCACGCGCTCAACGGCCTGCGTGTCATCGCCGTCGATTTCTGGTCCAAGGGCCCGCGCTACCAGAAGCAGATGCTCTGGTCCGTCGTCGGTATCTGGGTCGTGCTGATGTTCGGGGCCCTGTACCCCGTCCTCGGTCACGCATTCCGCGAAGTATTCGGGAGCTGACGCAGATGTCCACTACTGACACCGCCGCTTCCGGTATCGGCCCTGTAGAGGGTGCCGGAGAATTCCCGGCCTACAGCGTCGACAACCCGGCCCCGTTCATCGAGGCCCCGCGCAAGCGCACCAAGAAGACCCCGAAGTCGACCCGCGGCAACTTCGAGATGTACGGCTGGCTCTTCATGCGCCTGTCCGGCATCGTCCTGGTCGTCCTGGTCCTCGGCCACCTGCTGATCCAGCTCGTCCTCGACGGCGGCGTCTCCAAGATCGGCTTCGCCTTCGTGGCCGGCCGCTGGGCGAGCCCGTGGTGGCAGGCCTGGGACCTCGCGATGCTGTGGCTCGCCATGCTGCACGGCTCCAACGGCCTGCGTACCGTCATCAACGACTACGCGGAACGCGCGGGCACGCGCCTGTGGCTGAAGGGCCTGCTGTACACCGCCACGGTGTTCACGATTCTGCTGGGCACGCTGGTGATCTTCACCTTCGACCCGAACATCCGCTAGGCACGGGGCTGAGGCAACCACTCATGAAGATCCACAAGTACGACACCGTCATCGTCGGCGCCGGCGGCGCCGGCATGCGCGCCGCCATCGAGGCGACGAAGCGCAGCCGCACCGCCGTGCTGACGAAGCTCTACCCCACCCGCTCCCACACGGGCGCCGCGCAGGGCGGTATGGCCGCCGCGCTCGCCAACGTGGAAGAGGACAACTGGGAGTGGCACACCTTCGACACGATCAAGGGCGGTGACTACCTGGTCGACCAGGACGCCGCCGAGATCCTGGCGAAGGAGGCCATCGACTCGGTCCTCGACCTGGAGAAGATGGGCCTGCCGTTCAACCGGACGCCCGACGGGACGATCGACCAGCGCCGCTTCGGCGGTCACTCCCGCAACCACGGCGAGGCCCCGGTCCGCCGGTCCTGCTACGCCGCGGACCGCACCGGTCACATGATCCTCCAGACGCTTTACCAGAACTGCGTCAAGGAGGGCGTGGAGTTCTTCAACGAGTTCTACGTCCTGGACCAGCTCATCGTCGAGGTCGACGGGGTCAAGCACTCGGCGGGCGTCGTCGCCTACGAGCTCGCGACCGGCGAGATCCACGTCTTCCAGGCGAAGTCCGTGATCTACGCGTCCGGCGGCACCGGCAAGTTCTTCAAGGTGACGTCCAACGCGCACACCCTGACGGGTGACGGCCAGGCGGCCGTCTACCGTCGCGGGCTGCCGCTGGAGGACATGGAGTTCTTCCAGTTCCACCCGACCGGCATCTGGCGCATGGGCATCCTGCTGACGGAGGGCGCCCGCGGTGAGGGCGGCATCCTCCGCAACAAGGACGGCGAGCGCTTCATGGAGAAGTACGCGCCGGTCATGAAGGACCTCGCGTCCCGTGACGTCGTGTCCCGCTCCATCTACACGGAGATCCGTGAGGGCCGCGGCTGCGGTCCCGAGGGCGACCACGTCTACCTCGACCTCACGCACCTCCCGCCGGAGCAGCTCGACGCCAAGCTGCCCGACATCACGGAGTTCGCGCGCACCTACCTCGGCATCGAGCCCTACACGGACCCGATCCCGATCCAGCCCACCGCGCACTACGCCATGGGCGGCATCCCGACGAACGTCCAGGGTGAGGTCCTCTCGGACAACACCACGGTCGTCCCGGGCCTGTACGCCGCCGGTGAGGTCGCGTGTGTGTCGGTGCACGGCGCCAACCGCCTCGGCACCAACTCGCTGCTCGACATCAACGTCTTCGGACGCCGGGCCGGTATCGCGGCCGCGGAGTACTCGGCGAAGGCCGACTACACCGAGCTGCCCGAGGACCCGGCCTCCCAGGTCGTCGCCCAGGTCGAGCGCCTGCGCAACTCCACGGGCACCGAGCGGGTCGCCGCGATCCGCCTGGAGCTGCAGGAGTGCATGGACGCCAACGTGATGGTGTTCCGCACCGAGCAGACGATCAAGACGGCGGTCGAGAAGATCGCGGAGCTGCGTGAGCGCTACCTGAACGTCTCGATCCAGGACAAGGGCCGCCGGTTCAACACGGACCTCCTCGAAGCCGTCGAGCTGGGCAACCTGCTCGACCTGGCCGAGGTCATGGCCGTCTCCGCGCTCGCCCGCAAGGAGTCCCGCGGCGGTCACTACCGCGAGGACTACCCGACCCGCGACGACGTCAACTTCATGCGCCACACCATGGCGTACCGCGAGGTCGGCGACGACGGCACCGAGTCCATCCGTCTCGACTACAAGCCGGTCGTCCAGACCCGCTACCAGCCGATGGAGCGTAAGTACTGATGGCTACTCCCACCCTGGACAAGGCGGACGCGGCCGGCGCACCCGAGCCCGGTTTCGCCGACTCCCCGTACATCACCGCCACGTTCCGCATCCGCCGGTTCAACCCGGAGGTCTCGGCCGAGTCGGTCTGGGAAGACTTCCAGCTGGAGATCGACCCCAAGGAGCGTGTCCTCGACGCGCTGCACAAGATCAAGTGGGACCAGGACGGCACCCTCACCTTCCGCCGGTCCTGCGCGCACGGCATCTGCGGCTCGGACGCCATGCGGATCAACGGCAAGAACCGCCTCGCCTGCAAGACGCTGATCAAGGACCTGAACCCCGAGAAGCCGATCACGGTCGAGGCCATCAAGGGCCTGACGGTGCTGAAGGACCTCGTGGTCGACATGGACCCGTTCTTCCAGGCGTACCGCGACGTGATGCCCTTCCTCATCACGAAGGACACCAACGAGCCGACGCGCGAGCGTCTGCAGTCGGCCGAGGACCGCGAGCGGTTCGACGACACCACGAAGTGCATCCTGTGCGCGGCGTGCACGTCGTCCTGCCCGGTGTTCTGGAACGACGGCCAGTACTTCGGTCCGGCCGCCATCGTGAACGCCCACCGCTTCATCTTCGACTCGCGTGACGAGGCCGGGGAGCAGCGCCTGGAGATCCTCAACGACAAGGACGGTGTGTGGCGCTGCCGCACGACGTTCAACTGCACGGACGCCTGCCCGCGCGGTATCGAGGTCACCAAGGCGATCCAGGAAGTCAAGCGCGCGCTGATCACGCGCCGCTTCTGACCCTCGCTCCCCGACCCGCCGAAGGGGCCCGCTTCTCCTGGGGCCCCTCCGGTCGATCCGGCACCTTGTGACGTCGGCCTTCACGACCTGATTCCGGTCCTGAAGGCCGACGTTGTCGTATGCGGTGGGTGCGGGCGCCGTCGCGGCCGGGCGAGCCGGCGAGGGCCGGGCCGGAGACGGTCCGCGCCGTCATCCGAGGACGTCTGTGGCGACCTTGTCCTGGCGTTGTGTCAGGGAGCGCCAGGACGCGACAGCCGCGGGATGTGCGTCGAGCCAGGCGCGCTGGACGACGGCCAGTCTGGTGTAGGCCGTCCGCAGGTAGTCGGTGTCGGACTTGCAGCGGATGTCGACCCGGGCGACGGGGTTGGTGGCGAAGTCGGTGTCGCGGGGGAGGCTGTCGAGCAGGTTGACCGGGTCGTCCGTGGCGACTCCGGCGATTCTCATACAGCGCGCCCAGCGGGCGTCGGCCGCACGGAAGGCCGGGTCCTTGTCCAGGTTCCTGCGGGCCTGCTCCTCGCCCTCGCCGAGCTGGATGCTGACCTGGAGCCACCGGAGTCGCTCGGAGCCCAGCAGCCGCTTCTCGGCCTCGGCCTGGCAGCCCTGGGCCGGCCAGGACACCTTGATGGACCTGCCCCGGGCGGCGATGCGCCGGTCGTCGGGGCCGTAGAGCGCGGCGAGGAACGCCTTGCTCTCCCGTTGTTCCGACGCGGCCGGCGCGGGGCTCGCGGTGGCGGTGGTGAGCGACTCCAGGCCGAACGGCAGCAGATGGTCGACGGTGGCCGTACTCGGCCGGGGAATCCCGGCCGGCGTGTACCGGTAGCCGTGGGCGGTCATGCAGCTGATGGCCAGTTGCCGTTCCGCCTCCGCGATCCGCCACTGCCGCTCGCTGGGCGCGTGCAGCAGCGGGTAGAACGGCAGCCGGGCGCTCAGGCGTCCGGCGTCCGCCGTCGGCCGCGGGGTGGCGGCGGGCGGACCGGACCGGCCGGCGTACACCCAGGCGGCACAGGCGGCGACCACCACGGCGGTCGCGGCCGTGACGAGTGCGGTGATCCTACGGGTCTCCAAGGTCTTCCTCCTCCCGGCGCGGTGGATCCGGCGGCGGACCACCGGATCCGTGACACGGCGCAGGTCAGTAGCAGCCGCCCGGGTTGGAGGTGGTCAGCGAGAGGGAGCTGGCCGACAGCGCGGCGCTCAGTTCCTCGACCTCGCTGCCGGGCTTGACGCAGAAGAGCATCCCGCCGCCGGAGTTGATGTTCAGGTAGTACCGGGAGTAGTAGCCGCCGCTGCTGGAGTTGCTGGCGGACCAAGCGTTGTCGTTGACGGTCGTGCCGGAACCCGCGGTGCCGTAGGTCGTGTTGTTGAAGGTGTCGTTCGTGAAGTCGCTGTCGCCGTTGAAGTACGAATGCCTCGCGCTGTTGAAGCTGGACCAGAACACACAGTGGTAGCCGCCGGCACAGTTCGTCCCGGCCGATGCGGGGGACGCCGTGACGACTCCGCCGACGGCGAGTGCCGCGGCCAGGGCGGCGGTCGCCGCGAGGGCCTTGCGCGACCGGGCCCATCCGGCCTTTATCGGTACTAACATGACAATCCTTTCATGTCGACCTCGGGGTGGCCTCACCACACTGGCAGCACCCCGACCGCTTTCCCACGCATTGCGGCCAGGGCCGAAAGACCCAGGTCAGCACCCAATACGGCACACCTGGCGCCTCACAGATGATGCACAGGTATGTCGGTACATGGCCGAATAGCGCCTGTTGCAGGTGTTGTCAGCCGTGTCCGGCGGCGGACATGATGACTCGCCGGGCCAGAACAGGCCGGACGCACGGCCGTTGTCACAGCGCGGCCGTAGGGGGCGGCCGTCGTCGGGATCGCGGCCGTACGGGGGCGGCCGTCGTCGCGGCGCGGCTGCACGGGGGCGGTCGCGGTCACACCGCGGCCGGACGGGAGGCCGTCATGCTGCACATCCATTTCACCGAGGCCGGACGACCCGCGCGCGGCTGGCCGACCACGGACTTGAGGGAGTCCTGCGGCACCTTCTGCTGCCGGTCTTCCCGAGATCGGCGTACTTCCCCGACTTCCTGACTCCGACCCGGGGCGCTCAGGGGCTCGCGGCCGGGCTCGCGGCACTGGTGGACACCCCCACCGACCGGGTGCGCCAGGAGGTGAAGCGCTTCATGGCGTTCAGGGCGCCGTCGTGGGCACCGCGGCTCGTGGAACGCGAGACGCGTCAGGAACTGGCGGACGCCCTGCGGCGGTACCACGAGGTCGTCCTGGCGCCCTACCGGGAGCGGACGCCGGCCCGGGTGGAAGCGGACCGTTCGGTCCGGGGACGGGCCCTGTTGGCCGACGGAGCGGACGGACTGCTCGACGGGCTGGGGCCGCAGATGCGCTGGGATCCACCGGTGCTCCATGTGCACTACCCGCCGGAGGAACGCGACCTCGTGCTCGACGGGCGGGGGCTGCCCCTTGTGCCGTCGTACTTCTGCTGGCGCCCTCCGGTCTCGCTGGCCGACTCGACGCTGCCACCCGTGCTGGTCCATCCCGTGCTCCGGGAGGCGCGTCCGGTCGCCGTCGACCGCCCGCTCGGCGTGCTGCTCGGCCGGACCCGGGCACAGGTGCTGCGGGGAACCGCGCTGGGCGCGAACACGGGCGAACTGGCCCGGCTGGCAGGAGTGTCGGCACCCACGGTGAGCCAGCACATCTCGGCCCTGCGGGACGCGGGCCTCATCAGCGGCCTCCGGTACGGCGCGAGCGTCCTGCACACGCTCACCCCGCTCGGGGCGTCCCTGCTACGGGGTCCGGACAAGCCGGTCTCCGCGGTGTCCTGATCCCCGGCAGGCGGCGGACAGCCCGCCCCCGCACGCCGGCGGACCGGGCCGGGGGCGGGACCGGTCACAACTGGCTCAGGATCGTCGGGTCCGTGATGCGCAGGTCGTCGGCCAGCAGCATCGCCTTGCTGAGGACGACCGCGAGCATCCGGTCGCCCTCGAAGGGGAGATAGCCGGCCTGGAGCCCTCCCGCGGCGGACTTCGGGACGATGCACAGGTACTGGTCGTTCGGGCTCATCAGGATGTTGCCCGAGCCCAGATGGATCTTGTACGTGTGGCGGTCGCCCTTCACGTGCAGGAAGCGGCCCTCCAGCGTGCAGCGGTCGGCTATCGCCAGCCGGGGGACCAGGCGGTCCAGGAGGGCGCGGCGGGTCTGCGCGGTCTCGGTCAGATCGCCGAAGCCGTAGGACGTCCAGTACTCCTGGAAGCGGCCGCCGGGGCCGCCGTCCTGCCAGGTCGGGTCGTTGCCGACGCTGGAGACACCGACGAACAGGTCTACGTCGCGCAGGACTTCGGACAGGACCAGCGGCGGGATCTCGGTGAGGGGCAGCGGCTCCACCCGGTCCTGGCCGTCGCGCAGCCACATGCGGTACTCGCCGCCGGAGCAGTGCGCCGAGTTCTCGGGGGCGTCGAGCGGGTAGAAGCGCACCTGGTCGGTGCGCAGCCGCAGATAGCTGCCGGACTCGGTGGTGTCGTCGCCGTACTCGCCGTCGCCGGTGATCCAGTACTCGGCGCGCAGGCCCCACTGCGGCAGTTCCCGGCTGGCCGGGGGCGCCTCGTCGTCGACGCAGAGGCGGAGCTTGTTGCGCCAGCCTCTGACGGCGGCGAGGGAGTTGAACTGGTGCTGGCGCACGACGTGGGCGGCGAAGCGGTTCGAGTACGTGCCCGTCGCGCGCTCGGCGTCGGTGAGGAGGTACACCTCGCGGTGGGCCTGTTTGAAGGGCTGGGTGATCTCGTGCCGCTCCAGCCACTCCCGCCAGGCGACGACCTCGGCGGGCTCACGGCCGGCCGGGTGCCAAAGGGCGACCTCCCGGCCTTCCTTCACCGGGTCGTCGGTGAGGGTGGACAGCTCGCCGTTCGCGAACCCGACGGGGGTGCCGTCGACCGTCCACAGCAGTCGGCGGGCGAGGGTGCCGACGAGCGGGTGGTCGAGGTAGCGCTCGCGCCAGGTGCCGTACGCCCAGGTGCGCCGGGCGAGGAACTGCCGGTCCAGCCGCTCGATCTGCGCCGACAGCATCTTGTCGATGTCCTTGACGGCCGCCTTCAGCTCCTTGAGCTCTTCGGCGTGGTCGCGCCGCACGGCGGCGGGCACGCTCTTGACGGCCTTGCCGGCCGCGTTGTGCCAGGTCAGCACGGCGCGTGAGCCCTGGATGCCGAGAAGCGCGGTGGTCTCACCGAGTTCGTGACGCGCCTGCCCGACTTCGGCGAGCCCGTAGGCCGGGACGGCCAGTTCCTCGATCTCCTCCCGGGTCAGACCGAGGGCGGTGGCCTTCTCCCCGAGGAATCCGTCGACGAGCTTGGCGGTGGCCTTGTACGTCACCCGGGTGGCCAGCCGGGCCAGTTCGGCCAGGGCGGCCTCCCCGTCGATGCGGGAGAGCGCGATCACACCGGCGTTGGCGACCTTCGGATTGCGCGGGCCCAGCCCGCTGACCTTCTTGAGGGACGTCTCGACGAGTGCGCCGAGGGCCCGGGCGGTGTCGGGGTGGGGCGGCAGCACGGAGACCAGCCAGGCGAGGCCGCGCAGGGCGTTGGCGTTGTACGGGTCGAAGGTGCTGTTGATGTCCGCCTCGTACGGACTGGGCTCCAGCGGGTGGGTGCGCGGGCGGCCGACGAGGGCGAGCCAGGACAGGGCGGCGGTGCGGACCCGGTCGGCGCCCAGGGCTTCGACGAGGGCGTGGGCCTGCCGGTCCCACTTGGCGGAGGGCTTGGAGGCGGTGGCCGTCGTCAGATGGACGAGCAGGGCCTGCCAGTCGGGGGCGGAGGCGTCCCTCATGGCCTGGTCGGCCCATTCCTCACCGACGTTGAGCACGGGCTCCGTGAGCTTCTTCATCAGGGCGGCGACGGACTCGCGGCGGTAGGTGTCCATGCCCGTACGGCGGAAGACCGCGACCACGGCCGGGTCCGGTGTGCGGCCGGCCGCCAGTTCGGCCTCGACCAGGACGTCCATCCGCGTGGCGTACCAGACGGTGTTCTGCCTGCCGAGTTCCTCCAGTTGCGTCGCCCGCTCGTCGGCGAGCGGGTACTCCGTCAGGCCGTGGGAGATGGCGGCGAGCAGGGTGAGCACGTGGTTGCGGGGCTCCGATCTGCCGCCGACCGTGTGATAGCCCTCCGCCAGGGCGCCTGCCAGCCTTTCCCGCTGGTCGGCGGGGAGCGCGCTCAGCAGGTCGAGGATCTCGTCCCAGCCGCCGCCCCATTGGCCCGTGTTGACCAGTGCGGCTCTGAGGAGGTCGGTGGTGAGCCCGCCCATGTTGCCGTCGGCCGCCTGCGAGCGGATCCACCCCAGATGCGTCTTGGTGTCGACCATCGTCATCCCCCTACCAGTGCGACGAGCTTGAGGAAGGTGACCTCGGTGCCCAGGACCAGCTCGATCTCCTCGTCGGGGTCGGTCACCTGGCGCTCCCCCACGAGCACCAGGAAGCCGTTCGCCGCGAAGGCCCTGAGCGCCAGCTCGCTCTGGGTCTCGGGGTCTATCCGGCGGGGTGTGCGCAGCGCGTAGCCGTTCAGCACCCGCTCTGTGCCCTCGGGCTGCACGAGCCCCTGGAAGACCTCCGGCATGCGGGCGTTGTGCTCGGCGACCTCCTGGAAGACCCGCCGCCGGATCAACTCGCGTACCGCGAGCCGCTCCTCGGCGATCTCTAGCCCCCAGGCCGCACCCCGGCCCCCACTGGTCGTCTCGTCGACGAACGTCACCATTCCCATGCCGACGACACTACGAGCCACCACTGACAATCGGTCACCGGGCCCGGAACGCCGAGGCGGAGCCGCTTCGCCTCAACGGGTGATCACATGTTCGGCCCGCGGTCCGGCCCGCATCGACCGTCCGGGCCGGTGCCTAATCTGATGGCATGTCAGACGACGTGTCATACGAGCTGCTCGGACTCGACAACGTACTGCTGCCCGTGGGGAATCTCGGCGAGGCCGTGAGCTTCTACGAGCGCGCCGGGTTCCCGCCGGCCTTCCGGCTCGACGAGGCCGGGATCGCGCTGCTGAAGGTGGGCAAGGAGACGCCGGGCGTACTGCTGCGACTGGACGAGGAGTTGAGTCACCGGCCGCCGCCGTGGGCGTCGCCGCGGCTGTGGCTGGAGGTGCCGGACGCCCGCGCCGCGGCCCGCTCGCTGACCGCCGCGGGGATCGCGCCCCTCGACGAGCCCTTCTCCGGCGCCACCGGCTGGACCGTCGAGATCGCGGACCCCTGGGGCAACGTCATCGGCCTGACCGACTACACCAAGCGGCCCGAACTGGCCCGCGGGGCCAGGCGGTAGACCCGGCCGTCCGCCCCGCCCGGCCCGGAGGCGATCGCGGACCGAGCGTGTGAGGCGCACGACAGGCACCCTCGCGGGATCCGACTTGAACATGTTCAAAAGCAGGTCTACATTCACCCTGTACAGCGTTTTGAACGCGTTCAAGAAGGGGTGGGGACATGGACCTCACGGTCGTCGCGTACGTCATCTACCTGCTGGTCAGCATCGCGCTGACCGTCTGGGTGGCACGCACGCTGAGCCACAACGGGCGGATCTTCCTGTCGGACGTACTGCGCGGCAACGAGCAGCTCGCCGACGCCGTCAACCATCTGCTGGTGGTGGGCTTCTACCTGGTCAACCTGGGCTTCGTCGCGCTCTATCTGCACCAGAGCGACGAGATCTCCAACGCCCGCGAGATCTTCGAAGCCCTCTCGACCAAGCTGGGTGTCGTCCTCCTGGTGCTCGGCGTCATGCACCTGGGGAACGTCTACGTGCTCAACAGGATCCGGCGGCGGGGTGCCATGGAGCGGGAGCAGGTACCGCCGGTGCGGCCGACGGACTGGGCCGCTCCCGCGGCCGGGGTGTGAGAGCGGTGGCAGGCGCCCCAGCCACCCTTGACCGGGGCGCCGCGGGCGTCCCGGTCCTCGGGCTCACCGTCCTCTACGACGCGCGCTGCTCGCTGTGCGCCTTCCTGAAGCAGTGGCTCGTCCGGCAGGCGCAACTCGTCCCGCTCCGCTTCGTGCCGGCGGGCTCCGAGGAGGCCGCCCGGCGTTTCCCGCGGCTCGATCACCGCGCCACCCTGGGCGAGATCACCGTGGTGGGCGACGCCGGGCAGGTGTACCAGGGAGCAGCCGCCTGGGTCGTCACCCTGTGGGCACTGCGCGAGTACCGGGCGCTCGCCCACCGCCTCAGCACGCCCGCGGGGGCCAAGCTGGCCAGGGGCGCGACCCTCGCCGCCGCCAAGTGGCGCGAGACGCGGGCCCCCCAGCGGTGGGGCGGCGGCGTCTACCACCGGGGCGACGGCTGGAGCTACGACCCGACAGCGGGATGGACCTACGCGCCCCCCGGCTGCGGCAGCGGCGAGTGTCCGACCGTTCCCACTCGTTAGGCTCGTCCCGTGCCAGCACCGACAGACAGCCCCGGCCCCATCGGGTCCGCCGGGCCCTCCAAGTCCTCCGAGCCGTCCGAGTCCCCCGAGTCGTCCGAGTCGTCCGAGTCCTCCGAGTCCTCCGAGTCCGCGACGGCCTCCCGGCCCTCGGCGTCCGTCGGCAAGGGGGCGGCGAAGAGCCCGGCCAAGAGCGAGCAGACCCGGGCCCTGATCCTGGAGACCGCGATGCGGCTCTTCCAGGAGCGGGGTTACGACAAGACGACGATGCGGGCCATCGCCCAGGAGGCCGGGGTCTCCGTCGGGAACGCGTACTACTACTTCGCCGGCAAGGAGCACCTGATCCAGGGCTTCTACGACCGGATCGCCGCCGAACACCGGGAGGCGGTCCGGGACGTGCTGGACCGCGAGACGGACCTGGAGGCCCGGCTGGGCGGCGTGCTGCGGGTGTGGCTGGACATCGCCACGCCGTACCACGAGTTCGCCGTGCAGTTCTTCAAGAACGCCGCCGACCCGGACAGTCCGCTCAGCCCCTTCTCCCCCGAGTCGGAGCACGCGCGCCTGGAGGCCATCAGTGTCCACAAGGAGGTGCTGGCCGGGGCGAAGACCAAAGTGCCGGAGGAACTGCGCGAGGTGCTGCCCGAGCTGATGTGGCTCTCCCAGATGGGCCTCGTCCTGTACTGGGTCTTCGACCGGACCGAGAACCGCGAGCGCAGCTACCGGCTCGCCGAGCGCGGCGCACGCCTCACCACTCGCGGCGTCCAGCTCTCCCGTTTCCGGCTTCTGCGGCCCCTCGTCCACGAGGTGCACGAGCTGTTCACGGACTTCCTGCCGGGCATGACGAAGGCGCTCCCCGACCCGGCCGGGAAGAAGGACGAGTGAGTGAGGGGTGAGGGGCGCCCCGTAGGGCCGGGCGCCCCTCACATCATCCGAAGGCCGTTTCCGGCGGCCTCAGTTGACCGCGTCGGCGTCCACCTCGCCCTCCGCCAGCTCCACGTCGTGGACCAGCGGTTCGTCCGTGACGACCACGTGCCGTGCCCTGGCCCCGTACGAACGGGCCGTCGCCGACAGCAGATACGTCCCCGGCGCGGGCACCGAGACGATGTACGAGCCGTCGGCCAGCGAGGTCACCCGGTCCAGCTCACGCCCGCCCTTGGTCAGCAGGGTGAGGACGGCTCCGTCGACAGGCCCGCCCTCCGCGTCGCGGACGAAGCCGTGGACGACCGACGCGCCGCCCGCGACGGGAGCCGCGCTCTCGGAGGGTGCCTCGGCCGGCTCCACCGCCAGGTGCGGCAGCCGCTTGTCCAGGCCGGCGGGCAGCCACCAGTTGGAGTCGCCGAGCAGGTGCATCGCGGCGGGGACCAGGGCCGTACGGAGGATGAAGGCGTCCAGGGCGACCGCGGCCGCGAGGCCGACACCCGCCATCGCCGCGCCCGAGTCACCGCTCAGGACGAAGGCGAGGAAGACGCACACCATGATCAGTGCGGCGGAGTTGATGACCCGGCCGGTCTCGGCCAGACCGACCCGCACCGCGCGCGCGTTGTCCTTCGTGTGCACCCATTCCTCGTGCATCCGGCTCACCAGGAACACCTGGTAGTCCATGGAGAGGCCGAAGAGGAGCGAGAGCATGATGACGGGCAGGAAGGCGTTGATCGGACCCTCCTTGCCGAGGCCCAGCAGACTCAGCCCCCAGCCCCACTGGAAGATCGCGACGAGGACGCCGAAGGACGCGGCGGCGGCGATCAGGTTCATCAGGGCGGCCGTCAGCGGGACCACCAGGGAGCGGAAGGCGATCAGCAGGAGCAGGAAACCGAGGCCGATGATCGTGGCGACGAAGTAGGGCAGCCGGTCGCCGGTGATGGTGGCGAAGTCCTTCGACACGGCGGTGACACCACCGACATGGGCCGTCACCCCGGCGTCCGGGATCACCCGGTCCCGCAGGGTGTCGATGAGCTGGTCGGTCTTCGTCGACTGCGGTGACGTCGTCGGCACCACCTGGATCACCGTCACCCCGTTCGCGGGCGGCAGCGCGGCGACCGCGGCGACTCCGGACGTACCGCCGATGTTCTTCACCAGGGTGCCCGTGTCACCTCCGGTCACGACCACCTGCAGGGGGCCGTTGAAGCCGGGGCCGAAGCCCTCGGCGAGCAGGTCGTAGGCCTTCCTGGTCGTCGTCGTGGCGTCGTCGTTGCCCTGGTCGGTGGCGCCGAGGTGCAGCGACAGGACCGGGATCGCGAGGATCGCCATCACGACCAGCGCGAGCGCGGCGATCGTCCGGGGGCGGCGCTGCACGTTCATCGACCAGCGTGCCGCGGCCCCGCTCGCGCGCTCGGGTTCGGGCCCCTGTTGGGCCAGTTTGCGCCGCTGGCGGCGGCTGAGCACCCGGGTGCCGAGAACTCCGAGGAGCGCCGGCAGCAGGGTGGTGGCCGCGAGCACGCTGAACACCACGGTGAGGGAGGTGCCGATGACCACGCCGTCCAGGAAGCGCAGGTTCGTCACCAGCATGCCCGCGAGCGCGATGCACACCGTGCCGCCCGCGAACAGCACCGCCCGGCCCGAGGTGTTGAGGGCGACGACCGCCGACTCCTCCGGTGCCAGGCCGCGCAGGATGCCGCGCCGGTGCCGGGTGACGATGAACAGCGCGTAGTCGATGCCGACACCGAGGCCGATCAGGGTGGCCAGCAGCGGGGCCAGGTCCGGGATGGCCGTGCTGTGGCTGAGCAACTGCGTGGAGAACAGCCCCGTACCGACCCCGAAGATCGCGATGCCGATCGGCAGCAGCATGGCGAACAGCGAACCGAAGGCGAGGAAGAGGACGACGGCCGCGGCCAGGATGCCGACCATCTCGGCGAGCCCGGTGGGCGGTTCCTGCACCCGCTGGATCGCCTGGCCGCCCAACTCGACCTGAAGTCCGGAGCGTTCGGCACCCTGCGCGGTGTCGACGACCTTCTGCACCAGGTCCTTGGGTACGGCGTTCGCCTGCTCGGCGAAGGTGATCTGGGCGTACGCGATCCTGCCGTTCCGGCTGATCTGAGCGGCGCCCCGCTCTCCCTGGTACGGCCCCGCGACCTGGCCCACGCCCTTCATTGCGGCGATCTCGTCCAGCACGGGCTGGATCCGGGAGCGCACGGAGGCGTCCCTGACCGTGCCCGCGTCGACCTTCCACACCACCGTGTCGGTGTCCCCCGCGCTGTTCGGGAAGGCCTTCTCCATCTGGTCGTACGCACGCTTGGAGTCCGTGTTCGGAAGGGAGAACACGTTCGCGTAGTCCGTGCCCGCGGTGGTCGCCGCGAAGCCGAGACCGAACAGCGCGCCCACCCACAGCAACAGGACCACCAGCCGGTGCCGATAGCACCACCGTGCCAATACCGCCACGTTCAACGCTCCTTAGTCGGTCGGTCCCCCAGGTCCTGGGCACCAGGATTGGCGGCGACGCGCGCGGGTGGACATGACCCGCCCATGACTCTCAAGGAACTCCAAGGGGCGAACGGCTCCCGCTGTCGGTGGCCCCGCCGATACTGGGGGCATGACCGCTCACGAGGGAGCCACCGTCCTCGTCGTCGAGGACGAGCCGAGCATCGCGGACGTCCTCACCATCGCGCTGCGCTACCACCAGTTCGAGGTGATGGCCGCCGGCACCGTCCGCGAGGCGCTCGCCCTCGCCGAGCGCACCCGCCCCGACGCGGCACTGCTCGACGTGATGCTCCCGGACGGCGACGGCCGCGCACTCGGGCGTGAACTGCGGCTCCGGCAGCCCGACCTGGCCGTCGTCTTCCTCACCGCGCGGGACTCGCCCGCCGAGATCGTCGGCGCGCTCGGCTTCGGCGACGACTACATCACCAAGCCGTTCAACATCGACGAGGTCGTCGCCCGGATCACCGCGGTCCTTCGCCGTACGCGGCCCGACGACGTCCTGCCGCAGCGCCCGCCCCTGCGTTACGGCGATCTGGAGCTGGACGAGACGACGTACCGCGTCCACCGCGCGGGCACCACGGTCGAGCTCACCCCCACGGAGTACGCCCTGCTGCGGTTCCTCGTCCGCAACGGCGGGCGGATCGTGCCCAAGGAGCAACTCCTGCGCCACGTATGGCAGTACGAGCACTCCGCCGAGTCGACCGTCGTCGAGACGTACATCAGCTATCTGCGGCGCAAGCTCGAACCGCTGGGACCGCCGGTGATCCAGACCCGCCGGGGCGTCGGATACGGACTCGCGTGAACCTGCCCGTCCGGCCCGGCTGCCGACCCCCGCGCTACCGGCACGGCATCCACTCGCTGCGCGGCAAACTGACCCTCGCGAACGTCGGACTGCTGGCCCTCGGCATCGTGGTGGCGACCGCCGTGAGTCTGATGGGCATGCGCCACTACCTGCTCGACCAGGTGGACGCGCAGCTCGCCAAGACCCGGGAGTCACTGGGCGTTTCGCAGCTCACCATGAGCCAGATCGACTCGCTGAGCGCCCTCGCGTTCGTACGCGACCGGATCGGGCCCGCGGTGGACGAGTCGCCGAAGCCGGACTCGATCTTCGCGGCCGTCGACCGGCGGGGCGAGGCCGTCGAGGTGGCCGGCTTCCAACCCACGGACACCCAGCGCGCGTTCGCCGCCGCCGTGGACGATCCGGGAGCGCTCGCCCGCGCCGACGACCCGCGCGACATCACCGTGCGCGGCGCCGCGTACCGGGCGACCGGGGCACGGCTCGCCGACGGGACGTACGTCCTGTTCGCGACCTCGACCGACGGACTGAACAAGGGCGTCGCGAAGGCGCTCAAGCTCGATCTGGCCGTGGGAACGCTGCTGTTGGCGCTGCTCGCGTGCCTGACGATGTTCAGTGTGCGGCGCCGGATGCTGCCGCTGGAGGCCATGGTGGAGACCTCGTCCGCCATCGCGGAGGGGGATCTGACCCGGCGTGTGCCCTCCAGCCATCATCCGACGCAGGAGGTCGAGCAACTGCGGCTCGCGCTCAACTCCATGCTGCACCAGGTCGAATCGGCCTACCGGACACGGGAGGACAGCGCCGCCCAGTTGCGCCGGTTCGTCGGCGACGCCTCGCACGAGCTGCGCACACCGCTGGCGGCGATACGCGGCTACCTCCAGTTGTACGAGAAGGGGATGCTGACCGACCCCGTCGAGCGCAAGCGGGCCTGGGACCGGATGAACGCGGAGGCCGACCGCATGGGCCGGCTCGTCGACGAGCTGCTGACCCTGGCGCGTCTCGACCAGCGTCCCGAACTCCGCTTCAGGAACGTCGACCTGAGCCGGCTGGTGCGGGACGCGGCCGAGGACCTGCGCGCCCAGCAGCCCGGCCGCCCGGTGACCGTGGACGCCGAAGGCACCCTGCTCGTTCAGGCCGACGAGTCCGGGCTGCGGCAGGTACTGGGCAATCTCGTGGGCAACGTACGCACCCACACACGCGACGACGTGCCGGTGCGGCTCGGTCTGGAGCGCGCCGACGGTGCCGTACGGCTGTGTGTCGCGGACAAGGGACCCGGGCTCCCGGAAGAGGACGCGGCGCGTATCTTCGACCGCTTCTTCCGCGCGGGCGGCGGCGCGGGCAGCGGGCTCGGGCTGGCGATCGTGCAGGGCGTGGTGCGGGCGCACGGAGGGACCGTCGCGGTGCGGACGGCACCCGGCGAGGGCCTGACGGCGACGGTGACGCTGCCGACGCGATGAGGCCGCGCACGGCTGTGGGCGGCCGTCCCGACCTGGACGGCCACTCTCGGCGGTGAGGAGGTCTGGTACGCGGGTGGGGCCACGGACACGCTGGTGGCGAGTCCGCCGACCCCCGGTGCGGTGAGACCGCCGACGCCGGTGCGGCGAGGGTCTGGCCCTCGTGGGGTGACGGCGACGACGTGGGGCCGGTGACGCTCGCAGGTCGTTCGCGTGGTCTGGAACCTGCCCCTTCACGTCGCCGTGACCTGCGGGAACGGACTTGGGCAGAAGCTGACCGAGGCGGTTGAACACCGGCCGCCGCGGCCCCGTACACCACGATGAGAGCGAATCGGTCTCAGCCGATCGGTCCGCCACGCCACCACCGCGCATCGCACGGAAGGACCGCCGGGTTGTCGTTCAAAACGAGCTCTCGACAGCTGCCGAACACGGACGAGACGCCTCCGCGCGACGAGCCGGCACCGGAGCCGCCCACGGACGCGGCCCCGGGTCCCGACGCGCCGGACGCGGATGAGGACGCCGCCGCCTCGGGCGAGGGGGAGGCAGCGGCCGGGGCGGCCCCCGAGATACCCCCGGCCGGCACGACGGCCCAGGCCGCGCCGGCCGAGGGGGCCACCTCGATCACCCCCGAGACCCCGGCCGGATCTCCGCCCGAAGCCACCTCCGCCGAGGAGACACCCCCTCCCGAGACCGGCACGGACACCGGCACGGACACGGACAGCGACGCCGAGACCGACGCCGACGCCGACGCCACCCTCGCCGAGACGGCGGGTCCGGTCGAGGCCGATGCCCCCGCCGACGGCCCCGCCGCAGCGGTCGTGAGCGAGACGGAGACCGGGACCGGGACGGCGGAGGCCGTCGAGGTCGGCGGTGACGACGTCTCCGCGCCGTCGGAGGAGTCGGCGGAGGACGGCGCCGACGGCCCCGACCCGGCCGTCGGGGACGGGAGCGGGGCCGGTGACGGCGGCGGTGGCGGCGACGGGGAGGAGCCTCCGGGAGGCGAGCCGCCCGTGCGCGGCGGCTGGCGCGGCCGCTACCCCGTGGCCGCCCGCACCCTCGCGTGGACCACGACCCTCGTCGCGGCCGCCCTCGTCCTGTTCGCGCTGCTCATGCCGAGCAAGGCGGACAAGTTCCAGACGGCCGAGTTCCTGCGCCTCCCGGTGGAGGCGATCTTCGGTGCCGCGCTGCTGATCGTCCTGCCCCGCAGGCCGCGGATCGCCGTGACGGTGACCGCCGGGCTCGGTCTGGGCGTCCTGACCGTCCTGAACCTCCTGGACATCGGCTTCAACGAATACCTCGGACGGGGCTTCAACGTCGTCCTCGACTGGTCGCTCTTCAGCGACGCGCAGTCCTACCTCCAGGACACGTTCGGCAAGGACGGCGCGCTCGGCATCGCGGCCCTGGTCGTGACGCTCGTGATCGCCGTACTGGCCCTCATGACGCTGTCGGTCGTCCGCCTGGGCAACCTGGTGGCGCGGAACACCGAGACGGCGACCCGCACGACGCTGGTCCTGGCCATCGCCTGGGTCACCTGCGCGGCGCTGGGCGTGCAGTACACCGGGGTGCCCGTCGCCTCCGAGCACGTCGCGCTGGTCGTCCAGAACCGGGCGGCGGCGGTACGGCAGACACTGCGGGACGAGGCCGAGTTCGCCAAGATCTCCAAGAAGGACAACTTCGCGAACACACCGCCGGATCAGCTGCTCACCGATCTGCGCGGCAAGGACATGATCATCACGTTCATCGAGAGCTACGGCCGCAGCGCCATCGAGGACCCGGTCATGGCACCGGGCGTCGACGCGACGCTCACCGCGGAGAACAAGAAGCTGACCCAGGCCGGTTTCGCGGCGAAGAGCGGCTGGCTCACCTCGGCGACGTACGGCGGCAGTAGCTGGCTCGGCCACTCGACGTTCATGTCGGGCCTGTGGATCAGCAACCAGCAGCGGTACCGCACCGTGACCGCGGGCGACCACCTGACCCTGCCCGGCGCCTTCAAGAAGACCGGTGACTACGACACCGTCGGCGTCATGCCGGGCATCCAGAAGGCCTGGCCCGAGCAGAAGTTCTACGGCATCGACAAGCTCTACGACGCCCACCATCTCGGTTACAAGGGACCGAAGTTCAGCTGGTCGACCATGCCCGACCAGTACGCCCTGACCGCGTACGAGCGCCTGGTGCACAGCAAGAAGCACGACAAGCCGCTGATGTCGACGATCATCCTGACCTCCAGCCACCAGCCCTGGGCGCCGATCCCCAAGACCGTCCCCCAGGACCAGGTCGGCGACGGATCGATCTACGACGCCATCCAGAAGGCCGGCAAGAAGCCCGGTGACATCATCACCAGCTCGCAGAAGTCGAAGGTGGAGTACGGCAAGTCGATCCAGTACTCGGTGACGAGCCTGATCGACTTCCTCGTGAAGTACGGCAACAAGAACACCGTGCTGATCTACCTCGGCGACCACCAGCCGATCGCCCGGGTCAGCGGCGACCACGCCAGTCGCGACGTGCCCGTCTCCATCGTCGCCAAGGACCCGAAGGTGCTCGACAGGATCGCCGACTGGGGCTGGGCCGACGGCCTTCAGCCCCAGCACAGCACGCCGGTGTGGAAGATGAGCGCGTTCCGCGACCGCTTCCTGACGGCGTACGGATCCACTCCGCACCCGTAGGGAACCGGCAGCTCGTCCGCGGGCGGCGGTCACGGCGAGAGCCGTCACCGCCGCCCGCGGCCGTCGCCCCGCCTCAAGAACTCACGCGTAACACGTAATGGGCAACGGGCAACGGGCAACGGGCAACGGGCTTGTGTATCAAGGCAGTTGTCGGTTGCTGTCGGCCGACGTCACAGCCAGTTCAGCCGCCAGAGGCGGAAGACACCGGTCCCGTCGGACAGGTACTGGCCGCCGCTGACGTCCTCGGTGCTGACGACGTAGTCCTTGCGCTGCCACAGGGGAATCAGCGGAACATCCCGCGCGACGGTTTCCTGGAGCCGCCGGAAGGCGTCCGCCGTACGGCTGCGGTCCTCGTCCTGCTGGGTCTCCCGGATCTGCCGGTCGACATCCGGGCTGCTGTAGCCGTTCTTCATGCTGTTGCCGGTGCCGACGAGCGGCGCGCCGAACGTGTCCGCGTCGGGGTAGTCGGCGACCCAGCCGACCGCCCAGGCGTCCAGCCCGCCCTCCGCGTACCGCTTCTGGAACTCGGTCCACTCGAAGCCCTCGGTCGTCACCTTGAACAGTCCGTCCGCCTCCAGTTGCCGCTTCAGCTCGGCGGCCTCCTCGCCGGCGGCGCCCCGGCCCTCCGCGTACCCGTAGGTGAAACGCACGGGCAGCGGGACCCCGGCCTCGGTCAGCAGGGCCCGCGCCTTCTTGGCGTCCGGGTTCGGGTAGTGGTCGAAGAACGACGTCGAATGCCCGTTGATCCCCGCAGGGATCAGCCCGTACAGCGCCTCGGTGGTCCCCTTGTACGTCCGGTCGACGAGCTTGTCGCGGTCGATCAGCGACGCGACGGCCTGCCGTACCCGCCGGTCGTGCAGGGGCGAACGCGCCCGCACATTGAGGACGAGGTTGCGGGTCTCGGCACTGTCGGCCTCGGTGACGCGCTGCGCGGGGTCGCTCGGCGAGAGCGCGGCGAGCACGGCGGGCGGCAACTGACGGGCCGCTACGTCCAGTTCCTTCGCCTTACGGGCCACTTCCAGCGTCTGCGAGTTGGCGTAGTAGCGAAGCGCCACGGGCCTGCCGAGGTCACCGATGGCGCCCTTGTAGCGGGAGTTGGGCGCGAGGACGGCCCGCTCGTTCTTCGTGTACGCCTTCAGGACGTACGGCCCGGTGCCGTCGACGTCGGTGCCGGTACGCAGGCTGTGCTTGGGATAGAGGGTGCTGTCGACGATCGACCCGGCGCCGGTCGCCACTTTGAACGGGAAGGTCGCGTCGGCCGAGGACAGGTGGAAGGTGACGGTCCGCCCGCTCGCGTCCACGCTGCCCAGGGTGGAGAAGAGCGAGGCGGGCCCGACCTCGTCGGCGATCGTCCTGACGCGGTCGAAGGAGAACTTCACGTCCTCGGCGGTCATCGTGCGCCCGCTCGCGAACGTCAGGTCGTCGCGGAGCGTGCAGCGATACGTGCGCAACCCCGTGCCGGTGAACGCGCAGCTCTTGGCGGCGTCCGGAACGGGTTTGGCGGCGCCGGGCTCGAAGGTGAGCAGCGACTGGAAGACATTGCTGAACAACGCCCACGATCCGGCGTCGTAGGCTCCCGCGGGGTCGAGCGACGTGACGGCGTCCGTCGTGCCCACCGTGATCGTGCGGTCGCTGTTCCCCTTCTCCGGCATCATCTGCCGGCCGGCCACACCCACGCCCACCAGGACGAGCAGTGCCGCCGGAATCCATAAGCGAACCGATCGCATCGGGTGCCCTCCCCAGGCCCACCACAGGTCACTCCCCTGGTGACGCGGATCACCTAACCACAGGAGTTTCAGCCGGGGAAGGGAATGGGGAAGAGTGCGCCGGGCCGGAGAAAACGATCATTTCGGGTCCGTTCCACAGCGGATTCTCAGGCTTGGCGCGAGGCCAGTTCGACGACCGTGATGTCCGAGGGCGCGCCGACCCTGGTCGGTGGCCCCCAGGCGCCCGCGCCCCGGGAGACGTACAACTGCGTGTCGCCGTAGCGCTCCAGGCCCGCGAGTGTCGGGTTGGTCGCGGCCGCGACGAAGTTTCCCGGCCAAAGCTGACCGCCATGGGTGTGTCCGGACAGTTGGAGGTCGACACCGTGGCGTACTGCCTCATGGATCTGCACGGGTTGATGTGCGAGCAGTACACAGGCCCGTGTCCTGTCCCGGCCCCCGAGCGCCTTGCCGAAGTCGGGCCCCTGTCCCTCGCTCTCGCCCTGGAGGTCGTTCACTCCGGCCAGGTCGAAACCGGCCAGCTCGGTGCGCGCGTTCTCCAGGGGATGGATCCCGAGCTCCCGCACCTCCCGGATCCACTGCTCGGCTCCGGAGAAGTACTCGTGGTTCCCGGTCACGAAGTAGGACCCGTGCCGGGCCCGCAGTTGGGCGAGCGGCGCGGCGGCGGGACCGAGGTTCTTCACGCTGCCGTCGACCAGGTCACCGACGACGGCGATCAGATCGGGCTGCGTGGAGTTGATCGTGTCGACGACCTTCTGGGCGAATCCGCGCCCGAGCACCGGCCCGAGGTGGATGTCGCTCACGACGGCGATCCGGAAACCGTGGGCGGACCGGGGCAGTCGGGCGAGCGGCACGGTGACCCGCTTCACCGTGGGGCCGCGCAGTACGCCGTACGTCCCGTAGCCGACGGTCCCCACCGCGACGGCGGCGGCCGCACCGCCCACGACACGCGAGACGAAGAGACGCCGCGACGGCGAAGAAGCATCCCCGGTCGAGCCCGCCGACCCCGCCGATCCGGCCGAGGCCGCCGAGTCGGCCGGTGTCGTCGGCCCTGGCGCCTCCGCCGGCTCCGGCCGCTCCGACGTTTCCGGCGGGGGCGGTGCGGCGGGGGGTCCGGTGGGCGTGGGCGGTGGGCCGGCGGCGGCGGATTCGTTCCGGGGCGGTGCCGCGCCGGGCAGCGGCAGGGCGCCCTCGTGCGACCCCGCCCCCTCGGAGGCGGTCACGGCGGGGGACGTCACCCCGTCGGGGTCCCGCCGGGCGGCGGCCCGGCGTTCCCCGGCCCGGCGCAGGACCGGCCGCAGGGCCTCGCCCGCGAGCAGCGCCAGCACCAGGTACAGCGCCACCGCCATCCACAGGAACCCGGGCCAGGACAGCGTCCGCTGGAGCCAGAAGGGAGCACCCGCCCGCTCGCTCGCGACGGCGCCGATCATCAGGAGCGGTCCGGCGACGAACACGGCCGTGCCCGCCCGGCGGACCGCTCCGGGGCCGGCCGTGGTGTCGCGCACCAGGCGGCGCCACGCGTACCAGTGCAGCCCGCCGAGCACGGCCAGCGCGGCCGTACCCGCCGACACGAACAAGATGACCATGCCGCCGTACCCCCGTTACGACGTCTGGCGCAAAGCGCGTACGCCGCGCAACCCGATGACCCCGACGACCGTCCCCAAGACAAAGGAAACGACGGCGAGCGTCAGATGCACCCAGAAGTACGCCGTCGGATCGCCCGCGTCGTCGAACGCGAGCCCGCTGGCGTCCTGCCATAGATTTTTGACGAAAGTGACCCAAATGACCCAACTCCACACCCCGAAAGCGAGCAGGAACCAGGACACGGGGCGGCTGAGCTTCATGCGTTCAGTATCGCCGCCGCCGACCGTGACCCGGCGCCGGGGTGGAGTGGACGACGAGGCACCGCAGGGTGCTGGGACTTCCCGTCATGATCCCTGTACTTTCTCGATCGTGTCTGCCTCCAAAAAGACCGTCACGCGATCCCTGTTGGTCGCTTCCGCCACGTTGCTGACCCTTTCGCTCACGGCGCCCGCGTTCGCCGATGCCGACCCCGACACGGGTCCGACAGAGAGCCCCAGCCCCTCGGCCACTCCCCCCGCGAACATGTCGACCCTCGGCGGTGAGCGGCTCGGCCGGCCCGGCAGCCAGGTGAACCTCGGCGGCGGCGCCCCCGTCCTGCCCAAGGACGTCACCGCCCGGTCCTGGATCGTCGCCGACGCCGAGTCGGGTGACGTCCTGGCCGCGCACAACGCGCACTGGCGACTGCCCCCGGCGAGCACCCTGAAGATGCTGTTCGCCGACACGGTGCTGCCCAAGTTCCCGAGGACCACCCGGCACAAGGTGATCCCCTCGGACCTGGCGGGCATCGGCGCGGGCTCCAGCGTGGTGGGCATAAAGGAGAACGAGACGTACACCGTCCACGACCTGTGGCTCGGTGTCTTCCTGCGTTCCGGCAACGACGCCGTGCATGTGCTGTCCGCGATGAACGGCGGCGTCGCCGAGACGGTCAAGGACATGCGGGCGCACGCCGAGGACCTCCAGGCACTCGACACGAACGTGGTGAGCCCGGACGGCTACGACGCCAGGGGCCAGGTGTCGTCGGCGTACGACCTGTCGCTGTTCGCCCGTTCGGGGCTCCAGAAGAAGGACTTCCGGGAGTACTGCTCGACGGTGCGGGCGAAATTCCCCGGGGTGACGACCAAGGGCAAGAAGGGCGCGGCCACCCGCGGGTCCTCCGAGATCCAGAACACCAACCGGCTGCTGAGCGGCGACAGCGACGTCACCGCGTACCAGGGCATCGCGGGCGTGAAGAACGGCAACACCACCAACGCGGGCGCCACCTTCACGGGTGTCGCCGAACGCGGCGGGAAGGTGCTGCTCGTCACCGTCATGAACCCGGAGAAGAAGGAGCACAACGAGGTCTACAAGGAGGCCGCGCGGCTCCTCGACTGGGGGTTCCAGGCCGCGGGCAAGGTCCAGCCGGTCGGCGAACTGGTCCCGCCGAAGGACGTCGACACCACCGCTCAGCCGGGCGCGAAGGCATCGGGCGGGGCGAGCCCCGGCACCGGCTCCGGGACCGGCTCCGCCAAGGCCTCCTCGAAGCCGGTGGCGGCCTCCACCGGCGCGGCGAAGGGCGGTTCGAGCGGCATCGGCGTCGCGCTCGGCATCATGGGCGGCTCTCTCGTACTGCTCGCGGCGGGCGTCTTCCTGGTCAACCGCCGCTGGCCGCTGCCGGACCTGATGCGCCGCCGCCGCTGACCGCCCGGGGCTCCGGAGCCTTCGCGTTCTTCGGAGCCCCCGAATCCCGCCGGCGGTCCGATGCGGGCGGCCCGGAGGAGCCGGTCGGTTCCCGCAGGCCGGCCGCATCGTCGGGGCCCGCGGGCTCGGCCGGGTCGCCCACCGGCTCGTCCGAGTCCACTCCTTCGCCCGGGTCCGCTCCTTCGTCCGAGTCCACTCCTTCGTCCGGGTCCGCTCCTTCGCCCGGGTCCGCCCCTTCGCCCGGGTCCGCCGGCTCCTCGCTCGGTGTCGCCGTCCAGGCGGCGGAGTACAGGAGCAGTTTCGAGGTGAAGTTGATCCACAGGAGCAACGCGATCGGCACCCCGAAGGCGCCGTACATACTCTTCGACGCCACCCCTCGCATATAGCCGCTGAGCAGCAGCTTGAGCAGTTCGAAACCGACGGCGCCGATCAGCGCCGCGACGAGAAGCCGACGGCGCGGCGGCTCGACGCCGGGCAGCAGCGTGAGGACGTACAGCAGGACGAGGAAGTCGGCGAGCACGGCCACCGCGAAGGCGACGATCTGGAGCAGCGTGCTCCCCCAGCCGTTCCCGTCGAGGCCCAGATGCCGCGCCGACCAGCCCATCGCCGTGGACGCGAGCGTGGAGACGGCGACCGTGAGAAGCACGGCGCCGCCCAGTCCGACGAGTACCCCGCCGTCCTTGAGCTTGCGCAGGAAGGGGTTCCCCTCGCTGTCGGGCAGTTCCCAGACGGCGCGCAGGCACTCCCGCATCGAGCCGACCCAGCCGATGCCGGTGAACAGCAGCAGGGCCCCCGCGATGAGCCCGATCGTGCCGGCGTTCTGGACGAGGCCGTGGACGTCCAGCTGATCGGAGATGCCCGGCACCTGCTCGGCGAGCTTGTCCTGGAGGTCCTTCTGCTGCTGCTCGCTCAGCGTGGCGGCGCCGATCGCGGCGGCCACGGTCAGCAACGGGAACAGCGCCACGAAGCTGATGAAGGTCATCGCGGCGGCGAGCCGCGTCCACTTCACCCGGTCCAGCCGCTCGTACGACCGCCACGCGTGCGTGGCCGTCAGGCGCACGAGCAGGGGTCCCAAGCCGGGAATCCTTTTCAGCCAGTCCATGATCCGTCTCTGCCCTCGCCTCGGAAAACCAGTGACCGAGTACCCCAAAAACGCAGGACAGTGGCGAGCGCCATGCCGATTCCCGCACCGGACACGGTGTCCGCGCGCGGTGAGGTGAATCCGAGTCCGTAGTGACTGACGGCGATGCACAGCAGTTGTACGAGCGCGCCCGCGACATTGACCGCGAAGAAGATCACGTACCGGCGCGGGCCGCGGGCAGGGGCGTGCCGGTAGGTGCCGTGCGCGTTTCCGGCGTACGCCACCGAGCAGCCCGCCAGGAAGGACAGCGCCTTGGCGGTCAGCGGATCCAGACCCACCGGACCCCGCAGCCAGACGAAGAGACCGAGGTCGGCCGCGTAGGCGAGGACGCCGACGGCGGCGAACCCGAGGAGTTCACGCAGGAGCCGTTCCCGGACACCGGCCGCCCTCGTCGCCACCGGTGTGGTGGCGGCGGCGGTCGCGGGTCCCCCGGGTCCGCCTCTCCGACCCGGCCCGTCCGGCCCGACGGCGACGGTCCCGGAGGCGGGGGACCGGACGACCGTGGTCCCGGGGGCATGCGCGCCGGGTGTGCCGGACGGCCCGGAGCCGGGCCGGTCCTCGGTGACGCTCACCAGTTCGCCACCGCGAGCCCGTACATCGCCAGCCACACCAGGCCGATGAGGGCGAGCGCGCGGTCCCGCAGGACCACGTCCTCCGGCTCGCCCGCCGTGCCCCGGTCGGCGAAGACGGCGTAGCGCAGGACGGCCAGGATGAAGGCGACCATGGACAACTGGCGCCACGGCAGCACCCCGGTGCTCGGCACTCCGCCCTCCTCCAGGGCCCACAGGCAGTAGCCGAGGACGGAGACCCCGGCGGCAAGCTGCCAGACGAAGCGCAGGTAGCCGGTCGTGTACTCGGTGAGCAACGCGCGTGTGGCGCCCCCGTTCCCCGCCATCTGCACGGCCTCGGAGTAACGCTTCGCCGAGACCATGAACAGCGCCCCGAAGCCGGTGGTGATCAGGAACCAGCGCGAGAGCGGGATGCCGAGGGCCAGGCCGCCGATCATCGCCCGCATCAGGAACCCGGTCGTGACGACGACGAGGTCCACGACGAGCACGTGCTTCAGGCTGACGCAGTACGCCAGCTGCATGCCGATGTACGCGGTCAGCAGCGCGCAGACGGCCGGTGGGCAGAGCCAGGCCGCGACGGCGGGGGCGAGGACCGCGAGGGCGCCTCCGACGGCGTACGCGACCGGGACGGGGACCTGGCCCACCGCGACCGGGCGGTGGCGCTTCACCGGGTGGGCACGGTCGGCGACGGCGTCCCGGGCGTCGTTGATCAGGTACACGGCGGCGGCGCAGGTCGTGAACAGGGCGAAGACAAGGGCTAGTTGGCCGATGGCGTGTGGCGACAGGAGCCGGCCCGCGGCGGCCGGGGCGGCCACCACGAGCACGTTCTTCACCCACTGGCGGGGGCGCGCGGTTCTGACGAGACCGCCGAGGAGCCCGGTCAGGCTCCTCGGCGGCGGGGCGACGGCCGGGGTGCGCTCCAGAAGCGCCGTGCGCTCAGCCATGGCCGGCTCCGATCCAGCGGGCGCCCAGTCCGGCCGCCGCGGCGCCCAGGGCCGCGCCGGCGGCGACATCCGTGGGGTAGTGCACGCCGACGACGAGACGTGAGACGCACATCGCGGCGGCGAACGGCACGACGACGTACGCCCCGAGGGCGCCGTAGGCGACCGCCGCGGCAGCCGCGGAGGTGGCGTGCGAACTGGGGAAGGAGTGCCGCCCTGCCGTGCGGACCAAGGGCGCCACGTGCGCGGGGCGGGGGCGGCGCACGATGCGCTTCACGCCCATGCTCGCGAGGTGCGCGGTGGCGGTGAGCGCCGTCGCGCGCAGCCAGGCGCCGCGCCGCTCCCGGTCGGCGGCCGCCCCCGCGAGCCCCGCGGCGAGCCACAGCGCCCCGTGCTCCCCGCTCCGGGACAGGGCACGCGCGACGGCCGCTACGCGCGGGTCCGTTCCGTACGCGTGGAGTGCGGACAGCAGTCGGCGGTCCATTCCGTCGATCCGTGTGTCCAGGTCATCAAGTCGGCGGTCCATGTCGTCACGCTGTCGGTCCATGCCGTCGCGATCGTCAAGGTCGTCCATGCGATCCCACTCTTCTAGGGAGCGGTCGCAGAATTACGGCAATCTTGGACGACATCCCATTAATCACCCATTTCGGTGAGGAGCCGTGGGGGCCGGGTAGATTGCCCCGTTGTGCACCCTTGGCGGCGCTACGGTCACGGTCATGCCTGCCGACACCGTCTCCGTCACGGGTTGGGGCCGCACCGCCCCGACCACCGCCCGCCTGGTCCGCCCGCGCACCTACGAGGAGGCCGCGGCGGCCGTCCGTGAGTGCGGGACGCGGGGAGGGATCGCGCGGGGGCTCGGGCGGGCGTACGGCGACGCGGCGCAGAACGCGGGCGGGGCCGTGCTCGACATGACGGGCCTGGACCGGATCCACACGGTCGACGTGGACGGCGGCACGGTCCGGTGCGACGCGGGGGTGTCCCTGCACCACCTCATGGAGGTCCTGCTCCCCCTCGGCCATTTCGTGCCGGTGACGCCGGGGACCCGCTATGTGACCGTGGGCGGCGCGATCGGTGCGGACATCCACGGCAAGAACCACCATGTGTCGGGCTCGTTCGCCCGTCACGTCCTGTCCTTCGAGCTGCTGACGGCGGACGGCGAGGTCCGGAGGGTCGGCCGCGGCACCCCCCTCTTCGACGCCACGGCGGGCGGCATGGGCCTGACCGGGGTGATCCTCACCGCGACCGTCCGCCTCCAGCCGGTGGAGACCGCCCTGATGTCCGTCGACACCGAGCGCGCGGTGGACCTGGACGACCTGATGGCCCGGCTGACCGCGACCGACCACCGGTACCGCTACTCGGTCGCCTGGATCGATCTTCTCGCCCGCGGGTCACGCATGGGACGCTCGGTCCTCACCCGCGGCGATCACGCGCCGCTGGACTCACTGCCGGCACGCGCGCGCAGACACCCGCTGGCGTTCCGTCCCTCGCGGTTGCCGGCCGCCCCCGCCTTCGTACCGGAAGGCCTCCTCGGACGGACGTCGGTGGGCCTCTTCAACGAACTCTGGTACCGGAAGGCACCCCGCGCGCGGGTGGGTGAACTCCAGCGGATCCCGGCCTTCTTCCACCCCCTCGACGGCGTGCCGCACTGGAACCGCGTCTACGGGCGCGGTGGCTTCGTCCAGTACCAGTTCGTCGTCGGACACGGCCGGGAGGAGACCCTGCGCCGGATCGTGCGGCGCATCTCCGAGCGCCGCTGTCCGTCCTTCCTCGCCGTCCTGAAGCGCTTCGGAGAGGGCGATCCGGGCTGGCTGTCCTTCCCGATGCCCGGCTGGACCCTCGCCCTGGACATCCCGGCGAACCTGCCCGGCCTCGGCGCCTTCCTCGACGAGCTCGACGAGGAGGTGGCGGGCGCCGGAGGCCGCGTGTACCTGGCCAAGGACGCGCGGCTGCGGCCCGAGCTGCTGGCCGCGATGTATCCGCGGCTCGGCGTGTTCCGGTCGCTGCGCCAGGAGCTGGACCCCCGGGGCGTCTTCACCTCGGACCTGTCCCGCCGCCTGGACCTGTAGAGCGCCCTTCCCGGCCGCCCGTCTTCGCCCCGTCGTCTCTAGTCGTCTCTAGGAGCTGTCATGAAGGACGCCTTCGGTATCCCCCAGTCCCTGCTGATCCTCGGTGGCACGTCCGAGATCGCGCTGGCCACCGCCCGTCGGCTGATCACCCGGAGGACCCGGACGGTATGGCTCGCCGGACGGCCGACGCCCGCCCTGGAGGAGGCCGCCGAGCGTTTGCGCCGCCTCGGCGCGGACGCCCGTACCGTCGCCTTCGACGCCCTCGACCCCGAGTCCCACGAGGCCGTGCTCGGCAAGGTCTTCGCCGAGGGCGACATCGACATGGTGCTGATGGCCTTCGGGGTGCTCGGCGACCAGGCCCTGGACGAGAAGGAGCCCGTCGCGGCGGTGCGGGTGGCGCAGACCAACTACACGGGCGCGGTGTCGTCCGGCCTCGTGTGCGCGCGGGCGCTGCAGACGCAGGGGCACGGCTCCCTGGTGGTGCTGTCCTCGGTCGCGGGGGAGCGCGCCCGACGCTCGAACTTCATCTACGGCTCCAGCAAGGCGGGCCTGGACGCCTTCGCGCAGGGCCTCGGCGACGCCCTGTACGGGACGGGCGCCCACGTCATGGTCGTACGCCCCGGGTTCGTCCGGACCCGGATGACGGCCGGGCTGCCGGAGGTACCGCTGTCGACCACTCCGGAGGCGGTGGCCGCGGCGATCGAGCTGGGGCTGAGGCGACGTTCGGAGACGGTGTGGGTGCCGGGGGCGCTCAGGATGGTCATGGCGGCACTGCGGCACACACCACGAGCGGTGTTCCGGCGGCTGCCGATCTGAGTCTCCGCGCCGGGCCGTCTCCACGAGGGCGACGGCCGGCCCGCGGTCCGGGCGCCCGGTACGGCCGTCCGAGGGACCGGCCGTACGTGCCTGCCGTGCGAGCCGGTGCTCCTAGAGCGCCGGCAGTGTGGTGTTCTGCTCCGGCGCGCATGCCTGCGGGGGCACCACCGCACCGCCGAAGACGAACTCGCGGAGCTTGCGCCACACGCCGTCGGCGCCCTGTTCGTAGAGCGCGAATCCGGTGCAGGGCCACCCGGCCTCGTATCCGGAGAGCGCCTCGAAGGCGCGGTCCATCGCCGCGTCGTCGATGCCGTGCGCCACGGTGACATGCGGGTGGTACGGGAACTGCAGCTCGCGGGCGACGGGCCCTGAGCCGTCCCTGACCTGCTTCTGCAGCCAGGCGCAGGCCTCCGCGCCGTCGGCCACCCGCACGTACACCACCGGCGACAGGGGGCGGAAGGTGCCCGTGCCGGACAGTCGCATCGGGAACGGGCGCCCGGCGGCCGCGACCTCGCCGAGGTGCGCCTCGATCGCGGGCAGCGCCGAGTCCTCGACCTCGGTCGGCGGCAGCAGCGTGACGTGCGTGGGAATGCCGGAAGCCGCGGGGTCACCGAAGCCCGCGCGCCGCTCCTGGAGCAGGCTGCCGTGAGGCTCCGGGACCGCGATCGACACGCCGATCGTTACGGTCCCCACGTCGTCTCCTGTCGTTGTCGATGGTCAGGGCTGTTCGGTGGTGCTGCGCGGGCGGAGGCGGTTGCTCGGTCCGCCCGGCTTTCGACTGTACGGCGGTATGGCCCGCAATCGGCCGCCGTACGAGTGTCGCGCTCGTCTCGTACTGACTGCCGAAGGGGCTGTGGTAGGGGCCGCGCCGCCACCGTGCGACCGCGGCGCGGCGGCGCGGACGGTGGCGGCACCGACGTCAGTGCTTGGCGGGCAGGAATCCGACCCTGTCGTACGCCTGGGAGAGCGTCTCCGCGGCGACGGCGCGTGCCTTCTCGGCGCCCTTGGCCAGGATCGAGTCGAGTGTCTCCGGGTCGTCCAGATACTGCTGGGTGCGCTCCCTGAACGGCGTCACGAAGTCGATCATTACCTCCGCGAGGTCCGTTTTCAGCGCACCGTAGCCCTTGCCCGTGTACTTCTGCTCCAGTTCCCCGATTCCGGTCCCGGTGAGCGTCGAGTAGATGGTCAGCAGGTTGCTGATACCCGGTTTCGCCGCCGTGTCATACCTGATGACGGTGTCCGTGTCGGTGACCGCGCTCTTGACCTTCTTGGCGGTCGCCTTCGGATCGTCGAGCAGGTTGATGAGGCCCTTCGGCGTCGACGCCGACTTGCTCATCTTGATCGACGGGTCCTGGAGATCGAAGATCTTCGCCGTCTCCTTGAGGATGTACGGCTTGGGGATCGTGAACGTCTCGCCGAAGCGGCCGTTGAAGCGCTCCGCGAGGTCGCGCGTGAGCTCGATGTGCTGGCGCTGGTCCTCACCGACCGGGACCTCGTTGGCCTGGTACAGCAGGATGTCCGCGACCTGGAGGATCGGGTACGTGAAGAGGCCGACGCTGGCGCGGTCGGCGCCCTGCTTGGCGGACTTGTCCTTGAACTGGGTCATGCGGGAGGCCTCGCCGAAACCGGTCAGGCAGTTCATGATCCAGGCGAGCTGCGCGTGCTCGGGGACATGGCTCTGGACGAAGAGCGTGCAGCGCTCCGGGTCGAGGCCCGCGGCGAGCAACTGCGCGGTGGCGAGCCGGGTGTTGGCGCGCAGGTCCGCGGGGTCCTGCGGAATCGTGATCGCGTGCAGGTCGACGACCATGTAGAACGCGTCGTGGGACTCCTGGAGCGCCACCCACTGACGGACGGCACCGAGGTAGTTGCCGAGGTGGAACGAGCCTGCCGTGGGCTGGATTCCGGAGAGCACGCGAGGACTGTCAGAGGCCATGTTCACCATTCTCTCAGGTGCCGGGGCCCGCTCAGGAACTGGCCGGAAAGAGACAGGACCCGGATGGGCGGGCGTCGCGCCTCCCGGAACGGCGCCCTCCGGGCTCCCGGCCCGCCAGCACAGACGGTGACGATTTCGCTCACCTGAGCGGGTTTCGAGCACTTACTGTCATCGAAGTGCAACGGTGAGATGACATTCCTGCTGGAGGGGGTGTTTTTCGAGGTCACCGGCGCTTAAGAATGCCGAACCGCCAGGTAGCCGGATTCGGCAGGGCGGAGCACTGCTCGGACGTCGCCGATGTCGAGGGGAACCCCGGCGTGTCCGGTCGTGCACCCAGAAATCGGCACAACGGCGTGCGGGCCGGCTCTTCGCCGGCCGCTTGGGGGTTCCATGCGCGGGCTTCGTGAACTGGTCACGGTGGTGGGGGCGTTGGGTGCGACCGCTGCGGCGGTGGTGTCCGCGGCACCGTCCGCCCTGGCCGGCCCGGCGGCGAGTGCGCCGGTGGTCGCACCGGCGGTCCTGGAGAGCGCGGAGCACGCTGCCGAGCTCTCCCCGGTGGCCAGCCCGGACATCGCTCTGACGATCGCCGGTGACACGGGACGGACGACCACCCTGCACAACGAGGACCCGGACTTCGGACTGCTGTGGCGGCTGCTGTCGCCCCGGTACACGGGATCGCAGAAGGCGCCCGACGGGTGGAAGGACGGTCACCTCCCCGAGCCGCAGGCCACGGTGATCTGGGGAGTCACGGGTCCGGGGGACGGGACGCGGACCGCCCACCGGACACCCGAGGGCGACGTCACCATCGAGCGCCAGGACCAGGTGTACCTCGCCGTGGACGGCACGCCGTGGGTGCGGTCGGATCTGTCGCCGGACTCGATGAACGACACCATCGCCTGGCATTCGGCGCCGCGTTCGGTGTTCGACGAGCTGACGAAGGACGGAAGGCTCTTCGGCTCCGGGTCGGTCGTGGCCGCCGCCAAGGTGGAGCTGGACCCGGCGTTCTGGGCGGTGCCCGGACTCGCGGCGGGCGTGGCGCTCGGCGCCGGGGCCGCGTGGTTCATCTGCCAGGCGGCGGTCCGGGCCCGGCGCGAGGATCGCGAGGATGCCGGGCCGTTGCTGGGGACCCGCCAGGAGCTGATCGAGGTCCGGTGACCGGCCGGTGCCGGCCCGACCTGACCTGACCCGGCCTGACCCGGCCTGACCCGGCCCGAGCGCCTCGGGCCGGGCGGTCCATCACCGGCCCCGACCCGGCCGCCGGTCCGGGGCCGGACGGATCCGGCCCCGGCGCGGTGCGTCAGCCGAGGTCGATCTCCGGGTAGAGCGGGAACGGGGCCAGCAGGTCGGTGGCGCGGTGGGAGATCTCGTCGGAGATCTTCGCGTCCAGGACGTGCTGGGCCTTGGACGGGGCGCCCTTGGCGGTGGTGCCGGCCTCGGCGGCGGTGAGGACGCGGTCGATCAGGCCGGCGATCTCGTCCATCTCGGTCGCGCCCAGGCCACGGGTGGTCAGCGCGGGGGTGCCGATGCGGATACCGGAGGTGTACCAGGCGCCGTTCGGGTCGGCCGGGATGGCGTTGCGGTTGGTGACGATGCCCGAGTCGAGCAGCGCGGACTCCGCCTGGCGGCCGGTCAGGCCGTAGGAGGAGGAGACGTCGATGAGGTTGAGGTGGTTGTCCGTACCACCCGTGACCAGGGTGGCGCCGCGTCGCATCAGACCCTCCGCCAGGGCACGGGAGTTGTCGACGACGGCCTGGGCGTAGTCGCGGAACTCGGGGCGGCGGGCCTCGGCGAGCGCGACGGCCTTGGCGGCCATGACGTGCGGAAGGGGGCCGCCGAGGACCATCGGGCAGCCGCGGTCGACCTGCTCGGCGAGGGTCTCGTCGCACAGGACCATGCCACCGCGCGGGCCGCGCAGCGACTTGTGCGTGGTGGTGGTGACGATCTGGGCGTGCGGGACCGGGTCGAAGTCGCCGGTGAGGACCTTGCCCGCGACCAGGCCGGCGAAGTGCGCCATGTCGACCATGAGGGTGGCGCCGACCTCGTCGGCGATCTCCCGCATGATGCGGAAGTTCACCAGACGCGGGTAGGCGGAGTAGCCGGCGACGAGGATCAGCGGCTTGAACTCGCGGGCGGAGACGCGCAGTGCCTCGTAGTCGATGAGGCCGGTGGCGGGGTCGGTGCCGTAGGAGCGCTGGTCGAACATCTTGCCCGAGATGTTCGGGCGGAAGCCGTGGGTGAGGTGGCCGCCGGCGTCCAGGGACATGCCGAGCATGCGCTGGTTGCCGAAGGCCTGGCGCAGTTCGGCCCAGTCGGCCTCGGTGAGGTCGTTGACGTTGCGGACGCCCGCCTTGGCGAGGGCGGGGGCCTCGACGCGCGCGGCGAGGACGGCCCAGAAGGCGACGAGGTTGGCGTCGATGCCGGAGTGCGGCTGGGCGTAGGCGTGCTCGGCGCCGAAGAGTTCGCGGGCGTGCTCGGCGGCGAGGGCCTCGACGGTGTCGACGTTGCGGCAGCCGGCGTAGAAGCGGCGGCCGACGGTGCCCTCGGCGTACTTGTCGCTGAACCAGTTGCCCATGGCCAGCAGGGTCGCCGGGGAGGCGTAGTTCTCGGACGCGATGAGCTTGAGCATGTCACGCTGGTCGGCGATTTCCTGACCGATGGCGTCGGCGACGCGGGGCTCCACGGCCCGGATCACGTCGAGGGCGCTGCGGAAGGCGGTGGACTCGGTGGAAAGGGGCTCTGGCATGACGGCCTCCGGACGTGGCGTTCAGCGTTCACGGGTCGGCCCAGGCGCACGGCACTCGGTTGCCACGACTTCTCGCCCGGACACTCCGGGCACCTCTCGACGGCCTGCTGCTCCGTCCAGAAGTCCGGGATCACCCCCGGGAAGCCACAGCGCGGGTGCCGCTCCCCGATGGTCGGTCCCATCCCAGCGCGCCAGTCACGGCCCCGCCGGTCAGCCTACCGGGCGCGCCGGATCACCGGGGTCCCCGGTCCACCATGCGAGCGACGATAGGAAATAGGCCACAAGTCCAGCCGCGCGCGAGCACCAGGTGTTCGCGCGCGGGGACAACGCGCCACCCGGCGTGTCGGGGAAGACCGCGCCGCTCCCCCGTGCCGCTCGTCAGAGAACGGAGATCCCGTGACCGCTATGGATGCCAGGGAGACGACGGAGGCGTACATCGCCTCGGCCGACGCGCACAGCGCGCACAACTACCACCCGCTGCCGGTCGTCGTGGCGACGGCGGACGGGGCCTGGATGACGGATGTCGAGGGGCGCCGCTTCCTCGACATGCTGGCCGGATACTCGGCGCTGAATTTCGGCCACGGCAACCGGCGGCTGATCGAGGCGGCGAAGGCACAGCTGGACCGGGTGACGCTGACGTCGCGGGCGTTCCACCACGACCGGTTCGGGGATTTCTGCCGGGAACTGGCCGCGCTGTGCGGCATGGAGATGGTGCTGCCGATGAACACCGGCGCGGAGGCGGTGGAGACGGCGGTGAAGACGGCCCGGAAGTGGGGCTACCGGGTCAAGGGTGTCCCTGCGGAGATGGCGAAGATCGTGGTCGCGGGCAACAACTTCCACGGGCGGACGACGACGGTCATCAGCTTCTCGACGGACCCGGAGGCGCGGGCCGACTTCGGCCCGTACACACCGGGATTCGAGATCGTGCCGTACGGGGACCTGACGGCGCTGCGGGGGGCGGTCACGGAGAACACGGTGGCCGTCCTGCTCGAACCGATCCAGGGCGAGGCGGGGGTGCTGGTGCCGCCGGCCGGTTACCTGCCGGCCGTACGGGAGCTGACGCTGGAGCGCGACGTGCTGTTCGTCGCGGACGAGATCCAGTCGGGGCTGGGACGCACCGGCCGTACGTTCGCGTGCGAGCACGAGGGTGTGGTGCCGGACATGTACGTCCTCGGGAAGGCGCTCGGCGGCGGGGTGGTGCCCGTGTCGGCGGTGGTGTCGAGCGCGGAGGTGCTGGGGGTGTTCCGGCCAGGGGAGCACGGGTCGACGTTCGGGGGGAATCCGCTGGCCTGCGCGGTGGCCCTGGAGGTGATCGCGATGCTGCGGACCGGCGAGTACCAGCGGCGGGCGGCCGAGCTCGGTCGACATCTGCACCATGAACTGGGGCTGTTGAAGGACTCCGGTCATGTCACCGCGGTACGCGGGCGCGGGCTGTGGGCGGGCGTCGACATCGCCCCGGCGCACGGCACGGGCCGGGAGATCTCGGAGAAGCTGATGGACCGGGGCGTCCTCGTCAAGGACACCCACGGTGTCACCGTCCGGATCGCCCCTCCCCTGGTCATCGAGAAGGAGGACCTGGACTGGGGGCTGGCCCAACTGCGGGCCGTACTGGGGGCGTAGGCAGACGCCGGTCCGGCCCTGTTCCGGCTTCGCGGGTGGTCACGCCGCCGCCCTCGCGGCCGGGCGGGGGCTCGGCGGTGGCCCCGGGCGACGCGCCGTCCCCTACAGTCACTTCGTGCTCTTTGGAATGGTGTGCGCCCTTGGTGCCTCGGTCTGTTTCGGTACGGCGACGGTTCTGCAGGCGATGGCCGCGCGGGCCGCGGGCGAGGGCGGGACGGGCGGCGGGGCCGGCGGCGCGGCGGCACTGCTGCTGCGGGCGCTGCGGCAGTGGCGCTATCTGGCGGGACTGGGCCTCGACGGGGTCGGGTTCCTGCTGCAGATCATCGCGCTGCGGTCGCTTCCGATCTACGCCGTCGGAGCCGCCCTCGCCGCGAGCCTCGCCGTCACCGCCGTGGTGGCCTCGCGGCTGCTCCATGTACGGCTGAGCCGGGTCGAGTGGGGCGCGGTGGCTGTGGTGTGCGCGGGGCTCGCGATGCTGGGGCTGGCGTCCGGGACGGAGGGGGACCGCACGGGGTCCCTGGCGTTGAAGTACGCGATGCTGGTGACGTCCGTGGCCGTCCTGCTGCTGGGACTGGTCGGCGGACGGCTGCCCGACCGGGGGCGGTCGCTGGCGCTGGGACTCGGGGCGGGATTCGGGTTCGGTGTGGTCGAGGTGGCGGTACGGCTGATCGCGGACCTCGATCCGGGGACACTGCTGGCGAACCCGGCGACGTACGCACTGCTGATCGGCGGCGGTGCGGCGTTCCTGCTGCTCACCACGGCCCTGGAACGGGGCTCGGTGACGACGGCCACCGCCGGGCTGGTCATCGGGGAGACCATCGGGCCCGCGCTGGTCGGGGTGGTGTGGCTGGGCGACCGTACGCGCGAGGGACTGACCTGGCTGGCGGTTCTCGGTTTCGCGGTGGCTGTGGCGGGGGCCTTGGCGCTGGCGCGGTTCGGCGAGGCGCCGGACACGTCGACGTCCGCGCCCGCGGGGGCGAAGGCCGCGGAAGCGGCGGCGGAACAGGGTGAGCGCAAGGCGTAGGCGCCCCGCGCGGGTCGCCCCCTGTCGACCGGCAGCCCGGAGCAGGGCTCTCCGGTATCCGCCTCCCCGGCGACGGGCGGACCCTCCGCTGACCACCAGCCCGGAGACGGGCGCCGCGGACCCCTGCCATCGCCAGGTGAGCCCTCCGGTCGCCTGCCGGCCGGAGGCACCTCCGCGGCAGCCGCCCGCCCGAAGGACAGAGCCCCCAGACCCCTGCCATCGGCAGGTAGCTCGCGGCCGCCCGCCCCGAGCTGAGGCCCCCGATCGCCAGCCGGCCGGAGGCGGCTCCTCGGCAGCCGATTACCCGGAGGCGGGCGCCCCAGGCCCCGTACATCGGCAGGTGACTCCCCGGAGGGCCGCCTGCCCCGAGCTGTGGTCCCTGGTCGCCAGCCGGCCGGAGGCGGCTCCTGGGCAGCCGCCTGCCCGGAGACGGGCGCCCGCAGACCCCTGCCTTCGGCACGTGACTCCCCGAAGGCCGCCCGCCCCGAGCTGAGGCCCCCGGTCGGCAGCCCGACCGGAGGCGGCTCCTCGGCAGCCGCCTGCCTGCTGGGCGGAGCCCCGAAGAGGGGCGCCCGGCGTGGGGCGCCCGGCGTGGGGCTCACGCATCGGTGGGCGCAGGGATCCGCTTTCAGGGAAGGGCTCGGCACAGCGCGTCCAGGGCGCCGGACCACGCGTGGTCCGGCGGGGTGCCGTAGCCGACGACCAGGGCGTCCTGGGGTGGGGTGCGGGCGTCGGGGTGCCGGTGGCGGGAGAGGCCGTGGACGGCCAGGCCCTGCCAGGCGGCGGCCTGGACGACCGACCGCTCGGTGCCGGGCGGGAGCCGGAGCACGGCGTGCAGCCCGGCGGCGATACCGGTGGCGTGCACGGCGGGGGCGCGGGTGGCGAGCGCGGCGACGAGGGCGTCCCGGCGCCGCCGGTAGCGCAGGCGGGCGGCGCGGACGTGCCGGTCGTAGGCGCCGGAGGTGATGAACTCCGCCAGGGTCAACTGGTCCAGCACGCCGGTCGACCAGCCGCCCTCCCCCTTCAGGGAGACGACCTCGTCCGCGAGGGACGGCGGCAGGACCAGCCAGCCGAGGCGCAGCGCGGGGGCCAGGGACTTGCTCGCGGTGCCCAGATGGACCACGTGGTCGGGGTCCAGCCCCTGCAACGCGCCGATGGGCTGCCGGTCGTAGCGGAACTCGCCGTCGTAGTCGTCCTCCAGGACGAGCCCGCCGGTGCGACGGGCCCAGCCGACGACGGCGGCCCGGCGGTCCGGGTGCAGGGGCACGCCCATCGGGAACTGGTGGGAGGGGGTGAGCAGTACGGCTCGTACGCCCGCCATGTCGCGGGTGTCGGTGCCGAGCCCGTCGAACGGCAGCGGGGTCGTGCGCAGACCCGACCGGCGCAGGAGGTTCCAGTGCACGTCGAGGCCGTACGACTCGACCGCGAGCGAGCGCAGGCCCCGCCGGCGCAGGACCGCGCCGAGCAGCGTGAGGCCGTCCGAGAAGCCGGAGCAGATCACGATGCGCTCCGGGTCGGCGCGGACGCCCCGGGCGCGGGAGAGGTAGCCGGCGAGGGCGGTGCGCAGTTCGGGGCGGCCCCGCGGATCGCCGTAGCCGAGGGCGTCGTGCGGTGCGACGGCCAGGGCGCGGCGGGCCGCCTTGAGCCAGGCGGCGCGCGGGAAGGACGCGAGGTCGGGGGTGCCGGGGACGAGGTCGTAGGCCGGACGGCCCTGTTCGCGGCGGCGTGGCGCGGCCTCCGGGGCCGGTCGTACGACGCTCCGCTCGGCCACCCGCGTGCCCGAGCCCTGACGGGCGGTGAGCCAGCCCTCGGCGACGAGGTCGGCGTAGGCGTCGGCGACCGTGTTGCGGGCGACGCCCAGATCGACGGCTAGGGAGCGGGAGGACGGGAGACGGGTTCCGGGGGCCAGCCGGCCGCTGCGGACCGCCTCGCGGAGCGCGTCCGTCAGCCCTTTGCGGAGACCGGATCCGGTGGGCTCGACATGAAGGTCGACACCCAAAGTGGCCCATGTACTCACCATGGAAATGGACCATACCCCTGGGCTACTCCCCTCGTAGGGTCGATCGCATGACGACGCAGGACACGACCACGCAGACCACCTCGACCAGGACCACGGCGAACACCGCGGCGGACAGCTCACCGGACACCACGGCGGACACGGCGGCGGACGCCGGGAGTACGCCGTACGCGCCCGAGCACGCGCCCCGGCTGCAGTGGGCCACGCTCGCCCCCGACGTCTACAAGGCGATGGTCAGACTCGACGCGGCGGCCCGGCGCGGGCTGGACCCCGTGCTCCTGGAGCTGGTGAAGATCCGCGCCTCGCAGCTCAACCACTGTGCGTTCTGCCTCGACATGCACACCAAGGACGCGCTCGCGGCGGGCGAGAGCGTGGAGCGGATCGTGCAGCTCAGCGCCTGGGACGAGTCGCGGCACTTCTACACCGAGAAGGAGCTCGCGGCGATCGAGCTGACCGAGGCCGTCACCGTGCTCACCGAAGGCTTCGTGCCGGACGAGGTGTACGAGCGGGCGGCCCGGCACTTCGAGGAGGCCGAGCTGGCCCAGCTGATCGCCGCGATCACGGTGATCAACGCCTGGAACCGGTTCGGCGTGGCCTGCCGCCTGGCGCCCGGCCACTACCGGGCGGGCCAGTACAAGTGACGGCCGGGAGGTTCCGGGCGCTGCACCACGGGCGGGCGCCCGGCGATCCGCTGGTGCTGCCCGGCCCCTGGGACGCCGCGAGCGCGCGGGTGTTCGTGGACGCGGGGTTCCCGGCGCTCGCCACACCGAGTGCCGGGGTCGCCGCCTCGCTCGGGTACGCGGACGGGGAGACGCCCGCCGACGAGATGTTCGCCGCCGTCGCCCGGATCGTACGGGCCGTCGACGTACCGGTCTCGGCCGACGTCGAGGACGGCTACGGGCTCGCGCCCGAGGAGTTGGTGGAGCGGCTGCTGGAGGCGGGTGCCGTCGGCTGCAACCTGGAGGACTCCACGGGCGGTGTCCTGAAGGACGCGGCCCGGCACGCCGACTGGCTGGCCGAGGTGCGCGGCGCGGCGGGCGACCTGCTGTTCGTGAACGCCCGCGTCGACGTCTTCATCCACGGGGACAAAGATCCCGGGCGGGCCGTCGAGCGGGCCGCGCAGTACGTCGCCGCGGGTGCGGACTGCGTGTACCCGATCGGGGCACCGCCGGAGGTGCTGCCGCTGCTGCGGTCCGGCGTCCGCGGGCCGCTGAACGTGTTCTCCCCGCTCGACGGGACGTCGGCGGCCGAACTCGGTGAACTCGGCGCCACGCGGATCACGTTCGGACCCGGCCTGCAGCGCCGGGCCGCCCAGGCGCTGGCGGAGATCGCGGCGCGACTGGGATAGGCCGGCCGGTTCCGTGGGCGGGTGCCACCTCCGGCACCCACCCCGGACCGTGCGGGGCCCCGGCCCCTACGCCGACGGAAGCCACGCCCGCCAGGTCGACGCGTGGTGCTCCACCCACTTCTTCGCCGCTTCCTCGGGCGTCAGCTTGTCGTTGGCGATCATCAGCGAGACCTCGTTCTGGTCCGCGGTGGTCCACTTGAACTTCTTCAGGAAGGCCGCCGCCTCACCGCCGGTCTTCGCGAAGTCGGCGTTGAGGTACTTCCGCAACGGGGTGTGCGGGTAGGCGCAGGCGACCTTCGCCGCGTCGGCGTCGCAGCCCTCCTGGTACGCGGGCAGCTTCACCTCGGTCATGGGGACCTTCTCGAACAGCCACTGCGGGGAGTACCAGTACGTGAGGAACGGCTTCCGCTCCTTCGCGAACTGCTTCATCTGCGTGATCTGCGCGGCTTCCGAACCGGCGAACACCACCTGGTAGTTGAGCTTCAGGTTGTTCACCAGCGCCTTGTCGTTGGTGACGTACGACGGGGAGCCGTCGAGGAGTTGCCCCTTGCCGCCGCTCTCCGGCGTGCGCAGCCGGTCGGCGTACTTGTCGAGGTTCTTCCAGTTCGTGACGTCGGGGTGCTGTCTGGCGAAGTACGTCGGGACGTACCAGCCGATGTGCCCGGTCACGCCCAGGCTCCCGCCGGGCGCGATCGTCTTCTTGTCCTCGACGTACCGCTTCTCCTGGTCGGGGTGGCCCCAGTCCTCCAGGATCGCGTCGACGCGGCCCTGACTGAGCGCGTCCCAGGCGGGCACCTCGTCGACCTGGACGGTGTCGACGCGGTAGCCCATCTCGTGTTCGAGCAGGTACTGCGCCACGGCGACGTTCGACTGGGCGCCCACCCAGGACTGCACGGACAGGGTCACCGTTCTCGCGCCCCGGGCGTTCGCGAAGGGCGAGGCCTGCTTGGTCATGTCGGCGGCGCCGCAGCCGGTGAGCAGCAGCAGGGCCGACGCTCCGGCCACCGCGGACGTCGTACGAACACGCATGTCACGCTCCCTTCTTCACGCTGCGCCGGGTCGGCTGGGTCACCCGGTCGAGCATCAGGCCGAGGCAGACGATCGCGGCGCCCGCGACCAGGCCGGTGGCCAGGTCGCCCTGGGCGAGGCCGAACACGACGTCGTAGCCGAGCGCGCCACCGCCGACCAGGCCGCCGATGATGACGACGGCGAGGACCAGGACGACACCCTGGTTGACGGCGAGCAGCAGCGCGGGCCGCGCCAACGGGATCTGAACCTGGCGCAGTTGCTGCGCGGGGGTCGCGCCGAGGGAGCGGGCGGCCTCCAGCGCGGCCGGGTCGACGGCGCGCAGCCCCTGGGTGGTGATGCGGACCACGGCGGGCAGCGCGTAGACGACCGCGGCGGCGACGGCGGGTGCGCGGCCGACGCCGAACAGCGCGACCACGGGGATGAGGTACACGAACTGCGGCATGGTCTGGAAGACGTCGAGGACGGGCCTGAGCAGGCGCTCGAAGCGCTCGCTGCGCGCGGCCGCGATCCCGGTGGCGAAGCCGAGCACGAGGGTCACGGCGACCGCCGCGAGCACTTGGGAGAGCGTGTCCAGGGACGGCTTCCACGCGCCCAGCACGCCGATCGCGGCCATGGCGAGGACGGCGGTGAGCGCGGTGCGCCAGGTGCCGATCAGCCAGGCCAGAGCGGCGACCGTCAGCAGGACGGACCACCAGGGCAGCCACTGCAGGCCGTCCCTGAGCGGGTCGAGGACCCAGGTGGTGAAGCGGCCCGCCCAGTCGGCGGTGCCGCCGATGTACGGGACGCCGGAGTAGAGGTGGCCGGTCATCCAGTCGACGACGCGGTTCACCGGCTCGGCGATGTGGACCACCCACGCGTCGGGCCAGTCGAGCCGGCCCACGAGCCGTCCGGCGACGGCGACGGTCACGGCGGTGATCGCCGCGTACACCCAGGGGGTGCTCGTACGGGCCTCTCCGAGCCGTTCGCCGGCCGCGGCCGTGACGCGGTCGAGGACGACCGCGAGGAGCACGATCGGGATACCGGCGGCGAGGGCCGCGCCGACGTCGACGGAGGCCAGGGCCTGGTAGACGCGGTCGCCGAGACCGCCGGCGCCGATCACGGAGGCGATGACGGCCATGGACAGCGCCATCATGATCGTCTGGTTGAGGCCGAGGAGGAGTTCCTTGCGGGCCAGCGGGAGGCGGGCGGTGAGCAGCCGCTGGCGGGCCGTGGCGCCGAGCGAGGCGACGGCCTCCAGAACACCCTCGTCCGCGTCGCGCAGGCCGAGCGCGGTGAGCCGGGCCATGGGCGGAGCGGCGTAGACGACGGTGGCGAGCACGGCCGCGGGCACCCCGATACCGAAGACCAGCACGACCGGCAGCAGATACGCGAAGGCCGGGAGCACCTGCATGGTGTCGAGGACGGGACGCAGTGCCCGGTGGGTGCGGTCGGAGAGCCCTGCGGCGAGACCGAGCAGGGCGCCCAGCACGACCGAGGCGAGCACGGCGACCACCATGACCGCCAGCGTCTGCATGGTGGGCACCCACATGCCGAGCAGGCCGCAGGCGAGGAACGCGACGCCGGTGCCGACGGCCGTCCGTACGCCCGCGGCCCGCCAGGCCACGAGCGCGGCCACGGCGGTCACGCCCGCCCAGCCGGCCGCCAGGAGCAGCAGATAGACGGCGCGTACGGACAGGACGACGGCGTTGCTGACGTAGCCGAAGAAGTACAGGAACAGCGGGTGGCTGTCGCGGTTGTCGATGATCCAGTCACCGGCTCTGCCGAGCGGCCCGGTCAGGTCGACGGTCAGCGCGTGCGGCCAACTGCCGTCGCCCCAGCGGGCGTCGGCCAGGGGTACGAACACCGCCGCGACGACCGCGAGCAGCAGGAGCTTGCCCACGGCCGGATGCCTGAGGCGCCTGGGAAGGACCGTACGGGGGACGGAGGTGGACGTGGTGACCGCGGCCATCACACCGCCTCCTTGCGCGAGTCCGGGCCCGAGGCCGAACCGGCGCGCGGGGCCGAGCCGGCGTACGGGGCCGAGCCGTCTCGAAGGCCGACACCGTCCCGGAGGTCCGACCCGGCGACGACGTGCAGCAGCCGCTCGTGGTCGACGACACCGAGACAGCGGCCGTCCCGTACGACGCAGGCGGCCCGGCCGCTGCGGGCGACGGTCCTGATGGCGTCGGCGACCACGGTTTCGGGGGCGAGCGCGCCGGGGTGGTCCGGCCCACCGCAGTCCCCGGCCCGCATCGCGGTGCGGACCGTCATGACCTGCTCGCGGGGCACGTCGCGGACGAACTCGCGGACATAGGCGTCGGCCGGGGAGCCGACGATCTCCTCGGGGGTGCCGAGCTGGACGATCCGGCCGTCGCGCATCAGGGCGATACGGTCGCCGAGGCGCAGGGCCTCGCTCAGGTCATGGGTGATGAAGACCATCGTGCGGCCCTCCTCGCGGTGCAGCCGGACGACCTCCTCCTGCATGTCGCGACGGATCATCGGGTCGAGCGCGCTGAACGGCTCGTCGAAGAGCAGGACTTCGGGGTCGACTGCGAGCGCGCGGGCCAGCCCGACGCGCTGCTGCTGACCGCCGGACAGTTGTCCGGGCCTGCGCTGCTCCATGCCTTCGAGACCGACCTTGGCGACGACCTCTGCGGCCTTCGCCCGGCGTTCCTCGCGCGGCACGCCCTGGATCTCCAGGCCGTACGCGACGTTGTCGAGCACCGAGCGGTGCGGCAGCAGGCCGAAGTGCTGGAAGACCATGGCGGCGCGGTGGCGGCGCAGTTCGCGCAGCCTGGCCCTGTCCATCGCCAGGACGTCCTCGCCGTCGATCGCGAGGCTCCCCGAGGTCGGCTCGATCAGCCGGGTGAGGCAGCGCACCAGCGTGGACTTGCCCGAGCCGGACAGGCCCATGACGACGAAGACCTCGCCCTTGCGCACGTCGAAACCGACGTCACGGACGGCGGCGGTGCAGCCGGTGGCGGCGCGCAGCTCGGCGGCGTCGAGCGCGGCGAGTTCGGGGTCGCCGGGGACACGGTCGGCCTTCGGGCCGAAGACCTTCCACAGGTTGCGCACGGAGAAGACGGGATTGACTCCCGCGTCCCCGGCGGAAGTTGCCCTGCCGTCGGCCATCGCGTTCCCGTCGGTCGTCGCTTCGTTGCCGGTTGCCGCGTCGTTGCCGGTCGTCGCTTCGTTGTCGGTCGTCGTCCTCATCACGCACCGCCCCCGATCAGCTCGGCGGCCTTCTCGCCGACCATGAGCACCCCGATCATCGGGTTCACGGCGGGCATGGTCGGGAAGACGGAGGCGTCGGCGATCCGGATGCCGTCGAGTCCCCGGACACGCAGTTCGGGGTCCACCACCGCGCGCTCGTCGGAGAGTTCGCCCATCCGGCAGGTGCCCGCCGGGTGGTAGACGGTGTGCGCGACCCGGCGGGCGTACACGCCGAGCTCCTCGTCGCCGGTGACCGCGGGACCGGGGCACACCTCGCGCTTGAGCCAGCCGGCGAGCGGCTCGGCCGCGGCTATCTCGCGGGCGATCCTGATGCCGTCGACGAGGGTACGGCCGTCGTAGTCGTCCTCGTCCGTGAAGTACCGGAAGTCGAGGGCGGGTTTGACGGCCGGGTCGGCGCTGGTCAGGTAGAGGCGGCCGCGGCTGCGCGGCTTGGGGATGTTGGGGGTCATCGAGACGCCGTACGCGGGGCGTTCGTAGCCGAGGCGCTCCGGGTTGTCCGTGAAGGGGATCTGGTAGAAGTGGAACATCAGGTCGGGGCCCGGCTGTTCGGGGTCGCGGCGGACGAACAGGCCCGCGTCGGAGTCCATCGCGGAGTTCTCCGGGATCGGCCCGTTCGTCTCCCAGACGATCACCGACTCGGGATGGTCCAGCAGGTTCTCGCCGACGCCCGGCAGATCGTGCACGACGGGGATGTCCAGCTCCTCCAGGTCACCGGCGGGTCCGATGCCGGAGTGCAGCAGCAGTCGCGGCGAGTCGACGGCGCCCGCGCACAACAGGACCTCGTTCCGCGCCCGTACGAGAACCTCTTCGTCGTCCTTGGTGCGGACGTGCACTCCGGTGACACGCGTCCCGTCCAGCTCCAGTTTGTACGCCCAGGTCTCCAGCAGGAGGGTCAGGTTGGGCCGCTCGTCCATCACCGGGTGCAGATACGCCACCGAGGCGCTCGACCGCTTGTTGGTCTCCGGGTGGTACGCGAGGTCGAAGAAGCCGGCGCCCTCGGTGAACGGCTCCCGGTTGAAGCCTTCGACCCGCGGCACGTCGAGCGCGGACCGCGCGGCGTCCACGAAGTCCCTGGCGATGGCGTTCCGGTCCTTCTCGTCGACCGGGACGATGTTGTTCAGGAGCCGCGCGTAGTACGTCTCCATCGACACCGCGCCCCAGCCCTTGGCGCCGGCCGCCTCCCACTCGTCCCAGTCGGACGGCAGCGGCTTGAACGCGATCAGCGTGTTGTGCGACGAGCAGCCGCCGAGCACCCGGGCGCGGCTGTGCCGGATGTGCGAGTTGCCGCGCGGCTGTTCCGTGGTCGGGTAGTCGTAGTCGAGTTCCCCGCCGAGCAGGCCCATCCAGCGGCGCAGGGTGAGGACGTCCTCACGGCCGACGTCGCTGGGGCCGCCCTCGATGACGGCGACGCTGACGTCCGGGTTCTCGGTGAGGCGGGACGCGATCACGGAGCCCGCCGTGCCGCCGCCGATGACGACGTAGTCGTACGTGTTCTCGTGCTGGGACATGTGGGGGTGCTCCAAAGTGCCTTGTGCAGTGGGGAATTCGGGGAGAGGCCGCGGAGACCGGCCGGACGGCCGCCGGTGTCGGGCGGCGAATCGGCGAGCGGGTGCCGGTGTCAGCCGGCGAACCAGCGGACGGGCGCCGGTGCGAGGTTCTGGTAGATGTGCTTGGTCTCGCGGTACTCGGCGAGCCCGGCCGGGCCGAGTTCGCGCCCCACACCGCTCCTGCCGAAGCCGCCCCACTCCGCCTGCGGGAGGTAGGGGTGGAAGTCGTTGATCCAGACGGTGCCGTGACGCAGCCGCCCCGCGACACGGCGGGCGCGGCCGGCGTCGGCGGTCCAGACGGCGCCCGCGAGGCCGTACTCGGTGTCGTTGGCGAGGGCCGCGGCCTCCTCCTCGGTGGTGAAGGTCTCCACGGTCAGGACGGGCCCGAAGACCTCCTCGCGGACGACCCGCATCCCGCGGTGGCACCGGTCGAGAACGGTCGGCTCGTAGAAGTACCCGGTGGCGGGCCGGACGCCGGACGGCTCGGGCCGCCTGCCGCCGGCGCGCAGCACAGCGCCCTCGGCCAGCGCGGAGGCGACGTACGCCTCGGTCTTCGCGCGCTGCTGCTCGGAGACGAGCGGGCCGCACTCGACACCGTCCTCGGTGCCGCGGCCGAGCCGGATCGCGCCTGCCCTGCGGGCGAGTTCGGCGACGAAGCGCTCGCGCAGGGACTCCTCGACGATGAGCCGTGATCCCGCCGAGCACACCTGGCCGCTGTGGATGAAGGCGGCGTTGAGGGCCTGGTCGACGGCGGTGTCGAAGCCCTGCTCGGTGGCGCAGGCGTCGGCGAAGACGACGTTGGGGTTCTTGCCGCCGAGTTCGAGCGCGACCTTCTTGACCGTGTCGGCGGCGGCGCGCGCCACCTTCGTACCGCTGGCCAGGCCGCCGGTGAAGGAGACGAGGTCGACGTCGGGGTGCTCGGCCAGGCGGGCGCCGACGGTGTGGCCGGGGCCGGTGACAAGCCCCGCGGCACCGGCCGGGAGTCCGGCCTCGGCCAGCAGACCGAGCAGGGCGACGGTGGTCAGCGGGGTGATCTCGCTCGGCTTGACCACGAAGGTGTTGCCCGCGGCGAGGGCCGGAGCGATCTTCCAACTGGCCTGCAGGAGCGGGTAGTTCCAGGGCGTGATCAACGCGCATACGCCGACCGGCTCGTGCACGACGACGCTGTGGACGTCGGACGACCCGGCGTCCACCACGCGCCCGCCGCCCTCGCCCACCACGAGATCGGCGAAGTAGCGGAAGGCGTCGGCGACGCAGTCGATGTCGACGCGCCCCTCCTCCAGGGTCTTGCCCGCGTCACGGCTTTCGAGCAGCCCGAGCTCCTCGCGGTCACGGACCAGGAGGTCTGCGACGCGGCGCAGCAGGGCGGCGCGCTCGGCGACCGGGGTGTGCGGCCAGGGGCCCTCGTCGAAGGCGCGGCGCGCGGCGGCGACCGCGAGGTCCGCGTCCCTCTCGTCACCCTCCGCGACCACGGCGAACGGCTGGGCATCGGCGGGGTCGAGGATCTCGCGCGTCGCGCCGGAGAGCGCCGCGCGCCAATCGCCGCCCACGTGGATGGTCTGTTCTGCCTGGTGTCCGGCCATGATCGGTGTTGCCTTCCGTTCCTTTTCGATGCCCCTGTGTCACACACGTGTCGTTCCCGGGAGCCGTGAGCACCTGCCCTCCGACCCCGGCCGCATGCACGATCCGTCACCAAAAGTGCGGCGGGTCACTGAAAAATCCACCAAAACGCGACGAGAACGGGCGATGGACAGCTCACTTTCCTCTGACTAAAGTCAAAGAAATCGGGGGCCGGAGACGCGGGCGGCGGTGCGGCCGGACTTGAGTCCGGGCAGGCGACCTCCCGTGAAGGCGGACATGGAGGCGGACATGGAGGCGGACATGGAGCCCGTGTCAGCGGAGCAGGTGACGGCGCTGCGGCGGTTCAACCGCTACTTCACGCGGCGCATCGGAGCCCTCGACGACCACTACCTCGGACAGGACCGCCCCCTCGGCGAGGCCCGGCTGCTGTTCGAGATCGGCGGCGACGGGGCTTCCCTGCGCGAACTCCGGGCCCGGCTCGGCCTGGACGCCGGGTACTTGAGCCGGATGGTGCGCGCCCTGGAGACTCAGGGCCTGGTCCGGGTGAGTGTGCATCGCGGCGACAGCAGACTGCGGGTCGCCGACCTCACCGCCGCCGGGCGGGCCGAGGTCGAGGAGCAGAACCGGCGGGCCGACGGTCTGGCCGAGGGCCTGCTCGGCGGCCTCGCCGCACCCCGGCGCGCGGAGCTGACCGCGGCCCTCGACACGGCGCACCGGCTGCTGCGGCTCGCGGCGATCACCGTCGGGACCGTCGACGGCGCCTCCCCCGACGCCCGCGCCTGCCTCGACGCCTACGCCGCCGACATCGACGAGCGGTTCCCCGAGGGCTTCGACCCCGGCAGCCTCGTCCGGCCCCACGAGGTGTCGGGCGACGCGGGTGCCTTCCTCGTCGCCTACGAGGAGAACCGTCCCGTGGGCTGCGGCGCCCTGCGCCGGCTCGCTCCCCGCGTGGGAGAGATCCGCCATGTGTGGGTGCATCCCGGCGCCCGCCGGCTCGGCCTCGGACGCCGCATCCTCGACGGTCTCGAACAGCGGGCCGCGGAGCGCGGGTTCACGGTCGTACGACTCGACACGCACGCCGTGCTCACCGAGGCCCAGGCGATGTACCGGGCCTGTGGATACACGGAGATCCAGCGGTACGACGACAACGTCTACGCGGCGCACTGGTTCGAGAAGCGGCTGCCCGGCAACACGCAGGAGCCGCCCGCGCGTTGAGCGTTCCTCAGGTGGGGTTCGCGCAGGCGTACCCGCTCGGGCAGAAGGAGTTCACGGCCGTCGTGAGCTGCTCGGTCATGTCCGTTCCCGGCGGGCTGCTGGCGACGATGCCGTACGGCGTACCGTCGGCGGCCTGGAAACGGTGGTCGATGTTCTCGGTGGGCCCGTTCTCCTTGCTGTCGTAGCGGTAGCTGAACTCCGTCCAGTCGGTGCCGCTGCGCCGGTCCAGGTACTGGTAGCCCCGGGCCCCCTCCGCGATGGACTGGGCCTGCGCCGAGGACTCCGGCACGGAGTCCTCCTTGATCTCGAACACCAGGAGGCTGCGGTCACCACCGGGTGCCGTGTACGTGACGACGGGCGCCAGCTTGCCCTGCTTCTCCTCGCGCGCCCAGCCGTCCGGCACGTCCACGGTGTAGCCGAGGGGGTCGACCGACCGGCTGTACCCGGGGGACGGCGCGGGGGCGGTGGTCCCGGCCGGGTCGGCGTAGGCACCCTCGCCGCCCGAGGCGTTCGGGGTGTCCGGTGACGCGCCGGGCTGGGTCGCCGTGACCGTCACCGCAGGACCCGACGGACCCGCTTTCGGGTGCCCCGCCGTGTCGCTCCTGGTCAGCGCCCACAGCCCGCCGCCCACACCGCCCGCCAGAACGGCCACGGCCACGATCACCAGGAGCAGCCGGCGCGAATCACCGGCCCCGCGCGGCCGACCGCCCCCGGGCGGCACACCGGCCCCGGGCCAGGTCTGCTGCTGCGGGTGCGGCTGCGACCAGACCTGGGGATGAGGCTGCTGCTGGGGCCATTGAGGCTGGTGAGGCGGCTGCTGAGGCGGCAACGGCTGCGGAGGTACGGACCCCGCGGGCGAAGGGGGATCGGGCCGGAGTTGGCCCGCCTGTGTGGGCGCCGCCCACCACTGCTGCTCCCCGACCGGCGGCGCTCCGCCCGCGGCGACACCGTCCTGGACTCCACCGCCCTCGGCCCCGCCCGTACCGTCGTCGACCCATTGCCGACGGTCCGCGTCCCATCTCTGCGCCATCCCGCAACCCCCCGCTCCCCGTCGGCCCCACCCGACGGCCGATCTCGGCGCGATCCCGCCGAACCTCTGTCGCGCCCCTGCCCCCCGGCGGAGCGTACGTAACGAAGATAGTGAGAATTCCGCCCGCCGCACCCCTCTTTATGAGGACAAAGCACACACGTTCGATACGTAGTTTCCGTACGCCCGGGCGAGGCCCGCCGGACGGCCGTTCACCGGGTCCGGTCACGGTGGGCCCGGTCAGGACCCCGGACACGCCGATGCCCGGGTGGTGATCACCACCCGGGCATCCTGCGTACCGCGCCGGATCCGGCTCGGCCGAGCCGATGTCTGCTCGGCTCCAGCACTGCGGATCGGACTAGATCAGGCCGAGACCGCGGACCGCCTCTCGCTCCTCCTCGAGCTCCTTCACGGAGGCGTCGATGCGGGCACGGGAGAAGTCGTTGATGTCCAGGCCCTGGACGATCTCGTAGCGGCCGTCCTTCGTGGTGACGGGGAAGGAGGAGATGAGACCCTCCGGCACGCCGTACGAACCGTCCGACGGGATACCCATGGAGGTCCAGTCACCGTCGGCCGTGCCGTTGACCCAGGTGTAGACGTGGTCGATGGCGGCGTTGGCGGCCGAGGCGGCCGAGGACGCGCCACGGGCCTCGATGATCGCCGCACCGCGCTTGGCGACGGTCGGGATGAACTCCTCGGCCAGCCACTTCTCGTCGTTGACGACCTCGGCGGCGTTCTTGCCGGCGACCGAGGCGTGGAAGATGTCCGGGTACTGGGTGGCGGAGTGGTTGCCCCAGATCGTCAGACGCTGGATGTCGGCGACCGTGGTGCCCGTCTTCTTCGCGAGCTGGGTCAGCGCGCGGTTGTGGTCCAGACGGGTCATGGCGGTGAAGCGCTCGGCCGGTACGTCCGGGGCGGCGGCCTGGGCGATCAGCGCGTTGGTGTTCGCCGGGTTGCCGACGACCAGGATCTTGACGTCGTCCGCGGCGTTGTCGTTGATGGCCTTGCCCTGCGGCTTGAAGATGCCTCCGTTGGCGGAGAGCAGGTCACCGCGCTCCATGCCCTTGGTGCGGGGGCGGGCGCCGACGAGGAGACCGACGTTGGTGCCGTCGAAGGCGACGTTCGGGTCGTCCGTGATGTCGATGCCCTGAAGGAGCGGGAAGGCGCAGTCGTCGAGCTCCATGGCGGTGCCCTCGGCGGCCTTGAGCGCCGGCGTGATCTCCAGGAGGCGCAGCTTGACCGGCACGTCCGCGCCGAGCAACTGGCCGGAGGCGATGCGGAAGAGCAGGGCGTAACCGATCTGGCCGGCCGCGCCGGTGACGGTGACGTTCACGGGAGTGCGGGTCATGGCGTTCTCCGTATGACAGCAGGCGGTGGGGCGTCCCTGCCCCAGGTGCAGGATCGTCCCCTGCAACCACCGCAATGATCGATCAAAGGTTCCGATGATCGATCTCTCGGCGTCAAGAGAGATCCGCCGTCAGGCTATCGCGCATCCGGGACCCCGGGTGTCAGGGTCCGTGTGGCCCACCCCACAGATCTGCCGCGGATTCCCGAATAAGGCGGTCGCCGGGCTCGGGAGAGGGTGAACTCGGCGACCGCCAAAGGGGGTACCGGGGGCATTCGGGAAGGGATCTCCCCCCTCCCCGACGCGCCGGATCCCGTGGGGATAACGGTTCGCCTGCCCCCTTTTCCCGAACTCAATCCGCCAACTCAAGGTTTTCTCGGAGCCCTCCCCCAGCCGCTCCTCGCCCCTCCGCCGCAGCCGAGTGACACGACCGGGACAGCACCGCACCCGAGCAGCCACGCTCGGCCCGCAGCCGACAACGTACGGGAGGGGCCGTGCCGGTTCATCAAATGCCCGTCGCGCACGCCAGGACCGATCAACGGCCCCTTCCCGGGCCCACGTCAGCTCCAACGGCGACGGGCGGATGTACCGGCACGGCCCCGACCCACAACGCACCCGCGGACGACGCCGAACCGGAACGCGAACCCATCGCAGCGCCCCGCCCCGCCCCGCCCCGCCCCGCTACGGAGTACACCCCTTCAGACCGGACTTCAGCGTCGCGCAAGCCTTCGCGGAGCCGGCGTCCTTCACCGCGACCATCGGCGTGTACGCGTCCGGGTCCGAGTCCGCCACGGCCGTCCGCTTCGCCGCGGTCCCCGACGACACCTCGACCCGGTCCCCCGCCACCGCCTGCGTCATACGGGCCCAAGCCGCGCCGCACGTCCTGCTGTACCGCACCTCCACCAGCGTCGCACCCACCGTCACGCTGGTCGTGGTCCTGGCCAGTTCACCCCCGCACCCCATCTTCTCGGGGTCCTTCCCGGTGCACGAGGCCCCGCCGCACTTCACCCCGGGCGGCAGATCGGGCTGAGCACTCGCGGAGGTCACCGCCTTCTTCGGCGTACCGCCTGCGGCCTTCTTGTCCCCGCCCTGGGTGAGATAGGCGGCGGCCGCGACGACCACGAGCGCGCCCACGACCCCGGCGAGGAACATCGTCAGCCTCCGTTTGCGCCGCGCGGCGCCCTCCCGCGTCCCCGCGCCGACGGGCCGCGCGTCCTCCGGCGACGGCCCCCCGGGGCCAGCCGCACGAGCGGGCCCCACCGGCGTCACCGGACCGAACTGCCCACCCCCGTCGGCCCCCGACGCGACAGCCCCCCAGCCACCACCGGCACGCCCCGCCCCACCGGAGCCGGAGCCGGAACCGGAACCGGACGACGACCGCCCGCCCGACACCCCTCCGGCAGCACCCTGACGCCCGTCCCGCCCGGACGGCTGCGACGGCACCGACGGCGCCCCGGACGGCGGTTCGTCCACCGGCACCGCACTTCCGGGCGAGGCGGGAGAAGCGGGAGAGGCGGTCGCGCTGCCGCGCCCACGGGCCGACGGTTGCGGCCCACCTCCCCCCTTCGCCGAGGACGGCCCGAACTCCCCCAGCGCGGCCCGCGCCTGGGATATTCGTATCGCCTCCATCGTCATGTCGTGGCGCATCTCGGAACGGCTCCAGGCACGCTCGGCGAGCTCCCACATGGTGGCCAGATGAACGGGATTCGTCCCGGTCACCTCGGCCAGCGCGACGATCGCCCCCTTGGGCGCGAGCAGCCGGCCGTTCAGATAACGCTCCCAGGATGTCTTGCTGTAGCCCGTACGGTCGGCCACGGCCGCGACACTCAACCCGCTCCGGTCGACGAGCAGTCGCAACTGACTGGCGAACTCCCTGACCTGCGGATCGAGTTCATCCGGCAAGGCCTTCCAACGAGGCATGCTTTCCCCCCACTTCCCCCCGTACGTGCACAACTGTCCTTCCGTGTACGGCTCCCGCGCTCTCGACCCACGCCGAAAGGAGGACACCCCCGTCCGCGCCGAGTCCCCGTTCTGGATACCCACAGGGATGCGCCCGGCCGGGATACCAGTTCCCGATATGGGGGCGCACGGGAGCATTTGAGCCGGGACATGCAGCGTTGCACGCCCGCCGGACCACGCTCCAGTGTTCCACCGGCACCGACGCGGCGGCAGACCGCAACAGCCGCTCAGCAGGCCGGAGTTGAGTGGTTCCCGTCGCACAGCGCGCACACCGTACCGGAATGGTCACTTCCGTGCCACAGCGGACTGCCGACTGTTGAACAGCCCGTTCCCGTGCACAAGGGTTGACCCCGGGCGGAACACTCGCCCGATCGCGGCCCGTCCTTGACTCGGGGGAGAGGACGGGCCGCGGTCGTCCCCGCACCCGGCGGCCACGTGCCCGGCGAAGAGGGAGGCGGGACGCGGGGGAAGAAACGACGCGGCCCGTCCTGCCCCGAAGGGGAAGACGGGCCGTCGGCACGTACGGCGAGCCGCCGCGCAACGCGCGAGCGGTCCGCGATCAGCGGACCGTGAAGTGCAGTGTGTCGTCGAGGAACGGGATCTCCAGCCACGGCTGCGGCTGGGCCATCAGCGCGAGCACCACGATGGCGACGCCCAGGACGCCGTACGTGAGCATGTCCGTGAAGCGTGAACGGACCGCGAGCATGCCCACGCTGGGCAGCACCCAGCGCATCACGGCCCCCGCGAGCAGCGCGGCGCCGATCAGGATCGTGCCGAGGCGGAACACGTCGAGCGCGGTGAGCAGCAGGCCGAGCGCGACGGTGGACAGCACGGTGAGGATGGGCCACTGGCGCGCGGGCGCCGGGGCATCCCCGGACGCCGCCCGGCCGCCGCCCTCGGGCCGTGCCGTGTCCCGGGTGAACAGCGGGAAACGTCGTGTGGTGCGCCGGGGCTTCCCCTCGGCATCGGGCGCGCTGATGGCATCCCGCACGACGAGCCCGTCCGGTTCCCCGCCCCCGGCCTCGGCCTCGGCCTCGGCCCTGACCCCGGCCGCCGTCGGGGCCTCGGACTCCGCCTCAACCTCGGGCTCGGCCACGGTCGCCGTCTCAGCACCGGACCCGGACTCGACCTCGCCCTGGGCCGCGGCCTCAGCACCGGTCCCGGACCTGTCCGCCACCTCGGTGCCGGACGCGGACGCGGACCCGGCCCTGTCTTCAGTCTTCAACTCGGCCTCGATCTCAGCCTCCTCGGACCCGGTACCGGACCCAGTACCGGACCCGGACCCGGTCCCTGCCCCGGTCTTCGACTGGGCCTCGTTCTCGGCCCCCGTCCCGGATCCCGCCTCGGAGCCGGACTCAGGACCGCCCCCGGACTCGGACCCGGCCCGCACGGAGCCCCCGGCACGTGCCCCGGACTCCGGCGCCCGGCCGCCCGTACCGCGCGCCACGGAGGCGGCGGAGGCCACGGACGCGGGGGCCGTGGACGTAGAGGCCGCGGGGGCCGTGGAGACTCCGGCACGCGCGCCGGTGACGGCGTCGCGCACCGCGCTCTCGGCGGCCCGGACGGCCGCCTCGGCGCCGGCGGCTCGCGCGCCGCGCGCCGAGCCGTCGTCGGACTCGTGGGTGCTGCCGTCAGCCGACACTGCGTTCCGCCGCTTCCACCACGTTGACGAGGAGCTGGGCGCGGGTCATCGGACCCACACCGCCCGGGTTCGGGGAGATCCAGGCGGCGACCTCGGCGACGTCCGGGTGGACGTCGCCGACGATCTTGCCCTCGGCGCTGCGCGAGACACCGACGTCGAGGACGGCGGCGCCCGGCTTGACGTCCTCGGCCCTGATGAGGTGCGCGGAACCGGCGGCGGCGACGATGATGTCGGCGCGCTTGAGGTGCGCGGAGAGGTCACGGGTGCCGGTGTGGCACTGGGTGACCGTGGCGTTCTCGCTGCGGCGGGTCAGCAGCAGCGGCATCGGGCGCCCGATGGTCACCCCGCGGCCGACGACCACGACCTCGGCGCCCTTGATCTCCACGCCGTAGCGGCGCAGGAGCGTGAGGACACCGTTGGGCGTGCAGGGCAGCGGGGCGGGCTCGTTGAGGACGAGACGCCCGAGGTTCATCGGGTGCAGGCCGTCCGCGTCCTTGTCCGGGTCCATCAGTTCCAGGATGCGGTTCTCGTCGATGCCCTTGGGGAGCGGAAGCTGGACGATGTAGCCGGTGCAGGCGGGGTCCTCGTTCAGCTCGCGGACCACCGCCTCGATCTCTTCCTGCGTGGCGGTCGCGGGCAGTTCGCGCTGGATGGAGGCGATGCCGACCTGAGCGCAGTCGCGGTGCTTGCCCGCGACGTACTTCTGGCTTCCGGGGTCGTCCCCGACCAGGACCGTCCCGAGGCCGGGCGTGACGCCCTTCTCCTTCAGGGCCGCCACGCGGACGGTCAGGTCGGACTTGATCGCGGCTGCGGTGGCCTTGCCATCGAGAATCTGGGCGGTCATGACCCCCATCCTCCCGGATGACGCGGTCCAGGTTCCAATCCGGGGCCACAACGGCCCTCCGGCGCCCGATTCGCCCGTATCCGGCCATGATCACTCATGTTGCACTTGGACAACACATACGGAATCGCGCTGGACAAGTAAGAGACTGCTAAAGAACGATGAGCACATACAGTGCCGCGGGCAGTACCGGGGGGACGGACCGCTCTGTAGAAATTCCTCCGAACCGTGCCGCGCGTAGTCCCCGCACCAGGCAACGGAGGAACCCCGCCATGAGTTTCGGCGACCCGAACAATCCTTACGGCCCGCCGCCGCAGCAGCCTCCCACCGCGCCGCCGGGGGCTCCGGGGTACGGGTACCCGCAGGCCCCGCCGTCCGTGCCCCCGCAGGGCTACGGCTACCCGCAGCAGCCCGCGTACCCGGGCTACCCGGTCGGCAACATGATGCAGCCGACCATGCCGGGCCTGCTGACCACGGCCCGCGTCTTCCTGTTCATCATCGGCGCGGTGCAGGTCCTGGGGGCGCTCGCCTGGTTCTACGTCGCCGCCTTCGTCAGCGACGTCTCGGACGCGGCGGACCGCTACAGCACGACGTCCGACGACCCGTTCAGCTCGTTCAGCGACGGCGCCGGTGTCGCGTCGGGCGTGATCGTGCTGTTCGCCCTGATCGCGGCGGGGTTCGCGGCCCTGTCGATCATCCTGGGCGTGAAGTTCGGCAAGGGCGGCCAGGGCGTCCGCATCACCACGGTCGTCTACGGCGCGCTGGGCGGGGTCGTCGGACTGATCGCGCTCGTCGCGGGCCTGGACTCCGGCCTGGCGTCCGCAATCCTCTTCCCTCTGATCTGGGTGGTGTTCGCGGCCATCATCACGGCGGCTCCCGTCGTACCGAGCGGCACCGCCTGGTTCGCCCGCCCGCGCTACTGAACGGTCCGGTTCGCGCCCGAGGGCCGGGTCCCACCCCGTGAAGGGGGGACCCGGCCCTCGCGTTTCGGCGCGGGATCAGTGGAAGAAGTGCCGCGTCCCGGTGAAGTACATCGTGACGCCGGCCTTCTTCGCGGCCTCCACGACCAGCTCGTCACGGACCGAACCGCCCGGCTGGACCACGGCCTTGACGCCCGCGTCGGCGAGGATCTCCAGGCCGTCGGGGAACGGGAAGAACGCGTCCGATGCGGCGTAGGAGCCGCGGGCGCGCTCGGCACCGGCCCGCTCGACCGCGAGCTTCGCGGAGTCGACGCGGTTGACCTGTCCCATGCCGACGCCGACCGAGGCGCCGTCCTTGGCGAGCAGGATCGCGTTGGACTTCACCGCGCGGCAGGCGCGCCACGCGAAGGCCAGCTCGTCGAGCTCGCCCTCGCTCAGGGCGTCACCGGTCGCGAGCGTCCAGCTCGCCGGGTTGTCGCCGGCGGCCTGGAGCCGGTCGGTGACCTGGAGCAGCGCGCCGCCGTCGACGGGCTTGATCTCGACCGGGGCGGCCGGGGCGTTGTGGGCCCGCAGCACGCGGATGTTCTTCTTCTTGGTGAGGGCTTCGAGGGCGCCGTCCTCGTACTCGGGCGCGACGATGACCTCGGTGAAGATCTCCGCGACCTGCTCGGCCATCTCCTTGGTGACCGGGCGGTTGACCGCGATCACACCGCCGAACGCGGACAGCGGGTCACAGGCGTGCGCCTTGCGGTGCGCCTCGGCGACGTTCGACGCGACCGCGATCCCGCACGGGTTGGCGTGCTTGATGATCGCGACGCAGGGGTCCTCGTGGTCGTACGCGGCACGGCGCGCGGCATCCGTGTCCGTGTAGTTGTTGTACGACATCTCCTTGCCGTGGAGCTGCTCGGCCTCGGCGAGACCGCCCGTGCCGGAGGTGTAGAGCGCCGCGGGCTGGTGCGGGTTCTCGCCGTAGCGCAGGGTGTGCGCGCGCTCCCAGGTGGCACCGAGGAAGTCGGGGAACTGCGAGTCGTCGACCGGCGCGTACGAGGAGGCGAACCAGGAGGCGACGGCGACGTCGTACGCGGCCGTGTGCTGGAAGGCCTCGGCGGCGAGCCGCTTGCGGGTGCGCAGGTCGAAACCGCCGTCCTGGACCGCGGCGAGGACGTCGCCGTAGCGGTCGGGGCTGGTGACGACGGCGACGGAGGGGTGGTTCTTGGCCGCGGCGCGGACCATCGAGGGGCCGCCGATGTCGATCTGCTCGACGCACTCGTCGGGGGTCGCCCCGGACGCCACCGTCTCCTTGAACGGGTAGAGGTTGACGACCACGAGGTCGAACGGCTCGACACCGAGCTCGGCGAGCTGCTGCCGGTGGCTCTCCAGGCGCAGATCGGCGAGGATCCCGGCGTGGACCTTCGGGTGCAGGGTCTTGACGCGGCCGTCGAGGCACTCGGGGAACCCGGTGAGCTCCTCCACCTTGGTGACGGGTACACCGGTCGCGGCGATCTTCGCGGCGGTGGACCCGGTGGAGACGAGTTCGACACCGGCCGCGTGCAGCCCGCGGGCCAGCTCCTCAAGACCGGTCTTGTCGTACACGCTGACGAGCGCGCGCCGGATGACGCGCTTGGTGCCCTCGGTGCTCTCGGCCGTGACTGTGCTGTCGGCGGTCACTGGATAACTACCTTTCGTCCCTCAATGCGATAGCCGTTGCGGGCGAGCCGCCCCACGACATCGACGAGCAGCCTTCGCTCGACTTCCTTGATGCGCTCGTGCAGAGCGCTCTCGTCGTCCTCGTTGCGGACCTCGACCACGCCCTGGGCGATGATCGGTCCGGTGTCGACGCCGTCGTCGACGAAGTGGACGGTGCAGCCGGTGACCCGGGCTCCGTACGCGAGCGCGTCGCGGACACCGTGGGCGCCGGGAAAACTGGGGAGCAGCGCGGGATGGGTGTTGACGAACCGCCCGCCGAACCGGGCGAGGAACTCCTTGCCCACGATCTTCATGAACCCGGCGGACACGACGAGGTCCGGCTCGTACGCGGCGGTCGCCTCGGCGAGCGCGCGGTCCCACTCGTCCCGGCCGGCGTGGTCCTTGACCTTGCACACGAAGGTCGGGAGCCCTGCCCGCTCGGCCCGCGAGAGCCCCTCGATGCCGTCCCGGTCGGCTCCGACGGCCACGATCTCGGCGCCGTAGGCCGCTGAGCCCGCCTCCGCGACGGCGTCGAGCAGTGCCTGCAGATTCGTACCTGATCCGGAGACCAGCACGACGAGGCGCTTGGTCTTGGCCACGAGAGGGCCCTTTCTCGGGGGAGCGTTTGTACGGTCGTACGAATGCTTCGCGCCCCGGGATACGGGGAAGTCTACGAAGCGGCCGACCGACAGCAACGATACCGGCACACCGGGCGGCCCCCACGGGACGGGGGCGGGGCCGGAAGGTAGCGTCTGGGGAGGATCCACCCGGCAACACCTCCGTCACGGGGAACGCCCCGTGCGCGCGGGACGTTGACCTGGGACGAGGACGAACGCTCGGGGCACGGGCCCCGGCACCGCCCGCGGCACGGGACCCGGAGACATCCGGAGCGCGTGTCCGGGGATACGAAGCTCGGGGCGCGAGTCCGGAGTGCGAAGCTCGGGGCGTCAGTCCGGGGCGGACCGGCCGAGGCGTCAGCCCGGGAGGACCGGCTCGGGGCGCGCGTCGCGAGCGCGAAGCTGTGTGGACACGCCGCCTGCCAGAACCACCAAGGGGAAGACGCTCACCTGATGCCGGACCGCAGTCTCCGACTCCCTCCGCTCCTGCTGCGCGAGCGGCGCTCTTCGTCCACCCCGCCGAGGTCGGACGGGGACGGCTCCACAGGCGGACCCGGCTCCGCGGACGGGAACGGCAGCGGCTCGGCAGGTGGAAGCGGTGGCCCCTCGGGCGAGCGCGGACCCGACGCGCCCGGCACACCCCCGTCCGGCCCGTCCGCTCCCTCGAACCAGGACGACAATCCGTTCGCGCCACCGCCTGAGGGGACACCCGACCGGCCGTGGCAGCCGCGCCGGCACGGCCAGGGGCACGGGCCGGACTCGGGCTCGGGCTCGGGCGAGAACGGCGGGGGCGGTCAGCAGGGCTCCGGGCAGTCGCCCTGGGGCAGCCAGTGGAGCGACCGGCAGCCCGGCCCCTCCGACGGCGGCGGTTTCGGTGACCGTCCGCGTGCGCCGCAGGGGCAGGACGGTCCCGAAGGGCCCGGCGGCACACCCGGCGGGGGCATGCGCTGGGACCCGAAGGACCCGGCCCAACGCCGCGCCCGGTACGCGCTGCTCTCCGGCATGTGGGCGTTCTTCTTCGTCCTGTTCGGCTGGCCCTACGTGGCCCTGCTGCTCGGCGCGCTCGCCCTGTACTGGGGCGGCAGCGCCCTCCGCTCCAGGTCACGCACGCCGGACCCGGACGCTCCGGCGCCCGACCCGAACATGCGCCCCCAGATGACCGCCGCCGTGAGCGGCCTGGTCACCGCGTCGCTGGCCATCGTGATGGTCGCCGGGATCTTCACCGCCCACCTCGTCTACAGCGACTACTACTCCTGCACCAACGACGCCCTGACGAACGCCGCGAAGCAGTCCTGCAACGACCTTCTCCCGAAGGATCTGCGCGGGCTGCTGGGCACCCACAACTGACGGTCCGCCTCCTGCCGGGTGCTGCCGCCCGGCAGGAGGCGAATTCCCCGGCCCGGTTCTCCGGGCCCGCGCCCGGCTCGTTCCCGCGCGGCTCCGCCGCTCGTTCCCGCCGCCCGTTCCGGGGCGCTCCGCCCCGCCTTCACCGCGGGTCCCCCGCACCTCCGGTCCGCCCCCGAGCCGGGTCCTCGTCGTTCACCACGCCCTCGACACCGCCCGGGCCCTCGGGGTCCACGGGGTCCACCAAGTGTTCCGGGTGTCCCGGGTGCTCCGATTGTTCCGGTCCGGCGGGCCCGGTCGCCTTCCTCAGGGCTTCCCAGCGGTTCTCCCTGGCCGTGTCCTCGTGCCAGGGGGCCGCCGCTGCCTCCCTCGGATGAAGGTCGTACGAGCCGTACGAGCCGTAGGGGTCGTAGCGGTCGAACGGGTCGTACGGCTCGAAGGCTTCGAGAACGGATTCCGGCGCCGCCTGTTCGACCCGGGCCGCGGTGGGCGGCGACGTCGGCACGGGCACCCGCACCGACACCGGCGTGGACGGTGTGCCCCCGCGCCCCGGCCTCCAGCCGGGCATCCCCAGCAGGGAAGTCCGCCCGCTTCCCCGCGGGTCCCCGGGGGCGCCCGCGCCCTGCGCCGCCCTGCGGCCCCGGTCCCGCCACTGCCCTGCGGCCACCGCGACGGGAATCCCGACGACCGCCGTCCACACGGCCGCGGCGGGCCCCACCTGCCACCACACCGGCCCGAAGTGCGTCAGGGCGCCGACCCCGAGCGGCCCCCCGGCCAGCCCGGCGAGCACACCGAGCGCGAGACCGCACCCTCCGGCGGCGAGACCGACGACGGCCACCGTCCGTCCGGGCGCCCACGGTTCCTCCCGGCCGACGGTCCCGCGAACCGCCCCCGCCTTCACCACGAACCACGCCACCGTCACCCCGGCGGCCACCGGCACCAGCCCGGCCACCCAGGACGGCGCCCCGGACCCCGCCCCCGGTACCGCCGCGAGCAGCGGGAACGCCGGGAGCAGATCGGTCGGCGCACGGGTTCCCGCGACGACCGTGGACAGCGGACCCGCGACATGGCCGGCGCTCAGGACGACGCCGGGCCCGAGCCCGTAGGCCGCCCCCCACACCGCCGCGTTCGGCACCAGGACCAGGCACAGCAGCAGTACGGCGAACCGCCCCGACCACCCGCCGGTGAGCTGGAGGAACGAGGCGCGAGCCGCGTCCCCGTGCCACACCAGCGACGCCGCCACGAGCAGGGCGCCGCCTCCGACGAGGACGGCGACCCCGGCAGCGGCGGCCCGTGCCGCGCCGCCGAGCACCCGGTCGTCCTCGGCGGCGAGACGGCGTACGGCCAGGACCGGACGGACTCCGGTGAGCGGAAGAGCGCGCGCGACCCGCTTCCCCCAGAAGGGCACCGGGCCCCACGGGCGCCCGTACGCCGTCCAGACCCCCGTTCCCGCGGCGGTCACCGCGAGGAGCGGCAGACAGGCGACGGCCCAGGCCCAGGAGGGGCGCAGCGTCCCGCCCGAGGCGTACAGCGCGGCGGCCCAGCCGACGAGCAGATAGCCGGCCGCGACGCCGGCCAACGCCGTACGCGGTGACGCCTTCGACGAGGCGTCGGCGGCCTCCCGCGCGGCCCGGTGGAGCAGCCACGCGGGGAGCGCGAGCAGGAGGAGCGGGGTCACGCCGACCGGCATCGGCAGGCCGGACAGGGTGTCGGTGCGGATCAGTTCCACGCCGTGGGCGAGCAGCCAGAGCGCGGCGGCGACGTGCAGCGCTCCGCCCGGTCCGCTGTCCGGGTACGGCGAACTGATCCACAGCACCATGACGAGGACGGCGAACGAGCCGAGTCCGAGCCCCGCCGCGAGGGCGCCGCCCAGGAGGCTCGCGGTCAGTCCGGGGGATCGGTCGCGCATCCGGGTGAGCAGCGGCGACAACGAGAGCCTGCGGTCGGTGATTTGGGTCACGGCTCTCATGCTCCCAACGACACGCGCTTTCTCGTCGTAACAGGCGAACCCTGGATGTGTCGCTCAATATGCAGTTATGTACTTTTTCGTACGAAGGGGCACCCTGGGGGATCCGACATGACACAGAGCCCCGCCACCCCGCTGCCCGCGGCCGAGGAGCGCCGTCGTCTGCGCGAGGAACGGTCGCTGACCCAGGCGGACGTGGCCGTCCGGCTCGGCGTCAGCCGGGCGACCGTGCGCTCGTGGGAGACCGGCCGCTCGAACCCGCGCGGCCGCAAGCGGGAGGCGTACGCGAGGCTGCTGACCGCCGGACCGGCCCGCGCCGGGGCCGAGGTGAGCGCACGTCAGGAGGACATCGGCTCCGAACTGGTGGGGGCCGGAACGAGGGCGGCGCCCGCCCGCGAGACCCGGTCCGACGACCTGGGGAAACGTTCCGCCAGGACCGGTGGGCGTTCCGTTAGGGCCGGGAAGCGGGTCACCGGGGCCAGGGAACGGATCGCCCGGGACGCCGACTCCGATCTGCCGGACGCGTCCCTGACGCCCGCTCAGGCCTTCGACGCCCTCTACGCGTTCTGCGCCCCCGCTCTCGTACGACAGGCCTATCTGCTGACCGGGCGGCGCGAGCTGGCCCGCGAGTCCGTGGAGCGCGCGTTCCAACAGGCCTGGTACCGCTGGCCCGAGGTGGCCGTGGACCGGGACCCGGCCGGATGGGTGCGCGCGACGGCCTACGAGTACGCCCTCTCCCCCTGGCACCGGCTGCGCCCGCGCTACCGGCACCCGGAGGCGCCGCCCGCCGGCGCCGACGACCGCGCGCTGCTCGACGTGCTCCTCGAACTGCCGCCCGTGTACCGGCGCACCCTGCTGCTGTACGACGGTGTCGGGCTCGGCCTGCCGGAGACCGCGGCCGAGACGGAGGCGAGCACGCCCGCGGCGGCCAATCGGGTGCTGCACGCGCGCGAGGCCGTCGCCGCACGGCTGCCGGAGCTGGCGTCGCCGGAGGCCCTGCACTGGCGGCTCGCGGAACTGGCGAGCGCGGAGCGGCTGCGCGCCGCGAAGCCCCGCACGGTCCGCTGGTACGGCGAGCGCCGGGCCCAGCAGTGGACCCGGGCGGCCATCGCGTTCACGGTCCTGCTGATCGGGGTGACCGCCCTGACGCTGGACACGGCACCCGACCACTACGAGGCTCCCCTCTCCCCGCCGGAGACCATCCACGGCCTGCCGCCCAGGGCCGCCCCAGGTCCGCTCTCCGCGGCGGAGCTGAGGCTCCGGGCCAGGCTGAGGTCCCAGGAGGTGAGCGGTCCGGAGCGGATGATCCCGGAGATCCGCTGACGTCCGGAGCGCGAGAACGCCGGTGGGCCCGCACCCCCAAGGGGGCGGGCCCACCGGCGTTCGGTCGAGCGCCAGCTCAGCCGGCGAGGATCTCGCGCGCGAGCTTGGCCGTCTCGGTCGGCGTCTTGCCGACCTTGACACCGGCGGCCTCCAGGGCCTCCTTCTTCGCGGCGGCCGTGCCGGAGGAGCCGGAGACGATGGCGCCGGCGTGGCCCATGGTCTTGCCCTCGGGCGCGGTGAAGCCGGCGACGTAGCCGACGACCGGCTTCGTCACGTTCTTCGCGATGAAGTCCGCCGCACGCTCCTCGGCGTCGCCGCCGATCTCGCCGATCATGACGATCAGGTCGGTGTCGGGGTCGGCCTCGAACGCGGCGAGCGCGTCGATGTGCGTCGTACCGATGACCGGGTCGCCACCGATGCCGACGGCGGACGAGAAGCCGATGTCACGGAGCTCGTACATCATCTGGTACGTCAGCGTGCCGGACTTCGAGACCAGGCCGATGCGGCCCGGCTTCGCGATGTCGCCCGGGATGATGCCGGCGTTGGACTGGCCCGGGGTGATGAGACCGGGGCAGTTCGGGCCGATGATGCGGGTCTTGTTGCCCTTCGACTTCGCGTACGCCCAGAAGGCGGCGGAGTCGTGGACGGCGATGCCCTCGGTGATGACGACGGCGAGGGGGATCTCCGCGTCGATCGCCTCGACCACGGCGGCCTTGGCGAAGGCCGGCGGCACGAAGAGGACGGACACGTTGGCGCCGGTCTTCTCGATGGCCTCGGCGACCGTGCCGAAGACGGGGATCTCGGTGCCGTCGATGTCGACGGACGTGCCCGCCTTGCGCGGGTTCACGCCACCGACGATGTTGGAGCCGTCCGCGAGCATGAGCTTGGTGTGCTTCATACCCGTGGCACCGGTCATGCCCTGGACGATGACCTTGCTGTCCTTGTTGAGGAAGATAGCCATGGCTGTTTAGTCCCTCGTCCCTTACTTCGCAGCCGCGAGCTCGGCGGCCTTGTCGGCCGCGCCGTCCATGGTGTCCACGCGCTGGACCAGCGGGTGGTTGGCGTCCGAAAGGATCTTGCGACCCAGCTCGGCGTTGTTGCCGTCGAGACGCACGACCAGCGGCTTGGTGACTGCCTCGCCCTTGTCGGCGAGCAGCTGGAGCGCCTGGACGATGCCGTTGGCGACCTCGTCACAGGCGGTGATGCCACCGAAGACGTTGACGAAGACGGACTTGACGTCCGGGTCGCCGAGGATGATCTCCAGGCCGTTCGCCATGACCGCGGCGGAGGCGCCGCCGCCGATGTCGAGGAAGTTGGCCGGCTTCACGCCGCCGTGGTTCTCACCGGCGTACGCGACGACGTCGAGGGTGCTCATGACGAGACCCGCGCCGTTGCCGATGATGCCGACCTCACCGTCGAGCTTGACGTAGTTGAGGTTCTTGGCCTTGGCGGCGGCCTCCAGCGGGTTGGCGGCCGCGTGGTCGACGAGCGCCTCGTGGTCCGGCTGGCGGAACTCGGCGTTCTCGTCCAGCGACACCTTGCCGTCGAGGGCGATGACCTTGCCGGAGGCGACCTTGGCGAGCGGGTTCACCTCGACGAGGAGGGCGTCCTCCTTGATGAAGGTGTCCCACAGCGTCACCAGGATCTCGGCGACCTGCTCGGCCACCTCGGCCGGGAACTTCGCCTGGGCGACGATCTCGCGGGCCTTCTCGATCGACACGCCTTCGTTGGCGTCGACCGGGACCTTCGCGAGGGCCTCGGGGTTCTCCTCCGCGACGACCTCGATCTCCACGCCGCCCTGAACGGACGCCATGGCGAGGAAGGTGCGGTTCGTGCGGTCGAGGAGGTACGAGACGTAGTACTCCTCGACGATCTCGGGCGCGGTCTCGGCGATCATCACCTTGTTGACCGTGTGGCCCTTGATGTCCATGCCGAGGATGTCCGTCGCACGTGCGACGGCCTCGTCCGGGGTGGCGGCGAGCTTGACGCCACCGGCCTTTCCACGGCCACCGACCTTCACCTGGGCCTTGACGACGGACTTGCCGCCAAGACGCTCGGTCGCCTCGCGGGCTGCCTCAGGCGTGTCAATGACTTCACCGGCCAGCACCGGTACACCGTGCTTGGCGAAGAGGTCCCTCGCCTGGTACTCGAACAGGTCCACGCGCGTCCGTCCCTATCAGTGATCTCGCGGTTCGTTGGATGCGTGGGCGTGCCGCGAAGGGCAACGTGACGTCCGCTTGTCACAAGGGTGGCGCACACGGTGTCCGAGCGCGCGGCATGTCCGTCTCGCAGGTTATCGCCGTGGGACGCGGGTCCCTAAATCGCAGGTCACACCTCAGCGGTGATACCTGTCACAGATCCGCCCCGGACCGGTCCTCACCAGGCCGGGGATTACCCGGCGAGGCCCCTTTGAGCAGCCATTGAGGGCCCCGCGCGAGTGATCGCCATCCCTTCGGGAGCACCCGGCCCCCGCGCAGGGGCCCGGTCGGGTGGATCCGCCGGCCTTCCGCCGTCCGGGTGCCCTGAACCCATCGAAACCGGTCATCCGCGGCCAGAACAGGAAACGCTCACCTGCTGTCCGGTACCGGCAGCGGCCGCTTCTCGATCGCCGCCGCCATGACCTCGGGAAAGAGATCGGGGGTGCAGGCGAAGGCCGGCGCGTCGAGCGCCGCGAGCGCGGCCGCGTGCTCACGGTCGTACGCGGGCGCCCCCTCGTCGGACAGCGCCAGGAGCGTCACGAACTGCACCCCCGCCGCCTTCATCGCCGCGACCCGCTTCAGCATCTCGTTCCGTATCCCGCCTTCGTAGAGGTCACTGATGAGAACGACGACCGTGTCGGCGGGCCTGGTGATCCGGGCCTGGCAGTACGCGAGCGCGCGATTGATGTCCGTGCCGCCGCCGAGCTGCGTGCCGAAGAGGACGTCGACCGGGTCGTCGAGCTGGTCGGTGAGGTCGACGACGGCCGTGTCGAAGACGACGAGCCGGGTGGCGATGGACCGCATCGACGCGAGCACGGCGCCGAACACGGAGGCGTAGACGACCGACGCCGCCATCGATCCCGACTGGTCGATGCAGAGGATGACCTCCTTCTTCACCGACTGGGAGGCCCGCCCGTAGCCGATCAGCCGCTCGGGCACGACCGTGCGGTACTCGGGCAGGTAGTGCTTCAGGTTGGCCGCGATCGTGCGGTTCCAGTCGATGTCGTGGTGCCGGGGTCTGCTGATCCGGGCGCTGCGGTCCAGGGCACCGGTGAGAGTGGCCCGGGTGCGCGTGGCGAGCCGCTTCTCCAGGTCCTCCACGACCTTGCGCACGACGGCCCGCGCGGTCTCCTTCGTCGTCTCCGGCATGGCCTTGTTGAGGGAGAGGAGAGTGCCCACCAGGTGCACGTCGGCCTCCACCGCCTCCAGCATCTCGGGCTCCAGGAGCAACGCGGAGAGCCCGAGCCGGTCGATCGCGTCGCGTTGCATCACCTGCACCACGGAGGAGGGGAAGTAGGTCCGGATGTCGCCGAGCCAGCGCGCGACCGACGGCGCCGACGCCCCGAGTCCCGCCGAGCGGTCCCGCCCCGACTGCCCCTTGCTCCCGTTGCCCCGTCTGCCGTAGAGCGCGCTCAGCGCCCCGTCCATGGCGGCGTCCCGCCCGGAGAGCACACATCCGGTGCCGTCCGCCTCGTCGCCGCCGAGCACCAGCCGCCAACGCCGCAGCCGCTCGTCGCCGGCACCCACCGCTGCCTCGGTCATGGAGCCACCCTCACCAGGTCGTTGTCGTTGCCGTGCCGCGTCCGGTCGTCGTCGCCGTGAAGCCCCTGGTCCGCGCCGTCCCCGCCACCCGTCCGGCCGGACGCGTCCTCCTCGCCGTCGGCGGATCCGCCCAGCCCCAGCAGCAGACTCAGCAAGGGCAGTACGGCATCCGCGCGCCCGGTGTCGAGGTCGGGGGCGAACCCGGGAATGCCGGAGCCGGAACCGGTCGCCTCGGCGGGCGTCCGGGGCGCCGGGCCGCGCCGGACGAGCTCGCCCAGCGTTCTGCGCACCCCCGGCTCGTACGCCGAGAACGTCCGGCGCAGCAGTGGCAGCACGTCGGTGAACGCCTCCGTCGGCACCCCGGTCAGCCACGCGTCCACCAGTCCGAGCAGCCGCTCGTCGTGCACGAGCAGCATGCCGCCGCCCGAGCCGCCTCCGACGAAGCCCTCGATCCACGCGGCCGCGTCCGCGGGCTCCGTCCCCGGCGACAGCACGAGACCCATGAGCCGCGCGGCCTCCTCCTGGGCCAGTTCCCCTTCGTCGAGGAGCAGCCGGACCGCCCGCCCCCTGACCACCCCCGGCACGGTGTCCCGCGCGGCGAGCACCCGCAGCACGGAGTGCCAGCGCCCCCGGATGCCGCCGACGGGGGCTCCGCCGCCGGACGAGGAGTCCTGCGCGGCCGTCTCCCCCAGCAGTCCCACCGCCCCGTGCACGGCGTCCACATGGCCGCGCATCTCCTCGGCCGCGTCGCTGTCGAGGGCGGCGCAGGCCGGGGGGAGACCGACGAAGACGCGCTCGGCGAGACCGGCCGCGACATCGGCGAGGGCACGGGTGTCCGTGCCGCGTACGTCGCCGTAGCGCAGGGAGCGGACGAGCGCGGGCAGGGCCTGCGCGAGGTGGCCCACGTCCGCGTCGAGTGCGGCCCGGTCGGCGAGCACGCGCATCACCACGGGGAGCGCGTCCGGGAGCTCGGCGAGGAGGCAGCGCTCGGCGAGCGCCGTCACCTCGGCCAGTGACGGCGCGCCGACGGCGTCGGCCTCCGCCCTGGCCGTCGCGGCGGCCGGCACCGTGGTGCCCCACACGCCCGCCTCGGCGACCCGTACCGACAGCTCCGGCTCCCAGCGGAGCCGCCAGGTCTCCCGGAAGGTGCCCGTGCTGCCGCGGGACATCGCGGGCTCGCCCCACGCGATGCCCAGGAGCCGCAACCGGTGCAGGAGCGTGCTGCGCCCCGCGTCGGTCTCCTTGCGCAGGTCGAGCTCCATCTCCCGCTCCAGCGCCTCGGGCTTGAGCCGCAGCCGCCGCTGCGCGCGGGTCAGGTCCCGCTGCAACGGCACCGCCGGGGCGGATTCCGGCACCTCCCCCAGTACGTCCCCGACCACGAGCCGGTCGCGCACCAGCGCGAGGGGGACGTCCGAGCCCTCGCACATCACGGCCCGGACGGCGTCGGTGGTCTCCGTCAGTCCGGGCAGCGGGCGACCGCGCATCGCCGCGAGTGTGTCGGCCAGCCGTACGGCCTCGATGACATGGGCCGAGGACACACCCCGGTCCTCGTCGCGCAGCAGCCGGGCCACCTTGGTCATCCACCGCGCGACCGGGCGGTCGGGGGCGCCGAACAGGTGCCCGTACCAGCCCGGCGAGTCGATGCCGGCCCCGTACCCGCTGACGCGCGAGAGCCGGCGGTGCGTCCAGGGCACCCACGTCAGATCGACCTTGGCCCTGGGCAGGCCCTTGAGAAGCGCGCGGTCGGCGCCGACCGTGGTCCTCTGTCGCAGCGCGGGCACGTGCCACGCCCCGCACACCACGGCCACGTCGTCCTCGAACTCCCGCCGCGCCGCGCGGATCTGGAGCCGCATGTACGCCTCACGCACCAGGTCCCGGTCGTGTCCCCCGACCCCGTAGGCCTCGCGCAGCGCACCCATCGCGTCCTCCAGCACGGCGAACGGCGCGAACGGATCGCCCGCCGCCCCGGCCCGGTGCTCGACCACGTCCTCCCACCAGCGCTCCGGGTCGTCGTGACCGGCCGTACCGGCGAGCACCGCCAGGGGGTCGATCCGCACGGCCGCCGCGTCGAGGGGGCGGTCCGCGTCATCCGCCTCCTCCGGCCGGCCGGGATCTGCCGCCGGACCGGCGTCACCGGGCGAACCCGGCCCGGCGGACGGCGTGTTCGCCGGCTCGCTCCGCTCCGGTTCCGTCTCCTCCGTCTCCCAGGCCAGGGTGTGGGCCGCCGGAAGGTCGATGAAGCGGACCGGCGCTCCGTGTTCCAGGGCCCACTGGATCGCCACCCACTCCGGTGAGAACTCGGCCAGGGGCCAGAAGGCCGAGCGGCCTGGCTCGTCCACGGCATGGGCGAGCAGCGCCACGGGGGGCCGCATGTCCTTGTCCGCGGCCAGCGGGACGAGGGCGTCGGCCTCGGGCGGCCCCTCGATCAGGACGACCCGTGGAGCCGCCGCCTCCAGCGCGGCCCGCACGGCCCGCGCCGAGCCCGGCCCGTGGTGCCGCACACCGAGCAGCAGCGGACTCGCGCCCCGGACGCTCACCGCGGCCTCCGGGACGGGCGGGTCGGCCTCCCGCTCCGCGTTCACGCGCTCACCTCGCGGCAGGCGCGGTAGAAGTCCTTCCAGCCGTCCCGCTCGCGGACCACCGCTTCCAGGTACTCCTGCCAGATGACGCGGTCGGCAGCCGGGTCGCGGACGACGGCTCCCAGGATGCCGGCGGCGACATCGCTCGCCCGCAGGACACCGTCGCCGAAGTGGGCGGCCAGGGCCAGGCCGTTGGTGACGACGGAGATCGCCTCGGCCGTGGACAGCGTGCCGCTGGGCGACTTCAGCTTCGTCCGCCCGTCCGCCGTGATCCCGTCGCGCAGTTCCCGGAAGACGGTGACGACGCGGCGGATCTCGTCGACGCCCTCGGGCACGGCGGGCAGGTCGAGGGAGCGGCCGACCTGGTCGACCCGGCGCGAGACGATGTCGACCTCGGCGTCGGCACTCGCCGGGAGCGGCAGCACCACCGTGTTGAATCGGCGGCGCAGCGCGCTGGAGAGTTCGTTGACCCCGCGGTCGCGGTCGTTGGCCGTGGCGATCAGGTTGAAGCCGCGGACGGCCTGCACCTCCTGGCCCAACTCCGGGATCGGCAGGGTCTTTTCGGAGAGGATCGTGATCAGGCTGTCCTGTACGTCCGCGGGAACACGGGTCAGTTCCTCGACGCGGGCGGTCATGCCCTCGGCCATGGCCCGCATCACGGGGCTCGGCACGAGCGCGTCCCGGCTGGGCCCGTGCGCCAGCAACTGCGCGTAGTTCCAGCCGTACCGGATGGCCTCCTCCGGGGTGCCGGCCGTGCCCTGCACGAGAAGGGTCGAGTCACCGCTGACCGCGGCGGCCAGGTGCTCGGACACCCAGGTCTTCGCGGTACCGGGCACCCCGAGGAGCAGCAGCGCCCGGTCGGTGGCGAGGGTGGTGACGGCGACCTCGACGATGCGGCGCGGCCCCACGTACTTGGGGGTGATCACGGTGCCGTCCGGCAGGGTGCCGCCCAGCAGATACGTGGCCACGGCCCAGGGCGACAGCAGCCAGCGTTCCGGGCGGGGCCGGTCGTCCTGTGCTGCGAGCGCGGCGAGTTCGGCGGCGAAGGTGTGCTCCGCGTGCGGCCGCAGCACCTCGCTCCGCCCGCTCGCTCCCCCCTCTTCCGCGGGTGTGTGAACGGTCGTCGGTTCAACGGACACGGACATGGCTCGGTCCCCCTCCAGCTCGGCCGGCTCGGATCTGGTTCCACCGTGCACCACGCCACTGACAACGCGCTCTGACCTGCGAAAACAAGCTCGCGAAGGTCGATTGTCAGTGGCGGGACCTACCTTCGATGGCATGACACAGCAGGCGGTGCGCTGGACGGCGGATCAGGTGCTGGCACTGGCGCCTGACGCCGCGTCACGCAAGGCGGGGAGCAATCTCGGCGCGGCCGGCCCGTGGTCGGAGGCGGGCAGTACGGAGGAGGGGACGGTATGGGGACTGTGCAGGGGAAGCGGCAGCAAGCCGTATCAGACGGTCATCGACATCGCGGACTCGACGGGGCCCGCTTACAAGTGCAGTTGCCCGAGCCGGAAGTTCCCGTGCAAGCACGCGCTGGGACTGCTGCTGCTCTGGGCGGGCGCGGACGGCGCGGTGCCCGCGGGGCAGGCGCCGGACTGGGCCGCGCAGTGGCTGGAGGGAAGACGCAGGCGCGCGGAGGACAGGAGCGCGGCGGGCGGGGGATCTGGAGCGTCTTCGCCGAGTGATCCCGAGGCGGCGCGGCGCAGGGCGGAGCGGCGGGCCGGGCGGATCACCTCGGGGGCGGCCGAGTTGGAGCAGCGGCTGGCGGACCTGCTCCGCGGCGGCCTGGCCTCCGCGGAGCGGGCGGGGTACGGGATGTGGGAGGAGACGGCGGCCCGCATGGTCGACGCGCAGGCCCCCGGTCTGGCGGCACGCGTAAGGGAGTTGGGCGCGATCCCCTCGTCGGGACCGGGCTGGCCGGTGCGGCTGCTGGAGGAGTGCGCGCTGCTCCACCTCCTCGACCAGGGCTGGCTGCGGCGCGAGCGGCTGCCGGACGGCCTGGCCGCGACGGTCCGTTCCCGGGTCGGGCTGCCCGGCTCGGCGGACGGCCCGCCGGTGCGCGACCGCTGGCTGGTTCTCGCGCAGTACGACACGGCGGACGCCCGGCTCACGACGCGCAGGATCTGGCTGCACGGCGCCGAGTCCGGTCGCACGGCCCTGCTCCTCTCCTACGGCGCGGCCGGCCGGGCACCCGAACTGGCCCTTCCGGTGGGGCTGGCTTTCGAGGCGGAGCTGTCCGCGTACGCGGGTGACGGGCAGTTGCGGGCGGCGTTGGGCGAGCGGTTCACTCCCCCGGCGCCCTCGGTGATCCGGCCGCCGGGGCTGACCACGTCCCAGGCCGCCGCCCGCTACGGAGAGGCCCTGCGTGCCGATCCCTGGCTGGACTCGTACCCGGTCACCCTGGAGGGGGTCGTCCCGGCCCCGGACGGCGACGCCTGGCAACTCGCCGACGCCGACGGGAAGTCGGCTCTTCCCCTGAGCCCTGCTTCGCGGTCCCGCCCCGATCTGTGGCGTCTGGTCGCCCTCTCCGGAGGGGCCCCGGTCACGGTTTTCGGTGAGTGCGGCCACCGCGGCTTCACTCCGCTGACGGCGTGGCCGCGGGGCGCGGGCGAGGCGGTGCCGCTGTGCTGACCGCCGTCGCCGAGGGCACCCGTCCTCACCGCGGGCACCTGTCGCCACCGCGCGTCCCCGACGCCGCCCCGGCCACAGTCCCGACGGGCCCGACGACGGGCCCGGCCAACGCCGTAGCGGCCTGCGCCGCTGATGCCCTCCGTAGCTCCGCGGTGAAAGGACGCTCATGAACACGACCACGACCACGGACACAGCCTCGGGCTCGGACACGGTCTCGACCCCCGTCTCGGGCCCGGCCCCCGTCTCGACCCCCGTCTCGGGCTCGGGCCCGGTCTCGGGCTCGGGCTCGGGCACGGGCTCGGGCTCGGGCACGGGCACGGCCCCGGGCCCCGTCTCGGCCCCGGGCTCAGGCACGGGCACGGCCCCAGGCTCGGGCACGGGCACGGGCACGGCCCCGGCCCCGGCCCCGGCGGGGGCGTCCGTCGGCGGCTCCTGGGAGGAGCTCGTCACCGTGGCACTGCTCGGAACCGAGCGGCGTACGCCTCCGGGGCACCACCCCGGGCGGGAGGCGCCGGTGGCGCTGCTGGACGCCGCCGCGGTGGAGACCGTACGGCGGCGGGCCGGAGTGCGGCCGGCGCGGGCCGTCGCACCGCCGGAGCCCGCGGCGCCGGACCCGCGTCCCGCGCTGCCGCCCGCCGCGGCGCGCAGACTGGCGACGTTGCTGGCGGACCGCCCCGGGACGGGCGGGGGCGGTCGCAGAGGGGCGGCGCCCGACCTCATGGAGCTGCTGCCCCAGTGGCTGTCCCTGGCGAACGCACGTGGATTCGCCCCGCCTCCGCAGACCCTCCCCGCGTTGCTCGACGCCGCCAGGGGGCGCACGGACCTGCGGCCCGCGGCGCTGGCCTTCGCCGGGCCGCGGGCGTTGTGGCTGGCCCGGCTGAACCCGGAGTGGCGTTTCGCGTTGCGTTCCTCGCCCGGCGGCGGCGCCGCGCTTCCGGAGCCGGAGGAGGCCGGTCGCGTACGACGGCTGTGGCAGGAAGGGCTGTTCGCCGAGCGGGTCGCGCTGCTGGGGGTCGTACGGGCCAAGAGTCCGTCCGCCGCGCGCGAGTTGCTCGTCACGACCTGGGCGACGGAGCGGGCCGAGGACCGGCTGATGTTTCTCGACTCGCTGCGGTCCGGCCTGTGCGCCGAGGACGAACCGTTCCTCGAACGGGCCCTTGCCGACCGGAGCCGCAACGTACGGGCGACGGCGGCCGAGTTGCTGTCCGCCCTGCCGGGTTCCGCTCTCGCCGCGCGGATGGCGGCCCGGGCCGCCTCGTGCGTGGCCGTCGACCGTACGCGGGACACGCCGGCGATCGTGGTCGAGGCACCGCACGAGTGCGACGCGGCGATGGAGCGGGACGGTGTGGTGCCGAAGCCCCCGGCGGGCCGAGGTGAACGGTCTTGGTGGCTGGGCCAGTTGGTCGAGTCGACGCCGCTCGGGACCTGGCGGGACCGGCTCGGTGGCCGTTCCCCGGAGGAGGTGGTCGCCCTGCCCGTGGCGGACGGCTGGCAGGGCGAGCTGCACGGGGCCTGGTGCCGGGCGGCGGTGCGGCAGCGCGATCCCGGTTGGTCGAGGGCGCTCCTCGGGGCACCCTCTGCTCCGGAGGCAGGGGGGCCGGGGGCGGTTTCCCTGGCCGAGCGGGCCAAGCTCCTCGCCACGCTGGGCGCCGAGGAGCGGGCCGCATGGGTGGCGGGGTTCATCGGTACGCACGGACTGTCCGAGGCGTTCCAGTTGCTCGGGGTGTGCGCGGTGCCCTGGGCGGGCGGCCTCGGGCGGGCGGTGGTCGACGCGCTCGACATCGCGCGGGACGCGGGCAGCTATCCATGGAGCTTCAGCGGGGTGATGGGGCTGGCCGAACGGTGTCTCGACCCCGCGGAGGCGGGCCGGCTCGACGGTCTCACCTCGGTCCCCGACGAGTCGGAGAACGCGGTACCGGGGGCCGGCGGCTACTGGGCCGAGGCGTTCCAGCGGCTCGTGACGACCCTGCGCCTGAGAGCGACGATGTCCGCCGAGCTCACGACGCCGTGAGCCGCTCACAGGGCCTTACGCATGGCGCCGTGCGGCATTCCGGCGTCCGGGAACTCCGCTCCCGCCCCGCCGCGACCGGGGCGGCGGTACCGGCCCCGCTCCGCGCCCGCCACCCGCACCCGCACCCGCACCCGCACCCGCACCCGCCCGAGGATCGACACCCGCGCGACCTCGCTGCCCGCGCGGGGGCGCAAGCGGCCCGCGGGGCAGGTCGGGCCACCTACGGCACCCGGACCGCACGGCCCCTGGGACTGCGCGGCACGGCGACGCACCCGTGTCCCGGGCCAGGGCGACACCCCGGCCGACCGGGACGGCTCGTAAGGCTCGGAGAGTCCGTGCCGGCCCTTCTCCGGGGCCGGAGAAGGGCGAGGGCGGCCGGGTGGGAGCGCAGGCGCCCGCCGGTTACGCGCCGGCCGGCTGCCTGACGTTCGCCCGGACCCAGTCCACGATCGACACGGTCGTCGCGCCCGGCGTGAAGATCTCCGCGACGCCCTTCTCCTTGAGGGGAGCGATGTCCGCCTCGGGGATGATGCCGCCGCCGAAGACCTTGATGTCCTCGGCCTCGCGCTCCTTGAGGAGTGCGATGACCGCCGCGAAGAGCGTGTTGTGGGCACCGGAGAGGATGGACAGGCCGATCGCGTCGGCGTCCTCCTGGATCGCGGTGTCGACGATCTGCTCGGGGGTCTGATGGAGGCCGGTGTAGATGACCTCCATACCCGCGTCGCGCAGCGCCCGCGCGATCACCTTGGCCCCGCGATCGTGGCCGTCGAGCCCCGGCTTGGCCACCACCACGCGGATCGGACCGGCTGCCACACCCATCACTGCCTCCATGAACCGACTACATCAACCTGCGCCGACGAGGACTGCCGACACCTGCCTACGACTACTGACCGACTACCGACTGGCTGTCTTCCGGCTGACGGCCGGCTGACGATGGACGACCACTGATCGATCGTCGACCGATTGACCAGTAACGACTACCCGCTGTCACCAGCGGACGCCTGCCGGCCGCGCCGACTACTGACCATCGACACATACCGCACATTTTTCCGCTCGCCACACCGGATGACTCCGGATCGCCGATCGTGCCAAGCGGCACAGGCCCCCCGGCCCCAGTCGGCCGGGGAAGTGAACGAACGTTATCGCCAGCATCCCGCAACCGGCAGTTTCGCGGTGGAGACCGAGGGGGAAATCACACACTGGGACAAGTTCGCCGCGCACGGTTCCGTATCGCGGCACTGGCGCCGCAGGGAACTGCGGCGTACGGGCCACGGCCGGAGCCGGCGCAAGAAGAGCCGCGATCAGGTGGCCGCACCACCGCGCCGTCACGGGACGGCGAGGTGCTGGGGCACATCGGTGACGGCACGACAGCGGGGAGCAGGACCGGGCAAGAGGACACAAGGGAACACGAGGGCGACTCCACGCCACGACACGACGCCGGCGCACCCAGCCCGGCGGACCGTCGCGGAGGCGGGGTCGGTGTCGTATCCCGCGACCTCCGGTCGAGCACTCCGTAGCGCCGGCGGGGTCACACTCCGCGGACGCGCCGTCGGCCACCGCCGTCGCCGACCTCACGGCTTTCCACTAGGGCACACGGGGGACGGAGTGGTCCTGCCGCGTGCCGACTGGAGGTCGGCCATGAAGGTCACCGAGGCTGCGTCGCCCTTTCTCCCCCTGTGCCAGCGCCTGTTCCCGACCAAACTGGCAGGGCTGTCGGTGGCCCTCCTGAAGGCGACGGCCCTGGAGCTCGCGATCCTCGCCGGGCACCTCCTCCTCTACCCCTCCGGCATCACCCAGGAACGCCGCGCCGGTTCCCCGCTCCCCTCGCCCGATGGCGCGACCCGGCTGCCCACCGAGGCCAAACCCCCGGTCGTGCTGCTGCACGGCTTCATCGACAACCGCTCGGTCTTCGTCCTGCTCCGCCGCAACCTCGCCCAGCACGGCCGGCAGCACATCGAGTCCCTCAATTACTCGCCGCTGACCTGCGACATCCGCACCGCGGCCGAGCTGCTGGGCCGGCACATCGAGGAGATCTGCGAGCGCACGGGTCATGAGCGGGTGGACATCGTCGGGCACAGCCTCGGCGGACTGATCGCGCGCTATTACGTGCAGTGCCTCGGCGGCGACACCCACGTGCGCACACTCGTCACGCTGGGCACCCCGCACTCGGGCACCCGCGTGGCCCCCTTGATGAACGCGCACCCGATCGTCCGGCAGATGCGCCCCGGTTCCCCGGTGATCGAGGAACTGACCGGACCCGCCCCGGGCTGCCGTACGCAGTTCGTCAGCTTCTGGAGCGACCTCGATCATCTGATGGACCCGCTGGAGACGGCCTGCGTCGAGCATCCCGACCTGCTCGCCCAGAACGTCCGCGTGAGCGGTGTCGGCCATCTGGCGCTGCCGGTGCACCCGGCCGTCGCGACCGGGATCCGCCAGGCACTCGACATCGAGGTGTCGGGGGAAGCCCGCACCGGCGCCCGGATCAGCGGCCTCACGGTGGCCTGAGGACGGCCCGGGAGGGGCCTGGGAGCGGCCCGACGGCCGCCCCGCACCCCTCCCACACCCCCAAAATCTCGAACGCTTATCGAACGCCAGGCCAAGGCCTTGCCCGCCCTCCCCCGAAACACGGCCGATTGCCCGTTTCCCGGGAAGGGGAAACCTGCCGAAGATTGTCGCGCCCGCATACCGCCGGGTACAGTCGCCGCACTGCTCTGCCAGCCCCTGTTGTCGAGGCGAAAGAGAAGTTGGTGAACGACCGTCACCCGTCGGGGATCGCGACCGCCCCGGCTCCGGCTTCCGACGCCGCATCGGCGCTCTACGCGCCCTACGGTGCGCAAGAAGCCCAGTACGGCGACTTCACCGCGTACGGCGACCACTCCGCCACGGCTTTCGGCCCCGGTACCGACGCGGGCGTCCACCCGGACACGAACTTCGCCGGGGACCCGCTCTTCGGGGCCATGCCCGGCGGGGGCGACGGCACCGGTTCGTACGACGCCACGCAGTGGAACTCCGGCGCCCAACAGCCGCTGAACCACGACCCGTACGCGACGCAGCACCAGACCGCGTACACCACCGGCGGCCACGACACGAGCGCATGGGCGAACGGGTACCAGCAGCTCGCCGACATCCCCGCGCAGTACCCGGGCCCCGACGCCTCGGGCCAGTGGGACGCGAACGCCTGGATCCATCCCGAGCAGCCGCTCGACGGGACCCAGCAGTGGACCGTTCCGACGCAGCAAACGGGCGCGTACGACGCCACGCAGTGGAACTCCGCCGGCGGCCAGGACGTGTACCAGGGGTACGAGCACCCGCAGCAGGAGTCCTACGAACAGCGGCACCAGCAGGCCGAGTCGTACGGACAGCCGCACGCGGAGCCCGAGCCGTACGGCCATGACCTCACGCAGCTCGACATGACCTACGAGCACCCCTCCGAGCCGGCGGCCCAGGTCCCCTTCGACCAGCAGGCGACGTCGACCTTCGACCAGGCGGCCGACGGTGGGCTCGACTCCGACGAGGACGAGTTCGCCGGAGCCGACGCAGAGGATTTCGCCGACGCGGACGACTCCCACGGCTCTCACGACTCCCACGACGCGTACGACCCGTACGACGAGGAGCGCGAGAGGCCGCTGCTCGACGACATGGAAGAGGTCACCCCGGCCCGGCGCCCCGCACCGCGGACCGCTTCCCGCTCCCGGCGCCGCAGCCCCGCGAAACGTTCCGCTCTGCTGACCGTGGCGGTGCCCTCGGTCTGTGTCATGGGGGTCGCGGGGTTCGCCGCCGCCTCGGTGGGCGGCTTCGGCGGCTTCGGCGGGGACGACTCGAAGGACACGACGGCCAGCGCCTCCGACGCGACCGCCGTGAAGCCGTCGGCCGCCAACGTCAAACTGGACACCCAGCTCCAGAGTCTCTCCGCGGGCGCGGACGACTTCGCCGACCGGGCGAGCCGCACGCAGGAACGTATCGACCTCAAGACCCAGCAGGCGACGGAGAAGAAGAAGGCGGCGGAGGCGGCGGCCCGCAAGGAGCGGCTGCGTCCGAAGTTCGTCCTTCCGGTGACGCAGCGGGGCCTGAGCGCCTACTTCGGCCAGGCGGGCGTCAACTGGATGTCCGTGCACACGGGCATCGACTTCCCGGTCTCCTACGGGACGTCGGTGATGGCCGCGACCGACGGGACCGTGCGGACGCAGTGGAACAGCGCGTACGGCAACATGCTGATCCTGACCGCGATGGACGGCACGGAGACGTGGTACTGCCACCTCTCCTCGTACAAGGTCCCCTCCGGCACCACGGTGAAGGCCGGTGACCAGATCGCCTTCTCCGGGAACTCCGGCAACTCGACCGGCCCGCACCTGCACTTCGAGGTCCGTCCGGCCGGTGGCGCGGCGATCGACCCGCTGCCGTGGCTGCGCAGCCACGGCCTCGACCCCACGTAACGACCCGACCCCACGTAACGACCCGGGCGCGCGTGCCGACCCGGGGTCGGAGCGGATGAGCGCCGGGCCCCGGCCGTCATCGGACGGCCAAGGGTCCCCGCGACCGCGATCCGGTCCCGCGAACGATCTCGCGGGTTACAGCTTCTCCACCGGCGCGTACCGCAGCAGCAGCCGCTTCGGCTTGGGCTCCCCGAAGTCGACCGTCGCCTCCGCGTTCGCGCCCGTCCCCTTGACTCCGACGACGGTGCCGAGGCCGAACTGGTCGTGCGTGACCCGGTCCCCGACGGCCAGCGAGACCACCGGCTTCTCGGAGACACCACGGCGGGTGGCGAACCCGGAGGCACCCGAGGCCGCGGACCGCGAACGCGAGGACGAGAGGGAGGCGGCGACACCGGAGACGGGACCGGCCGGCATGGGCGCGGTCGCCCCCGTGCGCTTCCAGTCCAGATGGGTCGCCGGGATCTCCTCCAGGAAGCGGGAGGGCGGGTTGTACGAGGGCTGTCCCCACGCGCTGCGCATCGACGACCGGGTGAGGTAGAGCCGCTCCCGCGCGCGCGTGATGCCCACGTACGCCAGGCGCCGCTCCTCCTCCAGCTCCTTGACCTGTCCCAGCGCGCGCATGTGCGGGAAGACGCCGTCCTCCATGCCGGTCAGGAAGACCACGGGGAATTCGAGGCCCTTGGCGGTGTGCAGGGTCATCAGGGTGATGACGCCGTTGCCGTCCTCCTCGTCCGGGATCTGGTCGGAGTCCGCGACGAGCGCGACCCGCTCCAGGAACGCGGCGAGTCCGGCCGGGGTCTCGCCCTCACCCGTCTCCTGCTCGAACTCCAGGGCCACGGCGGCGAGTTCCTGGAGGTTCTCGATCCGGGTCTCGTCCTGCGGGTCGGTCGAGGCCTGCAACTCGGCGAGATAACCGGTGCGTTCGAGGACGGCCTCCAGGATGGTGGCGGGTCCCGCGCCGGACTCGACGATCGTACGGAGGTCCTCCATCAGCGTGTTGAACCGCTTGACCGCGTTGGTGGAGCGCGCGGCCATGCCGTAGGCCTCGTCGACGCGGCGCAGCGCCGCCGGGAAGCTGATCTTCTCGCGCTGCGAGAGGGCGTCGATCATCGCCTCGGCGCGGTCGCCGATACCGCGCTTGGGCACGTTCAGGATGCGGCGCATCGGGACCGAGTCCTCGGGGTTGGACAGCACCCTGAGGTACGCCAGGACGTCCCGGACCTCCTTGCGCTCGTAGAAGCGGACGCCGCCGACGACCTTGTAGGGCAGGCCTACGCGGATGAAGATCTCTTCGAAGACACGGGACTGCGCGTTCGTGCGGTAGAAGACCGCGACGTCTCCGGCCTTGGCCTCGCCCGCGTCGGTGAGACGGTCTATCTCCTCGGCGACGAACTGGGCCTCGTCGTGCTCGGTGTCCGCGACGTAACCCGTGATGTTCGAGCCCGCGCCCGCGTTGGTCCACAGGTTCTTGGGGCGGCGGGACTCGTTGCGCTCGATGACCGCGTTCGCGGCGGACAGGATCGTCTGGGTGGAGCGGTAGTTCTGCTCCAGGAGGATCGTCGTCGCGTTCGGGTAGTCCTCCTCGAACTGGAGGATGTTGCGGATCGTCGCGCCCCGGAAGGCGTAGATCGACTGGTCCGCGTCACCCACGACGCACAGTTCGGCGGGAGGCAGGTCGAACTCGCTGGGCGGTACGTCCACGGGGTGCTCGGAGGTCCCCACGAGCTCCCGCACCAGCGCGTACTGCGCGTGGTTGGTGTCCTGGTACTCGTCGACCAGGACGTGCCGGAAGCGGCGGCGGTAGTGCTCGGCGACGTCCGGGAAGGCGCGCAGCAGATTGACCGTGGTCATGATCAGGTCGTCGAAGTCGAGCGCGTTGGCCTCGCGCAGCCGCGACTGGTACATCGCGTACGCCTGGGCGAGGGTCTTCTCGAAGCCGTCGGTGGCCTGAGCGGCGAAGTCCTCCTCGTCGATCAGCTCGTTCTTCAGGTTCGAGATCTTGGCGCTGAACGACTTCGGCGGGAAACGCTTGGGGTCGAGGTCGAGATCACGGCAGACGAGCGCCATCAGCCGCTTGGAGTCGGCGGCGTCGTAGATCGAGAACGACGAGGTGAAGCCGAGCGTCTTGCTCTCGCGGCGCAGGATGCGGACACAGGCGCTGTGGAAGGTCATCACCCACATCGCGTTGGCGCGCGGGCCCACGAGCGCCTCGACGCGCTCCTTCATCTCGCCCGCGGCCTTGTTCGTGAAGGTGATCGCGAGGATCTGACCGGGGTGGGCGTTGCGCTCGCCGAGCAGATGCGCGATCCGGTGGGTGAGCACCCGGGTCTTGCCGGATCCGGCGCCGGCCACGATGAGCAGCGGGGAGCCGGAGTGCACCACGGCCGCGCGCTGGTTCTCGTTCAGCCCGTCCAGCAGGGCCGCCGGGTCGACGGCGGGCCGGGGCGCGCCGTCGCGGTAGTACGCGTCCCGGCTCGGCGGCACGTCGAACTTCCCGCCGAACAGATCGTCCGGAACCGGCTCCGGTACGTGATCGTCCTCGGGCGGCGGCGGGTGTTCGTCCTCGTGGGCCCCGGAGGGCTTGAGGTCCGCCAGGAAGCTGTCGTCAAAGAGGCTGCTCATCGCTCTCCGAGTCTAGGCCGCCCCACTGACAGCCCGCCGCCACCCCGGGAACTCCACCGGAGTTTGTGACGCGGATCCCGAACGGCGGGGGCGACGAGCGAGCCCTCTCGCTCCCCACGCTCGCGTGGGGAGCGGGAAAGTCCCCACGCTCGCGTCCCGCGCGTCTTCGTGCCCCTCGCGCGCGTGGCGCGCGTTTTCGGCCCGCACCCGCGCGTGCCCCGCGGGGAACCGGTCCGGAGATCCCTAGCATCGGGCGCATGCGCGATACACCGGACATGCCGGACACTTTCTCGTTCCGCGCCTGGCGGGAGGGGCGTCCGCCCGCCGTCGGGAGCGCCGTCATGGCCACCGGCATCATCTCGATCGGGCTGCACCTGACCGGTGACGAGACCCTCTCCCGGATCGCGCTGGTACTCGCGTCGGTCGCCTGGATCGGGCTCGCCGCGGACTTCGCCGTCCGGCTGGTCGGCGACCGGGAGCAGTGGCTTCGGCAGGCCGGCACCCCGGCCGGGCTCACCGCGGTCGCGGCGAGCAGCGTGCTCGGCACCCGGTTCTCCGAACTGGGGTGGCAAGGGGCGGCCGAGGCCCTGCTCGCCCTGTCGGCCGTGCTGTGGCCGATCCTGCTCCTGGCCGTCGTACGGCACCGGCGGCGGCGTATGGAGGGAGGTGTGTTCCTCGTCTGCGTGGCCACGCAGGGGCTCTCGGTCCTCGGCTCCACCATCGCCACCGCCGTGGGCTCAGACTGGCTCGCGCACGCGGCGATGGTGCTGTTCTGGCTGGGGATCGTGTTCTACGGGGTGTCGTTCGCCCACTTCGACCTCTGGGAGCTGAAGCGGGGCGCCGGGGACCAGTGGGTGGCGGGCGGGGCGCTCGGCATCTCGGCGCTGGCCGGGTCGAGACTCGTCGCCGCGCACCACGTGAACCCGTACCTGTGGAACAACGACGACCAGGGCGTCCTGCGCGCCGCGACCGCCGCGCTGCTGGTGCTGGATCTCGTCTGCTACTGCGTGCTGCTCGTCACGGAGGTGGTGTGGCCGCGCCTGCGGTACGACACACGGCGCTGGGCGACCGTCTTCCCGATGGGGATGACCGCGGTGGCGGCACTCTCGGTCGCGAGCGCCCTCGGCGTCTTCTGGCTCAAGGGGACGGGCCACGTGCTGCTGTGGATCGCGGTGGCGGCCTGGCTCGTGGCGGCCACGGGCGCCGTCCTCGCCGTCAGGTCCGCGACACGGAGGTGAGGGCGCCGGTCAGGCCTGCCGCGCGGGCGCGCGGAGCGAGGGCGCCGGTCAGGTCCACAGGACGGCGATGAAGATGTTCGCGACGGTGAGGAGCCCGACGAGACCGAAGAGGCCCTTGTCCACCTTCTCGTCGTCCCGCTTCACATAGACGAGCCCGAGAATCACGATCAGCAGGGCCAGCTTCACACCGATCTTGAAGGTGTTGACCGTGTTGCCGTCGGCCTGGTTGAGGCCGACCAGGGCGACACCGGTGACCAGCATGGTCAGCGCACCGTGCAGCATCGCGGGGACGAAGCGGGCCGTGCCCTGGCCCATCGCCTTCATCTGGGTGAAGAAGCCGCCGAGGAGTGCGGCGATGCCGATGATGTGCAGGCCGACGAAGAGGTGGATGAGTACGCCCATGGGGCCGGAGCCTAATCGCACGCCCTGACGCCCCTTCCCACCGGGCCACCCCCTTCGCTCCGCCCCCTCTCACCACCCTCTCGCCACCCGGCCATCGCGTGTCATCCATAGCACCGGCGCCACTCGGGTAGTCCGGGATTCGGCGCATCGGTCATCACCCTGTGTGAAGCCGACGGCTACGGACCAGATTCTTGGCCACATTGAGTCATCTGCCGATCCAATGGCGACAGTTCCGCACATAGCGTTACCAACGTCGCACCTCCAGGTTTAACGTCCTCCCCCAGGTGACCGGCTCCCCACCGCCGCCCGGGCCAGGGGCGGCAGTCGGACACCACCGCCGAGAAGGTCCGGCGGCGGCCCGCTCCCCCTGTGCGAGCCGCCGCCGGACGTGTCACCGCTTGACCGCACCCGCAAGGGCGGTCGCACGGAAGGATGTGGGCCCTCGTGGCAGCGCACCGCAAGACCAAGCAGCGCTCGATCGGCGGAAACACGGCCCGCACAGCAGTCACCATCGCCCTCGCGGGCGCGGCGACGGCGACCGGCTTCGACGGGGTCGGGCAGGCCGCCCCCCAGCTGTCCCCGGCGCAGGTGAAGGCCAAGGTCGACAAGCTGTACGAGGAGGCCGAGAGCGCCACCCAGAAGTACGACGGCGCCAAGGAGAAGGCCGACCGGACGGAGGCGCACCTGGGGACACTCCGCGACGAGGCCGCGCGCCGCGAGGACCGGCTCAACTCGGCGCGGGAAGCGCTGGGTTCGATGGCGGCGGCGCAGTACCGCAGCGGTGGACTCGACCCGGTGGTGCAGCTCGCGCTCTCCGACCACCCCGACCAGTACCTGGAGGGGGCCGCGTTCGCCGAACGGGTCGGCACCCGGCAGTCGGCGGCCGTCGCCGGGGTACGCAAACAGCTCTGGGAGATCGAGCAGTTGCGCGGCGCGGCGCACGTCGAGCTGACCTCGCTCAAGTCCCGGCAGACCGAACTGAAGCAGCAGAAGAGGACGATCAACGAGAAGCTCGACGCGGCCCGCCGACTGCTGGCGCGGCTCACCCCCGAGCAGCGGACCCAGTTCGCGGAGCGGGGCGGCGCGGGCGGGCAGCAGCACGTCTCACGGTCCTCGGCCCGCGGACCGGTGCCGGTGGCACCGTCCGGCACCTCCGGTACCGCCGTCGACGACGGCGGCGGCACCGTCGCGGCCCCGAACTCCCGGGCGGCGGCGGCCGTCGCCTACGCCTATTCGAAGCTCGGCAGCCCCTACGTCTGGGGCGCCACCGGACCCGACGCCTTCGACTGCTCCGGACTCGCCCAGGCCGCGTACCGTTCCGCGGGCATCTCGCTGCCCCGGACGACCTACTCCCAGATCAACGTCGGCCAGCGGGTCACCGTCTCCGAACTGCGCCCCGGCGACCTGGTGTTCTTCTACTCGGGCATCACCCACGTGGGCATCTACGTCGGCAACGGCCAGATGATCCACGCCCCGAATCCGTCGGCACCCGTACGGCTGGCCCCGATCAGCGAGATGCCCTTCGCGGGAGCGGCGCGGGTGGTGTGATCACCTGGCCCCGCATCCGGCCGCCTCAGACCAGCCGTCGCGCCGTCGCCCAGCGGGTCAGCTCGTGGCGGTTCGAGAGCTGGAGCTTGCGCAGGACCGCCGATACGTGCGACTCGACCGTCTTGACGGAGATGAAGAGCTGCTTGGCGATCTCCTTGTACGCGTAGCCCCGGGCGATGAGGCGCAGGACCTCGCGTTCGCGCTGGGTGAGACGGTCCATGTCCTCGTCGACGGGCGGGGCGTCGGTGGAGGCGAAGGCGTCGAGCACGAACCCGGCGAGGCGCGGCGAGAAGACCGCGTCGCCGTCCTGGACGCGGAAGACGGAGTCCACGAGGTCCGTGCCGGTGATCGTCTTGGTGACGTACCCCCGGGCGCCGCCGCGGATCACGCCGATCACGTCCTCGGCGGCGTCCGACACGGACAGCGCGAGGAAACGGACCGGCTGCTCCGCGTCGGCCATCAACGGGGCGCAGCGGCGCAGTACTTCGACACCGCCGCCGCCGGGAAGGTGGACGTCGAGGAGGACGACCTCGGGGCGGGTGGCGGTGATGACGGTGACCGCCTGGTCGACGTCCGCGGCCTCGCCGACCACCTCGACGCCGGTCCGCTCGGTCTCCCCGATCTCGGCCTGCACCCCCGTACGGAACATGCGGTGGTCGTCGACGAGCACCACACGCACCCGGCGCCCGCCCTCGGTTCCGGCCGGCCCCGTCCCGGCGGCCGCACCGGACGCGGCGGCAACGGGGGTCCCGCCGGCCGAACCGCCGGACTCCACAGGCTCGTTCGTGTCGCTCATGACGTCTTCTCCACCCTCTCCATCTCCAGCTCGACCTCCGTGCCGCCGTCCGGCACCGCGCGCAGTCGCGCCGTGCCACCGTTGCGCTCCATGCGGCCGATGATCGATTCTCTGACGCCCATGCGGTCGGCGGGTATCGCGTCGAGGTCGAAGCCGGGGCCTCGGTCGCGGACGGACACGAAGACCTTCCTGCCCTCGACTTCGGCGTAGACCTGTACGGCGCCGCCCTCGCCACCGTACTTGGCCGCGTTCACCATTGCTTCCCGCGCCGCCTGCATCTGCGCGGTCAGGGGGTCGTCGAGCGGGCAGTCGCCCACGACGACGACCTCGATGGGAACGCCGTGCTTGTCCTCGACCTCGGCGGCGTGGCGGCGGACCGCCTCGGCGAGGGTGTCGGGCTCCTCGTCCTCGTCCTTGCCGCTGCCCTCCGGCTTGTAGAGCCAGGCCCGCAGATCGCGCTCCTGGGCGCGGGCCAGCCGTCGCACCTCGTTCGCGTTCTCCGCGTTGCGCTGGATCAGGGTCAGGGTGTGCAGCACCGAGTCGTGGACGTGGGCGGCGACTTCGGCCCGCTCCTGCGCGCGGATGCGCATCAGGCGCTCCTCGGAGAGGTCCTGGGTCATCCGGATCAGATAGGGGCCGGCGAGCAGCGCGATGCCGACGAGGACCGCGAGCGCCGCCTGGAGCACCGAGCCGAGGTGGGCCGCGGAGCCCTGCAGGACGAATATCCCGGAGACGCCGGCGGTGACGAGCAGGACGCCCGCCGCCGAGCGCAGCAGCGTGAGCGTACGGCGACGGCGGCCGACCTCCGCCCAGCGGGCCCGCCGCGCGTTGTCCGCCTGGCGCCAGACCAGGGCGACGCCCGCCCCGACCAGGACGGTCGGCCACAGATACGCCTTCGTGCCGCCGCCGAGATTCACGTTGCCGACGAACACCATGGCCACGACGACCATGAGGAGCAGGGCGACGATCTGGCCCCTGTCCGGCTTGCGGGCCACGAGCCTGCGGCGGCCGTCGGGCGAGGTCTCGGTGGTGAACGCCGGTGTACGGCCGGAGCCGACGCCGCCGACGCCGAGCGGCACGAAGAACCAGAACGCGGCGTACAGCAGAGCGCCGAGCCCGTCCGCCATGAACAGTCCGACGAACATCAGCCGCACCCAGACCACGGGCAGCCCGAGATGCCCCGCGAGCCCTCGCGCCACGCCCCCGAGCCAGCGGCCGTCGCTGCTGCGGTAGAGCTTGCGCGGGGGCCGCGGTTCGTCGACGGGCATGGCTGCGGCTTCCGGCATGCCATCGATGTTCACACGCCCGGCGGACCGGAGCATCAGGGTCGGCCCCCGATACTCCCCTGATCTTCGGAATCCGGCCCGCTCGAACAGTCCCCGCCCTCCCCTCCGGGCGGATATCAGGGTTCGGCCAGGGTCATCCCGACTGCCGCCACGCCGTCCCGCCCGTCACCATGGACGCATGACAGATCAGCAGCACGCGGCGGCGGAGCCGGACCCCGGCACCGCTCCGGGTGATGAGCCGCGCGCTCACGGGGAGGCGGCACGGCCCGCGGGCCCCGGGACCGACTCCGAGGTGCCGCGCAGGTTCCGGCGCGACCGTCGGCAGAAGATGCTGGGCGGGGTGTGCGCCGGGCTCGGCCGGCAGTGCGACATGGACCCGGTGATCTTCCGGATCGTGCTCGCGGTGCTCGCCGCGACCGGCGGCATCGGCCTCATCTTCTACGGCTTCGCCTGGCTCTTCGTCCCGTACGACGAGGAGGAGGAGAACGAGGTCCGCAAGCTGCTCACCGGTCGTGTCGACGGCCAGGCCCTGACCGCCGTGCTCTTCGCGCTGGTCGGCTGCGGAGTGTTCCTGTCCATGCTGAAGAACGGCAGCGTGCTGACGTTCGCCGTCGTCCTGTCCCTGCTGCTGGCGGGCGCGGGCTACTGGTCGCAGAACCGCGGCGCCACCGACCCGGATCCCCTCGCCGCCCAGGCCGTGGCCGATGCCCCGCCGGAGGCGCAGGCACCGCCCGTCCCCGCCTCCTATCCCTCCTGGTGGCGCGATCCGATCGTCAAGGACGGTTCGCACGTCGGCGGGACCGGATACATGTGGGGCCCGCCGGAGACCCGGGACCGTGATGTCGCCGCCGCGCTCAACATCGCCCGCGGCACCTCCCGCCCCGACCCGCGCCCGGAGCGGGAGCCGAAGCCGCGCGGCCCCCGCCCGACGGGCGGCCGGATCTTCCTGCTCGCCCTTCTCGCGGGCGGCCTCGGCACCGGACTGACCTGGCACGACCAGGCGCTCGGCACCAGCCTTCAGACCGGACTGGCAGCCGCCCTCATCGTGTTCGGCCTGGGCATCGCCCTCAGCGCCTTCCGCGGCCGGACGGGCGCGGGAACACTCTTCCTGGCCGTGCTCACCGCAGGTCTCCTCGCGGCCTCCGCGGCCCTGCCGAAGGACATCGACACACACTGGGTACGGACGAACTGGACCCCGGCGACCGCCGCCGACCTGCGGCCGCGCTACGAGCTCGGCACGGGCGTCGGCACCCTCGACCTGACCGGTGTCGACCTCGCCAAGGGGCAGACGGTGAAGACCGCCGTTCAGGTGGGAGCGGGCCGGCTGAAGGTGATCGTCCCCAAGGACGCGACCGTGCGGCTCACCATCGAGGTGGGCGTCGGCGACATCCGGTTGCCGGGTGACGACAAGAAGGACGTGGACGTGGAACCCGGGAAGCACCAGCAGAAGACCCTGCCTCCGGCGACGGACGGCAAGAACAGCGGCACCTTCGACCTCGATCTCCAGGTCGGCGTGGGCCAGGCGGAGGTGGCCCGTGCCGCGTCATGAGTTCCAGCCCGGAAAGCTGGTGGTGGGCCTCTTCCTCACCGCCGGGGGCGTCGCCTACGCGGGAGACGCGGGCGGCTGGTGGGACACCGAGTGGTTCGCGATCATCCCGGTCGTGGTCGTCGGCCTCTGCCTCGCGGGCGCCGTGGCCTCGGTGACCCACGGGATACGCAGACGCCGCGCGAACCGGGGTCCGCGCGGCGTGAACTCCTAGGACCGCCCTAGCGGTAGGCCCCGGCGCGTTGCCTGCGCCGGGCTCGTAGAGCCGAGTCCACGGAGAAGAGCGAGGCGCCCGCCAGGACGAGGGGGGTCCAGGCCATCATGTAGGCGAGGTCGTTGCCGTAGTAGTACGGGTCGGAGCCCCAGCTCACCGTCAGCCACAGGCTGAGCGAGATGAGTGCGCCGCCGAGTGCGGCGATGCGGGCCAGCAGACCTATCAGGGTGCCGATTCCGACGGCCAGTTCACCGAACGCGATGGCGTACCCGAAGCCGACGGGGTTCTTCAGGGACAGGTCGACAAGGGCCGGTATGGCGGAGGAATTACGCACGTTGTGCATCAGGTCGCCGATCGAGCCCGGCCCGGAGGCCTTCATGAAGGCGCTGTTGGTCAGTTTGTCGAGGCCGGCGTAGATGAAGGTGACGCCGAGGAAGAGACGCAGTGGCAACAGGGCGTAGCGGGTCGCGGTCTCCCGCCAGTCCCGCCTCTCATCCAGATACTGGGTGTGAGTGTCCGTCCGCATACCGTGAGTCATCGCTCTCCGCCGCCTCTCGCCCGCGTGCCGTTGACCACTCAACAGACCATACGTACGAATCCGTTCCCCGACTCAGTCCCAGGAACCTTTTTTCGGGCTCCACCTCACAGAATGCGTCGCGCCACCCCACCACCCCCGGGCACCCCACAACACCTCTTCGCCGACCGGGGCTGAATTTTCAGGCTGAACCGTCACGCAGGTGAGGGCCGCACCCAAACCACCACGCACCCGCAGCCGGGACCCGGCGCGAGGGGCCGTGCCGGTACATCAAATGCCCGCAGGCCGGACGGATCAGCACCCGCCCGCACACCGGAACGCCGGGGGGATCCGTTCGGATGCGGGCGGATGTACCGGCGCGGCCCCGCCCCACCACCGGACCGAACCCGACCCCCCACCGGACCGGACCCGGCACCGCGACCCTCGACGCAGCGAGCCCTCAGTCCGTCACATCGATCTCGTAGCGATTCGTCTCGACCCCCGCCGCGGTGACCACCTGCACCTCCACCCGCCCCGGCTCCACATCCACCGGAACCGGCACCGTCAGCACCGCGTCCGTCGGATTGCTGAACCCCCCGGACACCGGCACCAGCGGCACGTGCACATGCACCGCCCCGATCCGCACGACCATCCGCGACAGCCGGTCCGCGTTCTGCGCCCCGGGCGGCACGAACCCGGCCCCCCGGATCTCGATGTCGTCCCCGGTACGGATGGGCGCGTCCAGATCGCCCGCCTCGCGGGACCGGACCACGGAGAGGATCACCGGCCGCCCGCCCTCGGCGTACTTCCCGGCGAGATAGGTCGCGGCCGACACCAGCACCAACAGGGCCAGCCCCCACGGAAGGTCCGGCAACTGCCACGGCCGCCGCGCCAGCCGCACCGCCGCGAAGACCAGGGCGACCCCGCTGATCACGACGTACTGGATGTCGGCGAAGCTCCCCCGCCCGGAGTCGTCGGTCAGCAGGTCCGCCGCGCGCGGCCGGTCCGCGCGCACCTTCTGCAGCCGCTGCCCCAGCACCCGCAGCCCGACCACGCGCCGCACCAGCACCGCGACCCCGCACACCACGGCGACGACGGTCACGACACCGGCGCCCCGGGCGAGTTCGAGCCCGGCGATGAGCTGGTCCCGGCGGCCGTGCTCGGAGGCCACCGCCAACTGCCCCACCAGCACGAGCACCGCGAACACCACGAGCAGCACCCAGCCGGCGGCGACCGCGCGGGAGGTGGAGAGCCGGTTGTCCTCGCCGATGACCGGCGCGAGGGCCCCGCCCCGCGCCCGGTGCAGCCGGGCCGCCCCCGTCAGGAGTCCGGCCAGGAGGACGGAGGCGAGCAGTCCGGCCGTCCGTGCAGCCGTCCAGCCGGCCCCGATCGCGGTGAGCGCCTGGCCGAGGAGGAGGGCGACGACGGCGGCCCAGACGGTGTACGCGGTGTACCGCCACTGCCTGCCGAGCCATGCCTCGCCTTCGAGGCGGCCGCGTTCGGCCACGAGGTTCGCGGACTGGGTGAGTTCTTCGGACACCCACTGCCGGGAAGCGGAGGCCGAGTGCGCGACGGCGGCGGGCAGCCCCTGCCCGGACGCGAACGCGTCGCGCTTGGCGAGGAACGCGGCGACGGCACGCCGGTGCCCCGCCCGTGCCCCGTGCGGGCAGTCCCCGCACGTGCAGCCGCCCTCGTGCACAACCGACCCTCCGCCCAGGTCTCCGCTCAGGCCCCCGCCCGTTCCGCCACCGGGACCACCGCTCCGCCCGCCGCCGGATCCGCCGCCCGGTCCGGTGCCCGAACCGGCACCCGACCCGGCACCGTGCCCCGCACCGTGTCTCGCCTCCTGCACCGCCACGCCCACTGCCGCCTTCCCGCGCCAGAAAACTCCGTACAGCCGAAGCGCCACACACGCCCGACCGCCACACCGCCGGAACGCCACACGCCCGACCGTCAAATCGCCCGAAATCAGCACCGATCGACCGCCGGAGCGACCGACCGCCGGACCGACCGTCCGCCCACGATACGAAGCGCCCGTCAGGCCGCGCGCGGGCGGGATCCCGTACACCCCCCGGCCGTCGTACGGCCTGATCCGGTACGCCCGGACGGGACCGGCCGCCGTGCGACCGGAGGTGATGTGCCCGACCATCGCACACCGGAGCGTCCGTACGCCTGACTGCCGCACACCTGCCTGACAACTGTCCTGTGATGACAGCGAATTGTGCCGTACCGAACACGGCGCGCACGCGTCAGGTCGGTTCGGCGCGGGTGAAGCGAGGGACCCCTGGTTGACCCGGCTGCGAGAATTTCCCCATGGCCGAGATCATCCAGCGCGACGGGACCTGGGCCTTCGACGGCAGCACGGTCAGGATCACGCCGGGACTCCACCGCACCGTGCCGCTGTTCCGGCAGACGTACGGGGAGATCTCCGTTCCCCTGGAGGCGGTGTCGGGCGTCGTCTACGAACCGGAACGCAAGCGCGGCCGTCTGCGGCTGCGTCTGCGCGAGGGAGCCGACCCGCTGCTCCAGGCGACCGGGGGCCGGCTGCCCGACACGGCGGACCCCTACAGACTCGCGGTCGACACCGACCGCTCCGGAGTGGCCGAGTACGTCGCCGAGGAGATCCGCCGCGCGCTGCTCCTGGACCAGATCCCCAAGGAACCGGCGACGGCGTATCTGCTCGCGGGACCGCCCGTCCCGGTGTCCGTCCGTTCCAGCGACGGCACGGTCTCCTTCGACGGGACGCAGGTACGCATCGACTGGGCGGACACCTCGGACCGGGTCAAGCGGGCGACGGGCCCGCGGATCATCGCCCTGGGCGACCTCGTACAGGTCGAGTGGCTGCCCAACTCCGGCTACGAGGAAGGCTTCCTGCGTTTCATGACCCGCGAGGCGGCCTTCTCCAAACTGCCGCCCGGAAAGGACCCGTACGCCCTCGATCTGTGGGGCAGCACCCGCCGCGACCTGCTCACCGCGCTGGTCGCCACCGCGGTCACGGCCCGGCTGCCGCATCCCTCCGCACACCCCGGGGCGTTCGCGGACCGCCCCCCGTCGGCCCCGGTGGTGTCGCCGCGGTCCGACCATCACGACGTACTGCTGCGCCGCCTGCGGGAGTTGGGCGAGCTGTACCACGACGGTGTCCTGACGGAGGAGGAGTTCACCCTGACGAAGGCGGCCGTCCTCCGGGGCTTCTAGGGCGTTTTCCCGGAAGTCCCGACGCGGTGGCGGACACGTCCCGCCTGGCGCCGGTCCGGAACCTCGGCGGGTCCTAGCTGAGGAGATCGGGTTCGCTGCGGCTGATGTCCTGCCACAGCGGCTGGTAGTTGATCCACGCCACCAGGTCGCCGCCGAGCTGTTCGCGGGTGGCGACCGCCTGTTTGTGGTCGATGAGGAGGGGCCGGCCCGCGGCCTGCGCGGTGAGCTGGACCTGGCTCGACCGCTCCATGGACAGGAACCACCAGGCCGCCGCGTCCACCGAGTCCCCGACCGTCAGCAGTCCGTGGTTGCGCAGCACCAGCGCCTTGCGGCTGCCCAGCGCGGACGCGATCCTGCGGCCCTCGTCCGCGTCGACGGCGACCCCGGTGTACGCGTCGTACAGGGCGTGGTCCTCGTAGAAGGCGCAGCTCTCCTGGGTGATCGGGTCGAGCAGATCGCCGAGGGCGGCGAGGGCCCGGCCGTGCACGGAGTGGCAGTGGGCGACGGCGACGACGTCGGGACGGGCGGCGTGGACCTGGGAGTGCACGGTGAACGCCGCCTGGTTCACGTGGTAGCGGCCCTGGATCACCTGGCCGTCCTGGTTGGCCATGACCAGGTCGCTCACGGTGACGTGCTGGAACGGCATGCCGAACGGATTGACCCAGAAGCAGTCGCTGTACTCCGGGTCGCGTGCCGTGATGTGTCCGGAGACGCCGTCCTCGAAGCCGAGCCGTCCGAACAGCCGCAGCGCGCCGGCCAGCCGCTCCTTGCGGTGCTGCCGTTCGTCGTCCGTCGACTCGTGCATCGGCGGCATGGCGAAGCGCAACTGGTCGGTGGGGCGGGGCAGGGGCGGAATGGGCCCTTGCATAGGTCCTCCAGCACTGGCGTGTTCGGTACGGAGCGGAAGTTACCCGGGGTCAGCGCAGGAGAACAGGGGTGTTCCGTGAGAGAAAAAAGAGGAACAAAGAGGGACACCCGCAATACCGGACAGAAGATGTCGGGTATACGCGCCAGACTCGGGCCATGAACTGGGCAGCTCTCTGCACGGCCGAGCCGGTCCTCGCCGGCACCGTCGAACAGCGCTTCGGCGCCTTCACCCACCATGTCCTCGCGACCCTGCGCAAGGACGGCTCGCCCCGCACCTCCGGCATCGAGGTGCGCTTCCTGGACGGCGAGCTGTGGCTCGGCATGATGCCGGACTCTCTCAAGGTGCTCGACCTGCGCCGCGACCCGCGCTTCGCGCTCCAGGCGAATCCGGGGGCCGGAACGGATATGGGCGGCGGCGACGTGCGGATCAGCGGGCGGGCCGTCGAGGTGGGCGACGGCCTCCCGGCGAAGGCCGCGTACGTGAAAGAGGTGGAACCGCCGGAGCCGTTCCACCTCTTCCGCACCGAGCTGACGGAGGTCACGCGGACCTACGTGGAGGACGAGACCTATCTGGTCGTCCAGGTCTGGAGGCCCGGCGCGCCGGTGCGCACGCTCAAGCGGACCTGAGGGGGAGGGTCACTCCCCCAGGGAGAGTGACCCCGGGAGGACTACTCCCACTCGATGGTGCCCGGGGGCTTGCTCGTCACGTCGAGCACCACGCGGTTGACGTCCGCGACCTCGTTGGTGATGCGCGTCGAGATCTTGGCGAGGATCTCGTAGGGCAGCCGCGACCAGTCGGCCGTCATGGCGTCCTCGCTGGACACCGGACGGAGCACGATCGGGTGGCCGTACGTCCGGCCGTCACCCTGGACGCCCACGCTGCGCACGTCCGCGAGCAGGACGACCGGGCACTGCCAGATGTCCCGGTCGAGACCGGCGGCGGTGAGCTCCTCGCGGGCGATGGCGTCGGCCTGGCGGAGCAGGTCGAGACGCTCCTTGGTGACCTCGCCGACGATCCGGATGCCGAGGCCGGGGCCGGGGAACGGCTGGCGCTGGACGATCTCGTCGGGCAGGCCGAGTTCCTGTCCGACCATCCGGACCTCGTCCTTGAAGAGCTGGCGCAGCGGCTCGACGAGCTGGAACTCCAGGTCCTCGGGGAGGCCGCCCACGTTGTGGTGGGACTTGATGTTCGCGGTGCCGGTACCGCCGCCGGACTCGACCACGTCCGGGTAGAGCGTGCCCTGGACCAGGAACGCGACGTCCTCGCCCTCGGCGGCCTCGGCGATGATCTCCGCCTGGGCCTGCTCGAAGACGCGGATGAACTCGCGCCCGATGATCTTCCGCTTCTCCTCGGGGTCCGAGACACCCTTGAGCGCGGTGAGGAAGCGCTCCTCCGCGTCCACGACCTTGAGCTGCACGCCGGTCGCGGCGACGAAGTCCTTCTCGACCTGCTCGGTCTCGCCCTGGCGCATCAGACCGTGGTCGACGTACACGCAGGTGAGCTGGGAGCCGATGGCCTTCTGCACGAGGGCCGCGGCGACCGCCGAGTCGACTCCGCCGGACAGACCACAGATCGCGCGCTTGGTGCCGACCTGCTCGCGGATCAGGGCGACCTGCTCGTCGATGACGTTGCCGGTGGTCCAGGTCGGGGTGATACCCGCGCCGCGGTACAGGAAGTGCTCCAGGACCTGCTGGCCGTGCGTGGAGTGCATGACCTCGGGGTGGTACTGGACGCCGTAGAGCTTCTTCTCGTCGTTCTCGAACGCGGCGACCGGGACGACGTCCGTGGAGGCCGTGACGGTGAAGCCCTCGGGAGCGGCGGAGCAGGCGTCGCCGTGCGACATCCACACCGGCTGCTCGTCCGGGGTGCCCTCGAAGAGGGTGGAGCCGGACTTGGAGACGTGCAGCGGCGTACGGCCGTACTCGCGGGCGCCGGTGTTGTCGACCGTTCCGCCGAGGGTGGTCGCCATCAGCTGGAAGCCGTAGCACATGCCGAAGACGGGGACGCCCGCCTCGAAGAGCTCGCGGTCCAGGCGCGGGGCGCCCTCCGCGTAGACCGACGAGGGACCGCCGGAGAGGATGATCGCGGCCGGGTTCTTGGCGAGCATCTCCTGGACCGGCATGGTGCTCGGCACGATCTCGCTGTAGACCCGGGCCTCACGGACGCGACGGGCGATGAGCTGGGCGTACTGCGCACCGAAATCGACGACCAGGACGGTGTCGGGGGCGGCGGGGGACGCTTCTGGCACGGTCTGCCTTCCGGCGGTGAGCAAAAGGGTGTGTAGGGCCGATTCTACCGGGGGCCGCGGCGGGCCCGGCGCCCACGGGGCTTCGGGGTCGCCGACGGGCCCGGCACCTGCGGGGTTCCGGGAGCGTGGTGGGCTCGGCACCTGCGGGTTCCGGGGGCCGCGCGGGACCGGCGCCCGCGGGTTCCGGACGCCGGGTCTCACCATCCGAACCGTCCTGGCCGACGCCCCCGCGGGCGTGCATACTGCCGTCATGCTCACGCACACGACCTACCTGTTTACCTATGGCAACCGGCCCACCGGCTGCCATGGTCGTGCTGCTTGAGCAACTGACAAGCGACTTCCCAGGCGCCCCGGGCCGACAAGGCCCGGGGCGTCTGCCGTTTCCGGGCCCTGCCGCTCCGGGGCACCCCTTCCGCAGAGGAGCCCCACCATGGCCGACGTACTCGACAAGACCGGCGCCCGCACCGACGAGGCGGCCGATGTCATCACCGGTGCCCGTGAGCGCATCGACGCCCTCGACGACCGGATCATCGGTCTCGTGCAGGAACGGATGGCCGTCTCGGCCGTGATCCAGGAGGCCCGGATCTCGTCCGGGGGCCGCCGGGTGAACCTCTCCCGCGAGATGGAGATCCTCGGCCACTACCGGGAGGCGCTCGGCAAGCCGGGCACCTCCCTGGCCATGACCCTCCTCGAACTGTGCCGCGGCCGGGTCTGAGCCCTTGGCGGGGTACGGCATCGCGCACCCGGCGCACGCACGTACGCATTCCCTCTCACCCGTACGGCGCGTGACCGAGGTGCCGCGGACTTCGTTTCTTCTGGTGTCCGTGTCAGCCAGGGGCGGGCCCGAAAGAACCACGCGTGGCTTCACTGGAGCGATGAGACGTACGGATCGTGCCGTGCGTCGTGGGACCTCGCTCCAGGTGGTGTGACCGGACGGCAGGGGACAGCGGCCCGGTCACTCAAGAGAACGGTCGGCTCCGGGGACGCCCGGAGCCGTCCGACGGAAACTCCGGGGACGGTCCCGGTCCCCCGCCGGACAGTCCGTCGGCATCCATGGACAACCTGATCCGTGCCGCGCGTCGACACGGATCAGACGCGGGACACCGTGCCGCAGCCGGTCGTCGGGGAGTTCTCGATGTCACGGCTGCGGTCGTACGGGTCGGTGGTCGGGCCGGTCGGGGCCGCGCTGGTGGGTGTGCCCGACGCCGACTCGAAACGCGGGTGCAGGAAGCCGTCGTGGACGTCGCAGGCGGAGTTGCCGATGTCCTCGGTGTAGCGGCGGACCGTCAGCCTGCCGGGCGTGACCCGGACCTTCCTCGGGTCGGAGAACGCGACGTCGATCACGCGGCGCACGATGGTGCGGGTCACCTCGTCCGCGTTCCCGTCGGCCGGGGACACCGGGTAGACGAAGGTGTAGTCGGCGTGGATGGCGACGGACGCGTCCTTGCCCGTGGTGAAGGTGATCCGGCCGCGCGTCTTGACCACGTGTCCGACCAGGCGCGCCTCGTGGGGGTCGAAGCGGCTGAAGAGGGTCAGCGGATCGTGCTTCTTGTCCGGCGCGCGCAGCCGACGCTCGACGTCGTCGATCATCCGGGGCTGCTTGGGGTCGAGGACGGCGATCGCCGCCTCGGGCCGCTCGCCCCGCAGGGTCGCCGGGGCGAGATTCGCGCCGACGAGCAGGTTCTTGGTCTGCCGCAGCGCGGTGGCCACCTGCTCCTTGGTGAGGGAGCCGACCGGGGTGGCCTTCGGGACGATGATGCCGGCCGCGCCGTCGGCCCAGCGTTCGGCGGGCGATCCGGCGAACGGCCTTTCCCGTGTGGGCGTTCGGGAGTCCGGGGCGGAGGGCGCGGCGGTCGGGGCCGCGGTCTCGGGCGGCAACGGGGCTTTCGTCGCGGAGGACTTGGCCGAGGTGCCGAAGGGATCGCCGGGCAGCAGGGACGGCTTCATCGCGACGACCGCCACGGCGACGGCGAGCGGGACGCCGAGGACCGCCCACAGCCTGCGCCGCCGGGACGCGCGTCCGTCCATCTCGCGCCAGGCGGTGCCCGTGCGCCAGCCTTCCGGCTGGACGGTCCCGGGCTGGTCCTTCCGGGCGGCCCGGCGGCCGGCGCGCTCGGCCTCGCGGGCGTCCTGCAGGCGCAGCCGTTCCGTCACCATGCGCGCCCGGGCGGACGGCTCCTTGGGGGCCGAGTCACGGATGTCGCGTTCACTGTCACGCGCGAAGCGTTCCCACACGTCGTCAGGAACAGTCGGCTCTCCGGCTTCCCCGGGCTGCTTGTCGGACACGAAGACCATTTCTAAGCGTCTCGAACGTGCATACGCAAGGCGCACATGGATGTGACTCAGCCCACATGTGAATTCGATGAGTGCCAGGACAACCATTCACAGATTTCGCCGGTCACACCTGCAGAACCAACGGCCACACCCGCGCCCCACACGCGGAGGCCTCACCCATGAACGTCATATTCGCGCCGCGAGTTCACGGCGCACTGGACATCGAGGTCTTCATGAAGCTTCGCCGTGCCATGGCCACTGCGGCCGCGACGGCTGTCATAGCACCGCTCGCGCTGCTGTCGGTCGCGCCGGCCGCGTTCGCGGAAGAGAGCCCGTCCCCGAGCGCGAGCGTGTCCGAGTCGGCGTCCGAGTCGCCGTCACCCAGCGCGAGCGAGTCCGCCCCCGCGCCCTCCGAGTCGGCGTCCGCGTCCGCCTCCGCGTCGGAGTCGGCGTCCGCGAGCCAGTCCGCTCCGGCCCCGAGCGCCTCCGCGTCGGCGTCCGCCTCCGCGTCGGCGTCCGCGTCGGAGTCCCCGGAGCCCGAGCCCTCCGAGTGCTCGGACTCCAAGGTCCAGGTGTCCATCAGCGGCCTGCCCGGCAAGATCGCGGCGGGCAGCGGCTGGCACAAGTTCTCCCTGAACGTCCTGAACAACTCCGACTCCACCCTGAGCGACCTCGGCTTCTTCGCCGGCGCGTCCTCCGACAAGGCGGGCGAGGACCTCTTCCAGAGCAAGAAGGTCCAGCTCCAGGCGTACAACCCGGACGACAAGGTCTGGGAGGACGTCGACTCCGAGGGTTACGCGGTCGGTTACGTCGGCTACACCGACGAGCTCAAGCCCGACTACGAGGTCGACATCCCGCTGCGCATCAACGTGAAGTCCAGCGCCCCGGTCGGGGCCGGCTTCTCCCTCGGCGCGAGCATCTACGGCGACTCCGACTCGGAGTGCACCGGCTACGGCGAGGTCGCGTACAAGTTCCAGATCGTCGCGTCCGGCACGGACACCGACGGCACCAAGCCGCAGGAAGGCGGCGAGGCACCGGTCTCGGACAAGCCTGCCGACAAGGGCAACACGCCGCAGGTCGACGGCAGCCTCGCCGAGACGGGCTCCAGCTCCGCCCTGCCGATGATCGGCCTCGCCGGCGGTATCGCGGTGGTCGCCGGCGCCGGTGCGCTGATCGTCGTCCGCCGCCGCAAGTCCGGTGACGCCACCGCGTAACACGGGCACCGGCCTCGCGAGAGGCGCGGGAAACGACACGGAACAGCACGACGGCAAGGACCCGCGCTCGGAGGGGGGCGCGGGTCCTTCTCGCTGCCCGGGGAGGGCATTCGGCTACCGCTTCGGCGGTACCGTCGGCAGCCCCAGGAACGGCAGTCGCAGCGCGCCGAACGCGTCCGCGGGGACGGCGGGCCGCAGCGGCTCCACCGCCTTGAGGCGCTCGTACGCGGCTCCCGGCGCCGGACGCGGATCGGCCTCGCCCTTGTTGGGCCAGAACGACATGGCCCGCTCGGCCTGGGCCGTGATGGTGAGCGACGGGTTGACGCCGAGGTTCGCGGAGACGGCGGCGCCGTCGACGACCGAGATGCCCGGGTGGCCGTGGAGCCGGTGGTACGGGTCGATGACACCCTCCTCCGCACCGGCGCCGATCGGGCAGCCGCCGAGGAAGTGCGCGGTGAGCGGGGTGCCCATCAGCTCACCGACATTGCTGCCCGCGAAGCCGTTGATCTCCTCCGCGAGGACGGAGGCGGCCCGTGAAGCGGCCTTGATCTGCTTGGGGTTGGGCGCACCGTGCCCCTGACGTGCCGTCAGGAGCCCCTTGCCCGCCCCCTTCGGCTTCAGGTACGTCGTCAGGGAGTTGTCGAGCGACTGCATGACAAGACCGATGATGGTGCGTTCGGACCAGCGGCGGTTGGAGAGCGACCGGAGCACCAGCATCGGGTGCCGGGCCGCGTTGACGAGCCACCCCGCCACCCGCGACGAGCCCTCCGCGTAGGGGACTTGGAGGATGGACATGCCGCCCATCGCGTTGGAGCCCTTGCCGTAGCGGACGGGTTCGATGTGGGTGTTCTCGTCCGGGTGGATCGAGGACGTGATGGCCACGCCCTGGGTGAAGTCGGCCCTGGGCGTGCCGTGCGCCTTCCGGTAGCGGCGGTTGTCGGTCTGCGCGCCCACCAGCGCCTCGGAGTTGGTGCGGGTCAGCTCGCCCAGCCGCTTCGACAGGTACGGCAGTTGTCCGCCGGCCTTCATGCGGTGCAGCAGCGTCTGGGTGCCGTAGGTGCCGGCCGCGAGAACGACCCGGTGCGCCGTGAAGGTCCGCCCCTCCCCCTTGCGCCGCTCGTCCGTCGGGAGGGCCTGGACGGCGTACCCGCCCCGCGAGTCGTCGGTGACGGACACGACGGTCGTCATGGGATGGACGACGGCGCCCGCCTTCTCGGCAAGGTGCAGATAGTTCTCGTTGAGGGTGTTCTTGGCGCCGTGGCGGCAGCCGGTCATGCACTCGCCGCATTCCGTGCAGGCCTTGCGGGAGGGCCCCACGCCCCCGAAGTACGGGTCGGCGACCTCGTCGCCGGGCGCGGCCCCGGCCGCTCCGTCCGCGTCCTGCCCGTCGCCGAAGAAGACGCCCACGGGCGCCATGTGGAAGGTGTCGCCCACCCCCATCCGTTCCGCGGCGGCCTTGAGGTGCACGTCCGACGGGGTCATGGTCGGGTTGAGCCGCACACCCAGCATGCGCCGGGCCTGGTCGTAGTACGGCTTCAACTCCCCTTCCCAGTCGGTGATGTCCTTCCACTGCGGGTCCTCGAAGAAGGGCTTCGGCGGTACGTAGAGGGTGTTGGCGTAGTTGAGGGAACCGCCGCCGACGCCCGCCCCCGCGAGCACCATCACGTTGCCCAGCAGATGGATGCGCTGGATGCCGTACATGCCGAGCCGCGGGGCCCAGAGGTAGTTCTTGAGGTCCCAGGAGTTCTTCGGGAGTGTCTCGCGGGTGAAGCGGCGGCCGGCTTCCAGGACACCCACGCGGTATCCCTTCTCCGTCAGCCGAAGGGCGGTGACGGAGCCGCCGAAGCCGGAACCGACGACGATGACGTCGTAGTCGTACGTCCCCTCGGCCGTTCCCCCGGCCGTTCCGTCCGCCACTCCCTCGGCCGTTCCGTCGGCCGCTCCCTCGTCCGGCTGTTCCTGGACAGAGCTCTCCTGTGACACGTGCCGCTCTCCTCATCGAGAACCGGTCGGGGACCGTGGGTCGGGGGATCGTTGCCGAGGACCCGCGAAGGGCCGTGGGTGAACGGCTAGCGCAGCCGGAACACCTTCATGAGCTTCAGGCTCCGGCTCATGAACGCCGCGTACTTCTCGTCGTCCATGCCGAGGGACGGCGCCATCGGCAGCAGCCTCTGATGGGCGACCGTCTGCGCCTCGGTGTACTTGAGGATGCCCTCGGAGCCGTGCCTGCGGCCGAGGCCGGAGTCCTTCATGCCGCCCATGGGCGACTGGACGCTGCCGTACGCGGGCGCGTACCCCTCGTTGACGTTCACCGTGCCGGTCCGCAGCCGCGCCGCGACCGCGCGACCGCGCCGCCCGTCCTTCGTCCAGACGGACGAGTTGAGGCCGTACGACGTGGAGTTGGCGAGTTCGACGACCTCGTCCTCGGTCTTGAACCGGTAGAGGGAGACGACCGGACCGAAGGTCTCCTCGGCGCAGACGGCCATCGGGGCCTCCACACCGTCGAGGATCGTGGGCTCGAAGAAGTACGGGCCGATGTCGGGCCGGGCGACACCGCCGGCGACGACCCTGGCCCCCTTGGCCACCGCTTCCTCGACGTGCCGCGTCACGGTCTCCAGCTGCCGTTCCCCGACCAGCGACCCCATGTCGGCCCCGTACGCCAGGGACGTGCCGAGGCGCATGGCCCTCGTCCGGGCGGCGAACCGCTCCGCGAAGGCGTCGGCGATCGACTCGTGGACGTACAACCGCTCGATGGAGATGCAGAGTTGGCCGGCGGAGGAGAAGCAGGCGCGGACGGCACCGGCGGCGGCCTTGTCGAGATCGGCGTCCTCCAGGACCACCATGGCGTTCTTGCCGCCGAGTTCGAGTGAGACCCCGACGAGGCGGGCGGCGGCGCCCTGGGCGACCTCGCGGCCGGTCCGGGTCGAGCCGGTGAAGGAGACGTAGTCGGCGTGCTTGACGACCTCCGGTCCGACGACTGGCCCGTCCCCGATGACGACCTGGAAGATCTCGGCGGGCAGCCCGGCCTCGATCAGGAGGTCACGCGCCCACAGGGCGGTGAGGCACGTCTCGGTGTCGGGCTTCATGACGACCGCGTTGCCCGCGACGAAGGCGGGCAGCGCGTCGCCGACGGACAGCTCCAGCGGATAGTTCCAGGGCGCGATCTGCCCGACGACACCGCGCGGGTGCCGCAGCTCGGTGACCTTGGTGAGGGTCGGGACCGCGCCCGCGTGCCGCTTGGGACGCAGGTACGAGGGTGCCTTGCGTCCGTAGTGCCGGGCGGCGACCACGACCGCCTGGACCTCTTCGTGGGCGTGCAGCCGGGCCTTGCCGGTCTCCAGCTGGATGAGGTCCAGTACCTCGGCCTGCCGGGCGAGCACGAGGTCGTGGAAACGGAGCAGGACGGCGGCACGCTGCCGGACGGGGGTGGCCGCCCAGGCGACCTGGGCGGCACGGGCCCGCTCGAAGGCCTTCTCGACGTCCTCCGGGGTGGACTCGGGCACGTCGGCCAGCTTCTCGCCGGTGAACGGCGTGTGGTTCGCGGTCCGCCCGGACCCGGCCACACCCTTGGTGAGCTGCGCGACGAGCTCGGGGGTGACCACATCGGCGGCGGTACGGGCGCCGGCCGGGGCGGGAGCGAGGGGGTTGGTGCCGACGGCACCGGCCGTGGCGGCCCCGTCCACACCCACGGTGCCGTCCGCGGCGCTGTCGGAGCCCGCGGCCTCGGCGGTCGAGGCCGGACCGGCGGTTTCCGGGGCGGCGGCCGCTTCCGCGGCGCCGGACGTCTCCACGGCGGCGGCGGACGTCAGGTCCGTGGCGGTAGGCGCGGTCGTGTCGACCGCCGCGTCGGCACCGGCCGTCCCGTCGGTACCGGCCGTCTCGTCGGTACCGGTGTTTTCCGTGGCCTGCTCCGCGGCCTGCGAGTCCGTCATGAGCCGCAGGGTATGCCCGCTCGCTCCCTTTGGGTACCCGTCGGTAACGGCCTTTCACGGACTACTCACAAAGCGCCAGTGATCACTGGCAGCGAATACCCTGATCAGGGCGTTGTCGATCCGACGATCACCGGGGGATCGTTTCTCCGGTCACAGTCAGGTCACCGGGGACGAGAGAGCCGCCGCCCGCACGGCACCGGCCCGGCACCGGCCCGGCGGTCACCGCTCGCCGATGTCCAGGTTCGCGATCGCCGCCTCGGCCACCGCGCGGCCCCGCGCGGTGAAGTCGCCCTTGCCCGGATAACTGATCGTGAGCTTGTACATGTCGCCGGCCTTCGACTTGTAGTAGAAGAGCCGGAGTTCGCGCGGGCGGGGATTCTGGCTGTCGGTGGTCGTGTACCTCACCGTGTTCTCGGCGGACTCCCCGCCGCGGTACGTCGCCTTGGCGTCCGGGGCCGTCCTCGGCCCCGCGGGCATGGCCAGGGCGTACGCACCGCTCGCCTTGAAGTCACCGTCGTCCGCGTACATTTCGGCCCGCGCCGAGTCCTTGATCTCCTTGTTGGCGTCCTCGGACCTCCTGGCGAGGCTCAGCCCGATCGAGATGCTCCCGCTCCAGTCGGTGTACGTGACCCAGTGCCCCTTGTCCGAGCTCCGGTCCGGGGTCCCCTGCTGGTACTCGGCGGGCACCGCCAGCGTCGCCGCGACGTCCGCCACGTGCCGCTTCCGCCAGCCGTCCGGCAGCGGCCCGGCGAACGGGTCCGCGATCACCAGATACGCCCCCACCGCGGCCGCGGCGACCACGGCGGCGACCGCCGCCACCAGGCCGATCAGGGCCCGTCGGCCGAGGCGGAAACCCCCGGCCACGGGCTCTGCGGGTCCGTCCGGGTGCTCGATCCGCGTGACCCGGGTCGGTGCCGGGGCGGGCGGGCGCGCGGCCTCCTCCAGGAGGCGCCGGACCTCGGCCGCTCCGGGACGGTCCGACGGCTCCTTGCTGAGCAGGCCGTTGATCGCCTCCGCGAGCGGGACTCCCGCCGAAGCGGGCGCGGCCGGCGTGGTGTTGAGGACCGACTGGAGCGTGGCGGGCGTGTTGCTGCGCCGGAAGGGGGAGACTCCTTCGGTTGCGGCGTAGAGCACCACGCCCAGCGACCAGAGGTCGGAGGCGGCACCGGCTCGCCGGCCCAACACCCTTTCCGGGGCTATGTATTCGGGCGAACCGACGAAGCCTCCGGTGTCCGTCAGACTGGTCTCGCCGTCGATCCGGGCGATCCCGAAATCGGTGAGAACGACGCGGTCGTGACGGCCGAGGAGCACGTTGTCGGGCTTGACGTCGCGGTGCAGGATCCCCGCCGCGTGCGCGGCCTCCAGGGCCCCGAGGATCTCCAGGCCGACGCGCGCGGCCTCGCGGACACCGAGCGTGCCCTCCTGGAGGGCGTCGCCGAGCGAGCGGCCCCGCACCAGCTCCATGACGATCCAGGGCTGTCCGTCCACGATCGCGACGTCGTGGACGCCGACCACGGCGGGGTGGTCGAGCCGGGCCGCCGCACGGGCCTCGCGCCGCATCCGTTCGTACGCGGTCGCCCGTTCGCGCTCGGGAAGATGGTCCGGGACGCGCGGTTCCTTGACGGCGACCTCGCGGTCCACGGTCTCGTCCTTGGCCCGCCACACCGTACCCATGCCGCCGTGCCCGAGTTTGGAGAGCAGGCGATAGCGCCCCGCGATGAGCCGGCCCGCCCCCGGTTCCGGCCCCCGTTCCCGCGACGGCTCCGGTGCGGGAGCCTCCGGCCGGTCCGGGACCGTGGGCGCGGGCGCGGCATACGGGTTGCCCGGGTACGGGACGGGGGCCGGGGCTCCCGGCATCCGTCCCGGCACCGGAACTCCCGGCGAGCCCGCCGACACCGACACTCCCGGCGGCCCGCCCGGCACCGTGACCTCCGGCAGCCCGCCGGGCACCGTGACCTCCGGCAGCCCGCCCGGCGCCCCGGCCTCCGGTCGCCTGCCTTCCGCCGCGGCCTCCGACGGCCGGCTCCGCACCGCGGGTCTCGGTGGTTGCAGACTGAAACTCGTCGGCTCGTCGCCCCCGCGAGGGGCTCCCCCGTCGTCGCTCATGCGTCCATCTGTATCGCGGCGGCCCCGTCGCCATCCAGCCTCTTCGGCCGCCGGTCACAGAGCCGTGACGCCACCCATCCCTTATCTCCCGTTTATACGGTTAACGGACGCGGGGTTACGGGGTCCGAGGTTGCGGGATCCAGGGTTGTTGCGCGTTCGGCGGGGCTACGGGTTCGGCGGGGCCACGAACGTATCCACCGCCACGTCGAAGTACTCCTTCGCCTCCGTCACCCGTCCCACCGGGGCGGAGACCCAGACGTCGTACATCCGGCCGCCCTCCTCCCAGCACAGGTCGTAGGTGTGCCGGGCACCCTCCGCCGCGGTGAAGCCGTTCCAGGTGAACTCCCACAGGGCGGCGGAGTGTCCGCCGCGCGTCGTCCGGGCGACCGTGCCGTCGTGGTAGCCGGGGTTGTTGGAAGGCCCCGCGGCGTCCGCCCTGCGCATCACGCCGAGCGGACCGCCCGTCTCGGGGTCGGCGACCTTGATGCCGAGACGGAAGGTCTGCCCCGGCGACATGTAGAAGACCCGCTCCCCCTGCGGATCCCGCGTGAAGCCGACGGGCACGGCGAGGGAGAAGCCGTTCGGATCCGACGCGGTGCGATAGCCGGAGGGTGCCGTGCGGGCGGTGGCCGCCGAGGACTGCCGCCGGGTCACCGTGACCGTGGGACCGGCGTTCGTGGGCGGTGCCGAGAACGCGCCGGAGGCCGAGGACGACGTACTCGGGGTCCGTGACGTACGCGGCGGACTCGACGCGGCCGGTCCGCCGTGCCCGCCGCCGCCCACCAGGAGCGCGGCCGCGGACACCCCCGCACCGGCCAGCGCGGCGACCAGCGCGGCGGCGACGAGGATGCTGCGCGTGGACTGCCGGGGCGGCTGGTCCGCCACGGTGGCCGACGAACCCGGCGGCGCGGGCGAGGGTCTGCGCAGGGGGATGTCCCGGCGCGTGGGCGAGTACGGGACCGCCAGCCGGGGCGTACGGCCGGTGTCGCGGAAGGCGCGCAGCATCCGCTCGGCCTCCGCCGCGTCGAGCCGCCGCTCCGGATCACGCTCCAGCAGGCCTCGTACGACGGGCAGCAGCGGCGCGGCCTGGGCCGGCGGACGGATCTCGTCGACGACGACCGCGTGCAGGATGCCGCCGAGCGAGTCGCGGCGGAAGGGGGACGCGCCGCTCAGCACCGTGCACAGCAGCGCGCCGAGCGACCACAGGTCGGACTCGGGGCCGGTCCGTGACCCGGCCATCCGCTCGGGCGCGGTGTACTCGGGTGAGCCGACGAACGCGCCGGTCTCGGTGAGCGTCGTCGAGCCCGCGACCTGGGCGATCCCGAAGTCGGTGAGCACGACGCGGTCGGTGCCCGCCTCGACGAGGACGTTGGCGGGCTTGAGGTCGCGGTGCAGGACACCCGCGTCGTGCGCGCGGCGCAGCGCGCCGAGCAGGTCGATGCCGATACGGGCGGCCTCACGCGCGTCGACCGGCCCGTTCGCCGAGATCCGTTCGGCGAGCGAACCGCCGTCGATCAACTCCATGACGATGTACGGGCGTTCGTCGTCCTCGACGACGTCGTGGACGACGATGATGTGCGGGTGGTGCAGTTGGGCGACGGCCCGCGCCTCACGCAGGGTGCGGTCGCGCTGGAGCCGGGCCTCCTCGGCCGAGAGCGAGTCGTCGAGGACCAGCTCCTTCACCGCGACCCGGCGGCCGAGCAGTTGGTCGGTGGCACGCCACACGACGCCCATGCCACCCCGGCCGATTCTCGCCTCCAGCCGGTAACGCCCCGCGATCACACGGACGTTCTCCCCCTCGGTCCCCATGGGCACATCATGCCCCACCGGACGGAGACCCTCCGGAGCACTGAGTCGGCAGTAGGCGTTATCAGGCCTTGGGGTTCCAGCTGCGCAGGATCACCTTGAACTGCTGAAGCGCGGGGTCCCAGTCCGCGGCGGGCGAGGACATGTAGATCGCGTACTCGATGCCGTCCCGGCCGAGGTAGGTCTGCTCGATGGCGCGACGCTGCCCCGGGAACGGCGTCTGCTTCGGCAGCGCGGTCCAGGTGAAGTCCCACAGGGAGCCGTGGCAGTCCCGGAACGTGTTCGCCTCCAGGCTCACCCGCGTGTAGTTCTGAAGCTTCGTCAACTGCTGTTCCAGGTCGAGCTGGTGGCTGTGCGGGTCCGGGAAGTCCGGTGAGTCGTCGACGGCGAAGCGGACGAAGTGCTTGCCGCCGTCCGGGCTGTAGTCGATCTGGGAGCTGTTGGGAATCCGCTTCCAGTTCTTGCCGGGGAGGGCGATGACGAAGCCGGCGGGGTCGTCCACGTTCACCCAGCCGGCGGGGATGGTGCCGGCGGCGTTCCCCGTCCCGCTCCCCGTCGACCGGCCGCTGGGCTTGCCGGTGGCTCCGCCCTTGCTGCCGCCGGTTCCGACGGAGTTTTCGCTGTTCTGCCGCCAGTTGTCCGCGTACCGCATGGCGACCGCACCGCCGCCGCCGACGAGCCCGGCCATGACCAGGACGAGGGCCACGGTGCGGCCACGCCGCCGCTTCCTGGGCTGGGAGCCCGACTGCAACTGGTACATGGTTCCGGCCGGGCCGCCGCCGTGGGGCGCGGCCCCCTGCGCGGTGACGCCGGTCCCGTGGCCTTGGGCGCCCGCAGTCGGTGCGCCGTAGGACGGACCCGTGTGGGCGGTATCCCCCTGGCGCTGACCGCCATGGGTTCCACCTCCGTGTGTCCCGCCCCCATGGACAGAGTCCTGTCCCTCACTTCGGTCCACGTGTTGCGTCGGCACATACGCCTGCGCCGTCCTCGGGCGGCGGCCCTCCGCCGCCTCGGCGAGCATCTCCTCAGCCTCCGCCGAACTGGGGCGTCCCGCGGGATCCTTGCTGAGCAGCGCGAAAATGACGGGCTCCAGCGCCCCGGCGTACTGCGGAGGCGTGAGCTCCTCGTCGACCACGGCCTGCATGGTCGACAGCGCCGACGTGCGCCGGAACGGCGACCGCCCCTCCACCGCCGTGTACAGCGTGGCCCCGAGGGCCCACAGGTCGGCGGCCGGACCGGGGTCGTGGCCGCGCACCCGCTCGGGCGCGAGGTAGTCGACGGAACCGACGATCTCGCCGGTGCGCGTGATGGTCGTATCACCCTCGACCTGCGCGATCCCGAAGTCGGTGAGCAGCACCCGCCGGTCGGAGGACAGCAGGACATTGCCCGGCTTCACGTCCCGGTGCAGCACGCCGGCCGCGTGCGCGGCGCGCAGCGCGCGCAGCACCCACAGCCCGATCCGCGCCGCCTCGGCCGGTTCGAGGCGCCCCTGCTCCTTGACCTCGTCGGCCAGCGAGTTGCCCTCGACCAGCTCCATGACGATCCACGGCCGGTTGTCGTGCTCCAGCACGTCATGGACGGTGACTACGGCCGAGTGGTTGATACGGGCCGCGGCCCGCGCCTCGGCGTGGGTCCGGGCGAGCAGCCGTGCCAGCTCGCTCTCGGCGACGTACAGCGCGGCCGTCAGCTCCTTGACCGCGACCGCCCGGTGCAACACCTCATCGTGGGCACGCCAAACCCGGCCCATGCCACCGCTGCCGATGGATTCGACAAGCCGGTAGCGGCCCGCGAGGAGCAGGCCTTGCATCTGATTCACGTTTCCCCGCAATGGTCTTGACAGGGTCAGACTAAGGAGCGGTACCCACCCTGGGAACAAGCGGGGTCGTACGGAGACCGCACTGTGACGGTTGTCCCTTCCTTGTACGGAAGGGAACCGTTTGGCGTTCAAGTGCCCCCGCCTGCCCAAATGCGACGTCCAGGGGCGCAAAGGGCTTGTTCAGCCGGTGACTTGGTAGGTCGACGACGCCTGCTCGTAGAGTCGGGTGACCTCGTCCCGTTCGGCGTCCGGGCCGCGCACCTGCACCACGTGGTAGTGCCCGCCGACGAGGATCGCGAGGTTGCGCACATAGAGCGAACGCCCCGCGGAGTCCTGCCAGGTGAACTGACCCTCGGCCATCACCTTGCCGCCCACGTCGATCCGCCGCATCCCGCTGGAGGTGGCCCAGGTCGAGTCGCGGAAGGGCTGCAACTCCTTCTCGCTCTCCCGCTGGTACGTCATCGGGTCGCCGCCGTACGTGGCCGTGCCGTCCCGTCCGGGTACGACGATGAGCTCGAAGTCCCCCTGGGAGTAGACGATCTGGCCCCTGCCGTTCTTCGGCGAACGGTTCCAGCCGTCGGCCACGGCGACCTGGAATCCCTCGGGGTCCTTGCGGAGCGTGAACCCGTCGGCGACGCCGGGATCGGCGGTCGTGTGCGAGGAGGTCGAACTGGACTTCCCCGAGGGGCTCTTGCCGGGGTCCGGCGAGGTCTGGTCGGGGCGGGTCCCACTGCTCGCCGTCGCGTCGCCGCCGGGTGCGGGCCCGGCCTGCCCGGCGGCCCCGGTCCGCCCGTCGCCCGAACCGTTCCGGTCCGACTTGGGCATGAACACCACGGCGTACGCGACCGCCGCGGCCAGCAGGAGCAGGACCAGCAGCAGAAGGTTCCGGCCCAGCCGGCGAGGTCCCGCCGAACCCTCCCGCCTGGCCCGCTTGTGGCGGGCGTGCGGGCTGGTGGCGGGCAGCCCTGCGCGACGCCTGCGGACGAGTTCGCCCCGGCGCCGTACGATCGGCAGCCGGCTCGGGTCGACGGGCGGCGCGGGCACGACGTGTGTGCCGGCCTCGGGCTCCGGCGCGGACCGCACCAGGGACCGCAGCCAGCCGCGCAGTTCCTCGAAGTCGAGCCGCTCGGTGGGGTCCTGGCGCAGCAACGACTCGACGACGGGACGCAGCGGTCCGCACTCCTCGGCGAACGCGGGCGGCTCCGCGCACACGAGCTGCACCAGCTCGGCGGTGTTCTCCTCGGGGTACGGCGCGTGTCCCTGTACGGCGCGGAAGAGCAGCGCGCCGAGCGCCCACAGGTCGGTCGCCGGCCCGATCGGGGCGGCGAGCTGCCAGTTCTCGTGCACCGGCCCGGCCTGCTCGGGAGCCCAGCGCTCGGTGACCGGCCCGACCACGGCCATCCGTGCCTGCCGGGCCCGCTCCGCCGCGAGCGCGGTGGCCGGGCCTCGGCGCGGTGGCGCCCCGACCACCAGCTCGCCCCAACCGCCGCCATGGCGCTCGGGGTTGTGCTGGGCGGGGACGGGGCTCTGCGGGGCACCGGGGACCCGGGTGTGACCGGGGGCCGGGGAGGTACCGGGCGCACGGGTGTGGCCGGAATCCGGGAAACCGCCCGGACGTGCGGGTACTGGGGTGTGGCCGGACGCCTGGAAGCCGCCCGGGAACCGGCCGTTGTCCGCGACCCGGTCGCCGTCGAGGGGCCGTCCGGGCGCAGGTACACCGGGCCGCCCGCCGTACCCCGCGACGAAGGCCCCCTGTCCGGGCGCGAGCGCGGAATCGTCATGGCCCGGGGCCTGGGGGACGGGCCTGCCGCCCGCTCCCGATCCGGCTCCAGCGGGGAGTGTGGGGCGGCCTTGGCCGTTGTCGCCGCCACCGGGTCCGGCGGGGCGCGGCTGAGTCCCGTGCCCGCCGGCGCCGCCGACTCCGTACGGGTCGGCTATCTGGCCAGGGGGCGCGGTGTGCGGACGCTGCTGCTGCCCGCCCTGGCCGGGCAGGTGCGGCGGGGCGTAGGCCTGGGCCTGGTGCGGGGAGTACGGGGAATGCGGGGAAGTGCCGTGACGGCCGTCCTGACCGGTCTGCTCGTGCTGCTCGCCGGGTGCCGAGGACCGGGGCGCCGGGAGGGCGAACGGGTCGCCCCGCTGTTCCCCCTGCACCCGAGCGGCGGCACGCGCTCCGGCGCGGTACGCCGCGATGGCTCCTGCGCGCGCGGCGCGGACGTCGTCCCCGGCGTCCTCCGCCTCCCCGCCCGTCTCCGGTCCGCCGCCCTGCCCGGCCGCTGCCGCCGGACCGCCCGGACCCCCGGGACCGCCCGCCTCCAGAGCGCGCGGTTCCCGGCCCGCCGGGGGCGCCCCAGGAACCGGCGTTCCCTGTTCGGCGCGGGCTTCGATCGCCGCCCGCCGGGCCGCTTCGGCGTCCGCGCCGGACGTGGCCGCCACAGCGACACCGTGCGCGGCACCACCGCCGAATCCGATACCGCCGGCGGGACCCCGCCCGCCCGCGGCAACCGGCCCGCCCGCGGCTCCCCGAAGAGCGGCCGGGACCGTCCCGGCCTGGCCGCCGTCCCCCGGCTGCCCGGCGCGGAGGCCCGATCCGGGGGCGGACCGGGAGCCGGCCCCGGGCTCACTCGCCAAGTCCTCCGGCGCCGGCACCGGGTCGTACCCGCACAGCGCCTCCTCGGCGGCCCCGGCCGCCAGTCCCGTGAGCAGGACGCGGCCGTCGTCGCAGACGAGCACCGTGCGCGCGGTGATGTTCCGGTGCACCCATCCGTGCGCGTGCAGGACCCGTAGCGCGGCCAGTACGTCGGCGGCGACCTCGGCGGCCCGGTAGGGGCTGAGCGGCTTCTCGGCGAGCAGTGCGGCCAGCGGCCTCGCGGGCACCAACTCGCTGACGATCCACAGCGACCCGCCCTCGGCGAACACGTCGAAGACCTGGTCGAGCCTGGGATGGTCGGGGATCTGCGCGGCGGCCTGGGCGGCCTCGATCGCGCGCCGGACCGCCGGTTCGGTGGGCCGGCGCGTGGTCCGGGCGGACGCCCTCCGCACCCCGCCGTCCCGGGCCACGAACCCGTCGGGCAGTCCGTCCGCGTCGAGCACCTCGGCCTCGACGACTTCCGGCAACGGCACCTGCCGTACCAGGACTTCCTGCCCGCTGTAGGTGTCGAAGGCCCGGCTCTCGGCGAGTTCGTACTCGTCGGACGGCGGCAGAGGGAGGCGGTAGCGGTCGGCGAGTACCCGTCCCGCATAGTCGTCCACGATGCCTCCCCCAGCCGACCGGTTGGTCAATTCCGTTCGCCGTGCGTCCCGTTGTGGCTTCGTTCGGTCCGCAACCACTCACGATACGTGCCCGAGGCAACCCGCAGAGCGGTGATGCGAGATCTCGGGCTCCCGTTCGTGGCGGAACGTCACCTCGGCGAGCGGTACGTCACGACTTCGGCTGGAACGTCTCGGTCAGCGTCTTCCAGGTGCTCTTGCGCAGATCGCTGTCCCAGGCGGACGCCTTCGCCGTGTACATCAACCCGTACCCCTGATGCGAGTTCACGACGAAACCGCGGTCGATCGACCGGTACTTCGTGCCTCCGTCGACATAAGTGAACTCCCAGTCGGCCGTGTTCCAGCCGCGGTAGTCCACCTTCGCTATGCGCACCCGCGTGTACTGGGAGCGCGTCATGTAGCGCTCCTGGTTCTTCCAGTCCGCGACCGGGTCGTCCTTGGGCGTACTCGTCCAGCCGACGAGGAGCTTCTGCCCGTCGGGACCCGTGAACCGGGCTCCCGCGCCGTCCTGGGACTGGAACTTCCACCCCTTGGGCAGCCCGATCGAGAAGCCCTGACCGCTCTTGTACGTCGTCACGGCGGTGGAGGAACCCGCCCCCGAGCCGGACTCCTTGCCGTCGCCGCTCGAATCGTCCGACGTGCCCGTGCCCGTGCCCGTGGACGTGTTCGTGCTGTCGTCCGAACCGGAGCCGGAGCCCGACTTGTCGCCTCTGTCGGTGTGCTCGGCGTCGCTGTCGCTCTTGCCGCCGCCCTTGCCTGTGCCCTTGCCGCTTCCGGACGTCGCTCCGCTGGACGCGGTCGCGCCGCTGCCGCCGCTCCTGCCGCCCTTGGAGCCGTTGCCGTCCCCGCCACCGAGCGTGAGGGCCAGCACGATGCCGAGCACGACGAGTGCCAGGACCACCACGAGGATCACCAGCGTCCGCAGCGGCACGACATCCGTCAGCGAGGCCTTCGGTACCGGCCGCGCCGGGCGCTCGGGGGCCACAGGCCATCCGGACCCCGAGGTGCTGCGCGCGGCGGCGGCACCCGCCGACCCGGCACCCCCGGCCGAACTGGAGTTCACCGACGTACCGTCACGACTCCCCGCCTGCCCCGGCACCGACGACGCTCCGGACCCGGACGAGCCCACCGAGGGCGAGGACACGGAGGTGCCACCGGCCGAACCGGCTGCCCCGCCGGAACCTGCACCCGTACGCGGGGAGGCCGTCGCCGCGGCTCCCTCCGCCAGGGCGGAATCCGAGCCCCCGGCCGACTTCGCACGGGCGGTCGCCGCGGAGGTGGCCGCCGCCGTGGCGGCCCCGGCCGCCGTCGCCGCCTTGCGTACCGAACGCAGGGCCCCGCGCAGCCGCTCCGCCGGCTCCTCGCCCTTCTTGGCACCGGAGCCGAACCCGCGCCCCGGGCTCTCCGGAAGGGGAGGCATGGCCACGACCTTCGTCGCGTCCGGCGGCTCCGGCACGCTCTGCTCGGGGTCGGGCGCGCTCAGCACCTCGTTGAGCATCGCCCGCGCGCCCGCGTCGTCGAGCCGCTGCTCGGGGTCCTTGGCCAGCAGGCCGTAGATCACGTTCTCCAGCGGGCCCGCGTTCTTCGGCTGTTCCACCGGCTCGGTCATCACGGCGGTGAGCGTCGCGATCGCGGAACCCTTGTCGTACGGCGGCACACCTTCCACCGACGCGTACAGCAGCCCACCCAGCGACCACAGGTCGGCCGCGGGCCCGGGCTTGTGGCCACGCGCCCGCTCCGGCGAGATGTAGGAGGGCGCGCCGACGAGCATGCCGGTCGAGGTGATGGACGGGTCGCCCTCCACCTGGGCGATGCCGAAGTCGGTGAGCACCACCCGGCCGTCGTCCGAGATCAGCACGTTCGACGGCTTCACGTCCCGGTGCAGGATGCCCTCACGGTGCGCCGAGCGCAGCACGTCGAGGATGGCCAGGCCCACCTCGGCGGCGCGCTTCGGCGTGAGCAGTCCGTCCTCGCGGATGGCCTCGGCGAGGGACTTGCCCTCGATGAGCTCCATCACGATCCAGGGCCGGTTGTCCTCGTCGACCACGTCGAAGACCGTCACCGCGCCGTTGTTGCGGATCCGCGCGATGGCCTTGGCCTCCCGCAGCGTGCGCGTGATCAGCCGGCGCTTCTCGTCCTCGTCGATGGCCGACGGGAACCGCAGCTCCTTCACGGCGACCGTGCGGCCCAGGGTCTCGTCCTCGGCGCGCCACACCGTGCCCATGCCGCCGCGGCCGAGAACATCCCCCAGCCGGTACCGCCCGGCGAGGAGACGTTCGCTCTTGTCCTGACGGGATGCTCCCGCCCGCTCCGCCTCCGACATGCGTCCCCTCATGCAACCCGCCCTGACAGAGCCTCCATTGTCCCTCACCCGACAAGTGCACAACGCCCAGGGGCCCCCTGGAACCGCAACAGCTCAGCCAGTGAGACGCCCGGACCCCGCCGACGGCCACGGACGGCTCACCACCCGTCGCACCCCGCGCACGCCGACCGCCCCGCACCGGGAGCAACACCCCTCCGCGCCACCCGGCCCACGGCTCGGCACAGGGCACAGAAACGTGCTCCATGATGGGCCGCGACAAGGAAGGAGCGGCGATGTCACGGCCCCGGACACCTCGGACACTTCTGGCCATACCCGTGTCCCTGGCGCTCCTCGGCATGGCCCAAACCGACATGCTGGAACAGGCCCTGGTCGCCTCCCAAGGCCCCGTCACCCAGGCCCCGGACACCGCGCTCACCCTCCTCGTGACCCGGGGCGGCGCTCCGGCCGCCGCCCTGCTGGCCGGTGACGGTCCCGGTGCGCGTTTCGAGAGCGCCGGAAACGGAATCTCACGCTCCGATCGTTTCCGCGCCGGAAGCATCACCAAGACGTTCATCGCGACCGTCGTCCTTCAACTCACCGCCGAGCACCGGCTGTCCCTGTCCGACTCGGTCGACGACCATCTGCCCGGTCTGGTGCGCGGTGCGGGCAACGACGGCCGCCGCATCACGCTGCGCGCCCTGCTCCACCAGACCAGCGGCCTCTATGACTTCACCTCGACGACCCGGGGCGCCGTCCCCGTGACCCCGCTTCAGGCACTGCGCATCGCACTCACCCATCCCCCGGCCCACCGCGGCCGCTTCGCCTACTCGAACACCAACTACGTGCTGCTGGGCCTGATCGTCGAGCAGGTCACCGGCCACCCGTACGCCACCGAGGCCGAGCGCCGCATCATCACTCCCCTTCGCCTGTCCGGTACTTCGTTCCCCGGTGACCGCGAGGCGCTTCCCTCACCGCACGGCCGCGCGTACACCGCCGACGGCTCCGACGTCACCGAGCTCGACCCGCGCGTGGCCGGCGCGGCGGGTGAGCTGGTGAGCACGCTGGCCGATCTGAACCGCTTCTACGCGGCCCTGCTCGGCGGCGGGCTGCTGCCCTCGCACTGGCTGCGCGAGATGCTCGACACCCGCGCCGCACATGGCTCGTACGGCATGGGGCTGTTCCCGGTGAAGCTGCCGTGCGGGACCACGGTGTGGGGGCACAACGGCCGGATCTCCGGCAGCTACGTGCGCAGCGCGGCCACCGTCGACGGACGCCGTGTCCTCACCTTCCGGGTGAACACGGACGGGGTCACGGACCCGACGCTCGAACCGGCGCTGCTCGCCGCCGAGTTCTGTCCCCGCACCCCGTAGAACGGCCGGACCGCGAGCGGAGATCCCGGCTCACCGCACTCGTTCGGGTGACACGGCCCGGACCGGCGGTCAGAACGGGACGATGTCCGGCGCTCCCAGCCGAGCCGCGTCGGCCGTGAGGTCGTCCGGCTGGCGCTGGGACTCCCGCTCGGCCTCGACCCGCTTCTCGTAGTGCTCCACCTCGCGCTCGATCTGGCCCTTGTCCCAGCCGAGGACCGGGGCCATCAACTCGGCGGCCTCCCGGGCGCTGCGGGTACCGCGGTCGAAGGTCTCGATGGAGATGCGCGTACGCCGGGTCAGGACGTCGTCCAGGTGACGGGCGCCCTCGTGCGAGGCGGCGTAGACGATCTCGGCCCGGAGGTAGTCCTCGGCGGCAGGCAGGGGCTCGCCGAGGGAGGGGTCGTCCGCGATGAGGTCGAGGAGTTCCTCGGCCATCGCCCCGTACCGGTTCAACAGGTGCTCCACACGCACCACATGGATGCCGGTGCGTGCCGCGATCCGCGCTCGGGCGTTCCACAGCGCCCGGTAGCCCTCGGCGCCGAGCAGCGGGATGTCCTCGGTGACGCATTCGGCGACCCGCTGGTCGAGGCCGTGCACCGCCTCGTCCACCGCGTCCTTGGCCATCACCCGGTAGGTCGTGTACTTGCCGCCGGCCACGACCACGAGGCCGGGCACCGGGTGGGCCACGGTGTGCTCGCGCGACAGCTTGCTGGTGGCGTCCGACTCCCCGGCCAGCAGCGGCCGCAGCCCCGCGTACACCCCCTCGACGTCGTCCCGGGAGAGCGGCACGGAGAGCACCGAGTTCACATGCTCCAGCAGATAGTCGATGTCCGCGCTGGAGGCCGCCGGGTGGGCCTTGTCCAGGTCCCAGTCGGTGTCGGTGGTGCCGATGATCCAGTGCCGGCCCCACGGGATCACGAACAGCACGGACTTCTCGGTGCGCAGGATCAGGCCCGTCGAGGAGTTGATCCGGTCCTTCGGTACGACCAGATGGATGCCCTTGGACGCCCTGACGTGGAACTGGCCCCGCTCGCCGACCAGGGCCTGGGTGTCGTCGGTCCACACGCCCGTGGCGTTGACGATCTGCTTGGCGCGGACCTCGTACTCGCCGCCGCCCTCGACGTCGCGCACCCTGGCCCCGACCACCCGCTCGCCCTCGCGCAGGAAGCCGGTGACCCGCGCGCGGTTGGCGACCTTCGCGCCGTACGACGACGCCGTGCGCACCAGGGTCGCCACATAGCGGGCGTCGTCCATCTGCGCGTCGTAGTACTGCAGGGCGCCGATCAGGGCGTCCTTCTTCAAGGCGGGTGCGACGCGCAGGGCGTGGCGGCGGCTCAGATGGCGGTGGCCGGGCAGGCCCCGGCCGTGGCCGCGGGCCATCGACATGGCGTCGTACAGCGCGACGCCGGAGCCCGCGTACAGCCGCTCCCAGCCCTTGTGCTGGAGCGGGTACAGGAACGGGACGGGCTTCACCAGGTGCGGTGCCAGCCGTTCGAGGAGGAGACCGCGCTCCTTCAGCGCCTCGCGGACGAGCGTGAAGTCCAGCATCTCCAGATAGCGCAGGCCTCCGTGGATCAGCTTGCTGGATCTGCTCGACGTGCCGGACGCCCAGTCACGCGCCTCGACCAGGCCGGTGGACAGGCCGCGCGTCACGGCGTCCAGCGCGGTGCCCGCGCCGACCACACCCGCGCCCACGACCAGCACGTCCAGCTCACGCTCGGCCATTCCCGCAAGTGACTCGGCGCGCTCCGCCGGCCCCAGTGTCGCTGTCCTCACCGCTGCCTCCCGCTGTTGGTCGCGCCGGCCGCACCTGTCCGGCCACACGCCCGGCTCGCATCCCCCCTGCCCAAAGTCTGACCGCCCAGCCCCTCATCGGCCACCGTCCGTCCGCAGGCTGTGGACAACTCTGGGCGACGCGTACGGAATCTTGATCGATCAATCCCACAAATCGGTCATATTTACTCCTAGTCTGACATTGCTCTCGCCCATCCTGTCCACAGGGCTTGCGCACCTGTCCCGTATCGGTTACTGGGAAGGACGGCCCACTCCATGCCCGCAGACCTCGCCGTCATCGGACTCGGTCATCTCGGCCTGCCCCTGGCCCAGGCCGCCGTCGCCGCCGGCATCTCCACCCTCGGCTACAAGACGGGGCCGGAGGGCGGCTCCCTGACCCCCGCGGAACTGCGCCGGATGCTCTCGGGGGGCTTCCGGCCGGCCACCAACCCGGCCGAGCTGGGCCGCGTACGCACCGCCGTCATCTGCGCACCGGTCCCGCGGGGCGCGGACGGCACCCTGGACCTCGGCCAGGTGGAGGCGGCGGCCCGCACCCTGGCCGCGCGGCTGCGCCCGCACACCACGGTGATCCTGGAATCGCCCGTGCACCCCGGCACCACCGAGGACTTCCTCCGCCCGCTCCTCGAAACCGGCTCCGGCCTGCGCGCGGGGCGCGACTTCCACCTCGCCTACTCGCCCAGCCGGGTCGATCCCGGCAACCGCGACTTCACCCCCGCCGGAACACCGAAGGTCATCGGGGGCCTCACCCCCGCCTGCACCGAATCGGCCGCCGCCTTCTACGGGCGGCTCACGGACAAGGTCGTACGCGCGCGTGGCCCCCGCGAGGCGGAGACCGTGCAGGTCCTGGAGACCAACTTCCGGCACGTCAACATCGCGCTCGTCAACGAGATGGCCGTGCTCTGCCACGACCTGGGTGTCGACCTGTGGGACGTCATCCGCTGCGCCGAGACCAAGCCGTTCGGGTTCCAGGCGTTCCGGCCAGGACCTGGAGTCGGCGGGCACGGGATCGCCCAGGACCTCGGCGGCCCCTCGGGGCGCCCCCTGCGGATGGTCGAACTGGCCCAGCAGGTCAACGACCACATGCCCCAGTACGTCATCCAGCGTGCCGCCGCGCTGCTCAACGAGCACGGGAAGTCCGCCCGTGCCGCGCGCGTGCTCCTGCTCGGCGTCACCTACAAGGCGGACATCGCCGATCAACAGGGCGCCCCCGCCCACGAGATCGCCGTACGCCTGATGGAACTCGGCGCGTCCGTCAGCTATCACGACCCGCACGTCCCGGCCTGGAGCGTCCTCGGGCGGCCCGTGCCTCGCGCGGACTCCCTCTACGAGGCCGCGGCCGACGCCGACCTGACGATCCTGCTCCAGCAGCACCGCACGTACGACCTGCAGGGCCTCTCCGTGAAGGCCCAACTCCTCCTGGACACGAGGGGGGCGACCCCGACGGGGGCGGCACAGCGGCTCTGAGCCGATCGAAATCACCTCACGGATTGTCACTCCCCCCTGCTAACCTGCGGCAGCTCTCGCACACACGTACGCCCGTGCCCCGGGTGCCCTCAGCTGTGCGGCGCAGTCCACGCGCACCCACGGGTGCGCCCGTATCCCTGGGGGGAACCACATGAGCCAGTCGACACCGCCGTCCGGTCCACCGGTCGACAACAACCCGTACGCGAGCGAACCCACCGACCAGCCGGCCGCCCCTCAGGGGGCCGTCCCGCCGCAGGGCGTTCCGCCGCAGGCCTTTCCGCAGGGCGCGCCGCAGCCGGGCTTCCCGGTCGCGCCCGTCGCCCCGGCCGCTCCGGTGCGCAACAACTTCGCGCTCGGTCTCGTCGCCGCCGTCGGCGCCGGCGTGGTCTCCGCGGTCCTGTACGGCCTTGTCATCGGCCTCACCAAGCACGAGATCGGCTACGCCGCCGTCGGCGTCGGCTTCCTCGTCGGCATCGCGGCGGGCCGCGTCGGCGGCCGCAACCAGACGCTGCCGGTCGTCGCCGTGGTCCTGTCCGTCGGCGCCATCTACCTCGGCCAGCTGATCGGCGAGGCCATGATCATCGCCAAGCACTTCAGCGTCGGCTTCAACGAGGTCTTCTTCGACCACCTCAGCGTGGTCCAGGAGAACTGGAAAGCCGATGCCGACCCGCTGACCTTCGCGTTCTTCGCGGTCGCGGCGTACGTGGCGTTCCAGAGCACCCGCAAGACCGGGCACGGTCACTGAGATGCCCGTCTGGCTGTTTCTGATGCTGTTCGGCCTCTCGGGTTCGGTCGCCGGCGGCTGGGTCGCCCTCAACATCCGGGGCGCCGCGGACGCCATGACGGCCTCCCAGCAGCGCGGCCACGACCTGCGCGCCGCCGCGACCGGCAATTTCTCACCGCCGGTCAGCTGGGTCACCGCGTTCGGCTTCCGGGCGATCGGGGCGGCCATCGGTCTCGCCGGTCTCGTGCTGTTCCTCGGTGGCATCCTCGAGCTGCTCACGAACGGCTGACAGGACCCGGACATGTGAGAAGGGCCCCCAACGAACCGGTGGGGGCCCTTCTCACATGGGCACGTGAGCGCTGGTGAACCGTGGCGGCTACCGCTTGTGCTGCGAGTCCGCCACCGTCACCTCGACGCGCTGGAACTCCTTGAGCTCGCTGTAGCCGGTGGTGGCCATCGCGCGGCGCAGGGCGCCGAAGATGTTCATCGAGCCGTCCGGGATGTGCGACGGACCGGTGAGGATCTCCTCGATGGTGCCGACGGTGCCGAGGTCGACCTTCTTGCCGCGCGGCAGCTCCTCGTTCACCGCCTCCATGCCCCAGTGGTGCCCACGGCCGGGCGCGTCGGTGGCGCGCGCGAGCGGGGAGCCCATCATCACGGAGTCGGCGCCGCAGGCGATGGCCTTGGGGAGGTCGCCGGACCAGCCCACACCGCCGTCGGCGATGACGTGCACGTACCGGCCGCCGGACTCGTCCATGTAGTCGCGGCGGGCCGCGGCGACGTCCGCGACCGCGGTGGCCATCGGGACCTGGATGCCCAGGACGTTGCGCGTGGTGTGCGCGGCGCCGCCGCCGAAGCCGACGAGGACGCCCGCCGCGCCGGTGCGCATCAGGTGCAGGGCCGCGGTGTACGTGGCACAGCCGCCGACGATCACCGGGACGTCCAGCTCGTAGATGAACTGCTTCAGGTTCAGCGGCTCGGCGGCACCGGAGACGTGCTCGGCCGACACCGTCGTACCGCGGATGACGAAGATGTCCACGCCCGCGTCGACGACGGCCTTGGAGAACTGCGCCGTGCGCTGCGGGGACAGGGCGGCGGCGGTGACGACTCCGGAGTCGCGCACCTCCTTGATGCGCTGCCCGATCAGCTCCTCCTTGATGGGAGCCGCGTAGATCTCCTGGAGGCGGCGGGTCGCGGTCTCCGAGTCCAGCCCGGCGATCTCGTCCAGCAGCGGCTGCGGGTCGTCGTACCGCGTCCAGAGGCCTTCCAGGTTCAGGACGCCCAGGCCGCCCAGCTCACCGATACGGATCGCGGTGGCCGGGGAGACGACCGAGTCCATGGGGGCGGCCAGGAAGGGCAGCTCGAAGCGGTACGCGTCGATCTGCCAGGCGATCGAGACCTCCTTCGGGTCCCGCGTACGGCGGCTCGGGACGACGGCGATGTCGTCGAAGGCGTACGCCCGGCGGCCGCGCTTGCCGCGCCCGATCTCGATCTCAGTCACGTTGTGGCCTTTCCCTCTTCGCTTCTGCGCCTCCCAGTATCCCCGACGCCCACGACAAGGGCGGCCCCGGAACCCTCCGGGGCCGCCCTTGTCGTGGCCTCACGCGCGCGCGTGAGGCCGCGTTCACGTATACGGGTGACTACTTGTTGCGGCTGTAGTTCGGCGCCTCGACCGTCATCTGGATGTCGTGCGGGTGGCTCTCCTTGAGACCCGCCGAGGTGATCCGGACGAACCGGCCGCGGTCCTGGAGCTCGGGAACGGTACGGCCGCCGACGTAGAACATCGACTGCCGCAGACCGCCGACAAGCTGGTGGACGACCGCGGACAGCGGGCCCCGGTAGGGGACCTGGCCCTCGATGCCCTCGGGGACGAGCTTCTCGTCGGAGGCGACGCCCTCCTGGAAGTAGCGGTCCTTGGAGAAGGAGCGCTGCTCGCCACGGGACTGCATGGCGCCCAGGGAGCCCATGCCGCGGTACGACTTGAACTGCTTGCCGTTGATGAAGAGCAGCTCGCCCGGGGACTCCTCGCAGCCCGCGAGCAGCGAACCGAGCATCACCGTGTCGGCGCCCGCGACCAGGGCCTTCGCGATGTCGCCCGAGTACTGGAGGCCACCGTCGCCGATGACCGGGACGCCGGCCGCCTTGGCGGCGAGCGACGCCTCGTAGATGGCCGTGACCTGGGGGACGCCGATGCCGGCGACGACCCGGGTGGTGCAGATGGAACCGGGGCCGACACCGACCTTGATGCCGTCGACGCCCGCGTCGATGAGCGCCTGCGCGCCGTCACGGGTGGCGATGTTGCCGCCGATGACGTCGACGCCCGCGGAGTTCGACTTGATCTTGGCGACCATGTCGCCCACCAGGCGGGAGTGGCCGTGCGCGGTGTCGACGACGATGAAGTCGACGCCCGCCTCGATCAGCGCCTGGGCGCGCTCGAAGGCGTCGCCCGCGACGCCGACGGCCGCGCCGACCAGCAGACGCCCCTCGGCGTCCTTCGCGGCCATCGGGTACTTCTCGGCCTTGACGAAGTCCTTGACCGTGATGAGGCCCTTGAGGACGCCCGCGTCGTCGACCAGCGGCAGCTTCTCGATCTTGTGACGGCGCAGCAGCTGCATCGCGTCGTGGCCCGAGATGCCGACCTTGCCGGTGACCAGCGGCATCGGCGTCATGACCTCGCGCACCTGGCGCGAACGGTCCGTCTCGAAGGCCATGTCGCGGTTGGTGACGATGCCGAGCAGCTTGCCGCCGCCGTCGGTGACCGGCACACCGGAGATGCGGAACTTGGCGCAGATCGCGTCGGCCTCGCCGAGCGTGGCGTCCGGGTGCACGGTGATCGGGTCGGTCACCATGCCGGACTCGGAGCGCTTCACCAGGTCGACCTGGTTGGCCTGGTCCTCGATGGACAGGTTGCGGTGCAGAACACCGACGCCGCCCTGGCGGGCCATCGCGATCGCCATGCGCGACTCGGTGACCTTGTCCATGGCGGCGGACAGCAGCGGGATGTTGACCCGGACGTTCTTCGAGATGTGCGAGGCGGTGTCGATCTGGTCGGGCGCCATGTCCGACGAGCCCGGCAGCAGCAGCACATCGTCGTAGGTCAGCCCGAGTGTCGCGAACTTGGCGGGCACTCCGTCGACGTTGGCAGTCATGACACCTTCCCCAAATGGCCTTGATCGGTGCGGATGTCCATGCTAACGGGAAGCATGGCTCTCTCATTCCACGGTTGAGGGTGGGCTTCGGCTTCGTATGTTCGTACGGGATGAAGGTCGTCCCCGTTCAGAGCCGTGCCCGGAGAAGGTGCCGGGGCCCCGTCGGGGCCGCCCGGCCTGCACGGGTCCTCACCGGCCGGCACCCCGCCCCCGCGCCGGAGGGGGAGGCGCCGTCCGTTCACGGCAAGCGCTTGCCGTGCCACCGGGGTCCGCCACCTTTTGCTTGCAATTTGCTGAGGGGAAGGGATTCGGTGCCGCGGGGCGAAGGGCCTACTGCTCGGCCAGCGCCCGGAGCCGGCTCAGCGCACGGTGCTGGGCCACCCGGACGGCCCCTGGTGACATACCCAGCATCTGGCCCGTCTCCTCGGCCGTGAGGCCCACCGCGATGCGCAGGAGGAGCAGCTCGCGCTGGTTCTCGGGGAGGTTGGCCAGGAGCTTCTTCGCCCATTCGGCGTCACTGCTGAGGAGCGCGCGCTCCTCGGGGCCGAGGGAGTCGTCCGGGCGCTCCGGCATCTCGTCGGACGGAACAGCCGTGGACCCCGGATGGCGCATCGCGGCACGCTGGAGGTCGGCGACCTTGTGCGCGGCGATCGCGAAGACAAACGCCTCGAAGGGGCGCCCGGTGTCCTTGTAGCGCGGCAGCGCGAGGAGCACCGCGACACAGACCTCCTGCGCCAGGTCCTCCACGAAGTGCCGCGCGTCCCCCGGAAGCCGGGACAGACGGGCGCGGCAGTAACGCAGCGCGAGCGGGTGTACGTGGGCGAGCAGGTCGTGTGTGGCCTGCTCGTCGCCGTCGACCGCGCGATGGACGAGCGCACCGATCCCCGTCGTCTCGTCTTCACGCATCGGTCCATGGTGCCTTGACGTCGTCTTGTCCGTGGCACCGCGTCCGTAGTTGTGCACCGAAGCGTTATGAGCAGGTGCGCCGGAACTCATATCCTGCGCCCTCCCCTTCCGCTCGACCGACTTGTCCCCAAGGAACTCCACACCTCAAGGATGCGGCATCCGCCGGGAAACGGGGATCGGACACCGAAGAGGCTCTCTTCGAGGGCCCGGCCCCACCCGCCGTCCGGCGGGCAGGGACTACTACCGTCATACCCTCGGGACGGCTCACCTAGCGGACCAGGCCCCACCGGAATCCGAGCGCGACCGCGTGCGCCCGGTCCGAGGCACCGAGCTTCTTGAAGAGCCGCCGGGCGTGGGTCTTGACCGTGTCCTCGGAGAGAAAGAGCTCACGGCCGATCTCCGCGTTCGAGCGGCCGTGACTCATGCCTTCGAGTACCTGGATCTCACGCGCGGTGAGGGTGGGCGCGGCGCCCATCTCCGCCGAACGCAGTCTGCGCGGCGCGAGCCGCCAGGTCGGGTCGGCGAGCGCCTGGGTCACGGTGGCGCGGAGCTCCGCCCGTGAGGCGTCCTTGTGCAGATAGCCGCGGGCGCCGGCGGCGACGGCGAGAGCCACACCGTCCAGATCCTCGGCCACGGTGAGCATGATGATGCGCGCACCGGGGTCCGCGGACAGCAGCCGCCGGACCGTCTCCACGCCGCCCAATCCGGGCATACGTACGTCCATCAGAATCAAATCCGAACGGTCGGCACCCCAGCGGCGGAGGACTTCCTCGCCGTTGGCCGCCGTCGTCACACGCTCGACACCGGGCACGGTCGCGACCGCACGGCGGAGCGCCTCTCGGGCAAGCGGGGAGTCGTCGCAGACGAGGACGGATGTCATGACCGTCCTCCGCAGCTGATGCGCGTCACCTTGAGCCTCCAGGCTGTTACGAATCGTCACCTGTGCGGTCGACACTCGCAGGCGGATATGACCGCCTACCCGAGCGCTTGTTCCTTCAACCGCCTCAGCCATCTCAACGATGGTCACTCGAAAGAGTTACGGGGCAGTCGGCCGTCATCGGCACTGTACGTGAGGGCACGGACACGGTGCAGACATGCGCGCCGACCCTCAACGTTTCATCACAACCCATGCCCCATTTAGCCTGTTTTCTTCCCATTTGCTGGTGTCTGAGGCTAGATTCGCAATGAGTCATATTTTCATCTCCTTAGATCGTAGATGTACGGTCGGTGGGCACAGAGCAGCCCAGAACGGCAACAAGGGGACACGCAATGGCAGATTTCTCCCGCCTTCCCGGTCCGAACGCGGACCTCTGGGACTGGCAGCTCCTCGCGGCCTGCCGAGGGGTCGACAGCTCGCTCTTCTTCCACCCGGAGGGCGAGCGTGGTGCGGCACGGAGCGCTCGTGAGAACTCGGCCAAAGAGGTCTGCATGAGATGCCCGGTGCGCGCGGAGTGCGCGGCACACGCGCTGGCGGTGCGCGAACCGTACGGCGTGTGGGGCGGACTGACCGAGGACGAACGCGAAGAACTCATGGGCCGGGCCCGCAACCGACTGGTCTCGGCGTCGGCCACCGGAAACGCCGCCGCTTCGAACAACTGAAGGAACGTTTCTGCTTCGAAGCGGGAACGGGCAGGTGCGAACGGGCAGGCGCGTCCGGAGGATTGTGGATGACGTACGCGGCCGAAACCGTGGGTCCCTGAGGGCCTCCGCGAAGGCCGCCAGTGGGCCGCCGACGGGCCGCTAGCGGGCCGCCGCCGTCGCCAGCCGGTCCAGCGTCGCGGCCACGGCCGGCACCCCGGCGAGATCCGGGAGGGTGAGGGCGACGATCTCGCGGCGCACCGCGGGCTCCACCGTCACGGTGCGCGCCCCCTTCGGGCGTACGGACTCGATGGCGAGCTCCGGGAGGACGGCGACGCCGAGTCCCGCGCCCACGAGCCCGACCACCGCCGGATAGTCGTCCGTGGCGAAGTCGATGCGCGGCTCGAAGCCGGCGCCGCGGCAGACCTCGACGAGCTGGCCGCGGCAGCGCGGGCAGCCGGCGATCCACGACTCGTCGGCGAACTCGCCGATGGCCACGGACTCCGCCCGCGCGAGCGGGTGCCGCTCGGGCACCAGGCCGACCAGACGGTCCATCAGCAGGGGTCGCACGACGAGGTCGTCCCACTCCTCGACGCCTGGAGCACCCTCGTAGCGGAACGCCAGCGCGATCTCGCAGTCACCCGCCCGCAGCTTCTCCACGGACTCGGGCGGTTCGGCCTCCTCCAGGGAGACGCGGGTGCCGGGGTGGGCGGCGCGCAGCGCGGCGAGGGCCGTGGGAACGAGGGTGGAGCTGCCGCTGGGGAAGGACACCAGGCGGACGCGGCCCGCGCGCAGACCGGCGATCGCGGCGACCTCCTCCTCGGCGGCCGTGAGGCCGGCCAGGATGCTCGCCGCGTGCTTGACCAGGGCCTCACCCGCCTGGGTGAGGCGCATCTCGCGGCCCGTCCGGATGAGCAGAGGGGTACCCACCGACGTCTCCAGCGCCTTCATCTGCTGGCTGACGGCGGGCTGGGTGCAGCCCAGCTCGCGGCCCGCCGCCGAGAAGGATCCGGTGGTGGCGACAGCGCGCAGGACACGGAGATGACGAGCCTCGATCACCGTTCGAGCATAAGCGCATCTTGGATGTGGCGGCGAATATCGCGTCGACGCTTTGGGCTGTATCGCCTAGCTTGGTGCCATGAAGCTCCTGTCGCTGAACCTGGGCCGCGCGCGGGCCGTCGACTACACGGACCAGCCGGAGGGCGTGACCGGCATCGACAAGCGACCGGTCGACGGGCCGGTCCGGGTGACGGCGCCGGGCCCCAAGGGGATCGGCGGCAGCGGACTCGCCGGCGACGCGGTGTGTCATCTGCGGCATCACGGCGGTGACGACCAGGCCGTGTACGCGGTCGCGCGCGAGGACCTCGACGGCTGGGAGCGCGAGCTCGGCCGGACGCTGCCGAACGGCGTGTTCGGCGAGAACCTCACGACGCTGGGGCTCGACGTGTCCGGCGCGCTGATCGGCGAACGCTGGCTCATAGGTTCCGAAGTCGTCCTGGAGGTCGCCTCCGGACGCATCCCCTGCCGCACCTTCCAGGAGCACCTGGGCGAGAAGGGCTGGGTCAAGCGGTTCACGGGACGGGGTGCGCCCGGCGCGTATCTACGGGTGATCGCACCCGGCGAGATCCGCTCCGGGGACCCGATCGAGATCGTGCACCGGCCCGGCCACGATGTCACCGTCGCCGTCCAGTTCCGCGCCTCGACGACCGAACGGGAGCTGCTGCCAAGGCTGTTGGCGGCGGGCGACGCGCTGCATCCGGAGGCACTGGAGTCGGCGCGGGAGTATGTGGCCAAGTTCGGCGGACAACCGCGGCCCCGGCCGCATCCCCCAGGAGTGTGATGCCCGTCGGGAGCCGGGGCCGCCGGGGTGTCCGTGTCCGTCGACAGTCGGGCCGCCGGGGATTCCGCGCCCGTCGGCAGTCGGGCCGCCGGGGTGTCCGTGCCCGTCGGGAGCCGGGGCCCGGAGAACGCGTCGAGTGCGGTCGGGCGTTGGGCGGTACCGGGCGGCGGCGGCCCCGGCCTGTCACTAACCTTCAGCCATGACAACGGCTCTGATTACGGGATCGACCGCGGGGATCGGTGCCGCGTTCGCGCGGCGGCTGGCGGCGGACGGGCACAACCTCGTGCTGGTGGCGCGGGACACGAAGCGGCTGCGGGAACAGGCGACCGAGCTGCACGACCGGCACGGCATCGAGGCGGAGGTGCTCACCGCGGACCTGGCGACCGACGAGGGCATCGAAACGGTGGCCGCCCGCCTCTCCGACCGCAAGAACCCGGTCGACCTGCTGGTCAACAACGCCGGCTTCGGTAACAAGGGCCGCTACCTGGACGTATCCATGGCGGACGAGCTGAAGATGCTCAAGGTGCACTGCGAGGCGGTTCTCCGGCTGACGTCGGCGGCGACCGAGGCGATGCGGGAGCGCGGACGGGGCGGTGTCGTCAACGTCGCGTCGGTGGCGGCGTTCGTGCCGCGGGGTACGTACGGGGCGTCGAAGGCCTGGGTCGTGCAGTTCACGCAGGGCGCGGCGAAGGATCTCGCGGGCAGCGGCGTACGACTGATGGCACTCGCTCCCGGTTTCGTGCGGACCGAGTTCCACGAGCGGGCCGGCATGGGCACGGACAACATCCCGAACTGGATGTGGCTCGACGCCGACAAGCTGGTCGCGGCCGCCCTCGCCGATCTGGCGCGCGGAAGAACCCTGTCGGTCCCCGATCCGCGCTACAAGGTGCTGATGGGCGTGGTGAAGGTGACGCCGCGCGCGCTGCTGGGCGGGATCTCGTCGAAGACCGGTCGGAAGTACGGACCTCAGTAACCTCAGCAGACCCAGAACCCCCGGTGAAGCGGGCCCGGCAGGACGGATCGAGTGGGCCGCGGGGGATCGGGGCGGGCGCTCGCGATGATCGTGCGGTGGGTGGTGCCGCCCCTCCGGTGGGAGAATTGGGGCAATTCGACCGGAGCGAGAGCCGGAGGCGGCGCCATGACTTTCGTACAGCTGATTGACGGCAGGACCAGTCGGTTCGACGAGATGAACCAACTGATGGACACCTGGGTCGAGAAGACCAACGGCAAACGGACCGCGACGCGCGGCGTCATCGGCAAGGACCGCTCCGACGCGAACCACTTCGTGGAGATCGTGGAGTTCCCGTCGTACGAGGAGGCGATGAAGAACTCGGCGATGCCGGAGACCGAGAAGATCTTCCAGGAGATGGTGGCGCTCTGCGACGAGATGCCGACGTTCACGGACCTGGACGTGGTGCGCGACGACCGGCTCTGAGCCTTGGGCATCCGCCGGTTCCGCGGGATCGTCGCGGGATCGCCGTGGACCGATGGCCGCACGGCCGGTGGCCCCGATGATCAGGTCTCGGCCGCGCTGAAGAGCTGATCCCCCGCGTTGCACGGATCCACCAAGAGCGAAGCCTCCGATCCCGGACACCGGGAGCGGGGGCTTCTCCCGACGGTCGGCTCATGTCCCTGGCGACGGCAACCACCGCGGGCCAGAACGCCCCCGCGTCGACCAAGGAACCGGAGAACGGCCGCGAACGGCACGGGTGTTAGCTTCTTCCCCGTGGCGGGACACCAGGACGAGACCAGGGCGGCCTACGACGGGGTCGTCGAGCTCTATGCGTCGATGTTCACCGATCGAATGGAGACGCACCCGTTCTCCCGGAACATGATCGGCACATTCGCCGAGCTGGTGCGCGGGACGGGGAACCCGCGGGCAGCCGACGTCGGGTGCGGGCCCGGACATCTGACGGCCATGTTGCACGAACTGGGGCTGGACGCCTTCGGGTTCGACCTCTCCCCCGGCATGGTCGACCACGCCCGGCGGGCCCATCCGGCGCTGCGTTTCGATGAGGTGCCGATGCAGGCCCTGCCGGTCGAGGACGGCGCGCTCGGCGGCGTGCTGGCCCACTACTCGATGATCCATACCCCGCCTGGGGAATTGCCCGCGCTGCTCGCCGAGCAGGTTCGTGTTCTGACACCAGGGGGCCTGCTCCTGGTGTCGTTCTTCGCGACCGACGGACCGGAGCCGGTCCGGTTCGACCACAAGGTGACGCCCGCCTATAGCTGGCCGGTCGACCTGTTCGCAGAGTTGCTGGCCGGGGCCGGGCTTGTCACGTTCGCCCGGCTGCTCCACGACCCGGCCTCCGAGCGAGGCTTCCTCGATGCCCATCTGCTGGCCCGTCGCCCCTGAGGACGCCAGCACGCGACGTGCACACCTTCCGCGTGCGCCTTCCGCGTGCAATTTCCCATCGACGTCGCGCACTTGGACCGCCGGTCGCCGGTCGCCGAGGTTACGAACCCTCCGTGAACGCGGTGGCGTGGTCGGCGGCCCACTGGCGAAACGTTCGCGGCGGCGTCCCGAGGATGTCGGCCACCGCGGTGGTGATGTACGCGGGCTGTCCGACTGCCGCGCTCCATGCGGCGAGCAGCATGTCGACGACCGGGCTGGGGGCCGTGCCCTCCGACAGGCTCCGGAAGTCGTCCGGCGTCATCTCCTCGAATGCGATCCGGCGCTCCAGGGCGTCACCGATGACGCCCACCTGTGCGGCCTGGGTCAGCGATTCGGGGCCCGTAAGGACGTAGTCGCCTCCGACGTATCCGTCGAGACAGAGCGTCCGCGCCGCTACGGCCGCGACGTCGCGGTCGTCGACCGGTGCCGTCTCGGCGGCGCCGTAAGGCCATCGGACGACCTCGCCGGCCCGGATCGCGGGCGCCCACCAGGCCAGCGAGTTCGACGCGAACATCCCCGGCCGGATGATCGTCGACTCGAGTCCGGTGGCCGCGATGAGCCGCTCGATGTCGGCGTGCAGCACCGCCATGGGATTGGGCTGCTGGAAGAAGGGGTGCGGCGTCCGGTGCGGGGAGGAGAGGAAGACGACCCGCCGTACGTGGGCCGCGAGCCGCTCGACGACTGCCGCGGCGGTCCGGGGCGGAGCGGTCCAGACGAGGAAGACCGCACCGGCACCCTTCAATGCCGGGTCGAGCGACTCGGGCACGGTGAGGTCGCCGGCGAAGACCTCGACCTTCGCCGGCAGCGTCTCAGCCGCCTCGGCGCGATGGGTGAGAGCGCGGACCGGCACGCCCGCGTCGAGGAGTCGGTCGATGACGAAGCGGCCGACCCGGCCCGATGCCCCGGTCACGAGCACGGGAGGAATGTCTGTCCTATTCACGTCACCCATAAAAGCGTTACTCGGTTAAAAAAGCAACTCGGTCACGAATGCCACGGGTGGCCCGCACGCACACAGGGGAGGTCCCCCCATCCGGTGGGACGGAGATCGTCGTTGACCTGCCGGCTGAGCGGGAACAGCCTGGCTCGGGCCTCGCCGGCGGCGATGGCCATGGACTCGTCCTCCCCGCGTGACCCGGCAACGTTCCTGACGTCGACGACGCGTCGGCGTGTCGGCGCGTCCGCCGGACAGCACTTCGCCCCGCCGTGGGAACGGCGGGGCGAAGCAACGCGGCCCGATTCAGCGCGGTGTCCCTGTCCAGGGACTCAGTGCCGGCTCCGGCCCACCGGTCTCCCGGTGTGCGTCAGTGGGAGTGGCCGTGGCCGCCGTGACCGGCGTCGGCCTCTTCCTCGGCCGGCTTCTCGACGACCAGGGTCTCGGTCGTGAGGAGCAGGGAGGCGATGGAGGCGGCGTTCTCCAGGGCGGAGCGGGTGACCTTGACCGGGTCGATGACGCCGGCCTTGACCAGGTCGCCGTACTCGCCGGTGGCGGCGTTGAAGCCCTGGCCCTTGTCGAGCTCGGCGACCTTGGCGGTGATGACGTAACCCTCCAGGCCGGAGTTCTCGGCGATCCAGCGCAGCGGCTCGACGGCGGCCTTGCGGACGACCGCGACACCCGTGGCCTCGTCGCCGGTCTTGCCGAGGTTGCCCTCGAGGACCTTCACGGCGTGGACGAGCGCGGAGCCACCACCGGAGACGATGCCCTCCTCGACCGCGGCGCGGGTCGCGGAGATGGCGTCCTCCAGACGGTGCTTCTTCTCCTTGAGCTCCACCTCGGTGGCGGCGCCGACCTTGATCACGCACACGCCGCCGGCCAGCTTCGCGAGGCGCTCCTGGAGCTTCTCGCGGTCCCAGTCGGAGTCGGTGTTCTCGATCTCGGCCTTGATCTGGTTGACGCGGCCGTGGACCTCGTCGCTGCTGCCGGCACCGTCGACGATCGTGGTGTCGTCCTTGGTGACGGTCACGCGGCGGGCGCTGCCGAGCACGTCCAGGCCGACCTGGTCGAGCTTGAGGCCGACCTCCTCGGCGATGACCTGACCACCGGTGAGGGTGGCGATGTCGCCGAGCATGGCCTTGCGGCGGTCACCGAAGCCGGGGGCCTTCACGGCGACGGCGTTGAACGTGCCGCGGATCTTGTTCACGACCAGGGTCGACAGGGCTTCGCCCTCGACGTCCTCGGCGATGATCAGCAGCGGCTTCGACGCGTTCGACTGGATGACCTTCTCCAGCAGCGGCAGCAGGTCCTGGATGGAGCTGATCTTGCCCTGGTGGATGAGGATGTACGGGTCGTCGAGGACGGCCTCCATACGCTCCTGGTCGGACACCATGTACGGGGACAGGTAGCCCTTGTCGAAGGCCATGCCCTCGGTGAAGTCCAGCTCCAGACCGAAGGTGTTGGACTCCTCGACGGTGATGACACCGTCCTTGCCGACCTTGTCCATCGCCTCGGCGATGAGCTCGCCGACCTGGCTGTCCTGCGCGGAGAGCCCGGCCACGGCGGCGATGTCGGACTTGTCGTCGATCGGGCGGGCCGTCGCGAGGAGCTCCTCGGAGACGGCCTTGACCGCGGCGTCGATGCCCTTCTTCAGGAGGGCGGGCGACGCGCCGGCGGCGACGTTGCGCAGGCCCTCGCGGACGAGCGCCTGGGCCAGCACGGTGGCGGTGGTCGTACCGTCACCCGCGATGTCGTTGGTCTTGGTCGCCACCTCCTTCACGAGCTGCGCGCCGAGGTTCTCGAACGGGTCGTCGAGCTCGACCTCGCGGGCGATGGTGACACCGTCGTTGGTGATGGTGGGGGCGCCGAACTTCTTGTCGATGACGACGTTGCGGCCCTTGGGGCCGATCGTCACCTTCACCGTGTCGGCAAGCTTGTTGACGCCGCGCTCGAGGGCGCGACGGGCGTCCTCGTCGAACTTCAGGATCTTCGCCATGGGAGCGGTTCAGCCCTCTCGGAAAACTTGGGAGAAACGAACGGCGCCCCCAGCGCCCGGTTCATCAAAGGTAGCGGGGGCCAGGGGCGCAGTTCACTGCAATGCTTGGTGCGGGGTTGTCCGGGGAATGACCCCGAACGCCCTTACCGGGTGAATTACTTCTCGATGATCGCGAGCACGTCGCGAGCCGAGAGGACGAGGTACTCCTCGCCGTTGTACTTCACCTCGGTGCCGCCGTACTTGCTGTAGAGCACGACGTCGCCGACGGTGACGTCGAGCGGAAGACGGTTACCGTCCTCGAAGCGCCCCGGACCCACGGCAAGGACGACGCCCTCCTGGGGCTTCTCCTTGGCGGTGTCCGGGATGACCAGGCCAGAGGCCGTGGTCTGCTCGGCGTCGAGCGGCTGGACCACAATGCGGTCCTCGAGCGGCTTGATGGCAACCTTGGAGCTGGTGGTCGTCACGATCCGACCTCCCCCTTCGGAGATCTCACGGGGTTAACTGTCTGAGGTGGCGACCAGGTGGATCCGTCGTCGCGGGTGCCGGATCTGCCTGTCGCTATTGGCACTCTCCAGGGGGGAGTGCCAGACCTGAGACTATGACTGCGATTAGCACTCGGTCAAGCGGAGTGCCAAAGGCGTCGGCGTGGCGCGGCCCGAACGGCCCCTGGAGATCCTTGAAGATCCCCGTGGATCGCTGTCGATCGCTGTAGATCGCTGTACATCCCTAGAGGTAGTTCTCCAGCCGTGCCGGAGTGAAGCCCTCGGACTGGATCCGCCGCAGCAGCCGGAGCGTGGCGTTCGTGAGGTCGGGTCGGCCGAAGCCGACGAGGATGTCTCCCGGCCGCAGCGGGTGGGCGTCCGCCGCCCGGCCGAGGACGAGCGCGGCGACCCCGCAGTCGGCGGCGGCGCGCAGGGTGGTCTCGTCGTACCGGCCGTAGGGGGGCCGCAGCAGCCGGGGCCGGATGCCGAAGCGCCGTCTGAGCTTGTCCTGTTGTCCGCAGATCTCGGCGTGCTGGCCGGCGTAGGGCAGCCCGCGCAGCGAGGCGTGGTCGAGGGTGTGGTTCTGGACGCTCGCGCCGACCGCGCGCAGCCGGGCGAAGTGCCCGTACCCCGGACCGGCGACCGTGTCCGTGAGGAACATGCTGACCGGGAGCCGTAGTTCGCGGACCATGTCGACGAACCGCGGATCGCGCTCCACCTCGTCGTCGTACGTAAGGAAGACCACCTTGTCGCGGGTGCGCACCTGGTCGACGACGATCGGCAGTCCCGGACCCGCGGTGCGCGCGGCGGTCCGGGCGGGCGCCTTCGGCGCCGGGGCGAGCGGGCTGGCCAGACCCCAGCGGCGGTACGCGGATTCCCGCGGGTGCACCCGCTGGGCCGCCTTCTTGCCGAGCCGCTCGATGGGGTCGACGGACTGCGCGCAGCCGCTGAGCAGCACCGCCACGAGCAGCCCGGCGACCGGCACCCGCACCCTCACAGGTAGTCCTCCAGGCGCGCGACCGCGTACCCCTTGGCCGTGACCGTCCTGAGGAAGCGGCGGACCATGTCGGCCATGGTGCCGTTCCACTCCTTGCGGCCCTGGAAGTGGGTGAGGACGATGTCGCCGGGATGCAGGTCCTGGTCCTCCTCGCGGTATTCCCAGTGGTCGACGAAGACCTCCTCGTCCCAGATGGGCGCGTACCTGATGCCGCAGGACTTCGCGGCGCGCAGGGTGTCCTGGTCGTAGTTGCCGTACGGCGGCCGGAAGACGGTCGGGCGCCTGCCGAACTGCTTCTCCATCACGTCCTGCATGCCGCAGATCTCGTGCCTCTGCCGCTCGTAGGAGAGTGCGGGCAGGTAGGGGTGGTGCAGGGTGTGGTTGTCGAGGGTGATGCCGCGGTCGCGCATCCTCCGGAAGTACCCGTAGTCGTCCTTGACGAGGAAGTCGCTGAGGAAGGCGGTGTACGGGATCTTCAGGTCGCTCATCATCCGCAGGAACGCGGGGTCCTTCTCTGAGCCGTCGTCGACCGTGAGGAAGACGACCTTGTCCTTGGTGGGGACGGTCGTGAAGACCGGCGGCAGCCCCAGTTCCTTCTGGTCGTCGACCTCGAACCCCTTGCGTGCCTCGATGACCGGCTTCCTGGCGGGCGGCGCCGGGGGTGTCAGCGGCACCTCGGCCAGCCCCCAGCGCCTGGCGACGGCGGCGCGCCGGGCCTGTGCGAGGCGGAGCCGGGAGGCGTACCCGGCGAGGGCGCGGGCGGGGGGTGCCTGGAGTCCGGCCTGCGGGCCGTGGGCCGGCTTGGCCGCGTCGGAGCCGGGGCCGGAGGCGGAGCCGGTCTCGGCACAGCCGGAGACGAGAAGGGCGAGGGCGAGCACGCCGACTCCCCAGCGCGCACCGGCCCCGTTTGCGCCGTTTTTATCATTTTGTCGTACGGGTCGCATGGGCCCGGATCCTCCCAGGTCACCGCCCTCGCGAGGGCCCCGACACCGCCGCCGGAAGCACACCGTCCACCGACTGGCCCACAATGGCCGGGTGAACGACGTCTCCTTCGCCCCCCTCCTCACCGCCGAGGGCCGCGCCCTGCTCGACGAGGTCCGCGCCACCGAACCGGCACAGGAACTGGCCGTCGCCACCCGGCTGCGCCGCGAGCACCCCGCCGAACTGGTCTCGGCGGCCCTCGGACAGGCACGGCTGCGGCAACGCGCGGTGGCGAAGTTCGGCGCCGAGGACGCCGGACGCATGTTCTTCACCCCGAACGGGGTCGAGCAGTCCACCCGGACGAGCGTGGCGGAGCACCGCGCCGAGCGGCTGCGCGCGCTGGGGGTCCGCTCCGTCGCCGACCTCTGCTGCGGCATCGGCGGCGACGCCATCGCGCTGGCCCGCGCCGGAATCCGCGTCCTCGCCGTCGACCGCGATCCGCTGACGGTCGCCGCCGCCCGCGCGAACGCCGACGCGCTCGGGCTCACGGACCTCATCGAGGTGCGCGAGACGGATGTGACGCAGGTGGACACCTCGTCGTACGACGCGGTCTTCGTGGACCCGGCACGCCGGGGCGGCCGGGGCCGGATCTTCGACCCGGAGGCGTACTCGCCGCCGCTGTCCTGGGCCGTCGGCGCGGCCCTGAAGGCTCCGGTCGCCGCCCTGAAGATCGCCCCCGGCATCCCGCACGAGGCGATCCCCGCCGAGGCCGAGGCCGAGTGGATCTCGGACGGCGGGGACGTGAAGGAAGCGGTGCTGTGGTTCGGCACGGAACCGGGCCTGGTGCGCGCCACCCTCCTGCCGGGCCCGCGTGAGCTGCGCGGACGCGGGCTGCCCGATCCGGCGGTCAGGGCGGTCGGACGCTATCTGTACGAACCGGACGGCGCCGTCATCCGCGCGCACCTGGTCGCCGAGGTGGCCGAGGACCTGGACGGCGGGCTGGTCGACGAGACGATCGCGTATGTCACGGCGGACGAACTGCGCCCGACACCGTTCGCCTCCGCCTACGAGATCACCGATCAACTCCACTTCAACGTAAAGAAGTTGAAGGCGCTGCTGCGGGAGCGGGAAGTCGGCGTGCTGACCGTCAAGAAGCGCGGGTCGGCCGTCGAGCCGGAGGAACTGCGGCGCAAGGTGAAACCGCAGGGCCCCCGGTCCGCGACGGTGTTCCTGACCCGGGTGGCGGGGGCCCCGACCATGCTGGTGGGGGCCCCCGCCCAGCCGCCCACCGCCGCCGGCGGCGGGTGCTGAGCAACCCGGTGGTCTACTGCTGGTGACGGGTGCTGAGCGCGCCCAGGTCCGGCCCGTCCAGAGGCCGCGCCGCCGTGCCGGGGTGCGCCACAGGGGCGCCCGCGACCGATCCCGCCGATCCGGTCGAGGAGAACGAAGTCGCCGTCGGCATCAGGCCGTTGTAGTACGGCGTGTACGTCCACTGGCTGCTGCTCGCGCTGACCGCCGCGCCCGCGGAGTTCAGCGCCGTCGTCGACACCGAGCCGGTGCCGCCGAAGACCGCCACACCGTTGATGTTGGCGGCGCCCTGGACCAGGTAGGACTTGGTCTCGGAGGAGAGGGTGGCGACATCCGTCCACAGCATCGGGCCGAAGACGTTCATCGCGGCCGCGGCCGAGGTGCCACCGCGCCAACTGTCGGTGGAGGCCAGGGCCACGCTGCCCGGACCGCCCCACCAGAACCGCGCGAGGAGAGCCGCGTTGCCCGCGTTGGTGCTCGCCACGATCGGGTAGTACGTGTACGACGACGGCCAGTGCGAGAACGACGTGTGCGTCAGCGCGTACTTCGCCGAGCCGCCGACCGGGATCATGTAGGTGTCGCGCGGGTCCAGGCTGTTGAGGTACGCCTTCACGGACGAGGTCAGCGTGTTGCCGTCGTTCAGCACGACGACCGTCTTGCCGCTCGTCCCGTTCGCACCCGCGGCCGACGCGGCGGCGAGCGCCGAGTGGTAGTCGGTGCCGGTCGCGATGAAGACGTAGTCAGGCGCGCTGGTGATGGACTTCGCGACGGCGACCGAGGTCGAGTAGCGCGAGGTGCCGGCCAGCCGCTTCGGGGTGAAGCCGAGCGCGGTGATCTTCGTCGAGAGGGCGCTGCCGAGGATCGACGTACCGCCGACGAGGTAGACCGGGGCGCCGGGCTTGAGGACCCGCTTCAGCTCCGCCTGCACGGACGAGGAGACCGAGGTCGCGGACGTCAGCAGGACCGGCCCGTGCTTCTTGCCCGCGAGGGCGGGGGCGGTCAACGCGTACGACTGGCTGTCCTGGGAGACCAGCACGGCGGACGAGGCGTTCATCAGGCCCGGCTCGCTCTTGCCGACCGTGTTCCAGGTCCAGCGGGACGCGGCGATGTTGCTGGCGTTGACGTCGGCGCCCCAGACCCGGGAGACGGTGTTCTTGCGCAGCGGCTGCCAGGCGGGCGAATAGCCGCCCCAGGGGAAGGGCTGGCCCTCCGTCACCGCGTCCGCGGTGATCGTCAGGACGACGTTGCTCTCCTGACGGCCGCCGCTGGTGGGCCGGTTGAAGTGCACGACGAGCCGGTTGCTCGCAGGCGCCCAGGAGGGGGTGTCGTAGTCCCCGGCGTCATTGGTCAGACGCCGCTCGCCGGTGCCGTCGGTGTTGATCGAGAAGAGCTGGCGGTGACCGTCGACGGTGCGGACGAACGCGACCTTGGTGCCGTCGGGCGAGACGGCGGGCGAGCCGCCCGCGGCGAGCGTGGTCTCCGTCTTGGTGGTGGCGTTGTAGAGCACGACCGACGGCGTGGTGGTGGTGCACCCGGTTCCGTTGCGCTGGAAGACCAGGAACTTTCCGGTCGCGTCCCCGCTCGGCACGCGGTCGCAGCCGCCGGCGGCCAGCAGCCGGACCGGGGTGCCGCCGCCGGCCAGGACGGCGTACAGCTTCTTGGACGCGGAGTAGACGATCTCGCGGCCGTAGGCCCAGTACGTGGGGTGGGACGCCATGGCGCCGTCCTCGATCCCGTCGTAGACCGTCGTCTTGGTGCCGCCCGTGACACTGATGGTCTGCACGACACCGGCCGACTCGAAGACCACCCGGCTGCCGTCGGGTGACCAGGCGGGCGACTGGTCGTCGGAGCCGTTCGAGACACGCTTCTCGTCGTTGCCGTCGACGTCCACCGACATGATGCCGTCGCCGGACACGGCGATCCTGCCGTCGGCGGCCGGCCACCCGGTGACGTCGGCCGACGCCCCCGGTGCCAGGGCTGTCGCGGTGCCGGCGGCCAGGGCCGTCGCCGCGGTGAGCGCCACGAGTCTGTGGCGCGCGAAGATCTTCAAGGGTGTACCCCCCAGGGTAGGTGCGATGGCTGCCGGACCACGCCTCTCGGGGGCCTACGGGTGAACGGAGAGCGTTCTTCCCGTGTACGGCAGCGGCGCCACTGTAAGCCCTTGCTGATCACGTTGGGAACGGGGTTGCCGAACGGGAATCTCACGAACCCCGCAGCTCACGGGCCCGTGCCAGCAGCAGCTCCCGCTCCCGCTCGTTGCGCGCCAGCGAGGCCGCCCGCTCGAACTCGGCCCGCGCCTGCGCCGTACGTCCCAGCCGGGCGAGCAGGTCACCCCGCACGCTCGGCAGCAAGTGGTAGTCGCGCAGCGCGGGTTCACCGGCGAGGGCGTCCACGATCTCCAGGGCGGGACCGGGTCCGTCGGCCATGGAGACGGCCACGGCACGGTTCAGCTCGACGACCGGAGACGGGGTGCGGGCCGCCAGCAGGCCGTACAGGGTGGCGATCCGCCGCCAGTCCGTGTCCTCGTAGGCGTAGGCCTGCGCGTGGCAGGCGGCGATGGCGGCCTGGAGGGCGTACGGCCCCGGGCTGCCGGCGGCGACGGCGTTGGCGCGGCCCAGCGCGGTGAAGCCCCGGCGGATCAGCATGCGATTCCAGCGGCGGCGGTTCTGGTCCTTCAGGAGGACCGGTTCTCCCCCGGGCCCGGTGCGGGCGGACGCCCGGGACTCCTGGAGTTCCAGCAGGGCGGCGAGCCCGTGCACCTCGGGCTCCTTGGGCATCAGCTCGGCGAGCACCCGGGCCAGCCGGAGCGCGTCCTCGCACAGCGCCGGACGGAGCAGGTCGTCGCCCGCCGTGGCCGCGTACCCCTCGTTGAAGACGAGGTAGATGACCTCCAGGACGGACCCGAGCCGGGCCTCGCGGTCAGGACCGTACGGCACCTCGAAGGCGACCCCCTTCGTCGCCAGCGTCCGCTTGGCCCGCACGATGCGCTGGGCGATCGTCGGCTCCGGGACGAGGAAGGCGCGGGCGATCTCGGACGTCGTCAGGCCGCCGAGGAGCCGCAGCGTGAGCGCGATGCGGGCCTCGGCGGACAGGACGGGATGGCAGGCGGTGAAGACCAGGCGCAGCAGGTCGTCGTCGATGTCGTCCGGGTCGGAGGGTTCGTCGATGTGGTGCGGAGCCGACAGCGAGAGGTCCCGCCCGACCTCCTCCAGCTTGCGCGCGTAGCGCTCCCGGCGGCGTACGAGGTCGATCGCCCGGTGCTTGGCGGTGGCCGTCAGCCAGGCGCCCGGGTTGTCCGGCACGCCGTCCCGCGGCCACTGCTCCAGCGCCGCGACCAGGGCGTCCTGGGCCAGTTCCTCGGCGATGCCGACGTCCAGGACGATCCGGGCGACGCGCGCGATGACGCGGGGCGACTCGATACGGAAGATGGTCTCGACGGCCGTGTCGACGCCGCCGGCGGGGGTTCGGCCGGGCTGCTGTTCCACAGCTCACCATCAGACACCCGCGGCGGCGTCAGACCAAGGAGACCGCTCAGGCCGGAAAGAACGCTGGGTCCGACAAGACCGCTCAGCTCCCGGCGATCTCCCGCACCTCGCAGGTGACCGTCCAGAACTCCTCGTGCGTCTTCAGGAACCGCTTGGTCCACTCCACGGCCTCGGCCATGTCCTTGCACTGCATGATCGCGTAGCCGCCGACGACCTCCTTGGACTCGGTGAAGGGCCCGTCGGTGACGGACAGCTGCCCGCCCGACCAGTGGACGCGCTTGCCCTGCGCGGTGGGCGTCAGGCCGTCGGTCTCCAGCATGACGCCCGCCTTGGTGATCTCCTCGATGAGCTCGCCCATCCGCTGCATCAGCTCGGGGCTGGGACCATCGGCGGGCGCGGTGCTCTCGTCGATCTGGACCAGCGAAAGATAGCGGGGCATGGTGACTCCTCGTGTCTTCGGTGCCTCGGAGGCGGGGCTTCTCCCTGCCTCTCACCCGTGCGTCGAACGGGAGACACCTGCTTCGACACGGTCCCCGGATTTCTTTCATTTCCTTCCCCGGCGGGTCCAGACGGATCAATCGAGGGAATAGGGAATCGGGGATTCGGGTCAGTCGGCGAAGTCCTTGAGCTTCTGTGTGTCCAGCGTGAACCCGACCGGATCCGGCAGCTCGATCACCGCTCCGAACGCCCGGGTGGTGAGCGAGCGGTAGACGCCGCCCTCGGGGTCGCAGTGCACGGTCACGCTGCCCGCGTCCCGGTCGACTAGGAGGTAGACGGGGATGCCGGCGCCCGCGTATCCGTCGGGCTTCTCGATCCGGTCACGCCGGTCGGTGTCCCGGTCGCGCGAGGTGACCTCGACGACCATCAGGACACCCGAGGGCTCGGACCACTCGCCCTTTCCGGCGAAGTACTCCTCGGGCGCCAGCGCTCCGTCCGGCCGGGCCCGCCCATTGCGGTACGCCTGGACTTGGAGACCTTGTTCCGGGAAGAGGAAGAGGTCGGGGCGGTACTGCATGCACCGCTTGAGGAGCCAGGCAACGATCTGAGCGTGATTGCCGTCCGGCATGGGCTTGACCCCGATCTTTCCGTTCAGGAATTCCAGCCGCGCCGACTCGGGCGCGTGACGAGCGAGCTCCTCGAACTCCTCGACGAGCATCTGGGGCTGGTCGGACGTGCTGGGGGTCATAGCGTCGCCTCCTCCCCTCCATCCTGCCCCGGTCACGGGCGGACCGTGCTGCAAGGTCGTCATGTGCCTGCTCCCTTCTCGGTTTCCTCCGTGCGGGTCCCGGTACGGAGAGCGGCGCGCAGCCGTCCGACATGGGCGCGCACCTCATGCGCCGCGAGAGCGGGCCGCCCGCCCCGGCACACCCCGCACAACCCGCCCCGCAGCTCGACACCGTCCCCGCCGGGCTCCCCGCACGCCGTGCAGACCACCTCGTAGCGGAGCGCCGGTGGCTGCGGCTCGGGTCGCGGCGGCAGCTTGGCGAGCAGCCGGGCTCGTACGAAGGCGTAGGCGTGCGCCACACGCTCCGGGAGCCCCGACGTCAGCGCCTGGACGAGCTGCGGCTCCCCCGCGCCCCGCGCGAACCACTCGGCGGCCTCCCCCTCCAGTGCCGCGCACTCCCCCGCCGACAGCGTCAGGCGGGCGTCGATCCGGCCGAGCCGTGCCAGCACGCCGTACGCCGTCGAGCGCGCCGCCCGCGCCGGGGGCCGCTCGGTCACGGGCGTCTCCCCGGCGAGGAAGGCGTTCCACCAGGCGTCGTCGTGCGCGGTGCGCGAGAAGAAGGTGTGCCAGACCCAGCGGGGGCAGCCGTCGACGGTGACGGGGCGGCGCACCCTGCGCAAATGGCCCGCCGCGGAAAGGTTGTTGAGGGCGGTGGAGAGGGCGCACTGGCCGTACGGGAGGTGCTTGGCGAGGGTCTTGATGGAGAGGTCCGACTCGTCGGCGAGCCGGTCGATGTACGTCGCGATCGATGCCTCGCGAGTGGGCAGATGTACGAAGTCCCGACCCGTACGTGGGGTTTGGCCGGGCGCCGACCGTTTTCCGTACCCCGGATTGGCGAGGGGATGGGCGGACGGGCGCGGGGCAGCACTAAGCTGGCTTACAGCCATGGATCGAGCCTCATTCGGTCTTCGTGGCCAGACCCCCGCGTGGTGCGCCTAACACCCGTGGGGGTCGATGCTTTCGCGGCGCACGCTACACGTCCGCCACACTCCGCCGCGACCCGATCACGAAAAGTCATATCCCCTGGCCCGGACGGCACTTCGGCCGTCGGTAAGGGAGGGTGGGTGGGTTGAGCCTCCCACCCATTCCATACAAAAGAGGCTCGAATCCCGGGCCCCGAAGCTCAAGTCCCGCGGACCGTCGCCCAGTGGTTTCCACCGCGTCCGGGCGTCACTTCAGCGAGGCCCACAGATCGCTCGCCTCCGGCTCGTTCGCGATCACCCTGTTGTGGTCCGAGGGAGCCGCCACCACCGGCATCATCACCGTCTTCACCTCGTCCGAGGAGAGGGACTTGAGACTCTGACCGAGTTTCATCAGCTCGCCGAGCGAGTCGAGGCCGGTGTCCGTCGTCAGGCTGCCGGTCACCGCGTTCGCGACGTCGTAGAGCTTGGCCGGGTCGGTGAGCAGGCCCGCCGATGAGATCTGCGTCAACAGCGCCTTGACGAGCTTCTGTTGGAGACCTATGCGGCCCAGGTCGCTGCCGTCGCCTATGCCGTGCCGGGTGCGGGCGAGTGCCAGCGCCCGGGTGCCGCCCAGGTGGTGCGTGCCCGCCTTCAGGTGCAGATGGCTCTTGCTGTCGTCGATGTTCTCGTCCGTGGTGACCGTGACACCGCCGAGGGCGTCCACCAGTTTCGCGAAGCCGGAGAAGTCGATCTCGATGTAGTGGTCCATGCGGACGTCGGTCATGGACTCGACCGTCTTCACCGCGCAGACCGGGCCGCCGATCGAATAGGCGCTGTTGAACATCGCGTTGTACGCCACCGCCGTCGTCCCCCCGGAGGAGGTGGGGCAGGCCGGCCGGGTCACCAGGGTGTCCCGGGGGATGCTCACCACGGTCGCCCGGGTGCGCCCCGCGTCGATGTGCACGACCATCGCCGTGTCGGAACGGGCACCCGAACTGTCGCCGCCGCCGAGCTTCGCGTTCGCCTTGCCGCTGCGCGAGTCGGAGCCGAGGACCAGGATGTTCAGGGCACCGCTGGGAAGCGGGGAGGGGGAGGCCGAGGCGGACGCCGGGGCCGAGGGCGTCACCACCGCCTTCGCCGGGCGGTCGTCGCCGAGCGCGCTGTTGATGTCGACGCTCTTGATGTTCTGGTTCAGATGCCAGTAGGCCCAGCCCGCCGTGCCGACGCCCAGTACCAGTGCTCCCGCCAGGGTGAGGCCGACGGCCTTCAGTACCCGCGACCGCCGGCCCACCGGACCGACCCCGACCCCGACCCCGTCCCCGACCCCGATGTCCTTGTGTCCCGTCACAGGGAGGAACGTAAGTCCGAATTATTAGGAGACTGTTAGGGAAAGAGGCGCGAAACGAATTTCTTCGGAAACTCTCACGCTTCTCAGACCGGCCTCAGCCCCGCTTCGGCCCGACACCGGCTGGCCTCGGCCCGAGCTCAGCCCAACGTCACCGTGGGCACCGGATTGCTCCCGCTCCAGGAGGCGTTGAACCCGAACGTCACCGAACCGCCGTCCGGGACGGTCCCGTTGTAGGAGGCGTTGGCGCAGGACACCGCCGTGCCGGTCTGGGTGCAGGTCGCGTTCCAGGCCTGGGTGATCTGCTGGCCCGCGCCGTACGTCCAGTTCACCTTCCACAACGCCAGCGCGGCCCCCGAGCACTCGATGCGCACCTGTCCCGTGAAGCCCGTGTTCCACTGGCTCTGGACGCTGTAGGTCACCGTGCACGCGCCGGTGGGCGGTGGCGTCGAGGTTCCGCCGCCGAGCGAGGCCGCGATGGCGTTGTACGCGGGTTTGGGCACGTAGTTCTCGTCGTACGGTGTCGCCGCGCCGTAGCCCGAGAAGACGTCCGGGATCCAGGAGTCGGAGTCGGTGAAGCCCCAGACGGTCACCCCGTAGCAGCGGGTCACCGCGACACAGGCGTCGAAGACCGCCTTGTAGTCGGCGGCCTGCTGCGCCAGTTTGGTGCTGTCGGACGGGAGTTGCATCCGGATGTCCAGCTCCGTGATCGCGACGTCGACACCGAGGTCGGCGAAGCGCTGGATGTTCTGCTGGAGGGTGCCGGGGACCTGGCCGACGATGAGGTGGGCCTGGAGGCCGACGCCGTCGATCGGGACACCGCGCGCCTTCAGGGACTTGACCAGGTTGTAGAGGGCGGTGCTCTTCGCGTTGACGCCCTCGACGTTGTAGTCGTTGATGTAGAGCTTGGCGTTCGGGTCGGCGGCGTGCACCCAGGTCAGTGCCTGGGCGATGTAGTCGGCGCCGAGGCCGTTGTACCAGAGGGTCGAACGGTAGGTGCCGTCCTCGTTGAAGGGCTCGTTGACCACGTCCCAGGCGGCCAGCTTCCCCTTGTAGCGGGTGACTTCGGTGGTGATGTGGTCCTGGAGCAGGCCGCTCAGCTCGGCGGTCGTCCAGGTGCCGTTCGTCAGCCAGCTCGGGTTCTGGCTGTGCCAGACCAGGGTGTGACCGCGCACCTGCTGGTTGTGGGCCTGCGCGAACGCGACGATCTGGTCGGCCTCGGACCAGTTGAAGGTGCCCCGGGTGGGCTCTACGGTGCCCCATTTCATGGCGTTGCCCGGCGTCAGCGAGTTGAACTGGGACCCGGCGATGTCGCCGTAGGTCCCGGTCAGCTTGGAGCCGGTGACCGCGGTGCCGATGACCTTGCCCTTGGCTGCCGCGAGGTCGCGCAGCGGGGCGTCGGCGGCGTGTGCCGTCGTACCGGCCGCGAGCAGGGCGCCCACCGTCACGACTCCCGCGAACAGGGCGGCGACGCGGCGGGATAAGGGACGGGTCGAGGAGCGGGTTCGGGAGGTTCTCATTGCGGGTGCCTCCGAAAGTTTCGGCTGTACAACCGATTGACTTCGGAGGAGTGTGGAGGCGGATGCCTCACCCGTCAATACGGGCCCCCGGCCAACTTCGGACCGATCCGGTCTCACGCCACACCCCCGTCCCACGCCCCCGGCCGGGGCCGAAAGGCCGAACGGCCACCGCGAAGCACCCGCGGCCGGCAGCCCACGGAAGGGGCCGTGCCGGTACATCACATGCCCGCAGGCCGGACGGATCAGAGCCGACCCGCACCTCGCGACGCCGCCGGGATCCGTTCGGATGCGGGCGGATGTACCGGCAGGGCCCCGACCCACCCACCGGACCCGGACCCGGACCCGGCGGCGCCGGTGCAGCGCGATCGCGACCGCCGGGACACCCGGTCTCACGCCGGAGGCGCCCCCGTGCTGCTGCGCACGACCAGGCTCGTCGCCAGTTCCATCCTCGTCCCGGCCGACGGCCTCTCCTGGCGGCTCAGGTCGAGCACCAGCTTCGCCGCCGCCTCGGCCATCTCGGTCAGCGGCTGCCGTACGGTCGTCAGCGGCGGCCCCACCCACCGCGCCACCGGCAGATCGTCGAAGCCGACGACGCTCAGGTCCTCGGGAATGCGCAGCCCCAGCTCGCGGGCCGCCTCGTAGAGACCTAGCGCCTGGAGGTCGTTGCCGGCGAAGACGGCCGTGGGCCGGTCGGGGCGGCGCAGCAGCTCCAGGCCGATGCGGTAGCCGGCCTCGTGGTGGAAGTCCCCGGCGAGGATCAGCGAGGGGTCGACGGGCAGTCCGGCCGTCTCCAGCGCCGCCCGGTAGCCGTCGACCCGCGCGCGGCTGCACATCATCCGGGACGGCCCGCTGATGGCGCCGATCCGGGTGTGGCCGAGTTCGACGAGGTGACGGGTGGCGGCGAGGCCGCCCTGCCAGTTGGTGGCGCCGATGGAGGGCACGTCGACGCCCGGGTCGCCCGCCGGGTCCATCACCACGAAGGGGATGGATCTGCTGGTCAGCAGGGCGCGCTGGGAGTCGTCGAGGCCCGAGAGGACGAGGACCACGCCGTGCGGGCGGCGGGCGGCGACCTGGTCGGCCCAGGTCCGGCCGGGGGTGAGCCGCCCGGCGGACTCGGAGAGCACCACGCTGAGGCCGGCGTCCCGGGCGACGTTCTCCACGCCCCGGATGACCTCCATGGCCCAGGCGCTCTCCAGTTCGTGGAAGACCAGGTCGATCAGCGGCGAGCGGGAAGCCTCGGCCCGCCGGCGGCGGTAGCCGTACGCGTGCAGCAGCTCCTCGACGCGGGACCGGGTCGCGGGGGCGACGTCGGCGCGGCCGTTGAGGACCTTCGAAACAGTCGGAGCCGATACACCGGCCTCCCGGGCGATCTCGGCCAGCGTCGCCGTCTGTGCTTCTGCGGACTTCCCAGGCTTCATGCGGGCGATCGTATCTCTGCGCGACCCCTTGACGGACCCACCGGATCGTCTTACGTTCCCGGAACATTCGAAAAATGACTCGAAACATTCGCGATGGATCATCGGCGATCCTTCGCGCCTACCGAGAGGTGCCGTCCTATGGAGTCCCACAGCAGACGTTGGTTCCTCGGCGCGGGCACGGCCGCCCTGGCCTCTGTCGGCGGGCTCACCGCCTGCGGGTCCGGCAGCGGCTCGGGCTCCGACGGGACGCTCACCGCGTTCGTCTACGGGGACGACGCGGCGAAGATCCAGGTCAAGTCCGTCAACCGGTTCAACGCGTCGGCCGCGGCGAAGAAGGCCAAGGGCACGATCAAGCTCCAGAAGGTGCCCGCCACCGACTACCCGGCCAAGCTGCGCACGGCGATGGGTTCGCCCAACGCTCCCGACGTGTTCTTCAACTGGGGCGGCGGCTCCATCAAGGCCTACCGGGAGGCCGGCCAGCTCGTCGACCTGACCGACGTCATCACGTCCGACCCGGTGCTCAAGAGCGGCTTCCTGTCGTCGGTGCTGGCGGCGGGCGGACTGGACGGCAAGAACTACGGCGTGCCGATGCGCGGCATGCAGCCCGTGATCCTCTTCTACAACAAGACCGTCTTCGCGGAGCAGAAGCTCCAGCCGCCCACCACCTGGGACCAGTTGCTGGACATCAACACCAAGCTGAAGAAGGCGAACATCACCCCGTTCGCCCTGGGCGGCGCGGACATCTGGCCCGAACTCATGTGGCTGGAGTACCTGGTCGACCGGATCGGCGGCCCCCAGGTCTTCGAGAAGATCAAGAACGGTGACGCCTCCGCCTGGGGCGACCCGGCCGTCCTCAAGGCCGCCCAGACGGTCAAGCAACTGATCGACGACGGCGCCTTCGGCAAGGGCTACAGCTCGGTGGGGTACGGCAACGGCGGCGCTCCCGCGGTCTTCGCCAAGGGCAAGGCGGCGATGCATCTGATGGGTTCGTGGGAGTACTCCACGCAGCTCGGCAAGTTCCCCGACTTCGCCAAGAAGAACATGGGCTGGTGCGCCTTCCCGCAGATCGAGGGCGGCGCCGGCGACATCCGCAACGTGGTCGGCAACCCCACCAACTACTGGTCGGTGAACGCCCACACCTCCAACAAGGACGCGGCGATCGCCTTCCTGCGGGACTCCGCCTCCCTGGCGTACACCAAGGAGCTCATAGCCAACGGCGACGTCCCGGCCACCTCGAACGCGGCGACCCTCCTGGACGCCTCGCCGAACCCGGAGTTCGCCAAGTTCCAGTACGAGATGGTGCAGAAGGCCCCCGCGTTCACGCTGAGCTGGGACCAGGCGGTCGACCCGAACGTGGCGACGCCGATGCTCACCGAGGTCAACAAGCTGTTCGTGGGCAAGTCCTCGCCGACGCAGTTCGTGTCGGCGCTCAAGGAGCTGAAGTGAGCGTCACGCAGGTCAAGGGCGGCCCGCGGAACGACGCGGGCCGCCCCCGCTCCGCCCGGCGCAACAGGGCCGGCCGCCCCAGCGCGGCGCTGGCCGTCCCCGGCGTGCTGTTCTTCGCGTTCTTCGCCATCGCCCCGATGCTCCTCGCCTTCTACCTGTCGTTCACCAAGTGGAACGGCCTGGGCGACCCGCAGCCGACCGGTCTGGCCAACTGGCGCAAGCTGCTGGGCGACGAACGGCTGACCCAGTCGCTGACGGTCACCGTCGCGCTGACCGTGGTGAGCTGGGCGTTCCAGACGGTGATCTCGCTGCTGCTGGGCGTCTGGGCGGCGGGCAGGCAGCGCAACCGCGCGGTGCTCTCGGCGATCTTCTTCGTGCCGTTCCTGCTGTCGTCGACGGCGATCTCGCTGCTGTTCTACGCCCTGCTGGACCCGAACTTCGGCATCATCCACCGGGACACCCTCGGCACGACCAGCGGCGCGTTCCTCGCGATCGTGTTCGTCGGCGGCTGGCAGTTCATCCCCTTCCACACCCTGATCTACCAGGGCGGGGCGCGGCAGATCCCCGAGGTGCTCTACCAGGCGGCGGCGATCGACGGGGCCGGGCGCCTGCGGCAGTTCTTCTCGATCACGCTGCCGCAGTTGCGCAACACGGCGACGACATCAGGGGTGTTGATGGTCGTCGGTTCGCTGACGTACTTCGAGACGGTCCTGATCCTCACCCAGGGCGGTCCGGGCACCGACACGGCGATCCTGCCGTACCTGATGTACGAAGCCGGCTTCAAGAGCTACGACTTCGGCTACGCGAGCGCCGTCGCCTCCTTCCTGGTGCTCGCCGCGACCGCGTTGTCCCTGCTGATGGTGAAGCTGTCCGGCTTCGGCGCGATGCGCAGCACCCGGGAAGGAATGTGACGACATGTCACACGACACATTGCCCCGTCCCGTGAGGACGGACTCCGCCCCGGCCGCCGAGCGGCCCCCGAGCCGCCGCCGGCACTGGTCCAGGCGCGCCAACCCGCTCGCCGGGGCCGGCACGCTGGTCTGGCTGGCCGTCGTGATCATCCCGATCTACGCGATGATCTCGGCCTCGCTCACCCACCAGGACGAGGCGCTGGGCCACAACGCCCTGAAGCCGCCGTCCCATCCGACCCTGGACAACTACAGCACCGTCCTGAACAACGGCTTCGGTCACCTGCTGTGGAACACCGTGCTCGCGGCGGCCGGGGTCGTCCTGATCGTCCTGGTGCTGTGCGTCCCGCTGTCCTACGTGGCCGTGCGGACCCGCAGCGTCTGGTCGGGGGCCGCGTTCCGGCTGTTCCTGCTGGGCGTGGCGATCCCGGCGCAGGCCGTCGTGGTGCCGCTCTACCTGATGATCGCCAAGCTGAACCTGTACGACAGCCTGCTCGCGATCGTCCTGCCGACGGCCGCGTTCGCCATGCCGGTGTCGGTGCTGATCCTCACCGGCACGCTGCGGGACATCTCGGAGGAGATGTACGAGGCGATGGCACTGGACGGCGCGTCCACCACCCGGATGCTGTTCCAGCTCGTCATCCCGATGTCCAAGGGCGGCATCAGCACCGTCGTCATCTACTCGGCGCTCCAGGCCTGGAACGGCTTCCTCTTCCCGTTGATCTTCACCCAGTCCGACGGGCCACGGGTGCTGACCCTCGGCCTGTTCGACTACGTGAGCGAGTTCGGCGTGAACATTCCCGCGATCCTCGCCTCGGTCGTCCTCTCCGGTGTCCCGATCTTCATCGTGTACCTGGTGGCCCGCCGATCGCTGGTCGGCGGCCTCATGGGTGTGGGCGGCAAGTGAACGTGTACGACCAGGGGCGCCCGAACCCCCCTTTCCCCGACAGGAGTTCCATGACCACCCCTCCCTGGCGCGACCCCGCCCTGCCCGCCGCGACCCGCGTCGACGACCTGCTCTCCAGGATGACCCTGGAGGAGAAGACCGCCCAGCTCTACGGCGTGTGGGTCGGCGCCGCCACGGACGGCGGCGGAGTCGCCCCGCTCCAGAGCGAGATGGCCTCCTCGTACGACTGGGACGAGCTGATCACCCGCGGGCTCGGCCAGCTCACCCGCTCCTTCGGCACCGCCCCCGTGGACCCGGCGCTGGGCGCGCAGGCCCTTGCCCGCGCCCAGCGCCGGATCGCCGAGGCGGGCCGCTTCGGCATTCCGGCGGTCGCCCATGAGGAGTGCCTGGCGGGCTTCACGGCCTGGCAGGCGACGGCGTACCCGGTCCCGCTGTCCTGGGGCGCCACGTTCGACCCGGAGCTGGTGGAGGAGCTGGGCCGGCGCATCGGCGACGACCTGCGCTCGGTCGGCGTCCACCAGGGCCTCGCCCCGGTCCTGGACGTGGTCCGCGACCTGCGCTGGGGCCGGGTGGAGGAGACGATCGGCGAGGACCCGTACCTGGTCGGCACCGTCGCCACCGCCTATGTGCGGGGCCTGGAGTCGGCCGGGATCGTGGCCACGCTCAAGCACTTCGCCGGGTACGCGGCCTCCGCGGGCGCCCGGAACCTGGCGCCGGTGCGGGCCGGAGTGCGCGAGCTCTCCGACATCACCCTGCCGCCGTTCGAGATGGCACTGCGCGAGGGCGGCGCCCGCTCGGTGATGGCCGCCTACAACGACACGGACGGCGTCCCCGCGTCGGCCGACCCGTACCTGCTGACCGAGCTGCTGCGCGACCAGTGGGGCTTCACCGGCACGGTGGTCTCGGACTACTTCGGTGTCGGCTTCCTCCAGAGCCTGCACCGGGTGGCCGGCAGCGAGGCCGAGGCCGCGCACAAGGCGCTGGAGGCCGGCATCGATGTCGAGCTGCCCACGCTGAAGTGCTACGGCGAGCCGCTGGTGGCCGCCGTCCGCGCGGGCACCGTCCCCGAGTCGCTGATCGACCGGTCGGCCCGCCGGGTGCTGCTCCAGAAGTGCGAACTCGGCCTGCTGGACGAGGACTGGCGCCCGGAGACCGGCCGCCCCGTCGACCTGGACTCCGCGGCCAACCGGGCACTCGCCCGCAGGCTCGCCGAGGAGTCGGTGATCCTGCTGGACAACGCGGACGGCGTGCTGCCGCTGGCCCCGGACACCCGCATCGCGGTGATCGGCCCGCGCGCGGACGACCCCCTGGCGATGCTCGGCTGCTACTCGTTCCCCTCGCACGTGCTCACGCACCACCCCGAGGTCCCGACCGGCGTGGACATACCGACCGTGCTCGACGCGCTGCGCGCCGAACTGCCGGACGCCAAGGTGACGTTCGCGCGGGGCTGCGGGGTCTCGGAACCGGACCGGTCCGGTTTCGAGGAGGCGGTGGCACGGGCCGCCGAGGCCGACGTGTGCGTGGCGGTGCTCGGCGACCGGGCCGGGCTGTTCGGCCGGGGCACCTCGGGCGAGGGCTGCGACGTGGCCGACCTCGGCCTGCCGGGAGTGCAGGGCGAACTGCTCGACGCGCTGGTCGCCACGGGCGTGCCGGTGGTCCTGGTGCTGCTCACCGGCCGCCCCTACGCGCTGGGCCGCTGGCAGGACCGTCTCGGCGGCATCGTCCAGGCGTTCTTCCCGGGCGAGGAGGGCGGGCCCGCGGTGGCGGGCGTGCTGTGCGGCCGGGTCGGCCCGTCGGGCCGGCTGCCGGTGAGCGTGCCGCGCGATCCGGGCGGCCAGCCGTGGACGTACCTCCAGCCGCCACTGGGCCTGAAGGGCGAGGTCAGCAACCTGGACCCGACGCCGCTGTACCCGTTCGGCCACGGCCTCTCGTACACGTCCTTCGACTGGGAGCCGGACGAGACGCCCGGGGCCGAGATCGGCACCGACGGCGCGTACGACGTGTCGGTGACCGTCCGCAACACCGGTGAGCGCGCGGGTGCCGAGGTCGTCCAGCTCTACCTGCACGACCCGGTGGCCTCGGTGACCCGCCCGGACGTGCGGCTGATCGGCTACCGGCGGCTGGACCTGGCACCGGGCGAGGCCCGCCGGGTGACCTTCCGCTTCCACGCGGACCTCTCGGCGTTCACCGACCGCACCGGCAGCCGGATCGTCGAACCGGGCGCCCTGGAACTGCGGCTCGCCGCCTCCAGCGCGGACACGCGCCACACGGCCCGGCTGAACCTGACGGGTCCGGTACGGCGGTTGGGCACGGACCGCCGCATGCGCTGCGAGACGGAGGTCACGCGGGTGTCCTGATCCGACGGAGGACGCTCCGGGGGGCCGGTCGCCGGGTGAGACCCGGCGACCGGCCCTCGGGGCGTCCAGCCCCCGCATCCGACCCGCGCCCCGGGCGGCGGGACCCACCGGTGGTCAGCCGCTGGGGCGGCGGGACCCACCGGTGCCCGTCGGCCGAAGGGCGGCGGTCAGTCGGGGTGGACCGACTCGAAGCGCCACCTGTGCACCGCCCGGGACACCAAGTCCCCGTCGGGCTCCGGCAGTTCGGGCAGTTCCGCGTCGTAGTCCGCGTCCCACCAGGTGATGACGAGGACCCGGTCCTGGGGTGCCCGCAGGATCTCGCGCCGCACCGGGTTCCCCGGGAGTTCCTGCCCCCGCACCCAGGCGAGCAGTTCCTCGCCCCGGCCGGCGACGGCCCGTGCCTCCCACATCAGCGCGACGGTCACGGGTAGAGGTTCTCCTTCGCGACCTCGTGCACGTGATCGTGCGAGTGCGCATGCGTGTGCGTGTGCGCGCGCCCCGGCACGTGCGGGTCCGTCACCGGCAGCGAGGAGTCCGCCGACAGGTCCCAGTCGGAGGCGGCCCGGTTGCGGGCGACCATCTCGGCGCCCAGCGCGGCGACCATCGCGCCGTTGTCCGTGCACAGCTTCGGGCGCGGCACCCTGAGCCGGATCCCGGCGGCCTCGCAGCGCTCCTGGGCCAGCACGCGCAGCCGCGAGTTCGCGGCCACGCCGCCGCCGATCATGAGGTGGTCGACGCCCTCGTCCTTGCACGCGCGGACGGCCTTGCGGGTGAGCACGTCCACCACGGCCTCCTGGAAGGACGCGGCCACATCGCGCACCGGCACGTCCTCCCCCGCCGCCCGCTTGGCCTCGATCCAGCGGGCCACGGAGGTCTTCAGACCGGAGAAGGAGAAGTCGTAGGCCGGATCGCGCGGCCCGGTGAGTCCGCGCGGGAACGCGATCGCCTTCGGGTCGCCCTCCTTCGCGTACCGGTCGATGACCGGGCCGCCCGGGAAGCCGAGGTTCAGCACCCGCGCGATCTTGTCGAAGGCCTCGCCGGCCGCGTCGTCGATGGTCGCGCCCATCGGCCGTACGTCGGAGGTGATGTCGGTGGACAGCAGCAGCGAAGAGTGGCCGCCCGAGACCAGCAGGGCCATCGTCGGCTCCGGCAGCGCCCCGTGTTCCAACTGGTCCACGCAGATGTGGGAGGCGAGGTGGTTGACGCCGTAGAGCGGCTTGCCCAGCGCGTACGCGTACGCCTTCGCGGCCGAGACCCCGACGAGCAGCGCCCCGGCGAGCCCGGGTCCGGCGGTGACGGCGATGCCGTCCAGGTCCCCGGCCGACACCCCCGCGTCCTTCAGCGCCCGCTGGATGGTCGGGACCATCGCCTCCAGGTGCGCCCGGGACGCGACCTCCGGCACGACTCCGCCGAAGCGCGCGTGCTCGTCGACGCTCGACGCGATCGCGTCCGCGAGCAGGGTGTGCCCGCGGACGATGCCGACACCGGTCTCGTCGCAGGAGGTCTCGATGCCGAGGACGAGTGGTTCGTCAGCCATGGGTCTCTGTTCCTTGTACGGAGGTCGACGGGTCGTGCAGACGCATCACCAGGGCGTCCACGTTCCCCGGCTGGTAGTAGCCGCGCCGGAAGCCGATCGGCTCGAAGCCGAAGCGCTCGTACAGCTTCTGCGCGCGGACGTTGTCCACGCGGCATTCGAGCATCACCTCGGCGCAGTCGAAGGCGCTCGCGGCCCGCAGCAGTTCGGTGAGCAGCAGGCCGCCGAGGCCGGTGCCCCACTGGTCCCGTCGCACCGCGATGGTCTGCACGTCGCCCAGGTCTCCCTGGGCGGCGAGCCCCGCGTACCCGACGAGCCGGTCGCCTTCGCAGGCGACCAGATAGCGCCGGGTCGCCTGCGGCCCGCGGGAGTGGGCCAGTTCGGACCAGAACATGCCCCGGGACCAGGCGTCCACGGGGAAGAGTTCCTTCTCCAGCTCCAGGACGGGATCGATGTCCCACCAGCGCATCTCGCGCAGCACGACGGTCACTTGGGGGTGACCACCTTGTAGTTCTTGGGCACCTGGGCGTCCGGGCGGCGCAGGTACAGCGGCCGGGGCGGCTCCGGTTCCTCTCCGGCGGCCAGCCTCTCGGCGGCCAGGGAGGCGAGCGCGGCGGCCGAGACGTACTCGGGTGCGCGGGCGTCCGTGAAGGTGTCGGGGTACAGGAGCGCGCCCGCGCCGACGGCGGGCAGCGCGGTGACCGTCCCGTCGATCTCGGCGGGGCGGTCCACGGCGGGCTCCGACAGCCGGGTACGGCGGTCGGCGTACCGCGCCCAGTAGACCTCCTTGCGCCGGGCGTCCGTGGCGACGACGAAGGGACCCTCCACGTCGGCCGCGTACGCGAGCCCGTCGAGGGTGCACACACCGTGCACGGGCACGCCGAGCGCGAGTCCGAAGGTGTCGGCGGTCATGAGGCCGACGCGCAGCCCCGTGTACGGGCCGGGGCCGACGCCCACGACGATGCCGGTGACGGCGTCCAGCTTGAGGCCTGCCTCGGTGAGCACCCGGTCGACGGCCGGCAGCAGCAGCTCCCCGTGCCGGCGCGCGTCCACCTGGCTCGACGAGGCGATGACGGACGTGCCGTCGTGCAGGGCGACGGTCACGGCGGGGGTGGCGGTATCCAGAGCGAGCAAGAGCACGCAAACAGCGTACGGCGCCGGAGCCTGACGTAAGGCCGCCCGAGAATCCCGTCCCCCGGCTGCTACCGTCACAGCAAGGATGTACGAAGGTCGAGAGGTGGGCACACAAGGTGGCTAGGAGCAGCTCGGGAATCGTGGCCGGGCTCACCGTGGCGGCGATCGCGGCAGTCGGCTTCCTGGCCGTCCAGGCGTCCGCGAACGTTCCGGACACCCTGGGCAAGCCGAGCAATACCGTGTCGACCACGCCCACCACCCCCAAGGCGCCCCACGCCAAGAAGGACCCGGCCGCGCTGCCGGCCCCGTCCGGCAGCGGTGTGCGGGTCGTCTACTCGACCCGCGAGGACCGTGTCTGGCTGGTCGGCGCGGGCAACAAGGTGAAGCGCACCTTCAAGGTCACCCCCGGCACGGTCGACCCGGGCGCCGGCACCTACGCCGTCACGTCGCGGACGGGCGCGGCCTCCGGGTCCGACGGCACGCAGATCGAGCACGTCGTACGGTTCACGCTGGTCAACGGCATCGCGATCGGCTTCAGCGCCGCGCTGGACGGCTCCACGGACGCTCCCGACCCGGAGAAGAAGCTCGGCGGCATCCGCGCCTCGCGCGCCGACGGCGACGCCATGTGGGCGTTCGCGACCGTGGGCGCGAAGGTCGTCGTCGTCCAGTAGACGGCACCCTGCCGCACCCGGGTCCGGGCGGCCGGTCGAGCCCGGGAACCGGAACCGGCCTTCCGGCCCCGCGCCGGCCTCAGGCGGCCTTGCGGGGGCGTTCCGCGGCGCTCGGCTCGCTCAGGGGCGCGCGGGGCGGCCTGGACACCGCCTCCGCCGCGGCGCACGCCGCCAGGAGGTCCCTCATCGACACCCCGGCCATCGCGCGCGGCACGGCCGGCACGTCATGTTCTGAAGCCGGCACTGCAGCCGACTCTGATGCCGACATGGACGCCTCCTCAGGCTTCGGGGGCAACCGTTGTTAGGTAGACCTAACTACGTACTGATGTCCATGTGACCACGGCCGGGACGCCGAACGCAATATTTTGCCGACGTCCTGTCGGAAACGTTGGCCGAATGTACGAGCTGAGAGCGTCCGCGCCGCGAAAACCCCCGGTGTCCGCCGTCAGGCCGCGAGCACGGTCAGATCGGCCGCGGCCCAGCGCCGCCCGAGTCCCGTGACCGTCACGTGCCGCACCTCGTCGGTGGTGTCCCCGACGGCCCGGTGGATGACGATGTGCAGCCGGTCGTCGGTCAGTTCCTCGACCTTGCCCTCGCCCCATTCCACGACGATCACGGAGTCGGAGAGCGAGACGTCGAGGTCCAGGTCCTCCATCTCGTCGAGCCCGCCGCCGAGGCGGTACGCGTCCACGTGGACGAGCGGCGGTCCGTCGCCGAGGGAGGGGTGCACGCGGGCGATGACGAAGGTCGGCGAGGTGACCGCACCGCGGACGCCGAGCCCCTCACCGAGTCCGCGGCTCAGCGTGGTCTTGCCCGCGCCCAGCTCGCCGTTCAGCATCACGAGATCGCCCGCGCGCAGCAGCTTGGCCAGCCTGCGGCCCAACTCCTGCATCTGTTCGGGAGAGTTGACGGTGATCTGCGCGCCGACGCCGTCCTGGGCGGGCTCAGCCGGGTTGTGCGCTGCTGCTGGTGCTTCCATAGCCACCCACGGTAGCGCCTGCCGGCACGGCCCCCGCGCGCACCAGAAGGTCGGCGAGGCGGTCTATGACGACCTCGGGATGCTCCAGCATGACCAGGTGTCCCGCGTCGGGGACGAGCACCAGTTCCGCGTCCGGCAGCAGGTCGGCGATGGCCTCGCTGTGCTCGCTCGGCGTCACCAGGTCCTTGACCCCGGCGAGGACGAGCACGGGCATCCCGGTGAAACGGGCGAGCGCGGCGGTCTTGTCGTGCTCGGTGAACGCCGGGTAGAACTCGGCGACCACGTCGATCGGCGTGCTCTCGATCATCCGCTCGGCGAACCGTTCGATGGCCGGGTCGACGTCCCGGCTCGCGAACGAGTACCGCTTGATGACCCCGGCGAACAGGTCGGCCGTGGCCCGTCGTCCCCGCTCCACCAGGGCGGCCTGCTGACCGAGCGCCTTCAGCACCCCGGGGAGGACCCGGCGCACGGCGGCGACGCCCGCGACGGGCAGCCCGAAGTTGACCTCGCCGAGCCGCCCCGACGACGTACCCACCAGGGCGACGGCGACGACCCGCTCGCGGATCAGCTCGGGGAACTGCTCGGCGAGCGCCATCACGGTCATGCCGCCCATGGAGTGCCCGACGAGCACGATCGGACCCTCGGGCACCGCCGCCTCTATGACGGCCAGCAGGTCGCGGCCGAGCTGGTCGATGGTGAGCGGCGTCCGGTCCTCCAACTGGGCGACACCCCGCCCGGACCGCCCGTGGCTGCGCTGGTCCCAATGGACCGTGCGCACGACACCGCGCAGCGCGGCACGCTGGAAGTGCCAGGAGTCCTGGTTGAGGCAGTAGCCGTGGCTGAAGACGACGGTGACGGGAGCGGGGGCCTTGCGGCCGAAGAGCCGGCGCCGGCGCGGGGCGAGCGAGGCCTCCGGCTCGACCTCGTCGACCTCGTAGTACAGCTCGGTGCCGTCGTCGGAGTACGCCTTGCCGGGGGTGCCGCGCAGCGAGCCGTACGGGCCGGTCGAGTCGAGGGCGAGGCGCGCCTTCTTGCGCATGCCCCGGCCGACCGTGAGCCGCTCGATCGCGACTCCGGCCGCGGCGCCCGCCGCGACCACGCCTATCGCGGCGCCGGCGACTCCGGCCTTGCGCCAGTTCCCGGCGGAGGCGACGGCCGCCGAGGCCGCGCTCACGACGGCCTCCGCGCTGCTCTCACTCACGTCCCGCTCCTCTTCGCTCCGGCTGTCGGCTCTCGGCTGTCCGTGGTGGACTCTCGGCTGTGCGTCGTGGGGTTGTGGTCACGTCGTGCGGTTGTACCTCGTGCGGTTGTACGTCGTGGGCCTGTGGCTGTGCGCGCGCGTCCTGCCGGCTCCCGCCCGCCGTGGGCCACCCGCCCCGCCGGGCGGACGCGGCCCGCACACTCTTCCGCCAAAGGGTGTTACCCGCCTTGTTCCTCTTTCACATTCACGTAGACGCGGGGAACGCGGGTTCCGATGCGCGTGACGATCTCGTACGCGATCGTGCCCGCCGCGCGCGCCCAGTCCTCGGCGGTGGGCTCACCGCCGTCGCCGGGCCCGAACAGCACCGCCCGCGCTCCGGGCTCTGGCTCGTCGCCACCGAGGTCGACGACGAACTGGTCCATGGCGACCCGGCCCGCGACCGTACGCCACTTGCCGCCGACCAGGACCGGGCCGGTGCCCGAGGCGTGCCGCGGGATGCCGTCCGCGTAACCGACCGGGACCAGTCCGAGGGTGGTCTCGCCGGGGGTGACGTAGTGGTGGCCGTAGCTCACGCCGTGGCCCGCAGGAGCGTGCTTCACCAGCGAGAGCGACGCGCTGAGCGTCATCACCGGGCGCAGTCCGAGGTCGGCGGGGGTGCCGAGCTCGGGGCTCGGCGAGATCCCGTAGACCGCGATCCCGGTCCGTACGAGGTCGAAGTGGCTCTCGGGGAGGGTCAGCGTCGCGGGCGAGTTGGCGATGTGCCGCACCTCGGGGCGCACGCCCTGTGCCTCGGCGTACGCCACCATCTCGCGGAAGAGGGTGAGCTGGGCCTGGATCGAGGGGTGCCCCGGCTCGTCGGCGCAGGCGAAGTGCGACCAGAGCCCGGTGACGGTGATCAGTCCGCGCGCCTCGGCGCCCATGGCCTCGGCGACGAGCTCCGGCCAGTCGGCGGGCTGGCAGCCGCCGCGTCCGAGACCGGTGTCGGCCTTGAGCTGCACCCGGGCGGGCGCGCCGACGGCCTCGGCGGCCGCCGTGACCTCCCGCAGCGCCCACATCCCGCTGACCGACACGTCGATATCGGCCTCGATGGCCTCGGCCCAGGGGCCGCCCGGGGTCCAGAGCCAGCACATGACGCGCCCCGGCAGACCCGCCGCCCGCAGGGCGAGGGCCTCCTCCGGAGTGGCCGTGCCGAGCCAGGTGGCGCCCGCCTCGCGCGCCGCGCGGGCACACGGGACCGCGCCGTGGCCGTACGCGTCGGACTTGACCACGGCCATCACGGCCGCGGTCGGCGCGTGGGCGCGCAAGGTCCGCACGTTGGCCCGCAGGGCGGCCAGATCGATCTCGGCGCGGGCGCGCAGGGGTGCCGTCCGCGGGTGTGCTGTCTCTGTCATCGCGCCCCAGTGTCTCAGAGGCGTACGACAGCCTTCCGGCACCGGTCCCCCGGGACGGACCCGGGGGACGGTCCGGGCCCGCCCCGGAGACGGCTCGGGACGGTGCCGCGGCCGGTGCCACAGCCCCTAGCTACCGGGCCGGCGGCCCCACACGTAGACGTGATCGCGCGTTCTGAGCACCTTCCAGAGCCCGCGGGCGTCGGCGAGCCGCAGATTCACGCAGCCCATCGAACCGCCGACCGTGCGGATACTGCCGCGGACGGCGTGGAAGGCCTGCCCGCCGCTGAAGAACTGGGCGTACGGCATGGGGGAGTTGTACAGGGTCGACCAGTGGTTCCGGTGCCTCCAGTAGATCCTGAACCAACCGGTCCTGGTGGGGTGCCTGACCCCGCCGCTGCGCATCGGTACCGGCCCGTACAGAATCCTGCCGCGCTGCTGCACCCAGGTGAGCCCGTGGGTGAGGTCGACGCAGGCGATCCGGTACGAGCGGTCCGGGCAGCCACGGGTGGCGTGCGGGGCGCTCCGGGCGGCCAGTATCCGCATGCGCGCCCAGGTCGCCGGTCCGGCGATGCCGGTGACCGGCTCGATGCCGTGCTTCTTCTGGAAGGCGCGGATGGCACGGCAGTCGGCCGCCGACTGCTTCCCGTCCGCCTTGAGCCTCAGCCACCGCTCCGCCTGCCGCTGGTACGGCCCCCGGCGCCCGCCGCGGCACGCCGAGGACGGACGGGTGCCCGCTCTACGGGACCCCGACGCGGGACGGGTACGCCCGTCACCCGCCACCGTCGCCGGACGGGTACGCCCGTCACCGAACGTCAACGTCGGACGGGTGCCGGCGTCACCGAAGGGCTCGGCCGTGCCCCGCGCACCCTCCCTGTCGGTGAACTCGTCCAGCGCCGGTGGCGGCTTGTCCCGGCCCCTGGGCCCGCACCGGCGGGCCGCGTCCTCGCCGCTCCACGCCGGGATCTTCACCGCTCCGCGGCATCCGGACCCGGCGGCTCCCCGCCGCTCCGCGCCGAACTCCGGGCGCTCCGCGCCGACCCGGCCCGGCGTACCGCCCAGCCACCGCGGGTGCGGTCCCCTCGCCTCACCGGGCACCGGCACGCCGACGAACCCGGAGGCGGACAGCGGCGGCGCCGCGGCGGCCGTCCCCACGGGCACGGCCGCCACGATCGCCAGCAGTACCGCGATCCCCCGACACACCTTTCTTCTGCTCATCATGCGAACAGCCATACGCAACAACGCGCGGCCCCCGGGTGAGCCGCGCGGAAAGAGTCCCCCGATCTGTGCAACGCACCCACGACCGGCTCCCGCCCCGTCCGTGGGCGGGGCGGGCGGGGCCGGGTCAGGTGGTTGTGTCGCGCCAGGCCTCTGGGATGGCCGCTGCCACGTCGTGCGCCCCGGCGGGCGCGCCGTCCGCCGCGAAGCGCCCGGCGAGTCCGTGCAGATAGGCGGCGACACTCCCCGCGTCGAGCGCGGAGAGCCCCGACGCCAGCAGCGACCCCGCCAGACCCGACAGCACGTCCCCGCTGCCCGCGGTGGCCAGCCACGCCGTCCCCGTGGCGTTGACGCGCACCGCACCGCCCTCGGGATCGGCGACCAGTGTCGTCGCCCCCTTGAGCAGCACGGTCGCCCCGTAGAGCCCCGCGAGCTCCCGTACGGAAGCGAGCCGGGCCGCCTCCACCGCCTCCCGGGCGACCCCGAGCAACGCGGCGGCCTCCCCGGCGTGCGGGGTCATCAGCGTCGGCGCACTGCGGGCCCGCACGGCACCCCGCTCGGCGAGCCGCAGCCCGTCCGCGTCCACCAGCACCGGCACGTCCGCGTCCAGCACCTCCGCGACCGCCGAGGCGTCGTCCCCGGCTCCGGGACCCACCACCCAGGCCTGCACCCGGCCCGCCTTCGAGGGCCCCTTGTCGGACACCAGCGTCTCGGGAAAGCGGGCGACGACGGTGTCCGCGGCCGGCCCTACGTAGCGCACCGCACCGGCCCCGCCCCGCAGCGCCCCGGACACGGCGAGCACCGCGGCTCCGGGGTAGCGGGCGGACCCCGCGGCGATGCCGACGACCCCGCGCCGGTACTTGTCGCTCTCCGCCCCCGGCCACGGCAGCCGGGCCGCTACATCCGCGTGCTGGAGGGCTTCCAGATCGGCCGGGTCCGGCAGGTCGAGCCCGATGTCGACGAGGCGAACCGAACCGGCGTACCCGCGCGCCGGTTCGACGAGCAGCCCCGGCTTGTGGGTGCCGAAGGTGACGGTGAGGTCGGCGCGGACGGCGGCGCCGAGCACCTCTCCGGTGTCCGCCTCGACCCCGCTCGGCAGATCGACGGCGACGACGGCGGCACGGGACGCGTGGGCGAGTTCGGCGAGCCGCGCGGCCTCCGGCCGCAGGCCGCCCTTGCCGCCGATCCCGACGATGCCGTCGACGACGAGATCGGCCCGCCGCACGAGGGGTTCGGCGGCACCGAGCCCGGCCGAGACGCCACCGGCGCGCAGCAGGGCCGCCAGCCCCCCGGAGTGGGTCCGTGCGGGGGCGAGCAGCAGCGCGGTGACGCCGGCGCCGCGCCGGGCGAGGCGTGCCCCCGCGTAGAGGGCGTCGCCGCCGTTGTCCCCGCTGCCGACCAGCAGCACCACCCGGCGGCCGTACACCCGGCCCAGCAGGTCCGCGCAGGCGGCGGCCAGCCCGGCGGCCGCCCGCTGCATCAACGCCCCTTCGGGGAGCCGTGCCATCAGCTCCCGCTCGGCGGCCCTCACGGTCTCCACGCTGTACGCAGTACGCATGCTGCCGAGTCTCCCCCACCGGCACGCGCCATGCGTCCCGTCCAGGACACCTCCCGCCCAGGACGCCTCCGGGACGGGACGCCTCCGGACGGTTGCGCCCTCCAGCGCGGGTGGAGCGGGGAAAACGGGGTGAAGCGGGAGCGGCACCGCCGAACCGGCCCCGCCGCCTCGTCGCCCACTCGCCCACTCGCCAGCTCGCCCGCTCGCGCATCGGCGGCCCCTGCCGCCCCCGGCATCCAGCCGGACGACCGCCGTCGGACCCGGGCCACGGGCGGGGCACTTCGTGATGCCCGCGCTCCAGGAAGCACACCGGACCACCGGGACGGGCAGGACGGACGGGACGGGTGGGACGGCCGCGACTGCCGGACCTACCGGACCTGCCGGGACGGCCGGACCTGCCAGACCTGCCGGGACGGCCGGGACCACCAGACCTGCCAGACCTGCCGGGACGGCCAGGACCACCGGACCTGCCGGGACGGCCAGGGCCACCGGACGCCGGCCCCGGACTGCCGGACGCCGGTCCCGAGCCGCCGACCGTCGGCCCCGGGCCGCCCCGGCTATCCCTCCGCCACCACCACCGCCGAAGCCACCCCGGCGTCGTGGCTGAGCGACACATGCCAGGAGCGCACGCCCAGTTCGGCCGCCCGGGCCGCCACCGTGCCCTTCACGCGCAGCCGCGGCTGGCCGCTGTCCTCGACGAAGACCTCGGCGTCCGTCCAGTGCAGTCCCGCCGGGGCTCCCAGCGCCTTGGCTAGCGCCTCCTTCGCGGCGAACCGGGCCGCGAGCGAGGCGATGCCCCGCCGGTCGCCGCTGGGCAGCAGCAACTCACGCTCCACGAAAAGGCGTTCGGCCAGCCCGGGTGTCCGCTCAAGCGACGCCCGGAACCGGTCGATCTCCGCCACGTCGATACCGACCCCGATGATGCTCATGACGAGCACCCTAGAGGGCCGGGCCGCGCCGCTGCCTCACGCGGCGGCGGCGCTCACTCCACCGTCACCGACTTCGCCAGGTTGCGCGGCTGGTCCACCTCGTTGCCGCGGGCCGTCGCCAGTTCGCAGGCGAACACCTGCAGGGGGACCGTCGACACCAGCGGCTGGAGGAGGGTGGGCGTGGCGGGGATGCGGATGAGGTGGTCGGCGTACGGGACGACCGCCTCGTCGCCCTCCTCCGCGATGACGATGGTGCGGGCGCCCCGGGCCCGGATCTCCTGGATGTTGGAGACGATCTTGTCGTGCAGGACCGAGCGCCCGCGCGGCGACGGCGCCACGACGACCACCGGCATGTCCTCCTCGATCAGTGCGATCGGACCGTGCTTCAGCTCGCCCGCCGCGAAGCCCTCGGCGTGCATGTACGCCAACTCCTTGAGTTTCAGGGCGCCTTCGAGCGCGACTGGATAACCGACGTGCCGTCCGAGGAACAGGACCGTGTCCTTGTGGGCGAGGGAGCGCGCGAGTTCCCGTACCGGCTCCATGGTCTCCAGGACCCGCTCGACCTCGCGGGAGATGCGGGACAGCTCCCGGATCACGGCCTGGATCTCGTCGCCCCACTTGGTGCCGCGCACCTGGCCCAGGTACAGCGCCACCAGGTAGCAGGCCACGAGCTGGGTGAGGAAGGCCTTGGTGGAGGCGACGGCGACCTCGGGGCCCGCGTGCGTGTAGAGCACCGCGTCGGACTCGCGGGGGATCGTCGAGCCGTTGGTGTTGCAGATCGCCAGCACTCTGGCGCCCTGCTCACGGGCGTGCCGCAGTGCCATCAGCGTGTCCATGGTCTCGCCGGACTGCGAGATCGCGATGACGAGCGTCTGCCGGTCCAGGATCGGGTCCCGGTAGCGGAACTCGCTGGCCAGCTCCACCTCGCACGGGATGCGCGTCCAGTGCTCGATGGCGTACTTGGCGATCAGCCCGGCGTGGAAGGCGGTGCCGCAGGCGACGATGACGACCTTGTCGGCCTCGCGCAGGGCCCTGACCGGGATGCGCACCTCGTCGAGCGTCAGCGACCCGGCCGCGTCGATCCGGCCCAGCAGGGTGTCGGCGACCGCCTTGGGCTGCTCGGCGATCTCCTTGAGCATGAAGTAGTCGTAGCCGCCCTTCTCCGCCGCCGACGCGTCCCAGTCGACGTGGTACGAGCGGACCTCGGCGGGGCGGCCGTCGAACCCGGTGACGGTGACCCCGTCCCGGCGCAGTTCGACGACCTGGTCCTGCCCCAGTTCGATCGCGGAGCGGGTGTGGGCGATGAACGCGGCGACGTCCGAGGCGAGAAAGGCCTCGCCGTCCCCGACGCCGACGACCAGTGGCGAGTTCCGGCGTGCCCCCACGACCACGTCAGGGTCGTCGGCGACCACCGCGACCAGCGTGAACGCGCCCTCCAGGCGTCGGCACACCAGCCGCATCGCCTCCGCCAGGTCCGCGCACGAGGAGAACTCCTCGGCGAGCAGATGCGCGACCACCTCGGTGTCCGTCTCGGAGGTCAGGTCGTGGCCTCGTTCGGCGAGCTCGGAGCGGAGCAGGGCGAAGTTCTCGATGATCCCGTTGTGGACGACGGCGACCCGGCCCGCGTTGTCGAGATGCGGATGGGCGTTGGCGTCCGTGGGTCCCCCGTGGGTGGCCCAGCGGGTGTGGCCGATCCCGGTCGTTCCGGCCGGCAGCGGCCGGCTGCCGAGCTCCTTCTCCAGGTTGACCAGTTTCCCGGCCCTCTTCGCGACGGCGAGCCCCCCGTCCGCCAGGACGGCGACACCCGCCGAGTCGTATCCCCGGTACTCGAGTCGCTTCAGTCCGGCCATCACCACGTCGAGCGCCGACTGCGACCCCACATAACCCACGATTCCGCACATGGCGGCAGCGTACGGTCCATCACCCGCCCGAATCAGGCCGACCGTGCCCGATATCGGAAATTCTGGCCGCCCTTCCCGGCGGTCGACCGGACCCCGGGACCCGTCCCGGGTCACCCGGCGTGACGGACCCCACCCCCCATCCTGTCCATACTCCCGTAACAATGGACTGTGATCTCTCCGGTCTCCTCGTTGCCGCGGAGCGCCCACCGGTCAAAGCCGGAGGCGACTCCCTACGTCGACCTCACCCGTGCCGAGTGGAGCGCGCTGCGCGAAAAGACGCCGCTCCCGCTGAACGCCGCGGAGGTCGAGAAGCTGCGCGGTCTGGGCGATGTCATCGACCTCGACGAGGTGCGGGACATCTATCTGCCGCTGTCCAGACTCCTGAATCTGTACGTCGGCGCCACGGACCGGCTCAGAGGCGCCCTGAACACCTTCCTCGGCGAGAAGGGTTCGCAGTCCGGGACCCCGTTCGTCATAGGTGTCGCGGGTTCCGTGGCCGTCGGCAAGTCCACCGTCGCCCGCCTGCTCCAGGCGCTGCTGTCCCGCTGGCCGGAGCACCCCCGCGTGGAACTGGTCACCACGGACGGGTTCCTGCTCCCCACCAAGGAGCTCGAAGCGCGCGGAATGATGTCCCGCAAGGGCTTCCCCGAGTCGTACGACCGCCGGGCGCTGACCCGGTTCGTCGCCGACATCAAGGCGGGCAAGGACGAGGTGACGGCGCCGGTCTACTCGCATCTGATCTACGACATCGTGCCCGGCGAGCGGCTCACCGTCCGCCGCCCCGACATCCTCATCGTCGAGGGCCTGAACGTGCTCCAGCCGGCGCTGCCCGGCAAGGACGGCCGCACCCGGGTCGGCCTCGCGGACTACTTCGACTTCAGTGTGTACGTCGACGCCCGCCCCGAGGACATCGAGCGCTGGTACCTGAACCGCTTCGGCAAGCTGCGCGCGACGGCCTTCCAGAAGCCCGACTCGTACTTCCGCAAGTACACCCAGGTCTCGGAGGAGGAGGCACTCGACTACGCCCGCACGACCTGGCGCACCATCAACAAGCCGAACCTGCTGGAGAACGTGGCCCCCACCCGCGGCCGGGCGACCCTCGTCGTGCGCAAGGGCCCGGACCACAAGGTGCAGCGGCTGAGTCTGCGCAAGCTGTAGACCCCCGGGACCGGCCCCGGCACGTGCGGCTACTGTGCGGCCATGCTGCACCTCCGCCTGATCACTCCCCCCGACCGGACCGACGACGTCGTCGGCCTCATCGAGCGCACGGTCGGCACCGCTCACCTCGTGGTGCTCCCCGGCGCTGCTCGCAGTCCGGTGGGGGACGTGGTGATGTGCGACGTCGCCCGCGAGGCGGGTGACGAGCTCATCGGCGGGCTGCGGGAGATGGGGATCGACCGCACGGGCTCGATCGCGGTCGAGGACATCGACCTGTCCCTGTCGAAGCGGGCCGACAAGGCCGAGGAGGAGGCTCCGGGCGAGGGCGTCGACGCGGTGCTCTGGGAGCACCTGGAGGAGGCCACGCACGAGGAGTCCACGCTGTCGGTCACCTACGTCGCCTTCATCACGATCGCCACGATGATCGCGGCCTGCGGTGTGGTGCTCGACAACGCGGTGCTGATCGTGGGCGCCATGGCGGTGGGGCCGGAGTTCGGCCCGCTGGCCGGGCTGTGCACGGCGATCGTGCAGCGGGGGCGGCGCCTTGCCCTGCGCTCCCTGACGGCGCTGCTGGCCGGTTTCGCGATCGCCATGGCGATGACGGTCCTCTTCAGCCTGTTCATGGACGGGGTGGGACTGTTCAGCGAGGCGAAACTGGAGGGGCCGCGCCCCAACACCGGGTTCGTCTACGCCCCGGACTGGTTCTCCTTCGTCGTCGCGGTGCTCGCGGGCGCCGCCGGCATGCTGTCGCTGACCTCGGCGAAGTCCGGGGCCCTGGTCGGTGTGGCGATCTCCGTGACGACGGTCCCGGCCGCCGCGAACGCCGCGGTGGCCCTGAGCTACGGCGACATGGGCCAGACCTGGGGCTCCACCAAGCAGTTGCTGTTCAACCTGCTCGGCATCGTGGTCGCCGGCACACTCACGCTGATGGCCCAGAAATGGTTCTGGGCGATGCAGCGCAGGCGCCGGGTCGTCCGGCCGGAACCCGCCCGGTAGCGGACCGCCCCGCGGTACCCGCCGCTCCCAGCAGTGAGGCCCGGCTCCCCCTGGGGGTGCCGGGCCTCACGTATTCAGGCGGAGGGACTAGCCGAGCGCCGACTTGACGGCGTCGGCGAGGCGGGCGGCCACCGACCGGGCATGGTCGATGTCGGCGGCCTCGACCATGACGCGGACGAGCGGCTCGGTTCCGGAGGGGCGCAGCAGCACCCGTCCGGTGGTGCCGAGTTCGCGCTCCGCGTCGGCCACGGCGGCCGCCAGCTCGGCGGAGGAGTTCACCCGCGAGCGGTCGACGTCGGGCACGTTGATGAGGACCTGCGGCAGCCGCTCCATGACCGAGGCGAGGTCCCGGAGCGTACGGCCGGTCTGGGCGACCCGGGCGGCGAGCAGCAGGCCGGTGAGCGTGCCGTCGCCGGTGGTGGCGTGGTCGAGGATGATGACATGGCCGGACTGCTCGCCGCCGAGGGCGTAGCCGTGCCGCTTCATCTCCTCCAGCACGTAGCGGTCACCGACCCCCGTCTGGACGAAGGCGAGCCCCTCGCGCTCCATGGCGAGCTTGAACCCCAGGTTGGACATGACCGTCGCGACAACGGTGTCGGAGCGCAGTGCGGAACGCTCCCGCATCGCCAGCGCGAGAACGGCCAGGATCTGGTCGCCGTCGATCTCGTCGCCCGTGTGGTCCACGGCGAGGCAGCGGTCGGCGTCGCCGTCGTGCGCGATGCCGAGGTCGGCCCCGTGCTCGACGACGGCGGCCTTGAGGAGCTCCAGGTGGGTGGAGCCGCAACCGTCGTTGATGTTGAGCCCGTCGGGCTCCGCGCCGATCGTGATGATCTCGGCACCGGCCCGCGCGAAGGCCTCGGGCGAGACCCGGGCGGCCGCGCCGTGCGCCTCGTCGAGGACGACCTTCAGACCGTCGAGGCGGTTCGGGAGAACGCCCATGAGGTGGGCGACGTACTGGTCGAAGCCCTGGTCGTAGGAGTTCACCCGGCCGACGCCGGAGCCGGTCGGGCGGTCCCAGGGAGCGCCGGTGCGGTGCTCCTCGTAGACGCCCTCGATCCGGTCCTCCAGTTCGTCGGCGAGCTTGTGCCCGCCGCGGGCGAAGAACTTGATGCCGTTGTCGGGCATGGCGTTGTGGCTGGCGGAGAGCATCACACCGAGGTCGGCGCCCAGTACGCCGGTGAGATGGGCCACCGCCGGGGTGGGCAGCACACCGACACGCAGGACGTCCACACCGGCGCTGGCGAGGCCGGCGACCACGGCGGCCTCCAGGAACTCCCCGGACGCGCGCGGATCCCGCCCGACCACCGCGACGGGCCGGTGACCTGCGAACGTGCCCGCCTCGGCGAGTACGTGCGCCGCCGCGACCGAGAGGCCGAGCGCGAGCTCGGCCGTCAGATCCGCGTTGGCGACACCGCGCACGCCGTCCGTGCCGAAGAGTCGTCCCACTTGTCCTCCTGAGAAAAGCTGCAGAGTACGGAAGTCCCCCGAAGGATACGGAGTCATCCGATCACATGAGCCTTTGAGCACCTTGTGCCGTTATACGCCCAACCACTGTGATAAACGAACGCCCCGGCTGCACTGCAGCCGGGGCGTTCGGAGCTACGCGTACTGACGCGCAGAAGCAAGCAGCGAAGATTAACGCTTGCTGTACTGCGGCGCCTCGACCGCACGGTCGTCGCGCTTGAGGAAGCCGGCCTTCTTGAGGGCGCCGCGGTTGTTGTCCACGTCGGCCTCGTTCAGCGCACGGGCCACGCCGAGGCGCAGGGCACCGGCCTGACCGGAGACACCGCCACCCGAGATACGGGCGACGACGTCGTAGCGGTTGTCGAGTTCGAGCACCTTGAAGGGCTCGTTGACTTCCTGCTGGTGCACCTTGTTGGGGAAGTAGTCCTCAAGGGTGCGACCGTTGATCTTCCACTTGCCGGTGCCCGGGACGATCCGGACGCGGGCGATGGCGTTCTTGCGACGGCCCAGGCCGGCGGCCGGCTGCGGGTCGCCGAAGCGGCCCGCGAGCGACTCGGAGGTGTACTCGCCCTCGACGGGCACCTCGGACTCGCTGGTGTAGCTCTCGATGTCGACAAGCTCGGTCTCAGTCTCTTCGACCGGCTGCTCAACGGTGGTCTCGGCCACGATTCTCCTCAGATTCTTTTTCGTCTTAGGGGGTGGCCGGAACTACTGCGCGACCTGGGTGATCTCGAACGGGACCGGCTGCTGAGCAGCGTGCGGGTGGTTCTCGCCCGCGTAGACCTTCAGCTTCGAGAGCACCTGACGGCCCAGGGTGTTCTTGGGAACCATGCCCCTGATGGCCTTCTCGACGGCCTTCTCGGGGTTCTTCGCCAGCAGCTCGTCGTAACGGACGGAGCGCAGACCACCCGGGTAACCGGAGTGGCGGTACGCCAGCTTCTGGGTCTTCTTGTTGCCGGAGAGGTGCACCTTGTCGGCGTTGATGATGATGACGAAGTCACCAGCGTCGACGTGGGGGGCGTAGATCGGCTTGTGCTTGCCGCGCAGAATGTTCGCAGCAGTGGTCGCCAGACGGCCCAGGACGACATCCTGGGCGTCGATGACGTACCACTGGCGAGTGATGTCGCCGGGCTTGGGGCTGTACGTACGCACGGTCGTAGCCTTCGCTTCTTCAGTGAGTGGGTCCTGACATGGCCACCACGGACGATCACGACAGCCCTGACCGCACTGCGGTGACGCATACCGCGTGCAGATCGCTGGTCATCAGCCCCGGTGGACCGGTGTAAGGGCCCCTCACGTGAGAATGAGCAAGCCAATACACATAACGAACTGCAAGCTTACCCGCGGTGCCCCGGAAGGGTCAAAACGCGAGTGCTCACCCCGTCGTGGCCCGTCGTTCCTGTCGCGGAGCGACGAGATGGTCGGGGCCGCCGAGCGGCAGATGCCGGGGACGCCGGAGCGCCACCGATGCAGTCAATACACACAGGGTAAAGCAGTCCCGGAAGGAACGCCGGGTCACCGGCTCCAGCCAGGGCCAGTCGGCACCGGGCACCTGCGGCACCAGAGCGAGCCAGAACCAGGGCTCCCGGGCCGCGGAACCGGGGTACGGCAGCCCCGCGAGCAGCAGCGGCACCACGACGAGCAGATAGTGGTCGTACGACGGTCTGGACACCAGGAACGCCGACAGCATCAGCAGCACCGCGGTCTCAACAAGCCGCAGGGGCCCGGGAACTCCGCGAGACCAGCGCCGGTACGCGGCCACGACCCCGGCCGCCGCAGCCGCGCCCGCGAGCGGGACCGCGACCCAGGACGGCACCCCGAGCCGCGGCAGCACCGCCACCGGAGAAGCCTCGTAAAGGCGTACGAATCGATCATGGCCGCGCAACAGGAACGGCAGCGTCCGTGTGACGAACACCGCAGGATCCGGCATCAGCAGCGCCGCCCCGCCGGACGCCAGGGCGGGGACCAGGACCACCGCGGCCAGCGCGCGCCACCGGCGCTCGAAGAGGAAGAGCAGCACCACCGGCGCGAGCAACGGCTTGAGGGCGAGGGCCACCCCGACGACGACACCCGCCCACCCCCAGCGCTCCCGGGCGGCCAGCAGCAGGGCCAGGGGCAGTGCCGCGGCGGCGGTCACCGTCCAGTTGCCGAGCGACACCAGATGCCCGAAGGGCGCGAAACCGAGCGCGAGCCCGGCGGGGCCGAGCACCCCGAGGCGGCTGCGCCAGGGGACCCCGTGGATCCGCAGGGCGCACGCCCAGCCCGCCACCAGCAGGACGGTCACCGTCAGCGGGACCAGTACCCGCAGCGCGGACGCCGGGAGCAGCGTCTGCGGCGCCGCGGCCAGCACCGCGCTCGGAAGATAGAGGAAATGCCGGTCGGCGTACGGCGAGCCGCCGGCCAGCCACGTACGTGCCGCCCGCACCACGATCGCGTTGTCCATGCCGCCCGCCGAGGACGCGCGCGCGACGCCCACGACGTGCGCGCAGAGCACCACGCAGGACACCGCCCACGCGTGCCAGGAAGCACGACGTACCAACCACCCGGAGATGTCACTTTTGCCCGTGCGCATTCAGATCACGCTAGGGGCTCAAGTGCCCGGTGGAGCGGACCGGCACCCCCCAACGCCCGTCTAAGATGCGGCGCATGAGTTATGGGCAGGGTGGGCAGGGGCAGCCCCCGTGGGACCCCTGGAAGCCGGGGTCTCAGCAACAGCCTCAGTGGGGCAATCAGCGGTCCGGCGGGAATCCCGACTGGGCCGCAATGGCAGAGGCTTCCGAAACACGCAACAGGCGCCGCAAAGTGCTGTTCACCGTGGGCGGGGCGTTGGCCACCGTCGCGGTGGGCGCCGCCGTGGCCATGGCCGTCGCCAACGCGAACGGGAACAACCAGGCGGGGAACCAGCCGTCCAAACTGCCCGCCAGCGCGGACATCCCTGGCTCCACGACACCGGCGCCGTCCTTCGCGCCGACCTCGGCTCCGCCGCCGCTGGATCCGAAGCAGTTCATATCCAGCGCGCAGAAGGACACCGCGCCGCTGAGCCCGGACATCCTCTTCCCCGGTACGCAGCTCACCATGGGCGACCGCGTCTACCGCAAGGGTCCGACGGCCGACACGAAGAAATGCGCCTCGGCCGCCAAGGGCACGCTGCCGCCGGTCCTCAACAAGGACGGCTGCACCCGCTTCATGCGCGTCACCTACGTCAAGGACGGGGTGGCGGTGACGGTCGGCGTCGCGGTCTTCGACACCGAGGCCCAAGCGAGCAAGGCCAAGGCGGACGCGGACAACAAGAGCATCATCGCCTCGCTCTCGGGCAACGGCATCAAACCGTTCTGCGACTCGGCCGTCTGCCGTTCGACCACCAACTCCTACGGTCGTTACGCCTACTTCACCCTCGCCGGCTTCACCGCCGGCAAGGACGTGACGACGAAGGACACCAAGGTGTTCACCACCGGCGACGATCTCGCGGAGTTCGCCTTCCGCCAGATCAGCAGGCGTGGCCAGGCCCAGGCCTCCGCGGCGGCCAACCAGTAGCGGCTCCGGGCGGCGGCCACGGCCGCCGCCCCCGTACCGCACACGGCAGTTGAGGCGTTCACCGCCGAAGCCGCGCTCCCCGCCGAGGCGTTCACCGGCGAGGTGCCCAACCGGCGGGCCCGGCGGGTGCTAGGGCGTGTTTCGAAAGTAGCGTCGTCCGCCCGGAGGGCGGGGCTCGCGGCGTCTGGTGCGGTGCATCGCAAGGCGGAGGGTCGTCCGCGTACTGGGCGTACTCGGGCGATCCCGACAACGCGGCGAGGGGCCGTGCCAGGCGTCGCGAGCCAGACGGGACTTTCGAAACACGCCCTAGCAGCCCGCGCATCCGGCGGCTCCCGGCAACGTCCGCTTGTTCCGGGCCTCCAAGCTCCGCGCGGCCAGCAACTCGTCCGCGGGGTAACCGACTTCTTCGAGCGTCAGCCCGTGCGGCCGTACGACATGGACGGCCGAGTCCCGTACGCCGGCGGCGAGCACCTTCCCCGGCCAGTCGGGACCGCGGTGCCCGTCCCCCACGAACAGCAGGGCGCCGATCAGCGACCGGACCATGTTGTGGCAGAAGGCGTCGGCCCGCACGGTGGCGGTGATGACACCGTCCGCCCCGCGCACCAGGCTCAGTTGCTGAAGCGTACGGATGGTCGTCGCACCCTCGCGCTTCTTGCAGTAGGCGGCGAAGTCGTGCTCCCCCAGCAGCCGCCCGGCCGCCTCGTTCATGGCGTCCACGTCCAACGGCCAGTCGTGCCACAGGACATGACTGCGCAGCAGCGGGTCGACCCCGCCGGGTTCGTCGGTGACGCGGTAGGCGTAGCGCCGCCAGACCGCCGAGAAGCGGGCGTTGAAGCCCGTCGGCGCCTCGGTGAGCGACCACACCCGCACGTCCTTGGCGAGCCGCCCGGCCAGCCGCTTCAGCAGCTTCTCCCGGTGCTCGGCCCACAACTCCTCGGGGAGGTCGACGTGGGCCACCTGGCCGCGCGCGTGCACCCCTGCGTCGGTCCGCCCGGCCACGGTGAGCTCGTACGTCGTGTCCTTGGTCCGCGTCACCGTCCGCAGCGCGTCCTCGATCTCCCCCTGGACGGTCCTGCGTCCGCCGGCCTGCTTGGCCCACCCGGAGAACTCGCTCCCGTCGTACGACAGGTCCAACCGCACCCGCACGAACCCGGGCTCCGCTTCGTCACTCACACCTAGATCCTCTCAAGCCCGGGTTCCTCCCCGGAAACGCGAAAGCGGGCCCGCCCCCGAAGGGACGGACCCGCTCACAGCAAGGCAGTGCCTCAGGCGTCCTTCGACTCCTCGGCGGGAGCCTCGGCGGCGTCCTCGACCTTGGTGTCCTCGACCTTGGCCGGGGCCTCGGTCTCCTTGACGGCACGCTTGGTGGCCGCCTCGGCCTCACCGGTGGCCTGCTGGGCCACGGTCAGGGCCTCCACCAGCTCGATGACAGCCATGGGCGCGTTGTCGCCACGACGGTTACCGATCTTGGTGATACGGGTGTAGCCACCCGGGCGGTTCTCGTAACGCGGGCCGATCTCGGTGAAGAGCGTGTGCACGATGCTCTTGTCCGTGATCACCGAGAGCACCTGACGGCGGTTGTGAAGGTCACCCTTCTTCGCCTTGGTGACCAGACGCTCCGCGTAGGGACGCAGGCGACGGGCCTTGGCCTCGGTGGTGGTGATGCGGCCGTGCTCGAAGAGCGACTTCGCGAGGTTCGCGAGGAGCAGCTTCTCGTGCGCGGCGCTGCCGCCCAGACGGGCACCCTTGGCGGGCTTCGGCATGGTTTCTCCTAGGTGTCTGCCCCGGCCGTATCAGGTACCGGGGACAGTGTCCGAGCGGGCGATTGCCCGTCGAAGATCCGGGGTCCCGAAGGACCCCGGAGGACGGAAGCCGTCCCAGTACCGGGATCAGTACTGCTCGGTCTCCACGAAACCCGCGTCCGCGTCGTCGTCGGCGCCGAAGGCGTCGGCGGCGGCGGTCGGGTCGAATCCGGGCGGGCTGTCCTTGAGGGCCAGGCCCATGCCGGCCAGCTTCGCCTTGACCTCGTCGATGGACTTCGCACCGAAGTTGCGGATGTCCAGGAGGTCGGCCTCGGAGCGGGCGACGAGCTCACCCACGGAGTGGATGCCCTCACGCTTGAGGCAGTTGTACGACCGAACGGTGAGCTCCAGCTCCTCGATCGGCAGGGCGAGATCAGCGGCGAGGGCGGCGTCCGTGGGGGACGGGCCCATGTCGATGCCCTCGGCGTCGATGTTGAGCTCGCGGGCCAGACCGAACAGCTCGACCAGGGTCTTACCGGCCGACGCCATGGCGTCACGGGGACGCATGGCCTGCTTGGTCTCGACGTCGACGATCAGCTTGTCGAAGTCGGTGCGCTGCTCGACACGGGTCGCCTCGACCTTGTACGTGACCTTCAGCACCGGCGAGTAGATCGAGTCGACCGGGATGCGCCCGATCTCCTGACCGACCTGCTTGTTCTGGACGGCGGAGACGTAGCCGCGACCGCGCTCGACGGTCAGCTCCATCTCCAGCTTGCCCTTGCCGTTGAGCGTGGCGAGGACGAGGTCGGGGTTGTGGACCTCGACACCGGCCGGGGGCGCGATGTCGGCGGCGGTGACCAGACCCGGGCCCTGCTTGCGCAGGTACATCACGACCGGCTCGTCGTGCTCCGAGGAGACGACGAGCTGCTTGATGTTGAGGATCAGGTCGGTGACGTCCTCCTTGACGCCCGGCACGGTGGTGAACTCGTGCAGGACACCGTCGATGCGGATGCTGGTGACAGCAGCGCCGGGGATCGACGAGAGGAGGGTGCGGCGCAGGGAGTTGCCGAGGGTGTAGCCGAAGCCCGGCTCCAGCGGCTCGATCACGAACCGGGAGCGGAATTCGTCGACGACCTCTTCGGTCAACGAGGGACGCTGAGCGATCAGCATGTGGTGATCAGATCCTTCTTTCGTGGACGCCCGCTATTTGACGCCCGACGGAACCGCGCCTCACAAGAGGCCGGGTACAGCAAGGGTACGGGCGATACGGCCCTTTTACGGAGCCGTACCGCCCGGAAACCTCGAACCAGCACAGGGCCGTCGAGAACGACGACCGAGCGGCCGTGCGTCAGACGCGGCGGCGCTTCGGCGGACGGCAGCCGTTGTGCGGGGTGGGGGTGACGTCCTGGATCGAGCCGACCTCGAGGCCAGTGGCCTGGAGGGAGCGGATCGCGGTCTCGCGACCGGAGCCCGGGCCCTTCACGAAGACGTCAACCTTGCGCATGCCGTGCTCCTGCGCGCGACGGGCAGCCGACTCGGCGGCCATCTGCGCGGCGAAGGGGGTGGACTTGCGCGAGCCCTTGAAGCCGACGTGGCCGGCGGAGGCCCAGGAGATCACGTTGCCCGCGGGGTCCGTGATCGAGACGATCGTGTTGTTGAACGTGCTCTTGATGTGAGCGTGCCCGTGAGCGACGTTCTTCTTTTCCTTGCGGCGCACCTTCTTGGCAGCGCCCTGACGACCCTTGGGGGGCATCTATTTCTCCTACGGGGAGGTGGTCGGTCCTACAGCGAAGACCGCTGATGAAGCGTTGTCCGCTGAGGACTACTTCTTGCCCGGCTTCTTCTTGCCGGCGATCGCGCGACGCGGGCCCTTGCGGGTACGAGCGTTCGTGCTGGTGCGCTGACCGTGCACGGGCAGGCCACGACGGTGGCGGATGCCCTGGTAGCAGCCGATCTCGATCTTGCGGCGAATGTCGCCCTGGATCTCGCGACGGAGGTCACCCTCGGTCTTGATGTTGGCGTCCACGTACTCGCGGATCTTGACCAGCTCCTCCTCGGAGAGGTCACGAACGCGCGTGTTGGGGTTCACGCCAGTCTCGGCCAGCGTCAGCTGGGAAAGGGTCCGGCCGATGCCGAACACGTAGGTGAGGGCGACCTCCACGCGCTTTTCGCGCGGGATGTCAACACCGGAAACGCGTGCCATTCAATGGCTCCAGTTGTCGTTCGGAGGTCTTCCGCAGAACCGGATCCCGCCCGCCGTCGTCCTCCGACCCGAGGGGTCGAGGATTCGGTACGAACCGGGTCCCCGGCCTCCGACCGGGGGTGTCAGGCCTGATGAGACTCAGCCCTGGATCCTGCGTATGAACATGTACTGCTGCGTCGCGCGAAGTATCTGCGGGTGCAGAAGGTGCGGTCGTGCGTCAGCCCTGGCGCTGCTTGTGGCGCGGGTTTTCGCAGATGACCATGACCCGACCGTGACGGCGGATCACCCTGCACTTGTCGCAGATCTTCTTGACGCTCGGCTTGACCTTCATTAGGTGAGGTTCTCCGGGTCAGTGCCACCCCCCGCGCCCCGGAACCGGGACACGGAGCAAGGCAAGATCTACTTGTAGCGGTAGACGATCCGGCCGCGCGTCAGGTCGTACGGAGACAACTCCACCACGACCCGGTCGTCAGGGAGGATGCGGATGTAGTGCATGCGCATCTTGCCGCTGATGTGCGCCAGGACCTGGTGGCCGTTCTGGAGCTCTACCTTGAACATGGCGTTCGGGAGAGACTCGACGACAGTGCCCTCGATCTCGATGGCACCTTGCTTCTTGGCCACGCTTTGCCCTTCGAATCGACTACCTTGATCGACTTCGCGCGAGCGCATGCAGACATGCGGGTGCACGAGAGCCGACGAGTCAGTCTACGTCAGGGCCCCCGGAAAGACGAATTCGCCTCCGGCTCCTTCACCACTCATGACGATGCCCCACCCGTACGCGCGGTATGCGCGAGGGGCGGGGCCGACCGATTGCACGGTTGTCGAGGAAAGGAAGCGGACGGAAAAGCGCCGCATATATCGAACGCGAGATCGATTTCAAGGGATCTCGCGAACGCGGTTGCGGGCGGCGCTTCAGCCCGCGAGGGGGTCGGGTGCCGCCGTGACGCCGTACTCGGCGAGCTTCGCCCTGCCGCAGTCGGGTGCGGTGAGGACCAGCGGCCCCTCCGCCGTCAGCGCCACGGAGTGCTCCCAGTGCGAGGACCAGGTCCCGTCCGTGGTGATCACGGTCCAGTCGTCCTCCAGCACGTCCGTGCGCGGCGTGCCGAGCGACACCATCGGCTCGATCGCGAGGCAGAACCCGGGGACCAGCTTCGGTCCCTTCCCCCGCTTGCGCTCGACGTAGTTCAGCAGGTGCGGGTCCATGTGCATCTCGGTGCCGATGCCGTGGCCGCCGTAGTCCTCGATGATCCCGTACTTGCCGCCGCCCGGCTTCGGCTGCCGGCGGATGTAGGTCTCGATGGCCCGGGAGACGTCCACCAGGCGGTTGCCCACCTTCATGGCCGCGATACCCGCCCACATCGACTCCTCGGTCACCCGGGAGAGCTCGATCAGCTCCGGCGCGTGGCCGGTGCCCACGAACGCCGTGAACGCCGCGTCGCCGTGCCAGCCGTCCACGATCGCGCCGGCGTCGATGGAGATGATGTCGCCGTCCTTCAGGACGGTCTTGTCGTCCGGGATGCCATGCACGACGACCTCGTTGGCCGAGGTGCAGATCGTCGCGGGGAAACCGCCGTACCCGAGGAAGTTCGACTTGGCGCCGTGCTCCGCGAGCACCTTGCGGGCGACCTCGTCCAGGTCCCGCGTGGTCGCACCGGGCACCGCCGCTTCCCGCGTGGCCGCATGGATCGCCGCGACGACCAGCCCCGCCTCACGCATCTTGGCGATCTGCTCGGGGGTCTTGATCTGCACCATGGTGGCTGCGGCCTTTCTGGACCGGGACTACGGACTGCTCCAACGATACGGGGGACTGGACCGACCCCGCCCGGGATCCTGGACCACGCCTCGCGCGGGGCCCTCGCCCCGCTCCCCTCATACGTCGGCCGCGGCACCCGGTGAGGGTGCCGCGGCCGACGCGACGTACTGCTTCACGCACCCCGCGATACGCGTGTACCGCGGAGCCGGTCCCGCACGGACTAGGCGTCCTCGCGGGACAGCGCCTCCATCGCGCGCGCCGTGACCTCTTCCACCTTGCCCAGAGCCAGGATCGTGACGACCAGGCCCTGCGCCTTGTAGTAGTCGATGATCGGCTCGGTCTGCGTGTGGTAGACCTCCAGCCGCGTCCGGACCGTGTCCTCGGAGTCGTCGTCGCGCTGGTACAGCTCGCCGCCGCAGACGTCACAGACGCCTTCCTGCTTCGGCGTCTTGTACGACACGTGGAAGACGTGCGCCGAGTCGTTGCGGCAGATGCGACGGCCCGCGATACGGCGGACCACCTCGTCCTCGGGGACCTCCAGGTCCAGCACCGCGTCCAGCTTCATGCCCTCGGAGCTCAGCATCTCGTCGAGCGCCTCGGCCTGCGAGACGTTGCGCGGGAAGCCGTCGAGCAGGAAGCCGTTCTCCGCGTCGGGCTGCTCCATGCGGTCCTTGGCCATGGCGATGGTGACCTCGTCCGGTACCAGTTCGCCCTTGTCCATGTAGGACTTCGCCAGCTTGCCGAGCTCCGTCTGCCGCGAGATGTTGGCACGGAACAGGTCGCCCGTTGAGATGTGCGGGATCCCCAGATTCTTGGCGAGGAACGCGGCCTGCGTTCCCTTCCCGGCACCGGGCGGCCCGACGAGGACGATTCGCATCAGCGGAGGAACCCTTCGTAATTGCGCTGCTGAAGCTGACTCTCGATCTGCTTCACAGTCTCCAGGCCGACACCCACGATGATCAGGATGCTGGTACCGCCGAAGGGGAAGTTCTGGTTCGCATTGAAACCAACCAACGCCACTGTCGGTACGAGAGCGATGATCCCCAGATACAGCGAACCCGGCCAGGTGATCCGGTTGAGTACGTAACTGAGGTACTCAGCCGTCGGCCGACCAGCCCGGATGCCCGGGATGAAGCCACCATACTTCTTCATGTTGTCGGCTACTTCCTCGGGGTTGAACGAGATCGCCACGTAGAAGAACGCGAAGAAAACGATCAGAAGGAAGTACATCGCGATGTAAACCGGGTGGTCACCCTTGGTCAGGTTCTGCGTGACCCACGTTTTCCACCCGGAGTTGCTCTTCGAGAACTGGGCGATCAGGCTCGGAATGTAGAGCAGCGACGAGGCGAAGATGACAGGGATCACACCTGCCTGGTTGACCTTCAGCGGAATGTAGGTCGAAGTGCCGCCGTAGGAACGGCGACCGATCATGCGCTTCGCGTACTGGACCGGAATCCGGCGCTGCGCCTGCTCGACGAAGACCACCAGGCCGACCATGCACAGTCCGACCGCGATGACCGTGCCGAACTCGATCCAGCCACCGGCCAGCTTGCCCTGGATCTTGACGGTCCACAGCGCGCTCGGGAAGGTCGCGGCGATCGAGATGAACATGAGGATCGACATGCCGTTGCCGATGCCGCGGTCGGTGATGAGCTCACCGAGCCACATGACGACGCAGGTACCGGCGGTCATCGTGATGACCATCGTGATGGTGGTGAAGATGGACTGGTCCGGGACGATCTGGTTCGCCACGGGGCAGCCCGAGAAGAGGGCGCCGCTGCGGGCGGTGGCCACCAGGCCGGTGCCCTGCAGGATGGCGAGGGCGACCGTCAGATAACGGGTGTACTGCGTGATCTTCGCCGTCCCGGCCGAGCCCTCCTTCTTGAGGGCTTCCAGTCGGGGGATGACCACGGTGAGCAGCTGAAGAATGATGCTCGCCGTGATGTACGGCATGATGCCCAGCGCGAAGATGGTGATCTGCAGCAACGCGCCACCACTGAACATGTTGATCAGGCTGAACAGCCCGCGGTTCGTGTCTGCCATGTTCATGCACGACTGGACGTTCTTGTAGTCCACGCCGGGGATCGGAATGTGGGTACCGACCCGGTAGACCACGATGATGCCGAGCGTGAAGAGCAGCTTCTTGCGCAGGTCGGGCGTCCTGAACGCCCGGGCGAACGCGGTGAGCACGGTGCCTCCTGCGACCCCCGCGCTACTGCGTCAGAGGTGACGGTCTTGAGGTTCGACGGATGACTGACAGCTAACCAACAGTCAAAGCCCGCCCGGAGTTCCCGTAAGGCACGCCGGACGAAAATTAACAGTGCAGGCCACCTTACCGGCGACACTGCCCCCCTAGGAACGACCAACCGGGGATGCCCCTTTTGTGGGGCATCCCCGGTCGGGATCGTTCAGGTCATCGAGACGCCTGATGAAATCAGACGAGCTCGGTGACGGTACCGCCGGCGGCGGTGATCTTCTCCTTGGCGGAGCCGGAGACGGCGTCGACCGTCACCTGCAGCGCCACGGAGATCTCGCCCTGGCCGAGGACCTTGACGAGGCTGTTCTTGCGAACGGCACCCTTGGCGACGAGACCCTCGACGGTGACCTCGCCACCCTCCGGGTACAGCGCGCCCAGCTTGTCGAGGTTCACGACCTGGAACTCGGTCTTGAACGGGTTGCGGAAGCCCTTCAGCTTCGGAAGACGCATGTGGAGGGGCATCTGGCCACCCTCGAAGCGCTCCGGAACCTGGTAGCGGGCCTTCGTGCCCTTGGTACCACGACCAGCCGTCTTACCCTTCGACGCCTCACCACGACCGACACGGGTCTTCGCGGTCTTGGCGCCCGGGGCGGGACGGAGGTTGTGGATCTTGAGCGGGTTGTTTTCCGCCATGATCAGTCGACCTCCTCGACCGTCACGAGGTGGCGGACGGTGTGAACCATTCCGCGGAACTCGGGGCGGTCCTCCTTGACGACCTGCGTGTTGATGCCCTTGAGACCAAGGGAACGCAGGGTGTCACGGTGGTTCTGCTTGCTGCCGATGTACGACTTCGTCTGCGTGACCTTGAGGCGAGCCATTACGCACCCGCCCCGGCACGTGCACGAAGGAGAGCCGCGGGGGCGACGTCCTCGAGGGGCAGACCACGGCGAGCCGCGATCTCCTCGGGACGCTGCAGGCCCTTGAGGGCCGCCACGGTCGCGTGCACGATGTTGATCGCGTTGGAAGAACCGAGCGACTTCGACAGGATGTCGTGAACGCCGGCGCACTCCAGGACAGCTCGCACCGGGCCACCGGCGATAACGCCGGTACCGGGGGAGGCAGGCTTGAGCAGGACGACGCCCGCGGCCTTCTCGCCCGTGATCGGGTGCGGGATGGTGCCCTGGATACGGGGGACCTTGAAGAAGTGCTTCTTGGCCTCTTCAACACCCTTGGCGATCGCGGCCGGCACCTCCTTGGCCTTGCCGTAACCGACACCGACGGTGCCGTCACCATCGCCTACCACGACAAGCGCGGTGAAGCTGAAGCGACGACCACCCTTCACAACCTTGGCGACGCGGTTGATCGCGACAACGCGCTCAACGTACGCGGTCTTCTCGGCGGCAGCAGCGCCGCCGTCACGGCCCTTCCGGTCCCGCCGCTCGCCGCCACCGGCACCGCTTCCACGGCGCTGGGGTCCAGCCATTGGATTACCTCTCTCTTTTTCCGCTAGCTACGCAGCGACAATCAAGTCGCTAGCGCGACGGGCGACTCAGAACTTGAGTCCGGCTTCGCGGGCGGCGTCCGCCAGGGCGGCGATGCGCCCGGCGTACTGGTTGCCACCACGGTCGAATACGACAGCCTCGACACCGGCGGCCTTGGCGCGCTCGGCGACCAGGGCGCCGACCGACTTCGCCTGAGCCGACTTGTCGGCCTCGCCACCGCGGATCGTGGTGTCCAGGGTCGACGCCGACGCGAGGGTGTGACCCTTAACGTCGTCGATGACCTGGGCCACGATGTGACGGTTGGAGCGCGTCACGACCAGGCGCGGACGCTCAGCCGTACCCGAGATGTGCTTACGGATCCGGATGTGACGACGCTTGATGGCAGCACGCTTGTAAGCGTCGCCCTTAGCAATCTTGACACCGTATGCCATGGCTTACTTACCCGCCTTTCCGACCTTGCGCCGGACGACTTCGCCCTCGTACTTGACGCCCTTGGCCTTGTACGGGTCGGGCTTGCGCAGCTTGCGGATGTTGGCCGCAACCTCGCCGACCTTCTGCTTGTCGATTCCCTCGACCGAGAAGTGCGTCGGGTTCTCGACCTTGAACGAGATGCCCTCGGGCGCCTCGACCGTGATCGAGTGGCTGTAGCCGAGCGAGAACTCCAGGTTGGAGCCCTTCGCCAGGACGCGGTAACCGACACCGCTGATTTCGAGCTTCTTCACGTAACCCGTGGTCACGCCGGTGATCATGTTCGCCACCAGCGTGCGGGACAGGCCGTGGAGGGCCTTGTTCTGACGCTCGTCGTTCGGGCGGGTGACGTTCAGAACGCCGTCCTCGCCCTTAGCGATATCGATCGGCGCCGCAATGGTGTGAGAGAGGGTGCCCTTGGGACCCTTCACCGCAACCGTACGGCCGTCGATGGTGACGTCCACGCCGGCGGGAACCGTGATGGGGAGCTTGCCAATACGCGACATAGCTGTTTCCTCCGTTCCCTTCCGCTACCAGACGTAGGCGAGAACTTCTCCGCCTACGCCCTTCTTGCCGGCCTGCTTGTCGGTGAGGAGACCGTGCGACGTGGAGATGATCGCCACGCCGAGGCCGCCAAGCACCTTGGGCAGGGAGGTGGACTTCGCGTAAACCCGGAGACCGGGCTTGGAGATCCGCTTGATGCCCGCGATGGAGCGCTCACGGTTCGGGCCGAACTTCAGCTCGAGAACGAGGTTCTTGCCGACCTCGGCGTCCTCGACCTTCCAGCCCGTGATGAAGCCCTCCTGCTGGAGGATCTCCGCGATGTGCGACTTGATCTTGCTGTGCGGCATACCCACGGTGTCGTGGTACGCCGAGTTCGCGTTACGCAGACGCGTCAGCATGTCCGCGATCGGATCAGTCATGGTCATGAATTGGCCTTCGGCCTCTCTCGCCGGGGTTTCCTGTATGCGCCATCCCTCTCCCCACTCATGGGCGGGACGGGTGCGGTGCGGGGACCTACGGCGTAGTAAGTCGTCTGGGCGTCAGGCGCCCAACCCTCCTAGCCTAAGCCATGGAGAGGTGGGCACCTGACAGAGCCCTTTACTTACCGAGAGTCCTGGATCCCTGAATTACAGGGACTACCAGGAGCTCTTGGTTACGCCCGGCAGCTCGCCACGGTGAGCCATCTCACGAAGGCAGACGCGGCACAGGCCGAACTTGCGGTACACGGAGTGCGGACGACCGCAGCGCTGGCAGCGCGTGTAGCCACGCACACCGAACTTGGGCTTACGAGCAGCCTTGGCAATCAGAGCCTTCTTCGCCATCTCGCTTACGCCTCCTTGAAGGGGAAGCCGAGGTGACGAAGGAGCGCGCGGCCCTCAGCGTCGTTGGTCGCCGTGGTCACCACGGTGATGTCCATACCCCGGGTGCGGTCGATCTTGTCCTGGTCGATCTCGTGGAACATGACCTGCTCCGTGAGACCGAAGGTGTAGTTGCCACGGCCGTCGAACTGCTTGGGGGACAGACCACGGAAGTCGCGGATGCGCGGAAGCGCGAGCGACAGGGTGCGGTCCAGGAACTCCCACATGCGGTCGCCACGGAGCGTGACGTGGGCACCGATCGGCTGACCCTCACGCAGCTTGAACTGCGCGATGGACTTGCGGGCCTTGGTGACGGCCGGCTTCTGACCGGTGATCGTGGTGAGGTCGCGAATCGCGCCGTCCATCAGCTTGGAGTCGCGGGCGGCGTCGCCCACACCCATGTTGACCACAATCTTGACGAGGCCCGGGGTCTGCATGACGTTCTCGTAGGAGAACTCTTCCTGCAGCTTGCCCGCGATCTCCTCGCGGTACTTCGTCTTGAGACGCGGAGTCGTGGTGGTAGCCATCAGATGTCCTCACCCGTCCGCTTGGCAACGCGGATCTTGTTGCCCTCGTCGTCGAAGCGGTAACCGACGCGCGTGACGACCTTGTTGCCGTCCTTCTCAACGACCAGCTGGACGTTGGAGACGTGGACGGGCGCCTCGGTCGTGACGATGCCACCGGCCTGCGAACCCTTGGCGGTCGGTCCGGCCTTCGTGTGCTTCTTGACCCGGTTGACACCCTCGACCAGGACGCGCTCGTCGCGCGGGTAAGCGGCAATGACCTTGCCCTGCTTGCCCTTGTCCTTACCGGTGATGACCTGAACCAGGTCGCCCTTCTTGATCTTCATGCTTACAGCACCTCCGGCGCGAGCGAGATGATCTTCATGAACTTCTTCTCGCGCAGCTCACGGCCGACGGGGCCGAAGATACGGGTGCCACGAGGGTCGCCGTCGTTCTTCAGAATGACGGCGGCGTTCTCGTCGAAGCGGATGTACGAGCCGTCCGGACGGCGGCGCTCCTTGACGGTGCGAACGATGACAGCCTTGACGACGTCACCCTTCTTCACGTTGCCGCCGGGGATCGCGTCCTTGACGGTGGCGACGATGACGTCACCGATGCCCGCGTAGCGGCGACCGGAGCCACCGAGCACACGGATGCAAAGGATTTCCTTCGCACCAGTGTTGTCGGCGACACGCAGTCGCGACTCCTGCTGGATCACGTCTATCTCCTGTTTGTCTGCCGGTTCCCGGGGCGGGACCGTCTGTGACGGTCCCGCCCCGAGCCTGGCGGAACGAACCTGAGGGGCCCCCAGGAATTTCTTCCAAGGGCCTCAGGAAATTACTTGGCCTTCTCGAGGATCTCGACGATGCGCCAGCGCTTCGTCGAGGACAGCGGCCGGGTCTCCATCAGGAGGACGCGGTCGCCGACGCCGGCGGCGTTCTGCTCGTCGTGGGCCTTGAGCTTGCTGGTACGGCGGATGACCTTGCCGTACAGCGCGTGCTTCACGCGGTCCTCGACGGCGACGACGACGGTCTTGTCCATCTTGTCGCTGACGACCAGACCCTCACGGGTCTTGCGGAAACCGCGGTCGGTCTTCTGCTCAGTCACGTTGCTCTCGCTCATCAGGCGCTCTCCACCGTCTCGATGCCCAGCTCGCGCTCACGCATCAGGGTGTAGATCCGCGCGATGTCCTTGCGGACGGCCTTGAGCCGCCCGTGGTTCTCGAGCTGACCGGTCGCCGCCTGGAAGCGGAGGTTGAACAGCTCTTCCTTGGCTTCGCGGAGCTTCGCGAGAAGCTCCTCGTCACCCAGTTCGCGCAGCTCGGACGCCTTGGTACCGGCCGACATCACGCTTCACCTGCCTCGCGCTTGACGATCCGGCACTTCATCGGCAGCTTGTGGGCTGCGCGAGTGAGGGCCTCACGGGCGATCTTCTCGTTGGGGTAGGACAGTTCGAACATGACCCGGCCCGGGTGCACGTTCGCGACCCACCACTCGGGGGAACCCTTACCGGAACCCATGCGGGTCTCGGCGGGCTTCTTCGTGAGCGGGCGGTCCGGATAGATGTTGATCCAGACCTTGCCGCCACGCTTGATGTGGCGGGTCATCGCGATACGAGCGGCCTCGATCTGGCGGTTCGTCACGTACGCCGGCGTGAGGGCCTGAATGCCGTACTCGCCGAACGAAACCTGCGTACCGCCCTTGGCCTGACCACGGCGCTTCGGGTGGTGCTGCTTGCGGTGCTTGACCCTACGGGGGATCAGCATGTCGGTCAGGCCTCCGTTCCGGTGCTCTCAGCCGGAGCGGCAGCGGCGGCGGGAGCCTCGGCCTTGGGGGCCTCGGCAGCCGGCGCGGACTGCTGCTGCGGCTTGCGGCCGCGGCCGCCACGCTCGCCACCACGGCCACCACCACGGGCCGGGCGGTCGCTCGCGCCGCCGCCACGGGCCGGGCGGTTACCCGCACGGGCAGCGGCGTTCTCGGCGCGGACCTCGGCGATGTTCTTGACGTCGCCCTTGTAGATCCAGACCTTCACACCGATACGGCCGAAGGTCGTCTTGGCCTCGAAGAAGCCGTAGTCGACGTTCGCGCGGAGCGTGTGCAGGGGCACACGGCCCTCGCGGTAGAACTCCGAGCGGGACATCTCGGCGCCGCCGAGGCGGCCACCGCACTGGATCTTGATGCCCTTGGCGCCGGCCTTCATCGTGCCCTGCATGCTCTTACGCATGGCGCGACGGAAGGAGACGCGGGAGGACAGCTGCTCGGCAACGGCCTGGGCAACCAGCTGAGCATCGGTCTCGGGGCTCTTGACCTCGAGGATGTTCAGCTGGACCTGCTTGCCCGTGAGCTTCTCGAGGTCACCGCGGATGCGGTCGGCCTCGGCGCCACGGCGGCCGATGACGATGCCCGGACGCGCGGTGTGGATGTCCACCCGCACGCGGTCACGGGTGCGCTCGATCTCAACCTTCGAGATACCGGCGCGCTCCATGCCGGACGACATCATCCGACGGATGGCGACGTCTTCCTTGACGTAGTCCTTGTACAGCTTGTCGGCGTACCAGCGGGACTTGAAGTCCGTGGTGATGCCGAGCCGGAACCCATGCGGGTTAACCTTCTGGCCCATTACCGGGTTCCTTCCTTGCTGCTGACGACCACGGTGATGTGGCTGGTCCGCTTGCGGATCCGGTAGGCACGGCCCTGGGCACGCGGCCGGAACCGCTTCAGGGTCGGACCCTCGTCGACGTAGGCCTCGGAGATGACGAGGCTGCCGGCGTCGGTGTGGTCGTAGTTGTGTGCGGCGTTGGCAATGGCGCTGTCAAGCACCTTGCCGACCGGCACGCTCGCGGCCTGCGGGGCGAAACGCAGGACCGCCTGAGCCTCCGTGGCATCCATGCCACGGATAAGGTCCACCACTCGGCGGGCCTTCATGGGCGTAACGCGGATGTACCGCGCCTGGGCCCTGGCTTCCATGGTTGTCCTTCCAGTGTCTGTCATGGTCGATTCCACCCCGCGTTAGCGGCGCTTCGACTTCCGGTCGTCCTTGACGTGACCCCGGAAGGTGCGCGTCGGCGAGAACTCGCCGAGCTTGTGGCCGACCATCGACTCGGTGACAAACACCGGGATGTGGGTCTTGCCGTTGTGCACCGCGATCGTGTGGCCGAGCATGGCCGGGATGATCATCGAGCGACGGGACCAGGTCTTGATGACGTTCTTGGTACCGGCTTCGTTCTGTACGTCCACCTTCTTTACAAGGTGTCCGTCGACGAAGGGTCCCTTCTTGAGACTGCGCGGCATCTAAACCCGCTCCTAGCGCTTCTTGTTCGTCTTGCGGCGGCGGACGATGTACTTGTTCGAAGCCTTCTTCGGCGAACGAGTACGACCCTCCTTCTGACCCCACGGGGAGACCGGGTGGCGACCACCGGAGGTCTTGCCCTCACCACCACCGTGCGGGTGGTCAACCGGGTTCATCGCCACACCGCGGACGGACGGGCGAACGCCCAGCCAGCGCTTACGGCCGGCCTTACCCCAGTTGATGTTGCTCTGCTCGGCGTTGCCGACCTCGCCGACCGTGGCGCGGCAGCGCTGGTCGACCAGGCGGATCTCACCGGACGGCATGCGGAGGTGGGCCATGGTGCCCTCCTTCGCGAGCAGCTGCACCGAGGCACCGGCGGAGCGGGCGAACTTGGCGCCGCCACCGGGACGGATCTCGATCGCGTGGATCGTGGTACCGACCGGGATGTTGCGGAGCGCCAGGTTGTTGCCCGGCTTGATGTCGGCCCCGGGACCGTTCTCGACGCGGTCACCCTGCGACAGGTTACGGGGGGCGAGGATGTAGCGCTTCTCGCCGTCCGCGTAGTGAAGCAGCGCGATGCGCGCGGTGCGGTTGGGGTCGTACTCGATGTGCGCGACCTTCGCCGGCACGCCGTCCTTGTCGTGACGACGGAAGTCGATCACTCGGTAGGCGCGCTTGTGTCCGCCACCCTGGTGGCGAACGGTCACACGACCGGAATTGTTACGGCCGCCCTTGCTGTGCAGGGGGCGAACCAGCGACTTCTCCGGCGTGGACCGCGTGACCTCGACGAAGTCGGCGACGCTGGAGCCACGACGGCCCGGCGTAGTCGGCTTGTACTTGCGGATTCCCATTTCTCAGTCCTCGTCCGATATTCGGACCAGGGCACTCCGTTAGGAGGCCTGGCCGAAGATGTCGATACGGTCGCCCTCAGCGAGGGTCACGATCGCGCGCTTGCTGTCGGCACGCTTGCCGAAGCCCGTCTTGGTGCGCTTGCGCTTGCCCTGACGGTTGATCGTGTTGACCCCGGTGACCTTGACCGAGAAGACCGCCTGGACGGCCTGCTTGATCTGGGTCTTGTTGGCCCGCGGGTCCACGACGAAGGTGTACTTGCCCTCGTCGAGCAGCGCGTAGCTCTTCTCCGAGACGACCGGCTTGAGGAGGACGTCACGGGGATCCGTGAAGCTCTTGCTCAGCGGGGTCTCGACGGTGTTCTTGCCTTCGGCCTCGTGGCGCTTCGCCTTGGCGACGCGCGCGGCCTTGGCGGCCTTGGCGGCCTTCGAGGCAATGCTCGGGTGACGCGTAGCCATCAGGCTTCGCTCCCTTCGGTGTCAGCGGCCTGGGGGCCAGACACGAAGGACTCGAAAGCGGCCTGGGTGAAGACCACGTCGTCCGAGACGAGAACGTCGTACGTGTTGAGCTGGCCCGGCTCCAGGATGTGGACCTGGGGCAGGTTGCGCGCGGAAAGCAGCGCGGCCTCGTCGGAGCGCTCGATGACCAGGAGCACGTTCTTACGCTCGCTGACCTTGCCGAGGAAGCTCTTCGCGGCCTTGGTGGAGGGGGTCTCGCCCTCGATCACGCCGGTGATGACGTGGATGCGAGCGTTGCGGGCCCGGTCGGTGAGGGCGTGGCGCAGGGCCGCGGCCTTCATCTTCTTCGGGGTCCGCTGCGAGTAGTCACGCGGGGTGGGGCCGTGGACGACGCCACCGCCGGCGAACTGCGGCGCGCGGGTCGAACCCTGACGGGCGCGGCCGGTGCCCTTCTGGCGGTAAGGCTTGCGGCCACCACCACGGACCTCGCCACGACGCTTGACCTTGTGCGTGCCCTGACGGGCCGCGGCCAGCTGCGCGACGACAACCTGGTGAAGCAGCGGGATGCTGATCTTCTCTACATCGAAGATCTCGGCCGGGAGCTCTACGGTCCCGGCGGTGTCGCCGGAGGGCGACAGAATGTCAATGGTGCTCATGTCCTCAGGCCCCCTTGGCCGCGGTACGGACCAGGACGAGGCCGCCGTTCGGACCGGGGATCGCTCCCTTGATGAGGAGCAGGCCCTTCTCCGCGTCAACGGCGTGAACGGTCAGGTTCTGGGTGGTGACCCGCTCGTTGCCCATGCGGCCCGCCATGCGGACGCCCTTGAACACACGGCCCGGGGTGGCACAGCCACCGATGGAGCCGGGGGAGCGGTGCTTGCGCTGGACACCGTGACCGGCGCCGAGGCCCTTGAAGTTGTGACGCTTCATGACACCGGCGAAGCCCTTGCCCTTGCTCTTGCCGGTCACGTCCACCTTGATGCCGGCCTCGAACACCTCAGCGGTGATCTCCTGGCCGAGGGTGTACTCGCTGGCGTCAGCGGTACGGATCTCGACGAGGTGGCGGCGGGGAGTGACGTCGGCCTTGGCGAAGTGACCCTTGAGGGGCTTGTTCACCTTGCGAGGGTCGATCTCGCCGAAGGCGATCTGGACCGACTCGTAGCCGTCGATGTCGTTCGTACGGACCTGGGTCACGACGTTCGGGCCGGCCTTGACGACGGTGACGGGAACAACACGGTTGTTCTCGTCCCACACCTGCGTCATGCCGAGCTTCTCGCCCAGGATTCCCTTGATCTGCTTAGCCATTCTCAGATCACCGATCCCTAGAGCTTGATCTCGATGTCGACACCGGCCGGGAGGTCGAGTCGCATCAAAGAGTCAACGGTCTTGGGCGTGGGGTCGAGGATGTCGATGAGGCGCTTGTGCGTGCGCATCTCGAAGTGCTCGCGAGAATCCTTGTACTTGTGCGGCGACTTGATGACGCAGTACACGTTCTTCTCAGTGGGCAGCGGCACCGGGCCCGCGACCGACGCACCAGTGCGCGTCACCGTCTCGACGATCTTCTTCGCCGACGAATCGATGACCTCGTGGTCGTAGGCCTTGAGCCGAATGCGGATCTTCTGTCCCGCCATGGCTACTCAGTAGTCCTTTGTCTCGGTTAAAACGCTCTGGTACCCGGGGGTTCGCGTCCTGGCCTCCGACCCACGCGGTCGGGTGTGTCGCGCTCCTGGCGACAGGGATATCCGTCACGGATTTCCCTGCGAGGGACGCGGCTCCGCCCGAAAGCAACCGCAGGACCGGGGGTGAGAACACCCACCGGGTGCCTGGTCTGCACCCCGCTGACACTTCCCGGAAGATTCCCGTACGTCCGCCCCAGCGCTGCCTCACGACAGATTGGGCGACGAGTACTGTGGGACTCGCTTCCAGTCCTCCCGACGGGAGGCGCGCAGCATCGGCACTCGACCGAGCAACCCCGCTAGTCTGCCATACCGGACGGGGGGCTGGCCAATCGAGCCGGAGATCGTACCCCTAAGGTGACGAAGGTCAAACCCCGGCACGACCTGGATCCCGGGACCGGTCCCGCCTGGGCCCCGCACCCGCCCCGAGCCTTTACGGGTGCCGGAGGAACGAGTGCGTGGGGACCCCGCCGCACGAGGTCACCGAGACCGCTGAACATCTCGTCGCCGAACCGGCAGCGCACACCGCCACCCACGGCCGGCTCCCGGCGGGGACTTCCGACTCGCCCTCCACGTCACCGCCGGCGTCCTGCGGATCGAGGTGGCGGGCACGCGCGGTGACGACCTCCCGTGCCCCCCAACTCCCGTCCACCGAGGCTGCATCGGGGCATGGACTCCTCCTGGTCGAGGCTCTCGCCGACCGCTGGGGCGTCGAACGCGGTCCCGTCCCTCGTAAAACCGTCCGGGCCGAACCGGGACTTCAGAAACCGGAGCATGACGAACCGTGCTCCGGTGCGACCAGCGGTCTTTTCCAAGAACGACGGGGAGAAAGAACCCCCACCAAGCCCCACCCCTCCCGCCCGTCGCGGCGGGCCTGTCGCGCCCGTCGCGCACATCACTCCCCCGAGTGAATATGCCCAACTCGACTGGATTTGGGAGGGGTTGCCTGCCCTACGCTCGGCGCGACACAGCACAACCGCAGACCTGCGGCAGAAAAGGCGACGGCCCCCGCCGGGAGTAGCAATCCCTGCGAGGGCCTGACCACCGAGGAAGAGGAAAGCTTCCCGATGGACACCGAAAACCCTAGCGCGCCTCCGCGCGCCCAGTCCCGTATCCCGGGCAAGAACCACCCTCACAGGCGCGCTCATTCCGGCGTCGTGCACGACAACGCCCGCCACACCGCCCGCTTCACGGTGATCGGCAACCACCTCGCACAGCACCCGGAACTCTCCGGACTCGCGATCGGACTCGGCGTCCACATCCAGTCCCTCCCCGCGGGCGCCCCCGTCGACATCAAGACCCTGGCCGCCCGCTTCCCCGAGGGCGCGACCCGTATCGCCGCCGCGCTGCGAGAGCTCGAAGCCCACGGCTACCTGCGCCGCGTCCGCGAGCGCGTCCCAGGCGGCCGGATCGTCACCCGCACGGTCTCCTGCAACCAGCCCGGCCACCGGGCGACGACCCCCGACACCGCCAGGAAACCCGCACGACGGCCCGCCCCGGACGACCGCCCGGCCGCCAAGAAACTCCCGCCGGTCCCCGAGCCCACACACTCCACCCCAGCCCTCCTCCGGACAGCCACCGACCTTCTCGCCGGTCTCCGCCGCGAGGACCCCCGTCTCCTCCTCTCGGCCACCGACGCCGACCGCCTCGCCCCCGGCGTCGCCGCCTGGCTCGAACGCGACCTCACCCCCACCGCCGTACGCGATGCCCTGACCACGGACCTCCCGCGGGGCCCCCTGCGCCGCCCGGCAGCCCTTCTCGCCCACCGCCTCGCAGCCCAGTTGCCGCCACCGCCCCCGTTCCGCGCCCCCGTGTCGCCGCCGCCCGTCCGGCACCCGCTCCGGAACTGCGACGGCTGCGACCGCTCGTTCCGAGGTCCGGAAGGAGCGATCAGGTGCGGCGACTGCCGCCGGGCTTCCGCACGCCCTCCGGCACCTTCGGATTCGAGGTAGCGATGTATGGAGGCGATGTATGGAGGCGATGTATGGAGCATTGGGTACCTTTGTATGAAGCACATCTCAGGGAGGTGTTCCATGTCCGCCACCCAGATCGACATCGACGACGACGCCCTCGCGGAAGCGATGAAGCTGTCCAACGCCAAGACCAAGAAGGAAATGGTCAACCTGGCGCTGCGGGAGTACGCCGAGCGCCGACGGCGCACCGAAGCCCGGCTGCGCCACCTGGAGAGGGCCCAGCAGTGGGACGAGGACGGGTTCTGGGCACGGCACTCGGCGGAAAAGGGCCCCTTGAACGGCGGCCACGCGGACAAGGACACCGCCTGACCGTGATCCGCTACCTTGCCGACTCGACCGCCGTGTGGCGGCTTCAGCGTGATCGCAAGCTCAACGATCTCTGGGCACACGAGATCGACGAGGGAGCCATCGGATCGTGCGCCGCACAGCGGACGGAGTTCCTGCAGTCGGCCCGGAACCTCGACGAGTTCGACCACATGACGGAGATGTTCGCCGACCTGCACCCGGACGTCACGGTCCCGAAGAACGCCTGGCGTTGGATCGAGGCCGCCCAGTACCGGCTCGCGCAACGAGGGCAGCACCAGAGCCTGTCCACCGTCGACTGGCTGGTCTGCGCCACGGCCGCTCACCACGGCGTCACCGTCCTGCACGACGACCAGGACTTCCGAGCCGCCGCCCGCGTCCTCACGGACATGGTGGAACGAAGCGTGTTCGCACCGGCGGGATGACCGCCGGGACAGCATCCGGGCCCTCGCCCGACGAACGCGTTCGCCACATCCGCCGCGAACACGGGCGTGAACACGCTCACGGCGGCGTGGCCTTCGCGGTAAGGCCTCTGCCGGCCGGCAGTTGGCGCCCGGCCCGACAACCGACGTCCAGCTGACGTCTCTTCCCCTCAACGCCGTCGGCGCAGGGCCTTCCGTGCGTCACTGATCGCGTACGAGCACTCCAGCCGCCAGGTCTCCAGCTTGTCCAGCACCTTGGACACGACCTTCCACCACTTGAGCCACAGCGGCAGATCCCGGAACGGCACGTAGTCGAGGGTGTCGGCGACGGCGTTCACGGCGATGCTCATGCGACCGGGGCCTTCCGCCCGCAGCGCCGCGTACAGCTCCGGCGTCAACGCGCCGTTGAGCCGGGCGGCGACACCGGCCGCGGTGAACGCGAACCCGCGCTGAGCCCGGTCAGGCAACCCCGTCGCCCTGATGATCCGAGGCGACGCCTCCTCCAGCGAACAATTGAAGGCCAGCCCGATCACCGCGGTCCCGAGATGCCCCTCACCTCGCTCGAACGCGGCGTCCACCTCAGCGGGGTCGTCGATACCTATCAGACCCTCGCCGGATTCCCAATCATGGCCGGACGTCATACCGATCCTTCACAACTCCCCCTGAAACCGGCACCCGCAGTAATCCTCCGAGCCGCCGATGAATCAATCCCACGGATCACGCACTGGCCTGCGCTTCCACCACTCTGCGAGTTCCGCCTCGGGTCAATGAAAGACGTCGTCCCCGAAGGGCTGGGCGTGTGTGCCCCATTCGAAGCTGTAGCTGTCGCTCCCGGCATGGGGGACAGCACGCAGACCAAGGTCGGGGAGGTTGAATTCGCTCCGAACCCAGCCGTCCATCGCCAGTGCAGCCACTTCCGAACGGAAGTGAGCCAGAGGAAAAGTGAGCGAGCTGACCCGCACGATCAACCCATCAGGGTAACGTGCCGCCAACTCGTATGAATGGACCGCCAATCCGAAGGACAGCCAGGCCGAATCGCGCCAGTTGATCCTGCTCGGCGGCACCATCCACACGTTGCGGTTGACCTGGAGGCAAAAGTCTCCCTCACCGATGTGGGGGCCGTACTCCGCTGCCACTTCAGCGGCCAGACCGCCGGACGGGCTCGCGAGGCGGTATTTGAACGTGCTCATCACTCTCACCCTAGAACTTCAATAGATGGAACACAGATTTGCTGAAGATGTTCTCTGCCTGCCCCATCCCGGTGGGGGCCCGCACATAGTCGTAGTCATGTGGAGCTCCATCTCCCCAGAGTCTGCTGTGCTTGTTCGCGAATTCAGTCGCGGCATCCTCGCCGATTTCGTGCAGGTCTATCTTCTTGAGGTTGGCGAAGTCACCCGCGCTGATCCTGAACGGCATGACCTCCACTTCGGCTCCACGTGATCGAAGCCGCTCAGCGTAGCGGTCGGCGTCTGCGCGCAACTCCCACGAGTAGACACCTTCCCCGTAGTGGCCCCGGTTCTCTGCGGCGGGCCACGGGGTGCCGTCCCCTCGTAGGCGAACTGCGTTCTCGGCATCCTGAACGCTGTAGAACTCGTGGTAATCGGGAGCCAGTCCCAGGCTGTCGGACCGAGTGTGCGGCGTGCTCACGTACGTGACCGGGTTGGGCGCCGGTTCGAGACCGAGTGGATCCGGCGACAGGTACCGTGCCGTTTCGGGGTCGTAGTGCCGGAAGTAGTTGTAGTGCAGGCCGGTTTCCACGTCGAAGTACTGACCCGGAAAGCGCAGCGGGGTATACGCCGTGCAGTCGGCCGACCAGGCCGTCCGTCCCCACAGGGTGCTTCGTGTCCGCCACGCGACCTCGCCCTCCTCGTCGACAAGCTCGCTCGGCGTACCGACGAGATCCGTGACGATGGCGAAGAAGCGCGAATCGATCTCCTTCTGCGGGACCTCCGCGGCACGGATACGTTCCGTCTGTGCAATCGGGTGAAGACCCTGGTGGTCCCAAGTGAGAGTGACCGAGTTCGGCAGCCCCTCACCGGCGGTGGTCTGCTCGCAGAGGGTGGTGCCGTCCCAGGTGAAGTCGGTTCGCTCGACAACCGTTTCACCGTCATCGGCCATGCGGAGTTTGGTCGTGCGGCGACCCATCGGGTCGTAGGTATAGCGCCACAACGTGCCGTCCGGGGTAAGGACGGACGTCAGGCGGTCTTCAGCGTCCCAGGTGTAGCGCCAGGTGTCCGGCTTGCGGGACAGTCGGGGTTTCTGGCGCAGCGTGATACGCCCCAGCCGGTCGTGCTCGTAACGAACCTGCCCCGCCCGTGTGACCTGCGTACCGGAGTATTCACGCGATCCTGTCGCCTCGTGGCTGGGGTGGGTGGCGGGCCATGCTGCATCTGTTTGATTGCCGACCTCGTCGTAGGCGTACGACTCCGTCCAGTTCTTCGCGTGCACCGAGGTCACCCGGCCTGTCACGTCCAGGTCGAAACTGCGGGGGCCGGCCAGCTGGTCGTCGATGCCGAGGAGATGACCGTCCTCGCGGTAGCCGTACGTCCGACGTTGCACCGACCGGCCGTCCGCCGCCGTGACGGACTGCGCCGTGAGCCGGCCCATGACGTCGAAGGAATGCAGAAGAGTGGCGAAGCCGCCGGTTCGACGCGTCAGTTCACGCCCCACCGCGTCATAGCCGAACTCAACGGTGCGGCCCGAGGTGATCAAGTCGGTGCGCCGCCCAGCAGCGTCGTACGCCCAGCTGCTAACGGCTCCCGTAGGCGTTTTCCGTCCGATGCGGCGGCCGAGGTCGTCGTACGAGTAGGTGAGGGTGCGGGCACCCACGGTCTCGGACTTCAGCCGACCGAGGTCGTCGCGGAGGAGCGTCACGGCTATGTCGGGGCCCGCGGCCCGGGCCAGTTGCCCGGTCTGGTCATAGACGAAGGTCGTCACGTGACCGTTCACGTCCTTGCGGGTGATCTGACCGAGGGAATTCCGCTCGTACTCGATCGTCTGACCGAGAGCATTCGTGCGCGAGCGGAGCTGGCCTGCCGCGTCGTGGCGGTAGGTCAACGTCCGGTCGTCGAAGTCCGTCTCGGATATCAGGCGGCCCGCAGGGTCGTAGGTGTAGCTCCATTTCAGGCCTTGCGGATTGATGACCTGAGCGAGGCGCAGTTCGGTGTCGTACTCGAATGCGTGGCGTACCCCGTCCGGACCGATGCGCGCGGACAGCAGGTCGAAATGGGTGTATTCGTAGCGAGAGACGGCACCTGCCGCGTCGGTGTAAGTGGTGCGGTTGCCCTCACCGTCGTAGGTCCAGGACTCCTGCGTTCCGTCAGCGCCGACGCGATGTGCGAGATACCCCTCGGTCGTCCACTTCAGACGGGTGGTGGCTCCCATACCGTCCATGACCTCAGCGGGTCTCCCAAAGGCGTCTCGTTCACAACGAGTCACCGCACCGAGTGGATCGGTGACCGTGAGAGGGAGTCCGAGCGCGTTGCAGGTGACCGTCGTGACGTTGCCCAACGGATCTGTGACCGAGGCGAGATTCCCGGCGTCGCTGTACGTGTAGCGAGTTCTGAGGCCGTGCCGATCGGTGACCGACAGGCGGTTGCCCCGTTCGTCGTACCCGTGACGGCGGACTTCGCCGTCGGGGCTCACCACCTCGACCGGAAGCGCGAGTTCGTTGTACATGACCCGGGCCTTGCCGCCGTCCGGGCGAGTGATCTCGGTGGGTTGGCCGTTCGCGTTGCGCGCTACATACGTGGTGCGACCGAGTTCATCGGTGTGCGACACCACGTGATGGCGGGCGTCGTACGTGGTGCGGACCATGCCGTCCAGGGCATCGATCTCGGCGACGACTTGGCATTCGGCATTGACCACGAATCGCGAGTCGTTGCCTTTGGCGTCGGTGAGGGTGGTGATGTGGCAGTCGGGCCAGGCGGGGTCGGTTCCGTCGTAGTCGAGGGTGACAGTGAGGTGGCCGCCCTCACCGCCCTCCGCGACGCACCGGTCTTGGTCGTCGTAGCTGTAGGAGTAGCTCCGCTGGTTGCTGTCTGTCCATGAGGTCACGCGGAGGCGCTCGTCGCACGTGAAGTTGAGCGAGTACCCGGTTGCGTTGGTGACGGTGGTCAGGGCTCCGTCTGTATAGCCGTACGTCCTGATGACCATGTCGGAGCCGTCCTCGGCAGCACCCGCCAGGCTGAGAGCAGTGAGGCGCCCGGCATCCGTCGCGAACTTGAGGTGATAGCCACCGGAGTGGCGAATGGCGAGCGGGGTGCCCTGCTCGTTGTAGTCGAAGTTGATCGTGTTGTGGTTGCGGTCGACGATGCGTGCAAGCAGGGCGATGCCGTCGGCACGGCGGGTGAAGTGGCGAGCTTCGCCGGTCAACGGGTCATCGATGCGGTAGCCGCCGTCCTCCAGGAGAGTCAGCGGTCGGCAGGGGCCGGTCTCGGGCAGGACGGAGCTGTTCACGTCCACGGGGTGGGAGTAGACCAGCAACAGGCCGTCCTCGGTGACGAAGACGACGCCGTCCTGATCGATTTCAAGGCGTTGGTCGATGGTGGAGGCCCACGTGGGACCGAACCACCAGCCGCAGCGATAGTCGGAGGCGACCCGGCGGGTGAAGGCCAAGGGGAGCGCGCCGGGCAGAGTGACGTCGTTCTGGGGCAGGAACATCGTGCCGGTGGCCATGTCCACTGGGTCACTGCCCTTGGAGCGCACCACGTTCTTGAGCCGGTTGTAGGCGCCCTTCGCACCGTCCGCGAGCATGCCGCGGGCGTTCTTGCCCAGGCCGCGCACAGCGAGCCCCATGCCTTTGAGGCCGAACTTCAGCCCCTTCATCGCGGCAAGGCCGCCCTTCAGGCCCTTGGCCAGCCCGCCGAGGGTGGTGATCCCCTTCATCATGGGTATGCAGTCCAGCGCCGCGAAGCCCACATCCCATAGGGACGCCTGGCCCTTCGCGTATTTGTTCAGCGTGTCGGCGAGAACGACGAGGGCGGCGACCAGCACGATCGCGCCGAGGATCGGCCCTCCGATGATCATCGCGATGATCCCGACCACGGCGACGACGACCTTGCAGACCGCGACGATGGTGTCCCAGTTGTCGGAGAACCAGTCCCCGACCTCTTCCCACCACTTCCGGTTGTGAATACCGGCGTCCGACGCCTCGTCGATCTTCGACTTCGCGTCCCGCGCCGCCTCCTCCCGCATCTTGCGGGCGTCCGCGGCCATCTTCTTCGCCGCGTCCAGCGCACTGTTCGCGTTCGTCACATCCGACTGAGCCGAGGTCTGCGCCGACTTCGCGTGCTGGGCGTCCCGGGTCGCGGCCCGCACCTTCGCCTCGTCCGGCTTCTCGGTGTCCTTGCTGCCGGTCGGATCGTCCTTGTACTTGTCCGCTTCCTTGCCGGCCTTCGTCACCCACGAATCGGCCGACGACAGACGGGACTTGGCGGAGGTCAGGTCGGACTGGGCCTCGCGGCCCTTGGCGAGGGCCTTGTCCGCCAGCGTCTGGGCGCGCTCCAGTTTCGGCCAGTAGTCGGCGAGCGCGTCCCCCGCCATCTCGTACGACTTCTTCAGCTTCCTGAGCTGCTTCGGCACAGCCGAGAACTCGTCCTGGAACGCCTTCGCCGACTTCCCCGCCCACTGCAGGACGGTGTCCTCGGCCGCCATCCCCTTGATCAGACGCAACGCGTCCGAGACGTCGTCCGCGAAGTCGTGCAGGTTCTTGGCCAGGTGGCGCACCCGGTCCGGGTCCCCGGGAGTGGGGTCCTTGTCCAGGTCCAGGACATGCCAATCCGTCGGCCGATTCCCCGCCACGCCGCAACCCCCGTCACGTTCGCCTCAGTAACTCTCGTACGCATCAGCGAATTTACCCGAGGACGAGGACAGGGCGTGGATCAAGACCTCACCGGGCCGGGCAACCAAATCAGCTGCCCCGTACACCACTTCAGCGTGCAGCCGACCCGCGCTGTGCGCGGTCGCAGCCGAGCCGCATCGTCCACGGAGGGCAACCGGACCTCTGGAGCCCTTGTCTAACGGATCCCCTCGACGAGCTTCTCCAGCGCCCGGTCCGCGGTTTCCGCCAGCAGCGTGACGGTGTCCATGCCGATGTAGACCGCACCGTTCGGGGCGACGCCCAGGTAGCTGTTGCGGCGGTCGGACTCCCCGATGGGGTAGAGATCGACGCCGGCCTCTTCGCTGAGCACGTCGAAGACTTCGGCGTCCCACTCGGCCACGGTCGGGTCGAACCTGAACCCCATCCGGGCCATGGTTCTTCCAGGTCCTCGCTCGTCGCTCTCCAGCCCACCGAACTCGGCGAGAAACCTCCGAGCACCCTCGTGCATCTCGAAGCCCCCGCGCTCGCCGAGACTGCGGCCCCACGCGTCGGTGGGCACCGAGCGGCCCGGAAACCAGCCAGCCCTCCGCAAAACGCGATCCGTCTCCGCAGACCACCGCGAGCTGATCTCCGGACTCACGCCTGCGTGGCGTACGGGAGGAAGGCTGCCCATGCGGTGGGAGCGAAGGTGAGGTGCGGGCCCTGGGGGTTCTTGGAGTCGCGGAGGTGGATCGTGGTGGGGGTGGGGGCTATCTCGACGCAGTCGTTTCCGTTGCTGCTGTCGCTGTAGCTGCTCTTGAACCACTCCAACGCGACTTCGACGCAGTCACCAGCCTCGCTGCTGCTGCTGTAGCTGCTCTTGAACCACTCCAGCTCGGAAGCTGCCTCGACCGAGGTCCCGTGGGTCATGTCTCTCCCAACATTTGCTCGATGAAGGCCAGCGACTCCCTCGGGGTGAGAGCTTGGGCCCGGATCATGCCATACCGCAGTTCGAGGATCCGCAGGTCTTTCGGGTCCGAGACAGGGCGGCCGTTGAACGCGCCGTCGGAACGCCCGACTGCCGTACCGTCGCCGAACTTCAGTACCTCGATCAGCCCCTGCATCCCGGCATGATCCTCTCGGTCGGTCGGCATGACTTGAAGGGAGACACTCCTCAACTCGCCTACTTCCAGAAGGTGTTCGAGCTGTCGGCGCAGCTTCATCTTCCCTCCGATCGGGCGTCGAAGCGTCACCTCTTCCTGAATGAAGCTGAACGCTGGGGCAGGCGACCGCTCGTAGATCACCTTCCGGCTCATGCGCGCGACGGTCTCACGTTCCACCACTTCCGGCGGGTACGTGGGCTGGCGCGTCTCGAACAGCGCCTGCGCATACTCCGCCGTCTGCAACAACCCATGGATGTTGTGGTTGCTGTACAGCAGCAGCTCGACCGCCCGCTCCTCCAGCATCTTCAGCTCGCGCACCTTCTTCGGGTAGCGGGCCTTCTCCATGTCCTCCTTGAACGCCTTGAGACGGCCGCCGGCGTTCAGGACCTCGTCCGCCCGGTCCAGGAAGTCCGCCCGCGGAATCCGCGCCCCGCGCTCCACCTTGCGGACCAGGTCCTCCCCGTACCCGATCGCCCGCCCGAACTCGACCACCCGCAACCCTGCGGCCTCGCGCCAGAGCCTGACCTGGCGGCCGGTCGACTCCACCACCGCAGCGATCTCGTCCTCGGGGCTGACGTCCCACCCTGGCTCGTCCGCGCTCTCGCCGTTCATGCCCACCCACCTCCAACGCCCACCGTTCCCGTACGGCACTCGGGACAGCCGGGACAGAGCAGGACAGCGACCGGACAATCCCTGTACGCACAGGCGTCATCGCAGCTCACGGTAGCCAGAGTTCGCCACGCTGAGTGACATGAACCGAGAAACCGGCCACTCCGGCGAACAACTCGTCGAGCCCGTCCGGAACTTCAGTGTGCTGCTGTCCCCCACGCCACGCGGCGCCCGTCTGGCCCGGCTGCTCGCCGTCGAGCAACTCCGTTCTTGGGAGCTCCCATTGAGCCCGGCCGATCAGATCGTCGCCGAGCTCGCGGCCAACGCGGCGACCCACGGGCACGTGCCGGGGCGGGACTTCCGGCTGACCCTGTACGTCGTCGGCGACACCCTCCGTGTCGAGGTGACCGACACGCGGGGCGACCGGCTTCCCCGGGCCCGCGCGACAGACCCCGGCGCCGAACGCGGCCGTGGTCTGCTCCTCGTGGCGGCCCTCGCCGGACGATGGGGCGCGACGCCCGGACCCGCCCCTCGCAAGACCGTCTGGGCCGAACTCGCCCTCCCCGCCGCCGGATCGCGGATCCCAACGTCCCGGTGATCGGCGTCCCGGCCCCGCGCGACATCAAAAGCTTGTAAATCCGGGGGAAGAAAAACCCTCCCAACCCAACCTGTCCACCTGCGGATAGCGCATCACTCGCAAAGGTGAGGATTGCTGACTGAGCTGGATTTTGCGCCCGTCGAGGGGCATATGCTCGCCGCGACAGCGTACGAGTGCCCCAGGGCATCACGGCGTCACTCCAGCGCGCTGTCACCACAGCAATCGCAGACATGCGACGGCCCCCGGCCGGGACTGGCATCCCGATCGAGGGCCTGACCAACGAGGAAGAAAGAGCTTCCCGATGGGTTCCCAAAACCTTAGCGCGCCCTCGTGCGCCCAGCACCGCGTTCCACGGGGTGTCACCCACGTCAACGTCCGCCATTCCGCCCGTTTCACAGTGGTCGGCAACCACCTCGCCCAGCACCGCGAGCTGACCCTCACGGCGATCGGGCTCGCCCTGCACATCCAGTCGCTGGCCGAGGGCGCCCGCGTGGACATCAAGTCGCTCGCCGCGCGTCTGCCCGAGGGAGAGGTGCGGATCGCGGCGGCCCTGCGGGAGTTGGAGGCGCACGGCTACCTTTCCCGCAGGCGGGAGCGGCTACCGAGCGGGCGGATCGTCACGTACACGGTGTCGTACAACCAGCCCCGCGGGCTCGTCGAGCCGGCGGTGCGGTCGCCTGCGTCCGGCCCCGTGCACGTGCCCGAACTCCCGCCCGGCCCCGGACCGGTTCATGAGTCGGCCCCCGTCCAGGCTCCCTCTCCCGGCCCGGAGCCAGGACCAGCGCCCGCGCCGAACTCCGCCACCGTGAGCCCCGTCCCGCAGGCGCCCCCATCCGAGGCCGCGCCCACACCCCAATCCACGCCAGGACGGGCACCGGCACCGGCACCGGCACCGGCACCGGCACGTCGTCTCCCCACCCCCGACACCGACAACCCGGACCGGGACCGCGCGGCCACCGCCCTCCTCGCGGGCCTGCACCGCGAGGACCCGCGCCTGCTGCTCGCGGAACGCGATGTGCACCGTCTCGCCCCAGCCGTAGTCGCCTGGCTGGAACGCGGCGCCGCCCCCGAGGCCGTACGCCTCACCCTGACGGGCGGGCTCCCCCGCGAACGCCTGCACCACCCGGCGTCCCTCCTGGCCCACCGACTCACCAAACTGCTCCCACCGCGCCTGCCCGCCATCGCCCCACCTAGCGCGCGATCACACCCACAGCGCTCGCAGCCGCAGCCGCTCCAGAACTGCGACGGCTGCGACCGCGCCTTCCGCGCCCCGGACCCCGGCCGCTGCCGCGACTGCCGATCCGTTCCCCTGGAGGCCGCCTAGCATGAAGGTGACGATCCTTGCCCCCGGGCACAGACGAGGAGCGAGCGCCATGACCATCGCCCCGGACGACGCGCAGCAGGGCGCCTCCCACCTGTACCGGACCATGAGGGGCTTCGTTCAGTCCATGGATGACACCCTCCCCGGCAAATTCGAGATCACCAGGGAAGGGATCGTCCACGACATGATGTCGCCGGGAGGGCCGCACGAGGTCACGGCAGCGCATATCAGCCGTCGGCTGGAGAAGGTCATGCCGGACGAGCTACTGGCCCACAACGGCACCCCGGACGTGGAGAACGAACCCGAAGGCATCATGCGCCACCCCGACGTCATGGTGATCGCCTGGACCGATCTGGACACCGAGGCCTCGATCGATCCACGCGCCGTTATCGCCGCCGTCGAGGTCGTCTCCCGTTCCAACCCGGACAACGACTGGGTCGGCAAGATGCGTGACTACCCGCTGATCGGCATCCCCGTCTACGCCGTCTTCGACCCCCGCACCGGCACGGGCGCCGTCCTCGGCGACATCCACGCCACTCCCGAGGGCCCGCGTTACGCGACCCGCAAGGACTTCGTCTACGGCGAGGACGTCACCATCGCCGAGTGGACCATCTCGACCCGGAACCTGCCGCGCTACAGGAGCTAGCCCGGCCGACGAACGGCACGCCCCCGGCCTGGCGGCCGTACCTCCGGGAAGCCCCCTTCGGCAGGTGGGCGACCTCTCCCCCGTAACCTCACCCCATGGCCCGCACCACTCCACCCCGCCCCCTCGAAGTCGCCGTCCTCTTCCCCGAGTTGGTGCCGCTGGCCCGTACCGCGGTCCGACTGCATCCTCGTCCTGGCGCGCCCGCCGTCGCCGACAGTTCGATCGGTGGCCCCCTGCTGTGGCCCGCCGACGAGCCCTGGCCCACGTGCCCGGATCACGCCGGACCCCGGCACCGCGGTGTCGCCCCCGACGACGTACTGCTGAGCCGGCGTATCCTCGCCGAGGCCTGGGCCCGGCCGCGGGCCGAGGGCACCGACCTGCTCACCCCCGACGAGCAGGTGATCGTCGACCGTGGTTCCGACTCCGGCTCCACGCGCATCGCGCAGGACGGCCCGGTCCCACTGGTCCCCGTGGTCCAGCTCTACGCCGCCGACGTCCCGGAACTGCCCCGTCCCGCCGGTACCGACCTGCTCCAGCTCCTGTGGTGTCCCTACAACCACGCCCCGGACTACCTCCCCGCGGTCCAACTGCTCTGGCGGGCCTCCGCCGATGTCACCGAGCCCCTCGCCGTCGTCCCTCGACCGTCGGTCATCGGCCGCGCCGACTACCTCCCCGCGCCCTGCGTCCTGCACCCGGAGGCGGTCACGGAGTACCCGGCCCCGCACGAACTGCCGGAGGACCTGGCCGAACGGATCGAGGAGTGGGAGGTGGGACAGAACCCGCAGGAGCGGGAGGACATCGACGTCGTGGACTACCAGTACGACCTCAGCCTCGCCCCCGGCTGCAAACTCGGGGGCCACGCGCCCTGGAGCTTCAGCGATCCGTTCCCGATGGCCTGTTCCGAGTGCGGCGCGGACGTACGCCCGCTGCTCACGATCGACGGCGCCGAATGGGACGGCGGCGCCGGGAGCTGGCGCCCGGTCGAGGACGCCGGCTACGACGGTCTGCACTTCCTCGGGCCGGCCTGTGCCACCCAGTTGACCATCGGACGCGGCTACGACCTGCAGATCTACGGGTGCACGGCGTCGTACGACCACCCCCATCTGCAGAACATGCAGTGACGGCCCCCGCCGCGCGCCCCATCGGCGCCGGCGAGTGACGGGCACGACGAAAGGGCCCGTACGACCGAAGTCGTACGGGCCCTCTCTGGAGCTCTGGAAGGAGCTACCAGGTCATGCGGTCAACAATTACTTGTTGATCTTGATGACCTGGCCGGCGCCCACGGTCCGGCCACCCTCACGGATGGCGAACTTCAGGCCCTCTTCCATGGCGACGGGCTGGATGAGCGTAACGGTCATCTCAGTGTTGTCGCCCGGCATGACCATCTCCGTGCCCTCGGGGAGGGTCACAACACCGGTCACGTCAGTCGTACGGAAGTAGAACTGCGGACGGTAGTTGTTGAAGAACGGCGTGTGGCGGCCACCCTCGTCCTTGGACAGGATGTAGGCCTGGGCCTCGAACTCGGTGTGCGGCGTGACCGAACCGGGCTTGATGATGACCTGGCCGCGCTCGACGTCCTCGCGCTTGATGCCACGGAGGAGCAGACCGACGTTCTCACCGGCCTGGCCCTCGTCGAGCAGCTTGCGGAACATCTCGATGCCGGTGACCGTGGTGGTGGTCTTGTCCTGCTTGATGCCGATGATGTCAACGGTCTCGTTGACCTTCAGGACACCACGCTCGATACGGCCGGTGACGACCGTACCGCGACCGGTGATCGTGAAGACGTCCTCGACGGGCATGAGGAACGGCTTCTCGGTGTCACGCGGCGGGGTCGGGATCGCCTCGTCGACGGCGGCCATGAGGTCCAGAACGGTCTGGCCCCACTCCTTGTCGCCCTCGAGCGCCTTGAGCGCCGAGACCTTGACGACCGGAAGGTCGTCGCCCGGGAACTCGTACTCGGAGAGGAGCTCACGGACCTCGAGCTCGACGAGCTCCAGGATCTCCTCGTCGTCCACCATGTCGGCCTTGTTCAGGGCGACGACGATGTACGGAACGCCGACCTGGCGGGCCAGGAGCACGTGCTCCTTGGTCTGCGGCATCGGGCCGTCGGTCGCGGCGACGACGAGGATGGCGCCGTCCATCTGCGCCGCACCCGTGATCATGTTCTTGATGTAGTCCGCGTGACCGGGGCAGTCGACGTGGGCGTAGTGACGGCCCTCCGTCTGGTACTCGACGTGCGCGATCGAGATCGTGATACCGCGCTGGCGCTCTTCGGGAGCCTTGTCGATCTGGTCGAAGGCCGAGGCCTCGTTCAGGTCCGGGTACGCGTCGTGCAGCACCTTGGTAATGGCGGCCGTGAGGGTCGTCTTACCGTGGTCGATGTGACCGATGGTGCCGATGTTGACGTGCGGCTTAGTCCGCTCGAACTTTGCCTTCGCCACTGGGGTCCTCCTGCGGAGTGGTTCTGGTACGCCTTACTCATCGGCGCCAGGTGATCTTTGCTGGGATGCCGCCCGCCGGGGTTTTCCCTCCCGGGTCAGCCCCGGCGGTCGGTGTCAAGCCTAAAGCGTGCAAACGGGGTGTGTTACTCGCCCTTGGCCTTCGCGATGATCTCCTCGGCGACGTTCCTGGGAACCTCGGCGTAGGAGTCGAACTGCATCGAGTAGCTTGCGCGACCCGACGTCTTGCTGCGGAGGTCTCCGACGTAGCCGAACATCTCCGAGAGGGGCACGAGGCCCTTCACGACGCGAGCGCCGCTGCGCTCCTCCATGGCCTGGATCTGGCCACGGCGGGAGTTGAGGTCGCCGATGACATCACCCATCGACTCCTCGGGCGTGGTGACCTCGACGGCCATCATCGGCTCAAGAAGCACGGGGGACGCCTTGCGCGCGGCCTCCTTGAAGGCCTGCGAACCGGCGATCTTGAAGGCGAGCTCGGAGGAGTCGACCTCGTGGTAGCCACCGTCGAGAAGAATGACGCGGACGCCCGTCATCTCGTAGCCGGCCAGGATGCCGAACTGCATGGCCTCCTGCGCACCGGCGTCCACCGACGGGATGTACTCCCGCGGGATACGGCCACCGGTGACCTTGTTCACGAACTCGTACGCCGGACCATCGGTCTCGGTGATGGGCTCGATCGCGATCTGCACCTTGGCGAACTGACCGGTACCACCGGTCTGCTTCTTGTGGGTGTAGTCGTGACGCTCGACGGTCTTGCGGATCGTCTCGCGGTACGCGACCTGCGGCTTGCCGACGTTGGCTTCGACCCTGAACTCGCGCTTCATACGGTCGACCAGCACCTCGAGGTGCAGCTCGCCCATACCGCCGAGGATGGTCTGGCCCGTCTCCTCGTCCGAGTGAACGTGGAAGGAGGGGTCCTCCTCCGCGAGACGCTGGATGGCTACACCCAGCTTCTCCTGGTCACCCTTGGACTTGGGCTCGATGGCGACCTGAATGACCGGCGCCGGGAAGTCCATGGACTCCAGGATGACCGGGTTCTTGTCGTCACACAGCGTCTCACCGGTGGTGGTCTGCTTCAGGCCCATGACGGCGACGATGTCGCCGGCGCCCACCGCCTCGATCTCCTCACGCTTGTTCGCGTGCATGCGGTAGATCTTGCCGATGCGCTCCTTCTTGCCCTTGACGGAGTTCAGCACCGCGGTGCCAGTCTCCAGGCGGCCCGAGTAGACCCGGACGAAGGTGAGCTTGCCCAGGTGCGGGTCGCTCATGATCTTGAACGCGAGCGCGGACAGCGGCTCGTCGACGGACGGCTTGCGCTTGACGACGACCTCGGGGTCCTTCACGTCGTGGCCCTCGATGGCCTCGACGTCAAGCGGGGTCGGCAGGTAGCGCACGACCGCGTCGAGCAGGGGCTGGACGCCCTTGTTCTTGAACGCGGTGCCACAGAACACCGGGGTGACCGTGACGTCCTTGGACTTGCCGGACGCGATGGTGACGCGACGGATCGCGGCGTACAGCTGCTCCTCGGTGGGCTCCTGGCCCTCCAGGAACATCTCCATGATCTCGTCGTCGTGCTCCGCGACGGTCTCGACCAGCTGACCGCGGTACAGCTCAGCGGCCTCGACGTGCGTGGCCGGGATGTCGACGACGTCGTACATCTCGCCCTTGGCCGCCTCGGCGGACCACACGAGCGCCTTCATGCGGACCAGGTCCACAACGCCCTTGAAGTCCATCTCGGCACCGATCGGGAGCTGCATGATGATCGGGACAGCGCCGAGGCGGTCCTTGATCATGTCCACGCAGCGGTGGAACTCGGCGCCGGTACGGTCCAGCTTGTTCACGAAGCAGATGCGCGGCACGCCGTAACGGTCGGCCTGACGCCACACCGTCTCGGACTGCGGCTCGACACCGGCGACACCGTCGAACACCGTGACGGCACCGTCGAGGACGCGGAGCGAACGCTCCACCTCGACCGTGAAGTCGACGTGCCCCGGGGTGTCGATGATGTTGATCGTGTAGTCGTTGTCCTCAAGCGGCCAGTGACAGGTGGTGGCAGCAGAGGTGATCGTGATGCCACGCTCCTGCTCCTGCTCCATCCAGTCCATGGTGGCGGCGCCGTCGTGGACTTCACCGATCTTGTAGCTGACGCCGGTGTAGAAGAGGATCCGCTCAGTGGTGGTCGTCTTGCCCGCGTCGATGTGAGCCATGATCCCAATGTTGCGGACCCTGGCCAGGTCAAGTGAAGTGGTAGCCATAAGGCTTCAGTCTTCTCTCGGTCTCGATGTGGGTAACGACTACCAGCGGTAGTGCGCGAAGGCCTTGTTGGACTCGGCCATCTTGTGGGTGTCCTCACGCTTCTTCACAGCGGCACCAAGGCCGTTGGAGGCGTCGAGAAGCTCGTTGAGCAGACGCTCGGTCATGGTCTTCTCGCGACGGGCGCGGGAGTAACCGACGAGCCAGCGCAGCGCGAGCGTGTTGGCGCGACCGGGCTTGACCTCGATCGGAACCTGGTACGTCGCACCACCGACACGGCGGGACTTGACTTCGAGCGTGGGCTTGATGTTCTCCAGCGCGCGCTTCAGCGTGATGATCGGGTCGTTGCCCGTCTTCTCACGCAGACCCTCCATGGCGCCGTAGACGATGCGCTCGGCGGTGGAGCGCTTGCCGTTCATCAGCACCTTGTTGATGAGGGAGGTCACCAGAGGGGAACCGTAGACCGGGTCGATGATGACCGGGCGCTTCGGGGCGGGGCCCTTACGAGGCATTTTCTACTTCTCCTTCTTGGCGCCGTAGCGGCTGCGGGCCTGCTTGCGGTTCTTGACACCCTGGGTGTCAAGCGATCCTCGGATGATCTTGTAGCGAACACCCGGCAGGTCCTTCACACGGCCGCCGCGCACGAGCACAATGGAGTGCTCCTGCAGGTTGTGTCCCTCACCCGGAATGTAAGCCGTGACCTCGATCCCGCTGGTCAGACGCACACGCGCGACCTTACGCAGGGCCGAGTTCGGCTTCTTCGGGGTGGTCGTGAACACACGCGTGCAGACGCCACGACGCTGGGGCGAACCCTCGAGTGCGGGCGTCTTGTTCTTCTCGACCTTGTCCTGCCGGCCCTTCCGGACCAGCTGCTGGATCGTAGGCACTACTTCTCCGGTTTCTGTGTGCCGAATGGTGAAGCTAACCTGGAACGCCACCGACCCACGCGGTCGGGTGTGTCGAACACTGCAGACTCTCGCCGTAAGGCGAAAAGGGCGCAGATTGCGGTGGCCGCTTACGGCTCTCCTTGCGGTCTGAAGGCACGCACGAGAGCCAGGGCACACCCCAGGCACAAGGTAGGAGCTTACCTACCTCACGGACGTCGGTCAAAACAAATGCCGTGGTGCCCGACACGCCGGACTTCTCCCGGTCCATTCTCGGGGCTCTTCACGCCTTGCGCAGCTTCTTGCCGGATCGGCGGCGAAAGTCCCGATTCCGAGCGCGCCGCGCACACAGGGTGAGTACGTTGACCGGTTGCTGCGCATCGGTCACTGTGCGTCGGCCGCGGGGCCGATCGGGGGACGGGGGATGGACTCATGGCGGCTGCACCCTCGGCCGGGGACGAGAGCCTGGACGACCGGGTGCCGTTCCTGGCACGTCTGGAGAGCGAGGACCGCTCGGCGCTGCTGTCGCTGGGGCGCGAGCTGTCCTTCACGCCCCGGATGGTCCTCCTGCACCAGAGCGAGCCCTCCTCGCACGTCCTGATCGTGACGCACGGCTGGACGAAGGTGACGGCGTCCGCCGCCAACGGCTACGAGGCGCTGCTCGCGCTGCGGGGCCCCGGCGACATCGTCGGCGAGTCCGCCGCGCTCACCGGCCGGCCGCGTTCCGCGACGGTGACGGCCCTGGAACCCGTCCGCACGGTCGCGGTGGTACGTGACCACTTCACCGGCTTCCTCGCCCGCTCCCCCGCGGTCTCCCTCGCCCTCCTCGGCCTCACCTCGGACCGCACGCGCGCGGCCGACCGGCGCCGCCTGGAGTTCGCCTCCATGAGCGTCCGCGAGCGCTTCGCGGCCCTCCTCCTCGACCTGGCCCGCACGAACGGCCGCCGTACGGAGGAGGGCATCGAACTCTCCGTCCCGCTGAGCAAGCAGGAGCTGGCGGGCTCGGTGGGGGCGTCGCGGGAGATGGTCCAGCGCCTCCTGAAGGAACTCCGGGAACGGGACGCGGTACTGACGGGCCGGCGGACGATGGTGATCCTGCGGATGGACGTCCTGCGCCGCATCGCCCGCGGCTGACCCCCGCCCCGGACGAACGCCGGCCCCTTGTGGGGCGTCGCGGACCTCCGGGCCCTTCGCCCCGGACACCTGGGGCTCCCGTGACCGGGGATCGCTTCTGTGCACACGGTCACACTTTGAGTGGGACATCCGCCCTCACACCCGGCCCACCGGTGACGCCAGCCTGCTTGCCAGGCGAGGCCCCCACCGAAAGGCGACCATGACCGACCCCGTGAGCCGGACGATCCTCCTGCTCGACATCGAGAAGTACAGCGACCGGGACGACGTCGAGCAGGCCTACCTGCGCAGGATGCTGTACGACATCACGGACCGCGCGCTGGAGAGCGCCGGCATCGACGAACGGCTGCGCCTGCGGGCGGACCGCGGCGACTCGGTGATGGAACTGATCGACGCCAACGCCCCGGTCACGGCCCTGCTGCGCGCCCTGCTCACCGAGGTGCCCGCCCAGCTCCGCGCGGTCAACCGGGCAGCGTCCAGTTCCGCCCAGATCCGGCTGCGCGGCGTCGTCGCCACCGGATACGTAGCGGTCGACGCGTACGACGGCTGGGTCGGCTCCGACCTCAACCACGCCTGCCGGCTCCTCGACGCCCGGTTGCTGCGCGCGGCCCTGCGGGAGCGGCCGGACGACTTCGCCCTGTGCGTCTCGGAGAGCGTGCACGCCGGGATCGTGCGGCACGGCCACCCGGGCATCCCGGCGACCGGCTTCCACCCGGTGACGGTGGACAGCAAGAACGGCCCCCTGCGGGCCTGGCTGCACGGCCCGGTGCCGCACGGGGCGGACGACCACGGCGAAAGAGGGGAAGCCCAGGCGCCGGGCGGCTCGGGGGAGCGCCCGGCGCCGGGGGCCGGGGCCTCCGGCGCGCCCGAAGAGCCCGGCGCGGCTCCCGGGAACGTCGTCTTCAACTTCGGCGGGGGCTCCCCCAGCTTCGGCGGCAGCCTGGTCGCGGGGGATCAGCACGGGGTGTCCGGCGGCCAGGTCACCGGGGACGTCCACCTGGGCAGGAACGGGGGTGAGCCCGCGTGACCGTGCCGCCGCCCACGACACGGGGCGCCTTCGACGACGTACGACCGCCGGAGCGGCAGTGGGCCGACGGGCCGCACCCGGACTCCGGGACGGGCACCGACCCGGACGAGCCCGAGGAGCGGACCCAGGAGGCCAGGGCCGCGCAGCGCGAACTCGTCGCGCACACTCCGGGATTCATCTTCAGCGAGGCCGCGTCCTTCGGCGGCAGCCTGGTCGGCGGGGCCCAGCACGGGGTGTCGGCGGGCGGCTCGGCCCGTGATGTGTTCCTGGGCGGCAAGACGGAGATCCACCACCACGGGACGGCGTCCGCCTCGGCGGCGTACGTCTCCGGGGAGATCCCCGGCCCGCTGCTCGACGCGCTCGCCGGAGTGTTCGCCGAGGGCCCCGCCTTCGCCGCCGCCCTGGCCCGGCTGCGCGAGGAACGCGTCCTCGTCCTGGCCGGCGCCCACTCCACCGGCCGCTACGCCGCCGCGCTGATGCTCCTGCACCGCCTGGGCGTTCCCGCCGTGCACGCCCTGTCCGCCGAGACCGGCCCGGCGAACCTGGCCGGCCGGCTCACCGCGCCCGGCGGCCACGTGCTGCGGGATCTGCCGCTGAGCCGCAACCGCCCGCTGCGGGACACCCACCTGTACGCGGCCCGCGACCGGCTGGGGAGGACGGACGGGTACCTGGTGGTGACCGTCGAGAACTCCCCGTTCCTGCCGGGGGTCACCCCCTGTGCCTGGGAACCGCCGGACGCGGCCGTGGTGCTGGCCGCCCACCTGGCCGACCTGCGGGAAGAACCGGAAGACATCGCCGGCCTGCTCGCCCTCGGCCCCGTCCGCGACTTCCTCGCGCGGGGCGCCCACCGACCCGCCGAGGTGGCCCGGTTCGCCGCGGAGGTCGCCCGGTACGACGGCGGAGAGGAGGCGGCGGCCCGCCTGTCCGACTTCGGGCACGCGGCCGTCGAGCAGCAGTGCCGGGAGTGGCTCAGCGACCCCGAGGCCACCCTGCGCGACAAGGCGTTCCTCATCTCGCTCGCCGTCTTCGACCAGGCCCCGTACGTGCTCGCCGCCGAACTCGCCGACCGGCTGTACGTGCACTTCCAGCGGCTCCAGCATCCCGAACAGCCGCCGGAGATCCCGGTCTTCGGACTGTCCGCCGAGACCCGGCTGGAGCGGGCACGGGCCGGTGGCGAGGTCCGGGAGGAGGCCACCGAATGGGGCTCGGTGCCGCAGTTCACGGCCTCCTTCAAGAAGGAGAACACCCCTCGGCTGCTGCTCGGCGAGGTCTGGACGGGCCATCCGTCGGCACGCCCCGCGCTGGTCTCCTGGCTGAAGGAGCTGGCCCGCGACAGACGTCCGGTCGTACGGACCCGGGCGTCCGCCGCCGCAGCCCTGCTGGCCCGCGCCGACCTGCCCTCGGCGATGGCACTGCTGATCGACGGCTGGGCGGTGTCGAAGGCCTTCGGCTCCCGGGTCACCGCCGCGAACACGCTCACGCTCGCCCAGCTCCTCGACGCGCCCGTCGTCCTGCGCCTGCTCACCCAGTGGTGCACGGACACCCACTGGGCCCGCCGCTGGACCGCGATCCGCGCCTTCGGCCTGCTCGCCCCGCTGCGCCCGGACCTCGCGGCCCCGGCGCTGAGCGCGCTCGCCGCCCGCGCCCGCGCCGGGAGCAGCAGCAAGACCGAGGTGAACAACCTGATCGACTCGACGGCCCTGCTGCTCTCGGTGGGTGCCCGGCGCGGCGAGATGCTCTCCGAGCTGGTGCGCCTGCTCCACCACGACACGGCCTCGCTCCGGGCGCTCGCGCTGGCCGCGTTCGTGCGCGCCTGCGACAACGCCGAGGAGGGCGCGCTCGTCGAGTGGTACGCGGACACCGGCATGTACGAGCAGGACTCGGCCCGTGACCTGGCCGCCCTGTGGCGGACCGCGCTCGGCGACCGCGGGCACACCCGGGGCGCCCTGGACGCCCTGCACACCTGGGTGCGGCTGGCCGAGCGCCGCGCGGACGTCGCGCTGGCCCTGGAGCTGCTGCTGCCCGCGCTGGTCGTCACGGCGGACGACCGCAAACGCCTGAGGTACGAGCTGGTCAACCTGCGCGCCCCCGACGACGGCCCGCGCCCACCGGTGGCCGACCGCCTGCTCGGCCTCCTGATCCCCTCCTGATCCCCTCCACCCCAGATCCATCGAGGAGTTGAACCATGGCGGAGTTCCGCCGTCAGCCGGAGTGGCAGCAGGACGCCAACCGGCACACCGCGCTGATCGACCCGGTGCTCACCGTGCGGCCGATCGCGCGCTTCGACTACACCGTCCGCCGCGCGGTCAACGCGATCGACCACGCGCTGGTCTTCGTCACCGCGAAGGGCGAGTACGACGTCTACACCCCGCCGCACCGGCCCAGCCGCGCGGACGCGGCCACCCGCCGCTACACCTCCGTGTACGAGGTGGACATGGGCAGCCACCCCGTCCAGCTCGTCCTGGAGATGCCGAGCGACGACGACGCCTTCTCCTTCGGCGCCACGGCCGATCTGACCTGGCGGGTCGCGGACCCGGTCGCCTACGTGGCGAGCGGCGAGCGGGACGTGCCGACCCGGCTCACCCGTGAACTGCACCAGCTCGCGCGGCCGGTGAGCCGCGCCTTCTCCATCGAGGACAGTCCGGCCGCCGAGCGCGCGGTCCAGCGGGCCGTGGAGAGCGGCGGTTTCGCGGCGGGCATCGGGCTCGCCGTGACCTGTGCCGTACGGCTGCGGCTGGACGACGAGGCGATCGCGCACCGGCGAAGGCAGCGGAGCCTGCGCTACGAGTCCGACATGCTCGACCCCGAGCACGAGTTCCGGCTGCGGCTGGCCCGGCAGCAGCACGAACTGGAGATCCTGCGCCAGCAACAGGACCACCGCCTGATCACCGAGAAGATCAACTTCTACCAGTACCACCTCCAGCACGGAGGCGTCGCCGCCTGGGCCCTGCACCTCTCCCAGCACCCCGAGGACACCAAGATGGTCATCGGGTCCATCCAGAAGGACCAGTTGTCCCTCATCAGGGGCCAGCTCCAGGTCCTCGCCGGGGACACGCTGGAGGACTTCCAGAAGGCGGAGTCGGCCCGATCGACCCTGCGGGCCGTCGACGAGCTGATCCAGCAGCAGACGCCTCCGGCGCCGCCCGGCGGGCAGGGGGCACTGCCCGCCGGGGCGACGCCCGGAGCCCCGCAGACGCCGCCCCAGCCGCCTTATCCGGGCCAGTCTCCGTACCCCGGCCCCTCACCCGAGCCGCCGTACTCCGGACAGACACCGTACGGCGACCGGCCTCCGTACGATTCCGGCCGTCCTCCGTACGCCGGCGACCGGCCCCCGTACGCCGGGCAGCCCCCGCACGCGGAGGGTCAGCCGTTCTCCGCGGGACCTCCGTCGTACGCGGGACAGCCGTCCCACACCGGCGGTCACGTGCCGTACGCCGGGCAGCCCCCTCACGCGGGCGCTCAGCTGCCGTACACCGGCGGCCCGGACACGGGGCCCGGCACCGCTCCGCCGCCGTACGACGGCGCCACCTCGTACGGACCAGCGCCCTCCGCGTCGCCCTACGCCACCCCCGGACCGGCTCCCGCCGTGCCTCCGGTGCCGGGCGGCCCCGACGGCACCCGGGCCGTCGTACCGTCCGCCGCACCCTCACCGGACGCTCCGCGGGGCGAGCCCGCGTGACCACACCCGGCCCGGCGCCATCGGCACCCGCCGTCCCACCGCCGAAGGCCGCCGCTCACCGGCCGGCGTCCCCGCACAGCCACCAGCCACACCCGGCCCTCCCGGGCCGCCTGACAACTCACGGAGCCCGCATGTCCCAGCCCCCAGGCCCGTCCCCCGAGCCCCCGTACCCGGGAGCCGCCGATCCGCCCCCCTACCCGTACCTGGGGTCCTCCGCTCCCCCACCGCAGTACCCCGGAGGGCCGGGGCCGGGCGGGCCGGGACCCCAGTACCCGGGATCGGGAGGCCCCGCGCCGCACTACCCCGGAGGGCCGGGGTCCGGCGGACCAGGACCGCTGTATCCGGGAGCGGAAGGTCCCGCGCCCCAGTACCCGGGGGCGGCCGGACAGCCCCCTCAGTACCCCGGCGGGCCGGGGCCGCAGTACCCGGGGACGGCGGGACACCCGCCCCAGTACCCGGGTGCCGGAAGTCCGGGTCCCCGGTACCCGGACCCCGGTGCGTCGCCCTCGGGGCATCAGCAGGCGGCCCACCAGCAGACGGCGGCTCCCCCGCAGTACCCGGGGGCCGACCCGCGGTACCCGGGTCAGCCGCAGCCCCAGCCCCAGCCCCAACCGGCGGCGTTCGTCCCGCGGCCCGCCGTCGCGCCCGACGACCTCGACTACCGCCACCAGGGCTCCCGCGTTCATCTGGCGAGCCATCAGCGGGGTGCCGACGCCACCGCCATCGGGCAGCTCGCGACGCAGGTCCCGGGGGCCCTCGTGAGCCTCGCCGTGGTGTCGGCCCTCGCGCTGGGGCTGCTCGGCACGGTCATGGGCTGGCTCGCCGTGGTCGCCTGGCTGGCCTCCGGCGCGCTCGTCTTCCACCGGCCCACCGAGCTGCGCTTCGCCCGGTACGTGCTCAAGCTGCGGACGCCGCTGGCCGAGGAGCGGAACCGGCTGGAGCCGATCTGGCGCGAGGTCACCGCCCGGGCGGGGATCGAGGCGGACACCTACGAGCTGATGGTGGAGAACAGCGACGACCTGAACGCGGTCGCCGTCGCCGGCCATGTCGTCGGCGTCACCACCTACTCCCTCAACCGGATTCCCAGCAGCAACCTCGCCGCCGTACTCGCCCATGAGCTCGGCCACCACACCGGGGGTCACGCCTGGGCCGGTCTCCTCGGCTACTGGTACTCGCTGCCCGGCCGGCTCGCCTGGGCGTTCACCCGCGGGATGGCCAGGGTCGCGCTCGCCGTCGCCGGGGTCTTCTCGGCGGCCGCGACCGGGCTGCTGGTCCTCTTCATGGGCATGTTCGTGATCACCGGGTTCCTCGTCGCCTGGTACATCACCATCCCGCTGGTCATCGCGCCGTACCTCCTCGCCTACGCGGGGCGCCTCGGCGAACTGCGGGCCGATCAGCAGGCCGCGGCCCTCGGCTTCGCGCCCGAGATGGCCCAGGTCCTGCAGCACTTCCAGGCCGAGGAGGACGCCGCGAAGGCCGCTGCCGTCAGCCGGGGCAAGAAGCTCCAGGAGCCCGGCGGCCTCGCCAAGCTGCTCTCCACCCACCCCGACAACTACACGCGACTGCGCGCCCTGGAGCCGTACCTCCGGCTCCCGCGCTAGGTCGAGATCCCGCGCGGTCCGGGACCCGGGAACGCCGAAGGGCGGTCACCCCCAGTGGGGATGACCGCCCTTCGTACTACTGCCTACTGCCTACTGCCTACTGGTTGTACGGACCGTAGTCGTAGTCCTCCAGCGGGACGGCCTGGCCGGAGCCGGTGCCGAACGGCGAGTAGTCGATGTCGTCGTAGCCGACGGCCGAGTACATCGCGGCCTTGGCTTCCTCGGTCGGCTCGACCCGGATGTTGCGGTAGCGGGACAGACCCGTACCGGCCGGGATGAGCTTACCGATGATGACGTTCTCCTTGAGGCCGATCAGGGAGTCGGACTTGGCGTTGATCGCCGCGTCCGTCAGAACCCTGGTCGTCTCCTGGAAGGACGCCGCCGACAGCCACGACTCGGTCGCCAGCGAGGCCTTGGTGATACCCATCAGCTGCGGACGGCCGGAGGCCGGGTGGCCGCCTTCCTGGACCACACGACGGTTCTCGGTCTCGAACTTCGAACGCTCGACCAGCTCGCCGGGCAGCAGCTCCGCGTCGCCCGACTCGATGATCGTCACACGGCGCAGCATCTGCCGGATGATGATCTCGATGTGCTTGTCGTGGATCGACACACCCTGCGAGTTGTAGACCTTCTGGACCTCGCCGACCAGGTGGACCTGGACGGCACGCTGACCCAGGATGCGCAGCACGTCGTGCGGGTTGGTGGCACCCACGGTGAGCTTCTGGCCCACCTCGACGTGCTCGCCCTCGGACACCAGGACCCGGGCACGCTTGGAGATCGGGAACGCCGTCTCCTCGCTGCCGTCGTCCGGGGTGACCACGAGCTTCTTGGTCTTCTCGGTCTCCTCGATCCGCACGCGGCCGGAGGCCTCGGAGATCGGGGCGACACCCTTCGGCGTACGAGCCTCGAAGAGCTCGACGACACGGGGCAGACCCTGGGTGATGTCGTCACCGGCCACACCACCGGTGTGGAAGGTACGCATCGTCAGCTGGGTACCGGGCTCACCGATGGACTGGGCGGCGATGATGCCGACCGCCTCACCGATGTCGACCAGCTTGCCGGTGGCCAGCGAGCGGCCGTAGCACATGGCGCAGGTGCCGACGGCGGACTCACAGGTCAGGACCGAACGGGTCTTGACCTCCTCGATGCCGTGCTTGACGAGCTCGTCGATGAGGACGTCGCCGAGGTCGGTGTTGGCCGGGGCCAGCACCTTGCCGTCGACGGTGATGTCCTCGGCCAGCGCACGTGCGTACACGCTGGTCTCGACGTTCTCCGTCTTGCGCAGCACGCCGTCCTCGCCGCGCTGGGCGATGGCCAGACGCAGACCACGGTCGGTGCCGCAGTCCTCCTCGCGGATGATGACGTCCTGCGAGACGTCGACCAGACGACGGGTGAGGTAACCCGAGTCGGCGGTACGCAGGGCGGTGTCGGCCAGACCCTTACGGGCACCGTGGGTGGAGATGAAGTACTCCAGCACGGACAGACCTTCACGGAAGGACGCCTTGATGGGACGCGGGATCGTCTCGTTCTTGGCGTTGGACACCAGACCACGCATACCGGCGATCTGACGCATCTGCATCATGTTGCCTCGGGCGCCCGAGTTCACCATCATCGAGACCGGGTTGGTCTTCGGGAAGTTCGCGTTCATCGCCTCGGCAACCTCGTTGGTCGCCTTGGTCCAGATCGCGATGAGCTCCTGCGTGCGCTCTTCCTTGGTGATCAGACCGCGCTCGTACTGCTTCTGGACCTTCTCGTCCAGGTCCTCGTAGCCCTTGACGATCGCGCGCTTCGCATCCGGAACGACGATGTCGGAGATGGCCACGGTGACGCCGGAGCGGGTCGCCCAGAAGAAGCCGGCCGCCTTCAGGTTGTCGAGCGTCGCCGCCACGATGACCTTGGGGTAGCGCTCGGCGAGGTCGTTGACGATCTCGGAGAGCTGCTTCTTGCCGACCTCGTAGTCGACGAACGGGTAGTCCTCGGGCAGCAGCTCGTTGAAGAGCGCGCGGCCCAGAGTCGTCCGCAGGCGGAAGGTGTCACCCTGCTGCCACTCCGGGTCGCCCTCCTCCTGCGCCGGCGGGGTCCAGCCGCGCGGCGGGATGGTGCCCACCGGGAAGCGGATGTCCACGCGCGACTGGAGCGAGAGCTCCTTGGCGTCGAACGCCATGATCGCCTCGGCCACGGAGGCGAAGGAGCGGTCCTCGCCCTTCACGTTCCGCAGGTCGCCGTCGGTGGTCAGGAAGAACAGACCGAGGACCATGTCCTGGGTCGGCATCGTGACCGGGCGGCCGTCGGCCGGCTTGAGGATGTTGTTCGAGGACAGCATCAGGATGCGGGCCTCGGCCTGCGCCTCCGCGGAGAGCGGAAGGTGCACGGCCATCTGGTCACCGTCGAAGTCCGCGTTGAACGCGGTGCAGACGAGCGGGTGGATCTGGATGGCCTTGCCCTCGACCAGCTGGGGCTCGAAGGCCTGGATGCCGAGGCGGTGCAGCGTGGGCGCACGGTTCAGCAGAACCGGGTGCTCGGCGATGACCTCTTCGAGGACGTCGTACACGACCGTGCGGCCGCGCTCGACCATCCGCTTGGCGCTCTTGATGTTCTGCGCGTGGTTCAGGTCGACCAGGCGCTTCATCACGAACGGCTTGAAGAGCTCCAGCGCCATGGCCTTGGGCAGACCACACTGGTGCAGCTTCAGCTGCGGACCGACGACGATCACGGAACGCGCGGAGTAGTCCACACGCTTGCCGAGCAGGTTCTGACGGAATCGACCCTGCTTGCCCTTGAGCATGTCGGACAGCGACTTCAGCGGACGGTTGCCGGGGCCCGTCACCGGGCGGCCACGACGGCCGTTGTCGAAGAGCGCGTCGACGGCCTCCTGGAGCATGCGCTTCTCGTTGTTCACGATGATCTCGGGGGCACCGAGGTCGAGAAGGCGCTTCAGGCGGTTGTTGCGGTTGATCACACGGCGGTACAGGTCGTTCAGGTCGGAGGTCGCGAAGCGGCCACCGTCGAGCTGCACCATCGGGCGAAGGTCCGGCGGGATGACCGGGACGCAGTCGAGCACCATGCCCTTGGGGCTGTTGCTGGTCTGCAGGAACGCGGAGACGACCTTGAGGCGCTTGAGCGCACGGGTCTTCTTCTGGCCCTTGCCGGTCCGGATGATCTCGCGGAGGCGCTCGGCCTCCTCGTCCAGGTCGAAGGACTCCAGGCGCTTCTGCAGCGCCGCGGCACCCATCGAACCGTCGAAGTACGTGCCGAAGCGGTCACGCAGCTCGCGGTAGAGGAGCTCGTCGCCCTCCAGGTCCTGGACCTTGAGGTTCTTGAAGCGGGTCCACACCTCGTCGAGACGGTCGATCTCGCGCTGCGCACGGTCGCGCAGCTGCTTCATCTCACGCTCGGCACCCTCGCGCACCTTGCGGCGCACGTCGGCCTTGGCGCCCTCGGCCTCCAGCTCGGCCAGGTCGGTCTCGAGCTTCTTGGCGCGGGCTTCGAGGTCGGCGTCGCGGCGGTTCTCGACCTGCTGGCGCTCGACGGAGACGTGGGCCTCCAGCGAGGGCAGGTCGCGGGTGCGGCGCTCCTCGTCGACGTACGTGATCATGTACGCGGCGAAGTAGATGACCTTCTCAAGGTCCTTCGGGGCGAGGTCGAGCAGGTAGCCCAGCCGCGACGGAACGCCCTTGAAGTACCAGATGTGGGTGACGGGAGCGGCCAGCTCGATGTGGCCCATCCGCTCACGACGCACCTTGGCGCGAGTGACCTCGACGCCGCAGCGCTCACAGATGATGCCCTTGAAGCGGACACGCTTGTACTTACCGCAGTAGCACTCCCAGTCCCGGGTCGGACCGAAGATCTTCTCGCAGAAGAGTCCGTCCTTTTCGGGCTTGAGCGTGCGGTAGTTGATGGTCTCGGGCTTCTTGACCTCGCCGTGGCTCCACTGACGGATGTCGTCAGCGGTGGCCAGACCGATCCGGAGCTCATCGAAGAAGTTGACGTCGAGCACTATGCGTCAATCCCTCTCAGGGTTGTAAGTCTTAGGGGTCTGATACGGGGGTCCTGGGGCCGGCAGGCCTTCTTCACCTTTTCCACAGGTGGCAGAAGGCCCGCCGAACTCCCGTCAGACCTCTTCGACGCTGCTCGGCTCGCGCCGGGACAGGTCGATGCCGAGCTCCTCCGCCGCGCGGAAGACGTCCTCGTCGGTGTCACGCATTTCGATGGACATACCGTCGCTGGACAGCACCTCCACGTTGAGGCAGAGAGACTGCATCTCCTTGATGAGCACCTTGAAGGACTCGGGGATGCCGGGCTCGGGGATGTTCTCGCCCTTGACGATGGCCTCGTAGACCTTCACGCGGCCGGTGACGTCGTCGGACTTGATCGTCAGCAGCTCCTGGAGGGCGTAAGCGGCGCCGTACGCCTCCAGCGCCCACACCTCCATCTCACCGAAGCGCTGGCCACCGAACTGAGCCTTACCACCCAGCGGCTGCTGGGTGATCATCGAGTACGGACCGGTCGAGCGGGCGTGGAGCTTGTCGTCGACCAGGTGGTGGAGCTTGAGGATGTACATGTACCCGATCGAAACCGGGTCCGGGAACGGCTCACCGGAGCGGCCGTCGAACAGCCTCGCCTTGCCGGACGGGAGGACCAGACGGTCACCGTCGCGGTTGGGCAGGGTGTGCTCGAAGAGACCCGCGAGCTCGTCCTCACGCGCACCGTCGAACACCGGGGTGGCGACGTTGGTGCCCGGGGCGACCTGGTCGGCACCGATGGCCTGCAGGCGCTGGGCCCAGTCGTCCGCGAGACCGGAGACGTCCCAGCCGCGGCTGGCGAGCCAGCCGAGGTGGATCTCCAGGACCTGTCCCGGGTTCATTCGGGACGGGACACCGAGCGGGTTGAGGATGATGTCGACCGGGGTGCCGTCCTCCAGGAACGGCATGTCCTCGATCGGCAGGATCTTCGAGATGACACCCTTGTTGCCGTGGCGGCCGGCGAGCTTGTCACCGTCCGTGATCTTGCGCTTCTGCGCCACGTAGACACGAACCAGCTGGTTCACGCCCGGCGGCAGCTCGTCGCCCTCTTCACGGTCGAAGACGCGGACACCGATGACCTTGCCGATCTCGCCGTGCGGGACCTTCAGGGAGGTGTCGCGGACCTCACGGGCCTTCTCACCGAAGATCGCGCGCAGCAGGCGCTCCTCCGGCGTCAGCTCGGTCTCGCCCTTGGGCGTGACCTTGCCGACGAGGATGTCGCCGGCGACGACCTCGGCACCGATACGGATGATGCCGCGCTCGTCGAGGTCGGCGAGGACCTCCTCGGAGACGTTCGGGATGTCCCGGGTGATCTCCTCGGGGCCGAGCTTGGTGTCACGGGCGTCGACCTCGTGCTCCTCGATGTGGATCGAGGAGAGGACGTCGTCCTGCACGAGGCGCTGCGACAGGATGATCGCGTCCTCGTAGTTGTGACCCTCCCACGGCATGAACGCCACGAGCAGGTTCTTGCCGAGCGCCATCTCGCCGTCCTCGGTCGCGGGACCGTCGGCCAGGACCTGGCCTTCGATCACGCGGGCGCCCTCGTCCACGACAACCTTCTGGTTGACGGAGGTGCCCTGGTTCGACCGGGAGAACTTGTGCAGGCGGTACGTGGTGTACGTGCCGTCGTCGTTGGCGGTGGTGATGTAGTCCGCGGAGACCTCCTGGACCACACCGTCCTTCTCCGACTTCAGGACGTCACCGGCGTCGACCGCGCAGCGGTACTCCATGCCGGTGCCGACCAGCGGCGCCTCGGACTTGATGAGCGGAACGGCCTGGCGCATCATGTTCGCGCCCATGAGGGCACGGTTGGCGTCGTCGTGCTCCAGGAACGGGATCATCGCGGTCGCGACCGACACCATCTGGCGCGGGGAGACGTCCATGTAGTCGACGTCGTCACCGGGGACGTAGTCGACCTCTCCGCCACGACGGCGGACCAGGACGCGGGACTCCTCGAAGCGGAACTCGTCCGTCAGCGGCGCGTTGGCCTGCGCGATGACGAACCGGTCCTCTTCGTCGGCCGTCAGGTAGTCGACCTCGTCGGTGACGAAGCCGCCCGTGACCCTGCGGTACGGGGTCTCGACGAAACCGAACGCGTTGACCCGGCCGTAGGAGGCGAGCGAGCCGATCAGGCCGATGTTCGGGCCTTCAGGGGTCTCGATCGGGCACATGCGGCCGTAGTGCGACGGGTGCACGTCACGGACCTCGAAGCCGGCCCGCTCACGGGACAGACCACCCGGGCCAAGAGCCGACAGGCGGCGCTTGTGGGTGAGACCCGACAGCGGGTTGTTCTGGTCCATGAACTGCGACAGCTGGCTGGTGCCGAAGAACTCCTTGATGGAGGCGACGACCGGCCGGATGTTGATCAGGGTCTGCGGCGTGATCGCCTCGACGTCCTGAGTCGTCATGCGCTCGCGGACGACGCGCTCCATACGAGCCAGACCCGTGCGGACCTGGTTCTGGATGAGCTCGCCGACGTTGCGCAGACGACGGTTGCCGAAGTGGTCGATGTCGTCGGTCTCGACGACGATCGAGGTGCCGTTGTCACCAACGGTCTCGGTCTCACCGGCGTGCAGCTTCACCAGGTACTTGATCGACGAGATGATGTCCTCGACGGTCAGGATCCCGGCGTCGAGCGGGGCGGTGCCGGCCAGCTTCTTGTTGACCTTGTACCGGCCGACCTTGGCGAGGTCGTAGCGCTTCGGGTTGAAGTAGAGGTTCTCCAGAAGCGTCTGCGCGGCCTCACGGGTCGGCGGCTCGCCCGGACGCAGCTTGCGGTAGATGTCCAGCAGCGCGTCGTCCTGGCCCTGGGTGTGGTCCTTCTCCAGGGTGGCGCGCATGGACTCGTACTCGCCGAACTCCTCGAGGATCTGCTCGGTGGTCCAGCCGAGAGCCTTCAGGAGAACGGTGACGGACTGCTTGCGCTTGCGGTCGATGCGGACACCGACCATGTCGCGCTTGTCGATCTCCATCTCCAGCCAGGCACCCCGGGACGGGATGACCTTGGCGGAGAAGATGTCCTTGTCGGACGTCTTGTCGATGGAGGAGTCGAAGTAGACACCCGGCGAGCGGACCAGCTGCGACACGACGACACGCTCGGTGCCGTTGATGACGAAGGTGCCCTTGTTGGTCATGAGCGGGAAGTCGCCCATGAAGACCGTCTGGGACTTGATCTCGCCGGTCTCGTTGTTGGTGAACTCGGCGGTGACGAAGAGCGGGGCCGCGTACGTGAAGTCGCGGTCCTTGCACTCGTCGATGGAGTTCTTCGGGGGCTCGAAGCGGTGGTCGCGGAACGTCAGGGACATCGACCCGCTGAAGTCCTCGATCGGGGAGATCTCCTCGAAGATCTCCTCCAGACCGGACTTGGTGGGGACGTCCTGTCCGCTGTCCAGAGCCGCCTCGACACGAGCCTTCCACGCGTCGTTGCCGAGCAGCCAGTCGAAGCTCTCGGTTTGCAGCGCAAGAAGGTTCGGAACCTCGAGGGGCTCCTTGATCTTTGCAAAGGAGATGCGCAGCGGGGCGGTGCTGGCGCCGTTGTTCATATTCGCGGTCGAGGCAGTGCGCGAGGCGGCCAAGAGGGGGTCCTTCCGAGGGCTCGGACTCACTACGCGCGTACCGGTCCCATGTCGGACAAAGCGTCGGGCCGATCCCGATCCAGCCGAATAAAGGCCAGGTCAGGGTCAATCCAACCGTCGATGCTCACACACGGGTATGCCCCTGGTGACGGGCAGGAGGCAGCTAACAGGCAGCGCAAAGGGTCAGTGTAGCCACTAGGCCCACTGATGTCCAGTCCCGGTTTCGGGAGACCCTCATTGTTGTCAACACCTGCGGCAAGCCACGCCCTCAATGCACATCGATACTGCCCTCTTCGTCAGCGATCCATGCCTCGGATACGGATCGTTGTGACGACGCGTCCTGAGAATTGCGCGCTGCGTGCCGTTCGTCAAGGCCCCCCAAGCCCAAAGCAAGTGCCGCGATCGTCACGTGCGGCCCGTCTTGCAACCCGTCCCTCTGCCTGTCACAGGGTGGCCGGAGGCACAACGAAGATCACCATACTCGTCGCGGCCTGCAGCGCAAGGCTGCCGCTTCGGGGACCCCCAGGAACGCCGAAGAGCGACCACCCAGTTGGGTGATCGCTCTTCGGTGCGTCAGCGTTACAGCGCTACTTGAGCGACTGTCACAGCTTCACAGGAGTCCTCGGGGGACTCGTCGAGTTACTTGACCTCGACGGAGGCGCCGGCGCCCTTGAGGGACTCGGCAGCCTTCTCGGCGGCCTCCTTGGCGACCTTCTCGAGGACGGGCTTCGGAGCGCCGTCGACGAGGTCCTTGGCCTCCTTCAGGCCCAGCGAGGTGAGCTCACGCACGACCTTGATGACCTGGATCTTCTTCTCGCCGGCACCCGTGAGGATGACGTCGAACTCGTCCTGCTCCTCGACGGCCTCGACGGCGGCGGGGCCGACCGGGGCAGCGGCGACCGCGGCGGCGGCGGTGACGTCGAACTTCTCCTCGAAGGCCTTCACGAACTCGGAGAGCTCGATGAGGGTGAGGTTCTCGAACTGCGCGAGCAGCTCTTCCTGGGACAGCTTCGCCATGATGGCGTCCTTCCACTAATTCGGCAGGTGCCGGGATGTACTGGTGAGGCGGGCGTACGTTCGGCCCGCTACGACCGTCGCCTCAGGCGGCGGTCAATGCGCGAGCCGAATTACTCGGCACCGCCCTGCTCGGCCTGCTTGACACGAAGCGCCTCCGCGGTGCGGACGAACTTCGAGGGGAGCGCCTGGAAGAGACGAGCAGTCTGCGTCTGCTTGCCCTTGAAGGCACCCGCCAGCTTGGCGAGCAGAACCTCGCGGGACTCGAGGTCCGCAAGCTTCTTGATCTCGTCGGCGGACAGCGCCTTGCCGTCAAGGACACCGCCCTTGATGACGAGGTTCGGGTTGTCCTTGGCGAAGTCACGAAGACCCTTCGCCGACGTCACCGGGTCACCGGTGATGAAGGCGACCGCCGTCGGACCGTTGAACAGGTCGTCGAGCGTAGAGATCCCGGCCTCGTTGGCCGCAATCTTGGTCAGCGTGTTCTTCACCACGGCGTACTGGGCGTCTTCACCGAGCGAACGGCGCAGCGTCTTGAGCTGCGCCACGGTGAGACCCCGGTACTCGGTCAGCACGGCGGCGTTCGAGCTGCGGAACTGGTCCGCGAGCTCGGCTACCGCGGCAGCCTTGTCGGGCCTTGCCATAGAGCGTCGGCCTCCTTCCGGGTGATGAGGACCGCTCAGAAGGGACTGACAAAACGAAACGCCCCGGCGCAGGCGCACGGGGCGTAGCTCAACCGGATTCCTCCGCACGCTGGGCGTGCGAACTCCGGGAACACATCCACGAACACCTACGCGGGTCGTCCGCAGTTTCAGCGGATCCTTCGGTCACCACGCCCTCTTACGAGCACGAGGCAACGACCAGCGGTCTTTGGCTTCTTGAGGAGACTACGTGAAGTGGACGTCGCCAAGCAAATCCGCCCGGAGGGGGCAGCCCAGGGGGCACCGCGCGGGTCAGTTCTCCTTGAGGCCCTTCATCATCTCGGCGAGGTCTGCGGTGTCCTTGGCGGGCGGGGCCTGCACGGTCACAGGCTTGTTGTAGTCGAGGAAGGTGACGGTCATGTCGAGCGGACCCTTGTCGGCGGTCCCGCGCATACGGAACTGCTTGGTGTGGTCGGCTCCGTCGATCCACATGTCCATCGTCAGCGAGTCGACGCCCATCTTCGCGTACTGGTCCAGGCTCTTCTCGCGCGCCTCGCGCGTGGTGCCGTTCTCGCCCTTGAGGGACTTGCGGAAGTCGTCGAGGGCGACCGTCCCCTTGTAGTGCGTGGTCCGCACACCGCCCACGGTCTCGGCCCCGATCTTCTTCACGTCCTTGGAGCCGGTGAGGAAGGCGGACTCGGCGGCCGGGTTCCTGTCGGCCGTGCCGGCGCCCAACTGGTCGGCGTTCAACTCCTTGTCCGCGCCCATCGCGGACATGTCGAACTTGATCCAGTGCTTGCCGCCCATGTCCTTGGCGGCCTCGGCTCCCCCGCCTATGTACATCGCCTTGCCCACGAGCCGGATCTCGACCGGGCCGTCGGCGGCCTGGTCCCCGCTGGTCATCTTCATGCTCATGGCGAGCGGCTTCATGCTCATCGCCACCTCACCGCCGACCTTGCCCTGCTCGGGGACCTTGCCGGTCATCCGGTAGCGCAGGGAGGTGATGCCCTCGGTCTTCTTCGCCGCCTTCGCCACGGCCGCGGCGGGTGTGAGCGCGGGTGACTCCTCCGGAGCGCCCTTCGTACAGCCCACCGCGCCCCCGCCGAGCACCAGCGCCGCGAGTGCCGCGCCGGCCGCCCGGTGCCTCACCGAGTCGTTCACAGAAAGTCTCAAGATTCCCCCCAAGGAACAGATGAGCGATACACAGGTGCGACGCGAGCGTATCCAAAAGGGCTCAAGTGATCATCCGAGTTTCCCGGGGTGCGAGTGAGTACGGCGGCGAGCGCCGGAACGGGGGCCGGAGCGGGCGTAGGCGGGAACCGGCGCGGGCGTCGCGGAGCTCAGGAGCTAGGAGCTCGTGCCGGAACCGGTCGACGTGTCGCCGCTGCCGGGCGTCACGCCCTGCTTCTTCAGGAGGTCCGTGAAGTCCTCGGTGTCACCGGCCGGTGGCGCCGCGGCGGAGACCTTCACCCCGTAGTCGCTGTAGTACGTCGTGGCGGACATCGTGCCGCCCGTCATCTCGGCCTTGGAGACCGCCTTGACGAGCAGGTCCTTGCCGTCGACCCAGATGTCGACGGTCTCCGTGGTGATGCCGGCCGTGGTGAACTGCTTCTTCATGTCCGCGAGTTGACGCGCGGTGAGATGAGAGCTCCGGGCCGCGAAGTCGGCGACGTCCACCGTGCCCGCGTAGTGCGTGGTCCTCGCGCCGCGGACCGTCTCCTCGCCGACCTTCCTGACGTCGCCGGACGCCAGCAGGAGCTTCACCGACTGGTTCGGCGAGCTGTTCTGCGCCTGGTCCTTCAGGAGCGCTCCGGAGCCGCCCCCGAACTTCGCCAGGTCGTCGTACCCGTACCTGAGCCAGTGCTTGCCGCCCGCCTGCCGGGCGAACGTGTCGCCCATCCTGGCGTAGTAGGCGTCGGGCAGATAGCGGGCCTCCATGGAGGTGCTGCCCATCTTGCGCATCGTGTCGGCCATCGTGCCGCCGGTGTACGTGATCGTCAGGTCGCCGGTCAGACCGTTGCCCCAGCCCATGACGCCACCCGACTTCATGGACATCAGCGAGCCCATGGTCGTCGTGGACTCGACCCGGGCGGAGTCCGCCCCGTCGGTGGACCTCTCGGCGGACCGCAGCGCCGCGATGGGGCTCACCCGTGTCGCGCTCTTGTGGCCGGCCTTGTCGTTCTTGCCCGAACTCCCGGAAGAACCTGAGGAGTTGCAGGCCGTCACCCCCGCCAGCGCCGCCGTCAGCGCGATCGAGAGGGTCACGCGGCGCACCATGGTGCTGTTCATTCGTCCCACCCCTATGCGAATTCTGTGGACTGCACGCTAGCGCGGCCCACTGACACCCGTATCCGGATTCGGCCCCGGGACGATCGCCCCGGAAATCCCTCCGGACATGAGGACGGGCCCCGCACCTCGAAAGGTTGCGGGGCCCGTTCAGATACGCGTGCGCGACGCGGTCACCGGGGTGAGCTGGAGGCTCAGACGGCGGCCGGGTCCTCCTCGACGAGGAGGTTGCGGGTGCGGTTGGGGTCGACAAGGATGCCGGGGCCGATCGTCGAGCTGATCGCGGCCTTCTTGATGTAGCGACCCTTGGCGGCCGACGGCTTCAGACGAAGGATCTCGTCGAGCGCGGCGCCGTAGTTCTCCACCAGCTTGGTGTCGTCGAAGGACACCTTGCCGATGATGAAGTGCAGGTTCGAGTGCTTGTCGACGCGGAACTCGATCTTGCCACCCTTGATCTCGGTGACAGCCTTGGCGACGTCGGGGGTCACGGTGCCGGTCTTGGGGTTCGGCATGAGACCACGGGGACCGAGCACGCGGCCGAGGCGGCCGACCTTGCCCATGAGGTCCGGGGTGGCGACGACGGCGTCGAAGTCCAGACGGCCCTTCGCGACCTCGTCGATCAGTTCGTCGGAGCCGACGATGTCGGCGCCCGCGGCCTCCGCGGCCGCAGCACGGTCACCGGTCGCGAAGACCAGGACCCGGGCGGTCTTGCCGGTGCCGTGCGGCAGGTTCACGGTGCCACGGACCATCTGGTCGGCCTTGCGCGGGTCGACACCCAGGCGGAAGGCGACCTCGACGGTGCCGTCGAACTTGCTCGTGGAGGTCTCCTTGGCGAGACGGACGGCCTCGAGCGGGGCGTAGAGCTTCTCCCGGTCGACCTTGGCGTCCGCAGCGCGGAGAGACTTGCTGCGCTTGCTCACTACTGCTCCTGATGTGTTCTGAGGAGTCGTGGTACGGGCCGAGCAGGCCCTGCCACGTGCGGCCGAGGCCGCATGGTTCCTACGAAGGTGGGTGTCAGCCCTCGACCGTGATGCCCATGGAACGGGCGGTGCCGGCGATGATCTTCGCGGCGGCGTCCAGGTCGTTGGCGTTGAGGTCGGGCATCTTGGTCGTGGCGATCTCGCGGACCTGCGCCTGGGTGATCTTGGCGACCTTGGTCTTGTGCGGCTCGCCGGAGCCCTTCTCGACACCCGCGGCCTTGAGGATCATCTTCGCGGCCGGCGGAGTCTTGGTCACGAAGGTGAAGGAGCGGTCTTCGTAGACCGTGATCTCCACCGGGATGACCCAGCCACGCTGCGACTCGGTCGCGGCGTTGTAGGCCTTGCAGAACTCCATGATGTTGACGCCGTGCTGACCGAGCGCGGGGCCGACCGGCGGGGCCGGGTTCGCCGCACCGGCGTTGATCTGGAGCTTGATAAGCCCCGTGACCTTCTTCTTCTTGGGAGGCATTCCGGGTCCTCTTTCGTTTTCGCCTTCCTACGTCCGAGTCGCCCCGGACGGCTGCCTTCAACCGAGGTGATGATCCGGATGGAGGCATACCGCACAACGATAACGGGTATCTGTGCGCGGCTAAAAACCGAGCAGGTCAGACAGGCTGTGACAGCCCGTCTGACCTGTTCGGAAGACGTACGTCCAGAAGGTGCTAGTTCTTCTGGATCTGGTCGAAGGAAAGCTCGACCGGAGTCTCGCGGCCGAAGATCTCGACGAGGCCCTTGACCTTCTTCGAGTCGGCGTTGATCTCGTTGATGGTGGCCTGCAGCGTGGCGAACGGGCCGTCCGTGACGGTGACCGAGTCGCCGACCTCGAAGTCCAGCACCTGGACCTCGACCTTGCGCTGCGGAGCGGGCCTGCCCTCGGCCTCTGCGGCCTCGCGGGCGGCCTTCTCCTCGGCCTCCGGGGCGAGCATCTTGACGATCTCGTCCAGGGTCAGCGGGTACGGGTCGTAGGCGTTGCCCACGAAGCCGGTGACGCCGGGAGTGTTGCGGACGACACCCCAGGACTCGTTCGTCAGGTCCATGCGGACCAGGACGTAGCCCGGGAGCTTGTTCTGCTTGATCGTCTTGCGCTCGCCGTTCTTGATCTGCGCGACCTCTTCCTGCGGCACCTCGGCCTGGAAGATGAAGTCCTCGACGTTCAGCGAAACGGCACGCTGTTCGAGGTTGGTCTTCACGCGGTTCTCGTAACCGGCGTACGTGTGGATGACGTACCACTCGCCGGGGAGCATGCGCAGTTCGTCGCGCAGGGCGGTCACGGGGTCGACGGGCTCGGCCACTTCTTCGGCCTCGGCCTCGTCGGCCTGGTCGTCGGTCTCGTCGTCGGTCTCGTCGGCGGTCTCGTCGGCGAGCGCCTCAGTGGGCTCGTCCTCGTCCTCGACGTCCGCACCGGACTCGTCCTCGACGTGCAGGGCCGCGTCCTCGGCGGGCTCGCCGGCGGCGGCATCGGCAGCCTCGAACTCGTCCACGACGTCCGCTCCCTCGACGATCTCGAGCTCGTCGTCAACGGACTCGACCGACTCGGTGGCGTCGTTCAGGTTCGGGTCAGACACGGTGGCTGCTTCTTCCTGGATACATGGGGGTGGAACACGCGAAAGGGGCGCCGGTGACGGCGCCCTTCGCTCTCGGCTCAGCCGAAGACGTACTTGGCGGCGTGGTTGAGCCCATAGTCAATCACGGTCACCAGGCCGATCATGATGACGACGAACACAATCACCACTGTGGTGTAAGTCGTCAGCTGATTGCGAGTCGGCCAGACAACCTTGCGGAGTTCCGCGATGATCTGGCGGTAGAAAGTGCCAAGGCGCTTCAGCGGGCCCTTCTTGGCGCGCTTACCACCCTTGCGGGCCTTCTTTTTGGACTCCGGCGCCTCGGCATCAGGCATGTCGATGGAGCCCACGGCGTCCGTCACTCGTCCTCACCTGATTCCCGGGTCGTGACCGTGCCGCGCCCGGTTGAGCCGCACGGCGGTGCATTGCAGTACGTACATGCGCACACATCCTGGCGAAAGGTGTGTGTAGCAGGGCCGGAGGGACTTGAACCCCCAACCGCTGGTTTTGGAGACCAGTGCTCTACCAATTGAGCTACGACCCTTTGATTTCCCCCAACGTACCGCATCCGACCGGGTGCTCGGTGTGCACCGGTTGAGTGCGGCCGGTGAAGGCCAACGAGGTGAGAGTGTACGTGGTCCGGAGCCGGTCGTCGAACAGAAAGTGTCCGTACGGGCTTCCTCCGCTGAAGATCGACTGGTGGGGCGCGCGGATCCGGACGGATGTTCTGCCGTTGTTCAGTCTGTGAAACCCGCGTGCCGGGGGCGTTTCCAGTCTGAAACGATGGGTCCCATGAGCCCTGCAACCCCTCCCACCGAGCGCCGGGTCTCCGCCCGAGTCGGCGCGATCTCCGAGTCCGCCACCCTCGCCGTGGACGCCAAGGCCAAGGCACTCAAGGCCGCCGGACGTCCGGTGATCGGTTTCGGCGCCGGTGAGCCCGACTTCCCCACCCCGGACTACATCGTCCAGGCCGCCATCGAGGCCTGCTCGAACCCCAAGTACCACCGCTACACGCCGGCCGGCGGGCTCCCCGAGCTGAAGGCCGCGATCGCCGCGAAGACGCTGCGCGACTCCGGCTACGAGGTGGAGGCCGCCCAGGTCCTCGTCACCAACGGCGGCAAGCAGGCCATCTACGAGGCCTTCGCCGCGATCCTCGACCCGGGCGACGAGGTCATCGTCCCGGCGCCGTACTGGACGACCTACCCGGAGTCCATCCGTCTCGCGGGCGGTGTCCCGGTGGACGTCGTCGCCGACGAGACCACCGGCTACCGCGTCTCGGTCGAGCAGCTGGAGGCCGCCCGCACCGAGAACACCAAGGTGCTGCTCTTCGTCTCCCCGTCCAACCCGACGGGCGCGGTCTACACCCGCGAGCAGATCGAGGAGATCGGCCGCTGGGCCGCCGAGAAGGGCCTGTGGGTCCTGACCGACGAGATCTACGAGCACCTGGTCTACGGGGACGCGGAGTTCCACTCCCTGCCCGTGGTGGTGCCCGAGCTGCGCGACAAGTGCATCGTCGTCAACGGCGTCGCGAAGACGTACGCGATGACCGGCTGGCGCGTGGGCTGGGTCATCGGCCCGAAGGACGTCATCAAGGCCGCGACCAACCTGCAGTCGCACGCCACGTCCAACGTCTCGAACGTGGCCCAGGTCGCCGCGCTCGCCGCCGTCTCCGGCGACCTCACGGCCGTCGCGGAGATGCGCGAGGCCTTCGACCGCCGTCGCAAGACCATCGTGCGCATGCTGAACGAGATCGACGGCGTGCTCTGCCCCGAGCCCGAGGGCGCCTTCTACGCGTACCCCTCGGTGAAGGCACTGCTCGGCAAGGAGATCCGCGGCAAGCGCCCCGCGGACACGGTCGAGCTGGCCGCGCTCATCCTGGAGGAGTCCGAGGTCGCGGTCGTCCCGGGCGAGGCCTTCGGCACCCCCGGCTACCTGCGGCTGTCGTACGCCCTCGGTGACGAGGACCTCGTCGAGGGCGTCAGCCGGATCCAGAAGCTGCTGGCCGAGGCGACGGACTGACCTTCCCCGTCCTCCGGCGCCCCCGGGCACCGGTGACCTGATCAGGCTCCACGCGCGCGTGCGGGGGCCGGCCACTCTCAGGAGTGGCCGGCCCCCGCTCGTTCGTTCGGACAAGCCCCCGATCGGCGAAAGCGCTACCGGCACGACATCCCCGTACGGCAAGATCCTCGGATGGAGCGTGTACGTGATGTGAGTGAACTGCCGAAGGCCCATCTGCACCTGCACTTCACCGGGTCGATGCGGTCCACGACCCTGCTGGAACTGGCCGACAAGTACGGCGTACGGCTGCCGGACGCGCTGACCAGCGGGGAACCGCCGAAACTGCGGGCGACCGACGAGCGCGGCTGGTTCCGCTTCCAGCGCCTGTACGACGCCGCGCGGGCGTGTCTGAGAGAGCCCGAGGACATCCAGCGCCTGGTGCGTGAGGCCGCCGAGGAGGACCTGAAGGACGGCTCGGGGTGGCTGGAGATCCAGGTCGACCCGACGTCGTACGCCCCGCGCCTGGGCGGTCTGATCGCGGCCCTGGAGGTCATCCTGGACGCGGTCGACTCGGCCGTGCGGGAGACCGGACTCGGGATGCGCGTCCTGGTGGCCGCCAACCGGATGAAGCACCCGCTGGACGCCCGCACGCTGGCCCGGCTCGCCGTCCGGTACGCGGACCGGGGGATCGTCGGTTTCGGGCTCTCCAACGACGAGCGACGGGGCATGGCGCGGGACTTCGACCGGGCCTTCGCCATCGCCCGCGAGGGCGGGCTGCTGTCCGCGCCGCACGGCGGCGAGCTGACCGGCCCCGCCTCGGTCCGCGACTGCCTGGACGATCTGCACGCCTCACGGATCGGCCACGGGGTGCGGGCCGCCGAGGACCCGCGGCTGCTGAAGCGTCTCGCGGACCGCGGGGTGACCTGTGAGGTCTGTCCCGCCTCGAACGTCGCCCTCGGCGTCTACGAGAAGCACGCCGATGTACCCCTGCGAACTCTGTTCGACGCCGGTGTGCCGATGGCCCTCGGCGCGGACGACCCGCTGCTCTTCGGATCCCGGCTCGCCGCCCAGTACGAGATCGCCCGCCGTCACCACGGCTTCACCGACCCGGAACTGGCCGAGCTGGCCCGCCAGTCCATCCGCGCCTCGGCCGCGCCGGAGGACGTCCGGGCGAAGCTGCTGGCCGGCGTCGACGCCTGGCTGGCCTCCTAGACCCGCCCTAGCCGGCCTGAGGGTCCGTCGGGCCGGCCCCGCTCCTGGGCGCGATCCCGGCGAGCAGGGTGCGGGCGAGCGCCGGGGCGAAGGTGTCCAGGGGCGGCGGCGTGCCCTCCTGGGTGGCGTCGTAGGCGAACGCCCGCTGCGCGCAGGCCCCGAGGAGGAGGGACGCGGCGGCGTAGGTGTCGGTGTCCTGCTGGATGCGCCCCGCCCGCTGCTCCGCCAGCAGATACGCGGCGACGCCCCGGATGGGCATGTGCGGGCCCGCGCCCATCGCCCGCATGGCGTCGTCGTGGCGGCGCTTGAGCTGCGTCTCCGCGTACAAGGAGGCGGCGATCGGGAAACTCTGCTCGTAGAAGAGAGCCGCCTGGCGGGCGATCGCGGTGAGGTTCTCCTCCAGGGAGTGCTCCCCCGGCTCGGCCGTCAGCCGGTCCAGGAGGGGACCCAGCCGGGGCAGCCTCTCCTGGAGGACCCGGATGAACAGCTCTTCCTTGCTCGCGAAGTACTTGTAGAGAGCGGCCTCGGAGCAGCCGGCCGCCCTGGCGATCTCCTTGGTGGTGGCGCGGGAGAGGCCGAGGGTGAGCATGAGCTCGTGCGCCGCGTCGAGGATGCGGATCCTGGCCGGCTTCGACGGCGTGGGCTCCGTGGCGGATTTCTGCTGCATGGGGCCCAAGGATTCCATGGCGCATCCTCACGGGGTTGACGGGTGGGTGAGTACTTACTCACTCTAGAAGAAGCACAGGTGAGTGAACACTCACCCACCCCATCTCCCTCTCATGCGGAGCACGTCATGAAACTCACCGTTCTCGGTGCCACCGGAGGCATCGGCCAGGAGATCGTCCGCCAGGCCCTGGGCGTCGGCCACCAGGTCACGGCCGTCGTACGGGATCCCGCGCGGCTCACCGTCACGGGCGCGGGTCTGGAGGTGTTCCGCGCGGATCTCACCGACCCGAAGGCACTGCGGCCCGCCGTCGCGGGCCGGGACGCGGTCCTGTCCGGTCTCGGCGCGCGCAGCCGCAAGGACGCCGGGGTCGCGGCCCGGCTCACCCGTACGGTGCTGGGCGCACTGGAGGCGGAGCAGGTGCGGCGGCTGCTGGTGGTCAGCGCGAGTCCGGTCGGCCCCGGCGCCGCGGACGACACCCGCGTCGACCGCGCCATGCGGCGGCTGATCTCCAGCATCCTGAAGGACGTCTACGCCGACTTGAGGGAGATGGAGGGCGAACTGGCGGCCAGTGCCACGGACTGGACCGTGGTCCGTCCGCCCCGGCTCCAGAACAAGCCGCTGACCGGCTCGTATCGCACGGTCGTCGGCGGCTTCCCGCCCAAGGGCCGCTTCATCGCGCGCGCCGACGTGGCGCACGCGATGCTGGCGATGATCGACGACCCCGCGACCGTGAAGCAGGGCGTGGGCGTCGCCTACTAGGGCGCGCCTTCAACGGCCCCGCGGCCCCCTAGAGGCCGGCGTTCACCGTCACCGGCTCGTTGACCAGGGTGACCCCGAAGGCGTCGTGGACACCGGCGACGACTTCCCGGGCCAGTGCGAGAAGGTCCTCCGTGGTGGCCCCGCCCCGGTTGGTCAGGGCCAGCGTGTGCTTGGTGGAGATGCGGGCGGGCCCGGTTCCGTAGCCCTTGGTGAAGCCGGACTTGTCGATCAGCCAGGCCGCGGAGGTCTTGGTGTGGCCCTCGCCGGCCGGGTACGCCGGAGGCGCGGCGTCGGCGCCGAGCCGCTCCTTCACGCGCGCGTGGAACGCGGCGAACGCCTCGTCCGTGAGGATCGGGTTGGTGAAGAACGACCCGGCGGACCAGGTGTCGTGGTCCTCGGGGTCGAGCACCATGCCTTTGCCCGCACGCAGCTTCAGGACGGTCTCGCGGGCGGCGCCCAGGGGAACCCGGTCGCCGGGCTCCACACCGAGCGTGCGGGCCGTCTCGGCGTACTTGACCGGCGCCGACAGCCCCTGCGCGTCCTCCAGCTCGAAGCGCACCCGCAGCACCACATGGCGCTCGGGGTCGGCCTTGAAGCGGCTGTGGCGGTACGAGAAGGAACAGTCGGCGTTGGTCAGCGTGACCGTCTCGCGCGTCTTCCGGTCGTAGGCGATCACCTCGGTGATCGTCGACGACACCTCCTGGCCGTACGCGCCCACGTTCTGGATCGGGGTCGCGCCCGCGGACCCGGGGATGCCGGCGAGGCACTCGATCCCGGCGAGCCCGGCCTCGACGGTGCGGGCGACCGCGTCGGTCCACACCTCGCCCGCGGCCAGCTCCAGCCTCGTACCGTCGAGCGAGAAGCCCTTCGTGGCGATGCGCAGGGCTGTCCCGGCGAAGCCCTTGTCGCCGATGACCAGGTTCGATCCACCGCCGATGAGCAGCAGCGGCGTACCGGCGTCGTCGGCCTCGCGCACGGCGGCGATCACCTCGGCGTCGGTCGTGGCGGTGATCAGCCGGGCGGCCGGGCCACCGAGCCGGAAGGTGGTCAGCGGGGCGAGCGGGGCATCGTGGAGTTCCTGCACGGGCCCAAGACTACGAGAAGGGGCGGGGACGCCCGTCCACCGGTGCGCCGCGGACACGGGAACGGCCCCGCCGACGGGCGGGGCCGTTCCTGTCCGGGGGACCGGACCGAGGCGTCTTTCCTGAGGGTTCGACCGGGAGATCGGGAGAGCGGCCTTCTCTCTCGCTCCCCGTGTCAGCGGGAGGCGGTTTCGAGGGAGGCGCTCTCGGGAGAGGCGGCCACGGGCCGGCCGGCCCGAGGAGAGCCGCCTTCGGGCGAGCCGCCGTCGAACGGGTCCGACTCGGGCGAGTCGCCTTCGAGGGCGTGCGCCGGGGTCTCCCCCGGCTCGGTGCGCGCCGCCCGCCGGGCGGTCGGGATGACCAGGGCCGCGACACCCGCGAGGGCGACGACCGAGGCACCGACCACGAGTGCGGGCCGCAGTCCGTCGATGAAGGTCTGGGCGGTCGCGTATCCGCCCTGGGCCGAGAAGATCGAGGACATCACCGCGATGCCGAGCGCCCCGCCCACCTCGCGCAGCGCGTTGTTGGCACCGGAGGCGATGCCCTGCTCCTGCGGCCGGACGCTGGACATGACCAGGTTGGAGGCCGGGGCGAAGTAGAGGGACATCCCGATACCGCTGATGATCAGCGCGGGCAGCTGGGAGGCGTACGAGGCGTCGGCGGCGACCACGGAGGCGTAGTACGCGAGCCCGGCGGCCTGCAGGAAGAGCCCGGTGGCCACGACGGGGCGTCCGCCGACGCGGTCCGACAGGTAGCCCGCGATGGGCGCGACGAGCATCGGCATACCGGTCCAGGGGAGCATCCGCAGCCCCGCCTCGGTCGGCGAGTAGCCGAGCACGCCCTGCATGTACTGGCTGAGCAGGAAGATCGAGCCGAACATCCCGAGGAACATCAGCAGGCTGGCCGCGTTGATCCCGGCGAAGGCGCGGGAGCGGAAGAGCCGCATGGGGAGCATCGGGTTCTTGGCCCGGGTGCCGTGGATGACGAAGCCGGCGAGCAGGGCCGCGCCGGCGAACAGGCCGGTCAGGACGAACGGGCTGGTCCAGCCGTCGGCGGGCCCGCGGACCAGACCGTAGACGATTCCGAAGAGGCCGCCGCTGGCGAGCAGCGTCCCCGGGAAGTCGAGGCGTGCGCCGGCGCCGAACGACTCGGACAGCCGCAGCCGGGCGAGCGGGAGCACGGCGAGACCCAGCGGCACGTTCAGCCAGAAGATCCAGTGCCAGGAGACGTGTTCGGTGAGGCTGCCGCCGATGAGGGGCCCGGAAGCGACCGCGAGTCCGTTGACGGCGCCCCAGATCCCGTACGCCATCCCGCGCTTGGCGACGGGGACCGCGGCGGTCAGCAGAGTCAGGGTCAGCGGCATCATGATCGCCGCACCGACGCCCTGGACCGCGCGGGCGGCGATCAGCGAGTCGATACCCGGCGCCATGGCCGCGGCGGCGGAGGCACCCGTGAAGACGCTCAGACCGACGAGGAAGAGCCGACGGCGGCCGAACCGGTCACCGAGCGCCGCGCCGAACATCAGCAGGACGGCGAAGGTGAGCGTGTAGGCGCTCACGGTCCATTCCAGGTCGCCCAGCGCTCCCCCGAGGTCCTTGCGGATGGAGGGCAGGGCGGTGGTGACGACGAGGTTGTCGAGGGCCGCCATGAATCCGGCGACGCTGGTGATGACGAGGGCCCATCCGGCTCCACCGCGCCGCTTGTCCGGCGCCCCGGCCGACTTCGCGGTCGACACCCCGGCCGGGTCGACCGGTCCCACCAGTTCCACCGGCGCCTCCTGTGCCACCGGTCGGTCCTGCTCTGCCGGTCCGTTCTGCTGTGTCCGTGCCGTCCGCTGTGTCATCGCTCCCCCAGAGGATGATGTGGTCATTGGTTAGTTATTAATGACTAACTTTCGCGGGCAGGGAAAGGCACGGAACTCCGCCCTCCCGCCGCCCTACTTCTCCAGCCGGCCCGTGACCCGCGCCGACGGATAGAGCCCTTCCCAGACCCGGTGCTCGGGCGGGAACCCCATCGACACCAGGCAGTTGATGAGCATGCCGTACGCCATGAAGGTCGCCGTGTCGTCGACCTGCGCGCCGAGCGGCACGTGCACCGTGTCCCAGAGCCGCATCCAGCCGGCCCGCACCGCTTCGCCGAGCTCGTGGTCGCCCGCCTCCTCGGCCGCAGCCACCGCGACGTACATCTGCATCTGCATGAGCAGCCGCTCCGGGTGCTCCGCGATGACCTTCACGTAGGCGTTCGCCATGGAGTGCAGGGCCTCCTCGCCCTCCAGTCCGTCGGAGGCGTCCTCCATCGTGCGCCGCGCGAGCTCCATGCAGTGCTCGGCGGCCGCCAGGAAGATCGCCTTCTTGCCCGGGAAGAGCCGGAAGAGGTACGGCTGCGAGACACCCACACGCTTGGCGATCGCCTCGGTGGACGTGCCGTAGTAGCCGCCCCGGGCGAACTCGCTCATCGCCGCGCGGATGACGCTCTCGCGCCGCTCCTCTGCGCTCATCCTGACCATGCGACTAAGTTAGTGCTCAATCACTAACTAAGTCAAGGAGTGCAGAACGTCGGCCGCCGGAGACGGGTAAGGGGCGTCCGCAATGGGCGGACGCCCCTTACCCGAGCCCTCGAAGCAGGCCTCGACCGGTGCTGCGAACGGCCGCTCAGGCCAGCCGTACGACCGCCCGCGACATCCCCAGCACCTTCTGTCCGGCGCTGGTGGCCGTGAGGTCGACGCGGACGGTGTTGTCGTCGAGCTTGGCCGCGACCTTGCCGCTGACCTCGATCGTGGCGCCCTTGTCGTCGTTCGGGACGACGACGGGCTTGGTGAAGCGGACGCTGTACTCGACGACGGAGCCCGGGTCGCCCGCCCAGTCGGTCACCACGCGGATCGCCTCGGCCATGGTGAACATTCCGTGCGCGATGACGTCGGGAAGGCCCACCTCGACCGCGAACTTCTCGTTCCAGTGGATCGGGTTGAAGTCCCCGGAGGCCCCCGCGTACTGCACGAGCGTGGCACGCGTCACGGAGAACGTCTGCGCCGGCAGCTCGGTGCCGACCTCGACGTCCGCGTAAGAGATCTTCGCCGCCATGTCAGGCCACCTCCGCCGCGCGGGACACGAGCTTCGTGACGGCCGTCACGACGTGCTCACCCGCCTCGTCGTGGACCTCGCCACGGATGTCCAGGATGTCGTTGCCCGCCAGGGACTTGATCGACTCGATGGTCGAGGTGACCGTGAGCCGGTCGCCCGCGCGTACCGGGCGCGTGTAGGCGAACTTCTGGTCGCCGTGCACGACCCGGCTGTAGTCGAGGCCCAGTTGCGGGTCCTGGACGACCTGGCCGGCGGCCTTGAACGTGATGGCGAACACAAAGGTGGGCGGGGCGATCACGTCGGGGTGACCGAGAGCACGTGCGGCCTCGGGGTCCGTGTACGCAGGGTTGCTGTCCCCCACGGCCTCCGCGAACTCGCGGATCTTCTCCCGGCCGACCTCATAGGGGTCGGTGGGCGGGTAGGACCGCCCTACGAAGGACTGGTCGAGCGCCATGGGCTCGGCACCTCCTGGTTGTCGTCGCACTGGTTGTCACAGCTGGAGCGACCTTCTTAGCCGGACGGCCTATCTTCGCTCTACGTCACGGGGTCCACGCATGACGCCTGGCCCGCGCCGGACATCGGTTCCACAACGACGCGAGGCCGCCCCCCGTGAAGGGGACGGCCTCGTGTACGAGCCTGAAAACTACTATCGCGTTTCGCGGTGCGCGGTGTGCGCGTTGCAACGCGGGCAGTGCTTCTTCATCTCCAGTCGGTCCGGGTCGTTACGCCGGTTCTTCTTGGTGATGTAGTTCCGCTCCTTGCACTCCACGCAGGCCAGCGTGATCTTGGGGCGGACGTCGGTGGCAGCCACAGGAGTGCTCCTTGACGAACGGATGGGACATTAACGCATAGAAGAGTAGCCGATCGAAGGACCGACCCCGCAATCGGCTACTGTCAGTAGCGGTGACCGGACTTGAACCGGTGACACAGCGATTATGAGCCGCTTGCTCTACCGACTGAGCTACACCGCTGAGATGCGATCGGCCCCGTCTTGCGACGGGAACCTCTCACACCAGAGCCCCAATACGGAATCGAACCGTAGACCTTCTCCTTACCATGGAGACGCTCTACCGACTGAGCTATTGGGGCGAGCGATGAAGACATTACACGGTCCGCCACCGATCGCCCAAATCCGTTTCGCGGCACCCGCCCCGGCCTGACCCCAGGCCTTTCCCCGGGCGTTCCCAGGCCCCTCACAGGCCCCTCGGACCTCCTGGATCACACGGGGTGACGGGCCGCGGCCGGCCGACCGCGGGCGAGTCGGCGGCCGTGTCTGTGAGTGGCCGACGGCCCCCGCCCGCCCGCGGACCACACCGGTACGACTATTGCGCTCCTCCCCGACGTCGACGGGTCGCCGCCCTAGGCTCGACCCACGCTGCGTGATCTTGTGTCCCCACGCTCCGCAGTCGTCCCTCCCGCAGCCGCCCCCGAGCCCCAGGAGCGCGATGCCCGACAGTCAGCAGCAGCCGCCCCACTCCTCGTCGGGACGGACCGACACGGCCGCTCTCCTGCTGTGCGGGGCGCGGCTCACCGACGGCCGGACCGTGGACGTACGACTGGGCGGCGGGCGGATCGAAGCGGTCGGTACCGCCGGAAGCCTGGCGGCGGGTGCCTCGGGGGTTCTCGCCGCCAGGGTGGACCTCGACGGTTACCTGCTGTTGCCGGCCCCCGCCGAGGCCCACGCGCACTGCGACACGGCCCTGACCGCCGACGGCGACGGCCCGCTCACCTACGACGACCAGGAGATCCAGCGCCGGGCCACCGAGGCGGCTCTGCTGCAACTCGGGCACGGCGCCACGGCGTTGCGGTCCCATGTGCGCGTCGGCGACGTGCAGGGGCTGGACGCGCTGGCCGCGGTGCTCCAGGTCCGCCGGTCGTTGCGGGGGCTCGCCGAACTGACGACGGTGGCCATGCCACGGGTACTGACCGGGGCGGCCGGCGTCGACGGGCTCGCGATGCTGCGGGACGCCCTGAAGATGGGCGCTTCCGTGGTGGGCGGCTGCCCGGACGCCGACCCCGATCCGACGGGATACGTGGAGGCGGTCCTGGAGATCGCCTCCGAGCACGGCTGTCCGGTCGACCTGCACACGGACGCCTCCGATCCAGCCCGGCTCGCCCGGCTCGCCGCGGTGGCGGGCGGGCTGCGGCCCGGGGTGACGCTCGGCCCGTGTGGTGGGCTCGGCCGGCTGCCCACCGAGGTGGCCTCCCGCGCCGCGGACCAACTCGCCGCGGCCGGAGTGACGGTGGTGTGTCTGCCGCAGGGTGGCTGCGGCTCGGCCGACCGGCGCGGCACCGCCCCCGTACGGCTGCTGCGGGCGGCCGGCGTACGGGTGGTGGCGGGCAGTGGTGCCCTGCGCGACGTGTCCAACCCGGTGGGGCGCGGGGACCCGCTGGAGGCCGCCTACTTGCTGGCCTCACGATGGGGCCTGCGTCCCGAGGACGCGTACGACATGGTGAGTTGTGGCGCCCGAGCGGCTCTGGGGCTGCCCGAGGTACGCGTGGAGGCGGGATTCCCGGCCGAGTTGCTCGCTGTCCGAGGAGACCGGCTCGCGGGGGCGCTGTCCCTCGCGTACAGCCGGATCGTGGTCCACCGCGGGCGGGTGGTCGCACGGACCAGCGCGGTGCGTGAGTACTGCAACTCGGCGGCCGAGTCCGGGCTGGAACTGCCTCGGCAGGGACGGGGAGAGCTGTCGTAAGGACTCCGGGCGCGACGGTGCTTCACGGCTCCACGCGCGCGTGGAGCACCGTCGTACGGGCTCCACGCACCTCCGACGAGCGCGAGCTTGCCGTGGGCGTCCGTGCGGTACCCGGTCACGGTCGAGTTGCCGGTGTTCCCGCCGGTCGCACCGCCGATTCCGGCCCCGACCCCGGCCCGGCCCCGGGAGGGGAGCCTGCCTTGGTCGGACAGGACGGCCTCCCCCGGGGGCCCGGAGGGTTCCGCACGGGCCTGGAAGGGTTCCGCAGCGGCCTGGAAGGCTTCCCCGAGGGTTTGGCGGCTCTCTAGAACCCGACGCCGCCCAGGAGGCCACCGCCCAGCGGGCTGCCGCCGGGAACCTTGCCTGCCGGGATCTCGGTGGCTCCGGACGGCGCGCTGACGTCGCCGGCCTTCGAGAACTTCAGGACAAGAGGCAGCTTGGCCTTCTTCGGATTGTCGGCGAGGACGGCCAGGTCGACCCTGATCTGCCGGAGGTCGCCGTTCTTCAGGGTGAAGTCGACGGCGATCTTCTTGTTCGGAGCGTCCTTGAGCTCCTTCGCCGAGGGGAAGTCCGCACCCGCCGGAAGGTCGCCCCGCAGCGGACGGAGCTTGTCGAAGACACCGGTGAGCAGGCGGCGGACATTGCCCGTGGCGACGACGTGCTCGGCGCCGCCGGCGCCGTCCCTCGTCCGGAAGGTGACCTCGCGGCCGACGACATCCCGTACGGCGTCGAGAACCTTCTTCTGGGTCTTGGCGTCGAGGTCACCGGCCCCCTTCGAGGCACCGCCGACCGCCTTGCGCGAACCCTCCAGCTCCTTGGTGTCGATCTTCACCCAGTCGCCTTCGAGGACCTGCTTCATCTCCTTCGCGCTCGGGGGGAGCTCGTCGGCCGACGGCATGGGAACGCCCATCGCCTCACCGAAGGCCTTCATGTCGGCGCGGTAGTAAGTGAAGTCGCCGATGATCCGGTACTCGGCCAGAACGCCGCCGGTCCCCGTGATCTTCATGCTCGTCCCGACGAGGTCCTTCTGGCCCGAATCCGCCAGCGGCTTCCTGGACTTGACGGAGACGTCGACGCGCAGCCCGCTGACGACCTTCGCGAACTCCGGCGGAAGGGACTCGTCGGGACCGGCTCCGCCCGCCAGTGCGCCGATCGTGTCGGCATCGGCGTCGAGGTCCAACTGGAAGGCGAGGGACTTCTGTTCGCCGAGCCGGTCGACGGCGTGGTCCACCTTCTGGCCGGCCGTGAGGTTCTGGACCGTTCCGCAGGCGGCCGCCCCGGCCAGGAGGACAGTGGTGCAGCCGACCGCGGTGACGGTGTTGCGTATGGCGGTGATGATGGTCTCCTCATACGACGCCGTACGGACCCGTACGGCGTTGCTTCGCTCTGGTGTTCACTCGGTTTCACCCGCTCTTCAGGCGTTCTCGCGGGCAATCGCCTGTACGTCCACAGTGATCACCCAGGTGACTCATGAGTCGTCCACAGGGTTGTGCGGCGAACGCGGTCATCCGGGCGTACGGTCGGAAACATGCGCATTGTCATCGCTGGTGGTCATGGTCAGATCGCGCTGCGGCTGGAGCGGCTGCTCTCCGCGCGAGGGGACGAGGTCGCGGGGATCATCCGCCGCGCCGAGCAGGGCGACGATCTGCGGGCGGCCGGCGCCGAGCCGGTCCTGTGCGATCTGGAGTCGGCGTCGGTGGAGGAGGTCGCCGCGCACCTGCAGGGCGCGGACGCGGCCGTCTTCGCGGCGGGCGCGGGACCGGGCAGCGGGGTCGACCGCAAGCAGACGGTGGACAAGGGCGCCGCGATCCTGTTCGCGGACGCCGCGGAGCGCGCGGGCGTACGCCGGCACGTGGTCGTCTCCTCCATGGGCGCGGACCCGGCCCACCCGGGCGACGACATCTTCGACGCCTATCTGCGCGCCAAGGGCGAGGCCGACGAGTACGTGCGCGGCCGTACGGGCCTGGACTGGACGATCGTGCGTCCCGGCAGCCTGATCGACGACGCCGGGACCGGCCTCGTGCGCCTGGAGGCCTCCACCGGCCGCGGCATGATCCCCCGCGACGACGTCGCCGCGGTCCTCGCCGAACTGGTCGACACCCCGGCCACCGCCGGTCTGACCCTGGAGGCGGTCAGCGGCTCGACCCCGGTCTCCGTAGCAGTGAAGTCGGTGGCGGGGAACTAGAGGCTGCCTCTTGGGAGAGCCGGGGGCTGCCGCCGCGAGAGACCGGAGGCCGCTCGGGGCGGTTCAGAACAGCGGGAGCTGGCCGGGGAATTCCGGGACGACGTAACCGTCCAGCGCGGGCTGGGCGGCTCCGAGCTGCGCCTGGCGGCGCGAACCGGGGCACGAGACCAGTTCCCCGCTCCCCCGCACGCCGGGCGGATCGTGCCGAGCGAACCGTCCCGCGACGACGGCGATCTCCCGGCGGCACTCCGGGCAGTTCCTGCGACGCGATGACATGGGATCAGTGTGCACCGGGGTCCGCGACGGACGGCCGACGTGCCCCCGAGGCCGACGCGGCCGGCTTCGGGACGACCGGCGAACCGCCCGTTTCGCACCCTCCGTCCCCCCGCAAAGCGGAGGACGAAAGGTCGCAGGTGACGTTTGTATGTACCCCGTATGGAATCCCAGCCTCCAGAAGGTAAGGTCCGACCACCCTTTCTTAAGAGAACGTCAAGAGAACATCCCTGCGCACCCGACTCCGCCCCTCCGATCTCGCCGGGCAGCGAGTCCGTGCCCGGGGATGTTCGAGTTGTTGGAGCCCACGAATGTCAGCATCGCCTCGGGCCGGTCGGTTGCGCACCGCAGCGGCACGCCTTCTTCTCCCCACGGTGCTCGCCCTGTCGTTCGCCGTACAGGCAGTAGCTGCTCTTCTTCCCAGCGTTCCCCTGCTCGTGGCCGCCACCGTTGTCGGGCTTGCGGCGGACGCCGCCCTGCACCGGTGGCAGCGGAACACGGCCAGCGCTCTCGGGAAGCTGCACGCGACCGTGTTCGTGCGTCAAGTCGTCCGGGACTTCCTGCTGGTGGCCGCCCTGATCCGCGTCGAGGACCAGGACTACGAGACCAGGTACCTGGCTCTCGTCTGCGGTCTGCTGCTCTGCTACGCCCTGCATTTCGCGTGCCAGGCACTGGCGATCGCCGTACGCCGGACCCGCACCCTGCCCGTGGTGACCCGGAACATCGACGCCTCGCCGCTGCGGCTGAGCCCCGCTCTCCCGGACCTGCTGATGCAGCGCGCCGGACAGCGGCTCCTCTTCTTCGGCCTGCCCTCGATGGCCGGTCTGCTGACCACCGCGGTGACCGGCTCGGCCCGGTGGGCCGCCGCGGGAATCGGCCTGTCCGCCGTCTTCGGGACGGTGGCGCTCGGCATGCTGCTGCTCCGGCTGCTGCCGGCACGCAGGCCGGTGGACAGCGAGCAGGCGCTGGAGTGGTTCGAATCCTGGCTCGCGGAGTACCAGCCGACGGTGGGCATGTACTTCTCCGGCGGCACCAGCTCCGCCTACCAGGCGAACATGTGGCTGGAGCCGCTGGCCCGGATCGAGGGCCGTCCGCTGATCGTGCTGCGCGAGCGCTTCATGGTGAAGCACATCGCGTCCACCGACATCCCGATCGTGTGCCTGCCGAAGGTCGCCGACCTGATGAGGCTGGAGCACTCCGAGCTGAAGATGCTGATCCACCCGTCGAACTCGGGGAAGACCTCGCAGGTGCTGCGGATCCCCAGCATCAAGCACGCGTTCGTCAACCACGGCGAGAGCGACAAGCTGTCGAGCTGCAATCCGTACGCGAAGGCGTACGACGAGGTGTGGGTGGCCGGTCCCGCGGCACGCGAGCGGTACGCCCTGGCGGACGTGGGCATCGACGACAGGGACGTCGTGGAGATCGGACGCCCGCAGCTCGAGACGATCCAGCCCTACGCCGGTGCGCCCACGGGCCTCTACACCACGGTTCTCTACGCCCCCACGTGGGAGGGCTGGGACGGCAACCCGGGCAACACCTCGATCATCGAGGCCGGCGAGAACATGGTCCGCACCCTGCTGGCCGATCCGGGCGTCCGACTCCTCTACAAGCCGCACCCGTTGACCGGCTCGGTCGAACCCCGCGCGGGAGCCGCGGACGTCCGCATCCAGGAGATGATCCGCGCCGCGAACCTTCGCCGTGCCCAGGAACACTCCACGGAGGGACCCGCGCCCTCCGCGGCCGCGGAACTGGCCCGCTGCACCGCCGAACTCGACCGGCTGACCACGTCCTCGTTCCGTTCGGGCGCGGACGACGTGGAGCGGATGATGCTGCAGACGGTCTCCGAACCCGACCGGGCCGCGGCCGTGGCCGCCGCGACCGCCGCTTGGGAGGCCGCGTACTGGGCCTCGTTCCCCGCATGGGAGCACCAGATCGTCGTCGGGGCGCGGCCGACCGTCTACGCCTGCTTCAACGCGGCCGATCTGCTGGTCAGCGATGTCTCCAGCGTCATCTCCGACTACCTGGCGAGCGAGAAGCCGTACGCCGTCGCCAACACCAGCGGTCTTGCCGAGCAGGACTTCCGTGACGCCTTCCCCACCGTGCGGGCGGGCGCCGTCCTCGCGTCGGACGGCTCCGGCATAGCGGCCCTTCTGGAGTCCGTGCGCCACCCCGAGAAGGACACCTACGCCGAGGACCGCAGCGAGCTCAAGCTGCACCTGCTGGGCCCCTCGGACCCGCCCTCGGCGGTCCGCTTCAACGAGGCCGCCCGTGCGCTGTGCGCGGCGGCCGACAAACACCGGGCGGGCATGGCGCTGCGAGCGCTCCCGGCCATCCCGGCACAGCGAGCCGAGACGGTGCTGGACAGCGAACCCGTCAAGGGCTGATCCCTCGGACCGTGTTCGCCGGAGTTCCCGGAACGGGCGGCCGCCGCACAGCGTGTGTGCGGCGGCCGCCCGTTCCACGGGACAGTCCGCACCTCGCCCCGAAGTCCCGTTCCGTCCCCGTATCCGGACGCCACAGCGTGAATCAAGTCACCGCTTTTCGACCCCGGACACACCACCGCCCCAAACACGAAAAGACCCCCTCCGATCTACGTTTCCGCAGATCGGAGGGGGTCACTTTCATGTGGCGGCGCCAGGGTTCGAACCTGGGTAGGCTAAGCCGGCAGATTTACAGTCTGCTCCCTTTGGCCACTCGGGCACACCGCCGGGGTTGCTGCCGGTGAGTTCCGCTTTTGTGCGGTGCTCCTTGGCAACGACGTAAACGATACCCGATGCCCGGGGATGCTTCGCCACCCAATTGATCGACGCTTGGGGGGAAGGGGGTGGCTAGGCTTATGCGGATGCGGCCGGATGCCTACGCCGGGCTCGACGGCCGTCCCTACGCACCCGATACAAGGAGCCACAGGACATGGCCGACTCCAGTTTCGACATCGTCTCGAAGGTCGAGCGGCAGGAGGTCGACAACGCCCTCAACCAGACCGCCAAGGAGATCTCGCAGCGCTACGACTTCAAGAACGTCGGCGCCTCCATCTCCTGGTCCGGCGAGAAGATCCTCATGGAGGCGAACGCCGAGGAGCGGGTGAAGGCCATCCTCGACGTGTTCGAGACCAAGCTGATCAAGCGGGGCATCTCGCTGAAGGCGCTGGACGCCGGTGAGCCCCAGCTCTCCGGCAAGGAGTACAAGATCTTCGCGACGATCGAGGAGGGCATCTCCCAGGACAACGCGAAGAAGGTGGCGAAGATCATTCGCGACGAGGGCCCCAAGGGTGTGAAGGCCCAGGTGCAGGGCGACGAGCTGCGTGTCAGCTCGAAGAGCCGTGACGACCTGCAGGCCGTACAGGCTCTCCTCAAGGGCAAGGACTTCGACTTCGCCCTGCAGTACGTGAACTACCGGTAGAACACCTGGTAAGCGCGGCACGACGAGCGCCGGCCGGCGAGCCGCGTGCTTCGCCCGATCCGCTTCGGGCGGCGGGTGTCGCGGCCGGTTTCGTCGCGGGGCGGGCGGTTGCCCGGGTCGCCCCGCACGCACCCACGACGGGCCGAAGCCGTCGCCGAAGGAACGAGGAAAGGTGGGCACCTCGCAGTGCCCGCCCTTCTCGGCCGTCGGCCGCGGTCCCGGGGGTACGCGCTCAGCGGCGCGAGTCGCCGAACAGGACGCGGTAGAGGATCAGCAGCACGAGCGAACCTCCGATGGCGGCGGCCCAAGTGGCCCCGTCGTAGAAGTGCTTGCTGATGGGGTGGTCCAGCCAGCGGGCCGATATCCAGCCGCCGACGAACGCGCCCACCACGCCGATGACGGTCGTTCCGATGAAGCCTCCCGGGTCGCGCCCGGGGAGCAGGAACTTGGCGATGGCGCCGGCCAGCAGCCCCAGAATGATCCAGCTGATGATGCCCATGTCCTGAGCCTGCCCCTCCGTGGTGTCTCCACGCTGTCCCGACCCTGTGATTTCGGCCGGGGCGGGCCCTGCCCGAGCTGTCCGTCTCCGGTGCGGGGCCACGCGTGGATCGGTGTGGTGTCGATGCCGTGTCGATGAACAGGACGTCCCCGCGGCTCCCGTCGGTTGCGCTGATCAGTAGGGTGCGGCCCATGACACAGCCCGGTCCCGCGTTGCGCCGCACCCTGGGGGTGGGAGACGCCGTGCTCATCGGGCTCGGCTCGATGATCGGTGCCGGGATCTTCGTCGCGCTCGGCCCCGCGGCGCGGGCCGCCGGGTCCGGGCTCCTGCTCGGACTCGCGGTCGCCGCCGTCGTCGCCTACTGCAACGCGATGTCCTCGGCACGGCTCGCCGCCCTGTACCCCGCGTCCGGCGGTACGTACGTCTACGGGCGTGAGCGGCTCGGCGCCTTCTGGGGCTGTCTGGCGGGATGGTCGTTCGTCGTCGGCAAGACAGCCTCCTGCGCGGCCATGGCGCTCACCGTGGGGGTGTACGTATGGCCTGCGCAGGCCCACGCGGTGGCGGTCGCGGCCGTGGTGGCGCTGACCGCCGTGAACTACGGCGGCCTGCAGAAATCGGCCCGGCTGACTCGGGCGATCGTGGCGGTGGTGCTGGCGGTCCTCGCTTCCGTGGTCGTCGGCTGTCTCGGCTCGGACGTCTCCGACGCCGGGCGGCTGGGCATCGGGCTGTCGTCCGGCGCGGGCGGCGTGCTTCAGGCGGCCGGTCTGCTGTTCTTCGCGTTCGCCGGGTACGCGCGGATCGCGACACTCGCCGAGGAGGTAAGGGATCCGGCGCGCACCATTCCGCGCGCGATCCAGTCGGCTCTGGGCATCACGCTCGTGGTGTACGTGATCGTCGCTGTCGCCGTCCTCTCGGTGCTCGGAGCGGCCGGGCTGGGGGCGGCCCCGGCGCCGTTGGCCCTCGCTGTCCGGGCGGCCGGGCTGCCGGAGCTCGTTCCCCTGGTGCGGGTGGGGGCCGCGGTGGCCGCGCTCGGTTCTCTGCTCGCCCTGATCCTGGGTGTCTCCCGGACCACGCTGGCCATGGCCCGCGACCGTCATCTGCCGGGTGCCCTGGCCGCCGTGCATCCGCGCTCCCGCGTCCCGCACCGGGCCGAACTGGCCGTGGGCGTGCTGGTCGCCGCGCTGGCCGCGACCGTCGATGTGCGGGGCGCGATCGGCTTCTCCTCCTTCGGTGTACTGGCGTACTACGCGGTCGCCAACGCCGCCGCCTGGACATTGGATTCGGCCGCGGTGGCGCGGGTCCTGCCGGCGCTGGGACTCCTCGGCTGCGTGACGCTGGCGTTCTCCCTGCCGGCGATTTCCGTGCTGGTCGGCGCGGCGGTCCTGGCGGTGGGGGCCGCGGCCTACGGCGTACGGCTGCGGGCGGCTTCGCGCTAGCGGGTCAGGAGGCGCGCGTCACCGTCGTACGGATCCGGAAGGCGGGCCAAAGAGGAAGGTCCGCGCCGTCGTTGGACTCTTCGTACCAGCCCGTGCCGTCGAGCCAGACCCGCAGCCAGGTCGCGAGGTCGGGTGCGTCCACGTACCAGGCGTGGCCGGCCTCGTCGGCGTTCGGCTCGTAGAGGAGGACGGTGCCGTCGGGACTCTGGCAGTCCACGCACGCGTACATCCCGCAGCCCCAGTGGGATATCGGCAGGACGCCCTCGGGCCACGGCCACTCGGGGTCCTTGCGCCCGCTCTCGCGGCTGGCGAGATACTGCGGAACGACCGCGGGCTCGCCCGACGGCGGGCCGTCGAGCAGGGGCAGCAGGCCGTATTCCGGACCGAATCCGCCGTCCCCTATCCGCAGGTAGAGCGAGGCGAGCAGTGCGGGCAGCGGGAAGCCCAGGACGGCCTCGGCGCGGGCGACCTCAGCCGTGCCCACGGGCGCGGGCAGCGAAGGCCAGCCCCACGGGCGGGTGTTACGGGCCTCCGTGGCGACCCGCACCAGCAACTGCTCGATTCCGGTCATGGGTTCATCATGCAGCGCCCCACCGACAATCGGGGAGCCTGTGGACAACCCTCACGCCGCCCTACCGGCCCGACGCGACTAGCGCGACGCGAACGGCTCGTCCGTGCGCACGATTTCGCGACCCAGCGGGAACAGCGAGACCGGGATGAGCTTGAAGTTGGCGATGCCGAACGGGATGCCGATGATCGTGATGCACATGGCGATCCCGGTGACGATGTGGGTCAGCGCGAGCCACCAGCCCGCGAGGACCAGCCACAGGACGTTGCCGACACAGGACGGCGCGCCTGCGTCGTGGCGCTCCACCGTCGTATAGCCGAACGGCCACAGGGCGTAGACGCCGATACGGAACGCGGCGATCCCGAACGGGATGCCGATGATGGTGATGCACAGGAGAAGACCCGCGGCCAGGTATCCGAGGAACAGCCAGAAGCCGCTCAGGACGAGCCAAATGACGTTCAGGATTGTCTTCATTGCTGACGGCCTGCCATCTGCTCGAGCCGGGCGATGCGCTCCGCCATCGGCGGATGCGTAGAGAACATCTTCGACATTCCCTGTCCCGGGCGGAAAGGGTTCGCGATCATCATGTGGCTCGCGGTCTCGATGCGCGGCTCGGGAGGCAGCGGCAGCTGCTTCGTACCGGCGTCGAGTTTGCGGAGCGCGCTCGCGAGGGCGAGGGGATCGCCGGTGAGCTGGGCACCGGACGCGTCCGCCTCGTACTCCCTGGAGCGGCTGATGGCGAGCTGGATGAGGGAAGCGGCGAGCGGGCCCAGAATCATGACCAGGAGCATCCCGAGAATGCCGGGACCGTCGTCGTCGTTGGACCGGCCGACCGGGATCAGCCAGGCGAAGTTGACCAGGAACATGATCACGGAGGCGAGGGCGCCGGCCACCGACGAGATCAGGATGTCGCGGTTGTAGACGTGACTGAGTTCGTGGCCGATGACACCGCGCAGCTCGCGCTCGTCCAGGATGCGCAGGATCCCCTCGGTGCAGCACACGGCCGCGTTGCGCGGGTTGCGGCCCGTCGCGAACGCGTTCGGCGCCACCGTCGGTGAGATGTACAGGCGCGGCATGGGCTGGCGGGCCTGGGTGGAGAGGTCGCGGACCATGCGGTACAGGGCCGGGGCCTCGAACTCACTCACCGGGCGGGCACGCATCGCGCGTAGAGCCAGTTTGTCGCTGTTCCAGTACGCGTACGCGTTCGTCGCGATCGCGATGAACAGGGCGACGATCAGGCCGGTACGCCCGAAGAAGCTGCCGATGACGATGATGAGTGCGGACAGTCCCCCGAGGAGTACGGCTGTCCTGAGCCCATTGTGCCGGCGGTGCACGGTAGCCCTCCAAGTCGTGCGGCAGGGGAACCCTTTGCTTGCTGATGCTCTGCTTCCACTCTTCAGTGGACCCTTCCGTACTGGTCAACGCCAGACGGAGGGCACTAGTTCCCTTGTGCGCACTGCCCGGCGCGTGGGCCGTCCGGGTGATTCGAGCGGTGGTCCGCACGCGCGCGTGCCCCTCGTGACAGACACGCACGTGTGCCGCCGGACGGGCGAGGGGACCGGTTGGACCGGGCGGAGGAGCCGGTTCGGTCCGGGTGACGGCACCGGCGTCCGGGTGGCTGAACCGTCGTCGGTTCAGAAGAGAACGGTCTCCGAGAAGCGGAGGATCAACTGGGGTGCCCCGGACAGGACGACACCGAGGACGGCCGTCAGCGCGATGGCCGCGGTGAGCGGCACCGGCGTGCGGTGCGTGCCCGGCTCGCCTTCGGGTGCGCGGAAGAGCAGGGTCGTCCACTGGAGGTAGTAGAAGAGCGCGATCACCACGTTGACGGCCATGACGACGGCCAGCCAGCCGAGCCCGGCGCCGACGGCCGCGGAGAAGACGGTCACCTTGGCGAACAGGCCGATGATGCCCGGCGGCAGACCGGCGAGGCAGAGCAGGAAGAAGCCGAGAACCAGCGCGGAGAGGGGGCTCTCGGCGTACAGGCCCCGGTAGTCGCTGATGCGGTTCAGGGGGCTTCTGCGGGCCACGAGCGCGGCCACGGCGAAGGCGCCGAGGTTCACGGCCGCGTACATGAGGGCGTACGCGACGGTGGAGCCGATGGCTTTCCCGGCGTCCTTGGAGTAGGCGGCGGCCGCGATCGGGACGAGGAGGTAGCCGGCCTGTCCGACGGAGGACCAGGCGAGCAGCCGTACCGCGCTGTACGCGCGCGTGGACCGCTGCCGCAGCGCGCCGACGTTCCCGACCGTCATGGTGAGAGCCGCCAGCGCCGCCAGCGCCGGGCCCCAGACGTCCGCGTACGAGGGAAAGGCGATGACGGTGACGAGGATCAGCCCGGAGAAGCCGACCGCCTTGCCGACCACCGACAGGTAGGCGGCGATCGGCAGGGGCGCCCCTACGTAGGTGTCGGGAACCCAGAAGTGGAAGGGCACGGCGGCCGTCTTGAAGGCGAAGCCGACGAGGGTGAGGACGACACCCGTCTGGGCGAGGGTGTGGAACTGGCCGTCGACGTGCTGGATCCGGTCCGCGACCTGGGTGAGGTAGAGGGTGCCGGTGGTCGCGTAGACGAAGCTGATGCCCATCAGGCTCACCGCGGTCGCGGTGACGGAGGACAGGAAGAACTTCAGGGCCGCTTCCGATGACTTCTTGTCGCCGCGTTTGATGCCGACGAGCGCGAAGGCGGGCAGTGAGGCCACTTCCAGGGCGACGATGAGCGTCGCGAGGTCGCGGGAGGCGGGCAGCAGCGCGGCGCCTGCTGCCGAGGAGAGCAGTAGGAACCAGTACTCCCCTTCGGGGAGTTGCCTGTCTGCGTCCTTCAGGGCGGTGACCGAGAGGAGGGCGACGAGGAGCGCGCCGCCGAGGACGAGGAGCTGGATGACCAGGGTGAAGCGGTCCGCCACGTAACTGCAGGTGTCCGCCTCGCCCGTCAGGCAGAACGTGGACCGGTCGCCGTCCATGAGGGGCAGCAGCAACAGCGCGGACGCGGCGAGGCCCGCCACGGAGACCCAGCCGAGCACGGCCTTCCTCGTGTCGCCGATGAAGAGGTCCGCGACGAGCACGACGAGTCCGACGACGGCCGCGAGGGTCGGCGGCGCGATGGCGAGCCAGTCGACGGACTGGACCAGGGAACTCATCGGGTGCCTCCTGCGAGGAGCTGCTGTACGGCCGGGTCGGTCAGGCCGAGCAGGGCCCGGGGCCACAGACCGGCGATGACGGTGAGGGCGACGAGCGGCGACCAGGCGGCGAACTCGTAGGTCTGGACGTCGGCGAGCTTCGGCGACTCCTGCGGTGCCGCGCCCATGCAGACGCGGCGGACCACGATGAGCATGTACGCGGCGGTGAGCAGGGTGCCGAACGCGGCGATCGTCATGAAGGTCAGATAGGCGGGACGGCTGAGGCCGGCGGCGGGCTCGAACGCGCCGAACATCGCCAGCATCTCGCCCCAGAACCCGGCGAGCCCGGGCAGCCCGAGCGAGGCGACCGCGGCGAAGGCCAGCAGGCCGCCGAGGCGCGGGGCCTTGCCGTACAGCGCGGCGCCCGTCTCCTCGGCGAGGGTGTCGAGGCCGGTGGTGCCCGTGCGGTCCTTCAGCGCTCCGACGAGGAAGAAGAGGAGGCCGGTGATGAGGCCGTGGGCGATGTTGGCGAACAGCGCGCCGTTCACGCCGGTCGGGGTCATCGTCGAGATGCCGAGCAGGACGAAGCCCATGTGACCGACGGAGGAGTAGGCGATGAGCCGCTTGAGGTCGCCCTTCGCGCCCTGTTTGGCGAGGGCCAGGCAGGCCAGGGAGCCGTAGATGATCCCGACCACGGCGAAGGCGGCGAGGTAGGGCGCGAAGGTCCGGAAGCCGTCCGGTGCGACGGGCAGCAGGATCCGGACGAACCCGTACGTTCCCATCTTCAGCATGACGCCGGCGAGCAGGACGGAGCCGACGGTCGGCGCGGCGGTGTGGGCATCGGGCAGCCAGCTGTGCAGCGGCCACATCGGCGTCTTGACCGCGAGCCCGATCCCGATCGCCAGAACGGCGATGACCTGCACGGATGTGCTCAGCGACCGGCCGTTGTCAGTGGCGAGTGCCACCATGTCGAATGTGCCCGCCTTGATTCCGATCAGGAGCAGGCCGAGCAGCATGACGACCGAACCGAGCAGGGTGTAGAGGATGAACTTCCAGGCCGCGGCCTGGCGTTGGGCACCACCCCAGCGGGCGATGAGGAAGTACATCGGGATCAGGACGGTCTCGAACGCGAGGAAGAACAGCAGCAGATCGAGGACGGCGAAGGTCGCGAGCGTGCCGGACTCGAGGACGAGCAGCAGCGCGACGAATGCCTTCGGGGTCGGGCCCGCGGGCATCTTGAAGTAGGAGTACAGCGCGCAGAGGAAGGTCAGCAGCGCGGTCAGGACCAGAAGGGGGAGGGAAATGCCGTCGACGCCGAGGTGGATCCGCACGTGGAGTGCGGGGATCCAGCTGATGTCCGTCGTGGCCTGCATCTTCGACGGGTGGTCGTGGTCGAAGCCGAGCGCGAGGACGATCGCGGCGATGAGGACCACGCCCGTGACGATCACGCCGTGCCGCAGCACCGCCTGCTCGGGCGACTTCCCCTTCAGTCCGGGCGGGGCCGGCAGAAGGGCGGCGGCGGCCCCGATGAGCGGTCCGACGACGATCAACGCGAGAAGAATCTGCATCACGGATTCACTGATATCGATCACGCCTGCTCACGCTCCCGTGGCGACGAGGAGGGCGGCGACCACCAGGACGACGGTGCCGGCGAGCAGCGCGCTCACATAGGTCTGCGCATTGCCGGTCTGGGCACGCCGTACTGCCGTGCCGAGCCAGCGGGGTAGGGCGCCCGCGCCGCGTACGTAGGTGTCGACGACCTCTCGGTCGAGGAACCGGACGAGCGAGGCTCCGGCCTGGACCGGGCGGACGAACAGCACGGTGTACACGGCGTCGAGGTGGAAGCCGACGGCCGCGTGGCGGTGCAGCGGGCCGAGCAGCAGTCGGCCCGGGTCCGCGGGGTCGGGGGCGTAGGCCACGTCTCCGAAGGCGGGTTCGTGACCGGCGATTGCCTCGGCCTCGACCTGTCCGGCATCGGCGCCGGGATGGGCCGCGACCGCGCCCATCGGGACGCGGGTCGCCAGGACCGTGGTGTGCCGCCAGGCTCCGTAGGTGACGATCCCGCCGACCAGGGCGAGTCCTGTGCCGAGTACCGAGGTGGTGAGCACCGGTGTCAGGTCGCGGCCGTCGAACCAGTCGGGCAGCGGGCCGAAGGCCAGACCGAACGCGAGCGAGGGGATGGCGAGCACCCACAGCACGGCCGTCATGGTGATCGGCTGCCTGCCGTGGTCGGGGGCCTGGGTTCCGTGGCCCCGGAAGGCCAGCAGCCACAGCCGGGTCGCGTACGCGGCGGTGAGGACGGCGGTGACCAGGCCGGTGACCAGGACGATCCAGCCCGCGGCGCCGGGGGCCTGCTCGGTGTGACCGGTGGCGACGTGCTCCGCGGCGCCGAGGACGGCTTCCTTGGAGAAGAAGCCGCTGAAGGGAGGGATCGCGGCGAGCGCGAGCAGCGCCACGGTCATCGTCCAGTAGGCGTCGGGAACACGGTGGCGCAGGTCCTTCATCCGGGACATGACGGCCAGCGAGTTGGTGCCGGAGGCGTGGATGATCACGCCGGCGGCGAGGAACAGCAGCGCCTTGAAGGCGCCGTGCGCGAGGAGGTGGAAGACGGCGGCACCGCGGTCGCCGACGGCGAGGGCGCCGGCCATGTAGCCGAGCTGACCGATCGTCGAGTAGGCGAGGACGCGCTTGATGTCGTCCTGGGCGAGCGCCGCGAGTCCCGAACCGACCATCGTGACACCGGCCATGACGGCGAGGACGACCATCGCGGCCGCGGAGGCCTGGAAGACGGGGAGGAGCCGGGCGACGAAGTAGATGCCGGCGGCGACCATCGTCGCGGCGTGGATCAGCGCGGAGACGGGTGTGGGGCCCGCCATCGCGTCGGGCAGCCAGGTGTGGAGCGGGAACAGCGCCGACTTGCCCGCCACTCCGGCGAGCAGCAGCAGGGCGACCAGGGTCGGGTGGTGGAGTCCGCCGCCCGCCACGGTGCCGAGGACCCTGGTGATCCGGAAGGAGTCGGCGTCGGTCGCCAGCGCGAACAGGCCGATGAGGAAGGGGACGTCGCCGAGTTTGGTGACCAGGAAGGCCTTGAGCGAGGCGGCGCGGGCCTCGGGTGTCTCCCAGTAGTGGCCGACCAGGAAGTACGAGCAGATGCCCATGACCTCCCAGCCGACCAGGAGCACCATCAGGTCGCCCGAGTAGACGACGAGCAGCATCGCGGAGGTGAACAGCGAGACGAGAGCGGCGTACGAGGGGTAGCGCGGGTCGTCGCGCAGGTAGCCCGTCGAGTAGATCTGCACGCAGGTGGCGACGACCCCGACGAGTACGGCGACGAGGGCGGCGAAGCCGTCGATGTGCAGGCCGAGTTCGATGGGGACCGAGCCGGTCGGGGTGAGTTCGGTGTGCGAGTCGATGGCCTGGCCGCCGCCCTGGTGCACCGCGACCGTCACGGCGAGGACGAGCGAGGCGAGGGTCGGCAGGACGGCGAGCGGGCGGACGAAGCCCGGGGCCGTGCGGCCGAGGAGGAGTCCGGCGGCGGCGGCGAGGAACGGGAGGAGGGGGACGAGGACGGCGAGGGTGGTCGTGGTCACGCGGTGGCCTCAGCCTTCTCGGCCGCGGGGGCGTCGGGGTCGTCGGGGCCGTGGCCCTCGGCGGTGTCGCGGAGCTTGTCGATGTCGGAGGTGCCGCGGTTGCGGTACACGGCGAGGACGATCGCCAGGCCGATGCCGATCTCGGCGGCGGCGATGGCGATGGTGAACAGGGTCAGTGCCTGGCCGGAGTGCAGGGTGTCGCGGGCGGCCCTGGAGAGCCAGACGTCGAAGGCGACGAGGTTCAGGTTGACGGCGTTGAGCATCAGCTCGACCGACATCAGGACGAGGATCGCGTTGCGGCGCGCGAGGACTCCGTACAGGCCCGTGCAGAACAGGAGGGCGGCGAGCACGGCGGGATAGGCGAGGTGCATCAGCGGGCACCTTCCGTGTCGTCCGTGGCTCGCTTGCCGTCACGGCTTCCGGGGACGCGCGGGGTGGTGGCCGTGGTCACGGCGGATGCGTCCGCGTTGGCCTTACGGGAGAGGACGATCGCGCCGACCAGTGCGGCGAGGAGGAGGACGGAGAGCGCTTCGAAGGGGAGGACCCAGTTCTGGAAGAGGCTCGCTCCGGTCACCTCGGTGGAACCGGCGGCGGTGCCGTTCAGATCGACCCAGGTCGTCCGGAAGGCGTCGACGACGACCCAGACCAAGGCGCCGGCCGAGGCGACGGCGACCGTCAGGGCTGCCCAGCGGTTGCCGGAGTCGGCGTCCGGGGAGCGGCCGATCGGGGCCCTGGTGAGCATCAGACCGAACAGAAGGAGGACGACGACGGAACCGACGTAGATGAGGACCTGCACCCAGGCGATGAACTCGGCCGTCAGCAGCAGGTATTCGACGGCGAGGCCGCCGAGGGCCACCACCAGCCACAGTGCGGCGTGCACCAGTTGCTTGGTGGTGACGGTGACGATCGCGGCGCCGAAGGTGGCCAGGCCGACGAGGAGGAACGCGATCTCGACGCCGGTCGGGGACAGGAAGCCGTGGTGGTCGGCGGCGCCGGTGGCGGCCGCGCGGGCGGCCGTGGCCGTGGCTGCTGCGAAGGTCACGACTGGCCCTCCTTCGGACCGGAGGGGGGCGTGGCCGGGGGCTCCGGCTCCCCGGACGGAACAGCCTGTTCGCCCGGCGCGGAGTCGGACCGCGGCGCCTGAGTCCTACCGGCGGGCGCTGTCTCGTCCCGAGCGGCCTGGGCCGCCTCGGCCTGGGCCGCCTCGGCCTGTGCTGCCTCGGCCTTGGCTGTCTGCTCGGCGGCGAGTTTGTCGGCGGTCTTGCGGGCGGCGGCGATCTCCTTGGGTTCCTCGGCGCCGGGGTCCAGGGCGGGCGGGGCCGGGACGGTCCACATCCACTCGCGGAGCTTGTCGCGTTCGTGGGTGAGTTCGTGGATGTCGGTCTCCGCGTACTCGAACTCCGGGGTCCAGAACAGCGCGTCGAACGGACAGACCTCGATGCAGATACCGCAGTACATGCACAGGGAGAAGTCGATGGCGAAGCGGTCGAGGACGTTGCGGCTGCGCTCGCGGCCGCCCGGGGCGGCGGGCGGGACCGTCTCCTTGTGGGAGTCGATGTAGATGCACCAGTCCGGGCACTCGCGGGCGCACAGCATGCAGACCGTGCAGTTCTCCTCGAAGAGGGCGATGACTCCGCGGGTGCGGGGCGGGAGTTCGGGCTGGACGTCCGGGTACTGCGCGGTGACGGTCTTCTTCGTCATCGTGCGGAGGGTGACGGCCAGGCCCTTGGCGAGGCCGGAGCCAGGAATGGGGGCCATGGTTACGCGATCACCACCTTGACGATGCCGGTGAGGGCGATCTGGGCGAGGGAGAGGGGGACGAGGAGGGTCCAGGAGAGTCTCTGGAGCTGGTCCTCGCGCAGGCGGGGATAGGTGACACGGAGCCAGATGACGACGAAGGCGAGGATCGCGCTCTTCAGGAGGGTCCAGACCCAGCCGAGGCCGTCGGCGCCCCAGGGGCCGTGCCAGCCGCCCAGGAAGAGGACGGTGGTCAGACCGCACAGGACGACGATTCCGGCGTACTCGGCGAGCAGGAACAGGGCGAAACGCAGTCCCGTGTACTCGGTGTACGCGCCGAAGATGATCTCGGAGTCGGCGACGGGCATGTCGAAGGGGGGCCGTTGGAGTTCGGCGAGGCCGGCGGTGAAGAACACGACGGCGCCGACGATCTGCCAGGGCAGCCACCACCACTGGAAGGCGTCCACGATGCCCGGGAGCGAGACCGTTCCGGCGGCCATCGCGACCGAGGCCGCGGTCAGGAGCATCGGGAGCTCGTACGCGAGGAGTTGGGCTGCGGTGCGCAGGCCTCCGAGGAGGGAGAACTTGTTGGCCGACGCCCAGCCCGCCATGAGCGAGCCGAGGACGCCCACGCCCATGACGGCGAGGACGAAGAAGATGCCCGCGTCGACGACCTCGCCGACCGCGCCCTCACCCGGGCCGATCGGGATGACAAGGAGCACGAGGAGATAAGGGAGGAGCGCCACGGCGGGGGCGAGCTGGAAGATGCGCCGGTCCGCGCCCGTGGGGACGATGTCTTCCTTCTGGGCGAACTTGACGCCGTCCGCGACGAGTTGGGCCCAGCCGTGGAAGCCGCCCGCGTACATCGGGCCGAGCCGGCCCTGCATGTGGGCCATCACCTTGTGCTCGGTCTGACCGACGATCAGGGGGAATGTCAGGAACACGACGAAGACGACGAGGAGGCGGAGGGCGACGTCGAGAGCGTCGTTCACTGCGTACCTCCGGAGGGGTCGTCGGGCGCGGGGGCGGTGTTCGGGTCGGGCGGGGAGTCCGGGTCGGGAGTGGGGTCGGACTCCGGGGCTGCGGACTCCGTGTCGGCGCCGGACTTCGAGTCGCCGCCGGACTTCGCCCTCGCCTCTCGGTCCGGCTCCGACTCCGACTCCGACTCCGGCTCCGGCTCCGGCTCCGGCTCGTCGAACGCGGGCTTCGCCTGGTGCCAAGGAGCGTCGGAGTCGCGCGCTGCGGTCGGCCTCCCGGCGGACCTCGTCGCCGAGTCGGACCGAGCTGCCTGAGCTGCCTGAGCTGAACTCGCCGGAGCGGTCGGTTCGGACGGGACCGTCGGCTCGGAGGGAGCCGTCGGTTCCGAAGCCGGCGTCGGTCGCGAGGCGGGCGTCGCTTCCGTTGAAGGGGCCGGGTCCGTTGAAGGGGTCGGGTCCGGCGGGGTCGGCGGCTGGGCCCGTTGGGTCGCGGAGCCCTGGCTCGCGCTGCGGGCTCGGCGTGCGGGCCGCGCGGCCTCCGTGCCGGAGGGGGCACCCGCCGTGTCGGAGGGCGCACCCGGGCCCGTAACGCCCGTGCCCGCGGCCGCTGGTGCGGCAGACGCCTGGCTGGCGGAACCCTCCCCCGCCGTGCGGGCCCTGCGTACCGGGCGGTCGCCGGCCGGACGGGCCGCACCGCGGGCGGGGCGGGACGGGGCCGGGGGGAGCTGGCCCTTGAGGGGGCCCCACTCGTTGGGGTCGGGGACGCCGGGCGGAAGCATCTGGCGGCGCTTCGGGCCGCCGTGCTCGGACTCGCCGGGTTCCTTCGCACCGGGCCAGGCCTTGGCGACACGGGCGGCCAGGACGAAGTCCTTGCGGAGGGGGTGGCCCTCGAAGCCCTCCGGCAGGAGCAGGGGGTCGAGGCCGGGGTGTCCCTCGAACGTCACCCCGAACATCTCGTGGGTCTCGCGCTCGTGCCAGGCGGCGCCCGCGTACACGGAGACGGCCGAGGGGAGGACCGGGGCCGTGTGCGGGACGGTCGTACGGACGAGGAGGCGGCGTACCGGGGACAGGGCCACGACGTGGGCCGAGACGAGGAAGCCCGATCCGGGTTCGTCGACGGCGCTCAGCCAGTCGAAGTAGGTGCAGCCCAGTGTGTCGCGTGCCGTTTCCAGGGCCGCGATCCAGGAGGCCGGCGGTACGTCGACCGTGAGGACCTCGTACGACTCCTCGGCCGTGGCGTCGGGGCCGAACAGGTCTTCGGCGGGGCCGGGAAGCCAGCCGACGGTCATCGGTCCTCCCCACCGGGGGTGGAGTCCGCCTCGGGAGCGGTGGATTCGTTCCCGGGGGCGGTGGATTCGTTCCCGGGAGCGGTGGATTCGTTCCCGGGGGCGGCCGTAGCCGCTTCGGACGCGGCCGGCTGCTCAGTGGGTGACGCCGGTGACTGCTCCGTGGCGGACGCCGGTGGCTTCACCAGGCCGCTCTGGAGCGCGGCGGCCGACGGGCGCGGCGCGTCGGACCCGTACCGCTCCCCCAGCGATTCCCGGGCGATCTTCTCCTGGAGCTTGAGGATGCCCTGGAGCAGAGCCTCGGGGCGGGGCGGGCAGCCGGGGACGTAGACGTCGACGGGGATGATCTGGTCGACGCCCTTGGTGACCGAGTAGGAGTCCCAGTAGGGGCCGCCGCAGTTGGAGCAGGCGCCGAAGGAGATGACGTACTTCGGTTCGGGCATCTGCTCGTACAGGCGCTTGACGGCGGGTGCCATCTTGTCCGTGACCGTGCCCGACACGACCATCAGGTCGGCCTGGCGGGGGCCTGGAGCGAACGGGATCACACCGAGGCGGATGAAGTCGTGGCGGGCCATCGACGCGGCGATGAACTCGATCGCGCAGCAGGCGAGGCCGAAGTTGAAGACCCAGAGCGAGTAGCGGCGGCCCCAGTTCAGGACCACCTTCATGGGCTCGGGTGCGAGGCGGGCGAGCGCGCCGAGCCTCTTCGGCTCGGGCAGCGGCACCGGCTGTTGCGGGGCGGAGGGGTTCACGTCCATGTCAGGACGCCCTTCTTGTATGCGTACAGCAGGCCCACGGCCAGGAAGCCGAGGAAGATGAACATCTCGACGAGCGTCGCCGCGCCGTAGCCGGGAGCGGCGAAGACCGTGGCCCAGGGGAAGAGGAAGATCGAGTCGACGGCGAAGATGACGTAGAGGAAGGCGTACACGTAGTAGCGGACCTGGGTGTGGGCCCAGCCCTCGCCGACGGGGTCGACGCCGCACTCGTACGTCAGGAGTTTCTCGGGGGTGGGGACCACGGGCCGCAGCAGGCGGCCGGCCCCGAAGGCGACGGCGACGAACAGCACGCCCACGACGGCGAGCAGCCCGACGACCGAGTAGGACTGGAAGTAGTCCGCCGCGACGACGGTTCCGGTCGCCGTGACAACGGTCGGTTCCGGCACGTCAGCCCCTCACTCCCTGACCTCGTTGCACCCCGTCGTACGCCGTCGCGCACTCTGTGATGCGCCATGTTCGACGATCTGTACGGACGGGAGTCTAGGGCCTGCTAAAGAGAGCGTAAGCAGCCCGTCACGCCTCGACCATCCCTCGACCACCGGTGACGCGTTCACGTCTCACGGTGTGAACGCGCCAGCGGCGCCGCCTCGCCGACACGTCCGGCTCCGCCGCGCCGACACGTCCGCCATCACTTCGCCGCCGCGCCCGGTCCTCAATCTCGCCGCCACGTCCGGTCCTCGCCTCGCCGCCACGCGCCCGTCCCCTCCGGGGGTGGGGTTTTCCCCAGTGCATCGCGGCGGCCCACCTCATGGCGCGGCGGCGCGCCGCCGGGCAGGCTAGCGGATATGACCGAACGCATCGCGCCCAGCAGTCCGCCGGACGAACCGTCCGACGGTGACCGGCCGCCCCCCGCGGGGCTCGCATTCGACCGGCGGACCTGGCTGGAGATCGCCCATCTCCTGGCGAACCTGCCGGCTTCGATCATCGGATTCGTGTACGTGGTGACGATGCTCGCCACGGGCGCGGGGCTCGCGGTGACGGTCGTCGGGCTGCCGCTGCTCGCGGCCGGGCTGCGGGGTTCGCGGCAACTGGGCAAGGCGGAGCGGGGGCGGGCGCGGCGGCTGTTGGGGCTGCGGATCGACGAGCCGAGCCCGTTGCCGGTGCGCCGGACCGGCTTCTTCGGCTGGCTGTGGTCGAGCCTGAAGGACCCGGTGGGCTGGCGGGCGGTGCTGTACGACTTGATACGGCTGCCGTGGGGCATCGCCACCTTCGTGGTGACGCTCGTGTCGCTGTTCGTGCTGTGGCCCGTACTGCCGTTCATCGCGCGGGGTCTGACGAACGTGGACCGGGCGATGGTGCGCGGACTGCTGTCGCCCTCGGACGAGTTGGAGCGGCGCATCGCCGAACTGGAGTCGGACCGCGGGGTCGTGGTCGACACGGCCGCCGCCGACCTGCGCCGTATCGAGCGCGATCTGCACGACGGGGCGCAGGCCCGGCTCGTCAATCTCGCGATGGGGCTCGGCCTGGCGAAGGAGAAGCTCCTGGAGGACCCCGAAGTCGCGGCGTCGATGGTCGACGAGGCGCACGGCGAGGTGAAGCTCGCCCTTCAGGAGCTGCGCGATCTGGCCCGCGGCATCCACCCGGCGGTCCTCACCGACCGGGGGCTGGACGCCGCCCTGTCCGCGATCGCCTCGCGGTGCACCGTCCCGGTGAAGGTGACCTCCGAACTGGAGACACGGCCGGCCGCCGCCATCGAGGGCATCGCGTACTTCACCGTCTCCGAGCTGCTCCAGAACGTCAGCAAGCACAGCGGGGCGAGGTCCGCGGCCGTCGACGTCTGGCGGTCTGACGAGCGCTTGCTCATCCAGGTCCGGGACGACGGCCGCGGCGGGGCCGGTCTCGACGGCGGTACGGGTATGGCGGGGCTCGCCGACCGGCTCGGCGCGGTGGACGGCCTGTTCGTCGTCGACTCCCCGGAGGGCGGCCCGACGGTCATCACGGCCGAACTGCCTTGGCGGGACCGGCAGAACGAGCCCGCGCGGTAGCCGCTCAACGAGCCCCCAACATCAGGACAGCGAGCAGAGATAGAGATACAGAGGGCAGAGGGCGGAGCACATAGGGCAACGGGCCGCGCAGGTCGGAGAGCCGAGCAGACAGAGGGCCGGGCAGGGCGGTACGGACGGCCGGGGACCACAGCGGTCAGGGCCGCGCGCCCGGTTCACTCGATGGAGACCTCCGACTGGACGCTCCCGCCCTGGAGACCTCCGGCTGAGCACCTCGGCCGGAGGTCTTCAATGGAGCCCCGGGCCGAGGTCCCCGGGGCGAAGATCCCCAGGGCGGGGGTCCCGGGGCCGAGGCCCCCGGGGCGAAGATCCCGGCATGCGGCCCGGTCCAGCAGTCCCTGCCCGGGTCCGCGGTGTGAGGCTGGTAGGGAAAACCCCCCGTTCAAGACGCCGATCCGCTCCATGTCAGGCCGGCGTCCCGGGCGGCAGGCTTGAGGGAGCAGCCGACGCGCGGAACGAGTCGAGGCACGGAACCGGTCGAGGCGCGGAACGCGACGGTCGAGGCGCGGGACGAGACGAGAGAACGGACGAACCGATGGCCACGGAGTACGGACACGGATACGGGCACCGGAGCGGGCCCGGATTCGACGGGGCGGGTGCCGGCGAGCGGCGGCACCGCCTTCCGGCCGCGCTGCGGGCGCCGATCGAGGCCCGTAGCTGGCGCGAGTTCGGCTATGTGATGCTGGGCCTGCCGCTCGGGATCATGATGTTCACGTTCGCCGTCACGATGGTCTCGCTCGGCGCCGGCCTGCTGATCACCTTCCTGGGCGTCCCGGTGCTCGCCGCCGCGCTCGCCGGGTGCCGCGGCTTCGGCTCGTTGGAGCGGGCGCGGGCGCGCGGCCTGCTCGGTGTCGAGACGGCCGAGCCCGAGCCGCTGCGGATGAAGAAGCACGGGCCGATGGCGTGGATGGGTGCCGTGCTCAAGAGCGGCACGTCCTGGCGGCACCTGTTGTACGCGGTCGTCCAGTTCCCGTGGTCGGTGTTCTCCTTCGTCGTGGCCCTGACCTTCTGGACGTACGGGTGGGCGCTGCTGACGTATCCGCTGTGGTTCTGGGTCTTCCCGGTGTACGCCGGGCAGGGCGGCCTCCAGCTGTACGGCGACGGGTCGCACTCGGTGTATCTGGACAACCCGTTCGAGATCACGGTGACCGCGCTGGTGGGACTGCTCTTCACGCTGGCGACCCCGTGGATCGTGCGGGCGCTGACGACCGTGGACCGGCTGATGGTGCACGGCCTGCTCGGCCCCTCGCGGCTGGCCACGCGGGTGGTGGAGCTGGAGTCCGACCGGGGGGTCGTGGTCGACACGGCCGCCGCCGACCTGCGCCGTATCGAGCGCGATCTGCACGACGGGGCGCAGGCCCGGCTCGTCGCGCTGGCGATGGATCTGGGGCTCGCCAAGGAGAAGCTGGCCGAGGACCCCGAGGCCGCGGCTCGGATGGTGGGTGAGGCGCACGGCGAGGTCAAGACGGCGTTGCAGGAGCTGCGGGACCTCGCGCGCGGTATCCATCCGGCGGTGCTGACCGACCGCGGGCTCGACGCCGCGCTGTCCTCGGTGGCCTCGCGGTGCACCGTGCCGGTGATGGTGGAGGTGGATCTGCCGGCGAGGCCGGCGCCCGCGATCGAGGGGATCGCCTACTTCACCGTCTCCGAGCTGCTGCAGAACATCAGCAAGCACTCGCGGGCGACGCGGGCGACCGTGGATGTGTGGCGGGTCGAGAACCGGCTGATGATCCAGGTCGGCGACAACGGGATCGGCGGCGCCGACGCGTCCGAGGGGTCGGGCCTGGCGGGGCTCGCCGAACGGCTCGACGCGGTGGACGGAATTCTGGTGGTCGACTCTCCGGTGGCCGGACCCACCCGGATCACGGCGGAGCTGCCCTGGCGACGCTGAGACCCCCGGCACCGCCGGTACCCCGCCGGGGCACACCCCGGCAGGCCTGGTCAGCGACCGGACCGCCCGCAGACCGCCTGCGGCCCGGTCCGGCCCGGTCGCTGCCCGGTCCGGCCGGGGTACCGGGGCTCCCGGCCCACGCGCCCCAGCCGGCGGCGGCACGGCCCCGAGTGACCGCGTCCCTGTCGGGACCCGCCCCGGCCTGGAACACCCAGGGGCAGGACGCCCGCCACACGTACCCCCGTGGGATGCCCCCTTGCCCCGGCACCCGGTGCGCGGCACCCGGTGCGCGGCACGCGCCCAGGACCCGGGGTCTGCCGGCGCCCCGGAGCAGGGAACTCCGCTCGCCGAGCGGGTCCCCTCTTCACGTCGCTCGGGCGCGTCACGGTCCGAATGCTGGAATGCTGGGGTCTGTCGTACGAGCGGGAACGAACCCGGCGCGGTCGGGGACGCCCGGGGTGGGTTCTGGGGGGCCGAGGAATCGTGGAGGACAGGGTGCGGGTCGTCATCGCCGAGGATTCAGTGCTGCTCAGGGAGGGCCTGACCCGGTTGCTGACCGACCGAGGGCACGACGTCGTGGCGGGGGTCGGGGACGGCGAGGCGCTGATCAAGACCATCACCGAGTTCGCGGCGCAGGACGCGCTGCCGGACGTCGTGGTCGCGGACGTACGGATGCCGCCGACGCACACCGACGAAGGGGTGCGGGCGGCCGTGCAACTGCGCAAGGCCCATCCGGGACTCGGTGTGCTCGTGCTGTCACAGTACGTCGAGGAGCGCTACGCCACCGAACTGCTGGCCGGTTCGAGTCGCGGCGTCGGCTATCTGCTCAAGGACCGGGTCGCCGACGTGCGCGAGTTCGTGGACGCGGTGGTGCGGGTGGCCCAGGGGGGTACCGCGCTCGACCCGGAGGTCGTGGCGCAGTTGCTCGGCCGCAGCCGCAAGCAGGACGTGCTGGCCGGACTGACGCCGAGGGAGCGGGAGGTCCTCGGGCTCATGGCCGAGGGCCGGACCAACTCGGCCGTCGCCCGTCAGCTCGTGGTCAGCGACGGCGCCGTCGAAAAGCACGTCAGCAACATCTTCCAGAAGCTGGGGCTGTCACAAAGTGACGGGGATCACCGGCGTGTTCTGGCCGTCCTCACATACCTGAACTCATGACGAACTGACAGTGTGTCAGTTGTCGGACAGAACCGAGGGGTGGGCCGGGAGCGTCATTCGGAGAAAGGACCGGGGGCGGGAAAAATCGTGACAAGTCATGGTGTCAGGGCGTCTCAAAACGGTGTCCATCATACGAATGGCCGAAGGAAGGCGACCCTTACCGACGTAGGGTTGAAAAAGGAAGGGTCTGCGGGAAGACCACTCCCGGACAGCCGCCTCAAAGGAGGTCCAGTTCAGTGACGAGCAAGGTCAGCAGCCCAACGGAACAGGCCGACGAAGCCGTCGTAGGAGAACAGCGCAAACCGCCGGGGGCGAAGGACGTCCGTCGGCTCGACCGGGTCATCATCCGGTTCGCGGGGGACTCCGGCGACGGTATGCAACTCACCGGCGACCGCTTCACATCGGAGACTGCCTCCTTCGGCAACGACCTCTCGACCCTGCCGAACTTCCCTGCCGAGATCCGCGCGCCCGCAGGCACCCTGCCGGGCGTTTCGTCTTTCCAACTGCACTTCGCCGACCACGACATCCTCACGCCGGGCGACGCGCCCAACGTCCTCGTGGCCATGAACCCGGCGGCCCTGAAGGCGAACATCGCCGATGTGCCGCGCGGTGCCGAGATCATCGTCAACACCGACGAGTTCACCAAACGGGCGATGCAGAAGGTCGGCTACGCGGCCAACCCGCTGGAGGACGGCTCGCTGGACGGCTACAACGTCCATCCCGTCCCGCTCACGACGATGACCGTCGAGGCGCTCAAGGAGTTCGAGCTCTCCCGCAAGGAGGCCGAGCGCTCCAAGAACATGTTCGCGCTGGGTCTGCTGTCGTGGATGTACCACCGTCCGACCGAGGGCACCGAGAAGTTCCTGCGGACCAAGTTCGCCAAGAAGCCCGAGATCGCCGCCGCCAACCTCGCCGCGTTCCGCGCCGGCTGGAACTTCGGTGAGACGACCGAGGACTTCGCCGTCTCCTACGAGGTGGCGCCGGCGTCGCAGACCTTCCCGACCGGCACGTACCGGAACATCTCCGGGAACCTCGCCCTGTCGTACGGCCTGATCGCCGCCTCCCAGCAGGCCGATCTGCCGCTCTACCTGGGCTCCTATCCCATCACCCCGGCCTCCGACATCCTGCATGAGCTGAGCAAGCACAAGAACTTCGGAGTGCGCACCTTCCAGGCCGAGGACGAGATCGCGGGCATCGGCGCGGCACTCGGGGCGGCGTTCGGCGGCTCGCTCGCGGTGACGACGACGTCCGGTCCCGGTGTGGCGCTGAAGTCGGAGACGATCGGACTCGCCGTCTCCCTCGAACTGCCCCTGCTCGTCATCGACATCCAGCGCGGCGGACCGTCGACCGGTCTGCCGACCAAGACCGAGCAGGCCGACCTGCTCCAGGCGATGTACGGGCGCAACGGCGAGGCCCCGGTCCCGATCGTCGCCCCGCGCACCCCGGCCGACTGCTTCGAGGCGGCGATGGAGGCGGCCCGGATCGCGCTGACGTACCGGACACCCGTCCTGCTGCTGTCCGACGGCTACCTGGCCAACGGCTCCGAGCCGTGGCGCGTCCCGGAGACCGACGAACTCCCTGATCTGCGCGTGCAGTTCGCCCAGGGACCCAACCACACCCTGGACGACGGCACCGAGGTCTTCTGGCCCTACAAGCGCGACCCGGGGACCCTCGCCCGCCCCTGGGCCGTCCCCGGAACGCCCGGCCTCGAACACCGCATCGGCGGTATCGAGAAGCAGGACGGCAGCGGGAACATCTCGTACGACCCGGCCAACCACGACTTCATGGTCCGCACCCGCCAGGCCAAGATCGACGGCATCGACGTCCCCGACCTGGAGGTCGACGACCCCACCGCGGGCACCGACGCCGCGGCCGACACCCTTGTCCTCGGCTGGGGTTCGACGTACGGGCCGATCACCGCGGCGGTCCGCCGGCTGCGCACCGCCGGGGAGCACATCGCGCAGGCCCATCTGCGTCACCTCAACCCCTTCCCGCGGAATCTGGGCGCGGTGCTGAGGCGTTACGACAAGGTGGTGATCCCCGAGATGAACCTCGGTCAGCTCGCCACCCTCGTCCGGGCGAGGTATCTGGTGGACGCGCACTCGTACAACCAGGTCAACGGCATGCCGTTCAAGGCTGAGCAGCTCGCCACGGCTCTCAAGGAGGCCATCGATGGCTGACACGTCAACGGAAGGCTCGGGCACGATCGAGGCGCTCACCCTGGTCCCCAAGGCCGAGGCCAGGCAGTCCATGAAGGACTTCAAGTCCGACCAGGAAGTGCGCTGGTGCCCCGGCTGCGGTGACTACGCGATCCTCGCCGCCGTCCAGGGCTTCATGCCCGAACTCGGCCTGGCGAAGGAGAACATCGTCTTCGTCTCGGGCATCGGCTGCTCGTCCCGCTTCCCGTACTACATGAACACCTACGGGATGCACTCCATCCACGGCCGCGCCCCGGCCATCGCGACCGGGCTCGCCTCCTCGCGCCGCGACCTGTCCGTGTGGGTCGTCACCGGTGACGGCGACGCGCTGTCCATCGGCGGCAACCACCTGATCCACGCCCTGCGCCGCAATGTGAACCTGAAGATCCTGCTCTTCAACAACCGCATCTACGGCCTGACCAAGGGCCAGTACTCCCCGACCTCCGAGGTCGGCAAGATCACCAAGTCGACCCCGATGGGCTCCCTGGACGCGCCCTTCAACCCGGTGTCGCTGGCGATCGGCGCCGAGGCGTCCTTCGTGGCCCGGACCGTGGACTCGGACCGCAAGCACCTCACCGACGTGCTGCGCCAGGCCGCCGCCCACCCCGGCACGGCGCTGGTGGAGATCTACCAGAACTGCAACATCTTCAACGACGGCGCCTTCGAGGTCCTCAAGGACAGGCAGCAGGCCGAGGAAGCCGTCATCCGCCTCGAACACGGACAGCCCATCCGCTTCGGCACCGACGGCGCCCGCGGCGTGGTCCGCGACCAGCGCACCGGCGACCTCGAAGTGGTCACCGTGACCCCCGACAACGTCTCCCGGATCCTCGTCCACGACGCGCACACCGCGTCCCCGACGACGGCGTTCGCGCTGTCCCGGCTCGCCGACCCCGACACCCTGCACCACACGCCCATCGGGGTGTTCCGCTCGGTGGACCGGCCGGTCTACGACACACAGATGGCCGACCAGCTCGACGCCGCCATCGTGCAGAACGGCAAGGGCGACCTCGCCGCGCTCCTCGCCGGCGGCGACACCTGGACGGTCGTCGGCTGAGACCGTCCGGGGCGGATTCCGTCTGCGGGCGGTCACCGTCCGGGGGCGGTCTCCGTCTGCGGGCAGCTTCCGTCCAGGACGGCTTCCGCCTACGGGCGGCTTCCGCAGAGGTTTCTACGAGGCCCGGGCCCTGAGTGCCCGGGCCTCGTCGTACGCGCCGCGGGCGCGGTCGACGTCGGCCATGCGCTCATTGGTCCACAGTGCCAGCGACCGCACCTGCTCGGCGGCCTCGCGGCCCAGCTCGGTGAGGGAGTAGTCGACGCGCGGCGGGATGACCGGCTTGGCGTCGCGATGGACGAGCCCGTCACGCTCCAGGGTCTGCAGGGTCTGGGTGAGCATCTTCTCGCTGACCCCTCTCCCGAAGCTGTCGATCGCCCGGCGCAGCTCGCCGAAGCGGTACGAACGCTCCAGGAGCTCGATCAGGACGAGGACACCCCAGCGGCTGGTGACGTGTTCCAGGACCAGTCGGTACGGACACATCGCCTCGGCGGCTTCGTACCCGTCCGCTGCCTTGTTGCTTACGGTCATGCCAGTATCTTACTTCAAGGTGGGTACTTTCCATTAGTTAGTGCAGCTCCTAGGGTGAGTGACAACCGCACCCCACAAGGAGATGTACGTCATGAGCATCGTCGTCACCGGAGCCACCGGACACCTCGGCCGCCACGTCGTCGAGCAACTGCTGGAGAAGGTCCCCGCCGAGCAGATCACCGCCGTCGTGCGGGACGAGTCCAAGGCCGCCGACCTCGCGGCCCGCGGCGTCCGGCTCTCGGTCGCCGACTACAACACGCCGGAGACCTTCGACGGACTGTTCGCGGCCGGCGACAAGGTGCTGCTGATCTCGGGCAACGAGTTCGACAAGGGCCGCGTCGAGCAGCACCGGGTCGTCATCGACGCGGCCGGGGCGGCCGGCGTCTCCCTGCTCGCCTACACCAGCGCCCCCGGCAGCCTGACGGCCGCGCTGGCCGACGACCACCGTGCCACCGAGGAGGTCCTGCTCGCCTCCGGACTGCCCTACACGCTGCTGCGCAACGGCTGGTACCACGAGAACTACACCGAGAACCTCGCCCCCGTCCTCGCGCACAGCGCCGTCGTCCAGGCCGCCGGCGAGGGCCGCGTCGCCTCCGCCTCGCGCGCCGACTACGCGGCCGCCGCGGTCGCGGTGCTGACCGGCGAGGGGCACGAGAACGCCACGTACGAGCTGAGTGGCGACGAGGCGTGGGGCTTCGCCGAGTACGCCGCCGAGCTGAGCCGGCAGACCGGCAGGGAGATCGCCTACACCTCCGTCCCCCTGGAGACCTTCACCGGCATCCTCGTCGGCGCCGGGCTGCCCGAGGCCTTCGCCGGGATCCTCGCGGGCGTCGACGCGTCCATCGAGAAGGGCGAGCTGGCCGTCACCACCGGCGACCTATCCCGCCTGACCGGCCGTCCGACCACGCCGATCGCCGAGTCCGTCGCGGTGGCGCTGAAGGGCTGACGCCCGCGCGGACACCGGGTGCCGGTCCCACGCGCCTCACCTGTCATGACCGTATGACGGTACGGACATGACAGGCGAGGGTGTGCGGAGCTACCTTCTTTCATGCTGCACGGATTTCCCCCGCACGGGGCCCGGAACGCAGGGGCGCGATGGGCGTCCGAGGTCGTGGAAGAAGGAGACGCAGGTGGCCGGGAAGTCGAGAAGCGAGCAGCGCACAGGTCTGCTGAACGGCTTCGCGGCGTACGGGATGTGGGGGCTCGTCCCCCTCTTCTGGCCGCTGATGAAGCCCGCCGGGGCGGTCGAGATCCTCGCCCACCGGATGGTGTGGTCGCTGGCGGTCGTCGGGGTCGCCCTGCTGGTCATGCGGCGCTGGGCCTGGGCGGGCGAACTGCTGCGGCAGCCGCGCAAGCTGGCGCTGATCACGGTCGCGGCGGCGGTCATCACCGTCAACTGGGGCGTCTACATCTGGGCGGTCAACTCCGAGCACGTGGTGGAGGCCTCGCTCGGCTACTTCATCAACCCCCTGGTCACCATCGCGATGGGCGTGCTGCTCCTCAAGGAGCGGCTGCGTCCGGTGCAGTGGGTCGCGGTGGGCGTCGGCCTGTCGGCCGTCCTCGTCCTGACGATCGGCGCCGGCCGGCCGCCGTGGATCTCCCTCTGCCTCGCCTTCTCCTTCGCCACGTACGGCCTGGTGAAGAAGAAGGTCAACCTCGGCGGCCTGGAGTCGCTCGCCGCCGAGAGCGCGATCCAGTTCCTGCCGGCGCTGGCGTACCTGGTCTGGCTGGGCTCGCGGGGCGACGCCACGTTCACCACGCAGGGGCCGGGGCACGCCTCACTGCTCGCGGCGACCGGCGTGGTGACGGCGGTCCCCCTGATCTGCTTCGGCGCCGCCGCGATCCGCGTGCCGCTGTCCACCCTGGGCCTGCTCCAGTACATGGCCCCCGTCTTCCAGTTCCTCCTCGGCATCTTCTACTTCCACGAGGCCATGCCGGTCGAGCGGTGGGCCGGGTTCGCGCTGGTGTGGCTGGCGCTGTCGCTCCTGACGTTCGACGCGCTGCGCGCCGCGCGGCGAGGTGCGCGGGCCCTGAGGGCATCGGCCCTCGCGAGCGGGTCCGTGACCGCGACCGCGGCTGACGCCGTGGGCAGCACCGCTGTCGTCGGCACCACCACCGACGCCGCGGTGGTCGCTGTCGACGCCGTGGGCTCCGCCGCCGAGGCGGCCGGAATCACCTCCCTCGCCCCGGGCGGCACCCCGACCGGTTCGCACAGCACCTCGTAACGGGCGGCCTCGTACGAACAGCAGCGTCGTACGAACGGAGGGGCGGCCCGGCGATTCCGTTGGCCGTCCGGTCGCGGAGCCACTATGAGTGACTCCATGACGCCGACTCCCGCGCCCGCACCCGTCCACTGGAAACTCGTCATCGACTCCGCCGATCCGCACGCGCAGGCCGACTTCTGGTCCGCCGCGCTCGGTTACGAGGTCGAGGACAACAGCGCCTTCATCGAGCGGCTGCTGAGCGTGGGCGCCCTGCCCTCCGAGGCCGCCGTCGACTTCCACGGCCGCCCGGCCTTCCGGGACCTGATCGCCGTACGGCACCCCGACGACCCGTACGACGAGGAACGCGGCACGGGTCTCGGGCGGCGCCTGCTCTTCCAGCGGGTTCCGGAGCCCAAGACCGGCAAGAACCGGCTCCACCTGGACCTGCACCCGGGCGAGGGACGGCGCGCCGAGGAGGTCGGGCGCCTGACGTCGCTGGGGGCGAGCGTGCTGCGGGAGGTGAAGGAACCGGCGGGCGAGTGGGTGGTGATGGCGGACCCCGAGGGGAACGAGTTCTGCGTCAACTGACGCGGGTGCTCCCGCTTCCCCGCCCTGTACCCGCACCATCGCTCGGCCTCTCGCCTTCGCCGGCTCCGTTCTCCTCCTCCGCGCCCCCGGCTCCGCTCGTCACTCGCCCTGGGCGCGGGGAGGCCGGGCGTAGGGGGTGTCCGCGGCCACGCGGGCGCGTTCCGCGAGGCGGCCCATACGGGTGCGGGCCGATTCGAGCTGTTCGAGGTCGTCGGCGGCGGGACCGCCCTCGGCCGTGAGCTCGGTCCACACGCCGATCAGATCGCGCCCGAGGTGCAGCCCCTGGATGGGGTCGCGGACGGCGCGCCAGGCGGCAGCCGCGCTCTGGACGTTGCCGTAGGCGGCCCCCGTGTCCCGGTGGCGTCGGCGGACCCTCGCGAGATCGAGGGACAGATGGAACGACCTCAGTGCGTCACCGGCCAAGTAGGCGATGTACGCGGTCAGTTCGCGCAGTTTCAGTACCTCGGGGTGCTCCTGGCCGAGCGACTGCGCCGCCTCCGCGACGGCTCGCTCCGCCATCCCCGCGGCGGCCTCGATGCGGCCCATCTTCACGGCCTCGTTGATCCGGGCGACCGGCTCCGCGAGGAACGCCGACGCGGCGTCACGTTCCGGGGCGGGCTCCTGTCCACTCGGCGCGAGCACCGCCTCGGCGACGGCGTCGAAGCCGCGCACCGGAGTCGGCTTCGGATCCGGTTCCCGGTCCGCGGCCAGCAGCGACAGGGCGTCCATCGCGGAAGCCGGCTTCCGCTCGAAAGCGGCCGCCTTCGGCTCGGGCACGGGCTGCCACTCGGGAGCGGCGGCCTCGGGCCCCGGTGCGGGCACCGGATCGGGGGCAGGAATCGGGTCGGGGACGGGCTTCCGTCCGGGCGCGGGCTTCTGCTCAGCGGCAGGACCGGACAGCGGCAGGACCGGCCCGAACTCTCCGGTCGGGGCGGGCGTCGCGGTGCCCGCCGACTCCGGTACCGCCCGCAGCACATGCGTCGGCGCGGCCCCGGGCAACGGCCTCGGTTCCGGTACCGCCCGGAGCACGAAGGTGGACGGCGTGGGCGTACCGGGCGCGGCGGACTCGGCCGCGGGCACCGGGTCCGGGCCGGGAGCGGTGCCGGGCGGTGCCGTGGGCGGGAGCGCCGGTGCCGCTTCAGACCCGCGCACGGGGGCCGACGGCCTCCCGCTCTCCGTTCCCGGGATCGGCCGCGCCTGCGGCTGCGGCTGCGGTTCCGGGATCGGCCGCGGCTGCGGCTGCGGTTCCGGGATCGGCCGCGACTGTGGCTGCGGTTCCGGGATCGGCCGCGCCTGTAGCTGCGGTTCCGGGATCAGCCGCGACTGTGCCTGCGGTTCCGGGATCAGCCGCGGCTGCGGTTCCGGGATCGGCTGCGGCTGTACTTCGGGGATCGGCTGCGGTTCCGGCACCGCGCGCAGGACGTACGTCGCCTTGTCCCGGCGCGGGGCACCCGGCGTCTCCGGAGCCTGCGCCGACACCTCGGCGGACGGCGGGGCGGGCGGAAGCGGCGGAGCCGGCGGCTGTGGGCGGTGTTCCTGGGGCGGGGACTGGGCGAAGTCGCGGGAGGAGCGTTCGGACCGGGCGTCGGCCGAGGGGTGCCCGTGTTCCCGGGCAGAAAGGTGCGGGCGGCGGTCGACCCTCTGCTCGTGCGACTGCACGGGCAGTCGCACCGCCTGCTGCACGGGCGGTGCGGGCGGTGCCACCTGTACGGGTTCCGCCGTGTACTGGCTGGAGCCGTCGACGTACACCTGGAGCGGCACGACGTAGCCGATGCGCTCGTCGTGGATGGTGGCGAGGACCGGATGGCCGGTGGCCAGGGCGAGACGGTGGAGGTAGTTCAGGATCGCGCCCTGGACCGTCTGACCGGGCGTGGCCACGACCGGCATCCCGCCGACCGTGGCACCGCTCTGGGCCCCGGTGGCGTGGACCGCGTCCGCCGACGCCGGTACGTGGACCTCGATCGGCGTCATCCCGGTGGTCGGCTGCCCCCCGGCACCGGCCGCCGAGCGCTGCCGCTTGAGTTCCCGCTTCTGTTCGCGGCTGAGTCGAGACATCGGTTCCCTCACGAAGGGGTGGACGGGTACGAGGACAGGGACGGGGACGGCGACAAGGACGAAGGCGAGGGCGAGGACGGTGCCGGGAGGGTCGGCGGGGCCGCCGCCTCCACGGTCGTCGCCTCGGAGATGTGCCAGGGACGGCCGCCACCCGCCCGGGTGAGTCTGAGATAGACGTTCGCTCGGGGGCCCGTACCCGTCCAGCCGTCGCGGCCGTGGGCCGTGCCCTCCACGAAGAGGGCGCGGTAGGCCAGGACGGCCGTGTCGGCGGGGCCGTCGGCGTCGTCGTCCGCGGTCACGTCCACCGTGGTCCATGCCCGGTGGCCGGCCCAGGTGTTCCACTCCTCGCCCGGCCCGCTCGCGGGGTGGTACGACCGCTCGGCCGCGGCCTTGGACGCGGTGAACCAGCGGGCGGAGCGCAGCACGGCGTCGTGCGGACCGTAGTCGTACTTCGTGTCATAGCCGTACGCCACCTCCGCCCACGCCTCCGATACTTCCGTCGCGTCCGTCCCGTCGACACCCGACGGGCTCGGCACATGCGCGTCCGCGCCCAGCGGCCTGCCCGACGGGATGGGTGCCTTCGGTGCCACGGACGGCACCGCGGAGGGCGACGAACCCGGCGCACCCACGACATCACGATGGTCCCGCAGGCCACAGCCCGTCAACGCCAGTACCCCGGTCGCGGACACGACCGCCAGCGCGGCGAACGTCCTCATCCTCGCCTCCCTCCTCATTTCAGCCCCAGCCAGGGTGCCGGATCCACGTACTTGCCGTTCACCTGGACCTCGAAGTGCGCGTGCGGTCCGGTCGAGAGGCCGGTGGAACCCACCTCGCCGACCTTCTGTCCGACCCGCACGTGCTGGCCGACGCTCACGCTGAGGCTGCGCATGTGGTTGTAGGTGGTCGAGACGCGGTCGCCGCCGATGGTCCCGTGGGAGATGACCACCCGGTTGCCGTAACCGTTGGACCAGCCCGCGAAGGTGACCGTGCCGTCCCGGGCCGCCCTGAAGGGCGTACCCAACGCGGCCCCGAAGTCGATGCCGGTGTGCAGCTTGTAGACGTGCAGGATCGGGTGCATGCGCATGCCGAACGGCGAGGTGACGGGCGGGTTGCCGGCGATCGGCATCGCCATCCGCTGCCCGTCGGGGATCCTGCCCGGCGGATCGTCCACCGACTCGTACTTGGGGATCAGGGACTTGATACGGGCGACGTAGTTCTGGGTCTCGGTGTACGGGGGCATGCCGTGGTACTGGTGCACCGCGCCCGGCCCCGCGTTGTAGGCCGCGAGGGCGAGGTCGAGGGTCTCGCCGCTCGCCTCGCCGCGGTTCTTGTATCCCTCGACCGTCTTGGCGAGGGCACAGTCGTAACGGCCCTGGGCCATGATCGCGTCACCGGGATCGAATGGTGAGGCCCGGCCGTTGCCGTCGTCGTCCCTGCCCCAGTTCGGCCAGGTCCCCGGCATGAACTGCGACAGCCCTTCGGCGCCGACCGGAGACCGGGCGTCGGGGTTCCAGCCCGACTCCGCCTCGATCTGCGCGGCGATGACCGCCGGCTTGATGACATCGCACAGGGCCCCCGCCTTGAGCACCCAGGGCACGTAACTCTGAGGTACGGCACCGTCCTTCAGCCCGCCGCCCCCACCCGGCCCCGGATCCTCCTCGCTCGACGCCCCGCTCACCGCGACCATCATGACCAGCGGCATGATCACCGCGGCGAGACAGCCGCCGACCACCCAGGTCATGGTGGATCCACCCCCGTTGGACATCGGCTCCCCTCAGCCTCAGGTTCCGGTCGTGTACATGCAGTCGAGTCTCTCGGCTCCCACCCGATTCCCGCGTCACCACGGCGTCACAGACTCGTCCCAGGAACTCACGCCCCGTTACCCAACTCGGCCGGGCGCCGGGAGGATCGGGGCACCGACGAGGGAAGAGAGCACCCATGCAGGGGATCGAGGGGGTGGCGATGCGAGCGAACCAGGGGGTGGCCGTGCGCGCGGACGAAGGAACTCCGGCGCCCGGGAACGACGGCGCGGCGCCGCGCGGAAGCGAGCCGCGGGGACCGGGCGGGCCCGAGATATGGATACGCGGACCGGTCCGCGAACCGGAACAGCCGCGGCAGCAGCACGAGGCGAGTCATCAACTCGTCGCGAGTCCACGGCAGTTCTCCTGGGTCGCCACTCACGGCGGAGCCGGCGCCTCCACGCTCGCCACCGTTTTCGGCGGTCATGACGCGGGCCGGGACTGGCCCCGTCCGGACCGGGGCGATCCCGCCTCGGTGCTCCTCGTCGGGCGTACGCACGCGGCGGGCCTGGACGCCGTCTCGCACACCCTCGACATCTTCCGGCGGGGCGACGCGCCGCCCGGACTCGACCTCGACGCCATCGTCCTGGTCGCGGACGCCCCGGGCCGGCTGCCGCGTCAACTCACCCAGCGCGTCAAGGTGATCAACTCGGTCATCGACGTCTACCGCGTGCCGTGGATGCCTGCCTGGCGCACCGGTGACCTCGCCGGACCGCTGCCGCGCGAGGCCGCCCCGCTGGCCCGGCTGACCGGGAGGACCGCGCCGTGACCGCCCTGCACGCATTCGCCGCCGGAGCACTGGCCGAGGGGCCGCCCGCCGGTGTCGCCGCCCAGCTCGACTTCGTCCTCGGCATCATCGCGTGGCTCGTCACCGCCGCCGGTGTGGCGGGCCTGATGATCGTGGGCTCGCGAATGGCTCTCGCCGTCAAGACCGGTGACGTGGAAGAGCACTTGAGCCAGTTCCTGATGGTCATGGGAGCCTGCGTCATCGGCGCCACGGCAGGACCGATCGTCGGCTTCGTACTCTGAACGACCCACCGTCCGCCACCCGTTGATCGCCGAAGATCCCTCCGAGGCACCCTCACACCTGAGGGTGCCTCAGTCGTTTTCCCGGGCCTCTCACCTCGTCCTTTATGACGGTCTCTTCCCGTCTGTCACGGACACGTCACCGACAGGTGCTGGATTCCCACATCACTTGGCTCCAGCTCACAGAAGTCGCCAAGCTCACTGTGCGACCAGGAACCCGGGGTGTCCCACGGTCCTCCGTCGCCCTCAAGTACCGCTCACAGCAAGCACGTACCGCACGCACCGCACGTACCGCTCGCACCGAGCAAGTGCCGCTCGCAGGAGGCCTGTTCCGCACGCGTTCAGCGCGTGTCCGCGGGCAGCCGACCACATCGGGGAGAAGCAATGTTCAAGGCGATAGCAGCCCAGGCCCACCAGTACGTCTACCTGGCGGACGGAAAGATCCCCGACCCCAACCGCGACGCGCCGGGCGCGCTGACCGGCAAGGTCGACACCGTCCTCGGCATCCTCGCCTGGGCCGGCACCGCGGCGGGTGTCGCGGGCGTGCTCATCACCGGCGCCATGATGGCGATCTCGATGCGCCGCGGCGAGGGCTCGGAGCACATGGGCCGCCTCGGCATGGTGCTCGGCGGCTGTGTCCTGGTGGCCACCGCGGGCCCCGTCGTCACCTTCGTCTTCGCCTGACCACACCTCGTCAGAACCTGAAGCGAAGGGAGCGCAACCATGCTGAACTCCGGTCGCCCCCAAGGGGGCAGCGGGGAGTGGGAACAGCCGTTCTGGCAGCAGCGGGGCTGGATCCTGTCGGCCGGGTTCCTGCTGGTGCTGCTCGTGCTCGCCGGTTTCACGATGGTCAGCGGAGGCGGCGGGCGGCCGGCCGCCGCGTCGGGCGGCCCCGGTCACGGCCCCACCCCGTCCGCCGACGCGGACCGCGGCGGTGGCAGGCCGGACGCCCGCCCCGCCGGCTGCCGCACCGACGACAGCGACCAGGCCAAGCCCACCCGGGCCCCGAAGGACTTCACCTGGAAGGCCGACGGCACGGGCCTGGTCCCGGTGTCGAGGACCGTGGGCCCGCTCACCTTCCACGGACCCGTCTGGTCCTGCTACGCCCGCACGCCGATGGGCTCCGTCATGGCCGCCCACGCCATCACCGACCACCTGAGCTACCCGGGCTGGCGCGAGGTCGTCGACCGGCAGGTCGTCCCCGGCGCGGGCCGCGACGCGCTCGTCGAGAGCCGTGCCGCGGCGGGCGACAAGCCCACCTCGGGCGCGCCCGACGGAGGCGGCTACGCGGGCTTCACGGTCCTGTCGTACGACAAGGAGAAGTCGACGGTGATGTTCGTGGTGCGGGTCCCCGGCAAGGACGCCTACGGCACCGCCTCGGTGACCCTGCGCTGGCTGGACGGCGACTGGAAGCTCGCGCCCGACGCCGACGGGACCGTCTATTCGGGCATGTCGCAGATCAGCGGCACCAAGGGCTTCGTCACCTGGGAGGCGTGAGATGGCTTGTTCCTGGCGGGTGTACGACTGTGTGATCGACGAGGTCGGGACACAGTTCACCGACGGTGCCGTGGTGGCCTTCGCCAAGGCGATCGGCGACGCGGCCTCGGAAGTGCTCAAGGCGCTCAACGGCGTCTGGATGAACGTCGACGTGAACGACCCCTCCAAGCCCATCGGTCTGATCGACCAGCAGGTCGACTGGATCGTCGGATACGTGGCCGTGGCCTCGCTGCTGGTGGCGGCGATCCGTATGGCGCTGGAACGCAAGGGCCAGCCGATGAAGCAGGCGTTCCTCGGGATGTGGAAGGTCATCCTCGTCGGCGCGGTCGCGGTGCCGGTCGTCCAGGCGCTCACCAAGGCCTCCGACCTGTACGCACAGCATGTGTACGAGAAGTCCGACCTCGGCGACACCGCGTCGACGATGCTCGGTGTGCTGACCCTCAACCAGCCGGGCCTCGTCCTCATCTTCGGCCTGCTCGTGATGCTGTCGAGCTTCGTGCAGATCTGTCTGATGTACATCCGCATCGGCGTCATGATCATGCTCGTCGGCACGCTGCCGCTGGCCGCCGTCTCCTCGATGACCGGGTGGGGCGAGGGCTGGTGGAAGAAGCACGTCGGCTGGCTCGCGGCCTGGCTCCTGTACAAACCGGCGGCGGCCCTCATCATCTACTCGGCCACGTCGATGACCCAGGACACCAAGAACCTCGACCAGACCATCGCCGGTCTGGGCATGCTGATCATGGCGGTGTTCGCCCTGCCGGCCCTGCTCAAACTGATCGTTCCGGCGACCGCGGCACTGGGCGGCACCTCGGGCGGCACGGTCGCCCTCAACGCGACCAACAACGTCGCGACCGGCGCCGTCAGCATCGCCGCGGGCGGCGGCGGAGGCGGGGGCGGCGCGGCCGGTCCGCAGGGCTCGCCCTCCGCGGGCGCCGGAGCTCCGGTGGGCGGTGGCGCGGGCGGTGCCGGTGCCACCGGCGGATCGGGAGCCGCGGGCGGGGCGGGAGCCGCGGCGGCCGGGGGTGGTGCCGTGGCAGCGGGCGCGGCCACGGGCGGCGCGACCCTCGCCGTACAGGCCGCCGCGGTCGCCGTGCAGACCGGTGTCGCCGCGGCGAGCGAGGTGGCCAACTCCCTCGGCGACAACGACGGGATGAAGGGCCACAACCAATAGGCCACCAGGCCGTGAGCCCAGGACCCCGGGAGCCCTGGAGCCCTGGAGCCCGGGACGCAACCTCCTCGGCCCGCCGGGCCCGTCCGCGGACGTCCGCGAACAGCGGTGAGCAACCGCGAACAGCCGCCGCGGCACAGCGGTCCGGAACCACGGCGGCACAGCGGTCCGGAACCACGGCGGTCCGGACCCGCCGCGGCTCCGCGGGCCGCCGCCGCCCCGGACTCCGACCCCCACGACGTACGTATCCAGCGCTTCGAGCCGGAAGAAGGAACCCCATGTCCACCGACGCCATGACGCGTCCCACGTACGGGAACTGGCGCAGGCCCCGCCGTCCCGGGCTCGGTCCGCTGGGTCTGCTCGGTACCGTCGTCGCCTTCGGCGGACTGCTGGTGGCGCTGCTGGCGTCGCTGGTCTCGCTGTCCGCCGCGATCGTCGTCCTGGTGCCGGTCGGGCTCTTCCTCGCCCCGCTGGCGCTGCGCACGGTCGACGGCCGCAACGTCTACCAGGTCCTCGCGATCCGCGTCGGCTGGACGCGGCGCAAGGCCAACGGCTCGCACACCTACCTCTCCGGGCCGCTGTCCCGGCGCCCCGGCGGCCGCTACCAGCCGCCAGGGCTGCTGGCGCGCACCCGGATGTACGAGGGCCGCGACGCCTACAACCGTTCCTTCGGCGTGCTGCACCACCCGGGCCGCGGCCTGTACACCGTGGTGCTGGCCTGTGAGCCGGACGGCGGTTCGCTGGTCGACCCCGCCCAGGTCGACATCTGGGTGGCCTCCTGGGGCGACTGGCTGGCGCGGCTCTCGCACGAGCCCGGCCTGCGCGGCGCCCAGGTGGTCGTGGAGACCGCCCCCGACACCGGGACCCGGCTCGCGGCCGAGGTGCTCCCCCGGATCGCGCCGGACGCGCCGGCCGCCGCGCGGGCCGTGATGGAGGAGGTCGTCGAGCGCTATCCGTCGGCGTCCTCCGAGATGCACACGTACATCGCCCTGACCTACGGACCGACGGGCGGGCCCAAGCGCGGCACGGACGAGATCGTCACCGATCTGTCGATGCGGCTGCCCGGACTGCTGTCCGGGCTGGTCGCGGCGGGCGGCGGCAGCGCCTATCCGCTGGCCGCCGACCGGCTCGCCGAGATCGTCCGGGTGGCGTACGACCCCGCCATCGCGCCCGCCGTGCTCAGCGCCCGCGCCGAGCACGCCGAGACCGGGGTGGAGTGGGGCGACGCGGGTCCGGCCGCGGCCGTCGAGACCGTCACCGCGTACAAGCACGACTCGGGTGTCTCGCGCACCTGGATGCTGACGCTCGCGCCGCGCGGCACGGTCCGCTCCAGTGTCCTGCGCGGACTCCTGGAGCCGGCCCCGGGCACCCGGCGCAAGCGGGTCTCCCTGATCTACCGTCCCATCGACCCGGCGACCTCCGCGCGCATCGTCGAGTCCGACCGGCGCACCGCGCACTTCATGGCGGGCTCACGGCGCGGTCTCGTCCAGGCGCGGGCCAGTTCGGAGATGCAGGCCGCCGAGCAGACCGCGGCCGAGGAGGCGGCGGGTGCCGGGCTGGTGGAGTTCTCGCTGATGGTGACGGTCACCGTGGACGACGAGGAGCACTTGCAGGACGCGGGCATCACCGTGCGCAACCTCCAGGCCTCGTCCCGCATCCTGATGCGCCCCGCGGACCGGATGCAGGCCTCGGCCTTCACCTGCACGCTGCCGGTCGGCCTGCTCCCGTGGGAGCACACGCTCGTTCCGTACCAGATCAGGGAGGCGCTGTGAGCAGGCAGTCGACGCGGAGGGTTCCGGGGATTCCGGCCACCGCCCCGCCCCGCGGCTGGTACGGCCCCGCGGGCGGCCAGGTCGGGCATGTCGACCCGCCCGCGCTGTGGCGCGCGACCACCGTGCAGGCCTGCGGGCTCTGGCCGTTCGCGGCCGGCTCCGGCGCGCCGATGACCGGAGTGCCGCTCGGCCAGCACCTGCACACCGGGGCGACGGTCTGCGGCGACCCCATCTCCTGGTTCACCAGGGCCCGTTACATCTCCAACCCGTCGCTCTTCATGCTGGGCATGCCCGGCCTCGGCAAGTCGACCCTGGTCAACCGCATGCTGATCGGGATGTCCGCGACCGGCATCACACCGCTGGTCCTCGGCGACCTGAAGCCCGACTACGCCGACACCGTACGGGCGTTGGGCGGCCAGGTGATCTCCATCGGGCGCGGGGTCGGCGGCATCAACGTCCTCGACCCGGGCGCGATGGGTGAGGCGGCGGCCCGGATCGGGGGCGAGCGCGGCCGGATCCTCGCGGCGGAGGCGCACGGCCGGGTGCTGAACATGGTCGCGGCGCTGATCACCATCGTGCGCGGGCGGCCGATGGACGACCACGAGCAGTCGGTGCTGTCCGCCTGTCTGCACCATCTCGCGGAGCGTACGAAGCCGGGGCGGGCGCCGATCCTGCCGGATCTGCTGAACGTGCTGGACGAGGGCCCGGACCGGGTCCGCGCGGTGACCCTGGACCGCGGCGACGTGGCCCGCTACCAGGAGGCCGTCGACCCGCTGCACCGCTCGCTGCTCGGCGTGCTCGACGGGCCGCTCGGCGACACCTTCGCCACCGAGACGTCGACCCGGATCGACCCCGACGCGCCCGCCGTGTGCGTGGACATCTCCCGGATCGGCGAGGCGGACACCCAGCTCACGGCCGCCGCGATGCTCGCGGCCTGGTCGGACGGACTCGGCACGGTGGCCGCCGCGCACGCGCTCGCGGACGCCGGGCTCGCCCCGCAGCGCTGGTTCTTCACCGTCCTCGACGAACTGTGGCGCCCGCTGCGGGCCGCCTCGGGCATCGTGGAACGGATCGACGCGCTGACCCGGCTGAACCGTTCGCTGGGGCTCGGCGACGCGAAGATCACCCACACCCTGAAGGACGCCGAGGCCCTCGGCAGCGAGTCCGACCGCGCCAAGGCGCGCGGCTTCGTGGAGCGGGCGGGCATGGTCGTCTGCGCCGGTCTCCCCCGCTCGGAGATGCGGGAACTCGGCGAGATCGTCGGCATGTCGGAACGCGAGATCGAGCTCGTGTCGTCCTGGTCGTCGCCGCCCGGCTGGGCCAGCAGCGGCGGCAACGAGGAGCCGCCCGGACGCGGACGCTTCCTGATCAAGGTGGGCGGGCGCCCCGGCATCCCGATCAAGGTGTCCATCACCGACACCGAACGCGCCCTGCACAACACGAACACCCGCTGGTCGGAGGCGGGCAAGCCGTCTCTGCACAAGAATCCCGGCGCACATTCCAGCCAGTTCGGGGGAAGTTCCAGCCCGTCCGGCGTTTGAGGACCCGCGCGGAGCGCGGCGGGGGGCCGGGGGCGCCGCCCCGGGATGGGACGGGCAGGGGCGGCGGGGGCGAGAAACATCCAACGGGGGGAGCAGAGATGAGCAGCACACGCGGGACAGGACCCGGAACCGGGGAGGACCTCCTCCCCTGGATCGTGCCGGGCGCGGCCTTCCTCGTAGGCATCACCTTCTTCGGCGCGTGGCTGGGCGGAACCCTGGGCGCGGCGGTGAGCGGCGCCGGCTGGCACCCGCCGCCGTTCGCCCTGTCCACCCTCGCCACCCTGGTGAAGAAGGGTCCCGGCCCGGTGTGGCCGACGGCCTCACCGACCGCGCTCACCGCGGGCATGGCCACGGTCTTCGGCACCGTCGTGGCCGTGATCGTCGTACTGATCACGCTCGTACGGCGCCGGTTCACCGCGCCCACCGGTCTCGCCGGCCGCAAGGAACTGGCCGGCCTCCTGCCCAAGGGCGCCGCGCGGCGGGCACGCCGGCTCCGGCCGGGGCTGGCCAAACTGGGGAAGGTCACCCCGGACGACACCGGGAACCTGATCGGCGACCTGGCACCCCGCGGCCCCGAACTCCGTTCCAGCTACGAGGACGTCGAGCTCGACCTGATGGCGCCCCGCGCGGGCAAGTCCACCGGTATCGCCGTGCCGCGCGTCCTGCGGGCCCGCGGCAGCGTGCTGCTGACCTCGAACAAGGCGGACGTGTACAGCGTGACCCGCGCGGAACGTGAACGCGTGGGCCGGGTCTGGACGTTCGACCCCCAGGGCATCGCCCACACCCCGCGCGCCCTGTGGTGGGACATGCTCGCCGACGCCGCCACGATCGAGGGCGCCCGCCGGCTGGCCGGGCACTTCGTCGGCGCGGTCAACGACGACGCGTCCCGCCGGGACTTCTGGATCTCGGCCGCCCAGAACACCCTCACCGCCCTCTTCCACGCGGCCCACCTCGGCGAGCGGCGGATCGCCGAGGTGCTCGGCTGGCTGGCCGACCCCGCCGACCGCACCCCTGTCGACCTGCTGCGCGACGCCGGGATGACGGCCCTCGCGGACCAGTTGCAGGGCACGGTGCAGGGCGCGGTGGAGACCCGGGACGGCATCTACGAGACCGCCCGGCAGTGTGCGGCCTGTCTGCTCGACCCCTCGATCGCGGCGTGGGTGACCCCGGACCCGGCGCTGCCGCAGTTCTTCCCCGACCGGCACGTCCTGTCCCGCGACACGCTCTATCTGCTCTCCAAGGACGGCGGCGGCTCGGCGGCCGGTGTCGTCGCGGCGGCCGCGGACTCCGTGCTGCGCGCGGGGGTCGTCGCCGCCGAACGGATGGGCGGACGCCTCGAACCGCCGATGACGGCGGTCCTCGACGAGGCGGCGAACGTCTGCCGGATCTCCGATCTCCCCGACCTGTACTCGCACTTCGGCTCCCGGGGCATCAACATCGCGACGCTGCTCCAGAGTTACCGGCAGGGCTCGCGGGTGTGGGGTGAGGCCGGCATGGACGCGCTCTGGTCGGCCGCCACCATCAAGCTGCTCGGCGCGGGCCTGGACGACGCCGACTTCGTGGAGAAGGTCTCCCGGCTGGTCGGCGACCACGACGTGTCGACGGTCAGCTGGTCCAAGGGCAGGGACGGGCGGTCCCGGTCGACCTCGTACCGCCTGGAACGCATCCTGCCCGCCGACCGCATTCGCGCGCTGCCCAAGGGCACCGCCCTGCTCCTGGCCACCGGCATCAGGCCCGCCCTGGTCCGGCTCCGCCCCTGGTACGCCGAACCGGGCGCCGACCGTATCGCGACGGCGGCCCAGGCCGAGGTGAGGGCCATCACCACCCGCGCCGCCGAGCGGATCACGACGCGATGACTTCCCGCCGCCGCGGACGACCGCGACTCCATCGACTCCATGACATCCGCCGCAGCGAACGCGACTCCATGGCGTCCGCCGCGGCAGCGAACGCGACCCGATGACGACCGCCGCAGAAGAGAGCGTGCCCCAGTGACATCCGCCGCCGAAAGGAAGTCCCCTCGATGACGACCGCCGCAGCCGAGCGGGAGCCCGCCGCCGGTCCTCCTTTCATCCTGTGTCTCGACGGCCCCGAGTACGCCGAGGAGATGAGTCGACTGGCCATCTGGGTCAGCGACCTGCTCCTCCCCGTCTACGGCCGTGAGGTCACCTCGCAACAGCCCTGGTGCCCCCGCTGGTGGGAACACCCGGAGGCCGTCGCCCGACTGCACGGACTGTGGCTGGCCTGGCAGGAGCACACCGACCCGGCGGCGGGCGGATCCGCACCCGCCGTCTGGCACCGCGACCACCTCGGCGCCGTGCTGGCGGAACTCCGGGCCCCCGGTGGTCCGTTCGCGGGATGCAAGGCGGGCAGCCACCGCCCGAAGACGCCGCCCGCGGTCGAGTCGTACGAGGACGCGGTCGCCGCGTCCCGGCAGCCCGACCCGGACCCCGACCAGGACCCCGACCCGTACGAGACCAGTCTCTGGTAGACGAGAAGGAATCCGCCCATGAACGACACCCCCGCACCCGGCGCCCGCGCCGCCGACTCGGCCCCCTCCCTGCGCGCCTACCTCGGTCTCTACGCCGCCGGCTTCGTGGAGCGCGAGCGGATGATCGCGACCGTCGCCGACTGGCCCTTCGAGGCGGAGGAAGGCCTGGACGAGGGCCATCCCGAGCCGACCCACCAGGACAACACCCTCTCGGTGCTCGCCGCGGCGCGACTGCTCGGGCAGGTCACCCGCGAGGACGTGGAGGAGATCCAGCGCAGGATCGACGGCCGGCCGGACGGCCCGGCGGAGGAGGCCGAGCGGCGGCCATGACCACGGGCGAGCGGCCGGAGGCGGGGCTGAGACCTGAATACCGCGCGCTGTACCGGGAGTTGCAGACCCGGATGTCACCCGGCGGCGATCTCGCGCCGGGCGACGGGGACACGTTCGGGCAGTTCCGGCACGGTGCGCTGTGGACACCGGAGCGCGAGCGGATGCACGCCGCCGTCCTGGAGGAGTTCACGGCCCGCTGCGCGGGCCTGCCGCGCGACGGGCACGCCGCGCTGCTCACCGCCGGAGCGCCCGGCGCCGGAAAGGGCGGCGCGCTGCGCGGACTCGCCCGGTGGCAGGGGCAGGACGACGAACTGGGCCGCGCCCTGAACCGGGTGCACGGCATCGACGTACGCGACTATGTGGTCCTGGACCCGGACGACTTCAAGGTGGCGCTCTTCGAGCACGGCGGACTGCCTCGACTTCCGCCGCATGCGCTTGAGTTGTCGGGCGGGCGAAGGCTCTCGCCGTCCGAGACGGCCTCGCTCACGCACCGCGAGTCGGCGTTTCTGCAAGGGGCCTTCGAGCAGTGGGCGCGCGCCGAGGGCTACAACCTCCTCTACGACGCGACCCTGCGCGACCAGCGCTGGAACGAGAAGCTCCTCGGTGATCTGCGCGCCGACGGCTACACCAGGCGCGTCCTGCTCTCGGTCGAGGTCCCCGTCGGGCAGTGCCTCGCGCAGAACGCCGGCCGCTGGCAGCACGGCCGCACGGAGTTCGACGCGGGGCGCGACCGGTACGGCGGCCGGATGGCCCCCGAGGCCATGATCGAGGACCTGTACGCGCGGAGCACGTCGGGGCGGGGCTTCTCCGTCGGCCGCGAGAACGCGGAGAAGCTGGTCGGGAACGGACTGGCCACCGCGCTGATCACCTCCGAGCGGGGCACGTTCACCGCCGGACGCGGATCGGGCACGACGGCGGCCCCGGTGTCCGGGCTCGGCGCCTCACCCGAGCACCGGCAGGGCGACGCCACCGTCCGGGTCACCACCGCGGCACGCCTGCGGTCGGGCGGCGGGAGCTCCGCCCCGGCCGCCGGACGGACGCCGGCCAACCGCGGTACGCCGACCGCACCCGGCACCGCGCCCCCGGCCGCTCCGGCCGTGCCGGGCGCCGCGCCCCGGCCCCCTCGGACACCGTGAGGCGCCCCGGGCAGGCCCTATGCGCCGGGCGGCGGCCCGAACTGGTCGACGCCCTCCAGGATGCGGCGCTTGCGCTCGATGTTCTCCAGGAGTCCGGCCCGCTCGAAGCGGCGCGGGTTCCTGTCGTACACCTCGCGGCCGCGCTCCGAGGTGAACAGCTCCTCGGGGACGCGATCGGCGTCCGCCGGAAGGAACTTGAGGACCTCCTCCACCGCGGCGAGCGCGAAGGCGGAGCCCTCGCGGTGCCCGCGGTGCTCGGCGGGCGGTGTGTGCAGCAGCCGCAGCCCCGCCTCCGTGGCGACCTGGTCGCTGACCCACAGGAACTCCCCGGGGTCGATGATCCGCGAGGGCTCGGCGCCGCCGAACACCGGTGGCGCGGGCGGGAGTTCGTCGGTGAGCCGGAACGCGAAGGAGCGGGTGCGACCGCACCGGGGACAGACTCCCTCGTACACCGCGACCAGGACACCGTCCCGCTCGTCGAGACGGTGCCCGCGCTCGAAGCTCTCCGCTCCGCACGCGCACGCGTGCAGGTCCATGTAGAGGTGCGCTTCCTGCGTCGAACGGGCGATCAGCATGCCGAGATCCTACGTGCCACGAGGCCGGTCAAGGGGGAAAGTGTCAGTGGACCAGGAACCGCTCGACCGCGGGGACGCCGGACGCTCCGACCGGGCGGAAGCCCGGACAGACGCCGGGCGGGACGCCCGTCCGGACACTCCGGCCGCTGGTCCGGTGCCGGGTGCCGAGCGGGGTACGGAGGGGGGTGGGGAGCGGGGTGGGGAGCCGATCGTCATCACCGCGACCGACATCGCGGGCAGCCGTTTCGTGTCGGGCACCGGCACCGCGCCCGATCCCGGACGGCAGGCGGCCGTCGTCGCGCAGGCGGAGAGCACCCTGCCGATGGTGGTGCGGAGTCTCTACGGGGAGCGGCTGCGCTCGGTCGAGCTGCGGCCCGGCTCCGCGGGCGACCGCTTCTTCGCGCTCACCGACGACCGGGGCAGGGATCTCACCCTGCGCCTGGACGCCGTTCCGCTGCCCTCCGGCACGGTCGCCCGGACGCACGTCAACACCACCTCGGACCAGCACGTCGTCCAGCTCTCCGACCGGATGGACCCGCGCCAGGTCGGCCGGGCGCTGAGCCACGAGGTCGGTGAACTGCTCGCGGTGCGCGACCGGGCGACGCGTGCCGCCGCCGGTGATCCCGAGGTGGCGGGCATCGCGCCGAACCACGACGACCTGCTGGCCCGCGGCCGGTTCGGGAGCACGGAGCGACGACCGGGCCTCACCGAGGAGGACCTCGGCCGGGTCGGTGAGCTGAACTACCTGGCCGCCCGCATGAACGACCCGACCCTCGACGCCACTCAACGGGCGGAAACGCGTGGGGAGTTGTCCGCGCTCATCGACCACAGCGGACTACGGCCGCAGGCTCCGGCCGGATCGGAGCGGTACGCCCCGGAACTCCGGGCCGCCGACATCCGGCGCGATGTCATCGACCAGCACCTGACCCCGATGGCGACCGACGCGCTGCGTGAACTGGCCGTCCCCGTCGAGCGGTTGGGCGCCGCGGACAGGGCCGAGCTGCGGGAGTTCCGGTCGCGGGCCGACCATGCCCAGCCCCTCGGGGCGTCCGCCGGCACTCCTCCCCTTCCCGGGTTTCGGCCCGACGGCTCCCCCGTCCCCCGCGAGGAACTCGCCGCGGCCGCCGCCCGGGCGGCCGAGCTGCGCACCCGGACCGCCGCCGCCACCCTGGACCAGTTGCGCGCGGAGATCGCCACGACCGGCGCGTGGCCCACCCGCCAGGTCGTCATCGGCGGTGGTGCCAGCCTCGTCGGACGCGACCCCCAGTCCCTGCTCGTCGACGCGCGCGGCCGCTGGCACCTGGACCCGGGCCAGGGCATCGTCCAGTCCCCCGACCAGGTACGGGACATGCGTACGACCGGGCTCGGCGACGCCCACCAGTTCGCCGATCCGACCGCGCGGGTGCCGCGCGACGCGGTACGCCTGTGGGAGGACCAGCTCGCCGTACGCGGACCGGTCGTCGACGGGACCGCGCGGCTGGTCCCGGCGGGAGACGGCCATCTGTACGCGCACATCCGGCCGGGCGACGGCTCCCCGGACCTCTATGTGAAGGTCCGGGGCACCCCGACCGTCGCCACCGGACTGCCGCCGGAGATGGTGCCGGGCGTCGACCGCCGGGACGTGGTGAACCTGTCGGAGGCCCTGGACGCCGTACGCGGGCAACTGCCCGCCGACTCCCCCGCGCACGCCCGCCTGACCGGGACGGCCGGCGCGCGGGAGACCCTCCGGATCCTGCGGGAGGAGGGTGTGCTGGACGGGCTGCGCTCGGGCAGCGGGGCACGCGCCGCGCTCCGGACGCTCGACGCGACCGCCCAGTGGGAGCACGCGCGGGCCACCGCGCCCGGACGGGTCTTCATCGGGGACGAGGTCGCGGAGAACCGTTTCGACGCGAGCGCGGCGGGCGGTCCGAAGACCTGGCTGATCGCCGGCGCCGGCGGCACGGGGGTGGCCAACGCCGAGATCATCCTGGAGGCCGACCCGGAGGCCCGGGTCACCGTCTACGGACCGAATCTTCCGCCGGCGCTGGAGAACCAGGTGCAGTTCACCGCGATGCGCGAGCGGTTCGTCGAGGCGTACGGGGGTGACGGCCGGCTGACCATCGACATCCACCCCGACAACCGGGTCGGTGCCGTGCGGATGGACACCGGGCCCGACGGGAAACCGCGGTTCCGGGAGGGGCAGGTGGAGGCGGAGGCGTACGTGGCCAGCCTCGGGCGGACCGCTCCGATGCCGGAGGCCCTCCAGGAACTGAGCGAGCGGACCCGGGCCGGGGGCGGGCGGGTGCGCGGGGACCTGATGTTCGACCAGGACCGGCAGTACCTGGGCTACGGCGTCACCTTCGAGACGGAGGGCGGGCAGCGCCGTGTCGAGGTGACCGGCGCTGCCTCGCAGCTACTGCCCCGCGATGTCTTCCCCCGCGACACCCAGGCCGCGCTGGGCGCCATGGCCGCCCGCCAGGTTCCGTCCCAGAGCGGCAACGCGGCCCCGGGCTTCGCTCCTACGGCCCAGCAGGCCGCCCGGCTGGCCGAGGCCCGCCGTGACGGGACGGTGGAACGGCACGCTTCGGTTCCGGAGAGCTGGCGCAGGCCGGCGGTGGCGGCGGCGACCGGTACGGCGGCGACGTCCCCGGGGGCCGTCTCGGGGCCGGCCACAGGTGCGGCCGGTGCGGCCGTCAACCCCGCCGCTGACGCCGCGCGGCTGCGGTCCGGACGCCGTTCGGGCTCTCCGGGCGGACCCGTTCCCGGTGCGGCGCCGGGTACCGGTGCTGTGCCCGGGCCCGGCTCGCGGGGGCAGGTTCCTCGCCGGCCGCGGCCTCCGCGACCTGGGCGGTGAGCAGGCGGCCCGGGGGGGGTGCCGGGTGCGTGGTGGGTCGGGGCCGTACTAAGTAGTGGTCGGTGGTCGGGCCGTGCTGGTGGTGGTCGGGCCCGTGCCGCTCGACGCCACGCTCGCGGCGACCGACATCGCCCGCCTACGCGGTGATGTCCTTGGCCGTGAACCTCGCCCAGGCCGCCGACCCGAACACGGCGACGTACAGCCCTTGAAGGCCGAGGTTGTGGACCAGGTCGTCCCAGTAGACGGGGTCGCGCATGAGGTCGGCGAAGGACAGCCAGTAGTGGGAGAAGAAATAGGGCTGGAGCGCGTGCAGTTGGGGGATCTGGTCGAGGATCTGGACGGTGATGAGGAGGCCGACCGTCGTCGCCATGGCCGCGATGCCGCTGTTGGTGAGAGTGGAGACGAACAGGCCGAGCGCGGCGACGCCGGTCAGTGACGCGGCGACGACGAGGGCGATGAGCAGCGCGCGGCCGAGTCCCTCCGTGAAGGTGATGCGGGTTCCGGAGATGGTGGTCAGCTCACCCAGCGGGAACAGCAGGGCGCCGACGGTCAGCGCCGATACCGCCACCACCAGGGTCGCGACCAGACAGAACGTCATCGTCGTCGCGTATTTCGTGAGCAGCAGCCGGGTGCGCCCGGCGGGCGCGACGAGGAGATAGCGCAGGGTGCCGGAGTTGGCCTCGCCGGCGATCGCGTCGCCCGCGATGACGCCGATCGCCATCGGCAGGAAGAACGGGAGGGTCGCGGCCAGCGCGGTGAACACCATGAACAGGCCGTTGTTGGTGATCTGCGCGATGAACGCGGGGCCCCCGCCGCCATCGCGGCCCCCGTCCGGGCCGCCTCCCGTCTCGATCCTGACGGCGATGCCGATGAGGACCGGCACGGCCGCCAGCACACCGAGCAGGGCGATCGTCCGCCAGCGGCGGAAGGTGGTGACGAGTTCGTTGCGGAAGAGTCCCAGTGTCCAGAACGGGCTCGGCACCCGCTCTGGCCTCTGCTCCGCCGTCGCTCCCGCACGCATCGTCGTCCGGTCCACCCGTTCGCCTCCCGGCCCGGCTGCCGTCGCAGTCGACGTCGACGCTGCCGCTGCCGCTGCCGCTGCCGCTGCCGTTCCGGCGTACGCCCCCGACCGGGTCCCGGCGCCGGTGTCCGCCTCCGCGCCCGTGCCGACGCCTGCGTCCGTGCCGGTGCCGGTGTCCGTGCCGGGGCCGGTGCCTGCCTCCGCGCCCGTGCCCGTGCCCGTGCCCGCGCCCGTGCCGGTGCCTGTGCCGGTGCCTGTGCCGGGGCCGGGGCCCGTGCCGGTGTCTGCCTCCACGTCCGTCGCCGTGTCCGTCGCCGAGTTCGGCAGATCCTCAGCCCGCGACATCGAAACCTTCCCCTGTCAGTGCCACGAACGCGTCCTCCAGCGAGGCGCGTTCGACCCCGAAGCCGCGGACCCGGACGCCCGCCGTGACCAACGCGGCGTTCAGTTCGGCCAGTTCGCGGTCGGGCGGCTCCGCGGTCACTCCCGTCTCGGTCATGACGAGATCGGCGACCCCCTGCTCCTTGAGGACCCGCGCCGCGTCCCCCGCGTCCGGCGTGGTCACCACCAGTCGGCCCCGCGCGCCCGCCGCGAGGTCGGCCACCGGGCCCTGGACGATGAGCCGTCCCTGGGCCATCACGGCCGCATGGGTGCAGACCTGCTCGATCTCGTCGAGGAGGTGCGAGGAGAGGAAGACGGTCGTGCCGTCGGAGGCCAACTCCCGCACCAGCGAGCGGATCTCGCGCATGCCCTGGGGATCGAGACCGTTGGTCGGCTCGTCCAGGACGAGCAGCCGCCGGGGCTGGAGCAGTGCGGCCGCGAGACCGAGCCGCTGCTTCATGCCCAGGGAGTACGCCTTCGCCCTCTTGCCCGCCGCGGCGGTCAGCCCGACCCGGTCGAGGGCGTGCGCGACGCGTGTCCGCCGGGTACGGGGATCTGCCGTCGGGTCGGCGGCGTCGTACCGGACGAGGTTGTCCCGCCCGGAGAGGAAGCCGTAGAGCGCGGGCCCCTCGATCAGCGCCCCTACGTGCGGGAGCACGGCCCGCGCGGACCGGGGCATGGGCCGCCCCAGCACACGGGCCGTGCCCGAGGTCGGCTCGATCAGGCCCATCAGCATGCGGATGGTGGTGGTCTTGCCCGAGCCGTTCGGCCCCAGGAAGCCGAAGACGCTGCCCGTCGGCACGGTCAGGTCCAGGCCGTCGACGGCGAGCTGTCCGCCGCGGTACCGCTTGCTCAGCGCGCGGGTGGCGATCGCCGCGTCCTCGGCGGACACGGCGCCCACACCTCCCGCTCCACGCGCGGACAGCTCCTCCATGGGCTCCCTCGGTTCGGCTCTCCTGGGGTCTACCGGGCCGCGTCGGCCGCCTTGACCAGCGCGGCCTTGGTGACGGCACCGGCGTACACCTTGCCGTCGTCCGTGATCAGCGCGTTGACCAGGCGGGTCGAGAAGACCGTACCCGAGCCGAACTTGCCGGTGACGTGGTCGCCGAGGGAGTTCAGGAAGCCGTCGACGTTGCTGTTGCCGGTCTTGCCGGACGCGCCGGACGGCATGCCCTTGCCACCGGTGCTGAACACGGCGATGGAGTTCCAGCCCTTGCCGATGGTCTTCAGACCGTCGAGGCCCTTGGCCGTTCCCTCGTGGCCCTTCGGCAGCGTCTTGTCCAGGCGCTTCGGTCCGTCGCCCTTCGCTCCCTTCGACTCGCCGCTCTTCGCGCCCTTCGACTCGCCGCCCTCGGTGACCTTCGCGCCCTTCGGCGGGGTGAAGGCGAACGTGGACGCGGCCGGCCGTGCGAAGTCCACCTGGGTGAAGCCCGCGTCCACGACGGCCGCGCCACCGCTCGCCGGGGTCAGCGTGAACTTCAGCGGCAGCCCCGTCTTCGCGTCCACCGCGATGCTGATCGCGCCGACCGTGGAACCGGACTGCCTGGGCTTGATGAGCAGCTTGTAGGCGTCGCGGCCCGCGACATGGGCGGTGCCGTCGACGGTCACGGAGGTCGTGTCGTCCACGGACTTGAGGGCCTCGTCGGCGAAGTCCTTGGGAGTGGCCGGGACATCCCGCGGCGCCTTCCCCTTGGTGCCCTCGTCGGCACGCCCGGACTCGGCGGACGTCGCGTGGTAGACCTCGTTCGACTTGCTGTCGTACCCCCACACGTCCTTGCCGTCGTGGATGACGCTGTACTCGGCGGCGTTGTCCAGCAGGGAGACCTTGCCCTTGTCCGGGCCGTCGGCCGCGACCCGCAGCGTATGCGTGCCCGAGGCCAGTTCGAGCAGCTTGGACTGCGGGTCGGCGGAGGAGCCGCCGTGGCTCCCGGCGGCTCCGGACAGGAGGCCGCTCTCCAGGCCGCCCAGGTCGGGCAGTCCGAGGTCGGTGCTGATCTTCACGGTGCCGGACAGCTGCTGGACGTCCGACTTGGCGATCTTCTCGATGAGTTGCTGAGCGGTGATCTTCGGCAGGTCGGGGTCCCCGGAGTCGGCGAGCGCCGGGACGAGCCCGATCGTCACCGCCGCGACCCCCACCACCGCGACCGGAACGACGTACCGTGCGGCCTTGCGTCGCCCGGCCCGCAGGTCGTCGGCGTCGTCGGCCTCTGCGGCCCTCACGCTGTCGTCGGATTCGTACGGTGCCATGTGTGCCTTACCTCCGTCGTCGGCGGCGGCCCTGCCCTCGTTTCCCGCTCCACCCCTAAGCCGCCATTCTCACCCGAACCGGTGAGGAGTGGTGTTCTCCATCTGACCAAAAAGACCGGATGGAATCGTCAACCCCCGGGCTCAACTCCGCGTAGTCCTGCGGTATGACGCGAGAGGGCGGTACCTCCCCCGACCCGTAGGGGTCGCCCCTTTCCTGGCCCGTGTCACCCGGAAGACATCAAATACCTCGGTCATTCGAGTAAAAACCGGTGCGAATGCGTACTTACGGGTGGCAGCGATCGGATCGCACAGCTCTCCAGGGATCGAAGGATCGAGGGATCGCCATGGTTGCCATGAGGCACGTCACGGGATACGCCGCCACGGGCGCCGCCGTCCTGGCGCTCACGCTCGCCGGATGCGGCGGAGGGGGCGGCGGAAGCGGGAGCAGTAGCAGCAGCAGCGGGACCAGCACCCCACAGAGCAGCGGCTCGGCGCAGCACGCCGGCACGGGATCGGCGACATCGATGCTGACCACCGCCAATGTCGCGAAACTGGGCACGGTCGTGACCGACGGCAAGGGGTACGTCCTGTACCGCTTCGACGCGGACTCGGTGAACCCGACCAAGGTGAGCTGTTACAGCACCTGCGCCGCGCTCTGGCCCGCGGCCACGACCACCAGCCAGAGCTCGGTGACCACGAAGGGCATCGACAAGAGCCTGGTCTCCACGGTGAAGCGCAACGACGGAAGCACCCAGATCACCCTCGCCGGCTGGCCCCTCTACCGGTACGCCAAGGACGACGCGCCGAAGGAACCGTACGGTCAGGGAGTGGACGGAACATGGTGGGCCGTCACCCCCAGCGGAGCGAAGATCACCACCCCCGCCTCGACGTCATCGACACCGGCTCCGGCCACCACGAGCACGGGAGGCGGCGGAGGGTACTGACAGCCGCTCCGGCCACCACGGGCACGGGAGGCCTCGGAGGCCCGCGCCGACAGCTCGGACCGGCCCGGCGAACCACATGACCGGTCTCGGTCGTCTGCCGGAATCCACGGGACGGCCGAGGCCGGCCCGTGCGGCCGGTGATCCACTTGCCGGGCTCCCACCCGGGCCGCGTCCGGTGATCCGCACGTAGGACTTCCACCCGGGCCGCGTCCGGTGATCCGCGAGTCGGCGTCTCAGCCGGCCCGGTGAACCACCGCGTCCACCAGCTCGACCAGCGCGGCCTTCGCGTCGCACTCGCGCAGCGGGGCCAGCGCGGCCCGCGCCTCCTCCGCGTAGCGCACGGTGTCCCGGCGCGCCTGCTCCAGCGCCGGGTGCTCCCGCAGCCGGGCCAGCGCCTCCGCGTGCCGCGCGTCGTCCGTCAGGTCGGAGTCCAGCAGCTCGCACAGCGCGATGTCCTCGGCGAGCCCCAGCCGCTCCGCGCGCTCCCGCAGCCTCAGCACCGGCAGCGTGGCGATGCCCTCGCGCAGATCCGTCCCCGGCGTCTTGCCGGACTCGTGCGAGTCGGACGCGATGTCGAGGACGTCGTCCGCGAGCTGGAAGGCGACGCCCAGCCGCTCGCCGTACTGCGTCAGCACGTCCACGACCGTCTCGTCGGCCCCGGACATCATCGCGCCGAACCGGCACGCGACGGCGACCAGGGACCCGGTCTTGCCGCCGAGCACATCGAGGTAGTGGTCGACCGGGTCGCGGCCGTCGCGCGGCCCCGCGGTCTCCAGGATCTGGCCGGTCACGAGCCGCTCGAACGCCTCGGCCTGGATCCGGACGGCCTCGGGCCCGAGATCGGCCAGGATGTAGGAGGCTCGGGCGAACAGGAAGTCACCGGTCAGGACGGCCAGCGAGTTGCCCCAGCGCACGTTGGCGCTGTCCACCCCGCGCCGGACCTCGGCCTCGTCCATGACGTCGTCGTGGTACAGCGTGGCGAGGTGGGTCAGCTCGACGACGACGGCCGAGGGCACGACACCCGGCGCGTAGGGGTCACCGAACTGTGCGGCGAGCATCACGAGCAGCGGCCGGAACCGCTTCCCGCCGGCCCGCACGAGATGCTGGGCGGCTTCCGTGATGAAGGGGACCTCGCTCTTGGTGGCTTCGAGCAAACCCTCCTCGACAGCCGCCAATCCGGCCTGGACATCGGCTTCGAGAGCCTGGTCCCGCACGCTCAGCCCGAACGGCCCGACGACGGTCACGAGAGGTTCTCCTGTCTGCTGACGATCACATGGCGAACTCGGTCGATCATTCGGTCGATGACACGGTTTGTCGATGTGTCGCTGCCATCACTCAAGTCAGCGTATCCGGTCACGTTTCGATCACCACGAGCGCCCACCGTCCCCCGGCCGACTTCGCTCCGCCAGCAGGTATGCGGGAGTACACCCGGAAGGCACACGGGAAGCACCTGCGTGCCCCAACGGCGGGTACCCCGACTCACGGGTGCCATCCGATCACCGGCGGTATGTTCATGATCAGGCGATGTGGGCCGAGATGGATCGATATGAATTGATGTGCGGCTATATATACCGAAGGGGTGATCGTGTCCCACAGCTCCGCCGAGCCCGAGCCGGGGCCGGTCGCGACCGTCCCCGTCCCCCCTGTCGTACCCGCGCCGCACGATGCACCCGTCCCCTGAGGTGACGCTCATGCACATCCGTACGTCCTTCCCCCACGAAACCACTCATGAGGACGTCCTCGTCCCCCTCTCGGACGGCACACGTCTGTACGCCCGGATCTGGCGCCCGCTGACCGAGGAGCCCGTACCGGCGCTCCTGGAGTACCTCCCGTACGGCCTGACCGACTGGACGGCCCCCCGCGACCGCCAGCGCCACCCCTGGTACGCCGGCCACGGCTACGCCTCCGTCCGCGTGGACGTGCGCGGACACGGAAACTCGGAGGGCACGCCGAGGGACGAGCACGCCGGGACCGAGCCCGCCGACGGGGTGGAAGTGGTCGAGTGGCTGGCCGCCCAGCCGTGGTGCACCGGCAGGATCGGCATGTTCGGGACCGCGTGGGGAGGCTTCAACGCGCTTCGGATCGCGGCCCGCGCGCCCGAGCCGCTCAAGGCCGTCGTCACGGTCTGCTCGACGGACGACCGCTATGACAACGACGCGCACTACGCCGGAGGTTCCGTCCTGGCCGCCGGTATGCACGCCTCGGCGGCCACCCTGCTCGCCTTCGCCGCCCGCCCGCCGGACCCGGTCCACGTGGGCGAGGTGATGTGGCGCGACATGTGGGTGAAGCGGCTCGAAGCCGTCGACCCCTCTGTCCACACCTGGCTCGCCCACCAGACCTGGGACGCGTACTGGCGCCACGACAGCGCCCGGGAGGACCTCGGCGCCGTCCGCGCGGCGGTCCTCGCGGTCGGCGGCTGGCACGACCCGTACCGCGACACGGTGCTGCGCCTGGTCGAGCACCTGCCACCGGATCGCGTACGAGGTCTCATCGGTCCCTGGTCGCACCAGTACCCGGACCGGGGCCTGCCGCCCGGACCGGCGATCGGCTTCCTCCAGGAGACGCTGCGCTGGTGGGACCACTGGCTCCGGGACGAGAAGACGGACGCGCTCTCCGTCCCCCTTCTGCGCTCGTACGTGATGGACGCACACCCTCCGGCGACCGTGTACGGAGAGATCCCCGGCCGCTGGGTGGGCGACCCGGGCTGGCCCTCACCCTCGGTGACCCCGGTCGCGTACGCGCTCCAGGGCGCCCCCGTGCCGGTGCGGTCCCCTCAGCACACGGGGGTCGACGCGGGCCGTTTCCTGCCCTCCGGCCATGACGCCGACCTCCCGCCGGACCAGCGGGAGGAGGACGCCAGGTCGGCCTGCTTCGAGTTCGAGGTCGCGGAGGAGACCTGGGTGCTGGGCCACCCTCGGGTCAATCTGCGACTGACGTCCGGGTCACCCCGGGGCCAGGTGATCGCCCGGCTGTGCGACGTGGGCCCGGACGGAGCGTCCACGCTCGTCTCCCGAGGCGCCCTGAACCTGTCCGCGCGCCAGGGCCTCGACCGGACCGTTCCCTGGAAACCCGGCACCGCGGAGAACGTCGCGTTCGACCTGAACGCCATCGGCTACGCCTTCCCGGCGGGTCACCGCATCCGCCTCGGCGTCTCCTCCGCGTACTGGCCGTGGATCTGGCCCCAGCCGGGCTCGGAGGCGGGCTTCACCCTGGACGCGATCGGCAGCACGCTCGAACTCCCCGTACGGGCACGGGAGTCGGACCCTTCGATCGCGTTCGGCGAACCGGAGGAGTCCGAACCTCTCGGCGCGACCGTCTCCGCGACCCTGGACGAACCCCGCCCGGAACGCCTGGTGCTGCGTGACGTGGCCGCGGGCACCTGGCGCCTGGAGGTGGACCCGGGCCACGGCGGTACCCGGGTGTACCCCGACGGCCTCGAATGCACGGAGGACGCGCTGGAGACGTACACGATCGACGAGTCGGACCCGTTGTCCGCCCGTGCCCGCTCGACCTGGTCGATCCGACTGCACCGCCCCGACCTGCCGTGGGACGCCCGCGTCGAGACGGCCTCCGCCATCACCTGCGACGCACAGGACTTCATCACGACCGACGAGGTCGTCTGCAAGGACGGCGACGAGGTCGTCTTCCACCGGACCTGGGAGAAGCGGATCCCGCGCACGGCCGGCTGACGGGCCCGCCGACAGTACTGCCGACAGGACTGGCGACAGGGGTGCCGACAGGGGGCCGACAAGGCCTACGGGGGCGGGAGTTCGCCCTCGCGGGCCTCCTGCGCGCCGCGCATTCCCATGCCCGCGCGTCACGCGCGCACACCGAACCCCCTTACCCCGGGCGGCACTTCAACACGCGCCCGGCCGACACCCCGGCTCGGAACCGGCCGCACCCCTGACGCCTGCCGTACCCCGCATCCCCGCACACCCCCGCACATCACGCGCATCCCGCGCCGAATCCTCTGCCGATTCCCTGCGCGAAGAGCCGTCCGACGCCCGCCCGGGGGCCCGGCACCCACCCGCCACCGGAAGATCGAATGCCCGAATTACCCGGCATGCCGCCTTGATGACCCTTGGTCTCGTGAATTGAGTCACCAGCGAACCGGGGAGCCCTCGCCCGCCGCCTTCCGGCCAACCCGTTCGCCAAAGGCAAGTTGAGGATCCAATTCCGGCGCAATCGGACTTATTCCCCGTGCCCTAACCAGGCGAAAGCGATCTTCGCAGCCAAATCTGGCCTTGTTCCGGACATGTGCTCTCGCATACGTTCTCGTCGATCCCGGGCGGATCGCCGAATCCTGCCGCCGCCCGGAAACCCACCCACCCACGCACGGCAGGAGCGGGGGAACCACAGGTAAGCCGCCGATCCGGACACACCGGACCGGCTAGGGGTGAAGCCGCGCCCAGAACGCGGCCGGGCATCTCCCGCCCGAACCCGACAGCTCACCTCGCAGGCGTCGGAGAGGAAATTCGTCATGCCCGTACGAGGCAAGCACCGCCGCACGAAGACCAACGTCATCACCCGGGGCATGATCGCCGCCGGAACGGGCGGCATCGCCCTCGCCCTCCCGCTCGTGAGCGCCACCGGCGCCCAGGCCGCGACCCCGGCGCAGGCTCCCCAGCTCACGAAGGCCGCCCACACCGCGGTCGTCCCCAACGTCCAGCTCCTCACCTACAAGGTGGTCGCGGGCGACACCCTTTCGAAGGTTGCGCAGAAGCACCCGACGAGCGGTGGCTGGAAGAAGCTGTACACGGCGAACCGCGCGGTCATCGGCGACAACCCCTCCCTGATCCGCCCCGGTCTGAAGCTGACCGTGGGCACGAAGACGCTGAAGTCGACCGTCGTGCGCACGACCGCGAACGCGACCCCGGCCGTCGCCAAGTCCACGGTGACCACCGCCACGCAGGCCTCCGCCAAGACGTACGCCAACAACCTCGACGGCTGGATCAAGCAGTCCCTGGACGTCATGGCCAAGGCGGGCATACCGGGCAGCTACGACGGCATCCACCGCAACGTGATGCGCGAGTCCTCCGGCAACCCCAACGCCATCAACAACTGGGACTCCAACGCCGCCGCTGGCATCCCCTCCAAGGGTCTGCTCCAGGTCATCGACCCCACGTTCCAGGCCTTCCACGTCCCGGGCACGTCGATGAACATCTACGACCCGGTCGCGAACATCACCGCGGCCTGCAACTACGCGGCCAAGACCTACGGCTCCATCGACAACGTCAACGGCGCCTACTGATCGCACCCCCGCTTCCCCCTCGCCCGCCGGCGGCACCTTTCGAGGTCCGCCGGCGGGCGCGTTGCCGCCGCTAGAAACCGAAGAGACGCTCCAGGACCACCGCGATGCCGTCGTCCTCGTTCGACAGGGTGACCTCGTCGGCCACCGCCTTCAGTTCCGGGTGGGCGTTGGCCATCGCCACGCCGCGCGCGGCCCAGTCGAACATCGGGATGTCATTGGGCATGTCACCGAAGGCGAGCGTCCCCGCCGGGGTGAGTCCGAGGTGCGTGGCGGCGAGAGCGAGTCCCGTCGCCTTGGTCACACCACATGGCTGGAGTTCGACGGTGCCGGGCCCGGACATGGTGACCGTCGCCAGTGAACCGACCACACCCCGCGCCGCGGACGCCAACTCGTCGTCCGACAACGACGGGTGGCGGAGCAGGACCTTGCTGATCGGCTCCGTCCAGAGGTCGTCCCGGCGCGGCACCCGCACCGCCGGCAGCGTCGGATGCGGCATCACGTACCCCGGCTCGATGAGCGTCAGGCCGTCCACACCGTCCTGGTCCACCGCCGCGTAGAGCAGTCCGACCTCCGCCTCGATCTTGCCGAGCGCCGTCTCCGCCAGTTCCCTGTCCAGGGTCACCGACCAGAGCATGCGGTCCGCCCCGGCGTCGTACAGCTGCGCCCCCTGTCCGCACACCGCCAGTCCCTCACCGCCGAGTTCGTCGAGGAGCGGTCGCACGCGCGGGGCGGGGCGGCCCGTCACCACGAGATGCTGGGCACCCGCCTGGATCACCTTCGCCAACGCGGCCCGGGACCGGTCGGAGAGTGTGTCGTCGCCGCGCAGCAGCGTTCCGTCCAGGTCAGTGGCGATGAGTGAATATGCAGTCGGAGCGGCCATGATCCGAAGAATACGGATCGAACGACTCATCGGCCCGGCGTGAACCGGACGACGTCCGGTATCCCGTCAGCAACGCCGTTCACCGTACGGTGGCAAGCGCGTTGCGACCGCTTCGGATCACGCAGGGTCCGCTTCCGCCCACACCGACTTTCCCGCACACGACCGACCACAACACCCCAACACGCCCGGCGGCAAGGAGACTCGGTGTCCGGCCGCCTCGAAGTCGGCTCGCACCACGACGGTGGCCGCCGACGAGTACGGACCCGCCCGACACCAAGTCAGAGGAGACACATGCCCGTTGAGCCGATCGAGTCCGCCGGGCCCGCTGAGTCCCTCGGGTCCGCCGGGTCTGCCGAGTCCGCCGTCTCGGCCTGGTCCGCTGTTCAGCCTCCTGGACCGTCCCACCCGGTGACCCCGTTCCGCCAACACCTGCGCACCGCAGGCGAAGCCGTGATCCGGCGCTTCCCGGACTCCCTGCGGTCCGAGATCTACGCCCTCTCCTTCCGCATCTGGCGGATCGACGGCGACGAGCGCCATCCGTATGTGGCCATCGGCTACAACACCGAGACCCAGTACGGCCGGGAGACCTACCCGGAGGACCCGGGCGAGGCTCGCTGGAACTACGCCCTGTGGCTGCTGGACGGTTTCGAGATGCTGGGCAACGTCCCCGAGGACCCGGCCGGCAGCCCGCTGTACGTCGACGAGGTCAAGGAGTTGGGGATCTGGTTCGACGGTGACTACGACTTCTACGCGATGGATCTGCCGGAGGAAGCCGAAGCCGAACTGGACGCCAAGTCCGACCTTCTCCAACTGCACTTCCACGACTGCGTCATCGACCTCACCCGGCACCTCCACACCGACGGCATCCTCACGGAGATCTTCGGCCGCGATCTCCCCGTCGTGGTCTTCGACATGGACTTCCCCGGGTGGGAGATCGAGGCCACGGAGGCCGCCAACCCACCCGCTTCGATCGTGGACTTCATGGCCTGGCAGCGGGAAGCAGCCGACGAAGGCGCGACGAGGACCGAGGAGTTCCTCGCCGAAGAACTCTGACTACCGAGGCGACCCCCGCGGCTGCGGCTGCGGCTGCGGCTGCGGCTGCGGCTGCGGCTGCGGCTGCGGCAACCGTGGCGACCGGCCAGACAGCCGGCCAGACAGCGAGCCAGCCGGCTGGCATGCCACGTCATGCCACGCTGCTCCCCGAACCTGCCCAGACAGCCGGGTGCGCCACCGAGAGGCAGGGAGGGGAGCGGACTCAAGCCCAGCCATCCCCTCCCCCCGGTCTCAGCCCGAACCCCCGAACCCGGACGCCCAGTCCCCTCGGAAGGCAGGCCGGAGCCGCCCACCGGGCGAGGCACCACGCCCCCGAGGCAGGACCGAACCGACCTACCTCCGAGACGCCGGCTTCCGAAGGACCGATGGCCGGAGAGCCAGGGCCGGAGACCCGAGGGCGCGGCCGAGAGGTCGGCGTCGGAGGGCCGGGACCGGGGCCGTAGCCCCGGGTCGGACGCCTGGGCGGCCACGCCCTGTCGGCCCGGCCCTGCCACGGCTCACCCGTGCGCGGCCACCAGGTGCCCGGCCAGCCGTGGCGAGGCGAACTCGGTCCCGCACACGAACCGCATCACCGGCCCGTACGAAGCGGCCGCCGGCAGACCCGTGAAGTACAGCCCGGGAACCGAGGACCGGTACCCCGCGCCCAGCTTCGGTGTACCGCGGCTCACCGCCAGCTCCGCGCGGAGCTCGTGCCCGAGGAAGTCCATCGCGGCGATGTCGACGCGATAGCCCGTCGCGGCGATCACATGATCGGCGGAGAGCTCGTCCACCCGCCCGCCATGGGTCTGCACCGTGAGAACGGGGCTCCCCTCGGGGGCCGCGGCGCCGACGATCCACTGGACCTCGCGGACCGTGACCTTTCCCTCGAAACGGTCCCGGAGCCACCAGGCACCGAGCGGACCGAGCACCCGTCGGACCAGGTAGTGCCGGGCCTGGGCGGGCAGATAGCGGTAGGGCTGCGGGTAGTAGCTCAGGGCCCACAGGGACCAGGCACGCCCGAACGGCGACTCGGGGCGCAGCGCGGGCTGCTTCCACGGCGGCGCGCCGAAATCGACGGCACCCTTGCCCCGGGACACCACCAGCACCTGCGCGCCGACCTCGGCCGCGAGCGCCGCCGTCTCCAGAGCGGACTGGCCCGCGCCGACGACTATCAGTTCCTTGCCGGAGAAGCGGCTCAGGTCGTGCTGCTGCGAGCTGTGCGAGAGCGGGCCGGTCGGTGCGGGACCGTCGGGCGCCGCACCCGCGAGCTCGGGAGGCAGATGGGCCAGACCGGACAGGCCGGTGGCCACCACGACCGCCCGCGCCGTGAACGACTCCCCCGAGTCCAGCTTGAGTTCGAACCCGTCGGACGGGCCCGCCCCCTCCCGGCCGCCCTTGCGGTCGATCGACACGACCCGCACCCGCTCCAGGTCGGGCAGCAGCTTCTGCTGGAACCACTCCCCGTACGCGATGAACGTATCGACCGGGATGATGTCCTCGTCCGTGACCAGGCGCGGTATCCCCGCCGCGCCGCAGTAGTCGGCGAGCGTGTGTCCGGGCTGCGGGGCGTCGATGCTGGAGGCCGCCGGCGTCGACTTGAGGAGCATTCCCTCGGGCATGTGGTCGCGCCAGCTGACCATGGGCTCGCCGAAGACACGTACGGGCACACCACGCGCCCGCAGATGGGCTGCGGTGGACAGGCCGAACGGGCCCGCACCGATGACTGCTACCGGATGAATCACGAAGTCCCTCCCCAGGACGTATGACGCCTACTTCGCGGTGGAACTGCTGTTACTGCCACGGCGGTTGGTCCGCCACAGCTGATAGAGATGCTTCGCGCCCGGCCGCACGAAGCGTGCCAGCATCGTGAAGAACGGCCGCAGGTCGTCACCCGCGAGCCACGCCAGTTCCGTACCGCTCGCGCGGGTCGGCGCGTGCGGGGTCGTATAGCCGCTGCGCCGGTACGCGAGCAGAGCCGGCAGGTCGATGTTCTCCACGATGTACCGGTGACCGGCCCGCTGTTCCCCTTCGGGAACGGCACGCCCGGTCAGGTCCAAGTGCATGGCACGGACGACGTCCACCCCCGACTCGCTCTCGAAGAGCCGGAATTGCGCGCCCATGCGCGGGTTGAAATCGAGAAGCTTGTACTGACCGTCGCGACGGTCGAATCGCAGGTCGAGGTCGATGATTCCGCTGAAGCCGATCTGTTTTATGAAACGCGCGGCGAGGTCCGCGAGTTCCGGATTGTCGACGACGTACGCGTTCGCCGTCATGCCCGCGTGCGGCGGCCAGGAGCGGACCTTCACACCCGTGAACATCGCGAGCGGCGCGGAGTCCGCGTCGAAGTACGCGTGCACGATCCAGTCCTCCGCCTCCTCCCTCGGCAGGTACTCCTGGAGGATCACTCCGGGCCTCGGACCCCAGTCCCGGGCGAGGGCGAGCAGCCCGTCACGGGTGGCGATCCTCGTCGTGCCGTTCACCGCGGGACGGCTTCGGCGCACGAACGCCTCGCGGTTCTTGGCGACGACGGGGAAGCGGGCCTTCTCGGCGAACTCCTCGATCTCGTCGTACGACTGCGGAAAGGCGGCCTCCGGGCTGGGGATGCCGTGCTCCACGCACAGTTCGTGGAGCCCCTGCTTGCTGGCCAGCCGACGTGGCAGTTCGGCGTCCACACGCGGGAAGAGAAAGCGGTCGGCCAGTTCATCCTGGTTCTCGGCGATCAGCACGGCGGCCTCCTCGTCCGTCGGGACGAGGACCGTGGGACGGCCGATCCGCCGGCCGATCCGCAGCAACCCCTCGACAAGCCGCCCGGGTTCCTCCGTCCCCGTGGTCGGCCAGACGAAGGCGCGTCGCAGATAGCGTGAGCTCGCCGCCGGTGTGTAACGGTCCTCTGTGATCGCGTACATCGGAATGCCGAGTCGGCCCAGACTCCGTATGGCGCCCACACCGCCGTGATGCAGCGGGTAGTCGCCGAACTTCACGATGAGGCCCGGCACTTCCCGGTCGGCGTCGACAGGCACACCCCTGGAACTCCTGGCCATGGGTCCCCCCACATGTCCCCCCTACGGACCGGACCCACCCCGTCCGTGTCCCCCAAAGGACGCTAAGCCGGAATTACCGCGTCCGACAAGGCTAATTCGGACATTGCAAACTCTTTAGGCCCTGCCACAGCATGGTCACTCCCCCGTAACGTGTGCCCCGACCACATGAAACGCGTGGATCGCATGGATCACATGGCGAGTACGAATCCGAAAGCGAGGCACCCACCGATGCCCCCCTTCGATGTCCCCGAGGGCGATCCCTTCGGCCCGCACAACCTGCCGTACGGCGTGTTCTCCCCGACCGACCCGGCCGGCGCCCCCGAACGACGTGTCGGCGTAAGGCTGGGCGACCACGTCCTCGACGCGGGCGCCGCAGCCCGAGCGCTCGGCTCCCCGTACGCCGGGCTGCTCGCGCAGCCGACCCTCGACCCGCTGCTCGCCGCGGGCCGCACCGCCTGGTCGGACGTCCGGCGTGCGCTCACGGCCTGGGTGACCGTCCCGGCCCACCGGGAGACCCTCGCCCCCCATCTCCATCCGCTCTCCGACGTGACGCTGCACCTCCCGTTCACCGTCGCGGACTACGTGGACTTCTACGCCTCCGAGAACCACGCCCGGAACGTCGGCCAGATCTTCCGCCCCGACGCCGAGGACTCCCTCACGCCCAACTGGAAGCATCTGCCGATCGGCTATCACGGCCGCGCCGGCACGGTCGTCGTCTCCGGCACGGATGTCGTACGCCCGTCGGGCCAGCGCAAGGCCCCGGCGGACGCCGCCCCGGTCTTCGGCCCCTCGGTCCGCCTGGACATCGAGGCGGAGGTCGGCTTCGTGGTCGGCACCCCCTCGGAGCAGGGCCGGCCCGTGCGGCTGAGCGACTACCGCGATCACGTCTTCGGCGTCTGCCTCCTCAACGACTGGTCGGCACGCGACATCCAGGCCTGGGAGTACGTCCCCCTCGGCCCCTTCCTCGGCAAGTCGTTCGCCACGTCCGTGTCGGCGTGGATCACCCCGCTCGACGCCCTCGACGAGGCCCGCGTCGTGTCTCCCGCCCGCACGCACCCCCTCCTCCCCTACCTCGACGACGCCACCGAGGACCCGGGCGGCTACGACCTCCGGATCTCCGTCGCCATCAACGGTCATGTCGTCTCCGAACCACCCTTCTCGACCATGTACTGGACGGCCGCCCAGCAGCTCGCCCACATGACGGTCAACGGCGCTTCCCTGCGCACCGGCGACCTGTACGGATCCGGCACCGTCAGCGGTCCCTCCGAGGGCGAGCGCGGCTCCCTGCTCGAACTCACCTGGAACGGGCGCGACGCCCTCGAACTCCCCGACGGCAAGCGCACGTTCCTGGAGGACGGTGACGAGGTCACCCTGACGGCCTGGGCCCCCGGGCCGAGCGGGACCCGGGTGGGCCTCGGCGAGGTCCGGGGCCGCATCACGCAGGCCGTCCCTCAGTAGGAGTCCCACGACGGGGACGAGGTCCGTGTCACGGTGGCCAGGATCCTGGCCACCGTGCCCGCGCCGAAGCAGCCGCGAACACCCACGGGGACCGGCCGCCCTGCACTCTCCCCCGAACCACTGGGCCGCCCGCCGTCCCACGCCACACGGACGAGGGCACCCGGACGAGGGCACCCGGTTCACTGCCCGGTACCGCTCGGCCGCCCGGTGTCCCCTCCTCCGCGCCGATGGGCCGCCGATGGGCAGATGGGCCGCCCTCTCCGCCACCCGGTACGGACGGGCCGCCCGCTTCCCGTCCGGTACCGATCGGCCGCCCTCAACCGTCCGGCCCCCGCCGTCCGGTACGACCCGACCGTTCGGTGCCGCTACATCCAGTCCTCGGGCTCCGGCTCCTGGTCCAGCTCGGGCCAGTCCGGGTCCGGGCCCTGATCGGCCGCCGGAGCCGACGCGGCCGCGGGTCCGCCGTCGGCCGGCGGTGCCGCGGGCGTGCCGCCGCCCAGCGAGGCGAGCACCGCGACGACGCCCTCCCCGTAGGTCGCCAGCTTCTTCTCGCCCACCCCGCTGATGCCGCCCAGGTCCTTCACCGAGGTGGGCCACACCGTGGCGATCTCCCGCAGCGTGGCGTCGTGGAAGATGACGTACGCCGGGACGCCCTGCTCACGCGCCTGCTCGCCACGCCAGGAACGCAGCGCCTCGAACGCGGGGACGAGCTCGGCGGGCAGCTCGGCCGCGGCCGCCTTGGCCTTGCGCTCACCCCTGGGAGCCGACGACCGGGAAGCGGCCGGCTTCGGCGCCTCCTTGCGCAGCGGCACATCGCGCTCGCGCCGCAGCACGGTCCCGCTGCCCTCGGTCAACGCCAGCGTGCCGTACTCGCCCTCGACCGCGATCAGCCCCTGGGCCAGCAACTGCCGTACGACACCACGCCATTCGGACTCCGCCAGCTCCTCGCCGATCCCGAACACGGAAAGCTGGTCGTGGTCGAACTGGATGACCTTGGCGGTCTTCCGGCCCAGCAGGATGTCGACGATCTGCCCCGCGCCGAACTTCTGCCCCCGCTCACGCTGCAGGCGCACCACCGTGGACAGCAGCTTCTGCGCCGCGACCGTGCCGTCCCAGGTCTCCGGGGGCGTCAGGCAGGTGTCGCAGTTGCCGCAGGCCGGGGTGTTCGGGTCCTGGCCGAAGTAGGCGAGGAGCTGGGAGCGCCGGCACTGGGCCGTCTCGCACAGGGCGAGCATCGAGTCCAGATGGGCGGCGGCCCGGCGTCTGAACGCCTCGTCGCCCTCCGAGCCCTGGATCATCTTGCGCTGCTGGACCACGTCCTGAAGGCCGTACGCCATCCACGCCGTGGACGGGAGTCCGTCACGGCCTGCGCGGCCCGTCTCCTGGTAGTAGCCCTCGACCGACTTCGGCAGGTCGAGGTGGGCGACGAACCGGACGTCCGGCTTGTCGATACCCATGCCGAAGGCGATCGTGGCGACCACGACCAGGCCCTCCTCCCGCAGGAAGCGGGACTGGTGCGCCGCACGCGTGCCCGAGTCCAGACCCGCGTGGTACGGCACCGCCTCGATGCCGTTGCGGGAGAGGAACTCGGCCGTCTTGTCCACCGAGTTGCGCGAGAGGCAGTACACGATCCCCGCGTCGCCCGCGTGCTCCTCGCGCAGGAAGGACAGCAACTGCTTCTTCGGGTCGGCCTTGGGAACGATCCGGTACTGGATGTTGGGCCGGTCGAAGCTCGCCTCGAAGTGGCGGGCCGTGGGCATGCCCAGACGCTGGGTGATCTCCTTGTGCGTCGCGCGCGTGGCCGTGGCCGTCAGCGCGATGCGCGGGACGTCCGGCCAGCGCTCACCGAGCAGCGAGAGCGCCAGATAGTCGGGACGGAAGTCATGGCCCCACTGGGCCACACAGTGCGCCTCGTCGATCGCGAAGACGGAGATCTTCGCGCGGGAGAGCAGGTCCAGCGTGTTGTCCAGACGCAGCCGCTCCGGTGCCAGATAGAGCAGGTCGAGTTCCCCGGCCAGGAACTCCGCCTCGACCACGCGCCGCTCGTCGAAGTCCTGCGTGGAGTTCATGAACCCGGCGCGCACGCCCAGCGCACGCAGCGCGTCCACCTGGTCCTGCATGAGCGCGATGAGCGGCGAGACCACAATGCCCGTACCCGGTCTGACCAGGGACGGAATCTGGTAGCAGAGAGACTTTCCGCCACCGGTCGGCATCAGGACGACGGCGTCTCCGCCCGCCACCACATGCTCGATGATCGCTTCCTGTTCGCCGCGGAAGGCGTCGTACCCGAAGACCCGGTGGAGAGCGGCCAGTGCCTCGCTCCCGCCCAGCGTCTCCGTCGCGTCCGCTTCGGTCATCACACCCGTCCCGCCCATCGTTCTGTCCCCCGTACGTCGCGCCTCGACCACTGCGTCCCACGATAGGGGTCCGCACCGACAGTCCGAGAGTTGTCCACAGGCTGCGGGGGACCGGCTTCCCTACGCACCGGCGCCCGGCCCGGCTCACTCCCCTGCGCGGCGCGCCCCACCCGTGTTCAACCCGTTGGCCCCGCTTGCATGGCGGGGCTCCGTGGCCGAGGCCCATGCTGCTCGGGCGGGAGGAGGGGGCCCGCCACCCACGGACCCATGTCGTCCGTACGCCTCTCTCGCGTCTCTAGGAGCCCTCGCATGTCCCAGCGTCCCCTCAGGACCGTCATCACCCTCGTGACAGCCGCCGCCGCGTCGCTCGCCCTGTCCGCCGTCCCCGCCCCGGCCGCGGACGGCCCGGCCGACTCGAAGACCGTCCGGGACCTGACCACGGCGTACCTGGCCAGCGTCAAGTACCTCGACGAGAAGGTCGCCCTCGCCGACGGATACGTCCCCCATCAGTGCTCCTCGGATCCCGCGGGGCACGGCAGCATGGGCTACCACTACTTCAACGAGTCCCGCTACGGCTCGCTCGACCCGGCCAAGCCCTCGGCCCTCCTCTTCGAGGACGGCAAGGACGGGAAGCGCAAGCTGGCCGGGGTGGAGTGGATCGTGCTGGACTCGGACCAGAACATGAAGACCACGAAGGACCGGCCCTCCATGTTCGGCGGCCATAAGTTCGACGGTCCGATGCCGGGCCACTACCCCGGCATGCCGATCCACTACGACCTGCACGTCTGGCTCTGGAAGCACAACCCCAGCGGGCTGTTCAACCGGTGGAACCCCCGGGTGAAGTGCCCGGCCGCCCCGACCCACCCCGGCTCGACCGCCCCGACCCACCCGGGCTCGACCAGCGCCGCTCACTCCGGCTCGACCGGTACAACCCACTCCGGTTCGTCGGGCACGGTCCGTCCCACCCACTGAGAACGGCTCGGGCCCCGCTCCCGTGAAGGGAGCGGGGCCCGAGCCGCGCAAGGGCCGGCGAGGCCCGCTCAGCGCACGAAGACCCCGGCCTGGCTCGCCAGGTTCAGGAAGTACTGCGGCGCCACACCGAGCACCAGGGTGACCGCCACGCCCACCGCGATGGCGGTCGTGGTCAGCGCCGACGGCACGGCCACCGTCGGCCCCTCGGGCTTCGGCTCACTGAAGAACATCAGCACGATCACGCGGATGTAGAAGAACGCCGCGATCGCCGACGAGATCACACCGACCACGACCAGTGTTCCCGCGCCGCCCTCGGCCGCCGCCTTGAACACGGCGAACTTTCCGGCGAATCCCGAGGTCAGCGGGATGCCCGCGAAGGACAGCAGGAAGACCGCGAACACCGCGGCCACCAGCGGGGACCTGCGTCCGAGACCCGCCCACTTGGAGAGGTGCGTGGCCTCGCCGCCCGCGTCCCGGACCAGCGTGACGACCGCGAAGGCACCGATCGTGACGAAGGAGTACGCGGCCAGGTAGAAGAGGACCGACGAGACGCCGTCCGGCGAGGTCGCGATGACACCCGCGAGGATGAACCCCGCGTGCGCGATCGACGAGTACGCCAGGAGCCGCTTGATGTCGGTCTGGGTGATCGCGACGATCGCGCCGCCCAGCATGGTGACGATCGCCACGGCCCACATGACCGGCCGCCAGTCCCAGCGCAGCCCCGGCAGGACGACGTAGAGCAGGCGCAGCAGCGCTCCGAACGCGGCCACCTTCGTCGCCGCCGCCATGAAGCCGGTGACCGGGGTCGGCGCGCCCTGGTAGACGTCCGGTGTCCACATGTGGAAGGGCACAGCGCCGACCTTGAAGAGCAGGCCCATGACGATCAGGGCCATTCCGATGAGCAGCAGTACGTCGTTGCCCATGGTGCCGGCGAGCGCCGGGTCGACGTTCGTGACCGTGCCGTCGACGACGTGCGCGATCGTCGCGTACGACACCGAGCCCGCGTAGCCGTACAGCAGGGCGATGCCGAAGAGGGTGAACGCGGAGGCGAAGGCGCCGAGCAGGAAGTACTTGACCGCCGCCTCCTGCGACATGAGCCGCTTGCGGCGGGCCACGGCGCACAGGAGGTACAGCGGGAGCGAGAAGACCTCCAGCGCGATGAACAGGGTCAGCAGGTCGTTGGCCGACGGGAAGACCAGCATGCCGCTGATGGCGAAGAGCAGCAGCGGGAACACCTCGGTGGTGGTGAACCCGGCCTTCACGGCGGCCTTCTCGCTGTCGCTGCCGGGCACCGAGGCGGCCTGGGCCGCGAAGGAGTCGACCCGGTTTCCGTGTGCCTCCGGATCGAGGCGCCGCTCGGCGAAGGTGAAGACGCCGAGGATGCCGGCCAGCAGGATCGTGCCCTGGAGGAACAGGGACGGTCCGTCGACCGCGATCGCGCCCATCGCCGCGATGTGCGCCTTTGTCGTGCCGTATCCGCCCGCCGCGAGCGCGACGACCGCGGCGAACGCCGCGACCAGCGCGACGACGGCGACGAACACCTGTGCGTAGTAACGGGACTTGCGCGGCACGAAGGCCTCGACCAGGACTCCGATGACCGCCGCGCCGATAACGATCAAGGTGGGCGACAATTGCCCGTATTCGATCTTCGGCGCGTTGATCTTGGAGATGGGCTCGGCTGCGGTTGCCGCCGTTGTCCACAGGCTGTGGACGGCTGATGCGCTCACTTGGCCGCCTCCACCGCGGGCTGGGGGTCCGTCTTGTGTACATCTGACATGGTCTGCTTGACCGCCGGGTTGACGATGTCGGTGACCGGCTTCGGGTAGACGCCCAGGAAGATCAGCAGAGCGATCAGCGGGGCGACCACCAGGAGCTCGCGCACCCTGAGGTCAGGCATCTCGGCCACCTCCGCCTTGACCGGGCCCGTCATCGTCCGCTGGTACAGGACGAGGGTGTAGAGCGCGGCGAGGACGATGCCGAAGGTGGCGACGATGCCGACGGCCGGGTAGCGCTCGAACGCGCCCACCAGGACCAGGAATTCACTCACGAAGGGCGCGAGACCGGGGAGCGACAGCGTCGCGAGGCCGCCGATCAGGAAGGTGCCCGCGAGCACCGGGGCGACTTTCTGCACCCCTCCGTAGTCGGCGATCAGACGCGAGCCGCGCCGCGAGATCAGGAAGCCCGCCACCAGCATCAGGGCGGCTGTCGAGATCCCGTGGTTGACCATGTACAGCGTCGCGCCCGACTGGCCCTGACTGGTCATCGCGAAGATGCCCAGGATGATGAACCCGAAGTGCGAGATCGACGCGTAGGCGACCAGTCGCTTGATGTCCCGCTGTCCGACCGCCAGCAGCGCCCCGTAGATGATGCTGATCAGGGCCAGGACGAGGATCACGGGCGTCGCCCACTTGCTGGCCTCCGGGAAGAGCTGGAGGCAGAAGCGGAGCATCGCGAAGGTGCCGACCTTGTCGACGACCGCCGTGATCAGCACGGCGACCGGGGCAGTGGCCTCACCCATGGCGTTGGGCAGCCAGGTGTGCAGCGGCCACAGGGGCGCCTTCACGGCGAAGGCGAAGAAGAAGCCGAGGAAGAGCCACCGCTCGGTGCTGGTCGCCATGTGCAGCGATCCGTTGGCCCGCGCCTGGACGATCTCCTGGAGCGAGAAGCTCCCGGCCACCACATAGAGGCCGATCACGGCGGCCAGCATGATCAGGCCGCCGACCAGGTTGTAGAGAAGGAACTTCACCGCGGCGTACGAGCGTTGGGTCGCCGCCGCCTCGTCCCCGTGTTCGTGGGCACGGTCCCCGAAGCCGCCGATGAGGAAGTACATCGGGATCAGCATGGCTTCGAAGAAGATGTAGAAGAGGAAGACGTCGGTGGCCTCGAAGGAGATGATCACCATCGCCTCGACGGCCAGGATCAGGGCGAAGAAGCCCTGGGTCGGACGCCAGCGCTTGCTGCCGGTCTCGTGCGGGTCGGCGTCGTGCCAGCCCGCCAGGATCACGAACGGCATCAGCAGCGCGGTGAGCGCGACGAGCGCCACCCCGATGCCGTCGACGCCCAACTGGTAGCGCACCCCGAAGTCCGCGATCCAGGCGTGGGACTCGGTGAGCTGGTAGCGGGCGCCACCGGGGTCGAACCGCACCAGGGTGACCGCGGCGAGCACCAGGGTGCCTAGGGAGACGAACAGCGCCAGCCATTTGGCGGCGACGCGCTGCGCGGCCGGCACGGCGGCCGTGGCGATCGCCCCGAGGGCCGGGAGCGCCGCCGTCGCTGTCAGCAGAGGAAAGGACATCGGTATCAGACCGCCCTCATCAGCAGGGTCGCGGCGACGAGGATCGCCGCACCGCCGAACATCGAGACCGCGTAACTGCGCGCATAGCCGTTCTGCAGCTTGCGCAGCCGCCCGGAGAGGCCGCCCACCGAGGCAGCCGTCCCGTTGACGACTCCGTCGACCAGGGTGTGGTCGACGTACACCAGGGAGCGGGTGAGGTGCTCACCGCCGCGTACCAGCACGACATGGTTGAAGTCGTCCTGGAGCAGGTCGCGCCGGGCGGCGCGGGTGAGCAGGGAGCCACGCGGGGCGACGACCGGTACGGAGCTGCGGCCGTACTGGAGGTAGGCGATGCCGGCGCCGACGACCAGGAGCACCATCGTGGCCAGGGTGACCGTGAGGGCGCTCACGGGCGAGTCGCCTTCCGAGTGCCCGGTCACCGGCTCCAGCCAGTGCAGGAAGCGGTCGCCGATGCTGAAGTAGGCACCCGCGAAGACCGAGCCGAAGGCCAGCACGATCATCGGGATCGTCATGGACCGGGGAGACTCGTGCGGGTGCGGCTCATGGCCCTCCGCATCGGGCTGCCAGCGCTTCTCCCCGAAGAAGGTCATGATCATCACGCGCGTCATGTAGTACGCGGTGATCGCGGCGCCCAGCAGGGCCACGCCGCCGAGGATCCAGCCCTCGGTGCCGCCCTTGGCGAAGGCCGCCTCGATGATCTTGTCCTTGGAGAAGAAGCCGGACAGGAAGGGGAAGCCGATGATCGCGAGATAGCCGAGACCGAAGGTCACGAACGTGATCGGCATGTACTTCCTGAGGCCGCCGAACTTCCTCATGTCGACCTCGTCGTTCATGCCGTGCATGACCGAACCGGCGCCGAGGAAGAGCCCGGCCTTGAAGAAGCCGTGCGTCACCAGGTGCATGATCGCCCAGACGTAGCCGATGGGGCCGAGACCCGCAGCCAGCACCATGTAGCCGATCTGCGACATGGTCGAGCCGGCGAGCGCCTTCTTGATGTCGTCCTTCGCGCAACCGACGATCGCACCGAACAGGAGCGTGACCCCGCCCACGACGGTGACGACGAGCTGTGCGTCGGGTGCCGCGTTGAAGACGGCGGCCGAACGCACGATCAGGTACACACCCGCGGTCACCATGGTGGCGGCGTGAATGAGGGCCGAGACCGGGGTCGGGCCCTCCATCGCGTCCCCGAGCCAGGACTGCAGCGGCACCTGGGCGGACTTGCCGCAGGCGGCGAGCAGCAGCATCAGCGCGATGGCCGTGAGCTTGCCCTGGGTGGCGTCCCCGGCGATCCCCGCGTGCCCCTCGGTGCCGAGCAGGGGCCCGAAGGCGAAGGTCCCGAAGGTCGTGAACATCAGCATGATGCCGATGGACAGGCCCATGTCGCCCACGCGGTTGACCAGGAACGCCTTCTTGGCGGCGGTGGCCGCGCTGGGCTTGTGCTGCCAGAAGCCGATCAGCAGGTACGAGGCGAGACCGACGCCCTCCCAGCCGACGTACAGCAGGAGGTAGTTGTCGGCGAGGACGAGCAGCAGCATCGCCGCCAGGAACAGGTTCAGATAGCCGAAGAAGCGGCGGCGGCGCTCGTCGTGCTCCATGTACCCGATCGAGTACAGGTGGATCAGCGAGCCGACGCCGGTGATCAGCAGGACGAACGTCATCGACAACTGGTCGAGCTGGAAGCCGACGTCCGCGCGGAAGTTTCCGACGGCGATCCAGCTGTACAGATGCTGCGTGAAGGTCCGGTCGTCCGGACTCTTCCCCAGCATGTCGGCGAAGAGCACGGCGGCGATCACGAAGGAGCCGGCCGCGAACGCGGTGCCGATCCACTGGCCGACGGCGTCGAGCCGACGCCCGCCGCACAGCAGGACGACCGCTCCGAGCAGAGGCGCCGCTACCAGCAGCGCAATCAGGTTCTCCACGATTCAGCGACCCCTTACAGCTTCATCAGGCTGGCGTCGTCGACCGAGGCCGAGTGGCGGGAACGGAACAGCGACACGATGATCGCGAGCCCGACCACGACCTCCGCGGCGGCGACGACCATCGTGAAGAAGGCGATGATCTGGCCGTCGAGATTGCCGTGCATCCGGGAGAAGGCGACGAAGGTGAGGTTGCAGGCGTTGAGCATGAGCTCGATGCACATGAACACCACGATCGCGTTCCGCCTGATCAGCACACCGGTGGCGCCGATCGTGAACAACAGAGCGGCGAGATAGAGGTAGTTGACCGGATTCACTTGGACGCCTCCTCCGTCTTCGTGCGCTCCAGGCGCTCCTCGGCACGCTGCTCCAGCGCCTTCAGATCGCTCAGCGCCTCGGCCGACACGTCACGGATCTGCCCGCGGTCGCGCAGCGTCTTGCTGACGGTCAGCTCGGACGGAGTGCCGTCGGGGAGCAGGCCCGCGATGTCCACCGCGTTGTGCCGGGCGTAGACGCCGGGCGCCGGCAGCGGCGGTACGTGCTTGCCCTCGCGCACGCGCTGCTCGGAGAGCTCGCGCTGGGTCTTGGGCCGCTCGGTGCGCTCGCGGTGCGTCAGCACCATGGCGCCGACGGCGGCCGTGATGAGCAGGGCGCCGGTGATCTCGAAGGCGAACACGTACTTCGTGAAGATGAGGGCGGCGAGGCCCTCCACGTTGCCGTTCGCGTTCGCCTTCGCCAGGCCGTCGAAGTCCTTGATGGACGCGTTGCCGATTCCGGCGAACAGCAGGACCCCGAAGCCGAGCCCGCAGACCAGGGCCAGCCAGCGCTGCCCCTTGATGGTCTCCTTCAGCGAGTCCGCCGCGGTGACACCGACGAGCATGACGACGAAGAGGAAGAGCATCATGATCGCGCCGGTGTAGACGACGATCTGGACGATGCCCAGGAAGTACGCGCCGTTGGCGAGGTAGAACACCGCCAGGATGATCATGGTCCCGGCGAGGCACAGCGCGCTGTGCACGGCCTTCCTCATGAAGACGGTGCACAGGGCGCCGATCACCGCGACGGTGCCGAGGACCCAGAACTGGAAGGCCTCTCCGGTGGAGGTGGAGTAAGCGGCCAGGCCGGTCATGCCTCCGCCCCCTCTCCGGAAGCCGTGCCCGACGGACTCGCCGAGGGGTGCGACTCGCCCTTGGAGACCGCCACCTGGCGTTCGGTGCCGGGCGCGGCCTCGGTCACCAGACCCCGGTAGTAGTCCTGCTCGTCCGTGCCCGGGAAGATCGAGTGCGGCGTCTCGACCATGCCTTCCTCGAGTCCGGCGAGCAGTTGCTCCTTGGTGTAGATGAGGTTGGCGCGGCTGCTGTCGGCGAGCTCGAACTCGTTCGTCATCGTCAGCGCGCGCGTGGGGCACGCCTCGATGCACAGACCGCACAGGATGCAGCGGGCGTAGTTGATCTGGTAGACGCGGCCGTACCGCTCGCCCGGGGAGTAGCGCTCCTCCTCGGTGTTGTCCGCGCCCTCCACATAGATGGCGTCCGCGGGGCAGGCCCAGGCGCACAGCTCGCAGCCGACGCACTTCTCCAGGCCGTCCGGATGGCGGTTGAGCTGATGCCGGCCGTGGAACCGCGGCGCGGTGGTCTTCTGCTGCTCCGGGTACTGCTCGGTCAGCCGCTTCTTGAACATGGCCTTGAAGGTCACGCCGAAACCGGCGACGGGGTTCTGGAAACCCGGTTTGGTCTCCTTCGGCTCCTCAGCCATCGGACCCCTCCTTTCCGTCACGAGATCCGGCAACAGAACCGTCACTCGCAGTATCGGACCCGCCACTGACAATCAGCTCCCGCTCACGGCGCGGGCGGCGCCGCGGTACCGGCGGCAACTCCTGGCCGGGCAGCGGGGGCACGGGGAATCCACCGGCCATCGGGTCGAAGGCGGCGGGCTCGGCGGGCGTCTCCTGGGCTCCCTGCTTGTCGCGGAAGATGTCCGCCACGAACGAAAGCAACAGGAGGACCAGGACTCCTCCGCCGACGTACAGGGCGATGTTCGCGAAGGCGACGTGCTCGTTGCGCAGCGTCCGTACCGTCGCGACGAGCATCAGCCAGACCACGGAGACCGGGATGAGGACCTTCCAGCCGAGCTTCATCAGCTGGTCGTAGCGGACACGCGGCAGCGTGCCGCGCAGCCAGATGAAGAAGAACAGCAGCAACTGCACCTTCACCACGAACCAGAGCATCGGCCACCAGCCGTGGTTGGCGCCCTCCCAGAAGCTGCTGATCGGCCACGGGGCCCGCCAGCCGCCCAGGAAGAGCGTCGTCGCCACGGCCGAGACCGTCACCATGTTCACGTACTCGGCGAGCATGAACAGCGCGAACTTGATCGACGAGTACTCGGTGTTGAAGCCGCCGACGAGGTCGCCCTCGGACTCCGGCATGTCGAAGGGGGCCCGGTTGGTCTCACCGATCATCGTCACGATGTAGATGAGGAACGAGACCGGCAGCAGGACGATGTACCAGCGGTCGTGCTGCTGCTCGACGATCGTCGAGGTCGACATCGACCCGGAGTAGAGGAACACCGAGGCGAACGCGGCACCCATGGCGATCTCGTACGAGATCATCTGCGCGCAGGACCGCAGTCCGCCGAGCAGCGGATAGGTGGATCCGGAACTCCAGCCGGCGAGCACGATTCCGTAGATGCCCACCGAGGCCACGGCGAGGATGTAAAGCATCGCGATCGGCAGGTCGGTGAGCTGCATCGTGGTGCGCTGGCCGAAGATCGAGACCTCGTCGTCCGCGGGCCCGAAGGGGATCACGGCGATCGCCATGAAGGCCGGGATGGCCGCGACGATCGGTGCGAGGACGTAGACCACCTTGTCCGCGCGCTTGACGATGAGGTCTTCCTTGAGCATCAGCTTCACGCCGTCGGCGAGCGACTGGAGCATTCCCCAGGGCCCGTGCCGGTTGGGGCCGATGCGCAACTGCATCCAGGCGACGACCTTGCGCTCCCACACGATGGAGAAGAGCACGGTCACCATGAGGAAGGCGAAGCAGAACACCGCCTTGACGACGACCAGCCACCAGGGGTCGTGGCCGAACATCGAGAGGTCTTCGGCTGCGAGGTACGGCGTCATGCCTCCACCTCCTTGGGGGCCTCGGCGGCGATCGTCGCCGGGCCGATGCGGACGAGTGCGCCGGGCAGCGCCCCGGTGTCGGAGGCGATGCCCCCGCCGGTCGAGTTCAGCGGGAGCCAGACCACGCGGTCGGGCATCTCGGTGATCCGCAGGGGGAGTTCGGCCACTCCGGTGGGACCCGTCACGGCGAGGACGTCGCCGTCCTTGACCCCGGCCTCGGCGGCCGTGGCGGCCGACACGCGCGCGTGTGCGGCGTGCCGGGTCCCGGCGAGCGCGTCGTCACCCTCCTGGAGACGCCCCTGGTCGAGCAGCAGCCGGTGTCCGGCCAGTACGGCCTCGCCGGCGGCCGGGCGGGGCAACTGCACCCCGGTCTCCAGGGGTTCGGTGGCATGCGGCCCGTCCCAGGCGCCGAGCCGGTCGAGTTCCCCGCGCGTGGTACGCAGATCCGGCAGCCCCAGGTGTACGTCCATGGCGTCGGCCAGCATCTGCAGGACGCGCGCGTCGGTGGGGGCCAGGCGCCGGGTCATCTGGTCGGGCTTGAGCGCCGCCTCGAAGGGGCGGACCCTGCCTTCCCAGTTGAGGAAGCTTCCGGCCTTCTCGGCGACCGCCGCGACCGGCAGCACGACGTCCGCCTGCTCGGTGACCTCACTGGGCCGCAGTTCGAGCGACACCAGGAAGCCCACCTCGGACAGTGCCGCACGCGCGCGTGCCGGGTCGGGAAGGTCCGCGACCTCCACGCCCGCGACGACGAGTGCCCGCAGTTCACCGCCGGCGGCCGCCTCCACGATCTGGCCGGTGTCGCGGCCGTGGCGGTGCGGGAGTTCGGAGACGCCCCAGGCGACCGCGACCTCGTCCCGCGCGCGCGGGTCGGTGGCCGGGCGTCCACCCGGCAGCAGCGACGGAAGCGCGCCCGCCTCGATCGCGCCGCGCTCCCCGGCCCGGCGCGGGATCCACACCAGTCGGGCGCCGGTGGCGGTGGCGGCCCGCACGGCGGCGGTCAGCCCGCCCGCCACGGCGGCCAGCCGCTCGCCGACGGCGATCACCGCGCCCTCGGCGCGCAGTGCCTCGGCCGCCTTGGCGCCGTCACCCTCCAGGCCGACGCCGCTCGCGAGCGCGTCCAGCCACTCGGTCTCGGTGCCGGGCGCGGCAGGCAACAGCGTGCCACCCGCCTTCTCCAGGCCGCGTGTGGCGTGCGTGGCGAGGGCGAAGGTCTTCTGACCGTGCCCACGCCACGCCTTGCGGAGCCGCAGGAAGACGCCGGGAGCCTCCTCCTCGGACTCGAAGCCCGCCAGCAGGACGGCGGGCGCCTTCTCCAGAGAGGTGTACGTGACACCCGTACCGTCGAGGTCCCGGCCGCGTCCGGCGACCCGGGCGGCCAGGAAGTCGGCCTCCTCGGAGCTGTGCACGCGCGCGCGGAAGTCGATGTCGTTCGTCTCGAGGGCCACGCGCGCGAACTTGCTGTACGCGTAGGCGTCCTCGACGGTGAGCCGGCCACCGGTGAGGACACCGGCCCGGCCGCGGGCCGCCGTCAGCCCCTGCGCGGCTGCCTCCAGGGCCTCCGGCCAGGAAGCGGGTTCCAGGACGCCTTCGGCGTTGCGTACCAGGGGCGTGTCGAGGCGGTCGCGCTGCTGCGCGTACCGGAACCCGAACCGCCCCTTGTCGCAGAGCCACTCCTCGTTGACCTCGGGGTCCGGCGCCGCGAGGCGTCGCATCACCTTGCCGCGCCGGTGGTCGGTTCGCGTCGCGCAGCCGCCGGAGCAGTGTTCGCACACGGAGTGCGAGGAGATGAGGTCGAAGGGGCGCGAGCGGAAGCGATACGCCGCCGAGGTGAGCGCGCCCACCGGACAGATCTGGATCGTGTTGCCGGAGAAGTACGACTCGAACTTGTCGCCGTCACCGGTGCCGACCTGCTGGAGCGCGCCCCGCTCGATCAGCTCGATCATGGGGTCGCCCGCGATCTGGTTGGAGAAGCGGGTGCAGCGGGCGCACAGCACGCAGCGCTCGCGGTCGAGCAGCACCTGCGTTGAGATCGGGACCGGCTTCTCGTACGTCCTCTTCCTGCCCTCGAACCGGGACTCGGCCTGGCCGTGCGACATCGCCTGGTTCTGCAGGGGGCACTCGCCGCCCTTGTCGCAGACCGGGCAGTCCAGCGGGTGGTTGATGAGCAGCAGCTCCATCACACCGTGCTGGGCCTTCTCGGCGACCGGCGAGGTGAGATGAGTCTTGACGACCATCCCGTCCGTACAGGTGATCGTGCAGGACGCCATGGGCTTGCGCTGGCCCTCGACCTCGACGATGCACTGGCGGCAGGCGCCGGCCGGGTCGAGGAGCGGGTGGTCGCAGAACCGGGGGATCTCGATGCCGAGTTGTTCGGCGGCCCGGATGACCAGGGTGCCCTTGGGCACGCTCATCTCGACGCCGTCGATCGTCAGCGAGACGAGATCCTCCGGCGGGACCGCCGCTTCCCCGCCTCCGGAGGGAGCGCTGGTGGTCACTGTCATGCGTTCACCTCCGTGTGCTTGTCCGCCCAGGCCGTGGAGCGGGCGGGGTCGAAGGGGCAGCCGCGGCCCGTGATGTGCTGCTCGTACTCCTCGCGGAAGTACTTGAGCGAGGAGAAGATCGGCGAGGCGGCACCGTCGCCGAGGGCGCAGAAGGACTTGCCGTTGATGTTGTCGGCGATGTCGTTGAGCTTGTCGAGGTCCGCCATGGCGCCCTTGCCGGCCTCGATGTCACGCAGCAACTGCACGAGCCAGTACGTTCCTTCACGGCATGGCGTGCACTTGCCGCAGGACTCGTGGGCGTAGAACTCGGTCCAGCGGGTCACGGCGCGGACGACGCAGGTCGTCTCGTCGAAGCACTGGAGTGCTTTCGTGCCGAGCATGGAACCCGCGGCGCCCACTCCTTCGTAGTCAAGAGGGACGTCGAGATGCTCGTCGGTGAACATCGGGGTCGAGGAGCCGCCCGGCGTCCAGAACTTCAGCCGGTGACCGGGGCGCATCCCGCCGCTCATGTCGAGGAGTTGGCGCAGCGTGATGCCGAGCGGTGCCTCGTACTGGCCGGGGCTGGCGACATGGCCGCTGAGCGAGTAGAGCGTGAAGCCCGGAGACTTCTCGCTGCCCATCGACCTGAACCATTCCTTGCCTTTTTGGAGAATGGCGGGAACTGACGCGATCGACTCGACGTTATTTACAACAGTTGGACACGCATAGAGGCCCGCGACAGCAGGGAAAGGGGGACGGAGCCGCGGTTGGCCACGGCGGCCTTCGAGCGAGTCGAGCAGCGCGGTCTCCTCACCGCAGATGTACGCGCCGGCGCCCGCGTGCACGGTGAGCTGGAGGTCGAGCCCGCTGCCCAGGATGTTCTCGCCGAGGTAGCCCGCCGCGTAGGCCTCACGTACGGCCTCGTGCAACCGCCGCAATACGGGGACCACTTCACCGCGAAGATAGATGAAGGCATGCGAAGACCTGATGGCATAGCACGCGATCACAATGCCCTCGATGAGGCTGTGCGGGTTCGCGAAGAGGAGCGGGATGTCCTTACAGGTTCCCGGCTCCGATTCGTCGGCGTTGACAACTAGATAGTGAGGTTTGCCATCTCCCTGAGGAATGAACTGCCATTTCATTCCCGTCGGGAAGCCGGCTCCGCCCCGGCCCCGCAGTCCGGAGTCCTTGACGTACGCGATCAGGTCGTCCGGCGACATGGCGAGTGCCTTGCGCAGGCCCTCGTACCCCTCGTGCCTTCGGTAGACGTCCAGCGACCAGGACCTGTCCTCGTCCCAGAAGGCCGACAGCACGGGTGCGAGCAGCTTTTCGGGACTTGTTTCGTTGATCTCGGCTGCCAAGGTCATCACTCCCCCTCCTCTGCGACAGGACCCGCCGGGTGGGACGGGTCGGAGGCCGACGTGTCCTGCGGCGCGTCGTGCGAGCTCGGGTGCTCGGCGGGCCGCTGCTTGTGCGGCGCTCCTCCGCCGCGCGGATGCACCACGCGCGCGGGAGCACTCTCGCCCTTGGCCAGGCGCAGCCCCACCAGTGACGCGTGGCCCGCGCTCCCACCGGCTTCCACCGCGCCCTCGCGCTCGTCGGGGAAGCCCGCGAGGATCCGGGCGGTGTCCTTGAAGGTGCACAGACGGGCACCTCGGGTCGGGTCGACGTCGGCGCCCGCGCGCAGGTCGTCGACGAGACGCTTCGCCGAGTCCACGGTCTGGTTGTCGAAGAACTCCCAGTTGACCATCACGACCGGCGCGAAGTCGCAGGCCGCGTTGCACTCGATGTGCTCCAGGGTGACCTTGCCGTCACCGGTGGTCTCTCCGTTGCCGACGCCCAGGTGGTCCTGGAGGGCCTCGAAGATGGCGTCGCCGCCCATGACGGCGCACAGGGTGTTGGTGCAGACACCCACCTGGTAGTCACCGCTCGGCTTGCGCCGGTACATCGAGTAGAAGGTCGCGACCGCGGTGACCTCGGCCGTCGTCAGACCCAGTACCTCCGCGCAGAACCGCTGTCCCGTGCGCGTGACGTGGCCCTCCTGCGACTGCACGAGATGCAGCAACGGAAGGAGTGCCGAGCGGGAGTCGGGGTAGCGGGCGATGATCTCGCGCGCGTCCGCCTCCAGTCGGGCCCGGACATCGGCCGGGTAGTCGGGCGCGGGCAGTTGGGGCATGCCCAGACTGACGCCCTCGGGGGTGGTGGTCATCGGTCGACGCCTCCCATCACGGGGTCGATGGACGCGACGGCCACGATGACGTCGGCGACCTGGCCGCCCTCGCACATGGCCGCCATGGCCTGCAGGTTGGTGAAGGACGGGTCCCGGAAGTGGACCCGGTAAGGGCGGGTGCCTCCGTCGGAGACGACGTGCACCCCGAGCTCGCCCTTGGGCGACTCGACCGCCGCGTACGCCTGTCCCGGCGGCACGCGGAATCCCTCGGTCACCAGCTTGAAGTGGTGGATCAGGGCCTCCATGGAGGTGCCCATGATCTTCTTGATGTGGTCGAGCGAGTTGCCGAGACCGTCGGGGCCGAGCGAGAGCTGGGCGGGCCAGGCGATCTTCTTGTCGGCGACCATGACCGGGCCGGGCTGCAGCCGGTCCAGACACTGCTCGATGATCCGCAGCGACTGGCGCATCTCCTCCAGGCGGATCAGGAAGCGCCCGTAGGAGTCGCAGGTGTCGGCTGTCGGGACCTCGAAGTCATAGGTCTCGTAGCCGCAGTACGGCTGCGCCTTCCGCAGGTCGTGCGGCAGGCCCGCCGAGCGCAGGATCGGACCGGTGGCGCCGAGGGCCATGGAGCCGGCCAGGTCGAGGTAGCCGACGTCCTGCATGCGGGCCTTGAAGATGGGGTTCCCGGTGGCGAGCTTGTCGTACTCGGGGAGGTTCTTCGTCATCTTCTTCACGAACTCGCGGATCTGGTCCACCGCGCCCGGGGGCAGGTCCTGGGCGAGTCCGCCGGGGCGGATGTACGCGTGGTTCATCCGCAGGCCGGTGATCAGTTCGTAGATGTCGAGGATGAGCTCACGGTCGCGGAACCCGTAGATCATGATCGTGGTCGCGCCCAGCTCCATGCCTCCGGTGGCGATGCACACCAAATGGGAGGAGAGTCGGTTCAGCTCCATCAGGAGCACGCGGATGATCGTGGCACGGTCGGTGATCTGGTCAGTGATGCCGAGGAGTTTCTCGACGGCGAGGCAGTACGCGGTCTCGTTGAAGAACGGCGTCAGGTAGTCCATGCGCGTCACGAACGTGGTGCCCTGCGTCCACGTGCGGAACTCGAGGTTCTTCTCGATGCCGGTGTGGAGGTAGCCGATGCCGCAGCGGGCCTCGGTGACCGTCTCGCCGTCGATCTCCAGGATGAGCCGGAGCACGCCGTGGGTGGACGGGTGCTGCGGGCCCATGTTGACGATGATGCGCTCGTCGTCGGACTTGGCCGCCGACTGCGCGATCTCGTCCCAGTCGCCGCCGGTGACCGTATATACGGTGCCCTCGGTCGTCTCGCGGGGCGAAGCGGCTGATGCCCCGGAAGGGGTCTGCGTGCTCATGAGTACGACCTCCGCTGGTCCGGAGCCGGGATCTGGGCGCCCTTGTACTCGACGGGGATGCCGCCGAGGGGGTAGTCCTTGCGCTGCGGGAAGCCTTGCCAGTCGTCCGGCATCATGATCCGCGTCAGCGCCGGGTGGCCGTCGAAGATCAGCCCGAAGAAGTCGTACGTCTCGCGCTCGTGCCAGTCGTTCGTCGGATAGACCGTGACGAGCGAGGGAACGTGCGGGTCCGCGTCGGGAGCGCTGACCTCCAGGCGGATCAGCCGGTTGTGGGTGATCGAGCGCAGGTGGTAGACGGCGTGCAGCTCGCGGCCCTTGTCGTGCAGGTAGTGGACACCGGAGACGCCGGTGCACAGCTCGAACCGGAGGGCCGGGTCGTCCCGCAGGGTCTGGGCGACGCGGAGCAGGTACTCGCGTTCGATGTGGAAGGTGATCTCGTCGCGGTCGACGACCGTCTTGTCGATCACGTTCTCCGGGACGAGTCCCTGTTCCTCCAGGGCGCCCTCCAGCTCGTCGGCCACCTCGTCGAACCAGCCGCCGTAGGGGCGGGAGGCCGCGCCGGGCAGTCGGATCGAGCGGACCAGGCCGCCGTATCCGGAGGTGTCGCCGCCGTTCTGGGCGCCGAACATGCCGCGCTGGACGCGGATCTCCTCGCCCTTGTCGCCTCGCTGACCGGGAAGGTTGGAGGCGCCGAGGTCTTTCTCGGGGTTGACCCCGTTGCCGTTCGCGTCGCTCACCGCAGCAGGCCCTTCATCTCGATGATGGGAAGCGCCTTGAGCGCCGCTTCCTCCGCCTCGCGGGCCGCTTCCTCGGCGTTCACGCCGAGCTTGGAGGTCTGGATCTTCTGGTGGAGCTTGAGAATCGCGTCCATCAGCATCTCGGGCCGCGGCGGACATCCGGGCAAATAGATGTCGACCGGGACGATGTGGTCGACGCCCTGCACAATGGCGTAGTTGTTGAACATTCCGCCCGATGAAGCACAAACCCCCATGGAAATGACCCACTTGGGGTTGGGCATCTGGTCATAGACCTGTCGCAGCACCGGCGCCATCTTCTGGCTCACCCGGCCGGCCACGATCATCAGGTCGGCCTGGCGGGGTGATCCGCGGAAGACCTCCATACCGAAGCGCGCCAGGTCGTAGCGCCCGGCGCCGGTCGTCATCATCTCGATGGCGCAGCAGGCGAGTCCGAATGTCGCGGGGAAGACGGACGCCTTGCGCACCCAGCCCGCGGCCTGCTCGACGGTGGTCAGCAGGAATCCGCTCGGCAGCTTTTCTTCGAGTCCCATGTCTTAAAGGCCCCTCAGTCCCATTCCAGGCCGCCGCGCCGCCATACGTACGCGTACGCCACGAAGACGGTGAGCACGAAGAGCAGCATCTCCACGAGCCCGAAAACACCCAGGGCGTCGAAGGTGACGGCCCAGGGGTAGAGGAAGACGATCTCGATGTCGAAGACGATGAAGAGCATCGCCGTCAGGTAGTACTTGATGGGAAAACGCCCGCCGCCAACCGGCGTGGGGGTCGGCTCGATGCCGCACTCGTACGCATCGAGCTTGGCGCGGTTGTACCGCTTCGGACCGATCAGCGTGGCCATGACCACGGAGAAGATCGCAAAGCCTGCCCCGAGGGCTCCCAGTACGAGGATCGGCGCATACGCGTTCACGCTCCTCGCTCCTCTCAGTCGGCACTGACTGGTGGCGGTTCGACGAGCCTGCGCCCCTGCCTCACCAGCACCGCGAACCTCACCCGTCCCGGCGAAGATCGCGGACATGTGAAGCAGGTCACAAGCCCAACTGCCTCGCATCTTATGCCCGGCGGTCTGTGATCTGCGACACGGGGTATTGCACAAGCTTTGTGATCTCCACCACCTGACGAACGATCATGAAGTCGGATGAGCAGTGATCTTCATACGCGAAGCGTCAGGTCGATCACCAGACGTGACATTTTCGCTCATCGCCGCAGGCCCGGAGGGGCGTCTCAATATCAAGAGACTTCCGCTGCATGCAAATTGGCGCTGGGCACACCCCCTTGATAGAGGACCGCGTTCACACTTCAGAGGGCATCCGAGGACGGATGTGGACACGTGCACGCGTTCACGAGCGGGGGCGACCGCCCGGCGGCCTGGCTCCACGCGCGGGACGCGACCGCCCGGGTGACCGTTCCGTGACCTGCGCCACATCTACCTATGGGTCAGATAAGCCGGGCTTGGCCATCCGCTTCAACCGGTGGTAGGTGGCGGGCAATTCGGACGTAATGCTGAAAGGCCATGATCACGGCCCTGGTGGACAGTGTCCGCAATGCCCGTTACGGCGTCAATAAAGAGTGACGCGCGGCCAATTCGGCCGTGGATTGAACAACTGTGGCGCACCACACGTTTCTTGAAGGTATGGAGGAGCCCCTGGTACCGCTAGTACCCATGTCCCACACCGCACACATACGAAGCCACCGGAAGCCCCGTCGCAACGCTCCGTCGCTCGCGATGCGCGCCGGAGTCGCCGGTGGCGTCCTCAGCACCCTGGCAGTGGCCGGGGCAGCGGGTTCGGCGAACGCTGCCGAGCCCGTGACACAGACCCTCGAACTGCCGACCCTGACGGCCGACCTGGCCACCCAGGTCGCGCAGTCCGCGGACGCCACGCAGCAGACCGCGGCCAACTACGAGCTGCAGGCGGAGCGCGACGCGGCCGCCGCCAAGGCCGCCAAGCAGGCCAAGGCCGACCTGGCCGACGCCAAGAAGAAGGCGGAGGCCAAGACGAAGGCCGAGGCCGCACGGAAGGCCGCCGCGGCCCAGGCCGTCTCGCGCTCCTCGGCGCGGACCACCCTGTCCGCGAGCACCTCCACGAACGTCGCCGCCCCCGCCAGCGGCAGCGTCGCGACCGTGATCGCGTTCCTCAAGGCCCAGGTCGGCGACGCGTACGTCATGGGCGGCACCGGGCCCAACGCGTGGGACTGCTCCGGGCTCGTGCAGGCCGCGTTCAAGCAGGTCGGCGTCGACCTGCCGCGCGTCTCCCAGGACCAGTCGGTGTCCGGTACGCCGGTTTCGCTGTCCAATGTCCAGGTCGGCGACATCCTGTACTGGGGTTCGGCCGGTTCGGCGTACCACGTCGGTGTGTACATCGGTAACGGGCAGTACCTGGACGCGGCCAACCCCGGCAAGGGCGTCGTGATTCAGGACCTTTCGGGCTACCCGGCGACGGGCGCGGTGCGCGTGCTCTGACCCGCGGGTGTCTTCCGGAGGGCCGCTTCCTGTGCGGGGAGCGGTCCTTCGGGCTGTTCGGAAGCCGGTTCTCCGGGCCGTTCCGGCCCGCCGGGCGACGGCATGCGCAAGGGTGGGAGCCGGCGCCGGAGGACGGCGGACCGCCGTCGGCCGCGGTGCCCGCGCATCCGAAGGAGACAGCGATGCCCCGTGTGTTCGTACAGGGAAGCCCCGTCGACGCGTACCCGCGCCTCGGTCCGGAGGCCCGACGCGGAACGGTCCGGCGGATCACCGAGGTCGGGGAAGAGGTCCTGCACCGGCCCTGCCGCGATGTGACCGAGTTCGGTCCCGACCTCGCCGCGCTCATCGACGACATGTTCCTGACCATGTACGTCGCCGACGGTGCCGGACTCGCCGCGAACCAGGTCGGCGTGGATCTGCGGCTCTTCGTCTACGACTGCCCGGACGACGACGGCGTCCGGCACGTCGGCCACATCGCCAATCCGGTCCTGGAGCGACTCGCGCCCGCGGGCCGGCGCCTCCTGGACGAGGGCGAGGGGTGTCTGTCCGTCCCAGGGGCCGTCGTGGACGTACCCCGCCCCGACCGGGCCGTCGTACGGGGCGTGGACAAGGACGGGAACCCGTTCGTCATCGAGGGGACGGGGTACTTCGCGCGCTGTCTGGAGCACGAGAGCGACCACCTCGACGGACACGTCTACCTGGACCGGCTCTCCCGGCGGGAGCGGAAGGACGCGCTGCGGCAGGTGGCCGAGCGGCGCGAGCGGGTGGTGGCCCGTCGCGCCGCCAAGGAGTCGGAGCTGTCCCGGTGACCGCTCGGGCGGTCCGTCCGGTCAGGCCTTCGGGGCCACCTTCGACAGACCGTTGATGATGCGGTCCATCGCGTCGCCGCCCGTCGGGTCGGTGAGGTTCGCGAGCATCTTCAGCGTGAACTTCATCAGCATCGGGTGGCTCAGACCACGCTGGGTGGCGATCTTCATGACCTTCGGGTTGCCGATGAGCTTCACGAAGGCGCGGCCGAGGGTGTAGTAGCCGCCGTAGGTGTCCTTGAGAACGCGCGGGTAGCGCTGCAGGGCGAGTTCACGCTGGCCGGGCGTGGCCCGCGCGTGGGCCTGGACGATGACGTCGGCGACGATCTGGCCGGACTCCATGGCGTAGGCGATGCCCTCGCCGTTGAAGGGGTTCACCAGACCGCCGGCGTCACCCACCAGCAGCAGGCCCTTGGTGTAGTGGGGTTGACGGTTGAAGGCCATCGGGAGGGCGGCACCACGGATCGGGCCGGTCATGTTCTCCGGGGTGTAGCCCCAGTCCTCCGGCATCGAGGCGCACCAGGCCTTCAGGACCTCGCGCCAGTCCAGCTCCTTGAAGGAGCCGGAGGTGTTGAGGACACCGAGGCCGACGTTCGAGGTGCCGTCGCCCATACCGAAGATCCACCCGTAGCCGGGCAGCAGACGGTCCTCGGCTCCCCGGCGGTCCCACAGCTCCAGCCACGACTCCAGGTAGTCGTCCTCGTGACGCGGCGAGGTGAAGTACGTACGGACGGCGACGCCCATCGGACGGTCCTCGCGGCGGTGCAGGCCCATCGCGAGGGAGAGGCGGCTGGAGTTGCCGTCCGCCGCCACCACCAGCGGGGCGTGGAAGGTCACCTCCCGCTTCTCCTTGGAGTCGGCGTCGCCCAGCTTCGCGTGCACGCCGGTGATCCGTCCGGTGCGGTCGTCGACGATCGGTGCGCCGACATTGCAGCGCTCGTGCAGCCGGGCGCCCGCCTTCTGCGCCTGCCGCGCCAGTTGCTCGTCGAAGTCGTCCCGCTTGCGGACGAGCCCGTAGTCGGGGAAGGAGGCGAGATCCGGCCAGTCGAGCTGGAGACGTACACCGCCGCCGATGATGCGCAGGCCCTTGTTGCGGAGCCAGCCGGCTTCCTCGGAGATGTCGATGCCCATCGACACCAACTGCTTGGTGGCGCGCGGGGTCAGCCCGTCACCGCAGACCTTCTCGCGCGGGAAGGCGGTCTTCTCCAGGAGCAGGACGTCGAGCCCCGCCTTCGCCAGGTAGTAGGCGGTGGTGGAACCGGCTGGCCCGGCCCCGACGACGATGACGTCGGCGGTGTTTTCGGAGAGGGGTTGGGGCTCGGTCACGGCGGGGTCTCCCCAAGACTCGAAATCAACGTGCCGACGGGCACTGGACATGGGCAGTCTATGCAGCGGTACCGATCACCTGGCTGAAGGGCTGCCCCGTGAACCGAGCTCTCCCCGCTGTACGACTGCGCGTTCCCACCGACGAGGACGCTCTCGCCTGGCACCGGGTCTTCGACGACCCGGAGGTCATGGAGTTCCACGGGGGCCGCGCGGCGGAGCGGTCCGTCTACGAGGAGCTGACGGCACGCCAGCGGCGGCACGACGCTGAGCGCGGGTTCTGCCTGTGGACGATGGTCGGCCCCGGGGACGAGGTACTGGGCTTCACGGGCGCGCAGCCGTGGCCGCACGCCTGGGGGCCGGCCGGGCAGATCGAGATCGGCTGGCGGCTGGGGCGGGCGCACTGGGGCAAGGGATATGTCACGGCGGCGGCGCGGACCACCCTGGAGCGGGTCCGCGCGGCGGGCGTCACGGACGTCGTCGCGATGGTCGACGCGGCCAACACCCGTTCCATCGCGGTGACACAACGGCTCGGCATGGAGCTCGCCGAGCGGTTCACGCTGCCCTCCTCGGCGCAGGAGGGCCACCGCTACCGGCTGGCTCTCTGAAGAAGTCCGGGACCGGCCCGCCGTGCGGAGTCCGCCGGATCCCCGCACGGCTTCCGGAAGCACCCGGCCCAGGCTTACGCTTCCGGTACCGCTGGGGGTGACGTCTGTGCGCATGACACCCAAGACACCCGAAGTGCGCGTACCGCGGCTCGTCGGTCTGATGGCCGTGGACGCGCGTGAGACGGCAGAGGCGCGCGGTGTGCTGCTCGCCGCGCCCGACCGGCCCGACTTCCATCGGACGGTCGTCGACTACGTCGTACGGCAGTTTCCGCAGCCCGGGGCCGAAGTGCCGCGCGGAGCGGTCGTCACCGTGTGGTTCGACCTCGGCGACGCGGAGGGCGGTGCCCGAGTGCGCGAACCGCGGCCGCCCCGCCCGCCGTCGGGCGGACTGCGCCGCGAACTCGACGAGCCCGGCGACCCGTTCGAGTTGCTCAGGTAGCCAGGCTTCCGGCAGAGAGGCGGGCGGGAACCCACGACGGCGCACAGCCCTGGCCCCCGGGGCCTCCGGGAGCCACGAGGATCGGGCCGCCGGGCGCGAGGATCGGGCCGGGGGCTCAGGCCTGCTTGTAGCCCCGGTGGAGGGCGACGATGCCGCCCGTCAGGTTGCGCCAGGCCACCTTCGACCAGCCGGCCTTCTGCAGCCGCTCGGCCAGTTCCGCCTGGGTCGGCCACGCTCGGATGGACTCGGCGAGATAGACGTACGCGTCGGGGTTGGAGGAGGCGGCACGGGCGACCGGGGGCAGCGCGCGCATCAGGTACTCGGTGTAGACCGTGCGGAACGGCGCCCAGGTGGGGTGCGAGAACTCGCAGATCACGACGCGCCCGCCGGGCTTCGTCACCCGGTACAGCTCGCGGAGCGCGGTGTCGGTGTCCTGCACGTTGCGCAGCCCGAAGGAGATCGTCACGGCGTCGAACGTGTCGTCCTTGAACGGCAGTCTGGTCGCGTCACCGGCCGTCAGCGGCAGCCAGGGGTGGTTCCGCTTGCCGACGCGGAGCATCCCGAGCGAGAAGTCGCAGGGGACGACGTACGCGCCGGTGCGGGCGAAGGGGAGGGACGAGGTCGCGGTACCGGCGGCGAGGTCCAGGACCTTCTGTGCGGGGCGCGCGTCGACCGCCTTCGCGACCTCCTTGCGCCACACCCGGTCCTGGCCGAGCGACAGCAGGTCGTTCGTCAGGTCGTACCGTTCCGCCACGTCGTCGAACATCGAGGCGACTTCGTGCGGCTGCTTGTCCAGGGATGCGCGGGTCACGGTCCCATTGTGGCAGTACGGGCCGGAGGACTCTCCGGCGCCCGGCCGCAGAATCGGGCGCGGTCGCGGGCGCCCGCCCCGGGCCTGGTTCCTCGCGCGGGTCGAAGGCCGCCTTCCGCACACGTGGAAGAGCGCCGCACCCGTCCCCGTGAACCGTGGGGAGGGTGCGGCGCTGCCCGGCGGCGCGGGTGTCCACCGCCCGCCGATCGGGGTCCGCGGCCGGCCGTGGGCCACCGCGGGCACTACGACGGACTACGGCGTACTACGACGGGCTACGGGGTCTCGGTGAACAGCGCGACGACCCTGTGGTCGGCGTTCATGGTGATCCGGTAGCTCGGCGTGGTGACGTTCTGGAGTACGCCGTCGACCTCCCAGCCGGCGAACTGGAATCCGCCGTTGGGGGTGGCGGTGACGGTGACCACCGAACCGGGGTCGTACGGGCCGTACTCGCTGGGCTTGACGCTGCCTCCGGCGACGGGGCTGGTGGCCAGGTCGAGAGAGACACGGTTGGTGACGGTCGAGGCGCGGTAGCCGGCCAGGAACTCGGCGGCCTGTGTCGCGACGGCGGCGTTGTTGTTGTCCGCGTCACCGAGGGCCTGGCCGTTGAGCAGGTTCTCCGTGTTGGAGTACTGGTTGACGACCTGGCACCGCAGGGTGCAGGCGCTGGAGTAGGCCATGATCGTGTGGTGCCGCTGGTCGGGGGTGACCCAGCCGTAGTTGAAGGTGCCCACGGGAGTCGTTCCCCCCTGGTTCACCACCGTCTTGCGGTCGTGCATCAGACCGAAGTTGTGGCCGATCTCGTGCGCGAGGTTCTCCCACCCGGTGATGGAGTAGGCGCTGGTGACCGAGAAGGCGTCGTTGTCGGTCGCCGGGCCCGCCGGGTTGGGCAGGTCGGCCTGCCCGGAGCTGTCCTCCGGGGGGATGGCGGCGACGAGCGCCACCAGGTCGGCGCCGAATGCCTCCCGCTGGGCGGCGGCCGTGGCGCCGAGGGTCAGGTTCGCGGGGTTGCTGATCCTGCTCAGCAGGGTTCCGGCGTTCTCGCGGGGCACGCCCGTGGCCTGGGTCTGGTACGAGTGGACGACGTGGACGCTGGCAGGCACCCCGCTCGTCGCGAGCGCCCTGTTGAGCTGGTTCACGCCGTAGTTGATCCGGCCCTGGACCGCCCCGACGCTGCCGAGTTCGGTGACGGTGGCCGGGGTGTAGGCGACGACGATGTCGATGGCCGCGGGGTTGTCGGGGGTGGCGACCCGCAGACCCGGCTTGTGGGGCTTGTGGGACCTGCTCGGCGGCAGGGTCACCGTGTCGACACCCTGTCCGCTCGGGGGCAGCTTCAGGGTGTCGATCTCCTGGAGCAGGTATCGGCCCGGACGCTTGGCCAACGGCGAGTACTGGTACTCGAGAGAGCCGACCTCGATCTCGCCGGAGAGGGTGACCGGCCCGGCGGTGCAGGCTCCGATGACGGACACGGCGATGGTGTTCTCGGGATGTCCGGGGTCGTGACCGGCCCAGAACACCGTGCCGTCCGCCTCCAGGCTCTTGAAGTCCTCGACCGCCGTGAAGCCCTTGCCGTGGGCGAAGAGGGGGAACGTGCGGCGCTCGGGCTTCCCGTCCTGCTCCTCACGGCACAGCGAACGGAACTCCCGGGGATCCGTTCGCTGCACGGCGCTGCGCTTCACCCAGGGCTCGTGGCCGTGTCCTCCGACGGCTCCGGCTGCGGCAGGGGTGTTCACGGCCAGTGCGAGGGCGGCGGTGAGGGCGGTCGCCGCGGTGGAGGCGGCGAACAGGGAACGACGCATGAGAAACGTCAGCCTCTCTGTGGGGGTTTCTCCCCATGCTCCGTAACCAAGATCGCGGCCGGGATGTTGTACACGTCCCCGCGCGGCCAACCGGGGCCAGGTTCACTCGGATACCGGCCCGGCCGGGCCCGGTCGGCCCCTCCCGGCATGCGGCCGCCGGGGCCGGCCCGCGTCGGCGGCGCGTCGGGCCGTCGTCACGGCAGAAGCCTGGGCTTCTTACGGGCGGCCACGTCCTCCACCCAGCCGAACAGCGGGATCGCGATCCAGATCAGCACCCAGCCGATGGCGAACATGAACCACTGGCTCTCCAGCGGCAGCCACTTCTCGAAGGCCGGCACCTTCCAGAACTGGTCGATCAGCGGGACCGCCAGAACCAGCGCGATCTCGTGCCAGAGGTAGATCGTCACCGCCCGCCCATTGAAGATCGTCACCGTCCGGTCGAGCCGCTTGAAGCGGGCGAGCCAGGCGAAGTCGACGTCGTAGTACGCCTTGAAATACATGAGCAGCGCCACGAAGCCCGCCGACCAGAAGGCCTGCGCGAGCGGGACCTCGTCCAGGTCGTAGGTGCCGAACTCCGCCTGGTGCGCGAGGGCGTACCAGCCGCCGTACGCGAGGGCGGCCAGGGCTGCGAGGACCACCGCGGCCGGCTTCAGCCGCTGGAGAACGCCCTCGCGGTGCGCGAAGCCGACGAGCCAGCAGAAGAGGTAGGTGGCGAGGTCCGTCAGGGCGCTGCCGAAGCGGTCGTACGACGGCTGCCAGCCGTACTGGAAGACCACGATCGGGACGAGGGAGAGGAGCAGGACCGGAATCGGGGCCTTGCGGAAGACCTTCAGGAGCAGGGGGGAGAGCAGGACGAACCAGAGGTACGTGCGCAGGTACCAGAGGATCTCCCAGGCCTCTACGCCCCATTGGTTGCCCGGCGGATCGCCGACCGGGACGATCCAGAACACGATCTGCCAGCCCGGCATCCAGCCGTGGATCATCATCGCCACCACGACGAAGACGCCCCAGAACCAGAACGGCGGCAGCAGTCGCCTCATCCGGCTTCCGACCACCTTGAGCGCGGGGCGTTCCAGGGACTTGGCCATCAGCGTGCCGGCGAGCGCGAACATCACGCCCATCGACGGGAAGACCATGCCCGCCCAGGCCCAGCCGAAGGTGTGGTAGGTGACCACGCGGACCAGGGCGACGGCGCGCAGGGCGTCGAAATAGCGGTCGCGGCTCCCCGATCTCCCCTTCGGGGCAGGCTCGGCCGTCCCGACCCGCTCGGCCGCCTCAGGCGGACCGGGGACCGAGGTACCTGAATCGGCCCGAGAGGCCGCCTCAGGCTCCCCGCCATCGACAGCCGGGCGCACCGCCGTCGTGAACGCCCCCGGCTCCTCGGGCACGTACGGCCACTGATCCTCGTACGGAGTCGGCTGCGGGTACGGAGTCGGCTGCGCGTAGTGCTGCGGGTACCCGGAGTCCTCCCCACCGTACTCCGGATAGCCCTGGTATCCCTGGTGTCCCCCGTACCCCTGGTTTCCCGGGTGGGCCTCATATCCCGGATACGCCTGCTGTCCGTACTGTCCCTGCTGTTCCGCGCCCCAGGTCATCTAGCTCACTCCTGCCGGGGTTCCGACCTCGCCCGTGCGTTTGAGCTTCTGCCAGCGGAGGCGACCGCCGGTCAGGGCCGTGACGCAGGAGTGGATCAGAACCAGATACATCATCTGGCGGTACGCGAGTTGCTGCAGCGGCAGCATCGCGAGGTAGCGGTACTTCTCCCGGTCGAGCCGGAACGCGTAGGCGGCGCAGATCAGTTGGACCGCGAGGACGGCCAGCCAGGCGAGGAGCGCGGCCCGGAAGTCGACGAAGATCATCGAGTAGGCGGTGAACACGTCGATGAGCGGCGCGAACACCGGCGTGACGATCTGGAAGAGCACCACCAGCGGCATGCCCACCCGGCCGAAGCGGCCCGAAGGACCGCTGTCCGTCAGGGACTTGCGGTGCTTCCACAGCGCCTGCATGGTTCCGTAGCTCCAGCGGTAGCGCTGCGACCAAAGCTGCTTGAGCGAACCGGGCGCCTCCGTCCATGCCTTGGCGTGCTCCTGGTAGACGACCCGCCACCCCGCCCGGTGCAGGGCGATGGTGATGTCGGTGTCCTCGGCGAGCGTGTCCTCGCTCATTCCGCCGGCCTCCAGCACCGCGTCCCGGCGGAACCCGCCGATCGCGCCGGGGATGGTGGGCATGCAGCGCAGCAGGTCGTACATGCGGCGGTCGAGGTTGAAGCCCATCACGTACTCGATGTGCTGCCAGGCGCCGATCAGGGTGTCGCGATTGCCGACCTTGGCGTTGCCCGCGACCGCTCCGATCCCCGGGTCGGCGAAGGGCTGCACGAGCTGGTGCACGGCGTCCGGCTCGAAGACGGTGTCGCCGTCCATCATCACGACGATGTCGTGACGGGCTTCGCGGACACCGTTGTTGAGCGCGGCGGGCTTGCCCGCGTTCTCCTGCCGGATGACGCGGACGTTCGGCATCCCGAGCGACTCGGCGATCTCGGACGTGTTGTCCTCGGAACCGTCGTCGACCACGATGATCTCGATCGGATGCGTGCTTCTCGCCAGCGACTTCAGGGTGTTGGCGATGCACTCCTTCTCGTTGTACGCGGGCACGATCACGGTCACCGGCCGGGTGACCGTGGGCCCCCAGCTGAACTTCCCGCCCCGGCTGCTTCTGCGGTCGCGGTTGCGGTTGCGGTTTCGCTGCCGGTAGTGACGGCGGGCGAGGACCAGCATCATCCCGAACCGGCCCATGACGGCGACGCCGACGACGACGAGGAACCAGGACAGCGCCGGTACGACCCACTCGGCGACCGCCACGGCGTAGACGAGCGCCTTGCCCTCGTAGAGGGTCGCGCCGGTGGCCTTCCGCTGGGCGGCCTGCGCGGCTCCGCCCGTGGTGCCGTTCGTGGTGCCGCCGGCCGCCGAACCGGGTGCCGTCTGCCGCCCGTTCGCCCGTTGCCCGCTCCCCTGCTGCCCGTTCCCCTGCTGCCCGTTCCCCTGCTGCCCTGGAGGCAGGGTCGAGCCGGTGGCTGAACCGGTGGCCGAACCCGTGGCCGTTCCGGTGCCGCCGGTCCGGGACCCGGCCTGGGCGGCGGCCCGGCCCAGTTCGGCCTGGGCGCCGCTGACCGTGGTGAAGGTGTAGCCCTTCGCCTTCATCTTCTTGATGTAGGCGCCGAGCGCCGCGACCGTCTGCGAGCGGTCGCCGCCCGCGTCGTGCATGAGGACGATGGCGCCCTTGTTCTTCTTCGGCGTCGCCCACTGGACGATCTTCGAGACGCCCGGCTTCTTCCAGTCGTCGCTGTCGGTGTCGACGAAGACGCTGGTGTAGCCGAGGCCGCCGAGCTCCTTGTAGACGGGCCAGCTGTAGTTGTCGACGGCGCTGATCTCCGACGAGTACGGGGCACGGAACAGCGTGGTGGTGATGCCGGCCGCGCCCGCGAGGGCCAACTGTGTCTGCTTCAGCTCGCGTTGGAGGCGTGCGGTGCTCTGGTACGAGAGGTCGACATGGGTGAACGTGTGGATGCCGACCTCGTTGCCCTGGTCCACCAGGGTCTTCACCACGTCCGGGTAGCGGGAGACCATCGAGCCGACCAGGAAGAAGGTGGCCTCGACGTCGTTCTCCTCCAGGACCTTGAGGACTTCGGGCGTCCAGTTCGCGGTGGGCCCGTCGTCGAAGGTCAGCACGATGGTCTTCTTCGGCACGGACTGCGTCTTCGCGACCCCGCCGGAGAAGCTCAGGATGGGCCCGCCGTCGAGGATCTTCTGGGGGACCTTGTCGTAGGCCGCGCCGTCGCGCACCCGTGCGTCGTTGCCGATCTCGGAGCGCAGATAGCCGTCGAGCAGCATCACACTGGTGAGCGCCAGCAGGAGGAGCAGGGCGAGGATGACACGTGGTTTCTGCAGCGCCGCGGCCTTGCCGGCGGCCCGCTCCATAGTGGAGGGGGCACGCCTGCGGCCACGCGTGGGCGTCGTCGTCATGAGTGTGGGCACCTCCCCGTCAGTTGGCGCCGGTGGAGGCGGACGCCCCCGCGGTTGTCGCGGCCCCGGAGGAGCGCGCGGACCCGGTGGGCCGGCCCGACCGCGGGGTGCCGGTGGGCGCTCCGTCCGGGGCCCCGCCGGGGATGCCGCTGGGAGCGATGCCGCCCTGCTGCAGGCCGTAGCCACCGCCGGGTACGGAACCGGCCCGGCCGCCGTCGAAGGGGAGGAGCGAGGACGGCGTCAGCGAGGTGCCCCAGCCCATGAAGGCCATACCGAGCACGACGGCGTAGCCGAGGCAGACGACGCCGACGAGCATGCCGATTCTGCTGAGCAGGCGGGCGCGGCGCCCGGAGTTGTCAACGAACACGGGGCCGTCCACGGCCCCGCTACCGCGTTTGCGGCGGTGGCCGCGCACCTGGGCTTGGTTTTCGATGGCGGACTCGGATTGCATTCCCCAGACGGTAGGACGCGTTTATGTGTCAAAAACTCTGCTTACCGTGTGAACGGCCCATGAGGGATGCCTCAGACTGTATTTTCACTATGAGAATCAAAGAACGCCCGCACAGCTCAGCCCTGATGGATATGGAAGTTATGCACCATTTCAAAGCCCGAAACATCCCCTTTGTCGCCACTCTCCCTCTCGTTTCTCATGCGTGATCCTCATTCGGCATTCCGGTCGGGATGTGACACATTTCCAGTCGGGAAACGACCGTTTGTTTCCGTGCTGAGACAGAAATCACGAGAGCTCACGAGAGCGGGTGCGTGCACAATGCGGAGTTTCCTGAAGCCGGCCGCCGGGGTCGCCTTCCTGGTGTCGCTGGCCTGTGCGGGGTGCTCCGCGGGCAGCGGTGACGCCCCGGACACGGCGTCCGGGGGGCCCGGCGGGACGACGGCCGCGGCGGCGGCACCGAACGCGGGCGCGGCGAAGTCCTCGGGCACCGCGTACGCCCCGTACGTCAGTGCCACGACCCCCGTCGGCACCGACTCGGCGGGATCGCCGGCCACCTACAACCTGGCCTTCGTGATCTCCGACGGGAGCGGTTGCGTACCGAAGTGGGACGGGATGTACGCCATCGGCGACGCGGCCGTGAAGTCCCGGATCTCGGCCCTCAGGAAGTCCGGCGCGAGTGTCCGGGTGTCGTTCGGCGGCGCGGACGGCAAGGAACTGGCGTCGACGTGCGACAACGCGACCGACCTCGCGGCGGCCTACGGCGCGGCGCTGGACGCGGCCGGCTCCGCACAGGCGGACTTCGACGTCGAGGGCGTCCAGTTGAGCGACTCCGGTTCGGTCGCGCTGCGTTCCGAGGCCATCGCGCTGCTCCAGAAGAAGCGCCCCGGCCTGACGGTGTCCTTCACCCTGCCGGTGATGCCGTCCGGCCTCGACGCCGACGGCCTGGCCTTGCTGGAATCCGCCAACGACCACTCCGTGGACGTCTCCACCGTCAACATCATGACCATGAACTACGGCAGTTCGTTCACGGACGACATGGGCGGCTACGCGATCACGTCCGCCGAGGCGACCCACGACCAGTTGAAGAAGGTGTTCGGACTGTCGAGCGGCGGCGCCTGGCGGGGGCTCGCGCTCACCTCGATGATCGGCGTGAACGACGTGCACAACGAGACGTTCGGCCTCTCGGACGCGGCGCGGGTAAGGGCGTTCGCCGAGAAGAAGGGGGTGGCCTGGGTGTCGATGTGGGCGTCGTTCCGGGACCAGCAGTGCGAGAAGGGCAGCGCCACGGCCGGTGACGCGTCGACCGACTGCAGTGGCGTGAAGCAGAGTTCGGGGGCGTTCGCGAAGGCGTTGGCCGGCTGATCCGACGGCACGTGCCGTGATCAGCGGGCGCGGTACACCAGTCGCCCGCCGATCACGGTCGCCACGCAGGTCCCCGCACCGCGCCGGACCAGTTCGTCGCGGTCCGCCACGTCGAACACGGCGAACCGGGCGGGGCCGCCCGGCACCAGCCCCGGCAGCAGGATCAGCGGGGTCGGGGACAGCGACGCCGGCCCCACGAGCGGGTCCGGCCGCCGCCCCACCGCGAGACCGACCCTGCGCACCGCGTCGACCACGACTCGCGACCGCAGGTCACCGGCCACCGCCACCGTGCCGTGCGCCAGCAACCGCTGGATCCCGCGCCGCGCGCTCGCGCCGACGCGTGCGGGATCGGCGCGGAAGATCCGCTTGGCCCGCTCCCCGCCGATGGGCTCCGTGCCGAAGCCTTCGGCCTCGCGCGGGTCCGGGTGGTACACGGCCTCCAGGAGCTCCGGGCCGTACGGGTTGAGCAGTCCCGGCGTCAGGATGCCGGGCCAGCGGCGCACCCTCGCATCCGGGTGGGCGGCGGCCAGTTCCTCGTACGGGCCGACGGCGGCGACGGCTGCCCCGTCGACCAGGACCGAGGTCCCGGCCGACTGCTCGGCTACGTGAAGTGTCAGCACAGTGGGATCAGTTGGACGCGAGCAGCTTCAGCTCGGGGTGGGCCGTGCCACCCTCGATCGCCGTCGAGGAGATGTGGGACATGACGCGCTCGTCGACCGGGTCGTCCGCCGGGTCGTCGTGGACGACGATGTGCTCGTACGTCGTGGTCCGCTGGGCCGGGACACGGCCCGCCTTGCGGATCAGGTCGATGATCTCCATGCGGTTGGAGCGGTGCTTCGCGCCGGCGGAGGAGACGACGTTCTCCTCCAGCATGATCGAGCCGAGGTCGTCCGCGCCGTAGTGCAGGGAGAGCTGGCCGACCTCCTTGCCGGTGGTCAGCCAGGAGCCCTGGATGTGGGCGACGTTGTCGAGGAACAGGCGGGCGATCGCGATCATCCGCAGGTACTCGAAGAGGGTCGCCTGCGTACGGCCCTTCAGGTGGTTGTTCTCGGGCTGGTAGGTGTACGGGATGAAGGCGCGGAAGCCGCCCGTCCGGTCCTGTACGTCACGGATCATCCGCAGGTGCTCGATGCGCTCGGCGTTGGTCTCGCCGGTGCCCATCAGCATGGTGGACGTCGACTCGACGCCCAGTCCGTGCGAGATCTCCATGATCTCCAGCCACCGCTCGCCGGACTCCTTGAGGGGGGCGATCGCCTTGCGGGGGCGGGCCGGGAGGAGTTCGGCGCCGGCGCCCGCGAAGGAGTCGAGGCCGGCGGTGTGGATCCGCTGGATGGCCTCCTCCACCGACACCTTGGAGATGCGGGCCATGTGCTCGACCTCGGACGCGCCGAGGGAGTGGATGACCAGCTCGGGGTAGGCGGCCTTGATCGCGGCGAAGTGCTTCTCGTAGTACTCGACGCCGTAGTCCGGGTGGTGTCCGCCCTGGAACATGATCTGGGTGCCGCCCAGCTCGACGGTCTCCGCGCAGCGGCGCAGGATGTCGTCGAGGTCGCGCGTCCAGCCCTTGGCGGTGTCCTTGGGGGCCGCGTAGAACGCGCAGAACTTGCACGCCGTGACGCACACGTTCGTGTAGTTGATGTTGCGCTCGATGATGTACGTCGCGATGTGCTCGGTACCCGCGTACCTGCGGCGGCGCACGGCGTCGGCGGCTGCGCCGAGCGCGTGCAGCGGGGCGTCGCGGTAGAGGACGAGCGCCTCTTCCGGAGTGATCCGCCCACCCTCGGCGGCGCGGTCCAGCACGGACTGAAGGTCGGCCTTCTCGGTCACCGGGAGCGTCCCTTTCGTAAGGGTTGTGGACAGACTCGACCACCCTACGCCAGCCCGTCGCGCGGGCCGACGTCAGGCCGCGTAAGCCCCGATCAGAATTCCCACGTACGCCCCCGCGATCAGGAACGGGCCGAAGGGGATCGACGTCTTGCGCCCCGCGCGCCGCATGACGACCAGCCCCAGCCCGTACAGCCCGCCGAACAGGAACCCGGCGAAGGTCCCCAGGACCACCACGCTCCACCCGTACCAGCCGAGCACCGCGCCGAGACCGAGGGCCAGTTTCACATCGCCGAACCCCATGCCGTTCGGGTTGACGAGGAACAGCACGAAGTAGCCGCCGCCCAGGGCGAGCGACCCGAACAGCGCCGTCGCCCACTCCCCCGCGTGCTCGGGCAGGACGGCGGCCACCCCGAGCAGCACGAGCGCGGCCGCCGCGAGCGGCAGGGTCAGCGCGTCCGGCAGTCGCTGCACCCGGAAGTCCACGACCGCGAGCAGGACGCCGAGCGGCGCGAGCAGCAGCCAGACGGCCAGCTCCGGACGCGTACCGGTCGCGAGGGCGAGCCCGGCACAGAGCAGGGCGGTGACCGGCGACACGAGGAGGACGCCGGGGCCGTACCGGGTACCTCCGGGCGATCGGGCGGGGCCGAGCCACCCGCGCGCGGCCCCGGTGATCGGCAGCCCCTCGGGACAGCGGTCCCGCCACGGCTCGTCCGGCTCCACGGCGAACCGGTACGCGGGCCGGGGCACCAGCAGCCCGGCCGCCGCGCCCCAGAGGGCACCGGCGACGACGAGCCAGAGGTCGAGATCCACGCGTTCCCCCAGGAAGGTCCAGTACGACGACCGCGAAGGCCGCGCCACCACCAACCGGCCGGTGACCGGCCCCGGAAGGGGTCCGGCCGCCGAGCCGGTGACGTCAGCCCAGCGCTGCCGTGCCGCTTCGCCAGGCCGGCAGCAGTTCGTCGAGCAGCGCCTCCGTCCGGGGCGGCAGCCCGCGCGCCCCGCTGCGGGCGACCAGATCGGCGGCGAGCCGCTTCAACCGGTCGTCGTCCCCCGTCGCGTGCGTCGCGCGCAGCAGTTCGTTCCACAGCCGCTCGTCCCGCGGCGCCGAGTTCATCGAGGCGTTCAACGCCTCGATCGCCCTCTCCGCCCGGTCCTTCTCCAGGTGGAACGCGCAGAGGGCCAGACCGATGTCCGCGACGAGCAGCGGCAGTTGGGCGTCGATGATCTCGTGGGTGAGCCAGCCGTAGCGCCCCTCGGGGCGGTCGGCGAGCAGCGGACCGCGGACCAGGACGAGCGCGTCGGTGAGCAACCGCCCGCGCACCACACGGCTGTTGACGCCCTTGCCCTGCGTCGCCTCGTGGTAGAGGGAGCGCAGTACGTCCAGGTCGGAGACGACGGACTTGGCGAGCGTGAGCCGCCCGGTCCCGTCGGTGCCGAGGCGGGGTGTGCCGTCGGGGTCGTTGCCGAGCCAGCCGCGCAACCGCTCGACGAGCGCGTCGCGCACGTCCTCGGTGACACCCCGAGGCCACAGCGCGGAGGACAGCACGCGCGGGTGCACCCCTTCACGGTGCAGCAGGAGCAGCGCGAGGGCCTCGTGCAGCAGCGGACTGCGTTCGCCGTCGGGCGTCTCCAGGCCGATGATCTCGTACGGGCCGACAAGCCGCGCGTAGACGGCGGGCCGCCCCTGCTCGCTGACGTCGACGAGGAACGGCGGGGAGTTCGTCGGCCCGTCGGGGCCGCGGTCCGGGTCCGACTCCACGAAGAGCTCCACGACCGCCTGCTGCTGCGCGACGGGCAACATCTGCGCGTCGAGTTCGAGGCCGAGCAGCGGCGCGAGCAGTTTGCCCTCCCGAGTGATCTCCATCTCCCAGGCGGCGCCGGGCAGTTCACCGGACTCGGTTCCGACGAGGTAGCCGATCCCCAACCGTCCCGCGTCCGCGGCCAGTTCGGCGAGCCTGACGGCATCCTCGGCGGACGGTTCGACGGCGAGGAGGACCAGGTGCGGGGCCCAACGGGTGTGCTGGGCGGGCCCGGTGCGGCCGGTGAGCACGGAGTCGTGACCGGCGGCGCCCAGCGCGCCCCGGCGCTGCCGTGTCTCCGCCTCCATCGTCTCGACGAGCGCCTCGACGTCGTCGAGATGGCGCAGCCGGTTGGGCGCGAGCGGGGTCAGGTCCTCGCCGAAGCCGACGAGCGTGATCGTCATCCGGTCCGACCAGCCGTTGGTGGCCAGCTCGGCGGCGACGGAGGCGAAGACCCCGGCCCGGTCGGCCGCGCTTCCGCTCAGCGAGACGATGCCGGGCACCGCTTCCAGGTTGAGCAGCAGCCGCGAGTCGTCCATGGTGCCGAGGCTCACGAGACCGGGGTACGGAGCGGCGGTGTCGACCTCTTCGTACCGCTCGGCGTCCGCCCGTGCCAGCATCCAGAATGTCTGGTCCTGGCCGAGCTGCCACGGCGCGGGCGGCTTTCCGGCCGGCTGGGCGAGCTGGAGGTGCAGATCGCCGTTGCCGCCGAGCCAGGCCGCGTAGACCGTCGGCAGCGGGCGGGACTCGGCGGCGAGAGCGCCCGCGAGTCCGCGCAGCGACAGATCGAGGAGGCGTACGCCCTCGGGGTCGGCGCCGACGAGCAGCGCGTCCTGGGCGTCCGCGGCGGACCCGGTCGGAACCGGCGGCTCCATACCGCGCCGCCCGCCGACCGCGCCGAGCGCCGACTGCCACAGGGCCTGCCGCCGGCGTCGGCCGAGAGCGCCGAGGAGGCCGGCGGCGAGCAGGGGCGCGCCGACGAGTGCCTCGGGCAGCCCGAACCCGCTCTGCCCGGAGGCCTGCGAGCCCTGCCCGTCCCCCTGGTCGTGTCCGCCCTGTCCGTTCCGCTCGCCCTGTTCGTTCTGTCCGTTCCGGGCGTCCGATCCGGCTTCGGAGGTGGCGTGTTCCCCCTGCGGGCTGCCGTCGGCACCGCGCTCGGCGCCGGACCGCTGCTGGGGCACGTGAAGGTGCGCGGTGTCCCGATCGCCCTGGCCGCTCCGCCGGTCGGTGCCACCGGCCTGCTTGCCGCTGTTCTGCGTGCCGCCGGCCTGCTGGTGGTCACCGGTCCTGGAGTAGTCGTGGATCTGCTGCTGGACCTGCTGCGGAACCCGGGGCGTCGCGTCGGGCATCTCGACGAGTTCGCCGCCGTGGGCGTCGCCCGGCATCTCCATGATCCAGCCGGGCCGGATCAGACTGGCCTCGGACAGCTTCGACCCGTCGGGCTGCGTCCGGTCCTTGTTGAGCTGGTAGATCTCCTTGTACCGGCGCCCGTCACCGAGGTGCCGCTGGGCGATCTCCCAGAGGGAGTCGTGGTGCCGGCCCTCGGGGGGCTGGATGCGGTAGTACTTCGTGTCGCCGTGCTGGGCGGACGCGCCGCCGTCCGGCGAGGACGCCGCCTGGGACGCGGCGTTGGCGGCCTGCTCGGCGACCGCGGCGGCCACACCGGCGGCGGCCTGCTCCCGCTGCTGCCCGAACAGTCCGCCGGGCGTCTGCTGGGCGGTCGCGACGGAACCGTGCTGGTTGCCATCCAGGCTCTGGCCGAGCTGCGACAGGCCCGGCGTGAAGCTCGCGGCGGCGGCACCGACGAGCAGGAGCGCCGCGACGAGCTGACGGGCCAGCAACTGGCTCGGCCCGGCGCCCGGTACGCGGTTCGGCAGCCCGACACCGGACAGCGCGGCCTTCATCTCGACGAGCACGCACGCGGTGAACTGCGCCCACGCGAACCACACGAGGACCGTCAGCACATGGATGAACGTGCCGACGGTGATCTCCTGCTGGAGCCAGTCCCACGAGGGCGCTCCGTGCGGCAGCGGCCATCCCACCTCGACGACCAGCGCGCCGGGCACACCGACGAGCAGCACCAGCAGGGCGACGAGCGCCCCGAACGCCTTCACGAAGTCCCCGAACGTCCGGCGGCGCCGGGGCAGGGGCTGCGGCGTCCGATTCCTCGGAGCCGGCGAACCGCCCGTCGAACTGGAAGTGGTGCGTCGCGCCATGGCGGGTGTCCTGGGGTCGTGGGCCGTGTGGGAAAAGCGTGAGTTCGGGGGTGAACCGAGCCTACTGAGAGTTTAAGGAGGGTGTCGAAGACCGGGCAGGGGGCAAGGACCGACGGCCGCCCGATTCGTCACCGACCGCCCCGTAGAGCCGAGTTGCGGCCTCGCCCGACGTTCCCCCCAGCCCGCCGCCCTTCACACGTTCACAACACTCGCGGGACCTCCCTCACGATCCCTGCACAATCGCCCTGTCGGCTCCTGAGACAGCCTTGAACGGGCCCCTGATGGCTTCGCTCTTCCTGACCGCATGGCGTACACGCCTCGCTCACCACAACGGCGTCTCTGCCACGGGGAATCCATCTGCATGGCAATCGACTACGACCTCGACATCGCGACGCGATCGTCCTCGGCCGAAGTTGCGGCCCACCTCGCCGAGATCGGCCGGGAAGCCGGCCTGTTCGACGAATCGATCACGGGCGAACGGTTGGCGGACAAGGGGACGTTCGACCACACGGGGCTGGGGACCTGCTTCGCCTGGGGATCGACGAGGCCCGAGTCGACGAACTGTGCGTAGACCGCCGCGCTTTCGGAATCGACGGTCCGCCGGGCGGTAGCCAGCCCTTCTGTCCGTCGTGATCAACGACTAGGCCGCGGCCAGGTCGCACCACACGTACTTGCCGATGTCGCCGCCCTGCCGCAGGGGATGCCAGCCCCAGTCGTCGGCGCAGGCTCGCACGAGGACGAGACCCCGGCCCGCTTCCTCATCGCCGGAGGCCATCGCCACGTCGTACGGCGGCGGCACCGGGCTCGCGTCCCACGCACCGATCCGCAGCACCCCGCCCCGCCAGTGCAGCCGCAGGGCAGCCGGGCCCTTCGTATGCCGTACCGCGTTGGAGACCAGCTCCGCCGCCAGCAACTCGGCGACGTCCGCGAGGCGGATCAGCCCGTGAAGGGTGAGGATCAGACGGACGGTACGGCGGCAGACGGTCACCGCGCGGGCGTCCTGGGGGATGTGCAGGGCGTAGGTCCAGGGTTCGGTTTCGGGCATGCGTGAACTCCGTTCGTGACATGAGGAGTTGATGGCAGTCGTCGATTCCGGGCGGTGGCAGTGCCACAGCCGTCACAGCCGGACGGAGTGGTGCGCTTCCGAGGTCCCGGGGTATCGCAGCGTGTGCGTTGCGTCACCGACGGTAGACTTATTTATTTAGGTTCCACAAGGCGATCGCGTAATCTGCCTCCGAACGGGTCGCGCTCGCAGGCGCATTGAGAGGGGAACCCGATGGCATTGAGGCGCGACGCAACGGCACGCCAGACGCGCCTGGCGGCCGAACTGCGCAGACTCCGCGAGGCGGCAGGCCTCGCGTCACGAGAAGCGGCAACCCTGCTCGGCGTAAGTCCCGCGCAGATCAGTCAGATCGAGACGGCCCTCGCCGGCGTGAGCGAGAAGCGGCTACGCCGACTTGCGGCGCACTACGTCTGCACGGACGAGGAGTTCGTGGACGCCTTGGCCGCCATGGCGACTGACCGGACGCACGGCTGGTGGGAGCAGTATCGCGGCCTGCTGCCCACGCCGTTCCTCGACCTCGCCGAACTGGAACATCACGCGACCTTTCTGCGGGAGGCCCAGTTCCTGTACATCCCCGGACTCCTCCAGACGGAGGACTACGCTCGCGCGGTCTTCTCCTATCGGGTACCCGAACTTCCCGCTGAAGAGATCGAGTTGCGCGTGCGGCACCGGATACAACGCAAGGTGATCCTCAAAGGCCGGGCACCGACGCGGTACGACGGTGTCGTCCACGAGGCGGCGCTGCGCATCATGGTCGGCGACCGCGCGACCGCCCGGGCCCAACTCGCCCACCTGCTCGAACTCTCCGAAGCTGACCACATCACCGTGCGTGTCATCCCCTTCGACCTGGAGGGGTTCGGCGGCGCCACGAGTGCCATGGCGTACGCGGGAGGTTCCGTGTCGAAGCTGGACACCGTGGTACGCGACGCCCCCCAGGGCGCGGCCTTCATCGACTCCGAAGCCCAACTCAACGCCTATCGCACGCTCTTCCGTAAGGTGGTGGCTGTGTCGCTGGGCGCCGACCGGACTCGCGACTTCATCCACAGGTTGACGAAGGAGCTGTGAGAGCCCCGTGAGCACCCCCGCCGACTGGCAGAAGTCGTCCTATTCAGGCCCCGGTGACGGGGACTCCTGCGTCGAACTCGCCTCCACCCCCGCCACCCTCCACCTCCGCGAGTCCGACGACCCCGCCACCGTCCTCTCCATCACCCCGGCCTCCGTCGGCCACCTCCTCAAGGCCATACGCACCGGGGCGGTCGCCGCGCCCCGGACGACGTAACAGCTCTTCGTCAGAGCCCCGTTCGGCGTTCCACCACCGCCGATCAACGCGGCACCTTCACACGTACGCTCCAGCGGAAGCTCACACGTCCTACGCCCACGCAGGCGACGCGCCGACCTCGCACGGCAACCTGGCGGCCGTAAAACATGTCATGTACGCTCCACGACCACTCAGAGTTGATCATCTGTTTGAGTATTCAGGGGGCAGTACATGGGGACGCGTGTGTTCAGATCGGGCGCCAAGGCGCTGCTCGCGGTGGTCGCGGCTTGCGGGATGCTGCTGGCCGCCAACGGGCCGGCGATGGCGGCCGACGTCTGGAAGTACTACCCGGACGGCGACGGCTGGGACATCGAGCTGGTGCGCAACGGCACCACCAGCGGATACGGGAACTTCAATGCCGACCCGCAGGGTGTTGTGAACCCCATCCCCGGTGACGCGTTCAGGGCCTGCGACACCAATGCCGATGGCAAGGGGATCGAGACCCAGCGGAAGCTCAGTGGTGGGTCGTGGACCGTCATGGCCAGCACGCGGGGCCACAGCGTGGTGGGCGACAGCTACTGCACGATCTGGGAGACGGACAACATGAAGGAGGAGACTCTGCTGCAGGTCCGGGTGTGCATCGTGGAGGGGGACGCCTCGACGTGCTCGGAGGCGCGGTACTCCTACGCCTGACTGGTGTCCAGGAACCCTGGCAGGAACGAGGCAGGCCCACGGCGCTTCACAGTGGCGAGGGCCTGCCTCAGGCAGGTGCCCTTACGGCAGGAGTGACAGAGGGCCTGTGGGCACGGTCACGATCGTCGCCCTTCCCGAAATCGGCTCCTCCGCCCGGACGTTCGGCATCGAGGACGTACCCGTCGCCCAGGGCGACACCCGTACGCTTCGTATGACCCGGACATCAGAGCTCCAGGAGGGGGAACCGACATGGGCGGTGGCGGCAAGAGCGACCTCGCGCTCCCGCTGAGCGAGCTGGAGGACTACGGCAGCCGGCTGCGGGACATCAAGACCCGGCTGAACCACACGAAGAAGCTCTTCGCGTCGTATCAGGACGACCTGGGCGACCACACCGTCTACGACGCGCTCGACGACTTCGAGTCCGGCTGGGAGGACGGCCGCGAGGACATCGGCCAGGCCCTCGACGCCCTCGCGAAGATGTCCGACGCCGTGGTCCGCGAGTTCAAGAAGCTCGACGACGACCTGGCCAAGCAAGTGCGGGACGGCGTGAAGCAGGAGGACCCCAAGGGGGGTCAGGCGGGCGCGGCCAAGTAGCGGCCGCCTTCAGCCAACCCCGTCTCCGGCAGGGCCCCGTTCTCAGCCCACCTCGTTCTGAGCCACCGCACTGCCGTGGACGACCACGTCACCGCCGTAGAACATGCCGGTGAAGACCGGCGAGTAGGTGAGCTGGACCTCGACCTCCACCTGTTCCGCGTCGGCGGTCACACAGTGGGTGGCGGCGATGTCGGCGCCGGACATGCCCATCTCGCGGGCGAACGCCTTCACGCGGGCGCCGCAGTTCTCGAAGTTGATGGGCGCCGGGCCGTTCCGGTTCTCGTAGAGGGATTCGAGGTCGATGTCCTGGGCGGCGTAACGGGCCGCCTGCTCGGCGATGTCCGCGGCCCGCTCCCGCTTGGAGATCGACATGCCGCCGTCGATGACGAAGGCCGAGAGCGACAGGAACACGAGCGCGAAGATGATGACCGCGCCGGCGCCCGAGCCCCGGTCGTCCAGGCGTGCGCGGCGCACCGCGGCCCAGCCGCTTACCGCAGAGGGCATCCTCATGCCGTCCTCCGGAACGGGTCGAGCGGTGAACTGAAGCTGGCCTGCAGCGTGGTGGGCACGTCGAGGCCGAGCATCGCGAGACCGCGCACCTCACAGCTCACCTCGACGGTGAAGAGCGTGTCCGCCACGAAGCCCGCGCTGGTCTGTGTCACGGTCACCGGGCCCGAGCAGATGTCTCCGAGGTCGGCCTCGGCGGCCTTCCTCGCCTCGGCCATGGCGGTCGCGTGGTCCTTCTGGATCGACCCGGCCCGCGCGGCGTCCCTGGCGGCTCCGTCCAACGCGCCCCGCCCGTCCACCAGTTGCCCGAAGGCAACCAGCACCAGGATGAAGAGGATCATCACCGGGGCGAGGATGACCACCTCGATGGTGGACAGCCCCCGGTCGCGCCGACGGCCGGACACGCGATGCCGGAGGGCGGCGAACAGGGCTTCTCCTCCCATCAGTTCTTCTCCTTCACGAACCGCTCCACGGGGCCCGACGACTGCGCGTGCACCTTCAGATCCAGCCCCGGAAAGACCGCGGGGACCCTCGCCGTGATCTCGACGCCCACCGTGTTCGGCTCCGGCTGGAGCATCTTCACGTCCGGGGACAGCACCAGCTTCGGGCCGAGCTGGCGGATGTAGCTGTCGACGACGTCACCCGCCTCGCCGCGCCAGGCGCCGGGCTGCGCGTCGGCCGTGGCGCGGGCCTTGCGGGCGCCCGCCTGGGCCGCCGCCTGGGCCACATGGTCCGCGAAGAAGTACAGCGCGAACTGCACCGTCGCGAAGATCATGAAGAAGAGCACCGGAGTGAGCAGCACGAACTCGATCGCGGTCATGCCGGAGTCACCGCGGGCGGAGGCTGCCTCCACCCTGCGGCGCACCCAACGACGTACCCCTCGGTGTTCGCGCACTCGCATCCCCGTACGTACTCAGCAGGTCTTGCCGGCGTCGGTGCCCCTGATGCAGTTGCCGACCTTGTTGGCGCCGTCGCTCAGCGCGGCGTTGATGATCGCGGCGACCACGCCGACGATGGCCACGACGACGGCGGAGATGATGACCCACTCGACCGCGGACGCACCCCGGTCGAGTTCTCCGGAGCGGGCACGCTGCACCCGGCCCTGGAGGAAGGTGATCAGGAAGTCCACCCCCGGGATCCCGGTGCTGAAGTTCCGTCCGTTCATGGTGAGTTGTCCTCTCGAAGGATAGTGGTTGTCGGCCTGAGGCACTTCTGGCACTTCTGCGACTTCTGCGACTTCTGGCACTGCGGGCGATCAGACCTGGAACACGCGCATCGCCGCCGGGAAGATCAGGAACACCAGGAAGCCCGCGCACAGCAGCAGTTGGGCGACCAGCATCGACTGCGACTTCTCGCCCGCGCTGCCCTCGATCTCGGAGAGTTCGCGGTGGCGCATCGTCTCGGCGCGCGAGGCGAGCGACTCGCGCACCTTCGCGCCGTCGTCGGCGACCAGCGCCAAGGAGGCCGACAGGTCCTTGAGCTCCTCGACGCCGAGTTCCTCGCCGAGCGAGCCGAGCGCCTGCCACTGGCTGATGCCGGTGATGCGGGCGTCGTTGAGTGCGTTGCGGATGCGCTGCGTGGCCCAGCCGTCGGAGATCTCGGCGGCCGCCATCAACGCCTCGGGCAGCCCGCGGCCGCCGGCCAGGCTCATCGACACCAGGTCCAGATAGGCGCCGATCACGCGCCGCAGGTCGCGCCGCCTGTCGACCGCGTCCCGGCGCACCTCCACATCGGGGAGGAAGAAGAAGACGATCGCGAAGAGCAGCGCCAGCCAGACCGGGATGATCGGACTGCGGCCGACGCCCAGCGTCCAGACGACGGCGAAGAGGAACGGCCCGAAGAAGACACCGGCCGCGGCCAGCAGCACCTTCGTCGCGAGAAACCTCTCCCAACTCCGGTCCAGGACCGCCAGATCGGCCCGGAGCGAGCGCTGCTCCCAGCCCTGCTGGAGATAGAACTCGGCGACACGGGCGCCCACTTGGGCACGCAGGCCGCCGAACCGCCCGGTGTCCTGCTGTCCGCGGTGCGCGGACTCGTACGCCGCCCCGCGGGCCCGCATCGCGTCGATGCGGGCGACCTGCGCGACCGCGCTGCGCTTCGACGGCATGAGCGCGCGGACGAGCGCGTAGACACCCAGGCCGAGGACTGCGCCGATCAGGATCGGCATGGTCAGGTTCATCGGTGTACCGCCTCATCCCCGGAAGCCGGCGTACGGGGGCGTACGAACCGCACGGACGATTCGTCCCGCACCAGGAACCGTTCCGGTGTCTCGATCGTGGACAGCTTGCGCAGCCACCAGAACCCGAGGCCGAACAGACCGCAGACACCGGCGAGTACGAGCTGTCCGACCGCCGTGCCGTACGGCTCGACGAACTGACGGTTGAAGACCGACAGTCCGAGGACGAACGCGATGGACACCGCGACGACGATCTGCACGGAACGGCGGGTGGAGGCTCGCTGGGCCATCACCCGCTGCCGCATGTCGACCTCCTCGCGCGCCGACTTGGCCAGCGCGCCCAGCACTTGGCGCAGACCGGGGCCGCGGAGGCGCGCGTTGAGGATCAGCGCGGCCACGATGATGTCCGCGGACGCGTCGTCGATCTCGTCGGCCAACTGCTGCAGGGCGTCGGGCAGCGGTGTCCGGGACCGCAGCCGGTCCACCAGCGCGTCGAGATGCGGCCGCAGTACGGGGGCGGAGGCGCGCGCCGAGGCGGGGATGGCCTGCTCCAGGCCGACCGCGCCGGCGATGGTGTCGCGCAGCGACTCGGTCCAGGACGCCAGCGCCTCCACCCGGCGCATCGCTGCCCGCTCCTCCGAGGCGCCGCCGAAGAGCTTGTCCCAGAAGAAGACGAGGATGCCGGCCGCGATTCCGGCTACGGCCCAGCGGGTGAGGAGGAGGACGACAAGACCGGCGATGGCGGCGATCGAACCGCGTTGCCCGGCGAACCGGATCAGCTCACCCGCGCGCTCGCTCGCCTTCTGCTTCTCGTGCTCGGGCTTCGCCGGCAGTCCGCGCACGGCGACGGCGAACAGTGCCAGGCCGCCGCCGACGGCGATGCCGCACGCGAGGGCGTAGAGCACCGGCAGGGAGAACAGTCCGCCCATGGAGCCCAGCGAGTCGAGCGCCGCGAGCGAGGTCCTGCCCGTTCCGGTCTCCCCCGTCATTCCGGACGCCGGGCCGGAGCCGAGGCCCGTTGCCAGGTGGGGCAGCCCGCCCGACGCCATGCCCGATGCCAGGTCGGACGTGACGTCGGACGTGAGGCCCGAGGCCCCCGGCGTCATCCCGGATGTCATGTGCTGGGTCATCGTCGTCACCAATTCCCGCTGCCGGGCAGCCGGTAGCCCTGCACGACGAGTTCGTCGAGGCAGGCGATGGGCGCGTGCGGGACGATCCGGCCGTCCGGGGCCTCGGCGAAGACCTCGCTGGACAGCACCCGCCCGTCGACGCCGTTGACCTCGCGCACGGAGGTCACCATGCGCTGGAGCCGGCCACCGGACTCGTAGTCGTTGCGCCGCTGGATGAAGACCACGAAGTTCACCGCGCCCGCGATGAGCATTTGGCTGGCCTCGATGGGCAGCCGCTCGGTCGCCTGGAGCGCGTACGTGGAGATGCGGTTGAAGACCTCGCTGGAACTGTTCGCGTGGATCGTGGAGAGCGAGCCGTCGTTGCCCTGCGACATGGCGTTGAGCATCGTCACGATCTCGTCGCCGAGGACCTCGCCGACGATGACGCGCGAGGGGTTCATGCGCAGCGACCGGCGGACCAACTCAGCCATGGTGATGGCGCCTTGGTCCTCCGAGTTGGGCAGGCGCTCCTCGAAGGCCACCACGTTCGGGTGCAGGTCGGCGAAGGCGTCGAGGCCGAGTTCCAGGGCACGTTCGACGGTGATGAGCCGCTCGTGCGGCGGGATCTCGTTGGCGAGGGCGCGCAGCAGTGTCGTCTTGCCCGCGTTGGTGGCGCCCGCGATCATGATGTTCTTGCGGGCCCGGACGGCGCAGGCGAGGAAGTGCGCGACCTCGGGGGTCAGCGTCCCGTTGCCCACCAGGTCGGACATGAAGACCTTGCCCATCCGCGCGCGGCGGATCGACAGGGCCGGCCGGCGGGTCACGTCCATGACGGCGGAGAGCCGGGAACCGTCGGGCAGCCGCAGGTCGAGCTGCGGGTTGGCGGAGTCGAAGGGCCGCGACGACAGACCGGAGTACGCGCCGAGTACCTGGATCAGTTCGACGAGTTCCTCGTCGGTCTCGGCGACGGGGTCGCCCTTGGCCTCCCGGCCGTCCGCGTAGCCGATGAAGACCTGGTCGTACCCGTTGATGTCGATGTTCTCGACTTCCGGGTCGTCGAGCAGCGGCTGGAGCCGGCCGACGCCGAACAGCGCGGCGTGCACGGCGGCCGCGTACTGCTCCTCGGTCTCGGCGTCGAGCGGGGTGCGGCCGAGGTTGATCTCGGTGCGCGCGTGGTCCTCGAGTATCTGGGCGATGACGGCGCGGGCGTAGTGCCGCTCGTCCTCGTTGGACATCGGGGTGACACCGCGGACCTGGTCCTCGCGGCGCTGTTCGGAGATGCGGTCGCCGGCGTCCTGCCGGAACCGCTTGACCAACTGGTGGTCGACGGCGGTCATCGGCCGGCTCCGGCAGCGGGCTGCCCGTGTGCCCCGTGGGGTCCGTGGGGTCCGTCGGCGGGTACGGACCAGGTGGCGCCGTACTGCTGGTACAGATCCGCGGTCACCTTGCGGGCCGAGCGGATGAGCAGCGACTTGTCGAGTCGGCCGCGTCTGCGTCCGGCCAACTGGGCGGCGCCCGCCGGGTCGTCGGCGAGCGTGCCGACGACGCGGGCACCGGTCCGGGCGGCCACGAGCATGTCGTTGACCTGGTGGACGAGCCTGGCGGAGTCACCCGGGTCGGCGACGAGTACGACGCCGATGAAGGGTGTGGCCAGTCCGCCGGCACCGCGCGGGCCGCCGTGCAGCTTGGCGGAGAGCGCGGCGGCGCGGTCGCGGACCCGCGCGATGGCCTCGGGCTCGGTGCGCGAGAGCAGGAGCACCAGGGCGGCGTGCGGGAAGAGTTCGACGGCCGGGGTGTCCCCGCTGATCCGTCCGCAGTCTGCGATGACGTCGGCGGGCGCGTTCGGGGAGTCGGCGAGCTGGGCGAACGCCCGGCCGAGGGTGGGCCAGAGTCCGGCGAGTCCGGCGGCCTGCTCGGCGATCCCGAGGCCGACGAGGACTTCGAGTCCGCCGCTCAACGGCTGTACGTGGTCCCAGAGTTGGTCGGGAACGAGGCCGCGCCGGGCGGTCGCCGCGATCGACAGCATGCCGGTGTTGGGGTTCAGCGGGCCGCCGTGGGCCGCCGCGCTGCGGTACACGAGGTCGCCGCCGGCCGGGTCGGTCTCGGCGAGCAGGACCCGCCGGGGCCAGACCGCGGAGAGCGCCACCGCTGCGGTGGTGACGCCGGGGGAACCCTTGTCTGCGGCGAGGGCGATGAGCGCCATGTCCGTCTACTCACTCGCCTCTAGTTGCCGGGGACGATGACGAGGGCGACCTGACCGGCCGAGGCGGCATCGGCGACGGACGCGGCCTGACTGCTGTCCAGGATGAGGGTGACCGGCAGATTGGTGCTGCTGATCGTGCTGTCCTGCTGATTCTGGACGTAACTGACCTTCGCCCGCTCGACGATGAGGCCGCTGCCCGCGCTCGAAGAGCTCGACCCCGAGGAGTTCGTCGCACCGCGACCGCCGCTGGAGGTGCTGTCGCCGACGCGGTAGACGGCCACCGTGTCACCGGCCTTGATGCGCGCGGGGTACTGACCCTCCTTGAGGGAGACGCCCACGGAGGCCTTGCCGGCGGGCAGGGCGGCGCCATGGGCGAACATCTCGCCGACGATCACGGTCCCCTTGTAGATCGGGGACCTGGCCTTGAGCTTCTTGAGCTCTTCGCGCTGGTCCCACTTGACGTAGTCGATGGAGGGGTCGTCCGCGACCAGCACCGAGGCCACGTGATCTCCAACCGAGTCACCGGCCTGGACGTCACTCGTCACCTTGACGACCTCGATACGGTCCCCGGCGCGCAGCACCAGCATCGTGGCGCCGAGCGCGCCGACGAGGATGAGGAGCACGGCGAGAGCGGCCAGCGCGGGTTTGCGCTCGCGAGGCGGCGTGGGAAGACGCTCACCCATCGCCGGGTGAGCCGACGTGGCGGAACGGTTGTTACCCGGCCCCGTACGCTCTTGGATCTTCACGCAACCGCTCCCCGTACACCCAAGAAAATGTCTGTCAATTCACTCGCCAAGCAGGACACTTCACCCCCACGCCCCTTTCCGGGACGTACCGCCCGACCTGGCCGAACAGTCGACGCCGGAGCGAGTGTCAAGCCATGGCACCGTATCAGCCGCACATAAGCCCCTCAAGGCGCGCCAAGGCCCCTGAAGCGCACCCGACTCGACGTTATCGACGCGCAACGGGAGGCGCCCGGTTCCCTGTTGGGCCCGGCGATCCGCGGACCCACCGATCTGTGCGGCAGCGAATCTCTGACGTGCACATTCCCGACACTCCGTCACCGGGTGTGCACGATGCCTGCACGAGGTGCTTACGGGTGGGGCGCGAGAGGTGTGATCTTTCAGCCACACGGGGGACCCGCACCACACGCCGACGACGACGCCGCCGAGACCCCGCACGGTGCGCGCCCACCAGTGCGGGCGCCCCGCGGGCCGCATCGATCCGATGACTCGGGCCGACCCTCGCGGACGGAACGGGTCCGGTCAGCCGGCGAAGCGGAACGTCGAGGTGACGGCGTCGAAGATGTCGAAGAAGGAGTCGGCGAGGTCGAGGATCTGGCTGCTGCCGGATACCAGGGCGACCTTGCCCGCCTGACTGGGCACGGGGATGAACGTCTGCATGAGCACGGCCCGGATCGTGCGCTGGAGGCTGTCGTCGGGTACGACGATGTCCTCGATGCCGTACGTCCGCGCGGCGGGACCGACGCCGGGTATCTCCACGGTGGTCACCTTGCGCCAGGCGTCCCCCTCCTTCTTCGCCTCCCGCTCGGCCAGTTGGCCCGCGATGGCCTGAGGGTCGGTGGCGAGCGGCTCGCCGGTCTGCGAACGGCCGCCGACGATCGAGACGGTGACCGAGCCGGTGATCGGGGTCTCACCGCCGAAGGACTCCGCCATGCAGCCGCAGTACAGGGCACCGGACTTCCAGGCGTGGGCCGCGGCCTTGCGCAGGAAGGCGGTATACGTGTCGCGGTACTGGGCCAACTCCGGGTGCCGTTCGACCCGTTCACTCACCATCCGCCGGATCGAGTCGTCCCGCGACTCCGGCCGCACGTCGAACTCCCACCACGATTCCGGCACCTTGATACGGAACCCGCCGCGCTCGACGGTGAGTGTCTCCATGTAGCGGGCCATGCTGTGTCCCCCGGGTTCGTCGTTCGCCGTTCGTCCGCACGTACGGCCCGAACCGGTCTGTTCGACACGTTCGGCCCGGGTCAGCCTACGAGGTGGGGGTGCGCCGGGGGCAGGAGGAGCGGGACGGGTACGGCGGGCGTTGGGGGGCGACCGGGGGGACGGTCGTGCGGGCGGCCCGGTGCGGGCGACCGCGGCGTAACTCGCGCGAAGAGGACGCCCTCTTGATCCGTAGGAGGGCTGCTCACGACGGACGCACGCCTCGCGGCGAACAGTCAGGCAGGGGAAGCCGGTTGACGTGAGCGACGACACGATCGAGCCAGAGGGGACGCGGACTTTCCCACCCTTCACCCCAGAACATCCACATTCCCGGAGAGCTCCCTCCTGGCGAAACCAGGAGCCCCACGGATACCGTCATTGCCCTTGACCGACCTCGCTCAACCGATGTCCCACGGGGAGTCCACTGTGAAGCGCCGCTCTTTGCCCGTTGCTGCCGCGTTCGCCGCGACAACAGCCCTGCTGCTCACGGCCTGCGGCGGCGGAGGTGACAACTCGAAGGGGAACGACAAGATTGCGGGGGCGGACACGGGGGGTACGAAGCCGTCGGTTTCGCCTGGCGCGAGCGCGTCGGACAACATCACACGTCCCGATATCACGCTTCCGGGTGACGTCATCGACGATTTCCAGAGCTGGAAGACGGGGGACTCGACCAAGGACACCGTCCTCGCCGACGCCGGCCGTGCGCAGACGGCCACCAACTACGCGATCATCAAGGGGAATCCGGACGAGCCGGCCCTTGCCTACTACCGGCAGGGCGATGCCCTCGTCAGCGGAGCCCGGTGGGTCAAGTCGTACGTGGACGCCGGAATCACCTACACCGGCACCGTGCGGTACTTCGATCCGAAAGTGACTCTCTACGGCGGCACATCGGCGGGCGTCACGTTCTGCACCGACGAGACCAAGGCGTTCAACAAGAACCGCAAGACGAAGAAGGTCGACAGAACACCTGCTGACAACGACGCTTACGTCTACTACAACACGCACCTGAAGAAGGCCAAGAACGGTGTCTGGCAGACCACCGAGCTCGTCTCCGACAGGGGGAACTCCAAGTGCACGCCGTGAAGTCCCTCCGGAGGGGGCTGATCACCGGCACCCTTACGACTGCCTGCGTTCTCATTTCCGGTCCGGCGTTCGCTACACGTGGTCCCGGAGGTTCCGACGGAGATGTGAGGACGTCCGCCAAACAGTCCGGGCACACCCTGGAATCACGCATCACCTACTCCGGCGATACAGGCGGGCGCAGTGGCGCGTCTTCCGGGAACGTCACGCCCGTGGGTAATTGGACGCCTCCGGCCTGCTGGTACGAGCCGGTCTCAGCGGCGGAGTTCCAGAAGAAGGTCGAAGGCGAATACGACGAGGTCGTCAACGACCCTCAGCAACCCAACTACGCCAAGTCGGCGACGGGCCAGTTCCGCGACATCTACAAGGACGGCAAGTACAAGGACTACAACCTCGACAAGGCGGATGAGGGCAACTGGTGGGTATCCGTCCAGAATCCGAACCGGCTGGATGATCCTGCTGCTTTCACCTGCAGCGAGCTGCCCTTCTGGGTCGTGAACGGTGAAACTCCTGCGGTGAAGAACGCGGTCACCCCGCAGGTCCTGGCAGAGCTCGCCTACAACAGGATCACGCTCCCCGACACCAAAGTCACCCTCGCTCCCGAAGACATCACCAAGGTCAACCTCCCGACCTGGGCATGGCTCGACAAGGCCACGTTCAAGAAGGTGTCCGTTACCGCGGCACTCGACGTCGCCGGGCTCAACATCTCGGCGACGACCACCGCGAAGCCCGTCTCGCTCAGACTGGAGCCGGGTACGAGCGACGCCGAGACCTATCCGGCCTCGGGCGAATGTCAGTTGAACGGCGACGACTCGATCGGGGCGCCCTACGCCAAGGGCAAGGCCGGGCAGACACCGCCGTGCGGGATCAAGTACCTGCGCTCGTCGGGCGACGGAACGTACAAGCTCCGGGCGACCATCACCTGGGCCGTCAGCTGGACCGGCACCGGCGGAACCGGCGGCGACCTCCCCGACGGCACCTTCGGAACCACCCAGGACATCACCGTCCAGGAGATCCAGGCCGTCAACCGGTAGCGGCACCACCAATTCCGCCACCGTACAACGAAGATCGGTACCGATGACGACCTGGCGACCTGATGCGAAAGAGACCCTGATCGCACGGTCCGCGGTGAGCTTCGCCACGGGCGCCGCCACCCCCGTGGCGAACATGCGCTGGTTCCGGGACACCGAGCGGACGGACATCCAGGCGGAGCTGTCCGGCTGGCCCGAAGGCTCCCGCTTCACCGTCCGCGGCAAGGCCGAACGCCGACTGCGCAGCGGGGCGAAGTTCGGAGCGAGCGCGCTGCTCGTGGCGACGCTGGGCGTCCTCGAATCCCTGGCCGGCTCGGGCAGCACGGGCAACGTCGCGACACTCGGAAGTCCGGAGGAGCCGGAGAACGAGGTCGAGGACTTCCCGGTCATCTGGGCGGCGCCCGGCACCCTCGCTCGTACGCTCCCGTGGCAACTCGACCCGGCGCGCCGCCCCGAGACGGACCGCACGCATCTCGTCGTCACGGACCAGCGCGTCCTCGTCCTGGGACTGCTGAACGACAAGAACGATCCGTTCGACGAGGTCCTGTGGGAGACCGAACGGTCGAACATCGCAGGCGCCGCCCGCAAGAAGTTCAGCCGGCACGACACGGACTTCACCATGACCTTCGCCGATGGATCCTGGTGTCGGCTGGCGGCATGGAGCGGCAACGGCCGCGACGCCGTCACCCGTGCCCTGGAGAATCCACTTCCCTTGATGGACCCGGACGACCTCACACCGGGGCAGAGTCGAGCCGTACGGAAGCTCCTCGAAGGCTCGGGCCCTGGAGGAACCCTGCTGATATATCGGCGCCCGAGCGGCAACGTCTACGTCACCTACCGGCTCGACGACCGCGTCGATCCCACGTACGGAATCGGCAGTGCCGCCTTCAAGCTGATGGACGCGGACGGCGAGAACGCCCGATTCCAAGCAGGCGACATGTGACCGAAGTGGACCTGCCCGACGGTCCCGCGGTGTCATCGGACTCTCTCCTTCGCCGATCCGGCCGCCGAATCACGACGCCTGAAGGGTCCCGCGCAGCGACTTCGGCCGTCCTGTTCGCCCCAGCGCCACGGCGCCGGCCGGAGCCAGCGCCAGAAGAGCCGCGGCGCTCAGGGCCACGACGGCGCCCGCCGTACCCCCGATCTCGGACCCGGTGCCGAGAAACGGCCGGTAATGCCCGGCCGGATCGACTACGGCGGTGTCCCTGAGGCCGACGCGGTCAACGCAGTCCTTCCTGTCGCCGAGCACTCGGTGGACGGAACCGTCCCGCAGTCGGACCCGGCAGTACGTCTCCTGGGTTCCGTGGGCCCACTGATGGAGCGGCGTGGCGATCGTCACCGGCTGCTCGACCCCGCGAAGCCTCAAATACCACTGCTGGGTACCGAAGGAGCCGGCGATCACCAGGGCGACGTACGCCGCCACCGTGGTCCACCGCAGGGCGAGCCCGCCGCGGGACTCCCGCGTTCTGAACGCCGCGAACAGGACGGCGAGCCCCCAGACCGCTCCCACCAGCAACGCCGTCTCGTGGAGCACCAGGGTGGAGAGCTCGGTCAGGACCACTCCCGCGACCGCCGCCACGAACAGCAGCACCCACGGCCGTACGGCGGCCCGCTCCGCCGGACCCTCGTCGTCCCCGGGCCGCCGCGGGCTCGGATCGACGTTGAACTCGGACAGCACGCCGCGCACTTGCCGCATGCCGCCGTCCCGGGCGGCCATCCGGCGCAGCTCCGGGAGCCCCATGCCGATCTGCTCCAGCGTCCGCCGCCCGTCCTCGGGAAGCCGCGCGAACAGGTCGCCGACGGACTCCTCTTCGTCGTTCACCATTTGGTCCTTTGTCCCACGGAGCGGCCCGCATTGTTCCTGCCACTGTTGGTGGCCCCCTTGCTCAAATCAACCACCTTCGGGCCAAGTCCAGTTGCCGCTCCGAAGACATGGATCACATGATCCAGCGCAGTGAACCCGCGATCGAGGTGCACAGCCTCTCCATGGGACCGACGACGCCGGTGAGGGGTACGACGAACCCGAGGACCAGACATCCCGTTGTTCCCGGCATCTGGATGTACAGATCCAGGGTGGTCCGCGTGCGGATTCGGACGGTTTCACCGGCCGGGAGAGAGACGAGCGAGACCTCGGCACCGCGCCCGTTCCGGTGCTCCATCTCGGCGAACGAGGCCAGGAGATCCTTGGGTGTCGGTGAGCCGGGACGGGGCAGCAACGCCACGATGAGCGATACGGGCATGAGGCTGCCGTCGTCCAACTCCGGCCGCAGAAAGAACTCCAGGGCGCCACTCGCCACCGCGCACTCAGCAGTGTTGCGCAGGCTGGCCCAGGCCTCCTGTTTGACCTCCGCCGGTACGTTCCTGCCCTCCGCCTGACGGTCCACGAACGTCTTCAGCTGTCCGCGCCAGCGGTCCTGGCCCAGATCGACCCTGAACCAGTCACGGGGAACGAGCAGTCGGTAGTCCTTGGGAACAGCCGATACGTCCGGTCCGGTCGTCATCCTGGCACCACCACCGGCTCGCCCTCGGTGTCGAACAGGCGCAAGCTCTTCACGACACCGGCGAACATGGACGAAAACACGTCCCACCCATCGGGCGTGGGGGTCCCCATCTCCAGTACCACAGCAGTCCCGTTCGTCAGCGGTACCTGGACCTGGATGAAGGAGGTCCGGACCGTCTCGTCCTGGCCCGACGCCGTGAGGCTGCCGTCCAGACTTCCCTTCCGGTCTCCGATGCAGCAGACAGCCGGGCCGCAGGGCAGCTCAATCTCACTGACCTGCCCGATACCGAGGTGACGCAGTGAAGACCCCATGAATCCGGCCGGGTCCGGTCCTGCCTGAGTGTCGAGGTCGATCATGCTCACGGTCACCGTGGCCGTGCACCGAGCGCCCTCCACTTCGGTCAGAACGAAGCCCGCGTACTGAACTCCGGCTTCCACGAAGGAGTCGTAGTGAGCGGCGCACATGACGGCCCACTGCAGTTGCACGTCGAAGTCCGCTTCCGGCATCGCGCTGCGCGCGAGTTCCATCAACTGTTCGGCGGTCGCGTCCAGATCCTCGGCATCCAGCGGGATCTCGAAGAAGCCGTCAGGCATGATCCACCGGATGTCGATGCCGTTCTCGTCGACCGAACCCCGGAGTTCACCCTCAACTGACATCTCGGTCACGACCTGCCTTCCCCATCAGGAAAACGCACTTCATCAGCGTCTGGACGGTACGTGGCGGCGAAGGGGTACGGACCGTAGTGCGGATAGTGCGCCGGAATGTCCGCTCCCCCTTTGCGGGCGACATGGGCCACGTCACGGTATTTCCGAGCCCTCGCCCGCAGATTCTGCCGCGCGGGGTCTCCCCAATGCGTGGCCGCGGCTCGAATCCACAGAGCCAGCAAAGCAATCACCGCCGCTCCGGCCACAGCAAGATAGACCAGCTGAGATCTGCTCGACTCCCAGTACTGCGCCACGCCGCCCCAGTACACAGCGGCGCCGAAGCCGACGCATGCGAGCGGAACCCCGGTTCGGAGGCCGGCGTTGAACATCTCCCGCTCGTCCTGATGCCGAAGCCGTAGCATCTGGAGAACAGCCCCGTCGTCCAGAAGGTCGAAGGCAACCTCCCGGCTCGCGTCCTCCGCCAGCCTCCGTGCCTCGGGAACCGCGGCTATGACGTCGCCCGGCACGAGCCGAGCCGGCTCCCCGCCTCTGCGGCCGATGAACTCCCACTCCCCCAGATCACTTGAGTCACTCACGTGTGCCGTGCTCCTCTCGTACGGTGCCCACTGCGGACACAGGGCTATGCGGCCAGCGCGGCATGGAAGGGCTTCGGCGAGGGGCCGGGGGAAGGTCTCGGTGTGGGCATGGGCGCCGGTGAGGGGTTCTGGGCAGGTGGCTGATATCCCGTCGCCCCGCCGTTCTCCCCGCTGAACATCCGGTGCAGCGCGCTCGCGAGGCCCGTTCCCTTGATTGCGGCCGTGATCTCCTTGCCACCCATGGGGACGAACTTCTCCGGAAGCCCCGAAATGCCCAGCTTCTGGCCCAGCTTGAGCCCACTGGCCAAGGTCTTGTTCGTCAACGTCACGCTCAGGCCATTGAGGAAATTGTGGCCGATCCCGTCCACAGCGGCGACGCCTCTGAACGACCCAAAGGTGCCGAGTTTTCCGAACGCCCGCAATTTCGCGACGCCCTTGAGGCCCACCAGGGCCCGGAAGCCCTTGAGGGACCCAAGTCCAGGAAGGATGCCCAGCGCGTCGGTCCCCAGCTTCAACCAGTTGACCTTCCCGCCCCTCACGGACATGTCGTATGCGTGGCCGGCCAGAGCTGCGGCGCTGGAGAGGACGGCGAGCGTCGCGAAGATCGGTACCAGGAACTCCAGGGGCGGGACGAACGCGCAGACGACCGCCAGCACCGAGAGAATCGCCGAGAGATTGGAGAACGTGTCCGCCCAGTCGGCGAGCCAGTTCATGAATCCGCCGGGATCCCGGACGGCATCGTGGTGGACGACGTTCCTGATGTGCCGCGCCGCACGATCCCCGGCATCGTCGAAGATGTCGCGGGCGTCCTTCACTTCCTTCCGCGCCCGGCCGATCCTGCCCAGCGCTTCGTTCTGCTTCTTCTTCCAGCGTTCGTACTCCGGCCTGTCCGCCTCCGGGATCTCTGTGACCAGGTACTTCTCCGTGAACTTCTTCACCTCCCGCTCCGCCATGTCGTGGTCGCCCTTGGCATCCCGGTAGTCCGCGAGCGCCTTGTCGGCCTTCTGCTGCGCTCGGTGCAGCTCTCCGGCGAACTCCGCCGACTCTCCGTCGACGACCTTCTCACCGAGCGCGTTCGCAGCCTCGTCATACCGTTCGAACGCCTTCTTCAGCCGGTCACCCGCGCCGTCGGCCACTTCGTTGAAGGCCCGTCCGGCATCGCTGTCCCACCCCTCCACGGACGACAACGCCTTGATGACTCTCGCCTGTTCATCGATCATGTCGGCCGTCTTGCGCAACTTGCGGCCAAGCGCGGCCACTTCATGAGGGTCGCCCGGCGTCGGGTCCTCGTCCCACAGGGGCGGCCAGTCACTCGATCGCCTGCTCACTGCTTTCCGCTCCCTTTCGCTCCCGAAATGGCCTTCGCCAGTTCGTGGTCGATCTCCTCGTATTTCTGAGCCGCGACCGATGTCGCTTCGGCGAGTTTCTTTATTTCCTTCATGAGCGCCTTGCGCGTCTTCTTCCAAGTGCTGCCGAAATCATCGAAGGCATCCTTCAAACCACCGTGTCCGAGTGCGTCGTTGTAGCCGTCCGCCGGATTTCCGTGCTGCTCGAATTCACGGTGGATCTTGCCCAGTGAACGTGAACAGTCCTTGATCAGGTCCAGGTCGTAGGCGGTTCTGTCGCCCATGGATGAATTCCCCCATCGTGAACATGAGACACTGCTGCGAAACTTCGCCCCGCAGTCAGCGAGGAAGGTGAGGCGCGTTGTCCAGGAGCAGCGACCGCACAGCACGCGACCGCCTCGGCGTAGCTCCGGACGCCGGTGCGTGGTGCGCGATAGGCCGGATTCCAGAGCCTCCCCGGGACGTACACCAGGCCGCCGGTGGCGGCCCCTTGCGGCCTGCGTTCCTGCGACCGCTCGGGATGCTCGGCGCGGTACTCGTCGCGCCGTTCATGCCCATCGCCATGCTGTTCAGCCTTCTCGCCTCCGGCGAGGAGGCCCTCAAGCGCCTCCTGTCGACGAAGGAGGAACGCGACCGTGCCCGCGCCGGGGACCTGGACATCGACAGGCGGGACGCGGCCATCGCCGAGCAGGGTCTCGACACCACCTTCGACGGCGACTGGAACAAGGCCGCCGGCCAGTTCTTGTTGCGCTGGTACGGCCATTCCTCCCACCATCAACGTTTCGTCGTGGTGGCGGAGGGCCGCATCGTGCTGGCGGCCCCACCCAAGCGCGTGTCCGTCCGGAGAGAGGACCGCATGCGTGTCGTCGCCGAGATCCCCGCGGGTACGGCGGTCATCGAGGACCCCTTGCCCTCGCACGACAACCGCAAGTTGCGTATCCGCTTCATGGACGGCTCCTGGCTGATGCTGACCACTGAAGAGCAGCGCAGCGAACTTCACATGCACCTGATGCGGCAGTCGCGGGCCGGGGAGTCCGGAGTCTCCGACGTCTGAAACGACGGTGCGATGGGACACGGCCTGTGCCCCATCGCACTCAAGCGGCACGCCGACCGCGAACCGCCCTAGCCCTTGACACCCTTGGCCAGCTGGTCATCAAGGTCCTCGTACGCCTTCGCGGCGTCCTCCAGGAACTTGGCCATGCCCTTGAGGCCCTCAAGGGTGTCCTTCATGCCCTTGGTGAACTCCTTGAAGGAGTCGTCGAAGGCCTGGGAGCCCTTGGACGTCGTGTAGCCGTCGGCGACGAGGCCGTCGATGTAGGTGTCGAGGCCGTGGAGCTTGTCCTCCATCTTCTCCTTCTCGTGGCCGAGTCGCTTAGCAGCGTGCCGCATCTTCTCGTAAGTGATGTCCGCGTCTTTGCCGCCGGCCATGTGGCGTCCTCCATGCTTCAACTCGCCGCAGGGCCAACCCCCGTGGCTCCTGATGCGGATGGTGCGATCGTCCGCATCGAGCAAGCAGCTTACTTACGGCGCTTGCAGCAGCACACCCCGGTTCTGTCACGAGCCCGCACCAAGGGCGGTGCACGGGACGGGCCTTCGTGGTTCCCTCACACGGGCCGTTGCCTGCGGGAAGCGGTGAGCGGCTATCGTCGAGAACACTGTGGCCCGCGTTCCGGAAGCGGCCTCGGGTGTCTGGGGGAGGACGAGCGTGCGGTTGACTCTGACCGTCGTCGACCCGCTCGGCGGCGCGACCGCCGACGTGGTTCTCGATGCGGATCCCGAGTCCTCGGTGGGGGACATCGCCAAGGAACTGGCGGAGCACGTCGGTCACGGCGGTGGCGCGCAGATCATCCCCCTGGGGCATCACCAGGGGGCCGCCGGCGGTGGCGCGCCCGTCGCGTACGTCGACGGGTATCCCGTCGATCCGGCCGCCACCATCGGCACCTCACCGCTGCGCGAGGGCGCCGTCGTCAGCCTGCACGATCCCGCCGGCTGCCTGCCCGGCGAGCCGACCGGGCTCGTCGAACTGCGGGTGGCCGGCGGTCCCGCGGCCGGTTCCGTGCACCGGCTCGGGATCGGGCGGTACGACATCGGCGCCGGGGCGTCGGCGTACATCCGCGTCGATGATCCCGAACTCCCGGACAGAGCCCTGACGTTGTCAGTTGCAACGGACGGAACATGCCGGCTCTCCGTGCACGGGAAGAAGCCGGAGAGGGGGGACAAGGGCGAGAAGGGGACTAAGGGGGGCGTCACTCTCGACGGCGAGTCCTTCGCGGAGCGCGAGGACGACGAGTGGCCGCTCGGCAGTCAGGTCGGCGTCGGCAACACCCTTTTCCAGTTGGACCGTTACAGCGCTCCCGACGCCGCACTCAAGTGGTCGGACGACGGCGCCGGGCTGGACTACAACCGGCCGCCGCGGCTGCATCCGCCGGAGCGGGAGACGAAGTTCCGGCTGCCGAACCCCGTACGGGACTACGAAGCCCGGCCGCTGCCCTGGCTGATGGCGCTGACGCCGCTGGTCAGTGCCGTCGTGATGGCGCTGGTCTTCGGCCGCTGGTACTACATGATCATGGCTCTGCTGAGCCCGCTCATCATGTTCGGCAACTTCTTCATGGACAAGAAGCAGGGGCGCAAGTCCCATGCCAAGCAGGTGAAGGAGTACAACGAGCACAAGGCGCGGATCGAGACGGACGCCCAGGAGGCGCTGCTCGCCGAGCGCCTCGACCGGCGCCGGGCGATCCCCGATCCGGCGACCGTGCTGTCGCTGGGCACCGGACCGCGCACCCGGCTGTGGGAGCGGCGGCGCACCGACGCGGACCATCTGCTGCTGCGGGTCGGCACGGGACAACTGCCCTCCGAGGTCGTGCTCGACGACCCTGAGCAGGACGACCACAAGCGCCAGGTCACCTGGACCATCGAGGACGCCCCGGTCGCCCTCCCGCTGGGGGAGCGCGGCGTCATCGGCATCGCGGGGCCCGGTGACTCGGCCCAAGCCCTTGGCCGTTGGGCCGTCGCGCAGACCGCGGTGCTGCACAGCCCGCTGGACGTCCAGTTCTACGTCCTGACGGAGAACAGCGGCCAGGACGACTGGGACTGGGTGCGCTGGCTGCCGCACAGCAGGCCCGCCGGCGCCCAGGACACGAACGTTCTCATCGGCACGGACGCCGAGACCGTCGGCGCCCGTATCGGCGAGCTGACCCAACTCCTCGACGCCCGGCAGAAGTCGGCCAAGCAGAACGGCAACAAGGCCTCCTTCGGCGACCCGGACATCGTCGTCGTCTGGGACGGCTCCCGGCGGCTGCGGTCCATGCCGGGGGTGGTGCGGCTGCTGCGCGAAGGCCCGGCCATGTCCATGTACGCGATCTGTCTGGACGCCGAGGAGCGGTTCCTGCCCGGCGAGTGCCAGGCCATCGTCATCGCGGAACCCAGGCCCGAGGAGCACGCGAGTACGCGGGAACCGGTACGGATCGCTCCGGCCGCACCGGGCGGCTTCCCCTCCTTCCACGCCTGGCACGCCACCGAGGCCGACGACTCCGCCACCGGTGCGCGCGACGCGCTCGAACTGCGGCTGCGCGTCCAGCAGACGGGCATCGCGCGCGTACGGGACGTACGGCCCGACTTCGTGTCGGCGGCCTGGTGCTCCCGGCTCGCCCGTGCCCTGTCCGCGCTGCGCGACATCAGCGGCGAGACCGAGGACTCGGCGCTCCCGGGTGCCAGCCGGCTGCTCGACGTGCTGCAACTGGAGCCGCCGACCGGCGACGCGATCTCCGCGCGCTGGCGGATGGGCGGCCAGTCCACGACGGCCGTCATCGGTGAGTCGTACGACGGCCCGTTCGGCATAGACATGCGGCGCGACGGCCCGCACGGTCTGATCGCCGGTACGACGGGTTCCGGCAAGTCGGAGCTGCTCCAGACCATCGTGGCGTCGCTCGCCGTGGCCAACACCCCCGAGAACATGACGTTCGTCCTCGTCGACTACAAGGGCGGCTCGGCGTTCAAGGACTGCGTCCAACTCCCGCACACCGTCGGGATGGTGACCGACCTCGACGCCCATCTCGTCGAGCGCGCACTGGAGTCGCTGGGCGCGGAGCTCAAGCGGCGCGAGCACATCCTCGCCGCGGCCGACGCCAAGGACATCGAGGACTACCAGGACCTCGTACGCCGTGACCCCGCGCACGCGTCCGTGCCCCGACTCCTCATCGTCATCGACGAGTTCGCCTCCATGGTGCGCGACCTGCCCGACTTCGTGACCGGTCTGGTGAACATCGCCCAGCGAGGCCGGTCCCTCGGCATCCACCTGCTGCTCGCCACCCAGCGCCCCAGCGGTGTCGTCTCGCCGGAGATCCGGGCCAACACCAACCTCCGTATCGCCCTGCGGGTGACCGACGGCGGCGAGTCGAGCGATGTCATCGACTCCCCCGAGGCCGGGCACATCTCCAAGAACACACCGGGCCGCGCGTACGTCCGTCTCGGGCACGCCTCGCTCGTCCCGTTCCAGTCCGGACGCGTCGGCGGCCGCCGGCCCGGTGCCGCCGATCCCGCGGCGCTCGCGCCCTGGGCCGGACCGCTGGGCTGGGCGGACCTCGGGCGGGCCGCCCTGGTCAAGCCCAAGGCCGAGCAGCGCGAGGAGGAGGAGATCACCGACCTCAAGGTGCTGGTCGACGCGGTGCGCGAGGCCAACCGGGCCCTCGGGATCCCGCCCCAGCACAGCCCCTGGCTGCCCGCCCTCTCCGAGACCCTGCTGCTCGACGAGATCCAGGTGCCCGCGTTCGCGGGCGGGCCCGGGAAGCTGCAGCCTGCCCCGTACGGCGTCGAGGACCTGCCCGCCGACCAGGCCCGCCGCCCGGTCGTGGTGGACTTCGCCTCCTTCGGGCATCTGCTCATCGGCGGTGCGCCGCGCAGTGGCCGCTCGCAGATCCTGCGGACGATCGCGGGCTCGCTGGCCCGTACGCACTCGGCGGCCGACGTCCATCTGTACGGCATCGACTGCGGCAACGGCGCGCTCAACGCGCTGACCCGGCTGCCGCACTGCGGCGCCGTCGTCAGCCGCAACCAGACCGAACGCGTGGTCCGCCTCATCGCCCGCCTCAAGGGTGAACTCGGCAGGCGCCAGGACCTGTTGGCCGACAAGGGTTTCGCGGACATCGGCGAGCAGCGGGCCGCGGAGCCGGAGAGCGAGCGGCTCCCGCACATCGTGGTGCTGCTCGACCGGTGGGAGGGCTGGCTGCCGACGCTCGGCGAGTACGACCACGGCGATCTGACCGACCAGCTCACCGCGATGATGCGGGAGGGCGCGAGCGTCGGCCTGCACATGGTGATGACGGGTGACCGCCAGATCCTCTCCACCCGGATCGGCTCGCTCACCGAGGACAAGTACGCCCTGCGGCTCGCCGACCGCTCCGACTTCTCGCTGATCGGCGTCAACGCCCGCAAGATCCCCGAGGAGATCCCGCCCGGCCGCGGCTACCGCAACGAGCACGGCACCGAGACCCAGTTCGCCCTGCTCACCGAGGACTCCACCGGACAGGGCCAGGCCGCCGCGCTGGCCGCGATCGGCGAGGCGGCCGCGCTCCGCGACGCCGGACTCCCGCGCGCCCGGCGCCCGTTCAGGGTCGACGTGCTGCCCACCCGGATCGGCTTCACCGACGCGTGGGAGATGCGCGACCCGGACGCCTCCCGCTCCAGGCTGTGGAGCCTGGTGGGCATCGGCGGTGACGACATCATGGGCTTCGGCCCCGACCTCTCCAAGGGCGTGCCGACGTTCGTCGTCGCGGGCCCGGCCAAGTCCGGCCGCAGCACCACCCTGTTGAACATGGCCCGGTCGTATCTGGCCCAGGGCGTACGGCTGGTGATCGCGGCGCCACGCCCGTCGCCGCTGCGTGAACTGGACGGCCAGGAGGGCGTGTTGAAGGTCTTCGACGAGGACGACATCGAGAGCGACGAGTTGCGCGAGGCCATCGACTCGGCGACGCCCGAGGAGCCGATCGTGGTGCTGGTCGACGACGGCGAGGTCCTGGAGGACTGCGACGCCGAGACGGTCTTCAAGCGGATCGTGCAGCGCGGTGCCGAACGCGGCCTCGGACTGGTCATCGCCGGTGACGAGGAGGACGTGTGCAGCGGGTTCTCCGGCTGGCAGGTCGAGATGAAGAAGGGCCGCCGGGGCATCCTGCTCTCTCCGCAGGACTCCTCCGCGGGTGAGCTGATCGGCATCCGTACGAACCGGAGCATGGTCGGCGGACCGGTCGCCCCCGGCAAGGGCCTGCTGCACCTCGGCGACGGGGAGCCACTGACGGTGACGACACCGGTGTGAGCCGTCGGGGCAACCCGGCTGAAGAACTGCGAGAGAAGGAGAGAGCGGGCGGGTGAGCGGATCGGCGAAGCCCGGACGGCGGAAGGCCGCCGGGGCGGCCCTGCGCTACGAGCATGTGCGGCAGCGGCCGTCGGCGTGGGCGCAGGCGAGGGGGAAGGTGTCCGGAAGGGAGTCGCGGGGCGGCTGTCTCATCCTTCTGGCCGCGGCGGCCGCGATCATCGGGTTCGCGCTCACGGTCATGACCTTGGGGACCGAACTCTGGGGCTCCGCGGCCCCGGCCTGGCCGGGCCGGGGCTACGGCTTCGCGGCCGTCGTCGGGGCCGCCGGTCCCCTCGGTCTGGCCGCCGGGATCGCGGCCCTCGGCCGGACGCGGTGGAGGACGAACCCGCTGCGCTCGCTCGGCTGGGTGCTCGCCTCGCTGCCCGGAGCCGCCGCCTCCTTCGTGTGGGTGGTGGTCGCCTTCGCGGGCCTCCGCCCCAAGCACAGGCGCAACTGGGACTCCGACTGCTACAGCCGGGGCAACCCCTGCTGGGTGCATGTCGAGTACCCCTGGGTCTGGGCCGTCGGCCTGCTCTCGACGGTGCTCGTCTCCGCCGTGCTGATGACCGTCCTTTTCAGGATCGACAAGGCCCGCCGGAACACGGCGGCCGGCTGAACCGGAGGCCCGGCCGGACACCGTCCGGTCAGCCCACCTTCGTCATCCTGGCCACCGGATCCCCCGCCTCGGCGTTGTCCGTGTCGTAGGTGAGGTCACCGCCGACGGGTGTCAGCCGGACCTCGTGCCTGCCCTTGGTGCAGACGTCCCGGTTGGCCTCCGAGGCCACGCTCGTGGCGACGAGCTGCTTCCTCGTGACCTTCTTGAGGATGAGGACGTCGTCGCAGATGCCGCCGATCTGGTCGGTCTGCCGGAAGGTGCCCAACTCCTGTCCGACGGCCGCCTGATGGACGGTGACCCGGAAGGTTCCCATGGGCAGGGCGCCGTTGAGGGCGAGGCCGTCGCCCTCCCACGTGCCGAGGTAGGACGCCGGGATCGTGGACGACTGCCCGCCCGGACCGGAGGCGCTCACGGTCGGGGCCGGTTCGGGGGCGCTCGCCGTGGAACCCGGTTCCGGAGTGCTCGCGCCCACCGACGGCCCGGTGGCGGGGGCACTCCGGCTCCCGCTCGCGGACGGACGCCCGCCCGCCGCGCCGCCCTCGTCGGTCGTGCCGCCGCCCGGCAGCAGGTCGAAGAGGAACGCGGAGCCCACCGTCGCCGCCGCCAGCGCCCCGGCGACCGCCAGCGCGAGCGTGCAACTCAGCCTGCGGCCACGCCCGTCGGCCCCGGGCGCGGAGGTCGCCGCCACGCTGACGGAGACCTTGCCGGGACGGTCGTACGGCCGCTGTTCCGGCGCCCCTTCACGGTGTACGACGTCCTGGGGCCCGGCGGTGGCCCCGCTCTCGCGTTGCCCGGGTACGTACGGGGGCATCTGAGGCGGCGGCCCGAAGCCCTGCGGAGGCGGGCCGAAGCCCCCGCCCGTCCCGGACACCCCGGCGGCCCCAATCACCCCACCAGAGACCGCCCCGCCGAAGGCCGCCGCACCGGACCCCGGCTCGCCTGACGTCACCTCTCCGGACGTCACTTCTGCGGACCCGGTGCCGCTCCCGGTCGCCCGGCCGGCGTCCACCGAGGCGCTGCTGAACCCCACCGGGCCGGAGTGCGGAGCCTCCCCCGCTCCCGTCGCCTCAAGATTCAGCAGTTGTACGGCACTTCGGCTCACCCGCTCGACCAGGGAGCCCGGCAGCCAGCCGGCCGACACCAGCCGGGCGGCGCCCTGCGGCGCGAGCCGGACGGCGACCTCGCCCGGAGTGGGCCGCGCCGAGGGCTCCTTGGCCAGGCAGGCCGCCACCAGCTCACGCAACTCGCCTTCCAGCAGGTCGAGTCGTGGTTCCTCGTGCACCACCTTGTAGAGGAGGGAGGCGGAGGAGTCGCCGGGGAACGGAGGCTCCCCGGTGGCGCCGTACGCGAGGACCGCGCCGAGCGAGAAGACGTCCGCGGCTCCCGTGGCGCCCCTGCCGAGGATCTGCTCGGGGGACATGTATCCGGGGGAGCCGACCGAGACGCCGGTCGAGGTCAGGGAGGCGGTGCCGTCCGTGGCCCGCGCGATGCCGAAGTCGATCAGGAGCGGGCCGTCGAGGGTGAGCAGCACGTTGGAGGGTTTGACGTCGCGGTGGACGAGGCCCAGCGCGTGGACCGCGGTGAGCGCCTCGGCGAGTCCGGCGCCGAGGACGCGTACGCAGTGGCCCGGAAGCGGTCCGCCGTCCGCGACGGCGGCCGTCAGCGAGGGACCGGCCGCGTAACCGGTGGCGACCCAGGGGACCGGCGCCTCGGGGTCCGCGTCCAGGACGGGGGCCGTCCACGCGCCGCCCACCCGCCGCGCGGCCTCGACCTCACGGCGGAAGCGGGCACGGAACTCCTCGTCCAGCGCGAAGTGCGGATGCACGATCTTGACCGCGACCGTACGCCCGCCCGCGCTGCGTCCCAGATACACGCGCCCCATGCCGCCGGACCCCAGTCGGCCGAGCAGCCGGTAGGGCCCCACGACCGTGGGTTCGTCGGCTCCGAGCGGCTGCATGGCACTCACGGCTCACCCCTCCCCCGTACACACTGCCCAGCAGCGTAGTGCCGTGCGCGCCCGGAGCCGCGTGACTGTCGTCCCTGTCTGCCGGCCCGTACCCCCGGCCCCGTGCCGCAGGGGGTCTCAGGGCTGGAGGAGCCGTACGTCGACGTCCGACGGGAACCCGGTGGTCGAGCCGACCCGGCGCGCGAACTCCCGTACGGCCGCCAGTTGCGGGCCTCCGAAACGGAAGTCGAGTGTCGTGAAGTACTGCTCCAGGACGGCCTCGTCGAAGGCCTCCCACCGGGCCGCCTGCTCGGCGACCTTGGAGACCTCGTCGAGGGAGAGGTCGCGGGAGGCGAGGAAGGCCTGGTGCACCTTGCGGGTGACGAGAGGCTCGCGCTCCAGGTAGTCGCGCCGGGCCGCCCACACGGCGAAGACGAACGGCAGGCCCGTCCACTCCTTCCACAGCGCGCCGAGGTCGTGCACCTGGAGACCGAACTTCGGACCGTCGAGCAGATTGGCGCGCAGCGCCGCGTCACCGATGAGGACGGCGGCGTCGGCCTCCTGCATCATCAGGCTGAGGTCGGGCGGGCAGGTGTAGTACGAGGGCTGGACCCCGACCTTCTCGGCCAGCAGCAACTGGGCGAGCCGCACGGAGGTGCGCGAGGTCGAACCGAGGGCGACGCGGGCGCCGTCCAGTTGGTCGAGGGGAACCTGAGAGACGATCACGCAGGACATCACGGGGCCGTCGCAGCCGACCGCGATGTCCGGGAAGGCGACGAGGTCGTCGGCGTGCTTGAGGAACTCGACGAGCGTGATGGGCCCGATGTCGAGGTCCCCTCGCACCAACTGCTCGCTGAGCTTCTCAGGGGTGTCCTTGGTGAGCTCGAAGTCGAGGAGAGTGCCCGTTCTCGCGAGCCCCCAGTACAGGGGCAGGCAGTTCAGGAACTGGATGTGGCCGACGCGCGGCCGGGTGCGAGAATTGTCCACATCGCGAGGCTAGCCCCCAGGCGCCGCGGCGCCCGCTCCAGGGTCGGCGTGTGCTGGTGGAAACCGTCCCGACGCCTCATGTCAACGGATGTGACACCTCGGAGTCGGCGCACGTCAGACCCCCCGCCCGCGGCGGGCCACCCGTCCGGATGACGTGATCTTCGCCTCTATTGCTTTCGGGTGCCTGCGTGCTAGGCTCGCCGCAAGTTGCAGTTTGGTTTCCCTTGCAGTACAGAGCCTGCGGAGCATGTGACCGCGGGCTCTCGTCGTTTTCAGACGTATGCAGTTGTTTACACAATCGCAGGTTCTGGAGCAGGGCAACCCTTTGGGCCCAAGGAGGGCTTATGGCTACCGGAACCGTGAAGTGGTTCAACGCCGAAAAGGGCTTTGGTTTCATTGCCCAGGAAGGCGGCGGCCCGGACGTCTTCGTCCACTACTCCGCGATCAACGCGAACGGTTTCCGTTCGCTCGAAGAGAACCAGTCGGTTTCCTTCGACGTCACGCAGGGTCCGAAGGGCCCGCAGGCGGAGAACGTCACCCCGCTCTAAGCCTTCGGCTCCATGAGCCCAATGCTTTGATCCGGAACGGATAGCAGCACCCAAGGAGCCCCGCGCCAGCCGGTCGCGGGGCTCCTGCCTTTTCCCCTTCTCCGCGCGGGCCCGCCTACGTCGCGTACAGGGCCTCTATCTCCCTGCTGAAGTCCTTCTCGATCGCCGCGCGCCGCAGCTTCATGGAGGGCGTCAGGTGGCCCGCCTCCTCGGTGAAGTCGACGGGCAGGACGGTGAAGCGGCGGATGGATTCGGGGCGCGAGACGAGTTTGTTGGCCTCGTCGACGGCGCGTTGCAGGATGGCCAGCAACTCGGGGTCGTCCATGACGAGTTCGGCGGGTACGGGGTGCCTGCCGTTCATCCGGCGCCAGTGGGTGATGCCGTCGGGGTCGAGGGTGAAGAGGGCGGAGACGAACGGGCGCCGGTCACCCAGGACCATGCACTGGGCGATCAGCGGATGGGAGCGGAGCCAGTCCTGCAGGGGCGCCGGGGCGACGTTCTTGCCGCCCGCGGTGATCAGGATCTCCTTCTTGCGGCCGGTGATGGCGAGGTAGCCGTCGGCGTCCAGTTCGCCGATGTCACCGGTCGCGAACCAGCCGTCCGGGGCCGCGTCGACGACACCGCCCGCGTGCGGGTCCCAGTAGCCGCGGAAGACCTGTCCGCCGCACAGCAGCACCTCCCCGTCGGCGGCGATCCGCACCCGGGTGCCGGGCAGGGGCCGGCCCACCGTGCCGAGGCGCGGCTTCTGCGGGGGTGTGACGGTCGCGGCGGCCGTGGTCTCCGTCAGGCCGTACCCCTCGAAGATCTCGATTCCGGCTCCCGCGTAGAAGGCGGCGAGCCGCCGGCCGAGCGGGGAGCCGCCGCAGATGGCGTGCCGGACCCTGCCGCCGAGGGCATTGCGGATACGGCGGTAGACCAGGGGGTCGTAGAGGGCGCGGGCCGCGCGCAGGCCCCGGCCCGGACCGGGGCCGGTGCCGTGCTGCTTGGCCTCGACGGCCTCGCCGTACTTCTGGGCGATCCGCGCCGCCCGGTCGAAGGACGAGCCGCGGCCCATCCGTTCGGCGGTGGCGCGGCCGGTGTTGAAGACCTTCTCCAGGACGTACGGGATGGCGAGCAGGAAGGTCGGTTTGAAGGAGGCCAGGTCCGCGAGGAGTTCCTCGGTCTGGAGGCTCGGGGCATGGCCGAGCTTGACCCGTGCGCGCAGACAGGCCACGGCCACCATGCGGCCGAAGACGTGCGAGAGGGGGAGGAAGAGAAGGGTGGAGGCGGGGTCCTGGGTGCGGGCCTTGAAGATGGGGTAGAGCAGTTCCACGGCGTTGTCGACCTCGGCGAAGAAGTTGCCGTGGGTCAGGACGCAGCCCTTGGGGCGGCCGGTGGTGCCCGAGGTGTAGATGATGGTGGCGAGCGTGTCCGGGCCCAGTACCCCGCGGCGTACGGAGACTTCCTGTTCCGGGACGTCACGGCCGAGTTCCGCGAGGCGCTCCACATGGCCCTTCTCGAAGACCCACATGTGCCGCAGATCGGGGATGTGCTCCCGTTCGGGCCCGAGCGAGGCGGCCTGCGCGACGGACTCCACGGCGAGCGCGACGGCCCCCGAGTCCTGGAGGATCCAGCGGGTCTGGAAGACGGAGGAGGTCGGGTAGACCGGCACGGTGACCAGGCCCGCGGCCCAGGCGGCGAAGTCGAGGAGGGTCCACTCGTACGTCGTCCGGGACATGATGGCGATCCGGTCGCCCGGCACGAGCCCTTCCGCGATCAGCCCCTTGGCCACCGCCAGGACCTGTTCGGCGAACTCGGCGGCGGTCACGTCCGTCCAGCCCTCCCCGTCCGGCGTCCTCCGGCTGAGGACCGGCTCCAGCGGGGCGGCGACCGCGTTGTCGAACGGGATGTCCGCGAGGGAGCCGTGCGTCACCTGGCCCACGATCGGCGGCACCGCGACCTCGCGCACGACACCGTCCAGCCGCCTGATCTCGGGCTCCGGGAGGGGAGGGACGGAGTCGGGGGAGTACGGGCTGGACACGGGGCGGCTCCTTGTCGGCCGGAGGCCGGGGCGGGTGCAAGGCGTGCTCGGGCGCAGGAGCGCGGGGCGCGCATCCTCATACGGCCCTGAGGTGAGGGGAGTTCAGGGGTCTGTGCAACCCGGTGAAACGGGGATCCTACGGTGCCGAAGTGTGGGGTTTGTAGCGCTTTGAGGCAGGCAAAGTGCGGGTTACCGGGGGTAGCTGTGGCCTCCCGGGCCGGTCGGCCCGAGGGCCCGCACCCGGACCGATCCACCCGGCCACCCGGGGCGGCCCCGGCACCTCCTACGGGTGATTGCGGTGACTCGCCTCGACCCGCCCCTCGCTCTGACATACCCTTACCCCGGGTAACTTACTCCCGAGTAAATTCGTGTCCGAGCCGGGACACCGAGAGCCGCACCCTCCCCACCCGCCTGGAGACGCCGATGCGCACGCAGCCTCCCGTCCGCCCCGAGCCCCGGACCCGCACCCTCGCCGCCCCTCCCTCCCTCACCCCGCTGCTGGCCCGCGGCGCCCTGCTCTCCCCCCTCAAGCGCCCGCGCCCGGACGCCTCCGCCCCCGCCACCCGGCTCGCCCTCTCCGGCGTACGGGTCGACCTCGCCCACCTCGCCACCTACGAGCGGGTGTGCGGGTTCGCGACCGGCGCGGACGCCCTGCCGGTCACCTATCCCCATGTGCTCGCCTTTCCGCTGGCGATGCGGATCATGGCGGGGCGCGCCTTCCCGCTGCCGCTGCTCGGACTGGTGCACACGTCGATCGAGATCACCCGGTACGAGGAGACCGCCGCCACCTCGGAGTACGAACTCGGGGTCCAGGTGGAGAAGCTGGCGCCGCATCGACGGGGTACGCAGGCGACCGTACTGACCGAGGCGCGGGCCCACGGCGAACTCGTATGGGAGTCGAGAAGCACGTACCTCGCCCGGCACCGACCCCGGGACCGGAACCCGGGCCAGGACGAGAACCGGGGCCAGGACGAAGACCGGGTCCGGGACCCACAGCACGCGCCGCCGGCCGACCCGGCGACCACCCCGGCGGCCCCCTCGCCCGAGGGGCCGAAGCCGCTGCCGGCCGTCGCCGACTGGTGTCTCGCCCGGGACGTCGGCCGTCGCTACGGCGCCGTCTCCGGCGATCGCAACCCCATCCATCTGCACCCGCTGACCGCCCGCCTCTTCGGCTTCCCGCGCGCCATCGCGCACGGCATGTGGACCGTCGCCCGCTGCCTCGCGGAGTACGGGCCGCGGCAATCGGTGCGAGTCCGGGCCGAGTTCAGGGCGCCGGTGCTGCTCCCGGGGACGGTGACCTACGCGGCGCGCGGCTCGTCGTTCGAACTCCGCTCGGGCGACCGGGTCCATCTGACGGGCGACGTACGGCCGCAAGGCCCGCGAGGCGCGTGAACTTCGGGCGAACACCGTATGGCGGAAGTCCCCGCCGCAGGCCTCGGCTTTCTTCAACTCCCAGGTGGGAAAGCCGCGTTGACAAAGCTCTCACAGTCGGCACCCAGCGACCCAAGGTGCTTTCAAGCGGCCCCTCATCCCACGCTCAGACGCCCTTCCTAGCCTCGGTCCACTCCCCCGGACCTCCGCCAGGAAGGGCCCCTGAACCATGCCCCCCAGACGTATCGCCGTACTCGCCGACTCCGACACCCGCTGGAAGTGGGGCGCGTCCGTCGCCCGGCAGATCGCGCCCGGACACGCCCTCGACGCGGTCTTCCTGCGCACCCGGGCCACCCCGACGGAACGCCAGCTGACGGAGATCGGGATCGTGCCGGACACCCGGCGCGAGGTCACGGCGGCCGAACTGGTCGACGACGAGGAACTCGCGGCGGCCGACGTGCTCGTCCTCGCCACCGCGGGTGGTACGACACTCGCGCTCACCCACAGCCTGGGGATCGCGTGGGAGGGCCGGGAGCGCCGGCCGGTCACGGTCACGGGGTACGTCGGGGTCGTGTACGAGAAGATGATCGACGGGCTGATGACCCGGGCCGGCACCGATCTCGTGCTCGCCAACAGCGCGTACGACGCGGACCGGTTCCGTTCCGCCTTCGCGAGTGTCGGCGTCGATCCGGACTCGGTGGTGGAGTGCGCGCTGCCCTTCCTGGGCGGGGAACCGTACGCGCCGTCCACGGAACGGCCCTTCACCCTCACGTTCGCCGTCCAGCCGTCGGTGCCCAAGGGCCGGGAGTCCCGGCTCGGGCTGCTGGAACGGGCGGCGGGTCACGCGCGACGGCATCCCGACCGGCTGGTGCTGATGAAACTGCGCAGCCTGCCGGGCGAGCACACCACACACGTCGAGGCCGATCCGTACCAGGTGCTCGTCGGGAGACTGGCCGAGCCGGCCCCGGCCAACCTGCGGCTGGTCTACGGCAACATGGGCGAAGTCCTCGACAGCACCGACCTGTTGGTGACCGTCAGCTCGACGGCCGCCCTGGAGTCGATGCACCGCGGCATCCCGACCGCGATCCTCACCGACTTCGGGGTCCGCGAGGCCCACGGCAACCACTACTTCGTGCACTCCGGCTGCCTGGCGTCCTGGGACGACCTGGACGCGGGCGCGCTGCCCCGTGTCGACCCGGCGTGGGCGGCCCGGCAGGGCATCGGCAAGAGCGACCCGTACGGCGCGGCCCGCGCCCGGATCGCCGCGCTGGACGCGGCGGGACGGCTGCCCGCGCTGCGCCCGTACTACTCGCCGCGCCGCGCGGGGACGTATCTCGGCGGCATCCTGGAGCGCAACGGCCTCGACGAGAAGGGCAGGCCGCTGGCGCCCGCGCAGGACCGGGGCGGAGCGGGCCCGCTGCGGACGGTGGTCCGCAGGGCCGCACGCGGCGGCGCCAGGTCCCTCTACCGTGTGGGCCGCGAGCGGGTCGCCCCGGCGCTTCGCCGCTGGGGCCGACCCTGACCCCACCCGGCCACCGCGGACGATCTCCCGGACCCGCCAGGCGCCGAACCCGGCCGACGGCCGACGGCCGGGTGCGCGGTGCGGGGTGCGGGGTGCCGGGTGCCGGACCCCAGTACAAAACGGGTGCCATGCCCCCGAGCCGGCCCCGGTCAGACCTCCGCGGTGGTCTGGGGCGGGATCGCCGCGGCCGGCGGGGACCACGGGCGGCCCTGCATGAGGGTGCCGAGTCCCGCCCAGGCGAAGTTCATCAGGGTGGCGGCGGCCTGCCGGGCCGAGACTCCCGGAGTGGCATTGGCCCAGGCGGCCAGCGACTCGGCGGCGCCGACCAGCGCCTCCGCGAGCCCGGCGACCTCCCGGGCGGGCAACGACGGGTCGCGGTGCGCCTCCCGGGCGGCGACGACGATCAACTGCGTGACGAACTGGACCAGTTCCTCGCGCATCGCGAAGACCTCGGCCGCGAAGGGCTCGCCGTGCGTACGGGCCTGGAGGTGCAGGACCGCCCAGCCGTCCGGGTTCTCCGCGGTGTGCGAGAAGAACGCCCGCAGCCCTTCCCAGAGTTGCCGGTCCGCAGGCAGTCCGGGCCGGACACCGGCACGGACGGCGGCGGTGAGCGCCTTGGCCTCACGCCGGATGCACGCGGTGAACAGGTCTTCCTTCGAGTTCAGGTACAGGTACACCAACGGCTTGGACACGCCCGCGAGTTCGGCGATCTCGTCCATCGACGCGGCCCGGTACCCACGCTGCCCGAAGGTCCGTACGGCCGCGTCCAGCATCTGCTGTTCGCGTACCGCACGCGGCATCCGCTTGTTCTTCACAGCACCCATGCGCCCAGCCTACGAGGGGCCGGGGCGCGGCCGGGCGCGCAGGAGTGTCAGGAGGCCTGGTTCGGGGCCCCTTGGGGGGTCTCGCCCAGGACGTCGTCCTCCTGGCTGCGGTTGCGCTCCAGGTTGGCCCTGGCACGGTCGACCCGGGCGACGACCTGGGCGGAGGCGCGGTCGCGCTCTCCCCGCAGGACGACGAAACTGATCGGCGCGGAGATCACCAGGGCGAGCAGGACGACCCACATGTAGTTGGAGTCGCCGAGGCCGCGCGGGGCGATGCCCGAGTAGACGAGGCCCCAGACGACCCCGAGGCAGCCCACGAAGATCCCGAGGCGCATCAGTGTGTAGCGGAACATCTCAATCCACTCTTCCCGTTCCGAACGTTCCCAAAGAACTCCGTCCAGTGAAGCACGCCAGGACGGCGATCTTGCAGGGGGGCCTCAGTCGCGGGGCGCCGCGGTTCCTGGGTCGCGGAGGGCCAGCGGCAGCAGCATCGTGATGTCGTCCCGCTCGTCGCCGGGCGCGACGCGGATCGCCGCGGGCACCCTGCCGACCTCCTTGTAGCCGCAGGAGGCGTAGAAGCGTTCCAGGCCCTCCCCGCCGCGGCAGGTCAGCCGGATCGCCTCGATGCCGTCGAGCGAGCCCGCGGCCTCCTCGGCCGCCGCGAGCAGGTCCCGGCCGTACCCCTTGCCCTGGTGACGGGGGTGCACCATCACGGTGTAGAGCCACACCCAGTGCTTCATCAGCCGGTGGGTGTTGTACGTGAGGAAGGCGGTCGCGGCGACGCCGCCCTCCTCGTCCCGGCCGACCAGCAGCCGGGTGCGGCCCTCCGCCATCGCGGCGAAGTGCTTCACGAGTTCGGGGCGGACGTCACCGGCGGCCACCGGCGGCACGAAGCCGACCGAGCCGCCCGTGTTCGAGACGTCCACCCAGAGGGCGACCACCCCGTCCCGCAGGACAGGGGTGACCGCCGGGTCCAGCTCGAAGCGCAGCGCCACGTCAGACCCGCATGGCCTGCGGCGACTCGCGGCGCTCCGGGTCCGGGCCGTCGTACTCGCGGATGATCTCGTAGCGCGTGTTCCGCTCGACGGGCCGGAAGCCGGCGTCCCGGATCAGGTCGAGGAGGTCGTCGCGGGTCAGCTTGTTCGGGGTGCCGTAGTTGTCGGCGTCGTGCGTGATCTTGTACTCGACGACCGAGCCGTCCATGTCGTCCGCGCCGTGCTGGAGGGCGAGCTGGGCGGTCTGCACACCGTGCATGACCCAGAAGACCTTGACGTGCGGGACGTTGTCGAACAGCAGCCGGGAGACCGCGAAGGTCTTCAGCGCCTCGGCGCCGGTCGCCATCTGGGTGCGGGCCTGGAGACGGTTCCTGACCTTGCCGTCCTTCATGTCCACGAAGTCGTGCTGGTAGCGCAGCGGGATGAAGACCTGGAAGCCGCCGGTCTCGTCCTGGAGCTCACGCAGCCGCAGCACGTGGTCGACGCGGTGGCGGGGCTCCTCGATGTGCCCGTACAGCATCGTGCACGGGGTCTTGAGACCCTTCTCGTGCGCGAGGCGGTGGATGCGCGACCAGTCCTCCCAGTGGGTGCGGTGGTCGACGATGTGCTGCCGGACCTCCCAGTCGAAGATCTCCGCGCCGCCGCCGGTCAGCGACTCCAGACCGGCCTCGATCAGCTCGTCGAGGATCTCCGAGGCCGACAGCCCCGAGATGGTCTCGAAGTGATGGATCTCGGTGGCGGTGAACGCCTTGAGCGAGACCTCCGGGAGCGCCTTCTTCAGCTCGCTGAGCGAACGCGGGTAGTAGCGCCACGGCAGGTTCGGGTGCAGTCCGTTGACGATGTGCAGCTCGGTGAGGTTCTCGCCCTCCATCGTCTTGGCGAGCCGGACGGCCTCCTCGATGCGCATCGTGTACGCGTCCTTCTCGCCCGGCTTGCGCTGGAACGAGCAGTACGCGCAGGACGCGGTGCACACGTTCGTCATGTTGAGGTGACGGTTGACGTTGAAGTGGACGACGTCGCCGTTCTTCCGCGTGCGCACCTCGTGCGCGAGTCCGCCGAGCCACGCCAGGTCGTCCGACTCGTACAGCGCGATGCCGTCCTCGCGGCTGAGCCGCTCACCGGCCCGGACCTTGTCCTCCAGCTCGCGCTTGAGCCCGACATCCATGCGATTACCTCTCCCTGTGACGAAACGCTGCCAACCGTACTCCCCCGCCTTCCGGCGGAAGGCCCCCCATCAGGGCCTTCGCGTCCGGGGTGTCCCTACTCCTCCTCGGGCAGCTCTCCGACCCGGTTCTCCCACTTCGTGGAGAGCACGATCGTCGTACGGGTACGGGAGACGCCCTTGGTCCCGGACAGACGCCGGATGGTCTTCTCCAGTCCGTCGACATCGCTCGACCGCACCTTGAGCATGAACGAGTCGTCGCCCGCGATGAACCAGCAGTCCTCGATCTCGCTGAGGTCGCGCAGCCGCCGGGCCACGTCCTCGTGGTCGGCCGCGTCGGAGAGCGAGATGCCGATCAGGGCGGTGACGCCGAGGCCGAGCGAGGCCGAGTCGACCGTCGCGCGGTACCCGATGATGACGCCGGCCGCCTCCAGCCGGTTGATGCGGTCGGTGACACTGGGTCCCGACAGACCGACGAGGCGCCCCAGCTCCGCGTAGGAGGCCCGGCCGTTCTCCCTGAGGGCCTGGATGAGCTGCCTGTCCACCGCGTCCATGCGATCGAAGCCTTCCGCTGAAAAGGTCTTGAGACGTCTGAGCCGTCTTGAAGATGTCGAGATGTCGTGAAGTCTTGAGATGTCGTGAAGTCTTGAGGTGTCCGAACGGTCCGCGCGTTCTGAAGTGCCTGCGACGCCCGGTGTGTGCCGGGTGCTTCCGTCAGGTGGTGTCGCCCCGGGAGCCGCTCCCGAGCTCACCCTTCCAGCGGCGGTACAGGGCGTGTTCGACGCCCGCCGCGTCGAGGACCCGCCCGGCGACGAAGTCCACCAGGTCCTGGATGTGCGTGGCTCCCGCGTAGAACGCCGGCGAGGCGGGCAGCACGGTCGCGCCCGCGTCGTCCAGGGAGACCAGGTGACGCAGCGTCTGCCCGTTCAGGGGGGTCTCCCGTACGGCGACGACCAGTCTGCGCCCCTCCTTGAGCGTGACGCTCGCGGCCCGCTGGAGCAGGTCCTTGGAGAGGCCGAGGGCGACTCCGGCCACACACGCGGTGGACGCGGGCACGATGAGCATGCCCTGGGCCGGGTACGAGCCCGACGAGGGCCCCGCCGCCAGGTCGCCCGCGCTCCAGTGCCGTACGCCGTCGAGATGTTCCCCGGGGACGTCGAAGGTGCCGGGCTTGCCGTCGGCGCCCCGCTCCAGCCACGCGCGCAGATCGTCCCGCCAGTGGGCGTCGCGGAACGGGAGGCCGGTCTCGTCGAGCAGCGTGAGCCGTGAGGCCCGGCTGACGACCAGGTCGACGCTCTCCCCCGCTTCCAGCAGCGAACGCAGCACCGCGGCCGCGTACGGCGTACCGGACGCGCCGGACACCCCCACGATCCAAGGCCGGCGCTGCGTCTGTCCTGGCTTCATGATGTCGAGCCTATCCGGCCACCGCCCATGTTCAGACCGTGAGCCCGCGCACCAGCAGATCGAGCAGGGCACACACGAACAGGGCGATGCCGATGAAGCCGTTGACCTGGAAGAACGCCCGGTTCAGCCGGGTCAGGTCGTGCGGCTTCACGATCGAGTGCTCGTAGAGGAACGCGCCCGTGACGATGACCAGGCCCAGCCAGAAGAACGCGCCCGCGCCGGTCGCCGCCCCGTACCAGACGAAGAGCGCTGTCGTCACCGCGTGGCAGCCTCGCGCACCCCGGATCGCCGCCGGGATGCCGAACCGCGCCGGCACCGACATCACACCGATCTCGCGGTCGGTCTCGACGTCCTGGCAGGCGTAGATCAGGTCGAAGCCGCCGATCCACACGCCCACCGCGAGACCGAGGACGACGGCGTCCCAGGACCAGGTGCCGGTGACCGCGATCCAGGCGCCGATCGGGCCCATCGCCTGGGCGAGACCCAGGATGGCCTGCGGGAAGTTCGTGAACCGCTTGCCGTACGGGTAGACGACCATCGGGATGACCGCGATGGGCGCCAGCGCCAGGCAGAGCGGGTTGAGCAGGGCGGCGGCCGCCAGGAAGACGACCAGGGCCACCAGCGCGCCCGTCCAGGCGTGCTTGACGCTCATCGCCCCGGTGACCAGTTCACGATGGGCCGTACGGGGGTTGCGGGCGTCGATCTCGCGGTCGATGATCCGGTTCGCCGCCATGGCGAAGGTGCGCAGGCCCACCATCGCGATGGTGACCAGGAGCAGCTTTCCCCAGTGGATGTTCTTGTCTGCCTCGAACATCGCCGTGAGCGCCGCGATGTAGGCGAAGGGCAGCGCGAACACCGAGTGCTCGATCATGACGAGGCGCAGGAACGCCTTGGTGCGGCCCGGCTGCGGAAGCGCCGCGGAAGCTGAACTCACAGCCCGTACTCCTTCCAGCGGCGGTCGACCTTCGCCGCCGTCTCCGGGTCGGACAGCACCATCTCGGGCCAGCCGCCGTCCCGGGTGTAGCCCTCCTCGGGCCACTTCCTCGTCGCGTCGATGCCCGCCTTGCCGCCCCAGAACTGCTGGTACGAGGCGTGGTCGAGGTGGTCGACCGGGCCTTCGACGACGGTGAGGTCACGCCCGTAGTCCGTGTTGCCCAGCGCCCGCCAGGCCACCTCGTGCAGATCGTGGACGTCGCAGTCCGCGTCGACGACGATGATGAGCTTCGTCAGGGACATCATGTGCGCGCCCCAGACGGCGTGCATCACCTTCTGGGCGTGCTTCGGGTACTTCTTGTCGATCGCGACGATCGCACAGTTGTGGAAACCGCCCGCTTCGGGCAGGTGGTAGTCCACGATGTCCGGCACGATGATCTTCAGCAGGGGCAGGAAGAACCGTTCCGTCGCCCGGCCGAGGGGTCCGTCCTCCGTGGGGGGCCGGCCCACCACGATGGACTGGAGCAGCGGCCGCTTGCGCATCGTCACGCAGTCGATGGTCAGCGCCGGGAACGGCTCCTGCGGGGTGTAGAACCCGGTGTGGTCGCCGAACGGCCCCTCGGGCAGCATCTCGCCCGGCTCCAGCCAGCCTTCGAGGACGACCTCGGCGTTCGCGGGCACCTGGAGCGGCACGGTCTTGCAGTCGACCATCTCGATCCGCTTGCCCTGGAGGAACCCGGCGAAGAGGTACTCGTCGATGTCACCGGGCAGCGGGGCGGTGGAGGCGTACGTCACGGCGGGCGGACACCCGAAGGCGATCGCGACGGGCAGCCGCTCACCCCTGCGGGCGGCGACCTGGTAGTGGTTGCGGCTGTCCTTGTGGATCTGCCAGTGCATGCCGATGGTGCGCTTGTCGTGGCGCTGGAGCCGGTAGAGGCCGAGATTGCGGATGCCGGACTCGGGGTCCTTGGTGTGGGTGAGTCCGAGGTTGAAGAAGGAGCCGCCGTCCTCGGGCCAGGTGAACAGGGCGGGCAGGGCGTCGAGGTCGACGTCGTCGCCCCGCAGCACCACCTCCTGCACCGGCGCGTCCTTGACCTTCTTCGGCGGCACGTGTGCCATCGCGCCGAGCTTGCCGAAGGCCTCGCGCACCCCGACGAAGCCGTGCGGCAGCTCAGGCCGGAGCAGTCCGCCGATCTTCTCGGAGATCTCGGCGTACGACTTCAGGCCGAGCGCCTTCAGCAGTCGCCGGTCGGTGCCGAAGACGTTCATCGCGAGCGGCATCGCCGACCCGCGCACGTTCTCGAAGAGCAGCGCGGGGCCGCCCGCCTTCTGCACCCGGTCGACGATCTCTCCGACCTCCAGGTACGGATCCACCTCGGCCTTGATGCGCTTGAGGTCACCCTCGCGCTCCAGCGCCCTCAGCAGGGAGCGAAGATCGTCGTAAGCCATGTGTTCAAGTATCGGCCACCCGCTACCCTGTGCCCGTCACCGGGGGCCCGTGCCGCCCCGTCGTCGCTCACCGGGGGATCGTTCGGCCATGATCAGATATGTATGGGTCCTGCTGGTTCTCGGGCTGTGGATCTACGCCTTCATCGACTGCCTGAACACGCCGGAGAAGGAGGTCAGGGGCCTGCCCAAGGTGGTCTGGGTCATCATCATCCTGCTCTTCGGCGAGGTGCTGGTCGGTCCGGTCGCCTGGCTCGTCGCGGGCCGTGACCGCCGGGGTCCGGCGGGCGGCGCCACCCCCTCCGAGTGGCACCGCAGCCACCGGACGGCGTTCGTCGCTCCCGACGACAACCCCGAGTTCCTCGCCTCCCTCAAGGCCGAGAACCGCAAGGACGAGACCGTTCTGAAAGACTGGGAGGCCGACCTGCGGCGCCGCGAGGACGAGCTGAGGCGGCGCGAGGAGCAGAGCAGGTCCGACGAAGAGTCCTGACATGGAACTGCGCCTGCTGGTCACCTTCGAGAAGGTCGCGACCGTCCTGAGCTTCACCCGGGCCGCGACCGAACTGGCGTACGCGCAGTCCAGCGTCACCAGCCAGATCCGCGCCCTGGAGACCTCCCTCGGTACGGAGCTCTTCGACCGGCTGGGCAGCAGGATCCGGCTGACCGAGGCAGGCGAACGGCTGCTCCCCTACGCCCGGCAGATCATCGAGCTGACCGACGAGGCGCGGGCCGCGGTCGTCGGCGCCGAGGAGCCCTCCGGCACGCTCACCGTCGGCACGATGGAGTCCCTCACCTCGTACCGGCTGCTGCCGCTCCTGGAGTTCTTCCACCACCGCCATCCCCGGGTGCGGCTGTCGCTGCGCACGACCATCGGAGACGAGACCCGCCGGGCGCTGCGCCAGGGCACGTACGACGTCGGCTTCCTGATGGAGGAGGAGACCGAGCACGCGGGACTGGAGGTCGCGGTGCTGGCGGTGGAGCCGCTGGCGCTGGTCGCCGCACCCGGCGATCCGCTCGCCGGCACGGCTCCGGCCACCGCCGACCTCGCGGGCCGGTCGCTGCTCGCCACCGAACCCGGCTGCGCCTACCGGGACTTGTTCGAGCGCGAGCTCAACTCCCGCACGGCTGAAGGTTCCTCCGTCGATTTCACGGAGTTCGGCACGATCGAGGCGACCAAACGGGCCGCGGCGGCCGGCCTCGGCATCGCGCTGCTGCCGGAGGTGACGGTCGCCGCGGAACTGGCGCGGGGCGAGCTCGTACGACTGCGCTGGGAACCGCCGTTCACGCTTCGGACGCAACTGGCGTGGCGGGCCGGGAAGCGGCTTCCGGCGCATGCGCGGCTGTTCGTGGAGCGGGCGCGGCAACTGGTGTCCGAGGAGTCCGGCCCGCCCGGGGAAGCGTGACCTTCAGGCTGGCCGTCACGATCAGCGGGACGCCGAGGGCCTGGACGAGACCGATGTGGTGGCCGTACACCGCCCAGTCCATGACCATCGCGACGGCCGGGTAGGTGAAGGCGAGCACGGCGATCTTCGCGGTCGGGAGCTTGGCGTACGCGGCGTACATCAGGACGTACATCAGCCCCGTGTGGACGACTCCGAGCCCGATCAGCCAGCCCCAGTCCGCGCCGGTCCCGCGCATCGCGCCGAAGTCGGCGAAGGGAAGCAGCAGCGGGATGCCGACGAGGACCTGGACGAGCGCGACGAGATGCGGCCGGACGCCGGTGACGCGCTTGGTGACCAGCGTGGCCAGCCCGTAGAGGAGCGCGGCCAGGAGGGCCTGTCCGACGCCGGTGAGGTACGCGCCGCCGTGCGCGAAGTCGGCCGGGGTGACCCCCGAGACGAGGACCAGACCGGCGAAGGCGAGCCCGATCCAGCCGGCCTTGGCGGCGGTGATCCGTTCGCGGAACAGCAGGGCGCCCAGCAGCACCACGTAGAACGGCTGGGTGTGGTAGACGACGGTCGCCACGGAGATCGAGGTGTTCCTGTACGCCTGGAAGAGCAGGACCCAGTTGAAGACGATGAACACCCCGCCGAGCGCGGCGAGTCCGAGCGTGCGCGGGGTGAAGCCGTGGCCCCGGAAGTATCCCCGGGCCAGCGCGTAGCCGCCGAGGGCGAGCGCCCCGAACAGGACGCGGAAGAACACGACGTTGAAGGGTGAGGCGCCGGACTCGACGACGAAGACGCCGAGGGTGCCGGAGAGCATCATCGCGGCGGTGAGCTGGACGGCGCCCTTGTTCTCGGGGTTCGCGACTGCGGTGGCTGAGGTCATGCCCCGAAGGTAGGAGCGGGGACCGGGGCCGGGCCACGGGCCAGTGGGGCGTCCTGCCGATGCCCCCATCGGCACCGCCGATGCGGGCAGGCGGGCGGCCGGGCGGGCAGGCAGGCAGGCAGGCAGGCAGGCAGGCAGGCAGGCAGGCAGGCAGCGTCAGGCTCCGGCCTGGAGGCGGAGGCCCGCCAGGGTCAGGTCCAGCCCGGCGAGGAACTGCTCCTTGTCGTCGTGCCCGTCGAACTCGTCGACGATGTCGTGCACGAACGGGAACTCCTCGGCGTCGAGCGCACGCCACGTCTCGGTGTAGCGACCGAGGAACTCGTCGCGGTCCACGAAGCCGTCGAGCACCTCCTGGGGCGGCTCCTGCCCCATGTCCGCGGCGTTGCCGACCACGACGCCCACGATCGCCGACACGGCGTGGAACCGTTGCAGCGGCGTGAGGTCGAGTCGAAGAGTCCGCTGTCCCAGCTTCTCGAAAAGCCGCAACGAGTTGCCCTGGACGTCGGTGCGGCGCATGAAGTGCGCGCCCAGCCACGGCCGGTCCACGATCGCGTCGAACAGAGTGACGGCCATCACGCGCAGGTCGTCGATCGGGTCGTCGCTGCCGCTCTGCCCCTCGACGGCGGCCAGCACCCCGCCGAGCACGTGGTCGATGGCGCGGTCGAGCAGGTCGTCCTTGCCCGAGACGTACCAGTAGATGCTGCCGACGCCGGTGCCGAGCCGGTTCGCGAGGGCGCGGAGCGTCAGCGCCGGCTCGCCCGCCTCGTCGAGCAGGGCCACGGCCGCCGTGAGAACGGCCTCGATGGAGTGCGAGGCACGTTGACGTCCTCGGGAAGGACGATCGGCGGGTCGTGATCGCGGGCCTGTCATGGCATCCATCCAATCACAGCTTGCGCAATTATCGAACCTCGTTCTATTGTCGAACATCGTTCCATTGCAGAACGCTGTTCCATTACCGAACGTTGTTCGACAGTCGACGGCGTTCCGAGAGGAGGCCCGCCATGACCACCACCGCCATAGCGCCCGCCGCGTCGCGCACCTATCCGTCCCTGCGCGCGGCATGGATTCCCCTGGCCGCGCTCTGCCTGGCCTTCTTCGTCGAGATGGTCGACAACACACTGCTCTCGATCGCGCTGCCCACGATCGGCCGGGACCTCGACAGCGGAACGACCGCGCTGCAGTGGGTCACCGGCGGGTACTCGCTGACGTTCGGCGGCCTGCTGCTGACGGCGGGGTCGATGGCCGACCGGCTCGGGCGCCGCCGTGTGCTGCTGGTCGGCCTGGCGGTGTTCGGGCTGCTGAGCCTGGCCGTCGTCGCGGTCACCACCGCGGGGCAGCTCATCACCTTGCGGGCCGGCCTCGGCATCGCCGCGGCGGCGATGGCCCCCATCACCAACTCGCTGGTCTTCCGGCTGTTCGACGACAAGGCGCTGCGGATGCGCGCGATGACCCTGATGATCGTCGTCGGCATGTCCGGCTTCGTCCTCGGCCCGCTGCTGGGCGGCACCGCCCTGGCCCACTTCCAGTGGCAGTGGCTCCTGGTCGTCAACGCCCCGATCGCGCTGATCGCGGCCATCGGCGTCCGCCTCGGCGTCCCGGCCGACCGGCCGCAGGACCTGACCCACGACAAGCTCGATCTGCCGGGCGCCGGCCTGAGCGTCGCCACCATCGGCCTCGCCTGCTACTCGCTGACCAGCGGCGTCGAGCACGGCTGGCTCTCCGCGACCACACTCGCCTCGGTCCTCGGCGCCATCGCCGCGGGGATCGCGTTCGTGTGGCACGAGCGCCGCAGCGCGTCGCCGATGCTGGACCTGCGCCTCTTCTCCAACGGCACCGTCCGCGGCGCGGCCATCGCACAGATCGGCTCGGCCATCGCGATGGCCGCCGTGATGTTCGGCCTGATCCTCCACTTCCAGTACGCCTACGGGTGGAGCCCCGTACGGGCCGGCCTGGCGAACCTGCCGATCATCGTGACCATGATCGTCGCGACTCCCCTGTCCGAGTGGCTCGCGAAAAGGTTCGGCCACCGCGTCGCCTGCCTGGTCGGCGCGGCCTGCCTGGCCGGATCGCTGGCCGGCCTGTCCTGGGGTGTCGACCGCGGCTACGGCGCCATCGCGGTCTGCATGGTCGTGATGACCGTCGGACTGCGCACCGTCATGACGATCTGCGCCATCGCGCTCGTCGACGCGATGCCGGACAACCGGACGTCGATCGGCACGGCGCTCAACGACACCGCCCAGGAGGTCGGAAGCAGCATCGGCACCGCCGTGGTCGGCACCCTCATCGCCGCGCTGGTCACCACCCGGCTGCCCGCGGGCACCTGGGGCGACGCCCTGGTGACCTCGTTCTTCCACGGCGAGCGGATCACCTACGCCGTGCTGGCGGTCGTCGTCGGCCTGATCGCTGGCGGCGGCGCACTCACGCTCACCGACTCCCACGCCACCGAGGAGCCCGCCTGAGACTCCGCGCCGAGGGCGTCGCGTACCACCGCGCACGGCCGGCACCCCCGCCGAGACCTCTCAGCGGGGCGGTTCCGCGCGCAGGACGAGGGCGAGGAGGCCCGGGAAGCGGGCGTCGAACTCCGGCCGGCGCAGCCGGTTGACCCGCTTGGGGCCCTCGTCGCGCTGTTCGACGAGACCGGCGCCGCGCAGCACAGAGAAGTGATGGCTGAGCGCCGCCTTGCCGACGGGTACGTCGAAACTGCCGCAACTGCGGCTCCACTCCGCGGACTCCGCCAGCGCCCGGACGAGCTGGAGCCGGACGGGGTCGGCGAGGGCGGCGAGGGCGGTCGCCACGGGGACCTCGTCGGGGTGGGTGTGCTCGGGCGCGGCCCGATGACTGGTGCGCTCCGCCACGCCGGCCTCCCTGGTGCTTCCCTGATCCGCTTGCCGAGTGTTCGATGAAAACCATACACTCCTGAGTGTTCGCTTTTCATTGAACAGTCTGGTCGGCGACCGGTCCGCGCGGGCCGTCGGCTGTCCAGCCGAGTACCAGCCAGGAGTGAGCCATGCGTACGGTCGAGTTCCAGGAGTACGGCGGTCCCGAGGTCCTGCGGGTCGTGGAGGCGAAGGTCCCCGAACCGGGCCCCGGGCAGGTGAGCATCGACGTGGCCTACGCGGGCGTGAACTTCGCCGACCTGCTGGCCAGGTCGGCGGGCTACCGCGTACCGCGCCTGCCCTTCGTACCGGGTCTGGAGGTCTCGGGCCGGATCCGGGCGGTGGGCCCGGACGTCACGGGGCTGCGGGCGGGCCAGGAGGTCGCGGCGCTGACGGAGGGCGGGGCGTACGCGGACGTCACCGTCGCCGACGCCGTCACCGTCTTCCCGCTGCCCGACGGGGTCGGCCTGCGCACCGGCGCCACCCTCCCCACCGTCCTGCCCACGGCGTACGGGCTGCTGCACGCCGTGGGCCGGCTCCAGCCCGGCGAGACGGTGCTCGTCCAGAGCGCGGCGGGCGGCGTGGGCACGGTGCTCGGCCGGTTGGCGAAGGCGGCCGGGGCCGGCGCGGTCTACGGCGTCGTGTCCAGCGAGGCGAAGGCCGCGTACGCCCTCGGCCACGGCTACGACGAGGTGTTCGTGGGTTCCTTCGAGGACGAGGTCCGCGCCGCGACCGCCGGCCGCGGGGTGGACCTGGCCCTGGACCCGGTGGGCGGCGAGACCTTCCGGCGCAGCCTCGCCTCCCTGGCCCTCTTCGGCCGCCTGGTCGCCTTCGGCAACGCGAGCTCGGCGGATCCCTGGGCGGTGGGCCAGCCGGAACTCAACCCCACCGGCCTGTCGGTCGGCGGGTTCTCGATCCTCGGCCTGGCCGCGACGGCCCCCGCCGCCCTCCGCGACCTCGCCTCGCGCGCCTTCGAGTCGGTGGCCGACGGCACCGTGAGCCTGCCGGTGACCGCGGAGTTCGCCCTGGAGGAGGCCGGGGAGGCGCACGCGCTGATGGGATCGCGGACCAGCACCGGAAAGCTGCTGCTGCGGGTGGCGCGTTCCGATCGGTCCCGCCCGTGACTGTCGGACCCCCGGTCTAGTCTTCGCCGCCATGACGACTCGCCTCCAGGCCACCCGTTCCTCCTACGACACCGTCGCCGCCGACTACGCGGAGCTGCTCAAGGACGAGTTGGGCAGCAGACCGCTGGACATGGCGATGCTGGCGGCGTTCGCCGAGCGGGTGCGGGCCGGCGGGGGCGGGCCCGTGGCGGACCTCGGGTGCGGGCCCGGACGGGTGACCGTCCACCTGGAAGAACTCGGGCTCGACGCGTTCGGGATCGACCTGTCGCCCGGGATGGTCACGGTGGCCCGCCGGGCACATCCCCACCTGCGCTTCGAGGTGGGCACGATGACCGGCCTCGACCTGCCGGACGGCACCCTCGCCGGAGCACTCGTCTGGTACTCGACGGTGCACACGCCGATCGACGAACTCCCGGTGATGTTGGCCGAGTTCCGCCGCGTCCTGGCGCCCGGCGGTCATCTGCTCATCGCCTTCAAGGTCGGCGCCGAACAGGTCCGGCTGGAGCACGCGTACGGCCATGACGTGGATCTCGACGTCCACCGCTTCCCGCCCGAACGCGTCGCCGAACTCCTGCGGAAGGAAGGCCTGTTCGAGGTCGCCCGTCTCGTCCGCGAGGCCGACGAACAGGAGAGGACACCGCAGGCGTTCCTGCTGGCCCGCAGGCCGGAGAGCGACTGACCTTCGCCGTCCCTGGGCGAACCCCGTGCGGCGGGAGGGTGTTCCCCCGCGTTGCCCCCGTGTTCCCGCCGCACGAGACTGGAGTCCCGCGGGAGAGTGGGGACCATGGAGCGCATCGATCAAGCACAGGCCCGCGCGTGGCTCGCCACCGCACTGGCGGAGGCCCGCGCGGGGCTCGCCGAGGGCGGCATCCCCATCGGGGCGGCGCTGTACGGCGCGGACGGCACCGTTCTCGGCCGCGGCCGCAACCGCCGCGTCCAGGACGACGACCCCTCGACGCACGCCGAGACGGCCGCCTTCCGCGACGCGGGACGGCAGCGGACGTATCGCGGCACGACCATGGTGACCACCCTGTCGCCGTGCTGGTACTGCAGCGGTCTGGTCCGGCAGTTCGGCATCTCCCGGGTCGTCGTGGGCGAGGCGGCCACCTTCCACGGCGGCCACGACTGGCTCGCCCGGCACGGCGTACAGATCGTGCTGCTCGACGATCCCGAATGCACCGCCCTGATGCGGGACTTCATCAAGGACAACCCGGTCCTGTGGAACGAGGACATCGGTGAGTGACCCGAGCGCGGGGGCGCTTCCCGAGGAACCGTCCGGTCGCACGAACCCGGCAGGTCCCGAGGGTTCGGCCGGTCCCGAGGGTTCGGCCGGTCCCGAGGGTTCGGCCGGTCCCGAAAGTCCGGACGGTCCCGAAAGTCCGGACGGTCCCGAGGGTTCGGCGAATCCGGCGGGGTCGGCCCTTTCCCGGGAACCCGCCGGCACCCGCCCCGGTACGGCGGCCGGTCCGACCGGTCCCGGCGCCGGCCCGGTGCCGGCCCGCATCCCCACCGTCGACCTCCGCCCCTGGCTCTCCGGGGACCCCGGGGCCCGCGCCGCCGTCGCCCGCACCGTCGACGACGCGCTGCGGACCGCCGGTTTCCTGCTCGTCACCGGCCACGGCGTGGACCCCGCGCTGCGCCGTCGACTGCGGGAGGCCGCCCGCGCGTTCTTCGCGCTGCCCGCCGGGAGGAAGCAGCCGTACGCCGCCCGGGTCGGCGGGCGCGGCTGGCTCGGGCCGGGTGCCGAGGCCAACGGCTACGCGGAGGGCACCGAGACCCCGCCGGACCTCAAGGAGTCGCTGACGTTCGCGACGAGCGAGCCGTTCGAGGACCCGGAGACCAACACGGAGTGGTACGCGCCGAACGTCTGGCCCGCCGAGACCCCGGAGCTGCGCGCGCTCTGCGAGGAGTACCTGGCGGCGATGGGCGTGCTGGAGAACCATCTGCTGGAGTTGCTCGGCGGGGCGCTCGGCCTCCGGCCCGACTTCTTCACCCGGCACATGGGCCACCCGACGTACGGCTTCAACATCAACTGGTATCCGGGCACGGAGGTCGTCGGCGAGCCGCTGCCGGGCCAGTTCCGCATCGGGCCGCACACCGACTTCGGCACCGTCACCATCCTCGACCGGCAGGCGGGCAAGGGCGGGCTCCAGGTCTTCACGGACGAGGACGGCTGGCGGGACGCCCCCTTCGACCCGGCCGCCTTCACGGTCAACATCGGTGATCTCATGGCCCGTTGGACCGGCGACCGGTGGCGTTCCGGACGGCACCGGGTGCTCCCGCCACCGGCCGACGCTCCCGCCGAGGAGCTGATCTCGCTGGTGTACTTCGGCGAGTGCACGCCGGGGACGCTGGTCGAGTCGGTGCCCGCCCCCGTGGGCCGTGTCGCGTACGAACCCGTCGACTCCCACACCTATCTGCGCCAGAAGCTCGATTCGATCACGGTCGACTGAACAGCGGAGCTTTTCCGCGGGCGAACGGACACCGGGCGGACACCGATCGACCTATCCCGAACCAACTGCCCCTTCTTCATCTTTTGTTGATACACCTCACAACAGCACATAGGACCGGACCGCGGACCAGGGGGAGATGCGGTGCACACAGAGCTGCACGGCCGGGGAGCGCTGTTCGACGACGACCCGCCCGGACTCGCGTCACGACTGGTCGGTCTGCGTCCGCACCAGCTCGGCGCCACACCGTACGAACACCCCGCGCAGCCGCCCTTCGTGGTCTTCGCGGGCGGCCGGGGGCAGGGCAAGACCGCGGTGCTCCGCGCCCTGCGCGACGCCTATCGCGGGCACACCCCCATCGCTCTGGTCGACGGCGAGGAACAGCGGTTCACCGCGCCGCCCCCGGAGCGTCCGGCGGGGTCCTGGTCGCCGGTCGGAGAGGCGCTCACCACGGCCGCGGAACAGCTCGCCGAACCGGTGAAGGGCGCCGGGCGGATCGGCTTCCCGCGGCTGTCGTCCGGGCTGCTCGCGGTGGCGGCCGCCGGCTGGAGCGACCGCGAGGTCCCGCGCATCCGGCGGGAGGCCGAGCGCATCCTGCTGCTCAACGAGACCGACTCCTGGCTGTCGGGATTCGCGGGACGCGGGATGAGCAGGGTGGTCTCCAAACTCGCCGCGTCGATGAACGGGTCGGGTCCGGTGGTGGAGCCGATCATCGAGGCGACCCTGGAGGCGTTCACCGAAGGCGTCTCCACGGCCCACCGCCGACTGCGCAGGGCCGCCACCTGGTACCGGGACTACCCGAACGCGGAAGGCAGCCCCAAGCTCGCGCTGATCCTGCTCTCCCGGCACTTCCGGGCCGGCGGCGAATCCCGCAGGCACGCCGAACGGCATCTCGTACGGGCGCTGCTGGCCGACCTCGACGAGGCGTACGCGGGGGTCGTGCAGCGCTCGCACCGGCGCGGACGCCCGGTCCTGCTGATCGACAACGTCCAGGAACCCGCGGGCCTCGGACTCCTGGAGCCGGTTCTGCGCGACCGCGCCGACGGCATCGCGGACCAGGTCGTGTTCTTCGCCGCGCTGCGGGGCTACGCCCATCCGGCGCTGCGCAACGCGGGCCGGCTCGCCCTGCCCGAGGCGGCCCGGGAGACCGGCTGGCGGCCCGGCACCTCGCCGTCCTCGCGGGCGCTGCTCCTCTCGCTGCCGCCGCTGTCCCCCGAGGACACCCCGCGCGTCGACGAAGGCCGGCCCCGGTGACTGGGGGTCACCGGGGCCGGCCTTGGTGCTTCGGGGCGGGTCAGACGCCCGCGTAGGAGTGCTTGCCTCCGACGAAGATGTTGACGCCGTAGTAGTTGAACAGCCAGCAGCCGAAGGCGATCAGGGCGATGTAGGCGGCCTTGCGGCCCTTCCAGCCGGCCGTGGCGCGCGCGTGCAGGTGGCAGGCGTAGGCGACCCAGGTGATGAACGCCCAGGTCTCCTTGGGGTCCCAGCCCCAGTAGCGGCCCCAGGCGTCGCCCGCCCAGATCGCGCCCGCGATGATCGTGAACGTCCACAGCGGGAAGACGGCGGCGTTCACGCGGTAGGAGAACTTGTCGAGCGAGGCCGCGGCGGGCAGCCGCTCCATGACGGAGGTGGCGAACCGTCCGGGCTGTCCGCCGTTCACGAGCTTGTTCTCGTACGAGTCCTTGAAGAGGTACAGGATCGTGCCGACGGCGCCCACGTAGAAGACGGCGCCGCACAGGATCGCGGTCGACACGTGGATGTACAGCCAGTACGAGTGCAGCGCGGGGACCAGTTGGTCGCTCGCGGTGTACAGGACGGTGACGGCGAGACCGAGATCGAGGAGGACCGTGGTGATCAGCGGGAGGCCGAGCCAGCGGACGTCCTTCTTGAGCGCGAGCAGGACCAGGAAGACCGCGACGGCGACGGTGGAGAAGGTGATGTTGAACTCGTACATGTTGCCCCACGGCGCCCGGCCCACGGACATCGCGCGGGCGAGCACACCGGCCGCCTCGACGGCCCACGCCAGCACGCTGAGGGACACGGCGATACGCCCGTAGAGGTCACCCTGCTCGTCCCCGCCGTGCGCACCGGGCCCGTCGGGCACGTCGCGCGCGCCCGCGGCGGACCGGGTGACGACCTTCGGCCGCTCCAGCACGGCGGTTCCGCCGGCCTTCTGCACGGTGACCTCGGGGGCCGCCCCGGCCGCCTTGGCACCGTCCGCGGTGAGCGCGTTGGCGGTGCGGGCGACCTTGCTGCGGCTGCCGAAGAGCCACTCGGCGATGAAGGCGAAGAAGGCCAGGGTGTAGACGGCCATCGCGGAGTAGATCAGCGTGTTGCTGATGTTGGCGAGGTGTTCGTTGGTCGCGGTGGCCAGATCGGTCACGGCGCCAAGGTCGTGTGCGGTGGCGAGCGTCACTGCTTCTTGGACCCTTCAGCGGCGGGTACGGGGGGTTCGGCGTCGGCGTCGGTGGGTGCCGCGTCTTCGTCGGGCTTGGTGGGTGCCTGTTCGTGCACGAGCGCGGCCAGGTCGCCGAGCTCCTCGGGAAGCTTCGCGGACTCGCTGCGGCCGAGCCCGGCCATCTCGACGACGGTGACGCCGTCAGGGCCGGTGGTCGCCCGCACCCAGACACGGCGGCGCTGGATGAACAGCGAACCGGCGAGTCCGAAGATCGCGGTGAACGCCCCGGCCAGCGCCCAGACACTGCCGGGCTGCTGGGTGACCTGGAAGTTCGCCCACTCCTTGATGTCCTTGTCGAAGGTGATCGACCCGGCGCCGCCCGGAAGCGTCATCGTCTCGCCGGGACGCAGCCGCGCCTTGACGATCGCGCCCTTGGCGTCCTTGAACTGCTTCATGTGGGTGGTTTCGAGCTGGTACACGTTCTGCGGCAGGCCCGCGTCGACCCCGAGGCTTCCGTGGAAGCCGCTCAGCGCGAGCACCGGATAGTCGAGCGCGGGGAACTGGGAGAACATGTCGCCCTTGCCCGCCCCGGCGAACGTCGGCACGAAGAAGGCGGAGAAGCCGAGCTGTTCGCTCTTGCCCTGCGCGTTCCTGTAGCCGTCCATGACCTTGACGGCGCCCTGCGAGGTGACGTTGGAGTCGAGCGGCAGCAGCGGCACGGCGTCGTGGAAGACGACCTTGCCCTTGCCGTCCCGGACGGTCACGGTGGGCGCGTAGCCGTGGGCGGTGAGATAGACCTTCGTGTCACCGATCACCAGCGGCTCGTTGACCTTGATGAGCGTCTTGCGCTCCTTGCCGTAGGCACCCTCGCTGTAGGTGACGGCCGCCTGGTACCTGCGGGGCGTGCCCTTGTTGGGGCCGGTCCGCTCGTAGGTGCCGGTGAAGTTCTTCAGATCGAAGCTGAACGGGGTCAGGTCGTCGGTGCTGAAGAGGTTGCCGGACTTGAAGTCGTCGTAGGACAGGAGCGTGTTGGAGAAGCCGTCGCCCTCGACGATCAGCTTGTCGCCCTCGGACTTGAAGAGCTGGCCCCAGGCGAAGGCGACGAGCATCACGATCAGCGCCATGTGGAACAGCAGGTTGCCGGTCTCGCGCAGATAGCCCTTCTCCGCGGCTACGGCGTCCTTGTCGACGTGCGCCCTGAACCGCTTCTGCCTGAGCACCTTCAGCGCGATCTCGCGGACCTGCTCGGGTTCCGCCGCGGTGCGCCAGGTCGCGTACGCGGGCAGCCGGGTCAGCCGCTTGGGGGCGCCCGGCGGACGGCCGCGCAACTGCCCGACGAACTGCCAGGTGCGGGGCACGATGCAGCCGATGAGCGAGACGAACAGCAGGATGTAGATCGAGGAGAACCACACCGAGCTGTACACGTGGAACAGCCCGAGCTTGTCGTAGACGGGTCCGAGGACGCTGTGCGCGGCCTTGAAGGCCGCCACCTTCTGGGCGTCGGTGCCGGACTGCGGGATCAGCGATCCGGGGATGGCGCCGAGCGACAGCAGGAAGAGCAGGATCAGGGCGACCCGCATCGACGTGAGCTGGCGCCAGAACCAGCGGGCCCAGCCCGTCACTTCACGGGCGGTCCAGGCGAGCCACCCCGCGGCGCCGGGCTTGCGGGTGCCGCCGAAGGAGCCGGGCACCACCGTCTCCACGGGCGCGGTGGACAGCTGCGACCCGGCCTCGCCGAGTTCGCCGTCGGCACTCACCCCGATGTGCCGCTTGGCGCCCACCGGGTCCGGCGCGCCGTCGTCCTCCGAAGTCGCGGGGGACTCGGACGTGTTGCCGGTGTCGGTCGTGCTCATGGATCAGATCCCTACCGTGAAGCCGTCGGACCAGGTCTGCATCTGCTGCACGATGCCGTCCCAGGCACCGGTGAGCAGCAGCAGGCCGGTCACGATCATCATTCCGCCGCCGATCCGCATCACCCAGGTGTAGTGCCGCTTCACCCAGCCGAACGCGCCGAGCGCCTTGCGGAAGGCGACGGCGGCGAGGACGAAGGGCACTCCCAGACCGAGGCAGTACGCGACGGTCAGTATGGCCCCGCGCCCGGCGCTCGCCTGGTCCATGGAGAGCACGGTGACGGAGGTGAGTGTCGGGCCCAGACAGGGCGTCCAGCCGATACCGAAGAGCGCGCCCAGTATCGGGGCGCCCGCGAGCCCTGTCACCGGGCGCCGGTGGAAGCGGAACTCGCGCTGGGTGAGCCAGGGCATCAGCCCCATGAAGAACACGCCCATCGCGATCATCAGGGCGCCGAGGACCTTGCTGAGGACGCCGTTGTACTCGTGCAGCGTCGAGCCGAAGTACCCGAACAGGGCCCCGCCGGAGACGAACACGGCGGTGAACCCGAGCACGAACAGACTGGCCCCCGCGACCATCCGCCCTCGTCTGGCCTCGGCCAGGTCCGTGCCGCTGACCCCGGTGACGTACGACAGATAGCCAGGTACGAGCGGCAGGACGCACGGCGAGAAGAAGGAGACGAGCCCGCCGAGCACGGCGATCGGCAGCGCGAGCAGCAGGGCGCCGCTGTAGACCGTGGTGTTCATACCGGTCGGGGCGGCGAGGTTCACGGACGTCTGGAGAAGGGACACGCCGGTCACTTCTCCGCGAGTACGGGGTCGAGCATCTCGTGCAGCGTGTCCACGCTGAGCGCCTGCAGCGTGCGGGCCGCGATCTTCCCGTTCCGGTCGATGATGATCGTGGAGGGGATCGTCTGCGGGTTGAGCGTGCCCTTCTTGAAGCGGAGCATCAGCTTGCCCGTCCGGTCGTACAGGCTGGGGTACGGGACGTCCTGCTGCTTCTCGAAGGCCCTGGCCAGGTCGGTGCTGGGGTCACGGGTGTTGATGCCGACGAACTGCACACCCTGCCCGGCGGTCTCCTTGGCGACCTTGACCAGGTTCGGGGTCTCGGCGCGGCACGGCGGGCACCAGGAGCCCCAGATGTTGAGGACGACGACCTTGCCCTTGTAGTCCGCGACGTCGAGCCGCTTGCCGTCGATGGTCGTGCCCGAGAGGTCCGGCGCGGTGTCGCGGGACCCCTTGGCGACGGTGGAGATGCCGTCCTTGCCGGAGACGTAGTTGCTGTTGCCCGCGCCGCCGGAGGTGCCCCCGGAGGTGCACGCGGACAGCACGAGCGCGGCGACGGCGGCCCCTGCGGTGAACAGGGCGGCACGGGTGCGGTTCGGGCGCTGGTCTGCGCGGCAGGCGGCACTCATGTGAAAAGTTTCGCATGCCCGTTTCGGGGATCTTCCGCACCCCCCTTGCGGGTGGAAACCCGCATTTCAGGCGGCCTGTCCCCGGAGGAAGGAGTGCCAGCCCCCGTCCGGCTGCTCCGCGACCTCCATGGACTGGAGTTTCGCCAGCACCTCGGGCCGCTGCACGTCCAGCCAGTCCACGAACTGGCGGAAGGAGACCATGCGCACGTCGGAGCCCTTTTCCTTCTCCCGGGCGATGTGGGTGAACACGTGCTCGACGGCGTCCATGTAGATGCCGCCGTTCCACTCCTCGAAGTGGTTGCCGATGAAGAAGGGGGCACGATTCGTCTCGTATGCCCGCTTGAATCCCGCCACGTACGACGCGGACGCCTGGGTGCGCCAGCCCGGGTAGTTGTACGAGGGTGCCCGGGTGGAGGCGACCGACTGGTTGGCGAGGATGTTGTAGTCCATCGAGAGGACCTCGAAGCGGTGCCCGGGGAAGGGCATCGCCTGCAGCGGCAGGTCCCACAGCCCCTCCTTCTTCTGCGGCCAGCGCTGGACACCGCCGGGCGAGGAGGCGTCGTAGCGCCACCCGAGCTCCTTGGCGGCGGGCAGCAGGTTGTTCTGGCCGAGCAGACACGGAGTGCGGGCGCCGATGAGCTCCTTCTCGTAGTCGAAGGGCAGCGGGGGCAGGTCGGTCCAGCCCGTATTGGTGCGCCACTCGGTGACGAAGGACTTGGCCTGGTCGATCTCGCTGCGCCACTGCCGGGCCGTCCAGTTGCCGACGGAGCCGGAGCCGCCGCAGAAGTGGCCGTTGAAGTGGGTGCCGATCTCGTGGCCGTCGAGCCAGGCCTGACGGACCAGCTTCAGGGTGGACCGGACGTGTTCGTCGCTCAGGTAGCCGATGTCCGAGGCGCCGCGGGGGTTGTTGGGCGGGTCGTACGCGCGCTTCTTCGACTCGGGCAGCAGATAGAGCCCGGAGAGGAAGAACGTCATGTGCGCGTCGTTCTCCTTGGCGAGCCGGAGAAAGCGGTCGAACAGACCGGTGCCGACCTCTCCTGCGCCGTCCCAGGAGAAGACCACGAACTGCGGCGGGGTCTCGCCAGGTTCCAGCGGCACGGGGGCCTGGGGCTGGCGCGGCTGCTTGCCGGTGTACGCGGTCGAACCGTCGCCGATGGGACGCAGGGTCGGCTTCTTCGGGGCGCCCGGCACGCCGGTGCCGGCGGTGGGGGAAGCGCCGGGATGACCCGAGGCGTCCTTCCCCGTCGTGGTGCCGCACGCGGCAAGTCCCATCGCGGCCGCGGCGCCCGCACCGAGGCCGATCATTCCCCTCCGGCTGACGTCCCGCATACGGTCCTCATTTCATCGCACCCTCTCAGCTGGCTCTCAGCTGGCATCCCATGAGAGGGCACGATGAAGTCGAAGGTTCCGTCTAACGCGCTCAGATTTATATGATTTTACGAAGATACGACCATTTGGCCCGGATTATCGATGCTGCCCGCCGGACCCCGGGCATGCCCGTCAGGCGCCGAACGCCTTGCCCTTGCCCTTCACCGGCTTGGCGCCCGCGAGGAGATGCGCCGGAACCAGGTCACGCGCGGGCTCGGTGTAACCCACCGACACGATCTTGTCGCCTCGGTAGGTGAAAGTCGTCAAGGAGGCCAGCGTGCACTGCCGTTTGCGCGGGTCGTGCCACAGCCGGCGCTTCTCCGCGTAGCTGCGGACGATCCAGATCGGCAGCTGATGGCTCACCAGCACCGCCTCGTGGCCGCGCGCGGCGTCCTTGGCGGCGTCCAGCGCCCCCATCATCCGCACGACCTGGTCGACGTACGGCTCGCCCCAGGACGGCTTGAAGGGGTTGACGAGGTGCTTCCAGTTCTCCGGCCGCCGCAGCGCGCCGTCCCCGACACCGAAGGTCTTGCCCTGGAAGACGTTGTCGGCCTCGATGAGCCGCCCGTCGGTCGCCAGGTCGAGCCCGTGGGCCTTCGCGATCGGAGTGGCCGTCTCCTGCGCCCGCTCCAGCGGCGAGGCCACGACATGCGTGACATCGCGCGAGGTGAGGTGCTCGGCCACCCGGTCGGCCATCCGCCGGCCGAGCTCGGACAGGTGGTACCCGGGGAGCCGCCCGTAGAGCACCCCGTCCGGGTTGGCGACCTCGCCGTGCCGCATCAGGTGGACGACGGTGATGTCGTCGCCGCTGCCGCCGGTCTCGCCGGTCGTACCGAGGGTCTCGCTCATGCCGTGGCCTCCGCCGCTGCCCGCGCCGCCGCCGGAAGGGCGTCGGCGATCCGCTGAATCGCCTGGTCGTCATGGGCCGTCGACACGAACCACGACTCGAACGACGACGGCGGCAGATACACGCCCTGCGCCAGCATCGAGTGGAAGAACGCGGTGTAGCGGAAGGACTCCTGCGCCTTCGCGCCCTCGTAGTCGCGCACCTCACGTCCCGTGAAGAACACGGAGAACATGTTGGAGGCGCTCTGCAGGCGGTGGGTCACACCCTCCTTCGTGAGCGCCTCGGTCACCAGCGTCCGGATCCGCTCCGACACCGCGTCGACCTTGTCGTACGCGGCCTCGTCGAGCAGCCGCAACTGCGCGAGCCCGGCGGCCGTGGCGACGGGATTGCCCGAGAGCGTGCCCGCCTGGTACACCGGCCCGGCGGGCGCGAGGTGCGCCATCACGTCCTCCCGGCCACCGAACGCGGCGGCCGGGAAGCCGCCGCCCATCACCTTGCCGAAGGTCATCAGGTCGGGGCGGACGCCGTCGATGCCGTACCAGCCGGCCCTGCTGGTGCGGAAGCCGGTCATGACCTCGTCGGAGACGAAGAGGGCGCCGTTCTTCGCGCAGGCGTCCTTGAGTCCCTGGTTGAAGCCGGGCGCGGGCGGCACCACACCCATGTTTCCGGGCGAGGCCTCGGTGATCACACAGGCGATCTCACCGGGGTGCGCGTGGAAGGCGGCCTGTACGGCTTCGAGGTCGTTGTAGGGCAGCACGATGGTGTCGGCGGCCTGGGCGCCGGTCACACCGGGCGTGTCGGGCAGCGCGAAGGTCGCCAGCCCGCTGCCCGCCGCGGCGAGGAGCGAGTCGACATGCCCGTGGTAGCAGCCGGCGAACTTGATCACCTTCGACCGCCGGGTGAACCCGCGCGCCAGCCGGATGGCCGACATCGTCGCCTCGGTGCCGCTGGAGACCAGCCGGACCTGCTCGACGGGCTCGACGCGGGCGACGATCTCCTCGGCGAGGACGACCTCTCCCTCACCGGGCGTGCCGAAGGACGTACCGCGCGAGACGGCTTCCTGAACGGCGGCGATGACCTGGGGGTGGGAGTGCCCGAGGATCATCGGACCCCAGGAACAGACGAGGTCGACATACTCACGGCCGTCGGCGTCGGTCAGGTACGGACCGGTACCGGACACCATGAACCGGGGCGTACCGCCCACGGCGCGGAAGGCCCGCACCGGAGAGTTCACGCCACCTGGTGTGACGGCCGCCGCACGGTCGAACAGCGACTGCGAGGCTGGGGCTGCATAGGGATAAGGCAGTTCGGTCATGACCTGCGACGTCTCCGACTCCGGGGGGCTAGTGACCTCCTCAGGGTAGGCCAGGGGTCCAGGAGAGCCGTGCGGGGAAGAACGGGGGGCCGTGAACGGATGAACCCGGCCCGACGTACGGCTCCTCAGAGGAATGATCCCGGCCATCGTGGGGCGGGTGTGACGGAGCCCGTTACGACAACCGGGTCCCTTCCCCCGGCCATCTGCGAAACTGGGGCTACGAACGGACAGCTCACATGAACGACGGTGTTCAGGGGCCGCGAAGATCCCGCGGACAGGTGTTTCGGCGCACGTTTCGGCGTGCGACCGTGGGGGAGGTCACTGTCACGATGATCGGGTTGCGTGGCGGGGGTCGCGCGACTTAGAAAAGCAGTCGGGTGGAGATATGCATCGCGGTGGCGGACTGGGCGAGGGGACCGATGACCTCAACCCTCGGCGTGCCCGGCGGGGGAAGCACCGACGCGAGGCGGAGGAAGCGGCCGGCACAAGAGCTGGACAGGCACAGGGGTCGCAGAGCGAACCCCAGCGGATCGATCGCGCGGTCGAACGACTGCGAGCGGAGAGCGGGAATGGTGGCCGGGTGGGGGTGACGTACAAATACTTCGGCGCGCCGGACGGCGCGACGGCGGCCCGGGTCCCGATCTCGATGCGCCCCGAGGAACTCGGCGGCGACGAGCTCGGCATGAACGGCATGTTCACCAAGATCAAGCCGGAGACGATGGCCGCGATGGTCCTCACCGGCATAGAAGGCGTCCCCCTGCACAAGGTGCCGCCGCTCGAACTGGTCGTCCTGCATCCCGACTACGCCGTGGTCAAGCTCCCGATGACCGTCGTCGACCCGTTGCGCGGGATAGGCGAGGAGGCCGTCGGAGCGGCGGCCTTCATCTGGTCCACCGTCCCCGACCGGGGCGGCCCGCGCGACGCCTTCAACGTCTACCAGTTGCTGCACGAATGGCAGGACTTCTCCCACCGCCTGCACGAGGCGGGGCATCAGCCTTATTGCCTGGTGTGGCCCTGAGCACTGAGCACTGAGCACTGAGCACTGAGCCGATCATGCGTCGGCTCCGGCTCCGGCCCGGGATCTCGCTCGGCTCGGGCTCGCCGGACTCATGTCCGGGCTCGGGCTCGCGTGGGCTCGCGTGGGCTCCGCTCAGGTCCGCCGGACCGTGACCGGCGTCGAGCCGCATCTCCGGGACCCCGGCGGACGCTCCTATATCCCGCCCGCGACCCGGAGTACCGCGCCCGTCGTGTACGAGGCGTCGTCCGACAGGAGCCAGGCCACCGCGCCGGAGATCTCCTCCGGCCTGCCCGCGCGGCCCATGGGGACGACGGCGGCCACCCGGGCCGGACGCTGCGGGTCCTCGTGGAAGTCGGTCCAGACGGTGCCCGGGGCGACACAGTTCACCCGGATCCCGGCAGCGGCCACCTCCTTGGACAGACCGACGGTCAGGGCGTCGACGGCCGCCTTCGCGGCGGCGTAGTGGACGTACTGGCCGGGACTGCCGAGGGTCGCCGCGGCGGACGAGATGTTGACGATCGCTCCCCCGCCGGACGCGGTCATCTCCCGTACCGCGCGGCGCGCGCAGAGCAGATAGCCGAGGACGTTGACCGCGAGGGCGTCCCGCATGCCCTCGGGGTCGGCGTCAGCCAGCGGTCCGTTGGGTCCGCTGACACCGGCGTTGTTCACCAGGCCGGTGACCGGGCCGAGTTCGGCCGCCGCGTCGAAGAGTCCGTCGACCGCGGCGGGGTCGGAGGTGTCCACGGCCACCGGCAGACAGCGTCGGCCCGCGTCCATCACGGCTTCCGCCACCGTCTCGGCCGCCGTGCGATCGGACCGGTAGCCGATGACGACGTCGTGGCCCTCCAGAGCCAGCCGCCGGCACACGGCGGCGCCGATACCGCGGCTGCCGCCGGTCACCACCGTGATCTTCCGACCGTCACCCATGATCGCCCCTCTCGCCCGCACAGCCGATCAGTGTGCCAGGCGGGAAGCCTGGCCAGGAGCGAGGCCTCCCGGGTCAGGACGGAGGCCGGAGGTCGGGAGGGGGCCGGAGGGCAGCGGAGCCCCGGAGCCGGGGAGGTGACCGGGAGCCGGGGAGGTGACCAGGAGGGCGATGCGGCGGGCGAATCTACAGGCACCTTGAGGCGTCGGAAGACACGACTCGCCGATGAGTCATCCATGACTCTCCAAAGGACAAAAGCCTCTGGGACAACGGGATCTGACGCCGGGCCGTACCTGCCACGCATCAGGGCGGGCAGACGAGTCGCCGCCGATCGGGTCATGCGCGAGGCGCCGCCCAGGACCGAAAACCATCGGGCTCGCACGGTGAATCAGCAGGTCAGAGATGCCGGTCCGGCGCCGGGCGGCCATCGGGGCGGCCGGCCGGCGGGGCCTCGGCCGTCGGCCGGGCGCGCTTCCCAAGTGGTGCGCGGAGCAGTTCGGCTTGACGGTGGATCACGTCGGGCCGGGTTCTTTTCCGCTGACAAGAGGTCAGCTGCCCGATCCCGACGGAAGGACTCGACAATGCGATCTGCCCGCATGCTCCTCGCTACCGCGACGGCCACCGCCGCCCTCGCGATCGCCGCCCCCGGCGCGCACGCCGTCTCGGCCGGCGACTGGGACCACGGCGACTCCTCGTCCTCGTCCTCCTCTTCTTCCTCGTCTTCCTCTTCCTCCAGCAAGGAGCACGAGGACTCCGGCTACGGCAAGGAGCACGAGGACTCCGGCTACGGCAAGGAGCACGACCAGGACAGCAGCGACCACGGCAAGGACACCTGGCACCACGAGAAGCCCGAGGGCGGCATGCACACCGGCGGCGGTGCGCTGATGTCCGTCAAGACCGACGACTCGTCCAAGGGCGACAAGAAGTACGACCCGGAGACCTACAAGGACAAGGGCTCGTCCAGCTCCGACAGCGGCAGCGGCTCCTGGGACTCCGGTCAGGACAAGGGCTCGTGGGACTCGAGCAGCAAGGAGGAGGACAAGCCGCACGGCGGCATGCACACCGGTGGCGGCGGTCTCGCCACCTCGTCGGGCATCACGGCCGGCGGAATCGGCGTCCTGGGTCTCGCGGCCGCGGGCGTCTACATGCTGCGCCGTAGAAGCGCTCAGGGTGGTGTGGCCTGACCATGCCTGACGACATAGCGGTCCGGGCCGCCACCCACGCCCCCGTGGCGGCCCGGCCGGTCTCCCCACCCAGCCCGACTCCCCCTCCGCTCTCCCCCTGCTCTCCCTCGCCTTCCTTGCCCCTCTTGCCTCCCTCGCCTCTCTTGCGCTTCTCCTTCCGTTCTTGCTGAGCCCCGCTTCCGCGTCCCCGCTGTCTCGCTGTCCCCGCCCAGTCCGTTCCGCTGCCCCGACCCGATGAGGTGGTACCCGATGGCAGCCCGGTTGTCCTCTCCCGCTGAGACCCCGTACCCGTCGCCCGACCGGACGGCCCGGCGTCGTACGACGTGGATCGTGTGGTGCGCCGGGATCGCGGTCCTGCTGGCCACGAACCTGTCGCACCGGGCCGACGGCCCGTCCGGTCCCTCCCCCACCACGCGTGCCGCCGCGGCCCCCGCGCCCTCGCACGGGGCCGCGGCCTCGCCCTCGAACGACCGCCCGGCCACGAAGCATCTCCCGTGGTCCGAGCCGACCCGGCTGCTCATCCCGAAGATCTCGGTGGACGCGCCCTTCACCGAACTCGCCATCGACGACACGGGCAAGCTCCAGCCCCCGCCCGCGGGCGACACGAACCTGGTCGGCTGGTACGCCAAGGGCGTCTCCCCCGGTGAGGTGGGTGCGGCGATCATCGCCGGGCACGTCGACACGACGACCTCCGCCGCCGTGTTCGCCGGTCTCGGCGACCTGAAGAAGGGCGACAAGTTCAGTGTCGAGCGGTCGGACGGACGCACGGCGTCGTTCGTCGTCGACAGCGCGGAGACCTTCGCGAAGAACGACTTCCCCGACGACCGGGTGTACGCCGACACTCCGGACGCCGAGGTCCGCCTCATCACCTGTGCCGGCACCTACGACCGAACCGTCAAGGACTACACCGACAACCTGGTGGTCTTCGCCCACCTGGTCTGACCCTTCGCAACCCCATCAGCCCCGTCGACGCCGTCAGCCCTTCTCCACAAGTGCCTTGAGCGCGATGTTGAGTTCGAGGACGTTGACGCGGGGTTCGCCGATGAAGCCGAGGGTCCGGCCGTCGGTGTGCTCGTCGACCAGTTTCCGTACCTGGGCGACGGGCAGACCGTTCTTCTCCGCGACGCGGTGCACCTGGATGTCCGCGTACTGCGGCGAGATGTCCGGGTCGAGGCCGGACCCCGAGGAGGTGACCGCCTCGGCGGGCACGTCCTCGGGCCCGACCGTGTAGCCGGGGACCGAGTTGTCCTTGATGACGGCCTTCTTGGCGGCGGTCACCCAGTCGATCAAGTCCTTGTTGTCCCCGGACCGGTTGGTCGCGCCGGACAGGATCAGCTCGTACCGGGTGTTGACGCTGTTGGTCCCGAGCCCGTTCTGCGGGCGGCCCTGGAACCACTTCAGGTCGGGCTCCGGGGTCTGTCGGCCCTTCTTCAGCGGCAGGTTGTAGGCCTGCCCGATGAGCGAGGAGCCGACGACCTTGCCGTCCGCCTTGATCTCCGAGCCGTTGGCCTGGTGCGAGAACAGGCTCTGGGCGACCCCGGTGACGGCGAGCGGGTACAGCACCCCCGTCACCAGGGTCAGCACGAGCAGCGCCCGCAGGCCTGCCCACAGCAACCGGGCTGTGTTCGTAACCGAGTTGTTCATAGCCGATCAGCACGCTTTCGAGGAGTTACAGCCCGGGGACGAGGGAGATGAGCAGGTCGATGATCTTGATACCGATGAAGGGCGCCACCAGGCCGCCGAGGCCGTAGACCCCGAGGTTGCGGCGGAGCAACTTGTCGGCGCTGACCGGGCGGTACTGCACGCCTCGCAGGGCGAGCGGGACCAGCGCGATGATGATCAGCGCGTTGAAGATGACGGCGGAGAGGATCGCGGAGTCGGGCGAGGACAGGTGCATGACGTTGAGCTTGTCCAGGCCCGGATAGACCGCGGCGAACAGCGCCGGGATGATCGCGAAGTACTTGGCGACGTCGTTGGCGATGGAGAACGTCGTCAACGCGCCCCGGGTGATCAGCAGTTGCTTGCCGATCTCGACGATCTCGATGAGCTTGGTGGGGTTGGAGTCCAGGTCCACCATGTTCCCGGCCTCCTTGGCGGCCGAGGTGCCGGTGTTCATGGCCACGCCCACGTCCGCCTGCGCCAGCGCGGGGGCGTCGTTGGTGCCGTCGCCGGTCATCGCGACGAGCTTGCCGCCCGCCTGCTCCCGCTTGATGAGGGCCATCTTGTCCTCGGGGGTCGCCTCCGCGAGGAAGTCGTCGACGCCCGCCTCCTCGGCGATCGCCTTGGCCGTCAGCGGGTTGTCGCCCGTGATCATGATGGTCTTGATGCCCATGCGGCGCAGTTCGTCGAACCGTTCGCGCATGCCGTCCTTGACGACGTCCTTGAGGTGGATGACGCCCAGGACCCGGGCACCCCCGCCGTCATGGACGGCCACCAGCAGCGGGGTGCCGCCCGCCTCGGAGATCCGGTCGGCGAGGGTGCCGGCGTCCGCGGACACCTCACCGCCCTGTTCCTCGACCCAGGTGACGACCGAACCGGCCGCGCCCTTGCGGATCTTCCGGCCGTCGACGTCCACACCCGACATGCGGGTCTGGGCGGTGAAGGCGATCCATTCGGCGCCCGCGAGTTCGCCCTGGTGGCGTTCGCGCAGCCCGTACTTCTCCTTCGCCAGTACGACGATGGAGCGGCCCTCGGGTGTCTCGTCGGCCAGCGAGGAGAGCTGGGCGGCGTCGGCGACCTCGGCCTCGGTCGTCCCGGTCACCGGGACGAACTCGGAGGCCTGCCGGTTGCCGAGGGTGATGGTGCCGGTCTTGTCGAGGAGCAGGGTGGAGACGTCACCGGCGGCCTCGACGGCCCTTCCGGACATGGCGAGTACGTTGCGCTGGACCAGGCGGTCCATGCCCGCGATGCCGATCGCGGAGAGCAGGGCGCCGATGGTGGTCGGGATCAGGCAGACAAGCAGGGCCACCAGGACGACCATCGTCAGGTGGGTGCCCGCGTAGTCCGCGAACGGCGGCAGGGTGGCCACCGCGAGCAGGAACACGATCGTCAGGGACGCGAGGAGGATGTTCAGCGCGATCTCGTTGGGCGTCTTCTGCCGGGCCGCGCCCTCGACCAGGGCGATCATCCGGTCGATGAACGTCTCCCCCGGCTTCGTCGTGATCTTGATGACGACACGGTCGGAGAGCACCTTCGTGCCGCCGGTGACGGCGGACCGGTCGCCGCCGGACTCCCGGATGACCGGGGCCGACTCGCCGGTGATGGCCGACTCGTCGACGGACGCGACCCCCTCGACCACGTCACCGTCGCCGGGGATGATGTCGCCCGCCTCGCAGACGACCAGGTCACCGATCCTCAGCTCGGTTCCGGGCACCCGCTCCTCGGACCTGCCGTCCTCGGAGAGCCGGCGCGCGACCGTGTCCGTCTTGGCCTTCCTGAGGGTGTCCGCCTGGGCCTTGCCTCGCCCCTCGGCCACCGCCTCCGCCAGGTTGGCGAAGACGACGGTGAGCCACAGCCAGGCGCTGATCGCCCAGCCGAACCAGTCGCCCGGGTCCTTGAACGAGAAGACCGTCGTCAGCACGGAGCCGACGAGGACGACGAACATCACGGGCGACTTGACCATCACCCGCGGGTCGAGCTTGCGGAACGCGTCCGGCAGCGACCTGAGAAGCTGCCCGGGGTCGAACAGACCCGCCCCGACCCTTCCTTCGTCCTGGTGGCCGGTCGGCACGTCGCTGTGCGGCGCCCGCGTGGGAACAGTCGTGGACACGGCGTCCTCTTGGTTGTCCGTACGAGTGGTCATGACGGGGTCCTCCGCACGCGTGGTCATGACGCCAGCCCCTCGGCCAGCGGACCCAGCGCCAGGGCCGGGAAGTAGGTCAGACCGGTGATGATCAGGACCGCGCCCACCAGCAGACCCGTGAACAGCGGCTTCTCCGTGCGCAGGGTGCCGGCGGTGGCCGGGACGGGCTGCTGCCGGGCGAGCGAACCCGCCAGCGCCAGCACGAACACCATCGGCAGGAAGCGGCCCAGCAGCATGGCCAGCCCGATCGTGGTGTTGAACCACTGCGTGTCGGCGTTCAGGCCCGCGAAGGCCGAGCCGTTGTTGTTGGCGCCCGAGGTGTAGGCGTAGAGGATCTCGGAGAACCCGTGCGCGCCGGAGTTGGTCATCGAGTGGCCCGGGGTGGGCAGGGCCATCGCGGCGGCGGTGAAGACGAGCACCAGCGCCGGGGTGATCAGGATGTAGCACGCGGCGAACTTGATCTCGCGGGTGCCGATCTTCTTGCCCAGGTACTCCGGTGTACGCCCGACCATCAGACCGGCGATGAACACCGCGATGACCGCCATGATCAGCATGCCGTAGAGACCGGACCCTGTACCGCCGGGCGCGATCTCGCCGAGCTGCATGCCCAGCATGGTGATACCGCCGCCGAGTCCGGTGAACGAGGAGTGGAAGGAGTCCACCGCGCCCGTCGACGTCAGCGTCGTGGCCACCGCGAAGATCGACGAGGCACCGACACCGAAGCGGGTCTCCTTGCCCTCCATCGCCCCGCCGGCGATGTCGAACGCCGGACCGTGGTGGTGGAACTCGGTGGCCATCATCAGCGCGGTGAAGCCGATCCAGATGGTGACCATCGTCGCGAGGATCGCGTAGCCCTGGCGGACCGAGCCGACCATCACGCCGAAGGTGCGGGTCAGTGCGAACGGGATCACCAGCAGCAGGAAGATCTCGAAGAGGTTCGAGAACGGCGTCGGGTTCTCGAAGGGGTGCGCGGAGTTGGCGTTGAAGTAGCCGCCGCCGTTGGTGCCCACCTCCTTGATCGCCTCCTGCGAGGCGACCGCGCCGCCGTTCCACTGCTGCGAACCACCGAAGAACTGGCCGACCTCGTGGATGCCGGAGAAGTTCTGGATCGCGCCGCACGCCACCAGGACGACCGCGGCGACGACGGACAGCGGCAGCAGGATGCGCACCACCCCGCGCACCAGATCGGACCAGAAGTTGCCGAGCTCACCGGTCCGCGAGCGGGCGAAGCCACGCACCAGGGCCACGGCCACCGCCATGCCGACGGCCGCGGAGACGAAGTTCTGCACGGCCAGACCGGCGGTCTGCACGACGTGGCCCATGGCCTGCTCGCCGTAGTACGACTGCCAGTTGGTGTTCGTCACGAACGAGGCGGCCGTGTTGAACGCCTGGTCCGGGTCGATCGCCGTGAAGCCCAGCGAGCCGGGCAGATGACCCTGCAGACGCTGAAGGAGATAGAGGAAGAGGACGCTGACGGTGGAGAAGGCAAGGACACCGCGCAGATAGGCGGGCCAGCGCATCTGCGTGTCCGGGTCGGCACCGATGCCCTTGTAGATCCACTTCTCGACGCGCAGGTGCTTGTCGGAGGAGTAGACCCGGGCCATGTAGTCGCCGAGGGGACGGTAGGCGAGTGCCAGCGCCGCTATGAGGGCCAGCAACTGGAGCACGCCGGCGAGAACGGGACTCATGACGGGGCTCAGAACCTCTCCGGGAAGACCAGGGCGAGGACGAGATAGCCCAGCAGGGCGACGGCCACGACCAGGCCGACGATGTTCTCGGCGGTCACAGCTTCGTCACCCCCTTGGCGACGAGGGCCACCAGCGCGAACACCGCGATCGTGGTGACGACGAAGGCCACGTCGGCCATCGGAACTCCTAGACAGGTTCGGAATTGAACTGACGGTTAGAGCAAAACGCCTCACCGTCCGGATCCGGCCACCGTTGACGCCCCCCATACGGGACACGGCCCGCCTTTGACGCATCCCTTACGAGTCGGGGCGGCCGGAACCGGAGGCACCCGTCAGGACAGCCGGAACCGCAGGCGGCAGATCACCGCGTCCGTGTCCCGGCGCACCGCGTGCGCCACCACGGCACCCCGCTGGTTCTGCAGCAGCCGCTGCCACAGACGCTCGGGCTCGACCTCCGGGATCAGCACGGTGACCCGGGTGCCCGGCGCGGCGGTCTCACGCACGTACGCGGCGATCGGGCGCCCCAGAGAGCGGTCCCCGGAGGTGACCCGGACGAGGGGGACGCCCGGGTTCCACAGCTCCCAGGCCGCCTCCAGGGCCGCCACCTGAGCACGGTCCTCGGGGTCCCGGTGGCACACGGTCACCGCGCGCACCTCGTCGCCGAGCGAGCCGGCGGCGTTGAGCGCCTCGCAGGTGAGCCGGGACAGGTTCGACACCGGGACGATCACGACGGAGCGGTCGCGGTGCGGCCGCTCCGGGATGCGGCCGAGGCCGAGCCGCTCGCCGATCCGCGCGTACGCCCGGTGCACGGTCTCGAAGGCGGCCACCAGCAGCGGGAGCGCGATCACGATCAGCCAGGCGCCGTCCGCGAACTTGCCGCCGGTCACGACGACGGCGGAGACACCGGTGAGCAAGGCGCCGCATCCGTTGAGGACGGCCTTGCCCCGCCATCCGCTCCCCCGCTCCTCGCGCCAGTGCCGGACCATGCCGACCTGGGCGATCGTGAAGCCGATGAAGACACCGATGGCGAAGAGCGGCACGAGGGTGTTGGTGTCGCCGCCGGAGAAGACCAGCAGGCCCGCCGAGACGAGAGCCAGCGCGAGCACCCCGTGCCGGTGCACCTGGCGGTCGGCCTTGAGGGCGAAGACGTGCGGCAGGTAGTTGTCCCGGGCGAGGAGCTTCAGCAGGACGGGAAGCCCGCCGAAGGAAGTGTTCGCGGACAGGGCGAGCAGAAGCATCGTCGCGAACTGGACGACGTAGAAAGCCCAGTTGTGGCCCAGGGAGGCGTCCGCGAGCTGCGCCAGGACGGTGACGCCTTCGACCGGCTGGAGATGGAAGCGCGAGATCAGCACGGACAGGCCGATGAGCATCGCGCCGAGCACCGCGCCGAGGGCGACCTCCGCGCGCTGGGCCCGCCTCGCGCGCGGCACACGGAAGGACGGCACGGCGTTGGCGAGGGCCTCGACACCGGTGAGGGCGCTGCACCCGGAGGCGAAGGCCTTCAGCAGGAGCAGGGCGCCGACCGAGGTGGCGTTGTCGGCGAGGACGGAGGCGTGTCCTTCGGCGGCGGCGGTGCTGGCCGGGCCGGACCGGAAGAGGCCGACGACGACGATCCCGAAGACCGAGCCGACGAATACGACGGTCGGCACGATGAAGGCCCGCGCGGACTCGACGATGCCGCGCAGGTTCACGCCCGTGATCAGCGCGAGCACGGCGAGGCAGATCCACAGCCGGTCGTCGTAGAGCCCGGGGAAGGCCGAGGTCAGGGCGGCCACCCCGGCCGTGACGGCGACGGCCGCGTTGAGTACGTAGTCCAGGACCAGCGAGGCCGCGGCCACCAGGCTCGTACGGGCGCCGAGGTGGGTCCTGGCGACCGCGTACGAGCCACCGCCGTCCGGGAACGCGGCGATCACCTGCCGGTAGGAGGCGACGAGCACGGCGAGCAGGGCGGCGATGGCGAGGGTGACCGGCAGGGTGAAACCGAGGCCGTGCGCACCGGCGGCCGCGAGCACCAGGACGATCGCCTCGGGGCCGTACGCCACCGACGCCATCGCGTCCAGGGACAGGGCGGCCAGGCCGGTGACGGCGGTGAGCCGGTGGCGCTCGCCGGTATCCGGAGGGTCGTCGTCGGCGGGGGCGGCACCGGGGGTGGCGGTCAGGACGGACATGGGGCGGCTGCTCCTCGTCTCGGGGCGCGGCCCCTCACGGGCCCTCGCCTGAGGAGCCGCACACGCGGGAAGGCGGTGTGCGGCTGCGCCCAGGTTGTTCCCCGCTCCGGGCCCGCGTGATCACCCCTTGCGGGATCTTCGCGTCGATCTCCTCCTCCATGACGCAACGTTGACGCCATGGCTCATCAAAGACCCGTCAAGGCACACCGCTTCCGGTTCCGCCGTTCACTACCGTCGGAGGTATGGAAAGCCGCGACGGTCCGTGCGAGGCGGCCGAGGTACCCCCGCCCGCCGAGGAGGTCGCGCACGACCTTCTCTGGGCCCAGGACCTGCGCAGCTCGCTGCGCTGCGCGGGCGCGCTCCTCGCCCTCCTCGTACTGATCGACGGGGCCGCCGGCACCCTCACCGACCTGCGCGCCCTGCTGTGGTTCGCCCTCGCGGCGCTGCTCTTCCTCGTCCTGTGCCCCGTCCGGATCGCCGCGGGCGAGGGCTGGCTGACGTCGAGCGGACCGCTCGGCACCCGCCGGGTGCGGACCGACCGACTGGTGTCCGTGCGCTGCCTGGACGGCGTCGGGCAGCGGCTCGTGCTGCGCGACGCCTCCGGCGCGCGCGTCGAGGTCGACCCGCGGGTCCTGGTCGCCAGCCCCGCGCTGTGGCACCGGCTGGACGAGGACGCCCGCGTCTCCGCGCTGCGCGGCTCCCTCACCTGCGGGGAGACGGCGCTGCGCCGGATCTCGGAGCGCATCGACCGTGAGACGGCGAGGACGGTGTTCAAGGTGTCGGGACTGGACTGAGTGTCGGGGCCGCCCGCTCCTCGTCCCCGGGCTTAACCTCCGCCCGTGCTCAACGTGACGGAGATCCTCAAACGCCTGGTGATCGGCCGGGCGATGCGCAGCGAGGAACTGCACTCGACGCTGCTGCCCAAGCGCCTGGCCCTGCCGATCTTCGCCTCCGACCCGCTGTCGTCCGTGGCGTACGCGACACAGGAGATCCTTCTCGTCCTCACCCTCGGCGGACTGGCGTATCTGCACTTCACGCCGTGGATCGCGGGCGCGGTGGTGGCGCTGATGGCCGTCGTGGTGCTGTCGTACCGGCAGGTGGTGCACGCCTATCCGAGCGGGGGCGGTTCCTTCGAGGTCGCGTCGACGAACCTGGGCCCCTCGGCCGGACTGGTCGTCGCCGCGTCGCTCCTGGTCGACTACGTCATGACGGTCGCCGTCTCCGTCGCCTCCGGCGTCGACAACATCATCTCGGCGATCCCCGGGCTCGCCCACGAACGCGTCCCGATGGCGCTCGTCTTCGTGGCCCTCCTCGCGGCCGTCAACCTGCGGGGGGTGCGCGAGTCGGGGCGGGCCTTCGCCGCGCCGACGTATCTGTTCATCGGCGGTGTGCTGGTCATGGTGGTCACCGGCATGATCCGGTACGCCCTCGGGGACGCGCCGGTCGCCGAGAGCGCCGCCTACGGTGTCACGCCGGACCCCGCCGACGCGCACCTGACGGGCCTGGCCCTGGTGATGCTGGTGCTGCGCGCGTTCTCCTCCGGGTGCACGGCGCTGACCGGCGTGGAGGCGATCTCCAACGGCGTCCCGGCGTTCCGCAAGCCCAAGGCGACCAACGCGGCCACCACCCTGGCGGCGATGGGCAGCCTCGCGATCGTCATGTTCGCCGGTGTCACCACGCTGGCGCTGGTCTCGAAAGTGCACATCACCGACGACTCGTGCCGGCTCACCGGGTTGAGCGGCGACTGCGCCTCCTACACACAGCGCACGGTCATCGCACAGGTCGCGGCGGCCGTGTTCGGCGGGGAGCACAGCTTCGGCTTCTACTTCATCCAGGCGGCGACGGCTCTCGTCCTGGTCCTGGCCGCGAACACGGCCTTCAACGGCTTCCCCTCACTGTCCTCGATCCTCGCCCAACACCGCTATCTGCCCCATCAGTTGCACAACCGGGGCGACCGACTGGCCTTCTCCAACGGCATCCTGGCCCTCGCGATCGTCGCGGGCCTGTTGCTGTGGGGCTACAAGGCCAACGTCACCAGCCTCATCCACCTCTACATCCTCGGCGTGTTCACCTCCTTCACCCTCTCCCAGCTCGGCATGGTGCGGCACTGGAACCGGGAACTGCGCGGCGAACCCGACGTGACCGTGCGCCGTCGTCACCACACGGCGCGCCTGATCAACGCGGTGGGCTCGGTCGTCACCGGACTCGTCCTCCTCATCGTCCTGACCACCAAGTTCACCCAGGGCGCGTGGCTGGCCGTCCTCGCGGCGGCCGTGCTGTGGGTGACGATGCGCGCGATCCGGCGCCACTACGACAGCACCGCGGCGGAGCTGGCGGTGACCGACCCGCACGGTGAACTCGCCCCGCCCAGCCGGGTGTTCGCGATCGTGCTCGTGTCCACGCTGCACAAGCCGACGCTGCGGGCCCTCGCCTACGCGCACGCCACCCGTCCCGACCGGTTGGAGGCACTGACTGTCTCCGTCGACCCGGCCGAGACGACCGAGCTGCGCAGGCGCTGGGAGGAGTACGGCATCGACGTACCGCTGAAGATCGTCGACTCCCCCTACCGCGAGATCACCAAGCCGGTCGTCGGGTACGTCCGCGCGGTGCGCCGCGAAAGCCCGCGCGACATCGTCGCCGTCTTCGTCCCCGAGTACGTCGTCGGCCACTGGTGGGAGAACCTCCTCCACAACCAGTCCGCGCTGTGGCTCAAGAACCGGCTGCTCTTCACCCCGGGTGTGATGGTGACGAGCGTGCCCTGGCAACTCACCTCCTCCGCCCATGCCGACCGGCCGGCCGGTCGGGCACCGGGGTCCGTCCGCCGGGGAGAGCCGCCGGTGCCTCCGCGGCCACGGAGCCGATAGCCACGCTCCGCCCCCTGGCGTACTCGTGATGCGCGACCGGCCGGTCTTAACGCAAGCTTGACGCCTGGGGCCCCGTGACGCGTGGGCCCAGGGATCACTCTCTGCATACGCTGATGGGCGCCGTCTCCTCGATGGCCGGAACCGTTCGAAGAGCCGTACGTCAGGAGAGTCACCGATGGCCAGCACCGAGCCCGCACCGCCGAGCCGCTTGCGGGCGTGGATGCTGGAAGGCCTGTCCGACATGGGCAAGACCAAGGGCCGCCGGCTGCCCGGCCCGGCGGCGCCCGCGCCCGTGCACAAGGGGCAGCGCTGGTGGCGCGTCATGTGCCTGACCGGTGTCGACTACTTCTCCACCCTCGGCTACCAGCCGGGCATCGCCGCCCTCGCGGCCGGACTGCTGTCCCCCGTGGCGACCGTCGTGCTCGTCATCGTCACCCTGGCGGGCGCACTGCCCGTCTACCGCCGCGTCGCCGAGGAGAGCCCGCACGGCGAGGGCTCCATCGCGATGCTGGAACGCCTGCTCTCCTTCTGGAAGGGCAAGCTGTTCGTCCTCACCCTGCTGGGCTTCGCCGCCACCGACTTCCTGATCACCATCACCCTCTCGGCGGCCGACGCCTCCACCCACCTGGTGGAGAACCCGCATCTGAACAGCGCGCTGCACGACAAGCAGATGGTGATCACCCTGTTCCTGGTGGCCCTGCTGGGCGCGGTCTTCCTCAAGGGCTTCCTGGAGGCGATCGGCGTAGCGGTGGTGCTCGTCGGCATCTACCTCGGGCTCAACGTCGTGGTCGCCGTGGCGGGAGTCTGGGAGGTCGCCACCCACGAGCACCTCGTCACCGACTGGTCCACCGCGCTGACCGCCGAACACGGGAACGTCCTGGCCATGATCGGGGTGTCCCTGCTGGTCTTCCCGAAACTCGCGCTCGGCCTGTCCGGCTTCGAGACCGGAGTCGCGGTCATGCCGCACGTCGAGGGCGAGACCAGCGACACCGAGGAGAAGCCGACCGGGCGGATCCGCGGCGCGAAGAAGCTGCTGACCACCGCCGCCGTGATCATGAGCGTGTTCCTGATCGTCACCAGCTTCATCACCACCGTGCTGATCCCGCCGAAGGAGTTCCAGCCGGGCGGCCAGGCCAACGGCCGCGCCCTCGCCTACCTGGCCCACGAGTACCTCGGCAACGCCTTCGGCACGGTCTACGACGTCTCCACCATCTGCATCCTGTGGTTCGCCGGCGCCTCCGCCATGGCCGGGCTCCTCAACCTCATGCCGCGCTATCTCCCGCGCTACGGCATGGCCCCGCACTGGGCGCGGGCCGTCCGCCCCATGGTGATCGTCTTCACCCTGATCGCGTTCCTGGTCACCTGGATCTTCGACGCCGACGTCGACGCGCAGGGCGGCGCGTACGCGACCGGTGTCCTCGTCCTGATCAGCTCCGCCGCCATCGCCGTCACCATCGCCGCCCGCAAGGCCGGCCAGAAGCACTGGACCATCGGCTTCGCCGTCATCTCGGCCGTCTTCCTCTACACGACCGTCGTCAACGTCATCGAGCGCCCCGACGGTGTGAAGATCGGCGCCTGCTTCATCGCCGGCATCATCCTGGTCTCCCTGCTCTCCCGGCTCGCCCGCGCCTTCGAGCTGCGGGTGACCAGCATGGCCATGGACGACATGGCCGAACGGTTCGTACGGGACATCGCCAGCCGGCGGATCCGGTTCGTCGCCAACGAACCCGACAAGCGCGACGTCGCCGAGTACCGCGAGAAGATCGAGCAGATCCGCGCCGACCACGACCTCCCGGTCCAGGAGGACGTCGTCTTCCTTGAGGTCACCGTGCGCGACCCCTCGGAGTTCGAGTCGGTGATGAACGTACGCGGAGAGGTCCTGCACGGCCGCTACCGCGTCCTCACCCTGGAGTCCGCCTCCATCCCCAACGCCCTCGCCGCCCTGCTGCTGTACGTCCGCGACAGCACGGGCCGTATCCCGCACATCTACTTCGAGTGGACCGAGGGCAACCCCTTCACCAACTTCCTGCGCTTCTTCCTCTTCGGCCAGGGCGAGGTGGCGCCGGTCACCCGGGAGGTCCTGCGCGAGGCCGAGCCCGACCGGGCACGACGGCCGCGGGTGCACGTCGGCTGAGCCGCGCCGCGACAGCGCCGGGACCTTTGGGGCACGTCCGACACACCGGAAAGGGGTGAGAGGCCGGTAAGAAGGCCGTTCGTGGACCCGCTCACCAGGTCGCATGCCGCCAACGGCTTGGCAGACTGGTCGGGTGCCCCAGAACGTACTGCTCGCCGAGGACGACCGCGCCATCCGCCATGCTCTGGAAAGGGCACTGACACTGGAGGGCTACGAGGTGACGGCCGTGGCCGACGGGGTGGAAGCGCTCGCCCAGGCCCACCGCACACCACCGGACGTCCTCCTCCTGGACGTCATGATGCCCGGCATCGACGGCCTCCAGGTGTGCCGCGTGCTGCGCGCCGAGGGCAACCGCACCCCGATCCTGATGCTCACCGCGCTCGTCGAGACCGCCGACCGCATCGCGGGCCTCGACGCGGGCGCCGACGACTACGTGGTCAAGCCGTTCGACGTCGAGGAGGTCTTCGCCCGGCTGCGCGCCCTGCTGCGCCGCACCGGGACCGGAGCCGACGACGACGCGGCGGCGCCGCCCGCGCCCCGGGAGCCCCAGACCTCCAGCGGTCAGGTCTCCGCGGCCGGGCTGCGCATGGACATCCAGGCACGCCGGGCCTGGCGCGGGCAGCGCGAGCTGGAACTGACCCGGACCGAGTTCGAGCTGCTCGAACTGCTCGTCCGCAACGCGGGCATCGTCCTCGACCACTCCACGATCTACGACCGGATCTGGGGCTACGACTTCGGCCCCGGCTCCAAGAACCTCGCCGTCTACGTGGGCTACCTGCGGCGCAAGCTCGACGAGCCGGGCGCACCGGCGCTGATCCACACCGTTCGGGGCGTGGGATACGTCCTGAGGGAGGACTGAGTGCGAAGACGGCTGCGGCAGGTGTCCTCCCTGCGGACCACCTTCACCGTGTCCTTCGCGGCCGTCGCCGCCGCCGTCACGGTCCTGGTCGGATTCCTGAGCTACGACGCCGCCGCCCGGCTGGTGCGGGTCGACCAGCAGACGGTCTTCGCCGAGGTGGTGCAGGACCTGCGCGACCAGGTGCGTGAGGACGCCCTGCAGACAAGCGACTTCGCCTCCTCCGACCCCGACCACGACGGACCCCTCGACGACATCATCCGGCCCAGCCGCACCGACGTTCAGGTGCTCGGGCCCAAGGGCGCGATCGTCGACCGCGGTGTTCCGCCGCTGCCCGTGGACAGCCACGACCGGGCGATCGCCGACGACCGCACCGCGGGCAAGGTGGAGGAGCACAAGGACGTCAGCGTCGCCGACGACCGCTACCGGCTGGCGACCGTCTCGCTCGGCGGCGGACGGGGCGCGGTGCAGGTCGCCCAGCAGTTCAGCGACACGGAGGATCTGCTCCGGGTGCTCCAGCGGCGGACCGTCCTGCTCGTCGGGGCCGTCGTGATCGCCGCGGGGCTGTTCGGCTGGTGGCTGGCCCGGCGCATCACCCGGCGTCTGGTCCGGCTCGCCGGGGCCGCCGAGGACGTGGCGCGCACCGGTCGCCTCGGCATCCAGGTGCCGGTCACCGGGTACGACGAGGTGGCCCGGCTCGGCCGGTCCTTCGACCGGATGCTCGGGCGCCTCGCCCAGTCCGAGGAGGACCAGCGCCGCCTGGTCCAGGACGCCGGACACGAACTCCGCACGCCGCTGACCTCGCTGCGTACGAACATCTCGATGCTCCGGCGGATCGACGAACTGCCGCCCGACGCCCGTGAGGAGATCGTCGCCGATCTGGCCCTGGAGTCCCGGGAGCTGACCGACCTGGTCAACGAACTCGTCGCCCTCGCGGCCGGCCAGTCGGACACCGAGCCGGTACGGCGGCTCGATCTCGCCGATCTGGCCGAGGACGTCGCGATCGTCGCCCGCCGCCGCACCGGCCGGGAGATCACCGTCCACGCCGTCGGCGACACCGAGGTCGACGGCCGCCCCAGCGCCCTCCAGCGGGCGGTCTCCAACCTGGTGGAGAACGCCACCAAGTTCGACCGGGGCGGAACGGAGCCGATCGAGGTCGTGGTGACGGGGCCCGCCCCGCAGGCCGGCGCGGGGCACTCCGGCGACACCGGTGCCGGCACGGGCTCGGGCCCTCGCCGGGGGCCGGTGCGCGTCGAGGTGCTCGACCGCGGCCCCGGAATCGGCGACGACGACCTCGTCCGCGTCTTCGACCGCTTCTACCGCGCCGCCGACGCCCGCAGTCTCCCCGGTTCGGGCCTCGGCCTGTCGATCGTCCGCGAGGTCTCCACGGCCCACGGCGGCACCCCGTTCGCGTACCCCCGGAAGGGCGGCGGCACGGTGATCGGCTTCACGGTGGAGAGCTGAGGGCCGATTCCAGCCCCTCCGTCGGCTTCCCGGCCGCGGGCCGGAGTTCAGCCCCTCCGCCCCGCCCTTCGACCGCAGGGGCAGGATTCAGCCCCTCCGGCGTTCGAGGAACGGGGTCCGGGGCGGAGCCCCCGGGTACGGGAAGGGCAGGGGCGGCGGGGGCGAGAAACCCCGCCTATACCCGCAGCGCCGCGAGCTGTTCCTCGAACGGGACCACCTGGAAACCGTCCGCCCGACCGGGCACGGCCTGGGCCGGGACAGCCGCCTCGGGCGCAGCCTGGACCGGAGTCGAGGTCGCAGCCGGAGCCGGAACCTGGGCCGAGGCCGGGGAACCGGACGGCGAGGGACCGGAGAGGGCGGCCATCAATGCCGCCAACTCACCCGCCGCCCGCTCCACACGGGCGGCCAGCCCCTCCGCTCCCCAGTCCTCCGACGCCGCGTACACCCCGGTAGGCACGATCACCGCCCGCAGATACGCGAACAGCGGCCGCAGCGCGTGTTCGAGGACCAGCGAGTGCCGCCCGGTCCCCCCGGTCGCCGCGATCAGCACGGGCTTGCCCGCCAGGGCGTCCTTGTCGAGCACGTCGAAGAAGGACTTGAACAGCCCGCTGTACGAGGCGGAGAACACCGGGGTGACGACGATCAGCCCGTCCGCGGACGTCACGTCGTCGATCGCGGCGGACAGCGCCCGCCCGGGGAAGCCGTTGGTGAAGTTGTGCGCGATCTCGACGGCGAGGTCGCGCAGTTCGACGACGCGGACGTCGACGGGACCGGGCGCCCGGCCGGCGGTCGCGGCCGCCAGCCGGTCGGCCAGCAGCCGCGTGGACGACGGGACGCTCAGCCCCGCCGAGACGACGACGAGCTTCATACGGCGGTCACCTCCTCCTTGGCGGCGGCCACCCGGGCCGCGTGGGTCGGCGCGTCCGGCACGTCGGCCGGCCGCCCCTTGGCGAACTCCTCGCGCAGCACCGGCACGACCTGTTCGCCGAGCAGATCGAGCTGTTCCAGGACGGTCTTGAGCGGCAGCCCGGCGTGGTCCATCAGGAACAACTGGCGCTGGTAGTCACCGGCGTACTCGCGGAACGCCAGCGTCTTCTCGATGACCTGCTGCGGCGAGCCGACGGTCAGCGGGGTCTGCTCGGTGAAGTCCTCCAGCGACGGGCCGTGCCCGTAGACCGGCGCGTTGTCGAAGTACGGCCTGAACTCCCGTACGGCGTCCTGCGAGTTGGGCCGCACGAAGACCTGGCCGCCGAGGCCGACGATCGCCTGCTCGGCCGTGCCGTGCCCGTAGTGCGCGTACCGCTCGCGGTAGAGCTCGACCATCTTCCTGGTGTGGTCGGCGGGCCAGAAGATGTTGTTGTGGAAGAAGCCGTCGCCGTAGTACGCGGCCTGCTCGGCGATCTCCGGCGAGCGGATGGAGCCGTGCCAGACGAAGGGCGCGACCCCGTCCAGCGGGCGCGGCGTCGCCGTGAACGACTGGAGCGGCGTACGGAACTTGCCCTCCCACGTCACCACGTCCTCGCGCCACAGGCGGTGCAGCAGCGCGTAGTTCTCGACGGCGAGGTTGATGCCCTGCCGGATGTCCTGCCCGAACCAGGGGTAGACGGGCCCGGTGTTGCCGCGCCCCATCATCAGGTCGACCCGGCCGTCCGCGAGATGCTGGAGCATCGCGAAGTCCTCGGCGATCTTCACCGGGTCGTTGGTGGTGATCAGGGTCGTGGACGTGGACAGGACCAGCTTCTCGGTGCGCGCCGCGATGTAGCCGAGCATGGTGGTCGGGGACGACGGCACGAACGGCGGGTTGTGGTGCTCGCCGGTCGCGAAGACGTCGAGGCCGACCTCCTCGGCCTTCAGCGCGATGGCGACCATGGCCTTGATGCGCTCGTGCTCACTCGGCTCCCGGCCCGTGGTCGGGTCCGGAGTCACATCGCCGACGCTGAAGATCCCGAACTGCATGGTCGCTCACCCTCCATTTTGTTGACTGTTCAACTATACCCTCGAACCACCACCTCCCTCCAGGTATTCCGCGCCCACCCGAGCCGGCCCCGCGACACCGGGAAGACCCGCCCCCGGGACGACCCCGGTCACCCACGCCGTCACCGCCGGCGAATCCCGCTTGACCGGGCCGCACTCCATGCCCGACATTTATCTGCGTGACACAGACACTGCATGACACACATGAAACGGGGCACCCTTCCGCCCGCATCCGCTGGGCGATCCTCGCCGTCGTCCTCGCCGCCGACGTCCTGGACCTCCTCGACGGCACCATCACGAACATCGCCGCCCCGACCATCGCCCACGACCTCGGCGGCGGCACCGCCCTCATCCAGTGGCTCGGCGCGTCCTACGCCCTCGCGCTCGGCGTCCTGCTCGTCCTCGGCGGACGGCTCGGCGACACGTACGGCCGCCGCCGGCTCTTCCTGACCGGCCTCGCCGGCTTCACCGCCGCCTCCCTCGCCTGCGGCCTCGCCCCGACGCCGGGAACCCTCGTCGCCGCCCGCCTGGCCCAGGGCGCCTTCGGAGCGCTCGTCATCCCCCAGGGCTTCGGCATCATCGGCGCGACCTGGCCGAGAGACCAGATCGGCAAGGCCTACAGCCTGTTCGGGCCGGTCATGGGCCTGTCCGCCGTCGGCGGCCCGATACTCGCCGGACTCCTCATCGACGCCGACCTCGGCGGTCTCGGCTGGCGCCCGATGTTCCTCGTCAACATCGTCCTCGGCGGCGCCGCGCTCCTCGCCGCCGTCCGACTGCTCCCCCGCGACACCGGCGACCGCACGACCACCGTCGACATCCCCGGCTCCGCCCTCCTCGGCGCCACCATGCTCGCCCTGCTCGCCGGCCTCATCCAGGGCTCGGCCCACGGCTGGGGCGCGCTTCCCGTCCTCCTCCTGCTCACCGGCCTCGCGTTCTTCGCCGCGTTCTGCCACCGCCAGCGCACCGCGCCCAGCCCGCTGATCCGGCCCTCCCTCCTGCACAACCGCGGCTTCACCTCGGGACTGGTCCTCGGCATCGTCTTCTTCGCCGCGGTCGCCGGCCTCCTGTACGTCGTCTCCCTCTTCCTCCAGCAGGGTCTCGGCCGCTCCCCCGCCGCCGCCGCGCTCGCCCTGACACCCCTGTCGGCGGGCATCGTCATCGCCTCGATCGCCTGCTACCGCCTGATCGGCCGCCTGGGCCGCCGCCTCGTCCTCGTCGGCTTCCTCGTCACCCTCGCCGGGACGGCCCACCTCCTGGCCCTGATCACCGTCTCCGGCACGGACACCGGGGGCTGGGCCCTCGTCCCCCCGCTGTTCGTCGTCGGCCTCGGCATGGGCGCCTGCTTCGGCTCGCTCTACGACGTCACCATCGGCGACATCACACCCGCGGAGGCCGGCAGCGCGGGCGGCTCACTCGGCGCGGTCCAGCAACTCGCCAACGCGATCGGCGCCGCCGCCGTCACCACCGTCTACTTCCGGACCGACGGCGGCACGGCCCACGCCACCACCGTGAGCCTCACCGTGGTGGCCGCCCTCACCCTCCTGTGCTGCCCCCTCGTACGGCTGCTGCCGCTCAAGGCACCGGAGCAGCACCACTAAGGGCACCCGAGCCGCCCGCTCACCGCCCCCGAGGACCGGGCGGAGCACGCCGTCGAGAGAGGACGGAGGAGGAGGTCCCGCCACGGACCGCGTGCGCTACGGCCCGGCGTCCGGGGCTTCCCGGAAGTCCCCGGACCGCAGCCGTGCGATCTGCTCGGCGCTGAAGTCGACCGTGCGGCGCATATGCCCGATGATCAGGGTGACCTCGGCGTCGTCGAGCCCGTCGAACAGGCCGTACCAGCCGCCGCCCAGCCGCTCCCACATCCGCCCGAACTCGGCGATCTTCTCCGGCACCGTCGACACCAGCACCCGCCGGCGGTCGACCGCATCGCGCTCCCGCACGACATAGCCGGCCTTCTCCAGCCGGTCCACCAGCCGCGTCGCCGACCCGGTCGTCAGCCCGGTCATCCCGGCGATCCGCCCGGTGGTCACCGGCCCCGCCTCCAGGCTGAGCAGGTTCACGCACTGCACATCCGTCGGATGCAGCCCGACGTGGTCGGCGAGGGCCTGGTTGAACAGCGCGTACGAAGCCATGTACCGCCGCGACACGACCGCCAGCTCCGCCAGCAGCCGCTCCCGCGCTTCCCCAGCCATACCGGCCCCTTCCACCGCGCCAACAGAAATCGTACGGCCCCACCTATCCTTGCCCCAGACACCCCAGACACCCCAGACACCCCAGACACCCCAGGCACCGCCAAGGAGCAGCCGTATGACCCCCGCCGCCGCGTCCCGTATCGCCGTCATCACCGGTGCAAGCAGCGGAATCGGCGCCGCGACGGCCCGGCAGCTCGCGGCCGAGGGCTACCGCGTCGTCCTCACCGCCCGCCGCAAGGACCGCATCGAGGCGCTGGCCGAGGAGATCACCGCGGCCGGCGGCCAGGCGACCGCGTACGCCCTGGACGTCACCGACCGCACCGCGGTCGACGAGTTCGCGACGGCGTTCAGGACGATCGGTGTGCTGGTCAACAACGCGGGCGGCGCGCTCGGCGCCGACCCGGTCGCGACGGCGGACCCGGCCCAGTGGCGCCAGATGTACGAGACGAACGTCATCGGCACCCTGAACGTCACCCAGGCCCTCCTCCCGGCGCTCACCGCCGGCGGCGACGGCACGATCGTCGTCCTCTCCTCCACGGCGGGCCACGGCACGTACGAGGGTGGCGGCGGCTATGTCGCCGCCAAGCACGCAGAGCACGTCCTCGCGGAGACCCTGCGCCTGGAGATCGTCGGCACGCCCGTCCGGGTCATCGAGGTCGCCCCCGGCATGGTCAGGACCGACGAGTTCGCCCTGACCCGCTTCGGCGGCGACGCCGAGAAGGCCGCCAAGGTCTACGCGGGCGTGGCCCAGCCCCTCACCGCCGACGACGTCGCCGAGACCATCACCTGGGCCGTCACCCGCCCCAGCCACGTGAACATCGACCTCCTCGTCGTCCGCCCCCGCGCCCAGGCGTCGAACACGAAGATCCACCGAGAGCTGTGACACCCGATCCGGCGTCACCCCCGGAGCGGCCGACGCCCCCGGACGGCGAACAGGCCCGCCTCGCCCTGGAGAAGAAGCGCGAACGGTACGTCTGGTACTACCTCGCCTACTTCCTCTTCGGCATCCACATCGTGGCCTTCGTCATGATCTACGCGGTCCTGCACGCGAAGTGACCGCACCGGGCGGCGGGCGGTTCCGCGCAGCGCTCGTCGGCACCCACGCGAAAGGGTCCGAGCCGTCAACGGCTCGGACCCTTCGGGCGGTTCAGGACCTCGCGCGCGTCAGCCCTTCACGCAGACGACCTGCTTCAGCTTCGCCACGACCTCCACGAGGTCACGCTGCTGCTCGATGACCTGCTCGATCGGCTTGTAGGCGCCCGGGATCTCGTCCACGACGCCGGAGTCCTTGCGGCACTCCACGCCCCGCGTCTGGTCCTCCAGGTCCTTCGTCGAGAAACGCCGCTTCGCCGCGTTGCGGCTCATGCGCCGACCCGCGCCGTGCGAGGCCGAGTTGAAGGACATCTCGTTGCCGAGGCCCTTCACGATGTACGACCCGGTCCCCATCGAGCCCGGGATGATGCCGAACTCCCCGGCCCGCGCGCTGATGGCGCCCTTGCGCGTGACGAGCAGGTCCATTCCGTCGTAGCGCTCGATGTTGACGTAGTTGTGATGGCAGCTGACCTCCGGCTCGAAGGTCGGCTTCGCCTTCCTGAACTCCTTGCGGACCACGTCCTTCAGGAGCGCCATCATGAGCGTGCGGTTGTGCTTCGCGTACTCCTGGGCCCAGAACAGGTCGTTGCGGTACGCCGCCATCTGGGGTGTGTCCGCGACGAAGACGGCGAGGTCACGGTCGACCAGGCCCTGGTTGTGCGGGAGCTTCTGGGCGACACCGATGTGGTGCTCGGCCAGTTCCTTGCCGATGTTCCGCGAACCGGAGTGCAGCATCAGCCAGATGGAACCGGTCGTATCCGTGCAAACTTCTACGAAATGATTTCCGGATCCGAGCGTTCCCATCTGCTTAATGGCCCGGTCCTGACGGAACTTGACCGCTTCGGCCACCCCGTCGAACCGTCCCCAGAAGTCGTCCCACCCGGCGGTGGCCAGGCCGTGGAAGCCGTCCGGGGTGACCGGGGAGTCGTGCATCCCGCGGCCCACCGGGATCGCCTCCTCGATCTTCGAGCGGAGCCGCGAGAGGTCGCCCGGCAGGTCGTTGGCGGTCAGCGAGGTGCGGACCGCGGACATCCCGCAGCCGATGTCGACACCGACCGCGGCCGGGCACACCGCGTCCCGCATCGCGATGACCGAGCCGACCGTCGCGCCCTTGCCGTAGTGGACGTCCGGCATGACGGCCAGCCCCTTGATCCACGGCAGGGTCGCCACGTTCTGGAGCTGACGGAGGGCGACGTCCTCGACCGAGGCCGGGTCGGCCCACATGCGGATGGGAACCTTCGCCCCCGGCACCTCTACGTACGACATATCGTCCTCTATCCCCAGAAAACCAACAGAAGTCTTAAATCGCAAAACCGGCGCCTAGGTCGACGTATGGGACAACGGACCGGCGTCCACGGCTGTGCGTGCGATACACATTGTCTCCAGGGGTCGCCCCCGTGCGGCAACCCAATAACCACAGGACACCCGGGCCGAAGCGCCGTCGGGACCGTCGAGAGGAGCCTGACCGTGCAGCGGAAGGCGTACGTTTCGGGCGCCGCCGTGCTCCTCGCGGCATTGCTGGCGGGCTGCACGGGCGGTACGGGCGTGGGGAGTTCGGCTCCGGACTCCAAGGGTGGCGACACCGGCACCACGGCCCCGGCCGCCCAGCCGGGCAAGTACCGCACCCTCCCGGAGGCGTGCGGCGCGGCCGATCACGACACGCTCGACGAGCTGCTGCCGGGCATCCGGCAGACCTCCGACGAGACGCAGCAGGAGAAGGAGTACGCGGGCGACGCCACGCTCACGTACGACACGGACCGGCGCGACGGGTGCAACTGGAAGGTGGATTCCGCCTCGGCCACCGATCACCTCTTCGTCGACTTCGAGCGCGTGGTCTCGTACGACAGCGCGGTGAGCGACGAGAGCAAGGCCGAGGAGCTGTACGGCGCCAAGCAGACGACGGCCGACCTTCCGGCGCCCGCCGCGTCCGCCACCGGCGAGGCCGGTCCGAGTCCGAGTCCGAGCGGCAGCGCCACCACTCCGGGAGACGACAACACCGGTGCCGGCGGCGACAACGGAGACGCCTCGGGCGACCCGGGCGCCCCGTCCGCCTCCGCCTCGCAGACTCCGGCCGAACTCCAGCCGCGCGTCCTGGACGGTCTCGGCGACCAGGCGTTCATCGACGACAAGCTGAGCACCGGCTCGTCGACCGGCCGGCAGCGCACGGTGACTGTGGTGTTCCGCACGTCGAACGTCATCGTGACGATCGAATACGCCGAGCAGCCGACGGCTTCCGCCGAGGCCCCGGACAGCAAGGAAATGCAGGACAGGGCGTGGAAACTGGCCCGGAAGCTGGCCGACAAGCTCAACGGCTAGCGGCCCGACGGCCCCTGGGGCGCCCCGGCGCAAACCCCCCGAACGGGAACCGCCCGGATGCCTCACCGCGTACCGTGGCCCCTCGGACCCGACCGGCCGCACGCCCCATGTGCGGTCGTACCACGAGCCACGAGCGAAGGAACCATGCACCGACCAGTACAGCGAGTAGGCCGAGAACCGCGACTCACCCGCATCCTTGTCAGCGCAGCAGCCGTCCCGGTGATGCTCGTCGCCGCGGGCTGTTCCTCGGACTCCGGCTCCGGTGGCGACGCACAGCAGAGCGCGAGCGCGGCCCCCGGTGCGACGGTGTCCGCGAGCGCCTCGGCCGACGCCGTCCAGCCCGCCCGCTACGCGGCGCTTCCCAAGGCCTGCTCGGTGCTGTCGAAGAAGACACTGGACGAACTGGTCCCGAAGGCCCCCAATTCGGGCAAGTCGGGAAAGTTGGACGACCCGGCGCAGCGCGGCAACTGCAACTGGAGCAGCCTCGACAACAACGGGGTGAAGGGCTCCCAGTTCCGCTGGCTGAACGTGGCGCTGCTGCGTTTCGACTCGGACGCGCGGAGTGAGGGCAACTCGCAGGCGCACACGTACTTCGAGAAGCAGGTGGCGGGCGCGCAGTCGGTGGCGGGCGCGGTGGGCGCCAAGTCGGAGCCGGTCGCCGGGACGGGCGCCGAGGCGACGGCCGTACGGTACGGCCTGAAGAAGAAGGAAGGCGCCTTCAAGCAGCAGACGATCGTGGCGCGCGTGGAGAACGTGGTCGTCACGGTCGACTACAACGGTGCCGGTCTCGCGGGTGAGAAGACCCCGGACACGGCCGGCCTGCTGAAGGCGGCCGAGAAGGCCACGAAGGAAGCGGTGGCGGCGGTGTCCACCACGAACGGCGACGCTGGTGCGGCGAAGGGGGCCTCGCCGGATCCGGGGTCCTCGTCGAAGGCGCCGTCCCGCTCCGCGTCGCCGTCGGCCTCACCGTCGAAGAGCGCCGCCAAGAGCGCGTCCAAGGCCGGCTCCGGGACGGATCCCGAGGCCGGCACCGGCAGCGCCTCGCCGTCGCAGTCCGCGGCGAAGAGGAGCTGACCCGGTCATATCGGGATCCGGGGCTCAACTCGCCGCCCCGGAAGGACAGTTACTGGGGCTCGGTCCTCTCGGGGACCGGGCTCCGCCCATACCGCGCATCCGTACGCCACACACATGTGCCACTCTGTTGCGCGCAACAACAAGCAAGGGGAGGGGAGTACAGGTGGCCGCGCCCATACAGCTGACACGGATGCACAAAATTCTCATCGGCGTGGTCGTCGCCGGTGCGCTGGTCATCGCCGGGATCGGCTTCGCCGGTTCGTACGCGGCGGTCCGTGAGCTGGCGATCAAGAAGGGCTTCGGGAACTTCTCGTACGTGTTCCCGATCGGCATCGACGCGGGTATCTGCGTCCTGCTCGCTCTGGACCTGCTGCTGACCTGGATCCGCATCCCGTTCCCCCTGCTGCGCCAGACGGCGTGGCTGCTGACGGTGGCGACGATCGCCTTCAACGGCGCGGCGGCCTGGCCGGACCCGCTGGGTGTCGGCATGCACGCCGTCATCCCGATCCTGTTCGTGGTCTCCGTCGAGGCGGCCCGCCACGCGACCGGCCGCATAGCCGACATCACCGCCGACAAGCACATGGAAGGCGTCCGCCTCACCCGCTGGCTGCTTTCCCCGGTCCCCACGTTCCTGCTGTGGCGCCGGATGAAGCTGTGGGAGCTGCGCTCCTACGAGCAGGTCATCAAGCTGGAGCAGGAACGTCTCGTCTACCAGGCCCGCCTGAACTCCCGCTTCGGCCGCGCCTGGCGCCGCAAGGCCCCCGTGGAGTCCCTGATGCCGCTGCGCCTGGCGCGCTACGGCATACCCCTCTCGGAGACGGCCCCGGCAGGTCTGGCGGCGGCGGGCATCGAGCCCGCACTCCTGCCCCCGGCACCCGCACCGGTCCAGGCGCCCGTTCCGGCCGCCACCGGCCCGGCGCCCGAGCACCTGGAGCTGGAGTCGAACGGCACCGCCGGTCAGCAGCAGCCCCAGTACGGCCGGCAGGGCGGTCCGTACGAGGAGCAGTACGAGGACCGGCGCCGGGGCCAGTACCCGGGGCAGGCGGAGGAGCCGGTCAGGAGCCCGTGGTTCGCCGCGCCCGACCCCCAGGAGATCCCGTACGACGGCGGCTACGACCCGTCTTTCGCGCAGGAGGAGCAGTACCAGCAGTGGTACGCCGAGCAGGAGTCGCAGGCGTACGAGCCCGGTCCGGAGGAGACGGGCACTTTCCCTATCCCGGCGGGACCCGGCCGCACGCGCCAGCTGGGTGAGGGCGGCGGCCCGGAGCAGCTGCCCATCCCGTCCCCGCGCGAGGAGCAGTCCCCGCTGGCCGACGAGAAGTCCCGCGAGGAGAGCTTCTACCAGGTGTTCCGCCAGTCGATAATGCCCGGCCAGGGGCTGCCGACGAAGGGTGAGTTCGGCGGCAACGTCGAGGCCACCTACGGGGTGACGCTCACGGACAGCGAGCTGAGGCGCTACATGAACCGCTTCCAGAACCGTTTCAACACGGAGCTGGAGGAGGACCACATCGCGTAGGGCACGTCGGCGCGCGATTGTCCCGGCGGGTGAATGTCCCGCCGCGTGAGTGTGCCGACGTATGAGGTCGTGAGGTTGTACGAGGAAGGGGCCCCCGGTAGTCACCGGGGGCCCCTTCCTCGTACTCCGTAAAACGGTGTGCGGTTACGCGCTGAGCAGCTTGCGCACCCGGTCCTGTCCGACGGCGAGCAGCAGCGTGGGCAGGCGCGGCCCGGTGTCGCGGCCGACGAGCAGGTGGTAGAGCCGGGCGAAGAAGGTGCGCTGGGCGACCTTGATCTCGGCGGGGAGTTCCTTGGCGGTGGCGTCGGCGGGGAAGCCCGCCTGGACCTTGGGAACTCCGTAGACGAGGTGGGTGAGGCCGTCCAGGGACCAGTTCGCCTCCAGTCCTTCGAGGAGCAGGCGCAGCGACTCGCGGCCCTGGTCGTCGAGGGACTTCAGGAGCTCGACGTCGGGTTCGCCGCGCACGACGGTGCGCTCCTCGGCGGGGACCTGGGTGTTGATCCAGGTCTCGGCCTTGTCGAGGCGGGGGCGGACCTCGTCGAGGGAGGCGAGCGGGTTCTCGGGGTCGAGCTCGCTCAGGATGCGCAGCGTCTGGTCCTCGGCGCCGGCGGTGATGTCGGCGACGGAGGCGAGGGTGCGGTACGCCATCGGGCGGGGGGTCCTGGGCAGGTCCCCGGCGGCGGTGCCGACGGCACGGGTGTACGCGGCGGCGTCGGCCGGGAGGACCGAGCCCTCGGCCACCTTGCCGGCGAGCTTGTCCCACTCGTCGTAGAGCCGCTGGATCTCCTGGTCGAAGGCGATCTTGAACGACTGGTTGGGGCGGCGGCGGGCGTACAGCCAGCGCAGCAGTTGCGGCTCCATGATCTGGAGCGCGTCGGCCGGGGTGGGGACCCCGCCCTTGCTGCTGGACATCTTGGCCATGCCGGAGATGCCGACGAAGGCGTACATCGGTCCGATGGGCTGCTTGCCGCCGAAGAGTCCGACGATCTGGCCGCCGACCTGGAAGGAGGATCCCGGGGAGGAGTGGTCGACACCGCTCGGCTCGAAGACGACGCCCTCGTAGGCCCAGCGCATGGGCCAGTCGACCTTCCAGACCAGCTTGCCGCGGTTGAACTCGCTGAGCAGGACGGTCTCGGCGAAGCCGCAGGCGGAGCAGGTGTAGGACAGCTCCGTCGTCGTGTCGTCGTAGCCCGTGACGGTGGTCAGGTCCTTCTCGCACTGCCCGCAGTAGGGCTTGTACGGGTAGTACCCGGAGGCGGAGCTGCCGTCGTCCTCGGCGGCGGCGCCCGATCCCTCGGCCGCTTCGAGCTCGGCCTCGTCGACCGGCTTCTGGCCCTGCTGCTTCTTGGCGGGGGCCTTCTTGGTGCGGTACTGGTCGAGGATCGCGTCGATGTCACCGCGGTGCTTCATCGCGAACAGGACCTGCTCGCGGTAGGTGCCCGCGGTGTACTGCTCGGTCTGGCTGATCCCGTCGTACTCGACGCCGAGCTCGGCGAGCGCCGCGGTCATGGCGGCCTTGAAGTGCTCGGACCAGTTCGGGTACGCCGAGCCGACGGGCGCCGGGACGGAGGTCAGCGGCTTGCCGATGTGCTCGGCCCACGACTCGTCGACGCCCGGGATGCCGGCCGGAACCTTGCGGTAGCGGTCGTAGTCGTCCCAGGAGATCAGGTGGCGCACGGTGTGCCCGCGGCGGCGGATCTCGTCGGCGACGAGGTGCGGGGTCATGACCTCGCGGAGGTTGCCGAGGTGGATCGGACCGGACGGGGAGAGCCCGGACGCGACGACAACAGGTTTGCCCGGGGCCCGACGCTCCGACTCCTCGATGACCTCATCCGCGAAACGGGAGACCCAGTCGGTGGTCTCGGTGCTCTGAGCCACGATGCGCACGTCCTTCTTCCTCAATACGCCGGTACGGCTGACGCGACCATTCTCCCAGCTCGGGCCTCAACCGCGAAAACGGCTTTTCACCGCGTGGGATACTGGCTTTCCTTGTACTCAGAGTCTCCGTATTCAGAGTCTCCGGAACCCGAGCAGAAACGGCAGCCACTCCATGGCCTCGGTCACGTCCCTCACCGCTTCCGTCCATCAGCGCCTCGCGGACGCCCTCTCGGCAGCTCTGCCCGAGGCCGGTTCCGCTGACCCGCTGCTGCGCCGAAGCGACCGGGCCGATTTCCAGGCCAACGGGATCCTGGCCCTCGCCAAGAAGGCGAAGGCGAACCCGCGCGAGCTGGCGACGCAGGTCGTGTCCCGGGTCGAGTCGGGTGACGTGATCCAGGACATCGAGGTCTCCGGGCCCGGCTTCCTGAACATCACGATCACCGACCGGGCGATCGTGTCGAACCTGGCGGAGCGGTACGCGGACGGTGAGCGCCTCGGGGTGCCCCTCGCGGCGAACCCCGGCACGACGGTGATCGACTACGCGCAGCCGAACGTGGCCAAGGAGATGCACGTCGGGCATCTGCGGTCCGCGGTGATCGGTGACGCGGTGGTGCAGATCCTGGAGTTCACGGGCGAGTCCGTCGTGCGCCGGCACCACATCGGCGACTGGGGCACGCAGTTCGGCATGCTCATCCAGTATCTGATCGAGCACCCGCACGAGCTGGACCACAAGGGCGGCGAGGTCTCCGGCGAGGAGGCCATGTCGAACCTGAACCGGCTCTACAAGGCGGCGCGGACCGTCTTCGACTCCGACGAGGAGTTCAAGACGCGGGCGCGGCGCCGGGTGGTGGACCTCCAGGCGGGTGAGCCCGAGACGCTGGCCATGTGGCAGAGGTTCGTGGACGAGTCGAAGATCTACTTCTACTCGGTCTTCGACAAGCTGGACATGGAGATCCACGACGCCGACGTGGTGGGCGAGTCCGGCTACAACGACATGCTGGACGAGACGTGCCGGCTCCTGGAGGAGTCGGGCGTGGCGGTCCGTTCGGACGGCGCGCTGTGCGTGTTCTTCGACGACGTGAAGGGCCCGGACGGCAACCCGGTGCCGCTCATCGTGAAGAAGTCGGACGGCGGCTACGGCTACGCGGCGACCGACCTCTCCGCGATCCGTGACCGCGTCGTCAACCTGAAGGCCGACAGCCTGATCTACGTGGTGGACGCCCGGCAGTCCCTGCACTTCAAGATGGTCTTCGAGACCGCGCGCAGGGCCGGCTGGCTGAACGACGACGTCAAGGCCCACCAGCTCGCGTTCGGCACGGTGTTGGGCAAGGACGGCAAGCCGTTCAAGACGCGTGAGGGCGAGACGGTCCGGCTGGTCGACCTCCTCGACGAGGCGATCGACCGGGCGACGGCCGTCGTGCGGGAGAAGGCCGAGAAGGTGGGCCTGAGCGAGCGGGAGATCGAGGAGAACGGCCGGTACGTCGGCATCGGCGCCGTGAAGTACGCGGACCTGTCCACCTCGGCCGTGCGGGACTACAAGTTCGACCTGGACCAGATGGTCTCGCTGAACGGTGACACGTCCGTGTACCTCCAGTACGCGTACGCCCGTATCCGGTCGATCTTCGGCAAGGCCGGCGACCGTGCGCCGCTGGCCCACCCGGAGCTCGAACTGGCCCCCGCGGAGCGGGCGTTGGGTCTGCACCTGGACCGGTTCGGCGAGACGCTGGAGGAGGTCGCCGCCGAGTACGCCCCGCACAAGCTGGCGGCGTACCTGTACCAACTGGCCTCGCTCTACACGACGTTCTACGACCAGTGCCCGGTCATCAAGCCGGCTCCGGCGCAGGAGGTCGCGGAGAACCGGCTGTTCCTCTGCGACCTGACGGCCCGCACGCTGCACCAGGGCATGGCCCTGCTGGGCATCAGGACGCCCGAGCGGCTCTGATCACGGCTTTCGTGAAGAGCCCCGCACCCAGGATCACCGGGGTGCGGGGCTCTTCGCCGTCCGGGGGCGCTCCCGCGGTGCCTCCCGGGTGAACGCGCACCACAACAACGCCTCGCCACCCCCTCCATGTCTCGCCGGAGGCCCGGGCCGTGTTCCCCGGAACCCGGTGGGAAGCGGGCCGCCCGTTGTCAGTGGTGGCCCCTACAGTCACCGGCATGGCGACTCTTCCCAATCCGCTGCCGCGGCTGGCGGCAGACCCGACCGGGCGCACGCTCGGGCTTCAGCTCCCCGCGGGGAGACTCATCGACACGACCCATGACGGGACGTGGCACGAGCCCCTGCTGTGGCACGCCGAGGAGCGGCCCGCCCCGGGGGACCGGACCGCGTTGAGTCCCGCGCGGGCGTCGGGCCTGCTGCCCGTACTCCTGGACGTCGGTGGCGCGCAGCAGGGCCCCGAGGAATGGGAGTTGATGCCCGACGAGATGTCGTACGCCGGGGACCACGACGCCGACGAGGTGCTGGCCGACTTCTGGGAGCAGTACGCGGCGGACGAACTCGACGGCGACAAGGAGTACGCGAGCAGGGAGGTCGTGGAGAGTCTCTTCGGCAAGCCGGACCCCTACGACGCGACCGTCGCGCCGTACGGCCCCACGTGGCCGGGACTCGCCGCCGCCACACCGCTGGAGGCCGATCCGGAAGCCCGCGCGGCGGAGATCTCCGACGCCCTCGCGGACCGCGGCTCGTGGCTGAAGGAGCCGCGCCTGGCCCTCGTTCCGGCGCGCCGCAGCGCGGACATCCCTGCCGCGCTCGGCTGGACGGGCCCGCTGAACCACGAGAACGACGTGGCGCGCCTGTGCGCCGTCCTCCGCTCCTGGGAGGACCGCTTCGGGATACGCGTGGTGGCGCTGACCTTCGACCAGTTGGTGGTGTCCGTCGCGGCGCCGCCGACGACCATGGCGGAAGCCGAGGCCGTCGCCGCCGAGCACTTCGCCTTCTGCCCGGACAACATCACCCAGGGCCACCACCCGACCCTGCGCGCGTACGCCGAGCGGGAGGTGCTGAACGAACGGCTGTGGACCTTCTGGTGGGACTGACCTCTTCGTCCGGCCTCCCGGACTGAGCCCTTCGACCGGCCTCCCGGACTGAGCCCTTCGTCCGGCCGCCGGGACTGAGACCTTCGTCCGGGCGCCGGGACTGAGACCTTCGTCCGGGCGCCGGAAAACTCGTCGGCCCGAAGCGGGAACTCGAAAGCGGGCTTCGGCGGACAACGGGTGACCCTGCCCCCGTCTTCGAGGAGATCCATGCGACCGAGAGGCGACCGATGACCGTCTCACCGAGCGTCGGAGTCCACAGTCCCCCCACCGCCGCTGCCGCCGCCGGTTCGGACAGCGGTGTCGGAGCGGGCGAGGACGGTGACTCCGACGCCTCGGTGATCGAACGGTCCTGGGACGAACCCGACGTGTTCGCCGAGCTGTTCCACCGCTACGCCGACGACATCCACCGGTACGCGGCCAGGCGGCTCGGCACGGAGGCGGCCGACGATCTGATGGCCGAGACCTTCGTGATCGCCTTCCAGCGGCGGCGCCGTTACGACCTGTCGAGGCCGCACGCGCGCCCTTGGCTGTACGGCATCGTCACGCGTCTGATCGGCGGCCACCGGCGGGCCGAGTCGCGGCGTCTGCGGGCGATGACGCGAGTCGCCTCCGCGGCTCCCGCCGACGGGGGCGGCGGCGAGCCGCTGGCGGAGCGGGTGGCCGCACGGATCAGTGCCGAGAGCACCCGCGGCGCCCTTTGGGCGGCCCTGGCGAAACTGCCCGCGCGCCACCGTGACGTCCTGCTGGTCGTCGCCTGGGGAGACCTTGAGTACGCGGAGGCCGCCGAGGCCCTGGGCATACCCCTGGGCACGGTGCGCTCGCGGCTGCACCGGGCCCGGAAGAAGCTGCGCGAAGCCCTGGGCGGGTCGGATCCGACAGCCTTTCGAGAGGACCAGGAGGAACCCCGCCGTGGATGACCTCACCCTTGTACGCGACCTCGGGGGCGACCAGCCCTCGCCGACCGACCGGGCGCGCGCCGTCGCCTTCGCCCGGCTGCGGAACGCCATCGGCGAGGAGACCCGCGCCGGGGGCAAGGCACTCGACCTGCAGCCGCCCCTCACGCGGCGGCTGCTGTTCCGTGCGGCGATCGCGGCCACCGGCACCGCGGCGGTGGCCGGCACGACCGTCCTCGCCGTCCGCGCCGGGGGACCGCGGTTGACCACGCTCAACGCCGCCCAGGTACTGCGCAGGGCCGCGGACCGGTCGCGTGCGGATGACAACGGTATGCCGATCCCTCGCGACGACCAGTACATGTACTCGAAGGAGATCACCCATCGGACCTACGACCGGGGCGGGCGCAAGATGCGGCTCGTCGACGAGTGCTGGTTGTCGGTGGACGGCTCCAAGACCACCCGCTACATCTACAACGGCAGGATTCAGGACGACCCACCACTGGGCAAGCACGAGGTGCAGTCGATCCCCCTCCAGTACGCGAAGCTGAAGAAGTGGCCGACCGACCCGGACGAGCTTCTCAAGTGGTTCCGGGGCGGCGGGGCCCCTGCGAAGGATCCGCAGCTGGACATGGGGGCGTACTTTGAAGCGTGCATGTTCCTGCGGGGTCCCCGGGTCCTGCCTCCGGGATTGCGGGCCGCCGCGTTCGAGGCCCTCTCGAAGATGCCCGCCATCAGGATCGACCATGACCGGGTGAACGCGCTCGGCCGGCACGGCATAGGGATCTCCTACCCCAAGACGTCGATGGGTTTCCTCTTCGACTCGAAGACCTACGCCTACCTCGGGATATTCGAGCGGGGACACTCGGACAAGAACGGGGGGTTCTCACAGGTCAGAGGCGTCGTGGTGCAAGGAGTGGTGGACAGGATCGGCCAGCGGCCGACCGTCCGGGACACGGTCCGGACAACTCCATCCACCTCAACCTCCGCGTCTCCGTCTCCGTCTCCGTCTCCGTCACCGAGCGACGCGACCCCGTCCGCATCCACGTCCCCCGGCTCCGCGACCCCGTCTCCTGCCTCCCCGTCCCCGTCGCCCACCTCCGCGACCCCGACCCCGTCCGCTACTTCCCCAACCCCTTCCCCAGCCTCCGCAGCCCCTCGGCGATCTCCTCCGGCGTCTGGGTGACGAAGCACAGGCGCAGGGTCGACGTCTCCGGTGTGCCCGCGTAGAAGGGCGCGCCGGGCACGTAGGCCACGCCCTGGTCCACCACCGGGCGGAGCAGGGCCGTGGTGTCGTACCCCTCCGGCAGTCGCGCCCAGAGGAACATGCCGCCTTCCGGACGGGTCCAGGTCGACCCGTCCGGGAGGGCGCCGCCGATGCCCGCGAGCATGGCGTCCCGGCGTTCGCGGTAGACGGCCGCGACCTGGGCCACGTGGGAGTCCAGGTCGCGGTCGGCCAGATAGCGGGCGGCGGCGAGCTGGTTGACGGTCGGGGTGTGCAGATCGGCGGCCTGCTTGGCGACGGCGCACGCGCGCCGCAGTGCCGCGGGCGCCCGCAGCCAGCCCAGCCGCATGCCGGGTGCCATCACCTTGGAGAAGGAACCGAGCAGCACGGTCCGGTCCCCGGCGCCCTCGTGGGAGGCGATCCACGGGACCCGCTCACCCTCGAAGCGCAGCTCTCCGTACGGGTCGTCCTCGACGATCCACAGTCCGCGCGCGGCGGCGACGCGGGCGACGGCGGCCCGGCGCTCGGCCGGCAGGGTGCGCCCGGTCGGATTCTGGAACGTGGGAACGGTGTAGAGCAGCTTCGGGCGTTCCCGGGCCACCAGTTCGTCGAGCGCCTCGGGGTCGATTCCGTCGTCGTCGCCGGGCACGGCCAGCACCCGCGCTCCGGCGAAGGCGAACGCCTGAAGTGCCGCCAGATAGCAGGGACTTTCGACGAGGACGGTGTCGCCCGGTTCCAGCAGGGCCGTGGCGAGCAGCGACAGCGCCTGTTGCGAGCCGGTGGTGACGAGGATGTCGTCGGGCCCGGTCGGCAGTCCGCGCGCGCCGGTCCGCCCGGCGAGGGCCGCCCGCAGCGACGGTTCGCCCTCGGTCGTCGAGTACTGAAGGGCCCGTTCGGGTTCCTCGGCGAGGACGTCGCGGTACGCGGCCGCGATACCGGTCGCGTCGAACAGTTCCGGGGCGGGCAGCCCGCCCGCGAAGTTGATCACCTCGGGGCGGGCCGTGACCGCGAGGATGTCCCGTACCGGCGAACCCCCGATCGCGGCGGCCCTCGCGGCGAGCGGGGGCACGGGGGCGGTCGCGGCTGCGCGGTCGGTGACGGTCACGGTGACGGCTCCTTGTCCTTCTGTCCTTGCGGACGGCCCGTCCGGCCGGGGCCGGCTCGTGCCCGCACCCTAGGCCGACGCCTGTCGTCCACACCCGTCAATTCCGGTATACGGACGGGCAGTCCGGGCGGGAGTCGACCGTGCCCGATCACCCGGTGGCGGCCACCTCCCACTCGCTGCTGCCCAGGGGATGGTCGTACGCCGGTCTGCCCGTGTTCCCGCTCGTGCGGAACGCCTTACCGTGGTCGTCGACGCGTACCGTGCCGCTCTTCGTCCCGCTGGACCAGTCGAGTTCCAGGTACCAGCTCACGTCGTGCGCCCGCGCGTCAGCGACCACGTAGAAGACCTCGGGGTCGGACTCGCTTACCTTGTACGGGAAATCCCGTTGCCCGTTCTTGAGCGCGGTCACGGGCTGCCCCGCGTCGAGGTCCACGCTGAACGCCTTCGTCTGCACCCCGCTGCCGCAGCCCACGCCCATCGCGTAGTCGTTCCAGGCGAGCGGCACGCCCTTCTGCACCACCCGCACGTGCAGCGCCTCCAGGACGACGGTCGCCCTGCCCGTGCCCTGCACGGTCAGCGCGACCATCTGATCCCCGCTCGCGACCCCGCCGAGCGCGGTGACCCAGCCCCGCGCGTCCGACTCGTTCGGCGGCGGCGGGGGCACCTGCGCGGCGTCCCGGTTCACCAAGTAGTGCTGGCCGCACGGGCCGTCCCACTTGTACCCGTCGGCCACGACGGCCGGTGCGCCGGCGCCGTCCTCGGCCGTGCCCGCGCCTGAAGTGCCGTGCCCGGTCGGGGTGTTCTGGGGGACGGGTCCGCCGATCGACGAGACGGACACCTTGGGTCCGCCGCCCGGGGAGGCGGACGCCGAGGCCGACCCGTGGTGGGCACCGGCCGTCGCCTCGGCGCCCCGCGTGCCTGCGGAGTTCTGGATACCGAGGGCCACGGCCTCCCCCTTGGAGTCGTCCCCTCCGCCGGACCCGAAGTGCAGGGCCAGCGTGGTGGACACGATCGCGGTCACCACGACGGCGACGGCACCGGCGAGCAGCAGAGTCCGTCGGCTCCGCTTCACCGGCTCCCGCGCCGAGACGGATTCCGAAACCGGCACCGACTCGGACTCGGACTCGGACTGCGGCAGTCGCGCAGGCTCCGGCTCCAACTCAGGTACGGACACCGATTCCGGGTCCGGGGCCGAAGCGGGAGACGGGGTCGGGTCCGGATCCCCGGCCGGGACCGAATCCGAGGTCGAATCCGCGGCCGTTGCGGGGGCCGTTGCGGGTGCCGGGGCCGTTGCTGGTGCCGGGGCCGGAATCACGGCCCTCTGCAACTGCCCCTCCCCCGGCACGGAACCCGTCGGGCTCCCGGCCGCCGCCCCGTCACCCGGGGCGGCGTCCGCCCCCGTGGCCGTGTCCGGCCGGGGCCCCGCGACCGGGGTCTTCTGCCTCCGCAGCGCGTCCGCGAGGACCCAGCTCCGGTGCAGTTCGATCAGCTCCTCCGGAGTCGCCCGGCACACGCGCGCGAGACGCTCCACGGGGGCGTAATCCGTCGGTACGGCATCCCCGTTGACGTACCGGTGCAACGTGGACGTACTCACGTGCAGCCGTTTGGCGAGCACCCCGTAGCTGAGCCCGGACCGGGCCTTCAACTCCCGCATGAGCGCCGCGAACTCGTCCCCCACCACCGTTCCTCCATCCCCCGTGTCCCGGAACGCGTTCCAGGGCGACACTGTTTTCCCAGCTCAGACCCTGTGCGAACGTTCCGGCGTCCCGAACACCCCGGCGATGGTGGCGGCCGGGACGCAACACCGCACAAGCTTCGGTCATCCAAGCACGCCGCTCCCGCCGTCCGGTCGAGCGGCCGACCCACCAGCGACATCCCAGGGGGATCACTCATGTCCGCACGCACCGCCCGCACCACCCGGACCGCCCGCACCCGCTTCCTCGCCGCCACGACGCTCGCACTCGCCGCGCTCACCCTCACGGCGTGCAACGACGGCAACGGCGTACGCGGCGAGGGTCCGTCCGACACCTCCGTGTCCTCGGCGCGGCCGACCGCACCGGCGACCGACGCGGGCACGACGGCGAAGCCCGCGGGCAGCGGCACCACGGGCTCGACGGGCAGTTCGACGGGCGGCTCGAAGGGCACGTCCACCGCCGCCGCCTCCACGCAGGGCTCCGGCAAGAAGAACGGCACCGGCTCCAAGACCGGCTCCACCGGGCAGACCGGCACCAGGAACGTCGCCTGCGACGGTTCCACGACGAAGACCACCGCGACCGCGGTGTCCCGTCCGCTCAACCACCTGCTGCTCACCGTCACCAACACCGGTACGCGGAACTGCGACCTGACGGGCTATCCGATCGCCCGCTTCGGCGAGGCCCAGTCCGTCCCGCCGGTCGCGGAGCAGACCCACCCGCAGGCGGTCGTGACCCTCGCTCCCGGCGAGTCCGGCTACGCGGGCGTGCTGCTCTCGGCCGCCGACGGCAGCGGGGGCAACGGCTACACGGCCAAGACCCTGGAGATCGGCTTCGGCAAGGGCCGCGGCGCGACCCCGGCCCTGCCCGCGAAGGGCGTCTACGTGGACGACAAGCTCACGGTGACGTACTGGCAGCAGGACCTGGACGCGGCGCTCGCGTACTGAGCGCGACGCGTACGCGGACCTCGCCGCGGACGGGGGCGCGTGGCCGTCGACCGCTTCCTGCGCTGACCGGCCCGGTCGGCGCACCCCCGGCAGCCGGTCCGAGTCACCACCCCGGCCGGCTGCCGGGACCGGCACGGGCGCCGGGACCGGGACCGGTGCCGACGGTTCCTCCGGGCCGGGCGCTAGCGGAGGTTGCGGGCGACCTCGGTCGCCCAGTACGTGAGGATGTTCTGGGCGCCGGCCCGCTTGATGCCGGTCAGGGTCTCCAGGATCGCCTTGTCCCGGTCGATCCAGCCCTTCTCGGCGGCGGCCTCGATCATCGAGTACTCACCGGAGATCTGGTAGGCGGCGACCGGCACGTCCACCGCGTCGGCGACCCGGGCGAGGATGTCGAGGTAGGGGCCCGCGGGCTTCACCATCACCATGTCGGCGCCCTCCTCCAGGTCCAGCGCCAGCTCCCGCAGGGACTCCCGGGCGTTCGCCGGGTCCTGCTGGTACGTCTTGCGGTCGCCCTTCAGCGAGGAGCCGACGGCCTCCCGGAAGGGGCCGTAGAAGGCGGAGGAGTACTTGGCCGTGTACGCCAGGACGGCCACGTCCTCGCGGCCGATCTGGTCGAGGGCGTCACGGATGACACCGATCTGCCCGTCCATCATCCCGCTGGGGCCCACGACATGGGCGCCCGCGTCGGCCTGCACCTGGGCCATCTCGGCGTACCGCTCCAGGGTCGCGTCGTTGTCGACCCGCCCCTGGTCGTCGAGCACACCGCAGTGCCCGTGGTCGGTGGTCTCGTCGAGGCACAGGTCGGACATGACGAGCAGTTCGTCGCCGACCTCGGCGCGGACGTCGCGCAGGGCGACCTGCAGAATCCCGTCCGGGTCGGTGCCGGGCGTCCCGACGGCGTCCTTCTTCGCCTCCTCGGGAACCCCGAACAGCATGATCCCGGAGACCCCGGCCTCCAGCGCCTCCACGGCCGCCTTCTTCAGGCTGTCCCGCGTGTGCTGCACGACCCCGGGCATCGAGGAGATCGGCACCGGCTCGCTCACACCCTCGCGGACGAACGCCGGGAGGATGAAGTCGGCCGGGTGCAGCCGGGTCTCGGCGACCATCCGGCGCATGGCGGGCGTCGTACGCAGCCGCCGCGGACGCGTACCGGGAAAGGATCCGTACTTCGTCATACCGTCTACGCTACGCCCGTCACGGGGGCACCTTTACCGACTCGGCGTCGGAGCCCGAGGGGCCTCCGGGGCGGGAAGGCGGTCGGGCGTTCGGGGCACGTCAGTCATGGCTCCAAGGCCGTGGCGTGCAGACATCCCAGGCGAATCGCCGAAGCCGCGCCTGCTCGATGTGGGCGGCCGTGTCTCCGTAGCTCTTGTTGAGATGACGCCCCAGGACCACGACGGCGACGCTCCCGGCGCCGGCTGCTCTGAGCGCGGCGGCAGCGGACTGTGCATGGTTTCCGGTGACCCAGGTGTCGTCGATCAGCAGCACGTTCTCACCCCACAGCGCTGACGAAGCGTAACGCGCGAGCGATACCTCGCGGCCGAGAGCAGCGGCCTTCGGTGCCGGTACGAGAAGGTCGCGGTAGCGCTCGCGCGTGACACCGACCATGTCTGCGGCCATGTCGCGCAGGGGATGATCCGCTCGGTCGCTCGTGCTGGGCACTGTCGTGACGGTGTCGAAGCCAGGGACCCGGCATTGATGGGCGATACAGCGTTCGTGCCGGGAGAGGAAGCGCCACAGAACAGCCGCGAGTCCCGTACGGAAGTACCGCTGTTGGGCGCCCGGAGCGTTTTTGTAGCGCCAGAGTTCGTTGGCGTACTGCTCCCCCTTCAAGGCCAAGCTGATCGGGACCACGGTGTCGGCGACGCCCACCCCGAGCACCGTGCCCGCCTGGTTGCACCGCCAGCAGGTCGGATATCCGACTCCGGCCGGGCCCCGGCAGATCTGGCACACACCTGGGCCGGGCGGCAGCGGATGAATGAGGAAGTTGGCATAACGGTCCGACAGTCCGACGACGGTCGCCATCCAGGCAGCGCCCCTATGTCCAGGTCAGCTCGCCCGTGACCGGGACGAGGGAGTCCAGTCGACGGAATACGTCCTCGGGACCGTCGATGACGGTGGTATTGGGTCGTGCCGCGTACTCCCTCGCCCATTCGTGGGTCAGGAGGGAACGCATGAGGAAGACCCGACGACCGTGTTCCAGCGCGAGGCGGGCCTGCATTCGGGCGCCACTGCGGTAGGCCGCCTCGATGACGACGGTGGCCAGGCTGTAGCCGCTCATCACCGCGTTCCGCATCGGGAAGGACGTCTTGGACGGGGGTGTGTCCGGCCAGAACTGGGAGATCAGCAGTCCACGCTCGGCGATCTCCTGCTGAAGCCGTGCGTTCTGCGCGGGGTAGGCGTGACGCAGGCCGGTGCCGATGACGGCGACGGTACGCCCGTCCACCGCGAGAGCGGACCCGTGGGCGGCGGTGTCGATTCCGGCGGCAAGACCACTCACCACGGTGACGCCACGCTCGGCAAGGCCACCCGCGATCGCACGAGCGTGGGCGACACCCTCGGGGCTGGGGGTACGGGTTCCGACCACAGCGACCCGCAGGTCCGCTTCGGCAGAATTACCGCGCAGGAACAGGAACGGCGGACGCTGGTGTACCAGTCTGAGATAGAGGGGGTAGTCCTCGTCGAGGATCGTGACCAGCCGCATGCCCTCGCGCTCCCAGGCAGCGATCTCGGCTGCGACCTCGTCCAGATTCGCCGACGGACCAGTGTCGAAGAGTGCGCCCTGCCCCGAGGCGTCCAGCGCGTTCTCCAGCACTTCGAGGGCGCTGCCGACAGTCTCGATCTGATCCGTGAGGTCAGGCCAAGAGCGATCGCCGCGCCGCAGCAGGGCGACGAGGGCGGCGCGCTCCAGCTCCTGGTCCATGCGGCAAGTATAGGAAGGCCGTACGAGCCGGGCGGCTGAACATGAGTTGCCGCTTCGGAAGAGGGCGTTCCCTTGGCGGCCGGTCGCAACCCGGTGTCCTGTCTTCATCACGGAGCCATTTCCTCTCAGGGAGCTCAGACGAGGGCCGGCACGGTCACGGGAGCCACGGGAGCTTCGCCGGGCCGGGCGGCACGGCAGTCACGGCACCACGCTCCTCGGAACGGTGCCCTGAAGGGCCTCTCGCAGCCGCCTTCGCAGTCCGGCATGGCGGATGAACGGGGCGGCTGCTGATTCAGGAGCGGCCCGCCCCCACCGGCCTCCGGAGGGGACGGCAGCGCCGGTGGAAGCAGGTCCAGCAGGCGCTTGCGGAGGAAACCGGCCGGGTGCCGCACATGGAGGGGAAGGCCGTCGGTCAGGGCGTGGATCACCGACGCTCTGCCGAGACCGTTCTCGAACCAGGCGACGACCAGGGGAGCCAGCCGCCGCACCTCCCGCCCGGACAGCGTCAGCCGGATGTCGGTCCGACGCAGCCCGGCGAGCAGCGCTTCGGCCGCGGCGCGGAGCGGCACCGACTCGGCGGGGGCGGCGGTCGTCTCGGGGGGCTCGGCCTCGGTGGTCCGCTCCGCCTCGGCGACAGATCCGCCGACGTGTGCGACCTCGGCTGCAACGACCGGCTCGGACACGGCCTCGAAGGGCGAACCGCCGGAAGGGGTGAGGTCCAGAACGGCGAGGCCCGGGGCCGACGCAGCCGTGATCCTCGGGGATGCCTGCGGCGCCGAGGCTGCCGGGGCGACGGCCGTTTCCGGCTCTCCCTCCCGCCGGGCGCGGGTGAGCGAGGGGGCGTGGTAGGCGTACGTACGCGTGACCACCTGCCCGGAGGGGAGCCGTTCCCGGACCCGCTCGACATAGCCGCGCGCCTCCAACTCCCGCAGCGCGCAGCCGATTCGGGCGCGCCCCTCGGGGAAGCGCTCGGCGAGGCTGCGGATGTCGACCCTCGCGCCCTCGGGCAGCGACAGGATGTGCACGGCGATCCCGATCGCGGTCGCGGAGAGGCCTCGGTGCTGGGCGAGATGGTTGCCGACGATCGTGTACCGGTCGGGCTGGTACTCACGTACGTGCGTGACACCGGAGCGGGTGTCGTTGCGCCGTACTCCCTGACTCGGGAGCAGGGCATCGATAAGCTTGGTGACAGCCATGGGGAAGAGGTCTACTTCCTCGTTGGTCAGGCCCTCGCACTGGGATTGCCGTCCCGGCGGGGGCCGAAGCATGTGTGGGGACGTGGAGTTGTGGACGTTGCCTGCGGTGAGCGTGCACGTCCGGACCGGCCGCGCGCCACCCGCACCGGCCCGATTCACCCGCCCGTGTGACATGAGCCGGGTTTGGTTGGTTGGTCGGTTTTTCCCCCGGGTTCTTAGGTCTTTTACCGTCCGCCGCCCCGAAGCACCCGCCACCGAAGTACCCCTCACCGGGCTCCGGTTCGGGCGTCACCGGCCAGGCCCGAGATCGAGTTCCGCCCACACTGCCTTGCACGGCACCGGCCCCTGCCGCACACCCCAGCGGTCCGCGAACTCCCCGACGAGCAGCAGCCCGTAGCCGGACTCGGCCGGACCTCCGGCGGTGGCCCTCACCCGAGTGGGCCACCGTTCGCCCCTGGCGTCGGCGACCTCCACGCGCAGCGTCCGGGGAGCGAGGACGGACAGCGTGAGACGGAAACTCCGGCCGGGGACGCGGCCGTGCAGGACTGCGTTCGCGGCGAGTTCGGCGACGACGAGCCGGGCCGGGTCCAACGGCAGCCCCCAGGCGTGCAGTTGCTCGGCGGCGAGCAGTCGAGCAAGGCGGGCGCCCCGCCGGGAGGTTCAGATCCTGGACATTCGCTATGGAATCATCCGGGCACAGGCTCTCGCCCCTCGGGATTCAGTGGCCTTCATCGAAACGGTGCTGGGAGACATGACCCGCAAACCTGCACAGGAAAACGGACCGGCTCTGGAGTGGATAAAGAGCAGCTACAGCACTCCTGACGGCCCCGACTGCGTCGAAGTGGCCTGGAGGAAGAGCAGCTACAGCACGGCTGATGGTCCCGACTGCGTCGAGGTGGCCGCGGCCCACGTCCGCATCCTCATCCGTGACTCGAAGAACCCCGCCGGCCCCCGCCTCGCCCTCACCCCGACCGCCTGGGCGGCCTTCCTGCCGTCCGTCTGACCGGGCGTACGACGAAGAACGCCCCGCCGTCTCCCGTAGGAGGCGGCGGGGCGTGCTCACCTGTTTCAGGTGGTCCGGCGCCTGCGCGATCCCGGACGCCGCTCGCTCGGCCGGGTGACCGGGTCCCCGGCGTCCAGCGCGGCGGCGCGGCGGCGCAGACCGAAGTCCGCCAGGGCCTCCGCCAGCTTGTGCACGGAAGGTTCCGGAGCCATCACGTCGACCCGCAGCCCGTGCTCCTCGGCCGTCTTGGCCGTCGCGGGGCCGATACAGGCGATCACCGTCACGTTGTGCGGCTTGCCCGCGATGCCGACCAGGTTGCGGACCGTGGACGACGAGGTGAAGAGCACCGCGTCGAAGCCGCCGCCCTTGATCGCCTCGCGGGTGTCCGCCGGCGGCGGCGACGCGCGCACGGTGCGGTACGCCGTGACGTCGTCGACCTCCCAGCCCAGCTCGATGAGCCCGGCGACGAGGGTCTCCGTGGCGATGTCGGCCCGGGGCAGGAAGACACGGTCGATCGGGTCGAAGACCGGGTCGTACGGAGGCCAGTCGTCCAGGAGGCCCGCGGCCGACTGCTCGCCGCTCGGCACCAGGTCCGGCTTCACGCCGAAGGCGATGAGCGCCTTCGCGGTCGACTCGCCGACCGCCGCGACCTTGATGCCCGCGAAGGCACGGGCGTCGAGCCCGTACTCCTCGAACTTCTCCCGCACGGCCTTGACCGCGTTCACCGAGGTGAAGGCGATCCACTCGTAGCGGCCCGTCACCAGACCCTTGACCGCGCGCTCCATCTGCTGGGGCGTGCGCGGAGGCTCGACGGCGATCGTCGGCACCTCGTACGGCACGGCCCCGTACGACCGAAGCTGGTCGGAGAGCGACGCCGCCTGCTCCTTCGTACGCGGCACGAGCACCTTCCAGCCGAACAGCGGCTTGGACTCGAACCACGACAACTGGTCGCGCTGGGCGGCGGAGGAACGCTCACCGACCACGGCTATCACCGGGCGGCCACCGTCCGGGGACGGCAGCACCTTCGCCTGCTTCAGCGTCTGCGCGATCGTGCCGAGCGTGGCCGACCAGGTGCGCTGGCGGGTCGTCGTACCGGCGATCGTCACCGACATCGGGGTGTCGGGCTTGCGGCCGGAGGCCACCAGCTCGCCCGCGGCCGCGGCCACGGAGTCGAGCGTCGCCGACACCACGACGGTGCCGTCGGAGGCGCCGACCTCGGTCCAGCAGCGGTTCGAGGCGGTCCGCGCGTCGACGAACCGTACGTCCGCACCCTGCGCGTCCCGCAGCGGCACACCCGCATAGGCGGGCACACCGACGGCGGCCGCGATACCGGGCACCACCTCGAACGGAACGCCCGCGGCGGCGCAGGCCAGCATCTCCTCGGCCGCGTACGTGTCGAGCCCGGGGTCACCGGACACGGCACGCACGACCCGCTTGCCGCCCCGCGCGGCCGTCATGACAAGATTGGCAGCGTCCCTCGACGCGGGGTCACCAACGGTTGTTGACGTGCTGTCAACAACCGTCAGCTGAGGCGTGCCTGTGCTCTGGTACGGAACCGGCGAAGTGCCCGGATCCGTGTTCAGGACGGCGACGCCTTGTCTGGCGTGAACGCGCACCACGTCGAGCACCTCGTGCTCGGCGACGAGGACGTCCGCGTTCGCCAGCGCCTCCACGGCGCGCAGTGTCAGCAGCCCTGGATCTCCGGGTCCGGCACCCAGGAAGGTGACGTGCCCGTGGACCGGACCGGCGGGAAAGTTGGTGGGGCTCACAGTGCTCGCTCCCCCATCAGACCGGCCGCGCCCTTGGCAAGCATCTCGGCGGCGAGTTCACGGCCGAGCGTCATCGCTTGGTCATGTGTCTCGGGCACGGGACCGGTGGTGGACAGCTGCACCAGCGTCGAGCCGTCGGTCGTACCGACGACGCCGCGCAGGCGCATCTCCTTGACAACCTGCCCGTCGGCCAGAAGGTCGGCGAACGCACCCACAGGTGCGCTGCAACCGGCCTCCAGGGCGGCAAGCAGGGATCGCTCGGCGGTCACGGCGGCCCGGGTGAACGGGTCGTCGAGCTCTCCGAGCGCGGCGACGAGGTCCGCGTTGGACGCGGCACACTCGATCGCCAGTGCCCCCTGGCCGGGGGCGGGCAAAACGGTGTCGACCGACAGGAAGTCGGTGACCTCGTCGATCCGGCCGATCCGGTTGAGTCCGGCGGCGGCGAGCACGACGGCGTCGAGCTCCCCGGCGTGGACGTACCCGATGCGGGTGTCGACGTTCCCCCGGATGGCGACCGTCTCGATCGTCATGCCGTGGTTGCGCGCGTACGCGTTCAGCTGGGCCATACGGCGCGGCGAGCCGGTGCCGACGCGGGCGCCGTCCGGCAGCTCCTCGAAGGTCAGCCCGTCGCGGGCGACGAGTACGTCGCGCGCGTCCTCGCGTACCGGCACGGCGGCCAGCGCGAGGCCCTCCGGCTGCGCGGTCGGCAGATCCTTGAGGGAGTGCACGGCGAAGTCGACCTCCCCGCGCAACAATGCCTCCCGCAGCGCGGTCACGAAGACGCCCGTGCCGCCGATCTGCGCGAGGTTCTCGCGGGAAACGTCGCCGTACGTCGTGATCTCAACGAGCTCGACGGGCCGTCCGGTCACCTTGCTCACGGCATCCGCCACCTGCCCGGACTGGGCCATGGCGAGTTTGCTGCGCCTGGTCCCGAGCCTCAAAGCCTGCTCACTCATGCTCGCCCTCGGTTCTTGGCGTTCTCGGTGTTGTTCTCGGCCCGCGAGACGGCGGCGACCGTCTCCGGGTCCAGGTCGAACAGGGTCCGCAGCGCGTCCGCGTACCCGGCACCGCCGGGCTCGGCGGCGAGTTGCTTGACCCGTACGGTCGGCGCGTGCAGCAGCTTGTCGACGACGCGCCGCACGGTCTGGGTGATCTCGCCGCGCTGCTTGTCGTCGAGGTCCGGCATCCGTCCGTCCAGCCGGGCGATCTCGTTCGCGACGACGTCGGCGGCCATGGCGCGCAGCGCCACGACGGTGGGGGTGATGTGCGCGGCCCGCTGGGCGGCGCCGAACGCGGCCACCTCGTCGGAGACGATCCGGCGCACCTGGTCCACGTCGGCGGCCATCGGCGCGTCCGCGGAGGCCCCGGCCAGCGTCTCCAGGTCGACGAGCCGCACACCGAGCAGCCGGTGCACGGCCGCGTCGATGTCACGGGGCATCGCCAGGTCGAGCAGCGCGAGCACCGGCGCGGGGCGGGGTGCCTCGACGACGGGTTCGGGCCGGCGGCGCTCGGGGATGCGGCCGACCGTGGCGACGGTGGCGGCCAGCGCGGTGATCAGGTCGGCGTCGGCCTCGGCGTCCTCGTCGGGCGTACGACGGCTGTCGCGGCGCTCGACGGTTCCGGTGCCCTTGTCCACCCAGGCGGCGTGCTGCTCCAGGGTGGCGGCGTCCATGCCGGCGACGGCGGCCTCGCCCATGACGGAGAAGCCGGTGGCGCCCTGCACGGCGGACAGGTCCAGCGGGCAGGCGTCCTCGGCGCCGGCGGGCGCGAGGTGACCGGCCGGTCCGGCCGAGGTCTCGCGCAGGGCCGCGGGTGTTCCCGTACGGCCTTCGACGGAGGCCGCGACGGTCTCGGCCGTCAGGACGATCCCGGTCGCTCCGGTGCAGGAGACGGCGATGTCGGCACGTGTCAGCTCGACCGGCACCGATGCCATCGGTACCGCGCGGGCCAGCACGTCCGTGTCGTCGCCGCCGTTGAGGATCTCGGCGAGGCGCTCGGCGCGGTCGGGGGTGCGGTTGGCGATCACGATCTCGCCGACGCCGACACGCGCGAGCGTCGCGGCGGCCAGCGAGGACATCGAGCCCGCGCCGATGACGAGGGCCTTCTTGCCCTTGGCCCAGGCCTCGACGGCCCGCCCGGCGGACAGTTGCTCCAGGCCGAAGGTGACCAGGGACTGTCCGGCGCGGTCGATACCGGTCTCGGAGTGGGCGCGCTTGCCGACCCGCAGTGCCTGCTGGAAGAGATCGTTGAGGAGGCGGCCCGCGGTGTGCAGTTCCTGCGCGGTGGCGAGCGCGTCCTTGATCTGGCCGAGGATCTGGCCCTCGCCGACGACCATCGAGTCCAGGCCGCAGGCCACCGAGAAGAGGTGGTGGACGGCCCGGTCCTCGTAGTGCACGTACAGATGGGGAGTGAGCTCTTCCAGGCCGACCCCGCTGTGCTGGGCGAGGAGCGTGGACAGCTCGGCGACGCCCGCGTGGAACTTGTCCACGTCGGCGTACAGCTCGATGCGGTTGCAGGTGGCGAGCACCGCGCCCTCGGTGGCCGGCTCGGCGGCGAGGGTGTCCTGGAGCAGCTTGACCTGGGCGTCCGGGGACAGCGCGGCGCGCTCCAGGATGCTGACCGGGGCGCTGCGGTGGCTCAGTCCGACGACGAGGAGACTCATGCCGGCATCACGGCGGGAACATCCCCGTCGGGCCCTTTGCCATTGTTCTCCCGCTCGGCCGGGGCGGCGGCACCGGCCTGCGCCTCGGCCTCCTCGCCGGCCTTGCGCTGCTCGTGGAAGGCGAGGATCTGGAGCTCGATGGAGAGATCGACCTTGCGCACGTCGACGCCGTCCGGGACGGTCAGGACGGTCGGCGCGAAGTTCAGGATGGAGGTGACCCCGGCGGCCACCAGGCGGTCGCAGACCTGCTGGGCGGCTCCGGCCGGGGTGGCGATGACACCGATCGAGACACCGTTCTCGTCGATGATCTTTTCCAGCTCGTCCGTGTGCTGGACGGGGATGCCGGCGACGGGCTTCCCGGCCATCGCGGGATCGGCGTCGATGAGCGCCGCCACCCGGAATCCGCGGGAGGCGAACCCTCCGTAATTGGCCAGTGCCGCACCGAGGTTGCCGATACCGACGATCACGACCGGCCAGTCCTGGGTCAGGCCCAGTTCGCGGGAGATCTGGTACACGAGATACTCGACGTCGTAGCCCACACCACGGGTCCCGTAGGAGCCGAGGTAGGAGAAGTCCTTGCGCAGCTTCGCGGAGTTGACCCCCGCCGCAGCCGCGAGTTCCTCGGATGAGACCGTGGGTACCGAGCGCTCCGACAGTGCGGTGAGGGCTCGGAGGTACAGCGGAAGCCGGGCGACGGTGGCCTCGGGAATTCCTCGGCTGCGGGTCGCCGGTCGGTGAGTTCGGCCAGTTGCCACGGTGCTCCTGCGGGTAGAGCGGGGCTGCAGGCGGTCACACGTTCCCAGACCGCCCCGTCGAATGCAGGCTATGTCTTTGTGAACGCGTGCACAAAGACGGTGTCCGATTTGCCCGGCCAACGTGACCGGGGTCACGCATGCCCGGCGCGCCCGTATGGAACCGGCGCGCGGACCGCTTAGTTCCGCACTTGAAGGGGGCAAAACCGCACACTCTCCTCAACGAATCCCGCCCCCGAGACCAATCGCCGTCGATCCTAGGCGACTTTCCCGGCCACCCGGGCTGCTCCGTCAGGTCACAAGTCGGGACACATCACGGGTGCGGTGGGCGTCCCGACGCACAACTCACCGTGCGAGGGCTTTGCGAAGGCGTTCCTCGTCCACGCGCCAGAACGTGTGCTGCGCGCCGTCCACCAGCACGACCGGGATCTGCTCCCAGTACTCACGGTGCAGTTCCTCGTCCTCGGTGATGTCCTTCCCCTCCCAGGGGACCCCGAGATCGGCACACACCTTCTCGATCACTACCTGTGCGTCATCACACAGATGGCACCCGGGCTTCCTGATCAGTGTGACCAGACGCTCCTCGGGCGCCCTGCTCTCCGTACGGCGGTCGCTGCGCCGGAACATGGGACTCATATGCGCCATTCTCCCGCCCCGGACGCCCGGGTGGGCACCGCTCCTCGCTTTACGCGACGACGGGCCCTCGCGCGGTGCCGACGCGCCGCGGCGCGGGCGAATCGGCCGGTCCTTTAACGGCGTGGTCGCGGAGAGTTCACAGCGCCGAATCCTCTCGACTCCGGAAGCACCGAACAGACTGGCTATGCTCACGACATGGCCGCTCTCGGATGGCTCACTCCCCGTAGGCGCTCCGCCACCGCGCGGAGCGTGTTGGCAGGCGAGGCCTCGGCAGAGGCAGCGCGCAAGTCCTCGCAGGAACTGCAGGAACTGGAAGAACTGGCGCCTCCGGACGCCGTGGAGGAACCCGACTTCCCGGTGCTCGGCGACGACAGGGCCGCCGCGTTCTTCGATCTCGACAACACCGTGATGCAAGGTGCTGCCCTCTTCCACTTCGGACGCGGGCTGTACAAGCGGAAGTTCTTCGAGACCCGCGACCTCGCACGGTTCGCCTGGCAGCAGGCGTGGTTCAGGCTCGCCGGTGTCGAGGACCCGGAACACATGCAGGAGGCGCGCGACTCCGCGCTGTCGATCGTGAAGGGCCACCGGGTCTCCGAGCTGATGTCGATCGGCGAGGAGATCTACGACGAGTACATGGCCGAACGGATCTGGCCCGGCACCCGCGCGCTCGCCCAGGCGCACCTGGACGCCGGCCAGAAGGTGTGGCTCGTCACGGCGGCGCCGGTGGAGATCGCCACGGTGATCGCCCGGCGGCTCGGCCTCACGGGCGCCCTGGGCACGGTCGCGGAATCGGTGGACGGGATCTACACCGGCAAGCTGGTCGGCGAACCCCTGCACGGTCCGGCGAAGGCGGAGGCTGTACGGGCGCTGGCGGCCGCGGAGAGCCTGGACCTGTCCCGCTGCGCCGCGTACAGCGACTCGCACAACGACATCCCGATGCTCTCGCTGGTCGGGCACCCGTACGCGATCAACCCGGACTCGAAACTGCGCAAGCACGCGCGGGACTTCGACTGGCGGCTGCGGGACTACCGCACGGCGCGCAAGGCCGCGAAGGTCGGGATTCCCGCCGCGGCCGGCGTGGGCGCGGTGGCCGGCGGCACGGCCGCCGCGATCGCGCTGCACCGGCGTCGCCGGTAGTTCACCTCCGGCCTTCGCGGGTCCGGGCTCCGGCCTTCGCCGGTCCGGGCTCCGGCCTTCGCCGGTCCGGACGGTGGGCTTCGCCGGTCCGGGCTCCGGCCTTCGTCGGTCCGGACGGTGGGCTTCGCCGGTCCGGACGGTGGGTGGGGCGGGGCCGTGCCGGTACATCCGCCCGCATCCGAACGGATCCCACCGGCGTTGCGACGTGGGCGTCGGTGATGATCCGTCCGGCCTGCGGGCATTTGATGTACCGGCACGGCCCCTTCCGTGCGTACCCGGCCGCGGGCGCATCGTGGCGGCCCACCATTTCCCCCGGCCGGGGAAATTCAGCCGCTCCGGCGTTCGAGGAGCGGGGTCCGGGGCGGAGCCCCGGGTACGGGTCGGGTAGGGGCGGAGGGGGCGAAAACCTGTCCGGACCTGGGACGGGAGCGCGGCTCCGCGAGGCAATCACATGGTCCTACCCACGCCGTGGGCGACTCAGTCACGCCCTCCGCAGGCGGGCACAACACGCTCTGCACTCAGACGGAACATGAACCGATCTGATCAACAAGCGGTCACCGTGCGGCACTTGAACAGGCATCGATTCGTCTCAGAAGCGACGTAATCGATGATTTTAGCAACTGGGTGTAGCGCTGCCTGTACGAAGCGTTATTCTCCTCAGACGCAAACCGGTACCCCTCCGTCGTCACGACGGGTGAAAGGTCCCGCACTGCACGTGATGGAAGCTCTGCCTCTGGGAGTCCCGTGTACTCACACGTCGGGGTTGACGCCTCGGGCCTGGCTACGCTGCGCGCAACGGTCCTGGACCGTCTGCGCGGCTTCGTCCCCACCGCGTACGCCGTCCCCGCCTTCGCCCTCCCCGCGCCCGTCGGACCTTGCTATGCCCTGGCCGACGGCAACGCGGCGGTCGGCAGGCGGGGCCGCTCAGGCTCGGCCACCACCGCACGCCGTCCGGCCGCGGACAGTGACAGCGCCCGGATGATGGATCTCGTGGAGCGCGCCCAGGCCGGCGAGGCCGACGCCTTCGGACGGCTCTACGACCAGTACAGCGACACCGTGTACCGCTACATCTACTACCGGGTTGGAGGTAAGGCGACCGCCGAGGACCTCACCAGCGAGACCTTCCTGCGGGCGCTGCGACGGATCGGCACCTTCACCTGGCAGGGGCGCGACTTCGGCGCCTGGCTCGTGACCATCGCCCGGAACCTGGTCGCCGATCATTTCAAGTCCAGCCGCTTCCGGCTGGAAGTGACCACCGGCGAGATGCTCGACGCCAATGAGGTCGAGCGCTCCCCCGAGGACTCCGTCCTGGAGTCCCTCTCGAACGCCGCTCTGCTGGACGCCGTGCGACGGCTCAACCCTCAGCAGCAGGAGTGCGTGACACTCCGCTTCCTCCAGGGGCTCTCGGTCGCCGAGACCGCCCGGGTGATGGGCAAGAACGAGGGGGCGATCAAGACCCTCCAATACCGGGCCGTACGCACCCTGGCCCGGCTCCTGCCCGACGACGTCCGCTGAATCCGCTTCCACCCGCAATGATCCGGCACAGTCAGCGACGCCCAACTCACCTTCTGTAAAAGTCTGTTGACTTCGCGGTCCGATCATCCGTCGTCCGTAACCCAAGTGCCGTGACGCTCGTTGTGCGGGATACAGGCTCCCTGTGGTCACGCCTTGGCCATCACCGATCACCCGATCGCGTGGATACGGCCAGGGGGTGCAACCCTCAGGACCCCCTGGGGAGTCGACCGTCATGACGAGAGGAGGTGCCGCCAGTGATCGCGAACGTATCGGCCCACCGGCGGGCGGACGCCTTCGCCCAGGCCCTGGAGGAGTTCGACCAGGGCACGGCGGCCGAGCAGCCCGATGGGTCGGCACCGTCCCGGGCTGCTGCGGAACAGACCGGGCAAGGGCTGCTGTTGGCCCTCGCCACCGGTCTCGGCGAGCTGCCCAAACCGGAGCTGGACCCCGAGGTCAAGATCGTGCAGCGAGCCCAGCTCGTCGCCGCGATGGAGGCCATGCTGCTGGAAGGCACCGCCGCCGGAGGCGAGGGTCCGGACCGTGCTCTGCCCGAGCAGCGGTCCCGGGCCAAGGGCACGCACCGGGCGACCGGACTGGGGAAGCTGCGGCCCCGGTCCCGGCTGTCCAAGGGGCTCGCAGCGGGCGGGCTCACCGTCGGCGTGGCCGCCGGCGCCTTCGGCGGTGTCGCCGCCGCGAGCACCGACGCCCTGCCCGGCGACTCGCTCTACGGGCTCAAGCGCGGCATGGAGGACATCAAGCTCGATCTCGCGCACGGCGACAGTGACCGGGGCGAGCTCTATCTCGACCAGGCCTCGACCCGCATGAGCGAGGCCCGCCGACTGATGGAGCGGGGCCGCTCGGGACACCTCGACCACGAGTCCCTGGGCGAGGTCCGCCGCGCCCTGTCCGGTATGCAGCACGACGCCTCCGAGGGCCACCGGCTGCTGCACGAGGCGTACGAACGGGACGGCTCACTGGGCCCCATCCAGGCCCTGTCCGCCTTCGCCCAGTCGCACCGCGAGGCCTGGGGCACACTGCGCGACCGGCTGCCCGTGCAGCTCGGTGACGTCAGTGACCAGGTCTCGTCCGTGTTCGAGGCCATAGACCAAGAGGTCGATCCGCTGCGCTCACTGCTGCCGAGGACGCCGGCCCCCGAGGGCACCGGCCGTCACCGGGGCCGGAGCGAGGAGTCCACCGGTTCCCCGGGCACGGACTCACCGGAGCCCAGCGCCACCAGCGGCTCCGCGAGCGGGAGCCACAGCGGCGCGAGCAGCGGCAAGCCGAAGCCCTCCAGCTCGGGCAGCAGCGGCGAAGGCCTGCTCGGTGGCAACACCGGCGGTCTCCTCGACCCGCCGAAGGACGACACCAGTTCCTCGCCGTCCAGCAGCGGGAGCAGCGCCACGAGCAAACCCGACGTCACACTGCCGCCCCTGCTGCCCGGCCTCCTGCCGGGCCTCGGGATCGACACCGAGAACAGCGACTGACCAGGCCACCGCGGTACGTCGATGGGGGCGCCCTCCTCGGGAAGGGCGCCCCCATCGACGTACGGGCATATCAGGACATGATCAGCAGAACCGTAACTGCATGATCAGAAGAAAACGGACCTGCGCTGGACCAGCAGCTTGTACAGGGTGTGCTGGATCTGCTCCCTGACCTGGTCGGTCAGGTTGAACATCAGCATCGGGTCCTCGGCCGCCTCCGGCGGATAGCCGTCCGTGCGGATCGGCTCGCCGAACTGGATCGTCCACTTGGTGGGCAGCGGGATCGCGCCGAGCGGGCCCAGCCACGGGAACGTCGGGGTGATCGGGAAGTACGGGAACCCGAGCAGCCGCGCGAGGGTCTTCGCGTTGCCGATCATCGGGTAGATCTCCTCCGCGCCGACGATCGAGCACGGAATGATCGGGGTGCCCGCGCGCAGCGCCGTCGAGACGAAACCGCCCCGGCCGAACCGCTGGAGCTTGTAGCGCTCGCTGAAGGGCTTTCCGATGCCCTTGAACCCCTCCGGCATCACGCCGACCAGTTCACCGCGCTCCAGCAGCCGCTCGGCGTCCTCCGCACAGGCCAGGGTGTGACCGGCCTTGCGTGCCAGCTCGTTGACGACCGGCAGCATGAAGACCAGGTCGGCGGCGAGCAGGCGCAGGTGCCTGTTCTCGGGGTGGTTGTCGTGGACGGCGACCTGCATCATCAGGCCGTCCAGCGGAAGGGTGCCCGAGTGGTTGGCGACGATCAGGGCGCCCCCCTCGGAGGGGATGTTCTCGATGCCCTTCACCTCGACGCGGAAGTACTTCTCGTACAGCGGCCGGATCAGCGACATCAGGACCTGGTCGGTCAGCTCCTGGTCGTACCCGAACTCGTCGATCTCGTAGTCGCCCGTGAGCCGGCGGCGCAGGAAGGCCAGGCCGCCCGCGATGCGCTGCTCCAGGCCCGTACCGCCCTGCTGGGGCCCTCGGGACGGCTGTTCCTCATGTGTCACAGGAACATCATCCTGCGGGACGGTCCGTCCCGGCAGGGGCTGGACCTCGCGTACCACCACGGGCTCGCCCTTGCGCCGGCTCCCCGCGGACCGGCGCCGCGGCGGGCGCTGCACAGCAGCTCCGCGCGAGCGGTCGTCGTCGAACGGAATGACCTTGGCGTCCGCCATCGTTGATGCGCTCCTCAGTTGGCGCTCTGCGTCGGGGGATTGCCGCCGCCCGCAAGAGACAGTGCGGCGATCCGGTCCACGACCCCCGCGACGGCCTCCGGGGGCAGGAGTCCGGGCCCCCTGCTGTGGGCGAAGTCCGCGAAGGTCTCCGCCGTCGTGTACTTCGGCTGGTAGCCCAGGGTTTCGCGCATCTGGACCGTCGCGACCACCCTGCCGTGGGTGAGCAGCCGGAGCTGCTCCGGCGAGAAGTCCGTCACCCCCAGGGTACGCACGGCCGTACCGGCCCAGCTCAGGGCCGGCAGCAGCAGCGGGACCGTGGGCCGGCCGAGCCGCCGCGCGCACTGCGAGAGCAACAGGACGCCGTCCCCGGCGATGTTGAACGTGCCGCTGTTGAGCGTGCCCCGCTGCGGCTCGTGCGAGGCGAGCCGCAGCACCTCGATGACGTCGCCCTCGTGGACGAACTGGAGCCGCGGGTCGTAGCCGAACACCGTCGGCAGCACCGGCAGCGAGAAGTACGAGGCGAGCGGCGAGTCCGCGCTCGGGCCGAGGATGTTGGCGAAACGCAGCACGCACACGGCGACGTCGGGCCTGCGGCGCGCGAAGCCGCGCACATAGCCCTCGACCTCGACCGTGTCCTTCGCGAAGCCGCCGCTGGGCAGCGACTTGGGCGAGGTGGTCTCGGTGAACACGGCCGGGTCGCGGGGCGCCGAGCCGTAGACGTTCGTACTGGACTTCACGACCAGCCGCTTGACCGTCGGGGACTTCTGGCAGGCGCCCAGTAGCTGCATGGTGCCGATGACGTTGGTCTCCTTGACCGTGGTCCGGCTGCCGGAGCCCAGCGCCGTGCCCGTCACGTCCATGTGCACGACCGTGTCGACGGAGTACTCGGCGAGCACCCGCGCGATGGTGGGCTGCCGGATGTCGGCCTGTACGAAGTCGGCGCCACCGATGTGATGCTCGGGAGGCACCGCGTCCACGGCGATCACCCGGTCCACCTGCGGGTCACGCTGGATCCGTCGTACGAACCGGCCCCCAAGCTGTCGGGCCACCCCGGTCACGAGCACGACCTTCCCCAAGATCAGCGCCTTCCTTCCAGAACTGGACGTAACTCCGCTCGTACCTGCCGCGTTCCCCGTGTGCGGCCAACTTAGCGGGTCGATGTTGCGCTGTGATGACCGCCCGATGCACGAAGTGACGACAGCCGTGGGCGTACGACCAGACCAAGCCATTCGGCCTACAGCCGGACACGACGCTCGTGGCCGAACATGTTCGACTTCCGAGCGGTTTTTCGGTGTTGTTCTCCTCGGGTACCACCGGGACCGAGTGTGAACCGAGTGTGTCACCACCGCGTCGGCGCCTCGGCCGGCACTCCCGCCGCCGCCCCTGGTGACCCCTCCGCCGACCCGCCGGACCGTTGCCGACCCGTCGGCCCCGGGCCGTCCGCCCGGCCCCTCGGAGGCCCTCCGGGCGACCTTTCCCCGGGTGGCCCATTCGTGGCCGGATATGCCTGTGGCCCCCCACCTGCTGGTGAGAGGCCACAGTACGCGTTTCCGCGCGTCGCTTACTTCTTGTTACGACGCTGAACGCGAGTGCGCTTGAGCAGCTTGCGGTGCTTCTTCTTCGCCATCCGCTTGCGCCGCTTCTTGATAACAGAGCCCACGACTACCCTCGCTCACTTCTCTTTACTCGGTGCTGGGCTGCATGGGCCCACACGACCTATGAGGGGCCAGCCTACCCGTCCGAGAGCCAGGGTCGTAATCGAGGTGTTTCCGGGAGATCGCGAACGGTCTCCCGGAACGCCGTCAGGCGGTCTCCACCCCCACATAGCTCTCACGGAGGTACTCGTGAACCGCTTGCTCCGGTACCCGGAAGGACCTCCCCACCCGGATCGCCGGCAGATGACCGCTGTGCACCAAGCGGTACACGGTCATCTTCGACACTCGCATCACCGAGGCGACTTCCGCCACGGTAAGGAACTGAACCTCGTTCAGAGGCCTCTCGCCTGCAGCCATGACACACCTGAACCTTCCGCACTCGACGGTCACCGGCTTCCCCTTCCGGTGACTCTTCGTCGTTGCGTGCTCACTCCCCAATGTAGGGGCGGGTGATGCGAGTGGGGAAGAGGGGATGCCATCGGCCGCCTACTGTGACAGACACGCTCGATTGAGTACATAGCGAGTAAGCGGTCGGTAGTAATCAGACCGCACAGCGTCATCAAGCGGAACGACGACGGACACCCGCCCCTCTGCCTCCCCGACGAACAGCGCGGGATCGTCCGTATCGGCGAGACCGATGGCCTCGAACCCCAGCTGACCTGCTCCGCAGACCCATCCGTGGTCTCCGATGACCAGCTCCGGGAGGGGCCCTCCGGACTCGGCCGCGGCCGCCAGAACGGTCCGAACCGGGAGCGGCGAATGGGTGTGTGCGCCGGTCGCACGACCGGCGGGCCCGGTCTCGGGTTCGCGCACCAGCGCGACACCTTGTACGTAGTCGAGGTTGTACGTGCGTAGACCGAACCGGGTCGTTATGTCGATAGAGCTACCCTGCGCGGGGGTGAGGACGGTACATCCCGCCGCCGACAGAGCGTCCGCGAGCGCGGCGTAGAAGGTGATCAGCCGGTGCGGATGACCCGTACCGAGAAGCACAGGGTGACGATGACGGGCGGCCGCGCCGAGCCGTTCCGCGAAGGCGTCGAGAGCGGCCAGCGTCAGCTCCGGGTCGATCACATCATGCCCCGAGGTGTGCGAGGGATCGGCCGAGACCCCGCACTTGTCCGCCATCAACTCGATCAAGTCCCGCTGCCGCCACGTCCATTCGGGATCGAGTCCGAGCAGCAGACGGGGGTCGCGAGCGGCGAAGAGCCGATAGCTGCGCAGACTGTCCTCGCGCGCGGTGGCCACGGGCCCGGCCAGCCGTGCGGCCAGCAGATGTGCACGCAAAGCTCCGGTGCTCAACACGTCAGCGATGCTGACGCATCCGCCGAGACCTTATGCCCAAAATGCCGAATATGCCCCACAGTTGGGCTAAGAGTCCGGCGGACGGTACCGAGACGGGCGCCGGGCAAGGCCCCCGAGGGGCGGTCCCGCGCGCCCGCAGCGGGCTCTACGGCAGCAGCCCGCGCAGCGGGAACACGGCCTTGCGGGTCGCCAGAACCGCCTGGTCGAGGCGGTTCGCCGGGTCGTACCCCGACTCCCAGCCCGTCCAGGACACCGGCCACCGCCCGTCCGTCATCCGCATCGGCGCGGGCTGCCGCGTGCGGGCGAAGACCTCCTGCCGCCAGCTCTCCGGGATCTCCGTCTCCGGCTCGATCGGACGGCCCGCCGCCAGGGCCACGAGATGCGTCCACGAACGCGGTACGACCTCCACCACCGCGTACCCGCCACCCCCCAGCGCGACCCAGCGCCCGTCGGCGTACTCGTGCGCCAGGTCGTGACAGGCCACCTGCACGGCCCGCTGCGCGTCGAGCGAGACGGCGAGGTGCGCGAGCGGGTCCTCGAAGTGGGTGTCCGCGCCGTGCTGGGTGACCAGCACCTGCGGCCGGAAGTCCGCGATCAGCTCGGGCACCACGGAGTGGAAGGCCCGCAGCCAGCCCGCGTCCCCCGTCCCGGCCGGCAGCGCGATATTGGCGGCCGAGCCCTCGGCGCCGCCGCCCCCGGTCTCCTCGGGCCACCCGGTCCCCGGGAACAGGGTCCGCGGATGCTCGTGCAGCGAGATCGTCAGGACCCGCGGGTCCTCCCAGAAGGCCGCCTGGACGCCGTCACCGTGGTGCACGTCGACATCGACGTACGCGACCCGCTCGGCGCCCAGTTCCAGCAGCCGGGCGATCGCCAGCGCTGCGTCGTTGTAGATGCAGAACCCGGAGGCGCCGCCGGGCATCGCGTGGTGCAGACCGCCCGCGAAGTTCACCGCGTGCAGCGCGTCCCCGCGCCACACCGCCTCCGCGGCCCCCACGGACTGCCCGGCGATCATCGCGGACACCTCGTGCATCCCGGCGAACGCGGGGTCGTCCATGGTCCCGAGACCGTACGACGGATCCGCCGACTCCGGATCGGCGGACGCGGCCCTGACCGCCTCCACATAGTCCTCGCGGTGCACCAGCCGAAGGGTCGACTCCCCGGCGGGCTTCGCCGAGACGACGTCGAGGTCCCGGTCGAGCCCGAAGGCGTCGACGAGTCCCCGGGTCAGGGCGAGCCGGACCGGATCCATCGGATGGTCCGGACCGAAGTCATATCCCGTTACTGCCTCGTCCCACATCAGCTGTGCGCGGCCGCTCATGCACGTCACCGTATCGGTCCGGTTCGGGAGCGAACGAACGGGCGTACCCGAGGGTCGCCAGGACCAGCACCATCGGTACGAGCATGGCGCCGCGGTAGTTCCAGGCGTCGCCCAGCGCGCCCACCAAGGGCGACCCGATCAGGAACCCGACGTAGTTGAAGATGTTCAGCCGCGCGATCGCCGTGTCCGACGCCCCCGGGAACAGCCGCCCGGCCGCCGCGAAGGTCTGCGGCACGATCACGCAGAGCCCGAGGCCCAGCAGGGTGAATCCCAGCATGCCCACCCACGCCCCCGGCGCGACAGCCACCACCCCGAACCCGAGCGCGGCGACCACGGCGCCCAGCCGCACCACCGCCACGGCCCCGAACCGCCGCACCCCGAAGTCCCCGACGGCCCGCCCGACCAGCGTCATCACCATGTAGACGTTGTACGGAACGGTCGCCAACTGCTCCGAGCTGCCCAGCACGTCCTGCAGATACTTCGCGCTCCAGTTGGAGACCGTCGAGTCCCCGATGTAAGCGAACGTCATCACCAGGCACAGCGGCAGCAGCAGCTTGAAGACGAGAGGACCGGCACCGGCACCGGCCGCCCCGTCCTCCGCGCCTTCCGTGCCGTCCGCGGCCGCGCCGCCGTCGACGTACCACCGGCTCCCCACCAGAGCTAGCGGCAGCAGGACCAGCACGACCGGCAGATACGACACGAAGAGCGGCAGATGCCAGTGCGCCCCGACCCACGCGAGCGAGGCGCCCACGATCCCGCCCAGGCTGTACGTGGCATGGAAACCGAGCATGATGCTGCGGCCGTACGACCGCTGGAGACTCACCCCGAGCATGTTCATCGAGGCGTCGAGACCGCCGACCGCGAGGCCGAAGGCGGCCAGGGCGACCGCCACCTCGACGAGCTGGTCACCGGCGCCGACACCGAGCAGGGCCAGCAGCACGACCGGCTGCGACCACCGCAGGATGCGGCTGGGGCGTATGCGCTTGACCAGGTGCTCGGTGGTGACGCTGCCCACCCCGGCGAGGATCGGAACGGCCGCCAGGAACGCCGGCAGCAGGGCGTCGGAGATCCCGTAGCGGTCCTGGATGGCCGGGATACGCGTCACGAGCAGCGCGAAGGCGGCACCCTGAGCGAAAAAGCTGAACGCCAAAGAGGCCCTACCGCGCCGCAGCACATCTGTCATGGCGGCGAGCGTAGGGCCCCGGCTTACCGGTGGGTAGATCAAGCCGAAGGTGAATTTTGCTCAGCTCTTCGGAGGGGTGTCGTGGAGAGGGCTGTAGAGGGGGCCGTTCAGCCGTCCGTCCGGGACCCGGCGGCGAGTTCCCGCTCCAGCATCCTCTCCATCGGGACGACCGCGAAGCGCCCGCTGATCAGGAAGGCGAGGACCATCGAGGCGACCATGACGACCGTGCCGAGCCAGACCATGGTCTCGACCGGCAGCGTGTAGGCGCCCACGATCCGCGCGACGCACTCACCGAGCAGTACCGTGCCCCACACCAGTGAGAAGGTCCGCTCGGCCTTCTGGAACCGCTCGTTGCCGGCCGCCAGCCGGTCCCAGGCCGCGCTCCTGGCCGCGTCGCCCTTCACGAGGAACGGCTTCATCCCCGCGGTCATCATCGGCCGCCCGAGCTTCACGGACATCAGGACTCCGATGCCGATCGCGCTGCTGACCCCGCTGTCCTTCGCCAGCATCAGCCGCGGGTCACCGGCGACCAGACTGAGGGCGAGCCCGACCACGTTGACGAAGAGGATCAGCCCGGCCAGGGCGTTGACCCTGCGCTCCTTCACCACGCTCCACACGGTCCGCACGGCCGGCACGACGCTGCTCCAGCCGAGCGCCGCCAGGGTGCTCATCCCGAACCCGTTCTTGAGCAGGTAGTACGACCCGACGGGCACCGCCACGTCCACGATCAGCGGCAGGAAGCTCGGCCGGGGGCCGGCGGTCCCCGCCGGCACGGACGTCGTCGTCACGCCGGCCGCGGCGTCCGTGGCGGTCCGTCCGGTGCTGGTCTCGGTGGCGGTGATGCTCATGATCGGGTCCCCTCGTCGTCACTGTGTACGTCCCGTTTCGATGTACTCAGCTTCGCCGTCGGACCCCGTCCACCGACAGAAACGATCGTCCGGAGCTCGGCATGACAAATGTCAGCGTCCGACGATGCGTGCCGTCATACCAGCAGGTCAGCCAACTCCCCCATGTCGGCGAAGAGTTGGGTGGCACCGGTCAGCCTGTCGGCTGGCGTCATCGCCGTGAACCCGTACACGTCCATCCCGGCGGCGTTGGCCGCCCGCACCCCCAGCGGGCTGTCCTCGACGACGGCACACCGCTCCGGTCGTACGCCCATGCGCTCGGCCGCGTGGAGGAACAGGTCGGGGGCCGGCTTGCCCCGTCCGACGTCCTGCGAGCTGAAGGCGCGGCCCTCGTCGAACCATCGGTCGAGCCCGGTCGTCCGGTGTCCGACCCGGATCCGCTCATGGCTCCCGGAGGAGGCCACGCAGTACGGCACCCCGTCCGCGGCCAGCTTCTCCAGGACCTGCCCGGCCCCGGGAACCGGCTTCAGCTCCCGCTCGAAGGCGGCGAAGACCCGCGCGTGGAACACGTCGTCGAAGTCGTCCGGCAGCCGTCGGCCGGTGCGTTCCAGGACCAGGTCGTGGACGCGGTGCATGGCGGAGCCCATGTAGTCCCGCAGGGAGTCCTCGTACGAGGTGGGATGACCCAACTCGGTGAGGTACGCGGCCAGAAGGGTGTTGGAGATCGGCTCACTGTCCACGAGGACGCCGTCGTTGTCGAAGATAATCAAGTCGTAGCGCATAACAAAGACCCTAAACGCAGAAAACCCCCGTGACCGGTTTCCCGGTACGGGGGTTTTCTTCAAAATTTGTTCGGCGGCGTCCTACTCTCCCACAGGGTCCCCCCTGCAGTACCATCGGCGCTGTGAGGCTTAGCTTCCGGGTTCGGAATGTAACCGGGCGTTTCCCTCACGCTATGACCACCGAAACACTATGAAACTGTCAACCGGAGCCGTGGCATAGCTACGACGGTTGTTCGTGGTTTCAGAACCAACACAGTGGACGCGAGCAACTGAGGACAAGCCCTCGGCCTATTAGTACCAGTCACCTCCAGCGGTTGCCCGCCTTCCAGATCTGGCCTATCAACCCAGTCGTCTACTGGGAGCCTTAACCCCTCAAAGGGGGTGGGAATACTCATCTCGAAGCAGGCTTCCCGCTTAGATGCTTTCAGCGGTTATCCCTCCCGAACGTAGCCAACCAGCCATGCCCTTGGCAGGACAACTGGCACACCAGAGGTTCGTCCGTCCCGGTCCTCTCGTACTAGGGACAGCCCTTCTCAATATTCCTACGCGCACAGCGGATAGGGACCGAACTGTCTCACGACGTTCTAAACCCAGCTCGCGTACCGCTTTAATGGGCGAACAGCCCAACCCTTGGGACCGACTCCAGCCCCAGGATGCGACGAGCCGACATCGAGGTGCCAAACCATCCCGTCGATATGGACTCTTGGGGAAGATCAGCCTGTTATCCCCGGGGTACCTTTTATCCGTTGAGCGACGGCGCTTCCACAAGCCACCGCCGGATCACTAGTCCCGACTTTCGTCCCTGCTCGACCCGTCGGTCTCACAGTCAAGCTCCCTTGTGCACTTACACTCAACACCTGATTGCCAACCAGGCTGAGGGAACCTTTGGGCGCCTCCGTTACTCTTTAGGAGGCAACCGCCCCAGTTAAACTACCCATCAGACACTGTCCCTGATCCGGATCACGGACCCAGGTTAGACATCCAGCACGACCAGAGTGGTATTTCAACGGCGACTCCACACGGGCTGGCGCCCGCACTTCACAGTCTCCCACCTATCCTACACAAGCCGAACCGAACACCAATATCAAACTGTAGTAAAGGTCCCGGGGTCTTTCCGTCCTGCTGCGCGAAACGAGCATCTTTACTCGTAGTGCAATTTCACCGGGCCTATGGTTGAGACAGTCGAGAAGTCGTTACGCCATTCGTGCAGGTCGGAACTTACCCGACAAGGAATTTCGCTACCTTAGGATGGTTATAGTTACCACCGCCGTTTACTGGCGCTTAAGTTCTCAGCTTCGCCACCCCGAAGAGTGACTAACCGGTCCCCTTAACGTTCCAGCACCGGGCAGGCGTCAGTCCGTATACATCGCCTTACGGCTTCGCACGGACCTGTGTTTTTAGTAAACAGTCGCTTCTCGCTGGTCTCTGCGGCCACCCCCAGCTCACCGAGTAAATCGGATCACCAGTGATGGCCCCCCTTCTCCCGAAGTTACGGGGGCATTTTGCCGAGTTCCTTAACCATAGTTCACCCGAACGCCTCGGTATTCTCTACCTGACCACCTGAGTCGGTTTAGGGTACGGGCCGCCATGAAACTCGCTAGAGGCTTTTCTCGACAGCATAGGATCATCCACTTCACCACAATCGGCTCGGCATCAGGTCTCAGCCTTAATGTGTGACGGATTTGCCTATCACACGGCCTACACCCTTACCCCGGGACAACCACCGCCCGGGATGGACTACCTTCCTGCGTCACCCCATCACTCACCTACTACAGGTCTGGACCGTCGGCTCCACCACTCCCCCTTGCCCGAAGGCTCCGGGGCGGCTTCACGGACTTAGCATCGCCTGGTTCAATGTTTGACGCTTCACAGCGGGTACCGGAATATCAACCGGTTATCCATCGACTACGCCTGTCGGCCTCGCCTTAGGTCCCGACTTACCCTGGGCAGATCAGCTTGACCCAGGAACCCTTAGTCAATCGGCGCACACGTTTCTCACGTGTGTATCGCTACTCATGCCTGCATTCTCACTCGTGAACCGTCCACCACTGCCTTCCGGCGCGGCTTCACCCGGCACACGACGCTCCCCTACCCATCACAGCGGGCGTTGGCCCTATTGCTGCAATGACACGACTTCGGCGGTACGCTTGAGCCCCGCTACATTGTCGGCGCGGAATCACTAGACCAGTGAGCTATTACGCACTCTTTCAAGGGTGGCTGCTTCTAAGCCAACCTCCTGGTTGTCTGTGCGACTCCACATCCTTTCCCACTTAGCGTACGCTTAGGGGCCTTAGTCGATGCTCTGGGCTGTTTCCCTCTCGACCATGGAGCTTATCCCCCACAGTCTCACTGCCGCGCTCTCACTTACCGGCATTCGGAGTTTGGCTAAGGTCAGTAACCCGGTAGGGCCCATCGCCTATCCAGTGCTCTACCTCCGGCAAGAAACACACGACGCTGCACCTAAATGCATTTCGGGGAGAACCAGCTATCACGGAGTTTGATTGGCCTTTCACCCCTAACCACAGGTCATCCCCCAGGTTTTCAACCCTGGTGGGTTCGGTCCTCCACGACCTCTTACAGCCGCTTCAACCTGCCCATGGCTAGATCACTCCGCTTCGGGTCTTGAGCGCGCTACTGAATCGCCCTATTCGGACTCGCTTTCGCTACGGCTTCCCCACACGGGTTAACCTCGCAACGCACCGCAAACTCGCAGGCTCATTCTTCAAAAGGCACGCAGTCACGACGCACTGAGTAAACTCAATGCGCGACGCTCCCACGGCTTGTAGGCACACGGTTTCAGGTACTATTTCACTCCGCTCCCGCGGTACTTTTCACCATTCCCTCACGGTACTATCCGCTATCGGTCACCAGGGAATATTTAGGCTTAGCGGGTGGTCCCGCCAGATTCACACGGGATTTCTCGGGCCCCGTGCTACTTGGGTGTCTCTCAAACGAGCCGTTGATGTTTCGACTACGGGGGTCTTACCCTCTACGCCGGACCTTTCGCATGTCCTTCGCCTACATCAACGGTTTCTGACTCGTCTCACAGCCGGCAGACTGTGAAAGAGAGATCCCACAACCCCTTGCATGCAACCCCTGCCGGGTCTCACACATACAAGGTTTGGCCTCATCCGGTTTCGCTCGCCACTACTCCCGGAATCACGGTTGTTTTCTCTTCCTGCGGGTACTGAGATGTTTCACTTCCCCGCGTTCCCTCCACATACCCTATGTGTTCAGGTATGGGTGACAGCCCATGACGACTGCCGGGTTTCCCCATTCGGAAACCCCCGGATCAAAGCCTGGTTGACGGCTCCCCGGGGACTATCGTGGCCTCCCACGTCCTTCATCGGTTCCTGGTGCCAAGGCATCCACCGTGCGCCCTTAAAAACTTGGCCACAGATGCTCGCGTCCACTGTGCAGTTCTCAAACAACGACCAACCACCCATCACCCCGAACCAGTAGTTCGAGTGCACTGGGGCCGGCACTGAAGGCAGCCTTTCGGCCGTACCTTCAGACACCCAACAGCGTGCCCGACCCTCTTCCCGCTTCCCTCATTCTTTCCACGCCCCGAAGGACAGTACTGGAAGGAGAAGACAGTCAAGAGTGCCGAATAATCAACGTTCCACCCATGAGCAACCACCGTCGAACGTGTGCCGACGTAATGGCCCTGGACCACCAAGCAAGCTTGGCGGCCTAGATGCTCCTTAGAAAGGAGGTGATCCAGCCGCACCTTCCGGTACGGCTACCTTGTTACGACTTCGTCCCAATCGCCAGTCCCACCTTCGACAGCTCCCTCCCACAAGGGGTTGGGCCACCGGCTTCGGGTGTTACCGACTTTCGTGACGTGACGGGCGGTGTGTACAAGGCCCGGGAACGTATTCACCGCAGCAATGCTGATCTGCGATTACTAGCAACTCCGACTTCATGGGGTCGAGTTGCAGACCCCAATCCGAACTGAGACAGGCTTTTTGAGATTCGCTCCGCCTCGCGGCTTCGCAGCTCTTTGTACCTGCCATTGTAGCACGTGTGCAGCCCAAGACATAAGGGGCATGATGACTTGACGTCGTCCCCACCTTCCTCCGAGTTGACCCCGGCAGTCTCCTGTGAGTCCCCATCACCCCGAAGGGCATGCTGGCAACACAGAACAAGGGTTGCGCTCGTTGCGGGACTTAACCCAACATCTCACGACACGAGCTGACGACAGCCATGCACCACCTGTACACCGACCACAAGGGGGGCACTATCTCTAATGCTTTCCGGTGTATGTCAAGCCTTGGTAAGGTTCTTCGCGTTGCGTCGAATTAAGCCACATGCTCCGCTGCTTGTGCGGGCCCCCGTCAATTCCTTTGAGTTTTAGCCTTGCGGCCGTACTCCCCAGGCGGGGAACTTAATGCGTTAGCTGCGGCACCGACGACGTGGAATGTCGCCAACACCTAGTTCCCACCGTTTACGGCGTGGACTACCAGGGTATCTAATCCTGTTCGCTCCCCACGCTTTCGCTCCTCAGCGTCAGTAATGGCCCAGAGATCCGCCTTCGCCACCGGTGTTCCTCCTGATATCTGCGCATTTCACCGCTACACCAGGAATTCCGATCTCCCCTACCACACTCTAGCTAGCCCGTATCGAATGCAGACCCGGGGTTAAGCCCCGGGCTTTCACACCCGACGTGACAAGCCGCCTACGAGCTCTTTACGCCCAATAATTCCGGACAACGCTTGCGCCCTACGTATTACCGCGGCTGCTGGCACGTAGTTAGCCGGCGCTTCTTCTGCAGGTACCGTCACTTTCGCTTCTTCCCTGCTGAAAGAGGTTTACAACCCGAAGGCCGTCATCCCTCACGCGGCGTCGCTGCATCAGGCTTTCGCCCATTGTGCAATATTCCCCACTGCTGCCTCCCGTAGGAGTCTGGGCCGTGTCTCAGTCCCAGTGTGGCCGGTCGCCCTCTCAGGCCGGCTACCCGTCGTCGCCTTGGTGAGCCACTACCTCACCAACAAGCTGATAGGCCGCGGGCTCATCCTTCACCGCCGGAGCTTTTAACCCCCGCCCATGCAGGCAGGAGTGTTATCCGGTATTAGACCCCGTTTCCAGGGCTTGTCCCAGAGTGAAGGGCAGATTGCCCACGTGTTACTCACCCGTTCGCCACTAATCCCCACCGAAGTGGTTCATCGTTCGACTTGCATGTGTTAAGCACGCCGCCAGCGTTCGTCCTGAGCCAGGATCAAACTCTCCGTGAATGTTTACCGGTAATCCGGTGAAACATCATGAGAGCGGAACCGGAGGGAGGAATAATCCCTTCGGTTCACAGCGTCCTCGCTGATGCGCCTACCGGAACAATGCCCGGCAGGACTTTTTCAAAGGAACCTCGTCCCGACCGATCGGCCGGAGACGGGGTATCAACAAATCTGGCGTTGATTTTTGGCACGCTGTTGAGTTCTCAAGGAACGGACGCTTCCTTTGTACTCACCCTCTCGGGCTTTCCTCCGGGCGCTTCCCTTCGGTCTTGCGTTTCCGACTCTATCAGACCGTTTCCGTATCCGATTTCCTCGGCGCTTTCCAGGTTCCCGCTTCCGCGTTTCCCTTTCCGGCGATTCCGACTCTATCAGATCCTTTCGGGCCTGACTCCCAGTCAGCGGGGTTTGTCTTCCCGGCTGTTGGGCCGTTCCGACGAGTGAGACATTAGCGGATTCCTGGCTCCCGAGCTAATCGGGGTGGCGTTCTTTCGAACGCGGAATCCTCATTTCGCAAACACGCATGAAAACGAGCCGACGACGAGTCGTCGATCGTTGAATGGTGGTGCGGAATGGCTGTCCGGGGACCGACCGGAGTCGACGCTCACGTCGGACAACTCGGAGAACACTACGGATGGGCAGGAGTCGTGTCAACTTGGGTCCGGACGGGCCACCCCAGGCGTACGGTGAGTCCATGACTACCCATACGTGCACCCAACTGTGGTGGGCCGCCTGACGGCGGCCGTACACACGTATGTACCCAACGGCCGCCGCCCTCGGCGGCCGTTTTTGTGTCTCCCCCTGGGGGCCGGCCGGTGGGCGCGGCGGTCTCGACCAGGAGGTGGAGAGATGACGCGGATCTTCAGTGGGGTCAAGCCGACCGGGCATCTGACGCTCGGGAACTATCTGGGAGCAGTACGCCGCTGGGCGGACGTCGATCAGCACCGGGCCGAGGCCCTGTTCTGTGTGGTCGATCTGCACGCACTGACCGTGGACCACGATCCGGGGCGGGTTCGCAGGCTCAGCAGGCAGGCGGCGACGTTGCTGCTGGCCTCGGGGCTCGATCCCGAGCTGTGCACCGTGTTCGTACAGAGTCATGTGGACGAGCACGCGCGGCTGTCGTATCTGCTGGAGTGCGTCGCGACCGACGGGGAGATGCGGCGGATGATCCAGTACAAGGAGAAGGCCGCGCTGGAGCGCAAGCGCGGGGGAAGCGTGCGGCTGTCGCTGCTGACGTATCCCGTGCTGATGGCGGCCGACATCCTGGCGTACGGGAGCGACGAGGTGCCGGTCGGGGACGACCAGACGCAGCATGTCGAGCTGACCCGGGATCTGGCGGTGCGGTTCAACCAGCGTTACGGCCATACGTTCGTAGTGCCTCGGGCGACTCGTCCCGAGATCGCGGCGCGGGTCATGAATCTGCAGGAGCCGACGTCGAAGATGGGGAAGAGCGACGACGTCGGACCGGGCGTCATCTATTTGCTCGATGAGCCGGACACCGTGCGGAAGAAGATCATGCGGGCCGTGACGGACAGCGGGCAGGACGTCGAGTACGACCCGAAGGGACGGCCCGGGGTCTCGAATCTCCTGGAGATCCTCGCCGCGTGCGAGGGCGCGGACCCCGAAGCCCTGAGCGGTGTCTACGAGTCGTACGGCGCTTTGAAGAAGGACACCGCCGAAGCCGTGGTCGAACTCCTCAGGCCCCTGCAGGAGAGGCACAAGCATTTGTGCGCGGATCCTGTGTATGTGGAGGGGGTGTTGCGGGACGGTGCGCGGAAGGCCAGAGAGATGGCGCGACCGACCGTGGACGCGGCCTATGGGGCGATCGGGTTGCTGCCGCCCGCGGCTTGATGATCGGGGCTGACACCGAGCGGGTGGAGTGAGCCGCTGGGAGTGAGGACCGACGGTCGTCCTCGGTCCCGGTCGGCCCTCGGTGTCGAGGGCCGACCGGGGCGGGCGCGGGTCAGCTGTTGCCGGAGGCGAGTTCGCGGCTGCGGTCGCGGGCTGCTTCCAGAGCGGCGATGAGCGCCGCGCGGACACCGTGGTTCTCCAGTTCGCGGATCGCGTTGATCGTGGTGCCCGCGGGAGAGGTGACGTTCTCACGGAGCTTCACGGGGTGCTCGCCGCTGTCGCGGAGCATCACGGCGGCGCCGATCGCGGACTGGACGATCAGGTCGTGGGCCTTGTCCCGGGGCAGGCCGAGCAGGATGCCCGCGTCCGTCATGGCTTCGACCAGGTAGAAGAAGTACGCCGGTCCCGAACCGGACAGGGCGGTGCAGGCGTCCTGCTGGGACTCGGGGACGAGGAGGGTCTTGCCGACGGCGCCGAAGATCTCCTCGGCGTACGCGACGTGCTCGGCGGTGGCGTGGCTGCCCGCGGAGATGACGGACATCGCCTCGTCGACGAGGGCGGGGGTGTTCGTCATGACACGGACGACTGGGGTGCCGGCCGCCAGTCGCTCCTCGAAGAAGGAGGTGGGGATGCCTGCCGCGCCGCTGATGATCAGGCGGTCGGCGGGGATGTGCGGGGCGAGTTCGTCGAGGAGGGTGCCCATGTCCTGGGGCTTGACGGTGAGGATCAGCGTGTCGGCGGTCTTGGCCGCTTCCGCGTTGCCGACCGGGGTGACTCCGTGGCGTTCCTGGAGTTCCTTGGCCCGCTCCGGCCGACGGGCGGTGACCAGGAGATCCGCGGGGGCCCAGCCTGCTCGGATCATTCCGCTGAGCAGGGCTTCGCCGATCTTGCCGGTGCCGAGGACTGCGACTTTCTGAGGCATGGTTGCGGGTGCCCTCCGGGGGTTGAGTCGTCCGCGTTCATCCTCCCACCGGGGTCATGGGGCCGGGCGCGGTGTCCGGTGGGCGGACGGCCTGAGCAGTCGTGCCGTACGGAGTCCTACGGCGTCCTCCGTCGGACGGCGTCCTACGGCGTCCTCCGTCGCAGAGTCGCCGCTCCGAGTCCCAGGACCAGCAGCGCGCTTCCGGCGACGATCAGTGTGTCGCGTACGAAGGTCGCGGTCATGTCGGTGTGCTGGAGGACCTCGTTCATGGCGTCGACCGCGTAGGACATGGGGAGGACGTCGGAGATGGCTTCCAGGACGGGGTGCATGTCGGAGCGCGGGGTGAACAGACCGCAGAGGAGCAGTTGCGGGAAGATCACCGCCGGCATGAACTGGACGGCCTGGAACTCGGAGGCGGCGAACGCCGACACGAAGAGGCCGAGGGCCGTTCCGAGGAGGGCGTCGAGGAGGGCGACCAGGAGCAGGAGCCAGGGGGAGCCCGTGACGTCCAGGCCGAGGCCCCAGACCGCGAGTCCGGTGGCCAGCGCCGACTGGATGATGGCGAGCGCGCCGAAGGCGAGGGCGTAGCCGGCGATCAGGTCGCCCTTGCCCAGGGGCATGGCGAGGAGCCGTTCGAGGGTGCCGGAGGTGCGCTCGCGCAGGGTGGCGATCGAGGTCACCAGGAACATCGTGATCAGCGGGAAGATCCCGAGGAGTGATGCGCCGATGGAGTCGAACGTGTGAGGGCTGCCGTCGAAGACGTAGCGGAGCAGGAACAGCATCAGGCACGGGACGAGGATCATCAGCGCGATGGTGCGCGGGTCGTGCCGGAGCTGGCGCAGGACGCGTGCCGCGGTCGCCGTGGTGCGGGAGACGTTCAGCGCGCTCGGGCGTGGGGCCGGTGCCGGCTGCCCGGGTGTGCCCGTGCTCGCGGCCGCGGTCGGCGGAGTGGGGCTCGTGGGTGCGGTGGGGCTCATCGTGCGGTCTCCTCGCGCGAGTGGGAACCGGCGGACCGGGCCTCGTCGCCGGAATCCGGGAGCTCGGAGGCGGGGGGCTCCGTGGCAGGGGGCTCCGTGACAGGGACTGGTGACTCCGGGGCTGCCGGGGCTTCGGGGGCGGCGGGGTTCCGCGGTGAGTTCGTGACGGTGGTGGTGGTACTGGTCGTGGTGGTGGTCGTGGGCTGGTGCGCGACAGCGACCGCCTCGTCCACGAGGTGCAGGAAGGCCGCTTCGACGGTGTCGGACCCGGTCCGTTCGCGGAGGGCTTCGGGGGTGTCGTCGGCGAGGATCCCGCCTTCGCGCATCAGGAGGAGCCGGTGGCAGCGCTCGGCTTCGTCCATGACGTGGGAGGAGATCAGGAGGGTCGTGCCGCGTTCCTCGGCGATGGCGTGGAAGAGGTTCCACAGGTCCCGGCGCAGAACCGGGTCGAGGCCGACGGTCGGTTCGTCGAGGACGAGGAGTTCGGGGGTGCCGAGGAGGGCGACGGCCAGGGAGACGCGGCTGCGCTGGCCGCCCGAGAGGTTGCCGGCGAGGGAGTCGGCGTGGGAGGCGAGGTCGACGTCCGCGATGGCCCGGGTGACGTCGGCGTGGCGGCGTTCGGAGGCGGCCCGGCCAGGGTCGAGGATCGCGGCGAAGTAGTCGAGGTTCTGGCGGACGGTCAGGTCGTCGTAGACGGAGGGCGCCTGGGTGACGTAACCGATGCGGGAACGGAGTGCGGAGTCGCCTGCGGGGAGGCCGAGTACTTCCAGGGTGCCGCCGACTTTGGCCTGCGTGCCGACGGTCGCGCGCATGAGGGTGGACTTTCCGCAGCCGGAGGGGCCCAGTAGGCCGGTGATCTGGCCGCGCGGCACGGTGAAGCCGAGTCCGTGCAGGACGGTGCGGGTGCCGCGGACGACGGTGAGGCCTTGGGCGCGGACTGCGGGCGGGGCAAGGGGCACGGGAGTTCCTGTGTGGTCGGGTGGACGTGGGCGAATAATCATCACTCGATGAATATTCCTCTCGTGAGGTGCGCCGGTCAAGAGTCATGGCGTGCCGGCGGGGTACGGGAGCGGCGGCCGTCGGGGGCGCGGCGGGGGCGCGGGTACGGCGGGGGCGCGAGGGCGCGAGGGCGCGGCGACAGCATGGGTGGGCGGCGACGCGGGGGCGGGCGTACTCCAGTCGGGAACTGGGCGGGCCCGGCATGGCGATCCGTGCGCGGCGGCGCGGGCGGGCGACGGGCGTACTTCCGCCGGGAACCGGGCGGGCGGCGGCTCGGCGATCCGCGTGCGCGGCCGCGGCGCGGGCGGGCGACGGGCGCACTTCCGCCGGGAACCGGGCGAGCCCGGCACGGCAATCCGCGTACGCGGCGGCGGCGCGGGCGCGCGGCGGGCGCACTTCCGCCGGGAACCGGGCGAGCCCGGCACGGCAATCCGCGTGCGCGGCGGCGGCGCGGGCGCGCGGCGGGCGTACTTCCGCCGGGAACCGGGCGGGCTGCGGCATGGCGGTCCGCGTGTGCGGCGGCCCTCGACGCGGGGGCCGCCGCGGGATCACGAGCTGATCGCCACCAGCAGCTCCACGACGTAGGTCTCCTCCACGAACCCGTCCGGGAACGCCTGCAGAAGGTGGTTCCGCTCCTCTGCGAAGAACGGACCGGTGGCCTCCTCGCCGAGGACCAGGAACTGCGAGTGGCTGCCGACACTGGCCAGCCGGGTCCCGATCGGGATACGCCGGCTCCAGCGGACCTGGCGGCGGTCGAAGGAGAGACGGCCGCTGGGGTCGGCGGACTCGAACTGGGCGGCGCGGGCGGCACCGGCGCTCTTCTCGGCCTCCGGGTCCCAGCCGAGGAAGCGCGCGCCACGCCGGGCCGCCGCCTCGATCCACGGGACGTCGAGCGCCTCGGTGTTCCACCAAAGGGTCAGCGCCCCGCCGGGACGCAGCACGCGCAACGCCTCCGGCACCGAACGGCTCGGGTCGGTCCAGTGCCAGGACTGGGCGTAGGTGAGGAAGTCCGCGGAGTCGGCGGCGAGGGGCAGGGCGTCGCCGCTGCCCCTGACGATCGGGATACGGGGGTGGGCGCGACGGAACTCGGCGGCCATGCCGGGACCCGGTTCCACGGCGAGGACGTCCGCGCCACGCGCGTGGAGGAGCCCGGTCGAGATCCCGGTGCCCGCGCCCACGTCGACGACCTTGGCACCGGCCAGTGGGCGGGCCGCGAGGGCTTCGACGGTGTCGAACAGGGCCGGCGGATACGACGGCCTGTTCGCGGCGTACTGCGCCGCGGCGGCGTTGAAGGAGTGCGCTCGCGCGGAATGCTCGGGGGCGCCGGGAGAGGGGGCGGCGAAGGAGGAAGGGGGCATGAGTTCATCGTCGCGGGTGGCGCGGGCCGGGGTAGGAGATTTTCCTGCCGCGTACGCGACGTTCTGCTTGCTTTCCCGCACGCCGTCCCGCACGCCTTCCTGCGTGCCTTGCTGCGTGCCTTGCTGCGTGCCTTGCTGCGTGCAGCCACACCTACAGGGCTCGGGACCGTGGAGCCGTCGGGGTCAGGAGGGGCGGCGTTTCTTCGAGGGGTTGCCGGCGCGGCGGGCGGTGCGGCGGGTGTACTGGTCCTTCGCCACCTCGTACTCCTCGCGGTGGAGCTTCTCGCCCGGGGCCTCGGTGAGGGAACGGAAGCAGTAGGCGAGGAGGGAACCGACGAAGCCGATGGCGAGCAGACCCCTGAGGGATGCCTGGCGGTCGGGGTCGGGGCGCTTGGTGAACGCCTCCGAGGTGTGGCGGAACGCGAGGGCGCTGCACACCGCGAACATCACCACGACCAGTACGCTCACGGGCGTACCGACATCCGCGATGACCAGGCCCTGATAGGCGAAGCGGAGCACGAAACTGGCGGCCACCGCGGCGGCCAGGGAGCCGACGGCCACGCCGATCCGACGGCCGGTGTAGCCGCCGTCGTGCTCCACCCAGGTCGTCCCGAAGAAACGCAGGGGCTCGGGCTGGGGCCCCGCGGGGGTACCGGTTCCGGTGCTGGTCTCGTCGCTCACCCGACGATTATCGCTCCGGTCCCGGCTCCTCCGGCCGCCGCGGGTGCCCTGGGGCCGTGGCGTCGGTCAGGAGCACGCCGGAGCGACATAGCCGTCGCTGCCCGTATGCACGTACGCGTCCGACACGAACTGGCCGTTCGAGATGTTGTCCCAGATGTTCGTGGTCCCGTAGTAGCCGCTGACTGTGTCCCCGGGGCACTGACAGTAGATGGGGACACTCGAGCCCTCGGGCAGATCGCGGACAATGCTGAAGTGCACACCCGGGCCGCTGCGGACATGCAGAATCGCACCCGGCGCGATGGGGTACGTACGCAACGTTGCCGAGGCCTGGGACGTGGCCCCTGCCACCATCAGAAGCGCCGCGGTGGCCCCTCCGACCAGCATGGCCCGTCTGGCCGACACGATCTTCACAGTCATTCCCCTTTGTCGTCAGGAGCACTTGACGGCGACGTAGCCGTCGCTTCCCGTATGCACGTACGCGTCCGACACGAACTGCGCGTTGGCGATGTTGTCCCAGATCGTCGAGGTCCCGTACGGGCCGGTGACGGACTCTCCCTGGCACTGGCAGCGGATGGGGACACTCGAACCGGCCGACAGCGTGCGGACGATCGGATAGTGAGTGCCCGGGCCGCTGCGGACGTTGACGTTGTGGCCTGGTGCGAGCGGGTAGGTGAGGAGCGCCTCGGCCGACAGCGGCTCGGCTTCCGCCGACTCCGTCGAGCCTGTGATGGCGACGTCTTCCACGGCCATATCGATCTCCCCCGTTGATTGGTTCACGCCAAAAATATGCTGCGCGCCGAGGCTAGCAAGCCGTCGAGGTTTCGCACGAAGGATCGACTAGGCTCTGCGCGTCGCGCATGCGGTCGATCCCACGGGGGTGAGTGATGCCGCCACAGCGCAGCACCGGTACGGACTCGGAAGCGGAACATCCGCGCTACGCCGGGCAGTACCTGCTGGAGGCGAGACTGGGCTCCGGTGGCATGGGAATCGTGCATCTGGCGCGGTCCGCCTCCGGGTTGCGGCTGGCCGTCAAGGTCGTGCACGCCGAGTTCTCGCAAGACCCCGAGTTCCGGGGGCGGTTCCGTCAGGAGGTCGCGGCCGCGCGTCGGGTCAGCGGTGCCTTCACCGCGCCCGTGGTGGACGCCGATCCCGAGGACGAACGCCCTTGGATGGCAACCCTGTTCATACCCGGGCCGACACTCGCCGAACACGTGAAGCGGAACGGCGCGCTGTCCTCGGCCCGGTTGCGCCATCTGATGGCCGGACTCGCCGAGGCCCTGAGGGACATCCACCGGGCCGGGGTCGTCCACCGTGACCTCAAGCCCAGCAATGTCCTGCTGGCGGAGGACGGGCCGAAGGTCATCGACTTCGGCATCTCCCGTCCGTCCGACAGCGAACTCCGCACGGAGACCGGCAAATTGATCGGCACTCCGCCGTTCATGGCACCGGAGCAGTTCAGCAGGCCACGGCATGTCGGGCCGGCCGCCGACGTGTTCGCCCTCGGCTCGGTGATCGTGCACGCGGCCACCGGGAGCGGGCCGTTCGATTCGGACAGCCCCTATCTGGTCGCCTATCAAGTCGTCCACCACGAACCGGACTTGACCGGCGTGCCGGAGGACCTGGTCGACCTCGTGTCGCGCTGCCTCGCCAAGGAGCCCGAGGACCGGCCCACGCCGGACGAGCTGATGACCGCGCTGCGTTCGGTCTCGGCCTCTTACGACACCCGGGCCTTCATTCCCGAACAACGCACCGGGGAAAGGAAGTCGGCGCCGCCTGCGCGGAAAGTGGCGCTGCGGCCACGCCACGAGCGTCCGGAAGGCGCCGAGGACCTCACCCACGTGGCCGCCCGGACGAGAGGCGGACGGCGATGGCGGCTGCCCGCCGTCCTTGCCCTGACGGGACTCGCCGCCGCTGTCGTCGCCGCGGGCGCCTTCGTACGGTTCGGCGGGACGGAGACTCCCGCGGCGGAGAAGCGCGTGGTGCAACCGTCGAAGAGCGACGGCTTCGCGCCCTGGGACGTGAAGCTGACCGCCGTAGGCGCCAAGGCCACCGGCCAGCCGCGATGCGCCTACGGTGCACACCGGTTGTACTGCGCCCGGCCCGGCGCGCTGGCCATCGCGGTCGATCCCGCGAACGGCAAGGTTCTCTGGTCGCGACCGGACCCGGGATGGCGGAGCGACGACGTACCGAGCGCACCGGTCCTGTCCGGCGGGCTGCTCCAGATCCTCAGCAAGGGCGGGCACCGGCTGACAGCGCTGGATCCGGCCACGGGAAAGACCCGCTGGGACCGTGACACGACGCGCTACGACGGCGGGATCGCCCACGTCGGTGCCGTCGTCCTGCTCACCGGCCACGACTCCGAAGTCACCGCTCTCGACGCCACGACCGGCAAGAAGTTGTGGCAACACGCCCTCCCTGGACAGTCGTTGCCGAGATTCTCGTCGTACGGGGACGGAGTCGCTTACGCCGTCTCACCGGACGGGAGCCGGACCCGGGTGACGGCGGTCGATCCCGAGACCGGCGTCGTGAGCTGGCAACGGCGCCTGGACCAGGCGCTGAACCTCGTGCACGCCCGTGCCGGGGTGCTCTGGTTCACTTCCACGAACAGCCACCAGTACACCGACGCCGTCGTGCGCTACGACGTCACCCACCGGACGGCCAAGCGCGTCAGGCTGCCCCTGCCGCTGCCCGGAGCGCAAGCAGTCGTCCACGGGGACACGGCGTATCTGCTGGCCGACGGCGGAGCACTGGTGGCGGTGAACACCCGGACCTCGGCCCAGTCGTGGCGGGTGGAGACCTCCGTGAGCTGGTCGTCGGCCCCCACCGTGTCCGGCGACCGCCTCTACCTGAGTGCCGCCGACGGACGGCTCCTGGCGGTCGACACCGCCCATGGCGCGCTGCTCGGTCAGACCAGGGCGCGCCTCGGCGGCGAGCGGGGTTCGCTGGTCAACGCCCTCCCGTCCCCCGTCACCGCCGACAACCACATCTACGCCACCGCCCCCGACGGCACCCTCTTCGCGGTCGACGGGCGGGATCCCTCGGGCTGGTGAGACGTGAAGGGGCCGCCCCGGCAGGGACGGCCCCTTCACACAGCTTCACCGGCCCGGGGCCGGGCGACCTAGCCCAGCTTCGAGACGTCCCGGACCGCGCCCTTGTCCGCGCTCGTCGCCATCGCGGCGTACGCGCGAAGGGCGGCGGAGACCTTGCGCTCGCGGTTCGCGGGGGCGTAGACGCCGTTCAGGGCCTCGCGACGGGTGGCCAACTCCTCGTCGGAAACGAGGAGTTCGACCGAGCGGTTCGGGATGTCGATGCGGATGCGGTCGCCGTCCCGGACGAGGGCGATCGTGCCGCCGGACGCGGCCTCCGGGGACGCGTGGCCGATCGACAGGCCCGAAGTCCCGCCGGAGAAGCGGCCGTCGGTGATCAGGGCGCAGGTCTTGCCGAGGCCGCGGCCCTTGAGGAACGAGGTCGGGTAGAGCATCTCCTGCATACCGGGGCCGCCCTTGGGGCCCTCGTAGCGGATGACCACGACGTCGCCGTGCGTGATCTGCTTCTTGAGGATCTTGTCGACGGCCTCGTCCTGGGACTCGCAGACGACCGCGGGGCCCTCGAAGGTCCAGATGGACTCGTCGACGCCCGCCGTCTTCACGACACAGCCGTCGACGGCCAGGTTGCCCTTGAGGACCGCGAGTCCGCCGTCCTTGGAGTAGGCGTGCTCGGAGGAGCGGATGCAGCCGCCCTCGGCGTCCTCGTCCAGCGCCTCCCAGCGCTCGGACTGGGAGAAGGCCTCGGACGAGCGGACGCAGCCGGGGGCCGCGTGCCACAGTTCGATCGCCTCGGGGGACGGGGAGCCCGCGCGCACGTCCCACGTCTTCAGCCAGTCGGACAGGGACGGGCTGTGGACGGAGTGCACGTCCTCGTTGAGCAGGCCCGCGCGGTGCAGCTCGCCGAGCAGGGCGGGGATGCCGCCGGCTCGGTGCACGTCCTCCATGTAGTACGTGCGGTCCTTGGCGACGTTCGGGGCGACCTTGGCGAGGCACGGCACGCGGCGCGAGACGGCGTTGATCTCGTCCAGACCGAACGGGACGCCCGCCTCCTGGGCGGCGGCCAGCAGGTGCAGGATCGTGTTGGTGGAGCCACCCATGGCGATGTCGAGGGCCATGGCGTTCTCGAACGCCGCGTGCGTCGCGATGTTGCGCGGCAGGACCGACTCGTCGTCCTGGTCGTAGTAGCGCCGCGTGATGTCGACGACCGTGCGGGCCGCGTCCTCGTACAGGCCCTTGCGGGCGGTGTGGGTGGCGAGGACCGAGCCGTTGCCGGGCAGGCTCAGGCCGATGGCCTCGGTCAGGCAGTTCATCGAGTTGGCGGTGAACATGCCGGAACAGGAGCCGCAGGTCGGACAGGCGTTCTCCTCGATACGGAGGATGTCCTCGTCCGAGATCTTGTCGTTCACGGCGTCGGAGATCGCGTCGACCAGGTCGAGCGTACGGACCGTGCCGTCGACCAGGGTGGCGCGGCCGGACTCCATGGGGCCGCCGGAGACGAACACCGTCGGGATGTTGAGGCGCAGGGCAGCCATCAGCATGCCGGGCGTGATCTTGTCGCAGTTCGAGATGCAGATCAGGGCGTCGGCGCAGTGCGCCTCGACCATGTACTCCACCGAGTCGGCGATCAGATCGCGGGACGGCAGGGAGTACAGCATGCCGCCGTGTCCCATCGCGATGCCGTCGTCGACCGCGATCGTGTTGAACTCGCGGGCGATGCCGCCGGCCGCCGTGATGGCCTCGCTGACGATCCGGCCGACCGGCTGGAGGTGGGTGTGGCCCGGCACGAACTCGGTGAAGGAGTTGGCGACCGCGATGATCGGCTTCCGTCCGATGTCCGCGCCCGGTACACCGGAGGCGCGCATCAGGGCGCGTGCGCCCGCCATATTGCGGCCATGGGTGACTGTGCGGGACCTCAGCTCGGGCATCGTCGCTCGCTCCTTCGGGGAGGTATGAGGAGGGTTATGACTGAAGTCGAGCGTACGCCGGTGCTCCAGGATCCGGACAGGCCGTCCGCATCTCGGGAAACTTATCTCGACCAGCGACCACCCTCGCATGACATACGAGCAGGTCAGCGGCCTTGAGGGCCGACGGGACCGCGTCGACGACGAGCCCGCTCGCTCATGGGTTCGCCGGGTTCGTCACAGGTTCACCGGGTTCGCCACGGACTCGCCCTGGTTCTCCCGGGTTCGCCGATCTCCTCCCGGGTTCTCAGGGTCTCAGGGTCTCAGGAGTCGCCGATCTCCTGGGGCTCTCGGAGTTCTCGGAGTTCGCAGGGGCTCAGGAAACCGCCGAGCTCCTCACGGGTTCGTCAGGTGTCCCTGCACCACGGGCGCCACCCCGGCCACGACACGTTCCAGGTCCACGGAGGCCAGCGGCTCGACCTTGATCACATAGCGCAGCATCGCGACCCCGACCAGTTGGGCCGCCGCCAGCTCCGCGCGCAGTTCCGCGTCGGGGGCGTCGAGCCGGGCCGCGATCCGGCGGAGCAGCTGCGCGGCGACGAGCCTGCGGAAGACGGCGGCGGCGGTGTCGTTGTTCACCGCCGAGCGGACGATCGCCAGCAGCGGCGTACGGCTCGTGGGGTTCTCCCAGACTCCGAGGAAGAAGCGGGTCAGGCGCTCCCCGACTCCGCCGAGAGGCCCCTCGACGATCGTGTCGATCGTGTCGGGGGCGCCGATGGCGGGGGCCATGGCTCCCTCGACGGCCGCCTCGAAGACCTGCTCCTTGGTGCCGAAGTAGTGGTGCACGAGCGCTGAGTCGACCCCCGCGGACTTGGCGATACCGCGGACCGACGTCTTCTCGTACCCGCGCTCGGAGAACTCCTCGCGGGCCGCCTCCAGGATGCGGTCGCGGGTGGCGGGGCCCGCCTCCGTCTGCGTACGGGTCGGGCGTCCCCGGCCGCGACGGGGGGCGGCGTCCGTCACCTGCGGGGCACCTTCACGGCGGAGGCGAGGTGGAGCCGGGTGAAGGCGAGCGCCTCCGCCAGGTCGGCCTCGCGCTCGGCACTCGACATCGCGCGGCGGGTGTTGACCTCGATGACGACATGGCCGTCGAAGCCGGACAGGGCGAGCCGGTCGAGCAGTTCGGCGCAGGGCTGGGTGCCGCGGCCCGGGACCAGGTGCTCGTCCTTGTTGGAACCGTTCCCGTCGGCGAGGTGGACGTGTCCGAGACGGTCGCCCATGCGGTCGATCATCTGCAGGGCGTCGGTGCGGGCGGTCGCGGTGTGGCTGAGGTCGATCGTGAAGTGCCGGTAGTCGTCCTTCGTCACGTCCCAGTCCGGGGCGTACGCGAGCATCTCGCGGTCGCGGTACCGCCACGGGTACATGTTCTCGACGGCGAACCGGACGTCCGTCTCGTCGGCCATGCGCCAGATCCCGGTCACGAAGTCACGGGAGTACTGGCGCTGCCAGCGGAACGGGGGGTGGACCACGACCGTGCTCGCGCCGAGCTTCTCGGCTGCCGCACGGGCACGCTGGAGCTTGATCCACGGGTCGGTGGACCAGACCCGCTGGGTGATCAGCAGACAAGGGGCGTGGACGGCGAGGATCGGCATCCGGTGGTAGTCGCTGAGGCGGCGCAGTGCGTCGATGTCCTGGCTGACGGGATCGGTCCACACCATGACCTCGACGCCGTCGTACCCGAGGCGCGCGGCGATCTCGAAGGCCGTCGCGGTCGACTCCGGGTACACGGAGGCCGTGGACAGGGCGACCTTCGCATCCGGGATGCGCACCACTGGTTCTGCCACGAGGGACAGCGTACGGGGTGCTTCCGGCGGTTGGGGGACGGGCGGTGAGCCCGGCCGAGGGGCTCCCGCGGGGCCGTCGGAGAGGCTGGGGCGGCCTCTGGCCTGGACCGAGTTGGCCCTCCGGCGCGGGTCCGGCCCGCGGGGTGTCGGGCCCGGCCGGAACGCCGCCGTGATCGATGCCACAGCCGCCCCGGGTTCGGGGGCCCATGGTCGGCAGCCCGTTCGCGCGAGCGCCCGTCGCGACCGCCGGCCGGGGCCGCGCGTGGTCGGCGCCGCGCGTAGTCGGCGCCGCGCGTAGTCGGCGCCGCGCGTAGTCGGCGCCGCGCGTAGTCGGCGCCGCGCGTAGTCGGCGCCGCGCGTAGTCGGCGCCGCGCGTAGTCGGCGCCGCGCGTAGTCGGCGCCGCGCGTAGTCGGCGCCGCGCGTGCTCGGCGCCGCGCGTGCTCGGCGCCGCGCGTGCTCGGCAGGGGCGCGTGCTCGGCAGGGGCGCCGAGTGATCGACGGCGGGGCTCTCCCATCGCGGGAGGCCGTCGAGAGGAGGCCTGCCACCGCGGGAGGATCCGCCTTCGGCGACCGGCCCGCGGTGGGGCCGGGTCCGTCGTTCGGCGGCCGGCCCACGTGGGGCCAGGGCAGTCGCCGCCCCCCGCACCCCTTGACCGCGTCCCCCAGGACCCCTACCCGTCGCCGCCCGAGCGGGCAGCCCACCACCGCCGGACGAGCCGCCGCCCGGCGACCGGCCCACGTGGGGCCAGGGCAGCCGCTCCCCGCACCCTTGGCCGGGTCCTCCCAGGACCCCTACCCGTCGGGGTCCTCCCAGGACCCCTACCCGTCGCCGCCCGGTCGGATCCCGCGTTACTCCGACGCCATCTGGTCCAGGCGGCGCAGGATGACGCCTTCGCGCAGGGCCCAGGGGCAGATCTCCAGGGTCTCCACGCCGAAGAGGTCCATGGCGCCCTCGGCGACCAGGGCGCCGGCGAGGAGCTGGCCGGAGCGGCCCGGGGAGACGCCCGGCAGTTCGCCCCGCTCCTCGTTCGTCATGGACGTGAGACGCGGGACCCAGTCCTCCAGGGAGCGGCGCTTGAGCTCGCGCTGGACGTACAGGCCGTCCGTGGAGCGTGCGGCGCCGGCGATCCGCGCGAGCTGCTTGAACGTCTTGGAGGTCGCGACCACGTGGTCCGGAGCGCCGAAGCGGCTGAACTCCCCGACCGTCCGGGCGATCTGGGCCCGTACATGCCGGCGCAGGGCCCGCACGTCCGCCGGATCGGCCGGGTCGGTGGGCAGCCAGCCCGCGGTCAGCCGGCCGGCCCCGAGCGGCAGCGACACCGCCGCGTCCGGCTCCTCGTCCATGCCGTACGCGATCTCCAGGGAGCCGCCGCCGATGTCGAGGACGAGCAGCTTGCCCGCCGACCAGCCGAACCAGCGGCGGGCCGCCAGGAAGGTGAGCCGGGCCTCCTCCGCGCCGGTGAGGACCTGCAGCTCGACATCCGTCTCGGCCTGCACCCGGGCGAGAACCTCGTCGGCGTTGGTGGCCTCGCGCACGGCCGAGGTCGCGAACGGCAGCAGGGCCTCGACTCCCTTGTCCTCGGCGGCCTCCAGTGCGTCCTGGACCGTCTCGATCAGCTTGTCCACGCCTTCGGGGCCGATCGCCCCGCTCGCGTCGAGCAGTTGGGCGAGCCGCAGATCGGCCTTGTGCGAATGCGCGGGCAGCGGCCGGGCGCCGGGGTGGGCGTCCACCACCAGCAGATGCACCGTGTTCGAACCCACGTCGAGGACACCGAGTCTCATGTACGGAACGCTACTGCCCCCACGGCGATTCACGTGGGGCGGGGCGAAAGCCCACGTGGAAGGCCGCTCTCCGGGAAGCCGCCGGAGCGTCCTCGGAACGGGCGGAAGCGACTTACCCTGGACGCGTGCCAAAGACGAAAAAGGCGAAGCCAGACAAATCAGCCGCGGGTCCTTCGCAGGCGAAGGCCACCAAGTCCAAGAAGCCCGTGAAGAAAAGCGACGAGAAGGGGCTCGACTTCGCTCGCGCGTGGGTGGAGTTCCCTGATCCGGCCGATGACGAGCAGGTCTTCCGGTGCGATCTGACGTGGCTGACCTCTCGCTGGAACTGCATCTTCGGAAGCGGCTGCCAGGGCATCCAGGCGGGTCGCGCCGACGACGGGTGCTGCACGCTGGGGGCCCACTTCTCCGACGAGGACGACGAGAAGCGGGTGGCCGGGCATGTGGCCCGGCTGACGCCGGAGATCTGGCAGCACCATGACGTGGGGGTGGAGACGGGCTGGGTGTCCAAGGACGAGGACGGCGACCGCCAGACCCGCCCGTACGAGGGCTCCTGCATCTTCCAGAACCGTCCCGGCTTCGCCGGTGGAGCGGGCTGCTCGCTGCACATCCTGGCGATCAAGGAGGGACGCGAGCCGCTGGAGACCAAGCCCGACGTCTGCTGGCAGCTTCCCGTGCGGCGTACGTACGAGTGGATCGACCGGCCCGACGACACCCGGGTGCTCCAGGTCTCCATCGGCGAGTACGACCGCCGCGGCTGGGGGTCGGGCGGCCACGACCTGCACTGGTGGTGCACGTCGGCGACCTCGGCGCACGGCGCGGGCGACCCGGTCTACGTCTCGTACCGCCCGGAGCTGATCGAGCTGATGGGTAAGGCGGGGTACGACCGGCTGGTCCAGCTCTGCGAGGAGCGGCTGGCCGCACAGCTGCCGCTGCTGGCACCGCATCCCGCGGACCCGGTGGACTGACCGCGTCCGCGACGTACGGCGGGCGCTCCGGGTTCCTACGAGCCGGCGAGCGCTCCAGGTTCCTGCGAACCGGCGAGCCCTCCGGGTTCCTACGAGCCGGCGAGCCCTCTGGGTTCCTACGAGCCGGCGAGCGCTCCTGGTTCCTACGAGCCGTCCGGGTCGTCGCTGGCGTCCGGCGGCGGGGACGAGCCGCCCGGGTCCGAGGAGGACGGGTCGGTGTCCGTGGGTGTCGGGGTCGGGTCGGTGGGTGACGGGTCCGGGCCGGTCGGGGTCGTCGTCGGGGCCGCGGTGGACCCGGACCCCGAGGGGCTCGGGCCGGTCGCGGTGGGGTCGGGGTGACCGCCGGGCCGGGGCGAGCCCGCCGTCCCGTACCCGGCGATGGTCACCACCGCGCCCGCCGGGGCGATCGCCACCCGGGCGGTCCAGCCGCCCACCGGCTCGCGAAGATGATCGACGTACACCTTGACCGTCACCGACCCGCCCGGTTCCAGCGTTCCCGAGGACCGGCTGAGGTAGAGCCAGGACGCCCCGGTGCGCGCGGACCACTGGACCGGTGAGCTGCCGGACGCGGTCAGCGTGACCAGGGTCGTGTCGCCGCTGGTTCCGGCCGTCACCGCCAGGTGCCCCGGGGTGCTTCCGCGAGCGCTGACGACCTCCACGGAGACATCGGGCGAACGGCTGCCCCCGGTGGCGTGGGAGCCCGGTCCGGCACTGGCGTTGCCGGCGTTCTCGTAGCCGCCGGCCTGCCCGCCGTCCAGCCCCTCGGAGTCCTGGGCCTCGCTCGTGCTGGCCGGACGGCCGCCCACACCCTCCCCGGTCAGGGGCGCGCCCCGGTAGGCCGCCCAGAGGGCGAGCACGGGCGCGGCGACGACGGTGGCGACGATCGTGGTCGTGACGGCACGCGCCCGGATACGGTCCCTTCGGGCGGCGTGGTCCTTGGGGTCCATCGGGAAACCGCGCCGGTCGAAGCGCGGAGCGCTGCCCCGCGCGCGCGGGGCGTGTGCCATGGCGACGCGCAGGGCCGCGTGCGGGGCCTCCAGGACGGGAAGCGCCGCCGGCGTGACGCTGGTGCCGGGCCAGGCGCCGGGGACCGCGCGCTCGGCGGTACGGCGGCAGCGCGGGCAGTCGTCGACATGCCGGACCAGTTCGCCGCGCAGGGTGGTGCTCAGCACCAGCCTGCTGTCGCCGGTGAGCCGGGCGACGCCGGGGCAGGCACCGGTCTCCACGACGGCGAGGGCCGCCCGGGTGCGTTCGACCTCGCAGGCGGCGGAGGCGAGCAGTTCGCGCGCGGCGGCGAGGTCCATGCCGAGGACCGCGGCGACCTCGTGGGCGGCGAGCTGGTGGCGCACGGCCAGTTCGAGCGCCTCGCGCTGCTCCGGAGTGGTTCCGGCGGCCTCCGGCCAGGCCAGCAGGGAGAGTTGGCGACGGCGGTCGTCCTGGGCCTCCTCGGACACGGGGGTGGCGCTCAGCGCCTCCGCCGCGCGCCGGTCGGCGGCGGCCTTGTGCGCTCGGGTGAGGGCGGCCTCTCCTCGGGGGCCCTCGGCGCCGCTCTGCGGGTCGCTCCTGTGCGGTGCCTGTCGTCCGGAGGCGTGCGCGGCCTGCCGCTTGCGCCGGGCTTCGGTGAGCTTGCGCAGACAGGACCAGCGGGCGAGCGCGTAGAGCCAGGCCCTGCGGTCGCCGGCGGACTCCGGTCCGCGCGGGCCCCGTCTCTCGGCCAGGGCGAGGGCGTCTCCGAGGGCGGCGGTGGCCGCGTCGTGGTCGCACAGCACGGACAGGCAGTAGGTGAACAGGCCGTCCAGATAGGGCTCGTAACGCGCGGGGGGACGCTGGACGAGGGTGTGGGGGCTCGCGCCACGGGGCGCGGCCGCCCGCTTGCGCGCGGCTCCGTGCGCCCGGTGTGCGCCGGTGGTGTGCGTGGAGGTCTCCGGACTGCTGCTCATCACCCGTGCGACCGTAGGTGCCCGGGGCCAGCCCCTTCCTCCCCCTTGAGCACATTTAATCCGTACGGGTGAAACGATCCCTCATAAGGGGACAGGAACCCCCGACCTCTGGCCTGGGCTTTCACCGGCGGCGATGGCAGGCCGTGGCAGATGGGGCGGCGGGCGCTCCGTGGTGGGTCCGGTCGCGCGGGGGTGGGAACGGTGCACGGGGGTCGCGGCACGGGCTCCGGGAAGGAATCGGAGTCCTTCGCTCCGGCGGCCCGGACACGGCACGGACACGGGTCACGGAGGCCCGGGGCACACCGTGCGGTCGCCCCGGAGCGCGGGTGGATCCGGGCCCGGCGCGGCGGGATCGGGGCGGGCCGCACCGGCGCGTGCCGGGTTGTCAGTGGCTCCCGCTACGGTTCGGTCATGGCTGCCCGTACGAAAACCGCGAAGGACCGTCCGTCCTACCGCTGCACCGAGTGCGGCTGGCAGACGGCCAAGTGGCTCGGCCGCTGCCCCGAATGCCAGGCATGGGGGACGGTCGAGGAGTACGGCACGCCCGCCGTCCGCACGACGGCACCGGGCCGGGTCACCACGTCCGCGGTGCCCATCGGCCAGGTCGACGGCCGTCAGGCCACCGCCCGCAGCACCGGCGTGCCCGAGCTGGACCGTGTCCTCGGCGGGGGTCTCGTGCCCGGGGCGGTCGTCCTGGTCGCGGGCGAGCCGGGCGTCGGCAAGTCCACCCTCCTGCTGGACGTGGCGGCCAAGTCGGCGAGTGACGAACACCGCACCCTGTACGTGACGGGTGAGGAGTCGGCCAGCCAGGTGCGGCTGCGCGCGGACCGCATCAAGGCGATCCACGACCACCTCTATCTCGCGGCGGAGACCGATCTGGCGGCCGTCCTCGGCCACTTGGACGCCGTGAAGCCGTCGCTGCTCATCCTGGACTCCGTCCAGACCATCGCCTCCCCGGAGATCGACGGCGCGCCCGGCGGCATGGCGCAGGTCCGGGAGGTCGCGGGCGCGCTCATCCGCGCCTCCAAGGAGCGCGGCATGTCCACCCTGCTCGTGGGCCATGTCACCAAGGACGGCGCCATCGCCGGTCCCCGGCTGCTCGAACACCTCGTGGACGTCGTCCTGTCCTTCGAGGGCGACCGGCACGCGCGCCTGAGGCTCGTCCGAGGCGTCAAGAACCGCTACGGGACGACGGACGAGGTCGGCTGCTTCGAGCTGCACGACGAGGGCATCACCGGCCTCACCGACCCCTCCGGCCTCTTCCTGACGCGCCGCACCGAGCCCGTTCCCGGCACCTGCCTGACCGTCACGCTGGAGGGCCGCCGCCCGCTGGTCGCCGAAGTGCAGGCGCTCACGGTGGACTCGCAGATCCCCTCCCCGCGCCGTACGACCTCGGGTCTGGAGACCTCCCGCGTCTCGATGATGCTCGCCGTCCTGGAGCAGCGCGGCAAGATCAGCGCCCTCGGAAAGAGGGACATCTACTCGGCGACGGTCGGCGGCGTGAAGCTCTCCGAGCCCGCCGCCGACCTCGCCATCGCGCTCGCCCTGGCGTCCGCGGCGAGTGACACCCCGCTGCCCAAGAACCTCGTGGCGATCGGCGAAGTGGGGCTCGCGGGCGAGGTCAGACGGGTCACGGGGGTCCAGCGCAGGCTGTCCGAGGCACACCGTCTGGGCTTCACCCACGCTCTCGTACCGACCGATCCGGGCAAGATCCCGGACGGCATGAAGGTCCTGGAAGTGGCGGACATCGGCGCGGCGCTGAGTGTCCTTCCGCGCTCGCGTCGCAGAGAGGCCCCACGGGACGAGGAACAGCGCCGGTAGACTTTGCCCTGGTCTCGCCCGTCCGTACGAACCGAGGGCGGCCGGAAACCTTCGACCGGAGGAGTGCAGTGGCAGCCAACGACCGGGCAGCAGCTCCCGGAAAGTCCGGTGGGAGCTCCGGTGCCGATGGCCTGATGCGCGCCGCACTGAGCGCCGTGGCACCCGGCACGGCGCTGCGCGACGGGCTTGAACGGATCCTCCGCGGCAACACGGGCGGACTCATCGTGCTCGGCTCCGACAAGACCGTCGAAGCGATGTGTACGGGCGGGTTCGTCCTGGATGTGGAGTTCACCGCGACCCGTCTGCGTGAACTGTGCAAGCTCGACGGCGGCATCGTGCTCGACAAGGACATCACCAAGATCCTCCGGGCGGGCGTGCAACTGGTGCCCGACCCGACCATCCCGACGGAGGAGACGGGCACGCGGCACCGCACCGCGGACCGGGTGAGCAAGCAGGTCGGCTACCCCATCGTCTCGGTCTCCCAGTCGATGCGTCTGATCGCGCTGTACGTCGACGGTCAGCGCCGCGTCCTGGAGGACTCCGCCGCGATCCTCTCGCGCGCCAACCAGGCCCTCGCCACGCTGGAGCGCTACAAGCTCCGCCTGGACGAGGTCGCGGGAACGCTGTCGGCGCTGGAGATCGAGGACCTGGTCACCGTCCGGGACGTCTCCGCGGTCGCGCAGCGTCTGGAGATGGTGCGCCGCATCGCCACCGAGATCGCCGAGTACGTCGTCGAACTGGGCACGGACGGACGCCTGCTGACCCTCCAGCTCGACGAGCTGATCGCCGGCGTCGAGCCCGATCGCGAACTGGTCGTCCGGGACTACGTGCCCGAGCCGACCGCCAAGCGTTCCCGCACGGTCGACGAGGCGCTGTCCGAGCTGGACGCGCTCGCCCACGCCGAGTTGCTCGAACTCTCCACGGTGGCAAAGGCGTTGGGCTACACCGGCTCTCCCGAGGCGCTCGACTCCGCGGTGTCCCCGCGCGGTTTCCGGCTCCTCGCCAAGGTGCCGCGGCTGCCCGGCGCGATCATCGACCGGCTCGTGGAGCACTTCGGCGGGCTCCAGAAGCTTCTCGCCGCGAGCGTGGACGACCTCCAGACCGTCGACGGCGTGGGCGAGGCGCGGGCGCGCAGTGTCCGCGAGGGGCTGTCCCGGCTGGCGGAGTCGTCGATCCTGGAGCGCTACGTCTAGGGGCTCCCGTAGGCCGCGGCCCGTCCGCCGGGGCCTCTGGTCCGGGCCCGGCCCATCCGGGCCGGCCGATCCGACCCGCCCGAGCCGGGCCGTCCGGGTCCGGACGGCCCGGGGTCCTCAGTCGCCGGCCCTCGGTCGCCGGCCCTGGTCACATGGACGACCCGGGACGAGCGGCTAGTCCTTGGACAGGACGAACGACACCTGGGCCTTCGCCAGGCCCGGAACCTTCGCCTCGACCAGGTAGGTGCCCGCGGGGGCCGAACCCGAAGGCGGCGTCGCACACGCGGGGGCGCCGGGCTTGCGGTCCCACTTCACGGTGTGGACGACCTGGCTGCCGGCCGGTACGCGATAGAGGACTCCCGCGGCGTTCTTCGGGCAGTCGTCCGAGGCCCAGATGTCCTTGTCGTCGCCCGCCTGAGTGATCGTCAGGACGGTTCCCTTCGGGCCGAGATCGACCTTGCAGTCGCTGCCCGAGGTGTTCCTCACGACGAGCTGGATCGCCGGCTGCTCCCCGGGGGCGTACGCGTTGTGCACGCTCTTGAGCGTCAACTTGACGTTTTTCGGGGTGCAGTTGGGGAGAGTGGAGCCGGCCGGGAGCTGATCGGCCGAGCCGCCGCCGTTCTTGGCCCCGTCGTCCGAACTGTCGCCGCTCGCGCCGGAGCCCGTCGAACCGTCGCCGGAACCGCCGCCGGAGCCCCCGTCACCGGAACCCCCGTCACCGCCGCTCCCGCTCCCGCCGGTGCCGCCGCCGCTGTCGCCCCCGATGCTCGACTCGTCGCGTCCGCCCGGGTGTTGGCTGATCGCGGGACCCGAGCCCGACGGGCCCGGCGTGATCGAGGTCGCGGGGTTCTTGCCGTTCGAACCACCGGACTCGTTGTTGCCGCCCCCGCCGCCGGTACTGACCACCCAGACGGTCAGCAGCGCCAACAGCCCTACTACGGACAGCAGAACGGCCCTCCGACGCCAGTAGATGGTGGAGGGGAGCGGGCCGACCGGATTGCGCAGAGATCCCACGGCGCAAACTGTACGAGAGATCGGCCGCGCGACTCGCCCCACCCGCCGCCCCGGTCTCAACTTTTCCGGATCATCATTCCGGCGATCACGCCTTTCCGGCGCCGGACGGCCTCCGCGTACGGTCTTTCACCACCGCCCGCCCCGGAGTCGTCCCCGCATCCCCACCACCGCATGGCAGGATCGATACCGCCATGACTGCACCCACCAAACCCACCGAGCCCACCCGGAACACTCCCGGCGACAACCTCCACACCCCCGTCATCGCCTGGTTCGACGAGCACGCCCGCGATCTGCCCTGGCGGCACCCCGATGCCGGCCCCTGGGCCGTGATGGTCAGCGAGTTCATGCTCCAGCAGACCCCGGTCAACCGCGTCCTGCCCGTGTACGAGCAGTGGCTGGCCCGCTGGCCGCGCCCCGCCGATCTGGCGAAGGACGCCCCGGGCGAGGCCGTCCGGGCCTGGGGACGGCTCGGCTACCCGCGCCGCGCCCTGCGTCTGCACGGCGCGGCGGTCGCCATAACGGAGCGGCACGGCGGTGACGTACCGACGGAGCACGCGCAACTGCTGGCGCTGCCCGGCATCGGGGAGTACACGGCGGCGGCGGTCGCGTCGTTCGCGTACGGCCAGCGGCATCCCGTCCTGGACACGAACGTCCGCAGGGTCTTCGCCCGCGCCGTCACGGGCGTGCAGTACCCGCCGAACGCCACCACCGCCGCAGAACGCAAGCTCGCCCGCGCCCTGCTGCCCGAGAGCGAGAGCACGGCGGCACGCTGGGCCGCCGCGTCCATGGAGCTCGGCGCTCTCCTCTGTACGGCGAAGAACGAGACGTGCCACCCCTGCCCGATCGCCTCGCAGTGCGCGTGGCGGCTGGCCGGCAAGCCGGAGCACGAGGGGCCGCCGCGCAAGGGGCAGACCTACGCGGGCACGGACCGCCAGGTGCGCGGCAAGCTGCTGGCCGTCCTGCGGGAAGCGCATGTGCCGGTTCCGCAGAGCGCTCTGGACCGGGTGTGGGACGAACCCGTCCAGCGGGGCCGGTCGCTCGACGGACTCGTCGCCGACGGGCTCGTGGAACCCCTCCCCGGCGGTCTGTATCGGCTGCCTCTGACATAGCGGCGACACCAAATCCGGATCAACCCGGACGTACGACCATCTCCCTTTACCCCGCACCTACGACCGTTACACAACCGACGGACAGCCGAGTGCTGGCCGAAGGCTGTCTCGGACAACCCCGTGACAACCCCTCCGTAGCTTCAGTGCCGTACCGCAGGAACGGCCGCAACAAGCGGCCGCAGAGCGGCGGTTCGCAGGAAACGGGACAACCGGCAGCAGGCGGGTCGGAAACGGGGATGGAGGCGGTTGATCATGGCGCACGGCGAGGTGCTCGAATTCGAGGAGTACGTCCGCACTCGGCAGGACGCGCTGCTGCGCAGTGCCCGCCGCCTGGTTCCCGACCCGGTCGACGCCCAGGACCTGCTCCAGACCGCCCTCGTACGGACGTACGGCCGCTGGGAGGGCATCGCGGACAAACGCCTCGCCGACGCCTACCTGCGCCGCGTCATGATCAACACGCGCACCGAGTGGTGGCGGGCCCGCAAGCTCGAAGAGGTGCCCACCGAGCAGTTGCCGGACGCGTGTGTGGAGGATGCCACCGAGCAGCACGCCGACCGCGCGCTGCTGATGGACATCATGAAGGTGCTGGCACCCAAGCAGCGCAGTGTCGTGGTGCTGCGACACTGGGAGCAGATGTCCACGGAGGAGACGGCCGCCGCACTCGGTATGTCGGCCGGAACGGTCAAGAGCACGCTGCACCGGGCGCTGGCCCGGCTCCGCGAGGAGCTGGAGAACCGCGACCTGGACGCCCGCGCGCTCGAACGTGAGGAGCGGGAGCGTTGCGCGGCCTAGGAGTTCGGGCCAGAGGTGCCCTGAAGGCGGGGAGTTCGGCGGCGGCCGGGCTCACCGCCCTCGGCCTTTTCGTGACCGCGTGCGCCACCGGCGGCACCGGTGCCCGCGACGAGGGCCCGGCGGGCACCGACGCGGTCGCCAAGGGCACCATCACGCCGGTCGTCTCCGGCTCGCCCTCCAAGACTCCCAAGCGCGTGGACGCGGTCAAGATCGTCAAGGACGACCCGGCGGTCAGCGCGGCGGTCAAGCGTGACCTGAAGCCGTGCGTCGCCGACGAGTACCCGGTCGACGTGTCGTACGGGGACCTGACCGGGGGATCCTCGAACGACATAGTGATCAACGTGATGACCTGTGCCGATGCCGTCGGCGTCGGCTCGTACGTCTATCGCGTGGAGAACGGCAGGTACCAGAATGTCTTCAAGGCCGAGGAGCCGCCGGTCTACGCCGAGATCGACCGGGGCGACCTGGTGGTCACCCAGCAGCTGTACGAGAAGGGCGACCCGGTGTCGTACCCCTCCAGCGAGGAAGTGATCACCTACAACTGGTCCGCGACGCGATTCGTCGAGCAGTCCCGGATCCACAACGACTACAGCAATGCGGTGGGCGGCGGCAGTTCGCCCGCCCCCGACGGGAACTGAGAGCGGGCGGAGCAGCCGGATGGCAGAGCAGACCCACGTCCTGTTCGTCGAGGACGACGACGTCATCCGCGAGGCCACGCAACTCGCCCTGGAGCGCGACGGCTTCGCGGTCACGGCCATGCCCGACGGGCTCTCGGGCCTGGAGGCGTTCCGCGCCGACCGTCCCGACATCGCGCTGCTGGACGTGATGGTCCCCGGGCTCGACGGGGTCTCGCTGTGCCGCCGTATCCGCGACGAGTCGACCGTGCCGGTCATCATGCTGTCCGCGCGGGCCGACTCGATCGACGTCGTGCTCGGCCTGGAGGCCGGTGCCGACGACTACGTGACCAAGCCGTTCGACGGAGCCGTGCTGGTCGCCCGGATCCGCGCGGTGCTGCGCCGCTTCGGGCACGCGAGCGGCGGCGCGGGAACGGCGGCCGAGGGGGCCGCCCCGGTGGACGGCGGGGTACTCGCCTTCGGTGACCTGGAGATCGACACCGAGGGCATGGAGGTCCTGCGGAACGGTACGCCGGTGGCCCTGACGCCCACCGAGATGCGGCTGCTCCTGGAGTTCTCGTCCGCGCCCGGGACGGTGCTGAGCCGCGACAAACTGCTCGAACGGGTGTGGGACTACGGCTGGGGCGGGGACACCCGGGTGGTCGATGTCCATGTGCAGCGGCTGCGTACGAAGATCGGCCAGGACCGTATCGAGACGGTCCGCGGCTTCGGCTACAAGTTGAAGGCCTGAGCAGGGGTATGCGGGGGATATTTCAGCGCTCGGCTCCGGGGAAGCCCCCGGTTCCGGGACAGCGACCGGTTCCGGGAAGACGCGCGCACGCGGGCGGCGCCATGGACACGGGCGGGCGCGACGGCGTCGGCGGGGACACCGGCAGGGGCGAGGTGCTGGGCCGGGACACCGGCAGGGGCAGAAGCATCGGCATAGGCATCCACCGGGGCACGGATTCGGGCACGAGCATCCGTACGGGCATCCGCTGGAAACTCAGCACGGCGATCGCCCTGGTCGGCGCGCTCGTCGCCATCGCGCTGAGCCTGGTCGTGCACAACGCGGCCCGCGTCTCGATGCTGGACAACTCGCGCGACCTGGCCGACGAGCGCATCCAGCTCGCCGAGCGCATGTACGGGCCGGGCCGGCCGCCGCCCTTCGGGGCGAAGATAGACGATCCCTCCATCCCCTCGGACCTGATGGTGAAGGTCTCGGAGGGACGACGGGCGACCTATGTCTCCGACAGCCCCAACGGCGTGCCGGACATCTGGGCCGCCGTACCGCTCAGGAACGGCCAGGTGCTGTCCTGGCACGAGCGCTTCACGGACCGCAACGCGGACGTGATGAAGGACCTCGACCAGGCGCTGATCATCGGCTCCATCGCGGTCGTCTTCGGCGGCAGCGCGCTCGGTGTGCTCATCGGCGGCCAGCTCTCGCGCAGGCTGCGCAAGGCGGCGGCCGCCGCGAACCGGGTCGCCAAGGGCGAGCGGGACGTCCGGGTGCGGGACGCGATCGGCGGTGTCGTGCTCGACGAGACCGACGACCTCGCACGGGCGGTGGACGCGATGGCCGACGCGCTCCAGCAGCGCATCGAGGCCGAGCGCCGGGTGACCGCCGACATCGCCCACGAACTGCGCACCCCGGTGACCGGGCTGCTGACGGCGGCCGAGCTCCTGCCGCCGGGCCGCCCCACCGAGCTGGTACGGGACCGGGCGCAGGCCATGCGAACGCTCGTCGAGGACGTCCTGGAGGTCGCCCGGCTGGACGGCGCCTCGGAGCGGGCCGAACTGCAGGACATCATGCTCGGCGAGTTCGTGGCCCGCCGGGTCGCCGCCAAGGGAGCGGACGTCGAGGTGCGGGTGGTGCACGAGTCGGAGGTCACGACGGACCCGCGCCGCCTGGAGCGCGTCCTGCTGAACCTCCTCGCGAACGCCGCCCGGCACGGCAGGCCACCGATCGAGGTCACCGTCGAGGGCCGCGTCATCCGGGTCCGCGACCACGGACCCGGCTTCCCCGAGAAGCTCCTCGCCGAGGGGCCGAGCCGCTTCCGCACCGGCAGCACCGACCGCGCGGGCGACGGCCACGGACTCGGGCTCACGATCGCCGCGGGCCAGGCACGGGTGCTCGGCGCGCGGCTGACCTTCCGCAACGTGCGGCCCGCCGGGGCACCGGACGACGTGCCCTCCGAGGGGGCGGTCGCGGTGCTGTGGCTGCCGGAACACGCGCCGACGAGCACGGGGAGCTACCCGATACTGCCGCCGTCCGGGAAGTAGCCGCGGGGCCGGAGGCCGGCGGAAGCCCCGGGCCCAGCGGCTCCGGGCCTGGCCGCTCCGGTGCCGGCCGCGGCCCTGGCCGCTCCGGTCCTAGCGGCTCCAGTCCTTCTCCAGGTCGAGTTCGCCCTCGCGGTGCTGGGTGAAGGAGAACCAGTTCCCCGAGTCGTCGCGGAACAGCGCCTCCGTGCCGTACGGGCGCTCCTGCGGTTCCTGGAGGAACTCCACCCCGCGGTCCTTGAGCTTCTTGTAGTCGCCGTGGATGTCGTCGGTCCGCAGCACGCCCGCGCCGAGCACGCCCTTGGCGATCAGCTTCTTCAGCATCTCCGCGGACTCGGGGTCCATGGCGTGCGGTCCGGGCACCATGAGCGTCAGCTCGACCCCGGGCTGATCCGGGGCGCCGACGGTGAGCCAGCGCATGCCGCCCTCGCCCATCGTCATGTCCGTACGGACTTCGAGCCCGAGCTTCTCGGTGTAGAACTCCTTGGCCCGGTCCTGGTCGAGGACCCAGACGGTCGAGATGGCGAGTCCTTTGATCATGGTGTGCTCCAGGTGTGCGGGATCGGGGTGCGCGCGGCCGGGCCGGGTCGCCGTCCGCTGGGGGCGCCCTGCCACGGTAGGCGGCCTCCGCTTCAGGGCGCTTCTCCGGAATTGCGCTCTCCCGCGCCGGTGCCGGTACGGGGTCCCGCCTCCGGCGCGTCCGTGCCGGTACGGGATTCCCCGCCCGGCCCGGTCCGGAAGCCGCCGGCCCAGAGCATCGCGTAGCAGCCGGGTATGAGCGCCGCGCCCCGCCCGACGTGCCTCGCCCGGTACTCGCTCGGGGTCAGCCCGGTCCAGGTCTTGAAGCGCGCGGAGAAGGTGCCGAGGCTGCTGAAGCCGACCAGATGGCAGATCTCGGTCACCGAGAGGTTCGCGGTGCGCAGCAGGTCCTCCGCCCGGTCGATGCGCCGGTGCGTCAGATACCGGCCCGGGGTGTCGCCGTACGCCGCTTTGAAGGCCCGTATGAAGTGATAGCGCGAGTATCCGGCGCGCGCGGCCAGCGCGTCGAGATCGGTGCCGGGCTCGGCCCAGTCCCGATCGATGACGTCCTTGGCGATCCGTAGCTGCCGCATCCGGTCCACGTTCCGATGGTGGCACGCGGCACTGACAGTGACCCGGCGCGGAGAACAGCCCGCGTGGGAGGGGCCCGCGCAGGAGAGGCGCGCACAGGAGAAGGCCCCCGGGGCGGACAACGCCGGGGGCCTTCGTTTCGAGGAGTTCAGGGGCCGTCGGAAGGACCGGCCCCGCGATCAGGTCAGACCGGCTCGGCGATGTGGATCTGGGGTGCCTCGTCCGGGGCGCCGTCCGTGCCGGGCTTGGGCGCGCCGGCTCCCTTGAGGGCGACCTCCTTGACGAACACCGACGAGATCATCACGACCACGGCCACCGACGCGCCCAGCAGGAAGGCCGTGTGCGTACCGGCCGACACCGCGTGCTGGTAGGCCTCGCGCGCCACCGCCGGCAGCTTCGCCAGGCTCGCCGCGTCGAGCTGCGGGGACTGCTCGGTGATCTTCGAACCCAGCGCGCCGGCCTTCTCGGCCATGACGTCCTTGACGCGGCTGTTGAACAGCGCGCCCATGACGGCGACACCGAACGACGAGCCGAGCGTACGGAACAGGGTGGTGGAGGAGGACGCGACGCCCATGTCCTTCATCTCCACGCTGTTCTGCGCCACCAGCATGGTGACCTGCATCAGGCAGCCCATGCCCAGGCCGAGGACGGCCATGTAGACGCCGGACATGAAACGGGTGGTGTCCGTGTCCATCGTCGACAGCAGGTAGAGGCCGATCACCATCAGCACACCGCCGATGACGGGGAAGATCTTGTAGCGGCCGGTGGCGGTGGTGACCCGCCCGGCGACCATCGACGTCACGAGCATCGCGCCCAGCATGGGCAGCAGCAGCAGACCGGAGTTGGTCGCGGACGCGCCCTGCACCGCCTGCTGGTACAGCGGCAGGAACAGCGTGGCGCCGAACATGGCGAAGCCGGTGACGAAGCCGATGATCGACATCAGGGTGAAGTTGCGGCTGCGGAAGATGTGCAGCGGCACGATCGGCTCGGCGGCCTTGGTCTGCCAGAAGACGAACCCGACCAGCGCGGCGACGCCGAGACCGATGAGCTCCATGATCCGCGCGGACGACCAGGCGTACTCCGTGCCGCCCCAGGTGGTGACGAGGACGATGGAGGTGATGCCGACGGTCAGCAGAGCGGCACCGAGGTAGTCGATGCGCGTCTCGGACCGCTTCTTCGGCAGGTGCAGGACGATGCTGATCGCGGCGAGCGCGACCGCGCCGAGCGGCAGGTTGATGTAGAAGGACCAGCGCCAGCCCCAGTTGTCGGTGATGGTGCCGCCGATCAGCGGACCGCCGATCATCGCGAGCGCCATGATGCCGGCCATCATGCCCTGGTACTTGCCGCGCTCACGGGGCGGGATCAGGTCACCGATGATCGCCATGACGCCGACCATGAGACCGCCTGCGCCGAGACCCTGAATGGCCCGGAATCCGATCAGCTCGCCCATGTTCTGGGCCATGCCGCTCAGCGCGGAGCCGATCAGGAAGATCACGATCGACGTCATGAAGGCGCCCTTGCGCCCGTACATGTCGCCGAGCTTGCCCCAGATCGGGGTGGAGGCCGCGGTGGCGAGGGTGTACGCCGTCACGACCCAGGAAAGGTGCTCGAGTCCGCCGAGGTCACCCACGATGGTCGGCATGGCCGTGCCGACGATCATGTTGTCGAGCATCGCCAGCATCATCGTGAGCATCAGCGCGAGCAAAACCACGCGCACGCTGCGCTGTCGCTTCCCGCCCTCTGCCGCCGGCTGGCCGTCGGCCCCTGGCCCGGCCTGCTCCGCGGCCGGTTCGGCCGCTTTCGTCTTGTCCGCCATCGTTCTTCCCACTCCCCTAGTACTTCTGCCGCCGTCCGGCTACTTACTTGCCGACCGGCAAGCTGACTACACTCAGGGAAAATAGCCTCGCAACTAGCCGGGCGTCAAGTAAGTTTGACTAGTTTTACCAGCCGGTCGACAGGTAAGTTTCAGGGAGCGCGAGGAAATACGAGGATGGGCGGCACGATGGACGGCACCAAGCGGCAGCGCCGGGGCGACACGCGGCAGCGCATCCAGGACGTGGCCCTCGAACTCTTCTCCGAGCAGGGCTACGAGAAGACCTCGCTGCGCGAGATCGCCGAGCACCTCGATGTCACCAAGGCGGCGCTCTACTACCACTTCAAGACCAAGGAAGAGATCCTCATCAGCCTCTTCGAGGATCTGACGAGGCCGCTCGACGAGCTGATCGAGTGGGGCAGACAGCAGCCGCACACCCTGGAGACCAAGCAGGAGGTGCTGCGCCGGTACAGCGACGCCCTCGGCGGCGCGTCCCCGCTCTTCCGCTTCATGCAGGAGAACCAGGCGACGGTGCGCGAGCTGAGCATCGGCGAGACCTTCAAGGACCGCATGATCAGCATGCTGGAGATCATCAAGGAGCCCGAGTCGCCGCTGACCGACCAGGTCCGCTGCATCAGCGCGCTCTTCACGATGCACGCCGGCATGTTCGTCCTCAAGGACGTCGAAGGCGACCCCGAGGACAAGCGCAAGGCCGTCCTGGAGGTCGCGATCGATCTGGTGACACAGGCCCACGGGGGCGGAGCGGCCCACGGAGGCGGAGCTTTCTAGCGCCGCTTCCCGACGCCGGGGCTCCGCCTCGGGCTCTGCTCCGGCACACCCCGCCGGGCTCCGCGCCGGGTCACCGGCGCGGGTGGATCAGACCTTCACACCCATGCCGTGCAGGAACACGACGGGGTTGATGGCCGAGCCGTAGTTCGGGGTCGTACGGATCTCGAAGTGCAGGTGCGGGCCACTGGAGTTACCGGTGTTGCCGGACAGGGCTATGTGCTGACCGGTGGCGACGACCTGGCCGACGCGCACGTCGATGCGCGACAGGTGGGCGTACTGCGAGTACTTGCCGTTGGCGTGCTTGATGACGATGGCGTTGCCGTACGCCGGACCGTCACCGGCGCCGTTGCCGCCCGCCTTGACGACGGTGCCGCCGTGCGCGGCCATGACGTTGGTGCCCTGCGGCACGGCGAAGTCCTGGCCGGAGTGCTTGTGGGCCCACATGCCGCCGGCCTGGTCGAAGGTGGCGGACAGGGTGTACTTCGCCACCGGGTCGATCCAGGAGGCGGCCTTCTTGGCGACAGCCTTCTTCGCGACGGCGGCCTTGTTGGCGGCCGCGGCCTTCTTCACCGCGGCGGCCTTGGCCTGAGCGGCGGCCTGCGTCTGTACGGCGTTGGCCGCGGTGACGGTCGCGCTGGTGTTGACGCCCGTTTCGGCGGCGGTCGCGACCCCTGCACCCAGTACGGCCGTGGCGCCCAGGCCGACGGCCAGGACGGCCGCCCGAGTGCGAACCAGCGACGTGAGGGACTTGCGGGACGTGACGCGCTTCGACATGAATACCTCGCGGAGACGGGGACAAGGGACTGAACAACCACTGCGGCGCGGTGCCTGCCGCCGAGTGGGCCATTCATTGGTAACCCGCACCCCCAGGGGGGCACAAACACCCCATCTACGGTGCGAAGTAGTACTTCATCCCCAAACTTCCCGAACCTTGACACCCCGGACACATGGCGAGGGATCTTGCCCCTTTGGCCCGGAAAGCAGGGTTTAACCCCACTTCAGACCTGCGCATCCCTTGCCAAACCTGTCCCCGGCCCGTCCGCCCGGACCGTCCGCCGACAGTCCTCCCCACCCCGGGCCAAAGGTCCTTTATGTCCGTTTTCGCGTAGCTACTACTCGCTCTAGTACCGGACAAAACGCCTGTGCCTCAAGTCACCGGGGCACCGGATCCGGGACCCCCGGAATGTGACGCGGGCTACGCCGCCGGCCCCTGTTCTCAAGGGTCTTGGGGGCGTTGGCGGACCCTTCACGGGTGCCTCCGGAGGTTCCGGAGTCTCTGCGCCGATCGACTGTCAGAACATACGGTTGTCCTTCTGGCTCAACGCTCTCCCGGGGGATCGTCATGGACCCAGTAACCGTCGGCACGCGCCTGGCCTCCAGCGTGGCCGCACCGCTGGTCAGGAAGCTCTTCGTGGCCGAGGGCCCCGGAGCGGGCCTCGTGGACAAGCCCGTACGCATCTCGGCGTTCGTCTCGTTCAAGGGCGAGAAACGGGTCGTCGGAGAGAGGGAACTGGCCGGTCTTTCGGCCACCCTGGTCGGGCGGGCGCTGCGCGGCGGGGAGCGCCCCTTCCCCGCCGACGAGGAACCGGCCGTCGTCCACGCCCTCGCCACGACCCTGCACTCCTTGGGCGACCTGACCATGACGGACGTCCAGGCCGTGGAACTCGGCCACCGGGCACTCGCCCAGCGGCTGCGCGAGGCCGCCGGCAACCCCGACCGGGAGCTGTCCTCCGACGCGACCCTGTTCTACGAGGGCCTGCTCGACACGGCCTGCCTGCACATCCTGCACTTCTTCACCCAGCGCTCCGCCTTTGTCCCCCGCACGCTCGTGGAGCAGGCCCGCAGACAGCGCGAGCTGATCGCCAAGGTGGACGCGCTGATCGCGCGCACCCCCATGACGGGCGGTACCGACGAGGCCTTCGAGCAGCGCTACCTGGCCCATGTCGGCACCCGGCACAGCCACCTCACCATCTACGGCATCGACCTCGTCGACTCCCCGGAACGCTGGCCCCTGGACGCCGCGTATCTCAGCCTCCAGGCCCTGCTTCCCGTGGAGGACGAGGAGACCGCCTCCTCGGAGGGCGTGCCCATCGCCGCGGCCGGCACCTCGCTCCCCGCCGAGCAGGCGCTGTCGGAACAGGATCTGGTGCTCCTGCGCGGGGTGGCCGGTTCCGGCAAGACCACGCTCGTGCAGTGGCTGGCGGTGACCGCGGCACGCGGGGAGCGGGGCGACCGCATCCCCTTCGTCCTCCCCCTGCGCACCCTCGTCCGGCGCCCCGACGGGCTTCCGGCCCCCGACGCGTTCCTCTCCGCCGTCCGCGTCCCCTTCCACGCGACCCAGCCGGACGGCTGGACCGACAGGGTGCTCGGCCACGGCCGCGGTCTGCTGCTCGTCGACGGCCTCGACGAGATCCCCGAACGCGACCGCGAACACACCCGGCGCTGGCTGCGCGACCTCCTCGACGCCTACCCCGGCAACCAGTGGCTGGTCACGTCCCGCCCCTCGGCCGTCCGGGAGGACTGGCTCACCCCCGACGGATTCACCGAACTCGTCCTCTCACCGATGACCGGCGACGACGTGACCGCGTTCATCCGCCGCTGGCACACCGCGGCCCGCCTGGACCTCCCGGACACGGACCGCCTCGACGGCTACGAGCGTTCCCTCCTCGACGCCGTACGGACCAAGCCGGACCTCGGCCGGCTCGCCACCAATCCCCTGATGTGCGGTCTGATCTGCGCGCTGCACCGTGACCGACGGGGCTATCTTCCGCACGGCAGACAGGAGTTGTACGACGCCGCGCTCTCCATGCTGCTGTCGCGCCGCGACGAGGAGCGCGACATGTTCGTACGGGGAGGCGGACACGACGGCATCCACCTCACGGAACTCCCGCAGATCCAGCTGCTGCAACGGCTCGCCTACTGGCTGATCCGCAACAACCGGGCGGAGATGGACCGCGACCGCGCCGAACGCATCGTCGCCGACGTGCTTCCCTCGCTCCCGGCCGCCGCCCAGCAGGGCGACGCCGCGCGGATCCTGCGCCATCTGCTCGTCCGCAGCGGCCTTCTCCGTGAACCCACCCTCGGCACCGTCGAGTTCGTCCACCGCACCTTCCAGGACTATCTGGGCGCCAAGGCCGCCGTGGAGGACGGCGACTTCGGGCTGCTGGTGCGCAACGCCGGGGAATCCCAGTGGGCTGATGTGGTCCGGATGGCCGTCGCCCACGCCCGGCCGCGGGAACGGGCCGAGCTGCTGGGCTCCATGACCGGCGCCGCGGCCCGGCTGGACGGGCCGTCCGCGACCCGCGTACGGCTTCTCGCCCTCGCCTCGCTGGAACACGCCACCCAGCTCGCGCCCGAGGTGCGGGCCGCCGTGGAGAGCGACGCGGCCGCGCTCATCCCGCCGAGGACGGCCGCGGAGGCCCGCGCCCTGGCCGAGGCCGGCCCCCTCGTACTGGAGCTGCTGCCCGGACCGGACGGCCTGACCGACGCCGAGGCCCGAGGAGTCGTGGTCACCGCCTCCCTCATCGGCACCGACGCGGCCGTCCCCGTACTGGCCCGCTTCCGCTCGCACCCGGCCCTGTCCGTACGGGCCCAACTCACCTGGGGATGGCACCGGTTCGACACCGGGCGCTACGCGTCCGAGGTCATCGCCCGGCTGGATCCGGAGGGCCTGTACTTCACCGCGCACTCGGCGGACCAGCTCCGCGTCCTGCGCGAGCTGGGCGGCCGGCCCAGGCTGCAGATCGTCGGGGACATCGACTCGGCGGAGCTGCGTTCCTGTCTGCCGCCCGGCCAGGTGACGCGGCTGGCGCTGCGCTACAACAACCGGCTGCGGGGCCTGGACTTCCTGACGGCCCAGCGGCGGCTGGAGGAGCTCAGCCTCGACCAGTGCCCGGAGCTCGTGGACCTCGCGCCGCTCGGGGAACTGGCGCTGCGGAAGCTGTCCCTGCTGTCGTCCAGGGGCCGGACGCCGGCCCCCGGTGGTCTGACGGCCCTGACCTCACTGCGGGAACTGAACGTCGGACACCGGCTCGCGGGCCGGTCACTGACCGAGACCCTCCCGCTCGACTCGCCGCTGGAGGTCATCTCCTTCGGGATGGACGTGCTGCGCGACACCGGACTGCGCGGACTGCGTCACTGGGAGTCCCTGCACACGCTGTGGCTCAGCCGGGTGCCCGGCGAGCTCTCCCGCGACGACTGGTCGGAGGTCGCCGCGCTGCCCGGACTCAAGGAGCTGCGGGTCCACCGGGCCGCCCTGGAATCCCTGGGGTCGGCGCCGCCGCTGCCGGCCGTCGAGCACCTGGAGCTCAGGAAACTCGCGGGGAACGAGGACCTGTCCGGACTCCGGCCGATGCTGCCGAATCTGCGGACGGTCAATTTCGTCCTCAATTCGGACACCGGCACCGTGCCGGAACGTCTCGCGGGTCAGCTGCCGGGCGAACACACGACGACCACGACCCACAACGTCCTGTGACTCCCGCCCGGTGGAAAGGGCTGCTTCGGGACATGGACAAGGGGCTGCCCCGGGACCGAGGTCCCGGGGCAGCCCCTTGTCAGGCGGACCCGGAGGTCACGCCTCCTTGCTCAGGTTGGGACCGGCGCCGCCGGCGGCCTGCTCGATCGGCGGGACGTCGGGGAGCGCCGACTTCTCCTCACCGCGGAAGGTGAAGGCCTTGGCCTCGCCCTCGCCATCGGTGTCGACGACCACGATGTGGCCGGGACGGAGCTCGCCGAAGAGGATCTTCTCCGAGAGGATGTCCTCGATCTCGCGCTGGATGGTCCGGCGCAGCGGCCGGGCGCCCAGCACGGGGTCGTAACCCTTCTTCGCGAGGAGGGACTTGGCGCTCGGGCTGAGCTCGATGCCCATGTCCCGGTCCTTCAGACGCTCGTCCACCTTCGCGACCATGAGGTCGACGATCTGGATGATGTCTTCCTCGGTCAGCTGGTGGAAGACCACCGTGTCGTCGACACGGTTCAGGAACTCGGGGCGGAAGTGCTGCTTCAGCTCCTCGTTGACCTTGGCCTTCATCCGGTCGTAGTTGGACTTGACGTCGCCCACGGCCGCGAAGCCGAGGTTGAAGCCCTTGGAGATGTCCCGGGTGCCGAGGTTGGTCGTCATGATGATGACCGTGTTCTTGAAGTCCACGACCCGGCCCTGGGAGTCGGTCAGGCGACCGTCCTCCAGGATCTGCAGCAGCGAGTTGAAGATGTCCGGGTGGGCCTTCTCGACCTCGTCGAAGAGGACGACGGAGAACGGCTTGCGGCGGACCTTCTCCGTGAGCTGGCCGCCCTCTTCGTAGCCCACGTAGCCGGGGGGCGAACCGAAGAGACGCGAGACCGTGTGCTTCTCGCTGAACTCCGACATGTCGAGGGAGATCAGCGCGTCCTCGTCACCGAAGAGGAACTCCGCGAGGGTCTTCGACAGCTCCGTCTTACCGACACCCGAGGGGCCGGCGAAGATGAAGGAACCACCGGGACGCTTCGGGTCCTTCAGACCCGCTCGCGTACGGCGGATCGCCTGCGAGAGCGCCTTGATGGCGTCCTTCTGGCCGATGACCCGCTTGTGGAGCTCGTCCTCCATGCGCAGCAGACGCGAGGACTCCTCCTCGGTCAGCTTGAAGACCGGGATGCCGGTGGCGGTGGCGAGGACCTCGGCGATGAGCTCGCCGTCGACCTCGGCCACGACGTCCATGTCGCCGGCCTTCCACTCCTTCTCGCGCTTGGCCTTCGCCGCCAGCAGCTGCTTCTCCTTGTCGCGGAGAGAGGCCGCCTTCTCGAAGTCCTGGGAGTCGATGGCCGACTCCTTGTCGCGGCGCACGCCCGCGATCTTCTCGTCGAACTCACGGAGGTCCGGCGGTGCGGTCATCCGGCGGATGCGCATCCGGGAGCCCGCCTCGTCGATCAGGTCGATCGCCTTGTCGGGGAGGAAGCGGTCCGAGATGTACCGGTCGGCGAGCGTCGCCGCCTGCACCAGGGCCTCGTCCGTGATGGACACACGGTGGTGGGCCTCGTACCGGTCGCGCAGACCCTTGAGGATCTCGATCGTGTGGGGGAGGGAAGGCTCCGCCACCTGGATCGGCTGGAAGCGGCGCTCAAGGGCCGCGTCCTTCTCAAGGTGCTTGCGGTACTCGTCCAGCGTGGTGGCACCGATGGTCTGGAGCTCACCGCGGGCCAGCATCGGCTTCAGGATGGAAGCGGCGTCGATGGCGCCCTCGGCGGCACCCGCGCCGACGAGCGTGTGCAGCTCGTCGATGAACAGGATGATGTCGCCGCGGGTGCGGATCTCCTTGAGGACCTTCTTCAGGCGCTCCTCGAAGTCACCGCGGTAGCGGGAGCCGGCGACCAGCGCGCCGAGGTCCAGGGTGTAGAGGTGCTTGTCCTTGAGGGTCTCGGGCACCTCGCCCTTGACGATGGCCTGGGCGAGGCCCTCGACGACGGCGGTCTTGCCGACGCCGGGCTCACCGATCAGCACCGGGTTGTTCTTCGTACGGCGGGACAGCACCTGCATGACCCGCTCGATCTCCTTCTCGCGCCCGATGACCGGGTCGAGCTTGGACTCACGAGCGGCCTGGGTGAGGTTCCGGCCGAACTGGTCGAGGACCAGGGACGTGGAGGGGGTGCCCTCGGCAGGACCACCGGCGGTGGCGGTCTCCTTGCCCTGGTAGCCGGAGAGCAGCTGGATCACCTGCTGCCGCACCCGGTTGAGGTCTGCGCCCAGCTTGACCAGGACCTGGGCGGCGACGCCCTCGCCCTCACGGATCAGGCCGAGCAGGATGTGCTCCGTGCCGATGTAGTTGTGGCCCAGCTGAAGGGCCTCGCGGAGCGAGAGCTCCAGGACCTTCTTGGCACGGGGGGTGAAGGGGATGTGGCCGGAGGGGGCCTGCTGGCCCTGCCCGATGATCTCCTCCACCTGCTGGCGGACCGCCTCGAGCGAAATCCCGAGGCTCTCCAGGGCCTTAGCGGCGACACCCTCACCCTCGTGGATCAGGCCCAGGAGGATGTGCTCGGTGCCGATGTAGTTGTGGTTGAGCATCCGGGCTTCTTCCTGAGCCAGGACGACAACCCGCCGCGCGCGGTCGGTGAACCTCTCGAACATCGTTAATCGCTCCTCAGAGCGGTCAGGCAGTAAGGGGACGCTCCCCTCCCTGTCCTTCCGCAGCTTAGTCCCGCAAGCGGGGACCGCTCATTCCAACTGCCGACACCGTCCTTGGCCTCCTGACCCCGAACGCCGACATCTGCTCCAACCTGATGGTGCGAGACGATGTTCCCGCAGGCCAGGCAGATACCCTCTCCCGCTGTACGCCGATGGCGAACGTGAGATGCCCGAGCCCTGCGTGTCGCCCCTCCCACTAGGGATGTCTTACCCGTGCGCACGGACACTCCATGCCGCGCGCACCGTTTCCCTCCGCTACGGGCGAACATCCATGCCCGGCGGAACGCTCCCGCACGCCCCTGTTTCCGGAACTCTGTGCGTTCACGTAAACGCCCAGCGTAACTCCGGGGCACTTCCGGCGGTTGCTCCTTGCATGGTTCCCACCGTCCCTCTCCCCCGTCGGCCGTTCGATCCGGGCGATCCGATCGATCCGGTGCACCAGTGGTACGAGAACGAACTGGAGTGGGCGGCAGTGCCCGGGTCGCCGGTACGGCTCGTCACGGGGCTGCGCTTCGACGTCCTGGAGGTGCCCGCGGAGGCGGGATTCGCGGCGCTCCGGCATCTGGGGCCCGCTTCTCCGGTGGCCCTGCACGGGGAGCGGATGCGGCTGCTGGTGGCCGCGGGGAGCGCGGAGGAGCTGCCGGGGCTGCTCGACTGGCTGGAGTGGGGCGCTCTCGCGCTGGACCTCACGGCGATCGGCGCGGGCGGAAGCATCGAAGCTCCCCCGCCGCCGGATCCCGGCGTCGCACCGGGCCTCGGGGCTCCGGTGCCGTCCGGTCCGGAAACACGGAGGGGCCCACGAGGGGCCGCCCACTGGCTGCAACCCCCGGAGCCCGGCCGCGAGGTGGAGCCGGCACTGCCGACGCTGTCGGCGCTGGGCGGCGGGGCCGCCGGCGGGGGCGTTGGGGGCGCCCCCGATCTCGTACGACTGGTGCAGACAATGGCCACGCAGTGCCACAGGGTGAGGCTGCGGCGGGCGTGCGCTCAGCCGTTGGCCGTCTCGTAGGCCTCGCGAATGGTCGCCGGAACGCGGCCGCGGTCATTGACCTCGTAACCGTTGTCCTTCGCCCAGGCGCGGATCTGCGCGGTGTCCTGGCTGCCACCGGAAGCGACGCGGGCCTTTCCGCGTCCGCCCGAAGCACGGCCTCCGGTACGACGGCCACTCTTCACGTAGGGCTCGAGAAGGCCACGGAGCTTGTCCGCATTGGCGGTCGTGAGATCGATCTCGTACGTCTTGCCGTCCAACGCGAACGTCACGGTCTCGTCCGCCTCGCCACCGTCGAGGTCGTCGACAAGAAGGACCTGAACCTTCTGTGCCACCGGATTTCCTTTCATCGATAACTTCAGGGCAAGGAGGGTCCGCGGCGTCCGCCGTTTCGCCGTCCCTTATATGCAGTACTGCAGTACGTCGGAAAGCAAACCGCTTTTGCTGGAAAAACACAAACCCCTGGCAGGGACTCACGAGCCACTGCCCGCCCGGAAACGTGCGCGTTTCGGACATAGGGAACGCGGGCAGCGCACTCCGCCGGAATAGCCGGCCGCGATCACAGATGCAGAAGCATCCGGCTGTTGCCCAAGGTGTTCGGTTTCACCCGTTCGAGACCGAGGAACTCTGCCACGCCCTCGTCATAGGAACGAAGGAGCTCGGCGTAGACATCGGTGTCGACCGGCGTCTCGCCGATCTCCACGAAGCCGTGCTTGGCGAAGAAGCCGACTTCGAAGGTGAGACAGAAAACGCGTCGAACGCCGAGCCAGCGCGCGGTCTGCAGCAACTTCTCAAGCAACTGATGACCTACACCGAGGCCCTTGACCGCGGGGTTCACCGCGAGAGTGCGGACTTCCGCGAGGTCTTCCCACATCACATGCAGGGCACCGCAGCCGACCACCTCGGCGTTGTCGTCGCGTTCCGCGACCCAGAACTCCTGGATGTCCTCGTAAAGGGTGACCGTGGCTTTGTCGAGCAGGATACGGCGGCGCACGTTCGCGTCAAGGAGTCGGCGTACGGCCGTGACATCGCTGGTCCTGGCCCGCCGGACGGTGATGGCTTTTGCGGTGACTTCGGGATGCTGTGCCGGAAGCTCTGCCGGAACCTCCGCGGGATGCTCTGCTGGCATGAGCGGACGCTATCGCCCGGGGGCGTCCCCGTCCGCGGCGGGGTTCTCCTCGGAGGGTTCGGGCGCCGGTGGCCTTTCGGCGGCTTCGGAACTCGGCGGTTCGGGCCCTTGCACCATGCGTACGGCATCCCGGAGCGCGACCCGCTGTTCCTCGCTCATCATCCCGAAGAAGGCGACGAGGGCGGCTGCCGGGTTGTCGCTCTGCGACCAGGCGTCGTTCATCAGCGCCGCCGAGTAGGCGGCCCGTGTGGAGACGGCCTCATATCGATAGGCCCGGCCTTCCGCCTCCCGACGCACCCAGCCCTTCTGATGGAGATTGTCCAAAACGGTCATCACCGTGGTGTACGCGATGGTCCGTTCCTGTTGAAGGTCTTCCAGGACTTCCCGAACGGTCACCGGGCGGTTCCACTTCCACACCCGCGTCATGACCGCGTCTTCGAGTTCTCCCAATGGGCGAGGCACAGTTCAGAACAATAGTGGGAGATGGCCAACAAAAAGGGCGTACGACTCGAAGAACGTATGAAACGTCCGAGTCGTACGCCGGTGACAGCGTGCTTCGGTGCGCGGCGGCCGTACGCCGAGGGGTGCCCGGCGGGGCCGCGCGGGGGGCCGCCCCGGGCTCAGGCCCCGGCGTCCTTGGGGGCCGAGGCCTGCTGGGCGGCCTCCACGCGCGCGAGGGCGGCGTCGACGACCCCGTCCTCCTTGGCCTTGTTGGCCCCGCCCTGACTCTTCACGATCGTCACGATGAGCCCGATGAAGAACACGGCCATCACTACCGGGGGCACGAGCGCGGAGACGTAGTCCATGCCCCCAGAGTAGCTAGCCCGCCGCGAGCTGCTGCGGGGGGTTCGCCGGAGGGGGTCCGCTCTTGCGCCTCGGCGGGAAGACCTCGCCCGGAGTGGGGATGGGCCGGTCCGGGCGCGGCGTCCCGGCCGGCGGCCGGGACTGCGGTTTCGGCTCGGGCTTCTTCTCCGGATCGTCGGCGGCGCGGCCGCCGGGCAGGGCCAGCAGCCGGGTGCGGGACGCGGGCACCGTGGCGGTCACGCGGCCCGCGAGGCGGGCTCGTACGTCCTGCTCGGCGAGGACCCGGCAGCGGTCCAGGAGCGCCGCGGCGGCCGGATTGCCGCGCAGCGCCCGGAGCGCGGCGAGGTCGTCGGGGTTCGGGCGGTAGCCGGCGCCGAGGACCTCCTCCAGCAGGGCGAGGTAGCCGGCGGCGGTGCCCGGCAGCGCGGCCCGGTAGCGGGCGAGATCGGCCAGCAGGAAGGCCCGGAGCCTGGCTCCCTCGTGGGCCGCGTCGTCGACGGACTCGGCGAGCCGGAGGCAGTCCTGGACGTCCTCGGCCGAGGCGGGACTGGGGTGCAGGGCGAGGGCGAGGGCACGACGGAGCACACGCAGCTCCTCCGCGCCGAACGCCATGCCGCCGTGGGATCCGTAGGGCGTGGGCATGGGGCGACGATACGCGCTAATCAGACAAAATCCGTATAACGGTAGAAATGTGGCGAGTCCTGTTCCCGCGGCTCACCGTCGCCGGGCGCCGTCATCAAGAGCACCGTCACCAAGAGCACCCTCGTCAGAGCGCTGTCACCGGGAGCGCTGGAACCCACGGAATTCCGTGACGGAATCCGCGAGCACCCCGGCCGCCGGACCCGCCGCGCCGGGAACGACGCCGAAGGGGCCCCGCTCTCGCGGGGCCCCTTCGGTACGGCTGCCCGCGTCACGCGGGCGGGGTTCACATGCGCGAGACGTTCCGCTCGTAGACCAGGCGCAGCCCGATCAGCGTCAGCCACGGCTCGTGCTCGTCGATCACCGATGACTCGCCGAGGACCATCGGGGCCAGCCCGCCGGTGGCGATGACGGTGACGTCCTCGGGATCGTCGGCGAGCTCGCGCGTCATCCGGTTCACGACACCGTCGACCTGGCCGGCGAACCCGTAGATGATGCCGGACTGCATCGCCTCGACGGTGTTCTTGCCGATCACCGCGCGCGGCCTGGCCACCTCGATCTTCCTCAGCTGCGCGCCCTTGACGCCGAGCGCCTCGACGGAGATCTCGATGCCGGGAGCGATCACACCGCCGACGTACTCGCCGCGCGCGCTGACCGCGTCGAACGTGGTCGCCGTACCGAAGTCGACGACGATCGCCGGACCCCCGTACAGCTCGACGGCCGCCACGGCGTTGATGATCCGGTCGGCGCCGACCTCCTTGGGATTGTCCGTGAGGATCGGCACGCCCGTCTTGACGCCGGGCTCGACGAGGACGGCGGGGACATCGCCGTAGTAGCGCCGCGTCACCTCGCGCAGCTCGTGCAGCACGGACGGCACGGTGGCGCAGATCGCGATGCCGTCGATTCCGTCGCCGAGCTCCTCGCCGAGCAGCGGGTGCATGCCCATGAGTCCCTGGAGGAGTACGGCGAGTTCGTCGGCGGTGCGGCGCGAGTCGGTGGAGATGCGCCAGTGCTCGACGATCTCCTCCCCGTCGAAGAGGCCGAGGACCGTATGGGTGTTGCCTACGTCGATGGTCAGCAGCATGGTCGCGGTTACTCCGCCGCTCGCAGGTCGAGACCGATGTCGAGGATCGGGGAGGAGTGCGTCAGCGCGCCGACGGCCAGGAAGTCGACGCCGGTCGACGCGTACGCGGCGGCGTCGGCGAGGGTGAGCCGGCCGGACGCCTCCAGGAGGGCCCGGCCCTCGACGACGGCCACCGCCTCCTGGCACTCCGCGGGCGTGAAGTTGTCCAGAAGGATGAGGTCGGCGCCCGCGCCCACGACGTCGCGCAGCTGGTGCAGGGTGTCGACCTCGACCTCGACCGGGACCTCCGGGAACATCTCCCGTACGGCCTTGAAGGCCTGTGCCACACCGCCGGCGGCGACCACGTGGTTGTCCTTGACCAGCGCGGCGTCCGAGAGCGACATGCGGTGGTTGACCCCGCCGCCGCAGCGCACCGCGAACTTCTCCAGGGAGCGCAGGCCCGGCGTCGTCTTGCGGGTGTCCCGCACCCGGGTCTTGGTGCCCTCCAGGGCGTCCGCCCACGCGCGCGTGGCGGTCGCGATACCGGAGAGGCGGCACAGCAGGTTGAGGGCGCTGCGTTCGGCCGTCAGCAGGTCGCGGGTGCGCGTGGTGACGGTCAGCAGCTTCTGGCCGGCCTCGACGCGGTCGCCGTCCTCGACGTGCCGCTCCACCTCGAACTCGTCGGTGCAGATCACGGAGATGACGGCCTCGGCGACCCGCAGACCCGCGACGACGCCCGCGTCCCGGGCGGTGAAGTCGCCGGTGGAGACGGCGTCCTCGGGGATGGTCGCGACCGTCGTCACGTCCACGCCGTTGTCGAGGTCCTCCTGGATCGCCACGTTCGCGATGTCCTCGATCTCCAGGGGGTCGAGACCGGCGTCGGCGAGGAGCTGGGCCAGAGCGGGATCGAGGCCGCACTCCATGTACGCCTCGTCCGTTTCGGCGCCGCAGCCGCAGCCGTCGCCGCAGCCGCCGCTCTGGGCGAGGGGAAGGTCGTGGGTGCTCACTTCGGTCACTGCTCCTGGGGACGGGACTGTGGCGCCGCGTGGGGCTGCCGGGATGTCGGGGGGAAGTCTGCGGTATCGGTGGTGTGAACGGCGAGCGTCCGGTCGGGATTCAGCCGTACGACGATGTGCCGGCGCCACTGGGCGTCGTCCCGGTCGGAGTGGTCCTCGCGCCAGTGGCAGCCCCGGGTCTCGTCGCGCAGGAGGGCGGCGGCGACCAGGACGCGGGCCACGCACAGCAGGTTGGTGGCCTCCCAGGTGTCGACGCCGGGCTCGGAGGTCTTGCCGTTCTCGTCGAGGGCGTCACGGGCGTCGGTGTGCAGCCGCTGGAGCTGGTCGGCCGCGGTCTCCAGGGACTGGGCGGAGCGCAGCACACCGGCGCCCGCGGTCATGATCCGCTGGATCGCGAAGCGGTTCTCGGGGGCGAGGAGCGGGTGCGCGGGCTTCTCGGGGTGCGGGACGGGTACCGGCACGCGCGCGTGCAGACCGTCCCCGGCGTGGCTCGCCACGATGTCGTCGGCGATGCGCTCGGCGTAGACCAGGCCCTCCAGCAGCGAGTTGGAGGCGAGCCGGTTGGCGCCGTGGACACCCGTGCAGGCGACCTCGCCGCACGCGTACAGGCCGGGGACCGTGGTGCGGCCCCGCGCGTCCGTCCGTACGCCTCCGGAGGCGTAGTGGGCGGCCGGGGCGACCGGGACGGGCTCGGTCACCGGGTCGATGCCGTTGGCGCGGCAGGCGGCCAGGATCGTCGGGAAGCGGTGCTCCCACATGTCGGCGCCGAAGTGCCGGGCGTCGAGGAACATGTGCTCGGCGTCCTGCTCCTGCATGCGGCGCGTGATGCCCTTGGCGACGATGTCCCGGGGCGCCAGTTCGGCCAGCTCGTGCTGGCCGACCATGAAGCGCACGCCGTCACCGTCGACCAGATGGGCGCCCTCGCCGCGTACCGCCTCGGAGACCAGCGGCTGCTGGCCCTCCGCGTCCGGTCCGAGGAACAGCACGGTCGGGTGGAACTGCACGAATTCGAGGTCGGAGACCTCGGCGCCCGCGCGCAGGGCGAGGGCCACGCCGTCGCCCGTGGAGACGGAGGGGTTGGTGGTCGCGGAGTAGACCTGTCCCATGCCGCCGGTGGCGAGGACCACGGCGGGGGCGTGGACGGCGCCGACCCCGTCGTGCTGGCCCTCTCCCATGACGTGCAGGGTGACGCCCGCGGTGCGGCCGTCGGCGTCCGTGAGGAGGTCGAGGACGAGCGCGTTCTCGACCGTGCGCAGACCGCGCGCCCGTACCGCCTCGACGAGGGCCCGGGAGATCTCGGCTCCGGTCGCGTCGCCGCCGGCGTGCGCGATGCGGCGGCGGTGGTGGCCGCCCTCTCGGGTGAGTTCGAGTCCGCCCTCGGAGGACTCGTCGAAGTGCGCGCCCGTCTCGATGAGCCGGCGGACGGCGTCGGGGCCCTCCGTGACGAGGATGCGCACGGCCTCCTCGTCGCACAGGCCGACGCCCGCGACCAGGGTGTCGTCGAGGTGCTGCTCTGGGGTGTCGCCGTCACCGAGCGCGGCGGCGACGCCGCCCTGCGCCCAGCGCGTGGAGCCGTCGTCCAGCCGTGCCTTGGTGACGACGACGGTCCGCAGTCCCGCGGCCTCGCAGCGCAGGGCCGCGGTGAGGCCGGCGACGCCGGATCCGACGATCACGACGTCCGCGGTGAGGGCCCAGCCGGGGGCGGGCGCGTGCAGGCGTATGCCGGTGCCAGTGGCGGTGTCTGAACCTGTGCCTTTGCCGGTCACGAGGCGGCTCCGAAGGTGAGGGGGATGTTGTCGATCAGCCGGGTCGTCCCGACCCGGGCGGCGACGGCGAGGACCGCCTCGCCGGTGAAGTCGTCCGGTACCTCCGTGAAATCGGAGGGGTCGACGAGGGCGAGATAGTCCAGGACCAGCGGCGGCTTCATGCGGGCCGCCTCGTCCAGGACCAGCCGGGCCGCCGAGCGGACCCCGCCCGGCCAGCCGGGGACGGCCTTGGCGACGGCGTGCGCGTCGGCTGCGGCCCGGGACTCGCCCAGGGCGCTGAGTGCCTCGGCACGCGCGCGCGTGGCGGGCACCTCCAGGGCCCTCGCGCGCAGCGCCTCCTGCGCGGCGTGCCGGTCGCGGCCCGCGAACAGGGCCTGCGAGAGGGCGAGCGCGGTGCGCCGCTCCGCTGCCGAGAGGTAGCGGTTGCGGCTGGAGAGGGCGAGCCCGTCCTCCTCGCGCACGGTGGGGACACCGGCGATCTCCACGCCGAAGTTCAGGTCGCGTGCCATGCGCCGGATCAGGGCCAGCTGCTGGGCGTCCTTCTGGCCGAACAGCGCCACGTCGGGCCGGGTGAGGTGCAGCAGTTTGGCGACGACGGTGAGCATGCCGTCGAAGTGCCCCGGCCGTACGGAGCCCTCCAGGCGCTCGCCCATCGGTCCCGCGGAGATCCGGACCTGGGGCTCGCCGCCGGGGTAGACCTCGTCGACGGCGGGGGCGAACACGACGTCCGCGCCCGCCTGTTCGGCGATCTTCAGGTCGGCGTCGAGGGTGCGCGGGTAGCGGTCGAGATCCTCGCCCCGACCGAACTGCAGGGGGTTCACGAAGACGGTGACGACCACCTCGCCCGCGTCTCCCGCGATCTCGCGGGCGGTGCGGATCAAGGTGGCATGGCCCTCGTGGAGGGCGCCCATGGTCATCACGACGGCCCGGCGGCCCGCGCGGGCACGCGCGTGCAGTTCGCCGGCGGTGCGCAGCAGGACAGTGGTCATCGGGCGTCTCCCTCGGTCCCCTGGGTCCCGTCCGACCCGTCGGCGAGTACCCCCAGGAGGTCCTCGGCGAGTTCCGGCTTGAGCAGTCCGTGGGCGAGCGCGCGGTCGGCGGTCGCGCGGGCCATCGCCAGATAGCCGGCGACGGTCCCCGGGGCGTGCCGGCGCAGCTCGGCGACGTGCGCGGCGACCGTGCCCGCGTCGCCTCGCGCGACGGGTCCGGTCAGGGCCGCGTCGCCCGATCTGAGGGCGTTGTCCAGGGCGGCCCCGAGCAGCGGGCCCAGCATCCGGTCGGGGGCCTCCACACCCGCGGTGCGCAGCAGCTCCATCGACTCGGCGACCAGGGTCACCAGGTGGTTGGCGCCGAGCGCGAGGGCCGCGTGGTAGAGCGGCCGGGACTCCTCGGCGATCCACTCGGGCTCGCCGCCCATCTCGATCACCAGGGCCTCCGCGGCGAGCCTCAGTGGCTCGGGCGCGGTGACCCCGAAGGAGCATCCGGCGAGCCGCTGGACGTCCACGGGGGTGCCGGTGAACGTCATCGCGGGATGCAGGGCGAGCGGCAGCGCGCCCGCCCTGAGCGCCGGGTCGAGCACCCGTGTGCCGTACCGCCCGGAGGTGTGGACCAGCAACTGGCCGGGCCGGACGGCGCCCGTCTCGGCGAGCCCCTCGACGAGCCCGGGGAGGGCGTCGTCGGGAACGGTCAGCAGCACCAGTTCGGCCCGCTCCAGGACCTGCGCCGGGGACATCAGCGGCACGTCGGGCAGTAGCTGCGCGGCACGCCTCCTGGAGGCGTCGGAGACGCCCGAGACGGCCACCGGGCGATGCCCGGCGAGCTGGAGCGCGGCGGCGAGCGCGGGTCCGACACGGCCGGCGCCGACGACGCCGACGGTCAGCCGCGCTGGGCGGTCCTTCGGCTCTGGCTGGGGAAATGTACTCACTCGACGGCGGCCTTCCGTTCCAGTCCGCTCGGGGTACCGGACGATTTCTCGTCATGTTAACGCGATTGGTTCCGGGGCAGCCCGGCCGTCCACAGCCTGTGGGTTTCCGCAGGCCGCGGGGGCGGGTCGCGCGTAGACCCCGTGGCCGGGATTTCCGCAGGTCACCGGGGTGCGGGAATCGGGGTGGCCTGCCGGGCGGGCTCGGGACATCATCCTGGGATGAGCGATACGGCGGCAGTGAGCGGTACGGAGCCCGCGGGGCGGGCGGGGAACGAGACGGCGGCGCTGTCTCCCGAGGAGCGGTTCGAGCGGCGCGTGGCCGCCTGGAAGAGCGCCGGGCGGGTGCTGTGGCGGCCCGGTTACCAGCAGACGCTCGGTGAGCGCCTGGCCTGGCTGAGCGAGGCCGCCGGTGAGGTGTGCGACCTCGACGGGCGGGTCGACATGTACGGCGACGGCCTCGTCGAGACCCTGGAGGAGCGGGTCGCCGAACTGCTCGGCACGGAGGCGGCGGTCTTCTTCCCGACCGGGACGATGGCCCAGCAGATCGTCCTGCGCTGCTGGGCGGGCCGGACCGGCGACGCGACCGTGGCGCTGCACGCCCTCAGTCACCCCGAAGTCCACGAACGGCAGGCGTTCAGCCAGGTCAGCGGCTTGCGCCCGGTCCGTCTGACGAACGAGCCCCGGATGCCGACCGCCGAGGAGGTACGGGACTTCCCCGAGCCCTTCGGAGCGCTGCTGCTGGAGCTTCCCCTCAGGGACGCCGGTTTCGTCCTGCCCACCTGGGAGGAGCTCACCGAGGTCGTGGAGGCCGCCCGCGAGCGCGACGCGGTGGTCCACTTCGACGGGGCCCGGCTGTGGGAGTGCACCCCGCATTTCGGACGCCCCCTGAAGGAGATCGCGGGCCTCGCGGACAGTGTGTACGTCTCGTTCTACAAGTCGCTGGGCGGTTTCGGGGGTGCCGCGGTCGGGGGGCCGAAGACGCTCGTGGACGAGGCGAAGACCTGGCGGCACCGGTACGGCGGCATGATCATCCAGCAGTTCCCGACCGTCCTGTCCGCGCTGATCGGCCTGGAGCGGGAGCTGCCCCGGCTGCCGGACTACGTCGCCCACGCGCGCGTGGTGGCCGGTGCGCTGCGCGAGGGCTTCACGGAGGCCGGGGTCCCGTGGGTCCGTGTCCACCCCGAGGAGCCGCACACCCACCAGTTCCAGGTCTGGCTCCCGTACGAACCGGACGTGCTCGGTGACGTGGCGCTGAGGCATACCGAGGAGACGGGGACGGGCCTCTTCGCCCAGGGCTGGAACCGGGGTGGCCCCGGACTCGCGTACACCGAGGTGACCGTGGCGGGGCCGGGTCTGGAGTGGACGGCGGCCGACGTGAAGGCGGCGGTGCGGACGTTCGTGGAGCGGCTGCCGGACCGGGGCTCCGAGTAGCAGGGGATCACGCGCCCGCCCGGCCGGCGTGGGCGCGGTCCCGTCGGGCCGGGTACCGGTCTCAGGCGGCCGCCTGGGGCCGGGTACGGGCCGGACACCGGTCTCAGCCGGCCGCCTGGGGCAGGCCGGACTCCGGTCTCAGCCGGCCGCGTGCCGGTGCTGTCCGTGCAGCCACCGGCTCAGGGCGCCGCGTATCCGGCCGTGCGCCGGGTGCCCGGCCACGACGGCCCGGAACTGCCGGTAGTCGCGCAGTTCCCGCGCGGTCTCCCAGTCGTGGCTGCCGGGTGCCGGGGGTGCCGCCTCCCCGTGCTGCGAGGCCCGGTAGGTGTCCAGGAGGTACTGCTGGGTGATGCTCATGACCGATCGCCTCTCGGGACGAGGGATGGGACCGAAGGACCGCAGGAAATGACCCGGATATCCCAGGTTGCGCCTGATCTCCAGGGCTGTCGCGTCGATTGACGGCCGCCGTCAATCGACGGCGGCCCGTTGTCGGTGGCGGGGTGCACCATGGGCGTATGAGCGTGCGCATCGACATCAGCGGGCTGCGGCCGGAGCGGATCGCCGTCGTGCCGTCGCCGCTGGCCGAGCTGGGGATGGCGCTGCACGCGCTGGCGGAGCCGGGACACCACCCCGGGCTCCAGGGCTGGGTGACGGGGGTGACGGCAGGGCTCGACCCGCATCTCGCGGACCGGATGTGCGAGGCGGACTTCCTGTGGCGCACGACGTTCTCGGACCTCTTCCTGCCGTGCGCGGGCGTCCCGGGCGGGCCCTCGCTGCCCGGCGCGACGCTCGCCGAGGACCTTGACCTGCTGGACAAGCTCACGGACGAGCAGTTCGTGGACGCGGCGCTGGAGTTCACCTGCGCGCTGGCCTACGGCACGGAGGGGCCGCACGCCCTGTCCGACCCCGAGGTGCAGCGGCGCGCCGTGGACCTGGCAGCCTCCCGGGGGCCCCAGCAGACGCGGTTCACCGAGCGGCTGCTGGTGGACCCGCCCGGCGTGCGGGCCTGGCTGCGGCAGTTCCTGGAGGACTGCGACGAGGCCTTCTTCGCCGAGACCTGGTCCCGGCTGCGCCACCCGCTCGCCGCGGAGGCCCGCCACAAGACGGATCTGCTCCGGCACAAGGGCCTGGCCGAGGCGCTGGGCTCGGTCTCCTCCGCCCTGTCCCTGGACGAGGCGGCACGGATCATCACGGTGGACAAGCTCACCGAGGGGAGCACGGTCACGGCCGGCGGCGGTCTGCTCCTCGTCCCCACCAGCCTCGGCCGCCCGCACCTGATGGTGCTCCACCGGTACCGGTGGCAGCCGGTGCTGCACTACCCCGTCAGCTCCCCCGAGCTCGCCACCCCGCCCTCCGTGGAACAGCTCACCCTGCGGATGAGCGCCCTGTCCCACCCGGTCCGGATGCGCATCTGCCGCCATCTGGCGCGCAGCGCGTACACCACCGGTGAACTGGCGCAGGTGCACGGCATGACCGCGCCGGAGATATCCCGGCACCTGGGCGTGCTCAAGAAGGCGGGCCTGATCACCACGCGGCGCCGCGGCCGGTACGTGCTGCACCAGCTCGACGTCGGTGTGGTGGCCCGGCTGGGCAGCGACTTCCTGGAGGGGCTCCTGCGCTGAGGCCACGGGGAGAGCATCCGGCCCGCACGGCCGACCCGGCCGAAGCGGTGCCGCGCCTCAGGCCCCGGCCGAAGCGGTGCCTCGCTTCGGGCCCCGGTGGAAGCGGTGCCTCGCCTCAGACCGGTCCAAGCTGTGCCGTGCCTCGGGCCCCGGTGGAAGCGGTGCCTGACCTCAGGCCCGTCGAAGCTGTACCGCGCCTCGGGCCCGTCAAAGCGGAATGGGGGTACGGCCGGTTCAGTCGAGGCGGATGTGGCGCACGCTCGTCCGCGCCCGTCGCAGGCGTCCGCGCAGGACACCGTCCCGGTTCGGCGTGAGCGTCAGACCGGCGAGGACGGCGATGCGGTCGGCGGTCCTGGCGACCGTCGTCTGGTCGGTCCACAGATGCTCGGCGAACTCCGGCTCGCGCAGCCGCTCCAGGCAGTGGTCGAGCTGCCGTACGGCCCAGCTCTCACGCCTCAACGGGGCGTCCTTCCCGGCGACATGCCGCAGAAGCCGCCCGGAGCCGCGCTCGCGCAGTCGGCGCAGTACGGTCTCGCGCTCGGCCAGCAGTGTGAAGTGCCGTACGTCGTGGCCCAGTTCACCCAGCCGTCCGACCGTCTCCGCGAAGTACCGCGGGTCCGTGACCGTCATCGGGGCGATGACCACACCGTCCCGCTTGCCGAGCGCGTGGTCGAGCACCTCGACCACGCCCTGCCGCCAGGACACCAAGTCCTGGAAGTCTCCGCGGAGTTCGGGCGGGAGCATGCGGCGCAGGCCGAAGCCGGCGTGTTCCGGATCGCAGATGACGCTGCCGGGCAGCCGGCGCTGGATCTCGTGTGCGGTCTGTGTCTTGCCGCCCCCGAAGGGGCCGTTGATCCACAGGAGCATGCGCAGACCCTAGTGGGCGCCGGTCACATCCCGGTCACGCCCCCGCCCCGCCGTCGGCCCGTGCGGCCGGCCGCGGGGTCGGCCGCGGGGTCGACCGCGCGCCGGTGGGCGTCAGCCCAGGCCGCCCGCCCGGACGATTCCCGTCTCGTAGGCGAGCACGACCACCTGGACCCGGTCGCGCAGCCCCAGCTTGGTGAGAATCCGTCCGACGTGGGTCTTCACGGTGGCCTCCGAGAGGACGAGGCGGGCCGCGATCTCCCCGTTGGACAGGCCCTGCGCGACGAGGATCATGACCTCGCGCTCACGCTCGGTGAGCCGCTCCAGGCCCTTGTGCTGCGGCTCCTTGCCGGCGTTCGGCAGCAGCGGCGCGAACCGGTCGAGCAGACGCCGGGTGGTGGACGGCGCGACCACGGCGTCACCGCTGTGCACGGATCGGATGGCGGCGAGCAGTTCACCCGGGGGCACGTCCTTGAGCATGAAGCCGGACGCGCCCGCCTTCAGCCCGGAGAAGGCGTACTCGTCGAGGTCGAAGGTGGTGAGGATCAGCACCTTCGGCGGGTTCGGGTCCGAGCAGATGCGGCGGGTGGTCTCCACACCGTCCAGCTTCGGCATGCGCACGTCCATCAGGACCACGTCCACCTCGGTGGCGCGCAGCACCTCCAGGGCCTCGACGCCGTCGCCCGCCTCGGCCACGACCTCCATGTCCGGCTGGGCGGCGAGCACCATCCGGAAGCCGGTGCGCAGCAGCACCTGGTCGTCGACGAGCATCACGCGGATCGCCATCGGGGGCCTTTCACTTCGTAAGGATCATTTTTCGAGGTCGGGTGGGTGCCGGTGCCTGTGCACAGGGCCCGTGCACGGGCGCGTGCGCACCGGTTCCTGTGTACAGGTGTCAGTGGGCCGCTTTGAGCGGCAGCAGGGCGCTGATGCGGAAGCCTCCACCCGGCCGCGGCCCCGCGTCCAGGGTGCCGCCGACCATGCCGACGCGCTCCCGCATGCCGATCAGGCCGTGGCCCTGCCCGTCGGCGCCGCCCTCCTCGTACAGCTCGTGGGGCGCGCCCTTGCCGTCGTCCTCGACGAGCAGGCCGAGGCCGTCGTCGAAGTAGACCAGCCGGACGCTCGCACCCGTGTTCGGGCCTCCGTGCTTGCGGGTGTTGGTGAGCGCCTCCTGGACGATGCGGTACGCCGTGAGCTCGACGCCGCTGGGCAGCGGGCGCGCGGTGCCCTCCACCTTGAAGTCGACCGGCAGGCCGGAGGTGCGGCACTGCTCGATGAGGTCGTCGAGCTGCTCGACGTCGGGCTGCGGCACGTACTCGCCGACCTCCTGGTGCTCACCGGTGCGCAGGACGCCGAGCAGCCGGCGCATCTCGGCGAGGGCCTGCCGGCCGGTCCCCGAGATGGTCTCCAGCGCCTTCCTGGCCTGGTCCGGGGCGGTGTCCATGACGTACGCGGCGCCGTCGGCCTGGACCACCATCACGGAGACGTTGTGCGCGACGACGTCGTGCAGCTCGCGCGCGATCCGGGCGCGCTCGGCGGCGACCGCCACCTTGGCCTGCGCCTCGCGCTCCTTCTCCAGGCGGGCGGCGCGCTCCTCCAGTTGCGCCAGATAGGCGCGGCGGGTGCGGATCGAGTCGCCGAGGACCCAGGCGAGCGCGAACGGGACGGTCTGGAATATCGCTATGAGGACGCCGCCGAGACCGCCCGTCTCGTGCGTGGGCCAGCGCATCTGCGAGAGCGTGCCCGCGCACAGCCCGCCGACCAGCGCGAACCGGGAGGCCCAGCGGGCGCCGTCCGCCGCGACCGTGTAGATGATCACCAGCATCGCGAAGTCCTCGGGCGCCGACGGGACGTCCAGGACGAGCTGTGCGAGGCCTGCCGCCACGGCCAGGATCAGCATCTTCTCGGGCATACGGCGGCGCAGCGCGACGACCAGGCTCATGATGACGGCGATCGGGAGCGCCGCGGCGACCGACCCTCGCTGGTCCGCGGCGCCGTTGACATTGCTGATGCTCACGCCGGAGATCCCGAGCAGGGCGACGGCCCAGAAGCTGTCGACCCATGTCGGGTGCCTGCGGAGAAAGTCATAGAGGCGCTGCACGTAACCCAGAGTAGGGAAGCGTGCAGTGTGCAGGGGTCAACCCGAGGACCGATCCGGGAGGGCCCCTCGTACTCCCCAAGGTGGAGGCCTCCCGCTCCGGGACGCTTAGCCTGGCCCGGTGGAACGTGCGGCGGCGGGCGAGTGGCGTGGGTGGCGCGAGGCGACGGAGGAGGCGCTGTACGGCCCTTCGGGCTTCTACCGCAGGCCCGAGGGACCGGCCGGGCACTTCCGGACCTCGGTGCACGCCTCCCCGCTGTTCGCGGGCGCCGTGGCACGGCTGCTGTGCCGGGTCGACGCGGCGCTCGGCCGTCCGGACGCGCTGGCGTTCGTCGACATGGCGGCCGGCCGCGGCGAGCTGGTGACCGGCGTCCTCGCCGCCCTCCCCGCCGATGTGGCCCGTCGCACGCGCGGGTACGCGGTCGAGCGCGCGGAGCGCCCCACCGGCCTCGATGACCGGATCGTCTGGCTCGGCGAGCCCCCGCGGGGGATCACCGGGCTGCTGTTCGCCAACGAGTGGCTGGACAACGTTCCCGTGGACGTCGCCGAGGTCGACGCGGACGGCGTGCCGCGTCTGGTCCTCGTCCGAGGCGACGGAACCGAACGCCTCGGGGAGCCCGTCGCCGGAGCGGAGGCGGAGTGGCTGCGGAGCTGGTGGTGGCCGCCGGCCGGCCCCGGTCCGGACCGGGCACCCCCACCGGCCGCGGCAGCCTCCCGCACGTCCGCTCCGGGCGCGACGCCGGACCGCACACCCCCACCGGGCGCGACGCCGGACCACGCGCCCGCACCGGGTACGACGCCGGTGCGCACACCCCCGCACGGGGCACCGCGGCGACATGAAGCACCGCACCTCCAGGGAGCGCGCGCGGCTCCCGAGGAGCCCTCCCCGCCCGCCGAGGGCGCCCGTGCCGAGATCGGGCTTCCCCGGGACCTCGCCTGGGCCTCAGCGGTGTCCGCGCTCGACCGGGGTCTCGCCGTCGCCGTCGACTACGCGCACTTCGCGGGCGGACGGCCGCCCTTCGGAACGCTCACCGGATTCCGGGAGGGCCGCGAGACGCCGCCGGTGCCGGACGGGTCGTGCGACATCACCGCGCACGTGGCGCTCGACGCGTGCACGCTGCCCGGGGGACGCGTGGTGACCCAGCGAGCGGCACTGCGCGCGCTGGGCGTGAGCGGCGCGCGTCCCCCGCTCGCCCTGGCGTCGACCGACCCGGCGGCCTATGTGCGCGCCCTCGCCGGCGCGGGCGCGGCGGCGGAGCTCACCGCGCCCGGCGGGCTGGGCGGCTTCGGCTGGCTGCTCCAGTCCGTCGGCATCCCGGAGGCGCTACTTGTCGATGTCCCCGACGACGAAGAACAGTGACCCGAGGATCGCCACCATGTCCGCGACCAGCGTCCCCGGCAGCAGTTCGGCGAGCGCCTGGATGTTGTTGAAGGACGCGGAGCGCAGCTTCAGCCGGTACGGGGTCTTCTCGCCCTTGCTGACGAGGTAGTAGCCGTTGATCCCGAGGGGGTTCTCGGTCCACGCGTACGTGTGCCCCTCGGGCGCCTTCAGGACCTTCGGCAGGCGCTGGTTGATCGGGCCGGGCGGCAGCTCGGCGAGCCGGTCGAGGCAGGCGTCCGCGAGGTCCAGGGAGACGTGCGTCTGCTCCAGGAGGCATTCGAAGCGGGCCAGACAGTCGCCCTCCTGGCGCGTGACGACCCTCAGGGTGTCCTGGAGCTCGCCGTACGCGAGGTAGGGCTCGTCGCGGCGCAGGTCGAAGTCGACGCCGGAGGCGCGCGCGATGGGCCCGCTCACCCCGTACGCGTGCACGGCCTCCGGTGCGAGGACGCCCACCCCGCGGGTACGCCCACGGAAGATCTCGTTGCCGAGCACCAGTTCGTCGTAGACGCCCATACGGGAGCGCAGCGCGGCGACGCAGGCACGCGCGCGTGTGGCCCATCCGGCCGGCAGGTCCTCCTTGAGGCCCCCGACGCGGTTGAACATGTAGTGCATGCGCCCGCCGGAGATCTCCTCCATGACGTGCTGGAGTTCCTCGCGCTCCGTGAAAGCGTAGAAGATCGGGGTGATCCCGCCCAGCTCCAGGGGATAGGAGCCGAGGAACATCAGGTGGTTGAGGACACGGTTGAGCTCCGCGAGGAGCGTGCGCGTCCACACCGCGCGCGGGGGGACCTCCATGCCGAGCATCCGCTCCACGGCCAGGACGACACCCAGCTCGTTCGAGAACGCGGACAGCCAGTCGTGGCGGTTGGCGAGCATGATGATCTGGCGGTAGTCGCGCGCTTCGAAGAGCTTCTCCGCGCCGCGGTGCATGTAGCCGATCACCGGCTCCGCGTGCTGGATGCGCTCACCGTCGAGCACGAGCCGCAGTCGCAGCACGCCATGGGTCGAGGGGTGCTGGGGGCCGATGTTGAGCACCATGTCGGTGCTCTCGGCAGCGCCGCCGATGCCGACCATGGTCTCCGTCGTAGGAGTCATGGGCACAGTCTCTCGTACGTACGCTTGCGCCATGGATACGGGGAGCGCGCCGACCGACGAGAGCGTGATGCCGGAGCCGGTCTGGACCGGACTGCCTCCAGGGCTGCTGCGGATGCGACGACTGTTGCTGGTGGTGTGGCTGGGCCTTCTGACGATCGCGGTCGGACTGCCACTCGCCCTGTTCGCCGGTCCGGGCTGGGCGGCCTTCGCCCTGCTGCCGCTCTCCATGATCGCCTGGGGCTGGCGCATGCTCGGCCGCAACTGGCGCTCCTGGCGGTACGCCGAACGCGCGGACGACCTGCTCATCAGCCGCGGGGTGCTGTGGCGTGAGGAGACCGTGGTGCCGTACGGACGCATGCAACTGGTCGAGGTGACCTCCGGGCCCCTCGAACGGCACTTCGGGCTCGCCGGCGTGCAGCTTCACACGGCCGCCGCGGCGACCGACGCGCGCATCCCGGGTCTCGACCCGGCCGAGGCCGAGCGGCTGCGGGACCGGCTGACCGAACTGGGCGAAGCACGATCGGCGGGACTGTGAGCACGGATTCCCCGGCCTCCCCGGACTCCTCGGGGCACACCGCCGCCGCGCCCGGCGGTGCCTCCGGCACGACGGGCCTGCCGGGGCTCCCGGAGCTGCCGGAGCTGCCGGAGCTGCCGGGCGACGACACGAAGGGCGTGCCGGGCGACGACGACTCCGTACGGGGTGAAAAGCCTCTGGCCGAACGGCGGTTGCACCCCGTGACCCCGTTCCGGCGCGCCTGGGCGCCGGTCGCCGTGCTCGCCGGCTGGGCCGTCCACGACCCCAACCAGGCGCAGGAGCAGCTCACCCGGCTCACCACGACCGCGCTGCTCCTCGGACTCGCCGTGATCGTCCCGGGCGCCGCCCTCTACGGCTTCCTCAGCTGGTGGTTCACCCATTTCGCGGTGACCGAGACCGAACTGCGCATCCGCACCGGCCTGTTGTTCCGCCGCACCGCGCACATCCGGCTCGAACGGCTCCAGGCCGTCGACATCACCCAGCCGCTGCTGGCCCGCGTCGCGGGCGTCGCCAAGCTCAAGCTCGATGTCGTCGGGACGGACAAGAAGGACGAGTTGGCCTACCTGGGTGAGGGCGAGGCCCGGCGGCTGCGCGCCGAACTCCTGGCCCGCGCCGCCGGGTTCGCGCCCGAGTCCGCCGGCGAGGTCGGCGAGGCGCCGGTCCGGCTGCTGCTGCACGTCCCGCCCGGAGTCCTCGCCGCCTCCCTCGCGCTCACCGGCGCCACGTGGGGCTCGCTGGCCGCCGCGCTCCTCGTCCCCACGCTGCTGTGGCTCGCCACGCACAGCGTGTGGACGGTCCTCGCGACCGCGCTTCCGCTGCTCGGCGCGGCGGGCGCGAGCAGCGTGGGACGGTTCGTCGCCGAGTACGACTGGACGGTGGGCGAGTCGCCCGACGGACTCCGTATCGACCACGGGCTGCTCGACCGTACGCACGAGACGGTCCCGCCCGGACGCGTACAGACCGTACGGATCGTCGAACCCCTGTTGTGGCGCGGCAGATGGGTACGCGTCGAGCTGGACGTGGCCGGGTCGTCGAACTCGGTCCTCGTGCCCGTCGCCCCGCGCGAGGTCGCCGAGGCGGTGATCGCCGCGGTGCTGCCCGGGGTGACCGTCCCCGCGTCCCTGGGACGGCCCCCGCGACGGGCCCGCTGGTGCGTGCCGTTCTGGTGGCGCGGATACGGACTCGCCGTCACCGACACCGTCTTCGCCGCGCGCCACGGGCTGTTGCGGCGCAGGCTCTCCCTGGTCCCGCACGCGAAGGCGCAGAGCGTACGGCTGACCCAGGGGCCCTGGGAGCGCTTCAAGGGGCTCGCCGACATCCACCTCGACACCGGCGCCGGGAAGACCGTGACGGCCCGGCTGCGGGACGCCGGGGAGGCGACGGAGCTTCTCCAGGCACAGGCGGACCGGTCCCGCACAGGGCGCAGGGAAGCCCGCCCCGACCGGTGGATGGCCTGAGGACGAACACCGGCGTGAAGCCGCGCGGGGTGTGCCCCTGAGACCGGGACGGAGTGAGGGCAGTGGCGTGGCGCCACTGCCCTCACTGTGTTCCGTACGCCTGCTCGGCGGGCGGGCGGGCGGCTCAGGAAGCCGCGGTCCGCAGCCCCGTCATGTTGATGTGCTCGGTCTCGTCGTGCGCGGTCAGGTCGATGACCTGGCGGTCGGCACCGCCGGCATCCTCGCTCGCGGGCTTGAACCCGGACTCGGCCTCGGCCTTGTGCAGGGCGAGCGCCTCCTGGCCGACCACATCGGCCAGGTCCTCGTTCTGCACGGCCTCCATCGCGGCGGCGTCGGACTCCTCCGTCTGCGTACCGAAGAAGTCGAACCCTCCCTCGGCCGACGGAGGCCGCACCGGCGCGGTGTGCGGGACGACGGCCACCGCCGTCGGCACGGTGAAGTGCCCGGTCCGCTGGGCGGGCTTGGCGTGCTGCGACGCCCGCGCCTGCTGTGCCGCCTCGGCCTGAGGGGACGGAGCGGTCCGAGCGGACGCGGCGGGCTGCGACGGGTGAGCCTCGGCGGCCGCGCGCTGATGCTCGCCGACCGCCTCGGGCTTCCCCTGCGCCCCACCCGCTTCCGCGACGGAGTCCGCGGAGGGACCCGTCCCGGTGGCCGATGCGCCCGTCGGGGCCTCCCCGTTCACGGCCGCGTCGTTCGTCGCGACCGTGTCCTTCGCCGCGACCGCCTCCGTGGTCACGAGAGCGTCCTTGGCCGCGGCCGCGCCCTTCCGCATCGCCGCGCGCCGCTTCGCCGCCGCGTCCCTCTTGACGGCCGCGTCCAGCGCGGACTCGCCGCGGGCGGGCACGCCGGTCGCGGACTCGGCCGTCGCCGGTTCGGCCTCCTGGCCGGCATCCGCAACGACATCGACCGAACCGGGGTCCGCGCCGGGGTCCCTGTCCGGCAGCGCCAGGGCCACGGAGCCGGAGATCGTACGGACCTCGGCACCGCTCGTGATCCGGCTCAGCGCCGCGCCGGCCCGAAGGAACAGCGACGACCCGGCCGGAGAGAAGACCTCGGGAGACTCGCCGGTCCCGGTCCCGGTCCCGGTCCCGTTCTCGACCTCGGCCGACGCCTCCGAGTCCGCGCCCGCGTCCACATCTGCGTCCACGTCCGCGTCAAAAGGAGCTGTGTCGTCATCGGGCGCCGTGAAGGCCTCGATGGCGTCCATCCCGCTCCCGCGCACGGCCACCGCGCCCCCGGGCTCCCCCGGCTTCTCGAACGTCCCCGATTCCGCGGAGCCGTCGGAGCCCCCGAAGTCCTCCGAAGTCTCCGATCCGTCCGGTTCCCCGGAGGTCTCGACCGACTCGTTCACGTCCGGCGAATCCACCGTGTCGACGACGTCCGCCGTGTCCGGGGACTCCGGCGTGCCGGACGGCTCCGTGGTCTCCGCCGCGTCGGGGGCCGTCCGCGCCGCAGGAAGGGCGCGGACCGGGACCGAGGCCTCTATGGCGAGCTGCCGACGCCCCTCCAGGGCGGTCGCGCGCTCGGTCTCCGCCGTGGCGTACCGCCGCAGCAGCGCCGCGTGTTCATTGCGCAGGCCGGCCAGCTCGGTGCGCTTGGCGCGCAGCTTCTGCTCCAGCTTGACGCGCAGTTCGCGCGACTCGTCGAGGTCCGTCTCCAGCTCGGCGACGCGCTCCTCATGACGCCACTCGTCGCTCGCCCGCGCGCGCGTGAGGTCGGCGACACGTTTGCCCGCGGCGCTGTCCCAGCGGCGCATGACGACCGCACCGGCGACCGCCGTCACCGCGGCACCCGCGGCCAGGACACGGAGCGCGAACGCCTCCGTGAACAGCCAGGGCCCTGCGGCGCAGACGAGCGACACGCCGGCGATCGCCGAAGGAGGCAGCACCCTGTGCAAGGGCGGGGAATGGCGGTGGCGTCCACGTGGCATGGCCAGAAACTTACCGCGCGTAGGCGAATCTTGGTGCCCCGCACGGTAAAAACACAGTCACCCCGGAACCTTTGTCCTGTACCGAGCGTCGGCAGGACACACCGCTTGTCCCATAAGGCCCGGCACGCCCCCCGGTCGGACCCGCTTCTCGATCAATTCCACCGGCTCCGGACGGTTCACCGAATCGGAATCTTCGGGCACGATATTTCCCCGGGCGACGACATTCCTCCGCGTCCGGCACCGAATTCGTCCGAACGGCACAGCGCTGCCCGACGCCGCCCGACGTGAGACGGGAACGGGACGGCGCGATGAGGAGAAAGAACCGGTCCGGAGCGTCTCGGCGGTCACTGGGGCCCCGGCCGGCACGTCTCAACGGTCGCTCAGCCGCCCGCTGATCCATTGCAGCGTCCCCGGGATCTCCCGCCGCCACGTGTTGAAGTTGTGGCCGCCGCTGTCGAGGATGATCGACGAGATCCTGGTACGCCCCTTGGACTTCACCAGGTCTATGAAGTTCAGCGTGGCCTTGTAGTTGGATTCGCCCGACCTGCTGCTGGTGACGAGGAGCGAGGTGTCGGGCGCGGGCCGGTTCTTCAGGTACCAGCGCAGGTCGGCACCATTGCGCAAGGCCTTGTCTCCGCGGAAGAGATCGCCCGTCGTACGGTCGATCGGCGCCTTGTAGTACGGCGACAGGCCGGCCCCGGCGGCGTACACCCCGGGATGACGGACGGCGAGCTTCAGCGCGCAGTAGCCGCCCGTCGAATCGCCGATGACGCCCCAGCTCCCGGGCGTTCGGCCCACCCTGTAGTGGGCAGACACGGCCTCGGGGAGGTCATTGGCGAAGAAGGACTCGGTCTGCGGACCGCCGGGGATGTCCACGCACTCGGTGTCCCTCGGCGGGGCGACGGTCGGCCGCAGCATGACCAGGATCATCGGCTGGATCCTGCCGTTCTTGGCCAGACGATTCGCCGTCTGCGGGAAGTGCAGGGCCTTGATGAGCGCCTGGGCGGTACCGGGGTAGCCGGTCAGCACGGTGACGGCGGGGAACGTCCGGGTGCGGTACTGCCGCTGGAAGTACTCCGGCGGCAGGTAGACGTACGCCGGTGTGGCGATGCGGGTCGTACGGCCGACGATGTCGATCTTCTGGATCTGGCCGCCCGTCTGCGGCCGGGCCCCGCCGGAGACGGCCACCTGCTGCGTGTCCACCACCTGGAGGGGGCCGCCGTTCGGACCACCCGCGCCGTTGTGGTCGACGACCACACCCTCGCCGCTCTCTCTGCCGAGGAGGTCCGCCCAGCTCGCGTAGAACCCGAACGCCTGGTTGGCGGACAGTCCGATCGAGGCGAAGAGCATGACCTGGGTGGCCAGCAGCAGCCCCACACGGCCGCTGACGGACCACCAGGTGCGCCGGGCGAGCCGCGGCCACCACCACACCGTGCCGATGAACAGCAGCACGGCGAGCAGGATCACCAATGCCAGCACCTTGTTGCTCGTGAGACCCATGGGTTGCTCCGCCTGCGCTTTCCGTCCGGGTCCGTCCCGCACATTGGCGAGCCCTTGCCCTGGACTTTCCTTGCCTTTTGAACCGGCTTTCCTGAAGGGAGTGAACCTGTCTCCCCAAGACACCGTCCTAGAGGGCGCAATGTCGCCGGATGCCGGAATGGCACCGGATTCAAGGTCTCTCGCAGAACCACGGGATGCGATGTCTGTCAGGATAGATGGGGAATTGTCGGGTGGGGTTCCAGACCGAACAGGCCGAACGCGGCGCATACTCCGCGGTCCGAGCCCGGAGGTCGTCCCCGCCCTGGTCGCCAGGGCCTGCACACTCGTAGGTCTCCTGGACATCGCCGCGGGCGTCTTCCCGCGCTTCCGTCACAGCCGTATGCACGCCCTGGCCGAGGTGCTGCCCGGCGCGTTCGGACCGTTCGCCGCGGCGCTGTCGCTGAGCGCCGGCGTGCTCCTGCTGCTGCTCGCCCACGGGCTGCGCCGCCGCAAACGGCGGGCGTGGCGCGCCGCGGTCCTGCTGCTCCCGGCGGGTGCCGCCGCGCAGTTCGCGTACCGCCACTCGATCATCGGCGTGGTCATCTCGGCGGCGCTGCTCGCACCGCTGCTGCGCAACCGGGACGAGTTCGCCGCGCTGCCCGATCCGCGCAGCCGCTGGCGCGCGCTGGCCAACTTCGTTCTCATGGGCGCCGGTTCCCTCGTCCTCGGACTCGTCATCGTCAGCGTCCACGAGGACCGCATGATCGGCGACCCGAGCCTGGCCGACCGCATTACCCACGTCCTGTACGGCCTGGTCGGCTTCGAGGGCCCCGTCGACTACGCAGGACCGACCTCCTGGACCGTCGCCTTCTCCCTCGGCGCGCTCGGCTGGCTGACCGCCGTCACCACCGTCTACCTCGCCTTCCGGCCCGAACACCCGGCCGCCCGCCTCACCGAGGACGACGAGGCCAGGCTGCGGGTCCTCCTGGACCGGCACGGCGGCCGCGACTCCCTCGGGCACTTCGCTCTGCGCCGCGACAAGGCGGTCGTCTTCTCGCCCAGCGGCAAGGCGGCGGTCACCTACCGGGTCGTCTCCGGGGTGATGCTCGCCAGCGGTGACCCCATCGGCGACGTCGAGGCCTGGCCCGGCGCGATCGAGCGCTTCATGGACGAGGCCAGGGCCCACTCGTGGACCCCCGCCGTCATGGGCTGCTCCGAGACCGGCGGCGAGGTGTGGACCCGTGAAACCGGCCTCGACGCCCTCGAACTGGGGGACGAGGCGGTGGTGGATGTCGCGGATTTCTCCCTGTGCGGGCGCTCGATGCGGAACGTGCGCCAGATGGTCAAACGCATCGAACGCGCCGGCTACGAGACCCGCGTACGGCGCATCCGTGACCTCGGCGAAGGAGAGCTGGAACGGATACGGCGGGCCGCCGAGGACTGGCGCGGCACCGACACCGAGCGCGGCTTCTCCATGGCGCTCGGCCGCATAGGTGACCCGTCCGACGGGGACTGCCTGATCGCCACGGCGCACAAGACCGACGACCCGCCCGGCCCGTACGGCGATCTGAAGGCCGTCCTGCACTTCGTCCCCTGGGGCACGGACGGTGTGTCGCTCGACCTGATGCGCCGCGACCGTTCGGCCGACCCCGGCATGAACGAACTGCTCATCGTGGCGGCGCTCCAGGCGTCGCCCCGCCTCGGCGTCGAACGGATCTCGCTCAACTTCGCGATGTTCCGCTCGGCGCTCGCCCGCGGCGAGAAGATCGGCGCCGGGCCCGTGCTGCGTGCCTGGCGCGGACTGCTGGTGTTCCTGTCCCGCTGGTTCCAGATCGAGTCGCTGTACAAGTTCAACGCCAAGTTCCGCCCGCGCTGGGAGCCGCGTTTCGTCGTCTACGCCGCCTCCCGCGACCTCCCCCGCATCGGCCTCGCCGCGATGCAGGCCGAGGGCTTCGTGAACCTCGCCCTGCCCCGCATCCTGCGCCGCCGCGCACCGGCCCCGCGCCCCTGCGCGCACACGGTGGCGGAGCGGGAGGTCAGGGCCGTGTAGCCACGGGCCGCGGGCCCGGCGGATCCGCTCGGGGGACGGGAAACGGGCCGCGGGCGGCCGCGGGGTCCCGCCGACGGCCCCGGCTGGAGGAATCCACGCCCGCCCGCCGCCGTCCGCCCGGACCGGCGGACGGCACTGGGGCCCGCCGCGGGAGGCCTAGGCTGGACGTATGACTATTGAGCGCGGGCGCGGCCGGGTCGCGGGACTGCCGACGTGGGACCGCTGCGCGGTCATGGGGGTCGTGAACGTCACCCCCGATTCCTTCTCCGACGGCGGCCGCTGGTTCGACACGACGGCCGCCGTCAAGCACGGCCTCGGCCTGGTCGCCGAGGGCGCCGACCTCGTGGACGTGGGCGGCGAGTCCACCCGCCCCGGAGCCACCCGCGTCGACGAGGCGGAGGAGCTCAAGCGCGTCATCCCCGTCGTCCGCGGCCTCGCCTCCGAAGGCGTCACCGTCTCCGTGGACACCATGCGCGCCTCCGTCGCCGAGCGGTCCCTCGCCGCGGGCGCCGCCCTCGTCAACGACGTCAGCGGCGGCCTCGCCGACCCGGCGATGATCCCGGCCGTCGCGGCCGCGGGCGCCCCCTTCGTGGTCATGCACTGGCGCGGCTTCCTGGCGGGCGGGAACGTCCAGGGGACGTACGAGGACGTGGTCCGCGAAGTCCTCGACGAACTGCACGCGCGCGTGGAGGCCGTTCTGGCGGGCGGCATCGCCCCCGACCGCGTCGTCGTCGACCCCGGGCTCGGCTTCTCCAAGAACCCCGAACACGACCTGGCCCTCCTCGCCCACCTCGACCGCCTCCGCTCGCTCGGCCACCCCCTGCTGGTCGCCGCCTCCCGCAAACGCTTCCTCGGCCGCGTCCTGGCCGGCCCCGAGGGCGCCCCGCCCCCCGCGCGCGAGCGCGACGCCGCCACCGCAGCCGTCTCGGCGATCGCCGCCCAGCAGGGCGCCTGGGCGGTCCGCGTGCACGAGGTACGGGCCACCGCCGACGCCGTACGGGTCGCACGCGCCGTCGAGGGTGCCCGGACCGGCGGGGCATCGCGCGCCGCCGGTGGTCCGGCGGCAGAGGGAGCCCGGTGAGCACACCCCGTACCGACGTCGAGCAGGTCGAACTCGCCAACACGGCGTTCTACGAGGCGATGGAGCGGGGCGACTTCGAGGAACTGTCCTCGCTGTGGCTGGCCCCGCTGGACACGTCCGACGACGACTTCGAGGGCGAGGGCGCGGTCGTCTCCTGCGTCCACCCCGGCTGGCCCGTCCTCAACGGCCGCGGCGAGGTGCTCCGCTCGTACGCCCTGATCATGGCGAACACGGAGTACATCCAGTTCTTCCTCACCGACGTGCGTGTGTCCGTCTCCGGGGACACGGCCCTGGTCACCTGTACCGAGAACATCCTCAGCGGCGGCCCCGCCCCCGAGGACAGCGACGAGCTCGGCCCGCTCGTCGGCCAGCTCGTCGTCGCCACGAACGTGTTCCGCCGCACCTCCGACGGCTGGAAACTCTGGTCGCACCACGGCTCCCCCGTACTGGCCGACTCCGGTGAGGAAGAGGACGAGGACACCGCCGGTTGAGTGGGTATACGGCCCGCAGGGACCAACAGGCGATTGGAATCGCCTGCCCGGGGTAGGGGCGGCTATCAACCCGTGAGCCGCCGTGTTCCCCGGGGGAAACACCCGGTGAAGCCTCGGGCCCTCACCGGGGCGCCCCTCCCCACGGGCGAGCGTTGTCAGTGCCCGCAGGTAGATTCGTTCGAGGCCGGTGCGCCGACCGCACTCGGCGCAGGACGGCCGTTACCGACGAGATTGCAGGAGTGATTCGCGTGGATCGTGTCGCGCTGCGCGGCCTCAAGGCCCGCGGGCACCACGGCGTCTTCCAGAAGGAGCGCGAGGAGGGCCAGACCTTCATCGTGGACCTGACGCTGGGCCTGGACACCCGACCGGCCGCGGCCGACGACGACCTGGCGAAGACCGTGCACTACGGCATCGTGGCGGAAGAGGTCGTCGCCGTCGTCGAGGGCGAGCCGGTCGATCTCATCGAGACGCTGGCCGAGCGCATCGCCCAGACGTGTCTCAAGCACGACGGCGTCCAGGAGGTCGAGGTCTGCGTCCACAAACCGGACGCGCCCATCACGGTCCCCTTCGACGACGTGACCGTCACGATCATCCGGAGCCGAGTATGACCGCGTCCTTCACCGAGGGTCAGAGCGACCCGACCGTACAGCCGGTGCCCGCCTCCGTGGTCGAGCGGGTGGACGCGGCCGACACGACCCTGTCCAACCCGCGGCGCGCGGTGATCTCCCTCGGCTCGAACCTGGGCAACCGCCTGGAGACCCTGCAGGGCGCCATCGACGCCCTGGAGGACACCCCGGGCGTCCGCGTCAAGGCGGTCTCCCCCGTCTACGAGACGGAGCCCTGGGGCGTCGAACCCGGCAGCCAGCCCTCGTACTTCAACGCCGTCGTGGTGCTCAGGACCACCCTCCCGCCGTCCTCGCTCCTGGAGCGGGCCCACGCCGTCGAGGAGGCCTTCAACCGGGTGCGGGACGAGCGCTGGGGGCCCCGCACGATCGACGTGGACATCGTGGCGTACGCCGATGTCGTCTCCGACGACCCGGTGCTGACCCTCCCTCACCCGCGCGCCCACGAGCGGGCCTTCGTCCTCGCCCCCTGGCACGACGTGGATCCCGAGGCCCAGCTCCCCGGGCGCGGCCCCGTCGCCCAGCTCCTGGCCTCGGTCACCCGGGACGGTGTAGCGGCCCGCGCCGATCTGGAACTCCGGCTGCCCGAGTAGTCGTTAAGGTCAAGACGACCACCGGCGGGCCGACAGGGGCCCGGCCGAAGGCGGCTACCGAAGGGGCAACGTGAAAGAGCTGCGTATCAGGACACTGGCCGCCGTTTTCGTGGTGGCCGGAGTGCTGTCCTGGGCGGGCGCCCGCCTGTGGAACGCGGTGGGCACGCTGCCCCGGGTCCCGCTGGCCGCCCCCATCGTGCTCGCCCTGATCGCGATCGTCCTCCTGGCGACGGCTCTGTCGCTGCGCTCCCGCCTCAAGGCCCAGCGTGAGCGCCGCCCCGGCGCCAAGGGTGTCGATCCGCTGATGGCCGCCCGCGCGGTCGTCTTCGGCCAGGCGAGCGCCCTGGTGGCCGCCCTGGTGGCCGGGATGTACGGCGGCACCGGCGTCTTCCTCCTGGAATCACTGGAGGTCCCCACCCGCCGCGACCAGGCCATCTACGCAGGCCTCTCCGTCGTCGCCGGCATCGGCGTGATAGCGGCCGCCTTCTTCCTGGAGCGTGTCTGCAAGCTCCCGGAGGACGACGACGAACACCACGGCGGGGCCGCTCCGGTGGCGTAGCGCGTCCGCCCCCGAGGCCCCTAGCGGGCCATGATGAGGCTCATCGCCTCGTTGCGCGTGGCCGCGTCCCTCAGTTGTCCGCGCACCGCCGACGTGATGGTCTTGGCGCCCGGCTTGCGGATGCCGCGCATGGACATGCACATGTGCTCGCACTCGACGACCACGATCACACCGCGCGGCTCCAGGATCTCCATCAGCGAGTCGGCGATCTGCGTGGTCAGCCGTTCCTGCACCTGGGGACGACGGGCGTAGACGTCGACGAGGCGGGCCAGCTTCGACAGACCCGTGATCTTGCCGCTGGTGGCCGGGATGTAGCCGACGTGCGCGACCCCCCTGAACGGGACCAGGTGATGCTCGCACGTGCTGAACACCTCGATGTCCTTCACCAGGACCATCTCGTCGTGGCCCAGGTCGAACGTCGTCGTCAGCACGTCCTCCGGCTGCTGCCACAGGCCCGCGAATATCTCCTTGTACGCCCGCGCCACCCGCCCCGGCGTCTCCCTCAGGCCCTCGCGGTCCGGGTCCTCGCCGACCGCGATCAGGAGCTCTCGTACGGCGTTCTCGGCACGCTTCTCGTCGAACTCGCCGATCACGCCCTCGCCGTCCAGCGTCACGGGGTCGGTCATCTGGTCCTCGTTCCTGTGGATCCTGTGCGTACCTCGACGCGTCCAAAAGGCGCGGGCATACGAAAATGCCGCGCCCCCCAGGCTAGAACCTGGGGGGCGCGGCATCCATTCCGGGCCGGGTGAGACCGCCTGGAGCCGAACGGTGTCAGCTCTCGGTGCGGTCCTCCGGGGCCGCCTCCGTCGCCGGGACGGACTCCGTCGCGGTGGCGATGGCCGCCGCCGAGCCGTTCGCCCCGTTCGTCAGTGACAGCTCCTTGGGGGAGAGCACCGGCGGGCGGGTGGACGGCGTACGACGGGAGGAGCCGGTCCACGCGGGGCGGGCCGGGCGCTTGATGATCGGAGCGAAGACCTCGGCGATCTGCTCCTTGCTCAGCGTCTCCTTCTCCAGCAGCTGGAGCACCAGCGCGTCGAGGACGTCGCGGTTCTCGACCAGGATCTCCCAGGCCTCGTTGTGCGCGTTCTCGATGAGCTTCTTGACCTCTTCGTCGACGAGCGCGGCGACCTCTTCCGAGTAGTCACGCGGGTGCGACATCTCCCGGCCCAGGAAGGGCTCGGTGTTGTCGCCGCCGAACTTGATCGCGCCGAGACGCTCGGTCATGCCGTACTGCGTGACCATCGCGCGAGCGGTGGCCGTGGCCTTCTCGATGTCGTTCGCGGCACCGGTGGTCGGGTCGTGGAAGACGAGCTCCTCGGCCGCGCGGCCGCCCAGCATGTACGCAAGCTGGTCCAGCATCTCGTTGCGCGTGGTGGAGTACCTGTCCTCGTCCGGCAGGACCATCGTGTAGCCGAGAGCACGGCCTCGCGAGAGGATCGTGATCTTGTGGACCGGGTCGGAGTTCGGGGAAGCCGCCGCGACCAGGGCGTGTCCGCCCTCGTGGTACGCGGTGATCTTCTTCTCCTTGTCCGACATGATCCGGGTCCGCTTCTGCGGGCCCGCGACCACACGGTCGATCGCCTCGTCCAGCATGGAGTTGTCGATCAGCTTCTGGTTGCTGCGCGCGGTGAGCAGCGCCGCCTCGTTCAGCACGTTCGCCAGGTCGGCGCCCGTGAAGCCGGGGGTCCGGCGCGACACCGCGGACAGGTCGACGTCCGGAGCGACCGGCTTGCCCTTCTGGTGAACCTTGAGGATCTCCAGACGGCCCTGCATGTCCGGGCGGTCGACCGCGATCTGGCGGTCGAAGCGGCCGGGGCGCAGGAGGGCCGGGTCGAGGATGTCGGGCCGGTTCGTGGCGGCGATCAGGATGACGCCGCCCTTCACGTCGAAGCCGTCCATCTCGACGAGCAGCTGGTTGAGGGTCTGCTCACGCTCGTCGTGACCACCGCCGAGGCCGGCGCCGCGATGGCGGCCGACCGCGTCGATCTCGTCGACGAAGACGATCGCCGGAGCGTTCGCCTTGGCCTGCTCGAACAGGTCACGGACTCGGGAGGCACCGACACCGACGAACATCTCGACGAAGTCGGAACCCGAGATCGAGTAGAAGGGAACGCCGGCTTCGCCCGCGACGGCGCGCGCGAGGAGCGTCTTGCCCGTACCAGGAGGGCCGTACAGCAGGACGCCCTTGGGGATCTTCGCGCCGACGGCCTGGAACTTCGCCGGCTCCTGGAGGAACTCCTTGATCTCGTGGAGCTCCTCGACGGCCTCGTCCGAGCCCGCGACGTCCGCGAACGTCGTCTTCGGGGTGTCCTTGGTGATGAGCTTCGCCTTGGACTTCCCGAAGTTCATGACCCGGGAGCCGCCGCCCTGCATCTGGTTCATCAGGAACAGGAAGACGACGACGATGAGAACGAAGGGAAGCAGAGACAGCAGGATGCCCACGAAGGGGTTCTGCTTGGACGGAGAGACGGTGTAGCCGTCCGGAATCTGCTTGTTCTGGTACTTGTCCTGCAGTGTGTTGGCGAGGGCAACGCCCTGGTCGCCGATGTAGCTCGCCTGGATCTTCGAGCTGCCGTCAACCTTCTCGCCGTCCTTCAGCGAGACCTTGATGACCTGCTCGTCGCCAGTGGTGATCTTGGCTGACTGGGCCTTGTTGTCGTTGATCGCCCGGACGACCTGGCCGGTGTCCACCGTCTTGTAGCCGCCGGACGAACCGACGACCTGCATCAACACGACCACGGCAAGGACGGCCAGCACGATCCACATGACCGGCCCACGGAAGTATCGCTTCACGTCCATCCATACGGAGCGGTGTCGCCCCGTCCCTCCTGCCATAGTGAGTTTGATAAAGACTGTTCTTCGGACGGTACCCCAGCATTGTCACCCGAAGCCGCAGGGGACTGCTGGCAATCCCGCCCACGCATGCTCCAACGGCGCGAAACCCGCTGGGGTTCCCGAACGTCCCGCAAGGACTGAGCCGCCCTCAGGAAGGGGGCGCTCAGCCGCCGTAGACGTGAGGCGCGAGCGTACCGACGAACGGGAGGTTCCGGTACTTCTCGGCGTAGTCCAGGCCGTACCCGATGACGAACTCGTTCGGGATGTCGAAGCCGACCCACTCCACGTCGATCGCGACCTTGGCCGCGTCCGGCTTGCGCAGCAGCGTGCACACCTTGAGCGAGGCGGGCTCGCGGGAGCCCAGGTTGGAGATCAGCCAGGACAGCGTCAGCCCCGAGTCGATGATGTCCTCGACGATCAGGACGTGCTTGCCCTTGATGTCGGTGTCGAGGTCCTTGAGGATCCGCACCACACCGGAGGACTGGGTGCCCGCGCCGTACGACGACACGGCCATCCAGTCCATGGTGACGGGGGTGGACAGCGCACGCGCGAGGTCCGCCATGACCATCACGGCGCCCTTGAGCACCCCGACGATCAGCAGGTCCTTGCCCGCGTACTCCGCGTCGATCTTCGCGGCCAGCTCAGCCAGCTTCGCGTCGATCTCTTCCTTGGTGATGAGCACCGACTTGAGGTCGGTGCCCATGTCTTTCGCGTCCACCCGCATCACTTTCGGTCGTCCGTCCCACTTTTTTGGGCTCGTTCACCTGCGGGGCGCCCGTGTCACTGGCGGCGGTCCCCTCGGCTCACCCGCGCGGCCGCTCGGACCGCCCGCGACCCGAGTGAAGGGGTCCCGGGGAGCCGCGTGAGCGGCCCCGGTGCAGGGTCCGGTTTCAGCCTTGCCGAATCACCAGTCTGCCACCCTGGCGCTGAGCGACGACTTTGCCCGGGAGATTGATGGCCCCCTGACCGCGCCATCCGGTGATCAGCCGGTCGATTTCCTCGATGTGGCGGGCGAACAGCGAACCGGCCGGAGCACCCGCCTCGATGGCCGCGCGGCGCAGGATCCGGCGGCGTACGGCGGGCGGCAGGGCGTAGAGCTTGGCGCACTCCAGGAGGCCGGCCGCGTCGCGCACGGACGCCTCCGCCTGGCTGGCCCAGGCGTCGAGGGCGTCCGCATCGTCGCGGGAGAGCTGGGCCGTACGGGCGAGTGCCTCGACGACTCCCTTGCCGAGCGCCTTCTCCAGGGCGGGCAGTCCCTCGTGGCGGAGCCGGGAGCGGGTGTAGGCCGGATCGGCGTTGTGCGGGTCGTCCCAGACGGGCAGCGACTGGACCATGCACGCCTTGCGGGCGGTCTGCCGGTCCAGGTGCAGGAAGGGACGGCGGTAACGGCCGTCGGCCCCCGAGACCGCGGCCATTCCGGACAGCGAGCGGATTCCGGAGCCGCGGGCGAGGCCGAGCAGGACCGTCTCGGCCTGGTCGTCCCGGGTGTGGCCGAGGAGGATCGCGGTGGCGCCGTGGCGCTCGGCGGCGGAGTCCAGGGCGGCGTACCGGGCGTCCCGGGCGGCGGCCTCGGGCCCCCCGTCGCGGCCGACGGTGACGGCGATGGACTCGGCCGGGGCCAGGCCCAGCTCGGTGAGGCGCACCACGACTTCGTCGGCGCGCGTGTCGGAGCCGGTCTGCAGACCGTGGTCGACGGTGATGCCGCCGGCCCGCATGCCGAGTTTGGGGGCCTCGAAGGCTAGGGCGGAGGCGAGCGCCATGGAATCGGCGCCGCCTGAACAGGCGACGAGCACGAGCGGCCCCGGGGACCCGTCCTCGACCGGCCGGGACCGGAGGGCGGGGGGCTCGTCGTGCGGGAGCCTCGCGGGCGCGGACGTGCGCCGCGTTCCGGGCGCGGGGACGCGCTCCGCGTCGGGCGTGCGGGGGCGCGCGGCACCGCGTGCGGGCGTGCGCCGGATGTCGGGGGCGGGCGGTTGCTCGGTGAGGATGTCGTGGAGTACGCGGCGGACCGCCAGGCGTATCGCCGCGACCGCAGGATGGGGACCCATGTCCGGTTCCCTTCATGAAGTTTTCGGGGGGTTAGCCCGGGGATCTGTCACTCAGAGTGTGTAGATGGTGACAGAACCGGGGCGTTCCCCGAGCATTGCACGCCTACCCGTGCTCCACGGTCCCTCGGACGGGTGATAGGAGGAGCGTTTGCCTGCCATCGGCCGGATTCGTTTCACGACCGTCCCGTAGGGTTCACGACTCCGCCTTGCGGTGCACCCGCGCGACCCAGTCCGCCGGTTTGGCGATCTCCGTCTTGGTCGGGAGGGTGTTCGGAGAGGTCCACACCCGGTTGAAGCCGTCCATGCCGACCTCGTCGACCACCGCCCGCACGAACCGCTCGCCGTCCCTGTACTGCCTGAGCTTGGCGTCCAGGCCGAGCAGTTTGCGCAGGGCCAGGTCGAGGCGGGAGGCGCCCTTGGCGCGGCGCTGCTGGAATTTCTCGCGGATCTCGGCGACGGAGGGGACCACGGCGGGCCCGACACCGTCCATCACGAAGTCGGCGTGTCCCTCCAGGAGCGACATCACGGCGGTGAGCCTGCCGAGGATCTCCCGCTGGGCCGGCGTCTGCACGATTTCCACGAGGGAACGCCCGCCGTCGTCCTCCTCGGTGTCGGGGCGGGAACCGGAGAGCGACTGGGCGGCCTCCCGGACGCGTTCCAGGACGGTCATGGGGTCGACCTCGGTCTCCGCCAAGAACGACTGGATTTCGCCCTCCAGGTGGTCGCGCAACCAGGGCACGGCCGTGAACTGGGTGCGGTGCGTCTCCTCGTGCAGGCACACCCACAGGCGGAAGTCGTGCGGCTGGACGTCGAGTTCGCGCTCGACGTGCACGATGTTCGGCGCGACCAGCAGGAGCCTGCCGCCTCCGTTGCCCGAGCCCGTGGGCGTCCCGGCGGGCAGGTCCCGCGTCGCGGGGGCGAACGTCTCGTACTGCCCGAGGACCCTCGACGACAGGAACGACAGCAGCATGCCCAGTTCGACGCCGGTGACCTTGCCGCCGACGGCGCCGAGGACGGCTCCGCCCGGGGTGCTCCCGCGCCGTTCCTGCATCTTGTCCAGAAGGGGCTTGAGGATCTCCCGGAACCCGGCGACGTTCGCCCGGACCCAGCCGGGGCGGTCGACGACGAGGACGGGGGTGTCGTGGACGACGTCGTCACCCATACGGGTAAAGCCCCGGACATGCTCCTCCGAGGCCTTCGCGTGCCGGCGCAGCTCCGCGACGATGGCCCGGGCCTCGTCGCGGCTCACCTCGGGGCCCGGCCGTACGAGCCGGGTCGCGGTCGCCACCGCGAGATTCCAGTCGACCATCCCAGTAGATGCAGCACCACCGATGCTCGTCATGCGTCAACCGTACGTGAGCGGGTCCGGCTGCGGTTAGGGGTACGGCGCCGGATGCGCCCTGAGCGAGGGGCTGCTGGTGCTTCTGGTGCCCACGGGTCGGGAGCGGCGCGATCCCCGTTCGACGCCCGGCTAACGGCAGCCGCACGCCACCAGTGCCGTCGCCGTGTGGTCCAACGCGGCCCGTGCCTCCAGGGGGTTCGGCGGGTGGGCGGCGTCGGAGGTCAGGAAGGCGAAGGCCAGCAGTCGGCCGTCCTTGTCGACGACGGTGCCGGCCAGGGTGTTGACGCCGGTCAGGGTGCCGGTCTTGGCGCGGACGACGCCGGTGGCGGTCGGCGCGTCGGTGTACCGGGTGCTGAGGGTGCCGGTGAAACCGGCGACGGGCAGCCCGGTGAGGACCGGCCGGAGTTCCGGGTGGGCCGGGTCGCCGGCCTTGGCCAGCAGGGACGTGAGCAGGTCGGCGGAGACCTTGTCGGCGCGGTTCAGGCCGCTGCCGTCCGCGAACTGCGCTCCGGACAGCGGGAGTCCGAGCTTCTTCAGCTGGGCGCGGATCGCCTTGGCGTCGCCGTCGAAGCTGGGTTCCTCGCCGGTGGCGAGGGCGACCTGGCGTGCGAGGGCCTCCGCGATGTCGTTGTCGCTGTTGGTCAGCATCCGCTCCACCAGGGCGGAGAGCGGCGGCGAGGAGACGGAGGCGAGGGCCTCGGAGCGGCTGGTCGCCTTCGAGGGGCCGGGCGAGGTCGTGGTGATGCCGTGACCGTGCAGCAGGTCGGCGAACTTCCGCGCGGCGTCCGCCGCCGGGTCCATGGCCCGGCCGGCCGGGCCGCTGGTCGTTCCGTCCAGCCGGCCCTCGTCGGCCATCAGGGGGGTGACCTTCGCGATGTTCTCGTTCACTCCGATGGGGTGGAGGTCGGGGCCGGAGTACAGCGAGGTGTCGTACGAGAGCGTCACGTGGTTCATGTGACGGGCCTTCAGGGCGGTGGCCGTCTCCTCGGCGAGGGTGCCCAGGTCCGCCCAGCCGTCCGCGGGCTTGCGGGCGGTCAGCGTCGGGTCGCCGCCGCCGACGAGCACGACCTCCTTGGTGTCGGGCTCCAGGACCGTGCGCGTCCGGATGCGGTGATCGGGGCCCGGCGCCGTGAGGGCGGCGACCGCGGTGGCGATCTTGGTGGTGGAGGCCGGCGTCTGGACCTGGTCGGCGCCCTTGCCGTAGAGCCGCTTGCCGGTCGCCACGTCGACCACGACGGCGGTGCGCACCGCGCCGAGGACGGGGTTGCCCAGCAGCGGGTCGAGGACCGACGCGAGGGCCTTCCCGGAGGGCGCGGGCACGGTGCTCGCGGAGCCGCCGAGCCCGGCCAGCACGGAGGCGGCGCTGGGGGCGGGCCGGGGTGACGTTCGGGGCGAACCGGATGTACGTGCGTGATCTGTGCCACCCTCGGGCGCCCGCGATGCGGCCCAGTCACGCTCGGCCGTACGCTGGCCGGTGGAGTCCCAGGGACCGGCCGCGGTCACCGCCCCGGCCGCGAGGGCCAGGCCGACGGTGGCCGCCACCGCTGTGAGCTGCGGTGTCGTCAATCGCACGGCACCGGGCCGAACGGCTTCGGTGATCCGCGCCACATGCGGTTTCACCGTTCGCGCGATCCGCACCACATGCGGTCTCGCAGCCCGCCAAGCCTTCAGCTCTGGCACGACCACCAGCCCCTTTCGCGATCACCCACCTGCGTGAGGGACACTTAATCACCAGAACTATGTGCTGATCATGGAGGAGCCACCGGTGGAGTTCGACGTCACGATCGAGATTCCGAAGGGTTCACGGAACAAGTACGAGGTGGACCACGAGACCGGTCGGATCCGTCTGGACCGTCGACTCTTCACCTCGACCAGCTACCCGGCCGACTACGGCTTCGTCGAGAACACTCTCGGCGAGGACGGGGACCCGCTGGACGCCCTGGTCATCCTGGACGAGCCGACCTTCCCGGGCTGCCTCATCCAGTGCCGCACGATCGGCATGTTCCGTATGACGGACGAGGCCGGCGGCGACGACAAGCTGCTGTGCGTCCCGGCGCACGACCCGCGGGTGGAGCACCTGCGCGACATCCACCACGTGTCGGAGTTCGACCGCCTGGAGATCCAGCACTTCTTCGAGGTCTACAAGGACCTGGAGCCGGGCAAGTCCGTCGAGGGCGCCGACTGGGTCGGCCGCACCGAGGCCGAGGCCGAGATCGAGCGTTCCTACAAGCGCTTCAAGGACCAGGGCGGTCACTGACCTCCCCGAGGGCGGTCGACGACCTCCCCCGCTTCCGAACGGGCCGCGCGATCCCCATGGGGGTCGCGCGGCCCGTTCGTGCCTTCCGTACGCATACTGAGGCATACGGAAGGCAAGAAGGAGAACGACAGGGACCCGAAAGGCGAGGCTGGAGTTGGTGGCGGACCCGGAAGCGGAAGACCGCAAGCCGCAGTCGGACGAGGCGCGGAGCGCGTTCAGCCCGCCCGCCGGTATGGCGGCGCCGGGGCCGGCGGCGGCCGACGAGGAGTCCTCGACCACCTCCGAGTTCGCGCTCCCCAAGGGTCTCGACGCACCGCAGCCGGCCGGTCCCGAGATGGAGGGCTCGGCGTTCAGCACGCCGCGCACCTACAGCGCCAAGCACGCCCCGCCCGCCTTCACACCGGCGACCGGCATCCCCCTGGTCAGCCTGACCAAGGACGCGCCGTGGCAGGACCGCATGCGCACGATGCTGCGCATGCCGGTCACCGAGCGGCCCGCGCCCGAACCCGTGCACAAGGAGGACGAGTCCGGGCCCGCCGTCCCGCGTGTCCTCGACCTGACCCTGCGCATCGGCGAGCTGCTGCTCGCGGGCGGTGAGGGCGCCGAGGACGTGGAGACGGCCATGTTCGCCGTCTGCCGCTCGTACGGGCTGGACCGCTGCGAGCCGACCGTCACCTTCACCCTGCTGTCGATCTCGCACCAGCCGTCCCTGGTCGACGATCCGGTGACGGCGTCACGGACCGTACGCCGCCGGGGCACCGACTACACCCGCCTGGCGGCCGTCTACCGGCTCGTGGACGACCTGAGCGACCCGGAGGCCGCGATCTCCCTGGAGGAGGCCTACGGGCGCCTCGCGGAGATGCGCCGCAACCGTCACCCCTACCCCGGCTGGGTGCTGACCTCCTCCGGCGGACTGCTGGCCGGGGCGGCCTCCGTCCTCGTCGGCGGTGACGCGCTCGTGTTCGTCGCCGCGGCGCTCGGCGCGATGCTGGGCGACCGGCTCGCCTGGCTGTGCGCGGGGCGCGGGCTGCCGGAGTTCTACCAGTTCACGGTGGCCGCGATGCCGCCGGCCGCGATAGGGGTCGCGCTCACGCTGGCGCACGTCGATGTGAACGCCTCGGCGGTGATCACCGGTGGGCTCTTCGCGCTGCTGCCGGGGCGGGCGCTCGTCGCGGGGGTGCAGGACGGGCTGACCGGCTTCTACATCACCGCGTCCGCCCGGCTGCTCGAAGTCATGTACTTCTTCGTGGGGATCGTCTCCGGCGTCCTGCTGGTGCTCTATTTCGGCGTCAAGCTGGGCACGCAGCTCAACCCGGACGCCGGACTGCACATCTCCGAGCGGCCGCTGATCCAGATCGCCGCGTCCATGCTGCTGTCGCTCACCTTCGCGGTACTGCTCCAGCAGGAACGTTCCACCGTCCTCGCGGTGACCCTCAACGGAGGCGTGGCCTGGTCGGTGTACGGGGCGATGCACTACGCGGGAGGGCTCTCGCCGGTGGCCTCCACGGCCGTCGCCGCGGGCCTGGTCGGTCTCTTCGGGCAGTTGCTCTCGCGCTACCGGTTCGCTTCGGCGCTGCCGTACACGACGGCCGCGATCGGACCCCTGCTGCCCGGTTCGGCGACCTACTTCGGGCTGCTGTCGATCGCCCAGAACGAGGTCGACAAGGGCTTGGTGTCGCTCACCAAGGCGGCGGCCCTCGCCATGGCCATCGCGATCGGCGTGAACCTGGGTTCGGAGATCTCGCGGCTGTTCCTGCGCCTGCCGGGCAGCTCCGCCGGGGGGCGGCGGGCCGCCAAGCGGACACGCGGGTTCTGAGGAGGGGTCCGGGCAGGGCCGCTCCCTGAATGCCGGGCCGGGAAATGCGGGTCCGGGCGTATCAGTTCTGCGTGGGGCCCTGACCGTAGCGGTACTGCTCGGCGCCGTACTGCTGCTGATGGCCCTGGGGGTGCTGCTGGGGCTGCTGCTGCGGGTGGGCCTGACCCTGGTCGTAGCCCTGCTGGTAACCCTGGTCGTACTGCGGCTGGCCGTACTGCTGCTGGTCGTAGCCATAGCCCTGGTCCGAGCCGTAGGGCTGCTGGTACGGCTGCTGCTGAGGCTGGGGCTGGGGCTGCTGGGACGGGTAGCCGTTGCCCTGATGGCCGTAGCCCTGCCCCTGATGGCCGTACGCGTCGTGGCTCTGGCTCTGGTTCCCGTACTGCCGGTCCTGGCCCTGGTTCCCGTACGACTGGCCGTGGCCCTGGTCGCCGTACTGCCGGCCCTGGCTGCCGTACGACGGGTCCTGGCCCTCGTGGACCGGCGGCACGCGCAGCGGCCTGGTCGCGTCGTCCATGACGGGCGCGGCGGGCCAGGCGTCGGGCTGGGCCTGGACGGGCTCCTGGAACTCCTGGGGCGGGTTCTTCTTGGCCTTCGAACGGGCGCGCAGGAACTCGATCATGATCGGGACCACCGAGACGAGCACGATCAGGATCAGGATCAGCTCGATGTTCTTGTTCACGAACTCGACCTTGCCGAGCCAGGAACCGAGCAGCGTGACACCCGCGCCCCACATCACGCCGCCGATGACGTTGAAGGTGAGGAAGGGGCGGTACTTCATGCCGCTGACGCCGGCGATGATCGGCGTGAACGTGCGCACGACGGGCACGAAGCGGGCCAGCACCAGGGACTTCGGCCCGTACTTCTCGAAGAACTCGTTGGCCTTGACCACGTTCTCCTGCTTGAACAGGCGGGAGTTCGGGCGGGTGAAGAGCGAGGGCCCGACCTTCTTGCCGAAGAGGTAGCCCGCCTGGTCGCCGAGGACCGCGGCGAGACAGATCAGCGGGATCGCGGCCCACAACGGGAAGTCCATGGCGTCCGTGGCGATCAGCAGACCGCAGGTGAACAGCAGCGAGTCACCCGGCAGGAAGAAACCGATGAGCAGGCCGGACTCGGCGAAGACGACCAGCAGCAGGCCCCATATGCCGAAGTTGTCCAGGAGCGTGTTCGGATCCAGCCAGCTGGGACCGAGGGCAAGCGTCATCACGGTTCCGGGCTCCTGAGGGTGAAGGGAGGTGCGGCGGTCCTGTACGGCCGACCAAAGCTATCAACGCAATGTGTCCACGCCAGGTTCCACCCGTGACTCCAGGATGCACTGTGCGACGACTGGGACAAAGCTGTGGACCATGGGCATCGATGAATACGGCGGCGGCCAGGGTCCCCACGAGGACGTCCTGGTCGTCACGACGAACGACGTTCCCGGTCATCGCGTCGAGCAGGTCATCGGTGAGGTCTTCGGCCTCACGGTGCGCTCGCGCCATCTGGGCAGCCAGATCGGCGCGGGTCTGAAGTCGATGATCGGCGGTGAGCTCAAGGGGCTCACCAAGACGTTGGTGCAGACCCGCAACCAGGCCATGGAGCGGCTCGTCGACCAGGCACGCGCGCGGGGTGCCAACGGCGTCCTCATGTTCCGCTTCGACGTGTCCGAGGCGGCCGACGTCGGCACGGAGGTGTGCGCCTACGGCACGGCCGTGGTCCTGGCGAAGGAGTGACGGTGGCGAAGGGTGACGGTAAGGGGCGTCCGCCATGGCGGACGCCCCTTACCGTCACCGTTTCGGACGCCTCCGGAGGTCAGGATCTCGGGGTGTGCCGGGCGGCGTTCGCCGTGATCGCGTCCCTCAGGTGCTCGGCCAGCCCCGGCCGCATGGAGTCGTAGAACTCCTTGAAGCGCTCGTCGGCGACGTACATCTCGCCGAGTCCCCGGTGGATCTCGTACGTGCACACGTAGAACCACGTGGTGATGTGCTGCCGGTGCTCCTCGGCCATGTCCATGGCCCGCTCGCCGTCCGGCCGCTCCCCCGCCTCCATCAGGGCGTCGTACCGCTCGCCCCAGGAGGCCACCTCGGCCTGCATCCGCTTCCAGTCGTCCTTGGTGTAGCGGGCGGTGCGGCGCTGCGACTCGGCGTACGTCTCCGTGCCGCCCCAGCGGCGCTCGGCCTCCTCCGCGTGCGCCTCCGGGTCCTTGTCCCCGAAGACCTCGAACCTCTCCTCGGGCGTGAGGTCGATACCCATCGTGCGTGCCTCCATGGCGTGCTCCACGGCCGCGGCCATCTTCTGCAGCTTCTCGATCCGGGCGGTCAGCAGCTCGTGCTGGCGGCGCAGATGCGCGCGCGGGTCCGCTTCCGGGTCGTCGAGCAGGGCGGCGACCTCGTCGAGCGGGAAGCCGAGCTCCCGGTAGAACAGGATCTGCTGCAGCCGGTCGAGATCGGCGTCGTCGTAGCGCCGGTGACCCGCGTGGCTGCGTCCGCCCGGCGCGAGCAGACCGATCTCGTCGTAATGGTGCAGAGTACGCACCGTCACTCCGGCGAACCCGGCGACCTGGCCCACTGAGTAGCTCACTTCCGCTCCTTCCTCGGTACGCACTTCACGATGGGGCCTGACGTGACGTGAGGTGCAAGCCCGAAGTCCACGGGTCCGCGAAGGTGATCGGGATACGACCGGAGGCGACGCTCAGGATGTTATGTCCGTTTCGCACGCTTAGGGTGAGCCCGTGACCCACGAAGCGGCTCCCCCGGGACCGGCCCTCACCCGGGCGACACCCGCACGGACCTTGCTGCCGCTGTTCCTACCGTCCGTGGTCGTCGGCGCGGTCTCCGCCCTTCTCTACGTGGGCGTGAGCAAACTGGCGGACCAGCTCAAGGACGTGCTCTGGACGGACCTGCCGGATGCGCTCGGCATCGGCGGGTACTCCTCGTTCTGGATGATCGTCATGCTCACCACCACCGGCATCCTGGTCGGCCTGGTGGTGTGGAAGGCCCCTGGGCACGCGGGCCCCGACCCTGCCACCGTGGGGCTCCAGGCGGACCCGATGGCGCCCTACATCCTGCCCGGACTGCTGGTGGCGACCGCGCTGATGCTGGCGGGCGGCCCGAGCCTCGGCCCGGAGAACCCGATCATCGCCACCAATGTCGCGCTGGCGTTCTGGGCGGGCCGCCGGTTCGCGCCCGCGGCGCCCGGCGTGCTGTGGGTGACCCTGGCCGAGGCGGGGACGATCGGCGCCCTGTTCGGTACGCCGGTCGCGGCGGCGCTGGTCATCTCCGAGGCACTCGCCGGGCGGCAGGTGAAGGGCCTGCTGTGGGACAACCTCTTCGCGCCGCTGACCGCCGCCTCGGTGGGCTCGATCACCACGGCGCTCCTGGGGCACGCGAGCTTCGACCTGGGTCTGCCCCCGCTCGGCAGTCCCGGCTGGGCCGATGTGCTGTCCGCGCTGGTGATCGCCTCCGCGGCGGCGGTGCTCGGCATGGCCGGGGTCCATCTCTTCCCCCATGTGCACAAGGTGTTCTCGTTCCTGCGCCATCCCATGGTGGCCCTGCCCGTCGGCGGGCTCGTCCTCGGCCTGCTGGGCTGCCTGGGCGGGCCGCTCACGCTGTTCAAGGGCCTGGACCAGGTCGCCGAGATGGCCCGGAACCCGGACGCCTATTCGGCGGGGCGGTACGCGCTGATGGCCGTGGTGAAAGTCGCGGCGCTGGTCGTCGCGGCGTCCTGCGGGTTCCGGGGCGGCCGGATCTTCCCCGCCGTCTTCGCCGGTGCCGCGTTCGGTCTGTGCGCCCACGCGCTCGTTTCCTCGATCCCGGCGTCGTTGGGTCTGGCCGCGGGAGTGCTGGGCATGCTCCTCGCGATCACCCGGCAGGGCTGGGTGAGCCTGTTCACGGCCGCCGTCCTGGTGTCCTCACCGACGATCATCGCCCTGCTCTGCATCGCCTCCCTGCCGGCCTGGCTGCTGGTGACCGGACGGCCGCAGATGCAACTGCACGAAGACGGAAGCTCGATCCGGTGAACCGCCGGGATGTCCTCATCCGATGAACCCACAGGGATGCGCCGTCCCGCTGAACCGTTGGGAGAAACCCATGCCGCTCCACCAGGGCCAACAGACGCCCGATGAACGCCCCGGCTCCGTCAACCCGTTCTACGGAGAGGCCAATCCGGTCAGCGGCATGACCGAGGCACCGCCGAAGCACCGTCTCCCGGACGGCCCGCTGCCACCGACGACCGCGCTCCAGCTCGTGCACGACGAACTCATGCTGGACGGGAACTCCCGGCTGAACCTGGCCACCTTCGTCACCACCTGGATGGAACCTCAGGCCGGGGTCCTGATGGCGGAGTGCCGGGACAAGAACATGATCGACAAGGACGAGTACCCCCGCACGGCCGAGCTGGAGCGACGCTGCGTGTCGATGCTCGCCGACCTGTGGAACGCGCCGGACCCGTCGGCCGCGGTGGGCTGTTCGACGACCGGTTCGAGCGAGGCGTGCATGCTCGCCGGCCTGGCGCTGAAGCGGCGCTGGGCACAGCGCAACGCGGACCGCTACCCGGGGGCGCGGCCGAACCTGGTCATGGGCGTGAACGTCCAGGTGTGCTGGGAGAAGTTCTGCAACTTCTGGGAGGTCGAGGCCCGCCAGATCCCCATGGAGGGCGACCGGTTCCACCTCGATCCCGAGGCCGCGGCGGCGCTGTGCGACGAGAACACCATCGGGGTCGTCGGCATCCTCGGTTCCACCTTCGACGGGTCGTACGAGCCGATCGAGGAGCTGTGCGCGGCGCTGGACCGGCTCCAGGAGCGCACGGGCCTCGACATCCCGGTCCACGTCGACGGCGCGTCCGGGGCGATGGTCGCGCCCTTCATCGACGAGGACCTGGTCTGGGACTTCCGGCTGCCCAGGGTGTCGTCGATCAACACCTCGGGGCACAAGTACGGCCTGGTCTACCCGGGCGTCGGCTGGGCGCTGTGGCGTACGGCCGCCGAGCTGCCGGAGGAACTCGTCTTCCGGGTGAACTACCTGGGCGGCGACATGCCCACCTTCGCACTCAACTTCTCCCGCCCGGGAGCGCAGGTCGTCGCGCAGTACTACACGTTCCTGCGGCTGGGCCGGGAGGGCTACCGGGCCGTGCAGCAGACCACGCGGGACGTGGCCCGCGCGCTCGCCGAACGCGTCGACTGCCTGGGCGACTTCCGCCTCATCACCCGGGGCGACGAGCTGCCGGTGTTCGCCTTCACGACGGCGCCCGAGGTGACCGCGTACGACGTCTTCGACGTGTCCCGCAGAATGCGCGAGAGCGGCTGGCTGCTGCCCGCGTACACCTTCCCGGAGAACCGCGAGGACCTGTCCGTGCTGCGCGTGGTCTGCCGCAACGGATTCACCTCCGACCTCGCCGACCTCTTCATCGAGGACCTGACCCGGCTATTGCCCGAAATGCGCCGCCAGCCGCACCCGATGACCCACGACAAGGAGGCGGCGACGAGTTTCCACCACTAGGACCTGTGCTGTCCCGGACGGGGTGTCGCGCCGTACCGCTCGCCGGGCCCCGGGAGGAGCCGCGAGCGGCGGGTGCCCGACGGGACCGTGCCCCGCAGGAGGGACAGCCTCGTCTCGTACGAGGGACGGCCCTCGTCGAGCGCGAGGGGGCGGACACCGCCGGATGCCGGCCGCAGGCCCGGCGCGCGGAGGCTCAGCCCCAGGAAGTGCCCCGCTCCTCGGCCACCAGCTCGAAGGCGGTCCTGCCGTCCAGGGACTCGCGGATGATGTCGGCGTGCCCCGCGTGCCGGGCCGTCTCGCGGATCAGGTGGAGGGCCAGCCAGCGCATCGAGACGCGGCCCTCGGGCGGGAACCAGGGGTCGTCGGGGAGCCCGAAGGTGTCGTCGAGACTGGGCACCGCGCGCAGGAACGCCTCCGTCTCCGCGGCGACCTTCTCCCAGTAGGCGAGTTGCGAGGCGACCGTCTCGCCGTCGGCGAGGAGAAAGCACTCGTGCCAGTTCGACTCGTCCCGCTTCACCGCGGGCTGCTCGCCCTTGGCTCGGGCCACCCAGCCCTGCTCGACCTCGGCGACATGCTTCAGCAGCCCGGACAGGGAGAGCTCACTGGCGCTCGGCCTGCTCGCCGCCTGCTCCTCGGTCAGGCCGAGCAGTGAACGCCGGATGCCGCCGCGCTGCTCCTCGATGAAGGCGAGCAGTGCCCCGCGCTCGTCGCCCTGCTCTTCCGCTCGCACATGCGTGACCATGACCGGCCGCCTCTCATCGGGTCCTCCTGACTGACACCGATGACGCTACGGACCCTTGCGGTCAGGTTCTGTCCGCAAGGGTCCGGGCACGCTGAACGATCACGCGAAGGCGTGTCGGAAGGACGGCCCGAACAGCCCGGAAGGCCGTAGGACCGTCAGGGCCGCAGGGGTTCAGAAGGGGAAGCGGCTGCGCCCGTGCTGGACCGAGATCCACTTGGTCGTGGTGAAGGAGTCGACCGTCGTCTCGCCGTTCAGGCGGCCGACGCCGGAGTGCTTCTCACCACCGAAGGGGACCAGGGGTTCGTCGTGGACGGTGCCGTCGTTGACGTGGAACATGCCGGTGTCGATCTGCTTGGCGAAGTTCACGCCCCGCTCGATGTCGGCCGTGTGGACGGCGCCGGAGAGGCCGTACGGGGTGTCGTTGGCGATCCGGACCGCCTCCTCCTCCCCGTCGAACGGGACGAGGAAGACGACCGGGCCGAAGATCTCCTGCCGGAGCAGGTCCGAGTCGGCGGGGACCCCGGTCAGGACGGAGGGCTCGACCAGGTTGTCGGTGGTCGTGCCGTGCACCAGGGCGGTGGCGCCCTCCGCGATCGCCTGCTCGACGACACCGGAAAGCGCGTCCGCCTGGGAGGAGTTGATGACCGGGCCGATGACCGTCTGCGGGTCGCTCGGGTCGCCGGTCTTCAGCGTCCTGACCTTGGCGACGAACTTCTCGGTGAACTCGGCCTCGATCGACCGGTCCACGAGGACACGGTTGGCGGCCATGCACACCTGGCCCTGGTGGACGTAGCGGCTGAAGACCGCCGCGTCGACCGCGTAGTCGATGTCCGCGTCCTCCAGGACCACCAGCGCGCTGTTGCCGCCCAGTTCGAGCACCGAGCGCTTGAAGTTCGCGGCGCAGACCGTGGCGACGTGCCGGCCGACCTTGTCGGAGCCGGTGAAGGAGATGACCTTCGGGACCGGGTGCTCGATGAAGGCGTCGCCGATCTCGGCGATGTCGGTGATGACGACGTTGAGCAGGCCGCCGGGCAGGCCCGCGTCCTCGAAGATCTTCGCGACCAGGGAGCCGCCGACGATCGGGGTGTTCTGGTGCGGCTTCAGGACCACGCCGTTGCCGAGCGCGAGGGCCGGCGCGACGGACTTGATCGACAGCAGGAAGGGGAAGTTGAAGGGGCTGATGACACCGACGACGCCCACCGGAACGCGGTAGAGGCGGTTCTCCTTGCCGTCGACCGGCGAAGGGATGATCTTTCCCTCGGGGCGCAGTGCCAGCTGGACCGACTCGCGCAGGAACTCCCGGACGAGGTGCAGCTCGAAGGCCGCCTTGAGGCGGGTCCCGCCGAGCTCGGCGATGATCACCTCGACGATCTCCGCCTCGCGCTCGTCGATGACGGCGAGCGCCTTCTCGAAGACCGCGCGGCGCGCGTACGCGTTCGTGGCGCCCCACTGCTTCTGGGCGCGCTCGGCGGCGCGGTAGGCCTCATCGACCTCGTCGACCGTGGCTATCGTGATCGACGCCAGCTTCTCGCCGTCGTACGGGTTGAAGTCGATGATGTCCCAGGAACCCGTTCCCGGGCGCCACTCGCCGTCGATGTACTGCTGGGCCAGGTCGGTGAAGTAGGACGACATGTGCTCCCTCAATCCCTGTGCTGCCGAGGCAGTCCTTGGCCCGGGTCAGCAGACATCCGATCACGGTCTGATCACACGTCATCGTACTTGTGTTTCAAGGGAGTTGAAGAAGACCAGGGAAGTCCGGAGAAGTCTGTGAGCCCTCTCAGGAGAGCTGGAGCAGCCCGCGCAGCAGGTCGCGGCTCTCGGACGGTCCCGGGCTGTCCTGCTGGAGCTGCTTGAGCGCGCTCTCGTACTGGGTGACGTCCTCGCGCTTGTCCAGGTAGAGCGCGCTGGTGAGCTGCTCCAGATAGACGACGTCCGACAGGTCGGACTCCGGGAAGCTCAGGATGGTGAAGGAGCCGCTCTCACCGGAGTGCCCGCCAAAACTGAACGGCATGACCTGAAGCCGTACGTTGGGGAGTTCCGAGACCTCGATCAGATGCTGGAGCTGTCCACGCATCACCTCGCGGTCGCCGTAGGGCCGGCGCAGCGCGGCCTCGTCCAGGACGATGTGGAACTCGGGGGCGTTCTCGGAGACGAGGTACTTCTGCCGCTCCAGGCGCAGCGCCACGCGCCGGTCGACGTCCGCGGCGGAGGCGCCCTTCATCCCGCGCCGGACGACCGCCTGGGCGTAGGCCTCGGTCTGCAACAGGCCGTGCACGAACTGCACTTCGTACACCCGGATCAGGTGGGCCGCGCCTTCGAGGCCGACATAGGTGGGGAACCAGCTCGGCAGGACGTCGGAGTAACTGTGCCACCAGCCCGCGACGTTGGCCTCCTTGGCGAGTGAGACAAGGGAGGTGCGCTCGGCCTCGTCACTGATGCCGTAGAGCGTCAGCAGGTCCTCGACGTCGCGCGTCTTGAAGCTCACCCTTCCCAACTCCATGCGGCTGATCTTCGATTCGGAGGCGCGGATCGAGTAGCCGGCCGCTTCACGGGTGATGCCGCGCGCCTCACGCAGGCGCCGCAGATGTGACCCCAGCAGCATGCGCCGCACCACCGAGCCGCTCGACTCACCAGCGCTCACGTTCGTCAGCCTCCCCAACCGTCTTCCAGACGCCGAAGTCTGCCACTAAAACACTTCAAGCAGTACTCGTTCAGTTACGGAAACGGAAAGTAGCCAAAGGAGCCGCACAGGAAAAGATCAGTGGAACGTCAACAACTGAGAATAAGGTGAAGGAAGAAATGAGCCAGAAGTAGGAGAGGAAGGTCCAATTCGGGCGCGTGCACGTGCATCTGCCCTTGCATCTGCTGTACGCATTCGGAACCATGGTCCCCGCGCCACCGCTGCATCGCAACGACCGCGAACACCCGGGAGTGCCTCGCATGGGGACGAATGGATCGACCATGCTCGAACCCTTACGGCAGGGACTTCCGCCTCTCGATCCCGCGGCCGTGTCCAGCGCCGCTTCGTGCGCCTTGCCCGCCCGCTACGAAGCGGTGCGCGAGGCACGGCAGTTCACGCGCGGAACGCTGGACCAGTGGGAGATAGGCGACCGTTTCGACGACGTCTGCCTGGTGGTCTCCGAACTCGTCACCAACGCCCTGCGGCACGCGCTGCCCTCGGACACGCCCCGCAAGGACGACCAGGGGCCGCCCGTACGGCTGCACTTGATGCGGTGGACCTCACGTCTGGTGTGCGCGGTACGCGACCCCAGCCATGACAGTCCCGTGGCCGGCGACTCGGAGGACTTCGCGGCGGAGTCGGGGCGCGGGCTCTTCCTGGTCGACTCGTTCGCCGACAGCTGGGGCTGGCACCCGCTCGCCGGAACGCTCAGCGGCAAGGTGGTGTGGGCGCTGTTCCGGCTCGGCCCACAGCCCGGGACGGCCGCGCTCCCCGCCGAATGACGAACCGCGGCGCTTTTTGGCGCCGCGGTTCTACGCGCGTTACCGAGCGCCGATCGACGATCACGCTCGGTTTGCACCGTCCGCGCCAGGACCGACTCTCCCGTGACCGGCCCGTTCCGGACGCCTCGTGAACGCGGCTGTCAGCCCGCGATCAGATGGTCGAACTCGCCGTCCTTGATGCCCAGGAGCATGGCTTCGATCTCGGCGCGTGTGTAGACGAGCGCGGGACCCTCCGGGAACCGCGAGTTCCGCACGGCCACGTCGCCGCCGGGCAGTCGCGCGAACTCCACACAGGAACCTTGCGAGTTGCTGTGTCTGCTCTTCTGCCAGGCGACGCCGTCCAGCTCGGTCGCAGCCATGCCGTTGTGCACGTATTCAGCCATGCCTTTGTACACGTCATCCACGTCGAACACGTCGTGGTCCACAGGTCGCTCCCCGGTCGTGCAGTGGCTGAGGTGGCCATAGATGCAGTAGTCAACTGACTCGGATCATAGCTCTGTTCATGTGCAGATGCATGGGCAGATGCACGTGCACGCGGGGTGGTCCTGCGGTTACAGCTTTTACCGGTCCTTGACTACCGGCTGTCGCTCGCCCGACTACGGCCTGCAGCTCACCGGAGTGCGGAACGAACTACATCCGGTCCAGCGCATTCCCCAGAGATCGCAGCACATGCGATCTCCAGCCCCCGTCCATGATCTTCCGCGCCATCATCTGTGCGGGATCGTCCGGATCGAATCCCTCGTGTACTAGGAACAGACGCGTACCGCGCCCTTCCTGTTCCAGTGTCCAGGTAATGGTCCAGTCCGCAGGACGGGACGCGTGCGCGTCCGCCCACCGGACGCTCAGCATCCGCTCCCGCTCGTAGGCGAGAACGCGCACGTCGACCGTGCCGGAGAAGTTCGAGTTGGGGCGCGGGACCGCCGTCAGCGTGTACCGGTGGCCGACTTCGAGCCGGAAGTCCTCGGATCCCGGCATCTGCCACTGGGCGAGCAGTTCGGGCTCGGTGAGCGCGCGCCAGACCTTGGCGGGCGGATGCGGCAGGAACTGGTCGACGTGGATGGTCGTGAGGTCGTCCCCGGGAACTGGGCTCGCGCCTCGCGGGTCCAGGTTTGCCTGCGGGTCCGGGTTCACGGCCTGCGGATCAGGGTTCACGGCATGCGGGCCCGGGCTCGCGGCCTGCGGGTCCGGGCTCACCGTCTGCGGATCAGGGTTCACGGCCTGCGGGTCCGGGCTCACCGCCCGCGGGTCCGGATGAGCACTGTGCGGATCGGGGGCGGGGCCTCGCGGGTCGGCGTCGGCGCCCTGCGCGTCGGGGTTCATGTCTCCGCATCGTCGGGCATGCGGTCCAGGAGATCGCCGAGCCCCTTCAGCCTGTCGCGCCAGAAGCGCTCGTACGGATGGAGCCAGTCCTGCACGTCGGCGAGCGGGGCGGCCTCCAGCCGGTAGATGCGCTGCCGTCCCGCGCGCTCCTCGGACACGAGACCGGCCTCCCGGAGCACCTTGAGGTGTTCCGAGAGGCTGGGTCGCCGCATGGCGAAGTGGTCGGCGAGGGCCTGGACGGGCTGGGGACCCCGCTCACGCAGCAGCCGGAGCACCTCGCGGCGGGTGGCGTTGGCGAGCGCGGCGAAGAGCCGGTCCTCGCGGACGGCGACGGGAGCGTCCGCGGGAACCCTGCCGGGGGCCGCGCCTTCGGGGCCGGCCGCGGCCTCCGCGCCGGCTCCCGATTCCGGTCCGGTCCCGGCCCCGGCCTCCGGGCCGACCGCGGCCACGGTCCCGGTTCCGGTCTCCGGCCCGGTCGCGGGTGCCGCCTCCGGACGGATTCCGGCCGCGGCCCGGATTCCGGACCCGGTTCTCGTCATGGCGCGCTCAGCACCCTTCACTCCTACTCCTGGGCCGGCTCCGGGCCCTTCTCCGTGATCAGCATCAGACCGTTGCCGTCCGGGTCACGGAACGAGGCCATGCGGCCCCAGGGGAGATCGTCGGGACCCTCCACCGTGACACCCGCGGCGGTGAGCCGCGCACAGTCGGCGTCGACATCGGTCGTGACCAACATGATCCCCCGGGTCTCGCCCGGCGTGAAACTCCCCATGCCCGGACCCGAGAGCGTGAAGACAGTCTGCGCCCCCTCCGGCGCCACCTGGAGCCACCGGCCGGGCGGCATGTCCAGGTCCGCGGTGACCTCGAAGCCGAGCACGTCCGTGTAGAAGCGCAGGGCACGGTCCTGGTCGGCGACGGGAAGCGTGACGAACGAGGCGTGGGTTATGTTCATGAGCGCAGCATAGGTAGGAGATTACCTACGCGTCAATCGTAGGAAATTCCCTACCCATGGCGCCCTCCCGGGGTGCGCCCTCCATCGAGCTCCCTGTCCGATGGTTCGACACGGTCGGGCCCGCGTCCCCGCCGGTACGGACGGACATCGGGCCCTGCGCATCCCTGACTCCCCCAGGGGAAGGCGCGTGAGCAACCGCACGCCGGATTTCCGAAGGGGGTCCCCAGGTACTCCTGGTAACTTGCTGCGGTTGTCCGTGCGACCCGCATCCATCCCACCCTTGGGGGCTTCAGTGACTACGGCGACCTTCCCGTCCCGCCAGGCGCGCATCGCGGCCGCGACCGCGGGGCTGACGGCGGCGCTCGTGCTGACCGGCTGCAGCGGCGGCGGCTCCGGGGACGCGGGCCCGAGCACCTCCGCCACGGACGGCACCGCTACGAGTGGCACCGCGACCGGTGACACGAGCACCGGCGGCGGCTCCGGAAGCTCGTCCTCGGCGGGCGGCAAGCTCCAGGGCAGCTGGCTCACCACCGCGGGCGGCAAGGCCGTCGTCCTGATGATCAACGGCAAGCAGGCGGGCCTCTTCGCGACCGGCGGCACCGTGTGCAGCGGCACGGAGTCCAACGAGGCGAGCATGCAGATGATCCGCCTCTCCTGCACCGACGGCAACAAGCGGCGCGCCGTCGGCATGGTCGACTCCGTCAGCGCTACGACCCTGAAGATCACCTGGTCGGGCAGTCTCGGCAAGGAGACGTACACCAAGAGCCAGGGCGGAAAGCTGCCCACGGATCTGCCCACGGCGGGCCTCGGCTCCTGATCCGGCGAGGCGCACGCGCACGCACGCTCCGGCACGCGAAGCAGTCGCCGCCATCCGTTCCCGTCAGCCGTCTCCTTCAGTCGATCCATCCGGCCGTTCCATCCAGCCGTCCCCTCCAGCCGATCCATTCAGTCCGTTTCAGCGGTCCGTTCCGTCAGCGCAGGGCACGTCCGCGGACAATTGCGGGCGATACCGGTCCCGGGCGGGTGAACGGCCAGGGGTGCGCAACCTCGGTGGACCCGCGTGCGTGATGATCCATGCACATCGTCACGACTCCCAGGGGAACCCATGCGCGCTCTGCCCATCGCCGTCACCGTCCTCGCGGCGGCCCTCGCTCTGACCTCCTGCGACGGCGGCGGCTCCGGCGACTCCAGCGGCTCCGGGAAATCCGGTGACACGGCCGGCTCCGCGAAGAAGGCCGCCGCCGCGGTCTGCCGGATCGGCGACGAGGGCATCCAGGTCGGTCCCGCGAACGCCGCCACGGCCGCCGGGGACACGGGCAACGTCCCGGTCACCCTCACCAACAAGGGCGCCCAGTGCACCCTGAAGGGCTTCCCCGTGCTTTCCGTGCAGGCGGCCGGCGCCTCGGCGGACATCGTCGCGGACAAGTCCGCGCAGCCGGAGCAGCTGACCCTCGCCAAGGGTGACACCGCGTCCTTCACGATCACCTACGTACGAGGAGCGGCGGGCGACGCGAAGACCCTCGCGGCGAAGACCCTCAAGATCGGCCTGCCCGGCGCCGCCGCCGCGCAGAGCTTCCCGTGGTCGTACGGCCCGCTCGCGGGCAAGGGATCGGCGGGCGAGCCCAACGCCTCCATGACGCCGTTCCAGCACGCGGGCGACTGACGACCGGGCTCCCTACGGAAGCGGTCGTCGGCCCCGGACCTGGGCCCGGTCCGCCGCCGCGGCGCCCTCGTGCCATCCGGCCTCGTCCGTGACCCCGCGCATCCGGGTCGTCACGGTCTGCGGGAACATCCGGTCCAGATGGTCCGCGACCGCCACGTCACGGGCCGCCAGCACCGGCAGCAACTCCCCCTCCGTGGCGCTCACCTGGCCCTCGGCGACCGACGCGAGCCGGTCGCCGATCCGGTGCGCGTACGCGGCGAGGAACGACTGCCGGAAGGTCTTCGTACGCTTGCGGCCACCCGCCCGCTGCGCCGCCTCCGCCTTCGTCATCGCCGCCGTGGCCTGCACGAGGAGCGAGGTGTAGAGGAGCTCGACCGCCTCCAGATCGGGTTCGAAGCCGACCACGGTCGAGAAGCAGAGGGCGTCGTTCCACACGGCCCGGCAGCGGTTCGCCCCCGCCACCGCGTCCAGGAGCACCGCCTTGGCGGCCTCGTACGGCGGCTCGACACCGATGCGGCAGGCGCCGGGCGCGTCCTTGGCATGGGTCCGGGCCGCGAGCAGCGCCTCGTCGATGCTGTGCCGTGCCATCAGTTCCTGGGCCTTGGCGCTGAGCGCCTCCGCCTCCTCCGGGAACCCGGTCGCCTCCGCCTTGGCGAGCAGGGCGCGGATACGGGTGAGCATGCGCGTCTCCTGCGGGGCGCCCGCGGCGGCCGGGGCCCTGGGCGTGTCCAGCGGCTCGATGGAAGGCAGCCGCAGGAGCAGGCGATAGAGCTCCAGGGTGGCGGAGGCACGGGAGAAGCGGTCGGTACGGACGTCGCGAGGCTCGGCCTCCAACTCGTCGAGCTGAGCCGCCCAGCGCGCCCCCCGGGACGCGCGGCCACCGTCCCCCTCCTCGACGATCAAGGACGTCACCAGGCGTACGTGCACGTCGTCCAGGTCGCGCCGCACGATCCGTACGACATCGGCGGGCTGCCAGCCGCGCCGCCAGGCCGCCGCGACGAACTCCTCACCGCGTCGGGCGAGTTCGGCGTCGGAGGCCGGGTCGGCGGCGAGCAGGGAGGCTCCGGTGTCGAGGGCCGCGTCGGAGTCGGCGTAGAGGGCGGCCCCGAAGGCGCGCTCCACGGTGCTGGACGTACTCATCCCCCGATCGTTTCACGGGCCGGGCGTGTGCCCGAAGTACGGTCCGGCGCCGAAGCCGTCGGCTCGTCCACACCCTGTGGACAGCGCACCCGTTCGCGTCGCACGCCGCACCCGGTCCGGCGAGCGCCTTCCCCGGACCACTCCCCGAACCCCGCCCGCACCGGCCACACCGACCGCACTCACGGCACTCACCGCACCGACCGCACCTGACCGCACCGACCGATTCCCCCGCGCCTCCGCGCGGCCTCCGCCCTGCCCTCGTCCCGCCCTCGCCCTGCTGCTCGTCCCGCCCGCCGCGACAGATGTCAACTTCGGGTTGACAGTTATGCACTGTCAACCTAAGGTTGACACATGACGACGAATCCATCCGGCAAGGCATCCGTGCGTCTCGACGACCTCATCGAGGCCATCAAGAAGGTGCACAGCGACGCGCTCGACCAACTGCAGGACGCGGTGATCGCAGCCGATCACCTGGGCGACGTGGCCGACCATCTGATCGGGCACTTCGTGGACCAGGCACGACGTTCGGGAGCGTCCTGGACGGACATCGGCAGGAGCATGGGCGTCACGCGGCAGGCCGCGCAGAAGCGGTTCGTACCCAAGGCGGAGGTGGACCTCGACCCCAGCCAGGGGTTCGGCCGCTACACGCCCCGTGCCCGGAACGCGGTCATGGCCGCGCACAACGAGGCGAAGGCCGCGGGCAACACGGAGGGACTCCCCGAGCACCTCGTCCTCGGCCTCCTCTCCGAGCCCGAGGGCCTCGCGGCGAAGGCGGTCACCGCGCAGGGCGTGACCCTGGACGCCGTCCGCGAGGCCGCGACCGCGGCGCTCCCGCCGGCGGCCGACGAGGTCCCCGAACTCATCCCGTACGGCCCCGGCGCCAAGAAGGTCCTGGAACTCACCTTCCGCGAGGCCCTCCGTCTCGGCCACAACTACGTCGGCACCGAACACATCCTCCTGGCCCTCCTGGAGCACGAGAACGGCGACGGCGTCCTCAGTGGCATCGGCATCGACAAGACAGCGGCGGAGGCCTACCTCGCGCGCGTGCTGGAGATCATCGCGACGGGGGCACAGCAGAGGGAGCAGTAGAGGGAGCCGTGGAAGGAGCGGTGGAAGGAGCGACGGGGGAATCCACCGATCCGCCATCCACCGACGGATCAGCGGGGCCGAAGGGAGACGGAACCCGCACCGCGGCCAAGCCCCGCAGGTCGCGTCCGCGGCCGTTGTCAGACCCCCCTGCGAGACTCGGAGGCATGACCGAGCGCTGGGCTCTCGCGCCGGCCGAGGACGGTGGCGCGGAGATCGCCGCCCTCGGCCCGGACGGGCTGCCCACAGGGCCGGTCCGCCGGGAGGCGGACCTCGCGGAGGCCGTGCGCACCCGGCCGGACGTGATCCGGTGGGTATGGCGGTCGACGGCCGATGTCTACCCGCGCCTGCTCGCCACGGGGGTGCGAGTAGAGCGGTGCTACGACATGGAGGCCGCCGAGACCCTGCTGCTCGGACACGAGGGGCGGCTCGGCGAGCCCCGGTCGGCGGCCGCCGCGCTCGCGAGACTGCGCGGCGGCCCCGTACCACCGGACCCGCCGCAGCGTTCCGCCGAGCCCGGTTCGCAGTCCTCCCTCTTCGAACCGCGCCCGGTGCACCTGCCACTGGCGGATCTCCTCACGGTCTACGCCGACCAGCAGCGCCGCCATGAGGCCACCGCGCACCCGGGCCGGATGCGGTTGCTGACGGCCGCCGAGTCGGCGGGGATGCTGGTCGCCGCGGAGATGAACCAGTCGGGGCTGCCGTGGAGCGCGGACGTCCACCGGGACCTGCTGCACGAACTGCTCGGCGAGCGCTACACCGGAGGCGGTGAGCCCCGGCGGCTCGCCGAGCTCACCGAGGAGGTCTCCGCCGCCTTCGGGCGACGGGTCAGACCCGATCTCCCGGCCGACGTCGTCAAGGCGTTCGCGCAGGCCGGGATCAAGGTCAAGTCCACCCGGCGGTGGGAGATCGAGTCGATCGACCATCCGGCCGTGAAGCCGCTGCTTGAGTACAAGAGGCTGTACCGGATCTGGGTCGCCCACGGCTGGTCCTGGCTCCAGGACTGGGTGCGCGACGGACGGTTCCGCCCCGAGTACCTGCCGGGCGGGACGGTCACCGGGCGCTGGGTGACGAACGGCGGTGGTGCCCTCCAGATCCCCAAGGTGATCCGGCGTGCCGTCGTCGCCGACCCCGGCTGGCGACTGGTCGTCGCCGACGCCGACCAGATGGAGCCCCGCGTCCTCGCGGCCATCTCGCGCGACCCCGGCCTGATGGAGGTCGCGGGCCGCGAGAGCGATCTCTACCAGTCGGTGTCGGACAGGGCCTTCTCCGGCGACCGCGCGCAGGCGAAACTCGCCGTGCTCGGCGCCGTCTACGGCCAGACGTCCGGCGACGGGCTGAAGAACCTCGCCCTGCTCCGCCGCCGTTTCCCCAAGGCCGTGGCCTACGTCGACGACGCGGCCCGCGCCGGCGAAGAGGGCCGCCTGGTACGGACCTGGCTGGGGCGGACCTGTCCTCCGGCGGCCGGGACGGGCGACGACAGCGGGGAGGAGGCGGGCATCCCGCAGGACGAGCCCGCCGACACCACCGTCGACCAGGGCTGGGTACCGGGCTACGCCTCCTCCAACTCCCGGGCCCGCGGACGGTTCGCGCGCAACTTCGTCGTGCAGGGCAGTGCCGCCGACTGGGCCCTGCTGGTGCTGGCGGACCTTCGCCGCACCTGCTCCGGGCTCGCCGCCGAATTGGTCTTCTTCCAGCACGACGAGGTGATCGTGCACTGCCCCGCCGAGGAGGCCGACACGGTGGTGGCCGCCATCCGCGACGCCGCCGAACTCGCGGGCCGCCTCACGTTCGGGGAGACGCCGGTGCGGTTCCCGTTCACGACGGCGGTCGTGCGGTGCTACGCCGACGCGAAGTAGCATGTCGGCTCGCAGCTCCCTTGCCACGCGGGCGCGTCGGCGCGGAAGTCGGCGTCAGCGGTGACGACGACGGCGGTAGCGGTGACGACGACGGTAGCGGTGATGGCGGCTTCAGCGGCGGCAACGGTGACGGCGGCGCCTCAGCGGTGACGGCAGCGACGGCGACCGCGCTTTCGGCAGCGGCGGTGACGGCAGCGGTGACGGCAGCCGAGGGGTGGCCGCGGTGGCGGCAGCCGAGGGGTGGCCGCGGTGGCGGTGGCCGAGGGGTGGCCGCGGTGGCGGTGGCCGAGGGGTGGCGGCGGCGGTTACTTCGCCAGCAGTAGCCGCAGTTCGCCCGTGACCGGGCTGTCCGTCTCCTCCAGGGCTTCCAGGGCCGCGGTCCACTCCTGGTACGCCGCCTCGGCGTCGCCCCGTTCCCGCAGCAGCAGACCTCGCTGATGGCGGGCGAGGCCTCCGGTGTACCGGTCGGCGCGACGGTCGGCGCGGCATCGCAGCAGATCGCACTCGCGCGCGGCCCGTTCCCACTGGCCGACACCGCGCAGGGCGCGCACCAGGCCGAGCCGGGTCTGCGACTCGCCGTGCCAGTCGCCGTGGTTGCCCAGGACGCGCAGGCTCTCCTCGAAGTGCGGTACGGCGGCGGCCGGTTCGCCGAGCGTGAGGTGGGCGTAGCCGATGTTGCAGTGCGCCGAGTGCCGGATGATCACGTCCTGTACGGCGTCGCCGATGGCCAGGCTGCGCTTGTGGTGGTCGATGGCGGCCCGTGGATCGGTGTGCTCGTACAGGTTGCCGAGGTGGCTGTAGGTGATGGCCTCCATGTGTGGATCGCCCAACTCCCTTGAGAACTGGAGACTTTGGAGCAGCGCCTCACTGGACTCGGCGTAGCGGCCGAGACTTTCGAGCAGCATGCCCCGGTTGTTCAGCCCCCGCCGCATGCAGGACGGCACTCCGAGGCGGCACCAGATCGCGAGCGCCTCGTCGTTCAGGGTGAGGGCCTCGCCGACCCGGCCCGTCATGAAGTGCAGGCCCCCGAGGTCGCCGAGCGCGAACGCCTCCGCGGCCTCGTCTCCGAGCAGCCGCGCCGTTCCGAGCGCGGCCCGCTGGAGGACCTCCAACTCGGCCACCCGGCCGCTGCGTTGGACGTACGGGTTGAGCATGCGGGCCAGCACCGGGACGTACGGCGAGCTCTGCGCGTACCGCTCCGCCAACGCCACGACATTCGCCAGCTCCGTGTCGCCCCAGGCGAAGGCCTCCCGCGCGGAACAGAACGGGGGTGTGGCCGCGACGTCCACCGTGTGCCCGGCGGGCTGCGAGGCGGTCGGCCTGCCGCGGTCCTCCCTGTCGAGGCCGGGTTCGAGAATCGCCTCCAGGGAACGGGCGGCGACACCGGCGTACCAGCGCAGGGCCCGCTCGGCGACGACCGCGTCATGCCCGCCGGCGGCTGTGCTCGCGCCGGCACCTCCGCCGGTACCCGTGCCGTCTCCTGTACCCGCGCCCGTACCCGTGCCGTCGTCTGTGCCCGCGCCCGTATCCACGCCGACGCCCGAACCCGCTCCGGCGGTCGCGGTCGCCGTAACGGTCGCCCTCGCCGTCGACGTCGTCAGGACGCACTCCGCCGCTCCCGCGATCTCCCGGGCGAAGTCCCGTACGAGGTCGTGCGGCGCGTAGCGGCCGTAGGCCGTCTCCTCCAGGAGCGCGACATCGACGAGGCGGTCGAGCGCGGCCTCGGCACGGCGTTCGTCGGTGCCGGCGAGCCGGGCGACCAGGGCGGCTCCGTAGACCGGCAGGTCGAGCGCGCCGATCCGGCACAGGGCGAGCGCCGCGTCCCGGTCGGCCTCGCGCTCGGAGGCGCGCAGCGCGTCGTGCGCGACGGCGAGCGAGCGGCGCACGCTCAGGTCGTCGTACTCCAGATGATGCAGACGCCCTTCCGTGGCGGCCAGTTGACCGGCCAGTACGTCGGGGGTCAGGGCGTGGCGGGCGGCGAGGCGGGCCGCGACCACCCGGAGGGCAAGCGGCAGCCGGCCGGTGAGCTCGACGAGGGGGTGCCCGCCGTCGAGTCCGTCCTGGCGACCGGAGACCGCGCGGAGCAGGGCCGCGCTGTCCTCGTCCGTCAACGGCGCGAGCGGGAAACGGGTGGCGCCGTCCAGGGCGGTGAGGGGCGACCGGCTCGTCACGATCACCGCGCAGCCCGCGCCGGCCGGCAGCAGCGGCCGCACCTGGGCGGCGTGCGCCGCGTCGTCGAGCACCATGAGGGTTCGGGTGGGTGCGAGCATCGAGCGGAGCAACGCCGCTGCCGCGTCCGGGTGTTCGGGGATACGCCGGGGTTCCGCGCCCAGGTCGCGCAGGAGCGCGGCGAGCGCCTGTCCGGCGGTGAGCGGGGTCATGCCGGGGGTGGCGCCGTGCAGGTTCACATAGAGCTGGCCGTCGGTGAATCGTTCCCTCAGCCCGTGCGCGACATGCAGCGCGAGCGCGCTCTTGCCGACGCCGGCCATCCCGCTGATCACCGCGACGCGGGGCACACCGGTGGTGGGGTCGCCGCCGGGAAGCCGGCCGCGAGAAGCACCGTGCGCCTGGTCGACCGTCCCGACGGCCGCCCAGGCTGCCGTCGCGGCGTTCACTCCGACGCCGACGCGGGCACCGGCGCCTGCTCCGGCGGTCGTCGGGCCGTCGCCGGACGGGCCTCCGGACGTGCCTCCGGCCGTACGTCCGGACACGCCACCGGACGTATCCGCGGGCACATCTGCCGGCACGCCTTCGGTCGGCGTGCCGTTGACGTCGCCGTCCGGGCGTGCCGGGATTTCCGGGTGCGTCAGGCGCTCGGAGCGTTCCGGGTCCAGGATCTGACGCAGCCGCTCGCGGGCGTCCTCGCGGCCGGTGAAGTACGCCGGGGGCGGCGGGAGTTGGGCAGGTCGGGGCGGCGCGGGCGCGTCCCGGTCGCCCCGGTCGGAGCCGGGTACGGCCTCCGCCGCCCCGTCGTCCCCGTCCCGGCCGCCGCTTCGCCCCCTGTCCCCGCCGACGCCCGGATCCGGATCCCTGTCACCGGCCCCGCCCTCGTCGGGGCCCCTTTCCGCGTCCCTGTTCCCGTGCCAGGTCCGGTCCAGGTCCTGCTCCCGGTCCGGGTCCTGTTCCCCGAGTCCGTCCCGGTCTCGGCCCCAGCCTCGGTTCCTGGCGCCGACGCCGTCCCTTGCCCGGTTCGGGGAGCGCCCGGGAGTCCCGTGCCCGGGGCGGGTTCCGTCGCCGCTCCGGTCGCCGCCCGGGTTTCCGGCGCGCGCCCGGAGTCCGTCCTCGGCGCCGACGCCGGTGCCGACGCCCGCGCGGGTGCCGGCCAGGATGCGGTCGTCGGTGTACGGGCCGCCCGCGGCCGGGTCGCTGTCCCGGAGGATCTCCAGGTGTGCCCTGCGCACCGCGGGTCCCGGCTCGACGCCGAGTTCGTCGAGCAGGCGGGCCCGCAGGTCGCGGTGGACGGCGAGGGCCTCGGCCTGGCGGCCGTCGCGGTGCAGGACGAGCATCAGAAGCCGGTGGAACGACTCGCGGAGCGGATGCTCCGCCGTACGCGCGGCCAGCTCCGGTGCCAGCCGGTCGAGCCGGGAGGCCGTCGGAGCAAGGCACAGCTCCGCCTCGTACCGCCATTCGAGGACCAGCAGCCGGGCCTCCTCCAGGCGCTGGACGAAGGCGTGACCGCCCGTCTCGGGCGGCAGGCCGCTCAGCGGGGTGCCACGCCACAGCGCGAGCGCGGCGGTGGACTCGCGCAACGCCCGCTCCCAGTCGCGCTCGGCGTGCGCGTCGCGCGCGAGGGTCGCGTGCCGCTCGAAGACGCGGACGTCGAACTCGTCCTCGCCGACCCGCAGGACGTATCCCGGCGGTACCGCGCGCAGCCGTTCCGGGTCGTCGAGGAGACGGCGCAGCCGGGTCACGTGGTTCTGCAGGGACGCCTGGGCGGAGGCGGGTGGTGCCCCGCCCCACAAGGCGTCCTTGAGTACGTCGACGGAGACGACCCGGCCCGGTTCGAGGAGCAGCGCCGTCAGCAGGGCGCGCATCTTGCCGCCGCCGACCGAGCCGACCTCGCCGTCCGCGTCGTACAGGACCGGCGCCCCCAGCAGCCCGAACCGCAGCCCGTTCCGCATCACGCCGCCCCACTGCCTTTCCGCCCGGCCCGTCCGGCCGCGCACCACGGCGGTTTCCCGCCCTCTCGGGGCGAGTTCACGCCGATCGACTGATCGTTCCCCAGGGAACCGTTGGCCTTATGTTAGCGATCCGTTGGCGGGGCCTGATGTGATCAGTCCATCGGATCTGGCCCGACGGTGCGCGCGTACTACGCGTAACTCGGGGGAGTGTCGCCGCCGCGGCCGGATCCGGGGACGTGAGAGGCCCCGGTCGCGAGGTGATCGACCGGGGCCTCCGTCCGTACCGAGTCCGCGAACCAGGGCTCAGATGACCGGCGGGCGCCCGAGACGGGTCAGCCGCCACACCGTCCGCCAGCGCATCGGGCGACGCTCTCCGCCGGACTTCCGCAGCCCCTCCGCGAAGCCGCCGAACCAGGCCCTCAGCCCGCCGACCGAACGCGTCCGCAGCAGCGTGAGCAGCATCCAGATCCCCAGGTGCACCGGGATCAGCGCCAGCGGCAGCCGGCGGCGGGTGAGCCAGACCCGGTTGCGGGCGGTCACGCGGTAGTAGATGGCGTGCCGGGCGGGCGAGGTCTTCGGGTGCTGGAGGAGCAGTTCGGGCTCGTACAGGACGGTCCAGCCGGCGTCTATGGCCCGCCAGGCGAGGTCGGTCTCCTCGTGCGCGAAGAAGAACTCGGCGGGCCAGTCCCCGGTCTCGGCGAGCATCGGCATGGACAGCGCGTGGCCGCCGCCGAGGAAGCCGGTGACCGGTCCGCCGCGCATCGGGTCCTTGGCCCCGACCCTCGGCACATGGCGGCGCTGGGTCTCCCCGTTCTCGTCGGCGATGCGGAAGCCGACGATCCCGAGCCGCGGCCGGGCCGCGTACAGGTCGCGCACCTTGCGCAGCACGTCGCCGTCGACGAGCAGCCCGTCGTCGTCGAGCTCGACGACGACATCCACGTCCCCGAACTCACGGAGCCGGCCCAGGCCGACGTTCCGGCCACCGGGGCAGCCGAGGTTCTCGTCCAGTTCGACGGTGGTCACCTCGCCCGGCAGGCCGAGGCGTTCGGCGAACTCCGGCAGCGGGCAGCCGTTGCCGACGATCACGATCCGGGCGGGCGCCACGTCCTGCTTGGCCACGGAAGTGAGCAGTGCGTCGACCTCGACGGGCCGATTGCCCATGGTCACCACGGCAACGGCGATCCGCGGCCCCTCCTCCGCCTGTGACACGACACCCACCCCATCCCGGCCGACAACTGTGCCGCGATGCTAGCCGTTCACCGGAATTCCCCCTCACGGACGTTGTCCCGTCCGCCGCGCGAACGTCCTGGTCTACGCCCATACGTCCGCGATCAGGAGAGCCGATTCTCCTTGCGCCGGACGAATTTCAGCCCCGACCAGTCCTCCCCCAGCGCCGCCACCTTCACGTCGACGACACCGAGCGGCAGGAAGAGGTCCCGCAGATCGTTCTCCGTGATGTCGCTGCTGTGCCCGGCCGCGCGGCGGGGCCGGGCGATCCAGAGCATGGCCGCGTCGGACAGGTCCCGGACCAACCCGGGCGCCCGCGCCGCCAGTTCGGCCCGCTCCCGGAAGAAGGCGACCGTGACGTCCGCCCCCTCGGGGCCGCCGTCCTCGACCTCGCAGCCCTCGGGCAGTCCGGGAATCTCCCAGTCCCGCGGCCCGTCGACCAGCCGCACCCGCTGCCCCGCCTTGATGCCGATCTTCCGGGCGAGCGGAGTGCCGGAGTACCCGCCGCCCGTCGCGCTGGATCCCGTCATGCCCGCAGGATGCCACCGCGTGACCCGGTCGGCCCGCGTACGCGCCCCCGGCCCCCGGTGCTCGACGGCGGGCGGCCCGTCCGTCCGGTTCTCGACGCCCGTCCGGCCGCGACGGGACAGCGGCGACCGCGCGCCACCGAGAGGGTCCGGCGAGCGGCGCCCGCGGCTCGACTACCGGTTGTCGGCGAGCGGGTTCATCCTGGTGGGAGCGGCCCGGTACCCCGGGGCTTCCCGGTGCCCCCGGGGAAGCCCGAGGCTCCCGAGCCGGGAACGGGGGCGCCCGGTCCACCCACGGCGGGCGCCACGAGGTCCGGAGGGCGCCATGAGCTCACCATCCGTCCCGCCGCCGCCCGCACCGCTGCCCCCGCTGGGACCGGGCGCCACGGACAAGGGCCTCAAGGGCGGCGCGCTGGGCCTGTTCTCCAGCACGGTGATCGGGTTGGCCTCCACCGCCCCCGCCTACAGCCTCGCGGCGACCCTCGGCGTCATCGTCGGGATCGTGGGCTTCCAGTCACCGATCGTGATCGTGCTGGCCTTCGTCCCGATGTTCCTGATCGCCTACGGCTACAAGGAGCTCAACCGGGCCGACCCCGACTGCGGCACCACGTTCACCTGGGCGGCCAGGGCCTTCGGCCCCCGTACCGGCTGGCTGGGCGGATGGGGCATCGTCGCGGCCGACATCATCGTGATGGCCAACCTGGCCCAGATCGCCGGCGCGTACGGCTTCCAGCTCATCGGCGCGGACGGGCTGGCGCAGAACACGTTCTGGGTCACCGTGGTCGGTGTCCTGTGGATCGCCGTGATGACCCTGATCTGCTATATCGGGATCGAGCTGTCGGCCAACCTGCAGAAGGCCCTGCTCACCATCGAGATCGTGGTGCTGTGTCTGCTCGCGGTCACCGCCCTGGTCAAGGTGTACGGCGGTACGGCGCCGGCGGTCTCGTCGGAGATCTCGTGGTCGTGGTTCAACCCCTTCAAGATCAACTCTTTTGACGACCTGACCAAGAGCATCCTCGCCGGAGTGTTCATCTACTGGGGCTGGGACACCGCGGTGTCGGTGAACGAGGAGACCGTGGACCGCGACCGCACCCCGGGCCGCGCCGCCGTCATCTCCACCGTCATCCTGCTGCTCGTCTACGTCATGGTCACCACGTCCGCGCAGGCGTTCGCCGGTGTGGGCGTGCACGGCATCGGCCTGGGCAACCCGGACAACTCCGGAGACGTCCTCTCCAGCCTCGGCGCCGAGGTCTTCGGTACCGGGGGCTGGGGCACGGTCGCCACCAAACTCCTGATCGTGATGGTGCTGACCTCCGCGGCGGCCTCCACCCAGACGACCATCCTCCCGACGGCGCGCACCACCCTGTCGATGGCCGCCTTCAAGGCCATCCCGCAGCGCTTCGCCCGCATCCACCCCCGGTTCCTCACCCCGACCTGGTCCACCGTGGGCATGGGCCTGGCCTCGATCGCCTTCTACGTGATGCTGACCCGGGTGAGCGAGAACGTGCTGGCCGACTCCATCGGCTCGGTCGGGCTGATGATCGCGTTCTACTACGGTCTCACCGGCTTCGCCTGCGTCTGGTACTACCGCAGGGTCCTCACCCGTAGCCCACGCGACCTCTGGACCCGCGGGATCATGCCGGGCCTGGGTGGCGCCATGCTCCTCTACTTCTTCGTCAACGCCTGCTTCGTGTACGCCGCCGCCGACTACGGCAGCACTTCGTGGACCCTGCCGTTCCCGCCGCACTGGCAGCTCGGCGGCGTCTTCGTCACCGGTATCGGCGCACTCCTCCTCGGAGCCGTCCTGATGTTCCTGTACAGCGCGTTCCGGCCGAGCTACTTCCGCAAGGAGACGATCGCGGTCTCGTCCCACGACCCGAGCGGCCACTGACCCCCACCCGCCACCACCGGCCGCCCTGGACGGAGCGGGACGGAGCGGGACAGCGGTGAGCCGCCCCGGTGGCGCGGGGGAAGAGGCCACCGGGGCGGTGTTCGGAGGGACGGTGTCCGCGGGGACGGCTTTCGGAGGGAAGCCGTCAGGCCGTCGCGCCCACCGCGACGTCCGGCGAACCGTCGGACCGCACCTCGCCGTCCTCGTCGACGTCCGGCGGAATGGTCGACAGGGCGCTGGCGTGCAGATCCTTCGTACGCAGCATGGTGAAGCCGATGAGCGCGGCGACGAACCCGAGGATCGCGCTCAGGGTCATGGCGCCGTGGAAGGCGTTCATGAACGCGTCCTGGCCGGTCGCCAGCACCTTGTCGCGCAGGGGCCCCGCGGCCTTGGCGACGGCGTCCAGGGAGCCGGCGCTGATGCCGTGGGCGGCCTGATCGGCGGCGGCGCCGCCCATCTGCCTGCCGACCGCCGAGGACGTGAAGTCCTGGGACACGCTGTGCTGGAAGTACGCGCCGACACCGGCGATGCCCACCGCGATGCCGACCTGCTGGAAGGTCTCGTTGATGCCGGAGGCGACACCCGCCTTGGCCGGTTCCGTGACCCCGATGGCCAGCGCGGCCCGGGCCGGGTTGAAGGCGCCCATGCCGAAGCCGGCGATGACCAGCGCGGGAACGAGCACCGTCCAGGACGAATCGGCCTTGGTCAGGTTCAGGAACAGGATGCCGACGCCCATCACCAGGGTCGAGCCCCCCAGCAGCACCCGGAAGGGGACCTTGCCGATGAGACCGCCGCCGAGGGCACCGGCCACGAACATCGCGCCGGTCAGCGGCAGGAACCGCAGCCCCGTACCCCAGGCGTCCACGTGCAGCATGTTCTCCAGGTAGCTGGTCTCGAAGAACACCGACGGCAGGGCCCCGGCGTTGCCGATCATGGCGACGAGGGAGATGCCCACGAAGGTGGGGCTCCGGAAGAACGCGGGGTCGATCAGAGCGCGCTCGCCCAGCCGCCGCTCGATGACCACGAAGAGGACCAGGAAGAGCGCGCTGGCCGCGTACAGGCCGAGCGTAGTGCCGCTGGTCCAGCCCTCCACGGGTCCGCGGATGGTGGCGAAGACCAGGGCCCCGAGCGCGACGCTGAACGTGGCGAGACCGGACCAGTCGGTGGGATGGGCCCGCCTGTTGAGCGACTCACGCACACGCAGCGCGCCGATGAGGAGGGCGATCACACCGACCGGCACGTTGATGTAGAAGATCCAGCGCCAGGACAGCGCGTTGATCAGCGAACCGCCGATGAGCGGGCCGGTGGCGACGGCGAGACCGACGGCGGCACCGAACGCGGTGAACGCGGTCGCCCGTTCCTTGCCGTGGAACTCATGGCTGAGCATCGCCGGACCGACCGCGAACATGATGGCGGCACCGACACCCTGGACGGCCCGGAACCAGCTCAACTGCCCGGCGCCGTCCGCCAGACCGCAGGCCAGGGAGGCGGCGGTGAAGATGGCGAAGCCCACCTGGAAGACCTTCTTGCGGCCGATCCGGTCGGCGAGCGAGCCCGCCGCCACCAGGAAGATCGCCAGCGTGAGGGCGTAGGCGTCGAAGACCCACTGCAGGTCGGCGAAGCTGCTTCCCAGGGACCGGTGGATCTGCGGCAGCGCGATGGAGACCACGCTCAGATCGAGCATCAGCATGAACGAGCCCAACGCGACGATCCCGAGTGTCCACCACCTCGTGGGCGATGGTGCGCGTTCTGCGGACATGCGAGAACCTTCCAATCAGCCGGATCCTTAGATGATGGAAATCTAGATGATTGGAAAGCCATACGTCAACGGTCGTGACGGTCGGTAGCGGCCGACCGCGGGACGGATCGGCGGGTCACCACCGGTCACCGCCCGGCTTCCCCCGGTGACGGCCGTGGGCACGACAAAGCCCGCAGTGCTGCTTCACGCGGCGCCGCGGGCGTCTTCCAGCAGGGGACTCTTCCGCCGGAGCGTCCGAGAAGGTGTGCGTCAGTCGGAGCAGACGGACGCGGGCCAGCGGCCCGCCATCAGCACGCCGAGCATCTTGCGCAGCGCCTCGCGCTCGTCCTCGGCGAGCGCGCCGAAGAAGGCCGACTCGACCTCCGTGGCCACCCGGTCCGCCGTCGCGAGCGCCTCACGGCCGGACTCGGTGAGGATCAGGTTGTAGCGCCGCCTGTCGGCCGGGTTGCGCCGGCGCTCGACATGCTGATTGCGCTCCATCTCGTCGATCACCGTCACGACCGTGGTGGGATCGAGGTTGAGCAGCCGGCTGAGGTCCTGCTGGGAGAGCTCGGGCCCGCCGGCCAGGGCGGCCAGCACGAAGAAGTAGCGGATGCGCATACCGACCGCGCCCAGCGCCTTCTCCACATCCTCCACCAGCACCAGCCCCGCCTTGTGGAGCAGGTAGCCGGGACGCTCGGCGATGAGGAAGTCCTTCCGGGGGGACGCCCCGAGCTGCTCGGCGTTGCCGCTGCGCACCATGAGCCGGCTCCTTCTAATCGTGGCAGTCTCCACTATCGAAGATACAACGGTTCCGGGGCCCCGAACCCATCCCCCGGCGGGATCCCCCGCCCGCCGCCCGCCGCCCCGGGACCCCCGACCGCACCGCGCCGAGCTCCGGGTCGCGGGGAATCCTCGCCTCCGCAATCAACCCCGGCACCCCGACCGGTTATGCCGTTGCAAAATCCACCGGACCGCACGGGTCCGCATTTCCGCAAATGGAAGTGGTCATTCTCCGGAATGGGGCGAGGTCAGCCCTTTGATGATCAAGCCTGCAATCGAACATTCGATCACCGCGTGCGGTAAATGCATGTGACCCGCGTCACATGGGGCGAAGTGGCGCGCCTGCTAGGCTTTCAAATTGCCTGGCCAGAACATAGCTATCAGCGAGCTCGGCCACGCACGGGGAAAATAAACGCGCTTCGCGCAACGGGGGAATACAGAATGGCTTACTTTTCGATCAGATGTCGTCGCGGACAACGTTGACGCCGGGGACGGCGCACCCTTTCGCGCCCGCCTGACCTCACCGGGCCTGCACCACCGGTCCGACACCACCGGTCCGACGTCACTGGCCTGACGTCACCGGGTTGTCACCGGGTTGCCACCGGGTCCGGCGCCACTGACCCGGCGCCACGGGCCCGGCCTCACGGCAGACACCCGACGTCACTCGCACGACGTCCCCGACCTGATGCCGCTCGCCCGACGACGTCCCTGACCCGACGCCGTCGGCACGACATCACCGGTCCGACATCATTCGGCTGACATCACCGGCCTGAAATCACCGGCCTGACTCTTTCACGCCGTGCCGCGCTCTCGCGCGTCGCGCCGTGCGCCTTTTGTCACGCACTTCTCCATCACCACGGCCATTTTTCGGACAGGGCTGCCCTTTCACGCCCTCGTCCTCTCCAGCATGGAATGGAAACGCTCAATGAATCAGTCAAGCACCGCGCTCGCGGAGGCCTTCGAGGACTGGCTCGGCGACCCCGCGACGGAATGGAACTCCTTATCCTTCGCCGGGGCTCTGGAGCTCGACGAACGGGACGAACTGCCCGCCGCGGGAATCGATCAGGTCCGCGCTTTCGGATTCAACCGGTACTTCGTTCCCGAGCGGCTGGGCGGCGATCTCCGGGCCGCCGAGGACATCCTCATGCTGACCAGGGTGATCGCCCGCCGGGACATGAACGTCGCGGTGAGCGAGAGCACCCAGGTCTGGATGATGCTCGCCTGGATCGGCGGCGACGCCGAACAGCAGGCGAAGTGGGCCGCCACGGTCCTGCACGGCGGGGTCGTCCCGTGTCTGGCGTACTCCGAGCCGGGGCACGGCGCCGACCTGGCCGCCAACCGGTTCACGGCCACCCCGGACGCCGGGCAGTACGTCCTGTCCGGCGAGAAATGGCCGATCAACCGCGGCCGGACCTCCACCCATGTGGTGCTGCTCGGCACCACAGGCGACGAAGGGACACCGGCCAAGCGCCGGCAGTCCATGTTCCTCGTGGACCGTTCGCAGGTCGTCTCCGGCGAGGTGACCGGCGTTCCCCGCGTGCCGACCTACGGCCTGCGCGGCTGCGACATCAGCGGAATCGCCTTCGACGACGCCCGGGTGGACGCCTCGGCCCGGCTGGGCACCGAGGGCGAAGGACTCGAACTGGCCCTGCGGGGGCTCCTGATCACCCGGACCTTCTGCACCGGCCTGTCGCTCGGCACCGGCGACACCATGCTGCGGACCGTGGCCGGGTTCCTGTCCGACCGGGTCCTCTACGACGGCCCCGCGAACGAGATCCCGTACGTCACCGAATCCCTCGCCAACGCGTACCTGAGCCTGCTGGTCGCCGAGTGCGAGAGCCTGGTCGCGATGCGCGGACTGCATCTGTACACCGAGCAGTTCAGCATCTGGGCGAACCTGGCCAAGGTGCAGGTGGCCCGCCTGGTCGACTTCAACAGCAAGGTGCTGTCCCGCACGCTGGGCGCCCGGTACTTCATGCGCTCCGCCGAACATGTGGGCACGTTCCAGAAGATGCTCCGTGACGGCGCCGTCGTCTCGGTCTTCGACGGCAGCGAGCCGGTCTGCCTGGACAGCCTCGCGCTCCAACTGCCCGCCCTGGCCAAGGCACATGGGCACACCCCCGACGAGGACTGGCGGCGGCTCTACGACCTGCGGGCCGAACTGCCCGCCTTCGAGCCGGACCGGGTGAGCGTGTTCGGGCGGGGCCGGGACGCGACCTTCGCCAGTCTGCCCGCGCTGATCGGCCGCCTCGCCGGACTGTCACCGTCCGCCGGCTGCGACGAGGACCGGCTCGCCGCCCTGCGCGGCCGGGCCGAGGAACTGCGGCAGGAACTGGACGAGTTGCTCGCACGGGTCCAGGAGGTACGGCAGTGGACGGCCGGGCTGCCCGCGCAGCCGTCGGCGTCCGCCAAGTCGACCCCGCCCCGGCTGATCCGGGTGGCGGAGGAACTCAGCGCCCTGCACGCCAAGGTGGCGGCCCTCGGGGTGTGGCTGTTCAACCGGGACCACCTCGAAGAGTTCTTCGCCGACGGTGAATGGCTGGAGGCCGCGCTGGCCCGCCGGCAGATCCACCAGTACGAGGCCGGCGACCTCGACCCGTCGACCGCCCGGCACCTCTTCACCCGGATGAACTCCCAGCTCGCCGACAACGAGTTCTTCTCCGTCCGCCGGGTGCGCATGGCCGAGCCCGGCGCGCGCGAGGCCGCCGGCCGGGACCACGCGTCGACCGCCGCCTGACATCACCTCACTGCCGAACACCGAAAGGTACCGAAACGCGATGAGCACGACGAGCATGACGATCGACGAAGTGAAGCGGGTCCTCCTCGAAGCGGTGGCCACCGAAGCCGGGATCGCCCCCGCCGAGCTGGCGACCGACCGGCCCTTCACCGACTACGGCCTGGACTCCATGGCGGCACTCACCGTCGGCATGGAGATCGAGGACGTCTGCGGCCTCTCCGACCTGCCCGTGGACCTGCTCTGGGACCACCCGACGGTCGACACCCTGGCCGAGGCGCTCTGGAACCTGATGAACGCCGAGCCCGTCTCCGCGGCCACGGACGGTCAGCGATGACGACAGCGCACCCGACGGCTTCGGCGGATCCGTCAGGTCCCGCGGGTGCGGCACATGCGAAGGCCCCGGCGGGCCCCGGAGGTCCGGTGGATTCCGTGCGTCCCGTCAACGCGCAGCAGGCTGGCCTCTGGTTCATCCACGAGACGGACCCGGGATGCTCCGCCTACCACATCGTGTTCGCCGCGGAGGCGACCGCCGACGCCGAACTCGGCGTCCGGGCCGGGGACATCCTCGACGGCCTGACCCGTGAGCACGACGCCCTCCGGACCGGCTTCCGGGCCGGTCCGGAGGGGCCCGAGCAGTTCGTCCGGGACGCGGTGCCGCCCGACATCCGCCGCACCGACGCACGGGGCATGGACCCACAGGTCCTGCGGGACCTCGTCAGGGCGGACACCAGGACCCCGTTCGACCTGTCCCGGCCGCCGCTGTGGCGCGTGCACCTCTACCGCACCGCCGAGCGCACCTGGGTGTTCGCCCTCGTGATGCACCACATCGCGGCCGACTTCTGGTCGCTGGCCCTGCTGCTCTCGGAGGTGCGCGCCCGGCTGGAGGGCACGGCGAGCCGGTTCACGCTCGACGGCGGCGCCTTCGCCGCGTTCGCCGAGCGGCAGCACTCCTTCCTGACCGGGGAGAAGGCGCGGGCGCTCCTCGACGACGAGGAGAAGCGGCTGGCGGACGTACCGCCCGGCCTGGATCTGTACGGCGACCGGCCGCGCCCGCCCGCGCCGTCCTACGACGGGGGCTCGGCGCCGTTCACGCTGTCCGCCGCCGCGACCGAAGCCGTACGGCTGCTGGCGCGGGAGACCTCGGCGACGCCGTACACGGTGCTGCTGTCCGCCTACTTCGTCCTGCTGAGCAGGCTGAGCGGACAGTCCGACATCCTGGTCGGCACCCCGACCTCCGGCCGCTTGCGGCGGCGGTTCCGGGACGCCCTCGGCAACTTCGTCAACACCGTCGTCGTACGCGGCGAGGTCGACGAGGAGTCGACGTACCGCCGGCTGCTCGCGGCCTCCCGTGAGCGGGTGCTCGAAGCGATGCGGGCACAGGAGCTGCCCTTCCCCTGGCTGGTACGGGAGCTGGCCCCGCCGCGGGATCCGAGCCGGACGCCGCTCTACCAGGCGGGCTTCGCCTGGGACCGGCTGCCGTTCCTGAACGACATGGACGCGTTCTTCCTGCTGGAGCCGGGCCCGGGCGCCGAGTCGGAGCTCGCGGGCGCCACCCTGAGGCCCTATCCGCTGCCGCAGCAGGAGGGCCAGACCGATCTGTGGATCGAGATGGGCGCGGAACGCGACGGCGCCTTCGCGGGTGTCCTGCGCTACAACACCGACATCTTCGGGGCGGGCACGGCCGCGGAGCTCGCCGCCACGTTCGTCACCACGGTCGAGACCCTGGTCGCCCACCCGGACGAGCCCCTGCGCGAACTGGTGCGCGGCGACGAGCGGCAGCGGTCCCGGCTCGCCGCGTGGGGCTCCGGACCCGAGCGGGAGATACCCGCGGCCCGGCTGCCGGAGCTCTTCCGGGACCAGGTCCGGCGCACGCCCGACGCGACCGCGGTGAGTGCCGACACCGAGGAGTGGAGCTACGCCCGGCTTCTGACGGCGGTCGAGGAGACCGCGGCCGCCCTGCGGACGGCCGGTGTCACGGCGGGCGACCGCGTAGCGGTGATGGCGGAGCGCGGTGCGCCGCTGCTCGGCGCGCTCCTGGCCGTCCTGGAGGCCGGCGCCGCGTACGTCCCGCTGGACCCGAAGCTCCCCGCCGAGCGGCTCGCCTACATGGCGGAGGACTCCCGCGCCCGGCTCCTGATCAGCCAGAGCGACCTGTACGACAGCCGGCTGCCCGGCCTTCCGGTCCTGGAACTGGACGACCTCGCCGCCGGGGTCACGGACACCGCCCCGGACGGGGAGGCGGAGGCGGGTGGCGGGGACCCGGTGGCCCTCGGCTCCCCGGGCTCGACCACCGCCCCCTCGGACCCGACGGCCGCGTGCCACTCTCACTCCGACTCCGACTCCGGCTCCGGCTCCGGCTCCGGCTCCGGCTCCGACGACCTGGCATACATCCTCTACACCTCGGGCTCCACCGGGCGCCCCAAGGGTGTGGCGATCCCCCATCGCGCGCTGACGAACCTGCTGCTCGCGATGCGGGACGACACGGGGTTCACCGCCTCGGACAGCCTGCTGGCCGTCACCACGATCTCCTTCGACATCGCCGGCCTGGAGCTGTACATGCCCCTGGTGGCCGGCGGCCGGGTCGTCGTGTGCGACAGCGGGACCGCCGCCGACGGCGCCGCCCTCGGGGCCCGGATCGACGAGTCCGGCGCCACCTGGATGCAGGCCACCCCCACCTCGTGGCGCATGCTGCGCGACGCCGGCTGGGACGGCTGCCCGCGGCTCAACGTGCTGTGCGGCGGCGAGGAACTCCCGCTGGAACTGGCCGAGTTCCTGTCCCTCCGGGTCGCGAGCCTGCGCAATGTGTACGGGCCGACCGAGACGACCATCTGGTCCACCGCGGGCCAGGTGGAGCCCTCGTCCGGCGTCGACATCGGCGCGCCCCTCGCCAACACCCGGCTGCACGTGCTCGACCCGCAGGGCCGTGGCGTCGAGCCGGGATTCCCCGGCGAGCTCTGGATCGGCGGCGACGGCCTGGCCCTCGGCTACTGGGACCGCCCGGAACTGACCGCGGAGCGGTTCGTCACCGGACTGCCGGCCGCGCCGGACCGGCGCCTCTACCGCACCGGTGACCGGGCCCGCTGGACCAGCGACGGACGGCTGCTGCACCACGGCCGCCTGGACAACCAGGTCAAGCTGCGCGGCTACCGCATCGAACTCTCCGAGGTCGAGGCCGTCCTCGGAGCGGTCGACGGGGTCTCCACGGCCGTCGTCGTGGTCCGCGACGACCGGCTCGTCGCCTATCTGGTGGCCGAGTCCGGGGCCGAGTTGCGCACGACGGACGTCAAGTCGGCCGCGGCCGTGTCCCTTCCGCCGTACATGGTGCCCGGCATCGTGATGGTCCTCGACGAACTGCCCCTGACCGCCAACAAGAAGATCGACCGGGCCCGGCTGCCGGAGCCCGTCGTCGCCTCGGGCGCCGGTTTCGAGAAGCCGCGCGACGCCACCGAGATCACCCTGGCACGCATGTGGACCGAGATCCTCGGGATCTCCCAGGTCGGCATCCACGACGACTTCTTCGACGTGGGCGGGCACTCGCTGCTCGCCGTCCGGCTCAGCGCGGCCGTCCGCGCCGAGTGGGACGTGGAGATCCCGATCTCCGTCATGCTGCGCCACGGCACCATCGCCGAACTGGCCGCCATCGTGCGGTCCGGCGGCCAGGAGGGCTCGCGCACCCCGGTCGTCACCCTGCGGGAAGGGGACCCGGGCCGACGGCCCGTCTTCCTGTTCCACCCCTTCGGCGGCACCGTGTTCTGCTACGTCGAGCTGACCCGCCACCTCCCGCCTGGCAGGCCGGTCCTGGCGATCGAGGCCCCCGGCATCGAGAACGAGGGCGAGGCCGAGATCAGCGTGGAGGCCATGGCCACCCGCTACATCGACTACCTCAGGGAGATCCAGCCGGCCGGCCCGTACGCCCTCGGCGGCTGGTGCTTCGGCGGCGTGATCGGCTACGAGGTGGCGGTGCAACTGCGCGCGGCGGGCGAGGAGATCGAGTTCCTCGTCGGCATCGACAGCCGGGCACCCGTCGAGGAGAACATCCCGGAGTCCGCGGACGACTCGACGATCCTCTCCTGGTTCGCACGGGACCTCGCGGTGCCCGCCGGGAAGACGCTCGACATCCCCGCTGACGACCTGCGGGCACTCGGCGGAGACGCCGCGTTCGACCACATCCTGGAGCGGGCCGCCGCCATCGGCGTCCTCGCCGAGGACGCCGACCGCGCGCAGATCCTGCGCTACTTCGAGGCGTACCTCGCCAACGGCATCGCCCTGCAGACCTACCTCCCCGAGCCCGCCGAAGTGGACCTGGTGCTGCTGCGCGCGGCCGACGAGCCGGCCGGGTACGGGCCGCGGCTCGGCTGGGAGGCCCTGGTGAAGGGCTCGCTGCACGTCATGGACGTCCCCGGGGACCACAACTCGGTGATGTATCCGCCGCACGCCGAGATCGCCGCACAGGCGATCGCCCCGCACATGGAAGGACCCACCGACGATGGCAACGACTGAACTGGTGAAGGCCGAGTACACGTTCCGCCTCCCGGTACCGCCGAAGGAGGCGTTCGCCCTGCTCTCGGACCCCGCCCAGGACCCCGTATGGCAGGCGGCCTGCGTGGACGTGAAGCTCCTCGACGGGGAGCCGCGGTCCGGGGGCCGGTACGAGATCACCTTCCAGCTGATCGGCAAGCGGATGGAATTCACCGTGGAGATCGGCGAGTTCGAGCCGGGCCGGCGTTCGAGGTTCCACACCCTGCGGGGCCCGTTCCACTACGTCGGCACGTACGACTACGCCGAGAACGAGGACGGCACCACCACCGTGCACTGGACGTTCGAGGTGGAGCCCGGGGACTACTTCGGGATCATGCCGAAGTCCCTGCTCAGGAAGGTGCTCGTCAACTCGGTCAAGAAGGACTCCGGAAAGCTCGCCGCACAGCTCGGACAGGGAGCGCACCGCCGATGAACACCCGTCAGGACAACGCCCGCCGGAACAAGGCCCGTCAGGACGAAGCCGCGAAGGTCGTCGTCACCGGGCTCGGGGAGATCACCGCGCTCGGTGAGAACGTGGCCGGCACCTGGGACGCCATGCTGCGCGGCGAGAGCGGCTTGGGCCGGCTGGACGGGGAGTCCTGGGCCAAGGACCTTCCGCCGCTGCTCGGCGGGCGGTCGAAGGCGGACCCCGGTCTCGGTCTGGAGTACCAGCAGCGCCGGCGGCTGAGCCGCTCCGCCCAGTTCGCGGTGAAGGCCGCGGCGGAGGCGTGGGCCGACGCGGGACTCGACGACGCGCCCACGGCCCCGCACCGGGTCGCCGTGGTGGTCTCGGCCGCGCTCGGCGACATGACCTCGATCATCGACGGCTGGGAGGCGCTGAAGACGCGGGGCTGGCGGCGGGTGCCCCCAATGACGGTGCCGATGTCCATGGGCAACGGCTCCGCGGCGGCCGTCGCCCTGCTGGTGAACGCGCGCCTCGGCGTCCACGCGACGGTGAACGCCTGCTCCTCCGGCACCCAGGCGCTGGTCACGGCGGCCGAACTGATCCGCGGCGGAGACGCGGACATCGTGGTGGCGGGCGGCGCCGAGGCCCCTCTGCACCCCTTGGTCCTGTCCTCGTTCGCGGCCATGCGAGCGCTGTCGCAGCGGGTCGACGACGCCGCGTCCGCCTGCCGCCCGTTCGACGCGGACCGCGACGGCATGGTCCTGGGCGAGGGGGCGGGCATCCTCGTACTGGAGTCCGAGCGGCACGCACGGGAACGCGGCGCCCGGATCTACGCCGAACTCGCCGGGGTGGGCGTCACATCGGACGCGTACCACATCGTGCAGCCCGAGCCGAACGGCACCGGGACCGCCGCGGCGGTCCGCGCCTCCCTCGACGACGCCGGTGTGACGCCCGCGGAGGTCGCGCACTTCAACGCCAACGGCACGGCGACCGGACCCGGCGACTCGTCCGAGGCGCGTGCGGTGCGGGCCGTGTTCGGGGACGCGGAACAGGGCCCGGCCCTCACCGCGAACAAGTCGATGACCGGGCACAGCCTCGGCGCGGCGGGCGCGATCGAGTCGATCACCACGATCCTCGCGCTGTACCACGGGCTGGTGCCGCCGACCCGTAACTTCACCCGCCTCGACGAGGGGCTCTCGGTCGACGTGGTGCACGACAGCCCGCTCAAACTCGGGCCCGAGCAGAACATCGCGGTGAAGAACTCGGCCGGGTTCGGCGGCCACAACGTGGCCCTGACCTTCCGAGGCCCGGTCGACCGTGCCCCCAACGCCCTGGCGGAGAAGGGGAATTGACATGACACGGGCCGGGAACCGCGACCGCGGCGTGGTCGTGACGGGGCTGGGCGCATTGACCCCGGTCGGGGCGAACGCGGCCGACTCGTGGCAGTCGTTGCTCGACGCCCGTTCCGGTGTACGCACCCTGTACGAGGAGCGGGAAGGGGGCGGGGAGCGCGACAGGGGCGGGGAAGGGCCCGCGGATCTGCCGGTGCGGATCGGGGGGCCGGTGACCGCGGATCCGGTCGAGGTACTCGGCCGGGTGCCCGCCCGCAAGCTGGACCGCGGGGAGCAACTGGCCGTCGTGGCCGCCCGCGAGGCCTTCCAGGACGCCGGCCGGCCCGCGGTGGAACCGGAACGGCTGGCCGTGGTCGTCGGCACCGGGATCGGGGGTGTCCTGAGCACGCTCGGCCAGAACGACCTGTACCAGCGGTCGGGCAGCAGGAAACTGTCCTCGTACGCGGTCCCGATGCTGATGCCGAACGGACCGGCGGCCTGGGTCAGCATCGATCTGGGGGCGCGGGCGGGCGCGCGTTCCCCGGCCAGTGCCTGTGCCTCGGGCGCCGAGTCGATCGCCCTGGCACTGGACCTGATCCGGCTGGACCGCGCCGACGTCGTGGTGGCCGGGGGCACCGAGGCGTGTCTGCATCCGTTCATGCTGGCCGCGTTCGCGCAGATGAAGGCGCTCTCGCGGCAGCAGGGCGACCCGGCCGCGGTGTCCCGGCCGTTCGACACCGCCCGCTCGGGATTCGTGATGTCCGAGGGCGCGGCCGTCCTGGTCCTGGAACGCGCGGAGTTCGCCCGCGCCCGGGGAGCCCGTGTGTACGGCGCGGTGGCCGGCGCGGCCGTCAACTCGAGCGCCGGACACATCTCGGCGTCCGACACCGAGGGGCAGATCCGCGCGATACGGGAAGCGCTGCGGGACGCGCGACTGGAACCGGGCGATGTCGGCCTCGTGCACGCCCACGCCACCTCCACCCCCGGCGGGGACCTCGCCGAGGCCGAGGCCGTCGCGAAGGCGCTGGGCGACCATCCCGTGGTGACCGCGACCAAGTCGATGACCGGTCACATGCTCGGCGCGTCCGGGGCGTTCGGGGCCCTGTCCGCCCTGCTCGCGCTCCACCACGGGGTCGTTCCGGCCACGCTCAACCTCGACGAACCCGACCCACACGTCCGGTTGGACGTGGTCGGCGGCACCAACCGCACGGGCCGGTGGGACGCGGCACTGGCGAACTCCTTCGGCTTCGGGGGCCACAACGTCAGCCTGGTGCTGACCCGTACGGCATGACCGGGGGCAGGGCAGGACCAGGGCACGACCAGCGGCGAGGGGAGCAGGAGTTGACGGGGGGAGTACGACCATGACGACCATCGGGGTACTGGGAACGGGCGGGATCGCCGTCACGCTGGCGACGATGTTCGCCCGGGCCGGACACGAGGTGCGGCTCGGCCGGGCCACCACGGCACGCGGGGCACCAGGAGCGACGGGTGTGACGAGCGGGAGCTGCGAGGAGGTGGTGGCGCGGTCCTCGACGGTGATCCCCGCCTTCCTCGGCGTACAGGGAGCGGTGCAGCAACTGGGGCCCTGGCGCGCCGGTCTGCGCGGGAAGATCCTGGTGGACATCACCAACCCGTTCACGGGCGGTCACGTCGACTTCGTGGGCCCCTGGGCGGTCGGCGGCACCGAGGACCTCGCCGCCGCGTTCCCCGAGGCACGGCTGGTGGGCGCCTTCAAGAACGTGTGGTGGGAGACGTTCGACGGAAGCCCCGACCCGGCCGCCCCCGACATTCGGGTGATCTCCGACGACGCCGGTGCGAAGAACGCGTTCCTCCGCCTGTGCGCGACCACGCCCTTCACCTACACGGACGCCGGCGGCCTGGACCAGGCGCGGCGGGTGGAGCGGATGGCACTGTCGGGGGTGGGCCAGACGGGATTGTCGGCCGCATGACGACCCATCCCCTTGCCCCCGAGCCGACAACCCGCGCGAAACCCCCTACCCCTACCCCCGCACCTGCCCCTTGCGGCCGGTGGAAGGTGACGCCGTGGCGGGCGGCTGCTCGTCCCCCTTGACCCAGGCCTCCCAAAGGCCCGGCGGGATCCTCGTCGTCAAACCTCCGCCCCTGGTGAACGCGAGTCCCCGGCTGTACCCGCCACCGCCGCAACCGTCGGACCGGCGCACGAGCCTCACGTCGGCGGTGGCGTCGATGACGGGTCCAGCGGCGCCGTTGCGGGTGCCCCGGAAGCGCACCGGGGCGGTGCCCGGGTCCACGTCGTCCGGCAGCGAGAGGTCCAGCTTCGAGATGCCCTCCCGCGGCAGCTTCCTCGCCCCTCCGGGAAACCTTCTCGGCATCGGAGCAACTACGAGGAGCATCCTGCCCTGCGCATCGACAGGGCAGGAGTTCCGTGAGCGGTCGTCGGTGATGCGGACCGGCCCATCAGTCCCGGCGGATCAGTTCCGGGTCGATGCGGCGGCCCACAAGCGGCAGGGAGCCCACCGCGGCCATCGCCACCACGCCTGCCGCGGCGAGCGCGAGCAGGGGGATGCCGGCCAGGTCCCACTGGATCGTGCCGCCGCCGGTGATCAGGTAGCTGGACTCGGCGAGTTTGCCGGTGAACAGGGCCAGGACCAGTCCGAGGCCCAATGGCAGCACGACCTGGGCACACTGCACGGCCCGCATGGTTCCGGCCCGCGCGCCGATCAGTGTCACGGCGGTGACCTGTGCGCGGCGCTCGACGGCCCGGTCGGTGACGGACACCAGGAAGGCGGCCACCCCGATGACCAGCCCCATGACCATGCCCAGGGCCAGCAACGTCTCGACCACGGAAATCTGCTCAAGGCCTTGGATGTTCAGCCCCACGAGTTCGATCTCGGCGATCGGGGCGACGGCGGCAATGCCATCGAGGACCGCACGTACCCGGCTGGGGTCGGAGCTGCCTGCGAGGAGGAGCTCCGCGTCTCGGGGGCGGGCGTCGGCGGGAAGGACGGACGGCGGGACGAGGAGCTCGGCGGTGCCGACCGCGGACCCGGAATACCCGCTGTACACGACCCGCCCGGCGGGCACGGCGATGTCCAGGCGCTGGGCCCGCCCGTTGTCGGAACGAAGGCGGAAGGGGAACGACTTGCCGGGATGCATGTCGGATCCCACGCTTGAGTTCGGGTCCACGAGCCGCAGCACCTTGCCGTCCACACAGCCCTCGGTGCGCACGGTCATCCGTTGCAACTGGGCGCACGTGGCCACCAGAGCAGTGGCCGAGGAGAGGACGACGCCGGGCTGGTCGTTTTCGAGGTCGACCCAGGAGTTCATCAGAAGGGCGTGTGCCTGGGCCCCGGACACCTCGTCGAGGTCCCGCTGCTGCCGTGTGCTGAGCCCCGACAGGGGCAAGGAGTAGTCCTGTACGGCGCCGGACGGGCGAGTGACCTGTTCCAGTTGGATGAGGACACCCTGGGCCAGCGACGCGACGTAGACGAGCAGGACCAGGCTGGTGACCACCCGCATCGCGCTGCCCGGCTCGGCCTCGTTGCGCCGCATCGCGAGGTTGAGCGTCAGGGACTGGGTGGTCCGCGCCACCCGGCGCGCCAGCGCGTACGACAGCAGCGGCAGCGTCAGCACCAGCCCCACGCCGGTCAGGACGACGCCGGCGACCACCAGCAGCGCGTTGAGGCCGAGGCTGGAGGCGGGGTGTCCCATCAGGTCGGTTGCGCAGAATCCGCACACGATGCCCAGGCCGCTGAGCAACAGCAGGCCGACCCACTTGGACGGGGGCCGCGGGACCGCCGTACGCCGTACCGCGAGCGGGTTGGCGGTCGCGTCCCGCGCGCTCTTACGGCTGACGAACCAGGCCAGGGCCGGACAGCCGAGCAGGCAGACAGCGATCGTGGCGGCCGACAGGGCGCCGTCGCCGGGATACCACCTCAGCCCCGGCAGACCGGCCCGGGACATCACCTGATTGAGCACCCAGTACTCGCCCAGTCCCAGCACTCCGCCCAGCAACGCCGCGACGACGGTCTCGGCCGCGTTCACACGCTGCGTGCCCTTGATGCTCAGGCCCAGCAGCCGCAGTGCCGCGAGGCGGCGCATACGGCTGGCGGCGGACAGCCGGGCGCAGACCGACAGGAAGATTCCCAGGGGCAGCAGGACCAGGGTGGCCAGGGCGAACCGTACATCGGTGAGGGTGGACGGCTCGACGGCAGGAAAGGGGGCGTAGCCGTAGCCGAACCCCTTCAGTGTCCGTCCCTCGCGGGCGATACCGGCCCGATCGGTTCCGATGTAGGCGTAGAGCTCGTCGGGATGTGCGAGCCCGGCCGGGCCGATCACGCCCGCTTCGCGACCCGGCAGCAAGGCTTTGACGGCGGGTGCGGCACGCAGCAGGTCATGCACGCGCGGAGAGACGAACACCTCACCAGGGGAAGGGAGTTCACTCAGCCCGGGAGGTACCGGATGGGGGCCCTTGGCACCCTCGGCGACGAACACCCGGGTGAAGGACCGTGAGCCGTAGGCATCATCGCGCTGCAGGACGAGTGTGCCGTTCGCCGGACCTCTGGCGGAGGTGACGGGCTGCCGGGCGGCGGCACGGCCGTCGTGCGCGTCGAGGATCGCCGGAACGGTGAGAACGAGGGCGAGGCAGCAGACCCCGATCGAACCCCCGGCGGCCATGAGGAAGAAGCGTATTCGGTTACCGCGTCCCGCCCCGAACAGCAGGCGCAGACCGAGCAGGAATTCCCTCACGCCGCACCCCGTGGGCTCAGGACTCCGTCAGCCATCGTGTAGTGGGTGTCGGCCTGGGCGGCGACGGCCGGGTCGTGCGTCACCAGGATGACGGCGGTCCCCTGCGAGCGCGCCAGTCCGAGGAACTCCTTGAGTACGGCTGAGGCGTTGGCGCTGTCGAGCGACCCGGTCGGCTCGTCCGCGAAAACGATCGCCGGCCGATGCACCAGGGAACGCGCGACCGCGACGCGCTGACTCTGTCCGCCGGAGACCTGACCAGGACGCCGCTCGCGCAGTTCACCGAGTCCGAGTCGTTCGAGCACCTCGCCGGCTGCCGCGAGTGCGGGTCCTTTGCGCTGCCCAGCCAGGCGCAGAGGCAGGGCGGTGTTCTCCTCCACGGTGAGTTCCGGCAGCAACTCGCCGTACTGGAAGACGAATCCGAACCGTTCCCGGCGGAGCGCGCTGATCTCGTCGTCGGAGAGATCGCCGAGCACCCGCCCTTCGAACCGCACGTACCCACGAGTGGCAGGCAGCACGCCGGCGAGACAGTAGAGCAACGAGGACTTGCCGGAACCGCTCTGTCCGGTGATCGCCACAACCTCCCCGACGGACACCGAGATGTGGGCGTCGAGGACGGCCGGCTGCTTGCCGTAGGAGAGGTCGACTCCGTTGGCAACAAGTATTTCTGACATGCTGTTGGCTTCCCCCAAAGAAGCGTGCGGGCCCAGGAGGACACCCTGGACCCGCGGTCTTGCCAGAGCGACCGACTACCGCTGGTAGTGCTTGGTCGGCGAGCAGTTGTCGGGGTTCCTGGAAGACCGCGCCCCCGTGGTGAGCGCCGGAATGGCCGACTCGCTGATTTCTTCTCCCGTTTGGTTGTTCACCCTGATTGGTCGCGATGCCTCCAGGGCCATCGATGATCCTAAATGGAGCGAAGAAGACCGAAACTGAATTAATCGTGATTACTCTGGTTTGGCTGGATTCCGGCGGGTGGACCCGGCCGGAAACGTGTCGGCGCCGTCCGCACCGCTCTTCGTCCGCACCGGCGACCGCGTCGTGCCGGGCCGGTCACCGGCGTGAAGACCACCCCGCGCGCCGACGGCGTGCTGCGGAGCTGGGCGGCTTCGACCGAGGACGACGTCCGGCACTACGGGACTGGATCGGCACAGGGAAGGCCGACCGTACGGTCAAGCGGCTCGGCACCTGCTCCTGCACGGATGGCACGAGCGACCCGCTCGCCGTCCTCCGTGGCAGCCTCCGGGACGGCGGGACGTACGTGTACTCGGTCGTGACCAAGGACCACTGGGACGCCGTGCCGCCTTCGAGCGACCCGAGGGTAACGGTCGCCGATTCGAGGCCATCGAGTTGGGCCTCCGGCCGTCCGTGAGGGTCACCGGGACCGGAACCTCGACAGCGTGGACTACGGCACCGCGATCGGCGGACCCGACCAGAACGGGCCGTCCGTCAACCGGCGGTGCGCCAATAGCCGAGTGCGACACCCTCGCCGGCCAACAGGTCAGCCGGTGGAACGCGGCCACCAAGGCGGCGTACGAGCCGCTGCAAGCCGGACTACTGCCGGCCGCGACCCGCTCCCACACGGACACCCCGGCCGCGTGGGACCACGCACTTCTGCACACTGGAGGCGGTACGCGCCGACGGCAGCGTCGCGGGCACGCACATGTGAAGCGGCGCCTTCCAGGACCGCGCCCAACGGGTACGAGGTCGGCAGAGCCACTTCGGGCAACCTGATACCACTCCGCCGAGCACCCCGGCCACGACGCACATCACCGGCACGTCCGGAAAAAAAGCAAAAGCCCCAGGTCACGGCGAGTGAGTCCTGAGGCTTCCACAGAGCCGCCTTCGGGATTCGAACCCGAGACCTACGCATTACGAGTGCGTTGCTCTGGCCATCTGAGCTAAGGCGGCGCGCTGCTCACACCTATGGTGCGATCAGCAACGTCGGTAAGTCTACACAGTTTCCAGGGGTGCTCCGCACACGCCCGGGAGCATGTGGCCCAGGGGTGCGCGGCGGGGCTATGAGCAGCGCTTTCCCTTCTCGGGAGGGGTCCCCTGGAGGAGGTAGCGGTTGATCGTCGAGTCGATGCAGGTGCTGCCGCGGCCGTACGCGGTGTGGCCGTCGCCGACGTAGGTGAGGAGGGTCCCGGAGGAGAGCTGGGAGGCGAGGGACTGGGCCCAGGGGTACGGGGTCGCAGGGTCGCGGGTGGTGCCGACGACGAGGATCGGCGCCGCGCCCTTCGCCTCGATACGGTGGGGCTCGCCGGTGTTCTTGACCGGCCAGTACGCGCAGTTCAGGGAGGCCCAGGCCAGTCCCTCACCGAAGACGGGGGACGCCTTCTCGAAAGCGGGGAGTGTCTGCTCCACCTGGTCCGGGCCGGAGAAGGCGGCCGGCAGGTCGAGGCAGTTCACGGCGGCGTTGGCGGACATCAGGTTCGCGTACCGGCCGTCGGCGTCCCGCTCGTAGTAGCTGTCGGAGAGGGCCAGCAGCCCGGCGCCGTCGTTCTTCTTCATCGCCGAGGTGAGCGCGTCACGAAGCTGCGGCCAGGAGGTCTCGTCGTACATCGCCGCGATCACGCCCGTGGTCGCGAGCGCTTCCCCGAGCTTGCGGCCGTCCGGGTCGCCGGCCGGGATGGGTTTCTTGTCCAACTGCTGGAAGAACGCCTTCAGGTTCCTTCCCACCTCGTCCGGGCTCGTGCCCGCATCGCCCAGCGGGCAGTCGCTGTGCCGCACGCAGTCCTTCGCGAAGGACTGGAACGCCGTCTCGAACCCCGCCGTCTGCTCCTCGTTCAGCTTGCGCGAGGTGAGGGACGGGTCCAGCGCGCCGTCCAGCACCAGCCGGCCCACCCGGTCCGGGAAGAGGCCCGCGTAGGTCGCCCCCAGGAACGTCCCGTACGACGCCCCCACATAGGACAGCTTCTGGTCGCCCAGCACGGCCCGCAGAATGTCCATGTCGCGGGCCGCCTCGACCGTGGACACGTGCCGGAGCAGCTCCGGCGAGTGCGCGCCGCAACCCTCGGCGAACTTCTTGTAGGCCTCGACGAGCCGATCCGTCTCCTGACCGTCGTCCGGCGTGGTGTCCGTCTGCGTGAAGGCGTCCATCGCGCGGCCGTTGAGGCACTCGACCGGCTCGCTCCTGGCCACTCCCCTCGGGTCGACCGCGACCATGTCGTAGCGGGCGCGGACATCCACCGGATAGCCGATTCCGGCGTACGACTGGAGATAGTCGACCGCCGAACCGCCCGGCCCTCCCGGATTGACCAGCAGCGAACCGAGCCGCTTGCCCGGCCCCGTGGCCTTCTTGCGGGAGACCGCCAGCCTGACATCGCCCGAGCCCGGCTTCGCGTAGTCGAGCGGCGCCTTCATCGTGGCGCACTCGAAGTCGGGGACACCGCAGCTGCGCCAGCTCAGCTTCTGCTGGTAGTACGGCGCCAGTGCCGACGGTGTGGCGCGCGGCAGCGCGGTGAGCGCCGCCTCGGACGTCGCCGCCGTCGTCGTGGAACTCCCTGAGGAGCACGCGGAGATGAGCAGCGCCGCGGCGGCCAGCAGCACGCCGCTCGCACGGACGGGTCGGGTCGGCCGGGAGGTGCGCCTCAGGTGCATCCCGCGAGCGTAACCTTGCGCGATCAATTGATCACCTTCAGTCGCAGAAGCGGCTCGTACGAGTGACTCGGTCAACTTTCATCGCCGGCTCCGTCCCCCGGACCCGGACAGTCGACGGGCGCCGGGGCCGCGAGCGGCTCAGCCCGCTCTGAGCGCCATCGTCATCGCCTCCACCGCGAGCAGCGGGGCGACGTTGCGGTCGAGGGCCTCCCGGCACGCGGCGATCGCGTCGATGCGGCGCAAGGTCGACTCCGGCGAACTGTCGCGGGCCAGCCGCTCCAGCGTGTCCCCCGCGTCCGCGTTGGCGATGGCCAGACGGGAGCCGAGCTGAAGGGCGAGTACGTCGCGGTAGAAGCCGGTGAGGTCGATCAGGGCCAGATCCAGGCTGTCGCGCTGCGTGCGCGTTCTCCGGCGCTTCTGCCGGTCCTCCAGCTCCTTCATGACGCCCGCCGTGCCGCGCGGCATCCGACCGCCCTGAACCGCGCCGAGCGCCGTCTTCAGGTCCTCGGTCTCCTTGACGTCGACTTCCTCGGCGAGCTGTTTCGCGTCCTCCGAAGCCGTGTCGATCAGCTCCTGGGCCGCCTTGAGGCAGCCGCCGATGTCGTCGATCCGCAGCGGGAGCTTGAGGACGGCGGCACGGCGCTGCCGGGCGCTCGGGTCCGTGGCGAGTCGGCGGGCCCGCCCGATGTGGCCCTGTGTCGCGCGCGCGACGGCCGCGGCGACGTCGGGCTCGATGCCGTCACGGCGTACGAGGATGTCGGCTACCGCTTCCACCGGCGGCGTGCGCAGCGTGAGCAGCCGGCAGCGGGAGCGGATGGTGGGCAGTACGTCCTCGATGGACGGGGCGCAGAGGAGCCAGACCGTGCGGGGAGCGGGCTCCTCGACGGCCTTCAGCAGGACGTTGCCCGCGCCCTCCGTGAGCCGGTCCGCGTCTTCCAGGACGATGACCTGCCAGCGGCCGACGGCGGGGGACAGCTGGGCGCGACGGACCAGGTCGCGGGTCTCCTTGACGCCGATGGACAGCAGGTCGGTGCGGACGATCTCCACATCGGCGTGCGTCCCGACCAGACTCGTATGACAGCCGTCGCAGAACCCGCAGCCGGGGATTCCGCCGAGCGCGCGGTCGGGGCTCACACACTGCAGCGCGGCCGCGAACGCGCGCGCCGCTGTGGAACGGCCCGAGCCGGGCGGGCCCGTGAACAGCCAGGCGTGCGTCATCTTGGACGCCTCGGGGAGCGGGGTCTTCGCGGTGACCGCCGTGACCAGGGCGTCGGCGTCCCGGGCAGCGGCGGCGAGCTGCTCGCTCACCTTCTCCTGGCCCACCACGTCGTCCCACACAGGCATGGGCTCCGCCCTTCCGTCGCATTTTGTCTCGCGTCGTCCATTGTGCGGGTCGCCACTGACAATCGGCCCCGCCCGCCCGTTCACCGGACGCGAGGCAGCGAACGCGGAGAACGTGACGCATACCGCCGGGCCGGGGACCTCCGGACCAGGCGCCGCGGCCCCTCGCCGGGGACTCGCGGCCACCCGTCAGGGGCGGACCTCCAGAGACTCGCGACCCCCGTCAGGGACTAGCGTCGCCGCCCGCCGCGCCCCTGGCCCTGCCCCTCGTCCCAGTCGTCCTCGTCGTCGCGCGGGCCCAGCAGTTCGTCCGCCAGGGTCGGGAGGTCGTCGAGCGGGGTCTCCTCGGCCCAGTCGGGGCGGGGCCTGCGGCGCGGGGCGCCCGTCTCGTCCACCTGCGGCAGTTCCCGTGTGCGGTCCACGGGACCCTCGGGCCCCGCCCCCGGCCGCTCGTCGCGGAAGAAGCCCCGGGGCATCCGCTCCGCGGGGTCACCGGCCGGTGCGTCGGCCCTCGGCCCGGCGCCCCCGTCCCGTACCGGAGGAAGAACCGCCGTCTCGTCGGCCGCGCCCGAGGCCGGGGAGACGGGCGGCAGCACCGCCGTCTCGTCCGCGGCCCCGCCCGGGACCGGCGGCTTCGGCAGCGAGGCCGTGTCCTCGACCTCGGAGCGGGAGGCCGGGCGCTTGGCCGCGCGGCCTCCACCCGGTCGTACGGCCGGAAGCACCGCGGTCTCGTCGACGGCCCCCCGGGCCGTCGGGTCGGTCACGACCGGCGTGGGCAGCGTCGTCTCGTTGTCCGGCACGGAAGCAGCCGCGGCCCATGAGGGCTTGGTGGCGGAGGCAGCCGGAGAGGGTGACGGCGACGGCGAGGCCGTCGGAGCCGTACCCGCGTCGCGTCCCGTCCCGGCTCCGGCTCCCGGAGCGGTCGTCGGGGAGCCCGACCCGGAACCGGTCCCGGAACCCGTCCCGGTGCTCGACACCGCGGCCTCGGCCGAAGCCGCCGCGGCCGCCGAAGCGGCAGCCGCCTCCGCGGCGAGCCGCCGGGCCTCCTCGGCCCGCAGCAGCGCTTCCTCGGCCTTCCGCTGCTTCTCCAGGCGGCGCGCCTCGGCCTCGGCGCGCAGCCGCGCCTCCTCCTCGGCCTGTCGGCGCACCCGCTCCTGCTCCGCGGCGCGGACCTTCTCCTCCGCGAGAAGCCGGACCCGCTCCTCCTCGGCACGGCGGCGGGCCTCCTCGGCGCGCTGCCGGGCCTCCTCCGCCTGGCGCTCGGCCTCGCGCCGCTGGGCCTCTTCCAGCTCGCGCTGCTTGCGCTCCTCCTCCTCGGCGCGCAGTTTCGCGAGCTGTGCCTGGCGCTCGCGCTCCAGACGCTCCTCCTCGGCCTTGCGGGCGGCCTCTTCCTCGGCCTTGCGCCGGGCCTCCTCCTCGGCCGCCCTGCGTGCCTCCTCCTGGGCCTTCACCTCGGCTTCGGAGAGGGGCAGCATCACATCCAGCCGATGCCGTACGACGGTGGTGACGGCCTCGGGCTCCTGTGCCGCGTCGACGACCAGATAGCGGCTCGGGTCGGCGGCGGCGAGCGTCAGGAAACCGGACCGCACGCGCGTGTGGAACTCGACCGGCTCCGACTCAAGGCGGTCGGGCGCCTCGGTGAACCGCTCGCGGGCGGCTTCGGGAGACACGTCCAGCAGGACGGTCAAGTGCGGTACGAGCCCGTCCGTCGCCCACCGGTTGATACGGGCGATCTCCGTAGGGGACAGGTCGCGGCCCGCGCCCTGGTAGGCCACGGAGGAGTCGATGTAGCGGTCGGAGATGACGACGGCACCCCGCTCCAGCGCGGGCCGCACCACCGTGTCGACGTGCTCCGCCCGGTCGGCGGCGTACAGGAGGGCCTCGGCGCGGTGCGAGAGGCCCGCGGACGACACGTCGAGGAGGATCGAGCGCAGTCGCTTGCCGACCGGCGTGGCGCCCGGTTCGCGGGTCACCACGACCTCGTGGCCCTTGGACCGGATCCAGTCGGCCAGGGCCTGGGCCTGGGTCGACTTGCCGGCCCCGTCGCCGCCCTCCAGGGCGATGAAGAAGCCGCTCGTCGCGGGCACCTGCGCAGGGTCGTCACCGCCGCGCAGCGCGTCCAGCAGGTCCTTGCGCAGGGGTACCCCGGAACGGTCGTCGACCTTGGCGAGCACCACGGCGGCGACGGGCAGCAGGAGCGCGCCGACCAGCATCAGGGTGAAGGCGGCGCCGCCGTGCGCGAACACGAACTTGCCGCTTTCCAGGCGGTGCGGGCCGATCGCGGCGGCCACCAGCGGCGCCACGATCGCGCCGACCGCGACGAAGACCCGGACGACCGCGTGCAGATGCTCGGTCGTACGGGGGCGCCGGTAGTCCTCGGCCTCCTGGTCGAGGAGCGCGTGGCCGGTGTTGGCGGCCACACCCGCGCCGACGCCGGCGAAGGCCACGATCAGCAGCACGGCGGTGACGTCCGGGACGAGGCCGGCGACCAGCAGCGCGACCCCGGTGAAGGCGATCGCGAGGGCGAGCAGCCTGCGCCGCGACAGCGACGGGAGCAGCGAGGGGGCCGTGCGGATTCCGACGACGACGCCGCCGGTCAGGGCCAGCACCAGCAGCCCGTACAGCACGGGTCCGCCGCCCAGGTCGATGGCGTCCAGTACGGAGACGGCGACGGCGGCCGAGATCGCCCCGGCCACGGCCGCGCAGGCGGGCACCAGAAGCGGAATCGCGCCGGTGCGGCCCTTGTCGATGCCGGTGCCCGTCTTCGGGCGGCGCAGTCCTTCGAGCGGCGACCGCGCGCGCGGGGTGCGGGCGTCGGGCAGCTCGAGGAAGGTGATCACCGACAGGCAGGCCGCGAACAGTCCGGCCGCGACGTACGAGGCGAGCGCCGCCTGGTGCTGGTCGAACCAGTCGATCCCGGCGCCCAGCAGGTTGCTGACGAGGGAGACGGCGACCAGGGTGACGGCCGCGATCGGGACCGCGGCGAACGCCGTACGCAGGGACAGCCGCCGCAGCGCGTCCATGTGGTCCGGCAGCGGGCGCACCGTGGCGCCCTCCAGCGGCGGCGCGGGCAGCAGCGCGGGCGCCGCGCTCTCCCTGCACACCGTCCAGAACCGCTCGGCGACTCCGGTCACGAAGACGATGACGAGGAGGACGGCGAGCGCGTTGTCCGGGGTCCAGTCGATGAACAGCGGAGCGACGATGAGGAGCGCGGCCCGCAGGCCGTCGGCTCCGAGCATGGTCCAGCGCCGGTCGAGCAGCCCGTCGGGGGAGGTCAGCGACGTCATGGGGCCGAGGAGCACGGCTCCGAAGAGCAGCGTCGCCAGGACGCGCACTCCGAAGACGGCCGCCACGGCGAGGGCGGCTCCGCGGGCACCACCGCCGAAGGAACCCTCGGAGATCGCCGCCTGGAGGGCGAGGACGACCAGCACCAGCAGGGCCAGCGCGTCCGCGACACCTCCCACGAGGTGCGCGCTCCACAACCGCTTCAACTGCGGTTGACGCAGCAGCGCGCGGACGGCACGTTCGCGTGAATCCGCGACGAGTGCGTCGTCGGGGGCCCAGTCCTGGGCCGTTGGCTGCTCGGCTCGCGTCATCCTGCCAGCCTATCCGGACCCACTGACTCCCCGAAGGGGTGCCCGAACATACGGACGCCCCTACACCAAATGGTGTAGGGGCGTCCACTTCTCCGACATGGGACGACTCAGCCTTCGGAGGCCGCCGTCTTCTTCGCGGCGGTCTTCTTGGCGGGAGCCTTCTTGGCGGCCGTCTTCGACGCGGTCGTCTTGGCGGCCGCCTTCTTGGCCGGTGCCTTCTTGGCGGGAGCCTTCTTCGCGGCCGCCTTCTTCGCGGTCTTCTTGGCCGGACCCTTTGCACGCTTCTCGGCGAGCAGCTCGTAGCCGCGCTCCGGCGTGATGTCCTCGACGCTGTCGTCGGAACGCAGGGTCGCGTTGGTCTCGCCATCGGTCACGTACGGACCGAAACGGCCGTCCTTGACCACGACCGGCTTTCCGCTGACCGGGTCCTCGCCCAGCTCCTTCAGCGGCGGCTTGGCGGCGGCGCGGCCCCGCTGCTTGGGCTGGGAGTAGATCTCCAGCGCCTCTTCGAGCGTGATGGTGAAGAGCTGGTCCTCGGCGGTGAGCGAGCGCGAGTCCGTGCCCTTCTTCAGGTACGGCCCGTAGCGCCCGTTCTGCGCGGTGATCTCGACGCCCTCGGCGTCCTTGCCGACGACCCGCGGCAGGGACATGAGCTTGAGGGCGTCCTCCAGCGTCACCGTGTCGAGCTGCATCGACTTGAACAGCGAGGCGGTACGCGGCTTGACGGCGTTCTTGCCCGTCTTCGGGGTGCCCTCGGGGAGCACCTCGGTGACGTACGGGCCGTAGCGGCCGTCCCTGGCGATGATCTGGTGACCCGAGTGCGGGTCGGCGCCGAGCTCGAAGTCACCGCTCGGCTTGGCGAGCAGTTCCTCGGCGAGGTCGACCGTCAGCTCGTCGGGGGCCAGGTCCTCGGGCACGTCGGCACGCTGGTGGTTCTCGGAGTCCTTCTCGCCGCGCTCGACGTACGGGCCGTAGCGGCCGACGCGCAGCACGATGTCGTTGCCGACCGGGAACGAGGACACCTCGCGGGCGTCGATGGCGCCCAGGTCGGTGACGAGCTCCTTGAGGCCGCCCAGGTGGTCGCCGTCGCCGTTGCCCGCGTCGGCGGCACCGGCCGCGTCGCCCTCGCCGAAGTAGAAACGCCGCAGCCACGGCACGGCCTGCGCCTCACCGCGGGCGATGCGGTCGAGGTCGTCCTCCATCCTGGCGGTGAAGTCGTAGTCGACGAGCCGCCCGAAGTGCTTCTCCAGGAGGTTGACCACGGCGAACGACAAGAAGGAGGGCACCAGGGCCGTCCCCTTCTTGAAGACGTAACCGCGGTCGAGGATCGTGCCGATGATCGACGCGTACGTCGACGGGCGGCCGATCTCGCGCTCTTCGAGCTCCTTGACCAGGGACGCCTCGGTGTAGCGGGCCGGCGGCTTGGTGGCGTGCCCGTCGACCGTGATCTCCGCGGCGGACAGCGGGTCGCCCTCGGCGACCTGCGGAAGGCGGCGCTCGCGGTCGTCGAGCTCGGCGTTCGGGTCGTCGGCGCCCTCGACGTAGGCCTTCAGGAAGCCGTGGAAGGTGATCGTCTTGCCGGACGCGCTGAATTCGGCGTCACGGCCGTCGGCGGACCGGCCCGCGATCTTCACGGTGACGGAGTTACCGACCGCGTCCTTCATCTGGGACGCGACGGTCCGCTTCCAGATCAGCTCGTAGAGCCTGAACTGGTCGCCGGTCAGACCCGTCTCGGCCGGGGTGCGGAAACGGTCACCCGAGGGACGGATCGCCTCGTGCGCCTCCTGCGCGTTCTTGACCTTCCCGGCATACGTACGCGGCTGTGCCGGCAGGTAGTCGGCGCCGTACAGCTGCGTGACCTGGGCGCGGGCGGCCGTGATCGCCGTCTCCGACAGGGTCGTGGAGTCCGTACGCATGTAGGTGATGAAGCCGTTCTCGTACAGCTTCTGTGCCACCTGCATGGTCGCCTTCGCACCGAAGCCGAGCTTGCGCGAGGCCTCCTGCTGGAGCGTCGTCGTGCGGAACGGCGCGTACGGCGAGCGGCGGTAGGGCTTGGACTCGACCGAGCGGACCGCGAAGGCCGTGTCCTGAAGGGCGGCGGCGAGCGCACGGGCGTTCGTCTCGTCCAGGTGGAGCGTGTTCGCGCTCTTGATCTGGCCCAGCGAGTCGAAGTCGCGGCCCTGCGCGACGCGCTTGCCGTCGACCGCGGTGAGGCGGGCGACCAGGTTGGACGGGTCGCTGGCGTCGCCGGTGCGACCGGTGCCGAAGGTGCCGGTCAGGTCCCAGTACTCGGCGGAACGGAAGGCGATGCGCTCGCGTTCCCGCTCGACGACGAGCCGGGTGGCCACGGACTGGACGCGGCCCGCCGACAGTCGCGGCATGACCTTCTTCCACAGGACCGGCGAGACCTCGTAGCCGTAGAGGCGGTCGAGGATGCGGCGGGTCTCCTGGGCGTCGACCATGCGCTTGTTCAGCTCGCGCGGGTTGGCGACGGCGCTGCGGATCGCGTCCTTGGTGATCTCGTGGAAGACCATCCGGTGGACGGGGACCTTGGGCTTGAGGACCTCCAGGAGGTGCCACGCGATGGCCTCGCCCTCGCGGTCCTCATCGGTGGCGAGGAAGAGCTCGTCGGAATCCTTCAGCAGATCCTTGAGCTTCTTTACCTGGGCCTTCTTGTCGGCGTTGACCACATAGATCGGCTGGAAGTCGTTGTCGACGTCCACACCGAGACGGCGCACCTCACCGGTGTACTTCTCCGGCACCTCGGCGGCACCGTTCGGGAGGTCACGGATGTGCCCGACGCTCGCTTCGACGACATAGCCGGGGCCGAGATAGCCCTTGATCGTCTTCGCCTTGGCAGGCGACTCGACGATGACGAGTCGGCGGCCGCCGTGTGCGGTGTCGCTGGTCGGGGACAACTTCGCTCTTCTCTCCGGTCGACGCGGAATCTCCCCGGGGCTTGATTCCCGAGGGATCGGGTCATGCTGACGCTGCGGAGTGTGACGGTACATCCCGCCCCCGTGTCAAACGGGAAAAGCCCGCAACGGCCACTCGAACGGTAACCCGACTACCGCCATTCCTGCCGCCCGGAGTGTCCACCGGCTCTTCCGGGCCTATCCGGAGGGTAACTTCCCAGTTACCGGGGCCCCGGTCCTCACGCGCGGTTTCACACGCGCGTGAAGCACCACATCCCGAGCACCAGCGCCCCGCTTCCCGCGACGCCGGCGAGGGTCACCGATGCGACGCGGTTCACACCGTGCGCGACCGGCTCCCCCTGTCGCACCCGGACCGCCGTCCAGGCCAGAAGTCCACCTCCGAACAGGGCGAACACCAGTCCCGCGAAGATCGCCGGTCCGCTTTCCATCGATCTGTCCTTTCGCCCGGGTCCTCAGGCTCGGGAGGCTGACACGGGCCGGCAGCCGACGGACGAACCCACGGTGAACGCCGGGCAACCGGCGCCCCATGGGGCGCCCACGCTCCGCCGTGCGCCGCCCTCGCCCCCGGCCGTCCCCTTCTTCTCCCTATCCCTATCCGCCTCCACCGCCATGTCCATGCCTGTGGTGCGGCGGCGGGGCCGAGAACCGACGGTCACCTGGTGCGGGGGCGGGGGCCCGGCGGATGAGGACTCGCCGAGACGAACCGGGCCGGCGAGCCGACGGTCTCGGGGGCGTCGGATGGTGGCGGGGGTGTCGGAGGTGTCGGAGGCCGAGGGCTACGACCGGCCTCCCAGCGGCCGCAGCGGCCTGGGCGTGGCTGCGGCGATGGCGCGGGACGGGGGATTCGCGAGTCTCCGGCCGGCGCGTGGCGCCGCGGGCGGCGAAGTGACGCGGCGCCTGTGACGCGGATGGCCGGAAGCGTCCGCCGCCGATCGGATGTTGGCCGGTTTCCCCTCCCCGCGAAGGAGGCCGATCCGGTGTCCGGCGGTACGCGGTCAGGGACGACGGGACCGACGTCCGCGAGGCGCGCGGGCCACGCGGCACGAAGAGCCGCAGGCCCGCTCCCTCCCGAGATCCGGCCCCGTCACCCCCGCCCCGGCATCACCCGGCTACTCGACCGGCGCCAGGAATCCCTGCTCCACCAGCAGGCGGATCTGCGCGGGCGTCCGGTCGCGCAGCAACACCGGGTCCTCGCCGACCAGTTGGGCGATGGCGTCGAGGATCCGGCCCGCGCTCAACGTGCCGTCGCACACTCCGGCGAATCCCGCGCCGACCGTGTCCACCTTGGTGGCCCGGCGCATACCCCGGTGCTGACGCAGCACCACATGCTCCGGGTCCTCGGCGCCGGGCAGTCCGACCTGCTCCTGCACGACCTCCGCCACAAGTCTGAAGTGACCGGCGAGCAGGCCCGCGTCGTCGTGCCGCCGAAGGTAGTCGACCCGCTCGAAGTGCTCGCGCACCGCCTCGCCGAGCGGCTGCTCGACGGAGTGGGGCCATTCCTCGACCGTGATCGAGGGCTCGGCCGCCGCCGTCCTGCGCAACGTGATCCATCCGAAGCCGACGGCCTTGACCTTGCGCGCCTCGAACTCGTCGAGCCACGCGTCGTACCTGGCTTGGTAGTCGGCGGGGTCGGCACGGTGGTCACCCGAGTCGCGCAGCCACAACTCCGCGTACTGCGTGACGTCCTGCACCTCTCGCTGCACGATCCACGCGTCGCAGCCGCGGGGCACCCAGGAGCGCAGCCGGTCCTGCCAGTCCTCGCCCTCCACGTGCTGCCAGTTGGCGAGGAACTGGGCGTACCCGCCTTCGTTCAGCCGGTCCCCCGACTCCTGAACGAGCGTGCGGCACAGGTCGTCCCCGCCCATTCCGCCGTCGCGGTACGTCAACCGGGCGCCCGGCGAGATCACGAAGGGCGGGTTCGAGACGATCAGGTCGTATCTCTCGTCGGCGCGGACCGGTTCGAAGAGGGAGCCCTCGCGCAGGTCCGCGGCCGGAGCTCCGGACAGCGCGAGCGTCAGCGCGGTGACGTGCAGCGCACGGGGGTTCAGGTCGGTCGCCGTCACGCGGGTGGCGTGCTGCGCGACGTGCAGGGCCTGGATACCCGAGCCGGTGCCGAGGTCGAGCGCGGAGTCGACGGGCGTACGCACGGTGATGCCGGCGAGCGTCGTGGAGGCACCGCCCACCCCGAGGACGACGCCTTCCTCCCGGCTGCCGATGCCGCCCGCTCCGCCGACGGCGCATCCGAGGTCGGAGACGATGAACCAGTCCTCACCACCGGGCCCGCCGTAGGGCCGGATGTCGACGCTCGCCGCGACCTCGTCCCCGCCCGTCCGGGCCAGCCAGCCGCTCTCCAGGGCCTCCTCGACGGGCAGCACGACCGCCACGCGCGCGTACGGCACGGGCTGTTGCAGCAGGAAGAGCCGTACGAGCGTCTCCAGCGGTGTGTCCCCACGGGTCGCCCGGAGGGCGGGCACGGTCTCGCTGCGCGCCAGCGCCGCGTACGCGGGAGCGCCGAGCAGGTCGAGGAGTCCGTCCGCGGTGAAGGAGGCGTCGAGCAGGGCGCTCCGCAGCCGGGCGGCGGTGTCGGCACGATCGGACGAGGGCAACGGTGACAGGCTGGTGTGACTCACGCCTCCCATTGTGTCCGCTATCGCCCACCGGCACCCACACCTGTGGACAACGCACCGCCTGCACGCGGGCAGGACCCGGGAGCGCAGGCACGCTCCGTGGACGGGCACGACCGCCGGGCAGGCACGGTCGGCGGCTGTACGCCCCCGGGGCGGGCAGGGCGGGCCGCGGGCACGACCTGCGGGCAGGCCCGGCGGCGAGCACGACCTGTGGGCGGGGCCACCACCGGCGCCGACCGCGGACAGGGCACGCCGAGAGCCCGGCACGCACGGGTGCCGGGCTCTCCTTCGGCCGAACGGACGATCGCCGCCCTGAGTCCCCTGGCGCCCCGCCTGCCGGACGGCGCCGAGGAGTCCCTGGGACCCGGCTGCGGGCCGCCCCCGGAGCCTCTGGGGGCTCAGCCTGCGGTCGCCGCCGCGGACCCCGACGCCGACTTGCAGCTCTCCTGCTGCGCCATCGCCTTGCCCACGTCGCCCTCCTCCAACTGCTTCAGTGCGTCGTTCCCGCTCTGGCTCAGCTTGTCGAGCTGGGTCGCGATGCCCTTGAGGCCCTCGGCGAACTTGGCCTGGTCCTTGGTGTCGAGCTTGTCGACCTGCTTCTTCAGGGCGGCGTACGACGCGGAGATGCCGTTGAGCTCCTTGACCGCGTTGGCCTCCTTGGTCTTGCCGTCGGTGACGTCGGGCGGTCCCGCGTTCTCGACGGCAGCGCCGATCGCCTTGTAGGCGTCGGACATGTCCTGGAAGGCCTGCGCGTCCGTCGTCTGGACGGCTGCCGGCGTGCTGTTGTCCGAGGTCTGCTTCTGGATCGCGGCGTTCGCGTCCTCGATCTTCTGCGCCTGCGGCTTCACCGCGTCGCAGACCTGCTTGGCCCAGGAGTTCAGCTTGTCGTTGCCGCTGTTGCCGCTGCTGCCGCATCCCGACAGCGTGAGCACCAGTACCGCACCGCCGGACAGTACGGCCGCGAGCTTCTTGTTCACCGGTTTGGTCCCTTCCATGGCTCTCGGCCCCGGAACTTACACGCCATGCGGACAACACCCACATGTCGAATATCCGCTAAGACGCCTATTGAAGCCATTTGCACCAAGCGAGAGAAGGCTCACGACGGCGATGTGAACACACACAGGGTGGGCGCACGGCGCTTCAACACGCGCCGTGCGCCCACCCGTTGCCCTACTCCCTGACCAGGCACGGAAGTCCGTGCCTGGTCAGGCGCGGAACCTGTGAGTTATGAAACCACCGCCGGATCGGCCGACTTGGCGATGCCCTCGTCGTTGTCCTCCTCGTCGCCCATGACGATCCCGCGCCGCTTGGAGATGTACACGGCGCTCACGATCACGATGAGCGCGACAAGGGCGATGAACACCCGTACGCCGGCACTCTTGTCGTCGCCGTACGAGAACTTGACGATCGCCGGAGCGATCAACAGCGACACCAGGTTCATGACCTTCAACAGCGGGTTGATCGCGGGGCCCGCCGTGTCCTTGAAGGGGTCACCGATCGTGTCGCCGATCACCGTGGCGGCGTGGGCCTCGCTGCCCTTGCCGCCGTGATGGCCGTCCTCCACGAGCTTCTTGGCGTTGTCCCACGCGCCACCGGAGTTGGCGAGGAAGACGGCCATCAGCGTGCCGGTGCCGATGGCGCCCGCCAGGAACGAGCCGAGGGCGCCGACACCGAGCGTGAACCCGATCGCGATCGGCGTGAGCACCGCGAGCAGACCCGGTGTGGCCAGCTCGCGCAGCGCGTCCTTGGTGCAGATGTCGACGACGCGCCCGTACTCGGGCTTCTCGGAGAAGTCCATGATCCCGGGGTGCTCGCGGAACTGCCGCCGCACCTCGTAGACCACAGCCCCGGCGGACCGCGACACCGCGTTGATCGCCAGCCCCGAGAAGAGGAAGACGACCGCGGCGCCCGCGATGAGACCCACCAGGTTGTTGGGCTGCGAGATGTCCATCATCAGGTTCAGCGGCGCGCCGGGGCCCGAGACCTTCTCGCCCACGTCGCTCGCGGCCGTGGTGATCGCGTCACGGTACGAGCCGAAGAGGGCCGAGGCCGCGAGGACGGCGGTGGCGATGGCGATGCCCTTGGTGATGGCCTTGGTGGTGTTGCCGACGGCGTCCAGGTCGGTGAGCACCTGCGCGCCCGCGCCCTCGACGTCACCGGACATCTCGGCGATGCCCTGCGCGTTGTCGGAGACGGGGCCGAAGGTGTCCATCGCGACGATGACACCGACCGTGGTGAGCAGGCCCGTTCCGGCGAGCGCCACCGCGAACAGCGCCAGCAAGATCGACGTACCGCCCAGCAGGAACGCCCCGTACACGCCGAGGCCGATCAACAGGGCGGTGTAGACGGCCGATTCGAGACCGATGGAGATGCCGGCGAGGACGACGGTGGCCGCGCCGGTCAGTGAACTCTTGCCGATGTCCCGGACGGGACGACGGCTGGTCTCGGTGAAGTAGCCGGTCAACTGCTGGATGAGCGCGGCCAGCACGATGCCGATCGCGACGGCGACGACCGCGAGGACCCGCGGATCACCGCCCTTGGCCTTGATCGCCGCGTCCGTGACCCCGTCCAGTTCGGCGTAGGTCCCCGGAAGGTAGATGTAGACGGCGAGGGCCACCAGCACGAGCGAGATCACCGCGGAGATGAAGAACCCTCGGTTGATCGCGGACATGCCGCTGCGGTCGGACCGCCGGGGCGCCACCGCGAAGATGCCGATCATCGCGGTGAGTACGCCGATGGCGGGGACGATCAGCGGGAACGCGAGCCCGGCGTCGCCGAACGCCACCTTGCCGAGGATCAGCGCCGCGACGAGCGTGACGGCGTACGACTCGAAGAGGTCGGCGGCCATGCCGGCACAGTCGCCGACGTTGTCGCCCACGTTGTCGGCGATGGTCGCGGCATTACGCGGATCGTCCTCCGGAATGCCCTGCTCGACCTTGCCGACCAGGTCGGCGCCGACGTCGGCGGCCTTGGTGAAGATGCCGCCACCGACACGCATGAACATGGCGATCAGAGCCGCGCCGAGACCGAAGCCCTCCAGAACCTTCGGCGCGTCGGCCGCGTACACGAGCACCACACAGGAGGCGCCCAGCAGACCGAGCCCCACCGTGAACATGCCGACGACGCCACCGGTGCGGAAAGCGATCTTCATGGCTTTGTGCGAGACGGCGGTGAGATCCTTTTCGGGCTCACCCTCCGCCGGAGTCGCTTCCCGTGCCGCGGCGGCCACGCGGACATTGCTCCGTACGGCGAGCCACATACCGATATAGCCGGTGGTCGCCGAGAACACCGCGCCGATCAAGAAGAAGATCGACCGTCCGGCGCGCTGATTCCAGTCGTCCGCGGGCAGCAGCATGAGCAGGAAGAACACCACGGCGGCGAAAACCGCGAGGGTGCGCATCTGACGTCCCAGGTAGGCATTCGCGCCTTCCTGGATCGCCGTCGCGATCTCCTTCATGCTGTCGGTGCCCTCGCCGGCCGCGAGAACCTGGCGCACCAGGATCCCGGCGACCACGAGGGCCGCCACGGCGACAACCGCGATGACCATCACGATGAGACGGTTGCCGTCGGTCAGGACCGCGGCTGCGAGGGTTGTGGGGTGGTCAAACTGATGAGGGGTAGAAAGCCCCGCCATTCGTCCTCCTTGACGCTTGGGCTGAGCTCAAGATGTGGACGGATTCTAGGTACCGGAACCTGATCAAAACAGTGCGCGGTAAGCGGAATTAATCTTCACTTGCTCTACAGCAAATGATCGGGAGGCACCCACGGACCCAAAAGCAGTAATGCCCCAGAAGCGTTGACGTCTGATCCAATGATCACCCGAATGATCGTGAATTGATTCACGAAACGCCGTACGCGATCATCTTATGGACGAGCGCGAGATCCCGGACATGCCGAAGGGCCCCACCGAGTAGGGCCCTTCGGGGCAAGAAAAGAGGTGCGGTTGTCAGGAAAGAGCCACGGCCGGCGGCACAATGGGCCAGCTCATCCTGATCAGTCCGCCGTGCTCTCCGGCGATGACTTCCACGTCGTCCACGAGGCCGCTGATGACCGCGAGGCCCATCTCGTCCTCCTCGGTCTCCGCGTCCGAGCCACCGGAGGCGGCGCCGGACGCCGCCCCGCCGGGTACCGAACCCGGCGCCTCGTCGCCGACCTCGATGGAGAACTGCTTCTCCTCATCGATCAGCGTCACCTGCACCGGCGCCGAGATGCCGCCGCTCTGGTGCAGTCCGACGGCACGAGAACAGGCCTCGCCGACGGCGAGCCTGACCTCGTCGAGGACGGCCTCGTCCACTCCGGCCCTGCGCGCCACCGCTGCCGCCACCAGTCGGGCGGTCCTGACGTGCTCGGGCAGCGCGCTGAAGCGGAGTTCAACGGTGGCCATGCATCCCCCTCTGAACTACGGGCGTGCTGTACTACGGGCGTGCTGTCAGGGGGCCGGGCGTGGGCCCGGTCCCCCACTTCTCGAAGCCGGGCCCACGACCCGGGAGACCGGTGGTCAGTCGGTCGCGTTGACCGCCTCCTCGACCGAGGTGTGGATCGGGAACACCTTGGTGAGACCGGTAATACGGAAGATCTTCAGAATGCGCTCCTGGTTGCAGACCAGACGCAGCGAGCCCTCATGGGCCCGGACGCGCTTCAGGCCGCCCACCAGGACGCCGAGACCGGTGGAGTCGAGGAAGTCCACGCCCTCCATGTCGACGACGAGGTGGAAACTGCCGTCGTTCACCAGCTCGACCAACTGCTCCCGCAGCTTGGGCGCGGTATATACATCGATTTCGCCGCCGACCTCGACGACCGTACGGTCGCCATTAGGGCCGGACACATTGCGAGTCGACAGGGACAGGTCCACGGATCCTCCAGCACCTTGCTATCGAGCGGTCGCCCCATGGGACACCTCGGCAGAGCCCCCGGGACGGTTCGCCAGCCGCGATGGCATTCAATCACTTACCGGCAGGCGTGCACGACGCCTTGGGCCCATTGTCCGTCACGCCAGTGACACACTCGATGCCGATGGCCAAGAATCACCGATCCGATCGATCCTCGGCGGACACCGCATCCCGCCCCTCGCCGAGCACGGTCCTGGACCGGCTCGCCTCGGGGCCGAGCCGGGCTTCGCGCATCACTCATACGGAGCACTTGCCCCCGCGAGCGGGTCGCCATGCCGTCTGGCCCGACCGGATCCGTTCGGAGGTGATCGCCGCGGTGCAGGCCGCGGGCATCGAACACCCCTGGGCCCACCAGGCACGCGTCGCCGAGCACGCTCTGGACGGCGAGTCGGTGATCGTCGCCACCGGTACCGCCTCCGGCAAGTCCCTGGCCTACCTCGCACCGGTCCTGACGGCCCTCCTGGAAGGCTCCGAGGCCCCGAACGGCCGGGGAGCCACCGCCCTCTACCTGGCCCCCACCAAGGCCCTGGCCGCCGACCAGCGCCGCTCGGTGAAGGAACTTTCACAACCCCTGGGCAATGCGGTACGCCCAGCCGTGTACGACGGCGACACGCCCTTCGAGGAACGCGAATGGGTACGCCAGTACGCCAACTACGTCCTGACCAACCCCGACATGCTGCACCGCGGGATATTGCCCTCCCACCCCCGCTGGTCCTCCTTCCTGCGCGCCCTGCGCTATGTCGTCATCGACGAGTGCCACACCTACCGCGGCGTCTTCGGCTCCCACGTCGCCCAAGTGCTGCGTAGGCTGCGCCGCCTCTGCGCCCGCTACGGAGCCTCTCCCGTCTTCCTGCTGGCCTCCGCGACCGCCGCCGAACCCGCCGTCGCGGCGCGCCGCCTGACCGGTCTCCCGGTCGTCGAGGTCGCCGATGACGCCTCCCCGCGCGGGGAACTGGTGTTCGCCCTGTGGGAACCCCCGCTCACCGAACTGCACGGCGAGAAAGGTGCACCCGTCCGGCGTACCGCAACCGCCGAAACGGCCGATCTGCTGACCGACCTCACCCTCCAGGGAATGCGTTCGATCGCCTTCGTGCGGTCCCGGCGTGGCGCCGAGCTGGTCGCGGTGATCGCCCAGGAACGCCTGGCCGAGGTCGACCGCTCGCTGGCCCGGCGCGTCGCCGCATATCGCGGCGGCTACCTCCCCGAGGAACGCCGCGCCCTGGAGCGCGCGCTGCACTCCGGTGAACTCCTCGGTCTCGCCGCCACCACCGCCCTCGAACTCGGCGTCGACATCTCCGGCCTCGACGCCGTCGTCATCTCCGGCTACCCGGGCACCCGCGCCTCCCTCTGGCAGCAGGCGGGCCGCGCCGGCCGCTCCGGGGAAGGCGCGCTGGCCATCCTGGTCGCCCGCGACGACCCGCTGGACACCTTCCTCGTCCATCACCCCGAGGCCCTGTTCGACCAACCGGTGGAGTCCACGGTCCTCGACCCCGACAACCCGTACGTCCTGGCCCCCCATCTGTGCGCCGCCGCCTCCGAGATCCCTCTCACGGAAGACGACCTGGAGCTCTTCGGCCCCGCCACCGCCGATCTTCTGCCGCAGCTGGAGGCCGCGAAGCTGCTGCGCCGCCGGGCCACGGCCTGGCACTGGACACGCCGGGAGCGGGCCGTCGACCTGACCGACATCCGCGGGGGCGGCGGCAGCCCGGTGCAGGTCGTCGAGGCCGGGACCGGGCGCCTGCTCGGCACGGTCGACGAGGGCGCCGCGCACACGGCGGTCCACGAGGGCGCGGTCCACCTGCACCAGGGCCGTACGTACCTGGTGCGCAAGCTGGACCTGGAGGACTCCGTCGCGCTGGTCGAGGAGGCCAGCCCGCCGTATTCGACGGTGGCCCGCGACACCACGTCCATCGCCGTCCTCGAAACCGACGTCGAAGTCCCGTGGGGTGACGGCCGGTTGTGCTACGGCTCGGTCGAGGTCACCAACCAAGTCGTCTCCTTCCTGCGTCGGCGTGTCATCACCGGGGAAGTGCTCGGCGAGACGAAGCTCGACCTCCCTCCTCGTACGCTCCGCACCCGGGCCGTCTGGTGGACGGTCACCGAGGACCAGTTGGACGCGGCCCGGATCAACCCGGAGATCCTCGGCGGCGCTCTGCACGCCGCCGAGCACGCGTCGATCGGCATGCTGCCGCTCTTCGCGACCTGCGACCGCTGGGACATCGGCGGCGTCTCCGTCCCCCTCCACCCGGACACGCTCCTGCCCACCGTCTTCGTGTACGACGGCCACCCCGGCGGCGCCGGATTCGCCGAGCGTGCCTTCCGCACAGCCCGCTCCTGGCTCACGGCCACCCGTCAGGCCATCGCCTCCTGCGAGTGCGACGCCGGCTGCCCGTCCTGCATCCAGTCCCCCAAATGCGGCAACGGGAACGATCCGCTGCACAAGCGAGGCGCCGTACGCCTGCTCACGGAACTGCTGCGGTCTGCACCGGAGGAGTGAGGCCCTGACCTCTCCGGGCCTCACTCCTCCGGGGGCGAGGGCCGGACGAGTGACATGGGGGCCGTGGGGCCTGGGTCCGGACGAGTGAAAGCCGGGAAGCGGGCCTCAGGGCCGGACGGGTGAAAGTCGGGGGCGTAGGACCGAACGGGTGAAAGACGGGCGGGCCAGGGCCAACTGGGTGAAGGCCGGGTGCGGGACGGGCGAGCCCGGGGACCGGGTCCCGGCTGTCCCATGGGCCCTAAAGGTCCCTGGGGAGCCTGGGGAGCCTGGGGAGCCCGGGGAGCCCGGGGAGCCCGGGGAGCCCGGGGAGCCCGGGGAGCCCGGGGAGCCCGGGGAGCCCGGGGAGCCCGGGGAGCCCGGGGAGCCCGGGGAGCCCGGGGAGCCTAATGGAGTCGCAGGGCCCGGCGGCCCCGGTGGACCCGCCCTCGATCTGACCTCCGCGACGAGGGGTCCGGTTCCCGACGCTGCCGTCACGTCCGAGCTCTGGCCCTCGACCGCGCACCGGACGAGCCGCGCGCTCTGCGCCCGGGCCACGCGGTCCGCGCGGGCGCATGCCGCCGTGCCGCCTTCACTCCAGTGGTCCGCCGCGGCGAGGGCGGCCAAGTCCGCCGCCCCGGCCGCCCGGTGCCGCACGACGACGGCCTGCCCCATCGCCAGCACCGCTCCGAAGACGACGCACAGGACAGCGATCGCGCCCACCGTCCAGACGGTCGCCGATCCCCTGTCGGATGACGCGCGCCACCGCGTAAACCCGCGGCTCACAACGGACGACCACCACTCCAGACGTTCACTCCCCCGCCAACGCGGGCCTCTTGTCTGCCTTCCCCTCATCTCCCCTCCGCCCCCGTCGTTCTCCCGGGCGTTGCCCCCGCCGGCTCGCCCACCGTCTCCTCCGCCAGTGCCACCGCCTCGTCGCTCAACTCCAGGGAGAGGGCCGCGGGGCCCGGCGTCCTGGCGCCGACCCTCACCCTGACCAGATCGGCCTCCCGGTTCACCGTGACTCTCGCGCCGGGCGGGGCCGCCCGGCGGGCCGTAGCCAGGACGGCATCCGGCGCGTCCTGGCGCGCCGCCGACCGGGCGCCGGCCCTCGCCGCGTCCACGCACTGGATCTGCGCGGACGCGGCGAGCAGGGCCCAGACCAGCGCCATGCCGACGAGCACCAGCGAGGGCAGCACCACGGCAGCCTCAGCGGTGACGGATCCGCCGTCCCGACGCGGCGCCCACCGGCTCCTCAACGAAGCCGCCCGCGGGCTCCGTTCACATCTGGACATTGAGCGCCCGCCCGACGATGCCCTGCAGTTCCTCGCCGACCTGTCCGCTCGTCACCACCTTGTAGAGCGCGGCCGCGAACGCCACCGCCGCGATCACACCCACCGCGTACTCGGAGGTGACCATGCCCGCGTCCCTCCGCGCCGCGAGCGATGCGCGCATCCAGTGCCGCATCCGAAGGTGCCCTCGCTCTCGCCCCGGCCCTCGCCCCTGTCCCTGCCCTTGCCCTCGCGCCTGTCCGAGAGCTCGCACCATCCTGCGCATTTCAACCTCCGTCAGATTCAGCACTGTTGGCCTTCTTCACCCACTTGTCGTTCACCGTCAGCCGCCGCTGCCATCGCTGCCGTCCGTCACCCACCACCTCCTCGCAACAACCCGCCGGCCAGCCCGATCACCACGGGCAGCACGCCGATGGCGAGGAACGCGGGCAGAAAACACAGCCCCACGGGAGCGGTGACCATGACGGCCGCCCGGCGTGCCCGCGCCGTCGCGGTGCGCCCCCACTCGGCTCGGGCCTCCGCCGCGAGCCGACCGACCGGCACGGCCGCCGGTACACCCGACTCGCCCGCCCGCTCCAGCAGCCGCGCCAGCCCCTGAGCGCCCGGTATCGCCGCCAACCTCCGCCACGCGTCGACCGGTTCACCCCCGAGGCGCACCTCCGCCGCGCCTCGCGCCAGCCGCTCGCCCACCGGTCCGCCCAGCGCCTCGCCGACGGCCTGGGCAGCCGACACGGGACTCGCCCCCGCCGCAATGCAGGCGGCCACCAAGTCGGCGGCGAGAGGCAGTTGACGGGCCGCCCGCGGCACGTCGTACTCCTCCGCGGGCGCCTGATGCCGCTGCCGCCACCACCGGACCCCGAACCCGGCCACCAGCCCCGTCAGAACCCCGGCGAGACCGCCGATCAGAACCCAGCCGGCGCACACCGCGCCCAGCAACGGCAGCCACCGCCTGCCGTGACTCCGTACCTCCCGACGTCGCGGCGACGGCGCCGCCTCCGGAAGCAGCAACTCGGCCAGCCTCCTGCGCACCCTCCTCCGGCGCCGCACCGCCACGAGCCGACGGACCGGGGAGCCGACCAGGAGGACTCCGCACACAAGTACCCCCAGCCTGTGGACAAGTTCCGCGCTCATGCCGTCTCCGCCCCTCGTACGATCCGCAGCGCCCACCACAGCCCCACTGCCTCCAGCACCCCGCCGACCAGCAGGCAGCCCAGCCCGGGACCGGTGTGCAGGAGCACGTGCAGCGGGTCGGCACCGAGCGCGGTGCCGAGCAGCAGGCCGAGCACCGGCAGCCCCGCGAGCATCGCGGCCGTCGAACGCGATCCGGCCAACTGGGCTCGTATGTCCGCCCGTTGATCGCGTTCTGCGCGCAGCGCCCCCTCCAGCCGATCCAGACCGGCCGCGAGTCCCGCGCCCCGGTCCACGGCCACCCGCCAGCAGGCGGCGAGCCCCAGCAAGCCGTCCGCGCCGGGTTGCCGCGCGGCCTCGGTGAGCGCGCTCGGCACATCCCCGCCGAACCTCGCCGCGGCCAGCACCACGGCATGCGCGTCACCGAGTCCCTGCGAATCGCGTGCGGCGCCGAGCAGCGCCGCACCGGGCTGACGTCCGGCCCGCACCTCACCGGCGAGGGCACCACACAGGGCGATCACCGCGTCACCGCGTCGCTCCCGCTCGCGCCGGGCCTCTCCCGCCCGCCGCACCCGCCGCAGCAGGGGCATTCCGGCGGCCCCGAGGAAAAGTGGCAGGAGCGAGACACCCAGCACCGCGATCACCGATCCCGCCACCAGCGACCACGCTTCGGGACGAAGCCGCCCGCGCACCCGGCGCCAGTCGACGAGGACCTGGTCCCACCGGGCTGGCCCTGTCACCACCCCGTCGCCCGCGAGCAGGACCCTCGCTCTGCGCACCCCGGATCCGCGCCCGCCGGTCAGCCAGGCCGCGATCCCGGCACACGCCACGGCCGCCCCCGCGGGCACGTCGGCCATCTCACCGATCCCCATCCCGCTCCCCGTTCGTATCGCGGCGTCCGGCACGGGTTGGCGCGCCGACGCCCTCTCCGTTCGTATCGCGGCGTCCGGCACCGGTCGGCGCGCCGACGCCCTCTCCGTCCGAAGGGCTGCTCGCGTCCTGCCTGTCCCGAGGCGGTCCCGCTGTCCCGAGGCGGATCGGCCCGCGATGCCCCTGGCTCCCGTCCCGAAGCAGTTCCCGCAGTCGCTCCCATCCCCGCTCGCGGGCGAAGGCGTCCTCGCCCCACCGCAGCGCCGGAACCGTCACGACCAGGCCCGACGGGTCGCGTTCCAGCACATGCACCTCGGCGATCCGACGCCGTCCGGTCCGGTCCCGTACGAGGTGCAGGACCACGGACAGTGCCGCCGCCAGTTGGCTGTGCAGGGCCGCCCGGTCGAGCCCGGCCGCGGTGCCCAGAGCCTCCAGCCGGGCCGGGACCTGCCCCGCCGCGTTGGCGTGGACGGTTCCCGAGCCGCCTTCATGCCCCGTGTTGAGCGCGGCCAGCAGCGAGACGACCTCGGGACCGCGCACCTCGCCGACCACCAGCCGGTCCGGTCTCATGCGCAGGGCCTGCCGGACGAGATCCTGGAGCGAGACCAGACCGACGCCCTCCTGGTTGGCGGGCCGCCCTTCCAGGCGCACCACATGGGGATGGTCCGGCCGCAGTTCCGCCGAGTCCTCGGCGAGCACGATCCGCTCCCCGGGACCCACCAGCCCCAGCAACGCGCTCAGCAAGGTCGTCTTGCCGGAGCCTGTTCCTCCGCTGATGAGGAACGACAACCGGGCGTCCAGCAGCGCTCTGAGCACCTGGTCCCCGCCGGGCGGCACCGTCCCCGCCGCCACCAGTTCGTCGAGGGTGAAGGCGCGTGGCCGCACGACGCGCAGGGAGAGGCAGGTGGAGCCGACGGCGACCGGTGGCAGTACCGCGTGAAGCCGGGTCCCGTCCGGCAGTCGGGCGTCCACCCAGGGGCGGGCGTCGTCGAGCCTTCTGCCGGCCACCGCCGCGAGGCGCTGCGCGAGGCGGCGTACGGCTGCGGCGTCCGGAAAGGACACGGCGGTCAGCTCCAGGCCGCCGCCCCGGTCCACCCAGACCCGGTCGGGCGCCGACACCAGCACGTCGGTCACCGACGGGTCGGCGAGCAGCGGTTCCAGCGGGCCGCTCCCGACCAGTTCGGAACGCAACCGCTCGGCCGTGCCGAGGACTTCGGCGTCCCCGAGCACCCGCCCCTGCTCCCGCAGCGCCTGGGCCACGCGCGCGGGGGTCGGCTCGGATCCGCTCTCGGCCAGCCATTGCCGTACGCCGTCCAGCAGCCCCGCCCGTCCGTCCGGTTCGCCACCGGGCCCGTCCCACTTCTCCGCGCCCCTGGACGGGGAGCCACCAGGACCGCCCCGCGTGTCCGGGCGCCCGGAGACGTAGTGCCGGGGTCCGTTCCGGGCGTCGGGCCGCCCGGACGGGGCCCCGCCAGGTCCGTCCCAGGTGTCCGCCGGGCCTGGCGGGTGGTGTCCGGGTCCGGCCCGCGTGTCCGAGCGCCCGGACAAGCAGTGCCCGGGTCCGTCCCGCGAATCCGTCCACGCGTGCGCGTAGCCCTCGCGTGCATCGTGGGGCCTCGGTCCCGTTCGCCCGTCGAGTCCCGTCCCGCGGTCCCTGTCGCGGTCCGTGCCTCGGTCCGGGTCTGCGGTCGCGTCCCGGCTCATACGCCCCCTCCTTCGACCGGAACCCGGTCCCAGAAGGCCGTACAGAAGCGGCCCAGCGGGCCCTTCGGCGCGCTTCCCGGTGGCGATCCGCCGTCCAACGGGAAGGGTTCGGAAGGCAGTTCGCCCACCAGGGGCAGGTCGAGCAGACGGGCGACCTCGCGGTCGTCGAGACCCGGCGCGTAGGGACCGCGCACCACGACCCGCAGATCGCGCAGGACCATGCCGACCGCGGACGCCACCCGCCCCGCCGCCGCGATGGAGCGCAGGTCGGCGGGGACCACCAGCAACCCCACGTCGAGTTGGGCGAGGATCTCGGCGACAGCCTCGTCGATGCGGCGGGGCAGGTCGACGACCACCGCACCACCGCGTCGTCGGGCGGCTGCCAGGACCGCGCGTACGGCTTGTGGGGGAACGGTGACCACGTCGCTCCGGTCCCAGCTCAGAACCCGCAGCGCGTGCAGTTCGGGCAGGGACTCCTCCAGCGCCCCGCCGCCGACCCTGCCGCGGGACGCGGCGAACGCCGGCCAGCGCAGCCCCTCGGCTCCCTCTCCGCCCAGCAGTACGTCGAGTCCGCCACCGAGAGGGTCCGCGTCCACCAGCAGGGTGCGCTTACCCTCACGCGCCGAGGTGAGAGCGAGCGCGCAGGCGAGCGTGGAGGCACCGGCCCCGCCCCGGCCGCCGAGCACGCCGACGGTGAGAGCCGGCCGGCCTACTCCCTCGGCCACGTCGGCGATGCGGTCGACGAGCCACTGCTCACCGTCCGGCAGCACCAGGACGTGGTCGGCGCCGATCTCGACGGCCCGCCGCCAGACTCCGGAGTCGTCCTGGTCCCGGCCGACCAGCACCACTCCTCTTCTCCGCGCGGCCCCACGCACACGCCGTACGGCGTCGTCTCCGACCAGGACGAGAGGTGCCTCCTCCCAGCCGCCCCTGCGTTCCGGAATCCCGTGATGGACCTCGGGCCGCGCGCCCGCCGCCGCGCAGAGGCGCAGCAGGTCGTCGAGGAGGTCGATGTCCTCGGTGACGATCAATGGTCCGCCCTGCCGCCCCTCGGCGGTGGGCGGCCGGTCATGGGTGATGGCTCCCGCCACGATCTCCAGCCCCCTTCGCTGCTTCTTGCGCGGGGCCCTCCAGGACCCCGCGATTCCCGCTCGTGTGAAGAGCCGGCAAGCGGCCTCCATATGAACGGCCGATACGAACCGGCCAAACGCGTCCGACAAACGGAACGCGGCCGTGAACCGGCCGCGAACGGAGCGCGTGGGAATCACGGTGCGGCGATCCTGGAAATCATGTGGATCTTGGTCGAAAACTGTGGACAACTCAGCGGCTGTGAATATCGCCTTCACGCCTGCCGGTGAACGCTCAACGACTTCCGCAGAGCACTCCGACGACTACACGGAGTGACGAATCGCGGGCGCACGAAAGGCACGGGATCAACCGTGCCGAGAAGGTTGCGGGGCCGCGCAGAAGAGGGGAAAACCCATCCGGACATGCGACGACCCCCGCCGGGGGGGAGAGCGGGGGTCGTCCCCACGGCCGACTCGGGGGGGGAGGAGTCGGACCGGGTTAGCACGGTCGCGAACGATCCGTGACTTCCATGGTGTACCCGAGAGCCCTCTCAGGCAAACCCACGCGCCTCACCTTACGCCGAATGGTGGGCCCTATGCTCAACCTCGTGGAAAACCACTCCTTGCCTCGTACAGCGGCCTTCTTCGACCTGGACAAGACGGTCATTGCGAAGTCGAGCACGCTCACCTTCAGCAAGTCGTTCTACCAAGGCGGGCTGATCAACCGCAGGGCGGCCTTGCGCACCGCTTACATCCAGTTCGTGTTCCTGGCGGGCGGCGCCGACCACGACCAGATGGAACGGATGCGCGAGCACCTGTCCTCGATGTGCCGCGGCTGGAACGTCCAGCAGGTCAAGGAAATCGTCGCCGAGACCCTGCACGACCTCATCGACCCGATCATCTACGACGAGGCGGCATCGCTCATCGAGCAGCACCACAAGGCCGGTCGTGACGTCGTGATCGTGTCCACGTCCGGCGCCGAGGTGGTCGAGCCGATCGGCGAACTGCTCGGCGCGGACCGGGTGGTGGCGACCCGCATGGTCGTCGGCGAGGACGGCTGCTTCACCGGCGAGGTGGAGTATTACGCCTACGGGCCGACCAAGGCCGAGGCGATCAGGGAGCTGGCCGCGTCCGAGGGCTACGACCTGCCCCGCTGTTACGCCTACAGCGACTCGGCGACCGATCTGCCGATGCTGGAGTCCGTCGGGCATCCGCACGCGGTGAACCCGGACCGCGCGCTGCGCCGCGAGGCGGTCGCGCGGGCATGGCCGGTTCTGGACTTCCACCGGCCGGTCCGCCTGAAGCAGCGGCTGTCCACTCTGTCCGTACCTCCCCGGCCGGCACTCGTCGCCGCGGCCGCGATAGGAGCGGCGGCGGCGACGGCGGGGCTCGTCTGGTACGCCAGTCGGCGTCGCGCTTCGGTGGCTTGAGCCGTCACGCGCGCGTGCCGCTGAATAAAGTCCCTTTCTCGCCCATTTGAACCTAAAAGTAAAGAAGTGCGGTCAGGGGTTCCGCTTCCTCCGGACCTGGAGTACAAAGGGTTTAACGGCCCGCGAGACCAAGGACATCCGCGAGGATCACCTTCAAACGCAATCAGGCCCCACGGACCGAGCATGAACATCGAGCACCCACGCGACGTCGACCCGTCGATTACGGGCCAGCCGCACCAGGTGACGGGCAGAAGTTCCCGACCTGATGGGCATATCTCGAGGACGCTTGGTAACCCGGTGAACATGCCAGCGGCGGTACGAGAACTCGTACCGCCGCAACCCTGTCCGGGGTAATTCGGCGCCCCTTACGCGGCACCGCGCTGAAGCGCCTCACAGACCGCGGCGGACTCCCTGGCGCCCAGTTCGACAGCCTTGCCGCAGTGAGCGATCCAGGCGGCCATACCGTCCGGGGTGCCGGACACATAGCCGTCCAGTGCCGCGAGATAGGCCGCCCGGCCCAGTTCCGCGTGACCGACCTCAGCAGGGCAGATGGACTTCGGGTCGAGCCCGCTGCCGATCAGGACGATGCGCTCGGCGGCGCGCGCGACCAGTCCGTTGTGCGAGGCGAAGGGTCGCAGCGCGATCAGTTCACCGTGCACCACCGCCGCTGTGACCAGGGCGGGGGCCGAGCCGCCCGCGATGATCAGTTGGGAGAGGCCTTCGAGGCGGCCGGCGACCGCGTCCGCGTCCGGCAGCGGCAGCTCCACCAGGGGCTCGTCGGCCGTTTCCCCGTCCCGTCGCGGCCGACCGACCGCGTCACCGCGATCGGCTGCCGCCACCAGATGCAGCCGGGCCAGCACCCGCAGGGGCGACTGCCGCCAGATGGACAGGAGCTGGCCCGCCTCGGCGGTCAGCCGCAGGGCGGCGCCGATGATGCGCGCCTCGTCGTCCCCACTGAAGTCGGTACGCCGGCGGACCTCTTCGAGGGCCCAGTCGGCACCGGAGAGCGCCGCGGAACCGCGGGCCCCGCGCAGCGCCGCCTCGGACGTGATCTCGTTGCCGCGACGCCGCATGATCCGGTGTCCGTAGACCCGGTCCACGGCCTTGCGGACGGACTCCACGGAATCGGCCACCCCGGGAAGCGAACCCAGGGCCGCCAGCGGATCAGCGGTCGCACCTGTCGTACTCATGAGTACGACATTACGCACCCGGGGCCCGCGCCCCACGAAGGAGTGGTCTTCTTCACGCGGCGCGAACACCCGGAGCGACAGCCGCACTACCCTTGGTGAACATGAAAATTGCTTTCGTCGGGAAGGGCGGCAGCGGCAAGACCACCCTGTCGTCGCTCTTCATCCGCCACCTCGCCGTCTCGGGGGCACCTGTCGTCGCCGTGGACGCCGACATCAACCAGCACCTGGGGGCCGCGCTCGGACTCGAGGAGCCGGAGGCCGCGGCACTGCCCGCCATGGGTGAGCGGCTGCCCCTCATCAAGGACTACCTGCGCGGCTCCAATCCCCGCATCGCGTCCGCCGAGACGATGATCAAGACGACCCCGCCCGGCGAGGGCTCACGGCTGCTGCGCGTCGATGAGGCCAATCCGGTCTACGACGCCTGCGCACGGCCGGTGGAACTCGACGGCGGCACCATCCGTTTGATGGTCACCGGCCCGTTCACCGAGGCCGACGTGGGGGTGGCTTGCTACCACTCCAAGACCGGTGCAGTGGAGCTCTGCCTGAACCATCTCGTCGACGGCCGGAGCGAGTACGTCGTCGTCGACATGACGGCGGGCTCCGATTCCTTCGCGTCCGGCTTGTTCACCCGCTTCGACGTCACGTTCCTCGTGGCGGAGCCGACCCGCAAGGGAGTCTCCGTCTATCGCCAGTACAAGGAGTACGCCCGCGACTTCGGCGTCACTCTGAAGGTCGTCGGCAACAAGGTGCAGGGCCAGGACGACATCGACTTCCTGCGGTCGGAAGTCGGGGACGACCTCCTGGTCACGGTCGGACACTCGGACTGGGTGCGCGCCATGGAGAAGGGCCGCCCGCCCCGGTTCGAGCTCCTGGAGGAGGTCAACCGGCGCTCGCTGCACGCCTTGCGGACCGCCGCCGACGCCACGTACGGACTTCGGGACTGGGAGCGGTACACGCGCCAGATGGTGCAGTTCCACCTGAAGAACGCCACCAACTGGGGCAACGCCAGGACCGGGGTGGACCTCGCCGAACAGGTCGACCCCGGCTTCGTGCTCGGCGAGAGTCCGATGGCCACCGCGTGAACGGCCGACCGGCCCGAAGCGCCGCCACGGCCTGAGCCGCAGGGTGGCCCTGGGGGCGCTACGGCCTGACCGCCGGCGCTCCCGGGACGCCCTTCGGCGCCGGGGCCGGGCGACTCGACAGGAAGGACGCCCAGCCCTGCTTCGGCGCCTCGCCGACCTCGAGACCGCGAAGCTTGTCGAGGGCGGCCGGGTCCTGGGCGTCGAGCCAGTCGGCGAGCTGCCGGAAGGAGACACAGCGCACGTCGGCCCTGGTGCAGACGCTCTCGACGACCTCGTCGACGGCGCGCATGTAGTTGCCGCCGTTCCAGGACTCGAAGTGGTTGCCGATGATCAGCGGGGCGCGGTTGCCGTCGTAGGCGCGTTCGAAGCCCTTGAGCAGGCCGTCACGCATCTGGTCACCCCACAGCTCCTGCTTGTCCGGGTCGCCCTGCGTCCGGGTACCCGACTGGTCGACCATGAAGTTGTAGTCCATGGTGAGCTGCTCGTAGGAGTGCCCGGGGAAGGGCACGAGCTGCATCGACAAGTCCCACAGCCCCTCCTTCCTCTTCGGCCAGACCTGGTCGTCGACGCCGCTGGTGTCATAGCGGAAGCCCAGCTCGCGGGCCGCCTTCATGAAGTTCCGCTGCCCCTCCAGACAGGGGGTGCGGGCGCCGACGAGTTCCTTGTCGTAGTCGAAGGGCAGCGACGCCGCGTCCTTCAGGCCCGTGTTGGTCTTCCAGGACTTCACGAACGACTTCGCCTGGGCGATCTCGCTCTTCCAGTCGACGACCGACCACTGGCCGACCCCGCCCTCCGCGCCACAGAAGTGACCGTTGAAGTGCGTGCCGATCTCGTTGCCCTCCAGCCACGCACCCCGCAGCTGCTTCACGGTGTCTGTGATGCCCTGCTCGTCGTTGAAGCCGATCTCCGAGCTGCCGGGCGCGTGCTGCGGCGGCCGGTACAGGTCGCGCTTGTCCTCCGGCAGCATGTACACGCCGCTCAGGAAGTACGTCATCGTCGCCTTGTTGGCCTTGGAGAGCTTCCGGAAGTGGGAGAAGAGCTTCTGGCTGTCCTCGCCGGCACCGTCCCAGGAGAAGACCACGAACTGCGGGGGCTTCTGGCCCGGCTTCAGTCGTTCCGGCCGGGGCAGATGCGGTTGCGCCCCCGTGTACGAGGTGGAGCCGTCGCCGATCAGACGGACGGCGGCCCTGGGCGCCGGGGCCCCCGCCACGGCCTTCTTCGCGCCGTGCGCGCCCTCCCGGGAAGCGGTGGTGCCGCCCGCGCAACCGGCGAGCGCCGTGGCGCAGGCCGCGGCGAGCGCCACGCCCGCGGCGATCCTCTGGGTGGCGGCCATGTTCCGCCCTCCTTTTCCTCGGTCGGGCAACGCAGGTCAGGGCGCCATCGCGGTTATGTGCAGCTATGTACCGACAGCGCCGTCAAGGTTTCACGGGACCGAGGAGGAATAAGTACGACAAGCCGATCAAAAGCTTGATTCACTCCAAAGGGTGAATAACTGCCCCATTCGCCCCCATTTTCGACATCAAGCCTTTACTCTGCATTACGATCCGTTTACCGAGCGTTGAAAGTCCCGCCGCTGCACGCCGTGACCCACGGCCGCGACCCGCCCCCCGCCGCTTCGGACGGGGGATCACCTGTTCCGCGACCGCGCCGCCCCGGAGGAGACGGGAACCATGTCTGCCTGCGTCCCCACCCGCGCCGCCGACCCCACTCGGCCCGCGCCCGCCCCCGAGCCCCTCAGCCCCCCGCCGACCCCGCCCCGGCGCTTCCACGTCGCGGGCGCCGATCTGTCGGCCTCGATCGCGGTCTTCCTGATCGCCCTTCCCCTGTCCCTCGGCATCGCCCTCGCCACTGGGGCGCCGCTGCAGGCCGGCCTTGTCGCCGCCGCCGTCGGCGGACTCGTCGCCGGACGCCTCGGCGGCTCACCGCTCCAGGTGAGCGGCCCCGCCGCCGGACTCACGGTCGTCACGGCCGAACTCATCCACCACTACGGCTGGCGCGCGACCTGCGCCATCACCGCGCTCGCCGGAGTCGTCCAACTGGGCCTCGGCTGCCTGCGCGTGGCCCGTACGGCCCTGGCTGTCAGTCCCGCGATCGTGCACGGCATGCTCGCCGGAATCGGCGTGACGATCGCCATCGCCCAACTGCACATCGTGCTGGGAGGCATCCCGCAGAGCTCCGTCACGGCCAACCTCGTCGCCCTGCCGGACCAGGTGGCCGACACGCACCCCGCGGCGGTGTCGATGAGCGTGCTGACCCTGGCGCTGCTGTTCGCCTGGCCGCGCATTCCCGGGCGCACCGGGCAGGTGCTGCGCAAGGTCCCCGCCGCGCTGGTCGCCGTCGCCGGAGCCACGGTGACCGCCTCGCTCGCCGGGCTGACGCTGCCCAGGGTCGACCTGCCGTCCTGGAGCAGTCACGCGCCGGCCGGGCTGCCCGAGGGCCCGGTGTCCGGCATCGCCACCGCCGTCCTCACCGTGACGCTGGTGTGCAGCGTGCAGTCATTGCTCGGCGCCGTCGCGGTGGACAAGCTGGTGAGCGGCCGTCCGGAACTCCAGGCGCGCGTGGGCCGTTCCCGCCTCGACCGGGAGCTGCTCGGGCAGGGCGCCGCGAATGTCGTCTCCGGCGCGCTCGGCGGACTGCCCGTCGCCGGGGTCGCCGTGCGCAGTTCCGCGAATGTTCAGGCGGGGGCCGTCAGCCGGAACTCCACGATGCTGCACGGCGTTTTCGTAGTAGTTGCCGCGCTGCTGATGGTCCCGATCCTGGAGCTGATCCCCCTCGCATCGCTCGCCGCCCTGGTGATGGCCGTCGGCATCCAGATGGTGTCCCTGCACCACATCCGCACGGTCACCCGCCACCGCGAGGTGCTGGTGTACGCCGTCACCACGCTCGGCGTCGTGTTCCTCGGAGTTCTCGAGGGCGTGGCGCTGGGGGTCTCGGTGGCCGTCGGCGTCGCCCTGCACCGTCTCGGACGTACCCGCATCACGCACGAGGAGAGGGGAGGAGTCCATTACGTACATGTACGAGGTCAGTTGACGTTCCTCGCGGTGCCCCGACTCAGCCGCGCCCTGCATCTCGTGCCCCAAGGGGCGGACACCGTCGTGGAGTTGGACGGCTCGTTCATGGACCACGCGGCGTACGAGTCGCTGCAGGACTGGCAGAGCGCGCACACCGCCCAGGGCGGCACGGTCGATCTCGCCGGACGGACCGGAACACGGATCGCAGAGCCCGCGCATCCCAGGCTCTGCCGCTGCCGTCCCTGGACACCCTGGCGGAACCACCAGTGCGAGACCTCCGCCGACCCGGGGTCCGCTTCCCCCTCGGACGCCCCTCCGGCCGGGCAGGACGAGGGGACCGGCGAGGCCAGACCTAGCGGGAGTCAACTGGCGCGCGGCATCAGCGCGTTCCAGCGCAACACCGCACCCCTGGTGCGGGATGAGCTGGCCCGGCTGGCTCGGGAGGGACAGCGGCCTTCCCAGCTCTTCCTGACCTGTGCCGACTCCCGGCTCGTCACCTCGATGATCACCTCCAGTGGCCCGGGCGACCTCTTCGTCGTACGCAATGTGGGCAACCTCGTGCCGTGGCCCGGAGAGGAGAGCGGGGACGACTCGGTGGCCGCGGCCATCGAGTACGCGGTGGACGTGCTGAAGGTCCGGTCCATCACGGTGTGCGGGCACTCCGGGTGCGGCGCCATGCAGGCCCTGCTGGCGTCGGAGCCCGAAGGGACGCCCACGCCGCTCAAGCGGTGGCTGCGGCACGGGCAGCCGAGCCTGGACCGGATGGCCGCCGACGACCGGCCGTGGGCGCGGATCGCCGGACGGGCGCCCGCCGACACGGTGGAGCAGCTCTGTCTGACCAACGTGGTGCAGCAGTTGGAGCACCTGCGGGCGCACGAGTCCGTGGCGCGGGCCCTACGGGAGGGCGTGCTCGAACTGCACGGGATGTACTTCCACGTGGGCGAGGCCCAGGCGTACCTGCTGGCCGACGACGACGGGGCCGAACTGTTCGATCACGTGGGCGCGTTCGACCACATGGACGCGGCGGAGGAGCTGCGGCATCCGGCGTGATCGAACGTTGGGTGGTGTGCGGCCCCGGTCGTCGGGGCCGCACACCCCATACGACCCACACTGTCGTCGCTCCCGCCTCACCGCGGCGTCGGCGGCAGTGAGGGCGATGGGAGTCCCGGGACTTCCAGCTCCCAGACTTCCAGCTCCCCGATTCCCGGGTCACCGGAACTCCGGGCCACCGTTCCGGGTCACCGGCTCCCGGACCTCCCGACCTCCGGGTCTCCGGGTCTCCGGGTCTCCGGGTCTCCGGGTCTCCGGGTCTCCGGGTCTCCGGGTCTCCGGGCTTCCGGGCTTCCGGGCTTCCGGGTCTCAGTGCCTCAGGGCCACCGAACGTCCAGACCTCCGGACCTCCGCGTTTCCGAGCCTTCCGGTCTCCGGCTCCCGGGTCTCCGAACGTCCAGGTCTCCGGACTCCCGAGCTCGCGACCGCGAGGCCTCAGCCCCAGGCCCAAGTCCAGGCCCAGGCCCAGGCCCAGGCCCAGGCCCACAGGAGAATCCGTGGGCGGCGGGTCGCCCCGTCCGTACGGGAGGAGTGGCTGCCTCTCGCTCGGCGGGCGGCCTTGTGGGGGCCGGGCGAGGTGAACCCGGTGGCCGGTTCGTACGTGCCCCCAGGTGCGGACTCGTATGGTCGCGTGTGGTCTCGTGAGAGGCGTCGGGGCCGCGCCGCGGGGTATGGACGTGCCACGCGGAACGAGGACCTGGGCCAGCGGCACAGCATAGGTCTAAACCAATTTAGGATCGGGCCTTGTCATCGAGCCCCCCGGTCTGATGAGCTGTGGCCTGGGACACAACGGACACCCTGGGAAAGGGAGATGTCGTGAGCAACGAAAGCCTGGCCAACCTGCTGAAGGAAGAGCGCAGGTTCGCGCCGCCCGCCGACCTGGCGGCGAACGCCAATGTCACCGCGGAGGCGTATGAGCAGGCCAAGGCTGACAGGCTCGGCTTCTGGGCCGAGCAGGCCCGCCGGCTGACCTGGGCCACCGAGCCGACCGAGACACTGGACTGGTCCAACCCGCCGTTCGCGAAGTGGTTCGCCGACGGGAAGCTGAACGTCGCGTACAACTGCGTGGACCGGCACGTGGAGGCCGGGAACGGCGACCGCGTCGCCATCCACTTCGAGGGCGAGCCCGGCGACAGCCGTGCCATCACCTACGCCGAACTCAAGGACGAGGTCTCGAAGGCCGCGAACGCCCTCACCGAGCTGGGCATCGGCAAGGGCGACCGGGTCGCCGTCTACCTGCCGATGATCCCCGAGGCCGTCGTCGCGATGCTCGCCTGCGCCCGCATCGGCGCCGCGCACTCCGTGGTCTTCGGCGGATTCTCCGCCGACGCGATCGCCACCCGCATCAAGGACGCCGACGCCAAGCTGGTCATCACCTCCGACGGCGGCTACCGGCGCGGAAAGCCGTCCGCGCTCAAGCCCGCCGTCGACGACGCGGTCAGCCGGGCCGACGGGGTCGACAAGGTGCTCGTGGTCCGCCGTACCGGCGAGGACGTCGCCTGGACCGAGGGCCGCGACGTGTGGTGGCACGACATCGTCGGACGCCAGTCCGCCGAGCACACACCGGAGGCGTTCGACGCCGAACACCCCCTGTTCATCCTCTACACCTCCGGAACCACCGGGAAGCCCAAGGGCATCCTGCACACCTCCGGCGGCTACCTCACCCAGGCCTCCTACACCCACAACGCCGTCTTCGACCTCAAGCCGGAGACGGACGTCTACTGGTGCACCGCCGACATCGGCTGGGTCACCGGACACTCCTACATCACCTACGGACCGCTCTCGAACGGCGCGACCCAGGTCATGTACGAGGGGACCCCGGACACCCCGCACCAGGGCCGGTTCTGGGAGATCATCCAGAAGTACGGGGTGACGATCCTCTACACCGCACCCACCGCGATCCGCACCTTCATGAAGTGGGGAGACGACATCCCCGCCAAGTTCGACCTGTCCTCCCTGCGGATCCTGGGCAGCGTCGGCGAACCGATCAACCCCGAAGCCTGGATCTGGTACCGCAAGCACATCGGCGGGGACCGCACCCCGATCGTCGACACCTGGTGGCAGACCGAGACCGGCGCCATGATGATCAGCCCGCTCCCCGGCGTCACCGAGACCAAACCGGGATCGGCGCAGCGAGCCCTGCCGGGCATCGCGGCCACCGTCGTCGACGACGAGGCGAACGAAGTCCCCGACGGCGGTGGCGGCTACCTCGTGCTGACCGAGCCGTGGCCGTCCATGCTGCGCACCATCTGGGGCGACGACCAGCGGTACCTCGACACCTACTGGTCGCGCTTCGAGGGCAAGTACTTCGCCGGCGACGGGGCCAAGAAGGACGACGACGGCGACATCTGGCTCCTCGGCCGGGTCGACGACGTGATGCTCGTGTCCGGGCACAACATCTCGACGACCGAGGTCGAATCCGCCCTCGTCTCCCACCCGTCGGTCGCCGAGGCGGCGGTCGTGGGCGCCGCGGACGAGACCACCGGACAGGCCATCGTCGCGTTCGTCATCCTGCGCGGCACGGCCTCCGCCGAGGACGCCGGACTGGTGGCGGACCTGCGCAACCACGTCGGCACCACCCTCGGCCCGATCGCCAAGCCGAAGCGGGTCCTGCCGGTGGCCGAGCTGCCGAAGACCCGGTCCGGGAAGATCATGCGCCGCCTGCTGCGCGACGTCGCCGAGAACCGCGAGCTCGGTGACGTCACGACGCTCACCGACTCCACGGTGATGGACCTGATCCAGGCCAAGTTGCCGGCCGCGCCCAGCGACGACTGAGGCGGGATCGTCCCGCCGGCCCGACCCCGAGGGGTGCGGGAGCACTGGGTGCTCCCGCACCCCTCCGTCGCTCCCGCACCCCCTCAGCCCAACCAGCACGCCCCGCGCCCGGTTCGGCCGTAATGTGAGGATCCCGGACCGACCCGGCCGCATCTTAGGTAAAGTAAGCAAAGCGTCGAGGACGCGACGAGATCGTTCATGGTGTGCCGGGAAGTCTGGTCGGCGAGTGCTCAGTCCTGCCTGCTCGACCGGAGGTCCTCCTCGTGCCCGCGCCCCCCAGCTCCACCACCCGTAAGTTCTTCGGCCGGATGTCCCTGCCGGAGCGGAACTTCGTGGCGGACGCGCTGCGCACCGAGACGGTGGGCGGGGTACTCCTGCTGATCGCGGCGGTCGCGGCGCTGATCTGGGCGAACACCCTGCCGCACAGCTACGAGACCGTCTCGCACTACCACTTCGGCCCGGCCGCGCTCGGGCTCGACCTGTCAGTGGAGCACTGGGCGGCCGACGGACTGCTCGCCGTGTTCTTCTTCGTCGCCGGGATCGAGCTGAAGCGCGAACTCGTGGCCGGTGATCTGCGGGATCCGAAGGCCGCGGTGCTGCCCGTGGTCGCGGCGGTCTGCGGCATGGCCGTTCCCGCGGTCGTCTACGTCCTGACCAATGTCCTGGGCCACGGATCGCTCGACGGATGGGCGGTCCCCACCGCCACCGACATCGCCTTCGCGCTCGCCGTACTGGCCGTCATCGGAACGTCGTTGCCGTCGGCCCTGCGCGCCTTCCTGCTCACTCTCGCCGTCGTAGACGACCTGTTCGCGATCCTGATCATCGCGGTCTTCTTCACCGACTCCATCAACCTCGCGGCGCTCGGCGGGGCCGTCGTGGGTCTCGGGGTCTTCTGGCTGCTGCTGCGCAAGGGCGTACGGGGCTGGTACGTGTACGTCCCGCTCGCCCTGGTCATCTGGGGCCTGATGTACAACAGCGGCATCCACGCCACCATCGCCGGTGTCGCGATGGGCCTGATGCTGCGCTGCCACCCGCTCGAAGGCGAGGAGCACTCCCCCGGAGAGCACATCGAGCATCTGGTGCGCCCGGTGTCGGCGGGACTGGCGGTGCCGCTGTTCGCCCTGTTCAGCGCCGGCGTCGCGATCTCGGGCGGAGCGATCCACGATGTGTTCACCCGGCCCGAGACCCTCGGTGTGGTGCTCGGACTCGTCGTGGGCAAGGCGGTCGGCATCTTCGGGGGCACCTGGCTGACGGCCCGGTTCACCAGGGCCTCGCTCAGCGACGACCTCGAATGGGCCGACGTGGCCGCCGTCGCCACCCTCGCCGGCATCGGCTTCACCGTCTCCCTGCTCATCGGCGAACTCGCCTTCGAGGGCAACACGAGCCTCACCGACGAGACCAAGGCCGCCGTCCTGATCGGCTCGTTCATCGCGGCCGTGCTCGCCACGGCGCTGCTGAAGATGCGCAACGCCCGGTACCGCGCGCTGTGCGAGACCGAGGAGCGCGACGAGGACCTCGACGGCATCCCCGACATCTACGAGGAGGACAAGCCGGAGTACCACCTGCGCATGGCCGCGATCTACGAACGGAAGGCCGCGGAACACCGCAGGCTTGCCGAAGTGGCGGGTGGGGCAGGCGAGGGGGACCACGGTCCGGCATGATCTGACAGGACCGTACAAACGCATGCAGAAGAGGGAGACAGCGATGACCGCACCCGACGGCAGCCCGGTCGGCGCCGAACGCAGTATCGGCGAACTGGTCGCCTCGGCGACGACCGAGATGTCCGCACTGGTGCACGACGAAATCGCACTGGCGAAGGCTCAGCTCAAGCAGGACGTCAAGCGCGGCGCGGTCAGTGGCGGCGCGTTCGGGGCGGCCGGCGCGGTGCTGATCTTCTCCCTGCCGATGCTCAGTTTCGCCCTCGCATACGGCATCCGGACCTGGAGCGACTGGAACCTCGCGATCTGTTTCCTGCTGTCGTTCGCGGCGAACGTGCTGGTCGCGGCGGTACTCGCGCTGATCGGCGTGATCTTCGCGAAGAAGGTCAAGAAGAGTCAGGGCCCGCAGAAGGTGGCCGCCTCCGTGAAGGAGACGGCGGGTGTTCTGCCGAACGCCAAGCCGCACCCCCGGCCCGAACCGGTCGAGGACGTCGTCAAGGCTGTGGCACGCTCATCCTCATGACGGACCCCGCCACACCTTCGGCGCAACCCACCTCGGTCGTACGGATCGACCTTCCCGGCGGACGCAAAGTGACGCACCGGGACGTGGCCGCCAACGGCGCGCGCTTCCACATCGCCGAGCTCGGCGACGGGCCGCTCGTCCTGCTGCTGCACGGCTTCCCGCAGTTCTGGTGGACCTGGCGGCACCAGCTCGTCGCGCTCGCCGACGCCGGGTTCAGGGCCGTGGCCATGGACCTGCGGGGCGTCGGCGGCAGCGACCGCACCCCGCGCGGCTACGACCCCGCCAACCTCGCGCTCGACATCACCGGGGTCGTGCGGTCCCTCGGCGAACCCGACGCCGCGCTGGTCGGGCACGACATCGGCGGCTATCTGGCCTGGACGGCGGCCGCCATGCGGCCCAAGCTCGTCCGCCGACTCGCGGTGTCGTCCATGCCGCATCCGCGGCGCTGGCGTTCCGCCATGCTCTCCGACGTCAAGCAGACGGCGGCCGGCTCGTACATCTGGGGATTCCAGCGCCCGTGGATTCCGGAGCGCCAACTCCTCGCCGACGACAGCGCCCTGGTGGGCCGTCTGGTCCGCGACTGGTCGGGGCCCCGGCAGCCGGACGAGGACACCCTGGAGACGTACCGCCGGGCCATGCGCATCCCGTCGACCGCGCACTGCTCCATCGAGCCGTACCGGTGGATGGTCCGGTCCATGGCCCGCCCGGACGGCATCCAGTTCAACCGCCGTATGAAGCGGCCGGTGCGGGTGCCGACGCTGCATCTGCACGGCTCGCTCGATCCGGTGATGCGGACACGGAGCGCGGCGGGCTCCGGCGAGTACGTCGAAGCGCCTTACCGCTGGCGGCTGTTCGACGGGCTCGGCCACTTCCCGCACGAAGAGGATCCGGTCGCGTTCTCCACCGAACTGGTCAACTGGCTGAAGGACCCGGAACCCGACCGGTGACGGTCCGGCACCCGGCCGGTCCCCCGGCGGACACCCTTGTGTGACCGTCCGGACGCACCCGGTGCCGTGCCCGGAATGCGGACCGTGAACACCTGTCCTACGAACAGCCAATTGCCCGGCGCATAGGCCAATTGACGGGCCGGGGCGAGGTTATCGACCTTGGGGCAGGGGCAGACGTCGGGGTATGGGCTGGACGCACGACTACAGTGACGCAGCACGCAATCGCCGCTCGGCCACGGGTCTGAGCTCCCATCAGAGGGGCACCCCGCAGCTGACGGGCACGGATCCTCGCGTGGGGATTCCGCACATTCTGCGCCGCCGGGCCCGCTGGGTCTCCGTGCGGCTGCGCCATCCACGCGGCTGAGTCCCGGCCCGCCGGTCAGAGCGCGCAACTGTCGCTGTCCACCTGCTGGTTGGCCGTACGGCCCTTGGCGATGTCCGGCCGGACCTCGTCCGCGGTGAGCGCGTAGCCGGTCTCGGCGTCGTCGAGCGACTTCGCGAAGACCACGCCGTACACCGTGCCGTCGGGTGTCAGCAGCGGTCCGCCGGAGTTGCCCTGACGGACCGTCGCGTACAGCGAGTAGACGTCTCGGCGCACCGTCTTGCGGTGGTAGATGTCCGGGCCGTTGGCCGTGATGCGGCCCCGCACGCGCGCGGGCTGGATGTTGTACGAGCCGTTCTGCGGGAACCCCGCGACGATCGCGCTGTCACCGCTGCTCGCGTCCTTCGGGCTGAACCGCAGTGCGGGCGCCTTGAGGTCCGGTACGTCGAGCACGGCGATGTCGCGCTCCCAGTCGTACAGGACGACCTTGGCGTCGTACTTCTTGCCTTCCCCGCCTATCTGGACGGTGGGCTCGTCCACTCCGCCGACCACGTGCGCGTTGGTCATCACGCGGCGGTCGGCGAAGACGAAACCGCTGCCTTCGAGAACCTTGCCGCAACTCTGGGCGGTACCCATGACCTTGACGATGGAGCTCTGCGAGCGGGCGGCGACGGGGCTGCCGGCGAGCTCCGGGTCGGGCGGCCGGACCTCGGTGATGGGCTCGTTGGCGAACGGACTGAAGACCTGCGGGAACCCGTTCTGCGCGAGGACCGAGGAGAAGTCGGCGAACCAGGTGTTGGCCTGGGCGGGCAGCGCGCGGGACACGCCGAGCAGCACTTTGGAGTTGCGGACCTCCTTGCCCAGCGTCGGCAGGGTCGTCCCGGCGAGGGCCGAGCCGATCAGCCAGGCGACGAGCAGCATCGCCACGACGTTCACCAGGGCGCCGCCGGTCGCGTCCAGGGCTCTGGCCGGGGACCAAGTGATGTACCGGCGAAGCTTGTTGCCGAGGTGGGTGGTGAGCGCCTGGCCCACGGAGGCGCAGACGATCACGACGACCACGGCGACGACGGCGGCGGTGGTGCTCACCTTGCTGTCGTCGGTCGTCCAACTCCAGACGACCGGAAGCAGGTAGACGGCGACAAGACCACCGCCCAGGAAGCCGATCACCGACAGGATGCCGACGACGAAGCCCTGGCGATAGCCCACGATCGCGAACCACACAGCGGCGACCAGCAACAGGATGTCCAGCACATTCACGAAGGTCACCTTGTCACGAGCGCCAGTCGAGCGGGACCTGCTTCTCGCGGTCCCACGGACGCTCCCAGCCCGCGAAATGCAGGATCTTGTCGATCACTCCTGCCGTGAAGCCCCAGACCAGGGCCGATTCGACCAAAAATGCCGGACCTCGGTGACCGCTGGGGTGCACGGTGGTCGCACGGTTGGCCGGGTCCGTGAGATCCACCACGGGAACCGTGAACACCCGAGCCGTCTCACCCGGGTCGACGACGCCGACCGGTGTCGGGCGGCGCCACCACCCGAGGACCGGGGTGACCACGAAGCCGCTCACCGGGATGTACAGCTTGGGCAGCACGCCGAAGAGCTGGACACCGCTCGGGTCGAGGCCGGTCTCCTCCTCGGCCTCGCGCAGGGCGGCCCGCAGCGGACCGTCGGCCTTCGGGTCGCCGTCCTCGGGGTCGAGCGCGCCACCGGGGAAGGACGGCTGCCCGGCGTGCGACCTGAGGGTGCCGGCGCGCTCCATGAGCAGCAGCTCGGGACCGCGGTCGCCCTCGCCGAAGAGGATGAGCACCGCGGACTGCCGGCCCGAGCCGTTCGCCGGCGGCAGGAAGCGGCTCAGCTGGAGCGGCTCCACCGTCTCGGCGGCGTGCGCGACCGGGCCCAGCCAGTCGGGCAGACCGTCCTTGCTGAGCACCGCCCGCCCGCCCTGCGCGTTGCTCGCGTCCTGTGTGTTGCCTGCGTGCTTCATCGCCGCCCCCGTTCTGCTGATCCCAACGCCCGCCGGGGCCGTGTTCGTTCCGTCATCCGGCGCCCAGTGGGCGCGCGGGGATGCCGCCCGCGTCCAGATAGGCCTGCGGGGGGTTGAGCCGCTGGCCGGGGAAGCCGCCCTTCTCGTACTTCAAGAGTTTCTTCGCCTTCTCGGGGTCGGTCTCGCCCTCCCCGTACGCCGGGCACAAGGGGGCGATGGGGCAGGCACCGCAGGCGGGCTTGCGGGCGTGGCAGATGCGGCGGCCGTGGAAGATCACGTGGTGCGACAGCATGGTCCACTCGCTCTTCGGGAAGAGCGCGCCGACGGCTTTCTCGATCTTGTCGGGCTCGGTCTCGGCGGTCCACCGCCAGCGCCGTACGAGCCGCTGGAAATGGGTGTCGACGGTGATCCCGGGCCGCCCGAAGGCGTTGCCGAGCACGACGAAGGCGGTCTTGCGGCCCACTCCGGGCAGTTTCACGAGGTCTTCGAGGCGGCCGGGCACCTCGCCCCCGAAATCGTCCCTGAGGGCCCTGGAGAGCCCTATGACGGACTTGGTCTTGGCCCGGAAGAACCCGGTCGGGCGCAGGATCTCCTCGACCTCCTCCGGATTGGCCTCGGCGAGGTCCTCGGGGGTCGGATAGCGGGCGAAGAGCGCCGGGGTCGTCTGGTTCACCCGCAGGTCGGTGGTCTGGGCGGACAGCACCGTGGCGACGATCAGCTCGAACGGGTTCTCGAAGTCCAGCTCAGGGTGGGCGTACGGGTACACCTCGGCGAGTTCGCGGTTGATGCGGCGGGCCCGGCGGACGAGGGCGGTGTGCGACTCGTTCCGCGGCGGCTCCGCGGCGACGCGCCGCGCGGGTGCCGCCTTCTCGACGACGGCTTCGCCGGACCCCGACTTCTCTGGAGCAGCCTTCACGGAGCCGGACTTCTTGGCGACGGCCTTCTTGGCAATCGCCGTCTTGGAGACAGCCTTCTTCGCGCCCGATGTCCTGGAAGCGGCCTTCTTGGCGGCGGTCTTCTTGGCGGCGGCCTTCTCGGGGACCGCCCTCGTCGGCGTCGCCTTCCTGGCGGCCGATTCCGCGGGGGTCGCCTTTTTGGCGGTCCGGCGGGCGGTCTTCTTCGCGCTGTTTTCGGCCACCGCCCCGGGTGCAGCCTTCGATCCCGCCTTCGATCCCGTCTCGGGTGCCGTCTTCACGGGCGTCGATTCTGTCGCTTTTGTCGATTCTTTGGTTCCGTCGGGGGCCTGTTCGCCCACAGCGGAATCGCGACGTACAGCCACCCGTCCAGCCCCCTTGGCCTGTGCTCTCACCGGCGATTTGGACACCCGGCCAGCCTAAAGCCCGACACCGACATCCGCCCCGGACCCTGAAGATCGGCCCCCAATTGGCCCCCTGCCGCACTCGTTGGGACGCCAGTGCGGCAGACTTGTGACTGATCACACTGTTTGGACCGTCCGGCAAGATGGGGAACACGGTCCCCTGGTAACAAGGGGGAGCAAGATCCCCTGAGCAGGTCGACAAGGAGAGAACTCGTGGACGACGTTCTGCGGCGCGCCCCGCTCTTCGCGGCGCTCGATGACGAGCAGGCCGCGGAGCTCCGCGCCTCCATGAGTGAGGTGACCCTCGCACGAGGCGACGCTCTCTTCCATGAGGGCGACCCCGGCGACCGCCTCTATGTGGTCACCGAGGGCAAGGTGAAGCTCCATCGCACCTCCCCCGACGGGCGGGAGAACATGCTGGCCGTCCTCGGCCCCGGTGAGCTGATCGGCGAGCTTTCGCTGTTCGACCCGGGCCCGCGCACGGCGACCGCCACCGCGCTCACCGAGGTCAAGCTGCTCGGCCTCGGCCACGGCGACCTCCAGCCGTGGCTGAACGCGCGGCCCGAGGTGGCCGCCGCCCTGCTGCGCGCCGTCGCACGGCGCCTGCGCAAGACGAACGACCAGATGTCCGACCTGGTCTTCTCCGACGTGCCCGGCCGCGTGGCCCGCGCCCTGCTCGACCTGTCGCGCCGCTTCGGCGTGCAGTCCGAAGAGGGCATCCACGTCGTGCACGACCTCACCCAGGAGGAGTTGGCCCAGCTGGTCGGCGCCTCCCGCGAGACCGTCAACAAGGCGCTCGCCGACTTCGCGGGCCGCGGCTGGCTCCGCCTGGAGGCCCGCGCGGTGATCCTCCTGGACGTGGAGCGGCTCGCCAAGCGCTCGCGCTGACACTTTCGGCCGTACGTCGACGGGGTTCCGCCACTTTCCAGGGCGGGACCCCGTTGCCGTACCCCTCCGATCCCGGCCGCCGGATCCGGCCCGCGCCTGCCCCGGCCCGCGCTGCCGTAAATGACCGGCGGCCCGGCAGCCCCTCCGGGCACAGTGGGCGCATGGCCGCTCAGGGACACCACAAGGGACTCGACGCGCACGGGTACATCGAGCGCGAAGGATCGCCCGCGCGCGTCCCGTACGCCTTCGGGCCGGTCGTCGCCGCGGCCAGGGACCGCGTCCTGGACGTCTTCGGGACCCGGCTGGACAGCGCGTACCTCTACGGCTCGATCCCGCGCGGCACCGCGCGCGTGGGACGGTCCGACCTCGACCTGCTGCTGTCCTTGCGCGATGAGCCGACGGACGCCGACCGTACCGACGCCCGCGCGTTCGGAGCGGCGCTGGACAAGGAGTTCGCCGAGATCGACGGCGTGGGAACGCTGCTGTTCAGCCGTGAACGACTGCTGAGCGACCTGGAGACCCACGACCTCGGCTGGTTCGTCGCCTGCCTCTGCACGCCCCTTCTGGGCGAGGATCTGGCCGGACACCTGCCGCGCTACCGCCCCGACACGCTGCTCGCCCGCGAGACGAACGGCGACCTCGCGCTGTTGCTGCCGCGCTGGCGCGAGCGGATCGCCGCCGCCGCGGACACCGACGAGGCCAGGCGCCCGCTGGTGCGATCGATGTCCCGGCACCTCGTGCGTACCGGCTTCACGCTCGTCATGCCGCGCTGGAACGGCTGGACCAGCGACCTCGGGGAGATGGCCGAGGCGTTCGGCGCGTACTACCCGGAGCGGGCCGCCGACATGCGGAACGCGGCCGCCCGGGGATACGGGCCGACCGGCGAACAGGCTGTGCTCCGCGCGTACACCGACGATCTCGGACCCTGGCTCGCCGCGGAGTACGCGCGCGTGCACGGCATCAAGGCGCCCCGCCCGTGAAGGCCCCCTCCAGGACCCCGGAGAACGCCGCCACGGCAAGGAACCGTCCTAGATGAGCCCGTGCTCCCGCAGATAGTCCATCTGCGCCCGGACCGACAGCTCGGCCGCGGGCCACAACGACCGGTCCACGTCCGCGTAGACGCGCGCGACGACCTCCTCCGGCGCCCGGAGGCCGCTCTCGACGGCGGTCTCGACCTGGGCGAGCCGGTGGGCGCGATGGGCGAGATAGAACTCCACGGCGCCCTGCGCGTCCTCGAGGACGGGCCCGTGACCCGGCAGGACGATGTGCACGCCGTCGTCGACCGTCAGGGAGCGCAGTCGGCGCAGGGAGTCGAGATAGTCGCCCAGCCGCCCGTCAGGATGGGCCACCACGGTCGTCCCGCGGCCCAGGACGGTGTCCCCGGTCAGCACGGCCCGATCGGCCGGGAGATGGAAGCACAGCGAGTCGGCGGTGTGCCCCGGGGTCGACACGACCCGCAGTTCGAGCCCGCCGAGGCTGATCACGTCTCCCGCGGCCAGTCCCTCCTCGCCCAGCCGCAACGCCGCATCCAGGGCCCGCACCTTGGTCCCGGACAGCTCGGCGAACCGCCCCGCGCCCTCCGCGTGATCGGGGTGCCCGTGCGTCAGCAGGGTCAGCGCGACCCGTTTCCCGGCCTTCTCGGCGGTGTCCAGGACTCCGCGCAGATGTCCCTCGTCCAGGGGCCCCGGGTCGATCACGACCGCGAGCTCGGAGTCCGGCTCGGACACGATCCAGGTGTTCGTGCCGTCCAGGGTCATCGCGGAGGCGTTGGGGGCGAGGACGTTCACCGCGCGCGCGGTGGCGGGGCCGGAGAGAACGGCGCCTCGCGGCCGGCCGGGGGGAGCTGCTGCTTCGGTCATGCGGAGGCTCCACCGGTCGGGATGTGCTTGGTGAACTCGTCGTGTCCGGGCCAGGAGAGGACGACCTCGCCCTCCTCCAGGCGCGCCTCGGCCAGGACGGGGGTCATATCACGGGCGGGCGCGGCGGCGAGGGCGTCGGCGGCCCTCCCGTACTCCACGATCCCGCGCAGCGTCGCGATGGTGGGCGGCATCATCAGCAGCTCGCCCTTGTCGTAGCCGGCCGCCGCTTCGGCCGGACGGATCCACACCGTGCGGTCGGCCTCCGTGGAGGCGTTCCGGGTGCGCTGGCCCTCCGGGAGGACGGCCACGAAGAACCACGTGTCGTAGCGGCGGGACTCGAACTCCGGGGTGATCCAGCGGGCCCAGGCGCCGAGCAGGTCCGAGCGGAGCACGAGTCCCCGGCGGTCGAGGAACTCCGCGAAGGACAGGTCCCTGGCGACCAGGGCCGCCCGGTCCGCCTCCCAGTCCTCCCCCGTCGTGTCACCGACCACGGTGTCCGGGCTGGGGCCGGCGAGCAGGACACCCGCCTCCTCGTACGTCTCCCGGACGGCCGCGCAGACGACGGCCTGGGCGGAGGTCTCGTCCACGCCGAGCCGCTCGGCCCACCACGCGCGCGTGGGGCCCGCCCAGCGGATCTGGTGCTCGTCGTCGCGCGGGTCCACGCCACCGCCCGGATACGCGTAGGCGCCTCCGGCGAAGGCCATGGAGGCGCGTCTGCGCAGCATATGGACCACAGGGCCGGCCTCGCTGTCCTTGACCAGCATCACGGTGGCCGCGCGCCGGGGCGTCACCGGCGTCAGCGTGCCCTCGGCAAGCGCCCGAATCCGCTCCGGCCACTCCGCCGGAAACCATTGCCCATTCCCCATGGCCGGAGGCTATCCCGAGCCGGGCGGATGTTCGAGGCCCCACCGTCCCGCAAGCCCTCTCCGCCCCTACCCTGCCCACCCTGGGGCTCCGCCCCGGACCCCGCTCCTCAAACGCCGGAGGGGCTGCAATTCCCCGGAACCACGAATCACCCGCAGCCGTGAGCGCACGGAAGGGGCCGTGCCGGTACATCAAATGCCCGCAGGCCGGACGGATCAGAACGTACCCGCACCTCGAAACCCCGCCGGGATCCGTTCGGATGCGGGCGGATGTACCGGCACGACCCCGGCCCACCCACCGGACCGGAGCCGAACCCGGCAAACACCCCGAAGGGCTACGCGTGCGTGAGCTCCACCTGGATCTCGACCTCCACTGGCGCGTCCAGCGGCAGAACAGCGACACCGACCGCACTCCGCGCGTGCACGCCCTTGTCACCCAGCACAGCCCCGAGCAGCTCACTCGCGCCGTTCAGCACACCGGGCTGCCCGGTGAAGTCCGACGCCGAGGCCACGAAGCCCACGACCTTCACGACACGCGCGATGCGGTCGAGGTCGCCCACGACCGACTTCACCGCCGCCAGCGCGTTCAGCGCGCACGTACGGGCCAGCTCCTTGGCCTCCTCGGCCGTGACCTCGGCCCCGACCTTCCCGGTGACCGGAAGCTTCCCGTCCACCATCGGAAGCTGCCCGGCGGTGTACACGTACACGCCCGACTGCACGGCGGGCTGGTACGCGGCCAGCGGCGGAACGACACCCGGAAGGGTCAGCCCGAGCTCGGCGAGCTTCGCCTCGACCGCCCCGCTCACGCGGACTTCTCGCGCTTCAGGTAGGCCACCAGCTGCTCGGGGTTGTTCGGTCCGGGCACGACCTGGACCAGCTCCCAGCCGTCCTCGCCCCAGGTGTCCAGAATCTGCTTCGTGGCATGGACGAGCAGCGGCACAGTGGAGTATTCCCATTTGGTCATGTGGCCGACTGTAGCCGCTGCCGACCACCCCCCACCGCCCGAGCCGCCCGCCGCCCGGCGCCCGAAAGCGCAGCTTGTCCACAGCCTCCTGCTTACTCCGGCGGCGGACTGGTTAGGCTCGAATACGTGAGCAGGCTCCAGGTCGTCAGCGGCAAGGGCGGTACCGGCAAGACCACGGTAGCCGCGGCCCTCGCGCTCGCCCTCGCGACCGAGGGCAAGCGCGCCCTCCTCGTCGAGGTCGAGGGCAGACAGGGCATCGCGCAGCTCTTCGAAACAGAAGCGCTGCCCTACGAGGAGCGGAAGATCGCCGTCGCTCCGGGGGGCGGGGAGGTGTACGCCCTCGCCATCGACCCCGAACTGGCGTTGCTGGACTACCTCCAGATGTTCTACAAACTGGGCGGCGCGGGCCGCGCCCTGAAAAAGCTCGGCGCGATCGACTTCGCGACCACCATCGCGCCCGGACTGCGCGACGTGCTCCTCACCGGCAAGGCCTGTGAGGCGGTGCGGCGCAAGGAGAAGAGCGGCCGCTTCACGTACGACTACGTGGTGATGGACGCACCCCCCACAGGCCGCATCACCCGCTTCCTGAACGTCAACGACGAGGTCGCGGGTCTCGCGAAGATCGGCCCGATACACAATCAGGCCCAGGCGGTCATGCGGGTCCTCAAGTCCCCGGAGACGGCGGTCCACTTGGTGACGCTGCTGGAGGAGATGCCCGTACAGGAGACCGCGGACGGGATCGCGGAGCTGCGCGCCGCGAAGCTTCCGGTGGGCCGGATCGTCGTGAACATGGTGCGCCCGGCGCTCCTCGACGAGACCGACCTGGCACTCGCGGAGACCGCTTCCCGTACGGCGATCGCCAAGTCGCTCTCCTCGGCGGGCCTCGGCGGCGCGCGGCGCGGCGGACTGGCCGAGCGGCTGGTGGGGCCACTCCTCCAGCAGGCCGGGGAGTACGCCGAGCGGTACGCCCTGGAGACCGAGCAGCGCGGTGTCCTGGCCGAGCAGGACCTTCCGCTGCACGAACTCCCGCTGCTCTCCGAGGGCCTGGATCTGGCGGGCCTGTACGAACTGGCCGCACAGCTGCGTAAGCAAGGGATGTCATGAGTCTGGACACCGCCCGCGTCCTCGATCTCGACCCGCTGCTCGACGACCCGAAGACCCGCATCGTGGTGTGCTGCGGCTCGGGCGGCGTCGGCAAGACCACCACGGCGGCGGCCCTCGGGCTGCGTGCCGCGGAGCGAGGCCGCAAGGTCGTCGTGCTCACCATCGACCCCGCGCGCAGGCTGGCGCAGTCCATGGGCATCGACTCCCTCGACAACACCCCCCGCCGGGTGAAGGGCGTCGAGGGAAGCGGCGAGCTGCACGCCATGATGCTCGACATGAAGCGCACGTTCGACGAGATCGTCGAGGCGCACGCGGACGGCGACCGGGCCGCCGCCATCCTCAACAACCCCTTCTACCAGTCGCTTTCGGCGGGCTTCGCGGGCACGCAGGAGTACATGGCGATGGAGAAGCTGGGCCAGCTCCGGTCACGCGACGAGTGGGACCTGATCGTGGTCGACACCCCGCCGTCCCGCTCGGCACTGGACTTCCTGGACGCCCCGAAGCGGCTCGGGTCCTTCCTCGACGGGCGGCTCATCCGGCTGCTGACGGCACCGGCGAAGCTGGGCGGCCGGGCCGGCATGAAGTTCCTGAGCGTCGGGATGTCGATGATGACCGGCACCCTGGGCAAACTGCTCGGGGGCCAGCTCCTGAAGGACGTCCAGACGTTCGTCGCGGCCATGGACACCACCTTCGGCGGCTTCCGTACGCGGGCCGACGCCACGTACAAGCTGCTCCAGGCACCCGGCACGGCGTTCCTCGTGGTGGCGGCGCCCGAGCGGGACGCGCTGCGCGAGGCCGCGTACTTCGTGCAGCGGCTGGCCGCTGAGGACATGCCCTTCGCCGGGCTGGTGCTCAACCGGGTGCACGGCAGCGGGGCCGCCCGGCTGTCCGCCGAGCGGGCGCTCGCCGCCGCGGAGGATCTTGATTCCGTCGACGCGGAGAATCCCGAATCCGCCGCTGCGGAAAATCTTGCCGACGCCCGCATTGTGGATCAGGGGGACGGGAAAGCTGGACTTCGTAACTCTCCCGACACGTACGGCAGTTCAGAATCACCGGCTTCCGAGACATCAGCTCCTGACGAAGGCTCCCCCGCCGCCACGGACAGGACGGCCGCCACGGACAGCACCAGCGCCACGGACCCCGAGCGATCCATCGACCAGCTCACCGCAGGCCTGTTGAGACTCCACGCCGAACGCATGCAGCTGCTCTCCCGCGAGCAGCGCACGCGTGACCGCTTCGCCGCGCGCCACCCGGAGGTGGCGGTGGCCGAAGTGGCCGCGCTGCCCGGTGACGTACACGATCTCGCCGGGCTGCGGGACATCGGGAACCGGCTCGCGGCCCACCGGCCGGAGCTGCCCGAAAGCTGAGCAAGCGGCAGAAGCCCTGAGGGGACGCCCTCGGCCCTGCCGGCCCCCGCGACACCGGACGGTGCCCCGGAAGGGCCCGGACGGTCCGAGAGGCCCAGGACGACGTCCTGCGGGCGGCGTCCTACGGGCGGTGACGTCCTGCCCCCGGCCGGGGCTTCCCAGTGCCCCGGCGGGGCGAACTCCCTCAGCCCACGGCCGCGTAGCGCTCGTACACCTCTTCCTCGTCGAGAGGCAGCAGGCCCGCGCCACGCTCGTACTCCGTACGCGCGGTTTCGAGCAGGCGACGCCACGAGGTGACGGTCGGCCGCCGGCGCAGCAGCGCACGGCGCTCGCGCTCGGTCATGCCACCCCACACGCCGAATTCGACGCGGTTGTCGAGCGCGTCGGCGAGGCACTCCGTGCGAACCGGACATCCGGTGCACACTGCCTTTGCCCTGTTCTGCGCTGCTCCTTGAACGAACAGTTCATCCGGATCGGTAGTGCGGCAGGCCGCCTGCGCACTCCAGTCGGTTACCCAGCCCATACCGGCGCCGTCCTCTCCCGAATCGAGGCTCCCCCACGGCGGCAGCGGCATATTCACCGCCGCCAGTTGAGGACGTTACGGAAGGCGGGCACAGCGCAACACCCCCTTCGGGCCCAATCTTGAATGGCCCGAACGGACTATGCGTAAGCGGCAGATCACCCGGGGGAGTGAGCCGAGGACATGCGTGAGCATCCCGGCAAACCCGGACAATTCAGTTGAGTCACAACGGACGCCATGTGACACACAAGGCTGATTCGGACACGTGCTCCACAGGAACGCGGAACCTCCGGAACGATTCGGGGTCGCCGGACGTATTGATACGTGGCCGCACTGCTGTGACAGTTGAGAGCAGCTTAGGCCAAGGCATATACGCGTGTCCGGCGAATGAGAACGTAGGCTGCCCTCATGCCAAAGAAGCGCTCGGGCGGTGGTCTGTCCCCTACGCAGCAGGCCGCCAAGTTCCTCGGTGTCAGCGTGCTCGCGGGCGCCGTCATGGCCGGAATCGCGCTGCCCGCCGCGGGCGCGCTCGGTCTGGCGGCCAAGGGCTCGGTCCAGGGGTTCGACGATATTCCGAACAATCTGAAGAGTCCGTCGCTGAGTCAGCGGACCACGATCCTGGACAGCAAGGGCGGTCAGATCGCAACGGTCTACTCGCGCGACCGCACGGTCATCGACCTCAAGAACATCTCGCCCTACATGCAGAAGGCGATCGTCGCGATCGAGGACTCGCGCTTCTACGAGCACGGCGCGATCGACCTGAAGGGCATCCTGCGCGCGGTCAACCAGAACGCGCAGAACGGCGGCGTGGCCCAGGGTGCCTCCACCCTGACCCAGCAACTGGTGAAGAACTACTTCGTGGAGGAGGCCGGCGACGACCCGACGAAGGTCGCCCAGGCCACCCAGCAGACCATCGGCCGCAAGATCCGCGAGCTCAAGTACGCGATCCAGCTGGAAGAGAAGCTGGGCAAGAAGAAGATCCTCGAGAACTACCTGAACATCACGTTCTTCGGGGAGCAGGCGTACGGCGTGGAGGCCGCCTCCCAGCGGTACTTCTCCAAGCCCGCCAAGGACCTGAACCTCCAGGAGTCGGCGCTCCTCGCGGGCATCGTCCAGTCGCCGAGCCGGTACGACCCGGTCAACGACGAGGAGGAGGCCACCAAGCGCCGCAACACCGTGCTGCAGCGCATGGCCGAGGTGCACGACATCTCCCAGGAGCAGGCCGACGCCGCCAAGGCGACGAAGCTCGGGCTGCACGTCAGCCAGCCGAAGAACGGCTGCATCACGGCGCTCAAGGGCGCCAGCTTCTTCTGCAAGTACGTGGAGAACGTCTTCCTGAGCGACCCGGTCTTCGGCAAGACCAAGGAGGACCGGGCGAAGATCTGGAACCAGGGCGGCCTGACGATCCGGACGACGCTCGACCCGCAGTCCCAGGCGTCGATCCAGGCTTCGATAAAGGATCACGTCTACAAGTCCGACAAGGTCGCGGCGGCGGCCACCCTGGTCGAGCCCGGCACCGGGAAGATCCTGGGGATGGGCCAGTCCAAGCCGTACGGCTACGGAAAGAACGAGACCGAGTACAACTACTCGGTGAACTACGACATGGGCGGCTCGAACTACGGCTTCCCGACCGGTTCGACGTTCAAGCCGTTCGTGGCCGCGGCCGCGCTGGAGCAGGGCCGGCCGGCGACGCAGGAGTACTCCTCGCCGAACTCGATGCCGTACCCCAGCCCCGTACAGACCTGCGGCAGCAAGCCCTGGACGAACCAGGCCAACGAGCAGGTCCCGAACGAGAGCGCCTCCGAGAAGGGCCCGTACCAGCTGAAGGAGGCGATGGCCAAGTCGGTCAACACCTACTTCGTGCAGATGATCTCCGACATCGGCCTCTGCCCGGTGATGAACCAGATCGACAAGCTCGGTGTGGTCCAGGGCAACGGCGACAAGCTCCCCCAGGTGCCCTCCATCGCCCTGGGCGCCAAGGGCATCTCGCCGCTCACCATGGCCACGGCCTACGCCGCCTTCGCCTCCCGCGGCATGTACTGCACCCCGATCGCCATCGAGTCGATCAGCCAGCAGGTCGGCGGGCACGAGAAGTCCCTGGACGTGCCCAAGTCGACCTGTTCGCGGGCCATGTCCGAGCAGACCGCGGACACCGTCAACAGCCTGCTGAGCGGCGTGATCGACTCCGGTACGGGCCAGCAGGCCGGTCTCACCGACCGCGCCAACGCCGGTAAGACGGGTACCACGGACGAGCGCAAGAACGCCTGGTTCGTCGGCTACACGCCGAACCTGTCCGGGGCCGTCTGGGTCGGCAGCGCCACGCAGCGGGTCCACATGGTGAACATCGAGATCGGCGGCGTCTACCAGGCGAAGGTGTACGGCGGCCAGGTCCCCGGACCGATCTGGCGGGACCTGATGACCGGCGCTCTCGCGGGCAAGGACGCCCCGTCGTTCAACCTGATCAACATTCCCGACCCCGACAAGAACAAGGGCAAGGGCCAGGACGACGGGAACAAGGGCCGCCACGGCGGGAACGGGAACGGCAACACCACCGACGGAAACACCATCAACGGCCAGACCGACGGTGGAGTGGTCGTCCCGACGCCCTCGTTCTCCTTCCCCCAGGGATGGATCCAGGGCAACACGAACAGCGGCAACGACAACGGCGGCCAACGCAACTGACCCGCACACCGGGAACGGGCGCGTAGACGCCTGAACGCCACAACGCCCCGTGGACCAGGAGCCGATCCTGGTCCACGGGGCGTTCGGCTTGAACGGGCGTCGCGGGGTGGGCGTTGCCCGGCAGGTCGGCACCCGGAGGCGGGGCGCCCCTGGCTGGGCGCTGCCCGGCAGCGGGCGATCTCCGGCTGCCGATTCCCGACCGGGTTGGCCCGGTGGCGGACGGTCCCTGGCTGCCGATTCCCGACTGGGCTTCACCCGGTGGCGGCGGCGGACGTTCTCTGCGGAGCCTTCCCTCTGGGGCCTCCCCGCGGGGCCAGCGTTCGGGGCCAGCGTTCGGGGCCAGCCGTCGGGGCCCCTTCCTGCGGGCGCGGTGCTCGCGCCCGCCCTGTGGCGGGGCCAGGGAGGTCCTGGAGCTCCCGGAGACCCAGGAGACCCCGGGCCGGCGGGGTTCCGTGAGAACCGGCCTCGGAACGGGTCGGCCGTGGTGACAGCCGACCCGCCGGGGGCAGTGCCTCAGCCCGCGAGCAACTGCTTCACGACGGCGGCGACGCGGCCGCCCTCGGCCTGGCCGGCCACCTTCGGGTTCACGATCTTCATGACCTGACCCATGGCACGCGGCCCCTCGGCACCCGCCGCCTTCGCCTCCTCGACGGCCTGCGCGACGATCTGCTGAAGCTCTTCGTCCGACAGCTGCTTGGGCAGATACGCGGCGAGTACCACGCCCTCCGCCCGCTCCCGCTCGGCCGACTCGGGACGCCCGCCCGCCGCGAAGGCCTCGGCGGCCTCACGACGCTTCTTCGCCTCGCGGGCGATCACCTTCTGCACCTCGTCGTCGGAGAGTTCGCGCTTGGTCTTGCCCGCGACCTCCTCGTTGGTGATCGCGGAGAGGGTCAGCCGGATCGTCGAGGAGCGGAGCTCGTCGCGCCCCTTGATCGCGGCGTTGAGGTCTTCCTGCAACTTCGACTTGAGCGTGGTCATGCGGTCCAGTGTCGCAGGTGCGGTGTCGCGGACGCCTGTTGATTTCACAGCGCGCCTGACGGTCAGCCAGGGGCCGCCCTCCCGGGGCCTTCCCGGCACTCTCCCGGACGTCCTCCCTTGCCCGGCTCCCACGCACGAGGCCGCCCTCGACGAGGCCGCCCCGCCCAGAGTCCTCCGGCAGTTCCGGTCCTGGTTCCGGGCTTGTCCACAGCCGGGCGCGAGGGCTTGTCGGGGTCTGACACGATGGACGTATGCGCGCGCGATACGGAGTACCCCTGGGAATCACGGCGGTGGGGGCCGCCGGTCTGCTGTACTCGGCTGGGTTCGAGGCCCGTTCCTTCCGCCTGCGGCGGGTGACGGTCCCGGTCCTGCCGCCGGGGATGCGACCGCTGCGCGTCCTGCACGTCTCGGACATCCACATGGTGAGCGGACAGCGCAAGAAGCAGCGCTGGCTGCGCTCCCTGGCCGGCCTGCGCCCCGACTTCGTGATCAACACCGGGGACAACCTCTCGGACACGGAGGGCGTGCCCGAGGTCCTGGACGCGCTCGGTCCCCTGATGGAGTTCCCGGGCGCCTACGTCTTCGGCTCGAACGACTACTACGGCCCCACACCCCGCAACCCCGCGCGCTATTTGTTCGAGAAGGCACACGGCCGTCACGGACTGAACGGCAACAAGCCGGTCGTGGGCGCCATCCACAACCCGTGGAAGGACCTGCGCGACGGCTTCGACACCGCGGGCTGGCTGAACCTGACGAACACCCGGGGAACCCTGAAGATCGAGGGCGCGGAGATCGAACTGACCGGCCTCGACGACCCGCACATCAAGCGCGACCGCTACGCGCGCGTGGCCGGCGGCCCGTCCGAGTCCGCCGACTTCTCGATGGGTGTGGTGCACGCCCCGTATCTGCGGACCCTGGACGCCTTCACGGCCGACGGCTACCCCCTGATCCTGGCGGGGCACACCCACGGCGGCCAGATCTGCCTCCCCTTCTACGGCGCCTTCGTCACCAACTGCGACCTGGACACGGACCGCGTCAAGGGTCTCTCCAGGCACACGGCGGAGGGCCGGACGTCGTACATGTACGTCTCAGCGGGCTGCGGCACGAACCGCTACACCCCGGTCCGTTTCGCCTGCCCGCCCGAGGCGACGCTGCTGACGCTGACGGAACGGAAGTAGGGGGGTCTCCGGGCCCGAGGGGTTCTCCGCCCCTGGGCCGCGGACGACGAGCCGTTACGAGCTCCGCCACCACGGGCGGGCCCGTCGAAGTCCCGCCCACGTGGGCCGTCACCACCGCGAACGTGCCCAGTAACCCGCCCAGCCGACCCATATCGCCCGAATTGCCCTATCCGCTTAACGTGGGGCCATGATCTCCCCCATACCCAGGGACATACCCGATCTCCCTGCGATACCGGGCATCATCCCGTCGACCCACTCCTTCGTCCCCGCGACGGCGGTGGTGGCTCCCGCACACCGCCCGGCCACGGCTGCCTACCGCGTCCTGGTGGCCCTCGCGGCGGCCGCGGGCGTGGCCATCGACATGAAGCTGGGCAACCCGGTCCGGGTGTTGAGCTACTTCACGATCCAGACCAATCTGCTCGTCGCGGTGGTCTTCGTGGCGTCGGCCCGCCGGGCCTGGTCGGCCCGCCGACCCCTGCCCGGGGTGCTGACGGGCGGCACGCTGATCTACATCTCGATCACGGGTCTCGTCTACCACCTGATCCTGACGAACGAGTCGACCCCGTTCTCCATGACCGGGGGCGTCGACACGCTCTCCGGCTGGCACGCGGTCGCCAACCAGCTCCTCCACACGGTCACCCCGATCGCCGTGGTCCTCGACTGGCTGCTGCTGACCCGACCGACCCCGCTGGCGTTCCGCAACGCGGCGACCTGGCTTCTCTACCCCCTCGCCTACCTGGCCTTCTGCCTCGCCCGAGGCGCGGTGCTGTCGCCCGGGAACCCGGCGCGCTACCTCTACCCCTTCGTCGACGTGGACCGTCACGGCTACACGGGCGTCCTCGGCAACGCCACCGTCCTCGGCGTCGCCTTCTACGCCCTGGCCCTCCTCATCGTCACCATCGACCACGTGCGCCCCGACCCGGTCCGACGCCGCGTCCGACGCCCCGAAAACCGGATTTCGTCTCAGGCCAGCGGTGGGCTAAAGTAAACGACGTCGCCGCGAGAGCAGCGACGATCGGGGTGTAGCGCAGCTTGGCAGCGCGCTTCGTTCGGGACGAAGAGGTCGTGGGTTCAAATCCCGCCACCCCGACACAGGTCAGAGGCCCATTCGCGTGATCGCGAATGGGCCTCTGTCGTGCTTGGGGAGCCAAACAGGGGGCCAACGGATTCTGATCAAGCCTCGCGAAGGGACGCCCCGCGCCGCTGGGCAAAGATCTCGTCCATCGCTTCCGCGCCCTCGGTGATGACCGGCCGGAGCTGTTTGCGATAGACGGCCTCGGTCGTCGCCTGACTGGTGTGCCCGACAAGCTGCGCGATCCGCTCCAACGGGATGCCGTGGTCCGAGAGCAGCGAGACGAAGCTGTGCCTCAGCTCCCGCGGAGTCCACTCAGGCGCGAGTCCTGCCTTCCTCACTACGGCTTTGAAGTCACGCCGCACGTTCGCCGCATCCAGCGGCTCACCGCTCCGGGTGGTGAATACGCGGCCAGCCGGACTCCACTCCATCCCCTTCGACGCCCGCTCCTGCATCTGCCACCGCTTGTGCTCTTCGAGCACGTCGACCACCTGCTGCGGCAGGGCGATGGTCCGGCGACTCTTCCTGGTCTTTGTCTCGCCGTGCTTACGCACCGACCGCCATACAGCGACATGAGGCGGCACACCATCCCCTGCCTCCAAGAAGACGTGATCCCAGGTGAGGGGCCGCGCCTCTTCCGTGCGCACACCGCCGAGTAGCGAGAGCACAAGATAGGCGTACAGCCGTGACGGGCGAGCGGCAGCAAGCACAGCTTCCGCCTGCTTCAAGTTCAGTGCCTTGCTCGGACGTCCGGGCCGCCCCTCCGGTGCGGTGACGAGCAGGGCGACGTTCCGCGCGGCCTTGTCCCTGCGCTGCGCGTGCTCGATGGAGCGGCGGAGGATGGCGAGTAAGTCGCGAAGGCTGCGCGTCGCGAGGAACTCAGCCCTGTCGTCCAGCCAGTCGTCGACGTCGTCCGCGCTGAGGTCCTTCAGCTTTGCCTTGCCGATGAGCGGGATGAGGTGCTTGTTCGCCATCGAGCGGTTCTTGCCGATCGTGCCCTTCTCGTCGCGTCCCTTGAGTCCGCGCTCAAGCCAGTCGTTCACTGAATCAGTCACGGTGTAGTTGGCCGGCGCTTTGACGCCGGATTGCACTTCCTTCTTCAAGTCACGAATCTTTTGGCGCACCTCGGTCTTGGTCTTGCCGTAGACCTTCGGACGACGGCGCTTGCCGTTCGGGGCGTACCCCAGGGATACCGCGCCGACGTAGCGGTTCTTCGCGGCGTCCCAATAGATCGTGTCCTCACCGTGGCCAGCTCTGCGGGCACGCTTCGGGGTCTCTGTCATGTGGTGCTCTCCAAACAGCAGGGCCGCGCTCCGGGAAGCGCGGCCCTGCCGAAGTGCGTAGGGATAGAAGGTTGTTCAGGCGGATCGGGCTACGGCTTCCGCCTCGCGCTTGAGGAGTTCGACGTACTGCGCGACGTACTCAGGCGGGACAAGTCGGCGACGGCCGATGCGGACCGTCCGGAGTCGTCCGAGGCGGATCTCCTCGTAGATCAGCGACCGACCGATGCCCAGCGTGGCCGCTGCTTCTTCCGGCCGGTACAGGACCCGCTCAATGTGAGGGGCGAGCGTGACGCTCATTCCGGAGTGCCTCCTAAGCAGGGGGTCTTGAGTGCTTCTCAGGGGGTCGCGCCTGTCCGAGGTGCGGATTTCTGCGTCATTGCGTCATCAGCGTCATTCAGGCTTCTGACCTGCAGTTTCGCGTGACGCGGGAGCTAGGGGCTGCGTCATCGCAGCGTCATGGGCTGCGTCATCGAATGACGCAGATGACGCAGGATGACGCAGGGCCCGCCCTCTGCGTCATGGCCGTAGCCGCAGGTCAGGCGCCGGTTTTCGACCCGCATGACGCAGATGACGCAGCGTCTTCCCTCTTAGGACAAAAGAGGGGTGGTGTCTGTTGTGGTGCGGTACCGCTTCACGCGCAAAGAAGGAGCCGCTACGCGGCGCGACCCTCGGGTGGCGTTCCGCCGAACAGCAAGAAGAGCACGCCCCCTCGCCGCCGGTGGTGCTCTTCTTGCTTGTCCGCGCGAGCGCGCGCACTGCGGGTCAGAACGCCCGTGCTTGCTCGTGTGGGGGCGCTGTGGTCGTGCGGGTCATTTCGAGGTAGCGGCCCTCGCTGGTGCGGCCCGTGTCGATGAGGACACCGCGAGCGGCGAGCGTCGGTTGGAGGCGCTTCAGCCGGTCGGAGAGCACCTTTCCTGTGGTTGGCCACCCCTTGGGCAGAGCACGCAGTTCCTCGCCGCTGTAGAGGCAACTGAGGCAGTGCAGCCACTCAGTTGAGGTCATCCGCTGCGCCGCGCCCGGCTCGATGGTCTCGGCGTGCCTGAGGACGGTCTGTGCGAGGAGGTCACCCTCGATCACGTCGTCGTTCAGGTCGTCCAGACTGGCCCGATAGGCGGCCAGCGCCCCGAGGCCGGTCGCCGCGTCGAGCTGCGCGCACAGGTGCGCGAAGTCCGCCATCCGCAGATCGGTGGGGGTCTCCGCCTCCACTGCACGGACCTTGACCGTGAGATCAAGGAGCGAGCCGAGCACGACGGGCAGCACCTCCGCGTAGTCCGTCCACAGTTCGGCCTCGGTGCGCCGCACCCGGGGCCGTTCCAACCGCAGGGGCAGGAGCCGTTCGGCGAGGTCGGGCCGGATGACGCCGACGTCGATTCCGGTGAGGAGGAGTGGCCGGCGGTAGCCGACGCGGAACACGTCCCCGTCGGTGAACAGGGCGCGCTTGACGCTCTCGGCCCCGGTGACGATGCAGCACATGGCGTCGGACAGGTCCGGCGTCATGTGGGAGAGGTTGTCCAGCGCGGTGACCCAGCCAGCCGCGACCGCCGCGATCAGGTTCTCCTCGTCCTTCGGGGCCCGGCGCAGGTCCCCGCTCATGCCCTCGATGATCCGCACGAGCATCCGTCCGCCGGTGGACTTGCCCGCGCCCTGCGGTCCGGTGAGGAACGGCGCGGGGACCGGCACGGACGGGCCGAGGCAGCCGATGAGCCAGGCGATGGCCAGGCATTCGGTCTCCGCGTTGGCGAAGTTGCACAGCCGCATCAGCAGGTCGATGCCCTTGCCGTCGGTGTCCTTGGTCGGCAGGGGCAGTTCGCCGGTGAGCTGGGTCCGCCGCCAGCAGACTTCGCGCGGGTCGGGGGTGAGGATGTCCCAGCCGGTGGGGTGGATGCGGACGGACTGCCCGTCGTTGCGGCCCAGGTCCAGCCACGTCGCCCCGTCGAACCCCGGGGCGACGCGGATGTTCACGGGCTGCACGTCCTCGGTCAGCGCGAGTGCTTCGATCAAGTCCAACGCCTCCTTGAGCGCGGTCCCGTTGAACACGCCGACCCCGTCCTTGAACAGGCCGACCATGAGTTCCTGCCGGTGGCTGCCCGTCGTACCCTGCGATCGGATCGGACGGGCCACGGGGTGGCCGTTCTTCTGCGCGTACACGGTCCCGTCGGCGGTGCGGAAGTACCGGAAGTACTCGTGCGCGTAGTCGGCGATGACCTCTCGGCCGGGGGTCTTCTCGTCGTCGGACATGGTCACAGTCCCAACCTGGTCAGGGCGTTGGTCCATGCGTCGGTGCAGTGCCGGGGCGTTTCGCCCTTGGCCTGCGCGGCGGTGAACAGCCGCGCGGTGTGCGCGTCGGTGAGGCAGCCGCACCGGCCGTGCTTGGACAGCACCGCGAGGAACGTCCGGTAGACAGTGGCGTGCACCGCCTCACGGGCTCCGGTGATGCGCTGCTCCGCCATGGCGATGCCACGATCCAGATAGGTGGGCGTGCGGTGAGGGCACTCCCCGCCCCCGGTCGGCGAGGGCACCGTGACGGCCGCCGGCCGGATCGTGGAGGGCTCCTTCACGGTCAGCGCGCGCACGACGTACGGCAAGGCCGTGATGGTTCCGGTGCCAGGCCCGAGCCACCGGGCGTACTGCATGGACGACTTGATGTCCACGCCGGGCCGTACGGCGTTGGCGGACTGCATGGCGCCCCGGTAGAGCCAGTGCTCGCCACGGGTCGTCGGCACGATCCGGGTGGCGGGCAGGGTCGCACGGGCCCACGCGATGGCTTCCGCGTTGTCGAGGTCGACGACGGTGAGGCCGGCACCGCCGGGGTGATAGGCCACCCCGGCGGCGTCGCGCCACGCTCGGGCCCACGTCGTCGAGTTGATGACGCCGGGGTCGGTGGTGGCGGCGGCCCAGCCGTGGCACGGGTGCGGGCAGGTGCAGGGGCCGGGGGCCTTCATGTTCGGCCGGCCACCGCACGCGTTCTTGGCGCAGGCCGGGCAGTTCCCGAACGGCACCTTCCCCGCCCTCAGCGGCAACGCCGGCACGCCAGCCTCGGCCAGGCCGAGGGCGATCCGCAGTTGGCTGCTCATGCGGCGGCCTCCCGTTCGAGCCGCGCGGTGGCGCGGGCGTCGAGCAGCAGGCCGTAGGCGTGGTGGGCTTGTCGGGGGACGACGCCGTTGCCGAGAATGCGCAGTTGTTCCCGGCGGGGGATGCCGGGCACGTCGGTGACCCAGCCAGCGGGCAGGCCCATCATCCACTCGACGAACCGGGGGGACAGACGGCGGTTTCCGCGGGTGCCGGGTTCGGTGGGCAGGGGCGCCGGGCGTCCCAGGATCAGTTCCCATCGACGAACGGCCGTCTCGTATTTGCCCCATTCCTGGTCGAGGTGGTCGGGCTGCCAGGAACGGGGGGCCTCGTGCCAGGCGCGCAGCTCGCGCGGGAGACGACCGTCGGCGATCTCGACGGCCTGCTCCAGCGACGGCGCGGAGCGCTGTGCCGTTGCCGCTCGACGACTCGTGCGGTCAGCGGCGGCACGGGGGGTCGGCAGAAGGTTGACGACGGTCTCGTTCAGCGGGCGCGCGTTCCTCCCGAGCAGGTTGGAGGCGCCCGACTTCCAGTCCCGGGCGGCCGGCGTCGGGAGCAGGCTCACTTTTCCTGCGGGGCGGGCAGCGTCGTCACGGCGGTCCGCAGGTTCATCCCGCCCTTGCGGTTGGGGGAGGTGCCGGGCCCACCTGTACCGTCGGCCGTGGTCGGGGTCGGCATCAGCGGGATGAGCAACTGCGAACCAGCGGTCCCGCGGGTGCGGGGCGCCGACTTCTCGGTCACCAGCTCGTAGACATGTCCACCGCGCGTCATACCCGAGCGCGGCCAGGTCCGCGGCGACGACGTCCAGCCCCCGAGAGCGGAGCGCCGCCACGTTTTCCAGGAAGACGAGACGCGGTCGAAGGACGCCCACAGCCTGAGCGACGTTTTTCCAGACCCGAGACCACTGGCCATTGATTCCGTCCCTTCGTCCAGCGTTGGAGATGTTGCGGCAGGGGAAGCCAGCGCCGACGACGTCTGGGGCGTACAGGTCGCGGACCTGGAGCCAGTCGACGGCGGTGATGTCCCCGAGGTTCGGCACTCCGGGGTGGTGTGCGGCGAACACGGCCGCGGCGTGCGGGTCGTTCTCGGCGAACGCGGCGACCTCGCCGCCGATCCCGGCACGGATCGCCGTTTCGAGTCCGCCGTAGCCGGCGCACAGGGCGACGATCGTCGGTGGCGAGCCGGGGGCTCGTCGGATGTCGGTGGGTTGCGTCATGCTGGATGTCTCCAGTTCCTTAGGTGGGTACTGGCTGACAAGGGCGGCCCCGTTCTTTGGCGAGATGCGGGGGCCGCCCTTGGCGTAGCTACTGGTTCTTGGCCCAGAGGGCGTACTGCCGGCGGACGTAAGCGCGCGGGTCGCAGATCACCGGTACGTCGTCCAGGTCCATGAGTTCGCGGGCGGCTTGTACGGCGAGGTCCGCGGCGGCGGTGGGGATGTCGTCGCCGTCGCTGTTGTCGTGCAGGGCGATGCGGTCGAGCAGGGCGGCCTTGCGGAGCCAGAACTCGCGCTCCGGGAAGGTGCCGGACACCACTTCGCGGGCTGTGCGTGCGGTCCATCCGATCTCGCGGACCATGCTGGGGGCGGTGTCGTACGCGGTTTCCGGTGTGGGCCAGTGCGCTGTGTCTGTCTGCGCGTCTGCGGTGGGCAGGTGGTCGGCCCTGATGTAGAGGCGGTTCCGCTGGCCGTCACGGGTGGGGTAGACGGTCACGGTGCCGGTCGTGAACGTGCCGTCGAGTGCGGCGACGACACGCTCGGTGTCCTGCGGGGCGCAGATGACTCGGATCTCGAACACGGGTGTCCTCTCCGGGGGTTCAGCCGTGGAAGTGGTTGCGCTTGATGACGGCCTTGCGGATGTTGACCGTGCTGCCGCGCCCGCCGCTGATGGAGCGGATCGGGGTGCGCCAGGCGAGGAGCGCGAGCGCGATCCACATGACGGTGCCGGTGCCGAGTCCGGCGGCGGCGTTGACGACCTCGCCCACGCCGTAACCGACGCCGGCCGCGAGGGCGCCGCCCCCGAGCCCGGCACCCAAGAACCGCTGTGCGACCGGGTCCAGAAGCGGGAGCGGGGTCAGGTCGCGCGGTTCGGGGCGGATCATCGGGGCGGGGGCAAGGTGCTTGGCCATGGGGACCATGCGCCCGTAGGCGTCGGGCACCCACACCACAGGTCCGCGTTCGGCGGCCAGTTCCCCGGCGGCCGGGGCGGGCGTGTAGAGGGTCAGGGATGCCGGGTCGTACGCCGGGGCGGCCGGGAGGTCCGGCCGCAGGGCGGGGGCGTGTTCGTTCACGGCGGGTCTCCTTCAGTTGCCGAGGGCGGACAGGGCGTCGGCGGATGCCTGCACGAGGTTGTGGATGGGCTCGTAGGCGCCGGTCCCGGCGACGAAGAAGCCGAACAGGAACAGGACCAGGGCGGAGCCGCCGCCGGCGGAGCGGGTCTTGACGGCGAGGGCGGATGCGGCGCCGAACAGCAGCACGGCGGAGATGTTGAGGATCATCGGGTGCCTTCCGGGGTCAGTCGGCGGTGCCGGCGCGGTAGATGCGGGCCCAGCGGTTGTAGAGCCAGCGGCCGGCGCGGATGCGTTTGCCGGTGGCCTTGCAGCGGCGGCAGTCCTTGCCGCGCTTGAGGCGTCCCTTGCGGTCGGTCTTCAGCGCGTGGCCCATGCCGCGGCACTTGCGGCAGTTGCCGAACGGCGAGCCGGCGCACACAGCGACGTAACAGAACGTGACGCCGAACAGGAGGGTGATAGCGAGCAGGGCAGGGGGCATGGCGGGCCCTTCCAGGCGGTTTTCGAGGGTTTCCGCAGGTGGGCCGCTATCCGCTAGCGACCTGATCACAGCAGGTTTGGGGCGCTAGCGGGGCCGCTAACGTTAGCGGGGTGTGCCGCTAGCGCTAGCGGCCCCGGACTCTCAGCCCGCATCCCGCTTTCCATCACGCTCCGCAATCGCGGTGGTGATGTGGGAGCGGTCGATGCCGCGCCGGTTGACGACCTTGCCGTCCACCCGGCGCCCCACCTGGATCGTGGACACGCCGTGCGGCTTCAGCGCCGCGGCGAGTCCTTCGGGGTCCCATCCGTCGTAGACGTCCGGCCGCAGCTCGGCGAGCCGGGCGACGACGGTCTCGGACCACACCTTGGTCTCCTCGGCGGGGACGACGGCGAGGATGTCGGCGAGCAGGTCGTATCCCGCCGACTCACTGACCGGCGGTTCCTGTCCGAGGGCGTGTCCGGCGAGCGTGCCCGCCTTCTCGCGCAGTGCGCGGGCGCGCAGGGCTATGGTCTCGGCGAGCACCGAGTTGACGTTCACGGAGCGCACGATGCGGGCGTCCGAGCCCTCACCGACGAAGTAGCAGATGCCTTTGTCGGCCCAGGCGAACATCGTGGCCCGCACCCCGCGCTTGTACGAGGACGTGCCGAGCACCATGTCGTTCTCCAGCTGGCCCATCACCTTCAGGCACCAGCGGGCCGACGCGTTCGCGCTGATCCCGGTCGGCAGCGACTTGGCGTCCGGGCGCTGGGTGGCGAGCAGCAGCACGATCCCGGTGGCGGGGCCGCGCTTGACCAGGTCGGTGCAGATCTCCTCGAACTCCGCCCCGTACTTGGGGTGTTCGAACCACTTCTGGCACTCGTCCACCCCGATCACGATCGGGTGCAGACCGAGCGACGGTTTGTCCGCCAGCTCGGAGGTGACCTTGGACTCCGGGCAGATGTCCCGGGGAAGGGAGCGGATCACCTTCGCGCGCCGGCGCAGCTCGCCGCGGACCTCGCGCATGTCGGCCAGCGCGTACTCGAAGTCCTCCTCGTCCTCTCCGGCCCGGTGGCGGTAGGACACTGCGTCGCCGACCGGGTCGAGGTCGCCGGTGCCCTTCATGTCGTAGCTGTGCACTTCGGCGCGCGGGTCCAGTGCGGCGAGTAGCAGGAGCAGGCGCAGCAGGAAGGTCTTGCCCATGCGCGGGATCGCGCCGATGACTCCGGCGATGTACATGAGGGTGACCTCGACCCAGCGTCCGCGCTGGTCGGTGGCGAACGCAGCGGGCTTGAACAGGTCCACTGAGCCCGTCTTGGCCAGCGGCCACGCGGGCGCCACGGTCTTGGACATGTCCTGATCGCCCACCCACAACACCAGACGCCCGGTGTGCTCATCGGGCACCGCCTCGGGCCACACGCAGCCCAGCGGACGGCGCAGCCCGGAGGCGAGGCGTTCGCGGCGGTCCATCACGTCGGTGACCGTCACGCCGTACGGCAGGTCGCCCTCGGCTCGCCAGCCGGGCCCGTCGCGGGTGATCGGCGCGGTGAACGCGAACCCGTCCCGGCCCTTGCCCTGCGCCTGATTGATCGCCGGGATACCGAGCGCGCCGAGCGCCCGCAGCACGATGTCGCTGGTGAGCTTGGGTGCGTTCGGAAGTTCCACAGCCCTGTGGACGACCGGAGCATCGGCACGGCGGCCGGCGCCCCCGAGCGCCATCACGACCGCGCCGACCGAGACGGCCTGAAGCCAGTCGGGGGCGAGGACGTAGAGGGCGAGCGCGGAGCCGAGCCCGACGAACATGGCCAGCACCGCGACCAGGGTCCGCAGTCGGACCCGTCCGTCGCGCTGCCGCGACAGCTTCAGGTACTCCGCGGCGTCCTCACGCCGGACCGCGGCGAGCCGGACCGGCTCGCCCTCACGGTCGGCCACCCACCGCATCGCTCCCCCGACGAACCGGGCCGCGCCCGTCGGCGCCTGGAAGGCGAGACGGCCGGCGTAGACCGGGGAGCGGAGCGCGTGATAGCCGAGTGAGTGGGCGTAGTGGCGGGCCACCCATCCACTCGCGGTCTTCAGCTCCGCGAGGGACTTGAGCCAGACCGGTACGACCGACCGTCGGCGGGCGCCTTGCAGCCGACCGAGATAGCCCGGACCGGTCGCCTTCACGGCTTGGTCGACCGTGATGCGAGCGGTCGGATCGCCCGATGCGGCGCGGAACGGGTCGAGGTCTCCCCTGCCCTGCGAGTCGGTCACATACACCGTGTCGTCGACCGACTCGGTCGGGTCGGAGTCGGGCGACTCCGACCGGGCGGATCGAGCCTTGTCGAGGTCGACCACCTCTCCCCCGGAGTCGGCGGCCAGGTCGGCTTCGAGTCGGTTGAAGAGTTCGTTCTCGTCGTCGGGGTGCTTCACTGAAAGTCCTTCCAAGGGAGGAAAGGCGGGGTCCGGCCGTCGCTGTAGGAGGTGGGCGGACGGACCCCGCCGGATCGTGGTGCAGGGAAGTTCAGGCAGCGCGCTGTTCCTCGGGGTAGGCGCACGGCACGCACACCCCGAGTGAGGCCGGGATGACGTATCCGGCGTCCAGGGCGCAGGCCGGGCAGGTACGGCGCGCCCGCATCGCGTTGGCGAGCGCAGCGCGCTTGCCCGGCGTCATCGGACGGACCGGCTTGGCGCAGTCGACGCGGTAGAGGTAGGCGACCAGCGGACCGCGCCGGTGGCGCGGGCGCATGAGCTGCGCCGCTATCGACTGACCACCCGGACGCAGCCCGCGGGCACGCAGTTGGCGGCGTGTGGCGAGCCCGTCAGGGGCGTAGCGCCACGGGTAGGTGGGGATGCCGAACTGGGCGCCGGTCGGGTCGTAGCACTTGCCGAACGACCCAGACATCAGGCCGCCATTCCGACGATCGGGGCGTCCGTGCGGGTGCCGGTTCGGCCGGCGCGGCGTCCGGCGACGGTGGCGAACAGTCGGCCCAGTCCCGCACGTCGGGTTCCGGCACGGCCCTGCTTGGCCGCGTACATGGCCTCATCCGCCCGCCTCAGCAGTCCGGACAGGTCATCGGCGGGGAAGTCCGCGGCGCGCACCCAGCCGAGCGAGACCGTGGTGCGGACGCTCCGATCCTGGCCGTCGACCGGCCGGGCGAGCACACGGTGCAGCACGGCGAGCAGGTCCCCGGGGGTGCCGTGGTCGTCGATGAGCACGGCGGCGAACTCATCGCCCCCGAGCCGTCCGGCGACCCCGGACGCACCGACGTGGTGGGCAAGACGGTCGGCGGTCGCCTTCAACAGCGCGTCCCCGACCAGGTGCCCGTAGGTGTCGTTGATGTGCTTGAACTTGTCGACGTCGGCCAGCACCACGACCGCGCGCGGGTCGCTCAGCAGTCGGCGGGCCCGGCGGGTGAATGCGTCCCGTGTCCACAGTCCGGTGAGCGGGTCGTGGCGGGCCGTGGTGAGCCGGCCGTGCAGCCACCGGGCGTGGACCGCCCAGCCGAGGACGGGCGGCAGGGCCGGTAAGAGTGCGGCGAGGATGTTCATGCCGCCACCCGCTTCCATGCAGCCCGGAGGCGGACCTCGGATGCGGAGTGGCCGGCCGCGCGGAAGCGGGTCGCCATCTCGCGGTAGGAGAGTGCGGGAACGCGGCTGGTGCGGATCTCTTCAACGACCGCGTCAAGTTCGGCGTCGGTGAGCGCGGGCCCGGATTCCAGGGCGGTCAGCGGCTCGGTCGGTCCCCAGATGGGGAGTTCCCAGCGGGGTGTGACGTCGGGCGTGACGCGGGTCGTCACGCTGGTCAGTGCCCTGCCCGTGTCCTCGCCGGACCGGGCCGCTTCCAGCGTCGACCATGCATCGGACAGTCGTTTGGCGGTGGTGGCCTGGACGCGGGCGACGCGCGCGCCGGCCTGCGTCACGGCCGTCAGCCGGGTCTCCTCCGTCGTGGCTTCCGCCCGCAGCCGGGCACGCGCCACGGCCGCCTCGTCGCGTGCTTCCTGCTGGATACCGGTGATGGCGGTCAGCGCAGCCGGGGTGAGGGCGGTCCGCTCCCACAACCCGTGCACCAGCCACAGTGCCTTCGCCGCGAGCGGCAGCCACGCCACCGCCAGCCACGCGCCCGTGTCCGCCTCGGCGGTCAGCGCGTGGGCGATCAGGACACCGGTGGCGAGCAGACCGAACGACCAGCCGACCCCGGTCACGGCGTCGGAATGGTCGCCCTGCGCGGCGAGGCGCCGTTCGTAGGCGAGGGTGGCCAGCCAGCCCCCGTCGATGCCCAGACCGACCACCAGCGCGACCGGCCACGGCATCGCCGAACCCAGCCACATCACGACCACGGCCAGGGTGAGAACCAGGGACACCGCCGTCACCGCGACGGCGGGTAAAGCGGTCGGGCGGGCCATCACGCCACCCCCGCACCGGACAGCCGCGCGCCGTCGGGAACCTGCGTGTAGCCGGTCAGCTCGATGTCCGCACCGCCGTACCTCGTGTGCGCGTTCAGCACGCCGGTACGGCTGTTGCACTGCACGTGGAAGTCGACCGCGTCCGGGGCGATACCGAGCGCCGCCCGCCACGCCTCGAACGCGGCGAATCCGTCGTCGTGCAGTGACAGGGCCACCTGATCCGGATAAATGGCGGTCACGTGAACCACCGGGGCCGGCAGGTCGGGGAAGTCGACCGCCAGCAGCCGCAGCGCCCGCAGCGGCGCCGCCAGGGCGTCCAGCGTGAGGATCGTGCTCATGCCGCACCCCCCGCCAGGGACGTGCCAGCCGTGCGGTTGGTCAGCTTGGCCCGCTCCGCGAGCACCCGAGCCAGCGCCCGGCGCACCCGGCGGACGTCGACGTCGTTCAGGGCGTGGTCCATGGCCGTGATCTGCGCGTCGACCAGGTCGACGTCCGCCAGGATCAGCGGCATCTCGGCTTCGATCGCGGACAGCTCCGCGTCCGTCGGTTCCATCCAGTCGGCGAACGCCGTGACGGCGTCCTGAACAGTAATCTCGTTCATTGGGTCGTGGTCTCCCTTGCAGGTGGTACGGCCCGAAAGCGGCTCCGGTGTTCCAGCACCGGAGCCGCGCGCCGTTTCGTGGGGTGGGTGTCAGTTGCTCTTGCGGTCGCCGGTGTGGCCATAGGTGGCCTTCAGCTCCGCCGCGACGTCCTTGCACTTGCCGGCCACGATGCGGGCGTAGACCTGCTGGCCCTTCTGGACGTTCTCCGGGGTGGTCAGGTCGGACGACTGCTGCGACTTCTTGTCGGACATGCGGACTCCTGACGTGTCGCGGATAGGTCACCGCATCGGAAGGTGATGACGACGTGAGGTGAAGTGATGCTCTGTCTCCTTCGGGAACACGGGCTCCCGTTGCAGGCGTATGGAGACGTGACCTTTCGGTCTAAGCCCTCCGGGATGCCAAGGGCCCCGGGTCCCTCGCCCCCGCTAGACGGAGGCTCATGGCCCCAAGAGGGGCCCTTTCTTGCAGGTCAAGCACCTAAAAAGCAGCCGCCGAACCCGTTACGGATTCACCGGGCTAATACGTAACAGCATGTACTAGCACGTACCATGACGCAAGAGGGCTGCGTAGATTCGTGCTAGGTCGTGCTAGGGGTGGGTACGCTCGATGCCGTGATGAGCGCTGAAATCTCGAAAGACGACCCCAGACCGGAGTCCGAGCAGGCGGCCGACATCCTGCGGCAAGAGATCCTGCGCGGTGACATCAAGCCGGGAGCCCATGTGGGCTCCGTACGAGACCTGGCCACGCGCTTCAAAATCTCGGGGATGACGGTGCAGCGAGCCCTTGCGATCCTCCGCGAGGATGGGCTCATCCTGACCACGTCCCGCGGCAGCTACGCCCGCGATCCGCAGCAAACCACCGAAGCAGGCGAAGCCAACGCGGTCGCCCTCCCCGAAGTTCTGCGCCAGCTCGAACATCTCACCTCCCAAGTCTCGGAACTTCGCGGCAGGCTCGAAGCGCTCGAAAGTCGCTCCGCGCCGGGTGGTGCGTGATCTGCAACCAGCATGCGGGGAACGGGAGTTGAGAGGTAAGTGACAGCCAGGGGACGGCAGAGGAGGGGAGGGGACATGTCCGGTGACACCCGCCTGTCACCTTCCCTGTCCCCCCGGCTCACGCGCGAGACTCAGATCAGGCACTCGGAGGAGGGCGCATGACCGACGACAGGCCCGCATGGGCGCGGCGTATCGCGGCTGAGCGGATGGCGCGCGACTGGTCGCAACGTGACGCAGTCAGGGCCCTCCGAGCGCACGCTCCCACGGAGCTGCCCGCGGACGAGAGCATGATTCGCCAGTGGAAGCGTTGGGAGTCCGGCCAGGCACCGAACGACTTCTACCAACCGATCATCGCGGCCACGTTCGGCACCGTGACGCACGCGCTCTTCCCGGCGCCCACGCGGCGCGACGGAGACCGGGAAATCTTGGCGGCGAGCGGCATGGAGACGCTGGAGATCGTGAGCCGTCTCAACCGGTCGGACGTCGATGGCGCCACGCTTGATGCCCTGCGGATCACGACCGATCGACTGTGCTCGGAATACCCGTACATGCCGAGCGGGCAGCTCATCATCGAGGGGCGCCAGTGGCTGCGCCGTGTCGTCGAACTCCACGCAAAGAGCCTCACGCTTGCCCAGCACCGCGAGGTACTCGCGCTGTCCGGCTGGCTCGCTCTCCTGGTCGGCTGCGTCGAGTACGACATGGGAGACCGTCACGCTGCCGAGTCGACGCGGCGGGCGGCCCTCTCGCTCGCGACCGAAGCCGACCATCCAGAGATTGCCGGATGGGCGCACGAGATGCGGGCATGGTTCGCGCTCACGACCGGCGACTACCGCGGGGTCATCGCGGCAGCACAAGCCGGAGCCGAGACGGCAGCACACCACGGCGTCGCCGTGCAGCTTGCCGGCCAAGAAGCCAAGGCGTGGGCGCGACTCGGGGATCGCCGGCAGGTTGAAGTGGCTCTCGACAAGGGACGCCGGCTGCTGGAAGGGATGCCGTATCCCGAGAACCTGGACAACCATTTTGTTGTCGACCCCGCGAAGTTCGACTTCTACGCGATGGACTGCTACCGGCTCGTTGGGGAAGACCGACTTGCGCGAACGCTCGCTGAAGAGGTCCTGCGTGCAGGAACAGACTTTGACGGCACGGAGCGGTCACCTATGCGGAATGCCGAAGCGCGGGTGACTCTGGGGGTCACCGCGGCGCGAGAGGGCGACCTCGAACAAGCCCTCATCCACGGCGAGCGCGCTCTACACGGCGAGCGTCAATCCGTCCCGTCCCTGATCATGACTAGTCGAGAACTCGCGGCCGTCATGAGGCAGCGCTACAACACCGAACCGGCCGCACAGGGCTACCTGAACCACCTGCAAGAGCTGGGAAGGGAAAAGCCTGGGTTTCTGCTTTCGTAACCGACTCTGGCAGACTCAGGCGCCACTTTTCTAGCATCCTGCGACGTTCACAATGGAACTGGCTACCGTCCCCTGTGCCCGTACCTCGGGGGCTTGAATTGGCTTAGCCCGATGCTGTCTTGTGGCATCTTGAGACCCTTTTGGGCGAGCAGCGTCAACACGCTACGCCCCGTGCCCAGTGGCAGCGATGAAGCTGAATGGGCGAGCGCGATGGGAATGACGGCGTTGGGGTACAGACGAGTCTGCATTCGATCCAGCACCTCAAGAGTGGCCCTGAGCGTCGGATAGCTTGCGTACTGCTCGGAAGGCACTGGGATGAATCCACCATTACCGTCCCGTTGCGGCTTCTCGTACGGGCGCCCACCGGGAACGCGGGGGACAGTCACGACCAGAACTTCACCCGTGCTTGTCTTGTAAATGAAGCGGCGTCCGTAGAACTCATCCCTGCCGTAGTAATGGTCCAGTTCTTGATTTACCACGTACTGATTGACATAAGGCGTGTCAAGCATCATCACATGCCCATTCGGGATGTGACTTTGAATGGCGCGGGCGTGATCCACAAAACGGCCCGATTTTTCGATTCCGACCAACAGAGGAGGAGCGATGTTACGCGTTTCCAGCGCGGCGCACAGCTGGCTCCAATATTCCAGGAATTGGGACTTCATGGGCGCAGCAGGTCCGTAAACCGCCAGAGGGCCGTCGGTAATAAAGATGCCCTGAGACAGGTTTCGCGATTCTTCTCGGTAAAAGCCGTCGATGTATGAGACGAGCAACAGCCGCTCAGCCATGTTCATGGCGCGCGTGAGCGTCAGAAGGTTTTCGCCATCGTCGGTGAATTCTTCGTAGCCGCGCATGACGTCCGTGGCGTACAGCTTCGTCAAGCAGGACGGAGCGGCGCACGTGCCACCCAAAGCCGTGACGGTTTGATTGGGCGCCTTGCACGTGGGGCACTTGCTCAAAGTGAGGGATGAGGCCGGGGATCCTGGCCCTCCATGGATGGTCATGAGCGCATCGGTGAGACTGAACGGATCGCCGAAGTCATCGATCTCTGACTCGACGAAACTCCGATCAAATTCTGCGCGCCATGTGTCCCGGCCAGTGATTCCTTTCAGGAACACATTCGATCCAGGGAGGACGCTGTTTACTGTCTGCGTTATCTGTGCACGCTCAAGTTCACGAGCATCCACCAGACCGGAACGATTTGCATTGAGGAACCTGGGGATGTCGACGTATACTCCCGCGATCTGAACGTAGCCAACACGAACAGAAGGATATCCGGGTCGCGCTTCGACCTCCTGATTCGATCCATCAAAGGCAATGGCGAACGTGGGGTCGGGGCGCTGATCCTTTTGGATTTCTTCGAGAGAGGTGACCCTGTCCGTTACATGAGACGGATCACCCACCTCAAGGGCGGGCGTGTTCCAACGCTCCATCGCTTCGAGAATTGCAGGACTAAGCGCTGTCTGTACGTGGCCAATTCTTGAGGCGCGTTCGTCGGGGTAGGGCACGGTTCACCTCAGAGATTGACCGGAGGCAGGCCGGCTGCCTCGCGAGCGCGATTAATCATGGCGTGGTCGAATTTCGCGATCTGAACGGGTACGATGTACTTGCCCGAAAATGTCTTCATTCGGGCGTATCCTCGGTCCTCCACCTTCCGAAGCCCCTCGGCGAACACTGCGAAGTCGTAGTAGTGCGAAAGCTCGCGTGTTTCGTTGTCCGAGTTCAAGTGGGCAACGATCCAGTTCGAGGTATTCGACAGGATTCGCTTGTCGACGCTAGTTACTTCCTGCGTGGCATACACCAGTCCCATGCCATATTTTGCGGCTTCCTTGGCGAGACGAACCCAGGGGTCGTCCTTTACCGTGGACTTTCCCGACTTGCTGCGGTCGAAGAGGTTGTGAGCCTCTTCAACCACGATCTGGATGGGCACGTTGTCGAGATTCGCCCTGAATCGCTGGTTCGCGCGGTCGATGAGTCGGAACACCAATCGCTCAGAGAGAATCTTCGTGACCTCGTCACTCCCGATGGAGAGATCGATGATCACGAGCCTTCCTGCTACAAGGTCGTCCCAAACCTTTTCTGCGAGGTCGCCGCGGCTCGTGGGGTCATGGAAGTCGACGAGCGTCTTGATGCGATTGAGTACGGCGCTTCCTACGGTGGCATCGAAAACTGTGAGCACCGACATGAACGGCTCGCAGCTCTGCCATGTCGCTGCATTGACAGACTGATATTTCGGGGGGACGCTTCCGCTCAGATTCTCCGCAATCCGCTCCGAGAGCCATGCTACGACCATTCGCGCGGCGGCTGGCGATTTGACAGCGCAGATCCCTTGCCTGGGATTTGCCAGCTCGATTACGCCGGGACGGTCTGCCTCGAACGCCGCTCGCGTATCTTTGTCCATCTTGAAGCGGATTGAGAAGCCTGTTGCCGATCCGGCGAAGTTCGCCTTGGCCAGGAGGGCATAGAAGGCCAGTCTGCCCCGCTGGACATCGCCAATGACGTCGTAGTACTCGCGATCGCCAGCCTGGCCCGTCGGGTACTCATCCCGACTGGGCTCCAACAACCGAGCCGTCTTGAAGGCATTCGCGTAGGAGGCGTTCATTTCCGCGAGGGCATTGCCAATCATTTCCCACACCATGGCGAATTCGTTGGTGTCGTGGAAGTTGATTGCGAGCGGAAATTCCTGATTATCGCCATATTTGGGGTTCATCTTGTAGATGTGAACCCGATCGCTTCCGGTCCCCAGGAGGCGCAGTCCCGTTTTGTCCTGTGGGTTGACGTTCGCGTACTCGCCTTGCGGGTCAAAGATGAGTTGCCCGATGTTCGTCTTAGTGAGCGCTGCATGCTCAAAGACCGAGGTGACGATGGTTTTGTTGGTGTTCGATTTACCCACGCGCGTCATGCCGAGCACGGCAGTCTTTCGCGAGATGAAGTCGGTTACACGAACTTTGACAGGGACGCTGTCCATCTTTGCTTCAACGGCACGTCGGCGCGTGGAAGCGAACCGAACGACGCCGACGTCAATGAGATTCGGCTCTTCCTGACTCTCGATCTCATCTGCCGTCTTTTCAGGATAGGAGGCAATGAACGACAGTACTTCCGCGGACGGAAGATAGACGAAGTAGCGCGCACCGGAATAGACATTATCGATGTCGGCACCCCACTGAACGTAAGGCTGTCTGGCCACGGTGTCCGCGTAGAAGGTCCCCAAGACCTCGCAATCGAAAGCAGACATCTCAATTTGCCCGTTGGTCAGATTGTCGATCACAGCCTCAGGCCTCTGATCACGGACGTCGGCTGTACGCATGGCAGCGAGCCGCGTTGCAATCAGTTCGCTCTCATTGGGAAGTGCTGCAGTACCACGAACACGGAGAAGGATGATTTCGTCTTCATCGAGGGGGGCGTTCGTCTCCTTGGTCGGGACCGTAGCCGCGGCCAGCAGGAAGCCGTTGCGCGGCACACCCCCGGCTTCTCGCTTGATGAAGTCGTCAGTGATGACGATCGCCTTGTCGTAGTCAAGGTGGTAGATCCCGCCGAGCCTCTTGGCGTCGTTGAGCAGTGTCGTCAGCGGACTCCCGCCGGCCGTGGCCGCTCCTGCGATGCCCGACAGCCTCTTCATGTGCCCTCCCCAGTAACCGGGTTCTGCCCGCTCACGACTGCAGGACCACGCTGGCGCAGGAGTGACCGGGCGCCAGCGCGGCGCCACATTAGCTTCCGGGAGACTTCATACCGGACGCCACTGACAACGGCTTGAGGCTAGTCCAACTGGGGTTGGTTCGTGGGACTTTGGTGATCTAGCTCCCGGTAGCGATCCGAAGCGGGGATCACTGGGAGGTTGGTCACGAGCAGCTCGTCCTTGACCGTGCGTTTTTCGGATCCGGCAGCCGTGTACCGGTGCGAAACGTGCAGTGTCGTCTGTCCGGAGCGCTCGCAGTACAGGTCACGTACGGCTCCGTGGTCGTCGTACGACAGGAGCCAGCGATACTTGACGTCCTTCAATAGGGCCGAAGCCAGGGCCCCGTGCTCGTTGCTGTCGAAGGACCACTCGTACAGCCACTGGGCCTTGTCGACGTACGGCGGGTCCAGGTAGACGACCACTTCGTCGTCCGCAAGAAACCCGTACCGCTCTGAAACCCTCTTCAGGGCCGTCTGCCAGTCTGCTTGCCAGACGTCCAAGAGTCGGCCGGTCGAGGCTAGTTCGGCTACGCCGTTGATGCGCCTGGTGAGGCCCTGCATCCCGAATCGACAGTCGATCTTGTACTTGGATTCCTGGGCACGCCCACCGATCGGTCCTGCTCGTCCATGGAGGATCCCTGAGAACGTCGTGCGATTGAGGAAAAGGCACTTCAGTGCCCGGTCACGCCTGCCGCGTGGCTTGGCCGCGCGCCATCGGTCCCACGCTTCGACGGTTATCTCCAGCTCCTGCATGGATGAGATCAGCCAGGAAGAGTCGAATGCGGCTGTCTTCCAGAAGGCGGCAACCAGTGGATCGACGTCGGCAAGGATCCCGTGCTCGGCCACTCCCGCACCGAGCAGTCTCAGCGTCGTCGTCGCGCCTCCGCAGAACGGCTCAACCAGTAGGCGCGGCGGCGGAATGTTGGCGACGATGAGACCTTCTATGACTGGCACCAGTTGGCGCTTGGCACCCGGGTAGCGAAGGGGGCTGATCACGGAGTGGCCGAAGAGCGATTGATCGCCCAGAGGGTCAGGTTTGTCCAAGACTGCTTCGGGCGGCCACGGACTACGGCGACGTGCGACACCTCGCTTGTTGCCCATCGGGTCCTCTCTACTTTCGCACTCAACTGACGAACCGGTCGCCCTGTCGTCACGGTTACTGTATCGGGCCCTAAGCATTCGCCCAGGTCAGATGATGGATTCTGTGAGTTAGGTGCGGCCGCCGTAACGCCGAAAGCGGGTCCCGCTCCCGCACAGGCAGGCTGTAGCTACGTGACGCGGGAGATGCCATGGTCCTGAACCACAATGTCGACGCGGCCCGGCGGCGCCAAGCAGCCATCCAGGCTTTCCGTACGAGGGCCAGGAGAGCCCTGGGGTTACGAGTCAGAGCAGCCCATCCGGATCGGCTGAAGCGCCATGTCGGCGGGAGTGGCGGGCGTCCTGCTGGCCTGCCAGGCCCGGAGTGTGCGGCCGTTCATGCGTCGCCGGAAGGCCGGAGTGTGGTTGGAGGGGGTTGCGACGGGGCCGGGCCGAGGATGGCCAAGAGGTCTCTGGAGCCCTGGGAGTGCCAGCCGTCCGCACGAAAGGGCAAGTTCCACCCCAGTGTCTGGTGACAGGCTGGATCGACTTGACCGAATCAGGTGGTGCCCCACGGGTCGAATGCCCCAGAATGCGGGGGTGAACGAGTGGAAAGCAGCCGTATCGGCTTGGCTGCCAGGGCAGTTGGAAGGTGCAGCCTGATGAGCAAGGTCCCGGAGAACGGTGATGAGATGGCGTCCGATGGCTCCGGTCCTGTAGCTGGCGAGGCTGCTCAAGCCGAAGCTGGCCCGGTCAGGTCCGGGCCGTCCTGGAAGCAGGTTGCCGTAGCGGCCGGCAGCTTGGCTGTCACCGCAGCGGGCGCAGTCGTCGTCACCCTCATCGCGACACACAACTCCGCACGTATGGCGAACGCGGCGGCTTACGCCCACGGCCTCCTTGACGGGGCCAACGCCGCAAGGAACGGTTACGACTTCGATGATGACGACTACTTCGATGAGGATGACGACTGAGACGAGCTGGCGAACGGCATGAGCCCTGCCCTTTGACCTTCGGGCAATATCAGGGCCGGGGGCCAAACAGGGGGCCAGACGCAACAGTCACCGCATGACTCTCCCGGACAGTCATGGACAGTTGCAGAGGGAAGCAGGCAAGTCAGCGGCTCCATACCAAGGCCACAAGGGGACCTGATCGCGTTCGGGACGAAGAGGTCGTGGGTTCAAATCCCGCCACCCCGACAGCTAAATCGCAGTTCAGAGGGCCCTTACCGAATTGGTGAGGGCCCTCTGGCGTTGCTGCGTGGCTACCGATTCCTGAGTGCCTATGACCCGCGTCGGTCGGAGCCGAAGATGCCGTCCATGGCCACCGCTCCGGTCTGGATCACAGGCCGGATCCGCTTCCGGTACACCTCCTCGGTCACCGCGGTACCGGAGTGCCCGACCAACCGCACGTGCGTCCCGCCCGACGCCGGCTCGCCGGCGGACCGCTGCCCCTGCCTCTCGCCCTGCGGGACCGGACAGCCGATGAGCCGCCGCCAGAAGACGACCGGTGACGCCACCATTGGAGCCAGACTTCAAAGCGGATTCCTAGACCGTCGCCCGCCGGACCTGGTAGTTCCAGCGCCTGAGCGACCGGACGACGGTCTCGGCGCCGATGGGGTTGGCGCTGTGCACGTAGACCGTGCCGATTCGGAAAGGCCGCCCGTTGAAAGCTGCTTCTTCCAGGAGGGTCACCACGGGCAGGATGCTGTCGTCGCCGCCGAGGTCGTGGTCGAGCCAGAGTTCATCGATCAAGCTGTCGCGGTGCTCTTGCAGGAGCTTGACACCTTCGCCGCTGCTGCGCGCGATCCGCGTGGTCCAAGGCAGTGGCCGGAGATCGTCTATGCCAAGGATGACCGGCGACGGTACGGGCGACTCTTCTCTCATTCGAGCATCATCACCGCACGGGCGCCGCTGTGCCCCACTCCTCAGCAGCTCGCGTGATCATGGCCCCGGCTCGTGCCACACGCGTGCCAGATCCAGCGGGGAGCCACGGGGAACGACAGTGGCCGGCGGGTGGCTGATCCCGCGTCCACCGACGTAGGTGCTTCGCAGGTCAGAACAGCAATTGGCGCACCTCGCCCCTAAAGCGGTGGGTCTATTCGTCCGCCTGATACGCGTCGAACAGGCCACCATGAGGCGGCTACCCCTGGACGGGAAGATCAGGATGGGTGGCCAGAAAGATCATGTAGGCGATCGCCGCTGCCGCCCCCACGAGGGACAACCCGCCACCCACTACGGCTCGCGTCCTGTTCGCTCGCCCCGCCTTTGATGCGCGGTACTCGACAAAGGCCCGCACCAGGCCAACGAGCGCCATTGGCAGCGCGACGAAGCTGACCAGTATCCAGAACGGACAGCAGAACGAGAACGCCAAGGACGCTCCGCCGAACCAGACCGCAAGCTCCGCTTTCTCCCGCGTCTCGTCCGGGGTGCCGACAGAAATCATGGGCCGATCCAAGCAGAACCCTTCCTGGCGTACAGCAGGCGAGGTACAGCGACCGTCGCGACCCGAGTCGTCCGTCAGCAGCCACATCCGACCGTGCGACCAGCCGGGCAGACCTCAGGGACCATCGTGTCCATGGTCCGGGACGAAGAGGTCGTGCCAGAACCGTGCCAGGTGGTGCGGGGAACCACGGGGACCGACGGAGACCAGGGCGTCGGGCAGTTGCCTGGCGTAGCCGCTCCACGGCAGGTCAGCCCAGCAACCGCCAGGAAAGACCCAAGCTTCCCAAGCTGAGAGCGCGAGTTGATTCTCGTCACCCGCTCCAACACGAACCTAGGTCATGGACCCGGGGTCATTTGTTGTCCGGACCGGTACGCGCGGATTTCGTCGCCATTCCATGGCGTTGGGCCATCGAGCAGGCCCTGGGCCCACTCGTGCATCACCGTCGCCCGGCCTGCGACTACGAGATCCTGCCCGCCCGGTCCGAAGCCGTGGCCCACCCCGGGATGACCGACCTGATGACCCGCCACCTTGCCGGCGAGGCCGTCATCCTCCGGCGCGACCTTGCATCACGGGATCAAGCACTCGTTCCGGTCTGAAACACCGAGCGAAATATCCTCTCAACCCGATCAAGGCTATTCGGTGCCGTTCTCGGCCTTGTGCAGCATCTGGGCCAACAACAGGGCGCCTCCGGTCGCCGCCCCTACGGCTCCCGCGGCCAGGAAACCGCGAGAGGAACGCCAGGACAGCACCGACCACCGCGACTGCGCGGAGAACAACGATCCTGTACTCAGCCACGACCCGGTTGAGATCAGCGACAGGGAGGAACCGATCGAGCCGACCGACAGGGCACTTCCGATCGAGCCGACCGACAAGGCCGAACCGACAGACCCCACGGACAGTACCGATCCCACTGAGCCGATAGACAGCACGGAGTCCTTTGACCACAACGACAGCACTGAACCAGAGGAGGCACGACGGATCGACCGTACGGACAGTTTCGTCATGAGGCCATCCTGCCCGCTGGTCGCGCTGTCTCGGGTGAGGACCTTCCTGCACCTGGCTTGCCGCGTGGCGGGGCAGACCCCCTTGGGAGCCCGGATCGGCCCGGAACTACGACTACGCCGGACCCCGCAAAAATCAGCGAGTCGATCATCGTCGCTTCCGCCGAGGAGACCTTCGGCGGCTCGGTCTCCTACGCGAAGACCACCACCGTCACGCTTGGCGGCTCGTGGAAGGTTCCGGCGAGCCGGCGGGACGGATGGCTCGCCCTTGGCTCGAAGGGGTATCCAGGTGGCGGCAGACCGATTCAACGTGACACTGCGGATGAGCAGGCATTTGAGTGGTCAACTGGCCTGCCATGGGCGCCTATTTCAACCAGGGGGTTCCCCGATGGGGATGGTTCGCCCGACGTCTCGTCCGGCGGCATACGCGGCAACTACAGCGACAGCGATGCGATGGGCGAGCGGCCCATCACGGTGATGCTCACCGCGATCGGGTGGGCGGCCCACAGTTGCGGGATCGCAGTCCTGCGCGGCCGGTACCCGACGGCGGCCACGAGAAGCGTGGCGACCAGGGTTCAACGGGCGTACTCCGCATGGCCGTACCACCCACCAGGCAGTACGCGGACGCGGCGCGCTCCCCCGCGCCGGGCGTCCGCGCCGGGCGTCCGCGCTGACGAGACCGTCCGGTGGGTCACCGTGCTGATCTCTCTCCGGCCCGGGCCTTGTCCCCCGCCCCGGCGCACGATCTCCCGCCGCTTCTAGCGGCTGCGGCGGCGGCCCTTGGAGCGGCGGGGGTAGGGGAAGAGGCGCGGGCGGCGCTTGGCGGCGACGTCCTCGATCCAGCCGAAGAGCAGGATCGCCAGGCAGATCAGCGGGACGGCGATCACCAGCGGGGTCCACTGGCTCGCCAGCAGCCACTGCGCGTGCTCGTAGAAGAAGCTGTTGCTCCACAGCGGGTCGATCAGCGGCTCGGTCAGCACCAGTGCGAAGGAATGCCACAGGTAGACGGTGACCGCACGGGAGTTGAGCAGGGTGATCACGCCGTTGAACCGCTCAAGCGGTTTGGGCCACTGCTCCCAGGACGGGCTCAGGTGGAGCAGCAGCAGCACCGCGCCGAAGGACCAGATGGCCTGGGCGACCGGTACCGCTTCCAGGTCGTGCCCGATCCGCGGGTTGTCCACCGGTGACTGCATGAGCCACCAGTAGCCGAACATGAGCACCAGCGGTGCGATGGACGGCACGATGTACTGCGGGATCCTGCGGAGCAGCCCCTCCTGGTGGGCCATGCCGAGCAGCCAGCAGGAGCCGAAGGTGGTGAAGTCGGTGGCGGCTTCCATCAGCCGACCGGACTGGTCGACCAGGCCGGAGTTGATGAAGACCGCGAGCGCGATCGGCACCAGCAGGGTGACCCAGGGCAGCTTCCGCATCGCCTTGAGCATCAGCGGCGACAGCAGTACGTACCAGAGGTAGGCGCGCAGGTACCACAGCGGCACACAGATCTGTTCGGCCCAGGAGCTCGGCAGGTGCCCGCCGAAGGTGTGCAGCGTGGCCCCGAACGGCGGCTCGCTGAACGGCAGAATCCAGTACGCCAGGTCGCCCCACCACCAGTTGGGGTGATGGCCGGCGTCGGGCCTCCAGCCTTCCAGGAGCATCAGCGGCACCACGACAGCGCCGAACAGCCACATCGGCGGCAGCAGTCGGCGCAGTCGGCCGCGGATGACGCTCAGTGCCGGCCGGTTGAGGGACCGCACCATCAGCGACCCGGCCAGCGCGAACATGACGCCCATGGAGGGGAAGACGATCGGCAGCCAGTTCCAGCTGAAGTTGTGGTAGACCACCACGCGGACCAGGGCCAGCGCCCGCAGCAGGTCGAGGTAGCGGTCACGGCCGGGCTTGCGGGCGGGTTCCGGGGCCGCGTCGTCGTGCTGCGGGACGCGCTGCGTGGGAATCACGGCAGGGTCCATCACCCGCAGGGCCATGGTCTCGGAAGAGTTCCGGGCGCCGAAGGCACCTCGTTCCGCGGTACTCATGAAGACATTGCCCCCGTTGTGTGCTCAAGCCCGACCTCACCGGTGCGCTTCAGCTTCTGCCAGCGCAACCGGCCCCCGGTCAGCGCGGTGATGGTGGACTGCAGCAGCACCATGTACATGAGCACCCGGTAGACCACCTGCTGGGCCGGCAGCGTGATCAGATGCCACGCCTTCTCCTTGTCGAGGTGGAAGGACCACCAGGCGCAGACGGCCTGCAGGGTCATCACCGCGAACCAGGCGGCCAGGGTCCGGTACGCGTCGACGAAGACCACGCCGTAGACCATGCCGATGTCGATGGCGGGTGCGAGCAGCGGGGTGACCACCATGAACAGGGCGACGAACGGCAGACCCACCCGGCCGAAGTGGCCGGCCGCGCCGCGCTCCAGCACCGAGTGCCGGTGCTTCCACATCGCCTGCATGGTGCCGTAGCTCCAGCGGTACCGCTGCGACCACAACTGCTTCATGCTGACGGGCGCCTCGGTCCAGGCCCTGGCGTTCTCGGCGTAGACGACCCGCCAGCCGGCCCGGTGCAGGGCCATGGTCACGTCGGTGTCCTCGGCGAGCGTGTCGTCGCTCATCCCGCCCGCCTGCTCCAGCGCCGATCGGCGGAAGCCGCCCACGGCGCCGGGGATGGTCGGCATGCAGTTGAGCACGTCGTACATCCGGCGGTCGAGGTTGAAGCCCATCACGTACTCGATGTGCTGCCAGGCGCCGATCAGCGTGTCGCGGTTGCCGACCTTGGCGTTGCCGGCGACCGCGCCGACGCGCGGGTCGCCGAAGGGCTGCACCAGCTCGCGGACGGTGGACGGTTCGAAGACCGTGTCGCCGTCCATCATGACGATCAGGTCGTACGAGGCGGCGGCCACACCGGTGTTGAGGGCGGTCGGCTTGCCGCTGTTCGGCTGCCGGATGAGCCGCACCATCGGCAGGTCGAGCTCCTCCACGATGGCGGACGTGTCGTCGGTCGACCCGTCGTCGACCACGATCACCTCGATGGGGTAGTCGCTTGCCGCCAGGGAGAGCAGGGTGTTGGTGATGCACTCCTGCTCGTTGTACGCGGGTACCACCACGGTGACCGGTTCGGTGACCGCGTCGCCCCAGGAGAAGTCCTTCTTGCGGGTGCGCCGCACATGGACGGCCGAGAGCACCAGCATCAGCGCGAAGCGCAGCATGACCAGTACACCGACGACGGCGAGCAGGCCGACCAGCCACGGCAGCAGCCCCACCGAGAAGGTGGTGCACCACAGGAACGCCTTGCCGACCCACAGGCTGTAGTTGCCGACCTTGGTGTTGGCGGAGCCGGTGCCGAGCGCCTCGCCGGTGGTCTTGAAGGTGTAGCCCTGGGCCTTGAGCTTGTCGATGATGACCGGCAGCGCGGCCAGCGTCTGCGACCGGTTGCCGCCCGCGTCGTGCAGCAGGATCATCTCGCCCTGGCCGGGGAGGTCGGGCATGGCGGCCTTGACGATGGAGTCGACGCCGGGGCGCTTCCAGTCGTCGGTGTCCTTGTCGATGAAGGTGGTCAGGTACCCCTCCGACCCGGCCTGCTGGGTCACCGGCCACGACCAGTCGTCCAGCGCGTCCACGGTGGAGGAGTAGGGCGGGCGGAACAGGCTGGAGTGGATGCCGGCGACACCGGCCAGCGCGAGCTGGGTCTCGCCCAGCTCCCAGGTGAGCCGGGAGCCGGAGTGCAGCGCGAGGTCGGGGTGCGTGAAGGTGTGCAGACCGATCTCGTGGCCGTCGGCCACGATCTGACGGATCAGCGCCGGGTTGCGGGTGACCATCGAGCCGGTGACGAAGAAGTCGGCGCGGACGTCCTCCTCCTTCAGCACCTTGAGGATCTTCGGCGTCCACTGCGGGGACGGTCCGTCGTCGAAGGAGAGGACGACGGTCTTGTCCGGGATCGTGTAGTTGACCGGCTTGCTGTTCTTGGCGCCGCGCGCGTCGACGATCGGGCCGCCCTCCAGCACGCTGTTCGGCACCGTGCTCTTGTCCACCGAGATGGCGATGCGCTCGTCGTGGAAGACCTCGTTGTTCGCCATGCCCCGGAGCACCATCAGCGCCAGCAGGGTCGCCAGTACGGTCACCGGCAGAAAGAAACGCAGGGGAGGTGCGGCGAGTCGGCGCGGCCGCGCGATGGACTGCCTGGGGCGTTGGTGACGGGTGCGGGACATGGACTTCCTGGTCGATCGCGTCTGGCTACTGAGCGGTGGCGCCGGACACGGAGCTTGTCGCTGCCGTACCTGCCGCCGGGGTAGCGGTGACTGACGCGGTGGCGCCGGACACGGAGCTCGTCGCTGCCGTACCTGCCGCCGGGGTAGCGGTGACTGACGCGGTGACGCCGGATACGGAGTTCGTCGCTGCCGTACCTGCGGTACCTGCGGTACCTGCCGTCGGCGCGGCGGTGACCGACGCGATGACGTCGGATGTGGTCGCCGGGGCGGTGGTGGTGCTCCCGGGCTCGGCCACGCCTGGAGCCGCGGGTAGCGGCGCGTTCAGGTACTGGCTGGGCGGCGTGGTGTTCGCGGTGCCGGGAACGGTGAGCCCGGGCGCCTGCGACTGGGTTCCGACCAGGCCGGAGACCATCGCCACCACGAACCCGGTGCAGATGATGCCCAGCAGCCAGCCGAGACCGCGCAGGCGACGGCCGCGCTGACCGGACTGGTCCACAAAGACGGGAGCCGTCTCCACCTCCGTGGAGGCACTGGTCATCGACAGCCTCGAGCTTCCTTCATCGTGTTACAACTGCCAGCTCGACACTGCCGGAAAGTTAGCCAGTAGTACGGAAAAAGATCAATGTGCGAGGAAAGGGAGATTATCCGACCCACCCCCGATCTTGTACCAAGGTTAGTATGAAGATTCGGTGAATGTCACGCGGGTCTCGTAGAGTTCCAGCGAAGCAGCTTGCTCCCCTGCAGGAACGGACCTCCCCGCATGGCCATATCCCGCCGCCGCAGCCGCCTGACGATCGCCGCGGCCCTCATGGTCGCCGTAACGTTCCTGGTGGATGCCTGTGGCGGTGCGGGAAGCGGGGGCGGCGCCAAGGCGGTCAAGGCCGGTGCCCCGGCCGCGCGCTTCCAGGTCTCGTCCATGCTCAGGCCGTCCGGTCGCGCGCTGGGCGTCGTCGACGACAAGACGCCCTGGCAGTACGGCATCGTCACCGCCTTCGCCAAAGAGGCCGGACGGGCCCCCGACATCCGCGAGTACTACAGCTCCTGGGGCGACGACTTCGACGCGGAGGGCAACGCCTTCCTGTGGCAGCACGGCCAACTGCCCATGATGGCGCTGGTGCCCTCCGACATGTCGCTCGCCGACATCGCCAAGGGCAAGGACGACGCCTACATCCGCCGGCTGGCGGGTCAGATCGCCGCCTACGACGGGCCGTTGGCCCTCTCCTTCGCCGGCGAGATGAACGGCCCGTGGAACTCCTGGGGCCCCAAGCACACCAAGCCCGCCGACTTCGTCGCGTCATGGAAGCACGTGCGCGACATCTTCACCGCGCAGGGCGTCACCAACGTGATCTGGGTGTGGACCCCGCACGTGGTCGACTCGGGCACGACCGCCAAGCTGCGCCCCTACTACCCCGGCAACGCCTACGTCGACTGGGTCGGCCTCATCGGCTACTACGGGCCGATCGACGGCGTCGCCTTCTCCAGCCTGTTCACGCCCACCCTGCACCAGATCTCGGGTTTCTCGGGCAAGCCGGTGCTGATCGCGGAAACCGGGGTCGCGCAGAGCGAGGGCAAGGGTGCGCACATCCGTGACCTGTTCCAGGGCGCCGCGAAAGCCGGCGTCATCGGGCTCGTCTGGTACGACCAGCGCAAGGACTGGCCGGGCGGCGACCAGTTGATGGACTGGCGGATCAACACCTCGATGGATGCGCTGGCCGCGTTCCAGGTGGAGTCGAACCGGAACAAGTTCGGTCATTCGTTCAAAAAAGGCTGATCCGGAGCAAGCAGGGGAAGCCGGGCGCAAGCCCGTGAGGAACGACATTTATCATGGCGCATCACTGCGGCTGGCGCTTGCGGATGCCCGACCAGGGGAGATCACGGAGATGACGACGGAATCGTCGCCGGGCCAGGGGGCTCCGCAAGAGGACTACGGCTGGGCTTTCCGGCCCCGCCAGCCGGCCGCCGACCCGCAGCCGTACCGGGAACAGCACCAGCCGGAGCCGGACATGCCGTGGGACGGCCGGTCGTCGGCCGAGCCGTACGGCCGCTCCTCCGACACGCGGTGGGACGGCACCATGCCGCTGCGGTTCCCCGAGCCCGGCGCCGGCGCCCACGAGGCCGTGCGCGAGCCGGGTCACCGGACACCCCCGCACATCCGGCGCGGCAGCGAACCGGCGGACCAGGACTCCGGATACCCGTCGGCGGCGACCACCGTCCTCGACCGGGCGGGCCTGCGCGACCCCGGGCCTGTCGCCTCGCAGCAGCAGCCCCCCGAGGGCGCGGGCGGCAAGCGGGCCAAGAAGAGCAGGCGGACGGGCAGGATCGTGCTCGTCCTTGCCCTCCTCGCCGCCGCCGGCGGGGCCGCCGCCGTCATGCTCAAGCAGGAGGACGACGCCGCAGCCGCCGTTGCCTCGAAGAAGCTGACGCAGGTGTGGCAGATACCCGCGCGCGCCGACGACGCGTTGATCGGGAGCTGGCTCACCGACAAGCTGCTCGTCCGGGCCGGCAGCCGAGGCGGTCTGCGGGCCTACGACCTCACCGACGGCAAGCAGGTGTGGAGGGCCAAGTCCTTCGCCGGCGCCGCCAAGCTCGGCACCGTTCCCTGCGCGATGTCACCGACGCTCAGCGCCCAGGGCATCGGCACGGTCGCCTTCGGCAAGGACGGCAGCAGCTGCACCTGGCTGGCCGGTGTCAAGGCGTCCACCGGCAAGATCCTCTGGTCCATGCCGCTGACCAGCGCCAAGCACCCCACGCCGGCGACCGCCGCGACCTATCTGCAGGGCGAGGTCGCCACCGTCGTCAGCGAGAAGTTCCTCGGCGGTGTGGACGTCCGCACGGGCAGCCGCGTATGGGGCTACAAGGCCCGCGGCCACTACTGCAACGCCTACGACTCGGGCACCGGCGGCGTCGTGCTGGTGGACGACTTCTGCCTCGACCGGAAGACCAGGTTCACCCTCACCGCGTACGACGGCAGGACCGGAAAGGTGATCTGGCGGAAGGCCGAAAGCGCCCACTCGGATGTGACGCACGTCCTGTCCGGCTCACCGCTGGTCGCCTCCGTCCACACGGCGCGCCAGGACTCCGTGCGGGTCTTCGACGCCACCGGGACCGGCCGCAAACTGGCCGTGGGCGACGACGAGGTGACGACCGGCAACAACTCCGGCGCCGACCACTCCGTACGGCTCTACGGCAACGTCCTGGTCGCCCCCGCCTCGTCCGCCGGCAGCACGGTGATCGACGGCTTCGACACCGCCACCGGCGCCAAACTCTGGACCCTCCGCTCCGCGGTGCTCGCCGTCCCCGCGTCCGGGGCGAAGGACAAGGTCTACGCCGTCACCACGTCCGGCTCCCCGCAGCTCATCTCGATCGACCCGCGCACCGGTCGCACCACCCCGGTCGCGGGCCTGCCGGTGGGGAACGGCAAGTGGAGCTTCGTCTCCGGCACGGTGTACGTCACCCCGGACGGCGGCATGCTGGAACTCAACGCCCTCGGGACGAACGGCGGCGTGCGGCTGTACCAGTAGAGCCGCCTCCCACTGATCACGGTGCGGCCGCACGGACCGGCGTCGAGGAACGCGAGTGCCCCCGCGACCAGGTGCCTCTCCCGCTGCTCGGGCCCCGAACCGAGAGCAGCGGAGAGACCCTGTCGAGTGCCCGGCAAGGCCAGAGCCGCTCGCCCTCCGCCCCTCCATCCGGGACCGGTGGACGGACCGCTCAGGCATCCGGCCGCCCCGGTGCCGGAGCGGCGCGCGCAGAACTCCCGCAACCCACCTCGGACTTCCCGCAGACTCCTGGGCACTGGAACCACCCGTACCCGTGCGGCAGTCTTCTCCCTCGTGGGGAATCTTCCGTCTCAGAGTGCGTCGAGTGACGCCGCCGCGCACATGGTGGTGGCCGGGGACGATGCCCTGGCCCATCGGCTGGCCGCCGAGTTGCGGGGGGTGTACGGCGAGCGGGTGACGCTCGTGGTGCCGCCCGCGCAGGGCGGGGTACGGCCGCCGGTCGTCGGGCGGGCGCGGGCCACGGCCCTGTTCGACCGGGTGTCCGCGGCGGTGAACCGGGCCTCCGGGAACGGCGGCGCCGTCGGGAGCGGGGGCGGGAACGACGGGACCGCGGGCGGCGGCGGTGGCCGGACCGGTGAGGCCCCCGGGTCCGAGCGGGTGGTGGAGGCCGCCGAGCTCACCGAGGGCGCTCTGGCCTACGCGGGCGTCGAACAGGCCGCCGCGCTGGCGCTCGTGTACGACGACGACGAGACCAACATCCGTGCCGCCCTCACCGCCCGACGGCTCAACCCGCGGATCCGGCTGGTTCTGCGGCTCTACAACCGGCGTCTCGGGCAGCACATCGAGGCACTCCTCGACCAGGCCTCGGCACTGGCCGCCGCCACCACGGCCGGCGGGTCACCGAACGCCGGGGCCGCCTCGGGCCCGGCCTACGACGCCTCCACCACCGTGCTCTCCGACGCCGACACCGCCGCACCCGCGCTGGCCGCGACCGCCGTGGCCGGTACGAGCAAGGTCGTCCAGACCGACGGGCTGATGCTGCGTGCGGTGGAACGGCCGCCGCCCGGACCCGGCGAAGTCGCCGATCCGGGTCTGTGCACCCTGGCGTTGCTGTCCGCCACGACCAACGACCCGGCGGGCGCCGACGGTTCCGAGAGCAGTGGCGCGCAGGGGCCTCAACTCCTGCCCGACGAAAGGGCGGTGGCCGCCGCCACCGGACGCGGCATCGTCGTCCTGGAGAACGTGTCGTACTCCGGCCCGGAACTGAACGCCGGGCGGGGGGTCGTCCCTTGGTTCGGCTCCCTGCTCTCCCGACGGCTGCGCTGGTCGTTCGCGGGACTCGTCGGATGCGTGATCGGGCTCGCCGTGGCATCGGTGCTGGTCACCGGGGAGCCCGCACTCCAGGCGACGTATCTGACGCTGCTGGATCTCTTCGCCATCAACAACCCGGCCATCGGCGAGCCGCTCGGACGGCAGATCCTCCAACTCTGTTCCGGCATGGTCGGGTTGCTGCTGCTGCCGGTGCTGCTGGCCGCGGTGCTGGAGGCGCTCGGCACCTTCCGCAGCGGGACCGCCCTGCGGAAGCCGCCGCGCGGGCTGTCCGGGCACGTGGTGCTGCTCGGCGTCGGCAAGATCGGTACGCGGGTGCTCGCCCGGCTGCGGGAGCTGCGCATCCCGGTGGTGTGCGTCGAGGCCGATCCCGAGGCGCGTGGGCTGGCGCTGGCACGGCGGCTGCGGGTGCCCGTGGTGCTCGGGGACGTCACCCAGGAAGGTGTGCTGGAGGCCGCCAAGATCCATCGGGCGCACGCGCTGCTGGCGTTGACCAGCGCGGACACGATGAACCTGGAGGCGGTGCTGTCCGCACGGACCCTGCGGCCCGATCTACGTGTCGTCCTGCGGCTGTACGACGACGACTTCGCGACGGCCGTGTACCGCACCCTGCGGGCCGCTCACCCCGACGCGCTCACCCGGAGCCGCAGCGTGTCCCATCTGGCCGCGCCCGCGTTCGCGGGGGCGATGATGGGACGGCAGATCCTCGGGGCGATTCCCGTCGAGCGGCGGGTGCTGCTGTTCGCCGCGGTGGACGTGGGCGGGCATCCTCAGCTGGAGGGGCGCACGGTGGGGCAGGCGTTCCGGGCGGGCTCCTGGCGGGTGCTCGCGCTGGACACGGCGACTCCCGGAGAACGCCGGGCGGAGCCGGCGTCCGCCCCGCGTGGCCCCCGGCTGGTCTGGGACCTGCCCTCCACCTATGTCCTGCGGCCGGAGGACCGCGTGGTGCTCGCCGCCACTCGGCGGGGTCTCGCGGAGCTGCTCGGCAGGCGTCCCCGGCAGCGGGCCGGGACATGACCGACCTCTCCGGGGAGTCCTCCGAGGAGCTCCCCTCCGGGAGGTGTCCCCAGGCGGCCACAGGCGCCGCCGAGGGAACCTCCCGGAAGGGAAGGGGGTAGCGGAAAGGAAGGGACCGGAAGGGCTGCGGGCTACTGCTTCCCCAAGTGCCTTTCCGCGAAGTCCAGTTCCAGGCGGACCTGCTTGATCCGTTCGTCGACGACCAGGGAGCCGTGACCCGCGTCGTAGCGGTAGACCTCGTGGACGGCTTCGCGGGCGGCGAGACGGGTGACGTAGTTGTCGATCTGGCGGATGGGGCACCGGGGGTCGTTGACACCGGCCGAGATGTAGACGGGGACCTTGACCGCGTCGACGTAGGTCAGCGGGGAGGACGCCTCGAAACGCTCGGGGACCTCTTCCGGCGTGCCGCCGAGGAGTGTGCGGTCCATGGCCTTCAGCGCTTCCATCTCGTCGTGGTACGCCGTGACGTAGTCGGCGACCGGGACGGCGGCGATGCCGAGGGCCCACGCGTCGGGCTGGGTGCCGATGCCGAGGAGGGTGAGATAGCCGCCCCAGGAGCCGCCGGTGAGGATCAGACGGTCGGGGTCGGCCAGGCCGGAGACCACCGCCCACTCCCGGACCGCCGCGATGTCCTCCAGCTCGATGAGGCCGACCCGGTGCTTGAGCGCGTCGGTCCAGGCACGGCCGTAGCCGGTGGAACCGCGGTAGTTGACCCGGACCACCGCGTAGCCGTGGTCGACCCAGGCCGCCGGGCCCGCCGCGAACGAGTCGCTGTCGTGCCAGGTCGGGCCACCGTGGATGTCGAAGACGGTGGGCAGCGGGCCGGTGGTGCCCGCCGGCTTCTGGATCAGGGCGTGGATACGGCCGCCCGGTCCCTCGACCCAGACGTCCTCCACGGGGACCGATCCCGGGGACTTCCGGCCGGGCGGGTCCAGGACGATCCCGCCCGTCGTCGAGCGGACGGCCGACGGCTCGGCCGCCGACGACCAGAGGTACTCCACCGTCCCGTCCGGACGTGCCGTCGCCCCGGAGACCGTGCCGGGCGGGGTCGCGACGGCGGTCAGCCCGTGTGAGGCGAGGTCGTAGCGCCACAGGTCGCTGCGCGCCTCGAAGCTGTGCGCGATGAGGAGGGCCGAACCGTCCGGGTACCACTCGGCGGCCACGTCGCCCGGGAGGTCGAGGCCCAGGTCCGTCTGCTCGCCGGTCGTCACCTCCCACACCAGGGGCTCCCAGCGACCGCGCCGCTGATGCCCGATGAGCAGCCTGCTGTCCCCGTCGACAGGGGCGAAGCCCAGCACCTCCAGGCCCAGCTCGACCGTGCCGCCCTCGGTGTCGTCGAGCTCGGCGACCGTCGTGCCGTCCGGGCGCAGCACCTTGAGCGCCGAGTGCATCGCGTCACCGTGCTCGGTGTGCTCGATCGCGATCAGGGAACCGTCGTGCGACAGATCGCCGACCCCGGCCGATTCGCGGTGCCGGTAGATCTCCACCGGGGTCTCGCCGGTCCGGGCCACGTGGATCGTCGAGCCGTCGTCGTCCGTCGAGCGGCCCACCACGGCCGTACGCCCGTCACGGCCGATGGCCAGGCCCGCCGAGTAGGAGGGTTCGAGACCGGCGACCGCCGGCTCGTCGACGCCTCCCTCGACGAGGGCGGCGTCGAACGGGCGGCGCCGCCAGATGCCGAACTCGTCGCCGTCCTTGTCGTCGAACCACCAGATCCACTCGCCGTCGGGCGAGAGCAACCCGTCCGTCGTGCCGTTCGCCCGGTGGGTGACCTGGCGCTGCTCTCCCGTCGCGCGGTCCCACGCGTACAGCTCGTACGTCCCCGTCGCGTTCGAGACGAACAGGGAGCGGTGCGGGGCGTCCTCGGCCCAGTCCGGCAGCGACACCCGCGGTGCCCGGAAGCGCTTCTCCCAGTCGGGCATGTCTGCCTGCTGCTGCTCGGTGGACCTGATGCTCTCAGTCATGGCCCCATAGTGCCTGGCCCGGCCGTCCCCGCGCCGACAAGGTCCCCAGCCTGTGGACAACTTCGCGGCCGGTCGAACATGTGCGCAGGTCAGGGCCGTTGTCAGTGGCGAGGTGCAGACTTTTTCGCATGACCGATCTGCGCAAGACCGTCGAGAGTTACTGGGCCGCCGCGGACGCCCGGGAGTGGGGAGCGTTCGCGGACCTGCTCGCCGAAGACGTCGTCTACCTGCTGCCGCAGACGCGGGAGCGCATCAGCGGCAGGCAGCGGTACGTCGAGTTCAACCGCGAGTATCCGGGCGACTGGCACGCCCGGATCGAGCGCGTCGTGGCCGAGCCCGGTCAGGCCGTCACCTGGACCCATTTCACGGTGGGCCTGGAGGAGATGCACGCGATCACGTTCTTCACGGCGGACGAGGAGGGCCGAATCGCCACGGTGACCGACTTCTGGCCCGAGCCGTACGAGCCTCCGGCGGGCCGGGAGCATCTGGCCGAGCGCTACTGAGCGGGCCCCACGGCCGAGCCCGGCCGGGCGGCCCCGTACCGTGGAAGGCGTGTACCGGTTCCTGCTGACGCCCCGCTGGTGGGGGATCAACGTCTTCGTGCTGTTGGCCATCCCCTTCTGCGTGTTCATGGGGTCGTGGCAATTGGGGCGGTTCGAGGACCGGGTGCGGGACCACCGCACGGCGGACGAGGCCGCCTCGACGGCCACGACGGACCCGGCCCGGCCACTGGCCGAGATGCTGCCCGTGACCACGCGGACGTCCGGCGGACAGACCACCGCGACGGGCCGCTACGGCAAGCAGCTCCTCGTACCCGGCCGGGAACTGGACGGCCGGAGCGGGTACTACGTGCTGACGCTCCTCCGGGTCGACGGCGGCAAGGCGCTGCCCGTCGTCCGGGGCTGGCTGCCCGGTGCCGCCGACCCGGCGAAGGCTCCGGCCGCACCCGTCGGCGACGTCACCGTCACGGGTGCTCTGCAGGCGTCCGAGAGCCCCGGCTCGAACGGGGTCAGCGCGGTCGGCGGGCTTCCCCCGGGACAGACGGCGGCGATCAGTTCGGCGTCGCTGGTGAACCTCGTTCCGTACACCCCGTACGACGCGTGGATCACCCTCGACAAGGCCGACTCCGGAATGAAGGCGGTGCCGCCGACCGCCCCGGACAACACGGGCCTGGACCTCAAGGCGTTCCAGAACCTCGGCTACACCGGCGAGTGGTTCGTCTTCGCCGGCTTCGTCGTCTTCATGTGGTTCCGGCTGCTGCGCCGCGAGGTGGAGTTCGCCCGCGATGCCGAACTGGGGCTGCTCCCTGACGACACGGACACTCCGGCCGCCCCGGAGAAGCGGTCCGAGGGCACCGACACCACCTCGGTGTCACCGTCCGCCACCGCCTGAGCGGGCGTGCCGGGCCACGGCCTGAACAGACCGGACGACCCGCGGCCACGGCAGCGGGCGTGCCAGGGCTTCCGGGGCTTCCGGGGCGAACCCGAGTACGGCTCCGCCCCGCGTCCCACCCTCGTCAGGACTCAGGACGAGGCCAGGATCCCCGTGTGGTAGACGGTGCCCGCGCAGGCGTTGGGCACGGTGACCGATGCCGTCGCGCCGCCCGTCGCCGCCGTGCTGGAGACGATGACGCTGCCGTCCTGCACACCGTCCTCGAACAGGAGCTGCGGCGAGACGCCGACGGCCGCGTCGGAGGTGGTGCCGCCGTCGGTCGCGCCCTGCGACGAAGTCGGGTCCGGTGAGGGCTCCGCCGTGGCAGGACAGGTCGCCGCGGGAACCCAGGCGAACTTCACCACGTACGACCCGCCCGGCTGGAGCACCACGGAGGTGACCTCCGTGGAGGGATCGGGCAGCCCGGCCGCCGCGTCGCCCGCCACATGCGTCGCCACGCCGACCTTGGAGGCGTCCGCCGCACCCTGGGCCAGCGTGTTGACCGTGCCGGCGCCGGTGACCGTACAGGCGGTGGCCGAGACGTTCGAGACGGTGAAGGAGCCGTAGACCGCGCCGGTGGAGTCCGGACCGGCGGAGGTACCGGAGGCGCCGCCGAGCTGGTCCGCCGTGCACGCGGTGTCGGTCGAGGCGGAGGCCGAGGGACCGGCACCGCCCGTCGCGGCACCGTTGACGCCCTTGTCCTTGTCGCCCGGTTTCTGCGTCTGGCCGTTTGCGCTGTTGTCCTTGGACGTGCCGGCGGAGCCGCCCCCGTCCTTGCCGTAGCCGTCCGAGCTCTTGCCCTGGCTCACGCCGCCCTGGGCCTGCGAGCTGTTGGCCGCGATGGACGGGTCGGCGTTCGACCCGGAGGAGTTGGAGACGTGGACGAACGCCGGGATCGCCGTGCCGATGAGGAGCGCCGCCGCGGCCATGCCGACGACGGCCTGGCGCTTGCGGGCCCGTCGGGCCGGGACCGCCCGGCGCAGACGGTCCAGGGTGCCGTCGGTGGGTTCGATCTCCTGGACGGCCTGGTGCAGCAGCCGGCGCAGTGCCAGCTCGTCGCCGGCGAGCCCGTCGGTTCCCAGTCCGACCGTGTCCAGGATGTCGGGCTGTTCGTCGGGGCCGTGTTTCACAATTCCGTTCCCAGCGTGCGATTGCTTGTGCTCGTGTTCCGGGCGCCCCTCGTCCTCGGGGCGCCTCCGGTCGTCGTACCCGCTCATGCCGAGGCCCCCATGGCGACGCGGAGCGCGGCGATGCCCCGCGAGCCGTACGCCTTCACCGACCCCAGGGAGACGCCGAGCGTCTCCGCGACCTGAGCCTCCGTCATGTCCGCGAAGTAGCGCAGGACCAGGACCTCGCGCTGGCGGCGCTGGAGTCCCTTCATCGCCTTGATCAGCGCGTCGCGCTCCAACTGGTCGTACGCGCCTTCCTCGGCGCTCGCCATGTCGGGCATCGGCTTCGAGAGGAGCTTGAGGCCGAGGATGCGCCGACGCAGGGCCGAGCGCGACAGGTTGACGACGGTCTGGCGCAGATAGGCGAGCGTCTTCTCCGGGTCCCGGACGCGTTTGCGCGCCGAGTGCACCCGGATGAAGGCCTCCTGGACGACGTCCTCGCAGGAGGCCGTGTCGTCGAGCAGCAGCGCCGCGAGACCGAGGAGCGACCGGTAGTGCGCCCGGTAGGTCTCGGTGAGATGGTCGACGGTGGTACCCGCCGCCAGACCGTCCTCGGCACCGTCACGCTGATTCGGGATGCGGGCGGGCCGCGTAGAGGGCATGGGCGCGATCACCGGCATGCCGCCGGGCGCGCCGGGGCTGCGGAGTCGGCGGGGTGGACGCAGGGCCGTGCCCCTTGTCTGTACCGCAGTGAATTCGAGTACCTCTGCCACGCCAGTTGGACACACGTCCCCCCGGCAGGGTTGTACGCGACGGGCAACACATTCGCACCGGATGTTCGGGAGGCCGGGATCCCGTCCCCCGCAACACCCCCCGGAGCGTCCGCCGTCACACCGTTCAGCGCCCGCGACCGTGCACCAGATGCCCTCATGCGTAACAGCTCTTCTCCCGTGCCCAATGTTCTGCCGCCCCCCGGACGCCTCAAATGGCGAGCGCAAAGACGCTCCCCGCACTCCGCGCGGTTGCGCGGGACAGGGAGCAAAATCTTCGAACGCCGACACCGGTCCGTTCAAGTGGTCCGGACCATTAAGTTGATCACTGGACCGACATAGATCCTACAAACCCACCGCCCGCAGAGCATCGGGATTACGGCCCGGACCCGCCAGGAGCGCAGAACGTGCGGAGCGCACGCCCCGCGGCCCCACCGCCGCGCGGAGCCCGGGGAGCCGATTCCCGGACGTGGAAACGGGCCTAGGAGGTCCTGATGATCTCCGCGGCCACCAGTTCCGCGATCTGGGCGGTGTTCAGGGCCGCGCCCTTGCGCAGGTTGTCCCCGCACACGAACAGTTCGAGGGCCGTCGCGTCGTCCAGTGCCCGGCGGACCCGGCCCACCCAGGTCGGGTCGGTTCCGACCACGTCCGCGGGGGTGGGGAACTCCCCGGCGGCCGGATTGTCGAACAGCACGACTCCGGGTGCGGTGGCCAGGATCTCCCGCGCCTTGTCGACGGTCACCTCGTCCTGGAAGCGGGCGTGCACGGTCAGCGAGTGCGTGGTGACGACGGGGACGCGGACACAGGTCACCGCGACCTTCAGACCGGGCAGCCCGAGGATCTTGCGGGTCTCGTCACGTACCTTCATCTCCTCCGAGGACCAGCCGTCCTCGGCGAGCGACCCGGCCCACGGCACCACGTTCAGGGCGACCGGCTCCGGGAACGGGCCCGTGTCGTCGCCCACCGCGCGGCGTACGTCACCGGGGCTGTTCCCCAGTTCCGTGCCCGCGACCAGGGACATCTGCCGGCGCAGGGTGTCGACGCCCGCGCGGCCGGCACCGCTGACCGCCTGGTACGAGGAGACGACGAGCTCACGCAGTCCGAACTCGGCGTGCAGGGCGCCGAGCGCCACGATCATGGAAAGCGTCGTGCAGTTCGGGTTGGCGACGATCCCGCGCGGGCGCACCCGGGCGGCGTGCGGATTGACCTCGGGGACGACGAGGGGGACTTCCGGGTCCATCCGGAAGGCGCCGGAGTTGTCGACGACGACCGCGCCCTTGGCGGCGGCGATCGGCGCCCACTGGGCGGCCACCTCGTCCGGTACGTCGAACATGGCGACTTCGACCCCGTCGAAGGCCTCCTCCGACAGGGCCACCACTTCCACCTCGACGCCGCGCACGGCCAGCTTGCGGCCGGCCGAGCGCGGCGAGGCGATCAGACGGATCTCGCCCCAGATGTCCGCGTGCTGGGACAGGATCTGGAGCATGACCGTGCCGACGGCCCCGGTCGCACCCACGACCGCGAGCGTCGGTCGTCCGGTCATCGCCCGGTGCCTCCGTAGACGACGGCCTCGTCGCTGTCGGAGTCGAGTCCGAAGGCTGTGTGCACGGCGCGCACGGCCTCGTTGACGTCGTCGGCACGGGTGACCACGGAGATACGGATCTCGGAGGTCGAGATCAGCTCGATGTTGACCCCGGCGTCGGTGAGCGCCTCGAAGAAGCCTGCCGTGACACCCGGGTTCGTCTTCATGCCCGCGCCGACCAGCGAGATCTTGCCGATCTGGTCGTCGTAGCGCAGGGACTCGAAGCCGATCACACCCTTCGCCTTCTCCAGGGCGTCGATGGCCTTGCGGCCCTCGGTCTTCGGGAGGGTGAAGGAGATGTCCGTCAGGCCCGTGGTCGCCGCCGACACGTTCTGCACGATCATGTCGATGTTGATCTCGGCGTTGGCGATGGCACGGAAGATCGCGGCGGCCTCGCCCGGCTTGTCCGGCACACCGACGACCGTGACCTTGGCCTCGGAGGTGTCGTGAGCGACACCGGAAATGATGGCCTGCTCCACCTTCTGGTCCCCTTGCTGCTGTGTCTTTCGAACGAGTGGTGCGCTGCTGACCCAGGTGCCCTGAAGTCCGCTGAAGGACGAGCGCACATGGATCGGGATGTCGTAGCGGCGGGCGTATTCCACACAGCGGTGGAGCAGCACCTTGGAGCCGGAGGCCGCGAGCTCCAGCATGTCCTCGAAGGCGATCCAGTCGATCTTCTTCGCCTTCTTCACCACGCGCGGGTCGGCGGTGAACACGCCGTCCACGTCGGTGTAGATCTCGCACACCTCGGCGTCGAGCGCCGCGGCCAGTGCGACGGCCGTGGTGTCGGAGCCGCCGCGGCCCAGCGTGGTGATGTCCTTCTTGTCCTGCGAGACACCCTGGAAACCGGCGACGATGGCGATGTTGCCCTCGTCGAGCGCCGTACGGATACGGCCCGGGGTGACGTCGATGATCCGCGCTTTGTTGTGGACCGAGTCGGTGATGACGCCTGCCTGGCTGCCGGTGAAGCTCTGGGCGCTGTGGCCCAGGTTCTTGATCGCCATCGCCAGCAGGGCCATGGAGATCCGCTCTCCGGCGGTCAGCAGCATGTCGAACTCTCGTCCGCTGGGCATCGGAGACACCTGCTCGGCGAGATCGATCAGCTCGTCCGTCGTGTCGCCCATCGCGGAAACGACCACGACCACCTGGTGGCCGTTCTTCTTCGCTTCCACGATCCGCTTGGCGACGCGCTTGATGCCCTCGGCATCGGCTACGGAGGAACCTCCGTACTTCTGCACGACAAGGCCCACGTGCGCTCCTCGATCAGTCCGTCTCTGCACCGCACTACTGCGGTCGGCTCAGTCTAACGAGCGGCCGGATTTCCCTTCCGGGGTATCGCATCGTGAGATGTCCCGCTCACGACGTGATCACTCCGGGCTGTCAGGTCGGTAAGGGACCTCCGGCCGCTCCGAGACGGCACCTGCCCGTGCCGGAGCCCCGCCACTCCGAAAGTGCCCCGAGTCACACCGCGGAGCGGTCGGACCACCGATGACCGGGGCGGGCGGCTACTTGACGGTGCGCAGGCCGAGCGGCCCGGCGATCTCCTCCGCCATCACCTTGCCGGCCTCCTCCGCGAGGGCCTCCTCGCCGATCTCCTGGTCGGTGTCGAGGCCGTCGAGCTCCTCCAGGGGCTGGTTCAGCCGGACGTGGGCCACCACGGACTGCAGGGCACGCAGGGTCGCGGAGGCGGTGGAGCCCCAGTTGGAGAAGTAGGAGAACTGCCACCACCACAGGGCTTCCGTGGTGCGGCCCGCCCGGTAGTGGGCCATGCCGTGGCGCAGGTCCGCCATGACGTCGGCCAGGTCGTCGGAGATACGGGCCGGGACGGGGGCCTTGCGGGGCTCGTAGGGGTCGAAGACCTCGGAGTAGACGTCGATCGGCTCCAGCATCACCGCGAGACGCTCGCGGAGTTCGTCCACATCCCCCTCCGGGCCGAGGTCGGGCTCGTAGCGCTCGTCGGGGACGATGTCCTCGTGCGCGCCGAGACGGCCGCCGGCCAGGAGGAGTTGGGAGACCTCCAGGAGGAGGAAGGGCACGGCCGAGTCCGGCTCGTCGCCCTTGGCCACCTCGGTGACGGCGACCAGGAAGCTCTCTACCTGGTCCGCGATCTGGACCACGAAGTCGTCGGGGTCCGGGCTGGTCGCGTGCAGCGTGGCGTCAGACATCTAGAAGTCGTCTCCCCTCGAAGGCGCGGCCGAGCGTGACCTCGTCCGCGTATTCCAGGTCGCCGCCCACCGGGAGGCCGCTGGCCAGGCGGGTGACCTTGAGGCCCATGGGCTTGATCATGCGGGCGAGATACGTGGCCGTGGCCTCGCCCTCCAGGTTCGGGTCCGTGGCCAGGATGAGCTCGGTGACCGCGCCGTCGGCGAGACGGGCCAGCAGTTCCCTGATCCGCAGGTCGTCCGGGCCGACGCCCTCGATCGGGCTGATCGCGCCGCCGAGCACGTGGTACTTGCCCCGGAACTCACGCGTCCGCTCGACCGCGACGACGTCCTTCGGCTCCTCCACCACACAGATCACCGAGAGGTCGCGGCGCGGGTCGCGGCAGATGTTGCACAGCTCCTCCTGCGCCACGTTGCCGCAGGTCGCGCAGAAGCGGACCTTCGCCTTGACCTCCAGGAGGGTCTGCGCGAGCCGACGGACGTCCGTCGGCTCCGCCTGGAGGATGTGGAAGGCGATCCGCTGCGCGCTCTTGGGACCGACGCCGGGGAGCCGCCCCAGTTCGTCGATGAGGTCCTGAACAACGCCTTCGTACAACGGACTGCCTTTCCGAGTGTCCTGGTACCGCCTGGTCGCGTCCTACGTTTCTTCCTGGTGCGTACGGTAGTTGGCCGCCACCGGTCTTAGAAGGGCAGACCGGGGATGCCGCTGCCGCCGCCGAGCCCCTGGGTGAGCGGGCCGAGCGTCCGCTGCTGGAGCGCCTGCGCGTTCTCGTTCGCCGCCTGGACCGCCGCGACGATCAGGTCGGCGAGCGTCTCGGTGTCCTCGGGGTCGACCGCCTTCGGGTCGATCACCAGGCCGCGGAGCTCTCCGGAGCCCGTCACGGTCGCCTTCACCAGGCCGCCGCCCGACTGGCCCCCGACCTCCGTGCGCGCCAGCTCCTCCTGCGCGTTCGCCAGGTCCTGCTGCATCTTCTGGGCCTGCTGCAACAACTGCTGCATATTGGGCTGGCCACCACCGGGAATCACGATCAGCTCCTGGTTTCGAGTACGGCTGTCCGGACGCTTTTTTCCTGTCCAGCACGAGCCTACGTGGTCGACGGGCCGGTCGCCCAAGCACTCTTTCGAGTGACACCGTCGCAGCGCTTATACCTGATCAAGACCCTCTTCCAGGCGGAAAAGCCGGTAAACCCGGTCCATCGCCACCCATTGGGCGGTAGGAAGGGGGCGGCGCAATTGCACCACGCGTCACATGACGTCACGCAGTGTCCATTTCGTCACCGTCGTCATCGTCGTCCGTCATCACCAGTCGTCAACAAGGGAGTGCCGGGTGAGTCAGCCGGAGATGCAGCCGGAGGGGCCGCCCCAGGACGGGCGGAGCGAGGGCGCGGCGGGGCTGCGGCCGGGCGACCTGGGCGGTCGGCCGTTCCCGCTCGGCGACTGGGGGGAACCCGCCGAGCGGCTCCACGAGCTCTACCGGTGGGTGGAGCGGGGGGCACTCGACACGGCCGCCTGGTACCTGTCCGACCGGGTGTGGAAGCGGTGGTGCGCGCGGCTGCTGCGGTGCGGGGTCTCCCTCGGAGCCGTCGCCGGGGCAGCGCTGCCGCTGCTCGACCTGACGGGGTCGGTGAGCGGGGCGGCTCCGTGGGGATACCTGGCACTGCTGCTCGCGGTCTCCTGCGTCGCCGTCGACCGGTACTTCGGAGTGACCTCCGGATGGATGCGCGACGTGGCCACCGCACAGGCCGTGCAGCGGCGGCTTCAGGCACTTCAGTTCGACTGGGCGTCCGAGAGCGTCCGGGAGGTCCTCGGCCCCGCGGACGGAACGGCGAGCGAGGCGGCGGACCGGTGCCTGGGGGTGCTGCGGAGGTTCTCGGAGGACGTGACGGAACTGGTGCGCACCGAGACGGCGGACTGGATGGTGGAGTTCCGCACGGGACCGGCGCCGCTGGGGATCCAGTCGTCGTCGGCCGGAGCCCCCCGGCCCGACGGCCCGCCCCTGAACGGACGCGTGCCCCTGCCTCCGGGCACCCGCCCGAACATGCCCCGCCAACGCCCGCCGGAGCCCCGGTAGCGGTCCCGCGCCGCCGCATGCCGGGGGCGCCGCGTGCCGGGGCGCCGCGTGCCGGGGCGCCGCGTGCCGGGGCGCCGCAGATCCTCAGCCCGACCGGCGTCCCGCACGGCAGATGGCCGTGGGTGCGGATGACGTCCTGGCCGCTGCCCCGGCCGATGTAGGAGAGGAAACTGGAGGCGAGCGAGTCGGCGGGCGGCTGTCCGTAGGTGTAGGCGTACTCGATCTCGCGGTACGGGTAGTCCGAGGTGCCGCGCTCCAGGTCCTCGACGGAGGCGGTGTGCCCGTCGAGGCTGATCCGGTGCAGGCCCTTGTGGCCGGTGGCGTCGTTGAGTTCGCTGTAGCCGATCGCGCCGGGGAGCCTCGCGACCGTGTTCAGCACCTGCTCGGTGGAGTCGAGTTCGCAGCGCACGACCGGTGCCGTCGCGTCGTCCTTGTGGACACAGTCCAGCGAGGAGTTGGCGATCTCGCCGCGCCCGAGCACCCGGCGCTGGAACACCTGCCGGGTACCGGAGTTGGCGTCCCGGCTGACGAGCAGGACCGGCCGGTCGGGTCCGCCGAGCTGCTTCCAGTTCCTGATCTCGCCGCGGTACAGACGTCGTACGTCGGCCGAGGACAGGTTCCTGACCGGGACGGCGTCGTTGACGACCAGCGCGAAGACCGACACCGCGATCCGGTTCTCCCGCAACTGCGGCAGGTCGCCCGGCTTGGGGCCGTCGGAGAGGGCGACGAGGGCCGGTGACCCCTTCTTCGACGCCTGCCCCGCCGCGTCGAGCTCGCGCATGCCGGCCGTGCTGCCGTGCGCGTCCACCGTGATCGTCGAGCCCGCGCAGTCGTGCTCGTACTTCCCGGCCAGTTCGCGCATCACGGGCTCGAAGGCGGTGGAACCGGTGACGGTCAGCGTGCCCCGCTCGCAGCCGATCGGCGGCGGGGTGCCGTCACGCAGGACGACGATCAGGGCGAGCGTGACGACGCACGCCGTCAGCAGCACGGTGATCAGCCGGGCCGCGCGGCTGAACAGCGGCGGCTGGTCGTCCGGGGTCGTACTGCGGTTGGGCCGGACCTCGCCGTCCCGGATGCCGCCGACGATCCGTATCGGACATCCCACGTCGCCGCCCGACAGCAGCACGAGCAGCTTGAAGTGCTCGCCCCGGTTCAGCGGGACCCGCGGAATGCGCAGGGTGCCGTTCTCGTAGCCGAGACCGGCGGCCGGGGTGAAGTGGTCCATCAGATGGTCGGTGCCGGGAGGCTGGGTCACGGACACCCCGCGGATGGTGCGGTCGGTGAACACCGCGGTCAGACCGTGCCGTTCACGGCTCGTGTAGTCGTCCCCGGCGATGCTCTGCGAGCCGTCGTTCTCGATCCGCAGCAGCACGAGGGTCGCGTCGGACATGCCGGGCACCTCGTCGAACAGCCCGAGCCGGACGTTCGCGCGACCCGAGCGGACGTCGTCGCCGATGGGATTGTCCATCTGGACCCGATAGCCGACCCTCTTGCGGCGCGGCACCCTGCGTTCGTACCAGACCATCACGGCGGAGGAGACGACGCCGATGACGGCGGTTCCGACGGCCACGACGTTCTCTGCGCTCAGCCACTCCACGTGAGCCACTCCCCCGAGCACTGCGGTGCGGTCACCGTACGGCTCCGGCCGGAAACAGCCCACATACGGGAGGTGAACTTCGGCAGGCCCCCGTCGGCACGGCGGCCGGCGCGTTCACCGGGGGTCCGCGGCGGCTGCCCGCGGACCCCGGGCGGGGTCCCCTCGGCGGTCCCGGGGTCAGCCGCTCTTCGTGTAGGTCAGCTCGGCCTCGGCTGCCGAGCCGGTCTTCGCCCGCCGCAGCCGGCCGTCCGGCAGGAGCGCGATCTCGGAGGCGTCACCCGGCTTGCAGGACGGCGGTTCACCGACGGTGACCTGGGAGGGGCCGATCTCCAGCGGCCCGCCGGGCCCCGGATCCGTCGAGAGGGCGGCCTGGAAGACACAGTGGTAGTTGCTGCCGTCCGCGGTGACCGTCAGCACCGTGTCGCCGACGCCGCCCTGCTGGATGGTCATCCTGCGGGTGTGGTGGCCGGTGGAGTTGTCGATGGCGGCGTCCCAGGTGCCGAGGAAGGCCTCCGGGACGGTGCCGCCCTGCGTCGCCCCGGTGCTCGGCGAACCCGAATCGACGGTCGGCGTCTGCGACGCGCTCTGCCCCGGCGCCGTCTCCCCGGAGGCCGGGGTGGACGCCTTGGGATCGTCCTGGCCGCCTCCGCCCGCGCCGCCCTTCAGCAGCGCGTACACGCTGCCGCCCGCCCCGAGCGCGACGACCAGGGCCACGACGACGAGGAGGGCGGTGGACCGGCCGCTCCTGCGCGGGGGCTCCGGTCCGAGCGGGGCGGTCCCGGGACCGTACGGCGGCGTCGGGCCGTACGCCGGGGTCGGCCCGTACGGCGGGGTCGCGCCGCCGGGTCCGTACGGGACCCCGGCGACCCCCGGACCGTACGGCGGTGTCGAGCCGTACGGCGTCTGGGGCGAGCCCCAGCCGGCCTGCGGGTAGCCGTAGGCCGGGTGGGCAGACCCTTGGCCGGGGGACTGCGGGTGCTGCTGCGGATACCCGTACGCGGGATGCGGTCCGGCCGGCGCGGCCGGAGGAGGCGTCGCACCCGGGCCCGCGACCATCGTGGGGAGATGGTTCACGGGGCCGGGCTGCCCGGGAGGCGGCGGGGTGGCGCCCTCCTCGGACGGGGCGGGAGCGTGCTCCGGCGAGGCCTCGGCGGACGCGGCGGGCGCGGAGGAGGAAGCGGAGGGAGTCGAGGAGGAGGCGGAGGACGAGGAAGCGGAGGACGAGGACGAGGGGGGCGCGGCGGGCGCGGCGGACGGCGGCTTGGAGAAGTCCGGGGTGGCGGTCGGCGCCGGGGCTGCCGGTGGCAGGGCCGGCATCGCGGGAGCGGCACCGAGCGCCGGAGCGCCGGCCGGGAGCTGCGCCGGTCCGTCGTCGGGGTTCTCCGTGTCGAGCAACCGCACTGCGTGGCGCCCGAGTTGGGCCACCAGCGAGCCGGGCAGCCAGGGGTCGAGGGTGCGCCCCTGCGAGACGGTGTCCTCCGCGCCCGTGCGTTCCAGGATCTCGTCGAGACCGGGCCGGGCCTCGGGGTCCTTGCGCAGACAGTCGCGCACCAGGTCGGCGAGGCCCTCGGGGACGCCCGTCAGGTCGGGGTCCTCCTGCGCGATGCGGAACATCATGGCGTGCACACCGCTGTTGGCCGCCCCGAACGGAAGGGTTCCGGTGGCCGCGTACGACAGGACGGAGCCGAGGCAGAAGATGTCGCAGGCGGGCGTGACCCGGTCGCCGCGCACCTGCTCGGGGGCCATGAAACCGGGAGAGCCGACGAGCGCCCCGGTGTGGGTCAGGCCGCCGTCGGTCACCGTCTCCAGGGCCCGTGCGATGCCGAAGTCGATGACGCGGGGACCGTCGATGGTGACGAGGATGTTCGAGGGCTTGAGGTCGCGGTGGATGAGGCTCGCGGCGTGGATGTCCTGCAGCGCGTGCGCGAGGCCCGCGGCGAGGATGCGCACGGAACGCTCGGGCAGGGCACCGTGGTCGCGCCCGACGACGGCCTGGAGCGAGGGCCCCGCGACATAGCCCGTGGCCACCCAGGGGATCCCGGCCTCGGTGTCGGCGTCCAGCACGGGCGCGGTCCACAGCCCGCCGACCCGGCGCGCGGCCTGCACCTCCTGGCGGAAGCGGGCCCGGAACTCCTCCTGCTCGGCCAGTTCCGGACGGACGAGCTTGACGGCGACCGTACGCCCCCGGTCGGACCGCGCGAGATAGACGTGTCCCATCCCTCCGGCACCGAGTCGCGCCAGCAGTCGGTACGCCCCGATCTGCTGCGGATCCCCCGCCCCCAGCTTCTCCATGGCAGTGCCCACCTTCCCCCATATGTGTGCAACAGACCGAGGATAGTGCGCCGTACGGGGAGGCGGGCGGGGCAGTGTCCCCGGTTCCGTCACGACTGGTGCCGTTTTGGTAACGGGCCCGACGTCCGCCGCCGGGGCGTCGCCGGGAAGGCCCGCCGGACACGGCCGGACACGGCGCAGGCGCGGGCGCGGGAACGAGCACGGACGCGGGCAGCGCGGGCACGGCAACGAGCACGGACGCGGGCGCTGCGGGGGCCGGTGCCGACGCGTCGCCCCGGCCAAGCCCGACAGACTGTCGCGGAAAGCCCCGGACCGCAGACAGGACGCCGATACCGCGCCCGGTCCGTGGACATTTACGCTTCGCCGCATGACCCCTCAGCCCAACCCCCAGACCGGCGCCGCCGTGAAGGCCGCGGACCGCGCGCACGTGTTCCACTCCTGGTCCGCGCAGGAGCTCATCGACCCGCTCGCCGTCGCCGGCGCGGAGGGGTCGTACTTCTGGGACTACGAAGGCAAGCGGTATCTGGACTTCACCAGTGGGCTCGTGTTCACCAACATCGGGTACCAGCACCCGAAGGTCGTCGCCGCGATCCAGGAGCAGGCCGCGACCCTGACCACGTTCGCGCCCGCCTTCGCCGTCGAGGCGCGTTCCGAAGCGGCCCGGCTGATCGCCGAGCGGACCCCCGGCGACCTGGACAAGATCTTCTTCACCAACGGCGGCGCGGAGGCCGTCGAGAACGCCACGCGGATGGCCCGGCTGCACACCGGCCGTCCCAAGGTGCTCTCCGCCTACCGCTCGTACCACGGCGCCACCTCCACGGCGATCAACCTCACCGGTGACCCGCGGCGCTGGCCCAACGACAGCGGCGCCGCCGGTGTCGTCCACTTCTGGGCGCCCTACCTGTACCGCAGCCCCTTCCACTCCGACAGCGAGCGGCAGGAGTGCGAGCGCGCGCTCCAGCACCTGGAGGACACGATCGCCTTCGAGGGGCCCGCGACCATAGCGGCCCTCATCCTGGAGACGATCCCGGGCACCGCGGGCATCATGACTCCGCCGCCCGGCTACCTCGCCGGGGTGCGGGAGATCTGCGACCGCTACGGGATCGTCTTCATCCTGGACGAGGTCATGGCCGGGTTCGGCCGCACCGGCAAGTGGTTCGCCGCCGACCACTACGAGGTGACGCCGGACCTGATGACCTTCGCCAAGGGTGTGAACTCCGGCTATGTGCCGCTGGGCGGTGTGGCGATCTCCGCCGCCATCGCCGAGACCTTCGCGAGGCGGCCCTACCCGGGCGGGCTCACCTACTCCGGCCACCCGCTGGCCTGTGCCGCCGCCGTCGCGACGATCAACGTCATGGAGGAGGAGGGGATCGTCGACCAGGCCGCGGCCATCGGCGAGACCGTCCTCGGGCCGGGGCTGCGTGAGCTGGCCGAACGGCACCCGAGCGTCGGCGAGGTGCGTGGCACGGGCGTCTTCTGGGCGCTGGAACTGGTGAAGGACCGGGAGACCCGGGAACCGCTGGTCCCGTACAACGCGGCGGGCGAGGCGAACGCGCCGATGGCCGCGTTCGGCGCCGCCGCCAAGGCCCGCGGTCTGTGGCCCTTCATCAACATGAACCGCACCCACGTCGTACCGCCGTGCAACATCACCGAGGCCGAGGCCAAGGAGGGGCTGGCGGCCCTGGACGAGGCACTGTCGGTGGCGGACGAGCACACCGTGTGACGCCGTAGCGGGGGTTCGCCCCGGTGGGGTCGGCCGCGCGGGTCACCCTCGCCCCTTCGGGGGTGCCGGGGAATCCGCCCGCCGACCCCCACGGCGTATGGTGGCCTGCCCGAAGGGATACGCGAGTAGACACGCGCACCCACCCACGCGACGGGGAGTGAGACCACCACCATGGCCGGCACCGGCGGCACGGGCGCCGTAACCCGCAGCACCCTGCGGCAGCAGATCGCGGACGCGCTCCGTGACGAGGTGCTCGGGGGCCGTCTCCGGCCGGGCCAGGAGTTCACGGTGAAGGAGATCGCCGAGCAGTACGGCGTCTCGGCCACCCCCGTCCGCGAGGCCCTGGTCGACCTGTCGGCCCAGGGCCTGCTGGACGCGGACCAGCACCGCGGCTTCCGGGTGCACGAGTACTCCGCCGACGACTACCGCGGCATGATCGAGGCGCGCAGCCTGATCACGGAGGGCATGTTCCAAAGACTCGTGGCCGACGGCATGAAGCAGGCCGACGACCCGCGCGCGCTCGCCGCCCTCGCGGCCGTCCGGCGCCGTGGCGAGGAGGCCCAGCGCGCGGCCAGCGCCGGCGACCTGAACATCCTCATCGGCTACGACCTGCGCTTCTGGCGCGAGCTCAGCAGCCTCTACGGCAACACCTACCTCGGCGACTTCCTGCACCGGATGCGGGTCCAGTCCTGGGTCTGCACGGTCCAGCATCTGCGCCGGGTCTCCGACCTCAGAGGCCAGCTGTGGTCCGGCCACACCGAACTGGTGGACGCCCTCGCCCGACGCGACGCCGACACGGCCCGGGCGATCGTGAAGGCGTACAACGAGCACGCGCTCGCCCTCATCGAGCGCCTCGACGCCCCCTGAGACCCCCGGGCCGGGCCAGGACGACCCCGGTCCCGTGTTTGAGGAAGCCCCCTCCCGGCGATCGGGGGGATGGGGGCCCGGCCCCCGAGCGGCGGACGGACCCCGGCCAACCGGGGGCCCCAGTTGCGTACCGGCCTCTTCACAGGACCGCCACGCGCACTACGCTGCCCTGACCACCCTGCACCCCAAGGAGCAAGAGGAGCCGTCTGTTGGCCTGTGACCTGTGGTTGGTCCCGCTCGTCGACGTGCTGTGCCACACCCCCGACAACCCTTTCGCCGAGGAACTCGCGCTCTACGACAAGGTGCTCGCCGAGGCCGGACTCCCTCCGGTGCCGGTGTACGCGTACATGCCCGGCCTGTCGGGTGACGTGGCCCCGGTCGCCGGATTCGACTACGACGCGCTGCACTTCCTGCGCCGCGCGTACCTGCTCCAGATGTGCGGACTCGCGGTGGCGCCGGTCGACGAACTGGGCGGCGACTACGAACAGTTGCTGGAGATGTTCGAGACGAACGCCCAGCAGTCGCATCTGGTCTGGCACTACGACCACGCTGGCGCGTACGTGCCGGTCGAGTTCCCGCATCCGCTGGCCAACGACGAACTCCTCGCGGGCGGCGGCCCCCTGGGCTCCTCCCAGGCCCTGCTGCGCGAACTCGAGTTCGTGGCCCCCTCGATCGGCATCGACCCGGCCAATCCGCCGACGCCACCGCAGCCCCCGAGCGCCCCGACGGAGCTGGAGGAGCCCGCCGCTCCGGCCCCCTACGACGCCAGCCCCTTCGCCCGCGAACGCCACGTCTGGTTGGGCCTGCACGCCGCGGCGACCCGGAGTCTCGCGCAGGGTTCGATGATCATCTTCAGTTGAGCCGCTCGGTGCGGGGCCCCGGCAGCGGAGGCCCCGCACCGGCCGCCCCCGGCGGTCACGGCGGCCCCGGCCGTCAGCCCAGCTTGGCCAGGCCCTTCTTCAGATCCTCGGCGTTCATGACGGGCGCGAGCTCGATACGGGCGCCGAGGCTCATGAAGAACGGCTCGGCGATCGCCGGGATCTGGCTGCTGTCCTGCAGGTCGAAGACCATGTAGCAGGCGCGGCTGCCCTCGTGGGTGGTGAAGTAGGCCGCTTCCGGCTTGAGCCGCTCCATCGTCTCCTGCATCAGCTGCGGAAGCTTTCCCTCACTGATGAGCTCGTTGGCCTTCTCCGTGTCCATGGTCGCCCTGAGCATCACGCGCATCGCTCTCTCCTTCTCCGTCGGTCGACGCACGCAGAGGCGGACAAACGTGCGCTTCCAGGCTATTCCCCTCGCCGTCGGCGTGCTCACGCGGCGGCCCAGACGTCACTCTCTCCAGTGAGGCCTGGGCCGCGTCGACCGTGGGGCGGGAGCGCCGGGCGTGCCGGACCGGGCGGCGAACGCGCGGGCCGGAAGGCGGGCGCGCCGGATCAGAAGACCGGCGTGCCGTCCTGCGTCAGCTTCCAGTTGGCGACCGCGAAGTCCGCCGGGTTCAGCGAGCCCTTGGCCGTGACGTAGTCGATCATGAGCTGGCGGATCTCGTTGGTGGAGCTGTAGGCGATGTCGGCGGCCGCGATGTGCGGGTAGCCGCTGCCGCCGTTGGCGCGGTAGTTGTTGACGGCGACGACGAAGACCTGGTCGGCGGCGACCGCGGTGCCGTTGTAGGAGAGGTTCTTGATCCTCGACCCCTCCGGCTGCGCGATGTCGATCTCGTAGGAGACACCCGCCGCGGTGTCGTACATGTAGTCCCAGAAGCTGTTGGCGTTGGTGAGGGTGGCGGTGTCCACCGCGGTACCGGACGGGACCTGGTGGTAGTACTTCGCCGCGTACTCCAGGTAGTCCTTGAGCTGGGCGCCCGTCAGCTTCTTGCCGTACAGCGTGTTGTCGTAGATGTAGAGCCCGGCGACGTCGCGGATGGTGACGTCGCCCTGCGGGATGTCGGCGGTACGGCTGAAGGGCGCGGCGACGGAGATGAGCGGCAGGGCCGCGTCGGCCGTCGACAGGCCGGTCGCGACGGCAGCCATCTGCACCTGGTGGATGAAGTCCATGACGGGGACGTCCTTCCAGCACGCCTCCGCCGCCGAGAGGTCGGCGGTGCAGGTGCCGACGGGCGTGTTGACGTACTTCACCACCAGGTCGTGGTCGGCCTTGATCAGCCGGGTGATCTCGGCGTCCTCCTCGACGGTGTTGCTGTTGAGGGTCTGCGCCTTGGTGCTGGTGACCTTCCACTGGCCGCGGACGAGTTCGAGCTCGAAGTCGAAGACGGTGAGCCGCATGCCGTAGCAGTAGGGCTCGGAGAGGACGACGTCCTTGCCGGTCTCGGTGTTGGTGACCGTGTAGGACGAGACCTCCGTGTGGGTGTGGCCCACGAGGATCGCGTCGATGCCGGGGACCTGCTGGGCGACGAGGTTGGAGGCGTTCTCCACGTACGGGAGTTCGTCGCCGTACGACGAACTCCCGTCCAGGCCCGAGTGGTCGGTGAGGAACACGACGTCGCAGCCGAGCGCGCGCATCCGCGGGACGTACTTCTTCGCCTGCTCGACGAGCCCGGTGAACGCCATCTTCCCGGCGACGTTGTCCTTGTCCCACAGGGCGATTCCGGGGTTGGTCAGGCCGAGGATGCCGACCTTGATGTCCGGGGCGCCGGGGACGCGGATGCGCTTGACGGTGTACGGCTGGAAGGCCGGGCGCAGGGTCTTCGCGTCCAGCGCGTTGGCGCCGAGCAGCGGAAAGTGACACTGCTCCTCGAATCTGCGCAGCGTCTCGATGCCGTAGTTGAACTCGTGGTTGCCGAGCGCGGCGGCGTCGTAGCGCATGGCGTTCATCGCGATGGCCATGGGGTGCTTGGGACCCCGCTTGCCGTCGGCGGCGACGATGGGGTCGACGCGGGCGTAGTAGTAGGCCAGCGAGGTGCCCTGGATGATGTCGCCCGCGTCGACGAGCAGGACGTGGTCCTCGCCCTTGGCGGCGCGCTGCTGCTTGACGAGGGTCGCGACCCTCGCGACGCCGACCGAGTTGCCCTTGCTGTCCTTGTACGCCGCGTCCGTGTAGTAGTCCCAGTCGAAGACGTGGCTGTGCAGGTCGGTGGTGCCCAGGATCGAGAACGACCAGGTGCGCGGCGGCTTCGGGGGCTTGCGGTGCGCCGCCTGCGCGGGGGCCGCCGCGGCCACGCCGCCGACGGCCACGGCCGCACCGGTGACGGCCGACTTCTTCACGAAATCCCGGCGGTTCAGAGGATTGACGGGCATACGGACTCCTGGGACTGGGGTGACGTGGGCAGGGGGACGTGCCGTGCGGGCCGTGCGGAACTACACGCGTAGAGCGTGGTCGCCCACCTATCCTCTCGGGAACCAGGAGAAGCCCATCTCCCGGTCAAGTAAAGGTCAGTTCCAGGTATCCGGTACACAACGAGCCGGGGTTTCGAACCGTGTTCACCCCGCTGTCACATCGCGCTGACCACGATGTCCGGCCCAACCGCCGAGCCACTCACCGCAGTCGCCCGGCCCGCCCGGCGGACCCGTCCCGCCCGGAACTCCCCGGGCACCCGTATCCCGAAGGCCCGAACGCCCGAACGCCCGAACGGAGCCCTCGGTCAGCTCGACTCACGGACCACCAGCCGGCACGGGACCGTGTGGACACCCCCGGGCCCCGGCTCCGCGTCGTCGGCATCGGCGTCGGCGTCGGCGTCTGCGTCGGCGTCTGCGTCTGCGTCTGCGTCGATGGCCTCCAGGAGGCGCAGCGCGGCGATCCGGCCGATCTCGGTGAGGTCCATGTCGATGGTGGTGAGCGGCGGGCGGCAGGCCAGCGCCATGGTGTCCCAGTTGTCGTAGCCGACGACGGCGATGTCGCCGGGAACGTCCACACCCCGCTCGCGCAGCGCGTCGGCGACGCCCCGGGCGATCTGGTCGTTGCCGCAGAAGAAGGCGTCCGTGTCCGGGGCCGTGCGCAGCACGGCGTCGGCGGCCCGGCGCCCCCACGCCTCGCTCCACTCGCCGAAGTGGACGCGCCCGGTGGCCGGTCGCAGCGAGGAGCGCTCCAGGTGCTCGACCGCGTGCCGGGCCCGGTCGCGGGCCGCCGCGTGGTGCTCCGGGCCGGTGACATGCGCGATCCGGGTGCGGCCCGCGGCCAGCAGATGCTCGACGGCGAGCCGCGCGCCGCCCCGGTCGTCGGAGACGACGGAGGTGTCGGCCGGGTCGGTGGAGGGGGAGAGCGCGTACACGATCGGGATCGGGTCGACACCGGCCAGCGGCGGGCGGGGGTCCGTCCGGCGGCCGGTGACGATGATGCCGTCCACCCTGCGGTCCATCAGGTTGCGCAGATGGTGCTGCTCGCGGATCGAGTCGCCCCGGGTGTCGCAGAGCAGTACGGAGATCTTCCCGGCGCCGAGCGCGTCCTCCGCGCCGAGCAGCACGGGGGTGGAGAAGCGGCCGATGCCGTCCGTCGTCATCAGGCCGACCGTCCAACTGCGCCCGGTGTGCAGGCTCTGCGCGTGCTGGTTGGGCCGGAAGCCGAGCGACTCCACGGCATCGAGAACCCGCTGGCGGGTCTCGGGCCGCATCCGCCCGCCGCCGTTCAGCGCCTTCGACGCCGTGCCCACACTGACCCCCGCGAGGGCGGCGACATCGGCGAGCTTGGCCCGGCCGGCGGAGGACGAGCGCGGAGCAGAGGTCACGGGCAATCCTTTTCCTTCGCGTCGACCGGGACGTCACGGCCCCTCGCCGACGACATTAGCGACCCCATCGTGCCAGCGGCCAGGGGTAGGGGCCAGAGCCCGAGCAGGGGAGAAAAATCTGCGTCACGCCCCTTGACCCCCTCGGGCCGACTCCCCTCTACTTTCCGGCAGGAAAACGGTTGCGCAAACAAGTTCCCGAGCAGCCCGCCGTGCCGTACCCGAGTGCCCTGTCGTGCCGTACCCGAGTGCCCCACCGTGCCCGTACCCGAGTGCCCTGCCGACCCGTTCCCGAACACTGCACGACCCGTCGAACGCGCTCCCGACGAGAACCGGAGAACCATGCCCCGCACACGCTCCGCCGCCCTCCCCGGCACGGGACCCGTCCACCCCACCCCCGGCGCCCTCGGCGCGCTGCGCCCCGCGCCCGTCACGATCGGCGCCGGTTTCTGGCACACCCGCCGTGAGGTCAACGCGCGCACGTCCATCCCCCAGGGCCCGGAGCTGCTGGAGTCGGCGGGCAACCTGCACAACCTGCGGCTGGCCGCGGGCACGGCCGAGGGCGCTTACCAGGGCGCGTACCCGTTCGTCGACACCGACGTCTACAAGTGGCTGGAGGCCGCCGCCTGGCGGCTGGCCGAGGAACCGGCCGGGAACCTGGCCGCCGAGGTGGACCGGATCATCGCCCTGGTGGCCGCCGCCCAGCGGCCCGACGGCTATCTCAACACCTGGTTCCAGCTCCGGAAGAACGGCGAGCGCTACCAGGATCTGCGCTGGGGCCACGAGTTGTACTGCGCGGGCCACCTCATCCAGGCGGCCGTCGCCCACCACCGCACCACCGGACGCCCCGAACTCCTCGACGTGGCCCGCCGTTTCGCCGACCACGTCGACTCGGCCTTCGGCGCTCCCGGCAGCGGGAAGCCCATCGACGGCATCGACGGCCACCCCGAGGTCGAGACCGCGCTGGTCGAGCTGTACCGCGAGACAGGCGAACGCCGCTACCTCGACCTGGCCGGGTACTTCGTCGACCGGCACGGACACGGCCTGCTCGGCGGCGAGGCCTACTGCCAGGACCGCGTCCCGCTGCGCGAGGCGACCACCGTGGAGGGCCACGCCGTACGGCAGTTGTATCTGCTGGCCGCGGCGGCGGACCTGGCGTCCGAGACCGCCGACACCGAACTCCGCGCGGCCACCGAGCGGTTGTGGCAGGCCATGGTGGCGGCGAAGACCCATCTCACCGGCGGGCTCGGCGCCCACCACGACGAGGAGGACTTCGGCGACCCCTACGAACTCCCCAACGAGCGCGCCTACTGCGAGACCTGCGCGGCCATCGCCTCCGTCCAGTGGAGCTGGCGCATGGCCCTGCTCACCGGCGAGGCCCGCTACTCCGACCTGATCGAACGGACCCTGTACAACGGCTTCCTGGCCGGAGTCTCCCTGGACGGCGAGCGCTGGCTGTACGTCAACCCGCTCCAGGTCCGCGACGGCCACACCGATCCGGGCGGCGACCAGTCGGCCCGCCGCACCCGCTGGTTCCGCTGCGCCTGCTGCCCGCCCAACGTCATGCGGTTGCTGGCCTCCCTGGAGCACTACCTCGCGTCCACCGACGCCGGTGGTCTCCAGATCCACCAGTACGTCACCGGCGAGTACCGAGCCGACCTGGCCGGCGCCCCCGTCGTCGTACGCGCCGAGACCGACTACCCCTGGCACGGCACGGTCGCCCTCACCGTCGAGCAGACGCCCGACGCCCCCTGGACCCTCTCCCTCCGCATCCCTCAGTGGTGCGGCTCCTTCCGCGTCCACGACGGCGAACGGACCTACGACGGCACGAACGCGCCCGTCCGGGACGGCTGGCTGCGCCTGGAGCGGACCTGGGCCCCCGGCGACCGGGTGATCCTCGAACTCGCCCTGGACGCCCGGCTCACCGCGGCCGACCCGCGCGTGGACGCCGTACGCGGCTGCGCGGCGATCGAACGCGGCCCGCTCGTGTACTGCCTGGAACAGGCGGACCACCCGGACGGCGGTCTGGACGACATCGTCCTCGACACCGGCCGCCCGCTCGCCGTCAAGCAGCGCCCCGACCTGCTCGGCGGTGTCACCACCGTGCTGGCCGCCGGCCACCGCCGCGAGCTCCCCGACGACGGCTCCTGGTGGCCCTACCGCCCCGCCGGTCACCCGGCGACCCCGGCCGGGGACCCGGTCGAACTCACCGCGATCCCCTACTACGCCTGGGCCAACCGCGAGGACGGCGCGATGCGCGTCTGGCTGCCCACGTCCTGATCCGCGCACCCGCGCACACCTCTCCCCCCGTCTCCCGACAACGAGGTCACCCCGTGAGAAGCACCCGCCGCACCCTGACCGCAGCCATAGCCACCGCCTGTGCCCTCGCCACCGTCACCGCGTGCGGCGGCGGCTCCGGCTCCTCCTCGTCCGGGTCGTCCTCGACGTACACCTTCTGGGACCCCTACCCGCAGTTCGACGCCTCCTCCGACTGGGGCAAGCGCGTCACCGCGTGCGGCACCGAGGCCGGGGTCAAGGTCAAGCGCACCGCCTACGACACCACGGACCTGGGCAACAAGGCCCTGCTAGCCGCCCAGCAGGGCAACGCGCCCGACGTGATGCTGGTCGACAACCCGGTCGTCTCCACCCTCGTCGAGGCCGGCATCCTCACCCGAACGAGCGACCTCGGCCTCGACACGGCCGCGATCCAGAAGAACATCATCGGCGCGGGCACCCTCGACAACGCGGCCTACGGCATCCCCATCGGCGCCAACACCCTCGCCCTCTACTACAACAAGAAGGTCCTGTCCGCGGCCCATGTCGACCCGGCCGGCATCAAGGACTGGCCCTCCCTCACCGCGGCCCTCAAGAAGATCAAGGCCTCGGGCAAGAAGGGCATCACCTTCTCGGCGATCAACACCGAGGAGGGCAGCTTCCAGTTCCTGCCGTGGTTCTGGGGCGCCGGCGGTGACCTCACCCGGCTCGACTCCCCCAAGGGCGTGGCGGCCCTCACCCTGTGGAAGCAGTGGGTCGACGCGGGATACGCCCCCAAGGACGTACTGAACAACACCCAGACGACGAGCTGGCAGGAGTTCGCCACCGGGGACTACGCCTTCGGCGAGAACGGCACCTGGCAGCTCGCCAACGCCGAGAAGGCCGGATTCCCGTACGGGATCGTCAACATCCCCGCGCAGAACGGCGGTTCGGCACCGGTCCCCACCGGCGGCGAATTCGTCACCGTTCCCGTCCAGAAGGACACCGGCCGCTACGACACCACCAAGAAGATCGTCGGCTGTCTGACCAGCGCGGAGAACCTCCTCGCGAGCGACACGACGCTGACCTATGTGGCGCCGACCGCGGCGGTCCAGGCGCAGCAGGTCAAGGCGAACGCGAAGCTCAAGCCGTGGGTGGCCGCGGTGGCGGCGGCGCGCGGCCGCACCAGCGGCGGCCTGGGCACCAAGTACCCCACGATCTCCCAGCCGATGTGGACCGCCGTACAGGCGGCCCTCTCCGGCTCCAAGAGTCCCGCCGCGGCCCTGTCCGACGCCCAGACCGCGGCCTCCAAGGGCTAGCCCACCAGCACTGTTTCGCCCCGCCGCCCCTACCCGACCCGAACCTGGAGCCTCGCCGGCCGGGGCTGTGACCGTCCGGGTCCCGCACCCGCAGCCGGGTACGCGCGTGAGGGGCCGTGCCGGTACATCACATGCCCGCAGGCCGGACGGATCACCACCCACGAACACGTAGCAACCCCGCTGAGATCCGTTCGGATGCGGGCGGATGTACCGGCACGACCCCGCCCCACAACGCACCCGCCACCCGCCACCCGGCACCCGCACCCGCACCCGCACCCGGCAAACCGCAGAGGCATCGCATGCTCACCCACCACCACCGAAGCCGGCTGACCGCGCTCGCCTTCCTGGCCCCGCTGGCCGCGTACCTCGCCGCCTTCTACGCCTACCCGCTCTACCGCAACCTCGACCTGAGCCTGCGCGACTACACCGTCCGGTCCTTCGTCGCGGGCGACGCCCCCTTCTCCGGCTGGGACAACTTCTCCACGGTCCTGAACGACCCGTCCTTCGCCCCGGCCATGTGGCACACGACGGTCTTCACCTTCGCGTCCATCGCCGTGCAGTACGCCGCCGGCCTCGCCCTCGCCGTCTTCTTCGACCGCAGGTTCCCGCTCGCCCCCACCCTGCGGGCCCTGTTCCTGATCCCCTGGCTGCTGCCGCTGATCGTGTCGGCGTCGACCTGGTCCTGGATGTTCAACAGCGAGTCCGGCGTGGTCAATTACGCCCTGCACCTGATCGGCGTCGCGCCCGTCGGCTGGCTCACCTCACCGCACTGGGCGCTGGCCTCGGTCATCATCGCCAACATCTGGATCGGCGTCCCCTTCAACCTGGTCATCCTCTACAGCGGCCTCCAGAACATCCCGGCCGAGCTGTACGAGGCCGCCGCCCTGGACGGGGCGAACGCCTGGCAGCAGTTCCGCCGCGTCACGTTCCCGCTGCTGCGCCCGGTCTCGGCGATCACCCTGCTGCTCGGCCTCGTCTACACCCTCAAGGTCTTCGACCTGATCTGGATCATGACCAAGGGCGGCCCCGGCGACTCCTCGACCACCCTGGCGACCTGGTCGTACCAGCTCGGATTCGGCACCCTGCTGCCCAAGTTCGGCCCCGGCGCCGCCGTCGGCAACATCCTCATCGTCATCGCCCTCGCCTTCGGGCTGCTGCACGTCCGCGTCCAGAGGAGGCAGGAATGGTGAACTCCCGTACGGACAGGCGCCGTCACACCGTGCTCGGCGTCGCCCTCACCGCGCTCATGCTCTTCCCGGTGTACTGGATGCTGAACGTGTCCCTCACCCCGCAGCGGAACATGCGCAAGAGCCCGCCCGACCTGATCCCGCTGCACCCCACCTTCGAGGGCTACCGAGCCGTCCTGAACGACCAGTTGCCGTACCTGGGCACCAGCCTGCTCATCGGCCTCGGGACCGTCGCCCTCACCCTGGTCCTCGCCGCACCGGCGGGCTACTCGCTCGCCAAGCTGCGCCCGCCCGGCGCGGGACCGCTCGGACTCGCGCTCCTGGTGGCCCAGATGATCCCGGGCATCGTCATGGCGATGGGCTTCTACGGGTTCTTCCTGGACCTCGGGATACTGAACTCCTGGTGGGGCCTGATCATCGCGGACTCCACCATCGCCGTGCCGTTCGGCGTCATGATCTTCGCCGCGTTCATGTCGGGCATCCCCGGCGAGCTCATCTCCGCGGCCCGCATCGACGGCGCCGGCACCTGGCGGATCTTCCGCTCCGTCGTCCTGCCGGTGAGCCGCAACGCGATCGTCACGGTCTCGCTCTTCGCCTTCCTGTGGGCCTGGTCCGACTTCGTCTTCGCCAACACCCTCGACGGCGGTGGCGACATGCGCCCCATCACCCTCGGCATCTACCACTACATCGGCAACAACAACCAGGAATGGAACGCGATCATGGCCACCGCCGTCGTCGCGTCGATCCCCGCCACTGTCCTGCTCGTCCTCGCACAGCGTTATGTGGCCGCGGGCGTGACCGCGGGCGCGGTGAAGGACTGAGCAGGCGTTCCCCGCTCCCCACTTCAGGAGGCTCCTCCATGAGCCGCACGAGCCGCTTAGCCCGGACCCGACGAGTCCTCACACCCCCACCGGTCACCACACCCACACCCACACCCGTCACCGCACCCGCACCCGCACCGGACACCAGAGCCGGAGCCACCTCCCCGGCCGTCGTCGCCGGACTCCATCGGGCCCGTGCGCTCGCCGCCCTGGTGGCGTTCTCCCTGGCCTCCGGCGCCGCCCTGTTCACCGCACCCGCCGCCCAGGCGGCCCCCACCGCGGCCACCACCCTGGTGGTGAACGCCGACCAGACCCTCCGTCCGGTCACCCACGTGGCGAGCGGCAGCCTGTACGGCCTCGCCGACGCGAGCACCCCGGCCGACGGTCTGGTCACCCCGCTCAAGCCGAACACCTTCGTGCAGATGGCACCGGGCGGTTCCCAGCTCCCCAACGGCGAACCCGCCCCCGGGGGCGACGCGCTGAAGGTGGCGTCCAAGGCGGCGCGGGCCGGCGCCGGGGTCGTCGTCCGCATGCCGGACTGGTATCCGAACTTCCCCTACAAGTGGGTGAGCTGGAGCAACTGGCTGTCGGCCGTGGACACGCAGATCGCGTCGGTCAAGTCCTCCTCCGCCACGAACATCCGCGCCTACGAGCTGTGGAACGAACCCGACTGGACCTGGGACACCACGAACGCCGGTACGTTCGAGGCGGGTTGGACGCGCACCTACAAGGAGGTCCGCGCCAAGGACGCCACCACCCCGATCCAGGGTCCCAGCCACTCGGCGTGGAACCAGAGCTGGATGAGCACGTTCCTCACGGCCGCCAAGGCCGCCGGCACCGTGCCCGACATCATCGCCTGGCACGAACTCCAGGGCTCCCAGGACATCGCGGCACACGTCGCCGCGTACCGCTCCCTGGAAAGCGGCCTGGGCATCACCGCGCGGCCGATCGCCATCGAGGAGTACGGGACGCCCACCGAGGCGGGTGTGCCGGGTTCGCTCGTCGGTTATGTCGCCAAGTTCGAGCGGGCCGGCGTCCACGACGCCGAACTCGCCTTCTGGAACCACTACGGCACCCTCGGCGACACCCTCACCGACACCGGCGGATCGCCCAACGGCTCGTACTGGCTCTACAAGTGGTACGGCGACATGTCCGGTTCCATGGTCCCCACCACGCCCCCGGCGCAGACGGGCATCGACGGGGCCGCGTCCCGCACCGGGGACGGCCGGCAGATCAGCGTCGTCTTCGGCGGCGGCACCGGTTCGACCGCCGTGACGGTCAAGGGCCTCGGCTCCCTGTCCGCCTTCGGCAGCACCGTGCACGCCAAGCTGGAGTACACCCCGTCCAAGGGCCGCACCACGGCCGTGGCGGCCCCGTACACGATCTCGGAGGCCGACTACGCGGTCTCGAACGGGTCCGTCACCGTGCCCGTGGCCATGAACGCCTCGGACGGCTACCACCTGGTCCTCACCCCGAGCGGCAGCTCCACCTCGCTCGCCGGGACCTACCAGATCACCAACAAGAACAGCGCCCTCGCCCTGGACACCCAGAACGCGGGCACGGCCCAGGGCACCGCGGTCGTCCAGGCCACGTCCTCCACCGCCGCCGGCCAGTCGTCGTGGAACCTCTCCTCCGCCGGCTCCGGCCTCTACAAAATCACCGGCAAGGCGAGCGGCCTGCTGCTCGGCATCTCGAACGCGAGCACGGCGGCCGGCGGCACGGCGCTGATCTGGGGCGACAACGGCACGGCCGACCACCTGTGGCAGTTGATCCCCGCCGGTGACGGCTACTACAAGATCGCCAACTACAACAGCGGTCTGCTGCTCGGCGTGAACGGCATGAGCACCTCCACCGGCGCCCAGGTCCTCCAGTGGGACGACAACGGCACCGCCGACCACCTGTGGAAACTGACCTCGCGCTGAGGCCGGCTCCCCAGGTACGGGTACGCCCCCGGATGTCGGCCGGGGGCGCACTCGTGGAGACAACCGCTTCGGAAACGGCTCCGGACAGCGCTCCGGACACCGCTCCGCGCTAGATGAACGAGTTGATCTCGATCGTCTCGGTGCGGCCCGGGCCGACGCCGATCGCGGAGATCGGCGCGCCCGACATCTCCTCCAGCGCCTTCACGTAGTCCTGCGCGTTCTTCGGGAGATCCGCGAAGGTCTTCGCCTTGGTGATGTCCTCGGACCAGCCGGGGAGGTTCTCGTAGATCGGCTTCGCGTGGTGGAAGTCGGTCTGGGAGTACGGGAGTTCCTCGACGCGCTTGCCGTCGATCTCGTACGCCACGCAGACCGGGATCTCCTCCCAGCCGGTCAGGACGTCCAGCTTGGTGAGGAAGAAGTCGGTCAGACCGTTCACGCGGGTCGCGTAGCGGGCGATGACCGCGTCGAACCAGCCACAGCGCCGGTCACGGCCGGTCGTCACACCACGCTCGCCGCCGATGCGCCGCAGCGCCTCGCCGTCGGCGTCGAGGAGCTCGGTCGGGAACGGGCCCGAGCCGACACGGGTCGTGTACGCCTTGAGGATGCCGATGACCCGGCTGATCTTGGTCGGGCCGACACCGGCGCCCGTGCAGGCGCCGCCCGCGGTCGGGTTGGACGACGTAACGAACGGATACGTGCCGTGGTCGATGTCCAGCAGCGTGCCCTGGCCGCCCTCGAAGAGCACGACCTTGTCCTGCTCCAGCGCCTCGTTGAGGATCAGGACGGTGTCCGCGACGTACGGCTTGAGCCGGTCCGCGTAGCTCAGCAGCTCCTCGACGACCTGGCTCGCCTCGATGGCGCGCCGGTTGTAGAGCTTGGTGAGCAGCTGGTTCTTGACCTCCAGCGCCGCCTCGACCTTCTGGACGAGGATCGACTCGTCGTAGAGGTCCTGGATGCGGATGCCGACGCGGTTGATCTTGTCCGCGTAGGTCGGACCGATGCCGCGTCCGGTGGTCCCGATCTTCCGCTTTCCGAGGAAGCGTTCCGTCACCTTGTCGACAGTGACGTTGTAAGGCGTGATGATATGAGCGTTTCCGCTGATCAGCAGCTTGGAAGTGTCGACGCCGCGCTCGTTCAGTCCGTTCAGCTCGGAGAACAGGACGGACGGGTCGATGACGACTCCGTTGCCGATCACCGGAGTGCACTCCGGCGTGAGGATTCCGGAAGGGAGGAGGTGGAGAGCGTATTTCTGGTCGCCCACGACTACCGTATGGCCGGCGTTGTTACCGCCCTGGTAGCGAACCACATAGTCCACGGATCCACCGAGCAGGTCGGTGGCCTTTCCCTTGCCTTCGTCACCCCACTGAGCACCGAGCAGCACAAGTGCGGGCACAGGCGTACACCCCTTCCGGGCGGGGCATGTCCAAGGTCGGGGACGTACGCGGCTGGTTCTGGCTACGGCTGCGTACGCCGGCGACCACCATTGGCCGCGACCGTCGGACCGGATGCCCCGGAATAGACGAAGCCCCTGGCGCAAAGGCGCAAGGGGCTCTTGCACAAAGATGCTACCCGAGGAAGCGAGGCATGACCGAGGTGGCGGCTTCCGACCAGCTCCTGGTGGTCATCGACCCGGTCGCCCGACGGACCGACGGCGAGTCCGTACGGATCGCGAAAGACGTGCTCAGCGCGGGTGCGGCGACGAAAGTGTGCCTTCCGGAGGGGCCCGAGGAATTCGCCCGGGCGCTGATCCGACGGGGTGCTCGCCGCCCTGTCGTCATCGGTGACGACGGGGCCCTGCTGCGGGCGGTGTCCCTGCTGCACCGGCGGCGGGAACTGGCCACGTGCGCGCTGTCCTTCGTACCCGTGGGCGGTGGTCTGGCGCTGTCCCGTTCGCTCGGGGTGCCGATGGGGGCCGTCGCGGCGGCCAGGGCGGTCCTCGACGGGGCCGAGCGACGCCTCGACCTGCTCGTGGACGACAGTGACGGCGTGGTGCTCGGCGCGCTGCGCATCCCGTCGCTGCCCTCCCGGCCGCCCGCTCCGGTGCACGTGGGAGCCCCCGGAGAGGCCGGGGCGCACCCCTGGCTCCGCACCTGCCAGTCCCTCGTGCGGACCTTCGCCACCCGTCCGTCCCGGCTCGCCTCCACACCCGGACTCGGGCCCTCCCGGCTGCGGATCGAGGTCGACGGGGTGTGCGTGGTGGATCTGGACCAGCCCGTGGAGGCCGTGTCCGTGACGCCGGGCGGATCGGGAACCGGAGCCGAGATCGAGGTCCGCGCGGTGTCCGTGGGGGCCGAGTCCTCGCCCCTGCGGCTGCTGGGCCACAAAGTCACCGTCTCCGGCGCCGACTTCCGCTACCGCGCGGACTCCGTGGTGAGCGGCCCGGTCCGCACCCGGACCTGGACGGTACGCGAATCGGCCTGGGGCCTGACCCTGCCGACCCCACACTGACGCGAGACGGGTCCGCCCGGCCGACCGGGATACCGGTCCCCCACGACAGTGAGAGCCCGGCTCACTCGGCCGGGCGGGACCCCCGGCCCACCCTGTCCAGGCAGGACACCATCCGCTCCGGCCGACCGGGACACCCGTCCCCCACGACAGGGAGAACCCGGCTCACTCAGCCGAGCGGGACACCCGGCCCACCCTGTCCAGGCAGGACACCGTCCGCTCCGGCCGGGCGGGACACCCGTCCCCCACGACAGGGAGAACCCGGCTCACCGGCCGGGCGGGACACCCGGCCCACCCTGTCCGGGCAGGACACCGTCCGCTCCGGCCGACCGGGACACCGGTCCAACCTCACGGGGAGAGGCCGGTCCACCTGGCCGGGCGGGCTGCCGGTCAGGCCTGGTGGGGGCGGTTCACTCTGGTGGGGAGGCCGGCTTGCCCCGGCGGCACGGGACGCCGGTCCCCCCGCACGGGGCGGGACTCCGGACCACCCTGGCGGCACGGCACGGAGTCCGGGACCGGGGTACCCGGTACAGGCCCGTCACGCGTCGCCGTACAGCGTCTCGCGGTGCGCGCGCCAGCGTTCCATCATCGCGGCGATCTCACCGTCGATGAACTCGAAGAACGCGAGGGTCTCGGAGAGCCGCCGCCCGGCGGGGGTCGTGGAACCGAGGGAGTCGACGCCGACGCGCAGCGCGAGCTCCCAGCGCTTGAGCACCGCGTCGCGGTTGGTCAGGGCCTCGTACCACTGGTTGCTGTGCACCCGGTACCGCTCGCGCCGCGAGCCTGGTTCGCGCTCGCGCGAGACCATGTGCTGCTGCGCGAGATACCGCACCGCGCCGGAGACCGCGGCGGGGCTGACCCGGAGCTGCTCGCCGAGTTCTGCGGAGGACATCGCGCCCGCGTCGGAGGCCAGCAGTGCCGCGAAGACACGGGCGGGCATCCGCTGCATGCCGGCCTCGACGAGCTGTGCCGCGAATCCCTCGACGAACTTCGAGACCGCCTCCGGATCCCGTTCCGCCGCAGTCGGTTCGGCCATCTGTCGATCATCTCCCCTGCTCACGCGTCGCCGTCGAGTGTATCCAGGATTTATACGCTTCCTTAACTTCACAAATTTCTGAAAGAAGCGTACGTTCTGGGCCATGACGAAGGCAATCAGCGTCGCCGGACTGCACAAGTCGTTCGGCAGGACGCACGCGCTGGACGGCCTCGACCTGGAGGTCGAGGCCGGCGAGGTGCACGGGTTCCTCGGCCCCAACGGCTCCGGGAAGTCCACCACCATCCGGGTCCTGCTGGGCCTGCTGCGCGCCGACTCCGGCACGGCACGGATGCTGGACATGGACCCCTGGGCGGACGCGGTCGAACTGCACCGCCGGGTCGCGTACGTCCCCGGCGACGTGACCCTGTGGCGCAACCTCTCCGGCGGCGAGGTCATCGACCTCTACGGACGGCTCCACGGCGGAGGCCGCGCCCGGCGCGGCGGACAGGGCGGGGGACGCGCCGGCGGCCTCGACCCGGCGCGGCGCGCCGACCTGATCGAGCGCTTCGAACTCGACCCCACCAAGAAGGGGCGCACCTACTCGAAGGGCAACCGCCAGAAGGTCGCCCTCGTCGCCGCCTTCGCCTCGGACGTCGACGTGCTCATCCTGGACGAGCCCACCTCGGGCCTCGACCCGCTGATGGAAGAGGTCTTCCAGCGGTGCGTACGGGAGGAACGCGACCGGGGCCGCACCGTCCTGCTGTCCTCGCACATCCTGAGCGAGGTCGAGGAACTCTGCGACCGGGTCAGCATCATCCGCAAGGGCCGGACCGTCGAGAGCGGTTCCCTCGCCGACCTGCGCCACCTCACCCGCACCAGCGTCACCGCCGAACTCACCGGCCCGCCGAACGGACTCGCGGCCCTGCCCGGGGTGCACGGCCTCGACGTCCAGGACACCGGCGTCCGGGCGGACGGAGTCCGGTGCCGGGTCGAACTCCACGTCGACACCGACAAGCTCAACGCCGTGCTGCGGTCACTGACCGACTCCGGCGTACGGTCCCTGACCTCGACCCCGCCGACCCTGGAAGAGCTGTTCCTGAGCCACTACCAGGACGATGTCCGGGCGCCGGATTCCGAAGGGGCGACGGCCCGATGACCGCCACGACCGCCGAGCCGGCCGGCGCCTTCGCCGCGCGAGCCGGAGGCTCCCGCCCGCTGGCCGGCACCGGAACCCTGCTGCGGTTCGCGCTGCGCCGCGACCGCGTGATGATGCCGCTGTGGATCGGCGTGACCGCCCTGCTGGTGCTCTCCCTCCCGGCCTCGCTGAAGACCGTCTACGGCACCCCGGCCGAACGCGCCACCCTGGCACGGCAGATGCTCACCAACAACTCCCTGCGCGCCACCTACGGTCCGGTGTTCAGCGACTCGCTCGGCGGCCTCACCGCCTGGCGCATCGGTGGCTACGCCGCAGTCCTCGCCGCCGTCATGAGCTTGATCATCGTCGTGCGGCACACCCGGGACGAGGAGGAGAGCGGACGGCAGGAACTCGTCTCCGCCGCGATGGTCGGGCGACGGGCCCCGCTGACCGCCGCCCTGCTCGCCGCCCTGGTCGCCAACGGCGTCCTCGCCCTGATCATCACGGCCGGCCTCGCAGGACAGGGCGGCTCCGGAGCCCTCGCGCTGGGGCTCGGGATCGGCGCGACCGGGACGCTCTTCGCGACCATGGCCGCGATCGTCGCCCAACTGACGGAGAGCGCGCGGCTCGCCAAGGGCCTGACGGGCGGTCTGATCGGCGCCGCCTTCGTCCTCAGGGCGGCTGGCGACTCGGCCACCGACGACGGCTCGTCCGTGCTGACCTGGCTCTCCCCGGTGGGCTGGCTGGAGAACCTCCGCGCCTTCGCCGAGGAACGCTGGTGGGTCCTGGCACTGTTCGTCGCGGCCATCGCCGCACAGGGCGCAGTCGCCTACGCACTCGCCGGGCGACGCGATGTCGGCATGAGCTTCCTGCCCACCCGGCCGGGGCCCGCGAACGGCCGCCTCGGCACCGCCGGGGCACTGGCCTGGCGGCTGCAACGCGGCGCGGTGCTCGGCTGGAGCCTCGGCTTCCTCGCCGCGGGCGCGGCGTTCGGCGGCATCACCAAGGGTGCCGCGGACCTGGTCGGCGGCAACGCCAAGACCCGCGAGATCATCGAGCGGATGGGCGGGCAGGCCGGGATCACCGACGCCTTCCTGGCCGCCATGGTGAACATGCTGGGCATGGTCGCCGCCCTCTACGTCGTCTCCTCCGTGCTCCGGCTGCACGGCGAGGAGACCTCGCAGCGCGCCGAACCGCTGCTCGCCGCCGCCGTCGGCCGACTGCGCTGGGCCGGCGGACACCTCGCCATCGCCTTCGGCGGCGCGGCCCTCATCATGCTGCTCGGCGGACTCGGCCTCGGGCTCGGCTACGGCGCCGAGCTCGGCGCGATCCTCGGGGCCTGCCTGGTCCAGGTCCCGGCGATCTGGATCCTGGGCGGCGTCACCGTCCTGCTCTACGGCCTCTCCCCCCGACTGGCCCCCGGCGCCTGGGCCGCGGCCGGCCTCGCCCTCCTCCTCGGCTGGATCGGCCCCGCCCTGAACATCCCCCAGGCCCTCATGGACCTCTCGCCCTTCGGCCACCTCCCGAAGCTGCCGGGCGGCACGATGGCCTGGACACCGGTCCTCGTCCTCACCGCGATCGCGGCCGCCCTGACGGCGGCAGGACTGACATCCCTGCGCCGCCGTGACCTGACGACCTGACCACCTGACGACGTGACCACCTGACGACGTGAGGGTCGGCGCGGTCCTGCGGAGGACGAGACCACGCCTCCCGGCGGGTCGGTGACGCCGTCAGACCTCGACCGACAGGCCCTCCAGTCCGCGGATCACGAAGTTCGGCTTGCGGACCGGTTCCTCCGTGAGACGGAGAGCGGGTGCCTTGGTCAGGAGGGCGCGCATGGACGCCGCCAGTTCGAGCCGCGCCAGCGGAGCGCCGATGCAGTAGTGGATACCCGCGCTGAACGAGATGTGCGGGTTCTCCGCCCGGGACAGGTCCAGCGTCTCCGGGTCCGCGAACACCTCGGCGTCACGGTTCGCGGAGCCGAAGAGCATCGCGACCTCCGCACCGCGCGGAACCGTCGTACCGTCGATCTCGATGTCGTCGAGCACCCAGCGCTCGAACAACTGGAGCGGAGTGTCGTAGCGCAGCAGCTCCTCCACCGCGGTGGGGATCAGTGTGTGGTCCGCCCGCAGCGCCGCCAGTTGCCCGGGGTGCCGGAACAGGGTCCACCAGCCGGTCACCGTCGAGTTGACGGTCGCCTCGTGCCCCGCGTTCAGCAGCAGCACGCAGGTGGAGATCATCTCCTGCTCCGTGAGCCGGTCGCCCTCGTCGTGCGCCGCGATCAGCCCCGAGATCAGGTCGTCCGCCGGCTCCTTGCGACGGTCCTCGATCAGCCCGCGCAGATACGCCGTGAACTCCTCCGACGCCCGCACCGCCTTCCGCGCCACCTCCTCGGACGGATTCAGTTCGTACATACCGCAGATGTCCGCCGACCAGGGCCGCAACGGCGCCCGTTCGGACTCCGGGATGCCCAGCATCTCCGCGATCACCGACACCGGCAGCGGCTCCGCCACATCGGTCAGCAGATCCCCGCCGCCCGCCCGCACCAGCCGGTCGACGAGCTCACCCGCCAGCCCCTCCACATACGGCTTCAGCCGCTCCACCGTGCGCGGCGTGAACGCCTTCGACACGAGCCGCCTGATCCGCGTGTGGTCCGGAGGCTCCAGATCGAGCATCCCGTGATCGTTGAGCACATGGAACGGCTCGTGCTCCGGCGGCGGCGCCGTCCGCCCGAAGTCCTCGTGCGTGAACCGGTGCTGATACGTCCGGCCCAGCCGACGGTCCCGCAGCAGCGCCGACACATCCGCGTGGTGCGGCACCAGCCACTGGTTCGTCGGCTCGTAGTAGTGCACCCGGCCCCGCGCACGCAGCTCCTCGTACGCCGGGTAGGGGTCCGCCACGAACGCCGGATCCCATGGGTCGAAGGCCCGCGAACTCTCCAAAGCTGCCATGATCGGACGCTAGCCCGACCCACCCCCCGCTGACCAGGGCCGCTGCACTACGGGCCGCCGCCTCCCCGCCCGGCCGGGGTCACCTCGGGGTGACCAGGCGTGCCTCGTACGCGAACACCGCCGCCTGCGTGCGGTCCCGCAGGCCCAGCTTCACCAGAATGCGGCTCACATGGGTCTTGATCGTCGACTCCGCGACCACGAGCCGCCCGGCGATCTCCGAGTTGGACAGCCCCTGCGCGATCAGCACCAGCACCTCCGTCTCCCGATCGGTGAGATCCCCGTACGCCGCGTGCGCCGTCGCCGACATCCGGGGCTGGTCCGCGAGCTTGGAGAACTCCGTGATCAGACGTCTGGTGACCGAGGGAGCGAGCAACGCCTCCCCGGCCGACACCACTCTCACCCCGTCGGCGAGCTGGCGGGCCGAGGCGTCCTTGAGCAGGAAACCGGAGGCCCCCGCCCGCAGCGCCTGGTACACGTACTCGTCCAGGTCGAACGTCGTCAGCACCAGCACCTTCGCGGCGCCGTCCGCGGCGACGATCTCCCGGGTCGCGTCGATCCCGTTCATCTCCGGCATGCGGATGTCCATCAGCACGACGTCCGGCCGCAGCTCACGGACCCGTTCGACCGCCTCCCGGCCGTTGACCGCCTCGCCGACCACCTCGATGTCCGGCATCGCGCCGAGCAGCACGGAGAAGCCCTCGCGGACCATCATCTGGTCGTCGGCGATCAGCACGCGGATCGCCGGGCTCGTACCGCCCGTCATCCGGTCTCCTCACCCGACGGCACCGGCAGGAACACCGCCACCTCGTACCCTCCGTCCTCCATGACGCCGGCCGTCATCTCACCGTCCAGCATCGTGACGCGCTCGCGCATGCCCGTGATGCCGTGCCCCGCGCCGTGCGTGGACTTCTCCAGGGTCGCCGCCGGAGCGGGACCGTTCACTATCCGCAGGCCGAGCCCGCCCAGGACGTAGCCGATCTCGACGCGGGCCGACGCGCCCGGAGCGTGCCGCAGGGTGTTGCTGAGCGCCTCCTGCACTATCCGGTACGCCGACAGCTCGACGCCCTGCGGAAGTTCACGCACCGCGCCGGTGACCGCCTTGTCCACGGTCAGACCCGCGTCCCCCACATTGGCGAGGAGGGCGTCCAGATCCGCGAGCGTGGGCTGTGGCGCGTCCGGTGCCTCGTAGTCCTCGGCCCTGACCACACCCAGCACACGGCGCAGCTCGGTGAGCGCCGCCACCGCGTTCTCCCTGATCGTGACGAAGGCCTGCTCCAGCTCCGGGGGCGGGTTCTCCACCCGGTAGGGCGCCGCCTCCGCCTGGATGGCGACCACCGACATGTGGTGCGCGACCACGTCGTGCAGCTCGCGGGCGATCGTCGTGCGCTCTTCGAGCAGTGTGCGCCGGGAACGCTCCTGTGCCGTCTCCGACTGGTGGGCCGTCACCTCCTGCTCGGCCTCCCTGCGTATGTTCAGCACCGTGACGACCAGCAGGGCCAGCGCGGAGACGAAGAGCAGCGGGAACGTGTTGACGTTGTAGTAGCCCCCGCCGAAGAGCGTATCGGCGGTGAGGCTGTACCCGGCGGTCAGCAGCCACATCCACGCCGCGACACGGGGGCGGGACCGCAGGGCCACGACCGTCATCACGGTGACGTGCGCCAGGAAAGTTCCGGGCGCCCACGGCCAGTTGTTCCAGGCAGTCGTGAACATGGCGACGACCGGGGCCGCCGCGATCGAGATCCAGAAGGCGCCGACCGGGCGGACGAGGGTCGCCAGGACCGGGAGCAGGGCGAGGAGCCCGCACAGCAGGGGTGCGATCGAACCCCGGTCGGGGCCGCCGGCGGAGCTGTAGCCCGCGGCCATCGCTATCAGGCCGGCCGCCGCCACCGTCCCGTGCGGGATCCAGGCCGCCTTCGCGCGCAGGCCTCCGGGGAGCCGTCGGGTGAGCGGGCCGTCCGTACGCATGCGGGGGAGCGGGCGGTAGGCGAAGGCGTCGTGGAACATGTCCTGCCGCAGGCCGCGCACGGCGTCCGCGGCGAGGCGGTACTCCGGGCTGCGGGACTTGGTCCCGGCGCCGCCGCGGGGCGGGGGTGTCGTCTGCGTCTGGGTCGTCTCGGTCACGTTCAAAACGGTAGGCCCGGGTGGGGGGTGGGGTCGTCACCTGCGAGGAGGGTCCTTGGAGGTCCGTCTCAGGTACTACGGGTAGGGCCGGGGGATCCCGGGTGGACCGATGGTCCCCCGTGGGGCCGGGGCCGGGTGGGTCAGTAGCCCGTGGGGCGGATCAGGCCCGATTCGTAGGCGAAGACCGCGGCCTGGGTGCGGTCGCGCAGGCCCAGCTTGACGAGGATGCGGCCCACGTGGGTCTTCACGGTCTGCTCGGCCACCACCAGACACTGGGCGATCTCGGCGTTGGAGAGTCCCTGGGCGATGTGCGCCAGAACCTCGGTCTCCCGCTCGGTGAGGTCGCCGACGCGTTGCTTGAGAGGCGCGCGCGGGGTGGAGTCGAGACGGGAGAACTCGGCGATGAGCCGACGGGTGATGCCGGGGGCGAGGAGGGCGTCGCCGGCCGCCACCACGCGGACCGCTTCAGCGAGTTGATCGGCCGAGGCGTCCTTGAGGAGAAAACCGGACGCCCCGGCCCGGAGCGCTTCGTAGACGTACTCGTCGAGGTCGAACGTGGTGAGCACCAGGACCTTGATGTGCGGAGTGTCGGTGGTGATGCGGCGGGTCGCCTCGATGCCGCCGAGTTCGGGCATGCGGATGTCCATCAGGACGACGTCCGGCGCCAGTTCGGCGGCCTTGAGGATCGCGTCGAGTCCGTCGACCGCCTGACCGACCACCTCGATGCCCGCGTGGGTGTTGAGCAGCACGGTGAATCCCTGCCGCACCATCTGCTGGTCGTCGGCGATCAGTACGCGGATGGTGCCGCTCACGGTCGTCATGGCGTCTCTTCTCCTGTGCTGCCGGTGAAGCCGTCGTCGGGCCGGGCGCCATCGCGACCGGGACCGGAGTCGTCCGGAGCCGCGATGCCGTTGCCCGGGAGGAAGGCCGCCACCGCGAAACCGCCGCAGGACGTCTCCGAGGTCACGAGGGTGCCACCCAGCATCGCGACGCGTTCCCGCATGCCGAGCAGTCCGTGTCCCGCGCCCGGGGACGGCGGAGCGGGACGCTCGGGCCGCGAGTTGACGACTCTCACCTGGAGGCCCCGCGGGAAGTGCCAGAGTTCCACCTTGACCGCGGAACCCGGCGCGTGGCGCAGGGCGTTGCTCAGCGCCTCCTGGATGATCCGGTACGCCGACAGCTCGACGCCCGGTGCCAGCGGAAGCTGTTCCCCGGTGATCTCGGTGGTCACGTGCAGTCCCGCGGCGCGCGTGTTCTCGACCAGGGCGTCCAGACGGCCCAGCGTGGGCTGCGGAGCGTCCGGCGTCGCGCCCGCGCCCGCGCCGAGGCCGTACGGGTTGTCCGGATTCTCCGAGCGCAGCACTCCGAGCACCCGGCGCAGCTCGGTCAGCGCCTCCAGGGCGTTCTGCCGGATGCCTTCCAGGTTCTCCCTCAGTTCCTCGGTCGGGTTCTCGACCAGGTGCGGGGCGACCTGCGCCTGGATGGAGATCACCGACATGTGGTGCGCCACCACGTCGTGGAGCTCGCGCGCGATGCGGCTGCGCTCCTCCAGGACGGTGCGGCGGGCCCGCTCCTCCTCGGTCAGTGAGGCCTGTTCCACGAGTTGGGTACGGGCCTCACGGCGGCCGCGCAGCGCCGTGCCGAGCAGGACGACGGCGGCGAAGACGACGACCGCCAGCATTCCCGTCGGGTGATACGCCGGCCCCGGGAGCATGACCGCCGGAGAGTACGACGGTCCTCCGTCGAGGCCCTGCAGCCCGTAGGTGGCCAGACAGGTCAGGGACAGCGCGCCGGCAGCGACACGCGCGGGCAGCCGCAGGGCGAGCAGGAAGAGCACGAAGGCCTGCGCCGTGATCGCGGGCGTGCTCCACGGCCAGTCCGGTCCCGGTGACGGTCCCGGGATGTCCGCCACGATGTCCGAGCGGGCCGCCGCCGCGGCGATCACGCTCGTGCCCAGGGACACCCACCAGGCGGGCACGGGACGCCACAGCGCGAGCGCGACCGCCACGCCCAGAGCGAGGCCGCTCATCGTGCCCAGCGGGAAACCCAGTCGGTAGCCGTCGCTCAGCTCGTCCATGGCCGCGAGTCCGAGACCGAGGGCGATCAGGCACACCACGGCGTGCGGCAGCCTGCGCAGCAGGCGGGGCCGGGACAGCGGCGGCAGCGGCGCGGCCGCCGGCACCGCGAGCTCGGCCAGGATCCCGCGCAGGAACGGGAGAGGTGCCTGGACCAGCGCCTGTACCCGGGTTCCACGGGAGACACGAGTATCGCGTCGGACAACGGAGTCGCGGACGTCGGGCACGGTGGTCGGGCTGCCGCGCCGGGGTCCGGTCGGGGAGGCGGGTACCTCGGGCGGGCGTGCGGGGTCGTCCGGGAGCGTGGCGGGCTCGCTGTCCGGGGGCCGGTGCTCCTGGCTGGTCACGCCGTCAACCCTAGGCACGCGGCGCCGCCCCGGACGCTGCCGGGCCGGGACCGCGTCCGGAACGGTGGACGCGGACGACTCGGGACGGGCGGCCGACGGGGCGGCGGGGTCCCCGCTCGTGCACGCCGAAGGCGCACCAGCACAGGGCGAGGGCGCAGACGAAGACGGGCAGCCAGGCGGCTCTCGCGGCCACCCAGGCGAGCGAGTCGGGGGCGGTGTGCAGGCCGGGGAGCCGGCCCAGGAGCAGACCGAGGGCGGTGACGGCCATCAGGGACGTCTGGTGCCAGAGGAATATCGTCATCGCGGAGAGGTTGGCGAAGGCGGTCGCCGCCCAGACCGCGGGGCGCCGCATTCCGCGTCGCAGCGGCTCGCGCAGCAGCAGGGCGAGTCCGCACTGGGCGAGGCCGAAGGTGACGGCGGCCAGCGTCGGCGGGTTCAGGTTGGACACCGCGGACCCCGGTATGCCGACCATGGACGCCGGGTATCCGGCCCACGTCACCAGCACCACCGTCGTCACGACGCCGCCGCCGAACAGCACCCAGCCCGCGCGACGCCCCTCCAGCTCGCCGCGTGTCCAGGCGGCGCCCAGGGCGTACGGCACCAGCCAGCCGGCCGCGAGGTTCACCCAGCCGAGCCACGCCGGGCCTCCGAGCCCGAAGCGGATGACGTCCACATGGAGGACGACGGCCAGCGGCCACAGTGGACCGAGGCGGGTCAACAGCGGTGTCGCGGCGGTCAGTCCGGCGAAGACCACCAGGAACCAGAGCGGGGACAGCGCCAGTTTCACCAGCGTATGAATCGTGACGAGGTCCGCGCCGGACGCGAACAGGCAGGCCGTCGCGACCGCCCAGAGTGCCAGCACCGCCGCCACCGGCCGCAGAAGACGGCTCGTCCGGGCGCGCAGCCACTGCCCGTACGTCGTACCGCGTGCCTGCGCCGACGCGTAGCTCTTCGTCGCCAGATGGCCGCCCACCAGGAAGAACACGGCGAGCGTCTGGAAGGCCCAGGAGATCGGGGCCAGCCACGGCATTTGCTGCAACGGGCTCGCCGCGTGCAGGGTGCCGCCGTCCTCCACCAGCGCCGTCACCAGCCAGTGGCCCAGGACGACGCCCAGGATCGCGAGGGCGCGCAGGGCGTCGACGGCGCGGTCCCGCTCGACGGAGGTGGCCCGGTCGATGCGGCGGATCGCGGTCCGTACGCCGGTCAGGGCGGTCGTGCCGGTGATGTCACGCACGGGTGACCTCCGAGGGGTCGCCGAGGACGATGCGGGCGAGGTTGGCCAGGGACACCGAGCCCGGTGCGAAGTAGTCGCTGTGGCCGCCGGTGCCTGCCTGGAACACCCGGGCGCCGAAGGCCGGGGACACCGGGTCGGGGCCGAAGCCGACGGTCGTGCCGAAGAGGCCGAGGCTCGCGTGCGGCACGTGCGCGATCCAGTCGGCGGAGCCGCGGGCGGCCCAGACGCGGGCGGAGGTGCGCAGCGCGGCGGCGTCGGACGCTCCGGTGCCCGGGCTGCCGACGAGGACGATGTCGCTCACGTCCAGGCCCGGGGCCGCGCTGCCGCAGACCACCGTGCCGTACGAGTGGCAGAGCAGGGACACCCGCGCCGATCCGCCGACGACTCCGCGCAGTCGGTGCAGGAAGGCCCGCAGGAGCGGGGCCGCTTCCTTCGCTCGGTCCGTCGTCAGGACCGTGGTGCTCACGGTGCCCGGTGTCTCGTACCCGAGCCAGGCGAGGACGGCGCCGCGTCGGCCGAGCCGTGCCCGCAGCGCGGCCGCGCCGGCGCGGAAACGGTCGTACGTCTCCAGGGTGGTGTCCGAACCGGGGACCAGGACGGCCACGCGGTCGGCGTGGGCGAGGTCGCCGAAGACCTCGACGGCCCGGCCGGATCCCCGGCCGTCGAAGGAGAGGAAGCGGCGGGAGGGTGCGGTCATGGCGCGGTCGGCGGCGGCACGGGTGCGGTCGCCGTGGTCCGCGGCCATCCGTGCCGCCGCCGCGGCGTCGGCACGGTTCGCCTCGTATGCCTTGTCCAGCGTCGATGCCGTCAGCGGTGCGAGGACCGCGGGTGCCGGCGCGGGGATCTCCGGCCGGGCGGCCGCGGACACCGGGACCACGACGGCGGCCGTGACGAGCGCGGCGAGCGCCGTCCGGCGCAGCCGCCGGGCGATCCGGCCTCCGGCGCGACGGCGCGGGGGTTCCGTGGGGTGGCCCGGGTCCCCGGTGAGGGGGTGGCGCCCCGGGTCCGCGGGGTGGCCCGGGTCCTCGGCGCGACGGCGAACGGGTTCGGTGGGTGGTGTGCTCGGCCTGGCCCTCGGCGGGTCCGAGCGGGTGTCCGCTCTCCCGCGGGCGGTCGGTCGCGCCCGGAATTCCATGGTGTCCGTCCCTCCCCGTCCGCCCGTTCATCGGGCGCCGCTGGAAGGGAAATTACGGATCGTCACCTGTCGTCCGCGTCCCGCTGCGGACCTCATCCGGGAAGTAGCTCTCAGGTACTACGGGTATGACCGGGGTTCGAGAGGACGCCCAACACCCTTACCCATCAAGGGAGTTGAACAAGTTGAACAACTTCGAAGACTCCCTTCCCTCCCGGCCCGCAACCCGGCAGGCCGCCCGTCCACCCGGCAGGCCACCCGCCTACCAGGCCAGCTGGGCGATCTCATCGGCCACCACGGCGCAGGCGTCGGCGGCCGGGTCGATCAGCGGAAAGTGACCGACGTCGTCGAGGAGGGTCAGGCCGATCACCTCGCCCGCCCTGGCGGCCGCGTCCGCGTACGACTCGGCGACGGCCTGGGGCACGACGAGGTCGGTACGGCCCTGGACGACCGTGGTGGCGATGCCGGTCGGCAGCAGCCGCGCCGGGTCGGCGTACGGCAGGCGTTCCGCGAACGTGGCCTCCCCGCCCAGCAGTTGGCGGGACGCCCCACCGCAGACGGCGAGCTTCTCCGCGACCTGGAAGTCGGCGATCGGGGCGAGGGCGACGACGCCGCGCAGGGGTGCGGGGCGGTCGGTGCGCCAGGGCGCGTCGGCGGGCAGGAGGTGCCGGGCCGCCGCCCACAGGGCGAGGTGACCGCCCGCCGAGTGGCCCGTGACCACCATGCGCCGGGGGTCGGCCTGCGGGAGGGCCACGCGGACGAGCGCGGGAAGCGCGTCGAGTGCGGCCGCCACGTCGTCGAAGGTGTCGGGCCACCGGCCGGCGACCGGAGCGCCGGCCTCGGCCCCGGTGTCACCGCCGTCGGCGGTTCCGTCCCGGTCGCCGGTTCCGTCGGTCGGGGAACCGGCCTGCGCGGGGATCAGGAGCCTGGCCGCAGCGGGTGGCGTCTCCTCGCCGCGGCGGTACTCGACGTTCGCCACGGCGAGTCCGCGGCGGGTCAGGAAGTCCGCGAACGGAGTGATGTGGCGGCGGTCGTACGGGGCACGCCAGGCGCCGCCGTGCAGAACGACCACGAGCGGGGTGGGGACCGTCGGGTCGGGGTCGCGCGGAGCGTAGAAGTCGATCACCTGGTCGGGGTGGTCGCCGTACGCCATGGTGACGTCGGGGTCCACCGGCGGATGCGAGAAGGCTGACGCCTCTTCGGCGGCGTCGCGCGCGATCGCGGCGTCGTCGCCGTCCCGGGGTGCGGCGTCGTCCTGCATGCTCCAACCTCTCAGCGGTGAAACGGATTTGGCCGACGAGGGAACAATTCGGCCGTTTGCGGGGACGGTATCAGGCCGCGCACGTGGGTCGGCGGCGTGCTGTCGCTCTCGGTCAAGGGGGAACGGTTCTCCTTCCATGGCTCCGGGGCGCGGCAGGAACCCGGCGTACGGGTGGGGGCGGAGGGTGTCCGCCCCCTCCGCCCCCACCCGTCCCGCACTCGGGGCTCCGCCCCGGACCGCTCCTCAAACGCCGGAGGGGCTGCAATCTCCGCCCGGCGCGGGTTGGAGTCCGCCCGGCCGGGCGGACTCCAACCCGCGGCCGGTTCAGCCCAAAATCTCCGCCAGGACCCTCGCCGCCCGTTCCGTGTCCTGGAAACCGACGTACAGGGGGGTGAAGCCGAAGCGCAGGATGTCCGGGTGGCGGAAGTCGCCCACGACACCCCGGTCGATCAGGCTCTTCATCACGGCGCCCGCGTCGGCGCAGCGCAGGGCCACCTGGCTGCCCCGTTCCGCGTGGGCGGACGGGGTCACGGACTCGACCCGGCCCTCGGGGACGTACGCGGAGACGCACTCCAGGAAGAAGTCGGTCAGGGCGAGCGACTTGGCGCGGACGCTGTCGATCGAGACGCCCTCCCAGACCTCCAGCGCCGCTTCCAGGGCCAGCATCGAGAGGATGTCCGGCGTGCCGACCCGTCCGCGCAGGGCACCCGGTGCCGGGGCGTACGACGGGCTCATGCCGAAGGGGTCCGCGTGCGAGTTCCAGCCGGGGAGCGGGGAGTCGAAGCGGTCCTGGAGGCCGGCTCGGATGTAGAGGTACGCGGGCGAACCCGGGCCGCCGTTCAGGTACTTGTAGGTGCAGCCGACCGCCAGGTCCACCCCGTGCTCGTCGAGACCGACCGGCAGGGCTCCCGCGGAGTGGCACAGGTCCCACACCGATACGGCGCCCGCCGCGCGGATCGCGGAGGTCAGGGACGGGAGGTCGTAGCGCCGGCCCGTGCGGTAGTCGACGTGGTTGAGCAGCACCGCCGCCGTACGGGAGCTGAGCGCCGAGGGCACCTCGTCCGGGTCGACCGGACGCAGCTCGCAGCCCGTCATCCGGGCCGCCGACGCCGCGATGTACCCGTCCGTCGGGAACGTCGTGGCGTCGACGACGATCTCGTCGCGCCCCTCGCCCGCCATCCGTACGGCACCCACCAGCGCCTTGAACACGTTCACGCTGGTCGAGTCACCGACCACGATCTGTCCGGCCGCCGCGCCGACCAGCGGGGCGATCAGGTCGCCGATCCGCTCGGGCGCGGTCCACCAGCCGCTCTCCTCCCAGGAGCGGATGCGCAGTTCGCCCCACTGCCTGCGGACGACGTCCTCGACCCGGCCCGGGACCCCGGCCGACAGCGCGCCGAGCGAGTTCCCGTCCAGGTAGACCACGTCGTCGAGCACGAACTGCTCGCGCAGTCCGGCGAGTTCGTCCGCCGCGTCCAGTTCCGCCGCCCGCGCGCCCAGCGCTGACACAGCATCCGGCTCAGACACCCGCTCCGGCACTCGCTCAGCCACTGGCTCAGACATGGGACCTCGCCGTCCACAGCTCGGGGAACACGTTCTTCTGCGCGCGCTTCTCCAGCCAGGCCACCCCGGCGGAGCCGCCCGTGCCGGTCTTCGAGCCCATCGCCCGCCGGGTGGCGACGAGGTGGTCGTTGCGCCAGCGCCACACCAGCTCGGCGACATCCGTCAGCGCCTCGCCGAGCCGCGCGAGCTCGTCGCTGTCGTCACCGGAGTACAGAGCCGCCCAGGCGGCCTCCACCTCGGGCACGGGCTCGTAGCGCTTCGACACGTCACGCTCCAGCACGGAGGCCGGGATCGCGTGCCCGCGCCGCGAGAGCAGCCGCAGCACCTCGTCGTACAGGCTCGGCTCGTGCAGCGCCTTCTCCAGCTCGGCGTACACCCGCGAGGCCCCGCGGTGCGGGACGAGCATGGAGGCGGACTTCTCGCCGAGCAGGAACTCCATGCGCCGGTACATCGCCGACTGGAAACCGGAACCCTCGCCGAGGGCCGAACGGTAGGAGTTGAACTGCGCGGGGGTGAGCTGTCCGAGCGGGCGCCAGGACGCGTTGAGCGCGTCCAGCTCGCGCACGGACCGCTTCAGCGCGGCCACCGCGACGGGGACGTCGTCGGCGCGCAGCGCCTTGGCCGCCGTCTCCCACTCGTGGACGATGACCGTGAACCACAGCTCCATGACCTGGGTCGTCACCAGGAAGACCATCTCTCCGGGATCGTCGGAGAGGGTGTGCTGGAGGTGGGTGAGCACGTCCGCCTGTACGTAGTCCTCGTACGGCGTGGTGCCCTGGAAGTCGAGATGCGGAGTCTCGGGCTCCTGAGCCTGCGTGGGCTGAGCCTGGTGGGACATCGCTGTCTCCTGCAATGTGCTCCGGGTAGCGGTCCGCCCCTGCCGTTACCGACACGGGGGCCCCGGTCCCCATCGGGCATCCTCCACAATCGTCCCCCGAAACCGCAAGGTCCGCCTGGTCACACCAGGCGGACCCGCGGCGGAGCCCCCGTGGGCGGCCCCTGGCCGACCCCTAGCCCAGCGTCTGGGCCGCCGTCGGCGAGGAGTCCTTCAGGAACTGGCTGCAGCGCTCGTACTCCTCCTGCTCGCCGATCGCCTGCGCGGCGCGGGCGAGGGCGTGCAGGGCGCGCAGGAAACCGCGGTTCGGCTCGTGCTCCCAGGGCACCGGACCGTGCCCCTTCCAGCCGCTGCGGCGCAGGGCGTCCAGGCCTCGGTGGTAGCCGGTACGGGCGTAGGCGTACGACTCGACGACGCCGCCCCGCTCGAACGCGTCGTCGGCGAGCTGCGCCCAGGCGAGCGAGGAGGTGGGGTACTTGGCGGCGACATCGGCGGGGGCCGTGCCGTTCGCGAGGAGCTCGCGCGGCTCCGGGTCGTCGGGGAGATGGGTCGGGGGCGGTCCCCCGAAGAGGTTCTCGTGAATCGTCATGGGTTCCAGTCTGCTGCATTGCCGGTGATCGGTAACGGTTGCCCACGGCGCTCGGGGAACGATCCGTTCCGTGGTCGGACCTCGATCAGAGGCCGCCGCACGTGTTCACGCCAAACGGGGGAATCGTCATGCGTACACCGACCGCTGCCCGGATCGGCAGAAGTGGCGCCCCGGGCTCCCTCGCCGCCGCCCTTCCGTTCGCGACGACCGCCTGCGGACCCGGCGACGACACCGTCGCCGACACCGCCGGAACCTCCTCCCCGCCGGCCTCCGCCCCGCCCACGGCGACCGCGGCCTCGACCGCCGGCCGCGCGCCCGCGGCCTCCGCGTCGAAGATCTCCGCCGCCACCCCCACGGCCACCACCGCGGCCCTTCCGACGGCCCCGCCTGCAAGGGGTGGGCCGGTATCGACATCACGTTGTGCTGCCCGGCACGCGCGTCGCGAAGGACGGCTCGTACATCGCGGTCCAGGAGGGCACCTGGACCCTGCCCGCGGCCCGACGCCCCCGTCTGGCACGCGATGGGCCCGCGACGGGCCCGCGGCACGAGATACGGCTCTCCGGGACGGCGTCGATCTCCGTGGACGAACCGTTCTACGACACCGACGTGAACAGGCCGATCGACGTCCGCGCCTTCCTCGGCGAGGCCGACGCCTCCGCCCGTGCGAGCCGGATGCACTTCGCCTACCGGATCGACGCCTCCGGCACGATCACGAAGCTGGACCGGTGCTGGAAGGCGTAGAACCCGGGGAGCCGGGAGGACCGGGTGAGCCCGGGGCCCCGAGGACGCCCCGGGAGCGTTCCGGCTCCAGCGGGGGTGCCGTCACCGAGCCGTGCGTGTGGCACTCGGGGCGGAGACAGCCGGGCGCCGGGCGGCGTACGGCCGTGAAGGCCAGCACCGAGCCGATCACCAGCACGCCCGCGCACAGCGGCATCGCCCGGCGGAAGGCCGCGTCGAAGGCCTCCGCCGAGCGGTACGCGTCCGGTCCCATCCCGGTGAGCAGCGGCAGCGCGGCCACCGCGACGAGCCCGGCGGCGCGGGCCGCCGCGTTGTTGATCCCGCTGGCCAGGCCCGCACGCCCGACGTCCACGGAAGCCAGGACGGTCGCGGTCAGCGGAGCGACCAGGGTCACCATGCCGAGGCCCATCACGAGCAGCGCGGGCAGCACATCGGTCACGTACACGGCGCCCTCCCCCACGCGCAGCATCAGCAGCATGCCCGCGGCACACAGCAGCGGACCGACGGTGAGCGGAATGCGCGGGCCGATGTGCTGGGCGAGCTCGCCGGAACGGGCGGAGAACAGCAGCATCAGGACCGTGGTCGGCAGCAGCGCCGTACCGGCCTGGAGCGCGGAGTAGCCCGCCACGACCTGGAGCTGGAGCGCGGTCAGGAAGAAGAAGCCGCCGAAGGCCGCGTAGACGCAGAGGGTCACCAGGTTGACCACCGTGAACTGGCGCGAGGCGAAGATGTCCGGCGGCATCATCGGATCGGGCCGCCGCCGCTCGACGTACACGAAGGCCACCCCGGCCGCCACACCGCCGACCGCCGCCACCCACACCAGCGGGGAACCGCTCCTGGCCTCGATCAGGGCGTACGTCACCAGGGCGAGCGAGAGCGCGCCGAGGACGGCGCCCAGCACGTCGAACCCGCGGTGCGGCCCCCGTCCACCGCTCCCGGGTCCGGCCGGGGCTTCGGCCGTATCTTCGGCCGAGGCCCGGGCGGGAGCTCCGGCCCGAGCGGCTGTCGAGCGGGAGGCTCCCCCCACCGACTCCGGAACGTGCAGCAGGGCGATCGGGGCGCAGACCAGCGCGACGGGGATGTTCAGCAGGAAGACCCAGCGCCAGCCGGGCCCGTCCACCAGCCAGCCGCCCAGGAACGGCCCGACGGCGGCCCCGACACCCCCGAAACCCGACCACAGGCCGATGGCACGCGCCCGGTCGTCCGGGTGGAAGGAGGCCTGGATGATCGCCAGCGAGCCGGGGGTGAGGAGCGCCCCGCCGACGCCCTGGAGGACACGGGCGGCGATGAGCACGCCCACGTTCGGCGCGAGCCCGCAGAGCAGGGAGGCGGCCGCGAACCACACCACGCCGATGACGAAGACCCTCCGGCGCCCGAAGCGGTCCCCGAGCGAGCCGCCCAGCAGGATCAGCCCGGCCAGCGACAGCATGTAGCCGTTCACGGTCCACTGGAGGGCGGCGAGGCTGGCGTTCAGGTCCCGGCCGATGGTCGGCAGAGCGACGTTGACGACCGTCGAGTCCAGCAGGGCCATGCTGGAGCCGAGGACGGTGGTCAGCAGGATCCACTTCCCGGTCCGGGAGGCGATCCGCACCGCGGGCCCGCCGTCCGATACGTCCGATGCGTCCCGCGCAGGAACAGCCATACCTCGGAGCATACGGAAGGGCCCGGCACCGTGGCAGGTGCCGGGCCCTTCCCGGGGGACGGCCACCGGGTGGTCGTACGACCACCGGACGGCCCCCGGTCGACTACTTGAGGCGGGTGCCCGTGGAACGCAGGGCGGCGCAGGCCTCGGTCACCCGCGCGGCCATGCCGGCCTCGGCGAGCTTGCCCCAGGTGCGCGGGTCGTACTTCGACTTGGTGCCGACCTCGCCGTCGACCTTCAGGACAGCGTCGTAGTTGCGGAACATGTGGTCCACGACCGGGCGCGTGAAGGCGTACTGGGTGTCGGTGTCGAGGTTCATCTTCACGACGCCGTTCTCCAGCGCGGTGGCGATCTCCTCGGCGGTGGAGCCGGAGCCGCCGTGGAAGACGAAGTCGAACGGGCTCGCCTTGCCGTACTTGGCGCCCACACCCTCCTGGAGGTCCTTGAGGAGCTCGGGGCGCAGGACGACGTTGCCCGGCTTGTACACACCGTGCACGTTGCCGAACGAGGCGGCGAGCAGGTAGCGGCCCTTGTCGCCGAGGCCGAGGGCCTCCGCGGTGCGCAGGGCGTCGTCGACGGTCGTGTACAGCTCGTCGTTGATCTCGTGGCTGACGCCGTCCTCCTCGCCACCGGTCGGGGTGATCTCGACCTCAAGGATGATCTTCGCGGCGACGGCCTTGGCGAGCAGCTCCTGGCCGATGGCCAGGTTGTCGGCCAGCGTCTCGGCGGAACCGTCCCACATGTGGGACTGGAACAGCGGGTTCTCGCCCTTGGCGACGCGCGCGGCGGAGACGTCGATCAGCGGACGTACGTAGCCGTCCAGCTTGTCCTTGGGACAGTGGTCCGTGTGCAGCGCGACCGTGATGTCGTACTTCGCGGCGACGATGTGCGCGAACTCGGCGAGCGCGACGGCGCCCGTCACCATGTCCTTCTTGTGCTGACCGCCGAGGAACTCCGCACCACCGGTGGAGATCTGGATGATGCCGTCGCTCTCGGCCTCCGCGAAGCCGCGCAGCGCAGCGTGCAGGGTCTGGGACGAGGTCACGTTGATGGCCGGGTAGGCGAACTTGCCTGCCTTCGCCCGGTCGAGCATCTCGTTGTAGACCTCGGGGGTTGCGATGGGCATCTGTCCGCTCCTTGTATGTGCGGGTCTGCGTACTGCTGCTGCGGTACGACGGGACTGGTGCTTATGGCCCTGACCTAGGGGGGCGACGTCATCGTCGGCCCCATCTTTCCAGACATCGCCGGATGCTCCAGACCCCCATCCGACATGCGGGACCCGGCCGTCGGCGGGGTCCCGCGGGAGCTTCGTCAGTCGAGCCCCAACTCGCCCTTGGAGTAGGCGAAGAGGTACGGAACACCCGCTCCGGCCTCGATCTTCTCGGCGGCGCCGGTCGCACGGTCGACGATCGTGGCGACCCCGACGACCTCGGCCCCGGCCTCCCGGACGGCCTGGACGGCTTCGAGCGGGGAGCCGCCCGTGGTCGAGGTGTCCTCGACGACGAGGACGCGCCGGCCCTTGATCTCGGGACCCTCGACACGGCGCTGCAGACCGTGCGCCTTGGCGGCCTTGCGGACGACGAAGGCGTCGAGCCTGCGCCCGCTCGCGGCGGCGGCGTGCAGCATGGCCCCGGCGACCGGGTCGGCGCCCATCGTCAGTCCGCCGACCGCGTCGAAGTCCAGGTCGGCCGTGAGGTCGAGAAGGACCTGGCCGACGAGCGGGGCGGCCTCGCCGTCCAGTGTGATGCGGCGCAGGTCCACGTAGTAGTCGGCCTCAAGACCCGAGGAGAGGGTCACCTTGCCGTGCACCACGGCCTTGTCCTTGATCTGCTGCAGCAGCGCTCCGCGTACGTCACTCATGGACGCCAGCTTAGAGGCGCCGCCAGCTCCAGGTGGTGGCGGCTTCGAGGGGTTCGATCGGTGTGACCAGGCGGGGGTGGGTGTTGAGCCCGTTCGGCGGACCGGTCTGCGGCTCCACGCACACGGCCGCCTCCTGCTCGTCGTAGACGACGGCCCACTCCTCGCGGCTGCCGACCTTCAGCTCCAGCCGCCCCGGCCAGGTGAGCGTGACGTCGACGCCGCCCGGCATGCCGAAGCAGTCGTCCCAGGGGCCCGGCTTCGGGTCGACGCGGTTCCCGGTGGGCAGGTGGTCCTCGCCCCGCTCCTCCTGCCAGGCCGGCCGGAAGTCGACGCGGACGTCCTCGCCGCCGTCCCCCAGGTTCCTGTTGAACCAGGGGTGCCAGCCGATCTGGGCCGGGAACGAGTCCCCGTACGTCTCCACGGACATGGTGATCGTCAGAGCGTCCTCGGTGAGGGCGAAGGCCTGGGTGACGCGGGCCGGGTGCGGCCAGGGGTCCACCAGGTCGTACGTGATCACGGCATCGTCCGCGGTGACGCGCGCGGTCTTCCAGGCACCGTCGCGGGCGGTGCCGTGGATGGCGTGCGGCGGGGAGTTGAGCGGCATCTGCCGTACGGCGGCACCGTCGAGGAACCGGCCGTCGCGGATCCGCCCGCACCACGGGACCATCGGGAAGCACCCGAACTTCGCTCCCTGGCGCAGCAGTTCGACTCCGCCGACCCGCAGACTCCCGACCCGTCCGCCGTTCCCCGGCGCCACGGTCACCTCCGCGTCACCCGCGGTCAGCGTGATGTCTTCGTTACTCACGGGGTCGACCCTACTGGGGCAGGCGTGCCGTGTGGTCCGCCGCCCTCAACGGCGTCTGCGCAGCGCCCGGGACACCACGATCGCCGAGGCCAGCGCCAGGGCCGCCGCGGGGGCCGCCCAGCGCAGGGTGGCGCGGGCGGCGGTGGCCTCCGGGGGCGGCACGGGGGCGTAGCGGCCGCGCGGCGGCGCGTGGTCGACCTCCTCCGCGCTGCGTCCGATCATCGTCCGGCGCGCGTGGGCCGCCTCGGCCATCGCGTCCGAACGCCCCGGCCCCCCGACCTCCGCCACGAAGTCCTCCTCGTCGAACTCCTCGCCGGCGGACGAGGACCCGCCCGAAGACGGCACGCCCCCCTCAAAGAGCGGCCCCACCTCGCCCCCGTCCCCGACCTCGGCTTCGGGCCCGACCTCGGCTTCAACCTCGGCCCCGGCTTCGGTTGCGGCCCCGGCTTCGGGCCCGGCTCCACCTTCGGCCCCGGCTTCGGGCCCGACCTCGGCTTCAACCTCGGCCCCGGCTTCGGGCACGGCTTCGCCTTCGGCCTTGGTCCCGGCTTCGCCTTCGGCTCCGGCTTCCGGTTCGGCACCGGATGCGGAGTTGGCTTCCTGTCCGGGCCCGGACAGGGCTCCGGCTCCGGTCTCAGGTGCGGCTCCCGCCTCGGATCCTCCGTCAGGTTCGGATTCCGGTTCGGTGCCGGATACGGCTTCGGCGTCTGTTCCGGCTTCCGGACCGGTGCCGGATACGGCTTCCGGGCCGGGCACGGACGCGGACGCGGCTACGGCGTCGGCTCCAGCTTCCTGTCCCGGCCCGGACAGGGCTCCGGCTTCGGCGCCGGATGCGGGTCCGGCGTCGGTTTCGGCTTCCGGGCCGGGTACGGACGCGGCTCCGGGCTCAGCCTTGGGTCCTGGCTCGGGTCCAGTTTCCGGTTCGGGGCCGGACGTGGAGTCCGTTCGTGTCGCGAGGTCTGTGGCCAGGGATTCCGCGAAGCGGGTCAGCAGGCGCCGGCCCGCCGAGGACACCGCGTCGTGCGGGAGTTCGGCCACGCGGCCGTCAGCGGAGGCCGTGCCGCCGAACGCGAGGGTGGTACCGCCTTCGGCGGGCAGGAGCCGCAGGGTCAGCGCCAGTTTCACGGCGCCCCCGCCGCGCGCCTCCGTGGCGTCGCCCTCGACGGCGTACGAGTCGTCACCCTGGGCGGTGACGCGAAACGCGCCGCGATAGGTGATCGTGTGCCCGGCGACGCGGACCTTCAGCCGCCCGGCGACCCGCGCGGCCCCCGCTTCCCGCTCGCCCCCCGCAGGGGAGGACGTCCTCGCGGCGTCCCGCCCGGCGGTGGAGGCGGACGGCCCGGTACCGGGGACGGCGAGACCGGTACCGGAGACGGGCGGCGAACCCGTGTCCGTGTCCGGTGCGCTGTCGGAGACGGCCGACGCGTCCTGCTGGAGACCCGGGATCGCGCGGGCGACCCGGACGGGATCGGCCAGCGCCTCCCTCAGCCGCCCGGCCGGAAACGGAACGAACACCTCATGCTCCATGTCAGCCGAGCCTACCCAGCACGACCCGGAGCGCACTCGCGTATCCCGGGATTCCCGCGCCTCCACCTCAGTCGGTGTACCGCGGATGCACCAGCGTGGAAGGCGGGAGGGGGCGGAGGAAGCGGCTGCGGTAGGCGGCGCGCGCGTCCGCCGTGAGGGCCGCCTGGGTGAGGGTGCGCAGCCGCGGGCAGGAGATGTCCAGCCGCAGGGGGGCGGGCGTACGCGAGGCCAGGATGAAACCCCAGTCGCCCGCGGCGCCCCCGGAACCCCCCGAACCCCGTGCGTCGCCGGACCCGGCGGTGCCGCCTGCCCCGCGGTCGGGTCCGGCCGCGAAGCCCGGGTCCCGGCCGCCGACACGGTAGGGCCTGGTGAACAGCCCGGCCGCGCGGATCGTCGCGTCGACCGTCCAGAAGGCCCGGTGCCGGTCGGCCAGCGGGCCGGCGTGGACCACGAGGCGCCCGCCGGGGGCGAGCACGCGGCGGGCGAGGCCGTAGAACTCCTGCGAGTACAGCTTGGTGCTGGCGGTGAGGTCCGGATCGGGCAGGTCCGAGACGACGACGTCGTACGTCGAGCGGACCTCGCGCAGACGGCTGAAGACGTCCGCCGTCACCTCGTGCACCCGGGCGTCGTCGTACACATGGCGGTTGAGGGCGGACAGCGCGGCGTCGTGGCGTGCCAGCCGGACGACGTCCGCGTCGGGTTCGACGATGTCGACGCGGCGCACCCCGGAGTGGCGCAGCACTTCGCGGGCGGCGAGTCCGTCACCGCCGCCGAGGATGAGCACGCGCGCGTGCGGGCCGTTCATCGCGGGGTGCACGAGGGCCTCGTGGTAGCGGTGCTCGTCACGGCCGCTGACCCGCAGACGGCCGTCGAGGAAGAGGCGGAGCGGACGGCCGCGGGTGCCGCCGGTGAGGACGACCTCCTGGACGCCGGTGCGGAGCGCGACGCGTACGTCCGTCCCGTACAGGGCGTGCCGCGCGGCCCGTTCGAAGTCGTCGACCAGCATCGCGGCCGAGGCGAGGAGGCCGAGCACGACGACGTTGGCGACGACCAGGGTCCAGCGTGCGCGGCGGGTCAGGTCCCCCCGGAACAGGCCGAGCACGAGGGCCCCGCCGGCGACCGCGTTCACCGTTCCGGTGAGCAGCGCTCCCGTGAGCTGGCCCAGCAGGGGCAGCAGCAGGAACGGGAAGGCGAGGCCTCCGACGAGGGCGCCCACGTAGTCCGCGGCGAAGAGGTCCGCCACCGCGCCGCCGGGATCCTGGCGGCGGATGCGCTGTATCAGCTCCATGAGGAGGGGGACTTCGGCGCCGATGAGCAGGCCGATGGCGAGCGAGAAGGCCACCAGGAGGCAGCGGGGCCCGTCCGCCCACAGGCCGCCCCACGCGCCGGTCCAGGCGAACACCGCGTACAGGCCCATCGCGCTGCATCCGCCGACCAGCGCGAGCGCCGCCTCGACGGCGCCGAAACCGGCCGCGGCGCGCGGGCGCAGCCGCTTCGCGGCCAGCGAGCCGACCCCCATGGCGAAGACCATGACGGAGAGCACCACGGAGGCCTGGGTGACCGAGTCGCCGATCAAGTACGAGGCGAGGGCGACGAGTTCGAGTTCGTACACGAGTCCGCACGCCGCGCAGACGAACACCCCCGCCAGGACGAGGAACCTGCCGACGCCCGGCCGGACGGGCAGCCGCGCCTGGCCCTGGACGCCCCAGGGCGGCGGCACGCCGGGGGGAGCTGGCGCGTGCGGTTCGATCACGTCGTGAACGCTACGTCACGTCGCCACTACGTCTCGTCACCCACACGTGTGGAAACCGTTGCTCTTCCTGGCGCACGGAGTTGACCTGGGCATCTTCCCGGCCCCACGGCGCGCGAACCCCACATCCGCGCCTACCGGGTCCCACCGCTCGTCCGCCCCCCGGCGCCGGAGGCACTGAGGGCGTTCGTGCGTACGCCGACCCGCGTACGCGTCGCGACCAACTGGCCGTCCTGCGGATACGCATGCCACGTACGCCAATGGACCTGGCCCTCGTGGTACTGGGCGAGCATCGCGGTGAAGGCGTGCGGGCTGCCGGGGAAGATGCCGGCGAGACCCTGCGGATGGTCGGCGACCAGGGCCAGCAACTCCTGGGCGCGGCCCGCGAAGGAACCCGGCGACAGGATCTCGACGCGGGCCGCGAACTCGTACTCCCAGTCGTCGAACCGCTTCGCGACGCCGAGTGGCAGGGGTGTGCTGCTGCCGGCGATGCACGCGACGGTCTCCGAGCAACTGCCCCGCTCCTCCTCCAGAAGCACCTGGTGGGATGCGCCGAGCAGTCTCAACTGGAGTTTCGCTCCGGCGAGTTCGAGGTCGAGGGTGGCGAGGGCCGGCAGCGGTTCGCGGCCCAGGGTCCAGGCGAGATCGGCCGCGCGCGTGTCGGTGTACGAGGTTTTCAGGGTCGTGAGCATGGGTCGGCTCCGCTAGCACGCAAAGGTGAGGTGGGGTTCCGGCGCACCCGGTCAACACCGGGGGAACGGCCCGGTCAGCCCGGCCGGAAGGGCATCCGAAGGACGCGTCCGATAGGACCATCCGATGGACTTCCGAGGCCTGTCGGCCCAGGGCTGTCTGGTGCTGTACCAGGGCTGCTTTGGTGGTTTAGAGGGAATCATGAACTGTGGTGCCGCCACAGCGTTTTTACCCAACTTCGTGCGGTTTCCATCCCCCCGAGGGCTTCACAGCTCAACTGTTCAACAATGGCGTGCGCCCGGCGTACGGACGTGCCCGTCGGCATTCGTCGGCCGACGGGCACGTCCGTACGCCGGACGCGTTTTCCGCAGGGAGCTCAGCTGCCCCGTGTCAGCTGCCTCCGCCGCAGCCGCCCCCGCCGCACGAGGACCCGCCGCACGAGGACCCGCCTCCGCAGGACGAGCCTCCGCACGACGAGTGCCCCCCGCAGGAGTGACCCCCGCCTCCCCCGTGGTGCCCGCCCGACGAGCCGCCGGACGAACCGCACGAAGACGCGCCGTCCGCCCCGCCGGCCCACCAGCTTCCGGCACCGCCACCGCTGTTCCTGGAGCGGCGCCATCCCTTCCTGGCCCCGACGACGGCCCTCATGACGACAACGAGCACAACGACCGCCAGGATGATGCCGATGACCATGGCGTCACCCTCCTTCCGTTCCCCCGAAGCGGCCCCCCGTGGGCCGTTCTTCCCGTTTCCGGTGCTGCGTGACTGGGGGATGCCCGCACGCTCCACGGCGCAAAGCAGAGTTGAGGAACTCCAGAGCTTGGGCGCAGGATGGCCGGCATGACCTCCAGCGCGCGCCCCTTTCTGAACCGCCGGCTCGCCGAGTTCGGGACGACGATCTTCGCCGAGATGTCCGCTCTCGCGATGAGCACCGGCTCGATCAACCTCGGACAGGGCTTCCCGGACACGGACGGTCCCGAGGAGATCCGGGAGGCGGCCGTCCGCGCGCTGCGGGACGGACGCGGCAACCAGTACCCGCCGGGTCCGGGCGTCCCCGAGCTGCGCGCCGCGATCGCGGCGCACCACAAACGCCACTACGGACTGTCGTACGACCCCGACACCGAGGTCCTGGTGACGGCGGGCGCCACCGAGGCCATCGCCGCCGCCCTGCTCGCGCTCCTGGAGCCCGGCGACGAGGTGATCGCCCTGGAGCCGTACTACGACTCGTACGCGGCCTCCATCGCCATGGCGGGTGGGACCCGCGTGCCCGTGACCCTGCGCCCCGACGAAGGCGGAGATGGCGAGGGCGGCCACCGGCGCTTCCGGCTCGACCTCGACGAACTGCGCGACGCGGTCACCGGGCGGACCCGGCTGCTGCTGCTCAACACCCCGCACAACCCGACCGGCACCGTCCTCACCCGCGCGGAGCTGACGGAGATCGCGCGGATCGCCGTGGAGCGGGATCTGCTCGTGGTGACGGACGAGGTCTACGAACACCTCGTCTTCGACGACGCCGAGCACGTACCGCTGGCCGGCCTGCCGGGGATGCGCGAGCGGACGGTCACCATCGGCAGCGCGGGCAAGACGTTCTCGTTCACCGGCTGGAAGGTGGGCTGGGTGACCGCGCCGCCGGCCCTGGTCGGCGCCGTACGGTCGGCGAAGCAGTTCCTGACCTACGTGGCGTCGGGGCCGTTCCAGTACGCCGTCGCCGAGGCGCTCGCGCTGCCGGACGCGTACTTCGAGACCTTCCGCGCGGACATGCTGCGCAAGCGGGACCTGCTGGCGGCGGGCCTCACCGAGGCGGGCTTCGCGGTCTTCCGGCCGCAGGGCACGTACTTCATCACCACCGACATCCGCCCCCTCGGCGAGAGCGACGGCTTCGCCTTCTGCCGCGCCCTGCCCGAACGCGCCGGGGTCGTGGCCATCCCGAACGCCGTCTTCTACGACCACCGCGAACAGGGCGCGCCTTTCGTACGGTTCGCCTTCTGCAAACGCGTCGAGGTCCTCGCGGACGCGGCGGAACGGCTCCGCAAGGCATTCGCTCACTGACCGGCGCCGAACAGGCCGGTCGCCGTCCTCCTTCAGTGCAGCGTCCAGGCCCCGGCCACGAGAACGGTGAGGACGAGCAGGCCGGGGCCCGGAGGGAAGCCCCGGCCGCGCGGGGAGACGTGCTCGGTGGGCCGCAGTTCCGGGTGCGCGCGGAGCGCGGTGACCTCCTCGACCATGCGGAGGTAGGAGGGGTGAAGGCCGAGCAGGCGTTCCGCCCTCGGCACTCCCAGACCCGGCAGGCACCAGACGCCGCCGTCCCGCATTCCTATCTCCACGCTCCCTTCCTTCGTATAGCGGACCGACCGCAGCGATTCCCAGGGCACCTGCCGCACCCTCCACCCCCCTGACAGCCACAGCCCCGAACTGTCCGCTGTGACACGCCAGTTGAGCAGCTCGGCGGCGGACCGGCCCCATGCCACGAGGCCGAACAGGATGGCCGCGTGCCAGTCGATCCCATCCGTCACCAGTGAGCGGGTGACGGAAGCGACGACCGCCATCACGCACAGGGCCGAGACGGCACCACCGGCGCGCGCCAGGGCGCTGGGGCCCCAGCGCAGCGGGCGGCCCGTCGTGATCAGCGTCGCGGGAACGCGGTCCGGCGCGGGCGGGCCCTGCGGCTCCGAGTCCGGGTCCGCGGAGGCGGTGTACGAGTTCCCTCCAGTGGCGAGTGCCGGCTGCTCGCCGGGACGAGGCAGCCGTAGGTGAGCGGCCGTCCGCAGGACGACGGGCCGGTTGTCCGGGCCCGTCGTCACCAGGACCAGCTCTGCTCCCTCGTACGCCGATCCGAACATGACGGCCTCGCGCGGCCCGGTGCCGGCGGCGAACGGTTCCCCTCCGTCCGCTTCCCCGGCATGGCGCGCCGTCCCGTGCTCCCGTTTGCGCGGATGCCCGCGCTCGCCCCCACGCTCGTGTTCCTCCGCGTGGGACCGCTCCGGGACGAATCCGCCGACGAGAACAGGCGCACGGCCTGTCGTGTCGTCGCCTGCGTGGATCCAGGTCCTCCCCGCACCGTCCATGCGTTCCAGCACGCGCAGGACCGGAACCGGCGTACGGCGCAGCGCGGCGGCCCGGCGGCGGGCGAGAAGGCCGGTGGCGAGCAGGGAGAGACCCGGCAGGCCGACCGCCAGAGCCGCCAGTTGCCAGCCGACGGCGTCGTACGGCTCGGCCGACAGCCGCCGCCACGCCCCGTCCTCCAGCACGGTCACGGCGCCGCCGACGCGGTAGTCCTCCGGATAGAACGAATCGAGCGTGAGGCGCCGCGCGTCGTCGGTGCGCACCCGAACCGACTCGTCGTCCCGGCCGATCACCGTCGCCACGATCCGCACGGCACGATCCGTGTGGTGCCGGTCGGCGCGGATGCCGGCGAATCCCTGAGCCAGGCAGAGGGCGGCCGCCCCGAGAAGCAGCAGCCCCGCCGCGATCGGGATGGTTCCGCGCCGCAGCGGGCCCGGCGGCCCTGGCAGCGGGTGCCGCACGCCCGCGGCGCTCTCCGACAGGGCGCGCTGCCGACGGCGGGCGGCGATCCGTTCGAGGGCGGCGGCCCATCCGAACGCCAGGGCGACGAGCACGCAGACGTTCGCGGCCAGGGAGTTCGGCTCCGCGCCCCACAGTTCCACGCTCGCCACGACAGCCGCCAGGGCGGGTGCGGCGATCAGCGTCATCTCCGGCAGCCGGGCGAGCCAGTACACGAGTCCGGCGGCCAGACCCCATTCCGCCATGCCCACCCAGTCCGTGCCGCAGGGCGCGGCATCGCCGCACGCCGGGTCCGGCGAGGCCGCGATCGCCCACACCACGGTGATCAGCAGCGCCGCGATCGACCACAGGGGCCGCGCCCAGGGCGCGCTGCGGGCGCGCGACCACCGGGCTGCGTCCTCGGCGGACCAGACGCGCGCGCCCGCGGGAACGGAGCGGGCCGGAATCGGGGCGGGGGACGGGCCGGAGGCCGGAATCGGGGCCGGCGTCGGGGCGGGGACCGGAGCAGGGCCCGGGACGGGGTTCGGGGCCGGTATCGGGGCAGGGGTCTCGGACACGCGAGGATTATGCGGTACGGCCACCCGCTCGCCATTGCCGGTGCACGGCAATGTTCCGGCGCCCGAACCGCACGGCGCCGGCAGCTCAGGAGAACCGGAGGCCGAGGCCGGAACCGGCGCGGGAACCGGCGCGGGAACCGAACCGGCGCCGGAAGCGGGGAACGCGCGCGGCGGGGCCGTTTAACACCGGTGCCACCCCGTGTGCGGGCGGCGCGCCGGGACCCTTGGAACGAAACCCGCACGGACGCCCAAAGCTCGCGAATACCCCGTAGGGAACGCACAGTTCGGGTGTGACCCAGCCGAGTACCCTCGCTCGCCCCGCTCTCAGGGAGCCCGGCGACCGTGTCGTCCGTCCGTCCCGCGCCGTACGCAGTCTGCCGTCCGCCGCGATCACGGCGCTCGGGCTGTTCGCCGCCGTGCGCCTGGCCGGCCTCCTCGTGCTGGCCGGAACCGCCTGGGCCACCGGCAACCACCCGGTCGCCCTGCTCGCACGGTCCTGGGACTCGGCCTGGTACCTGGGGATCGCCGCGCACGGCTACGGCCGGACACTCCACTTCCATCCCACGGTCGTGCACAGCGACCTCGCGTTCTTCCCGCTCTACCCGGCCCTCGTACGGGCCGTCACCACGCTGACCCCGTTGACCGGGGGCTCGGCGGGCCTGCTGGTCTCCTGGCTCGCGACGGCGGCCGCCGTGTGCGGGGTGTACGCGATCGGGGCCCGCCTGTACGGCCGGGCGGTCGGTACCGCGCTGGTGCTGCTGTGGGGTCTGCTGCCGCACTCGGTGGTGCTGTCGATGGCGTACACGGAGCCCGTGCTGACGGCGTTCGCCGCCTGGTCGCTGTACGCGGTGCTCGACCGGCGCTGGCTGTGGGCGGGCTCGCTGGCCGCGCTCGCGGGGCTGTCCAGGCCGAACGGCTTCGCGGTGGCCGCGGCGGTCCTCGCGGCGGCGGCGCACGAGCTGTGGCGGAGCCGCGGAAAAGTTTCCCACAGGCTGTGGACGGGCGCCGCGCTCGCGCCGGTCGGCTGGGGCGGCTACGTGCTGTGGGTGGGGCACCGCGAGGGCGACTGGCTCGGCGGCTACTTCCAGGTGCAGCGGCTGTGGGGCTCGCGCTTCGACTTCGGGGCAGGGTCGCTCCATTTCGTGAAGCACCTGCTGCTGCGCGGGGACCGGTTCGTGTTTCCCATGACGATGGTGATCGTCGCGGCGGCCGTGCTGCTGTGCGCGCTGCTGATCGCGGACCGGGCGCCCATGCCGCTGCTGGTCTACAGCGGCCTCCTGCTGGTGATCGCGCTGGGCGGCTCGGGGTTCTTCGAGTCGAAGCCGCGCTTCCTGCTGCCGGCGTTCCCGCTGCTGCTGCCGCTGGCCCGCGCCCTGGTGCGGACGGCGAGAGCCCGCCCCTGGCACGCGACCCTGGTGGTCGGTGCCCTGGCCGGGCTCTCGTTCGCCTACGGCGCGTATCTGGTCGTGATCGCGCACACCCCGCTCTAGGAGCTGTCCCAGGGGCCGGTGCACGCCGTGCGGAGCGCCGCCGCGCGGACGGGCCTACTCGTCTTCGGCTTCGCCGTCGTCCTCGGGCTTCTCCGCCTCGTTGATCTCCTGCTCCAGGCCGAGCTGCTCGACGAGCCACTTGTCGAACTCGATGGCGGCGCGCACCCAGCTCACCGTGGAGGACACGAAGTGCTCCAGGCTGACGCCGGTGCCGATCAGCATCTGCGCCTCGCCGATCAGGCGGACGGTGCCGTCGTCGTGGGTGTGGCTGTAGACCTTGGGCCACAGGGTGCGGCGGTTCCAGTCGTCGATCGACTCAAGAAGCGCGTGCTTCTCGTCGAGCTGGTGCGGCCGGTCGTAGAACGTCCGCACCGAGAAGACCTGCTGGTCACCCTCGCCGCGGAACATGAAGTAGGTGCGGAACTCCTCCCACGGCGCCGCGAGGTCACCCTCGTCGTCGACGACGTACTTCAGCTCCATCTGTTCGAGGAGCTGCTTCACGAGGTCCTGATCCGGGACCACGGGGCCCGCGGGGCCGCCGGACTGCGGCTCGGGCTGGCCCCCGAAGTTCGGAATCGAGGACGGGTCGATGCTCACCGTGTATTTCCCTTCGTACGGATGGTGCCATCCTCCCCCATCCGGGGCGGGGAGCGGCAACCCCTGACGGGGCCTGTCCGCCGGTGGCTGACAAGATCCGGTCATCCACGGGTCCCGGGCCCGGCGGGGAGGGTCCGCGCGGGCACGCCGGGAGTCGCCCGCACAGCGGCCCCGTGAACACACGAAGAACCCGCGGCGGGTGCGCCACGGGTCCTTCGCCCGCCGGGTTCCGGTAGGAGAGATACCGGTACGGGGTTCGGGTAGGGGGTTCCGGTACGGGGTTCGGGTATCCCCCGACCGGCTAGAGCGTCTTGCCCGTCGCCGGGCCCACGATCAGGCCGTCGCCGAAGGCGTCCACACGGACCGTGTCGCCGTCCTTGACCTCGCCCGCCAGGATCTCCTTGGCCAGCCGGTCGCCGATGGCGGTCTGGACGAGGCGCCGCAGCGGGCGCGCTCCGTACGCCGGATCGTTGCCCTCCTCGGCCAGCCAGGCCAGTGCCGCGTCGGTGACCTCCAGGGTGAGCCGGCGCTCGGCCAGCCGCTTCGCCAGGCGGTCGATCTGGAGCCGGGCGATGCGCTCCAGCTCCGCCCGGTCGAGCGCGGAGAAGACGACGAGGTCGTCCAGCCGGTTCAGGAACTCCGGCTTGAAGGAGGCGCGGACGACGTCCAGAACCTGTCGCTTCCTGTCCTCCTCGGAGGACAGCGGATCGGCGAGGCTCTGCCCGCCGAGGAACTGGCTGCCCAGGTTCGAGGTGAGGATCAGGATGGTGTTGCGGAAGTCGACCGTCCGCCCCTGACCGTCCGTCAGGCGCCCGTCGTCCAGCACCTGGAGCAGGATGTCGAAGACCTCGGGGTGCGCCTTCTCCACCTCGTCGAGCAGGATCACGCTGTACGGGCGGCGGCGCACCGCCTCGGTGAGCTGGCCGCCCTCCTCGTAGCCGATGTACCCGGGCGGCGCGCCGACCAGCCGCGCCACGCTGTGCTTCTCGCCGTACTCCGACATGTCGATGCGGACCATCGCCCGCTCGTCGTCGAAGAGGAAGTCCGCGAGGGCCTTGGCCAGTTCGGTCTTGCCGACACCCGTCGGGCCGAGGAAGAGGAACGAGCCGGTGGGCCGGTCCGGGTCGGCGATACCGGCCCGGGTGCGCCGCACGGCGTCGGACACCGCCCCCACGGCCTCGGTCTGGCCGATCAGCCGACGGCCCAACTCCTCCTCCATGCGCAGGAGTTTCTGCGTCTCGCCCTCCAGGAGACGGCCGGCCGGGATGCCGGTCCAGGCGCCGACGACGTCCGCGATGTCGTCCGGCCCGACCTCCTCCTTGACCATGGTGTCCTTGCCGGCCTCCTCCTCGGCCTGCGACGCTTCCTCCAAGTCCCTCTCCAGGGTGGGGATCTCGCCGTACAACAGCTTGGAGGCGGTGTCGAAGTCACCGTCGCGCTGGGCGCGTTCGGCCTGGCCGCGCAGCTCGTCGAGCTTCTCCTTCAGCTCGCCGACGCGGTTCAGGGACTGCTTCTCCTTCTCCCAGCGGGCGGTGAGACCGCGCAGCTCCTCCTCCTTGTCGGCGAGGTCGCGGCGCAGCTTGTCCAGGCGCTCCCGGCTGGCGGCGTCGGTCTCCTTGCCGATCGCCAGCTCCTCCATCTTCAGCCGGTCGACGACCCGCTGGAGCTCGTCGATCTCGACCGGGGAGGAGTCGATCTCCATGCGCAGCCGTGAGGCCGCCTCGTCGACGAGGTCGATGGCCTTGTCGGGCAGGAAGCGCGAGGTGATGTAGCGGTCGGACAGGGAGGCGGCGGCCACCAGCGCCCTGTCGGCGATCTGGACCTTGTGGTGGGCCTCGTAGCGGCCCTTGAGCCCGCGCAGGATGGCGATGGTGTCCTCGACGGTGGGTTCGGCGACCAGCACCTGCTGGAAGCGCCGCTCAAGCGCCGGGTCCTTCTCGATCCGCTCGCGGTACTCGTCGAGGGTGGTGGCGCCGACCATGCGCAGCTCACCGCGCGCGAGCATGGGCTTGAGCATGTTGCCGGCGTCCATGGCGGAATCGCCGCCCGCGCCGGCCCCCACGACGGTGTGCAGCTCGTCGATGAACGTGATGACCTGCCCGTCGGAGTCCTTGATCTCCGCGAGCACGGTCTTCAGGCGCTCCTCGAACTCTCCCCGGTACTTCGCCCCGGCGACCATGGCGCCGAGGTCGAGCGAGACGAGCCGCTTGTTCTTGAGCGACTCGGGCACGTCGCCCTTCACGATCCGCTGCGCGAGCCCTTCGACGACGGCCGTCTTGCCGACGCCGGGCTCGCCGATGAGGACGGGGTTGTTCTTCGTGCGGCGGGACAGGACCTGCACCACCCGGCGGATCTCGTGGTCCCTGCCGATGACGGGGTCGAGCTTGCCCTCACGCGCCGCGGCGGTGAAGTCCGTACCGAATTTTTCGAGTGCCTTGTACTGGCCCTCGGGATCCGGGGTCGTCACCCGGCGCCCTCCCCTGGTCTTCTGGAACGCGTCCAGCAGCTTCTTCGCACTGGCGCCCTGCTGGGAGAGTACGTCGGCGATCGCACCGCCCTTCGCGGCGATCCCGATGAGCAGGTGCTCGGTGGAGATGAACTCGTCGCCGAGCTCCTTGGCCCGCTCGGCGGCGTCGGCGATGACGGCGAGCACCTCGCGGTTGGGCTGCGGGGGCGCGACGGTGGATCCGGTCACGCTGGGCAGGCTCGCGAGCACGCGCTCGGCGCCGGCCCGCACGGACGCCTGGTCGGCGTCCACGGCCGCCAGCAGATCGATGATGTTCTCGTTGTCCTGCCCCTCCAGCAGAGCGAGCAGCAGGTGGGCGGGGGTGAGGTCCGGGTGCCCCTCCTTCACGGCGCGGCTGCTCGCCGCGTTGATCGCGTCCCGGCTCCTGTTGGTCAGCTCGGCGTCCACGTTCGCGTTCTCCTCCTCCTGATGTTCCTGACCGTTTCCTGACTCGGCCAACGTACACAAAGTTGAGTCTATTCCACTCAAGGCTGCAAGGGGAGGGAAATGGACACCGGTGAGGCGTAGATTCGGGCCTCATGGCTTCCTATCCGGTGGACTCGCGGCAGCCCGACGCCGCCTACCTGAGCTTCTGGCGCGAGCGCCATCTGTGCACCCTGACCACCCTCCGGCCCGACGGCAGCCCGCACGTGGTGCCCGTCGGGGTTACATACGACCCCGAGGCCGGTCTCGCTCGGATCATCACCAACAAGTCCAGCGCGAAGGTCGGCCACGTGCTCGCGGCGGGGCCGGGCGGGGCGCGCGCGGCGGTCTGCCAGGTGGACGGCCCGCGCTGGGCGACCCTGGAGGGGCGGGCCCGGGTCTCCACGGACCCGGCACGGGTCGCGGAGGCGGTTCGGCGCTACGCGGAGCGCTACGAGCGCATGCCGTCGCCGAACCCGGCCCGCGTGGTGATCGAGATCGACCTCACGGCGGCGATGGGCCGCGGATGAGCCCGCGAACGCGCGACCCGCTGCCGGTTCCGGCCCCGGCCGGGAGGCGGGCGGACCCGGAGGTCCGCGCACAAACTGCAGCGGCGTCACCGTGTTCAGGTCACGGTGACGCCGCTGCGGGGGGAAGTACCTGCGCGATCTACTACGACGGGGGAATCGCGTCAGGCACTGCGGGGGGTGGCTGCGATGGTCTCGACGTCCGGGACGTCCGGTCCGGCCAACTGGTGGTCACGCTGGTCGAGGTTCACAAAGATCATTCCGTAGCGGATGGCGCACCGGACCGGCTGCGGCGCCCCCCGAGGCCGTCGCAGACACCGGTAGGCCCGTACGTCCTCGTCGTCGTCGCGGGTGACGACGACGGGCTCGCCGAACACGGTCACCATCAGCGAGTCACCGCTGTAGGGGATGGCGGTGGCCAGGTCGATGAAGTGCCAGCCGGATCGGTAGGCGGTGGCCATTTCTCGGCGGAAGGAACGGTCGTCGGGGGGAATGGTCATGCTTCTGCGCCCGCGGAGATGATCGTCCAGCCGCTGTCCCCGGGGACTGCCGCCGCCTCGACATCGGTCCAGCCGCTGTCCGCGGGCGTCGCCTCCGCACCGGTCCAGCCGCTGTCCGCCGCGCTCGCCTTCACGCTGGTCCAACCGCTGTCCAGGGCGACCCCCGTGCGGGCACCGCCGGCATCAAGACCCGAGCCCCCCAGGGCGCCGGACGCCACAGCGACAGAGAAGACTGCGGCAAGCACTGAACCAAGCAATCTCGCTCGCATAGTCGGCTTCGTCCTCACTTGATGGAATCTTCTCCCCCGTCGTCACAAGACGATGGCTCATTCAGGCACGTCAATGCCACAGGAGCGATGCATCATGTTCCTGCACGTTCAGGACCCTGGGGGGTGGAGATTTGACCACAAAGAACTCACAACCGACACATCCCCACGCTGTCACCACGTTGTGTGACGAAGGAGCACGCCTTTACGCCAGTGCGCTGCACTCCGGCCGCATCACTCGGGTCGAAGTGGAAACAGCCCCTTGCCTCTTGGAGTTCGCACTGCTTCATCCCGACCCCGACGACGAGAAGTGGCTGCGCCCGGTTCCGCCGTCCGTCGCGCTCGCCCAACGCCTGCAGCCCCTGGAACGGGAGATCCAGGAACGCCGACGGCTGGCGATCGAACTGACCGATTCCTTCGATCCGTTCATCGCGATCACCACCCAGAGCGCTGCGAGCATCCACGCGATCACCGTCCTGGAGGGGTTCGACCGGATCAACGCGGCACTCAATTCGGCCACCGCCGAGTGCCAGACGGAGATGCTGACGATCCAGCCGGGCGGCGGCCGGCCCGCCGACGCCCTCATGCAGGCACTGGAACGCGACAGACCGCTCACCGACCGCGGGGTGCGCATCCGCACGCTGTACCAGCACACCGCGCGGCACAGCCAGGGCACGCTCGCCTATGTGGAGCGCATATCCGGCGGCCGGATCCAGGTCCGCACGCTCGAGGAACTCATCGAGCGGCTGATCATCTTCGACCGGACCGTCGCCTTCATACCGGCCAGCGACGACCGGCGGGTCGCCCTCGAACTCCGCCACCCCGGCCTCGTGCTGTACCTGAGCAAGGTCTTCGAGCAGCTCTGGCAGCGCGCGGTCCCGCTCACCGAGGACGTCCCGAACGACGTCGGCCCCAACGGCATCACCGGCGTCCAGCGCTCCATCGCCAAACTGCTCATCGAGGGGCACGTGGACGAGGCCATCGCCCGCCGCCTGGGCATGAACGTCCGCACCTGCCGCGCGCACATCGCCAAGCTGGCCTCCGCCCTCGGCAGCGGAAGCCGGGCCCAACTCGGCTTCCTGATAGCCCAGTCGGGACTCCTGGACCAGCCCGAGGGAGGGGAGTGACCCGGGCCGGCTCCAGAGCTCCGGCCGCCTTCGCCCCGGCGGCGCAGGCCGGACACGGCCCGCCGTCCTCAACGGCCGGTCGGGGAACTCCGGTCAGGGACGACGGGGGCTCCCGACACGGCCTCCGCGACCGTGACCGTCTCCGCGACCGTGACCGCCTCCGGTCCGGGGGAACGCTGGGGCCCGTCCAGTCCCGCCTGGGCGATCCGCACGCCCAACTGCGTCCGGCTCGCCGCGCCCAGCGTCTCCGACAGCCGGGCGATGTGCGCCCGGCACGTCCGCACACTGATGCCCAGCCGTTCCGCGACGACCGCGTCCTGGTGCCCCTCGGCCAGCAGCGCCGCGATGGACCGCTCCCGGTGGGTGATCCCCTCGATGCCCGTCGAGGGCATGGGTGAGGTCAACGGGATTCCCAGCCGCCACAGCCGCTCGAAGACCGTCACCAGGTAGTCCACGAGCGCCGGGTGGCGAAGCTCCAGGGCGATCGTGCGGTCCGAGTTCGCGGGGATGAAGGCGACCGTGCGGTCGAAGAGGATGAGCCGTTCGACGACCTCGTCGAGCGTGCGGGCCTCCGCCGCGTCGCCCATCAACTCCATGTAGTTCAGCAGGCCTTGGCCGTGCCGGGCCACATGGGTGTACAGATCGCGCATGCGCACCCCGCGCCGGCGCATCTCCAGCGCCCGGTGCAGGCCCTCGACGAGTTCGTCCTCGCGCCGGATTCCGCCCGGCTGCACCGTCAGGACCTCCCGGGTGCACTCCTCGGTCGCCTTGTCCATGGCGGCGTGAATGCGCGGCAGCCCGTCGAGGACCCGGATCGCCACTCCTTCGGCCGGCGCGCGCACCCGGCCGCCGAGGCCCGCGTACCACTCGAAGGCGGACACCGCGTCGCCCATCCGCGCCTGACTCGCGCTGACTTCCTCGTACACGCCCCGCAGGAGCCGCGTCATGACCTCCTGGGGCGAGGTCGGCACCAGCCAGCCCATGTCGTCCGGATCGGGGTGCAGCAGCGCCAGTTCCAGCAGACAGGGCACCGACTCGGCGTCCTCCCGGGGAACCCGGCCACGCCGCACGGCCCGGGAGTACACCCGGTCGCCCGCGTCGCACAGTCGGTCAGCGCCGTGCGGATGCCTGTCCGTCCCGTGCCCGGCCATCTCCCACCCCTGGCTCCAGCTCCAACCCCTGGCGTGAGCCCCGCGTCAGGGCGTCCTCCGCAGCGCAACTATGCGCGGACGCGTCCGGCACCGCAACAAGGCTGTGCCGCCCACGGGCGTCCGTTCACCCCTTCTCATCCTCATAAATATCGACCTGCGCCGCCCTGGTTGCAACAAGCTGAACGGGGGTGCCACCCGGACGTCCGGCACATCGCGAACCGCCCGCACGGACACCCCGGCCGGCGTCACGACCTCGACCGGAAGACGCAACTACCCCTGATTTTTGGGGAGTTACGACTGTCACGCACGGCACGGCGAAGGCGGCGGCCGCGATACGCAGGCGGAAGCGGAAGCTACGACGGGCCGGCGGCCGTGACCGGAAGTTCACTCGGCCCGTAGATCGCGTGAGCGGCGCCCGTGACGAGGGCCCAGTAGCGGTCGCCGTACGACCAGTGCCACCACTCGGTCGGGTAGTTGACGAGGCCGGCGGCGGTCAGCGCGCCGGCCAGGAGCCGGCGATGGGCGCGCGCCGTCGCGGCGAGGCCGTCCGCGTCGGTGTAGCAGGCGCCGCCGCTCTCCTCGGGGTCCGCGTTCACGCGCGTGCCCATGTCCAGTTCCCGGCCGTCGGCGTCGACGAGGGTGAGGTCGACGGCGGCACCGGCGCTGTGCGGGGCGATCTCCGGCGGGGACACGAAGCGGCTCGTCGCGTCGCGCAGGCGTCCGGGGTCCCACCCGGGGTGTTCCGCGCGCAGTCCGGCGGCGTACCGGTCGAAGTAGAGGCGCTGCAACGACGGCGGCCGGTAACCCTCGACGAACAGCAGCCGCACGCCGTCCGGCAGCAGGTCCCCCGCCGCCACGAGCCGGTCCAGCACCCCTTGGCGCAGATGCGCGTACGCCCCGGTGGCGTCGCTTCTGCGGGCGTCGACGGGGAAGGGCTCCCTCGTCCGTACGTCGAGGAGCGGCTCGCCGCAGTCCACGACGGGTATGGCGGCGATCTTCGGGTCGGACATCAGCACGATCCTGGGCATGAGCCGATCATGCCCGACCGGCCTGTACGGGCCCAGGGCGCGCCGCGGACGCCGGGTGCGCGTGGAGGCCGGGGCCGACGGGTCCTGTGCCGCCGAACGGCCGCACAGCTCCCCTCAGGGGCCTCCTGTGCCGCCGGCCGGCCCGAGGCCCACGGGGAAACCCCATCGTCCCGGCACCGGGACGATGGGGGGAACGGCTCTACTTGATGCCGAGCGAGGCGCACGCCGACCGGTAGGGAGCCGTGCAGATCTCCTTGGCGGTGTAGATGCTGTCCTGGATGACCGTGTTCCTGATGTTGTCCGTGGTGAGGGCCACCACGGGCACGAGCTGGGCCGGGATGTTCTTGTTCGAGGGGCTGTCGACCTTGTCGCGGGTGAGCGCGTCGAACTCGATCGAGCGGCCCTGGACCCGGGCGACCGCCATCTCGGCGGCGGCGCTGGCCTCCTGCGGGTACGACTTGTAAACGCTCATGTACTGGTCGCCCTTGATGATCCGCTGCACGGCGACGAGCTCGGAGTCCTGACCGGTGACCGGCGGAACCTTGGTGACGCCATCGGCCTTGAAGGCGTCGATGACCGCGCCCGCGATGCCGTCGTTGGCCGCGTAGACACCGGCGATGTTGCTCAGACCGATGTCATGGATGGCCTGCACCATGTTGGCCTTGGCGTTCTCCGGCTTCCAGTCCTTGGTGTTGTACTGGGCGGCGATGATCACCTTGTCCTCGAGCTCGGACTTGGCGCCCGCCTTGAACTGCGCGGCGTTGGGGTCGGTCAGCGACCCGTTCATCATGACGATCTTCTTCGACGCGGAGCCGGAGCCCAGGGCGCCGACCAGGGCCTTGGCCTGGGTCTCGCCGACCAGCTCGTTGTCGAACGAGATGTAGGCGTCGATCGGACCCTGCGCCAGACGGTCGTAGGCGATGACCGGGATACCGGCCTCCTTCGCCTTGCTCACGCCCTTCGCGATGGACACCGAGTCCACCGAGTCCACCAGGATCACGTCGACCTTGTCGTCCACCATCTGCTGGAGCTGGCGGAGCTGCTTGGCGGCGTCGGCCTCGGCGTTCTCGTAGACGACCTGGCCCTTGCCCTCGGTGAGCTTCTTGACCTGCTCCCGGATGATCGGGTAGTCGAACTTGTCGTAACGGGAGTTCTCCTTCTCGGGAAGGAGCAGGCCCACCTTGATGTCGTCGCCCTTCGTGGGGCTTGCCGAGGTGCCGCTCCCACCGAGTCCGACCAGGCCGCAGCCCGCGACGGAGACGGAGACGGCGGCGGACGACGCCACGGCTATGACGGTACGGCGGAGGCCGGTGTTACGAGTGTTCACATCAGGTGCCTTCCGGGCGAGGTTGCAGCATTGCGACCCAGGTGGCTGAAAGCCAACGCGGCGATCACCTCAGCGTCAAGGAGTAACCACTTAACGAGATGGCAACGGCGTTTCGTGTTCCACAAGTGAACACGACGGGAAAAGACTACGCCCAACCTTCGAGCAATCCCCTCAGCTTCACCTTCCGTCATTCACTCCCGCGGCCAACTCCCGCTCCCGGGGGTCGTGATCGCCAACGGTTTTTAACCACCGTTGACGATCGGGCGGACCGGAGGAACGCCTGGACAGAGCCACCGGCACGACGCGCGCCCGCCCCACGGCCCCCGCGCCCGGCCCCGGGGCGGAGGATCCACCGCGCCGGGCCCGGCGGCCTCCGCCGTGACGAACCGCACACCGCTCAGCCATAAGCGGCATTTCGATCCGACCGCCGCATTCCCGGGCGCACCCGAAAGAACATCCCGGTCACTCATTCCAAAACGGTCAACGTCGCCATTCCGCTTGGACATCACATTCCGCACATTGCTTTCATCAAACGGACGGTCCAGGCAAACCTGACTTTCACCAACAAAGCAGTCCACCTCTCCCGCCACCGACGAGTTCAAGCCACCCGTGTCCACTTACGACCACTCGCGACCACTCGGGACAACGGGTGCTTCGGCCACGGGGGAGGGGGAGGCGAAGTGAGGTGAGCGCGTCCGGGCACGCGCAGGGGCCCGGAGGTCGATGACCTCCGGGCCCCTGTGGAGTCCGCGTCCTACTCGGGCGCCCGCTTGGGACGCCACACGACCAGCGCGCTGGTCTGCTGGACCTCCTGGTACGGGACCAGGTCCCGCCGGTAGGAGGCGTGCACGGCGGCCTCACGCTGCCGCATGGCGGCCGCGGCGCCGTCGAGGGCCGACTCCATCTCCGCGACACGGGACTGGAGCGCGGCCACCTGGTTCTCCAGTTCGATGATGCGCTTGATGCCGGCCAGGTTGATGCCCTCGTCCTGCGAAAGCTGCTGGACGGTGCGCAGCAGCTCGATGTCGCGGGCCGAGTAGCGGCGGCCCCGGCCCGCCGTACGGTCGGGAGAGACCAGACCGAGCCGGTCGTACTGACGCAGGGTCTGCGGGTGCAGTCCGGAGAGCTGGGCCGCCACCGAGATGACGTAGACCGGAGTCTCCTCCGTCAGTTCGTACGGGTTGCGTCGACGACCGGTCGTGTCCATGGCTCCGTCATGCTCCCTTCGCGGCCTGGAACAGCTCCGCCCGCGGGTCCTCACCCGCGGTCGCCTCGCGATACGCCTCCAGAGCGTCACGAGCCTTGCCGGACAGATCCTGGGGAACCGTCACTTCGACGGTGACCAGGAGGTCGCCCCGCGTGCCGTCCTTACGAACCGCGCCCCTGCCCCGGGCACGCATGGTGCGTCCGTTGGGGGTGCCCGGCGGCAGCTTCAGCGTCACCGGGGGGCCGCCCAGCGTCGGCACCTTGACCTCGCCGCCGAGTGCCGCCTCCGCGAAGGTGACGGGCACGGTGACGGTGAGGTTGTCCTCCTTGCGGCCGAAGACCGGGTGGGCGTCCACATGGACCGTGACGTACAGGTCGCCGGACGGGCCGCCCCGTTCGCCGGGCGCTCCCTTGCCGCGCAGCCGGATCCGCTGGTTGTCGCTGACACCCGCCGGGATCCGGACCTGCATGGTCCGGGACGACTTGGCACGTCCGCTGCCCTTGCAGATCTCGCAGGGGTTCTCCGAGATCAGTCCGCGGCCCTTGCAGTCCGGGCAGGGGTCAGTGAGCGAGAAGCCACCGCCCGAGCCGCGGGCGACCTGGCCGGTGCCGACGCACGTCGGGCACACACGCGGTGTGCCGTTCGCGTCGCCGGTGCCCGAACAGGCCTTGCAGGGCGCCTGCGAGGTCATGCGCAGCGGAACGGTCGCACCGTCCACCGCCTCCGTGAAGGAGAGGGTGACCTCGGTGTCGATGTCCTGGCCGCGCCGGGGCTGCGTACGGGTGCCCGTGGTGGCGCCGCCGCGGTTGAACAGACCTCCGAAGACATCCCCGATGCCACCGCCGAAGCCGCCGGCTCCTCCCGCTCCCTGGCCCTGGGCACCGCCTCCGAAGAGGTCACCCAGGTCGAAGTTGAAGTTGCCGCCGCCCGCGCCGGGACCCGGCCGGAAACCACCGTTGCCGAAGAGAGCGCGTGCCTCGTCGTACTCCTTGCGCTTCTTCGGGTCGCCGAGCACGTCGTTCGCCTCGGAGATCTCCTTGAAGCGCTCCTCGGCCTTGGCGTTGCCCTTGTTGGCGTCCGGGTGGAACTCGCGGGCGAGTTTCCGGTACGCCTTCTTGATCTCGGCCTCGGTGGCGTCCTTGGGGACGCCGAGGACCTTGTAGAAGTCCTTCTCGATGAAGTCCTTGGTGCTCATCCCCGACGTCCCTCCTCCCTCGTCCGTTCAAGCTCAGCCCTCGTCCGGGCCACCGCTCTCCTTGTCCTCGACCGTCTCGGCCGATTCCTCGGCCTTGACCGTCTGCGCCCCGGGCTGCGGCTCGGCGACAGCCACCCGCGCGGGGCGGATGGTGCGCTCGCCGAAGCGATACCCCGGCTGCAGAATCGCCACGCACGTCGTCTCCGTGACGTCCGGCGCGTACGAGTGCATCAGGGCCTCGTGGATCGTCGGGTCGAAGGGCTCGCCCTCCTTGCCGAACTGCTGGAGCCCCATCTTCGCCGCGACGGTCTCCAGCGATTCGGCGACGGACTTGAATCCGCCGACGAGCTCGCCGTGATCCCGCGCGCGGCCGATGTCGTCGAGTACGGGCAGGAGCTCGGTCAGGAGGCTCGCGACGGCGACCTCCCGGACCGCGATCCGGTCGCGCTCGACCCGGCGGCGGTAGTTCTGGAACTCGGCCTGGAGCCGCTGGAGATCCGCGGTGCGCTCGGTGAGCGCCATGCGGGCCTGGTCCAGCTGGGCCGTCAGGCCGACCAACTGTGCTGCTGCGTCCCCGTCCGGGGCCGCCGCCCCCTCCGCAGAGGGGGTGGCGGACTGCGGCTCGGCGTCGTCAGAGGTGGCGCCGGAAGGGACGTCGGGCTGCTCTTCGTAGCCCGGGGTCTCCTCCGTCACGCGGCACCGTCCCGGCGGTCCTCGTCGACGATCTCGGCGTCGACGACATCGTCGTCGGCCTTCGGAGACTCGGCGCCCTGGGCGTCGCCGCCCGCGGCCTGCGCGGCCTGGGCGTCGGCGTACATGGCCTGGCCGAGCTTCTGCGAGACCGCGGCGACCTTCTCGGTGGCGGTGCGGATCTCGGCGGTCTCCTCGCCCTTGAGCGCGGCCTTCAGCTCCTCGACGGACGCCTCGACCTCGGTCTTGATCTCGCCGGGGACCTTGTCCTCGTTGTCCTTGAGGAACTTCTCCGTCTGGTAGACGAGCTGCTCGCCCTGGTTGCGGGTCTCGGCGGCCTCGCGGCGGGCGTGGTCCTCGTCCGCGTACTTCTCGGCCTCCTGGCGCATCCGGTCGACCTCGTCCCGCGGCAGCGAGGAGCCGCCGGTGACGGTCATCTTCTGCTCCTTGCCCGTGCCGAGGTCCTTCGCGGTCACGTGCATGATGCCGTTGGCGTCGATGTCGAAGGCGACCTCGATCTGCGGGACACCGCGCGGGGCCGGCGGCAGACCGGTCAGCTCGAACATCCCGAGCTTCTTGTTGTACGCCGCGATCTCGCGCTCGCCCTGGTAGACCTGGATCTGCACGGACGGCTGGTTGTCCTCGGCCGTCGTGAAGATCTCGGAGCGCTTGGTCGGGATCGTGGTGTTGCGCTCGATGAGCTTGGTCATGATCCCTCCCTTGGTCTCGATACCGAGGGACAGCGGGGTCACGTCGAGGAGCAGGACGTCCTTGACCTCACCCTTGAGCACACCGGCCTGGAGGGCCGCGCCGATGGCGACGACCTCGTCCGGGTTCACACCCTTGTTGGCCTCGTTGCCACCGGTCAGCTCCTTGACGAGCTCGGCGACGGCGGGCATACGGGTGGAGCCGCCGACGAGAACGACGTGGTCGATCTCGGAGAGCTGGATGCCGGCGTCCTTGATGACGTTGTGGAACGGCGTCTTGCAGCGCTCCAGAAGGTCGGCCGTCAGCTGCTGGAACTGGGCGCGCGTGAGCTTCTCGTCCAGGTGCAGCGGGCCCTCGGCGGACGCCGTGATGTAGGGCAGGTTGATCGAGGTCTCGGTGGACGAGGACAGCTCGATCTTGGCCTTCTCGGCGGCCTCACGGAGACGCTGGAGCGCCATCTTGTCCTTGGCGAGGTCCACACCGTGACCGGAGCGGAACTGCTGCACCAGGTAGTCGACGACGCGCTGGTCCCAGTCGTCACCACCGAGGTGGTTGTCGCCGTTGGTGGCCTTCACCTCGACGACGCCGTCACCGATCTCCAGGAGGGACACGTCGAAGGTGCCGCCACCGAGGTCGAAGACGAGGATCGTCTGGTCGTCCTTGTCGAGGCCGTACGCGAGCGCGGCCGCGGTGGGCTCGTTGACGATACGAAGGACGTTGAGACCGGCGATCTCACCGGCTTCCTTCGTCGCCTGACGCTCGGAGTCGTTGAAGTACGCCGGGACCGTGATGACCGCGTCGGCCACCTTCTCGCCCAGGTACGCCTCGGCGTCGCGCTTCAGCTTCTGCAGGATGAAGGCGCTCATCTGCTGCGGGTTGAAGCTCTTGCCGTCGAGCTCGATCTTCCAGTCCGTGCCCATGTGACGCTTCACCGAACGGATGGTCCGGTCCACGTTCGTGACCGCCTGGCGCTTGGCGACCTCGCCGACGAGCACCTCACCGTTCTTCGCGAAGGCGACGACGGACGGCGTGGTCCTGGCGCCCTCGGCGTTGGTGATGACGGTGGGCTCGCCGCCCTCCAGAACGCTGACGACCGAGTTCGTCGTGCCCAGGTCGATGCCGACCGCACGTGCCATTTCAATTCCTCCAACAATGACTTGAGTGGAACGGACTCAAGTGTGCACGACACCCGCCTCCCGGTCAACAGACATGAGTCGTAGGGGCTCAACTCTTATCCGCTCCTTACACGCATGGCAGCCCTGACCTGCGCCTTTCGCGCAGAGTCAGTGCACCTTCACCGGCCCCGGAGCCTCCGGACGGGGCCGTCCGGGTCTGCCCAGAGATCTCGGGGCGGGTCCCCCGGGAGCGGGGATCGCATGCGGATGGGGGCGGCGCGGGCGGGGTCCCGGACGTACGGCCCCGGCGACGGCGACCAGCGCCACGGCGCCCGCCGGCCACCAGGCGGCCCCCGCCCCCAGCCACCCCAGATCGATGAGCAGCCCCACCAGCGCACCCGCGAACGCGGCGAGCCCCGTCAGGACCATGACCCCCTGCCGGGTGAGCCCCGCCCGGCGCAGCCGGTGCACCAGATGGTCCGGCGCCGGACGCAGCAGCGGCCGTCCCGCCCGGCGCCGCGAGACGAGGACCAGGACGGCGTCGGCACTGGCCACGGCCGTCAGAGCGAACCCGGCGCCGAACCCGGGCCCGGCCGGGCGCTCGGCGTGCACCTGCACGACCGACGAGGCCAGCACGAACCCGGCGAACAACGCCCCGCAGCGCCCCGGCGCGATCCGGGCCGGCGGCCAGCCGTGCATCAGGAAGCCGGTGAGCGCGGCGGCCAGCACGCTGAGCAGCGCCGCGAGCCCGTCCATGACCTCGGCGGCCGCGCAGCCGCTCAGCGCGAACGCGGTGATGACGCCGACCGTCCCCATCACCCCGTCGGCGTGGTCGAGCGAGCGGAAGGCCTGCGTGACGAAGACGACCCAGCCCACGGCCAGGACCCCGGCGGGCATGCCCAGTTCGTCATAGGGGACGGTCAGCGCGGCGGCGACGGCGACACCGGCCACGCACACCACGGGGGGCACGGGCAGCAGATCGGCGGCCAGGCCGAGCAGGGCGACCACGATCCCGGCGACCAGCAGCCGTCCGGCCTCCGGCCCGAGCGGGGCGGCACCGGTCCAGTTCCCGGCCCAGCCGACGAGCGCCGTCCCGCCCACCACGGCCACCCCGCCGAGCAGGGGAACCGGCCGCCCTCTCCCGGGCGCCCGGGGTTTCGCCCGGCGCGCGGGAAGCCCCGTTCCGTCGACCGCGCCGAAGCGCAGGGAGAACGACCGCAGCAGCGCGGCGAGCGCGGCGGTCAGGAGCAGAGCGGCGGTGGCGGCCGTGATTCCGTACAGCACGTCGCCAATTTAGGGGTAATTGTCACAGTATTGGGTGAATAACACGATCGGGTTTACGTGTCCTGTCGCCCCGGGGCGAACCGGACCTTCTGCCCGTCGCCCGCGCGGCCACTCAGGCATCCCTCAGCGACGCAGATCACCGCACCTCTGGCTACAGTGCGGCGAAGGAAGTGGGTAGTCTCAGACGGACTGCATAAGTTACCGCTTAGTAATCACTTCGAGGTCACGCTCGAAGCAACACCTCGCAGGCCCGAGGAGCCCCCGAATGCAACTCGCCGCGATCATTGTGTCGCTGGTCCTGACCGTGGTCGGCGTCGCGCTGATCGCGCGGGCCGTCGCGCAGATCTACCGGTTCATCAAGCTCGGCCAGCCCGTACCCGCCGGGAGCCGCACCGACGACTGGAAGGCCCGCAGCGTCACGCTGGCCAAGGAGTTCGTCGGCCACACCCGTATGAACCGGTGGGGGATCATCGGCGTCGCGCACTGGTTCGTGGCCGTCGGCTTCCTGACCCTCGGCCTGACGATCGTCACGGCCTACGGTCAGCTGTTCAAGGCCGACTGGACGCTGCCGGTCGTCGGCGGCTGGCTCCCGTACGAGCTCTACACCGAGTTCATCGCGCTGTTCACGACGCTCGGCATCATCGTGCTGATCGCGGTCCGTCAGCTCAACCGGCCGTCGAAGCCGGGCCGCAAGTCGCGCTTCGCCGGCTCCAAGACGGGCCAGGCCTACTTCGTCGAGGCCGTGATCCTCGTCATCGGCCTCGCGATCATGACCCTGCGCGGCCTGGAAGGCGCGATCCACGGTGTCGACCACTACGAAGCCGCGTACTGGGCCTCGTACCCCCTGGTCGCCGCCTTCAAGGGCCTGAGCTACGGAACGCTGCAGAACCTGGTCTACCTGACCGCCATGATCAAGCTCGGCGTCACCATGGGCTGGGCGATCACGGTCGGCCTGAACACCAACATGGGTGTCGCCTGGCACCGCTTCCTCGCCTTCCCCAACATCTGGTTCAAGCGTGACGCCAAGGGCGCGACCGCCCTCGGCGAACTGCTCCCGATGACCAGCGGCGGCAAGGCCATCGACTTCACCGACCCCGGCGAGGACGACGTCTTCGGCGTCTCCCAGGTCGAGCAGTTCTCCTGGAAGGGCCTGCTCGACTTCTCCACCTGCACCGAGTGCGGCCGCTGCCAGTCGCAGTGCCCCGCCTGGAACACCGGCAAGCCGCTCTCCCCCAAGCTCCTCATCATGTCGCTGCGCGACCACGCGCACGCCAAGGCCCCGTACCTGCTGGCCGGCGGCGGCAAGGACATGGAGGGCAACGAGAAGGCCTCCGAGGAGCAGCTCAAGGACGTGCCCGCGGCCGCCCTCGCCGAGGCCGAGCGCCCCCTCATCGGCACCGCCGAGGAGAACGGCGTCATCGACCCGGACGTCCTGTGGTCCTGCACCACCTGCGGCGCCTGCGTCGAGCAGTGCCCGGTCGACATCGAGCACATCGACCACATCGTCGACATGCGCCGCTACCAGGTGATGATCGAGAGCGCGTTCCCGTCCGAGGCGGGCACAATGCTCAAGAACCTGGAGAAGAAGGGCAACCCCTGGGGGCTGGCCAAGAAGCAGCGCCTGGAGTGGACCAAGGAGGTCGACTTCGAGATCCCCGTCGTCGGCCGCGACATCGAGGACCTCAGCGAGGTCGAGTACCTGTACTGGGTCGGCTGCGCCGGCGCCCTGGAGGACCGCGCCAAGAAGACCACCAAGGCCTTCGCGGAACTGCTGCACATGGCGGGCGTCAAGTTCGCGATCATGGGCGGCGACGAGAAGTGCACCGGTGACTCCGCCCGCCGCCTCGGCAACGAGCCCCTGTTCCAGGAGCTCGGCATGGAGAACGTCGCCGCGCTGAACATGGCCTTCGGCGAGTCCCTCAACGAGGAGGGCGAGGTGGACGAGTCCACCAAGAAGCCCAGGACGGCGAAGAAGATCGTCGCCACCTGCCCGCACTGCCTCAACACCATCGGCAACGAGTACCCGCAGCTCGGCGGCGACTACGAGGTCATCCACCACACCCAGCTTCTCCAGCACCTCATCGACGAGGGCAAGCTGCTCCCGGTGACCCCGGTCGAGGGCCTCATCACCTACCACGACCCCTGCTACCTGGGCCGCCACAACAAGGTCTACACGCCCCCGCGCGAGATCATGTCCGCCGTCCCGGGCCTGCGCCAGCAGGAGATGCACCGCCACAAGGAACGCGGCTTCTGCTGCGGCGCCGGTGGCGCGCGGATGTGGATGGAGGAGCGGATCGGCAAGCGCATCAACAACGAGCGTGTCGACGAGGCTCTGTCGCTGAACCCCGACATCGTCTCCACCGCCTGCCCCTTCTGCCTCGTCATGCTGACCGACTCGGTCAACGGCAAGAAGAACGAGGGCAAGGCCAAGGAGTCCGTCCAGGTCGTCGACGTCGCCCAGCTGCTCCTCGACTCCGTCCGTACCCCGGTCGAGGAAGAGCCCCCGGCGGGCACGGCCGACTCGGAGAGCGAGCAGGAACCGGAACCGGTGAAGTGACTCCGGGACCGGTGAAGCAGCGCCGCGGCCGACGGTCCGACACGACCGCCTGACGCGACCGCCTCGCACGACCGCTCAATACGACCGCTCGATACGACCGCTGAAGCGACTGGCCGACACAGCCGCCTGACCTGGCTTTCGGACACCGCCGACCGGCCTGATCGGATCGGTACGACCGACACCCCCGTGCTCTCCGGAGCGCGGGGGTGTCGCCGTATCCAGACTGGGTGCCTCATTGCCCAGCCGTTCTCGAGAGCCGCTCGGCGTCGGGCCGGAGTCGGGGCGGAACCGAGCGGGATCAAGCCGGAATCGGTCCGAAGGCAGGACTCTCGTGTCTCCCCTTGCACAGGAAACGCGAGATTCACCGAACACACGTACAACCCTTGCCGATCGTGGCGGGTCTCCTCACCATCGGCCGACCGTGCGCCCAGGGACTCCCCGGGCAGGAACGGACGGCCGCACCCATCAACTGGGGAGGCCTCCCGGGCGTCCCCGCGTGCCGCAGGAGAACCCCGCACATGCACAGACGCACCCCGGCGTTACTGGCCACCGCCCTCCTCGCCGCGGGCCTGGCCCCGCTGACGCTCGCCGTTCCCGCCTCCGCCGCGCCCTCCGGCCTGTCCGGGGACTTCAACGGCGACGGCTACCGCGACGCGGCGATCGCCGCCCCGGCCGCCACCGTGAACGGCAAGGCGTGGGCCGGGCAGGTGGCCGTGGTCTACGGCACCGCGACCGGGCTGAACCCGGCCAGGCACCAGGTGATCAACCAGAACTCCGCGGGCGTCCCGGGCGACGCCGAGACGGAGGACGAGTTCGGCGACGAGATCGCCACCGCCGACCTCAACCGGGACGGCTACGGCGACCTGGTCGTCGGAGCGGAGCACGAGAAGACGGGGGACAAGGAGGACGCCGGCACGGTGGTCATCGTCTGGGGCTCCGCGAGCGGCCTCTCCGGTGCCACGACGGTGAAGAACCCCCTTTCGCTGTACGGGAGTTACTTCGGGCTGAGCATCGCGGCCGCCGACTTCACCGGCGACGGGAAGCCCGACCTGGCGATCTCCGCGCAGGGCGACACCGGCGTCCCCACCTACCGGATCCGGCTGATCCGCGGTCCGTTCGGCAAGTCCGGCTCGACGGGCACGGTCTCCTCGTACTCCCCCGGGATCGACAGGCCGGCCCTCACCGCGGGCCGGGTCGACGGCGACACCAAGGCCGACCTGGTGGTCACCGGGCAGAAGGCGAACAGCGACCGGCTGGCCGGAGCCGTCTACTACAAGGGCGCGTCGAGCGGCCTCAGCAAGGCGGCCACGCTGCCCGTCGCAGAGACCGCGGCGATCGGCGACCTCGACAAGGACGGCTACGGCGACATCGTCCTCGGCAACCCGCAGGACCCGGACCGCGATCCGTCGGGCTCCACCGGCGGCAGGATCAACGTCGTCTACGGCACGTCGTCCGGCCCGAGCACGACCCGCCGGAACTCGCTCGGCCAGAACACCGCCGGTGTACCGGACTCGGCCGAGGCGGGCGACCGGTTCGGCCAGGCACTGGCCATCGGGGACTTCGACAAGGACGGCTACGGCGACCTCGCCGTGGGCGCACCGGGCGAGTCCTTCGGCGACGACCAGCACTACATCGCCTCCGCGGGCACGATCACGCTGCTGCGCGGCTCGGCGTCCGGTCTCACCACGACCGGGGCGACACAGCTCACGCAGGACAGCCCCGGGGTACCGGGCTCGGTGGAGGCGGGCGACAGCTTCGGCGCCACTCTCCTCGCGTCCGACGTCACCCACGACGGCCGCGCGGACCTCACGGCGATCGCGTCCCAGGAGAACGACCCGGCCGGTGCCGCATGGTTCCTGCCGGGCGCGAAGTCGACGTCCTCGGTGTCCTTCGGTCCGACCTCGATCGGCCTGACGAACAATCAGGGCGGCGCGTTCGGAATGGACTTGGCGGGCTAGTCACCGCGGGATCGACGCGACGCCCGCCGGACGGGGCGCCGCGTCGATCCCGGACAGGGCGCCGCGTCGATCCCGTGGCGAGCCGCCGTGCCGCCTCGGCCGGTCGGACGTATCCACCCTCCCCGGCGACCCGAGGCGTCACCGCAGGCGCCCCGAGGAGACACCGCGGGGCCGCGCCACTGGCACCGGCGACCGCTGCGGCCACCACCTCGGCCTCGGCCACCACCACCGCCACCTCGGCCTCGGCTTCCGCCTTCGCCTTCGAAGAAATCCTCGAACTCACGTACAACCCTCAACCACCATCAATGGTCTCCTGTTCGCCGATCAGTCAGTGAACTGCCGGACAACTCAGGGCAAACAAAGACGATCGGCTCCCATTGACAGGGGATGTGCGCCCAGCATCCCCGCATGCCGCAGGAGAATCCCGCATGCACAAGCGTCACCCGCACCACGTGCGACTCGCCCTCGCGACGGCAACGGCTGCCGCGCTGACGGGAGGTCTGCTCACCTTCTCGGCCGCGACCGCGACCGCCGCGGACTCGATGAGGGTCCCGCAGGCCGACTTCAACAACGACGGCATCGGCGACGTGGCCCTGTCGGCCGTCGGCGCCTCCGTCAGCGGCCACGCGGGCGCCGGCCAGATCGTCGCCCTCTACGGCACGACCACCGGCGTCTCGTCCGCCAGGCGTTCCACGATCAGCCAGAACACCACGGGTGTCCCCGGCACCGCCGAGGCCGGGGACGGTTTCGGCGGTGAGACGGCGTACGCCGACTTCAACAACGACGGGTACGACGACCTCGCCGTCGCCTCCCCCTGGGAGAAGGTCGGCACCGACACCAACGGCGGCGCCATCGCCATCCTCTGGGGCTCCGCGAGCGGCCTCACCGGCAAGAGCATCGACGTCCCGGACCCGTCCCCCTCCTCGCACGACTACTGGGGCAAGGACCTGGCGGCCGGCGACTTCGACGGCGACGGGAAGGCCGACCTGGCCGTCGGCAGCTCGGCGAGCACGATCTACGTCTACAAGGGCGGCTTCAGCACGGCCGGCACCCCCGGCGGCCGTACGACGATCAAGCCCCCGATCCAGTCGGGCACCAACGACAACCCGTACGGCCCGCTCAGCCTGACCGCGGGAGACGTGAACGGCGACCACAGGACCGACCTGATCGTCGACGGCTACGAGACACAGACGAGCTACGGCTGGAACACGAACTACTTCGTGCCCGGCACGGCGAGCGGCCTGAGCGTCGCGTCCGCGAAGACCCTCAAGCCGGGGATCATCACGGGCATCGGTGACATCAACGGCGACGGCTTCGGCGACATCGTCAGCGGCGCCGGCTGGGACGCCACCCTGGACGACGGCACGACCGTCCCGGACGCCGCCACCGGCGGCAAGGTGAACATCACCTACGGCTCGGCGTCCGGCCCGGCCGGCACGACCGGGATCACCCAGAACAGCGGCAGCGTCCCCGGCACCTCGGAGACGGGCGACCGGTTCGGCTGGGACCTGGACATGGGCGACATCAACGGCGACGGCTACCAGGACGTGGTCGTCTCCGCCCCGGACGAGGACATCGACGGTGTCTCCAACACCGGCATGGTCACCGTCCTGTACGGCTCGGCGGCCGGCGTCGACGTCTCCTCCGGCGCCCAGTCGTTCGCGCAGAGCACGGCCGGGGTCCCCGGCAGCGACGAGAAGAACGACCTGTTCGGCGCGGACGTCAAGCTCGACGACGTCACCGGCGACGACCGGGCCGACCTGCTCATCGGCTCGTACGAGAACGCCGGCAACGGCGCGGTGACCTACCTGCCCTCCAACGGCAGCAAGATCACCACGACCGGCTCCCGCACCGTCTCGCCGAGCACGTCCGGCGTCTCGACGTCGGGCACCCCGCAGTTCGGCGCCAATTTCGCCGACTGATCCGGGTCACTCCCAGGGCTGGTCCAGGTAGCTCCCGAACAGTCGAACCGGCGTTCGGGGGCGACCGGGCTGCTCTCCCCGGAAGGGGCCGCCCGTCCCGGGCGACCCCTTCCCCACACGCCGGGCCCGCTCCGCTCACGGGCCCGGCGTGTCCCGTTCCCCGGGCGTTCCCGGGTCCCGCCCTCCCTGCCGTTCCGTCGTACGGACGTTCCCGTACGGGGCCGCCCTGACTACCCCTTAGGGGATGTCACAGCTCGGACCCAATGCCCGGCCCGTTGCCCCGGGCCCGGCACGTCACTCTTCGGGACCAGGTACGTTCGATAACGTGGCTGGATTCAGGATCGGACGCGGCGGCCGGGACAACCGTGCCCCGCAAGCGCGACCGCAACAACAACCGTCGTACGGACAGGCCCCCCAGGGACGCGGACAGCAGTCCCCCCAGGGAGGCGGGCAACAGCCGTACGGCTACCCGCCCGCGCCGTCGCAGCCGCAGTACGGGGGACAGCAGCCGTACGGCGGGCAGCAGGGCGGTCAGCCCTACCGTGGCGGGCAGCAGGGCGGTCAGCCGTATCGCGGCGGGCAGCAGGGCGGCTGGCCCCAGGGCGGCGGACACGACGGCGGGCACGATGAGCCGGAGTACTTCGGCGACGGTCACCCGCAGCAGGGCCCCGACCCGTACGCGGCGAACAGCCCCGGCCACACCCAGGCCTTCTCGATCGGCGAGGACCCCTACAACCAGGGCGGGACCTACCGCGCGGGCCAGGCGGCGGCTCCGCCGGTCGGCCCGCGGCTGCACTGGAAGGACCTGCTCAAGGGCATAGTGACGGCCCCCAACCGGACCTTCCTCCAGATGCGCGACTACACGATGTGGGCCCCGGCCCTGATCGTGACGTTCCTCTACGGCCTGCTGGCGGTCTTCGGCTTCGACAGCGCCCGCCAGGACGCCATCAGCGCGACCCTCTCCAATGCCGTCCCGATCGTCCTGACGACCGCCGTGGCCCTTGTCATCAGCACGTTCGTCCTGGGCGTGGTCACCCACACGCTGGCCCGCCAGCTCGGCGGCGACGGCGCCTGGCAGCCCACGGTCGGCCTCTCCATGCTGATCATGTCCATCACGGACGCCCCGCGACTGCTCGTCGCCATGTTCTTCGGCGGCAACGCGTCCTTCGTCCAGCTGCTCGGCTGGATCACCTGGGTCGCCGCGGGTGCCCTGCTCACCCTGATGGTCGGCAAGTCCCACGACCTCCCGTGGCCCAAGGCACTCGCCGCGTCATCCATTCAGCTGATCGCCATCCTGTCGATCATCAAGCTGGGCACGTTCTGACGGCTTCCGCGCGCCCCTCGTACAGGGGCCCACACGCATGAGAAGGGGCTCCCGGCACAACGCCGGGAGCCCCTTCTCACGCGTTCACCGAACGGGTCAGCAGGCCGGGAGTGCACTCCCGGCCGACAGGCCAGAGGGCGCCTCAGCCGACGGCAAGCAGGTCAGAGGGCGTCCTTCGAGGGAGTGATGGGCTCCCCCGCCTTACGTACCGGAGGCAGGACACTCCAGGGGAAGTTGATCCACTCGTCGGTCCTCCGCCACACGTACTCGCACTTCACGAGCGACTGGGTCTTCTCGTAGATCACGGCGCTGCGGACCTCGGCGACGGCGTCGACGCAGAAGTCGTGCACGAGCTTGAGCGTCTTGCCCGTGTCGGCGACGTCGTCCGTGATCAGGACCTTCTTGTCGGAGAAGTCGATCGTGTTGGGGACGGGGGCGAGCATGACCGGCATCTCCAACGTCGTCCCCACCCCCGTGTAGAACTCGACGTTCACGAGATGGATGTTCTTGCAGTCGAGGGCGTACGCGAGCCCGCCCGCGACGAAGACGCCGCCACGGGCGATGGAGAGCACGATGTCCGGCTCGTACCCGTCGTCGGCGATGGTCTGGGCGAGTTCGCGTACGGCGACGCCGAACCCTTCGTAGCTGAGGTTCTCGCGCACGGGAGACACGGGAGACACGCTCATCGCCTCAGACCTGGGTGCGGTGGAAGTTCAGGAAGGACCGCGAGGCGGTCGGACCGCGCTGGCCCTGGTAGCGGGAACCGTACCGGTCGCTGCCGTACGGGAACTCGGCCGGCGAGCTGAGCCGGAACATGCACAGCTGACCGATCTTCATCCCCGGCCACAGTTTGATCGGCAGGGTCGCGAGGTTCGACAGCTCCAGGGTGACGTGCCCGGAGAACCCGGGGTCGATGAACCCGGCGGTGGAGTGGGTGACCAGCCCCAGCCGGCCCAGGGAGCTCTTGCCTTCGAGCCGCGAAGCGAGGTCGTCGGGCAGCGAGATGACCTCGTACGTACTGGCGAGGACGAACTCTCCAGGGTGCAGGATGAACGGCTCGTCACCCTCGGGCTCGACGAGCCGCGTGAGGTCCGACTGTTCGACCGCTGGGTCGATATGGGGGTAGCGGTGGTTCTCGAACACCCGGAAGTAGCGGTCGAGGCGCACGTCGATGCTCGACGGCTGCACCATGGATTCGTCGTAGGGATCGATCCGGACCCGCCCGGCGTCGATCTCGGCCCGGATGTCCTTGTCTGAGAGAAGCACGCCCTGAGGATACGCAAGGGGCGCGGAGCCACCACAATCGTGATGGCTCCGCGCGCCCGTACTGCTCCGCCGCTCCTGCGCCCGAGACGACTCCTCGGCCTCTGCGCCCCTGCTGGAGCACCGGTTCTCGTGCCTCTACTGCTTACTGTTGCCGCTCCTACTGATCGGCCCCTGCCGCGTCACCGCTCCGGTACTGCCTTCTCCAAGGTCACCGGCACCACACTGCGGAGCCGGGCACACCGTGGACACCGGAGCAGCCGGCCGGGGCCGAGCCGCTCGGCCTGCTGCATCGGGAACGAAGCGGTGCTGAACACGTGCCCCTCGGCACAACGGACGACGGTGCGCTCCATCAAGTCCCAGAGTCCCTTCCCCAAGAGCTGCGTCAGGCTGATGCCCTGACAACGAAAGCCACATTACGGGATGAAAGGGACGGCTCTCCAAGCGGCACTCCGCCCCCGCCCGGACCCACTTCAACGCCCCCACCGTACGCCCCAACTCCGGGCGCTCGCAGCCGCATCCACCCTGCGAAACACGAGCGGGCCCTGCGGCTTCGGCGCCGGGGGCGGGGCATGAGGTAGAGTGAGCGAGCATTCGACACCGGCCCGATCGGCGTCTTACGCGGGTGTAGTTTAGTGGTAGAACATCAGCTTCCCAAGCTGAGAGTGCGAGTTCGATTCTCGTCACCCGCTCCATGTGAAACCCCCAGGTCGATGACCCGGGGGTTCTTTGTTGTCCAAACCAAGGGGCGGGGCGCAGGACGACGGCACGCACACCCGCGTCAGGCTTGGCTCTCCGGGAGCTCACCGGCCGTTGGTCCGCTCGGGCTCGGCGGCTCGGACGCGGATCGCCATGTCGTCCAGGTCGGCGTCCCGGCGGCGCAGGCCCGCCAGTTCCTCGGATCGCATCGGGCCGTACGCGCCGAGGCAGACCATGAGGCGCCGGCGGATGCCGATCGCGTCGGCGAGGGCATCCACCTGGCCGACGGTGGCGATACGACGTTCCGCCGCGGACTCCTTGCCCGTGCCAAGGCCCGGCGCGTCATCGGATGCGCCGGGCCTTGGGGGGGCCTCAGCCGGTGAAGGTGAAGTACTTCCAGGAGCTGTTCGTGGTCGAGTTCACGGTGTCGCCCGAGGAGTTGTTGATGTAGGACGACCGCACGCGCATCGAGTAGCCGGTCTGGTGCGTGCCGCCCAGTTCCACCACCGACTTGCCCGTGGAGTCGAGCTTGAAGTACTGGTACCCCGCCGACCGCCAGGCGCCGCCGGAGTAGATCTGGAACTCCAGCTTCTGCGAGCGGCCGGAGTAGGCCGTCATCGTGGTCGTGAAGAGCGGATTGGTCGTCTTCCGGAAGTAGTACTTGGTGTACCCGTTGACCGTGGCCGTCTTGTAGGAGCGGCTCACACTCAGCGACACCTTGACCTTCGCGCCCACCCAACTCGTGGCCGTCTTCGGGGCGGTCCGCGCGTCGCCGGAGAAGGACGCGCTCACCGTGGTGTCGCGCTTCAGGGTCAAGGAGGCCGACAGGTTGCCCCCGCTGTTGACCGTGCCGGTCTTGACCAGGTACTTGCCCTTGCCGTCGCCCGCGGTGTCCGCGTAGAGCGAGAGCGTCCGGTTCTTGTACGTCGTGCCGAGGTGGGCGGTGAACGTCACGTTGCTGGCGTAGTCGTAGACGCTGCCGTTCTTGCTCACGGTCAGGGTCGCGGAGTTCCGGGAGACCTCGACCGTGTCGGAGGCGGAGGCAGCCGTGCGATCGGCGCCGCCGGCATAGGAGGCCTTGTACGTGACCTTGCCGCCCGCGGGCGGGGTGTCGGTGAAGGAGAAGGTCCCGTCCGCCTTCACCGTCGCGGCCGGGAGCGCCTTGCCGTTCGGGGACTCGACGTCCGTTCGGGTGACCGCGACGGTGGTCCCCGCGGGCAGCCCGAGCGTGTTCGTGACCTTGCCGGAGACGGTCAGCGACTTGGCACGGCCGGCCGTCGCCGGGGCGTTCACCGTGATGCCGGTGACGGCCTTGCCGGGGTCGGTGACGACGCGCAGGCGGTAATAGCTCTGGAGGTCGCGCGTGACCGCGAAGAGCCGGCTGCTGTCGGGCGCGAAAGCGAGGTCGCCGTGGTCGAGCAGGGTCTCCTGGGAGACTCCGCCCCGTTCGTCGGTGAAGTCGGCGGTCCGCCTCGGGGCCGTGCCACCGGGCCTGTAGATGGACACCTGGGGGAGGAACATCGCGTAGGTGTCGGAGCCCACCGCGACGAGGCCGTCCGGCGCGACAGCCACCGACCGTTGTGCCGAGTAGGTGCTCGGATACCTGATGGTCTCCGACAGGTCCGAGGTCCGGAAGACCTGCTGGAAGTCGCCCGCCGTGGTGGCCACCACCAGCCCTGTGCCGTCCGGGGTGAGCGCCAGGTCCTCCGCGGTGTTGCCGATGGCGGCGTCCTGCCCGCCGAGGAACGCGGTCCGGCCGGCCGTGCCGGACGACACGTCATAGATGCCGAGGGTGAAGTAGTACTGGCGCGAGCCGGCCGCCAGGGTGTTGGGAGCGCCCGGTACCGAGTCCAGCAGGGGAGCGTCCTTCCAGGTCCCCTCGGCCTCCTGGGCGAGCGAAACCCGCGTCTGCCCGCCTGACAGGTCGAGGGAGCCGATGTTGCCGTGACCGTCGCCGCCATAGCCGAACCAGAGCTTGCCGCCCGCGAGCGCCAGGTGCTGCGGATCCGTGCCGTCACCCGTCGCGTACCGCCCGGCCACGGTCAGCGTCGCCGGGTCGACGGCCACGATCTCATCGGTTCCCGGCACGGCGACGTAGAGCGTTGCCGAGTCGGCGGACAGCTCCAGGCCGTCGGCCTGCGGCAACGAGGTGACCGTCCCGATGACGGTGCCGTTGTAGTCGGTCGCGACGACCTTGCCTCCCGACGGGTCACTGATGAAGACCCGCTTGTGAACGCCGTCCACGATGATGTCGCCGCTGGACCTGATGGGCAGCGCGGCGCTGCTGTCGGCGACAGCAGCGCCCGCGGACGACCCGATCAGGGCGACTGAACCGAGGGCGACCGCGAGCGCCGTCCCGGCCGAAATGCTGCGCACACGCACAGTGATGCAACCCCCACTAGGAAACACAAGACTGCCCTCAAGACCCCTGTAGCCCCATCAGGGTTGTACGGCACACCCGCGCGATTCTCCGCAGGTCCCACTGGCTGCCGCCCGGGAGCCGGGCACCTTCCATGGCAGGCGCCCACTGGGATCGCTGCGATCGGGGAACACCGGGGAATCGAGGACGCTCAGTACGGCCGCGGGATCTCGTACTCGCCCAACGCAGCGTGAGGAGCCGAAACGTGTTCCCCCTCGCGGACCAGCGCCATAACTCCCCCTCCAACAGCGAAGATGCCGGCGAACCCAACTCAGCCGACCGTCTCAATTTCCTTCTCGTTCGGCGCCGTTCATGGCCGTTCGGGCGAGCCCAAGGCGGTGGCCGCTCAGACGACCGGCCGCACCTGAACACAGTTGAACGGCCCCGTCCGAGGCTCCCGGGACCACCATCAGGTCGGCCATGCTCGCCGTGGCATGATCCACCGCCATGAGGAGACGCCGGTGGGGGAAGACCGTGACAGGGGCTCTGCTCGCCGCCGTCGCGACAACAGCCATGAGTGGCTGCGGGGGAGAGACGGACGCATCCGCCGACAAGAAGGAGCCGGCACTGAGCGCGAGCCCGTCTTGGCACAGTGCGACTCTGCAGGATGCGGCGTACATGTTCCAGAAGGACTTTCGGGAACTGACCACGACCGACTGTTCCGCGGACTGCGGGCGGGACCTGGCAAAGGTTTTCGGCGACGGACTGCTGCTCAAAGACCTGATGAAGGCGTCCGGGGCGTCGGAAAGCGTCTATGCCGAGCCGATTCGTCTGTTCGGCAAGCTGGAGAAGGGATTCACCGCCGCCGCAGCGCTGAGCGGGGAGGCCCGCCTCCCTCCCATGCTCGGCCCGGCACGCGAGCTGAACAACTGGCTGAACACCCACCCCATCCGATAGACCGACGGGCCCGGGAGCGGTGACCACCGAGAGCTCAGAACAGCCCGCGTTGCCGCAGCCGGCCCAACGTCGCGTTCTTCAACCGGAGTCACTCGCGCCACAACCATTGCGTCGTGGCGGTGGTCAACATGAACGTCCGATGTACCAGGGACCGATACCGGGAGTCTCCGTGCCCAACCGCAATCGCCGTCGTTCCGCCGTGGGCTGTGCCGCGCTCGCCGCGCTGCTGACCGCCCCCGTGCTTCTGGCCGCACCGGCCTCCGCCACGACGACGACGCCGGTGATCGACTTCAACGGCGACGGGTTCGCCGACCTGGCGATCAGCGCGCCCGACGCCACGGTGTCGGGCGTCGGCGACGCGGGCTACCTGTCGGTCGTGTACGGCTCCTCCGCCGGGGCCGACACCAAGCACTCCCAGTTGATCACGCGCGCCGCCGAGGGCGTGCCCGGAGACGTCATGGAGTACGACTACTTCGGCAGTTGGACGGCGGCCCGCGACCTCGACGGGGACGGCTACACCGACCTCGTGGTCGGCGGTTACCACACGCCCGTGGTGCTGTGGGGCTCCCCACAGGGCCTCCGCGGCGGCGCCGCACTCGCCGGTACGACGTACCAGGTGGGTGCCGGTGACATCAACGGCGACGGTCACGCCGACCTCGTCGCCAACGTCGGCGGCTCGCTGGAGGTGCGCTTCGGTCCCTTCACCCGCGCCGGGGTGCCCGCGTCGACCGACACCCTCGCCTTCGCCGAAGAGGACGGCCCGCAGGACTTCACCGTCGGCGACGTGACCGGGGACGGCAAGGACGATGTCGTCACCCAGCACGGCTTCGAGGAGATGCAGCACAAGTCCCGCTTGTGGAAGGGCACGTCCACCGGGCTGAGCAAGACCTTCCAGTCCTCCGGCTATTACACGGTCGGCGGGGTCATCGCCGACGTGAACAAGGACGGCTACGGCGACTTCATCGCCCGTCAGGTCGACCAGGTCTCCGAGATGATGGAGTACGACGCCGGCGACATCCGTGTCGTCTACGGCTCGGCGTCCGGCTTCTCCACCCGTACCAGCAAGATCAACCAGGACACGGCGGGCGTCCCGGGCGTCGGCGAGGCGGGCGACGACAACGCCGACTACGGCGACCAGTTCGGCTACTCGCTCGCCGCCGGCGACGTGACCGGCGACGGCTACCCGGACATAGCGGTGGGTGTGCCCGGCGAGGACATCGGCTCGATCCGTGAGGCAGGTGCGGTGGTCCTGCTCAAGGGCGGCGCGTCCGGCCTCACCGGTACCGGCGCACAGGCCTTCAGCCAGTCCACGTCCGGCGTGCCGGGCGCATCGGAGAAGGACGACCACTTCGGTGCCGCCGTCCTGCTCGCGGACGTCAACGCCAACCATCGCGTGGACCTCGCCGTGGGCACGCCCCAGGAGGACGGCACCTACCAGGACTCGGGCGCGGCCTGGCTCCTGCGCGGCTCGAAGAACGGCCTGACGACCACCAACATCGCCTCCTTCGGCCCCGGCACACTGAACGCGCCGCAGAAGGGCTCCCGATTCGGAACCGGCTTCGCGCGCTGAGCCCGTCGAGCCGTCGGGGCACGCGCGGACGAGCCCCGACGGCCCGCAGATCCAAGGCCCCCTTGTCGCCCAACCGATGAGCGGGGTGCGCACCGCAGTTGTGAGCGCTACGGCGTATCAGGCAGCCGGTCGGCGATGGTCCGATCACGGTCACCGGTGAGGTGCCGACGGATCGGGGCCGGAGGCTGTCCCTCGGCGCCCGCGTTCGTCACATGCGACGGGCGCTCCTGCGCGCCAGGAATTCGGCGGCGATCCCGGCCAGAAGTGCGAGGCTCAGGCCCAGGACACCCGCGTTGACGACCGAGGGACCTTGGGACCAGGCCCAAGCGCAGCCGACCGCGAAGGCCACGGCCACCGCGATGCGGCCGGGAGTTCCGCTGTCCGCGAGCAGGGGGGTCTGCCCAGCCCTGCGCCGACGGTATTTGAGTACGACGATGACCGCGGCAACCAGCACCAGGATGGCCGGTCCTGCAAAGCTGTCCATAACCTACGTGTGCCCTCTCTGTTTCTCGGCGGTGTGCGGCGGACCTACTTGCAGTATCCGCCCTTGTACTCGTACGGAAGGAAGGTCGGCACCTTCACCTCGACGCACTTGCCGTCGGAGCCCGCGTTCCAGGCCACCCGGGAAATGTTCGCCGCGTTCAGGATGCCGTACGCGTCGAACGGCGGCGGAGCGGCCGCGAACAGCACGGCCACGAAGCTGGCATTGGACGCGAGGTGAGCCGTCTCCTTCTTGTTGAAGTAGACCGTTCCGCTGATGATTCCCCAGGTCCACTTCGGGTCGGCGACGATGGGGTACGCGGCGTTCGCGTCGGCTTCCACGGTCTGGGTGACGGTGTCCCCCTCGACGCGGTAAGCGGTAGGCACCGGGGCGCCGTTCGCATCCTTCGCCCAAGGCGTCTCCAGCCCGCCGATGATCTTTCCGGAGGCGTCGAAGACGACCAGGCCGCCCTCGGCGGTCTGCCGCGTCGTGGCGCCTTCCGGGAGAGTCAACCCGAACGACTGCTGTCGCGGAGCGTTGGCGTCGTCCAGGGTGAAGAGCGCGCGGAAGCCACCGTCCGTCGTCGCCTGCGCGGCGGTGGAGACCGAGTCGTCGCGGCCGGCGAAGACGGCCGTGCCGCTCGTACTTGAGGACTCCCTCCCGCCAACTCCGGGAAGGGCGAGCTTGATGGTGTCCTCCCCCTTGGTCGCGCTGATCGGATCGTCGGCGCGGGCCGGAAGGAATACCTGGGCACCTTCCGCGGCCACGGTGCCCGAGCCCTTGAGGATCTCCTGCGTGCCCGTCGCCTTCTCGATCACCGTCGAGGGTGTCGCGGTGTGCGATGACGTGTCAGCCATGGCGCCGGGCGCGGTGAGCATGGTCAGTGCCGCCGCCCCGGCAACGAGGGTCAAGTTTCCAACTCTCGGTATTCGCAAAGCAGTTCCCCCAGTGTTGTGGTCCGAACCGAACTCGTCGGCCGGGGGATCCTCACACGGTCGACCAGGAGCTCACAAGATCAACAGTTTTCGGCTGCCATCGCCGCACTGGCGACATACATGACTCATTGCTTGCATATGGCACTCCCATGGTGAACCTCGGCCGATTTGCTCCACTTTGACGATCACCCCGCGCACAGCGCGAACGGCCTTGTGAAGTCGGCCACTTGGCCTGAATCACGCACGCGGGGGATCAGCGGCAGTCCTCTTGATCGAGCAAGGGTCCCGGCCTGTCGGTCGCCAGGCTCAGCCCTTGCTCAAATCGGTCGAATCTCCTTGACGATCATCCGGACGTTGCGTGACTGTTGTGCCCATGCCGCTCCCTGGGGCAAAGGTTCCGGCGAGCCGGCAGGACGGACGGCTCGCCCCGTATCGCCCGCTGATGGGTTGAGGACGATCCGATGAAGCTCTTCCCGCCGGCCGTCGGACTGTCGGCTCTGCTGCTCGTGTCGGCCTGTTCCGGCGGCACACACCATCGCGCCACCGCCACCCGCGGCGCGACCGCCACTGCGGTGTCGGCCTCGACGAACCCGGCCCGCCTTCCCGATCCGGTCCGATCGCCGGTCCCTGTCGGGTCGAAGACGCTGTACACCGGGTCGGGTCACGGCGCGGGCGGTGTCGTGCTTCCCGCGTCGGCGGGGAAAGCCTCGTCCGTCACGGTGATGTGGACATGCGCCGGTCCCTCCGGGTTCGACATCACCGCCGCCGGCAAGACCCTCGCCGGGTCCCGGTGCGGTGACGGGACCGGCGTGTTCACCGCCGAGATACCGCACGCCCATATGCGCGAACTGGCATGGAGGTTCTCGGCCGACGATTCGGTGGTCTGGCGGATGGTCGTCACCCAGCCGCCCGGGAAGTAGTGGTTGGAACGGGCGCGCCGACGCCTGGAGCCGACCGCACGCGAAGGCCCCGAACCGGTCGACCGTGGTTCGGGGCCTTCGGCATCGACGAGCGGCCACTTCAGGACGTCATGCCCCGGGCGGGGCCTTCGTCCTTGGTGCGGCTGCTAGTTGGAGAAGTACAGGTACTTCCACGAGCCGTACGTCGTCGAGTTGACGTTGTCGCCCGAGGAGTTGTTGATGTACGACGAGCGCACGCGCGCCTTGAGGCCGGACGTGCCCGGGGCACCCAGGCTCACGGCCGACTTGCCGTTCGAGCCGAGCTTGAAGTACTGCGGGCTGCCGTCGGTGGTGTACCACTTGCCGGCGTAGTAGACCTGCAGGTCGATGCGCTGCTTGCGGCCCGGGTAGTACGTCATGGTCGTGGTGAGCACCGGGTCGGTGTTCTTGTGGAACCAGTAGTACGTCGTCGAGCCGATCTTGGCCGTCTTGTACTGCTTCGACACGGAGGTGGACGTCTTCACCTTGGCGTAGCCCGTGGACTTGACGGTCCTGGACTTGTAGCGGGCGTCGCCCTTGAAGACCGCGGTGACGTCGGTGTCGCGGGTCATGTCTATCTTCGCGGAGATGTTGCCGCTGGAGTTGACGGTCCCGGTCTTGATCAGCTTGTTCGGCTTGTCGCCGCCGTAGGGGTTGGCCCAGATCTCGACGGTGCGGTTCTTGTACGTCGTACCGAGGTGCGCCGTGAACGTCACGTCGGTGCCGTACGAGTACACCTTGCCGTTGTTGTTCAGGCTCAGCGAGGTCGTGGCGCGCGATACGTCGACCTTGTCGCTCGCGGTGACCGCGGAGTGCCCGGCGTCGCCCGCGTACGTCACCTTGTAGGTGACCGTGCCGCCGGCGGGCGGGGTGTCGGAGAAGGAGTACGTGCCGTCCGACTTCGCCGTGACGGCGGGCAGCGCCTTGCCGCTCGGGGAGTCCAGGTCGACCCGGGTGACCTGGAGCTTCGCGCCGGCCGGGAGCGGGACCGTAGCGGTCAGCCGGCCGGTGACGGTGAGCTTCTTGGCGCGGGTCGCGCTCGTCGGGGCGTTGACGGTCAGGGTCGGGTTGTTCAGCGTCGGGTCGGTGAGGACCTTGACGCTGTAGCCGCCGCCCGAGCTGACGAGCGCGAAGATCCGGGAGCCGTCCGGCGCCCAGGAGAGGGCCGCCGTCTGGGCCGTGCCCTCGTCGTAGGTGTGCACCGGCAGGGTGGCGTTCGGCTGGTACGTGCGGATCTTGCCGCCGTTGACCTGGGCGAGAAGTCCGTTGGAGCCGATGTCCGCGAGCTGGCCGCTCGGGTACGAGCCCGCGGCCTTGAAGTTGCCGCCCGTGTAGGCGTCCCGGTCCTTGCCGTTGACCAGCACCTGCTTGCCGCCGGGCACCAGGTCGATGTCGCCGATGCCGTCGTTCAGCGAGTAGTCGCCGTTGTGCCAGGCGACCAGGGCGGCCGTGCCGCTGGAGACGTCGAGCACGGCCATCGAGTCGGTGGACAGGCCGTTCTCGGCGACGGCGAGGATGCCCGGCTGGGTCGAGTCGGTGTCCAGCAGGGCCTGGCCCCAGATCCCGCTCGAGGTGCCCCCGGACGGGAACTGCCCCATGCTCACCGGGTCGGTGCCGCTCGCCGGGTCCACCGTCGGGTCGACCGAGCCGAGGTTGCCGTCCCACTGGTCGCCGTAGGAGAACCACACCTTGCCGCCGCTGAAGGCGACATGGCGCGGGCCGGTGTTGGTGGAGACGGTGTAGCGGGCCTTGACGTCGAGGGTGCTCGCGTCGATGGCCCAGATCTCGTGGAGCTGGGGCGCGGCCGCGTACACGGTCGACCCGTCGTCCGAGACCGCCAGGTCGCTGACGCCGGTGACTCCGCCGACCGAACCGAGGACCGTACCGGAGTAGTCGGTGGCCGCGACGGTGCCGTTGGTGCTGTCGCCGACGAACACCCGCTTCACCACGCCGTCCACGGCGAGGCCGCCGGGCGAGGTGACATGGGCGGTCGGAGCGGCCGAAGCGGTGCCGACCGCGCCGAGGCTCAGTGCCGCCGATCCGAAGAGGACCGCGATCGCCGTCGCGGTCGAGATGCTGCGCGTACGCACAGTGCTGTTACCCCCACATGGAAACCCGGTACCGCGACCGGGGAGACGAGTGCGCCGCGCAGCACCCGGACATGACCGCTGGACTGCGGTGATGTGCGGGGCGCGGCTGCTGGAAGCAGGCTATGGCATGGCTGTGACAATTGGGGAGGGGATTTCCGGGGGTGGCTCAAGCCCTGGCAGGGCTTGAGCCACGACCGGTCTCAGGCTCTGACCGTGAGGTGGAGCCAGCCGCCCCACGTGCTCAGGTTGGTGGTGTCCTTCGTGCTGCGCTCGTACTCGGAGCGGACCCGGAACTTCTGGTTGAGCGCGTTGGTGAGGCTCACCTGGGCCGCCGCCGCGCTGTTCGTGGAGAGGGCGTAGCAGCCCGATGTGGTGAGCGTGTGCCAGGCTCCGCTGTAGTACTCCTGCACCTGGAAGCGCTGGCACTGACCCGCCTTGTTCGGCGTCACGGTCGCGGTCACCGTCGGCTTCGCCGTGCGGTGGTAGACGCGGTAGGTGGTGCCGCTGTACGTGGTGCTCGTGTAGTAGCCGCCGAGGGTCGTGGCGACCTTCGCATAGGTGTTGGCGGTGCGGGTGGCCGTCGCGGGCGCGTAGCGGTAGTCGCCCGCGAAGGACGCCGTGAACGTCGTGGTGCGGGTGGGCTTGTAGGTGGCCGTCAGGTTGCCCTTGGCGTCCACGGCTCCCGTCTTGACCAGCGTCTTCGTGCCGCCGGAGGGCGTGGCGTAGACCGAAACCGTACGGCCGTCGTAGGTCGTGCCGAGGTGCGCGGTGACGGTGGCCGTCGCGCCGTACGCGTACGAGGACGCGTTGGTGGTGACGGACACGGCCGTCGCCGCGCGGGACACCTGGACGATCGCGGACGCGGTGGCCGCCTCGTGGGAGGCGTCGCCCGGGTAGCTCACCGTGTAGGTGTCGGCGCCGCCGACGGACGGGGTGTCCTTCACGGTGATCGTGCCGTCGGCGCCCACGGGCGCGGTCCACTTCACCGGCGCGGTGGTGTGGGCGGCGTCCGTACGGGAGACGGTGACCGTCTCGCCGCTGCCGTACGGGGCGTCGCCGAGCTTGCCGCCGAAGGACAGAGCGGCCCCGCGGGTCGCGGTCGCCGGGGCCTTCAGTGTCAGGGCCGGGGCGTACGGGGAGACCGTCAGGCCCACGTCGGCGGTCGTCGGCCGGTGGGTGGCGTCACCCGCGTACGAGAGGTGGTAGGTGAACCGCCCGGCGCGGTTCGGGACGTCGGTGACGGTGAACGCGGTGGTGGACGGGTCGACGGTGGCCGACGGGAGCTGTTTCGTCTCCTGGGTGTCCTCGTTCGTCCTGGTCACCTGGACGGCGGTCCCCCGGGGCAGGCTGCCGAGGCCGAACTGGGTCAGGAGCGAGCCGGTGAAGGCGACCGAGCCGGGGCTCGCCGAGCTGATGTCCGCGCCCGTGAGGGTGGTCGGCAGCTTGGCCACGTACACCCCGAGCGAGGCCGTCGCGGCCCGGTGCGTCGCGTCACCGGCGTACGACACCTGGTAGGTGTACGTGCCCTCGTCCGGCCGGATGTCGCTGACGGCGAACGTCCCGTCCTTGCCGACCGTGGTGTCGGGCAGGGCCGTTCCGTCGCGGGTGACCTGGAGCCGGGCGCCGGCCGGCACGAGGCCGCGGGTTCTCAGCGAGCCGGTGAACGTGTACTGCTCGGTGGGGACCGCGTACTTCGCCTGGTCCAGGGAGAGTTGGGTGTCGGTCAGCTTGGGGGCGCTCAGCACGTCGAGGGTGTGGGCGCCGGAGGAGTCCTGCGTGACGGCGTAGAGCGTGGTGCCGTCGGCTCCCCACTCCAGGCCGTCGGGGGCCACGGTGGTACCGGCCGGGAAGGTGACGTGGTTCTCGGCGAGGGTGCCGGAGCCGGCGTGGAGGTAGACGCCGGAGGTGCCGGCGACGGCGATCGTGCCGTCGGTGTCGACCGCGAGCGAGTTCGGGGCGGAGTTCACCCCGCCGGTGAAGTACACGGCAGGGTCGGCGGCGGCGAGGTCCGAGGCACGGTATGCCTGGAGGGCCGGCTGCTCCGGAGCGGCGAGCAGCACCTTCGCGCCGTCGCCGGTGACCCGGAGTCCGGTCGCCGTGCCGCCGAACACGAGGGTGTCGGCCTCGGTCGACGGGGTGCCGGAGGAGACGTCGAAGGTGGCCACGTGGCTGAGGCTCTGCTGCGGCTCCTCGGCCGCGAGCACGTCGCCGCCCGTCGTGAGCCGCGGTGCCGCCGACCAGTGCGACATGGCGGGCCGAGGAGTCGCCGCGGGGGCGGCGGCGGAGGGATCGACCGATCCGATGCCGCCCTTTCCGTCGGCCGTGTATCCGTACCAGACACGGCCGCCCGCGACCGCGACGGAGACCGGGGCGCTGCCGGGCCCGGTGGACCAGCGGCCGGTCTCGGTGAGCGTCGCCGCGTCGATGGCGGATATGGCGTCGCCGTCCGCCAGAGCCGCGTACAGCGTGCGGCCGTCGGGGGACAGCGCCAGCCCGGTGGCGCCCGGCTCGTCCGCGACGGTGGCGACGGGGGCGCCCGCCAGGTCGGTCACGACGATGCCGGTCGAGCCGGCACCCTCGCTGAAGAAGATGTGCTGGTGAGCGGTGTCGACCAGCATGCGCGCGTAGCCGGGCAGCGGCAGCGCCACGGTGCTGTCGGCGAACGCGGCCGGGCCGGTGAGGCCCACGGTGGCGGTGGTCAGCCCGGCCACGACTGACAGGGCAGCGGCGAGCGAGACCCGCTGGAGACGCATGGAGCTCCTGTGAGGAAAAGGAGGGAACGAGCGGTCACGACAGTGACTCTCGCCCCCTTGGACACTCCAGCCTCACGAAAGGTTGCCCGTCAGCGGACCGTGAAATGGGTCCACTGGGTCCAGGCGCCGCCGGTCTCCGCGCCCTTGGCCGGCGGCGTGTAGTGGCCGCGGATCCGGTAGTGGTCGTTGCTCGTGAACAGCTTCAGCGCCGCGGCGGTTGGCGTCGAGAATCGCGCCGGCTTCATGAAAGGCCCCCACTCCACCTTCACGATCAAGAGGCGCAAACTAACACGGAGTTGCTGTCGCAGGATCGGCGTCAGCACCCCGACCAGCGGCTTTGCCACCGATCCTGGGCCGCATCCGCCGAGGCCCCCGTACTGCGCCGCAGGTCAGGGCGAGCTGTCATGACCTGGCAAAAAAATGGCACCCGCCCCCGGTGCGCACGGCCCTTGCCGATGCCGTGCCGCGAGAGGAAGATCCAGGCGGTCGAGGAGGCGGCATGCTGCGGTTCATGGACTGGTCGGTGGTCGCCATGGGGTGCGCGCTGATCGCCGGAAGTCTTGGTGTTCTCCGGGGGGCGCGCGTCGACGCGTCGAGGGGGGCGGGTCCCGGTCAGGGCCGTCGCTCCCCCTCCGCGTGGTTCCCGCTCCTCCTCATGGGCCTGGCGATGATCTCCGCCAGGCTGCCGGGCCTGCTGCACGCGCCTCACCAAGTCGTCGAGATTCTCGACGCGTCGACGTTCGTGATCGCGGTGACGACCGCGGTCCTCACCATCCGGTTGGCGCGCTCCTTCCGGGCGCGCGGCGGCGCCTGAGCAACCCCTGCGAGCAGCGCCTCTGTGCACCCCCTGTGGGCAGCCCATGGACGCCGGCTGGGCGCCGGTGGCGCTGTCCGAGTGCCGGCCCGGCGTCGTGTGACGGCTCCGGTGGCCGGGCGGCCTCGCAACCGGGGCCGTTCGGCCCTATCGGCACCGACCCGCCAAGTGATCCTCTGGCGCGGCGGCCGAGTGCCCCGCCCCTCCTCAACTCCCGCTCCCCCGTACGGGAATGGGGCCGGAGCACTCGGCACGCGCCAAGAACGGCTCCGGTCCGCACGGACCGCACCGGCGACGTGCGGTCCCCCCGGACCGGCCGGTGACCAGTCGATCCCAGGAGGCTCAGTTGCGGCGCACCTTCGGAACGATCTTCATGGTGCTGGCGATCGCCGGCACGATCGGCTCACTCGCGTACCCGGTGTTCTATTCGTACCCCCACCGTTTCGACGCCGTGAAGGCCGTCGTGGCCGACCCGGGCCCCGTGGTGGACACACCGTGGGGACCGCTGAGCGCCGCCGATCGCGACCTCGTGGTGCGGGTCCGGCTTGAGGGGCTGTGGGAGATACCCGCGGGCCGCCAGGCGATCGAGCGAGCTCCCACCAAGGAGATCAAGGAGGCGGGCACCGAGCTGGTGGCCGGTCATACCGACCTCGACAAACGTGTGCGCACCGTCGCAGCCGACCTCGCCATCGCCCTGCCGACCCAGCCGACCGCGGAGGAGCAGAGCCGGCTCGCGGAACTGTCGGCTTCCCAGGGCGAGGGCTACCGGCATGAATTCGCGAACCTGCTGCGTGACGAGCACGGCCAGATCTTCCAGGCGCTCGCGCAGGTGCGCAGCAGCACCCGCAACACACTGATACGGGCGCTGGCCACGGCCACCAACCGGACCGAACTCGACCACATCTCGGCGCTGGAGAAGACCGGATACGTCGACTTCGACGCCATCGCGCACGAGGCGACGGCCCCACCGGAGCCGATCCCGACAGGCGTGTCGGCACCGTCGCCGTGAGAACGGAGGCCGGGCGGCCCCGGCCTTTCGCGACGGCCCCGGCGACGGCTGTCACGCCGAAGCGGACCGCCGCGACCCCGGAGTGCTCCGGCGCGGGCGGGACGGGCGGCTCAGTGCGCGATCGAGCAGTCGCCCCAGGCGGCGGCCAGGGCGTGGGGAATCGCCGGGACGTCAGCGCAGCCGTGCGGCCCGGCGGGGAAACCGTCGGTCGCGATGTAGACCCAGCCACCGCCCGAGCTGCGGAAGTACTTCACGGCGCTGCCCTCGTCCTGCATGCCCACGAGTTCCGCGTGCGTGGCACCCGCGGTGAGCCCGAACCGGGTGGCGGCGTAACGGACGTTGCCGCACTGACCGTAGAAGAACACGTGCGGCACCGGCCGGATGTGCGCGAAGTGCGTGACCTTGTCGCGGTAGGCCCTCGTCACGGCGGTCTTCACCGCGTCCCCGGCGGTCAGGTTGCGGCAGCCCGGAACGGCCGCGGGCGAGACCCCGTCCGTAGCTCGACCCGCGGTCGCTGAGGCGGTCGCGGAGCCGTGCGACGGCGTGGGCGTGGGCGCGCCGGCCGGGCTCGACGCGTCCGGCGCGGAGGCGTCCGGAGAGGAGGCGCGGGTGCCCGTGGCGGAACCGGCGCCCGCCGAGTCCTGGCATCCCGTCAGCAGCAGGACTGCGCCCGCCAGCGCTGTCACCGTCGCCGTCACCGTTACCGACGTACGTATGAGACCGGGCATGGTCCCTCCTTGTTCTCGACGACTTCTCGCGGCCGACGTCTCCGGGCCGCGAAGTCACGGTCACGGCCTGCGTGACCACGGCATACGGCGGGAGCGCTCCCCCGGCCGCGGGTTCTGTCCCACAGGACAGCGCGGGACCGCCCGGGAGTTGCGGGGGAAGGGATGCGGGATGGTCTCGATTCCGCATACGGTTCGTCCCGGCGGTGACCGGCGGTGACGATGGCGACCGGCGCCGCGTGCCGCCGCGTGGCGCCCCGACGGTGACGGTCGCGGTCGCGCCGAGCGCGGCGCGCTCACGCGCGGGCCGCTACGGCATGGGCTCGATTGTCGTCACATTTTCCGAACTCCGCCGCATGATCCCCGGGCAGAAACGCTGCGACCCGGGCGAACCAATATCTGTGGCGGCGACGTAAGAAATCGAAGCCGGACGCGATGAGAGTTCCTTGATCGACAGGCGGGGCGACGTTATCCGCCGCGCACAATCGATCGTGCCGTGCTACTGTCGATAGCAGTTGCAGTTGTGGTTCCCAAAAACTTGTGAGCATCCACCCTCTTCTTGCAGGGTGGAGTTCTTTTGTGTCTCCGGTCATTTTCCGGCGGGGTAATCATCACGGCGACACGGAGTCGGCACAGTGCGGACTCCGAGCACCGTCCCAAAGGAGAATTGACATGGCTACTGGCACCGTGAAGTGGTTCAACGCGGAAAAGGGCTTCGGCTTCATCGAGCAGGACGGCGGCGGCGCCGACGTCTTCGCCCACTACTCGAACATCGCCGCCCAGGGCTTCCGTGAGCTCCAGGAAGGCCAGAAGGTGTCCTTCGACATCGCTCAGGGCCAGAAGGGCCCGACGGCGGAGAACATCGTTCCCGCCTGACCTTCACACGCACGGCGTAGCTGGGGCCCGCACCTTGGGGTGCGGGCCCCAGCTCGCCGCGTTTCCGGCGCAGACGTCCCGGTGGTCCGCGGTGATTTCGCCCCGCGACCGCGCTTCCGGGAGTTCACGATCGGATCAGGGTCCACGGCCTGCCCTTCAGCGCCCACGGCCCTCGGCACGGGAAGCGCCACCCGCGACTGCGGGAAGCGAACCCCTCGGAGCGGCGCCGGCGCCCGGACTTCCGGACTCCTTTCCTGAACCTCCGTCGCCGATCCCGCGCCCGGTCCGCTTCTGGTCCCTCCTGATCCGATCCGCCGATCGTCCGACGGTGCCCGTTCCCGCTCCTGGCTCACTCCGGGGCAATGTAGGGGCCGCGTAAGGTCCGCGTACGGTTCGCTCCTGTGTTCCGCGTTCCGCCGCACGCCGTCCGACACCTCCCGCTCGCACCCTTCGTTTCCCTTCACTTTTCTTCACCCTTCTCCATTCTTTTCCATTCCGCTCCACCGTCTTAACTTTCTCTTATTTCCGGGATCCCGCCGCTCGTTCGGCAGACATCCCGTGAGAGTTCTCACCGATCCGATTCGGTGCTGAATTTCGTTCGGCTCGTTCTCGCGATTCTCTGCGCTGCTCACCGGCTGCGGGAATTCCTTGATACGTGCCCGGTCAAGGAAGGTTCCGCATGAACCGCACGCGTACCAACGATCGCTACACCCGTACTCGCAGTGAGGGCGCCGGCTCCAAGAGGAGTGGCGGCAGCCGATTCGGAGCCCCGTCCTCGGGCCGTTCCGGCGCTCCGAGTCGTTCCAAGGGCGGCTACGGACGCCACCAGGCCTCTCCCCAGGGGGAGTTCGCGGTACCCGTGACGATCACGCCCGCCCTGCCGGCCGTGGAGGCGTTCGCCGACCTGGCTCTGCCGGAGCAGTTGCTGGCGGCGCTCGGCCACGAGGGCGTCAGCGTCCCGTTCCCGATCCAGGGTGCGACCCTGCCGAACTCCCTCGCGGGCCGTGACGTACTCGGCCGCGGCCGCACCGGCTCGGGCAAGACCCTGGCCTTCGGCCTCGCGCTGCTGGCCCGCACCGCCGGTCAGCGCGCCGAGCCCCGGCAGCCGCTGGCCCTGGTCCTCGTGCCCACCCGAGAGCTCGCCCAGCAGGTCACCGACGCGCTCACCCCGTACGCCCGTTCCCTGCGTCTGCGGATGGCCACCGTCGTCGGCGGTATGTCGATCGGCCGCCAGGCCAGTGCCCTGCGCGGCGGCGCGGAGGTCGTCGTCGCGACGCCCGGCAGGCTCAAGGACCTCATCGAGCGGGGCGACTGCCGACTGAACCAGGTCGCCATCACCGTCCTCGACGAGGCCGACCAGATGGCCGACATGGGCTTCATGCCGCAGGTCACGGCGCTGCTGGACCAGGTACGTCCGGAAGGCCAGCGGATGCTGTTCTCCGCCACCCTGGACCGAAACGTCGACCTGCTGGTCCGCCGCTACCTCTCCGACCCGGTCGTCCACTCCGTCGACCCGTCCGCGGGCGCGGTCACCACGATGGAGCACCACGTCCTGCATGTGCAGGCCTCGGACAAGCACCGGACGACCACCGAGATCGCCGCGCGCGACGGCCGGGTGATCATGTTCCTGGACACCAAGCACGCGGTGGACCGGCTGACCGAGCACCTGCTGAGCAGCGGCGTCCGCGCCGCCGCCCTGCACGGCGGCAAGTCCCAGCCGCAGCGCACCCGGACCCTGGCCCAGTTCAAGACCGGGCACGTGACCGTCCTGGTGGCGACCAACGTCGCGGCGCGTGGCATCCACGTCGACAACCTCGACCTCGTCGTCAACGTCGACCCGCCGACGGACCACAAGGACTACCTGCACCGCGGCGGCCGTACGGCCCGTGCCGGCGAGTCCGGCAGCGTCGTGACCCTGGTGATGCCCAACCAGCGCCGCGAGATGAGCCGGCTGATGGTCGCCGCCGGGATCACCCCGCAGACCAGTCAAGTGCGTTCGGGCGAAGCGGAGTTGACCCGTATCACGGGTGCCCAGGCTCCCTCGGGCGTGCCGGTCGTGATCCGGGCGCCGGTGACGGAGCGTCCGCGTCGCAGCGCCTCCGCCTCGTCGCGGGGTCGCCGCGGCCGCTCCGGCCAGGGCCGCCCCACCACCGGCAGCGGCTCGCACCGCACGCCCCAGCAGTAACCCCGACGGCCACCGGCTGACACCGGGCGTGCGCCGTCCCCCGCCGGGACAGCGCACGGCCGCCGCCGGACAGCCGACGGTCGCCGCCCGACACGCCCGACACGCCCGCCTGACGGCTGACGGCTCGGGACCGCGACACGCCGGTCACCGGCGCCCCGTTCACCGTCGCCGGGCGCCCGGTCGCGTGACCGTCTGCCGGTCGCGGTACCGGGTGCCGTTGGTCGGTCGCCGGGCACCAGGTACCCGCCCTCCGGTCGACCAGCCGCCCGTTGCCAGGCACAGCCCGGCACACGGTCGCCGGTCACGCGAGGCGGTACCCGGCAGAAGCAACAGCGCCGGGCACCAGTTGCCAGGCACGACACCCGGCGGTCCGGCTGCGCGTCACGGCGGCCGGTAGCCGGACGTCGGGCGCGGTATCCAGTCGCCGGGCGGCCGGCGTCGGTCACCGGTTGCCCCTCGCTGACTGCCGGTCACCGGTTGCCGTATCCCGTAACCGGGCGCCGGTCGGCCGGTTGCCGTAACCGGGCGCCGGTTGGCCGGTTGCGGTAACCGGGCGCCGGTTGGCCGGTTGCAGTAACCGGGATCCGGTTGGCCGGTTGCCGTAGTCGGGCGCTGGTCGGCCGGTTGCCGTAACCGGGCGCCGGTTGCCGGTCGCCGCTCCAGTGACCGAGCGCCGGCTGCCGTAACCGGTAACCATGCGCCGGTCGCCGTAACCGGTAACCATGTGCCGGTCGCCGTATCCGGTAACCGCGTACCAGTTGCCGGGCGTCTGTCCCAGTAGCCGGGTTCCGGGCGCCAGTTGCCGGGCGCCCGCCGCAGTGGCGGTCACCGGGCGCTGGCGCGTCGCGCCTGGTGTCTGGCACCGTTCGCTGCACTCTCCCCCGCACTCACCCCGCAGGAGGCACCTTTTGGCGCTCGTTCAGACGCAGCCGCAGTTTGCGGGACCCGTCCCGGCCGTCGTCGTCGATCCGGGCGACGTCTCGGGGCCGCGTGTGCGGGGCGACATGACCGTCGAGGTGGCGCTGTCCGTCATGGCCGGTGCCCGTGTCGGGCATCTCCTCGTCTGCGACGAGGACGACCAGTGCACGGGCTCGGTCACCGAGGCCCAGCTCACCGCCGTCCGCCACGGCTCCGCGTACACGGACCGGGTGCGCCTGCGTGACGTCCTCGGCCCCCGTCGCACCCAGGGCGCCCCCGCCCTGGCCCTCTCCCACTGAGCGTCCGCCGCCCCGGGCCCCGCTCGGCCGGTTACCCCGCTTCCCCGCTTGTCGCTCTTCCCCGCTTCTCCCGCTATCTGTGAGGCATCATGCGCTGTGTCATCGCCCGCTTCCCGTTCGACCTCACCAAGAGTGGTGTGCTGGACTCGATGAAGGGGATCAAGCCCGAGCCGATCACGGGTGAGTCCGTGATCATCGGCCGCGTCCACTATCCCGTCAAGCAGGTGGGCGAGGTCATCACCCGCCAGGACCGCCGCGATTTCACGGGCGGGGAAGTGACCCGGGCCATGGCCCGCCTCGGCTTCACCTGCCGCACCCCGGAGGTGGCCACGCCCCCGCCCGTCCTGAGCCCGCTCCAGGCCGCCTCGGCGCTGCTCGGCAGCCCCGAACCGCTCGAGCTCTGAGGACCTCCGCCGACACCAGGACAACCATGAGGGCCCCGCCGACACCGTCGGCGGGGCCCTCATCGCGTCTCACTGATCGGAGTAGCTGAAGTCGCCCACGGTCCAGGCGCCGACGTCCTCGATCGCGACGCGGTACATGCCGCCGGTCTCGGGAATCCCGACGCTGCCCTGAAGGATGCGGGCGAGATGGAAGTGCAGATGGGTCGGCTTCCCGGCGCGGTCGCCCCGGCCCGCCGTCCGGTCGGGGGAGAAGACGTCGGAGAACGGACCGAGGCGGTCCGAGTCCTTCAGGACCTCCGACACCCGCTCCCGCCACACGGCCTCGGGAGCCAGCCGGCCCGTGATGACGGCACCGCCGACGACCACGGTCAACGACATCTGCGTGCTGTGCCCGGACTCCACCATGGCGGAGATGTCAACGAGGAGCTCGTCAGGGTTCGACATGGAAGCCCATTCTATTCAGCAGCCCCGCCGGTCGCTGCGTGGCGCAGAATATCTTGGATCCGAGCGGCTCCAAATCTGTCTTTGTCACGGTAGACATCGCGTGTCGGCGTGATTAGGGTTTCTTGTGCAGGCACAGTCGGGCCGGAGGATCTCTCAACCGGTCCGGTACCTGCCCGATACGGACGAAGGACGGAGGAAGCAGACGCCATCAGGATCGCCCGGCCCGGAAGCATCCCGGTCCGAGCACCGCTAGAACCCGGAATGGACGGTGGTTCCCGGTCACGCACACACGATCCCCGCTCACCCGCCCCTCTCCGGGGCCCGGTAGCGGAAACAGACGGTCGGCTCCGCAGTAGAGCCGGCAGATGGTGTTCAAGTTCCTTCGGGGCCCTGGTGCCGTACGGCGGCGGGGCCCCTCGACGCGCGCCAAAACGAGGTGAAATGACAGCGGACACTCCACTCAGTGGTCGTCTCGACGACGACGACTACCCCGCGTACACGATGGGCAGGGCCGCCGAGATGCTCGGCACCACGCCGGGCTTCCTCCGAGCCATCGGGGAGGCCCGGCTGATCACGCCCCTCCGCTCGGAGGGCGGCCACCGCCGCTACTCCCGCTACCAGCTACGGATCGCCGCCCGCGCACGGGAACTCGTCGACCGGGGAACGCCCATCGATGCCGCCTGCCGCATCGTCATCCTTGAGGACCAGCTCGAAGAGGCCCAGCGGATCAACGCCGAGTACCGGCGCGCCGCGCAGACGGCGCCGGAGGGATCCAGAGCCCGCTGAACACGCCGACGGACGGGCAGGCCGTCCCGACGGCACGGAATCGACACCCCCGATCGACCCGCACGGGTGGAGTGCGTCCGCGCCCGGGAACGGGATCGCGTTGACACAGGGGGTCGCCCGGCGTTGACTGACAGCCCGATGTGCGGCCCGTACCTCTCGGACGACCGTGGCGGCCGCGATCACCGCGGTGATCGCCCCTCCGGAACGCCCGACCCGATCGTCGCCACACCGCCGCGGTCACAGCGCCCGCATCGTCACCACCCGATCGTCAGCACCCGATCGTCGCGACATGACCGCCAGCACCCGATGTCACGACACGACGTCACACCCGATCGGCACGACACGATCGTCGCGACATGATCGTCGCCATCCGATCTCCCTACGCGCCCCGCCGGTACGAGGTACAGGAAGTGGCCCACGATGATGTACGACCAGACACGCGCCCAGCAGCCCCCGGACAGGCAGCCCGGCTCCACCGGGCGTCGTACGCCGGGCCCGGAGCCGCTGCTCGGGTCGGACGAGCGGGCCGGGATCACCCAGCGCCTCCACCACGCACTCAACACCTTCGCGCACAACCCGCGTGAGGCGCTCGAAGAGGCCGAGACCGCGTTCGACGATGCCGCGGCCCAGCTCATGAGCGCCCTCACGGAACGGCGGCGCGCCCTCCACGACGGCTGGCACGGCCAGGACCCCGAGACCCAGGCCGACGAACTGCGCCACGCGCTGCGGCAGTACCGCGAGATCACCCAGCGGGTGCTGCGCATGTGAGCCCGCGCCGGCCGCCTCCGGCCGGAAACCCGCCGGTTCCGGGCACGCCGTCAACCCGTGTCCCGCCGTCACCCCAGGTCTTACGGAGCCGTGACGTGGTGGGCGTGGTGATGCCGCCGGACCGGGTGGCGGTCCTAGCGTTCGGGTCATGCGTGTACTGGTTACCGGCGGAGCCGGGTTCATCGGAGGTCAGGTCGTCTCGGCGCTGCGCGCGCGGGGGCACGACGCGGTCGTGTTCGACCTGCGGGACGGGCAGGACGTGCGGGACGCCGACGCCGTCGCGGGCGCGCTGAACGGCGTGGACGCGGTGTGCCATCAGGCCGCGATGGTGGGCCTCGGGACCGGGTTCGGCGACGCGGTCGAATACGTGTCGCGCAACGACCTCGGTACGGCCGTGCTGCTCGCCGGGATGGCCGACGCGGGCGTACGACGGCTCGTGCTCGCGGGGTCGATGGTCGTCTACGGGGAGGGGCGGTACACGTGCGAGTGGCACGGGGTGGTGCGGCCGGGGCCGCGGACCGTCGCCGATCTGGACGCGGGGCACTACGAGCCGCGCTGCCCGCGCTGCGGTGAGGAGTTGACGCCGGGCCTGGTGGGCGAGGACGCGCCGGCCGACCCACGCAATGTGTACGCGACGACCAAACTGGCCCAGGAGCATCTCGCGGCGGCGTGGGCCCGGTCGACGGACGGCACCGCGGTGTCGCTGCGCTATCACAACGTCTACGGTCCCGGGATGCCCCGCGACACCCCGTACGCGGGCGTCGCCTCCTTCTTCCGGTCCGCGCTCGCCCGCGGTGAGGCCCCGCGCGTCTTCGAGGACGGCGGCCAGCGACGGGACTTCGTCCACGTGGGCGATGTGGCGGCTGCCAACGTGGCCGCGCTGGAGGCGAGTTCGCCGGACGGCGCCCTCACCGTCTACAACACCGGCAGCGGCGAGCCCCGTACGGTCGGCGAGATGGCGCGCGCGCTGGCGGACGCGTACGGCGGCCCCGAGCCGGTCGTGACCGGGGAGTACCGGCTGGGGGACGTACGGCACATCACCGCGGACTCGGCGCGGCTGCGGGCCGAGCTGGGGTGGAAGGCGGAGATCGCCTTCACCGAGGGAATGCGGGAGTTCGCGACGGCACCGCTGCGCGGGGAGTAGGCCCTCAGCGGCCGGACACCCGGCTCGCGGGCCGGCCACCCGGCCCACGGCCGGACGCCCGGCCACCCTGACGTCCGGGTGGCCGGGCGTCAGTGCGTCCGGGCGTCCGGGCGTCCGGGTGCTGCACGGGTGTCCGCTCACACCCCCGCCATCGGGAGGGTGACCTCGAAGCGGCAGCCGCCGGGAACGTTGTGGACGGCGGCCATGCCCCGGTGGGCCTCGACGATGCCCCGGACGATGGCCAGGCCGAGGCCCGCTCCCGCGGGTGGCGTACGGGCGTGGGTGCCGCGCCAGCCGGTGTCGAAGACGCGCGGCAGGTCCTCCTCCGGGATACCTCCGCAGCCGTCGGTGACGGACAGGACGACGCCCGTGTCCGAGCGTTCGGCGGCGACCGCGACCGTGCCGTCGGCGGGCGTACGGCGGATGGCGTTGACGAGGAGGTTGCCGAGCACGCGGCTCATCTCCTTGCCGTCCACCTCGACCGGCACCTGCTCGATGCGGTTCCCGACCAGACGTACGCCGTGTTCGCGGGCCAGCGGATCCGCTCCCGCGAGCGCGTCACCCACGAGGTCGTACACGGAGACGCGGGAGGGGGACAGGGCCAGGGCGCCCGCGTGGATCCGGGAGAGTTCGAAGAGGTCGCCGACCATGTCGTTGAGGCGTTCGACCTCCGTACGGATCTGGCGCAGATAGCGGTTCGGGTCCGCCGCCACGCCGTCCTCCAGTGCCTCGGACATCGCGCGCAGTCCGGCGAGCGGGGTACGCAGGTCGTGCGAGATCCAGGCCACGAGTTCGCGGCGCGAGGTCTCCAGGGCACGCTCGCGGTCGCGGGACTCGGCCAGCTTGCGACTGGTGGCCGCCAACTCACGGCTGAGCGCGGCGAGTTCGGCGGTAGCCGGACCCTCGGGGGCCGCGAAGTCGCCGCCGTCGCCGAAGGAACGGGCGGCCAGCGTCAGCGCCCTGCTGCGGGCCACCACCCAGCGGCCCAGCAGGAGCGCGGTGGCCAGCGAGACGACGGCCGCCATGGTGATGACCGTCGTGACCACGCTCAGGTCGTGCGGGGACAGGAACATCGCCCACGCCACCGCCAGCGTTCCGGCGAGCATCGCGCAGACGGCCACGGCGGCGACGACCGCGACGGAGGCGGTGAGCGAGCGGCGGCGGAGCAGCCGGAGCGCGCCCGCGCCGAGCAGGCCGGCCGCGGCCGCACCCAGGAAGGCGAACAGGGCCATGACGAGTATGTCGTTCACGAGCGGGCCTCTTCCTCGGGCGTTCTCCCGGGCACGGGGTGGGACGGTCCGGCGGTGGGCAGGGCCGCCGCCGCCGTGTCGTCGAAGCGGTAGCCCACGCCCCACACGGTCTGGATCAGACGGGGTCGCGCGGGGTCGTCCTCGACCTTGCCGCGCAGCCGGCGTACGTGGACGGTGACCGTCGACAGGTCGCCGAAGTCCCAGCCCCACACCTCGCGCATCAGGTCCTCGCGGGCGTACGCCCGTCCGGGGTGCCGCAGGAAGAAGGCGAGGAGGTCGAACTCGCGCAGGGTGAGGGCGAGTTCGGCGCCGTTCTTGGTGGCACGGCGGGCCGACGGGTCGATACCGAGACCGGCCGCGCAGAGCGGGCGCGCGGCGGCCACCGGCCGGCTCCTGCGCAGCACGGACTCGACCCGCAGGACCAGCTCCCGCGGGCTGAACGGCTTGGTGACGTAGTCGTCGGCCCCGACCTCCAGGCCGAGGATCCGGTCGTCCTCGTCGCCGCGCGCGGTGAGCATGATGACCGGCACGGGCCCCTGGGCGCGCAGTCGGCGGCACACCTCCAGGCCGTCCATGCCCGGCAGCATCAGATCGAGCACCACCAGGTCGGGCCGGTGCTCGGCGGCGCGGGTGAGCGCGGCGGGACCGTCCGCGGCGCGGTCCACGAGGTACCCGGCGCGGTCGAGGTACCCGGAGACGACCTCGGCCACGGTCGGGTCGTCGTCCACGACGAGGACCCGGGTGCTCGCGGCGCCAGGGGGCGCGGCCGCCCCTCCGGCAGGACTCGCGACGGGACCCGGACGGGAGCCCGGCCCGTGCCCCGGGTGAGCGTCCGGCGCGAACTCCGGGCGAGGACCGGTCGCGGGCCCCGGGCGACTGCCCGGAGCAGTCCCCGGTTGCGGGCCCGCGGCCGGTCCCGGGCCCCCGGCGGCGCTCGGGGCAGGTCCGGCACCTGGGGATTCGTGCGGTCGATGCATGGATCCAGCGTCCCACCCGGGCCGGTCCGGCACGGCTCGTCGGTACCGACGTCCGAGTTTCGTAAGGACATGAAGTCCGGTATATCCCTTTCGTGTTCGTAAGGTGAAGCCCGTGACGACCTTCCCCGTACCTGACCCGGACGTCGACCTGGTCCTTCCCTGTCTGAACGAGGCCGGCGCCCTGCCCTGGGTGCTCTCCCGGATCCCGCCCGGCTGGCGCGCGCTCGTCGTGGACAACGGTTCCACGGACGGCTCCGCGGAACTGGCCCGCGCGCTCGGCGCGACCGTCGTGCGCGAGGAGCGCCGCGGATTCGGCGCCGCCTGCCACGCCGGGCTGACCGCCGCCACCGCGGACATCGTCTGCTTCTGCGACTGCGACGGCTCCCTCGACCCGGCGCTGCTCCTGCCGTTCGTCGCCGAGGTCCGGGCCGGTGAGTCCGACCTGGTGCTCGGCCGACGCCGTCCGCGGGAGCGCGGCGCCTGGCCGGCGCACGCCCGTGCGGGCAACATCGCGCTGGCCCGGATGCTCCGGCGCCGCACCGGGCTGCGCCTGCACGACCTCGGTCCGCTGCGCGCGGCCCGCCGCGAGGCGCTGCTCGGCCTCGGGCTCACCGACCGGCGCAGCGGCTATCCGCTCCAGATGGTCGTCCGTGCCGCCGACGCCGGGTGGCGCGTCGCCGAGCACGACGTGCCGTATCTGGCGCGCACCGGCGTCTCCAAGGTCACCGGCACCTGGCGCGGTACCTGGCAGGCGGTACGGGACATGCGCCGCGTCCTGGCCGAACCGCCCGCGCCGGTGGCGGCCCCCGTCCCCGCCCCCGTCCAGGCCCCGGACGGCACCCCGGTCCAGGCCCCGGCCCGAACCGGAGTCCGGACCGGAGTTCAGGTCCCCGCCCCGGCGCCGTCCCCGGCTCCGTCCGCGGCGTCGACCCTCGCACCGTCCCGAGGAGGAACCGTCCAGTGAGCGTCACCCTGCTCGTCATCGCCAAGGAACCGCGCCCTGGACGGGTGAAGACCCGGCTCACCCCGCCGTTCACCCCCCAGGAGGCCGCGGCGCTCGCCGAGGCGGCCCTGGTGGACACCCTGCGTACGGTGGCCGCGACGCCCGCGCGGCGCCGGGTCCTGGTACTCGACGGGGCGCCCGGCCCCTGGCTGCCGGCCGGCTTCGACGTCGTACGACAGTGCGCGGGCACTCTGGACGAGCGGCTGGCCGCGGCGTTCGCGGGCTGTGACGGGCCCGCGCTGCTCATCGGCATGGACACCCCCCAGGTGACCCCGGACCTCCTCACGGTGGACTTCGCGGACTGCGACGCGTACTTCGGGCCCGCCGAGGACGGCGGCTTCTGGGCGCTGGGCCTGGCCGAACCCGACCCGGAGCTCCTGCGGGGCGTACCGATGTCGACGCACACGACGGGTGCCGCGCAGCGGGAACGGCTCGTCGGGGCCGGGCTCCGGGTACGGGATCTGCCCCGTCTGCGGGACGTCGACACGGCCGCGGACGCGACGGCGGTCGCCGCGGACGCGCCCACAGGCGTCTTCGCGGCGGAGCTGGGCCGGCTCGGGGCGGCGGCCGCACCGGGCGCCGGACAGGTTCCCCGACCGTCCACCGGCGAGGCCTCGGGATTCGTCGCGGGGCTCAAGGCCGTGCAGGCCGCCGGACTCGCACCCGGGACCGGGACCGGGACCGGCACAGCCGCCACCGCCACCGGCCACGAGATCGGCCCGGTCGCCGGGCGGCGGGGTGCGGTGCGATGAGCGGCGCCCGTGGGACGACCGCGCGGGATGTCGGCGCGGCACGGATCTCCGTGCCGGCCGCCGACACCGGGAACGACACCGGGAACGGCGACGGAAGAGGGGCGCCGGTCGGGCGGGGTTCGCGGTCCTGGGCCGCCGATCCCTACGCCGACGCGCTGGGCGCCGGGCGGGGGCCGCTGTTCCTGCGGCGGACGGACGGCTGGCTGCTCCCCCTGGAGGTGGAACGCTGGTGCGCCCGCGCCGACGCGGTGGACCTCCAGGTGCTCGCGTACTGCGAAGGTGCCGTGCTCGACGTGGGATGCGGGCCGGGCCGGCTGGTCGCGGAACTCGCCGCACGCGGACGCCCCGCGCTCGGCATCGACGTCAGCGAGGCCGCCGTCGCCCGCACGGTGCGGTTCGGCGGGCAGGCACTGCACCGGTCGGTCTTCGAGCCGCTGCCCGGCGAGGGCCGCTGGGGCACCGCCCTCCTCGTCGACGGCAACATCGGCATCGGCGGCGACCCCGCCGCCCTCCTCCGCCGCACGGCCGAACTGCTCGCCCCGGGCGGCCTGCTGATCGCCGAGACCGTGGCGGGCGCGGACGTCGACGAACGCGTCGACGTCCGCATCGTCCGCGCCGCGCACACCGACGACGAGGACTACGAGGACGGGGACGGGAAGGGGCACGGCACGGACGACGGCACCGGGCACGAGGGTGCCGCCGGGACCGCGGCCCGGGGCGGTGGCGAGCCCGGGGCAGGTGCCCGGGGCCCGTCGGGAGACCGGGCCGCCTTCCCCTGGGCCAGGGTGGGCACCCCGGCCCTGCTCCGGCACGCGGCGCGCGCCGGCTGGCGCGCGGACGCTCAGTGGTCGGCGGGCGGACGCTCCTTCGTGGCCCTGCGCAGCGGGCCACGGCGGGACGCCCGGAGGGACCGCAGGACGAGCAGCAGCGCCGACCCGGCGAACAGCGCCGCCGTGATCAGCAGCCAGTGGGCCAGGAAATCGTCGGCCGGCAGGGTGGTCGCCGACCGGTAGTGGTCGGCGATCTGCCCGCTGATCAGCGGGAACCACACCAGCAGCAGCAGACCGGAGAGGGCCGCCGGAACGCGGACGTACATCGTCCGGTCCCGGTGGCCGGTCGCGCCCAGCGTCTCCGAGACGGCCCGGTCCGCTCCCGCGTACAGCGGCACCAGCACCAGGTCGTGCAGCACCGCGGCGCCCACGAACCACAAGGCCACCCGGGACCAGTCGTCCGCGAGCAACCGCACCCCCGCGTAGGCGGCGAGCGCGAACGAGCAGGCCATCAGCAGGAGTTGGAAGGGGCTGCCGATCAGGTCCCGGGCGGGGCGCGGGCGGGGCGCCGGGTGCGTCGCCCCAGATCGGCGGCGAGGGTCGAGGCGTCGTGGGTCGAGGCGTCGCATCACAGGTCTCCGAACGTCATCCGGGCCACCCATTTGGTGTTCAGCACGCCCGGCGCGGCCGGAACGATGACCCGCGCCGGGTAGCCGTGGTCGGGGGTCAGGTCCTCGCCGTTGACGAACAGGGCCAGCAGGGAGAGGGGATCGCGCACCTGGTTGTCGCGCAGGGCGGCCACCCGGAACGCCCCGTGCCGCTGCAACGACTCCACGATCACGTCCGGGGCCGCGTCCCCCTCGTACCCGACGAGTCCCGCCAGGTCCCGCAGCCGCACACCCCGCCACCACTGGTCGGACGTCGACCAGCCCTCGACACAGGCGATGGGCAACGCGGAGCTGTGCAGCGGGAGTCCCTGGAGTTCGGCGCGGCTCAGCCGGACCGTCCGGCCGTTGCCCGTGACGACCAGGCGCCAGGCCTCCTCGCTCGTCTCCGTGGCGGTGATGCCGCGTGACGCGGCCGTCTTGTTGATCTGGAAGCCGTTGGGTCCGGAACCCGGTTCGGCGCCGCCGTGCGGGGCCAGCAGCGCCGTCTGTCGCAGCGGCCCGTCGAAGCTGTGGCCCGCCGTGGTGGCGGCCAGGAGCAGGGACCCGCCTCCGACGAATCCGAGGGCCCCGCGCCGCGAGACGGTGGGCGGCAGCGGGTCGGGGGACACCAACTCGTCCTCGGGCCGCGCCGGTTCGCCCGCACCCGCCGACGAACTCGCCCCGGGCCGCGGGCTCGCACTCGCACTCGCACTCGGGCGGCGGATCTGCCGCAGGTTGCGGAGAGCGGTCGGCACCCGCAGGACCGCGTGCGTCACGAACGCCGCGATGAACACCCAGGCTCCGTAGAAGTGCAGCGTGTAGAAGGAGCCGGGGAAGACGTAGTCGAGCTGGATGTTCAGCACGCCGGTGGTGAACTCGAAGAGCGCGCCGCCGACCAGAAGGAGCAGCGAGAGCCGTTCCAGGGCGTGCGCGAGCGAGCGGGCCGGCGGCAGCGCGAACAGTTTCGGTACGACCGACCACAGCTTCGCCAGCAGGACGGGGATCAGTGCGACGCCGAGCGTCACGTGGACGCCCTGGGTGAGGCGGTACAGCCACACCGGGCCGGTCGGCCAGGAGAAGAGGTAGAACCCGAGGATCCCCTTGTCGGGGGTCTTGTCGTTCACCGCCGACAGATTCGGGTTGTAGGCCGCGTACGACAGGAGCCCGGTCACGAACAGCACCGTGATCCCGACGAGCAGCACCACGCCGAGCACGGAGGTGAACCAGGGACCGCGCAGCGGGCTGCGCCAGAACGCGGGTGACGAGGGAGACCGTGGCATGCCCCGACCGTAGGCCGGGAGCACCCCCCGAACGGGTTCTCAAACCATGACGAAACTCTGACGTACACCTCAGTGGCCGCGATCGGCGGAGTCTCCCGGCCTAGCGTGCGAGGGTGAACCGCGATCTCCCCCGCGATCTGCCTCGCGACCGCCCCGAAGACCCGGCCCGGGTCGCACCCCCGGCCGCTCCGCCTCCAGTCGCTCCTCCCCCGACCGCCTCCCCTCCGGCCTCTTCCTCTCCGGCCTCTTCCCCTCCGGCCTCTTCCCCTCCGGCCTCTTCCCCTCCGGCCTCTTCCCCTCCGGCCTCTTCCCCTCCGGCCTCTTCCCCTCCGGCCTCTTCCCCTCCGGCCGCGCTTCCCACGGCTTCTCCCCGGTCGGTTCCCCGGGCACGTTCCCGGGGCCTGGCACCGATCCTGTCCCGGGCCCGCTCCCAGGCCCGGTCCCCCGGCCTCTCCCGCGCGCTGCTGAGCGACCGGCCCCGGGCCGCCTTCCGCGACCTGGCCGCCGCGCTGGCCGCCGCGCTGCTCGTCCTGACGGCGGTGGTCGTCGGCTATGCCATCGAGCACAGCGACGGCACGCTGTTCGTCAGCGCCGCACCCCTGTACGGGCATTGGGGGCCGCATGTCGGGCCGGGCACCGCGGCCTCGATCGCCGTGGCCGTCGCGGGCGTGGCGTACGGACCGTCACTGGCCGCCCGGCTGCCCTGGCGCCCGCTGCTCTCCGCGGTGTGGGCCACGGCGACGGCGTGGACGTTCTCCCTCGCGCTGATCGACGGCTGGCAGCGGGGCGTGGCCCGGCGCCTCACCACGCGGTACGAGTACCTCCGGGTCATCTCCCCGGTCGACCGCTTCCACGACATCCCGGCCACCCTGCGGGACTTCACCCACCACATCCTCTTGCAGTCCCCGGACCACTGGCCCGCGCACATCGCCGGACATCCGCCGGCCGCCACCCTCACCTTCGTCCTGCTCGACCGGATCGGTCTGGGCGGCGGGGCCTGGGCGGGCGTCTGGTGCGTCACCGTCGGCGCGACGGCCGGCGTGGCGGTGCTCGTCACCGTCCGCGTCCTGGCCGGGGAGGCTCTCGCCCGGCGCGCCGCGCCCTTCCTCGCGCTCGCCCCGGCCGCCGTGTGGATGGGGACCTCGGCGGACGGCTACTTCGCCGCCGTCGCCGCCTGGGCCCTCGCCCTGCTCGCCCTCGCGGTCACCGGACACCGGCCACGGACGACGGGCCTCGCCGCCGGTCTCCTCCTGGGCCTCACCGCGTACCTCTCGTACGGGCTGACCCTGATCTCCGTGATCGCGGGCGCCGTCCTGCTGCTCGGGCGGCGTTCCAGGCTGCGCCCGCTCCCGTACACCCTGGCCGGACTCACCGTCGTACCCGTGGTGTTCACCCTGCTCGGCTTCAACTGGTTCGAGGCATATCACCTGTTGGTCACCCGCTACTACCAAGGGGCGGGCGGTGTCCGGCCGTACGGCTACTGGGTCTGGGCGAACCCCGCCTGCACGGTGCTGATCGCAGGACCGGCGACGGTGGCGGGGCTGCGCAGAGCGGGGGCGGCGGTCCTGCGGATCGGGGCGGCACCGGTACGGCTCCGTACGACTCGCGCCCCGGAGGGCCCGTCTCCCGCACCCGGGCCGGGCACCCCGGTCCACGAGGAGGCCGCGGCCACCGGCGGACCAGAGGCCGCAGGCACCGCCGGACCCGCCCCGCGTCTCGCCGTCCTCGTCGTGGCGGCGCTGCTCGCCCTTCTCGTCGCCGATCTCTCCGGTATGAGCAAGGCGGAGACCGAACGCATCTGGCTGCCGTTCGTGATGTGGATGCTCCCGGCGGGGGCGTTCCTCCCCCGGCCCCGAGCCTGGCTCATCGCCCAGGCCGCCTTGGCCCTGCTCGTCAACCACCTCGTGCTGACGGGCTGGTGACCCCGCTCGAAGAGATGGGACGCCTCAGCGTTCGGTGTTCGCCGGCTGGGCGAGTGTCGCTCCGAAGACCAGGCCCACGGCGATGGCGGTGACGATCGTGATGAGTTTCAGCAGGTCGCGGAAGCCCTCGATGACATGGCCGCCGGCCAGGGTGGTCAGCCCGCGCATGCCGAGGGAGCCGACGGTGAGGGTGAAGAAGCCGGGCAGGAGCAGGACGAGCCGGGGCGGCTGCTTCGGCCGCAAGGTCAGCCGGGTCGCGGCGGCGGCCAGGACGGCGGCCGCGACGAACGTTCCGCCGGTCTCGCCGATCGCCTTGGTGGCGAGGGACTGCACGCCCACGGTGACGTACACGAGCACGAGCAGGGGCGGCAGCAGCCGGAACGGGATGGCGAAGGCCAGCAGCGTGCCGGTGGTGAAGACGATCCAGCTCAGGAAGAGGGCCCAGCGCGGGAGATCGGACGCGGCGGCGATGTCGAAGAGGGCGCGGGTGGAGGTGCCGGTGAGGAACAGGCCCAGCAGGACCCCGAGATAGAGCTGGACGAGGAGGAAGGCCGCGTAGACGAGCCGGATGGCGCCGGTGGTGATGTAGCCGGCGGCGAGTTCGGCCGCGGCGGCGCTCAGATAGTCGCCGGGGACGAAGTAGAAGAGCGCGGGCAGCATCAGCAGCACGGGGCCGCCGTGCGAGAGGTCGCGGGCGAAGACCTCGACGGTGATCACGGAGACGGTCGTCGAGACGACCAGCGGGAGCACCGTGGCGAACCGCGGGACCCGGTCCGCCGTGACGGCCAGCACGGCGGCGACGGCTCCGAGGACGGCGGTGGCGCCCACCTCGTACCACGTGGACTGCATCAACGGGGCGAAGCCCAGCGTGAAGAGCACGATGCCGAGCAGCTTGAGCCACCACGGGTAGGGCGGCCGGGACGCCTCGATCGCGGCCAGCCGCCGGTCCGCCTCGGCGACGCCGGTCCGCCCCGCCCGCACGTCCTCGACGAGCGGTTTCAGCGCGACGACCCGATCGAGCCGGAAGACCTCGGGCAAACCGCGCAGGGTCACCGTCCGGGTGTCGCCGCGGCTGCTGACGGTCAGCGCGGCGCCGTCCGGTACGAGCAGGACGGAGGCGTCGGCGCCCAGCGCGCGGGCGGTCTGCCGGACGGTGCGTTCGATCAGGACGGCGCCCTCGCCGCTGGACCGCAGCAGCAGCCCGGTCAACCTGGCCAGGAAGGCGGCGACTTCGTCCGGGGCGGCGACCGTGTCCGGTTTCACCGGCCGCCTCCCCTCGACGCGTGGCCCGGCACCGCCGGAATGGGCGCGGGGGTCCCCCACCAGCGTGCCGAGCGCCCGCCTCCCCGGGCGAGCGAAGCGGTCCGAACGGGTGAGGAGCCGCCGGAAGCCGACGCCATCCGCCGCGCACCCGGACGGTGACGGGGTCCTGACAGGACCGGGGCGGCCTACGGGCTCACCCGGACGGGTCACCCGCCGCGCGCCCCCACTCACCCGCCCGGAGGCTGGCCTCATCGCTTTCGACCCACGAACAGGGAGGGGTCCGATGAGCTCGATGGACATGCCCGCGGACACGCCACGGCAGACGGCGCGGGCCGCGCACGCCACCATGCCGGATGCGCCCAGGCTCACCTGGTTGACGCTGGCGCTGATGACGACGGCGTCCGTGGCGAGTCTGCGGGCCGCTCCCACCATGGCGGTGTACGGGCTGGCCTGCGTGTTCCTCTACCTCGTCCCGGCGATCGTGTTCCTGCTGCCGACCGCGCTGGTCTCCGCCGAACTCGCCTCCGGCTGGAACGGCGGTGTCTACCGCTGGGTGAGCGAAGGGCTGTCCAAGCCGCTCGGCTTCCTCGCCGTGTGGTGCCAGTTCGCGATGACGATCTTCTACTACCCGAGCCTGCTGGCCTTCGTGGCGAGCACCCTCGCGTACGTCATCGACCCGGCCCTCGCATCGAGCGGCCTCTACACCGCGATCGTCATCATGGTCCTGTACTGGACCGGCGTCTGGGTCTCGTCACGCGGCACCAAGGCCCTCGCGGGGCTGTCCAGTTGGGGCCTGGTCATCGGCACCCTGATCCCCGGCACGATCCTCGTCGTGCTCGGCATGGTCTTCCTGGCCCAGGGCAACCCCTCGGCGGCGCCCATGACGGCGAGCCATCTGCTGCCCCAGTGGACGGGCCTGGCCAGCCTCGTCCTGATCGTCAACAACTTCCTCTCGTACTCCGGCATGGAGATGAACGCCGTCCACGTGTCGTCGCTGAAGAACCCGGCGAAGGAATACCCGAAGTCGATGTTCCTGGCGATGGGCCTGGTACTGCTGATCTTCATCCTGCCCGCGCTGGCCATCAGTTGGGTGGTCCCCTCCGACCAGACCAGCCTCACCGCCGGTGTCATGCAGGCGTTCGACGCGTTCTTCTCGTACTTCGACATCGGCTGGATGACTCCGATCGCGGCGGTGATGCTGATCTCCGCGTCGCTGGCCGGCATGCTGACCTGGCTCGCCGGACCGTCCAAGGGCCTGCTGCAGATCTCCCGCAGCGAGGGCTATCTGCCGCCGTTCCTCCAGCAGTTGAACCGGTTCGGGGTCCAGCAGAACATCCTGGTGACCCAGGGCGTCGTGACCACGGTGATCGCGCTGGGGTACGCCTTCATCCCGAACGTCTCCAACGTGTACTGGATCTTCTCGACGATCACCACGCAGGTGTATCTCATCGTCTACCTGCTGATGTTCGTCGCGGCGATGCGGCTGCGGAAGAACCAGCCCGACCACCCGCGCGGCTACCGCGTCCCCGCGCTCAACGTGCTGTGCGTCGTCGGCCTGCTGTCCTCGGCCGCGGCCATGATCATCGGTTTCGTGCCGCCCTCGCAGTTCGGCGGCGGCAGCGTCCTGGTGTACGTCGTCATCATCGGCTCCGGTCTGGGCATCCTCGGCCTGCTGATCCCGTGGGCCTTCCTGAAGTTCCGCAAGCCCAGTTGGCAGACGCAGGCCGCTCGCGAGGAGGAGGCGGGGGCATGAGTCCCACCCGGTTCGCATCCGAGCACAAGTGGATCTACATCGGCGCGATCGTCCTGCTGCTCACGTTCGTCGTGATCGGGCTCGTGCGCTACGCGGCCATCACGACGAACAGCAAGGCCGCGACGAAGGCCAACGAACTCGCCGACGCCGCCGTGGCGGCCGGCTACCGGCGCCCCGACACCGAGCTGATCGCGAGCGTCCTGGGCACCGACGGCGGCCTGGTCTGCGACGACCCCTCCAGCGCCCTCAAGTCGGCGCTCTGGAAGATCAACGTGTCGAACGGCGCCGCGTTCGTCGGCCAGCGGCCCGTCATCGGCGACGGCAGCGCGCTCAAGGCCGAGGCCGCGATTCTGAAGATCTACTGCCCGGACAAGCTGGACACGTTCCAGGACAGGCTCGACACCCTGAAGACCGACGACACAGTGAGGCAGTGACGGTGTCCGAACTCGCCGAGAAGGTAGCCGGGTTGATGGGCCGCGCCAGGGCGGACCTGGCCGAGCTGGTCGCGATCCCGTCCGTCGCCGACCCGCGCCAGTACCCGCCCGAGGAGTGCCACCGGGCCGCACGATGGGTGGCCGACGCCTTCACCGAGGCGGGGCTGCGGGACGTCCACCTCGCCGAGACGCCCGACGGGAGCCACGCGGTCATCGGCCACCGCCCGCCGCCGCCGGGCGCGCCCACCGTCCTGCTGTACTGCCACTACGACGTGCAGCCGCCGCTGGACGACGACGCCTGGACCACTCCGCCCTTCACCCTCACGGAACGCGACGGCCGCTGGTACGGGCGCGGCACCGCGGACTGCAAGGGCAACATCGTGATGCACCTGACCGCGCTGCGGGCGCTCGGCGACGACATCCCGGTCGGCCTGAAGTTCGTCGCCGAGGGTTCGGAGGAACAGGGCACCGGCGGTCTGGAGAGTTACGTGGCCCAGCACCCGGAGCAGTTCCTCGCCGACGCGCTGCTGGTGTGCGACACCGGCAACGCGGAGGTCGGCACGGGCACCGCCACCGTCACCCTGCGCGGCCTCGCCAATGTCGTCGTCACCGTCGACACGCTGGCCGGAGAGGTGCATTCGGGCATGTTCGGCGGCCCCGCCCCGGACGCGCTCGCCGCGCTGATCCAGTTGCTCGCCACCCTGCGCGACCCGGCCACCGGCGCCACCCGCGTCGACGACCTCGACTGCGAGGGCGGTTGGGAGGGCGCCGGCTACGACGAGAAGCAGTTCCGCGCGGACGCCGGAGTACTGGACGGGGTCCGCCTCACCGGAACCGGCACGGTCGCCGACCGGCTGTGGGCGCGCCCCGCCGTCACCGTCCTCGGCATCGACTGCCCTCCGGTGGTCGGCTCCGCCGCCGCCGTACCACCCACCGCACGGGCCCGGGTGAGTCTGCGGATCCCGCCGGGCACGAACCCGCTCACCGCCCGCGCGGCCCTCACCCGGCACCTCACCGAGGCCGCGCCCTGGGGGGCGCGGGTCACCGTCGAGGACGAGAGCACGGGAGCCCCCTTCCGGGCGGCCACCGACGGGCCCGCCTACACCGCGCTCGGGCGCGCCATGAACGAGGTCTACGGCAGGCCCATGGCCTTCCTCGGCCAGGGCGGCTCCATCCCGCTGTGCAACGTCCTCGCCGAGACCTACCCGCGCGCCGAGATCATCCTCATGGGCGTGGAGGAACCCCGCTGCCTCATCCACGCGCCCAACGAGAGCGTCGACCCGACCGAGATCGAGCACATGGCCCAGGTCGAGGCACTCTTCCTGCGCGCCTACGCGGCCGTGGGGGGCCGCGGCCGCTGACCGTGCCCACCGGCCCGCGCCGCGCCCGGACCCGGCTTGCGGGCGCGCGGACCGCCTGCCTATCGTCGCGCGTATGCAGTCCTACACGATCGGCCAGGCCGCCCGGCTCCTCGGGGTGAGCCCCGACACCGCCCGGCGCTGGGCGGACGCCGGGCGGGTGACCACGCACCGGGACGAGAGCGGACGGCGGCTCATCGAGGGACGCGACCTCGCCGCGTTCTCGGTGGAGCTGGCCGGAGCCGGTGGCGAGGAGGGACTCACCTCCTACACGTCCGTCCGCAACGCCTTTCCCGGCATCGTGACCGCCGTCAAGCTCGGCGATGTCGCGGCCCAGGTGGAGATCCAGGCGGGACCGCACCGGCTGGTCTCCCTGCTGACCCGGGAGGCCGTCGAGGAACTGGGCCTGGAGGTCGGCGTGGAGGCCACCGCCCGGGTCAAGTCGACCAACGTGCACATCGACCGCGCCTGAGCGGCGGCCCGTCCACGGGCCCGTCGTCGCGTACGCGTGGGGGCGCCGGATTCACGAGACCGTCGTCGCGTACGAGGGGCGCCGGATTCAGGAGACCGTCGTCGAGTACGAGTGGGCTCCCGTCCCCGCCAGCGCGCCCCCGTCGACGATCAGGTACTCGTCGCGGATCGGGGTGCCGTCCAGCCAGCACTCCAGGATCTCCCGGGTGCCCGCCGCGTAGCGTGCCTGCGCGGAGAGCGAGGAACCCGAGATGTGCGGGGTCATCCCGTGGTGCGGCACGGTGCGCCAGGGATGGTCGGCGGGCGCCGGCTGCGGATACCAGACATCGCCTCCGTAACCGGCCAACTGCCCGCTGACCAGCGCTCGTTCGACAGCGTCGCGGTCCACGATCCGGGCCCGCGCGGTGTTGATGAGATACGCCCCGCGCTTCATCGTGGCGAGCAGCCCGTCGCCGAACAGGCCCTCGGTCTCCGGGTGCAGCGGCGCGTTGACGGTCACGACGTCGCAGTGCGGGACCATGTCGGCCGCGGTCGGGTGGAAGGTGAGCCCGAGTTCCCGTTCGACGGCCTCCGGCAGCCGGTGCCGGTCCGTGTAGTGGAGCGACACGTCGAAGGGCGCGAGCCGCCGCAGCACCGCGAGACCGATCCGCCCGGCGGCGACCGTGCCGACGTGCATGCCCTCCAGGTCGTACGAACGGGCCACGCAGTCCGCGATGTTCCAGCCGCCGTCGAGCACCACCCGGTGGGCGGGCAGGTAGTCGCGGACGAGCGAGAGCGTGGTCATCACCACGTGTTCGGCCACGCTGATGCTGTTGCAGTACGTCACCTCGGCGACCGTCACCCCGTGCGCGATGGCCGCGTCGAGGTCCACGTGGTCCGAGCCGATCCCGGCCGTGACCGCGAGTTTCAGGTTCTTGGCGGCGGCGATGCGCTCGGGGGTGAGGTACGCGGGCCAGAAGGGCTGGGAGATGACGACGTCCGCGTCGGGCAGCTCCCGGTCGAAGACCGATCCGGTGCCGTCCTTGTCGGAGGTGACGACCAGGGTGTGACCGCGCTCCTCCAGGAAGCGGCGCAGACCGAGTTCGCCGGTCACGCTGCCGAGCAGCCGCCCCGGGACGAAGTCCGTGCCCTTCGGGGTGGGAGCCGTCTGACCGCCGGGGTAGTGGTCGATGACCGGGAGGTCGTCCCGGGCGTACGTCGTCGGGTATCCGTCGGCCGGGTCGTCGTACAGCACGCAGAGCACCTTGGCCATGTCGCGGCTCTCCTCAACTCCGTTGTACGTAAGGTGCTTTCACCATCCTCGGAGTCAAATGCGCTGGTCAAAGCGAACGTTGCTATGTGCTGATAGCCGCGGGCTATGAACCCGCCTCCCCCAGGTGCGCCTTCAGCAGCGAGTCCAGCGCGTCGCGCACCCCCGCCTCCCGGGCCACCCTCAACAGCGCCTGCGCCAGCACCGATTCGGGCTCGTGCCGGGCGACCACGATGCCGACCCGGGGCCCGTGCGCGGGACCTTCCAGCGGCACCACCCGCATCCCCCGCGGCACCCCGAACATGTGCAGCCAGGCGTGCGAGATCACGCTCGACCAACGGCCGCCGGGCAACTGCGCGTACAGCCCCGCGACCGTGTCCGACTCGATCGCCGGAGCCGCCCGCGCACCGTCCGCGGCGAAGTACTCGTCGATGATCCGGCGGTTGCGCATCCGCGGGCTCAGCAGACACAGCGGGAGACCGGCCGCCTCCGCCCAGCGGGCCCTCGCCGCGCCGGCCAGCGGTCCGTCCACCGGCGTGAGCAGCACGTACCGCTCCTCGTACAGCGGGAAGCGCCGGACGTGCCGCAGGTCGTCGTCGTCGAGATACGTCATCGCCGCGTCGAGCTCGAACTCGGCGAGCCCGTGCGAGATCTGCGCCGAGGACAGCGACTCCAGGCTGACCCGGGCCCGTGTGTGGCGCTCGCAGAACGGGGTGGTCAGCAGGGACGCGGCGGGCAGCGCGGTGGGCACGATACCGAGGCGCAGGGTGCCGGTCAGACCACCGCGCAGCGCCGACAGCTCCTGGCGCAGGGCGTCCCGTTCGGCGAGGATGCGGTGCGCCCAGGCCAGGACGACCTCGCCCTCCGGGGTGAGCCCCTCGTACCGTCGGCCGCGGCGCACGATCGGTACGTCCAGCTCGTGTTCGAGCCGGCGGATCGCGGCGGACAGCGACGGCTGCGACACGAAGCAGGCCGCCGCCGCCCGTGCGAAGTGCCGCTCCCGGGCGAGCGCGACCAGGTACTCCAGCCGACGCAGCAGCACGCGCCACCTCCCGTAGGCGGGCCAGGGTCGCAGACACGGGGCGGCCCTGTCACGACCCCGGCCGGCTCACGCCACCGGCCGGCTCACGACCCGGCCCTCACAACCCCGCCGGGTACCGGCCGTCCACCCGGATGGTGTTGATGCCACTGATGTGCCGGGCCCCGCAGCGGTCCTGCGGCAGGACCAGTTGCGGGCCCGCCCGGTCCAGCGGGGTGCCGTCGATGGCGACCGCGAGCAGCACCGGGGCGTCCGCGAAGTCGGGGTCGATCTCGGCCCAGGTGAGCAGCGCGTGATGACCGTCCGCGCCCGCCACCGCGATGAGGAAGCGCAGCCGGTCCTTGCGGCGGGCCGGATCGAAGCTTGGCCCGGCGTCCCGCAGCACGTCGTGCAGCCGCGGGCCCTCGAAACCGTGGTGCCGCACTCCGCTGGTGGCGCACTCGAAGCTGACCCGGACCCGGTGCTGGGGCCACATGAGCAGGTCGGGCACGGTCAGCCGGACCGGGCGGGCGAGGTCGCCGGTCAGCGCGAGCTCGGCGAGCGGGGGAGCCGGCGGCGTCGGCTGTGTCAGGGACTGGCTCACTGGGCAGCACCTCCCGCAGGACCGTACCCAGCGGACGGTCCCGTACAAACGCACATGCGTACATCCGAAGGCCGTACGTACAGCTCATGCGATGCGACAGGAGACTTACAGCTCGCATATGCGGAAGTATGATCTGCGTATAACAGAACGTGAGCTCATGACTGATGATCACGCCGGGGGCTTCAGCGAGCCTCAGAGTTTCCGAGGGAGTAGATCCGTGATGACCCGATCCGCGCGCCGGACCCGCCGCACCAGCCGCACCCTGCAGGTGGCCGGCGTCGGAGCCGCCGCGCTGCTGGCCCTGAGCGCCTGCTCCTCCTCCGACGGCAAGTCCGACTCCTCGGGCAAGGCGAAGTCGTCGGCCTCGACGTCCTCCTCGCCGAAGCTCTCCGGCACCGTGACCGTGTTCGCCGCCGCCTCCCTGAAGGAGAGCTTCACGGCCCTCGGCCAGCAGTTCGAGAAGGCCCACCCGGGCACCAAGGTCACCTTCAGCTTCGGCGGCAGCGACTCCCTCGCCGCGAGCATCACGGGCGGCGCCCCGGCGGACGTCTTCGCCGCGGCCAGCCCGAAGACAATGGCGATCGTGACCGACAAGAAGGACGCGGCGACCGCCCCCGCCACCTTCGTGCGCAACCAGCTGGAGATCGCCACCCTGCCCGGCAACCCGGACAAGGTCGCCTCCCTGAAGGACCTCACCAAGTCCGGCCTCAAGGTCGTCCTGTGCGACAAGACGGTGCCGTGCGGCGCCGCCGCGCAGAAGGCGCTGACCGCGAGCAAGCTGAAGCTCACCCCGGCGTCCTACGAGCAGGACGTCAAGAGCGCCCTGACCAAGGTGGAGCTGAAGGAGGCCGACGCGGCGGTCGTGTACAAGACCGATGTGAAGGCCGCGGGTGACAAGGTGGAGGGCGTGGAGTTCCCCGAGTCGGCCGACGCCATCAACGACTACCCGATCGCCCTGCTCAAGGACGCGCCCAACGCGGCGGCGGCCAAGGCGTTCATCGAGCTGGTGCGGTCCGCGGAGGGCCAGAAGGTGCTGACGGCGGCGGGCTTCCTGCAGCCCACGTCCTGACCTCCGCCCCCCTGGCAGCCGCACCCGTCGGCCCTGTCCGGGCACCCGAACCCCGTCTCCTGAAGCCATGAGTGATCCCGTGACCTCGCTCGACAAGTCCGACGCCGCGGCCGACACCCTCACGGGTGGGCCGCGGCTCGGCCGTGGCCGGACGCGGGGCCGGGCGGGCGGGCGGATCCGTGGCGGGGCACCGCTTCCCCTGCTGCTCCCGGCTCTCGTCGGGCTCGCGTTCCTGCTCCTCCCGCTTCTGGCGCTGCTCGTCCGGGCGCCCTGGCACAACCTGCCGGAACAACTGGCCGAGCCCGAGGTCTGGCAGGCCCTCCGGCTGTCCCTGTTCTCGGCCACGGCCGCCACGGTGGTGTGCCTGGTCCTCGGTGTGCCGCTCGCCTGGCTGCTGGCGCGTACGCGGTTCCCCGGGCGCGGGCTCGTCCGGGCACTGGTCACGCTGCCGCTCGTGCTGCCCCCGGTGGTCGGCGGTGTCGCGCTGCTGCTGGCCCTCGGCCGCAACGGCGTCGTCGGGCACCTGCTCGACTCCTGGTTCGGGATCACCCTCCCGTTCACCACGGCCGGGGTGGTCGTGGCCGAGGCCTTCGTGGCGATGCCGTTCCTGGTGATCAGCGTGGAAGGCACCCTGCGGGCGGCCGACCCGCGCTACGAGGAGGCCGCCATGACCCTGGGCGCCTCCCGCTTCACCGCGTTCCGCCGGGTCACCCTGCCCCTCATCGCGCCGGGCATCGCCGCCGGTTCCGTCCTGGCCTGGGCCCGCGCGCTGGGCGAGTTCGGCGCGACGATCACCTTCGCGGGCAACTTCCCGGGCCGTACCCAGACCATGCCGCTGGCCGTCTATCTGGCCCTGCAGAGCGACCCGGACGCCGCGATCGCCCTGAGCCTCGTCCTGCTCGTGGTGTCGATCGCGGTTCTCGCCGGTCTGCGGGACCGCTGGATGACGGCGGGGGCGTCATGACGGACGTCCCGACGAACGCGAACCTCACGACCGGCAAGGGCCTCGACGCCCGTCTCGTCGTCGAGCGCGGCCCGTTCCGCCTCGACATCGAACTGACCGCAGGACCCGGTGACGTCGTCGCGCTGCTCGGGCCGAACGGCGCGGGCAAGACGACCGCGCTGCGCGCGCTCGCCGGGCTCACCCCGCTGTCCGAGGGCGGCCGGCTGCGGCTGGACGGCGTCCCCCTGGACCGCACACCGCCCGAGTCCCGCCCGGTCGGCGTCGTCTTCCAGGACTACCTGCTCTTCCCGCATCTGTCCGCGCTCGACAACGTCGCCTTCGGACCGCGCTGCCAGGGCGTGTCCAAGGCGGAGGCGCGGAAGCAGGCAGCCGTCTGGCTGGAGCGCATGGGCCTCGCCGACCACGCGGGGGCCAAGCCCCGCCGGCTCTCCGGCGGACAGGCGCAACGGGTCGCGGTCGCCCGCGCCCTCGCCACCCGCCCCCGGCTGCTGCTGCTCGACGAACCGCTCGCCGCGCTGGACGCCCGCACGCGCCTGGACGTCCGCGCCCAACTCCGGCACCATCTGGCCGACTTCGAGGCCGTCGCCGTCCTCGTGACGCACGACCCGCTGGACGCGATGGTGCTGGCCGACCGGCTCGTGGTCGTCGAGGACGGCCGGGTCGTCCAGGAGGGCAGCCCGTCGGACATCGCCCGCCGGCCGCGCACGGACTACATCGCCCAGTTGGTCGGCCTCAACCTCTACCGGGGCGAGGCCGGGGGCCACACCGTACGGCTGGAGGCGGGCCCGGCGATCACCACGACCGAGACACTCGACGGGCCCGTCTTCGTGGCGTTCCCGCCGAGCGCCGTCACGCTCCACCGCGACCGCCCCACCGGCACCAGCGCCCGGAACCTGTGGCAGTGCCAGGTGGCCGGTCTGGAGACGCACGGCGACCAGATCCGCGCGGACCTCACCGGCGAACTCCCGCTCGCCGCCGACCTGACGACGGTCGCCGCGGCGGAACTCGACCTGCACCCCGGCGCTGCCGTCTGGGCCACCGTGAAGGCGGCCCAGACGCACGCGTATCCGGCCTAGCGTCCGCTCCCGGGCCTGAGGACCGCCGGCCCTACTCCCCGGGCGGGACAGCCGTCGCGCGGACCATCACGCAGTCGAACTCCACCACCCGTCCGGTCGCCGCCTCCCGTGACACCGGGTACATGCCGGTGATCTCGAAGCCGGCCTCCTCGTACACCGCGACGGCCTCGCCCATCCGGGGACTGCCCTCGTACAGCCGCAGCGTCGCGACCTCCGACTGCATCCCCACGAACTCCGCGGCGCGCTCTCCGGCGCCGGCGAACACCTCCAGGTCGTAGCCCTGGGTGTCCATCTTCAGATAGGGGCGGGGGTCGGTGATCCCGGCGAGCGCCTTGTCCATCATCCCGTCGAGACGGCGGACCTCGATGTCCTCGGTACGGGTCTTGGCGAAGCGCTTGTAGCGGTCCTTCCCGTAATCACTGGGCGCGAGAAGGGAGTTCATGGTGTTCCAGCCCACATGGATGGACTGGGTGGTGTCCTCCCGTCCGAGGCCGACCTGGTGCACCTGCCAGTCGGGGTCTCCCTCGGCCGCCTTCCGGAGCTTGCCGAACGCCTCCGCGGTCGGCTCGAAGGAGACGATCCGGCCGGTGTAGCCGAGGCGGCGCAACTGGCGTCCGTACTGGCCGGAGTTGGCCCCCACGTCGAAGACGCAGTTCACCTCGTAGCGGTCGAGCAGGGCGGTCACGTGCTGGCCGCAGAGATAGGCCGCGGCCGACAACTGGAACTTGCGTTCGTCGGCCGCCGTCTCCTTCTCGTCGAGCAGGAGACGGGCGCCGGTGTCACCCAGCGGAACGTGCTTCCAGGCCGCCGTCCGCCCGCGCAGCACCAGATCGGCGCCCTTGCCCAGGGCGACGCGTCTGCGCACACCGCGCCGGTAGACCACCGCGGCTCCCGATCCGAGGTCCAGCACCTGCACCCCTACGCGGGGAAGCAGACCTAGCAGCTTTCTGTGAAGCGTCGCCATGACCCACACCCTGTCAGACGGACACGCGTGTCCACCGGGAGTTGGTTGAACCCCTTCCGACCGCGTGATAGAGGCAGGGGATGACCTCTCCTGAGACCGGCATCCCGGAACTGGCCGCCGCCCTGGACATGCGACCCCATCCGGAGGGCGGCTGGTTCGTCGAGACCTGGACCGCGCCGCAGGCCTTCCGGCCCGACGGCTACCCGGGCCCCCGCGCCGCCGCCTCCGCCATCTACTTCCTCCTCGCCCCCGGCGACACCTCCGCCTGGCACACCGTCCGCTCCGACGAACTCTGGCTGTGGCACCGCGGCGGTCCCCTGGACGTGCTCCTCGGCGGCGACGGAACGACCCCCCAGTCCACCCCGCAGGTCGTCCGCCTCGGCCCGCGTGTCGAGGCGGGGGAGCGCCCCCAGGTCCTCGTCCCCGGCGGCGTCTGGCAGTCCGCCCGCCCGGCCGGCGACCAGGAGGTTCTGGTCAGTTGCGTGGTGGCGCCCGGCTTCGACTACGACGACTTCCGTCTGCTGGACTCCGGGCGCTGATCGAACCCCTACGCGCTGTGGCGGCTTTGTGACGCAGGTCGTTGGTTGCCGATCGCCCGGGTGGGGCATCACCCGAAGGCAGGGCCTGCCGCGCACCGGTTCGCGCGGGGCCCCGGTCGACGGGGACGGAGTCGTCGGCCGGGTGCTGGTTGCCCTGGAGGGGGAAGAGAGGTGTCAGTCATGCGTGCGCACCAGCGCACCGTCCGGCCGACCGCCCGCGTGGAGTACACACTGCCGCGTACGGCCGTCTCGGCGGGCAGGGCCCGCAAGCTGACGACGGCGTTCCTGACCCGGCCGCGTCCACGGCTCGCGTCGCCGACCGCAGACCAGGTGGACGACGCCACGCTGATCGCCTCCGAGCTCGTCGCCAACGCCGTACGGCACGGCCGCAGCGGTTGCAGGCTGAGGCTGCAACTGGGGCACGGAAGGGTGACGGTCGAGGTCCGCGACGACAGTCCCGGACGGCCGCGGGTCGGCGTCCTGGACGCCGAATCGGAGAGCGGGCGGGGCCTGGCCATGGTCCAGCAGCTCGCCCACAGCCTGGAGGTCGTCAGTACGGGCCTGGGCGGCAAGACCGTCCGCGCGGTCCTGGCGGTGTAGTCGGTCGATGGGCCGAGTTTGGCGCCGCCAAAAACGGGAACAGGTCACCGAAAAAAATTCATCGCCCATTCAATGACCGCGGAAAAAGCAGATGGCCGACACCCACACCTTGCGGTGCGGATGCCGGCCATCCGGCGTCCCAGACTAGGCGGGGACGATGTTCTCCGCCTGCGGGCCCTTCTGGCCCTGCGTGACGTCGAAGGTCACCTTCTGGCCTTCCTGGAGCTCACGGAAGCCAGAGGTGGCGATGTTCGAGTAGTGAGCGAAGACGTCGGCGCCGCCGCCATCCTGCTCGATGAAGCCGAAGCCCTTTTCCGCGTTGAACCACTTCACGGTGCCAGTAGCCATGTCAAATCTCCTTCGGGGCAAAGCTCGAAGGTCCACACTGTGTGGACCTGCGTCGCCGCAATGATTGCCCCAACCGGAATGCACCGGAAAAACTTTGGGAACCACAACTGCAACTGAAATCGACAGTAGCACGCTACGGGCCTCGAAGGTGGCGCACTATCTCACCCTGGCGTGGGGAATAACAAAACCTCGCGGGCCCGTGCACCAAATTCTGTATCGGCCGGAGCAGATATCCCGGAACCGGCCGAGAAACGGCCTCAGAGGCCCTCTGACGTCGCCCGACGTCGGCGCTCAGGCGTCCTGCGGTGTCGACCCGCGCAGCTCCGCGTTGATCCGCAGGGCTTCGTCGAGGCAGTCCTCCAGCGTGACGATCCGGCAGGCGGCCTCGACGGGCGTTCCCTGGTCGACGAGATCCCGGGCGCGGGCCGCGACCCGCAGTTGATTGCGGGAGTAACGGCGGTGGCCGCCGTCGGAGCGCAGCGGCGTGATCAGCCCCGCCTCCCCGACGGCCCGCAGGAACGCGGGGGTGGCGTCGATCAGCTCGGCGGCACGACCCATCGTGTAGGCGGGGTACTCGTCGTCGTCGAACCGGTCGGTGGGGCTCATGGTGCTTCCCTGGGGCGCGTGCATCACCTTCCACTTTGGCAGATCCCGTGCGGTACCGGCCGGGGGCACCCGGCATCGGTCCGGTGACATCCGCGCGCCGCACTCACCCGGACGGCCCGGTGCGCTGGTGGGAGGGCGTGGCCGGTGATGGCGTGGGGGCACACAGCCCGACCTCGGGACCGTCCTCGGGAGGCCCTCGCATGAACCGTCCGTCCTGTCTCCTGGCATCCGCCCTGACCGCGGGGATGCTGCTCTCGACGGCCGCCTGCTCGAACGGCGGCGGTGACGGCGGCGGCTCCGGCCGTACGGACTCCTCCGCGTCCCCCGCCTCCGCGTCCCCCGTCCCCGCCTCTCCCGTGGCCGAGGAGTCCGGCTCCGCGTCGCCCTCGCCCTCCCCTTCCGTCCGGGAGCTCACCAAGGCCGAGGCCCAGTCCGCGCTGATCACCAACTCCGACCTCGGTTCGCAGTGGGACGAGTCGAAGGGCGTGGCGGCCTGGCACGACACGCTGCTCAAGAGCAAGGTCGACGAGGCCGACTTCGTCACCGACAAGGCGAACGCCAAGCAGTGCCAGAAGCTGCTGGACGGTCTGTACAGCGAGAACCTGCTGGGCAAGCCGCAGGGAGCCAGTGCCGTCACCGGCTTCGACGACAGCGACAACGACGCCCAGATGCGCTACGAGGTCGCCTCGTACGGGAAGAGCTCACTGGACACGCAGCTGAAGTGGCTGAAGACGCTGCCGGACATCTGCGACCAGTTCACGGCCGTCGACGGCAACGGCGACAAGCAGACCGTCCAGGTCGTCTCGACGCATCTGCCCGACGTGGGGGACGCCCGCCAGGGCCTCCAGGTCACGATGAGCGGCAAGCTGGAGGGCGACCCCGAGACCCTGACGCTCGACTTCGCCGCGGTCCGGGTCGGCGACAGCGCCCTGTCCCTCACCAACGGCGGCCTCTCCGGTACCGAGCACCAGTCCACGGAGCAGGCGGTCCAGGCCGGCACGAACCGCCTGAAGGACGTCCTGGCGGGGAAGTCGCCCGCCCCGACACAGGGCTGAGGCCGAGGACCGGCACGATCACCGACGAGATACGCGGTGACGCCGCTCCCCGCACGGACGGGAGCGGCGCCCCCGCGTTCCACCGACCACCTGACCCTGCCCCCTCCCCCCTCTCCCCCCTTCCCCTCTCCTCGGCGATCTCGGGACCCGTCAGACCGTTGTTGAGCATGCGCAGGGTCTGGTCGTGCAGGTACGCGTACAGGTCGCGCTGCTCGGCGAGGAAGCGGACGACGTCGTCGTGCCCCCAGGTCGGCCAGTGGTGGGAGGCGAAGGCGACGTCGTAGGTGCCGTCGAAGAAGTCGATGGCCTCGTCGAGGTAGCGGGCCCACTGCCGGGCGTCGCGGACCAGGGCGCCGCGCAGGGTGAGCAGGTTGTGCATGTTGTGCGTGGCGTTCTCCGCCAGGCACAGGGCCCGCCGGTCCGGGAAGAGGAAGTTCATCTCGGCCGGGGCCTCGGTGCCGGGGGTGACCTGGAAGACGATCCGCACGCCGTCGACCGTCTCCGTCTGGCCGGTGCGGGTGATGTCCAGGGTCGGCGGTACGAGCGTCAGGGTGCCGCTGGAGACCGCGGGGCCGAGCCCCGTGCTGATCTGGCCGTCGGGCGCCTTGGGCAGATGGTCGCCGTACATGTAGCCGGCGCGGCGGATCATGGCGTTGCCCGCGTGGACGTTCTCGCTGACCGCGTGCTCCAGGAAGCCCTCCGGCGCGATGACCGGGACGCCCTCCTCCGTGCCGTGCGGCAGCACTCCGCGGGCGCCGCCGAAGTGGTCGGCGTGCGAGTGGGTGTAGATCAGACCGGTGACGGGGCGTGCTCCCCGGTGCTCGCGGTACAGGGCGAGCGCGGCGGCGGCGGTCTCCGCGCAGAGCAGCGGATCGATGACGATCACTCCGCGGTCGCCCTCGACGAGTGTCATGTTGGAGATGTCGAGGCCCCGTACCTGGTACACGCCCTCGGTGACCTCGTACAGGCCCCGGCGCGCGCAGAGCTGGGCCTGCCGCCACAGACTCGGATGCGCGGTCCCCGGACACTCACCGTCGAGGAACTCGTACGCCTCGCTGTCCCATCACCCGCCCGTCCTCCGCCCGGACCACAGCGGGCCCGAACACCGCGAGCAACCCCCGGTCGGCGTTCTCGAAGTCGGCGACGTCGTCGAACGGCAGCTCATCACGCGAGGAAGTCGTCATCCACCCAGCCTCGACCGGGGCAGGGCGGGAGGCATGCGGTGTGGGCCGTCGTGCCGGAGGGCAGTCGGTGACACACGTGGCCGGTCCGGGCCGCCACGCACCGCGGCCCCGGCAACCTGTGGTGGGGCTGCCGCGGGCTGAGGTGGCGGGCCGGGGTGTTACGTCATTGCTTGCTAGTCAGAGCCGGTCCATCCGGGTGTAGGGGCTCAGGACGCGGACCTGGCGGGCGCCGAAGTCGACGAGCATCGCGATGCCCTCTTCGACGCCGACGATCGTGCCCAGGCCGTACTGGTCGTGGGAGACGCGGTCTCCGAGGCTGAACTCCTTGGCCACGGGGACGACGGGTGCGGCGAAGGGGCTGGTGGGCAGGTGGCGCCGGGGCGCGGAGGATTTACTCATCGTGATTCCAGTATGGGCCCTATTCCGGTGGGCGGTAGGGCTTGATGGTCTCGATCCCGCTCCGACTCGACGTCCCGCACCGCTCGGGAACGCGGTGGGCGGGGACCCCGGTGTACGGTCCCCGCCCGGCAGGCCGCGCGTTCACTGAGGTCAGCCGTCGGGGCGGCCGGTCCGCGATCATTCCGGTTCGCGGACCGGTTCACCGGGCGCGCCTGTCGTGGACCGGACAGGCCACGGCGGCGGGTCGGGACCCGCCGGAACCGGGGTGCGGACCGTCGGTACGGCGGGGTCCCCGGGGGAGGCGTACGCCCGCGCGGGCGCTCCGCCCGCCCCTCGGGACCCCGGGATGCCGGGGTCCCGCCCGGGGGAACGTGCACCGTGCGGCCGGGCCGGGGCGCCTGCCGCGAGCGGATCCGGGCGGCGCGCACGACTCCCGTCAGCCCCCGGACGTCGCGACGGCGCCCCGGCCCGGCCGCACGGTGACGGGATCGAGCCGGTTCATGACGCCCGCCACCATCTCGGCGGCCGAGTTCGCCGCCGTGGAGGGGAGCTGGGCGATCCGGGCCGGGTGCCGGCCGTGGGCGGGATGCTGGGCGAAGAGGGCGACCGTGGTGGACAGTCTCGCGTCGTACATGGTCTGCCACAGGGTGCGGGTTCCGGCGCCCCCGGTGAACACGCCCCAGGTCCCGCCGGACGGGTGCAGGAGTTTGGTGACGAGCTGCACGGTGGACGGGCCCATCACGGTGCGGGTGCGCGGCCGGGCGGTGTAGAGGGTCCGGCCGTCCCGGGTGATCCTCTGGACGGTGTACGGCTCGGCGTAGGTGCCGCCGGCCGCCGCCGTGGCGTACGCCGCCGACAGCGAGAGCGGAGTGGGCGCGGCGCGCTTGGGAAGGTCGGCCAGGGGAGGGCCGAGCCTGGCCCGGGTGAACGGCTCCATCGCCGTACCCGCCTCCACCGCTCCGGCCAGCGCGTCGTTGAACGGCTGCCGGGCGTAGTCCGCGCCCCCGTACAGCACGCGGATCGCGCCGTCGCCCGGCACCAGCGCCACGATCGTGGAGTGCAGGCTGACGCCCTTGACGCCCGCCGGATCGGCGGCCGATTCCGCCGCCGCGTCCTGGGCGGCGAGGTCGAAGGTGGTGCGGACGGTGTATCCGCCGCGAGCCAGTTCGTCCTGGGTGATGCCGAGCCGGTCCGCGGCCTCCGCGGCGGCGACGTCGATCAGGTACTGGCGCTGGCCGTCCGTGGCCCCGGGCGGATAGAAGCGGAACGCCGGAAGGCGGGCCGCGGCGCGCTGCGCCGGTGTGATCGCCCCGCTGTCGGCCATCGCGTCCAGCACCCACTCCCAGCGGCGCGTGAGTTTCGCCGTCACGGCCGCGTCCGAGCCCGCCTTCTCGTAGTACGAGGGGATGTTGATGACGGCGGCGAGGGCGGCGCCCTGGCTGACCGTCAGCCTGGCGGCGTCGACGCCGAAGTAGTTGCGCGCCGCGGCCTGGATGCCCGCGGCGCCGCGGCCGAAGTAGACCGTGTTGAGGTAGCCCTCCAGGATCTCGTTCTTGGACCGGGTGCGGTCCAGTTTGACCGCGATCAGCGCCTCGCGCGCCTTGCGGGACAGCGACTGCTGGGGACTGAGCAGGGCGTTCTTCACGTACTGCTGGGTGATCGTGGAGCCGCCCTGCCGGCCGCCGCCGCTCAGCGTCGACCAGGCCGCCCGGACGATCGCGGTCGGCGAGACCCCGGTGTCCGTACGGAAGGAACGATTCTCCGCGGCGATCACCGCCTCCTGGACATGCCTCGGCACCTGGGCGAGCGGGACCGCCTGCCGGTCCACCGGACCGCGCCGCCCCAGATAGTCACCCCGGCTGTCGACGAAGACCGTGCTCTGCATCGCCGTCTCCGGGTGCGGCTCGGGAATCAGGGTGAGCCGGTACGCCACCACCACCGCGCCCGCGAGCGTGAGCACGAGGGCCAGCAGGACGGTCAGCGCGCGGCGCAGCCGACGGCCGCGGGTACGGCGGGCCTTCACGCGCCGGGCCCGCAGGACGCGGCCGAGCCCGGACCGGACGCGGACGCGGGGGCCCGGGGGCGCGCTCGCCGCGGCGCCGGCGGTCCCGCTCCCGGCCCGTGTCCCACGCCAGGACGGCATCCCGCGCGCGGCCCGTGAACCCCGCACAGCCCGTGAACCCCTCACAGGTCGCGGCCCCCGCACGCCTCCCCGGCCCCTCACGGCCGGTACTTCTGGCTCACGAGCACCGCTCCCGAGGTGTCGTACACCGTGACTCTCCGGGGGTCCCAGGACGGAGGGTCGTCCGGGGCCGGGCTGGGCGGCGCCGGGGTCATCACGTACCAGGCGCCCCAGCCGGGCTTGCCCGCGAGGGTGAGTGCGGTGGCGTGGAGGACGCCCGCGGGGGTCGTGACCTCGACGCGGGCCGGCTCGCCCGAGCCGATGAACACCCCGGACAGGAACGTGCGGCCGTCGTTGCGATAGGACGCCTGGAGCGAGACGCGGGGGCCGACCCGGCTGAGGTAGTCGTCCGTGACGCCGTGGGACTGGACGGGCATGCCCGGTTCGGTCCAGCGCGAGCCGTCCTTCGTCAGCCAGATCTCGGTGCCGGACGCCACCCGGACCCGCTCGCCGGACGCCACGACCCGCACCCGCCCGGCGCTCTCGGCGGGAGAGGGAGCAGCGCTGCCGCCGTGGGCGGCGGGCGCGTTCACGGACTCACCGGGCCCGAAGGGAACGCCGTCGCGGATCCCGGCCACGGCGAGCGGCACCAGCAGCGCCCCGCAGGCGGCCCCCAGCACGGCGGTCCTGCGGCGGCGCCGGCGTCGGCGCCCCTCGCGTTCGATGGCGAGCAGCGGCACGGCGGACGGGGTGACGTCGTACGCGGCGTCGGCGAACACCTCGCGCAGCCGCTCGGCCTCGGCCGACATGCGCGCGGAACGGGACGAGTGGTTCATGGGCGTGCTCCGGAGACGAAGGGACGGCCGGCGAACACCGGGTGGGCGCGCAGCGCCTGCAGACCGCGCCGGGCGTGGGTCTTGACGGTGCCGACCGAGCAGCCGAGCAGTTGAGCCGTCTCGGCCTCGCCCAGGTCCTCCCAGTAGCGCAGCACCAGGACGGCGCGCTGCCGCGCCGAAAGCGCGGCCAACGCGGTGTCCAGAGCGGCCCGTTGGGTGACCGCCTCGGCGTGTCCGGGGTCGCGCTGGTGCGCCCGCTCGGGCACGAAGGGCATCAGGAGCTGCGCGACCCGTCTCTTGCGGATGCGGCTGAGGTTGTTGTTGACCAGCGAGCGGCGTACGTAGAAGTCGACGTCGTCGCTCGGGATGCGCCGCCAGCGGGAGTACACCTTGGCCAGCGTGGTCTGGACGAGATCCTCGGCGTCGTGGAAGTCGCCGGTGAGCAGGTGCGCGGTGCGCACCAGGCGAGGCCAGGCAGCACCGGCGTAGGCGGCGAAGTCGCCGCTTTCCGCGGTGGGCCGGGAGGTGTCGGTGAGGCTGTGCGGCACGACCTGCGGTCCCTCGGGTCGGGTGCGTGGGGGGTGGTTCGGGGCGAGGGAGCGATCACCCTCTGCGTCCCGGTCAAAACGGACAACTCCTCGTGATGTGGCTGACGTTCGGGCGACGGGAGGACGCCCCTCCCCCGTACAAACTCCCGGCGCCCCAGGTCCGGATGACACCGCCCGACGATTTTCCGCACGGATGTACGTCAGCCGATCTTCCGCACGGACGCACGTCAGTCACTTTTCCGCGCGGGTGTACGTCAGTTGAGCGCGCTCGCCGCCCGCCATCGGTCCCAGCTCAGGTTCCAGTCGCCGTAGCCGTTGCCGACGGCGACGGTCTCCCGGGAGCCGACGACCGTGACGACGTCGCCGGGGACGACCTCGTCGTAGAACGCCTTCGCGGGGCCGCCGGTGGCGAGTCCGACGCAGCCGTGCGTGACGTTCCGGACCCCGCCGTAGGTGTTCGCCTTCGGGTTCTGGTGGAGGTAGGTGCCCGAGGCGGTGAGGTGCACGGCGTAGTAGTAATAGCCCGCGTACGCGTCGCCGTAGCCGACGGACCGGGAGTTCATGAAGACCCTGGGCGCCTTGTCGGAGACGACCATCGTGCCGTTCCAGGTGTCCATGCCCGGCGCGACCGCGGTGATCGGGACGCGGCGCGACGAACCGGCCGTCTTGAGCGTCATGAAGTGTGTACGGACATCCACTGTGGCGACGAGGGAGCGGCCCACCGTGAAATGCCTAGTGATTCCGGCCCCCACCCGGACGGTCACCGCCGTGCCGGGCTTCCAGTACACGCGGGGCCGGAAGTCGACGCGCTGCCCGTCGGCGAGGTTACGGTCCCGGACCCAGCCCCAGGCCCCCTCGACCTCGGCGGTCACCTTCAACCGTCGTTCCAAATCCGCCCGTTCGGCCATCGGGACCGGATGGTCGAAGGTCACCGATATCGGCATGCCGACGCCCACGGTCTGCCCGTCGGCGATGTTGACGTGCGCGCCCGCCAGGGATGCGAGCGGGGTGGCGGAGGGACTGGGCCGGGCCTTGCCCGCGGGGCTCGCGGTCCCGGTGGCGGCCGGTCCGCCGCCCGGACCGGCTCCCGTGTCCCCGCCGTCCGCCGCCGCCCGCGCCGAACACCCGGTCAGCGCGAGCGCGCACACGGCCGCCGCCGCGCCCCAGGCGCGGGTGGACCGGCCGCGGCCGCCTCTCAGTCCCGTGAACATGGTGATCCCCCTGTTGTGTGTTTCGATGTGCGACGTACGGGACCTGTACGCGCGACGGGGACGGGCGGGTTGCACACGGCCGCCCGAACTGCGGAAATTCCGGCGGGGGGCATGACCGAGGAAGAGTTCGACGCGTTCTACGCGACCGCGTTTCCCCGGCTGACCGGCCAGCTCTACGCGTTCACGGGGGACCACGGCGAGGCGCAGGACGTCGTCCAGGAGGCGTTCGTCCGCGCCTGGGACCGACGGCGGGAGTTCCTCGCCGACGGAGCGCCCGAAGCGTGGATACGGACGGTGGCGACGCGGCTCGCGGTGAGCCGCTGGCGCCGTGCGCGCCGCTGGCTGGAACTGGTGCGGCACACAGGGCCGTCCGACCACGCCCCGGGCCCCGGACCCGAGCGCACCGCGCTCATAACCGCGCTGCGTACGCTGCCCGAAGCACAGCGGATGGCGATCGTTCTGCACCATCTGTACGACTTGAGTGTCGAGCAGGTAGCCTCCGAAACCGGTGCCCCCGTGGGCACGGTCAAGGCCCGGCTCTCACGCGGCCGGACGGCGCTGGCACGGGTGCTCTCGGAGAAATCGGCGGACTCGGTCGGCTCCGCGCGTCCGCTGGACTCCGCGGGCGTGCCGGGCAAGGGGGAGAGGGAGGACGACCGTGTCCGATGAACTCACCTCCGAACTAAGGGAGCTGGCGGCAGAGGGCGAGCGGCTGCCGACGCTGACCGGTGCGGAGATCCGCGGCCGGGCGGTACGCCGCCGACGCCGACGCCGTACGGCACTGGGCGCGGGCGGCGCCTCCGCGGCCGGAGTCGTGGCCCTGGTCGTCGCGGTGAGCCTGGGCGGCGGCACCCCGCACCGGAATCCGCTCCCGGTCGCCAGTCCCACCACCGGCCCGAGCACCGCCTCCGACCGGAGCCTCCCGCCGACGGCGCCGGCGCCGGTCGCCACGATCGACCTGGGCCGACGCGTGGTCTCGGTCGCCGGCCGCGAACTGACGCTCACCTCCGACAGCCTGACGGGTTACGTGCCGACCCTCCGGTCGACGGTCACCGTCAAGAAGGCCTCCATGAAGGTCTCCAGCAGGATCGTCGGACTCGGCGACGCGTACAGCCTCAATGCCTCCTGGGCGGTCGAACTCAGCGCCCCCGACGGCACGACGGACTACGTCGGCGCCATGCCGGGCGACGCGAAGGTCGTCCACGACCAGCCGCGCGGCTGGATCGGCCTGCGCGAGGCCGACGCCAAGTGGCTGTACGAGCGGCTCGCACTCGGCTCGGCGGTCGAGATCAAACCGTCGAGCGGCGGACCCTCCTCGCCGGACCCGGCATCGGCGGACCAGGGCACGGTGACGGCGGGCACGGGCACGGGCCTGGTCACAGGCTCGGGGGCGCCGGACTCCGGAACCTCGGGCCGCTAGCGCGCCGGGCGGGCGCGCCCCCGACACCGGCGTACGCGTCGGCCTGTGCGCCGAAGAGCCCGTCGAGGTGCGCGTCGAGGGCGGCGAACGTCGCCTCGGGCCGCTCGATGTGCGGCAGATGGCCGGCCTCGGCGATCGGCTCGAACCACCCTCGCGCGAACGCCCGCGCGTAGGCCCGCCCGTACGCGGGCGTGACGATCCGGTCGCTCTCGCCCCACAGCACGAGGGCCGGGACCCGCACCCGGCCGAGCCGGTTCAGGAGCTTCGGGTCGTGCATGTACGGGTCGCCGGCCAGCACCCGCATGGTGGCCATGTTGGCCCGCTGGACCGCGATCCGCTCCTCGGTGAGGGTGGCGGGGTCCACGGCGAACCGGGCCGGATCGTGGAAGGAGTACGTGGCGATCTCGTCCGGCCGGAGCCCGAAGACGTCGCGGACCGGCTCGCCCGGGACGGCCACGCCCGCCGCGTTGACCAGGACCAGCGAGCCGATCACGGCGCCGTCGTCGCGGAAGGCCATCTCGGCGGCGGTCCAGCCGCCGAGCGAGGAGCCGACGACGAGGACGTCACGGTGGCCCTCGTCCCTGAGCCAGTGCAGATAGGCGATCGCCAGGTCGTCGACGCCGGTGAACCAGTCGGGGCGCTCGGTCCCGTTCCAGCCGGGGTGCGTGGGCACGACGGCGCGCATTCCGTGCCGGCCGGCCAGATGCCCGGCGATGCCCTGGACGGTGGCGGGCCCGCCACCGCCGTGCAGGACCAGCGCGAGCGGGCCGTCCGCGGGGCCGGTCTCGGTGAGGGTGAGGGAAAGGTCGGGGCGCTGGTGGACGGTACGGGTTCGCATCTCGGTGTCGGTCATGCGCCCCACGGTATCTACGCATACGTATATACGCAACCTTAGATTCTCGATTAGGATGTGCCCATGACCGCGAACCATGGGGACACAGGGACCCGCGCCGCAGCCGAGACGGCCGCTGCCGCCGATGGCGCCGATGTCGACGGTGCCGCCGGGATCAGGACGGCCGCCGGCACCGTCGACCTCGAAGAGCTGGGACGGGCCGTGAAGGAGGCGCAGTACCGGCACCACCGAACGCTCGACACGCGCCTCGCGGCGGTCGGCACCACGCTGGCGCAGTGGGACGCGCTGCGGGCGATCGCCCGTACGCCCGGGGCGTCCGCGCACGAACTGGCGGTGGCGACCTTCCAGGGCGACCAGTCCTTCGGCACCCTCGCCTCACGGCTGGCGGCCCAGCACCTCATCGAGCGCCGGCCCGGTCACGGACGGCGGATAGAGCACCACCTGACGGAGGCCGGGGAACGCGTCCTGGCGGCGGGCCGCGCCGTCACGCGCGATGTCCTCGCCGCGTCCTTCGGCCCGCTCGACGAGGTCGAACGCGCCACACTCCTCGGCCTCTTGCGCCGCATCGGCTCCCCGGGCGAGGCGCTCTAGGAGCCCGTCCGACGCCGAAGGGGTGCGCGTACCGCGTCCGGTGCCGGGGGGAGTCGGCCGCCCCGCCTTCGGTCAGAGCGGGGGCTGGGCCGGGGCCGGGCCCAGGGTCGTCGTGCCCGGGGCGGTGCGGTGGCCGAGGCCGGTCCGGTAGGCGTCCAGGGCCGCCTCCACCCGGCCGGTGCGCCGCAGCAGGTCGCCCAGCAGCCGGCACAGGTCCGCCAGGTCACCAGCCGCGCCGGCCCGCTCCAGCAGGCTCATCGCCCGCACGTAGTTCTCCTCCGCCGCCTCGGTGTCCCGGGCGTCCTCCGCGATGATGCCGAGCAGGCGGTGGGCGGCGGCCGAGTGAATGGCACCCCGCTCGGAGTGCAGATCGCCGAGCACCTGCTGGAGCAGCTCGGCGGCCTCGTCCGACTTGCCGCGCCGGTGCAGCACATCGGCCAGTTCCACCGCGACCTGACTGGTGTAGAGCGCGGCCCGCTTGGCGGAGAGCATGGCCTGCGCCTCGCGCAACTCGCTCTCGGCACGGTCCAGTTCACCGTTCTGTGCGTACAGGTACCCGCGCATCCAGTGGCAGTTGGCGAGCTCGGTGCGGATCTGGAGCTGCCGGTAGAGCTCGGCGGCCTTGGCCAGGGAGGCGTCGGCCTCCACCATCCGCCCCTCGGCGATCATCGTCCGCGCCACCGACCGGTGCATCCGCGCCACCAGGGCCGGGTCACCGACCTGCGGCGCGAGGGCGAGAGCGAACTCGGCGGCCTGGGCGGCGCGGGCGTGCGCGCCCATGTCCATGTAGGGCGCTATCACTCCCGTATAGAGGAGGAGCAGCGCCTCGGGGTCGTGCAGACCGGTCCGGTTGAGCTCGTCCAGGGTGGACTCGAACAGGTAGCAGGAGTAACGGAGTTCACCGGCCAGATAGTGGGAGACCGCCCGGCCGCGCACGGCGGGGACCCGCTGCGGCAGGGGCGCGTCCCCCAGCCGCTGCTCGGACTCCTCGAAACGGCGCTGCGCCGTCTCCAGGTCCCCGGTGTCCAGGGCGCATTCGCCGAGCCCGAGGAGCGCCGCGGCCTGCTCGGCGACCAGCCCGTGGGCCTCCGCCTCCGCGAGGAGCGTGGCGTAGACCTCGGCGGCCGGCTCGGCCTCTCCGGTGGCGAGCGTGCGGTGCGCGTCGGTCAGCCGCAGCCGCAGACCGGTGGCGAGGTGGGCGGGGCGCCCGGTCGCCAGCTCCTCGTACGCGACCCCGAGCCGGCCGGCGATGTGCCGCAGCGCGGGTTCGGAGGCCCGCACCCGGCCGGCCTCCAGAGTGGAGATGTACGCGGGTGTGTAGGCGGGCTCCGCCAGCTGTTTCTGTGTCAAACCGCGTTCCGTACGCAGCTGTTGCACCCTGCGTCCGATGATCTCAGGGTCGTCCCGCTCAGCCATGGGTCAAGCATGCCATCAAGCCGAGTCAACTCAGTCCAGCTTTTGACTACTGTCCGACCCCGGGCCCTCTTGCGACGGGAGCCCACGAGCCTCTACGTTAAGCGCCGGATTAAGCATGCTTAATACGCCGCTGTTGTTGCGAGGTCACCGTGCTCCGACGTATTTCCGCGCGCTACTCCAGGGGGCTCCTGGCCGCCGTCATCGCGGTCGCCGCGCTGGTCACGGCGGCGAACGTCGGCCCTGCGAGAGCTGTCGAACCGACCCCCGCCGTGCACACCGCCCCGTAGCCGGCCGGGCACACCGGCGTTCACCCGGCGTGCCCCCGCGCACCGGACCCGTCAGAGGGTGCCGGCCGCCGCGGCCCCGACGAAGGCGGCGAAGGCACCGGCCGCGACCGTGAAGGCCCCCAGGGCGGGGTTCTTCGAGTCGCGGAGCGCAACGTGGGTGGCCAGGGGGGCCACCTCGACGCACTGGCCTCCGGTGTCGCCGCTGTAGGACGACTTACGCCATCGCGCCGCCGTCAGATCCTGGCTGGTGCCCATAACGCTCCTCCATCACACGAGCGATCAGCTCGGCCGAGGCCTCAACGGACAGGGCAGCGGCCTTCAAATGATCGTATCGGAGGAAGCCTTCCTTGAGACTGGCCGGATTGGCCGTCATATGTCCCTGCACGAAGTCCTCGGTGTAGACGACGTCCGGGTCGCCGTCGAAGCGCAGGAGATTGAACGAGCCCATCAGGCCGGGGTGTTGACCGGCCTCGAACGGCAGCACCTGAACCTGCGTCCAGCCGTCACGACGGAGATGCAACAGACGACCGAGTTGGTCTCGCATGACCGCTGCGCTCCCGATCTGCCGGTGCAGTACGGCCTCGTCCAGCACGACCCATGCCACGGGCGGTTCGTCCCGGGCCAGGACCCGCTGCCGCTCCATCCGGGCGGCCACCTTGGCGTCGAGGTCCGCTTCACTCCGGGATCCCAGTACTGCCCGCGCATAGCCCGGGGTCTGAAGAAGTCCGTCCACCAACTGGGCCTGGAAGGAGTAGATATAGGCGGCCCTCGCCTCCATTTCCGCGTAGGCCTGGAACCAGGTCGGCAACTGGCTCCGGAGTACCAGCCCGATGAGACGGGAGAACGCCCCGCCCGTCAGCAGGGCCGCGTCGATGCGCTCGGCGAAGTCCCGGGTCGGCACCTTGTGGGCGGTCTCGACCTGGCCGATCAGGGAGCCGGTGCAGAAGATGATGTCGCCCAGCTCGCCCTGTTTCAGCCCCGCGGCCTCTCTCAGCCGCCGCAGTTCCGAACCGAAGTAGTCCAACGGGGAAGCACTGGGGTCCAGTTCGCGGATGTTGGGCATGGAAGTTCACCCCCGGGTCCGAACGCCGAGCGGCGTTCCCTTCGACTTGTAGCCGAGCGTAACCGTCCCACTCCACGCTGGAGTCGTGAATCACGCAACTGACCTGCCGAACGGGACGATCGACGCGAGGTACGGCATCCGTTTCACCGTGGGCGAGCATTCGGCGCGGCATCTGCGCCGGATCCTGAAGGCTTACCTGGTCGCCTGGGAGATGCCGGAGCTGACGGAGGCGGCGGCCCTGGCGCTGACCGAGCTGCTCGCGAACGTCGTCCGTCATGTGCCCGGCCGGAGCGCCGCGCTGCTGATGCTGCGGCGCGCGAACGGTGTACGGGTGGAGGTGACCGACACCTGCCCCCGGCCGCCTCTGTCCACAGCGGTGGACGGCGAACTCGCGGAGGGCGGACGCGGACTGCTGATCGTGGACGCGGTGACCGACCGGTGGGGCTGGCATCCGCTGCCCGGACGCGGCAAGACGGTCTGGTTCGAGTGCCACACCACCGGGTGACGCGGCCGGACCCGCCGGACCCTCCCAGCGGCCGGGAGACGAGCGGCAGCGGCGCCGGAGTCGTACGAGAGCGTCGATTCCCCCGTACGAGGGACCCGTGGCGCCTAGGCTGGCCCGGTGACCTCTGCCGCCGCCCGCACCGCGCTGGACCTCACCGCCGACCTCCCGGTCCTGGCCCTGGAGGACTTCTACCGGGACCTGCACCGGCATCCCGAGCTGTCGCTGCGCGAACACCGCACGGCCGCCGCCCTCGCCGGGCGGCTGCGCAAGGCCGGGTACGACACGACCGAGGGCGTGGGCGGTACGGGCGTCGTGGGCGTCCTACGGAACGGGGACGGGCCCACCGTCCTGCTGCGCGCCGACATGGACGCGCTGCCCGTCACCGAGGAGACCGGGCTGGCGTACGCCTCGGAGACCGACGGCGTGATGCACGCCTGCGGTCACGATCTGCACGTCACCTGGCTGGCCGGTGCGGCGGAGGCGCTCGCCGCCGGGCGCGACACCTGGAACGGCACACTGGTGCTGGTCGGGCAGCCCGCCGAGGAGACCGGCGAGGGCGCGGCCCGCATGGTCGCGGACGGGCTCCACGAACGGTTCCCGCGCGCCGACGTCCTGCTCGGCCAGCACGTGGCCCCCGGCCCCGCCGGGCTGTACGCGCACTCCCCGGGCCTGATCATGTCCGCCTCGACCGACATCGACATCGTGGTGCGCGGGCGGGGCGGGCACGGTTCTCGGCCCGAGGCGACCGTCGACCCGGTGGTGACGGCCGCGTACATCGTGACGCGGCTCCAGACCGTCGTCAGCCGGGAGATCGCGGCCCGGGAGTCCGCCGTGCTCACGGTGGGACGGATCGAGGCCGGCACCCGGCACAACATCATCCCGTCCGAGGCCCGGATCGCCCTGAACCTGCGGACCCAGTCGCAGGACACGCGCGAGCGGATGATCGCGGCCGTGCGGCGCGTCACGGCGGGCGAGTGCGCGGCGGCCGGCTGCCCGAGCGAGCCGGAGATCACCGTCGGCAACGACTTCCCGGTGACCGTCAACGACGCCGACACCGACCGGCGGATCGCCGCCGTGCACAGCGAGGTCTTCGGTGCCGGGACGGTTCTCGACCCCGGTCCGGCCATGGGCAGCGAGGACTTCTCGCGGCTCGCGACCGGTGGAATCCCGTACGCCTACTGGTTCGTGACGAGCACTCCGGCCGACGTGTGGAACGCGGCGCCGGGCGGCGACGACCTCATGACCCGGCTCGCGGCCGTGCCCAGCAACCACAGTCCGCACTTCGCCCCCGACCTGTCCACGGTCGCGCCCGGCGTGCGGACCCTGGTGTCTGCGGCCCTGGCCTCGCTCTCGTCCGGCGGCTGAACTCCCCGCCGCCGGGCCCGCCTTCTCACGCCTGCGTCTGCAACTGGCGCAACTGCTGCCGGACATGGTCCAGCGCGCCCTCCCGGCGTCCGGGCACACGCTGCCTCAACCGGGCCAGCTCGGCGCCCAGTTCACGGGCCCGCACCGGATCACCGATACGGCCCCACTGGTGGTGCGCGCGGTCCACGGCCGACTCCACCTCCGGGGCGTCCGCGGCCTGCCCCGCGTCCAGCCGGGTCCCCGCGAGGGCCAGCCAGGCACGGCAACTGCGCTCCGGGTCCCCCGCGAACATCGCCAGGTCCGCCCGTACCTCCACCCAGTGCAGCACCTGCTCGGAGCCGGGCCCGTGGGCGCGCAGCGCCTCCCGCTCCCGTCTCCCCGCCAGCGCGAGCGCGTCGTCGTGCCGTCCGTCCCGGACGGCGGCGGTGATCTCCCCGTGGGGATCGGAGCCTGGTGAACCCACCTGTCGGGCCGCCTGGCCGGGAAGCGTCACGGGCGACGCGGACGGAACCGGCGGGGGAGCGGCCGGCATCGTCGGCAGGGCGCTCGCGGCCGTCGGCGGAACCGGCGGCGAGGGCGGCACCGTGCGCGGCGGTGACGTCACCGTGGTGAACCCCGCTTCCGGGGGCCAGGGCCGGCCCGCCCACGACTGCCCGTGCGCGAACACCAGGTCGGCCTCCCCCGGCCGGGCCGGCTCCTCGCCCGCTGTCCTCGACAGCGCCTGCTCGTGGAGCTGGAGCAGGGGCGGGCGGTGACCACTGCGCAGCAGGGTGGCGACGGCTCTCATGTACGCGGGCTGGGCCACCGTACGACGGGGCGGCGGCGGGGCCACCCGGCCGTACAGCGCGGTCGACGGGCCCACCGTCAAAGGGCGCCCGGCGAGGAGCGTCCAGGTGTCCGCGTCCGTGCGCAGGTCGACGAAGACGGTCGTCGACCCCGGTGGGCGCAGCCGGAGTTCATCGGCGATCCAGTGCCAGGGGAAGGCCGTGTAGCGGACCGTCGCCGGGGTGGTGCGGGCCAGCGCCAGGTGCGGAAGCCGCTGGCGGCGGTCCAGTTGGAGCTGCCCCGTCACGAACATCGTCAGTGGTCCGGGAGCCGTCGCCGCCGCGCGCAGCCTGGTCAGCACGGCCTGCGGTTCCAACGGGTCGGCCAGTTCGACGATGTTCGCGGTGTCGGTGCCCGACAGCACGGACGGGGCGACGGCAGCGAGCACGGGGAGCACGGACGCCGCGTCCACCAGACATCCCTTGCCGACCGGCGAGGCCGCGAGGAGCAGCACGGTTCCGGGCATAGGTTCCCTCCCCCATCCATCAGGTACGTCAGCACCGTAACGGCTGCGCATGCAAAGGGGGGACGCGAAGAACCCGGACGTCCGGCCGGTCCCGGGACCCCGGAGTCCGCTTCCGGCTCCCCGCTACGCCGGGCGCGCGCCGCGTGCCCGCCTCCGTACGGCGAAGATCGTCGTGTCGTCGGCGAGCCGGCCGCCGCAGTGCTCCAGGGTGCCGTCGCGCACGAACCGGACGAGCAGATGCGGGTCGGCGGTACCCGGGTCCCGCGCCACCTCCTTCGTGAGGGCGTCGCGGAGCGGGAAGAAGTCGCCCGCCGCGTCACGGGCCTCCGTCACCCCGTCCGTGACCAGCAGCAGCGTCTCGCCGGGCGCGAGCGGGACCCGGAGCACCTGCGGCGGCTCGGGCGTCAACTCGCCGAGACCGAGCGGGAGTCCTTCCCCGTACGGCAGGCTCCGTACACCCTCGGCGGTGATGACGAGGGGAGCCTCGTGGCCGAAGTTGACGACTTCGACGGTGTCCGGTGTCTCCTCGGGGAAGGCGACCAGGACCCCCGTCGCGAAACGGCCGCCCTCGTCCCGGCCGAGCGCCGCGCAGTAGCCGACGTGCCGCAGCATCCGGACCTCGAGACGGCCGGCGACCTCGTCGAGGACCCGCTCGTGGTAGGCCGCCTCGCGGAACGTGCCGAGCAGCGCGGCCGCCGCCTCCACCGCCGCGAGCCCCTTGCCCTGGACGTCACCGAGCAGCAGGCGGGTGCCGTGCAGACCGGGCTGGATGTCGTAGAAGTCGCCGCCGACCCGGGCCTCGCTGTCGGCGGCGAGGTACACGGCCGCGTGGTCCAGGCCGCCCCAGCCCGGCGGCATCGGACGCAGCACGGTGCGCCGGGTCGTCTCGGCGATGTCCCTCATGCGCATCATGCGCCGCTCGCCGCGCACCCGCACCGAGCAGGCGAGGACCGCGAGGACACCGCCCGCCAGGACGAGGATGAGATCGGGCAGACCCGTCCGGTACTGGTGCGGCCACGAGAGGTCCACGGCGACGTAGGTGAGCAGCGCCAGCACGGCGAAGGCCACCGTGCCCGGCACCCCGCAGATCGCGGCGGCGACGGCCGGTACCAGCGCCACCCAGGAGATGAGCCGGAACCTGCCGGAGGTGTTCGCGTCGAGCAGCACGATGCCGAGGAGCAGCAGCAGCGGCACCCAGGCGAAGCCGCGCCCGCGCGGCCACAGGGTTTTCCGCTGCTGGACGGCGTCCGGCCGCCCTGCGAGGGGGAGTCGGCCGAGTACGGGTCTCCGGTCGGCCACCTCGCCGTACCGCCTCCTCTTGTCGTGCTCTCAGTAGGCGACGGACATACGGCCGTGCGGGTGAATGGGCATCTCCAGTTGGTCGACGAAGGCCATCGCGTAGTCCTCGGCGCTGATCCGGCTCTGCCCGGACGCGTCGGTGAGCATGCGGTCGCCGCCGATCCTGAAGTCACCGGTGCGTTCACCGGGACCGATCTCGGCGGCGGGTGAGATGTAGGTCCAGTCGAGGTCGTCGACGTCGGCCCGCAGATAGGCGAGGGCGTCGCGGTGGGCCAGCGCCTCCGGAAGATAGGCCTCGGGGAAGTCGGGCTGGTCGCAGGCGGCCTCACCGGGCGCGACCTCCAGGGTGCCCGCGCCGCCGACGATCACGAGCCGGTGCACCCCGGCCGTCCGTACGCCGTCCACCAGGGACTGGTTGAGGGCGAGGAAGGGTTCACGGGGGTCCGAGCCGTCCCGGGGCGGGACGCAGGCCGACCCCACCGCGTCCGCGCCGGCCACCAGCTCGGCGACCTTCGCCGGGTCCGCGGCATCGGCCGCGGTCGCGGCGACCCCGGGGACCGGGGACTGTCCGGACCGGCTGACGGCGACGACCTGGTGTCCGCGCGCCGAGGCCTCCGTGGCGATACGGCTGCCGACCATGCCGGTGGCACCAAAAAGTACGAGCTTCATGCACCTCAGCGAAGCACGCGACCATGATCACCGCATCCCGGCGGCCCGCCGGAAGAGCGTTCCGCGGGGGTCCGATCGGGGTGCCGTCCCGAGTTGCCAGGGGCTGCGACGAGGTGTGACCTGGAAGGCGGGGGCGAGCAGAGAGGAGTCCTTCCCATGGCTCAAGCCGCACCCGTGTCAGGGACACCACGTACAACCGGATCGACCGACGTCTTCGGGGCACAGACCCACATGATCGCGAAGTGGGCCGTACCCGTCGCAGGCGGACTCGTCTACGGCTTCTGGGCCGCCAACATCAACCGGAACGCCGGCGCCGTCACGGGCTGGAACGTGCTGTTCGGCTTCGTGTGCGCCATCGCGTTCGCGGCGGCCTACATCGGCGTCCGGACGGTGGCGCCCACGCTGCGGCGCGAGATGCACGCGCTGGTGTGGGCGGTGTTCGCGGGCTGCGCGTTCGGCTTCCTGTACAGCCAGACCGACGCGACCGTCCTGCGGTCCGTGTTCATGTCGCTGCCGGTGGCCGTGGGTGTGTTCGCCGTGGCCTTCTACCGCTACTACACGCACGAGGACGCGGCGGGAAAGGCGAGCTGACACCGTGTTCCGCCGTTCCGCCGTTCCGGCGTCGAGCCGACGCCGGAACGGCACACGGCACACAGCACACGAGGCCCCGGCTGACCGCCGGGGCCTCGTGCGTCTCCCTCACTCACCTACTCACCTGCCACCTGGGACCCAGTCCCAGGAGTTCGAGGAGGAGCCGGACACGGTCCAGCTCCACGAGCTGGAGACGGTGAAGGTCCAGGAGCCGGAGGCGGTCACGCTCCAGCCGGGGTCGTCGGCCGGATTGCGGTTGTTGTCCCAGTGCGCGTTGTGCCACACCCCGTCCTTCTGGTCGGGGCACGGGTCCGAGCAACCGGGCACCGAGTGGCCGCCGGTGTCGACGAAGGCCGCGCTGGCCCAGGCGTGGGCGCCGACGAGCCAGTACCAACTGGTGGTTCCGGACACGCTCTGCCCGCGTACCGCGCACTCGACGCGGTCCTGGCTGCCCGGTGAGAGCGAGCCGACGACGGGTGAACTCGTGCTGGGCTGAAGACGCAGGTTCAGTTCTCCACGGGAGACGACGGTGCCCCAGACGGGACTGCCGGAGCCGCCACCGTCGCCGGTGTGCGCCGACGGGACCGCCGCCATGGAGGTGCCGGCGGCCGCGACGGTCAGTACACCGCCGCTGAGCAGGGCCGCGGCGAGAGTCCGCAGGGCCGGGGTGGTGCGCATATCGGCCTCCTTTTTCCCCAGATCCAGGAAACACCCGTTCGGGTGAGGGCTCCACCGGAGCGGTCACAGGCCTTGGGGCCACTGGGACGCACGGGGGTGAGCGGCGCCCCCGGAGGGCCCCGGCAAGGACCGGCACGGGGGCACGGGCGGTCCCGCGCGCCCGGCGGCTCCCCGTTCGGCTTGCCGGCTGCGCCCATTTGCAGTCACCCCGGTCGCGGACGGCCGCCGGGGGGCCTTGCCTGAGGACGTGTCCCCTCGTGTCCGGAGCGCGCTGTCGGCCGTGCTGATCGTGCTCGCCTGCCTCCTCGCGCCGCTCGGCGCGCTGTCGACGTGGGCGATGTACGGGCTCGGCGATTCCGACCGGTACGAGGCCACCATGGCGCCGCTGGCCGCGGACGACGACATCCGCGACGCGATCACCGCCGGCGTCACCGACGACATCCTGCGCGAAGTCCACGTACGGCCAAGGCTCCAGGGGCCGGTGAACCACTTCGTGCGGGACGCCGTGCGCTCGTTCACCGGGACCGAGGCGTACCGCACGGCGTGGGAGGCCGCCAACATGGCCGCGCACGACGCCGTGATGCGGGCGCTGCGCGAGGACCGCGAGGGTGCGGTGACCGTCGACCTCGCGCCCGTCACCGAACAGGTCAAACGCCGACTGGCCGACGACCACATGCCGTTCGCCAACCGGATCCCCGTCGAGCACACCGAGATCACCGTGCTGGAGGCCGAGGACCTGGCCCGGCTCCGGAAGGGGTTCCACGTGCTCGAAGTCGCCGGTTTCTGGCTGCCGGTGGCGGCGGTCGTCTTCGCCGCGGCCGGGATCGTCATCGCCGTGCGCCGCCGCCGGGCGGTCCTCGCGACGGGCCTCGGCACCGCGCTGGGCGCCGCGCTGCTCGGCGCCGCGATCACCGTCGGCCGCAGGCTCACCCTCGACGACCTGCCGCCCGACGTGTCCCGTATGGCCGCGGGCGCTGTGTACGACGCCCTCACCGAGACCCTCCGGTTCGTCAGCTGGCTGCTGCTGGCCGTGGGTCTGACGGTGGCGCTGACCTCCGCCCTGGCCGGCGCGTACACGCGCTACCGGCGGCGGACGGCCGAGACGCCCCTGCAGGCCCCCGCCGAACAGTCGACGGGCGTCGGCGCCTGACCACGCGCCGAGCCCACGGCCGGCCGGACCGCCCATCGGGCGGCCCTCCACCGCCGCGACCCGTCCTCGGGGGAGACTCCGGCCATCCCACCAGGCATCCCACCGGGCATCCCACGCGGACGAGCGGAGTCGCCGCGGATCAACGGCGCCGACCACCGCGGGTGCCCCCGTCGTCGGCGCCACCCTCCACCGGCGGAACCGAACCGGGAGACACACCGGGAAACCGCCATACTTGCGGCATGTCCCGCGAGTTCCCCATCGGCCTCACCCCTCCCGACTGGCTGGTCAGGAACCTCAAACCGCAACGGGCGCCCCTCAACCGGGCCGCCGCCGTCCGCGCAGCCGTCGCCCTGTCGCTCCCCCTCGCCGTCGGCCTCGCCTGCGGAGAACCCGCGTACGGCGCGCTGGCCTCCATGGGCGCGCTCTCCGGCGTCATCAGCGACACCGCCGACGCGTACCGCATGCGGATCTTCAACATCGCCGTCCCGCAGTTCTTCGGCGCGATCGGCGTCACGATCGGCGCCGCGGTCTTCGGGCACGGCTGGGCCGCCGTCGCCACCCTGACCGGGGTCGCCCTGGTCTCCGGGATGATCTCGTCGATCGGTGCCGTCGCCTCCGTCACCGGACTGCTGCTGCTCCTCAACTGCGTGATCGGCGCCGGACTTCCGCTGCCCGGAGCCTGGTGGCTAGCCCCGCTGCTGATGTCCGGCGGCGGCCTCCTCGTCCTCGCGCTGACCCTGCTCGCCTGGCCGCTGCGCTCGGGCGTGCCGGAGCGGTCCTCCGTCGCGAGCACCTACCGCACGGTCGCGGACCTGCTCGCCGCGAGCGGCACCGAGGACTACGACCGTCTCCGCCTGGCCGTCACCCAGTCGCTGAACGAGTCGTACGACGTGGTGCTCGCCCGGCGCGTCTTCCACCACGGCCGCAGCCCCGACCTCGTCCGGCTGCTCGCCCAACTGAACGCCGTCACCCCCGTCGTCGAGGCCGCCCCCGCCGCGCACCAGCGGGGCACGCCGCTGCCCGCCGCGATCCCCGACGCCGTGCGCGGGCTCGCCGTGACCGTCGAGACCGGCGGCACCGGTCCCCCGGACCTGCGGCTGCCCGCCCCGGCCGACGAGACCGAGCGCGCCGTGGACCACGCGCTTCGGCACGCCGCCGGTGTCGTGACGGACCGGTCCCCGGACCCGCACACCCTCGACGACCGCCTCGGCCGGCCCGCCACGCTCCGCGTCCGCGCCGCCCGCGCCACCCGCAACGTCCTGCTGTCCGGGGCCTCCTGGCGCTACGGCACCCGCCTCGCCCTGTGCATCGGCCTGGGCCAGGTGCTGGTGTCGACCGTCGCGGTGCCGCGCTCGTACTGGGTCGCGCTCACCATCACCTTCGTCATGAAGCCCGACTACGGCTCCGTGTTCTCCCGGGCACTGCTGCGCGCGCTCGGCACGGTCGCGGGCCTCGTGGTGGCGGCGGCCGTGCTGACCGTGGTGCCGCGCGGCTGGTGGGACGTACCCGTGCTGATGGTCCTCGCCGCGCTCATCCCGGCCCTGACCCCCCGCGGCTACGGCTATCAGACCGCCGCCATCACCCCGGTGATCCTGCTGTTGTCCGACATCCTCAACCACCAGGGCACCGGGCTCATCGTCCCCCGCCTCGCCGACTCCCTCATCGGCTGCGCCATCGCCCTGGTGGCCGGGTACCTCCTCTGGCCGGAGAGCTGGCACGCGCGAGTCGGCGACCGGCTCGCGGACGCGGTCGCCGACACCGCCGGATATGTCGAGCTGGCCTTCGGGGACGCCGCCGAGCCGGCGGCCCGCGCCCGCAGCAGGCGCCGTCTGTACCGCGACCTGTCCTCCATCCGTACGGAGTTCCAGCGCGCCCTGACCGAACCGCCCCCGAACGGGCGCCGGGCCGCCGCCTGGATGCCGCTCGTCGTGGCCGTCGAACGGATCGTGGACACGACGACCGCGGCCCGGGTCCACGTCAAGCAGGGCGCGGCCGAGCCGTCAGCCGTCGAGATCTCCACCATCGCGCGCCAGTTGCGGGAGCTGTCCGAGGGGCTGCGCGGGACGGACGTGCTCGTCGCCGTCCGCACGGATCTCACCGGGCCCTCGGAGAGCGTGCTCGAACCGGTGCGGCAGGAGGTCGCGGCGGCCAGGGCGATCGCCTCGCCGCACTGACCGGAACGGAGCGGCCGAAGCAGGCTCGGGGTGGGGCCTGAGCGGGGCCGGAGCCCGGGACACGCTTTACCCTCCCCTTGCCATCCGTTCACACAAGCGTGACCCTGGGGAAGGGTGCTTGGCGGAAGCCAGAATTCCGACAAATCCCCATGACGGGAAAGTGAACCCCTGGGCGCCGCAAGGGGGTTGACGTGACGGTCTCCCGGTATGCCGCCCCTGCCGAAGATCACCATCTATGGCCGCTAACCTTACGTGTCCGTCCTGGCCAGGGATTGACGGGATCAACTCACGCGAAGGGTTGCGCACATGGGCATTCTCACTCTCCTGCGGAATGCGTTCGGCCGCTCACGCAAGGGTCGTGACGCCGACGCGGAGACCTCGCGAGAGGCCACGTCGAACGCGACGGTCCCGGCTCCCGCCGCGGAGCCGACGATTTCCCCCGAGGCCGAGCCGGCCTCCACCCCCGTACCGGAGGCCGCGGCGACCGTCCCGGCCCCCGCGTCCGAGCCCACGCCCTCCGTGGTCGACGAGTTGGTGTCGGCCGCCTTCGACAACGTCACGGTACCGAAGCAGTCCACTTCCCCGTCCGCGGAAGAAACCCCCACCAACCCGGAGCCGGCCGTCGAGCCGACGCCAGCCGGCGAGGCCGAGGCCGCCGTCGAGCCCAGAGCCGAGGCCGAGCCGGTCGCCGAGGCGGAGCCGGTCGTCGAGACCGTGCCCGCCGTCGAGGCGGAAGCCGCTGTCGAGCCCGAGGCGGAGCCCGCCGTCGAGGCGGAGCCGGTCGTCGAGACCGAGCCCGCCGTCGAGGCGGAAGCCGCTGTTGAGCCCGAGGCGGAGCCCGTCGTCGAGGACGAGGCGGAGCCCGTTGCCGAGCCCGAGGCCGCCGCGGAGGCGGAGACGGTCGTCGAGACCGTGCCCGTCGTCGAGGCAGAGGCCGTTGCCGAGCCCGAGGCGGAGCCGGTCGTCGAGGTGGAGCCCGCCGTCGAGCCTGAGGCTGCCGCGGAGGCGGAGCCGGTCGTCGAGACTGTGCCCGCCGTCGAGGCGGAAGCCGCTGTCGAGCCCGAGGCGGAGCCCGTCGTCGAGGACGAGGCGGAGCCCGTTGCCGAGGAGGTCACCCCGGTGACCGAGCAGGTGGACGAGCCCGCGGTCGCCGACGGCGAGGACGCCCCGCAGGTCGAGCCCGCCGCCGACATCGAAAGCCGCACGGGTGGTGCGGGTGGGAACGACGACGCCGAAGGCGAAGCCGAGGCGGAGCCGGTCACGGCCGAGGCGGAGCCCGCCGCGGAGCCCGAGGCTGAAGCCGTGGCGGAGCCCGTCGCGGCGGCGCCGGGTGCGCCCGGCGTAACGGCGTCCGACGTCAAGGCGCAGGCCCCGGCCCTGGTCACGGCGTACCAGGAAGCGGCCACCGCGCTCCAGAAGCGGAACCTCACCGACACCCGCGCCAAGGTCTACCTCGTCCTCGACCGCTCGTCGTCCATGCGCGCCTACTACAAGGACGGCTCCGCCCAGGCCCTCGGCGAGCAGGCCCTCGCCCTCGCCGCCCACCTGGACCCGGAGGCGACCGTCCACGTCGTCTTCTTCTCCACCGAGCTGGACGGCACCGGCGCCCTCACCCTGACCGAGTACGACAACAAGGTCGACGACCTGCACGCCGGCCTCGGCCGCATGGGCCGTACGAGCTACCACGCAGCCGTGGAGGAAGTCGTCACCCACCACCAGAAGTCGGGCGCCACCGTCCCGGCCCTGGTGATCTTCCAGACGGACGGCGCCCCGGACGCCAAGACCCCCGCCACCCAGTCCCTCACGGACGCGGCGAAGGACCACCCGGGCGTCTTCTTCTCCTTCGTGGCCTTCGGTGAGCACGACAACAAGGCCTTCGACTACCTCCGCAAGCTGAAGACCGGGAACACGGCCTTCTTCCACGCGGGCCCGACCCCGCGCGAACTGACGGACGTCGAGGTCTACGACGGCGTGCTGGAGAACTGGCGCCCGTAGTCCCCCGCGCACCGAACACCCCGGGCCGCCCCCTTCCCACGCCTTAAAACGGGAAGCGGGCGGCCCACCCATGTCGGCTACGATTTCAAGGTTCACCGGCGACGGCCCGCCCACCGGAAATCCGGCGCGATCGTCACCCCACGTAGCGACTTGGGAGCAGCCCGCGATGGCTCGACACCTCATCACCAGCGCCCTTCCGTACATCAACGGGATCAAGCACCTGGGCAACATGGTGGGGTCCATGCTCCCGGCGGACGTGTACTCCCGGTACCTCCGCCAGCGCGGCCACGACGTCCTGTACATCTGCGCGACGGACGAGCACGGCACGCCCGCCGAGCTGGCGGCCAAGGAGCGCGGTCTGCCGGTCGACGAGTTCTGCGCGCAGGCGCACGACGCGCAGAAGGCGGTGTACGACGGCTTCGAGCTGGCCTTCGACTACTTCGGCCGCAGCTCCAGCCCGGAGAACCGCGAGATCACCCAGCACTTCGCGCGCCGCCTGAACGAGAACGGCTTCATCGAGGAGCGCGCGATCCGCCAGGTGTACTCGCCCACCGACGGCCGTTTCCTCCCGGACCGCTATGTCGAGGGCACCTGCCCGCACTGCGGTTACGACAAGGCCCGCGGCGACCAGTGCGAGAACTGCACCCGCGTGCTCGACCCCACGGACCTGATCAACCCGCGTTCGGCGATCTCGGGCTCGACGGACCTGGAGGTCCGCGAGACGAAGCACCTCTTCCTCCTCCAGTCCAAGCTCCAGCACGAGGTCGAGGAGTGGGTGGCCCGGCACGAGTCGGAGTGGCCGCAGCTCGCCTCCTCCATCGCCCGCAAGTGGCTGACCGAGGGCCTGCACGACCGCGCGATCACCCGTGACCTGGACTGGGGCGTCCCGGTCCCGTCCGACACCTGGCCGGAGCTGGCGGCGGAGGGCAAGGTCTTCTACGTCTGGTTCGACGCCCCGATCGAGTACATCGGCGCGACGAAGGAGTGGTCCGACCAGGACACCGATCACCGCGACTGGAAGTCCTGGTGGTACGACGCGGACTCCGGCGAGAACCCGGTCCGCTACACGCAGTTCATGGCGAAGGACAACGTGCCCTTCCACACCGTGATGTTCCCGGCCACCGAGCTGGGCGTGCGCGAGCCGTGGAAGAAGGTCGACTACGTCAAGGCCTTCAACTGGCTGACGTACTACGGCGGGAAGTTCTCCACGTCCCAGAAGCGCGGCGTCTTCACCGACCACGCCCTGGACATCCTGCCCGCCGACTACTGGCGCTACTTCCTCATCGCCAACGCCCCCGAGTCGGACGACTCGTCGTTCACCTGGGAGCACTTCACGACCACGGTCAACAAGGACCTGGCCGACACCCTCGGCAACTTCGTCAACCGCGTCCTGTCCTTCTCCAAGAAGCGCTTCGGCGAAGAGGTCCCGGCGGGCTCGGAAGCCGGCGAGGCCGAGGCGAAGCTGGGCGTGGAGATCGCGGGCCTGCTCGCGGAGTACGAGACCCAGATGGAGGCCCTCCAGTTCCGCAAGGCCGCCGCCGCGCTGCGCGCCCTGTGGTCCGCGGGCAACTCCTACCTGGAGGAGAAGGCCCCCTGGCTGGAGATCAAGACCAGCCCCGAGGGCGCGGCGCTGACGCTCCGTACGGCGATGAACCTGATCCACCTCTACTCGGTGGTCTCGGAGCCCTTCATCCCGGCGTCCGCCCGCGCGATGCGCTCGGCCTTCGCCCTCGCGGACGACACGGCGGTCTGGGTGACGCCGGACGAGGCCCGCGCCCTGGCCTTCGTCCCCTCCGGCACCCCCTTCACGGTTCCCCCGGTCCTCTTCGCCAAGATCACGGACGAGGACCTGGCCTCGTACAAGGAGCGCTTCGGCGGCGCTCCGGAGTAGCCACGACCGCTCGACGGGAGCCCGGGAACGATCCGTTCCCGGGCTCTTCGCGTGCCACGGATCTCCCGCGGCCGTCCGGTGAACATCACCCCACCAGCGGCTTTACCGTACCCTGACCATCGGACCGACCGTCACCTCCTGTTAGCATCCGCGCACTTGTACGAGGGCGGGGGCTCTCGTGGGGAGGGACAGTTCGCATGGGCAGACACGCCCCGGGACGGCGCGGCCTTGCCGCGGCCGTCTCCTCCATAGCGGTCGCCGTGGCGGCCGCCACCATCGCCGTACTGCCGCAGAACGGCGCCTCGGCGGACCCGGCCGCACCGGCCGGGACCGCCTCCGAGATCACCCTGACCGACCCTGCCGGCACGCAACCGCGCGCCGACCGCCCGCTGGTGGCCGGCGCGAGCGGCTTCCTGCACCGGCAGACCGGGATCACGGGGCTGCTGTGGACGGACTACGCCACCGGCACGAGCACGGTCGTCCGGACCTCCGACGGCGTGTACGCGCCCACGGGTACCTGCGCGAGCCTCGGCTCGTCGACCTGCCCCACCGCCTGGTACGGCGGCGACGGCGACCTGGTCGCGCTGCCGTCGGCCGGTTCCGTGGCCCTGTGGGACCCGGCGACCCGGACGACGTCGTCGTTCACCTCGGACGAGGCGTACCGGGGGCTGGCCGGACGGACGGTCCTCACCGAGTCGTCGGTGCACGACCTCGTCGACGGCGCCTGGCGCTCCCGCGCCATCACGCCCGATTGGATGCGGATCACCTCGGGCGCGGTCACGGCCGCCGACGCACACGGCGTGCTGTTCAAGGTCGACAGCTACCTGTACTACCTCGACCTCGCGACGGCCACCGCCACCAGGGCCTTCTCCGGCATGGACGCGCGGCCGTACACCGTCCTCGGTGGCGACCGGATCGGCTGGTACGACGCGGCCGGCGGCAAGCTGCACGTCAAGCCCCGCACGGACCCCGAAGCCGACGAGCAGGTGATCGACCTGCCCTCGCCCGGTGCCCAGCTCGACGGCGCCCCCGTGCTCTCCGGCGACTGGCTGCTGGTCCCGCTGCACACCGGCACCGGGACCAGCACGCTGCGGGCCGACTCCCTGAAGGACGGCTCCTCGCAGACCCTGGAGGACAAGGCGGGGGCGTACGTGCTCCGTGCGTCCGGCGACACCGCCCTCGTCACCGGCGGCAGCGGCGCGAGCGACTGGTGGGTGCGGCGCTTCACCGAGGCCGCCGACGGCACGCCCGGCCTGGAGCAGCTCGCCCAGGTCCCGGCGACGGAGAACGCGAAGACCGGCCTGGCGCTCAGCCGGGGCTACCTCCGCGTGGCCGAGGACAACCCCTCCAGCACCTCCGACACCACCTCGTGGCGCACCATCGGCAGCGTCGGCGGCCAGTTGACGCCGACCGCCGCCACGGAGAGCGGTTCGGTCAGCCCCAAGTGCCCGTACGCCGGCACCACCTGCTCGGCGATGTGGGGCAACTACGGCAACGGGCCCAGGGACGTCTACCTCGACACCTACTACGACGGTGACGAGGGCGGCAGCGGCCTGTCCAACGCGGACCGGCTCGTCACGATCGGCTACAACCCCCTGGAGTTCCACACCGCGGGCGGCGCGATCGTCGACGTCTCCGACGACTACGCCGTCTACAACTCGGGCGGCTCGGCCCCGATGCAGTACATCGGCGAGTTCGGCCAGGGACAGAAGCTGAAGCGCTCCGTGCGCGCCGCCGCCCTGAACGGCTCCACCCTGTGGGGCGCCTCCACCACCGGCAAGCTGACCTCCTACAGCCTGACCGAGGACAAGACCCTCGCGACGGTGACCGTTCCGGGCATGTCCTGCGTGCCGGGCGAACTCCAGGCGGCGGGCCGCTGGGTGTACTGGGCGTGCGGCGACGGCTCGGCCGGCGTGTACGACACCAAGGCCGCCACCTCCCGCGCGGTGAGCGGCGGCGACGTACTGCTCGGCGACGGCTTCACCGTCCGCCACGACCGCACCGCAGGCACCCTGGTGCTGACGGACGCGGCCACCGGCACCAGCCGCGTCCTCGCGACCGATGTCGCCGACACCGGCCTCGCCATGGACCGCCGCTTCAAGTGGACCGTGGACGAGTACACGGGCCTGGTGGCCTGGACCGACCTGTACGAGCGGACGCACGTCGCCCGGACCGGCGTCACCCCGTCGGCCGTGACGGCCTTCAAGACCGAGGCGACGGACTCCGCCGACCCCACGATGCCCTTCCACGGCTCCTGGCTGCTCTCCCGCCCCGTCACCTCCTGGTCGGTCACCTTCGCCTCGGTCCAGAGCGGCGCGAAGGGCAAGGCCACCCACACGGTCACCGGGGGCGCGTCCACCGCCTCGGTGGGCACGAGCTGGTTCGGCACGACGGTCGACAACGCCCGTTTCCCCAACGGGGAGTTCACCTGGACCCTCAAGGCCACCGGCATCGGCACCGCTTCGGCGGTCACCGCGTCGACCGGCAAGGGCTTCCTCCTGAGCGGCACACCGGTACGGCACGACTTCGCCAGCCCCGACGGGCCCGACGGCCGCGGCGACCTCCTCATCCTGAACTCCTCGGGCGGCCTCACCTTCCAGACGGGCACCGGCACCGGGAAGTTCGGCGAGAAGATCAGCGGTTCCGGCTGGGCCGCCGGCATCAAGGCCGTGCCGTTCGGCGACCTCGACGGCGACCGCTGCAACGACGTCCTCGTCCGGCTGAGCAGCGGCGCCCTTCGCGCGTACAAGCCGCACTGCGGCGCCCCGGTCACCCCGAAGACGTCGTACACCACGCTCGCGAGCAGCGGCTGGACGCAGTACGACGTCCTGACGTCGCCCGGCGACGTGAGCGGCGACGGCCGACCCGACCTGATCGCGCGCGCCGCGTCCACCGGGACCGTCTACCTCTGCAAGGGGACGAGCACGGGCACGCTGTCCGCCCGCGTGAAGCTCTACGACAACTGGAAGGGCTACAAGAAGATCGTCGGCGCCGGTGACCTCGACGGCGACGGCATCGGCGACCTGCTCGCGCAGGACACGTCCAACACCCTCTACCGCTACAGCGGCAAGGGGGACGGAACCTTCGCCGCGCGCGGGAAGGTGTTCGGCGACTGGGGCGGCTCCTACGACGCCGTCGTCGTCGTCGGTGACATCACCGACGACGGCCGGGCCGACCTGGTCTCCCGGGACACCTCCGGCAACCTCTACCGCAACAGCGGGGACGGCAAGGGGTCGTTCGGTTCGCGCACCCGGATCGCGACCGGCTGGAGCGGTTACCGGTCCCTCTCCTGACACGCCTGACCTGCGAAAGGGGGCACGGGACCATCGGTCCCGCGCCCCCTTCGTCTTGGTACCGGACTCGTGAAGACCCGGCAAAGAGCCGGGAAAAAGACTGTCTGTCCGGTCCCTCCGATCCGGAGTGGACCCCGGCGCCGCGAACGCCTCGACCACCCGTATGGTTTCCGCCATGGCAGTCCCCGAGGTCATCCCGATCGCCTACGAACCGAAGCGCCGCACCGAGACAATCGGCCGGTACGCGGACGGTCAGTTCCTGGCGTCGATCACGTACGCCTTCCCCGAAGGGTTCCGTCCCGACGACGGCTGGGAAGAGCACAAACGTCTGTACACGGTGCTCCACACCTTCGACTCCGAGGGTCGCTACCGCGACTCGGAGGTCTGGTGCGCCGGCACGTGGGCCGAACAGCAACGAGCCGCCCAGGGCGAATACTCGGTGCTGTCACGCGCCCGCGTCCATCTGGCGAAACTGCTGCGCAGCCTGCCCCGGCGCTCGTACACGGACATCGCGATCCGGCCGTTCCAGCTCACCGTCGACGGCGTGCTGTTCGGTCTGCTCACCGGTGTGGACGAGGGCGAGGCCTGGGCCGAGCTGTACCCGGACCGCCTCGGCTTCTCCGAGCCGTGGGACGGCACGTACGACACCTGAGCGGCCCCTTCCTCCGCACGGCGAGAGAGCCCGGACCGATGTGTTCCGGGCCCCCTCCGCCTGTCAGGGAGTCGAGGGGCCCGGAACCCGTTGACCGGGCTCTCGTGATCCGGGGGTAGGACCGATCAGGACGCCGAGGCCGACGCGCTCGGCTGGGTGTCCGAGCTGTCGTGGGTCTCGTCCGGGGCGACACCCATGGTCAGGTGGGCGTGCACGCCCCTGGCGATGTGTCTCTTGTTGTACGAGAGGTACAGGAGCCCGCCCTCGTGGCCGTTGTCCGGGTAGATCGTGTCCTCGTCCAGCGTCGTGCGGGTCGTGGTGTTCGAGGAGTACGGAGCGACCTCCGCCGACGCCAGGACCGCCTTCTCCGCGAAGAAGAGCTGCCCCGTGTGGCAGGTGTGGCCGCCCTCGTAGCCCGCGTCGGTCCAGGTGCCGTCCACATGGACCTTCACGTGGATGTGGACGCAACGGCCCCGGTACCAGCCGGGGAAGAGCGTCCTGAAGGTGACGTGACCGTGCCGGTCGGTCTTCCAGGTGCCGCGCAGATACCGCTTGTCGTCGGTGGGCTCGGCGTGCCCGCCACCGCCTCCGCCGGGGGGAGGACCGGACGGGGGTTCGCCGGTCGGGGTGCCGGTCGGGACGTCCGTGGGCCCGCCCGACGGACCGCCGCCGCCACCGCCGTTGCTCATCGCCTCGTAGCCGGAGTAGACACCCACCGCCGAGCAGTGCCAGATGTCCACCGCGGCGTGCCTGACCGGCTTGCAGGTGTCCGCGTCGATCACCTTGAGCTCAAGGGTCAGCGGGATGCCCTCCTGGTCCTCGGTGATGTCCCGACGGATCTTGTCCGCGTCGATGTAGTAGGGGCCCTCGGTGGTCTCCGAGGTCAGCGTGTAACAGGCCTCCGCGCCCGAAGCGCCCGACGCCGTGCCGGCCGCCGCCTCGTCCGCGAACGCGTTCACGGCGGCGGCGCCGCCCACGCCCACGGCCGCCACGGCCACTCCACCTGCGACGACGACCTTGCGCCGGGTCATGTTCCCTTGGTGCGCGGGTCCTTGGGTCTCAGTCATGCGCCGGACCGTAGGGAGCCGACCTGTCAGCAGCATGGGTGCCGACTGTGGTTTCGCGCGCCACGCGAAAATGGCTCGGAACCGTCGTCGGTTCCGAGCCACTTCCGTGTGCGACGCCTGTTCCGGCGCGCGCCGCCTACTTCGGCTGCGGCTTGCGCACCGAGATGTGCAGCTCGCGCAGCCGCGTCTCGTCCAGCTCCGTGGGCGCGCCCATCATCAGGTCCTGCGCGTTGCCGTTGAGCGGGAACGCGATCGTCTCGCGGATGTTCGGCTCATCGGCGAGCAGCATGACGATGCGGTCGACGCCCGGGGCGATCCCGCCGTGCGGCGGGGCGCCGAAGCGGAAGGCGCGCAGCATGCCGGCGAACTGCTCCTCGACCGTCTCGCGGTCGTAGCCCGCGATCTCGAAGGCCTTGAGCATGATCTCGGGCTCGTGGTTCCGGATCGCGCCGGAGGACAGCTCGACGCCGTTGCAGACGATGTCGTACTGCCAGCCGAGGATGTCCAGCGGGTCCTGGGTCTCCAGGGCCTCCAGACCGCCCTGCGGCATCGAGAACGGGTTGTGCGAGAAGTCGATCTTGCCGGTGTCCTCGTCCTTCTCGTACATCGGGAAGTCGACGATCCAGCAGAAGCGGAAGACGTTCTCCTCGAAGTTGCCCGAGCGCTTCGCGGCCTCGACCCGCACCGCGCCCATGATCTTCGAGACTTCTTCGAACTCGCCCGCGCCGAAGAACACCGCGTGGCCGGCGGCCAGCGAGAGGCGCTTGGTCAGCTCGGCGACGTTCTCCTCGGTGAGGAACTTGGCGATCGGGCCGGTCAGCGAACCGTCCTCGCCCACGCGCACCCAGGCCAGGCCCTTGGCGCCCTGCTCGACCGCGTAGTCACCGAGGCCGTCGAAGAACTTCCGCGACTGACCGGCGACGTCCGGCACCGCGAGGGCGCGCACGTGCTTGCCCGCGAAGGCCTTGAACTCGGAGCCCTCGAAGATGTCGGTGATGTCGGTGAGCTCCAGCTGGGCCCGCAGGTCCGGCTTGTCGGAGCCGTACTTCAGCATCGACTCGCGGAACGGGATGCGCGGGAAGGGGGAGGTGACGTGACGGTCACCGCCGAACTCCTCGAACAGCTCGGTCATGAGCTTCTCGATGGGCTGGAACACGTCCTCCTGCTCGACGAAGGACATCTCCACGTCGAGCTGGTAGAACTCGCCCGGCGAACGGTCCGCGCGGGCGTCCTCGTCGCGGAAGCAGGGCGCGATCTGGAAGTACCGGTCGAAGCCGGAGATCATCAGCAGCTGCTTGAACTGCTGCGGCGCCTGCGGGAGCGCGTAGAACTTGCCCGGGTTCAGCCGGGAGGGGACCACGAAGTCGCGCGCGCCCTCGGGGGAGGTGGCGCTGAGGATCGGGGTCGCCATCTCGTTGAAGCCCAGCGCCGTCATCTTGTGACGGATCGCGGAGATCACGGCCGTACGCAGCAGGATGTTGCGGTGCATGCGCTCGCGGCGCAGGTCGAGGAAGCGGTACTCCAGACGCCGCTCCTCGTTGACCCCGTCCTCGGCGTTGATCGTGAACGGCAGCGGGGCGGCGGCGCCGAGCAGCTCGACCTCGCCCACCTCGACCTCGACCTCACCGGTCGGCAGGTCCGCGTTCACGTTCTCCGTGCCACGCGAGACGACCTTGCCGTCGACGCGGACGGTCGATTCCTTGGAGACCTTGTCCAGGGCCTCGTAGGCCGGTGTGCCGGGGCGGGCGACGAGCTGCGTGATGCCGTAGTGGTCGCGCAGATCGATGAAGAGGATGCCACCCAGGTCTCGGCGATTGTGCAGCCAGCCGCTCAGCCGGACGTCGCTGCCGACGTCAGAGGCGCGGAGCTCGCCGCAGGTGTGGGACCTGTACCGATGCATCGTCGTTTCATCCAGTCTTCGCGGATTGAGGGCGTGTTTCACGTGAAACACCCCCAGGGTACCGGGCAGCCCAGGACCACCTCCCCATCATTAACCGCTCCGCCACCGACCGGCGCCCTGGACCGGCATCGGTGGCAGGCATCGGTGGCAGGCACCGATCACCTGTTCCTACAGTGGGCGCATGCGCACTGGTGAGCCCCTGCCCGCCGTGGGGGACGTCCTGGCCACTCTCGCCACCGGCGTGTGGCGCTGGGACAACGCCGCGGGCCTCGTCACCTTCGACGCGGAGGCCGCACGGCTCATCGGTATGCCCGCGAAGCTGACGACACTCTCCGAGGCGGGCACGCGCTCCCACTTCCATCCCGTCGACTGGAACGAGATGGACGGCGTCGTGAACCTCGCGGTGGCCGAGGGCACGCTCGCCGAGGCCCGCATGCGGATCATGGACGAACACGGCCGGGTGCTCCGCACGGTCCGCAGCCGGTCCAGGCCCCTCATCGACCCCGAGACCGGTCAGTACGAGCTGATCGGCACCCTTCAGGAGGTCAGCGAGCAGCCCCCGGACGCCGCCGCGCGCACCCCCGTCACCGGGGACTGGCGCCGCTCGCGGGAGGCGTTCCTGCTGGACGCGGGGCGGGCGCTGGCCGAGGCGCGGTCCACGGCGGAGGTGCTGCGGGTGGCGGCGGCCCTGTCGATGCCCGGCTTCTCTCCGGACGGTCTCGCCGTGTTCGGCGCGGAGGGCGACCGGCTGACGATCATCGGCCATCACGGGCACCAGCCGGGTGACGAGGACCCCTTCTCGCACATGTCGCTGGCCACGGACTATCCGGCCGCCGAGGTCGTCCGTACCGGCCGTGCGGTCTACCTCTCCTCCCCCGACGACTACAGGGAGCGCTACCCGGCGTCCTGGCCGCTCGCCCAGCGCTTCGGGCGGCAGTCGTGGGCGTTCCTGCCGCTCACCGTCGCCGGCAGCACCATGGGCGCGTGGATGGCGGCGTTCACGTATCCCGTCACCTTCACGCCCGACGAGCGCTCGGTCCTCACGACCGTCGCCCGCATGCTCGCGCAGGCCCTGTCGCGCGCCGGAGCCGCCGAGACCGCGCGGGAGCTGACCGACGGCCTCCAGCGCTCGATGATGCCGACGCTCGGCCCGCAGATGCCGGGCATGAGCGTCGCCGCGCGCTACGTCCCGACCGGCGGCGGCCTCCAGGTCGGCGGCGACTGGTACGACATGATCCCGCTGCCCGCCGGCCGCTACGCCCTGGTCATCGGCGATGTCCAGGGCCACGACGTCCGCGCGGCGGGCCTGATGGGCCAGCTCCGCATAGCCCTGCGCGCGTACGCCTCCGAGGGCCACCGCCCCGACGCGGTGCTGTCACGGGCCTCGCGCTTCCTCTACGGGGTCACCGGTTCGGTGATCTACGGGTCCAGCGGCGGCACGGACGCCGAGGAGGACCCGGCGGACCCCGCGGATGTGCGCTTCGCGACCTGCCTGTACGTCGAGGTCGACCCGGCGACCGGGACACTCGACATCGCCCGCGCCGGGCATCCCGACCCCGCGATACGCATGGCGGACGGGACGGTGCTGATGCGGCCCACGGCGGGCGGGCTGCCGCTCGGCATCGACCCGGACGCCGACTACCCGACCACCCGGCTGGTCCTGGAGCCGGGGGAGACCATGCTGGCCTGCACCGACGGGCTCATCGAGACCGGCGGCCACGACCTCGACACCGGCTGGCGCCGTATCCGCCGCACGCTCGAATCCCACGACGGCGACATGGAGGCCCTCGCCGACGCGCTCGTCCAGGCCGTGCACGGCCCCTCCTCCCACCACACCACCGGTCCGCTGGCCGACCGGCGCGAGGACGACATAGCGGTGCTGCTGCTGTCCCGGCTGGGCGAGGAGAGCGGCTACGACGACACGGCCCCGGCCGTCCGGCCGATGGTGCGGCGGACGATGCTGACCGTGGCGCAGACCGAGCCCGAGCGGATCGCCGACGCCCGGCAGCAACTGCGGGAGCTCCTGCACGACTGGGCCTCAGCCGACCAGCTCGACTCCGCCGTCCTGCTCGTCTCCGAGATGGCCACCAACGTCCTCGTGCACACCGACGCCGACGCGCTGCTCGTCGCCGAGGTGACGGGCGAGCCGGGCAAGCGGCGGATGCGGGTCGAGGTGACCGACGGCAGCGACGACCTGCCGCACCGGCGCCATCCGGGGGAGCTGGCGTCCTCCGGGCGCGGACTGGTGCTCGTGGAGATGCTCGCGGACGCGTGGGGGGTCGACCCGCGGGGCGAGGGCAAGAGCATCTGGTTCGAGTTCTCCGAGACGCCGGAGGCCGGTTCCGGCGAGCCGGCGGCCTCGGACGACTCCGCGCGCGTGAACGCGTGGGAGAGCGTCGGCGACGCCGGCACGTCGAAGGACTACGGGCTGTCCGACGGCTACGAGTCCTCGGACGGTCCCGGCGCCCCGGGCACCCCGGGAAACCCTGGTGTCCCCGGTCTCCCCGGTCCTTCGGGTCCGTCGGGTCCCTCGGGGGCGTAGAGCGCGCGGAGTTCGTGCACCACTCCGAAGGCCGCCGCCGTCAGCGGTACCGCGAGCAGCATGCCGAGGACGCCCGCCACGGACGCTCCCGCCGTGATCGCCAGGAGCACCACCGCCGGATGCATCTGCACCTGCCGGCTCTGGATCATCGGCTGGAGGCCGTATCCCTCCAGCATCTGGATCGCGAGCACGAGGCCGAGCGTCCACAGGGCGATGACGAACCCCCGGTCGGCGAGCGCGACCAGGACGGCCACCGCGCCGGAGAGGAACGCGCCGAGATACGGGATGTACGCCCCCACGAAGACCAGCGCGCCGAGCCCGACGGCGCCCGGGACGCGCAGGACCAGGAGTCCGACGGTGATGCAGAGGGCGTCGATGAGCGCGATGATCGTCGTCCCGCGCATGAAGCCCTCGACGGCCGCGAAGGCGCGCCGGGCCATGGCCTCGACGACGTCGGCGGTCCCCCGGGGCGCGAGCGACCGCAGCGACCCGGCCACCTTGTGCGAGTCGCGCAGGAAGAAGAACACGAGCAGCAGGGCGAGGAAGCACATGGCGAGGGTCTCGGCCACGACGCTGACGCCGCTGACGACGTTGGACGCGGCAGTGCCGCCGAACTTGGCCAGCAGGTCCTTGGAGTTGGCGGCGATGTCGTCGAGCGAGGTGCCCGCCGCGCCGAAGTGCTCGGCGACGGAACGCGAGGCCTCGCGGAGCGAGGACACGATCTGGGATCCGGTGTGGAAGAGCGCGGCCACCACGACGTAGACGGCGCCGCCGACCACGACGGCCACCGCGACGCAGGTCAGGGCGGCGGCGAGCGAGCGGTTGATCCGCGCTTTGACCATCCGCCGGTACAGCGGCCCGAGCAGGGCGGTCCCGAGCAGCGCGAGCAGCACCGGCACCACCGCCGTACGGAACTCCCCGCACAGCAGGATCCCCACCCACCCCACACCGGCGGCCAGCAGGAGCACGACACACCAGGCCGCCAACCGCCGGGCACCCTCAGGGAGTAGCTGCACCCTGCAAGCTGACCATGTGTCAGCCGAACCGGCGCCCGGGAAAGACCGAACGGGGGAGGCCCGGCCCCGCACGCGCGAAAGCCCCGTCCGATACGGCGGACGGGGCTTTCGCGTGCTCGATCGCTCGCGGGTGCCTCGGCAGGGCGAGGGACCCGCAAGGACCGGGGCCGACCTACAGCCCGCCCTCGGACATCCCGTGCACCGCCGGGATCGTCCCGAGGCGGCCCTTCTGGAAGTCCTCGAAGGCCTGCTGGAGCTCGTCGCGGGTGTTCATCACGAAGGGACCGTAGTGGGCCATCGGCTCACGGATCGGCTGCCCTCCGAGCAGGACGACCTCCAGGTCCGGCGTGTTGGAGTCCTGCTTGTCGTCCGCGCGGACGGTCAGCGAGGAACCCGCGCCGAAGACGGCGGTCTGGCCGGTGTGCACCGGCCGGCGGTCCGCGCCCACGCTGCCGCGTCCGGCGAGGACGTACGCGAGGCCGTTGAAGTCCTCGCGCCACGGCAGGGTGATCTCGGCGCCGGGCCGCACGGTGGCGTGGACCATCGTGATCGGCGTGTGCGTGATGCCCGGTCCCTGGTGGCCGTCGAGCTCACCGGCGATGACCCGCAGCAGCGCGCCGCCGTCCGGGGTGCTGAGCAGCTGCACCGTGCCGCCCCGGATGTCCTGGTACCGCGGGGCCATCATCTTGTCCTTGGCGGGGAGGTTCACCCACAGCTGGAGCCCGTGGAACAGACCGCCGGACATGACGAGGGACTCCGGGGGCGCCTCGATGTGGAGCAGGCCCGAGCCCGCCGTCATCCACTGCGTGTCGCCGTTGGTGATCGTGCCGCCGCCACCGTTGGAGTCCTGGTGGTCGAAGACGCCGTCGATGATGTAGGTCACGGTCTCGAAGCCGCGGTGCGGGTGCCAGGGGGTGCCCTTCGGCTCGCCCGGCGCGTACTCCACCTCACCCATCTGGTCCATCATGATGAACGGGTCGAGGTGCTTGTAATTGATTCCGGCGAACGCGCGGCGGACCGGGAAACCCTCGCCCTCGAAGCCGCTGGGCGCGGTCGTCACGGTCAGCACGGGACGCTCCACGGCGTCCGTGGGCGCCGCCACACGCGGCAGGGCCAGCGGGTTCTCGACAGTCACTGCGGGCATGTCGGTACCTCCTTGTGCTTCGAGTTTAGTTGAGAGTTGAACTTTCTGCTACCCGTAACGACGCGCGCCCGGAGGGCATTCCCTCCGGGCGTCACGCGTTCATGGGGCGTTTCGGCCGTGCGGACGGCAGGGGCCGCGGGCCCCGCCGGCGGCGGCCCGCCGGCCGTATCCGCGGCCCGCCGGCCGCGCCTGCGGCCCGTCAGCCGTACATACGGCGCATCGCGAAGTCCACCATCTGCTCCACGGCCTTCGCGTCGAAGACCATCCGGTGCTCGCCCTCCATGTCGATCACGAAGCCGTAGCCGGTCGGCAGCAGGTCGATCACCTCGGCACCGGTGATCACGAAGTACTTGGACTCCTTGCCCGCGTACCGGCGCAGCTCCTTGAGCGAGGTGAACATCGGGATGACAGGCTGCTGAGTGTTGTGCAGCGCCAGGAATCCGGGGTTGTCCCCACGCGGGCAGTACACCTTCGACGTGGCGAAGACCTGCTGGAAGTCCTCGGCGGCCATGGAGCCCGTGGTGAACGCGCGCACCGCGTCCGGAAGGGACGGCGGGGACGGCTCGGGATACAGCGGCGGCTGCTGGCCGTACCCGCCGGGCATCTGCCCGCCCGGCATCTGGCCGGGCATCTGCTGCTGCGGCGGGACGTACCCCTGCTGGGCGCCTGCGTTCTGCTCGTAGCCGTACATGCGTCAAAGAGTAGTGGGCCACATATGGACCACTCGGGGTTGCTTCTTATTACTGGCGGGTAGCATCATCGAAGCTACTTGTTGGTACGTGAACCAGATGCGAGGAGTCAATGCCTCGCCGATCCCTTAACGGAGCCGTCGCCATGGGGCATTACAAGTCGAATCTCCGCGACATCGAGTTCAACCTCTTCGAGGTACTCGGGCGCGACAAGCTGTACGGCACCGGCCCGTTCGCGGAGATGGACACGGACACCGCCAAGAGCATCCTCGAAGAGCTGACCCGCCTCTCGGAGAACGAGCTGGCCGAGTCCTTCGTCGACGCCGACCGCAACCCGCCCGTCTTCGACCCGGAGACCAACACCGCGCCGGTCCCGGCTTCCTTCAAGAAGTCGTACAAGGCGTTCATGGACTCCGAGTACTGGCGTCTCGGCGTGCCCGAGGAGATCGGCGGCTCCACCGCGCCCCGCTCACTGATCTGGGCGTACGCGGAACTGATCCTCGGCGCGAACCCGGCGGTCTGGATGTACTCCAGCGGCCCCGCGTTCGCCGGCATCCTCTTCGAGGAGGGCAACGAGGTCCAGAAGCACATCGCGACGATGGCCGTCGACAAGCGGTGGGGCTCCACCATGGTGCTCACCGAGCCGGACGCCGGCTCCGACGTGGGCGCGGGCCGTACCAAGGCGGTCAAGCAGGAGGACGGCTCCTGGCACATCGAGGGCGTGAAGCGCTTCATCACCTCGGGTGAGCACGACATGGAGGAGAACATCCTCCACTACGTCCTCGCCCGCCCCGAGGGCGGCGGCCCCGGCACCAAGGGCCTGTCCCTCTTCCTCGTCCCGAAGTACGAGTTCGACTTCGAGACCGGCGAGCTGGGCGAGCGCAACGGCGTGTACGCGACGAACGTCGAGCACAAGATGGGCCTCAAGGCCTCCAACACCTGCGAGATGACCTTCGGCGACCGCCACCCCGCCAAGGGCTGGCTGATCGGCGACAAGCACGACGGCATCCGCCAGATGTTCCGCATCATCGAGTTCGCCCGCATGATGGTCGGCACGAAGGCGATCTCCACGCTGTCGACCGGCTACCTGAACGCGCTGGAGTACGCCAAGGAGCGCGTCCAGGGTCCCGACCTCGCGGAGTTCATGGACAAGGCCGCGCCCAAGGTCACCATCACGCACCACCCGGACGTGCGCCGCTCGCTGATGACGCAGAAGGCGTACGCCGAGGGCATGCGCGCCCTGGTGCTGCACACCGCCGCGGTCCAGGACGAGATCCAGGTCCTGGAGGCCGCCGGTGAGGACACCGCCGCCGCCGAGGCCCTGAACGACCTCCTCCTGCCGATCGTGAAGGGCTACGGCTCCGAGAAGGGCTACGAGCTGCTCGCCCAGTCGCTCCAGATCTTCGGCGGCTCCGGCTTCCTGCAGGAGTACCCGATCGAGCAGTACATCCGCGACGCCAAGATCGACACCCTGTACGAGGGCACCACCGCGATCCAGGGCCAGGACTTCTTCTTCCGGAAGATCGTCCGCAACCAGGGCGCGGCCCTGAACACCCTCGCCGAGGACATCAAGAAGTTCCTGGCGCTCGGCACGGGCGGCGAGGAGCTGTCCGCCGCCCGCGAGCAGCTCGCCAAGGCGGCCGTCGAGCTGGAGGCCATCGTCGGCCTGATGCTCACGGACCTCGCGGCCACCGAGCAGAACGTCAAGAACATCTACAAGGTGGGCCTCAACACCACCCGCCTGCTGATGGCCTCCGGCGACGTGGTCGTCGGCTACCTGCTGCTGCGCGGTGCCGCCGTCGCCGCCGAGAAGCTGGAGACCGCCTCGGCCAGGGACAAGGCGTTCTACACCGGCAAGATCGCCGCCGCGAAGTTCTTCGCCGCCAACGTGCTGCCCGGCGTCACCGGCGCCCGCAAGCTCGCCGAGGGCGTCGACCTGGACCTGATGGAGCTGGACGAAGCCGCCTTCTAAGGGTCCTCCGGGCTCCTTCCGAGGAGCAGCCGGGCTCCGCGGAACCGGGCGGGCACCGGCCCGACACCTGTCGGTCGGGTCAGGTGTCCCAAGGTGTCCACCCTTCACATCCCCCTTACGAGGGCCCGCTCCCAACCCAGGGAGCGGGCCCTCGTGCGTCGTTAAGGTGAACCCATGAGTGCACCCTCCCGCTTCGATCGCGGCCACACCGACGACCTCATGTCCTTCCTGGCGGCGAGCCCGACGCCGTACCACGCCGTGGCGACCGCCGCCGAGCGCCTGGAGAAGGCCGGATTCCGTCAGGTCGCCGAGACCGACGCGTGGGAAGGGACCAGCGGCGGGAAGTACCTGCTGCGCGGAGGGGCGATCATCGCCTGGTACGTGCCGGCGGGCGCCACCCCGCACACACCGTTCCGGATCATCGGCGCGCACACCGACTCCCCGAACCTGCGGGTCAAACCGCTCCCCGACACCGGGGCGCACGGCTGGCGGCAGGTGGCCGTCGAGATCTACGGCGGACCGCTGCTGAACTCCTGGCTCGACCGGGACCTCGGCCTCGCCGGACGCCTGTCGCTGCGGGACGGCTCGACCCGCCTGGTCAACATCGACCGCGCCCTGCTGCGCGTGCCCCAGCTCGCCATCCACCTGGACCGTTCCGTCAGCAGCGACGGACTCAAGCTCGACAAGCAGCGGCACCTCCAGCCCGTCTGGGGACTCGGCGACACCCGCGAGGGCGACCTGATCACCTTCCTGGAGGAGGAGTCGGGGCTGCCCGCGGGCGAGGTCACCGGCTGGGACCTGATGACCCACTCCATCGAGCGCCCCTCCTACCTCGGCCGCGACGAGGAACTGCTCGCCGGACCGCGGATGGACAACCTGCTGTCCGTGCACGCCGCGACGGCCGCGCTGGCCGCGGCCGCGGCGGCCGGCACCGAGCTCTCCCACATCCCGGTCCTCGCCGCCTTCGACCACGAGGAGAACGGCTCGCAGAGCGACACCGGCGCCGACGGACCGCTGCTCGGCAGCGTGCTGGAACGTTCGGTCTTCGCACGCGGCGGCACCTACGAGGACCGGGCGCGCGCGTTCGCGGGCACCGTCTGCCTCTCCTGCGACACCGGTCACGCCGTACACCCGAACTACGCCGAGCGGCACGACCCGACGCACCACCCGCGCGCCAACGGCGGCCCCATCCTCAAAGTGAACGTCAACAACCGCTACGCCACCGACGGTTCGGGCCGCGCGGTGTTCGCCGCCGCCTGCGAGAAGGCCGGCGTGCCCTTCCAGTCCTTCGTCTCCAACAACTCCATGCCCTGCGGCACCACCATCGGTCCCATCACGGCGGCCCGGCACGGCATCAAGACGGTCGACATCGGCGTGGCCATCCTCTCCATGCACAGCGCCCGCGAACTCTGCGGCGCCGACGACCCGTTCCTGCTGACCAACGCGCTGGTGGCGTTCCTGGAGGGCTGAGTCGCACCGTCCTGGTCCCCTCCACTAAACCGTTTGTTTTGAACCTGTTCAAAGACGGTTTCCCCGGCATACGATGCGCTTCGATCTTCAACGATCCGCGTCATGAAAACAGTCTCGTGGGGGGACTCACACGTGCGAAAAAGATCCCTGGCGCTCACCTGCGCCTCCGTCGCGGCCGGCCTGCTGCTCGGCCCGGTACCCGCCGCGCACGCCGCGGTGGCACCGGTCCTGTACGGCGTCGGCAGCGGCGACCACCCCGGTGACGGACAGGTGTGGCTGTCCGCCTCGTCCGACACCGCCATCACCTCGATCACCGCACACCTGTACGCGCCGGGCTCCGCCGCCGGCGCCCCGCAGATCACCCAGGTCAGCGACTTCACCCCGGACGCGAGCACCGGCTTCGCCAACACATGGCGGACCACCACCCCGCTGCGCCTGGCCGACCTGGGCGCCTACCGCGTCGTCGTCGACCTGACGGACGCCGACGGGGACACCACCACCGCCCAGGGCACGTACGAGTACGAGCTGGAGGGGAAGCTCACCGATCTCCAGGTGGCTCCGCGGAGCCCGGACTACGCGCACCAGGACGTCACCGTCACCGGCGGCTTCACCGTCACCGACCCGCGCACCGGCGGGACGACGCCCGCGGCGAACGCGCCCGTGGACATGGAGATCTCCAGCGAGGCGGACGGGACGGCCACGACCGGCGCCGACGGCCGGTTCAGCTACACCTACCGCGTCACCGACGCGTCCATCTCGTACGTCAACGCCTGGCTGCGGCTGGACGACCCCTTCTACCAGTCCCGGAACAACGAGAGCGTGGAGGTCAGGGCCGTCCAGTCCGACACCCGCGTCACCCTCGACACCGCCGAATTGGACGTCAAGGCCGGGCAGGCGGCGACCGTCTCGGGGACCGCCGAGGTGTACGTCGGCGGTGCGTGGAAGCGGCTGGCCGGAGCCACGGTGGACGAGATCTGGTCCGACGAGTTCGGCGGCGTGGCCTCGCGGCCCGTCACGGACACCGACGGCCGCTTCACCGGGAAGCTGACGCTGCCGAAGTCCGGCACGGTCGAAGTGCAGGTGCGCAGCGGGACGTACCTGAAGTACGCCGAGCCGCAGAAGGTCAAGGTGTACGTCGCGGCCAAGACGTCGCTCACCGGCTTCACCGCGACCCTGGACAAGTACGCCGTGCTGACCGCCAAGGGCAGGCTGCACACCGGCACAAGTGTCCCCGCGGGTACGGACGACAAGGTCGAGCTCCAGTACTCGGCCGACGGGAAGACCGGCTGGAAGACGATGAGGACCGTCACGCCGGGCAGCTCCGACCCCGATTCCGGCGCGGCGTTCAAGGGCACCTTCGACGCGTCCTACAAGGGCTACTACCGGGCGCACTTCAAGGGCGGCCGCAACTGGCAGGAGTCGTACAGCAGCACCGTGCACGCCACCCGCACCCCGACCCGGATCACCGACGGCAACGCCTCCCCCGAACCGGTCCGCAAGGGCCGCACGATCACCTACAGGGGCAAGCTCCAGCACTACACCTCGGGCACCTGGAAGGCGTACTCCGGGCAGCAGGTGAAGATCCTCTTCCGCCCCAAGGGCTCCAGCGGTTGGTACGACATGGGCAACGCCACCACGCACTCCGACGGCACCTTCTCCAAGGGCTGCACGGCCTCGAAGGACGGCACCTGGGTCGCGGTGCTCCTCTACCCGAACAGCACGCACCTGGTGGGCTCCGGGCGCGAGGACTACGTCGACGTGAGGTGACGCGCGCCGCCGCCGGAAACGGCGGCGCACGTGACGGGAGGAGCCTCCTCCGCATGACCCATGGGGTTCCGGGTACCCGGAACGAGCCCGGAATGACTCCGAGTTGCTACTTCAAGGAGGCGACACCCATGGGCCTGGGCGGATGCATCATCCTGATCGCCGCAGGGGCGATCCTCACGTTCGCGACCGACTGGCACATGCGGGGAGTCGACCTTCACGTGGTCGGCGTGATCCTCATGATCGCCGGACTGATCGGCGTGGCGACCTTCGGCAGCATCACCAGGCGCAGGCGTCTGGTCGTACCGCCGACGGCGACCGTCGTCGAGGAGGACCGGCACCAGCGGAACGGTTACTCCGACGGCTACGGCGTCTGAGCCGACTCAGGCGTCCATGCCCGCGAGCACCAGGGGCAGCCGGTCCGCACCGCCTTCGGCGAGGCGGACCGGCACCCCCCAGTCCTGCTGGTGGACATGGCAGGCCGGATACTCTCCCCCGGTCTTCGACCGGGAGGTGCCCCCAGCCGCATCGTCGTCGCAGGACGCGGCCATCGCGGACACGTGCAGCACACCCTCCGGAACGGCCGGGTTCAGCTCGACGGTCCGCGAGAGGTCGGTGCCGGCGCCCTCACCGGCGAGCAGCAGCTCGGGCGGAGTCGAGGAGACGACGAGCCGGGTCGAGGGGCCGTACCCGGTGTCCAGTTTCTGCCCGGCGGGCGCCTGGAAGACGACGTCCAGCCGGACGGCACCCGGGGCGACCTCGGTGGCCTCGCGCCGGGTGCGATGCGAGACCGACTCCACCCGTACGGCGTCCTCGGGGAGCCGCAACCGGGTCAGCCGGTGGCGGGCGGACTCCACCACCACGATGTCGTCCCCGACGAGCACGGCGTCACTCGGCTCCCGCAAGTCCGTTGCCAGCGTGGTCACTTCACCTGTGGACGGGTCGTAGCGGCGCAGCGCGTGGTTGTACGTGTCGCTGACCGCGACCGAGCCGTCGGGCAGCGCGGTGACACCCAACGGGTGCTGGAGCAGCGCCTGTTCGGCGGCCCCGTCACGGTGCCCGAAGTCGAAGAGCCCGGCACCGACGGCGGTGTGCACGGTGCCGTCCCGGTCGACCCAGCGCAGGGCCGAGGTCTCGGAGTCGGCCAGCCAGAGCCGGTCCCCGGCGGCGGCGAGCCCCGACGGCTGCGCGAACCAGGCCTCGGGTCCCGGACCGTCGACCAGCCCCTCGTTCGTCGTGCCCGCGGTGACCCCGACGGTCTCCGCGGCCGGGTCGTACGCCCACAGTTGGTGCACACCGGCCATCGCGATCCAGACCTTCCCGCCGAACAGGGCCACGTCCCACGGCGAGGACAGATCGACCTCGCGCGCCGGTCCCGACGTCGGCGACCCCTGCCACCACTGGCGGCCGGTGCCCGCGAGCGTGCTGACGGCGCCGGTCGCGAGATCGACCCGGCGCAGCGCGTGGTTCACGGTGTCCGCGACGACGACAGCGCCCTCGTCGAGCAGCGCGAGCCCCTGCGGCTCGCTGAACCCCGCCGCGTTCGCACCGCCGTCCACGAAGCCCCGCACGCCGGAGCCGATACGCCGTACGACGGTCTCGGCGTCCTCCGCGAGCTCCACCAGCTGATGCCGGGTCGTGTCGCTGACCAGCAGATTTCCGTTCGGCAGGGCGAGCGCCTTGCCCGGGAAGCGCAGCACGGTCGGCTCGGGCTCGGGCGCCACGTACGGCCCGTCGCCCCGGCGCAGGGTGCCCTTGGCCGCGTGCTCGGCCTCCAGCTCCGCCACCAGCCGCTCGATGGCGTGGGCATGCCCCTCACCGGCGTGCTGGGCGACGACGTACCCCTCGGGGTCGATCACCACGAGCGTCGGCCAGGCCCGTACCGCGTACTGCTTCCAGGTCGCGAGCTCCGGATCGTCGAGCACGGGGTGCTCCACCCCGTACCGCTCCACGGCGTCGACGACCGCCTGATGCTCCGCCTCGTGCGCGAACTTCGGCGAGTGCACCCCGATGATCACCACGGTGTCCCGGTGCTTCTCCTCCAGCTCCCGCAGCTCGTCCAGGACGTGCAGACAGTTGATGCAGCAGAAGGTCCAAAAATCGAGCAGAACGATGCGGCCTCGCAGGTCGGCGAGGGTGTACTGCTCGTCCCCCGTGTTCAGCCAGCCGCCCTTGCCGATCAGCTCGGGGGCACGGACACGGGCACGGCGACGGGCGGGCGTCGAGGCGGCCGCCCGGGCGGAGTCGTTCATGGATCAAGGGTGCCACCCGAAACGGGCGCCCCGTCGGCCGGTGGCCTCCGCGCGGGCGTCACCCGGGGTACGAACGCGTCGGACGGGGGCGTGGCTGACGGCCCAGCGGGTGGCCCTCGCCTGCCGGCTCATCGAGCGCGGCGAAGTCAGGCTCGACGTGGTCGCGGACCGCAGTGGGCTCGGGTCCGCCGCGAACCTGCGCGAACGGGTGCGCCGGGCCACCGGACTCAGCCCGTCGGCCTACCGGCGGCGTTTCGGAGCGCTCACCGGGGAACCGGTGACGGCATGAGATACCTCGTACGCGACCGACTGCTCGGCTTCGGTGACGACTACTGGATCGAGGACGACCACGGGAACAAGGTCTTCCTCGTCGACGGCAAGGCCATGCGGATGCGGGACACCTTCGAGCTGAAGGACATCCGCGGACGCGTCCTGATCGACATCCACCAGAAGATGCTCGCGCTGCGCGACACGATGATCATCGAGCGGGACGGCTCCCCGCTCGCGACCATCAAGCGCAAGCGGCTGTCCCTGCTCCGCAACCACTATCGGGTGTCCCTGGTCGACGGCACCGAACTCGACGTCAGCGGCAAGATCCTCGACCGCGAGTTCGCCATCGACTACGACAACGAACTCCTCGCCCAGATCTCCCGCCGCTGGCTCCACCTGCGCGACACCTACGGAGTCGATGTCGTACGGGAGGACGCCGACCAGGCACTGCTGATCGCGGTGGCGGTGTGCGTGATCCATCTGGCGGAGAAGGAACGGGGGGACGGCTGACCCGGCCGGGGACACCGGCCGCGGGCGGCGCGGCCCCGCCGCCGGTCAGCGGCGGGGGGTCTCCAGGCCCAGGAGCCGGTCCTTCAGGGCCGGGAACTGCTCCCGTGTCGTCGTGACCTTCGCGGGGTCGAGGTCCACCGTGAGGACCTCCTCGCCCGAGCCGGCCTCGGCGAGGACCTCACCCCACGGGTCGACCACGATCGAGTGACCGGCCTGGGGAACTCCCGCGTGCGTACCGGCCGTTCCGCAGGCGAGGACGTACGCCTGGTTCTCGACGGCGCGCGCCCGCGCGAGCAGGGTCCAGTGGGAGCGGCGCCGCTCGGGCCAGCCGGCCGGGACGACGAAGGTCTGCGCCCCCGCGTCGACGAGCCCGCGGAAGAGTTCGGGGAACCGGAGGTCGTAGCAGGTGGCCACGCCGACGACGGTCTCCGGCAGCCGCACCGTGACCAGTTCCGTGCCCGCGCCCATCAGCACGGCCTCGCCCTTGTCGAAGCCGAAGCGGTGGATCTTGCGGTAGGCGGCGACGAGTTCACCGACGGGGGAGTAGACGAGGGAGGTGTTGTAGAGGGGCGCGTCGGGGGTGGAGCCGGACACGGTCGACGGTCCGGAACCGGTCCCGGTCGGGGCGCGCTCGGGGATCGAGCCCGCGTGCAGCCACACGCCCGCGTCGCTCGCCGCCTTGCTCATCGCCTGGTGGGTGGGCCCGTCCAGCGGTTCGGCCGCCGCCCCGAACTCCTCGTAGGCGAACGCGCCGGTGGTCCACAGCTCGGGCAGCACGACGAGATCGACTCCGGCCTGATCCCGTACCAGATCCGCCACCCGGTGTCTGCGGGATGCGACCGATTCGTCATCATTTACGTCGATCTGGAGGAGCGAGGCGCGCACACTACCACCGTCCTGGCATTCGAGCCGTCGATACGGGCCTACGATCGTCACACGAAAGCACTGCCGGGGTGCCTCACAGCAGCGTAACTTAGCGTCCCAAGACACCCGCTGCCTGTGCACTGCCCGCGTCCAACCGCCCGAGGGGTCCCGTTCCGTGAGTCTGCATCCGAGTCTTCAGTCCTACGCCGACGCCTGGGCCCACTCGATCGAAGCGATATCCGAGCTGGTGCAGCCGCTTGTGGAGGGCGAGTGGAACCGGCGGACTCCGTGTCCCGGCTGGTCGGTCCGCGACATCGTCTCGCATGTCATCGGGCTGGACTGCGAGATGCTCGGCGATCCCCGGCCGATCCACACGCTCCCCCGCGACCTCTACCACGTGACGAACGAACACCAGCGTTACATGGAGATGCAGGTCGACGTGCGCCGCCACCACACGGCGCCGGAGATGACCTCCGAGCTGGAGTACACGGTCATCCGCCGCAACCGTCAGTTGCGGAACGAGTCGCGGCAGCCCGACGCCAAGGTACGCGGCCCCCTCGGCACCGAGGTCACCCTCGAACAGGCGATGCGCAACCGCGCGTTCGACGTCTGGGTGCACGAGCAGGACCTGCGGTACACGCTGGGCCGGCCGGGGAACCTCGACTCCCCCGGTTCGCAGATCGTGCGGGACGATCTGCTGGCCGCCCTGCCGAAGGTCGTCGCCAAGGACGCGGGCGCGCCGGCGAACTCGGCGGTCGTCTTCGACGTGCACGGCCCCGTCGAGTTCCTCCGTACCGTCCGTATCGACGCCGACGGGCGTGGATCGATAGACGGCGCCCCCTCGCTCGGTCCCGCCGCGAGCCTCGTCCTCGACTGGGAGACCTTCGTCCGGCTCGCCTGCGGCCGGGTCCACCCGGACGCCGTGGCCGACCGCATCAAGACCGAGGGCGACCCGGAACTGACGGCGGCGATCCTGCGCAACTTCACCGTCACGCCGTAACCGGGGCGGGCGGGGCGGCGGTACCTCGCCCCCCGTCTCACTCCGCCGTTCCCGTGTCCGGGAACGTCCCGTGCACGGGGCCCGTCCTGTGCGCGGCCCCGGCGCGGGCGGTCCGGCCGCCCCGGCGCTCGGGGCGCAGGGGCTCTGGCTCCGTACGGTCGGCGAACGCCCGGGCCGGGACGGCCGCCGGTGGCCGGTGGCGGCGGACGGCATGCCCCGGCGGTCACGCCGGTACGTGCACCGTTTCCACCCGGCTGGCCACCAGCCGCTCCCGCTCCCGGCGGGCCGCCTGCTTCCGCAGCCGGAAGATCTGGCTCAGCCCGATCGCCTGGAGCACGAACACGGCGGCGAAGGCGATCCGGTAGTTGTCGTCGGTGGCGTCCAGCAGGACACCGATGGCCAGCAGCGTCGTCATCGAGGCGACGAAACCACCCATGTTGGTGATCCCGGACGCGGTCCCCTGACGCTCCGGCGGATTCGCCGGCCGGGCGAAGTCGAAGCCGAGCATCGAGGCGGGACCGCAGGCCCCGAGCACGGTGCACAGCACGATGAGCACCCACATCGGCGCGTGCTCACCGGGGTACACCAGCACGCCCGCCCACACGACGGCCGTCGCCGCGACCGTGCCCAGCGCCAGCGGCAGCCGCGCGGTGTGGTGCCGGGCGACGATCTGCCCGTAGACCAGCCCGACGACCATGTTGGACAGGACGACGAGCGTCAGCAGTTCTCCGGCCGTGGCCCGCGAGAGACCCTGCGCCTGGACGAGGAACGGCATCCCCCACAGCAGCAGGAACACCATCGCCGGGAACTGCGTGGTGAAGTGCACCCACAGACCGAGCCGGGTGCCGGGTTCCCGCCAGGACGCGGCGATCTGCCGGCGGACGTAGGCGGCGCCGCGGTGCGGGAACGGCTCCGGCTCGTGTCCCTCGGGATGGTCCTTCAGGAACAGCAGCAGGAGGACGAGGACGAGCACACCGGCACCGGCGCTGCCGGCGAACGCCTGTGTCCAGCCCAGCCCGTGCAGCAACCGCGCGATCACCAGCGTCGAGACGAGGTTGCCCGCCATCCCGGCCAGCCCCGCGAACTGCGCGACCATCGGCCCGCGTCGGGCGGGGAACCAGCGGGTGCCGAGCCGCAGGACGCTGATGAACGTCATCGCGTCACCGCAGCCCAGCAGGGCGCGCGAGGCGAGCGCCATGCCGTACGACGAGGAGAAGGCGAAGCCCAGTTGGCCCGCGGTGAACAGCAGCACGCCGATGGTCAGCACCTTCTTGGTGCCGAGCCGGTCGACCAGCAGTCCGACCGGTATCTGCATGCCCGCGTACACGAGGAGCTGGAGGATGGAGAAGGTCGACAGGGCCGAGGCGCCGACGTGGAAACGGTTCGCGGCGTCGAGTCCGGCCACCCCCAGTGACGTACGGAAGATGACCGCGACGAAGTAGACCGAGACGCCGATTCCCCAGACGGCGATCGCGCGCCGGCCGCCGGGCGGATCGCCGGGCAGCGTGGCCGAGGAGCTCATCGGACCTCGCCCCGCGCCAGGTTGGAGAACCAGCTCACGTGTCCGTGGATGAGAGCGACGACCGCGTCGGCGTCACCGGAGCGCAGTGCCTGGAGGATCTGCTCGTGCTCGACGAGCGTCTTGGTGATCCGGTCCGGGTGGGCGTGCATCACGGCGACCCCCATCCTCAACTGCCGGTCGCGGAGCTGGTCGTAGAGCCGGGAGAGGATCTCGTTGCCGCCGCTGCGGACGATCTCGGCGTGGAAGCAGCGGTCGGTGACGGCGGCGGCGGCCAGATCCCCGGCGGCGGCCTGCTCCTTCTGCTGGGCGAGGAGTTCTTCGAGGCGGGCTATGAGCCGGGGCGACGCCGGTACGGCCTTGCGCGCGGCGTGCTCCTCGACGAGCTGGCGGGTCTCGACCACGTCCGCGATCTCCTGGGCGGAGACGGGCAGGACGAGCGCGCCCTTCTTCGGGTAGAGCCTGATCAGCCCCTCGGCCTCCAGCCGGAGCAGCGCCTCCCGGACGGGGGTGCGCGATACGCCCACCGCGTCGGCGAGTTCGCCCTCCGTCAACAGGGCTCCGCCCTCGTAACGGCGCTCCAGGACACCCTGTTTGACGTGCGCGTAGACGCGGTCCGCGGCGGGCGGCTGCTTCACGGGAGGCCGCATCGGCGCGGGCGGGGCTGAAGGCATGCGCACATCATAGATACAACACGTACGCATGCCCGGAGGCATTTCAGCATGCGGACCCCAACTGCCCCTGGCTGTAACCCAGGTCACATATTTTCCACTCGTTCGCCGTACATCCCTTTGCCCGCCTCGCGAGTCCGAACGTGAGACGGCACTGCCATGTGCCGTTCTCCCAGGGGCATATCGCGTATACGGAGCTTTCATTTTGATTACCGGCATTAAGGGCACACGTTTCCGCAGGGCCGCCGCTGTGACCTTCACGACCGGCGCCGTGCTGGCAGCCGGAGCCTTCGGCGCCGCGCCCGCGGGCGCGGTCGCCACGCCCACGATCGCCGCCAAGGGCGGCTACGTCATGAACAACAGCACCGGTACGAGCCTGTACACCAAGAAGGCGGACACCCCGCTGTCCACCGGCTCCACCACGAAGATCCTTACGGCCAAGGTGGTGCTGTCCCAGCCGAACCTGAACCTGGACGCCAAGGTCACGGTCTCGAGCGCGTACAGCAACTACATCGTCGACAATGGATACCTCTCCTCGGCCAACCTGATCGTCGGTGACAAGGTCACCGTCCGTCAGCTTCTCTACGGTCTGATGCTGCCGTCCGGCTGCGACGCCGCCTACGCGCTCGCCGACAAGTTCGGCTCGGGCACGACGCGCGCCGCCCGCGTGAAGTCGTTCATCGGCAAGATGAACACCACCGCGCACAGCCTCGGCATGACGCACTCCAAGTTCGACTCGTTCGACGGCGTCGGCCATGGCAACAACTACTCGACGCCGCGCGACCTGACGAAGCTCGCCAGCAGCGCCATGAAGAGCTCCACGTTCAAGACGATCGTTAAGACAGTCTCCACGAAGCAGAAGGTGACGACCGCGAGTGGCGGCTACCGCTACTACACGTGGGAGAACACCAACAAGCCACTGCTGACCGGCTACAGCGGCACGATCGGCATCAAGACCGGTTCGGGCCCCGAGGCGAAGTACTGCCTCGTCTTCGCCGCCACGCGTAACGGCAAGACGGTCATCGGCACGGTGCTCGCCTCCACGTCGGTCACCGTCCGTACGTCGGACGCGAAGAAGCTCATGAACTACGCGTTCGCCCGGTAAGACGCGCGAACAAAAAAGAGGGGCCCGCCGCGCGGTGCGCGGCGGGCCCCTCTCGTGTCGCGGGCCGACCGGAAGCCCGGCTCGACCACGCCGAGGGCGCCTCCTCCCCTGCGTACGGGAAGAGGCGCCCTCGGCGTATACGGAATCACTTCCGGGCGGCCGGCGGGACTCGCGTCCTTCCGGCCGGCCGGTTCACGCCCAGGTGATCAGCCGCTTGGGCTGCTCCAGGACGGCCGCCGTGTCGGCGAGGACCCGGGAGCCGAGCTCGCCGTCGACCAGACGGTGGTCGAAGGAGAGCGCCAGCGTGGTGACCTGGCGGGGCTTGACCTTGCCCTTGTGGACCCAGGGCTGGAGCTTGATCGCACCCACCGCGAGGATCGCGGACTCGCCGGGGTTGAGGATCGGCGTGCCCGTGTCGACGCCGAAGACACCGACGTTGGTGATCGTCACGGTGCCGCCCTGCATCGCGGCGGGTGAGGTCCTGCCGTCGCGGGCCGTGGCCACCAGTTCGCCCAGCGACTCGGCCAGTTGCGGCAGGGTCTTGGTGTGGGCGTCCTTGATGTTCGGCACGATCAGGCCGCGGGGGGTGGCGGCGGCGATGCCCAGATTCACGTAGTGCTTCTGGACGATCTCCTGGTTCGCCTCGTCCCAGGACGCGTTGACACCGGGGTTGCGCTTGATCGCGACCAGCAGTGCCTTGGCGACCAGCAGCAGCGGGTTGACCCGCAGCCCCTGCATGTCCTTGTCCTGCTTGAGCTCCTCGACCAGCCGCATCGTGCGCGTCACGTCGAGCGTCACGAACTCGGTGACGTGCGGCGCGGTGAACGCCGAGCCCACCATCGCGGTGGCGATCGCCTTGCGGACACCCTTGACCGGGATCCGGGTCTCCCGCGCGCCGTCGTACGACGCGGCCGGGGCCGGGACCTGCGGCTGCACGGGGGCCGGGGCCTGCGGAGCCGGGGCCGGGGCGGCGGCCGGTGCGGGTGCCTGCGCCGGGGCCGCCGCCGCGTGCACGTCCTCCCGCGTGATGATGCCGTCGGGGCCCGACGGGGTGACCGTCGTGAGGTCGACCCCGAGGTCCTTGGCGAGCTTGCGGACCGGGGGCTTGGCGAGGGGCCGCTGCCCGCCCGCGGGACCGTGGCCGTTGAGCTCGCCCTGGATGGCGGTGGCCGCGTAGAGCGTCTCGCTCTGCTGCGCCGGCACCTCGGCACCCTTGCGGGGGCGCCGCTTGGTGGAGGACTCCGCCACGCCGTACCCGACGAGGACCGGCGTGCGGCCCTCGGGCTTGGCCTCCTCGGCGGGGGCCGGCTCCGCCACCGGAGCGGCGGGTACGGCGGGTGCGGCGGGTGCCTGCCCGGCGGCCGGAGCCGCCTGCGCGGGCGCGGCGCCACCGGACACGTCCACCGCGATGATCACCTGGCCGACGTCCACCGTCGTGCCCTCGGGGAAGCGGAGTTCGGCCACCACTCCGGTGAACGGGATCGGCAGTTCGACCGCGGCCTTGGCGGTCTCGACCTCGCAGACCACCTGGCCGTCGGTGACCTTGTCACCGGGCTGGACGTACCACTTGAGGATCTCCGCCTCGGTGAGTCCCTCGCCCACGTCGGGCATCTTGAACTCGCGGAGTCCCGACGCGTTCTCAGTCATCGTCGTCACGACTCTCTCCTCAGTACGCCAGCGAGCGGTCGACGGCGTCGAGCACGCGGTCCAGGCCCGGAAGGTATTCGTCCTCCAGGCGGGCCGGCGGATACGGGGCGTGGTAGCCGCCCACCCGCAGGACGGGCGCCTCCAGGTGGTAGAAGCACCGCTCGGTGATCCGGGCCGCGATCTCCGCGCCCGTCCCGAGGAACACCGGGGCCTCGTGCACCACGACCAGACGGCGGGTCTTCTCGACCGAGGCCTGGATGGAGTCGAAGTCGATCGGCGACATCGAGCGCAGGTCCAGGACCTCGATCGACTTGCCCTCCTCCTGGGCGGCCGCGGCGGCCTCCAGGCAGACCTTCACCATCGGGCCGTACGCGACCAGGGTGAGGTCGGCGCCCTCGCGGGCCACCCGCGCCTTGTGCAGCGGACCGGGGATGGCCTCCTTGTCGACCTCGGCCTTGTCCCAGTAGCGCCGCTTGGGCTCGAAGAAGATCACCGGGTCGTCGCTCTGGATGGCCTGCTGCATCATCCAGTAGGCGTCGCCCGCGTTCGACGGGGAGACCACCTTCAGGCCCGCCACGTGCGCGAAGAGCGCCTCCGGGGACTCCGAGTGGTGCTCGACCGCGCCGATGCCGCCGCCGTACGGGATGCGGATGACGACGGGGAGCTTGATCTTGCCCAGCGCCCGCGCGTGCATCTTCGCGAGCTGGGTGACGATCTGGTCGTACGCCGGGAAGACGAATCCGTCGAACTGGATCTCCACGACCGGGCGGTAGCCGCGCAGGGCCAGACCGATCGCGGTGCCGACGATGCCCGACTCGGCGAGCGGGGTGTCGATGACCCGCTCCTCGCCGAAGTCCTTCTGGAGCCCGTCGGTGACCCGGAAGACACCGCCGAGCTTGCCGACGTCCTCGCCCATGATGAGGACCTTGGGGTCGGCGTCGAGGGCCGTGCGCAGCGATTCGTTGATCGCCTTGGCCAGCGCCATCTTTTCGGTCGCCATGGCTACTTGCCCTCCCCTGCGTCCGCGAACGACGCCTGGTAGGCGGCGAACTGGGCGCGCTCCTCGTCGACGAGCGCGTGCCCGTCCGCGTACACGTTCTCGAAGATGGCGAACTTGTCCGGGTCAGGCATGGCCCGTACGACTTCGCGCACCCGCTTGCCCAACGCTTCGCTCTCGGTCTCGAGTTCCGCGAAGAACGCGTCGTCGGCGTACTTCGCGGACTCCAGGTAGGCGCGCAGGCGCAGGATCGGGTCCTTCGCCTCCCACGCCTCGCGCTCCTCGTCGGCCCGGTACTTCGTCGGGTCGTCGGAGGTGGTGTGCGCGCCCATGCGGTAGGTGTACGCCTCCACCAGGGTGGGGCCCTCGCCGTTGCGGGCCCGCTCCAGCGCCCAGCGGGTCACCGCGAGGCTGGCGAGCACGTCGTTGCCGTCCACGCGGACGCCGGGGAAGCCGAAGCCCTGCGCGCGCTGGTACAGCGGCACGCGCATCTGGCGCTCGGTCGGCTCGGAGATCGCCCACTGGTTGTTCTGGCAGAAGAACACCACGGGAGCGTTGTAGACCGCCCCGAAGTTGAAGGCTTCGAGGACGTCGCCCTGGCTGGAGGCGCCGTCACCGAAGTACGCGATCACGGCCGAGTCGGCGCCGTCCTTGGCGATGCCCATGGCATAGCCGGTGGCGTGCAGCGTCTGCGAGCCGATGACGATCGTGTACAGGTGGAAGTTGTTGCCGTTCGGGTCCCAGCCGCCGTTGTTCACACCCCGGAACATGCCGAGCAGGTTGGTCGGGTCGACGCCGCGGCACCAGGCGACGCCGTGCTCGCGGTAGGTCGGGAAGACGTAGTCGTCGTCGCGGGTGGCCCGGCCCGAGCCGATCTGGGCGGCCTCCTGGCCGAGCATCGAGGCCCACAGGCCCAGCTCGCCCTGGCGCTGGAGGGAGGTGGCCTCCGCGTCGAAGCGGCGGCTCAGGACCATGTCCCGGTACAGGCCGCGCAGCTCCTCGGGGGTGATGTCGGCGACGTACGGGTCGTAGGTGGCGTCCTTGACCCGCTTGCCTTCCGGGGTCAGCAGCTGAACGAGCTCCGGCTCGCCGGCCGTCGCGCCCGGCGACGCCTTGGCGGCCGCGCCGGTGCTCCTGCTCGCGGCGCTCTTGGTACCGGTCGTACTGGCGCTCGCGGCGCTCTTCGTACCGGCGCTGCGTCGCGGCTTGCGCGCGGCAGTGCTCTCCACGGTCACGTGTGCTCCTCCGTCGGTCCGGCCCCCGGGGTTGCCGGAAGGCTGGGGTCCCCCTCGCTCGCGGTTTGAGCTCGGGGGAGCGGCTCGCCTGTTCCGGCACCCGTGCACGGGGTGGGTGCCACTCGGCCGGGAACAGGCGTGACAGGTGCCCCGGCGAGCGCCCTGCAACAGTCACGTTACCCAGTGCTTCACAATTCTGTGAAACCCCTCCTGACCTGCGATTTTGATAGGAAATCCAAGTACTTGGATACGTGGATTTCCTACTTGGTCGAGCAGGTCGGGAACAGTCGCTGGTCACAGCACTGGTTACAGCCTTGCAGGGGGCCGGAACACCGGCACGTTATCCCGGCCACCCCGGGCTCGGGAAGAGTTCACCTGGGGCAATGCCCATGATCGTGTGTGAGACTGACAGCGTGCGCGAAAACGGGACAATCACCGTATTCCTCCTCGATGACCACGAAGTGGTCCGGCGCGGAGTGCACGAGATGCTCTCGGTCGAGGACGACATGGAAGTCGTGGGAGAGGCCGGCACGGCGGCCGACGCCCTGGTCAGGATCCCGGCCACCCGCCCGGACGTGGCCGTCCTGGACGTGCGCCTCCCGGACGGCAGCGGTGTGGAGGTCTGCCGCGAGATCCGCTCCTCGAACGAGGACATCAAATGCCTGATGCTGACCTCCTACGCCGACGACGAGGCCCTGTTCGACGCGATCATGGCCGGCGCGTCGGGCTATGTCCTCAAGGCCATCCGCGGAAACGAGCTGCTGGCGGCCGTACGGGATGTCGCGGCCGGAAAGTCGCTCCTCGACCCGGTGGCCACCGCGCGTGTCCTGGAACGGCTGCGGGACGGCGGCGGCGCGAAGGACGACGACCGGCTCGCCCGTCTCACCGACCAGGAACGCAGAATCCTCGATCTGATCGGCGAGGGACTCACCAATCGCCTGATCGGAGAGCGACTGCACCTCGCCGAGAAAACGATCAAGAATTACGTGTCGAGCCTGTTGTCCAAACTCGGAATGCAACGCCGGTCGCAGGCGGCGGCCTATGTGGCACGCATCCAGGCGGAACAACAGCAGCACCACTGAGCGGCGCCACTGAGCGGCGCCATGGAACGTTCCGGAGCTCATGGCGCCTCATGGCGCCTCTTCGGACCGCCGGCACTTCTTCGTTCCGCGGGCGCCTCTTCGTTCCGCGGGCGCGTCCGGCTCTTCCCGCCGGACGCGCGGCGCCTCGCGCCGCCACGCACAACGCCACGCGCGCGTGAATCCCGTCCGGGACTCACGCGCGCGTGGAAGGTCTGCCGCTCCCCGATCCGTCCGGACCCGGGCCGGTGAGGGCCGCTCAGTCCAGCGGCCCCACGCCGGGGGACTCGGTGCCGGCCGCCGGGTCGCTCTCCGTCGGCTCGTCGGTCGGCGAGGCCGGATCGCCCGTCGGGTCCGCCGTGGTCGGCGCCGACTTCGTCGGCTCGTCCGTCGGCTGGTCCGTGGGCGCCTCGGTGGTGGCACTCTGGGTCGGCCGGTACGACGGGGTGTAGTGCGAGCCGCCGCCGGTGTTGGTCGAGTCGTCCGAGGTGTCGTCCGTGGACTGGTCCGTCGGCTGGTCCGTGGACTGGTCGCTGGGCTTGTCGGTCTTGCTGGAGTGCGTGGCCGTCGGCGAATGCGTGGTGCCGGTCCCCGCGTCCCCGCCGTTGCCGGTGGTATTGAGCGCCAGCGCGACACCCGCCGCGATGGCGATCATGGCGAACACCGCGAGGATCCACAGCTTGCCGCGGCCGCCGCCGCGGTTGCCGTGCCCCTCGAAGCCGCCGTCGTCACCGCCTCCCCGATGGGGCGGGATGAGCGGCGCCGGGATCTGCGTGGTGCCGTAGTCACCGGGGTGCGGCAGCGCGGCCGTGCCGGCGAAGCCGGACGACGGGGTGTGCAGTCCCTCGTGCATGGTGACCGGGCCGGTGTTCCAGGTGCCGGTGTGACTGCCCTGGTCGTACAGCATCTGCAGCCCGTACTGGACGAGGCCGCGCATCTCCTCGGCGGTCTGGAACCGGTCGTCCGGGTCCTTCGCGAGGGCGCGCATGACGAGCCCGTCGAGCTCCGGCGGCGCCCCGCCGGCGACCTCGGACGGGGGCACCGGGATGTCCTGGACGTGCTGGTAGACCACCGAGAGCGGCGTCTCCCCGGTGAACGGGGGCCGCAGCGCGAGGAGTTCGTAGAGCAGACAGCCGGTCGCGTACAGGTCGGAGCGGTGGTCGACTGCCTTGCCGAGCGCCTGCTCCGGGGAGAGGTACTGCGGGGTGCCCATGACCATGCCGGTCTGGGTCATCGTCGACTGGGCGCCGTGCAGGGCACGCGCGATACCGAAGTCCATCACCTTGACCGCGCCGGTCTCCGTGATGATCACGTTCGCGGGCTTGATGTCACGGTGCACGATGCCGTGCTGATGCGAGTAGGCGAGCGCCTCCAGGACACCGGAGACGATGATCAGCGCCTGCTCGGGCCCCGGGGCCTCGGCGTTGATCAGCAGATCGCGGATCGTGTGACCCTCGACGATCTCCATCACGATGTACGGGACGACACCGTGTCCGACCACGTCCTCGCCGGAGTCGTACACCGCGACGACCGCGTGGTGGTTGAGCCCCGCGACCGACTGTGCCTCGCGTGTGAAACGCGCCTTGGACACGGGGTCCTCGGCCAGGTCGGAACGGAGCAGCTTGACCGCCACGGTCCGCCCCAGGCGTACGTCCTCGGCGGCGAACACCTCGGCCATGCCGCCCCGGCCGAGTCTGTGTGTCAGCCGATACCGGCCGTCGCCGACCAGCCCGCCGTTACCCCACAACTCCGGCGCATCTGACATACCGCCGCCAGTCGCCTCGGGGTCGGACGGGCCCTGAGCGCGCTGCTGCTGTGCCATCAGTCCTCGCCGTCGTTTCTGCCCGCGGTCTGCGCGGTGGTTGTTACGGTCTCCGTCGGGCCACGCTACAGGCTCCGCGCGGGGCGCCGGTCCGAGATGAGCGTGAGATGGACCGGCCATCCAACCCGTCGGAGGTCCGTGTGTGCAAATCCCGTGTACCGGCCGTACGCCACCTGTAACGCTTCCGCGACGCTTCTTTCTCAGACGGTCACGGAACGGGCACCAAGCTTGACGTGTCCGTGCCCTCGGGCAGACTTGGCCCGGAATAAGCCAATCGATCACGGCCGCGGGGGACGCAGAAGATGAGCCAGGACGGCGCACAGGGCCGGTACGCGGGGCGCGCGGTCGCCGGCGGCCGCTACCAGTTGCGCGATCTGCTCGGCGAGGGCGGTATGGCCTCGGTGCATCTCGCCTACGACTCGGTGCTCGACCGCCAGGTCGCGATCAAGACACTGCACACCGAGCTCGGCCGCGAGCAGGCCTTCCGCGAGCGCTTCCGCCGCGAGGCCCAGTCGGTCGCCAAGCTCACGCACACGAACATCGTCTCGGTGTTCGACACCGGCGAGGACGACCTCGACGGCATGACGACTCCGTACATCGTCATGGAGTACATCGAGGGCAAGCCGCTCGGCTCGGTCCTCGACGCGGACATCCAGCAGTACGGCGCCATGCCCGCCGACAAGGCCCTGAAGATCACCGCGGACGTGCTGGCGGCCCTGGAGATCAGCCACGAGATGGGCCTGGTCCACCGGGACATCAAGCCGGGCAACGTGATGATGACCAAGCGCAACGTCGTCAAGGTCATGGACTTCGGCATCGCCCGCGCCATGCAGTCCGGCGTCACCTCCATGACGCAGACCGGCATGGTCGTCGGCACCCCGCAGTACCTCTCCCCGGAGCAGGCCCTCGGCCGGGGCGTGGACGCCCGGTCCGACCTCTACTCGGTCGGCATCATGCTGTTCCAACTGGTCACCGGGCGGCTGCCGTTCGAGGCGGACTCCCCGCTGGCCATCGCCTACGCGCACGTCCAGGAGGAGCCGGTCGCGGCCTCCTCGGTCAACCGCTCGCTGCCCCCGGCGGTGGACGCGCTGATCGCCCGCGCGCTGAAGAAGAACCCGAACGAGCGCTTCCCGAGCGCCGAGATCATGCGGGACGAGTGCCTGCGGGTGGCCCAGTCCTTCCAGCCCGCCGCGCCGAACATCGTGCCCGGCGCCCCGACGCCGAGCGGCTCGGGCGTCGGCTCCGCCGTCTTCCCGCCGGTCGACCAGGGCACCCCGGCTCCCGGCCCCGTGCAGACGCCGTACCAGCCGGGCCCGTACGGCACGCCGGCCCCCGCCTACGGCTACCCGCAGCAGGGCGGTTACCCGACTCCGCCGCAGACCTCCGCGTACTCCCCGCAGCACGGCACGTCGACCCCGCCGCCGTACAACCTCACGCCCCAGCCCACCCCCGGCGGCCCGGGCGGCGGCAGGAGCAGCAAGGCGGTCGTGATCGGCGCGGTCGTGGTCTCGCTCATCGCGATCGGCGGCCTGATCACGGCGCTCACCCTGAACGCCGGGAGCGGCGACGACAACAAGGGCGGCGGCGGCAGCACCGCCAGTAAGACGCCCACCGCGGTCGCGGGGCACAAGGATCCGGACACGTCCAAGACGATCGACACCGAGAAGTGCACGGACCCTCAGGAGTCGTACGACGACCCGGACAAGATCCAGGTCCCGGACTTCCACTTCAAGAACCTCACCTCGGTGAAGTCCTGCTTCCAGGCCGCCGGCTGGAAGATGAAGGTCACGCGCGTGGACGAGAACACCTACGGCGAGGACACGATCATGGACCAGTTCCCCTCCGCCGGCGAGGATGTCGACCCCAAGCAGATGCCCGACATCGAACTCAAGGTGTCGACGGGCAACCCCTCCTGAATCGTCCCTGAGCCGTCCCTGAGCGTCCGGAGCCCTCCGGGCACACTCCGGCGGCTCGGGCAGCGGATTCGGGCAGCGGATTCGGGCAGCGGATTCGGGCAGCGGATTCGGGAACGGGCCCGGCACTTGGGTGCCGGGCCCGTTCCGATCGGGGTGACCTTCTGACGACTTCCGTACGGGGTGGCCCCGGGCGGCCTTCGAGGCGCCCTTCGACGACGCGCCGGCCCGGTGACCCGCGTGGTTACAGGTACGGTCCGCCCGAGCGGCCTCCCGTGCGGGGGTCCTCGTCACCCTCCAGTCCGCCGACACCCGGCGGCAACGCACGGCGCATCTGCTCCAGTTGGGCCCTGGCCGCCATCTGCTGGGCGAACAGGGTCGTCTGGATCCCGTGGAAGAGTCCCTCCAGCCACCCCACCAACTGGGCCTGCGCGATCCGCAGTTCCGCGTCGCTGGGGGTCTGATCGTCCGTGAAGGGCAGGGAGAGCCGCTCCAGTTCCTCCACGAGCTCCGGGGCCAGACCGTCCTCCAGCTCCTTGACGGAACTGGCGTGGATCTCCTTGAGCCGGACCCGGCTGGCCTCGTCCAGAGGTGCGGCGCGCACCTCCTCCAGCAGCTGCTTGATCATGCTGCCGATGCGCATCACCTTGGCGGGCTGTTCCACCATCTCCGTCACCGGGATCTCGCGGGAGTCCTCGTCCCCGGTGCCGCCGAGAGCCATTCCGTCCTGGCCGACAACCAGGATCTGAGGGTTCTCCGGCGACCGTTCGTTCCTCGGCATCTCCATGCCGCCATTCTCTCGCACCCACGTACTCCATCACGGTGGTGCCCCCCGTACACGGTGATCCACCACGAACGACGGCGCACTTCGCCACGGAACGCGGCTCCACCGCCCCTGAAGTGCGTGAATGGGGTCACTTTCTGTCGAGATGCCGGGATCACGGCGTCATGTGAGGCTGGTTCCGTCGATCACGGCACCCGTCTTGGCGAACCGTTCCGGGAGGGGGTCACCGACGTGACTCCATGGCTGCGCACCCTGCCCACGGCCGGACTGCTGGCGGCCGCCCTGCTGAACGGCGCCGGCCAGCTCGCGAGCGCCGCCCCCGCGGGCCCCGGGGCCCGCTCGTACGCCGCCGCGCCGGGCCCGTCCGCCGTACGGACCGCCTCCCCGACCGCGGCCGGCCCCGCCGCCTCGGATCCCGCCCGGCCCACTCCCACGGCGGACTCCTCCCGCGCGGGCAGCTATGCGGGCGAGGGACGGGTACGCCCCGGCCGCCCGGATCCGGACCCCTCGGACGACACGGACAGCCCCGACAGCCCGGACCTCCAGGACACGGCCCCCGCCGCCGACACCGACGCCGGACTCACGGACGCCGGGACCGCCACCCCCGAGCCCTCGCCGAGCGACGCGGTCCCCGTCCAGCAGAGCGTCGTGGGCCCCGGCGCCCCGCCCGAGCCCGCCCTGGAGCTCCTGCCGCTGGGCAGCGGCCTGATCCTCATCGGCCTCGGCCTGGGGCTGGCCTTCCTGGCCCTGCGGGCCAGGCGCGCCTGAGGTGCCGCCTCGCGGGCAGTCACGGCACCCGGACGAAGCCCGGAGCCGAAGTCCGTAGGCCGGAACCAGGAGGCAGGAGCCGGGGGGGGCGGGGCCACGGAGCCAGGGACCAGGAACCGGGGGGCGGGGCCACGGAGCCAGGGACCAGGGACCAGGGACCAGGAACTAGGGAGCGACCAGCAGCACCTTTCCGATGTGGCTGCTCTCCTCCAGCACCCGGTGCGCTTCCGCCGCGTCGCTCATCGGCAGCTCACGGTCCACGACCGGACGGACCTGACCGGCGTCGATCAGCGGCCACACATGCTCGCGTACGGCCGCCACGATCGCCGCCTTCTCGCTGAGCGGCCGGGCACGCAGCGAGGTCGCGCTGACGGCGGCACGCTTGTTCAGGAGGGTGGCGATGTTCAGCTCCGCCTTGATGCCGCCCTGCATGCCGATGATGGCGAGCCGTCCGTTGACGGCGAGGGCCCGCACGTTCCGGTCCAGGTACTTGGCCCCCATGTTGTCCAGGATGACGTCGGCACCCGCCCCGCCGGTGGCCCGCTCGATCTCCTCGACGAAGTCCTGCTCGCGGTAGTTGATCAGGATGTCCGCGCCCAGCTCCGCGCAGAGGTCGAGCTTCGCCTTGGTGCCCGCCGTGACCGCGACCTTCGCGCCGACGGCCTTCCCGAGCTGGATCGCCATGGTGCCGATACCGCTGGAGCCGCCGTGCACGAGCAGGGTCTCGGCGGGGCGCAGATGGGCGACCATGAAGACGTTCGACCAGACCGTGCACGTCACCTCGGGCAGCGCCGCCGCCTGCTTGAGGTCCAGGCCCGCGGGCACGGGCAGCAGTTGCCCGGCCGGGACGGCGACCTTCTGGGCGTATCCGCCGCCCGCGAGCAGCGCGCACACCTCGTCGCCGACCGCCCAGCCGAGGACACCCGTACCGACCGCGACGATGCGACCCGAGCATTCGAGTCCGGGATAGGGAGAAGCCCCGGGCGGCGGGTTGTACATGCCCTGGCGCTGCAGCAGATCGGCACGGTTGACGGCACTGGCCACCACCTCGACCAGTACTTCGCCCTCGGCCGGCACCGGATCGGGGACCTCGTCCCACACCAGCGCCTCGGGCCCACCAGGTTCAGGAATCGTGATCGCGTACATGAGAGGGACGCTACTCCTGGGAGACGCCGCCCATTCCTGCGGCAGGGGCCGGCCGTCCGCGTTTCCGTGACGGCCGGCCGACGGGTCCCCGCCGACCGGCCGGCCGTCACGCCGTGCCGGGCCCGGATCAGGCGGTGACGAAGGTGAAGCTGAGGCTGATCTGCTTCGCGTCCGACATCGAGACCGTGTAGTTCTTCGGACCCGTGAGCCGGACCTCGTAGTCGGCCTTGTCGCCTTTGTGGTTGGCGGCGGCCTTCAGCGTGGCCGGGCCGTTGTCGGTCCGTACGACCTCAGCCGTGACACCCGCCGCGGTGAGCGTGGCGGGCAGCCTCACCTCCGCCGTCACCACCAGGTCGGCGTCACCGGAGTTGGTGGCCGTGACCGGTGAGAGCGGCGTGAAGGCGGAGCTGCTGAGCGTGAGGGACTTCTTGTAGGTGTAGAGGAAGTCGCCGCTGTCGCTCTTGTTCCAGTAGGAGGCCGCGACGTCCACGGCGAGCTTGGCGCTCTTCGCGGGCGTGGAACTGGCTGTGGCGGTCGCGGTCGCGGTCGCCGTCGCGGTCGCGGTCGCCGTGGCGGTCGCGGTGGCGGTCGCGGTCGCCGTGACCGTGGCGGTCGGGCTCGTGGATTCCGAAGGCGTGGGCGTGTCCGTCGCCGTACTCGTGGCCGTCGGGGAGGACGACCTGGTACTGGACGTAGCCCTGCGCGGGAACGTGCGGCTGGCCGTCGCCGGCGCTGCCGCCGACACGCTGCAGCGTGGCCGTCAGTCCCTCGATGCCGGTGGGCGTCACCGTGGCCTCAAAGGGCAGGTCGATGTCGCCATCGTTGTGGACGGTGATGATCGGGGTCCTGTAGGTCATCGTCGACTTGTCGAAGAAGACCGCGCTTCCGAGGGGGTGTGTCTGGTTTTGGATGCTGCTGACTGGCCGGTATATGCGTTGCTTCCGGGCGCAGTTCACCGCAGTCGCTCATCAACTCCACTGTCAGGTATGGGAGTTGCTTTGAAATGCGTGTCGACGGGCCGCGAAAGCCCAGGCTTCGCCGAGTCGCGTGACGCCCGGTTCGTGACAATCTGCCGACCGGGCGCTGCCGACGTGGTCGCGCGCATGCGACGGGCGCCACTCTTGAGAGGGGCCCGGGCCGTCCCTGACGGATGCCGCCTACTCCTGCGGCAGGGGCCGGCCGTCCCGCGTCGTCCGGACACCCCGCGTGTCCCTCGCGACCCTCGCGATCGTGATCAGCCGGTCCGTCAACTGCAGTGCGCCGACGTCCGGATCGTCGTAGCCGAGCACGCGATGTCCCCGTACGACGCTCACCACCAGGTCGACGGTCTCCCGGACGCCCTGGCCCACCTCGGCCTTCATGACGGGCCGCTCGACGATGTCGAGCCCGCTGCCCTGATGGATCAGATCCTCCATCACCCTGCCCGCGGCGGGGCTGAGCACGGAGAGCCCGAGCAGCCGGCCGGCCGCGCTGGCGCTGGTGATGACCGCGTCGGCACCGGACTGCCGGAGCAGCGGGGCGTTCTCCTCCTCGCGGACGGCGGCGACGGTCTTCGCCTCGCGATTGAGCTGCCGGGCCGTCAGGATGACCAGGACCGCGGTGTCGTCCCGTTGGGTGGCGACGATGATCTGCCGCGCCTTGTGCACCTCGGCGCGCATCAGCACCTCGCTGCGCGTGGCGTCCCCGATCACACCCGCGTACCCCTCGGCCGTCGCCGCGTCGACCGCCCGGGAGCTCGGGTCGACGACGACGACCTGCTCCTTCTTGAGCCCGGTCGCACGGAGGGCCTCGACGGCCGACCGCCCCTTCGTTCCGAAGCCGACAACGACGGTGTGATCCCTCAAGGCCGCCTCCAGCGTTTTCTCGAAAATACCCGACACCTCACGTCGGTACGGGGTACCTGAAGCGTCCCGGCTTCAGGACCGGGGAAATCGCCGACCTCAAATCCGACTCAGAAAATCACCGGAATCCCCTCTACCGCCATGCCCACGACATACGGTCGCCACCGGAAGAGCCTCAGCGAACACGAGACCCGTCCGAAGCGCACCGTCGTGAGTCACTCCCCTCTCAAGGCTGGCTGGTACCCATGGGAAAGCTGAAGATTTCCGCGGCAACCACGGCAACCGCGTTATTGGCGGCGGTCATGGCACTCTCCGGCTGCACCGGCGGCCAGGACGACGCCGCGCCCCGTTCCCGTACACCGACGCCCCGTAGTACGTCCTCGCCCGCGCCGGCCCGTGCGGAGCACGTTCCCGGAGAGAGCGTGACGAAGGCTCCGGCCCTCGTGGAGGGGAAGGTGAAAGCACAGGCCGCGAATGCCCAGGGCGACCGGGAACTGGAGATCCGCGGCGGAATCAAGGCCGGACCTCTTTCGATTCTCGTCAATTGCCAGGGCAAGGGAACACTGAAAGTCTCCGTCCAACCACTCGGTCTCAGTTTTCCGCTCACGTGCGTGGACGGAGAGGTAAGCAGCACGCTCAACAAAATCGACCTGAAGCGTTCTCGCGGATACGGCACGGTGAACGTGACCGCTCCGTCCCGCGTTCGGTGGGCGGTCACCGTCGGACAATAGACAGGAGACCGGCACGGTCTGCGCGGCGCGTTCCCGAGGACTCCGGGAATTCACCGCTCCCGCGTCGGGCATGCCGACGGTCGGCTCCCTGCGCCACCGACAGCACTTGATCCGCCATCATGGTGCCGACTCGATGGATCACCGTCGCAGGGGACAAACGTTGAACGACGAGAAGCAACCGCGCTCCAAGACCGGGAAGTTCTCGATTCTCCGGTCTCTCTGGTACCGGTCACGGGCCGAGGCCCTGGACGACGCCGAGGCCGGACGTTCCATCACGATGCCCGTCGTGAGCAGCGTGCCGCCGCTCCAACAGGTTCTACGGCGCTTGGCCATGGCCCTGGTGGTCCTGCTCGTCACGACGCTTCTGGTCTGGTTCGACCGTGCCGGCTACAACGACAACGCCGACGGCAGCGTCGACTTCCTCGATGCCGCCTACTACGCGACCGTCACCCTCTCCACCACCGGATACGGGGACATCACCCCGGTCAGCGACACGGCCCGGCTCATCAACATCTTCGTCATCACACCGCTGCGCGTCCTCTTCCTGATCATCCTGGTCGGAACGACGCTCGAAGTGCTCACCGAGCGCACCCGCCAACAGGTGCGCGTCCATCGCTGGCGTTCCCGCATGCGCGATCACGTGGTCGTCGTCGGCTACGGCACCAAGGGCCGGCAGGCCATCGAGACGCTTCTGGGACAGGGCATCCGCAAGGACAGGATCGTTGTCGTCGACCCGGAGCGGAAGGCGGTGGAGGCCGCGGGAGGCGACGGTCTGGTGTCCGTGCTCGGAGATGCCACCCGCTCGGACACCCTCCGAAAGGCCGAGCTGCAAAGTGCCGCGCAGGTGATCGTCGCCCCGCAGCGCGACGACACCGCCGCGTTGGTCACCCTCACCGCACGTCAGCTCAACAAGCGCGCGACCATCGTCGCCGCGGTGCGGGAGGACGAGAACGTTCCGCTGCTGAAGCAGAGCGGCGCCGACACCGTCGTCACCAGTTCCAGTTCCGCGGGGCGCCTCCTCGGTGTGTGCATGGCCAACCCCCATGTCGCGGACGCTCTGGAGAATCTGATGACCTACGGGAGCGGACTCGACCTCGTGGAGCGTCCCGTGACAGTGGACGAGGTCGGTCGGTCACCCCGGGAATGCACGGATCTGGTCGTGGCCGTCGTGCGCCGAAAGACCGTCTTCGACTACACCGAGCCACAGGCCGCCAGTCTCCAGGCCGGAGACCGTGTGATCTCGATCAGACAGGCGGCGCCCGCTCGTTGAGCAGGCCGCACCGTTCCCGTCCGAGCCACTGGGTGACATCGCCGCGGATCGCGGACCGCGGAGGAGCCGAGAGGAGCGCCGAGGAGCGCTGCGAACCGCCGCGGACCACCGCGGACCACCGCGGACCGCACCGAGCGTCCTCGGCGGTTTCACGTGAAACACTCCCCGTTCGGTCTCGTGCCGCTCCCGCCCTTGACCGGCTCAGACGAAGCAGGCGTCGATCCCCGCGCTGGCCCACGGCAGATCGATGAGGTCCAGCTCCTGCCCGGCCCTCGCGCCACCGGGCGGTACGACCGCGAGCGCGTCCGAGGCGGCGATGCCCCGCAACATCGCCGGGCCGTTGTAGTGCAGCGGCGCGGCACGGTCGCCGCGCAGCGAGACGGGGACGATCCGGGTGTCGTACGGGTGCCCCTGCACGGCGTCCCTGAGGGGCAGCGTGTACATCTCCGGAGCCGCCCGTCCGGCCAGCGTGCGCAGAAGTGGCTCAGCGAGCGTGAGCAGTCCGGAGACAGCGGCCAGGGGGTTGCCGGGCAGACCGACGAGGTGTTGGTTCTCCTGGGTGCGGGCCAGCAGCATCGGGTGTCCCGGCCGCACTTTGACGCCGTCCACCAGGAGTTCGGCGCCGAGTCGGCGCAGCGTGGGGTGGACATGATCGACCGGGCCCCCCGCGGTACCGCCGGTGGTGACGATCAGGTCGGCCCGGGAACCGGTGATCGCCTTGTGCAGCGCCTTGGCGTCGTCGCCGAGTCGGCGCACCGCGATGACCTCGGCACCGAGCGACCGCAGCCACGACGGCAGCATGGGGCCGAGCGCGTCCCGGATGAAGCCCTCCCGGGGCAGCCCCTCGGTGAGCAACTCGTCGCCGAGTACCAGAACTTCGGCGCGCGGGCGGGGGACGACCGTGAGCGTGTCGTACCCGGCGGCCGCCGCGAGGCCCAGCACGGCGGGCGTGACCAGCGCTCCGAGGGGCAGCAACTGGTCGCCGCTGCGGCACTCCTGGCCACGCGGGCGGATGTCCTGCCCGTGCGCGACGACCAGGGTCCCCCTCGACCGGGTGGAGCCGGGGGCTTGCGCCCCGCCCGCGTGCAGCCGCCCCTTGTCGTCGAGGCGGCCGTGCTCACTGCGCAGGACAGCGGTCGCGTCCCGGGGAACACGCGCTCCGGTGGCGATCCGGACCGCTTCGCCGTCGGCGAGCCGTTCCGGCTCGGCGTGTCCGGCGAGCACGCCGTCCTCCCGCACCTCCCAGGGCCCGGGTCCGGCGACCGCCCAGCCGTCCATGGCGGAGGTGTCGAAGGAGGGAAGGTCCGTGAGCGCGGTCAGAGGAGCGGCGAGGACAAGGCCGAGCGAGGCGTCGAGGGAGACCGATACGGGGCTGCGGCGGGGCACGGAACGGGCGGCCCGCTCGGCGACGGCTCGGGCCTCGGCCCAGGGAACGGCCCGGTGATGGGCGTGCCCGCCCTTGCCTTCGCCCGGTGCGTCGGGTGCGGGGACCGCTGCCATGTCGGTTCCCGTAGGTCCGGGGACAGCGCCGTCCGCCCGGCCGGGCTCGCCGGGCGGACGGGCACCGACTCCCTTGACCAGGGCGAGCGCCTCCTCGACGTCGAAGTCGTCGGCGTCCTGGCTGTCCCGGGTGGAGCGGGCGGCGGTCATCCGGCGTCCGGCTCTGCGCCGGTGGCGGGCTCGGAAGCGGTTGCGGGCTCGGAAGCGGTTGCGGGCTCGGCACCTGGGGCAGGAGCGGTGGCGGGCGACGCGGTGTCGGCCGTCGTCCTCGGTTCGGCTTCGGCTTCGGCTTCGGCTTCGGGGGTGTCCTCGTCGGCCCAGCGGAGCGCGAGCGCCACCGCCTTGCGGGCAGCCTCGGCGACCGCCTCCGGGCCGCCGCCGGCCCGCCCGGCCGCGTAACCGACGAGGAACGTGGTCAGCGGGGCGGCCGGCCTGGCCACGCCGTGCGCGGCGTCGCGGGCCAGGTCGAGCAGAACGCCGGTGTCGACGTCCAGGTCGATGCCCAGCTCGTCCTTGACTGCGGAAATCCATTCATCCAGCACGTGCCCATGCTCCCTGATGCGTGCTCTAGCGGCGGCGATGTCGTCCCAGGTGTCGCAGTCGAAGGACGCCACGGGGTCGGTGATCCGAGTGAGGTCGAGGGCGGCGACGAGCCGTCGTAGCGGCAGCCCGCCGAGTTCCCCGTGCGCGGCGGCGAGCACGGCCAGCTCACGGCGCAGCGCGTCCGCGCGGTAGACCGCCACGAGAGGCTGATCCCGCCCGTCGGGGTCGGTGAGCAGAACACCGTCGACGCCGTCGGGGCTGGTGGCCGACCCGTCGGGGCTGCTGCCCGGCCCGTCGGGGCTGCTGACGAGCCCATCGGCATCCGGACGGACGCCTTCGTCGGCGGCCGGGGTCCTGTCGACGGCACCCGCGGGAACGGGCTCGGGCCCTAGGGTGCCACCCGGCCGAGCAGGCGCGGTCCCTTGAGTGCCGCCCGGCCGAGCGGGCACGGTCCCTTGAGTGCCACCCGTGCGAAGAGTCTCCAGCAGGCGCCGTACCGTCCCCTCGTCCAGGAACGGAAGGTCGGCCGAGAGCACGAGGACGTGAGGAGCCGCGGTGTGCCGCAGTCCGGCGTCCAGCGCGGCGAGCGGGCCCCCGCCCGGCGGGTTCTCACGGGCCCACTCCACGGGGCGTGCGGTGGGCCTGGGTTCGGCCACGACCACCGTGCGGGTGGCCCCGGCGCAGGCGGCCAGCACCCGATCCAGCAGCGCCCGGCCGCCCACCCGCACGCCGGGCTTGTCCGCACCGCCGAGCCGGCGGGCCGCACCGCCCGCGAGCACGACGGCGTCGTACCCGGCATCGGCATCGGCACCGGGGGTGCCCTGCGGGCCGGAGCTGCCCGATCGCCCGGTCGTGCCCTCGGGCTCGTACGCGGTCATGCCCCCGAGTATGGGCGCCCGAAGGATCAGCGCCACCCCCAGGGCACGGCCTGAGGACCGGGGGTGGCCGGACCGCCGGACCTACAGGGTTCGCAGCAGCACCGCCGGCTGCTCCACACAGTCCGCCACGTACCGGAGGAAACCACCCGCCGTACCGCCGTCGCAGACCCGGTGGTCGAAGGCGAGCGAGAGCTGGACGACCTGGCGCACCGCCAACTCGCCCTGGTGCACCCAGGGCTTGGGGATGATGCGGCCGACGCCGAGCATGGCCGCCTCGGGGTGGTTGATGATCGGCGTGGAACCGTCGACGCCGAACACCCCGTAGTTGTTCAGAGTGAAGGTGCCGCCCGTGAGGTCCCCGGGCGTCAGTGTCCCGGTCCGGGCCGCCTCGGTCAGCCGGCCGAACTCCGCGCTCAGCCCCTCGGCGTCCCGTGTGTGCGCGTCCCGTACGACGGGGACGACGAGGCCGCGCTCGGTCTGGGCCGCGAAGCCCAGGTGCACCTGGTCGAGCCGGACGATCTCGCGGGCCTCCAGGTCGACCGTCGAGTTGAGCTCGGGGAACCGGGCCAGCGCCGCGGTACAGATCCGGGCCAGCAGGGCGAGCAGGGAGATCTTCGGCCCGCCCGCCGCGTTCATCGCCCTGCGTGCCTGCATGAGCTCGGTCGCGTCGGCGTCCACCCAGCAGGTCGCGTCGGGAATCTCGCGCCGGCTGCGCGAGAGCTTGTCGGCGACGGCACCGCGGACACCCCGGAGCGGGACACGGACTCCCTGCGGGCCGGTCCCGCGGGAGACACCGGCCGCACCGGGCACGACCGACGCGATGTCCGCGTACGAGGTCGCCGCAGCCGGAGCGCGGTCGTACGAGGATGCCGCGGCGAGCGCGTCGGAGCCGGGACCGGCCGCCGGAACGGGATACGGCTCGGTGGTGACGGACGACCGCAGCCGGCCGGCCGCCGCGGCGCGCAGCGCGTACTCGACGTCGGCCCGCAGGATCAGCCCTTCGGGACCGGAGCCCTCCAGCTCCCGCAGATCCACGCCGTTCTCCCGGGCGAGCCGTCGCACGAGGGGCGAGATGACCGGTACGGGACCGTCACCTCGTCGCGTGGCGACGCCGTTCCGGGTGGTCCGCGCCAGGCCTGCCTCATCCTGCTGCGGGGCGCCGACGGGCTCGGGGCGACCGGAGTCGGGACCGTCCTGCTCGGGACGGCTGGGCTCGGGACGGCCTTGCTCGGGACGGACTGCCGAGGTGCCCGTGCCCGCCGGGGACGACGGTGTCCCCGCGGACGGGCCGGCCGTCCGTCGGCCACCGGCCATGACGCCACCGGAGGGGCGCACCCTCCGGCGCCGTGCCGGGGGAGCTCCCGTGCCGTAACCCACCAGCACGTTCCCGGAGCCCTCGTCGGCCCGGTCGTCCTGGTCGGTCCCGCTGTCCTCGGCCCCGGCCGGGGCGCCGACGGCGACGGTCAGCAGCGGCGCCCCCACGGGCAGTTCCGTGCCCTCCTCGCCGAAACGGGCGGTGACCACACCGCCGTAAGGGCAGGGGACCTCCACCATCGCCTTGGCCGTCTCGACCTCGACGACGAGCTGGTCGACGGCGACGACATCGCCGACCTCCACCAGCCAGCGGACGATCTCCGCCTCGGTGAGTCCCTCCCCGAGGTCGGGCAGCTTGAACTCCAGCACCTGTGCCATCAGCTCTGCGCCTCCCATTGCAGACGCCCGACGGCGTCCAGGATCCGGTCGACGCCGGGCAGGTGGTGCCGCTCCAGCATCGGCGGCGGATACGGGATGTCGAACCCGGCGACCCGCAGCACCGGCGCCTCCAGGTGGTGGAAGCAGCGCTCCGTGACGCGGGCCGCGATCTCTCCGCCCGGTCCGCCGAACCCGCCCGACTCGTGCACGACGACCGCTCGTCCGGTCCGCCGCACCGACGCCGCGACCGTCTCGTCGTCGAACGGCACCAGGGAGCGCAGGTCGACCACTTCGAGGTCCCAGCCCTCGGCCCGCGCCGCCTCGGCGGCTTCGAGGCAGACGGGCACGGACGGCCCGTACGTGATCAGCGTGGCGCTCCGGCCCGAGCGCCGCACCACCGCGCGGCCTATCGGCTCAACGGCCGGCGGCTCGTCCGGGTTCCAGGAATCCTTCGACCAGTACAGCCTCTTGGGCTCCAGGAAGACGACGGGGTCGTCGGAGGCGATGGCCTCGCGCAGCAGTCCGTAGGCGTCGGAGACGGTCGCGGGCATGACCACATGGAGGCCCGGGGTCGCCATGTAGTACGCCTCGGAGGAGTCGCTGTGGTGCTCGACGCCGCCGATGCCCCCGCCGTAGGGGACGCGGATCGTGATGGGCAGCGGCATGGCGCCCCGCGTGCGGTTGCGCATCTTCGCCACGTGCGAGATCAGTTGCTCGAACGCCGGGTAGGCAAACGCGTCGAACTGCATCTCCACGACCGGCCGCAGACCGTACATGGCCATGCCGACCGCCGCGCCGAGGATGCCGGCCTCGGCGAGCGGGGTGTCCGTGCAGCGGTCGTCGCCGAACTCCTTGGCCAGCCCGTCGGTGACGCGGAAGACGCCGCCGAGGGTGCCGACGTCCTCGCCCATGACGTGGACGGCGGGGTCGGCGGCCATGGCGTCGCGCAGGGCGCGTCCGAGTGCCTGCGCCATGGTGGCCGGCTTGAGGGCAACGGTCGTCATCGCCCGGCTCCTTCCGGGCCGTGCGGGCCCGCTCCGAGCGAGCCGTCCGCCTCGGCGTCCAGCTCCGCTCTCAACTGGCTCTCCTGCTCAAGCAGTTGAGGAGTGGGTCGGGCATATACATGGGCGAACAGATCCATGGGGTCGAGCACCGGGTCCTGGTTCATGCGCTCGCGCAGGTCCGCGGCCATCGCCTCGGCGTCGTCGCGCACCGCCTGAAGGGCGGCCTCGTCGAGCAGACCGCGCTCGGTCAGCTCGCGCTCCACCAGCGTGACGGGGTCGTGCCCGCGCCAGGTCTCGACCTCGGAGTCGCCGCGGTAGCGGGTGGCGTCGTCGGCGTTGGTGTGGGCGTCGATGCGGTAGGTCACGGCCTCGACGAGGGTGGGACCGCCGCCCGCGCGCGCGTGGGCGATGGCCTCGCTCAGAACCTGGTGCACGGCGACCGCGTCGTTCCCGTCGACCAGGCGGCCCGGCATCCCGTAACCGACGGCCTTGTGGGCCAGTGACGGGGCGGCGGTCTGCTTGGCGAGCGGGACGGAGATGGCGAATCCGTTGTTCTGTACGAGGAAGACGACCGGCGCCCGCCACACGGCGGCGAAGTTCAGCGCTTCGTGGAAGTCGCCCTCACTGGTGCCGCCGTCGCCGACCAGGGCGAGCGCGACCACGTCGTCGCCCTTGAGGCGGGCGGCGTGCGCGAGGCCCACGGCATGCGGGAGCTGGGTCGCGAGGGGGGTGCTCAGGGGCGCGACGCGGTGCTCGTGCGGGTCGTAGCCGGTGTGCCAGTCGCCGCGCAGAAGAGTGAGTGCCTGGACGGGGTCGAGACCCCGGGCGACGGCGGCGAGGGTGTCCCGGTAGCTGGGGAAGAGCCAGTCGCGCTCCTCCAGTACGAGCGCGGCGGCGACCTCGCAGGCCTCCTGCCCCGTGCTGGACGGGTAAACGGCGAGACGGCCCTGCTTGGTGAGGGCGGTGGCCTGGACGTTGTAGCGGCGGCCACGCACCAGCTCCGTGTGCAGACGGCGCAGCAGGGCCGGATCGACCTGCGCGGCCGCGTCGGTGCCGAGCACGCGGTGGGGCAGCGCGTCGGGCAGCAGCGGCGCGGGGTCGGTGCGGGGCTGCCAGGCGGGCGGCGGCGTGGGCCGGTAGGCCCCTCGCTGCTCCATGACCGTCATGACGGCACCTCCTCGTGGGAGCGGCTTCAGACGCGTCACGGGTGTGACGCGCCTCACCTACCGATTGTTCGGTCGTCGGCACATTTTGGCTACAGGCGCCGCCAGGCTGTGGACAAACGGTTCTCCACAGCCTGAGATGGATGCAGTACGTCCATGGTAGGGAGGCGGGGGGACATGGCACCTGAACAAATGGCCGAGCCGCCGGAGGCCGGACCCGTCGCGCCGCCCGCCCGTCCGCTCGACGCGATCGACCAGGACATCCTTCACATGCTCCAGGCGGACGGCCGCGCCTCCATACGTTCCGTGGCCGAACGGGTCCATGTGTCGCGGGCCAACGCCTACGCGCGGATCAACCGCCTCATCGAGGACGGCGTGATCCGCGGCTTCGGGGCACGCGTCGACCACGAACGCGCAGGGCAGGGCACATCGGCGTACATCACCCTCAAGATCGTGCAGAACTCCTGGCGCACGGTGCGGGAGCGGCTGAGGGTGCTCCCCGGGGCCTCGCACATCGCCCTGGTGGGCGGTGACTTCGACGTGCTCCTCCTGGTGCACACGCCGGACAACCGGGCGCTGCGCGAACTGGTCCTCACCCGCCTCCAGTCCATCCCGGAGGTGCTCAGCAGCCGGACGCTGCTCGTCTTCGAGGAGGAGGACCTGGAGCCGGAGGGCTGAAACGCCGGGCGCCGGCGCCTCACGGCCCGCGCGACCCCGGCCCCTGCCCACTGCCTGTCGGCGGGCCTCACGGCTCCTGGCGGAGCGCGGCACCGCGGGGCCCGTGTGGTGCCTCACTACTCCTGGCGGAGCCCTCCGAAGACCAGCACCACCACGGCGTCGGCCACTTCGCGCGCGCCCATGCCCCGCGCGTCGGGGCGGTACCACTCCACGAGTGAGTTGATCATTCCGAAGACCAGCCGGGTGGCGAGCCGGACCTCCACGTCGCCGCGCACGTCCCCGTCCGCGGCCGCGGCCTTCAGGAGTTCGGCGACCCGGTGGTCGAAGTCGCGGCGCCGCTCCAGCGCCCACCGCTCGGTGCCCGTGTTGCCGCGCACCCTGAGCAGCAGCGTCACGTAGGGCAGCTCCGAGGTGAGCACCTCGACCATGCGCCGTACGACGTACTCCAGGCGCTCCACGGCGCGCCCCACGCGCGCGTGCTCCTCGTCGAGGATCTCGAAGAGGCCGTCCAGCGCCCGGCTCACCGCGCGCCGCAGCAGCTCCTCCTTGCCCGCGACGTGGTGGTAGATCGACGACTTGGAGATGCCGGCCGCCTTGGAGAGGTGCTCCATGGAGGTGCCGTCGTAGCCGCGTTCGTTGAAGACCTGGACGGCGACGGAGAGCAGCGTCTCGGGGGTGTACGTGTCCCGCTTGGCGGTGGTCACTGGGTGCCCTCCCGCTTCTCGTTGGCGTACGCGTGGCGGTAGAGCGCCAGGGACGGGGCGTAGCGCCCGGAAGGATCGCGGACGTGCAGTTCGTCCAGGACGTCGTACGACCAGTTCGTGCCGAGCCTGCGGCTCCACTCGAAGGGGCCCAGCGGGTAATTGACACCGAGGCGCATCGCGGTGTCGATGTCCTCCTCGGTGGCCACGCCCTTGGCGACCGCGTCGTGCGCGAGGTCGACTATCCGGGCCACCGTGCGGGCGACGATCATGCCGGGGCAGTCCCCGATGACACTGACGTCCTTGCCCAGCGCCTGGAAGAGGCCGATGGCCTCGGAGAGCGTCTGGGGAGCGGTGTCCTGGGACGCCGACAGGGCGATCCGGGTGGCCTTGCGGTAGTCGAGGGCGAGGTCGAAGTAGACGACGTCGCGGAACTCGACCGAGGTCTGGCCGTCGGCGAGGACCAGTTGGCCGCCGCTCGGCAGGACCAGGCGGGTGCCGTGGTCCTCCTCGTCCTCCCGGACCTGGATGCCCGCTTCGCGGATCAGGCCGAGGACATCGGCGGCGGGGCCCAGGTCGCCCTCGGCGACGACGTAGGCGGGCGGCTGCGCCTTCTCCGCGGTGTGCGGCTCGGACCGCTCGGCGTCGTCCCCGTAGTCGTACCAGCCGTGTCCGGTCTTGCGGCCCAGGCGGCCCGACTCGACGAGCCGTCGCTGGGCGAGGGAGGGCGTGAACCGCACGTCCTGGAAGAAGGACTGCCACACGGAGTGCGTGACGGACTCGTTGACGTCCTGCCCGATCAGGTCGGTGAGCTCGAAGGCGCCCATCCGGAACCCGCCGGACTCGCGCAGGACCGCGTCGATGGTGGCGGGGTCGGCGGCCTGGGACTCGTGGACCGCGAAGGCCTCCGCGTAGAAGGGCCGCGCGATGCGGTTGACGATGAAGCCGGGTGTGTCCGCGCAGGCGACGGGCGTCTTCCCCCAGGCGCGGGCCGTCTCGTACGCGCGCGTGGCCGAGGTGACGTCGGTCGCGAACCCGGAGACGACCTCCACCAGGGGCAGCAGGGGCGCCGGGTTGAAGAAGTGCAGTCCGACCAGGCGGCCCGGGTTGCGCAGCGCGCCGCCGATGGCCGTGACGGACAGCGAGGAGGTGTTGGTGGCGAGCAGGCAGTCGTCCCCGACGATGTCTTCGAGGTCACTGAACAGCCGCTGCTTGGCGTCGAGCTGTTCGAGCACCGCCTCGACGACGAGCACGCAGTCCGCGAGGTCGGTGAGGCTCTCGGCCGGTTGGAGCCGGGCCCGCGCGGCGTCCCGGTCGGCGCCGGTGAGCCGGTCCTTCGCGACGAGCCGGTCGAGACGGGCGCCGATCGCTTCGGCGGCCGCCGCGGCACGCCCGGGAGCCATGTCGTAGAGCCGCACGGGGTGGCCCGCCACCAGCGCGACCTGGGCGATGCCCTGGCCCATGGTGCCGGTGCCGACGACTGCCACGGGGCTGCTGAGGTCGAGTGCTGTCATGTGCGCGATCCTCCCGCACGCCGTTTTCCACAGATGCGGCGGACCCCCTTGTCCCGACCGATCGTTCGGTTACTCTAACCCTGACTGTCCATTCCTGCCCAGCTCGCGAGCTCGACGAGGAGCTCTAGAGACGAGGAGTTGGTCCTTGATGGCCGCCGAACCCACCGCGCACCAGCTGATCGCCCAGCACCGCCCCACGCTCGATCAGGCACTGGAAGCGATCCGCACGCGCGCGTATTGGTCCCCGCACCCCGAGCATCCCAAGGCGTACGGCGAGCACGGCAGCCTCGGCATGGCCGAGGGCAAGGCGGCCTTCGACGCCCTCCTGGGCACGCGCCTCGACCTGGGTCAGCCCGGCACGGACGACTGGGTCGGCGGCGAGGTGTCGCCGTACGGCATCGAGCTGGGCGTCACGTACCCGCACGCGGACATCGACACCCTGCTGCCCGCCATGCGCGCGGGGCAGCGCGCATGGCGCGACGCGGGCGCGGAGATCCGCGCCGTGGTCTGCCTGGAGATCCTGAAGCGGATCAGCGACCGCACGCACGAGTTCGCGCACGCGGTCATGCACACCAGCGGCCAGGCCTTCATGATGGCGTTCCAGGCGGGCGGCCCGCACGCGCAGGACCGCGGCCTGGAAGCGGTGGCGTACGCGTACGTGGAGCAGGTCCGCACCCCCGACACCGCGGAGTGGAGCAAGCCCCAGGGCAAGCGCGACCCGCTCGCGCTGACCAAGCAGTTCACGCCCGTCCCGCGCGGCATCGCGCTGATGATCGGCTGCAACACCTTCCCGACGTGGAACGGCTATCCGGGCCTGTTCGCCTCCCTGGCCACAGGCAACGCGGTCCTGGTGAAGCCCCACCCGCGCGCGGTGTTCCCGCTCGCGCTGACCGTGCAGGTCGCGCGCGAGGTGCTCACCGAGGCCGGCTTCGACCCGAACCTGGTGGCGCTGGCCGCCGAGCGTCCCGGCGAGGGCATCGCGAAGACGCTGGCCACCCGCCCCGAGATCCGGATCATCGACTACACCGGCTCCACCGCCTTCGGCGACTGGCTGGAGACCAACGCCCGCCAGGCGCAGGTCTACACGGAGAAGGCCGGCGTCAACACGGTGATCGTGGAGTCGACCGACGACTACAAGGGGATGCTGTCCAACCTGGCGTTCTCCCTGTCGCTGTACAGCGGCCAGATGTGCACCACCCCGCAGAACCTGCTGATCCCCCGCGACGGCATCCGTACGGACGAGGGCGAGAAGTCCTACGACGAGGTGGTCGCCGACCTCGCCAAGTCGGTCGGCGGACTCCTCGGCGACGACGCCCGGGCGAACGCGCTGCTCGGTGCCATCGTGAACCCGGACGTGAAGGCCCGTCTGGAGGCCGCCGCCGGACTCGGCGAAGTCGCCCTGCCCTCGCGGCAGATCGACAACCCTGAGTTCCCGGGCGCCGTCGTGCGCTCGCCCGTCATCGTGAAGCTCGACGGCGCGCGCAAGTCCTGGGAGACCGCCGAGGGCGCCGACGAGGAGGCCGCCTACATGAGCGAGTGCTTCGGGCCGGTCTCCTTCGCCGTCGCGGTCGACTCGGCGGCGGACGCCGTGGAGCTGCTGCGGCGCACCGTCCGGGACAAGGGCGCGATGACCGTCGGCGCGTACACCACCGACGAGGCGTTCGAGAGCGAGGTGCGGGAGGCCTGCCTGGAGGAGTGCGCCCAGCTCTCCCTGAACCTCACGGGCGGGGTCTACGTCAACCAGACGGCCGCGTTCTCGGACTTCCACGGCTCGGGCGGCAACGGCGCGGCCAACGCGGCTCTGTGTGACGGAGCGTTCGTGGCGAACCGCTTCCGGGTGATCGAGATCCGCCGGGAGGCGTGAGACCGGGGGCGTGAGCCCCTACGCGGGTGCGCCCCCGGTGGCGCTCCAGTGGAACAGCGTCATGGCCACACTGGTCGCGAGGTTGTAGCTGGAGACCTGGGGGCGCATCGGCAGGGACACCAAGTGATCGGCACGGGCCCGCAGTTCGGCCGAAAGACCGTTGCGCTCCGAGCCGAACGCGAGCAGCGCGTCGTCGGGAAGCTTGGACCCGCGGATGTCCTGGCCCTCCGGGTCGAGCGCGAACACCGGTCCCGGCGGCAGTTCGTCCACCGTCAGGCGCTCCACGGCGGTCGCGAAGTGCAGGCCGGCCCCGCCGCGGACGACCGTGGGGTGCCAGGGGTCGAGCGTGCCCGTCGTGACCACTCCGGTCGCGCCGAAGCCCGCGGCGAGCCGGATCACGGCGCCGGCGTTGCCGAGGTTGCGCGGATTGTCGAGGACGACCACCGGCGTCGTGCGGGGCGTACGGGCCAGCGTCTCCAGGTTGACGGCGCGTGAGGGCCGTACGGCGAGAGCGGCCACCGAGGTGGGGTGCGGACGCGGCACCAGGGCCGTGAACGCCGCCTCCGCGACCTCGGTCAGCAGCTCGTCGAGAACGGCGCGTACGTCGGGAGCGAGTTCGTCGGCCAGCGCGAGGACCGCGTCCCGGTCGGTCGTGACGGCGACCGGGACGCGTGCTCCGAAGCGCACCGCGTGCTTGAGGGCGTGGAAGCCGTCGAGCAGGACGGATTCGTCGGCGAGCTGGCGCCAGGCGCGTACCGGGTCGGTCATGCGGTGAAGCCTACGTGCGCGCGCCCGGACTCCTCCGGGACGCCCGGCTCGGGCTCCCGGGGCCCCGGCACCGTACGGCCGCCGCGGGGGAACAGCCCTCCACGCGCGCGTGCCACCAGTCCGCCCAGGCGCAGCAGGAAGGACGTCGGCAGGAACACGGCGTCCGCGGCGATCATCGCGAGCGAGAAGAACGGCAGCCCGAGGACCACGGCGATCACGGCGTGCTCGGTCATCATGGCCGCCAGCAGGACGTTCTTGACCCGCCTGTTGAACAGGGTGAAGGGAAAGGCGACCTGCACGACGACCGTGCCGTAGGTGACGAGCATCACGATCGTGCCGTGCGCGGACAGCAGGTCGGACAGGGCCGGCCACGGCGAGAAGGACTCCAGGTGGAGGGGGTAGTAGACGGCGGTGCCGTCCTGCCAGCGCGAGCCCTGGATCTTGTACCAGCCGGCGGTCGCGTAGATCAGGCACGCCTCGGCCATGATGATCATCAAAGCCGCGTTGTGCACGAGGTTCGCCACGACGTCCAGCAGGACGCGCGGCTCCGCGGTACGGGCGACCCGGCCGACGGTCCACCACAGACCCTGCACCGCCCACAGCCCCCAGAGGACCGTGAGCCAGCCGCCCAGGACGCCCCCGTCGATCCGTCCCGCGCCCGTCGCCACCGCCAGCACGACCCCGAACCCCGCCCACAGCGCGGGGCCCGCCCGGTCGGGCCGGGGCCGCTCGCCACGCGCGCGTGCCTCACGGGCGCGACGGTCGCGCCGCGCGTCGAGGGACCACACCTGGCCGCAGCGGGTGAACACCAAGTAGATCGACATCAGGTGGAGGACGTTGTCCCCGCCGTCCCCCATGAAGACACTGCGGTTCTGCAGCGACAGCACGCCGATCATGAAGATCACGGACATCGTGCGGGTCCGCCATCCCACCAGCAGCAGGGCGCCGGTGAGGGCGGCGAGGGCGTACACGGTCTCGAACCACATCTGGCTGTCGGTCCACACCAGGACCGTGAAGGCGTGGTTGCTCGCCACGAGCTGCCGGGCGAGGTCCCAGCTCCAGGGTCCGTCGGGCCCGTACATCTCCTGGCGGTGGGGGTACTCGCGCAGCAGGAACAGCAGCCAGGTGGCGGCGAAGCCGATACGGATCACGGCGCTCTGGTACGGGCCGAGGGCGGACTCCGTGACCCTGGCGATGCCGCGCGCGACCGTCGGAGCGAATCGGCTCATCGGGCGCTCGCCTCCGTCACCGCGTCCGCGCGGTCGCTCGCCGGAACGGCCCACCAGGGCAGCTCACGGACGACGGGCCGGTCGGACACCTTCTCCCCGCTCCACGAGGGAGGCGGCACGTCGGTGGTCAGGGAGCGGAACTGGACGCGTTCGACGACGGCGCCCGCGCCACCCGCGTGCTCGCGGTCCAGACGCAGCACGCCGATACGGCGCAGGTACTGCTCCGAAAGGTCGCCGCGCAGGCCCGCGGGGCGGTTCTGGGCGTCGTGCGTGCCGGCGTAGAAGTCCCAGGCGCGGCGCAGCTCGTTCTGCTGGGTGTGGCTCGGCAGCGGGTTCCCGTCGATGGCGAGTCCGTCGAGCGCGGACAGGTCGTACCAGCCGGTCTCGCGACCACTGCCGTCCGGGGTACGGACCAGGGCGCGGACCTGGACCGCGATGTCCTGCTGCAACGGGTTGGGGGCGAAGAGCTTCCAGTTCTGCTCGAACTCGGGGTAGATCCATTCGTCGATCGCGCGGCCGTGCTGCCTGGTCACCGTGTTCGAGGGCGCGACGTGCAGGAACACCATCCCGAGGTGCACACAGGAGGCGACGGCCACGACGGCCAGGGCGAGGGCGGCGACGATCTGATAGCGGAGCGAGAGCGCGGCCAGCCCCGCGGGCTCCTCGACCCCCGGACAATCAGCCGCCTCGGGCCCCACCGCCTCGGGCCCCACCATCTCGGGCCCCACCATCTCGGGCCCCGCGGGAGCGGCCACCGCAGGTCCGGTCGCGTCGGACTCCGGCTCCGCCGACTCCGCTGGCGGGACAGCCTCCGGCCCGATCTCCCCGTGCTCCGGGAGAGTGGCCGCCTCGGCCCTCGTCCGGTCGGCTCTCGTGCCGTCGGCCCTCGTACCGTCGGCCCTCCTAGGGTCGGTCGCCGGCTCGTCGGGGGACGTCCTGGCGCCGGTGACCGTGTCCGGCGCGGCGTCCTCGGACGCGGCGCCGTCGGACCGGGCGCCGTCGGACCGGGCGACCCCGGGCACGGCCCCCTCGGGCGCACCCGGCCCAGGCTCCGGCTTCGAGCCCTCGTCGTTCGCGTCCATCCCGCCCCGATTCACGATCCCGCGTCCGGCTTTCGGCCCCCGGACTGCGGGCACCGTACCGCCGCGTACCACCACACCACGACGTTCGCAGGCGAACGGTACTCAGACGCGCCCCTTCGGCACAGCCCCATGGGCCACAACGGCCACACCGACGCGCACGAGGTCATCCACAGCGGTTGACAGCGTACGGCGACCGACCGACCATTGTTGCGAGCGAACCGAACGATCGGTCGGTCGGGAGAGAGGTCGAGGGGGACCGCATGGCGACAGCATCAGCGCACCACACGGCCCGCACACAGGCGGACGAAGCCGCCGACGAAGCGGCGCGCACAGCGGCATACGAGGCCGTCTTCGACGCCGCGGTGGCGGCCGACGAACGCATCGAGCCGCGGGACTGGATGCCCGACGCCTACCGGTCCACCCTGGTCCGCCAGATCGCGCAGCACGCCCACTCCGAGATCATCGGCATGCAGCCGGAGGCCAACTGGATCACCCGCGCGCCCTCGCTGCGCCGCAAGGCGATCCTGATGGCGAAGGTCCAGGACGAGGCCGGACACGGCCTGTACCTGTACAGCGCGGCCGAGACCCTCGGCGTCGGCCGGGACGAACTGCTGGACAAGCTGCACTCCGGCCGCCAGAAGTACTCGTCGATCTTCAACTATCCGACGCTGACCTGGGCCGACGTCGGCGCCATCGGCTGGCTCGTGGACGGCGCCGCGATCACCAACCAGGTCCCCCTGTGCCGCTGCTCGTACGGTCCGTACGCGCGCGCGATGGTCCGCGTGTGCAAGGAGGAGTCCTTCCACCAGCGCCAGGGGTACGAGCTGCTGCTGGCCCTGAGCCAGGGCACCCCCGAGCAGCACGCGATGGCACAGGACGCGGTGGACCGCTGGTGGTGGCCCTCCCTGATGATGTTCGGCCCGCCCGACGACGAGTCCTCGCACTCCGCCCAGTCGATGGTGTGGAAGATCAAGCGCCACTCGAACGACGAGCTGCGCCAGCGGTTCGTCGACATAGCCGTACCCCAGGCCGAGTCCCTCGGTCTGACCCTGCCCGACCCCGACCTGGTGTGGAACGAAGAGCGGGGACACCACGACTTCGGCGCCATCGACTGGACGGAGTTCTGGGAGGTCCTCAAGGGCAACGGCCCGTGCAACGAACAGCGGATCACCCAGCGCCGGAGCGCCCACGAGGAGGGCGCGTGGGTCCGGGACGCGGCCGCCATGTACGCGGACAAGCACACGAGCGGGACCGGTGGCTCCGCGAGCACGACCGGTGAGACAGGAGCGACCCGAGCATGACGAACACCGACTGGCCGCTGTGGGAGGTCTTCGTGCGCTCGCGCCGCGGGCTCTCGCACACCCACGCCGGCAGCCTGCACGCGCCGGACGCCGAGCTGGCCCTGCGCAACGCGCGCGATCTGTACACGCGCCGCGGCGAGGGCGTCTCGATCTGGGTCGTCCCGTCCGCAGCCGTCACGGCCTCCTCGCCCGACGAGAAGGACCCGTTCTTCGAGCCGTCCGCGGACAAGCCGTACCGGCACCCGACGTTCTACGAGATCCCGGAAGGGGTGAAGCACCTGTGACTCCCACCGTGACCACCGCGGCGGCCCTGGCCCTCGGCGACGACGCCCTGGTGCTCTCGCACCGTCTGGGGGAGTGGGCCGGCCACGCGCCCGTCCTCGAAGAGGAGGTCGCCCTGGCCAACATCGCGCTGGACCTGCTCGGCCAGGCCCGGGTTCTGCTGTCCATGGCCGGTGACGAGGACGAGCTGGCGTATCTCCGCGAGGAGCGCGCCTTCCGCAACCTCCAGCTGGTCGAGCAGCCGAACGGCGACTTCGCGCACACCATCGCCCGCCAGCTCTACTTCTCCACCTACCAGCGACTTCTCTACGCTCAACTGGCAGCCGGGGAAAGCGAGTTCGCCCCACTCGCCGCCAAGGCCGTCAAAGAGGTCGCCTACCACCAGGACCACGCCGAGCAGTGGACACTGCGGCTCGGTGACGGCACGGACGTGAGCCATGGGCGGATGCGCCGGGCGTGCGACGCGCTGTGGCGCTTCACCGGTGAGATGTTCCAGCCGGTCGAGGGCGTCGACATCGACTGGGAGGGAACGCGGGCCGCCTGGCTGGAGTCCGTGGGAGCCACCCTGCGCCGTGCCACGCTGCCGGTCCCCGAGGGGCCGCAGTCGGGGGCGTGGGCGGCGGGCGCCGGGCGCCAGGGACTGCACACCGAGTCCTTCGGGCGGATGCTCGCCGAGATGCAGCATCTGCACCGCAGCCACCCGGGGGCGTCATGGTGACGGCGACCGCCCTGGAGGAGGAGCTGCGCAGACTGGCCGGCTCCGTACTCGACCCCGAACTCCCCGTTCTCACCCTGGACGATCTCGGTGTGCTGCGCGCCGTGCACGTCCTCAGCGCCGACTCCGTCGAGGTCGAACTGACCCCGACCTACACCGGCTGTCCGGCCGTCGAGGCCATGTCCATGGACATCGAGCGGGTGCTGCACGAGCACGGCATCCGCGATGTGTCCGTGCGTACGGTGCTCAGTCCCGCGTGGTCGACGGACGACATCTCGGACGAAGGCCGCCGCAAACTGCGGGAGTTCGGAATAGCACCACCGCGTGGCGGGCGTCCCGCCGGTCCGGTGGCGCTCGGCCTGGGCCCGACCCGGACGATCACCGACGCGCCGGAGCTTGACCCCGTCCGCTGCCCGTCCTGCGGCTCGGCCGACACCGAGCTGCTCAGCCGCTTCTCGTCCACCGCGTGCAAGGCGCTGCGCCGCTGTCTGTCCTGCCGCGAACCGTTCGACCACTTCAAGGAGTTGTGATGGCTCGCTTCCACCCGCTCCCGGTGGCCGCGGTCGACCGGATCACCGACGACTCCGTGGCCCTGACCTTCACGGTGCCCGCGGAACTGCGCGAGGACTACCGGCACTCCGCGGGCCAGCATCTGGCCCTGCGCCGCGTGGTCGACGGCACCGAGATACGCCGTACGTACTCCATCTGCTCACCGGCCCCCGCCTCCGACGGCGAGGGACCGCGCACCCTGCGGGTCGGAGTACGGCTGGTCGACGGCGGCGCGTTCTCGACGTACGCGCTCAAGGAGATCGCCGTCGGCGACGAGGTGGAGGTGATGCTTCCGGCGGGACGCTTCACCCTGGAGCCCTCGGCAGGCCTGTACGCGGCGGTGGTGGGCGGCAGCGGGATCACCCCGGTGCTGTCGATCGTCTCGACGCTGCTGGCGCGGGAGCCGGACGCGCGGTTCTGCCTGATCCGCAGCGACCGTACGTCGGCCTCGACGATGTTCCTGGAGGAGGTCGCCGACCTCAAGGACCGCTATCCGCAGCGGTTCCAGCTCGTGACGGTCCTCTCCCGGGAGGAGCAGCAGGCCGGGCTCCCGTCCGGGCGCCTCGACCAGGAGCGGCTGGCCGGGCTGCTTCCGGCGCTGCTGCCCGTGGACCGGGTGGCGGGATGGTTCCTGTGCGGGCCGATGGGACTCGTACAGGGTGCCGAGCGGGCGCTGCGCGGACTCGGAGTGACGCGGGCACGGATCCACGAGGAGATCTTCCACGTGGACGCCGGCATCACGACGGCGTCCGCCGTACCGGCTCCCGCGCACAGCACGGTGACCGCACGCCTCGACGGCCGCGGCGGCACCTGGCCCGTCCAGGCCGGCGAGTCGCTGCTGGACGCGGTGCTGCGCAACCGTCCTGACGCGCCGTACGCATGCAAGGGCGGCGTGTGCGGCACCTGCCGGGCGTTCCTGGTCTCGGGCGAGGTGCGGATGGACCGCAACTTCGCGCTGGAACCGGAGGAGACGGAGGCCGGGTACGTACTGGCCTGCCAGTCCCATCCGGCCACGGAGAAAGTGGAGCTGGACTTCGACCGCTGAGTCCGGCGGACACACCGTCGACGCGACTCCGCCCGCCGGTCCCGTCGTGGCGGGCCGACGACCGCTCGGCCCGCCACGCGGACGACCGATCGCGACCGTTCCCTTCTCGTAGAACCTGTTCTATCTTGACGCTCCGTCAGATCAGGCGCCTCGTCTGGTCGTTGGTCCGGCACGTGTGCGGGAGGACGGGATCGTGGACTTCACCTTCACCGAGGAGCAGCAGGCGGCGGTCGAGGCGGCGAAGGCGGTGTTCGCCGGAGTCTCCCCGGACGGCGTGCCCAGTCCCGCGCTCACCGCGGGCGCCGTCGCCGAGGACTTCGACCGGGCCCTGTGGGCACGGCTCGCCGACGCGGATCTGCTGAGCCTGCTGCTCGACGAGGAGTCCGGCGGGGCGGGCCTCGACGCGGTCGCACTGTGTCTGGTGCTGCGGGAGTCTGCGAAAGTGCTGGCACGGGTGCCGCTGCTGGAGAGCAGCGCGGCGACGGCGGCCGTACAGCGGTACGGCGGCGAGGAACTGCGGGCGGAGCTGCCGGCGCGGGCCGGCCGGGGCGAACTCGTGCTGACCGTCGCCGCCAACGGCAGGACCGGCCACGACCCGGCCGAACTCGCGGTGACAGCGCGCCGGGACGGCGAGGCGTGGGTGCTGGACGGCGTACAGACGGCGGTTCCCTGGGCCCACGGCGCCGACTTCGTCGTCGTCCCCGCGCACACGGACACCGGCCGGACCGTGCTCGCCCTGGTTCCCCGCGAGCACGAAGGGGCCGTGATCGCCGAGCAGATCTCCACGACCGGTGAGCGGCTCGGTGAGCTGCGGCTGGAGTCCACCCGGATCGCCTCCAGGAACGTGGTCGACACACCGGGCGCATGGGAGTGGCTGCGCGACCTGCTGGTCACCGGCACCTGTGCACTGGCGCTCGGACTCGGGGAGAAGGTCCTCCGGATGACGAGCGAATACACGGGCAAGCGGGAGCAGTTCGGGTTCCCGGTCGCCACGTTCCAGGCGGTCGCCGTGCAGGCCGCCGACCGCTATATCGACCTGCGTGCGATGGAGGCCACCCTCTGGCAGGCGGCCTGGCGGATCAGCACGGGCGCCGCGGGCGCGCTCCCGGCCTGCGGTGACGTCGCCGTCGCCAAGATCTGGGCATCGGAGGGGGTACGCCGGGTCGTGCAGACCGCACAGCATCTGCACGGAGGGTTCGGCGCCGACACCGACTACTCACTGCACCGGTACCACGCCTGGGCCAAGCAACTGGAACTGTCGCTCGGCCCGGCGGCGGCACACGAGGAGGCCCTGGGCGATCTGCTGGCGGCGCACCCCCTGGGGTGAGGCGTCCAGCGGCTACAGCACGAAGCCGGGCTCGCCCTTGCCGTTCACGACCGGGCGGCCCGCGGCCTCCCAGGTCTGCATGCCGCCTTCGACGTTCGCGGCGTCGACGCCCTGCTGGACCAGGTACATCGTGACCTGGGCCGAACGGCCACCGGAGCGGCAGATCACGTTGACCCGGCCGTCCTGCGGGGCCGCCTCGGTCAGCTCGCCGTACCGGGCGACGAACTCGCTCATGGGGATGTGCAGCGCCCCCTGGGCGTGACCTGCCTCCCACTCGTCGTCCTCCCGGACGTCCAGCAGGAAGTCTTCGACCGCGAGATTGTCGACCCCGACCGTGGGCACACCAGCTCCGAAACTCATGCCTCCGACGCTACCCGACCGCGCCGGCCGCGAAGCTCAGGGAGTCTGCCCGGTCAGCTCCGCCAGCTCGTACTCGCGCTCGCCGACCTGCGTCAGCAGCTGTTCGGCGATCTCCTCCAGAAGACGGTCCGGGTCTTCCGGAGCCATCTTGAGCATCGCTCCGATGGCGCTCTCCTCCAGTTCGCGGGCGACGAAGGTGAGCATCTCCTTGCGCTGGGAGAGCCATTCGAGGCGGGCGTAGAGCTCCTCGCTGCGGCTCGGCTTCCACTCCTCGGGCGCCGGCCCGGCGGCCCACTCCTGGGCCAGCTCCCGCAGCAACGCCTCGTCGCCCCGGGCGTACGCGGCGTTCACGCGGACGATGAACTCGTCGCGCCGCTTGCGCTCGGCGTCGTCCTGCGCCAGGTCGGGGTGGGCCTTGCGGACCAGCTCGCGGAAGAGCTTGCGGGCCTCCTCGCTGGGGCGCACCCGCTGCGGGGGCCGCACGGGCTGGTCCGTCAGCATCGCCACGGCCTCGGGGAACAGCCCCTCCGAGTCCATCCAGCCGTGGAACAGCTCCTCGACACCGGGCATGGGCATGACTCGCGCCCGTGCCTCGTGCGCCTTGAATATGTCCTCCGGATCACCGGTGCGCGCGGCACGCGCCTCGGCGATCTGGGCCTCCAGCTCGTCGAGCCGCGAGTACATCGGACCGAGCTTCTGATGGTGCAGCCTGGAGAAGTTGTCGACCTCGACACGGAAGGTCTCCACGGCGATCTCGAACTCGATCAACGCCTGCTCAGCCGCTCGCACGGCCCGTTCGAGCCGTGCCTCGGGCCGGGTGTCCTCATCCTGGCTCCGGCTCCGGCTCCGGCCCTCATCGGCCCGAACCTCGCTCTGCCCCGCGGGCTGCTCCTCGTGCTGCCCGGTGGGCCGGGTCCCGGCCTGCTCCTCGGGCCGGGCTCCGCTCGGATCCCCGCCGTCGGCCGCACTCCGGTCCTCGGTGCGGACCTCGTTCCTGGGAGCTTCCTGGGCGCCGGAGGGGGCGTCCGCGCCCTCCGCGTCCGTGATGCCGCCGCCGTCGCCGGGGGAGGCTTGGGGCGTCTTGCCCTCCGGGGCACCGGAGGGTTCCCGGTCCCCCCCGAAGGTGGGCTCGGACTGGCTCTGATCGGCTTCCGGGGTCGTCACCCGACCAGCGTAGGCCACACTCCCGCGCGGCTCACTGCCTTCCCCGCCTCTACAGCCACCTGACCGGCCACAACGACCCCAATGACCCCAACCACCCCGATCATCCCGACCGCTCCGATCACCGAAGCAGCGCACCACTCGCGCCGCTACCGGGACCTACCACCGGTTCAGCGGCCGGTTCAGCGGCCGGTTCAGCGGCCGAGTCCCAGCATCGGACCTGGCGCCGGGACCGGAAGCCCACGGCTCACACCGGTCGGACCACCCTGGTGACCGGCGCCGATGGAGCGGACCCTCCGCGCGGCCGGGCGGCCCGGACGGCCCCCCGGTCACACCCCCGCTTCGGACGCGATCCGCCCGCCTCGGACCGCCGCCACCAGGGCCGCGTGGTCCGCCTCCGTGCGGTCCGCGTAGGCGACGGCGAAGGAGGCGATCGCCTCGTCCAGTTCCTCGTTCTTGCCGCAGTAGCCGGAGATGAGACGCGGATCGGCGCTGTGGCTGTGGGCGCGGGCCAGCAGGGCGCCCGTCATACGGCCGTAGTCGTCGATGTGGTCGGCGGCCAGGGCGGCGGGGTCGACGCTGCCCTTGCGGTTGCGGAACTGGCGCACCTGGTAGGGAAGGCCGTCGACCGAGGTCCAGCCGAGCAGGATGTCGCTGACGACCTGCATGCGCTTCTGCCCGAGGACGACACGGCGGCCTTCGTGAGCCACCTGGGGCATCGGGTGGCCGGCCGTCGCGAGGTGCGGGAGCAGCACCGAGGCACGGGCCTCCTTGACCTGGAGCACAAGGGCTTCGCCGCGATGGTCCAGGAGCAGCACGACGTACGAGCGGGTGCCGACACTGCCGGTACCGACGACCCGGAAGGCGACGTCGTGCACCGCGTAGCGGGCCAGCAGGGGGAGGCGGTCCTCGGAGAGCGTCGTCAGATAGTGGTCCAGGGATGCCGCGACCGCGGCCGCCTCCTCGTCGGGAACCCGGCGCAGCACGGGCGCCGCGTCCACGAACCGGCGGCCGCCGCCCTCCACGGCCTCCGTCGACCTGGCGGCGAACCGCCCACTGGTGTTGGCCCGCGCCTTCCCGGAGACTCGCTCCAGCGTGCCGAGCAGATCGTGGGCGTCGGCGTGCGAGACGAGTTCCTCGTCGGCGATGGCGTTCCACGCGTCCAGCACCGGCAGCTTGGCCAGCAGGCGCATGGTGCGGCGGTACGCGCCCACCGTGTCGAGCGCGGCGGCACGACAGGTGTCCTCGTCCGCCCCGGCCTCCCGGCCCGCGAGCACGAGGGAGGTGGCGAGCCGCTTGAGGTCCCATTCCCAGGGGCCGTACACGGTCTCGTCGAAGTCGTTCAGATCGATGACGAGGCCCCCGCGCGCGTCCCCGTACAGACCGAAGTTCGCCGCGTGGGCGTCACCGCAGATCTGTGCGTTGACACCGGTCGTCGGGGTTCGGGCCAGGTCGTACGCCATGAGGCCCGCGGAGCCGCGCAGGAACGCGAAGGGCGTGGCCGCCATCCTGCCGACCCGTATCGGAGTGAGCTCGGCGAGCCGGCCCCTGTTGGACTCCTCGACCGCGGTCACGGCGTCCGGCCGGTCGGCGTCCAGCAGGAGCTCGGCATGGGCTCCTCGCGGTACGCGCCCGCGCAGCGCCTTTCCCTCTCCCTTGGGCGAGTCCTTCGACGGCCAGGCGGCGAACCCCGGAACAGCGAAGCCCCGGGCCCCGAACACCTCGGCCACCGCCTCGCCCTCGGACGAGGACCGCGTCTCCGACCGCGACCCGGGCTGCGACGCGGGCCGCGCTTCGGACTGGGGCGCCAACGGGTCCCCGGGCCGCGGGCCACCGCTGTCCTGCCGCGCCGGACCGGCCTGCTCGACCAATCCCGCCTGTCCTGCCTGTCCTGCCTGTCCTGCCTGCCCCGCCTGTCGCGGCGGCGCCGTCCGCGGCTCCGTACCCGCTGTACCGATCTCGGCCATCACGACCGCCTCCCCCGCACACGAACATCAACTCGTGCTGACCGTACAGCCGGTCGGGAAAACGCGTCAGACCCTGTGGACAACTCCAGCGGCGCACGGGGAACAAGCCACGCGCACACCCGGGTCCGCGCGTCGGTCGTCGGCGCCGGTGCGGCAACCCCGGGGAGGACTCAAGCGAGTTCGCTCATGCCCCGGGCCGCGTCCGCAGCCGGTCCGGGCAGGTTCCGCTCTCCGGCAGATACCTCTCCGCCCAGGAACCCAGCTCCTTGAGCGCGGGTTCCAGCGCCGCTCCCGCCTCTGTCAGCCGGTAGGAAACCCGCAGCGGGGGACCCTCGTTGACCTCGCGCACCACCAGGCCGGCCGCGCCGAGTTCGGTGAGCCGGTCGGAAAGCATCCGCTCGCTGATGCCCGGGATCGCCCTGCGCAGATCGGCGAAGTGGACGGGGTGCTGCATCAGAACCGCGACCACGAGACCCGTCCAGCGCTTTCCGAGCAGCGTGAAGACACGGGTCATGCCGTCGTCGACCTTCTGACACGGCCCCACGTCGTGGCTTCCCGGTTCTGCCATGACCTCAGGGTACTGCGTCCACACAAGGGGATGAAAAAAAGTAAGTAGCTGTGTTATCTATAGTTAGCAACGAAAGAGAAGCCCCTCGGGCGGCTCGGCTCGGCTCCTCCCCCACCCGGTCCATCCCCGTTTGTCTGGAGATCCCCATGGCCACCCTCCTCCACATCGACTCGTCCGTCTTCACGGGCGACGCCTCCACCTCGCGCGCCGTGACGAACGCCTTCCGCACGGCCTGGCAGGAGCAGCACCCCGACGGCACGGTCGTCTACCGCGACCTCGCCGCGCACCCCGTGCCGCACATCACGGCGGACGCCCACACCGCCGGTTTCGCCGCCCCCGACACGCACACCCCCGGGCAGGCCGAGGCCTTCGCCGCACGGCTGGAGCTCATCGAGGAGCTGGAGAACGCGGACGCGATCCTGATCGGCGCCCCCATGTACAACTTCGCCATCCCCTCGACCCTCAAGGCGTGGCTCGACAACGTCGTCCTCATGGGGCGCACCGCCATGGCCGAGGACTCGAAGGCCAAGGGCACCCCGGTCACCGTCGTCGCCAGCCGCGGCGGCTCGTACGCGCCCGGCACTCCGCGCGAGGGCTTCGAGTACGTCCAGAACTACCTGGAGGCCGTACTGCGCGACGCGCTCGCCCTCGACCTCGACTTCATCGTTCCGGAGCTCACCATGGCCCCGCACAACCCGGCGATGGCCGAACTGGTCCCGCTCTTCGAGGCGTCCCGCAGCAAGGCCCTCGACGAAGCGGCCATCCAGGCCAAGAAGGCCGCGGAGCGCGTCGCCGCGTAACGCCCGGCGACCACCGCCGCTCCGTCCACCGAGGACGGCACACAGCCCCGCAGGGCCGGACACCCGATCCCGCGGGGCTCCGCCGCGTCCGCGAACGCCCGTCCACCCGCCGCCGCGGTCCGGACGGCTCCCCGCCGTTCACATGAGAGCATCGTCACACTTCACGGCGAGCACGAGCCGCCGGCATGGCCCGGCACTCCCGATCGCGTGGCAGCACGGGCGGACATCGGGAACATCACCACAGCCGCCCGCACCACCGCGGGTCCCGCACACCGAGTACCGGACTCCCGGACCCCGCCGTCCCGGACAACACGGCCCCGGACAACGCGAAAGCCCCCCAGGTCGAAACCTGAGGGGCTTTCAGCTTGTGCGCGAGGGGGGAGTTGAACCCCCACGCCCTTTCGGGCACTGGAACCTGAATCCAGCGCGTCTGCCTATTCCGCCACCCGCGCATTGGGTGTGTCGTCCGTCTCCCACCGAGTGGTGCGAGCGCCTTCCGACATGCAGAAGATTAGCACGCTGTCAGGGGTGGATTCACATCCCTTTTCCCCGCCCCTCACGCCCGGCACCCCCCGTCCCCGCGACCGGCAACCGCAGGCCCGGCGCCCTTGCCCCGCCCGGCCCGCGGCCCCCGCGGCTCCCGATCCGGCACCGGCCGCGTCCCTCACTCCCGCCCCGGCACCCTTCACACGTTTCAGACAGAACCGGTTCACGTATCAACCTCGTACCGGTCCTGCGCATCTCCCCAGGAGCCGGGCGGGCCGCACAGTCAGGTGCGGGACACTGGTCGTGGGGCGCCTCTACGATCCATGGCAGGAGTTGTGCCGGGAAGAGTTCGAAGAGGGGCCTCCCAGGGAACTTCGGGAGGGGACTTCGGAAGGCGTCGACAACCCGTCGACCGGGCCGACAGGGGGAACCAGCCGATTTCCCGACGCGTGGATACGATCAGTAAGCAGTACCAGCAAGGCCAGCAGGATCAGACAGGCGACAGCAAGCTGTACCAGGACGGCAACGAAGGAGGAGGTGCCCCATGGGAGTCCTGAAGAAATTCGAGCAACGGCTCGAGGGTCTGGTCAACGGCACCTTCGCCAAGGTGTTCAAGTCCGAGGTCCAGCCCGTGGAGATCGCCGGCGCCCTGCAGCGCGAGTGCGACAACAACGCCACGATCTGGAACCGCGACCGGACCGTCGTCCCCAACGACTTCATCGTCGAGCTGAGCACGCCGGACTTCGAGCGGCTCAGCCCGTACTCCGGCCAGCTCGGAGACGAGCTCGCCGGTATGGTCCGCGACTACGCCAAGCAGCAGCGATACACCTTCATGGGCCCCATCAAGGTCCACCTGGAGAAGGCGGACGACCTCGACACCGGTCTGTACCGGGTGCGCAGCCGTACGCTCGCCTCCTCCGCCAACCAGCAGTCCCCCGAGCGCGCCCCCGCGGGCCCCGCCCCGGCGGCACCCCGCGGAGCCCAGGGTGGCTACGGCTACCCGCCCACGGCCGCTCCCCCCATGCCGTCCGCGCCGCCGCCCGGCGGCCGTCCGGGCGCGTCACCCATGGGCGCCCGGCCCCCGGCTGGCCCGGCCGCGGGTGGCCGTATGCGGCATTGGGTCGAGATCAATGGCGCACGCCACCAGATCTCCCGCCCGACGCTGGTGCTGGGCCGCAGCACCGAAGCCGACGTGCGGATCGACGACCCCGGCGTATCGCGCCGGCACTGTGAGATCCGGACCGGAACGCCCTCGACGATCCAGGATCTCGGGTCCACCAACGGCATCGTGGTGGACGGGCAGCACACAACCCGCGCTACGCTCCGCGACGGCTCGCGGATCGTCGTGGGCAGCACCACCATCATTTACCGGCAAGCCGAAGGGTGAAGCGGGGGCAATGTCAGAGCTGACCCTCACGGTCATGCGGCTGGGTTTCCTAGCCGTACTGTGGCTGTTCGTGATCGTGGCCGTGCAGGTCATCCGCAGCGACCTGTTCGGAACGCGCGTCACACAGCGCGGCTCCCGCAGGGAGGCCGCAAGGCCTCAGCAGGCCGCGCGGCCTGCCACGCCTCCGCAGCAGCGCCAGCAGCAGCCGCCCAGCGGCGGCGGCCGGCAGCGTCGCGGCGCACCGTCCAAATTGGTCGTCTCGGAGGGCACCCTCACGGGAACGACAGTGGCGCTCCAGGGCCAGACCATCACCCTGGGCCGAGCGCACGACAGCACCATCGTGCTGGACGACGACTACGCGTCCAGCAGGCATGCCAGGATCTACCCGGACCGGGACGGCCAGTGGATCGTCGAGGATCTCGGCTCCACCAATGGCACGTATCTCGACCGGAGCCGACTGACGACTCCGACGCCCATTCCGCTGGGCGCGCCGATCCGCATCGGCAAGACCGTCATCGAGCTGCGGAAGTAGTACGACAATGAGCGAGCGGAGCGAGCACGCAACGGCGGTCCATGCGTTGGACCCCGGCGCGCTCCCGACCGGAGGGTGGGCACCGTGCGGATGTACCCGGAGCCGACGGGCGAGGTGCGCATGAGTCTGTCACTGCGCTTCGCCGCCGGATCGCACAAAGGCATGATCCGCGAGGGCAACGAGGACTCGGGCTACGCCGGTCCTCGCCTGCTCGCGATCGCCGACGGGATGGGCGGCCAGGCCGCCGGTGAGGTCGCCAGTTCCGAGGTGATCTCCACCATCGTCGCCCTCGACGACGACGTACCCGGGTCCGACATCCTCACCTCGCTCGGCACCGCCGTACAGCGCGCCAACGACCAGCTCCGGCTGATGGTCGAGGAGGACCCGCAACTCGAGGGCATGGGCACCACGCTCACCGCCCTGCTGTGGACCGGCCAGCGCCTCGGCCTCGTCCACGTAGGCGACTCCCGCGCCTATCTGCTGCGGGACGGCGTACTGACGCAGATCACACAGGACCACACCTGGGTGCAGCGCCTCGTCGACGAGGGCCGCATCACCGAGGAGGAAGCCACCACCCACCCGCAGCGCTCCCTGCTGATGCGCGCGCTGGGCAGTGGCGACCACGTCGAGCCCGACCTCTCCATCCGTGAAGTCCGCGCCGGCGACCGCTACTTGATCTGCTCCGACGGCCTCAGCGGCGTCGTCTCCCATCAGACGATGGAAGACACCCTCGCCAGCTACCAGGGCCCGCAGGAGACCGTGCAGGAGCTCATCCAGCTCGCACTGCGCGGAGGCGGCCCGGACAACATCACCGTCATCGTGGCCGATGTCCTCGACATCGACTCCGGGGACACCCTCGCCGCACAGCTCTCCGACACCCCGGTCGTGGTCGGCGCGGTCGCCGAGAACCAGCAGCAGCACCAGCTGCACGACAACGGCGCCATGCAGACCCCCGCCGGCCGCGCCTCCAGCCTCGGCCGGCCCGTGCCCGGACAGGGCGGCGGCGAGTTCGGCCCGCCCGGCAGCGGTGACACCACCGGCTACGTGTCCACGGGCAGCTTCGGCGACTACTCGGACGAGGACTTCGTCAAGCCGCGCACCGGACGCAGGTGGCTGAAGAGATCCTTCTACATCGTCCTGACACTCGCCGTCATCGGCGGCGGTCTGTACGGCGGCTACCGTTGGACGCAGACGCAGTACTACGTCGGCGCCAACGACGAACACGTCGCGCTGTACCGGGGCATCAGCCAGGACCTCGCCTGGGTCTCGCTCTCGAAGGTGGAGAAGGACCACCCCGAGATCGAACTCAAGTACCTGCCGCCCTATCAGCAGAAGCAGGTCAAGGCGACGATCACCGAAGGCGGCCTCGCCGACGCGAAGTCGAAGATCGACGAACTCGCCGTGCAGGCCTCCGCGTGCCACAAGGAAGCGCAGCGCCGCGCCGCCGAGAGCGAGAACAGCACCGCGACCGGTTCGGGCAAGGCCACGGGAACCACGGGAACCACAAAGACCTCCCTGACGTCCAAGGCCACGTCCACCCCGAGCCCGACCCCGTCGAGCTCGACACCTTCGTCCTCCAAGTCCACGACCGCACCCACTCCCACACCCGGCCCCAGCCTCTCCGACGAGGAGCAGAAGCTGGTCTCGCTGTGCGGTAAGCAGTAAGAAGCCGTGAGGGGCCCTGTCACACGATGAGCAGCAGTACGAACACGCCGACGCACCACACGTCCACGATCGGATCGATCGGCGCACCCAGCCGACGCAACACCGAACTGGCCTTGCTGGTGTTCGCCGTCGTCATCCCGGTGTTCGCCTACGCCAACGTGGGCCTCGCCATCGACGACAAGGTGCCCGCCGGCCTCCTGAGTTACGGCCTCGGCCTCGGCCTGCTGGCCGGCGTCGCCCACCTCGTCGTACGGAAGTTCGCCCCGTACGCGGACCCGCTGCTGCTGCCGGTGGCGACGCTGCTGAACGGCCTCGGGCTGGTGATGATCTGGCGCCTGGACCAGTCCAAACTGCTCCAGTCGATCAAGCAGGCCGGCACCGCGGCACCCCGCCAGCTGATGTACACCGCGCTGGGCATCGCCCTGTTCGTCATCGTGCTGATCTTCCTGAAGGACCACCGCGTCCTGCAGCGCTACACCTACATCTCCATGGTCGGCGCCCTGGTGCTGCTGCTCCTGCCGCTGGTCCCCGGCCTCGGCGCCAACATCTACGGCGCCAAGATCTGGATCCACGTCGGCAGCTTCTCGATCCAGCCCGGTGAGTTCGCCAAGATCGTCCTGGCGATCTTCTTCGCCGGCTATCTGATGGTCAAACGCGACGCGCTGGCCCTCGCCAGCCGCCGCTTCATGGGCCTGTACCTGCCCCGCGGCCGCGACCTCGGCCCGATCCTCGTGGTCTGGTTCATCTCGATCCTGATCCTGGTCTTCGAGACCGACCTCGGTACGTCGCTGCTGTTCTTCGGAATGTTCATCATCATGCTGTACGTCGCCACCGAGCGCACCAGCTGGATCGTCTTCGGTCTGCTGATGTCCGCGGCCGGCGCGGTCGGTGTGGCGACCTTCGAGACGCACGTCCAGCAGCGTGTCCAGGCCTGGCTCGACCCCATGCACGAGTTCATGCAGAGTCGGCAGGGCGTCCCCGGTCACACCGAGCAGTCCATGCAGGCCCTGTGGGCCTTCGGCTCCGGCGGCACCCTCGGCACCGGATGGGGACAGGGCCACTCCGAACTCATCCGGTTCGCCGCCAACTCCGACTTCATCCTCGCCAGCTTCGGCGAGGAAATGGGCCTGGCCGGAATCATGGCGATCCTGGTGCTCTACGGCCTCATCGTCGAACGCGGCATCCGAACCGCCCTCGCGGCCCGCGACCCGTTCGGCAAGCTCCTCGCCGTGGGCCTCTCCGGCGGCTTCGCGCTCCAGGTCTTCGTCGTCGCCGGCGGCGTCATGGGCCTGATCCCGCTGACCGGTATGACGATGCCGTTCGTGGCCTACGGAGGCTCCTCCGTCATCGCCAACTGGGCACTGATGGGCATCCTGATCAGAATCAGTGACACCGCCCGACGCCCGGCGCCCGCACCCGCCCCCAGCCCCGACGCCGAGATGACCCAGGTGGTCCGCCCGTGAACAAGCCCCTGCGCCGGATCGCGATCTTCTGCGGGCTGCTCGTCCTCGCCCTGCTCCTCCGCGACAACTACGTCCAGTACGTCCAGGCGGACGGCCTGCGGAGCGACTCGAACAACCGCCGCGTCGCCATCGAGCGGTACGCCACCCCGCGCGGCGACATCATCGTCGACGGCAACCCGGTCACCGGGGCCGTCAAGTCGAAGAAGAACGGCATCGACGACTTCGAGTACAAGCGCACCTACAAGAACGGCCCCATGTGGGCGCCGGTCACGGGGTACGCCTCGCAGGCCTTCGACGCCTCCCAGCTGGAGAAGCTGGACGACGGCATCCTCACCGGCAACGACGACCGGCTCTTCTTCCGCAACACCCTCGACATGCTCACGGGCAAGAAGCAGCAGGGCGGCAACGTCGTCACCACCCTCAACGCCGCCGCGCAGAAGGCCGCGTACCAGGGCCTGCTGAGCCGCGGCAAGGGCGCGGTCGCCGCGATCAACCCGCAGACCGGCGCGATCCTGGCACTGGCCTCGACCCCGTCGTACGACCCCTCGGCCTTCGCCGGCACCTCCGGGAGCGACGAGAAGGCCTGGAACAAGCTCCAGAAGAAGAACAACCCCGACGACCCGATGCTCAACCGGGCGCTGCGCGAGACCTACCCGCCGGGCTCCACCTTCAAGGTGGTCACCGCGGCGGCCGCGCTGGAGAACGGCCTCTACACGTCCGCGGACCAGCACACCGACTCTCCGCTGCCGTACATCCTGCCGGGCACCACGACCGAGCTGAAGAACGAGGGGAACATCCCCTGCAAGAACGCGAGCATGCGGATCGCCCTCCGCTTCTCGTGCAACACCGTCTTCGGCAAGATCGGCGCCGACCTCCGCAAGGAGAAGATGCTGACGGAGGCCGAGAAGTTCGGCTTCAACTCCGAGCAGCTCACACCGGTGCGCTCCAACGCCTCCGTCTTCCCCACGAAGATGGACCGGCCGCAGACCGCGCTCAGCTCCATCGGCCAGTTCGAGACCGCCGCGACGCCGCTGCAGATGGCCATGGTGGCCTCCGCGGTCGCCAACAACGGCACGCTCATGAAGCCCTACATGGTCGACAAGCTGCAGGCGCCCAACCTGGACGTCATCTCGCAGACCGAGCCGGAGAAGCTCAGCCAGCCGCTCTCCGAGTCCAACGCCCAGATCCTGCAGGACATGATGGAGACGGTCGTCAAGCAAGGCACGGGTACGAACGCGCAGATCCCCAACGTCACGGTGGGCGGCAAGACCGGTACCGCGCAGCACGGTGTCGCCAACAGTGAGAAGCCCTACGCGTGGTTCATCTCATATGCCAAACTCCCCGACGGTAGCTCGCCTGTCGCCGTGGCCGTCGTGGTCGAGGACGGAAGCGCCAACCGTGACGACATCTCGGGTGGCGGTCTCGCCGCCCCCATCGCGAGGGACGTGATGAAGGCAGTCATCGACAGCAAGAAGTGACCCCGCTCACGTCCCCATCACATCGGTGCACGTTGCGATACCGGTCCTGTCACGGGTGACGGTCTTGGCCAGGTCACACAAGGCGATCCGGGTACCGTATGCCCGGACAGCACACCGCCGGACCACACAAAGGTGCGGTCGGGACCGACGGAGAGGGCTGGTAGGTAGCTATGGAAGAGCCGCGTCGCCTCGGCGGCCGGTACGAGCTGGGCCACGTGCTCGGCCGTGGTGGCATGGCGGAGGTCTACCTCGCGCATGACACCCGGCTCGGCCGTACCGTGGCGGTGAAGACGCTGCGGGCGGACCTCGCACGTGACCCGTCGTTCCAGGCCCGGTTCCGCCGGGAGGCCCAGTCGGCCGCCTCGCTCAACCATCCCGCGATCGTCGCCGTCTACGACACGGGTGAGGACTACATCGACAACACCTCCATCCCGTACATCGTGATGGAGTACGTCGACGGGTCCACGCTGCGCGAGCTGCTGCACTCGGGCCGCAGACTGCTCCCCGAGCGGTCGATGGAGATGACCATCGGCATCCTCCAGGCCCTGGAGTACTCGCACCGCGCCGGCATCGTCCACCGCGACATCAAGCCGGCCAACGTCATGCTGACGCGCAACGGCCAGGTCAAGGTCATGGACTTCGGCATCGCCCGCGCCATGGGCGACTCCGGCATGACGATGACGCAGACCGCCGCGGTCATCGGCACGGCCCAGTACCTCTCGCCGGAGCAGGCGAAGGGCGAACAGGTCGACGCCCGCTCGGACCTCTACTCCACCGGCTGCCTGCTGTACGAGCTGCTGACGGTGCGCCCGCCCTTCGTGGGCGACTCCCCCGTGGCCGTCGCGTACCAGCACGTCCGCGAGGAACCCCAGCCCCCGTCGGTCTTCGACCCCGAGATCACGCCCGAGATGGACGCGATCGTGCTGAAGGCCCTCGTCAAGGACCCCGACTACCGGTACCAGTCCGCCGACGAGATGCGCGCCGACATCGAGGCCTGCCTCGACGGCCAGCCCGTCGCGGCCAGCGCCGCCATGGGCTCGGTCGGCTACGGCTACGGCGACGACCAGCCGACCACGGCCCTGCGCTCCTCGGACGCCCAGGCCACGTCGATGCTCCCGCCGATGAACCCGGACGACGGCGGCTACGGCTACGACGACCGCCCGGACCGCCGCCGCCAGAAGAAGAACAACAGCAACACCTCGACGATCCTCCTGGTCGTCGCGGGCGTCCTGGTGCTGATCGGCGCGATCCTGATCGGGAAGTACGCGTTCTCGGGCAAGGGAACGGCCAACGAGGCGTTCGACGTGCCCAACTTCGTCAGTCAGACACTGCCTGACGCCAGGAGACTGGCGGACAACCGCGACCTGAAGCTCTCCCCCACCCGCAAGCCCTGCGAGAAGGAACCCAAGGGCAACATCTGCTCGCAGGACCCGGCGCTCGGCTCGAAGGTGAAGAAGGGCGACACGATCCATGTGGTCGTGTCCACCGGAGCGCCGAAGGTCGTAGTGCCGACCGTCAAGGGCAAGACCCTGGACCAGGCCAAGCAGATCCTCCAGGACGACAAGTACGGGTTCACGGTCAAGCCGAAGTACGAGGACTCCGCGGAGACCCCGAACACCGTCCTGGACCAGGACCCGCCGTTCGGTGACGAGGTGCAGAAGGGCTCGGTCATCACCCTGACCGTCGCCAAGGAGAAGAAGCAGTCCACCGTCCCGGACGTCACGGGCAAGAGCTGCGACGAGGCCAAGACGCAGATGCAGGCCAACAACCTCGTCGGCGACTGCGTCGACACGGACACCGACGACCAGAACCTGGTCGGCAAGGTCATCCAGACGGCCCCGGCGGCCAACACCCAGGCCGACCCCGGTTCCAAGGTGACGATCCAGATCGGCAAGGCCAAGCAGCAGACGACCGTGCCGAACGTCGTCGGCAAGACCGTGGCCGAGGCGAGGCAGATCCTGCAGGGAGCCGGCTTCAACAACATCCAGTTCGCCCAGGGCAGCGACGGAAGCGACGACGCGAGGGTGATCGGACAGAACCCGAACGCCAACAGCCCCGTCGACAGCCCGGACAACACGACCGTCGTCCTCACGACGGTCAAGCTGGGCAACAACAACGGCGGCAACAACGACGGTGGCGGCGGCCTCTTCGGCGGCAACAACGGATAGGCCCCACCAAGGACCGTACTCGGGCAACCGACGGAAAGGGCCCCGGCACTCACTGAGTGCCGGGGCCCTTTCCGTTTCCTCTGATGACACACGGCTGAACAGACCTGCCGGCCGGCCCGATGATCCGCTGCACTGCTCCAGCGACCTGGTGTACGAGATTCGACCGTTTCTTCATACTTCCCGATTCGTTGAAGGCATGGGATGGGGAAGCGAAGCCCTGCCCCATCCAGACAGCAACGGCACAAGCAGAAGAGGCAGTACGTGATCGACGAAGCGGCTCTGCTGGAATCGAAGACCCTGCGGGGCAGTGTGCTGGAGCGCACAGACGTGCTCGACCGGGTCAAGGCATTGTCACTGCTGCCGGATGGCATGCATGTGACGACGACAATGGTGGCGACATACTTCGAGGTCGCCGAAACAGTGATCAACAACCTTCTGAGCCGCCACCGGCAGGAGCTCGAATCCAACGGTCTTCGCGTCCTTCGTGGCACTGAGCTGCAGGAATTTAAGGAACTCAGCTTGAGTTCCTATCGCGACAGTTATCCACAGCCCCGCTCCAGCCTGGCCCTCTGGTCGCGCCGGGCCGTCCTCAACGTCGCCATGCTCCTCCGCGACAGCGACGTCGCCCGCCAGATCCGCACCTACCTCCTCGACATGGAGTACCTGGCGCGCACCCGCCCGGTCGACACCCCGGCCTCAGAGGCGCCCCACGCCCTCGACGACCACATCGACCAGCGCATCACCCACATCCTCGGCAAGACCGTCGTCCCCATGTTCAACGCCCTGATCGAAACTTCGGGCGAACACCGTCAGGAACTCATCTCGCTCCGTGAGGATGTCCAACGGATCGAGCAGCAGATGTGCGGCCACGAGACTCGCATCACCGAACTCGAACGCACTCGTGGTCCGCGCCAGTACACCGGAATCATGGCCTCCATCGACGCCATGAACTGGCGGGAGTTCGAGCACCACGTCGCCGTCCTGCTGCGCCGCGACGGCTGCACGGACGTCATCGTGCACGGCGGCCCGGGTGACCGGGGAGTGGACGTCACCGCGCTCACCGCCGACGGCCGCTCGGTCGTCGCTCAGTGCAAGAGCTTCGCGCCCTACCGCCCGGTGTGGAGCGGCGAACTGCAGAAGTTCCTCGGCGCTTCCCTCGTCCAGCACACGGCCGACGTGGCGCTGTTCGTCGCCACGACATCGTTCACGCCCGACGCGCGCGCCATCGCGGAGACCCACGGCGTCACGCTCGTCGACCGCTCCCACGTGGAGAAGTGGAGCGCGGGCGTTCCGCTGGCTTCCCTTCAGTAGGCGTCACCGGAGACACAGGAAAGGGCCCGAAGTCGCAAGAGATAGTTGCGGCTTCGGGCCCAGCTCATTTTATGCGTAACGACCGGCCTCGCTAACGCAGTTCCTTCGGAGGCGTCCGCGCGCTGTCGACCTTGTCGACCCGCACCAGTTCGCCCCACACCACATAGCGGTAGCGGGAGGTGTACACCGGAGTGCAGGTCGTCAGGGTGATGTAGTGGCCGGGCTTCGTCTTACCCGACTGCTTCGGGACCGTCTGGAGAACCTTGACGTTGTACTTCGAGGTCTCCGGGAGGATGTCGAAGACCTTGTAGACGTACCACTTGTCCCGCGTCTCGAAGACGACCGCGTCACCCTTGCTGATCTTGTCGATGTTGTGGAACTTGGCACCGTGGCCGTCCCGGTGGGCCGCCAGCGTGAAGTTGCCGTTCTTACCGGTCATCGGCAGGGACGCCTTGACGGGGTCCGTGTAGTAACCGGCGACACCCTCGTTGAGGACCTTCGTCGCCGTGCCCTTCTGGACGAGGACCTCGCCGTTCCTCATCGACGGGACATGCAGGAAGCCGATGCCGTCCTTGGTGTCCAGGGCGCCCGGACCGCTCGGTGCCTGTGCCCAGTGGTCGCGGACCTTGTCGCCCTGCTTGTGCGCCTGGCGGTCGGCCACGACGTTCGTCCACCACAGCGAGTAGACGACGAACAGAGCGAGCACCAGCCCCACGGTGATGAGGAGTTCACCGAAGACGCTGACCGCTATCGCGAACCATCCCATGGGCCGGCGCCCCCCGGGAGCGTCACCGGCGGTCGCGTATCCGGCTTCCGATCCGGCGCGTTCGTCGTGGTCGATCCTCGCTGCCACAGTTCATCTGCCCCGTCTGGTGTGTCTCAGTTTGTCTCACGTGCACGTGACGCGCGCACGCACGCCTCCGTGCGGGCGTCGTCGGCGCCGGTCCTCAGCCGATCAGCGCGTCGGGCTTGCCCTTGCTGCGCGGCCGGTCCTCGACCATCTTGCCCCAGACGATCATCCGGTACTTACTGGTGAACTCCGGTGTGCAGGTGGTGAGTGTGATGTAGCGGCCCGGCGCGGTGAAGGTCGAACCCTTGGGAATCGGATCGAGCACGCTCGTGTTGGCCGGGCTCGTCACCGGCAGGATCGACGTCATCTTGTAGACGTAGTAGTCGTCCTGCGTCTCGACCACGATGTTGTCGCCCGGCTTGAGCCGGTTGATGTAGCGGAACGGCTCGCCGTGGGTGTTGCGGTGCCCGGCGAGCGCGAAGTTGCCCGTCTTGGCGTCAGGCATCGCCGTCTTGAGGGGTGCCTCGCCGTAGTGACCGACCATTCCGCGGTCGAGCACGTTCGTCTTGCTCGTGCCCTCCGCGATCGGCGCGACCACGTCCAGCTTCGGAATGTGCAGGATGGCGAAGCCCTGGCCGGGCGCGAACGACCCCGGATTCCGTTTTCCGTTCGCCCAGTCTTGCTGGAGGTGTTGCGTGGCACTGCCCGCCTGCTCGTGCGCCCGCACGTTCGACCACCACAGCTGGTACGTCACGAACAGCAGCATCAGAACGCCGGTGGTGATGAACACCTCGCCGACCATCCGGCTCATGAGCACACCCGCGCTGGGCTTGCGCGCCCGAGCCGCACGCCGGGCGTCCATCCGGCTTCGGGGCGCCCCAGCGGCCTCCTGAGCCCCTTCCTGGGACTCCTGGGGCTCCTGCTCCCCTCCGGGCCGCCCGTGCCGTCTGGCGGCCTTACGGCGGGCCGCACGGCCTCCAGGCGCGGGACCGACCCCGCTCCCGGCCCCACGTACGGCGCCCTCTCCCGTTCGAGGAAGATCAGGCAGACGCAGCGCGACCGTCTCGTCGTCCCGCGGCGGGCGCGCGGGAACCGGTTCCGCCCGGGGAGCGGCCACCGGGCCGCGGTACTGAGCGACCGCGGGCTCCTCGTACGGCGCGGAGTGCGTCCGTCCGTACATGTCCGCGTACGACGGGGCGTTCGCCGGCGTGGTCGGGATGGCCTGCGTCGGGACCTGAGCCGCGTACCCGTGGGAAGCCTGCGCCTGGGCGGCCTGCGCTTGAGCGGCCTGCAACTGAGCCGCCTGCAGTTGAGCCGCCTGAGCCTGCTGCTGGGCGGCCTGTGCCTGCGCGGCCTGTACCTGGGCCGCTTGCAACTGAGCGGCCTGGAACTGCTGCTGCTGCGCTGCGTGCCAGTCCGGTCCGTACCCGCCGGGGCCGTACCCCTGCTGTACGCCCTGTCCCTGGCCGGGCAGCGGATCCGTCAACGGGTCCGCGACCCCACCGGCTGTCGCCTCGAACGCGCCTGCGCCCCCGTACGCGGCCTCGCCGCCGTACGGGGAGCTCTCGCGCTCGGGGCGCAGCGCGGTCACGCCGTGGCCCTGCCCACCACCGGGGCGAGCCCCGCCGACCTCGCCACGGCCACCTTGTCCCCGCATTCGAGCAGCCAGTTGGCGAGCATCCGGTGACCGTGCTCGGTCAGCACCGACTCGGGGTGGAACTGCACACCCTCGACCGGCAGTTCGCGGTGTCTGAGGCCCATGACGATCCCGTCGTGGGTGCGGGCCGTGACCTCCAGTTCGGCCGGGACCGTGTCCGGCTCGGCCGCCAGCGAGTGGTAGCGGGTCGCGGTGAAGGGCGACGGCAGGCCCGCGAAGACGCCCTTGCCCTGGTGCTCCACGAGCGAGGTCTTTCCGTGCAGCAGCTCGGGCGCGCGGTCGACCACACCGCCGTACGCCACCTGCATGGACTGCATCCCGAGGCAGACACCGAAGACGGGAACCCCGGTCTCGGCACAGTGCCGGACCATGTCGATACAGACACCGGCCTGTTCGGGAGCACCGGGCCCAGGGGACAGGAGTACACCGTCGAAGCCGTCCTGGGCGTGCGCGGTCGACACCTCGTCGTTGCGCAGCACCTCGCACTCCGCGCCCAACTGGTACAGGTACTGGACCAGGTTGAAGACGAAGCTGTCGTAGTTGTCCACCACGAGGATGCGCGTGCTCACTGGTTGTCCACCGTCACATCGTTGAAGGGCAGCAGCGGTTCGGCCCAGGGGAAGATGTACTGGAAGAGCACGTAGACCACGGCCAGGACGAGCACGAGTGCGACCAGCGCCTTCACCCATACGCTCCCCGGCAGATGCCGCCAGATCCAGCCGTACATGCCGTCCCTTCCGTCGCCGTACGCCAACAGACTAACGGCGCAGAGCCGCCGGTTTCCCTGCCTCCACAGGCTGTGTGGAATCAAGATGTGCCCAGACGATCAACCGGTGACTGTGCCCCCACTCCGGATCACACGTGGTCAGCGTGAGATAGCGTCCCGGACGCGTATACCCGGACTTACGTGGCACAGGGTCGATCACCTCAATGTCGGAGGGCACCGTTTTGTAGGGGCCTTTGTCGATCCGATACGTGAACCAGGCCGTCCCGTCCGTCAGCACCACCGCGTCGCCGCGCCTGAGCTCGGGAAAGTCCTTGAAGGGATCCCCGTACGTGCGCCGGTGACCGGCGACCGAGAAGTTGCCCTCCTGGCCGAGCTGGGCGGTGCCCCGGTAGTGGCCGAGGCCCTTCTTCAGGACCTGTGTGGCGGTGCCTTCGAGCACGGGCTTGTTCCACGTGAAACCAAGCCGGGGGATGTACATGACCGCGAACGGGCCGCCGTACTTGTAGGGACCGGGCGCCTTCGGGCTCTCGGTGGCCGTGCCGCCGGTACCACTCGCGCTCCCTGAGGAGCCGGCCGTACCGGAGGAGCCCGAAGAGCCCGGCGAGGCCGTCGGCTCCTGGGTCACCGATCCCTTCGACCACTGCTTCTGGAGCACGTCGATCTGGTGGTTCATCGCGCTGTCGGCCTGTACGCCCGTCCAGAACAGCACGTAGACCACGAAGAGGACGATCAGGCTGCCGACGGTGACGCACAGCTCACTGATCGTCCTGACGACCACTCGCACCGACACAAGGTCCCCCCGGCGGCAGCTCGCTCCACAGGCTTCACCCGCTGCTCCGCGAGACCCGGCACCTACTCCACGGGCTTCGCGTAGTGGAGATCCACTGTGCCCGAGTAGCCGGGAAGAGTCACCGTCCCGTCCTCCTCGACTTTCCAGCCGAGCCCGTAGACGTTGACGTACACCATGTAGTTCTGGATCGCCGGAGAGGCCGCGAGCGCCTTCTGGAGCTTCCCCGGGTCACCGACGGCGGTGATCTTGTAAGGCGGCGAGTAGACGCGGCCCTGGAGGATCAGGGTGTTGCCGACACAGCGCACGGCGCTGGTGGAGATCAGCCGCTGGTCCATGACCTTGATGCCCTTGGCTCCGCCCTGCCACAGGGCGTTCACCACGGCCTGGAGATCCTGCTGGTGGATGACGAGGTAGTCGGGCTGCGGCTCGGGATAGCCGGGAAGCTTCGCCGTCGCGTTGGGCGGGGCGTCGTTGAGGGTGACCGTGACCGCCTCGCCCTTCAGCTTCTGGGTGCCCGCGTTCTTCTCCAGCGCGGCGACCTTGGCGTCGTCGGCCACGCTGCTGCCGTCCTCACGGCCGGCGAGGCTGTCCACGTCGTCGCGCAGGGCGCCGTTGGACTCGTCCAGCGTCGCGTTCTTGTGGCTGCGCTCCTGAATCAGGTCGGAGAGCTTCAACATGGACGAGTCCGTACGGATGTTCGTACCCTTGGCCGTATCGAAGCTCGTGAAGAAGATGAGGCCCGCAAGGGCGAAGACGGCGACCGTGAGGACACGTACGGGCCGGAAACGGTGCGTACCGCCAGGACTGGAACCAGTCCCGGGGGAGTCGGCAGAATTGCTCAACGTACCCTTATCTCCTTCGGCGCCGCGGAAGCACTACGCTAACGGACGCCCGGGGGAGCACTCAGTGTCCCCTTGTACGCTGCCCCGGAGCCCGCCCCAGTTCCCTGCGCGGCCACGCAGCGCATCGACAGGAGAGACCCTCGTGCCGAAGTCACGTATCCGCAAGAAGGCCGACTACACGCCGCCCCCGGCGAAGCAGGCGACCAACCTCAAGCTGACCAGCAACACCTGGGTGGCACCGGCCATGCTGGCCATGTTCCTCATCGGGCTCGCCTGGATCGTCGTCTTCTACGTGACGGACGGCTCCCTGCCGATCGACGCGCTGGACAACTGGAACATCGTGGTCGGCTTCGGCTTCATCGCGGCCGGGTTCGGCGTCTCCACACAGTGGAAGTGACCGTCTTCACCCACGTGGAAACGAGCGGGTCAGCAGCTCTGCCCACGACTATCCACTGAGTTATCCACAAGAGTTGTCCACAGGTGGAAAAGAAAGACGATCTGTGGATAACTCTTGCCGCGGTTGACGCCGGTGTGACCGGTCCATCAGCACCCGCAAACCTGTTCGCCCCCTGTCCGACCTGGGGAAACTCGGGTCAGTGACAGGGGGCACAGCTGTTCCCGCACAGCGTGCACAAGATCCGCCACGGTCTGTGGACAACATCACTCTCAGGTGAGCCCGGCGCCTTCTCAGGTGAGCCGACAGAGGCCCTGACCAGCCGTGCTTCAGGTGAGCTGAGCGGTCCTGAGCAGCGTCGTGAGGACCACCGCGACGAGCATCAGCCCGGCGACCCCGTACTGGACGAGATTCCTCCGCTCTCGCGGCGCGTGGACCATCGCGTAGCCGACCACCACACCGCCGACCAGACCGCCGATGTGCGCCTGCCAGGCGATGCCGCTCCACCCGAAGGTGAAGATCAGGTTGATCACCAGCAGGGCGATGACCGGGCGCATGTCGTAGTTGAGCCGGCGCATCAGGACCGCGGTGGCGCCGAACAGGCCGAAGATCGCGCCGGAGGCGCCGAGCGTCTGCTGGGTCGGGTCGGCCAGCAGATAGGTGAGCGCACTGCCCGCGAGACCCGAGACGAAGTAGAGAGTGATGTAGCGGGCACGGCCGAGGGCCGCCTCCAGCGGACCGCCGACCCACCACAGGCTGAGCATGTTGAAAATGATGTGCATGTAGCTGCTCGGGCTGTGCAGGAACATCGACGTCAGCATCCGGTACCACTGGCCTTCGGCCACGCCCTGCAGGTGGCCGGCGAGCAAGGCATTGCCGAAGAGGGTGAAGCGGTTGGTGAACGCGTAGCCCACCGAGAGCTGGACGAGGTAGATCGCCAGGTTGACGCCGATCAGAACCTTGGTGACGAGCCGGGGGTCCGCCGCGATCGTGCCGCCCGCGAGGGTGCGCGGCCGACTGGCCGCCGGGGCGTGCCCGGTGCCGGAGCCGCCGCGGACACAGTCGGGGCACTGGAAGCCGACGGAAGCGCTGACCATGCACTCGGGGCAGATCGGACGTTCACAGCGGGTGCAGCGGACACCGGTCTCGCGGCCAGGGTGCCGGTAGCAACCGGGCAGGCTCCGGGCGTCCTGCGGTCCCTGATCCCTCGGGCCCTGCGGGCTGCCGGGCTGCTGGTCCATGGGGTCCCCTCAATCTCCGTACGGCGGCTCGCACACGGTCTCAGCGGGTCCGGGTGCGCAACGCACCGCCCCGTCCATCCTTACGGATGAACGGGGCGTTTGGTTCCCTGTCGGGAGCCTTCGGGCTCACGGATGTGCAGCCCGGCGCGGTCTCAACGCTCGCGGGTCTCGACGACGACCGACTCGATGACGACGTCGTTGACCGGGCGGTCGGTGCGCGGATTGGTCTGGGCACCGGCGATGGCGTCCACGACCTTCTGGCTCGCCGCGTCGGTGATCTCACCGAAGATGGTGTGCTTGCGGGTCAGCCAGGCCGTCGGGGAGACGGTGATGAAGAACTGGGAGCCGTTGGTGGCCGGTCCGGCGTTGGCCATGGCCAGCAGGTACGGCTTGTCGAAGCGAAGGTCCGGGTGGAACTCGTCCTCGAACTGATAGCCGGGGCCACCGGTGCCGTTGCCCAGCGGGTCGCCGCCCTGGATCATGAAACCGCTGATCACCCGGTGGAAGACCGTGCCGTCGTAGAGCTTGTCCGTGGACTTCACGCCCGTCTCGGGGTTGACCCACTCACGCTCACCCGTGGCGAGCTCGACAAAGTTCCGGACCGTTTTGGGCGCGTGGTTCGGCAGGAGCCGGATGTCGATGTCGCCTTGGTTGGTCTTCAGGGTGGCGTGAAGCTGCTCGGCCACGATCTGCCTTCCGTTGCCTTCTCTTGACGGCCCGATCCTCGCACGGACCGGGCCGGTCAGCGCCCGACCGCCACCTCCGGACGCGCGTGCGGACGCCGGTCCCGCAGAAAACCGGTCGAGTCGCTGCGGGACGGGGGCGGGCCGAGGCGATCCGTGGCATTGTCGACGACAAGCTCCCGTTGCCCCGTATTAATCCGCTATCTCACTTGATCGACACCTGACCGGCTCCGTCCCGGGAGTCCCCGGGAGTCGGCACCCGTGACACGGATGCCCGCCCTCACATGCCCCGGACCCCTTGGACGGGCATGATCCCCATAGGGGTGGAAAGGTGAACTGTGTGTCTTTGGGGGTACCTGACACCCCCGACGTACGCCACCGAGGAGGAGGAAACCCGTGACCCGCATCGACAGCGTGCGCGCCGCGACCGGCTCGGCGAAGGAAAGCGTGCTGCACGCCGCGGAAGTGGTGGCGCCTTACGCCGACACGGCCAAGGACAGGGCCTCGTACTACGCGAGCGAAGCACGTGTACGGCTCGCGCCGAAGGTGTCGCAGGCCGCCGAACAGGCCCGCGTCCAGTACGACGCCTATCTCGCGCCGCGCCTTGAGCAGGCCCGTACCCATGTGCCACCGAAGGTCGACCAGGCCGCCCAGGAAGCGGCCATCCGCACGCGCAGGGCGGCTCGTCAGGCCGCCGACTACTCCAAGCCGAGGATCGAGCAGGCGGTGGCCGCGACCCAGCCCGTTCGGGACGAGGCCGCGGCCCGCGGCGTGGCGGCCATCGCCGCACTGCGCGGCCAGGTCACACCGCAGGAGATTCAGAAGCTGCTCCGCAAGCACGAGCGGCGGGCGCGGGCCGGCCGGCTCGTGAAGGGGCTGGCCGTACTGGGGATTCTGGCGGGCGGTGCTTTCGCCGCCTGGAAGTGGTGGGACAAGCAGGCCAACCCCGACTGGCTCGTCGAACCGCCGGCCGCGACCGAGGTTCCCGAGACCGGGCGCCTCTCGTCGGTCGACGGCAGTGGCCAGTCCGACCTGGCTCCCGAGGTCCAGGTCAAGGAAGCCGAGGAGGCGGCGGAGCGCGACGACCGCCGCTGAACCCGACTCAACATCGCCGCGGGGCAGGAGACTTGACGGTCTCCTGCCCCGCGGCGATGTTTCACGTGGAACGTCGGCAGGAGTCCACGAACGCCCTGCGATGGATTTACCCGCACCGGCCACGATGACGTTTGCAACGGTTCTCGTGTGCAGCATCCATGGAGATGTTGTTGACGGAATGCGCCGAACCGGTCACACGAAAGTCGGATCGGCAGCTCACACAAGGGCTCCGGCCGGTCCCGCGGCCCCCCGGGGCCATGCCGGCCACCCGCACGGCGAAGCCACGGGCCACGCCCCCGCCATCTTGTTTGCGCAAAGAAATGCAATGCCTGCAAAGGCTCTCTTGTGACGCACGTCACTGACCGCGGCGGCGTCGGTCCGATCGCGTCCAGGAGCCATCCCCACCAGGGCTCGCGCGCAGATCGAAAGGGGCATAAGAAAACCGGCCAGCCGCCACTGCTGGGCGTCTGGCCGGTCCGAGGTGTGGAGCCTAGGGGAGTCGAACCCCTGACATCTGCCATGCAAAGACAGCGCTCTACCAACTGAGCTAAGGCCCCTCGAAGAGGAGCGTCCGACCACAGGAACCATCTGTCGACGGGCGCCGCAGACCAGAGTACCGGGTCACCCAGGGGATCTCGCAAAATATTGGGGGTCCCCGTGGACGACCACTCTCCGTAAGATGCTCGACGTGGTTCGCTGTCGCGAACCGCGGTACTTGGGGAAGCGATGGGGAGACGCAATGGACGCCGCACAGCAGGAAGCAACCGCGAGAGCCCGGGAGCTGCAGCGGAACTGGTACGGGGAGCCGTTGGGGGCGCTCTTCCGTAGGCTCATAGAGGACCTGGGTCTGAACCAGGCGCGTCTTGCCGGGGTACTGGGGCTGTCCGCACCCATGTTGTCCCAGCTGATGAGCGGTCAGCGGGCCAAGATCGGCAATCCCGCGGTGGTCCAGCGCGTACAGCTTCTGCAGGACCTGGCGGGGCAGGTCGCCGACGGGAGCGTCAGCGCCGCCGAGGCGACCGAGCGGATGGACGAGATCAAGAAGTCCCAGGGGGGATCGGTGCTGAGCAACACCACGCATTCCACGACCAGTTCGGGAGCCCCGACGGTCAAGCGAGTGGTCCGGGAGATCCAGTCGCTGCTGCGCTCGGTGGCCGCCGCCGGGGACATCATCGACGCGGCGGACACCCTCGCCCCGACCCACCCGGAACTGGCAGAGTTCCTCCGGGTCTACGGCGCCGGCCGTACCTCCGACGCGGTCGCGCACTACCAGTCCCACCAGAACTGAGCCGAGCCCGGCCGCCGACCGTCCGGCGCTGGAGGCCCGTGTCACTTCCAGCCGCCGCACGTCATGCAGCCGGGCACCTCGGAAGAGGTCCCGGGACCGACCGTCGAAGGGGAGCGACGTACGACCATGGGTGAGGTCTTCGCAGGCCGGTACGAACTGGTCGACCCGATCGGGCGCGGGGGAGTCGGCGCGGTGTGGCGCGCCTGGGACCACCGGCGGCGCCGCTATGTGGCCGCCAAGGTGCTCCAGCAGAGCGACGCGCACGCGCTGCTGCGGTTCGTGCGGGAGCAGGCGCTGCGGATCGACCATCCCCATGTGCTGGCTCCCGCCAGTTGGGCCGCGGACGACGACAAGGTCCTGTTCACCATGGATCTCGTCGCCGGGGGCTCTCTGGTCCACCTGGTCAACGACTACGGCCCCCTGCCCACCTCCTTCGTCTGCGTCCTGGTCGACCAGCTCCTCTCGGGTCTCGCCGCGGTGCACGCGGAGGGGGTCGTGCACCGCGACATCAAGCCCGCCAACGTGCTTCTCGAAGCGACCGGCACGGCCCGGCCGCGGTTGCGTCTGTCCGACTTCGGAATCGCCATGCGGCTGGGCGAAGCACGACTGACCGAGACCAACTACGTGGTGGGAACGCCGGGTTACCTGGCGCCCGAGCAACTGCTGGGCTCCGAACCTGATTTCCCCGCGGATCTGTTCGCCGTCGGCCTGGTCGCCCTCTACCTCCTGGAAGGCGCCAAGCCCGACGCCAAGGCACTGATCGAGTACTTCGCCGAGCACGGCACGCCGTCGGCCCCGCAGGGCATACCCGAGCCCCTGTGGCAGGTCGTGGCGATGCTGCTCCAGCCAGATCCGCACGCTCGTTTCCGGACCGCCACAGGGGCGCGCAAGGCCCTTGCCGCAGCCGTCGAGCTGCTGCCCGAGCCCGGACCGGACGACGAACTGATCGAGGTCTTCGACCAACTCGGGCCGCTGCCCGAGGGGTTCGGTCCGAGTGGACCCGTGGGACCGGGGGCTGCTTCGCGCGTGAGTCCACGGACCCTGCCCTCCCTTCGGCATCCGGACTCCACCGCCGCTCACCCCGGCCCCGGCTCCGACGAGAGCGACGGATCAGGCCTTGGCCTTGGTCTCGACGCCATGGACGGTCTGGGGACCGGGACCGGGACCGGCTCCGGCGATCTCCCTGTTTCGGCGTCCGTGTCCGACCCGGGTGAGGATTCCGGCTCCCGGCCTGGCTCCGAACCCGGCTCGGGAGCACGAGGGGCCGTCTCGGGGGGTGTCCGGCGTGAGTCCGGCGCCGAGACCGGGGATCGCGGCCTCGGGACCGGGGCCGTAATCCCGGAATCCCGTCCTGCTGACATGGAGCGGAGTACTGCCCAGGGCGTCGCGGAACAGAGATCCTCTCAAGGCGGCATACGGTCTCAACCCGTCTCCGATCAAGCGCGAGTTCAGCCCGATCGCGAGCACGTGCCACCCCTCACGGCCCCCGACGCCGTACCGGATCGGCCGGCCTCCGAAGACCTTCGGGCTCTCACCACCCCCGACGGCACACCTCCGGACCCCGCTTCCGGGATCTCCCCCCAGCCTTCCTCGACCTCCGCCAGGCCTTCCTCGATGTCGGACACCGGCAGCTTCCATCTGCCGCCGCCGCAACCCGTAACCGGCCCCCCACGGGAACAACGGGCCGAATCTCCCCTTCACCAGCCCCGACACCCGCTGGAGCAGCCTCGACAGACATGGCCGGAGACCCGGACGCCCACTCCCGCCACCTCGCTCCCGCTCCCCCTCCCGTCATCGGCTCCGCTCTCCCCGCCCCCCTTCGACCCGACGCCGACCCCGACACCCACTCCCCCTACCGCGCCGATTCCCGCGCATGCGCCCTCCCCTCATCAGTTCCCGACCCCGGCCGCCGCGATGCCGCAGCACACGTACGCCCCCACCGCTTCGTACACCGCTCGGTCAGTTCAGGCTCCGCATCGGACGAAGGCGCTTCCGGAACGCCGCCGAAGGCGGGCTCGGCCGCGTCCGGGGCCGCCCGCCAAGATCGCGGTACCGATGCTGGTGCTGGCCCTTGCCTGCTTCGCGGTGGGGTTCTGGGCACTGACCCAGGTCTGAAAGGGGAAGGCGATCGGCCCCGGGTACAGGCGGCCCGGCAGCCCCGCGGCCGCAGCCGCGCGAGAATCCCTGGCCCTTTCCCTCCTCTTCCCTCCCCGCCTCGCCTCTCGCCCCGCCCCGCCTCGCGGCGCCCGGCCCTTGGCCCGAGCGAGAGCGCTACCAGCCCCGTGTCGCCCCGTGTTCCCAAGATGCCGGAGCCGACGCGGGCAGCGAAGCAGAAGCCGTGTCGGCGTCCTCCGGTGCGGGGCCCACGGGCCGCACCACACGGCGACGTGCGACCAGGGTCCAAGTGCCGAGCGTCAGCATCAGCAGGCTTCCGGCACCGATGCCGCCGGCGGCGACCAGCTTCATGGTCCCGCTTCGGCCCGCGCCGCCGCTGCCGCCTCCCCCGGTACCCACCGAGCCGCTCGCACCGCTGTCGTCGCCGGCCGCGTCGGTCGTTCTGCCGGAGCCCCCCGCCGGAACGGTGAAGACGTCCGACGGCGTCGGCCGTCCCGTGTAAGCAGGCCCCGACCGCGCCGTTCCGGCCACACGTACCCGCAGCGTCAGACCGAACGGCCCCTCACCGAAGCCGTCGGCGACCTGCGCGGCGAGATGGACCACGAGGTAGTAGGACCCGGCGAACCGCATCCCGCTCACATGGTCGTTGAGGGCGTAGCGGTTCTCGTAGGCGACGGGAGGGAGGGGGGTGAGCGCGGCGGAGCGCTGACTGCCGTCGTAGCCCGAGCCGACATCGACGACGAAACCGCGTACGGGGTTGTAGAGGGACATGACGAGGGCGGTACCCACGTATCCGTCGCCGCTGCCCGAACTGCCCAGGTCCGCCGTGGCGTAGAACCGCTGTCCCCAGTCGACCGGCACCTTGTAGAAGCGGGTCTGCCCCGGCCTGATGGCGTCCTTCCAGACTCCCTCGCTCAGCAGGGCGGCCCGGCTGAACCCGGCACCCCCGCTCCGGGACCTCGCGGTCCCCGTCAGGGCGTCGGGCGACGCGGAGTTCCAGACCTCAGGGGCACTCGTCGAACCGGACGCCGTCTTCAGACCGGGCTCCGACACGGCACTCAGTTCCAGGTCCCACGGCAGGAGGGAAGAAGGCGGTGCGGCGGACGAACCCGCCGCACCACCGGTCGTACCCGCCGCACCGGCTCCGGTTCGTTCGACGACCACGTAGTACGTTCCCGTCGTCCGGCAGGCGTACTGCCGGGCGCCCGTTTCCCGGGAAGCCCAGGCGGTGATGGGGTGCGGACTCTGGGTGGCGCCGAAGTGGACGGTGCCGGAGAACGAACAGTTGCGGCTGTTGCCGTCCTGGAGCGAGACCTTGAGGCCGTCCGAGTAGGAGACCGTCGCGCCGGGCCGGGGAACGGCGGTGACGGCGACGTACGCGGTGGAGGTCGCGTCGAGTTCGAGGCGGTAGTAGAGCCTGCCTTCCCTTCCGGCGGCTCCGATGGAGCTCTTGTAGGTGCGGCCCGGCGCAAGGCGTACGGAGTCGGTCGTGTCCGCGGCGCCCTTGACCGCGGTGGCGCCCTCGGCGAAGGCGTACGGCCCTGACGTACCGTCGGCGGCCGCCCCGGCGTCCTGGCCGGTCGTCCGCGCGTCCACGGTCCCGGGAACCGCTGCGGCGGCCCGGCCCGCGGGCCCGAAGCTCACGCACAGCGCGGCCGCCGTCGCGACGGCCATGAGCATCCGCCCGTGCCACGCCCCCGCACACCGGCTCTTGGTACGCCGGCCCTTCGTGCGCCGCCCCATCACGCGCCACCCCTCGTCGTAGCCCCATGGCGCGGACCATCCTGCCCCGTCGGCCACCGCGACACCCCGTCAATCAGGGGAGGGGCCGAAAGAGAGCGGCCACCCTGCCACCACCTTTGCCCATGCAACCGATTCGCTTGCTTTCGTGAATCGACACGGTCCCGGGAAACACAAAACCCCGACCGCGAGGCGGCCGGGGTCTGCTCCGAGACTGTTGTCGGTACTCACGAACCCGTGGGCACGGAGTCAGTCGCCTCCGTCCACAGATCCTGCTCGGCGCGATCCGCCTGGATCTGGCGGTACACGAGGAGCCCGCCGATGGCGGCCAGTGCGACCAGGAGAAGCTTCTTCACCGCGCGACCTCGTCTTTCGTTGACGTAGGGGACTTCTGGCGCCCGACTATACACACCGACCGATATCGATCGGTGACCTGGATCGGCCCTCAACTACGGCCCCTCAAGCAGCGATAGAAGAGGATGCGGCCGCTCCGACCTCAGGGTGATCAAGCGTCCCAGATTGCGACTTTAGAGAGCATCTACGGACTTTTCCGAGCACTTGCGGCCATCCGGGTGGTGTTCATCTGAACATCAACGCGCCACGAGCGTAGGTCCACCACTTCACGGCCCGCATACACATCATGAGGAAAGTACGCAAATCGCCCGACCCGAAAGTGAGGGGCCGTGACCCAGAACAAGGTCATGAACCTGTGGACCGCGATCGTCACCGCCTTCCTGGCGCTGTGCACGACGCTCGGACTCATCACCACCGCCGCGGCCGCCGCGGTACCGCAGGCCGTCCCGGCCCGCAACACCGAGGCCCCGGTGACGGCCCCGGCCATGGCTCCCTGGGCCTGGTCCTACAGCCGGGCCCTGCCCCCCACGATGAAGCAACGCATCCGCGCGGAAGCACACGGTTCCTCGCCGAGCTGCCGCCACCGCGCACCCGCCGACGACGAGGCGGCCGACCCCGCCGTTCTCGGCGCCACGGAAGGCCTTGCCGCTCCCGAAGCCTGCTCGGGCTCCGAAACCGTCACAGCGCCCGACAGGGAGCCCCTGGCGGGCCTCAGGCCCTCAGTACCGCTCCAGCGCTGAAGCGGGCGGGACACCCCGCACTAGGAATCGGACCGAACGAAGCGTTGGACCGCACGAAGAGTCGGCTGCGCGCCATTGGCTGTACGAAGAGTCGGCTGGACACGGCGCCTGCTGTACGAAGCGTCGGCTGCACACGGCGCCGGCTGTACGAAGAGTCGGCTGGACGGCAGTGGCCGTCCCGGCCCTCAGCTCCCGTCGAACCGGACCCAGCGGTCCCTGATCTCTCCGTCTGCCTGCCGTTCTCCCCTTCACGCGCCCTTTCGCGGACCCCGTAGCTCGTAACCCCCTCACGGACACCCTGACGTAGCGGCGAACTTGCGTACAAAGCACCCAGGGCAAAGGCCCGGCGACTCGGAAGAGTCGCCGGGCCTTCGACGTTGCGCCGAGAAGCTGCCGGCCGTGCCGAGGCGGGACCTGCTATGGCGGTTCGGGAGGAAGGGGATCGAGCAGGAGCAGCACATGGAGCAGGGTCATTGGGAGCGCCACGAGGATGAACGCACTCAGGAGGATCCAGCCGCAGGAAGCCTGATCCAGCTTCCCTCGTTCATAAGGATCGTCGTAGTGGGGGTCAATGCCGCCGGCCCTGCCTGGATCGGTCATCGCGCCTCTTGGGTCGATGACAGCCGTAGATGCCAAAGACCCCCGGCCCATATGGACCGGGGGTCTTCGTACTGGTGGGGCTAACAGGATTTGAACCTGTGGCCTCATCCTTATCAGGGATGCGCTCTAACCAACTGAGCTATAGCCCCGCCGCGCTTTGCGGTGTGTGTCCCGCGCGCTGACCTCTGAAGATTAGCGCACGACGTGGCCAGTCCCAAAATCGATAGTCAGAGGCCGTTTGAGCGGGCCCTCACTCGTCCTCGGCGAGGGTCAGCTCCACGCCTCCGACGAAGCCGGCGGAGAGGTTGTAGATGAACGCTCCGAGGGTCGCGAGCGCCGTCGCGAGCACGACGTCGATGACCGCGATGATCGACGTGAACAGCAGGACGTGCGGGAGCGAGAGGAACGACTGCAGGTCGAAGCCGTTGCCCTCGTTCGAGCCGGTCGCCTCGGAGATGGTGCCGCCGACGGTCGAGAAGACGCCCATCGCGTCCATGACCATCCACAGCACCGCGGCCGCCACGACCGTGCAGATGCCGAGCGCGATGGAGAGCAGGAAACTGACCTTCATCACCGACCACGGGTCGGCCTTGGCCACCCGCAGCCGTGCCTTGCGCGTGCGCGGGGTCGTCCGTGCCCCGGTGCGCGGACGGCGGACCGCGCCCGACGACTGCTGTGCCGGATACGCCTGCGGCGGGTGATACGGCTGTGCGGCCTGCTGCCCCTGCCGTTCGCCCGGCAGCGGCGACGCCGCCGCTGCCGGTGACGCCGGTGGCGCGCTCGGGGCCGCAGGCGCCCCGGCCGGGGCCGCCTGCCCGCCCGCGTACTGCTGGGCCTGCTGGCCTCGGGTGTCCGTCACAGTTCCCCCCTGGGATCCATGAGAGTCATGGGAGTCAGTCTCATCCATGGCGGTGCCACGGCCGCCGTCCGTTTCCGTACCGGTCGATCCGGCGCCCGTGGCTCCGCTCACGACGACTCACTCCTCGCGCTACTCGGCCGAGGACGGCTCGCCCTCTTCCGTACCGACGGCCTCGACGCCTTCGGCGTTCTCGTCCACGGCGTCATCGCCGTCGACTTCCTCCGCCTCACGACCGGCCTCGGCGTTACGAGCGATGCCGACCACGGCATCGCGCTTGCCCAGGTTGATCAGTTGGACGCCCATGGTGTCACGGCCCGTCTCCCTGACCTCGTTGACTCGCGTACGAATCACACCACCGGACAGTGTGATGGCGAGGATCTCGTCGGTCTCCTCGACCACCAGCGCGCCGACGAGAGAGCCGCGGTCCTCGACGATCTTGGCGGCCTTGATACCGAGGCCGCCGCGACCCTGGACGCGGTACTCGTCGACGGCGGTCCGCTTCGCGTACCCACCGTCTGTGGCAGTGAACACGAACGTACCGGGTCGAACAACATTCATCGAGAGCAGCTCATCGCTCTCGCGGAAGCTCATGCCCTTGACGCCCGAGGTCGCACGGCCCATCGGTCGCAAAGCGTCATCCGTCGCGGTGAACCTGATCGACTGCGCCTTCTTGCTGATCAGGAGCAGATCATCCTCTGCCGATACGAGTTCGGCTCCGATCAGTTCGTCGTCGGATCCGTCCTCCGTCTCCCGAAGATTGATCGCGATGACACCGCCCGCGCGGGGCGAATCGTAATCCTTGAGGGACGTCTTCTTGACCAGTCCGCCCTTCGTGGCCAGCACCAGGTAGGGCGCCGCCTCGTAGTCGCGGATCGCGAGGATCTCGGCGATCGCCTCGTCCGGCTGGAAGGCCAGCAGGTTGGCGACGTGCTGGCCACGCGCGTCCCGGCCGGCGTCCGGAAGCTCGTACGCCTTGGCGCGGTAGACGCGGCCCTTGTTGGTGAAGAACAGCAGCCAGTGATGCGTCGTCGACACGAAGAAGTGGTCGACGATGTCGTCCTGCTTCAGCTTCGTGCCGCGGACGCCCTTGCCGCCCCGCTTCTGCGAGCGGTAGTCCTCCGTCTTGGTGCGCTTGATGTAGCCGCCGCGCGTGATGGTGACGACGATGTCCTCTTCGGCGATCAGGTCCTCGATGGACATGTCACCGTCGAAGGGCACCAGCTTGGAGCGGCGGTCGTCGCCGAACTTCTCGACGATCGCGGCGAGCTCCTCGCTGATGATGCCGCGCTGGCGCACCGGCGAGGCGAGGATCTCGTTGTACTCGCGGATCTTGGCCTGGAGCTCGTCGTGCTCCTGGATGATCTTCTGTCGCTCCAGGGCGGCGAGCCGGCGAAGCTGCATCTCGAGGATCGCGTTGGCCTGGATCTCGTCGATCTCCAGGAGGCCCATCAGGCCCTCCCGAGCGATCTCCACGGTGTCACTGCGCCGGATGAGGGCGATGACCTCGTCGATGGCGTCCAGGGCCTTCAGGAGGCCACGCAGGATGTGCGCGCGCTCCTCGGCCTTGCGCAGCCGGAACTTCGTACGGCGGACGATGACCTCGATCTGGTGCGTCACCCAGTGGCGGATGAACGCGTCCAGGGAGAGGGTGCGCGGCACACCGTCGACGAGCGCCAGCATGTTCGCGCCGAAGTTCGTCTGGAGGTCGGTGTGCTTGTAGAGGTTGTTCAGGACGACCTTGGCGACGGCGTCCCGCTTGAGCACGATCACGAGCCGCTGGCCGGTACGGGAGCTGGTCTCGTCCCGGACGTCCGCGATGCCGCCGACCTTGCCGTCCTTGACCAGGTCGGCGATCTTCTGGGCGAGGTTGTCGGGGTTGACCTGGTACGGGAGTTCGGTCACCACCAGGCACTGGCGGTTCTGGATCTCCTCGACGTCGACGACCGCGCGCATCGTGATGGAGCCACGGCCCGTGCGGTACGCCTCCTCGATGCCCTTGCGGCCCACCACCAGGGCGCCACTCGGGAAATCGGGGCCCTTGATGCGCTCGATCAGGGCGTCCAGGAGCTCCTCGTGGGAGGCCTCGGGGTTCTCCAGGTACCACTGGGCGCCGGCCGCGACCTCGCGCAGGTTGTGCGGCGGGATGTTGGTGGCCATACCGACCGCGATGCCCGCCGAGCCGTTGATCAGCAGGTTCGGGAAGCGGGCCGGCAGAACCGTCGGCTCCTGGTTGCGGCCGTCGTAGTTGTCCGTGAAGTCGACGGTGTCCTCGTCGATGTCGCGGACCATCTCCATCGACAGCGGCTTCAGCTTGCACTCGGTGTACCGCATGGCGGCGGCCGGGTCGTTGCCGGGAGAGCCGAAGTTGCCGTTGGAGTCCACCAGCGGCATCCGCATCGACCACGGCTGCGCGAGACGGACCAGCGCGTCGTAGATCGAGGAGTCGCCGTGCGGGTGGTACGTGCCCATGACGTCGCCGACGACACGGGCGCACTTGTAGAAGCCCTTCTCGGGCCGGTAGCCGCCGTCGTACATGGCGTACAGGACGCGGCGGTGGACGGGCTTGAGACCGTCCCGCACGTCGGGCAGCGCGCGCGACACGATGACGGACATCGCGTAGTCGAGGTACGAGCGCTGCATCTCGGTCTCGAGCCCGACGGGCTCGATGCGCAGGATGATCTCGCCGTCTTCGGGAGTGCTCGAAGTATTCTCGTCGGTCATTGCTGGTGAAGATCCTTTCTGACGCGGTCAGCTGAGACCGACTCAGATGTCGAGGAAGCGGACGTCCTTGGCATTGCGCTGGATGAACGCGCGGCGCGCCTCGACGTCCTCGCCCATGAGGACCGAGAACAGGTCGTCGGCCTGGGCGGCGTCGTCGAGCGTGACCTGGCCGAGGACGCGGTGCTCCTGGTCCATGGTCGTGATGCGCAGCTCCTCGGCGTTCATCTCACCGAGACCCTTGAAGCGCTGGATCGAGTCCTCGCGGACGCGCTTGCCCGCCTGGCGGCCGAGTTCGATCAGCGCGTCGCGCTCACGGTCCGAGTACGCGTACTCGAAGTCGTCCCGGCCCCACTTGATCTTGTAGAGCGGCGGGCGCGACAGGAACACGTGCCCGGCCTCGACCAGGGGCCGCATGAAGCGGAACAGGAAGGTCAGCAGCAGGGTGTTGATGTGCTGGCCGTCGACGTCGGCGTCCGCCATCAGGATGATCTTGTGATAGCGGAGCTTCGCGATGTCGAAGTCCTCGTGGACTCCGGTGCCGAAGGCGGAGATCAGTGCCTGGATCTCCTGGTTCTGCAGGATCTTGTCGATCCGCGCCTTCTCGACGTTGAGGATCTTTCCCCGGATCGGGAGGATCGCCTGGTACTGCGGGTTGCGGCCCGACTTGGCCGAACCGCCGGCGGAGTCACCCTCGACGATGAAGATCTCGCACTTGATGGGGTCGTTCGACTGGCAGTCGGACAGCTTGCCCGGCAGGGACGCGGACTCCAGGAGTCCCTTGCGGCGGGTGAGGTCACGCGCCTTGCGGGCCGCCACGCGCGCGGTGGCCGCCTGGATCGACTTGCGGATGATGTCCGCGGCCTCGACCGGGTTGCGGTCCAGCCAGTCGTTGAGGTGCTCGTAGACCGCCTTCTGGACGAAGGTCTTCGCCTCCGTGTTGCCCAGCTTGGTCTTGGTCTGGCCCTCGAACTGAGGCTCGCTCAGCTTGACCGAGATGATCGCGGTCAGACCCTCGCGGATGTCGTCGCCCGTGAGGTTGTCGTCCTTCTCACGGAGCAGCTTCTTGTCGCGCGCGTACTTGTTGATGAGCGAGGTCAGCGCCGCACGGAAGCCCTCCTCGTGCGTACCGCCCTCGTGGGTGTGGATGATGTTGGCGAACGAGTACACACCCTCGCTGTAGCCGCTGTTCCACTGCATCGCGACCTCGAGGGACAGGCTCTTGTCCTTGTCCTCCGCCTCGAGGTCGATGACGGTGGGGTGCACCGCTTCTCCCTTGCGGGAGTTGAGGTACTTCACGAAGTCGACGATGCCGCCTTCGTAGTGGTACGTGACGGACTTGACCTCGTCCTTCTCGTCGGCGCCCGCCTCGTCCGCACCGGCCGTGGCCTTCGCCGAGTCGCGCTCATCAGTGAGTTTGATCGTCAAACCCTTGTTGAGGAACGCCATCTCCTGGAAGCGCCGCGAGAGCGTCTCGAAGGAGTACTCCGTGGTCTCGAAGATGTCCGCGTCGGCCCAGAAGGTGACCGACGTTCCGGTCTCGTCCGTGGCCTCGTGCTGGGACAGAGGAGCCGTCGGGACGCCCAGCTTGTAGTCCTGCGTCCACCGGTGACCGTCCGTCTTGACCTCGACGGAGATCTTGCTCGACAGGGCGTTCACGACGGAGACGCCGACGCCGTGCAGACCACCGGAGACCGCGTAGCCGCCACCGCCGAACTTGCCGCCCGCGTGCAGCACGGTCAGCACGACCTCGAGGGCCGGCTTGCCCTCGGACGCGACGATGCCCACCGGGATGCCGCGGCCGTTGTCGACGACACGTACGCCGCCGTCCGGAAGGATCGTGATGTCGATCGTGTCCGCGTGGCCGGCGAGCGCCTCGTCGACCGAGTTGTCCACCACCTCGTACACGAGGTGGTGGAGTCCACGCTCACCGGTGGAACCGATGTACATGCCGGGTCGCTTGCGGACCGCGTCCAGACCCTCGAGGACGGTGATGGCACTGGCGTCGTACGAGGCTGTGACCTCGCCGTTTGCGCCGATGTCGGTGGACGGGATGTTCTCGTTGGGGTTGCCGGAATCGGCCACGAAGCGCCCTTTCTGGCACAGCACAAGCCGAACTCCCGGCGGGTGGCCGGAGCGGCTGCGGCGTGTTGCGTTGGTAAGCCTTGGTCAGCGTTGCTCGGTGCGTCCCACTAGTGGGGCGGGATTAGCTTCCAGTCTACCGGTAGCGCCGACAGTGATGGGGGTTTGCCGGTACCTGAGTCCGCATGTGCCGCCCTGAACCGGTCTCGTCCGACTCCCCATATGCGGACCAGGGCCCAAAGAGGCTTACAGCGGCACTCAGCGCTTCGGGGTGTCAACCCTTGGCTACTGACCAGTCAGGTCGATCTCCGCCGTCGCGCGCGGTGACCCGCGACGGTGGGCCGGAGCCCGTCGAGGAAGGCCGCGCCCGGCGGCCGAAGCAAGCTCCCACAAGCACCTGATGGGCCCCTGACCAGCGATGATCGACCGTTCTCCGGATCGGCGAGCAAGCGCGGCGAAGTGCCGAGCGACGCACGGGCCCCGCCACAGCAGCCCCAGGAGAACAACGAGTCACACGCGTAGGCGTCCCGGAGCACCTCGACCACGCGGCGAAGGGGCGCGGCCTCCGGCACACGCCGGCCGCGGGCACCGCGATCACGGGCTCGACGCCGGCGGATTCCTCCGCGAGCGACGGCCCGAATTCATTTGCCTTCGTCCGGATCCGCGGCCCGGCGTGGCCACGATCACCGGACTCGGCGGCCCGGCAACGCCGGGATCAGCCGCGCCCGGACCCGAAGCCGCCAGCCGCCCGGCATCCGCCATGAATCGCGCGCGGCCGACAGCCCGGACAGCGTCCGGGCACGGCCCCGCCGGTCACCGGCAGGCCTGAGCGGCGTCCCCGCGCGAAGCCAAGGCGATCTCGTCCCCGTCCACGGCCCGGACCGTCCGGAGCCAGGACCGTCGATGGCCGGTCACCCGTAGGTGTCACCAGGCCCCGTGCTGCCGGGGGCGCGCAGCGGCCCGTAGCGACGTGGGGGACCCGTGGGCCCCTGGACCTTGAGCAGGCGCACGGCGCCGTGGCCGAGGTCCTGGTTCAGCCGCGCGACCAACTGCGGTGCCAGCAGACGCAGTTGCGTCGCCCAGGCGGTCGAGTCGCACTGCACGGTCAGCACCCGCTCGGCCGGGTCGTCGTCGTAGCGCAGCGGAACGCAGTGCTTGGCCAGGTCGTCGCCGACGATCTGCGGCCAGCGGCCCATCACACCGCCCATCGCGGCCGGGGTCTCCCAGCCGCGCTCGGTGAGCAGCCGGTTGATGGCGGCGCCGAGCGCCATGGGGTCACGTCCGTCGGCGCCGGAGCCGGAGCGCAGGCCGCCGCCTCGACGCGCCTGCTTCTTCTGCTGGGCCGCGTCCCCACGCGCGCGTGCCTGCTCCTTCGCGGCGCGCAGCGCCACGCGCGCGAGGTCGACGCCGGAGGGCTCGGGGGTCTTCTTGCCGGACGCAGCGCCTGAGGCGCCCTCGGCGGCCGCTCCCGATGTGTTTTCCGTCATACGCGCTCCACCGTGCCTTCGGACACGGCGTACCGCGTCCCGTTCAGGACGTCCGGAACGTCGTCCTCCACCGCGGCCGTCACGAGCACCTGCTCGCCGGGCGCGACAAGTTCCGCGAGCCGCTCCCGCCTGCGGGTGTCCAACTCGGCGAAGACGTCGTCGAGGACCAGCACCGGTTCGTTGCCCTCGGCCCTGAGCAGGTCGTACGAGGCCAGGCGCAGCGCCAGCGCGTACGACCAGGATTCGCCGTGGGAGGCGTATCCCTTGGCGGGCAGCTGGCCGAGTTTGAGGACCAGATCGTCCCGGTGAGGCCCTACGAGGGTCACGCCGCGCTCGATCTCCGGCTTGCGGGCCTCCTCCATGGCAGCCATCAGCTGGGCGTAGAGCTCCTCGCGGCCGTGGCCCACGATGCCGGGCGAGGACGCCTTGTACTCCAGGGCGAGAGGCCCGCCGCCGGGCGCCAGCTGCTCGTAGGCCTTGTCGGCCAGCGGCTGGATCGCGGCGACCAGGTCGAGCCGCTGGGCCAGCAGTTCGGCGCCCACGCGCGCGAGGTGCTGGTCCCACACTTCGAGTGTGGAGAGGTCCATGGTCCGGCCACCGTGCCGACGGGCCAGCGCGGCCGATTTCAGGAGGGTGTTGCGCTGCTTGAGGACCCGGTCGTAGTCGGAGCGGACGCCCGCCATGCGCGGGGAGCGCGCGGTGATCAGCTCGTCGAGGAACCGGCGTCGCTCTCCAGGATCGCCCTTGACCAGGGCGAGGTCCTCCGGCGCGAACAGGACGGTTCGTACGATGCCGAGTACGTCCCGGGGCCTGACCTGCGAGGACCTGTTGATGCGGGCGCGGTTGGCCTTGCCGGGGTTCAGTTCCAGCTCGATGAGCTGCTGGCGCTCTCCCTGCCGGACGTTGGCCCGGATGATCGCCCGGTCGGCGCCCATGCGGACGAGCGGGGCGTCGGAGGAGACGCGGTGACTGCCGAGGGTCGCGAGATAGCCGACCGCCTCGACCAGGTTCGTCTTGCCCTGTCCGTTGGGACCGACGAACGCGGTGACCCCCGGGTCGAGCGGGACCTCGACCCGGACGTACGAGCGGAAGTCGGCCAGCGACAGATGCGTGACGTGCATGGTCGTTCGCCGACCTCCCCCAGCGTGGTGTTCCGGTTCTCCCCGGGGTCCGGGTCGGCCCCGGTCCTCAGGTTCTTCCCCGGCTGTGGACAACCGGGTCACCCCGGGTGTGGAGAACCCGGGGCGTCGATCAGGCCTTCTCGACGGCGTGGCCGCCGAACTGGTTGCGCAGCGCCGCGATCATCTTCATCTGCGGCGAGTCGTCCTGCCGCGAGGCGAAGCGGGCGAAGAGCGACGCGGTGATCGCGGGAAGCGGTACCGCGTGGTCGATGGCGGCCTCCACGGTCCACCGGCCTTCGCCGGAGTCCTGTGCGTAGCCCTTGAGCTTCTCCAGGTGCTCGTCCTCGTCCAGCGCGTTGACGGCGAGGTCGAGCAGCCAGGAGCGGATGACCGTGCCTTCCTGCCAGGAGCGGAAGACCTCACGCACGTCCGTGACGGAGTCGGCCTTCTCCAGCAGCTCCCAGCCCTCGGCGTAGGCCTGCATCATGGCGTACTCGATGCCGTTGTGGACCATCTTCGCGAAGTGGCCCGCGCCGACCTTGCCGGCGTGCACCGCTCCGAAGTCGCCCTCGGGCTTGAGCGCGTCGAAGATCGGCTGTACCTGGGCGACATGCTCGGCGTGGCCGCCGTACATCAGCGCGTAGCCGTTCTCCAGGCCCCAGACGCCTCCGGAGACACCGCAGTCGACGAAGCCGATGCCCTTGATGCCCAGCTCGACGGCGTGCTTCTCGTCGTCCGTCCAGCGCGAGTTGCCACCGTCCACGACGACGTCGCCGGGCTCCAGCAGGGCGGCCAGCTCGTCGACGGTGGACTGGGTCGCGGCGCCCGCCGGAACCATGACCCACACCACGCGCGGACCCTTGAGCTTGCCCACAAGTTCTTCCAGGCTGTGGACATCGGCGAGGTCCGGGTTGCGGTCGTATCCGATGACGGTGTGACCTGCGCGGCGGATCCGCTCGCGCATGTTGCCGCCCATCTTGCCGAGGCCGACGAGACCGAGCTCCATCAGTTGTTCCTTAGGGGTTGCGACGTGGCGTGAGGGCACTCTCGTACCTGGGTCCGAGCCTAAACCTGGGGGTACCACCCACGCCTTTCGGGCACCGGTGGAACTCACGCACATCTGGGGACATAGCCGCTCATACGTATGCCCCACCCGCGGTGCAGCCCGCCGGGCCCTGGAGGACCGGCGGGCTCCGGGGTCAGCCGGACAGACGGACCGGCATGATCAGGTACTTGTAGGCCTCGTCCGCCTCGGCGTCCACCGCGGGCCTGCCGCTCAGCAGCGCGGGCTTCGTGGACGTCGTGAAGGAGAGCTGGGCGACCGGCGAGTCGATGGCGCTCAGGCCGTCGAGCAGGAACGTCGGGTTGAAGGCGATCGAGACGTCGTCGCCCTCCAACTGGGCGTCGACCCTTTCCACAGCCTGTGCGTCGTCGCTGGACCCGGCCTCCAGGATCAGCACGCCCTGCTCGAAGCTCAGCCGCACCGGGGTGTTCCGCTCCGCGACCAGGGCCACGCGCTTGACGGCCTCCACGAACGGGGCGGTCTCGATGACGGCGATGGAGTTGAACTCCGTCGGGAACAGCGAGCGGTACTTCGGGAGGTCGCCTTCGAGCAGGCGGGTGGTCGTACGCCGGCCCGCGCCCTCGAAGCCGATCAGACCCTCACCCGCGCCGGAACCGGAGAGCGCCAGGATCACGCTGTCGCCGCCCGTGAGGGCCTTGGCGGTGTCCAGGAGCGTCTTGGCGGGCACCAGGGCGACCGCGGACGCCTCCGGGTTCTCCGGCTTCCACAGGAACTCGCGGACCGCGAAGCGGTAGCGGTCGGTGGACGCCAGGGTGACCTTGTCGCCCTCGATCTCGATGCGCACACCGGTGAGCACGGGGAGGGTGTCGTCGCGTCCGGCGGCGATGGCCACCTGGGCCGCGGCCGAGGCGAAGACCTCACCGGGAACGGTGCCGGTCGCCGACGGCATCTGCGGCAGTGCCGGGTACTCCTCCACAGGCAGGGTGTGGAGTGTGAACCGCGAGGAGCCGCAGACCACGGTCGCCCGTACACCGTCTGTGGAAATCTCCACCGGCCGGTTGGGAAGGGCTCGGCAGATGTCCGCGAGGAGGCGGCCGGACACGAGGACCGTGCCCTCCTCGTCGATCTCCGCGTCCACGGAGACCCTCGCCGAGACCTCGTAGTCGAAGCTGGAGAGGCTCAGGGAGCCCTCCTCGGCCTTCAGAAGGAGGCCGGCGAGCACAGGCGCCGGCGGACGGGCCGGGAGGCTGCGTGCCGCCCAGGCCACTGCCTCCGCGAGTACGTCGCGTTCCACCCGGATCTTCACCGTTGCCGCCTCCGTCTGTTGCCGGCGCTCTCGCCCTGCTGGCCTTCGTCGTCTCACTCGGTGTCACTCGGACCGCTGAGGGGAAGGACACCGGGGAACAGTCTGACGCACCGCACTGACAGCTGGTGCCTCTCGGGGTCAAGTCGTGCCGACCGGCACCTGACCGTCCGAGAGCGAGTTGTGCACAGCCCCCACTTCGAAACGGTTTCCAGGCTCTCTCTAGTTGGTCTTAGTAGTAGGGCCTGTGGAAACCGTGGATAACCCCGTTTTCGCAGCTCAGAGGCGGTTTTTTGTCCACCGGGCCTGTGGGCGGAGACGGTGGACAACCGGGGGTCTCTGTGGACGACGAAAAGTTCTGCACACTCGATCCACAGCTTGGGGCTACTTCTCCCCAGCGCCGTCCCCAGCTTTACCCCCGTTCCCCACAGCCCAATCCGGCACCTTGGTGTGACGCCTTTCACTCGACGCGGTGAGATGGCGCGGCGCGTTGCCGAACAGTGGACAGAGATGTGGAGAAGCCGGAGATCGCTGGGGACAACCGGGTCCTGCCTGTGGGCCACCGGTGGACAACTTGGCGCACGACCTGGGGAACTTTCCTTCGTCCACAGGGTGTGGAGAATCTTTGTCCACGAATCCACAGGCGGTTGACCTGGTCTGATGGTCTTTCAACAGTGCTCCCTGTGGAAACAATCTGGACAACTTCCCAGTCCCCAGGGTGTGGACGGAAGAAAGTCGCCACATCTGTGGAGGGAGGCCGTAACCAGGCATGGATTCGAACAGCAGGTGTCGGGTCGGTAGCGGTGAAAACGGGGCGGGAGCCCTCGGAACGGGGGTCCGGAGGCCTCGAAGCGCCCGCATCCCGGTCCTCTGAGCGCGCGTCAGGACGCCCTGAGGAGCGCGTCCTGACTCCTCAGGGAGGGCTGGACACTCCTCCGAGCGTGCGGCTCGACCCTTTCGAGCGACATCCCGGACGCTCGCCTCGGTGCCTCGGTGCCTCGGTGCCTCGGTGCCTCGGTGCCTCGGTGCCCCGGTGCCCCGCGGCCGAGCCGGCTCCCGGGCTCCCCGGCCCTGCCCGCGGTGGAGACGTTCCTGCGCCCGGCTGAGGGCGGGACCTCCCGGACGAGTGAACGGGAACGGCGAAGGGCGCCCCGGGAGGATGTCCCGGGGCGCCCTTCGGACACGTACGGCCGCTGGGCCGTTCAGCCGTTCTTGATGCGGTTGGTGAGCTCGGTGACCTGGTTGTAGATCGAGCGGCGTTCGGCCATCAGCGCGCGGATCTTGCGGTCGGCGTGCATGACGGTCGTGTGGTCACGGCCACCGAACTGCGCGCCGATCTTCGGCAGCGACAGATCGGTGAGCTCACGGCACAGGTACATGGCGATCTGGCGCGCCGTCACCAGCACGCGGCTGCGCGAGGACCCGCACAGGTCGTCCACCGTGAGCCCGAAGTAGTCGGCCGTGGCCGCCATGATCGCGGTCGCCGTGATCTCGGGGGCCGAGTCCTCACCGCCGGGGATCAGGTCCTTGAGGACGATCTCCGTCAGACCGAGGTCCACCGGCTGCCGGTTGAGCGACGCGAACGCCGTCACCCGGATCAGCGCGCCCTCCAGCTCGCGGATGTTGCGCGAGATCCTGGACGCGATGAACTCCAGCACCTCCGGCGGGGCGTTGAGCTGCTCCTGCACGGCCTTCTTACGAAGGATGGCGATACGGGTCTCCAGCTCGGGCGGCTGGACGTCGGTGATCAGACCCCACTCGAAGCGGTTCCGCAGCCGGTCTTCCAGTGTGACGAGCTGCTTGGGCGGTCGGTCGCTGGAGAGAACGATCTGCTTGTTCGCGTTGTGCAGCGTGTTGAAGGTGTGGAAGAACTCCTCCTGCGTCGACTCCTTGTCCGCGAGGAACTGGATGTCGTCGACGAGCAGGATGTCCATCTCCCGGTACCGCTTGCGGAAGCTGTCGCCCTTGCCGTCACGGATGGAGTTGATGAACTCGTTGGTGAACTCCTCCGAGCTCACGTACCGCACCCGGGTGCCCGGATAGAGGCTGCGGGCGTAGTGCCCGATCGCGTGCAGCAGGTGTGTCTTGCCGAGTCCCGACTCCCCGTAGATGAAGAGGGGGTTGTACGCCTTCGCGGGCGCCTCGGCGACGGCCACCGCTGCGGCGTGCGCGAAGCGGTTCGAGGCGCCGATCACGAACGTGTCGAAGAGGTACTTCGGGTTCAGGCGCGCGGTGGGTTCGCCCGGACCGGACGCCGGCGCGGGCTGCGCGGCCTTCGACCCGGGGGCACCGGACGGCAGGGCGGGGCCGCCCCTGCGCCCCTGGCCGCCGCCGGAGGGGTCCTGCAGATCACGGCGGTCGGAACGCTGGTCGTAGTCCTGGCGCTGCTGCTCGTAGGGCGAGCGGTCCATCGACTGCGGCCGGTAGTCCTGGGGCGGCGAGGCGTAGGGGTCCCGTTCCGGGAAGCCGAGGCGCTGCTGCTGCCAGCCGTAGTCGTCCTGGGAGTGGCGCGGCCAGGCGCCCGGCTCCGGGCGCTGGTAGTCCGGGTACGCGGGACGGGCGGTCGGCAGCTGGTCGCCGGGGGCGCCGGGAAGCGGCTCGGAGCGGCCGCCGCCGCGGTGGTCGTCGGCGCGGTGCCGGCCGTACCCCTCGTATCCGTCGCGGCGTGAGTCGTAGGGACTGCGGTCGTCGCGCCCCTGCGGCTCGTACGTATTGCGGTCGTCACGGCCCTGACCGCCGCCCTCGTAGCCGCCGCGGTCGTCACGGCCCTGGCCGTCGTAGGCGCCGCGTTCGTCGCGTCCCTGGCCCTCGTACGCGCTCCGGTCGTCGCGGTTCTGGCCGCCTTCGTAGGCGCCGCGTTCGTCGCGTCCCTGGCCGCCCTCGTAGGCGTTCCGGTCCTCGCGTCCCTGGTTCTCGTAGGAGTCGCGGCTCTGGCCCGGTCCGGTGGGGGGCTCCGACTCCTCGTAACGGGGCGGGGCGGGAGCGGAGGGCTCGCCCGCGGAGTCGTCGACGGTGATGGCGATGCGGATCGGGCGGCCGCACTCCCGGCTCAGCGTCTCGCTGACGATCGGCGCGAGCCGGCCCTCCAGTACGTTCTTCGCGAACTCGTTGGGGACGGCGAGCAGGGCGGTGTCCGCGACCAGGGCCAGGGGCTGGCAGCGCTTGATCCAGTGCTCGTCCTTCGCCTCGACACCCTGCCCGCGGCCCTCGCCGAGAAGTTGTTCCAGTACGCGTGGCCACACTGCGGCAAGATCGGCAGGTACGTCAGCCACGGGGCACGCTCTCTCACGGGTCCCACGAACGTGTGGTTCTGGGAACAGGTTGGGAAGTCAGTCGCTTGGGGCGGGGGGAACAAAACCGCTGGGGCGGTGGGAAGGGAACTAATCGGGGTTCAGCCACGGTAGTCAGGGCGACCGGTGCGGTTCAAGTTGTTGTCCCCAGCCTGTGGATAGTGTCTCCTGTCAGGGACTGGTTTGACCGGATGGCGTAGCCGCGCGTACCGTAACCAGGTCGAGTTGTCGATGGCTGCTGCCGCCTGCCTCCGATGGGCACAGATCGCGAAGAGTGATCGGGAAGCGGTGCACTCGGGCGTAATGCGAGTTTCCTCGTGGGCGCACGGTGACAGCCAGGACGGCACCCCGCCACCATCGATTCTTTCTGGAGCCCCCTAGTGAGCAAGCGCACCTTCCAGCCGAACAACCGTCGTCGCGCCAAGACCCACGGCTTCCGCCTGCGGATGCGCACCCGTGCCGGCCGCGCGATTCTCGCGAACCGCCGTGTCAAGGGTCGCGCCAGCCTGTCCGCCTGATTACTCACAGGTCATGATCTCGTGCTGCCTACCGAGCATCGGCTGAGGCGGCGCGAAGACTTCGCGACCGCGGTACGCCGAGGACGCCGGGCCGGACGCCCGCTTCTCGTCGTCCATCTACGTAGCGGTGCAACGGACCCGCACGCGCCTGGGGAGAGCGCTCCCTCGACGCGTGCGGGTTTCGTCGTGAGCAAAGCCGTGGGCGGAGCGGTCGTACGCAACAAGGTGAAGCGCAGGCTTCGTCATCTGATGCGCGACCGAGTCGCCCTGTTGCCCCCCGGTAGCCTGGTAGTCGTACGAGCGCTGCCCGGTGCGGGTGACGCCGACCATGAACAGCTGGCCCGAGACCTGGATGCCGCCCTGCAGCGGCTGCTGGGAGGGGGCGCGCGATGAAGTACCCGCTGCTTGCTCTCATCAAGCTGTACCAGTGGACGATCAGCCCGTTGCTCGGGCCGGTCTGCAAGTACTACCCGTCGTGCTCCCGCTACGGCTACACAGCCATCGACCGGCACGGTGCGATCAAGGGAACGGCACTTACCGCCTGGCGCATCCTCCGGTGCAATCCGTGGTCGCTGGGCGGTGTGGACCATGTTCCGCAACGCAAGCGTCCGCGGTGGCACGAATTGCTGCGTAACGCCTGGCGTGCACGCAAGGGCGGGACCTCCGCCGCCGAACCGGCCACCGGGGAGACCACTGCCCCGGGCCCGGCCGCCGAGACCCCGTCCCATGCTCAAGGAGCTTGATTAGTGGACACGATTGCCAGTCTTTTCAGCTTCATCACGACACCTGTTTCCTGGGTCATCGTCCAGTTCCACGCCGTGTACGGGAAGATCTTCGGCCCCGACACCGGCTGGGCCTGGGGCTTGTCCATCGTGTCCCTGGTGGTTCTGATCCGTATCTGCCTGATCCCGCTCTTCGTGAAGCAGATCAAGGCCACCCGGGCGATGCAGACGCTGCAGCCCGAGATGAAGAAGATCCAGGAGCGCTACAAGAACGACAAGCAGCGCCAGTCCGAAGAGATGATGAAGCTGTACAAGGACACGGGTACCAACCCGCTCTCCTCGTGCCTTCCCATCCTGGCCCAGTCGCCGTTCTTCTTCGCCCTGTATCACGTGCTCAACGGCATCGCGACGGGCAAGACGATCGGCGTTCTCGACGATCAGCTGCTCGCGAGCGCCCGTAAGGCCCACATCTTCGGTGCCCCGCTCGCGGCGAAGTTCACCGACAGCGCCGAGACGGTCGCCCAGCTCGGTGCCACGCTGACCGATGTCCGTGTCGTCACCGCGATCATGATCGTGATGATGTCGGGCTCGCAGTTCTACACCCAGCGTCAGCTGATGACGAAGAACGTCGACACCACGGTGAAGACGCCCTTCATGCAGCAGCAGAAGATGCTGATGTACGTGTTCCCGGTGATGTTCGCCTTCTTCGGCATCCGGTTCCCCGTCGGTGTCCTCATCTACTGGCTGACCACCAACGTGTGGACCATGGGCCAGCAGATGTACGTGATCCGCAACAACCCGACCCCCGGTTCGAAGGCCCAGGCCGCGTACCTGGAGCGCCTGCAGAAGCACGTCACGAGCCACGGCAAGACGCGCCGCCGCAGTGAGAAGGCCATCGTCAAGGCCATCGTGGCCAAGGGCCGCGACCGCAACGAGTTCGAGCGCAAGTTCATCAACGGCCTCACCAAGGCGGGCCTGGTGGCCCAGCCCGACGGCCTGGTGGTGACGGGCGAGAACGCGACGGTCATCGAGTCCGAGGACGGCACCACGACCACCGCGGCCGCCGCTCCCAAGCGTCAGCAGCCGAAGCGGCAGTCCAAGTCGCAGCGCCAGTCGGGCGCGGCGTCCGCCGTCGCACCGGTGGACGAGTCGGAGCCGAAGACCTCGCTGAGCAAGTCCGACGAGCCACAGGACACCGAGCCCTCCGCCGCAAAGCCGGCCTCTGGAAGCGGTAACAAGCCCGGCACCGGTACCCGCAGCAAGGCCCAGTCCGGACAGCGCAAGGGCCCGCAGCGGCCCAAGTCCCCGTCCAAGAAGTAAGAAGGAGTCCATCCCGTGACGGAAGGCACCACCTCCGCCGCCGCTGAGGGCGACACCCTGACCCGCCTGGAGCAGGAAGGCGAGATCGCGGCGGACTACCTCGAGGGTCTGCTCGACATCGCCGATCTCGACGGCGACATCGACATGGACGTCGAGGCCGACCGCGCCGCTGTCTCGATCATCAGCGACTCGGGCGGCCGCGACCTGCACAAGCTGGTCGGCCGGGACGGCGAGGTGCTGGAGGCGCTCCAGGAGCTCACGCGCCTGGCCGTGCACCGGGAGACCGGGGACCGCAGCCGGCTGATGCTGGACATCGCGGGGTTCCGCGCCAAGAAGCGCGAGGAACTTTCCGAGCTGGGTGCCAAGGCCGCGGCCGAGGTCAAGAGCTCCGGTGAGCCCGTGAAGATGGACCCGATGACACCGTTCGAGCGCAAGGTGGTGCACGACGCGGTCAAGGCCGCGGGCCTGCGCAGCGAGTCCGAGGGCGAGGAGCCGCAGCGCTTCGTCGTCGTGCTCCCCGCCTGATCGGTACGTACGTTCCTTCGGCCCCGTCTGTTGCGCAGGCGGGGCCGAACTTTGTCAGCCTGATAGTCCCCACAGCTGTGGTCCCCGACGCCGATCACTGGCCGCGGTTCCCGAACCTTCGGTCCTCGACAGCTGTTGGTCCCTGATAGTCCTGGTGATCAGCGCCCAGTGCGCTTATGCGGTACGGAAGGACGGTCCCCCGTGACGGAGGCAGCGGAGCTTCCCCCCGCGCCCGAGCAGGCGCGCGAGGTATTCGGTGATCGCTTCGCGGACGCGGTCCGGTACGCGGAACTGCTGGCCGAGGCGGGAGTGCAGCGTGGGCTGATCGGCCCCCGTGAGGTACCCCGGCTGTGGGAGCGGCACCTGCTGAACTGCGCGGTGCTCTCTGAGGTCGTACCCGATGGGGTGACCGTGTGCGACGTCGGCTCCGGTGCGGGACTGCCCGGTATTCCGCTGGCGCTCGTCCGGGAGGACCTCAAGATCACCCTGCTCGAACCCCTGCTGCGCCGGACCACCTTCCTCACCGAGGTCGTGGAGCTGCTCGGCCTCGACCATGTGACCGTCGTGCGCGGCCGGGCCGAGGAGGTCATGGGGACGCTGCAGCCGGTTCACGTGGTGACCGCCAGAGCCGTCGCTCCGCTCGACCGGCTGGCGGCCTGGGGCATCCCGCTGCTGCGCCCGTACGGCGAGATGCTGGCTCTCAAGGGCGATACCGCCGAGGAGGAGCTGAAGGCCTCTGCGACGGCCCTGAGCAAGCTCGGTGCCGTCGAGACGTCCATCCTGCATGTCGGTGAGGGCGTCGTGGACCCGTTGTCCACCGTGGTGCGGGTCGAGGTGGGCGAGAGCCCCGGCGGTGTGCGCTTCGCGGCGAAGCGAGCCAAGGCCGCCAGGACGGGGCGGACGCGCCGCCGCCGCTGATCCAGGTCGATGTGAGCATCGTTACTCCCGGTTCCCGTGTGATGGGACCGGGAGTTTCGCTGTTCAGGGCCGGGAGTTGTTTGTCACTTCCGACGGGCCGGCCAGTCGGCGAGCTGAACTCGGCGAATACTGACAAACCAGTATGTATCGGAGTGTCGCGCCGCGATGGCTCCGGTGGCTGGGCATCGTGTTTCACGTGAAACGTCGCTCACTGTTGCACGGCATCATCAGTCGCGGCCGCGCTGCGGCCGAACCTCGCGACCGGAGGCCTCTCGGTTCACTCGGAAAGGGTGCGGGGTTGTCCACAGAGGTGGATTTCTCCACAGAACAACGGGCCTCGCTGGTTCACGACCCCGATGGCATGGGAGGCTCTGTTCATTGCGAGCCTGAAGTCGAGGAGAGTGAATCCTTGCGGTCCGACGCCAACATCGCGGGACCGATGACCGATCCGGTCCCCGGTCCCCGTACCGAGTCGCTGGGGGACGATGTTTCACGTGAAACACCGCCCCCAATGGACGACACTCCCATTGGTCGTGCTGCCCAGCTGGCTGTGGAGGCGCTAGGTCGCGCCGGTGAGGGCCTGCCACGGCCCGAGCAGACCCGAGTCATGGTGGTCGCCAACCAGAAGGGTGGGGTGGGTAAGACCACGACCACGGTCAACCTTGCCGCCTCCTTGGCCCTGCACGGTAGCCGGGTCCTGGTGATCGACCTCGACCCTCAGGGCAATGCCTCCACCGCGCTGGGCATCGACCACCACGCCGAGGTTCCGTCGATCTATGACGTGCTGATCGACAGCAAGCCACTCTCCGAGGTCGTCCAGCCGGTCCCTGATGTCGAGGGTCTCTTCTGTGCCCCCGCCACGATCGATCTCGCCGGTGCGGAGATCGAGCTGGTGTCGCTGGTGGCCCGTGAGAGCCGACTTGAGCGGGCGATCCTGGCGTACGAGCAGCCGCTGGACTACATCCTCATCGACTGCCCTCCGTCGCTCGGTCTGCTGACCGTCAACGCGCTGGTCGCCGGCGCGGAAGTCCTCATCCCCATCCAGTGCGAGTACTACGCGCTGGAAGGCCTGGGACAGCTCCTGCGCAACGTCGACCTGGTACGAGGACACCTCAACCCCGACCTCCACGTCTCGACGATTCTGCTCACCATGTACGACGGCCGGACACGTCTCGCGTCCCAGGTCGCCGAGGAGGTGCGCAGCCACTTCGGCGAGGAGGTGCTGCGGACGAGCATCCCGCGTTCGGTCCGAATTTCGGAGGCTCCGAGCTATGGGCAGACGGTTCTGACCTACGATCCGGGTTCGAGCGGTGCTCTCTCGTATCTTGAGGCCGCGCGCGAGATCGCCCTTCGGGGAGTCGGAATGGCGTACGACGCGCAACATGCCCATGTGGGCGGACAGAACGATCAGAACATGGTGGAGGGGATCCAGTGAGCGAGCGACGACGGGGTCTGGGGCGGGGCCTTGGCGCACTGATCCCCGCGGCTCCGACAGGTGAGCGTCCAGGTGTCTCGGCGAGTGGGGCATCCTCATCGCTGGGCGCCGGACCCGTACTCACAGCGGAGCGCGGGGTGGCGGCGGCAAAGGTGACAACGCTGCCGCCTGTTTCACATGAAACAGAGGAGCTGTCGTCGAACGAGGGGCAGGAGACGCTTCAGGCGCCTGTCGGTGCTCACTTCGCCGAGCTGCCTCTTGAGTTCATCACGCCGAACCCTCGCCAGCCGCGTGAGGTCTTTGACGAGGACGCTCTGGGCGAGCTCGTCACCTCGATCAAAGAGGTCGGGCTCCTCCAGCCCGTCGTCGTGCGACAGGTGGGCCCGGCGCGCTACGAGCTCATCATGGGGGAGCGCCGTTTCCGGGCCTGCCGTGAGGCGGGACTTGAGGCCATTCCCGCGATCGTGCGGGCCACGGAGGACGAGAAGCTCCTCCTGGACGCGCTCTTGGAGAACCTGCACCGGGCCCAGCTGAACCCGCTGGAAGAGGCGGCCGCCTACGACCAGCTGCTCAAGGACTTCAACTGCACGCACGACCAGCTGGCGGACCGTATCGGGCGGTCGCGTCCGCAGGTCTCCAACACTCTGCGTCTGCTGAAGCTCTCGCCGTCCGTTCAGCGCCGTGTCGCCGCCGGGGTTCTCTCCGCCGGGCACGCTCGGGCACTCCTCGCCGTCGACGACTCGGAGGAGCAGGACCGCCTGGCCCACCGCATCGTCGCGGAGGGGCTCTCGGTGCGAGCCGTGGAGGAGATCGTCACCCTCATGGGGTCCCGTCCGCAGACGGCTCAGCGCTCCAGGGGACCGCGGGCCGGCGGTCGCATCTCTCCCGCGCTGAGTGATCTGGCGACGCGTCTCTCGGACCGCTTCGAGACGCGTGTGAAGGTCGACCTCGGGCAGAAGAAGGGCAAGATCACTGTCGAGTTCGCTTCGATGGAGGACCTTGAGCGCATCCTCGGCTCCCTCGCCCCTGGAGAGGGACCGGTCCTTCAGAAGAGCCTTCTGGACGACGACGACGCCGACGACGCGGAAGACTGATTCGTCTTCCTGGCGGATCGATGTCCTGTCGGTCCACCAGCAAAGCGGGCCGTGTCCGGTGTGTACCGGAACACGGCCCGCTCTTTGCTTTCTGTCGGTATCGATGGAATCGCATCGTCGATACGATGCGATGGGGGTATGGCGCATCCACCTGGCAGCACCTTCATCGGGGAGGCGGGGCCATGCACACCGTGAGCCGTACGGGACTGGTGACCGCGGGCCTGGGCCTGGGAGCGGTCGGCGGATTCGTGGGCAGCCTGCTCAGGGAACGGAGCCATCTGACAGCCGCCCGTGACGCCGCGGGCGAAGGAAGCGAGGAACAGCCTTCATGGGGCGTCGGCTCGTACCGCTCACGCTGGACAACCTTCCGGACCTTCCCCAGCGCTGTCGTGCGTGCGTCTTCTGGGAACTGGACCCCGTCAGCGGTGAAGCCGCGGTAAAGGCGGGGAAGCCCGCGCTGGAGAAGGAAGCGTGGATCTCCTCGGTTCTGCTGGACTGGGGATCCTGCGGCCGGGTTGCCTACGTCGACGACGTACCGGTGGGCTTCGTGCTTTATGCCCCGCCGGCGTACGTCCCTCGTTCCACCGCGTTCCCCACGAGCCCCGTGGCACCGGACGCGGTTCAGCTCATGACCTCGTTCATCATGCCGGACTATCAGGGGCAGGGACTGGGCCGGGTGATGGTCCAGACAGTTGCCAAGGATCTGCTGCGCCGGGGATTCAAGGCGATCGAGGCTTTCGGGGATGCCCGGTGGAAGGAACCCGCCTGCATGCTCCCGGCCGACCATCTGGTCGCGGTGGGCTTCAAGACCGTACGTCCTCACCCCAGGTACCCGCGGCTGAGGCTTGAGCTGCGGACGACGCTCTCCTGGAAGGAAGACGTGGAGCTGGCACTGGACCGCCTTCTCGGGGCTGTACAGAAGGAGCCCGCGCTTCGCCCTCTGTGACGGGCGGCTGATGGCGGTCTGAACCCAGACCGGAACTCCCTCCGACAAAGCGAATGGGCCAGCCCCAAGGGGCTGGCCCATTCGTGTTTCACGTGAAACACGCGCCGCAGGCGCGGCAGTCACCGACTACTCGGCGATGAACTCCTCAAGGTCGCGCACGATCGCGGCCTTCGGCTTCGCACCGACGATGGTCTTGGCGACCTCGCCACCCTGGTAGACGTTCAGGGTCGGGATCGACATGACGCCGTACTTGGCGGCCGTCGCCGGGTTCTCGTCGATGTTGAGCTTGACGATCTCGATCTTGTCGCCATGCTCGGCGGCGATGGCCTCGAGCGACGGGGCGATCTGGCGGCACGGACCGCACCAGGCGGCCCAGAAGTCCACCAGTACGGGCTTGTCGCTCTTGAGGACGTCCTGCTCGAAGGAGTCGTCGGTCACGTTCTTGAGGGTGCCGGCCACGGCGGGCTCCTTAACTTGTTGGTGCGGTGGGGCGAACGGGGGGATCAGACGGTTGCGGCCGCGGCGGCGGTCTCGCTGTCCGCGAGGGCGGCGAGGTAGCGCTCGGCGTCGAGGGCGGCGGAGCAGCCCGTGCCGGCCGCGGTGATCGCCTGGCGGTACGTGTGGTCGACGACGTCACCGGCGCCGAAGACACCGGTCAGGTTCGTACGGGTGGACGGCGCGGCGACCTTCAGGTACCCCTCGCCGTCCAGGTCGAGCTGACCCTTGAAGAGCTCGGTGCGCGGGTCGTGGCCGATCGCGATGAACAGACCGGTCACCGGCAGCTCCGAGGTCTCGCCGGTCTTGAGGTTGCGCAACGTCAGACCTGCCAGCTTCGGGTCGCCCTTGATCTCGGCGACCTCGCTGTCCCACACGAACTTGATCTTCGGGTCGGCGAAGGCACGCTCCTGCATCGCCTTGGAGGCGCGAAGGCTGTCCCGGCGGTGGACGATGGTCACCGACGTGGCGAAACGCGAGAGGAAGGTGGCCTCCTCCATCGCGGTGTCGCCACCACCGATCACGGCGATGTCATGGTCCTTGAAGAAGAAGCCGTCACAGGTCGCGCACCAGGAGACGCCACGCCCGGAGAGCGTGTCCTCGTTGGGCAGACCGAGCTTGCGGTGCTGGGAGCCCGTGGTGACGATCACGGCCTTGGCGCGGTGCACCGTGCCGGCCGTGTCGGTGACGGTCTTGATCTCGCCCGTCAGATCGACGGCGACGACGTCGTCCGGGACCAGCTCGGCACCGAAGCGCTCGGCCTGAGCGCGCATGTTGTCCATGAGCTCGGGGCCCATGACGCCGTCCTGGAAGCCGGGGAAGTTCTCCACCTCGGTGGTGTTCATCAGCGCACCGCCTGCGGTGACTGCGCCTTCGAAGACCAGCGGCTTCAGCGACGCGCGCGCGGTGTAGAGCGCCGCCGTGTAGCCGGCGGGCCCAGACCCGATGATGATCACGTTACGGACGTCGCTCACGGCTTGATTCCTCGTCTCTGGAGACTGCTACGTACCGGTGGGAGCCTCTCTCAGTACTCTCACCCCACCCAACGGATCCTAAGGGGCTTCAATTCCCGTTGTGTCAGGGCACACGGAGACCGGACACCGGACGGAGAGGCCAAGCGGCACTTGGGCAGCACGTCGCCGAGCGTCGAAGCGTCAGAGAGCGCGACCGGGACGCTGCGGAAGGCTTCGCCCAAGACGTCCGGGAACCCGAAGCCGCGGTGTTCAGGATCGTGGGTACGACCGTGTCAGCAGCAACTTGCCGGGGGACGGGGAAGCCTGCTTTTCGCAGGAGCCGTCGACGATGTAGGCGGTGACCTTCGTCTTGTCGGAGACGTCGGACACCACGAGCAGATAGGCGCCGGTCCCCTTGTACGAGCCCTTCTTGGCGGCGAGGAGGACTCCGGGGTCTCCGGTCCCCTGCTCGACGCACTGGGGAACGGCAGGTGTGGGGGTGATCAAGGTCTTGATCCCGCCCGAGTCCGTTCCGGTGTTCTGGGACTCGGCACCCCAGGGCTTCGCACTGGCGGAGCCGTCACCCGATTTCTCGTTCTTCGTGAGAAGGCCGGAGACCTCGTTCTTCAGGGTCTTCTCGGAGAAGGCGTTCGGTGCTCCCGACTCCTGTTGGGTCGCCGACTGGGAGCTCTTGCCGGAGTCGTCGCCGCCCAACGACTGCACGAGGATCGCGCTCAGACCCAGGACGGCTGCCGCGAAGGCTGTGGTGAGAAGGACTGTCCTGCGGCGTCCGCGGCGCGGACGATGAGGGCGCCCGGGTCCGGTGGCCGCATGAGGATGTCCGGACGGGCGGCCAACGGTCGATGTTTCACGTGAAACAAGAATCCGGCCGTCGTCCGTGTCGGAGGCCTCATCGGGAGCTGTGGCACTCAGCAGGGCTTCCGCGGCGAGGGCGGCATCGATGCGTCCGGCCACATCGTCGGGCATGCGCGGGGGACTCGGCAGGCTGCCCAACAGCCCGTGGATCTCCTCCAGGGAGTCGTACACGTCGGCGCAGAGCGCGCACCCGTCGAGGTGCTGCCGTACGTCCTCGGTGCGGGTAGGTGAGAGCAGTCCTTCGGTCAGGTCGGCGATTTCCGCGACGTCCGGGTGCCCTGCCTTGTCCGTCGTGGATGTCACGCTCGCCCACCTCCGCCCTTCACAGCAGCTGAATCGCCTGGCCCTGCCTCGCGGGGCTCCGGCTCGTGAGGTCCCGCTGCGGGTGGGACGGATGTCCCCTGCGTCCGGTTCCGTCCGCGGCCCGACTTCCTGGTCCCGTCGCCACCCGGGCTCTCCGTACGGAGGTGGGCGAGCAGAGGAAGCAGTCTGGCTCTGCCGCGTGCGCAGCGGCTCTTCACCGTGCCGGTCGGCACATCGAGGATGCGGGCGGCCTCGGCCACGGGGTAGCCCTGCATGTCCACCAGGACGAGGGCGGCGCGCTGGTCGGCCGGGAGGGTGCCCAGCGCGCCGATGAGTTCGCGGTGGAGGTCATTGCGTTCGGCCGGCGCGGAGGCGGACTCGTGCGGTTCGAGGAGCTGTTCCAGGCGCTGGGTGTCATCGACGGGGGACGTCCTTCTGGAAGCCGTCTTACGGGCCCGGTCCAGGCAGGCGTTCACCGTGATGCGGTGCAGCCAGGTCGTGACGGCCGACTGGCCCCGGAAGGTGTGGGCGGCCCGGTAGGCGGAGACGAGCGCGTCCTGGACCGCGTCAGCGGCCTCCTCGCGGTCTCCCAGCGTCCGCAGGGCCACCGCCCACAGGCGGTCGCGATGGCGCCGTACAAGCTCACCGAAGGCGTCAGGATCGCCCTCGACGTGACGGGCCAGGAGGTCCTGATCGCTTGCTTCGCCGTGAGCGGCTTCATCGGCCATCGGACCCCCCTTCCCTCCGTCGACGAGCGTCAGCCGGTGAACTTCACATCCGTGATGGCCTGCTTGAAGCCGGCACCGCTGTACTGGTCCGTGCCCGAGTAGGGGGCCGCGGTGATCCACACCAGCACGTAGCGAGTCTTCACTGCCTTGTCCGCGGAGATCTTCAACTGCGTGCCGGAGGTCCTGGCGTCCGCGATCTTCCCCATGGAGCTGATGGGTGCCGACGACGACATGGAGTCCGCGGCGTACAACGACACCGCTGTGTAGTTGCCGCCGTAGTTGAGCCCTATGGAGGCCACCGACAGGCTCTGTGCGGATCCGAGGTCGTAGACGATCCCCACACCCTGCTTGAACGGCGCCAGTTTGGGGCCGCCGTTGAAGGAGTAGGTCCGCCAGTACGTGGTGCTGTCGCCGTCGTAGGTGAGCCCCACGTCCGACGGGTGCTGGGCCTTGCCGTCCGGGTAGTACTCCTGCGCGGCCTTGATGGCGATCGGCTTGACCGGCTTGGTCTGGTCGCCGCTCTTCTCGTTGCCGTCCGTCGTCTGGGTCTTCTTGGTGTCGTCGGGCTTGCTGCGGTCCATCAGCGCGTCTGCCAACTGCCAGCTGCCCAGGCCCAGCGCGGCGATGAGCAGAGCCGAGACGGCCCACTTCAAGGCGGTGCCGGTGCGGCTCTGCAGCGGGGGCGGCGGGGTCGGTACGGGCTGGGTTACACCGGGATGCGGTGACTGGCGGCCGTACGTGCCCTGCTGGTACGTCGTGCGCTGGTACTCGGGCGGCGCGGTGAAAGCGGGCTCCGGCGGGCGGATGCGGGGCATCTCGCTGATCGCCTTCACGAGCTCCTCCGGCGTGGTGCACGGGGACTCATGACGGGAGGCGGTCGCACCGTCGTTGGCCAGCGCGCGCATGGCGAGCTCCGACAGGCCCCGGTGGACACCGGCGCGCACCTGGTCGGGTGCGATGAGGCCCACACCCTTGGGGAGCCCTGACAGGCCGTAGGCATCGTTCTCGTACGGCCAGCGCTGGGTGAGGGAGGCGTACAGAAGTGCGCCGATCGCCTCGGTGTCGGAGCGCTGCGGGGTGTCCGAACTGATGCCGCGCAGCGCCGCGTTCACAGCGAGGCCGCGGATGCGCCACTGTCCCGACGACGTGCGGAGCACGGCGCCCGGAGTCAGCTTCAGATGTGCGAGACCCTCGCGATGCGCGGCGGCCATGGCCTGGGAGACCTGGCTGACCATCTGGTAGGCCTCGTGCACCTCAAGGGGAGCCGAGGCGAGGAGCGCGGTGAGCTCCGTGGCGTCCGGCAGCCACTCGTGCACCACGTAGACGAGATCGTTCTCCTCGACCGCGTCCAGGACCTGGACGAACCGGGGATCGCCCAGCAGGGCGGAGGAACGGGCGGCCGCCAGCACCGAGCGGGCCCGCGGATGATCCGCGGGCAGCAGGTGCACACCGACGGCACGGCGGAGTTTCTCGTCCATCGCGCGCCAACTGCTGAAACCGTCCAGACGGGTGACGCACTCTTCGAGGCGGTAGCGCCTGGCGAGTTTGTGGCCACTGTGCAGTTCGGGCGGTGAGGCCTTTTCGGGACTCTCGGTCCCGCCACTCCCCTGTGCCTCTTGGCTGTCCGTTTCCTGCTCCCAGTTCTGGGCCACCCCGTCGGACGTGGTCTGGTCCGCCTTGGCGGTCAGCGGCTTGTCACCGCTGTTGTCTGCCACGTCGACGGCAGCCGTGCTCCGTTCCGCCACCGTCGTCCCTGCCTCCCCATCCATTGCGCGCTGTCCGACGCAGAAACCAATTGTGCCCACAGTCCGGCGCTATGCACGACACACGGCGACGGACGATGGTTGTGCGCTTACCCCCGACTCAGCGCCCCAGGCGCCCGCGGACCATTCCGACCATTGAATTGAGCTCTTCGATGCGCATCTTGCGCGCGGCGACGTAGAAGACACCGAGCAGGGCGATCGATCCGGCGACGAGCGCGGCGATCGAACCGATCGCACCGTGCCCGAGAACCTGGGTGATCGCGAAGCCTACGGCCCCGCCCACCACGGCGCCAGGGATGGAGGCCAGGCAGAGACGCGCGTACGTGCGCAGCACGCGGGCGCCGTCCAGGTCGCCGCCCAGCCGCCGGCGCAGTCGCTGCCAGGCCACTCCGACGCCCACGGCGTACGCCAGCCCGTACGCGCCGGCCATGCCGACGACCGCCCACTGCGCGGGCAGCACCATGTAACAGACGGCCGACGCGGCCGCGTTGACGGCAGCCACGATGACCGTGTTGTAGAAGGGGGTGCGGGTGTCCTCGTAGGCGTAGAAGCCACGCAGGACCACGTACTGCACCGAGAACGGGATCAGGCCGAGCGCGAAGGCCATCAGGACGTAGCCCTGGGACTGCGCGGCCTCGATGCCGCTGGAGCCGAAGAGCAGGGTGCACATGGGGATGCCCAGGGCGACGAACATGAAGGCGACGGGGACGATCGCCACCGCGGACGTCCGCAGCCCCTGCGAGATGTCGTCGCGGACGGCTCCCGGATCACCGTCGTGGGCCGCTCGCGAGATCCGCGGAAGCATGGCCGCCATGACGGAGACCGTGATGATCGCCTGCGGCATGCCCCAGATCAACTGGGCGTTGGCGTAGGCCAGAATCCCCGCACCGCTCTTGCCCGAGGCCTTGCCGGCCGCCGTGGCCAGCTGGGTGACGACGAGGACGCCCGCCTGGTTGGCGAGAACGAAGAGCACGGTCCACTTGGCGAGCTTGACGGCCTTGCCGAGGCCGTGGCCCCTCCAGTCGAACCGCGGACGGAACCGGAACCCGGCCTCGCGCAGATACGGAACCATCGCCGTGGCCTGTACGACCAGGCCGAGCAGGGTGCCGATGCCCAGCAGGCGGATGCCGTCCGGCGGGATGTTGTTCACCGTCATGCCGGAGTGCCGGGCGGTGCCGTAGACCCAGAGGAACATGCCGAACGTGAAGATCATGACGATGTTGTTCAGGACCGGAGTCCACATCATCGCGCCGAACTTCCCGCGGGCGTTGAGGATCTGGCCCATGACCACGTGCACGCCCATGAAGAAGATCGTGGGCAGGCAGTACCGGGCGAAGGAGACAGCCACGTTGTTGGACGCCGGGTTGCTCGCGATGGAGTCCGACATCAGCTGGATCAGCAGCGGCGCGATGAACACCGCGCCGGTGACGATCACGCCGAGGGCGACCATGACGAGGGTCAGCAGGCGGTTGGCGTACGCCTCACCGCCGTCCTCGTCCTCCTTCATGGACCGTACGAGCTGGGGCACGAAGACCGAGTTGAGTCCGCCGCCGACGGTCAGGATGTAGATCATCGTCGGCAGGGTGTACGCGACGGTCCAGGCGTCACCGAGCGTCGCCGCTCCCAGAGCGGCCGTGATGATCATGGTGCGCACGAAGCCGGTGAGACGGGATACCAGCGTGCCCGCCGCCATGACGGCGCTGGACTTCAGCAAGCCGGAGGCGCGACCGCCGGACTTCGCCGGAGCGGCGGCGGGAGGCTGAGCGGCGGCCGGAGCCGGCTCGGGCGCCGGTGCCGGGACCGCGGGGGACGCATAGGCATGCCGGACCCCGCCCTGCTGCTGATCGCGGAAGAGGTGGGCGAAGGCGTCGGGTTGATCCTGCTCCTCGCCGGCCTGGGTGACCAGGTCGTCCACCCCCACGTACTGAGTGGTCCGGGCGTCGTCCCCGTACGGCAGGTGGCGCGTCGGCCCGGCCGGCTCCGGCGGGGGCGTCTGGGCCCACACCCGGGGATCGGGGGCGTACTGCGACGCGGGAGGCTGGGCGTAGAGCGGCTGCTGGGGGGCGTACGTTCCGGGCGTCGGCGGCGGGTGCGCGGCACGGTCGTAGAGCGCCTCCGCCACCGGGTCCTGGGCCGAGAGGTCCTGTGCCCGGTAGGGGTCCTGGTCGTAGGCGTCCTGGAGGTACATGTCCGCGGGAGACCCCGGCGGCATCTGAGCGGCCCCCGGTGTGCCCTCGGGGTAGCCGGAGCGGCCCGCGTCCTGGTCCGGGTAGTCCTCGGGGTAGCCCGAGGATCCCGCGCCCTGGCCGCGGTCACCGTCGTACGGCGCGTTCATGGTTACCCCACCTCATCGTCCCCGGGCCCACCGGCCACGACATCGCTCAACGGTCCACTCTCTCACCCGTGCCGGACGGGTCGGCGCTTTCCGGTGCGGTGTCCGGTGTTGGGTCACTCGGGTGCTCCGGGCCGTCCGCCCCCGACTCCGAGTCAGAAGCCTGTTCGGGACCGGCCTCGGAGTGTTCGGTGGTGTCAGTGTCCACGGTGCCGTCCGTGTCCTTGCTCTCGCCCCCTGCCTCAGGGCTGGTTTCAGCATCCTCCTCGGCCTGCCGGGCGGCCGCACGCTTACGCTGCGTGTACATCCGGAAACCGGCGAGCACGAGAAGCAGGACACCTCCGCCGATGACGAGCATCACGGTAGAGGTGATCTCGGTGACCTTCACCTCGAAGGGAACCGGGTCTCCGTACGGCTGCCCGTCCTCCGTGTACAGCTGGGCGACGACCTGCACCGGGCCGTTGGCCTTGGTGGAGGTCGTGAACTTCACCGACTGACTGTGCTCGCCGGCGACCTGGATCGGCTGCTCGTCGTACGGGCCGTTGCGGATCTTGAGGCGGGTGGGTTGCTGCGACGTGAGGCGCAGCACCAGATGGCCGACGCCCTGCACGAGGTTGTTCTGGACGGTCACGGGGATCGTGGCGCTGCGCCCGGAGAGCTTCGCGTCCGACTTCTTGATGAGGTGGACCAGGCCCATGAGCCCGTCGAGGTACGTCTCCACACCCTGGCGGAAGGCCGCGGCCTCCGTGGGACGACCGCGCCAGGACGCCGACATCCCCCGGTCTATGGCCAGGCCGAAGGGGGTGACCACACGGGACTCGTCGGTCAGGATCATCCGGAATTTGTCGAGCTTGGCCTGTGTCTCCTGGATCCGCTCGAAGGCAGCACGCGGCAGCTCCCGGTTGCGCAGGGCCGAGGGGTACGAGGAGGCGGGGGGCACCTTCGTGGTGGCGCCGGGGTCGGGCTTGGCCTTGGCGGCGTCGGTCAGCCCCTGCGACTCCGACCAGTTCCCCTGCTGAAGCGTCCGCAGCGCCTCGGCCATCGACTGCGCCTGGCTGGCGGTGGGCATGCGCTGCGGGGCGACGACGATACTGCGCGCGTCCTTCGGCTCCTGCAGGTTGATCATCAGGCTCTGCGCGAGGAACTTCTGGACGGCGAGCGTGGAGGCGTCCGCCTTCAGCATGTCGCCCTGGAACGCGGTCGACAGCCGCTCGTCCGCGACCACCGCCGTCGTTCCGCCGCCGATGGGGCGTGCGGCGCTGGGCGTGTACGACAGGCCACCCGTCTCGCGCAGGCTGTCGCTGCGGGCGATCACCTTGTCGGCTCCGGCCGACGTGGCCACCTTCACGATCGACGGGTCCACCGCGCCGTCCGCCGGCCAGGCGAACTCCGTGCTCGGTTTCACGTGGACGATCGTCTCCACGGTGTCGGCCGCCACAGCGGTGGCGTCCTTGAGGTGACTCAGGGAGCCGGTGACGTCCTTGCCGCGGTGGGCCAGCGACGCGAGGTCGGGGTCGGCGAAGGGGAGCGCGACGACGTCCTGGTCCCTGACCGTCTTCTCCAGCTTGTCGAGCCAGGCGTTGGCCACCGCCTGGTTCCTCCCCTCGACGGTCGTGCCGTCCTCCTGCTGAATCCGGTAGCCGCCCCGCATCGCGTCGACGGAGGCCAGCAGGTCCGGGTCGAGCACCCAGGTGACCTCGAGCTGGCTGCCGAGCGACAGGAGCTGGTCCAGCCGCCCGCCCGGAGAGATCTCCTTGGCCAGATCGTCGTTCTTGAAGACCGGCGTCTGCTGCGCGTCCGAACCGGTCTCCGCCGTGAGGTGGACGGTGGAGATGAGCGGCCAGAGGTACGTCGTCTTCGTCCTCGTGTCCGCCCCTGAGGGCTGCCAGGGCAGGAACGTCCGCTCGATGCCGAGTACCTGGTCCCACGGCTGTGCGGTCGTCCGGCCCGTGAGCGATACGCCGAGCTGGTAGACCCCGTCGGAGCCGAGGTCGAGGTCCTTGACGGGCACCGAGATGCTGAAGTGCTGAGAGCTGCCCGCCCCCAGCTTGGAGACCTTCGCGACGTACTTGCCCCCGACTTCCAGCGGGTCGAGGCCCGGCTGGAAGCTGGTGCGCTTCGCGACGGTGTCGATGGCGGAGCGGGTGTTCAGGGACGGCCCCACGCGGATGCCCACGTGGCCATCCGTGACCGCCTGCTTGCCCGTGTTGGTGACCGAACCCGAGACCGTGATCGTGTCGCCGTCGGTGGGGGTGCTGGGGTTGAGCGAGTCGAGGCTGACGTCGATCGGGCCGGACGAACCGGTGGCATCGGCCACAGAGGCCTTCTCAGCGGCCTGAGAGGGCGTGCTCAAGGGCAGCTGGAGCAGCCCGGCCAGCAGCGGCGCCCCGGCCAGCAGTGCGCCGCTGCGCCGGAGCCACCGACGGGCAGGTGAGGGACTGGTCCCTTGGAAGTCTGCCGCCTCGGCCACGCGCTCGCCCGTCCCTCGTCGTCGTCAGTGGTCGTCGGAATGTGCGTCCACGCATGGTAACGATGTGCGCTGAGAGTAAGTGCCGCGGAGTGGTCCGCAAGATCGGATGAGGGGCCGACTGCCCTGTATGTGCGCGTATTCTGCCCGCGAAAAGATGTGAGGCAGGGTGCGGGGATTTATCCAGGCGCTCCCGGTGGCCTCGGCCACGTACCCTTTTCTGTTGTGCCGAACGCCAATGAAGACAATTCCAGCGCCCTGAGTCAGGTGCAGCGCCGCGCGGTGAGTGAACTGCTGCGGGTGTCCCCTGTCGCCGACGAGCTCGCCCGCCGATTCCAGGAGGCCGGGTTCTCGCTCGCTCTGGTCGGCGGCTCGGTCCGGGACGCGCTCCTCGGCCGGCTCGGCAATGACCTGGACTTCACGACGGACGCCCGACCCGAGGACGTGCTGAAGATCGTCCGTCCCTGGGCGGACGCGTTGTGGGAGGTGGGGATCGCCTTCGGCACGGTGGGGGCGCAGAAGGATGCCCGCGTGGGCGATGTGGAGCAGTCGTTCCAGATCGAGATCACGACGTACCGCTCCGAGGCGTACGACCGGACCTCACGCAAGCCGGAGGTGTCCTACGGCGACTCCATCGAGGAAGACCTCGTGCGTCGCGACTTCACGGTGAACGCGATGGCCGTCGCACTGCCGGAGAAGGAGTTCATCGACCCCTACGGCGGTCTGGACGACCTGTCCGCACGTGTGCTGCGTACTCCGGGTACCCCGGAGGCGTCCTTCTCCGACGATCCGCTGCGGATGATGCGCGCCGCACGGTTCGCCGCGCAGCTCGACTTCGAGGTGGCGCCCGAGGTCGTGGCCGCCATGACGGACATGGCCGGACGTATCGACATCGTTTCGGCGGAGCGGGTACGGGACGAACTGAACAAGCTGATCCGGTCCGCCCACCCGCGCAAGGGCCTGACACTGCTCGTTGACACCGGGCTCGCGGACCACGTGCTGCCCGAGCTCCCGGCGCTGCGGCTGGAGAGTGACGAGCACCACCGGCACAAGGACGTCTACGAGCACACGCTGATCGTTCTGGAACAGGCGATGGCGTTGGAGCAGGACGGGCCCGATCTGGTTCTCAGGCTCGCCGCCCTGCTTCACGACATCGGCAAGCCGCGTACGCGCCGCTTCGAGCAGGACGGGCGGGTCTCGTTCCACCACCACGAGATGGTGGGCGCCAAGATGACCAAGAAGCGGATGGCAGCGCTCAAATACTCGAACGACCTCGTGAAGGATGTCTCACGTCTGGTCGAACTGCATCTGCGCTTCCACGGGTACGGCACCGGAGAGTGGACGGACTCCGCGGTCCGCCGTTACGTCCGTGACGCGGGCCCGCTCCTCGACCGGCTCCACAAGCTGACCCGTTCCGACTGCACCACGCGCAACAAGCGCCGGGCGGCCGCGCTCTCCCGGGCCTACGACGGGCTGGAGGACCGCATCGCCCAGCTCAAGGACCAGGAAGAGCTCGACGCGATCCGTCCCGACCTCGACGGCAACGAGATCATGGAGATCCTGGGCATCGGCCCCGGGCCGGCGATCGGTCAGGCGTACAAGTTCCTGCTGGAGCTGCGCCTGGAGAACGGCCCGATGGAGCACGACGCCGCGGTGGCGTCGCTCAAGGAGTGGTGGGCCGAACAGGGCTGAGGGTTGGAGAGGGCGTCATGTTTCACGTGAAACATGACGCCGGGAGTCGGGAAGGGGCGGTGTTTCACGTGAAACACCGCCCCTTCCCGACTGAGTCAAGTTCTACTTGGCGGCGATCTCCGAAAGGCAGAGTGTGAAGTCGCTGCTGCCGCCCGTCTCGGTGTACTCGGCGTACTTGCTGCGGTCGCAGCCAGAGCTGTCACTCTTCTTCTGCGCAACCTTGAACTTCGCCTTGGAGCTCCCGCAGTCCACGACCTTCAGGCCTGGGTCCGTGGCGTTGTCCGGGTTGCTGATGCTCATGCAGTCGCCGACCTTGGCGGTGTCCGGGTCGTGCCGGCTCGCGAGGTAGCCCACGCCGGCGGCTATGACGGCACAGACCACGATGCCGATGCGCAGGTACTGTTTCACACCACGCTTCGGGCGTTGCGGCGGGACCGGGGCGAACCCGGCGGCTGGCTGCTGCGGAAACCCGGGCTGACCCGGCTGCTGCGGATATGCCTGCGGATATCCCTGCGGCGGCTGCTGGCCGTACGGGACCTGACCTTGAGGCGGCTGGCCGTAGGGCGGCTGGCCCTGAGCGAACGGGTTCTGACCCTGGGGCGGTGGAGTTGTCACTGGATTCCCCCTGGAACGTAAGCGCGTGACACGAAATAAGACGCACGTAAGTTATCGGGCTCCTGTGACAACGCTGTGGCCTGAAGTGGCTCTGTGGCACTGATGTGACACTTACTGAAGTTCAAAGCGGGCCATAGCGACCGCAATGGACGCGTAGACCGCCGCCACCGTCACGACGAGGGAAACCGACCGTCCGTCAGAGGGCAGCATGAGAGCGGCCATTGCCGCCGCTCCGACGAAGGCGACGTTGAACAGGACGTCGTAGACGGAGAAGATCCGGCCGCGGAAACCGTCATCGACCGAGGACTGCACGACCGTGTCTGTGGCGATCTTCGCGCCCTGTGTCGTCACGCCCAGCATGAACGCTGCGACCAGGGTGGGTGCGGGGCTGAACGAGAGACAGAGGGCGGGCACGAGGACCGCGGCGGCACCGGCGCAGACGGCGATCCAGCGGCCCGGGCCCAGCCGCCCGGCTGCCCAGGGCGTCACCACGGCCGCGACGAAGAAGCCGGCGCCCGAGGCTCCGACAGCCAGCCCCAGGAGCGCCAGGCCGTCGTCGGAGTCCGACGCCCACGCATAGCGGCAGAGCATCAGCACCATGACCGTCAGGGCGCCGTAGCAGAAGCGCATCAGTGTCATCGTCATCAGAGCCCAGGCCGCCTCCCGCCGCGGACGCTCCGCGAGATGACGTACGCCCCCGGCAAGGCCACGCGCGGTGCCGGCGAGGGCGGCGACCAGGTGAGGCTGGATCAACTCCTGCTCGGGTCCGAGGAGTCCCGGGGCCATGCGCAGGGACGCGAGAGCCGCGCACAGATACAGCGCCGCTCCTACGAGGACCACCACCGCGTCGGAGTCCGCCCCGACCAGCCGCACGGCGAACGCGAGGGCTCCGCCCATGGTCGCCGCGAGCGTGCCGGCGGTCGGTGAAAGCGAGTTGGCAAGCACCAGACGGTCCGGGTCGACGACCCGGGGCAGCGCGGCCGACAGCCCTGCCAGAACGAAGCGGTTGACCGCGGTGACACTGAGCGCGGAGACGTAGAAGAGCCAGTCGGGTACATGGCCCAGCACCAGGACCGCCGTCACGGATGCCAAAGCCGTGCGCAGCAGATTGCCGTACAGAAGGACCTGCCGACGCCGCCAACGGTCCAGCAGGACCCCCGCGAAGGGGCCGATGAGGGAGTACGGGAGCAGCAGTACCGCCATCGCGGAGGCGATCGAGGCCGCCGAGGTCTGCTTCTCCGGTGAGAAGACCACGTAGGTGGCCAAGGCGATCTGATAGACGCCGTCAGCGCCCTGGGACAGCAGTCGTACACCGAGCAGGCGTCTGAATCCCTGGAAGCGCAGGAGGACGCGCAGGTCACGCACGACAGCCATGGAGCACAGCCTCACATACGAGGAGGGTCCCCGGGCGGTAAGCCCGGGGACCCTCGACAGCGAGCACGAAACCGTGCTTTAGCGCTCGACCTCGCCCTTGATGAACTTCTCGACGTTGGCGAAGGCCTCGTCGTCGAAGTACTGGACCGGCGGGGACTTCATGAAGTAGCTCGACGCGGAGAGGATCGGGCCGCCGATACCGCGGTCCTTGGCGATCTTCGCGGCGCGCAGCGCGTCGATGATGACGCCGGCCGAGTTCGGGGAGTCCCAGACCTCGAGCTTGTACTCCAGGTTCAGCGGGACGTCGCCGAAGGCGCGACCCTCGAGGCGGACGTACGCCCACTTGCGGTCGTCGAGCCAGGCCACGTAGTCCGAGGGACCGATGTGGACGTTCTTCTCGCCCATGTCGCGGTCGGGGATCTGCGAGGTGACGGCCTGCGTCTTCGAGATCTTCTTGGACTCGAGGCGGTCGCGCTCCAGCATGTTCTTGAAGTCCATGTTGCCGCCGACGTTGAGCTGCATGGTGCGCTCAAGACGGACACCGCGGTCCTCGAACAGCTTCGCCATCACGCGGTGCGTGATGGTCGCGCCGACCTGCGACTTGATGTCGTCGCCGACGATCGGGACGCCCGCCTCGGTGAACTTGTCCGCCCACTCCTTGGTGCCGGCGATGAAGACCGGGAGGGCGTTGACGAAGGCGACCTTGGCGTCGATGGCGCACTGGGCGTAGAACTTCGCCGCGGCCTCGGAACCGACGGGCAGGTAGCAGATGAGGACGTCGACCTGCTTGTCCTTCAGGACCTGGACCACGTCGACCGGCGCCTCGGCGGACTCCTCGATGGTCATGCGGTAGTACTTACCGAGACCGTCCAGGGTGTGACCGCGCTGGACCGTGACGCCCTTGCTCGGGACGTCGCAGATCTTGATGGTGTTGTTCTCGCTGGCACCGATGGCGTCGGAGAGGTCGAGGCCGACCTTCTTCGCGTCGACGTCGAACGCGGCGACGAACTCGACGTCACCGACGTGGTACTCGCCGAACTGGACGTGCATCAGGCCGGGTACCTTGGCCGCCGGATCGGCGTCCTTGTAGTACTCGACGCCCTGAACCAGCGAGGCGGCGCAGTTGCCCACGCCGACGATGGCTACGCGAACCGAACCCATTCCGGTTGCTCCCTGTGTGTATCGGTGAAACCCCGAATGGGCTTCACGTGGCGGTGTCGTCGGACGGATCCGGCCGGGTGCTGTCCCGGTGCCGGGGCAGGCCGCCCGTCTCTCCAGATGTGATGTCCTGTTGAGCTGAGCCTTCGGTGGCGAGACGCTTGACGTCCCGTCCGGCCCGCTCGCTCTCGATGAGCTCGTTCAGCCAGCGCACTTCGCGCTCCACGGACTCCATTCCGTGGCGCTGGAGCTCAAGCGTGTAGTCGTCGAGGCGCTCCCGGGTGCGCGCCAGCGAGGCGCGCATCTTCTCGAGGCGCTCCTCCAGACGGCTGCGGCGGCCCTCCAGTACGCGCATGCGTACGTCGCGTGACGTCTGTCCGAAGAACGCGAAGCGAGCGGCGAAGTGCTCGTCCTCGTACGCGTCGGGACCCGTCTGCGCGAGAAGTTCCTCGAAGTGATCCTTACCTTCCGCCGTCAATCGATAGACGATCTTGGCGCGACGTCCTGCGAGCGTTGCCGTCAGGGCGTCTTCGGGTGTGGATCCTGATTCCTCGATCAACCAGCCGTTGGCGACCAGCGTCTTGAGGCAGGGGTAGAGCGTTCCGTAGCTGAAGGCACGGAACACACCCAGTGACGTATTGAGTCGTTTGCGCAGCTCATAGCCGTGCATCGGGGACTCGCGGAGCAGGCCGAGTACGGCGAACTCGAGGATCCCGGAACGCCGGCTCATCGTCGCCTCCTCCCTGTCGCTGCCTCGTCGGCACGGTCTTTATGCCGTGCTGATGTATCGACTCGATACATCAGCACGATAGAACGGCGATGGAGATGCGACAAGCGGGAGCAGAGTGAACGGCGTCACATCACCGATTCATACGAAGCAAGTTGCCTGATTTGGGGTGACCTTCGGCGCTAGGTGGGTTTTGACGGTGCGTAGTCTGTGCGGCATGGACACCACCGGGAACCGAGTGACGTAAGAGAACGTCAACGTCTTTGGTGCAGTACGGGTGAATGCACGATCGACCGCATCCGTACTTCGGGGGGACCGGAAACCAGCCGCCGTTTCCAGGCGCGCAAAGGTGCGCCTGCCCGAGGAGTAGTCGTTCGATGAGCGAGCACCGTCGCAAACCGTCGCAGCCGCAGGGCGGCGGACGTGCCGCGGCCCGGCGCGGCCAACCACAGCCGGGCGCGACCGCAGGCCGCCGCGAGGCACCGCGAGACGCCACCGGGTCTCCTTCCGATTCCTATGACTCGGGGGGTGGAGAGAGCCCGTTCGGCAGCCGTGCCGAGGCACGCCGGGCCACACAGCGAGGAAACGGCGGAGGCCGGCGCAGAGCCGCCGACGGCGCGGGACCAGGCGGTCCCGGAGGAGGGGGCGGCCGACGCGGTGGTCCGCCCGGCCCCGGCGGGCCCGGACGCGGCCGAGGCCGCGCTCCCGAGCCTGCCAAGAAACGCATCATCGACTACCCGCGCTCGGGCAAGTACGGCGCCGCTCGCTGGGTGCCGTCCTGGAAGCTCGTGACGGGCCTGTTCATCGGCTTCTGCGGCAGCATGGTCGCGGCCGCGGGCGTCGCGTACGCCCTGGTGGGCATCCCGGACATCGGCAAGACCGCCAAGGCGCAGAACAACGTCTACTACTACGCCGACGGCAGCGAGATGGTCGCCACCGGTGGTGAGGCCAACCGCCAGATCATCAGCTACGCGCAGATCCCCAAGGAGATGCGGTGGGCGGTCATGTCGGCCGAGAACAAGACGTTCGAGACCGACAGCGGCGTCGACCCCATGGGTATCGCCCGCGCCTTCGTGAACATGGCCAAGGGCGGGCAGACGCAGGGTGGCTCCACCATCACCCAGCAGTACGTGAAGAACGCCATGCTTCAGGACCAGTCGCAGACGATCTCCCGCAAGCTCAGGGAACTGTTCGTCTCCATCAAGGTCGGGGCCAAACTGCCCAAGGACCAGATCATGGCGGGCTACCTGAACTCCGCGTACTACGGGCGCAACGCCTACGGCATCCAGGCCGCCGCACATGCCTACTTCAACAAGGACGCCACGAAGCTGGACCCGAGCCAGTGCGCCTTCCTGGCGGCGGTGCTCAAGGGCGCCACGTACTACGACCCCGCGGGCGCCCAGTCGATCGACCCGGTGAACGCCACGCCTCAGCTCAACCGCAAGCGTGCCGTTGCCCGCTGGCAGTGGATCCTCGACCAGGAGGTCAAGGACGGCCGTCTGAGCGCGGCGCGACGGGACGAGTTCAAGACGTTCCCCACGATCCAGTCCCCGCGGTCCAACGCAGCGCTGAGCGGGCAGGTCGGCTATCTGGTCGACCTGGCCAACACGTACCTGATCTCGAACAGTGGCAAGACCGGGATCACCGAGACCAAGCTCCGGCAGGGCGGCCTTCAGATCCACACGACCTTCGACAAGGCCAAGGTCAAGGCCCTCGAAAACGCTGTGAAGAAGGTGCAGAAGGCCAACATCAAGCCCAAGCTGCGCCCGAACAACGACAAGTACGTCCAGTTCGGCGGGGCGTCCGTCAACCCGGACACAGGCGCGATCGAGGCCATCTACGGCGGCGTGGACGCGACCAAGCACTTCACCGACAACGCCGACCAGACCGGCGCCCAGGTGGGTTCGACCTTCAAGCCCTTCGTACTGGCGGCGGCCATGACCTGGGGTGCCAGGAATCCCAAGGGTGGCGAGGAACAGGCGCAGGACGAACGCACCATCGTGTCGCCGAAGAGCCTGTACAGCGGCAAGAACGGGCTCAAGATCAAGGACTACAACGGGAACGACTGGACGGACGACAAGGGCAAGGAGTGGCTGCAGCAGAACGACGGCCATCAGTCCCTCAACCCGCCCTCGTACAAGATCGACCTGCGTGAGGCGATGCGCGAGTCCGTCAACTCCGCTTATGTCCAGCTGGGCATGGATGTCGGCCTGGACAAGGTGAAGGATTCTGTTCTGCGAGCCGGCATCAAGGAGTCGAGCCTCGCCAGTTCCAGGTTCCCGTCGTTCTCTCTCGGTACCTCCTCCCCGAGCGCGATCCGTATGGCCGGGGGATACGCCACCTTCGCGGCCAGCGGTAAGCAGAGGGATCCGTACTCGGTCGAGAAGGTGACCGACAAGGACGGCGACGTCTTCCAGCACGACCATGTCGCGAAGACCGTCCAGGCGTTCACCCCGGAGGTCGCCGACAACGTGACCGACGTCCTGAAGACCGTCGTCGAGAAGGGCACCGGTACCAACGCCCAGCTCAAGGGCCGCGAGGTGGCCGGCAAGACCGGTACCACGGACGGCAACAAGTCCGCCTGGTTCGTCGGGTACACCCCGCAACTGGCCACGGCGATCGGCATGTACCGCCTGGACGACAACGAGAGCAACAAGAACCGCGAGTTCCTGCCGATGTACGGCACGGGTGGCGAGAAGACCATCCATGGTGCATCGTTCCCGTCCCAGATCTTCCGGGACTACATGGAGGTCGCGCTCGAGAACGACAAGCCGGAGGCCTTCCCGGTCCCCGTGGACATCGGTGTGGTTCTCAACGACACTCCGAGCCCGTCGCCGACCCCCTCGGCCACGGTGAGCGACTCGCCGAGCCCGACGCCGACGCCGACCCCCAGCGAGACCTTGGAGTCTCCCTCGCCCTCGGCGAGCGAGACCTGCAGGAGGTTCGACCTCAACTGCAACAACACTGGTGGCACCGATACGGGCGGTACCAGTACGGGTGGCACCGACGGTGGGGTGACGTCCTCACCATCGGAAAGCACCAGCAGTTCGACCAGTAGAGGCAACAGCAACGGCAACGGAGGCCTCTTCGGAGGTTCCAACGGGTAGCCGTCTCCGTGTGTGTTTCACGTGAAACACACGGATTCATGTGAAACGAGGACCGCCGCACCGACAAGGTGGGGCGGTCCTCGGCCTATTCCTAGACGCGTACGGCAGGATGTGCGGCATGCCCAGTGCAGAGACGACGCGCGTGAGCGCGCACGAGCCGGAGCTGGTGCGGCCGACCAAGGACGACGAGGTCGCCGCCAGCGGCAGTGAGCTGATCGGCGGCCCTATCGGGCGACGAGCCCTGCTCGGGACGTCCTGGTGGACGCCCATACGGGTCGTGGCGCTGGTGGCGATCGGAATGTTCGTCCTCGGTATGGTCCAGAAGCTGCCTTGCTACGACGGCGGCTGGTTCTTCGGAGCCAGTTCGCAGTACACGCACGCGTGCTACTCGGACATCCCGCACCTGTACCAGGGGCGGGGTTTCGCCGACGGTCTCGTACCGTACTTCGACAAGATCCCCGGCGACATGGACTACCTCGAGTACCCGGTGCTGACCGGCGTGTTCATGGAAGTCGCGGCCTGGCTCACTCCGGGCAGCGGGAGCATCCAGCACCAGGAGCAGGTCTACTGGATGGTCAACGCGGGGATGCTGATGGCCTGCGCGGCTGTCATCGCCGTATGCACCGCGCGCACCCACCGTCGCCGCCCCTGGGACGGCCTCCTGGTCGCTCTCGCGCCCGCTTTCGCGCTGACGGCCACCATCAACTGGGATCTCCTCGCCGTGGCCCTGCTGGCCGCCGCGATGCTGATGTGGTCGCGGGGACGCGCCCTGGCCTTCGGCATCCTGATCGGGCTCGCCACAGCGGCCAAGTTCTACCCGTTCCTGGTGCTCGGGCCGCTTTTCCTGCTGTGCTGGCGGGCCGGCAAGTGGCGCGAGTTCGGTACGGCGATGCTCGGTGCCGTCGGTGCCTGGCTGGTCGTGAACCTTCCGGTCATGTACCTCGCGCCCGAAGGGTGGGCGAAGTTCTACAGCTTCAGCCATGACCGCGGCGTCGACTTCGGTTCGGTCTTCCTCTTCATCTCGCAGTGGATGAAGATCTCGATCACCCCCGACGCCGCCAACACCTGGGCGCTGGTCCTGATGGTGATCATCTGCGCGGGGCTGAGCGTCGTCGCGCTCACCGCCCCCCGCCGCCCCCGCTTCGCCCAGCTCGCCTTCCTGATCGTCGCGGCCTTCATCCTCACGAACAAGGTCTACTCGCCGCAGTACGTGCTGTGGCTCGTCCCGCTCGCCGTGCTGGCCCGGCCGCGCTGGCGGGACTTCCTGATCTGGCAGGCGTGCGAGGTCGCGTACTTCCTGGGCATCTGGATGTACCTCGCTTACACGACCAGCGGGGACGCTCACAAGGGCCTGCCGACCGACGGGTACCAAGTCGCCATCGCCGTACACCTGTTGGGGACCCTGTACCTGTGCGGGGTGGTCGTGCGGGACATCTTCATGCCGGAACGCGACGTGGTGCGCCGGGCCGGGGACGACGATCCGTCGGGCGGGCTGCTGGACGGCGCGGAGGATGTCTTCGTTCTCGGGGCTGCCGCACATCCGGCGCGGCACGCCGCACCCTTCGACGGGCTTCCCCAGGTCGACTGGGGAGCGGACACGACTCCTGGAGACCGTTCGCTCTGAGCGAACACGACCTGGAAGAGCACACGAGAAAGGCCGTACACGGACACCGTGTACGGCCTTTCTTCTTGGCTGGAGCGTGCCGAAACCCGGGTCAGCGCTCGACGACGCGGTCGAACTGCGTGGTGGTGTGCCGCAGATGGGCCACCAACTCGTCCCCGACCCTCGGCTCCGAGGCGTCGGAGGGCACGAAGAGAATCGAGACCTGCATGTGCGGCGGCTCGGCGAACCAGCGCTGCTTGCCGTCCCAGACGAACGGGGAAAGGTTCCGGTTGACCGTCGCGAGGCCGGCGCGGGCGACGCCCTTGGCGCGCGGCATGACGCCGTGCAGCGCCTTGGGAGCCTCCAGGCCCACCCCGTGCGACGTACCGCCCGCCACGACCACCAGCCAGCCGTCCGAGGCGGCCTTCTGCTGCCGGTAGCCGAAGCGGTCGCCCTTGGAGACGCGTGTGACGTCCAGGACGGCCCCGCGGTACTCGGTGGCCTCGTGGTCCCCCAGCCACAGCCGCGTGCCGATACGGGCGCGGAAGTGCGTCTGCGGGAACTGCTGCTGAAGCCGCGCGAGTTCCTCCGCCTTGAGGTGGCTGACGAACATCGTGTGCAGGGGCAGACGGGCCGCGCGCAGGCGGTCCATCCAGCCGATGACCTCCTCGACGGCGTCCGAGCCGTCGGTACGGTCCAGCGGCAGATGGATCGCGAAGCCCTCCAGCCTGACGTTCTCGATGGCGGAGTGCAGGTGCGGCAGGTCCTGCTCGCTCACGCCGTGCCGCTTCATCGAGGACATCACCTCGATGACGACACGGGCGCCCACAAGGCCGTACACGCCGTCGATGGACGACACGGAGCGGATGACGCGGTCGGGCAGCGGAACGGGCTCCTCGCCGCGCCTGAACGGCGTCAGGACCAGTAGATCGCCGCCGAACCAGTCCTTGATCCGGGCGGCCTCGTACGTGGTGCCGACGGCGAGGATGTCCGAACCCAGGCGGGTGGCCTCGTCCGCGAGCCGTTCGTGGCCGAAGCCGTAGCCGTTGCCTTTGCAGACGGGGACGAGTCCCGGGAACTGCTCGGACACCTGCTTGTGGTGTGCCCGCCAGCGCGCGGTGTCGACGTAGAGCGTGAGCGCCATGGCCGGTCCCGGAACCTTTCTCGTGGCTGCGGTGTATCAGAGGTATGAAAAGGAATTGTCGCTGATTCGCCGGACCGATGGGGCGATGCCGGGCTGGTTCAGCGGCCCGGCATGCGATTCGGGGTGGCTCAGCGGCGCGACATGTAGATGTCGAGCGCCTTGTGGAGCAGCTTGTTGAGGGGGAAGTCCCACTCGCCGAGGTACTCGGCGGCCTCTCCGCCCGTGCCCACCTTGAACTGGATCAGGCCGAAGAGGTGATCGGTCTCGTCCAGCGAGTCGGAGATGCCGCGCAGGTCGTAGACCGTGGCTCCCAGGGCGTACGAGTCGCGCAGCATGCGCCACTGCATCGCGTTCGAGGGCCGGACCTCACGCCCGATGTTGTCCGAGGCGCCGTAGGAGTACCAGACGTGTCCGCCGACGACGAGCATCGTCGCGGCCGACAGGTTCACCCCGTTGTGACGGGCGAAGTAGAGCCGCATCCGGTTGGGGTCCTCACTGTTGAGGGCCGTCCACATGCGCTGGAAGTACGACAGCGGGCGGGGCCGGAAGTGGTCGCGCAGCGCGGTGATCTCGTACAGCCGCTGCCACTCCTCCAGGTCCTGGTAGCCGCCCTGGACGACCTCGACGCCCGCCTTCTCGGCCTTCTTGATGTTGCGGCGCCACAGTTGGTTGAAGTTCCTGTGGACCTCTTCGAGGGAGCGGTTGGCCAGCGGCACCTGGAAGACATAGCGGGGCTGGACGTCGCCGAAGCCGGCACCGCCGTCCTCGCCCTGTTGCCAGCCCATGCGGCGCAGCTTGTCCGCGACCTCGAAGGCACGCGGCTCGATGAAGTCGGCCTCGATGTCGCGCAGGCGCTTCACGTCCGGGTTCTGGATGCCGCCCTTGATGGAGGTGGCTTCCCAGCGCCGGATGATCACCGGCGGGCCCATCTTCACGGAGAAGGCGCCCTGGTGCTTGAGGTGCGCGAGCATCGGCTGCAGCCAGTCGTCGAGGTTCGGCGCGAACCAGTTGATGACCGGGCCTTCGGGCAGATAGGCGAGGTAACGCTTGATCTTGGGCAGCTGGCGGTACAGCACCAGACCCGCGCCGACCATGTGGCCGGTCTTCTCGTCGAACCATCCGAGGTTCTCGGAACGCCACTCGGCCTTTACGTCTGCCCAGGCGGGGACCTGCATGTGACTAGCCGCGGGCAGGCTCTGGATGTATGCCAGATGCTGCTCTCGGCTGATGGTCCTCAGGGTCAGGCTCATTCGGGGCGCTCCTCGGGCTGGTGTGTCCCCATGGGTACAGGGGCTCCGGCTCTCGCGCCGAAGCCTACTGCGCCCTGCGAGCGCCCCGACTGGCCGTATGGAACCTGAACCCCGGGGACGCGTCGTGAGGCGTCCCCGGGGTCAGGGGAAAACGGACGTTCGACTCAGATCACACCGCCGAAGAGGCCGCCGTGGGCCAGGCCGAGGTAGAAACCGACGCCGGAGAGACCGAGTCCCACGATCAGTCCGAAGCGCTCCCGGGTCGTCTCGGAGATGAACTGCCCGTAGGCGCCGGCGAGGATCCCGACGAGTCCGGACCAGGAGCTGAGCAGATGGAGGCTGTGGAACATCGATGTGACGAAGGCCAGGACCCCGCACACCAGGGTCACCACGAGCAAGGTGTCCTGGAGAGGATGCGGCTTGCCGTCCGTGGCGAAGAGTGAGCCGGTGGTGCTGGGTCGCATTACCTGTGCCATAAGGCACCTCCTGCGGAAGGCGGCGCATCGTAGCGCCATACACACCCGATGTGTACAGATTGACGGCCAACCCGGCCGGATTTCAACCGGAAGCCGGTGTGCAGGTACTCTGTACCCTCTGCACCGGTGTCTGCCCAGGCTCAGAGCCAGGTCACGACAGGGATTGCCGCTCGGTTCACCGATCGGCGGCCCGCTTGTCAGTGGCGGCCGATACCGTTGCGTACGCATCACAACCCTCCTGCCACGGAACGACCGTGGCCGTTGAGTCCAAAGGAGGTGGGTTCCACATGCGTCACTACGAAGTGATGGTCATCCTCGACCCCGATCTGGAAGAGCGCGCTGTCGCCCCCCTGATCGAGAACTTCCTCTCCGTCGTCCGTGAGGGCAACGGCAAGGTCGAAAAGGTCGACACCTGGGGCCGTCGTCGTCTCTCGTACGAGATCAAGAAGAAGCCCGAGGGCATCTACTCGGTCATCGACCTGCAGGCCGAGCCTGCGGTCGTCAAGGAGCTCGACCGCCAGATGAACCTGAACGAGTCGGTCCTCCGGACCAAGGTCCTCCGTCCCGAGACCCACTGAGCTCTCCAGCTCAGCTGAACTCGGGCATCGAGTAGCAGCACCAGCAGCCAGCAGCAAACCCGCCGAGAGGTTCCCCCATGGCAGGCGAGACCGTCATCACGGTCGTCGGCAATCTTGTCGACGACCCCGAGCTGCGCTTCACCCCTTCCGGTGCGGCGGTCGCGAAGTTCCGTGTCGCGTCCACTCCCCGCACCTTCGACCGTCAGACCAATGAGTGGAAGGACGGCGAGAGCCTGTTCCTGACCTGCTCGGTCTGGCGTCAGGCGGCGGAGAACGTCGCCGAGTCGCTCCAGCGCGGCATGCGCGTCATCGTGCAGGGCCGCCTGAAGCAGCGGTCCTACGAGGACAACCAGGGCGTCAAGCGCACGGTCTACGAACTGGACGTAGAGGAAGTCGGCGCCAGCCTGAAGAACGCCACGGCCAAGGTCACCAAGACCACGGGCCGCGGCGGCCAGGGCGGTTACGGCGGCGGCAGTGGCGGCGGCCAGCAGGGCGGCGGCTGGGGCGGAAGCTCCGGCAGCGCTCCGCAGGGCGGCAGCGCTCCTGCCGACGACCCCTGGGCCACCGGCGCTCCCGCCGGTGGCAACCAGGGCGGTGGCGCTGCTGGTGGCGGCGGTGGCGGCTGGGGCGGAAGCTCCGGCGGTTCCGGCGGCGGCTACTCGGACGAGCCCCCCTTCTAGGCCTTAAGGCCGAGGGTGGGCCGTACTCCCACTTCTTGATCACACAGGAGATACACCATGGCGAAGCCGCCTGTGCGCAAGCCGAAGAAGAAGGTCTGCGCGTTCTGCAAGGACAAGGTCACGTACGTGGACTACAAGGACACGAACATGCTGCGGAAGTTCATTTCCGACCGCGGCAAGATCCGTGCCCGCCGCGTGACCGGCAACTGCACGCAGCACCAGCGTGACGTCGCCACGGCTGTGAAGAACAGCCGTGAGATGGCGCTGCTGCCCTACACGTCCACCGCGCGATAAGGGAAGGGTGACCGACTAATGAAGATCATCCTCACCCACGAGGTCTCCGGCCTCGGTGCCGCGGGCGACGTCGTTGACGTCAAGGACGGTTACGCTCGCAACTACCTGATCCCGCGGAACTTTGCGATCCGCTGGACCAAGGGTGGCGAGAAGGACGTCGAGCAGATCCGTCGTGCTCGCAAGATCCACGAGATCGCGACCATCGAGCAGGCCAACGAGATCAAGGCCCGCCTCGAAGGCGTCAAGGTCCGTCTGGCCGTTCGCTCCGGCGACGCCGGTCGTCTCTTCGGTTCCGTCACCCCGGCTGACGTCGCTTCGGCGATCAAGGCTTCCGGTGGCCCCGAGGTCGACAAGCGCCGCATCGAGCTGGGCTCGCCCATCAAGACCCTGGGCGCCCACCAGACGTCCGTGCGTCTGCACCCCGAGGTTGCCGCCAAGGTCAACATCGAGGTTGTCGCTGCCTGAGTGCAGCGCTCGGCATAGCTGAGAGAAGGGCCGCACCCCTCGGGGTGCGGCCCTTCTGCTTCTCCTGAGACCATCCGTTCCGTTTCCTCCGCGCGGGTCCGCCCGGGTACCGGGTCCTGCCCGGCTCCGGGGACTCGTCGTTTCACGTGAAACGCTCGCTTCCGTGAAACGGTCGACGGCGGTCAGCGCGTCGCTCCCGTCACGATCCAGCGGCCCGATCGAGAGCGCAGCCACAGGGTCAGCATCCGCACCGCCATCATCAGCGTCATCGCTCCCCAGAGAGCGGTCAGCCTGCCGCCGAGAACCGGAACCAGCAGGGCGACGGGGGTGAAGACCGCCAGCGTGAGCAGCATGGCCCAGGCCAGATAGGGCCCGTCGCCGGCACCCATCAGCACGCCGTCCAGGACGAAGACGATTCCACAGATCGGCTGGGAGGCGGCAACCATCACCAGAGCGGGCAGTGCCACGTCCTGCACCCCCGAGTCGCTACTGAACAACGGGAGGAACAGAGGGCGTGCCGCGAGGACCAACAGGCCGAGGACGACCCCGGCGACGAGGCCCCACTGCACCATGCGGCGGCATGCCTCGCGGGCACCCTGGGCATCGTCCGCGCCGAGGTAGCGCCCGATGATGGCTTGTCCGGCTATGGCGATGGCGTCGAGCGCGAAGGCGAGCAGGCTCCACAGCGACAGGATGATCTGGTGTGCCGCCATGTCGGCGTCACCGAGCCGGGCAGCCACCGCCGTGGCGATCAGGAGGATCGCCCGAAGCGACAACGTACGGATGAGCAGGGGGGTGCCGGCCTGGGCGCATGCCCGGATGCCGGTGACGTCCGGCCGCAGGGAAGCGCCGTGTTTCCGGGCTCCGCGGATGACGACGTACAGATAGACGGCGGCCATGCCGCACTGGGCGAGGACGGTGCCCCAGGCCGAGCCGGCGATGCCGAGGCCGGCACCGTAGACGAGGGCGGCGTTGAGGACCGCATTGGCGACGAAGCCTCCGACGGCGACGTACAGCGGGGTCTTCGTGTCCTGGAGTCCGCGCAGTATGCCGGTGGAGGCCAGCACGACGAGCATGGCGGGGATGCCGAACGCTGATATCCGCAGATAGGTGATCGCGTACGGGGCGGCGGTGTCCGAGGCGCCGAACAGCTCCATGAGGTCGGGTGCCGTGGGAAGGGCGACGGCGATCACCGCCGCGCCGATGAGCACGGCGAGCCAGATCCCGTCCATGCCCTGGCGGATCGCGGCCCGCAGATCGCCTGCGCCGACTCTGCGGGCGACCGCCGCGGTGGTGGCGTAGGCGAGGAACACGAAGACTCCGACCGCTGTCATGAGAAGGGCCGAGGCGACGCCGAGTCCGGCCAGCTGCGCGGTGCCGAGGTGGCCGACGATGGCACTGTCGGCCATCACGAAGAGAGGCTCGGCGACGAGTGCGCCGAACGCCGGAACGGCCAGCGCGACGATCTCTCGGTCGTGCCGACGTCGGGCGGCCCTGGGTGCCGTGGAGGCCTGTGTCATGAGCATCAATCTAATCTTCCACAGGTAAGAGATGCAACGTGGATGGGACCCTTACTTTCTGTCGTGCGGGGTGTGTTGTGACGCACTGTTTGCAGCGATCTTGATCCCACTGGGGAAGTTTTTCTTCTGCACAGCCGGTGGATGGGAAAAGGCCAGGTCAGAGAACATTCGGTGGATGGGCTGAGGGCTTGTTCACAGGGCTGTCCACCGGGTCGTGCACAGGTTTCGTGGAGTTCTCCACAGCATCCGGGCCGTCGTCCACATGGCCTGTGGATAACCAGATTGGCTGACGGTGCCCGCGGGCCTAACGTGGTGCGGCACCCGTTCTCTTCTCCGGCCTCGGAAAGCACGCAAAACCGACGCCTGAGAACCGGAGTTGGGCGGCTCACTTGTCAGTGCCGTGCCGTAGAAATTAGAGGCACTGCTAGGTCCGCTCCGCGGACGGGAGGAGGTGGCTCGGTGACTATTTCCGAGCCCTTGGACGACCCCTGGGCGGACAGTGGTCCCAGTGATCGTCTGCCCTCGTCCCGTCGGCGTGGGAACGGCGGCCGTGGCCGCGACGAGCAGCACGACCGGGACAACGGGTCATGGGAAAGCAGCGGTTCCTCATTCGAACGGGTACCGCCGCAGGACCTCGACGCCGAGCAGTCCGTCCTCGGTGGCATGCTCCTGTCGAAGGATGCCATCGCCGATGTCGTCGAGGTCCTCAAGGGCCACGACTTCTACCGGCCGGCGCACGAGACCATCTACGGGGCGATCCTCGACCTGTACGCGAAGGGCGAGCCGGCCGACCCCATCACGGTCGCGGCTGAGCTCACCAAGCGCGGCGAGATCACCAAGGTCGGCGGCCCGCCGTATCTGCACACGCTGGTCCAGACGGTCCCGACCGCGGCGAATGCCGAGTACTACGCGGAGATCGTCCATGAGCGCGCGGTCCTGCGCCGCCTGGTCGAGGCGGGCACGCGCATCACACAGATGGGCTACGCGGCCGACGGCGACGTCGACGAGATCGTCAACAGCGCCCAGGCCGAGATCTACGCGGTCACCGAGCAGCGCACCACGGAGGACTATCTGCCGCTCGGCGACATCATGGAGGGCGCGCTCGACGAGATCGAGGCGATCGGATCGCGTTCGGGGGAGATGACCGGTGTACCGACCGGTTTCACCGACCTCGACTCGCTCACCAACGGTCTGCACCCCGGCCAGATGATCATCATCGCGGCGCGTCCCGCCATGGGTAAGTCGACGCTGGCCCTGGACTTCGCCCGGGCCTGCTCGATCAAGCACAACATGCCCAGCGTGATCTTCTCGCTCGAAATGGGCCGCAACGAGATCGCGATGCGCCTGTTGTCCGCCGAGGCACGCGTGGCCCTGCACCACATGCGGTCCGGGACCATGACCGACGACGACTGGACCCGCCTCGCGCGTCGTATGCCGGACGTCTCGGCCGCCCCGCTCTACATCGACGACTCCCCGAACCTGTCGATGATGGAGATCCGTGCCAAGTGCCGGCGTCTCAAGCAACGCGCCGATCTGAAGCTCGTCGTCATCGACTATCTGCAGCTGATGCAGTCGGGCGGCAAGCGGTCCGAGAGCCGTCAGCAGGAGGTCTCCGACATGTCGCGAAACCTGAAGCTGCTGGCCAAGGAGCTCGAGCTGCCGGTGATCGCGCTGTCGCAGCTCAACCGTGGGCCCGAGCAGCGTACGGACAAGAAGCCCATGGTCTCCGACCTTCGTGAGTCCGGCTCGATCGAGCAGGACGCGGACATGGTCATCCTGCTCCACCGCGAGGACGCGTACGAGAAGGAGTCCCCCCGCGCCGGCGAGGCCGACATCATCGTCGGCAAGCACCGTAACGGCCCGACGGCCACGATCACGGTGGCCTTCCAGGGTCACTACTCGCGCTTCGTGGACATGGCACAGACCTGATCGGTGCCATTGGAGGGTCTCGAAACCCTTGGCGGAATCTCACGGCAGTTGGCAGACGGATGGCAGACATGCCACTGCCATGAGATTCGCCGCCGCGTGGGCGCTGCTGCTCAGCGCCTCGTCTCGTACCTGGTCAGGACCACGCCGCCGGGAAGCGTCCGCGTCTCCACCAGGTTCAGGTTCACCCAGCTGTCCAGCGCGGTGAAGAACGGCGTGCCGCCGCCCACCAGGACCGGATGGGCGGCGATCACGTACTCGTCGATCAGCCCGGCGCGCATGGCCGCCCCGGCGAGCGTCGCGCCGCCGATGTTCATCGGGCCGCCGTCCTCGGCCTTGAGCCGGGTGATCTCGGCGATCGCGTCGCCGGTGACCAGGCGGGTGTTCCAGTCGACCTTGTCGATCGTTGAGGAGAACACCACCTTCGGTGTGTCCCGCCAGTTCCGCGCGAACTCGATCTCCGCCGGTGTGGCGTTGGGCCGCTGGTCGCCGGTCGGCCAGTAGGAGCTCATCGCCTCCCACAGCTTGCGCCCGTACAGCGACAGGCCACTCGCCTGCTCGTGGTCGAGCCACCACTGGAACAGCTCGTCGCTCGGCGGTCCGCTCCAGCCGATGTCGTCGCCGGCCGCGGCGATGTAGCCGTCCAGGGTCAGGTTCATGCCGTAGATCAGTTTCCGCATGGCCCAGCCTTCCGTCCGTGGGTGTCCGGCGTACAGACCAGCGCGGCGCGGGAAACTCATCGGTGCGCGATCTGGGCTCGCCGGTACTCCTCGTGCTCGGGGCTCAGCGTGGTGTACTCGGCCGGCTCGGGCAAGCCGCCTGATCCCGACCTCGCCCTCGCGAGGAAAAGCCGCGGATTGAACTGATCATGGACGACAGGCCGTGAGACAGCCAGGAACGCCCAGGTCGCGCAAGATCGACATGTCGCGGGCGGCGAGACCCTGCAGCCATGTGGGCCGGCCCCGGGACAATCCGCTCGACGTCCGGCGCCGGGGCAGGTGGACTGGTGTCATGACGACAACCCACGATGATCTTCTCCCCGGCACGCGCCGAGCCCTGCTGCACCGTATCGCCGTCGCGCAGAGCGAGGGGCGGGCGCCGTCCCTGGTCGCGGCGGTGGTCCGGGGCGGGAAAGCGGTGTGGAACGGGGCGCGGACCTCGGTGGACGGCCACGGACCTGACGAGAACGTGCAGTACCGGATCGGCTCCATCACCAAGACCTTCACCGCCGTTCTGGTGCTGCGGCTGCGCGACGAGGGTCTCCTGGACCTCGGCGACCCGCTGGAGAAGCATGTGCCGGGCACCGGGGCGGGGGAAGTCACCATCTTCCAACTTCTCGCGCACACCGGAGGGTTGGCAGCCGAGTCGCCCGCGCCCTGGTGGGAGCGAACGCCCGGCTCGCTGCGTCCCGAACTGGCCGATGTGCTGGGCGAACAGCCGTACCGGCATCCGGTCGGCCGTCGGCACCATTACTCGAACCCCGGCTACACGTTGCTCGGAGCGCTGGTCGAAGAGGTAAGAGGCGCCCCCTGGGAGGAAGTACTGCGCCGCGAGGTCCTCGAACCGCTCGGTCTGCACCGGACGAGCGGTAGCCCGCAGGCGCCGCATGCGGGGGGATGGGCCGTCCACCCTTGGGCGGACGCGATGATGCCCGAGCCTGCGCAGGACCTCGGGCGGATGGCTCCGGCCGGTCAGCTCTGGTCCACCACAGGTGACTTGGCCCGCTTCGCCGTCTTCCTCGCCCACGGTGACGATCGAGTGCTGAGCGCCGAGTCCGTCAGGGAGATGCACGCGCCTGCCGCGCCTCCGGAGGCGGCGGAACTGGCTTCGGGCTCCTCGTACGGGCTTGCCCTGCAGCTCCTGCACCGTGACGGCCGAACCCTCGTAGGGCACTCGGGTTCCCTGCCGGGATTTCTCGCCGGTTTGGTGATCAGCGTGGAGGATGACGTGGCGGCTGTGGTGCTGTCCAACTGCACCTCGGGCCCGCCCGTGTTCACCGTGGCCGCCGATCTGGTGCGGATCGTCGCGGAGGCAGAACCGCGGATCCCTGAGCCCTGGCGGCCGATGGCCGAAGTCGGCCGTGAGGTAATGGAGTTGGCGGGCCAGTGGTACTGGGGGACGCAGGGTTTCGGGCTGAGGCTGCCGGCCGGCGGTGGGCTCGTGCTGGGTCCGCTCTCGGGTGTCGGCCGGGGCGCCCGCTTCCGGGCGAACGGCGACGGGACGTGGACGGGGCTCGACGGCTACTACGCGGGCGAGCTCCTGCGCCCCGTACGGCGGCCCGACGGCTCGGTGAGCCATCTGGACCTCGGATCGTTCGTGTTCACGCGGCAGCCGTACGACGAGCAGGCCCCTGTGCCCGGTGGAGTGGATCCGGCTGGCTGGCGAGGAGTCGAGTAGGAGCCGTCGGGCCAGGAGGCGGCATGTTTCACGTGAAACAGGCCGCAAACAGGCTGCAACCTCGGCGCGCGGAGGGAACGAGGCCTTCGTCAGAGGGGGAGTTTGAAACCGACGTGTGAGGCCTCGAAGCCGAGCCTCTCGTAGAAGCGATGGGCATCGGTGCGGGAGGCGTCCGAGGTCAGCTGGACCAACTGGCAGTCCTGGCGGCGGGATTCCTCGACCGCCCACTCGATGAGCTCCGTGCCGAGACCACTGCCGCGCTCGTCGGCGTGGATGCGTACGGCCTCGATCAGGGAACGCGTCGCTCCTTTGCGGGACAGCCCGGGAATCACGGTGAGCTGCAGGGTCCCGACAACGCGGTCCTCGCGTACGGCGACGACCAGGTGCTGGTTCGGGTCACGGCTCAGACGGTCCAGGGCGCTCAGATAGGGCCTGAGATCGTCGGGCGACTCCCGTTGGGTGCCGAGCGGGTCGTCGGCGAGCATCGCGACGATGGCGGGAACGTCGTCGGCGACCGCGGCTCGTATCTCAAGATCTGCCATGTCCGCACCCTACGAGGGCATGCCCACGGAGGACATGGGTTCTACGGGCATGCTCGCCGACTCCACGACCCGGACCAGTGGTGCCAGTTCAGGGTTCTCGGCCGCTGTGCCGAGCGCCTCGCGCAGGGCGGCGTCATTGGTGGGCCGCGCCTCGGCGAGGAGTGTCAGTCCTGCGTCGCTGACATTCGTGTAGATGCCGCGCCGGTCGGTCGGGCAGAGATAGCGGGCGAGCAGCCCTCGGTCCTCGAGACGCGTGACCAGCCGAGTGGTCGCGCTCTGGCTGAGGACGACCGCGTCCGCGACCTGCTTCATCTGCAGATGGCCGCCGTCGCCGTCGTGCTGCCGGCTGAGCACGTCGAGCAGGGAGTATTCGCGCACGCTGAGCCCGTGCCGGGCCTGCAGGGCCCGCTCGATATGGGCCTCGATCCTTCCGTGCAGCAAGGAGAGGGCGCACCACCCCTGAGCGAGGGCGGTGAGCGCGGGGTCCGTGGCTGTCATGGTGTTTCCTCCGTCCCGGAGCGGCTGAAGCCAGGATAGAGCACAGGCGCAATAGCCCGCTGTTGCACATTGCCCGCGTCTGCAACTATTGTGAACGCAGGCAAAGCGCCTCTGCAATCTTATGGAAGGTGTACCCCACCATGCCTCTCGCGCTTCTGGCCCTCGCGATCGGGGCCTTCGGCATCGGAACGACCGAGTTCGTGATCATGGGTGTCCTGCCGGAGGTCGCCGGGGACTTCGGGGTCTCCATCCCCACGGCCGGACTCCTGGTGACCGGCTACGCCCTGGGCGTGGTGGTCGGTGCGCCGATCATGACCGCGCTCGGCACGAAGGTGTCCCGCAAGCGGATGCTCATGGTGCTGATGGGCCTGTTCGTTCTCGGCAATCTGATCTCCGCCCTGGCTCCGGCCTTCTGGTTGATGTTCGTGGGCCGGGTGGTCGCCTCCCTCGCGCACGGCGCCTTCTTCGGTATCGGGTCGGTGGCCGCGGCCGAACTGGTCGCACCGGAGAAGAAGGCCGGCGCCATAGCGATGATGTTCAGCGGGCTCACGATCGCCAATGTCGTCGGGGTCCCGCTGGGCACGCTGATCGGACAGTCCGCCGGCTGGCGGGTCACGTTCACGGGTGTCGCCGCACTGGGTGTCATCGGGCTGCTGGGTATCGCCAAGCTGGTCCCGGAGATGCCGAAACCCGAGGGCGTACGTCTGCGCCACGAACTGGCCGCCTTCAAGAACGTCCAGGTCCTGCTCGCGATGGCGATGACCGTGCTCGGGTTCGGCGGCGTCTTCGCGGCCATCACCTACATCGCGCCGATGATGACGCACGTCGCGGGCTTCGCCGACGGATCCGTCACCTGGCTGCTGGTCCTCTTCGGGCTCGGCATGGTGGGCGGGAACCTGATCGGTGGCAAATTCGCCGACCGCGCGCTGATGCCGATGCTCTACGTGTCGCTGGGCGGCCTCGCCGTCGTGCTCGCCCTCTTCACCGTCACCGCGCACAACAAGATCCTGGCGGCCGCCACGATCGTCCTGATCGGCGGTCTGGGCTTCGCGACCGTGCCTCCTCTGCAGAAGCGTGTTCTCGACCAGGCGCACGGCGCGCCCACCCTGGCCTCGGCCGTCAACATCGGCGCCTTCAACCTCGGAAACGCCGTCTCGGCCTGGCTCGGCGGCGTCGTCATCGCTGCGGGTCTCGGCTACACCGCTCCCAACTGGGTCGGTGCGGTCCTCGCCGCGAGCGCGCTCGTCCTGGCCGTTGCCTCGGCCGCTCTGGAGCGCCGCACAGGTGGGCCCAGCGTCGTGGTCGCCGGAGGTACCCCCGCCGAGCAGCGGACCGTCGTCCTCCGCTGACCAGGTCCGAGACGCTGCGGGACCAGGGCCGTTCCCACAGCGTCTCGACCCGGCACGTTCCCGACTCGAACCAGCACACCCCCACAAGGAGAAAACCTGATGAGCACCACCACCGCCGTCGCCCCTCTGACCATCGAGGACGCCGAGGTTCTCGTGACCGCGGCCCGTCGGGCCGCCGAGGCGGCCGGGGTTCGGATCAGCGCCACCGTCCTCGACGCGGGTGGCCACCTGCTCGCCTTCCGACGCGACGACCAGGCCGTCCTGATCTCGGGAGAGACCAGCACACGCAAGGCCTACACGGCACTGCAGCTCGACTCGGCCACGGCCGATCTCGTCGAGGCCGTGCAGCCCGGCGGTCTCTTCCACACGCTGCCCACCGCGCTCGACCGTCCGTTGCTGTTCATAGCGGGCGGCGTTCCGGTCCACCGCGGCGGTCGCCTCATCGGTGCCATCGGGGTCGGTGGCGGGATGCCCGACCAGGACCACGGTTTCGCCGTCGCCGCTGTCGAGTCGCTCGTCTGACGCTCGTCGACAACGGCGCCCACCTGGCGCACGACAGTCGAGAAATGCCGGTTCCCGCGCACCATGGGGACCGGCATTCTTCCGTGAGAGCCGTAGGAGCCCTAGCCGGCGGCCACAGTCAGGGGTGCGAAGCGGCGCGTCCAGTCGCCGGGCAGTTCCGGGATGCCGTACGTCATGACCGCGTTGAAGCCGGTGGGCGCAAGCCCGCGTTCCTTCAGCCAGATCAGCAGGTCTTCGTGCCGGACGTCGACATCGGTGCGCAGCGGACGGTCTGTGCGGGCCGCGAGCGCGGAGAGCAGGGCCTTCGCCGTCTCCGTGTCCCGGGCGATCAGGGGTCCCACGACCTGGTTGGTCATATTGGGCCAGGCGGCCGCGTAGCCGATGATCCGGCCGTTCTCCTCGGCCACGCGGAGCTGGTCCGCGAAGGCGGGCAGGCGCGTGATCATGTGGGTGCGGTCGGTGCCGAAGACGTCTTCGTCCAGGCGGAGGATGGAGGCGAGGTCCTCCGCGGTGGCCGGACGGGTGAGCACCTCGGGCTCAGGGCCGCCCGCGGTGAAGGTCCCACGGACCATCTCGGCCCGGCCGGTGACCTTGAATCCCAACCCCTCGTAGAGCGGGCGACCGTACTCGGTCGCGTGCAGGGTCAACGGGGTGGTGCCCATCTCCTCGATGACGTGCCGCATGAGACGGCGGCCGACCCCTTGGCGGGAGTGCCGCTCCGCGACGAGAACCATGCCGATCGCACCCAGTTCGGGGCGCTCGCGCGGTCCGTATTCGGTCACCACACAGGCGGTGACGAGACCATCGGCTGGGTCGTCGATCCCGTATCCGGTTCCCGCAGCGAGCAGCAGACCCCACTTGTGTTCCTCACGGGGCCAGCCCCGGTCCTCGGACAGGTCGGCGCAGGCGGCGAGGTCGCTGGGCGTCAGACGGCGAACGGGCAGATCGGAGAGGGAAGGTGTCGACACGCGGTTCAGGCTCTCTGACAGGTGTCTTTGCCGTCCACCGCTTTCCCGGCGATTTCATCGACTTTTGGCCATGCCCCGGACCAGCCGCAGCGGGCGGACGGCTGTTTCACGTGAAACCCCGACCGCTGACCGCCGACTGCCCCAGTAGCCTCGATGGACATGGCGAGACTTCATCTCTTCGATCTTGACGGGACGTTGCTCCACGGGAGCACCGCACCGCTGGAGATTTCACGGCAGTTGGGGCTGGAAGCCGAGACCCTGGCGCTCGAAAAGGCCATCTCCGAGGGGCGTATAGGTCCGCCCGAGTATGCGACGCGTGTGCATGCTCTGTGGGCGGAACTCACCGATGCTCGTGTGGCGGCGGCATTCGACGGCGCGCCTTGGATGGCCGGAATCCAAGACGTCTGGCAAGAGATCCGGCGAAGTGGCGACTACTGCGCGGTCGTATCGCTGTCACCCTCGTTCTTTGTGGAACGTCTGATGGCGTGGGGAGCCCACGCGGCCCATGGATCACGCTTTCCGGTCGTGCCGTTCACCGAACCGCTGGACCCGGCGGGCATTCTCAGCTCGGCGTCAAAGGTGCTGATCGCGGACCGGCTCTGTGAAGAGTTCGGGGTGAATCGAAGCGACTGCGTCGCCTATGGAGACTCACTCTCGGACCAGGATCTTTTCGGTGTTGTGCCCGTGTCGGTCGCGATCAATGGCGACCGTCGGCTGCTCAGTCTGGCAACTCACTCCTACGTGGGACGGGACCTGTCGGCTGCCTATCGACTGGCATGCCGTGCCCGGTAAACGCAGACCAGAGCAGCCTAACGGGACGGAGAGATCGAAGACCGGAGTTTTCCGTTATGCGGCTCGCCGTTGATCCGGAGTGGGATGCTCGATGAGAGCGCTGCGGCCAATGCCACGCTCTCGCCTTACGTGTCCGTGCGGGTGGGGATCCGGCTTCATTGGGGCCGCATTGGGCCGACGATGACTGATCCGGAAAGGGGAGCGCACCGGATGCGGGGGAAAGCAGGCATCTTCCGACCGCGGAGGTGCGAGGACCGACCGAAAGATGTTCGAGGCGAGGCAGACCATGGACGCTCCGACCACCACGTCGGCCGACAGGGGCACTTCAGGTGCCAACGGCGGAGGCGGCTGGTTCACGCCCCACAAGGAGCCGCTTGCTACCGGCGATGACCAGGGACCGTCGGACGGCCGTCGACTGGCTGCGATGCGCCCGGTGGGCCGGTCGGCCGCGCCACAGGGGCAACCCGGGCAAGCCGTCCCCGATCAGGCGGTCTCCCGACACGGAGCACCCGAGCCGGCCGGGCAGGGATCACCGGTGCAGGAACGAATATCCCCGGTCGACGAAGCACCCATGACCCTCCGTGAGACGGCATCGGTACCCCACGGGACACCTTCCCCCCAGACGCGAGGTCTCGGGGCAGCACCATCGGAGACGCGCCCGTACGAGGCCGCACTTCCTGGAATCTGGTCTGCCGAGCCCGTCCTGCCGGAGCCCGTCCGGCTCGAGCCGGTACCGTCCGAGAAGCGTTTTCTTCCGCCGGCACCGTCCGAGTTACGGCAGTCCGAGCCGGAGCCGGCCCACGAAGCCGTACGACCTCGATCGGACCCCGGGCCCACTGGGTTCGGCTCTCTGCGGCCCTCTCAGGCGTCCGCACCCGAGCACGTGTCCCCGGGGCCCCATCACCGCCCTTCTCGGCCTGACGCCCGCCCCGAGCCCCTTGTGACGGGTCGACAGGACGCCCCCGCCCCCCAGGCGTCCCCCGACGCGGTGCTGATCCGCCGGACCATGACCGAGGTCGGACCCATCGCCGACAAGGTCACCTCCTACTTCTACGCACTGCTCTTCGTGCGCCATCCGGAACTGCGGTCGCTGTTCCCCGCCGCGATGGACACCCAGCGGGACCGGTTGCTCAAGGCCTTGCTGACCGCGGCCGAGCACATCGACAACACCGAGGTCCTCGTCGCTTATCTGCAGAACCTCGGGCGGGGACACCGCAAGTACGGAACCCGGCCCGAGCACTTCCCGGCCGTCGGTGAGTGCCTCATCGGCTCGCTCGGCCGCTACGCCTCGGCGGTCTGGGACGCCGAGACGGAGGCGGCCTGGGTGCGCACGTACACGACCATCTCCCAGGTCATGATCGACGCGGCCGCCGCCGACGAGCTGCGCGCTCCGGCCTGGTGGTTCGCCGAAGTGGTGTCCCACGACCTGAGGACGCCGGACGTCGCGGTCATCACGGTCCGGCCCGACCAGCCGTACCCGTTCCTCGCCGGGCAGTACACGAGCCTGGAGACACCGTGGTGGCCGCGGATCTGGCGGCACTACTCCTTCGCCTCGGCGCCTCGCTCGGACGGGTTGCTGACCTTCCACGTGAAGGCGGTTCCGGCCGGCTGGGTATCCAACGCGCTGGTGCACCGCGCCCGGCCCGGCGACTTCATCCGGCTCGGTCCACCGACCGGCTCGATGACCGTCGACCACACCACCGAAAACGGCCTGCTCTGTCTGGGCGGCGGCACGGGCATCGCACCCATCAAGGCCCTGGTCGAGGACGTCGCCGAACACGGGGAACGCCGACCCGTGGAGGTCTTCTACGGTGCGCGCACCGATCACGACCTCTACGACATCGACACCATGCTGCGGCTCCAGCAGAGCCACCCCTGGCTCGCGGTACGGCCCGTCGTCGACCGGCGGGCCCATCTGCAGCTGCCGGACGCCGTGCGCGAGTACGGGCCGTGGAACGAGTACGACGCCTATCTCTCGGGGCCGCCCGGAATGATCCGCAGCGGTGTCGACGCACTCAGGGACCTGGGCATCCCGTCCGACCGCATCCGCCACGACTCGGTGGAGGAACTCGTGGTGACCGGCGACTGACCCGGGGCGGCTCTTCTTCGTGTCAGCCCAGGTCGGGTGCGTGCATGGCCCGTACGCCCTCGATGTTCCCGTCGAGATAGTGCCTCAGCGAAAGCGGCACGAGGTGGACCGAGGCGATCCCGACCCGGGTGAACGGGACACGGACGATCTCGTACTCACCGCACGGCTCGTCCACCTCGGGACCGTGCCGCAGGGCGGGATCCATCGACTCCAGCCTGCAGACGAAGAAGTGCTGGACCTTCACGCCGGTCGCGCCACCGTCGTCGCCGATGTGCTCGACCGTGTCGACGAAGCAGGGCACCACATCGATGATCTTCGCGCCGAGTTCCTCGTGCACCTCACGGTGGAGTGCTTCGACGACAGTCGTGTCCTCCGGTTCGACCCCGCCACCCGGTGTGAGCCAGTAGGGATCGACGCCGGGCTTGGTGCGCTTGATCAAGATCAGGTCGTCGCCATCGAGCAGGACGGCACGTGCGGTGCGCTTGACCACGGGTCGGACGGTCATGGGAGAAATGTGGCCCGGCTGGTTCCACGTGAAACATCGTGCGGCCGCGATTCCGTGTGAATCCTCCTGGAGCCCTTCATAGGTGCCCAGGAACAGGGGGGCGGCCTTCGCCCGAACCGCCGCCGTTCGGTCCTCAGTCGCAGGTGGTGCCGCACTGTGCCGCGGTTCGACGCTCCGCGCCCGTCTCAGGTCCAGTCGGCGGCCGCCCGCAGCAGCCATTCGTGCGCTCGGGCGATGTGCGGCATCGCCAGCGTCCCGGTGCGGACGACAAGGAAGTACGTACGCAGCGGGGGCACCGCCGGATCCAGGAGTGCCACGACATCTCCGCGTTCGATGGCATCGGAGCAGAGGTACTTGGGCAGAACGGCGAGACCGGCGCCGGCCGAGGCGCAGGCGAGCACCGCCCGCAGATCCGGGACGACAACCGTGCCGGAGGCGGCCGGGCGGCAGTCGAAGACCGAGGCCCAGTAGCGGGCGACGAGCGGCAACGACTCGTGGACCTCGACGATGGGGAAGTCCTCCAGCGCGTGAGCGCCCTTACGGCGGAGCTTGCCCGGACCGATCTCGGCGGCCCAGCGAGGAGCGGCGACCAGTACATGCTCTTCGTCGCAGAGCGGAGTCGCGGTGAGAAGCGCACCGCGTGGTTGGGCCGTCGTCATGGCCAGATCATGATGTCCGGCGGCGAGCCCCTCCAGCGTCTCCTCCGCGTTGCCGAAGGAGGCACGCAGCGCGAAGCCCAGGCCGTCGTCGCCGGTCAGTTCCGTGAGAGCGGGCAACGCGCGCTCCGCGGTGAACTCCGGCGGACCCGCGAGATGCAGGGTGCGAACGGAGGAATCCTCGTCGAGACCGGTCTCGGCGATCTCCACCAAGGCGTCGAGATGCGGCGCCGCCTTGTGGGCGAGCTCGTCGCCGATGGTCGTGGGAGTCACCCCGCGCGCCTGGCGCAGGAACAGGGGCCGCCCCAACTGGCGCTCCAGTGTGCGGATCTGCGAGGTGACGGCCGGCTGGGACAGGCCGAGCAGCGCGGCGGCACGAGTGAAGGAACCGGCCCGGTGCACAGTCACAAACGTGCGCAGCAAGGCCAAGTCCATGGTGCCCCTCCCCTTTCAGCACCCCCGCGCGAGCCCTAACTATAAATAAGTCGATAGGTCTCTGTCGCTACAGTGATTGGACACTGACACAGAGTCAACTAGCCTTGTTCGCGCGGTTCTTCGCGCGCAGAACCGGGACGGTCCGAGCCACGAGGGGGGAGGCTCGGACCGTCCGTCGTACGTAACGGGGCGCTGATCCCGCAGCCGGTCCGCCTCACTCCGCGGATGCGTCGAGGGCCCGCAGTACGTCCGCCACCAGGTCCTCGGGATCTTCGGCACCGGCCGAGAAGCGGATGAAGCCTTCCGGGACCGCGTCGCCGCCCCACCGCCCGCGCCGTTCGGCCGTGGACCGGACCCCGCCGAAGCTGGTGGCGTCGTCGACCAGGCGCAGCGCGTCGAGGAAGCGCTCGGCATGCGCGCGCGTGGGCAGGGTGAAGGAGACCACGCATCCGAAGCGGCGCATCTGCTGGGAGGCGATCTTGTACGAGGGGTCGTCGGGCAGTCCTGGGTAGCGGAGCCCAGTCACCTCGGGCCGGTCCCGCAGGACCTCGGCGATCGTCCTCGCGGTGGCGGTCTGCCGGTCGGCGCGAAGTTGGAGCGTGGCGAGGGAGCGGTGGGCCAGCCACGCCTCCATGGGGCCGGGGATGGCGCCGACCACCTTGCGCCAACGCCGTACGGGAGCCATCACGTCCGCGTCCCGTCCGGTGACGTACCCCAGAAGGATGTCGCCGTGCCCGGTCAGCATCTTGGTGCCGCTCGCCACGGAGAAGTCGGCGCCCAGCTCCAGCGGGCGCTGTCCGAGCGGGGTGGCCAGGGTGTTGTCGACGGCCACGAGCGTGCCCTGCGCGTGTGCCGCCGTGACGAGGCGCCGCAGGTCGCAGACGTCGAGCCCCGGGTTGGACGGCGTCTCGATCCACAGCAGCTTCGCGCCGTCGAGCACCTCCAACTGGGCATCGCCGGCGGTGGGGGCGGTGCGCACCTCGATGCCGTACGCCGTCAACTGCTCCCGTACCAGCGGCAGCACCTGGTAGCCGTCGTCGGGCAGGACGACGATGTCGCCGGCCCGCAGTTGCGAGAAGAGCACCGCGGAGATGGCGGCCATGCCCGAGGGGAAGGAGAGCGTCTCGACGGACTCCCGCCCGGGCGCCTCCAACTCGCCGATGGCGCGCTCCAGGAGCGTCCAGGTCGGGTTCTCGTCGCGGCCGTAGGTGTACGGTCCCGTGGGTTCACCGGGCAGATGGAAGTGTGCCGCGAAGACCGGGCCGGGAAGGGTCGGCTCGTACTTGACGGGTTCGGGAAGCCCGGCACGCACCGCCCGTGTGCCGTCGCCCGGCACCGTCGCGCGCGTGCCCTCGCTCTCTCCCGCCGGGTCCGTGCCGTCGCCGCTCGCCGTGACGAAATCCCCTGACGTCATACCGCTCGTCCCTCCACTCGCTCTCGTACCGCCGCGAGCAGACCGGGGCTCGCTGCCTCCACCATCTCAAGACATTCCTCGAAGCCGTCCATATGTCCGTAATACGGATCGGGGACGTCCAGGTCGGCGCCCGCGGCGGGGTCGTACGAGCGCAGCAGCCGGACCTTCCCGGCGTCCTCGGCGCTCGTCGCGAGGCGGCGCAGGGCCTTGAGGTGGCCGGTGTCGAGGGCGATCACGAGATCGAGACGGGAGAACCACGAGGCCTGGAACCGCCGGGCCGCGTGGTCGCTCTCGTAGCCTGCCGCCTCCAGCACGGCGACGGTGCGCTCGTCGGCGCCGTCGCCCTCGTGCCAGCCGTCCGTGCCCGCGCTGTCGACCTCGACCAGCTCACCGAGCCCGGCTTCCGCCACGTGGGCGCGGAACACGGATTCGGCCATCGGCGAGCGGCAGATGTTGCCGGTGCAGACGAAACAGACGCGGTAGGTCATGGGCTCTCTCAGTCGTCGTCGCCGTCGGGCAGGACGACATTGAGCGCCCAGGAGACGACGGAGATGATCAGGCCACCCAGGACGGCGGTCCAGAAGCCCTCCACGTGGAAGCTCAGGTCGAGCTTGTCGGCGAGCCAGGAGGTGAGCAGCAGCATCAAGGCGTTCACCACGAGGGTGACCAGGCCGAGTGTGAGGACGAAGAGCGGGAACGTCAGTACCTTCACGACCGGCTTGACGAGGAAGTTCACCAGTCCGAAGACCAGTGCGACGAGGAGGAGCGTGCCTATCTTCTTGCCCGTGCTGTCGCCCGTCAGGGTGATCTTGTCGAGCAGCCAGACGGCGACGGCCAGGGCCCCCGCGTTGGCGAGCGTCTTGACTACGAAATTCTTCATGTGTCTGATCGTGACAGAGAGATCGACTGGCCAGAAGAGGCTGTGGAAACAGCCTGAGGCGGACAAGAGCGGACGAGGGCGATGAAGGCATTCCGGCTGGACGAACTGGAGGCGGAACGCGCCGCCAACGACGGTGCCTACCTGCAGTTCCTGCGTGAGCGGAACATGTCGGTCGGGCTGTACGCGCTCGACGCGGGCGGCCTCGATCCGCAGAAGCCGCACGCTCAGGACGAGGTGTACTTCGTGGTCAGCGGGCGGGCGTCGATCACGGTCGGCCTGGAGACCACCCAGGTGGCACGGGGCAGCGTCGTCTACGTACCCGCGGGGGTCGCCCACAAGTTCCACCACATCACGGAGGATCTGCGGGTCCTGGTGGTGTTCTCTCCGCCGGAGAGCTGATCCGCGTCTCAGGGTTCCCTAGGGGAACGGTCAGGGGAGGACAAGGGATGCGAGGCCACCGCAGGGCCCCCTCTCCCGCTTAGCATCGGATGCGAGACAGCAGAGAACCCGGAATCAGTGCCCCGGCGTCGGGGCCACGGGCGAGGAGAGGTCAGGACAGGGCGATGCGAGAGATCTTCAACGGTATGCCGTGGTGGGTGAAGTGGGTCGCGGTGCCGGTCATCGCCCTGGTGGTGTTCGGCAGCCTGATAGCGAGCATCGTGGGCTTCGTCATCGGCCTGCTCTTCAAGCTGCTCGTCTTCGTCGCGCTGGTGGGTGGCCTCATCTACATCGTGCGGAAGTTCATGTCCTCCTCGCGCAGCGACTGGTGAGCCGCGAGAGGGTGAGCGACAGGTAACGGCGGAAGGGGAAAGGGAACCCAAGGTTCCCTCGGCCGGGGGAAGTTTTCCGGTGAGGCCGTATGCGAGCGGTGACCGGGGGTTAGAGTCCGGAACTCCACGCGGGGTCGACCCCGCGGGCAGCGCACAGCCCCCTCCCGTGTTCCCCCGCACGGGCGGTCCTCCTCGCGCTTCGGAGTGCCCCTTGGCCACGGTTGACACCGCACCCGCACCATCAGTCGCTCCACCCTTCCGGCGATCAGGCACGCCCGCGGCGGCGCGCGTTCCACCGGTCCAGCCACGAACCTCGCCCGGGGACCCGTCCTTCTCCCGCCCCTCGCCGGCCCCGTCCCGGGAGCCGACGCAGCCGCGAACTCCGACGGCGGAGCCGCCCACCCGGCGCACCTCGCCGACGGACCGGCTCACCGGGCGCGCCTCGCGTGCGGACGGGCTCACCGGGCGCACCAGGACGTCGGTGACTCGCGGTCCGGCCTCCCCGGCCCCGGGGACGGCACGCCCCGCCCGCACCGCTCCCGCCGAGCCCGAAGCAACCCCCCTGGATTCTCACTCCACCACGCTGATCGGCTCGGTCCAGCGGGCCATGCGTCTGCTGGAGGCCGTCGCCTCGCGTGAGCAGGGCGCCCCCGCCAAACAGCTCGCCCGGGAGGCGGGACTCGCGTTGCCGACCGCGTACCACCTGCTGCGCACCCTGGTGCACGAGGGCTATCTGCGCCGTGACCGGGGGCTGTTCTTCCTCGGTGAGGCGACCGAGCGGCTGAGCAGCAGCGGAGCCCAGCAGAAACGTCGCAGCACAGTGCGGGACACCCTCGCGCACTGGTGCGACACGCTGGGCGCGCCTGTGTACTACGCGGTCTACCGCGCGGGCGAGATCGAGATCATGTGCGTCGCCGACACCCCGGCGAACCCGGCGGTCGAGGAGTGGGCCGACTTCCGTGAGACCGGGCACGCCCACGCCATCGGCCAGTGTCTGCTGTCCCAGCTGGACGACAAGTCCCGGCGCGACCACCTCGATCGCTACCCCGTACAGCCGATCACTCCCTACACGGTGCGTGACAAGGACCGTCTGCTGAGGCGCCTGGAACGGACAGGGCGGATGGAACCGGTGATCGAGCGGCAGGAGTACGCCCTGGGCACGGTCTGCGCCGCCATCCCGATCACCGCGGGCAGTTCGGCCGCGGCCGTGGCCATTTCCCTTCCTTCCCGCCAGGTGGACCGACTGCAGCCCGCGGCACGGCAGTTGCAGAGCGAAGTCGGCAGGCTGCTAGGAACACTCGCCATCTCTATCAGTATCTGAAAACTCACTCCTTGTGATGTGGCATACACGTTGAGCGATAATTCCAGCAGTGTCAGGGGGACGATTCCTGGCCGCCAGTCGACGGCAAACGACGGGGTAGGCGATGCGCGAGTCGGTGCAGGCAGAGGTCATGATGAGCTTCCTCGTGTCCGAGGAGCTGTCCTTCCGTATTCCGGTCGAGCTGCGATACGAGACCTGCGATCCGTACGCCGTGCGGTTGACCTTCCACTTGCCCGGTGACGCCCCGGTGACCTGGGTGTTCGGGCGGGAGCTGCTCATCGACGGCGTGGGCAGGCCGTGCGGTGACGGCGATGTGCACATCGCTCCGGCCGACCCGGAAGCGTTCGGCGAGGTGCTGATCCGGCTTCAGGTCGGCGGCGATCACGCACTGTTCCGGTCCGGGGCCGCGCCGCTCATCGCGTTTCTCGACCGTACGGACAAGCTGGTGCCGCTCGGGCAGGAACGCTCCCTCGCCGGTTTCGACACCTCGCTCGACGAAGCGCTCGACCGGATCCTCGCGGAGGAGCAGAGCGCGGGCTGAACGCCCCGGCAACCCCGTGCGGAGTAACGCTTCCTCACAAGGGGCGCGGATGCAGGATGGTTTCAGCGCTTTCGCGGGACGCCTCAGTGCTTGCGGCGATGTCCCTTCCCGCTCCGCGCCGGCGTCCGGACGGCCGCGGGCGCCGCGGGGACGGTCGCGGTCCCTTCCCGGTCGGCGGCGACCACCAGGGCGGCCAGCGCGGTCGTCACCGGCACGGCGGCGACCAGGCCGATCGATCCGACGAGGGTGCGCACGATCTCCTCGGCGACCAGCTCGCTGTTGGCTACCGTGCCCACGCTGCTCTGCGCGATCGAGAAAAGCAGCAGCAACGGCAGCGCGGCACCCGCATAGGCCAGGACGAGCGTGTTGACGACCGACGCGATGTGGTCGCGGCCGATACGGATGCCCGCGCGGTACAGGTCACGCCAGCCCATCGTGGGGTTCGCCTCGTGCAGTTCCCAGACCGCGGATGTCTGCGTCACCGTCACATCGTCGAGGACACCGAGCGAGCCGATGATGACTCCGGCCAGCAGCAGACCGCTCATGTCGATGGACGGGTAGAGGCCGTGGATCAGGCCGGTGCTGTCGTCCGTGTTGCCGGTCAGTACGGCCCAGTCGATGAAGACCGAGCCGAGGAGGCCGATCAGCACCAGCGAGAGCAGGGTGCCGACCACCGCCACGGACGTCCGGGCCGACAGGCCATGACACATGTAGAGCGCGATCAGCATGATCGCACTGGACCCGACCACGGCCACGAGCAAGGGGTTCGAGCCCTGCAGGACCGCGGGCAGGATGAAGAAGTTCAGGATCATGAAGCTGATGGCCAGGGCGATCAGGGCCATGACGCCGCGCATCCGGCCGATCGCCACGACGACCACGGCGAAGATCCCGGCGAGCAGCGTCAGGGGCAGCTTCCGGTTCGCGTCCGTCACCGAGTACTGGAGGTCCTTCGGGGCTGAGGGTTCGTACGCGACGACGACCTTCTCGCTCTGGTGCAACTGCCGTGACTGATCCGGCTGAACGATCTCGGTGAACGTGCGGCCCTTGTCCTTGCCGGTGTCGAGTCGGACCGTCGCCTTCTTGCATTCACCTGCCGCCCGCTTCTGTGCGGTGGAGCCCTGGGCGGCGGAGCTGCCACCCGTCGGGGCCTCCGCGGAGGCGTTCACGGACTTGCAGTCCACCTGGTCGATCCTGGTGACTGTCGCTTGCTGGGTCTGCCGGTCGAAGCCGACGCCGGTGCGCTCATGGGAGGGAGCGCCGCCGGGCCACAGCACCACGAGACCCACGGCGACCGCGGCCGCGAAGGGGATCAGCACCGCGGCGATGACCTTGCGCAGATGCTTGGAGACCGGTGCGGCGGGACCGTGGCTGTGCGAGTGCCCGTGTCCGACGCTCGAACCCTCGCCGTGTTCACCGGCGGGACCTGGCCCAGGCCCGCCACCGTGACCGTGGCGGTCACCGTTCGGCCCGCGACCGGGATCACCATCGGTCCCATGCCCGTGCCCAGACGCGTTGCCGTAGCCGTGCCCACGGCCGTCGTCGGAGCCCGGACGGCGCGGCGGCTCGGACGACGGAAACGGGTGCTGCTCGGTCGTTGTCACCGCCCGATCATCGCAAGAACGGCGGGGGCCCTCTGTTCACCGCGCCAAATATGACGCTAGCGTGGAGGCACCTTTGCACACGCGGGAGCTCGGAGCACCGGGCTGAGAGGGCGCTGACCTCCGTCTTCGCGATGTTTCACATGAAACATCGACGAACGGAAGCCGCTGCGTCGACCGCTGAACCTGTTACCGGGTAATGCCGGCGTAGGGAGTAGGTCTCATGACCGACAAGGACGTACACACGCCTGCCTCCAGTCAGGCGGACGGGGTCTCATCCCCGTCCCTGAACGGCGAGGCGGGGAAGACCATCGGCTGGCACAAGGCGTATGTGCGGGGCACACGCCCCGACCTGCGGGTGCCGGTTCGTCAGGTGCACCTCACCAACGGGCAGTCCGTGACGCTGTACGACACCTCCGGCCCGTACACCGATCCGGGCATCGACACCGATGTGCGCAGGGGCCTGGCTCCGCTGCGCGAGGGCTGGATCATCGCTCGCGGAGACACCGCGGAGTACGCGGGCCGTCCCGTCCGTCCGGAGGACGACGGGATCAAGCACACATCCCCTCGTGGAGGACTGCGCAACCTCGACGCGGTCTTCCCCGGTCGGCCGCGCCAGCCACGCCGAGGGCGTGACGGCCGGGCGGTCACCCAGCTCGCGTACGCGCGAAATGGCGAGATCACACCCGAGATGGAGTTCGTGGCGCTCCGCGAGAACGTCGAACCCGAGGTCGTGCGCGAGGAGATCGCCGCGGGTCGCGCGGTGCTGCCCGTGAACGTCAACCACCCCGAGATCGAGCCGATGATCATCGGCAAGCGTTTCCTGGTGAAGGTCAACGCCAACATCGGCAATTCCGCGGTCACTTCCTCCATCGAGGAAGAGGTCGAGAAGATGACCTGGGCGACCCGCTGGGGCGCCGACACGGTCATGGACCTGTCGACCGGCCGCAACATCCACACCACGCGCGAGTGGGTGCTGCGCAACTCCCCCGTCCCCATCGGCACGGTGCCGCTCTATCAGGCGCTGGAGAAGGTCGACGGCCGTGCCGAGGAGCTGACCTGGGAGATCTACAAGGACACGGTCGTCGAGCAGGCCGAGCAGGGCGTCGACTACATGACGGTCCACGCGGGCGTGCGCCTGGCGTACGTGCCGCTCACCGCGAACCGCAAGACCGGCATCGTCTCGCGGGGCGGCTCGATCATGGCGGCCTGGTGCCTCGCGCATCACAAGGAGTCGTTCCTGTACGAGAACTTTGAGGAGCTCTGCGAGATTCTCGCCGCGTACGACGTCACCTACTCCCTCGGCGACGGTCTGCGGCCCGGCTCCATCGCGGACGCCAACGACTCCGCGCAGTTCGCGGAGTTGAGGACTCTCGGGGAACTCAACACGATCGCGAAGCGTTTTCAGGTACAGACGATGATCGAAGGCCCGGGACATGTCCCGATGCACAAGATCAAGGAGAACATCGACCTTCAGCAGGAGATCTGTGATGAAGCTCCGTTCTATACGCTCGGCCCGCTGACGACGGACGTCGCGCCGGCGTACGACCACATCACGTCCGGCATCGGTGCCGCGATGATCGCCTGGTGGGGCACGGCCATGCTCTGCTATGTCACGCCCAAGGAGCACTTGGGCCTGCCCGATCGTGACGACGTCAAGACCGGCGTCATCACCTACAAGATCGCCGCCCACGCAGCCGACCTCGCCAAGGGACACCCAGGTGCACAGGACTGGGACGACGCGCTCTCCGACGCCCGCTTCGAGTTCCGGTGGGAGGACCAGTTCAACCTGGCTCTCGATCCGGATACCGCACGGGAGTTCCACGACGAGACGCTGCCTGCCGAGCCCGCCAAGACGGCCCATTTCTGCTCCATGTGCGGTCCGAAGTTCTGCTCGATGAAGATCAGCCAGAGCATCAACGAGCGGTTCGGCGGGGGTGCGGCGGACGGCGCCTCCGCGGCGGAGATCTCCGAGGGCATGCTTCAGAAGTCGAGGGAGTTCGCGGAGGCGGGCAACCGCGTCTATCTGCCGCTGGCCGACTGAACCGCTCCGCGGGGACGGCGGTCCGGGGTGGACTCCCCGGACCGCCGCCACGGGCCGGTCATGCCGTCGCGTCCTGCGGATACCAGCGCAGTTCCACCGTGTTGCCGTCCGGGTCCTGGACGTAGACAGAGGTGGCGGTACCGCGCGCGCCGAAGCGTTCGACGGGCCCCTGGAGCACGGTGAAGGTCCCCGACGCGATGACCTCGTCCCAGTCCAGAGGTTCCACGGTGAGGCAGATGTGGTCGACGTTGGACTCACCGCGGGACTGGCCCACCAGGTCGATGACGGTTTCCGCGGTGACCCTCACGGACGGGAAAGGGGCCTGGCCACGCCGCCACTCGGCGACGCGGACGGGTGCCAGACCGAGGAGTCCCGTGTAGAAGCCCAGGGACCGTTCGACGTCCTCGACGTTGAGGACCAGGTGGTCGAAGGCCTTCACCCGCACGGCGGTCACCTCGTCTCGGGGAGGGCCGAGTCGATGACGGGCCTGATGCTCTCGCCGAGATCGTGCAGGGGGCCGTCCAGCCCGTTCAGGTAGGCGGTGATGTCCGAGGAGTTCATTGGGTTTCCGTTCAGGAGGGGTGATGGGTGACTGACGACCAGCCGTGATGGAACCGAGCGCCGACGCGCTGTGCGCCTCCGCGTGCCCGTACTGGGCGTCTCCACGTTCGTACGTCTCGGCGTCCGTGGATGGAGGTACCCGGTGCCAGGTAGGGGCTCGGCGGGTGTTCTCCGGCGGCCGGCTGGACGTCTTCTACGATCCGCCGCGGGACGAGCGCCATCAAGACATGATCGCCACACGACCGTTGAGTCAGATTTAACGCCGGAGGTTTCATGCTGGAGCGACTGGAGACCGAGACCTTCCTGACGCTGGCCGAGGAACTGCACTTCGGCCGGACCGCCGAGCGGCTGCTGATCACGACGGGGCGGGTCAGCCAGGTGATCAAGAAGCTGGAACGCCGGATCGGCGGCCCGCTGTTCGAGCGCAACAGCCGTTCTGTCCGGCTCACCCCGATCGGCCGTCAACTGGCGGACGATCTGACGCCCCTGGTCGCCGGGATGGACGCGGCCCTGCGAAGGGCGGCCGACGCCAGTCGTGGGGTCAGCGGAGAGCTGCGGGCCGCCTTCCTCGGCGAGTGGACCGCACCCGCACTGCTCAGAGCCGTCACCCTGTTCGGCGAGCGGCATCCCGACTGCCGCGTCGACGTGCGGGAGGTCCAGCTGTCCAACTCCAGGGCGAGTCTGCTGGACGGTTCGATCGACGTGCTGCTCGCCTCGTTCCCCTTCGACGGCATGGCCTGCGGGCCCGCGCTGCTGCGGGAGAGACGGGTCCTGGCCGTGGCCGCCGGGCATCCGCTGGCCGGCGAGGAGCGGGTGTCCGTCGAGGCGCTGGCGGAACACCCCGTGGTGCAGTACCCGCAGGTGACCTCGGCGGGGTTCAAGCGGGATCGCACGCCGGACCGCACTCCTTCGGGCAGGCCCGTGCCGAAGGGCCCGGTCGGCGGGTCGTTCTCCGAGATGCTCACCCTGGTCGCGATGGGCAAGGGCGTCCTCCCGGTCGGGGAGCACTCGCGGCAGTACTACCCCCGGCCCGATGTCGCCTACGTGCCCCTCCACGACGCGGGGCCGATCGAACGGGGACTGGTGTGGAGGGAGGGCACCGCCACCGAGCGGTTGCGTGAGTTCGTGCGGGCGGCGACGGACGCGGCCGGCTCCCTGTGAGCCGCTGCGGGCTGCCTGCCGCCGGGTCTCTGGGCAGACTGGGTGTATGACAGCGACAGCGATGAGCAAGGGCGCCAACGTTCCCGTCGCGGCGCGGGAGGTGCGGGTCGTGCTCGGCTGGTCCGGGGGCCCGGGCGCGCCGGACGCCGATGCCTCGGCTCTGCTGCTCCGGGCGGACGGACGGGTGCGGGACGACAGCGACTTCGTCTTCTACAACCAGCCGCAGCATGCCTCCGGTGCCGTGCGTCACCTGGGGAAGCGGAGGGAGGGCGACGGGACGACGGACACCGTGGGCGTGGATCTGCGTGCCCTGGAGCCGGAGATCCAGCGGGTCGTCCTGGGTGCCTCCGCCGACGGGGGAACCTTCGGACAGCTGTCGTGTCTGAGGCTGAGTCTGCTCGATGCCGCGACCGGGCAGGAACTGGCGTTCTTCGAGATGGAAGCGACGACGGAGACGGCGTTCATCGGAGGTGAGCTGTATCTGCGGGGTGACCAGTGGAAGTTCCGCGCGGTGGGCCAGGGGTACGCCTCCGGGCTCGCAGGCCTGGCCACCGACTTCGGGATCAGTGTGGACCAGGAGCCGGGCGCTTCCGGGAGTACGGGCTCCAAGGGGACGACCTCCGGAGGCGCGGGTTCCGGAGTCACGCCTTCCGGGGAGGCGGCTTCTTCCTCGGCCACGCCCGCCGTTTCCCCTCGGTCCACGATGACGGCACCCTCGGCACCGCTGTCCCCCTCCGCACCGCCGTCCTCGGCCGCCCCGGCAAGCACGCCCGTGCCGGCGAACCAGCCCCTGCCGGTACCCCCGTCGGCCCCCGCCCCTCCGACCGAACCTGTCCCGGTGTTCCCCGCGGCGACTCCGGGGTCGGCCCTCGGCTCGGCGCCTCGTCCGGTCAAGGGCGAGGACCGGTTGCCCGTGGACATGCGCAAGCGGCTCTCCCTGCGCAAGGAGCAGGTGGCGGTCAGTCTGCGCAAGCACGGGGCGGTGGGTGTCAGGGCCCGCGTCGTCCTGGTCCTGGACGCCTCCGGGTCGATGTCGTTCCTGTACGCGAAGGGCGTCGTCGCCGATGTCGTGGAGCGGATGGCCGCGGTGGTGGCGCAGTTGGACGACGACGGAGAGATGCAGGCGTGGACCTTCGCCTCGCACCCGGCCCGGTTGCCCGACCTGGCCGTGGGGGATCTGCCGGAGTGGCTGGAGCGCCATGTGAGGGTCGGTGAACTGACCTTGTTCCGGCGGAGCAAGAAGCCGCGCAAGGGGCTGCTGCCGGGCCAGGTGGACATGCGGGCGGTCGGGATCCAGAACGAGGAGCAGAAGGTGATCGCCGAGGTGCGGACGTATGTGCGCGAGCACCCGGCGGCCGATCCCACGCTGGTGCTCTTCTTCTCCGACGGCGGCGTCTACCGCAACAAGGAGATCGAGAAGGAGCTGCTGGAGGCGGTGGACGAGCCAATCTTCTGGCAGTTCGTCGGGCTGGGACGCTCCGACTACGGCGTTCTGGAGCGGTTCGACACGCTGCCGGGCCGGCGCGTCGACAACGTGGGCTTCTTCGCCGTCGACGACATCGGTGACGTACCGGACCCGGAACTCTACGACCGGCTGCTTTCCGAGTTCCCGTCATGGATCGGCGAGGCGCGGCGCCTGGGCATCATCTGAGAACCCCCGGACGGAAACCCCCGGACGGAAACGCCGGGACGGAAACGCCGGGACGGAAACGCCCGGACGGGACGGCTTGGATGAGACGGCCCGTACGGGAGCGCCGGAAGGCGACCGCCCGAGCCGAAGACCGTCGGAAGGCAGCGGTCGGCGCGCCCGTAGGAGCGCCACCGCGCCCGCGCAGGCCCACCTCGGGGCGGTGCCCCGCCCGGCGCGACGGCCGTGCAGGGCCCACGCACCCGCGCGGGCCCTGTCCACCCCTGAACCCGGCCGTCGGCCGACCGGGTCACTCCGGCTGGTGTTCCGGTCCCCCGAAGTCCGGGCTGCTGAAGTCCGGGCTGGAGAAGCTCGGGCGCGGGCCGGCCGCGGGTCCGTCGTCGGGGCTGCTGAACCCCGGCCGGCCGTAGCCGAGTTGGGGGATACGGCTGGGTGCCGGTGCGGGGCGGCCCAGTGCCACCGAGCCCGGGTCCGAGAGCGCGTCCCGGAGGAACGGCAGGATGCCCCGCTCCAGCAGGGCATCGCGCCAGGCTTCCTTGGCCCGGATGACCTGTTCGGTCAGCTCGCCGCCCGCTCCGGCCCGGAGCGAGGACGAACCGTTGCGCAGTGCGGTCAGCAGCAGTCCGGCCGCGGCGACCAGAATCGCGGCCGCCGTGACCGCGCCGAAGACCCATCCCGTGGTCAGGAGAGTCCTGGCGATGGCCGGCTCAGGGTCGAGCACCTTCAGGACGTACCCCACGAGCAGGAATATCGCCGCGGCTGTTCCGGCGAGGACGGGCGCGAGCACCGCTACGACGGCGAGACCGCCGGCACCGGCGGTCTCGCCGACCTCTCCCACGGTGGCGGCGAGCCCCATCGCGGTCGTACCCGGTTCCATGGAACCGTCTTCCTCGCTCATGAGCGGGGTGGACCGCACCGGGCGGCGCAGTTCCTCGCGGACCTTCACATAGTGCGCGTACTCGTCGGACGCGGCCGTGGTGATGAGGGCCGTGGCGTTGAGTGCCATGGTGCGCAGTTGTTCGAGGTTGAGCCGCTGGCCGACAGCGGCGAGTTCCGGGCGGTGTGGTGCGGAGCGCAGCGCCTCATCGAGGATCCGCTCGTATTCCTGGCGGTCCTCGCTCAGCAGGTGCTGCGGAACGCTGTTCATCTGCATCCCCCGATGCTCCGTAGGGCTGGTGGCTCGCACGCTGACGAGCCGTCGGGCAGAAACGGAGGGGAGCCTGCTACGGATAAGCCGATGGTAGAGCGGTGACGGCACGCCGTGACAGGGGGTTTCCAGAAATTGGCCCCCCGACCGGAGCGGTCCGCCCGGGGGACGCCTGCCCGGTAAACGCTCAGATATCCAGCGGCAGTTGTTGGACCAGCAGCTTTCCGGCCATGGTCACTCCGCCGTCCATCGCGATGGCCAGTCCGTCGGCGTAGACGTGCGGACCTTCGATCACGGGTCCCGCGCCGGCTTCGCCGTCCTCCGGGCCGCCCTCGCCCAGCAGGTAGGGAATGGGGCTGTGACCGTGGACGATGCGCGTGCCGCCGTAGACGTCGAGCAGTTCGCGGACCGCTTCGGCGCCGTCGTCGCGGAAGGCGAAGCGCCGGGTGAACTTGCGGAAGAGGTCCCAGCATTCGTCCGCGTCGTTGCGGGTGAGCGTTTCGCGGACGGTGTCGTTGACCGCCTCGATGGAGTCGCCGTAGTCGAGGTAGGCGGTGGTGTCGGAGTGCACCAGCAGGTGGCCGTCGACCTGTTCCATGGCGTCGAGGCGGGCCATCCACTGCAGGTGATGGTCCTGGAGGCGGTCCATGTCCGTCTTCTGGCCGCCGTTGAGCAGCCAGGCGGCCTGGAAGGTGGCGGTTCCCGCCCCGGAGCTGACGGGGGTGTCGCCGAACCGTTTGGCGCCGAGCAGCAGCAGCTCGTGATTGCCCATGAGCGCCTTGCAGTAGCCCCCGGCCGCGGCGGCTTCGGCGGACAGCCGCATCACGAGGTCGATCACGCCGATGCCGTCCGGGCCGCGGTCCGTGAAGTCGCCGAGGAACCACAGGCGCGAGGTTCCCGCCGCCCAGTTGCCCGCGGCGTCGACCAGCCCCTTCTCCTGGAGCGCGGCGACGAGCTGGTCGAGGTAGCCGTGTACGTCCCCGACGACGTACAGCGGGCCGGGGCCCGCGCCGGATGCCGGGGACGGCGTACCGGTGGGGTCGACGGCGACCTGGAGGGTGTCACCCCGGTTGATGACCGGCAGATCGCGCTGTGTGGGTGTGTACCCCTCGGAGAACTCTCCCGGGAACTCCGCGGGAGACTCCCCGGACGCGTAGGGCGAGGATTCCCCCGACGTGTACCGCGCAGTCTCCCCGACGGGTCCGGCGCCCTCGCCCTGAGGCGTGTTCTGCGCATACGGACCGGTCTCGTGGACGTACCCGGGTACCCGGAAGTCGCGCAACGTCGCCGTCCGCACCACCTCGGGTCCCTGACCGGCCCCCTGAGTCATCGACCCCTCCACCACCATCGCGCCGCATCTGCACCGGTTCGGACTGCCTGGTCGCAGCGGCCCGCGGTGTCGTCCGCCCATCATAGGAATGCGGATCGCGCCATGTGATGACCCAGGGGTGGTGAATCGGAACAGGAGCCCAGTTCACCGAGGTTTTCGCCCGAATTGGGCGGGGCTCGCCCCGCCCTTGTCGTATCGGGCGTCAACCCTGCTCGGGTGATCGGGGCGGACTGACGGTCGTGCGGGGCGGACGGCGCTCCGACGAGGTCCGCACGATCAGTTCCGTCGGTATCACCTGCTCGACCGGTTGGTCCGATTCGACCCCCTCGATGGCGTCGATCAGCAACTGGACGACGGCTGTGCCGATTCTGCGCGGTTTGAGGGACAGGGTCGTGACGGGAGGCTCGGTGCTGGCGTAGACCGTCGACTCGCTGCAGCAGACGAGGAGCAGGTCCTCGGGTACCCGCAGACCGTAGCGGCGGGCCGCGGCGAGCAGGTCGGTGCCGTTCGGGTCGAAGAGCCCGTAGACCGCGTCGGGGCGGTCGGGCCTCGCGAGGAGGCGGTCGGCCGCGACGGCTCCGGCGCACGGATCGTGCGCCGGATAGGCCTCGTAGACCGGATCCTGGCCCACGCGCTCGCACCAGCGCAGATAGGCGGTGGTGGAGAGGTGGGTGTACGTGTCCGTGGTGGTGCCGGTGAGGAGGCCGATGCGGCGGGCGCCGGCGGCGGCCAGGTGGTCGAGGATGCCGAGGACCGCGGCCTCGTGGTCGTTGTCCACCCAGGCGGTGACCGGGAGCGATCCCGCGGGGCGGCCGTCGGAGACGACCGGCAGCCCCTGGCGGACCAGTTCGCTGACGACGGGATCCTGGTCGGACGGGTCGATGACCACGGTTCCGTCCAGGGCGACGTTCGACCAGACGTCGTGGCGGGAGGTCGCGGGCAGGATGACCAGGGCGTATCCCCTGGCGAGTGCGGCCGAGGTGGCGGCTCTGGCCATCTCGGCGAAGTACGCGAACTCGGTGAAGGTGAAAGGTTCATCCCCGTAGGTCGTGACGGTCAGGCCGATCAGGCCCGACTTGCCGGTACGGAGGGTTCGGGCCGCGGCCGACGGGCGATAGCCCAGCCGGTCGGCGACTTCGCGGACATGGCGTCGGGTGGCGTCCGGGAGCCGACCCTTGCCGTTGAGGGCGTCGGACACGGTTGTGATGGAGACCCCTGCTGCCGCGGCCACGTCTCTGATGCCCGCCCGGCCCGGCCGACCGCCTCGGCGGGAGGTCTCCGCCCGGCTCACCTGGTGCTTCCCTGCTGCTGTCATGGCGAGCCGATAGTAGGGCTCATACGGTGGGGTAGTGCGGACGCATATGCACGCGTTGACAGGCACGTTTCTGCATGGTCAAAGCTGGATAACTTCCTTTGAAGTAAAGGCAGTTGAGCGATCCCATGCCTGTACGTGACTTGTCGGCGCGCATGGGCCTGCCAAGTGGGTCATGTTTCGAAGAGGTCTCAACTCACCTGTACGGGGGATGCGCGCCACGGCGTGAGCCACCCGCGCATGTCGCGAGTGCCGACGCGCCCCCTTTTCGTACGACTTCGTACGAGGACGGTCACCGGGCGGGCGACGCCGGCGAGAGGGACCGGCGTACGCGGATGATCATCCGGCCGGGCCCGAGGTGGTGTTGCGTTGTCCACAGGCCATTCGCAGCGGCGCCGAATCCTCATAAGGTGAGAAGTATTGGTAGCCGGTGGTGATCATGAGCCGCTGGTGATCACGAGGAGGACTGCGGTGAGCGAGACGAACCCCAAGCTGCGTGCGGAGCTGGCGGGTATCCCCACCTACAAGCCCGGCAAGCCCGCCGCGGCCGGTGCCGTGGCGTACAAGCTGTCCTCCAACGAGAACCCGTATCCGCCGCTGCCCGGTGTGATCGAGAGAGTCACCGCGGCCACGGGGTCGTTCAACCGCTACCCGGACATGGCGTGCACCGGGCTGATGAACGAGCTGGCGGACCGGTTCGGCGTCCCGGTCTCCCATCTGGCGACCGGCACCGGCTCGGTCGGGGTCGCGCAGTCGCTTCTGCAGGCCACGAGCGGCCCCGGTGACGAGGTCATCTACGCCTGGCGGTCCTTCGAGGCGTACCCGATCATCACGCAGATCAGCGGAGCGACCTCGGTGCAGGTGCCGCTGACCCCGGGCGAGGTGCACGACCTGGACGCGATGGCCGACGCCATCACCGACCGGACCCGGCTGATCTTCCTCTGCAACCCGAACAACCCGACCGGCACCGTGGTGCGCCGGGCCGAGCTGGAGCGGTTCCTGGACCGGGTGCCGAGCGATGTGCTGGTCGTCCTGGACGAGGCCTACCGCGAGTTCATCCGGGACGTCGAGGTGCCGGACGGTGTGGCGATCTACCGTGACCGGCCCAACGTGTGTGTGCTGCGCACCTTCTCCAAGGCGTACGGGCTGGCCGGCCTCCGGGTCGGCTTCGCGATCGCTCATGAGCCGGTGGCGGCGGCGCTGCGCAAGACGGCGGTGCCGTTCGGCGTGAGCCAGCTGGCCCAGGACGCCGCCGTGGCGAGCCTGCGTGCCGAGGACGAACTGCTGGGCCGGGTCGGCTCCCTGGTCTCCGAGCGCACCCGGGTGGTCGACACCCTGCGCGGCCAGGGCTGGACGGTGCCCGAGACGCAGGCCAACTTCGTGTGGCTGCGGCTGGGGGAGCGCACCCTCGACTTCGCCGCCCACTGCGAGCAGGCCGGTGTCGTCGTGCGTCCGTTCGCCGGTGAAGGCGTCCGCGTCACCATCGGTGAGACCGAGGCGAACGACATCTTCCTGAAGGCGACCGAGGGTTTCCGCAAGGAGCTGTGACCGTCCGGCGGCCCCCCGTCCACGGGTGCCCCTTCCCGGTGGCGGGTGTCTGCCGGTGAATCGGAAGAGAGGGCCCGTACGCGTTCAACGTGTACGGGCCCTCTCTTGCGCCATGGGCCACCCGGTCCCTCGCTCCCGGGGTCCATCGGTCCCGATTAGGGACCCCCCACCCCTCATCCCTCGAACGGGCATGCGTCATAATTGCTTGTGAATGTGAACGCGTTCACAAGCGTGTCCTGTTCCTCCCGTGATGTCTGCGATAAAGCGGGCAAACTGCCGCTGTGACCTCGGCGACGTAAGGAGACTGACGACGTGGAATTGGCTTTGGCGCCGGAGACTCTGGCGCGATGGCAGTTCGGCATTATCACCGTCTACCACTTCTTCTTCGTCCCTCTGACGATCTCGCTCGCCGCGCTCGTCGCCGGCCTGCAGACGGCCTGGGTACGTACGGAGAACCAGAAGTACCTCAGGGCCACCAAGTTCTGGGGCAAGCTCTTCCTGATCAACATCGCGATGGGCGTCGTCACCGGCATCGTCCAGGAATTCCAGTTTGGCATGAACTGGTCCGCCTACTCACGCTTCGTCGGCGACATCTTCGGTGCGCCGCTCGCCTTCGAGGCCCTGATCGCCTTCTTCTTCGAGTCCACCTTCATCGGGCTGTGGATCTTCGGCTGGGACAGGCTCCCGAAGAAGCTCCACCTCGCCTGCATGTGGATGGTCTCCATCGGCACGGTCCTGTCGGCGTACTTCATCCTCGCGGCCAACTCGTGGATGCAGCACCCCGTCGGCTACCGGATCAACAAGGCGAAGGGGCGCGCGGAACTCACCGACTTCTGGCATGTGCTGACGCAGAACACCGCGCTCGCCCAGGCGTTCCACACCCTCACGGCGGCCTTCCTGACCGGCGGCGCCTTCATGGTGGGCATCGCCGCCATCCATCTGGCCCGCAAGAGGCACATCGCCGTCATGAAGACCTCGCTGCGGCTCGGTCTCATCACCGTCGTCATCGCCGGTCTGCTCACCGCGATCAGCGGTGACACCCTCGGCAAGGTCATGTTCAAGCAGCAGCCGATGAAGATGGCCGCGGCCGAGGCGCTGTGGGACGGACAGGAGTCCGCACCCTTCTCGATCTTCGCGTACGGAGACGTCAGCAAGGGCCACAACAGCGTCGAGCTGTCCATCCCGGGGATACTGTCGTTCCTCGCGAACGACGACTTCAACTCGTACGTCCCCGGCATCAACGACACGAACAAGGCCGAACAGGCCAAGTACGGGCCCGGCGACTACCGCCCCATCATCCCGGTCACCTTCTGGGCGTTCCGCTGGATGATCGGCTTCGGCATGGCGTCCTTCGTGATCGGTGTGATCGGACTCTGGCTGACCCGCAAGAAGTTCCTGCTGCCGCAGCACCTCCGGGTCGGCGAGGACGAGGCGCCGCATCTGGTCCTGTTCAAGAACAAGGCACTGGGTCCGACGCTCTCCAAGTGGGGCTGGCGCATCGCCATCTGGACCCTGGCGTTCCCGCTCATCGCCAACTCCTGGGGCTGGATCTTCACCGAGATGGGCCGTCAGCCGTGGGTCGTCTACGGGGTCCTGCAAACCCGGTTCGGAGTCTCCCCCACCGTTTCGCAGGGAGAGGTCATCACATCGATGACCGTCTACACGGCGATCTACGCGATCCTCGCCGTCATCGAGGTCAAGCTGCTCGCGAAGTACGTCAAGGCAGGGCCCCCCGAGCTCACCGAGTCCGACCTCAACCCGCCCACCAGGATCGGCGGCGACTCCAGTGACGCCGACAAGCCGATGGCCTTCTCCTACTAGGCTCAGGGAGCTGCTGAGTCATGGAACTTCACAACGTCTGGTTCGTACTCATCGCGGTCCTCTGGATCGGCTACTTCTTCCTGGAGGGCTTTGATTTCGGAGTCGGCATCCTCACCAAGCTGCTGGCCCGCGACCGCGCCGAGAAGCGGGTGCTGATCAACACGATCGGTCCCGTGTGGGACGGCAACGAGGTGTGGCTGCTCACCGCGGGCGGTGCGACCTTCGCGGCCTTCCCCGAGTGGTACGCGACGCTCTTCTCGGGCTTCTATCTGCCCCTGCTGATCATCCTGGTCAGTCTGATCGTGCGCGGGGTCGCCTTCGAGTACCGGGCGAAGCGGCCCGAGGAGCACTGGCAGCGCAACTGGGAGACGGCGATCTTCTGGACCTCGCTGATCCCGGCGTTCCTTTGGGGTGTGGCCTTCGCCAACATCGTGCGCGGAGTGAAGATCGACCGGAACTTCGAGTACGTGGGCAACTTCTGGGACCTGCTCAACCCCTACGCGATCCTCGGTGGTCTGGTCACTCTGACCCTGTTCACCTTCCACGGGACGGTGTTCGTCGGCCTCAAGACGGTCGGAGACATCCGGGAGCGATCACGGAAGCTGGCGCTGCAACTCGGCCTGGCGACGGCCGTGTTGGCACTGGTCTTCTTGGTCTGGACTCAGATCGACAACGGTGACGGCGCCTCGCTGGCCGCGCTGATCGTGGCCGTGGTCGCCCTTGTCGCGGCGCTGGCGGCGGTCAACGGAGGGCGTGAGGGATGGGCGTTCATGCTCTCGGGGCTCACCATCGTGGCCGCCGTCGCGATGCTCTTCCTGTCGCTCTTCCCGGACGTCATGCCGTCCTCGCTCAACGCGGACTGGAGCCTCACGGTCACCAATGCCTCGTCGAGCCACTACACCCTGAAGATCATGACCTGGTGTGCCGCGATCGCCACACCGATCGTCCTGCTCTACCAGAGCTGGACCTATTGGGTGTTCCGCAAGCGCATCGGCACGCAGCACATCGCCGTGGACGTGTCGCACTGAATTCGATGTAACGGCATGTTTCACGTGAAACATGCCTGATGAGCCAGGGGTGTGTTTCACGTGAAACCGATCGATCCGCGTCTGCTCCGGTACGCCCGAGCCACCCGTTTCTTCCTTGGAGCGGTCGTGGGGCTGGGTGCCGTAGGGGCGGCGCTGGTCATCGCCCAAGCGATGCTTATCGCCGAGGTGGTGGTAGGAGCCTTCCAGCACGGATCGTCCGTCGCCGAACTCCGCACCCCCTTGTTGCTGTTGGCGGCCGTCGCGACCGGGCGTGCCGCAGTTGCCTGGCTCACCGAACTCGCCGCGCACCGGGCGAGTGCCGCGGTCAAGTCGGAGTTGAGGGGACGGCTGCTGGAGCGGGCCGCATCCCTCGGGCCCGGATGGCTCAGCGGGCAGCGGACCGGCTCACTGGTCGCCCTAGCGACACGGGGAGTCGACGCGCTCGACGACTATTTCGCCCGCTACCTCCCGCAGTTGGGGCTGGCGGTGGTGGTCCCGGTGGCTGTACTGGCGCGGATCGTCACCGAGGACTGGGTGTCGGCGGCGATCATCGTCGGCACCTTGCCGCTGATCCCCTTGTTCATGGTGCTGATCGGCTGGGCCACCCGCAGTCAGATGGACCGCCAATGGCGGATGCTGTCCCGGCTGTCCGGACACTTCCTGGACGTCGTCGCGGGACTGCCCACGCTCAAGGTGTTCGGCCGGGCCAAGGCGCAGGCCGAGGCGATCCGGAAGATCACCGGCGAGTACCGGCAGGCGATCATGCGGACGCTCCGGATCGCCTTCCTGTCGTCCTTCGCCCTGGAACTGCTCGCCACCATCTCGGTCGCGCTGGTCGCGGTGACCATCGGAATGCGGCTCGTCCGCGGCGAGATGGACCTGTACGTGGGGCTCGTGATCCTCGTCCTGGCACCCGAGGCCTATCTGCCGCTGCGGCAGGTGGGAGCCCAGTACCACGCCGCCGCCGAGGGACTCGCGGCCGCCGAAGAGATCTTCGAGGTGCTGGAGACCCCGGCGCCGAGGCCCGGTTCGCTGCGTCTGCCCGCCGGGGAGATCGCCTTCGACGGGGTGACCGTGCGGTACCCGGGGCGCTCCGCGGACGCGGTCTCGGACGTCTCCCTGACGGTCGAACCCGGTGAGACGGTCGCCCTGGTCGGACCCAGCGGCGTGGGAAAGTCGACGCTGCTGAACGTCCTGCTCGGGTTCGTCGAGCCCACCGCGGGCCGCATCCGGGTCGGGGGAGTCGATCTCGCCGAGGCCGACCTCGCGGATTGGCGCTCACGGATCGCCTGGGTGCCGCAACGGCCTCACCTGTACGCCGGCTCCATCGCCGAGAACGTACGGCTGGCACGACCCGACGCGGACGACGCGGCACTGCGCACGGCTCTCGTCGACGCCGGTGCGGCCGGGTTCGTCGACGCGCTGCCCGACGGGGCCGACACGGTCCTCGGGGAGGACGGCGCCGGACTGTCGGCCGGTCAGCGTCAACGCCTCGCGCTCGCCCGCGCGTTCCTCGCGGACCGCCCCGTGCTGCTCCTCGACGAACCGACGGCCTCGCTCGACGGGGCGACGGAGGCCGAGGTCGTCGCGGCGGTGCGGCGGCTCGCCGTGGGGCGGACCGTGCTGCTCGTCGTGCACCGGCCGGCCTTGCTGGAGGTGGCGGACCGGGTGGTGCGTCTGGAATCGGCAGCGCCCGGCGACACGTGTCCGGCGCTCGTGATCCCCGGTGGGCCCCAGGACGCAGCGGAGCCGGACCGCACACGAGCGGTCCGGGGAACCGAGCGGGAAGGCGCTTCCTCGGCGGACCGCGAAGTGCTCGCCCCCATCCGTCGGAGCCCGGCCGGCGTCCTCGCCCGCGTCCGGTCGATGGCGGCGCCACGTCGTCGACCGCTCGTGCTCGCCCTGCTTCTCGGAAGCCTCGCGCTCGGGAGCGCCGTAGGCCTGATGGCGACCTCCGGGTGGCTCATCTCCCGGGCCTCCCAGCAGCCGCCGGTGTTCTATCTGATGGTGGCCGTGACGGCCACCAGGACGTTCGGAATCGGGCGGGCGGTGTTCCGGTACGCGGAACGGCTCGTGTCGCACGACGCCGTGCTGCGGATGCTGGCCGATACACGGGTCGCCGTCTACCGGCGGCTGGAGCGGCTCGCGCCCGCCGGGCTGCGGACCACACGGCGCGGTGATCTGCTGGCGCGACTCGTCGCCGACGTGGACGCCCTGCAGGACTACTGGCTGCGATGGCTGCTGCCGGTGGGAGCCGCGGTCCTGGTGGCCGCCGGCTCCGTCGGATTCACTGCCTGGCTGCTGCCCGAAGCCGGTGCCGTTCTCGCCGTCGGTCTGCTGGCGGCCGGTGCCGGTGTGCCCCTGGTGACCGGTGCCGTGGCGCGCCGAGCCGAGCGACGGCTGGCTCCCGCCCGCGGCGTGCTGGCTATCCGGGTGGCCGATCTGCTCACGGGGACCGCCGAGCTGACCGTCGCGGGCGCACTGCCTGCCCGTACGGCACAGACACGGCGGGCCGACGCCGTCCTCACCCGCATCGCCTCGCGGGCCGCCACCGCGACCGCGCTCGGTGACGGGCTCACGGCACTCGTGTCCGGGCTCACCGTCGCGGCCGCCGCTCTGGTGGGCGCCCAGGCGGTCGCCGCCGGGCGTCTGGACGGGGTGCTGATGGCCGTCGTCGTTCTCACCCCGCTCGCCGCCTTCGAGGCCGTCATGGGACTGCCGCTCGCCGTCCAGTACCGGCAGCGGGTGACCAAGAGCGCGGAGCGGGTGTACGAGGTGCTGGACGCCCCAGATCCCGTACGCGAACCCGAACGGCCGCAGCCGGCGCCCTTGTCGCCGTTTCCGCTCCGCGTGGAGGGACTCAGGGCCCGGCACACGGGACAGGACCGGGACGCGCTGGCAGGCCTCGACCTGACACTCGACGAACACCGCAGGATCGCCGTGGTCGGCCTGTCCGGAGCCGGCAAGACGACACTCGCGCAGGTGCTGCTGCGCTTCCTGGACGCCGAAGACGGGACGTACACACTGGGAGGGGCGGACGCGTACGGGATGGACGGGGACGCCGTGCGCCGGATGGTCGGGCTGTGCGCCCAGGACGCGCATCTCTTCGACAGCACCGTGCGCGAGAACCTGCTGCTCGCCCGCAAGGACGCGACCGAGGCCGCCCTGCGCGACGCACTCGGGCGGGCCCGGCTCCTCGACTGGGTGGACGGGCTGCCCGACGGGCTCGACACCCTGATCGGCGAACACGGGGCCCGGTTGTCCGGCGGCCAGCGCCAGCGACTCGCGCTGGCCCGTGCGCTGCTCGCCGACTTCCCCGTACTCGTTCTCGACGAGCCGGCCGAACACCTCGACCTCCCGACCGCCGACGCGCTCACCGCGGATCTGCTGGCGGCGACCGAGGGCCGTACCACCCTGCTGATCACACACCGGCTGGCCGGGCTCGACGCGGTCGACGAGGTGATCGTGCTCGCGGAAGGGCGCGCGGTCCAGCGCGGGACGTTCGCGGAGCTGTCCGCGGTCCAGGGAACGCTGCGGGAGATGGTGGAACGGGAGACCGCCGGGGATCTGCTGGCGGGTGCCGTGGCGCCCTGATCGCCGCGGACCTGACCCCGCTTTCCCTGGCAAAGCGGACTAATTAGGCTCAAGGTGTGGCAGCAGCTTCGGGCTCCCCGGTTCCGGACGGCACCACGGACGCCGTGACCCCGACGGTCGGTGATCCGGGAGCGCTGCCCGACGGGCCGGCCGCACGGGTGCCGCGGCTGCTCGCGGCGCTGCGGTCGGTCGGATCGGGGCTGGAGCTGCACACCACCCTGGACCGGATCTGCGAGACCGCCGCCGAGCTCACGGACGCGCGGTACGCGGCCATCGGGGTCGTCGCCGAGAGCGGGGCGGGACTGGCCGAGTTCGTCCAGCACGGCGTCGACGACGAGACCGCCCGGCGGATCGGACGGATGCCCGACGGCCACAAGGGGCTCCTGGGGGCTCTCATCCGCCACCCGGATCCCGTACGACTCGCGAACCTCACCGACGACCCCCGCTCCTGCGGCTTCCCGCCGGGCCACCCACCGATGCACAGCTTCCTCGGAGTGCCGATCCGGGTGCGCGGGGAGATCTTCGGAAACCTCTACCTCACCCAGAAGCGCGGGGGCGGGACCTTCGGCGACGACGACCTCGACCTGGTCCGGGTGCTGGCCACGGAGGCGGGTATCGCCATCGGCAACGCCCGCCTGTACGAGGCGGCGAAGCAGCGCGAGCGCTGGATCGACGGCTCCGTGGCCGTCACCACCGCACTGCTGGCGGGCGGCGACGCCGAGGACGCCTTGCAGATCGTCGCCGAGCAGGCCCGCCGGCTCTCCGACTCCGTCGCCGGGATCGTGCTGCTACCCGCGGAGGAGGGCGGCCTGGAGATCGTCGCGGTGGCCTCGGATCACCCCTCGAAGATCCTCGGGACGGTCGTCCCCCCGGAGAGCGAGCTGGTCGCCGAACTCCGCGACGGGAAGCCCGTGTTCGTGGCCGACGCGGCCGCCGACCCGCGTATGCGCACGGATCTCACCCACGCCTACGGGCCCGTCATGATGCTCCCGCTGCAGAGCGACGGCCGGGTCCTCGGGGCGCTCCTCACCCCGAGGACCCGCGGCGGACGCCCCTTCACCGAGACCGAGCGGACCCTCGCCGCGCAGTTCGCCTCCCAGGCCGCGCTGGCGCTCATGATGGCCGAGACACAACGCGACCGGGAACGGCTCGCGGTGTACGAGGACCGCGACCGGATCGCCCGCGACCTGCACGACCTCGTCATCCAGCGGCTGTTCGCCACCGGAATGATGCTGGAGAGCGCGCAGCGCCGGTCGAACGTCCCCGAGGTGCGGCGGGGCGTCGGCAAGGCGGTCGACGAACTCGACGTCACCATCCAGGAGATCCGCACCGCGATCTTCGCGCTGCGACAGGGACCCGCCGAGCTGCCGTCCGGGCTGCGCACCCGCGTCCTGCGCGAGATCAACATGGCCGCCGTCCCCCTCGGTTTCCAGCCCGGCCACCACTTCACCGGGCCCGTCGACACGCTGGTCGGCGAGCTGCCCGGCAAGAACCTCATCGCCGCGCTGCGTGAAACCCTCTCCAACGCCTTCCGGCACGCGGGGGCCTCCCGTATCGAGGTCTCCGTCGACGCGGACGCCCTCCTGCCGGACGGGCGGCCGGCGGTGCGCCTCACCGTCACGGACGACGGCGTCGGCATCCCCGAGGGCGGCCGCCGCAGCGGCCTGAAGAACCTCAAGAGACGTGCCGAGTCGCTGGGCGGCGCCAGTTGGTACGGGCCGGGGATCGGCGAGGACGAGGGCGGTGCCACGGTGGTCTGGGAGGTTCCGCGCTGAACCCCCTTGCGCCGCCGCCCCGTTCGCGGGCCGGTTCGCCCGCAGGCGCCTGTTCGGCCCCGCCGCTGGGCCATTCGTGACGTCCCGTCCCCCAGGTGTACGCCTTGAACAGGCCGAGCCCGAAGCCGCGGGCCACGATCGCTGTCATGCGCCCATCTCGTCGCCATCCCCTTTTCGTACCGGCACTGTTGTGCGCCCTCGTGGTCCTCGCGGCCCGGCCGACGGTGGCCGAGGGCGACGACGCGGAGCCCGGCATCAGTACCGAGGTGGCGCGGCTGTACGAGGACGCCTCCGTGGCGACGGGGCAGTACGAGGCGGGGCGGCGCGATGCCGAGGCGCAGCGCGGCCGGGCCGAGCGGGCGGACCAGCTCCTCGCGCGGGAGCGCCAGGAGATCGCGGCACTGCACGAGGACCTGGGCCGGATCGCGCGCGCCCAGTACCGGCAGGGCGGCGGGCTGCCGTACACGGCGCAGATCCTGTTCGCGAAGGACCCCGATGATCTGATGCGTGGTCAGCGTGCCGTGCGGCGGGCCGACCTGACCGTCTCCAACGCCGTCGCGAGGAGCCGGCGCGCCGAGGACCGCCTCGCCGCGGACGGGGCCAAGGCCCAGTCCGAATGGCAGGCGCTGGAGAAGCGGAGCGGGGAACTCGCCGAGATGAAGCGGACCATCGAGGCGAAGCTGGACGAGGCGCGGTCGGCGCTGCAGAGCCAGGCGGACGCCTCGGTGACGGCGGGCTCCTGCCGTGGCGCGGTCCGTCTCGACCAGCCGCCCGTGGATGCCACGCGTGCGTGGGTCGCGCCGGTGGAGACGTACGAACTCTCCGCGGGGTTCGGCAGCGGCGGCGAACACTGGGCGAACCGGCACACCGGACAGGACTTCGCGGTACCCATCGGCACGCCCGTGCGGGCGGTCGGGGCGGGCCGGGTGGTGAAGGTGTCCTGCGGTGGTCCTTTCGGCATCGAGATCGTGGTCGAGCACCCCGACGGCTACTGCACGCAGTACGCGCATCTCGCGGCGGTCGCCGTGGACCAGGGGCAGCGGGTCTCGACCGGGCAGTGGATCGGGCAGTCGGGCACGAGCGGCAACTCGACCGGTCCCCATCTGCACTTCGAGGTGCGGGTGACGCCGGAGACGGGATCGGCGATCGACCCGGTTCCGTGGCTGGCGGAGCACGGGGTCGTCGTGTAGGCCCGCCGCAGGGCCTCCGGCCGGCTCGTCGGAGGCCCTGGAATCGTGCCGCGGGGCGGTTACGGGCGGTCTGCCAGGATCCGCTCGATCACGACGGCCACCCCGTCCTCGTTGTTGGCGACCGTGCGCCCGGAGGCGGCGGCGATCACGGCGGGGTGGGCGTTGCCCATCGCGTACGACCTGCCGGCCCAGGTGAGCATCTCGACGTCGTTGGGCATGTCACCGAAGGCGACGACCTCCTCGGGGGAGATACCGCGCTCCGCACAGCACAGCGCGAGCGTGCTGGCCTTGGAGATGCCGGGGCCGCTGATCTCCAGCAGGGCGCTGGGGCTCGACCGGGTCACGTTGGCCCGGTCGCCGATGGCCGGGCGGGCCACGGCGAGGAACTCGTCCGGGTCCATCTCCGGGTGGAACGCGAGCACCTTCAGCACCGGCTGGTCGGCGTCCAGAGCGTCCTCGGCGAGGAGTTTCTCGGCGGGCAGGACGATCTCCGGGGCCTCCATGTGCATGAGGGGGTACCCCGGTTCGAGATGGAGGCCGAACGTCCGCTCGACGGCGCACACCGTGCCGGGCGCGGCGGACCGCAGTACCTGGACGACGTCGAGGGCGATGGCGGGCGTCAGTTCGCGGATCTTGACGAAGCGGTGGGCGCCGGGGCCGCCGTGCAGGTCGACGACGGCGGCGCCGTTGCCGCAGATCGCCAGGCCGTGCCCGTGGACGTGGTCGCTGACGACGTCCATCCAGCGGGCCGGGCGGCCGGTGACGAAGAAGACCTCGATACCGGCCTGTTCGGCGGCGGCGAGGGCGGCGATCGTGCGGTCGGACACCGATTTGTCGTCGCGCAACAAAGTGCCGTCGAGGTCCGTGGCGATCAGCCGGGGCGGGACGGTGGAGGCCGGAGTCTCGGGCCGGCGAGTCGCTGAGGTCACGTGGTCATTCTCCCGCATATGCGCGCACGGCCGTGCGGCGGTCCGCACACTTGAGTGGTTACCGTTCTCACCGGCTCCGCCACACGCTGTCGGACCCGGTGCCCACGGCGCCGGGTCCGGGGACGGGCGTCGGGTCTCAGGAAAGCTGGGCGACCGCTTCCAGGGCGATCCGCTCGAAGACCTTCTCGTCGGCCACGAAGTCCGAGTCGGGGATCGGCCAGTGGATCACGAGGTCGGTGATGCCCAGCTCCGCGTGCCGGCCCGCGAAGTCGACGAACGCGTCGAGGGACTCCAGGGGCTGCCCGCGGTCGGGGGTGAACCCGGTCAGCAGGATCTTGTCGAGCTCCGACGCGTCCCTGCCGATCTCGGCGCACGCGTCCGCCAGCCTGGAGACCTGCCCGCGAATGGCTTGAACCGACTGCTCGGGGGTGCCCGTCTCGAACAGCTTCGGGTCGCCGGTGGTCACCCAGGCCTGCCCGTGACGGGCGGCGAGCCGCAGCCCGCGCGGGCCGGTGGCGGCCACCGCGAACGGCAGCCGGGGGCGCTGGACGCAGCCGGGGATGTTGCGTGCCTCGTGCGCCGAGTAGAAATTGCCGCCGTACGAGACGGAATCCTCGGTGAGGAGGCGGTCGAGCAGCGGGACGAACTCACCGAAGCGGTCGGCTCGCTCACGAGGGGTCCACGGGTCCTGGCCGAGCGCCGTGGCGTCGAAACCGGTGCCTCCGGCGCCGATGCCCAGCGTGACCCGGCCGTTCGAGATGTCGTCGAGGGAGATCAGGTCCTTGGCGAGGGTCACCGGGTGCCGGAAGTTCGGCGAGGTCACGAGGGTGCCCAGGCGCAGCCGGTCGGTGACGGCGGCGGCCGCGGTCAGCGTCGGGACGGCCCCGAACCACGGTCCGTCGCGGAAGGTCCGCCAGGAGAGATGGTCGTAGGTGAACGCGGTGTGGAAGCCGAGTTGCTCCGCACGCTGCCACGCGGAACGCCCGCCCTCGTGCCAGCGGACGTACGGCAGGATCACGGTGCTCAGACGCAGACTCATACATCGAGCGTAAGCCGAGCCGGGGCGTGGTGGTGGCCGCCTCGGCCCGGTCCCCGGACCGGCGGGCCTGGCGCCCGGGATCAGTGCGGGCCGGGAAACCGCAGGTACCGCGGGGGTACGGCCGCCGTCAGCCAGACGCCGTTGGCGCTGACCCGGAAGACATTGCCGTCACGGTGCATGGCCGCGGCGTCCACGCTGAGCACGACCGGGCGGCCGCGGCGGGCGCCGACGCGGGTGGCGGTCTCCCGGTCCGCGGAGAGGTGCACGTCGTGCCGGCTCATGGGCTTCAGGCCCTCGGCACGGATCGCGTCCAGGGCACGGGCCACGGTGCCGTGGTAGAGATACGCCGGCGGGGTCGCCGGGGGCAGTCCGAGGTCGACCTCGACGGAGTGGCCCTGGCTGGCCCGGATCCTGGTGCCCTCGACGGCGAAGCGGCGCTTGTCGTTCTCGGCCACCACGTGATCGAGCTCGGCGCGGGTGAACGGGAAGCCGTGCGCGGCCGCCGCGGAGATCAGTGCGTCGATCTCGACCCAGCCGCCCTCGCCGAGCGTGAGCCCGATCCGCTCCGGCTGATGCCGCAGGTGCTTCGAGAGGTACTTCGACACCTTCACGGTGCGTCGTTCATCCATCCGTCCGTCAATCCGTTCATCCGCCTGTCCTTCCGTCCGATCGTCCGTCTGCTCATGCGTATGCTCACGCGTTCGTCCACACGTCCGTCCATCCGTCTCCTCTTTCACCACCCCAGCGTGCCTGGCGAGAGACGGATCACGCATTTGATTTTGGCTCGGAGGTTTGATCCACAGCCAAGTCTGTTTATCCACAGGCCAATTGACGAATCTGTGGACAACACGCGCGCGCTTTAAGGTATTTCGTCAATAATGTCATGGTGGAGGCCATTTGCTGCCAGCCGGTCCAACGTGCGTGCCTGCAGCTCCCGTTCGGCGGCAGCCGTGATGAACGCCGAGACATGCTCCGTGCCAACCAGCCGCTCCACGGCCCGCATTGTCCCGGCGGCCACCTCCACCGTGCGGCCGTCCTCCAGCTGCTCCGGAGGTGATCCCGCGGAGAGGTGCCGGCTCAGGTGCCGGGTGGCGAAGAGCCGCATGGCGCGGGCCAGTTCGGCATCCACCGTCTGCTGTGCGAGCGGCCGGAGCCGCCGGACGAGCGAGGCCGCCTCGGCCGCTTCCGCGTCGCTCGGCGGATGCTCCCCCAGATAGCGCGCGAAGACATGCTCCGCCGTGAACTCCAGGAAACGGGAGGCGATGTGCTCGACCTGGCCCCTCAACTCCCGCAGATGACAGGAGATCGCGGACAGCGGAACACCCGCCGTGTACAACTCGACAGCCGCGGAGAGCTCTTGAGGGCTCGGAACGAGGAAGACGTCCTCCTCGCCCGGAACGGGCTCCAGCACGCCGAGCTCCACGGCGTCCGCCACCGCCGCGTCGTCGGGACTGCCGCCGAATCTCTCGTCCAGCTCGGCCCGGGAGACCCGGGCGGCCTCCTCGTCGGTCCACGGGCCGCCCACCTCCGCGACCAGGCCGAGTATCCCGCCGAGGCCCCGCCCCGCGTCCCAGGCCTCCAGGAGCTCCTTGATCGAGGCCAGCGTGTAGCCGCGGTCCAGGAGGTCGGCGATCTGCCGCAGCCGTGCCAGATGGGCGTCCGCGTACACATTGGCGCGGCCGCGCCGCTCGGGGCGGGGCAGCAGCCCGCGGTCCTGATAGGCGCGGATCGTCCGAACCGTGGCGCCGCTGCGGTGCGCCAGATCCTCGATGCGGTACGCGACACCACCCGGCTCGTCACCCATCTCTCCCCGCCCCCTCCCGCCATCTCCAGCTCTCCGCCCCCGGGTTGCTAGGAGGCGGCCGCCCGCCCGATCGCCCCCACGGCGGCCCGCGCCGCCGACCGCGCCGCGGGCGACTGCGCCAGATACTCGACGGCCCTGAGCAGCGAGCCCTCCTTCGACGGATGGTACGACCGCCGCAGATAGCGCGGTATGGCCGCGCCGAGCTCCTTCCAGCTGGGCAACAGCCCTTTGCGGACCGCCGTGTTGTGGGCGGACAGCGAGTAGCGCAGTCGACCGGCGAGCAGCGGGTCGCGGCGGATCAGGTGGGCGGCGCCCCACACCCACAGGTAGAGCATCATCGGCGCGGTGACGGCCATGCCCGCGATCCGCCGGGCGTACCGCGGCACACCCGTCCCGCCGCAGTGCTGGTACAGGTCGAAAGCCACCGCCCGGTGCTCGACCTCCTCTGCGCCGTGCCAGCGCAGCAGGTCGAGCATGACCTCGTCGGCGTCGGCGAGGTCCAGACCCTCGGCCGTCAGGACCCAGTCGCCCAGCACCGCCGTGAACTGCTCGATCGCCGCGACCATCGACAGCCGAAAGCGCAGCCATTCCCGGGCCGGTACGGGAACACCCAGAGGCGGTTCCTCGCCGAGCAGCTTCTCGAAGAGGAAGTCGACATGCCGGGTGAAGCCGGAGGTGTCGAGTCGCTGGGCGGCGAGGTGGTCGAGGACGTACGCGTGCTGGACGCTGTGCGTGGCCTCCTGGCCCATGAACCCCTTGACGTCCTTGCGGAGCCCGGGATCGCGGACCAGCGGCAGGGCCTCCTTGAGGACCCGCACGAACCACCGCTCCCCGGCCGGGAGCAGCAGATGCAGCACATTGATCACGTGCGTGGCGGTGGGCTCGTCCGGAATCCAGTGCAGCGGGGTGTCCCGCCAGTCGAAGGACACCCGTCTCGGGACGATCGCGTGGCGGTCACCGCTCACGGAACCCTCGGCCCGGCCGTCCTCCGACGGTCCTGCCGGGCCGTCTTCCGGCGCCCCGGCAGGGACGTCCGTCGCGTCGTCCGGTCGTTCGCTCACAGCCGTGGCTCCATTCGTGCGATCGCGCGCAGCGTCCTCGGCGCGAAGCGCTGCAGGAGGCGGGCGCCGCGCGCCTCCGGGGTGACCGGCACGACCGCCTCGTTGCGTACCACCGCGCGCAGGACCGCGTCGGCGACCTTCTCCGGCGGGTAGTTGCGCAGCCCGTACAGCCGCGCCGACTTCTTCCGGCGACGCCTCTCCTCGGCCGCGTCCACCCCGGCGAAGCGTGTGGTCGAGGTGATGTTGGTGTTCACGAAGCCGGGACAGATCGCCGAGACCCCGATGTCCTGCCCGGCCAGTTCCGCCCGCAGGCACTCGCTGAGCATCAGGACGGCCGCCTTGGAGGTGCTGTAGGCGGGCAGCGCCTTCGAAGGCTGGTACGCCGCCGCCGACGCGGTGTTGACGATGTGGCCGCCCTGACCGCGCTCGGCCATCTGCTTCCCGAAGAGCCGGCAGCCGTGGATCACACCCCACAGATTGACGTCGAGGACCTTCCTCCAGTCCTCCGGGGTGGTGTCGAAGAAGGATCCGGAGAGTCCGATCCCGGCGTTGTTCACCAGCACGTCCACCACGCCGTACTCGGCGGCGACCTTCTCGGCGAGCTTCTCCATGGCCTGCTCGTCGGAGACGTCGACCGTCTCGGCCCAGGCCGCGGGGGAGCCGATCAGCCGGGACATCTCCGCCGTGCGGGCCGCCCCTTCGGCGTCCCGGTCGACGGCCACCACGCGCGCACCTGCCTCGGCGAACGCGAACGCGGTGGCCCGCCCGATACCGCTGCCGGCACCGGTCACCAGCACCAGCTGCCCGCCGAACCGGTCGGCGTACTTCCCGGTGGCCGCCGGCTCGGGCGCGGGCACCCCGGCCTCGCGGCCCTCGTTGGCCGTCACGAACTCGGATATCCAGGCGGCCAGTTGGTCGGGGCGGGTCCGCGGGACCCAGTGCTTGGCCGGGAGCGTGCGGCGCACCAGCCGCGGAGCCCACGTCTCCACGTCGTCGTAGAGCCGCTCGGAGAGAAAGGCGTCCCCCAGGGGCGTGATGAGCTGCACCGGCGCGTGCGCGTACGCGTCCTCGCGGGGACGGCCGAGCCGGGGCCGTACGTTGTCGCGGTACAGCCACGCTCCGTGCGCCGCGTCCGAAGGCAGCGACGGGGTCGGGTAGCCGTCCGCGGGCACCTTCTCGACCCGCTGGAGGATCTTCGGCCACCGCTTGCCCAGGGGGCCCCGCCAGGCCAGTTCGGGCAGCACCGGAGTGTGCAGCATGTACACGTACCAGGACTTGGCGCCCTGGCCGAGGAGCTGACCGATCCGGCGCGGGGTGGGCCGCGTCAACCGCCGCTTGATCCAGTGGCCGAAGTGGTCGAGAGAGGGACCGGACATCGACGTGAAGGACGCGATCCGGCCCTCGGTGCGCCCGACCGTGACGAACTCCCACGACTGCACCGAACCCCAGTCGTGGCCCACCAGGTGCACCGGCTCGTCGGGACTGACCGCGTCGGCGACCGCCAGGAAGTCGTCGGTCAGCTTCTCCAGCGTGAACCCGCCGCGCAGGGGCCGCGGAGCCGTCGAACGGCCGTGTCCCCGCACGTCGTACAACACGACATGGAAGCGGTCGGCGAGCCGTACGGCGACCTCGGACCACACCTCCTTGGAGTCCGGATAGCCGTGTACGAGCACCACGGTCGGCTGCCTGTCGTCGCCCAGCTCGGCGACGCACAGCTCGATTCCGCCCGTCCGTACCCAGCGCTCGCGCGCGCCCACGAGACTCACTTGTCCTCCGCCCAGCGCCGCACGTGCGGCAGATCGTCGTCGAGCCAGAACGCGCTCTGTTCGGGGTCCCTGGAGTCCGTGACGACCAGGATCTCCTCGAACTTCGCGCCCGTACCCCGGAATCCGAGGTGCGGTTCGACCGCCCACAGCCCCGGCCGGGGCGGGTGGTCGGAGAAGGTGTACGGAGACCACAGCGGGGACCAGCCCTCGCGGTGCCCGTGCAGCGCGTCGCTCGCCAGCCCCTTCAGCGACTGGGTTCCGAACCCGAACAGCCGCGGCGACCAGGACCGCTCCTTCACCCGGTCCACCTTGTGCGCGATCACACCGAACGGATACGCGCGATGCCGGTTGGCGCAGCCCTGGCGGGTCATGAGCCGGTCGACGTCCTCGTAGATCTCCCGCAACGGCCGCCGCTCGCGCACCTCGCGCAGGATGAGCTCGCGGTGCGCCTCCAGATCGGCGAGCAGCCTGTCCTGCACGGGGTTCGGCCCGAGCGAGCCCGAGTAGCCGATGTCCGCCGTGAAGCCCTGGTGCACCGGGGCCATGTCGAGGATGAAGGCCATCCCCGGCTCCAGCCGCCGGTCGGTGGGGAAGAACTGCAGCGGGATCCGGAAGCCGGCGAAGGCCGTCCGGTCGCCGAACCAGGCGAACGGCAGATGGAACCAGTCCCGCACCCCCCGCTCACGCAGCCACACCCGCTGCATGCGCGCCGCCTCACGCTCGGTGACACCGGGCTTCAGCTGTGCCGCGACCGCCTCCGCACACTCGTACGCGAGGCGCTGCACCTCCTTGAACCCCCGCAACTCCGCCGAGAGTTCACCCGCCACTGCCGTCGCCATGCCACCGTCCCACCCTGTCCGCACCGACTGCGGTACGTGCCCGTAACGTGACACTGGCGAATGTGACAGTTGTTAGAGTCTGCGTCAATAGGCTCTCGGACAGCCTGTGGACAACCGGCCGGCCGTGGACAGCCACCTCCCGCCGGCCCGTACTTGAGGGTGACCCCTACGGGCCCGTACGACTGGAGGGTGACGCGGATCCACCTCCACGGGCTGACGACCGTTGTGGCGCGCGCCACTACCTTCGAATCGTGACTGTGATCGCGACCGAAAGCCTGAGCAAGCGGTACCCCCGGGTGACCGCGCTTGACCGGCTCTCCGTGGACGTCGGGCCCGGTGTGACGGGACTCGTCGGAGCCAACGGAGCCGGCAAGTCCACACTGATCAAGATCCTGCTGGGTCTGTCCCCCGCCACCGAGGGGAGCGCACGCGTGCTCGGCCTCGACGTCGCCACCGAAGGCGGCGCCATCCGCGAACGCGTCGGGTACATGCCCGAACACGACTGCCTGCCGCCCGACGTCTCGGCCACCGAGTTCGTCGTCCACATGGCGCGGATGTCCGGGCTGCCGCCGGCCGCCGCCCGCGAGCGCACCGCGGACACCCTGCGCCACGTCGGACTGTACGAGGAGCGCTACCGCCCCATCGGCGGCTACTCGACGGGCATGAAGCAGCGCGTCAAGCTCGCCCAGGCCCTCGTCCACGACCCCCAGCTCGTCTTCCTGGACGAACCGACCAACGGCCTGGACCCGGTCGGCCGCGACGACATGCTCGGACTGATCCGCCGCATCCACACGGACTTCGGCATCTCGGTCCTGGTCACCTCGCACCTCCTGGGCGAACTGGAACGCACCTGCGACCACGTCGTGGTCGTCGACGGCGGCAAGCTGCTGCGCTCCAGCTCCACCACGGACTTCACCCAGACCACCACGACCCTCGCCATCGAGGTCACCGACACCGACGAACACCCGGACGGCACGGCCGCCGTGCGCGAGGTGCTCCACGCACGCGGGATCGAGACCCACGACGGCAGCGGACTGCCGGGCGCCGGGCACATCCTGCTGCTGACCACCGAGAGCGAGGACACCTACGACCTCGTCCGCGACGTGGTCGCCGACCTCGGTCTGGGCCTGGTCCGCATGGAGCAGCGCAGGCACCACATCGCCGAGGTCTTCAAGGACAGCGACGAACAACGGGCACGGGACGAGCGAGCGGCGAGCGCCGACCCGCGGACCGGCGACGACCAGCGGAAGGAGGCGGTCGGCCATGGCAGTTGAGCACCCCCTCACCCAGCCGGGTGAGCAGACCCGTATCCACAACATCGGCTACCGCAACTACGACGGCGCACGCCTCGGCCGCGCCTACGCCCGCCGCTCCCTCTACTCGCAGTCCCTGCGCGGCGCCTACGGACTCGGCCGCTCGGTCAAGTCCAAGGTCCTGCCGATGCTGCTCTTCGTGGTCATGTGCGTCCCCGCGCTGATCATGGTCGCCGTCGCCGTCGCCACGAAGGCCAAGGACCTGCCCGTCGACTACACGCGCTACGCGGTGATCATGCAGGCGGTCATCGGCCTGTACGTCGCCTCCCAGGGCCCCCAGGCGGTCTCCCGCGACCTGCGCTTCAAGACCGTGCCGCTGTACTTCTCACGCCCCATCGAGACCAGCGACTACGTACGTGCCAAGTACGCGGCGCTGACCTCGGCACTGTTCATCCTCACGGCCGCCCCGCTGATCGTGCTCTACGTAGGCGCGCTGCTGGCCAAACTCGACTTCTCCGACCAGACCAAGGGCTTCGGACAGGGACTGCTCTCCGTGGCACTGCTGTCCCTGCTCTTCGCCGGCATCGGCCTGGTCATCTCGGCGATCACCCCGCGCCGCGGCTTCGGCATCGCGGCCGTCATCGCCGCCCTGACCATCTCCTACGGAGCCGTCTCCACCGTCCAGGCCATCGCCTTCGAACGCTCCAGCAGCGGAGCCGTCCCCTGGCTCGGGCTCTTCTCGCCCATCACCCTCATCGACGGAGTACAGACGGCCTTCCTGGGCGCCTCCTCCGCGTTCCCCGGCGAGGTGGGTCCCTCGTCCGGCCAGGGCGTCGTCTACCTCGCCGTCGTCCTGGGCCTCATCGCCGGCTGCTACGGCCTGCTGATGCGCCGCTACCGAAAGGTCGGGCTGTGACCACGCTCAACATCGACCATGTCTCGCGCTGGTTCGGCAACGTGGTGGCGGTCAACGACATCACGATGACGATCGGCCCCGGCGTCACCGGCCTGCTCGGCCCGAACGGCGCCGGGAAATCCACCCTCATCAACATGATGGGCGGCTTCCTCGCCCCCTCGACAGGCACCGTCACCCTCGACGGAAAACCGACCTGGCGCAACGAGGACATCTACCGCCACATCGGCATCGTCCCCGAGCGCGAGGCGATGTACGACTTCCTCACCGGGCGCGAATTCGTCGTCGCCAACGCCGAGTTGCACGGCCTCGGAGCCAAGGCCGCCCACCGGGCCCTCGCCACGGTCGAGATGGAGTACGCGCAGGACCGCAAGATCTCCACGTACTCCAAAGGCATGCGACAACGCGTGAAGATGGCGTCCGCACTCGTCCACGACCCGTCGCTGCTCCTGCTCGACGAGCCCTTCAACGGCATGGACCCGCGCCAGCGCATGCAGCTCATGGATCTGCTGCGCCGCATGGGCGACGAAGGCCGCACCGTGCTGTTCTCGTCCCACATCCTCGAAGAGGTGGAGCAACTCGCCGCCCACATCGAGGTGATCGTCGCCGGACGGCACGCGGCGAGCGGTGACTTCCGACGCATCCGCCGACTGATGACCGACCGCCCGCACCGCTACCTGGTCCGCTCCAGCGACGACCGGGCACTGGCCGCCGCGCTGATCGCCGACCCGTCGACCTCCGGCATCGAGGTCGACCTCGCCGAAGGCGCGCTGCGCATCCAGGCCGTCGACTTCGGCCGGTTCACCGCCCTGCTCCCGAAGGTCGCGCGCGAGCACGGCATCCGGCTGCTGACGGTCTCACCGTCCGACGAGTCCCTGGAATCCGTCTTCTCGTATCTTGTCGCGGCGTAGGAGGCCGAAGATGTACGACCCCACAGTCGCCCGGCTCACCTATCGGGGCCTCCTCGGCCGCCGACGGGCCCTCATCCTCGGCATCCTGCCCGTCCTGCTCATCGTGATCTCGCTGGCCGTCCGGAGCTTCTCCGGAGCCGACGACCAGGTGGCCTCGGACCTGCTCGGCGGGTTCGCGCTCGCCACCATGGTCCCGATCATCGGTGTCATCGCCGGCACCGGAGCCATCGGGCCCGAGATCGACGACGGCTCGGTGGTGTATCTGCTGGCCAAGCCACTGAAGCGGCCCACGATCATCTTCACCAAGCTGATCGTCGCGATCGCCGTCACCATGGCCTTCTCGGCGGTGCCGACCTTCATCGCGGGCATGATCCTCAACGGCAACGGCCAGCAGATCGCCGTCGCCTACACCGTGGCCGCCCTGGTCGCCTCGATCGCCTACGCCGCGATGTTCCTGCTCCTCGGGACCGTGACCCGGCACGCCGTGGTCTTCGGACTCGTCTACGCGCTCGTCTGGGAAGCCCTGTTCGGGTCCCTGGTGTCCGGCGCGCGCACGCTCAGCGTCCAGCAGTGGGCGCTCGCCGTGGCCCACAAGGTGACCGGCGGCGAACTGGTCACCTCGGACGTGAGCCTGCCGACCGCGACGGTCCTGCTGGTCGTGGTCACCGTCCTCGCCACCTGGTACGCGGGACAGCGGCTGCGGTCGCTGACGCTGGCCGGCGAGGAGTGAGCAGGGCTCCCCGCGCGCGTGCCGGCTGGTGGGCGGCACGCGCCCGGGGAGCCCCCTTTTTTCTTGACATCGGCTTCATCCCCGTCCGGGCACACTGACCGAACGGGGACGCGCGGCCAGGAGGAACGGGGATGGCAACCGAGGAACCACGGGGTGACGGCCGCGAACAGGCCGGAAACGGATCCGGGGGCGGACCGGGGGACGAACACGGGGACACGGCCCGGGAACCGTGGGACGACCTCGTGCTCGACGAGAACTTCGTACGGTCCGCCGAGACGACCGAACCGTCGGCCCGCGCGCGCATGCTCGCCGCCCGGTGGCGCGAAGGCGGACCCGATCCACAGCCCTGGCGCTCGGACGAGCCGCCGGCGGGATGGTTCTTCAGCAAGGGGCGCCGGCGCAGATGGCGCCGCAAGTGACGCCCCGCGGAGACCGCCTTTAATCAGTGGCGCCCAAGTCGGCCCACGGGCACAGTGGTTGTGTCCACGCCGCGCACAAAGCCGGCGCCACATTCTGGGAGAGGAGCGCGACGATGTTCATCAGGAGCAGTACGTCGAGCTCCCGACAGGGCAGCCCGCGGCAGGTTCCGGAGTAGTTACCCCTCCGCCGAACCCGCTCGCAGGGGGAGTTGCCCGGGGCGGCCGCTTCGAGCGCGCGTCACCGCGCGGGCCGCCCACCCGGAGGATTGGCCGAGTGGAAAGGCACCGGCTTGCTAAGCCGTGGTCGGGGGTGAAACCCCGCGCGCGTTCGACCCGCGCATCCTCCGCAAGACGTGGAACCGTCGTAGGACCTGGCACCGCCGCAAGAGGCGCAACCGCCCCGGCAGACGTGACCGGCGACCCGGTAACGGCTACGACCGCGCCAGCAACCGCTCCAGCACCACCGCGATGCCGTCCTCATCGTTCGAGGACGTCACCTCGTCAGCGATCGTCTTGAGATCGTCATGGGCGTTGGCCATGGCCACCCCGCGCGCCGCCCACACGAACATCGGCAGATCGTTCGGCATGTCACCGAAGGCGATGGTGTCCGCCGCCTTGACGCCCAGGCGCCGGGCCGCCAAGGACAGCCCCGTCGCCTTGGAGAGGCCGAGGGGGAGCAGCTCCACGATCCCCGCGCCCGCCATCGTGACACCGACGAGCCCGCCCGCGACCTCCATCGCCACCGCCGCGAGCTCGTCGTCGGAGAGCGTCGGATGCTGGACGTACACCTTGTTCAGAGGAGCCGACCACAGGTCGGCGGCGTCCTTGAGCGGGACGACCGGGAGCGCGCCGTCCCGTCTCCGGTAACCGGGGCCGACGAGCACCTCGCCGTCGAGCCCGTCGCGGCTCGCGGCCAACAGAAGCGGCCCGACCTCAGCCTCGATCTTGGCGAGCGCGAGACCGGCCAGCTGGCGGTCCAGCGTCACCGAGGTCAGCAGCCGGTGCTCCCCCGCGTCGTAGACCTGCGCGCCCTGACCGCAGACCGCCAGGCCCCGATAGCCGAGGTCGTCGAGGATGTGCCGCGTCCAGGGCACCGCGCGCCCCGTGACGACGATGTGGGCCGCGCCCGCCGCGGTCACCGCGGCGAGTGCGTCCCGTGTACGCGCCGAGACCGTCTCGTCGGAACGCAGCAGCGTCCCGTCGAGATCGGTCGCGACGAGCTTGTACGGGAACGCCCCCGGCCCCGTGGCCCCGGACGATCCCGTCGACCCGGTGGTGCTCGTCACTTGGAGATCGGCTCCAGAACCTCACGGCCGCCGAGGTAGGGCCGCAGCATCTCCGGAACCCGTACCGAACCGTCGGCGAGCTGGTGGTTCTCCAGGATCGCGACGATGGTGCGCGGGACGGCGCACAGCGTGCCGTTCAGGGTCGCGAGCGGCTGGACCTTCTTGCCGTCGCGCATACGGACGGACAGCCGGCGGGCCTGGAAGCTGTTGCAGTTCGACGCCGAGGTCAGCTCGCGGTACTTGCCCTGGGTCGGGATCCACGCCTCGCAGTCGAACTTGCGGGAGGCCGAGGCGCCGAGGTCGCCGCTCGCCACGTCGATCACCTGGAAGGGCAGTTCGAGGCCGGTCAGCCACTGCTTCTCCCAGTCGAGGAGCCGCTGGTGCTCGCTCTCGGCGTCCGCGGGGTCGACGTACGAGAACATCTCGACCTTGTCGAACTGGTGCACGCGGAAGATGCCGCGGGTGTCCTTGCCGTAGGTGCCCGCCTCGCGGCGGAAGCACGGCGAGAAGCCGGCGTAGCGCATCGGCAGCTTGTCGGCGTCGAGGATCTCGTCCATGTGGTACGCCGCGAGGGGGACCTCGGAGGTGCCGACCAGGTAGTAGTCGTCCTTCTCCAGGTGGTACACGTTCTCCGCGGCCTGGCCGAGGAAGCCGGTGCCCTCCATGGCGCGCGGGCGGACCAGCGCCGGGGTCAGCATCGGAATGAAGCCGGCCTCGGTGGCCTGCGCGATCGCCGCGTTGACCAGGGCGAGCTCCAGGAGCGCGCCGACACCGGTCAGGTAGTAGAAGCGCGAGCCCGACACCTTGGCGCCGCGCTCGACGTCGATGGCGCCCAGCGCCTCACCCAGTTCCAGGTGGTCCTTGGGCTCGAAGCCCTCGGCGGCGAAGTCACGGATGGTGCCGTGCGTCTCCAGGACGACGAAGTCCTCCTCGCCGCCGACCGGGACGTCGGGGTGCACCAGGTTGCCGAGCCGGAGGAGGAGCCGCTTGGTCTCCTCGTCCGCCTCGTTCTGTTCGGCCTCGGCGGCCTTGACGTCGGCCTTGAGCTGCTCGGCCTTCTTCAACAGCTCGGCGCGCTCGTCCGGGGAGGCTTTGGGGATCAGCTTGCCGAGCGACTTCTGCTCGGAACGCAGCTCGTCGAAGCGGACGCCGGACGACCTGCGCCGCTCGTCGGCGGAGAGAAGGGAGTCGACGAGCGCGACATCCTCTCCACGGGCGCGCTGGGAGGCGCGAACACGGTCGGGGTCCTCACGGAGCAGGCGAAGGTCAATCACCCCTCAAGGCTACCGGTGCGGGCTTCCGCCCAACGACCCGATATTCCAGAGCGTGACCGCTGTCACGGTATGAGTGAAATGCCGGACCGAATCCCTTGATCACCGAACGGCGTCAAGGAAAAGGGTCCTACTCCCCGAAACGGGGCAGACGGTCCTTCATCGGTTGACCGGATTTCCTTGCGGGGGACGGGACTTGCGAGCCAAGTTGTCCACAGGGCTCGACCCCTGCCGAGAGTTATCCACAGGCTGTGTGGAAGATCTGTGGATGTCGGAATTGATCATTCCGAGTAGTCTTCGTCGGCTGACGAATTCCCGGTTCAAACCCTCCGTACGCCCACTTTCGGGTGTAAATGATTCCCTCTATAGGGTTGATCAATGGAAATGGGTAGACGAAGGGTGTCGTACGGGCTTGTGGAGGGACTTGGGTCCAGTAGCCGATTTGTCGATGATGTAGTGCTTCGTTGTCGACTTGTCCCCAGGTCGAGAAGCGCACCTGTGGATAACATCTGTGGATGACGAAAATCAGCAGGTAGGACCGTTGGGAAGCGCTCGGACGGGTGTGGATCGCCCGTTCAGAACCGGCCGTCCTCGCAGCGCGCCAGCCAGTCCGAAGCCGCGGAGAACTCGCTGTCCGACGTCCCGGGCCGCAGCGGTGCCACGTCCTCCAGAGGTACACCGGCCCGCGGATACGAACCGAGGAAACGCACCTGGGGACAGATCCGCTTGAGGCCCATCAGCGCCTCGCCCACCCGGCGGTCGGTGATGTGGCCCTCGGCGTCCACCGAGAAGCAGTAATTCCCGATGCCCTGGCCGGTCGGGCGGGACTCGATCCGCATCAGGTTGACGCCGCGCACGGCGAACTCCTGAAGCAGTTCCAGCAGTGCGCCGGGGTGGTCGTCGCCGAGCCAGATGACGACGGACGTCTTGTCGGCGCCGGTCGGTGCGGCGGGCCGGGCCGGGCGGCCGACCAGCACGAAGCGGGTCTCGGCGTTGGCCGCGTCGTGGATCTCGGTCACCAGCGGTTCGAGGCCGTACGTCGCCGCCGCGAACTCGCCCGCGAAGGCCGCGTCGTACCGGCCCTCCTGGACCAGCCGGGCGCCGTCCGCGTTCGACGCGGCCGACTCCCACAGGGCGTCCGGCAGATGTGCGGCCAGCCAGTTGCGCACCTGGGGCTGGGCGACCGGGTGTCCGGTGACCGTCTTGACGTCCTTCAGCGCCGTGCCGGGCCTGACCAGCAGGGCGAAGGCGATCGGCAGCACGACCTCGCGGTAGATCATGAGCTGGTCGCCCTTGGCGAGTTCGTCGAGGGTGGCGGTGACACCGCCCTCGACGGAGTTCTCGATCGGGACGAGCGCGCCCGCGGCCTTGCCGCCGCGCACGGCGTCGAGCGCGGCCGGCACGGACACCATGGGCACCAGCTCCCGTGTCGCGGCCTCGGGAAGCGTGCGGAGGGCGGCCTCGGTGAACGTACCCTCGGGGCCGAGATAGGTGTAGCGCGTAGCCGACATACCGTCACCCTAATGGGCCTCGCCCGAAGCGGCTCCCGCCTCCGGAACCCCCGTCACCGGGTCGGCCGCGGGACCCGCCACCGAGTCGGGTGTGGAGCCCGCGACGGGGCCTGCGGAGCCCCGTACCCAGCCCGGTGCCGAGCCACCCAGGGAGCCCCCGTGCCGAGCCCGGCTGCTGGAGGGCTGATCAGCCCTCCAGCAGCCGCTGGCCCACGTACTCCCCCTCCGCCGCGCCGCCCGGTACCGCGAAGAGTCCGCTCGACTCGTGGCGGATGAACGTCGAGAGCGCGTCGCCGCGGTCGAGTTTGCGCTGTACAGGGACGAAGCCGCGCACCGGATCGGCCTGCCAGCACACGAAGAGCAGACCGGCGTCGGGTGCCCCGTCGACGCCGATGCCGTCGTGGAAGGAGAACGGGCGGCGCAGCATCGCGGCGCCGCCGTTCTGGTCGGGCCGGGTGATGCGGGCGTGTGCGTTGACGGGCACGACCGGGTTGCCGTCGGCGTCGGTCTTGTCCAGGTCCATGGCGGTGGTCTCGGTGCCGCCGCTGAGGGGCGCCCCGGTGGATTTCTTCCGTCCGATGACGTCTTCCTGGGCTTTGCCCGAGAGCTTCTCCCAGTCGTCCAGGAGCATGCGGATACGGCGTACGACGGCGTAGGAGCCGTTCGCCATCCATTCCGGGTCGCCGGAGGCGGGGACGAAGATGCGCCCGTCGAAGTCGGGCTCGGACGGCTTCGGGTTGCGGGTGCCGTCGATCTGGCCCATCAGGTTGCGGGCGGTCATCGGCTCGGCGGTGGCGCCCGGCGAGCGGTTGAAACCGTTCATCTGCCAGCGCACCCGTGCCGCGTCGCCCGCGTCCTTCTGGATCGCGCGCAGGGCGTGGAAGGCGACGAGGGCGTCGTTCGCGCCGATCTGCACCCACAGGTCGCCGTCGCTGCGTGCCTTGTCGAGCTGGTCGGAGGAGAAGTCGGGCAACGGGTCCAGGGCGAGGGGGCGCTGCTTCTCCAGGCCCGTACGCCCGAAGAAGCTGTGTCCGAAGCCGAAGGTGACGGTGAGGGACGACGGGCCGGCGTCACGCGCGACATCCGTGTCCTCGTGGGCGGCGGCCTCGCCCGCCATCAGCCGCTGGGCCGTTGCCGACCAGCGGCGCAGCAGCGCGGCGGCCTCCCTGCGGCCGGCGCCCGCTGCCAGGTCGAAGGCGATGAGGTGGCCGCGTGCCTGGAGGGCGGTGGTGATGCCGGGCTGATGTTTCCCGTGAAACATTGCCATGTCCGCGCCGACCGAGGTGAGTGGGACGGTCTTCGCGGGGGTGGGGGCCGCCGCGTATCCCACGGCCGCTCCCGCCGCTCCGAGGGCGAGGCCGGTGGCGCCCGCGGTGCCGAGCAGTCGGCGCCGCGACATGACTCCCTGCGGGGAGGCACTGGAGGACGCGCTGCCGGGGGGCGTTCCGGGGGAGGGTGCCTTCCGGGTGGAGCGGGAGGCGGCCCCGGAGGTGGACTGGTCAGCCATGGTCAGGTTCAGCCGATCTGCGCGTTCTTGTTCACGGTGGCCTGGTCGATGTCGGAGGTGCGCACGGTCACCGCGATCTTCCAGTCTCCCGCCAGGGGAATCTGCACTCCGTTCGCCGCCCAGTGGCCGGTGGCGACCCGGTCGGGGGTCACGGGCAGCGGGCCGATGTCCTTGGCCGTGAGGGTGAACGCGACCTTCACCTCGGGGACGTCGAAGGCCTTGCCGTTCGGCCGGACGACGAAGACGTGCATCTCGTTGCCGCCGACGCGGGCGGGGTCGAGGGTGATCTCCACCGTGCCCTTGCCGTCCTCGCCGCCCGTGTCGAACGGGATCTTCAGGGACAGCGGGCCTGAGCGCTGCGAGGCGGAGGCGGTGGCCTGCCGGGCCGCTTCCTCCGTGCGTCCCGGTTCGGTGGTCGTCAGTGCGGTCGTGACCGCGAGCAGGACGACCGCGACCCCGGCTTCGGCGAGCACCGAGCGGCGCAGACCTGAGCGCTGCGGGTCGGCGTCGCGGACGCGCTTCTCGCGGGTGGAGGCCACGGCGGCCTGCTGCCGGGCGAGTTGGGTAGCGCGCCGGGAGTCGGCGGGAACGGTGGCGGGTGTCCTCAGCGCGGATCGCTGTTCCACGACGGGGGCGAGGGTCTCGGGGGCCGTCGCCTCGGCCAGTTGGGCCGTCCAGCGCCGGGAGATCCATGCGATGCCGACCAGGAGGGCCACCAGGCCGACCTTGACGAGCAGTAGCTGTCCGTACGTCGTGTCGGTGAGCGCGGACCAGGAGCCGAGCTGCCGCCACGACTGGTAGATCCCGGTCGAGACGAGGACGAGGACGGCGCCGAACGCGAGGCGGGAGAAGCGGCGCACGGCCGTCGCCTCGATCTGTGCTTCGGCGGGAGCGCGGAACAGAGCCACCAGGAGTGTCGACAGACCGCCGAGCCAGGTGGCGACGGCCAGCAGGTGCAGGACGTCGACCGGCATCGCGATTCCGGCCTGGATGCCGGTCGAGGCGTGCTCGGCCATGGCCCAGGTCGCGGCGAGACCGGCCGCGACGACGGCGCCGCCGACGGCGAGTCCGAAGGTGAGGTCGCTCTTCTCCGCGGCCGGATCGTCGGCGTCCGGGGCCGGGTCCTGCGCGGTCCGGTCGTCCGTGGCCGGCTCGTCGGCGTCCGTGGTGCCGTCGGAGCCGCCGTCCGCCCCTTCGGCGGTTTCGCCGGATGCCGCCCGCTCGTCCTCGTCCCGCTTGGCGTACGCGCCGAAGAGGACCGCGATGAACAGCGCCGCCGCGGCGAGCAGCAGCAGCCGCGACACCAGCGCCGCGCCCGACTTCGTCTGCAGCACCTGACCGAGGAGGGTCAGGTCGAAGATGTCGCCGATCTTGCCGGACCCCACGTACGAACCGCGCAGCAGCAGCAGAGCGAGCGTGGAGGCGGTCAGCGTGAGCCATCCGGAGACCACGAGCCGTTGCACGGGCCGGATGCCCGAACCGCGCTGCCAGCAGCCCAGTACGAAGGCGGCACCGCCGACGAGCAGGATGAACCCCGCGTACGAGAAGTAGCGCGCGGCTCCGTAGAGGAAGCCCACCACGCCGCCGCCCACCCCTCGGTCGGACAGGGCGACGGTGGTCTGCGAGGGGGCGCCGACGGAGAAGGTGAAGGCGCCCGAGACGGGGTGGCTGTCCGCCGAGACCACTTGGTAGGTGACGGTGAACGTGCCGTCGGGCAGTCCCGGGCGCAGCTTCAGGCCGTATGTGTCGCCGCCCAGGTCGCTCGCGCCGCCGGTGTCGACGCGCTGGCCCTTGGGGTCGAGCACCTGGAGCGAGTCGTTGTTGAGCGAGACCTGTTCGGAGAAGGTGAGCGAGACCTGGGTGGGTGCCTGGTCGACCACCGATCCCTGCGTCGGGTTGCTCCCGGTCAGCGCGGCGTGCGCGGAGGCGGGCGCGGCGCCCGCCAGGAGCGCGCCGGAGACGGCGAGGAACAGCAGCAGGAGGGTCCGGAAGCGGGGGGCGATGGTCAGTGTCACGGTGATGCCTCCCTCAGTGCCCGGTCTTGGGGTTGTAGGTCGCGGACTTCACCGGCATGGAGATCCTTACCGTGCCGGACTTGGCGAAGTGCAGTTCCACGGACACCTTCTCGCCCTGCTGGGGCTTGTGGGAGAGCTTTGCGAACATGAGGTGGTTGCCGCCGCTCGCGAAGTCGAGGGTTCCCTCGGCGGGCACCGCGAACGAGTTCTTCTCGCGCATCGCGCCGTCCTCGGTCGCGTGCATCGTCACCTCGTCCGAGAGGTCGCTGGTGACCGAGGTGAGCGTGTCGGCGCCGCCCGAGTCGGTGACGGTGAAGAAACCCGCCGCCATGGTGTCCGTGCTGGGGGCGGGCATGTAGGCACCGGTGATCTTGAGTTCGGGTCCGGCCGAGGACGACGGTGAGGAGGAGCCCGAGGCACAGCCCGTCAGCGTCCCCGCGGCGGCTATGACCAGGGTGCCGGTGGCGAGGAGCCCGGCGGAACGGTGCGGACGGCGCCTCACGGGTTCGCCCCTTCGACGATCTTGGGCAGGTCCTTGGTGTAGTCGTCGACGGTGGCGCTCTCGCCGTAGAGCACATAGCCCGCGTCGGTCTTCGGTGAGAAGGCGATGACCTGCGTGCCGTGTACGGAGACGACCTTGCCGTTCTTGTCCTTGGTGGTCGGCTCGATGGTGATGCCCATGGTGCGCGCGCCCGCCTGGATCGTGGCGAAGTCGCCGGTCAGGCCGATGAAGTCGGGGTCGATGCCCTTGAGCCAGGTGCCGAGCGCTGCCGGGGTGTCACGGGCCGGGTCGGTGGTGACGAACACGACGCGCAGCTTGTCCTGTTCGGCCTTGGGCAGCTGCTTCTTGGCGACCGCGAGGTTGTTCATCGTCAGCGGGCAGGCGTCGGGGCAGTGGGTGTAGCCGAAGTAGACGAGCGTCGGCCGGCCCTTGGTCCGCGCGCGCAGGTCGTACTTCTTGCCGGTCGTGTCGGTGAGCACGAGGTCCGGCTTCTCGAAGGGATTGTCGAGGACCGTCGCGGCCTTGGTGGAGCCGGCCTCGGCGGACACTTCGGCGACCGGCTTGTTGCCGTCGTCGCCACTGCCGCAGGCGGAGAGGGTCAGAGCGGCGGCGGCGAACAGGGCGGCCATCGCGTACGTCTTCTTGCGCATAGAGAAATGTCCCAGATGTGAGTGCTCCGGTGTGCACCGGGGGTCGTGCCGGGCCGTAGGGCCAGGTCGGACGTGGCCGGGGCCGGTCCGGTCCGGCCTCGGGCCACGCCGGTCCGAGCCGGTCCGAGCCGGTCCGAGCCGGTCCGAGCCTGTTCGGTTCGGACCGGACCGGACCGGAGAGCCGCGTCGCGACCCTCCGGTGCGCACCGGGAGCGGGTGGGTCTCAGTACCTCAGGTGTTGACCGGCACCTCAGGCGTTCGTACGCCGTCGGCCGGCCAGAACGCCGTACGCCACGCCCGCCAGGCCGAGGGCGATGCCCACGACGCCGAGCACGCGCGCGGTGGTGTCGGCGCCGTCCGTGGAGGAGGCGGCCTCGGTGGACTGCTTGGCGGTCTTCTCGGTGTCGGAGGCGTCCTCCGCGCCGGTGGACCCGTGGTGGCCCGCCTCGGTCGCGGCCGAGAGGGCGAGCACGGGGGCCGGGTTCTCGGGTTCCGCTGCGCCCTCCTTCTGCGGCTCGATCCAGCGCACGACCTCCTTGTCGGAGTACGTCTGGACGGCCTTGAAGACGAGTTCGTCGGTGTCCTCGGGCAGCGCGCCGAGGGAGAGCGGGAACTTCTGGAAGAAGCCCGGCTCGATGCCCTTGCCGTCCGCGGTCCAGGTGACCTTGGTGACGGCCTCGCCGATCTTCTCGCCGTGCGCGGTGACCGGCTTGTCCAGCTTGGACTTGGTGATCTTCACGGTCCAGCCGTCGAGCGGCTGCGCCATGACGGAGGCCAGCGGGTGGTCCGCCGGGAGGTTCACCTCGACCTGGGTGGTCGAGGCGTTGTCGCGCTCGTTGGGCACCTTGAAGTTCACGACGGCGTAGCCGCCCTTGGCGGCCGCGCCCTCGGGCTGCACGCTGACATGCGCGAACGCGGGGGCGGACAGGGCGAGAACGGCCGTGGCGGCGACGGTGCCGGCGGCGGCGAGACGAGAAGCCTTCATGGAAAGGAACACTCCACTTTCAGTCCGGTGACGAAGGGGACGCGCGCGCCTCGGTCCGGGGAAAGGGCTGGGACGGTGTCCGGGCGGACCCGGCGGGCACGCGCGCGTGCGGCACGACCGCGTCCCCTTCGAGGAGGTCCGTGGAGCCCGTGGGGTCCGGGAGGTCGAGGACTCCGGGATTCCGTGGATTCCGTGAGGCGGCGCGTCGTGTCAGGCGACGAGGACGAGTGCGGTGGAGTGGGGCGGCCCGCGCCGGACGACGGCGTACTGCAGGGCGGTCGTCCGTGGAGCGAGGGGCGCGAGCAGCGCGGTACGAGGCGTGCGCGCGATCTCGGGGGCCCCGGGAAGTCCCGTACGCAGGGCGCGTACGAGGGTCAGGGCGGCGCGCAGGGACCGTACGAGCGCCGCTTCGGTGACTCCCTGCGCCGACAGCCGCATGAGACGCAGCAGCGCCAGGTCACCGCTGCGCAGTACCCAGCCGGCGGCGAGGGCCGCGAGGACGTGGCCGAGCAGCATCGGCAGGGAGGGCAGTACGGACATGGGGGCGCCCGCGGCGGTCGGCATGACGTCCGCCGCGTGGTGCATGGACGACGTCATGTCCGCCATGCCCGTGTCGATCCGCGCGTCGGCGAGGATTCTCTGGGCCTGTGCGGGGCTGATCGCCGCCGCGGTCGTTCCGCACACCAGGCGGGCGGCCCGTGCCACGAGCGTGGCGTCGGACATCGACATCCCCGAGGCCATCGAGCCCATGGACCCGGTGGCCGTCGTAGCGGCCTGCAGGCCGAGTCCGAAGAGGGTGTGCAGCACGGTCTGGCTGAGGGCGAGGAGTGCCACGATGCCCGGCAGCGCCCGTTCCCGGCCCGCCAGTGCGGCGGCGACGGTGAAGACCGCGAGGAAACCGGCGCCCAGCGTCCACAGGGGGACGACGGCGCAGGAGGCGATCCCGTGACCGGCCGCGGCCAGCACGACGCAGACCGCGGCGAACACCGCGGCCCTCAGGGTCCGGAGGCCGGCTCCGGAGCGCGCCGAAAGCTGGTGGGGGGCAGTCATGGCGGGCTCATCATCGCACTGGGCGCGGCCGGTCCTGGCGGCAGGTCCGGTCGACGGCATGCGACCGGTCCGTCCGCAACCCGGCGTACGGCCGAAAGGTCGTCGTCCGCTGTCGATCGCTTGCGCATACACCGCTCCCTCATGTGAGCGCGTCGGCCGTATGGGCGGTATCACGTCGCGTATGCGATTGCGCACGGGTGGTTGCGGCAATACGTAACCGTATGTCGAGCCGCGGCCGGGAGGCTGGAGCATGAGCATCTGGTGGTCACTCCATTTGCGGCGCGAGGCTGCGAGTGTCCCGCTCGCCAGGCGCCTGCTGCTCGGCACGATGGAGAGCGCGGGTGTCGACCCGGACATCTCGTACGACCTTTCCGTCGCCCTCACCGAAGCCTGCGCCAACGCCGTCGAGCACGGCGGGGACACCGTGCGGGGTGCCTCGTGCGAGGCGTACCGCGTGACGGCCTATCTCGACGGTGATCAGTGCCGTATCGAAGTCGCCGACTCCGGCCCCGGTTTTCCGGCCGGGAACGGCCGCCCCCTGCTCCGCCAGGCAGGGGAGGACGCGGAGCACGGCCGGGGTCTGTGCCTGATCCGGGAGCTCGCCGACCACGTCCACATCGGCAACAAGCCGGGGCGGGGCGGGGCCGTGGTGAGCTTCGACAAGATCCTCAAGTGGAAGAAGGTCCCCTCGCTGCTCCCGGCCTGACACGCCGAGCGGAGCCCGAGCCGAGCCGAGTGGAGCCCGAGCCGAGCGGAGCCGGGGACCGCGTCCCACCGGGTCGCACGGGGTTGAGCCGAGCGGGGTTGAGCCTGGTCGCCCGCTCGTTGAGCCGCAGGCAGTCGAGCCGGGTCGACGTCCGGCCGGGTCGGCGGGGAACCCCTCCGCCCCGCGGCCCGGCTCCCGTTTCCCGGAGTCCACAGGCCTGTCACAGCGTGCACCCAGGTTCTTGAGGGCCGGTGTTCCTAGTTTTCCTTCGCACGGAGCCGGCCTGGTCCAAGGGCGCTTCCACCGGCGGTGTCCTCACAAGAACGGGGTGCGTCGATGATCAGTCGCGAGGACGACGAGGCGCTGGCGCGGGCCGCGGTGGCCGCGCTGACCCGGCAGCTGGAACTGGCCCCCAAGCCCGGACTGCCCGATCCGCGCGACCTGCGTGCCCGGGTCACCCGGCGGGATCTCTGCTCCCTGCGCTGGTCCGCCAAGGCGCTGGCCCCCGGCCTCGCGGCCATGGCCGCCGCCGCCCGCCGTACCGGCCGGGCCACGCCCGGACTCCGCGCGGAGCTGGGTGCGATCGGCCGGTGCACCGAGCACTCGGTGGCCCTGACGGGCGGCGGTCACCGTGGTGCCCTGTGGGCGCTCGGGCTGCTGGTCGCCGCGGTGGCCCTGGACCCCCGCGCCACCGGGCCCGACGTCACCGCGACCGCCAAGCGGATCGCGGCACACGCCGACCGGCGGGCGCCAAGGAAGCCCTCGCGCGGCTCGTCCGTCTCCGTGAAGTACGGCGCGGCCGGGGCGCGCGGTGAGGCCCGTGCCGGATTCCCGCACGTGCGCAGGGCGTTGGACGCGCTCGCCGCCGCCCGTTCGGCCGGTGTGCCCGAGCCCCGCGCCCGCCTCGACGCGCTGCTCACCGTCATGTCCACCCTCCAGGACACCGAGTTGCTGTACACCGCAGGTCCGCACGGTCTCCGTCATGTCCAGGCGGGCGCCCGGGGAGTGCTGGAAGCGGGGGGTACGTCCACGGAGGCGGGGCGTGCGGGTCTGTCCGCCCTCGACGACGATCTCCACGCGCGGGGGTGGAGCCCCCGGGGCAGCGGAGCCCTGCTGGCGGGCGCGCTGTTCGTGGACGCGCTCCCGGTGACGACGGTCTGACAGCCGGCGCACCGACGAACGTTCGTCGCCCCGCCCCTCGCCCCGCGGTCGGGACACACCGCCGCCGCGGCCCGTCGCGCCCGCGGCCCCTGGGCACACCGATGGCCGGGCGCCCCGCGGGGCATCCGGCCATCGGTGTCGTATCAGCCCTCGTGGGCAGCGCGTCAGCTCTTGAGGGACGCCATCCAGGCTTCGACCTCGTCCGAGCGGCGCGGGAGGCCGGCCGACAGGTTGAGGTTGCCGTCCTCGGTGACGAGGAGGTCGTCCTCGATGCGGACGCCGATACCGCGGTACTCCTCGGGCACGGTCAGGTCGTCCGCCTGGAAGTACAGGCCCGGCTCGACGGTCAGGCACATGCCCGGCTCCAGCGTGCCCTCGACGTAGGTCTCGGTGCGCGCGGCGGCGCAGTCGTGGACGTCCATGCCGAGCATGTGGCCGGTGCCGTGCAGGGTCCAGCGGCGCTGGAGGCCGAGCTCCAGGACGCGCTCGACGGGCCCCTCGACGAGGCCCCATTCGACGAGCTTCTCGGCCAGCACGTGCTGTGCGGCGTCGTGGAAGTCGCGGTACTTGGCGCCCGGCCGCACGGCCGCGATACCGGCCTCCTGGGCCTCGTACACGGCGTCGTAGATCTTCTTCTGGATCTCCGTGTACGTGCCGTTGACCGGGAGCGTGCGCGTGACGTCGGCGGTGTAGAGGGTGTGGGTCTCCACGCCCGCGTCCAGCAGCAGCAGGTCGCCGGAGCGGACCGGGCCGTCGTTGCGCACCCAGTGCAGCGTGCAGGCGTGCGGTCCTGAGGCGCAGATCGAGCCGTAGCCGATGTCGTTGCCCTCGACCCGGGCGCGCAGGAAGAAGGTGCCCTCGATGAAGCGCTCGCTGGTGGCCTCGGCCTTGTCGAGGACCTTCACGACGTCCTCGAAGCCGCGCACGGTGGAGTCGACGGCCTTCTGCAGTTCGCCGGCTTCGAAGGTGTCCTTGACGAGCCGTGCCTCGGAGAGGAAGACGCGCAGTTCGTCGTCGTGCTCACGGGTGACCTTGTCGGTCAGTGCCGCCTCGATCGCCGCGTCGTAGCCGCGCACGACCCGGACCGGACCGGTGGCTTCCTTCAGTGCCGCCGGCAGCTCGCGGACGTCCGACGCGGGGATGCCGTAGAGCTGCTCGGCCTCGGCGAGGGAGTGGCGGCGGCCGACCCACAGCTCGCCCTGCCCGGAGAGCCAGAACTCGCCGTTCTCGCGGTTGGAGCGCGGCAGCAGGTAGATCGTCGCCTTGTGGCCGCCGTTCCCGTTCGGGCCGGCGGCGGGCTCCAGCACGAGGACGCCGTCCTCGGTGAGGTTGCCGGTGAGGTACGCGTACTCGACCGAGGCACGGAAGGGGTACTCCGTGTCGTTCGAGCGGGTCTTCAGGTTGCCCGCCGGGATCACCAGGCGCTCGCCCGGGAAGCGCGCGGACAGCGCGGCGCGGCGGGCCGCCGTGTACTCGGCCTGCGCGATGGGCTCGAGGCCCCGCAGCTCGGTGTCGGCCCAGCCGGACTTCATGCTGTCGGCCAGCTCGTCGGACACGCCCGGGTACAGGCCGTTCTTGCGCTGCTTGATGGGCTCTTCCTCGCCCGCTTCGTCAGCGGCTTCGTCGAGCACGGCTTCCGGGGTCTCCGGGGTGAGCGCCTCCGACACGGTCTGCCTCCTTGATACGACTCTGAACCCTTACCATCGTACGGTCGTACTGAAGGGGGCCCAGGGCCGGAAGGCCTGTTACACCGGGTATCCGTCCCCTCACTCGAACCGGGCCGCCAGCAGGACGACGTCCTCGTCGCTGTCCGCCTCGTCGAGGCCGTCCGGCAGTACCCCGCGCAGCACGTGGTCGGCGATCGCGCCGGGGTCGTCGCGCAGCGCTCTCGGGACGCTCGCCGCCGCCGCGTGCAGCCGGGCGAAGGCGCGGTCCATCGGGTCGCCGGTGCGGTGCAGCAGTCCGTCGGTGTAGATCAGCACGGTCTCGCCGGGGTCGGCGGTCAGTTCGACGCTCGGGGCCTCCCAGCAGGCGAGCATGCCCAGGGGTGCCGACAGGGAGGTCTCCACGAACTCGGTGCGCCGCGGGCCGATCACCAGGGGCGGGCTGTGTCCGGCACCGGCGAGCGTGAGCTTGCGCAGGGCGGGCTCGCAGTACGCGAAGAGCGCGGTCGCGGAACGCGCGGGTTCGGTCAGCCGCAGCAGCAGTTCCAGGTCGGAGAGCACGGCGACGGGGTCCTCGCCCTCCATCACGGCGTAGGCCCGCAGGGAGGCCCGCAGCCGGCCCATGGCGGCGACCGCGCTGGGACCGGACCCGGTGACGGAGCCGACCGCGAGGCCGAGCGCGGCGTCCGGCAGCGGCAGCGCGTCGTACCAGTCGCCGCCGCCGCGCGGGCCGGTGCGGTGCCGGGCGGCGAGCTGGACGCCGGAGACCCGGGGCAGCCGTGGGGGAAGCAGCTCCGCGGACATCGTCTTCACACACGCTCGCGCGCGTTCCAGCTCCAGCAGCCGCGCCAGGTGCTCCGTGGCGTAGCGGACGTAGAGGCCGATGAGGTGGCGCTGACGTTCGACCGGTTCGGCGGGTTCGTCGTAGAGCCATACGGCGGCACCGAGGCGGCCGGCGGCCTCGGTGGACAGCGGCAGCGCGTAGCTCGCGGCGTAGCCGAGACGGGCGGCCACCTCGCGGTGGCGCGGATCGAGCCCGTCCTCCGAGAGGAGGTCCGGCTGGGCGATCTCGCCCTCGCCGCCGGGCAGCCCGTCCAGGATCTTCCCGTACGACATGGAGCTGCGCGGCACCGTCTCGATGTGGCCGAGATCCGCTCGGGCGAGGCCCAGGCCGATGGTGGTGTCGGGGCCGAGGCCGTCGCCGGGTTCCATGACGACGAGACCGCGCCGGGCGCCTACGAGAGCGGCTCCGGCACGCAGGACTTCCTGCAGCGCGTCACTCAGGGTCGCGGTGCGTGCCAGGCCCTCGGTGAGCTCGTGGAGCGTGGTGAGATCCGAGACCCAGCCCGCGAGGCGGTCCTGGAGCGCGGCTCCCGGCCCGGCCGGGGAGATGGCCGAAGTGGCACCCGTGGGCGCGGGCGTCGGCGCGACAGTGTGTGCGGGCGACGGAACCGTGGAATCGATTCCGGCCACTTTCGGAAGGTGAGGGGCGTTCATGACGTCCGGCCTTCCGGCCAGTGCGTATTGCTCAATAGCATCGCAAACCCCCATGTAGTTCTGCGCCGCTAGCGGTGTCTCCACATGTACACGTACTCGTGAGGGGATGTCCAGCATTGTCCTGCTGGGATTCCTGGTGTCCATGAGACCGGTGGTAACCCTTGCGGGAAAACGAGAATGGCCTAAAACTGACTCGGGCAACGGCTTATTGAGGTCGACTGGCCTCGTTCGACGGAGCGTCACAGCGGTCGTGATGGGTACGTACTCGGTGAAGGCCAGGGGTGGTTGAGATCCGCCCGGAACCTGGCGACGGACCCGGGCGTCTTAACCACCGACGACCGTGCCCCATCCTCCCGTGGCGGAGGCGGCAAGGAATACGCGGGACGTAAAACGCCAGGCGCCGCCACCCCACGCCATGCCCATGCTTTGGATACACGCAGTGTGGGCGCGGACACAGCCACACGCTCGGCCCAGAGGGGTTCCCCTTGTCTCCGACAGGGGTGTGATGCGCCAGCAGGTACGCACAGTGAAGTGATCGACACGTGGTGTGATGTGATCCTCGGTGTTGCCAGGCGTGCAACGGAAAGGAACGAGCGCTCATGCGCGAGATCCTCGGAAGGCGACGCAGGCTCCTGTCCAGGCGGAACAACGGGAGGCCTGAGATGCTCAGCGCGGCCCTGACCTTCGCGACCGAATGGCGATGGCCCGTACTCCCGGGTGTGGCGGCCGACCCGCAGGGGCGTGCCCGCTGCGGATGCCCCGACCCGGAGTGCACGGTGCCCGGCGCCCATCCCTTCGACCCCGGCCTCCTCGCGGCCACCACCGACCAGCGGATGGTGCGCTGGTGGTGGACCAACCGGCCCTCGGCCTCCATCGTGCTGGCCACCGGGGGCGGCGCCCCGTGCGCGGTGAGCCTGCCGGCCCTCGCGGCGGCCCGCGCCCTCGACGCCCTCGACCGCACGGGCATGCGCCTCGGCCCGGTCGTGGCGTCCCCGTCCCGCTGGGCGATCCTCGTCGCCCCGTACTCCATGGAGCAGCTCGGCGAACTGCTCTACGCCAAGGACTTCGTTCCCGGCTCCCTGCGCTTCCACGGAGAGGGCGGCTACATCGCGCTGCCGCCGTCCGGGACGGGCCAGGGCCAGATCCGCTGGGAGCGTGCTCCGCTGCCCGGTTCGGCCGCCCCGTGGGTGCCCGATGTGGAGGCCGTGGTGGATGCCGTCGTCGAGGCACTCACTCGTACGGGTGTGAGCGCGCCCGAGTTGTAAGGGCGTCCGGCGCGCGGCGGGCCGCACGCCCGCCCGTGCTCGTTATCGTCCGCCTATGCAGCGTCGTTCTGGGGGGCCCGGCGCCTCGACGCCGTCGCGCGGCGGGCCGGACCCCCGAAGGGTTCGTCTGGTGGCGCTGGCAGCTGTCGTGGTGTGTGTCCTCGCCCTGCCGCTGGCCGTGGCGTCGGCGGGCTCCGTGGGCGACGACGGCTCCGCGGCCGGGCGCGGCACGGCTCGCGCGGACGGCCGGCCGCGGGCGCCCGAACCCGGGCGTTCCCCCCTGCTGCCCGGCCTCGGGTTCGCCACCGCCGCCCGGTGCGGTCCCGAGCTCTCCTCGCCCGACGGCGTCGAGGCCCAGACCTGTGTCCTGACGCGGGGCGAGGAGACCTGGGCGCGCACCTACTACCGCAACGCGAGCGGGGACGCGCTGAGCTCGGTACTGAGTCTCATGGGACCCGGCGGGCGCACGGTGCGGATGAACTGCGCGGTGGACGCGGAGGACGACCCGGGGGAATGCGAGACACCCAGGGAACGTACGGCGGGGGGCGCCGAGGCCTACTCGGCGGTCGCGGAGTTCGCGAAGGGGCCCGGCTCCGACGGGCCGCTGCTGCTGCGCTCGGGGAGCAACTCGGGCCGCTGGTAAGGCTGTTGTAGCCGTACGGGATTCCGGACATGGAAAGACCCGGTTGCTGGCGACGGGGGATGCACCAGCAACCGGGCTACTCGAACGGTAACAAGAGATCGGCGGTTCGCAAATTCGATCTCGGCTATTCGGACACGGATTTACCTGTCACAACGGGGAGTTGTGACAGGAGTCACCCGTTTCCGAGACCCTGACGAGCTGACCGGTCGGTCAGTTCCCGGGTCTGTGCGCCGCCTGTGTGTCAGCTGAGCGTCACCTGGCGGTTGGTGAGCCCCCCGCGCGCACGGCGCTCGTCCGCCGTCAGTGGCGCGTCCATGGCCAGAGCGGTGGTGAGGCGCTCGGCGAACTCGGCCGCCGGCTTCTCGATGTCGTCCGCGGTGACCCCCGTCGGCAGGTCCCAGACCGGCACCGTGAGCCCGTGCGCACGGAAGGAACCCACCAGCCGGGTGCCCTCCCCGAGGCCCGACCGGCCCTCGGCGTGCAGTCGCGCGAGGGCGTCCAGAAGCTGCTCCTCCGCGTAGGGCATGACCCAGCGCAGGTGGTTCTTGTCGGGCGTCTCGCACCAGTAGGCGGCGTCGACCCCGGCGAGCTTCACCGTCGGAATGGCGGCGGCGTTGGCCCGCTCCAGGGAGGCGGTCACCTCGGCCGACGCGTTCTCCGCGTCCGGGACCCAGAATTCGAAGCCGCTGTGCACAACTGGCTCGAAGGCGCCTTCGGGGTCGAGCAGGTCCTGGAGCCGCGGGCCGCCGGCCGGGGCGCGGCGGCCCTCGACGGGGGTGCCGGGCGCCGCGGTGAGCGCGCGCTGGAGGGTGTCGGCCAGGTCGCGGCTGATGTCGCCGGACGCCGTGTCGTTCTGCAGGCCGAGCAGCACCGAGCCGTCCTCGCGGCGCAGTGCCGGCCATGCCATCGGCAGGACGGTGGCGAGGGTGACCGAGGGAACGTCCTCGGGCAGGCTCTCCTTGAGCTTCAGTTCGACGGTGGCGGCGGGCACCAGCTCGCGCAGCGCGATCCAGTCCCCTTCGCCTCGCAGGCCCTCGAACGGGCGGTGCACCAGCTCGGTCACGGCGTGCGCCGCGGCCCGGCCGTGGCAGGCCTTGTACCGGCGGCCGCTGCCGCAGGGGCAGGGCTCGCGAGCGCCGACCACCGGGATCTCGCCGCCGTCCTTCAACTGCGGCTGCTTGGCCTTCGTCTGGGGTCGCTTCTTGGCCATCGTGGGTGTCTCCCGATCACGGCTCGTCTCGTACTGGCGCGAGCCTAGCCGTTCGCAGGAGGACCGACGGGATCCTGTGGACAACGCACCCGCGTCGTCCCGGAACCCGGTGGTCCGTCCGCCGGCCTCAGTCCAGGTCGTCGAAGGCGTCCACGAAGTCCAGACCGGCCGTCCCCGACACCCTCGGTGACGCGACGCGCGTAGCGAAGTCGTCGTGCCGGTGCGCCGTTTCCACGTCGTCCTGGATGACCACCCACACCGTGACCTCGCCGTGGACGTCGTCCCGTACGCCCCAGTCCTTGGCCAGCGCCCTGATGATGTTCAGCCCGCGGCCGCCGCGCGCGGTGACCGACGGGGTGGCGGGAACGGGGCGGGTCGGGCCACCGCCGTCCGTCACCTCGACCGTCAGCCGTCCCGCCGGGTCGGCCCGCCAGGTCGCGCGCACACTGCCGTCGCCCGCGAGGTCGTCCCCCAGGGGCCTGCCATGTCGGCAGGCGTTGCTGAGCAGTTCGGAAAGGATCAGTACGGCATCGTCGATGACCGTTTCCGCCACACCGCCGGAGCGCAGCTCATCACGCATCCGGTGTCTTGCTTCCCCCACGCCCGCAGGGCCATGGGGTACGGCCATGCTCGACGACGTGGGCACCTCCTGTGCCACCACCAACGCCACCCCCGAGACCTCCTTTGCCCCACGCCACGGTGTGAATGCCCCTCTGGACTGGACCGGAAACCGGCCAATCAACGTCTGCTGACGCACTCGTAACGATCGAATGCGGAACGAACGCGCCGGTGCACTCCCTGTAACAAAGTGGCCGATTCTCGATGGTTTTCGAGGGTCGATCGTGTGGTTTCCGGTGGCGGGCCGCCCCGGGGCAAGGCCAGGTCAGCGGCCCAGTTGGCGCAGTACGGCGCGGGGGCGGTTGGTGATGATGGCGTCGACGCCCAGCTCAACGCAGAGATCGACGTCCTCGGGCTCGTTCACGGTCCAGACGTGCACCTGGTGTCCGGCTCGTTTCAGTCGTTCGATGTACCCGGGGTGACTGCGTACGATCCGCATCGAGGGGCCCGCGATCCGGACACCCGCGGGCAGGCGTCCGTCCCGTAGCCGGGGTGAGACGAACTGGAGCAGATAGACCGTCGGCAGGGTCGGGGACGCGGCCCTGACGCGGTGCAGTGAGCGGGCCGAGAAGCTCATGACGCGCACCGCGGAGTCGGCGGCGGACGCGGGGGCGTCCAGGCCGAAGCGCTTCAGCAGGTGCAGCAGCCGGTCCTCGACCTGGCCCGCCCAGCGGGTCGGGTGCTTCGTCTCGATGGCCAGCTCGACACGGCGGCCGGCGTCGGCGACGAGTTCGAGCAGTGTCTCCAGGGTCAGGACCGAGGTGTCCTCCAGGCCCCCGGGGGCGTGTTCCCAGTCGGGCGACTCGTCGCGGTTCTTCCAGGAGCCGAAGTCCAGTGCGGCGAGCTCGGCGAGCTCCAGCGCGGAGACGGCTCCGCGCCCGTTCGACGTGCGGTTCACGCGGCGGTCGTGGACGCAGACGAGATGGCCGTCGGCGGTCAGTCTTACGTCGCACTCGAGGGCGTCCGCACCGTCCTCGATCGCCTTCTTGTACGCGGCCAGGGTGTGCTCGGGGGCCTCTTCGGAGGCTCCGCGGTGGGCGACGACCTGAATCGGGTGCTGTCGTGCGAGGGTCACCGCGTCATGGTGCCATCGTCGCGGGGCGAGTGTGAGGTGAGATATGTCCCATCTCATTACTTTTGCTGTTAAAGGTCCGTTATAAAGGATGACCTCGGACGCACAGCCACCGCTTATGGTGCCCTGACGCCCTGTGGGAAAAGCTGTCGGCGTACAAAAGCACATGCACAGCTGAATCGCGCCGGGCCATCTACAAGTGTGAGTGGGCGTGACCGAGTGCGACCGAGAACAACAGCCGTGGATCGAGGAGAAGAGCTGTGAGCACCGAGAACGAGGGCACCGCAGTACCCCCGGCCCCGTCCGCACCTCCTGTGCCGGTGGAAACTCCCGCTGCTTCCGCGCAGGGCGCCTCGCACGCGGGGGGCGCGCCGACCGCTCCGATCCCCGCGGTGCCCGGCGCACCGGAGCACGCGACGGCGCCCGCGGGCATGCCGGCGTACGCGTCGGCCGGAGCCGGACAGGGGGCCGACCCCTACGGACAGGCCGCGCCCCAGGGCTCCGCCCCTGAGGCCGGCTGGCCGCCCCCGCCGCCCGCCACCCCGTCGTACGCCGACGGCGGCGGCTCGGGAACCGGCGGCTGGGGCTCCGCCTACCAGCAGCCCGCTCCGAAGCCGAAGAACGGCCGTGGCGGCCTGGTCGCCGCGGTACTGGTGGCCGCGCTGGTCGCCGGCGGCGTCGGCGGCGGCATCGGCTACTCGCTGGCCAAGAACAACGACAACACCACCGACTCGACGACGGTCTCCGCCCCGAGTACCAGCGGCCAGGTCAAGCGCGCCTCGGGCACGGTCGCGAACGTGGCCGCCGGCGCGCTGCCGAGCACCGTCACCATCGAGGCCCAGAGCACCAGCGGCGAGGGCGGCACCGGTACCGGCTTCGTCTTCGACAAGCAGGGCCACATCCTCACCAACAACCACGTGGTGGCGGACGCGGTCGACGGCGGCAAGCTCACCGCGACCTTCCCCAGCGGCAAGAAGTACGACGCCGAGGTGGTCGGCCACGCTCAGGGGTACGACGTCGCGGTCATCAAGCTGAAGAACGCGCCCTCGGACCTGAAGCCGCTCGTCCTCGGCAATTCCGACCAGGTGGCCGTCGGCGATCCCACGATCGCGATCGGCGCGCCGTTCGGTCTGTCCAACACGGTGACCACGGGCATCATCAGCGCGAAGAACCGTCCGGTCGCCTCCAGCGACGGAAGCGCCAGCAGCAAGTCCTCGTACATGAGCGCCCTGCAGACGGACGCCTCGATCAACCCGGGCAACTCCGGCGGTCCGCTGCTCGACTCCTCGGGCGCGGTGATCGGCATCAACTCGGCGATCCAGTCGTCGACCAGCGGTGGTCTCGGCGGCTCCGGCCAGTCCGGTTCCATCGGCCTGGGCTTCGCGATCCCGATCAACCAGGCCAAGTACGTCGCCCAGCAGCTGATCCAGACCGGCAAGCCGGTGTACGCGAAGATCGGCGCGTCGGTCTCCCTGGAGGACGGCACCGGCGGCGCGAAGATCACCGAGCAGGGCGCGAGCGGCTCCGCGGCGGTCGAGGCCGGCGGCCCCGCCGCCAAGGCGGGCCTCAAGCCCGGCGACGTCATCACCAAGCTCGACGACATGGTGGTCGACAGCGGTCCGACCCTCATCGGCGCCATCTGGACCCACAAGCCCGGCGACACCGTCAAGCTCACCTACACGCGCGACGGCAAGACCCACACGGTGGACGTCACCCTCGGCTCCCGCGAAGGCGACAACTGACCCGTCGTCCCTGACCCCGACCGGGGTCGGGCCGCGCAGGTCGACAGGTCACCGCCCGTACGGGCGGACGTAGAGGTCGGAAGGGGTGCCTCCCACCGGGAGGCACCCCTTCCGTGTGTCACCGGGCCGGGAGGGCGACCCCGCGGACGCTCACACGCGAGGCGGCTTCGCGGCGGACGGACCGCTCTTGCCCTCGGCGCGCTTCGGCGGCGCCGCCGGGACGGGGCGCTGCCGATGGCGCGACACCGTCTGGCGAGGCGGGCGGGTCAGGGTGATCTGCCGGATCAACTGCTGAAAGCAGGACAGCGACGCCAGGGCCGGTACGACCGCCGTGGCCACCCCCGTGACGGTCTGGTGGGCGTCGGCCACGCAGAACATCATGGCGACGGACGAGAACAGCAGGACGACGTACCACGAGTGCACGGCCCGGCGCTGGTGCAGCGCGGCTCTCAGGATGGAGAGCGAGGCCACCATCCAGGGGCCGTACACGAGAAGGGGCCACCAAGGACCCGTGCCGCTCTGGGCGTTGGACGCGATGTGCTGCAGGGGCGTGTAGGCCACCATGCCGCTGAAGACGCTCACCATCGACACGGTGGCGGCGGCGAGCGCGGCGATCACGAAGCTGACGGTCTGCAGCCAGTTGAAGCGCGGATTGCGGACGCGTACCTTCCGGTGCCCGCTGGAGGAGCGCCGGATGGGCGGCAGTTCGGCGGTGAGCTGAACCAGGTTGTCCATCGGGTCACTGGTGAATTCGTCGGTGTAGGCCGGCTCGCTGCGCGGCGGCGGCACGAGGACTTCCTGCTCCGCCGCGGCGGCGTCCTGCAGGAGGTAGGTGAGCTCCTCGACCGGGTCCCAGCCCTGTTCCCGCAGAGCGTCAGCGGGATCGCCGTACGGACCGGCCTCCGTCCCGGTGGGATATTCGGGATGGTGTCCGTACCGGGCGAAGGAGAGATTCGGATAGTCGTCATTCACGGAAATTCGTCCCAGTCACGTGAGGGCTGTGGCGGCCGGAGCGTCCCTGGCCGTTCCACCGCTGGTTGATTTCCTCTTGAACCGCGTCCAGCACCGTGAGGAAATCGCCGAGCAGCGACTTCGCGCCGGGCGGCGCCACGCGCGCGCCATCTCCCTGAGCGGTGCCGCGGGCGGCGGGCGAGGCGTACGGTGCGGCCGGCGGCGTACGGGTGTATCGCCCGGCCGCCGCAGTACGGACCGCGGCCGGATCCTCCGCCGTCGCTCCGGAGGCGGGTGGAGCGAGAGATCTTGCTTTCGCCATATTCCGCTAACGCCGCTCGCCCTCCTTCAGATGTGTGGCAATCGAGTGAGGGCAAGGCGGCGGAAGTATTCACGAAAGAGGCTTTTCGTGAGGCCCGTCCGGTGGGATGCCGCGTGTTGACGGGGGCCGCCTCCGGCACCGGACCGGCGGCGTCGGGGAGCCCGATCGACGCTGGTGGACCCCGTGCGGACCCCGTGCGGACCATGCCGCCGCGAGACGCCGGGGTCCGGGTACGCTGTACCCGCTCCACCCGGCTGGGCGGGAGCGGGGTGGGTTGCCCGAGCGGCCTAAGGGAACGGTCTTGAAAACCGTCGTGGCAGCGATGTCACCGTGGGTTCAAATCCCACACCCACCGCAGGTGAACGGCCCCTGACCGGGTGAATCGGTCGGGGGCCGTTTTTCGTGAGCCTTGTCCGCCGGCGACCGTGACTCCCCCGGTTTCCCGACCGAACGGGCACGGGAGGGGCACGGCGGCGGAGGCTCCTGATCGGGGGTGATCGATCGTGCCGCATGATGGCCGGCATGTCACTGACCTTTGGCCCGGACCGGCAGACCCGCGAGTTCCAGTGTGACTGCTGCCAAGCTCCGATCGAACGGGCGTGGAACTTCATCCACGCTGACGGTGCCGCGTACGCCGCGTACTTCGCGAACTGCTACCACCACAAGGACAGGGATCACGATGCGTGGATAGACGTGACCTTCGGGACCTGGGGCGCTGGAGCTGAACAATGGGGCGATCATGTTTCGTTCGCCTGCCGCGTCGGTCCTGTGGCTGGGCAGAACACGCCGGCTTCGACCCTGGTGACTGCCGGGCTCGCGCACCCCGACGGTCCTCTGTTCGGCACCAAGCTCGATCGTGAGGCTGCTCTCCAGCACCCGAGGTTGTCAGAGTTCTGGAAGGTGTCCGACTTCATCTTGGAACACGACCCGCTAGTACGCGGCCACATCTACGGGCACTGATCCACGAAGGCCAACCGGCCCATCAGCGTGTTTACCGTTCTCCACTCGGGCCCGCACTCGCTGCGGCCCAGGGCTTGGCCCCGGCGCCGAAGACGCAGCGGGGCCAAAGCCCAAGGGCCGACCCGCCCGGCCGTTTCGGCTCAGTTGTGCCGGGGTGAAGGAGCCGTCATCCGGGACGCGGAGGCGATCGTCGAGCGGGCCTCCCGTTCGGTGAGGCCTGTGCGGACGGCGGCCTGGACGAGTGGGGTGACCAGCTGGGGGCCGATGCCGTTCTCGTAGGCCCGGCAGGCGGCCCAGAAGAGCCGGGTGTTGCGCTGGCCCTCGTGCGCGGCGAGCACGAACTGGACCAGCCCCTGGCCCTGCCGGTCGGCAGCCGACGACGTGGCGTGGTGCGCGCGCGGCGGGGGCAGGAGCAGCCGCAGGAGTTCAGGGGGGCAGGGCGCGGGTGCGAGCCGGGCGGTGCCGGGGGCCGTCTCGTACACGCCGTGTTCGGTGCGTGAGCCGGGGCCGACGAGGTAGCCGCCGGCGCCGCGGATGTCGATGCCGGGGGCGAGCCGGCCGGCCGAGTTGGGGACGACGACGTCCGGTGGTCCGCTCAGCCACAGATGTCGGCCGCCGCTGGGGGTCAGGACGACGACCGTGTCCGGGATCGTGAAGAGATGGCGCAGCGCCAGTTCGCGCAGGGCCGTCGAGGAGTCCGTATCGGATTTGACGTCGAGATCGACGCCGATGAGGTGGTGCGGGTGCAGCCCGCAGGCGATGCCGTAGCCGGTGGCCCAGGGGGCGGCGGCGAAGAGCTCGCGGATGCGCCGGGGCTCTGTCGAGGCGTCGTACACGCCGTGCCCGAAGCGGCCGCATTCGCCGTGGCAGGGAAGGGGATCGGGGTCGTCGCGATGGGGGGAGCGCAGGGCCGGGAGCTTCGTACGGGACAGCGGGATCACCGCCAGGCCGCGCTCGGCTGCGGACAGGGCATGGGCCAGGGCCAGAGTGGTGGCCCGCCGGTCGGTGGTGGCCATGCCTCCATGTTCGTACGAGTGTTCGAAAAAGGGAAGGGTTCCCGGGCCGCGCGAGGGCGTGGGGCGGCCGAAGGGAGAGATCGGCCGAAAAGGTGCCGGAACGCTTCACCTGTTGCGGCCCTTGGGATTGAGCGGTCGATAGCGGTCTGATCAGGCACTTTGTGGGCGCGAAGAGGGTTTATCGACATGTCCTCACACTTGAGGGGGAATTGCGGCTTCCGGGGTGGTTCGCCGGGGATGCGGTGGGCAACTCTGGATTCGCGACGTCGTGGACAGCGCCGAGGCGGCCGGCCAACCGCCTTGGAACAAGCCGTATTTCCCGTACGGCCCGGCTCACCGCCGGTGCGTGCAACCGGTTCTGGAGGAATTCACATGGCAAGCATCCGTACCGCTCGTGTCCTCGCCGCCGTCGCGGCGCTGCCCCTGACCGCCGCGCTCTTCACGGGGGCCGCCGCCGCGGACAACGGCTCCTTCGCGGACACCGGATCGAACGCGGGAGTGGCGACCGCCGCCGGCAGCGGGGTCGGGCGCGACAACAGCGGCAACTCCAACACCACGCAACAGCAGGCGGTCGGTTCGGGAGCGTCGAATCAGAGCAATACCGCCCAAGTGAACGACTCACCGTTCGCGGCGGTCAATCAGGGCAACGCGAACGTCATCGTCAACTTCGTCAAACTCTGGTGAGCCGGGGGCCGATGGGCGGTCGTCGGTCCGGGGGTCACTGGGTGGGGTAGTGCTTCGTGGGGGTTCACGGTGGTCGCGCGACGGTGCTTCGGCGCCGCCGCGCGGTCCGCGTGCGAGGGGGTGAGGGCCGATGGGGTGTGTCGGTGGCCGGAGTGCCGTGGTGTCGGGGTGCCGGAGGGGTGGCCCGTGCCGGTGGCCAGTGGCCAGTGGTCGGTGGGTGGGTGCTGGTGGGGTGGCGGTCCGGGGCGGGGCGTGACCTTGACAGGGGACGGTATCTGACGGACAGTCAGAAAACCTTGTTCGTACGAGGTCCGGGAGGGCCGTCGTCGTGCACCTCGCCCCCACCGAGCGCCAGCAGCGGCTGCGCGCCGAGCTCCGCACGTACTTCCGGGAGCTGATGCCGGACGGGCCACCGCCCGCCGACGACCCGGCGGGGCAGCGGGCGCTGCTGCGCCGGATCGGCGCCGACGGTCTGCTCGGGCTCGGCTGGCCGGTCGCTTACGGCGGACAGGGGCGCGGACCGGACGAGCAGTTCGTGTTCTTCGACGAGGCCTACCGGGCCGGAGCCCCCGTCTCGATGGTCACGCTGAACACCGTCGGACCGACCCTCATGAAATACGGCAGCGAGGAACAGAGGGACTTCTTCCTGCCGCGCATCCTCAGCGGAGACCTCGTCTTCGCCATCGGGTACTCCGAGCCGTCGGCCGGCACCGACCTCGCCTCACTGCGCACGCGTGCCGTCCGGGAGGCAGCGGGGAGCGCGGGACCGGCCGGCGCCGAGAGCGGGCACTGGCGCGTGGACGGGCAGAAGATCTTCACCTCCAACGCCCAGAACGCCGACTGGATCTGGCTCGCCTGCCGGACCGATCCGGACGCGCCCAAGCATCGGGGCATCTCGATCCTGCTCGTCCCCACGGACGCTCCCGGCTTCTCCTGGACGCCGATCGAGACGGTGGGCGGCCAGACCACCACGGCGACGTACTACGACGGCATCCGTGTCCCGGCCGGGAACCTGGTCGGCGAGGAGAACGGCGGCTGGGGGCTCATCACCAGCCAGCTCAACCACGAGCGGGTGGCCCTCGCCGCGATCGGCATGCAGGCCGAGGACTTCTACGCGGCCGCGCTGGAGGCGGCCGGTACGCCCGACCCGGTGACCGGGAGGCGCAGGGTCGACGAGCCGTGGGTGCGCTTCCAACTGGCCGAAGCCCATGCCCGTCTGGCGGCATCGCGCCTGCTCAACTGGCGTTTGGTGGGGGAGGTGGGAGCCGGTGGCCCGGCGCCCGGCGACGCGAGCGGCGTGAAGGTCATGGGAACCGAATCCGCGGTCGCCGTGTACCGGATGTGTCAGCACATCGTGGGAGCGGACGCACTGGTCCGCTCCGGTTCACCGGGCGTCTTCGGGACCGGCGAGCTGGAGCGGATGAACAGGGCGGCGCAGATCAACACGTTCGGGGGCGGGGTGAGCGAGGTGCAGCGGGAGATCGTCGCGACGATGCGGCTCGGCATGCGGAGGGGGCGCCGGTGAGCGGCCGGGGAGCGGGCGGCGAGGGCGCCGCGGCGGACGAGGGCGCGGAACGCCAGGCCGCCGCGCGCGAGGCCGCCGCGCGCGAGGGCGGCGACCTGTGGGCGCGTCTCAAGGAGTACGAGGGGCGCGCGGCCACCGTCGGGGGCGTCGGCAGGGACCCGGTCAACGCGCCGATGATCCGGCACTGGTGCGAGGCGATGGGAGACACGCATCCGGCGTACGAGGGCCCGGACGCCGTGGCGCCGCCCACCATGCTCCAGGCGTGGACGATGGGAGGCCTTCGCGGGCACCCCGGTGGCCCCGGGCGGTCCGGGGCGTACGACGAGCTGCTCCGGCTGCTCGACGGCGCTGGGTACACCTCGGTGGTCGCCACCGACTGCGAGCAGGAGTATCTGCGTCCGCTGCGCCCCGGGGACGAGATCACCTTCGACGGCGTCATCGAGTCCGTCTCGGAGCGCAAGACGACCAAGCTGGGCACGGGGTTCTTCGTCACGTCGAGGACGGACATCCGCGTGGGGGGCGAACTCGCCGGGACACACCGGTTCCGCATCCTCAAGTACGTTCCGGCACACGCGAATCCGAAGGCTCCCGCGACCGGGGCTGCGGTCGGGGATGCGGTCACCGGCACGGGTGAGGGTGCGGGCACGGGGGACTCGGCGGGCACCCCGGCGGTGGACGGCGCGAAGGCGAGGAGCAGGCGCCCGCGCCCGGTGATCAACAGGGACAACGCCGGATTCTGGGAGGGCGTCGGGCACCACCGGCTGCTGATCCAGCGCTGCACGGCGTGCGGGGCCCTGAGATTCCCGTGGCTGCCGGGATGCGGAGCGTGCGGCGGCCCGGACTGGGACACGGTCGAGGCGGGCGGCGAGGGGACCGTCCATTCGTACGTCGTCATGCACCACCCGCCGTTCCCCGCCTTCGACCCTCCCTACGCCGTCGGTCTGATCGAGCTCGCGGAGGGCGTGCGGATCGTGAGCAACGTGGTGGGTGTGCCGCACGACGAGGTGCGGATCGGGATGCCGGTGCGGCTCGAATTCCGGCGGTACGACGAGGAGTTGGAGCTGCCGGTCTTCCGGGCGGGGGAGCGGGCCGGCGGCGACGGCGTTCCCGGTGCCCCGGTCGCACGCACGGCCGCCGGCCGCGTCGGTTCGGCCGTCCTCTCGGCGGGCCGACCGGGGGACGGGAGCTGACATGGACTTCACGCCCACCGAGGAGCAGACGGCCGCCCGGGACCTGGCCGCGCGGATCTTCGGCGACCTCTCCACCCACGAACGGCTCACCGCGGCCGGGACGGGCAGCGACGCCGGACTGTGGAAGGAGCTCTGTGCCGCCGGACTGGTGGCGGCGGTCGAGGAGACCGGTCTCCTCGGTCTCGTCCTGCTGCTGGAGGAACAGGGACGCACCACGGCCCAGGTGCCGTTCGCGGCGAGCTGTGTGTACGGCCTGCTCGCCGTGGAGGCGCACGGTTCGCCCGAGCAGCGCGAGCGGCTGCTGCCGGGGATCGCCGACGGGACGGTGGTGGTGACCGGAGCGATAGCCGGCGCGGGCGCGATATCGGGCTCCGCCTCCGGGCCGGGTTCCGTCTCCGGGCCGGGTTCCGTCTCCGGGCCGGGTTCGGCCTCCGGGCCGGGTTCCGTCTCCGGGCCGGGTTCGGCCTCCGGATCGGGTTCGGCCTCCGGATCGGGTTCGGCCTCCGGACCGGGCTCCGTCTCCGGATCGGGTTCGGCCTCCGGACCGGGTTCCGTCTCCGGATCGGGTTCGCCTTCCGGAGTCGTGCGGGAGCGGGCGCGGGGGAAGCGGGAAGAAGTGCTTGTGGGGAGGCTGACCGGGGCCGTCCCCGCGGTGCCCTGGCTGCGCGACGCCACCCATGTGCTCGTCGCCGATGACCGGCGCGGGCTCTGGCTGGTCCGGGTCGCGGAGGCGGAGAGCGAGCCGGTCGAACTGACGGCGCCCTGGTCCGCGGGGCGCCTGACACTGGACGGGACACCGGGCGAGGCGCTGGGCGCCGAGGGGGCGTACGACGACCTGCTGGCCACGGCCCGTATCGCGTTCGCCGGGCTCCAGGCAGGAGTGTGCGCCGGGTCGCTGTCACGGGCGGTGGAGCACACGAACGCGCGCGAGCAGTTCGGGCGCCCGCTCGCCGCCAAGCAGGGCGTCCAACTACGCGCCGCCGACGCCTACATGGACACCGAGGCGATACGGGTGACGGCGTACGAGGCGGCCTGGCGGCGTGACGAGGGGCTGCCCTACGCGGCGCACGCCCTGACGGCCGCCTGGTGGGCGTCCGAGGCCGGGCAGCGGGTGGTCCACACGGGCCAGCATCTGCACGGCGGGGCGGGTGCCGACCTCGAACACCCCGTGCACCGGCATTTCCTCTGGGGGCGGCAGCTGGACGCCTATCTGGGATGCGGGGGCGAAGTGCTGCAGGAGTTGGGGGAGTTGATCGCGAACGGGGAGGTGGAGACATGAGAGCGGGCGACGTACTGCCGCCGCTGGAGATCGAGATCACCCGCACGCTGATCGTGGCCGGGGCGATCGCCTCACGGGACTACCAGGACGTGCACCACGACGCGGAGCTGGCGAGGGCGAAGGGCTCGCCGGACATCTTCATGAACATCCTGACGACCAACGGCCTGGTCGGACGGTATGTGACCGACCACTTCGGCCCCTTTGCCGTGCTGCGCAAGGTGGCGATACGGCTGGGCGCTCCCAACCACCCAGGAGACACCATGGTGTTGACCGGCTCGATCGAGGAGGTCGACGGTGACACGGCCACGGTGCGGATCCTCGGCGCCAACGGCGTCGGCCGGCACGTGATGGGCACGGTGACGGTGACGGTCCCGACTCCGACCCCGACTTCGACTCCGATCCCGACTACGGAAGCGGCAGTGGCGCCGGGCCGTGCCCTCGCCCCCGTCGACGCGTCGGCCGAAGGGAGTGCCGGGTGAGCGTGCGCAGGCGGGACGGCCTCGGTGGGCGGGCGGCGATCGTCGGCATCGGGGCGACCGAGTTCTCCAAGGACTCGGGGCGCAGCGAGCTGCGGCTGGCGGTCGAGGCGGTGCGGTCCGCGCTGGACGACGCGGGGCTGACGCCGGGGGACGTGGACGGGATGGTGACGTTCACGATGGACACCAGCCCGGAGATCACCGTCGCGCAGGCGGCCGGGATGGGGGAGTTGTCGTTCTTCTCGCGCATCCACTACGGCGGTGGAGCGGCCTGCGCGACCGTCCAGCAGGCCGCGCTCGCGGTGGCGGCCGGGGTGGCCGAAGTCGTGGTCTGCTACCGGGCGTTCAACGAGCGGTCGGGCCGTAGATTCGGCTCGGGCGTGCAGCGGCGGGAGCCGTCGGCGGAGGGTGCGGCGCTGGGCTGGGCCCTGCCGTTCGGACTGCTCACCCCGGCCTCCTGGGTGGCGATGGCGGCCCAGCGGTATCTGCACACCTACGGCCTGACACCTGAGGTGTTCGGGCACGTCGCGGTGGTGGACCGGAAGTACGCGGCGACCAACCCGGCGGCGTACTTCCACGGCAGACCGATCACGCTCGCCGAGCACGCGGCCTCGCGGTGGATCGTGGAGCCGCTGCGGCTGCTGGACTGCTGCCAGGAGACCGACGGCGGCCAGGCGCTGGTGGTCACCTCCGTGGAGCGGGCCCGCGATCTGCCGCACCCCCCGGCGGTGATCACGGCCGCCGCCCAGGGCGCCGGTCGGGCGCAGGAGCAGATGACCGGTTTCTACCGGGACGATCTGACGAGGCTTCCCGAGATGGGCGTGGTGGCCCGGCAGTTGTGGCGGACGGCGGGGATGAGCCCGGCGGAGATCGACGTGGGGATCCTGTACGACCACTTCACGCCGTTCGTGCTGATGCAACTGGAGGAGTTCGGGTTCTGCAAGCCGGGGGAGGCCGCGGACCTCGTCGCCGAGGAGCGGCTGCCGCTGAACACGCACGGGGGGCAGCTCGGGGAGGCGTACCTGCACGGGATGAACGGGATAGCGGAGGGCGTACGGCAGCTGCGGGGCACGTCCGTGAACCAGATAGCGGGCGCCGGGCGCGTCCTGGTCACCGCGGGGACGGGCGTGCCCACCTCCGGCCTGATCCTCGGCTCCGACAACTGAGCCCCGGCCCAGTCCTCCGTCCAGGCCCCGGCCCCTGTCCCGGCCCCCGTTGCGGTCCGTGTCCGGGCTTTTGCCCCGGCCGTCCCGGCCGTCCCGGCCGTCGTAGCGCCTCCGTCGTCGAGGGCCGGCCGAGCGGGTCCTCCCGGTGTGCGGGGTTTCCGGGTGGTGCCCGGAGTACTGCACCCGGGTGCTTGCCTCGCGTGTTGATCCGGAGTCCCGCTTTCCGGGTACTCCCCCGGTGATCGTCTCTCGGGGATGAACCCTCAGAGGGCGGTACCGCTTGTCCACCCTCAGGAGGTGAGGACCACCCCAGTTCTACAACCTGAGGCGGACATGGCTTCGGGACCTGCGGCCGATCCGCCGGAGGAGGGGGCGAACCTAGCGTGGAGCCATGACCACACTCGTCTGCACGAGCGCCTCGGATGCCGCCACGGGGGCGACGCGGAACCGTTCGTACCCGTCGTTCTCCTCGTACGTGAAGGCGCGGCAGCCCGTGCTGCTGCGCACCGCCCGGTCACTCACCGCGAACCCGAGCGACGCGGAGGACCTGTTGCAGACGGCGCTGGCGAAGACGTATGTCGCCTGGGACCGGATCGAGGACCACCGGGCGCTGGACGGCTATGTGCGGCGGGCGCTGCTCAACACGCGGACGTCGCAGTGGCGCAAGCGCAAGGTCGACGAGTTCGCCTGCGACGAACTGCCCGAACCGGAGGGGCTGCCCGCCGCCGACCCCGCCGAGCAGCAGGCTCTGCACGACGCGATGTGGCGGGCGATCACGAAGCTGCCGGCGCGGCAGCGGGCGATGGTGGTGCTGCGCTACTACGAGGATCTGAGCGAGGCCCAGACGGCGGAGGTGCTCGGCGTCTCCGTCGGCACGGTCAAGTCGGCGGTCTCCCGCGCGCTGGGGAAACTGCGCGAGGACCCCGAGCTGGTCCCGGTGCGTCAGGAGACGCCCCGACCGGCCGCCGAGCAGGCAGTTGGCTGATCGATCATTCCTTCGCCTAGTGACATACCACGCGGTATGTGAGCAGAATCAGCCCAACCCATTACTACCGCGTAGGCAATGTCGCCCCCGGGAGGACGCCGTGCTGAGCACGATGCAGGACGTACCGCTGACTGTGACCCGCATTCTGGAGCACGGGGCGCTGGTGCACGGAGAGTCGCAGATCACGACCTGGACGGGCGAGGGCGAGCCGCACCGCCGCAGCTTCCGCGAGGCCGGGGAGCGCGCCAACCAGCTCGCCCACGCCCTGCGCGACGACCTCGGTGTGACGGGCGACGAGCGGGTCGCGACCCTGATGTGGAACAACGCCGAGCACGTCGAGGCGTACTACGCGATCCCCTCCATGGGCGCCGTGCTGCACACCCTGAACCTCCGCCTCCCGGCCGAGCAGCTCGTCTTCATCGTCAACCACGCCGCCGACCGCGTGATCATCGCCAACGGCTCGCTGCTTCCGCTGCTCGCGCCGCTCCTTCCCCACCTGCCGACGGTGGAGCACGTGGTGGTCTCGGGTCCCGGTGACCGTTCGCTGCTGGACGGGACGAGCGTGCGGGTGCACGAGTACGAGGCACTGCTCGCCGGGAAGCCGACGGCCTACGACTGGCCGGAGATCGACGAGCGGCAGGCCGCGGCCATGTGCTACACCTCCGGCACCACCGGAGACCCCAAGGGTGTTGTGTACTCCCACCGTTCGATCTACCTGCACTCCATGCAGGTGAACATGGCCCAGTCCATGGGGCTCACCGACCATGACACGACCCTCGTCGTCGTCCCGCAGTTCCACGTCAACGCCTGGGGTCTGCCGCACGCGACCTTCATGTCCGGCATCAACATGCTGATGCCGGATCGTTTCCTCCAGCCCGCGCCCCTCGCCGAGATGATCGAGAGCGAGCGGCCGACGCACGCCGCCGCCGTCCCGACCATCTGGCAGGGCCTGCTCGCCGAGCTGACCGCCAAGCCCCGGGACGTCTCCTCCCTCGCCCAGGTGACGATCGGCGGCTCGGCCTGCCCGCCCTCGCTCATGGCCGCCTTCGACGCGCTGGGCATGCGCGTCAGCCACGCCTGGGGCATGACCGAGACCTCCCCGCTCGGTACCGTCGCCCGCCCGCCGGCCCACGCCGTGGGCACCGACGAGGAGTTCGCGTACCGCCTCACCCAGGGCCGGTTCCCGGCGGGCGTCGAGGCCCGCCTCACCGGCCCCGGCGGCGAGCGGCTCCCGTGGGACGGCGAGTCCGCCGGCGAGCTGGAGGTCCGCGGCCCGTGGATCGCCGGCGCCTACTACGGCGGCAACGACGCGGAACCGCTGCGCCCCGCCGACAAGTTCAGCGAGGACGGCTGGCTCAAGACAGGTGACGTCGGCACGATCAGCCCCGACGGCTTCCTGACCCTCACCGACCGTGCCAAGGACGTCATCAAGTCGGGCGGCGAGTGGATCTCCTCGGTCGACCTGGAGAACGCCCTCATGTCCCACCCGGACGTGACCGAGGCCGCGGTCGTGGCCGTCCCCGACGAGAAGTGGGGCGAGCGGCCGCTGGCCACCGTCGTCCTGAAGGAGGGTTCCACGGCTGACTTCGAGAGCCTGCGCGCCTTCCTCGCCGAAGAGGGCAAGATCGCCAAGTGGCAGCTCCCGGAGCGCTGGTCGGTCGTCGAGACGGTCCCGAAGACGAGCGTCGGCAAGTTCGACAAGAAGGTGCTCCGCAAGAAGTACGCGGAGGGCAGTCTGGACGTGACCAAGCTCTGACGCGCCACGGGGCGGCCACCGCCGGCCCCGGGAGAGCCGTACACGCAGGCCGGGCGGGGAGCCTCAGGGCTCCCCGCCCGGCCTGCGCGCGGTTCACCGGCCCACCGGCGCACGGACGTGCGGCCGGGACGGGTCCGGCTCAGGACACTAGTTGGTGCCGATGCGGGCCAGGAGGTCCACGATCCGGTCCTGGACCTCGTCGCTCGTGGAGCGTTCGGCGAGGAACAGCACGGACTCCCCCGCGGCCAGCCGCGGCAGTTCCGCCGGGTCGACGGCGGCCGTGTAGACGACGAGGGGCGTGCGGTTCAACTGCCCGTTCGCCCGCAGCCAGTCGACGATCCCGGCACGCCGGCGCCGTACCTGCATCAGGTCCATCACCACGAGGTTCGGCCGCATCTGCGCGGCCAGGGTGACGGCGTCCTCGTCCGTCGAGGCGCGCGCGACCTGCATCCCGCGCCGCTCCAGCGTGGCCGTCAGCGCCAGCGCGATCTCCGCGTGCTCCTCGATCAGCAGCACCCGCGGCGGGTGCTGCTCGGAGTCGCGGGGCGCGAGCGCCTTCAGCAGTACGGCGGGGTCGGCGCCGTACGCCGCCTCGCGCGACGCCTGTCCGAGTCCGGCCGTCACCAGGACGGGCACCTCGGCGGCGACGGCGGCCTGGCGCAGCGACTGCAACGCCGTGCGGGTGATCGGACTGGTCAGCGGGTCGACGAACAGCGCGGCCGGGAACGCGGCGATCTGCGCGTCGACCTCTTCGCGCGAGTGCACGACCACGGGCCGGTAGCCGCGGTCGCTGAGTGCCTGCTGGGTGGGGGCGTCGGGCGCCGGCCACACGAGCAGCCGACGCGGGTTGTCCAGCGGCTCCGGGGGCAGTTCGTCGTCCACGGGACGCGGCTGCGGCTGGTCGGCGACCTCGACGGCACCGCCGGGACCGTCGAGCGGCTCGGGGCCTTCGGCCGCGTTCTCGTCCGGTGCTCCTATGGCGTACGACCGTCCGGCGCCCTCGGTGGTGCCGGGCCGCCGGGGGCCGCCCTGCGGAAGCGAGCGCGCTCCCGTCTCGGCGCGTTCGACGACGGGCTCCGGCGGTGTGCCGAGCTTGCGGCGACGGCCTCCGCCGTTCGACGCGTGCGGGGGAGGCGTCTGCGCCTGGACGCCGCCGCCCGGCTGGGCCGCCGCGACCTGGCGGGCGAAGGGCACGCCCTGGCCGAGCGTGCGCACGCTTATGGCACGGCCCTGCGTCGAGTTGGAGTCGGCGGCCGGGGCGGACGGGGGAGCGGCCTCGGCGGGCAGCGGCTGGGCGGCACGCGGGACCGGGCGCTCCGGGGGGAGCGGGGTGGGGGCGGACCGGGCCGTGACGGCCGGGTCCGCCGCCGGGAGCGCGGGCTGCGCGCCCGCGCCGGACGGCACCGGCCTGCCGGGGGAACCCGCGGCCTGAGTGCCGGCGCCGTTGGTGGTGTTCGCGTCGGGCCACGGCTGGGGGGCCGGAGCGAGCGCGGAACCCGGCGCCACGGCTGCGGGGGCGGCACCGGCCGGGGTGTCCTGCGCGGCTCCGGCGGGCCGCCGGGCGGGAACCGGCTGACCGGCCGCGGCCTGGACACCCTGCGCGGGAAGCCCCTGCGCGGGAACGCTCTGCCCGAGCGCGGGGACCTGCTGTCCGGGAACACCCTGGGCCGGGAGTGCCTGCGCGGGTGTCCCCGCCGTCGTCCCGGGCCGGCCCGGGGCCGCGATCTGAGCGGCTCGTCGGCGGCCCGTCGGGGCGGAGGCGGGGTGCGGCTGCGGCGGTGTGTGATCGTCGTCGGGGTCGTGCAGCATCGCGTCGTGGCGGCCGTCGGGCTGCTGAGCCAACGCGACCTGGGCCTGTGCAGCCCGAGCGACCTGTGCCCGAGCCGCCTGGGCCTGGGCGGCCTGGGCCTGGGCGGCCTGCACCTGGGCGGCCTGCACCTGGGCCTCGGCCTGGACGTATTCCGGTGAGCGGTCCGCCTCCGCCGGCGGCAGCGCGAACACCGCGCGGGCGCCCGTCTCCTGTGCGGCGGCACGCTCGGCCGCCGCGGCCAGCGCGCGTCGGCGCCGTCCGGTCGTCCGGCCCGCCTCGTCGGCGGCACCGTCGTCCTCGTCACGGCCGTCGTCCGGTGCCGTGGCGGCCCCGGCCGGCCGCGCACCGGGCGCCATCGGCAGGGCCGCGGGCAGTGCGTTCTGTTCGCCGTCCCGGCGCGCGCGTCGTCCGGAAGGCACCGGCACCCCCTGCGGAGGCACCGTCCCGCCCAGCCCGGATCCCACGGCCGCGGTACCCGCCCCGTGCTCGCCCGCCATCACGACCGCGCCCTCGGAGACCCCGTCGGGCGCGCCTTCGGCCGTGGCGTGGCCGGTGCCCTCGGCGGGGCTGGGCCGGCCGCGGCGTCGCCCGGTACCGCCGGAGCCGTCCTCCGCGCCCTCGGTCGTCTGCTCGTGCGCGGAAACCGGCAGTTCGCCCGTCGCCTGCTCCTCGCTGGCACGCCGGCGACGGCGCCCGGTGGGAGCGGTCGTACCGGCACCGGCCGCCTCGACGGCCTTCGGGCCGGACTCCCCCGCCACCTCGCTCTCCAGGAAGGCGTCCACGGAGGACCGCCGGGCCCGCCGCCTGCCACCGCTCTGCTGCGCGGTCGGCTCGGCGAGAGCGACCTCGGTGGAGACCACCGGTCCTGTGCCGAGCGGAACCGAGCCCGCCCCGCCCCCGATGGGCACCTCCAGGACGTACGCGCTGCCACTCATCCCCGGCACCTCGTGCGTCTGGAGCACACCGCCGTGCGCGCGCACGATCCCGCGCACGATCGGCTCGTGCACCGGGTCTCCCCCGGCGTACGGCCCGCGCACCTCGATCCGGACGACCTCGCCGCGCTGTGCCGCCGCCACGACGACCGTGTTGTCCATGTAACCGCCCGCCGACACCGGCGCGTTGCCGGTCGCGTCGACGCCCGCGACATCCGCGATGAGGTGGGCGAGGGCGCCCGCGAGACGCTGCGGGTCGACCTCGGCCTCGATGGGCGGCGCGTGCACGGCGAACTGCACCCGGCCGGGCCCGATCAGGTCGACGGCCCCGTCGACACCGGCCGCGACCACGGCGTCGAGCATCACGTTCGTACGGAAGATCGTGTCGATGCCGGCGTCCAGCCGCTGGTAGCCGAGGACGTTGTCGACGAGCGTCGTGATCCGCGAGTAGCCGGCCGAGAGGTGGTGGAGCACCTGGTTGGCCTCCGGCCAGAGCTGCCCCGCGTCGTCGGCGGCGAGCTTGGCGAGTTCGCCGCGCAGTTGGTCGAGCGGCCCGCGCAGGGACCGGCCGAGGACGGCGAGGAGCTGCTCGTGCCGGCCGGTCAGCGCCTCGTAGCGGTCCTTCTCCCGCTCTCCGAGGGCCGCGTAGCGCTCGTCCCCGGCGGCGAGTTCCTCCTCGTGCCCCTCGGTCAGTTCGGTGAGCTCGGCGGTGTGCCGCTCGCGCAGCTCCTCCAGTTCGGCGGAATGCTCCTCGCCGATCCGCTCCAGCTCCTCGGCGTGCCGGGTGGCGGCCGCGTCCTTCTCCTCGACCAGGGTGTCGTACGGCCGCCGGTCGGTGAAGGTCATGACGGCACCGACGAGCTGGTCCCCGTCGCGCACCGGAGACGTCGTCAGGTCGACCGGTACCTGGTCCCCCGACTTCGACCACAGCACCTGCCCGCGCACCCGGTGCTTGCGTCCGGAGCGCAGGGTGTCGGCGAGCGGCGACTCCGCATAGGGGAAGGTCTCGCCGTCCGCCCGCGAGTGCAGGATCAGGGCGTGCAGGTCCTTGCCGCCGAGATCGCTGGCCCGGTATCCGAGGATCTGGGCGGCGGCGGGATTGACGAGGACGACCCGCCCCTCGGTGTCCGTCCCGACGACACCCTCGGCCGCCGCGCGCAGGATCATCTCGGTCTGGCGTTGCGAACGCGCGAGTTCGGCCTCGGTGTCGACGGTGCCCGAAAGGTCGCGTACGACGAGCATGAGCAGCTCGTCGGGGGTGGGGCCGTGGGTGTCGTAGGCCTGCTGGCCGTTCTCCAGATTCGCGCTCGTGACCTCGACCGGGAACTCCGTGCCGTCGGTCCGGCGCGCGATCATCCGGGTCGGCTTGGTCCGCCCGCGCTCGTCCGTGGTGTCGGGGCGCCGCATGGATCCGGGGATCAGCCGGGAGTCGAACTCGGGCAGCAGATCGAGCAGCCCGCGGCCCACCAGAGCCGTGCCCGGGGTCTCGAAGGCCTCCAGGGCGATGCTGTTGGCGTTGACGACGGTCCCGTTGGCGTTGACCAGGACCAGCGCATCGGGCAGCGCGTCCAGTATGGCTGCGAGGCGAGCAGCGCCTCGGGATGGCCTGCTGCTCACGAGACGCTTCCTCCCTGTTACCGCACCTTGCCGACCGCGGTTGCCATCTTGCCAACCGGCCCGCGGCGTGTCACGCGAGGGAGTCTACGGGCAGTGGTTGCGCTCGCGATGCCGGATGAGAGGGAGGTCGCACACATATGAGACGCAGATCCGGCGGAGAACCTGTGACCACGCATTTCGTGCCGCGGAACCGTGAGAGCACCGTGAGATCACCGTGACGTCGCCGTGTCCTGGCGGGTCCTGATCGGGTCCTGATCGGTCCGGATCGGGTCCTGGTGGGGTGTCCGGGCCGGGGCCTGGCCGGCCACGGGACAGCCCTTAGGAGTGCGTGCCGGGCAGCAGCGGCACCAGGGCGTTCCAGCGCGAGATCTCGCACCCGTTCGAGCGGTCGTAGCGCGCGTCGACGGTCCGCCCCGCCCAGGTCCCCGTGACGTGGGCGGTGGCCGGGCCCCCGTACTGCATGGTGCAGAGGGTGTCCGGCGGCACCGGGGCGAAGGTGTCCTTGCCCCAGGTGGTCATCCGGTCCAGCCGGTCGCAGGCCGCCGCCGCGTCCGGATGGCTGCCTCCCGCGGGGTGGCACTCCAGCTCGGACGTCCCGTCCGCACCGCCGCCCACGCCGGTGACGGTCACCGTCAGCCGGTCCGCGGAGTCGTCCGGGCGGGCCGGCGGGGGCATGAGGGCCGGCAGGGCGACTCCGTACGCGGCGGCGGACAGCGCGGACGGCCCGCCAGGGAAGAGGGGGGACACCGTGGCGGGGAACGCCGAGGTGGCTCCGGCGGGGGACGCCATGGGTACGGGGGGCACTCCCGGCGCACCGGACGGGGTGCCGGCGGTGGCGCTGGGCACGGCGGAGAGCGCGGCGGTGGCGGACACGGCGGCGGTGAGGAGCAGTCGGCGCAACATGACCTGCCTAACGCGGGGCGACCCGCCCGGTTGCGCGCGGGCGGGTGCTTTGCGGTGCGGCCTGCCTGCCTAGTACCGTGGGGGGCGATTGGTGACACCGCGCTCGACTGTGTCATCATCTGCACGCACCACTCGCGCTCGCGCAAGTGGTTGTGCGGGAGGCGTCGCCTAGTCCGGTCTATGGCGCCGCACTGCTAATGCGGTTTGGGACTTCAATCCCATCGAGGGTTCAAATCCCTCCGCCTCCGCGCGAAGATCCGAAGCCCCGGTCCCATGGACCGGGGCTTCGGCGTTCTCGGTGTCCGTGTTCCCCGTCCGAGTTCCCCAGGGCCGCGTTCCATGGGTCCGCGGGAGCCGCGCGGGGCGCGGGCGCCCGGGGGGCTCGCGAAGGCCCAGAAGTGCGTTTGCCCAGCTCACAAGGGGTGAGGCAAACGGATTTCACATGGCGGCGGCAGTCATGTAATGTTCTTCCTGTCGCCGCGAGCGGGGCAAAAGCCCGGCAAGCGAAGACAGAAGCACAACAGAACAAGCACTCGTAGCTTAACGGATAGAGCATCTGACTACGGATCAGAAGGTTGCAGGTTCGAATCCTGCCGAGTGCACAGCAGACCAGAGGCCCCGCGGAGAAATCCACGGGGCCTCTGGCTTTTTGCGTGGACGGCAGTGGTTGACGGCAACCGGGTTCCGAAGTGGTTCGGGGGCACCCGGTGGATCTTGGCATGGCCCTGACGTGCCTGAGAGGATCCCTGCTCATGGACACCAGGGGCGGGGATTCGCCACAGCAGGACACGGACCGTGGCAGGGCAGTGGAGTTCACCTACCGGCCGACGGCTGCGGACTTCGAGGAGGCGCTCCGTGCGCGAGCCCGTCGGTCACCGGCGGGCCGGGCCCAGTTGTTCATGGCGCCGATGATCGCGACAGTCGCCGTGTCCGTCTTCTCGATCCTCCACGACGCCTCGCTGACCGTGTGGATCGTCACGCTGGTGCTCTCCGTGGCCGCCACGTCCTGGGGCGCTGTACGCGGAAGGCGCATCGCGGCCCGCCGGATGTTCGGCTTCATGGAGGCGTACGGGCAGTGTCACGTGGTGGCCGACGACCGAGGCACGGTCACCACCGGCGAGCGGGCGTCCCACACCACCGGGTGGACGGTGTACCGGGAGTATCTGGAGACCACCGGGCTCTTCGTGCTGCTGAGCGGTGACCGCGCGGCCGGATTCGCGATACTGCCCAAGAGGGGCGCCCAGGACCCCGCCGACGTGGACCGGCTTCGGGTGATCCTGGACCGGAACCTGAAGCGCCTCTAGATGGCTCCAGGGGCCCACCCGTACCGTGGCCTTCCGGGGTGACCTGAACCGGATGAACCACGAGATCGGCGACCTGTCCGCACGAAGCGAGAACGAGCCTCAGTGAGAATCACCCCCGCCCGACCGAGCGATGTGTCCAAGCTGCTGGCCTTCCGGTCGGAGGCCGCGGGCTGGCTCGCTCGCCTCGGGACCGACCAGTGGCAACTCCCGTACCCGGCGGACAAGTTGTTGGACACCGTGGAGGACGGGACTGTCTTCATGGTCCTGGACGGTGCCGCGACGGTGGCGACCGTCACCCTGACCCCCGAGGCGGATCCGGGCCTCTGGACGGAGCGGGAACTCTCCGAGCCGTCGATGTTCATCAGCAAGCTCTCCGTCGCGCGAACTCACGCCGGACAGAACGTCGGCGGCCGTCTGCTCGATTGGGCCGGAGACCGCGCCCGTCGAGCCGGGGCCGGATGGCTCCGGCTCGACGCGTGGACGAACAACGAGGATCTGCAGGCGTACTACCTCCGCCAGGGGTTCGCGCACGTCCGCACGGTCTTGGAGGGGGCGGCGATCTACGGTGGGCCCCGGGTCTCGGGTTGGCTGGCCCAGCGGTCGACGCACCTGGCCGAGCACGGCTTTGTGGACGAGACCCCGGAGCCGGAACGCCTTGGTGACGGCTAGCCCGGCATCGCCGACATCGCCGCCCCGGGTTCCTACGGAACGGGTTGTCCCTGCGGGGGCAGGTTTCCGCCGGCTTCAGCGGGAGTGGCGGGCCGGCGCGGTGTCATTTGGCCGGCCAGCCACTCCAGGTTCTCCCAGACGCGGGGCTCGCCGTGCACCTTTCGCTGCGTCTCCATCCAGGGACGGTAGTTGTTCCAGACAGCGATGATGAGACCTCCCCAGGCCTCGTCGATGACTTTTCGGTCGAAGGCGTCCGACTGAGCGCCGACAGCCAGGAAGTTGAACGTCGTGAGGTAAGCCGTGATCAGTTTCGTCGTCGGCTCGTCACCTGCCAGCGAGAGGCTGATCAGAGCTGAAATGGCCTCGTGATCCCGCTCGTTGGGTATCCCCTCGTCGAACAGCACCTTTCGCCGTTCCATGTTGGCCGTGAGGTACTCCATGGTCGCCTGCTTGCGGCGCCTGTCGTGATCCTGGCCCGTGCCACGGGCCAGCATGAGGAGCTGCCACGCCAGTGCGCCGAAGGCGACGACACTGACGAGCAGAGAGCCGAACGAAGCAATCAGGGACCACCACTCATACGACGTCACGGCCCGATACCTTACGGAAGACGCGCAGTGGCGGGGCTGTTTCCGACATCAATGCCCGACATCGATGCCTGACATCAACGTCCACGTACGAAGGCGGACAGTCACGGGTTTCGCCCGGATCTCCGCTGTGCCCGGCATCGCCGCCACCGGGCCGGGTGGGCCGGGGAGGCCGGGGCCGCGGGGTCCAGGCTTCGCGGAGAGCGGGCGGCGTGTGCGTGCCGCGGCCGGGCGGTGGCCGGCGGCCGCCGGTGGGGGCCGGGAGGGTGACGCATCACCCGTGCGCTACCGTAACTCGCCTTTGTAGCGCACCTATTGGGGGATTCGATGCGCCGAACAACCGCAGTCGCGAGTGTCGTCACCGTGCTCGTGCCGCTTCTCCTGGCCGGCGCTTCGTCGGCATCGGCCACGGCCAAGGGGTCGCTCACCGTGAAGACGCTGGACCGCAGCGGCAGGCCGGCCTACGCCCAGGTGGCGGTCTACAACAAGAAGACGAACGACTTCCGCTACATCGAGAGCAACAAGGCGGTCTCGCTGCCCGACGGCAGCTACGAGCTCGCCACGTCCTTCGTCGACGACGGGGGTGCCGGGGGCATCGTCGGCGGTCACAGCGTGACGGTCTCCGGGTCGACGAAGACCACGTTCGACGCCCGCAAGGGCCGCCCGGTCAACGTCTCGCTCAGCCCGAAACCGGGCAGTGGGTACGACCACCGGGTCAGCGCGTACGTCTGCGCCACCGACAACAGCCCCGCGACCATGGGTATGTCGGCGGACGCGGGTGCGCTGTACGTCATCCCGACGAGCAGCAGGGCGTACGAGGTGTCCTACGGCACCACGTACGAGCCGCGGTCGGCGACCGGCGGGGACTTCTGGCTGGCCTCGGCCACGCACAAGGGAGGCGTGCCGTCCGGGGTGTCCGCGACACTCAAGCAGTCCAGGCTGACCACCCTCAAGGTGTCGGCCCGTTCCGGCCCCGACAGCGGACAGGCGCGGTTCTCGTTCGACAACTCGGCGGACGGCGACAGCTGCTCGATGTATCCGAACTCGCTCCAGTTCGAACGTGACCTGCCCGATTCCTTCGGCGTCCACGTCCCGGCCGGCCAGTGGAACGTGGGCCAGGAGAGCCACGACTACATCTACGGCGGGTTCCACAAGTACGCGGCGGGCCGGACGACCTCGCTGACCCTCGGCCACGCGGTCTGGGGGCCCAGCGGACGGTTGCCCAACACCTGGTACCACCAGCTCTACTTCGGGAACGTCAACCTGTTCGCCGACCCGACCCTGACCGCCGGCGGGATCCTGGCCGGCGGCACCCTGAAGCTGACCCACGCGGGCAGGACGCTCTACTCGAAGAGCTACGGACCAGGGGGCGACGTCGGCGGGCAGCCGCGCATCCCCGGTGCCGGCTGGTACTCGCTCAGCCAGACCGGCCGTCGCAGCCTGCCGTCCGGCTCACTGTCGACCAGCGCCAGCCTCAGCCTGCACTTCTACGCGGACCCCGGCAAGAACCAGCAGATCCGGGACTACATCACCCGCTTCCGGCCCGAGGCGCTGAACAGCAGGAACCAGGCGGCTCCCGGATCGACCACGACCGTCGACCTGGGCATGCAGCGCAGCGGCACGGGCGACAGCACCGTGCGCCAACTGTCGGACGGCGTGAAGTCCGTGCACGCCTGGTACACCACCGACAACGGCACCACGTGGCACGCGGCCACCGCGAAGCTGTCCGGCGGGAAGTGGACCACCGTCGTCCACAATCCGGCCGCCGGCCGCGTCGGCCTGCGTTCGACCGTCACCGACACCCACGGCGACAGCTCCACGACCACGGTGTACAACGCGTACGCCGTCGGCTGAAGGCCGTCGGACCCGCCGAGTGTCGAGCACGCCGGAGGCCCCGTGGAGGAGTCCACGGGGCCTCCGGCTTTCGCCCGTCCGGGGTGCGGTGTGGGCGTTCTCGCTGGTCAGGGCGATTGTCGGTGGAGGGGGCTAGTGTCGTTGGGGTGCGGCGGGTGTGGGTGTGTTCGGGGGTGCGGTGGTCGGGGGACGGGCCTGCGCTGATGTGGGGCGGCGGGCGGGGGAGTCCGCTTGCCCCGGGGAAGCGGGTCGCGTTCGGCGTGGTGGACGGGGGTGTGCGGACATGTGTCGGGGCGAGGGGCAACGCGTGTCCCGTACGGGCCGCCGTATCGCCGCGGAGCACGGGCGCGCGGTGCGAGGAGTGCGCGCGGCTGGACCGGGCGCACTCCGTGGCCGCCGACACCATCGCCGATGATCCACGGCCGTACCACGTGTATCTCGCGTGGTTCGGGCCCGGCATGGTGAAGGTGGGGATCACCCGGGTCGAGCGGGGTTCCGCGCGTCTTCTGGAGCAGGGCGCCGTCACCTTCAGCTGGCTGGGACAGGGGCCGTTGATGGCGGCGCGGCGGGCCGAGGAGTTGCTGCGGGCCGCGCTCCGGGTGCCGGACCGGATTCCGTACGCGGACAAGCGGGTGGTGCGGGCCGCGCTGCCGGGACCCGAGGAGCGCGTCGCCGAGATCCGGGAGCTGCACGCGCGTGCCGTGGATCTCGGCCGCTGGCCGGAGTCGCTCCGGCGCGCGCCCTTCGAACCCGTCGACCACATGGATGTGTTCGGACTCGCCGGACTCCCGCCCGCGCGGGGGGTCGTGCGCGAACTGGCCGCCGGAGGGGCGATCAGCGGTGAGCTGTGCGCCGCCGCGGGTCCCGATCTGCATCTCCTCACCGGGCGCGGAGTCGTCGTCCTCGACACCCGGCTGATGACGGGGTGGGACCTGACGGTTGTCGGAGGCGGAGGCGGAGGCGGAGGCGGGGACGGGGCCACGAGAGACGGCACGGAGGGGACGGGCGGCAGCGCCGACCGCGGAATCGCCTTCCCTGTACGGGAGTTGCGGGCGGCTGATGGCGGTGTCCAGGACGGTCTCTTCTGAGACGGGGGCGGGTCGGGTGGGGCCGGGGGCGCCGAACGGGCTCGGCGAGGGGGAGCGGGTGCTGGACGGAGCGGGTGGTGGGCGGCGGGCCGCCGGCCGCGATGGTCAAGACTTCGATCCCTTTCGGATCCCGTTCGGAAAGGTGCTGGACGACGGGGGACGCCCGGAAGGAGAGTGGCGGACATGAGCGATCACTCCGACGTGCCTGTCGCAGCCCATGAGCCCCCCTACTACGCCGCCGTGTTCACCTCCGTACGCAAGGAGGAGGACGGCGGGTACGGGGAGACCGCCGAGCGTATGGAGGAACTGGTGAAGGGGATCCCGGGCTATCTGGGGATGGATCACGCGCGGACACCGGGCGGACTGGCCATCACCGTCGGATACTTCCGGGACGAGGACGCCATCAAGGAGTGGAGTGCTCATGCCGAGCACCGGGCGGCACAGCGGCGCGGCCGCGCCGAGTGGTACGAGCGCTACACCCTGCACATCGCCAGGGTCGAGCGGAGCCATGGGTTCGAGCGTGTCGGCGACTGAGGGCGCGGCCGCGGCCGGCGCCGGGGAGCCCGACGGGGTGCAGGGCCGGACACGCCAGGACCCGTACGTCGAGGGGGCCGCGCAGGCGCGGGACGAGGCACGGGAAGTGCGCGCCTTCTGGGAGGGGCTCGGGCTGCCCGGACTCGTCGACGTCCACACGCACTTCATGCCCGAGCGGGTGCTGCGCAAGGTCTGGGACTACTTCGACGGGCTCGGTGAGCTCACCGGCGGCGTCGAGTGGCCGATCACCTATCGCGCGGACGAGGACGAACGACTGGCGCTGATCAGGGAGTTCGGGGTGCGCGCCTTCACGGCGATGCTCTACCCGCACAAGGCCGGCATGGCCGAGTGGCTCAACTCCTGGGCCGTCGACTTCGCCCGCCGGACCCCGGACTGCCTGCACACCTCCACCCTCTTCCCGGAGCCGGGCGTCGAGCGGTACGTGCGCGAGGCGGTGGAGGCGGGCACGCGGGTCTTCAAGGCCCATGTGCAGGTCGGGGCGTACGACCCGGGCGACGAACTCCTCGACCCGGTCTGGGGGTTGCTCGCCGAGGCGGGTGTGCCCATCGTGATCCACTGCGGATCGGGCCCCTCGCCCGGCAAGTACACCGGGCCCGGACCGGTCGCGGCCGTGCTCGGCCGGCATCCCCGGCTGCGGTTCGTCGTCGCGCACATGGGGATGCCCGAGTACGAGGACTTCCTCGGCCTCGCCGAACGGTACGAGGAGGTGCGGCTCGACACGACCATGGCGTTCACCGACTTCAGCGAGAGGCTCGCGCCGTTCCCGCCCGGACTGCTGCCCCGGCTCGCGGACCTCGGGGACCGGGTGCTCCTCGGCACCGACTTCCCGAACATCCCGTACCCGTACGTCCACCAGTTGCGCGCGCTGGAGAGGCTCGGACTGGGGGACGACTGGCTGCGGGCGGTCTGCTACGAGAACGGCGCACGCCTCTTCGGCCGCGGCTGACGTACCGCCCGCGCCGGGGAACCGCGTGGGCTTCCCAGGAGTTCCCTGAGAGGCGCCTGTGTGTTTCTCAGGGAATTCACAGCTTGCGGAAAGGATGCTCTCAGCGGCGCCCACCAAGGTGTCCGCTATGACCACGACCTCGCCCCAGGGGCGCACCGAACTGCTGAGGCCGGACGGGAGCCCCGTCCGGGTGCTTGTGGTGGACGACGAGCTGTCGATCACCGAGCTGCTGTCCATGGCCCTCCGCTACGAGGGCTGGCAGATCCGCAGCGCGGGTGACGGGACGGGCGCGGTGCAGACCGCGCGCGAGTTCCGTCCCGACGCCGTCGTTCTCGACATGATGCTGCCGGACATGGACGGGCTGACGGTGCTCGGCAGGCTCCGCCGGGAGCTGCCCGACGTCCCGGTGCTGTTCCTGACGGCGAAGGACGCGGTCGAGGACCGGATCGCGGGGCTCACCGCCGGCGGCGACGACTACGTCACCAAGCCGTTCAGCCTGGAGGAGGTCGTGGCCCGGCTGCGCGGTCTCATCCGGCGCTCGGGCGCGGCCGACCGGCGCTCCGAGTCCGTGCTCGTCGTCGGCGACCTCGCCCTGGACGAGGACAGCCACGAGGTGTCGCGGGGCGGTGACAACATCCACCTCACCGCGACCGAGTTCGAGCTGCTGCGCTTCCTGATGCGCAACCCGCGCCGGGTGCTGAGCAAGGCGCAGATACTCGACCGTGTGTGGTCGTATGACTTCGGTGGGCAGGCCAATGTGGTCGAGCTCTATATCTCGTATCTGCGGCGCAAGATCGACGCCGGCCGTGAGCCGATGATCCACACCCGGCGTGGGGCCGGGTATCTGATCAAGCCCGCCGTGTCATGAGCGGACGACGACGGCCGCGGGCGCAGAAGAGGCGAGGACGACAGCCGCGCACCCTGCGCACGCGGCTCGTCGTCTCGGCGGTCGCGCTCATCGCCGTGGTCTGCGCCGTGATCAGCACGGTGACGACCATCGCGCTGAGCCAGCACCTGTACGCGCAGCTACGATCCCAGATCACCGACGCGGGCGGACGGCTCTCGGGTCCCCCCGCGAACCTGCGGGGCGCGAACCCGGGCAACGGAAGCCAGGATCCCGGCAAGCCGAACGGCGACGGGGTGCCGAGCTCCGCCGACGGTTCCCCGAGCGGGGACCGGCTCGCCAATTTCGTCCATATCGGCGGGACGCAGACGAAGACCATAGCGGCCGAGATCGGCACCGACGGTGGAGTCGGCGAGGCTGTCGTCGCCGCGGAGGAGTCCAGCACCAGCACCGGATTCAAGGGGATGAAGGCGGTCCGGCTCACCGGTGCGCAGAAGTCCCGGCTCGCCTCCGTCGCCAAGGACGGCAGCGCGCACACCGTGGACATCCCGGGCCTGGGCGAGTACCGCGTCATGTACTTGACCGGCGTCCACGGCAGCTACTACGTCGCCCTGCCCACCGAGTCCGTCACGAACACCATCAACACCCTCATCCTCGTCGAGGTGAGCATCACCGGTGCCGGTCTCATCGCCGCCACCATCGCGGGCAGCGTGATCGTCGGCTTCGCCCTGCGCCCCCTGCGCAAGGTCGCCGCCACCGCCACCCGCGTCTCCGAACTCCCCCTGCACACCGGTGAGGTCACCCTCTACGAGCGGGTCCCCGAGTCCGAGTCCGATCCGCACACCGAGGTCGGGCAGGTCGGGGCGGCGCTGAACCGCATGCTCGACCACATCCACGGCGCGCTGCACGCGCGGCAGCAGAGCGAGATGCGCGTCCGGCAGTTCGTCGCGGACGCCAGCCACGAGCTGCGGACGCCGCTGGCCTCCATCCGCGGGTACGCGGAGCTGACCAGACGCGGCAGGGAAGAGACCGGGCCCGACACCCGGCACGCGCTCGGACGGATCGAGTCCGAGGCCAGCCGGATGACGGGGCTGGTCGAGGACCTGCTGCTGCTCGCGCGGCTCGACGCCGGACGGCCGTTGCAGTACGAGCAGACCGACCTCGTCCCCCTGGTGATCGACGCCGTGAGCGACGCGCGGGCCGCCGGGCGCGCGCACAACTGGCGGCTCGAACTGCCCGAGGAGCCCGCGCTGGTGTCGGCGGACGCCGCGCGCCTGCAACAGGTCATGGTCAACCTCTTCGCGAACGCCCGCACCCACACCCCGCCGGGGACGACCGTCACCGCACGGGTGCACCGGCACGGGCCGTGGCTGTGCGTGGACGTCCAGGACGACGGACCCGGCATTCCCGCCGAGCTGCTGCCCCGCGTCTTCGAGCGGTTCGCACGGGGCGACTCCTCGCGCTCGCGCTCCTCCGGCTCGACCGGTCTCGGGCTCGCCATCGTGCAGGCCGTGGCGGCCGCGCACGGCGGCGCGGTGACCGTGGACAGCGTCCCCGGCAGGACCGTGTTCACCCTGCATCTGCCCGCGCTCGCCCTCGAAACATCGTGGCAACCGCACTCACAGGCACAGCACAGCGCCACCACATGGGTGCAACAGGGCGCTTGACCAGAGTCGTTCCCATGCGAACCGACTCTTCTCCCGGCAATCTGCCGGCGCGGGAGCACCTCCCGGCCGGAGACGCCGGTACGCCTGTCCTGGACGTAGTGATCCCCGTCTACAACGAGGAGAAGGACCTCCAGCCATGTGTGCTCAGACTGCACGAGCACCTCAAGCGCACCTTCCCGTACGCGTTCCGCATCACGGTGGCGGACAACGCGTCCACGGACACCACTCCCCTGGTGGCGGCGCGGCTGGCGGCACAGATCCCGGAGGTCATGTCCTTCCGGCTGGAGCAGAAAGGCCGCGGCCGGGCGCTGCGGACCGTGTGGTCGGCGTCCGACGCGCCGGTCCTCGCGTACATGGACGTGGATCTGTCCACCGACCTGAACGCGCTGCTCCCGCTGGTGGCCCCGCTGATCTCCGGTCACTCGGACCTCGCGATCGGCTCGCGGCTGGCCCGCTCCTCGCGTGTGGTGCGGGGCGCCAAGCGGGAGTTCATCAGCCGCACGTACAACCTGATCCTGCGCGGTTCGCTCCAGGCCCGCTTCTCGGACGCGCAGTGCGGCTTCAAGGCGATCCGCCGTGATGTCGCCCAGGTGCTGCTGCCCCTGGTCGAGGACACCGGCTGGTTCTTCGACACCGAGATGCTGGTGCTGGCCGAACGGGCCGGGCTGCGCATCCACGAGGTTCCCGTCGACTGGGTCGACGACCCGGACTCGACCGTCCACATCGTGAAGACCGCGACGGACGACCTCAAGGGGGTGTGGCGGGTGGGACGGGCCCTCGCCACCGGTTCGCTGTCGCTCGACCGGCTCGCCCGGCCCTTCGGCGACGACCCGCGCGACCGCGAACTGACCGACGTACCCAAGGGCCTGGCCCGCCAGCTCGTCGGCTTCTGCGTCGTGGGCGGCCTGTCCACGCTCTTCTATCTGCTGCTCTACAGCGGCTTCCGCTCCTTCTCCGGGGCGCAGGTCGCCAACGCGCTCGCGCTGCTCGTCTCCGCGGTCGCCAACACGGCGGCCAACCGGCGGCTGACGTTCGGTGTACGCGGCCGGGGCGGCGCCGTCCGGCACCAGGCGCAGGGCCTGGTCGTCTTCGGCATCGGGCTCGCCCTGACCAGCGGCTCCCTCGCGGCCCTGAACGCCGGGACGAGCGATCCCGCGCACTCCACCGAACTGGCGGTGCTCATCGCCGCCAACCTCGCGGCGACCGTGCTGCGCTTCCTGCTCTTCCGCGCCTGGGTGTTCCCCGACCGGCAGGGCGAGACCCCGTCGCCGTTCCCGGCGGCGGCCTCGCACCAGCCCTGCCCGCCGCTCCCGCAGCGCCCGACGGCGCCCACGGCCCCGTACGACACCGCCTCGTACGACACGGCCCCGTACGACACGGCCCGGTTCCGCGCCGGTGAGGCCGCGGACGGCACCTGGCGGGATTCGACCATGCAGTTGCAGGCGGTGCGCCCGCACGATCACGATCCGAGGAACGCGCGATGACGACACAGCCCGACACGAGTGCCGGTACCGGCAGGAGCGACGGCACCGGCGCAGGCACGAGCCGCGGCTCCGGTCACGCCTGGGGGCCTTCCGCCTCGGCACCTCCCCCGGAGCAGATCCCGCCCGCCCCCGCCCCCGGGGCCGGTGAGCCCGAGCAGCCGTTCCTCCGGCGGGCCTGGAGAGGCCGGCCGGAGGACCCGCGCTGGGCGCGCCCCGCCTTCCTCGGTCTCCTGATCGCCACCGCGGTGCTGTACCTGTACGGACTGAGCGCCTCCGGGTACGCCAACTCCTTCTACTCCGCGGCCGTCCAGGCCGGCAGCCAGAGCTGGAAGGCCTTCTTCTTCGGCTCGCTCGACTCGGCCAACGCCATCACCGTCGACAAGCCCCCGGCCTCGCTGTGGCCGATGGCCCTGTCGGTACGGATCTTCGGTCTCGGCTCGTGGGCGATCCTCGTGCCCGAGGTGCTCATGGGCGTGGCCACCGTCGGCGTCCTGTACGCGGCCCTGCGCCGCCGGTTCAGCCCGGTGGCAGGCCTGATCGCGGGCGCGGTGCTCGCGCTCACTCCCGTCGCCGCGCTGATGTTCCGGTTCAACAACCCGGACGCGATGCTCGCGCTGCTCATGACCGTCACGGTCTACTGCGTGATCCGCGGCCTGGAGGACGGCCGGACGAAGTGGCTCGTGTGGGCGGGCGTCGCGGTCGGCTTCGCCTTCCTCGCCAAGACGCTCCAGGCCTTCCTGATCCTGCCGCCGCTGGCCGTGCTGTACGCGGTCTGCGCGCCGGTGGCGCTGCGCAAGCGGTTCGCGCAACTGGGTCTCTCCGCCCTCGCGATGGTCGTCGCCGGCGGCTGGTGGGTCGCGATCGTCGAACTGTGGCCCGCGTCCTCCCGCCCGTACATCGGCGGCTCGCAGAACAACTCCTTCCTGGAGCTGACCTTCGGCTACAACGGCCTCGGCCGGATCAACGGTGACGAGACCGGCAGTGTCGGCGGCGGGGGTGGCGGCGGTGGCACCGGGATGTGGGGCGAGACCGGCTGGAACCGGATGTTCAACTCCGAGATCGGCAGCCAGATCTCGTGGCTGCTCCCGGCGGCCCTGATCCTGCTGGTGGCCGGCATCGTCCTCACCTGGAAGGCGAAGCGGACCGACCTGGTGCGCGGTTCCTTCCTCGCCTGGGGCAGCTCGCTGCTGATGACCGCGCTGGTCTTCAGCTACATGGCCGGCATCTTCCACCAGTACTACACGGTGGCGCTGGCCCCCTACATCGCCGCCGTGGTCGGCATGGGCGCGACGGTGCTGTGGGAGGAGCGGGGCAAGGTGTGGGCGTCGCTCGCCCTCGCCGGTGCGGTCACCGCCTCCGCGGTCTGGGGGTACGTCCTTCTCAACCGCACCTCCGACTATCTCCCCTGGCTCAAGTGGCTGGTTCTCGTCGGCGGTCTGACCGGCGCGCTCGGCCTGATCCTCGCGGGCCGGCTGGGCCGCCGACTGGCCCTCGGGGCGGTCGCGTTGAGCTTCGTGTCCGCGGTCGCGGGACCGGCGGCGTACACGCTCTCCACGGTGAGCACCGGGCACACGGGTTCCATCGTGACCGCCGGCCCGGCCGGGGCGAGCATGATGGGCGGCCGGGGCGGTGGTCCCGGCGGTGGCGGTACGCGGGGCGGGTTCCCCGGTGGCGGCCAGAACCAGCAGAACGGCGGCACCGCGCGGAACGGGCAGCCGGGCGGCGGCATGGGGCAGCCCCCGACGGGCGGCACCGGTGGCTTCCCCGGCCGGAACCAGCAGGCCTCCGGCACCGCCTCCGCCCAGGGCCAGAACCAGCAGGGTGGTATGCCCGGCGGCGGTATGGGCGAGGGAGGTATGGGCGGCGGCGGTGCCGGAGGCCTGCTGAACGGCGCGACCGTCAGCTCCGCGGCCGGGACGCTGCTGTCGAAGAACGCGGAGCACTACACCTGGGCGGCCGCCGCGGTCGGTTCGCAGAACTCCGCGAGCTACCAACTGGCCACGGGCAAGCCGGTGATGGCGATCGGCGGCTTCAACGGCACCGACCCGTCCCCGACCCTGGCCCAGTTCAAGAAGTACGTGACGGACGGCAGGATCCACTACTTCATCTCGGGCGGCGGGATGGGCGGCGGCGGAAACTCCGGCACCACCTCCAGCTCCTCGCGGATCAGCTCGTGGGTCACGGCCAACTTCAAGAAGGTGACGGTGGGTTCGGCCACCTTCTACGACCTCACGCAGCCGAAGACCAGCGGCTGAGGGACGATCGGGCCCACCTGCCCAGGGCGGGCGGCGATCCGCGCACGGGTCGGGGCCGGGGTGGTCGACGGTCCGGTGGAAGGGCGGTGGCCCGGAGCGAGTTCGCTCCGGGCCACCGCCCTTCGCGGCGCCGCCCGGCGGCGTTGCTGCGGAGGGCGGGAGGGGCAGACTCCGCGGTGACAGTGACAGTGACAGTGACAGTGACAGTGGCGGTGGCTGTGGGAGGGCGGCCGGTATCCGGCGGGTGGTTCTCCGGGGAGGGCCCGCTTGGCATCATCGAGGAGGGCGGACCGGGGAGTTCCGGCCCGTTCCGGGGTTCGAGTTCCTAGGAAGGTGCGCCATGGTGAGGGCAGCCGACAGGGCGAAGCGACCGGAGCGGACCAGCGTCTGGCTGGAGGGCAGGGCACCCCGCGGCGGGGCGGCCCGGGGCGGTGGCCAGCCGTCCGGGCTCGACCGGGAGCGGATCACCGGGGCCACGGTGCGGCTGCTGGACGCGGAGGGCCTGGCGAGGTTCTCCATGCGGCGGCTGGCCGCGGAGCTGAACGTCACGGCGATGTCCGTGTACTGGTACGTCGATACCAAGGACGATCTGCTGGAGCTCGCGCTCGACGCCGTGTTCGGTGAACTGGAGCTTCCGGACGCCGAGTCGGAGGAAGGCTGGCGGGACCGGCTGCGGGCGCTGGCCGCCGGGTACCGGGCGCTGCTCGTGCGCCACCCGTGGGTGTCGACGCTGATCGGGAGCTTCCTGAACATCGGGCCGTGTTCCGCGGCGTTCTCGTTGCGCGTGCAGGAGGTGATCCGCGACACCGGGCTGCCGCCGCACGGGCAGATGGGGGCGATGTCGGCGGTGTTCCAGTTCGTGTACGGGTTCGGCACGATCGAGGGGCACTTCGTGCAGCGGTCCGCCTCGGCGGGGATGTCGCAGGACGAGTACTTCCGGCAGGCCATGAGCGCCATCGGTGAACAGCCCCGGTTCGCGGCGCACTTCGAGAACGCGGCGGACCTCATGGAGGCGCGGGGCGGGGACACCGTCTCGGAGATGCGGGAGCGGGACTTCTCGTTCGCCCTGGAGCTGCTGGTCGCGGGCATCGAGGCGATGGTGGCACGGGGCTGACCCCGTGCCGCGGGAGATTCCGGCCCCTCGGCTAGTCCTGGGGGGCCAGATGGGCCGGGAAGCCGCCGGTCGCCACCGGGCCCCAGCGGGTCGGGGTGATCCGGATGATCGACTTGGCCTGCTTGCGCATCGCCTCGCGGTACTCGTCCCAGTCGGGGTGCTCACCGGCGATGTTCCGGTAGTACTCGACGAGCGGCTCGACGGAGTCGGGGGAGTCGAGGACCTCGGCGGTGCCGTCGATCTGGACCCAGGGGCCGTTCCACTCGTCGCTGAGGACGATCAGGGCGACCCGTTCGTCCCGCTTGGCGTTGCGGGTCTTGGCACGCTCGGGGTACGTCGACACGACGATGCGGCCCGAGTCGTCGACACCGCAGGTCAGCGGGGAGCCCTGGGGGCCGCCGTCGGCGCGGCGGGTGAGCAGGACGGCCCGGTGGCGGGGGCGCACGAAGTCCAGCAACTCGTCCAGGGAGACAGCGGTGTTCGTCGCGATGTTGGGTGCCATGCGATCAGCCTAAGGGCTGTCCCGTACTCCCCGGTGGATCAGCGCGCGGCGCCGGATGCGGTGCATCGCAAGGCGGAGGGTCGTCCTCACACTGGGCGTATTCGGGCGATCCGACAACGCGGCGTGGGGGTCCCCCTGCTCGAAGAGCTTGGGGGAGTGCCGTGGCTGTCGTTGCGCGCCCGCCGGGGATTACGGGACAGCCCTGGGCCGCGCGGCTCCCGAACGCCCGCGGGGTGGGCCGGTGGGCGTAGCGGACCTCATCGGAGCGGCTAAAGTGCTCTTCGTCCTGTGCTCGCAGTCGGGAATGTGCTGCGGAGCTCTCCTGCGCATGGCCGTTTGGCCGTGCATGCCGAAGAGGTTCGTGGTGGCTGCGTCCGAGTTTTCCGAATTGTCTCGTTTCGCTACGGGTTTTGAGCTGGCTGAAAGCCTCACGGCCGCCGCTCAGCAGCTCCACGAGACATCGAGTCCCCATGCCACCCTGCGCACCGCCGTGCGGCTGGCGGTGCGTCTCCTGCCGGGGGCCGAGCACGCCGGGATCTCGGTCATCGAGCACAAGGCCCACCGGCAGACCCTGGCCTGGACGCACGAAATCGTCCGCACCGCCGACACCCTGAACGCGGGCCGTGAGCATCACCCGTACTGGAACCGGCTGTGGACCGCGCCGGTGGCCCGGATCGAGGACAGCGCCTCGGCGGACGGGGACGGGGATCTCGCGCTGTCGGGCCTGGGGCTGCGGTCGGTGCTGTCGCTGCGGTTGCGCGCCGACCGGCGCCGGCTGACCGTCCTGACGGCGTACGCGCCTGGGCCGCGTGCCTTCGACGAGTCGGCCACCCGGACAGGCCGGCTGTTCACCGCCCACGTCGGCATCGCGCTGGACTCGGCGACCCTGCGCGAACAGCTCACCGAGGCCATGCGCACCCGGGATCTGATCGGACAGGCCACGGGCATCCTGATGGAGCGCCTCGACATCGACGCGTCCGAGGCCTTCGACAGCCTGGTCCGGACCTCCCAGCGGGAGAACGTCAAACTCCGCGACCTGGCCCGGCGGATCACCCACGCCGACGAGAGCGACGAGGGCGAGTAGGGCCAGGGACGCGCGTGGGGGGAGTACGGCGTGCGCTCACGCGGCCGGCAGCGACTCCCCCTGCACCGCCTGGATGTCCAGCTCCACCTTCAGCGTCGTACCGATGGCGGAGATGCCCGCCTGGACGACCTGGTTGTAGTGCAGGGCGAAGTCCTCGCGGTGGAGTTCGGTGGTCGCGCGGAACGCGGCCCGGGTGCCGCCCCAGGGGTCGGCGCCGGTGCCGAGGTAGGCGAGGTCGAGGCCGACGGGTCGTACGACACCGTGCAGGGTGAGCTCGCCGTGCACGGTCCACCGGTCGGGGCCGGCCGGTGTCAGGTCCGTCGAGCGGTAGGTGAGCAGCGGGTACTTCTCCACGTCCAGGAAGTCCGGGGACCTCAGATGCCCGTCGCGCACACCGTTGCCGGTGTCGATGGAGACGGCCGTGATCGTCGCCTCGACGCGGGACTTGGCCACCTCGTCGGGGGCGATCTCGATGCGGCCCGCGAAGTCCGTGAACCGGCCGTGCACGCTGGAGATCCCCAGGTGCTGGGCGACCACGCCGATCGACGAGTGCGCCGGGTCGATGGTCCACGGTCCGGGCGGGGGCAGCTCGGTGCCGCCCCGGCGGGCCAGGGTCACCTGGCCGACCTCGGCACGGCCGGCCGCCGTGACGATCGCGCCGGCCGCGGCGGGCGCGTACCCGAGCGCGGTCACGATCACCGTGTAGGCGCCCGGCGCGAGGCCCGTGGTGTCGTGCACGGTCCCGTCGGCGTCCGCCTCGGCCCGCAGCACCTGCGCGCCGGCCGAGTCGGTCAGCGTGACGACCGCGTGCGACACGGCCCAGCCGTCCCGCGTACGGATCTTCGCGGTCAGTCCCATGGCAGTTACTCCTTGCGATGAAGCAAATGAAAACCGGCCCGTGGGGGACGCACCTCCGCTCAGAGTGCGCGCACCCCACGGGCCGGGGCTCGAACTACTCGCCGGGGTGGGCGAGTTCGATGTGGTGGTCGTCCACGCCACCGCCGCCGACGGTCAGCGCGGTCGCCACCGGCGGATAGCCCGCCGCGATGACGGTGTACTCGCCACCGTCCAGGTCGGTGAAGGCGTACGCGCCGTCACTGCCGGTCCTGGCCGTGCCGACGACGTTTCCGGCCGCGTCCACCAGCGTCACGCGGGCGTCCGACAGGGGGCCGTGCGGCGCCCGTACGACACCCTGGAGCTGGGCGCCCGAGTCGAGGTCGACCTCGATCCGGGTGACCCCGGTGCCACCGACCTCGACGGGCAGGGCCCGCGGCCGGTGGCCCGCGGCGTTCACCGCGACCGTCACGACGCCGGGGACCAGGTCGGCGAAGGCGAACTCGCCCTGGTCACCGGTGGTTCCGGAAGCCAGTACATCACCGCGGACGTCGGTCACGACGACCATCGCGTCCTTGACCGGAGAGGCGCCCTCGGCGGCCCGGACGACACCGCTCAGCCCGCTGGTACCGCTCAGCAGGATGTCGTACGCGAGCGGCTCGTCGTTCACGACGATCGTCGAGGCCTGCGGCTGGAAGCCGTCGGCGGAGGCGATCAGCACGTAGGAGCCCACGCCGGGCGCGTCCACCGCGTACGAGCCGTCGGCCTGCGCGACCGAGCGGCCGAGCTGGCGTCCCGTCTGCGAGATCAGCGTGACCGCGGCCTGCGGCACGGGCGCGCTCTCCGCGCCGCGGACCTGACCGTGCACCCGGATGCCGCCGGACGCCGGCTGCGGGGCACTCTCCCGCGTCGCGGTGGCGACGGCGCCGAGCCGCTGCGTGCCCTCGGGGCCCGCCTCGGTCGTGCTCGCGGCGACGGCAGGGGCGAGAGCCGCGGTGGCCGCGGCCTCGACCGCTTCGGCGACGGGAGCCTCGGCGACCGGTTCCCCGGCCTGCTCCGCGGCGGCCTGCGCCAGCGCGCCGGACGTCCGCAGCGGGACCTCCTTGATGAACAGCACGATGAGGAAGGCGACCAGCGCCATGCCGGCGGCGATCAGGAAGACGTCCGCGATGCCGTGGCCGTACGCGCTCTCCATCACGGTGCGCAGCGGCGCGGGCAGCTTGTCCATGTCCGGGATGGTGGAGCTGGAGTCCGAACCGGAGCCCAGGGCCGCGTACTTGGGGCCGAGGTCGGTCAGGCCGTCCTTCACGTAGTGGGTGATCCGGTTGGCCATGACCGCGCCGAGCGCGGAGACACCGATCGCACCGCCGAGGGAACGGAAGAACGTCACCGTGGAGCTCGCCGAGCCCAGGTCCGACGGCGCCACCTGGTTCTGCGTGGAGAGCACCAGGTTCTGCATCATCATGCCGACGCCGAGGCCCAGCAGCGCCATGAAGATCGCGATGTGCCAGTACGTCGTGTCGTAGCGGATCGTGCCGAGGAGGCCGAGGCCCGCGGTCACCAGGAAACCACCGCTGACCAGCCAGTACTTCCACCGTCCGGTCCTGGTGATCACCTGGCCGGAGACCGTGGAGGAGATGAACAGGCCGCCGATCATCGGGATCGTCATCACGCCCGACATCGTCGGGGACTTGTCCCGCGCGAGCTGGAAGTACTGGCTGAAGAAGACGGTGCCGGTGAACATCGCGACACCCACGAAGAGCGACGCGAGGGAGGAGAGGGTGATCGTCCGGTTGCGGAACAGCCGCAGCGGGATGATCGGCTCGCTCGCCCTGGACTCGACGAGCACGAACAGCAGGCCGAGGAGGATCGCGCCGGCGACCATCGTGTACGTCTGCCACGAGACCCAGTCGTACTTGTTACCGGCGAAGGTGACCCACACGAGCAGCAGGGAGACCGCGGCGGAGATGCAGAACGCGCCCGCCCAGTCGACCTTGACGTCCCGCTTCACGACGGGCAGGTGCAGGGTCTTCTGCAGCACGATCAGCGCGATGATCGCGAAGGGCACACCGACGTAGAAGCACCAGCGCCAGCCGAGCCAGCTCGTGTCGGTGATGACACCGCCGAGCAGCGGGCCGCCGACGGTTGCGACGGCGAACGTCGCGCCGAGGTAGCCGGAGTAGCGCCCGCGCTCACGCGGGGAGATCATCGCGGCCATCACGATCTGCGCGAGGGCGGACAGACCGCCGACGCCGACGCCCTGGACCACCCGGCAGGCGATGAGCATGCCGGGGTTCTGGGACAGACCGGCGGCGGCCGATCCCAGCACGTAGACGATGAGCGCTATCTGTACGAGCGCCTTCTTGCTGTACAGGTCGGAGAGCTTGCCCCACAGGGGCGTGGTCGCGGTCATGGCCAGCAGCGAGGCCGTGACGACCCAGGTGTAGGCGGACTGGCCGCCGCCCAGGTCGCCGATGATCTCGGGGAGCGCGTTGGTCACGATCGTCGACGACAGGATCGCGACGAACATGCCGAGCAGCAGCCCGGAGAGCGCCTCCATGATCTGCCGGTGCGTCATCGGAGCGCCGTCGGCGCCTCCGTGCTTGGCGTGAGAGCCCCGCACACCGGCTGGTGTGGTCGTTGCCATGGGCTTCCTTTTCTTACGTACTTACGCGGGTGTACGGGTGGTCAGTTCTGATACGTCTGTCGCATACGGGGGGAGGCGCACCGGCGCCCGCTGGGTGGAGCGGCAGTCGCCGAAGCTCTCGCGCAGCCTGCTCATCAGCTCGATGAGCAGCCCGACCTCGTGGTCGGACCAGTGGCTCAGCCGGTCGGCGAGCAGTCGTGACGTGCGCAGCGAGAGCTCGTCGAGCTGCTCCTGGCCGGCCTCGGTGAGGCGCAGGATGCGCGAGCGCTTGTCGGCCGGGTCGGGGGACCGTTCGATCCAGCCCCGGTCGGCGACATGCGCGACATGGCGGCTGGTCACCGACATGTCCACGGAGAGCAGCTCCGCCAGCCTGCTCATCCGCATCGCGCCGTACCGGCCGAGCAGGGTGAGCACGGCGGCGGAGCCCCCGGGGCAGTCGGGCGGCAGGATCCGCCCCATGTCCCTCTTCACGGCACCGATGGCGCTGAGCTGACGAGCCAGTTCCTCGTACTGCGCCTGCTCGGCCATCGCACCTCCCCATTCGTTGCTTAGGGCAACCATAAAGAAGTTGGTTGCCGCAGGCAAACGAGTTGGCGGTCCCGTGGCTAAAGATTCAGTAAAGGTAAATATTGGCGATCGTAAACTTGCAGGTGGGGGCGGGGACGTAATGAATGGTGGGCGGCCGCTCACGATGGGTACGAAGGGGAGCCCGGCACTTGGGCACTCGGCGCGTATTCGCTAGGGTCCGGCCTATGGCAAACACCCAGGGCCCCGAGGGCAACTACGACCCCGCGGGCAGCACCCAAATGTTCCGTGCGTTCGTCGACGAGGCCCCCCAGGGCCGGCAGCAGCAGGTGGCCGCTCCGGCGGGTCCCCGCGTGGGCCTGATCGTCGGCGTCGTCCTCGCCGTCGTGGTCGTCGCGGCGGTGGCGTGGCTCGCGCTCATGTAGCCGAGCGGGACCATGTGACCGAGCCGGGCCACGCGACTCGCCGGGGGTACGTGACCGGGCGGGAATGTGCGGCCCGGTAGCAGCGGGTGGCCCGGCGGGTACGTGACCGGGCCGAACGCGTGGCCTGTCACGGGTACTTGATCGGGCCGAACGCGTGGCCCGGCAGGGGTACGTGACCGGGCGGGAGCGTGCGGCCCGGCAGGGTCCGGCGTCCCGGTGGGGCGTGTGGCCCCGTGGTGCCGCGCCGCTACTTCCACTGGACGGACACGTCCCGCGTCTCGACGTGCATGCCCAGCGGCACCCGCCACGCGTCGACGCACACCGTCCAGGTCCGGCTCTTCTTCGCACCGGCGGCGATGGGCGCGGGAAGGGCCTCGGCCGACCGGACGGTCGCCCAGTCGATCCCGAGCGACCCGATGATGTGGGTCCCGAACGTCACCGTGCCCGAACGCACCGCCGTACCACCGGTGTTGCCGAAGGAGACGGTCACCTTCTCGCACCAGCGCCGATCGGCGGCCGCACGGGTGGTACCGCTCACGACGAGCACGGCCGGCCCGGCGCTCTCCGTCGGCCCGGGAGCGGTCGGCGTACCGGAATTCCCCGAACTCCCACCCGTACGCCCGGAGTCACCGCCTGAGGACGAACCGGCGGACGAACCGGCGGACGAAGCGGACCCGCCGCCGTCGCCGGCCCCCGGCCCTCCCGTGCCGCCTGCTCCGGTCCCGGAACGGTCCCCGCCGGCACCCGAGTTGCCTGAGCCGGCGTCATGAGCCGCCGAGCCCTCCGGACCGCCCGGGCCGTCGGTCGACGAGCCGCCCGGACCGTTGGCCGACGTCGTCCCGGAGCCGGAACTCCCGCTGTCCCCAGCGGTGTCGGAGCCGTTTCCGGCCGCGCCGTCCAGCGGTACGAGGGTCACCTCGCCCGATGGCGCCACCACCGCGCCCGACGCCCGTGGGGAGCCCCCGGCGGCCCCGACGGCGACATAGCCTCCGCCGTTCCCGCCGCCTCCGCACGCGGCCAGCGCTCCGCCCAGACAGAGCGCGGCCGCCGAGGCGCCCAGCAGGGCACCTCGGCGGCCGCGTATCGACTCGTGACGCATCGCGCCAGTGTGGCTGACGATCCGTCAATTATGAACCCCGCGTGGGACGGTCAGTCGGAGATGAGGCCTTCCCGGAGCTGGGCCAGAGTGCGGGTGAGGAGACGGGAGACGTGCATCTGCGAGATGCCGACCTCCTCGCCGATCTGCGACTGGGTCATGTTCGCGAAGAACCGGAGCATGATGATCCGGCGCTCTCGGGGCGGCAGCTTGGCGAGCAGCGGCTTGAGCGACTCGCGGTACTCCACGCCCTCCAGCGCGGTGTCCTCGTAGCCGAGGCGGTCCGCGAGGGAGCCCTCGCCGCCGTCGTCCTCGGGGGCGGGCGAGTCGAGCGACGACGCCGTGTACGCGTTGCCCACGGCCAGGCCGTCGACCACGTCCTCCTCGGACACCCCGAGAACGGTGGCCAGTTCGGCGACCGTCGGCGAACGGTCGAGCTTCTGCGAGAGCTCGTCGCTGGCCTTGGTGAGGGCGAGCCGCAGCTCCTGGAGGCGGCGCGGAACGCGGACCGACCAGGAGGTGTCACGGAAGAAGCGCTTGATCTCACCGACGACCGTCGGCATCGCGAAGGTCGGGAACTCGACACCGCGTTCGCAGTCGAAGCGGTCGATCGCCTTGATCAGGCCGATGGTGCCGACCTGGACGATGTCCTCCATCGGCTCGTTGCGGGAGCGGAAGCGGGCCGCCGCGTACCGGACGAGCGGGAGGTTGAGCTCGATGAGGGTGTCCCGGACGTAGCCACGCTCCGGGCTGTTCTCGGCGAGTGCGGCGAGCCGCAGGAAGAGGGAGCGGGACAGGGTCCGGGTGTCGATGGCGCCCGAGGACTCGGGGACCGGAACGGCTACCGGGGCCTCGGTGGCAGGGACATCGGGAAGCGCGGCGTGCGCCTCGGGCACTGCGTCGCTCTTCATGAGCGTGAGCACCTTCGAGCTGCCCTGATCTGCGGACATGCCACCCCCTTTGGGTCGCGGACGGTCGCGGCAGTCGCTCCCGTCGGAGGAACGCAGCCTCCACCTGAATACCGGAGGCGAGGCCGCGGCAAACGCGCTTCCGGCAGAATGTCACATGTCGGCAACACGCTGTAGAGACTTGTCGACATGTAGAGGGTGGATCAGCCCTGGAAAAAGGGGGTCTGACGGGTTTTCAGCGCTGAACTGCCAGAAAAAGCGACCTTGAGCGATTCGCTCTTTTCGGTTACGCCTCGATCCTGTTTGCGGATCGAAGACGCGCGAAGCTGCGGGCGAGCAGCCTTGACACATGCATCTGGGAGACCCCCAGCTCGGCGCTGATCTGTGACTGGGTCAGGTTGCTGTAGTAGCGGAGCAGCAGGATGCGCTGCTCGCGTTCGGGCAGTTGTACGAGCAAATGCCGTACGAGGTCGCGGTGTTCGACTCCGTCGAGCGCGGGGTCCTCGTAGCCGAGCCGGTCGAGCAGTCCCGGCAGCCCGTCACCCTCCTGGGCCGCTTCGAGGGAGGTCGCGTGGTACGACCGCCCCGCCTCGATGCAGGAGAGCACCTCCTCCTCGGTGATGCGCAGCCGTTCGGCGATCTCCGCGGTGGTGGGCGAGCGCCCGAAGGCGGTCGTGAGGTCCTCGGTGGCGCTGTTCACCTGCACCCACAGCTCGTGCAGCCGGCGCGGTACGTGGACGGTGCGAACGTTGTCACGGAAGTACCGCTTGATCTCGCCGACGACCGTCGGCATCGCGAAGGTCGGGAACTGCACCCCGCGGTCCGGGTCGAAGCGGTCGATGGCGTTGATCAGGCCGATGGTGCCGACCTGGACCACGTCCTCCATCGGCTCGTTGCGGGAGCGGAAGCGGGCCGCCGCGTACCGGACGAGCGGCAGGTTCGCCTCGATGAGGGCGCCGCGGACCCGGTTGTGCTCGGGGGTGCCCGGGTCCAGCACCTTGAGTTCACCGAAGAGCACCTGCGTGAGGGCCCGGGTGTCGGCGCCGCGGCGCCGCTCGTGCGTGACTTCCTGGATCGGGGCGGGGGCGGCCGTGGCCACGGGGTCCGGCGCCGGGCCGGGTGCGGGGGCGGCGATGGGACCGGGCGCGTGGCCGGGTGCGAGCGTGGCCGAGGCGCTCGCCGTGGAGCCGCCCGCGGGGCTGCCTGTGGGGCCGACTGCGGGGCTCGGGGCGCCCGGTGCGGCGTTCGGTGCCGTGGTCTGCGCCGGGGGCGAGGGCGGGGCCGGGGCGGGCGTGAGGGCCGGTGCCGGGGCCTTGGCCGGGGCTTCCTCCTGGGGCGGCGCAGTACTGGCCGACACGGTCAACGCCACCTCTTCATTCGTCAACGATCCGTCAACGTATCCGTCAACTCATCCGTCAAAAGCGGTCATAGCATCACAAGACATGTGCACTGTGTGCAAGCACCGCATAGCGCCGTGTTGAAGGTGAGTTGCAGGTGAGTTGGGGCGTAAGACGCCAAAAACCCCTGACCGGTTGAGGTCAAGGGCTCCGGAAGAGAGTGCGATCAAAAATGATCAGAACGGGTAGTCGGCGATCACCCAGGTGGCGAACTCCCGCCAGAGCGCGACACCGGCCTCGTGCGCCGGGTGCTCCAGGTAGTGCTTGAGGGCGTCGGTGTCCTCGACGGCGGCATTGATCGCGAAGTCGTACGCGATCGGCCGGTCGCTGATGTTCCATTCGCACTCCCAGAACCGGACCTCGGGGATCAGGTCGCCCAGCGCGCGGAAGGCGGCGACGCCCTCGACGACGCGCGGCTCGTCGCGCCGGACGCCGTCGTTGAGCTTGAAGAGGACCAGATGGCGGATCACGGGCACTCCCAGGGGGTGAGGGTCTTCGCTCGGTCGCGGCCTTGACCGGTCGCGCCCGGCTCTGTCGCGGTCGTTCGGCGCACGGCGCGCGGAATCCCCGACGCGCGGGCCTCTGCCCCCGACGTCAGTTCTGAGCGCCGTCGGCGATCCAGGTCATGAAGTCACCGATCGCCCCGGCGGCGTTGGATATCCCCTCGAAGCCTATCTGGACGTAGTCGGCGGCCTTGGCCGGATCAGTGATGATCACGTAGAGCGCGAACACCACGAGCACGTAGATGGCGATCTTCTTCGAATTCACCGCCATGGCGGCCTCCCCTGTGACTGCTGTGCCCGTGGGCCCCCTGCTGCCGGCGGTGAGTGTAACCTTCACGCCGCCTTTAAGGACCAACGGCCCGCTGGTCGAGGTCTTTTGCCGGGCCGCGCCGACGCTCCCGAGGTCCACCATGGAGGGGAGCCCCGGCGGAGTCGACAGGAGTCCACGGGGCCCGGAGGGGCCCACCGCGTGGTCCCCGCCGCCAGTCCTTCCCCCGAGCCGGCGGCGCGGACTCAAGGGTCCCTTCCCTCGGGGGAGGCGGTTGCCCCCGATGCGCCGCTTCCCCCCTCCTCCGTGGGAGCGGAGAACCCTTTCGGGTGCGGTGGAGCCCCGGCGGCTGAGCGGCGCCGGGGCTCCACCGCACCCGGGCGGCCCGCACCCGGGCCGGGGCCTGCACCTGAGGGCGCACCCGGGGCGCGCCACCCGAGGTCATGCGGAAGCCGTGCTGAATCCGGCCCCGGAACGACTGACTCCGAACGCCCCCGAACGCCTCCCGACGCCTCCGAGCGCCCCTGGAACGCACGAAGGGCCCCGTCTTTCGACGAGGCCCTTCAGAAGCGGTAGCGGAGGGATTTGAACCCTCGGTGACTTGCGCCACACTCGCTTTCGAGGCGAGCTCCTTCGGCCGCTCGGACACGCTACCGAGGGAGACCCTACCCCAAGGTGGGCCATGGTCTGAAATCCGTTTCGGCCGTCCCGGAACCGAGGCGCGGCCCGCGGCACGGAGGCCGGCCGGCGTGTCCGCCGCTCGGTCGGCTGCTCGGTCAGCGGTCCCGGAAGAAGTCCGTGAGCAGTGCGGCGCATTCCCCGGCGAGGACGCCCTCGATCACCTCGGGCCGGTGATTGAGCCGCCGGTCGCGGACGACGTCCCAGACGGATCCGGTCGCGCCCGCCTTCTCGTCGCGGGCGCCGTAGACCACTCGTTCCACCCGGGACTGGACGAGCGCGCCCGCGCACATCGTGCAGGGCTCCAGGGTGACGACGAGAGTGCAGCCGGACAGCCGCCACTCACCGAGCCTCGCGGCGGCCCTGCGCAGCGCGAGGACCTCGGCGTGGGCCGTCGGGTCGCCGGTGGCCTCGCGTTCGTTGTGACCGGCCGCCAGCACGGTCGCTCCGTCCGGGGCCATCACGACCGCTCCGACGGGAACGTCACCGCCCCGGACGGCCAGCCGTGCCTCTTCCAGCGCGAGCCGCATGGGGGCCAGCCAGGGATCGCGTACGGGGTCGGGGGGCCGAGGTACCGGGTGGGGGGTGCTCACCCGGGGAACCTAGCGGAATCCCGTGGGACCCGAGGGTGGGCATCCCGCGGTGCCCCGCGCCGCCGGGCACGCGCCCTCCGATTCCCCCACAGGACGAGGGCGACGGTGAGGTCATGTGCCGGGGGCACAGTCGCGGCGATTTTTCCGCAGGGAGTCCTGTCCGGACGTCCCGGGACCGCCGGCCGTCCCGTCATCCCGCCGTCCCGGGGGACGGCGAGCGGCAGGCGCAGGCGGCAGACGGAGGCGAGGACCCGGCCCGCCGAAGGGGCCGGTTCACCGGTATGAGGGTCGGTTCGCGAGCAGAGGCTGGGCCCGCTGTTTCCGGGGCCCAGCCAGGTCCAGCGCTTCCGGGGCCTAGCGGACGGTCTCCAGGACCTCTGCCGCTCCCAGGGCTTCGGCGATCGTGCTGAGCGCGTCGCCTTCGTCCAGGGCCAGCAGTTCCCTCTCGCTCACTCCGAGGTCCGCGAGGATGTAGCGGTCCCCGACGGGGCTGTGCGACACGGCATCGCCGGACACGCTCCCCTGTTCCTCCTCGTCGTCCTCGTCGGAGTCCCCGGGTTCACCGTCCTCCGTGCCGTCCAGGTCGAGGGAGTCCAGGTCGGCGTCGTCGTCGCCCGGATCCCGTCCTAGTAGTTCGTCCGTGAGCAGGATCTCGCCGTACGAACTGCGGGCGGCCGCGGCCGCGTCCGAGACGTAGATACGAGGATCCTCCTCGCCGTCCACGCGGACGACGCCGAACCACGCGTCTTCCTGCTCGATGAGTACGAGCACCGTGTCCTCGTCCGAGACTTCACGGGCCAGGTCGGTCAGATCCGACAGCGTTTCCACATCGTCGAGCTCTGTGTCGCTCGCTTCCCACCCGTCTTCGGTGCGCGCGAGCAGTGCGGCGAAGTACACCGTGACTCTCCCACTGGTCATAGGCGTGCCGGTTGGGGTTCCCCCCGGCGGAGGCTGTGGGCGAGGAGTGCTGCTCCGAGCCCCGCCCACTCGGAATCGTGGCAGAAACAGAGCGTTCAGGGGACGTCTTCGGCCTGCTGTGTCTGCCTCTTTTGATCGCTAACAGCGGATCGTACGCGGCTGCCTGCGCCGTGTAGGCACCTCCTCGCCCGGCACGTCCGCCGCACGGCCCCTCGTGAGGCGGGTGCTGCCCGGTTCCACGGCGGCCGGGCGATCAGTTTTCCCCTCGGCGCGTCATCGAGTGCCGTACGGGCGCGTCACCCCGGCACGACGGGCGTGCCGCAGACGGCGCCGCGGGCGGACCTCCGGTCTTCCCCGGGCGTGGCGGCGACGGTCGTGCGGCGCGCGGACTACCAGCGGAAGGTGCGCATGCGCATGGCGTGGCGCAGCCGGGCCGTCTTGGCGCGGCGGGGCTGGACCCGGTCGCGCAGCTCGCGTGCCTCGGCCAGGTCGCGCAGGAACTGGGCCCTTCGCCTCCTGCGTTCGGCGTCGCTCTCCAGCCGCTCGGATGACTCCTCTTGCGGGTTCCGCATTGGCACACCACCCCAGGTCCGGTCCCTCCCACCTTCCCTCCGACGGGCGGTTTGATGCCAGCGGACGGGTGATGCCGGGCGGCGGTACTTGCCGGGCGGGTCAGTGGCGGGTGCCTGGAGCCCGGCTACTGTTGTGGACATGCGTCTTCACGTCGTCGACCACCCCCTGGTCGCCCATAAGCTCACCACCCTGCGCGACCGGCGCACCGACTCCGCGACCTTCCGGCGGCTGGCCGACGAGCTGGTCACCCTGCTCGCCTACGAGGCCACCCGCGACGTGCGCACGGAGCAGGTCGACATCGTGACCCCGGTCTCCCCGACCACGGGCGTCAAGCTCTCCTACCCGCGCCCGCTCGTCGTGCCGATCCTGCGCGCGGGCCTCGGCATGCTCGACGGGATGGTCCGGCTGCTGCCGACCGCCGAGGTGGGCTTCCTGGGCATGGTGCGCGACGAGGAGACGCTCCAGGCCTCCACGTACGCCACCCGTATGCCGGACGACCTGTCCGGCCGACAGGTGTACGTCCTCGACCCGATGCTGGCCACCGGCGGCACGCTCGTCGCCGCGATCCAGGAGCTGATCAAGCGCGGCGCCGACGACGTCACCGCCGTGGTCCTGCTCGCCGCCCCGGAGGGTGTCGAGCTCATGGAGCGCGACCTGGCGGGTACGCCGGTCACCGTCGTGACGGCCTCGGTCGACGAGCGCCTGAACGAGCACGGCTACATCGTGCCGGGTCTGGGCGACGCCGGGGACCGGATGTACGGGGCCGCGGAGTAGCCCCGTAGCGACCGCGAGAAAACAGCCGGCTCCGGAGTCAGCGCCTCCTCGTACGAGGGCGACTCCGGAGCCGGCTGTTTTCTCCACGGGAGTGACCGCGGAGTCGCCGCCCGTTCTCGGGGAGTGACCGCGGAGTCGCCGCCCGTTCTCCGGGAGCGACCGCCGAGTCGGCGGTCGTACTTCGGGTGAGACCCGGCGTCAGCAGTTCTTCTTCGAGTCGGCGGGCACCGGCTTGGGCTGACTCAGGACGGTCAGCGCCTTGTCGGCGTCCTCCTTCTTCGTCAGCGCCTTGAACTCGGTGCCGATGATGAGGTCGACCGTGGTGGCCTTGGCGCGGCCGTCGGTCTTCAGCAGGGCGCCGGAGAGCTGGGTGTTGAGGACGGGGAGCGCGGCCTGGTCGGCGGCCTTGGCGCCCAGCAGTATCCCGGCGCCCGTGACCTTCTTGTCGTACGCGGCCGTCGCGTTGCCCACATCACCGATCTTGAAGCCGCGTTTCTTCAGCTCGTCCGCCGTCTGTTTGGCGAGCCCGCTGCGGGGCGTCGCGTTGAAGACGTTCACGGTGATCTGGCCCGGCTGGGGCAGGGGAGCCGCGAGGGCGGCCGCCGCCGCGGTGGCCTTCGCCGCGTGCGTGGCCTTCGACGCGCAGGCCGCCTTGGTGCTCGCGGCCGCGGCCTTGTCGCCGCCCGTGTAGATGTCGATGAGCTGCAGGGTTCCCCACCCGATCAGCCCGAGTGCGGTGACGGAGGCGACGACCAGGAACGCGAGCCTGCGACGGCCACGGGGTCGGCGCATCCGCGGGTACTTGTCCCCCGTGATCCGGTACTGGCCACCCATGCCAGGGGGAGTGAGCATGCTCATGGGCGCAGCGTAGTGCGCCGAGACGCCAATGCCTACTAGATGATCATTGACTGGCGTTCAGTTCAACCCATTGGGGTCAAGCCGTGGCCATTAGTCCAGTTCAAGAACGCGCGCGTGCAGCACCTGGCGCTGCTGGAGCGCGGCGCGGACGGCGCGGTGCAGGCCGTCCTCCAGGTACAGATCGCCCTGCCACTTGACGACGTGGGCGAAGAGGTCGCCGTAGAAGGTGGAGTCCTCGGCGAGGAGGGTCTCCAGGTCCAGCTGGCCCTTGGTCGTCACGAGCTGATCGAGGCGGACCGGGCGCGGCGCGACGTCCGCCCACTGCCGGGTGCTTTCCCGGCCGTGGTCGGGGTACGGCCGGCCGTTTCCGATGCGCTTGAAGATCACACGGAAAGCCTACCGGTCAAGACCTTCCGGGCGCAGCCATGGCGGCGGAGTGCGACGCTGGAAAAGATGTCGTAAATCCTTGCAAATCGGGAACAGGGGTCTGATATGAGTGACAGCGAGACCATGCCGTCGGCTGCCGCTGGGACCGTTCCCGAGCACGTGTCCGGCGCCCCCGCGCTCCCGGGGGAAGCCCTGGAGATCGCCTCCGGCTACGCCTTCGCGGGTCCCGCCCTCGACCTCGGCGCGCTGATCTGGGACGGGACGTGCCTGCCCGACGCGCAGATCCGCATCCCGCTGCCGATGCTCAACCGGCACGGCCTGGTGGCGGGCGCCACCGGCACCGGCAAGACCAAGACGCTCCAGCTGATCGCCGAGCAGCTCTCGGCGCAGGGGGTCCCCGTCTTCCTCGCCGACATCAAGGGGGACGTCTCCGGGATCTCGGTGCCGGGCGAGCCGGGGGCGAAGGTCCGGAAGCGGGCCGCCGAGGTCCACCAGGACTGGACCCCGGCCGGCTGCCCCGCGGAGTTCTACGCGCTCGGCGGCCTGGGCCACGGCATTCCCGTACGCGCCACGGTCACCAGCTTCGGACCCGTGCTGCTGGCCAAGGTGCTCGAACTCAACCGGACCCAGGAACAGTCGCTCGGCCTGATCTTCCACTACGCCGACCAGAAGGGCCTGGAGCTGGTCGACCTCAAGGACCTGCGGGCGGTCGTCGCCTTTCTGACCTCGGACGAGGGCAAGGGCGAACTGAAGGGGATCGGTGGGCTGTCCACCGCCACGGCGGGGGTCATCCTGCGCTCCCTCACGGCCTTCGAGGCGCAGGGCATGAGCCCCTTCTTCGGGGAGCCGGAGTTCGACACGGACGAGCTGACGCGCACGGCGGCGGACGGCCGGGGTGTGGTGTCGGTCCTCGAACTGCCCGCCGTGCAGGACAGACCGCAGCTCTTCTCGACGTTCCTGATGTGGCTGCTCGCCGATCTCTTCCACGACCTCCCGGAAGTCGGCGACGCCGACAGGCCGAAGCTCGTCTTCTTCTTCGACGAGGCCCATCTGCTCTTCAGCGACGCGTCGAAGGCGTTCCTGGACTCGATCACCCGGACCGTCCGGCTCATTCGCTCGAAAGGGGTCGGCGTCTTCTTTGTGACGCAGACGCCGAAGGACGTGCCCGCGGACGTCCTCGCCCAGCTCGGCAACCGGGTCCAGCACGCGCTGCGCGCCTTCACCCCGGACGACCAGAAGGCGCTGAAGGCCACCGTGAAGACCTTCCCCGACTCTCCGTACGACCTCGAAGAGGTCCTCATGGGTCTCGGCACCGGAGAGGCCGTCGTCACCGTGCTGAGCGAGAGGGGCGCTCCGACGCCGGTCGCGGTGACCCGGCTGCGTGCCCCGCGGTCGTTGATGGGGCCGGTGTCGGCGGAGGCGCTCGACCGGGCGGTGCGGGACTCGCCGTTGTACGAGCGGTACGCGCGTGCGGTGGACCGGGAGTCGGCGTACGAGAAGGTGGCAGCGGCCTCCGGTTCCTCGTCGCCTTCGCCGTCCGCGCCGTCCGCGCGGCCTTCCCCGTCCTCGCCATCGCGGGGTGGGCCGGAAGCCGCCCGCTCCGGCGGCCGGACCCGGCCCGAGGAGGATGCCTCCGTCGTCGAACAGGTCGTCGGCAGCGGGCTGTTCAAGTCGCTGGCCCGCTCCGTGGGCACACAGATCGGGCGGGAGATTACCCGGTCGGTCTTCGGCACGGCACGCAGGCGACGCTGATGGCGTGCCTCCCCGGAGCGTGAGGAGCGCAGGCCGGGGGCCGGTGGGGGCGCCCCTGCCCGGAACGGGCGGGACGCCGGTCGTCCGGCCCCCGGCTACTTCCCGGCGGCCTTCGCGGCCGCCTTCATCTCCTGTTTGTGGGCGCGGACCTTGGCGAGGGACTCCGGGCCGGTGATGTCGGCGACCGAGCGGAAGGACTTCGCCTCGCCGTAGGAGCCCGCCGCCTCGCGCCAGCCCTTGGGGCGGACGCCGAGCTGCTTGCCGAGGAGGGCCAGGAAGATCTGGGCCTTCTGCGGCCCGAAACCGGGGAGTTCCTTGAGACGGCGGAGAAGTTCCTCGCCGGTCGCGGCGTCCTTCCAGACGGCGGCGGCGTCTCCGTCGTAGTGCTCGACGAGGTACTGGCAGAGCTGATGGATGCGCTTGCCCATCGAGCCGGGATAGCGGTGCACGGCCGGCTTCTCGGAGAGCAGCGCGGCGAACCTCTCCGGGTCGTACGAGGCGATCTCCTGCGCGTCGAGATCGTCCGCCCCCATGCGCCGGGCGATCGTGTACGGCCCCGCGAAGGCCCATTCCATCGGCACCTGCTGGTCCAGCAGCATGCCGACCAGGGCGGCGAGCGGACTGCGGCCGAGCAGTTCGTCGGCCTCGGGCTGCTGGGCGAGGTGAAGCGTGACGTCCATGGACCGATGATCCCGCGTGCGGGGGCGGCACGCTCGGTCGTGACCACCCGGGTTCGCGGCTCGCCACTTCGGTCCACCGCCTCGGAGGATATAAATTAGGTTAGCCTAACCTGACATGAGTGGGGATGGACCGTGACCGCCGAGATCTTCCGTGACACCTGGGGCATCCCGCATCTGCGCGCCGGCAGCGCCCTGGAACTCGCCCGCGCCCAGGGCCGGGTCACCGCCCGGGACCGGGCCTGGCAGCTAGAGGTCGAGCGGCACCGCTCCCAGGGCACCTCGGCCGCGTTCCTCGGCGCGGAGTCCGTCGACTGGGACCGGTTCGCGCGCCGGGCCCGCCTCGACGACACCGCGCGACGCTGCTTCGAGGTCCTGACGGAGCGGGACCCCGAGACGGCCGCGTGGGTCGTCGCCTACGTCGACGGGATCAACGACGGACTGCCCGAAGGGGCCGCCCGCGCACCCGAGTTCGCGGAGAGCGGCCTCGCTCCGGGGCGCTGGGAACCCTGGAGCCCGCTGGGTGTCTGGCTCGGCACGCACATCCTGTTCGCCGGGTTCCCCGCCAAACTGTGGCGCGAGGAGGTCGTACGACGGCTGGGCGCGGACGCGGTCGGCCTGTTCGCCATGGACGGGCCGGGCACGGCCGGGAGCAACGGCTGGCTGGTCGGCGGCGAACGCACCGCCACGGGGCGGGCGTTGATCGCCGGTGACCCGCACCGCTTCATCGAGGACCCCGGTGTCTACCAGCAGATCCGTCTCTCCTGCCCGGAGTTCGACGTCGTCGGCCTCGCCGTCCCCGGTGTCCCGGGCATCGCGCACTTCGCCCACACCGGAACCGTCGCCTGGGCGATCACCAACGCGATGGCCGACTACCAGGACCTCTACCGGGAGCGGCTGCGACTCGTGGACGCGGGAGACGCCGGGGACGCGCGGGGCGCCGGAGGCACCGGGGTGGTCGAGGTCCTCGATCCCGACGGCGTGTGGCGGCCAGTGGAACGGCACGTGGAGCGCGTCGAGGTGGCCGGCGGTGAACCCGTCGAGGTCGAGGTGATCGAGACGGCGCGCGGGCCCGTGGTGATCGGGGGCGCCGGAGCGGAGGAGTCCATCAGCCTGCGCTACCCGCCCCGCGTGACCCGCGACCTCGGCTTCGGCGCGCTCCTCCCGCTGCTGCGCGCCCGCCGGGTCGCCGACGTGGACCGGGCGTTCGACGTCTGGGCCGAGCCGGTGAACGTCGTCCAGGCCGCCGACACGGAGGGCGGAACGCTGCACCGCGTCGCGGGCCGGGTCCCGGTCCGCGGCACGGCCGGCCGCACCAGGGTCGTGCCCGCCTGGGAGGCCGGGCACGCGTGGACCGGCTGGCACGAGATGCCGTACGGCCCGGTCGAGGACGGTCTCGCCGTGATGGCGAACCAGCGCGGCCCCGCGGCCCCGCTCGGCGTCGAGTTCGCGCCGCCCCACCGCGCCGCCCGCATCCGCCAACTGCTCGACGCGGGCGCGAAGTGGTCGGCGCGGGACATGCCGGCCATCCACATGGACACCCGGCTCGCCTCCGCCGCCGCCCTGCTGGACCGGTTGCCCACGCTGGCACTCTCCGGCGCCGCCGCCGGGCTCAGGGAGCAACTCCTGCGCTGGGACCGGCACATGGACGCCGGCAGCCGCACGGCGGCGCTGTACGCGCAGGTGCGCGGCGCGGTCGTACGACGGCTCGCGGCCCACCCCGCCCTCGCCGTGCTGGCCGAGCCGCCCGCCCGTCCGGCGGTCTTCCTGCCCTGGCTCGCTCTCGTCCCCCGCGTCGCCTTCGCCCTCGAAAACCTGCTGACGACACCGGAGTTGTACGGCATCGACCGCGACGACGTGGTGCGCGCGGCCGTCGAGGAGGTGGCCGCCCGGCCCGCGCCGGGCACCTGGGGCGACACCCATCGCCTCGCGCCCTGGAGGGCGCTCACCGGCGCCGCGTACGACGAACCGGCCCTGTCCGGCGACAACGACTGCGTCCTGTCCACCTCGTCGGTGCCCGGACTGACCGACCTGAGCGCCCGCGGATCGGCCGCCCGGTACGTCTGGGACCTCGCCGACCGCGACAACAGCCTCTGGGTGGTGCCCTTCGGAGCCGACGGCGTCCCCGGCGCGGCCCACCACCGCGATCAACTCCCCTTGTGGCTCAAGGGAGATCTCGCCCCGGTGACCACCGACTGGAACAAGCTGACCAAGGAGAGCGATGACGACTGAGACGTACGCCGGCGCCCGCGAGGCCGTCCACGAGCAGCGGTTCGACGGATTCGGCACGGTCCGGGTGCTGCCCGTCGACCCGCACGCCGACCTCGACGTCCTGCACGCCTGGGTCACCGAGGAGCGGGCCGAATACTGGGGCATGACCGGGTTCACCAAGCGGCAGGTGCTGGAGACCTATCTCCACCTCGACTCGCTCGACACCCACCACGCCTTCCTCGCGGTCAAGGACGGCGCACCCGCCGCGCTCTTCCAGACGTACGAGCCCGAGGCCGACCGGGTCTGCGAGTGCTACGAGGTCCGGCCCGGCGACATCGGCGTCCACCTGTTCATCGGACCTCCCGCACCCGGCGGCGCCGAGCGGCCGGGCTGGTCCTCCACCCTGCTGACGGCGTTCCTGGCGTACGCGCTGACCGGCCTGGACCGGCGGCGGGCCGTCGTCGAACCCGACGCCCGCAACGCCAGGGCCATCGCCCGGCTGACCCGGCAGGGTTTCGTCCCCGCCGGCGACATCGTGCTCCCCGGCATCGACCTGCCCGAGGTCCGCCTTCCCGAGAAGCACGCCAAGCTCGCCTTCCTCACGCGCGAGGCCTTCGAGAAGGGTCCGACGCCGCCGAGGTGAGCCGGACGCGGCCGCCGTCCGTACGTAACCGAGACTCTGCACATGCGGATACGGAGACGGCGTGTGAACGGAAGCTGGCAGCGAGACCGGCGGCGGCTCGGCGCACGGGCCCTGGCCCTGTTGGGCAGTGTCCTGGTGCTCGTGCTCTTCGGGGGCGTGGGCGCCGCGTCCGCCCACGCCGCGCTGACGAGCACCGACCCGCAGGACGGCAGCGTGGTGAAGTCGGCACCCCGCCAGGTGACCCTGACGTTCAGCGAGTCGATCGGACTGCTCGACGACTCCTTCCGCGTGCTCACCCCGGAGAACCGGCGCGTCCACACCGGCGCCCCGGGGCACGCGGACGGCCGGTCCGACACCGCCACCGTCACGCTGCCGCGCGGCCTGGGCACCGGCACGTTCACGGTGGCCTGGCGGGTCGTCTCGGCGGACAGCCACCCCGTCTCCGGGGCCTTCACCTTCTCCATCGGCAAGCCGTCCCCGACCGCCGCGCCCCCGCCGCCCACCGGGGGGAATCCCGCCTCCGCCGCCCTCTACGACATCGCCCGCTACGCCGCCTACAGCGGGCTCGCGCTGCTCATCGGCGCGGTCACGTTCGTCCTGGCCTGCGGCTACCCGGGCTCCGTACGGCGGCTGCTGGTGACCGGCTGGTGGACCCTGCTCGGCTCCACGTTCGCGCTGCTCCTGCTGCGCGGCCCCTACGAGCGCGGCACCGGCGTCGCGGACGTCCTCGACCCGACGAGCCTGAGCGAGACCCTGACGGGCCGGTCCGGCGTCATCCTGGTGGTGCGGCTGGCACTGCTCGCCGCGGTGGCCTTCATGCCCCTGCGCGCGTCGGCGGGGGCCCGGGAGCCAGGCCGCGGTGTCGGCGTTCCCGGCGTCCTCGGCGGGCTGTTCGCGCTGGCCCTCGCGGTCACCTGGGCCGCCGCCGAACACGCCTCCGCCGGGATCCAGGTTCCCGTGGCGATGGTCTCCTCCGTGCTGCACCTGCTCGCCATGGCGGTGTGGCTCGGCGGTCTGGCCGCCCTGCTGACCGCCCTCCACCGCCCCGCCGAGCCGGTCCCCCCGGCCGTCGTCACCCGCTTCTCCCGTCTCGCCCTCACGTCGGTCGCCGTCCTCGCGATCACCGGCGTCTACCAGTCCTGGCGCGGCCTCGGCTCCTGGGACGCCCTGACCACGACGTCGTACGGCAGGCTCCTGGTCGTCAAGCTCGCCCTGGTGACCCTCCTGCTGGCGGGAGCCTTCCTCTCGCGGCGCTGGACGGCCCGGCTCGCGACGGCGGAGCCGTCCGCCACCGTCCCCGCCGGGCGGACGCAGGTCGCGGTCGCGGTGCCGGCCGGGGCCCCGGCGGACCGGGTCGCGGTCACCGGCCGGGTGGGCGAGCGGCACGGAGGCGAGGACGGGACACCTCAGGGGGACGCCGGCGAAGGCGGCCCGACGGCAGAGATCCCGACGACAGACAGCCAGAAGGAAGCCGGGTCGAAGGAAGCCGGGTCGAAGGCGGACGAGCCGTCGGCTGACGGTGCGAAGGCGGGCGGTGCGAAGGCCGGTGGGCCGACGGGTGGTGGTCCGGGGGACACCGCGTACCACCGGGGCCTGCGCCGCTCGGTGCTCGCCGAGGTCACCATCGGCATCCTGGTGCTGGTGATCACGACCATGCTGACCGGGACCCAGCCGGGCCGGGCCGCCACGGAGTCCGCCGCCGCCGTCGCGGCCGTGAACCGGCCGGCCTCGACGACGACGCTGGTCCCCTTCGACGTCGGCACCCCGGGCGGCCACGGCAAGGTCCAGATCGAACTGTCGCCCGGCCGGGTGGGCGAGAACTCCGTGCAGGCCGTGATCATCGGCCCCGACGGCGGCCTCGCGACCGTCCCCGAAGTGCGCCTCACCTTCACCCTGGAATCCCAGAAGGTCGGCCCGATCGACGCCGAGGTCACCGACAAGGGCGGCTACTGGACATCGGACGGCCTGACCCTCCCGATCCCCGGCACCTGGACGATCAAGGCCACGATCCGCACCACCGACATCGACCAGGTCACCGTCTCGAAGACCGTGAAGATCGACTGAGCCGGGGTGAACGGAGCCGGGAGCGCGCCCGGCGGAGTGGAGCGCGGGCGGGGCTGGTACCCGAGGAACTCGTACGTCCGAGGCGCGAACACCGCCTCGAACGTCGCGGCCCGCAGGTCCTTCGGAATCACCGGCACGAGCATGAGCAGGGAGACGAGCTGCCTCTCGACGAGGGGCCACTCGTCGGCCTTGAGGTCGCGCCCAAGCGAGTTCCATCCGGCGCGCGACCACGGAAACCGGGTCGGACAACGAAGAAGGGCCCCACCTTGCGGTGGGGCCCTTCGACATCGTGCCCGGTGAGGCACTGGCGGAGGATACGAGATTCGAACTCGTGAGGGGTTGCCCCCAACACGCTTTCCAAGCGTGCGCCCTAGGCCACTAGGCGAATCCTCCGGGGCAAACAATACAAGACGTTGAGGAGTGCTCGCGAACTCGTTCCCCACCCCCGGCATCCTGTACTCTTTGCGGAGCCCCTCACGTGGCGCTATCTGACTGAACTCCCCCAGGGCCGGAAGGCAGCAAGGGTAGGTTGGCTCTGGCGGGTGCGTGGGGGGCGCTTGCGTTTCCGGGGCCGCCGTCCAGCGCCGCCCGACGGCTGTCGGGGCGGGCGGGGAGCGGATGCCGCCGGGGTCGGGCCGGTGATGCGCTCCGGACGGTCCGTGTTGTCAGTGGGCGCCTATAACCTCGTAGACGTGTCGTCTCTCGCGCTGTACCGCCGCTATCGCCCGGAGTCGTTCGCCGAGGTCATCGGGCAGGAGCATGTCACCGACCCGTTGCAGCAGGCGCTGCGGAACAACCGGGTCAATCACGCGTACCTGTTCAGCGGTCCGCGCGGGTGCGGAAAGACCACGAGCGCGCGCATCCTGGCCCGCTGTCTGAACTGTGAGCAGGGGCCCACACCGACGCCGTGCGGGGTGTGTCAGTCCTGCCAGGACCTCGCCCGCAACGGCCGGGGCTCCATCGACGTCATCGAGATCGACGCGGCTTCGCACGGTGGTGTGGACGACGCCCGTGACCTGCGGGAAAAGGCCTTCTTCGGGCCCGCGAGCAGCCGGTACAAGATCTACATCATCGACGAGGCCCACATGGTCACGCCGGCCGGTTTCAACGCGCTGCTGAAGGTCGTCGAGGAACCCCCGGAGCACCTCAAGTTCATCTTCGCCACGACCGAGCCCGAGAAGGTCATCGGGACGATCCGCTCGCGGACCCACCACTACCCGTTCCGGCTGGTGCCGCCCGGGACCCTGCGCGAATATCTGGGCGAGGTCTGCGGGCAGGAGGGCATTCCCGTCGCGGACGGCGTGCTTCCTCTCGTCGTACGGGCGGGCGCGGGCTCCGTGCGTGACTCCATGTCCGTGATGGACCAGCTGCTCGCCGGTGCCGCCGACGCGGGTGTGACGTACGCCATGGCGACCTCGCTGCTCGGGTACACCGACGGCTCGCTGCTGGACGCCGTCGTCGAGGCGTTCGCGGCGGGGGACGGCGCCGCCGCCTTCGAAGTGGTGGACACCGTCATCGAAGGCGGCAACGACCCGCGGCGCTTCGTCGCGGACCTGCTGGAGCGGCTGCGGGACCTGGTCATCCTGGCGGCCGTTCCGGACGCGGCGGAGAAGGGGCTCATCGACGCTCCGGTCAACGTGGTGGAGCGGATGCAGGCGCAGGCCGGGGTGTTCGGCGCCGCCGAGCTGAGCCGCGCCGCCGACCTCGTCAACGACGGGCTGACGGAGATGCGCGGTGCCACCTCGCCGCGCCTCCAGCTCGAACTGATCTGCGCGCGCGTGCTGCTGCCCGCCGCCTACGGGGACGAGCGGTCCGTCATGGCCCGGCTCGACCGCATCGAGCGCGGGGTGAACTTCTCGGGTGGCCAGGCCGCGCCCGCCATGGGCTATGTGCCGGGACCCGAGGCGCACGGCGCGGCGCCGGTCCCGCAGGCCGCCGGCCCGGTGGGTCCTGCCGGAGGCGGCCCCGCGGCGGCCCGTGCCGCGGCCCGGGGAGCGGGACAGGACGGTGCCGGTGAGGGTGCCGGGGCCGCGCCGGGGGTGGCACCCAGGATCTCCGCCCCCGTCGCGCCGGTGGCGCCCGCGACCGCCGTGACCGCCCCGGCCCCCACAGGCGCTGCCCCCGCCGGTGGACCGGGCGCGCCCGGGTACGCGCCCTCGGCGCCCGAGCAGCCCGCGGCCCCGGCCGGAACACCCGCCGCGCCCGCGGGCGCGGCGCCCGGTGCCTGGCCCACCGCGACGGCCGCGGGCAGCGGCCGCCGCCCCGGCGGCTGGCCCACGGCGACGCCCGCGGGCGGCGGACAGGCTCCGCCGCAGTCCGCCCCGGTCCCCGCCGCCACCCCGGCTCCTCCCGCCGCCGGGTACGGAGCGCCCCAGGCTCCCGTCCCTGCGGTGCCACCGGCAGCGGGTGGCCCCGACCCCCGCGTGCTGTGGCCGAACATCCTGGAGGCGGTGAAGAACCGCCGCCGCTTCACCTGGATCCTGCTGAGCCAGAACGCGCAGGTCACGGCCTTCGACGGCACGACCCTGCAGATCGGCTTCATCAACGCCGGGGCCCGTGACAACTTCGCGAGCAGCGGCAGCGAGGACGTGCTGCGGCAGGCGCTCGCGGAGCAGTTCAACGTGCAGTGGAAGGTCGAGGCGATCGTGGACGCCTCGGGCGGTTCGGCCCCGCCGGCCGCTCCGGGGGGCTCGGGCTTCGGCGGTGGGGGCGGTTACGGCGGCGGAGGCAGCGGCTACGGCGGTGGCGCCACCGGCGGAGGCGGCGGTGGAGGCGGTTACGGCGGGGCTCCGGCCGGCCGGAGCCCCGCGCCCCAGCAGCCGTCCGCCCCGGCCCCGAGACCCCCGGCCCCCCAGTCCGGCCCGTCCGCGGGCCGTGTCCAGGGCCAGAACATGTCCGCCACGGCCCCGGCCCACGAACCGCCGCCGGTCGCCCCGGAGGACGACACCCCGGAGGACGACGACCCCGACCTGGACGAGTCCGCGCTCTCCGGCCACGAGCTGATCGTCCGCGAGCTCGGGGCCACGGTGGTCGAGGAGTTCTCGAACGAGTGAGGGACGGGGGTCCGGACACCGCCTCGCGGCACACCGGGCACCCCGTTTCTTGGAGGATCGCACCAGCGCCGTACCGCGCCCGCTTCGGAAGCCCCCACAAGGGCACCCTCGTGCGGCGGCTAGGCTGACCCCCGTGAAGGTCCTTGTCATCGGTGGCGGCGCCCGCGAACACGCCCTGTGCCGCTCCCTGTCCCTCGACCCCGACGTCACCGCCCTGTACTGCGCTCCCGGGAACGCCGGGATCGCGGAGGTGGCGGAACTGCACGCGGTCGACGCCCTCGACGGCGCCGCCGTGGCCGCGCTGGCCACGGAGCTCGGCGCCGAGCTGGTGATCGTGGGCCCGGAGGCCCCGCTGGTCGCCGGTGTCGCCGACGCCGTGCGCGCGGCGGGCATCCCCTGCTTCGGCCCCTCCGGGGAGGCCGCGCGGCTGGAGGGCTCCAAGGCGTTCGCGAAGGACGTGATGGCGGGTGCCGGCGTCCCCACGGCGCGCTCCTACGTCTGCGCGACGCCGGAGGAGGTCGAGGAGGCGCTCGACGCCTTCGGGGCGCCGTACGTCGTCAAGGACGACGGCCTGGCGGCCGGCAAGGGCGTCGTCGTGACCGACGACCTCGAAGCGGCGCGCGCGCACGCCAACGCCTGCGACCGCGTCGTCATCGAGGAGTTCCTCGACGGCCCCGAGGTCTCCCTCTTCGCGATCACCGACGGCACGACGGTCGTCCCGCTCCAGCCCGCCCAGGACTTCAAGCGCGCGCTGGACGGCGACGAGGGCCCGAACACCGGCGGCATGGGCGCGTACTCGCCGCTGCCCTGGGCGGACCCGAAGCTCGTCGAGGAGGTCATGGAGAGCGTCCTCCAGCCGACCGTCGACGAACTGCGCCGCCGCGGCACACCGTTCTCCGGACTGCTCTACGCCGGTCTGGCGATCACCAGCCGCGGTGTGCGGGTCATCGAGTTCAACGCCCGCTTCGGCGACCCCGAGACCCAGGTGGTCCTCGCCCGGCTGAAGACCCCGCTCGCCGGTGTCCTGCTGGCGTCCGCGAACGCCACCCTCGCCGATCTCGAACCGCTGCGCTGGAGCGAGAACGCGGCGGTCACCGTGGTCGTGGCCTCGCACAACTACCCGGACACCCCGCGCACCGGCGACCCGATCACCGGGCTCGACGAGGTGGCCGCGAAGGACGCCCCGCACGCGTACGTCCTGCACGCCGGCACCCGGCACGAGGGCGGCGCGGTGGTCAGCGCGGGCGGTCGCGTGCTGTCCGTCACGGCGACCGGATCCGGCCTCACCGAGGCCCGCGAGCGCGCCTACGCGGCGGTCGCCCGCATCGGTCTCGACGGCTCCCAGCACCGCACGGACATCGCGGCGAAGGCGGCCGCGGAAGCGGCCGAGGCATAGCCCCGGGTCGTCACGGCAGCACCGGGCCCCGGATTCCGTACGGAATCCGGGGCTTTGTCGCGTTGCGCCCGACCCCCTCGATCAGCGGATCTCCGTACGGAACCGGGGGGCCGTCCAGGGTCCACCGTCATCCACCTTTCCCCAGAGCCATTCCATCGGGTGAGCGATGCCGTATCCGGCTGACGAGGGCCGGGGCCCCAACTAGGGTGCGGCGAAAGCATTCCGGCACTTGGCCCACCGGCATTGCGATGTCGGCGGCGGGTGCCACAGTGGGGGAGTGACCAACGCCAGGGCATCCGTCGGCACCGGCAGCGACAAGGCCGGGGCCCGGCGGACAATAGGGGGTGACGTCCGGTCGTGACCGGTATGGGTGTGGAGGCGGGCGCGCAGACAGCGCGCTCCCGGGCGCTCGCTGTGCTGCGCGTCCGCAGCAGGGCGCTGGCCGTCGCCCTGCTGCCCGCGGCCGCGGCCGTCGTGCTGCTCGTCGGCGGCTCCACCGGCCGCGTCACGGGCAGGCCCTGGGAGATCGCGCGGTGGATCGTGACGGTCCTCGCCGTTCTCGTCCTGCTCGCGGCGGTGGGCATCGCGCTCGTCGTGGCCCGCGCCAGGCCCGCGATGAGCCCCACCGTCCCGATCTCCGAGGAATCGGCCCCCGATCTCTACCGGATGGTCCGTGACCTGGCCGACCGCCTCGACGTTCCGGCCCCCTCGGCGATAGCGCTCACCCCGGACTGCGACAGCTGGCTGGAGGACCGCACCCACCGGGCGCACGGCCGGTTCTCGTCGGGCGGCGGGCACGAGCCGCAGAGCGCGGACGGCCGCCGCGGAAGCCCGCCCGGGGGCCGCCCGGTCCCCGTGCTGACGAACCGCGCCCGCCGGGCCTTCGCGGCCCCCGTCCTGGTCATCGGTTCCCCCTTCCTGTGGTGGATGCGGGTCGGCGAGCTGCGGGCGGTCCTCGCCCCGGTCGTCGCCGGTACGGGCCCGTCCGCGCACCCGGACATAGCCGCGGCCCGCCGTTTCGTCCGCGGCCTGGACGCGGCCGTGGCCGTGGCCTCGGCACCCGGCCGCGGCCCGCTGTCCCGCACGGTCCTGGCCGGGGTGGGCTGGGTGACCCGTCTCCTGCTGCGCGGCTGCCGGGATCACGCGGCCGAGATGGAGCGGGGCGTGGCCGCCGCCGCGGCCGAGCGCGCACAGGCTGTGGACTACGGCGTGCGGATCGTCGCCCAGGAGCAGGTGGGCCTGGCGTACGCGGGCTGGGACCGTCTGCTGACCCGCGTCGCGCTGCCCGCCTGGCGGATGGGCCGCTGGCCCTCCCGGCTGGACGTGGGCGTCGTCGCCGCGCTGACCGAGCTGTCCCGCCGCGACCGCCTGGCCGAGGGCTTCACCTCCCGTCTCGGCGAGCGCCCCGCCTGCGACCTGCTCGAAGAGCCCGGCACGGTGGACGAGGCCGCCTCGCTGCTCGCCGCCCGGCTCTTCCACGGCGGTCCCGCCGAGGCCGGCCCCGACTGGGCACCGGTCGACTGGCAGGACTATCCGGACGAGGTCGTCGACCGCAAGTGGCGTACCGACGCGGCCCGCCTGCACCGCGTGCTGGACACGCTCGGTGTCCGGCATCCCGCGGACCCGGCGCTGCCCGAGGCGGACGGACCGACTCTGGCGCGCGTGATGGACCACCTGTCCACGGCGCGGTCGGCCGCTCCCGCCCCTGATCCGGACCCGCGCGCCGCCCTCGCGGCCCATCGCACGGACGTGTACGGAGAGATGGGGATCGCCGAGAGCGACGATCCCGACCTCGCCGTGGGGAACGAGCGGTCGGCCGCCCTCGCCGCCGGGCTCACCGCGGAACTGGCCCGCGAGGAGGCGTCCGCCCCGGCGGCGCCCCGCCCCGCGGGGGGTGCCGAACAGCAGGGCCCCGACCACGCCCTCTGGGACGACCGGATGCTTCCGCTGTTCCCCCTCCAGCCGCCCCGGACCGGTCGCGAGCTGCTTGCCGACCATGTCACGGCGATGGTCTGCTGCTCCGCGATGGACACCGCCGGGGCCGCTCCCGGACTCGACTGGCTGGACGGACCGTCCCTCCTCGTCGCGGGTGAACGAGCCACCGACCTCGGCCCCCGTGTCCTCACCCTGATAGAGACCGGGGACCCCACGCCCCTGCGGGACTGGCTCCGCCATCTCGGAGTCCGCCCGGAGAAACCGGTCCGCCTGGTCTGACGACCTACCGCCTGCCGCCCCCCACTGTCCGAGGCCACAACGGCCCAGCCGGAGCCGTCCGTTCCACTCCCGCCAATTCGCGACGAACGGTGACGGACTGCGTGCGTAATGTGATGTGCTGGGACCGATCGCGCACGGCGCAAGGGCTTACCAGTACGACGGGGGACGAGGGAGGGGAGCGGACATGGGATCGGAGCAGATCCGCCGCTGGGAGTCGGGAGCACTCGCGCACGCCGTCACGGACCCCTTCGGCCAGGGACCCGTTCCCTGGCTCCGCGGCAGCGAGACCTATTTCGACGACACGGGCCATGTCGTCCCCTGGTACCTGGACACCGACGCGCCCCAGGCACCCCAGCAGGCGAGCGGCGCCTCCCGGATCCCGTCCCCGCGCTCCGGCACCCGCGCCCGCACGGGCCCCGGAGGCCCCCGCTCGGCCGACGACGTCCACCGCCAGATCAAGGGCTTCACCACCACGGGTGCCGCCGCCCCCGGCGAGTCCATCGACTTCCACGTCACGGTCGACCCGCCGCAGGAGTTCAGCGTCGACATCTACCGCATCGGCCACTACGGCGGCGACGGCGCCAGCAAGATCACCACGAGTCCGCGGCTCTCCGGCATCGTCCAGCCGTCGCCGCTCACCGCCGATCGCACCGTCTCCTGCCATCACTGGTGGCTCTCCTGGCGGCTGCAGATCCCGTCCTACTGGAGCATCGGCGCCTACGTCGCCGTCCTCACCACCGTCGACGGCTACCGCTCCCACGTCCCCTTCACGGTCCGCAACCACCAGACCGCCGATCTGCTCCTGCTGCTCCCCGACATCACCTGGCAGGCGTACAACCTGTACCCGGAGGACGGTCACACCGGCGCCAGCCTCTACCACGCGTGGGACGAGAACGGCCGGCTGCTCGGCGAGGCCGACGCCGCGACGACCGTCTCGTTCGACCGCCCCTACGCGGGCGCGGGCCTCCCCCTCCATGTGGGCCACGCCTACGACTTCATCCGCTGGGCCGAGCGCTACGGTTACGACCTCGCCTACGCCGACGCCCGCGACCTGCACGCCGGCCGCGTCGACCCCACCCGCTACCGGGGCCTGGTCTTCCCGGGCCACGACGAGTACTGGTCGCCGCAGATGCGCCGCACCACGGAACTCGCCCGCGAGCACGGCACCTCGCTCGTCTTCCTCTCCGCCAACACCATGTACTGGCAGGTGGAGCTGGGCCCTTCCCCGTCGGGCGTCGCCGACCGGCTGCTGACCTGCCGGAAACGCCGGGGTCCGGGCAAGCCCGCCCTCTGGCGGGAGATCGACCGCCCGGAGCAGCAGCTCATCGGCATCCAGTACGCGGGACGCGTCCCCGAGCCGCAGCCGCTGATCGTCCGCAACGCCGACCACTGGCTGTGGGAGGCGACCGGCGCGCACGACGGCGACGAGGTGGAGGGCATGGTCGCCGGTGAGGCGGACCGTTACTTCCCGCGCACGCCACTGCCGGAGCACCAGGACCGCATCCTCCTCGCGCACTCCCCGTACCCGGACAGCGAGGGAGTCCTGCGCCATCAGGAGACCTCGCTCTACCGGGCCCCGTCCGGCGCGCTGGTCTTCGCGTCCGGGACGTTCGCGTGGTCCCCGGCCCTCGACCGCCCCGGCCACGTGGACCCCCGTATCCAGCGGGCGACCGCCAATCTCCTCGACCGCATCTGCAAACACGACTGAGACACGACCGAGGAAGCCCCGCCGGGCGCCCCGTGGCACACCCGCGGCGCGGACACCCGCACCCGCACATGGCGCCCCCTGTCCGAACCCGCTCGCCCCATACGGGAGAATCGAGGCAGTTGGACATAACCACGGGGAGGAACCGTGTCCGGATTCGTCGAAAAGCCCGAGCCCCTTCAGGTGCCGGGTCTGGTGCATCTGCACACCGGCAAGGTGCGCGATCTGTACCAGAACGAGGCGGGCGACCTCGTGATGGTCGCCAGCGACCGCATCTCCGCCTACGACTGGGTTCTCCCCACCGAGATCCCCGACAAGGGCCGCACACTCACCCAGCTCTCCCTGTGGTGGTTCGACCAGCTCGCCGAGCTGGCGCCCAACCACGTGCTGAGCACCGAACTCCCGCCGGGCGCCCCGGCCGACTGGGCCGGCCGCACCCTGATCTGCAAGTCCCTGCGGATGGCGCCCGTCGAGTGCGTCGCCCGCGGCTATCTGACCGGCTCGGGCCTCGTCGAGTACAACGAGTCCCGCACGGTCTGCGGCCTCGCGCTCCCCGAGGGTCTCGTCGACGGCTCGGAACTCCCCGCGCCGATCTTCACCCCGGCCACCAAGGCCGCGGTCGGCGAGCACGACGAGAACGTGTCGTACGAGGAGGTCGCCCGCCAGGTCGGCGCCGACACCGCCGCCGAGCTGCGCCAGGCGACCCTCGCCGTCTACGGCCGTGCCCGCGACATCGCGCGCGACCGGGGCATCATCCTCGCGGACACCAAGTTCGAGTTCGGCTACGAGGGCGAGACGCTCGTCCTCGCCGACGAGGTGCTGACCCCGGACTCCTCGCGTTTCTGGCCCGCCGACGTCTGGGAGCCGGGCCACGCCCAGCCGTCCTTCGACAAGCAGTACGTCCGCGACTGGCTGACCTCCGCGGAGTCGGGCTGGGACCGCAGGAGCGAGCAGCCGCCGCCGGCCCTGCCCGAGCACGTCGTGGCGGCCACCCGCGCCAAGTACATCGAGGCGTACGAGCGCCTGACCGGCGTCAGCTGGACCTGACCTCACCACGGGCCCGGCCTACCGGGCCCCGACCTCGCACCGGGCCCGGCCATCCGCCGGGCCCGGCAGCGGGCCGGAGCACACGAAGAAGCCCCCGACCACAGGCCGGGGGCTTCTTTACTGGAGCGGACGACCAGGTTCGAACTGGCGACCTCAACCTTGGCAAGGTTGCGCTCTACCAACTGAGCTACGTCCGCATGCGCCGTGGCGCGACAGCCACTATACCCAACCTCGCTCCCGTGCGAGACGCACCGCGGCATGCCGATTCTCCGCGCCCAGCTTGGACGCGGCCGACGACAGATAGTTCCGTACGGTCCCCTGGGACAGCGCGGCCCGTTCCGCGATCTCCGCCACGGGTGCCCCGTCGGCGGCGAATTCGAGCACCTCCGCCTCGCGAGCGGTCAGCGGTGAGTCCCCGGCGGAGATCGCGTCCGCCGCCAACTCCGGGTCCACATAACGGTTTCCCGCGTGCACGGTACGGATGATCTCCGCGAGCCGCCGCGCGCTCACGGTCTTCGGGACGAACCCGCGCACACCCGCCGCGAGCGCCCGCTTCAGATGCCCCGGCCGTCCGTGACTCGTCACGATGAGCACCTGGCAGCCCGGCAGTTCGGCCCGTAGGGATGTGGCCACGCTCACACCGTCCGCCCCCGGCATCTGGAGATCCAGTACGGCGACATCGGGCACATGCGCCCGTGCCATCGCCAGCGCCTCCGGCCCGGTCGCCGCCTCGGCCACCACGACCAGGTCGTCCTCCAGCCCGAGCAGCGCGGCCAGTGCTCCCCGGATCAGATGCTCGTCGTCGGCGAGCAGCAGCCGTACGGGACGCCCGGCCGCCGACAGCCCGCTCGCCCCGGACGCTTCGGTGGCTTCGGTCGCTCCGGTCTCCCCGGACGCTCCGGACGTCATGGCCTGGCCTCTCTCACCTGGTGCGGGAAGGCTGCCGACGACGTGCCGGTCTCCGTGCCCGGGTCGCCGCCCCCGGTCCCGCCCTTGCCCGTGCCGCTGTCCATGCCTCTGCCCCTGCCTCTGTCCTGGGCGCTGTTTGCGCCGTCGGCCCGGTGTACGTCCGCGGGCTCGTCCACGGTCCCGCCTCCTGGGCCGTCCCGGTCGGGGGAGACCGGCAGAGGCACCTCGGCCGCGAGGCGGAACATTCCGCCGCTCGCGTCGGCCCGCAGCACCCCGTCCACCACCCCCAGCCGCTCCCGCAGCCCCACGAGCCCGGTCCCTCGCCGCTCCCCGGAGTTCCCGTCCGGCCCGGGGCCCGGCCCGCCGCCTTCCGGCACCCCGTCGTTCTCGACGGTGAGCGTCACCCGGTCCTCGGCCACCCGCAGGGTCAGCGCGCATCTTCTGGCGTCCCCGTGCCGCAGCACGTTCGTGGTGGCCTCCCGGACGACCCAGCCCAGCGCCGACTGCACCTGCGCCGGCAGCTCCGCGGCGCTGCCGGTGATGGCGCAGTCGATGCCGGCGGCGGTCAACACGCCCTGGGCTCCGGCCAGTTCGTTGGCCAGGTCGGCATCGCGGTACCCCCGTACGACCTCCCGTACCTCCCGTTGCGACTCCTGGGCGATCCGCTGTACCTCGGTCATCTGGTCCACGGCCTCGGGGCGCCCGCGCCTGGCGAGCTGCACCGCGAGCTCGCTCTTGAGGGCGATCACCGCGAGGTTGCGGCCCATCACGTCGTGCAGATCACGGCCGAAGCGCAGCCGTTCCTCGGCGACGGCGAGCCGGGCGCGGGTCTCGCGGGCCGCGTCGAGTTCGTAGACGGCGTCGAGCAGCCAGACGGAGAAGGCCGCGGTGAACGTGAGGAAACCGGCGGTCAGCAGGACCAGGACGGCGGTGACCAGCGCGGCGGGGCCCGGGAAGCCGAGCGGGACGGAGAGCGCGCCGGCGCCCGCGGCCGCTCCGAGCACGGCATACGTCATACGGCGCCTGTCACGCGTCCCGAGGGCGATCGTGCCCGCGCCGAACGCGGTGACGCCGACGAGGAGCGAGGAGGCCACCAGGAACTCGCCGTCGCTCGTCGGGTGCCAGGGGGTGCCCGCGAGGAGGGCTCCCACGACGTCCACCGCGCAGGTGCCCACGGCCAGCGCGATCAGCGTCCGCCGGGGCCGGCGCCGGGTACCGCGCACCCAGTCCAGCGCCCGTGACGCGGTCACCGCGCAGAACACGGAGTGACCGCACACCAGCAGGAACAGCGCCCAGGACCGGGCCGCCGACACATTGCCGAAGACGGGCAGCCCGATCGAGACGGCCTCGATCACGCTGAAGAAGTGGAACGACCACCGCGTGTACGTCTCGACCTTCGCCGGTGTGCTCTTGCCCCGCCACCAGCCGGACGGCCCGCTCATGCCCACCCCCGCGTCCATGCCCACCCCGTGTCCACGGTCATCGCCGCGGCTCCCAGCGGAACCACCGTCGTACAGCAAACACCGCGATCACGGCCCAGGCCACCGCCATGGCGAGGGCGCCCGCGGTGTCGTGGCCGGAGAGGTGTCCGGTCCAGCCGCCGCGGATCAGGGTGATCACCGGTGTGAGGGGCAGCAGTTCGCAGAACGAGGCCATGTTGTCGGGCAGCGTCTCCAGGGGGATGACGGTGCCGGAGCCGAGCAGCGACACCAGCGTCAGGGGCGTGGCCGCGACCTGGGCACCCTCGACGCTCTTGCTGAAGCTCGCGGTGACGGCCGCGAGCGCCGGCCAGGTGATCAGCGCCGACAGGAGCCCCAGCACGACCAGTTGGGGCTCCTTGGGTGCCCCGACACCGAGCGTCACCCGGTAGGCGACGGTCAGGACCAGGCACTGGGCGAGACCGATCGCCACCGAGGGCAGCGCGGCACCCGCGAGGATCTCCACGTCCCGCAGCTCCCCGGTGCGCAGCCGCTTGAGGACGAGTTCCTCGCGGCGCGCCGCGTACACGCTCACCAGGGAGCTGTAGACGGCGAAGAGGAGCGAGAAGCCGATGGAGGACGGCAGCAGGATCGAGCCGACGGTGAGTCCGGTGCCCTTCAGATCCATCTGGTCGACGGTCGAGCGGAGCATGAACGGCATGGCCAGGGGCACGAACACCGCCGCCGCGAGCGTCGCCTTGGTGCGGCTCAGCAGCGTCAGCTCGGCGCGGGCCAGCGCTGACGTCCGGCCGGCCGCCGTGGTGAGCGCCCGTCCGGTGCCGGTGGTGACTGTCGTACCGCTCATGCCGCCGTACCCCTCTTCCGCGTCTCTGCCGCTGTCCCGCGCCGGGCCCCGGCCCGCCTCTTCCGGGCCCCCGCGGCCGGTTCCGCCGTCCTCGGTCCGTTCACGTCGTGCGCCGCCGCCTCCCGGGCGATCCGCAGGAACGACTCCTCCAGGGAGGCCGAGCGCACATCGAGCCCCCGCAGCTCGACCCGCGCCCGCTCGGCCCACACCAGCAGCGCGGTGGCCGTCCGTTGCAGCTCGCCGGTGTGGAGCGTGATCATCCGGCCCGCCGTCTCATGGCTGCTCACGCCGATCTCCGGCAGCGGGGGCAGGTCGCCGGGGAAGAACCCGTCGGGCAGTTCGAAGGAGACGTGCGACGGCTGGGAGGCGGTCACCTCGGCGGGAGTGCCGAGGGCCGCGATCCGTCCCTCGTGCAGGATCGCCAGCCGGTCCGCGAGTACCTCGGCCTCTTCCAGATAGTGGGTGGTCAGCAGGACCGTGGTCCCGCCGTCGCGCAGCGCGCGCACCAACTCCCAGGTGTTCCGGCGGCCTTCCACGTCGAGTCCGGTCGTGGGTTCGTCGAGGAAGAGGATCTCCGGGTCGCCGAGGAGCGCGAGCGCCAGGTCCAGGCGCCGCTTCTCGCCGCCGGACAACTGCTTCACGCGTACGTCGGAGCGGTGCGCGAGACCGACCATGTCCAGCGCCTGGTCCGTGGGCCGGGCACCGCTGGTGCAGCCCGCCCACATCCGGGTGGTCTCGGCGACCGTCAGCTCGGAAGGGAAGCCGCCTTCCTGGAGCATCATGCCGATCCGGGGCCGTAGGGCGGCCCGGTCCGTATGCGGATCGTGCCCGAGAACCCGTACGCGACCGCCCGTCGGGGGAGCGAGCCCCTCGATCAGTTCGACGGTGGACGTCTTGCCCGCGCCATTGGTGCCGAGGAGGGCGAAGAGCTCACCGCGGCCCACGGAGAAGGTGATTCCGCGCAGCGCCTCGAAATCTCTTCCGTCGCCCCCGTACACGCGCCGCAGATCGGTGACCTCGATCACGTCATCCTGCTCGTTCGTGTTCATGGAATCAGCGTCCCGGCGGACCGGTCCCGGCAGCAGTGCGGGTTGTCATCACTCCGCATGACAAATGTCAGACGGCACCCGGACGCGAGCGGCCGGCGATACGTGAACACGAGAAAGGCCCCGGTCTGTTGACCGGGGCCTTTGCATCGTGGAGCGGACGACCAGGTTCGAACTGGCGACCTCAACCTTGGCAAGGTTGCGCTCTACCAACTGAGCTACGTCCGCATTGCCTCCGACCGGCTTCCACCGATCGGCGCGAGCACCACCTTACCTGATCCTTCCCCAAGCTCTCGACAAGCTGGAGCAGGGAGGGAACCCCGACTGGAGTCGGTAAGAGATGCAGAGCGGGTGACAGGAATTGCACACTGCGCCTTCCCCCTGGAAGGGGGATGTTCTGCTACTGAACTACACCCGCACGACCTTCGGGTTTCGGCCTTTCGGCTTGGCCCCTCGGCGTGTTCCAGACTCTAGCTGATCGGATGGGGGTCAGCGCAAGTCGGTTGTTCCAGGGTCCGGCGGCGGGGTCCACCGGGCGTCCCACCCGGGCCGGGGGCCCGGTCGAGGGGTCCGTCGGGCACCCCGCCCGAGCCCGCCGGCTCAGTGCGATTCGGCGAACGCCTCGTAGACCCGCTTGGGGATCCGGCCGCGCGGCGGCACGTCCATCTTGTTGGAGCGGGCCCAGGCGCGGACCGCGGCCGGATCGGGCGTCAGCGCGGTGTGCGTGTACGCCTTCCCGGACTTCGACTGCTTGCGGCCGGCCTCGACGTAGGGCTCGAGCGCCTTACGCAGTTCCTCGGCATTGGATGGATTGAGGTCGATCTCGTACGACTTGCCGTCGAGTCCGAAGGCGATCGTTTCCGCCGCTTCCGAGCCGTCGATGTCGTCAAACAGAGTGACCACGACACGCTGCGCCACGAATATCGGTCCCTTCGTGCGACACCTCTGCGATCAACGGTCATGACGTGCGCGGACGTCACGGAGTTGTCGGTGAGATGTCGACTGTCCGGCTGTTATTGAGCAAAGTATCGGCTATTGCCAATTCATTTGTACAGTGCCCGGCATTGCATTGTGAAGCCCGACTAAATCCCCCCGCGTGTCCGAAGGCAATGGGGTCCTGCCGCTCTTCTGCGGTTTTTCCCAGGATTTTCCGTGCACGCCCCCGCGTCGATGCGGGATCGTGATGGGGGTCACGTAGGATTCTACGAATCTACGCGAGTAGAAATTTTGTACGGGTAGTCTGAAGGGACCTGCTCAGCACCACACACCGGGAGTGCCAGTGGCACGCGTCGTAGTCGACGTCATGCTCAAGCCGGAGATCCTCGACCCCCAGGGCCAGGCGGTGCAGCGTGCACTGCCGCGCCTCGGTTTCGAAGGTGTCTCCGACGTCCGTCAGGGAAAGCGATTCGAACTGGAAGTGGACGGACCGGTGGACGACGCCGCGCTCGCCCGCATCCATGAACTGGCGGAATCCTTCCTCGCCAACACCGTGATCGAGGACTTCACCGTCAAGGTCGAGGAAGTCGCGGAGGCCGGAAAGTGACCGCTCGTATTGGAGTCGTCACCTTTCCCGGCAGCCTCGACGACCGCGACACGCAGCGCGCGATCCGGCTGGCGGGTGCCGAACCCGTAGCCCTCTGGCACAAGGACAAGGACCTCAAGCAGGTCGACGCCGTGGTGCTGCCCGGCGGTTTCTCGTACGGCGACTATCTCCGGGCCGGCGCCATCTCGCGCTTCTCTCCGGTGATGGAGACCGTCATCGAGCAGGCGAAGTCCGGAATGCCGGTTCTCGGTATCTGCAACGGCTTCCAGGTCCTCACCGAGGCGCACCTTCTCCCCGGCGCGATGCTCGGCAACAACCACCTCCACTTCATCTGCCGCGACCAGAAGCTGCGGGTGGAGAACGCGGACACCGCCTGGACCGCCGACTACACGGCCGGCCAGGAGATCAACATCCCGCTGAAGAACATGGACGGGCGGTACGTCGCCGACGAGCACACGCTCGACATGCTGGAGGCCGAGGGCCGGGTCGCGTTCCGTTACGTGGTCCGTGGCGAAGCCGCCGATGGATGCGGCAACCCGAACGGATCGCTGCGCGACATCGCCGGCATCACGAACGCGGCGGGCAACGTCGTCGGTCTGATGCCGCACCCGGAGCACGCCGTCGAGCCCCTCGTCGGCTCCGGCCGCACCGACGGCCTCCCCTTCTTCACCTCGATCCTCAAGAAGCTGGTCAACGCATGAGCCGCACGCCTCTGGACACGGTCGAGAACGCGGCCGCGACCCCCGACGTCGAGCTGCCCTGGGCCGAACTGGGCCTGAAGAAGGACGAGTACGAGCGCGTCGTCGAGATCCTCGGCCGCCGCCCGACCGGCGCCGAGCTCGCCATGTACTCCGTCATGTGGTCCGAGCACTGCTCCTACAAGTCCTCGAAGGTCCACCTCCGCCAGTTCGGCGAGAAGGCCCCGCAGTCCGACGCGCTGCTCGTCGGCATCGGCGAGAACGCCGGTGTCGTCGACGTCGGCCAGGGCTACGCGGTCACCTTCAAGGTCGAGTCGCACAACCACCCGTCGTACGTCGAGCCCTACCAGGGCGCGGCCACCGGCGTCGGCGGCATCGTGCGCGACATCATCGCCATGGGCGCCCGCCCGGTCGCGGTCGTCGACCCGCTGCGCTTCGGCGCGGCCGACCACCCCGACACCAAGCGCGTCCTGCCCGGCGTCGTCGCGGGCATCGGCGGCTACGGCAACTGCCTGGGCCTGCCCAACATCGGCGGCGAGGTCGTCTTCGACGCCTGCTACCAGGGCAACCCGCTGGTCAACGCCGGCGCCATCGGCGTCATGCGGCACGAGGACATCCACCTCGCGAAGGCGTCCGGCACCGGCAACAAGGTCATCCTGTACGGGGCCCGCACGGGCGGCGACGGCATCGGCGGCGCGTCGATCCTCGCCTCGGAGACCTTCGACGACGCCAAGCCGTCCAAGCGTCCCGCCGTCCAGGTCGGCGACCCCTTCCAGGAGAAGCTCCTCATCGAGTGCACCCTGGAGGCCTTCGCCGAGAAGCTGGTCGTCGGCATCCAGGACCTCGGCGCGGCCGGACTGTCCTGCGCCACCAGCGAGCTGGCGTCCAACGGCTCCGGCGGCATGCGCGTCACCCTGGACGACGTACCCCTGCGGGACTCGACTCTCTCTCCCGAGGAAATCCTCATGAGCGAGTCGCAGGAACGCATGTGCGCGGTCGTCGAGCCGGAGAAGGTCGACCGGTTCCTGGAGATCTGCGACAAGTGGGACGTCATCGCCACCGTCATCGGTGAGGTCACCGACGGCGACCGGCTGGAGATCTTCTGGCACGGCGGCAAGATCGTCGACGTCGACCCGCGCACGGTCGCGCACGACGGCCCGGTCTACGAGCGCCCCTACGCCCGCCCCGAGTGGCAGGACGCGCTCCAGGCCGACGACGCCGGCAAGCTGCCCCGCCCGACGACGGGCGAGGAGCTGAAGGACCAGGTCCTGCAGCTCGTCTCCTCCCCGAACCAGGCCTCCAAGTCCTGGATCACCTCCCAGTACGACCACTTCGTGCAGGGCAACACGGTGCTGGCCCAGCCCGAGGACTCGGGCATGATCCGCATCGACGAGGAGACCGGACTCGGCGTCGCCATCGCCACCGACGGCAACGGCCGCTACGCCAAGCTGGACCCGTACGCCGGTGCGCAGCTCGCCCTCTCCGAGGCCTACCGCAACGTCGCGACGACCGGCGCCAAGCCGCTCGCCGTCTCGGACTGCCTGAACTTCGGCTCGCCCGAGGACCCGGCCGTCATGTGGCAGTTCGCCGAGGCGATCCGCGGACTGGCCGACGCCTGCCAGCAGTTGGGCACCCCGGTGACCGGCGGCAACGTCTCGCTGTACAACCAGACCGGTGAGGCCGCCATCCACCCGACTCCGGTCGTGGCCGTGCTGGGCGTCATCGACGACGTCGCCCGCCGCACCCCGGTCGCCTTCCAGGAAGAGGGCCAGCTCCTCTACCTGCTCGGTGACACCCGCGAGGAGTTCGGCGGCTCGGCCTGGTCGCAGGTCGTCCACGACCACCTCGGCGGTCTGCCGCCGAAGGTCGACCTGGAGCGCGAGCGGCTGCTCGCCGAGATCCTCATCTCTGCCTCCCGCGACGGCATGATCGACTCCGCGCACGACCTGTCCGACGGCGGTCTGGTCCAGGCCGTGGTCGAGTCGGCGCTGCAGGGCCGCAAGGGCGCGCGCCTGATCGTCCCCGACGGTCTCGACGCGTTCACGTTCCTCTTCTCGGAGTCGGCGGGCCGCGCGGTCGTCGCCGTCCCGCGCTCGGAGGAGCTCCGCTTCAACGACATGTGCGGTGCGCGGGGTCTGCCCGTCACCCGTATCGGTGTCGTCGACGGCACCGAGTCCGAGGCCGCCGTGGTCGAGGTCCAGGGCGAGTTCGCGCTCTCCCTGACCGAGCTGCGCACGGCCCACGAGGCGACGATCCCGGCGCTGCTGGCGTAGTCGTTTCAGCCCCTACCGGCTTGTACGGCTCTACGACTCGTACGGCGAAGCCCCCGCCCGGATGTGGATCCGGACGGGGGCTTCTCGGTTCATCGGACGTAGCTTTTGAGGATCTCCGTGTCGATTTCGATGCCGATCGGGTCGGGGAGGAACACCTTCTCGCCGAACTACGTGACGGTCTCGAGGCACAGGCCAGTGTTGTCCGCGTCCGGCGGTGTCGGGTGGCTTCCGCCGCCGTTCACGCTCACGGGTGACCGCCCCCGCCCACCGGGTTCGTGCAGGACTCGGTCCAGCCCGGACCGGTGCTCTGGTCCACGACGCGCAGAGGGACGAGCACGGGTGCCGGCTCGTGGCACGTCCCCGCCCGCAGGCGGCCGCTGCCAGGTGTCCCACTTCGGCGCGAAGCGTCACGCTCCGGTGCCCGGCCCGCCCCGGCGCCTGAACGGCCATGCCGTCAAGGCATAGGCTCCCGGCCATGCCCCCGGTCAAGAAGCGCGCCCGCACCTACGACCCCGCCAAGATCCGCGCCGCGGTCCTCGCGCAGTTCGGGAACGTACGGGACGGGGTGCACGCCCTGAACGAGGAGCAGTTGGCGCGGCCCGCCCAGCTCGGGGACTGGACCGTGCGGGAGCTGGCCGCGCACCTCGCCATGGCCGTCGAGTCCGTGAGCCGCAACCTCGGCCGGCCGGAGCCCGCGGCCAGGGAACTCGCGCTGCTCGACTGGCCGTTCGCCACCGCCGCGCGGGCCGGGGACATCGACGCCGACAGCCGCGAACTCGCGGAGCGGAACCCGGACCTCGACGCGCTGTACGCCCGCACCGAGCAGCGGATCACCGAGCACCTGGCCACGGCCCCGGACGGCCGGCTCCTCGCCACCCGGACCGGCGCCATGACGCTGGCCGACCACCTCGTCACCCGGACCGTCGAACTCGTCGTCCACACCGACGACCTGAACCGCGCGGTGCCGGGCCTCGACATCCCGTACGACCGGCAGGCCCTCGCCGCCTGCACCCGCTTGCTCGCCGACGCGATCGCCGTGAAGGCGCCCGGCGCGTCCACGGAGGTGCGGATCCCGCCGTACGCCGTCGTGCAGTGCGTGGAGGGGCCCCGGCACACCCGAGGCACTCCCCCGAACGTGGTGGAGACGGACCCGCTGACCTGGATCCGGCTCGCGACGGGTCGTACGGACTGGAAGGCGGCCCTGGACGACGCGAAGGTGAGCGCCAGTGGCGAGCGCGCCGACCTCGGCGACCTGCTGCCCCTGATGGGCTGAACCCATCCGGCCCCGCTCCGCCCAGGCCGATCCGCCCGGCTCGAATCCGCACTCGCGTACGGGCCCGCGGCCGGTCACCTGCCCCGGCCTCCGGGAGGGGATCCCGGCCTCCGCGGGGAACCGGTCCCCCACCCCTCCCGTCCCATCCGCATGGACAAGCAGCGAATGACCCTCGGTGTCCTGGTTCTGCTTCCGCTCGCCGCCGCGTGCGGCACGCAGACGGCGGGGGGCGGTTCCGACGGGGTCGAACCGGCGACCGTGACCGGTGTCCACTGGACGGTCGACAGCCTCACCGTGGACGGGAAGACCGCGGGGGCGCCCTCCACCGCGTATCTGAGGATCGGGGACGACGGTCGTGTCAGCGGCAACCTCGGCTGCAACGGCTTCGGAGCGAAGGCGACGGTCAAGGGCGACCGGGTCGAGTTCGGCGGGATCCGGACGACCGAGATGGCCTGCGCGAAAGGTCCGACGAGCTTCGAGCGGAGCCTGGGACGCACGTTCGCGGACAAGGGCGCCCTCACGGCGAAGGCCGACGGCGACCGGCTGACGCTCACCGCCGACGGCGGGGACCGGATCGGCCTCACGAAGGAGAAGGACGCACCCCTGCGGGGGACCAGGTGGACGGTCACGGCACTGGGTGACACGAACGTCTCCCAGCCGCTGCCGAAGGGCGCGAACGCGTACTTCGTGCTCCGCCCGGACGGCACTTTCGTCGCCAGGCTCGGCTGCAACCACGCGACCGCCCAGGCCACCGTCGAGGACGGACATATCACCCTCGGTCCGGCCAGGACCACCCGCATGATGTGCCAAGACTCACTCATGAGGACCGAGAAGACGCTGCTGGAGCTCTTCGACGGCAGGGTCGCCTACGCGTTGGATCATCGCGGCATCGCGCTGACCAGCGAGAACGGCACTGTCGTCACTGCGGTGGCCGAGGAGTGATCAACTGAGGCCCGCTGTCCCCAATTCGGACCAGTGGTCGATCTCGCCTACACTCGGTGCCGTGCCACGTGGTGACGGTCGACTCAATCATGATCTGCTCCCCGGTGAGAAAGGCCCCCAGGACGCTTGTGGCGTCTTCGGTGTCTGGGCTCCGGGCGAAGAGGTCGCCAAGCTCACTTACTTCGGGCTCTACGCCCTCCAGCATCGGGGTCAGGAATCCGCGGGAATCGCGGTCAGCAACGGCTCCCAGATCCTCGTCTTCAAGGACATGGGCCTCGTGTCCCAGGTCTTCGACGAGACCTCGCTCGGTTCGCTCCAGGGTCATATCGCGGTCGGTCACGCCCGCTACTCGACCACCGGCGCCTCCGTGTGGGAGAACGCCCAGCCGACGTTCCGTGCCACCGCGCACGGCTCCATCGCGCTCGGCCACAACGGCAACCTGGTCAACACGGCGCAGCTCGCCGAGATGGTCGCGGAACTGCCCAAGCAGGAGGGCCGCACCACCCGGGTGGCGGCCACCAACGACACCGACCTGCTCACCGCGCTCCTCGCGGCCCAGGTCGACGACGACGGCAAGCCGCTGACCATAGAGGAGGCCTCCTCCAAGGTCCTCCCGCAGGTCATGGGCGCCTTCTCGCTCGTCTTCATGAACGAGCACACCCTCTACGCCGCCCGTGACCCGCAGGGCATCCGCCCGCTGGTCCTCGGCCGCCTGGAGCGCGGCTGGGTGGTCGCCTCCGAGTCCGCCGCCCTCGACATCTGCGGCGCCAGCTATGTGCGCGAGATCGAGCCGGGCGAGTTCGTCGCCATCGACGAGAACGGTCTGCGGAGCTCGCGATTCGCGGAAGCGAAGCCCAAGGGCTGCATCTTCGAGTACGTCTATCTGGCCCGCCCCGACACGGACATCGCCGGTCGGAACGTGTACCTCTCGCGCGTCGAGATGGGCCGCAAGCTCGCCAAGGAAGCCCCTGTGGAGGCCGACCTGGTGATAGCGACCCCGGAGTCCGGGACGCCCGCCGCGATCGGTTACGCGGAGGCCTCCGGCATCCCGTTCGGCGCCGGCCTGGTCAAGAACGCGTATGTCGGCCGGACCTTCATCCAGCCCTCGCAGACGATCCGCCAGCTCGGAATCCGCCTGAAGCTGAATCCGCTCAAGGAAGTCATCAAGGGCAAGCGCCTGGTCGTCGTCGACGACTCGATCGTGCGCGGCAACACCCAGCGCGCCCTGGTCCGGATGCTGCGCGAGGCCGGTGCGGCCGAGGTCCACATCCGGATCTCCTCCCCGCCCGTGAAGTGGCCCTGCTTCTTCGGCATCGACTTCGCCACCCGCGCGGAGCTGATCGCGAACGGCATGACCATCGAGGAGATCGGCACCTCGCTCGGCGCCGACTCCCTCTCGTACATCTCCCTCGACGGGATGATCGAGGCCACGACGATCGACAAGCCGAATCTGTGCCGCGCCTGCTTCGACGGCGAGTACCCGATGGAGCTTCCCGACCCCGAACTGCTCGGCAAGCAGCTCCTGGAGACCGAGCTGGCCGCGGGTCCCGCAGCCACGGCCGCGGCTGACGCCATCCGTCGCCCGTAGCGCCGCAGAGCCCCGTTTCACCAACCGAAAGATCCCAGGCAATGTCTTCTGTGTCTGATCAGTCCCCTGCGGCGACGGGCAGTGCCTCCGGCGCGTCCTACGCGGCTGCCGGAGTCGACATCGAGGCGGGCGACCGCGCCGTAGAGCTGATGAAGGAGTGGGTGAAGAAGACGCAGCGCCCCGAGGTCCTCGGCGGCCTCGGCGGTTTCGCCGGCCTCTTCGACGCCTCCGCCCTCAAGCGGTTCGAGCGCCCGCTGCTCGCCTCCGCCACCGACGGTGTGGGCACCAAGGTCGACATCGCCCGGCAACTGGGCGTGTACGACACCATCGGCCACGACCTCGTCGCGATGGTCATGGACGACATCGTGGTGTGCGGCGCCGAGCCGCTCTTCATGACCGACTACATCTGTGTGGGCAAAGTTCACCCGGAGCGGGTGGCGGCCATCGTGAAGGGCATCGCCGAGGGCTGTGTCCTGGCCGGCTGTGCCCTGGTGGGCGGCGAGACGGCCGAACACCCGGGTCTGCTCGGTCCGGACGACTTCGACGTCGCCGGCGCCGGTACGGGCGTGGTCGAGGCCGACGAGCTGCTCGGCCCGGATCGCATCCGTACGGGTGACGCGGTGATCGCCATGGCGGCCTCCGGTCTTCACTCGAACGGGTACTCGCTCGTCCGGCACGTCCTCTTCGACCGGGCGAACCTGCGCCTGGACCAGCACATCGAGGAGTTCGGCCGCACGCTCGGCGAGGAGCTCCTGGAGCCCACCAAGATCTACTCGCTGGACTGCCTGACGCTGACGAAGAGCACCCAGGTGCACGCCTTCAGCCACATCACCGGCGGCGGTCTGGCGGCCAACCTGGCGCGGGTGATCCCAGACGGGCTGCACGCCGTGGTCGACCGCGAGACCTGGACCCCGGCGCCGGTCTTCGACCTGGTCGGCAGGACCGGCGGTGTCGAGCGCCTGGAGCTGGAGAAGACGCTGAACATGGGCGTCGGCATGATGGCGATCGTGCCCGAGGAGTCCGCCGAGACCGCCCTCGCCGTCCTCGCGGACCGCGGAGTGGACGCCTGGATCGCCGGTGAGATCACCGAGCGCGGGGACCACACCACGGGCGCGGCGCTCATCGGCGACTACGCGAGCTGAAGCAGGGGCTACGGGGGCCGAAGCCGGCGATCGGGCCGGTCCAAGCCCCCGAAGCAGCACGAAACCCGGTCCGGCGCTGAGGCCCCGGACCGGGTGAGGTGCTGTCGCTACGAGAAATCCGCCAGGCGGGATCTACCAGGAACCCACGCCAGGAGATCCGCTACGAAGAAGAGATCGCGGAAACTGCGAGGGACGCTGTTGCGTCAAGCGCCGCGACGTTGCGACTGCGGACCGGACTGGTCGTCCTCGTCCTCGTCGTCGTCGTTATAGAGATCCGCGTACTGTGCGTACGGGTCGTCTTCCTCGTCGTCGTCCTCGAACGGCTCGCCATTCGGCGGCTGGCTCGAAGTCGAAGCGCCCAGCTCATTGGCCAGACGCGAGAGGTCAGTCCCGCCGCTGCTGTACTTCAGCTGGCGGGCGACCTTCGTCTGCTTGGCCTTTGCCCGGCCGCGCCCCATGGCTCGACCCCCTCGGATACGGGGCTCGACGGCCCCAGAGTCTTGACACGCGTTCATGATCTGGAACGGACTCTCCGTGGAGAGACCGGTCCGTAGGGCTTCCACGGTACCTGAGCCCGCGCCCATACGGTACGTCGCCCGCAGCACGCGCCTTCACCCAGAACCCGCGAGGTGCCCTGTCCTCGCTGGTCAACCGCGATTTTAACCTCTTATTGGCGTACGACCCGCCGACGGACGTGAGAGTTGTCTCCCAACCGGCCGCCGACGGGTCCCTGACAAGCGTCAATGGCCCCTGAAGGGGTCAGCGACGACGTGCCTCCGCCATCCGCTGCTCGGCGATCCGGTCGGCCGCCGCGGCCGGCGGAATCCCGTCCTGCTTCGCACGTGCGAATATGGCCAGCGTGGTGTCGAAGATCCTCGCGGCCTTCGCCTTGCACCGGTCGAAGTCGAAGCCGTGCAGCTCGTCGGCGACCTGGATGACACCGCCCGCGTTCACCACGTAGTCGGGGGCGTACAGGATGCCGCGGTCCGCGAGATCCTTCTCCACGCCCGGGTGCGCCAGCTGGTTGTTGGCGGCACCACACACGATCCGGGCCGTCAGCGCGGGCACGGAGCTGTCGTTGAGCGCCCCGCCCAGCGCGCACGGCGCGTAGATGTCGAGGCCCTCGGTACGGATGAGCGCCTCGGTGTCCGCGACGGCCGTGACACCGGAGGGGTGCCGGTCCAGGATCCGCCGCACGGAGTCGGCCCGTACGTCCGTGATCACGACCTCGGCGCCGTCCTCGCGCAGGTGGTCGACCAGGTGGTGGCCCACCTTGCCGACGCCGGCGACGCCGACCTTGCGGCCGCGCAGCGTCGGGTCGCCCCACAGGTGCTGGGCCGAGGCCCGCATGCCCTGGAAGACACCGAAGGCGGTCAGCACCGACGAGTCGCCCGCGCCACCGTTCTCGGGGGAGCGGCCGGTCGTCCACCGGCACTCGCGCGCCACGACGTCCATGTCGGCGACATAGGTGCCGACGTCGCACGCGGTGACGTACCGGCCGCCGAGCGAGGCGACGAACCGGCCGTACGCGAGGAGCAGCTCCTCGGACTTGATCTGCTCGGGGTCGCCGATGATGACGGCCTTGCCGCCGCCGTGGTCGAGTCCGGCCATGGCGTTCTTGTACGACATCCCGCGCGCGAGGTTGAGGGCGTCGGCGACGGCCTCCTGCTCGCTCGCGTACGGGTAGAAGCGCGTACCGCCGAGGGCGGGGCCCAGGGCGGTGGAGTGGAGGGCGATCACGGCCTTGAGGCCGCTGGCGCGGTCCTGGCAGAGCACGACTTGCTCATGACCCCCCTGATCCGAGTGGAACAGGGTGTGCAGTACATCAGCAGGCGCGCCGGTTACGTCGGTCACTGTGGTGACTCCCAGGTAAAAAGCGGCGGTTGGGTGGGGGCCCGTGCGGATGGCGGGCTCCGTGGGAATGAGACTAGAGCCTGCGCCGACCCGCCCTCGGCGCAGTGGTCGGGATCACCCGCGGGCGGGGTACGGCCATGGTTCGATTTGCATAGATTTCTCTTCAGGCTGTGATCGGTTTTCGCTGGTTTTCCCGGTGGTCGACGGGGGAGGAGAGCAGGCGTGCCCAAGGTGTCCGCGGTGATCGTCCCGTACACGTCGTATCTGCGGGTGTACGAGCCACTGGCCGCGTTCCCCGAGTCGGAGCGCGCCCACTGGACGCGCTACGCCCGGCGCGCCGAGCGCCCCTCCTACCAGGACGAACTGCGCCGTTCGCTGGCCGATCTGCTGCCCACCCCGCCGGTCCCCGTGCCGGTGCACGAGAGCGGCGAGGCGTTCGTGGCCGAGATCGACGGGGTGGTGTGCGTGTGTCCCTGGCGCACCCGGCTGCGCGGCTGGCAGGCCCTGGACGAACTGGGCGAGGAGCTTCCGGCGGCCGTCCTGGACGCGGTGCTGCCGCCGCTGGTGCGCCGTCAGGCCGCGCTGGACTACGAGCGCTGGCTGCTGCGCAACCCCGACGCCCGCCCGTGGATCCGCACCTCGACCTGGCAGGTGCCGCTGAACTGGTTCGTCCTCGTCACCGACGAGGAGCGGGAGTACGAGAAGGGGACGGGCCCCGGCGGGGCCGCGCCGCTGCTGCGCTACCGGACGCCGATGGTGCAGGCGCGGCGGCGCACCGCGCGGGCCCTGCGGACGCTCAGGGACGCGCTGGACGAAGGGCCGCTCATCGAGGGCCTGGTGGACGTGGGGCGCTGGCTGGAGGAGTTCCATCCGCGCTCGCTGGTCGAGCTGGACTACGGCGGGCTCGTGCACACGCTGCCGGCCGGCCATCTGGAGGACGACCACTCCGCCGCGGACGTCGCCGAGGGCATCGAGGCGCTGCGCACCGGGGACGGGGCGGCGGCGGGCGAGGCGTACGGCCGGCTGGTGGAGCGCTGGCGGTCCGTCAGGGACCGGCGTTCGTCGAACTGACGCGAGGTTCCGGCGGGCCGGGCCGCCTGCCCGGGTGGCACCCGTCGTCCGCCCCGGTCCGGTCGGGGCGGGAGTGGGTGCTGAGTTCCCTGTTCGGTGTGATCTGCTTCTCACAGGTTCCGGGTCGAACTCGCGTATGGTCCTGACACGCTGAAGAACCCTCACTCCAGGACGTAGGTCCCGATCCGGGCTTATACGTCAACGGGTGTCAAGCGTGACGGACGGCACTTACCCGGCTCTTGCATCGCTTGCCCCTCCTCGTGTCAAAATAGGACAAGGAGCCCGGGGGAGGGCTCCCTCCGCCCACGTTTGGGGGGGAATCTCGGCATTGCACGCTTTGGGGGGTCTGGTGACTCCTGATCGCCCTGTGACTGATCGTCACAGTGGCGTGACTGTCCGCTATGGCATGGTCCATCGGCTTCCGTCGCTGATGAACACCTGGGAGGGCAATTCCATCGGTTTGGCCGACGCGGCTGGACGGATGGTGTAGTTGTAGTGCCGAGGACAAGCCGTTCGTCCTATAACCGACTCGACTCGCGTCCGCCATTTCGGGCAACGCGGGTCAAGGTGCAGAATTTAGAGGAAAGAACCGAGAAGGTTCGGTTCTCCCGAGGAGGCCGCTCATGACCGCTCGCACCCCTGATGCCGAGCCGCTGCTGACCCCGGCTGAGGTCGCCACGATGTTCCGCGTCGACCCCAAGACGGTCACGCGGTGGGCGAAGGCCGGCAAGCTCACATCCATCCGCACGCTCGGCGGGCACCGCCGCTACCGCGAGGCTGAGGTCCGCGCACTGCTCGCGGGTATCCCGCAGCAGCGCAGCGAAGCCTGAACCATCGCATAACCGGACAATTCAACGGATCCCCCAATCCGTCGAGGCGTCCACACCACAGCTCCAAGCGACGCGGGTTCTGCCCCAACAGAGCTCACGCCCAAGCGTTTTTGCCACATGAACAGGGTGCGTCGTAGATCGCGCTGGACTCCGCCGGGTCCAGCGCGATCTTTTTTGTGCGGTCCGCGCGCCTCGGCGACCGGCCTGTGAGCGGCCTTGTCGGAGTCTGGGGGCGGGTGTCGGATCGGCTGTGGAAGTCCTCGAAGAGCAGTGCAATTGCACATATTAAATTGACTGGTTGTAGGAGAGGGGTAAGTTCCACACTTCTGAAAACATATGCGGTGACTCCCGTCACATGCCACAGTCCTTGTCGCCTGTGAGCCTTCTGCGATAGGGGAGTTGAGGCGGCGAGGGGTTCTGCCGCAACGGGCCGCGCATCGCGTGATCTTCGCGGAGGGGGTCCTCGGTCACGCGGTGGGGGGACTCTCGTCCTCCGGGGCGCTCTCGGGGTCCGGTTCGTCGTACGGGGTGGGTTCCATGGCCAGCCGCGCGAGCTGGTGGCAGATCGGGCAGTGCCGCGTCAGATGGCGGTACCCGGAGGCGGCCGCCAGATGGGCTCGGAGCAGAGCCCGGGTCTCGTGCCGGGCGGACACCGCCATACGCACCTCCAGGGGGCCGGCAGGGCGAAGGCCCTGGATTCCGGGGTACCGGCGGAATGTGACGCCGTCAAGGGACGGGAACGCGTCGCAGAGCGGCGCCCGGACGCCCCGGCGGCCTCGATCCGGCCGGTGAGCACACGCGAACGGGTCCGGTGCCGGGCGCCGACGGCGCGGGCAGGCCGAACACCGGGGCCGGGCAGGCGGACGAGTCGCGCACGCCGCCCGGGCGAACACCCCGGTGGCACACCGGAGGACCGGGGGCGGGACGGACGCGGGGCGGGAGCGGGCATGCGAAAAGGCCCGGAGCCGAAGCTCCGGGCCTTTCCTCACGCGGTCCTGACGGGATTTGAACCCGCGGCCTCCACCTTGACAGGGTGGCGAGCACTCCAAACTGCTCCACAGGACCTTGATTCGCAGCGACTTGTTCTTGCGCTGTGCTGCGAAAAGAGACTGTACAGGAGGGCGGGCCCAGGGTCGAACTCACCGCACGTGCGGGTGCCGTTACGGGGCGGCCGCGTCGATCGCCTTCACGATCCGCTTGTCCGAGACGGGGTACGCCGTGCCCAGCGCGTGGGCGAAATAGCTGACCCGGAGCTCCTCGATCATCCAGCGGATGTCCAGCACCGACGAGGGCACCGGGCGGCCCTGCGGCAGCTGTTCCAGGAGCCAGGCGTACTCGTCCTGCATCTCGTGGACCTTCTCCATGCGGCTGGTGTCCCGCTGGACGCCGGTAGGCATCTGCTGGAGGCGGCGGTCCGCGGCGACCAGATAGCGCATCAGGTCCGGCAGCCGCCGCAGCCCCGTCGCCGTGACGAAACCGGGCTTCACGAGGGCGTCGAGCTGCCCCCGTACGTCCGTGAGGTTGGCGAGCAGGGTCGGGCTCCTGACGCCCTTCAGACGGCGCTCACAGGCCTGCCAGGCGGCGAGCACCTGCTGCACCTGCCCGACCGTGCGCACGGTCGTGTCGACGATCTCCGCGCGCACCTTGTCGTACAGCTTCCGGTAGGACTCCTCGTCCCACGCCGGGCCGCCGAAGTCGGCGATCAGCTTGTCCGCGGCGGCCATCGCGCAGTCGTCGAACAGGGCCTGCACCGAGCCGTGCGGGTTCGCGGACAGGGCGAGCTTCTGGGCGTTGGTGAGCTTGTCCGAGGCGAACTTGCCCGGGTTCACCGGGATGTTCCGCAGGATCAGCCGGCGGGTGCCCTTCCACATGGCCTCGGCCTGCTCGGCCTCCGTGTCGAAGAGCCGCACCGAGACGGTGTTCGCCGCCGCTCCGTCGTCCACCAGCGCGGGGTACGCCTTCACCGGCTGGCCCGCCCGGCGGGTCTCGAAGAGGCGGCTGAGCGAGCCGATCGTCCAGTCGGTCAGCCCCGTGCGTTCCAGGGACTCGCCGCCCTCGCGCTCCGCCGTCGCGGCGGCGGCCTGCGAGATCGCCTGACGCGCCTTCGGCTTCAGCCGGACCTTCAGGACCTCCAGGTCCTTGTCCTCGGCGAGCTTGCGGCGCCGCTCGTCGACGATCCGGAAAGTGATCCTCAGATGGTCGGGGAGCCGTGACCAGTCGAAGTCGTCGGCGGTCAGCGGGACTCCGACCATGCGCTTGAGCTCGCGCGCCATGGTCAGGGTCAGTGGTTCCTGGAGCGGTACGGCCCGCTCCAGGAACTTCTGGGCGAAGTTCGGGGCGGGAACGTAGTTCCGCCGGATCGGCTTCGGCAGCGAACGGATCAGCTCCGTCACCACCTCCTCGCGCAGCCCCGGGATCTGCCAGTCGAAGCCCTCGTCCGTGACCTGGTTCAGGACCTGGAGCGGGATGTGGACGGTCACGCCGTCCGCGTCCGCGCCCGGCTCGAACTGGTAGGTCACCCGGAACTTCAGCCGCCCCTGGAGCCAGGAGTCGGGATAGTCGTCCTTCGAGACCGCTCCGGCCCGGTCGTTGATGAGCATCGAGCGCTCGAAGTCGAGCAGCTCGGGCTCCTCGTGGCGCTTGTGCTTCCACCAGGAGTCGAAGTGCGCCCCGGACACGACGTGTTCGGGCACCCGCTGGTCGTAGAAGTCGTACAGGGTCTCGTCGTCGACCAGGATGTCCCGGCGGCGGGCGCGGTGCTCCAGCTCCTCGACCTCGGTGAGGAGCTTGCGGTTGTCGGCGAAGAACTTGTGGTGCGTGCGCCAGTCGCCCTCGACGAGCGCGTTGCGGATGAACAGCTCGCGGCTGGCCTCGGGGTCGATCCGCCCGTAGTTCACCTTCCGCTGCGCGACGATCGGCACGCCGTACAGCGTGACCTTCTCGTACGCCATCACGGCGGCCTGGTCCTTCTCCCAGTGCGGTTCGCTGTACGTCCGCTTGAGGAGATGGCCGGCCAGCGGCTCGATCCACTCCGGCTCGATGCGGGCGTTGACGCGCGCCCAGAGCCGGGAGGTCTCGACGAGCTCGGCGGACATCACGAAGCGCGGGGGCTTCTTGAAGAGCGCCGAACCCGGGAAGATCGCGAACTTGGCGCTGCGCGCGCCCAGGTACTCGTTCTTCCCCGTGCTCTTCCCGCTCTCCCCGCCGGTCTCCTTCACGTCCTTCATGCCGATGTGCGAGAGCAGACCGGCGAGCAGGGACACATGGACGCTCTGCTCGGGCGCGTCCCCCTCGTTCAGATGGATGCCCATCTGCTTGGCGACGGTCCGCAGCTGGCTGTAGATGTCCTGCCACTCGCGGATGCGCAGGAAGTTCAGGTACTCCTGCTTGCACATCCGGCGGAACGCGGACGAGCCCCGCTCCGTCTGCTGTTCGCGGACGTAGCGCCACAGGTTGAGGAAGGCGAGGAAGTCGGACGTCTCGTCCTTGAACCGGGCGTGCTGCTGGTCGGCCTGCGCCTGCTTCTCGGACGGCCGCTCGCGCGGGTCCTGGATGGAGAGCGCGGCCGCGATCACCATGACCTCGCGCGCGCAGCCGTTCTTGTCGGCCTCCAGGACCATCCGGGCGAGCCGGGGGTCGACGGGAAGCTGGGCGAGCTTGCGGCCGGTCGGGGTGAGCCGGTTGCGTACGTCCTTCTCCGTCGGGTCCAGCGCGTTCAGCTCCTGGAGGAGCTGGACGCCGTCGCGGATGTTGCGGTGGTCCGGCGGGTCGATGAAGGGGAACTTCTCGATGTCGCCGAGGCCGGCCGCGGTCATCTGGAGGATGACGGAGGCGAGGTTCGTCCGCAGGATCTCGGCGTCGGTGAACTCCGGCCGGGCGAGGAAGTCGTCCTCGGAGTACAGCCGGACGCAGATGCCGTCGGACGTACGGCCGCAGCGGCCCTTGCGCTGGTTGGCGCTGGCCTGCGAGACCGGTTCGATCGGCAGCCGCTGCACCTTGGTGCGGTGGCTGTAGCGGGAGATGCGCGCGGTGCCCGGGTCGATCACGTACTTGATGCCCGGGACGGTCAGGGAGGTCTCGGCCACGTTGGTCGCCAGAACGATCCGTCGCCCGGTGTGCGGCTGGAAGACGCGGTGCTGCTCGGCGTGCGACAGCCGCGCGTACAGGGGCAGCACCTCGGTGAAGCGATAGTTCTTCTTCGTCAGCGCGTCGGCCGTGTCGCGGATCTCGCGCTCGCCCGACAGGAAGACGAGGATGTCGCCCTTGCCCTCGGCCTGGAGCTCCTCGACGGCGTCGCAGATCGCGGTGATCTGGTCGCGGTCGGTGTCCTCCGAGTCCTCTTCCAGGAGGGGGCGGTAACGCACCTCCACGGGATACGTCCGGCCGCTCACCTCGACGATGGGGGCGTCCCCGAAGTGCCGGGAGAACCGCTCCGGGTCGATGGTCGCGGAGGTGATCACGACCTTGAGGTCGGGGCGCTTGGGCAGCAGTTGGGCGAGGTAGCCGAGCAGGAAGTCGATGTTGAGGGACCGCTCGTGGGCCTCGTCGATGATGATCGTGTCGTACGCGCGCAGCTCGCGGTCCGTCTGGACCTCGGCGAGCAGGATGCCGTCCGTCATGAGCTTGACGAAGGTGGCGTCCGGGTTCACCTGGTCGGTGAAGCGGACCTTCCAGCCGACGGCCTCGCCCAGCGGCGTGTCCAGCTCCTCCGCCACCCGCTCGGCCACCGTACGGGCGGCGATACGACGGGGCTGGGTGTGCCCGATCATGCCGCGGACGCCACGGCCCAGCTCCATGCAGATCTTCGGGATCTGGGTGGTCTTGCCGGACCCGGTCTCACCGGCGACGATCACCACCTGGTGATCACGGATGGCCTCCGCGATCACGTCCTTCTTCTGGCTGACCGGGAGCTGCTCGGGATAGGTGATGGCGGGGACGCGGACGCGGCGCTCGGCCATCCGGGCCTCGCCCTTGGTGACCTCCGCCTCGATCTCGGCGAACACGGCGGAGCGGGCCTCGGGCTTGCGGATCTTGCGCGCGCCTTCGAGCCTGCGCCCGAGCCGGTGCGCGTCGCGCAGGGACAGCTGGGCCAGACGGGCGGCGAGATCGCCGAGGGCGGGGGCGGGGTGCGTAGACATACGCGGTCCAGGATCTCACCTCGGCGAAATGACTGGCGAACGCTTTTGCGCGCACCGGCCGCCCGGCCCCGCCGGGACCGGCCTACTCCTGGGGTTGCCGCAGGTCCGAGGCCGTCTCCGGAGGCGTGGCCGGCCCCGGGACAGCTCCCGGGACAGTTGTCGACCCCGGGACAGCTCGCGGGAAAGTTGTCGATCCCGGTGCCGCTCCCGGGACGGCTGTCGATCCGGGGGCCGTTCCTGAGGCTGCCGCCGGTTCGCGGGCCGCCGCCGGAGCGGGGATCTGGGGCTGCGCCATGGCCCTGGCCGTGTTCGAGACCGCCTTGATGCCCAGGTAGGCCGTGGTCGTGCTGCTGACCGCGGTGAAGGCCGCGGTCAGCACGCCGACGGTCACCGCCTTGTCGCCGTCGAGCTGCCAGACCCCGAAGACCGTGACGGCGACGACCGCGAGGTTGCTCATGACGACCGCCGTCAGCCCGTAGCGGGCGCGGTAGCGCTCCAGATCCAGCTCGCGCACCGGTTTCGACCTGTCACCGTTCAACACCACTCGTTCCCCCGCCCGCGACACCGCGGACGCGACGTCGCGTCCGCGGTGCCAGAACGTAGCGCCACGCCGGGAACATGCCAAGCCGGCGGCGTGCCGGACAGGCGGAGCGCTCGGAACCGGACACGGGCGCACAGGAAAAGCACGGGCAGGCATGAAAAAAGGCCCCGATCCGAAGATCGAGGCCTTTGCTGTGGCTGGGGCCGGGGTCGAACCGGCGACCTATCGCTTTTCAGGCGATCGCTCGTACCAACTGAGCTACCCAGCCACGAGGCTTCCGGGGAAACCTCAGCGGTCCTGACGGGATTTGAACCCGCGGCCTCCACCTTGACAGGGTGGCGAGCACTCCAAACTGCTCCACAGGACCAAGCTGTTGCGTGCGACGCGTGAACAGTGTCGCACACGGTGTTGCGTGCCCCCAACGGGATTCGAACCCGTGCTACCGCCTTGAAAGGGCGGCGTCCTAGGCCGCTAGACGATGAGGGCTATCGGCCCGCCTGGGCGCTTCTCAGCGCGTCGGGGACGTCATGAGCATATGGGATGGCGGGGGGTATCGCCAAAACGGTTTACCGGGAGGTCCCGGAGGGGCTCTGGGAGGGGGTCGGCACGGGGGTCGCGCCGGGCTGGTTCTCCTTCGGGAGATGGCGGCTCACCTCGGCCGTCGTCTCACCCAGACCGCCCAGCCTGATCTCGTCCCAGGCCTGCAGCCGGCGGGTGTCGCGGTCGAGATAGAGGACCGAGGCCTCGATCGGGTCCGGGTACCTGCCCTCGACGGCGCGCAGGCCGCTGCCGCCCGTCGAGCCCTCGACACGCAGCCGGGTGCCGTCCTTCATGACCTCCATCCCCTCGTGGTGCAGATGGCCGGCGAGCACCAGCGGCACCTCGCCGTCCGTCCCGCGGGCCGCGGACGGTTCATGGGCGATGGCGATGTCCACCGGGGTGCCCGCGGCGCGCTGGTCGCGCAGCGCCGAGGCCAGCCGGGCGCCCGCGAGCCGCTCCGCCGCGCCGCCGCCCGGTGTCACCGAGCGGTCCGGGGTGAACTGGGGGTCGCCGATCCCGGCGAAGCGCAGGCCCGCGACCGTCACCGCCCGTCCGTCGTCGAGGACGTGCACGTTCTTCAGGTGTTCGAGGTAGCGCTGGGTCGCGCCCGAGTCGTGGTTGCCGCGGACCCAGACGTAGGGGGCGCCCAGGTCGGGGATCGGGTCGAGGAAGCCGTTCTCGGCCGCCGAGCCGTGGTCCATCGTGTCGCCGGAGTCGACGATCACGTCGACGGCGTACTGCTTCACCAGTGAGCCGATGATCTTCCAGCTCGCCGGGTTCAGATGGATGTCCGAGACGTGCAGGACCCGGATCGTGGTCGGGTCGGGCTCGTAGACCGGGAGGGTGGAGGTGACGTCGTAGAGCTTCGTCACGTTCGTCACCAGGCGCGCCAACTCCTCCTGGTAGACGTCGAACTCGCTGACGATGTTGCGGGCGTCGCCGACCAGGGAGGGTGCGGAGGCGAGGAGCCCGGAGTACTTCGGCTCCAGGACCGACTTGGGGTTCCAGGTGGCGAAGGCGGTCGCTCCCGAGGCGGCGAGCAGGGTGAGCGCGAGGCCGCTCGCGGCGAGGGCCCGGCGTGGGCGGCGGTAGACCGCGAGGCCCAGGGCGCCGGCGCCGGCGACCACCGCCACGCAGGAGCGGACGGCCAGGTCGAAGGTGCCGTGCTCGACATCCCGTACGACCTCGTCCTGGAGTCCGGCGATGCGCTCCGGGTGGTCGACGAGGGCCTGGGAGCGTTCCGGGTCCAGCCGGTCCACGTCCACGTCGAGGCGCAGCGGGGCCTCGTGGCTGCGCAGTTCCAGTGCGCCGAGCGGGGAGATGTTGATCTTCGTGCCGCCGGTGAGGGAGGGGCGCAGGGTCATGGTGGTGTTCATGGGGCCGACCGGGACGCGCACGTCCCCCACGACCAGCAGTCCCAGCCAGGCGCCGAGCAGCACCACGCAGAGAAGTCCGAGGGCGCGGGCGTACGGGTTCGGCCGGGCGGCGAGTTCGAGCGCCGGGCCCTTGCGGCGGCCGTGGCGACGGCGGGTGAGGGCGTGCAGCGCCGGGCGGGCGCGGTCGGTCATGCGGCGGACGGTGGCGGTTGCGGCAACGAGGACGCGGGCCATTGGTCCCGTATGCCCAAGTGCCGGGGCGGGTATGCGGGAGTTCCGGCGCCCTCTCGGGGGCGCGTGCGCCGATCCGGCGGCGGTGCCGGGGCCGGTGTCCGGTCAGCCCCAGCCGAGCTCGTGCAGCCGCTCGTCGTCGATGCCGAAGTGGTGGGCGATCTCGTGGATCACGGTCACGGCGACCTCGTGGACCACGGCGTCCCGGGTCTCGCACATGCGCAGCGTGGGGCCCATGTAGATCGAGATGCGGTCGGGGAGCACCCCGGCGTACCACTCGCCGCGGTCGGTGAGCGGAGTGCCCTCGTAGAGGCCCAGCAGTTCGGGGTCGTCGGCCGGCGGCTCGTCCTCGACGAACACGGCGACGTTGTCCATGACCCGGGTCAGCTCGGGCGGGATCCGGTCGAGCGCCTGGCTCACGAGCTCTTCGAAGGTTTCGCGCGTCATCTCCAGCACAAGGCCATTGTCGGGGACGGCGCGCCACCGGCGGGGTACGAGGAAGGCTCCGGCGCGGTACGCGGAAGGCTCCGGCGGGCCGGATCGCGCGGAGGGGAGCCGGCCGCCTGCCCCACATGGGGTTTCTCATAGCATTTACGGAGTGTTCTGTCGAATTGCGGTCGATCGTCCGGACATAGTGCGGGCATGACCCGCATCCCCATCCCGACGCGTCCGCGGATGCGTGCGCGCGCCGCCCGCAGGGCCCTCCTCTGTGCCGCCCTCCTCGCCGTCACGGTCCAGGCCACCGCCACCGCGCCGGCGTTCGCCGGGGGGCCCGGACGCCATGCCGCGAGCGACTGCGTGAGGACCGAGGGGCCTCTCCACGGCGAGGCCCGCGAGGTTCTCGACATCACGCGCAAGGCCAAGGCCGAACTCCATCTGAAGTCGGTGGAGCTGAAGGTCACCCGTCACGGGCGCGAGGTCCTCACGGACGCGCTCGGAGAGTCCATGACCGGTGTTCCGGCTCGGCCGGACATGCACTTCCGCGCCGGTTCCGTGGCCTTCTCCTATGTCGGCACGGCTCTCCTCCAGTTGGTCGAGGAGGGGAAGGTCGGCCTCGACGACACCGTGGAGCGCTGGCTGCCCACGCTGCCGAAGGCGAACCGGATCACCCTGCGGATGCTGGCCACCAACACCACAGGCCTGCACGACTACGTCACCGACCCGGCCTTCCTGGCCGAGCTGGAGGCCCACCCGTTCCGCCAGTGGACCCCGAAGCAACTGCTCGCGTACCCGTACAGCCACCCGTTCTGGTACGAGCCGGGCACCAACTGGAGCTATTCGCACGCCAATTACGTGCTGCTGATCCAGGCGCTGGAGAAGATCACCGGTACCCGGATCGACAAGTTCCTGAGGGAGCGGGTCACGGGTCCGCTGGGTCTGGACAACACCCGCAACAACTTCACCCCCGACATCCCGCGCCCGGTCCTGCACGCCTTCACGTCCGAGCGCGGCCTGTACGAGGAGTCCACGTTCTGGAACCCGTCGTGGACCACCGCGCCCGGCGCGGTCATCACCACGCACATCTGTGACCTGGCACGCTCGGCGCAGGCCATCGGCAGCGGCGAACTCCTCTCGCACCGCTCCTACCGCACCCTGATCGACCCGGGGACGGTCGGTCTCGGTCACGCGACCGCCACCTGTCCCGCCACCGTCTGCCTGAAGCAGACCGAGGCCAAGCACTTCGGGCTCGGTGTCATCGTGATCAACGGGTGGGTCCTGCAGAACCCGTCGTTCTCGGGTTACGCGGCGATCCAGGCCTATCTCCCGTCCGACGGTCTCGCCATCGCGGTCGACGCCACCAAGACCAAGGACACGCCGGACGGCAACATGGCCGAAGTGATCGCCCGGCGCATCGCGGCCGCGCTCGCCCCGCAAACCCCGCTGGCGATCGACTGACCGACCCGCGGCGCCTCCTGGAGCACGGCTCGCCGCGTGCGAGGAACGTGCCTCGCGCACGCCCCCCGGGCCCGGTTGGGCCCGGGGGGCGCGTGTCCTCCTGCGGGCGACGGGAGTTGGACAGGGAGAACTCCCGTCCTCCCCACGCTCCCGGCTCCTCCCGAGCGGGGGACACCGCATCCGGAGGTGGCCGCTCGTGCGCGCCTTGTACGTACCCGTCCGTCTGGTCGCCGTGGTCATGACCGTTGCCGCCGCCGTCGGCTGCATGAAGGTCGGCGACGACGCGGGGCAGCCGGGGCCCTCGCACTCGGCGGGGCGACGGGCCGGTGAGGTGCCCGGTGTCGGGGCCGCGCAGGGCGGTGGCGGCGTCGGATCGCGCGGTGGCAGGGGCGCGAAGGGCGGGAGGGCCCCGGTGAAGCCGGGGGAGTCCGCGTCCGACGGCGCGTCCGCTTCGGCGTCGGCGTCCGCGGACGGGAAGCCGTCCGGGAAGGCGACGGAGAACGGCGGGAGGCCGTCCGCGGACTCCGTACCGCCGGGCGGTGAGCCGAGTCCCTCGCGGACGACGGCGGAGCCGACGCCCGAGCCGCCGCCCGAGTCGTCGTCGCCCGCGCCCGACCCCGGTTCGGCGGAGCCGTCGTCGTCGGCGCACGAGCAGCCGGTGACGCAACTGGTGCAGCGCGAGCCGGCACCCGAGGCGGGTTCCCCCGTGTAGCGGGCGCGCCCCGTTCTGCCCGGAGGGCGGCGGCCGCCGGCGGAACCGTGGCCATGGACGTCCGGGCCCCGGAGCGGTGGGCGTCGGTCCTGGGCCGAGAGCCCGGATGTGGCGGGGTTCACGGACATCGGGGACGTGGATGTGGTCCGTTCAACAGCGCGGTCGGCGTGGCCGAGGTAGCTTTGTTGAAGCGAGCAGGTGGCCAAGAACGCACCCCCACCTGGTCGTATGAGGCTCAGTTTGCCTTCATGGGGGAAGGGTGCGTATGGTAGTAGATCGTTTGATCCCATTTGCCCGGCGCCGCCGCAGAGAGCGCCGCGTGGCGCGTACTCTCCCTTGCCGTGGCCGGACCGCATAGAGGCGGTCGTTTGCGACTTCACGGAGTTTGGGCGCGTGCCGAAGAACTCCGGAAGGTTCGCATTTCGCATGTCTGTTTCCAGTACTGATCACGTCGTCGTGCCCGAGAACAACGAGAACAACGACGCGGTCGACGCCGTCGAGGTCATCGAGACCGCCGAACTCATCGAGGCCGTCGAGGCCGTCGAGTCCGCCCCCGAGATGACCTTCGAGGACCTCGGTCTTCCCGAGGGCATCGTCCGCAAGCTCGCGCAGAACGGCGTGACCAGCCCCTTCCCGATCCAGGCCGCGACCATCCCGGACGCCCTGGCCGGCAAGGACATCCTCGGCCGTGGCCGCACCGGCTCCGGCAAGACCCTCTCCTTCGGTCTGCCGACCCTGGCGCAGCTCGCCGGCGGCCACACCGAGAAGAAGAAGCCGCGCGCCGTCATCCTCACGCCGACCCGTGAGCTGGCCATGCAGGTCGCCGACGCGCTTCAGCCCTACGGCGACGTCCTCGGCCTGAAGATGAAGGTCGTCTGCGGCGGTACGTCGATGGGCAACCAGATCTACGCCCTGGAGCGCGGCGTCGACGTCCTCGTCGCCACCCCGGGCCGTCTGCGCGACATCATCAACCGCGGCGCCTGCTCGCTGGAGAACACCCAGATCGCCGTCCTCGACGAGGCCGACCAGATGTCGGACCTGGGCTTCCTGCCCGAGGTCACCGAGCTGCTCGACCAGATCCCGGCCGGCGGCCAGCGCATGCTGTTCTCCGCCACGATGGAGAACGAGATCTCCACGCTGGTCAAGCGCTACCTGACCAACCCGGTGACGCACGAGGTCGACAGCGCCCAGGGCAACGTCACGACCATGTCGCACCACATCCTCATCGTGAAGCCCAAGGACAAGGCGCCGGTCACCGCCGCGATCGCCTCCCGCAAGGGCCGCACGATCATCTTCGTCCGCACCCAGCTGGGCGCCGACCGCATCGCCGAGCAGCTCCGCGACGCCGGTGTGAAGGCCGACGCGCTGCACGGCGGCATGACGCAGGGCGCCCGCACCCGGACGCTGGCGGACTTCAAGGACGGTTACGTCAACGCGCTCGTCGCGACCGACGTCGCCGCCCGCGGTATCCACGTCGACGGCATCGACCTGGTCCTGAACGTGGACCCGGCCGGCGACCACAAGGACTACCTGCACCGCTCCGGCCGTACCGCTCGCGCGGGCCGCTCCGGCACCGTCGTGTCGCTGTCGCTGCCGCACCAGCGCCGCCAGATCTTCCGGCTGATGGAGGACGCGGGGGTCGACGCCGCGCGTCACATCATCAACTCGGGCACGGCCTTCGAGCCCGAGGTCGCCGAGATCACCGGCGCCCGCTCGATGACCGAGGTCCAGGCCCAGTCCGCGGGCGACGCCGCCCAGCAGGCCGAGCGTGAGGTCACGCAGCTCACCAAGGAGCTGGAGCGCGCGCAGCGTCGTGCCGCCGAGCTGCGCGGTGAGGCCGACCGTCTGGTCGCCCGCGCCGCCCGTGAGCGCGGCGAGGACCCGGAGGTGGCCGTCGCGGCCGCCGCCGAGGCCGCCGAGCAGGCCGTCGTCACCGAGGCCCCGGCCGCCGAGTCCGTGGTCGCCGAGGCCCCGGCCGAGCGTCCCGCGTACGAGCCGCGCCAGCGCCGTGACGAGCGGGGCAACTACGAGCGCCGCGACAACGACCGCGGTGGCTTCCGCCGTGACGACAACCGTGGTGGCGGCTTCAACCGCGACGACCGCGGCGGCCGTCGTGACGACCGCGGTGGCGACCGTGGTGGCTTCAACCGCGACAACCGCAGTGGTGGCGGCTTCAACCGCGACGACCGTGGCGGCCGTTCTTTCGAGCGTCGTGACGACAACCGTGGTGGCGGCTTCAACCGCGACAACCGCAGTGGTGGCGGCTTCAACCGCGACGACAACCGTGGCGGTGGCTTCAACCGCGACAACCGCAGTGGTGGCGGCTTCAACCGCGACGACAACCGTGGTGGCGGCTTCAACCGCGACAACCGCAGCGGTGGCGGCTTCAACCGCGACGACCGTGGCGGCCGTTCTTTCGAGCGTCGTGACGACAACCGCAGCGGTGGCGGCTTCAACCGCGATGACCGTGGCGGCCGTTCTTTCGAGCGTCGTGACGACAACCGCAGCGCCGGCCACCGGGGCAGCGACCGTCCCTTCAACCGTGACCGTCAGGGCGACCGTCCCGCGGGCGGCAGCTTCCGCTCCGGCCACGACCGTCCGACCGGCCGTCGCGACGACCACCGCACGACCGGCACCGGCACCGCTCCCGGCTCGTTCCGCCGTGACGAGAAGCCGCGCTGGAAGCGCAACGGCTGACGCCGAGCAGCTCAGTGAAGTGAAGTGATGTGGCCCCCACCCGGACCGGGTGGGGGCCACATCGTCGTTTCCGGGAGCCGGCCGTGGAAAATGCTCGTCGGCTCACCCGCCAACTCCCGTTATGATCACCCGACTTCTGTGGAGGGTGCGACGGCTGGGGGCCAGGTCGACGCCTGGGACGGCAGACGCCTCTCCACACCGTTCCGGGAGGGGTTCCCTTGCTTCGCCATGTCTTGACCCGCCGTCCTCGCGCGAGACGTGCGGCCGTCGCCGTGGCCGCCTCCGCGGTACTCGCGGGCGGAGCGGTCCCGCTGCTGCCCACGACCGCTTCCGCGGTGGGCGCGCCTCAGGAGACCGTGGTTCCCGCCGTGTACCGCTCGTCGAACACGACGGCCACGCTGGTCAATCCCGACAGCACCACGGGCGGCGACGCGGTGGGCGTCCTGGGCGTCTTCCACCGGCTGGAGGGCCACCCGGGGATGGTGTGGACGCGTTACGCGGACGGCCGGTCCTTCGACGCCCCGTCGACGGCCGGCGCCATGATCACGGTCGGGACGGGCAGCGACGTCCTCGCGTACCGCTACAACGACGGTCACGTCGACCTGTGGAACGCGGTCGACGGCACGACCACCACGCTCCGCATGCCCGCCGGGCAGACGCTGTACAACGTCTTCGGTACCACGGTCGTCAGCTATCAGGAGGTCACGGCCGAGGACGGCACGACCGGCAAGCTCCAGCACCTGCTCACCGCCGGGCCCGACGGGACCACACGCGATGTGCCCGTCGGCGAGGTGCCCACGGGCATGGTTCTCGGCGGCCCCGTACGCGGCGACGCGAAGGGGCTGGTGTTCTTCGCCAGGCTGGACGGCGCTTCCCGGCTGGTCGACGTCGACCAGGACACCGGCCAGGTCCGGGCCTGGACCGCGGCCCTGCCCACCGCGAGCGGATACACGTACACCAAGCTCTCCCCCCGGCACCTCGTCGTGTACGGCGGCGTCGAGAGCACGAAGGCGTACGTGTACTCCCGCTCCGACCTGTCGGCGGCACCCGCCGAGGTCACGCTCGACAGCACCGGCTCCCGGACGGCGGACGACCTCGCGGTGGTCGGCGACTGGCTCGTCCACCGTCCCGGCAGCGGCGCGAGGGTGACGGCCGTCCCCATGGCCGGCGGGGAGGCGGTGACGCTGTTCGCCGCCTCGAACCCGGGTGTCTCCGCCGCCCCGGACGGCACCGCGGTCGTCATCGGCCGCACCGGCGCCGACGACTGGGGAGTCCAGCGGATCACCGAGGGCGCCGACGGCAGGCCCACGGTCGGCATGGTCAAGGCGCTGCCGAAGCCGCCGTACAGGATCCAGGGGCTGTCCCTGGACCAGGGCCGGCTCCTGGTCGCCGACGAAAGCTGGGGGGCCGGGTACCGGGACGACTACGTGCGGACCGTCGCCGCGACCGGTACGCCCGAGTTCGGTGAGCGCTCCTCGTACGACGGGTCCGAGCTGAAGCTCTACGGCTGCGCGGCGACGGACGTCGGCTGTGCCCAGCTGCACGGCACGGCGGACAACCGGGCCGTCTGGCTGGCGGAGGACACGGCGACCTCCGACCGCCTGCGGGTCAGCGGGCCCGCGCCGTACGGCTTCTGGGAGCGGGGACTGCCCGCCGGGGGCCGGATCACCGATGTCTCCGGCCGGTACCTGATCCACACGAGCGCGACCACGCAGACCGTCCTGAAGCTCGGCGACAGCACCCCGGTGCTCACCCGGACCTCCGGGGCCGCCGCCCTCTCCGGAGACGTGCTCTGGACGCCGGGACCGACGCCGGGCACCCTCACGGCGTACGACCTCACCGCGAGGAGGACCACCGAGACCCTCACCACCGACATCGGCTGCGTGCCCACCGAGCTGCAGGCACTGGGCCGCTGGATCTACTGGACCTGTGACGGCAGGGCCGGTGTCTACGACCGTACGGCGAAGAAGTCCGTGGCCGTGCCAGCCGACGAGGCGAAGCTCGGCGACGGGTACGTCGTGACGCACGACAAGCAGGCCGGGAAGCTGACGCTCACGACGGTCGCGGGCGGCAGCGCCGAGAGCCGGGTCATCGGCGACCTGCCCGACACCGGCGTCTCGCAGCGCGACGTGCGCTGGACGGTCGACGAGTCCGGCGCGAACGCCGCCTACGTGGACGGTCAGGAACGCGTGCACCTCGTACCGTCCGGGGTGGCCCAGCAGCCGCTGCGGCTGCTGGCGCCCGCCGAGAACGAGACGTCCGTCGAGACGCACACGATCGACACCACCCCGGACACCCTGACCACCCTGCTGCTGTCGAAGCCGGCCGCGAACTGGACGGTGACCGCGCGCAACCGCGCCACCGGCAGGACCTACAGCGACAACCGCGACGGCGGTCCCGCGCGCGGTGAGCTGAACGTCGGCTGGTTCGGCGCCGACCCGGCCTTCCCCGGCGACTCCTTCGCACCCGACGGCTCCTACGACTGGACCGTGTCCGTCACCCCCGCGGACGGAGTCGGCGCGCCGCTCCAGGTGCACGGCACGGTCCGGCTGAAGGGCGGCAGCCCGGTGCGCCACGACCACGTGGGGCTCGAAGGGGCCCCGGACGGCACCGGCGACCTGCTCACCCTCAACTCCTCGGGCGGCCTGACCTTCCAGCAGGGCGACGGGAAGGGCGCGTTCGCCGGAAAGGTGACCGGCAACGGCTGGTCGGCCAAGACGGTCGCGGTGCCGTTCGGCGATCTGAACGGCGACCGCTGCAACGACGTCCTGGTGCGGATGAGCGACGGGTCCCTGCGCGGCTACAAGCCCGCGTGCGGCGCGGCCCCGACCCCCTCGACGTCGTACAAGTCGCTCGGCACCGGCTGGAACGCGTACGACGTCCTGACCTCGCCCGGCGACCTGACCGGTGACCGGCGGCCCGATCTGCTGGCGCGCAAGGCATCGACCGGGGACATCTACCTCTTCGCAGCGAAGAGCGACGGAACGCTCGCCGCGGGCAAGAAGATCCGTACGGCGTGGACGGGCTACACGAAGGTCGTCGGCGCCGGGGACCTGAACGGCGACGGGATCGGGGACGTTCTCGCGCGGGACAGGGCGGGCACGCTGTACCGCTACAACGGCACCGGGACAGGCCTGTTGAAGGACCGGGTGAAGGTGTTCTCCGCCTGGGGCGCGTCGTACGACGCGATCGTCGGGGTCGGCGACATCACCGGCGACGGGAAGAGCGACCTGGTCGAGCGCGACACCTCGGGGAACGTCTTCCGCAACGCCGGTACGGGGAACGGCTCGTTCGGCTCGCGAGTGAAGATCACCAGCGGCTGGCAGGGTTACAAGGGCCTTTTCTAGCCAATTCGCTGCCCGATACGGCGCATGTCATGCCCCCGGCGAGGGAATCGCTGGGGGCATGACAGATGACGCCAGAGCCACTGGGCTGTCGGACGAAGAGCGGCTGGCCCAGCTCGGCTACACACAGGTTCTCGCCCGCCGCATGTCGGCGTTCTCCAACTACGCGGTCTCGTTCACGATCATCTCGGTCCTGTCGGGCTGTCTGACGCTGTATCTGTTCGGCATGAACACCGGCGGTCCCGCCGTGATCACCTGGGGCTGGGTCGCGGTCGGACTGATGACGCTGTTCGTCGGGCTCGCGATGGCCGAGATCTGTTCGGCCTACCCGACCTCGGCCGGACTGTACTTCTGGGCCCACCGGCTCGCCCCGGAGCGCAGCGCGGCCGCCTGGGCGTGGTTCACGGGCTGGTTCAACGTCCTCGGCCAGGTGGCGGTGACCGCCGGGATCGACTTCGGCGCCGCGTCCTTCCTCGGCGCCTATCTGAACCTCCAGTTCGACTTCGCGGTGACACCGGGCCGCACGGTCATCCTGTTCGCGGGAATCCTGATCCTGCACGGCCTGCTCAACACCTTCGGCGTGGGGATCGTCGCCCTGCTCAACAGCATCAGCGTGTGGTGGCACGTCATCGGCGTCGCCGTCATCGTCGGCGCGCTGACCTTCGTACCGGACCACCACCAGTCGGCCGACTTCGTGTTCACGAAGTTCGTGAACCACACGGGCTGGGGCAGCGGGGTCTACGTCGTCCTCGTCGGGCTCCTGATGGCCCAGTACACGTTCACCGGGTACGACGCCTCCGCCCATATGACGGAGGAGACCCACGACGCCTCCACGGCCGGCCCGAAGGGCATCGTGCGGTCCATCTGGACGTCGTGGATCGCCGGATTCGTCCTGCTCCTCGGCTTCAACTTCGCCATCCAGTCGTACGACAAGGAGCTGGGCTCGGCGACGGGCGCGCCCCCGGCGCAGATCCTGCTGGACGCGCTCGGCGCGACGACCGGCAAGCTCCTGCTGCTGGTCGTGATCGGTGCCCAGTTGTTCTGCGGGATGGCGTCGGTGACCGCCAACAGCCGCATGATCTACGCCTTCTCGCGTGACGGCGCGCTGCCGTTCTCGAAGGTGTGGCACACGGTTCATCCGCGCACCCGGACCCCCGTGGCGGCGGTCTGGCTGGCCGCGCTGGGCGCTCTGGTGCTCGGGCTGCCCTACCTCATCAACTACGCGGCCTACGCGGCCGTGACGTCGATCGCGGTGATCGGTCTCTATGTCGCGTACGTCATCCCGACGCTGCTGCGGGTGCGCAAGGGCGACGCCTTCGAGCGCGGGCCCTGGCACCTGGGCCGCTGGTCCCGTCCCGTCGGGGTGATCGCGGTCGTCTGGGTGGCCGTCATCACGGTCCTGTTCATGCTGCCCCAGGTCTCCCCGGTCACCTGGGAGACGTTCAACTACGCCCCGGTCGCGGTCCTGGCCGTCCTCGGCTTCGCGGCGGCCTGGTGGCTGGTCTCGGCCCGGCACTGGTTCCTCAACCCGGACCACCAGCGCACGATCGCCCGCGAGGCCACCCGCAAGGGTGCGCCCGAACCGGTCGATCCCTGACCTTGTGCGCTTTTGGCGCGGCCGGGTCCCGATACCCGATCGGAGTCCCGGCCGCGTCCCGCTATGCTCGGGGATGCATCGGCGCGAGCCGGTGTGCCGCAACGGCGTTGTCCGGTGCGGGGACCCTTAGCTCAATTGGCAGAGCAGTGGACTTTTAATCCATTGGTTGTGGGTTCGAGTCCCACAGGGTCTACGACTGCGGGAGAGGGGAAGCCCCCCTCAGGACCGCTGGGCAGCGCCCGGACCGGCTTCGGCCGATCCGGGCGCTGTCTCGTTTCCGGGCCCGGCCCGGGCCGGTGGGCGCGCCAGTCTGCCCGCAAATATTTGAACGCGTTCAGTTTTCTGCGCTAGGCTCCCCGCATCACACACGGGGGAGCCTGATGAAGATAGTGATCCCTGGGGGAACCGGACAGGTCGGCGCGATCCTGAACCGCGCGCTGACCGCCGGGGGCCATGAGGTCGTGGTCCTGACCAGGCGGCCGGCGCGCGACCGTGAAGTCCTGTGGGACGGAGAGACCTTGGGGCCGTGGGCCGAGGTGATCGACGGAAGCGATGTCGTGGTCAACCTGGCCGGGCGCAGCGTCAGTTGTCGCTACACCGCGGCGAATCTGCGGGCCATGATGGACTCGCGCGTGCGCTCCGCCCGAGTCGTGGGCGAGGCGATCCGGGCAGCGGCCCGGCCTCCCCGGGTGTGGCTGCAGATGAGCACGGCCACCGTCTACGCCCACTCCTTCGATGCGCCCAACGACGAGGCGACCGGTGTGCTCGGCGGTGCCGAACCCGGCGTGCCGGGCTACTGGGCCTACAGCGTCGAGATCGCGAAGGCCTGGGAGCGCGCGCAGGAACAGGCCGAGACCCCGGACACGCGCAAGGTCGCCCTCCGCTCGGCGATGGTGATGAGTCCCGACCGGGGCGGTGTCTTCGACGTCCTGCTGCGACTGGCGCGGCTCGGCCTGGGCGGCCCGGTCGCGGGCGGCGGGCAGTACGTGTCCTGGATGCACGACCGCGATTTCGTTCGCGCGGTCGAGTTCCTGGCCGCCCGGGACGACCTCGCGGGGCCGGTGAACCTGGCCGCTCCCGTTCCGCTGCCCCAGCGCGCGTTCATGCGCGCGATGCGAGCGGCGTGGGGTGTCCCGGTGGGTCTGCCCGCGACGAGGTGGATGGCCGAGGTCGGCGCGTTCGCGCTGCGGTCGGACACCGAACTCCTGCTGAAGAGCCGCCGTGTCGTTCCGGGCCGCCTGCTCGAAGCGGGCTTCGCCTTCGACCATGTCCACTGGCCGGAGGCCGCCGACGACCTCGTGCGGCGGGTGCGCGGGGCGTCAGCCCGCTGAGAGGCCCGTCAGCTCGCTCGCGTCCGAGAGTTCCGGCAGCGGGAGCGTGTGCTGGGTCTGGAGGACCTTGGCGCGCAGGTAGCGGACGTTGTGGGCGGTGGTGAAGACGCCCGTCGGGACCCGGTGGGAGACCGTGATGCCGAGGTCGCGGAGCTGTTCGGCCTTGTCCGGGTTGTTGGAGAGCAGGTCGAGGGAGTCGATGCCGAGGGCCCGGAGCATCTGGGCCGCCGCCGTGTAGTCGCGGTCGTCCTCGGGCAGGCCGAGGGCCGCGTTGGCGGCGTACGTGTCGAGGCCCTGGTCCTGGAGGGCGTACGCGTCCAGCTTGTTGTAGAGGCCGATGCCCCGGCCCTCCTGACGCAGATACAGCAGGACGCCGCCCCGGTCCGCGATCTGCTCCACCGCCTCGCGGAGCTGGGGTCCGCAGTCGCAGCGGGCCGAGCCGAAGACATCGCCGGTCAGGCACTCGGAGTGCAGTCGCACCAGCGGGTTCGCGCCGGGCTCACCGAGGACGACGGCCAGGTGCTCCTTGTCGTCCTCCAGGCCGTGGAAGGTCACGAGTTCCCCGTCGACGGAGTAGCCGTCGCCGAAGCGCAGGGGCACGCGGACGCGGGTGCGCACGGTGGCGGTGGGGTGGTCGCGCATGGTGTCTCTCCGTCCAACGGGTTCGTACGAGATGGTGCTTCAGATTTGAAGCACTACCTCGGGAGGAGACCCTACATCTGCTTCAAACTTCAAGCAATGGGGTTCGGGTCCCTAGCGGCGGCGGACAGCGGTCCGACCTGTCCCTCATGAGGAGCAGGAACGCCGTCGCCACGGCAGATCTTCCCCGGAGGCCCCCGAATTCCCTTCCTGGATCGCCCGGGTGATGGTTCCGCAGATCTCGTCCAGCCGTTCCACCTGCTCGGGCGTCAGATGGTCGAAGATCGCCGTCCGCACCGTCTCGACGTGTCCCGGCGCCACCCGCTCCAGGAGGGCCATGCCCTCGTCGGTGAGGACGGCCATGTGCCCGCGCTTGTCGGTGGGGCAGCCCTCCCGGCGTACGGTGCCGTCCTTCTCCAGCCGGGTCACCGCGTACGTCAGACGGCTGCGGGTGATCTTCTGGGCCTCGGCGAGGTCGGTCATCCGCAGCCGCCGGTCCGGCGCCTCGGACAACTTGGCCAGGATGGAGTAGTAAAGGTGGGGCATCCCCGCCTCCGCCTGCAGCCGGCGGTCGATGGCGTCCTCCAGGAGGGAGGACGCGGAGAGGTACGAGCGCCAGGCGCGCTGTTCGGCGGCGGTGAGCCAGCGGGTCGTCATGAGACCAGTCTAGGTATTGTTTAAAAATTGAACCACTATGCGCGTGTGATCCGACTGCCCGCGTGTGATCCGGAGGATGCGTTCCGATGCCCCGTCCCCACGTCCTGTTGTCCGCCGCCGTCTCCCTCGACGGCTTCCTGGACGACACCGGCCCCGAGCGGCTGCTGCTCTCGGGCCCGGCCGACTTCGACCGGGTCGACGAGGTGCGGGCGTCCAGCGACGCGATCCTGGTGGGCGCCGGCACGCTGCGTACGGACAACCCGCGGCTCCTGGTCAACTCCGCCGAACGGCGGGCGGCCCGCGTCGCCGGCGGCCGCCCCGAGTACCCCCTGAAGGTCACCGTCAGCGGTTCCGGCGACCTCGATCCGCGGGCGCAGTTCTGGCACACCGGCGGCGAAAAGGTCGTCTACACGACGGACGAGGGCGCGCGGCGGGCAGCGGCCCTGCTGCACGGGCTCGTCGGGGTCGACGTCGTGGCGACCGGGCCCGAACTCGACTGGCGGGTGCTGCTGGAGCACCTCCACGACGTACGGGGCGTGCGCCGGCTGATGGTCGAGGGAGGCGGCAAGGTCCACACCCAGCTCGTGCGCGAGGGCCTCGCCGACGAACTGCAGCTCGCCGTCGCCCCCCTCTTCGTCGGACAGCCGGACGCGCCGAGGCTGTTCGGTCCCGGGGCCTACCCGCTGGGCCGGCTGCGGCTGGTGGAGACCCGGCCGGTCGGGGACGTCGTGCTCATCCGCTACGTCCCGACCGCGCCCGGCACCGGCCCGCTGGCCGCCGCGGCGGACCGGCACTGGCTGGAGCTCGCCTGTGAGCTGGCGGCGCTGTGCCCGCCCTCGAAGACCGCGTTCAGCGTGGGCGCCGTGGTGGTCGCGGCCGACGGGACCGAGCTGGCCCGGGGCCACTCCCGTGAGGGCGACGACCCCGTCGTGCACGCCGAGGAGGCCGCCCTCGCCAAGATCGACCCGGCCGATCCGCGGCTGCCCGCCGCCACCGTCTACAGCAGCCTGGAGCCGTGCGCCCACCGCGCCTCCCGGCCCGTTCCGTGCGCCCGGCTCATCCTCGACGCCGGTGTGCGGCGGGTCGTCACCGCCTGGCGCGAGCCCGACACCTTCGTCGCGGACGCCGACGGGAACGGACTCCTCGCCACGGCGGGCGCCGAGGTCGTCGTCCTTCCCGAGTACGCGGACCGGGCCCAGGCCCCCAACCGGCATCTGCCGGGCTAGACCCCCCGTTCCGCTCCCGCCCCCCGGCCTGGCTGCCCCGCCGAGCCCGGCCGGACGCCGTCCGCCGCGGGCGCCGGAGGGTGCCCGCCGGCGACGCTGAAGGGGCGCGTTTAAACGGGTGTGCTCGGGGTCCCGCGGATGGCGTACACTGGTCTTAACGACGCGGGGTGGAGCAGCTCGGTAGCTCGCTGGGCTCATAACCCAGAGGTCGCAGGTTCAAATCCTGTCCCCGCTACTCAAGGCCAAGGGCCGGAACTCGGATTCACGAGTTCCGGCCCTTGGTGTTTGCCCACGAGTTCTCCCTGGCCGGTTCTCCCGCAGCCGGTTCACCAACCGGCCACCCGGGCCGATTCCCTCCGGCGCCCGTCCCCCGGTGCCGTCCCCCGGTCGGGCCACACCGGTCGCCCCCTGTCCCCGCTCCGGGTCTTCTGGACGGGTGGGGCAGCCAGGACGTGAGCAGCGAGCGGGGAAACCCCCTGACCGGGCCGGCGGGCCCCCGCCGGCCGTCCCCGGGAGCGGCGCGCCGCCCGCCCCGACGGCAGGGACTCCCCGCAGGATCTCCCTCGCGCGCGCCTTCGTCCGGACCCTGCCCGCACTGCTCGTCGTCGTCGGGCTCCTCTACGACTACTTCACCCCGGGGGACTACACCGCGGCCCCCTTCCTCACGGCCGCGCCCCTGGTCGCCGCTCCCCTCTACTCGCTGCGCGGCACCGTCGTCACCGGCGCCCTCGCCGTCGGCGCGCTGCTCGTGGTCCACTGCGTGCTCGGCATCGTCCTGCACGTCGACGCGGTCACCGAGGTGATCACGGTGGCGACGGCCGCCGTCCTCGCCGTCCTCATCAACATCGTGGTCCGGCGCGGCGACGAACGGCTCGCCTCCGTCCGGGAGATCGCCGAGTACGCGCAGCGCGCCGTGCTGCCCGAGCCCGAGGCGCGGATCGACGGCCTCGATGTCGCGGCCCGGTACGAGGCGGCACAGGAGGACGCGTTCATCGGCGGGGACCTGTACGCGGTCCAGGACTCCCCGCACGGCGTGCGGCTGATCGTCGGGGACGTACGGGGGAAGGGGATGACCGCCGTGGCCGCCGTCGCCGTGGTGGTCGGCGCGTTCCGGGAGGCCGCGGAGCAGGAGGCGACCCTGGAGGGGGTCGCCCGGCGCCTGGAGCGGGCGCTGACCCGGCCGGGCACCCTGCACGAGAGCCCTGACGCGTTCGAGGAGTTCACCACCGCCGTCCTCGCGGAGATCCCGCACGACGAGGACGTCGTCCGCGTCGTCAACCGCGGTCATCCGCCACCCCTGGTCCTGCGTCCCGACGGCACGCTCGTCACCCTCGCCGCCGAGCCCTTCGCGCTGCCGCTCGGGATGGGCGAGCTGGGCACCTGGCCCGACCGGGCGATACAGGACCGCTTTCCGCGCGGGGCGACGCTGTTCCTGTACACCGACGGGCTGTCCGAGGCCCGCGATGAGCACGGGAGGTTCTACGATCCGGCCGCGTGGCTGGCCGGACGGGTCTTCCCCGGCCCCGACGCGCTGCTGACCGGCCTCGCCGAGGCGGTCCGCCGGCACACCGGCGGCGCCCTCACGGACGACATGGCGCTGCTGGCCGTCCGGCGCATCTGAGCGATGTGTTCGCCGACGGGCCCCGCGGCGCCCGGGCGGCCTTTCCGGTCCTGCGCGCACCGCCTTTCACGGCATCCGCGCAAGGCCTTGTGCGGCTCCGTCACGAACGGTGACCGGCCGGTCCCCCTCCGCATGACGTCTGACATGCCATCAGGTGAACCCGTGTCGACAGGGCGTGGCCAACTCGCCCGTTTTTCATCGCTCATGACCTCAAAGTCCCGGCCAAGAGCCGTTAATGATCAGTCGGAACATCTTGGAATCCGGTGCCTGAGTCTATTAACGTTCGATAACGCAGTGCGGTCGTCCCAGCCGTCACAAGAGACGGCTCCGTGCGCACGCGCCGAATCCCGCAAGGGAACCGGGGACCCATCACGTGGGGTGAATCGAACGTATTCCGCTGTGGAAGCAGTGGTCGTACGCGCGTAGGAGACCTTCCTTCTCCGAACCCGTCAGCTAACCCGGTAGGCGGCAAGGAAGGAAAGGAGCGCGCCCACGTGGCGTCCAACCCGCCTGCTCAGCCAACCTCGTTCCCGCCGAACGACACGCAGACCTTCGGCTACGGCAAGGACGAGGGACCCTGGGAGGAGTGGAACCCCACCGAGGATTCCGTTCTGCCGAATCGCGGCCGGCACCGCACGGGCAAGCAGCGCGGCGGAGGACTCGCCCGCAGCTCCACCGTCCTCGGCGTCGGTGTCATAGCCGCGGTCGGCGGGGGTGGCATCGCCAGCGCCGCGCCGGGCAATGCCCCCGTCTCGATCTCGCTGCCCGACCTGTCGTCGGTCACCCACTCCGCCGAAGCCCTGATCTCGCACGGCGGATCCAGCACCCCCAAGGGCTCCACGACTCCGCTCACCAGCGTCGGCCTGACCAGCGCCGACGCGGCGCAGGGCGCCACGGACGCCGGTTCGGCGCTGCGCGCCCGCATCATGCAGCAGGCCCAGTCGCAGCAGGCCCACGCCGACAGCACCACGCATCAGGCCGCCCTGACCGCCGCCGTGAAGAAGAACGCGGACGACGCCGAGGCCAAGGCCGACGCCGTGAAGAAGAAGGCGCTGGAGACGGCCAAGGCGAAGGCCGAGACCGAGCGCCTCGCCGAGCTCGCCAAGAGCTACACGCTGCCGACCTCGTCGTACACCCTGACCTCCCGCTTCGGTGAGGCCGGGGCCCTGTGGTCCTCCGGGTACCACACGGGACTCGACTTCGCGGCGCCCACCGGCACGCTCATCAAGGCGATCCACAGCGCCACCGTCACCGAGGCTGGCTGGGCCGGATCGTACGGCTACCGCACGATCCTCACCCTCGACGACGGTACGGAGCTCTGGTTCTGCCACCAGTCGTCGATCAGCGTCCATGTGGGCCAGAAGGTCGCCACCGGCGATGTCATCGGGCGGGTGGGCGCGACGGGCAACGTCACCGGGCCGCACCTGCACCTCGAAGTGCACCTCGGCGGCGCCGCCACCGCCAGCGACCCGATGCCCTGGCTCCAGGCCAGGGGCCTCAACCCCTGACCCGTACGGCCCCTGAACGAGTCGTACGGCATCCGACGCGCGTCGCCCCCGACGTGTGCCGCACGACCCCGCCCGCCCCTGACTCCCCGCCGATCCGCGCTGTTCCCTGATCTCCGACGGTCCTGACGTCACCCCCCCACGTCAGGGCCGCCGGTCAGGCGGGGCGGGTCCGGGAGCGTCGGTCCCCCGCGGTGGGTGTGGAATACATACATCCGGTACGGGCGTTGACGCCGTACATGACTTCTCTTCGCAAGCTGGGTTCGTCGGACCTCGAGGTCTTCCCGCTCTCCCTCGGCGGGAACGTCTTCGGCTGGACGGCCGACGAGAGCCGTTCCTTCGCCGTGCTCGACGCCTACGCGGCCGCCGGCGGCAATTTCCTCGACACGGCCGACTCCTACTCGGCGTGGATCGAGGGCAACGAGGGCGGCGAGTCCGAGACCCTCATCGGCAAGTGGCTCGCGAAGCGCGGCAACCGCGCGGACATCGTGGTCGCCACCAAGGTCAGCCAGCACCCCGCGTACCCGGGACTGTCCGGTGCCAACATCAAGGCCGCCGCCGACGCGTCGCTGCGCCGCCTGGGCACCGACCACATCGACCTCTACTACACGCACTTCGACAAGCCGGAGGTGCCGGTCGACGAGATCATCGGCGCCCTCGACGAGCTGGTGAAGGCCGGCAAGGTCCGGCACATCGCCGCCTCCAACATCTCGCCCGAGCGGCTCCAGGAGTCCCTGGAGTTCTCCGACCGCGAGGGCCTGGCCCGCTATGTCGCGCTCCAGCCGCACTACAACCTGGTCTCGCGCGACACCTACGAGGGCGCACTCCAGGACATCGCCTCCCGGGCCGGTCTGGCCGCCGTCCCGTACTACGGGCTCGCCTCCGGCTTCCTCACCGGCAAGTACCGCCCGGGCACGACGGTCGACTCGCCCCGGGCGGCGGGCGCGGCCAAGCACCTCGGCACGGACCGCGGGCCGAAGGTCCTCGCCGCCCTCGACGAGGTCGCCGGAGCCCACGACGTCGCCGTCGCCACCGTCGCCCTCGCCTGGCTGGCCGCCCGGCCGACGGTCGCCGCGCCGATCGCCTCCGCCCGCACGGTGGAGCAGCTCCCGGCCCTGCTGGGGGTCGCGGACCTGGTGCTGACGGACGACGAACTGACGCTCCTGTCCAGGGCGTCCGCGTAACGGCGGGAAAGCGGCCTTCGAGGGTTCCGGCTTCCCGGGGGTGATCTCTCCGGGAGCGCCGGGGCCCCGCAGGGCTACGAGCGGTAGGGGTTGTACGCGGGATACGGCGCCGGCGCCGGCTGACCGTACGACTGCGTCGGCGGGACGGCGTACCCGTACCCGTACCCGGGGGCCTGCCAGGGCGCCGGTGCCGGCAGCGGGGTCGTCGCGCGGGCCGCGTAGGCGAGGGCCGGGCGGGCGGTCTCCCGGCGGCGCCACAGCTCGTCGAGCAACTCGCGCTCCCGTACGACGAAATCGGCGCCGGCCCGGCCGCGGCGTCCCCGGTGGCGCAGGAACGCCAGGGAGGTCGCGTACGCCTCGTACTCCGCCACCGAACGCGCCGCGGCCTTCCCGAAGTGGTGACCGGCGTACTCGCGGGCGAGCCGCCGCGCCCGCATCGAGCCGAGGGCCCACGGTTCGGTCGTGCCCAGCCAGCCGGCCACGGTGTACGCGGGCAGTTCCGTGCGCACGGTGCGCAGCTCGCGCTGCCGGGTCCAGACGGCCAGCCAGGTCAGCAGCCCGAACGCGGGCACCATGAACGCGGCGTACACCCCGAAGAACCCGAACTCGCCGAAGCCCGAGGAGCTGTTCCAGATCGCGTGCATGCCCATCGCGAGCAGCAGTCCGGTGAGGGGGAGCAGTACACGGCGCACGTGCTGGCGCTCGGCGGACAGCGCCGCGGCCCCGAAGCCGATTCCGGTCATCACGGTGAACAGCGGATGCGCGAAGGGCGACATCACCACGCGGACGAAGAAGGTCGCGGCGGTGACCGAGGCGAGCCCGCTCTCCCCGCTCAGCTGGTCGCTGCCGAAGGCGGTGCCGAGGTACAGGATGTTCTCGGTGAAGGCGAAGCCGGTGGCGGTGATCCCGGCGATGACGACGCCGTCGACGATCCCGGTGAAGTCCCGTCTGCGGAACAGGAAGACCAGCAGGACGGCAGCGGCCTTCGCCGACTCCTCGACGACGGGCGCTATGACGGTCGCGCCCAGCGTGTCGGCGCTGGACGGATCCGCGGTCGCCATCGCTATCCACCGGGTCGCGAAACTGTTGGCGACGATCGCTATGAGCGCCGCCGCGCAGGCACCCCAGGCGAACGAGAAGAGCAGGTTGCGCCAGGGGCCCGGCTCGACCCGGTCCAGCCACCGGAAGGCGGCTATGAGCAGCGGTACGGGGAACACGGCCAGTCCGAGACCGACCAGGAAGCCCTCGGTTCCGGTCTGTTCGCGGACCAGGGCGAGGATCACCAGACCGGACATCGCGAGCAGCGTGATCAGCGCTCCGTACCGGACCCATCTGCGCCGCCACCAGCGCGGATGCATCGGAGCAGGTCCGGCGGGGCCGCCGGACCGCGTCGGGTACAGAGGATGGATGGCCACGGCATTGACCCTAACGAGGGAGGGCGTGGCCCGCGACGGTAACCGGAGTCCCCGGGACTTCCCGGGGAGGGACCGGAGCGGTGTGGGTCAGTCGCCCGGGGTGTGCTGGTCTCGATGCTGTACGCGCCGGAAGAGGAGGTCGTTCACCACATGACCCTTGTCCAGTCCCTGGCCCTCGAAACGGGTCAGCGGCCGGAACTCCGGACGCGGCGCGAAACCGCCGTCCGGCCGCGTGTTCTCGAAGTCGGGGTGCGCGCTCAGCACTTCGAGCATCTGCTCGGCGTACGGCTCCCAGTCCGTCGCGCAGTGCACGAGCGCCCCTGGTTCGAGGCGGGTCGCGGCGAGATCCAGGAACTCCGGCTGGATCAGCCGCCGCTTGTGGTGCCGCTTCTTGGGCCACGGGTCGGGGAAGTAGACGCGCAGGCCCTTCAGGGACGCGGGCGGCAGCATCTCGCGGAGCAGGATGATCGCGTCGCCGTTCGCGACCCGGATGTTGGACAGGCCGCTCCGCTCGGCGAGGTTGAGCAGGTTTCCCTGGCCCGGCGTGTGCACGTCCACGGCGAGGATCCCGGTACCCTGGTCCTCGGCCGCCATCTGCGCGGTGGCCTCGCCCATGCCGAAGCCGATCTCCAGCACGACGGGCAGGTCCGCTCCGAACAGCTCCGCCAGGTCGAGCGTGCGCCGTCCGTCGATGTCGAGCCCCCACTTGGGCCACAGCCGCTGCAGCGCGTCACCCTGTCCGGTCGTCACCCGGCTCCGCCGCGGCTGGAAGCTCCGGATCCGCCGCTCGAAGTGCGAGCCGGCGGGATCGGCCTGCGGGCCGTCGGGGAAGCGGGACTCGCCCTTGGCGCGGTGGTGACGCGGCGAGCCGTCCTCGGCGGAGGCGGGCCGGGTCTCTTCGGTGGAGTCGAGGAAGTCAGACACAGTGGGACCGATTTTACGGGGGCCACGACGCGGGGCGGTCCGCGTGACCCGGGGCCGGGGCGGTCCGCGTGACCCCGGGCCGGGTGGTCGGGGCGCGGCTCAGGCCGCGGCCAGGGCAGCCAGGGCCCGGCGGGCGACCTCCCGGCCGATCGGGAGCGAGGCCGTGGCCGCGGGGGACGGCGCGTTCAGTACGTGTACCGTCCGCGGGCCCTCCTTGATCAGGAAGTCGTCGACCAGGGTGCCGTCCCGCAGGACCGCCTGGGCGCGCACCCCGGCGCTGGCGGGAACCAGGTCCTCCGGGTTCACCGCGGGCAGCAGCCGCCGCACCGCCTCGGTGAACGCCGCCTTCGACACCGACCGGCGCAGCTCCCCCGCTCCGTAGCGCCAGTGCCGTCGCGCTATCCGCCAGGTACCCGGCCAGGACAGGGTCGCGCCCAGCTCGCGGGGCCGGACGACCCCCCACCCGTACCCCTCCCGGGCGAGCGCGGGCACCGCGTTGGGGCCGATGTGGACGCCGCCGTCGATGCCCCGGGTGAGGTGGACGCCGAGGAACGGGAACGCGGGGTCCGGAACCGGGTACACCAGGCCCCGCACCAGCTCCGGCCGCGCCAGTGTGTAGTACTCGCCGCGGAAGGGGACGATCCGCATCCCGGGGTCGTCCCCCGTGAGCCGGGCCGTCTCGTCGCAGTGCAGTCCCGCGCAGTTGACGAGCACCCGCCCGCGGACGATCGTCCCGTCGGCCGTGCGCACGGCCACGCCGAGACGGGGGCGGCGGTCGGCGCTCACGACGTCCGCCCCGTACCGGATCTCCGCCCCGGAGGCCTCCGCGAGCCGCCGGGCCACCGCCACGTAGTCGCAGATGCCCGTGCCGGCGACATGGATGGCGGCGAGGCCGCGCACCTCGGGCTCGTGCTCGGCGAGCTGGGCGGGGCCCAGCTCCTTGACCGCGATGCCGTTCTCCCGGCCGCGCTGCGCCAGGCCGTGCAGCCGGGGGAGCTCCGCCTTGTCCGTCGCGACGATCAGCTTGCCGGTGACGGCGTGCGCGATGTCGTACTCCGCGCAGAACTTGACCATCTCGGCGGCGCCCCGCACCGCGTACCGCGCCTTGAGGGAGCCGGGGCGGTAGTAGATCCCGCTGTGGATCACCCCGCTGTTGCGCCCTGTCTGGTGCCGGGCGGGCCCTTGCTCCTTCTCCAGCACGGTCACCCGGGTGCCCGGGGCCGCGCGCGTGATGGCATACGCCGTCGACAGGCCGACGATCCCGCCGCCGATCACCAGAACATCGCAGTCGTACGCGCTCCGCATCCGCACCACCTCCCGGCTTCGATAGTGCACTGCGCCACTGACAATGCCCTCAAACCCGAGAACCGCGCCCCGCGGTTTCTTTTGCGCCGCGGGGCACTGGCGCCCTGTCCGGGCCTGAGCCCCCGGCTCTAGGCCGGAGCCATCAGGAGCGGACGTGCCCGCTCCCGGAGCTCCACCACGCGCGGCTCGTCGCCGTACGGCTCCAGCCGGTGCAGCAGGTCCTTCACGTACTCGGTGGTGCGGGCGGACGAGATGCGTCCCGCGACCTCCACCGCGCGGACCCCCTGTTCGCACGCCGCGTCCAGATTGCCCGATTCCAGCTCGGCGACCGCCGAGACCACCAGGCGCAGTCCGTGCGACCGCACGAATTCCTCCGTCGGCTTCGACAGCGCCTGTTCGGTGAAGCGGCGCACCTGGCGCGGCGCCTTCAGGTCGCGGTAGCACTCGGCGGCGTCGGCCGCGAAGCGGTCGTACGAGTAGAAGCCGAGCCAGGACGGGTCGTGGTCGCCGTCGCGGGCCCGCTCCAGCCACCCTTCGGCGGCCTTCAGCGCCGTACCGGCCGCCTGGGCGTCACCCGCGCGCGCGTGGGCACGTGCCTCGACGAGCCGGAAGAAGCTCATGGTGCGGGCCGTGGCGAGACCGCGGTTGCGTTCCAGGGCGGCCTGGGCCAGGTCGACGCCCTCGTCGCCGAAGCCCCGGTAGGTCGCCTGGAGGGACATGGAGGCCAGGACGTAGCCCCCGAGGGGCACGTCGGCGGCGGCCCGGGCGAGTCGCAGGGCCTGGATGTAGTAGCGCTGCGCGGCCTCCTGCTGGCCCGTGTCGAAGGCCATCCAGCCCGCGAGACGGGTGAGCTCGGCCGACGCGCCGAAGAGCGCTCTGCCGACCTCGTCGGAATAGGAGCCGAGCAGCAGGGGCGCGGCCTCGACCCGCAGGCACTCGGGCACCATGGACGAACGCCAGTCACCGCCCCCGTACTTGGAGTCCCAGCGCCTGGCGTCCTCGGCCGCCTCGCGGAGTTTCAGCACATCGCTGTGGCCGACCTTCAGCGGCGCTCCGGAGCCCTCACCGGGGCTCACCTCGCGCGCCACGGAACTGTCGGCCGGGGTTATCAGCCAGCGGGAGGCGGGAGTCGCGTAGGCGCTCACGGCGAAGGAGCCGGCCAGTGACTGCCAGATGCCGCCGCCAGCCCGCCGTCCGGCGAGGTCGAGGCGGTACAGCTCGGTGGCCGACCGCACCGCCTGCCCGACGTCACGGGGGAACGCGAGGCCCACCTCCGGCGCCGGGTCCGCGTCCGCCAGGCCGATCTCGTGGAGCGGCACCGGACGGCCGAGCTTCTGGCCGATGGCGGCCGCGATGAGGTGCGGCGCGGCGCCCTGAGGCACCATGCCTTTCGACACCCAGCGCGCCACCGACGTCTTGTCGTAGCGAAGAGTCAACCCGCGTTGAGCGCCAAGATCGTTGACGCGACGCGCGAGTCCTGCGTTGCTGATTCCCGCGAGGGCGAGAACGGCGCCGAGTTTTTCGTTCGGCCCGCGTTGCTCCCTGGACATGCGCCACCCCTCGACACAGACGGCTGCCGCACTGGCATAACCACGCGGCATTCGTAAACCCAGCGTAGTTCGCCCGATCCCCAGCGTTAAGGGGCGTAGGTCCGGTTGGCGGGATTGTGGTCCGTACGACTGTACGGACTGTTGTGGCGTGCTCCCGTTGTGTGGCCGTGCGCCCGTCCGTGCGCTCTTCTCCGGCCATGAGGGGGAGCGCTTCCATGGAACGTGCGTGGGTCGGCCCGCTGTACTGGATCCAGTGGGCTGGGGGACACCGCCGCCTACATCCCCGCGGGCGGCGGACCGGTCCGGGAGGCGAACTCCGCCTCCCGGACTGTGCGTTGCCGAAGCGGTGCGCAAGGCCTGCACGGAGCGTATCCGGGCTTGTCCGTCCATCGCCGATTTGGCCGAAAATCGATGGCCGCCCCGAAGGGTAATCAGGGCTCCCACCACGTGAGTTGAGGGCGCGAAGGGCGTCCCGAGGGAGCGTATCGGGGGCGCATTCGCGTCGACCTGTCGGGGGTCGGTGGTGCGCGAGGGGCCGACGCGAGGGTTTCCCGACGTCGTCCGAGGTAGATTCCTCCGGGTGCGCGCGGCGATGCCAGGACGCCTCAACAGGCTCTGCCCGAAGGGGATTTGCCGGTCTTACGGGCGTCCCGCGGCGGCGCGGGCTTCCGCACGGGGGCGCACTCCGGGGAGCGCAAGGCGCCGCAGGGACCCTCCCATACGCCTCCTTCGTGGCAGCATGGTGCCGAGTTCGTACGGTGCACTGGTTGCCCACAGCCTGTGGAGGCGGCGATGCGATGGTTGGTGGGGTGGAGCAGCACCGTCGCCAGAGCGTCCGCGATCGGCTCGGCGGGCGCCACGGGCAACGACGGCGAGACCGTGCACCCGGTGGGTTCCCAGCTCCTGTGGGGCGACCCCGATCCGCTGTGGGCCGTCGGCGACTGGCGTCCCGACGAGGTGCGTGTGGTGAAGGCCGACGCGCAGAACCGCATCGCCGTTCTCGGCACCTGCGGCGCCTCCGACGAGGAACTGCGGGTCGGGCTGTTCGCCGCGCGCGGCGGAGCGCTCCGCCACCTCACCAACTGGTCCGGCAGCTACACCGCGGTCGTCCAGGTCGGCCGCCGGGTGACCGTCTGCGGTGATCTCGCCGGCGCCCGGCCCGTGTTCTACACCCCCTGGGCCGGCGGTACGGCGTACGCGACGGCCGCGCTCCCGCTCGCCGACCTCATCGAGGCCAACCTCGACTTCGGGCATCTGGCCGCCGTGCTCGCGGCCCCCGACGTCCCGGCCGCGGTGCACGACTCCACCCCCTACGAAGCCGTTCGCCGCATTCCGCCGGGACACACGCTCATCCTGCGGGCCGGGGCGCGCGAGATCGCCGGGTACGAGCCCGTCGCCTCCCTCGCGGTCGCCGCGCCCATCGCCGATCCCACGATCGCCGTGGACGCCGTACGGGACGCCCTCGTGGAGGCGGTCCGCGCCCGCCTCTCCGCGCCCCGCCATGTGCCGGGCACGGATGTGGACCCCGGGCCCGTACCCGGCATGGGACCCGCCGAGCGCCGCGCCGCGCGCGGGATGCCGGTGCCGGGCATCGGAGCGGACCTCTCCGGAGGGCCCGCGTCGGGGACCCTGGCGCTGCTGGCCGCCGGCCTTCCCGGGGCGCCCGGCACGGTTCTCGGACACGGCACCGGCGCCGGTGAACGGCTCCTGGCGGTGACCTTCAACGACCTCGCCGTACGGGGACGCGAGGCCGAGCTGGAGCGGGCCGGGACGCTGGCCGCGAATCCCCGGCTGCACCACGTGGTCGTGACCGGAGGCGAAGAGGCCCTGCCCTACGCCGACTTGGAGGGACCTCTCACCGACGAGCCGGGGCCCTCCCTGGTGACTGCGGCACGCCACCGGGCGCGGCTCGCCTCCGGCAGCGCGGACCACTTCACCGGGTACGGCGCGCGGCAGGTGCTGGACGCCCATCCGGCCCGCCTCGCCGACCTCCTCATGGACCGCAAACGGCGCCATCTGGTCCGTCCCGTCGCCGCGTTGACGAAGGCCGACGGGTCGGTGATGGTCCCCGCGCGCGTGTACGGCGCGGCCCGCAAGCTCGCCCGTACGCCGTACCGCACCGGAGTCGACGTCCTCGCCGAGCAGTTGCTGCACCGGCGGTTCGAGGACCCCGGAGGCGCGGTGGGCGCGTCGCTCGCCGCGCTGAGCTGGGCCGGACCGGGGCCCGCGGCGCGCTGGCTGACCGGGGAGGCGCTGGCTGAAGTATCGGTTCGCCTCCAGGCGGGCGGGGGGCGGCCCAACATCGGTCCCGGGCAGCGGCCCGGGGACTTCCGCGCGCGTGCCGCGCTGGCCCGCCACGCGGCGGACGTACGGGTCCTGGAGCAGGCCGCCGAGATCCGCTTCCAGCGGCTGCACGCGCCGTTCCTGGACAACCAGGTCGTCCGGGCGTGCCGTGCGCTGCCGGAGGCGCTGCGCGTTCAGCCGGGGGCGCGGGCGGCGATTCTGCGTACGGTGCTGGAGGGGGCCGGGGTGGCCGATCTGCCCCCCGGCTGGGGGGCTCCGTCCCACGCGTCCTCCGCGGCGGCGGCCCGGACCGGGCTGCGGGTGGCCGCCGATTCCCTGATCTCCCTGTTCGACACGCCCTTGCTCGCGCAGGCGGGGCTGGTCGAGGCGCGGGTCGTCCGCAAGGCGCTGCGCGCGGCCGCGGAGGGGGCGCCGCTGCCGCTCGACGGGCTGGCCGATCTGGTCTCGGTCGAACTGTGGCTGCGGCGGTTGCTGGCCCGGCGAGGGACGTGCTGGACGGGGACGCCCGCGCGACAGCGGGCCGTTCCCGCGGGGATCGTTCCGCAGGGCAGGGCGCTGGGGGCGGGGGCCCGCCGGGGCTGAGCGGCGGTGGTTCCCGGCTCGCGGCTCGCGGCTCCCGGCTGCGGGGTGCGTCTGCGTCTTGCGGGTGCCGGGTGCTGGGTGGCGGGTGCGTTGTGGGGCGGGGTCGTGCCGGTACATCCGCCCGCATCCGAACGGATCTCAGCGGGGTTGCTACGTGTTCGTGGGTGGTGATCCGTCCGGCCTGCGGGCATGTGATGTACCGGCACGGCCCCTCACGCGCGTGCCCGGCTGCGGGTGCGAGTGCCGGACGGTCACAGCCCCGGCCGGCGAGGCTCCGGCCCCTGTGGCGTTTGAGGAGCGGGGGCCGGGGCGGAGCCCCAGGTACGGGTGGTCGGGTAGGGGCGGAGGGGGTGGGAGAAGGCTGTGGCTGCGGGGCGGGAACCCGGGGGCGGGGGCGTGCTGGTGTCCTCGTCGGGGTGGGGCGGTGAGAATGGGGGTGTGCGGTACAGGATCCTGGGGGTCGCCCAGGTGGAGAACGACCGGGGGGCCCTGATCACCGTGGGCGGCCCCCGGGTCCGCGCGCTGCTCACGGCCCTGGCCCGCCACCCCTCCCGCACGACCGCTCCGGACACCCTGATCGACGAGGTGTGGGCGGACGATCCTCCCCAGGACGCCCCGGCCGCCCTGCAGGCACTGGTCGGCCGCCTCCGCCGGGCCATCGGCAGGGACGCCGTCACCTCCCAGGCCGGCGGCTACCGGCTCCGGGCCGCCGAGGAGGACGTGGACCTGTTCGTCTTCCAGCGGCTCGTCGCGGAGGGCAGGACCGCACTCGACCACGGTGACGCCCCGGCCGCGGCCGTCCGCCTGCGCGAAGCCCTCGCCCTGTGGCGCGGCCCCGCCCTCGCGGACCTTCCCGACCGCACCACAGCCACCCGCCCGGAGGCGCTGCGCCTGGAGGCCACGCGCGGCCGCGTCGAGGCGGACCTGCGACTCGGCCGCGCCGTCGACGTCGTACCGGAGTTGAAGGAACTGACGACGGCCCACCCGTACGACGAGGCTCTGCACGTCCTGCTCATCCGCGCCCTGCGCGAGGCGGGCCGCGGGGCCGACGCGCTGGCCGCGTACGAGGACGTGCGCCGCGGACTGATGGACGGTCTCGGCACCGATCCCGGGCCGGAACTGCGCGCCCTGCACGTCGCGTTGCTCGATCCGGAAGGGGCCGGCGGGCCGCAGCGAATCCGGCCTCGTACCGACGGTGCTGCCGTGGCACCCGGTCCGGTCCCGGGCCTCAGCCCCGGGGATCACCACCGCGCTCAGCGCACCGGGAATATTCGTCCCCGTTTGAACTCTTTCGTCGGACGGGAACGCGAGCTCGGGGCCATCCGTTCGGATGTGCGGAGGGCGCGCCTGGTCACGCTGACCGGACCAGGGGGTTCGGGAAAGACCCGCCTCGCCGAGGAGGCCGCCGCCGGGCTTCCGCAGGCCTGGCTGGTCGAGCTGGCCCCGCTCGACCGGCCCGAGGCGGTCCCGGGCGCGGTGGTCAGCGCCCTCGGTCTGCGCGAGACCGCGTTGATCACCAACGAGATGGCGGTTCCGCAGGACGACCCGGTCGCCCTGCTCGTCGAGTACTGCGCCTCGCGCAGCCAGCTCCTGGTCCTTGACAACTGCGAGCATGTCATCGGCGCCGCGGCCGAACTCGCCGAGACGCTGCTGACCCGCTGCCCGGGGCTCACGATCCTCGCCACCAGCCGTGAACCCCTCGGTGTGCCCGGCGAGTTGGTGCGCCCGGTCGAGCCCCTCCTGCCCGGTTCCGCGCGCCGCCTGTTCATGGAGCGGGCCTCGGTGGTGCGCCCCGACGCCGGTACGGCCCTCCACGACGCCGCAGCCGTGGACGAGATCTGCCGGCGGCTCGACGGCCTGCCCCTGGCCATCGAGCTGGCGGCGGCCCGGTTGCGGCTGCTCACCCCGCGGCAGATCGCCGACCGGCTCGACGACCGCTTCCGGCTGCTCACCTCCGGAAGCCGTACGGTGCTGCCCCGTCAGCAGACCCTGCGTGCCGTCGTCGACTGGTCCTGGGATCTGCTCGACGAGCGTGAGCGGACCGTGCTGCGCGAGGCGTCGGTGTTCGCGGGCGGCTGGGACCTGGAGGCCGCGGAGGCCGTGTGCACCGGTCCCGCGGCCGACCTCATCGGCGCGCTCGTCGACAAGTCCCTCCTCGTGGCCACCCCCGACGGCATGGACGGCACGCAAGGGGTCGGTGGGGCGGGCGGCGGTGGTGTCCGGGGTGCGGGAAGCCCTGAGGGCGGCCTCGGCGGCGGGATGCGCTATCGCATGCTGGAGACCATCCACGAGTACGCCACCGAGCGCGCGGCCGAGGTTCCCGGGCTGCGTGCGGCGGCCGAGCGGCGCCACCGCGCGTGGGTGCGCGCCCTGACGGAGGAGGCCGAGCCCCAGCTCCGCTCGGCGAGCCAACTCCCCTGGATCCGGCGCCTGGAGACCGAGCTTGACAACATCCGGGCGGCCCTCCACCGGGCGCTCGTCGCCCGTGACGAGGAGGAGGCGGGTGCGCTGGTCCTCGCCATGGGCTGGTTCTGGTGGCTGCGCAACTTCCGCACCGAGGGCGTCGAATGGACCGAACTCGTTCTGAAACTGGGAGCGTTCCTCGACACCGGGACCGAGGACCGCGGGGCGGCCGACGAGGGCGCGGCGGCAACCGGCCGCGGTACGGGGACAGTCGGCGACGGCAAACCTGCGGCCGGAGTCGAGGCGGGCTGCGGCAGCGGCGGTGGCGGGCATCCCGGCGGTGACGGCCTCTTCGCCGAGCTCGACGGTGTCGACCCGGTCGCCGCCCTTCTCGATCATCCCGAGCGCGACGAACGGCATCCGCTGCACGCCGCGCGGATGCGGATGCGCATGTTCCATCTGTTCATGAAGGTGGACGTCGTCCCGCTGGACGAGTGGGGGGACGAGCGGTTGCGGGAGTACGTGGGGCGGGTGCGGGCCGTCTTCCAGAAGGGCGGTCCGGACGCCGCGCGTATGCCGGGGATCATCTGGCCGCTGACCGCGCACTTCATGGGCGACGCGGACGACACGCGGCCCGCGATGGACGAAGCGGTCGCCAACTGCCGTGAGTACGGCGGCGAATGGGAGATCGGCGTCGCCCTGATGCTCCGTACGCACATGGTCGTCGACGCCCCCGGCGGAATGCCCGGGGTGGACGAGGACCTGGTGGAACTGCGCGGGCTCAGCCGACGGGTGGGGGACCGCTGGATGCGGGCCCAGGTGTGCAGCGCGGCCGGTGAGGCGGCGATGGCGCGTGGCCGGTTCGACGAGGCGAAGGGCGAGTACGAGGAAGCTCTGCGGCTCGCCTACGAGGTGGGGGCGTACGCGGAGGTGCCGTTCCTGATGGCACGGCTGGCGGAGATCGCCCACCGCTCGGGCGAGCGCTCCGTGGCCCTGGCCACCCTGGACGAGGCGAGCGCGGCGGCCGATCTGTACGGGGTGATCGACTCCCGCGCGTTCGTGTATCTGCTGCGAGCCCAAGTGGTCCTGGACGACGGGGAGGTCGCCTTCGCGCGCGAGCTGTGCGAGAAGGCGCGTGAGGAGAGCGCCCGGGGCACCCCGCCGCCGCAGTTCACGGCCGCGCTGGACGGGGTCGACGCCATCGTCACGGCCGCCGAGTCCGGTCCCGTGCCGGCCCTGCGGAAGCTGTATGGCGCGCTGCGGGACGCGATGGACGCACGGTGCGCCGACGTGGTGGCGGCAGGTTTCGTCGAGGTCGCCGCGAGGCTCCTCACCGAGGTGGGTGCCCACCCGGTGGCGACGCGCCTGCTCGCCGCCGGAACATCTTGGCGCGGAGGGGACCTGCGCCCCGCGCGGGAGCGCGCCGACGCCCGGCGCACCGAGGCCGCGGCCCTCGCGGCGCTCGGCCCGGACCGCTACGAGTCGGAGCGAGCCCGGGGTTCCGGCCGTTCCCAGGAAGAGGCGCTGGGGGACCTGGCCGAGGTCCTGCTGGAGTACCCCGAGGAGTACCCCGAGCGCTCATCGGCGTAGGGACGTCCGCTCGCGCCGAACTCTCACCGGCACAGGAACCTCGACTCGGCCCAGTCCCCCAGCGACGCCGAGTCGACCGGGCCGTGGGGTTCCACGACGAGCCGGACCGTCCGGTGGCCGGTGAGGTTCACATGGACGGGAACCGCCGGGTCGCCGCCCTCGATCAGCGGCGACCGCCACACCGGGGAACCGTCCGCGTACACGGAGAACCGCAAGGTGCCCAGGCCCAGCATCAGGTCGTCGACACCGACCATCGCGTCGTACGAGCCGCACTCGCGGTTGAGGTCGACGGTGACGGAGGACCGGCCGTGGACGGTCACACCGTGCGTGTACCGGGTGTCCGCGATCCTCATTCCGTCACGACGCCAGACCCAGTTGCTCTCGACGAGCCGCATCTCCGGCCCGGAGTGGTCGCCGGTGACGTCGTACTCCAGCTCGCTCCACCGGTAGACGGCCTGGGCGGGCGGGGCGGGCGTCGGGGTCGGCGCGGGCGTCGGCCGGGCCTTCGTCGGGGTGGGCTCCGGCCGCGGAGTGGCAGTCGGGGCGGGCCTCGGCGTGGGGGACGGGCTCGGCGCCGGGGACGCCTCGGGCGCGGGCCGCGGCTTTGCCGAGGAGGCCGGGGCGGCCACCGGCCCGCGAGCCGGTACGGGCGGCTTCGGCGTGGGGGGTCTCGTGGGCGGAGCCGGCGAAGGCGGCGGCGCTTCGACGGCGGGCGACGCGGAGGGCCTGGCCTCGGGCCGCCCCGCCGGACTCTCGTGGCCGGCCAGAGCGAGCGCCACCGCCGCCGCGGCCGCCGCGACGACACCCGCCGCGATACCGGCCTTGACCGGCGCGCCGAGCCCCTCCGCGACCGCGGCGCCGCCTCCGGCGCCCGCTCCTCCCGAGCCGCCGCCCGCCGCGGCGGCCGCGCCCGCGACCCCGGCCGCACCCGCTCCGGCGCCACCCGCGATGAGCGCGAGGGCCTTCGCGTACCCGGCGGCCCCGAACCAGCCGATGACCGCGACCGGTACGACCGCCGGGATCCCGCCGGCCACTTCCTTGATCTGGCCCGCGGCCAGGCGGCACTTGGCGCATTCCTCCAGGTGCTTGCGCAGCCCCCGTTCGGCACGGGTGCGCAGGCCGCCGCGGGCGTAGGCGCCCAGCCGGTCGGCGTAGCGAGCGCACTCCTCGTCCATGGTGAGGGTGGTGCTGACGTGCGCCTGGAGATACGCCTGCTTGAGGCCCTCGCGGGCACGGCTGGCGAGCACACGGGTTCCGTTGGCGTCGAGACCGAAGAGCGTGGCGACCTCGCTCGGGGACTCGTCCTCGACCTCGGTGTGCCACAGCACGGCCTGCCAGCGCTCCGGCAGCGAGCGGAAGGCTCGCATGGCCATGGACTGCTCGGCCTCGTGCATCGCGCGTACGTCCGCCCCGAGATCGAGGGTGTCGTCGCCGGAGACCTCGGATCCGCGTACGGCCTGTGCGGCGAACACCGCGAAATCGTCGACCAGTTGCTCTCTTCTGGTCGTCTTCGTCCAGTGTGCGGCGACCCGGCGGACGGTGGTGAGGAGATACGCGCGCACGGCGTGCTCGGGGCCGCTGCCGCCGCGTACGGCCTGGAGCATGCGGGCGAACACCTCGGCCGTGAGGTCGTCGGCGGTGTGCGAGTCACGGCAGCAGGTGCGGGCGTAGCGGCGGACGGCCTCGGCGTGCCGGCGGTACAGCTCCTCGTACGCGGTGTCGTCGCCCGCGCGCATCCGTGCGATCAGACCGGCGTCGGGGGGCGGCGGCTCCACCGGGGGCGGCAGAACGCCGCCCTCGCGCCGGTCCCACCGGTCCCGCTGCGAGGGCACACCGGGGTCGGCCGCATCGTCGAACGGGGCGGCCGGAGGAAGGAGTTCGCGACCTTCGCCGTGCGGGTCTCCGTCGTCCCGGCCGACGCTGTGCGGGCTTCCGTCGTCCGGGCCCGTGCTGTGCGGGCTCCCGCGGTGCGGGCCGCCCTGGCTCGGCACCTGTCGTGACGTTGCGCCGCCGGTTTCCGTGCCGCCGTCGGCGCCACTGTCACCGAGTGACTCGTCCCGCCCGTCAACGCTCATCGCGGAAAGCCCCCGCCTGCCCACTCGGTCCCGAATACCGGGACACAGTGCCACAGGCTCCCCGAACAGGGCCCCTTTGTACGGACCGACCACTCGTCCGGGGGGTTTTATCGAGTGGCAGTACTAACTGCCACTCGATCGGGGAATGGTCAACAGTCCCCCTGCGCCCGGATGTTGCCGTTCCACACCGGCATGACGGCATGACGGCATGACGGGGATGACGCTTCCGGTGCGCGGCCGACCCGCACGCACGCACCGGAACTCGTCCGCTCCGCAGGGGCCTTCGGGTCCGGATCACGCCGGACGCGAGCGCAGGCCCTCCAACAGGATGTCGAGAAGCCGGGCCGAGGCCGCCGCCTGCTGGGCCGCGTCCGGCAGCGAGGGTGCCGCCGTCGCGATGACCAGCAGTACGTCCGCCACGGTGACGTCGGCGCGCAGCTCGCCCGCCGCACGTGCCCGGTCCACGAGCCGGCCGACCACTTCGAGCAGCGTCGCCGCGCCGGCGTCGTCCACCGCGGCGATCACCGGCTCGTCGTCCTCGGCGGCGGGCCGCTGCTCGACGAGCCGCAACTCGGTCGTGAGCTGGGACCGCTGCTGCGGCACCCGCGCCTCGTCGGCCTCGGACCCGTCCTCGGGGACACCGACCCGCAGCACCTGCGGCGGCAGCAGCCGTCCGGCACCCGAGGCCACCGACGTCCGCAGGAAGCGCGAGAGCGCCGACCACGGCTCGTCCTCCTGGCCGAGCGCGGAACGGGCCTGGTCGGTCAGCCGGGAGGTCTCCTCCTCGGCTATCCGGCGCACCAGGACGTCCTTGCTCGGGAAGCGCCGGTACACCGTGCCGACACCGACTCTCGCGCGTCGTGCGACGTCCTCCATCGGCGCGCCGTATCCCAGCTCGCCGAAGACCTCGCGCGCCGCGCGCAGTACATGTTCCAGATTGCGCTGTGCGTCCACACGCAGCGGCGTGGTGCGCGATCCGTCCGCCGGACCGCGGCCGTTGCCGCTCGTCGCCGCGCCGATCGCACCACCAGGTGCGATGGCCGACGCGGAAGACCAATGAGAGTCCTGAATGTGCATAAGCGTTCCCCCGGTAATGACGTCTCCCCCCGGAGACTCTCCCCGCCATCGACAGACCGGAGTGTGTGGAACAAGCTGGTGCGTGAGCCCGTCGTGCGGACCCGCCGAGCGCATCCCCCTACACCCCGTCGACACACGAACATAGTTGAGAGGGGGTCAATTCAGAAGGGGCAGGTTCCGCACAGAGCGCCCCCCGATCGGAGTACGGGCCGGGTACGTCCCGGTTGCACCCCCTCCGAGTACCCCCCTCGCCCACCCTGACCTGCTCTTTTTCTGCCGACTCCGGCAAATCGGCCAACTCCGCACGTTGACGGCGACCGGTCACACAAATTGCCAGGGCTGTGGACAAACGCGAGAGCGGGGTGCGTCATGGGGTGGTGAAGGAACGTGCGCGCATTCTCATTGTCGGCGGTGGCTACGTCGGGATGTACACCGCTCTGCGCCTCCAGCGGAAGCTGAAGCCCGAACTGAAGCGGGGCGAGGTCGAGATCACGGTCGTCTCGCCCGACCCTTATATGACGTATCAGCCGTTCCTTCCCGAGGCCGCCGCGGGCTCGATCTCGCCGCGGCACGTGGTCGTCCCGCTGCGCCGGGTCCTCGGCCGGTGCCGGATCGTCATCGGCGAGGTCCGGTCGATCGACCACGCCAAGCGCACCGCCACGCTCAGCACACTCGCCACCGAGGAGGAGGGCACGGGCGCGGAGCAGATCACGTACGACGAACTCGTGCTCGCCCCCGGCTCCATCTCGCGCACCCTGCCGATCCCCGGGCTCGCCGAGCACGCCATCGGCTTCAAGACGGTCGAGGAGGCCATCGGCCTGCGCAACCACGTCATCGAGCAGATGGACATCGCCTCCTCCACCCGCGACCCGGCGATCCGCGACGCGGCCCTGACCTTCGTCTTCGTAGGGGGCGGTTACGCCGGCGTCGAGGCGCTCGGCGAGCTGGAGGACATGGCCCGCTACACCGCGCGGTACTACCACAACCTCAAGCCCGAGGACATGAAATGGATCCTCGTCGAGGCCTCGGACCGCATCCTGCCCGAGGTCGGCGAGGAGATGGGCAAGTACACGGTCACCCAGTTGCGCCGGCGCAACATCGAGGTACGCCTGGACACCCGGCTCAACACCTGCGCGGACCGGATCGCCGTCCTCAGTGACGGCGCGCGCTTCCCGACGCGCACCATCGTGTGGACGGCCGGCGTGAAACCGAACCCCGTCCTCGCCGCGACCGACCTCCCCCTGAACGAGCGCGGCCGGCTCAGGTGCACCCCGCAGCTGGCCGTCGACGGCGTCACGCACGCGTGGGCGGCGGGAGACGCGGCGGCCGTCCCCGACGTGACCGCGGAGCCCGGCAGGGAGACCGCCCCCAACGCCCAGCACGCCGTGCGCCAGGCGAAGGTCCTCGGCGACAACCTCGCGCACACCCTGCGCGGCGAACCCCTGGAGACGTACTCCCACAAATACGTCGGCTCGGTCGCTTCCCTGGGACTGCACAAGGGAGTCGCACACGTCTACGGGCGCAAGCTGAGGGGCTATCCTGCCTGGTTCATGCACCGCGTCTACCACCTCAGCAGGGTGCCGACCTTCAACCGCAAGGCCCGTGTGCTCGCCGAATGGACCCTGGCGGGACTCTTCAAGCGGGAGATCGTGTCCCTCGGTTCGCTCGAACACCCCCGTGCGGAGTTCGAACTGGCGGCCGGGGGAAAGCCTCCGACCGACCCGAAGGGGTCGTCCTGACCGGACCGAGGAACTCCACCGGCACGGACGGCGTCTGACGGATGTCGGCCCGGTCGGTCAGACTGCCAGACAGGTCCACGACTTTGGGCGGGTGAACCGCTCGCCCTTCTAACACGAGGCTTTTCCCACTGTGAACTTCACGCGCTGGAGCGCCCGGCTCCCCGGAACGCAGCGCCGCGCCGCAGCGCGGACCGAGCACACCGCCGCGCACACGGCCGTCCCGGACCGGCGCGGGGAAGGCTCCGTGCCGGCGGCCCGCGTCGAGCGACCGACCGACGACGTCCATCCCGGGCCGGCCGTCGACGTACTCCCGGTCCGCGCGGTCCTCGACCGCGTCCCCGCGCTCGTCGCCCTCGTGCACGGCCCCGAGCACCGCGTCTCGTACGTCAACGGCGCCTACACGGCGGCCTTCGGCGCCCGCCCCGTCGGCGAGCCCGCGCGCGACGCCCTGCCCGAGCTGGACGAGCTCGGCCTGCTGCCGCTCCTCGACCAGGTCCTGCGCAGCGCCAAGTCCCGCACCGTCAAGTCCCGCAAGGTGTCGACCGGCCGCTCCTACACGTTCACCTGCACCCCCGTCGACACCTCCCCGGAGAGCGACGGCCGCGGCGTGCTCGTCTTCGCCACCGACGTCACCGATCACGCCGAGGCCGCCGAGCGGCTGCGCGCCAGCGAGCGCGGCCAGCGCGAGACCGCCGTCACCCTCCAGCGCTCCCTGCTCCCGCAGGAGTTGGAGGAACCCGATGATCTGCGCGTCGCCGCCACCTATCTGCCCGGCGGCACGGAGGCGGCGGTCGGAGGCGACTGGTACGACGTCATCACGCTCGGCGGCGGCCGGACCGCGCTCGTCATCGGCGACGTCATGGGCCGCGGGGTCCGCGCCGCGGCCGTCATGGGCCAGCTGCGCACCGCCGTCCGCGCGTACGCCCGTCTCGACCTGCCGCCGCACGAGGTCCTGCAGCTCCTCGACGGCCTCGCCACCGAGATCGACGCCAACCAGATCGCCACCTGCGTGTACGCCATCCACGACCCGAACGAGGGCCGGCTGGTGTATGCCTCCGCCGGTCACCTGCCCATCCTGGTCCGCGACGAGAACGGCACCATCCACCGCGCCGACGAGCCGACCGGGCCGCCGCTCGGCACCGGCGGCTGGCTGCACGCCTCGGGCTCGGTGCCGCTGGGCCCCGGTTCCACCGCCGTCCTCTACACGGACGGTCTGGTCGAGCGCCGGGACGAGGACCTCGACGAGGGCATCGCCTCCCTGGAGCGCGCCCTCGCGGGCGCCACGGGCACCCCCCAGGTGGTCTGCGACCGTCTGGTCCGCGCGGCCGGCGTCACCGCCGACCACGACGACGACGTCGCCGTCCTGGTCGTCCAGCACCCATCCCGTACGGGCCCCGACGGCGAGCTCTTCCGCAACGCGGCCCTGGAACTGCTCGGCGGCATGGAAGCGGCCCCACGCGCGCGTGCCTTCGCCTCCGGGGTGCTGGCCAGCTGGCGCTTCCCCGCCGAGCTGCACGACCTCGGCGTCCTGGCCGCCAGCGAGCTCGTCGCCAACTCCCTCCAGCACGGCATCCCGCCGATGCGGCTCCGGCTGCGCCGCACCGACCGCCGCCTGATCATCGAGGTCACCGACGGCGACGACCACCTCCCGCGCCGCCGCCGCGCCGAACCCGGCGACGAAGCGGGCCGCGGCATCGCGATCGTGGCCACGATCGCTTCGAGCTGGGGCTCCCGCCGCACACCGGGCGGCGGCAAGGCGGTCTGGTGCGAGTTCGTGCTCCCGCGCGCGGGGAGCTGAATCCGCACAGACGAAACGGCCGCCACCACGTCCTCACGTGATGGCGGCCGTCGTACGTCCGTCAGACGCCCGCCGGTACCGGCTCCGCCGGAGCCCCGCCCTGCGCGACCACCCGGCTCCGCGCGAGCGACGGCTGATTCTGTACGGGGGTGAGCCGCCGCCCGAGCCGCACGGCCAGGACGGTGATGCCGAGGGAGAAGAGCAGGAACGTCGCCACGTACGGGCCGTGCAGCGAGGCCCCCATCGGGCCGCCCACCGCCGGGCCGATCGCCAGCGCGAGCTGCTTCACCAGGGCGAAGGCGGAGTTGTACTGCCCCGCCATGCCCTTCGGCGCCAGATCGGCGACCAGCGGAGCCACCGTCGGTGACAGCATCGCCTCACCGAGCCCGAAGAGCGCGTACGTCGAGACGAAGGCCGCCGTGGCCATGGTCCGGCTGCCGTGCCCGAGGCCCGCGTACCCGGCCGCCAGCCAGGCGACGGCCCAGATGAGTCCGACGGCGGCGATCACCCGGGACCGCTTGCGGCGCTCGACGAACTTCAGGACCGCGAACTGCGCGACCACGATCATCGCCGTGTTCGCCGCCATCGCCGTACCCAGCGCGGACGTGGAGATCCCGGCCGCCTCGACGCCGTACGCGGAAAGCCCCGACTCGAACTGTCCGTAGCAGGCGAAGAACAGCACGAACCCCAGTACGGAGAGCTGCACCATGGCCCGGTTGCCGAGGAGCTGCCGCAGGTTCCCGCCCTTGGACTGCGGGGTGTCCCCGGTGATCCGAGGCGCGTGCGGCATCCGCACGGTCGCCATGATCACGACGAGGACGAGGAACATCGCCGCCTCGATCGCGAACAGCAAAGTGAAGGAGCTCGCCCGGTCCGGGTCGACGATGTGACCGCCGATGAGACCGCCGACGCCGAGTCCCAGGTTCTGCAGGAAGAACTGCGTCGCGAAGGCGCGCGACCGGGTGTCCGCCGTGGAGCAGTCCACGATCATCGTCGCCAGCGACGGCTGCATCACGGCCTGCCCGGCACCGAGCGCCGCGGCCGACAGCACCACGGTCGTCGCGTTGTCCGCCAGCCCGAGGCTCAGCGCACCGAGTGCGGCGGTGACCAGCGCGACGAGAAGGACCGGCAGGGGGCCTCGCCGGACGATCGCCCGGCCGGCGAACGGCAGCACGACGAGAGCGGCCACGGCGAAGACGGCGAGCACGATGCTCGCCGTCATGGAGCCGAGTCCCCGTACCTGCGCCACATAGACGTAGAGGAAGGGGACGGTAAAGCCGAGCCCGAACGCGCTGAGCGCGTTGCCCACGTGGATCCGGCGCATCGCTGCGCCCATCGCCCTGGTCACGTTCACCTGCCTTGGTCGTGAAGCCGTGCGGGCCTGCCCGTGCCGGGCACCGTGTCCGTGACACGTTCCCTACGCATGGATGCAGGCCTGAAGACTTCGAAGCTAAAGTTAGAACTTGAACTCTACACCTTGAAGGACTTCGACACCAAGCGCCTCATGCGATACTCGGGCCATGGGCGACATCCCCGGCGTCAGTGAGCCGACACTCGAAGAACAGATCGCCGCCTACCAGCGCGAGTTCCAGGACCTCGACCCCCAGGTCGAGAAGATCGTCTCGGCGCTGTCCCGTCTCAACCGGCGGATGAACGTCGCCTACGGCCGCCAGACCGCCGCGCTCGGCATCAGCAACGCCGAGTGGGAGGTCCTGAAGGCGCTCGTCCTCGCCGGCGCTCCGTACCGTCTCGGCCCCAGTGAGCTCGCCAAGCGCCTCGGCCTCACCCCGGCCGCCATGACCCACCGGATCGACCGCATGGTCGCGGAGGGGCTGGTCACCCGGGAGCGCGACGAGTCGAACCGCGTGCGCGTGATCGTCGAGCTGACGGACGAGGGCCGCGAGAAGTGGCTGGAGGCGATGCGCCTCGCCACGGTCTTCGAGGAGGACCTGCTCCAGGACCTCAGCGCCGAGGACCGGGGTGTCCTGGGCGAGGTCCTGACCCGTCTGCTGCGACGGGTGGAGGACGCCCAGCCGGACGCGGGCGGCCGGCTCAGCGACCTCGATTAAAGATCTTGACAGGGGAGGTTGACACTGCCCTGGCGGATCCGTAAGGTTCTTCGAGTTGCCACGGGGCCGTAACGGTTCTGCGACGACACCTCGGCCGCTGATGCGGCACTCAAACCACCAGCACGATCTCCCAACCGGGGCGAATTCGGCGTGCCCGAATTCAATTCGATTTGGGTCCGGCGGCCCGATTAGGAACTGCCGGGAAGATCCGCTAAAGTTTGAGACGTCGGAACAGCCCAACAGCCGGGAAGACAAACCCCGCTGACTGGGAGTCAGGCCCGAAAGGATCTGATAGAGTCGGACTCGCCGGAAAGGGAAACGCGGAAGCGGGAACCTGGAAAGCACCGAGGAAATCGGATACGGAAACGGTCTGATAGAGTCGGAAACGCAAGACCGAAGGGAAGCGCCCGGAGGAAAGCCCGAGAGGGTGAGTACAAAGGAAGCGTCCGTTCCTTGAGAACTCAACAGCGTGCCAAAAATCAACGCCAGATTTGTTGATACCCCGTCTCCGGCCGATCGGTCGGGACGAGGTTCCTTTGAAAAAGTCCTGCCGGGCATTGTTCCGGTAGGCGCATCAGCGAGGACGCTGTGAACCGAAGGGATTATTCCTCCCTCCGGTTCCGCTCTCATGATGTTTCACCGGATTACCGGTAAACATTCACGGAGAGTTTGATCCTGGCTCAGGACGAACGCTGGCGGCGTGCTTAACACATGCAAGTCGAACGATGAACCACTTCGGTGGGGATTAGTGGCGAACGGGTGAGTAACACGTGGGCAATCTGCCCTTCACTCTGGGACAAGCCCTGGAAACGGGGTCTAATACCGGATAACACTCCTGCCTGCATGGGCGGGGGTTAAAAGCTCCGGCGGTGAAGGATGAGCCCGCGGCCTATCAGCTTGTTGGTGAGGTAGTGGCTCACCAAGGCGACGACGGGTAGCCGGCCTGAGAGGGCGACCGGCCACACTGGGACTGAGACACGGCCCAGACTCCTACGGGAGGCAGCAGTGGGGAATATTGCACAATGGGCGAAAGCCTGATGCAGCGACGCCGCGTGAGGGATGACGGCCTTCGGGTTGTAAACCTCTTTCAGCAGGGAAGAAGCGAAAGTGACGGTACCTGCAGAAGAAGCGCCGGCTAACTACGTGCCAGCAGCCGCGGTAATACGTAGGGCGCAAGCGTTGTCCGGAATTATTGGGCGTAAAGAGCTCGTAGGCGGCTTGTCACGTCGGGTGTGAAAGCCCGGGGCTTAACCCCGGGTCTGCATTCGATACGGGCTAGCTAGAGTGTGGTAGGGGAGATCGGAATTCCTGGTGTAGCGGTGAAATGCGCAGATATCAGGAGGAACACCGGTGGCGAAGGCGGATCTCTGGGCCATTACTGACGCTGAGGAGCGAAAGCGTGGGGAGCGAACAGGATTAGATACCCTGGTAGTCCACGCCGTAAACGGTGGGAACTAGGTGTTGGCGACATTCCACGTCGTCGGTGCCGCAGCTAACGCATTAAGTTCCCCGCCTGGGGAGTACGGCCGCAAGGCTAAAACTCAAAGGAATTGACGGGGGCCCGCACAAGCAGCGGAGCATGTGGCTTAATTCGACGCAACGCGAAGAACCTTACCAAGGCTTGACATACACCGGAAAGCATTAGAGATAGTGCCCCCCTTGTGGTCGGTGTACAGGTGGTGCATGGCTGTCGTCAGCTCGTGTCGTGAGATGTTGGGTTAAGTCCCGCAACGAGCGCAACCCTTGTTCTGTGTTGCCAGCATGCCCTTCGGGGTGATGGGGACTCACAGGAGACTGCCGGGGTCAACTCGGAGGAAGGTGGGGACGACGTCAAGTCATCATGCCCCTTATGTCTTGGGCTGCACACGTGCTACAATGGCAGGTACAAAGAGCTGCGAAGCCGCGAGGCGGAGCGAATCTCAAAAAGCCTGTCTCAGTTCGGATTGGGGTCTGCAACTCGACCCCATGAAGTCGGAGTTGCTAGTAATCGCAGATCAGCATTGCTGCGGTGAATACGTTCCCGGGCCTTGTACACACCGCCCGTCACGTCACGAAAGTCGGTAACACCCGAAGCCGGTGGCCCAACCCCTTGTGGGAGGGAGCTGTCGAAGGTGGGACTGGCGATTGGGACGAAGTCGTAACAAGGTAGCCGTACCGGAAGGTGCGGCTGGATCACCTCCTTTCTAAGGAGCATCTAGGCCGCCAAGCTTGCTTGGTGGTCCAGGGCCATTACGTCGGCACACGTTCGACGGTGGTTGCTCATGGGTGGAACGTTGATTATTCGGCACTCTTGACTGTCTTCTCCTTCCAGTACTGTCCTTCGGGGCGTGGAAAGAATGAGGGAAGCGGGAAGAGGGTCGGGCACGCTGTTGGGTGTCTGAAGGTACGGCCGGAAGGCTGCCTTCAGTGCCGGCCCCAGTGCACTCGAACTACTGGTTCGGGGTGATGGGTGGTTGGTCGTTGTTTGAGAACTGCACAGTGGACGCGAGCATCTGTGGCCAAGTTTTTAAGGGCGCACGGTGGATGCCTTGGCACCAGGAACCGATGAAGGACGTGGGAGGCCACGATAGTCCCCGGGGAGCCGTCAACCAGGCTTTGATCCGGGGGTTTCCGAATGGGGAAACCCGGCAGTCGTCATGGGCTGTCACCCATACCTGAACACATAGGGTATGTGGAGGGAACGCGGGGAAGTGAAACATCTCAGTACCCGCAGGAAGAGAAAACAACCGTGATTCCGGGAGTAGTGGCGAGCGAAACCGGATGAGGCCAAACCTTGTATGTGTGAGACCCGGCAGGGGTTGCATGCAAGGGGTTGTGGGATCTCTCTTTCACAGTCTGCCGGCTGTGAGACGAGTCAGAAACCGTTGATGTAGGCGAAGGACATGCGAAAGGTCCGGCGTAGAGGGTAAGACCCCCGTAGTCGAAACATCAACGGCTCGTTTGAGAGACACCCAAGTAGCACGGGGCCCGAGAAATCCCGTGTGAATCTGGCGGGACCACCCGCTAAGCCTAAATATTCCCTGGTGACCGATAGCGGATAGTACCGTGAGGGAATGGTGAAAAGTACCGCGGGAGCGGAGTGAAATAGTACCTGAAACCGTGTGCCTACAAGCCGTGGGAGCGTCGCGCATTGAGTTTACTCAGTGCGTCGTGACTGCGTGCCTTTTGAAGAATGAGCCTGCGAGTTTGCGGTGCGTTGCGAGGTTAACCCGTGTGGGGAAGCCGTAGCGAAAGCGAGTCCGAATAGGGCGATTCAGTAGCGCGCTCAAGACCCGAAGCGGAGTGATCTAGCCATGGGCAGGTTGAAGCGGCTGTAAGAGGTCGTGGAGGACCGAACCCACCAGGGTTGAAAACCTGGGGGATGACCTGTGGTTAGGGGTGAAAGGCCAATCAAACTCCGTGATAGCTGGTTCTCCCCGAAATGCATTTAGGTGCAGCGTCGTGTGTTTCTTGCCGGAGGTAGAGCACTGGATAGGCGATGGGCCCTACCGGGTTACTGACCTTAGCCAAACTCCGAATGCCGGTAAGTGAGAGCGCGGCAGTGAGACTGTGGGGGATAAGCTCCATGGTCGAGAGGGAAACAGCCCAGAGCATCGACTAAGGCCCCTAAGCGTACGCTAAGTGGGAAAGGATGTGGAGTCGCACAGACAACCAGGAGGTTGGCTTAGAAGCAGCCACCCTTGAAAGAGTGCGTAATAGCTCACTGGTCTAGTGATTCCGCGCCGACAATGTAGCGGGGCTCAAGCGTACCGCCGAAGTCGTGTCATTGCAGCAATAGGGCCAACGCCCGCTGTGATGGGTAGGGGAGCGTCGTGTGCCGGGTGAAGCCGCGCCGGAAGGCAGTGGTGGACGGTTCACGAGTGAGAATGCAGGCATGAGTAGCGATACACACGTGAGAAACGTGTGCGCCGATTGACTAAGGGTTCCTGGGTCAAGCTGATCTGCCCAGGGTAAGTCGGGACCTAAGGCGAGGCCGACAGGCGTAGTCGATGGATAACCGGTTGATATTCCGGTACCCGCTGTGAAGCGTCAAACATTGAACCAGGCGATGCTAAGTCCGTGAAGCCGCCCCGGAGCCTTCGGGCAAGGGGGAGTGGTGGAGCCGACGGTCCAGACCTGTAGTAGGTGAGTGATGGGGTGACGCAGGAAGGTAGTCCATCCCGGGCGGTGGTTGTCCCGGGGTAAGGGTGTAGGCCGTGTGATAGGCAAATCCGTCACACATTAAGGCTGAGACCTGATGCCGAGCCGATTGTGGTGAAGTGGATGATCCTATGCTGTCGAGAAAAGCCTCTAGCGAGTTTCATGACGGCCCGTACCCTAAACCGACTCAGGTGGTCAGGTAGAGAATACCGAGGCGTTCGGGTGAACTATGGTTAAGGAACTCGGCAAAATGCCCCCGTAACTTCGGGAGAAGGGGGCCATCACTGGTGATCCGATTTACTCGGTGAGCTGGGGGTGGCCGCAGAGACCAGCGAGAAGCGACTGTTTACTAAAAACACAGGTCCGTGCGAAGCCGTAAGGCGATGTATACGGACTGACGCCTGCCCGGTGCTGGAACGTTAAGGGGACCGGTTAGTCACTCTTCGGGGTGGCGAAGCTGAGAACTTAAGCGCCAGTAAACGGCGGTGGTAACTATAACCATCCTAAGGTAGCGAAATTCCTTGTCGGGTAAGTTCCGACCTGCACGAATGGCGTAACGACTTCTCGACTGTCTCAACCATAGGCCCGGTGAAATTGCACTACGAGTAAAGATGCTCGTTTCGCGCAGCAGGACGGAAAGACCCCGGGACCTTTACTACAGTTTGATATTGGTGTTCGGTTCGGCTTGTGTAGGATAGGTGGGAGACTGTGAAGTGCGGGCGCCAGCCCGTGTGGAGTCGCCGTTGAAATACCACTCTGGTCGTGCTGGATGTCTAACCTGGGTCCGTGATCCGGATCAGGGACAGTGTCTGATGGGTAGTTTAACTGGGGCGGTTGCCTCCTAAAGAGTAACGGAGGCGCCCAAAGGTTCCCTCAGCCTGGTTGGCAATCAGGTGTTGAGTGTAAGTGCACAAGGGAGCTTGACTGTGAGACCGACGGGTCGAGCAGGGACGAAAGTCGGGACTAGTGATCCGGCGGTGGCTTGTGGAAGCGCCGTCGCTCAACGGATAAAAGGTACCCCGGGGATAACAGGCTGATCTTCCCCAAGAGTCCATATCGACGGGATGGTTTGGCACCTCGATGTCGGCTCGTCGCATCCTGGGGCTGGAGTCGGTCCCAAGGGTTGGGCTGTTCGCCCATTAAAGCGGTACGCGAGCTGGGTTTAGAACGTCGTGAGACAGTTCGGTCCCTATCCGCTGTGCGCGTAGGAATATTGAGAAGGGCTGTCCCTAGTACGAGAGGACCGGGACGGACGAACCTCTGGTGTGCCAGTTGTCCTGCCAAGGGCATGGCTGGTTGGCTACGTTCGGGAGGGATAACCGCTGAAAGCATCTAAGCGGGAAGCCTGCTTCGAGATGAGTATTCCCACCCCCTTTGAGGGGTTAAGGCTCCCAGTAGACGACTGGGTTGATAGGCCAGATCTGGAAGGCGGGCAACCGCTGGAGGTGACTGGTACTAATAGGCCGAGGGCTTGTCCTCAGTTGCTCGCGTCCACTGTGTTGGTTCTGAAACCACGAACAACCGTCGTAGCTATGCCACGGCTCCGGTTGACAGTTTCATAGTGTTTCGGTGGTCATAGCGTGAGGGAAACGCCCGGTTACATTCCGAACCCGGAAGCTAAGCCTCACAGCGCCGATGGTACTGCAGGGGGGACCCTGTGGGAGAGTAGGACGCCGCCGAACAAATTTTGAAGAAAACCCCCGTACCGGGAAACCGGTCACGGGGGTTTTCTGCGTTCAGGGGTATTTGCTCCACGCCGGTGCCAATGCACGAGAGTGCCAATTCACGGGGGTACTCACGAGGGGCGCTTTCGTGGAGGCACCGTCAGACGGTCCTACAGCTCGCTCACCCGGACCGGTCCGGGAATGAGAAAGGGGGCGGTCTCCTCGTGGAGACCGCCCCCTTTCTCGTGGTGCGGTTACTTCAGGCGGGACGAGGCGACGATCGAGACGATGTGCGCGGGCACGAGCAGCCACACGATCGCCGTGACGGCGATCGTCGCGATCCGGGTGGCCGTCAGGTCGCCGAGCGCCAGGTCGATGACCGCGGTGACGAGCAGCAGGATGGTGCACTCGATGCCGTTGACCAGGCGGTGGAGGCCCACGGCCGAGGCCAGCCGGCGGACCTGCGCGAGACCGCTGGAGCGCGGGACGACGGACTGGTCGTTCGCCTTCTCCATGCCGCTGTCGGAGCGGGCCACGTGGACGAGGTCGGAGGACGACTTCAGGAGCAGGACGCCGATGGCCGCGACCAGACCGGCCACCAGATAGGGGTCGAGGCCGAGTTCCGAGGCGCGGATGCCCATGCCGACCATGACGGCGGCGTCGGCGAGGTAGGCGCCGAGACGGTCCAGGTAGACGCCGAGAGGGCTGAACTGGCGGCGCCAGCGGGCGACTTCACCGTCGACGCAGTCGAGCAGCAGGTAAAGCTGCATGAAGAGGACCGAGAGCACCGCCCCGCCGAGACCCGGCAGGACCAGGGCGACGCCGGAGAGCATCCCCGCGAAGACCATGATCACGGTGATCTGGTTCGGCGAGATACGGGCGTCGACGAGATGGCGGGTCACGCGCAGGGAGAGGGACCTCATATAGAGGCGGCCGGCCCAGTGCTCCGCCCTGCTGTCGAGTTTGCCCGCAGGGTGAATGACGTTGCGGAGTTCCTCTAGTTGGACTTTGGGCATGCGGCGTTTCTCCCTGGCGAACTGGCACTGGATCGGTCGGCTGGCAATGTCGTACAGGGAAGAGCATGACGGGGGTGCGGGCGGAGGCGATCGGCAGGGTGGAAATCAGGTGATCGCTGTCGTACGCGCGTACTACGGTGGCCGCCATGACCTCCACGACCCACGTGTTCCGCTCCATACGTCCCGACGAGTGGCGTCAGGCGAAGCAGCTCAGACTCGATGCCCTGCGGGACTCCGTCGCGCACCTGGCGTTCCTGGAGACGTACGACGACGCGGCAGCCAAGTCCGACGCCTTCTGGCAGGACCGGACGTCCGGGGCGGCCGTCGGGGTCACCGAGCGGCAGCAGATCGTGGCCGAGGGCCCGGACGGGGTGTGGGCCGGTTCCGTGACCGTGCTGGTCGAGGAGGCCGGGGCACGGGATCCGTTCGGGAAGGTGGTGGAGCGGAACCAGGGGCACCTGGTGGCAGTCTTCGTGCGGCCCGAGTACCGGGGAAGTGAGGCCGGGGTGACCCGGGCGCTCTTCGAGGCCGCTCTCGCGTGGTCGTGGGGCATCGGTCTCGATCGCGTACGGCTGTTCGTGCACGAGAAGAACGGCCGCGCCGAGGCGTTCTAGCGGAAGGCGGGTTTCGTACCCACCGGCGAGACGGCGCCGATGCCGGGGGGCACGGGCGAACTGGAGCTGGAGTTCGTGATCACCCGGGGGTAGGGCCTGCCGGAGCCCGGCCACCGTGTCGGGCCGGCGGTCGCGTCAGACCGGAAGCTCGTACTGCGGCCAGCGCGCCCGGAGTTGTTCGCGGGAGCGGAGGAGCGCCAGGGTCGGCAGGCCGCGGGCCGGGCCCGTGCTCAGGAGCTCCGGGAGCTGGGGGAGCGGGGCCACGGCCGCGATGTCGTCGAGGACGAGCGTGAATGGTGGGTCGAGCCGACCGGAGGATGACCGTTCGGCCATGCGCCGGCCACGCTCGACCACGCTTGAGGCGAGGGCCGTCAGGAGCGGCATGGCGCCGGGGTTCGCCTTGGGGTCCTCGATGGGTTCACCTACCAGATAGAGCGTGCCCCCTTCGTTGACGAAGGAATCCAAGGCGAGGCTGTCATTTCGGTTGGGAGTGCAGGATTCGCGGATGTTGACCGTGCCGAACGCCGCGAGGGCACGTGCCGTCAGCTCCTGTGCGATGTCCCGGCGTTCGGGGTGCGAGACGAGCGCGGCCTCCAGCTCGCCCGCGGCGCCCGACGCGGCCTTGGGATTCGTCCGCAGGGCCCGTACGGCGTCCTGCACCTGGGCGCCCTGGGCCCAGCGGTGGACGTGGCGGAAGGCTCTGCCCTCCACCGCGGCGGCGTGCAGATAGCTGCGCATGAGCGTTTCCGCGACATCGGCCATCGCCTGGTCCGCCTTGGCGGTGGGGCGCACCGCGGCGAGCAGGGCGGCCGCCCTGGCCGCCGCCGTCTCCCTGTCCTCGCAGCCCGCGACGGGGGACCAGTGGAGCCGGGCCGGGGTGTCGCAGAGGTGGACCGGGTCGTAGAGGAGGACGGGGCCCAGTTTGGCGCGGGCGTCCTTGGTCCCCGACCAGGTGCGGGGGTCGGAGGTGATGACGAGAGCCGGGCCCTCGGCGTCGCGTACGGCCTGGGCGGCGGTGGGGTGGCGGATCTCGGCGGGGGCGAGGACGACCGCGCGGGTGGACGTCCACGCGGGCTTCGGCCGGGCTGCCGTGGCGGTCTGGGGCATCACCGCCTCGGAGGGTACGGCGTCCCCGGCGCCCGTACGTCCGCCGGAGTCTGAGCCCGGATGGCCGCCCGGATATCCGTGGGCCTCTTCGCGCTCCCGCTCCCGCACGTGTTCGCGTGCCGGGTCGCCCACGTGTTCGTGTGCCTGGAGGCCCGCCCGCTCGCTCCCGGCCGTCCTGCGGGCCGTGTCCGCCGTCTCCAGGGGGTACGGGGAACGCGGCGGCTGCTCCGTCCGGGCCGCCGGCACCGACGGGTCGGAGGCGTCCAGGGGCACCGCGGTCCCGGCCCCCGCGCGTCGTCGCGCCCGTCCCGCACGCCACCGTGCCACCGTGCCCATCACGAACACCGCGAGGACCAGCAGCACCATCAACTGGCCGATGAACAGGCCCCAGAAGAGGCCGTAGCCGGACAGTTGGGCGGCGGGGGTGTCGGGCCAGGCGCCGGGGATGTCGTGCGGGGCGCCGATGAGATGCCGCATGGCCAGGGGCGTACGGGTGAAGGTGATGGCGTCCGGCCAGGCGCCGCGGGAGAACCAGCCCGCGAGGCCTGTCGCCGTCCACACCATCAGGGTCATGCCGAGGAGGAAGCCCAGCACTCCGACCAGCAGGCCGTCGGGGATGCCGCCCGCCCCCTCGTGCCGGGGGTCGTGCTGGTCGGGGTGCTGTCTCATCTCAGGCCACCGTGGACTCGGTGGAGCCGTCGAGGTCGCTGAGATGCTGTTCCATGAAGGCCGCCGCCCGTTCCTCGGCCTCCAGTTCGGCGGCGCGCATCGCGTCGTCGGCTGCGAGGTCGGCGGACGACTCGGTCATCGCCCGGTCGGTGAAGACCAGCGGGCGTTCGGTCTCCGTGATGAGGTGCTTGACCACCTGGACGTTGCCGTTGACGTCCCAGACCGCGATGCCCGGGGTCAGCGTCGGGATGATCTCGACCGCCCAGCGGGGGAGGCCGAGGACCCGGCCCGTCGACCGGGCCTCGTCCGCCTTCTGCGCGTAGATGGTCCTCGTCGACGCCATCTTCAGGATCGCGGCGGCCTCCTTGGCCGCCGCTCCGTCGACCACGTCCGACAGGTGGTGGACGACGGCCACGAAGGACAGGCCGAGGCGCCGCCCGAACTTCAGCAACCGCTGGAAGAGCTGGGCCACGAAGGGGCTGTTGATGATGTGCCACGCCTCCTCCACCAGGAAGATGCGCTTCTTGCGGTCGGGCCGGATCCAGGTGTGCTCCAGCCACACACCCACGATCGCCATGAGGATCGGCATGGCGATGGAGTTCCGGTCGATGTGTGAAAGGTCGAAGACGGTGAGGGGGGCGTCCAGGTCGATGCCGACCGTCGTCGGACCGTCGAACATGCCCCTCAGGTCACCGTCGACCAGCCGGTCCAGGACCAGTGCCACGTCCAGGCCCCAGGCCCGTACGTCGTCTATGGCGACGTTCATCGCCTCGGCCGACTCCGGTTCGGGATGGCGCAGTTGCTCCACGATGTCGGTGAGCACGGGCTGGCGCTCCACGATCGTCTCGTTGACGTAGGCGTGCGCGACCTTCAGGGCGAAGCCGGACCGTTCGTCGAGGCCGTGTCCCATCGCGACCTCGATGATGGTGCGCAGCAGTGCGAGCTGGCCCGTCGTCGTGATCGCGGGATCGAGGGGGTTGAGCCGGATTCCCATGTCCAGGGCGGCCGTCGGGTCGAGCCGGATGGGAGTGATTCCCAGCTCCTGCGCGATGAGGTTCCATTCACCGGCACCGTCCTCGCCCTGGGCGTCGAGGACGACGACCTGGCGGTCGCGGAACCGCAACTGCCGCAGTACGTACGTCTTCTCCAGGGCCGACTTGCCGTTCCCGGACTCTCCGAGGACCAGCCAGTGCGGGGCCGGGAGCTGCTGCCCGTACAACTGGAAGGGGTCGTAGATGTACCCCTTGCCGGAGTACACCTCGCGGCCGATGATGACGCCCGAGTCGCCGAGGCCCGGTGCGGCGGTGGGCAGGTAGACCGCCTGTGCCTGGCCCGTGGACGTACGCACGGGAAGGCGGGTGGTCTCGACCTTGCCGAAGAGGAAGGACGTGAAGGCGTCCGTCGCGGCGGACAGCGGATCCCGCATCAGTGCATCAACCCCTACCTGCGGATTCCGGTGGCGAACGGCAGTGTGTTGACGAAGGCCCGGTGGTGCTCGCGGTCGCACCACTCCAGTTTCAGATACGACTTGCCGGCCGAGGCGCGGATGGTGCGCTTGTCGCGCGCGAGGGCCTCGGGGTTGCGGGAGGACACGGTGATGTAGCCGACGAGGTTGACGCCCGCGGCGCCGCTCGCGAGGTCCTCGCCGCGCTGGTCGAGGCGGTTGTGCGAGGCGATGTCGCGGGGGTCCACGGTCCGGTTCATCTTGGCGGCGCGGCTGGCCTCGGCCTCGTCGTTGGTCTTCTCGGTCAGCATGCGCTCGATGGCGACCTCGGTGGGTTCGAGGTCCATGGTCACGGCGACCGTGCGGATGACGTCGGGGGTGTGGACGAGCAGCGGGGCGAGGAAGTTGACGCCGACCGGGGTCATCGGCCACTCCTTCACCCAGGCCGTGGCGTGGCACCAGGGCGCCCGGGTGGAGGACTCGCGGGTCTTCGCCTGGAGGTACGTGGGCTCCATGGCGTCCAGCTCGGCCGGCCAGGCGTTGCGCTTGGTCATCGCCTGGATGTGGTCGATGGGGTGGTCGGGGTCGTACATCGAGTGCACGAGGGAGGAGAGCCGTCCCTGACCGAGCGGCTGCCGTACGCGGATGTCGGCTTCCTGGAGCCGGGAGCAGATGTCGGTCAGCTCGCGTGCCATGACGACGGCGAGTCCGGCGTCCCGGTCGACCTTCCGGCCGCCCTGCGGGCGCGCCGCGCGTGCCATCGCCTGTGCCTCGGCGGCCAGTTCACGTGAGTAGTGCATGCAGGCGACCAGATAGGCCCGGTGCTGCTCACTGCTCGTGGACACCATCGACTGGAGCTGGTCGTACGACTGCTGGAGCCATCCGGGAGACCGATCGTCCCCGCGTACGGACACGTCCTTGGCGTGGGCGTCCGGGTCGGCGGGGAGGGTGCGGGCGAGCATCTGGAGGCGGGTGACGAAGCCGTCGCCGTTCGCCACGTGCTTGAGCAGCGTGCCGAAGCGGTCGACGAGGGCCTCCTGGTCCTCGCTGTCGCGCAGACCGACACCCGGGCCCTCGATCTCGATCGCGGCCGTCACGGTCCGCCGGTCCGCGTGCAGCAGCACGGCGATCTCGTCGGGCCCGAACGGGGCGGCGAGCCAGGAGATCCGCCCGATGCCGGGCGGCGGTCCGATCTCGACCTCCTTGCCGTCGAGGCGCATGCCCGCCTCCATCACCGGGCTGCGGTACGCCGTTCCCTGGCGCAGGCTCCGCTTGTAACTGCGGTTGATCTCGAACCACTTGTAGAACGTGCGCCGCTTGTACGGGACGTACACCGCGGCGAGCGCGAGCAGGGGGAAGCCCATCAGCAGCACGATCCGCATGGACAGCACCGGGACGAGCAGGCCGCACATCATGCCCAGGAACGCGCCCCCGATGATGAGCGCGATCTCGCCGGACTCGCGGTTCCGGCCGACGATCGCGTTCGGCCGGGCGCGGCCGATCAGATATGTACGGCGGGGCGTGACCAGATGGGACTCGGTCGTCAACGCCCTTCACCTCCCGTGCGGTTGGTACTGCTGTTGCGGGTGTTGCTCGCGTGCGGGGTGTTGACCGGGCTGGTACGCGGCGGTGGTGCGGCGGAGGGGACGGATCCGCCGCCTCCGTTCGGTGTACGGGTGCTGTGCGCGGCCACACCGCCGGACGCGGGGTTGGCGGGGCGGGGCTGGCTGTTGCCGCCTCCGCCGCCTGAACCGTTGTTGTCGGCGCGCGTGCTGTGGGTCTTGATGCCCTGCGCGACCAGGGTGGCCGGCGAGCTGATCACGGCGGCGGCCTTGCCTTCGGCGCCCTGCATGATGCGGTTGTTGCGGGAGCCGGCGATCTCGTCGCCGAAGCCCGGTACGAAGCGGTAGATCATCGCGCTGGCGAAGATGGCGAGCAGGATGATCGCGAGGCCGGAGACGACGGCGGAGAACGCGTCGGGTCCGCTGTCGGAACTGAGGGCTCCGGCGAGGCCGAGCACGATCACGATGACCGGTTTCACCAGGATCACCGCGATCATGATGCCCGCCCAGCGGCGCACGTGGCCCCACAGGTTCTTGTCGACGAGGCCCGCGTAGACGACGGTGCCCAGCAGGGCGCCGACGTACAGCAGGGCGGCCCGGATGACCAGCTCCAGCCAGAGGATTCCGGCGGCGAGGATCGAGACCATCGAGACGACGATCAGCATGATGGGACCGCCGCCGATGTTGCCGCCCTTGTTCAGGGCGCCGGAGAACGTCCCGAAGAACGCGTCCGTCTGGTTGCCGGTCGTCTTGGCCAGCACCTCCGTCACGCCGTCCGTCGCCGACACCACCGTGTAGAGGATCAGCGGGGTGAACGCCGAGGCCAGCACGGTGAGCCAGAGGAACCCGATCGCCTCGGACAGGGCCGTGCCGAGGGGGACTCCTCGCACGGCCCGCTTCGCCACGGCCAGCAGCCACAGCAGCAGGGTCAGGATCGTGGACGCCGCGAAGACGACGGCGTACTGCTGGAGGAACTTGGCGTTCGTGAAATCGACGTTGGCGGTGTCGTTCACGGCGGCGGAGAGTTTGTCGACGGTCCAGGAGGCGGCGTCGGCGCAGCCCTTCGCCAGAGAGGAGAGCGGGTCCAGGGTGGAGCCCGCACCGGGGTCGGTGCTGAGTCCCGACTTGCCGGATCCCTTGGTCCCGGTCTTGCAGTACTGCTTGGCCGGGCCGATCAGGAGGCTGCACGGGTCCTTGGAGGGCGAGGGCGTCGGTGCCGCGACGGCACGGGTGGCGAGCAGAACGGCCGTGCTCTGTACGGCCGTGACGACCGCCGTGAGTTTGAGGGCGCTGCTTCGGCTACCGGGCATACGTGAACCCTCCGTACTCCTCGATGGCCTTGCTGATCTCGTCGGAGGTGGCGGCTTTGTCGTCGCCGGGGACCGGGGCGGGCCCGTCCTTCTGGGAGTCCGTCACGATCTTCCAGTCGCCGTTGTCCCACTGGAGCTCGAAGGTCCAGGTCTTCCACGTCGAACTGACGGGATCGGTCGACGTCTGGCCGGACATGCCGATGAGGCCCATGTACCAGACCGAGACCTTGGCGCCGGAGCCGCTGTACTGCTGGGCCTTGGTGCCGATAGGAATCGTCCGCGAGACGAACGTGCTGCCCGCCGGCGGATTTCCCTCCGCGTCGAGCCCCAGTTTTCTGAGGAAGTCCGCCGAGTACGCCTGGTCCATCGGACCCTGGAGCCGACCGGCGGCGGCGGATGTGTAGATGGTGCTGACGATGTCGTGCCGCGTGGCGGTGTTGAACATGCCCGTCGAACCCAACGCCACCGCGTAGTTCGCCGCCGCGCTCTGGGCGCCCTCACTCGTGTGGGGGAAGCCCGCCGGGATGCCCGCGGACTTCGCGTCGACCGGGTGGTCGCCGGAGGCCGCCGTGGGGGACGCCTTCTCCTTGGCGCCGCTGCCGGCGTCCGGCGAGGCCGAGTTGTCGCCGCGGTTCGCGAAGGCGATCGCGGCGATGAGGAGGACCACCACGCCGACGACCGTGATCAGGCTCCGCGAGGACGATCCGCGCCGCCGCGCGCCGCCGTAGACGTCGCCCGCCCGGTCGGGCAGACGGGTGCGGGTCTGGCCGGAGCCCCCGTACCCCCCGTCCTCGCCGCGCGGGCCGTCACCGTACCCGGGTTCGTCGCCGAGACTCATGCCGCGTACGCCCCCTCAACCTCTCGCTGAACCAAGTAGTACGACGGTAGCCGTGCTGGTTCCCGCGCGGGCGCGGTGTGGTGACTCGACATCAGGGAAACGCAACCTCAGCCGGTGGGCACGACGGACGGGTGGATCGATGGAGGAGATTCCGGGCGCGCCCGGCCGGGGAGTGGCGGTGCGCCGGGTGCGGCGCGGCCCGGCCGGGCTACACGGCCATGCCGTACACGATGGTGAAGAGCGTGCCGAGGGAACCGATGATGAAGACTCCTGTGAGCCCGGCGATGATGAGGCCCTTGCCCTGTTCGGCGCTGAAGGTGTCGCGGAGGGCGGTCGCGCCGATGCGCTGTTTGGCCGCGCCCCAGATCGCGATGCCGAGGCAGAGCAGAATGGCGACCGCCATCACCACCTCGACCATCACCTTCGCTTCGTTGCCCAGGCTGCCGAAGGGGCCCCAGTCCGGGGCGATTCCACCGATGATTGTGTTGATGTCGCCCTTGTCGGCTGCGAAAAGCATGTAAGTCACCGCCCCTAGTGGGTAGTTCTGCACCCCCTGCCACTGCGCGCAGAGGTCGGGCCTATTCTCGCCGACAATGACGCCGTCGTATGTCGACTTGACGTCATTGGTTGGCGGGATTCGTACGAATTCCTTGTCACCGGCGTACGCGGGACCCCTGTGGGAGGCGTACGGCGGTATACGAAGAGTCGTATCGTCACTCTGTGTATCACGGCCGGTCACGCCGGGCAATGAAGTGGGAGCGAAACCTGGCGCGTGGTTCCGTCGTTGTCCCCTTCTACGACTCGGGCGCCGGGGTGAATTCGAACGGACGCCGCTCCGCGGGCCCGCTCCTGACGGTCCGTCGCGCCGGTGTTCCCCGGGGGGCCGCTCCTGCGCGGGGTGGACGCCGTACGCGGGAGCGGCCCGGCGGCCCGGCGGCCCGGCGGTCCGGCGGTCCGGGGCTGTCGGGCACGAGGAACGGGCCGCGGCTGGTTGCCGCGGCCCGTTCGGCGGGTGCCGCCGGGGAACCCCACGTCTCCCGACGGCTGCCACACTCCGGAGGTCAGCCGGTGAAGGCGGTGACACCCTCCGGGGTGCCCCAGCCGGTCGGGCCGTCGTAGCCCGTGGTGGCGGTGCAGAGGTAGCTGGTGCTGCAGGTGCCGTTGTTGCCCGAGGTCACGTCGTTGAGGGCCGAGGTGCCGGCCTTCGTGTACGGGAACTTCGCCGGGTAGGAGCCGCTGGACGGGGTGCCGCCGAGGGCGTAGACACCCGCGATGATCGGCGAGGAGGCGCTGGTGCCGCCGAACGTGTACCAGCCGGCGGTGATGCCGTACGAGTCGTACACCGCGACGCCGGTCGCCGGGTCGGCGACCGCGGAGACGTCGGAGATGGTGCGCTTGGAGCAGCCCGTGTCGGTCTGCCAGGTCGGCTTGGTGTCGTACGAGGAGCAGCCCGAGCCGGTGCCCTCGGTGCTGCTGGTCTTCCACACCGACTCGGTCCAGCCGCGGGTGGTGGAGGTCGCCTTGGTCAGCGCGGTGCCGCCGACGGAGGTGACGTACTGGGAGGCGGCCGGGTACTCGGCGCCGTAGGCGGAGTCACCCGCGCTGACCGTGATGGCGACACCGGTGTGCTTGAAGTACGAGGTGTCGTACGAGGTGTCGGAGGACGACTCGGAGCCGCCGTAGCTGTTCGAGACGTACTTCGCGCCCAGGGTGACCGCCTCGTTCACGGAGATGCCGAGGTTGGCCATCGAGGAGGACTTGGCCTCGACGAGGAGGATGTTGCACTTCGGGCAGATGGCGCTCGCCATGTCGAGGTCGAGGGACTCCTCCTCGGCCCAGCCGCTGTCGCTCGTCGGCAGTGAGGTGGTCGAGCCGGTCTGGCTGACCTGCTTGAAGCAGCCGCTGGCCTTGGTGCAGGCCGAGAGCCCGTAGTACGAACGGTAGGTCGCGAGGTCGGCCTCGGCGTTGGGGTCGTTGTAGGCGTCGACGATGGCGATGGTCTCGCCGGAGCCGTTGGACGCGGCCGCGGAGGTCAGGCCGTAGGCGGCCTGGAGGTCCGTCGGTCCGAAGCCGGAGGGCGTGGAGGCGTCGGCGGACTTGGGGGTGACGCCCTTGGCGAAGGCCTTCTCCGCCAGGTACTCGGTGACGCCGCTGGTGACCCGCTTGGCGTTGCAGGCGGCGACATCGGCCTTGGTGGGCGTCGCGCACGCCCTGGTCCAGCTCACGTGGGGGGTGACCTTGGCGACGCCGGTACGGGCGTCCGCGGTCCCGGCGGCGCCGAGGCCCGCGAGGACGAGGGCGGCGACGCCGAGGACGGTCGCGCCGGTTCGGTGCCACCTGCCGCGCGTCGGGCCGGCGGAAGGTCTCTGGGGGAGTGTCGTGCGCAACGTACAGCCTCCTGGGAGTGGTTGGTCAGGGGCAGTGCGGGAGCGCCGCCGGTGCGGTGTCCCCGGCGGTGGGCCGTGCGGCCCGCGGACGACCATCCCTTGTTGAGTACGCGACAACAAGAGGCTTATGGAAGCCTTACTTCCGCATTGCTGAACGCGGCAGGCGCGTGACCTCCCCATGGCTCCCGGATGGCTGGAGGCTGACGGCCGCTTGACCCAACTCACAGCCCGTTCAGGGGAATTGCACTGGTGGTGGCGGGGCGTTTCGCGGACGGCGGCGCGCCTTCGTGATAGGGACGCCGTGGGGCCGGGCCGGTACGGGGGAAGCGGGAATCTCGCCCGAGGGAGTCCGGCGACGCCGATGGAAGACCTCCGGAGGAGCAACCGTGATCGACGTGACCTATCAGATCGACGCCGTGCGCCGCACCGTCGCCACGCGCGAGTTCAAGGGGGCCGCGGCCCGCGTGGTGACCCTGGGCCAGACCTACGACGCGACGGTCGGGGAAGTCTGGGACGCCTGCACCAGCGCCGAGCGCATCCCCCGCTGGTTCCTGCCCGTCTCCGGCGACCTCCGCCTCGGCGGGACCTACCAACTGGAGGGCAACGCGGGCGGCACGATCGAGCGGTGCGAGCCGCCGGAGAGCTTCGCGGCGACCTGGGAGTACGGCGGCGACGTCAGCTGGATCGAGGTGCGGGTGACCCCGGAGGGGGACCGCACCCGGTTCGAGCTCGAACACATCGCCCACGTCGACGACGAACGCTGGGCGCAGTTCGGACCCGGCGCGGTCGGCGTCGGCTGGGACCTCGGCCTGATGGGCCTGGCGGGCCACCTAGGGTCCCCGGGCGGCTCCGTGGACCCGAAGGAGAGCATGGAGTGGCTGGCCTCCGACGAGGGCCGCCGCTTCATCACGCTGAGCAGCGAGCACTGGTACGAGGCGAATGTCGCCGCCGGCGAGCCCGAGGACGGCGCCCGGGGCGCGGCCTCCCGGACCACGGCGGCCTACACGGGCGCCGAACCGGCCGAGTGAGGCCGCTCGCGCTCACCTCATGACGGGCTCTCGGCGTGAGCCGGGGGCCGCTCGTCCTCCAGCCCCTCGACGAAGTGGTCGAACTCGCCCGCCTGGACGCCCAGGACGAACGCGTCCCACTTCCTGCGGGTGGTCGTGACGACGTTCTCCGGGTCGCCCGTCTCCCTGATGTAGACCAAGTCGTCCGCGCCGAAGGCGAGTTCGATCCAGGGGCCGGGTCCGGTCGCGTCGTCCGGCGCGGCCCGCACCCAGTCGAGGTCCGAGGGGATGTCAGTCACGGTCCTGTTCCTTCTTGAGGCTGCCGAGGAGGGATCGGAAGGCCGCGGGCGCGGCGGTGAGTATCGCTCCGCGGGGGTCGGCGCTCTCGGTGAGGTGGATCGCGCCGGAGGCGCGCTCTCCCGCCACGTGGAGGCAGGAGTTGCCTTCGGGGCAGTACGACGACTTCTGCCACCTGAGCATGGGCATCACAGGCTCCTTCACAGGTCCTTGAGGATGTTGTGGACGAAGGTCTGCGACCGCTCGGGGGTGAGGGCGGCCGCCTCCATGCGGTCGAGCAGTACGCGGTACTTGTCCAACTGGGCCTCGGCGTCGAGGAACACGGGGCCGTGCGACTGGTCGAGGTTCACGGTGTCGAGCTGCGGAACGGGCCCCTCGGCGTAGTAGATCGACTGCCCCGAGCCGGGGAAGACGGCCGAGCTGAACGGGAGGACGTGGACCGCGATGTGCTCCCGCTCGTTCAGGTCGAGCAGGTAGCCGAGCTGGTCCCGGGTGACCCGGGGGCCGGCGAACGTCATGCGCAGGGCGGCCTCGTGAATGATCACCTGATGCGGGGTCGGAGGGCTGCGGAAGAGGACGGCCTGCCGCTTCACCCGGAACGACACCCGGTGCTCGACGTCCGGCGGCGGCAGTTCGGGTACGGCCTGACGGAAGATCTCGCGGGCGTAGTCCGTGGTCTGGAACAGGCCGGGCATGTGCACCGTCACGGCGGTGCGCAGCCGTCGGGCGTGGTGTTCCAGCTCGGCGAGGTCCAGCAGTCCGGCGGGCAGGATCTCGCGGTACTCCTCCCACCAACCGCGTGTGCGGACGGCGGTCATGTCGCCGAGAGCCTGGACCAGTGCTTTGTCCGAGCAGTCGTAGTGGGAGGCGAGCGTGTGGACGCGCTCGGCGCTCACACCGACCCGCCCGGCTTCCATGTTGCTGACCTGAGTCTGCTTGATGCCCATGAGTTGACCGGCCTCGGTCGACGTCAGGCCCGCGCGTTCGCGGAGTTTGCGCAGCTCCGTGCCGAGACGGAGCTGGCGCCCCGTCGGGTTCGTCCTCACGGGCTCGCTGCCTCCTTGCTGGTGCTCGTCACCCACACGGGTGGCAGTAAAGCCGATTCCCGCTAACCGGTGAATGTATTCACTGGGCGCGGCTACCTTATTGCTGGGACCCCGCCCAGAAGCACCCCGCTCGACGGAGCGGCCGCGGTCACTGGGCACCGTAGCGACATGACACCAGTCAACTCCCCTCCGTGATCGGAGACTTCCATGGCCACCGTATCGCCGCCCTGGTCGTACACCCTCCAACTCCCGCACGATCCACGCGCCCCGGGTATCGCCCGCGTCACCCTCCGGGCCGTCCTCGCCGCGTACCAGCTCTCCGAACTCGCGCCCACGGCCGAGCTGTTGGCCTCCGAACTGCTCACCAACGCCCATCTGCACGCACCAGGCCCCTGCGCCCTGCGCGTCATCTCGGACCAACCGGGCCGGCTGCGGGTCGCCGTGTGGGACTCGGATCCGACCGTGCCCTCCGGATTCCGGGAGGGCGTCCCCGCCGACCTGCCCCCGGTGGACACCGAGCACGGCCGGGGGCTGCACCTCGTACGGGCCTGCGCCGACGCGTGGGGGGTCGCCGTCCTGCGTGAGCTCGGCGCGTCGCGGGGCGGGAAGCTGCTGTGGGCCGAATGCCGCACCGCCGGGCGGGAGCGGGGCTGAAACGGTGGAGGCACCCCCGGACGGGAGTGGTGGCCGGGCGGGGTGGGGCTTCACAGGTGATACTCGGACTGGTCCGAGGTTTTTCTCACCCGTTTGCGGCAAGGTGAGGGGCGATGAAGAGCATCCGCATCACCCGTCTCCCAGACACCCGGCGGCCCGCACTGCTCGGTGCGGCGCTCGTGCTGCTGGCGGTGACGTCCTCTTCCGTGGCGGCGGCCGACGACGGCCCCGGCCCGTTCGGTGTGACCGTCCAGGCCGCCGCGAACGGCCGGAGCGCCCGGGTGGGCGCCCTGTTCCACGGGAGCGCCGCGAGCGGCGGCAAGGGCGGGCACTTCTGCACCGCCTCCGTCGTGCGCAGCGAGGGGCGGGACCTCGTCCTGACCGCCGCCCACTGTCTGGACGGGGAAGGGGAACTCTCCTTCGCGCCCGGCTACCGGGACGGCAGTGCCCCGTACGGCTTCTGGGACGTCCAGGGCGTCTTCCTCCCCGAGGGGTGGCTGAACGACCAGGACGAGGACAGCGACGTCGCCTTCGCCGTTCTCGCCACCCGCGACGGCAAGGAGGTCCAGGACGCCGTCGGGGGCGGGAACGCCTTCGCCGCGCACCGCGCCACCGGGGCCACCGCCGTCACCGTCACCGGGTACCCCGGCAGCGTCGACGCGCCCATCACCTGTACCGACAAGCCCACCGCGCTCAGCCGTACGCAGCAGCGCGTCGCCTGTCCCGCCTTCGCCGGCGGGACCAGCGGCAGTCCCTGGGTGAACGGGGACGGGGCGGTCGTCGGCGTGATCGGCGGTCACCAGCAGGGCGGGGACACCGACGACATCTCGTACAGCGCGGCGTTCGGGACCGAGGCCGAGGAGCTCTACCAGCAGGCCGGCCGCGCCGGTTAGGACCCGGCCCGGCGGAACATGCCGCACTGTCCCTGTGCGCGACCGCCCTCTCGCACGGAGCCCGCATCTACACTGACGTCGGCGGACTCCTGTGCGGCGAGGGGCGGTTGACGGTGCGTAAGACGTGGATCGTGGTGACCGCCGCCGTCGGCGCGGGGGTCGCCTTCGTGATGCTGCTCGTCGTCGGCGTCTACGTGGTCGCCGGGAACCTCGCCAACGGGATCGGCGGCGGTTCCGTGGGCCTCGCCAAGGGCGCCGTACCCGCCGCGTACCAGTCCCTCGTCCAGAAGTGGGGCAATCTCTGCGGCGCGATCAATCCCGCGCTGCTCGCCGCCCAGCTCTATCAGGAGAGCGGATTCAATCCGAACGCCAGGAGTCCGGCGAAGGCGGAAGGGATAGCGCAATTCATTCCGGGGACCTGGGCCACGCACGGAGTCGACGGGGACGGGGACGGCGTCCGTGACGTGTGGAACCCGAATGACGCGATTCCGTCGGCCGCCTCGTACGACTGCGAGCTCGCCTCGTATGTGAAGAACGCTCCGGGAAACGTCACCGAGAACATGCTCGCCGCCTACAACGCGGGCGCGTACGCGGTCATCAAGTACGGGGGCGTACCGCCGTACGCCGAGACCCGGAACTACGTGAAGACGATCACCACGCTCGCGAAGAGCTTCGCCGCGCCGGTGACCCGCGTGGACCCCTCGAAGCAGGCCGCGGCGGCCATCACATACGCGCAGAAGAAGCTCGGCACGCCCTATCTGTGGGGCGGCAACGGCACCGCTGACCAGGGCGGACGATTCGACTGCTCGGGTCTGACCAAGGCCTCCTACGACAGCGTCGGGGTGACCCTGCCGCGGGTCGCCAACGACCAGTACAACGCCGGTCCGCACCCCAAGCGGGAGGAACTCCTGCCCGGGGACCTGGTGTTCTTCTCGGACGACCTCACCAACTCCCGGGCCATCCGGCACGTGGGCATCTATGTGGGCGGCGGATACATGATCGACGCCCCCCGGTCGGGCGCCGTCATCCGTTTCGATCCCATCGACACGCCCGACTACTTCGGGGCCACCCGGGTGACCGCGGATGGCGCGAAAGCACTGCCCACTTCGGTATGAAACCACCCTCTGATCTGCGGCGATGTATCTCTCTTCGATAACGTATGCGTGATCATTCCGTGGAGTGTGGAACGTAATGGAGGGGACCGTGCGTTCCTTTTGACGTAGAGAACTGAACTGATCTACAACCACGGGGGTGGATCGAGCGGCGCGCGGAAGAGCGCGGCCGCGGGAAAGACGACGAAGGGGCCGCAGCGCCATGGCTGGACTCGCCGAATCCGGTTCGAACCCCGACGTCGAACTGCTCTACGACATCAATGGCCTGGCCAAGCACGCGCCGCACTGGTTCGACCGCGTCGTGGAGTTCGTCGGCGAGTGGGGTCTGCCGCTCGCGATGGTCCTGCTGGTCGTGTGGTGCTGGTCGACCGTGCGGCGCCGGGGCGGGGCCGACGCGGCCTCGTCCGTGGCCGGACTCGTCTGGGCGCCGCTCGCGGCCGGCATCGCGCTCCTCGTGAACGTCCCGATAAGGGGCTTCGTGGAGCGCCCCCGCCCCTTCGTCGACCACCCGGGCCTCGACGTCCTCGTGAACGGCAAGACCGACTTCTCCTTCGTCAGCGACCACGCGACGATCACCATGGCGATGGGTGTCGGACTCTTCGTCGCCAACCGGAAGTTCGGGCTCGTGGGGATAGGGCTCGCGCTGCTCGAAGGGTTCTGCCGGGTCTACCTGGGCGTGCACTACCCGACGGACGTCATCGGCGGGTTCGCGCTCGGCACGGCCGTCGTCCTGCTGCTGTCGCCGCTCGCCATGGCCCTGCTGACCCCGGTCATGACGGCGGTGGAGAGCGCTCCGCGGGCCGGCCGGCTGATCCGCGCGCGCGGCGCCGCACCCGCCGGGCAGGAGACCCTGATCCCGGGGGCGCGCGCCGAGCACAACGAGGAACGGGACCTGGCCGCGTAGCCCCTTCCCGGACCGTCCCGGGCTACAGGGCCTGCGGGAACGAGAAGAAGCGGTCCGGGTCGTACGTGTGCTTCAGGGCCGTCAGGCGGGTGGCCGCGTCGCCGTAGTACGCCTTGCGCCAGTCGGTCAGCGTCGCGTCCGTGTAGTTCTGGTAGGCCGCTCCCGAGGCGTACCGGGTCATCGCGTTGTGGGCGCCGGTCAGCCAGGACTGGGCGGTGGTCCCCGAAGTGCCCGCCGGCCAGGAGACGATGTACTGGGCGAGCATGCGCGAGCGGCGGTGCACGAACGCCGTGGCCGTGGGCGCGACCCGGTTGACGGCGCCGCCGAGCGCGGTGAGCGCGATGCTGCCCGCGCCGCCGCGGACCGCGGAGATCTGGTTCAGGAGCGTCTGGACACCGGCCGCCGAGATCGAGCGGTCGAAGAAGTCCGAGCGGGCCGCGTACGTCTCGCGGCCGAGGGCGCCCTGCGGGCTGCGGCCCGGCGTCGAACCCGGCAGGTGGCACTGGGCGTCGGCGGAGAACGACGAGCAGCCCGCGTACACCTCCATCGACTCCTCGTACGAGCGCCGCTTGAGGGAGACGCTGCGCGCGGGGGAGCCGATCCGGTCGGCCAGCCGGTCCACGGCGTTCTGGAGTTCGCCGTAGGTGCCGAGGGAGAAGGCGGCTATGGAGACGGTGGGGGTGCCGCCGGATGCGTTGGCCAGGTGGCAGGACGACCAGATCTCGTCGGGCTGGCTCGGGCCCCACTCCTGCCAGGCCTTCACCACGGCGGCGGCCTTGGCCCAGGGCCAGGTCATGTACGCCGAGACGCCCTGCGGCGCGGGGTGGGTCCTGAACCGGAGCTCGGTGACGACACCGAAGTTTCCGTTGCCCGCGCCGCGCAGGGCCCAGAACAGGTCCTTGTTCTCGGTGGCGTTCGCGGTGAGCTGCTTGCCGTCGGCGGTGATCAGCGTCGCCTGGGTGAGGCTGTCGCAGGTCAGTCCGTACGCCCGTGACACGACGCCGTGGCCGCCGCCCAGGGTCAGGCCCGAGACGCCCACGGTGGGGCAGGACCCCGCGGGGATGGTGACGCCCTTCGCGGCCAGCGCGCGGTAGACGTCGATCAGTTTGGAACCGGCCCCGACGACGGCCTCGTTGGCCGAGGCGCGGATCTTGTTCAGCTTGGAGACGTCGATGATCAGGCGGCCGTCGCCCGAGGACCAACCGGCGTACGAGTGTCCGCCGTTGCGGATCGACACCTTGACGCCGTGGGCCCGGGCGTAGTCCATCGTGGTGCGGATGTCGTCGGCGTGCGCGACATAGGCGACCGCGGCGGGCTTCAGATTGTCGAAGCGCGTGTTGTAGAGCTGGTGGGCGGCCGGCCAGGTGTGGTCGCCGGGGCGTATCAGGGCGCCGTCGAGCTGATGGGACAGCGCCGTCCAGGTGGCGGCCGCGCGGTTGCTCGCGGTCGCCGTGCGGATGCCGGTGCTCCCGGTGGCCGTGCTCGCGGCGCTCGCGCTCCCGGCCGTACCGGCGGCCTTGCCGTCCCCGCTGTCACTGCCGTTGCAGGCGGACGTCGCCGCCGCCGCGAGGACGGCGGTGGCTCCGCCGATGAACGAACGCCGTTGCATGTGCGCCTCCCGTGGGTTCCGTGGAACGAGACGGGCCCCCGGGCCCTGGGGTTCCACCTGCCCATGTCGCAGAACCGCTACAGCGCTGCGCATCCTGGCACGCACCCTCCCGACCGGGCACGGCGGGGCGGGGCTGCGGGAGTGGAGGGGCGCGGAGCGAGCGGCGCGAAATCGGGGTGAGGCGCCGAGATGACGTGATGACGTGATGACGTGGGGCATGGGGCATGGGGCATGGGGTACGGCGGGCGGGGCGGCCCCGGTGCTTCGCGGGGGCCGGGCGTCCTAGGCGGTCACCGCCGTCGCGTGGGTCGCTCCGTCCGTGCGGGCCTGGCTTCTGGCGCGGCGGGCCGGGCCCCGCCAGCCGCAGGTGCAGCGGGCCAGGCAGAAGGGGCCTTGCTCGACCGTGGTCGTCCGGTGGTCGGGGGGAGGGTCCGTCGCGTCCAGCTGCTCCACACCCCCAACGTTACCCAAGCCAAGTGAACGGATTCCTGTCGCGTGACGGGCGTCCCTACCCGTCGTTAAGCGGAACGACAGGAAGGCCCGGGACGGACCGGCTGGGGGTCGGTGGACGATGGTGGCGCAGCGGCAGGGACGGGCGGCGGTCGTGGCCGCGTTCGTCGCGGCGGGGCTCATGGTCTGTGGCGCCGGATGCTCGGGCGGCGGGGCCGCCGCCGAGAATGTGCGGGCGGGCACCGGTGGCGTCGAGAAGCTGCGCCGGGCCGTGGCCGAGCTGGAGAGGGCCGGCAGCGCGAAGGCCAGTACGTCGATGGAGATGGCCACCGGCGGTACCTGGGTCACCATCCGCGGGCAGGGCGTGTACGACTTCCGGAAGCAGACCGGGCGGCTGAAGGTGCTGCTGCCGCAGGACCCCGCGGGGGCCGCCGAGCACCGGCCGATCACCGAACTCCTCACCCCGGGCGCGCTGTTCATGAAGAACAGGGGCGCCGGAGTGCCCGCCGACAAATGGGTCCGGGTGGCGACGGCCGGTCTCACCGACGGGAACCTGGTGACCGGCGGCGCCACCGACCCGTACGCCGCGGCCGAACTGCTGCGCGGCGCGCGGGCGGTGACCTATGTGGGCAGGACCGAGGTCGCCGGGATCCCGGTCCGGCACTACCAGGGGACCGCCGACCTCGACATCGCGGCGCGGGACGCCTCGAAGGGGCAGCGGCCGGCTCTGCGGGCGGCGGCGAAAGGGTTCGCCACCACCGCGGTCCCGTTCGACGCCTACCTCGACGACCAGGGGCGACTGCGCAAGGTCCGGCACCGGTTCAGCTTCGTCAACGGACAGCGCAGGGGCACCGTCGCCGTCGCCTCGACCATCCTGCTGTACGACTTCGGCAGCCCCGCCGCCGTACGGCTGCCGGATTCCGCGGACATCTACGCCGGGAAGATCGCGGAGTAGTGGATTCCGGGGGAATGGGCAAGAGCATCCGGAGCCGTAGCTTCACCGGAGGGCCGGAAATGGCCCTTCCGTGCCATGCGCGGTGCGTAGGCCGCTCCCTACTCTAGGAAGTCGGTGACGGCAGGAAGAGGTGACGTGCGTGGCTCCGGTCGGCGGTACGGCAGTTCAGGACCACGTGGCCCTCGCCGAGATCGAGCTGTGCGGCGAGCTGATCATCGCGGCCTCGGCGGCCCATGAGGACCGGCTCAGCCTGGAGAGCATCGACGCGGTGCTGAAAGTGGCCGAAGAACGTGCCCATGACCAGTGGGGCGCGGAGGACTAGTCCCTCCGGGAGGCCCCCGGCGTCCCGCCCCGCCTCGCGCGGCTGTCCGGTGCGGACTCGGATGTCCCTCAGGTACGGAGCAGGCGGCCGATCGCCTTCGTCGCTTCCTCGACCTTCGCGTCGATCTCGTCGCCGCCCTTGAGGGCCGCGTCCGCGACGCAGTGGCGCAGGTGCTCCTCCAGGAGCTGGAGGGCGAAGGACTGGAGGGCCTTCGTGGAGGCGGACACCTGCGTGAGTATGTCGATGCAGTAGACGTCCTCGTCGACCATCCGCTGGAGGCCGCGGATCTGTCCCTCGATGCGGCGCAGCCGCTTCAGGTGCTCGTCCTTCTGCTGGTGGTAGCCGTGTATGCCGCGGTCGTGGTCGGTCACGACCTCCTGCGCGTCGCCGGAGGGCGCGGTCGCGCCGGCCTCGGTGGTCGTCATCGCGTCCTCCTGCTGGGTCCGATCGGCGATCCTGTCTGAAACGCCACTTACATATACCCCTGGTGGGTATATGGTATCGAACTTTGCTGGGTATAGGGCCCTTGCCCGGTGCCGGTACCGGACCCCGTGCCGATCACTGTGCCCGATGGGCGACACTGGGGGACGGCCCATTAGCCGTGGCCGGATGATGCGCTTAGCATCAGCCTGACCGAAACCGAAGCATCTCGAGGACCCCAACGTGCGCTTTCGTCTGACCCCCAGGGAGACGAGCTTCTACGACATGTTCTCCGCATCCGCGGACAACATCGTCACGGGCTCGAAACTCCTGATGGAACTGCTCGGGGCGGACAATTCCGCTCGGGCCGAGATCGCAGAGCGTATGCGGGCCGCGGAACACGCCGGTGACGACGCGACACACGCGATCTTCCACCAGCTGAACTCCTCCTTCATCACGCCCTTCGACCGCGAGGACATCTACAACCTCGCCTCCTCCCTCGACGACATCATGGACTTCATGGAGGAGGCCGTCGACCTGGTCGTCCTCTACAACGTCGAGGAACTGCCCAAGGGCGTCGAGCAGCAGATCGAGGTGCTGTCGCGGGCCGCGGAGCTGACCGCCGAGGCCATGCCCAACCTGCGGACCATGGACAACCTCACGGAGTACTGGATCGAGGTCAACCGTCTGGAGAACCAGGCCGACCAGATCCACCGCAAGCTGCTGGCCCACCTCTTCAGCGGCAAGTACGACGCCATCGAGGTGCTGAAGCTCAAGCAGATCGTGGACGTGCTGGAGGAAGCGGCCGACGCGTTCGAGCACGTGGCGAACACGGTGGAGACCATCGCCGTCAAGGAGTCCTGACCCGTTGGACACCTTCGCTTTGATCGTGACCATCGGGGTCGCGCTCGGATTCACGTACACGAACGGCTTCCACGACTCGGCGAACGCCATCGCCACCTCCGTGTCCACGCGCGCCCTGACGCCGCGGGCCGCGCTCGCCATGGCCGCGGTGATGAACCTCGCCGGCGCGTTCCTCGGCAGCGGGGTCGCCAAGACCGTCAGTGAGGGGCTGATCCAGACACCCGAGGGCTCGAAGGGGATGGGCATCCTCTTCGCGGCGCTCGTCGGCGCGATCACCTGGAACCTGATCACCTGGTACTTCGGTCTGCCGTCCTCGTCCTCGCACGCGCTGTTCGGCGGCATGGTCGGCGCGGCGCTGGCCGGGGGCACGACGGTCTACTGGAGCGGCCTGCTCGACAAGGTCATCATCCCGATGTTCCTGTCGCCGGTCGTCGGCCTGCTCGTCGGCTATCTGGTGATGGCCGCGATCATGTGGATCTTCCGGCGGTCCAACCCGCACAAGACCAAGCGCGGTTTCCGTATCGCGCAGACGGTGTCCGCGGCCGGCATGGCGCTCGGGCACGGTCTTCAGGACGCCCAGAAGACGATGGGTGTCGTGGTGATGGCGCTGGTCATCGCCGGCGTCCAGGGACCGAACGACGCGATCCCGGTCTGGGTGAAGATCACCTGCGCGGCGATGCTGTCGCTGGGTACGTACGCGGGTGGCTGGCGCATCATGCGGACGCTCGGGCGGAAGATCATCGAGCTCGATCCGCCGCAGGGTTTCGCCGCCGAGACGACCGGCGCGTCGATCATGTTCACCACTGCCTACATCTTCAAGGCGCCGATCTCCACGACCCACGTCATCACCTCGGCGATCATGGGTGTCGGGGCGACGAAGCGGGTGAACGCCGTGCGGTGGGGCGTCGCCAAGAACATCGTCCTCGGCTGGTTCATCACCATGCCGGCCGCCGCGATCGTGGCGGCGTGCAGCTTCTGGGTCGTGAACCTCGCGTTCCTGTAGGGCGTGATCGCCGCCGGGTGCCTCCGGCGGTGCGCGGGCCGGTCCTTCGGGGCCGGCCTTTCGCGTTCCCGGGGCCTGGCATCCGGCCCCTCCACCCCTGCCCTTCCCGTACCCGGCGGCTCCGCCCCCCGGACCTCTGTTTCCCAGCGCCCACCCGTCCCGGTCGGATGACAGGCGCCCCAGGGCGACGGGCACGGGGCGGGGTCCGAGGCCGGGGTCCGAGGCCGGGCCCGGAAACCGAGTCCGCTCTCCGGGGCCGGGAAAACGAACGGGCCCGCCCCCGGGAGCCAGGGGCGGGCCCTTCTCGTCCTCGCGGTGGCACCGCCATGCAGCACCGCGAGGGGTTTCGGGAGGCGGTCCGGTCAGCCGAAGCGACCGGAGATGTAGTCCTCCGTGGCCTGGACGGACGGGTTGGAGAAGATGCGCTCCGTGTCGTCTATCTCGATGAGGCGGCCGGGCTGGCCGACCGCGGAGAGGTTGAAGAACGCGGTGCGGTCGGAGACGCGGGCGGCCTGCTGCATGTTGTGCGTCACGATGACGATCGTGAAGCGCTCCTTCAGCTCGCCGATCAGGTCCTCGATGGCGAGGGTGGAGATCGGGTCCAGGGCCGAGCAGGGCTCGTCCATGAGAAGGACCTGCGGCTCCACCGCGATCGCCCGCGCGATGCACAGACGCTGCTGCTGACCGCCGGACAGGCCGGACCCGGGCTTGTTCAGCCGATCCTTGACCTCGTTCCAGAGGTTCGCGCCCTTGAGGGACCGCTCGACGATGTCGCCGAGCTCGGCCTTCTTGTAGGAGCCGTTCAGCTTCAGACCCGCCGCGACGTTGTCGAAGATCGACATCGTGGGGAAGGGGTTGGGGCGCTGGAAGACCATGCCGATCGTGCGGCGCACGGCGACGGGGTCGATGCCGTTCCCGTACAGGTCCTCGTCGTCGAGGAGCACCTTGCCCTCGACGCGCCCGCCGGGGGTGACCTCGTGCATGCGGTTCAGGGTGCGCAGGAAGGTCGACTTGCCGCAGCCGGAGGGGCCGATGAAGGCCGTCACGGAGCGGGGCTCGACCGTCATGGAGATGTCTTCGATCGCCTTGTGGGCGCTGTAGTAGGCGGTGAGACCGCTTACGTCGATTCGCTTGGCCATGTCAGTCACTGCTTCTTTCGCAAAGGATCGGGTCGCTGATCGGCCGCGTCAGCGGCCCGTCTTGGGTGCCTTCCAGCGCGCGATGGCGCGGGCTCCCATGTTGAGGATCATGACGAACAGGATGAGGGCGAGTGCCGCCGCCCAGGCCCGGTCGGTGGACGCCGGGGTTCCCGCGGCGTACTGCCGGTAGATGTACAGCGGCAGCGAGGCCTGAGGTCCGTCGAACGGGTTGTTGTTGATGAAGTTCGTACCCCACACCAACAGCAGCACCGGAGCGGTCTCACCGGTGATACGCGCCACCGCGAGCATCACACCCGTGGTGATACCGCCGATGGACGTGGGCAGGACCACCTTGAGGATGGTGCGCCACTTCGGGATGCCGAGCGCGAGGGAGGCCTCGCGCAGCTCGTTCGGGACGAGCTTGAGCATCTCCTCGGTGGAGCGGACCACCACAGGCATCATCAGGATCGACAGGGCCATCGCGCCGGCGAAGCCGGAGTAGCCCATGCCCATGATCAGGATCCAGAAGCTGAGAACGAACAGACCGGCGACGATCGACGGGACACCCGTCATGACGTCGACGAAGAAGGTGACGGCCTTGGCGAGACCGCCGCGGCCGTACTCCACGAGGTAGATCGCGGTGAGCACGCCGATCGGCACGGCGATGAGCGAGGCGATACCCACCTGCTCCAGGGTGCCGATGATCGCGTGGTAGATACCGCCACCGGTCTCGGCGTCGGCGACCACACCCATGGAGTGGCCCAGGAAGTAGAGGTCGAAGACCTTCGCACCGCGCTTGACGGTCTCCCAGATCAGGGAGGCCAGCGGGATGAGGGCGACGATGAAGCAGGCCCAGACCAGACAGGTCGCGATGCGGTCCTTGGCCTGACGGCGGCCCTCGACGCGCGAGGCGATCACGTACGTACCGAGGACGAAGAGGATCGCGGCGATCAGGCCCCACTGGACCTTGCTGTCCAGGCCGGCGGCGAGACCGATGCCCACGCCGACCGCGACGGATCCCGCGGCGATGGCCCAGGGCGACCATGTAGGGAGGCTGCCGCCGCGCAGCGAGCTGGCGTGCTTCGGGGTGACGGGTGCGTTGCTCATGCGTTGGCCCCCGAGTACTCCTTGCGGCGGTTGATGATGATGCGCGCCGCACCGTTGACCAGCAGCGTGATGACGAACAGGACGAGACCGGAGGCGATCAGGGCGTCCTGGCCGAACACGGTGGCCTCGTTGAACTTGGCCGCGATGTTCTGCGCGAAGGTGCCGCCGCCGGGATCGAGCAGGCTGGCCTGGATGTCGAAGCTCGGGGAGAGCACGGTGGCGACGGCCATCGTCTCGCCGAGCGCGCGGCCGAGGCCGAGCATCGAGGCGGAGATCACGCCGGAGCGGCCGAAGGGCAGCACCGACATGCGGATGACCTCCCAGCGCGTGGCGCCGAGGGCCAGCGCGGCTTCCTGGTGCATCTGCGGTGCCTGCCGGAAGACCTCACGGCTCACGTTGGTGATGATCGGAAGGACCATGATCGCGAGCAGGATGCCGACCGTGAGCATGGAGCGGGGCGCTCCCTGCTGCCAGCTGAAGATGCCGGTCCAGCCGAGGTAGGTGTTGAGCCAGCTGAACAGCCCGTTCATGTGCGGGACCAGGACGATGGCGCCCCAGAGGCCGTACACGATGGAGGGGACGGCGGCGAGCAGGTCGATCACGTACGCGATGGGTCCGCCGAGCTTGCGCGGCGCGTAGTGCGTGATGAACAGCGCGATGCCGACGGCGACCGGGACCGCGAGGGCCATGGCGATGACCGCGGAGACCACCGTGCCGAAGGCCAGCACCGCGATGCCGAAGACCGGCGGGGTGAGGCCGGTGTTCCACTCGAAGGTGGTGAGGAAGTTGCCGTGGTTCTTGCTGAGCGCGAGCGAGGCGCGGTAGGTGAGGAAGACCGCGATGGCGGCCATGATCACCAACAGGAGGATGCCGGAGCCGCGGGAGAGCGCCAGGAAGACGCGGTCACCGGGGCGGGTGGCACCGCGGGCGGCACGCTTGCGCGCGGCGCCCGAAGGTCGTGGGGCGGGAGGAGGAGCTTCAGTGCTCTGCGTCGATATGTCCATCATGAGTCTCCGGTCTGCGGAGCCGGATCAGGGTGGCGGCTCCAGGCGGCGGTGCACCGGACGGTGCGGCCCACCTCGGCGAGGCGGGCCGCACACTCGGGTCAGCCCAGGTTCGAGATGGTGGAACGAACCTTGGTGATGATCTCGGCGGGGATCGGCGCGTACTGGGCGGCGGTCAGCTGCTTCTGGCCGTCCTCGCTCGCGGTGTAGGTGAGGAAGGCCTTCGTCGCGGCCAGGGTGTCGGCCTTGTTGCCCTTCTCGCAGAGGATCTCGTAGGTGACCAGCGTCAGCGGGTAGGCACCCTCGGCGGTCGGCTTGTAGTTCAGCTGGAGCGCGAGGTCGTTGCCGGTGCCGACGACCTTGGCGGAGGAGATGGCCTTGGTGGCGTTCTCGACCGTGGCGGCGGCCGGGGCGGCGGCGTCCGTCTTGAGGGACGCGGCCTTGATGCTGCCGGTGGCGTAGGAGAGCTCGAAGTACGAGATCGCGCCGGGGGTCTGGTTCACCTGCTGGGCGAGACCGGCGGAACCCTGAGCGGACTGGCCGCCCTTCGCCTGCCAGGCCTTGCCGCCGGAGTACTTCCAGTCCGCCGGGGAGGTGGCGATGAGGTACTTGGTGAAGTTGTCCGTGGTGCCGGACTCGTCCGAGCGGTGGAACGCCTGGATCTTGGTGGAGGGAAGCTTCGCGCTGGGGTTCAGCTTCTTGATGGCCGCGTCGTCCCACGTCGTGATCTTGCCGTCGAAGATCTTGGCGAGCGTGGAGGAGTCCAGGACCAGGTTGTCGACACCGGGGACGTTGTAGCCGATCGCGATGGGGCCGCCGACCATGGGCAGGTCGACCGCGGCGTTGCCGCCGCAGACCTTCTTCGCGGCCGTGGCCTCTTCGGGCTTCAGCGGCGAGTCCGAACCGGCGAACGCGGTCTGGCCCTGGGTGAACGTCGTGACGCCGGCGCCCGAGCCCGTCGGGTTGTAGTTGATCTGGACGTCCTTGCAGGCGGCCGTGAAGGCCTTCGTCCAGGCGTCGATCGCGTTCTTCTGCGCGGAGGAGCCGGAGGCCTGGAGCTGGCCCTTGGCGCCGTCACACTTGATGGCGCTGTTGTTGCTGGCCGAGGCCGAGCTGCCGCCACCGTTGGTGTTGCCGGTGTCGTCAGAGCCGCACGCCGTGAGGGCCAGGGCGCCGGAGACGGCGAGAGCACCGAGGGTGAGGGCACGCCGGTTCATGCGCTGAAGCTTCACTTCGGGAGTTCCTTCCAGGAGCCGCCGTCTGGTGGCGGCGTGCGATGTCTGTGTCCTGCGGTCCGTAACGACGCGGAGGTTCGCCCTGGGGCGTCCTTCGCACCGTGTAAGGCCGAAATTAGGCAGAACAGGTGAAGGCGCCGAAGGCCGTAAGTGAACGGGGAGTGAACCCCTGACGGCGGTGCGGTGAGGTCACGGAACGCTCACGTCGAGGACACGGCCGTGTCCCGGCCGAGGGGTCCAATGGGGAAACTCCAGGTAATCGAACGGGTGCGCGCGCGAAGCGCGGTACCCACGTTCCCGTCATACCTCGTTCGCCCCCAATTCCTCATGCGTACCAGCGAACGGCGCGCCCACTACGGTGAGTGCCCGTCGGCGGTTCCCCCGCGGTGTCCCGCGCATGGCGGAATGCCGCTCCGGATGCCAGGGCGGCGTCCTCATAACCAGGGGAACACGTCAGGCCGTACGCAGCGCGTCCAGCAGCGCGTCCACCAGGTCCCGGTCACGGGGCTGGGTCAGACGGTGGCGGGCGGCGACGGGGGACAGCCACAGGACACGGTCGACCTCGTCGTTCGGGGCGAAGCGGCCGTCGGCCGCCTCGGCGGCCCAGTAGCGCACCTCTTTGGAGCGGCCGGCGACGAGATAGCGAAGGGTGGGGAGGACCGCGCCGGGGACGGCGTCGTAGCCCGTCTCCTCCTCCACCTCGCGCAGCGCGCCGGTCAGGAACCCCTCGCCGCGCTTCAGCTTGCCCTTCGGATGCGACCAGTCGTCGTACTTGGGCCGGTGGACGAGGCAGATCTCCAGCTCGGAGTCCACCGGGGAGCGGCGCCACAGGACACAGCCCGCCGCCTGGATGGTGTCGTCGTCCATGGGGCCTCCCTCACGGGGTGCGTACGGCTTCCTTCTGCCAGGCCTGCTGGAAGGCGAACCGGGCCGCCTCCACCTCGTGCCGCTGATCGGCGTGCAGCACACCGAGCGCGTACGCCGTGGCCGGCGCGATGCGCGGGGTGCGGGCCGCCGACGCCGCGGCGGCCGCCGCCTCCGCCGCGTCCCGGTGCCGGTTGAGCGCCTTGCCCGCGCCGAGCAGGCGCGTGTCGACCGGGCACTCCCCCTGGTGCAGCACCTCGCCGGCGTACCGGTGCAGCCGCATGAGCAGCCGGACCTGGTGCCAGGGCGCGTCCTGCGGCTGCGGAGCGGTGTCGGCGGCGAGGCCGTGCACGAGGGCTTCCGCGTTGTAGGGGTGGCCCGCCACGACCAGCGGCAGCGCGCCGACGGCGTCGGTCAGCCGGTCCGCGGCCGCGGCCGCCAGCGGACGCAGGTCGGTCTTGTCCGCGGACCTGGCCAGCGGTACCTCGCTGGCCAGGACGGCGACGCTGTCGGCGACGGCGTGGAAGCGGGAGGAGCCGAGCGCCTGGAGGGCCGCCGAGTGCGCGCGGGTCCGCGCGAGTGTGAGCTGGCGGTCGAGCAGCGCGCCGGCCTTCGCGGCGCCGATGGTCAGATGGCCCGGCTTGGCGGCGGCCGGGGTCCGGCCGCCCTGGGCGGGCAGCGCCGCCGTGCCCGACAGCCGGTTCAGCGCTCCGAGCAGCCGTTCCAGGCGTGCCGCATAGGCGTGCTCGCGCGCCAGGGTGCCGGAGAGCCAGGCCAGTTCTGGGCGCATCCGCTCCGACCAGTCCGCTTCCAGCAGCGGCCGGAAGGTGTGCAGACTGCCGCTGATGCGGCGGGCGGAGCGGCGCAGGGAGCGCGCCGCGTCGCCGGACTCCCCGGCCCCGCCCGCCGCGGCACCGGTCTCCCGGTGCTGGCGCAGCGAGCGGAGGAATTCCGTGGCCTGGGCCCGCAGATAGCCCGCGAGGGCGTCACCGATCGGGGCACCTCCCTCGTCGAGGGGGGCCGGTGCCCTGGGGGCCGTCCCGGCCACGGAACCGGTGGGGGGATCAAGGTGCTGCTGTGCCACGCCGGCGCCTCCGGGCGTCTATGAGCATCTCCTGGACGTTCCGCAGAGGCTGGCCGTCCGCGTCCATCGCGTGCCGGATCCACTCCCCGTCGGGGCCGAGGTGCCAGGAGGCCGTGGTGTCGGACATGCCGGTCTCCAGCAGCCGGTTGAGGGCTGCCCGGTGAGCCGGGTCGGTGACCCTGACCAGGGCCTCGATCCGCCGGTCGAGGTTGCGGTGCATCATGTCGGCGCTGCCGATCCACACTTCGGGCTCGCCGCCGTTGCCGAAGGTGAAGACCCGGGAGTGCTCCAGGAAGCGGCCGAGGACGGAGCGGACCCGTATGTTCTCGGACAGGCCCGTGACGCCGGGCCGGACGGCGCAGATGCCGCGCACCCACACGTCGACCGGCACACCGGCCTGGGAGGCGCGGTACAGCGAGTCGATGAGTGCCTCGTCCACCATCGAGTTGACCTTGATGCGGACGAACGCGGGACGCCCGGCGTTGTGGTGCTGGACTTCCTTGTTGATCCGCGCGATCAGTCCGTCGCGCAGGGACTTGGGCGCGACCAGCAGACGGCGGTAGGTCTCGCGGCGCGAGTACCCCGAGAGCCGGTTGAAGAGGTCGGAGAGGTCCGCGCCGACCTGCGGGTCGGCGGTGAGCAGTCCGAGGTCCTCGTACAGCCGGGCGGTCTTCGGGTGGTAGTTGCCGGTGCCGACGTGGGAGTAGCGGCGCAGGGTGTCGCCCTCCTGCCGGACCACGAGCGACAGCTTGCAGTGGGTCTTCAGGCCGACGAGGCCGTACACCACGTGGCAGCCGGACTCCTCCAGCTTGCGGGCCCACTTGATGTTCGCCTGCTCGTCGAAGCGGGCCTTGATCTCGACCAGGACGAGGACCTGCTTGCCGGACTCGGCCGCGTCTATCAGGGCGTCGACGATCGGCGAGTCGCCGGAGGTCCGGTAGAGCGTCTGCTTGATGGCGAGCACGTCCGGGTCGGCCGCGGCCTGTTCCAGGAAGGCCTGCACCGAGGTGGAGAACGAGTCGTACGGGTGGTGCAGCAGGACGTCCCGCTCGCGCAGCGCGGCGAAGATGTCGGGCGGGGACGCCGACTCGACCTCCGCGAGATCGCGGTGGGTGCCGGCGATGAACTTGGCGTACTTCAGCTCCGGCCGGTCCAGGGCGCCTATGCCGAAGAGACCGGTGAGGTCCAGGGGACCGGGCAGCGGGTACACCTCCGCCTCGGAGATCTTCAGTTCCCGTACGAGGAGATCGAGGACGTAGCGGTCGATGGACTCCTCGACCTCCAGGCGCACCGGCGGACCGAAGCGGCGCCGCATGAGTTCCTTCTCCAGGGCCTGGAGCAGGTTCTCGGCGTCGTCCTCCTCGACCTCCAGGTCCTCGTTCCGGGTGAGCCGGAAGGTGTGGTGCTCCAGCACCTCCATGCCGGGGAAGAGCTCCTCCAGATGGGCCGCGATCACATCCTCGATGGGGACGTAGCGGTTCGGGGAGGCCTCCAGGAAGCGGGAGAGCAGCGGCGGGACCTTGACGCGCGCGAAGTGGCGGTGGCCGCTGACCGGGTTCCGTACGACGACGGCGAGGTTCAGGGACAGGCCCGAGATGTACGGGAAGGGGTGCGCGGGGTCGACCGCCAGCGGGGTCAGGACCGGGAAGATCTGGTGCCGGAAGAGGGTGAACAGGCGGGCCTGCTCCTTCTCGGTCAGCTCGCTCCAGCGGACCAGGTGGATGCCCTCCTCCGCCAGCGCGGGAGCGACGTCCTCCTGGTAGCAGGCCGCGTGCCGGGCCATGAGCTCCCGGGAGCGGGCCCAGATCATCTCCAGGACCTCGCGGGGCTGGAGGCCCGACGCGGACTTGGTGGCGACACCGGTGGCGATGCGGCGCTTGAGGCCTGCCACCCGGACCATGAAGAACTCGTCCAGGTTGCTGGCGAAGATCGCCAGGAAGTTCGCGCGCTCCAGAAGGGGCGTGTTCGGGTCCTCCGCGAGTTCCAGAACGCGCTCGTTGAACGCCAGCCAGCTGCGTTCACGGTCCAGGAAGCGGCCTTGCGGCAGCATGATCCCGTCCTGCACCGTGTCCTCGTACTCGTCGAGGTCGGCGTCGAGGTCGGGCTCCAGATCGGAGACGTTGGCCGCGACGGTGTGCGGCCGGTGCGCGGCGATGGAGCCGACCGAGGGCTGCGGGTGCTGCACGGGTGCCTGGGCGCTTCGCTGGTTCATGGACCCATTCTTCCGTGCCGAGGGCGAGACCGGCGCGTCGGAGAGGGCGGGCGCCAGAGCGCCGATGCGGAAATTCCCGTTCCGCATGGCCGGCGTACGCTCACTCCCCGTCGACGGTGAGGACTCGTTCTCCGGCGGGGGAGAAGGCTCGGGCACGGCGGGCTGCATTGCTTGAGCGTCGCAAGGTCACCTGAATCGATGGTTACGGCGACATGACGTGCGGGCTATCTGGGGGAGGCTCCCGGACGTCTTCACGTCCGGGAGCCAGGTACTTCCTGGTACTTCAGGGCATTTCCGGGTACGCCCCTTCCCCGGTGAGGGGCGTACCGGCTCAGGGGGTACGGCGGCGCAGCAGCGTGAAGGCGGCGGCGGTCGCGAGCCCCGCGACGGCCAGCAGCAGGCCGCTCTCGACGAGCTGGAGGGGCCAGAAATGGGACTCCGGCTGATAGGTCGTCCAGAAATCGGCCAGCCCCGACCGCTTCACACACTTCCCGAGGGCGGCGGCGCTGTCGGTTCCGACGCAGGCCATGCTGGTGCTGAGCCGCTCGCCGTCGCCGGTGACGGCACCGTGTTCGAGGATCAGGGCGCCGTGCGGGAACTGGAGTGCGGCCCGTCCGGTGGCCGTCTCGGCAGGCCACAGACTCATCCGGAACCTGTCCAGCACCTCGTGCAGGACGTACGCCGTGCCGAGGGCGGCCGCGGCGGCGGGCATGGCCCTGCGCAGGACCAGGCCGGCGAGCGCGCCGAGGGCGAGGCCCGCGAGGGCGTACGCGACGGCCACCGGGCCGGAGGAGATGAAGACGTTCGTGAGGAACCAGTCACCGGACAGTTTCCCGTTACCGGCACGGCGGGTCCAGCTGCCGAGCAGAACCGCCAGCGTGGTGCCCGCCGTCAGCAGGACCGCGGGGACGGCGAGCTTGGCGGCCAGCCAGCGCGCCGGGGTGACGGACTGGGTCCAGGCCAGCCGCGCGGTGCCGCTCTCCAGCTCGCGGCCGGTCAGCGCGGCACCCGCCCAGACCGCGACCGCGTACATCAGATACGTGACACAGGCGGAGACCAGGGCCAGACCGTAGGCGTAGATCTTGTCCGCCATGGTCTCCCGGATGATTCCGCAGTCCGCCAGGAAGTCCGACGCGTCGCAGTCCCCGGCGGCCGCGCGGGCGTCGGGGCCGATGGCGTGCATCCAGATCAGGACCGCCGCGACGGTGAGCAGGGCGGCGCCCCAGGCGTACAGGGCCGTGCGGTGCAGGCGCAGCACGGTCCAGGTCAGGCCGGACGGGCGTCGCAGGGTCAGGGCGCTCATGAGGTGGACGTCCTCCTCAGGACGCCGAACGCGAGGGCCACGAGGATCGCGGTGGCGCCCAGCAGGACGCCTGTCTCCAGGAGCTGGCGGGGCCAGTAGTCCGGGGAGGGGAGGTACTCGCGGGTGAAGCGGACGACATCGTGCCGGGCGAGACACGCGTGGCTGTCGATGCAGCCCGGGTCGGGGATCCGCGCGCCCGTGGAGGTGATCGCCCGGCTTCGGACGGACAGGTCGGGCTGCTGGTAAGTGCCCTGGAAAGGCCAGGAGTTCCCGCGGAACGCGATGACCGCGTACTGGGCGAGCCCGGCGACGGCGAGGGCGGGCAGGGTGCGGCGCAGCGTGAGACCGACGAACACGCCGACGGCCAGACCGAAGAGCGGTGCGGCGACGGTGGCCGGGCCGATGGAGAAGTACACGGCGCGCGGTCCGATGCCGGCCAGCAGGAGGTTGCCGTGGGCGGACCACAGCATCCGGTACAGCGCGACCAGCAGGCCGGTGCCGACGGTGATGAACAGCGCGGGCACCGCCAGTTTGGCGGCCAGCCAGCGGGCCGGGGTGACGGACTGGGCCCAGATGAGCCGGGCGGTGCCGCTTTCCAGCTCGCGGGCGGTCAGCGAGCCGCCCGCGAAGACGGCGACGGCGAACGAGGCGAAGCTCAGCAGGGAGGCCGGGTCGTAGAAGAGGTCGTTGTAGGCGCCGGAGAAGGGGGAGCCGATGATGCCGGCGGTCCAGGCGTCCTCCTGGACGCCCGTGTAGCCGAGGGCGTCGAGCAGATGCTGCGTGTGGGCCGCTCCGGGGCCGTACAGCCACAGCAGCAGACCGGCGGTGAGCACCACGTAGCCGGTCCAGATCCACAGCGCGGTGCGGTGCAGCCGCAGGACGGTCCAGACGAGGCCGCGCGGCCTGGGCAGAGCGCGGCGCACGGGGGACGGGGAAGTGGTGGCGCTCATCGGGTCACCGCCGCGGGGGTCGCCGTCGTGCCGGGCGTGAGCAGGGCGGGGGCCGAGGGGGAGCGCAGATGGGCGAGGAGCAGTTCCTCCAGCGACGGCCGCTCGGTCTGCCAACGGTCGTCCACCGGCCCGTCGTTGCGTATGAGGGCGGTCAGGCCGCGGCCTGCGGCGCGGGACTCGACGACGAGGTGCGGGGCGAGGTCGCCGGGGGCGCCGCGGCCGGTCACCACGGTGTGCGCCAGGAGCAGGTCGTCCAGGCCGCCGCCGAGCCGGATGCGTCCGTCGCCCAGGAGCAGCAGATGGTCGCAGGCGTCGGCGAGTTCGGCGACGATGTGCGAGGACATCAGCACCGTGGTCCCGCGTTCGGCGGCGTCCGCCATCAGCGTGCCCAGCAGTTCGTGGCGGGCCAGCGGGTCCAGGTCGGCCATCGGCTCGTCCAGCAGCATCAGTTCGGGCCGCTTGCCCAGCGCGAGGGCGAGTGCCACGCGGGTCCGCTGGCCGCCGGAGAGTCTTCCGACCCTGGTCCCGGGATCGAGTGAGCCCTGTTCCACGATGGCGGCGGCGTACGGGGCGTCCCAGCGGCCCGGGTTGAGCTCGGCGCCCAGGCGCAGTGTCTCGGCGATCGTGAGCTGGGGGTACAGAGGCTTGTCCTGGGAGAGGTGGGCGATGTTCTCGCGTGCCCCCGCCGTGGTCGTGCCGAGCACGGTGAGCGTGCCGGCGGTGGGCCGCAGCAGCCCGGCCACGGTCGCCAGCAGGGTCGACTTGCCCGCGCCGTTGGGGCCGACGAGGGCGCTGACCCGTCCGGCCGGGAGGCGGAAGGAGCAGTCCTCCAGAGCCGCGGCGGAGCGCCGGCCGTAGCGCACGGTGAGACCGTGCGCCTCGATGGCGACGGTGGGGCGGGTGGTGCTGGTGGAACTCACTGGTCCCCCTTCGGGAAGTGTTCGTCCAGTACGGAGCCGAACAGCGCCGCCACGTCCTCGCGGTCGAGGCCCGCCGTGCGGGCGCCGCGCACCCAGGCGTCGAGCTCCTCGCGCAGGGGCGAGTCCGCGGGGGCGGCGCCGAGCGTTCTGCGGACGAAGGTGCCGAGGCCGCGCCTGGCCTCGACCAGGCCCTCGCGCTCAAGTTCGCGGTAGGCCTTCAGGACGGTGTTCGGATTGATCGCGGTGGCTTCCACGACCTCGCGGGCCGTGGGGAGTTTGTCGCCGGGTTCGAGGAGGCCGAGGCGCAGCGCCTGCTTCGTCTGCTGGACGATCTGGACGTAGGTGGCGACGCCGCTGCGCCGGTCGATGCGGTACGCGACCACTCGGACAACCACCCTTTCACTAATTGAGTAGTGAAAGGGTGGTGCAAGAGGGGGTCCGCCGTCAAGTCCGGGCCGTTCGCGCGGTGTTGTTCCGGCGTGAAACCCGCCTACTTGCCGGGCACGCAGGGGTCGCCAGAAATTCTTGGCCGATGTGTGAACCGATCGGCGGGGCTCGTCCGATGAGGGGATGTGAGGGAAACGAGAAGCGACGGAGAGCTGCTGCGGGCCATCGCAGCGGACGGGGACCGTCGCGCCTTCGAAGAGCTGTACCGGCGGTACGCGCCATGGCTGACCGCGCGGTTGCGCGGCCGGTGCGCCGATGCCGGGATCGTCGACGACGTCGTCCAGGAGACCTTCCTCGCGGTCTGGCGCGGCACCGCCCGCTACCGAGAGGAGGGCGACCCGGCCGGCTGGCTGTGGCGCATCGGCTCACGGCGCCTCGTCGACTCGATACGGGGCGACGGCGCGCGCGGCCGGCTGCGGCACGCGCTGGCCCGGCTCCGGCACCGCGACGAGGCCTCGGCGGAGGAGCGCGTGCTGGCAGGCGTCGAACACGGCGACCTGGCGGGCGCGCTGACCAGGCTCTCACCCGAACTCCGTGCGGTCCTCCAGGCCACGGTGATCGACGGACTCAGCACCAGGGAAGCGGCCGTCCTGCTCGGCATTCCGCCGGGCACGGTCAAGACGCGGGCACTGCGTGCGCGCAAGCAGTTGCGGGAGGCGTTGGCATGAGCGACGACCGTCGCGGGAGCGATGACAGCGACATGAGCGGCGACAGCGACCTGAGCGGCGGCAGCCGCAGGGCCTGGCATGTGCCGGAGGAGGACCTGCGGGCCTATGCGCAGGGCGAGTTGGCGCCGCCCCACATGTGGTCCGCCGACACCCATCTCGCCGCGTGCCCGCGGTGCCGGGAGACGCTGGCCGCACTCAGCGACCCGGTCGCCCTGGACGCCGGGTGGGAGCGGCTCGACGCCGAGCTCGACGCCCCCCGGCCGGGACCGGTCGAGTGGCTGCTCGTCCGGCTCGGCGTCGCCGACCACACGGCGCGGCTGCTGGCCGCCGCCCCCGTCCTGCGCCGCTCCTGGCTCGGCTCGATCGTCGCCCTGCTGGGCATGACCGTGGTCGCGGCCAACGAGGTGCGGGCCGGGGCCACACCCATCCTCTTCCTGGCCCTCGCGCCGCTGCTCCCGCTCGCCGGGGTCGCGCTCTCCTACGGTCCGGCGATCGACCCGACGTACGAGATGGCGGTCGTCTCCCCCCTGCACGGCTTCCGGCTCCTGATGATCCGCACGGTCTCGGTGCTCACCGTGTGCCTGGGATTCAACGGCCTCGCGACCGTCGCCCTGCCCTCCTACGGACTGCACGCCCTGGCCTGGCTGCTGCCCGCCCTCGCCCTCACCGCGACCGGACTCGCGCTCAGCTCCCGGTTCGGACCCGTGCTCGCCCCCTCCCTGGTCGGCGGCGGCTGGATCGCCCTGCTGGCCGTGGCACGGGCGACCACGGAGTCCGACACCACGCTCGCCCCGTTCACGGCGGCCGGGCAGGGCGTCTCCGGGGCCGTCGCGGCACTGGCCGCCGGACTCCTCTACCTCGTGCGGGACCGGTTCGACGCGTCCTGCCTCCCGCTCACCGACTTCACCGACAGGAACCCCGCATGATCCCCACCGTCTCGGCCTCCGGCCTGACCCTCCGCTTCGGCGGGACACTCGCGCTCGACGACATCTCCGTCCGCCTGGCCGAGGGAGTCACCGGACTTCTCGGGCCCAACGGCGCCGGAAAGACAACCCTGCTGAGGGTGCTCGCCACCGCCGTGCTCGCCGACCGGGGCTCCTTCACGGTCCTCGGACACGACCCGGCCACCACCGCCGGACGCCTGGACGTGCGGCGCGCCCTGGGCTATCTGCCGCAGACCCCCGGCTTCCACCAGGACTTCTCGGCCTTCGAGTTCGTCGACTACGTGGCGATCCTCAAGGAACTGACCGACCGCACCGCCCGGCACCGCGAGGTGCGCCGGGTGCTGGAGGCCGTCGACCTGTCCGATGTCCGCGGCAAGCGCATCAAGCGGCTGTCCGGCGGTATGCGCCAGCGGGTCGCGCTGGCCGCCGCGCTCGTCGGCGACCCCGGCTTCCTCGTCCTCGACGAGCCGACCGTCGGCCTCGACCCCGAACAGCGCATGCGCTTCAGGGAACTGATCGCCCAAGCGGGAGAAGGCCGCACCGTCCTGCTCTCCACCCACCAGACCGAGGACGTCGCGATGCTCTGCCACCGGGTGATCGTCATGGCCGGCGGCCGAATCCGCTTCGAGGGCACCCCCGCCGAGCTGACCGCCCGAGCGGCCGGCCGGGTGTGGAGCGGCACCGAGCGCGATCCGGCCGCCCGAGCCGGATGGCGAACGGGCACGGGCGCCTTCCGTAATGTCGGCGACCCTCCCGAGGGCGCCGAACTCCTCGAACCGACCCTGGAGGACGGCTACTTGCTCACTCTCGACGCCGAGACCGCGGCGGTGACGGCATGAGCGCCACCACGAGCACGATCACGCAGGCGGCTCCCACGGGGGTGGAGCCGCCTGCCCGGGGCAGGGAATCCCGGGCGGCCGCCGTCCTGGCCCTGGCCCGTTTCGAAGCACGCGAACTGCTGCTCCAGATCCCGGTCCTGGTCTTCCTCGTGCTGTACGTCGGCTACACCGGATGGACACTGTTCTCCGGCCGTGAGGGCATGGACGACTTCCCGGTCCTCCAGGACGTCGACCGGTCCACCCAGTCGGCACCCCTCCTGCTCGGCATCGCCGTCTTCGTCGGCGTCAACCGCGCCGTGCTGCGTTCCCGACGGCACACCACCGACCGGCACTTCGACATCCTGCCCATGGAGCAGTGGCGGCGCACGGTGGCGCACGGACTGTCCGTCCTGCCGTTCGCCGCGATCACCGCACTGGTCGTCGGCTTCCAGTTCACCTGGGCGGCGCTGAAACCGGGCGCCGTGGGCCACGGCTCACCCGCCGAACTGGCCGTGGGCCCGCTGGCGATCCTCCTGGGCGGTGCCCTCGGAGTCCTGCTCGCCCGGGTGATACCGATCGGTTTCATCGCACCGCCCTTCGTGATCGGCGCCTACGTCCTCACCTTCCTGGCCTCCGCGTCCACCCAGGGGACGCACTGGGTGCGCTGGCTCGGACCGGTCGTCTCCGACGAGGGCGCCGACCCCTTCCCCTCCGGGCTCCTCGGCCGCCCGGCCGCCTGGCACGCGCTCTATCTGACGGGCCTCGCGGTACTGCTGCTCTGCCTCGCCGTCCTGAGGAGCGGCGGCCGGACCTGGCTGGTCGGATCGGTGACCGTGGTGGCCCTCGCGGTGACCGCCGCCGGTGTGGCCGGACAGTCCCCGGGCGAGCCGGCCTCGCTGCTCGCGGCCCGCGCCAAGATGTCCGTCACCCCGGAGAAGGCGCAGACCTGCGTCCAGCACGGACGGTCCACGTACTGCGCCTACCCGGAGTGGGCCGGTCGCACCGCCGACTGGGCCGCCGCCGTCGACCGCATCCAGTCCCTTGCGGGTGGTTCCGCCGGGGGCGAGCGGCTGACCGTGCGACAGCGGATCGACGCTCGCTACGGCCTTCAGAGCGATGCCGCGATTCCCCCGTCCACCACCCGGGGCACCGTGACGGTCGGCACGCGCTGGGGCGGAAACCGCCTCCCCGAGTTCGCGGTCGGTGTCGCCTCGGTCCTGGTCCTGGGCGACGAGGCCACCGCCGGGAAGGTCTGCGACGCGCGTGCGGTGACCACGATGTGGCTTGCGCTGAGCACCCAGCCGGACCCGATGAAGTCCCTCCGCAACGTCCGGCTGGACGACAGCATCACGGGCTCCGCCATCGCGCTGGCCCCGACGAGCCCCATCTCCATGTCCGCCCAACAGACCACCGTGGTGCGCGAGTTGCTGAAGATGCCGCACTACAGCGTCGCCGCCAAGGTGAAGGCCCACTGGACGGAGCTGACGTCCGCCAAGACGTCCACGACACGGGTGGCCGAGCTCCTGGGAGTGCCGGTCGACGGCAAGGGGACCGCGGCGGATTCCGGGAGCGGATCGTGCGAGGAGTAGCGGGGGCGAGGAGAGAGAGGGACGAGAGGGGCGAGGTGAAGGACAGAGGAGCGGTGAAGGAGAAGGGAGCGGTGAAGGACAGGGGAGCGGTGGAGGACGTCGTGGGTGCTGCGGGCCGCCCTGCTGAAACCCTCGGCCCCCCACCCGCGTACGCGGTGGCCTTCGCCCTTCTCCGGCCCGTGTGGCGCAGCCTGCCGCACTGGGCCCTGGCGGCAGGCGCGGTCCTCGGGCTGCTGCTGGCCGGCATTCCCCGGATGTTCGCCGGTCCACCGGATCCATGGCTGTGTCTCAACCTGTTGCGGGCCGCGGCGCTCGCCTTCGCTCTGGGACTGACGTTCCTGCTCGACGATCCGGCCCGGCACACCACGGCGGCGGTTCCGACGAGACGGCCGGTGCGGATCGGTCTGCGGGTGGGTCTCGTCGTACCGTTCATGGCGTCGTGGTGGACGGCCGCGCTGTTCCTCATACCCGCCGAGGGCCGGCCCCCGGTGGGCGCGATCACCCTGGAGGCGGCGGCCTTCGTCGTCCTCGCGCTGGCCGCCGCGCTTGTCGCCGTACGGCACTCGGAGGCCACCGAGCCGGGGGTCGCGCTGTCCGCCGGGCTCGTGGGCGCGTCCTTCGCCGCCACCCTGCTGCTCCCCGACCGCTGGGCGCTCTTCGTGGCGCCGTTCGACCCGCACTGGGACGACGCGCACCGGCGGTGGGCGGGCGTCCTGGCCGTGGCGGCGCTGGTGGGGGTGTGCTCCGTGGCCGAACCTCTGCGGCGACGCCGGACGACCCTCCTTGCCCACCGCTGACTTCAGCCCCTGAAAAGGCGCTCGTGCTCCGCGAGGTCGTGCTCCGAGAGGTCAGAACTCGGTCGGGTCAGGACTCCGTTCGGTACATGTCGGGTCAGGACTCCGTTCGGTACATCAGGTCCGTCTCGTGGGTGACGAAGCCGAGACGCTCGTAGACGGTGACCGCAGCCTTGTTGTCGGCGTCGACGTAGAGCATCGCGGTGGGCAGGGTCTGCGCGGCGAGGTGGCGCAGCCCGATCGTGGTCAGAGCCTTGCCGAGACCGCCGCCCTGGGCCCCGGGGCGCACGCCGAGGACGTACACCTCGCCCAGTCCCTCCTCGGCGTGGACCTTGGTCCAGTGGAAGCCGACGAGTTCGTCGCCCCGGAAGGCCAGGAAGAAGCCGGCCGGGTCGAACCACGGTTCGGCCATCCGGTCGTCGAGGTCGCGCTGGGCGAGGGAGCCCTGCTCGGGGTGGTGGGCGAAGGCGGCGGCGTTCACGGCGAGCCAGTCGCCGTCGTCCTGGCCGGGCACGAAGGTCCGGACGGTCACTCCCTCCGGGAGCTTCGGCTCGGTCAGGTCGAGGTTCTCCAACGGGCGGCGCATCTGGCGCAGTTCGCGGAAGAGGGTGAGGCCGAGGACCTGCGCGAGATGCCGGGCGGCGGAGTGCCCGCCGTGGGCCCACACGCGCAGCCGCTTCCCGGACTCGTTGAGCATGGCCGAACCGAGCGCCCGTCCGTGCCCGTGACCGCGGTGCGCCGGGTGGACGACCAGTTCGGCGGCCGGGGCCTCGACCGGGTCGGTGTCCTCCAACTGTGCGTAGCCGATCAGTTCGTCGCCGAGGGTCAGCAGCAGATGCCGGACGCCTTCACGGCTCCCGCCCTTCAGTTGGAGCCGCCCCTGTTCCGACACCGCCTGCTGACCGTCGGCCCGAGCGGCCTCCGAGAGCAGCCGGAGCACGTCCTCGGCCTGACCCGGGGAGAGCACGGAGTAGGTCTCGATGGAGCGGGTGAGGGCGAAGGGTGCCGCGTCGTCGCTGGTCATGCATACGAGGGTACGGCTCGGCGGTGGGGGGACAAGGAGTTGGGCGGCGCGGACACGGATCGTGGCGGGAGGCCGGGCGGGCGGCCGGGAGGGGCGCCCGAGAGGGGGGTGGCGACATGGGTGTCGGTTCCCGGTGAGGCGATGGCAATCCGTCCGTAACCGCGAACCCCCTTTTGCGCTACGCGCGTTGATTCTAAAGTGCATGCAAAGCCGCGACCGTGGCTCGGTCCGGCAGCGGTCCGGCAGCGGTTCGCGCGACGCGCGCGACCTGAGGGCCCGCGCGGCGCGCACCACGTGCGGGCCCGCGGTTCGCACGGCCCGCACCACCCGCACGGCTCACGCACGGCTCACGCACGGCACACCGTTTCGGCCACTCACCGTTCTCCAGGGGGAACCATGCCGCCCACGATCCGGTCCAGACGCGCACAGCGCCTTCTCGCGGCCGCCGCCGGACTCGCCACCGTCGGCGCGCTGGCCGCGGCGATGCCCGCCAGCGCGCACCAGGACAAGGCGACGCCGCTGCACCACCACGGCAGCGGTCGCTACCAGGACGTCCAGTTGCTGTCCTTCAACGACCTGCACGGCAATCTGGAGCCGCCGACCGGGTCCTCCGGCCGGGTCACGGAGCTGGAGGCGGACGGCACGACGAAGACCATCGACGCGGGTGGTGTCGAGTATCTGGCCACCCATCTGCGCAACGCCCGCAAGGGCAACAAGTACTCGATCACGGCGGCCGCCGGTGACATGGTCGGCGCCTCCCCGCTGATCTCCGGCCTCTTCCACGACGAGCCCACCATCGACGCGCTCAACGGCCTCGACCTCGACGTCACTTCGGTCGGCAACCACGAGTTCGACGAGGGCGCCAAGGAGCTGGCCCGGCTCCAGAAGGGCGGCTGCCACCCGACGGACGGCTGTTCCGGCGGCGAGAAGTTCACCGGCGCCGACTTCCCCTACCTCGCGGCGAACGTCACCGACGAGAAGACCGGGAAGCCGATCCTCAAGCCCTACTGGGTGTGGAAGAAGAACGGCGTCAAGATCGGGTTCATCGGCGTCACGCTGGAGGGCACGCCGAACATCGTCTCCGCCGAGGGCGTCAAGGGCCTGAAGTTCGGTGACGAGGTCGAGACGATCAACAAGTACGCCAAGGAGCTCCAGCACCAGGGCGTGAAGTCGATCGTCGCGCTGATCCACGAGGGCGGGGCGCCCGCCTCGCAGTCGTACAACTACGACTGCGACAGCCCCGGTGCCGGTGACGGCATCTCCGGGCCGATCGTCGACATCGCCAAGAACGTCACGCCGGCCGTGGACGCGCTGATCACCGGCCACACCCACCAGGCGTACGCGTGCACCATCCCCGACCCGGCGGGCAGGCCCCGCATGGTCACCTCGGCCTCCTCGTTCGGGCGGCTCTACACGGACACGACGCTGACGTACGACCGCTGGACCGGTGACATCGCCCGTACGGCGGTGAAGTCCGCGAACCACGTGGTCACGCGCGATGTGCCGAAGGCCGCCGACATGACATCCCTGATCACCAAGTGGAAGGCGCTCTCCGCGCCGGTCGCCTCGCGTCCCCTCGGCTACATCGCGGGCGACATCGGCAACACCGGCACCGAGTCCCCGGCCGGCGACCTGATCGCCGACGCGCAGCTCGCGTACGCCAAGTCCGTGGACCAGGAGGCCGACCTCGCGGTGATGAACCCGGGCGGCATCCGCGCCGGACTCACCTACACGGCGAGCGGCGGCGAGGGCGACGGGGTGGTCACCTACGGGGAGGCGTACACGGTCCAGCCGTTCGCCAACACCGTGAACCTGGTCGACCTCACCGGCGCCCAGGTGATCACCGCACTCCAGCAGCAGGTCAGCGGCGCCAACGAGGCCGCTCCGAAGATCCTCCAGATCTCCAAGGGCCTCACCTACACGCTCGACCTGACCAGGACCGGCGCGGCGCGGGTCGTCGCCGACTCGGTCAGGCTCAACGGCACCGCGATCGACCCGGCCGCCACCTACCGCGTCGCGATGAACTCCTTCCTCGCGGGCGGCGGCGACGGCTTCGCGGAACTCGGCAAGGGCACGAACGTCCGTGTCGGCGGCGACGACCTGGCGGCCCTGGGCGCCTACCTGACGGCCAACTCCTCGGCCGCGACGCCGTACCCGGTCCCGGCGGCGGACCGGATCACGGTCGTTCAGTAGACCGAAGAGCGGCGAGCCCCCACCCGCGTCCGGGTGGGGGCTCGCTCATGACCGGGAGCCGGTCAAAGGGTGTCGGGCGGGCCGGTCGGAGCCCCCGGAAGCCGGACGGCCGCGATCGTGCCGCCGCCCTCCGCGGGGCGCAGCGACACCTCGCCGCCGGTCTGCTGGACCGTGCGGGCCACGATGGACAGGCCGAGCCCCGATCCGGGCAGCGCCCGCGCGTCGGGGGAACGCCAGAAGCGGTCGAAGACGTGCGGGAGTTCGTCACCGGGGATGCCGGGGCCGTGGTCGCGCACGGTCAGTTCGCCGTCCTTCAGCCGCACGTCGATCGTGCCGCCCGCGGGGCTGAACTTCACCGCGTTGTCGAGGATGTTCACGATCGCCCGCTCCAGCGCGGAGGGCTCCGCCCGGACGAACCAGGGCTGAAGGTCGGCCGTGATCGTCAGCTCCGGTCCGCGCAGCCGGGCCCTGCGCAGGGCCGCTTCCACGGTGTCCTGGAGTGCCACGACCTCCACCCGGTCGGCCGGGTGCTCCGCGTCGGACCGTGACAGCGTCTGGAGGTCGCCGATCAGCGCCGCCAGCTCGGTCATCTGCGCCTTCACCGAGGCGAGCAGCGCCTTGCGGTCCGCCGGGGGGATCGGGCGGCCGATCTCCTCGCTGCGGGTGAGGAGTTCGATGTTCGTACGCAGGGAGGTGAGCGGCGTCCGCAGCTCGTGCCCGGCGTCGGCGATGAGCTGGTTCTGCAGCTCGCGGGAGCTCGCGAGGGAGGCGGTCATCGAGTTGAAGGAACGGGAGAGCCGGGCGATCTCGTCGTCGCTGTCCTCGTCCACGGGGATGCGGATGGTGAGGTCCTCGGTGCGGGCGACGTGCTCGACGGCCTCGGTGAGCTCGTCGACCGGGCGAAGCCCGGCGCGCGCCACCCAGAGCCCGGCCGCCCCGGCGCCGACCACGCCGATGCCGCCGACGAGCAGGAGTACCAGGGCCAGTTCGTTGAGCGTGGAGTTGGTGCCCTTGAGGGGAATGGCGTACATGGTCGCGGCGTCCGGGACGATCGACGTCGTGCCGTTCGGATCGCCGATGGCCAGGGGGACCGTCAGAACCCTTAGGGGGTTGCCCTTGGTGTCGGTGCCGTTGCGGAAGACGCCGTGGCGCGCGACCGGGTTCTTGGCGAAGGCGGTGTCGCTGCCTGCGATCTCGATCTTGCCCGGTGAGACAGGGGCGACACAGGACTGACCGTCCGCCGTGACCACCTGGAGGTAGGACTCGAACTGGGCCCGGAACCCTCCGGCGTCGGTCGGTGGCTGGCCGGACGGGTCGTTCGCGGAATTGCCGCAGTTGGTGATGGTGCTGGCGATGTTCCTGCCCTGCGGGCGGGTCGCCGACGACTGCAATTCGTTGTCCAGCTCGTTGTACAGCTTCCCGCGCACGATGAACCAGCACGTCACCGCCACCGCCGCCACCGCGAACGCCACCGCCGCCGCCACCAGCAGGGCCAGCCGGGAGCGCAGGGGCAGCGACCTGAATCTGCGCATCACTCCGCGCCGCCGGCCCGCAGTACGTATCCCACGCCGCGGACCGTGTGGACCAGGCGCGGCTCGCCGCCCGCCTCCGTCTTGCGGCGCAGGTACATGACGTAGACGTCGAGGGAGTTCGACGACGGCTCGAAGTCGAAGCCCCAGACGGCCTTGAGGATCTGCTCGCGGGTGAGGACCTGGCGCGGGTGGGCCAGGAACATCTCCAGCAGGGTGAACTCGGTGCGGGTGAGCTCCACCGGGCGCCCCGCCCGGGTGACCTCGCGCGTCGACAGGTCCATGCGCAGGTCGCCGAAGGTCAGCGCGTCGTCCTCGACGACGGCGCCCGCCGACGCCGCGTACGAGCTGCGCCGCAGCAACGCGCGGATGCGGGCGAAGAGTTCGTCGAGCTCGAAGGGCTTGACGAGGTAGTCGTCCGCGCCGGCGTCCAGGCCCGTGACCCGGTCACCGACCGTGTCACGGGCTGTCAGCATGAGGATCGGCGTGGTCGTGCCCGCGCCGCGCATCCGGCGGGCCGCGGTGAGGCCGTCCATGCGCGGCATCTGGATGTCGAGGACGACCAGGTCGGGCTGGTAGGCCGTCGCCTTCTCCAGGGCGTCCGCGCCGTCGACCGCGACCTCGGTGTCGTACCCCTCGAAGGCGAGGCTGCGCTTGAGTGCGTCGCGCACGGCCGGCTCGTCGTCGACGATCAGGATGCGCTGGGTGTCACGGTCGCCTTCGGCGGAGCTCATGGGTGTCGGGTTCCTCGGGTGGGATGGGGCGTGATCGGGTGCTTTCAGCCTCGCACGTTCGGGGCTGTCCCGGAATGGATCAGCTTCGTACGGTACGGCGGCGGGTGGAGCTTCGCCGAGGGGCGGGCCGGGAGACGGCGGGGGCCAGTTCCGGGGCGCGCCGCGCGGGTGCGTGCAGCTCGCGGGCGACCGTCAGGGCCAGGCCGATTCCGGCCGGGTCGCCGGCCCGGTCGCCCGCCGGGGCGGTGTGCGGGACGCGCTCGATCTTCATGGCGACCTCCGGGTTCAGCCGTTGGATCCGCCGGCCCGCAGCGTGGCCAGGTCGGACTTGACGGTGTTGATCGGGATGGCGAAGCCGAGGCCGACGCTGCCCGCGCTCGACGAGGACGACGAGGAGTCCGAAGCGGCCGAGTACATCGCGGAGTTGATGCCGACGATGTTGCCGTTCATGTCGATGAGCGCGCCGCCGGAGTTGCCCGGGTTGAGCGAGGCGTCGGTCTGGAGGGCCTTGTACGTCGTGGTGGAGGAACCGGTGTCGCCGTTGAACTGGCGGCCGCCGAACTCGAACGGCCACTGGTCGCCGCTGCCGCTGCCGCCGCTGCCCTGCTGTTGCTGCTGGCCCTGGCTCTCGTCGGTGGAGACGGTCACGTCACGGTCGAGGGCGGAGACGATGCCGCTGGTGACGGTGCCGGTCAGGCCCTCGGGGGAGCCGATCGCGACGACCTGGTCGCCGACCCGGACGCCGTCGGAGTTGCCGAGCGTCGCGGGCTTCAGGCCGGAGGGCGCGTTGTCCAGCTTGATCAGCGCGAGGTCCTTCTTGCTGTCGGTACCGACGACGCTCGCGGTGTAGGACTTGCCGTCGTTCAGCTGCACCTTGATCGCGGAGGCGCCCGAGACGACGTGGTTGTTGGTGACGATCTCGCCGCCGGTCGTGATGATCACGCCCGAGCCGGTGGACGAGCCCGCGTTCGAGGTCGCGCCGATCTCGACGATGCTCGGGCTGACCGCCTTGGCGACGCCGGAGACCGTGCCGCGCTGGCTGGTGGGCACCACGTTGGCGCTGGTGGTGCTGGAGGTGGCGACGGTGTCGTTGCCGGTCAGCTCCTGGAAGGCGTACGCGGTACCGCCGCCGATCGCGGCCGCGACGATCGCCACGGCGGCGAGCAGGGCGAACGGCCCCTTGGCGCGCCGCTTGCCGGTGGCGCTCGCGGGGGGCTCCGGATGACCGGGGGCCGCCGAGGCGAAGGCCGCGGTGGAGCCGACCGGGTCGGGGCCGGGATGGCCGGCGTAGGGGCCGGCACCGTGGCCGCCGTCCCCGCCGCTGCCACCGTGCCCGGAGCCCGGCCACACGGTGGTGCCCGGCTCGACGTGGACCGGCGCGGCCGGGTCGTACGCCGGCGGTGGAGGCCACTCGGGATTCACGGGGGCGGAGTGATGCGACTGCTGCTCGGGGTACGCGGACCCGTGGTCGTCGCCCTGGGGGTACTCGCCGCTGCGGCGGAAGCTCTCGGTCATGAGAAAAGACTGTCCCCCGATCATGAGAGCTCCCTGAGTGGTCCCTGAGAAGCCCGACAGAACCTCGTATGCCCGATATAAAGACGCTTTCTGCGAGCGCGCTGCGAGTCCCCTGCGAGCCCTCCGTGCGTTCCCGGTGTGCCCGGACCGGCTCCCGGAGGGGTCCGGAACGGGCCCCGTCACCCGGGCCGCCGCGCTCCGGCGAACAGCGGGTTGCCTCCGGGTGATGCCACGGAAGGGCGGAAACGAACACTCGTCCGACCGTTGTGGAGGTCGTGTGTCCAGGGGCAGGTGAGGCCTACGATTCCCGGGCCGGAGGGGGGCTCCGCGGTTACGCCCGACATCGACGCAAGCGATTGCTGCCGTCGATCGGGCCGGTGCGTCGTATGCCCTTCTCGGCCTCTGACGAAGAAGACGGCACACGCACCCACACCAGGAGTCCTGAGTGATACCTGCCCTGCGCGACCGCTGGAGACGCCCCGCCACGGCGTTGCCGGCGGCCGCTCTCGCGCTGGCGCTGACCTGCGCCGGCGCCCTCGCGGCACAGCCCGCCACCGCCGCCGGTGATCCGGCCGGACCGCCCGGCGCGAGCGTCGCCCGGTCCTCGTCGGCACCCTCGCCGACCGCCTCCGACAAGGAGCTGCGCCACCGCGTCGTCGAAGCCGCCAAGACGCAGGCGACTCCCGGCACGGCTCCCAAGAAGACGCCGTTCATCATCGGCGGCACCGAGACGACGATCTCCTCCGCGCCGTGGATGGTCCAGCTCTCCTACTACGACAGCACGGCGCAGGTCGGCTACTTCTGCGGCGGCACCCTCGTCGCCCCGAACAAGGTCCTGACGGCGGCCCACTGCGTCGCGGGTCTGGACTGGGCGGACAACGGCGCGGTGGTCGCCGGTGCCACCGGTCTGCTGGACGACACGAACGGCACCGTCGCGGGCGTCCACCGCCAGTGGAACCACCCGCACTTCAACAGCGCGACCCTCCAGAACGACATCGCGGTCCTCACCCTGGACCGTCCTCTGGAGCAGCAGTGGCAGAAGCTGGTGGCCGCGGGCGACAGCGCCTCGTACAAGGCCGGCAACTCCGCCACCGTCTACGGCTGGGGCCTGACCTCCGGCGCCTCGGACGCCGACCTGTCGGCGAACCTGCGCAAGGTCACTCTGCCGCTCGTCTCCGACTCCACCTGCAACAGCGCGATGAACTCGGTCCTCGGTGAGGACGACTTCGTCGAGGGCTCCATGTTCTGTGCGGGCACCCCGGCGACCGGCGTCGACGAGGGCACCAAGAGCCCGTGCAACGGTGACTCCGGCGGTCCGGTGATCGTCGGCGGCAAGGTCGTCGGCATCGTCTCGTGGGGTGTCTCCGGCTGCACCGCGAAGGGCGCCTACCCGGTGTTCACCAAGGTGTCGTCGTACACCTGGGCCGCCCAGCCCCGCATCGACGACACGGACCTGACCTTCGACGGCCGCGCCGACCTGCTGGAGCGCACGCCCTCGGGTGGTCTGTTCGAGCAGGACAGCAAGGGCACCTCGCTGACCGCCCGCGCCTACCAGGGCAACAACTGGCAGAACGCCGGCTGGGTCCTCCAGGCCGATCTGGACCGGGACTTCTACCAGGACCTGATCATGCGGGACAAGGGTGACGGCAAGCTCTACCGCAGCTACCTGAACCACAGCACGGGCCAGTTCGAGTGGATGCAGATCAGCTCGGTGTGGGGCGGCTACAAGTCGTACGCCGTCCCCGGCGACCTGACCGGCGACTCCCGCCCCGACCTGGTCGCGGTGGACGCCGACGGCTCGGTCTACCTCTACCCGGGCAAGGGCACCGGCCAGTTCTACGGCCGGGTCAAGATCGTCGACAAGGCGTGGAAGAACGTCAGGATCTTCGGCCACGGCGACCTGTCCGGCGACGGCCGCGCCGACCTGCTGGTCCGCAACAGCTCGGGCGTCCTGTACCTCTACCGCGGCACGCAGGTCGAGAAGACCCCGTTCTCCGCGCGCGTCCAGGCCCGTACGGGCTGGAACTTCACCTCGTACGTGGCCAACGGCGATGTGACCGGCGACGGCATCGCGGATGTCGTCACCCGTGACTCGGGCGGCACGCTCTGGCTCTACCCCGGCACCGGCAAGGCCTCCAGCAGCCTCTTCGGCACCCGCAAGAGCCTCGGCACCGGCTTCAACCAGTACAACCTGCTGTTCTAGTTCCCGTCCGTCCCACCGCTGTGAACAGAGATCCCCGCGTCCCCTCAGGGGCGCGGGGATCTCCGCTGTCCGTATGTGGGGCGGCGGCGGGCCCGGGGGCCTACTGGCAGCCGCAGGACTGGCGTAGCACCAGCCGGGAGGGGAACAGCTTCAGCCGCTCGCGGCGGGACCCGGGCACCCGCAGCCCGTCGTCCAGGACGAGGTCCACGGCCGCTCTGGCCATCGCCGAGCGGTCCGATGCGATCGTTGTCAGAGGAGGGTCGGTGAGGGCCGCTTCCTTGACGTCGTCGAACCCGGCGACCGCGAGCTGCCCCGGCACGTCGATGCGCAGTTCGCGCGCGGCGCGCAGGACACCGATGGCCTGGTCGTCAGTGGAGCAGAAGATCGCCGGCGGCCGGTGCGGCCCGGCGAGCAGCTCCAGGCCGACCTGGTAGGCGTCGTACCGGTTGTAGGGGGCCTCGAAGAGGCGGCCCTCGGTCGGCTTGCCGGCCTCCTGCATCGCGCGGCGCCAGCCCTCGACGTGGTCGGAGACGGGGTCGCCGACGGCGGGCGTCTCGGCCGTGCCGCCGAGACAGGCCACGTACTCGTACCCGTGCTCCAGAAGGTGCCGGGTGGCGAGCTGGGCGCCCCCTATGTCGTCGGTGACGACGGCCACGTCGTCGATCGCCTCGGGGCGCTCGTGCAGGAGCACCACCCGGGCGTCCCAGGCGTCGATCTCGGCGGCCGCGTGGTCGTTCAGCGCGTGGCTGACGAGGATCAGCCCGGAGACCCGCATGCCGAGGAAGGCCCGCAGATAGTGGACCTCGCGCTCGGCGATGTAGTCGGAGTTGCCGACCAGGACCATTTTCCCGCGCTCGGCGGCGGCCTGTTCGACGGCGTGCGCCATCTCCCCGAAGAAGGGCTGGCGCGCGTCCGGCACGATCAGGCCTATGAGCTCGGTCTTCCGCGAGGCCATGGCCTGGGCGACCCGGTCGGGCCGGTACCCCAGCTCCTTGATCGCGGCGAGAACACGCTCGCGCGTGGCCGGGGCGACCGGCCGGGGTCCGTTGTTGATGACATAGCTGACGACGGCGGTGGACGTACCCGCCAGTCGCGCTACATCATCCCTAGTCACCTTGGCCACGCGCGGAGTCTACGCGGATGGACCTACCTCTGGGCAGGGCGTACGGCGGCTTCCTGCGGCTCTACCGCGGCTTGCGCCGGGGCGGGGCCGTCCAGGTGCGCCGTCTCGTCCGCATCCTCCGGCTTTGGCTGGGCAGCCTTGGCCTTCGCCTCGTCCGCGGCGCGGTCCACCTTCTCCGGGGTAACGAATCGATAACCGACGTTCCGGACGGTTCCGATCAGCGACTCGTGCTCGGGCCCGAGCTTCGCGCGCAGTCGCCGTACGTGTACGTCGACCGTCCGCGTACCGCCGAAGTAGTCGTAGCCCCAGACCTCCTGGAGCAACTGGGCGCGGGTGAAGACGCGGCCCGGGTGCTGCGCGAGGTACTTCAGGAGCTCGAACTCCTTGAAGGTGAGGTCGAGGACCCGGCCCTTGAGCTTGGCGCTGTACGTCGCCTCGTCCACGGAGAGGTCGCCGTTGCGGATCTCCATCGGGGAGTCGTCGTTGACGATCTGCTGGCGGCCCATGGCGAGACGCAGGCGCGCCTCCACCTCGGCCGGACCGGCGGTGTCGAGGAGGACGTCGTCGATGCCCCAGTCGGCGGTGACGGCCGCGAGGCCGCCCTCCGTCACGACGAGGATGAGCGGACAGCCGGGTCCCGTGGAGCGCAGCAACTGGCACAGGCTGCGGACCTGCGGGAGATCGCGTCGTCCGTCGATCAGGATGACGTCGGCACCGGGGGTGTCGACGAGAGCTGGGCCTTCGGCCGGAGCCACGCGCACGTTGTGCAGCAGCAGGCCGAGCGCGGGAAGCACCTCCGTCGACGGCTGAAGGGCGTTCGTGAGGAGCAACAGAGAACTCATCGAGCCTCACCCACCTGGGTCGTCCTGCGTTCGTGCACGGTTCGCTCGCCCATAACGTCTGGTTCCTCCTCGGTCCCTGCGAGGACGTTTGCGGCACTGCTCTTGTACGTGCGGATCCCGCGCCCCTGGGATCCGCTGCGCGTCCGAGGCCCGTACACCTGCGGTTTCCCGCTTCGTATACAACGCTTCCGAAAGCACAAAAGGACCCGGGGGCTACTCTGCCCGAGTCCTCATGCCCAGCAGAATAGCCCACATGAGCTCAGGTCCGGCAGGTCAAGTGACGCGATCTTTCAAGAGTCCACGCCTTGAGACAACGTCGCGTGCCCCTTCGCGGAGGTTTCTGCGCACGGTCGACGGGGTGACGATCGATGCGGCGTACGACCCCGGAACGGAGTCGTCAGGTGACCTCGCGTTCATCGTCGCCCATGGATTCACGGGTGATCTGGACCGGCCGCACGTCCGCCGCGCGGCAGGCGTCCTCGCCCGCAGGGGGGCGGTGGTCACCTTCTCCTTCCGCGGTCACGGCCGGTCGGGCGGCCGTTCCACGGTCGGCGACCGAGAGGTCCACGATCTGGCGGCGGCGGTCGCCTGGGCGCGTGAACTCGGGCACACCCGGATCGTGACCGTCGGCTTCTCGATGGGCGGCTCGGTGGTGCTGCGGCACGCCGCGCTCCACGCGGAGAAGGGCCGGGAGCCCGGTGGTGAGCCGGTGCCCGGCCGGGAGCACGAGGGGCGCACAGGGGCGCGTACGGACGCGGTGGTGTCGGTGAGCGCGCCGGCCCGTTGGTACTACCGGGGCACGGCCCCCATGCGGCGGCTGCACTGGCTGGTGACCCGCCCGGAGGGCCGGATCGTGGGCCGGCTGGGTCTGCGGACCCGGATCGACCACCGCGACTGGGACCCGGTGCCGCGGTCCCCGGTCGAGTGCGTCCCGCACATCGCGCCGACCCCGCTCCTCGTCGTCCACGGCGACCGGGACGGCTACTTCCCCGTCGACCACCCGCGGATGCTGGCCGAGGCCTCCGGCGGCCACGCCGAACTGTGGCTGGAGCACGGCATGGGGCACGCCGAGAACGCCGCCCCCGACGACCTGCTCACCCGTATCGGGGACTGGGCCGTCACCCACGCGGGCTAGCCTGACGGGGTTCACGCAAACAGACGCGCGGACATCACACACCAGATCGCTGATTGAGGAACGAGATGGCAAAGGGCACGGTGCGTTACTGGGCCGCCGCCAAGGCCGCGGCAGGCGTCGGCGAGGAGCCGTACGACGCGGGCACGCTCGCCGAGGTGCTCGACGCGGCCCGCGAACGACACCCCGGCGAACTCGTCCGCGTCCTGCGGCGATGCTCGTTCCTGATCGACGGTGATCCCGTGGGGACCCGCGGGCATGAGACGGTACGGCTGGCCGAGGGCGGCACGGTCGAGGTGCTCCCGCCGTTCGCAGGAGGGTGAGCGAGACGATGAGCAACCAGCCGTACGAGGGTCGGCACGAGGCGTACGACCCGTATCAGCAACCGCAGCAGCAGCAGCCCCAGCAGCAGGAGCCCCAGCCGCAGCCCGAGTGGCAGCAGCACACCCAGCAGTGGGAGGGGCGGACCTGGGAGGCGCAGGCGCACACGCCGGTCCCCGCGGCCGACACCGCGTATCCGGCCGCGCAGGGGTACCAGGCCTACGACGAACCCCAGGGGTACGGCGGTGCCGTGGGAGCGGCCCTGCCGCCCGAGGCTCCGGCGCGGCCGTGGGCACCGGAGCACGCTCCGGCCGCCGGCGAGGCACCCGGCGCCGTGGGCCCGGCCGACCCGTCCCGTCCCGGCGGGACGCTTCCCGAGAGCCCTGGCGAGGCCGGAGCGGGCTACGGGCCCGCGACCGTCGTCGGCCAGAGCCGGATCAGTGACGCCCAGCGTGCCCGCGCCGAGGGCCGCTCGCCGATCATCGAGCCCGGGATGCAGCCGGCCGCGCTGACGGCGCTGCTCGCGCTGCTGCTCTCCGGAGCGGCGGCGATCGGCGAGTACGCGCTCGTCGTCCCCCTCGTCCTGCTCCAGGCCGTCACCGCGGCGGGCTGGTTCCGGCTGAACGGGATGTGGCCCGCCCGGCAGGGCATCGCGCTGGCGTTCCTCGGCGCGGTGACCGCCGACGTGGCCCTGCTCGCGGCCGGCCGGGAGAACGCGCCCGCCGCGATCCTCGGCACGCTCGGTGTGTGGGTCCTGCTGACCCTCGTGCTGCAACTGCGCAGCCACGCCGACCCGGACACCCGCATGTACGGCCTGATGGCGACCGTCGTGTCCGCGGCGCTGTCGATCATCGCGGCCGGGCATCTGGCGGCCGAGCCGGACGCCGTCACGGTCGGCGCGGCCGCGGTCGCCGTGGCGATCCTGGCCCGCGCCCTGCCGCTGCCCACCGCGGCCTCCGTGGTGGTCGCGCTGCTGGCCGCCACCGGCGCCGGCATCGCGGTCGGCGGGATGACGGACCTGGGCACGCAGGGCGCCTTCCTGGGCCTCGGTGCCGGGGCGTGCGCGCTGATCGGCCACCGGGTCGCCAGCTACGACTACCCCTCGCGGTTCGTCCACTTCACCGCGGGCGTGGCGCTGCCGCTGGCCGCCGCCGCTCCCGCGGTCTACCTGCTCGGCAGAGCGCTGGGCTGATCGGCCGGTCCCACCGGTTCGGATCCGATCCAGCCGTTCCGATCGGATCCGGTCATCCAGCCTCTCCGGATCGTCACAGATGATCGACAACACCCCCGAAGGGCCCCCGATCCGGGGGCCCTTCGGGGTTAGGCTCGCGCTCGGCGGTCACTCGGCCGTCCAGACGGGGCCGTCCCAGGTGGGGGAACATCGAGCATGCGCGCACTGCGAATAAGCCTGATTCTGCTGGTCGTTCTCGGCGGTCTGTTCGTGCTCGCCGACCGGGTGGCGGTCGGGTTCGCGGAGGACGAGGCGGCCGGCCGGATCAAGAGCGCCGAGGGACTCGCGGCCACCCCCGACGTGTCCATCGGGGGCTTTCCGTTCCTCACCCAGGTCGTCGGCGGCGAGCTCGACGACGTGAAGATCGGCATCAAGAACTACGAGGCGTCGACGGGCTCCTCCGCCGGCACCATCCGCATCGACGACCTCAACGCCGAGATGCGCGGCGTCGCCTTCGACGGCGGCTACAGCTCCGCCACCGCCGGCAGTGCCACCGGCACCGCGTCGATCTCGTACGCCGAGCTGCTCAAGGCCGCGAAGTCCGGGCCCGAGGACGTGGCGCCCGGCGTCACGGCCCAGGTCATCGGCCTCTCGGACGGCGGCAACGGCAAGATCAAGGTCACCGTCTCGGGGACCGTCCTGGGCGCCAAGCTGCCCGAGCCGGTCTCGGTGCTCAGTTCCGTCACCGTCTCCGGTGACACCGTGAAGGTGCACGCCGACTCGCTGCCCAAGCTGGGTGTCCAGCTCGCCGAGGGCCGGATCCGCTCGATCACCGACTTCCAGCAGAAGATCGAGCAGCTGCCCGGCGGCATCAAGCTCGACAAGGTCGAGGCGGCCCCGACGGGCGTCGAGATCTCGGTGAAGGGTTCGGACGTCCGGCTCGTCGGGTAGAAGGCCCGACCGGACCGATCGGGTGGCGGGCAGCATCTGGCCGGACCGGCGCGGGGCGACGGGTCGACGGGGTGACGGGGTGAAGCCGGCCGGGCCGAGTGAGGCCGGGCGGCAGCGGCCCGGGGCGGGCCCGTGGGCGGGCGGGGTGGCGCCGAGGTGGCCCGGTCGCGCGGCGAAGGGCTCTTTCCGGGGACGGTTGTCCGAAAGGCGAGACGGCCCTGTCCGTACCGCAGATGCGCCGTCGAATGGATGAGCGACCCGTACCCCCAGAATCCGTGCGGGCGGGGCCCCGGCAAGGCTCGCGTATCACAATGCGGACGATCGCGTCTCAATATTCGACACGCCGGTGACATGTCCGCCTGTCCGTCCCTACGATCGGACCCATGAAGCGACAGGCGGACCTCACGAAGCGGCGGGCAGTAGACCTGTGCCGCGTCGCCGCCATGCTCTGTCGCACCTTCTGAGCGGAAGCGTTCCCGCCTTCCGCGAGCCGGGCCCCTGGACCTCTCTTGTCCGGGCCACCATTGCGCCGCGCAGCCCTCACCGGCATGCAGCACCGCGCACCCTCTCCAACGCACCACCCCGCCGCAACTGCCCCGGAGGAGAACGAGCATGAGCCGCAGTGACGTCCTGGTAGACGCCGACTGGGTCCAGGACCACCTGGACGACCCGAACGTGGCCGTCGTCGAGGTCGACGAGGACACGTCGGCGTACGAGAAGAACCACATCAAGAACGCCATCCGGATCGACTGGACCAAGGACCTCCAGGACCCGGTCCGCCGTGACTTCATCGACCAGGAGGGCTTCGAGGAGCTCCTCTCCTCGAAGGGCATCGGCAACGACACGCTGGTCGTGCTCTACGGCGGCAACAACAACTGGTTCGCGTCCTACGCCTACTGGTACTTCAAGCTCTACGGCCACGAGAACGTGAAGCTGCTCGACGGCGGCCGCAAGAAGTGGGAGCTCGACTCCCGCGACCTGGTCGACGGCTCGCAGATCCCCGACCGCACCGCCACCGCCTACAGGGCCAAGGCCCAGAACACCTCGATCCGCGCCTTCCGCGACGACGTCGTCGCCGCGATCGGTTCGCAGAACCTGGTCGACGTCCGGTCGCCCGACGAGTTCAGCGGCAAGCTGCTCGCCCCGGCGCACCTGCCGCAGGAGCAGTCGCAGCGTCCGGGCCACGTCCCGAGCGCCCGCAACATCCCGTGGTCGAAGAACGCCAACGACGACGGCACCTTCAAGTCGGACGACGAGCTCAAGGAGCTCTACGCCGGCGAGCAGGTCGACCTGGCCAAGGACACGATCGCCTACTGCCGCATCGGTGAGCGTTCCGCGCTCACCTGGTTCGTCCTGCACGAGCTCCTCGGTGTGCAGAACGTCAAGAACTACGACGGCTCGTGGACCGAGTACGGCTCCCTCGTCGGCGTGCCGATCGAGCTCGGCGCCAACAAGTAACCCTCAAGGCCTGAAGGACGGAATCGAAATATGTGTGGAGCGAAGGCCGGCGGCCCGGACGCCTCGACGATCAAGCCCGGTGAGACCACGATCCAGGGTCAGGTGACCCGCGACGGCGAACCGGTGACGGGCTACGTCCGTCTGCTGGACTCGACCGGCGAGTTCACGGCGGAGGTCCCCACGTCCGCGACGGGTCAGTTCCGCTTCTACGCGGCCGAGGGCACCTGGACCGTCCGCGCGCTGGTCCCCGGTGGCACCGCCGACCGCACGGTCGTCGCCCAGACGGGCGGCCTCGCCGAGGTCGCGATCGCCGTCTGAACGGCGGACCGCCGTCCCTGACGGCAGTCGACTGAACGGCCGAAGGGCCGCACCCCCGGGGGTTGGACGCTTACCGGATCGGGGTGCGGCCCTTCGGCTTGCCCGTTCCGCCCGCCCCCGGCCCCGCAGGGGGCCGCCGACACTGCGCCGGACGGGTTGTCCGGGCCTACGCTGGTGGTATGTACGCGCGCAGGCGTCATCTGTACTTCGCCATGATGGGGACGTGCATCGTGCTGTTCGTCCTCGCCTGGGGAGTCGTACGGTTGTGGTCGGTCCCCGCGGCGGTCGCGATGTGTGTGGTCGCCATGGTGATTCCGCCGGTGGCCGCGATGGTGGCCAACCGGCGGGGACCGGAGGACCGGTGGTGGGACGACCCGTCCGGGGACCCGAAGTCCGACGAGTGGTGGGACGAGCTGGACGGCAAGAAACGGCGGCAGCCGTAGAGCGGCGCCGGGCGGTGGAGCGAACGGCGCCGTCGGCGGAGAGGCGGCGCCCGCGGCAGGGCGGCGGCAGCGGGAAGGCGGCGCCGGCTGCGGACGTGGTGGCAGCGGGCGAAACGGCGGCAGCGGTGGGAGCGGAAAAGGCGTCTATGTCGCGTACGAGGTTGTCCACCGTGGTGCTCGACGCGCCCGACGCCCATGAACTGGCCGGTTTCTACCGGCGGCTGCTCGGATACGAGGTGCGCGCCGAGGAGCCCGACTGGGTACTGATCGGTCCGCCGTTCGGCGGGGTCGCGCTCGCCTTCGAGACCGAGCCGCACTACACGCCGCCGGTATGGCCCGCGGGCCCCGGCGACCAGCGGATGATGCTCCATCTCGACATCGAGGTCGACGACCTCGCCGAGGAGACCGAACACGCAGTGGAGCAGGGCGCCCGGCTCGCCGAGCACCAGCCCCAGGAGGACGTACGCGTGCTGTTCGACCCGGCGGGCCACCCCTTCTGCCTCTGGGTGGACACCCGCGCGCGGCGCAGACGCGGTCAGTAGGGCCACGGCGCGGTCGGCGGAGGCACGGGCCCCGCCGCCGGAGACGTGCGGACGGCGTCAGTAGACCAGCGCCTGCGTCCCGTCCGCCATCGCCTCCTGCACGAACACCTGCGCGCCCGCGATCCGCACGCCGTCGAGGACGTCCTTCTCGGTGATGTCGCGGCGGGCCGCGCACTGGGTGCACAGGGTGATGCGCCCGGCCGCCAGGATCGAGTCGATCAGATCGGGCAGCGGCGCGGCGTGCGGCAGTTCGAACTCGGCGGCGCGGCCCGGCAGCGCGAACCACGCGGACTCCCCGGTCAGCCAGAGGGAGACCTCCACGCCACTGGCCACGGCCACCGCCGCGACGGTGAACGCCTGTGAGCAGCGCTCCGGGGCATCGGCCCCCGCCGTCACCTTGATCACGAGCTTGTTCGCCATGGCCGCCATGGTATTCCGAATCGTGATCAACGTCCGGGCAACCCCGTGCGGGGACCATGAGTCTCCTGTGCACGCGGATACGGAATCCGTACTTCACGTTCGTGGGGGGACGTCTTGGTAGGACCCGAAGTACCCGAAACACCGGAAAGACCGAGCGTGCCCGAGGTTGCGCCGGTTGCTGGTTCCGGTACGGCAGACAGTGAGCCCGGACAGCTCGAACAGCCCGAGACGTCCGGGCAACCCGTAGAGCCCGCACCTGTCGAGGCGTCCCCGGCTCCGGCGTCGGCCACGGACGCGGCACCGTCGTCGGCCACGGACGCGGCATCGGCTCCGGCGTCGGCCACCGACTCGGCATCGGACTCGGCAGCGGCCACGGACTCGACCCCGGCACAGGCCCCGGCACAGACCGAGGCGGTCGCGCAGTCCGATGGACCCGCGGCGCCCGCCGAGCGGACGGCCGCGCCCGCCGAGCCGGATGACGCTCCGTCAGTACCGCGCGCCCGTCGGCGCGGACGCACGACCCTGCTCATCGCCACGGCCGCCGTGCTCGGTCTCGTCGCCGGTACCTGCGCCGGATATCTGGTGCAGGCCGACAGCGAGCCCACCAAGCTGCCGTCGCTGTCGCAGCCGGCTGTCGCCCAGGCCAAGGGTGACGGTCCCGAGCCGCTGTCCGCCGCCCAGGACGACCGGGTGAAGACGAACGGCGACCTGCGCAAGCTGCTGCTTCCCCGGCCGAAGGGCACGAGGGAGAGCGAATGGACGGGCGACGACGGCTGGATGAATCTGACGGAGTACGCGGACTCCTACAAGAAGCCGGCCGGCGCCTTCGGCACCCTCGTCGCCGACGAGTTCCGCCGCGCGGCCGTCGTCGGCTGGCGGCAGGGCAGTACGTACAGCGTGGAGATCCGTCTGGTGCAGTACCGCCAGGAGGAGTCCCTCAAGGCCTCCGAGGCCGCCGACAACGCGTACTACTGGGCGGAGAAGGACGCAGGCACCAACAGCCGGCCCCTCCCCGGCACCGGGGACGGCATGGTGTACGTCCACACCCGGCCCGAGACGAAGGCCGGCTACCTCCCGATCTACTCGGCGGAGGCGCACGCCTGGCGCGGTGACATCGCCATGGAGGTCTGGGTCTACGACACCAAGCCGATTCCCAAGGAAAAGATCATGGATCTGGCCAAGCGGCAGGTGGGTCGACTGTGAGCGAGAACCCCATCGAGGACCCCGCCGAGAGTCCGGCCGAGAACCCCATCGGGAACCCTGCCGAGGGCCTCGCCGAGAACCCCGCGCAGAGCCCTGCCGAGAACCCCGCCGAGAACCCCGCGCAGAACACCGCCGAGGGCCCCGGTGAGAGCCCCGGCGTGCCCGCCGGCGAGACCGTCGCGCCCAAGAAGCGCCTGCGGCGTGGCCGAATAGCCGCCGTCTCCGGCGCTGTCCTGCTGGTCGCGGCGGTGATCGGTGGCGTCGGCTGCACCGTCGTGACCGTGGACGGGGCCGACCGCGACCCGGGGAAGCCCACCTGGCGTTTCCCGAAGGCCGTGAAGGACAAGGAAGAGAAGGCGAAGCCCGACACGGGCCTCAAGGGCATGCTCCTGCCCTACGGCGACGACTACACGCGTGGTCCGGACCTCGCCGAGTTCGGCGCCGAGGCCGAGTTGAGCGGCAGCCAGGCCGCCGCACTCCGCAAGGAGGCCATCAGCGACCTGCCGCGCACCCAGCGGCGGAAGCTGGAGAAGCGGATCGACGAGGAGCGCATCAAGGGCATGGTGATGCGCAGTTACCTCAGCTCGGACGTCTACGCGGACTACGACAAGAAGACCTTCACCGCGAGCGTCACGCTTTCCCAGATGGCGAACCAGCGGACCGTGCGGGAGATCTCGACGGCGCAGAACGCGATCTTCGACGCGCTGGGGATCTTCCGCAAGGGCCCCAAGATCAAGGGCCACAAGAACGCCGGGTGCTTCCTCCCGCCCAAGGACAGCAGCGAGAAGCTCGACATGATGGTCTGCTCCGCATACGAGGGAGACGTGCTGGTCAGCGCGACCGTCTCCGGCGTCAAGCCGCTGGACGGCCCTGCCGTCGCCCGCTTCCTGGCCGCCCAGCTCGACAGGATCACGGACCCGGGGGAGGCCGTATGACCGAGAACCTTGCTGCGCCTGTGGCTTCGGAAGAAGCCCCTGAGGCGTCTGCCGAAACAGCACCGGAGGCAGTACCGGAAGCAGCGACACCGGAGGCAGTACCGGTAGCCGCGACACCGGAGACAGCACCGGTAGCCGCGACACCGGAGACAGCACCGGTAGCCGCGACACCGGAGACAGCACCGGCAGCAGCACCCGAAGCACCTCTGGAAGCGCCGTCGGCCGAACCGCTCCCGGTCGGACCCCCGGTGAAGAAGGACCGCCGGGTCCTGCGGGCCGTGCTGCGCTGGACCGCGGCCACCGTGGCGTTCGCGGCGGCCTGCGCGGGCGCCACGTACGGCATCACGGAGATGCGGCGCACCGACGTCCCGGGCCTGGCGACCGTGTCCGACGGGCGCTGGAACTACCCCGAGATCCAGTTCCCGCCGCTGCCCTCGGGCAGCCCGCGCCCCTTCGCCGAGGCGAACAAGGCCGGCGTGCACTACGCCGACCTGCGTGAGCTGCTGCTGCCGGCCCCCCGGGGCGCGACGGCCGACAAGGCCCTGCGGGGTACGGACGGCTGGCTGCCGAGGAAGGGCTTCCTCGCCGAGTACGCCTCGAAGGACGACCGCGATCACATCGACGAGCTGCTGACGGACTACGGCCTGCGGCACATCGCCGCTCGCGGCTGGACCACCCCGGACGGCACGCACACCCGGATCTACCTGCTCCGGTTCGACACCGCCGCGGTCGTCGACGAGCTCCAGCAGGAGGAGTTCACGAGCTGGGACAGCCCGAAGTTCGCGGCGCGAGGCGCCGCCGACGTGCACAACGACGAGGCTTTCTCGCACGTCACCCCGGTCGCGAACGTCGCCCGGTACCCGTACACGGAAGCCAAGCCGTACGGCGCCGGGCAGGTCCGGCAGGCGTACCTGGTGGCCGGGGACACCCTCGCCCTGGTGGTGCAGTCCCGCAAGGGCTCCGCCCGCGCGGTCCCCTTCCAGCAGACGGTCGTCCTGCAGAGCCAGCTCCTCGGCTGAGGGCCGCGGCCCGCCAGGGCACACCTGAAAGAGAACGCCGGGTCCCAGCCGCGTAAGCTGGGGCCCGGCTTTTGTGTACCTCCCCAGTCCCGGCTGCGTCCGGGCGGGGACCCGTTCCGCTCACCGAGGAGCACCCCGTGGAGATCTTCTTCGAAACCCTGCTGGCCTTGGTCTGCGTCGGCGTGCTCGCCTTCGCCGGACTGACCGTGAAGAAGCTGTACCAGGGCCAGCGCTGACCCCCATCAAGGAACTGCTCAGCTCATGATCGAGATCCCGTCGGACCTCCACAAGGACCTGGTCCCCCTTGTCTTCCTGCTCGGCGACTGGGCCGGAGTCGGCGTGTACGACTTCCCCGGCTCCGAGAAGTGCAACTTCGGGCAGGAGGTCAGCTTCACGCACGACGGGCGGGACTTCCTGGAGTACCGCTCGCACAGCTGGGTGCTCGACGCGGACGGCGAGAAGGTCCGGCCGCTGGAGTCCGAGGCCGGTTTCTGGCGGGTCGACGCCGACCGCAAGGTCGAGGTCGTCATGACCCGCGACAGCGGCGTCGTCGAGATCTGGTACGGCGAGCTGGCCGACAAGAAGCCGCAGATCGACCTGGTCACCGACGCCGTGGCCCGTACGGCCGCGTCCGGTCCCTACAGCGGCGGCAAGCGCCTCTACGGCTATGTGAACAGCGACCTCATGTGGGTCGGTGAGAAGCAGACCCCCGAGGTCGAGCTGCGTCCCTACATGTCGGGGCACCTGAAGAAGGTCGTCACCCCGGAGGACGTCGAGCGCTGGGCCAAGGACCTGCCCGACGACATGCCGGACGACGGGATCGCCTTCTTCAAGTAGGCCGCCGTGCCGTTCGTGAGCCGCCGTGCAGTTCATCAGGCCGGCTCCGACGGGAATGGTCCTAGACTTCCAGTGTGGTGAGCACCGACTGGAAGAGCGACCTCAGGCAGCGCGGCTACCGGCTGACGCCGCAGCGCCAGCTTGTCCTCGAAGCAGTGGACACCCTGGAGCACGCGACCCCCGACGACATCCTCGTGGAAGTGAGGAAGACGGCGTCGGGGGTCAATATTTCCACCGTCTACCGGACCCTGGAGCTCCTTGAGGAGCTCGGGCTGGTCAGCCATGCCCATCTGGGGCACGGCGCACCGACGTACCACCTGGCCGACCGGCACCACCACATCCACCTCGTCTGCCGGGACTGCACGAACGTCATCGAGGCCGATGTCTCCGTCGCCGCCGAGTTCACCGCGAAACTCCGGGACACCTTCGGCTTCGAGACGGACATGAAGCACTTCGCCATCTTCGGCCGCTGCAAGGACTGCCAGGCAGCCCTTCAGAAGTGACAGAAATAAAATCGGCGACCGCGCGGTCGTAGTGTGTATGTCCATGAAGAGCTCCCTCCTGTCCCTGCCCGGCGCCGTTCCTGCCGAGGGTGTGGACGAAGGCGTCGCCGCCCACTACGGCGACCTGTTCCGTGAGCAGCGCGCCCTTGCCGACGGCCTCGGCTTCGTGGACCTCTCGCACCGCGGAGTCGTCACCGTCACCGGCGACGACCGCCTCGCCTGGCTGCACCTCCTGCTCACCCAGCACGTCACCGACCTCCCGGCGGGGCGCGCCACCGAGGCGCTGATCCTCTCGGCCAACGGCCACATCGAGCACGCGCTGTACCTCGTGGACGACGGCACGACGGTGTGGATGCACACCGAACCCGACACCCAGGAGGCGTTGATCGCCTACCTGGAGTCGATGAAGTTCTTCTACCGCGTCGAAGTCGCCGACCGCACCGCCGACTTCGCCGTCGTCGAGCTCCCGGCCGGTTCGATCGCCGAGGTCCCCGAGGGAGTCGTCGTCCGCGAGACGCCGTACGGCCGTGATCTCTTCCTTCCGCGCGCCGACCTGGAGTCGTACGCCGAGAAGACCGGCCCCCCGGCCGGACTGCTCGCCCACGAGGCCCTGCGCGTCGAGCAGCACCGGCCCCGCGTCGGCTTCGAGACCGACCACCGCACCATCCCGCACGAGCTGGGCTGGATCGGCACCGCCGTGCATCTCCAGAAGGGCTGCTACCGCGGCCAGGAGACGGTCGCCCGCGTCCAGAACCTGGGCAAGCCGCCGCGCCGCCTGGTCTTCCTCCACCTCGACGGCAGCGAGGTCCATCTGCCCCCGCACGGAACCGAGCTGCGCCTCGCGGGCGAGGATCCCGACGGCCGCAAGATCGGCTTCATCACCACCTCCGTACGCCACTACGAACTGGGCCCGATCGCCCTGGCCCTCGTGAAGCGCAACGTGCCGCTGGACGCCCCGCTCATGGCGGACTCGACGGCGGCGGCGCAGGAGGTCGTGGTCGAGCCGTAGGGCTCACATCTCCAGGAGGACGGTGAACGGGCCGTCGTTCGTCAGCGAGACGCGCATCCGGGCGCCGAAACGGCCTGTGGCCACCGTGGCGCCCAGAGCGCGGAGCTGGGCGACGACCTCGTCGACGAGCGGCTCCGCCACATCACCGGGGGCCGCTGCGTTCCAGGTGGGGCGGCGGCCCTTGCGGGCGTCGCCGTAGAGCGTGAACTGGCTGATGACGAGCAGCGGCGCGTCGCTGTCGGAGCAGGACCGCTCGTCGGCCAGCATCCGGACGGACCAGAGTTTGCGGGCGAGTTGGGCCGCCTTCTCCTTGGTGTCCTCGTGCGTGACCCCGACGAGGACGCACAGTCCCTCGCCGCTGATCTCGCCGACCGTCTCGCCGTCCACGACGACGCTCGCGCCGTCCACCCTCTGCACCACCGCACGCATGCGGACCATGATGCCGTGTCACGGGGACGCGGCGCGCTGCGGGCCCTTCGCGTGATTTTCAGGGGTAACCAACCCGCCATCTGGGGCTGATCGGGTCACTCGGGCACATAGCGGCCATCGGGGGTGGCACCATGCGGGGTGTTGCGGTGCGCCCGTTGGGTGGACCGCGCCGGTCGAGGGGACGGTAGAGGCACATGAGCACATCGAGTACCGGGCAGCAGCCCGGGGCCGTGTCATTGACCCGCACGAGCGCACGGACGGAAGGGATGACGGCCCGGCCGCCGGTGCAGCGCACCGACAGCGGTCCGCCGGCGGCCGAGCAGGGCCGCCCCGGCATCGCCGCGCTCCGGCTTCCCGAACTGCGGACGCTGCGCCGGGACGCCCAGCGGGACGAGGCGGACCTCAGCTATGTCCGGCGGCTGCTCCAGGGGCGTATCGACATCCTGCGGGCGGAGCTCGCTGGCCGCGGGGAGCGCCGGATGGCCGGGGCGGTCTCCGGGCACCGGTCGTCCGTGGACCGGGGGAAGCACTCCGTCGTCGAGCGGCTCTCGGAGATCCTCACGGACGCACCGGCGCGGTACCGCTCCTCGGCCCGCCATGTGACGGTGGGCACGCCGCACGGTGAGGAGTACCGGGCGCTGGCGGCCGACATGCTCGCCGAGGTGGAGCTGTCGGACCTGGACGCCCGGACGGACGAGGAGCTGGGCGCGGGTCTGGGCCGGCTCGTGCGCTATGAGCAGCAGGTCTCCCGGCGGCGCCAGCAGCTTCAGCGCACGGCGGACGATTGCAGCGCCGAGATCGCCCGCAGGTACCGTGAAGGCGAAGCACAAGTAGACGACCTGCTCATGTGACGTGGCGGCCCCGGCGATCCCGGGGCCGAGGGGTTGCGCCGGATACAGGAGGCGCGCTCCCGCTCCGCGCAGGCGGGGGTGTTGTCCGGGACACGACCCGGCCGACGCCTTCCGAGCGGGTCCCCGTTCCGGAAGGCCACCGCCGATGCCCGTCACTCCCAGCACACCCGAAGACTCCTCCGCGCCGACCGCGATACCCGGCGCCCCCCGAACATCCGGCTCCACCGGTACCGCCGGCATACCCGGCTCCACCGGCATACCCGGCTCCGCCGGCATACCCGGCTCCGCCGGCATACCCGGCTCCGCCGGCATACCCGGCTCCGCCGGCATACCCGGCTCCGCCGGCATACCCGGCTCCGCCGGCATACCCGGCTCCGCCGGCATACCCGGCTCCGCCGGCATACCCGGCTCCGCCGGCATACCCGGCTCCGCCGGCATACCCGGCTCCGCCGGCATACCCGGCTCCGCCGGCATACCCGGCTCCGCCGGCATACCCGGCTCCGCCGGGATACCCGGCTCCGCCGGGATACCCGGTACGCCGGGCAGCTCCACCGGTACGACGGGCTCCCACGGCGGGTCCGGCGTGCTTCCCGTCCTCGCCGAGGTCGTGCGTTCCGGCTTCGTCGAGGGACACCACCGCGGCAGCCTGGTGGTCCTGGCCGCGGACGGGACGGTCGAGCTGGCGCTCGGCGAGGTGGCCGCGCCGGTCTTCCCCCGCTCGTCGAACAAGCCCATGCAGGCCGCGGGCGTCCTGCGCGCGGGCCTGGACCTGGCGGGAGAGCGCCTCGCCCTCGCCGCCGCGAGCCACTCCGGAGAGGTCTTCCACCGCGACCTCGTCCAGAAGATGCTCGTCGAGCACGGGCTGACCGCCGAGCAGCTCCAGTGCCCGGCGGACCTTCCGCTGGACCCCGTCGAGGCCGAGGCCTACCTCGCCTCCGGTGCCGTCCGCGACCGGGTCACCATGAACTGCTCCGGCAAGCACACGGCGATGCTCGCGGTGTGCCTGCAGCGCGGCTGGCCCACCGAGTCGTACCTCGATCCCGAGCACCCGCTGCAGCGGCTGATCCACTCCGTGGTCGAGGAGAACGCCGGGGAGACCGTCGCCGCGGTCGGCACGGACGGCTGCGGAGCCCCGCTGATGGCCCTCACCCTCACGGGTCTCGCCCGTGCCTTCCGCTCCTTCGTGCTCGCGGCCCCCGGCTCCGCCGAACGCCGCGTCGCCGACGCCATGCGCACGCACCCCGAGTACGTCGCCGGCACCCGACGCCCCGACACCTGGCTGATGCGCGCGGTCCCCGGGGCCCTGTCCAAGATGGGCGCCGAAGCGGTCCAGGCGGTCGCCCTGCCGGACGGGCGTGCCCTCGCCTTCAAGATCGACGACGGCGGGGGCCGCGCGCTGGGTCCGGTGCTGGCCCGAGCCCTGGGCCTGCTGGGCGTGGACGCGCCGGTGGTCGCCAGGATCGGCGCCGCCCCCCTGCTGGGCGGTGGCCGCGAGGTGGGGGAGATCCGGGCAGCGTTCTGACCGGGCCGCCGGCCAGTACCGGCTGCTGGTCCGCCCGAGCGCGGCCGACCCACAGGCCGGTCCAAGGGCCGGACAGGGTCCCGGCCGAAGGGGGCTTCGGGCACCCGGCCGCCGGGGGCGTGCCCCGTCGGGAGACGGTTCCCCGTGAGGAGACGGCACGGGCCCGCGCCGGGCCCGTACTGCCGTGGAGTCTGCCCTCTGCCCCCTCGGCCTGTGGTTGACCGACCACCCCGACTCCGGCACGGGTCTGCACGGGCCTGCACCCGCCTGCCGGCCTTCACCAGTCCGGCATCGGGCCGGCCCGGCCCGATGCCGGACGTGGGGAGGAGGCGGCGCCCGGAAAACCGGGCGACACCTCCCGTGGGGGCCGCCTAGCGTGGTCGTATGAGCCCGCTCGACGCCCTCGACGCCATTCACCCGATCGACGTACGGCCGATCACGCCCCCCGACATCCCGGACTGGCTGCGCGCGTTGAAGACGGGGTTTCTGCAACCGCCGGTCGTCCCGGAGGACGAGGCCGAGGCGCGGGCGTCGGGGATCATCCCGTCGAGGACGCTGGGCGCGTACGACGGCTCCCGCTGCGTGGCGACGTTCAGGTCGTTCCCGCAGGAGCTCACCGCGGTCGGCGGAGCGATCGTCCCCGCCGACGCGATCTCCAACGTCACCGTCTCGCCCACGCACCGCCGCCGGGGCCTTCTCACCCGCATGATGGAGGCCGACCTCGCGGCGGCGCGCAAGCGGGGCGATGTCGTCGCGACACTCATCGCCGCCGAGTACCCGATCTACGGCCGCTACGGCTTCGGCCCGGCCACCAGCACCACCAAGTGGACCATCGACGTGCAGCGCACCGGTCTGGACCCCCGCTGGGCGGGCCCGGCGGACGGCGGTCGTATCGACCTGGTGGACGCCGAGGACGTCCGCAAGGCGGGCCCCGAGCTGCACGAACGGTTCCGGCGCGGCCGGCCCGGCGCCGTGAGCCGGGACGCCCGCTGGTGGCAGGTCAGCACCGGCCTGCTGACGTTCGGCGCCGGTGACCGGAAGGAACCGTTCTACGCCGCGTACCGCTCGGCGGCGGGCGGGATCGAGGGCCTCGTCTCCTACACGGCGGACGACAACTGGGGCGACGCCAACCAGCCCGAGATCACGGCGGACGTGAACTGGCTGCTCGCGGTGACCCCGGCGGCCGAGCGTGCCCTGTGGCACTACCTCTGCTCGATCGACTGGATCACCCGGGTCAGGAGCTGCCGACGCGCCCCCGACGACCTGCTTCCCCAGTTCCTGCCGGACCCGCGTGCCGCCCGGGTCACCACCCAGACGGACTGGCTCTGGGTGCGGATCCTGGATGTCGTACGGGCCATGGAGGCGCGGACGTACGGGGCTGCCGGGACGCTCGTGCTCGACGTGCTCGACGAGAGCGGGCCGGACGGCGGCCGATACCGGCTCCAGGTCGCCCCGGACGGTACGGCGACCTGCGATCCGACCACGGAGGAAGCCCAACTGGTGCTCTCCATAGCCGATTTGGCGATGCTGTGGCTCGGGGACGAGTCCGCGGTACGGCTGGTGGCGCTGGGCCGGGTCCGGGAAGGGCAAGAGGGCGCCGCCTCCATGGCCGACGCCCTGCTGCGGACGGCCGGGCGACCTTGGTGCCCGGACATCTTCTGAACTGCTGCTGACGGTGGGGTTCTCCTGCCGCCTCCTTCCACGCGGGTGCCGACTGCTGATCCGTAGCGATTCAGTTGTGGTTGTGGTGGTGCGGTGGTGCGGGCCGACCGGGCTCCCGGCTCCCCTCCGGAGGGGAGCTCGGTCGGCCGGACTGCCGGACGACAGCGTCCGGTCAGCCGGACTGGGCGAGCAGCATCACGAGGATCACGGCCCCGATGCCGCTGATCGTGGTGTTCCGGGCTTTGAGCCCGACGGACAGGGCGACGAACGCGATGATGCCCATCGGCCCGTACTCCCACTGGATGACTTGCTCGAATCCGATGGCCAGGGCGGCGACGGCGAGGGCGACGAGCGGCATGACGGTCCCTCCTCGGGGACGGGGACGTGGAACCCCGCTGAGGACCGTCCGCCCGGACCACCCGGCGTCCAGGTGGAAACTCGGCGGCCAACCCTCTGGAAGCTTGACCATGTTGTGCAAGTTGGCGACCAACTCACTCTTACGTATCTCCGTGTTGGGGCGACTCATAACCACCTATCCGGCAACTGCCCAAAGATGGCGGGAAGTTGTAGGGTTCTGGTTGTGGAGCCGGAGCATGCCGCCGTCAACGGGCGGAACAGGTCACCACGGCCGCCGAGGTCACACCGCGAGGTGGCCGACGAGCTGCGCAGCCGGATCAGGTCCGGTCAGCTGCGGGCCGGCCAGCGCATGCCGACCCAGGCCAAGCTGGCCGACGAGTTCGGCGTCGAGCGCGGCGCGGTGCGCCAGGCGCTGCGCATCCTGCACTCGGAGCGGCTGCTGTCCAATGTGTCCAAGGGGAGCCCAGCGACGGTGGCGGACCATCCCGAGAGGGCTCTGACCGGGCCGGAAGCCCCGCCGCAGTCCACCATGGTGGCGCTCGCCCCGCGGATCACCGCGGCTTTCGCGGTCCCGCACGTGGAGATCGACGCCCTGTGCCTGACCGCGGTGTCGCTCACCCTCGCCATGGGCGAGCCGTTGCGCGAGATTCACGCGGGGCGCATGGAACCGGCCAGGGTCGACGTCCGGGTGCTGCTGCCCAGCCGGCACATCGACCTCGCGTTTCCCACGCCGGTCGACGACATGGCGGACGACCGTCCGCGGCTCCGCTGGCTCGCCCAGCGCAACGCGCAGGTGCGGGTGCTGCGGCACAACCTGCTGGCGCTGCGGGCCACCCACGGCATCGACGTGCGGGTCTCCTTCCGCGCGCTGCCCTTCACCCCGCCCGTGAAGCTGTACCTGCTCAACGAGGCGGAGGCGCTCTTCGCGTACTACACGCTCGCGCGGCGGGGCGAGGAGATCGACCACGAATACCTGGAGACGTACGACGCCGAGGGAACGCAGTCGATGCTGTTCGCCTTCGGCCAGGGAGCGGGACTGCGGGACACCACGTTCGTGGAGCAGTCCCACCTCTGGTTCAACGCGCTCTGGGAGACCATCAGTTCGGAACTGCTGATCACGAGCTGATGGCGGGCCCCGCGACCAGCAGGGCCAGCACGACAGCCCCGATGGAGCTGCACGTGGGGTTCTTCGCCTTGATCCCGATGGTGAGCAGCAGCAGGCCGACGATGCCCGTCGGCCCGTACTGCCACTGAACGAGTTGCTCGAAGCCGACGACGAAGACGGCGGAGAGGAGGGCGATGGCGGGCATGGTGGTTCCTCCTGCTTCTTCTGTGACGTGCTGGGGTGGTGGGCGCCACGGATGGGTGAGGGAGGAGGCAAAACTTCCGCCATCTTGGCTGAGTTGGTCACCAACTCTGACTATGTTGTCCCCACTTGGTAAGCATCTATAAACAACTTCCAAGTAACTCCCCACAGATGGGAGAGAGTTGTACCGTTTGGTCGTGACTCAGGAGAACGTTGTGGTGAGTGACAGCAGCAGAAGGCTTTCGCCCCAGGAGATCGCCGACGTCCTGCGGGAGCGCATCCGCTCCGGCGAGCTGAAGGCCGGCGACCGTCTGCCCACCCAGGCGGAACTGGCCGACGAGTTCGGCGTCGAGCGCGGAGCGGTCCGGCTGGCCCTGCGCGCGCTCCAGGAGGACGGCCTGCTCAGCAACGTCAGCAAGGGCAGCCCGCCGCGGATCGCCGAGGCCGCTCCCACCCGGAACGGACCGCAGCCGACCATGGTTGGCCTCGCCCCCCGGCTCGCCGAGGCGTTCTCGGTCCCCCATGTGCGGATCGACGCGGCCTGTCTCACCGCGGAGACGATGACGCTGGCCCTCGGTGAGCCGGTCCGCCGGATCCACGACGGGAGGATCCGCCCGGAACGCATCGACGTCCGGATCCTGCTGCCCAGCCGGGAGATCAACCTGGCGTTCCCCATCTCCGTCGAGGGCGGCGGCGAGGACGACCGGGTCCACAAGCGCTGGCTGGAACAGCGCAACGCCCAGGGGCACGTCCTGCGCCACAACCTCCAGTCCCTGCGCTCCTCTCACGGCATCGACGTCCACGTGACCTTCCGGGCGCTTCCGTTCACGCCGCCGGTGAAGCTCTACCTGCTCAACGAGTCGGAGGCGCTGATGGCGTACTACATGATCGCCAGGCGCGAGGAGGAGACCGCGGAGGGCGGAGTCCTGGACATGTACGACACCCTCGGCTCCGAGTCCCTGCTCTTCTCCTTCGAGAAGCGGACGGGCGGGCGGGACGAAGCGTTCGTGGCCGAATCGCAGAAGTGGTTCGACGCCCTCTGGGAAACCATCACCACGGACCTGAAACTCTCCTAGTGACTTCTGATACGACGCAGACTGATGCGGTGGCGACACAGACAGAGAACCTGCGGGACACGATCACCCGGGCGCGCTTCGTGCTGTTCGACTTCGACGGGCCGGTCTGCCGGCTGTTCGCGGGGCACTCGGCGGAACGGGTGGCGAGGGATCTGGTCGAATGGCTCGAACGACAGGGGATGCACGGCCTGTTGACCCCCGAGGAGCGTGTGCACCCCGACCCGATGGTGGTGCTGCACGCGGTGAACCGGCGGAGCCCGCGCAGCGATCTGGTGACCGAACTGGAGGCGCGGTTCACCCAGCAGGAACTCAAGGCGGTGCCCAAGGCGTGGCCCACCGCGTACGCCGACGCGGTGATACGGACCTGGACCGCCGTCGGTGCCCGGCTGGCGATCACCACCAACAACTCCCCGCTCACGGCGGCCCGTTACCTGGAGAGCCGCGGCCTGGCCGCCTGCTTCGCGCCCAACATCTACGGCCGCACCGGGGACCTGCACCACCTCAAGCCGGACCCGCACTGCCTCAACCGGGCCCTGAACGCCCTCGGTGCCGCTCCTTCGAAGGCCCTCATGATCGGTGACGCCCGCTCGGACCTGGACGCGGCCCGGCGGGCCGGGGTCCCGTTCCTCGGCTACGCGCGTAACGAGCGCAAGGAGAAGCTGCTTCGGGACGCCGGAGCCGAGCAGGTGGTGACGTCGCTGGAGACCGTGCTGCAGGCGCTGCGGGGTCGGCTCTGACGTAGGGGGTGAGAGGTGCTCAGCGGTGGGAACACGTACAGGCGAGCGCCCGGCGTATCGCGTCGGCCGCGTCGCCGTCACTCCGACAGGGTGAACCACGGGGCGGTCCGCTCCAGGTGCCGCCCCGGGGTGTCGCCGCTGCTCAGTACCTTTCCGCACCTTTCCGCGGAAGCGGACGGCCGCGCGTGCACCTGACGGACCGTACGAAGGAGAGGACATCTTCTGGCACTATGCCCACTCATGGGGGAACGGGGGAGTACCGTTCCCCCTTTCTTTTCTCATTGGTTGCGGTCACGCGAGAGAACGGTCAATGTCACGCGAATCGGCTTCCTCGGCTCTGCTGCGAGCCACTGAGGTGAGTGGCGGCGTGGGAGAGGTCGAAGGACCACTCCATGGCTACCACCATGAGACCTATGTCATTCACCTGCCGGGAGTGACCTCAGAGAACGAACGGGCCCGCTGGAAATGCCGGGAGCCACGCCCCGGACTGCTGTGGTTCGACCGGCGCTGTTTCGCCTCCGAGGAACAACTGCTCAGCGCTCTGAAGGGCCGGATCGAAGGAATCCCCGACCTTGTCGAGGCAGGTCGCGGCGTCGACCTCCAGCGGTTCATCGAGGGAAGGACGCTCGGATCGCTGTACGGGTCCGGCAGCGAGATCCCTCCGTCCCTTTTCGTGCAGATCGTTTCTCTTTTCAGGCAGTTGGCCCGTGTGCGGCCCGATTCCCTCTCCGCGGAACGGACCTGCACTTCCGCGGACCGGGCGCCCGAAGGCGACACCTCGGGCTTTCTGGAACGGCTCATCCTGTTCACGGACAAGCGGGTGTACCAAAGGAATATGCCCGGCTTCAAGGGCCTGTTCTACGACCTCGGGCTGGACGAGACCTCCTTCGCGCATCTCCGCAGTCATGTGTCGGGACTGACGGAGCGTCCTTTCTGTCTGCTGCACGCCGATCTCCACCGGGAGAATTTCGTCGTCGACGCGGACGAACGGCTCTGGACCATCGACTGGGAGCTGGCGATGTTCGGCGACCCGCTCTACGACCTGGCCACCCATCTCTACCTGATGCGGTATCCCGCGGACCAGGAGCGGCGGATGATCCGGCACTGGTGTGCGGCCGTCGAGGGCGAGGCTCCCGGCAGCTCGGCCGGCTGGGCCGACGACCTGCCCAAGCTGCTCGCCTACAAGCGCGCCCAGTCCGTCTTCACCGACGTCATCCGGATGGCGCTGCCGCTGGCCGATGAGCCGGCGGCCGACGGGAGTCCCCTCCTCGCCCACACCGCCGGCAGGATCCGGAAGGTGCTGAGCGCCGCGAGGGAGCCGCTGGGGATCGAGGTGCCGACCATCGAGCACGTCACGGCATCGCTCGGCAGGTGGTGCGAGCGCTACGACCCGATCGGGGGCAAGCCCCTGCCGTGACCTGCTCGGGATTCCGGACAGGGTGGCGGCTCCCGGCGTGTGCGTAGGCTCGTGACCATGAGTGGCACCGGACTGCGTGAACGCAAGAGGCAACGGATGTACCAGGCCGTCTCCGACACCGCCATCGGCCTCTTCATCGAGAAGGGGTTCGACGCCGTGTCCGTCGCCGAGGTCGCGGCCGCCGCCGAGATCTCCAAGCCGACGCTCTTCCGGTACTTCCCGGCCAAGGAGGACCTGGTCCTGCACCGGTTCGCGGACCACGAGACCGAGGCCGCTCGGGTCGTCGAGGAGGGCCGGGCGGCCGGGCGGTCCGCGATCGACGCGCTCAGGGAGCACTTCCTGGACGGGCTGCGCCGCGAGGACCCCGTCACCGGGCTCAACGAACATCCCGGCATTCTCGCCTTCCACCGGCTGCTCTACGGCACGCCGTCGCTGGTGGCGCGGATGTACGGGTACCTGGAGCGGTCCGAGGCCGCGCTAGCCGGGGCGCTCGCCGAGCCGCTGGGCGCCGGGCTCGACGCGCGGCTCGCCGCCGGGCAGATCACGGCCGTGCGCCGCATCCTCGCCGAGGAGAACCTGCGGCGGATCGCGGAGGGCGAGCGGGTGACGGACGTACGGCCGGACGCCGAGGCGGCGGCCGAGCGGGCCTTCGCGCGGCTGGCGGCGGGGTTCCCCGGGCTCGCCTGAAAGGAGAGGCCAGCGCGCGGCGGTCCTCCTTCGGACCGCTGACCGTGCCCGGCGACCTCGCACAGGGCACGACTGTCCGGGCGGCGCGGGAGCGGGACGAGTTCCTGGGCCATCTCGGCCATCTCGGCAAACCGGAGGCGGCCGTCGTCCCCCTGACGATCGGGTTCCGGGTGCCCGAGGCCGTTGCCGCGCTCGCCAACCAGGGGCTGGACCGCCTCGGCATGGGCGTGGCACCGGCCCGATCCCTACGCAGGGGCGGCGAGTTGAGGATCCGGCCGGCGTGGTGCCGACCCGGGCGGTGTCACACCTGGACGTGATCCACGCACGCCCCCTGCCCTGGTGACTCCCGACGGGTGCGGCTGCTGCCGTGGTGACTCCCGCCCCCGCCCGGTGCCTCGGGGCGCCCGGCCTCGCGACCCCGATGGTCACCAGGGCAGGCGTCGGCCGTCGCGGAAGAAGCCACCGGTAGGGCCGTCGTCCGCGAGGGTGGCCGCCCAGACGACGCTCGCGGCACCCTCCTCGACGGGCCGGCCGCCCGGCCCGCCCATGTCGGTCGCGACCCAGCCCGGGCAGACCGCGTTCACCAGGATCCCGTCGGACCGCAGTTCGGCGGCGAACATCCTGGTCAGGGCGTTGAGAGCGACCTTCGATGCCGAGTACGCCGGTGTTCCGCCGCCCATGCCCGTGAGGGACGCGGCCTCGCTGGAGACGTTCACGATCCGCGGGTGCCCGCTCGCCCGGAGCAGCGGGAGCAGTGCCTGGGTCAGCCGCCAGGGCCCGTACAGATTGGTCTCGGCCGCCTCGCGGACGACGTCCAGGTCCGCGGTCGAGGCGCGCTGCCAGGTGTCGTACGTGATCGCCGCGTTGTTGATCAGCACGTCGAGCGCGTCGATGTCCCGGGCCGCCGCCGCGATGTCCGCCTCGGAGGTCACGTCGAGGCGGAGCGGGCGGACGCCGGGCAGCCCGATGTCCTCGGCCGCGTCGGCGGCGGCCTCCGCGGACCGGGCGGTCAGATACACGGTGTGGCCGTCGGAGGCCAGCAGGCGGACGGTCTCACGGCCGATTCCGCGGTTGCCGCCGGTGACGAGCGCGATCACGGGATCACTCCGGCGGGGTCCGTCAAGGGGATCAACCGCTCGTCCTCACAGGTCGGATGGGCTTCGGCCTCCGCCCGTGAGGCGGTCCACCCCGGAGCGTACGCGGCCGGGGTCCGCGCCCCTCCCTCACCCGCCGGACCGGGCGCGCCGCCCTCGTGTCACAAATGCCCCCTCCCGGTTCGTCCATGGGGGGAGAGCCATTCGTGCATCAGGAAGACGAGGGTGATGGTCATGCGGGTGTTCGTGGCAGGCGGGACCGGGGTCCTCGGGCAGCGGCTGGTGCCGCAGCTCGTGGCCCGTGGGCACCAGGTGACGGCGACGACGACGAGCGCGGCGAAACGGGGCCTGCTGGAACGGCTCGGCGCCGACGCCGTCGTGATGGACGGGCTGGACGCGGTGTCGGTCGGCGAGGCGGTGGCGGGCGCGCGACCGGACACGATCGTGCACCAGATGACCGCGATCTCCATGGCGCACGCGGGCAAGCCCGACCTCAAGCACCCGGACCGATGGTTCGCCACCACCAACCGGCTGCGCACCGAGGGGACGGACCATCTGCTGGCCGCGGCCGGGGCGACCGGCGTCTCTCATGTCGTCGCGCAGGGTTACGCCAGTTGGAACGGCGTCCGCGAGGGCGGCTGGGTGAAGACCGAGGAGGACCCGCTCGACCTGATGGAGGGGACCGCGGCGCACGGAGGCATGCTGGCGATGCGCCATGTCGAGGAGGCCGTCCTCGCGGTCGGCGGGGCGGTCCTGCGGTACGGCGCCTTCTATGGTCCCGGCGCCACCGACGATCAGGTCGAGCTGGTGCGCAAGCGGCAGTTCCCGCTGGTCGGGCGGGCCACCGGGTACAGCTCGTGGATCCATCTCGACGACGCGGCGAGTGCCACCGTCCTGGCCGTGGAGCAGAAGGCGACGGGCGTGTTCAACATCGTCGACGACGACCCGGCCCCGGCTTCGGAGTGGCTGCCCCACCTGGCCGCGTGCGCGGGAGCGAAACGGCCCGTGCGGATTCCCGTGTGGCTGGCACGACTGCTGGCCGGGGACCAGGCGGTGGTGATGATGACCGAGGGGCGCGGCTTCTCCAACGCCAAGGCCAAGCGTGACCTCGGCTGGCTGCCGCGCCGGCCGTCATGGCGCCAGGGCTTCGCCGAAACGCTGACCTGACCTGACCTGACCTGACCTGGACGGGATTCCGCCGATCCCGTCACATGGCTATACGGAGTTGAGGGACAGGGTTTTCGTGGTGGACGTGATCGTGCTCGGCGGGATCTCCTCGCCTGGCTGCCGAGGTGTTTAGGCACCGAGCCCGGCTGATCACCGTCACGTCCTGTACTTCCCACACGTCCTGCACATCCCACACGTCTGCTCGTCCTGCTCGTCCTGATCCCGGGAGCGAGGCCCTCGCCGAGACGCGAAGGGCCCGAAGTGGCGTGACACACTTTTGCAAGCGGGTGCTTGCAATAGTTAGCGAGGATGCGGCAAGGTGGACGCATGGCATCGCTCAACGTCGGCAATCTTGGTGAGTATCTGCGGGAACAGCGGCGCACCGCGCAACTGTCGCTGCGGCAGCTCGCCGACGCCGCCGGGGTGTCCAATCCGTATCTGAGCCAGATCGAGCGCGGGCTGCGCAAGCCGAGCGCGGAGGTGCTCCAGCAGGTCGCCAAGGCGCTGCGGATCTCCGCCGAGACGCTGTATGTGCGGGCCGGCATTCTCGACGCCGAGCGGGACCGGGACGAGGTGGAGACGCGTGCCGTCATCCTCGCCGATCCCACGCTGAACGAGCGGCAGAAGCAGGTGCTGCTCCAGATCTACGAGTCCTTCCGCAAGGAGAACGGATTCGAGATCGCGCCGGCGGACGAGACCGCTCACGGCGTCGAGGTGCCCGGCACCGGCGCGGGCCGCGGCACCGACGCATCCAAGGCTCAGGACATACCGGACGCCCAGCCTTCACAGGACACCGCCGTCCGCGGCCCCCGCACGGCCGACGGCAGCGATGCCGATCCGCAGCAGAACGCGAGTTGACCGCATGCGGATCACCACAACCCTCAGCTGAAAGCGATTACGGGAGGACCATCGTCATGGCCATCACCGACGACATCCGCAAGGCCGCCACGGACCCGACCCCGCTCTACTTCCTCGCCGGCACCGCCGACCTGGCTGTTCAGCAGGCGAAGAAGGTCCCCGGCATCGTGGAGCAGATCCGCGCCGAGGCCCCGGCGCGCATCGACACCGTGAAGAACATCGACCCGAACGCCGTGCAGGAGAAGGCCACCGCCCGCGCCAAGGTGGCGCAGGAGAACCTGCAGGCCAAGGTGACGGAGATCCTCAGCACCCTCGACACCGACCTCAAGAAGCTCGGTGAGTCCGCCCAGGACTTCGCCCTGCGCGGTGTCGGCGTCGCCGCGGAGTACGCGGTCAAGGCCCGGGAGACGTACGAGAAGGTCGCCGAGCACGGCGAGCAGACCGTGCGGACCTGGCGCGGCGAGGCCGCCGAGGAGATCGAGGACTTCGCCATCGCCGTCGAGCCGAACGCCGAGCCCGTCGAGGTCAAGGAAGAGGAGAAGCCGACGGCCGTCGCCGACGACGCTCCCTCCAAGAAGAGCCCGGCGAAGAAGGCCCCGGCCCGCAAGCCGGTCGCCAAGAAGACGGCTCCGCCCGCGAAGTAGGCGAGCGGCGGCAACACGACTCCGCCTTACGCGGACGGGCCGGGCACTCTCTGAGTTCCCGGCCCGTTCTCCGGGTACGGTGACCGTAGAGACGATTCGAACGGGCGGTGGGCATTGTGCTGATGACGGCATTCGGCGGTCTGATGTGGCTGATCTTCACAGCCATGCTCGTGCTCGCCGTGGTGGCGCTGGTGATGGCCGCGATCGCCCGCGAGGACGCCTACCGAGCCGCCGACAAGCAGAACAAGATGTTCTGGCTCATCATTCTCGGCGTCACCGTGGCGGTGAACCTCCTGGTGCCGATGCTCTTCCTGCAACTCGCGGGCCTGGTCGCCACGATCGTCTTCTTCGTCGACGTGCGTCCCGCCCTGCGGCAGGTCTCCGGCGGCGGAGGTGGCCGCCGCGGCGGAAGCAGCAGCGACGGCCCGTACGGCCCGTACAACGGCGGCAGGTAGCCCCCGGACCAGGCGCGGAGAGCCGGCAAGGCAACCACAACGCACCCGCAGCCGGGCGCGGAGAGCCGACACGGTAACCACAACGCACCCGCAGCCGGGCGCGGAGAGCCGGCAAGGCAACCACAACGCACCCGCAGTCGGGCGCGGAGCAGGCACAGCAACCCGATGCACCCGCAGCCGGGCGCGGAGAGCCGGCAAGGCAACCACAACGCACCCGCAGCCGGGAGCGCGCGGGAGGGGTCGTGCCGGTACATCAAATGCCCGCAGGCCGGACGGATCGACACCCACGCCCACTTCGAAACGCCGCTGAGATCCGTTCGGATGCGGGCGGATGTACCGGCACGGCCCCGACCCACCCACCGGACAGCACCCGGCACCGGAACCGGCCCCCGCGAACGCCGGAAGCGAGCGACCCGCGAATGCGAGCGACCGGCTAAAGCGAGCGACCAGTTAAGGGGCCCGGTCCAACAGCAGGACCGCCACGTCGTCCGCCAGCTCCCCACCGTTGAGTTCGCGCGCCTCGTTCACCGCGGCACGCAGCAGTTCCTCGCCCTGGAGTCCCTGGGCGAGCTGGCGGCGGACCATCTCCACCATGCCGTCCAGCCCCAGGCGTTCCTTGCCCACGCCGGTGTGGCCCTCGATCAGGCCGTCGGTGTAGAGCATCAGGCTCCACGCGGCACCGAGTTCCACCTGCATGCGCGGCCAGCGGGCGTTCGGGAGCAGACCGAGCGCGGGGCCGTTGTTCTCGTACGGCAGCAGTTCGGCGGGCCGGCCCGGACGGGCGATCAACGGCGACGGGTGACCGGCGAGGCACAGTCCGGCGCGGCGGCCGTCCGGCGCGATGTCCACGGTGCACAGCGTCGCGAAGATCTCGTCGTTCTCGCGCTCGTGCTCCAGGACCTGCTGAAGCGTGGACAGCAGCTCGTCGCCGCACAGGCCCGCGAACGTCAGCGCGCGCCAGGCGATGCGCAGTTCCACACCGAGTGCCGCCTCGTCGGGCCCGTGCCCGCAGACGTCGCCGATCATCGCGTGCACCGTGCCGTCGGCCGTGCGCACGGTGTCGTAGAAGTCGCCGCCGAGCAGCGCTCGTGAGCGGCCCGGACGGTAGCGCGCGGCGAAGCGCAGCGGGGAGCCCTCCAGCAGCGGGGTCGGCAGCAGCCCGCGCTCCAGACGGGCGTTCTCCTGGGCACGCAGCTTGGACTCGGTGAGCCGTCGCTCGGCCTTGTCGGAACGCTTCCGCTCCACCGCGTACCGGATCGCCCGGCTCAGCAGCCGGCTGTCCAGCTCGTCGCGGAAGAGGTAGTCCTGGGCGCCGACGCGCACCGCCTCCGTGCCGCGCTCGGCGTCACCGGACGCGGTGAGCGCGAGGACGGCGTGGCCGGGCGCGAGCCGCAGCACGTGCTTCAGCGTCGCCAGCTCGTCGACGCCGTCCGCCGCCCGGCCCGGCGCGGGCAGCGCGAGGTCGAGCAGGATGCAGTGGACGTCGTCGGTGAGCAGGCGCTCGGCCTCGGTGAGGTTGCGGGCGGTACGGATCCTGATCGGCTTGCCGGCCGCGTCGAGCATTTCGGGCACGCCGAGCGAACCCGCCGGGTCGTCTTCGATGATCAGGAGGGTCAGCTGGGTGGTGCCGGTGATCGGGGTCGTGGCGCGAAGTTCCGTCGTTGTCCCGGCGGGGCCGCCGGCGATGTCTCCGGATGGGCCGCCGGGTGAGAACACGGCTTGAGCCTGACCACTTTCCACAGCCGGGATCGCTCTCTGCCGCGGTACGGGTACGGGCATCGTCAGGGTTCCTTCCCTCCCCCCGAGGGCGTGGTGGGCGAAGGACCTCGACCCACCGACGGGGACCATAGCGCCCGCCGGTGCCGCAACGGAATGCCGGACGGCACGGCGCCGGACGAAGGGCCACCGTCATATGCCGCATCCCGTACCGCATTTGGACAGGACGCGTTGCCGGCGGGGATGACGAAGGTCACGTCACCGGGGCGGAGGGGGCCGGGCAACCGTGCGGTGGGTCACGTGCGGTGGGTCACGCGCGGCCCGTCACGCGTGACACCCCCGGGAGTTCGCGCCTTCGGGCACGCTTTCGGCCGTTTTGTGCGCCTGCTCTACGCGTCCGGCCGTACGACGCCCAGAATCCGCATCGAGCCCGCCCCCGTGATCGTCACCGTGCGTCCGGGGCGCGGGGCGTGCACGATCGCGCCGTCCCCTATGTACATCCCGACATGGCTGGCGTCGTCGAAATAGATGATCAGGTCGCCCGGTCGCATGTCCTTGACGTCGACGTGCTTGAGCTGCTTCCACTGCTCCTGGGAGGTGCGGGGGATGGGGTGGCCCGCGGCGGCCCAGGCCTGCGAGGTGAGCCCCGAGCAGTCGAAGGTCTTCGGACCCTCGGCCCCCCACTCGTAGGGCTTGCCGATCTGGTCGGTCGCGAACTTCACGGCCTTCTTGCCCTGCTCGGACGCCTCGCTCCTGATGTCCGCGAGGACACCGGAACTCAGCCAGGCCGACTGCGCCTGGTACGCGGCCTCCTCCTCCAGCTTCGCCAGTCGCTCCTTCTCCTTCTTCTCCAGCCGGGACTCCAGCTTCTCGGCCTCGGAGATCCGCTGCTTGATCTTCTTCTTGGCCTCGGCCCTGGCCTCGCGGTCGTCCTCCAGCTTGCGCCACTGGGCGGAGGCGTCCTTCGCGTACTGCTGCAGGTCCTGCTGGGTGCGCGCCATCTCGTCGAGCAGCCCCTTGGTGGCGTGCTCGCCCTGCCGCACCCGCCCCGCGCCGTCGAGGAACGCCTGCGGGTCGTCGCTCAGCCACAGCCGGGCCTCGGGCGGCAGCCCGCCGCCGCGGTACTGAGCGCGGGCGGCCGCGCCCGCCCGGTCCTTCAACTCGTCCAGCTTCGCCTGGCCCTTGACGATCTCCTGGGCCAGATCGACGATCTCGGCGGACTGCTTCGCGGCCTTCTCCTCGGCGGCGTTGTACGCGTCCGTCGCGACCGAGGCGTCGTGGTAGAGCTTGTCCAGCTTCTCGCGGACCGCTTCAAGGTCCTTGTTGCTCACGGGCGTCGGGGTCGCCGCGGGGGCTCTGGTCGGCGCCGGTTTCGGTGCCGGGCTCGCGTAGGCCGTCCCTGGTGTCGCCAACACCGCGCAGACACATGCGCAGGCCAGGGTCATGGCCGCCGTGGTCAGACTCCGCTTGCCGGATCCCATTGCTCTGCCCCCAAACTGATTTACCGTCAGTAACTTACGACGCCTGGGGATCGTGCCATGTCGGCGCGCAATGCGACAGAGCCGGGCAAGAACTCCCTTCCTCCCGCGTGCGAGGCGGGCACGAACTCCCTTCCCGCAGGCCCGCTTCGGCATGACGATCTCACTCCCCCGCCTGTGTGACGTGCGACTCACCGGGTTCGTTCCCAGCGGGACACGCATGGACCGCCCATCGGCCGTTCGGTCCGTTCGGTCCGTTCGGTTCGGTGTGCCTGGAGCCGGGCGGTTCGGGCGTACCCGGGCCCCGGCCGGGCAGATCGTGTGCGCGACCTCGTGCCGGCCGGTGCCGTGGGCCCCTCGTCGGGTACGCGTGTCCGTCCGGTGCCCGGCGCGTCCGTCACTCCGTCACGTACGGGGAGCCAACGCCTCCCAGCGCACCGTCACTTCACCCTGGCGCCAGCGGGTGATCCCGTCGGTGACCGGCCAGTCGGCCGTCAGATCGCGCACCGCGCGTATCCAGCGCTGACGCGCGCCGTACGCCGCGTACGGAGCGGCGGCCGCCCAGGCGCGGTCGAAGTCGCGCAGGAAGGTGTGCACGGGCTCGCCCGGGACATTGCGGTGGATCAGGGCCTTCGGCAGCCGCTCGGCCAGGTCGGACGGGCGGTCCAGGGAGCCGAGCCGGGTCGCGAAGGTGACCGTGCGCGGGCCTTCCGGGCCGAGGGCGACCCAGACGTGCCGACGGCCGATCTCGTCGCAGGTGCCCTCGACGAGCAGTCCGCCGCGGGAGGTGGGGTCGGCCGGGGCGAGCCGCGCGCAGAGTCGCCGCCAGACCTCGGCGACCTGCTCCTCGTCGTACTGGCGCAGTACGTTCGCCGCCCGGATCAGCTGCGGCCGGCCCGGCACCGGTACCTCGAAGCCGCCGTGCCGGAAGGCCAGCCCCTCCCGTTCGTACGGGCGGGCGGCGGCCACCCGGGCCGGCTCGATCTCGATGCCGAAGACATGGGTGCGGGGCGCGGCCGCGCGCAGGCGGGTCAGCAGCTCGACCGCGGTCCACGGCGCGGCGCCGTAGCCCAGGTCGACGGCCACGGGCTCCGGCGCCCTGCGGAGTTCGGCGCCGTGCACCGCCGCGATCCAGCGGTCCATGCGGCGCAGACGGTTGGGATTCGTCGTCCCGCGCGTCACCGTACCCACGACAGGGGTGCCACCGCTCGAGCGAAGCCGAGAGTGGGGGAGGGACGCTGCGCGGGTGGCCATGCGTACGAGAGTAGGCGGCCCCGGCGGGGACCGGTTGACCCTGTGGACAACCCGCGACCGCCACCCGCCGCCCGCGGAACGCCTGTGGAGAACTCCGACGGAAACCGCTGGAGAACCTCATCGGAATCCCCGGCGGGCAGGGAGGCAGACGACCAGCGGGATCGAACGGTTGAGCGATGAGCGGTAATGATTCGGCAAAGAGGAAATGGAGCGGAGACCTCCGGCGTTCAACGTCCTGGAGGGCGTGACACGTCCTCCGACCGGCATGCCCGCAGCAAGGAGGAACGCCACGTGAGCCAGTACGTCAGCAGGCTCGGGCGTCGCTCTCCGGCGGCTCCCTCACGGCTCAGGCTGCACCGCAGGCCGCGTCGCGTGGCGATGCTCTCCGTACACACCTCGCCCCTGCACCAGCCCGGCACGGGCGACGCGGGCGGGATGAACGTATACATCGTCGAACTCGCCCAGCGGCTCGCCGCGATCAACATCGAGGTCGAGATCTTCACGCGGGCCACCACCGCGGCACTCGCGCCCACCGTCGAGCTGGCCCCCGGTGTCCTCGTCCGGCATGTCGACGCGGGCCCCTACGAAGGCCTCGCCAAGGAGGACCTCCCCGCCCAGCTGTGCGCGTTCACCCACGGCGTCATGCAGGCCTGGGCCGGTCACCGCCCCGGCTACTACGACCTCGTGCACTCGCACTACTGGCTCTCCGGACACGTCGGCTGGCTGGCCGCCGAGCGCTGGGGCGCGCCCTTGGTGCACGCGATGCACACCATGGCCAAGGTCAAGAACGCGTCGCTGGCCGAGGGCGACACCCCGGAGCCCGCCGCCCGCGTCATAGGCGAGACCCAGATCGTGCGCGCCGCCGACCGCCTCATCGCGAACACCGCGGAGGAGGCGGACGAGCTCGTCCGCCACTACGGGGCGGAAGCCGGCAAGGTCGCCGTCGTCCACCCGGGTGTCAACCTCGACCGCTTCCGGCCCGCCGACGGCCGTGCCGCCGCCCGCGCCCGGCTCGGCCTCCCGCAGGACGCCCTGATCCCCCTCTTCGCGGGCCGCATACAGCCCCTGAAGGCCCCCGACGTCCTGCTGCGCGCGGTTGCCGTGCTGCTCGACGAGCGGCCCGACCTGCGCGGCAGGATCGTCGTCCCGGTGGTCGGCGGCCCGAGCGGCAGCGGGCTCGCCAAGCCCGAGGGACTCCAGAAACTGGCCGCGCGGCTGGGCATCGCCGACGTCGTGCGGTTCCGGCCGCCCGTCGGGCAGGACCAGCTCGCCGACTGGTTCCGGGCCGCGTCGGTGCTGGTCATGCCCTCGTACAGCGAGTCCTTCGGGCTCGTCGCCATCGAGGCGCAGGCGGCCGGTACGCCCGTACTCGCGGCCGAGGTCGGCGGTCTGCCGGTGGCCGTCCGCCACCAGGAGACCGGGTTCCTGGTTCCCGGCCACTGTCCCGCCGACTACGCGCGCGTGCTGCGGGAGTTCGCCGACGACGAGACACTCACGGCCCGGATGGGCGCCGCCGCGGCACGGCACGCGGAGCAGTTCGGCTGGGACACCGCGGCGGCAGCGACGGCGGACGTGTACACGGCCGCGACCCAGGACCACCGCCGCCGGGTACGGGCACACCACGCGTGACACGTGCGGTGGGCCGCACCCCGCGTGAGGCGTGCCGTGGGCCGCACCCCGCGTGAGGCGTGACGCACCACGCGCACCACGCGTGACGAGTGGCGCGGGCCCTATCGCACCCGGCACGGGGCACAGGGCATCCGGCACCCGGCACCCGGCACAGGGCACAGGGCGCCCGGCACCCGGCACAGGGCACAGGGCACCCGGCACCCGGCGTCCGGCACCGGGCACAGGGCGCCCGGTGCCCGGCGCCGGGCGTGGGTTTTTCGACTCGTCCCGGGCCGCGGGCCTGTCGCACTGGTCCCGGACCGCTGGTGTGCCGCACTCGTTCCCGGGCGCGCGTGAACCGCGCCCGGGGACGCGGCCGCCCCGCACCCGCCGGCTCCCCCTGACGCGACCGCGTCGCACCGCACCGCATCGCATCCGGCCGTCGCGTCACGCCCGAGGCGGGTCACGTACGCTCGCCTCATGGCTGACGCAGCGTCGATCATCGAGAGGGTCCTCACCGAGGCCGAGCTTGAGTGGGAGAGCCCCGGGGCGGGCTCGTACGTCGTGAAACTGCCCGGCACCCGCAAGCTCTCGACGACGGTCTCGCTGATCGTCGGCAAGCACTCGCTGTCGCTGAACGCCTTCGTGATCCGCCACCCCGACGAGAACCACGAAGGGGTTCATCGCTGGCTCCTGGAGCGCAATCTCAAGCTCTACGGGGTCGCCTACGCAGTCGACTCCCTCGGCGACGTGTATCTGGTCGGCAAGCTGCCGCTGGCCGCCGTCACCCCGGAGGAGGTGGACCGTCTCCTCGGGTCCGTCCTCGAAGCCGCCGACGGCTCGTTCAACACCCTCCTGGAACTCGGCTTCGCCTCCGCGATCCGCAAGGAGTACGCCTGGCGGGTGTCCCGCGGCGAGTCGACGCGCAATCTGGACGCGTTCACGAACCTGACTCAGCGTCCCACCAACTGACCCTCGCCATCCGTCAATTGGCCATTGCATGACCCCTTCCCCGCCCAGGGTCCCCGTGGCATGCTCACCGCCGACGCGGATATGAACGTTGTTCACATCCATGAAATTCGCAAAGGTCGTACGACGGTCGCACGACGGTCGCACGCGATCCACAGGGAAGGGCGGACGGGCATGACCGACAGGAACGGGTACACGGGGATCACCAGGCGGGCCCTGCTCGGCAGCGCAACGGCCGTGGCGGCCGCCGCCGTGACCGGCGCGGCGGCGACGAGGGCGGACGCGGTGTCCAGGGCCAACGCGGCACCGCCGTCACCCTTGCGAGGGACGGCCGCCGGGACATCGGGGGATGTGACGTCCGGGGGCGTGGCATCCGGCGCCGCCCAGGGAACGGCCGCCCGGCCGGGCGGCGAAGTCCCGCGGATCTGGCGCGAGTTCACCCGCTCCCCGTTCACCCACCCGCAGGTCCCGTACGTCGGCAGGTCCGGCGCGCACCGCGGGGCCGCACGCTTCCCACGTCACCCCGTCGTGACCGACATCCGTGACCACGGTGCCGTCGCCGCCGACGGCACCACGGACTGCGCCCCCGCGATCAACCGTGCCATCGCCGCAGCCGGAAGGGCCGGCGGTGGCACGGTCACCATCCCTCCCGGGACGTTCCGCATCGACGACCTGATCCGCATCGGTCACTCGAACGTGGTCCTCCGGGGCGCCGGCAGCGGCCGTACGACGCTGTACGCGACCAGGAACCTCACCGAGCTCATCGGTGGCTACGGATCCCGCTACGGCGGCGACAAGTCGTCGTGGTCCTGGGCCGGCGGCCTCATCTGGCTCGCCCCACAGGCCCGTTGGGACTCCCTCGTCGCCGCCGTCAGGGCGAAGGCCTGGCCCTTCGAGGGCTGGACCGGCAACACGCGTGACGCCTGGCGGACCCTCACCACGGTCGAGCCCGCGCGCCAGGGATCCTGGACGGTGACCGTCGCGGACGCCTCGAAGCTCCGCCCCGGCACGCTCGTCCTCCTCCGCCTGGCCGACGACGCAGGCCACACCCTCCTGGAGCACATGTCGGGCGGCGGCCCCGGGCCCGAGGCGTACTTCTGGGACGACAAGACGAAACTGACCTCCTACGTCCCCTACGAGTGGCCCGTCCGCATCGCGCGCGTGCGCGGCCGCAGGGTGACCCTCGAACGCCCCCTCCCCCTCGACGTACGCCCTGAGTGGGACCCGCGGCTGACCACGCACGTCGAGGAACTGACCGGCTCGGGGGTGGAGGGGCTGACCCTGGAGGCGGTGGAGACACCGCAGTCCCCGCACCTCCTCGACAAGGGCTACAACGGCGTCGTCCTCCAGTGCGCCTACGACTGCTGGGTCGACGACGTCACGGTCCGCCACGTCGACAACGGATTCGGCCTCGTCGCCGCCTCCGCCTGCACCCTGCGCCGTACGACCGTCGCCGGACGCGGCTCGCACCACCCGTACTTCTGCCGCGAGGGCTCGCACGACAACCTGGTCGAGGACTTCACCGTCGAGGAACGCACCGTCCCCGCGCCCGCCGGAACCCAGTTGCACGGCATCAACGTCGAGGGACTGTCCTCTTACAACGTCTGGTCGCGCGGTGACATGCGCATGGGTACCTTCGACTCCCACCGCGGACTGCCCTTCGCGAACGTCCGTACCGACATCACCGTGTACAACGACGGCCGGCACGGCGGCGACGCCTCCGCGGGGCCCCTGTTCGGCGCGCGCTTCACCCACTGGAACATCAGGGTCACCAACGGCAGGGCCGGACTGATGAAGATCGACGGTCTCGCCCCCTACAGCGCCACCGTCGGCGTCAACGAGGTCACCGAGTTCGACCAGACCGACGTACCCGACTTCACCGGGGATCTGCACGCGCGGCTGGAGCTGTACGGGACGACGGACGTCGTACGGCCGCGCAATCTCTACGAGGCCCAGCGCGACCTCTAGACCACCTAGACCACCTGGACCACCTAGACCACCTGGACCACCTGGACCACCTGGACCACGACCACTCGTACAGCCCCGCTCCACGACCGCCCGTACGGCCCCCGGTCCACGACGGCCCGTACCGTCCCGGTTCACGACCGTGCGTACTGTCCCGGGGGTACCCCCACCAACCGCCTGAAATGGCGGGTGAGATGGGACTGGTCGTAGAAGCCCGTCGCGGTGGCCACCTCGCCCGGTGGCCGTCCGTCGAGGAGCAGGCGGCGGGCACGGTCCACCCGGCGGGACAACAGGTACTGGTGAGGGGCGATGCCGAACGTGCCGCTGAACGCCCGGACCAGGTGGGCGGGGTGGGCGTGCACCAGTCGTGCGGCCTCGTCGAGGGCGATCCCCTCGGCGAGCCGTTCGTCGAGGAGTTCGCGCAGCCGGTGGGCGAGCGGCCGGTCGGCGCGCGCGGGCCCGGCCGCCGACCAGGGGCGCAGCAGGTCGCGCAGCCGGTCCCCGATCAGCGTCAGCCTGCTGTCGGCCTCCAGCTCGTCCCCGGGGTGGGCGAGCGCGGTGTGCAACTGGCCGACCCTGCGCCGCAGCACCGGGTCCGCCAGATCGGGGCCGTCCACCGCCGGCCCGATGAGGTCGTCGGCCAGTCGCGAACCGTCCAGGTAGAGGACCCTCTTGCGGAAGCCGTGTTCCGTGGCGGGAGCGCCGTTGTGCGGGATGTGCGGCGGCAGCAGCGACACCGTGTCGTGCGGGGTGCCGTGCTCGTGCCGGTCGAGGTCGTACCGGACGGCGCCGTCGTCGACGATCAGCAGGGTCCACGCCTCGTGCACGTGCATCGGGTACGCGTACTCGGTGTAGTGCGCGTGGAAGACCTCGACGACGCCCGGGACACTCGGGCGCCACGCGGAGATCTCACGCTGCGGGGCCATGCAAAGAACGTACAAGACGACGGGGTACGCCGGTCGGCAGTCTTCTCGCATGAGCAGCGAGAACGACATGAGCCCCACCGCCGGGAGTGCTACGAACCCCTCCGGCCCCGCCGCCGGGAGCGATGCGAACCCTTCCGGTACCGGCGGAGCGAGCCGTGCGAACCCTTCCGGTACCGGCGGAGCGAGCCGTGCGAACCCTTCCGGTACCGGCGGAGCGAGCGGTGCGAATTCTTCCGGTACCGGCGGAGCGAGCCTGTCGGGCGACGCACCCGTCCGCTTCGACACCAAGATCACCGTCGTCCTGCGCGACGACCTGGAGCCCTGGCAGCGGCTCAATGTGACCGCCTTCCTCGTCAGCGGCCTGGGGACGGCGGTCTCCGAGGTGATCGGGGAGCCGTACGAGGATGCCGACGGGGTCTCCTACCTCCCGATGTTCCGGCAGCCGGTGCTGGTCCTGGAGGCTTCGAAGGAGACGCTGACCGCCGCCCACGGCCGCGCGCTGTCCCGGGCGCTGCCGCGAGCGGTCTTCACGTCGGACCTGTTCGGCACGGGCAACGACCGGGACAACCGCGCGGCCGTACGGGCCGTGCCGACCGGCGAACTGGATCTGGTGGGCATCGCGGTGTACGGGCCGCGGAACGCGGTGGACAAGGTGGTGAAGGGGGCGCGGATGCATCCGTGAGGTGCGGATGCGCCCGTTGGGTCCCCGGGAGGCGGCAGCGGGCCGGGTGCCCACGGGTCGGGGTGGCCGGCCGCCGGCCGGAGACGGCTACCGGCCCGAGTCACCACCCGCCCGAGTCACCACCCGCCGGGTGACGGCGGACCGGTGCGGCTCAGGCCGGTGTACTCGCGGACCGGTGTGATGGCGGCCGGTGCGGCTCAGGCCGGTGTGCGTGCGGACCGGTGTGATGGCGGCCGGTGTGATGGCGGACCTGTGCGGCTCAGGCCGGGGTGGCTTCCGTGCGGGGCGTTGCGGTGGGCCGGGCCTCGGTACCCGTCCCAGGACCCTGGGACGACTCCCGTACCGACTCCTCCGCCGGGAGTCGGCGCATGAGCAGCCCGTACCCGAGTCCCGCCGCCGTTCCGACCACCGCGCACAGTGCCCAGAGCCAGGCCGCGCCGAGGTGGTCGATGACGACGCCGGACATCACCGGGGAGATGAGGGCCGCGAGGGCCCACGAGAGCGTGTACATGCCCTGGTAGCGGCCGCGGCCGTGGACGGGGGACAGGCGGACGACGAGGCCGGTCTGCGTCGGGGCGTTGACGATCTCGGCGAGGGTCCACACGCAGACGGTGAGCGTGAAGACCCCGACCGACCCGGCGAAGGCGGTGAGCCCGAACCCGTACCCGGCGAGCAGCGACGAGATCACGAGCAGCCGCTTGGGGTCCCGGTGCTCGATGAAACGGGTGACCGGGATCTGGAGCGCGACGATGAGTACGCCGTTGACGGCCATCGCCGTGCCGTAGTCGGCCGGGGTGAAGCCCGCCCTGCCCATGGCGACCGGCAGCCCGACGGAGCCCTGCTGGAAGACGAGGGCGACGAGGAACGAAAGCCCGACGACACTCATGAACCGTCCGTCGCGCAGCACGGTCCCGAGCCCGACCGCCGGTTCCGTCTCCTTGGCGACCTGCACGGGCCTGGACTCCGGGAGCTTCGCGAAGACGACGAGAGCGCAGACGAGGGTCATGCCGGCTTCGATGAGGAAGCCCGCGAGATAGCTGAACTCGGCGATGAAACCGGCGCCGATCGAGGAGACCGCGAAGCCGAGGTTGATGGCCCAGTAGTTGAGCGAGAAGGCGCGGACGCGGTCCTCGGGCCGGACGATGTCGGCCATCATCGCCTGCACGGCGGGCCGGGACGCGTTGCTGGTCATGCCGACCAGGAAGGCGACCGCGGCGATGGCCACCGGGTCGTGCATGAAGCCCAGCAGCGCCACCGAGCCGGCCGTCGAGACCTGCGCGACCAGCAGGGTGGGCCGCCGGCCGAACCGGTCGGCCATCACTCCGGCGACGAGCGAGGAGACCACACCGCCGAGCCCGTGCAGGGAGGCGACCAGACCGGCGTACGAGGCGGAGTAGCCGCGGTCGAGGGTCAGATACAGCGCCATGAAGGTGGCGACGAAGGCCCCGAGCCGGTTGATCAGTGTGCTGGTCCACAGCCACCAGAACTCGCGGGGAAGCCCTGAGACGGTCTCGCGGAAGGCACGTCTCAGGACGGCGGCTGGCATGGATCCCCCACGGATGTAAGCGGCTCGGGCGGTGAGCACAACTTACGAGTGGGCTGCCTCGGAGAGCCACTCAATTAACAGATGCCGTCAACTGAAGGACGTCGCGGAGGAGCGGGAGCGGCCAGGCGGGGGTTCCCGTGTCCGACTGATGGCCGAGGGCGCGAGCGGTCGCGGGGTTCGATTACGCTCGGAGCCATGGCCGACGCACCGTACAAGCTGATCCTCCTCCGCCACGGCGAGAGCGAATGGAACGCGAAGAACCTGTTCACCGGTTGGGTGGACGTCAACCTCAACGAGAAGGGCGAGAAGGAGGCAGTCCGCGGCGGTGAGCTGCTCAAGGACGCCGGCCTGCTGCCCGACGTGGTCCACACCTCGCTCCAGAAGCGCGCGATCCGCACCGCGCAGCTGGCGCTGGAGTCCGCGGACCGCCACTGGATCCCGGTCCACCGAAGCTGGCGCCTGAACGAGCGTCACTACGGAGCCCTCCAGGGCAAGGACAAGGCCCAGACCCTCGCCGAGTTCGGCGAGGAGCAGTTCATGCTCTGGCGCCGCTCGTACGACACCCCGCCGCCGGCGCTCGATCGCGACGCCGAGTACTCCCAGTTCGACGACCCGCGCTACGCGGCCCTGCCGCCGGAGCTGCGCCCGCAGACGGAGTGCCTCAAGGACGTCGTCGTCCGCATGCTTCCGTACTGGTTCGACGGCATCGTCCCGGACCTCCTGACCGGTCGTACGGTCCTGGTCGCGGCCCACGGCAACTCGCTGCGCGCCCTGGTCAAGCACCTCGACGGCATCTCCGACGCCGACATCGCGGGCCTGAACATCCCCACCGGCATCCCTCTCTCCTACGAACTGGACGCCGACTTCAAGCCCCTCAACCCGGGCGGCACCTACCTCGACCCGGACGCCGCCGCGGCGGCGATCGAGGCGGTCAAGAACCAGGGCAAGAAGAAGTAGTTTTCGCGATCACGCCCCCGACCTGCGCATACGGCGTGGGGCGGGGGCGTGATCGCGGTCTGGGCGCCCTCTGTGCCCTGTTCGGGGCGGCGCTGCGGCCGGCCGTGGCGCGTTACTCCTCGTCGGCGGTCTGCAGCTCGACGGGCCGGTCGGCCACGTCCATCGTCTGCGGTGTGGCCAGCAGCTTGTTCAGCCCAAGGGTCAACTGCACGGTGAACACGCTCAGTAGGACGGCCAGGGCTATTCGGACCAGGCTGTAGCCGGCGTCGACGTTCGCCGCGGTCTTGTAGTCGTCGGGCGTTTGGAGGTTGGAGTTGGTCACGAACGAGACGTAGAGCGCGGCGAAGACCGACAGGAACCACCCGCCGTAGGCCCAGACGACTCCGCTGCCGCCTGGCAGGGCCCTGATCCATCCCAGCCCGATGTCGGTGCGTGACATGGCGTTCGCGTGGCCGACGCGCGCCCACCGCTGGTAGGCGTACAGAACTGCCATGAAGGCTACGAAGCGCAGCATGCCCGTGGTGTTGATCGTCTGGAGTGCGCTGTGCAACGCCTGCCGGTCGTAGCCGTAGCCGTTGTCGGCGGCGGCCAAGGTCCATTGGTGAGCCCGCGTGCGCTCGGCGGAGAACCGCACGGCCTCGTTGACGATGGCTACCGCGGCCGCGGCCAGCACCGTAAGCAGTGGGCCCGACAGCGAGACCCGGCCGGGACTCACTTTGGACTGGACCAGCAACGCCGCCTTGTCGTTGCGCCCGCGACGCTGAGGCGGCTTCGACGAGTCGCTCTCCTGCTGACAGACCGGACACAACCCTTTGATCCCGTCAAAAGCGACTTCACGCTGTCGACACTTCCGGCACGTCAGTAGCATCCCGCGCCCCCTCTTTGCATGATCGCGGCTGGATTGAGCGCCGCATCCTATTGGGTCCGCCACAGAGCCGTCGATGCCTTCTTGATCTTCTCTTCGAGGCGGCCCGTCGGCCCGACGGCCCGGCACGGTGCGGCCCGGCCCCGGGCGGTCGAAACCCACGGCATCGCGATCCTGCCTGGGGCGGAGGCCGGATACGCATCCGTGCGCGGCGGGGCCGATGCCTGGTCAACTCCATGTCGGTAAAAGGGTATTGAGATCCTCGATGAGCAGGGACGCCGAAGCGGTGCGGCCCTGCGTTGTTCGGAGACCGCGGCCGGACCCGCGGCTACTTCACGTCGACGGAATCGCCCGTGGCCGCGACGGCCGGGGTGGTGCTCGTGCCCGCGAAGTAGTAGCGCCAGGTGCCGTCCACCGAGGCGGTGGCCGTGGCCTTCACATTGCCGCTGCCGTCCGTGTCCACCGTCCTGACGGTGCTGTACGTGCTGCTGCCCGCCTTGCGGAACTGCAGCTTGACCGGCTGTCCGGTGTACCCGTGGTACTTCCGGTCATCCCAGTTCGCCCTGGTCAGCTTGCCCGTGACGGTGATCGTCCGGCCCTTGGTGACCGGCTCCGGCGAGGCGTTGACCGTGAGCTTGGAGTAGCGCTGCACGTGGAAGGTGCCGAGGTTCGTCCGCTTCACCGAGTCGCCGTCCTTGGCCTTCGCGTACGCGCCGAAGTGCCAGGTGCCGGCGAAGGCGTTGCCGTACAGGTCGTACTCGGGCCAGACGCTGTACGTCGACGTGCAGGTGACGGTGGTCCCCGAGGTGCACACGGTCTCGCTGGGCGAGTCCTGGGTCCAGAAGTCGTCGGGGTCGCTCCAGGTGCCGTGGTAGAGGTACGTCTGCCCGGAGGCGATGCCGGCCGGGTCGGAGGCGGTGAACGTGACCTTGAAGCTCACCATGTTCGTCGTACCGACGGCGACGTCCTTGCCACCGTTCACCACCACGTTCGACACCTTGGTGTCGCCCACCACCGTGTCCGCGTGAGCGGCCGGAACGGTGAGGGCCAGACACAGGCGGAGGCGAGCGGGGCGGTGGGCTGTCAGTGCTCGGGCTTGCCGTCTCGCCCTGGCGAAACGGGGCGCCGATCACCGCGGATGCGCGACGCCGATGGGTCTTCTGGTCCTGTCGACGGGCGAGTACCTACCGCATGGGGACCGGGTGGCGTCGGAAATATCCGAGAGAGCGGTGATACGGCCGCGTTGGTGTCATCGTCGAGGCGTGACATCGACAACCCTTGTGCCGTTATTCGGCGTCCTGCTCGGCGGTCTCGTGTCGACAGGGACCCAGTGGTTGCTGGGGCGCGCTTCGGAGCGGACCGAAGTACGACGGAGCTCTCGTGAACGAGCCGAGACGCGTCGCAGCGAACGCGTCACCCACCTCATCGACTTCCTGTCCGCGGTGCAGGAAGCCGAACGTGTCGCCGTGGACCACTATCACCACCAGTTGGCCGACGAGCAGTGGCAGGCACGGGCCAAACAGTCCATCGACCGTATGTGGGTGGCCCAGAAGACGATCCACATGCTGTGCGCGCCCGAGGTGAACCATGCGGCGCGCGCCCTGGCGTACGACGTCCAGGACGTGATCAGGAACGGGCCCGGCGATCCGGGAGAGCCGCGGGACGAGAGGGTCTGGGCCTACATACGCCCCAGCCGCATGGCGTTCTTGGATGTCGTGCGCGACCAGTTGACGTAGCGGAATCAGCCGACCTTACGGAGCCAGTCGGCGAGCGCGGAGAAGTCGTCGTCCGTCAGGCCCTCGCCCGGGTCGACACGGTGAAGCAGAGCGGGGCCCTCGTGCTGGGCGGCGACCCAGAGCCGGTCCATGGCGCCGATCTCGTCGTCGACCCAGATGAACGGGCGGCCGTCGGCCCACTCCACGAGGGTGCGGGTCTTCCAGTGCAGACCGTGCGGCCCCTCGTCGGCGGCGACCTCGGGCCACTCCACCACCGGCAGCCTGGGCAGCCCGATCCGCGGGCCGACGGACTCGTTCGCCTCGTCCATCCACGTCGTGGCCCACACCAGATCGCACCCCAGGGCCGTGAGCCGCGGCCCCACGGCCACGTCGAGTCGTCCGAGCAGCGGATTTCCCCGGTCCCCCGTACTGGTCGGCGTCGCCTTCGCCGTTGCCGCTTCGGGGCCGAGGCGCGGGGCGGAGCCGGAGGTTCCTCGCCGGGTGGAGGACGGGCCGAACGGGATGAGGGGGCCGTCGACGTCGAGGAAGAGGATGGGGGCGGGGACCGGGACGGGGGCAGTGGCGGGGACGGCGCGCTTCACATGTTCCTTCGGATTCCGCCCGCGCTCCTAGGGCGCGGGGAGTGGCGTGGCGAGCTGTGACCGTTGGTTCGCCGCGCTTTCCGGGGCACGTCGTCCGATCAGGCAGCCTCTGGTCAGACAGCCTCTGGTCAGACAGCCCCTGGTCAGGGAGACCCTGGTCGGACAGCCCCTGGTCAGAGAGACCCTCGTCATCCGGGGGCCTTGTGTCAATCGGTCAGACGCAAGGCGGTTCGTGCGTCCGGGCCGTGCCAACCCTCCGCGGTGCGCCATACGACGTGCACGTCGAAGGCGTTCCGAATGGCGTCCGGAGCCCAGCTCTCCGCGGGCGGCTCGGACAGGACCAGGTAGCGGGTGTCCGCCGAGCGCCGTTCCATCCGGTCGAGTTCCAGGAGACGGACGGCTCCGGCGCGCAGGTGCGGGTAGCCGGAACGGCCGGCGCCGAGCACCTCGTAGCGGAGGAAACCGTCCGGGCCGTCCAGGACGACATCGGCCACGGCGGAATCCGAGGGGCGCAGGCCCGCTCGCAGGAGTGCGGCCTTCAACTCGAAGCGCACGGCCTCGTGCGTGTTGCAGTCCCGGTCCGCCCCCGCCTCGACGGCCAGGTGCCGAGCGAGTTCCCCGCTCCACGTCGCCCGCCCGTCCGAGGGTGCGGAATCGGTGGCGGAATCGTTGGCCGAATCGGTGGCTTGGAGAGCGGTGGTGTTCATGGAGTCGCTGTCCTTCTGCTCGTGTGTCGTGCGCGGCTCGGTCGAAGCAGCCGTGATCGCCTCGGGTCGCGCGGGGTCGGCTCCGGGTGTCGTGCCGGGCCCGGGTGCCGAGTCGGGCCCGGGCACGGTGTCGGGTTCCTGTACGGACTCCGGTCCTCGTACGGACTCCGGTCCTCGTACGGACTCCGGTTCCCGTACGGGCTCCGGTCCCGGCCTGGGTTCCGGGTCCGGCCCGGGTGCCGGTTCGGTGCCGGCTCGTTGGCGGAGTTCGTGCCGAGCCCGGTCGAGCGCGTCGGTCCAGTCGCGGAACGCGGGATCGTCCGGCAGGGCGGCTCGCAGGCCGGGAAGGTCCGATCCGACCGCCTGCCGGGCGCGTTGGGCGAGGTCCGCCAGTTCGCTCAGCCGGTCGCGGTCGGCGGAACCCAGCAGGCGCCAGACGCTCAGCCAGTCGACCCGGTCGCGGCGCAGGCAGCGGCCGGCCATGCCCTTCAGTTCGGCGAGGAGCGCCGTCATCTCCGGTGGCGTCGCACAGTCGCCGTGGACGATGGACCCCAGGACCCCGAGCGCGGCGTCGTAACGGGGCGCCATCCGCGCGGAGATGGGTCTGCGGCCGAAGTCGCCGGCCGAGACCAGGCTGACCTGGCCTTCGTTCCGGGTCACCCAGCCGTCCAGCCGGGAGCCGGCGGTCGGGGCGGGCTCACCGTGGCGGGGGACCAGGAGAAGGGTTCGTTCCGTCGCGGGGGCCAGGGCCTTCACTTTCCAGTGCGATCCGGGGCCGGGGCCGAGCACCCGCACCTCGACGGCTGTGCCGACCGGCAGTGCATCGGTCGTTGACGAGGTGGAAGAGGGGAGCGAGGAGAGCGAGGGGAGCGAGATCAGAGAGGAGAGCGAGGGGAGGGAGATGGGAGTCAAGTACGTTGGAACGGGGGGGACTTCACCACTCCCGCCATCGCCGGTGCCGCTGTTCGTGCCGCCGTTCGTTCCGCGGTCTGTTCCCCCGGTCGTTCCGCGGTCCGTTGCACCGTCCGTCCTGTCGTCCGACGCGCCGAGCTCGATCGGCAGCGGTGTCGTGTGGAGGACTGTCAGCGTCTGGGTGCTGCGGGTCAGGGCGACGTACAACTGGCGCAGTCCGGCGGGCCCCCGGTCGGCGATCGTCGTCGGCTCCAGGACCAGTACGTGGTCGAACTCCATGCCCTTGGCCTGCGCGGCCGGGAGTACGGACACGGTGCGTAGCGTCTCCTCGGTCATCCCGGCCACGAGGTCGACGCGACGGCGGACCTCCTCCAGCCAGTCGGAGTCGTCGGGGACGATGACGGCAACGGACCTCGGGGACCGCCCGTCATCGGTGCTCACGAGTCGTGCGGTGCGGGTCGCCGCGTCGTCCAGCAACTCCCAGGGAGTCGTGGAGACGAGCCGCACGGCCTCGGCGCCGGCCCGTCGTACGGCCGTCGGGTAGGGCAGGGAGGGCGCGACGGCTCGGGCCAGCGGCGCCACGAACTCCATGATCTCGGCCGGTACGCGGTAGCTCGTGTTCAACTCGGCCACCCGCCAGTCCCCTTGGGCGGACAGGATTCCGCCCAGCTCGTCCCAGGCGGTGTAGGAGTGCGGGCCGGTGGCCTGGGCCAGATCGCCCAGCACGGTCATGGAGCCGGTCGGACACCGTCTGCGCAGGGACCTCGCCTGCATCGGGGTGAGATCCTGCGCCTCGTCGACCACGATGTGCCGGTACCGCTGCGGGGTCTCGCCCGCGATGAGGAAACGCAGCTCCTCCAGACACACCAAGTCATCGATGGTCCAGGGCTCTTCGGCGGCACTGTCGGCCTTCGGCCGCTGGAGAGAGGCCTGTTCACCCTCGTCGAGGATTCCGGAGGCGCACTCGCGCAGTCTGGTGGGGGAGTTGAGCAGGCCCCGCAGCGCTTCCTCGGGGCTCAGCGCGGGCCAGACCCGTTCGACGAGCGTCGTGACCTGCCGGTTGCGTTCCAGTTCGCGGCGTACGGTCGTGTCCCTGCTGCGGCGTGGGGCGACGCGGACGAGTTCACCGAGCAGCCGGTCCACCAGCAGGGTGCGGAAGCGGTCCCTGCGCGCCCGGTGGCCGTTGGGTCCCCCGCGGGCGTCCTGGAGGAGACCGAGCACCTCCGAGCGCGGCAGACGCAGTGAGGTGCCGCCCACGATCACGACGAAGGCCGGTTCGTCCTGGGCGTGGGAGGGAGTGGAGATGACGGTGTCGAGGGCTTCGGGGCGGCACTCGCTCTCCACCCGCCTGCGCAGGACGGCCGCCATCCGCTCGTCGGACTTCACCAGCCGGGCGGCGGTGGAGTCCGCGCCCTGGATCTCCCCTTCCCAGAGGCGGGCCAGTTGTACGGCGGTGACGTTGCGGGTGCCGAGGGTCGGCAGGACGCGCCCCACGTACTCCAGGAAGTTCTGGTGCGGTCCCACCACCAGGATGTCCTGCGCGCGGAAGTGGTCGTTGTTGACGAGCCAGGTCACGCGGTGCAGGCCGACCGCCGACTTTCCGGTGCCGGGGCCGCCCTGGACGACGAGGACGTCCGCGGGCGAACCGGTGACCAGGGCCATCTGGTCACGTCTGATCGTCTCGACGATGTCCCGCATCCGGCCACTGCGGGACCGGCGCAGTTCGCGCAGGAGGAACTCGTCGACGGGCTGCGGCTTTTGACGCCGTCTGCCGGTGCCGCGGCGTGGCGAGGGGATGGCACGCGGCCGTCCGTCGTCCCCCGCGGCGGGTGGGACGGTGCTGTCTTCCGGCTTCTCGGGGGCTTCGAGAGGAGCGGGCTCCTCTTCCAGGACCGACGGTGACGCGGCCTCCCCGCCGAGTCCCGGAGTGCCGGTGTACGGGCCCGCGGCCGGGGTGATCTCGTCCAGGAAGTCCTCGACCGTACGCTCGGCGCAGCGCAGCCGGCGCCGCAGGAGTACGTCGCCAGGGGTCTCCGGCCGGGCGTTCTGCCAGCTCACGGCGATCGGGTTCGTCCAAGAGACCACCACCTGATCGCGGGTCTCGGTGTCGAAGACATGGCGTCGCCCGACATAGAACGTCTCCGGCTCGGAGCCGTCGCCCTCCTGGATGTCGACGCGGCTGATGACCAGGGCCTCGCCCCCGAGACCGCCGTACTCCTCCGCCGTGCTCTCCGCTTTCCTGCGGACCGCGACGCTGTCCTTGCCGGTCGCGGAGGCCGTGGCCGCCGATGGCGAGGTCATCTCCGCGAGCCGGGCCTCGTAGCAGTCGTAGGCGCGGTCCACTGCCTTCTGCTCGTTGGCGATGACCGTGTCCCGTGGTGTCGTGCTCACGTGTGTCCCCTCCTGGCAGCGCCCCTCGCGCCGACGCGGGCCGGGCCCGCCTCCCCTGTCACAGAGGTAGCAGAATCCGTGGGTCAGACCACGGTCAATCGGACAACAGAGCTGTAATCGCGCAGACTTCGGTCCGGCGCGAGCGCATCCGGTCCTTAGGGGTCCCGCACGGTCCTCCGAGAGATCGCGAAGGACCGGCCCACCGGGATTCCGCCCGGGTCCATCGGGATCGCGGACGGTGCTCCGCTTCGACAGGCGGCAGCGTGTGAGGGGCCGCGTCCGCCGAGCCGGAGCCCGTGCGTACACTGCGCGCAATTGTCTGTGACCTGTCGGGGGAGGCGTCCGCGACGGCCGCCGCCAGGCCGATCAGGGCCCGGCGGCCGGACGCCGGGCACCGGCTGCTGACAGTCGGTCGTGGCCGCCACCACGAACACGTCGGGGACGTCCAGCGCCAGGGTCACCGCGACCTCGGACAGGTACTGGCGCTCCGAGTTTCTGGAGAGAGATGCGTATACGTACCGCCGCGGCCGCTGCCGTCGGCACCTTCGCGCTGCTGTCGTTCCTGACTCCCGCGGCGCACGCGGACACGAGGAAGGGTGACACCGCCTTCACCTCGCTGGCCTTCAGCAGGACCACCGTCGACGTCGGCGTCAGCGCGACCCAGACGATGACGGTCACGGCCACCGCCAAGGACGGGTCCGGGATCAAGGACATCTACGGAGCCAAGCTGGTGAGCCCCGACAGCCGGGTCATCCACGCCGGCTCCGCCGCCTGCACGAAGCCCTCGTCGACGACGAGGAAGTGCGTCTTCAAGTACAGCCTGGACCCTCACGGCACCGACTACTACGACCTCAAGAACAGCTCGGCCGGGACCTGGCAATTCACCGCGGAGGCCGCCGCCATGGACGGGGACTTCTACGAACTCCAGACCGGCGCTCCGGTGAAGATCAAACGGTACGCCGAGTTGGCGGCCGCGCAGGCCTCGCCCGAGCCCGTCGTCAAGGGCCACACCCTCACCGTCACCGGGACGCTGACCCGGGCGAGCTGGGACACCAACGTGTACGCGGGGTACGGCGGCCAGCCGGTGGCGCTCCAGTTCAAGAAGTCCGGCTCCTCGACGTACGGCACGGTCAAGACCGTGAGCACGGACAGCAGCGGCAAGCTCAGGACGACGGTCACCGCGAACTCTTCCGGCACCTGGCGCTGGAAGTTCGCCGGCACCGGCACCACCAGCGGTGCGACCGCTTCCGGCGACAGCGTCGCCCTCCGCTAGATCCGGTGGATCCCGATGATCCCGTCCGGGGCGCGTGGATCCGGTCGGGGGCGCGCCTCCGACCCGTGCGCCCGACCCGTTCAAGGGCGAAGGGCCCCGTCACGACGACGGGGCCCTTCTGGACGTACTGGACGTAGGTGAGCGGTCAGCCGCACTGGCAGGGGTTGCCCGACTGGCAGCCGCAGCCGCAGCCGGAGCCGCAGCCGCAGGCGCCGAACAAAGGGAGGCTTTTGATCTCGGCGGGCTGTTGGGTGTCACGGTCCTGCGTCGGATCGGGCGTGCTGGGAGATTCGGCCATGGGTCCCTCCTTCAGGCACGGAGGCGTGCCGCGCACACCGCGCCGCACAGCTCCTGTCGCCCATCTCATGCCCAGCCTGGCGGGCGCATCAACGGCGCACTGAGGCGTCTCGCGCGCCCGGAGCGGGAATCCCACGCGGGGCGGACCAGGAGCAGGGCGTGCTGCCCTCGGCCGCCCCGGGAAAGAGCGGGGCCCAGCCGTCCCCGACCGGGAACTGCTGGGCCCGCAGGTCGCGTCCGCCCCGAGAGGGCTACGCGCCCTCCACCCCCGTGACCGGCTGGATGTCCGACTGGAGCTCGTCGGCGTGTTCGCCCGTGACCAGGTAGACGACGCGCTTGGCGACCGAGACGGCGTGGTCGGCGAAGCGCTCGTAGTAGCGGCCGAGGAGGGTGACGTCGACGGCGGTCTCGATGCCGTGCTTCCACTTGTCGTCCAGCAGGTGCTGGAAGAGCGTGCGGTGCAGGAGGTCCATCTCGTCGTCGTCCTGCTCCAGCTGCATCGCCAGGTCGACGTCCTTGGTGATGATGACCTCGGCCGCCTTGGCCATCAGGCGCTGGGCGAGCTGGCCCATCTCCAGGATCGTGGCGTGCAGGTCGTGCGGGATGGCGCGGTCGGGGAAACGGAGCCGGGCCAGCTTGGCCACGTGCTGGGCCAGGTCGCCGGAGCGCTCCAGGTCGGCCGACATCCGCAGCGAGGTGACGACGATACGGAGATCCGTCGCCACCGGCTGCTGGCGGGCCAGCAGGGCTATCGCGCGGGCCTCCAGCTCGTGCTGGAGATCGTCGACCTTCTGGTCGGCAGCGATCACGCTCTCGGCCAGCTTCAGATCGGAGTCGAGGATCGCCGTCGTGGCGCGCCCGATCGCCGACCCGACGAGCCGGGCCATCTCGACCAGGCCGTCGCCGATCGAGTCAAGTTCCTCGTGATACGCGTCACGCATGTGGTTGTCCCTCTCGTACGTCAGCTTCGGGGGTCCGGGGTCCGGGACCGTGCTGTTCCGGCCACCGCCCGGCGGCCGGAGGGACCCGAGAACCCCACGCTCCCACGTTCGGACCCGTACGCGTCCGTTTCCGGCACCTCAAGTGAATCAACACTGGCTCCTGGGTGAACTCTGGGCGACGAGTGTTCGAGCTCGCACCCGGATGGCTGTGGCCAGGAGCGACGGCATGCCTAACCTGGGTGCATGGACGTGAACGCGGCGGTCGCCGCAGCGGCAGCGATCGCCGGAGTACTGACCGGTGTCATCGCCATGCTGGCGTTCCGCTGGAGCGAGCGCGACCAGAAACGCCCGACCCGCACTTCTCTGCACACGGACGCGGTCCTTCCGCCCGGTGTCGACACCGTGCTGTCGGTTCTCAGGTCCTCGGCGGTCGTACTCGACGAAGCGGACGCCGTGGTCAAGGCCAGCTCGGCGGCTTATGCCCTCGGACTGGTGCGCGGCGGGAAACTCGCCGTCGAACCGATGATCAACATGGCGCGTGACACCCGTCGTGACGGGGAGATACGTCAGGTGGAGCTGGACCTGCCCAGAAGGGGCACGGGGAGGGGTGAGGCCCTCGCGGTCTCCGCGCGGGTGGCTCCCCTCGGATCGCGCCTGGTCCTCCTTCTCGTCGAGGACCTGACGGAGGCGCGCCGCATCGAAGCCGTACGGCGGGATTTCGTCGCGAACGTGAGCCATGAGCTCAAGACTCCCGTCGGGGCGCTCTCCCTGCTCTCCGAGGCTGTCATGGACGCTTCGGACGATCCGGAGGCCGTCGAGCGTTTCGCCGGGCGGATGCAGATAGAGGCCACCCGGCTCACCAACCTCGTCCAGGAGCTCATCGACCTGTCGAGGGTGCAGAACGACGACCCCCTGGAGGACGCCGAGCCGGTCCGCGTCGACGAGCTGGTCGCCGAGGCGATCGACCGCTGCCGCCACCAGGCCGGCGCGAAACAGATCACCATGGCCGCCGGCGGCACCGCCGACCTGAGCCTGTGGGGCAACCGGGGCCAGCTCGCCGCGGCCCTCGGCAACCTCGTCGAGAACGCCGTCAACTACTCGCCCGCCCGCACCCGCGTCGGCATAGCCGCCCGCCGGGTGACCGCGCCCGGCGGGGAACACATCGAGATCGCCGTGACCGACCAGGGCATCGGCATCTCGGAGAAGGACAAGGAGCGCGTCTTCGAGCGCTTCTACCGAGTCGACCCGGCCCGCTCCCGTGCCACCGGCGGCACGGGCCTCGGGCTGGCGATCGTCAAGCACGTGGCCGCCTCGCACGGCGGGGAGGTCACGGTGTGGAGCTCCGAGGGTCAGGGCTCCACGTTCACCCTGCGGCTGCCGGAGGCGAGTGCGGCCCGCGACCGCGTGACCGATCACCACATGCCCGGACTCGACGAAGAGGACGAGACCGGGCAGCCCGACGGGACGACCACCGTCACATCCCCGTACGAACCGCTTCCTGCCCCGGAGGTCCTTCCGTGACCCGTGTGCTCGTCGTCGAGGACGAGGAGTCCTTCTCCGACGCCCTGTCGTACATGCTCCGCAAGGAGGGCTTCGAGGTCGCCATCGCGACCACCGGGCCCGACGGACTCGACGAGTTCGAGCGCAACGGCGCCGACCTCGTTCTCCTCGACCTGATGCTGCCGGGGCTGCCCGGCACCGAAGTGTGCCGCCAGCTCCGCGGCCGCTCCAACGTGCCGGTGATCATGGTCACCGCCAAGGACAGCGAGATCGACAAGGTGGTCGGGCTCGAAATAGGAGCCGACGACTACGTCACCAAGCCCTTCTCCTCCCGGGAGCTGGTCGCCCGTATCCGGGCCGTCCTGCGCCGCCGTGGGGAGCCGGAGGAGGTCGCCCCGGCGGCGCTGGAGGCCGGTCCCGTCCGGATGGACGTCGACCGGCACGTGGTCACCGTCTCCGGCGGCAAGGTCGACCTCCCGCTGAAGGAGTTCGACCTCCTGGAGATGCTGCTGCGCAACGCGGGCCGTGTGCTGACCCGGATGCAGCTCATCGACCGGGTCTGGGGTGCCGACTACGTCGGTGACACCAAGACCCTCGACGTCCACGTCAAGCGCCTGCGCGCGAAGATCGAGCCGGACCCGGGCGCGCCCCGGTACCTGGTGACGGTGCGCGGTCTCGGCTACAAGTTCGAGCCGTAAACCGGCCCCACCTCACCGTGCGTGTGGTGCGTACGACGAAGGGCGGGACCCCTGGAGAGGGGTCCCGCCCTTCGTCGTACGGGAAGTGCCGCGCGAGTCGTACGGGACTGCTGCGAGCGTGCACGCGCCCGGTGCGGGCCCGGACGCGTGGGCCGGGCCCGGTGTCGCGCCCGGCCTCAGCTCACTGCGAGGCGGACGCGGTGGCCGTGGCGCTCGACGACGCGGAGGTGCCGGGCTTGCCCGACGTGGACGCGGACGGTGAGCCCGTGGCCGACCCGGACGGCGAGGTGGCCGGGGTGGCGGACGCGGTCGGCGCCGCCGGGATGTCGCTCGGGCCCCACTTGGAGAAGTAGCTCGCGGCCGGGACGACGTAGGCGCTCAGGCTCACGTCACCGGTCTTGCTGAAGGCGAACGTGACCTTCTGGACGCTGCCGTTCAGGACGGTTCCGGAGGGGCTGGACAGGGCCGCGGAGGCGTTGCCCTTGCCGCCGAGGACGATCGAGCCGCCGGCCGGGACGGTCAGCTTGCCCTTGCCGCCGGCGGGCGTGATCTGGGCGGTGCCCTCGCCCTCGACGTTGATCGAGTCCAGGGTCTGCGCGGTGGTGCCGTTGTTGAACAGCGTCGCGGAGATCACCGCCGGACCGGTGGCCTTCACATCGGGCTGGGTGATGACGAGCGCGTTCTGGACCTTGATGTCGCCCACGGAGGTGGCCGCGTTGTCCGGCTTGACCTCCAACGTCTGGGCGTCGCTGCCGGCACCGCACGCGGCGAGTGAGGCGATCGAGAACGCGATGACGGCGGCGGCGGGAGTGCCGCGTCGAAGGCTGCTGCTCACGGCGGCGGCAACTCCTTGAACGTGGGCGAAGCAGGGCGGCTTCTGTGTAAAGCCGTCCTAAGGGTCTGTCAGCGGCCTTAGGTTACCGATCCGTTCCCGCGCGATCGCACCCGACCCTCCCCAAGCCGCCGACTTTGCCCGTCCGAGGGGTGAACGAGGGGGGTCCGGGGGCCGGTGGCGGGCCGAGGGCGGCGATCGGGACACGCGTACGGGCCGATCGGCGCGCGGGCCCACGGCCACTGGCGCGCGTGCGCCCACGAGCTCCGGTGCGCGGGTGTCCGCGGGCTCCGGTACGCATGCGCCCATGGGCTCCGGTGCGCCGGGTGTGCGCCCCGTTGTTCACCCTCCGCCCATCCGGCGCGTCGGCTACTTTGATCGCGCGCTCGTCCGCCATTCACATAAGTTCCGCCGACTTAGGTTGCGCATTTCGTGGAATGAATGCCCGGCTCTCCGAAAAATGGATCACGGGGTCATCGAGGGCCGATGAGTACGTGATCATCGAACCCCTTGATCAATTCCGGATTCGTCTCGTACTCGGCTCCGCCCATCGAACGGAGTAGCGGAAGTCGCGCTCTTGGTGCCGGACAAAACGGGATGTTCGGAGCCTGGTCACGGCCTCCGGGTGTGTGTAACGTACGCGTTTCACTCCGCATGGACAGCCGCTCCGACCTGCGAATACCCTCTTCCGCTCGCCCCTCGCAGCACGTTCCTGTTGCGGTTGTCAAGCCCCGAGATATGCCCTGACCTGCGAAAACGCCATTCAGAAGACGCCGTTTCCGTGTTACTCTGGATAGCCACGGAAGGGGTACCTGTCACATGACGTTCAAGGTTGGCGACACCGTGGTCTATCCCCATCACGGGGCCGCGCTGATCGAGGCCATCGAAACTCGCCAGATCAAAGGCGTGGACAAGACCTACTTGGTGCTGAAGGTCGCCCAGGGTGACCTGACGGTACGTGTGCCAGCGGACAATGCGGAGTTCGTCGGCGTACGTGATGTGGTCGGTCAGGACGGGCTGGACCGGGTCTTCGAGGTGCTGCGCGCGCCGTACGCCGAGGAGCCCACGAACTGGTCGCGTCGCTACAAGGCAAATCTGGAGAAGCTCGCCTCCGGCGATGTCATCAAGGTCGCGGAAGTCGTGCGTGACCTGTGGCGTCGTGAGCGCGAGCGCGGACTCTCCGCAGGTGAGAAGCGCATGCTCGCCAAGGCGCGCCAGATTCTGGTGAGCGAGCTCGCCCTCGCGGAGAACACCAACGAGGACAAGGCCGAGGCCCTGCTCGACGAGGTTCTCGCGTCCTGACGCCGGCTCAGTCGCCGAGACGCCAGCCGTCTTGACGTACGCCCAAGCCCGCGCAGCAGCGCAATGAAATGCCGCGGTGCCCGATGACGCAATTGCTGTCGCCGGGCGCTGCGGCATGTTCGTACCCGCGCCCATTCGGTGGAACCGGACGTTCACCCGGCATCGGCATTCCCGCGGTATACCGGCGTATCCGATACTTGGGGTGCCGACCCGGGCCCTCGACTCGACCGGATGTCACGGAAGGGTCCGGTCAAGGCGTCGCGCCCGGTGCTCCCCCAGCTCTCCGAGCAGGGGGTACCCCCAGGCCATACCCACCCGGGTCGAGCACACAAACCTGACAGGAACCGATGTCTGACGTTTCGCTCCCTTCGCAGCCGGAAGCCCGCACCGCCGCCGTGATTCCGGCCGCCGGACGAGGTGTGCGCCTCGGTCCGGGCGCCCCCAAAGCGCTCCGCGCGCTGAACGGCACGCCCATGCTCATCCACGCGGTCCGCGCGATGGCCGCCTCGCGCGCCGTCTCCCTGGTCGTCGTGGTGGCTCCGCCGGACGGCACCGCCGAGGTGAAGACGCTGCTCGACGCGCACGCGCTGCCCGACCGCACCGACTTCGTCGTCGTCCCGGGCGGTGACAGCCGCCAGGAGTCCGTGAAGTACGGGCTCGACGTGCTGCCGCCCGACGTCGACATCGTCCTCGTGCACGACGCGGCCCGGCCGCTCGTGCCCGTCGACACCGTGGACGCCGTCATCGAGGCCGTACGGGAGGGCGCTCTCGCCGTCGTACCGGCGCTGCCGCTCGCCGACACCGTCAAGGAGGTCGAGCCCGCGGCCGTCGCCGGGGAGCCCGAGCCGGTCGTGGCGACCCCCGAGCGGGCTCGGCTGCGTGCCGTGCAGACGCCGCAGGGCTTCGACCGCCGGACGCTGCTGCGGGCCCACGAGATGGTCACCGGCGACGTGACCGACGACGCGAGCATGGCCGAGCGGCTCGGCGTCCCGGTCGTGGTGGTGCCCGGCCACGAGGAGGCGTTCAAGGTGACGCGCCCGCTGGACCTGGTGCTGGCGGAGGCGGTTCTCGCGCGGCGGAGGCTGAACGATGGGTTCTGAGAGTCCGGTGATCCCCCTCGTCGGGATCGGTACCGACATCCACGCCTTCGAGGAAGGGCGGGAGCTGTGGTGCGCCGGCCTGAAGTGGGAGGGGGAGGGGCCCGGACTCGCCGGGCACTCCGACGCGGATGTCGTCGCGCACGCCGCGTGCAACGCGCTCTTCTCCGCCGCGGGCCTCGGTGACCTCGGGGCCCACTTCGGCACCGGGCGCCCGGAGTGGTCCGGCGCGTCGGGGGTCGTGCTGCTGACGGAGGCGGCGCGGATCGTCCGCGAGGCCGGCTTCGTCGTCGGCAACGTCGCCGTCCAGGTCGTCGGACCCCGCCCGAAGATCGGCAAGCGGCGGGACGAGGCCCAGAAGATCCTTTCGGACGCGGTGGGGGCACCGGTGTCGGTGTCGGGCGCCACGACGGACGGGCTCGGTTTCCCGGGCCGCGACGAGGGCCTGATGGCGGTCGCCACGGCGCTGGTGGTCCGCGCGGGCTGAGGCAGGAGGGACGCCGGGGTTGTCCGCCCGTCCGGTTCCGTCCCCCGTATGTCACGAATACATGGCCTTGCGGGGGAAGGGGTCGCGGGGCACTACCCGGGGCCCACTACCCTGGAGTGGTGACCATTCGCCTGTACGACACCAGCGCCCGGCAGATCCGTGACTTCGCCCCGCTCGTGCCGGGTTGTGTCTCGATCTACCTCTGTGGCGCCACCGTGCAGGCCGCACCGCACATCGGGCACATCCGCTCGGGTCTCAACTTCGACATCATGCGCCGCTGGTTCGAGTACCGCGGCTACGACGTGACGTTCATCAGGAACGTCACGGACATCGACGACAAGATCATCACCAAGTCGGCCGAGCAGGGCCGCCCCTGGTGGTCCATCGGCTACGACAACGAGCGCGCCTTCAACGACGGTTACGACGCGCTCGGCTGCCTGCCGCCCACGTACGAACCGCGTGCCACCGGCCACATCCCCGAGATGATCGAGATGATGCGCGGGCTCATCGAGCGCGGTCACGCGTACGCGGCCGACGGGAACGTCTACTTCGACGTGCGGTCGTACGACGGCTATCTCCAGCTCTCCAACCAGGAACTGGACAATCTGCTCCAGCCGTCGGGCGAGGGCGAGACCGGCAAGCGCGACCAGCGTGACTTCGCCATGTGGAAGGCCGTGAAGCCGGGTGAGCCGAGCTGGGAGACGCCCTGGGGCCGGGGCCGTCCGGGCTGGCACCTGGAGTGCTCGGCCATGGCCCACAAGTACCTGGGCAGCGCCTTCGACATCCACGGCGGCGGCATCGACCTGATCTTCCCGCACCACGAGAACGAGATCGCGCAGGCCAAGGCCTTCGGCGACGAGTTCGCGGAGTACTGGGTGCACAACGCCTGGGTCACCATGAGCGGCGAGAAGATGTCGAAGTCCCTCGGGAACTCGGTGCTCGTCTCCGAGATGGTCAAGGCGTGGCGCCCCATCGTGCTGCGCTACTACCTCGGCACCCCGCACTACCGCTCGATGATCGAGTACAGCGAAGAGGCCCTGCGCGAGTCCGAGTCGGCGTTCGCGCGGATCGAGGGCTTCGTGCAGCGGGTGGTCGAGAAGGCGGGGGGCGTCGTCGAGCCGTCCGCCGAGGTACCGCCCGCGTTCGCCGAGGCGATGGACGACGACCTGGGCGTTCCGCAGGCCCTCGCCATCGTGCACACGACGGTCCGCCAGGGGAACTCCGCACTGGCCGCCGACGACAAGGAAGCCGCCGTCGCCCGCCTCGCCGAGGTTCGGGCCATGCTCGGCGTCCTCGGGCTCGACCCGCTCGACCCGCAGTGGGCCGACGAGAGCGACCGCGGCGAGGACCTCCACGGCGTCGTCGACACCCTCGTCCGGATGGTCCTCGACCAGCGCGAGGGCGCCCGCACCCGCAAGGACTGGGCCACCGCGGACGCCATCCGTGACCAGCTCAACCAGTCCGGCCTGGTCATCGAGGACGGCCCGCAGGGGCCGCGCTGGACCCTCGGACCGCGCTGAGCACCCGCTCCGGCGGACCCGGCCGACCACGGTCGGCCTTGATCGATTGTGCCGCCCGGACCTCCGGGCGGCACACTTCATATACGTACGCACGCACGCCTCACACAGACAGGTAGGTCATGGCTGCTAACAACCGCCGCATGTCCGGCAAGAAGGGCGCGCAGGTCGGCAGTGGCGGCCAGCGACGCCGGGGCCTGGAAGGCAAGGGTCCGACCCCGCCCGCCGAGGCGCGCAAGGGCCACAAGAAGAACCGCGTCGCCAACGCCAAGGCGAAGCAGATCGTCCGCCGCCCCGCCCACCCCAAGGGCCGCGGCGGCAAGGGCACGTCCGAGATGGTCGTCGGGCGCAACTCCGTCGTCGAGGCGCTGCGCGAGGGCGTCCCCGCGATGACGCTCTACGTCCAGCAGTTCATCGACAACGACGAGCGCGTCCGCGAGGCGCTCCAGCTCGTCGCCGAGCGCGGCGGCATCCACCTGATGGAGGCCCCGCGTCCCGAGCTCGACCGCATGACCAACGGGCTCAACCACCAGGGTCTCGTCCTCCAGGTCCCGCCGTACGAGTACGCGCACCCCGAGGACCTCGCCGCCGCCGCGTACGACGAGGGGCAGGACCCGCTGATCGTCGCCCTCGACGGGGTGACCGACCCGCGCAACCTCGGCGCGGTCGTCCGTTCCGCCTCCGCCTTCGGCGGCCACGGCGTCGTCGTGCCCGAGCGGCGCGCGGCCGGCATGACCGCCGGCGCCTGGAAGACGTCGGCCGGCGCCGCCGCGCGTATTCCCGTCGCGCGCGCGTCCAACCTGACGCGGGCCCTGGAGGCGTACAAGAAGGCCGGCCTCGTGGTGGTCGGCCTGGCCGCCGACGGCGAGGTCGAGGTCGGTGAACTGGAGGCGCTGGGCGGCCCCGTCGTCATCGTCGTAGGCAGTGAGGGCAAGGGCCTGTCCCGACTCGTCGGCGAGACCTGCGACTTCCGGGTACGGATCCCGATGCCCGGTGGCGCGGAGTCGCTGAACGCCGGTGTCGCGGCGGGAGTTGTGCTGTACGAGGCGGCACGCCGACGCGCCTGAACAAACGTCCAGGCGGTCACCCCCGTGGGGCAATCGGGATGTTCTGAATGATCTTGACGCGGTCCGGACAGTTCGGCGCGGTCAAAGCAGTGTCCTAACCACACGTCACTCGGTTAGATGAGTGTGGACACCAGAACACCCCGCACACCCACGGGGGACCGCTCGTCGGGATTCGACGACGTTCCCGCGCTGAGCATGGTGAAGGTGCCGAGCGATCCGGCGCAGGTCATCGTCAATCATGCGAGCTTCCGCGTTCAGCTTGCGAGCGCCTCGCGAGGCCAGTCCCCGCGTATCGCACGGCACTTGGGCTCCCCCGGCGCCGGTGCGCCCGGCAGAGCGGGCGGGGCCGGTCCGGCCGGCGGGGCCCGCCGCCGCGCCCCCGTCGTCTGGAGCGGGAAGTCCGCGCCGGACGACACCGGCGCCCACCGCCTGCTCCAGGCCGTACGGAGCGCGGGCATGACCCACGGCTCCGCCGGGCCGACGGCCGAAGGCGGTTCGACGCAGGTCATCCCGCGCATCGGCGAACAGCCGGGCTACGCAGGCGATCTGACCGTCGACACGGTCGAGACACCGTTCGTCGGCAGTCAGCGAACCCCTGTCGGCCAGGAGCGGCGACTGCTGCCGCAGATGCGCGGCGCGGGCAGCGCCTACGACGAACAGGCTTACGGGGACGGCGACTTCGGGGGCGACGGCTTCGAGGACGACGGCTTCGACGGGGCGCCGGACGACGCTCCCGTCAGGCGGGGCGGTTCCGAGCCGGTCCGGCACGCCTATCACCCGGGCCGCCGGATGAACCTCGGCGTCGTACTGCTCCCGCTGCGCGTCTTCCTCGGGTTCATCTCCATCTACGCGGGCATGGGCAAACTCTGCGACCCCGTCTACTTCGACGGCGGCAAGCGCGGCTCCATGGTGAAGTGGCTCAACACCCTGCACCCGTGGGAAGTCGCCGAACCGTTGCGCCAGTTCGCGCTCCAGCACCCGGTCGGCTCCGGGCTCGTCATCGCCTTCTTCCAGGTGATCGTCGGCGTCCTGACCGTCCTCGGGCTGTGGCAGCGGGTGGCCGCGGTCGTCGGCGCGACCCTGTCGGCGGCGCTCATCGTCACGGTCAGCTGGAAGACGGTGCCCGCCTACGACGCGCCCGACATCATCTACCTCGCCGCCTGGTCGCCGCTGATCATCGCGGGTGCCCCGGTCTACTCCGCGGACGGGCGGCTGTCGGGTGAGGCCTGGCGGACACTCGGGCCGCGCGCGGACATCTGGGACCTGCGCGCACGGGTGCTGCGCCGCGGCGCGCTGCTCACGGCCGTCGTCGCCGGACTCACCCTGCTCGTCGGATCGCTCCTCGGCGGCGCCGTCCGCGACTCCAGCCGGATCGTCGTCCCCGGTCCCGGCGAGGCCCCGCGCAACGAACTGCCCGGCTCCCCGCTCCCCGAGACGCCCGGCAAGCGGCACCAGCGGGCCACCCCCTCGGCCTCCGCGGCACCCAGCCGCAGCAGCTCCGCGCCTCCGTCGGCGACGGCCAGTACGCCGGGCGCGACCCAGGAGACCGGCCGTTCCGGCGCCGGGCAGCCCAGCCAGACCCAGGGCAGCGGCCAGGCCCCGCCCCAGCACTCCGCGCCGGTCGGTCAGGCCCCGAGCACCAGCGCGGGCCCCAGCAGCAGCGGCGGCTCGTCGACCGGCGGCAGCGGCAGCGGCAGCAGCGGCGGCAGCGGTGGCACCGGCGGTACGGGCGCCGCGAACGGCACCTCCACCGGCGGGAGTTCGTCCACGGGCCAGCCGGGCCTGGTGGGCGGCCTGCTGGGCTGACGCCCCCGGCACCGCCGTACGACGACAGGGCCCCGCACGCGAACGTGCGGGGCCCTGTCGTCACGCGTGGACGGCTCCCGGGGGCCCCGGCGGTCCGGGGACGGCCTCCTGCGCTTCCAGGACGCCTATGGGCTCTGCGGTGTGCCGGTTCTGAGGGCCGCGTGGGTTGCCGCGGTTCTGACGCCCCTGACGACTCGGACGACCCTGGCGGCTCGGACGGCTCGGACGGCTCGGACGGCTGTGACGGTTCTGGCGGTTCTCGTGGTTCCGACGGCGCTCTAGCGGCCCAGGGCCGCGAGCTCCTTCGCCGCCTCCGTGAGGTCCTTGGCGGTGTCGATGGCGCGCCAGTAGGCCCCCTGGGGGATCGGGAAGCCGGACAGCCGGCGTTCGCGGGCCAGGCGGGGGAAGGTGGTGCGCTCGTGGTCGCCGCGCTCGGGGAGCATCTCGGTGAACTCGGGGGAGAAGACGTAGACGCCCGCGTTGATCTCGAACGTGGAGGGCGGGGCCTCGATGAAGTCCGTGATGTGACCGAACCCGTCCGTCTGGACGGCGCCCCACGGGATACGGGGACGGGCCAGCGCGAGTGTCGCGACCGCGTCGCGCTCGGCGTGGAAGTCCGCCATGTCGCGCAGCGAGAAACGGGTCCAGATGTCACCGTTCGTCGCGTACCAGGGCCGGTCGGGGTGCGGGAGGTGCGCGGCGGCGTACTTGAGGCCGCCGCCGCGGCCGAGAGGCTCCGTCTCGACGACCGTCGTGACGTCGAGCGGGAGGTCGGCCGAGTCCAGCCACTTCTGCAGGACGTCGGCGAGGTGACCGCAGGAGACGACGACGTCGGTCACGCCCTCTTCGGCCAGCCAGGTCAGCTGGTGGCCGATGATCGGTGTCCCGGTGCCGGGGATCTCGACCATCGGCTTGGGCCGGTCGTCGGTGTAGGGGCGCAGCCGGGAGCCCTGGCCGCCGGCCAGGACGACGGCTTGTACGGGACGCGACGCGGCGTTCGGATCGGTCATGCCCGAACTGTACGTGGCGCCCCGGGCGCGGCTTTCTGCGGCAACCGTTCCTTAACCAGCTGTTACCGGACGGCCCGGAATCCGCTGGTTCGCCCTGCCGTGGACCGGATGACGCACGAGGTGGCGCATCGGGAGACGCGCGGAGGCGCGGGCTGGTGGGCGGCCGAGCGGGACTGTGCCCCTCGGAGCGGCCGCGGTCTCCGAGGGGCGTCGGCCCGGGGGCGCGGACCTCAGAAATGGGTGGCCGCGACCCCCGAGGCGAACGCGGTGTCGCAGACGGGCCGGGCGAAGGACTGGGCGCGGGTCGGGCCGTACGCGCGGACCGCGGCGCGGCCCAGGGCTCGGGCGATGGAGACGCAGTGCTTCGCGAGCGACGGACGGCCGTTCACCGCCTCCTGAAGGTGGGTGAGGGCCACGCCCGGGTTCTTGTCCTGGAGCTCCAGGAGAAGCTTGTCGCGCAGGACGTCCTGCGGGGCACGGGTGACGGCTCGCGTCGAGACGTCTTCGGAGGACGCGGTGAGCACCGAGCTCGAGGGGTTCCCCGACCAGTTGACTCGGGTGACCGCGAGAGTCCCGGAGAGCACCAGGACGACAGGCAGAACGAGGGCGAGGGTGCGGCCGATCCGGCGGGCGGGGCCACGGCCACGCCGGGTCTGTTGGTTAGTGGTGGAGTGCTTCACGCGAGTGAGGGTAGCGCGGGGTGATGATTTGGCGACATTTAGTCACCGGTTCGGGGGATGGGGAAACGGTGTTTTCTGGGTACTGAGTTGACGTACAGATATCGAAATGCCCGGTCTGCCGGGGTATTTGTCGACAACGAAGAGGGCCCCGCAGCCTGCTGCGGGGCCCTCTTCGTCAACTTGGGTGAATTCAACCCCTAGGGGTGTGTGGATCTCCGTCCGGATGACGCGGACGTCAGTCGGACAGGCGCTCGCCCGTCGAGGTGGAGAACACGTGGATCTCGCCCGGACGGGGCACGACGTGCAGCGTGGCGCCCTTGTCCGGGACCGAGCGGCCGCTGACGCGGACGACGAGGTCCTTGAGGTCGTCGCCGACCTTGGCGGAGCCGTAGACGTAGCCGTCGGCGCCGAGCTCCTCGACGACGTTCACCGAGACGGCCAGGCCGGCCGGGGCGTCCTCGGTGTCCTTGGTGAGCGACTTGGCGGCCTCGCCGTTGTGCTCGACGACGTCGAAGTGCTCCGGGCGGACACCGACGGTGACCGTGCGGTCGCCCTTGTCGGAGGCGGCCTTCAGGGCCTCGCGGTTGACCGGGACGACGCTGTTGCCGAACTTCACGCCGCCGTCGGTGATCGGGACCTCGATCAGGTTCATGGCCGGGGAGCCGATGAAGCCGGCGACGAAGAGGTTGGTCGGGCGGTCGTACATGTTGCGCGGCGAGTCGACCTGCTGGAGCAGACCGTCCTTGAGCACGGCCACCCGGTCGCCCATGGTCATGGCCTCGACCTGGTCGTGGGTGACGTACACCGTGGTGATGCCGAGACGGCGCTGGAGCGAGGCGATCTGCGTACGGGTGGAGACGCGGAGCTTGGCGTCCAGGTTCGACAGCGGCTCGTCCATGAGGAAGACCTGGGGCTCGCGCACGATGGCGCGGCCCATGGCGACACGCTGGCGCTGACCGCCGGAGAGCGCCTTCGGCTTGCGGCCGAGGTACTCGGTGAGGTCGAGGATCTTCGCCGCGTCCTCGACCTTCTGGCGGATCTCGGCCTTGTTGACGCCGGCGATCTTGAGCGCGAAGCCCATGTTGTCGGCGACGGTCATGTGCGGGTACAGCGCGTAGTTCTGGAACACCATCGCGATGTCCCGGTCCTTGGGCGGCAGGTGCGTGACGTCGCGGTCGCCGATGCGGATGGCGCCGCCGTTCACGTCCTCGAGCCCCGCGAGCATGCGGAGCGAGGTGGACTTGCCGCAGCCGGAGGGACCGACGAGGACGAGGAACTCGCCGTCCTCGATGTCGATCTCCAGGGCATCGACGGCGGGCTTCTCGGAACCCGGGTAGATCCGGGTCGCCTTGTCGAACGAGACAGTGGCCATGGTGATGGGCCCCCTTCACCGGCAGGAACGTGCCGGACGATCCGTTGTAAAGGTGGTGATCCACTATGGAAACGCCCATAGTGGTGTAGTCCATATGAGTGAACTGGGTCAGGACGCTACCTGGCGTTCATGTGTTCTGTCAGCACCCGGGCACCGGTGAAGTTCGCGGAAACTCCCGACAGGGCCCCGCGGCGACGTGGGTAGACTGCACGGGCACACCCGCCCGCACCCCGGGCGCGCGCCAGGCCTCCTTAGCTCAGATGGCCAGAGCAACGCACTTGTAATGCGTAGGTCGTCGGTTCGAATCCGACAGGGGGCTCACCTTCAGCCCAGCTCAGACTGTGTCTGAGCTGGGCTTTTGCGTTTCTTGGGTGTGGTGCTTGGCGCGGGCGGCGGGAGCGGTCCCGATCGAGTTGGCCGGCCGGAGCGCGAGGCGTAGCGTTTTCAGGTAGGCAAGGTGATTTTCCCATCGGCACGGGGAGTTCTCATGATCGGCGCCACCGTCACCTTCTCCTACACCGGCGACTTCGACCGCTCACGGATAACCAAGGTGGCCGAGGACGCCCGGGGCATGTTCGAAGGCATGCCAGGCGTGAGGTTCAAGTTCTTCACCTTCGACGAGAAGCAGCAGCAGGCGGTCAACTTCTATGTCTGGGACTCGAAAGAGCAGGCGGAACAGTTCTTCTCCGACGAGTTGCGCGAGCGCGTGACCGGTCTGTACGGCGTCGCGCCAGTCGTCGAGTTCGTGGAGATCGCCGAGATCGTCGACAATTCGGCTTCGTAGCGGCATGCCGGTCCAGGCGCGGTGCGGGTCGGCCTGCCGGCCGGGAAACGGTCGGCAGGCGTAGGGCTGCCCCGGGTCAGGGCGCTGTGGTGTCGCGGGCCGCGGAGGCGGTGGCGAGGGACTTCAGGGCGGGCCAGTCCACCCGGGGGCGGGTCAGGCCGCGCCTGTCCAGGTACGCCTTGGTGTCCCGGCGGGCGGTGCGCAGGGTGCGCAGCATGTCGCGGGGCTCGCCCGAGCCGGAGGGTTCGATCACGCGGTCGGGGCGGAACAGCCGGCGGCCGTCGGCTGTGGTGTGCAGCTCACCCCGTACGAGGGCGTTGTAGAGGCCGGACAGCCGGTCGTCGTGGCGGTGGACGAGCAGCCCCGCCGGTCCGGGGACCATCTCGCAGTCGGGTGCCGGATCCACCAGGAAGCCGTCCGGGGTCGGCGTGGTCCGGGTGCGCGACAGGAGCGGGGCTCCGGAGGCGTCCCGGGCGCTGAGTACGGCCGTGGGGAACCGGGCGAGGACGTCGGCGCCGGGCAGGACGGGCGCGGGGTCCGTGGCGAGGGGCGCGGTGGCGCGGAGGGCCGCGGGTGCCTCTGCGGGGGAGTCCGCCGCGAGGGATGCGAGGGCGGCCGTGGCCGGGCGGGTGCGGACGTCCGTCGGGGTGACGGTGATCAGCAGGCGCAGGTAGTACCAGTCCATCAGCCAGCGGGCCGGCGCGTCGACGTAGCGACGGCTGTCGGGCTGGCGGTCGAAGAGCATCGACCAGTACGCCTCGTCGCCGGCCGGGGAGGCCACGATCTCCTCGGGGCAGACGGCCGTACCGCCGATGAACACCTGCTCCGGCCGGTCGAGGCCGCTGGCCGTGGGGTCGGAGAAGAGGAGTGCGACGCGGCCGTCCCGGCGGACGTTGAGGGCCTTTCGCGCGAAGGCGAGGGACGTGGTGACGAGCAGGGTCCCGTCGTCGCGGCGGAAGGCGGCGGTCGGCCAGACGAGCGGGGCGCCGTCGCGGCCCAGCGTCACGAACTCGCAGGTGCGGTAGGCGTCGACGGTCTCGGCGATCGTCGGGGCTAGAGATATCACGGGGGCAACCTAGCTATGAGTCAAGGGAGTTGGCGAAGGGGTTGGGCGGCGTTTCGGGGTGTGGCGTTCTGGGGCTGTGGCGTTCCGGGGTGCGGGGTGCGGGAGCAGACCCGCGGTCGCTGAGCGGCCATCCGGGCAAACGACCGGGCGAGTGCTCGGGCGCGCGGGTACCCGGCGGCTCGCGTGCTCGGGCTTCAGACCGTGAACACGGGAATACCGGGGGGTTCGTGTGCTCGGGCTTCAGACCGTGAACTTCACCGCTTCGAGCCAGCGGGCGTTCTCCAGGGCGCCGCCGAAGATGTAGCCGGGGCGTGCGTCGGCGCAGCCCTGTCCGCCCCAGTCGGAGCCGTGGACCTTGGCCGTCTGGCAGATCCGGCCGCTGCCGATGTTGATGGCGAAGCCCGACATCGCGGGGGCGTTCTTCTTCGTGCTGCCGATGTAGTTGTTCCGGCCGTCGGCGATGACCGCCGTCCACTGGGGTTCCCACTTGCCTTGTCCATTGGACGAGCCGGGGTCGTCGACGAAGGCGTTGGCGGCCGAGCCGCCGCCGCCGGACACCGCGATGTTGAGGGCCTTGATCGGACGGTTCCGGCCCGAGGTGCCGGCCATCGTGCCGTCGCACACGGGCTTCTGCCAGCCCTGTCCGGAGACGTAGGCGCGATAGCAGATGTGCCGTCCCGAAGGGTCGTTGCGGGCGAGACGGTTCACGGCGGTGGCGGCGGTGTCCTGCGCGGGCTTCGCCGTCACCGTGGCCTGCGGCGGCCTCGCGGTGACCGTCACGGTGACTCCTCCGCCGCTCCTCGGGTCCTTGGCGCCCTTGGGCCCCTTGGACTCCTTCGCGCCCTTGGACTCCTTCGGCCCGGCCGACGGCGAGGCCGAGGAACGGGGTGGCGGCGACATGCTCGCGGAAGAGGTGGAGATCGGTCCCGACTTCTCGGCCTGGGGGCGTCCGTTCGTCTCGTCGCTGGACCGGGCGGTCTGTTTCTGGTGCCCGCCGTCGTCCGAGCCGCCGCTGCCCAGGATCACCAGCGGAACGATCACGAGTGCGGCCGCGACCAGGGCCACCGGCCCGACCACCAGGGGCCGGTGGAGCAGGCCAGGCCCCACGTACTCGTCGTCCGACTGACGCGTTCCACTCCTTCGGACGAGTTGCGGGGCGGGTTGCGGGACGGGCCTCGCGCCGGGTTCGCCACCCCCGCCGAGGTCGCTGCCCCCGCTTGGGGAGGGCGGCGGGGGCAGCGGCATGGATTCCCGCCGGCGCTGCCGCGCCAGCGTGTACGCCTCGACGTCGAAATCGTCGTCATCGTCGTCGCCATGGTCATGGTCATCGTCGGCAGCGGCGAGGTCGTCTTCGTCGTCCAGACCTTCTTCGGCCCGGTCGAAGTCCAGGTCGTCGACGTCCTCGTTGAGCCGCTCGTCGGGTGCCGCCCCTTCGGCGAACCTCTCGGTGGGGCCGTTTCCGGCGGGGCCGGTTCCCGCGTGCGCCGCGGCCGGGTTCTCGTTCTCGACCGGTTCCGGAGACCCCTCGGCGCCTGGCATCGGCGCCCGGGCGGGAGCCGGTGGCGCCTCGGCGGTCCGGGAAGGCTGCGGCTGTTCCCGCTGGTCCACCAGCGTGCTCGAACCGTCCGGGGCCACCTCGACGAACGCCACGTAACCCGCCGAGGGGTCCGAGACGGTAGCGGTCACGGTGGCGCCGCGGTCCCGCGCGTATCCGTGCAGCACGTCGAGGATCGCGGCGTCGACCGTCAGTCCGTCCGGCGACGGTACGGGCTCACCGTCGATGACGGCGGAGCCGTCGCCTGAGATGACCACCGCGAAGCCGGGAACCGGCTCGGCCGCCTCCCCCAGGGCTCCGGGCTCGGCCGCCTCCCCCGCGGCTCCGGGCGCGGGCACCTTCCCCACGGGTCCGGGCTCGGCCGCCTCCGCCACCCGTTCGGGTGGTTCAGGCGCGGTCGCATCCCCCGCCGGTTCCGGCCCGCTGGGATCCGTCGGCCTCGTGGGCGCGGAGGGGTCGCCCTCCGCGGTCGGTTCGGGCGTCTCTTCATCCCGGCTCATGGAGCTTCCTTCCTGACGTCCCGGTCGCGTGGCGCCGGCCGGGCCCGTCGCGTCGGTTTCTCGTAGCGCAACGGACGCCGTCCGGGATCGGTTCAATCCCGGAGCCGTGCGGGACCGGGGCACGAGAGACGTGTGGGCTCCTCCACACTTCCAACACCCCTGATATGACACGGGTGTTCAGTAGGGTGCAGAGAGTGAACGCCTACGAGAATTCCGTGCGCTTCACCGTGCTGGGACCGGTCCGGGCATGGCGTGGTGAGCAGGAGGTGGATGTCGGTTCCCCGCAGCAGCGGGCCGTGCTGGCGGCGCTGCTGCTCCGGCGAGGGCGCCCCGTCATGCTCGGCGAACTCCTCGACGCGGTCTGGGGCGAGGAGTCGCCGACGGCCGCGGTGTCGGTCGTACGGACTTATGTGTCGCGCCTGCGCAAGGGGCTGGAGCCGGGGCGGGACGCCGGCGCTCCCCGGGTGGTCGTCTCGGTCGGTGACGGATATCTGCTCCGGATCCCCGAAGGCGCCCTGGACCTCGGGGTGTTCGAGCAGCGTGTCGCCGAGGCCAGGAAGCTGCGGGCCGGGGGCGATCCGTCCGCGGCGGCCGGTCTGCTGCACGCCGCGCTCGGCGGCTGGCAGGGAGCGGCACTGGCCGGAGTGCCCGGACCGCTCGCCGAGTCCGAGCGCTCCCGGCTGGACGAACAGCGGCTGGCCGCGCTGGAGATGCGGCTGGACGTCGACGTGGAACTCGGACGCCACGGCGAAGTGATCGCCGAAATGGTCTCGTTGACCGGGAAGTACCCGCTGCGGGAGCAGCTGTGCCGACTCCTCATGCTGGCGCTCTACAGGTCCGGTCGGCAGGCCGAGGCGCTGGCCGCCTACCGCAGGGCGCGCGGCACCCTGGTGGCCGAGCTGGGCATCGAGCCCGGCGCGCCGCTGAAGGAACTGCACGACCGCATCCTGGCCGCCGACGTGTCCCTGGACGCCGTGCCGCCCCGGGACGCCGTGCCGCCCCGTACGCACCGGGCGCCCGAACCCGAGCCGTCCGTGAGACCGGCACCGCCGGTCGTCACGCACCCGGCGCTTCCGGCTCAACTGCCCTCCGACCTGCCGACGTTCGTCGGCCGTGAAACCGAACTCAACCGGGTGCGCGCCCTGTTGCCCGGGACGGGTGACGCTCCGACCTCGGTGGTGATCGGCGCGATCGGCGGCATGGCCGGGATAGGCAAGACCACCTTGGCCGTGCACTGGGCCCACGAGATCGCCGACCGCTTCCCGGACGGACAGCTCTACGTCAACCTGCGCGGCTTCGACCCGACGGGCGTGGTGGTGGTGCCGGACGACGCCATCCGAATCTTCCTCGACGCGCTCGGCGTCCCCCCGATGCGGATTCCCGCGAGTCTCGACGCCCAGGCGGCGCTCTACCGCAGCATGCTCGCCCAGCGCCGGGTGCTCGTCCTGCTCGACAACGCCCGCGACACCGAGCAGGTCCGTCCGCTGCTGCCCGGCTCCCCCGGCTGTCTGGTCATCGTCACCAGCCGCAACCAGCTCACCGGTCTGGTCGCCGCGGAGGGCGCGCACCCGCTGACGCTGGACCAGTTGACGCCGGCCGAGGCGTACGACCTCCTGGCGCGCCGTCTCGGCACCGCCCGGCCGGCGGCGGAACCGCGGGCGGTGGACGAGATCATCACGCGGTGCGCCCGGCTGCCGCTGGCGCTGTCCATCGTCGCCGCCCACGCCGCCGCGCACCCCGGCTTCCCGCTCAGTGCCATCGTCGACGAGCTCCGTGAGAGCCACGGCAGCCTCGACGCCTTCGCGGGCGGAGAGGACCTCAGCACCGACGTACGGGCCGTCTTCTCCTGGTCGTACAAGGCGCTGTCCGCTCCGGCCGCGCGCCTCTTCCATCTGCTGAGCCTGCACTCCGGGCCGGACATCTCCGCGCCCGCCGCGGCCGCGCTCGCCGGGCTTCCGCCCCGGGAGGCCCGGGGCCTGCTCGTCGAGCTCACCCGCGCCCATCTGCTCAGCGAGCACTTCCCCGGCCGCTACACCCTGCACGACCTGCTGCGCGTGTACGCCGCCGAACGCGTCCGGGCCGAGGAGGCACCGGGGGAGCGGGACCGGGCGGTGGAGCGACTGCTCTCCTGGTACCTGCACACCGCCGACGCCGCCTACCCGCACATCACCCCGCGCCGACAGCGGATCGCCCTCGATCCGCCGCCTCCCGGGTGCCGTCCGCTGGAGTTCACGACGTACGACGACGCGCTCGGCTGGTGCGAGAAGGAGCGGGGCAACCTGGTCAGCGCGGTGCACACGGCCGCCGCGTCCGGGCATCCCGGCATCGCCTGGCGGCTGCCCGCCGTCCTGTGGGGCTTCTTCTACCTCCGCAGCCACATGCACGACTGGCTCGACACCGCCCGGGTGGGGCTGGCCGCCGCCCGCGCCGCCCACGACCGTGTGGGTGAGGCCCAGGGGCTCGCGGACCTGGCCGCCGCCGAGCGCAGCTCGGGCCGGTTCGACGAGACGATCGACTACCTGCGCCGCGCGATGGTCGCCTACCGCGATCTCGGGGACCACGACGGCAGGGGGTCGGCCGTGTCCAATCTGGGTGACGCCTATCTCCAGACCGGGCAGCTCGCCAAGGCTGTCGAGTACACCCGCCGCGGGCTGGCCATCGAGCGGGTCATCGGGAGTGCCTGGGGCGAAGGGATCGCCCTGAGCAACCTGGGCGACGCCTATCAGCGGCTCGGCCGGTTCGGCGAGGCCGTCGACTGCCTGGACCAGGCGCTGGTCATCCTGCGCGCCAACGGGAACCTGTGGGTCGAGGGCATCACCCTCGGCATCCTCGGCACCGTCCACCGTCGTCTCGGGCACTACGACGCGGCGGTCGAGTACCACCTCCAGGCGCTCAGGACCCACCGGGACATCGGCAACCGGTGGGGCGAGGGCCACACCCTGAGCAACCTCGGGGACGTCCGTCTGGACGCCCGGGAACCGGAGGCCGCGCGCGAGAGCTGGCTCCAGGCCCTGGCCATCTTCGTGGAGTTCGATCATCCGGACGCGGAGAAGGTCCGTGCGCGGCTCGGCCGTCTGGAGAACGGGCCGCCCGGCGTCGGCGCCCAGGAGGCTGCCGAGCCGGGACGGACCGCCTGACATACGTCTCTCCTTCGATCCCGCGATGCCGATGTCTTCGGGGCGTTCCGTGCGTTCGGTGCGTGCTGTGGCGCGACCGGTGGCTTCGGTGTTCTCGGTGTTCTCGATCAGGGTCCGGCCGGGGCTCCGGGGTGCGGGGCCCCGGCCGGGTTCACCAGAACAACGGACCGCGGCGGAGGCCGGTTCAACCCGGCACGGTTCGATCGAAGACGGTTCGGGGACAGTTCCGGCCGAGGTCGGTTCGGGCCGGGGTCAGCTCGCGTCGCGGTAGACGCGGCCGCCGGCGTTGGCGGTCGCTCCGTCGTACAGGCCGGTGGGGCTGGTCACGGTCGAGAGCGTGAACCACGCGTAGCGCTCCACGAAGTCCAGGCCGTCCAGCATCGTCGTCGACGACCTGATGAAGTCGGTCTGCTCCTGCTCGCCGGGATAGCGGGGTGTGCCCCCGGAGAAGTCGATCAGGCCGTACTCGGTCAGCCAGATCGGCTTGTGGTAGCGGTCGTGGACGGCCTGGAGGTAGCCGCGCAGTTGGTCGACGGCCGCCGGGCCGAAGTCGGCGCCGTACCAGTGCAGTGGGATGAAGTCGACGCGCAGACCGCGCTGGGCGGCTCCCCGCATGAAACGGTCCAGCCAGCCGCCGGCCACGTCGGCGCCGGTGGCGACCGCGGGAGCGCCCAGCCGCAGGCCGGTCGCCTCCAGCCGTGGCCACAGGTCCAGCGCCCGCTCGGGAGTCATGGCGGCCTGGTTCGGTGAGTCCGGCTCGTTGAAGCCGAGCAGTTCCCTGCCCTCCGTGGCGGCCCGGCCCAGTTCGGCGTCGGTGACCGAGCCGGCACCCCAGATCATCGGGACGTAGTCGACACCGGCCGGCTTGGTCACGGCACCGGTGGAGGACGCCCAGTTGAAGTACCAGGACGCGCCGGAATCGGCCAGCGCCTGGGAGGCGCCGTCGACGGGGTTGAGGCTGACGCCCTTGCGGCCGGCGGCCGGGGTCTGCTTCCCGGGACCCGGCGGGGCCGTGGTGGCGGGGTCGGTCGGGGCGGCGGCGCCGGTGCCGAAGGCGACGGTCAGGCCGGCACACCTGGTGCACTGGTACATGACCCTGTTGCCGGGCTCGGCGTCCTGCTTGGACCAGGCGTACGCGGTCGGGCACCTCTGGTTGATCATGTCGCTGTACGGGGTCTTCGCGTCCCGGTCCGGGTTGACGCACACCAGCGGCGTGCCCGTGCCCGGGTCCTTGACGAGGTTGTCGGCCGGACAGGCGGACAGCAGGTCCTCCGCGCAGCCCGCGACCGCGCACGCCCCGCTCGGCGGCGGTGCCTCGCCGTCGGGCGTGATGGTGACGGGTGCCGCGACGGCGTTGACGTAACTGACGTCGTACCAGGGTGCCAGGGAATCGGCCGGATCGAAGTTGAACTCGGCCAGCCCCGTGGGCTGTTCGCCCGTGGAGCAGCGGTCCGCGAACGGTCCGCAGTCACCGACGGCACAGTGGAACGTACTGCCCTCCTCGCCGCCGCAGCCCTGGCGGGCGAAGAAGGTGCCACGCCAGTGACCGGCTCCCTCGCGCTCGGGGACGGTGAGGGTGGCGGACTGGCCCGGGTCCAGCACCGGCAGGCCGGTGAGCGCGGTCGAACCGTCGGCGTTGACCGTACTGCCGACCCAGATACGGCCGGCCGTCCTGTTCTGGAGGGTGACGGTGTGCTCGGCGGTGCCGACGTCGGCGGCGGGTCTTCCGTGGAGGTCTCCGCCGCCGGAGCGATGCCGCTGGATCGCCACGGCCGTGCCGGTCACACCGACGACGACCAGGAGCAGGGCCAGGAGTAACGAGGTGCGTCTGCGCATGGAACGTGTGCCTCTCCATCGGGCGGGCGCTGAATCGGCGATCGGATCGTCGCCGCGGGCACGACGGACGGACGGGGGTGGATGGTTCACCCGGGGGTGGATGTCAGAGCCGTCGCGCCTTCGGGGTGGTCGTGTTCGTGTTCTGTCCGGTGCGCATGGAGGTGGGCACGGGGGTGGAACCTGAGCGGGAGGCGCTACTACGGGAGGTGGAGCCCGAGTGGGTGGAGGTGATCGAGTCGAGTGCGGCCCTGCGCCCCGCGTCGCTGAGCAGGGGCCGCGGCGCGTTCGTCGCCGTGAGCGCGGGACTGGAAGGCGCGGACATGGGCGTCATGGGGCTGAGGAGAGCCAAGGGCACGGGGTCGTGGCTCCCGAACAGCGGGGTGGTCTCGGCCATGGGGAAGTCATGGCCGAGGATCGACGGTTCCCGGTCCGGGTCGCTGAAGCCGGTGTCGTTCCACGCGCGGACGGCCCGCCCGGCCTGCTGGACGGGGGTGGGTGTCGGGCTCACGGGGAGGGCGGTGACTCGTTCGAGTCGCGCCTCCTGGGCTGCCTGGAGGCCGATGGCGTCACTGAGCTGATGCCGGCCCGGATTGCGGGAGTCGTCGGTGCTCTGGGCGTACCGGGCACGCTGGGCCGCCTGGAAGGCATGGCCGTCGCTCATCCCGTCCTCGACCGGCCGGTCGAAACCACTCGTGGCCGACGACGCGACCGGGCCCCGCCGACCGGGCGCCCGGCGTTCCCAGACCGCGCGGCCGCGCTCGGACCGCTCCCGGTCCTGGGCCATGGTGGGGGTCCGGTCGGTGGTCACGGCCTCGGCGGCCGTGGCCGTCCGCGGTACCGCGCCCTGCGACAGGTTCCGTGTCCGCTGCGGCGGGTCGGCGCTCGGGGGAGCGTTGCGCCGCAGTTCCCTCAGGTACGCGTTGTTGGCGTACATCGCGACGCTCGGCATGCTCTCAGGAGAGCTGTCGTACGCCGTCCTCCACTTCTCCTCGGTTCTGACCAGCGCCAGAACCGCGTCCTCGAAGGCCTGCCGCGCGGGGAGCGGAAGCCGGCTGATCGTCCCTTCGAAGGCTTCCCTCGACGAGGGTGTCGGCTGGGTGGAGAGGGCCTGCCCGGGCGGCCCGCCCCTCATCGCCTGGGCCGATTCCGGCTCGGCCCGGCCGGATGATCCGTCGGCCTGCGACCCGCCGCCGGCCGCGGAGGCTCCCCCTCGCGACGGGGACCGGCCGCGGAGGGTGTCGATGAAGCGGCGCAGCTCTCGCGCCAGTTGATCCCAGGCGTCGTCCGTGCCACCGCTGCGCGCGTCGGTGCCGGGACGCCTGGCGCTCAGGGCGTACTCGGTCGCGAGCAGGCTGCGCGCCAGCCCGAGTTCGGGGGAATCCGGTCGCGCGGGCGACGTCCTCCCGGCCGGCTGCCTCCCGGCCGGGGAAGCGACGTTGTCTTTCGTCACGGTTGCCCCTCATCCCTGTCTGAACCTCGCAATGCCGGATGTACGACGTCGGTTCGGCGCGCGGGTCACGCCCCGCGCGGTTCGAATCCGCTCGGCAACGGCAGCAGACCGGGAGGCAGCGGGGCCTCGGGGAACCACGGGGCGCCGTTCGCGGGGAACCGCGGGGCGCCGTCGGCCGGTCGCGCGGGGGCCGTCCGGCGGGCGTAGCAGCCGTCCGCAGCGGACGCGGACCGGCGGCGCTCCAGCAGACCCTGCGACGCGGACCGCCACGCGTGGGCTGTGGTCATGGCGTACCTCCAACCTCTCGGCTGTATCCGTCGGCCGGATGCCGACACCAGTCGGAGGAGAACAACGGACCCGGCGCGCCCGGCGGTTCAACCGGCCGTCCCCGAAAGGGATTCCGGTGTCCTGTGGTCGTGTCGTCGAACCCCTCGGCGGTACGGGCTTGTTGTGCGGGCGTCTTCGGCGTGGAAGGGCGCCCACGGCGCAGCCGCAGTCCACGCCTGCCGATTCGGCCCTCCGCACGAGGGCGAATCCGACGGACACACGAAGGCCGTGCTGAAGGGCCGCATGGCCCGCTTCGTCGCGCGAAGCGGGCCATGCGGCCGGGTCCGCGCCGCCACGAACACGCCGCGGGCCCGGGAGGAGCCGGTCAGTCCCTACTTACCGGGGGTGCCATGCTTCTTCTGCGGGGCTCCCGCCAGCCACTTCAGCATGCCGCTCGGCTCCGGCTTCTTCTTCCTTCCGCCGCTGCTTCCGTGCCCCGACGAACTGGCCTGCACCGGGGCCGGCGCCTCCGACGGCGGACTGGGGTGCCTGTTGGTACGCGTCAGCCGAGCACCGTCCGCCGAGGAGGCCGATTCCGTGCTCGGTGTGCGGTCCCGTGCGTCGTACGAGGGGTTGTACGACTGGGCGTTCCCGACCGGCGACGACGGATAGGCGAACGGGCTCCCCTGTTCGGGCGACTCGGTCCGCTGGCCGGGGAAGCCCTGCCCCGTGGTCGTCGGCTGGAGGGAGTAGGTGTACGGCTTCTCGTACTGGCCGCCTTGCGGAAAGTAGCTGCCCCCGGATCCGGGAGGGGCCGACGTCGGAGAGTAGTCCGCGGTGCCGGAGGGCCCGAGACCTATGCTGGACATGCCCTGCGTGAGCTGGGTGCCGTAGTCCTGCGTGCCCGGCCACTGCGTGGTGCTCGCCCGGCGCTGCTGTTCCGCCTTGAAGGCCGTGAGCTTCTCGTCCAGTGAATGGGATGCCGCCGCCTGGGCCCGCAGTTCGCCGAGCACCGCCTGCTTGGTCGCCTCCCTGTCCGCCCCTTGCAGCGACGCGTTGGTGTCCACCCTGGTCAGCTGACGGCTCAGCACCTGGGAGAGCTCGTGCGGGCTTTCCGCGCCCGATGCCCTGCCCGTGGCAGGGTCCGAGAGGACGATCACCGCGTTGGGGTCGTCGAACGCCTCGTGGAAGTTCTTCAGCGAGTACTTGCTCGAAGCACTGTCCTGGGAACTCGACGAACTGGACGAGGACTTGCTGGCGTTCCGCGCCTTCTCCTGGTTGCGCCAGCGTCCCTGCTTGTCCGCGAACTGCGGATCGCCGGGGGCGGGAATCTGGTCGAAGGAGTTCTGCGAGTGGATGTTGAACGTCGCCTTCGTCTCCAGCGACCACGTGGACGAGTCCTGCGAATCGCCCCTGATGCCCATCACCTTGACGTGCATGTTGGAGACCTCGCCGGCCTCGATCCGCTTCTTCAGGTGGGGCCACTCGTGCGCGGTCAGCACGCTGTTGGCCACGATGCCTTCGAGTACCACCGCCTCGACCGGGCCCCGCGCGCCGTCGACGTAGTGGCTGGACATGTACTTCCAGAGGTCGGCCTGTACCGGAGCGTCCGACCAGTTCTCGAACCCGCAGTTCTTTCCGTTGAAGATCCTTCCGGGGGGCGACGTCTCCAGAATGAGACCACCGGCTTTCGCGGCCTGCTTCGCCGGGTAGAACGGTTCCGTCTTGCTCCACAGGTACTTCTTGCTGAAGGTCTCCTGCGCCTTCGCGTCCCGCAGCGTGGCGAAGTTATCTTTCCTTCTGTTCTCTCGCCACCAACTGGCCGGGACATGCAGTGCGTTGATCCGGTCGAACTCGTTGATCAGGTTGTTCGCCGCATCGCCCGACCACTGATCATTGGGCTTGTGCCCTTGGTTGAGCCATGTCCCGTTGTTGTAGAGCTGGTCCATGTAGCCGTCGAAGGCCGCCATGAATTTCGCGTCCTTGTGCAGGTTGTACTTCCTCAATTCCTTTCTCATGTCCGCATCGTCGGACCTGAATTTCTCCTCGTTGAAACCCGCCATCGTGAGGTCCTCCTCGCCGGAGTGGCGAGTGAGGTGCCACTCGCCCGCGCCGTGGAACTGCCGTGCCGGATGATCTTTTTTCGCGATTCCGTTTTGCGATTCCGTTCACGGCCGTTTCGGCGGCCGCGACAGATGCAACGGAAGGCACGTCCGAGCGGTTCAACCCGGTGACCGCACCGGCGATCCACCGGATCCGTGAACCCCGTACCGCACGCGTGCGTTGTGGTGACCGGACGGGACCCGGACCTCGTACGGGTTCCTCGACCACTGTCCGACGCGGCTCTCACCGCGCATCAGGAAGGAGCGCCATGACGGTCCAGACGCCTGACGCCGAGCAGGCGACCGCAGCGCCCCCGGAACCCTCCCGGGCAGCGACCCCGGAACCTTCCCCGGAATCCGACGCACAGGCCCCGCAGGGGAGTCCGCCACAGCCCCCCGCGCCGAAGTTCATCCTCTACCTGGAGGCGCCGGAGTACGGCCGGACGTTGCGGCAGCTGACCCTGTGGGTGCACCACGTGCTGCTGCCGGTCTACGGCCGGGAGGTCACCTCCATGTCCCTGTGGTGCTCGCGCTGGTGGGAGCACCCGGAGGCGGTGGCCCAGCTGCACGGGCTGTGGCTCGCCTGGGGGGAACTGAGCGACACCGGCTCCGAGTCCGGCATGACCGGGCCGGCCGCCTGGCACCGGGACTTCCTGGGCCCGATCATGCAGAACCTGCGGGATCCGTCGGGTGTGTTCGCCGGCTGCAAGCCCGGTTCGCACCGCCCGAAGGAGGTGCCCGCCGTCGACGCCGTAGACCCGTTCGGGCCGCCGCCCGGACCGCGGCCCGCCCGGGGCTGACGGGCGCGTTCGGAACTGATGGACCCGTTCAGGGCTGCCGGGCGTGCTCCCGGCCCCGGCGGGACGAGGGGCGGACCACCGTGGTCCGCCCCTCGTCCCGGTCCTCCTCGAAGGTCACGCGTCCGGCCGGACCACCCCCAGGATCTCCATCGACGCGGCCGGGGAGACGTACACCCAGCGGCCGGGCCGGGGAGCCTGGATGATCTTGCCGTCGCCGATGTAGAGGGCGACATGGCTGGCGTCGGCGAAGTAGATGATGAGGTCGCCGGGGCGCATGTCCTCGATGGGCACGTGCTTGAGCTGTCGCCACTGCTCCTCCGAGGTACGGGGGATGGGGTGGCCCGCGGCCAGCCAGGCCTGCGAGGTGAGGCCGGAGCAGTCGAAGGAGTCGGGGCCCTCGGCTCCCCACACGTACGGCTTGCCGAGCTGGCGGGTGGCGAAGGCGATGGCCTTCTTCCCGGCCGGGGTCGCGTCGGTGCCGACCTTCGCGAGGATGCCCGTGCCCACCCACTTCGCCTGGGCCGCGGCGGCCTCCTTCTTCTCCAGCGCGGCGAGCCGCTCGACCTCCTTCTTCTCCAGCCGCGACTCCAGCTTCTTCGCCTCGTCGATGCGCTGCTCGATCGCCTGGCGCTCGGTGTCCATGGCGCGGCGGCTCGCCCGCAGATCCCTCAGTTCGTCCGCGGCCTCGTCGGTGCGGGTCCCCAGGTCCTTACGGGTGGCGCTCAGGGCGGTCAGCACCCCTTGGGTGGCTTGCTGCGCCTGCCGGGCCAAGGAGGCGTTGTCCAGGGCGCGTTCGGGGTTGTCGGAGAGGGCGAACTGCATCTCGGCGGGCAGGCTGTCGCCCCGGTACTGGGCGCGGGCCGCCGCCCCCGCCAGTGAGGTGAGGCGGCCCAGTCTCGACTCGGCCTCCTCGATCCGGCCCTGGAGCGTGTGGACGCGTTTCTCCTGCTCGCCCACCTTCTCGTCGGCGGCGTCGTACTTGTTGGTGGCGACCTCCGCGTCGTGGTAGAGGCGCTTGAGTTCGGCGTGTACCTCGGTGAGGGTGCTGGGCTCGGCCCGGGCCGGCTGCGGGGCCGTCGCCGTCAGGGCGAGGGCCAGGGTGACGGTCGCCGCCGTCCGGTGGCCGTGTGCGCGCAGAGTCCGTCTCATCTGTGCCGAAGCTCCTTTCGTAGACGTCGCATGAGGTGTGCGGGGCGGGGTCGTCACCACAACGGGGCGGTGGCGTCCGGTGGTTCAAAGCGGGGGTATGAACCGGCCGGACGCGCGACCCGTTGTGCGTCCCAGGTGCGGTTCGTGGACGAAGGGATCGGTATGGGCGCGGAGTTGGTGCTGCTGGCGCTGTGCACGGGGTCCGGCCTCGGCTTTCTGACGCTGGCGACACGGTCGGCGCTGGGGGCCGTACGGCTGTGGGTGCGCGGGCTGCGCGTGATGGGACAGGTGACGCCCCGCATGACCGCGGACCGGCGGTGGGGCGGACTCGTGGTGTTCTCCGACCACCTGGGGCGGGGGCTGGTCTTCGACCCGGGCTGGCGGGGGCCGCTGTGCGGGCTGCCGCCGGTCGGCGGCAGCGTGCCCGTGGTCTACGCGCAGAACCGGCCCGCCACGGCCAGGTTGTGGACGCTGCGGTATCTGCTGGCGCCGTCGTTCGGATGGTTCCTGTCGTCGACCCTGGCGTTCGGCACCGGCGTCGTGGTCTCGTCGTGAGCCTGATCCGGGGCGGGGCCATGGAACGGCGGAGCGGGTCCCTGGTGCGCCGGGGCGGGAGCGGACCGGGCGGCCTCGGGCGGGTGCACGAGATCGACGCGCTGCGCGGGTTCGCCCTGTTCGGCATCCTGCTCGTCAACGCCCAGTTGATGGCGGGCCCTTACACGGCGTTCGGCGGCGGTCCCGGCGCCTCGGACATCGACCGGGCGGCCGCGTGGGCGGTGACCGCGACCACCACCGTCTACCAGCTCTTCTCCTTCCTGTTCGGCTACAGCTTCGTCCTCCAGAGGCGGGCCGCCCGAGGGGCCGGGCCGGTGTTCGCGGTGCGGCATCTGCGGCGTACGGCCGGGCTGTTCGGGCTCGGTCTCGTCCACGCCGTGCTGCTCTATCCCGGCGACATCCTCATGACGTACGCCGCTCTGGCCCTGGTCCTGTACGGCCTGCGCGACCTCGGTCCCCGGGCCGCCCTGCGGGTCGCGGTCTGCCTGGTGGTGGGACTGGCCCTCGTGCTGCTCGGCTACGGGCTGGCGACCGTCGCCCTCACCGAACCCGTCACCCCGGCCGGGTACGCCCCCGAGGCCGCGCACATCGTGGCCGCCTACCGGGGCGGTTTCCCGTCGGTGGTCGGGGCGCATCTGCGTGAGCTGCCGACCGCGCTCGGCGCGAACCTGATGTACGCCCCCGACATGCTGGCCGCCTTCCTGGCGGGACTCGCGGCCGCGAAGGCGGGACTGGTCGAGCGGCGCGGGCGGGACCGGGTGTGGCTGCGCCGGACGGTCCTGCGCTGGCTGCCGGTCGGCCTGGCCGGCGGCGTGGTCACCGCGTGCTGTGCGAACGGGCCCCTGGACAGCCGGTGGTTCCTGGTCGGGCACGCGGTGTCGCTGCTGACCGCGCCCGCCCTCACGGTGTCGTACGCGTGCGGAGTGCTCCTGCTGACCGGCGCCGTGCGCCCGGCGGCCGACGCGCTCGCCGCCTCCGGGCGCCTGGCACTCAGTCACTACCTCACCCAGTCGCTGGTCCTCGCCTGGGTGTTCACCGGGTACGGTCTCGGGCTCTACGACCGGGTCGGCACGGCCGTCGTCGTCGCGGGCTGCGTGCTGCTGTACGGCCTCCAACTGGCCCTCGGTACGCGGCTGATGGGCCGGATCCGGTACGGGCCCGCCGAACTGCTGCTGCGCACGGTCACGCTGGCCGGGCGTCCCCTCCCGGGGACGTCTTCTCCAGCGCCACGCCCGGCAGGAGCCGGCCCGCCGCCCGTTCGGTGATCGCCGCCGTCTCCGCCTTCGCCGCCGCCGAGATGGCACCGGCGCCGGGCTCCTTGTACCAGGGCCGCAGCCGGATCAGGGCGGGTCGCACCCCGGTGGCGAGGAGCAGCGCGGTGCCCTTGGGCAGGGCGCGGATCCGGTCGGGGGGAAGGACGGCCTCCTGGCGGTAGGAGTACGAGCGCGAAGTGCCGTCCTTGCTGCGGGAGACGCTCGGGGTGCGGACGTCGTGCTGGCCCACCAGGGTGGAGATCTTCTGGACGAAGTCGGCGTCGTCCAGGCCCGCGCCGAGCAGCTTGACGGTCGCCGCGCTCCACAGCGCGTCCATGCCGACCTCGCCCCACACCCGGGCTCCCTGGCGGTAACTCTGGAGCAGGGTCACGACGTTGATCCCCCGCGAGCCGAAGTGCGAGTAGAGATCCGGGAGATCGGAGATGCGGCACACGTTCGCCGCCTCGTCGAGCACCGCGGTCAGCGGCGGGTCGAGGCGCCCGCCCATGCGCTCGGCGGCGACGACTCCCGCCCGCATCGTCGCGTCGGCGAGACCCGCGATGACGCCCGCCGCCGAGCCGCCGCCGTCCTTGGACAGCAGGTAGAGCGTGTCGTGGCCGAGGACGTGCCGGTCGGGACGGAACTCCGGGAGGTCGGGGTCAGGGGTGACCCAGGCGAGGATCTCGGGGTCGAGGAGGCAGGAGACGGTCTGCCGGGCGGTCTCGTAGATGCCGTCCCGCGTCTCGACCGCGCCCCGCACCGTGCCCTGCAACTGCTCGGCCATCGCGACGAGTCCGACCTGGCGCAGGAGGTCGATCGGGGCGCGGTCGGCGGGGTCGGCGAGCCAGGCGAGGATCTCGGTCACCGGGGCCCGGCCCCGCGCGGCGGCGAGGAAGAGCGCGGTGAGCGTGTTCTGGGCGGCCGAGATCCAGAAGTCCTTCTTCGCGGTGTCGTCGTTGACGGACGCGACGAAGTGGCCGGACATCCGGCGGGCGCCCTCGATGGTGTGGCACTCGCCGAGGAGGTTCCACCACATCGCCCGCGGGGTGTGGGCGATGCCCTGCGGGTCGAACGTCCAGACCGTGCCCGCCTTCTCGCGTTCGGCGCGGGTGACGGCGTACACGTCGGCCTTGTTGGAGGTGAGCAGGACGGCGCCCTGGGCGCGCAGCACCCTGGGTACGGCGATCCCGGTCGACTTGCCGGCCCTGGGTGCCATGAGGTCGAGTTCCACGTCCTCGTAACTGCTGCGCAGTTCAGGGCCCTTGGGCTCCAGGTCGCCGAGGAGGTTGCCGGTCTCGTCCGGGTGCACCTGGCCGCGGCCCTTGAGCCCGGGGCGCAGTTCGCGGGCGCGGGCCTCGATGCCCTTGGGGCACATGGCGGCGAGTTCACGCCGCCCGGCCAGGCCCTTGGGGCGGGCCGAACGGTCCATGAAGAGGCGTACGACGAGGGCGACGGGCAGCGCGACGAGCGTCAGCAGGCCGAGCATGCCCGCGTAGACGGCGGCGGCCGGCGCCGTGGGCCACAGCGCGCCCGGACCGTCGGAGACCAGGCGGGTGACGGTGGACAGGGCGAACGGCGGGGCGTTCCAGCCGTTTCCGGAGAGACCGGCGCCCAGGGTGCCCCCGGACCAGGCGAGGGTGAACGTCAGCAGTCCGGTGCCGGCGAGGGCGACGACGGCCCACGGCAGCAGGTCGTGCAGGTCGCCGCCACCGCCACGGGGGGCGCTCACGCGGTCCACCGCCCGGCCGCCGCCTCGGTTCCGGGACCGCCGGGACCGCCGAGGCCGCCGGGACCGCCGGGAGTGCCGGGGAATCCGTGGACGCCCTCCTGCGCGGCTCGCGCGACCTGCTCGGCGGCACGGGCGGCTGCCTGCTCGACGGCCTCCTCGTTGGTCGTCCAACGGGTGTTGGTGTTGTGCAGCCGGCGCTCCGCGTCGGTTATGGCGACCTTGATGGGGATGCCGGGGCGGCCGCCGACCTTGATCAGGAACCGGCCGCGGCCCGGCGGTTCCTCGTTGTCGCCGTTGACGCCCCAGCCGGGCGGCGAGGACCAGGAGGACACGAGCTCGATCTCGCGCCGGGACAGGCCGACCACCTTGCCGAGGTCCTCCATCTCGGTCTTCGGCAGCCCGGCGCACACCACCATCCCGGCCCGTTCGACGAAGCCGCGCGCCTTGGCGCGGTCGGCGTCGGTGCCGAGCGCCTCGGCGTCCTTGAGCGTGTGGGTGATCTTCGCGTCGCCGAGGCCGAGCGAGCGGTTCAGCCGGGTCAGCGCGTCGATGCGGTCGACGATGCCGGAGGCCGCGCGCAGCGGGCGCCACAGCTCGTCGAGGACGGTGAAGAACCAGCGCCTGGGCGCGAGTCCGGCGTCCGCGAGGGCGTGCGAGGCGGCCACCGTGCCGAGTCCGTCGGACCAGGCGGCGAGCATCGCGGCGGCCGTGAGCTGGGTGTCCGCCTCGCCGATGCCGGAGATGTCGATGCACACGGCGGGCGCGTCGGGGTCGATCCGGGTGGACGTCTCGGAGGCGAAGGTGTCGCCGAGCGGGCCGTCGAGAATGCCGAGCAGGGAGCGGTGCAGCGGGTCGACGGCGTCCCGGTAGCGGGCGTCGTCACCCCGGTCGAGGGTGACCGCGCGGACGCGGGGCGGGCCCTCGGTCAGGACCCGCAGCACGTCGGGCAGCAGCACCGCACGGCCCTGGGGGGCGCGTTCACGCAGATGATGGAGCACGGCGGAGAGCACGGACTGCTCGTGGTCGTCCATGGGCCGCCCGCGGACGATGGTGATGAGGGCGGCGACCATGTTCAGCACGCGTCCGTGGGCCTCGGCCTTCAGGACCTCGCCGGCCTCGCCGCCGATCTTCGCGGCGGCCTCTCCCATGGCGCCCGGGTCGAGGACGTTGATGCCGCCCCGGCCGCGGCCGATGGAGATCACCTGGCCGCCGAGCGCGCGGACGGTGTCGGCGTAGTCCGGCTTGAGGTCGCCGAGGACGAGGGGGACGACACCGGTCGCGGCGAGCCCGATCAGCATCCGGTTGATGAGGGTGGACTTGCCCAGGCCCGGCATACCGAGCATGAACAGCGAGGGGTTGGAGATGTAGCGGGCCCGGGTGAACCAGTTCAGCGGGTCGCCGCAGACGGTGGCGCCGGTGAACAGATGCTGCCCGAGCGGTACGCCTGTCATGGGTGAGCCGGAACCGGCGGCGAACGGCCACATGCCGCAGGCCTGCACGGTAGTGGCCCGCCACATGGTGGGCGGGTCCATGTAGCCGACGCGCCCACCGCCCACGCCGTACCAGCCGCGGTGCGGGACGAACAACTCCTTCGGCTTCGCCGAGGTCTTCTCCTTGCCGGAGTTGCCGGAGCTGCCGTTCGTGGTGGACCTGGTGGACCTGGTGGACCTGGACGGCTCGGGCGGCATGGCCCCCTTGCCCGCCGGGACCGCGCCGGGGCCCGTACCCGTTCCACCCTCCCGGCCGCCGGAGCCGGCCGCCCCGGCCCGCTCCTTTTGCCCGGACGTCCGCGCCCAGGGCTCGGACGCGCCGGTCCCGCCCGGGGCGGGCGCCCCGAGCGCCTGCTCCTCGGCCAGCCGGTCCGCCCGTTCGGCCCGCTTCTGCTCACGCCGGCTCACAGGGCCTCCTGCAGTTCGTGCGGGACGAGGGTCTGCTCCCAGGGGAGGATTCCGGCGGGCAGGGTGCAGCTGAACGCCGCCGCCTGCATCCGGTCCGCGGGCCGCATCAGGACCCGGGACGCCGCGGTCAGGTTGCGGACGGTGACGCTCGCGTCATCCAGCTCCTCCATGCTGTCGACGGTGACCGTCAGCATCAGCGAGAACTCCACGAGCCCGGCGCCCGAGGCCTCCTCGGCGGCGGTCTGCTCCGCCGCTCGCACCTCGGAGGCCGCGCGCGCCTGCACCATGCCCTTGCCGGACGAGGCCATGAACTGGGCGCTGCGCCGGTCCGCCTCGACGATGCGCGCCGAGGTGGCGGGGTCGATGGGCCGGTAGACCAGCGCGACCCGCTTGCGCCGGGTGCCGGGTGCGGCCTCCAGCATGCCCCGGAGCACCGAGGAGCGGATGGTGCCGCGTGGCGCCAGGGTCAGCAGCCAGGTCCGGGAGACGCCGGAGTCGTGCTGGTAGCTGTTCACGGTCTCGACCGCGGCGGCGGGACCCGCGTCGTCCCACTCCAGCCCCGTTCCGCCCTGCTGGGCACGGGCGTTGAGGACGTCGGCGGCGACGGCCGGGTCGTAGGCGACGCGGACGACCTCGGCGATCCGCTCGGCCGACAGCGGGTAGGCGGCACCGCCGCCCGCGGCGACGAGCCCGCTGAGCAGGCCCGGGATGCGGATGGCGAGATCGGTGATCACATCGGCCTTCTTGCGCCGCTGGCCGGGCGGGACGCCGTAGGTCAGGGTGATGTAGGTGTGCATCTCGGAGGACGCGCTCGGGTACCGCTCCACGACCTCCTCCATGACCGCGCGGGCGGCGGGCGGAGCGTCGGGGTGGATACGGGGCAGCACCTCGTGGGCGAGCCGGGTGCCCGGGTCGGGCGCGGTCTCCACGATGACGGTGGCGCCGCGCAGGCCGGGTTCGTGGGACAGCCGGGCGAGCCACTCGCCCCACAGCGCGACCCAGACGTCGACCTGGTCCGGATCGATGAGCGAGCCGCCGTCGGGGTCGCAGCCGAGGACGATCGTGTAGAGGTTGCGGACCGGGTGGTGCAGCACGCCGAACGGACGGTCGTAGGCGTCCCGGCCCTCGGTCGCGGTGACCTTGTTGAGCAGGCCCGGCGGGCGGAACCGGCCGCCGGGCCGGGCGGACAGCGGGCCCGAGACGTACAGGTGCGCGCCCTTCGCCTTGCGGCGCCACCATCCGATGCGCAGGGTGATGAGCTGGTAGACGTTGCGACCGTCCTGGGTGCGGACGGCGAGCGGTACCAGGAACACGACGACCGGTACGAACACGACCAGCGCCGCGTACAGCGATATCAGCGAGGCCAGCAGGGTGACGATGAGTCCGCCGAACACCCCGAAGGTGCCGACGAGTCCGAGGGGTCCGAGCCCCGGCCGCCGTGGCCTGCGCCAGTTTCCGTAGGTCGGATGGATGACGGCTTCCGTGGACATGAGTCCGGTTTCCCTTCGTGAAGTGACGCGGGTACGGCGCGGCGGTGGGGAGACCGCCGGGCCCCCAGGGGGGAGCGGGAGCCCGGCGGCCGTTCAGGGGAGGGCGGGGAGGCAGGAGGAGGGGAGACGACGGGGAGTCCGCCGGTCACCGACGGGGGCCGCCCCCGGGTGACGTCCGGTCGCGCTCGCGCCGGGCGCCCGGTCCGGACCGCGTTCTCTCCCCGGCGATCACTTGTTGTGGCCCAGTTCGCCGTCGGCACCCTCGACCGCGCCGGAGACGGTGGAACTCGCCACCTGCGCCGCGGCCACCGCCGCGAGGACGGCGACCCCCGCCGGTCCGGCCGCCGCTGCCGCGCCGCTCGCGCCGCCGCCCGCCGCTCCGGCACCCGAGGCACCGGCCCGGCCCGCTCCGGCCGCGCCGTTCGCTCCGCCCGATCCGGTCGCGCCCGCTTCTCCGCCCGCGCCGGACGAACCACCGGCGCCGGACGAGCCGCCCGAGCCGCCGGACCCGGTCGCGCCGCTCGGACCCACCTGCGCACCGCCGCCGGAGCCGCCGCGGCTGCCGCCGAGCTGGACCGCGCCGCTGGCCAGACTGGAACCCGCCTGTCCCATGCTCGACATGGGGTTGCCGGTGCCCATGGCCGCGGTCGCGGGCACGATGAGCTTCAGCAGCGCGGGCAGCGCGACGGCGGAGAGCAGCATCACGCCGATGCCGGCGATCCGGGTGTTGATGGTGCTGGTGTCACCGGTGCCGCTGTTCTTGCCCGAGTTGATCATCGCCATGCCCGCGTTGAGTACGAGGGCGACCGCGGGTTTGTAGAGCAGCCAGGCGATCATCCAGCCGATGTGCTTGCGCCACCAGCCGGCGCCCCAGTCCGTCATCGAGGCGGCGGCGGCCAGCGGCAGCGTGCCCAGCAGGAGCATCATCACGCCGAGCCGGATGTACATCAGGACCGTGTGGATGATCCCGGCGATCAGCAGCAGGAACGCGAGGACCAGCAGCAGGAAGGACTGGATGCCTCCGCCGTCCGAGCAGGCTCCGACGTTGTTCAGCGAATCCCGTACGGCGTTGTTGAACAGGTAGTTGGAGTAGCTGTCGCCCACGGCCGCGGCGGCCACCACGACGGTGGTGGCGGCACCCGAGACGAGCACCACCCGCATGATGCCCTTCAGCGCGGTGCGGCCCGCGTCGCCCTTCCGTTCGATGGCCATGCGGCAGGCGGCGAAGAGCAGCGAGCCGACGGCGAGGTAGACCACGATCCACTGCGTGTCGCCGCTGATGTCCTTCGACGTCTGGGTCTGCTCCAGCGTCGGGACGTTGGTGGTCAGCGCCGCGAACACCGCGACCGCGCCCGCGAGGATGGTCTTCGCGATCAGCTCGACGATGGTCCCGATGGGATCGCCGAGAAAGCTGAAGAACCCCTTCGCCAGGTCCGTGATCGGATTCCCGGACGTGCAGTTCACGTCAAACCCCCCAAAGGATGAAGCCGTTGGTGCTCTGGACGGCCGACACCGGCGAGTGCAGCGAACCGTTGTCGTCGGGCTCGACCTTCCAGTCGCCGCCGCTCCAGCGCAGGGAGATGTTGGTCGCCGCGTATCCCTGGGCGCTCTTCAGGAGCAGTCGGACGGTCGCCGCGCTGTTCGTGTACGAGGTCACGGAGAAGCCGGCGTACGAGGCGACGGCCGTGTCGCCGTTCTGGCTGTCGGTGCTCCGGACGGTGGCCCGCTGGAACTCGAACATCTCGCGGCCCTGCCCGGGGACGACCTGCTGCTCGGTGACGGTGCGCCAGTCGGACCCGCTCATCTGCGAGGGGATGATGTGGGCGGCGAGCGCGGCCCCGGTCGGTGTGTGCGCGTAGCACCACCACAGAGGTCCCTGGATCAGGGTCGGTCCCGCGGAGGCGGAGACGGGCACCTTCGCGACACCGAGGGTGCGCCAGCTCACGTCCTTGGGCGCGGCCTCGGGCAGCGCGGCGCCCGCGCTGTCGTCGGTACGGCAGCCGGCGGGCCGGCCGTCCTTCGCGGCGGAGGTGCGGGCCAGCGGGCCCCGGGAGGCCGCGGCGTTCGCGTGGGCCGTGGTCGTGTCCGGGCCGGACAGCAAGGTGACGATCCCGCCCACCACGACGACGATGCCCAGGAATCCAGCCGACAGCTGCCAACTGCGCTGCTTGTAGTACGGCCCGGACTCCGTGAGCCGGCGCTCCCTGCGTTTGAACATCACGACCGTCCGCCGGGCCTACGCGAAGACGAAGCTGATCAGCGGACCCGCGGTGGCCACGAGGACACAGCCGCCGAGCACCATGCCGAGCCGGCTCATGTGCTCCGAGCTCTCGCCCCGCTTGACGGAGACGGCCATCATCGCGCCGGTGATCAGGACCCCGGCGACCCCGGCGGCGGTGCCCGCCCAGGCGGCTATGCCGAGGACCGTGTTCACCTTGGAGGTGAGCTCGCCGGGGGCGTTGGCCGCGGGCTGGGGGACTCCGGCGGCGAGGATGCTGGAGGCTTCGTAGAGCAGAGAGGACATGAGGATCTCCGAGGGATTCGGCGCCCGGTACGAACGGCGGGCGGGAGGGTGACTGGCTTTTGCGGGAAGGTGGGTCGAGGTCAGGGGCCGAGGAGCTGAAGGCTGCCGAGGGCCGTGACCAGCGGACCGGCGCACGTGGCGACCAGGCAGCTGAGGGTCACGAAGAAGACGCCGCGGAAGTGCTCGCCGCCCTCGCCGGGATCGCCTCGGCGCAACTGGAGCGCCATCTGGATGCCGACGATGATCAGTCCGCCGACACCGCAGGCCGAGGCGCACCAGGCGAGCAGGCCGAGGATGGTGTCGGCCTCCACCGGCGGGGTGTAGGCGGCCAGGAACCGCGTGTCGAGCAGGGGCTGGGTCACGACGCGGCTCCCTCGCCGTAGGGCTCGCCGCCCACCAGCCGCGCGAGCGTGGCGAGTTGTCTGGGGACGGACTTGGGGCGGCCGCCCGCACGCCAGGCCGGTATCCACGGCAGGCGGTGCACCCGGGCCACGGAGCGGAGCACGCGGATGCGACGCAGCAGGCCGAGCGGCAGCCGCCCGGGGGCGTCGGCGACGAGGACCACACCGAGCAGTTCGAGTCCCTGCGGGGCGTTGCCCTCATTGAGCGCGCCCAACGCCTGGGAGACGGACCGCAGTCCGCGCGCGTTGGTCCGGCCGACCAGCACGACCCGGCGTGGCTCGCCGCGGGCGGGGTCCGGCCAGCGGGCTCCCACGTCCACCCCGCCGAACGCCTCGACCAGCGAGGTCGCGCCGGATCCGCCGTGCGCCTTGACCCAGCCGACCTCGTCGCGCGATCTGCCGCGAGCGGCCCTGGGCGGCCGCTTCGACTGGCCCCAGGACGGCTCCGAGGCGGCGGCGGACTTCGGCGAGACGGCCTTGGGCCGGGGCGCGGCCTGCGGAGCCGTGGTGAACACCGGCTGAGCGGCGTGGACTTGAGGCGACGTGTGCTGGACCGCGGGTGCCTGCGGTGACGCGGGCTGGGCCACGTGGGCGTGCCGTGACGCGGGCTGGACCGCGGGTGCCTGCGGCGAGGTGTGCTGGACCGCGGGTGCCTCTGGTGACGCGAGTGGGGCCACGTGGGCCTGTGGTGACGCGGGCTGGACCGCGTGGGCCTGCGGTGACGCGGGAGCGGCAACCTCGGGGCGCGCGGGCTGTCCGGCCGGTGCCGCGGGCGGGGCCGGGGTTGCCGGGCTCCCGGGGGGCGTCTGGACGCCGGTCCCGTCAGGAGCGGGCCGTGCTTCCGTCGGCGTCGGCTGCGGGTTCTTCGGTCCCCTTACCCATGACCCCGGGCCCGACGGCATTGCCGAAGGAGTCCCCATGTGTGCCCCGCCCCCTCTTCGCTTGCTGATCCGCTGCTCTGGCTCATCTGATTTCCGCTGGTTTGAACTTATTTGCTCCGGGCGCCGTTTCGATCTGTCGAGCCCGTCGGACAGCACAACGGGCCATGTGGCCACAGCGGTTCAAGGCGAAGGGAAGAAGGCGGGCGCTCATGAGCGGAGAGAGCGGAGAAGGCGGTTCGTCGGCCGTCAGGAACGGGATCATCGCGGGCACCGGCTGCGGTTGCCTGCTGTCGCCGCTCGCCCTGGCCGGAACGCTGGTCGTCGTGGTGATCCTGGGCGGGTTCGGCGTGCTGCTGGCGCCGCTCATCGCGCTGTACCTGCTGTTCCACGGAGGCGGTGGCAGTCCGCCCAGCCAGGCCGACGCGGACCAGTCGCTCGGCATCTTCCAGGGCGACGGCAAAGGTCAGTTGGACACCTCCACCGTCCCCGCGGACCTGGTGGACCCCATTCAGAAGGCCGGCGAACTGTGCGGCGCCATCGGCCCGATCGTCATCGCCTCCCAGATCGAGAAGGAGTCAGGCTTCAACAGCGCCCTGGTCGGCCCGAACGGCGAGAAGGGCCTCTCGCAGCTACCGCCCGACGTCTTCACGCAGTACGGCAAGGACGACGACGGCAACGGCAAGACCTCGGCCCTGGACGCGAAGGACTCGATCATGGCGCAGGGCCGCTACCTGTGCGAACTGGCCAAGCAGGGCCAGCAGATGATCGACGACGGCGAGGTGGACCGGGGCGACGGGGACGGCACCACCAACAGCGTCCTGGACCTCGCCCTGGCCGGCTACGACGTCGGGATGGACGCCGTCCGCGCGGCCAGAGGGGTGCCGCAGACGAACGAGGCCCAGGGCTATGTCCTCGCCATCCGCGCCCAGTTCGCGAAGTACCAGGGCATCGGCGCCCCGCCCTCGGGCGCCACTCCGGGCGTCACGCCCGCCCCGACCCCGACCCCGACCGCGACCGCGACCGCGACCAGTTCCCCCCCGACCGCCGCATGAGGAGGACAGCCATGGCCCGCTTCGATGTGTACATCTCCGGCGAAGGGCTCGCCGAGATCGATGGACACACCCTTGTTCCCGCCCCCGGTCAGTCCGTGCACGAGGCCGTCCTCGACCGGTTGCAGAGGTACGCGGAGGAACGTGCCGGCGCCGTCGCGGCGTCGGTGTACGACAGCCCCGGTGCCGACCGCTTCGTACTTGAGGTGCTGCCGGACGGTTCGAGCCGCGTCCTCGAACCGGAGGAGGAGCCGTCAGACGAGCCCCACCCCACGGCTGCGCCGGCGGCCGATCCCGTCGCCACCGCCACCGCCGCTGCCATCACCGCCGTCGCCACCGTCGTCGTTCCCGTCTCCGACGCGGACACCGCCTCCGCCGTCGCCACCGCGGTCGCCCGGGCCCGCGCCACGGCCGCCGCGCGTGCGGAGGTACCCGACCCGGGCGCCGTCGCGGCCCCCGCCGTCACCGCCGGTCTCCCCGACGGCCTCACCGGACGGATCGGCCGTATCAACGCGCTCGCCGCCGACGGCCTGCTCGACGAAGCGTTCGCCGACGCGACCGCGCTGCGTGAGGAACTGACCGACGCGATGGGCGCCGAGCACCCGCACGCCGTGGAGGCGCGGGCCGTCGAGGCGTACCTCGCACACCTGCGCGGCGACCACCGGGAGGCGATCGTGCTGGCCCTGGCCGTGGCCCGGATCCGCTGCCGGGCCAGGGACGGCCGGGCACCCGCGGAGGTGGCACGGGCCGCGGCGGCCTGGCAGCAGCTCGACGACGACCGGGCCGTCGTCGCCCACGGGCGCGAACTCCTGCACATGTGGGACACGTTGGACCGGCACGGCCTGCTGCCCCCCGGCTACGCGGCACTCGTCGGGCAGGTCCGCGGACAGGTCGACGCACTGGAGGCGTACGTCTGAGTCGCCGAGCGCGACCTCGCGCATACCCCTGGTCACACCCGCCCCGACCAGCTCGTCCATCACTTCGTACACCCGGCGTCAAACGAATGTGGAACACCCGTCGGAACACTCCGTTCCCCCGGAGGCACCGGCCCCAGGTCTCCCTTGACCGGGGCCGGTCATCCCAAGGAACAGGAGCACACCATGAACGTCACGGTCATCGGATCGGCGAGCGCGGTCTCGCCCGAGGAACGGGCGTTGCGCGACCTCTACCTGGAACACGGCCCGGCGCTCTACACGTATGTGCTGCGCATGCTCGGCGGGGACACGCACCGCACCGAGGACGTCATCCAGGAGACGCTGCTGCGCTGCTGGAACAAGCGGAACCTGGTCGACGACGAGGGCATGGCCGTACGCCCCTGGATGTTCCGGGTCGCCCGCAACCTCGTCATCGACGGGCACCGGACGCGGATGGCGCGGCCGTTGGAGATAGGCGGTGCCACCTGGCTGAGCGAACTGGGCGCCGAGGTGGACGACATCGAACGGATGCTGTCGTCCGTCGTGGTGCGCGAGGCCCTTCGGGCGCTCACTCCCGCCCACCGCGACGTGATCCGGGCGACGTTCTTCGAGGACCGCACCACCCAGGAGGCGGCCGACGCCCTGGGCATCCCGCAGGGCACGGTCAAGTCCCGGGTGTACTACGCGCTGCGCAGCCTGCGCCTGGCCCTGCGCGAGCACGGTGTCGTCGGGGACGACGACGTCCGACCGCAGGAGCAGGAGCAGGAGCGGGAGCAGGACCGGGACCGAGCCGCGGCTTGAGCGCGTCCGGGTCGGCCGGTCACGGCGGACCGTCCCCGGTTTCTCCGGGCCCGGCGGCGCCCAGGTCGCGCAGGGTCGCCCGCAGGTCGGCGGCCTCCGGGTGGGAGGTCTCCTCCAGGAGGGCGAGTGCCTTCCGGAAGGCGCCGATCGCCGCGTCCCGGTCGCCCGCGGCGAGCCGGGAGTCGGCGATGTGCCGCAGGGTGTCCGCCTCCAGATAGTGGTCGCCGACCTCCCGGTACAGCGCCAGCGCCTGCTCGAAGCGTTCGACGGCGGCGTCGTACCGGCCGAGCTGGTGGTGGGCGTAGCCCACGCTGTCCTGTGCCGCGGCCTCGCCGATCGGGTCCCCGATCTCCTGGTGCAGGGCGACGGCCTTCTCGCAGTGCTCCAGCGCCTTGTCGTGCTCGCCGAGCAGGATGTACGTCCATCCGACCTCGTTCAGAACGATGGCCTCGCTGCTCGTGTTGCCCTCGGTCCGGTACAGCTCGCGGGCGTGCTCGTAGTGGTCCAGCGACACGGTGAACCGGCCCTCGCCGTTGGCCTGGTAGGCGAGACAGCGCCGGGTGCGTGCCTGGCCGGGCAGGTCGCCCTCGGCCCGGAACAGCTCCAGCGCCCGGCCGAGGTCCCGGCGCGCCTCGGCGGAGTGCGCAAACCGGGTGTGGAAGAAGCCCAGACCGCGCAGGGCGTGCGCCTCGCCCAGCCGGTCGCCGACGGCGCGGGCGGCCCGGAGCGCGGCACTGTTGATCTCCATCAGGTCGTGCCAGAAGCCGAGCCGGTCGAAGTACAGGTCCAGTCCGACGGCGGTGCGCCAGGCGTGGTCCTCGTAACCGTGGGCGGCGCCGTGCTCGACGACCGCGCGCAGGACGTGCCGCTCCGTGCGCAGCCACTGCATGGCTTGCTTGCGTCCGGTGAACCGGGGCGCCCCGCCGTCCGTTGTGTTCGGCGGCAGGCGAAGGGTCTCGCGGAGCGGGCTGATGATCGCGGAGGCGTGGTGGGTGGTGTGCAGATAGTGGTCGTGCATGCGGTGCAGCGCCGCGTCGCGCCGCTCCTCCGTGTCCTCGGTGTCGGCCAGTTCGCGGGCGTAGGCACGCAGCAGGTCGTGGAAGGCGTAGCGGCCGGGCGCGTGTTCACCGAGCAGGCTGGCCCCGGTGAGTTCGGCCAGCAGCGCGCGGACCGGGCGCGGGGGCACCGCGGCCAGGGCGGCGGCCGCGGCCGTGCCGATGTCGGGGCCCGGGTGGAGGGAGAGCCGGCGGAACAGTTCCGCCGCCGGGGAGGGCAGCGCGTGGTACGACCACGAGAAGACGGCGCGCGCGTCCGTGTGGGCGTCGCCGCCGGTGAACGCGTCCAGACTGCCGTGGGTCTCCCGCAGTTCCCCGGCGATGTCGGCGAGCCGGAAGCCGGGGTGATGGGCGGCGCGTGCCGCCACGATGGCCAGGGCCAGCGGCAGCCGGGCGCACAGCTCGACGATGGCGTCGGCGGCCTCCGGTTCGGCCGCCACCCGTACGGCGCCGATCCGCCGGGTGAGCATCGCGCGGGCCTCGCCGGTGCTCAGCGGCCCCAGGGTCAGCGGATGGGCGCCGTGGCCGGCCACCAGTCCGGTCAGCCGGCTGCGGCTGGTGACGATGACCAGGCAGCCCGGTGTGCCGGGCAGCAGCGGTCGTACCTGCCCGCTGTCGCGGGCGTTGTCCAGCACGATCAGGACGCGGCGGCGGGCGAGGACGCTGCGGTAGAGGGCGGCCTGCGCGTCGAGCCCTTCGGGGACGGCCTGCGGGGCCACGCCGAGGGCGACGAGGAACGTCTCCAACGCCTCGGAGGGGTCCATCACGGAGCCGCCCTGGTCGTATCCGCGCAGGTTCACATAGAGGCTGCCGTCGGGGAAGCGATGGGCGACGCGGTGTGCCCAGTGCACGGCCAGGGTGGTCTTGCCCGCTCCGGCCATGCCGTTGATCAGGCCGATGACGGCGGTGGCCGGATGTTCCTCGGCGGGCAACAGCGCGTCCACCTGGCCGAGTTCGGTGTCGCGTCCGGTGAACAGAGGCAGGTCGGCGGGGAGCTGGGAGGGATGTACGTCGCCCGCGACCCGCGCGTGCTCGTCCGGGTCGGGGTCGTCCGCCGGCTCGGGGTCCGGGTCGTCCTCGCGGCCGGTGCCGTCGGTGTCCGGCGCCGGTACCGGAACCGGTGGCGGCGACAGGTCCGGGTCCCCGGCCAGCAGCCGGGCGTGCGTGGCCCGCAGGGAGGGGCCGGGTTCGATGCCCAGCTCGTCCACGAGCGTGCGGCGGGTGCCCGCGTACACCTCCAGCGCCTCGGCCTGCCGGCCGCAGCGGTGCAGGGCCACCAGCAGCAGTTCGCACACGGCCTCGCGCAGCGGCTGCGCGCCGCGCAGTGCCACCAGTTCGGGCAACACCGCTTCGTGGCGGCCGAGTTCGAGCTCCACGCGGAGCCGGTACTCCTGGGCCGTCAGCCGCCGCTCGGTCAGGCGTGCCCGTTCGGTCACCGCGAACGGTCCCGGCACACCGGCCAGCGGGGTGCCGTGCCAGGCGGTGAGCGCGGTGCCCAGCAGCCGGGCCGCCCCGCGGCTGTCGCCCCGGGCGCGGCGCAGCTCGGCCAGCGCCAGGCCCTCCTCGAACTCGCCGAGATCGCTGGTTATCTCCTCGGTCCGCAGCGCGTACCCGTCACCGATGGACACCACGAGCCGGGGCGGGACGCCCGGGGTCCGGTCGGACTCCAGCAGTTTGCGCAGCCGCGACACATAGGTGCGCAGCACGGGGACGGCGCCGGCGGGCGGGTCGTGACCCCAGATGCCGTCGACGAGTTCGCCGACGCCGACCGCGCGTCCACGGCGCAGCAGGAGCACCGCGAGCACGGCCCGCTGCTGCGGTGAGCCGAGGGCCAGTTCCGTCTCGCCCCGCCACGCGCGCAGCGGACCCAGTAAGGAGAAACGGAGAACTCCCGCACCATCAGTAACAGTCACGGCACCAGAGAGTAGCGAGGCACTGTTACGAACACTCTGTCGATCCGGCCATTTCATATGTTCGTGGCGTGCAGGCAACGGGCTGGTCGCCCCGGAGGGCGGATCGTCCGGAATGTCGATCGCGTGGGGAACACCCCCGGCATGGGTGAATCGGACCATGCGTATTGACCGGGGCTTCCACAGGGTGTGGACGTACGTGCGCGGCGCTCCGGGCACGTACATCTGGCTGACGATTCTGTTCATCACGACCGTGGCCATGCACCACATGTCTCCGGATTTCGAAGAGGACTTCCTGAGACAGCGCTCGACGAACATCCACGAGCTGTCGAACAACCCGGTGCGGGTGCTGTTCGCCAGCGCGATGTGGATCGAAGGCGGCCACTGGATCCCGTACGCCGTTCTCTACACCGTCTTCCAGGCGCCGGCCGAACGCTGGCTGGGAACCGCGCGCTGGCTCGCGGTCAACGCGGCCGCGCATGTGCTGTCGACGCTGATCAGCGAGGGTGCGCTGCTCTGGGCGATCAAGCACGGAGTGGCACCGCACTCCGCGGTCGACACCCTCGACATCGGGGTGAGCTATGCCCTCGCGGGGGTGGTCGGCGTGCTCACGTACCGGTTCGCGGCGCCCTGGCGGTACGTGTATCTGGTGGTCGTTCTGGCGCTGTACGGGATTCCCTTCGCCACCGCCCGGACCTTCACCGATCTCGGGCATTTCACCTCCGTCCTGACCGGTCTGGCCTGTTATCCGCTGGCCAGAGGGCGGGGAAAAGCATGGAATCCGAAGGAGACAGTGGACGCTCTGCGGGGTTAACGTCCGGCTCATGAGCAGTTCGGCGAGCAAGGCAGTGAACGGCGGCATCTCCTTCTGGTACGCGGACGACGGCCTTCCCGCCCCCCGGGAACCCCTGCCCGGCGACGGGTCCGCCGACGTCGTCGTGGTCGGCGGCGGCTACACCGGACTGTGGACCGCGTACTACCTGAAGAAGGCGGCCCCCTCCCTGCGCGTCACCGTCCTGGAGCAGAAGTTCTGCGGCTACGGCGCCTCGGGGCGCAACGGCGGCTGGCTCTACAACGGCATCGCGGGCCGCGACCGGTACGCGAGGCTGCACGGCCGGGAGGCGGCCGTACGCCTCCAGCAGGCCATGAACGACACCGTGGACGAGGTCGTCCGGGTGGCGGCCGAGGAGGGCATCGAGGCCGACATCCACCAGGGCGGTGTCCTGGAGGTGGCGTACACGCCCGCGCAGCTGGCCCGGCTCAAGGCCTTCCACGCGCACGAGCTGTCGTACGGCGAGAAGGACCGCGAGCTGTACGGCGCGAAGGAGACCGCCGAGCGGATCCGGGTCGCGGACGCGGTGGGCTCGGCCTGGACCCCGCACGGGGCCCGGCTGCACCCGGTGAAACTGGTCAAGGGCCTCGCCGCGGCCGTCGAGGCGCTCGGCGTCACCATCCACGAGCAGACGCCGGTGACCGAGATCCGCCCGGGGCACGCGGTGACGCCGTACGGCACCGTCCGCGCCCCCTACGTCCTGCGCTGCACCGAGGGCTTCACCGCGAACCTCAAGGGCCAGAAGCGCACCTGGCTGCCGATGAACTCCTCCATGATCGCGACGGAACCGCTGACCGCGGGCCAGTGGGCCGGGATCGGCTGGGAGGGCCGCGAGACGCTCGGCGACATGGCGCACGCGTACATGTACGCCCAGCGCACCGCCGACGACCGCATCGCGCTCGGCGGCCGCGGTGTCCCGTACCGCTTCGGCTCGCGCACAGACAACGACGGCCGCACCCAGCAGTCGACCATCGACGCCCTGTACGAGATCCTGGTCCGCTTCTTCCCGTCGCTGACCGGTGTCCCGGTGGCCCACGCCTGGTCGGGTGTCCTCGGCGTCCCGCGCGACTGGTGCGCCACGGTCACCCTGGACCGCTCGACGGGCCTCGGCTGGGCCGGCGGCTACGTCGGCTCCGGCGTCGCCACCGCCAACCTCGCCGCCCGCACCCTGCGCGACCTCGTGCGGCAGGACTCCGGCGAGGCGGGCGCGACCGGCCTGACCACCCTGCCCTGGGTGAACCACAAGGTCCGCAAGTGGGAGCCCGAGCCGTTCCGCTGGATCGGCGTGCACGGCATGTACGCGACCTACCGCACGGCCGACCGCCGCGAACTGACCGCCCACACCCCCGAGTCGTCCCGGCTGGCCCGGGTCGCGGACCGGGTGGCCGGACGCCACTGACCGGGCCCGGAACCGTCAGCCAACGGACTCCGGGACCGCCGCTCCCGCCGCCGCGTGCTTCGGGGCCTTGGCCGTGACCATGAGGCCGGCGACCAGGCCGGCCAGCAGCAGGATGCCGGTCGCCCACCAGATGGCCACGGTGTAGCCGTGGACGACGCCCTCACGGACGATCAGCGCCTTCTGGGACGGGTTGTGGAGATGGGCGGCGATGTAGGCCGTGCTGGTCGTGGTGGCGATGGTGTTCAGCAGCGCCGTACCGATCGAACCGCCCACCTGCTGCGAGGTGTTGACCGTCGCGGAGGTCACGCCCGCGTCCTGCGGGGCGACCCCGGCGGTCGCGGTGGCGAAGACCGGCATGAAGACCAGGCCCATGCCGAGACCCATCAGGAGCAGACCGGGCAGCAACTGGCCCGCGTAGTCGGAGTTGACCGTGAGCTGCGTGAAGATCACCATGCCGCCGGCGGCGAGGACCGCGCCCGGCACCATCAGTATGCGTGGCGCCACATGGGGCAGCAGCCGCGCCGAGATCTGCGTCGAACCGATGATGATCGCGACGGTCAGCGGCAGGAACGCGAGACCGGTCTTGACCGGCGAGTACCCGAGGATGACCTGGAGGTAGTAGGTCATGAACAGGAACATGCCGAACAGGGCGATGACCGCGAGCCCCATCGTCAGGAAGCAGCCGGCTCGGTTGCGGTCCTTGACGATGTGCAGCGGCAGGAGCGGGCTCGGTGCCCTGTTCTGCCACCACACGAACGCGACCAGCAGCGCGGCCCCGCCCGCGATGAGGCCCAGCACCAGCGGGTCCGACCAGCCGCGCGAGTTCGCCTCGCTGACCCCGTAGACGATCGCCACCAGTCCGCCGCAGCCCAGCACCGCGCCGGGCACGTCGAGGTGGACGTTCTTGAAGCCCGGCCGGTCCCGCAGCAGTCCGAACGCGCCGATGACCGTGATGACCGCGATGGGGATGTTGACGTACAGGCACCAGCGCCAGTTCAGGTACTCCGTCAACAGGCCGCCCACGATGAAGCCGATCGCCGCACCCGAGCCCGCCAGCGCTCCGTAGACACCGAAGGCCTTACCGCGTTCCCTCGGATCGGTGAACGTCGTGGTCAGCAGGGACAGCGCGGACGGCGCGAGCAGGGCGGCGAAGGCACCCTGGAGGGCGCGGGCGCCGAAGAGCATGCCGGACGTGGTGGCCGCGCCGCCGATCCCGGACGCGACGGCGAAGCCGATCAGCCCGATGACGAACGTGCGTTTGCGGCCGACGAGGTCGGCGATCCGGCCGCCGAGCAGCAGCAGCCCGCCGAAGGCCAGCGTGTAGGCCGTGATGACCCACTGCCGGTTGCCGTCGGACATGCCGAGGTCGTGCTGAGCGGAAGGGAGCGCGATGTTCACGATGGTCGCGTCCAGCACGACCATCAACTGGGCCAGCGCGATGATCACCAGCGCCCACCAACGGTGGGGGTCGGGACCCACGGGCGCTTCTGGTTCACCTGTCCGGGTGACACTCATTCGCTCAGAAGACCATGAAACAGGATGAGTCGCATCTTTGGACGACATGGCCTCGCGGGACGGGTTCCAGGGGCTCGCGGTCATGGCTCCAACACCACCTTTCCGATCGTGGCCCTGTCCTCCAGGGCCCGGTGCGCCGAGGCCGCCTCGGCGAGGGGAAAGCGCGTGACGGCCGGGGTGAGGCGCCCGGCCGCGGCCTCGGCCAGGGCCCGCAGTTCCAGGGTCCGTACGGGGTCGGGTCCGCCGGCCTTCCGCATCATCACGGGGCCGAGCACCTGCTCGGACACCCCTTCCACGAGGTACGGGGAGCCGCCGCGCAGGCCCGCGCCGGACCACCCGAAGACGAGGTGCCGGCCCCCGGGCCCGAGCAGGGCGACGGCGTCCCGGGCGATGTCGCCGCCGACACCGTCGAGCACGACGGTCGCCGCCCGGCCGCCGAGGTGCGCCCGGACCTTCTCCGGCCAGCCCGGGTCGGTGTAGTCGACGGCCGGATCGGCGCCGTTCGCGCGCGCCCGCGCCACCTTCTCCGGGCCGCCCGCGAGACCGACCACGGTCGCGCCCGCGTGGTGCGCGTACTGCACGAGGAGCGTGCCGAGGCCGCCCGCGGCGGCGGGCACGACGACCACGGAGGAGGGGCCGAACTCGGCGAACTGCACGATCCCCATGGCCGTACGGCCTGTTCCGATCATGGCGACGGCCTGCGCGAAGTCGAGGTTCGCGGGAATGTCGTGGAGGCGCTCGACGTCGGTGACGGCCAGTTCGGCATAGCCGCCCGGGGCGAAGCCGAGATGGGCGACGACGCGTCTGCCGAGCCAGAGCGCGGCGACGCCCTCGCCGAGGGACTCGACGGTTCCGGCGACCTCGCGGCCGGGGACCGTCGGCAGGGCCGGCACCGGGGCCGGGCCGCCCCGCATGCCCGCGCGCAGAGCGGTGTCCAGGAGATGCACACCGGCGGCGGCCACGGCGATACGGACCTGGCCGGGCCCCGGCACGGGGTCCTCGGTCCGCTCGTGGACGAGATTCTCGGCGGGACCGAAGGCGTGCAGCTGGATCGCGTACATCGGGGCTCCTGGCTGTCTGTGAGGCCGGTCGAACATCCACCCTCCGACCTCAAGCCCGCTTGAGGTCAAGGCGCTCGCGGAGGCGCGGGGCCGGCGGCGTCAGGGCAGCCGGCTTTCCTGTGGATAAGGACGGCCGAGGACCCGGGAATGTGACATGCGGGGAGTTCTCGCAGGCCGGCGCCGGTTGTCCGTGGCGGCGGGCAGGATGGGGGCATGGCGAGGAGAGTGGCGGGCGGGCGCGGCGGTACGGGTGCGAAGGCACCGGGGACAGGGCTGAAGGCGGCACGGCGGCCGGAGGTACGACTGCCGGTGCTGGAGCCGTACGACGGCGCGGAGCTGGAGCCGGACGGCGACTACGACGGGCTGGAGTTCAAGGACGCGGACTTCGCAGGGCAGGACGGCGGGGGAGCCCGCTTCATGGACTGCGCCCTGACGGGCTGCGCGCTGGACGAGACGCGGCTGCACCGCGCGCGCCTGCTGGACTCGGTCCTCACGGGCCTGCGGGGTGTGGGCACCGATCTCGCCGAGTCGACGCTGCGCGATGTCGAGCTGGTCGACGCCCGCCTCGGCGGGCTCCAGTTGCACGGCTCCGTCCTGGAGCGGGTGGTCGTGCGGGGCGGGAAGATCGACTATCTGAATCTGCGCACGGCGAGACTCAAGGACGTCGTCTTCGAGGGCTGCGTCCTGGTCGAGCCGGACTTCGGCGGCGCCCGGCTGGAGCGCGTGGAGTTCGTGGACTGCGTCCTGAAGGGGGCGGACCTCACCGAGGCCACCCTCGTGGACGTGGACCTGCGCGCGGCGGCGGAGCTGGACATCGCGCGGGGCGTGGACCGGCTCGCGGGCGCGGTCATCAGCACGGCCCAGCTCCTGGACCTGGCGCCGGTGCTGGCCGCGGCGCTCGGGGTCAGAGTGGAAGGCTAGAACCCGTCAGGACCGGTCCGATGGACGCCCGGGGGCACGGGTGCGGGGTCACCCCGGGTAGGGGTCCATCGAGGGAGTCTCCTTGTCCCGGTGGCCCGCCTTGCAGCCCGCGAACGGGCCGGCGGGATCGCGCAGCGCGGCCATGACATGGGTGAGGTGGTCGCGGTGCCACAGCGCGGGACCGCTCAGCCCGGCCGTCGGCCCGGTCAGCTCCTGCCAGGTCATCCACAGGCCGTAGAACTGGGCCACCGCTTCGGGGTGCCGCCACCAGCTCGCGCACCAGGGCGCCGTCGAGGTGACCTCGCGGCCGTACACCGGCAGCAGGAGGTGCCGCACCCACAGGGTCAGCCGGAAGAGGGCTTCGTCCTGTTCCGGGCCCTCCAGATACAGGATGAACAGCGAGGTCGGTTGCGGGGGAGCCGGTTGCGGGGCGCTGTCGCCGGACGCGAGGTCCGTGGTGGGGGCCGCCTCCGCCGGGTGCTGGAGTTCTCGGCCGTGCTCGTCGCCCTCGGGGACGCCGGTCAGGGTGGCGTTCTCTGGCATGCGGGGATGTCCTCGGGACCGGAGGGAAGGTGGAGGGGCAGCCGCTGCCGGGACGCCCCCTGCGAGGGAGTCCCGGGGACCGGCTGTCGGCTGATTCCTGGTTACGGGGCGGCAGCGCCGCGCTTGGCGACGGTCGCGGCCTTCGGCGGCGGCTGAGGGAGGGCCGAGGTCGTCGCTGTCGCGTGTGCCGTGGAGGACTCCGCACCCGGCGACTGCAAGGAGGCCACGCTCGGCGACGACGCCAGGGCGGAGTTGGCCGTCGGAACCGCCGTCATGGCGAGGGTGTCGGGGGGCAGGCTCGCGTTGCTGCCGAGGCTCGCCGTCCCCGCCGGCGACGCGACGGTCGGCAGGAAGCCGCCCTCGGTGGCGCGCTGCTGGTAGCTGGTCAGGGAACCGCCGAGGGTCAGCGACGTTCCCCAGGTCGTGAGCTGCTGCAACTGCTCGCGGGTCTTGTCGGGATCGGCGGCCTGCGCGCTCAGTACTGTTCCGGCGATGGTGGCGCCGCTGCCCAGCACGCTGACCGCGGCCCGCACCCGGTTCACGTCGGGGTCGTGGTACGCCTTGTAGGCGGTGATACCCATATTGCTGAGCGCCTCGACCCCGGCCAGATAGGGCGCCGCCTGTTGCAGCCGCTTCGCCGTCTCGCCCTGGGCGTAGAGCCCGGCGACCTGGGTGGCGAAGGGGAGGGCCTTCGTCGCGAACGAAACGATCGGTTCCGCGTGCGCCACGGCCCAGTTCTTCGTGGCCGTGGTGTACTGCCAGATCTTTCCGGACACGCCCTGCGCCAGGAAGGACGGGGGCCTGCCGACGCCCTCCTGGTAGTAGATGCCCTGCTCATGTCGGGGGTGCGGGCGCTCGGGGAGCTCAGGCATGTCGTGCGGGGCGCTGACCGGGACGGGAACAGGGACGTGATCGCTGCCCGCGCTGACGACGGGGACGCCGACGAAGGGCATCTCGTGGACGCTGCCGACCGATGTGGTCGAACCTTCATCGTCGGAACCCGAGACGTTCCCCGTCTCCAGGTCGGATCGTCGTTGTTGGGGTGGCATCCGAGATTTCCTTCCGTGTGCCGGGAGTCGCTCTACGCGCAGCACAACGGACGCACGGTCCCCTCGGTTCAGGAGACGCGCGGGAAGCGGGCCTGGAGCGTCCAGATCGCCGGGTTCTCGGCGAGGTCCTCGTGCAGGTCCGTGAGGTCCGCGAGCAGGTCGTGCAGGAAGTCTCGGGCCTCGCGGCGCAGCTCGGTGTGGGAGAAGGTCAACGGCTCCTCGTCGCCCGGCATCCAGTCGGCCTCGATGTCCACCCAGCCGAAGCGGCGCTCGAAGAGCATGCGGTCGGTGGACTCGGTGAAGTCCAGTTCCGCCCGCTGCGGGCGGGAGGCCCTGCTGCCGAGCGGGTCGCGGTCGAGCTGCTCCACGATGTCGCACAGCGCCCACGCGAAGTCGAGCACCGGCACCCAGCCCCAGCCTGTGGACACCTCACGGTCCTTCTTGGTGTCGGCGAGATAGACATCGCCGCAGAACAGGTCGTGCCGCAGCGCGTGGACGTCCGCTCGGCGATAGTCGGTCTGCGGCGGGTCGGGGAAGCGGTTGGAGAGGGCGTAGCCGATGTCGAGCACGTAGGTGATGGTGTCACGCCGGGGGTGCGGCTTCCCGCCCGGCGGTTTCCGGCCGATCCGGGGGCCTTCGGCCGATGGGTGCCGACTCGCCCCGCGGGTGGGGGAGGCGCGGCCTAGGATCGCGGATGTGCCCCGATCTTCCCGCACCGTCCCCTTTGCTCTGGCCGTCGCGCTCGTCGTCGGCCTCACCGCCTGCGGCGGGGACGACGTGCACGGCAAGCCCGGCGCCGCCGGGGTCGGCGACCCGTACTTCCCGAAGATGGGCAACGGCGGGTACGACGTCACGCACTACGGCCTGACCCTCGCCTACGACCCCCGGGACAAGCGGCTGACAGGGACGGCAGTGATCACCGCGCGGGCCCTGGAGGACCTCAGCGCCTTCCGTCTCGACCTGCTGGGGCTGCACGTCTCGGACGTCACCGTCGAGGGCCGGAGCGCCGGCTGGAGCCGGGCGGGCCAGGAGCTGACCGTGCGCCCGCACGACGACCTCGACAAGGGGAGGACGTTCCGTACGACGGTCCGCTACTCCGGCACCCCCGAGACGATCACCGACCCGGACCGTTCCAAGGAGGGCTGGCTGCGCACGGCCGACGGCGCCCTCGCCCTCGGGGAACCCACGGGGTCGATGGCCTGGTTCCCCGGGAACCACCACCCCTCCGACAAAGCGTCCTACGACGTCGGGATCACCGTCCCCGAGGGGCTCCAGGCCGTCTCCAACGGCGAGCTGAGGAGCGAGGCGACCGCGAAGGGCCGTACGACGTACTCCTGGCACACGGCCGAACCGATGGCGAGCTATCTGGCGACGCTCGCGATCGGCAGATACGACATCACCCGCTCCAGGACGAAGAACGGGCTGCCCGTCTACGTGGCGGTGGACCCGACCCAGGCGAAGGCGAGCAGGAAGGTCCTCGGCGGGATTCCCGGAATCATGGACTGGGAGGAGGCGGCCTTCGGCCCGTACCCCTTCTCCTCCACCGGGGCGATCGTGGACCGCCCCGACGACGCGGGCTACGCCCTGGAGACCCAGAACCGCCCCGTCTTCCCCGGCGCCCCCGACACCAGGACCCTGGTCCACGAACTGGCCCACCAGTGGTTCGGCGACTCGGTCACCCCGAAGTCCTGGCGGGACATGTGGCTCAACGAGGGGTTCGCCACCTACGCGGAGTGGCTGTGGCAGGAGGACCACGGCGGTGATTCGGCCGACGAGATCTTCAACTCCCTCTACAAGGGCGACTATTACGAACCGGTCGACAGCGCGGAGATCTGGGCCTTCCCGCCCGCCGACCCGCCCGGCGCCGCGCAGATCTCCGACCCGCCCGTCTACTACCGCGGCGCGATGGTCCTGCACAAGATCCGCCGGCTGGTGGGCGACGACACCTTCCACCGCATCGTCCGCGGCTGGGCGGCCACCCGCCGCCACGCGAACGCGGACACGGCCGACTTCACCGCGTACGTCGAAAAGGCCGCGCCGGACAAGGACTTCAGCGGGATCTGGAAGGACTGGCTGTACGGAAAGGGCAAGCCGGCCCACCCGTGAGCCGCCGGGTGCCGCGAACCCGTACGGCCTCATGGGAGGAGCCCCCGGCCGAAGCGTGTCCGGGGGCTCCTTCCACAGCGCGCGCTCAGGGTCAGACGCTGACGCCGAAGTCCTGCGCGATGCCCGCCAGGCCCGAGGCGTAGCCCTGGCCGACCGCGCGGAACTTCCACTCCGCGCCGTTGCGGTAGAGCTCGCCGAAGACCATGGCGGTCTCGGTGGCCGCGTCCTCGGAGAGGTCGTAGCGGGCGATCTCGGCGCCGCCGGCCTGGTTCACGATGCGGATGTAGGCGTTGCGGACCTGCCCGAAGTTCTGCGAGCGGTTCTCCGCGTCGTAGATGGAGACCGGGAAGACGATCTTCTCGACGTCGGCGGGAAGGCCCGCAAGGTTGACGTTGATCGCCTCGTCGTCGCCGGCACCCTCACCCGTCGTGTTGTCGCCGGTGTGGACGATGGTCTGGTCGGGGGTCTGCTTGTTGTTGAAGAAGACGAAGTGGGAGTCCGAATAGACCTTGCCCTGGGGGTTGACCGCGATGGCCGAGGCGTCGAGGTCGAAGTCGGTGCCCGTGGTGGTGCGGACATCCCAGCCGAGGCCCACGGTGACGGCGGTCAGGCCCGGAGCCTCCTTGGTGAGCGAGACGTTGCCACCCTTGGACAGGCTTACAGCCATTGTTGGGAGTCCCTTCCCTCGTGAAGTACGGGCTTCGTACTGGAGACGAAGCTACCGTCACCCCTATGAACGCCAAGGGGGGTACCCGAGGTTCCGTCTGTCTTTACCTTTTTTACCCAGAACTCCCTCTTCACTCCGAGAGACGCCGAAAACCGGGTGACGCGGACCGGCCGGGCACGGGACCATGAACACATGTCCGGTCCTTATGTCATCCGCGGCTCCGTCTCCCTGCCCGAGGCCGAGCTCATCTGGCGTTTCTCGCGCTCCGGCGGGCCGGGCGGGCAGCACGTCAACACCAGCGACACGCAGGTGGAGCTCCGCTTCGACCTGGCGAACACCGAGGCGCTGCCGCCGGTGTGGAAGGACCGCGCCCTCGTGAAGCTGGAGGGGCGGCTCGTCGACGGGGTCATCAGCGTCCGTTCCTCCGAGCACCGCTCCCAGTGGCGCAACCGCGAGACGGCGGCCGTACGCCTCGCCGCGCTGCTCGCCGAGGCGACCGCCCCGCCGCCCAAGCCGCGCCGCGCCACCCGCATCCCCCGCGGCATCAACGAACGCCGTCTGCGCGAGAAGAAGCAGCGCTCCGACACCAAGCGCGGCCGCACGGGCCGCGACTGGGGCTAGGTCCCAGCCCGGCTCAGCCCTGCCCGCCCCGGTTGTCACATCCTCGCCGCGTGGTCCGTCACCTTCGTGACGGCTCGCGACAAGGAGTGGTGACCAGCGATGAGCGACAGCGCCCACGAGGACTCTGCGAAGGACACGCGGACGGCGGACGGCGGAAAGGCGCGCGCGGAGGACGACCTCGACTTCCTCGCCACCCGGTTCGAAGGCCACCGGGGCCGTCTGCGGGCCGTCGCCTACCGCATGCTCGGTTCTCTCGCCGAGGCCGACGACGCCGTGCAGGAGGCGTGGCTCAGGCTGAGCCGCGCCGACGCGAACGGGGTCGGCAATCTCGGGGGATGGCTGACGACCGTGGTGGGGCGGGTCTGCCTGGACATGTTGCGATCGCGCAGGACCCGGCGGGAGGAGCCGCTGGAGCCGGCGTCGGAGTGGCAGGGGGTGCGGATGCCCGATCCGGTGCTCAGTCCGCTCAGCGGGGTCGACCCGGAACAGCAGGCTCTGCTGGCCGACTCGGTCGGCCTCGCCCTGCTCGTCGTGCTGGAGACGCTGACGCCCGCCGAGCGGCTCTCCTTCGTTCTGCACGACCTGTTCGCCGTGCCGTTCGAGGAGATCGCGACCGTCCTGGGCCGGACGCCCGCCGCGTCCCGTCAGCTCGCCAGCCGGGCCCGCCGCCGGGTGCAGGGCGGGGCGCCGGTCTCGGACGCCGATCCGGCCCGGCAGCGGGAGGTCGTCGAGGCGTTCCTCGCGGCGGCCCGCGAAGGCGACATCGAGGGACTCGTCGCCGTCCTGGACCCGGATGTCGTGGCCCGCTCGGAGCGGGGTGTCTCGGCCGGCGCCGTCGCGGTGGCCTCCAACGCGAGCAGCTTCGCGACCCTCGCCCACATCGCACGGCCCGCCCTCGTGAACGGCGTCGCGGGCCTCGTGGTGGTCACCGGGGGGCGCCCTGCGGGTGTTCTCGCCTTCACGGTCGTACACGGCAGGATCGCGGTGATCGACATCGTCAACGACCCGGAGCGGCTGGCGCGCCTCGACGTCACCGTCCTGGACCGCTGACGCCGTCGGCCCGTCCCCGCCGACCCGTCCCCGTCCCGCCGACCCGCCCCCGTCCTGCCGGCCGGACCGGTCGTCGGGAGGTCGTACGTGCGCCGCCGGGGGGCTTCGGTCCCGTTGCCGTGCGGGGGTCTCAGCCCAGTTGCCGGTAGCGGCCCTTGAAGTACGCCAGGGGGCCGCCGTCGGCGCTCGGCACATGGGCGGTCAGGACGCGGCCGATGACGAGCGTGTGGTCGCCCGCGGGAATCCGCTGCTCGGTTTGGCACTCCAGGGTGGCGAGGGCGCCGCCCATCAGGAGCGCCCCGGTCGTCTCGCCGCGGACGTACGGGAGGTCCTCGAAGAGGAGCCGGTCGCTGATGCGGCCCTTCATGGCGAAGCGGCCCGCGATGTGGCGCTGGCTCTCGGAGAGCACGGAGACGCCCCACAGGGGCTGTTCGTCGAGCAGGTCGTCCATCCGGGAGCCCTCGCGCAGGCTGACCAGGACGAGCGGCGGGTCCAGGGAGACGGACATGAACGCGGTCGCGGTCATGCCGACGTCGTCACCGCCCGGTCCGTCCGCGGCCAGTGCGGGCTCGTGCGCGGTCACCAGGACCACACCCGCGGCCAGCCGGGTCATGGCGTCGCGGAACTCGTCGTTGCTCACCCCCTCAGCATGCACGGAGGGGATGAGGGGGGTGGCAGGGGAGGTCGTGAGCACGCTGAAACGCTAGTCTCCGCTCCGCGGGTGGCGCATCGGACCTGGGCCCGAACCGGGACCTAGGTCGGAGGGCGGAGGAGGGCCGGGAACGCGCGGGTTGCGGAGCCGGCGGAGGGTGGGGCGGGGCGGACGGAAGTGGCGGTGGGGACGGCCGTACTCTCATCCGTACTCATTCGACGGGCTCAAGCGTGCACAGGTTCTGCACAGTCGCCCCATAATGCGTTTGGTAAACGCACAGTGAAATGCAGAAACTCCACTCAATTGCTCATCTTCCGCTGTGACTTGAGTCACAGGAGCCATATTTTGTTGACCCTGTGTACCGAGTGGGGAGCGCGCTGTGATTCAGTGGCGGGGGCGTTACGCAGGAAGCTACCAAGCAGTACGGCGTGAAGCGCTTCCAGGGGAAGCGCCGAGAGGTCAGCACGGAACCGAAGAGCACCCAGTACGCCGAGTGAACCCTGGAGTTGCTGCGAGGTCTCGAGGGGAGGGCGAATGGAGACCGAGTCGGAGCCCTACGTCCGTCTTGCGACCCTGCGGCAACTGCATCAGGTGATGGCGGACATGAACACCGCCCGCAGCCTGGCCGACACGCTGCAGACCGTCGCCGACGGCGTGGTCACCGGGCTCGGCTACGAGCTGGCGTGCGTGAACCTCGTACGCCCCGACGGCGATCTCGTCGTCGCCGCTCTCGCCGGGAACTCCGCCGCCGAAGCCCTCATCACCGGCCGCGTGGGCTCCCGTACCTCCTGGGACCGCCGGCTGACCATGGGCGAGGCCTGGGGCGACCTCCGGTTCATACCGCACACCGAGGGCTGGGTCCTCGACGAGGACGACGTGCCCCAGTGGTACACGGACGGTCCCGCGCCCCGCTTCGAGGACGAGTGGCACCCCTCCGACCGCCTCTTCGCGCCGATGTACACCGCGAGCCCCTCCACGGGCGGCAGCAGCCACGGCGAGCTGATCGGCGTGCTGTCCGTGGACCGGCCGCGCAACGGCCGCAGGCCGGGCGCCTGGGGCCGCGAAGCGCTCCAGATGTACGCCTTCCAGGCCGCCATCGCCATCAGCAACGCACGTCTACGCGCGAATATGCAGCGCGCGCTGGTCCGCCTCGAACGCGAGCAGCAGGCTCTGCGCGCCAGCGAGGAGTCCTTCCGGCAGGCCTTCGAGTACGCCCCGTCCGGCATGGCGATCGCGGAGATGGGCGGCGACCAGCACGGCCGCATCCTGCGCACCAACGACGCCCTGTGCCGGCTGCTCGGCCGGCCCGCCTCGGCGATGCGCCGCTACTCCTTCTCCGACCTCGTGCACCCCGAGGACATCGGCACCCTGCTGCGGACCTCCGCCGAGGGCGGCCGGGCCGAGCTGCGGCTCGGGCGGCGCGACGGCACGTACGTCTGGGTCCATCTGCGCAACTCCGTCGTCGCGGACGCCGCCGACGGCCCCCGCTTCCTGCTCACCCACGTCGAGGACATAGAGGACCGCAAGCGCCGGGAGCTCCAGCTCGCGCACCGCGCCTCGCACGACGCGCTCACCGGCCTGCCCAACTCCGCCGAGCTGCGCTCCCGACTCGGCGCCCGCCTCTGCCGGCGGCCGCAGTCCCTGCCGCCCGGCGCGGTTGCCTCGCTGGACGCGGCGTACGGGCACGGGGAGTTCGCGGAGCCTGCGTCCGGCGCGTACGACGAGAACGGCCACCCCGCCTACGACGGGAACGGGCACGGCTTCGACTTCCGCGCGGGTGCCGAGGCGTTCGAAGCCTTCGACCACCATGTGCACACCATCGCGCCGGAGGGTGAGACCGACGACGGGGCCAAGGGGCTCGCGGTGCTCTTCTGCGACCTCGACGGCTTCAAGTCGATCAACGACCGGTTCGGGCACAACGCGGGTGACGAGGTTCTCATCGAGGTCGCCCGGCGCCTCACCCACGGGGTCCGGGACGGCGACACGGTGGCCCGGCTCGGCGGTGACGAGTTCGTGGTCCTGGCCGACGGTCTCGGCCGGGCGGACGCCCAGGACCTGGCCGTGCGCCTGCGTAACGCGATCATCCCGCCCATCAGGGTGGACGGGCGGGCCGTCCGCGTGGGCGCGAGTTTCGGCATCGGCTGGGCACACTGCGGGATGACGGCGGACGAGGTGTTGAAATCCGCTGACGAACGGATGTACGTCGAGAAACGTTCTCGTCCCAAACAACACAGGCGTGCGGGATAAGACGCAGGTCAGTGGGGCGATGCGGTGAAGGCCCCCCGTTTGGCCCAGCGAGACCGGGTAGGCTCGCCATTCATTCGTGTACCGCATCAGTACCGCACCCGCTGAGGAGACCAAGGGATGACGCCCGGCAACAACGGCGCGAGCACGCCCGAGGACGACGACCCGTTCGGCTATCTGTACGCCGACGGGCAGGCCAACGGAGCCACGCCGCCCTCTGGAGGCGGCGGCTACGGCTACCCGGGCTCGGTCAACCGGGTGCGGGCGGTCGGCGAGCGCAAGTACGGCCAGCAGACCGCTCAGGGCACCTACGGCCAGCAGACCGCCCCCACCGCCCCCTACGGCCAGGTGCCGCAGCAGGGCGGCTACGGCCAGCCGAACGCCCACTACGGGGCCCCCGAGACCGCTCCCGGCGGCGCGCAGACGGCGCGGACGCCGATGCCCGGCCACGGTGACGGCGGTGGCCGCGGCCGCGGCCCCAACACCAAGGGCCTCCTCATCGGCGCGGTCGCCGTGGTCGCCGCCGTCGTGATCGGCATCGCCGTCGCCATGACGGGCGGCGGGGACGACAACAAGGGTGGCGACCAGGCGGGCACGACCCCGTCGGCCGCCCAGAGCGCGTCCCCGAGCGTGACGACGACGAAGGCGCCCGGCGCCGCCGTGGCGCTCCCCAAGACCGACGCGAAGACGCTGAACCTCAGCCCCGGCGTGACGACGGCGACCGACGTCAAGGGCGCCAAGGCGGACGGCGGGGTCTACGTCACCGGGTTCAACAACGTCGGCGCGTCCATCACCTGGAACGTGAGCGGTATCGACAAGGCCGGCAAGTACACGCTGGACGTCAACTACGGCGTGCCCGGCAAGGACGGCAACGCCACGCTCACCGTGAACGGCAAGGTCCAGGACCGCCCGCTCAACCTGAAGAACTTCGCCAACGCCCCGGAGGGCGACTACGCGAAGGGGTGGACGAACACCTGGGCGGACATCACTCTCAACAAGGGCACCAACACCATTCAGATCTCCTGCGCGCAGGGCAACCAGTGCGACGCGAACTTCGACCAGCTCTGGCTTGAAGCGGGCTGGAAGTAGGCGGACCGGTAGCAGTCGGACCGGCAGTAGTCGGCCGAGGGGCGCCAGGACAGCGAGGCTGTCGTGGCGCCCCTCGGCCGTTCGACGGGACGGGCGATCCGGTCCGGGAACGTGTCCCGGGGCCGGGTCACGCCGCCGTCGCGTCCCCTGTCACCGCGATCTCGGCCAGCAGGTTCTCGTAGGTCGCGTGGTCGAACTCGCCCGCCGCGGGCGAAAGCACCGTCGCCGTGGACAGGGCGGCGGCGCGGGCCAGTCGGTCCGGCCACGGCAGGTGTTCCACCAGGCCGGACAGCAGGCCCGCCACGGCGGAGTCGCCCGCGCCGGTGGGATTGCCGGACACACGGCGGGGTGGCGCGGCACGCCAGCAGCCCTCCGCGTTGACCATGAGGAGGCCCTGGGCGCCCAGGGAGGCCACGACCGTATGGGCGCCGCGCCGCCGGGCGTTCCGGGTGGCCTGGAGTGGTTCGTGGGAGCCGGTGAGTTCGGCGAGTTCGTCGGCGTTCGGCTTGACGATGTCGGGGCGGGCGGCGACTCCCCGGCGCAGCGGCTCGCCGCTGGTGTCCAGCAGTACCGGGACGGCCAAGGTGCGCGCGGTGCGGACGAGTTGGGCGTAGGCGCCGACCGGGACGCCCGGGGGCAGGCTGCCGCACAGGGCCACCGCCGAGGCGGAGCGCAGCAGATGCTCGTACCTCTCCTGGAAGGCCGACCACTCGGCGGGGGTTATCGCCGGTCCCGGTTCGTTGAGCTGGGTCGTGTCACCGGTCGCGGTGTCGACCACGGCTATGGTGCGGCGCGTCGATCCCTCCACCGGGACGAGCGCGTCCACCACCCCGGCCGTCGCGGCCAGTTGGTCGCGCACCGTGCGGCCGGTCGCGCCGCCCGTGAATCCGGTGACCGTCACCTCGTGGCCGAGCGCGGCGAGCACCCGCCCCACGTTCAGGCCCTTGCCGCCCGGCCGTTCGGTCACCTCGGTCACCCGGTGCGAGCTGTGCGGCCGCAGTGCCCGCACGCGATAGGTGATGTCGAGAGCGGTGTTCAGTGTGACCGTGAGGATCACCTGGGCCGACCTCCCCCGAAGAGATGCGTGACGTGGACGCCTGTCGGGCGCCCGCCGGTGGTTCCGGAGGCTCGATCATGCCAAACACAACGGCGGTCGGCCCAGTCCCCCCGGGCCAACCGCCGTAAGCAACAAAGGTATGAATCACCCCAGTTGGGGTTCTACCACCCATTCCCCGCCGCGCATCACGCCCTTGAGCGCGAAGTCGGCGTCGAGAACGACGAGGTCCGCGTCCTTGCCCGGCTCCAGGGAGCCCACCCGGTCGTATCTGCCCAGCAGGCGGGCCGGGTTGGCGGAGAGGGCCGCCACCACGTCCTCGACCGGCAGTCTGTCGACCGTGACGGCGCGCTGGAAGGCGCGGTCGAGGGTGAGGGTGGAGCCCGCGATCGAGCCGCCCTCCACCAGGCGGGCGACGCCGTCCGAGACCTCGACCTCCAGCGGGCCGAGCATGTAGCGGCCGTCGCCGAAGCCCGCCGCGTCCATCGCGTCGGTGATGAACGCGACCCGGCCGGGGCCCGCGTGGTGGAACGCCAGCTCCAGCGAGGCGGGGTGCAGATGGGTGCCGTCGTTGATCAGCTCGACGGTGATCCGCTCGTCCTCCAGGAGGGCGGCGATGGGGCCCGGCGCGCGGTGCCCGAGCGCCGGCATCGCGTTGAACAGGTGCGTCGCCACGGTCGCGCCCGCGTCGATGGCCGCCTTCGTCTGCTCGTACGTCGCGTCGGTGTGCCCGATCGCCGCGATCACCCCGTGTTCGGCGAGCAGCCGTACGGAGTCGAGTCCGCCCGGCAGTTCGGGGGCGAGCGTGACCATGCTGGCCCGGCCGCGCGCCGCGTCGATCAGCTTGCGGACATCGGCCGGGTCCGGGTCGCGCAGCAGTTCCTCGGAGTGCGCGCCCTTGCGGCACGGCGAGATGAACGGGCCCTCGAAGTGGATGCCCGCGAGGTCGCCCTGTTCGGCCAGTTCGGAGAGCATCCCGGCGCGCTCGGCGAGGCCGTGCATGTCGCCGGTGACGGTCGAGGCGACGAGGGTCGTGGTGCCGTGCAGCCGGTGGGTGTGGATGCCCCGCAGGACGTCCTCGACCGTTCCCGAGGTGAAGGAGGCGCCGCCGCCGCCGTGGTTGTGGATGTCGACGAAGCCGGGCACCACCCAGTGGCCGGACAGGTCGGTCACGGACGCGTCCGCGGGGGCTCCCCCGGCGACTCCGTCAGGTTTCGTCGAGGGGGCACCCCCGTCGGCGATCCGCGCGCCGTCGATGATCACGCGGCCGTCGTGCACGATCCCGGTGGGCAGTACCACCCGGGCGCCGGCGAGAACCTTGCTAGGGGCCATCGGGTGGTTACCTCCGGGGAGTCGTGGGAGTGGTGTTCAGGAGGTCCCGGGCGAGGAGCCCGGCACCGAGGCATCCGGCGGTGTCCCCGAGGGCGGCGGGGACGATCGACGGCAGTTTCTGGAAGGTGACGCGTCGTTCGACCGCGGCCCGCAGCGGTGTGAACAAGGTTTCCCCCGCCTCGGCGAGCCCGCCACCGATGATCAGGGTGCGCGGGTCCAGCAGGGTGAGCGCGGTGACCAGGCCGTCGGCGAGCGCGTCGACGGCCTCCTGCCAGACGGCCACCGCCCTCGGGTCGCCGGACTCGACGGCCTTGGCGCAGTCCGCCGCGTCCGCCTCCGGATCGCCGGACGCCTCGGCCCAGGCCTGGCTGACGGCCGCCGCGGAGGCGAACCGTTCGAGACAGCCGCGCTGCCCGCACGGACACGGGGCCCCACCCGGCCGTACGACGATGTGGCCGATCTCGCCCGCGAAGCCGTGGGCGCCCTCCTCGACGCCGCCGTCGATGCCGATGGCACCCGCGATGCCGGTGCCGAGCGGGACGAAGAGGAAGCGGTCGGCTCCCTGCCCGGCGCCGATCCGGCCCTCCGCGAGCCCGCCGGTGCGTACGTCGTGCCCGAGCGCGACGGGCAGGCCGCCGAGCCGTTCGCCGAGCAGCCGGCGCAGCGGGACATCGCGCCAGCCGAGGTTGGCGGCGTAGACCGCGATGCCGTTCCTGGCGTCGACGATGCCGGGGACGGCGACACCGGCGGCCAGGGCGCTCTCGCCGAAGTGCTCCTCGCCGTAGGCGCGCAGTTCGGCGGCGAAGTCGAGGATGTCTTCGACGACGGCGTCGGGGCCGCGCTCACGGCCGGTCGCCCGGCGGGCCTGGTACAGCAGCGCGGGGTGTCCGGGGGTCCGCGGCGGCGGCACGTCGGGGCGGCCCGCGGAAGGCTCGCTGTCCACCCCGACGAGGGCGGCCTTCATCCCGGTGCCGCCCACATCGAGGGCGATGACATGTCTCACGGGGGACAGTGTCGCCCTTTACCCCCAGAGAGGTCTAGTCCACTCGCGTGGTGTTGGTCTTATATCCGCATTCCGAGACGGTTGCGGCGGACGCGGGCCCGGTCGGCCCGGCCGCTGTTCCGGTGCCCGTCCCCGTCGCCTGTCGGTGCCGGGGACTACCGTGCTGTCCATGGAAGAGCTGCCCGCGCGCGAACGGAGCATCCTCGCGCTGGAGCGCCGCGGTTTCCCCGGCCCCGGTGCCAAGGAGCGCGCCATCCGCGAACAGCTTGGCCTCGCCCCGGTCCGCTACTACCAGTTGCTCAACGCGCTGCTGAACGACCCGAGGGCCCTGGCGCACGACCCCGTCACGGTGAACAGGCTGCGCCGGGTGCGGGAGGCCCGCCGGGAGGAGCGGTGAGACCGCGCGGCTCAAGCAGGATCCAGCCCCTCCGGCGTTCGAGGAACGGGGTCCGGGGTGGAGCCCCCGATACGGGCCGGGCAGGGGTGGAGCCCCGGGTACGGGTCGGGCAGGGGCGGTGGGGGCGAGAGAAGGTCTTGGTGGGGTGGGATCCAGGCATTCCGGGGGGAGGGGCGCTTGGTCAGGTGTGAGTCGGGGGTGCGTCCGGCGTCACCCGGATAGGGTCGCCCCATGGGCAGCCATCCCGAATCCAAGGACTTCTCGCCGGCCCCGGTGACCCCCGCCGGGCGCGACGCTCTGGAAGCGATCCTCACCCGCCCCACCCGGACGGTCGTCGCGCTCGACTTCGACGGCACCCTCGCCCCCATCGTCCCCGACCCCGACCGGGCCCGCGCGCACCCCGACGCGGTCCCCGCGCTCTCCGCGCTGGCCCCCAAGGTCGCCTCCGTGGCCGTGGTCACCGGCCGTCCGGCCGGTGTGGCCGTGCGCCACGGCGGCTTCGCGGGCGTCCCCGGACTGGAGCACCTCGTCGTCCTCGGCCACTACGGCGCCGAGCGCTGGGACGCGGTGAGCGGCACGGTCACCGCCCCCGCCCCGCACCCCGGGGTGGCCGCCGTCCGTGCCGAACTGCCGGGTTTCCTCGACCGGATCGGCGCCTGGCAGGGCACCTGGATCGAGGAGAAGGGCCGCGCGGTCGCCGTGCACACGCGCCGCGCGGAGGACCCCCAGGCCGCCTTCGAGGCGCTCCGGGAGCCGCTGGCCGAACTGGCCGGCCGGCACGGCCTGATCGTCGAGCCGGGCCGCATGGTCCTGGAGCTGCGCCCGCCGGGCATGGACAAGGGCGTCGCCCTCATGGAGTACGTCCGGGAGGTCGGCGCCGAAGCCGTCCTCTACGCCGGTGACGACCTGGGCGACCTGCCCGCCTTCGCCGCCGTCGAGAAGCTCCGCTCCGACGGGGTCCCCGGACTCCTGGTGTGCAGCGGCAGCTCCGAGGTCGGCGAGCTCGCCGACCGGGCCGACCTGGTGGTGGACGGGCCCGCCGGGGTCGTCCGCCTGCTCGCGGCGCTGGCGGCCCACCTCGGCTGACCCGCCCGCTCGCCGCCCGAGCGGGCGGGTGGGCCGCAAGCCGGTTTCGCCCCTCCGCCCCTACCCGTCCCGCCCCTGGGGGCTCCGCCCCCGGACCCCCGCTCCCCAAACGCCGGAGGGGCTGAAACTTCCCAGGCCGGGGCTGAAAAACGCAGCCGCAGCCGGGATCCGGCCGGAAGGGCTGGACCGTGCTCAGGTCTCCAGTGCCTGGAGCTGGTCCAGGAACCACTGGGCCGGGGGGAGTGCGGTGGCCGCGGCGGCCAGCCGCTTGGTGCGTTCGGCGCGTTCGCCCGGCTGCATGGTCAGGGCCTCGTGCAGCGCCCGCGCGGTACCGATCACGTCGTACGGGTTCACGGAGATCGCGTCCTCGCCCAGTTCCTCGTACGCCCCGGCCTCCCGCGAGAGCACCAGCACGCAGCCCTCGTCGGAGACGACCGGGACCTCCTTGGCGACGAGGTTCATGCCGTCCCTGATGGGGTTGACGAGGGCGACGTCGGCCAGCCGGTACGCGGCCAGCGAGCGCGCGAAGTCGTCCTTGACGTGCAGTACCACCGGGGTCCAACCGGGCGTCCCGTACCGGGAGTTGATCTCGTCGGCGACGCGCTGCACCTCGGCCGTGTAGTCCCGGTACACCGCGAGGTCCTGCCGCGAGGGGTAGGCGAACGCCACGTGGACGACCCGCTCGCGCCACTCCGGGTGCTCTTCGAGGAGCTGCCGGTACGCCAGCATTCCGCGCACGATGTTCTTGGACAGCTCGGTGCGGTCGACGCGTACGACGGTCCTGCGGCCCTCGCCGATCTCCTCGCGCAGCGCGGCCATCCGTTCCTCGACGTCCGCCCGGTGCGAGCGCTCGCGCAGGAACTCGGCGTCCGCGCCGAGGCCGTGCACGCCCACGAGGGTCCGGCGGGGCGGGCCGCCGTCCAGGTGCTCGACCGCCCGCGGCGCGTCCGAGGGCGGGGTCACGCGGTAGCGCTCGGGGTCGATCTCGCCCGCGCAGCGCATGAAGGCCGCCGCCCACCGCCAGGTCAGGAACGCCACCCGGTCGGCGCCGAGCATGCCGTCCAGCAGCTCCGCGCGGATGTCGTCGGGCAGCATCCGGAAGTAGTCCTCGGGCGCCCACGGGGTGTGGGAGAAGTGCCCGATGCGCAGGTCGGGGCGCAGCTCGCGGAGCATCCCGGGCACCAGGCACAGGTGGTAGTCCTGGACCAGCACCGAGGCGCCCTCGGCGGCCTCCTCGGCCAGCGCTTCGGCGAAGGCGCGGTTGTAGGTCCGGTAGGACGCCCACTGGCGCCGGAACTCCGCGTCGAAGACCGGCTCCAGCGGGGTCTGGTACAGCATGTGGTGGACGAACCACAGCACGGAGTTGGCGATGCCGTTGTACGCGTCGGCGTGCACCCCGGCGTCGATCGCCAGCATCCGTACGCCGTCCTCGCCGACTCCGCGCGCGACGGCCTCCCGGTCGCCGTCGCCGAGGGCCGAGCAGACCCATAGGGCGCCCGCGTCGGGCCCGATCGCCGAGAGTCCCGAGACGAGGCCGCCGCCGCCGCGCCGGGCGTGCAGCGAGCCGTCCTCCCGTACCTCGTAGGTGATCGGGCCGCGGTTGGACGCGACCAGAATCCGGTGGGCACCGTGCGTTGAAGCCATGCCTCGAAACCTAGCCCCGTGTCGAAACGCTCAAACGTTCACTTCGGCCGTATGCGGCCGCGGTCGGTCGGCCCTGCCTACGCGGCCCTGCGCCGCTGGTACTCGGAGATTTCGGTCATCGGCGGCCTTTCCTCCGTGTCCACCGAGTACGTACGCGGCTGGAAACCGTCCCGGCCGCGCTCGAACTGGGTGAGGGCCGGGCGGATCAGGTGGCCGCGGGCCAGCCGGAGCTGGGCGGTGCGGTAGATCGCGGCGGCCATCCGGCCCAGTGCCTGGCCGTCCTGGTGGCGGTGTTTGCGCACCCCGACGTCGACCTGCGCGAGGGCGTCCAGGCCCACCAGGTGCAGGGCGTCGACGAGCATGCCCAGTTCGACGCCGTAGCCGACCGGGAACGGGAGCTGTTCGAGCAGCGAGCGGCGGGCCGCGTACTCGCCGCCGAGCGGCTGGACGAAGCCCGCGAGCTGCGGCCAGTGCATGTTCAGCAGGGGGCGGGCCATCAGCTCGGTGACCCGGCCGCCCTGTCCGCCGGTGCCGGCCATCGGGCGGTCGTACATGGCCTTGACGAGGTCGACGCCGGGATCGGTGAGCAGCGGGCCCACGATCCCGGAGACGAAGTCGGACGAGAACTCCTTGAGGTCCGCGTCGATGAAGCAGACGATGTCCCCGCTCGTCACGAGCAGCGACCGCCACAGCACCTCGCCCTTGCCGGGCACGGCGGGGATCCGCGGGAGGATGTCGTCGCGGTGGACGACTCTCGCGCCCGCGGCGGCGGCGACCGCGGAGGTACGGTCCGTGGAGCCCGAGTCGACGACGACGATCTCGTCGACGAGGGGCACCTGCTGCATCAGGTCGTGGCGGATGATCGCGACGATCTCGCCGACCGTCTCCTCCTCGTTGAGCGCGGGCAGCACGACACTGACCGTCGACCCGGTGACGCGTTTGGCGGCCATGAGCCTGTGGAGCGGGCGGTCGGTCACGGACCAGGAGCGTGTGCTCAGCCAGCTTTCGACTTCCTTCAGCACCGTCTGCGGCTCCTCACTGTCTGATCACACGCTCTCATCGGCGTGCCCGCTGCGGCCAGCGGCAGATCGATTGCCGTCGTCTCGCGGTTCGGACGACTATCTCAACTGTCCTGGCCTTCGGTTACAGTCTTGAACAACGCGGATGACCATCGCATGTCCTGGATCATCGGCATGTATCGCGTTCAACAGTTCAACAATCAAATACCGCTCATCCAGAGGGGCAGAGGGATACGGCCCGATGAAGCCCCGGCAACCCTCCAGCCGGTCTCGTACCGATCGATGTCGATCGCGTCGCGAGGCTCCCGGCTCGGGAAGGTGCCAAATCCGTCTCACGGCGAAGTGCGTCGTGAGGAAGATGAGGAAAGGGCCTCGCCTCCATGGCTGCGCAGACAGTTGCAAGTACCACGAACTCCGCCGAAGCGGTGGACCTCGGCCCGGCCGCGGCGCTTTCCTGCCGCGAGTGCGGACACCGCGTCCCGCTCGGCCCGGTCTTCGCCTGCGAGGAGTGTTTCGGCCCGCTGGAGATCGCCTACGACTTCTCGGCCTACGAGACCGAGGAGCTCCGCAAGCGCATCGAAGCGGGACCCGCGAACATCTGGCGCTACGCGCCCCTCCTGCCCGTCCCCGCGGACGTGGCCGACAAGCCGAACATCAACCCCGGCTGGACCAAGCTCGTCCAGGCCGACAACCTGGCCCGCGAGCTCGGTGTGGACGCCGGAAAGCTCTTCGTCAAGGACGACTCCGGCAACCCGACGCACTCCTTCAAGGACCGCGTCGTCGCCCAGGCCATCGAAGCCGCCCGCGCCTTCGGCTTCACCACCCTCTCCTGCTCCTCCACCGGCAACCTCGCCGGCGCCGTGGGCGCCGCGGCGGCCCGCGCCGGCTTCCGGTCCTGCGTGTTCATCCCGCACGACCTGGAGCAGGGCAAGGTCGTCATGGCCGCGGTCTACGGCGGCGAGCTCGTCGGCATCCAGGGCAACTACGACGACGTGAACCGCTTCTGCTCCGAGCTGATCGGCGACCCGGCCGGCGAGGGCTGGGGCTTCGTCAACGTCAACCTGCGGCCGTACTACGCCGAGGGCTCCAAGACGCTGGCGTACGAGATCTGCGAGCAGCTCGGCTGGAAGCTGCCCGACCAGCTCGTCGTGCCGATCGCCTCCGGCTCCCAGCTCACGAAGATCGACAAGGGGCTCCAGGAGCTGATCAAGCTCGGACTCGTCGAGGACAAGGCGTACAAGATCTTCGGTGCCCAGGCCGAGGGCTGCTCCCCGGTCTCCGTCGCCTACAAGGCCGGTCACGACGTCGTACGGCCGCAGAAGCCGGACACCATCGCCAAGTCGCTCGCCATCGGCAACCCCGCGGACGGGCCGTACGTGCTCGACATCGCGCGGCGCACCGGCGGCGCCGTGGAGGACGTGAACGACGAGCAGATCGTCGACGCGATCAAGCTGCTCGCGCGCACCGAGGGCATCTTCGCGGAGACGGCGGGCGGTGTGACCGTCGGCGTCACCCGCAAGCTGATCGAGAACGGCCTCCTCGACCCGACCCTCACCACGGTCGTGCTGAACACCGGCGACGGCCTCAAGACCCTGGACGCGGTGGCCTCGGACACCGGACTGACCGCGACCATCCGCCCGAACCTCGACTCCTTCCGAGAGGCTGGCCTCGCATCATGAGCGTCAACGTCCGCATCCCCACCATCCTGCGCACCTACACCGGTGGTGCCGCCGAGGTGACGGCCGAGGGCACGACCCTCGCCGAGGTCATCAGCGACCTGGAGAAGAACCACACGGGCATCGCCGCGCGCGTTCTGGACGACCAGGGCAAGCTGCGCCGCTTCGTCAACGTGTACGTCAACGACGACGACGTCCGGTTCGAGCAGGGCCTCCAGACGGCGACCCCGGACGGTGTCGGTGTCTCGATCATTCCGGCCGTCGCCGGAGGCTGATCGTTACCCTCGGTAATGCCGAACACGCAGAGTTCATCGAATTGCCCCCTCCGTGAGAGAAACGGAGGGGGCAATTCTGCATGGTTGAGCGCGCTACAGTTGGGGAAGCGACTTCGCTTTCGATGTTGGTTTCATGCCGGACGCATATGAGTACCCGTTCGGCGGCCGACAAGAAGTAGCCAAACTGCCTCGCCCTTTTGGGCTTTTTATGGCATTTACGGGGCCCGACTTGCCCTGAATCCTCGCGCATTCTCCGCATATCGTTGATCGGCCATGCCCAGAATTCTCGTCCGATTGACCTGTTGCAGACGGCAGTTGGACAGATACATTCAGCCGCGGTCGACGCGTTCCGGCGCACACCCCCAACCGTTTGGGGGGTGAGGTCTGACCCGGATCCGCGAAGTGTGGATCTGTGCAAGGGCCAGTAATAGGGGAGTTAGGCATGGCTCAGGGCACCGTCAAGTGGTTCAACGCGGAGAAGGGGTACGGCTTCATCGCGGTCGACGGTGGTGCGGACGTCTTCGTGCACTACAGCGCGATTCAGATGGACGGCTACCGCACCCTTGAAGAGGGTCAGCGAGTGGAGTTCGAAATCTCGCAGGGCCAGAAGGGTCCGCAGGCGGACATGGTCAAACTCGCCGTCTAGTCCGGGCGCGAACGGCCACCGACGCAACTCACGCCGAGGGGCCCGCATCCCACCAGGGATGCGGGCCCCTCGTGCGTCCTCGGCGGCCTTCGGCCGCCCTCCGCCTGCTCCCGCGCGCGCCCGCGCGCACGGGAGCGCCCCCTCTGTGGAGGCTGGGCCCGACGCCCGTTTTCAGGAGAGGCGCTTGCACTCGCAGGGGTCGAGTGCTAATCATTGGCGTTAGCACTCTCCCAGTGAGAGTGACAGAACTTGGATCGGGCCAGTGAGGCCCGCGGGCCTGTGGGGCAAGGAACCACAAGGCTTGCAGGCCGTCCGTCGCGGGCGCGGGCACGATCCGGAGAAATCCACCCCGTCCGGGAGGACCACTTCACATGGCCAAGATCATCGCGTTCAACGAGGAGGCACGGCGCGGTCTCGAGCGCGGGATGAACCAGCTCGCTGACGCCGTCAAGGTCACCCTCGGCCCCAAGGGCCGTAACGTCGTCCTCGAGAAGAAGTGGGGCGCCCCCACGATCACCAACGATGGTGTTTCCATCGCCAAGGAGATCGAGCTCGAGGACCCGTACGAGAAGATCGGCGCCGAGCTGGTCAAGGAAGTCGCCAAGAAGACGGACGACGTCGCCGGCGACGGTACGACCACGGCGACCGTGCTGGCCCAGGCGCTCGTGCGCGAGGGTCTGCGCAACGTCGCCGCCGGCGCCAACCCGATGGCCCTCAAGCGCGGTATCGAGAAGGCCGTCGAGGCCGTCTCCGGTGCCCTCCTTGAGCAGGCCAAGGATGTCGAGACCAAGGAGCAGATCGCTTCCACGGCCTCCATCTCCGCCGCCGACACCCAGATCGGCGAGCTCATCGCCGAGGCGATGGACAAGGTCGGCAAGGAAGGCGTCATCACCGTCGAGGAGTCCCAGACCTTCGGTCTGGAGCTGGAGCTCACCGAGGGTATGCGCTTCGACAAGGGCTACATCTCGGCGTACTTCGCCACCGACATGGAGCGTATGGAGGCCGTCCTCGACGACCCGTACATCCTGATCGCGAACTCCAAGATCGCGAACGTCAAGGACCTGCTCCCGCTCCTGGAGAAGGTCATGCAGGGCGGCAAGCCGCTGCTGATCATCGCCGAGGACGTCGAGGGCGAGGCCCTGTCGACCCTGGTCGTCAACAAGATCCGTGGCACCTTCAAGTCCGTCGCCGTCAAGGCCCCGGGCTTCGGTGACCGCCGCAAGGCCATGCTCGGCGACATCGCCATCCTCACGGGCGGCGAGGTCATCTCCGAGGAGGTCGGCCTCAAGCTGGAGAACGCGGGTCTGGACCTGCTGGGCCGTGCCCGCAAGGTCGTCATCACCAAGGACGAGACCACGATCGTCGACGGCTCCGGCTCTGCCGACCAGGTCGCCGGCCGGGTCAACCAGATCCGTGCCGAGATCGAGAACTCCGACTCGGACTACGACCGCGAGAAGCTCCAGGAGCGTCTGGCGAAGCTGGCCGGCGGCGTGGCCGTCATCAAGGCCGGTGCCGCCACCGAGGTCGAGCTCAAGGAGCGCAAGCACCGCATCGAGGACGCCGTTCGCAACGCGAAGGCGGCCGTCGAGGAGGGCATCGTCGCCGGTGGTGGCGTGGCTCTGCTCCAGGCTTCCTCGGTCTTCGAGAAGCTTGAGCTCACGGGTGACGAGGCGACCGGTGCCAACGCCGTCCGTCTCGCCCTGGAGGCCCCGCTCAAGCAGATCGCCGTCAACGGTGGTCTCGAGGGTGGCGTCATCGTCGAGAAGGTGCGCAACCTGCCCGTCGGCCACGGCCTGAACGCCGCGACCGGTGAGTACGTCGACATGATCGCCGAAGGCATCATCGACCCGGCGAAGGTGACCCGCTCTGCTCTGCAGAACGCCGCCTCCATCGCCGCGCTGTTCCTGACCACCGAGGCCGTCATCGCCGACAAGCCGGAGAAGGCCTCCGCGGCCGCTCCGGGCGGCATGCCGGGCGGTGACATGGACTTCTGATCGACCTCTGGTTGATCTGCGTCCTTACCGAGGGCGGCACTCCTTGCTACGGCGGGGGGTGCCGCCCTCGGGCGTTTCCGCGCCCCTCGCGGCCCGCACCCCTCCCCAGGAGCGTGGCCCGGATCACAGCGGCATTTCCCGACGCGGCGGAATGCCCTGCCCGGTGCGGCGGTTGACGCTGAAGAGCAGTCGATGCATGTGCACATACCGCATGGAATCTCCTGCCTCGCCGACCACTCGACGTCATACCGACCACCTCGCCGAGGAGCCCCCACGTGACCGCTGACGCCGCGTCCCGCGCAGCCGAGATCCTTTCCCGTCCCGTCTCGATCAACGGCCTGACCGTCCCGAACCGGATCGCCATGGCGCCGATGACCCGGATGTTCTCGCCGGGCGGTGTGCCGGGGGAGGACGTGGTCGGCTACTACTCCCGCCGCGCCGCCGCGGGCGTGGGCCTCATCGTGACCGAGGGCACCTACGTCGGCCACGACTCGGCCGGACAGAGCGACGCGGTGCCGCGCTTCCACGGGGAGGACCAGCTCGCCGGGTGGACGAACGTCGCCGACGCCGTGCACGCGGCGGGCGGCACGATCGTCCCGCAGCTCTGGCACATCGGCATGGTCCGCAAGGCGGGCGAGCCGCCCTTCGCGGACGCCCCGCCCGTCGGCCCCTCCGGCCTCTACAAGGAGGGCGCCGAGGTCAGCGGCAAGAGCATGACCCAGCAGGACCTCGACGACGTCATCGAGGCGTTCGCCAAGGCCGCCGCGGACGCCGAGCGCATCGGCTTCGACGGTGTCGAACTGCACGGCGCCCACGGCTACCTGCTCGACCAGTTCCACTGGGCGGGCACCAACCGGCGCGAGGACGCCTACGGCGGCGACCCGGTGGCCCGTACGAAGTTCTCGGCGGAGATCGTCGCCGCGGTGCGCGCCGCGGTCTCGCCCGAGTTCCCGGTCCTCTTCCGCTACTCGCAGTGGAAGCAGCAGGCCTACGACGCCCGGCTCGCGGAGACCCCGGAGGAGCTGGAGGCGATCCTCGCCCCGCTCGCCGCGGCCGGTGTGGACTCCTTCCACGCCTCCACGCGCCGCTACTGGGTGCCCGAGTTCGACGGTTCCGACCTCAACCTCGCCGGCTGGACGAAGAAGCTGACGGGCAAGCCCACCATCACCGTCGGCTCGGTCGGCCTGGACGGCGACTTCATCAAGGCCTTCGCGGGCGAGGGCTCCCCGGTCAAGGGCATCGACGACCTCCTCGACCGCATGGAGCGCGACGAGTTCGACCTCGTGGCCGTCGGCCGCGCGCTGCTCCAGGACCCCCAGTGGGCCGCGAAGGTCCTCGCCGGCCGCTTCGACGAGCTGGCGCCGTACGACGCGGCGGCGCTGGGTTCGCTCAGCTGACCCGAGCTGACTCGCTGACCTGCTGTCCCGGAGGGGCGGCGCCCGCTGCGACGCGGGCGCCGTCCCTTTTTGGTCAGCCGTTCAGCCGGTGGCGCCGAGATGCCCGACGAAGGTGCCCCAGGCGGCGGCCCCGAAGGTGATCACCGGCCCGAGCGGATTCTTGGAGTCCCGCACGGGGACGAGGGCCGGGTGACCGTCGGCGACTTCGAGGCAGTCGCCGCCGTCACCGGCGCTGTACGTCGACTTGCGCCAGCGAGCGACCTCCAGGCAGTTGCCGCCGTCCCCACCGCTGTAGCTGGACTTGAACCAAGCTGCGGCGCTCAGATCGTGCTCATGGGCGTTGTTCTCCATGCTCGTAATCCTCCGCCACGCACTCGATCAGAGCCAGGGAATCATGCGGGGAAAGTGCCGACGCCTGAAGGAGGTTGAACGTGAGGATGTGGCGGGTGACCGTGGCGGGGTCGTCCAGCAGCTTTCCCATGTTCGGCGCATCCACGAAGGACAACGCGGGCGCGTCATCGAACTCCATGAGCTTCAGAGACCCGTGCATCGACGCGTGAGCTCCCGCGTCGAACGGCAGTACCTGCATGATGATTCGGTGCGCCCTGGTCAGGCCCGCCACGTGTCGGAGAGCCTCCGCCATCACGGCGCGGCCTCCGACCGCTCGCCGTAGAACGGCCTCATCGGCAACCACCCACAACAGCGGGGTTGTTGGATCGTCGATGAGACGCGCACGCTCCAAGCGGGCGGCCACCAGCGCGGCGATCTCGGCGTCGGGTGCTGTCGGCGCGTACGCGCGGAACACCGCTTCCGCGTACCCCTCGGTCTGCAACAGCCCCGGGATCAGCAGCGTCGAGTACTCCCTGATCGCCGTAGCTATCGCCTCCGCCTCCGCCGCCTCGGCGAAGTGGTCCGGGTATCTCGACTTGGCGAGGGCGGCGCAGTTGCGGGTGAAGAACCCGTTCGTCCCCAGGATCTCGTCTATCTGGACGGCGTACTCAAGCTGCAACCGTCTTGTCCCCGACTCCAGTTGGCCGATGAACGAACCGCTGACGAAGAGCGGTTCGCCCAGTTCGGCCTGGCTGAGGCCGGCGTTCTCGCGGGCGTGCCGCAGCTCGGCGCCGATCATGGCGCGGGGCGAGGAGGACGGATCGAGGTCCTTGGGTCCGGGCAGGGCAACTCCCTGTCACACAAGAGGGATTGTTGGAGCGCCGACTCTTCCCAGGCTAGAGGGGGTATGGCCACGCTGGGTGGTGAATGGGAACACTCAGCGTGGAAGGTGCGGTGCGATGGAGATGACGTCGAGTAGGCGCGTGCGGCCGACGGAGGAGATCGTCGAGGAGCTGCGGGCGGCGCTGACCGGGGTCGGCGTGGTGCTGCCGTCGCTGCGGGTCGATCCCGTGACCGGCGCGAGCGACGAGCCCTTCGCCCTCGTCGCGCTCGGCCGCTGCAACGTGGGCACCGCCCAGAAGCTGACCGCCGTGCTGCGCGCGTGCGGCACCGGCGAGGGCGGCGGTGCTGAGGCGTGAGTGAGGAGTACGCCGTCGACGTTCGGGACGGGCGGCTCGGGCAGGTGATGGGGCGCGAGGGCGGCCTCGTACAGCTGAGGCCGCTCGGCGGCGGGCGCGAGTGGGACTGCCCCGAGGACGCCCTCGGGGAGGCGCCGCCGGGGGAGGTGCTGCGGGCGCGGGTGCGACGGCTCAACGCGGAGGCGCGCCTGCCGTGACCCCGCGCCCGGGAAGGGGGCGGAACCGCTCGCCTACAGATTCCCCATCGGCTCGATGTCCACCTTCACCGGCGTGCCCCAGATGCGGAGCACCTCGTAGTCGGTGAACTCGTGGACGAGGCGGTAGGCCATGCCGGGGCGGGGGGTCCGGCGCTCGGCGGCGAGGTAGCGCTCGGCTTCCTGGCGGTCGCGCCGGGGGGTGCCGCAGAGGTGCCACTCCTGGCCGGTCCAGACTTCCGGGAGCCAGCGCTGCTGGGGCTGGGGGCGGTCGCCGCGGACTCCGTAGCGCGTCATCGTGCGGTCGGGCAGCTCGTCCGGGGAGGGCGCCCGGCCGTGCGCGTACGCGTCGTTGACCTCGGTGCGGCGGGCGGTGCGGCGGCGGGTCTCGCAGAGCAGGCAGCGGTCCGGGGCGCTCTCGTCCACCGGGCCGTTCGGATGCTCGTTGCAGCGGGTGGTCGGCGCCGCCGTCGTCACCGTCTCGTCGAGCAGGTCCAGTGCCCGCTTCAGGTCCGCCTTGACCTCGTGCAGCTTGGCGTCGGGGGTGTCGCTGTTCAGGGCGTCACCGTGCTCCCCGAGCAGCCGCAGGGCGCGGCCGAGGGCGGTCAGCTGTGCGTGGTTCATGGACCCAGCCTCGCACGCGCCACCGACAGTGCGGCCGGGACAGGTCCTGGACGTGTCCTAGACGGCCGCCTGTTCCGCCGCTTGTTCGGTCCGGCGGGCCGGTGTCAGGCCGCCGAGGCCGAGGAAATAGGTGGCCGCGAACCCGACGACGTACCCGGTGAGCAGACCGCCCGCGTAGATCGCCGCGGTCAGGGCGAGGCCCCGGTTGCCGGACAGCAGCGGGAACAGGGCCAGGCCCGAGGGGCCGATGGCCGTCGAGCCGACCCGGTCGCCCAGCATCGAGAAGAAGCCGATGAAGGCGCCGCCCGCCGCTCCGCCCGCGCAGGCGGTGACGAAGGGGCGGCCGAGGGGGAGGGAGACGCCGTAGATCAGGGGTTCGCCGACGCCCAGGAGGCCGGCCGGGAGCGCCGATCTGATCGTCGTACGCAGCGAGGTGTCGTGGCGCAGCCGGACGTACACCGCGAGGGCGGCGCCGACCTGGCCCGCGCCCGCCATGGCCAGGACGGGCAGCAGGACGGTGTAGCCCTGCTGCTCGATGAGCGTGGTGTGGATGGGGATGAGGGCCTGGTGCAGCCCCAGCATCACCAGGGGGAGGAACAGGGCGCCGAGGACCAGCCCGGCGAAGGCGCCCGTGGTGGAGAGCAGCCAGGCGGCGGCCGTGCCGATGGCGGAGGAGAGCGCCCCGGCCGTGTACATCAGCGCGTACAGCGTCACCAGGCCGGTCAGGAGCACGGTCAGGGTGGGCGTGACCAGGACGTCCAGGGTGGGCGGGACCCAGCGGCGGCACCACTTCTCCACGTACGTCCCGAGGAGCGCCGCGGCGAGGGCGCCGAGGACACCGCCCTGGCCCGGGGCGAGCGTCACGCCGAGGACCGTCACCTTGGCGACCCCCGCGTACACGATCACCGAGGCCACCGCGCCGCCCAGGATGGGGGTGCCGCCGAACTCCTTGGCCGTGTTGTAGCCGACGAAGACGGCGATGAGCGCCATGAATCCGGCGGCGATCGCGGTCAGGGCGGGGGTGAGGCCCGGCAGCACGCCGAGGTTGACCAGCAGGCCGTTGAGGCCGGCGATCACCCCGCAGCCGATCAGCGCGGGGATCAGCGGCACGAAGATGTCCGCGATCCGCCGCAGCAGCAGTTTGAGGGGGGTGGCGTTGCGGCGGGTCCGGGCGGCCCTCAGTTCGGCGCCGCGCAGGGCGAGCAGGTCCGCCGTGCTCGTTCCGGCGTCGTGCGGGGCGAGCCGGCCGGCGGTGGCCGTCACTTCGGTGCCGTGCAGGGCGCCCGGGTTCGCCGCGGCCGTCAGCAGCGCCTCGAACTCCGGCGTCACCCGGGCGACCGTGCCGGGGCCCAGGACGATCTGGCAGGTGCCGCCGTCCGCGACCAGGCCGAGGACGGCGGGCAGGGCCCGCAGGCCCTCCTCGTCCACCAGGTTCCGGTCCCGCAGGCCGAGCCGGAGCCGGGTCATGCAGTGGGCGACGGTGAGGACGTTCGCGGGGCCGCCCACGAGGGGGAGGATCGCCGCTGCTGTGGTGGAGTCCGGTGTGCGCACTCCCCGAGCGTGCTGGTCAGCCGGACGACTTCGCCAGCGCGGCGCGCAGATGGCCCTCGGACTCCTCCAGAAGGCGGGCGGCGGTGGGCCCGTCGACACCCCCGACGATGGTCAGGATGGCGTTCTTCACCTCGCCGTCCGTGGCGGCGAGCGCGTGCTCGATCTCCTCGTCGGAGGCGCCGGTCGCGAGCGCGACGATCCGGCGGGAGCGGGCCCGCAGCTTCTCGTTCGAGGCGCGTACGTCGACCATCAGGTTCCCGTACGTCTTGCCGAGCCGGATCATCGTGATCGTCGAGAGCATGTTCAGGACGAGCTTCTGCGCGGTGCCGGACTTCAGGCGGGTGGAGCCGGTGAGCAGCTCGGGGCCGACGACGATCTCGATGCCGTGGTCGGCGGCGGACGCGAGCGCGCTGTGCTCGTTGCAGGACAGGCCGACCGTGAGCGCGCCCTGCTTCCTGGCGTGTTCGACCGCGCCCACGGCGTACGGGGTGCGGCCCGAGGCGGAGACACCCACCACCGTGTCGTCGGCCGTCACGGCGAGGGCGTCCAGGTCGGCCGCCGCCAGTTCCCGGGAGTCCTCGGCGCCCTCGATGGAGGTGACCATGGCGGTCGGGCCGCCCGCGATGACGCCCACGACCCGGGAGGGATCGGTGTTGAACGTGGGCGGGCACTCGGAGGCGTCCAGGACTCCGAGGCGGCCCGCGGTGCCGGCGCCCGCGTAGATGAGGCGCCCGCCGCGGGCCATGCGCTCCGCGATGGCGTCGATCGCGGCGGCGATGAGCGGGAGCCGCGCGGCGACGGCCGTCGGCACCGTCGCGTCCTCCCCGTTCATGAGCCGCGCGATCTCCAGCGTGGGCAACCGGTCGATCTCGGACAGTTCCGGGCGGAACGCCTCGGTGGTCAGCGTCTCCAGCTCTGCTCGGAGATCGCCGTGGTCGGACATGGAGGTCATGGGAGGAGCGGCTCTTTCCGGTGAGGTGTCGTACCGCGCCCCGGGGGCGGGGCGCGGGCCGGGACGACGTGCGGCATCGCCACGCGGGCGCGATCGGCCGCCCGCGGGCCGCAGTCCTCCCGCTGGTTCAGGTCCCCGGTCCGTGCGCGAGGCCGGTCTGCCCGCGCGCGGCGCGGGTCTGCTCGCGCGGTGCGGCTACCGTCCGCCGCGCGGGGAGTGGCGGTGCGCCAGGGCCTCGTACGAGGCGGACAGCGCGGGCGCCGCCGTCTCGTAGGTGCGCTGGGCGACCCCCACGAACAGACAGTCCACCACCAGGAGCTGGCTCGTGCGCGACGACATGGCGGCCGGGCGCAGCTCGCTCTCGCGGGCGGTGGACGTGGTGAGGATGTGGTCGGCGTACTGCGCGACCGGGCCGTTCGGACGGCCGGTGATCGCGACCGTCGTCGCCCCGTGCTCGAAGGCGACCCGGAGCGGCTCGATGACGTCGCCGGTCGAGCCGGAGTGCGTGATGGCTATCGCCACGTCCTTGGCGCGCAGTTGCACCGCGTTGGTCACCGCGAGGTGCGGGTCGCTGTGCGCGTGGACCATGAGCCCGATCCGCATGAGCTTCTGCAGCAGATCCTGGGCGACGAGCCCGGACGCGCCGACTCCGTAGATGTCGACGCGGCGGGCGGTGGCTATGGCGGCGACGGCTTGGCCGAGCTGGACCGTGTCGAGCGCGGCGGCGGTGTCGGCGAGGGTCTGCTGCTCGTCGTACGCGAGTTTCGCCACGACGTCCGCTATCGGGTCGTCGACGGCGATGTCGGCGGTGACGGCGGGGGCCCGGCCCGACTGCTGCTGGGCGGCGAGCCCGGCGAGCGCGAGGCGCAGGTCCCGGTATCCGGGATAGCCGAGGAGGCGGGCCGTGCGCACGACCGTGGCCTCGCTGGTGCCGGTGAGCTCGGCGAGTCCGGTGACCGTGAGGGCCGCGCAGCCGGCCGGATCACCGGCGACGGCCTCGGCGACCCGCTGCATGGAGCGCGTCATCGAGGGCGCGAGGGTGCGCACCTTGGCCGCGAGGGCGGCGGGGGCGGGCGGTGCCTCACCCGCGAAAATTTCCTTCACGTCATGGGTCACACCATGAAAGATATTTTCCTTTGGGGCATACGGTCAAGGGTGCGCACAATAGGGGCATGGACCCCTCCGGCAACCCCCTCAGCCCCCTGGAGCAGGCGTTGCACGCGGCGCGCGCCCGTGTACTCGCCGACCTGATCGCGGGCCGGGTCGCCGAGGCGGACGTCGTCTCCCTGGTCGAGGACTCGGTCGTGCAGCGCCGCTGGTGGGTCGAGCAGTGGCCGGAGGGCGCCGGATTCGTCGCCGGGCTCGTCGCCCAGGACGTCCAGGACGCGCTGCTGGAGCGGTACGGGCGGTGGCCGCTGTGCCCGGTGTGCGCCAACGGCGACCCGCACGCCCTCGAAGTCGAGCCCGAGTTGGGGCCCGACCCGCACTGGGTGTGCCACCAGGCGGGCGTGAAGGTGTCCCCGGTGGGCTCCCTCGCCTCGGCGACCGGCGGAAACCCGCCCTCGTGACCGTCTACATCGATCCGCCCACCTGGCCGGGCCACGGCCGCGTGTGGTCCCACCTGATCAGCGATGTCTCGTACGACGAACTCCACGTCTTCGCCGAGGAGTTGGGCGCACCGCCACGCGCCTTCGAGCGCGACCACTACGACATCCCCTCGCACCGCTACGCCGACGCGGTCGCGGCGGGGGCGGTGGAGGTCAGCAGTCGCGAGGTCGTACGACTGCTGCACGGGGCGGGACTGCGCCGCCGCAAGCGGGCGGCCTGACGGGCGGGACGCCCTCGTGCGGGGCCCGGCCCTCGCGGAGCCCTCACCGGACCGCCGCGCCCGCCCGCGCCCCCGTGCCCGTACCCGGCGGACCGGCGCGCCCGTACCCGCACCCGGCCGTCGGGCGACCCGTACCCGACCGGCCCGCCCGCACCCGTACCCGGCCGTACCCGTACCCGGCCGACCGGTCCGCCCGCACCCGACCGGCCGCCCGGCCGTACCCGACCGGCCGCCCGGCCGTACCCGCCCGGCCGACCGGCCGACCCCCGCCGGCTCAGCTCTCGCGGGAGTACAGCCGCAACGACCCTTCCAGGTCGTGCAGTTCGCGGGTCGCCTTCTCCAAGTCCTCGCTCACGCGGGTGTACCCGGCGCGGGCGATCACCCGCTGGGAGGGGGCGTTCTCCCGGTCGATGGCGGCGAACAGGAGCTTCACGTCGTCGCGGGCGAGGGCGTGCTCGGACAGCGCGCGCAGGGCCTCGGTCGCGTAGCCCTGTCCGCGGGCGTTCTCCGCGAGGTCGTAGCCGACCTCGGCGCGCCCCTCCTCGTCGGGCACACCGTGGAAGCCGATCCCGCCGACCGCCAGCCCGTCCGCACGCCGTACGACCACGAACATGCCCCACTCCGGCCGGTGCTCTCCCTTGCCGTACGCGCTGACGATCATCCCCGCGGCGTCCCGGGTGCCATCGAACGGGCCGCCGTCGATCCACTCGAAGCCGCCGGTGCCGCCCGCGCGCAGATCGGCGGCCGCGGCCGGGGTGACCCCCTGGAGGGTGAGCCGCTCGGCCCCGATCACCAGGTTGTTGCTCCAGCGCCAGTCGGAGACCGGCTCCCGGCCCGGCAGTTCACCGCGCCCGGTGGCCCACAGGAGGGTGCTCCACGGCGCGTCGGGCTCGGGCCGCACCTGCGGGAAGATCCGGGTGAGGACCCAGGTGCACAGTTCGTCCGGCGGGCTGTACGGCAGGCCGAGTCCCTCGGCGATGTCGTGCGTGTGCAGCAGCACCTCGGCGACCCCCATCGCGGCGAAGCCCTCGCGGTTCGCGCTGCGGAACGGGTACGGATGGAAGGCCCGCACCTCACGCGGTGTCGTCCGGACCGCGGCGGCGAGCAGTCCGCCGGTCGCCTCGATCACGTCGACGACCCCGGCATTGCCGGTGCCCTCGTCCAGCGCGATGTCGAACGGCACGTACGCCTCGGTGGCCCGGCCGGCCAACTGCCCCGCGTACGCGATGAGATCACTCGCGATGTGCTCGGCGGTCCGCCGGCAGTTCCACTCCAGCCGTCCCGCCCGTACGCCGTCCCAGTCGCGTCCGGCCGCCGGCCTGAGCAGCGCGGCACAGCTCGCGACGGCTTCTTCCACCCGGTCCCCACCCATGTCTGCCATGCGGCCGAGAATAGGACGGATCACGCTTCGGAACGTACGGGATTGTTCGCCGAGCCCGCCGAGCCCGCCGAGCCCGCCGTGTCCGCCCTGCCCGCGACCCGTGAGCCCGGCGTACGGCGGTTCGGCCGCAGGGACACGAGGGCCAGGCAGACGGCGGCCGTGTTCAGGGCCGCGCCCGCCCAGGCGGTGGCCGGGTACCCGAGCCCCGCGTCGATGACGGCGCCGCCGATCCAGGGACCGGCGGCGTTGCCCAGGTTGAAGGCGGCGGTGGTGGTGGCGGCGGCCAACGTCGGGGCCGCCGCCGCGACATGGAACATCCGGGCGTTCAGGGCCGGGGCGGTGCTGAAGCAGGCGATCCCGAGGAGGAAGGAGAGCAGGACGGCCGCGACGGCGTACCGCCCGAGGAGGGCGAACGCGACGAGCACGACGGTGTCCGCCACCATGCCGCTGATCAGCACCCCGAACAGGTGCGCGTCGGAGAACCGGCCGCCGACCGCCGCCCCGATGAGCGCGCCCGCGCCGAACAGCGCCAGCACGGTCGGGACCCACCCCTTGTCGAGGTGGGCGACATCGGTGAGCAGCGGCGCGAGATAGCTGAAGGCGCAGAAGACACCGGCCGCGGTGAGGGCGATCGTGCCGACGGACAGCCAGACCCGCCGGTCGCGGTAGACGAGCAGTTCCCGGCCGAGCCGTGGGCGCTCGGCGGGGGGCGGAATGGGCGGGACGAGGGTCACGATGCCGACGAGCGCGACGGCGGAGGCGGCCCCGACGGCCCAGAAGGCGGAGCGCCAGCCGAGCCCCTCGCCGAGGAAGGCGCCCGCCGGCACGCCCAGGATGTTCGCGATCGAGAGCCCGCCGATCATCACGGCCAGCGCCCGCGCCCGCGAGGTCACCGGCACCATCGCGACGGCCACGGAGGCACCGACCGCCCAGAAGCCCGCGCAGGCCAGGGCGCTGACGACACGGGACACGAAGAGCACGGCGTACCCGGGGGCGAGGGCGCCGGCCACCTGGCCGAGCCCGAAGACCGCGATCAGGGCGACGAGGGTGGTCCGCCTGGGCAGCCGGAGCGTGGCCACCGCGAGCAGCGGCGCACCGACGACCATGCCGATCGCGAACGCCGAGATCAGCAGGCCCGCCCGCGGGATGCTCACGCCCATGTCGTCCGCGATGGGCGGCAGCAGCCCGGACAGCATGAACTCGCTGGTGCCGAGGGCGAAGACGGAGAGGGCGAGGATGTAGACGGACAGGGGCATACGGGGGCGGGCACCGGCGGGTGCGGGTATGTCCGGCTTCAGGGGGCCGCGGCTCGGGGGCATGCGTCCTTGGTACGCGGTCCGGCGCCCGCCGTCGAACCTGTTTCCCGGATCGCGGACCGGCGGCCGCGAGTCGCGGGGGTCCGGCGTGGTGCCGGCCGGGCGGATCTCACGTCCGGGTCAGCGCCGCCAGTTCGTCCCGCATGTTCCGGCGCGCCGGTTCCGCCCACACGCGCTCCCCGTACGGCGTCCTGAACAGGCGTGGCAGGTCCAGGAGTTGACGCATTACGGCCGCCCGGCCCACGCGGAACGCGTCGTCGGGGACGAAGGCGTACTCCTCGCGGACGGCGGCGGTGTAGGCGGCGTACCCGGCCGGGGGCGAGGCCAGGATGGCCAGGTCGGCGTCGCACAGGACGGCGCCGTCGGTGTCGCCGTCGGCCGGGTCGTGGGAGACGGTGAGCCGGACGAGCCGGGCGACCTCGGCCGTGCGGTCGGCGCCGACGCCCAGCTCGGCCAGCGCGCGTTCGGCGAGCCTGGCCGAGCGCTCCTCGTTCTCCGAGCGGTCCGGGAGATACACGGCGTCGTGGAACCAGGCCGCCAGCCGCACGGCGGCCGGGTCCTCGGCGTGCTCCCCGTGGGCCTCCAGCACGTCGATGCGGTCGAGGACCGCGAGGAGGTGATCGGTGGTGTGGTACCTGCGCCGGGGTTCCGCCCAGCGGTCCAGGAGGTTCGCCGCGTAGGGGTCCGGCGAGGGTCCGGACCCGCCGCTCCGGGCGGCCAGGACGGTGTCCGCCCAGCGCTTGGCCAGCTCCGCGTGGGCCGGGTGACGGGTGCTCTCTGCTGCCATGGGGCCATTGTCCCCGTAGCCCGTAGCCCGTAGCCCGTAGCCCATGGAGCGGTAGCTGCCGCAGTCGGCTCAGGGACGCCGGGGGTGTGGCTGTGCGCTGTCGTCCGGGCCGGGGCGGGTCCGTGAGCGGAAGGTGCGGCGGTACGCGTCCGGAGGCACGCCGACCGTGCGGTTGAAGTGTCGGCGCAGTGTCGTGGCGGTACCCATGCCGGTGGCCGCCGCGATCGTGTCGACCCCGGCGTCGGTGGTCTCCAGCAACTCCTGTGCGTGGCGTATCCGTTGGGTCAGCAGCCACTGAAGCGGGGTAGTGCCGGTCACCGACCTGAAGTGGCGGCCCAGGTTGCGCGAGCTCATCCGCGCCCGGCGGGCCAGGTCCTCGACGGTCAGCGGACGGTCCAGCCGCTCGATCACCCAGGGGAACAGCTCGGCGAGCGGGTGGTGGTCCGGAGCGGGCACCGGGGTGGTGACGAACTGGGCCTGGCCGCCGTCCCGATGGGGTGGCACGACCAGGTGGCGGGCGACGGTGTTGGCGACCGCCGAACCGTGGTCGAGACGGACGAGGTGCAGACACAGGTCCATGGCGGCGGCCTTGCCCGCGGAGGTGAGCACGCCGCCGTTGTCCACGTAGAGGACGTCCGGGTCCACCGTCACCCGGGGATGCCGGGCGGCCAGCTCCCGGGTGTGCGCCCAGTGCGTGGTCGCGCGCCTCCCGTCCAGCAGCCCGGCGGCGGCCAGGACGAACGCGCCGGTGCAGAGGGAGGCCACGCGTGCGCCCGCCTCGTGCGCGGCGCGCACCGCGTCGACCAGGTCGGCGGGCGGCTCCTGGTCGATGTCGGTCCAGCCCGGGACGATCACCGTGTCGGCGCGCGGGAGTTCGTCCAGGCCGTGGTCGGGCTCCAGCAGGAAACGGCCGGCCCGCACGGCCTTCGGCCCGCACAGCGCCAGGTCGTACCAGGGGCCCGTCACGGCGGCCGGGGCGGACCCGAAGACCTCGCAGGCCAGGGCCAGTTCGAAGGGCAGCATCCCGTCCGTGACGGCCAGCGCGACAGAGTTCATGTCCGTAATTGTACGGGGCATGGCGTTCCGGACACTCGTGCGGGAAACCTGCCCTCGACAGGATGTCCGGGACGGATCAAGGCAGTTCACGGTGAGCACGGGGGAGAACCCATGGAGTCGGGTCAGACGGTGACGGTGTTCGGCGCGTACGGACACACCGGGCGGTTCGTGGTGGCGGAGCTGCTGGAGCGCGGGTTCGTCCCGGTCCTCTCCGGCCGCGACGCCGAGAAGCTGAAGGAGTCGGCGGCCTCGCACCCCGGACTCGACATCCGCCCGGCGTCGGTCGGCGATCCGGCCTCGCTCGATCACGCGCTGGCCGGCGCGGCGGCCGTGATCAACTGCGCCGGGCCCTTCGCCGTGACGGCGGCCCCGGTGATCGAGGCGGCCCTGCGCGCCGGAATCCCGTACGTGGACGTGGCGGCCGAGATCGAGGCCAACCTCGACACGTTCGCGCACTTCACGGAGCGCGCCCGCGCCGCGGGAACGGTGGTCGTCCCCGCCATGGCCTTCTACGGCGGCTTCGGCGACCTGCTGGCCACGGCCGCGATGGGCGAGTGGACGTCGGCCGACGAAGTGCACATCGCGTACGGGCTGAGCGGCTGGCACCCCACCGCCGGGACGCGAGCCGCGGGCACGGTCTCCCGGGAGCGGCGCGGCGGCCGGCGCGTCCGTTACACCGGAGGGCGGTTGGAGTACCGCGAGGACGCGCCGCCGACCCTGGAGTGGCCGTTCCCCGAACCGATGGGTCCGCGGGCCGTCATCGGGGAGTTCTCGATGGCCGACGTGGTCACCGTGCCCAGCCATCTCGCCGTTCCCGAGGTGCGCACGTACATGACCGTCGAGGCGGCCACGGAGCTGTCGGCCCCGGACACCCCGGCTCCGCGCGCGGTCGACGAGCTCGGGCGATCCGCGCAGACCTTCGTCGTCGATGTCGTCGTACGTTCCGCGGGCGTCGAACGCCGGGCCGTGGCCAGGGGCCGGGACATCTACGCCGTCACCGCGCCGCTGGTGGTGGAAGCGGTCGGCCGCATCCTCACGGGACGCACCGGGACGGTCGGCGTCGCCTCCGCCGGGGAGATCTTCGACGCCCCCGACTTCCTCCGCGCGCTGTCCGGGCACATCTCCTTCGAACTGCGCCGTTGACGGGCTCATCCCTCGCGCCGGGCGGCCCGGTCTCCGTCACGCGGCCCGATCCGAACGGCGGCCCCTTAGCGTGGAGTCATGATTCCTGGAGACGCACACGATGTACGGGACCCGGAACTGCCCGGTCTGCTCCTGCGCACCGAACGCGACGCGCTGATCCCGCTGCTGCGGGCCAGGCCCGCGGGCGACTTCGCGCGTCCGACGGCCGGGTGTCCGGCGTGGACGGTGCGGGACGTGCTGGCGCACTGCTCGGCCGTGCTGACGCGGGTCGTGGAGAGCCGGTTCGAACCCGGGGTGTTCTCGCCGGAGGCCAACGACCGCGACATCGCCGAGCGCGGTGACTGGCCGACGGAACGGGTCGTCGACGAGCTGGAGCGCGGGATGACCGAGGCGGGGCCGGCGATCGCGAAAGCCGGCGGTGTCCTCGACGCGGTCGCGCTCGGCGAGTGGGTCCACGCCGGTGACGTGCGCGAGGCGTTCGGGGAACCCGGGGCCTACGGTGGCCCGGGCCTCCCGCACGCGCTCACGCTCCTGGTCCGTGTCAGCCGCGAGCGGGACCATGTGCCGCTGCACGCGGACCTCGACGACCTCGACGACCCCCTGCGCCTGGGCGGCGTCCCCGGCGACCGGCCCCCGGCCCGCTACATCGGCGGCGCCGAGACCCTCGTACGGCTCTGCTCGGGGCGGCCCGTCGCCAAGACGTCGGCGTACGAACTGGTCGGGGCGCGGGAGGAGGAGCTGAATCTGTTCGGATGACCGGGAGGCCGCGTCCGTGCCGGTGAGCCGGGAGAGCCGCATCCGTCCAGGTGGCCGGAAGGGCCGGATCCACCGGAGCGACGAGCCGGATCCGCTGGACCGAACGGGCCGATTCCGCCGGACCGAACGGGCCGAATCCGCCCGAGCGGACGGGGCGACGGGAGGGGCCGCGGGGGAAATCCCTCGACGGCCCCTCCACTCGTCGTGATCTTCTCGCGCCCCCGCTCCCGCGCGCGTACTCTTGGATTGGACTAGACCTATAGCGGCCCAAGGGAAGAGGTCCGATGAGCGAGCGGAAGAGCGCAGTCCTGGAGGTGATCGCCCTCGACGTGGAGGACGCGGTCGCCGCCCAGGCCGGCGGTGCGGACCGGCTGGAGCTGGTCACCGACATGGCGGCCGACGGGCTGACCCCGTCGGTGGAGACCTTCGCCGGGATCCGTGCCTCCGTCGACATCGCACTGCGCGTGATGCTGCGCCTGTCGGACGGGTTCGCGGCGGGCGGCACGCGGGGCGTCGACGAGCTCGTGCGGGTCGCCGGTGACATGCGGGACGCGGGCGCGGACGAGTTCGTGCTCGGCTTCCTCGACGAGCAGGGCGGCCCCGACCTGGCCGCCGTCGAGCGGATCGTCGACGGACTGGGCGGCTGCCGCTGGACGTTCCACCGCGCGATCGACCGCGCCGACGACCGTGACGCCCTGCGCAAGCAGCTCGCGGACCTGCCCGGCCTCGACGCCTATCTGACCGCGGGGTCCCCGGCGGGCGTCGACGACGGGCTCTCCGTCCTCGCCGCCGAGTCCGCCCGCCGCGGCGAACCGGGATACGAGCCGCGGATCATGGTCGGCGGCGGCCTGCGCCTCGACCATGTGCCGGGGCTGCGCGCCGCGGGCCTCGACGCCTTCCACATCGGCGGTGCCGCGCGTCCGGGCGGCTGGTCGGGACCGGTCTCGGCGGAGGCGGTACGGGAGTGGCGGACCGCCCTCGACGCGTAGGGCGCCGTCCCGCCGTCGGGCTCTTCGCGACCGGTCCGGCAGGTCACGGATCCATCTCCGCCAGGTAGTTGTTGTGCTGTGAGAGCCGCTGGGCGATCGCCGCCCGGTCTCGTGCGTGCATATTGAGTCCTGCCCCGATCGGCCGGGGCATGACAATCACACGGATGTGCGGGCCGGCGCGAGAGGCACCGCAGCACAGCAGCATCAGGGGGACAAGGCTCCATGCCATCCATACGCAGCCGCACGCTCGCGGCAGCCGCGGCCGTGATCGCGGCCGTCATGATCACCACGACGGCCTGTGACAGCAAGAAGGACGACGACGGGGCCACCGCCCGGCCTTCGTCGTCCACCCGGGCCGGCAAGGGCGTCGACACCGGCCAGGACGACGGCTCCACCTCCGTCGGCGGCTACAAGCTGCCCGCCGGCCTTCCCACCGACCTCAGCGGCGCCGCCCTGGACAAGTGGAAGAACGGCGGGTGGAAGGACTACAGCGACTGGGCGTCCAAGGCGCAGGACTACGCCAACCCGTACATCAAGGACTTCTGGACGCCGGAGAAGATGGCCGAGGCCAAGGCGGACATCCCGGTCGCCCGGGCGGGCAGCACCAGTTCGGGCTCGGGCAGCGGTGCCACCTCCTACCTGCCCGACGGCAGGGTGAAGAAGCAGACCGCCGCCAAGGTCAAGGGCACCTACCACCACTACGCTCCGCCGGTCGGTAAGCTGTTCTTCTCCTCGCCCGAGGGCAACATGGTCTGCTCGGCCGCCGTCGTCACCGACCCGGCGCACCCCGGCAGGTCCAACCTGGTGTGGACCGCGGGCCACTGCGTGCACGCCGGCAAGGGCGGCGGCTGGTACCGCAACATCGCCTTCGTCCCCTCGTTCAACAACAGCGCGAACCTGAGCAACCGCCAGATCACCGACCCGCGCGCCAAGGCCGTCTCCCCGTACGGAATCTGGTGGGCCGACTGGGCCACCACCTCGTCCCAGTGGATGAAGGGCGGCTCGCACCAGGGCAACGCGGCCTCCGGATACGACTACGCGGTGCTGCACGTGAAGCCCGAGCGCGGCGGCAAGTCCCTTCAGGAACAGCTCGGTTCGGCCCTTCCGGTGTGGTTCGGAGCCCCGGCGGCCAACAAGGTGACGAGCATGAAGGTCCGCGGCTACCCGGCCGAGGCGCCCTATGACGGCTCGAAGATGTACGACTGCCACGGCGCCACCAAGCGCTTCGTGCTCGCGAAGAACGTCCCCGCCCAGTTCATGATCGGCTGCACCATGAACGGCGGTGCCTCCGGCGGCCCCTGGTTCATGAGCCACAACGGCCGGACGTACCTGGTCTCCAACAACTCCCTGAGCGACCGCAAGACGTTCATCACCGGGCCGCGCCTCGGCGAGAACGCCAAGCAGGTCTACCTGGCGACGAGCGGGAAGTTCAAGTAGGGCCTCGCGGCACACGGTGGAAGGCCCCCGGCGTACGTGCCGGGGGCCTTCGGCGTCCGTGGCGAGGGCGCGGGCCGGGGCGGGGCCCCCGCTCGGCAGGTCAGCCCAGTTCGGCCGGGAGCGGCGCCGCGTGCGTCACGATCAGCCCCGAGACCGCCCGGGTGAGGGCCACGTACAGGCGGCGCAGGCCGGTGCGTTCGTCCGGTTCGCCGTCGACGACGGCCCGCGGCTCGTCCAGGACCACGTAGTCGTACTCCAGGCCCTTGGCGAGCGAGGCCGGGACCAGGGTCAGCCGGGTCTCGGCCGTCGTCTCCTCGCCCGGACCGAGATACGTCCGTCCGGCCGCCGTCAGCGCCTCGGCGAGCACCGGGATACGGGCGTCCGCGGCGATCAGCCCGACCGATCCCTCGTGGCCGAGCAACTCCTCCACCGCGCCCACGACTTCGGCGTCCGCCGTGCTCGCGCGCACCTCGAAGAAGCCCGGGTTCTCGCGCACCGACGCGACCGGTGCCAGACCGGGCGCGATGTGCGGCAGCAGCCGGGACGCGTAGCTGATGACGTCCGTGGGGACACGGAAACCGGCCGTCAGCTCCTCGACGACGGCGTCCCCCTTGCCCAGATGACCGAGGGCCTCCTCCCAGCTCCGGGTCGCCCACGGGGTCGTCCCCTGCGCCAGGTCCCCGAGCACGGTCGCCGATCCCGTCGTGCAGCGCCGCCCCACCGCGCGGTACTGCATCGGCGACAGGTCCTGCGCCTCGTCGAGCACCACGTGTCCGAGCGAGTGCGTGCGCTGGACCAGGTCGGTGGCCTCGTCGATCAGCACGGCATCGGCGGCCGACCACTTCGCGCTCTTCACGCTGCGCACCGGCTTCGCCCAGAGGATCTCCTTCTGCTCGGCCTCGTCCAGCAGCCCCTGTGCGTGCGCGGCGAGGAACTCCGCGTCGCTCAGCAGCCGCAGCACGAGCTTGGCGGGGTCGACCGGCGGCCAGATCGCCTTCACGGCGGCCTTCACCGCGGCGTTGCGGGCGACGGCGTCCTGCACCCGGTCGTCCGGCGCCTCCCCGGAGCGCTCCATCTGGACCAGCACGGCATGCGCGATCCGCTGCGGAAGGGCCTGGTGGGCCGCGCCGTACCGGATGTCCCGGTCGAGCAGCTCCTTGACGATCTCCTCCAGTTCGTACGCCGGGACGCGCCAGCGCCGTGATCCCCTGACCACCACCACGGGCTCGGTCGGGATGCCCACGTGCGAGCGGACGGCCCGGCGCAGCACCTGGGCCATCCGGGCGTCGCCCTTGATCACGGCGGCCGGGGCGTCGTCGCTGCCGCGCACCTCGACATGCGCGACCAGATCGTCGACGGTCGCCTGCTTGACCTCCAGCTCACCCAGTGCGGGCAGGACCTGCTCGATGTAGTGCAGGAAGGACTTGTTCGGCCCGATCACCAGGGTGCCGGTGCGGGCGAGCCGCTCCCGGTGCGCGTACAGCAGGTACGCGACCCGGTGCAGGCCGACGGCGGTCTTCCCGGTGCCGGGACCGCCCTGCACACAGACCGAGCCGGACAGCCCGGACCGTACGATCTCGTCCTGCTCCGGCTGGATGGTCGCCACGATGTCGCGCATCGGGCCGACACGCGGGCGCTCGATCTCCTGCTGGAGCAGCTTGCTGGTGGTCGCGGTCTCGGCCGGGTCGGAGAGGTGCTCGTCCTCGTAGGCCGTGAGGTCGCCGCCGGTGTAGCCGAAGCGGCGGCGCAGCCCGACGTCCATCGGGTCCTTCTTCGAGGCCCGGTAGAACGGCTGGGACACCGGAGCGCGCCAGTCGATGACCATCGGGTCGCCGCCGGCGTCGTGCACATGGCGGCGCCCGATGTAGAACCGTTCGCCCTCGGCGCCCTCGGCCAGGTCGGAGCCCGGGGCGTGCAGATAGTCGAGGCGTCCGAAGAACAGCGGGGTGTGGCTGAGGTCGGCGAGGGCCTTGATGCGCTCGGCGATCTGCCGGTGCAGTACTTCGGCGTTCACCCAGTTCGCGGTGACATCGCGGATGTCGAGGTTCTCCGCGTCCTCGCGCATCGCGCGGAGCGCCGAACGGGACTCGGAGAGGTGGGCGCGCTCGCGGGCGAGGGGATCGTCGGACTCGGACGGGGTGCCGAACGGTTCGTCGGACAGGGCGGACACGGGGAATTGCCTCCGGGGAAATCTGCTGCGGGAGTGCTTCGAGATGCTTCGGGAGGGACGCAGATCGTGAATCGCTGCGGATTTCGTAGGGAATCCGTCAAGAATCCGTGCGGAATCCGTTGTGATTCCAGGTGCCGTCCGGTTTCCGGCCGGGCGGCGGCACTCCGTGAAGGGAGGCGGGCAAGACCGAGGATTCTAGGCGAGGGATGGATGCCGGGGCCAATGGTTTTCCCGGTACCTGACCGGCCTGTCAGGGTCGGGGCCCGGGAACCCTAGGGGCCGGTGTCCGTCGTGAGGCGTACGACGGGTGGCCCGGAGCCGTACCAGGGGCGTGCCGAGGTTCGGTCCGAAGACCGACGCCATTCGGCGTATCGGTGCGCACCATGGAGATATGAGTGCAGCCACTTTCACCCAAGGACCTGCCCATCCCGGGCCTGTCGCGCGGGGCGCGACGGCCGTCACCAGCGTTCACCAGCGTCACCGCCTCGGCAACGCCGTGCGCGCGGTCAAGGTGTTCGCACGAGCGGCCCTCGGGGTCGTCCTGCTCGGCGAATACGGCGAAGAGGCGGGCGTCCACCGCCGCTGACACGTACGCCCGCACGCGGCTCCGGGTCCGGCGCTCCGGGAACACGCGGCCCCGGGGACACGCGGCCCCGGGCCCGGCGCCCCGGGACACGTGCCCCAGGCGCCCGCACCGCGCGCCGACGTTCTCCGGGCCCCTCGGGCGGCCCGGCCCGCCGCTGGGCCGTACCCGCCGTACCGGTGGCCCTTCCCGCGGGTTTCGGGTCGCGTGCTGGTCGGCCGCGGGCCCGGGGCCCCGCGTCGGCGCCCCGCCCGTCCGGCGCCGACGCGGGGCGGGGCGGAGGACGTGTGGGACGGAGCCCCCAGCCGAGGGGGCGGGTTCCCGCGAACGCGGGCGGCCGTGTCGCCGCCTTCCGGCGGTGGACCGTCCGGGCGCGGCGGGCGTATGCCGAGAGCGCGCAGACGGGGTCCGCGCCGCGGGCTCACCGTCGCGGCGTGCCGCGGCGGGGTCTGTGGGCCGGCCACCCGCCCGGGGGCTACTCCTTGTCGGTCAGGAGGTCGTCGGCGTCCATGATCCGGTAGGCGTAGCCCTGTTCCGCGAGGAAGCGCTGGCGGTGGGCGGCGAAGTCCTGGTCGATGGTGTCGCGGGCGACCACGGAGTAGAAGTGAGCCTGGTGGCCGTCGGCCTTCGGGCGCAGGACGCGGCCCAGGCGCTGGGCCTCCTCCTGGCGGGAGCCGAACGTGCCCGAGACCTGGATGGCCACCGTGGCCTCCGGCAGGTCGATGGAGAAGTTCGCGACCTTCGACACGACGAGGACGCTGATCTCACCCTGCCGGAAGGCGTCGAACAGCTTCTCCCGCTGCGCGTTGCTGGTCTCCCCCTTGATGACGGGCGCGTTCAGATGCTCGCCCAGCTCGTCGAGCTGGTCGATGTACTGGCCGATCACCAGGATCTGCTGCCCCGCGAACTTCCGGACCAGCGCCTCGGTCACCTTCCGCTTGGTCGCCGTCGTCGCGCAGAAGCGGTACTTCTCCTCGGCCTCGGCGGTGGCGTACGCGAGCCGCTCGGAGTCGGTGAGGTTCACCCGCACCTCGACACAGTCGGCCGGGGCGATGTAGCCCTGCGCCTCGATCTCCTTCCAGGGCGCGTCGAACCGCTTGGGCCCGATGAGGGAGAAGACGTCCGACTCGCGGCCGTCCTCCCGTACGAGCGTCGCGGTCAGCCCCAGCCGGCGCCGGGCCTGGAGGTCGGCGGTGAACTTGAAGACGGGGGCGGGCAGCAGGTGGACCTCGTCGTAGAGGATGAGGCCCCAGTCGCGGGAGTCGAAGAGTTCGAGGTGCGGGTAGACGCCCTTCCGCCGGGTCGTCAGCACCTGGTAGGTGGCGATGGTGACCGGGCGGATCTCCTTGCGCGTTCCGCTGTACTCGCCGATCTCCTCCTCGGTCAGCGAGGTCCGCTTCACCAGCTCGTGCTTCCACTGCCGGGCCGAGACGGTGTTGGTGACGAGGATGAGCGTGGTCGCCTTGGCCTGCGCCATGGCACCGGCCCCGACGAGCGTCTTGCCCGCGCCGCAGGGCAGCACGACCACACCGGAACCGCCGTGCCAGAAGTTCTCCACGGCCTGCCGCTGGTAGGGCCGCAGCGCCCAGCCGTCCTCGTCCAGCTCGATGGCGTGCGCCTCGCCGTCGACGTACCCGGCGAGGTCCTCGGCCGGCCAGCCCAGCTTCAGCAGGGTCTGCTTGATCTGGCCGCGCTCCGAGGGGTGCACGGCGACCGTGTCGGGGTCGATCCGGTTGCCGACGAGCGGGGCGACGCGCTTGGAGCGCAGCACCTCTTCGAGGACGGGCCGGTCGGTGGTGGTGAGCACGAGTCCGTGGGCCGGATGCTTGCTCAGCGTGAGCCGGCCGTAGCGGTCCATCGTCTCGGCGATGTCCACGAGCAGCGCGTGCGGGACGGGATAGCGGCTGAACTCCACCAGCGCGTCCACGACCTGCTCGGCGTCGTGCCCGGCGGCCCGCGCGTTCCACAGGCCGAGCGGCGTCACCCGGTAGGTGTGGATGTGCTCGGGCGCCCGCTCCAGCTCGGCGAAGGGGGCGATGACCCGGCGGCAGGCGTCGGCCCGCTCATGATCGACTTCGAGCAGAAGCGTTTTGTCGGACTGGACGATGAGCGGTCCGTTCACACGCGTCCCTTTCTGCGTGGCGGCACCCGGCGCGGATGCTCGGCCAAACGTCCAGTGTGCCCTACCGGCGGCTGATCACGGCTGGTCGTCGGCCAGCTCCGCGACCCCGGTGACCCGGTGCAGGGGGTAGGTGCGGACCTCGTCCGCCGTGTGGTCGTACGCCGTGACGAAGCCGCCCTCGACCCGGATGGGCGCGATCACGCGCTGACTGGCGGCACCCTCGGCGTTCACATATCCGATCCACACCGCCTCGCCCGTCATGACGGCGGCCTGCATGGTCGCGAGGGTCTCGGCGGAACTGGTGCGGGGCAGCCCGCCGTCGCCGGGGCGGCCGGCGGCCGGGTCGTCCTTGCGCGGGGCGGTGGAGGCGAGGTCCCCGGCCCGGATCGCGCGGACCGCGGCGCCGAGGAGGGTGGCGTCGGGGACCGGCGGACCGTCCGGGACGGGCTCCGGGGCGGTGCGCGGCGGGGTGCGGTGGGCGTGTGCCCGGCTGATCAGGACGTCCCCCTGCGCCGACTCGGCGGCGGGCGCGAAGCCCATCGACCGCAGGCCGGCGAGCAGCGTCGCCGGGTCGGTTCCCGAGACCAGCACCGTGGGCGCGATCCGCCGTACCCCGAACTCCTGCGAACGCTTGTCGGCGAGGATCTCGTTGAGCACCGCCTCGTCGTCGCAGCGGACGTACGCCGACGCCGCCCCGATCCGCAGATGACCGTGCCGCCGCGCCATGTCGTCGATCAGGTAGGCCAGCGGCTGCGGGACCGGCGTACGGGAGTGGGCGGCGAGGAAGGCGTGCAGGTCGGACGCCGAACGGCCCGCGTCGAGCGCCCGGCGCACCGAGCCCGGGGTGAAGCGGTAGACCGTGGCCCCGCCCTTGGACTCGACGTCCGCGAGCACCCCGAGGGTGTCGGCCAGCGGGCGTTCCAGGGGACCGGGCGCGACCGCCGTCAGGTCCGCCTGGAGCAGGACGTGGTCGAGCGGCTCGGGCAGCAGCGGGGAGAGGAGCTCGGCGGCGCGGGCCGCCGCCGCGGTCCGCTCGGCGGGGGAGTGCGGCACGGGGACGGTCACGGGGTGGTGCCGCCGGTGGGCGGGGAGCTTGTCGCCGGGGCCGGACGGCTCGGCCGCCGGGCCGCCCGCCGTCGCCGGCAGCCCCAGCAGCGCCCGCCCCTGCGCGGACAGCGCGCCCCGGCCGGTCACCCCGAGCAGTTCGGCCTCGGACAGCGTCCAGCGGGCCAGCCGGGCGCGCAGGTCGTCCGGCGCCGGGCGGGTGCCGCGCGAGGGGCGTTCCCAGTACAGCCGGGCGAGGAGGGAGTCCGTGTCGGGCACGGCGCCCTCGGGCAGCTCGGCGAGGAGGGCGAGCACGCGGTGGCGGACCTCGGGCGCCGGGGAACGGTCGAGGCCGGGGCCGAGCGCCGAGAGCGTACGGTCCTTCGCGTCCCGGCCGCCCACCAGACCCGCCGTGCGGGTCGCCGCGAGCCACGCCGAGGCGAGCCGCGCCCAGCGCTGCGCGGCGGGCAGCTCCAGCCACGCGTCGTAGGCGGGCGTGGCCGCGTACCGTTCCTCCGTCTCGCCGTCCGACGCCACCAGGCCCGCCGCGTGGGCGAGTTCCACCCAGAACGCGGCGACCGGCTCGGAGACGTCGAGCGCCACCGCCGTCCGCTTCAGGTCCCGCACGCTCAGTCCGCCCGCGCGCAGCACCGCGGGACCGCCCTCGTGCCAGTCCTTCAGCAGCTCCTCGACGGTCGCCAGCGTCGTGTACGCCTGGCCGGCCGCGGCGCCGTCCACAGCCTGTGGACGGCGGGTCGCCGAGACCTCGACCGGGGGCGCCGCCGGTTCCGTCACCCGGTGCGCGCGGCCCGCCCGCAGATGCAGGGCGACCTCCCGGGGCAGTACGACCGTTCCGGGCGCCGTCGGCAGCAGCAGCCCCCGCCCGATCAGCCAGCGCAGATGCGCCGCCGGTTCGGCCGTCACCTGACCGTACGGCGGCCCCCACACCAGCCGGGACAGCACTTCCACCGCTTCGGCGGGCGCCTCGTCGAGCAGCGCCGACATCCGGTTCCGGTCGCCGAACAGGGCGCTCAGCGCCGTCACCGCCGACACGGCGTCGTGGGTCGACGACAGCCCCGCCGTGGCCACGATCTCCTGGATGCGCCCCGGTGACATGCCCGCCGTGGCCTCGCCGACCGTCGGCCCGAGCCCCGTCGGGGACGGGTGCTGCGGCCCCGGCGCGAGCAGCTCGCGCGCCGTCCGTACGAGCCGCAGGCGGTCGTCGCCGCCCCAGAGCAGGGCCTGATCGCGGAGCGTCCCGAGGGCGTGCGGGAAGGCCGCGGTGACCGCGGGGTCGGCGTCGTCGCCCGCCAGCAGCCCGAGCAGTTCGTCGTACGTCGCCGGTTCCCGGGCCACGGCCAGCGCCTCCGCCGTCTGGAGCGTGAAGCGGTCCAGACGCTCCAGGGCGCGCACGACCGACGCTCGCGTGCCCGCCCGGGTGGCCAGCTGGGTGAGATCCGTGGGGACGGGGGTGATCAGGTCCGGCCGGGACCGCAGAAGGGCGGACAGCGAGGCGTCGTCCCGCGCGCGGAGGGCTTCCGCCAGGGACCGCGGGGCGGTCGTCTCGGGGCTCATCCTGTCCACGGTAGCGGGTGGCGCGCTCCCCGGGCCCGGCCCCCGGCCCCCGGGAGCGTTCAGCGGTCGGGCGGCAGGGGCCGCCGACGGGGGTCGTACGGCTGCCCGAGCCCCGGGCGGGGCGCTCCCGCGCACCGGAAAACCGGTACCTTCGTCACCGCGGGGTATCCAACGCACCGGCCCCGGAGGGGACTTCGTGGGGATCGAGAGCGACCAGCTTGTCTTCGACTATCTGAGCCGGGTCGGCGACCTGGCCCAGCAGCGGCAGTTGCCGTCGGCGACCCGGATGCGCCTGGTGTCGGAGCTGCGGGGCGAGATCGACCGCCGCCGCGCCAGGACCACCGTCGACAGCCCCGCCGCCGTCCGCCGCATCCTCGACCGGCTCGGCACCCCCGACGCGATCGTCACGGCGGCAGGACAGGCCGAGAACGGCAGCGGCGGCACCGGAACCGGCGCGCGGACCTGGGCCGCCGTGCCCGCCCAGCGCGCCGCCGCCGAGCCCGAGGAGCGCCCCAAGGGGCTGCGGCGGGTCGTCCCCCGTCCGCGCCCGGCCCAGGAGTCGTCCGCCGGGGCCGACGCGCCGTCCCCGCCCCACCTCGCGAGCGCGGACGAACTGGGCGACAGCGCGACCCGGCCGGACTGGTGGCGCAGGAACGACAGCCCCTTCGGGCTCGGCGACAGCGTGCCGGGGTTCGTCGGCGGCGTGGAGATCCCCGAACTGCTCAAGCCGCCCCCGGGGGACAAGGACCGCGAGGCCCCGGACCCGGCCGACCCGGCCGGCGGGACGGCCGCACCGGGCACCGGGGGCGAGCCGGCCGCCGAGGCCGCCGCCCCGCGCCGCCGACGCCTCCCGCGGCTCAGCGGCTACACCAACCCCCTGCTCCTGCTCGCCGCCGCCCTCCTCGTCGCCGGCGCCGTCCTCGGCAACTGGGTCGCGCTCGGCCTCGGCTGGCTGATCGCCTACGGTTCGCGCCGACTGACCGCCGCCGAGTCGAAGTGGGCCGTCCTCGTCCTGCCGGGCCTGTCCGCCACGGCCGGCATCGTCTGGCTCTGGGGCCGGGCGAACGGCCGCTGGGGCGCCCCCGTCGCCGAAGGCCACATGAGCGACGCGATGACCCAGACCTGGCCGTTCGTCGTCCGCGGCGCGGCGCTCGCCTCGGCCCTGTACCTGGTCTGGCGCTCCCAGCGCGGCCGCTGACGCCCGCCGCGACCGGTGGCGCCCGTCGCTCGCGACGGCCTGGACCGGCCTCGGGGAAAATGCCTGGACGGTACATCCGGTGACCTGGGCACAATGGCGGATATGACTTCCCCCGCGCTGACCGTCGGCTTCGACCTGGACATGACCCTGATCGACTCCCGCCCCGGGATCCACGCCTGCTACGAGGCGATCTCCGCGAGGACGGGGACGTACATCGACTCGGACCTCGTGGTCACCCGGCTCGGTCCGCCGCTGGAGGACGAACTCGCCAACTGGTTCCCGGCCGAGGAGATCCAGGCGATGGCCGACCTCTACCGCGGCATGTATCCCACGTACGCGATCACCGGAACGCTCGCGATGCCCGGCGCGCGCGAGGCCGTCGCGGCGGTGCGTGCGGCGGGCGGGCGCTCGGTCGTCGTCACCGCGAAGTGGGAGCCGAACGCCCGGCTGCACCTGGACCACCTGGACATCGACGCGGACGAACTCGTCGGCAACCTCTGGGCCGAGCAGAAGGCGGTGGCGCTGCGCGAGCACGGCGCGAGCGTCTACGTCGGCGACCACACCGGCGACGTACGCGGCGCGCACACGGCGAGCGCGTACGCCGTGGCCGTGGCGACCGGGCCGTGCGACGCCGAGGAACTGCGCGCGGCGGGCGCGGATGTCGTCCTCGGCGATCTCACGGAGTTCCCGGCGTGGCTGGAGAACTACCGCTGAGGGCACGGCAGCGGAGGGCACGGCGGAGCCGCACCGCACCGGACCGCTGAGGACCGCTGCCGGTGTCGCCGCTGAGGACCTCCGCCGGAGGACCGCCGCCGGAGGAGAAGGCTCCGCGGCCCCCGTCAGGAACGCGCGGCGCGGGCCCGGCGGCGGCCCTGTGCGGCGGACTGGAGCACGCCGGCCGCGGCCAGCAGGAATCCGACGCCCATGAGCATGCTCAGGCCGAACATGTAGAACGGAAAAGGTTTCGTACCGAGGAACAGCGGTGCCACGGTGACCAGTGTGGCCAACGCTCCGACGAAGAAGACGATGGCACCGGCACGGATCAGCCGGTCACCGGCTTCGAGGGAATTCGCTTGGGTTTTGTCACGCACCCGACCAGGGTAGTTCCCTGCGCGAAGGAACAATCCAGCGACGTCTTGTCACCAGCCAACAGACCATTAGCCTTGGTAGCGGCGGGTCGGCTGACCCGCTGTAGTGCTATCCAGAGGCGTTCTACGGGCAGTTGCCCCTGCAACCGGCCGAGCGGTTCCCCGAGAAGTTCCCGACGAGTACGAGGACGAGGACAGACGTGCCCACCGGCAAAGTCAAGTGGTTCAATTCCGAGAAGGGCTTCGGCTTTCTCTCCCGTGACGACGGCGGCGACGTCTTCGTCCATTCCTCGGTCCTGCCCGCCGGAGTCGACGCCCTCAAGCCCGGCCAGCGCGTCGAGTTCGGTGTCGTCGCCGGTCAGCGCGGCGATCAGGCGCTCTCGGTGACCCTTCTGGAGCCGGCCCCCTCGGTCGCGGCGGCCCAGCGCCGCAAGCCGGACGAACTGGCCTCCATCGTCCAGGACCTGACGACCCTCCTGGAGAACATCACGCCTTCCCTGGAGAAGGGCCGCTACCCCGACAAGGCCTCCGGCAAGAAGATCGCGGGCCTGCTGCGCGCGGTCGCCGACCAGCTCGACGTATGACCGCCCGTCAGCTCTCCCGGGCCGGTGGCCCGGGAGAACGCTGAGCCCGCCGGAGAACTCAGGGGAAGTCCAGCGCGTCCGGGCCGAGGGGCGGCACCAGGCCCTCGGCCGCCGCGCGCGTGAGCAGCCCGCGGACCGCCGCGTACCCGTCCTCGCCCAGGTCGGCCGTGAACTCGTTGACGTACAGGCCGATGTGCTGGTCCGCGACGCCCGGGTCCATCTCCTGGGAGTGCTCCAGGACGTAGCCGCGGGAGGCCTCCGGGTCGTCCCAGGCGGCACGGACCGAGGCGCGGGCGGCGTCGGCGAGCGCCCGGAGCCGCTCCGCGCCCAGCGACCGCCGCGCGATGATCGCGCCCAGCGGGATCGGCAGCCCCGTGGTCCGCTCCCAGTGCTCGCCCAGGTCGGCGAGCTTGTGCAGCCCGTAGTTCTGGTACGTGAAACGCGCCTCGTGGATGACGAGCCCCGCGTCGACCTTCCCGTCCCGCACGGCCGGCATGATCTCGTGGAACGGCATCACCACGATCTCGCCGACCCCGCCCGGAACGGTTTCCGCCGCCCACAGCCGGAACAGCAGATACGCCGTCGACCTCTCGCTCGGCACGGCGACGGTACGGCCCGTCAGTCCCCCGGGCCCTCGGCCCGGCTCCAGCGGGGCGGTGCCCCCGGCGCCCGCCTCCCTCGTCAGCACGAGCGGACCGCAGCCCCGCCCCAGCGCGCCGCCGCACGGCAGCAGCGCGTAGCTGTCGAGGACGTACGGCAGCACGGCGTACGACACCTTCAGCACGTCGAACTCGCCGCGCTCGGCCATGCCGTTGGTGATGTCGATGTCCGCGAAGGTCACGTCCAGTGCCGGCGCGCCGGGAACCCGGCCGTGCGCCCAGGCGTCGAAGACGAAGGTGTCGTTGGGGCAGGGCGAATAGGCGATCCGCAGGGCTTCGGCGGACTCAGTGGGTGCGCTCATAAGGGTTCCAACTCTCCAGGACGGGCCCCAGCTTCCCGAAGGCCTCGGTGAGGGCCGCGAGGGCTTCGCCGATGCGCCACGCGGCGCGGTCACGCGGGCCGACGGGATTGGACACGGCGCGGATCTCCAGCACCGGCACCCCGTGCGCGCCGGCCGCCTCGGCCGCCCCGAACCCCTCCATCGCCTCGGCGAGGGCCCGCGGGTGCCGGGCGCGCAGTTCGGCGGCGCGCGTGGCGCTGCCGGTCACGGTCGACACCGTCAGCACCGTTCCGACGCGTCCACCGGTGGCGGCCGCGGCCGCTCGTACGAGTGATTCCGGTGGCCGGTGGCTGACGGTCCCGAAGCCGAGCTCGGTGACCGGGAGGAATCCTTCCGGCGCCTCCGCGCCCAGATCCGCCACGACGATGTCGTCGGCGATCACGATCGATCCCACCGGCGCGCCGGGCTGGAATCCGCCGGCGATGCCCGCGCAGACGACGAGGGCGTAGGGCGTGCCGTCGAGGGCGGCGGCGGTCAGCGCGGCGGAGACGGAGGCGGCGGCGCGGGCGGGGCCGACACCGGCGGCGAGCAGATCGCGCCCACCGGTCCGGTGGAGCGTCGCCCCCGGGAGCCGTATCTCGTGCGCCAGGCCGGACGACGCCGCGGCCACCGCTTCCCTCTCCGCGGAGACGGCGGTGGCCACGAGCACCTTCGGCCCGGCGGCGGCGATCAGTTGTCCGAGTCCTTCTTGAACTTGAACGACCACAGGCCCTTGACCGTCTTGTCACCCTCCTTGACGGAGATGACGTTCGACGTGGCGTTGGCGCCGTACTGCTGGTTGAAGAACACGCTGCCCGGGATGGTCAGGTACGTCTTCTTGGTGCTCTCGGGCAGGAGCTGCTGCCCGTTCAGCAGGATCGTCCAGCCGTTGTCGGCGATCTTCGGGTCCACGCCGAACCGCACGGTCGCGTCGGGGTCGACGTCGATGGACTTGATGTCCTTGGACCGCAGGCAGCTCGTCAGGTCCGCGGTCTTCAGGACGTTGCCGTCGTTGTAGCAGTCGGCCTCGGAGCTCACCGACTTCGTGCCCACCGTGACGGTGGCCATCGGTGTCGGCTTGTCACAGGCGGACAGGGCGAGGAGTCCGGCGGAAACGGCGCCGACCGTGGCGACGGCGCGGCGACGGCGCGCAGCGCGTTGTCCATTAGCGGCTCTGCCGCGGGGCAGGGAGGTCATGGCCGAAGGTTATCGGGCGCGCCCACCCGTGCCCCCACGTGGGGTGCGGCGTGCCGTGTGTGGCCCCCGCGCGGCTCAGGACACCCGCTGCCGGTCCGATCCGCCGCGCCGTGCCACGGAGAGCAGTCCCCGCACGGTCGTCAGCCAGCCGACGGCGACGATCCCGGCGGCCACGGAGAGGCCGAGCGAGCCGTTGAGCGGCATCGCGATGCCGATGGCTCCGCCGAGGACCCAGGCCATCTGGAGCAGTGTCTCGGAGCGGGCGAAGGCCGAACTCCTGACGAGTTCGGGGACGTCGCGCTGGATCAGCGCGTCCAGGGACAGTTTGGCGAGGGCCTGCCCGAACCCGGCGACCGCGGCGAGGCACGCAACGAACACGGTGCCGAAGAAGAGCGCCGCCGCGATCGCGACGCCCAGCACGAACGCCACCACCGTCACGATGATGATCTCCGGGGCGCGCTGCTTCAGCCAGGCTCCGACGGCCGTGCCGAGCGCGTTGCCCACGCCCGCGGAGACGACCACCAGGCCGAGCGAGACCGCCGCGCTCTTGCCGCTGAGCGGGTGCTCGCGCAGCAGGAAGGCGAGGAAGAAGATCAGGAAGCCGGACAGGCAGCGCAGCGAGGCGTTGGCGCCGAGCGCGTGGGTGACGGCCGTCCCCACGGTCCGCAGCCCGGGGCGCGGGGGTTTCTTCAGGTGCGGGCCGTGCAGATGCTCCTCGTCGGCGGCGAGCAGCGCCTTGTCCTCGCCCTTGGCCGAGTCGACCTTGGGCGGCAGCGAGAACGACAGGAACGTACCCGCGATGAAGATCGTGAAGGCGCCGTAGAGCGGATAGCGGGCCCCCAGCGACTGGAGCACGGCGGCGATCGGCCCGGCCACACCGGTGGCCAGAAGTCCGCCGAGAGTGACCCGGGAGTTCGCCTTGACCAGGGAGAACGTGGGCGGCAGGAGCCGGGGCACCACGGCACTGCGCACCACGCCGTAGGCCTTGGAGGCGACGAGCACGCCGAGCGCGGCGGGATACAGCTCGAAGGTTCCGCTGACCACGGCCCCCGCCAGCATCAGCGCGAGCATCGCCCGTACGAGCATGGAGCCCGCCATCGCGGCCCGCCGGCCGTGCGGCAGACGGTCGAGCAGCGGGCCGATCACCGGGGCCAGGAGGGCGAAGGGCGCCATCGTGATGCCCAGGTAGAGCGCGACCCGGCCGCGGGCCTCGTCGGTCGGCACGGAGAAGAACACGGTCGACGCCAGCGCCACCGTGATCATGACATCGCCCGCGCCGTTCACCGCGTGCAGTTCGATCAGTTTCCCGAGGCCCGACTCGCCCGCTCCGTGCGCGTGGGTCGCCTTGCGGATACCGCGCGCTGTCCGGGTCACCGGGAAGTGCAGGGCACGTCCCACCGCACGGACGGCCCCGGTCACCCGGCCCGATCCGCCACTCCGGCTGCTCCCCTTGGCGCCACCGAGACCGGTTGCTCCCTGGGGCGACCTTGCGGATGCCACTCCGTCATAGTGCCCCGACTTCGGCGTGCGTAGTGCGGTTACCGCGCGTACGGGGGCCGAGTGGGGGCGCGCGGATCACTTTTTCGGCGGGCGGGGCGGGTGGTGTGTGTGGGAAAGTTCTGGCGTGGAGCGCCCGGCGATATCGCCGCGGAGCGGCAAAGATCCCGGCGCGGAGCACCGAAGACGCCCGCCGGTGTGGGCCCAGGGGTCAGGAGAAGGTAGCGTGCGTAACGCGCCTGCGGCGATTGTTCTCGGCCGCGCGCCTCTCGGCCATCCCGCAGAATGGATGGCGTAGGTGCGCCCGAGTGCGATCGGGCGCGGACGTCGACGCGGCCCAATGGTCCGCTCCGTCCGCACCCCCGCCGGAGGAATGGCGCACCCGTGAGACGGCGTAGGAGAGAAGCGATACCTGTGAGCGCAGCGACAACGCGAAGCCGCACCCCGGACCGTCTGTGCGCCGAGGCGGTCGACCTCGCCCGCGCGGCCGCCGAGGAAGCCGCCCATCCGGGCGTCGTCGGTGAGCATCTCGGACTGGTCTCCGAGGGGGACCGCGTTGTCACGCACTACTTCGAGTGCAAGGAACCGGGCTACCGCGGCTGGCGCTGGGCGTCGACCGTGGCCCGCGCCTCCCGCGCGAAGAACGTCACGCTCGACGAGACGGTGCTGCTGCCCGGCACGGACGCGCTGCTGGCCCCGGAGTGGGTGCCGTGGAGCGAGCGGCTCCGCCCCGGTGACATGGGCCCCGGGGACCTGCTGCCCACCGACGCCGAGGATCTCCGGCTGGAGCCGGGCTACTCCGGCGAGGACGAGCCCGCGCCGAACTCCGCGGTCTCGGAGGACATGGCCGAGCTGGTGGAGTCGGAGGACGCGGAGGTGACCGCGGGGACACCCGCGAACCTGCCGATGGTCCCGCGCCGGGGCTCGATCGCTGCCGTGGCCGAGGAATTGGGGCTGCGCCGGGCCCGGGTGCTCTCCCGGTACGGGCTGCATGTCGCGGCCGACCGCTGGGAGGAGTCGTACGGACCCAAGACGGTGATGGCGCAGGCCGCGCCCGCGTCGTGCGTCAGCTGCGGCTTCCTGAACCGCATCGGAGGCTCGCTCGGACAAGCGTTCGGTGTCTGCGCGAACGAGTTCTCGCCGGCGGACGGGCGTGTGGTGTCGCTCGCGTACGGGTGCGGTGGGCACTCCGAGGCGGCGGTCATGCCGAAGCCGCCGCGGCCGCCGCTTCCGGTGATCGACGAGACCCAGGTGGACCCGTTCCCGCTGCGTCCGTCTCCCGACTCGGGCTCGGTACCCGTGACCGCCGACGAGTCCACGGCCGAACTCGGCCACTCGTAGCCCCCGAGGCGGAGGCCGTCCCCGCCCGACGGCCTCCCCACCCTGGGGCCCATTCCTCCCCGGGGCCACCCGCGTAACCCCACCTCACCACGCCTCGGCACAGCCAGAGCCGCAGCCGCAGCCAGAGCCAGAGCCACAGCCACAGCTTCTTTCGCCCCCTCCGCCCCTACCCGACCCGAACCCGGGGCTCCGCCCCGGACCCCGCTCCTCAAACGCCGGAGGGGCTGGATTTTCCCGCCCGTGAGGCCGGCGGGGCTGGATTTTCTCGCCTGTGAGGGCGCGTGCACCCAAGTTGCTGGGCACCCGCAGCCGGGAGTGCGCGGGACTGGAGGACTGGATCCTGTACCCGCGGTCGGGAGCGCGCGGGAGGGGCCGTGTCGGTACATCAGATGCCCGCAGGCCGGACGGATCAGAACGTACGCGCACCTCGAATCGCCGGTGGGATCCGTTCGGATGCGGGCGGATGTACCGGCGCGGCCCCGACCCACCCACCCAGGACCCCGCCCGGAGCCGGGCCGAGCGCGCGGTACCTTCATGCCGCGACCCGGCGCAGCATTCGCGGTCGCGCCAGGCGAGAGGGAGAGTGAACCCGTGAGTAAGTTCGTGCGGCCGGCTGCCGAGGGTGCGGACCCGTTCGGTACGGCGCGCCTGCGTCGCGGCGTACTGGACGCCTGGGCGACCAGCCCGGCCAGGTTCCGCGAGGACGCCAACGCCGAAGAGGACCTGGTCCTCGGCGGCTACCGAGACCGGCTCGTCGTGGAACTCGCCCAGAACGCCGCCGACGCGTCGGCCCGCGCCGGCACCCCGGGCCGGCTCCGCCTCACCCTGCGCGACGGCGTCCTGGTGGCCGCCAACACCGGCGCCCCCCTCGACGCGGCCGGGGTCGAGTCGCTCTCCACCCTCCGCGCCTCCGCGAAGCGGGACGCGCACGACACCGCCGTGGGCCGTTTCGGCGTCGGCTTCGCCGCCGTCCTCGCCGTCACGGACGAGCCCGCCGTCGTCGGGCGGCATGGCGGAGTCCGCTGGGCGCTCGCCGAGGCCCGCGGCCTCGCCGCCGGCACCGCCGGGGACAGTCCCGGCCTCGGTGACGAGATCCGCCGCCGGGACGGCCATGTACCGCTGCTGCGGCTGCCGTTCGCGGCCGAGGGCACCGCCCCGGACCCGTACGACACCGCCGTGATCCTGCCGCTGCGCGACACCGCCGCCGAGGACCTCGCCGAACGCCTGCTGCGGAACATCGACGACGCCCTGCTCCTCGCCCTGCCCGGCCTGGAGGAAGTGGTCGTCGAGATCGGCGACGGGGAGATCCGCACCCTGCGCCGCGCCACCGCCGAGCAGGGGGCCGTCATCGACGACTCCCGCGACGGCACGACCCGCTACCGCACCGTAGAACGGCACGGCCCCCTCGACCCGGCCCTGCTCGCCGACCGCCCCGTCGAGGAGCGGCTGCGCCCGCACTGGTCGGTGACCTGGGCCGTCCCGGTCGACTCCGAGGGAGCCCCGGCCCGCCCACGGACCAGCCCCGTCGTGCACGCGCCGACGCCGAGCGACGAAGCCCTCGGCGTGCCCGCGCTGCTCATCGCCTCCCTCCCGCTGGACACCACCCGGCGGCACGCGGCCCCCGGCCCGCTGACCGACTTCCTGGTGGAGCGCGCGGCGGACGCCTACGCCGAACTCCTCGCCGACTGGCACCCGGTGGACACCGGGATCATCGACCTGGTGCCCGGCCCGCTCGGCAAGGGCGAGCTGGACGGCGCGCTGCGCCAGGCGATCCTGGACCGGCTGCCGCGCACCGCGTTCCTGCCGCCCGCGGCCCCGCCCGCCCGGATGCCGGCCGCCGACACCCCTGACGACTGGCCCGGGAGCAGCGCGGCGGAGAACCCCACCGTCCTGCGGCCGCGCGACGCCGAGGTGGTGGAGGGCGCGGGCGCCGAGACCGTCCGGGTGCTCGCCGAGGTGCTGCCCAGCCTGCTGCCCGCCGGTCTGGAACGGCGGGTGGAACTGCGCACGCTGGGCGTCGCCCGGGTTCCGCTCACCGAAGCCGTGGACCGGCTGGCCGGCCTGGAGAAGGACCCGGAGTGGTGGTACCGGCTGTACGACAGCCTCGCGGGGGTCGACCCGGACCGGTTGTCCGGGCTGCCGGTGCCGCTGGCGGACGGCCGGACGACGATCGGGCCGCGCCAGATCCTGCTGCCCACCGCCGAGGGGTCCCTGGTGGCCCCCGACACGCTCGCCCGGCTCGGCCTCAAGGTCGCGCACCCGGACGCCGCCCACCCGCTCCTGGAGAAGCTGGGCGCTCTCCCGGCCTCGCCCCGCGCGGTGCTCACCACCCCGCAGGTGCGGGCCGCCGTGGCCGCCTCGCTCGACGACGACGGCGGGGCGTGGGACGAGGACACCCCGGACGCGGAGGAACTGGCCGACACGGTTCTCGCGCTGGTCCGCGACGCCGCCCTCGAACCCGGCGACGAGCCCTGGCTCGGCGCCCTCGCCCTGCCGGACGACGAGGGGGAGCTGGTGCCCGCCGGTGAACTCGTGCTGCCCGGCAGCCCGTTCGCCCAGGTCATGCGCGAGGACGAACTCGCCTTCGTCGAATCCGAGTTGGCCGACCGCTGGGGTGAGCAGCCGCTCGCCGCCTGTGGCGTCCTCGCGGGCTTCGCCCTGGTGCGCGCCACCGACGTCGTCCTCGATCCGGACGAACTGGAGCCGCGTGACGGGGACTTCGCCGAGCCCGACGACGCGGGTCTGCTGGACGCGGTGGACGTGTGGTGCGAGGACGTGCTCGACCGGCTGCCCGACTCGCCGGTGCCGCCCGTCGCCACCGAGATCGTCGCCGTACGGGATCTGGACCTGGTGGACGACGACCGGTGGCCGCAGGCCCTCGCCCTGCTCGCCCAGCCGCCGCTGCGGGACGCGATCACCCAGCAGGTGCGCGTCCTGCTGCCGGACGGCACGCACGAGATCGTCCGGCCGTACACGGCCTGGTGGCTGCGCGGACATCCGGTGCTCGACGGGCGCCGGCCCGCCGGTCTGCGGGCCGCCGGCGGCGATCCGCTGCTCCGCGGCCTGTACGACGAGGTCGACGCGACCGGCTTCGACGACGAACAGGTGCTGCGGGCGCTCGGGGTCCGTACGTCCGTTGCCGCCCTGCTCGACGAGCCCGGTGGCGCGGCCGAACTGCTCGACCGCATGGCCGACCCGGACCGCGAGGTGTCCGGCGCCCAACTGCACGCCCTCTACAGCGCGTTGGCCGACCTGGACCCTGAACGGGTGACGCTTCCGGACGAGCTGCGGGCCGTCGTGGACGGCGAGGTGCGGGTCGTGGACGCCGCCGACGCGGTGGTCGTGGACTCACCGGACCTGCTCGCCTTCACCGACGGGGTGCCGCTGCTCCCGGTGCGGCCCGCGCGGGCCGCCGAGCTGGCCGAGCTGTTCCAGGTACGGCGGCTCAGCGAGTCCGTCACCGGAGAGGTCACCTCGGAGGGCGCCGAGCACGACGTACCGGAGTCCGTACGGGTCCTGCTGGGCCCCGGGACCCCCTCCTCGTACGTCGAGCACGAGGAGCTGGTGGTCGACGGCACCGAACTCGACTGGCGCCGCACCCGGGACGGGGTGCTGCACGCCTCCACCGTGGAGGGCGTCGCCGCCGGACTCGCCTGGTCGGCGGGCCAGTGGCCCCGCCGCTTCGAGGTCGCGGCACTCCTGGAGGACCCGTCCCGCACGGAGGAACTGGCGCGCGACCGCTGGTTCGACTGAGGCCGGGGCCGGGTCCCGGGGTCGTACACCCAGAGGGAGTGCGACCCCGCGGGCCGAGATGCGTTGTGACCTTGGTCATATGCGCGTAGAAGATTCCTCTCTCGTACAACCATTCGCTCCCGTCACGGATCTGAGCTCGCGAGTCAACAGACTCCACGATCATTTGGCCCCGTACGTGACCCGCGAGCCGTGAGACGAGGAACGCCCGGGGCCCTCTCTCCGTCTGGGGAATACATGCGCATGCGTGCCACCCTCGGTGCTGTCGTCGGCGCCCTGGCCCTCTCCGCTCTCGTCGCGCCCGCCGCGCAGGCCGACGAGGTCCACGGGGACACCACGATCTCGAACGTCGTGGTGAACGGCGGCAGCGCGGTCGTCGTCGGTACGACCGCGAAGAAGACCATCACGGTCAGCTTCACCGCCAAGGACAACTCGGGCGTCAAATGGGCGCAGGCGATCCTGTACCACGGTGCGAACATCGACTCCGCCGACAGCGGTGCCGTCGCCAACAGCAGCGACGGCCGCGCCACCTGCACCGTGGTCAACGCCACGACGTCGACCTGCAAGTCGACCTTCGACATGGACCCGAACGCCAACCTGATCGACGCGGTGGCCGGCGGCTGGAAGGTCTGGGCGCTCGCCCAGGGCAAGGACGCCGACTACGTGCAGAAGGACAACGCCAAGACCTTCTCGGTCGAGCGCCTGTCGAAGCTGACGGTCAACGCCTCGCCGGAGCCGGTCAAGAAGGGCAAGACCGTCACGGTCACCGGCAAGCTCTCCCGTGCCAACTGGGACGACAACGCGTACCACGGCTACACCGCCCAGTCGGTGAAGCTGCAGTTCCGCAAGAAGACCAGCAGCACCTACACCACGATCAAGACGATCAAGTCGGACAGCTCCGGCAACCTGAAGACGACCACGACGGCCACCGTCGACGGTTACTTCCGTTACAGCTTCGCGGGCACCTCGACCACCCCGGCCGTCAACGCCTCGGGTGACTACGTCGACGTCCAGTAGTCCACGGTTCGGTCTCGATCGATCCCCGGCCCTCCTCAGGGCCGGGGATTTTTCGTCCGCTCCCGCCGGGCCGGGGCCACGAGCACCCGGGGCCGTTCACACCCGTCGGCCTCGGCGTTGTTAAGAGTGGAACAAGATTTCATCTCCCGTACAACCATTCGTGCATCCGGGTGATCTTCTCTTCCGAGTCAACAGACTCCATCATCACGCGGGCCCCGCGCGAAGACGAGCCGTAAGGAACGACCACCCCCGGGGCCCCTTTCTCCATTTGGGGATCGCATGCGCATACGTGCCACTGTGGCCGCCGTCTCCGGCGCCCTGGCTCTCTCCGCCTTCGTCGTGCCGGGCGCCCACGCCGCCGGCTCCGCGGGCTCCTCCTCGTACCGCGCCGACGTCGCCAAGGTGCAGGAAGCCGCCCGCGCCGCCTCCGGCAAGACCGCGTTCACCGGCTCCACCGGCGCCGTCACCGGCGATCCGTACGCCCTGAACGTCACCTTCTCCAACATCAAGGTCAACGGCGGCAAGGCCATCCCCGTCGGCATCAGCAACCACGTGGCCGTCCCGGTCACCTACACGCTGACGCACGCGGCCGACGTCGACATCACCGCCGGCGACTTCCTGAACGGCCCCTACCTCTACAAGGGCTCGTACGACGCGCCGGTCAACGAGCTCTTCGGTGACGCCCCGGGGACCTGCACCGCCACCTCGGCGACCGTCGCCTCCTGCGAGGGCGACATCGACATCTACCCGGCCGAGGGCGAGCTGATCAACTCGGACGCGGGTGCCTGGAAGGCCGCGGGCCTGGCCATCGCGTGGAACGGCCAGGACCCGGACGACCCGAACCTGGACCTGAGCAAGGTCGGCGTCGCGGACCAGGGCGGCTTCACCTCCCCCAACGTCGAGCGCTACTCCAAGCTGACGGTCAACGCCGCGCCGGAGCCGGTCAAGAAGGGCAAGACCGTCACGGTCACCGGCAAGCTCTCCCGCGCCAACTGGGAGGACAACGCCTACCACGGCTACACCGTCCAGCCCGTGAGCCTGCAGTTCCGCAAGAAGACCAGCAGCACCTACACCACGATCAAGACGATCAAGTCGGACAGCACCGGCAACCTGAAGACGACCACGACGGCCACCGTCGACGGTTACTTCCGCTACAGCTTCGCGGGCACCTCGACCACCCCGGCCGTCAACGCCACGGGTGACTACGTCGACGTGCAGTAACCCGAACATGCAGTAGCCCCCGCGTAGGAGGGCTGTTCCGCGTCCCCGGGAGGGGACCTGGAACAGTCCCTACGCGGGAACGCGGCGGTCCACCCACCTCCACAGGAACTCCAGGACGGCCGCCGCCACCACCGAGATCAGCACCGCGACCCACGGCATCGTCGCGCCGACCAGTTTCAGCGCGAAGAAGTGCTGCAGCTTCGGCACCACGAGCACCAGCACGAACGCCCCGCCCATCGAGGCGACGAGGCAGATCCGCCACCAGGTGTACGGCCGGGCGATGATCGCGAGCACCCACATCGAGACCAGGAAAAGCGTCAGCGTCGCGGCGCTGGTCTCCGCCTCCAGCGAGCCGTCCCCCGTGTAGTAGTGGCGTGCGATCAGGTACATCACGAAGGTGGCCACACCCGCGACGACCCCGCCCGGGATCGAGTACCGCATCACCCGCCGCACGAAGTGGGGCTGGGCGCGCTCCTTGTTGGGGGCGAGGGCGAGGAAGAACGCCGGAATGCCGATCGTCAGGGTGGACAGCAGGGTCAAGTGCCGTGGCAGGAAGGGGTATTCGACCTGCCAGCACACGACCAGGACGGCCAGCAGCACCGAGTAGACCGTCTTCACCAGGAAGAGCGTCGCGACCCGGGTGATGTTCCCGATGACCCGGCGGCCCTCCCCGACCACCGAGGGCAGCGTCGAGAAGCTGTTGTTGAGCAGCACGATCTGGGCCACCGCGCGGGTCGCCTCGGACCCCGAGCCCATGCTCACCCCGATGTCGGCGTCCTTCAGGGCCAGCACGTCGTTCACGCCGTCGCCCGTCATCGCCACCGTGTGCCCGCGCGACTGCAGGGCGGCGACCATGTCCCGCTTCTGCTGCGGGGTGACCCGCCCGAAGACCGTGCCCTTCTCCAGGGACTCCGCCATCTCCTGCGGCCCGTCCGGCAGCCGGCGCGCGTCCATGACCTCGCCGGTGAGCCCGAGCTTGCCGGCCACCGCGCCCACCGACACCGCGTTGTCGCCGGAGATGACCTTCGCCTTGACGTCCTGGTCGGCGAAGTAGCGCAGGGTGTCGGCCGCGTCGGGGCGCAGCCGCTGCTCCAGTACGACCAGCGCGGCGGGCCGCGCCGCCTCGGCGACGCCGGGGTCGTCGAGGTCCTTGGTGGTCCGCGCGAGGAGCAGTACGCGCAGGCCCTCCTCGTTCAGCCGCTCGGTCTCGGCGAGTGCCGCGTCCCCGGCGGGCAGCAGCACGTCGGGAGCGCCGAGCAGCCAGGTGCTCGACTCGCCGTTGCCCTCGCTGAAGCCGGCGCCGCTGTACTTGCGGGCGGAGGAGAAGGGCAGCGACTGGGTGCAGCGCCACTCCTCGCTGTCCGGGTAGGCGGCGATGATCGCCTGGAGGGAGGCGTTCGGCCGTGGATCGGACTCGCCGAGCGCGCCGAGGACCCTGCGCAGATACGGCTCGTCGGCGCCCTCCAGCGGCCGCAGTTCGGTGACGTCCATGCCGCCCTCGGTGAGGGTGCCGGTCTTGTCGAGGCAGACGGTGTCGATGCGGGCGAGGCCCTCGATGGCGGGGAGTTCCTGCACGAGGCACTGTTTTCGGCCAAGTCGGATGACCCCGATCGCGAAGGCGACGGAAGTGAGCAGGACCAGGCCCTCGGGGACCATCGGGACGATCCCGCCGACGGTCCGCGCGACGGAGTCCTTGAAGCCGTGCTGCTTCACGACGAGCTGGCTGATGACCAGGCCGATGGCGGTGGGGATCATCATCCACGTCACGTACTTGAGGATCGTGGAGATACCGCTGCGCAGCTCGGAGTGGACCAGCGTGAACCGGGAGGCCTCCTCCGCGAGCTGGGCCGCGTACGCCTCCCGGCCCACCTTGGTCGCCGTGAAGGCGCCGCTGCCCGCGACCACGAAGCTGCCGGACATCACGGGGTCGCCGGCGTGCTTGACCACCGGGTCGGCCTCACCGGTGAGCAGCGACTCGTCGATCTCCAGCCCGTCGGCCTCCGCGCAGGTGCCGTCGACGGCGACCTTGTCGCCCGGCCCGATCTCGATGAGGTCCCCGAGCACGATCTGCGACGTACTGATCTCGGCGGCGACCCCGTCCCTGCGGACGGTCGGTTTCACCTCGCCGACGACCGCGAGCGAGTCCAGCGTCTTCTTCGCCCGCCACTCCTGGATGATGCCGATGCCGGTGTTGGCGATGATCACGTAGCCGAACAGGCTGTCCTGGAACGGCGCCACGAACAGCATGATCAGCCAGAGCACGCCGATGATCGCGTTGAACCGGGTGAAGACGTTCGCCCGGACGATCTCGCCCACGGAGCGGCTGCTGCGCACCGGGACGTCGTTCACCTCTCCGCGCGCGACCCGCTCGGCCACTTCGGCGGCCGACAACCCCTCGGCCCGCCGGGAGGCGGGTATGGGCACGGGGTGCACGGGATCGAGTTCGGCTCCCGCGTCGATGTGGGTCATGCATTCGACGGTACGTGCGGATATGCGGCTTCACCCGCCGAGTACGCGAAAGTTCCGACCTGCGGAGGACCGGGGACGACGGCAGTCCTGCCGTGGGTGGAGAGGAACCTCGTTACTCCGTCAGGGGACCGCCGCGGTCCACTCCGTCACGGGGACGGCGGCGGAGGCCGCTCCGGCAAGGGACGGCGGCGGCTACTCCGTCGCGGGAGTGGCCGGGGACCCGGCGGCCGCGGCCCGCTTGATCGCGGCGTCGCGCTTGCGGACGTACCAGATGCCGATCAGTCCGAGGCCCGCGCCGGCCAGGCACGTCCACAGCCACCACAGGTGTCCGTGGTCGTCGAACCAGCCGTAGAACGGCACCTGCACCAGGAAGAGGACGAACCAGAGGATCGTGCCGCCCGTGATGGTGGCGACGACGGGGCCCTCCAGGGGCTCCGGCGCCTCGTGCTTGGGGGTCCACTTCGCCATGTGCACAGCTTACGAGGGTCGGCGACCGGTTGTGTTCGCACCCGGTCTCCCCTTGTACGGCAAGGGTCTACGCGCGGAGATAGCGATTTCCGACTCAGATGTTCATACTGAAACCGTCCGAGTCTGGCCAGTTGTATTCGTAGAAAACACCAACAGTGACCTGGGGGAACCTGTTTGGTGGGCGACCACTGACCGGGCTCGATCACGTCCCCGTCCCCCTGCACGTTTGAGGACCCGCATGTCCACCTCGGCCGCCACCAAGGCCCCCGCCCCGCAGGAGCCGGAGTCCCGGCCCACGCAGAGCACCCTCGACCGCTACTTCAAGATCTCCGAGCGGGGCTCCAGCCTCCCGCGCGAGATCCGCGGCGGTTTCGCCACCTTCTTCGCGATGGCGTACATCATCGTGCTGAACCCGATCATCCTGGGCAGCGCGAAGGACATGTACGGGCACCACCTCGACAACGGGCAGCTCGTCACCGCGACCGCGCTGACCGCGGCCTTCACCACCCTCCTCATGGGCGTCATCGGCAACGTGCCGATCGCGCTGGCGGCGGGCCTCGGCGTGAACACGGTCGTCGCCCTCCAGCTCGCGCCCCGGATGTCCTGGCCCGACGCCATGGGAATGGTGGTCCTCGCGGGCTTCATCGTGATGCTCCTGGTCGCCACCGGTCTGCGCGAACGCGTCATGAACGCGGTGCCGCTCGGCCTGCGCAAGGGCATCGCGATCGGCATCGGCCTGTTCATCATGCTGATCGGCCTGGTCGACTCCGGCTTCGTCACCCGCATCCCGGACATCGCCCAGACGACGGTCCCGCTCCAGCTCGGCACCGACGGTCACCTGCACGGCTGGCCGGTCCTGATCTTCATCCTCGGCACCCTGCTGACCCTCGCGCTGATCGTGCGCAAGGTGCCCGGCGCGATCCTCATCTCGATCGTCACCATGACGGTCGCCGCGGTGATCATCAACTCCGTCACCACCATCCCGTCCTGGGGTCTGACCACCCCGAAGTGGCCCGGCAACCCGGTCGCCAGCCCGGACTTCGGCCTGATCGGCCAGTTCAGCCTGTTCGGCGGGTTCAGCAAGGTCGGCGTGCTGACCGGCATCCTGTTCGTCTTCACCGTGCTGCTGTCGTGCTTCTTCGACGCGATGGGCACGATCATGGGCATCAGCGACGAGGCCAAGCTGACGGACGCGCAGGGCAACATGCCCGGCATCAACAAGGTCCTCTTCGTCGACGGCATCGCCGTCGCCGCGGGCGGCGCCTCCTCCTCCTCGGCCACCACCTGCTTCGTGGAGTCCACGGCCGGTGTCGGCGAGGGTGCCCGCACGGGCTTCGCGAACGTGGTCACCGGCGCGCTCTTCGCCGTCGCCCTGTTCCTGACCCCCGTCGCCACGATGGTCCCGTCCCAGGCCGCCACCCCCGCGCTGATCGCGGTCGGCTTCCTGATCATGTCCCACTCGGTCAAGGAGATCGACTGGGCGGACTACACGATCGCCATCCCGGCCTTCGTGACCATGATGATGATGCCGTTCACCTACTCGATCACCAACGGCATCGGGATGGGCTTCATCACCTTCGTCGTGCTGCGCCTGGCGGCGGGCCGCGGCCGTGACATCCCGGTCGCCATGTACGTGGTGTCGGCGGTGTTCACCTTCTACTACCTCATGCCGGCCCTCGGCCTGACCTGAGCGGCATCTGCCGTACGGGGGCTCAGGTGACCCCGTAGAACTTCTCCGTCTCCTCGACGGCGGTCTGGAACCGCTCGTCGAAGTCGTCGCGAATGAGCGTCCGGACCACATAGTCCTGGACGCTCATTCCGCGTTTCGCGGCATGTTGTCGGAGCCGGTCGAGCAGCTCCCCGTCCATACGCAGGCTGAGCACACTGGTCCCCATGAAGTCGAGGGTCGCCGCTTCCCGACCGGATTCGGGTCATTTTCCGGAGCGATCTCACTCGTATGAGTGATCTCCCGGCCGAATGGCGCCGTCCGCAGGGGCCCCATTGTTCTTTAGCGAGGGTAATGAGTTACGCTAAAGAACATGCCTGACCTCACCCATGGCGACGACGAGGCCGCCGTGAACGCCTTGCGCTCCGCAGTGATGCGGTTGTCGCGTCGACTCAAGCACCAGCGGGTCGACGAGTCGCTGAGCCCCACCGAGATGTCGGTGCTCGGCACCCTCGCCCGCTGCGGCAGTGCCACGCCCGGCGAACTCGCCCGCAAGGAACACGTGCAGCCCCCGTCGATGACCCGTATCGTCGCGCTGCTCGAAGCCAAGGAGCTCGTCAGGCTGGAGCCGCACCCCGAGGACCGGCGCCAGAAGGTCGTGACGCAGACCGACAAGGCGGAGGCGATGCTCGAAGAGAGCCGCCGCAAGCGGAACGCGTTCCTGGCCGGACTGGTCGAGGGCCTCGACGAGGACGAATGGGCGAAGCTCCGCGAAGCCGCCCCCGTCCTGGAGAAGCTCGCGCACATCTGACCGCCGGCGGCCCTCTTTCGCTCCCCGGTCCCGGACGGGATCACCGATCTCGGTCCGGATCACTGATCTCGGCCCGGATCGACGATCTCGGACGGGATCACCGGTCACGGTCCGGATCACTGATCTCGGACCGGAGCACCGGTCACGGTCCGGATCACCGGACACGGAGCACGGAGGGTCCGCCCTTCCCCGCAAGCGCCGACGCCCCCCATGACGCCGACGCCCCCGATCGCACTGGAGGCGAGCCCTTTTGAGTACGGGACCCGGAGCACACTCCGCCCCCGCACCAGCCACCCACGACCCCACAGCCGCCCGCGACTCCCCCCGCTCCACCTCGATGTTCAGCTCGCTGAAGATCCGGAACTACCGTCTGTTCTTCCTGGGCCAGGTCGTCTCCAACACCGGCACCTGGATGCAGCGCATCGCCCAGGACTGGCTGGTGCTGAGCCTCACCGGCTCCTCCGCCGCCGTCGGTATCACCACCGCGCTCCAGTTCCTGCCGATGCTGCTCTTCGGGCTGTACGGCGGTGTCCTCGTCGACCGTCTCCCCAAGCGCCCCACGCTGCTGGTGACCCAGACGGCGATGGCCCTCACCGGCCTCGCGCTCGCCTTCCTCACCCTCTCCGGCCACGTCCAGGTCTGGCACGTCTATGTCGCCGCGTTCGCCGTCGGTATGGCCACCGTCGTCGACAACCCGGCACGCCAGTCCTTCGTCTCCGAGATGGTCGGCCCCGGCCAGCTTCAGAACGCGGTCAGCCTGAACTCGGCCAACTTCCAGTCCGCGCGGCTGGTCGGCCCCGCCGTCGCGGGCCTGCTCATCACCGGGGTCGGCACCGGCTGGGCCTTCCTTCTGAACGGCCTGTCGTTCGTGGCCCCCATGGCGGGCCTGCTGCTGATGCGCGCCCGTGAACTGCATGTCGTCGAGCGGGCGCCGCGCGGCAAGGGCCAGCTCCGCGAAGGCCTCCGCTACGTCGCCGGCCGCCCCGAACTGATCTGGCCGATCGTTCTCGTCGGCTTCATCGGCACCTTCGGCTTCAACTTCCCCGTCTGGCTGTCGGCGTACGCGGACGACATCTTCCACTCGGGCGCGGGCGCCTACAGCCTCTTCAACACGCTGATGGCGCTCGGCTCGCTGGCCGGCGCGCTGCTCGCCGCCCGGCGCGGCACGGCCCGGCTCCGCCTGCTGATCGCGGCGGCGGTCGCCTTCGGCGCGCTGGAGGTGGTGGCGGCGACGGCTCCCACACTCTGGCTGTTCGCGCTCCTGATGGTGCCGATCGGCATCTTCGGACTGACGGTGAACGTCACCGCGAACACCTCGGTCCAGATGGCCACCGACCCGGCCATGCGCGGCCGCGTCATGGCGCTGTTCATGATGGTCTTCGTGGGCGGCACACCGCTGGGCGCGCCGCTGATCGGCTGGGTCACCGACGTCTACGGACCCCGGCTGGGCTTCGCGCTCGGCGGACTGGTCTCGATGGCCGCGGCGACGGCCATCGGTCTGGTGCTGGCCCGCCTGGGCGGCCTGCGGGTCTCCCTGGGCTGGCACCACGGCAGGCCCAGGATCCGCTTCGTCCCGCGCGCGCAGAGCGAGGAGCAGCTCGCCACCGCCGCGTGACAGACATCGCCCCGGAGGCGGTCGGCCCGTTCGAAGGGCCGGCCGCCTCACGCGTGCGGTGGCCGGCGTTCGCGCACGGCAGCCGAGCTCCGCGTGCGGCAGCCGAGCCCCGCGTGCGGTGGCCGAGCTCCGCGTGCGGTGGCCGAGCTCCGCGCACGGCAGCCGAGCTCCGCGTGCGGTGGCCGAGCCCCGCTCACGCGGGAAGGCCGGGGGTTCCCGGTGGTACCGGCCCGCTCCGCCCGCCTGCGCCTCACGCGTATCTGCGGAGGCCGGGGTCCGGGGGAGCGGGCCGCTGCGTCCGGTCCCGTGTGCCGGTCGCCGTTCCCTGGAAGGGTGGACCCATGAGACTCTTCGCGGCGGTACTGCCCCCGGCCGATGCGGTGCGTGAACTCGCCCCGGAAGTGGACGCGTTGCGGCGGATGCCGGGCGCGGACACGCTGCGCTGGACGGGCCGGCCCGGCTGGCACTTCACCCTCGCGTTCTACGGCGAGGTGGCGGACGACGTCGTCCCGGACCTCGCGGAACGGCTGCTCCGGGCCGCCCGTCGCACCGACCCCTTCCCGCTGTCCCTGCACGGCGGCGGGCACTTCGGCGGGCGGGCCCTGTGGGTGGGGGCCGCCGGTGGCCTGGAGACCATGCGGCTGCTGGCCGACCGGGCGGAGGCGGCGGGCCGCAAGGCGGGCGTCGAGATGGAGGAGCACCGCCGCTACCGGCCGCATCTGACGGTGGCCCGCAGCCGTGACTCCGCGGACTTCAAGCCGTACGTCGCCGCCCTGGACACCTTCGCCGGGAAGCCCTGGACCGTGGGTGAGCTGTGTCTCGTCCGCAGCAACCTGCCGGTGTCGGGAGTGCCCGGTGAGCAGCCCCGATACGAGACGGTGACGAGCCGGCCGCTGGGGGCGGGCGACGGGACCGACCGCGCGGCCGGTTAACCTCGATGGCGTGAACCCGAAGACCCGTAACCGGATCATGGCCGGTGTGCTCGTGCTGATGTTCTTCGTCGTGGCCATGGCGGCGGCGGTCAGATAGCGACCGCCGCCGCCGGACGCCGGCGGCCGGCGGACGGCGACCGCCGGTGCCGGACGCGTCGCCCTGTTACCAGGCGAACGCCTCCGGGGACGGCCCCGGGCCCGGGAAGATCTCGTCGAGACCCTCCAGGACCTCCTCCGACAGTTCCAGTTCCGCCGCGCGCAGCGCCGACTCCAACTGCTCCGCGGTGCGCGGGCCGACGATCGGGCCGGTGACACCCGGACGGGTCAGCAGCCAGGCCAGCGCGGCCTCTCCGGGCTCCAGGCCGTGCTTCTCCAGCAGATCCTCGTACGCCTGGATCTGGGCGCGTACGGCCGTGTTGGCGAGGGCGTCGGCGGACCGGCCGCTCGCCCGTCGGCCGCCCGCGACCTCCTTCTTGATCACGCCGCCCAGCAGTCCGCCGTGCAGCGGCGACCAGGGGATGACACCGAGCCCGTACTCCTGCGCGGCCGGGATGACCTCCATCTCGGCGCGGCGCTCGGCGAGGTTGTAGAGGCACTGCTCACTGACCAGGCCGATGGTGCCGCCGCGGCGGGCGGCGATCTCGTTGGCCTGGGCGATCTTGTAGCCGGGGAAGTTGCTGGACCCCACGTAGAGGATCTTCCCCTGCCGCACGAGGACGTCGATCGCCTGCCAGATCTCCTCGAAGGGAGTGGACCGGTCGACGTGGTGGAACTGGTACACGTCGATGTAGTCGGTCTGGAGCCGCTTGAGGCTCGCCTCGACCGCCCGCCGGATGTTCAGGGCGGAGAGCTTGTCCTGGTTGGGCCACGGAGCACCCTCGGTGCCCATGTTCCCGTACACCTTGGTGGCGAGGACCGTGCGGTCCCGGCGGTCGCCGCCCTTGGCGAACCAGTTCCCGATGATCGATTCCGTACGGCCCTTGTTCTCGCCCCAGCCGTACACGTTCGCCGTGTCGAAATAGTTGATTCCGGCGTCCAGCGCCGCGTCCATGATGGCGTGGCTGTCGGCCTCGTCGGTCTGCGGTCCGAAGTTCATCGTGCCGAGGACGAGCCGGCTGACCTTGAGCCCCGTGCGTCCGAGCTGTGTGTACTTCATGGTTCACCAGCCAACGGCGTGGAGTGCGCTCTAGGCAAGAGCGGGCCGGGTGACGGCGCGGAGGCCGGACGGACTTCCGCGGAGGTGCCCGGGTGAGGGCGCACCCGCCCGGGTGACCGGGCAACACCCTTCCTCTGTCAGGCGGGTTGGGCCGTGTACGGCTCGCCCAGGTCCCAGGCCTGGTGCATCGCCTCCGCGAAACCCTCCGCGATCTTGTGCTCGCCGTTCGCGTTCGGATGGGTGCCGTCGTACGTGTCGAAGGTGACGTCGTACGAGGCGGGCGGGGACGCCAGCAGCAGCGGGGAGCGCGGCTCGTCGAGGTCGGCGACCGTCTTGGCGAGCAGCTCGTTGAACGCGGTGACCTGGGTGGCGAAGGGCGCGTCGGTCTCGGCGCGGACGTTCGGTATCACCGGGAGCAGGACCATGCGGACGCGCGGGTTGGCGGCGCGGGCCTCCGCGACGAAGGCGCGGGCGTTCTCGGCGGTCTGGACGGCGTTCGTGTAGAAGCCGAGGTCGATGAGCCCGAGGGACACCAGCAGGACGTCGGCACGCTGCGCGCGGACCGCCTCGCGGATCAGCGGGGCCATGTGCAGCCAGCCCTCGCCCCAGCCGGCCAGGTGCGCGCGGGGGAACTCCGGGTCCGCGTAGTCGTACGAGTCGGGGGACTCCGTCGCCTTGTCGTAGAGCGTCTCGCGCGGACCGACGATCTTGAACGGGCCCCCGTACGTCGCGCGCAGATGCTGCCACATTCGGTAACGCCATGTGTGTTCGCCCGCGCTACCGATCGTCATGGAGTCGCCGACGGGCATGAACCTGAGCATCCGCTCATCATGAACGATCGGTCGGGGTGCCATCAGCCGTGACGGTGTGAGGCTGGACACTCCGTCGCGGGGCCCGGCCGGACGGCGGGTCCGGGGTATGCGCCGGTCTGAACGGGCCGGTGGGATGGCAGGCTTGGGGGCATGCGCCGATCGCCCTCGTTCGTGTCCGGAGCCACCGCCGGAGCCGTTGCCGGAGCCGCCCTCGTCGTCGCCCTGGCGGCGCCCGCCCTCGCCGACGGCGGGGACGGCGGGTTCACCATCAAGGACCCCCGGATCAAGGAGTCCAGCGGCCTGGCCGCCTCACGCCTCCACCCCGGCATCTACTGGACCCACAACGACAGCGACGACGGGCCCTATCTGTACGCCGTCGACAGCAGGACCGGCCGGACCGTCGCCACGGTCACCATGAGCGGGGTCGGCGCGCCCCGGGACGTCGAGGCGATCTCCATCGGCCCCGACGGCGACCTCTACGCCGGTGACATCGGCGACAACCTCGGCGGCAAGTGGGACCACGTGTGGATCTACAAGCTCCCCGAGCCCAAGGTGCTCAAGGACCAGACGATCCGCGCCACCCAGTACGTCGTGAAGTACTCCGACGGCCCCCGCAACGCGGAGGCGCTGATGGTGCATCCCAAGACGGGGCGCGTCTACATCGCCGACAAGAACGAGGACGGCGGCCACCTGTACGAGGGTCCCGCCCGTCTCTCCGCGACCGGCACCAACATCTTCAGGCCCGTCGCCACCATCGACCTCTGGGTCACCGACGGCGCCTTCTCGCCCGACGGCCGGCAGCTCGCCGTACGCGGCTACTTCGGCGGCATCGCGTACACCTGGAACGACGGCCGGATCAAACGGCAGAGCCGGCTGAACGTACCCCTCCAGGGCCAGGGCGAGTCCATCACGTACACCACCGACGGATCGAAGCTCATGTACGGCAGCGAGGGCGCGGACAGCCCCGTACAGCCGGAGGACGCGCCCGGTACCGGCGGCTCCGGCTCCAAGTCGCCCTCCAAGGACGGCGGTTCGGCCGCGGCGGGCGGGAACGGCGGCCTGGGCGGCGGGATCAAGTTCGGCGCCATCGCGGTCGCCGCCCTCTTCGCGGTGTTCCTCGGCTTCAGGAGGCTGCTGCGCCGCGGCTGACCGCGCCGCTCCCGCCACCCGTACGACGACGAGGGGCGCCCGGCACGCTCACGCGCCGGACGCCCCTCGTCGCAGGAACGGCTAGAGCTTCTCGATCACGTAGTCGATGCAGCGCGTCAGCGCCTCGACGTCCGCCGGGTCGATCGCCGGGAACATCGCGACGCGCAACTGGTTGCGGCCGAGCTTGCGGTAGGGCTCGGTGTCGACGATGCCGTTGGCGCGCAGGACCTTGGCGACGGCGGCCGCGTCGATCTCGTCGGCGAAGTCGATCGTGCCGATGACCTGCGAGCGCTTGGCCGCGTCCGTCACGAACGGGGTGGCGTACTTGCTGTCCTCGGCCCAGCGGTACAGGCGGGTCGAGGAGTCCTTCGTCCGGGCCGACGACCAGGCGAGGCCGCCCTGGCCGTTGATCCACTCAAGCTGCTCGTTGAGCAGGAAGAGCGTGGTGAGGGCCGGGGTGTTGTACGTCTGGTTCTTACGGGAGTTGTCGATCGCCGTGGGCAGCGAGAAGAACTCCGGGATGTGCCGGCCGGAGGCGTGGATCCGCTCGGCGCGCTCGACCGCGGCCGGGGAGAACACGCCGATCCACAGGCCGCCGTCGGAGGCGAAGGACTTCTGCGGGGCGAAGTAGTAGACGTCCGTCTCGGCGATGTCGACGGGCAGGCCGCCCGCGCCGGAGGTGGCGTCCACCAGGACGAGGGAGCCCTCGTCGGCGCCCGCGACGCGCTTGATCGGGGCGGCGACACCGGTCGAGGTCTCGTTGTGGGTGAAGGCGTAGACGTCGACGCCCGCCTCGGCGACCGGCTCGGGGTGCGTGCCCGGGTCGGAGGAGACCACGGTCGGCGCGGCGAGCCACGGGGCGAGCTTGGCCGCCTTCGCGAACTTGGAGGAGAACTCGCCGAACGTGAGGTGCTGCGACTTGTTCTCGATCAGGCCGTGCGTCGCGACGTCCCAGAACGCGGTGGAGCCGCCGTTGCCGAGGACGACCTCGTACCCGTCGGGCAGGGAGAACAGCTCGCTCACGCCCTCGCGCACCTTGCCGACCAGGTTCTTGACCGGGGCCTGGCGGTGGGATGTGCCGAGCAGAGAGCTGCCGGTCGCGGCCAGCGCGTCCAGAGCCTCCGTCCGCACCTTGGAGGGGCCAGCGCCGAATCGTCCGTCGGCGGGCTTGATGTCAGCGGGGATCTGGATATCAGCCACGCCGGGAGCCTAGCCGTTCCGGGAAACCTGGGTGAAACGTCGTCCGTCGGCTGAGACGGTCGGGTTGACGCGGGCCGGCGTGGCCACCGTCGTCGGAGGGGCCGTGGCGGGCCCCTCCGACGAGCGGTTTCACCTCATTCGGCGATCAGCCGTACCGGCAGCTCGAACAGGTCGTTCTGCGTCACCACCGGCTTGTTGCGGAGTTCCGACACCGGGACCGCGAGGTCCAGGGACGGGAAGCGCTCGTACAGGGCCGGCAGGGCGACGGCCGCCTCCAGACGGGACAGGGCCGCGCCGGGGCAGACGTGGGGCCCGTGGCCGAAGGAGATGTGCCGGTTCTTGCCGGTGCGGCTGATGTCGAACTCGCCCGCGGTGGGACCGTGGGCGTTCTCGTCGCGGCCGATCGCGCCGTACGACACGATGAGCGCGTCGCCCGCCGGGATCACCTTGTCGCCCACGGGGACGTCCTCCGTCGCGAAGCGGATGAGGACGTGCGAGGTCGGGGTGTCGTAGCGCAGGGTCTCCTCGACCACCGCGGACCAGTCGGCCTCGCCGGACAGCACGAGGGCGCGCTGGTCGGGGTGGGCGGAGAGGTTGACGACCGCGTTGACGATCAGGGAGATCGTCGTCTCGTGCCCCGCCGCGACCATGAGCTGGAGGGTGGAGACGATCTCCGCGTCGGTGAGGTGGTCGCCGTCCTCGGAGGCCAGGATCAGCGCGCTGGTCAGGTCGTCGCCCGGCTCGGCGCGCTTCGCCGCCACCGTCTCCGCCATGATCCCGGCCAGCTCGGTGAGCGTCGCGATGACCTCGGCCGGCGGGGTCTGCGTCGAGAAGAACTTCTCGAACAGCTCCTTCAGGCGCGGCAGCCGGGACTCCTCGATGCCCATGAGGTCGGCGATGACGTACATGGGCAGGGGGTAGGCGAAGTCGGCCTTCAGGTCGACGACATCGCCCGTGAGGTTGTCGAGCAGACTCTCCGTCAGCTTCGCGATCCGCTCACGCATCTGCTCCACCCGGCGCGGTGTCAGCGCCTGCGCGACCAGGGTGCGCATCCGCCGGTGGTCCGCGCCGTCCACGGTGAGCATCGAGCGGCCGGGGTTGGCGAGTCCGATCAGCGGCCAGTCGGGGGCGATCTCGCCGCGCTGCCAGGCACCCCAGACGTTGATGTCCTTCACCAGACGGGGGTCCGTGAGCAGGGCGCGCGCCTCGGCGTGGTGGGTGACCGCCCACACCGGCACACCGCCGGGCAGTTCGACGGCGGCGAGCGGCCCGGCTGCGCGCAGCGCGGCACTCTCGCCGTCCAGATCGGTGACGAAGGGGTCCAGGACTATGCGGGTCTCTTCGGTACCGGTGGTCATGCGGGGATGCCTCCAAGGGCTGGGGTGGGGGTTACTGCGGCTCCCGGGGGCAGGGGGCAGCCCCGGGCCCCGGCCGACGGCGCGTCGGCCGGGCGCGACGGTGTCTCAGAGGACGGGTACGGGCGTGAACCGTACGGGCAGTTCGCTCAGGCCCCGCAGCCACGGGGAGGGGCGCCGGGCCAGCGACTCGGCGGGCACCGTGAGGTCGATGTCCGGCAGCCGGTCCAGCACGACCTCGATCCCGGTGCGGGCGATGACCTCCGCGACCTCCTGGGCCGGGAACGGGCAGCGGTGCTCCCCGTGGCCGAAGGAGAAGTGGGCGTTGTTGCCCCCGGTGAGCGCGGAGCTGTCGGTGCGGACCTGGGGGTCGGAGTTGGCGCCCTGGAGGCCGAGCAGCAGCAGATCGCCGGCGCGGACCCGGCGGCCGCCGAGCTGGGTGTCGCGGGAAGCCCAGCGCCCGGCCACGTTCTGGGTGGGGGTGTCCTCCCACAGGACCTCGTTCATGGCCTCGGCGACGCTGTGCCGGCCGCCGAACAGCGAGGCCGCGAACCGCTCGTCGGTGAGCATCAGCCGCAGCGAGTTGCCGATCCAGTCGGCGGTCGGCTGGTGTCCGGCGGCCATCATGACCATCAGGTCCTGGACGATCTCCTCGTCGCTGAAACCGGCGGTGTTCGCGAGCATCCGGGAGACGACGTCGTTGGCCGGCGTCTCCTTGCGGTCGGCGATCAACCGCGCCATGGAGGCGGCGAGATGCTGCTGTCCGGCCAGCGCTCCCTCACGCCCGTTGATCATGTCGTTGAGGGCGGTCACCAGGCCGGGACCCTGCTCGTCCGCGAAGCCGTAGAGCGTCGCCAGGACCCGTACGGGCAGCAGGGCCGCGTAGTCGCCGATGAGGTCCGTCTCGCCCTTGGGGCAGACCGCGTCGATCAGTTCGTCGGCGAACTTCTCCGCCTGGGAACGCAGTTCGAAGGGGTCGACGGCTTCGAGGGCGTCGCTGATCATCGCGGCGCGCTCGCGGTGCCGTTCACCGACGGTGTACAGGATGGAGGGCTGCTTGCGGCCGATCATCGGCAGCAGCGGCCAGTCGTCGGGGATGCGGTCCCACTGGCTCCACAGGTCCGAGTCCCGGCTGAACAACTGCGGGTCGCCGGTCACCTGGTGCAGTTCGCGGTAGCCCAGCACCAGCCACGCCGGGATGTCCCCGTCGAGGACGACCGGTACGACGGAACCGTGGTCGCGCCTCATCTCCCGGTAGAGCTCGGCGGGTTCGGTCTGGAACCGCGGCCCGCCGAGGGGGACGGGCGCGGATGCGGTGGTGGGGGTCACAGCGCCAACTCCGGTGATTGAAGGGCGCCTTCCGCGGCTGCGGCGCCGTGACGGGCGTGGAGGGACTGGAGGTGCTCGATCAGCGTGATCAGCACCCGCTTGCTGGACTCCCGGGAGCGGGCGTCGCAGTCGAGCAGCGGCACGTGCGGGTCGAGGTCGAGGGCCTCGCGGATCTGCGCGGGGGTGTGCGGGGGCCCGCCGAAGTCGTTGCAGGCCACGATGAACGGCGTGCCGTGGTGCTCCAGCCGGTCGATGGCGTACCAGGAGTCGTCGATACGGCGGGTGTCGACCAGGACGATCGCCCCGAGCGTTCCGGAGAACAGCCGGTCCCACAGGAACCAGAACCGCTCCTGACCGGGGGCGCCGAACAGGTACAGGATGTTGTGCGTGTCCAGCGTGATGCGCCCGAAGTCGAAGGCGACGGTGGTCGCGGACTTGGCGCGCACCTCGCTGATGTCGTCGACGGCCTCGCCGGCCTGCGTCATCGTCTCCTCGGTGTTGAGGGGACGTATCTCGCTGACCGAGCGGACGAGCGTCGTCTTGCCGACACCGAAGCCGCCCACGATCACGATCTTGAGGCCGTTGTCGGCGGACGCGGACAGCGGCGCACGAGCGTCAGAGGTTACGGAGTCCAACGAGCACCTGCTCCAGGATGTCGGGATCGGGAAGACCGGAGGGAACAGTGGTGTGCGGGTGGCGCGCGCTGACGCGGCCCATGGAGAGCAGGTCGGAGAGCAGGACGCGGGTGATCGACACCGGCAGCCTCAGCTCCGCCGCGATCTCCACGACCGCCGTCGGCCGTTCGCACATCCGCAGGATCGCGGCGTGCTCGGACTGCATGCCCGCCACCGGATCGCACTCGGCGACCACCAGCGTCACCAGGTCGAAGGGGGTGTCCGGCCCGGACCGGGTGCGCCCTTGGGTGAGGGTGTACAGCCGGTCGGGCGCGTCGTCCCTGCCAGGACGGCTCATGACGACCGGGGCGGTGTGCTCAGGTATTCGCCGAGTTGTTCCACGAGTTCGCTCATGTTGTGCCCGACCAGTCCGGCGTCGGCGTCCTCGGCGGTGACGACGGCGAGGTGCGCGCCGTCGCCGGCCTCCACGATGAACAGCACCCCTCCGTAGAACTCGGCCATCGCCGAGCGCACGCCCCCGCTGCCGTCGCCGAACTCCACGGACGCCCCGTGGGACAGCGACTGGATGCCGGCGGCGATGGCGGCGAGCTGGTCGGCCTGGTCGACCGACAGCTCCGGAGTGCGGCACAGCTTCAGGCCGTCGCGGGAGAGCACGAGCGCGTGCCGGGCGCCCGGGGTGCGCTCAAGGAGGCCCTCGATGAGCCAGGTGAGCTTCTCGTCGGCGGTGATGGTGCCGGTCATGGGGTGGTGTCGCCTTCCGGGAGCGCGTGCGTGGTGGTGGACGTGAGGGAAGCGGTGGGGCCGGCGCCCTGGGCGCCGGCATCGTCGCCGGCGTCGTCCGCGTCCGGCCCGGACCGCCCGTCCGGGCCACGGCCCTCGACCTGCGGACGGCCCTCGGCCTGCGGACGTCCGTCGGCCCGGACACGGCCCTCGGCCCGGACACGGGTTTCGCCGTGCGGACGGTCCTCGGCTGCGACGCCGTCCGCAGCCCGCGGATGGTCCTTGGCCTGCGGACGGTCCTCGGTGCGGGCGCGGTCGTCGCCCTGTGCGCCGTCCCCGGGCCGGGCGCGGTCCGCGGGGCCCGCGGTCGCCTCGGGCTGCGCGGGATCGGACGCTGCGGCCTCGGGGGTGCCCGTCGCCGTGCCGCGAACCGCCTGCCGGAAGCTGCCGAAGCGGGCCGCCGACCGGCTCTTGGGGTCGTCGCCGGTACGGGGTTCCGAGGCGGCCGGGGGCGTGGCGTGCGAGCGGCTGCGCTCGGCGTGGGCGAGGGTGCGTCCGCGGCGGCGCTTGGGCAGGCCGCCGGTGGACGCGGGCCCCTGCTCGTGCCGGGGCGAGTCGTGGGTCGGCACGGGGTCCGGGTCGAGGTCGTCGGCCGCGCGGGCGGCGGCGTACGACACCGGGGACGCGGGGGATTCCTGGGGCGGCCGGGACTCCTGCGAGCCCTGCGAGGCGTGTGACCCCCGGGACTCCGGCGATTCCCGGCCGGCCGGGGACCGCGGCGCGGAGGTGCGGCCGTCGACGGCCGCCGGGGCCGACACGACGGGCTCGGGTCCGGCCGACAGCGGGGTCGTGCCGTGCGGGGCGTTCGCCGGTGTGAGGAGGTCCTGCGGGATCAGGACGAGAACGCCGGTGCCGCCACGGGCGGAGGGCCGGAAGGAGACCTTCAGGCCGTACTTGCCGGCCAGCCGGCCGACCACCGCGAGGCCGAGGCGGGTGCCGGTGAGTCCGCCGAGGTCGGACGCGTTGACGATGCCCCCGGTGACGGCGCGTTCGGCGCGCCGCAGCTGGACGTCGCCCATCACCAGACCGCTGTCCTCGACGGAGACGATGACACCCGCCGGGACCTCCTCGACGTACACATGCACTTCGGCGGTGGGGGGCGAGAAGTTGGCGGCGTTGTCGAGGAGTTCGGCGAGCGCGTGCATGACGCCCTCGGCGGCGTGTCCGGCGACGGCGGCCCCGCTGGTGGAGTGGACGCGCACGCGCTGGTAGCCGCCGATGCGGCCCATGGCGCCGCGCAGGATCGACTCCATGACGATCGGGCGGGCCCAGCGGCGTCCCGAGCGCGCACTCGTCAGGACGGCGACGGAGTCGGCGAGCCGGCCCGCCTGCGCGGTGCGGTGGTCGAGGTGGAGGAGGTCGGCGAGGACGTCCTCGTCGGAGTGTCTCTCCTCCATGGCCCGCAGGTCGGCGAGCATGCCGGTGGACAGCGCCTGCATGCGCGCCGCCGCGTTGGCGGTCGCCGCGACCGCGGCGGTCCGGTTGCTGTCGGCGTGCCGGGCACGCTCGGAGAGTTCGGTGTTGTGCTCGGTGAGCCGGTCGCGTTCGCCGATGAGCAGCGCCCGCTCCTCGGCGAACTCCGCGGTGAGCCGGTCACGTTCGCGCGCGGCGGCCTCGGCCAGACGGATCCGTTCCTGGGCGGCGGCCTCGGCCGCGCGGGCTCGGTCGCGGGCGGCGTCGTCCGCGAGCCGTGCCCGTTCCTGGCCGAACTCCTCGGCCAGTCTGGCCCGTTCCTGCAGGAGCCGGCCGGCGTCCTGGGTCACGTTGTCGAGGCGACGGCGCGTCAGTCGCGTGGTCTGTACGGCGCGGGCGGCCACCGTGACGGCCGCGCACAGCAGCGCCGCGGCGATGCCGGTACCCCAGGCGAGGGGGACGCGGGCCGGTTCGGGCGCCAGCAGGACGGCTGCCACCACCGCGACCGCGGCCGGGACGGCGGCGGTCAGCGCGGCTCTTGCCGTGGCGCGCGGGGTGGGTCGTTCGCCGGAGGGCAGGGGCGGGGTCATCAATCGGTCCTCGGTCGTGTTCTTGGGGGGAGAACGTGTCCTCGGTCGTGTCCTCGGTCGGTCCTGGGCGAGAAGCGACACCTGGTGCTCAACTCGCCGTCACTATATGAGAGTTCGTGATCCGATTGGGAAGCTTCGGGAAGCGGTTTCATGATCGCCCCGGCATATCGGGGTCTTTCGGGTGCGCGGCCGGGCGGCCGGCACCGGTGTCCGGCGGCATCCTGGAGACATGACGGATCTGGGTGGACGGCCGGAGGAACAGCCGGAAAGCGCGGAACTGCGGTCCGAGCTGACGAAGACCGTGCGCGGCGAGGTCTCCTTCGACGTGACCGCACGGGCGCTGACCACCATGGACGCGTCCAACTACCGGCGCGTACCGCTCGGTGTGGTGGCCCCGCGCGACGCCGACGACGTGGCCGCGGTCCTCGCCGTGTGCCGCTCCCGCGGGGTCCCGGTCGTGGCGCGCGGCGGCGGCACCTCGATCGCCGGACAGGCCACCGGCACCGGCGTCGTCCTGGACTTCACCCGCCACATGAACCGGATCGCCGAGCTCGACCCGGACGCCCGTACCGCCGTCGTCCAGCCCGGAGCCGTCCTCGACCACCTCCAGGAGGCCGCCGCCCCGCACGGCCTGCGCTTCGGCCCCGACCCCTCCACCCACGGCCGCTGCACCCTCGGCGGAATGATCGGCAACAACTCCTGCGGCTCCCACTCGGTCGCCTGGGGCACCACGGCGGACAACGTCCGGGAGCTGTCGGTCGTCGGCGCGGGCGGGGACAGGCTCCGCCTCGGCCGCGACTGGCGGGGCGCCCCGGACGGCCTGCGGGCCCTGGTCGAGGGCGAGTTGGCGCTGCTGCGGACCGGCTTCCCGGACCTCCCGCGACGGATCTCCGGGTACGCCCTGGACGCGCTGCTGCCCGAGCGGGGCGCGGACGTGGCCCGCGCCTACTGCGGCTCCGAGGGCACCTGGGGCATCCTCACCGAGGCGGTCGTACGACTGGTCGAGGCACCCCGCGCGCGGGCGCTGGCCGTCCTCGCCTACCCCGACGAGAGCGCCGCCGCGGACGCGGCCGCCGGTCTGCTGCCGCTGGGGCCGCTGACCGTGGAGGGGATGGCCGCCGACCTCGTGCCCGCGAACGCGGGGCTGCCGCGAGGCGGGGCCTGGCTGTTCGTGGAGACGGGCGGCGGATCACCGGCGGAGGCCCGTGCGCACGCCGACACGATCGTGAGGGCCGCGGACGTGCAGGACGCCCTGGTGGTCACCGACCCGGCGGGGCAGCGGGCGCTGTGGCGGCTGCGGGAGGACGCGAGCGGCACGGCGACCCGCATCCCGGACACCGTGGGCGGCCCGCAGCCCGGCCGGGGCCCCGGGCCCGGCGGCGAGGCCTGGCCCGGCTGGGAGGACTGCGCCGTGCCGCCCGCCCGGCTGGGCGCGTATCTGCGGGACTTCCGGGCCCTGCTCGCGGCCCACGGCCTGCGCGGCACGCCGTACGGGCACTTCGGCGACGGCTGCATCCACGTCCGCATCGACTTCGACCTGATCTCCACGGCGGGCGTCGCCCGCTTCCGCCGCTTCTCGGAGGAGGTCGCCCACCTCGTCGTCTCGCACGGGGGTTCGCTGTCCGGCGAGCACGGCGACGGGCAGGCGCGCGCGGAACTGCTGCCCGCGATGTACGGCACCGAGATGGTCCGCCTCTTCGAGAGGGCCAAGGACCTCTGGGACCCGGACGGCCTGCTCAACCCCGGCATGCTCGTCCGCCCGCACCGGCTGGACGAGAACCTGCGGTTCGCGGTCCTGCCGGACCGACCGGTGGACGTGGAGTTCGGCTATCCGGCGGACGGTGGCGACTTCTCGGCGGCGGTGCGCCGCTGCGTGGGCGTCGCCAAGTGCCGTACGGCCTCGGTGCCGGGCGGCGACGACGTCATGTGCCCCTCCTTCCGCGCGACCGGCGAGGAGGAGCACTCGACGCGCGGGCGCGCCCGGCTGCTGCACGAGATGCTCGCCGGTGAGATCGTCACCGGCGGATGGCGTTCGACGGAGGTCCGCGACGCGCTGGACCTGTGCCTGTCCTGCAAGGGATGCCGGTCCGACTGCCCGGTCGGCGTCGACATGGCCACGTACAAGGCGGAGTTCCTCCACCACCACTACGCGGGCCGCCGCCGCCCCGCCGCGCACTACGCCCTGGGGCGGCTGCCCTTCTGGCTCGCGGCGGTGACCCGTACCCGCTCGGCGCGCCTCGTCAACTCCCTCGCATCCGTACGTCCGCTGGCCGCCCTCGCCAAGCGCCTGGCGGGTGTCTCACCGGAACGGGAGATCCCGCGGCTGGCCCCGGAGACGTTCAGCCAGTGGTGGTCGGCCCGGTTCCGGGACCGGGTGCGGGCATACATGCGCGAGCGGCGCCGGGGCGGTCCGGGCGAGGGAACGGACGAGGGAGGGAGCGGGGGCAGGCGGTTCGCGAGCGGACTGTTCCCGGGCTTCGGCGGGAGGACGGTCCTCCTGTGGCCGGACACCTTCACCGAACACCTGGAACCCTCCGTCGGACGCGCGGCCGTACGGGTCCTGGAGACCGCGGGACTTGCCGTGCTGCTGCCCCCGAGGACGGTGATGCGGCACGGGCCCATCGGTGACGGCGTCACCCGCGGCCCCCTCCTTCTCGGCACGCTGCTGCCGCGCCGCCGCCACCGGGTGTGCTGCGGACTGACGTACGTCTCGACCGGCCAGCTCGACCGCGCCCGCACGGTGCTCCGCCGCACCCTCGACCTCATGGAGTCCTACCTCGTCATGGACGACCTCGCGGTCGTCGTCCTGGAGCCGAGCTGCGCCGCCGCGCTGCGCACGGACCTGCCCGAGCTGCTGCACGACGATCCGCGCGCGGCACGGCTGGCGGCGGCGGTGACGACCTTCGCGGAGGCCCTGGAGCGGTACGCGCCGGACTGGACGCCGCCCCGCCTGGACCGGCCGGCCGTCGGCCAGACGCACTGCCATCAGCACGCGGTCCTCGGCGACGGGGCCGAACGCCGGCTGCGCGAGGCGGCGGGTCTGACCGGCACCCTCGCGGGCGGCTGCTGCGGTCTCGCGGGCAACTTCGGCTTCGAGAAAGGCCACGAGGAGGTGTCGCGGGCCTGCGCGGAGGAACAGCTCCTCCCGGCGGTACGGGCGGCCGACGACACCGCGGTGGTCCTCGCCGACGGCTTCTCCTGCCGCACCCAGCTGGCCCAGCTGAGCGACCGGCGGGGCCGCCACCTGGCGGAGGTACTGGCCGAAGCGCTGGAGAACGGCCCGCGGGGAGCCGGGCCCGCGTGACCCGCGTCAGTACGCTGGCGATTCCACCGGCTTGAGGACTTCGAGGAGCACCGAGCATGACCCTCCGCCTGCAGGCGATCACCCGTGACGAGCACCTGGCGTTCGTCCGCTCGCGGCCCTCGGCCAGCCATATGCAGGTGCCCTCATGGGGTGACGTCAAGCCGGACTGGCGGGCGGAGAGCCTCGGCTGGTTCGACGAGGGCGGGCGGCTCCAGGGGGCCGGTCTCGTGCTGCTGCGCCCGCTGCCGAAGGTCAAGCGGTACCTCGCCTATCTGCCCGAGGGCCCCGTCATCGACTGGCACGACCCGGACCTCGCCGACCGCTGGCTCCGGCCGATGCTGGCGCATCTCAAGTCACGCGGCGCGTTCACGGTGAAGATGGGCCCGCCCGTGGTCGCGCGCCGCTGGAGCGCGGACACGGTCAAGGCGGCCATCGCCGATCCGGCGGCGCGGCGGCTGGGCGAGGTGACGGCGACCTCGTACGAGCCGGGTGCCGCCGAGATCGCCGACCGGCTGCGGGGGATGGGCTGGCAGCGGACCGAGCCCGGTGACGAGGACGGCTTCGCCGCGGGGCAGCCGCGCTACGTCTTCCAGGTCCCCTTCGCCGGACGGTCCCTGGAGGAGATCCACAAGGGCCTCAACCAGCAGTGGCGGCGCAACATCAAGAAGGCCGACAAGGCCGGCGTCCAGGTGGTCCGGGGCGGCTACGACGACCTGCCCGCCTTCTACGAGCTGTACGCGGAGACGGCGCAGCGCGACCGTTTCATCCCGCGCCCGCTGTCCTACTTCCAGCGGATGTGGACCGCGCTGACCGCCGAGGACCCCGACCGCATGCGGCTCTATCTCGCCCGCCACGACGGCGACGTCCTCGCCGCGGCCACCATGATCACCGTCGGCAGCCACGTCTGGTACTCCTACGGCGCGTCCACCAGCCGCAGGCGCGAGGTCCAGCCCAACAACGCCGTCCAGTGGCGCATGATGACCGACGCCCACGCGCTCGGCGCCGCCGTCTACGACTTCCGCGGGATCACCGACACCCTCGACGAGACCGACCACCTCGTCGGTCTGCTCCGCTTCAAGGCGGGCGCGGGCGGCGAGGCCGCGGAGTACCTCGGCGAGTGGGACTTCCCCATCAACCGGGTGCTGCACAAGGCGCTCGGCCTGTACATGGCCCGCCGCTGACCCGTCCGGGAGCGGGCGAAACCGTGTCCTAGGCGTCCAGGTCCGCTTCGAGCCGCTTGGCCTTCCCGCGGCCCACCTGCGTACGCACCGCGCCCATGCTCGCCGCGATGACCAGGGCGATGGCGAGGGACTCGGTGAGGGAGAGGGCCTGGTCCAGGACGAGGAAGCCGGCGACGGCGGCCACGGCCGGTTCCAGGCTCATCATGATGGCGAAGGTGGCGGCGGGCAGGCGGCGCAGGGCGAGGAGTTCCAGGGTGTACGGGAGGACCGAGGAGAGCATGGCCACCGCGGCGCCCAGGGCGACCGTCGTCGGGACGAGCAGCCTCGAACCCGACTCGACGATCCCGAGGGGCAGGAACGCCACCGCCGCGACGACCATGGCCAGGGCGAGGCCGTCGGCCTGGGGGAAGCGCCGGCCCGTCCGCGCGCTGAAGACGATGTACGCCGCCCACATGGCGCCCGCGCCCAGGGCGAAGGCGACGCCCAGGGGGTCGAGGCTGCTGAAGCCCCCGCCTCCGCCGAGCAGGAAGACACCGCCGAGGGCGAGGCCCGCCCAGAGCAGGTTCACGGCGCGGCGGGAGCTGAGGACGGAGAGCGCGAGCGGACCGAGCACTTCGAGCGTGACGGCCGTGCCGAGCGGGATGCGGGCGACCGACTGGTAGAAGAGGCCGTTCATCGCGGCCATGGTGAAGCCGAAGACGACCACCGTGCTCCAGTCGGCGCGCGAGTGCCCGCGCACCTTCGGGCGGCACACCAGCAGCAGCACGATCGCGGCGACCAGCAGCCGCAGGGTCACCACGCCGAGGGCGCCCACCCGGGGCATCAGGCTCACCGCGAGAGCGCCGCCGAACTGCACCGAGATCCCTCCGGCGAGAACCAGGCCCACGGGCCCGAGGGCGCCGCGCCGGCCGGGGCCGTCCGCCGTGGGCGCGCCGGCCGTGGGCACGGGTGCCAGGGCGGGGGCGGCCGAGGCCGGGGAGGACGGGGCGGCGCTGGGCGTGTTCACGGGGCCTTCCAGGGGATCGACTCGGGTTCGTTCATCGTGCTGCACCTTCTGGTCCAGAGTAATGGACTCCGTCAGGCGTGTGAACTGGTTATGCAACTGTCCCAGAGAAACGGACGGGATGCCCGCGCGCCCCGTGCCGAACGCCGGGCCAGGGGTCCGTTCCGAATTAATGCAAGCATGCTTGCTTGTTTCTTCGGGCGCTGGCATGCTCCGTGCCACACACCGTCGTGTCCCGAGGGGAGCGCATCGTGTCCGACGCGTCGTCCGTGGTCTCCGTGATCGGCGATCTGCACCGGGAGAGTGAGGATCTCGACCGGTTGGTGGGGGAGTTGAGCGAGAAGCAGTGGGCGCTCGACACGCCCGCCGCGGGCTGGACCGTCGCCCACCAGATCGCGCATCTCGCCTGGACCGACCGGTCCGCCCTGCTCGCCGTCACGGACGCCGGGGCCTTCGCGAAGGAGGTCGAGAAGGCGCTCGCCTCTCCCGACGGCTTCGTGGACGAGGGCGCGGAGGCGGGCGCCGCCCAGCCGCCCGCCCTGCTGCTCGCCGGCTGGCGCGAAGGGCGGACGGCCCTGGAGACGGCCCTGCGCGCGGCACCCGCCGGAACCAGGTTCCCCTGGTACGGCCCGCCCATGTCGGCCGCCTCCGTGGCGACCGGCCGGCTGATGGAGACCTGGGCGCACGGACAGGACGTCGCCGACGCGCTGGGTGTGGTGCGCGAACCCACCGACCGGCTGAAGCATGTGGTCCGCATTGGGGTGCGCGCCCGTGACTTCGCCTTCGCCGTGCACGGTCTCGCCGCACCCGCCGAAGAGTTCCGCGTGGAGCTGGACAGCCCCTCCGGCGAGATGTGGGCGTACGGCCCGGCCGACGCCGCGCAGCGCGTCACCGGACCCGCCCTCGACTTCTGCCTGCTGGTGACCCAGCGGGCCCACCGCGCCGACCTGGCCGTACGGGCGGCCGGTCCCGACGCCGACCGCTGGCTCGACATCGCCCAGTCCTTCGCCGGGCCGCCCGGCGCCGGGCGCGAGCCCAAGGAGACCGGCCGGTGACCCCGGGAGCCGAGAAGCGCCCGCTGCGCATCGGTAACGCCTCCGGCTTCTACGGCGACCGCTTCGACGCGATGCGCGAGATGCTCACCGGCGGCCCGCTCGACGTCCTCACCGGCGACTACCTCGCCGAACTGACCATGCTCATCCTCGGCCGCGACCGGCTGAAGGACCCCGGACGCGGCTACGCCAAGACCTTTCTGCGCCAGTTGGAGGAGTGCCTCGGCCTCGCCCACGAGCGCGGCGTCCGCCTGGTCACCAACGCGGGCGGCCTGAACCCGGCCGGACTCGCCGACGCCGTGCGCGAGCTGGCCGGGCGTCTCGGCATCCCGGTCCGCGTGGCCCACGTCGAGGGCGACGACCTCACGCACCGGTACCCCGGCAGCCTCGCCGCCCACGCCTACCTGGGCGGAGCCGGCATCGCCGCCTGTCTGCGCGAGGGCGCGGACATCGTCGTCACCGGGCGTGTCACCGACGCGGCGCTGGTCACCGGCCCCGCCGTGGCCCACTTCGGCTGGGGGCCCGGTGACCACGACCGGCTCGCGGGCGCCGTCGTCGCCGGACACGTCCTGGAGTGCGGCACCCAGGCCACCGGCGGCAACTACGCCTTCTTCGCCGACCACGATCCGGCCCGGCTGCGCCACCCCGGCTTCCCGCTCGCCGAACTCCACGAGGACGGTTCGAGCGTCATCACCAAGCACGACGGCACCGGCGGCCTCGTCGACGTCGGCACGGTCACCGCGCAGCTCCTCTACGAGACCCAGGGCGCCCGGTACGCGGGCCCCGACGTCACCGCCCGCCTCGACACGGCCGTGCTCACGCAGGAGGGCCCGGACCGGGTCCGGATCGAGGGGGTGCGCGGTGAGGCCCCGCCGCCCACGCTCAAGGTCGGCCTCAACAAGCTGGGCGGATTCCGCAACGAGGTCGTCTTCGTGCTGACCGGCCTCGACATCGAACGCAAGGCGGAGCTCGTGAAGGCCCAGTTGGAGACCGCCTTCGACACCGCCAAGTCCCGCCCGGCGGAGGTCCGCTGGGACCTCGCCCGCACGGATCACCCCGACGCGCCCACCGAGGAGACCGCGAGCGCCCTGCTCCGCCTCGTCGTCCGCGACCGGGACCAGAGCGCGGTCGGCCGGGCGCTGAGCGGAGCCGCGGTGGAACTGGCGCTGGCGAGCTACCCCGGATTCCATGTGATGGCGCCACCTGGAGCGGGCTCGCCCTATGGGGTCTTCGAGGATGTGTACGTCCCCCATGGTGCCGTGGACCATAGGGCGGTCCTCTATGATGGGCGCGGGATCGCCGTGCCCCCGGCCCAGGACACGCTCGTACTGGAGACTCCCGAAGAACCGCCGCTGCCCGAGCCGTTGCCCGTGGGGCCGACCCGGCGGGCGCCGCTCGGGCTGGTCGCGGGGGCGCGCAGCGGGGACAAGGGCGGGAACGCGAATGTCGGCGTCTGGGCGCGCACGGACGACGCCTGGCGGTGGCTGGCCCATCACCTGACGACGGACACGTTCCGGGGTCTGCTGCCGGAGACCCGTGAACTGAGGGTCGTCCGGCACGTCCTGCCCAACCTGCGCGCCCTCAACTTCGTGGTGGAGGGCATCCTCGGCGAGGGCGTCGCGTCCCAGGCCCGTTTCGACCCCCAGGCCAAGGCCCTCGGCGAATGGCTCCGCTCCCGTCACCTGGATATCCCGGAGGCCCTGTTGTGACCGTGTTTTCCTCCGCGCTCGACATCAAGTCCCCCGAGTACGCGGCCCATCGCGAGACGATGCTCGGCAAGCTCGCGGACCTGGAGACCGAGCACGCCAAGGCACTGGCGGGCGGCGGCGAGAAGTACGTCGCCCGGCACCGCAAGCGCGGCAAACTCCTGGCGCGTGAGCGGATCGAGCTGCTGCTCGACCCGGACACGCCCTTCCTGGAGCTGTCGCCGCTCGCCGCCTGGGGCAGCGACTACGCGGTGGGCGCCTCGCTCGTCACCGGTATCGGCGTGGTCGAGGGGGTCGAGTGCCTGATCACGGCGAACGACCCGACCGTGCGCGGCGGCGCGAGCAACCCCTGGAGCCTGAAGAAGGCGCTGCGGGCGAACGACATCGCGCTCGCGAACCGGCTGCCCTGCATCAGCCTGGTCGAGTCGGGCGGCGCGGACCTGCCGTCCCAGAAGGAGATCTTCATCCCCGGGGGCGCGATCTTCCGCGACCTCACCCGGTTGTCGGCGGCCGGAATCCCCACGGTGGCCGTGGTCTTCGGGAACTCGACGGCTGGCGGCGCCTACGTCCCCGGCATGTCCGACCACGTGATCATGGTCAAGGAGAAGGCGAAGGTCTTCCTCGGCGGGCCGCCGCTGGTGAAGATGGCCACGGGTGAGGAGAGCGACGACGAGTCGCTGGGCGGCGCGGAGATGCACGCGCGCGTGTCGGGCCTCGCGGACTACTTCGCCGTCGACGAGCGGGACGCGCTGCGCCAGGCCCGCCGGGTCGTCGCCCGGCTCAACCACCGCAAGGCGTACGGCGATCCGGCTCCGGCCGAGCCCCCCAAGTACGACGAGGACGAACTGCTGGGAATCGTCCCCGGCGATCTGAAGCACCCCTTCGACCCGCGCGAGGTGATCGCCCGGATCGTCGACGGCTCGGACTTCGACGAGTTCAAGCCGCTGTACGGGACGAGCCTGACCACCGGCTGGGCGAGTCTGCACGGCTATCCGGTCGGCATCCTCGCCAACGCGCAGGGCGTGCTGTTCAGCGCCGAGTCCCAGAAGGCCGCCCAGTTCATCCAGCTCGCCAACCAGCGCGACATCCCGCTGCTCTTCCTGCACAACACCACCGGCTACATGGTCGGCAAGGAGTACGAGCAGGGCGGCATCATCAAGCACGGCGCGATGATGATCAACGCGGTGAGCAACTCGCGGGTCCCGCATCTGTCGGTGCTGATGGGCGCCTCCTACGGAGCCGGCCACTACGGGATGTGCGGGCGCGCCTACGACCCGCGCTTCCTGTTCGCCTGGCCCAGCGCCAAGTCGGCCGTGATGGGCCCGCAGCAGCTCGCGGGCGTCCTGTCGATCGTCGCCCGGCAGTCGGCCGCCGCGAAGGGCCACCCGTACGACGACGAGGCCGACGCGGCGCTGCGCGCCATGGTGGAGCAGCAGATCGAGTCCGAGTCGCTGCCCATGTTCCTGTCCGGGCGGCTGTACGACGACGGGGTCATCGACCCGCGCGACACCCGCACCGTCCTCGGCCTGTGCCTGTCCGCGATCCACACGGCGCCCTTCGAGGGCGCGCGCGGTGGCTTCGGCGTCTTCCGGATGTGAGGGATCTCGTGATTTCGAGTCTGCTGGTCGCCAACCGGGGCGAGATCGCCTGCCGGGTCTTCCGCACCTGCCGCGAGGCCGGGGTGCGCACCGTCGCCGTCCATTCGGACGCCGACGAGAACGCCCTGCACACGCGAGTGGCGGACGCGGCGGTGCGGTTGCCGGGCGCGACGCCTTCGGAGACGTATCTGCGGGGGGATCTGATCGTGCGGGCCGCGCTCGACGCGGGCGCGGACGCGGTGCACCCGGGGTACGGGTTCCTGTCGGAGAACGCCGATTTCGCGCGGGCGGTGATCGACGCCGGGCTGGTGTGGGTCGGTCCGTCGCCCGAGGCGATCGAGGCGATGGCCTCCAAGACCCGGGCGAAGAAGCTGATGGGGCTCGCGCCCCTGGAGCGGGTCACCGCCCAGGACCTGCCGGTGCTGGTCAAGGCCGCCGCGGGCGGCGGCGGGCGCGGGATGCGGATCGTCCGCGAACTGGACGATCTGGACGCCGAGTTGGAGGCGGCCCGCGCGGAGGCGCTGAGTGCCTTCGGGGACGGTGAGGTGTTCGTCGAGCCGTACGTGGAGGGCGGCCGGCACGTCGAGGTGCAGATCCTGGCCGACGCGCACGGCACGGTCTGGCCGCTGGGCACCCGTGACTGCTCCCTCCAGCGCCGCCACCAGAAGGTGATCGAGGAGGCGCCCGCTCCCGGGCTCGGGGACGAACTCACGAACACGCTCTACGAGTTGTCGGTGCGCGCCGCGCGCGCCGTGGACTACGTGGGCGCCGGAACGGTCGAGTTCCTGGTCGCCGACGGCACCGCGCACTTCCTGGAGATGAACACCCGTCTCCAGGTCGAACACCCCGTGACGGAAGCGGTGTTCGGGATCGATCTGGTAGCGCTGCAACTGCGGGTCGCGGAGGGCGGGCGGCTGGAGAACGAGCCCCCGCCCGCACGCGGTCACGCGGTGGAGGCCCGGCTGTACGCGGAGGACCCGGCGGGCGCGTGGGCCCCGCAGACGGGCACCCTGCACCGGCTCGCCGTCCCGGACGGCGTCCGGCTGGACACCGGGTTCACCGACGGGGACTCCGTCTCCGTCCACTACGACCCGATGCTCGCGAAGGTCGTCGCGCACGGCGCCACCCGTGCGGAGGCCGTGCGGAGACTGGCGGGCGCCCTGGAGCGGGCCACGATCCACGGTCCGGTCACCAACCGGGACCTCCTCGTCCGGTCGCTGCGGCACGAGGAGTTCGCCGGGGCCCGGATGGACACCGGGTTCTACGACCGCCACCTCGGCGCGCTGACCGCGCCCGCCCCGGACCCGTACGCCCCGCTCGCCGCCGCCCTGGCGGACGCGCACGGCCGGTCGCGGTTCGGCGGCTGGCGGAACCTCGCGTCGCAGCCCCAGACCAGGCGCTACCGGATGCACGGCGAGGAGCACGAGGCCGCCTACCGGCACACGCGTGCGGGGCTCACCGCCGACGGGGTGCGCGTGGTGCACGCCGACGCGGGCCGGGTCGTCCTCGAAGTGGCCGGTGTGCGGCGGACGTTCGAGGTCGCGCGGTACGCCGACGGCCAGGTCTTCGTGAACGCCACCGCGCTCACCGAGCTCCCCCGCTTCCCCGATCCGGCCGCGGACCGGGCTCCGGGGTCGCTGCTCGCGCCGATGCCCGGCACCGTGGTCCGGGTCGCCGAGGGCCTGGCCGAGGGGGCCGTCGTACGGGCCGGAGACCCCCTGCTGTGGCTGGAGGCGATGAAGATGGAGCACAGGATCGCCGCGCCGACGGCGGGGACGCTCACCGCCCTGCACGCCGTCGTCGGGCAGCAGGTGGAGGTGGGCGCGCTGCTGGCCGTCGTGCGCGAGGAGGCGGCACGGGACGGGGACGCGCACGAACCGCCGGAGCGGGAACAGGCAGAGCAGGAACAGGCAGCCGGGGGCGGCACCCGGTGAGCGCGCGCCCCGTCACCGGGGCGCCGACCGCACCACCGCGCGGCTGTCCGCCGGGCGGGCCCGAACAGCTACGCACAGACCGCAGTTTCCGTATCGAACCTCCGTACCGAGGAGCCGTCATGAGCCCTGTCACAGAGACCGACGAACACAAGGCGCTCCGCTCCGCGGTCGCCGCGCTCGGCAAGCGCTACGGCCGCGAGTACATGACCAAGACCGTCGCCGAGGGCGGCCACCCCGACGAGCTCTGGTCCGAGGCGGGCAAGCTCGGCTACCTCGGGGTGAACCTGCCGGAGGAGTACGGCGGGGGAGGCGGCGGCATCGCGGAACTGTCCATCGTGCTGGAGGAGTTGGGCGCGGCGGGCTGTCCGCTGCTGATGCTCGTCGTCTCGCCCGCCATCTGCGGCACGGTCATCGCCCGCTTCGGCACCGAGGAGCAGAAGCGGCAGTGGCTGCCGGGCCTGTCGGACGGCACCCGCACCATGGCGTTCGGCATCACCGAGCCCGACGCCGGCTCCAACTCGCACCGGATCACCACCACGGCCCGCCGTGACGGCACCGACTGGGTCCTGACCGGCCGCAAGGTGTTCATCTCCGGTGTCGACATCGCCGACGCGACGCTCATCGTGGGCCGCACCGAGGACGCGCGCACCGGCAGCCTCAAGCCCTGCCTGTTCATCGTCCCGCGCGACGCCGAGGGCTTCGGGCGGCGCCAGATCGACATGGAACTGGCCAGCGCCGAGAAGCAGTTCGAGCTCACCCTGGACGAGGTGCGGCTGCCGGCCGACGCGCTGGTCGGCGACGAGGACGCGGGACTGCTGCAACTGTTCGCCGGGCTCAACCCGGAGCGGGTCATGACGGCCGCGTTCGCCATCGGCATGGGCCGCTTCGCACTCGCCAGGGCCGTCGAGTACGCACGCGACCGCACCGTCTGGAAGGCGCCGATCGGCGCCCACCAGGCCATCGCCCACCCTCTGGCGCAGGCCCACATCGAACTCGAACTGGCCCGTCTGATGATGCAGAAGGCGGCGTTCCTGTACGACTCGGGGGACGACATCGGGGCGGGAGAGGCCGCCAACATGGCCAAGTACGCTGCCGGGGAGGCCTGCGTGCGGGCCGTCGACCAGGCGGTGCACACCCTCGGAGGCAACGGCCTCACAAGGGAGTTCGGCCTGGCCTCGCTGATCACCGCGGCGCGCGTGTCTCGTATCGCACCGGTCAGCAGGGAGATGATTCTCAACTACGTCTCCCACCAGACCCTGGGCCTGCCCAAGTCGTACTGAGCGCTCTAGGAGGAACCGTGTTCCGCAGCGAGTACGCAGATGTACCGGCCGTCGAGGAACCCATCCACAGCGCCGTCCTGGGCCGCGCCGCGGAGCGCGGCGACAGGCCCGCGCTCATCGACGGCGTCGACGGCACCACGCTCACCTACGGCCAACTCGACCTGTTCCACCGGCGGCTGGCCGCCGCGCTCGCCGAGGCGGGACTGCGCAAGGGTGATGTGCTGGCGCTGCACAGCCCCAACACCATCGCCTTCCCGACGGTGTTCTACGCGGCCACGCGCGCGGGGGCGTCCGTCACGACGGTCCATCCGCTCGCCACGCCCGAGGAGTTCGCCAAACAGCTCAAGGACAGTTCGGCCCGCTGGATCGTCACCGTCTCGCCCCTGCTGGAGGCCGCCACCAGGGCCGCCGAACTCGCGGGCGGGGTGCGGGAGATCTTCGTGTGCGATCCGGCGCCGGGACACCGGTCGCTGGCCGACCTGCTGGGCACCGGCGCACCCGAACCGGAGGTCGACATCGACCCGGTGGAGGACGTGGCGGTACTCCCGTACTCCTCGGGCACCACGGGCGTCCCCAAGGGGGTGATGCTCACCCACCGCTCCATAGCCACCAACCTCGACCAGCTCTCACCGGCCGTCCCGATGGGCCCGGACGACCGCATCCTCGCCGTGCTGCCGTTCTTCCACATCTACGGACTGACGGCGCTGATGAACGCGCCCCTGCGACAGGGCGCCACCGTCGTCGTGCTGCCCCGCTTCGAACTCGACACGTTCCTGGGCGCCGTCCAGGAGCACCGCATCACCGCCCTGTACGTGGCGCCGCCGATCGTCCTCGCACTCGCCAAGCACCCGGCGGTCGCGGAGTACGACCTGTCCTCGCTGAGGTACATCATCTGCTCGGCCGCGCCCCTGGACGCCGCGCTGGCGGCCGCCTGTTCGGCCCGGCTCGGGCTGCCGCCGGTGGGTCAGGCGTACGGCATGACGGAGCTGTCGCCCGGCACGCACATCGTCCCGCTGAGCGCCGAGAACCCGCCCCCCGGGACGGTCGGCAAGCTCGTCGCCGGCACCGAGATGCGCATCGTCTCCCTCGACGACCCGGACAAGGACCTCGGTGTCGGGGAGGCCGGCGAGATCGTCGTCCGGGGACCCCAGGTCATGAAGGGCTATCTGGGCCGCCCCGACGCGACCGCCGCGATGATCGACCCGGACGGCTGGCTGCACACCGGCGACGTCGGTCATGTGGACGCGGACGGCTGGCTGTTCGTCGTGGACCGCGTCAAGGAACTCATCAAGTACAAGGGCTTCCAGGTCGCCCCCGCCGAACTGGAGGCGCTGCTGCTCACCCACCCCGGCATCGCCGACGCCGCCGTCATCGGGTCCTACAACGAGGACAACAACGAGGTCCCGCACGCCTTCGTGGTGCGCCAGCCCTCCGCCGCGGATCTCTCCGAGGGAGAGGTGATGATGTACGTCGCCGAGCGCGTCGCCCCGTACAAGCGGGTCCGGCTCGTCACCTTCATCGACACGGTCCCGAGGGCCGTCTCCGGGAAGATCCTGCGCCGCGAACTGCGAGGCCTGTCATGACCGTCGTCCGCACCGCCCACGAGCGTGCCGTCACCACCCTCACCCTGGACTCGCCGGACACCCGCAACGCCCTGTCGGCCGCTCTCGTGGGCGAGCTGGCCGACGCCCTCACCCGGTGCGGCAAGGACGGCGACGTCCGCGCGGTCGTCCTGACCCACACCGGGAACACCTTCTGCGCGGGCGCCGACCTGCGCGACCCCCCGCCCCCGGAGGCCTTCGTCGGCCTGCTGCGGCGGATCGTCGAGCTGCGCAAGCCCGTCGTGGCCCGGGTGGAGGGACACGTCCGGGCGGGCGGCCTCGGCCTGCTCGGGGCCTGCGACATCGCGGTGGCGGGCCCGGCGGCGAGCTTCGCCTTCACCGAGGTACGGATCGGGGTCGCCCCCGCGGTGATCTCGCTCCCGCTGCTGCCCCGCGCCGACCCGCGCGCACTCGCCCGCTACTACCTCACCGGCGAGCGCTTCGACGTCGCGGAGGCGGTCCGCACCGGGCTCCTGACGGCGGCGGGCGACGACGTGGACGCCGTACTCGCGCCCGTTCTGGACGGGCTTCGCCGGTCCTCCCCGGACGGCCTCGCCGAGACGAAATCGCTGCTCACGGCTAAGGTGCTGGAGACCTTCGACCGGGACGCGGCGGACCTGACCGCGCTCTCGGCCCGGCTGTTCTCCTCCGCGCAGGCCCGTGAGGGGATGACGGCCTTCCTCGAACGACGGGATCCCGCATGGGTGGTGTGAGCGCGACGGAACACGCGGCACGTCCTCCGCACGTCCCCAAACAGGACCGCAGCCGGGCCACCCGGCAGCGGCTCCTGGCCGCCGCCGTGGCCTGCCTCGCCGAGCACGGCTGGGCGGGTTCGACGGTCTCCGTCGTCGCCGAGCGCGCCGGGGTGTCCCGGGGGGCCGCCCAGCACCACTTCCCCACCCGCGAGGACCTGTTCACGGCGGCCGTCGAGTACGTCGCCGAGGAACGCTCCACCGCGCTGCGCGCCCTGTTCCCCGACGGGCCGGCCGACCGGCGGGTCGTCGTCGCAGCCCTCGTCGGCCTCTACACCGGGCCGTTGTTCCGTGCCGCCCTCCACCTGTGGGTCGCGGCCTCCAACGAGGACCAGCTCCGCTCCCGGGTGACCGAGCTCGAAGCCCGCGTCGGCCGCGAGAGCCACCGCATCGCGGTGGACCTGCTGGGCGCGGACGAATCCCGGCCCGGGGTGCGCGAGACGGTGCAGGGCCTGCTCGACATGGCGCGCGGGCTCGGCCTGGCGAACCTGCTCACCGACGACGCCGCGCGCCGCGAGCGGGTCGTGGCGCAGTGGGGGGCGATCGTGGAGGAGACGCTGGGCTGAGCGGGCCCGGGCACCGCGCATCAGGCCGGTATCTCCGCCTCCGCCTCCGCCTCCGCCTCCGCTTCCGCTTCCGCTTCCGCCTCCGCCGGTCAGGGGCTGAGCCGCTCGATCCGCCAGCTTCCGTCGGGCTCGGCCACGTAGCGGAGCCGGTCGTGGAGGCGGTTCTCGCGGCCCTGCCAGAACTCGACCGTCTGCGGGGCGATCCGGAAACCGCCCCAGTGCGGCGGCACCGGCACCTGCTCGCCCTCCGGATGGCGCGCGCTCAACTCCGCGTACGAGACGTCCAGTTCGGTGCGCGAGGAGATGACGGCGGACTGGGTGCTCGCCCAGGCGCCGAGCTGGGAGCCGTGCGGGCGGGTGCGGAAGTACGCGGCGGTCTCGTCCCGCCCCGTGCGACGCGCCGTCCCGGTGACGATGACCTGCCGGGCCATCGGGTGCCAGGGGAAGAGCAGCGAGATGTACGGGTTCTGGGCCAGCTCGCGGGCCTTGCGCGAGTCGTAGTTGGTGTAGAAGACGAAGCCCTGCTCGTCGTACTGCTTGAGGAGCACCGTGCGGGAGCTGGGCCGGCCCTCGGCGTCCGCCGTGGAGACGACCATCGCGTTCGGCTCGTGCACGAAACCGTGCACCGCGGCCTGCGCCGCCTGCTTGAACCAGCGGGAGAACTGCTCCATGGGGTGCGCGGCGAGATCGCCCGCGTCGAGGCCCTCGGCGCGGTAGTGCGCCCGCATGGCGGCAGGGTCGTCGGCGAGTTCCTCGTCCGCGGCCTCTGCGGCCTCGGCCGCGCGCCGGATGATGGGCTCGGTCGTGGATTCGTCCGGGAAACGATCGTTCACGCGGTCATCCTGCCGTATCCGGGCCCGCTCCCGGGCGGGTGTGCTTCATCACGCAGTGGCACTCAGTGCCGCGTACTCTCCCCAAAGGTGGCACTCGGGGATATCGTGCTGGTGCCGTTCCGGTTGGAGGACCAGCCGGACGGGGCATCACCGGGGTGACCGCTTTCGGACCGCGAGTCGGCGGAGACTGATCGAGAGGCCTTCGAGAGCCTTCGTGGAACGACCGCGCGGACGGCCGGCGAGCCGCCTGGCCGTCGACCGCCACCCCACCAGGGGAACCAGGTCGTCCCCATCCCGACAACACCATCCGTCGCACACATCACGAGGAGCCGCCTGATGTCCGACTTCGTACCCGGACTCGAAGGAGTCGTCGCGTTCGAGACGGAGATCGCCGAACCGGATAAGGAGGGCGGCGCTCTCCGGTACCGGGGCGTCGACATCGAGGACCTCGTCGGCCATGTCTCCTTCGGCAACGTCTGGGGACTCCTCGTCGACGGCGCCTTCAACCCCGGCCTGCCGCCCGCCGAGCCGTTCCCGATCCCCGTCCACTCCGGCGACATCCGCGTCGACGTGCAGTCCGCGCTCGCCATGCTCGCCCCCGTGTGGGGCCTCAAACCCCTCCTGGACATCGACGAGCGGCAGGCCCGCGAGGACCTCGCCCGCGCCGCCGTGATGGCTCTGTCGTACGTCGCCCAGTCCGCCCGCGGCCAGGGCATGCCGATGGTCCCGCAGAACGAGATCGACAAGGCCCACTCCGTCGTCGAACGGTTCATGATCCGCTGGCGCGGCGAGCCCGACCCCAAGCACGTCGCCGCCGTCGACGCCTACTGGACCTCGGCCGCCGAGCACGGCATGAACGCCTCCACGTTCACCGCCCGGGTGATCGCCTCGACCGGCGCGGACGTCGCCGCCGCGCTCTCCGGCGCCGTGGGAGCCATGTCGGGTCCGCTGCACGGCGGCGCCCCCTCCCGCGTCCTCGGCATGATCGAGGAGATCGAACGCACCGGGGACGCCGACGCCTACGTCCGGCACGCCCTCGACAAGGGCGAACGCCTGATGGGCTTCGGCCACCGCGTGTACCGCGCCGAGGACCCCCGCGCGCGGGTGCTGCGCCGCACCGCGCGCGAGCTCGGCGCCCCCCGCTTCGAGATCGCCGAGGCGCTGGAGAAGGCCGCCCTCGCCGAGCTCCACGCCCGTCGCCCGGACCGTGTCCTCGCGACGAACGTCGAGTTCTGGGCGGCCATCGTCCTCGACTTCGCCGAGGTGCCGGCGCACATGTTCACCTCCATGTTCACGTGCGCCCGTACCGCCGGCTGGTCGGCGCACATCCTGGAGCAGAAGCGCACGGGCCGTCTGGTGCGCCCCTCCGCGCACTATGTGGGCCCCGGCTCCCGGGGCCCCCAGGAGATCGAGGGATACGGCGACATCGCGGGCTGACCGCGCACCGATCCCGCGCACCGGCCCCACGCGCCGGTCCGCGTCCGCCGCCGGTCATCACGCCGGAGCCAGCAGCTCCGCGTGGTGGCGGGCGGCGACGAGCGGGTGCGCCCGCAGCTTGCCCTTCAGCTCGTTGAACCCGTACTCGGCGAAGAGCGGGTTCGACGGGTCGTCGGTGACTCCGGGCGCGGTGGAGGCGTGCGGGAAGGGCAGCGGCTCGACGCGGGCGTCGAGGCGCGGGTTGTAGAAGAAGGGCACCGAGTAGCGCTCGGTCGCCCCGGCCGGGCTCACCACCCGGTGGTTGGTCGCCACGAGATACCCGTTGGTCGCGACCTCCAGGAGCTCGCCCAGGTTGACCACGAAGGCCCCCGGCAGCGGCGGCACGTCGTGGAAGCGGCCGTCCTCGCGTTGCACCTGGAGTCCGCCGACCTGATCCTGGAGCAGCAGCGTCAGGAACCCGTAGTCCTTGTGCGCGCCCACGCCCTGGTCGGCGCCGTCGCCCGCGTTCCCCGGATACCTCACCAGCTTCAGATGCGGGTGCGCCCGCTCGCCGAAGACCGGGTCGTAGAAACCGGCGGGGGCCCCGATGGCGGTCAGCAGCTCACGCAGCAGCCGTGCGGCGACCGAGCTCAGGCGTTCGATCCAGGCCAGCGCGGCCGTGCGCAGCTCCGGCAGCGAGGCGGGCCACTGGTTCGGCCCCTCCAGCCACCAGTACGCGGGCTCGCCCGGACCGGGTGTCCGCGCGGGGCGCTCGGCGCCAATGTCGAGCTGGTCCCGCCAGTCCCGGCTTCCGCCGGTCAGCTCGTCACCCGTACGTGTGTACCCGCGGAAGTGCGGCGAGCCGATGTTGTCGATGGCCAGCCGGTCCGCCTCGGGGAGCGCGAAGAACCGGTGCATCGCCCGCAGCAGAGCGCCCGTCTCGGCCTCGGTAACCCCGTGCCCGATGAGCTGGAAGAACCCCACGTCGTGGGCGGCGCTGTGCAACTGCGCGTGCAGCAGCGCCCGTGCCTGCGGGCCGCGGTCGGCCGCGGAGAGGTCGATGATCGGGAGCTGCTGGTACGAGGGGAGGTGCCGCCCGTTCGGGGCAGGCGTGAAAGACGTGTTCGTCGTCATGAGATGCGTCCGCGGGGTGTACGGGTGCCCGGGCGGCCGCCAGGGGTGGGGCGGGGGCCACGGGTGCCGGGTGAAGGAGGAGCGGTGCGAAGGGGGCCGGTCAGGCGGAGCGCCGACAGCCCATGCTCGTGACGCGCACGAAATCCACGTGGCGGCGTCGGACCAGCATCGGAGGCATGGCCACAGCGTACTGCTGTCCGCGCGATCCACCAGTGAGCCCGCTCACACCCGCCGGACGCCGGCTTCCGGTGAAACGCGAACGACCCGCGAGCTCGGGTCCCTCCGCCTGACGGCGGTGGGGCCGGCCGGACGCACCGGCGAGCTCGCGGGTCGGGTGACTGCGTTGGATTGGGCCGGCTGCACGCACTTCACACATGCTGGTCCGGCGCCGAACCGAGTCCGACAACGGGCCGCTAGCCCGCAGTCACCTCGTATGTCCGGGTTTCCGTCATGAGCCGAACCACCTCCTCTCCTACGTGTGGAGAACTCTAGGAACACATCCCGGAAGCCTCAACCGATTTACTCGGGACCCCTGGGGCACGCGGTGCGGAAATCCGGCGTGCAACGTTTTCGTCCAATCTTCCGGGAACGAGGTGTGGGCTGGGTCACGTTCGAGTTGAATGGTGACCAGTGAGCGAACTGTCGCGCCGTACACACGGACGCAGCCTGCAGGGGGTCCAGGTGAGTGCTTCCCGGCGTAGTGGGACCACCGACGAGCTGGGGCCCGACGAGCCCGAGCGGGACGGGTCGGATCTGCTTGCCGCCCTGCTGGACGGCATGGACGCGGCCCTGTGCGCCTTCGACGCCGACGGGGTCCTCACCCACTGGAACCGCGAGGCCGAGCGCATCCTGGGGTGGACGGCGGCCGAGGCCGTCGGGCGGCGCGGCTTCGCCGACTGGGCCGTGCGGACCGCGGACGCCGAGGAGGTCGAGGCGCGGCTGATGTCCGCCATGGAGGCCCCCGGCCGCCAGGTGCACGAGTTCGCGCTCCTCACCAAGGACGGCGGGCGTGTCCTCGTCCGCACCCAGTCCGCCGCCGTCCGCGGCCCGGACGGCAAGCCGGCCGGGGTGTACTGCGCCTTCAGCGAGGTGCACACCCAGATCGACCTCGAACGGTCCATCGCCCTCAGTGAGGCGCTCTTCCAGGACGCCGGCTGGGGCGTGGTGCTCGTCGACGCCGACCTGCGGCCCGCCGTGGTCAACGCGTACGCCGCGCAGGCACTCGGGACCGGCCGCACCTCCGTCCTCGGCCGCCCCCTGGGGGAGCTGCTCTCCCAGGGCGTCGAGGAACTGGAGAGCGCCCTCACCCACGTCCTGTCCGAGGGCGCGCCGCCGGTACCCGCGGAGATGTGGGTGAGCGTGCGCGCGCCGGAGGGGGAGCGGCGGCGGTGCTGGCTGAGCGGCTTCGTGCGGCTCGCCTCGCCGCTCGCGGAGGAACCCGTCCCGCTGGGCGTCGGCTGGCTCTTCCAGGACGTGACCGAGGCCAAGCAGACCGAGCAGGAGGCGGCGCTGCTGCGCTTCCGCGCCAACCAGCTCCACCGTGCCGCGCGGGCCGCGGCCGAGTGCGAGGACCCGGGCGAGGCCGCCACCGTGCACCTCGACTTCGCCCTCGCGGGCTTCGCCGACCACGCCCTGGTCGACCGGGTGGCCGGGGGCCGGCTCGCGGACGGGGCGGGTCCCGTACGGCTCGTACGGACCGTCGCGACCCCGGCCGGGTCGCCCGGACCGAGCCTCGTCACCGGGAAGGCCGGGCTGCCGCTGCGCTACGGGGAGGGGCATCCCGCGCTCCAGTGCGTGGAACGCGCCGGGTCGGTGCGGGCCGACGCGGGCGCCGCCGACCCGGAGCAGGCGCGCGAGTGGGCGCTCGCCCGCCAGTGGCCGAGGGACTCCGTGCACGCCCTGTGCGCGGTGCTGCGCAGTCGCGGGCGGACGCTGGGAGTCGTGACGTTCCTGCGGACCGCGGGCCGCAGCCGGTTCGAGCGCGCGGACGCGATGTACGCCGAGGACGTGGCCGTACGGATCGCGATGGCCCTGGACCTGGAGGAGCTGACGGGGAAGCCCTGAGGACTCCTCCGGAGCCCACGCGTGCTGTCCCCGGGGCGCGGGCGGGAATCCGGTCCTCGGCCGCGCAGGTCCCTCCTGGGCGCCGGTCCGGATCGGGCCCCTCAGCGTCGGTAGAAGATCCGGTCCCCGTACTCCGTCATGACCCGGCTGTTCCATTCGTGGCCGCCGTCGACGTTGCCCGAGCGGAGCAGGGGCGGTTCGATGCCGCGGTCCGCGAGGGAGCCGGCCGCGGTCGCCATCACGGCCTGGAGCAGGGCCGAGGTGACGACGGTCGAGGCGGGGGCGAAGGGCGCCTCGATGGAGTCCACCGATAGTTCCGCGTCGCCGACCGGGATCCGCGAGTCGAGGACGAGGTCGCAGTGGTCCTTCAGGTAGGTGCCCGACACATGCCGGGACGTCGTCCCGGTGGCGTAGGCGACGGAGGTGACGCCGATGACCTTGATGCCCAGGGCGCGGGCCTTCATGGCCATCTCCACGGGGAGCGCGTTGCGGCCGGAGAGCGAGATGATCACCAGCAGGTCGCCGGAACGCAGCGGGCCGCAGTCGAGGACCGCGCTCGCCAGCCCGTCGACCCGCTCCAGCGCGGAGCCCAGCGTCGCGGGCATGACGTCGACGCCTACGACTCCCGGCACGGTGAGCAGGTTCATCAGGGCGAGGCCGCCCGCGCGGTAGACGATGTCCTGGGCGGCGAGCGAGGAGTGCCCGGCGCCGAAGGCGAAGAGCCGGCCGCCGTCGACGACGGTGTCGGCGATCAGGGTGCCGGCCGCCTCGATCTCCGCGGCGCCCTCGTCCCGTACCTGCCGAAGCAGGCCGATCGCGGCGTCGAAGAACTGCCCGGCCAGCTTGCTGTCGCTCATCGGCGAAGCCCCTTAGAAGTCACGTCGGAGTGGACGTGTCGTCGGCGTCGGATCGGTGCGGGGCGGGTGGACGGCTGAACCGGACGCCCCGGTGCGGCCGTACTCCCGTCGTGTCGCGGATCACGTTGCGGTCTGGACCAGTGCCCTGTCAATACGGCCTTCGGGGCGTCGCCGAGGACCGCGGCGGGGGCGGGTGGGCGACGGCCGGGCCCGGTGCGCGCGCGGATTCCCGGGCAATCGGCACCAAGCGGTTTCAACGGCGAGGCACGGTTGTCAGTGCTATGCGTCAGAATTGAGTTCAGGGCCAGCGCACACGCCGGTGGGCCATCGAGTCTCCGGCAGAGCTAATCGAGGGGCACGAATGTCCGGACTGATCGACACCACGGAGATGTATCTCCGCACCATCCTCGAGCTGGAGGAGGAAGGCGTTGTCCCCATGCGCGCCCGGATCGCGGAGCGGCTCGACCAGAGTGGCCCGACGGTGAGCCAGACCGTGGCGAGGATGGAGCGCGACGGGCTGGTGGCGGTGGCGAGCGACCGGCATCTGGAGCTCACCGAAGAGGGGCGGCGGCTGGCCACGCGCGTCATGCGCAAGCACCGCCTCGCGGAGTGCCTCCTCGTCGACGTGATCGGTCTGGAGTGGGAGCAGGTGCACGCGGAGGCGTGCCGCTGGGAGCACGTGATGAGCGAGGCGGTCGAGCGGCGCGTGCTGGAGCTGCTGCGCCACCCGACCGAGTCGCCGTACGGGAACCCGATCCCGGGCCTGGAGGAGCTGGGCGAGAAGGACGGCGCGGACCCGTTCCTGGACGAGGGGATGGTGTCGCTCGCCGAGCTGGACCCGGGTCTGGACGGCAAGACCGTGGTCGTCAGGCGGATCGGCGAACCGATCCAGACGGACGCGCAGTTGATGTACACACTGCGCCGCGCGGGTGTGCAGCCGGGCTCGGTGGTCAGCGTGACCGAGTCGGCGGGCGGGGTCCTCGTGGGCAGTGGCGGCGAGGCCGCGGAGCTGGAGGCGGACGTCGCCTCCCATGTGTTCGTCGCCAAGCGCTGACGCCGACGGCGGCCGCCCCGAAGCCACACGACCGGCGGCGCCGCTTCCGGTAGGCATGTCCCCGGTGGTTGTGCTTCCGTTGTGGTAGTTCAGCCACCCGCGTTTCCGGTACCCGCGAGGGGCAGCTCTCGGGCGCCGGCCGAGGGGTCGGCAGCCGCTGACCTCGACGTCGGCGTCCGGGAGCACGCCGGACACCGTGCGGCGCACCCGGTCCGCCCTACCCCAACCGTGTCAACTGCTGTGACAGCAGGGGCAGTTGTGATGATTTCGCGACCTGGTCGAAACCAAGATTCAGTGTGCCGAATCGCAGCGCCGGGACCGTTTGCGTGCGAGGCTGTCGCGTGAGGCATATGACCTGAGGGCTCTTGACCGTGTCCGAGAGCGATGGTGTGCGGTCGGGGAGGGGGCGTAAGGATGTGCCGCGGATGTGGAGAGGGCCCCGGCGCCATTCGGCGCCGGGGCCTGTCCTCCCCTGTGCTGACCCGGAGCCCCGAGCTCCCAGGGTCATTCCCCTCGGACCGTTTTCCCCGAGCGGTCCGCCTCCCGCAGAAGATCTCCCCGCGGCGACGGCGGTCAATCCTCGTGGGTGGTCACTCGAACGAGGGGTGTTGTGGCCGGAAAGGCCACTTTCGAAACCCCATTCGATAACGTGACGGTGGCGGGAGTACACAGAGGGACACCGGGCAACGAAGCAGGAACAGCGGCAGGAAGCGGTACCAGTGGACCGGCCGGTACGTGCGGGAGCGAGCCGGTCCGAGCGAGCCAGGGGGGTGCCATTACCGATGGTGCGGCGCATCGACGTGACGGGAGCGGGCGGTGTACGCCTCGCTGCCTGGGAGTTCGCCGATCCTCCCAAGAACGACCAGCCCAGGGACTCCGAGGCGCCCGGCGTGCTGTTACTGCACGGCCTCATGGGCCGCGCCTCGCACTGGGCGTCCACCGCCCGCTGGCTCTCCGAGCGGCACCGGGCCATCGCCCTCGACCAGCGCGGACACGGCCAGAGCGACAAGGCCCCGGAGGCCGAGTACACCCGTGAGGCCTACGTCGAGGACGCCGAAGCCGCCCTCGACCAGCTCGGTCTCGGACCGGCCGTCCTCATCGGCCACGCGATGGGCGCGCTGACCGGCTGGCAGCTCGCCGCCAAACGCCCCGACCTCGTCCGCGCCCTGATCATCTGCGACATGCGGGCCTCGGCACTGGGTGCCGCCTCGCAGCGCGAGTGGGAGGACTGGTTCAAGGCCTGGCCCGTCCCCTTCGCCACCCTCGCCGACGTACGCAAGTGGTTCGGCGAGGACGACCCCTGGGTGGAGCGCCGCAACCCCTCCCGCGGCGAGTTCTACGCCGAGGTGATGCACGAGTCCCCCGACGGCTGGCGCCCGGTCTTCGAACCGGAGCAGATGCTCAAGTCCCGCCAGACCTGGGTGTACGACGCCCACTGGGAGGAGCTCGCCCAGGTCCAGTGCCCCGCTCTGGTCGTACGGGGCCTCGACGGCGAGCTCGGCCGGGCCGAGTCCCAGGAGATGGTCCGGGTCCTGCCGCGCGGCCGGTACGCGGAGGTCGCCGACGCCGGCCACCTCGTGCACTACGACAGGCCCGAGGCGTGGCGTACCGCGATCGAGCCGTTCCTGGACGGCGTGCTCACCGGCCAGGACCAGTCCTAGGGCGGTCCTGGTGCCCGTCCGGCGACACCCGCCCGCCCGGCGACGCCCGCGTGCCGTCACCCCTTGCTGACCGCCGCCAGGATCTCCGGCAGGCGCTGGGCCGTCCGGGGCGCCGCGAGCCGGAGCCCCAGCAGCGTGATCAGCGCCCCGTAGCCGGCTCCCGCGGGCAGCAGCAGCCAGGTCCACCGGTCTCCGTCCGCGCTCACGTTCAGCCAGATCGTGAGGGCGATGACGGGGGCGGCGAGCAGGGCCGCCGAGACCATGCCGCCGAAGATCGCGATCCAGGCGAGGCCGGCCTGACCGGGCGCCACGTTCTTGTAGCCCTCCTGGGGGATGGAGTACGGGAAGCGCGCCGAGGACCAGGCGCCGGTCGCCAGCATCGCGCCGAGCAGCGCGAAGGACAGGCCGAGCACCTCGGGCAACTGCCGCCACGCGTCGAGCAGTCCGGTCGTCAGGACGGTCACGAGGGTCGCGTACGGCAGGGTGATCACCAGCAGGGCCAGTGCCCGCCCGCGCAGCTCGACGTACGCGTCGCGGGTCGAGGAGATCGTCAGCGCGACCATCCAGAACGCGGACGTGTCCTGCCCGAACTGGTTGTACATCTGGATCCCGAGCATCCCCGCCGCGAAGCACGCGAAGTAGACCGAGCCGGTGCCCTGGAGCGCGTTGAACACCGGCACGATCAGCCCGATCGCCAGCGAGGTCACCCACGCGGCCTTGGTCTTCGGATCGCGCCACACGTACCGCAGGCTCCGCTCCATGACCGTGCCGGTGCGCCCGGCCGGCAGCAGCCGCCCGAGCCCCGACGAGCCGCGCTCCCTGGCGGTGGGCTCCGCGGCCTGGAGCGTGGACCCGTCGGGTGCGGTCATCAGCCGTGTCAGATGCCGGGACCAGAGCGCCAGCAGCCCCGCCAGGGCGGCCGCGCACAGCGCGAGCTGGGCGATGCCGGCCCCGTACGATCCGTCGCTCACCGAGTCCACGGCGCCGATCGCCGAGGCGGGCGGGATCCAGCGCAGGACGTCCGCCACCGGATCCAGCTTCGCCAGGCCCCCCGCCGAACCGAGCCGTTGCGCGCCGAAGTTGACCAGTTGCACGCCCACCGCGACGACCAGTCCGCTGAGCACCGCCAGATCGCGGCCCTTGCGGCTGGACAGCAGCCGGATGTTGGCGGCCGCGACGGCCCGGGCGAGGGCCACACAGACCAGCAGGGCGAGGACGAGGGCGACCACCGCCGTCACGTACGCCGCCGTCCCGTGCGCGACCGAGATCACCGAGCCGAGCAGCAGGCAGAGCGTGAACAGCGGCCCGATGCCGACCAGCGAGGCGGCCAGCAGCGCCCTGACGAGCGGCCGCGGCCGCAGCGGCAGCATCACCAGCCGCGTCGGATCGAGCGTCTCGTCGCCGCTGGGGAAGAACAGCGGCATCACGGCCCAGCCGAGCGCCAGCAGCACCACGAGCAGGACGGCGACGGCGCCGGCGTGCGCGTTGCCGCGCAACGCGATCAGACCGATGAGCTGGAGTGCGGCGAAGAGCAGCGCGAGCACCGTGGACACGATGAACGCGGCCCGCCGCCCGGCGGACTGCCGCAGCCCGTTGCGCAGCAGCGACAGCTTCAGCCGTACGACGACGGGGGTGATCGACGCGGCGGAGACGCCGGTGCCGGCGCTCACCGGGGAGCCCCGCCGCCCAGCCAGTCCAGGTCGGCCGAGGTGCCGCGGCCGTGCGCGCCGACCAGTTCCAGGAAGGCATGCTGGAGCGAGGGCGCGCCGCCCCGCACGTCGGCGAGCGGGCCGTGCGCGCGGATACGGCCGGCGGCCATGACGGCCACCCAGTCGCACAGCGACTCGACCAGCTCCATCACATGGGAGGAGAACACGACGGTGGCGCCGGAGGCCGTGTACCGCTCCAGGACACCCCGGATGATCTGCGCGGAGACGGGGTCGACGCCCTCGAACGGCTCGTCGAGGAAGAGCACTTCGGGGTTGTGCAGGAGGGCGCAGGCCAGGCCGATCTTCTTGCGCATACCGGTCGAGTAGTCGACGACGAGCTTGTGCCGCGCGCCCGCCAGGTCGAGTACGTCGAGGAGCTGGGCCGCGCGCTTGTCGACCTCGGCGCCGGGAAGGCCCCGCAACCGGCCGGTGTACGCGAGCAGTTCGCCCCCGGAGAGCCGCTCGAAGAGCCGCAGCCCCTCGGGCAGCACACCGATCCGCGCCTTCACCTCCACCGGGTCGCGCCACACGTCGTGACCGACGACCTCGACGGTGCCCTGATCCGGCCTGAGCAGCCCGGTCACCATTGACAGGGTGGTGGTCTTGCCGGCGCCGTTCGGTCCGACGAGCCCGATGAACTGCCCCGCGGGAAGCTCCAGATCGATCCCGGCCACGGCGACCTGCTCCCCGAACCGCTTCCAGAGCCCCCGCACACGTACGGCGGGCACGCCGCCGTCCTTCGCTCCCTCGCTCATGCAGGCAGCCTAGAGGCCCGAGGTCCGCGGCCACCCGTCCCTGCCGGGTCTCCGTCGATCTACGGGGCTCCAGGGGCCCGCGCCGAGCTCTACCGATCCCGTCCGCAGGCGTAGGCCAGCGGCGAGATCAGTTCCTCCGCGTCCGGCAGCCAGCGGTTCGCGGGTGTCGGACGGCAGGCCCACTGCACGGCACCCCAAGAGCCGAACCGGGTCGGCGGCGCGGCCACATAGGCTCCCTCGCCGAGCGCGACCAGGTCGAGCGAGGCCGACGGCCAGCCCAGCGTCCGTACCAGGTCGGGGACCTTCGCCGCGGCGCCGGGAAGCACGAAGAAACGCATGCGCCGGTCCGGTGTGCGGGTCACCGGACCGAGAGTGAGCTCCATCCGCTCCATGCGGGCGAGTGCCAGGAACCCGGCCGACTCGGGCACGTCGATCGCGTCGAACGTACGCCCCGTGGGGAGCAGGATCGACGCCGTCGGCCGCATCGCCCAGAGCCGGCGCGCGACCGTGGCGCTGCCCGTCGCCTGCGTCGCCCAGTCCTCCCGCGCCGGATGTGCCCCGGGCGCGGCGCAGGCGGGTTCGCCGCAGGAGCAGAGCTGCGTCCCGCCGACCGTTTCCAGCCAGGTGCCGGGGAACACGTCCCAGTGGCGTTCCTCGGCGTAGCGCACGGCGGCTTCCTGCAGCGATTCGCCACGCTGCTGGGGGATCTGCGCGGACTCGGTGCCTGCGATGGTCTCTTCCACGTCGAACTCAACTCCCGCGTCCACCTCGGGTTACGGGAGACACGCGCGCGGGGGAGGAGCATCGGTTCCCCGGCTGGGGCGCATGGATGCACGGGTGGGGGCGCGCAGGGGGAACGGCAGCCGGTAGTGGGTAATCAGGGGTGGGGTCGGGCAACCGCCCTTACCCCGGCAATCCTCACATGCCTCGCATCTTCGGTATGTCTGCGGGGCATTGATCTTCCTGGCCGGCTTCTTTCGGTGGTCGGCCGGTGAGGACACGTCAACTCGGTGCGTGGGCAGGCACCGCAGCCACAGGGGGTACGCCATGGCCGCAAGGCCTCTCATCGCCAGGCAGCCGAACGAACGGCTGCAGGCGCTCATCCAGGAAGCGGGCTGTTCGAACGCGGGGCTGGCCCGCCGGGTCAACATGTGCGGAGCGGAGCACGGACTCGATCTGCGCTACGACAAGACCTCCGTCGCGCGCTGGCTGCGTGGTCAGCAGCCGCGGGGACGGGCGCCGGCGATCATCGCCGAGGCGCTCGGCCGCAAGCTCGGCCGGACGGTCACGATCGACGAGATCGGCATGGCCAACGGCAAGAACCTGGCGTCCGGCGTCGGCCTCCAGTTCTCGCCGACCATACTGGGCGCGATCGAGCAGGTCTGCGAGCTGTGGCGCAGCGACGTGGGACGCCGGGACTTCCTGTCCGGGTCGTCCGTGGCCTCCTCCGCGCTCGTCGAGCCGAGCCGCGACTGGCTGATCTCGTCGCCGGACTCGCAGGTCGCCCGCTCGGCGGGCCCGCGCGTCGGGCTCTCGGACGTGGCGGCGGTCCGTGCGATGACCCAGGCCCTCGTCGACCTCGACCACCAGTACGGCAGCGGGCATGTGCGCCCGGTCGTCGTGCACTACCTGAACAGCGTGGTCTCCGGGCTGCTCGCCGGTTCCTACCGGGAGGCGGTCGGACGCGAACTGTTCGCCGCCGTCTCCCGGTTGACGGAACTCGCGGGCTACATGGCCATCGACACCGGTCAGCCCGGGCTCGCCCAGCGCTACTACATCCAGGCGCTGCGGCTCGCCCAGGCGGCCGGCGACCGCGGCTACGGCGGTTACGTCCTCGCCGCGTCCATGAGCCACCTGGCCGCCCAGCTCGGCAACCCGCGCGAGATCGCGCAGTTGGCGCGTGCGGCCCAGGAGGGCGCGCGCGGGCGGGTGACACCGCGGGCCGAGTCGATGTTCCACGCGGCCGAGGCGCGCGGGCACGCGCTGATGGGCGACGCGCGCGCCGCGCAGGTGTCGTCCGGGCGGGCCGTCACCGCCCTGGAGAACGCCGACGCGGCCTCCGGGGACGACCCGACGTGGATCGCGCACTTCGACGAGGCCTATCTGGCCGACGAGTTGGCCCACTGCCACCGGGACCTCGGCCAGGCCGAGGCCGCCGCGCGGTGCGCCGAGGAGTCCCTGGCCGGTCATCCCGAGTCGCGCGCCCGCCGACGGGCCATCGGCTATGTCCTGCTGGCCTCGGCACAGGTCCAGCAGCGCGAGGTGGAGCAGGCCTGCCACACGGGTCTGCGCGCCGTCGAACTCCTCGGCACCCTCCGCTCCAACCGCGGCGCCGAGTACCTGGAGGACCTGCAGCAGCGTCTGGAGCCGTTCCAGGACGAGGCCGTGGTACGGGAGTTCGGGGCACGCATGGAGTTGCAGGCGGCGGCGTGAACGCACGCGTGGGGCACGTGGGTTGAGCGTGCTCCGCCCGGCGCGGACGCGACCGGGCGTGTTCCGCCGGGGGCGCACGCCGCGTGCGCCCCTCGCCCACCGCCCTTCGCCCACCGCGCCTCGCGCGGACAACGGCGCGTGCGCTCCGGCGTGATGGTCGGGCGGGCGCGGGTTCCCCGTGCGGCGCGGCGTGGTGGCGCGAGCAGTTGCGGTGGCCTGAGCGGTTGCGGTGGCGTGAGCGAGGGAGGCCGTTCCCTCGGGTGTGATCATTTCTCTTCCGCCGCTTCCGGCGCCCCGCGCGTGAACATATGGCCTGTACCGGCGTGAACGCCGGGAAAACGAGCGCGCCGTGAGGGATGGGAGTGAGATACAGCGCATTCGGGGGCGGATTCGTTACCCGTGTCACAGGGTGCGTGGGTCGTCGCAGGTGCTGCGTAGCACCGGGTTGTGGGAACCCGGTAGCGTGAGCCGATGATTCCGAAGGTCCCCCATTCGTAGGAGTCCCGGTGACGCAGAGTGGACAGGGCGAGGAGCCCTCGGCGCGACCCGCGCGCGAAGGCATCGTGCTGCCCTCCGACGGCAGCGAGCCGCTGCTGCCGGGTACGGCGGGTGACCGGGCGGCCCCGGCCGGCGCTCAGTCCTGGGGCGGACAGTGGGGCCCCGACCAGTCGGCCGCCCAGGCTCCGCAGCCCGGCGACGGCTGGGGAGCTCCGGTGAACGCCACCCAGTCGTGGGACACCTCCGCGTCCTCCGAGTCCGCGGGCTGGCCGGCGGCGGACCCGCACGGAGCACAGCAGGGGCAGGGCTACGCCCAGCAGCAGGGGTCCGGCTCGGCACCGCTGCCGCCCGAGGGCGCGCAGTCCTCGTCGTACGGCGCCCAGAACGGCTATGCGCCGGGGGCGCACGGCTCGCACGCGGCCGCCGGATACGACACCTACGGCAGCTACGGCGCCCAGGAGCAGCAGAGCGGGCACGCCGGACCGGGCGCGCCGCTGCCGTCCGGGGGCGACGACGGGGCGACCCAGTACATCCCGTACATCCCCGCCGCCCCGGGAGGCGCCGAGGGCGCCACACAGTTCATACCGCCGGTGGGGCCGGGCGCGCTGCCGCCCGAGGTCCCCTCGGAGGCGACGCGGTTCCTCGGACAGACACCGCAGGGCGGGCCCGGCACCGGATCGCCGCAGTCCGTCCCGGACGCCGACGCCACGCAGTACATCCCGCCCGTGCCCGCGCAGCCGGCCGCGTCCTACGGGATACCCTCCGGCGCGCCGGGGGAGCGACAGCCCCCGGCGGAGTTCGACAATCTCTTCCGCAGTGAGCCGGAGGCGGCCGGGTCGACGCAGATGCTGCCGCGTATCGACGCGGCGTCTCCGGCGCCGCACGGCACCCACGACATGTACGGCGCGCAGCCCGCGCCGGGCGCGCCCGGCGGCCGGGCCGCCGGGCGCCGCGGTGGCCCTTCCGACGGCGACGGAGCGGGCGGCGCCGGCCGCGGTCGCTCCCGCGTTCCGGTGATCGCGGCCGTCGGCATCGGCATCATCGTGCTCGGTGTCGGCGCCGGCGCCCTGCTCAGCGGCGGTGGTAGCGGTGGCGGCACGGACGACACCGGCAAGACGGTGGCCGCGACCGCGCCCGCCTCGACGGGCTCGTCGGCGGCCGCCGGTGACCCGGTGAAGGCGCAGGCCGTCGAGCTGGACAAGCTCCTCGCGGACAGCACCAGCAGCCGCGGCTCGGTGATCAACGCCGTGGCCGACGTGAAGGCGTGCGACAACCTCGGCCAGGCGGCCAGTGATCTGCGGGACGCGGCCAAGCAGCGCGCCGAGCTGGTCACCCGGCTCTCCTCCCTCGCGGTCGACAAGCTGCCGAACCACGACCAGCTGGCCGCGGCCCTCACGAACGGCTGGAAGGCCTCCGCGGCGGCCGACAACCACTACGCGGCCTGGGCCGACCAGGTCGGCAACGACAAGAAGGGCTGCCGCAAGGGCCATGCCCGAACCACCGGGCAGACCCAGGCGGGCAACGCGGCCAGCGGCACGGCCTCCACCCAGAAGGAGAACGCCGCGAGGCTGTGGAACTCCATCGCGTCCAAGTACGGCCTGACACAGCGGACCCGCACCCAGCTGTGACCCGCTCCCAGCTGTGACCCGCTCCCAGCTGTGACCCGCTCCCGGCTGTGACCGGCTCCCGGCTGTGACCGGCTCCCGGCTGTGACCGGCTCTCGGCCGTGAGCCGCTCCCGGCCGTGACCCGCGACCCGCTGTGGCCCGCGTCCCACCGCGAACCGCGTCCCGCCGCGACCCGTACGAAAGCCCGGCCCCCTCGCTGAACGGCGAGGGGGCCGGGCTCGGTCGCGGGTGCCGTCGTGGGCGGTGTCCCGCCCGGCGAAGCGTGTCCTGCTAGCCGGCGTTCATCAGTGTCTTCGTCATGTTGATGAACCCGCCTCGCTGTGTCGTCAGTTGACCGTCGCGAATGACCTGGAAGGTGACATCGGCGTTGACGAGGCGCGGGAAGTCGCCGGTCCCGATCAGGTCGGCGAAGCGCCACCTGAGGGTCGGCGTGAGCCCGCCCGTGGTCACCTTGAGGCCGTTGTCGAGCGCGCGCCGGACGGTGTGCGACGAGATCTCGCCCGCGCCGAGGGACTCGACGACCTTCCTCAGAACGGTGTAGGCGATCCAGGTGGTCTGCACTCCGGCGTCGGCGGGATCGATCCGGTTGTCGCCGAAGGCCTCTTCCTTGATCACCTTGCGCATCTCGTTCCAGCGCCTGTCGTTCGCGGTCGGATACCAGCCGGTGACGTACGCGCCCTCGTAGGGGCCCGACCTGCCGCCGGTGGCGTCGATCTGCGACTGGTCGATGCTGCCGATGACGGTGCCGGTGTGCACCTTCGGGAAGTTCGCGCTGTCGCGCCGGAAGGAGTCCATGAAGGTGTTCGTGCGGTCGCCGAGCGCCGGGACGACACAGCCCGCGGTGGCCGGCTCGGAGGTCGCGTGCTGGAGCGCCAGCCGCGTCGTCCGGGAGTACTCGGTGGCGTCCTCGGCCGCCCGCTGGTCGGCGGCCGTTTCGTGGCCCTGCGCCTTCAGGCCGGAGTCGAGCAGCACCGGGAGTTCGTCACCGGCGATGGTGTCGGGGCGGATGAGCGAGACCGGACCGCAGTTCTTGCCGAGCTGCTCGCCGAGGCCCGCCAGCAGGGACGGCTGGCCGCCGTTCACGGGATAGGAGATGGGGCTGGTGAACTCGTCGTCGGTGACGCCGAAGCCCCCGATGTAGGGGATGTCGGCGCTCTCCAGCGGCGGGAGGAACGAGCGGCTGTGCTGGCTGTAGGAACCCACGACCGCGACGACCTTCTCGTCGGCCGCGTGCTCCGCGCAGTGCGCGGCGGCGACCGAGTCGTTGTGGTCGTTGCAGGTGAGGATCTCCAGCTTGCGGCCGTTGATCCCGCCGTGGGCGTTGACCCAGCGTGCGTAGGCCTTCGCCAGCGCCGGCATTCCGGGCTTGTTGGTCGCGTTGGTCTTCTCCGGAGCCCAGGTCATCACTTTGACGGGGCCATCCCCGGAGCCCCCCGTGGCACCAGGGATGGCCCCGCACCCGACGGCGACCGACGCGCACGCCATCAGGGCGCCCGCGTACAGCAGCGTGGCCTTTAAGGGCCGGGGCGGAACGGGGGAGGTGGTACGAGTACGTCGCCTACCGGTCATGGGCATGCACGATTCCCCCACACCGAGAACCCTTGTGTGACCCGCGGTCGACACAAGGTGACGCAGAGGTGAATTGCGGGGGCCGATGAACTGTTTTTCACAGGGAACGTACGATCGGTGACCGTGCAAGACTCGGAGAACTCTTCCCGTCGCGGTCGTCGCTCATCCACCATGGGCGGCATGCCACTGAACGACATGCCGTGGTGGCGCTGGCGCAGCAATGTGCGCTCCGCGCTGCACATGCTTTCCGACCCCGCGTTCCAGCGAGACGTCTGGCTCGCCGGTGTGGACGGGTACGGCGACGTCACCGACGCCGTGTACCGCCTGGTCGAGGACACCTGGCTGGACAACTGGTCGGCCGAGAAGTACGTCGGCACGATCTTCCGGGACTCCCAGGAGGCCGCCCTCGTGGACAGTGCCGTCCTGCGGGTCCTGCGGATCATGCACCAGGTCGGTCCCGACGCCCCCGTCTCCGCCTATCTCGACCACCAGGCGTGGCCGGAGGCCCTGCAGGCCGCGCGCGCCGCGCACGTACGGCTCGCGTCGAGCGACGGCGAGGACCCGGACACGCCTCCGCGCACACTGGAGGTCCTGCGCATCCTGACGCGGTCGGCGTAGCCGTCCGGCCCGCCGCGCCGCGAACGCGGTCGGCCCGGCCCGCGACGGTCGCGGTGGAGGCGCCCGGTCGGCGAGATGCTCACGAAGGTGCCCGCAGGGTGGCCTCGGGGCCGCGGTGGGGTGCCCCCGGGGCGTCCGCGTGGCGGGACGACACTCCGCCGCGGGCGCCTGGTATGGGACCCTGTCCCGCATGAATGAGCCGTCCGTCCGCGGGGCCGAGCCCGCCGCCGAGCAGTACGTCCTGATCCTCTCCTGCCCCGACAAGCAGGGCATCGTGCACGCCGTGTCGAGCTACTTGTTCATGACCGGCTGCAACATCGAGGACAGTCAGCAGTTCGGCGACCGCGACACGGGTCTGTTCTTCATGCGCGTCCACTTCTCGGCGGAGTCGCCGGTGTCGGTGGAGAAGCTGCGCGCGAGCTTCACGGCGATCGGTGACGCCTTCCGCATGGAATGGCAGATCCACCGGGCCGAGGACCGGATGCGCGTCGTCCTCATGGTGAGCAGGTTCGGCCACTGCCTGAACGACCTGCTCTTCCGCGCGCGGATCGGTGCGCTGCCCGTCGACATCGCCGCGGTGGTCTCCAACCACACGGACTTCGCCGAGCTCGTGGGGTCGTACGACGTGCCCTTCCACCACATCGCGGTGACGAGGGACACCAAGGCCGAGGCCGAGGCGCAACTGCTGGAGCTGGTGCGCGAGAAGGGCGTCGAGCTGGTCGTCCTGGCCCGCTACATGCAGGTTCTCTCGGACGACCTGTGCAAGCAGCTCAGCGGTCGCATCATCAACATCCATCACTCCTTCCTGCCGAGCTTCAAGGGCGCCAAGCCGTACCACCAGGCACACGCCCGGGGTGTGAAGCTCATCGGCGCCACCGCGCACTACGTCACCGCCGACCTCGACGAGGGCCCGATCATCGAGCAGGAGGTCGAGCGGGTCGGCCACGACGTCACCCCCGACCAGTTGGTCGCCATCGGCCGTGACGTCGAGTGCCAGGCGCTGGCCCGCGCGGTGAAATGGCACGCGGAACGCCGCATCCTGCTGAACGGACGCCGGACGGTTGTTTTCGCGTGACCGCGTAACGGCGCACGGGCGCCGGGGGGTTGAGGCTTCGGCTCGGCTCGGCTCGGCTCAGCGCACCGCAGCTCGGCCCCCGGTCGGGCTACATGCGGCTCAACGACGCGGCCGCGAACAGCACGTCCCTGATCGCCTCGCGGTCGCCGTCCTGTCCGGCGGCCGCCTCCTCCGGGGACACATGGCCCGCCGCCAGGCGGCAGAACTCCACCCCGTCCAGGGCGACATGGGCCACCTCGCGCTCGGCGGAGCCGACGGCGCCGGGCGAGTCGAGCGGGATGAGCCACTCGCCGCCCCCCGAGCCCTCGATCTCAAGGCGCAGGCTCCGCCCCGGGGCTCCCGCCGTGACGAGATGCCGGGCCGACGACGGGGCCGAGAGTCCCGCCCGGCGCCGCTCGGCCAGCGACACGGGCAGCATCCGCGCGGCCAGGTCGATCATCCGGTGGAGGTGCCGGGGAGCCGGCGGCTCGTACGGGTAGTCCACCGCGTCGGCGATGTCCCCCGCGTGCACCCAGCACTCGAAGGCCCGGTCCAGCATCGAGTCGCTGAGCGGCAGGTCGAAACCGCCGTACGCCACGGTGAGCCGCCCGGAGCCCTGCCCGCCCGCGGCCTCGCCCGCGGGGGAGGCGCCCTCCTCCACGAACGACACCGTCCGGACGATGCTGTGGCTCTGCTCCCGCCAGGGCCCGCGCACGGACCGGGTGGGCGGGACGCGCGCGGCACGCCAGTACGCCTCGGTGCGCTCCTGCGGCGTCGGCCGTTCCGCGCCGGGTCCGCCCAGCGGGTCGTCGAGGCCCAGTGCGACGGCGACCAGTCCGTCGACGCTCAGCAGATGGGCGATGACCCCGGCGACCGTCGTACGGCGGCTCACGGGCCCGTCGCCGTCGAACCAGCGCAGCCGCACGGGCGCGTGCCACTCGGAGCCGCCGATGTCCTGGAGCAGGGCGTCGAGGCGGGCGGTCTCCGCGTCGTACGGAGCGGCCCACCCGGGGACCGGGATGCGCGGCGGACGCCGGTCCAGGCAGTTCGTCAGGACGCGGGTGCGCAGCGCCGGGTCCAGGTCGAGGCTCTCCGCCGGGTGCAGCAGGCCGACCGCCTCGCGCAGCCGCAGTGCCTCGTCGGCGCACGAACCGCAGTGCCCGAGGTGGTCCTCGACGGCCGTCGTCTCGTCCGCCGAGCAGGCGGCCAGCGCCCACGCGCCGAGCAGCGACTTCAGGACCCGGTGTTCCAGGACGAGCGGTGCCGGGTCACCGGCAACGGCGGCCGGTTCGGGAAGCGGCAGTCCGGTGTCCTCCACCGAGGCGCGTGGCAGGGGTATGCGCGGGGGTCCGCCCGGCCGAGGCCCGGCGTCGCCGCCGTTCCGCCCGTCCTCATGCATGGCGCTGTGCCCGTCCTCGTCCGCTTCCTCGTGCACGCCTTCGTGCCTGTCCTCGTCCACGCCCTCGTGCCTGTGCCCGTTCTCGTGCCCGTTCTCGTGTCCGTCCTCGTCGTCGGACGAGGCGGACCGGTCCTTCCCGTCGCTCACCGCGCACCCCCGTATTCCGGTGGTGCGCCGGCGGGCCCGGTTTCGTGGGCGGTGGACAGGAGCTGCAGGCCGAGACGGAGCCGGCGGCGGGCCTCGTCCTCGGTGACGCCGAGATCGGCGGCGGCCTGGCGGTAGTCACGGCGCTGGAAGTACGCGAGCTCCAGGGCGGTCCGCAGCGGGGTGGGCATGGAGGTGACGATGTAGTCCGCGCGGGCGGCGACGGAGGCGCTGCGCACCTTGCGCTCCAGCTCCTCGGCGGTGCCGTGGCCGCCCTGGGCGAGCGCGGCGGTCTCGGTGGCGCGCAGGCGCTGCACGGCGAGGCGGTGGGTCAGTGCGGCCACCCAGGACCGCAGGGGGCCCTGCTTGGGGTCGTACGCCTCGGGGTTCTCCCAGACATGGGCGAAGACCTCGCGGGTGATCCCGTCGGCGGCCCGTTCGTCTCCGAGCACGCGATGGGCGAGCCCGTGCACGAGCGAGGCGAACCGGTCGTAGAGCTCACCCAGCGCGGCCGCCTCCCCGCGCGAGAGCCGCTGCTGCATCTTGCGGTCCCAGCGGGGCGGTGCGTCCTGCTTCGCCATACGGCCCCCTCACCCTGGTCGTGCCCGGCGCCTGCCCGTGTACTGCCCGTGTATCCGTGCGATCCACGCGATCCGTGAATCCGTGTGCTCCTGTGTCCGGCAGGTGTCCCGGCCGTGTCCCCCGTCCCCGGCCGGCGGTGCGGTGCCGCTGTCCAGACTGTGCGCAACTCGTGTCTTGAATGTAGTCGGCACGTCCGGCAACGCACGCCCCTTTGCGTCAATGTGCGCCCCTGGACAGGCCGTGGATGGTAGAGGCGGGGCACTTCCACCCCCGGACGTGACCACAACTGCTCGTATGCGACCGAAAGAGAACCCTCGTGAAGCATTTTCGACCGTAGACAGTCGTTTCTTCCTGGCCGGATCCGTGTTTCATGGAAGTACGGCGGGGCAGCCGCGCTGGAAGGAAGCGTACGGAGTGCTTCCGTTTCTGCTGGGCGAGGCGAGCGAGAGGCGTGGCGGTGACGCTCAAGGTGACCGACGTGACCGACGTGACCGACGGCGAGGGCGGCGCGGGCGGTACGGGGAGTGCAGGCAGTACAGGCGGTCCAGGCAGTACGGGCGGTGCCGGCCCCCTGGGCCGCCACGAGGACGAGTGGTCGGTGCTGCGGGTGTCGGGCGAGCTCGACCTCGTGACCTCGCCGGGGCTGCGCCAGAGCGTGCACGACGTGGTGGCCGCGGGCCGGCACAGCATCGTCCTGGACCTCTCCGAGGTCGTGTTCTGCGACTCCAGCGGTGTCGGCGTCCTGATCGCCGCCCGCCGCCTCATGCGTTCCTGCCGGGGGCGGCTGCGGCTGATCCTGCCCGCCGGGGGCGCGGCCGACGGCTCCCACGTCAACCGGGTCCTCGGGGCCCTCGGCGTGCGCCGTCTCTTCGACGTGTACCCCGACGTCGACGCGGCCGTCGACGAGGAGTCCCGCCCGCTGTCGGCCTGACCCCCATGTCCCTGTTCGCCGTCCTGTTCTCGCCGGGAGTGACGCCCCCGGTTCGCTGCGCGACGCACCGCCACGCTGTTGTTCCAGAATTTTTGCGGTCTTGGTACAACCGTCGTTTTCCGGCTCGCCGGGTGCCTCGGGCGTCGTACGCTCCGTCCCGGATGAACCGCAGTCCGGCCCAGGCCGGCTGAGAAGTGAGGCGGTCCGAACACACCATGGTCAGTACCGAGTACGAACGCAGGATCGCCGCCCGGTTCGCCGGCTTCGACCAGGACGGCAACGGCTACATCGACCGGGAGGACTTCAACGCCGCGACCAAGGCGCTTCTCGCCGAGTTCGGTACGACGGCCCGGTCGGACAGGGGCCAGGCCCTGTACATCGGAGCCGAGGCGTTCTGGCAGGGCATGGCCGGGATCGCGGACCGGGACGGCGATCAGCGGATCACCCGCGAGGAGTTCGTGAGCGGCGCCGTGAAGCGGCTGCGCGACAACCCCGAGCGGTTCGCCGAGATCGCCCGCCCCTTCCTGCACGCGGCCCTCGCGGTGGCGGACACCGACGGGGACGGCGCGGCCACGGTCGAGGAGACCGCGCGCGTTCTCCGGGCCCTCGGAGTGGGCGGTGAAACGGCCGCCACCGCGGCCGCCGCCCTGGACGCGGACGCCGACGGACGGATCGGCGAGACGGAGGTCGTGAGCGCGTTCGCGCGCTACTTCACGGTGCCGGAGTAGCGCTCCGGGGCGGCCGGCCACCCACCCACCCTGCGCGGCAGGTCGGGCGCGGCCGGTACCTCACCCCGAAAAGCGCTCCCTGAGACGGTACTTGAGCACCTTCCGCAGGGCCTCGTTGCGCGGGAGGGCGTCCACGACCTCCAACTGCTCCGGCAGCTTGTGCACGGACAGCCCTTCGCCGCGCAGGTACGAGGTCATCTCCGCCAGCGTCAGCCCGGCCGCCCCCGCCGGCTGCTCGACCACCGCGCAGACGCGTTCCCCGCGGTCGGCGTCGGGCAGCCCGATCACGGCGACGTCCCCGACCGCCGGGTGCCGGTGCAGCAGGTCCTCGATCTCCTTCGCGGAGATGTTCTCGCCCTTGCGGATGATGATGTCCTTCACCCGGCCGGTGAGAACGAGGTGCCCGGTTCCGGTCAGATGCCCGACGTCCCCGGTGATCAGGAAGCCGTCCTCGTCGAAGGCCTCCGCCGTCTGCGCCGGGTCCAGATACCCCTGGCACACGGCCTCCCCCCTGAGCCGTACGTCCCCGTCCACGCCGGGCGGCCGGGAGGCTCCCGCCGCGTCCACGATCCGTATCTCCATGCCCTCGGGGGGCCTGCCCTCCGTGGTCGCGAGGTTCTCGGCGGAGTCGTCCGGCGCGCCCATCGTGATCATCGGGACCTCGGTCATCCCGTACCCGTGGGTGAGCTGCACACCCATCTCCCGGACGACGGAGTGGTAGACCTCGGGCGGCTTCGGGGCTCCCCCGCCCGCGAGCAGCCGCAGGGTGGGGATGACCGGCTCGCCGGGCCGTTTGCGTTGTTCGGCGAGGAACATCGAGTAGAACGCGGTCGACCCGCCCGCCACCGTCACACCGTGCGCGCGGTAGTCCTCCAGGGCGGCGGGCAGCGCGAAGTGCTCGAACATCACGGCCGGGAAGCCGTACAGCAGCAGCATCACCGTGTAGTCGGGCCCGGCGATGTGCGCGTACGGGAAGGCCATCGAGCCCACGTCGTCGGCGGACAGCCGCAGCGCGTGGGCGAGGCAGGAGCCGCCCGCGATCAGCGAGCGGTCGGTGTGCAGCACGCCCTTGGGGTCGGAGGTGGTGCCCGAGGTCCAGTAGATCCAGCGGACGGAGGTGCCGTCGGCGGGCGGGGCGGGCAGGACGGCCGGATCGCCGTCCGGCAGCGTGTCGTACGCCTCGAAGACGTTCTTCGCGCCCAGCCGGTGCGCCATCGCGGTGTGGTCGAAGCCGCGCCACTCGCCCGGGACGGCGAAGTACTCCGCCTTCGACTCCCGCAGCGCGAAGCCGACCTCACGGTCGCGGTAGAAGGGGATGACCGGCGACTGCACGGCTCCGATGCGGGCCAGCGCGAAGGACAGCAGGGCGGTCTCGACCCGGGTGGGGAGCTGCCAGGCGACCACCGTGCCGGGACGTACGCCCTTGCCGTACAGGCCCGCCGCCACCCGCTCGGCGCGCTCGCGCAGCTCGCCGAAGGTCAGGGAGCGGTCCTCCTGCAGCAGGACGGGCCGGTCGGGGGTGAGGTCGGCACGGCGGGCGACCAGTTCCCACAGCGTGCGCGCGGAACTCAGGGCGTGTGCGGTGTCGTTCACTTCGGCCCCCTGCGGTGTCGTTCACTCCGGCGCCCGTACCTGACGGGCAGTCAGATCGTGCGCAGAGCGTAGGGCTCGCCGCCTTGTCGGTCCATAGGCGCGGGGCTAGCCTGCTTCTGGACAGGGATCTGACGACCCATCAGATGCGTCGCGGGGGCACCCGCGGACGGACCCGTACGCAGGCGGAGGGGACCATGACCGAACTGCCCCGCATCATCAGCGTCGACGACCATGTGATCGAGCCCGCGCACCTCTTCGACACCTGGCTGCCGCGGAAGTACCGGGAGCGCGGCCCACGGCCGCTCACCGCGGGAATCGGCGAACTCGCCTACGTGGCGGGCAAGTACCGGATCACGATGGACCCGGACGGTCCGCCGACCGACTGGTGGATCTACGAGGACCTCAAGTTCCCGTACAAGCGCAACATCGCCGCCGTCGGCTTCGACCGCGACCAGATGACGCTGGAGGGCATCACCCGCGCGGAGATGCGGCGCGGCTGCTGGGACCCCGTCGAGCGCCTCAAGGACATGGACCTCAACCATGTCGAGGCCAGCCTCTGCTTCCCCACCTTCCCGCGCTTCTGCGGCCAGACCTTCGCCGAGGCGCACGACAAGGAGGTCGCCCTGGCCTGTGTGCGGGCCTACAACGACTGGATGGTCGAGGAGTGGTGCGGCGACAGCGGCGGCCGGCTGATCCCGCTGTGCCTGATCCCCCTGTGGGACATCGACCTCGCGGTCGCCGAGATCCGCCGCAACGCGGCCCGGGGCGTGAAGGCCGTCACCTTCTCCGAGATCCCCACCCATCTGGGGCTGCCCTCCATCCACTCCGGCTACTGGGACCCGTTCTTCGCGGTCTGCCAGGAGACCGGCACGGTCGTGAACATGCACATCGGCTCGTCCTCCCAGATGCCCGCCGCGTCCCCCGACGCGCCCCCCGCCGTCCAGGCCTCGCTGTCCTTCAACAACGCGATGGCCTCCATGATGGACTTCCTGTTCAGCGGCGTCCTGGTGAAGTTCCCGCGCCTCAAACTCGCCTACTCCGAGGGCCAGATGGGCTGGATCCCGTACGCCCTGGAGCGCGCCGACGACGTCTGGTCGGAGCACCGCGCCTGGGGCGGGGTCAAAGACCTGATCCCGGAGCCCCCGTCGACGTACTACTACCGGCAGATCTTCTGCTGCTTCTTCCGCGACAAGCACGGGGTGGCGTCCCTGGACGTGGTGGGCCGCGACAACGCCACCTTCGAGACCGACTACCCGCACGTCGACTCGACCTTCCCGCACACCAAGGAGGTCGCCCTCGACCACGTGAAGGGCCTCGACGACGAGACGATCCACAAGCTGATGCGCGGCAACGCCATCCGCATGCTGGAGCTGGACCTGTAGTGGACCTGACGTACACGCCCGAGGAGGAGGAGTTCCGGGCGCGCCTGCGCGCCTGGCTCGCCGGGGTCCTCCCGGCACTGCCGCCGAAACCGTCCCCGGACGACTGGCCCGCGCGACGGGCGTACGACCTCGGCTGGCAGCGCAGGCTGTACGACGCCGGGTACGCGGGTCTGCACTGGCCCGTCGACGCCGGGGGCCGGGGCGCCACCCCGACCCAGCACCTCATCTACCTGGAGGAGACGGAGAAGGCGGGCGCTCCCTACGTGGGGGCCAACTTCGTCGGGCTGCTGCACGCCGGGCCGACCATCGCCTCCGAGGGGAGCGCGGAGCAGCGGGCGCGCTGGCTGCCGCCCGTGCTGCGCGGCGAGGAGGTCTGGTGCCAGGGCTTCAGCGAGCCCGGCGCCGGCTCGGACCTCGCGGCGCTGCGCACGCGCGCGTGGCGGGACGGCGACGACTACGTGGTGAGCGGGTCCAAGATCTGGACCTCCCACGCCGAGGTCGCCGACTGGTGCGAACTGCTGGTGCGCACGGACCCGGGCGCCCGCAAGCACCGGGGCATCACCTGGCTCGCGATGCCCATGGACGCGCCCGGGATCACCGTCCGCCCGCTGCGCACGCTCGCGGGCTCCACCGAGTTCGCGGAGGTCTTCCTCGACGAGGTGCGCGTCCCGGTCGCCAACCGGGTCGGCGCCGAGAACGACGGCTGGCGGGTGACCATGGTGACGCTGTCCTACGAACGCGGCACCGCCTTCGTCGGCGAAGTGGTCGCCTGCCGTCGCGTCCTGGCCGAGGTCGCCCGCGAGGCGCGCAAGAACGGCCGCTGGGACGACGTCGTCCTGCGCCGCCGCCTCGGCAGGCTGAACGCCGAGTTCCGCGCGCTGTGGCGGCTCACCCAGTGGAACGTCAGCGAGGCGCAGGGGACCGGTGGCGTGCCCGGCGTAGGCGGTTCGGTCTTCAAACTGGGCTACTCGCACGCCCGCCAGGAGCTGTTCGACGCCGCCGCCGAGGTCCTCGGTCCCGAGGCGCTGGACCTGGGGCGCGAGTGGACCCTGGACCGGCTGTCGTCACTGTCGTACACCATCGCGGCGGGCACCTCGCAGATCCAGCGGAACATCGTGGCCGAGCGGATCCTCGGCCTTCCCAGGGGGAGGTGAGTCCGGGAAATGGACTTCCGGCTCACGGACGATCAACGGGCCTTGCGGCAGGGGATACGGAACCTGCTGGAGGGCCGGTTCGGGCGGCAGGCGCTCCGCGCGGCCGTCGACCGGGCGGACGGGAAGGGCGGGACGCACGGGAGAAGCGGGACGGACGGGAGAAGCGGGACGCACGGGAAAGGCGGGACCGGCGGGAAGCGTCCGGTGGGCGCGCGGGTCCTCGACCGGGAGCTGTGGCGCGAGCTGGGCGCGGCGGGGTTCTTCGCGCTGCGTCTGCCCGAGGCCGACGGCGGTGTCGGACAGGGCCTCCCGGAGGCCGTGCTGGCCTTCGAGGAGGCGGGACGGGTGCTGCTGCCGGGCCCGCTGATCGCCACGCATCTCGCCGCGGGCGCCGTGGCCGGGGCGGCCACCGGGGAGGTGGTCGTCACGTCCCCCGACGGGAGCCTCGTGGAATGGCTGGACGAGGCCGACATCGTCCGCGGGGACGTCTCCGGCGCCGAACCGCTGGCCTCGGTGGACCCGCTGACCCCCCTGCACCGGCTGCCGGCCTCCGCCGCCCCGCGGACCGGGAGCGGCGCACTGCGGGACCCCTGGGCGGCCGGCGGGCCCGGCGGCCGTCCGATGCCGGACGGGCCCGGCGGCCACCCGGAGCCGGACGCGCCCGGCGGCCTCGCGTCCCCGTCGTGCGGGGACACGCTCCTCACCTCGCTCCTCACCGCCGCCGAGCAGCTCGGCAGTGCCGCACGGACCTGCGGGACGGCCGTGCAACACGCCCGGACGCGGGAGCAGTTCGGGCAGCCGATCGGGGCCTTCCAGGCTGTGCAGCACCTGTGCGCGGACATGCTCGTACGGGTCGAGGTGGCGCGCGTCGCGGTCTACGCCGCCGCGGTCACCGCGGACCCGGCGGACATCGCGGCGGCCCGGCTGCTGGCCGACGAGGCCGCCGTGCGCGGCGCCCGCGACTGTCTCCAGGTGTACGGCGGCATGGGCTTCACCTGGGAGTCCGACGTCCATCTGCACCTCAAGCGGGCCTGGACGCGGACGCACCGTGCGGGTGGCGCCACGCGGAGCGAGGAGGCGCTGGCGGACGATCTGGTGGCCGGGAGCGCGTAGACGGCCGCTGTCCTGGGGCGTCGCGAGAGGGACGCGGGCGGATGTCGCGGATCGTGGCGGAACGGAATCACGGAGCGTTGAGACCGGGTTGTGTCCTAGGCGTGACTTGTCACGGCCTGGAGTCGGCGCCGGCCTCCGGTACCTTGTGTGGGATGCGAGTGGTTCTGAGGCTGAGCCATCCCGGTGTTGCCCCCGAGGCCGCGCCGAACCCGGCGATGCGCGCCGCTCGCGAGGCAGGGCGGACCCCCGCACCTGCCTGTTCGACTCCCCGTGGCGAGCGTCGCACAGTATGCCGCACGCGTACTCCTTCGCGCTGGAATATGCCCGAAGCGCTTGTTGGGGTGACTGTACGTCAACCATGCTGTCTCGCAAGGGAATCACGTTCCGTGATCCTTGTTCTGGCCATGCAGAAAATGGCTACGATCGTGGCCCTTGTGAGGCGCGAGGCGATGTGTCCGCCGGTTCGGATGGTGTGAGCGGTGCAGGTGCTTCAAGTGCAGCTGGAGATCCGGCCCGACCCCGCAGAGGTGGGGCGAGCCCGGCAGTGGGCCCGTTCGAGGCTCGCGGGGTCCGGGATAGAAGCCGATGAACCACTCGCGGAGACGCTGATCCTGCTCGTCTCCGAACTTGTCACCAACGCCGTGGTGCACACCGGGTGTCCGGCCGTGCTGCGCCTGTGTCTGCCGGGCGGTGCCGGGGCCGCCACCGTGCGCCTCGAAGTGGCCGACTCCAGTGGCCGGCCGCCGATCCCCCGGCATGCCGAGGGCGACGAGACCAACGGCCGTGGCCTGGAACTGGTCGACGGCCTCGCGGACCGCTGGGGCTGGAACCCCGAGGGTGCCGGCAAACGCATCTGGTGCGAGGTGGACCGCTGCGCTTCCAGCGCCCCGGCGGCCACCGTGTATCCGGACTACGGAGGCTTCGCGTACGAGGCGGTCTAGCGGCTGCCCGGCGGCACCCCGTGTGTGCGCCGTGTGGGACGGGCGCCGTCCGGGACGGCCCGCTCTCCCCGCGCGAGGGACGCGCCACGCGTCTTCCGCCCGCTGCGGTCGGCGAGCGCGCGTTTCCGGTCGCGCCGGGCGTCGAACCGTCCGTTTCTGAGCGGCGGGCCGCGAACGCCGGGGCGCTCCTTTTTGTGCATGTATGCACGAAACACCTGTACACGGCCGCCGTTGTGGCCGAATGCGCCGGGCCGTGCTTCCGTACGCGCTGTCTCAAAAGGGGTGTAGCGCCATAAATCCCCGAGTGGGTGTTGACGTGGCGTGTCCGTTTGATCACGCTTGTGTTCAGCGATTCACCGTGAGGGGACGACGAGGGTTCCGGTGACGGGGGCCCTCGGCGAGTGTGGGTCGCGATTCGGCGTCGGCTCCCTCGCGGCCAGGGGGGCAGGGCGGGTACGCCGGAGGCGGATGGCGGCGCGCGGTGCCGTGCCCGGGGTGAGGTGGGGGACCTCCCGGTCGGGCGCAGTCGAGAGTGGGGGAGGCGCGCCGCCAGCCGGCCCGCGGGATGGAGGCGTCGGCCGCCTTCGGGTGGGCGGGCTCCTCGGGGCGGACGGGCTCCTTCGTGCGGACGGGTCCCTTCGGACGGGCTCCTTCGGATGGGCGGGCCCCTAGAGGATCGCCACCGGTGCTACGGGTGTGCCGGTGCCGCCGACGAACGGTTCCGGCATCGCCGACAGCAGGAACGCGTAGCGGCTTTCTTGTCCACAGGCTGTGGACAACTCTTCGAGATTCCAGTTCTGGCCCTGCAACATCCCCATTTCGACCAGATCGAGCGCGTGTACGGGCAGCCACAGGTCCTCGATCTCGGGCGGGAAGATCTCGAAGGTCAGGGTGTCGTTGGCGACCGCCGCGACATCGCGCGCGTGGAACCACTCCGGGGTGCGCACCGACAGGCCCGGCGACGGATACCCGTACCCGTGCTTGTCGCCCGCGAGGTACACCTGGATCTGGCCCGTCCGTACGAGCACGATGTCGCCCGCCCGTACCCGCGTGCCCGCCAACTCCTCCGCCGCCTCCAGGTCCTCGGGGGTCACCGCGTGCCCGCCGGCCAGCCGGTGCTCGCCGCGAGCCCGCGCCACGTCGAGCAGCACGCCGCGCGAGACGATGTGCCGCGGCTTGTCGATCCCGCCGAACTCGGCGCCGCCGTGCGGGGTGACGGTGGAGGCCGGGCGTCCGTTGTAGAGCTTGCCGGAGTGCGAGACATGGGTCAGCGCGTCCCAGTGGGTGCCCGCCTGGAGGCCCATGGTCACGGCGTCGTCGCTGCACGCCACCGTCCCGGGGCCGAAGATCTCCTGGTTGATCTGCACCATCGCGTGCAGCGGGTTGACCCGTCCCGGGATCATCCCGGTCTGCACGCCGTCCTGTTGGAGCGGGAGGGCGAGCGGCACGCGGCGCCCGGTCCGTACGGTCGCGGCGGCCTCCCGCACCACCTCGTCGGTGACGAGGTTCAGCGTTCCGATCTCGTCGTCGGCCCCCCAGCGCCCCCAGTTGTTCACCCGCTTGGCGATCTCGTGGAACTCCGGATGGAGCGTCGGCTGCGACATGAGTCCTCCCCGGGGGCTTGTCTCCAGGTATCTGACGGGTCGTAGAATCCGAGTTGAATCTAACGGACCGTCAGAAACTGCGGGAAGGGGCCGGGCGTGGGGAACTTCTTGGCGGGCAAGGTCATCGCCGTCACGGGCGCGGGGCGGGGGATAGGCCGGGCGGTCGCCCTCGCCGCGGCGGCCGAGGGCGCGTCCGTCGTCGTCAACGACTACGGCGTGTCCGTCGAGGGCGCCGAGCCCACGAGTTCGGTCGCCGACGCGGTCGTCAAGGAGATCGAGGCGGCCGGCGGGGAAGCGGTCGCGGTGGCCGACGACATCTCGACGATGGCGGGCGGGCAGCACGTCGTCGACACCGCGCTCGCCTCCTACGGGCGGATCGACGGCGTGGTGTGCGTGGCCGGCATCCTGCGCGAGCGGATGCTCTTCAACATGTCCGAGCAGGAGTGGGACCCGGTCGTCGCGACCCATCTCAAGGGCACGTTCACCCTCTTCCGCGCCGCCTCGGCGGTGATGCGCAGACAGGGCTCGGGCACGCTGATCGGCTTCACCAGCGGCAACCACCAGGGATCGGTCGCGCAGGCCAACTACAGCGCGGCGAAGGGCGGCATCATCTCGCTGGTGCGCAGCGCGGCCCTCGGACTGCACAAGTACGGCGTCACCGCGAACGCGGTCGCGCCCGTCGCCCGTACCCGCATGTCGGCGAACGTCCCCATGGAGCTGAAGGAGATCGGCGAACCGGAGGACGTGGCCGCCCTCGTGGTCTACCTGCTGTCGGACCGGGCCCGCGCCGAGCGCATCACCGGGCAGGTCTACACGATCGCCGGCCCCAAGATCGCCGTATGGGCCCAGCCCCGCGAACTGCGCGCCGGCTACGCCGAGGGCGCCTGGACCCCGGAGAAGATCGCCGACTTCCTGCCCGGCACGGTCGGCGTCGATCCGATGCCGCTGCTGGAACAACTGGAGGCGATGGCGCGGGCGGCGGCGGAGAAGGCGCGCCCCAACGCCTGAGTCCGTCCCGTGAGTCCGTCTCGTACGTCCGTCTCGTGAGTCCGTCGTCGGGGCAGGTGGGAGGAGAGCGCGTGGATTTCGCATTCGGTCCGCAGGACGAGGCCTTCCGGCGCGAGGCGCGGACCTGGCTGGAGGAACACCTGGCCGGCACGCCCGCGCGCCGCGACTGGGAGCGCGAACTCGGCCGGGGCGGCTGGATCGGGCTCGGCTGGGACGAGGACGGCTACGGCAACCGGCGCGCGGACCTGACCCGGCAGGTCGTATGGGCCGAGGAGTACGCCCGCTCGAAGGCGCCGCCCCGGTCCGGGCACATCGGCGAGAACCTGCTGGCGCCGACGCTCATCGCGCACGGGACGCCGGAACAGAAGCGCCGCTTCCTGCCGCCGGTCGCCGCGGGCCGGGAGCTGTGGTGCCAGGGATACAGCGAACCGGACGCTGGCTCGGACCTGGCGGGCATCCGGACGACCGCCGTACGGGAGGAGGGGGCCGCGCCGACGGGGGTCCTCCGGGTCACCGGCCAGAAGATCTGGACCTCGCTCGCCCACGAGGCCGACTGGTGCTTCGTGCTCGCCCGGACGGAGCCGGGGTCCACCCGCCACCACGGCCTGTCCTTCCTCCTCGTCCCCATGGACCAGCCCGGCCGCGTAGAGGTCCGTCCGATCCGCCAGTTGACCGGCACGAGCGAGTTCAACGAGGTGTTCTTCGACGGGGCGCGGGCGCGGGCCGACCATGTGGTCGGCGGCGAGGGGAACGGCTGGCGGGTCGCCATGAGCCTGCTCGGATACGAGCGCGGGGTCTCGACGCTGGCCCAGCAGATCGGATTCGCCGAGGAGTTGGGGAGCGTGCTGCGGACGGCGGTCGCGACGGGAGCGGCCGCGGACCCGGTGCTGCGCGACCGGCTCGTGGGGCTGTGGGCCGAGTTGCGCACGATGCGCTGGAACGCGCTGTGCACGCTGGGCACTTCGGGCGGCCCGGCGGACGCGGGAGCGCCGAGCGTGGCGAAGTTGCTGTGGGGCGGCTGGCACCGGCGGCTCGGCGAACTGGCGGTGCAGGTGCGGGGTGCCGGAGCGGCGGTGGGTCCGGCGGACTGGTCGGCCGCGCGGCCGTACGAACTGGACGCCGCCCAGCACCTGTTCCTCTTCGGCCGGGCCGACACGATCTACGGCGGCTCGGACGAGATCCAGCGCACGATCATCGCCGAGCGCGTGCTCGGCCTGCCGAAGGAACCCCGGGGCTAGCCGGGACCCGCCCGGCACGGAGCGGGAACCATTCGGCGGGCTCGGGAGCAAGCCCGGCACAGGTCCCGGGAACAGCCCGGCACAGGTTTCGGGAACAGCCCGGTACGGCGCAGGAAATGCCCGGTACGGCCCAGGAGCAGCCCGGGGTGGCCCGGGAAGAGGGGAGCTGGCGCGATGCGAGGCGTGATCTTCGACGGGAAGCGGACCCAGGTCGTGGACGATCTGGAGATACGGGACCCAGGACCCGGAGAGGTGCGGGTGGCGGTCTCCGCGGCGGGGCTCTGCCACAGTGATCTCTCCGTGGTGGACGGGACCATACCCTTCCCCGTTCCCGTGGTGCTCGGCCATGAGGGTGCGGGTGTGGTGGAGGCGGTGGGCGCGGGTGTCACCCATGTCGAGCCCGGCGACCATGTGGCCCTGTCCACACTCGCCAACTGCGGGACCTGCGCCGAGTGCGACCGGGGGCGACCCACCATGTGCCGCAAGGCGATCGGTATGCCGCAGCGGCCGTTCACGCGGTCCGGGCAGCCTCTCTACCAGTTCGCCTCCAACTCGGCCTTCGCGGAACACACGGTGGTGAAGGCGGTACAGGCGGTCCGGATCGCGAAGGACATCCCGCTGACGTCCGCCGCGCTGATCGGCTGCGGCGTCCTCACCGGGGTCGGAGCGGTCCTCAACCGGGCCCGGGTCGACCGCGGCGACACCGTTCTCGTCATCGGCACCGGCGGAATCGGCCTCAACGTCATCCAGGGCGCGCGACTCGCGGGCGCCCTGCGGATCGTCGCCGTCGACTCCAATCCGGCCAAGGAGGCCGTGGCCCGCCAGTTCGGCGCGACGCACTTCCTGACCTCGACGGACCGGGTGAAGGACATCCTCCCCACCGGCGCCCAGCACGCCTTCGAATGCGTCGGACGCGTCGAACTCATCCGCCAGGCGGTCGACTTGCTCGACCGGCACGGCCAGGCGATCCTGCTCGGCGTGCCCCCGGCGACGGCCGAGGCCTCCTTCCTCGTCTCCTCGATGTACCTCGACAAGTCCATCCTGGGCTGCCGCTACGGCTCGTCCCGCCCCCAGCGGGACATCGCCCTGTACGCCGAGCTGTACCGCGAAGGCCGGCTTCTCCTGGACGAGTTGGTGACGGCGACGTACCCGGTCGAGGACTTCGAGAGGGCGGCCGAGGACGCGCACGCGGGGAAGGTGGCGAGGGCGGTGCTGACGTTCTAGACGAGCTGTCCGGGCGTCATATGCGTGAGCAGGCGCGGGAGTTCCCGCCACGAGGTTCACCGGGTTCACCGGGTCCACCGGGTGTGCCGGGTGCGTCGGGTCCGTCCGCTCCGGTGCCGGACCTGAAGGTGCGCCGGTAGGTGGTGGGGGTGACTCCGAGGGTCGTCTGCAGGTGCTGGCGCATCGATTGGGCCGTGCCGAAGCCGGCGACGCGGGCCACGTGGTCGATGGACAGATCGCTGGACTCCAGGAGATGGCGGGCGTGTTCGACGCGCTGCCGGGTGAGCCACTGGCCGGGGCTGACGCCGACCTCCTCGCGGAAGCGCCGGGTGAACGTGCGGACGGACATGGACTCCTGCTCGGCCATGTCCCGCAACTGGATCGGCTCGTGGAGCCGGCCGAGCGCCCAGGCGCGGGCGGCGGTCGTGCCGGCCGACTGCGCCTCCGGCACCGGACGCTGGATGTACTGCGCCTGACCGCCGTCGCGGTGCGGCGGTACGACGGTGCGGCGGGCCACCTCGTTGGCGACGGCGGCGCCGTGGTCCCGGCGTACGAGATGCAGGCACAGGTCGATCCCGGCCGCGACCCCGGCGGAGGTGAGGACGTCGCCGTCGTCGATGAAGAGCACGTCCGCGTCGACGCTGATCTGCGGGAAGAGCCGCTGGAAGTGCTCGGCGTGCATCCAGTGCGTGGTGGCGGGGCGGCCGTCGAGGTACCCGGCGGCGGCGAGGACGTAGCTGCCGGTGCAGATGGAGACCAGGCGGGTGCCGGGGCGGAGGTGCGCGAGGGCGGCGACCAGCTCGGGGGTCAGGATGCCCTCCTGCTGGACGGGCCCGAGTTCGTACGAGGCCGGGACGACGACGGTGTCGGCGGTGGCGAGCGCCTCGGGCCCGTTGGCGACCAGGACGGCGAAGTCGGCGTCGGTCTCCACCGGGCCGGGTGGCCGGACCGAGCAGGTGACGACCTCGTAGAGCGAGCGCCCGTCGGTGTCCCGCGCCTTGCCGAAGATGCGCTGCGGAATGCCCAGCTCGAAGGGGAGCAGCCCGTCGAGGGCGAGGACGACGACGCGGTGCGGACGGAACGTATCCGAGGTGGCCATGGCCCGATCCTAGCGAATGCTGTCCTTCGGGCCAGTGGTTCGGTGGGGGCCGTTCCTCGAAGATCTATGGCGTGACCCAGACAAGCGAAGCCGCCCCGGCCTCCGAGGACTCCCGGCCCATCCGACCCGCGGCCCGTCACCGCATCCACCGTGCGTGGTTCGTCGCCGCCGTCACCTTCGTGACGATCGTCGGCGCGGCGGCCTTCCGGTCGCTGCCCGGACTGCTGATCGACCCGCTGCACCAGGAGTTCCACTGGTCGCGCGGCACGATCGGCGCGGCGGTCTCGATCAACCTCGCGCTGTACGGACTCACGGCGCCGTTCGCGGCGGCGCTCATGGACCGCTTCGGCATCCGGCGCGTGGTGGCGATCGCCCTGACCGTGATCGCGGTCGGCTCCGGGCTGACCGTATGGATGACTGCGGCCTGGCAACTGCTGCTCTGCTGGGGCCTGTTGGTCGGTCTGGGCTCCGGCTCGATGGCGCTCGCCTTCGCGGCGACGGTCACCAACCGCTGGTTCACCGCCCGCAAGGGCCTGGTGACGGGCATCCTGACCGCGGCCTCGGCCTCGGGCCAGCTGATCTTCCTGCCGCTGCTGTCCTGGATCGTCACGGAGCACGGCTGGCGTCCGGCCGCGGTGACCGTCTCGCTCGCCGCCCTCGCGGTCGTGCCCTTCGTCTGGCTGCTGCTGCGCGACCACCCGGCCGACGTGGGGCAGATGCCGTACGGGGCAACGGAGTTCGTACCGAAGCCCGAGCCGCTGCGGGGCGCCGCCCGGCGGACGGTGGGGGTGCTGCTCTCCGCCGTCCGTACGGGTCCCTTCTGGCTGCTGGCCGGGACGTTCGCGATCTGCGGCGCCTCGACGAACGGTCTGGTCCAGACGCACTTCGTGCCCGCCGCCCACGACCACGGCATGCCCATCACCGCGGCTGCCTCGCTCCTCGCGGTGATCGGGGTCTTCGACGTGGTCGGCACGGTCGCCTCGGGCTGGTTCACCGACCGCTTCGAGCCGCGCCGCCTGCTCGCGGTGTACTACGCCCTGCGCGGCATCTCGCTGCTGTTCCTCCCGATGCTCCTCGCCCCGACCGTGCACCCGCCGATGATCTTCTTCATCGTGTTCTACGGCCTCGACTGGGTCGCCACGGTTCCGCCCACCCTGGCCCTGTGCCGTGAGGCGTACGGCGAGGACAGCGCCATCGTCTTCGGCTGGGTCCTCGCCTCCCACCAGGTCGGCGCGGCCCTCGTCGCCTTCCTCGGCGGCGTCGCCCGCGACACCTTCGGCTCGTACGACGTCGTCTGGTACGCCTCGGGTGCGCTGTGCGCGGCGGCCGCGCTGATGGCTCTGGTGATCCGGCGCCACCGGCCTTCGCTCCCGCCGACCGCGGCGGTGTCGCCCGCCATCGCCTGACGGGGCCGTCGGCCCGCCGCTCGACGCTCGTGCCGGATGGACAAGCCGAACCAGGTCCAGCTCGCATCAGGCCGCCGACGGTCCTGTCTCGCGTCAGTCGAGGAACCGGCCCCTGTGGAAGAGCAGCGGAGGAATGTGCTCGTCGCCGGCGCCGTTCGTGCCGAGCGCGTCGACCCGGCCGACCACGATCAGGTGGTCCCCGCCCGTGTGCACCGCGTGGATCGTGCAGTCGATCCAGGCCGCGGTGCCCGCGAGGCGGGGCGAGCCGGAGACCGGGGCGGCGTCGTGGACCACCCCGGCGAACTTGTCCGCGCCGCTCACCGCGAAACCGCGGCACAAGTCGCCCTGGTGCGCGCCGAGAACGTTGACGCAGAAGACCCCGGCGCGCGCGATCCGCGGCCAGGTCGTCGACGTACGGCCGACCATGAAGCAGATCAGCGGAGGGTCCAGGGAGAGGGAGGCGAACGACTGGCAGGCGAAGCCGGCCGGGCCGGCGGACTCCCCGGTGCCGGTGGCCGTGGCCGTGCCCGGTGCCGTCACCACCGTCACTCCGGTCGCGAAGTGGCCCAGTACGCGCCGGAATTCGGCCGGATCGACCGGTGCCCGCTCGTCCTCGCCGACCGCGCGCAGCTCCGGGCGCGGCAGTGCTTCGACGGGCCCCGCGACGGTGGGGGCCCCGGCCGACCTGAGGTAGCGGACGGCGGCGGCGGCCATCCCTGCGTGTCCCATCACGTCTTCCATTGAAGCTGACGAGGTGTCAGATGGGAAGGGGTCCGCCGGGCCGGGAGCGCGACCGTACGGCGGGGCGGGGCGCGGGCGGGGGGCCGGTGGGGCCTGTGGGGGCGGACGGCGGCAACCCCTCGCCGGACGAGGTGTTTCGGCCGCGTATCTTTCGCCTCATGAGGTGCGCAGACTCCGGGCGGCCCGTGCGCTCCCGGTGGACATGGACCGGTGTGGAGGTGAACCTCGCCGCGGCGATCTGCGCGGCGCAGTTCGCGGTCGCCTTCACCGTCCGGTGGGTCGGGACGTTCGACGACGACGACCACGGCGCCGGGCTGGGTGGAGGGTTCGCCGCCGTCGGCCTGCTGTGCCTGCTGGTGTTCGGGCCGCCCCTGCTCGCCGTCCTGGGGCTGCTGCACGCGGTGACGTTCACGATGCCGGCGGCCACGCTCGCCCGGCTGGTGACCCGCCGCGCGCCCGGCCCCGAGGGTGCCTGGCACCTGGGTTTCGTGCTGGTGCTCGGCACGTTCTGGGCCGCGCTCGCGGTCGTCCTCCTCGGCCTCGCGCCCACCGGCGTCCCGGCCCTGCTGATCGCCGTGTCGGGTGTCCCGCCCGCGCTGGGTGCCGCCCGGACGCGGTGGCGCGAGCGCGTCTCCGGACGTCCGCCGGCCGGCCGGCGCATCTGGCTCCGCTCGGCGATCGCGGGATTCGGGGGGTGCCTCATGGTCATCGTGGCGGGCACGGTGGCCCTGGCCACGGGAGTCATCCAGGAGTACGAGCCCCCGAAACTCGGGGCCGAGCAGCTCACCGGCGTCTGGCACGGCGATCACGGGGCCGTGCTGCGACTGCGCGCCGACGGCCGGGCCGAGCTCACGGCGCTTCCGGCCCAGCCCGAGTTCGGGGACGTGGCCACCAAGGAGTTCACGCGCTGCGACGGCACCGGCAAGTGGTTCCTCGACACCAGCGGCCGCTACGACCCGTACGCCGACGGGCACGCCCTCGAACGGCGGGACGGTGTCGTGGTCCGCGTCGGCGACTGCGGCCACGACACGTACTGGACCATCGGCGGCACCGCGGCCCACCCGGAACTGTTCGTCCTCTTCGGCGACCCCGACTCGGGTGACCTGCGCATACTGAAGCAGGACTGAACGGGCCCGCCTCGCTTCGACACTGTCGGTCCGGGCCGGGGGCTCGGCGCTGTCCGGTTCGGCATGGCCCGGCGGGGCCTGGCATGGCACGGAATGGTTCGGCACGGCGTGGTGGGGCCTGGCTCTGCGTTGTCCGGCATGGCACGGCCTGGCGGGGTAGCTCTCCGCTGTCCGGCGCTGCCCGGCGCGGCCTGGCACGGTCTGGCCCGGCACGGGACGGTGCGGCTTGCCCGGTGTTCCCCCGGGCCGGTGTCAGCGGCCCTCGTAGCGGGGGGTCCGGCGTTCCACGAAGCTCGCCACGCCCTCGTTGGCGTCCGCCGTCGTCATGTTGATCTCCTGCGCCGCCGCCTCCGCCGCGAAGGCGCTGCCGCGGTCGGTGTCGAGGGAGGCGTTCACCAGTTGTTTGGTGAGGGCCAGCGCGCGGGTCGGCCCGGCGGCGAGCCGCTCGGACCACTCGCGCGCCGTCTTCTCCAACTCCTCGGGCGGTACGACCCTGTTGACGAGCCCGATCCGCTCCGCGTCGGTGGCGTTCAGCGCGTCGCCGAAGAACATCAGCTCCTTGGCCCGCCGCGGACCGACCAGGCGGGGCAGCAGATAGGCCCCGCCGCCGTCCGGCACGAGACCGCGGCGCACGAACACCTCGATGAACCTTGCCGGTTCGGCCGCGAGGACGAGGTCGCACGCGAAGGCGAGATGCGCGCCGATCCCGGCCGCCGTGCCGTTGACCGCCGCGAGCACCGGCTTCTCGCAGTCGAGGACGGCTGCGATCAGGCGCTGCGCGCCCAGCCGGATGGTGCGGGCGACATCGCCGGGCACCCGCTCCCCGGCGGGCGGACCGCCCCGCAGGTCCGCTCCCGCGCAGAACCCGCGGCCGGTCGCGGTGATGACCACGGCCCGCACCGCGGGGTCGGCGGACGCCGCCGTGAGCAGCTCGATCACGCGTTCCCGCTGGTCCCAGGTGAGCGCGTTCATCGCCTCGGGGCGGTCGAGGGTGATCCACGAGACCGCGTTGTCAGTGGTGTGCCGTATCAATGAGTCGAGGGGCTTTTCGGTTGGTTCGCGAGAGTCGCGAGAGTCGCGAGAGTCGCGAGAGTCGCGAGAGTCGCGAGAGTCGCGAGAGTCGCGAGGTTCGCGCTGTTCACGTTGTTCGCGGTTTTCGCTGGGTTCGGGAGCTTCACGGGACACACGGGGGGAGTCGGTCATGGGGGTGCTCCGTTTCGTACGGCGGTTGCGGGCGGGTCTGCCGGGCGGTGTGCATGGCCCGGGCCGTGTGCTTGGCCCGGGCTGTGCGGGCCGGCGGGCCGGTGCGCACCGGCGGGCCCGCGCGGGCCGTCGTGCGGGCCCGCGCGAGCGGCCCGGAGCCGGTTCAGCGGCAGAGCACCAGCGCGTCCAGGGCCACCGCTCCCTGCCCCCGGGGCAGCACCATCAGCGGATTGATGTCCAGCTCCGAGATCTCGTCCCCGAGTTCGAGCGCCATGCGCTGCACCCGGACCACGACCTCGACGAGCGCGTCCACATCCACCGGCGGGGCCCCGCGCACCCCGTCGAGGAGTGCCCGCCCCCGCAGCTCGGACAGCATGGCCCGCGCCTGGTCGTCACCGAACGGCGGCACGCGTACGGCGGTGTCGCGCAGCACCTCGACGAGGACCCCGCCGAGCCCGACGGTCACGGTCGGCCCGAAGAGCTGGTCGTGCGTGACGCCGACGACCATCTCGACGCCCCGCTCGACCATCTGGCAGACGAGGACGCCGTCGAGGGAGATGTCCTCGTAGCGGGCGATGTCGGTCAGCTCGCGATAGGCGTCGCGGACCTGGCTGGCGGAGGTCAGCCCGATCTTGACCAGGCCGAGTTCCGTCTTGTGGGCGATCTGCGCGCCGGAGGCCTTCATGACCACCGGGTAGCCGACCTGGCTCGCCGCCCGTACGGCCGCCGCCGCGCTGGTCACCAACTGCTCGCGCGGTACGCGGATCCCGTACGCGCGCAGCAGTTGCTTGGCCGCGTGTTCGCTCAGTTGCTGCCCCGGGCGCATCAGTGCCTGGGCCTTGCGGAAGGAGGGCGACGGGGTGCGCGGGGCCTCGTCGAAGGGCGAGCGGTACGCGGCGGTGAACCGCGCGTGGTCGAGGTGGGCGCGCACGGCGGTGATGCAGTTGGCGAAGGTACGGAAGGTGGCGACCCGGGACGACCCGAGCAGCGTCTCGCGGTACGCCGCCTCCGTGCCGACCGGCGATCCCCACACCACGCAGACGAGCTTGTCCGTCTGTTCCGCCGCGTCCACCAGGTCCTGCGCGAGTTTGTCGCTCATGGGCGGGAAGGGCCCGGTGATCGGGCAGATCAGCACGCCGACCGAGGGGTCGGCGAGGATCGCGTCGATGATCTTCCGGCCGCGCCAGTCGCCGACCGGGTGGCCGCCGTTGTCGACCGGGTTCGCGACGTTCAGGTAGTCGGGTATCCAGGTGTGCAGTTCGGCCTGTTTGGCGTCCGAGAGGACCGGCAGGTCCAGTCCCGCCGCGCTCGCCAGGTCCGCGAAGTGCGCGCCCGTGCCGCCCGAGATCGAATAGACCACGACCCCGTCGACCCTCGGTGTGCGGGCCCGCGCCAGCAGGGCCGCGGTGTCCTGGAGTTCGTCGAGTCCGTCGACGCGGATCACCCCGAACTGCCGCATCGCCGCGTCCACGACGGTGTCGGCGCCGGTCAGCTTGCCGGTGTGCGAGGCGGCGGTGCGGGCGCCGGTCTCGGTGCGGCCGACCTTGACCGCGACGACGGGCACTCCGCGCCGGGCGGCGCGGTCGGCGGCGAGCAGGAAGGAGCGGCCGTCCTTGAGCCCCTCGACGTAGCAGGCGATGGCGCCGACCTCGGGACGTTCGGAGAAGTAGGAGATGAAGTCGGAGGTCTCCAGATCGGCCTCGTTGCCGGTGGGTGCCCAGTGGGAGAGGCGGACGCCCAGTTGCTGCATCGCGAACACCGGCCGCCCCTGGTGGCCGGACTGGGTGATGAGGGCGATCGCGGGACCGTCGAGGTCGTCGCGGAAGTTCTCGAAGGCGTTGAGGTTGGTGTTGGGTCCGAGCAGCCGCAGACCGGAGCGGCGTACGGCGGTGGCGAGCCGGGCCTGTTCGGCGGCGCCCTCGGTCCCGGTCTCGGCGAACCCGGACGCGAAGGCGACCGCGAACTTCACCTTGGCCTCGGCCAGTTCCTCGATCACCGGAAGGGGGTCGCCGACGAGGAGTACGGCCAGATCCACCTGCTCCGGCAGGTCCGCCACGGAGGGGAGGCAGGGCAGGCCGAAGACGGTCCGGCGGGTGGGGTGCACCGGGTGGAGCCGGGCGCCGACCCGCTCGGCCCAGCCGATGAGCTGCCGCGTGATCCCGGTGTTCGGCCGCCCCTCGGTGTCCGAGGCGCCGATCACGGCCACGGACTCGGGGCGGAAGAAGCGGTCCAGATCGGGTACTGCGGCGTACAGCGGGCGCCCGCTGACGTCCAGGTCGTCCACCTCGGCCGGTCGTCCGTGCACGACCGGCGAGGGCTGCTCGCCGCAGGCGATGACCCGGGCCCGGCGGGAGTCGGTGGTGAGGGTGCCGTGGGTTGATCCAAGCATCGGTCCGCCCGCTCCTGTGTGACAGCCAACTGATAACTGACGCAGTGTCAGATTACGCAACTGACGTCGCGTCAGGAACCGTTGTGCAGGGGTGGGCTTCTGTTAGGTACCCGCCGGAGGGTCCGGCCTACCGTGGTTCCGTCCGGTGGGGGTCCGGTCTGCCGCGGTTCGGGTGCTGTCCGGTGGGTGGGTCGGGGCCGTGCCGGTACATCCGCCCGCATCCGAACGGATCCCATCGGCGTTTCGACGTGGACGGCGGTGACGATCCGTCCGGCCTGCGGGCATTTGATGTACCGGCACGGCCCCTTCCGTGCGCTCCCGGGTGCGGGTACGGGTGCGTCGTCGTGGCTGCTCCTTCCCCGGACGGGGAAGCAATCAGCCCTCCGGTCCGCCGTCCGGGCGGAAGGAAGCTTGAGCCCTCCGACCCATCTTCCGGGCGAGGGGGAACTTCGGTCCCACCGGCCCGCCTTCGGGTGCGGGGGAGTTTCAGCCCCTGCGGCGTTTGAGGAGCGGGGTCTGGGGCGGAGCCCCAGGGGTGGTGGGGGTCCCCCCTGGTCGAGCGAAGCCGAGACCTTGGGGGAGGGTAGGGGCGGAGGGGGCGAGAGAGTCGTCGGTTTCTCAGCGGGTGGGCTGGGGGGTGGTCGTGTGGCGGGCGACCGCCTTCGCGATCTTCTCGGCGTCGAGGGCGAGTTCGCGGAACATGCCGCTGATGGGGTTGGTGAAGCCGGTGAAGTACAGGCCGGGCGCGTTCTCCGGGGTGTGGCCGCCCTGCACGACCGGGCGTCCGCGACCGTCGAGCACGTCGAGGTGGCCGACCATGCCCTCCAGGGCTCGCACGTATCCCGTGGCGGCGATGACCACGTCCGGGTCGATCCGGCTTCCGTCGGCGAGGACGGCCTTGTCGTCCTCGAACCCGTCCACCGCGGCCACGATCTCGACCTCGCCCCTGCGTACGGCGGCGATCAGGCCGACGTCCTGGACGGGGATGGAACCCTCGTTGACGCGCGAGTACAGCCCGGTTTCGGGGCGGGGCAGACCCTGCGCCGCCAGATCGGGCACGCTCAGCCGCGCCATCGGCCCGGCGAGCCCGTCCACGAGCCGCACCGGCAGCCGCCGTACGAGGATGCCCGTGAACTGCGCGGCCCAGCCGGCCGTCGAGCGGCGCACGATGTGCGGCGCGGTGCGTACGGACAGCCGTACGCGCGAGGCGCCGCCCTCGACCAGGTCCACGGCGATCTCGGCACCCGTGTTGCCGATGCCGACGACGAGGACGTCGCGGCCCGCGTAGGGGGCCGGGCTGCGGTACTCGCCGGCGTGCAGCAGCTTGCCGGTGTACGTGTCGCGGCCGGACCAGTCGGGGATGTGTGGGGTGTGGTTGTAGCCGGTCGCGACGACCACCGCGCTGCCGGTCAGTTCACGGCCGCCGGTGGCGTGCAGCAGCCAGCCGTCGCCGCCCGGGGCGGGCTCGACGCGCGAGACCTCCACGCCCGTGACGATCTCCAGCTCGTGGTGCTCGGCGTACTTCTCCAGATAGCGCACCACGTTGTCGCGCGACACCCAGCGGCCGAACGAGCGCGGCATCTTCAGCCCGGGCAGCGCGGACAGCCGCCGGGTGGTGTGCAGGTGCAGGCGGTCGTAGTGGCGTCGCCAGGACGCGCCGACCTGGTCCGACTTCTCCAGCACGACGGCTCGTACACCCCGGGCGCGCAGCGCGTGAGCCGCCGCGAGCCCCCCGGGGCCGCCCCCGATCACGTACACGGGGCGGTCCTCGTGGGACGGCACCGTGCGGGGGGTCGTGGAAGCAGTCGAGTCGGCCATAGCGCGAGCGTAATCACGACTTTCCTTGATAGGTCTCGGTCAAGACCGGAATCGGTTGCGAAGTGGTCACGACTGCGGGAGGAGTGCGTGCGACTGGTGGCGTAGATCACTTCAGTGTGATGGGGGCGTGCGAAAAGCGCCCTGTTGTCGCAGGTGAGCGCCGGGGTGTACGTCTTTTGGGGGAGCGTGGAATCGGCCCCGCGCGCCCCCTCGGGAGGGGTGGGGGAGGGGGTGTGGGTGGGGGTGGCCGGTGGGCGTTCGTCGTCGCGCACCCTCGTCGGCGGGCCCGGCCTCTTGCGCGGGCGGCCCGGCGCATCGAGACTGGCGGGCACGAAACTGACGGCTCGTCAGATCCGGTACGGGTGCGGGAGGTTCGGCCATGGACACGATCTGGCTCGGCGGGGCGGAATGGCTGGCCGTGCTCCGTATCGGGCTCGGGCTGTGGTGGCTGGAGAGCTGGCGGCACAAGGACCGGAAGGGCTGGTTCGAGCGGGGGACCGGGATCGCGTGGGCCGCGGATGTCGCGTCCAAGCACCGCTGGAACGCCGTACGGTCCGGCTTCGACGCGGTCGTCGCACCGCGCCCACGCGTGATGGCGTACGTCGTCGTGTACGCGGAGCTGGCCCTCGGGCTCGGGCTGGTGGCCGGACTGCTCACGCCCGTCGCCCTGGTGGGAGGGCTGCTCCTCAACGTCCTCTACTTCACGCTGATGATCCACGACTGGGCGGAACAGGGACAGAACGCCGTGATGGCGCTGGTCTCGGCCGTCGCCCTGTTCGCGATGTCCTGGCAGACCTGGTCCCTGGACCACGCCCTGGGGCTCTTCCGGTGAGCGGGACCGCGCGGGCCGGTGGAGCACCGGGGTCCGCCGGTTCGGGTGGCGGGTTCGACGTGCCCGAGGCCGATGCCTTCACCCGGCCGTTCTGGGACGCGGCGGCCCAGGGGCGGTTGCTGATCCGGCACTGCGCGGCCTGCGACCGCGTCCACCACTACCCCCGGGAGTTCTGCCCGTACTGCTGGAGCGAGGACGTGGGCTGGCGGCCCGCGACCGGCCGCGCCACGCTCTACACCTGGTCCGTCGTCCACCGCAACGACCTGCCTCCGTTCGACGGGCGGGTGCCGTACGCCGCCGCCGTCGTGGACCTGGCGGAGGGCCCCCGGATGATGACCGAGGTGGTCGGGTGCGAGGAGGCGGAGCTGCGGATCGGGATGGATCTGGAGGTGGCGTTCCGGGCGGGAGTCCCCGTGTTCCGACCCGCGCCACGCGCCGGGTACCGACCCGGTCCGGTGGTTCTTCCGTGAGCCCGGACGTTCGGGAGTGACCCGTGGGCGTGAACGGGATTCAATGGCTGGATGTCCGACGTCCACGAGCAGTTCGCCGTCCATCCCTTCCCCGAGCTGGCAGGCCTCGGCCTGCGGCTGCGCCCCTGGGACCCGGAGTCCGACGCCGATGTCTCGGCGTATCTGCACGGTCTGGCCGATCCCGAGTTCCAGCGCTGGAACACCCCGCTCAAGTTCGTCCGGGACATCGACTCCGCGCGTGAGGCGCTCGGCAGACGCGTCGCCGCCGCGACGAGCGGCACCGGGGTCTCCTTCTGCGTCACCGACGCGGAGACCGACGGGACGCTGGGCCACATCGGGGTCAACGAGATCGACCACGTCATGAGCTGCGCCCGCGTCGGTTACTGGGTCCTCCCGGAGGCCCGCGGCCGCCAGGTCGCCACCCGCGCGCTGACCCTCGCGGCCCGCTACGCCTTCGTCGATCTCGCCCTGCACCGCCTCGACCTCGGCCACGCCGTGGGCCACGAGGTGTCCTGCCGCGTCGCCGAACGCTGCGGATTCCGGTACGAGGGGACCCTGCGCGGCGCGATGTTCGAGGCGGGGCGCCACGACGCGTTCCGTGACGTACACCTGCACGGACGGCTGGTGACCGATCCGGAGCCCGCGCCGACGCGCTGAGGCCCGGGAGCGGGCATGGGCGGCGGGAAAATCGGAGGCGCGGCCCGGCGGCCGCACGGGATCATCGGACATGACCTCCGTGGCGTACGACTGGCAGCTCACGTATGACCTCGACGCGTTCCTCGGCCGGGCCGGGGACTTCCTCCGGTCGCGGCCCGCGCGGCACACCGTCGCGCTGACCGTGACGGACGGGCTGCGAAGGCGGGGAACCGACCGGTTCGGGGAGAGCGCACCGCTCTTCGGAGCCCTGGAACGGGACGGGGCGGTCGGGGCGGCCTTCTTCCGTACGCCGCCGTACCGGCTGAACCTCACGTCGCTCGACGAGCGCGGAGCGGACACGCTCGCCGCGCTGCTCGCGGACGCGGAGATCGAGGTGCCCGGTGTCACGGCCGACACGGACACCGCCTTGGCCTTCGCCGAGGCCTGGCGGCGGCGGACCGGATCGACGGCCGAGCTCCGGCGGAGCGAGCGGCTGTACGGGCTCGGCGACCTGGCGGTGCCCGAGCCCGCGCCGCCCGGCCGGGCCAGGGTCGCGGGCGAGGCCGACCGGGAGCTGCTCGCTCGCTGGTACACGGAGTTCGCCGAGGCGATCGGCGAGGGCGGGTACCGCGACGGCGGTGGCTGGGCGGACGACCGGATCTCCTACGGCGGTGCCACCTTCTGGGAGACCCCCGACGGCACCCCCGTCGCCATGGCCGGCACGACACCCCCGGTCGCCGGACAGGTCCGCGTCGGCCCCGTCTACACCCCGGCCCCTCTGCGCGGCCGCGGCTACGCCGGTGCCGTCACCGCGGAGGTGAGCCGCGCCGCCGTCGCCACCGGTGTCCAGGCGGTGCTGCTCTTCACCGACCTCGCCAATCCGACCAGCAACAGCCTGTACCAGCGCATCGGTTACCGCCCGGTCTCCGATTTCGCAACGTACGACTTCAGATGACCGTGTCCCTGTCCCTGTCCCTGTCCCTGTCCCTGAGCGTGACCGCTACGACGGTTGCGGCTGCGACCGCGACCGCGAGGGTGGCTGCGGCCGTAGCCGAGCCGTGGCCGTCGGCCTCACGGCCACAGCAACTGCGTGGTCCAGCCGGTCTCCGCGCGGCGGTAGACGAGCCGGGCGTGGCGTCGGCGGGCGTCGCCCTGGAAGAACTCCACCTCGTCCGGGCGGAGGCGGTAGAGGGTCCAGGTGGGGGCGGGGGAGCGCGGGGCGTTCTCGGCCTGTTCCCAGGCCGCGTCCGAAGCCCGGTCCAACTCGGCCAGGGAGGGCAGGACTTCGCTCTGGTGGCCCACCAGCGCGGCGGCCAGGGCACCCGTGGACCGGGCGTGCAGGTCCGCCTGGCTCTCCTCGGGCGGTGCGACCACGACCGGGCCGCGCACCCTGATCTGACGGCCTTGGACGGGCCAGTAGAAGTCGAGCGCCGCGTACGGACGGGCGGCGAGCTGCCGTCCCTTGCGGCTGGTGGCGTGGCTGGCGAAGGCCCAGCCGTCCGCGTCCGCGCCGTGCAGCATCACGATCCGGACGTCGGGCAGGCCCTCCTCGTCCGTCGTCGCCAGCGACATCGTGTGCGGCTCGGTCTGCCCCGCCGCCACGGCCTGCGTGAACCACTCCGTGAACAGCGCCAGTGGTTCGGCGGGCGCGGCCACCGGGTCGAAGGCCGGCAGCTCGACGTCCCACACCCGCAGCGACCTCAGCACCTCGTGCAGATCCGTTCCCATGCACCCGAGTATCGCCCGGAGGAGCGGGACTACCGTGCACACCACCGGACTCGCCCGTATCACGTCGGGCCATGGCATCAACGAAGGCGGCAGAGTGCCTCGAAACGACCACGATCCCCGCCCCCACCACCGGGGCCACCTTCGCCGTCCGGTGCGGCGTCGGACCGGTGTCGCCGTTCCCGGTGCCGTGCTGCTGCTCCTGCTTCCGCTTGCCGCGTGCGATTCCGGCCCCGGCACCGTACAGAAGTCCTCGGTCACCGCCCCCGGGGTCTTCTATCTGCGCCCGCGAGGAGACAAGGTCGGATCCAAGATCAAGACGCGGTTCCATCTGCTGGCCGAGGACATCGGGGCGAGCCGTATCCTTCCGGCGCAGGACCACCGGCTGACCGTCGACGTGCGCGGGTCCGAGAGTGTCGTGCGGCTCAAGATCGTGGGCCTGCACAAGGCCGGTCCCCGGTGCGGCGGCACAGTGCGGGTCACCTGCCGGGTCGGGGGCCGCTACGACAGCTGGTCCGACCTGGATCGCGTGTACCCGGTCGCCGCGAAGGGCAGCCGCCCCGGTGACACGGGAGTCGTCCGCTTCACCTTCACGACGAAGGACGGGAAGAAGCTGACGGCCAGTACCCGGGTCGTGGTCGGCGAGCCGGTGGTGAAGGTGCGGACCCTCAAGGTCATCGATGATGTCCGTCCGGGTACCGACGTCACCGTCCCGCTCGTCGTCCGCAACGACGGCGAGGTCCCGGTGAAGGGGCTCGCCCTGAAACTCGACGCCGGCTCCCTGGACTTCCGGCAGCGGTACGCCAACTGCCTCTACCCACCTCAGAGTCGGGGTCACACGGCCGTCTGCCTCTTCCCCGGGTTACGTATACCGCCGGGCGGGGCCGTCGTCCTGCGCCCCGCGCTGCGCCTGCTCGCGTCGAAGACACGGACGTACACCTCGTTCAGCCAGGACGCCTGGCCGCTCGACTCGGGGCCCGGCAAGGACGACGCGATGCCGCCGGGCGGCGACCACGGCGACGGCCCGGTGCTGAAGACCGAGGCCGCACGCGACTCGGACGGCACCTTCGCCGAGGGGAAGGCCGTCACCGATGTACGCCTGGACATCCACGCCGACTACGAGGTCTTCGGCGTCGAACTGCACGGCGGCCCCGGTACGGAGCGTTCGCTGCGGCTGAAGGTCCGCAACAACGGGCCCGGCAACCCCGGCTCCGGCACGAGACTGGTGTTCACCCCGCCGCCCGGTGCCGTGCTGAAGGAACCCATGGAGGAGATCGACGAGGACACCTACGGGCCGCGCTGCGACTCCGTCCACGGGACGTACAGCTGCCGGCTGGAGGAGCTGGGTCCGGGTGAGAGCAGCGACTTCGAGTTCACCCTGCGCCTCGACGGTCCGGGGGAGGGCAGCGTGACCCTCCAGGACTCCTCGCCGTCGACCGGCCGCCGCGACGCGAACCCCGGCAACGACACCGCCGCCGTCACCGTCCTGCCCTGACCGGCCGGCCGCCGCACCCGCGGCGCTACCGCCCCAGCACCACCGTCCCGGACGAGCAGAACCAGCCGCCGGTGCCGGACGCCACGGCCAGGCGGGGCAGTTCTCCGTCCGGGCGCCGTACCTGTCGTTCCTCCGGCACCTCGCCCCGGAGCTGCCGTACGGCCTCCACCAGCAGGAACAGGCCCCGCATTCCCGGATGCTGGGCCGACAGGCCGCCCCCGTCGGTGTTCACCGGCAGTTCCCCGCCCACCAGCAGCCGCCCCTTCGCGGCGTCCACGAAGGCGCCGCCCTCGCCCTTGGCGCAGAAGCCGAGGTCCTCCAGGGTCACCAGGGTCATGTAGGTGAAGGCGTCGTAGATCTCGGCGAAGTCGATCTCGTCCGGACGGATCCCGGCGCGTTCGAAGGCGAGCCGGCCGCTCACCGCCGCCGGGGAGACGGTGAAGTCCGCCCACTCGGACATGGTGGTGTGGGAGACGTGCTCGCCGGTGCCGAGCACCCACACCGGGGCCGTACGGCAGTCGCTTACGTACTCCTCGGCCGCCAGCAGCACCGCCGCGCCGCCGTCGGAGCGGATGCAGCAGTGCAGCTTGGTGAAGGGGTCCGCGATCATCGGCCCCGACAGGACGTCGTCGACCGTGACCGGGTCGCGGAACATCGCCTCCGGGTTGTGGGCGGCGTTCGCGCGGGCCTGGACGGCCACCGAGGCGAGCTGTTCGAGCGTGGTGCCGTACGTGTGCATGTGGCGGCGCGCGGCCATCGCGTACTTGGCGACGAGCGTGTGGCCGTACGGGACCTCGAACTGGAGCGGGCCCCGGGCGCCGAAGGACAGGTTGCCGGTGCGGCGGCCCGCCCTGATGTCGGCGCGGGCCGTGGAGCCGTAGACGAGCAGGACGGCCTCGGCGTGGCCCGCCGCGATGGCGTCGGCCGCGTGGGCGGCCATGACCTCCCAGGTGGAGCCGCCGACGGAGGTCGAGTCGACCCAGGTGGGCCGAAGGCCCAGGTATTCGGCCACTTCGACGGGAGCGAGCGTGCCGAGTCCCGCCGACGCGAAGCCGTCGATCACCGAGCGGTCCAGACCGGAGTCGGCCAGCGCGCGGCGCGCGGCCTGGGCGTGCAGCGCGTACGGGGTCGTCTCGTCCACGCGGCCGCAGTCGGACAGGGACACGCCGACGACGGCGACCTTTCGACGGCCGTGGCCCGGGGTGGCATGCGTCATGAATCTGACGGTACATCAGATAACCGCCCCACCGGGAGGTGGTCGCACCCCTGTGCATCTGGAACCCGTCGACCTAACATGACGGCCCGTCAGATCACGGGCACCGCCCGGCTGTCCGGCCGCCCGGTGTCTCGCGCCCAACCGTTCGCGCCCAACGCTTTGCGCCCCGGCCGTCCGCGCCCGGCCGTCCACCGCCCGACGAGGGAGGAGCCCGCCCATGGATGCCCATCTCACCGCGGAGCAGGAGGAGATCCGCCGCGCGCTGCGGGAGCTGCTGGTGAAGCGGTGCGGCCCGGAGGAGCTGAGGGCCGCCGAGCGGACCCCCGCGGGCTATGACGCGGCGCTCTGGGAGGCGCTCGCGCAACAGCTCGGGCTGCCCGGACTGGCCCTCCCCGAGGAGTACGGCGGTGTCGGCTGCTCGGTGACCGAACTCGCTCTGGCCTGCGAGGAGCCGGGCCGCTCGCTCGCCCCTTCGCCGCTGCTGTCCACCGCCGTCCTCGCCGCCCCGCTGATCCTGGCCCTCGGTTCCGCGGCCCAGCGCTCGGCCTTGCTGCCGCCGCTGGCCTCCGGCGCGCTGACCGCCGCCCTCGCGGTCCCCGGCGCGGGCCTGGCCACCGCCCTCGGGCTGGTCGGCGACAACCGCGGCGACTGGGCCGGTGGTGGACGCGCCGGAGGCGTCCAGGCGCGCCGGGCGGATGGCGGGTGGCGGCTCTACGGGCAGGCCGCGCAGGTGCTCGACGGGCACAGCGCCGGACTGCTGGTGGTGGCCGCCCACACCGGCGGGTTCGCGCGGTCGCGGACGATGCTGTTCCTGGTGAGAGCCGGGGCCGACGGGCTCGTACGCGCGCGGCAGACGTCCTTGGACGCGACGCGCCCCCAGGCCCGGATCGAACTGCGTGACGTGGGAGCCGAGTTGCTGGGCGAGGAGCGGACCGACGTGCCCGCCGCGCTGGCCGACGTCGGGGACACCGCCGCCGCCGTCCTCGCCGTGGAAGCCGTGGGCGCCGCCGACCGCGCGCTGGAACGGACCGTCGAATACGTGCGCAGGCGTGAGCAGTTCGGGCGGGCGATCGGCTCCTTCCAGGCGGTCAAGCACCGGCTCGCGGATGTGTACGTGGGTGTGCGGGCGGCGCGCTCGGCGGCGTACTACGCGGCCTGGGCCGCCGGGACGGGCGGCGAACGCGTGGGCGGCCTCGCGCTGGCGCAGGCGCTGGAGTCGCTGCGCACCGCCGCCTCCGAGGGCATCCAACTGCACGGCGGCATCGGCTTCACCTGGGAGCACGACGCCCATCTCTACTTCAAGCGGGCGTCCGGCGACGAACTGCTCTTCGGCCCCGTGCACCGGCTGCGCGCGCACGCCGCCGACACCGCGCGGCTCTTCGACGGCGGAGAGGTGACGGTCTGATGGCGGCGGCCGGGCGTTCGCGCGAGGGGGGCGGCACGGAGAGCGGTACGGGATCCGGCGCCGGCGGGAGGACGGGGACTGCCGGTACCGGCACGGGGGCGAGAAGGATGCCGGGTGTGCGGCTGGTCCAGAAGGTCTCCTCGACCCGGATGTTCGCCAAGGTGGCCCCACACCTCGTCCCGGCCCTCGACCGCGCCGTGCACCGGCTGACGCGCGGCAGGGTGCTGCTCAGTGCCCAGATGCTGCCGGGGCTCGTGCTCACCGCACGCGGCGCCAGGAGCGGTCTGGAGCGCCGCACCCCGCTGGCGTGCATGCCGGAGCGCCCGGCGGCGGGTGCGGCCCCGGACGCCGTACCGGGCGAGGCCGCGGGTGGGGCGACGGAGACCGGCTGGATTCTCGTCGGGTCCAACTTCGGCCGTACGGACCACCCGGCCTGGACCGCGAACCTGCTCGCCCGTCCCGACGCGGTCATCAACTGGAAGGGCGAGGACATCCCCGTGACCGCCCGGCTCCTCACGGGCGAGGAACGGGCCGCGGTCTGGCGGACGGCTCTGGCGTTCTGGCCGCCGTACGCCGCCTATCAGGCCCGGGTGGACCGGGAGATACGGCTCTTCCGGATCGTGCGGCGCCCGGCGTCCGCGGGTGCGGCCGGCCCGGACAGCGCAGCGGGCGGCAGCCCACCGGAGAGTCGTCCGGAATGAACTGCCGCCCACATGACAGGAGCTGGGGCGTTCAGGTGCGGGAATCTACTTGGTCGGCTTCTTCCCGGTCACGCCCAGATACACCAACAGCGCGAGATTGGGCTTGAGTTCGGCCTGCTTGACGCCCCAGGTCTGGAACCCCTTCTGGTGCGAGGCGACCGCGGCGAGCATGGCGACGAGGGAACCGGCCATCGCGGCCGGGTTCACGTCCTTGTCCACCTTGCCCTTGGCCTGGAGGTCGGAGACCGAGTCCGTAAGGGAGTTGTTCACGGAGTTCAGGATCTTCATGCGGATCTTGTAGAACCGCTTGTCGCCCTCGGCGGCACCGAGATCGACGACTCGAAGGATCGCGTCGTTCTTGCGCCAGAACTCCAGGAACCCTTCGACGAGTTCCTGCGCGGTCTGCCATCCGGCCTTGCCGACCCAGGAACGTCCTTCGAGCAGCTGGGTCAACCCAGCGCCCTCGGCGGCCATTTGCTCGGCGATCTCCAGGACGGCGCCTTCGACGTCCGGGAAGTACTGGTAGAAGGTAGCCGGTGAAGTGCCTGCCTTCCGGGCGACGTCAATGACTTTGACATCCCGGTAGGGCGAGGAGCTGAGCATCTCGCTGAGGCAGTCGAGCAGCTTCTGCCGGGTCGCCTGCCCACGCCGTCCGGCCACGCGGCCGTCGACGGTACGCACTTGTCCTGTCATGCCGTCAGCTTACCGAGGGGTGATCGGAGCGCGATTCGGCCGACTGCAAATGGGGTGCGGCCCTTCTTCACGGGTGCGGACCGTTCCCGTGAGGCTCCCGACAAGAGGGCGCTTTTTCCCCGCGCGGGGCCCGTGAGCAGGGACGGGACGTCACCGGAGCAGGTGCGCACGCCCTGCGGGATGCGGAAACGGCCGTTAGCTTGGCCGCATGGCCGAATCAGCCGTTGTCGCCGAGTTCTCCGAGGGCGTGCCCTGCTGGGTCGACGCACAGCTCGCCGACGTGGAGGCGGGCAAGCGCTTCTACGGCGGGCTCTTCGGCTGGACGTTCCCCGAGGAGTCCGGGCCGTCGGTCCGGGCCGAGCTGGACGGCGAGCCGGTCGCGGCGCTCACGCCCAAGCTGGACGGGCGGATGCCCACCGTGTGGACGGTCTACTTCGCGACGCCGGACGCCGTGGCGCTCACCCGGCGCATCGCGGAGGCCGGCGGCCACATCATCACCGCGCCCACCGCGGCCGGAGCGAGGGGCGAGCTGGGCACCGCCGCCCTCGCCACCGACCCGGAGGGCGCCGTCTTCGGCCTGTGGCAGCCGGGCAGTCATGCCGGCTTCGCCAAGCGCCACGAGCGGCGCACCTTCTGCTGGGCCGAGCTGTACGCGCGGGACACCGCGACCGTCGACCGGTTCTACGGCGCCCTGTTCCACGACGCGTTGTTCGGGCCCGACGCGACACCCGATTTCGGCCGCGTCCCCGTGGAGGGCGTCTTTCCGGCCGAGATGCCGCCCCATTTCCTGGTCCATTTCGGCGTGGAGGACTGCGAGGAGACACTCGGGACGGTGAACCGCCTCGGTGGCCGGGTCCAGGTGACACCCTTCGACACGTCGTACGGGCGGGTGGCCGTCGTCACGGACAACCAGGGTGCGTCCTTCGCGGTACTTGAACGGTGAAGGTGCTTCGCCAGGCCGTGACATCGGCTCGGAGATGACGGCGTCCCACCGTCGGCACGGTTTCAACGGCACAGCGCGAAACGGTTCTGCGGGACGGGCGCGGCATTTCGACGTGAGGGACGGCACTTCCGGGGTGAGGGGCGGGGTACTTCTGGGGTGAGGGGCGCATTTCGGTCCCGGACCGTCGCGCCCCGGCGGCCGCGCTTCCGCCGGGGTGGTGGTTTTGTCACGAGACACCCCGATCCGCCCCCGGGTTCGCAACCGGCGGCTCGGCCAGGAAGAATCGGGGTGCGTGCCGCCATGGCGGTGCGGTGGTGAGACGCTGCACTGGGCCGCGTTCATACGTGGATGACGCGACCCGTACGGGGAGGTGGCAGGCAAGTGGTGGATCAGCTGACGCAGCACGATCCGCGGCGGATCGGGCCGTTCGAGGTGCTGGGACGGCTGGGTGCCGGCGGCATGGGGCTGGTCTATCTCGCGCGCTCGGCTTCCGGCCGTCGCGTGGCGATCAAGACGGTCCGGACGGAGCTCGCCGAGGACCAGTTGTTCCGGGTCCGCTTCTCCCGTGAGGTCGAGGCGGCCCGAGCCGTCTCGGGTTTCTACACGGCCGCCGTGGTCGACGCCGACGCCCGTGCCGCGGTGCCGTGGCTGGCCACCGCCTACGTGCCCGCGCCCTCGCTAGAGGAAATAGTGAATGAGTGCGGGCCGCTCCCGGCCCAGGCGGTGCGCTGGCTGGCCGCGGGTGTCGCGGAGGCGCTCCAGTCGATCCACGGTGCGGGACTCGTCCACCGCGACCTGAAGCCCTCGAACGTGCTGGTGGTCGAGGACGGGCCGCGCGTGATCGACTTCGGCATCGCGTCCGGCGTCTCGAACACCCGCCTGACCATGACCAACGTCGCCGTCGGAACGCCCGCCTACATGTCGCCCGAGCAGGCGAAGGACTCGCGCAGTGTGACCGGCGCGAGCGATGTCTTCTCGCTCGGCTCGATGCTGGTCTTCGCGGCCACCGGACACGCCCCCTTCCACGGTGCCAACCCGGTCGAGACGGTCTTCATGCTGCTCCGCGAGGGCCCGGACCTCGAAGGCCTCCCCGACGAGCTGCGCCCGCTCATCGAGTCCTGCATGCAGATGGACGCCACGGCCCGCCCCAACCCCGCCGACCTCCAGGCCCAGCTCGCGCCCCACCTCTTCGGCTCCGGCTCCGACGACAGCGGTACGGCGTCGGCCTGGCTGCCCGAGCGGGCGGTGGGCCTGATCGAGACGCGCCGCGGCGGCCGTCCGCCGGTCAAGCCGCCGACCGGGGGGAGCGGACGCAGTGGCGGGGGCCGCCCGATGCTCCCTCCGCCCCCTTCGCACGCCCCGGTGCCCGTGGGGGCGCCCGACACCGGCCCGGTGCGCCTCGCGGGCGCCCCGGTGCCCATCGGCCCCGGCCCGCGCGTCCTGGACGCCCGTGCGGCGGCCGTGAAGGCGCCGCCGCCGGAGGCCGGGCTCGCCGCGTCCTGGTCCCGGCCGCGCATCGGCCTGAACGGCGCCGAACCGGCGCCCGTGGCCACGGTCCCGCCCCCCACGCCCGACGCCTCGGCCGGCTGGCGCCCCTGGCGCTTCCGTATGTCGAACGACGTCTGGGGCACTCCCTCGGTCGCCGACGACCTCGTCTACGTCACCTCCTTCGAAGTCCACGCCCTCGACGTCGCGACCGGCCGCCGCCGTTTCAAGACCCGTGACGTGGCCTGGTCGATGGCCGTGGCGGACGGCCGTATCCACGCGTCCGACGGGCCGACGCTGTTCGCGCTCGAAGCCCGGGAGGGCGCGGATCTCTGGCGCCTGTCCACGGACGCCTGGGTCTACTCCCTTCAGGCCGACCGCGGAACGGTCGTCACCGGCACGCGCGGCGGCGGCATCCAGGCCTGGGAGGCCTCGAACGGCCAGAAGCTCTGGGAGATCAACGGCGCCCAGACGGACTTCGAGTCCCCGGAGTCCGGTCCGGCGATCCACGACGGCACGGTGTACGTCTGGAAGGACGCCCGGCTGCGCGCGCTGGAGGCCCGTACGGGCGACGAGCGCTGGTCGTACCCGATCGGCGACACGGCCTCCTGCGGCGGTGTACCGGTCCGCATCACCCACGCGCCCGACGGCTGTGCCTACATCTCCGCCGGCACCCGCGTCCTCGCCGTGGACGTGGCGAGCGGTCACGTCCGCTGGCACTTCGAGGCCCCGGCCGTCTTCCTCTGCGCGCCCACCTTCGCCCCGGGCCCGGCGGTGACGGGCGGCGGTGTCTACCTCGCCGACTACCTCGGCACGGTGTACGCCCTCGACGCGACCGACGGCCGCGACCGCTGGCGCATCGCCACCGAGTCCCGCGCCTCCACCGAGCCGGTTCTCGTCGCCGCCGGACACGTCCATGTCGGCAGCGGCAAGGGTCTGTACACGCTGGACGCCGTCACCGGCACCCCGAAGTGGCGCTTCCAGGCCGGGGGCGACCTGGTCGGAGCACCGGCGGTGGCCGAGGGCCGTATCCACTTCGGCTCCACGGACCATCTCCTGTACACGCTGAAGGCCGACGACGGGCGCCTGCGCTGGAAGCTGGCCACCGGCGGCGAGATCACCGGGGCGCCCGTGGTCAAGGACGGGGTCGTGTACGCGTGCAGCAAGGACCGCTGCGTGTACGCGCTGGACGCGGAGAAGGGAACCGGGACGGCCCGCACGACGTGAGGCGGGCCGCTCGGCCCTCGCCGGGGCGGGTGCGGCGGCCGTGGGTAGGGTGACGGCATGTACACGTGGGGGCGCAGGCTCAGATTCACAGTGGTGTCGGCGATGGTGGTGCTGGCCCTGACGGGCTTCTCGTCGGGCCGCGGCCACCGCAGCCGCAGTCACTACGGCGGTGGCGGAGGCGGTTGCAGCAGCTCCCGCCAGGACCACGACAGTTCGTCGTCGACGACGTCGGGTGGCGGCGGCTCGTACGGCAGCGGTTCGTCCAGCAGCGACCCGTACGGCAGCTCGTCCCGTTCGCCCGGCGATGACGCGTACGGCTCCGGTACGAGTACCAGTGGCAGCAGCGGCGGTACGTACCGCTCGCGGCCCACCTACCGTTCCACCCCCACGACGACCTCCTCCGGCACCGCCCGGTCTCTGAAGGACGGGACCGCGGTGCTGGTGCACTGCGCGAGCCAGGAGGACCCGTACACGACCGTCGAGGTCAGGAATCCGAACGGGCGCGAGGTCCTCTTCACCGTGAAGGTCGGCTTCAAGGACAGCGCCGACTTCACCATGACCGACGCCACCAGCCAGGTGTCGGTGCCCGCGAAAGGCAAGGCGACCGTCCGGGTGGCCGCTGCCGGCACGGGGGCCGTGGACCGGATCGATCACTGCGAGGTCGATCCAAAGGCCGAGGCCGTGCGTTGACGGCCCGCGGGGCTCACCGCGTCCGGAATCCGCCCGGTCGCCGCGCGGCGAACAGCTCCGCCTGCCGCTCGTCCGGCAGGTTGCCGAGGGAGACGAGCTGCGGGGCGTGCGCGAGGGCTGCCGCGCGGGTGGCCTCCTGCGCCTGCCACAGCGCCCGTACGGTCCCCTGGACGGCTTCGGCCGGGTAGGACGCGATGACCGTCGCGCATCCGACGGCCGCCGCCAACGCCCCGCCCGGCGGGGTGACTTCGGAGACCAGGCCGACCTCGTACGCGCGCCGCGCGGAGATCCGCTCGGCGGTGCCCATCAGGGCCATCCGCGCCACCTCCCCGAACGGCATCCGCTGCGCGAGATAGACGGACTCGTACGCGCTGACCATCCCGTACGTCGTGTGCGGATCGAAGAACGTCGCCTCCTCGTCGGCCACGACGAACTCCGACTCGCCCAGCAGGTAGAAGGCCCCGCCGCAGGCGATCCCGTTCACGGCGGCGATCACCGGCTTCCACAGGCCGTTCGCCTTCGGCCCGATCGTGGCGAGCGGATCGTCCACCATGTACGGGGAGCCGGGCTGCGGCACCTCGGCGCCCCGGTCGATCCCGGTGCAGAAGGCACGCCCGCCCGCCCCGGTGACGACGATCGCCCGCACGGTGTCGTCGAACCGGAACTCGCGCCAGGCGGAGATCAGTTCGGCCGCCGTCCCGAGGTCGATGGCGTTGAGCCGGTCCGGCCGGTCGAGGGTGAGCACGGCGACCCCGGCACCCTTGTCGACCCTCACCGCCAGCCCCGTACCTCCCGCGTTTCCCGTGCCTCCCGTACCTTCCGTGCCTCCCGCACTTGCCGTAGCTCCCGCCCCGCCCCCGTTCACGCGCGCTCCAGGACCCAGCGCGGGACCGTGACGCCGTTCACCTCGGTGAACACCGCCTGGACCCGGGCGCCGATCCGGATCCGTTCCGGCGGGACGGAGTCGAGGGGCTCGTCCGGCCCGCTCACCAGATTTCCGACCAGCCGTATCCGCGGCGCGTCCGCCAGCTCCACCACGATCGCGTTGTACGGCGCCAGCGCCGCGTAGGCGGGCAGGAGCGGCGGATGCGGCACGACGTACGACCAGATCCGGCCGCGCCCGCTCATCCGGCGCCACTCGTCGGCGAACGACCGGCACTGCGGGCAGCAGGGGCGGGGCGGGAAGCGGAGTTCGCCGCACTCGGCGCAGGACTGGACGCGCAGTTCGCCCCGGGCGGCGTACTGCCAGAAGGGTGTCCCGTCGTCGTCGGGGACGGGGGACAGCAGGGACTCGTCGGGCCCGTTCGCCGGGGCCCGCCCGGCTGTCTCGGCGATGTCGGCGGTGTCGGCGGTCTCGGCCATGTCGGCTCCTCAACTCCTCAGCAGCAGCGCGGAGGTGGGGACCCCTTCCCCCGCTGTGACCAGGCAGGTGGCCGCCCCCGGCACCTGCGCCGTACTCGTGCCCCGCAACTGCTTCACGCCCTCGTTGATGAGGTTGAAACCGTGGACGTAGGCCTCGCTGAGCCCGCCGCCCCCGGTGTTGACGGGCAGCCGTCCGCCGATCTCCAGCGCCCCGCCCTCGGTGAAGGCCGCGCCCTCGCCGCGCCCGCAGAAGCCGTATCCCTCCAGCGAGAGGGGGATGAGCGGGGTGAACGCGTCGTAGATCTGCGCCACGTCCACGTCCTCGGGTGTGAACTCGGCGTGCTTCCACAGGTGCCGGGCGGCGGTCCAGGCGGGGCCGGTGAGCGGGTCGTCGTTCCAGTAGTTGACCATGCCGTGGTGCTGGGCGGGCAGGCCCTGCGCGGCGGAGTGGACGTACACGGGCCGCTGCCGGCAGTCGCGGGCCCGCTCGGCGGAGACGATCACGCAGGCCAGCGCGCCGTCCGTCTCCAGGCAGTTGTCGAAGAGGCAGAGGGGCTCGCTGATCCAGCGGGAGGTCATGTACATCTCGCGGGTCAGCGGGCGTTCGTACATCATCGCGGCCGGGTTCTGGTTGGCCCGGTTACGGCAGGCCAGTGCCACGTTGAACAGGTGGTCGCGGGTCGCCCCGTACTCGTGCATGTAGCGGCGCGCGAGCATCCCGATCTCGTCGGCGGGCCGCAGCAGTCCGAAGGGCCGGGTCCACTGGGCCGGGGTGGGGAGCTGGACGGCCGTGTTCTTCCAGGGGCGCGGCCCGCTGCCCCGCTTGCGGGAGCGCCAGGCAACGCCCACCGTCGCCTGGCCGGTGGCGACGGCGGCGGCGAGATGCGCGACGGTGGCGCAGGAACCGCCGCCTCCGTAACCGACCTTGCTGAAGAAGGTGAGGTCGCCGAGCCCGACCGCCTTGGCGACCTCCACCTCGTCGGTCTCCTCCATGGTGTACGAGGCGAGCCCGTCGACCTCGGCGGGCGCGATACCGGCGTCGTCGAGGGCGGCGAGGATCGCCCGGCAGGCCAAGGCCTTCTCGGACTCGGGGAGTTGCTTGGCGAACGGGGTCTGTCCGATTCCGACGACGGCTGTGGCGTCCTTGATCCCTGGCATGGGTGACCTCCGCACACGGTCCCGGCTGCTGACAGGCCGTCAGGCTACAGCTAATCTGACGGTCAGTCAGCTAGTGGTGCTCGGGCGGGAGGTGCGCGATGCGCGGTGACCTGGAGTGGGGCGGTGTCCCGGGTCTTGTACGGTCGGCGGCGGCCCGTTTCGCGGACCGGGAGGCGGTCGTCGAGGGCCGGACGCGCATCTCCTACGAGGAGTTGGGGGCCCGCGTGGAGCGGGCCGCGGCGGCCTGCGTGGCGAGCGGGGTGCGGGTCGGGGACCGCGTCGCCGTCTGGGCCCCGAACACCCTCGACTGGATCGTCTCCGCGCTCGGCGCGGTGTCCGCGGGCGCGGTCCTCGTCCCCCTCAACACCCGTTTCAAGGGCGCCGAGGCGGCGTACGTACTGGCCCGGAGCCGGGCGCGGCTGCTGTTCGTGACGGGAACGTTCCTCGGCACCTCGTACGTGGCGGCACTGCGCCGGGCGGCCGGCGAACCCCGGGGGACGGGCCCCGGCGCCGGGCCGGACACCGGCCCCGACGGCGGCTCCGGAACCGGCCCGCTCCCCGGCCTCCCGCACCTGGAACAGGTGGTGGTCCTCGCGGACGACGCCCCCGCCGACTTCCGCACCTGGAAGGACTTCCTGGCGGACGGGGAGGGTGTGGGACGGGACGAGGTACGCCGTCGGGGGGCGGCCGTGTCCGGCGCCTCCCCCTCGGACATCATCTTCACCTCGGGCACCACGGGCCGCCCGAAGGGGGCCCTGATCACCCACGCGCAGACACTGCGCGGCTACGAGATCTGGAGCGACCTCGCCGGTCTGCGCGAGGGCGACCGCTATCTGATCGTGAACCCCTTCTTCCACACCTTCGGCTACAAGGCCGGGATCATCGCCTGTCTGATGCGCGGGGCGACGATGGTGCCGCAGCCGGTGTTCGACGTGGACACGGTGCTCGCGAACGTCGCCGCGGAACGCGTCTCCGTCCTCCCCGGCCCGCCCACCCTCCACCAGTCCCTCCTCGACCACCCCTCCCGTGACGCGTACGACCTCTCCGCGCTGCGGCTGGTGGTGACGGGCGCCGCGGTGGTCCCGCTGCGCCTGGTCGAACGCCTGCGCACGGAACTCGGCGTGGACACGGTCCTCACGGCGTACGGGCTCTCCGAGGCGAGCGGCATCGTCACGATGTGCCGCAGGGGGGACCCGCCGGCGGTGATCGCCTCGACCTCGGGCCGGGCGATCCCGGACACCGAGGTGCGGGTGGTGGACGCCTCGGGAGCACCGGCGGCCCCCGGCTCTCCCGGCGAGGTCCTGGTCCGCGGGTTCAACGTGATGAGCGGCTACTTCGAGGACGCGGCGGCCACGGCGGAGGTCCTGGCCCCGGACGGCTGGCTGCGTACCGGCGACGTGGGCGTGCTCGACGCCGAGGGCAACCTCCGCATCACCGACCGGATCAAGGACATGTTCATCGTCGGCGGCTTCAACGCCTACCCCGCGGAGATCGAGCAGTTGCTCGGCCTGCACCCCGATGTCGCCGACGTGGCGGTCGTCGGCGTACCCGACACCCGGCTGGGCGAGGTCGGCAGGGCCTACGTCGTCCGCCGCCCGCACTCCGACCTCACGGCCGACGACCTGATCACCTGGTCCCGCCGCGAAATGGCCAACTACAAGGTCCCCCGCACGGTCGAGTTCGTCAGCACCCTGCCCCGGAACGCGAGCGGGAAGGTGGTGAAGGGGGAGCTGCGAGGGGGGTGAGGGCCGTGGAGGAGAGCCCGGGGGCGGGCGCGGCACGTCCCGGGGGAGGTGTAGAACGCGTAGTACACTTGCGTATATGGGGAGTAACAGGGAAATTCCGCTCAGGGAACTCAACCAGCAGACGTCGCGGGTGATGGCCCGGGTCGAGGCGGGGGAGACCGTCACCATCACCAAGGACGGCGTGCCGATAGGGGACATCGTTCCTCATGGAGCGCGCGACAGGATTCGTGCCGGGCGGCCCGTGTACGCCTTCAGGACCGATGAGATGGGCTTGCTCGACCTCCCCGACTTGGGAGGGCCGGCCCTCGGCGACGACGAGATCGACGAGACTCTGCGGGGAATGGGCGCGACCGATGGCTGAGGTTCCAGTGCCCGCGATTCCCGTGGCCGTCGCCGACACCAACGCGCTCTATCGCCTGTTCACGCCCAAGGACCCGCGTCATGAAGCGCACCGAGCGGCGCTCGCCCGTGTCGGGCATCTCGTCGTCTCGCCGATGGTCCTCACCGAACTCGACTACCTGCTCACGGAGCGGGTGGGGCCGAGGGCATCGATGAATGCCCTGGACTTCATCGCTGGTCAGGTGGAGGCCAGGCGCTTCGAGATCCCGGAGTCCGTGCCGCACCTGCGGGGCGCGATGGCTGTGATGCGCGGCTATGAAGACGCTGGGGGTGGTGAGGGGGTCGGGCTCGCGGATGCGATGAACGTGGTCCTGGCCGCGGCCTTCCAGACCGCCGACATCTTCACCACCGACCGCCACTTCCGCATGATGCGCCCGCTCACCGGGGAGGCGGCGTTCCGACTGCTGCCGGACGACATCTGAGCGCTCTGAGGCGAGTGCGGAATCCGCAGCGTCCGCGCGTACCACCGTCCTTGCCGTTCACGCGCGCCGACTATCGGCCTGAACTGCGTGCGAGGCCCCCGGACACACGGCGACCGCGGCGGCTCCCCCTCCGCGCCGCCGCGGTCGATCCCCGTGTGGTGTGGCTCTGGTCAGGCAGGCTCGTCCGTGGCGTGGACGTTGTCCGTGGACGCGTCGCCGGTGTCGTCGCCGAGGGCGATCGGGTTCTTGCCCGTAAGCGGCTCGTCCGTGGCGTGGACGTTGTCCGTGGTGACCGTCGGCTCGCCGGTGGCGTGGACGTTGTCGGTGCTGAGGTCGTCACTCATGACTGGCTCCCCTGGCAGTTCTGATCGTTGCTGTTGCTGTTGCGGTAGTCGGGAAGGGCCCGCCCGGCAACTCCCCCGAGGATCGCCGGACGGGCACTTCTGGGCCGGTTCACCTTAGAGGTGTGGCCGTATGTCGTCCCGCCTGCCCCCCGACGCGCCGGATCGACAACCTGAGAGTGCCGGTTGGCGATAAACGAACGATGAACGCGCAGGCGCGCGGTCTCAGGCGACGGCGAGCGGTTTCAGAAGGGAGCGCACCTCGTCGGCCTCCGGTGCGCCCAACCCCTCGTAGATGTCCAGGGCTTCGCGCCAGCAGACCTGCGCACGGCCGATCTGGCCGATGCCGCTGAGGGCCCGGCCGAGCACGGTGAGCACGTTGCCGCGTCGCCAGTCGCCGCCGATTCCGCGCAGTACGGTCAGCGCCAACTCGGCGTTCGCGGCGGCCTGGGCGGGCCGCCGCGCCGCGAGGTCGGCCTCGGCGAGACGGAACAAGGTCATGCCCTCCCACAGCCGTTGGCGGCTGTCCTGGAAGACTTCGAGGGCTTCCTGGAGGCGGTCGACGGCCTGCCCGAGCTGGCCGCTCCGGGTGAGCGCCAGCCCCAGCGCGTACCGGCCGTTGGCGCCCTTGAGCGCGTGGCCCATGTCGTCGTACATGTCCGTGCCCTGCTGGGCGAGGGCCACCGCACTCGCGATCCGTCCGGTGGCGAGGTGGATGCGCGAGAGGTTGCACAGCGCGCTCGCCTCGCCCGGACGGTCCTCGCAGACGCGGAAGTTCTCGATGGCGCGGTTCAGATGCGCCTCGCCGTCCTCATGACGGTTCTGGTAGATCGCGATCACGCCGAGGATGTTGGAGGACCAGCAACTCGTCAGGGGGTCGCCGGTCGCGAGGGCCAGTTCGAGGGCGCGGGTGGCCGCCGCGTCGGCCGAGTCGAACCGGCCGGTGATGTGGTGCACGAAGGAGAGCGTCGTGAGCGCACGGGCCTCGGCACGCGGGGCCGCGGTCTCCTGCGCGGCGACCCGGGCGGACTCGGCGATGGTCTCGTACTCCTTGGAGTTGGCCCCCGATTCGGCCAGGTCCACGGCCGCCCACAGGAGGTCGACGGCCCGCGCCAGGGTCCGCGGTCCCGTCGACTGACGTACGCACGCCAGGGTGCAGACCGCCTCCGCGTACAGCCAGTCCTGGGCCTGGTGCCGGTCCTCGAACACCAGCCCCGGATAGGCCGGCGCCTCCAGATGGTCCACCAGCCGGTCCCCGGGGCGTTCGATCGCGTACACGCCCGCCGCCGTGCTCAGGTAGAAGTCCAGCAGCCGCGACAGGGCCGCGGCCCGTTCGCCGGGGGGTTGTTCGTCGCGTTCGGCGCAGGAGCGCGCGTAGAGGCGTACGAGGTCGTGGTAGCGGTAGCGGCCGGGGGCCGCGGACTCCAGCAGGGAGGTGTCGACCAGGGACTCCAGGAGGTCCTCGGTCGCCTCGGCCGGGAGGTCGAGCACCGCGGCGGCCGCCGCCAGCGAGATGTCCGGGCCGTCGGCGAGGCCGAGCAGGCGGAAGGCGCGGGCCTGGGCAGGCTCAAGCTGGCCGTAGCCGAGTTCGAAGGTGGCCTTGACGGCCAGGTCGCCGGCCTGGAGTTCGTCCAGCCGGCGCCGTTCGTCGCCGAGCTTCGCCGCGAGCACCGACACCGTCCAGGTGCGGCGGGCGGCGAGACGGGACGCGGCGATCCGGATGGCGAGCGGCAGGAAGCCGCACGCCGCGACCACGTCGAGCGCGGCCTCCCGCTCGGAGGCGACCCGCTCCTGGCCCACGATCTTCGTGAAGAGCTGCAGCGCCTCCTCGGGAGACATCACGTCGAGGTCCACCAGATGGGCCCCCGCCAGGTCCACCATCCGGATGCGCGAGGTCACCAGGGCGGCGCAGCCCTCGGTGCCGGGCAGCAGCGGGCGCACCTGGGCGGCGTCGCGGGCGTTGTCCAGCAGGACCAGGACACGGCGGCCGTCGAGGACCGAGCGGTAGAGGGCCGAGCGTTCCTCCAGCGAGTCCGGGATCGCCGTGTCCGCCGTTCCGAGGGCCCGCAGGAAGGCGCCCAGGACCGTCTCCGGTTCGGCCGCCCGCGATCCGGCGCCCTGCAGGTCGACGTACAACTGCCCGTCGGGGAAGGCCCCTCGGGACTGGTGGGCGACATGCACCGCGAGTGTCGTCTTGCCCACGCCCCCGATGCCCGCCAGCGCGGACACGGCCATGACCCGGCCCTCCTCGGAGGACGCCGAGGCGAGGACGTCGCTCAGCTCCTGCACGAAGGAGGCCCGGCCGGTGAAGTCGGTGACGGTGGCGGGGAGTTGCGCCGGGCGGACCAGGGCGACGGTGGGCTCCGCCCTGGGGGCGGAGGGTTCCGCGAGGCCCGGGTCCGCCTGGAGTATGCGCTGCTGGAGCTCCTTCAGTCCCTGGCGCGGGTCCACGCCCAGCTCGTCGGCGAGCAGCCGGCGGGTGTCCGCGTACACGGCGAGGGCTTCCGCCTGGCGGCCGGAGCGGTACAGCGCCAGCATCAGGAGTTCACGCAGGCGTTCGCGCAGCGGGTGCGCGGCGGTGAGCGCCGTGAGTTCGGAGACGGCCTCCGCGTGGAAGCCCTGCTCCAGGTCCATGTCGAGCCGGGATTCGAGGAGTTGCAGACGCCACTCCTCCAGGCGGGCCCGCTGCGTCTCCGCGTAGGGGCCGGGGATGCTCGCGAGCGGTTCGCCGTCCCACAGGGCGAGCGCTTCCCGCAGCAGGTCGCGGGAGCGGGACAGATCGCCCGCGCCGCGCGCCTTCTCGGCGTCGGCGGCCAGTTCCTGGGCATGTACGTGGTCGAGCGCCCCCTCGCGCAGGGAGCGGATCGCGTAGCCGCCGGACTCGCTCACCAGGACCTCGGCGCCGAGCGTCTTGCGCAGGCGTGAGGCGTACGTCCGCAGGGCGGCCAGCGCCTGGGACGGCGGCTCATCGCCCCACAGGGCGTCGATGAGCTCGGATGCCGTGGCCGTACGGCCGTCGCGGAGCAGCAGCGCGGCCAGCAGGGCGCGTTGCTGCGGGGACCCCGCCGGAAGAGGGTCGTCCCCGAGCCAGGCGCGCACCGGGCCGAGCACGCTGAAGCGCAACGCCGCGGGCTCCTCGGAGCCCGGGTGCCACTGCTCCGGTACTCGCGGCACACCGTCCATCGCTGTCCCCCTGCCGAACTGTCAGTACAACGAGGCCAGTTTGCCTTGTTCATGGCGGATGCGTCAGCCGTGCGAGACAGCGATCACAGGGTGCCGCCGGACAGGACACACGGTCCTCACACAGACCCCCCGCACATCGGCGGGAATTCCTCCGTCCGCCACCGCCGACGGTACCGGCCGGCGGGGAGCCGGCGAAGCTCCGACGGGGAGCCGACGCAGAGCGGACAGGGAGCTGACGGAGCGTCAGATCGGCGCTACCGTGGCCCGTATGGAGACCACGGAAACCGCGCAGAGCCCCTCGGCGGACGCCGGGACCGCCTTCCCGAAGATCATCTCGGTGGACGACCACACGGTCGAACCCCCCGACGTCTGGCGGGACCGGCTGCCCGCGAGGTACCAGGACACCGGCCCCCGCGTCGTCCGCGCGCCCCTGAAGGAAATGACCTTCCTGGGTGGGAAGTTCGCCCCGGTGATGGGCGCACCGGGCGACGACGGCCCCGTCGGGGACTGGTGGGTCTACGAAGACCTGCACCGGCCCCTCACCCGCCTCGACACGGCCGTCGGCTACGACCGCGACGAGATCAAGCTGGAGATCATCACGTACGAGCAGATGCGCCCAGGCTCGTACGACGTACCGCAGCGCCTGGCCGACATGGACGTCAACCACGTCCAGTCCGCCCTCTGTTTCCCCACCTTCCCCCGCTTCTGCGGACAGACCTTCACCGAGGCGGCCGACCGCGAGCTGGGCCTTCTCGGGGTGCGGGCCTACAACGACTGGATGGTGGAGGAGTGGTGCGGGCCCCGGGCCCAGGGGCGCCTGATACCGCTGACGCTCGTACCGCTCTGGGACGCCCGGCTTGCGGCGGACGAGGTGCGGCGCAATGCCGCCCGTGGCGTACGCGCGGTGGCCTTCTCCGAGATCCCGCCCCATCTGGGGCTCCCGTCCGTGCACACCGACGACTGGGACCCCTTCCTCGCCGCGTGCGACGAGACGGGGACCGTCATCGCCATGCACATCGGCTCCAGCAGCAGGATGCCGTCGACCTCGGCGGACGCGCCGCCCGCGGTCGGCTCCACGATCACCTTCGCCAACTGCTGCTTCTCGATGGTCGACTGGCTGATGAGCGGCAAGTTCGAGCGCTTCCCGAACCTGAAGGTGATGTACGCGGAGGGCCAGATCGGCTGGATCCCGTACATCCTGGAACGCGCCGACGTGGTGTGGGAGGAGAACCGCGGCTGGGGCGGGGTCGCCGACAAGGTCCACCGGCCGCCGTCCGAGCTCTTCACCGAGCACGTGTACGGCTGCTTCTTCGACGACGCCTTCGGCCTGCGGAACCTCGACGCGATCGGCGTCGGCAACGTCCTCTACGAGACCGACTACCCGCACTCCGACTCGACCTGGCCGAAGTCGAAGGAGGTCGGCGAGGCCCAGATGGGGCATCTGGCCCCGGATGTCGTCGAGCGGATCGTGCGGGGGAACGCGATCGAGCTGCTGGGGCTGACGGAGGACGGCCTCTGGGCGGGCTGAACACCCCCGTTCGCCGAAGCGCCGGACACTGCGACGGGACCGCGCGACCGGTACCCGCCCGCCTCTTGCCTGACGGTGCGTCAGCAATGACTATGGCTGCGCAGCCTGGAAAATGACGGACCGTCAGATAAGAGGTGCGGACCCATGCAGGTACTGCCCGAAGGGCGACTGGCGTACGGGATACAGCTCCCGGTCCAGTCCCAGAGCACCATCTACGCCGAGCCCTGGGAGGCGGACGCGGGTCCCGCCGACCTCGTCGGGATCGCCCGTGCCGCCGACCGCGCCGGATTCGCCTACATCGCCGCCTGCGACCACGTAGCCATCCCGCGCCGTCTGGCACCCGCGATGAGCACGGTCTGGTACGACCCCGTCGCCACCCTCGCCCATCTCGCGGCCGTCACCGAACGCGTGCGGCTGCTCAGCCATGTCGCGATCGTCGGGCTCAGGCATCCGCTCGTCACGGCCAAGCAGTACGCGACCCTCGACCACCTCTCGGGCGGCCGGCTGGTCCTCGGGGTGGGCGCCGGGCACGTGCAGGAGGAGTTCGACGCGGTCGGGGCCGACTTCGCACGCCGGGGCGCCGTCCTCGACGAGACGATCGACGCGCTGCGTGCCGCGCTCGGGCCGGACGAGTTCCCCGTCCACCACGGCAAGACGTACGACTTCGAAGGGCTCGGGCAGCGGCCGAGGCCCGCCCAGGAGCGGGTCCCCGTATGGGTGGGCGGATCCTCGCCCGCGGCCGTGCGCCGGGCCGCGCTGCGCGGCGACGGCTGGCTGCCGCAGGGCGATCCGCGCGACCGGCTGCCGGGGCAGATCGCCCGGCTCCGGGAGCTGCGCGCCGGGGCGGGCGTCGAGGAGCCCCTGACGATCGGCGCCATCACCGAGCCGCTGTACGTCGGTGAGCCCGGCTGGGAGGTCGGGCGGCGCACGCTCAGCGGGCCGCCCGAGGCGCTGGCCGAGTCGCTGCGGGAGTACGCCGCGATAGGCGTGCACCAGATACAGGTGCGGTTCCGCAGCCGGAGCCGCGCCGAACTCCTCGACCAGATCACGGCGTTCGGCGCGGATGTCGCGCCCCACATCGACTAGGGAGTCAGGACATGGGCAAGCTGGACGGGCGGGTCGTCCTCATCACCGGCGCGGCGCGCGGGCAGGGCGGGCAGGAGGCGCGGCTCTTCGTGGAAGAGGGGGCGCGGGTGGTCGTCGCGGACGTGCTCGACGACCAGGGGGAGGCGCTCGCCAAGGAGATCGGGGCGCACTACGTCCACCTGGACGTGAGCCAGGAGGACGACTGGGCCGCGGCGGTGCGGTCCGCGCGGGCGGCCTACGGGCGGATCGACGGGCTGGTCAACAACGCCGGCATCCTGCGCTTCAACGAACTGGTCGACACCCCGCTGGCCGAGTTCATGCGGATCGTGCAGGTCAACCAGGTCGGGGTGTTCCTCGGGATCAAGACGCTCGCGCCCGAACTGGCCGCGGCGGGCGGCGGCACGATCGTGAACACGGCCTCGTACACGGGGCTCACGGGCATGGCGTACGTGGGCGCGTACGCGGCGACCAAGCACGCCATCGTCGGCCTCACGCGGGTGGCGGCGCTCGAACTCGCGGCGAAGGGGATCCGCGTCAACGCCGTCTGCCCGGGGGCCGTCGACACGGCGATGAGCAACCCGGCGCAGCTCGACCCGGGCGCGAACACCGAGGAGGCCTCGCAGGCGCTCGACGAGCTGTACCGCAAGCTGGTGCCGCTCGGCCGGATCGGGCGCCCGGAGGAAGTGGCCAGGCTGGCCCTGTTCCTGACCGGTGAGGACTCCTCGTACATCACCGGCCAGCCGTTCGTCATCGACGGCGGCTGGCTCGCGGGCGTGAGCGTCTTCTGACGGTGCATCAGCTATTGACGGTCCACGCGTGCGGTGGAACAGTCGGCCAAAGAATCTGACGGTACGTCAGAAACCGTCGGTAAACTGGATGGGGACGGTGAACCTCCTTGGAATTCGGGCTCTTTGTACAGGGATACGTGGGCAAGCGCGCCGAGACCGACCCGCTCGCGGAGCACAAGGCGCTGATGGAGGAGACCGAGTACGTCATCCAGGCGGACCAGTCCGGCTTCAAGTACGCCTGGGCGTCCGAGCACCACTTCCTGGAGGAGTACTCGCACCTCTCGGCCAATGACGTCTACCTCGGCTATCTGGCGCACGCCACCGACCGCATCCACCTCGGCTCCGGCATCTTCAACCCGCTCGCCCAGGTCAACCACCCGGTGAAGGTCGCCGAGAAGGTCGCCATGCTCGACCATCTCACCGAGAACCGCTTCGAGTTCGGGTCCGGGCGCGGCGCCGGCTCGCACGAGATCCTCGGCTTCCTCCCCGGCATCACCGACATGAACTACACCAAGGAGATCTGGGAGGAGACCATCGCCGAGTTCCCGAAGATGTGGCTCCAGGACGAGTACGTCGGGTTCCAGGGCAAGCACTGGTCGCTCCCGCCGCGCAAGATCCTGCCCAAGCCGTACGGGAAGTCGCACCCCGCCATGTGGTACGCCGCCGGGTCGCCGCCCTCGTACTCCATGGCCGCCCGCAAGGGGCTCGGCGTGCTCGGCTTCAGCGTGCAGAAGGTCTCCGACATGGAGTGGGTCCTGGAGCAGTACAAGACCGCCGTCGTGAACGCCGAACCCATCGGGGACTTCGTCAACGACAACGTCATGGTGACCACCACCGCCATCTGCGCGCCCACCCACGACGAGGCGATCCGGATCGCGGTGGCCGGCGGGCTGCACTACCTGCCCTCCCTCGTCTTCCGCTACCACGACACCTTCCCGCGCCCCGAGGGCTTCCCCGTCTGGCCCGAGACGCTCCCCGAGTACAACGCGGAGTTCGTCGAACTCCTCATCGAGGAAGAGCTGTTGATCTGCGGAGACCCCGGCGAGGTGCTCACCCAGTGCAAGCGCTGGGAGCAGGCCGGCGCCGACCAGCTCAGCTTCGGACTGCCCGTCGGGGTCCCCAAGGAGGAGACCCTCCAGACGATCCGGCTGATCGGCGAGCACGTCATTCCGAAGATCGACACGGACCCGGTGCACCGCACGACCCGGTTCCGCCAAGCCGTCTAGGAGGTACCTCCGCGATGCTCGACCACCTGATCAAGGGCGCGACCGTCGTGGACGGGACGGGCGCGCCCGCCTACACCGCGGACGTGGGGATACGGGACGGCCGTATCGCCGTGATCGGCACGGTCACCGAGCCGTCCCGGACGAGCGAGGACGCGCGCGGACTCGTCCTCGCCCCCGGCTTCGTGGACCCGCACACCCACTACGACGCCCAGCTCTTCTGGGACCCGTACGCCACCCCGTCCCTCAACCACGGGGTCACCACGGTCGCCGGCGGCAACTGCGGCTTCACCCTCGCCCCGCTGAACCCGGAGCGCCCCGAGGACGCCGACTACACCCGCCGCATGCTGTCCAGGGTCGAAGGCATGTCCCTGGTCGCCCTGGAGGAGGGCGCCCCCTGGAACTGGCACAGCTTCGGGGACTACCTCGACGCTCTGGAGGGACGGATAGCCGTCAACGCCGGTTTCATGGTGGGACATTGCGCGCTGCGCCGGTACGTGATGGGCCCCGACGCGGTGGGCGGACAGCCGACGCGGGAGCAACTCGACGCCATGCTGCGGCTGTTCCACGAGGCCATGGACGCCGGAGCCTGGGGCCTGTCCACCACCCAGTCCTCCACCCACTCCGACGGCGACGGCAGCCCGGTCGCCTCCCGGCACGCCCGGCCCGCCGAACTGCTCGCCCTCGCCCAGGCCGTGGGGGAGCACGAGGGCACCCAGATCGAGGCGATCGTGGCGGGCTGTCTGGACCAGTTCAGCGACGCCGAGATAGATCTGTTCGTCGAGATGAGCGCGGCGGCGGGCCGCCCGCTCAACTGGAACGTCCTGACGATCGACGCCGCCGTCCCCGAGCGCGTCCCGCGCCAGCTGGAGGCGAGCGAACGCGCCCGCAAGTCCGGCGGCCGGGTCGTCGCGCTCACCATGCCGATCCTCACCCCGATGAACATGTCGCTCGGCACCTTCTGCGCCCTGAACCTGATCCCCGGCTGGGGACCGGTCCTCGCCCTGCCCGTCCCCGAGCGCATCGAGAAGCTCCGCGACCCCGCGGTCCGCGCCGAGATGCTCGGCCGCGCGCAGAGCAAGGAGGCGGGCGTCTTCCGGCGGCTCGCCGACTTCGGCCGGTACGTCATCGGCGACACCTACAGCGCGGCGAACGAGGGCCTGACGGGGCGCGTGGTGCGCGACATCGCCGCCGAGCGCGGCCAGGAGCCCTTCGCGTGCCTGGTGGAGATCTGCGCGGCCGACGGGCTGCGGACGGTCCTGTGGCCCATGCCCACCGACAACGACCCGGACTCCTGGGCGCTGCGCGCCGAGACCTGGCGGCACCCCGACGTCCTGCTCGGCGGCTCCGACGCGGGCGCCCATCTGGACCGCATGTGCGGAGCCCCGTACACGACCCGCTTCCTCGGGGACTGTCTGCGCGGGCGGCGGCTGACCACGCTGGAGGCGGCCGTGAAGATGCTCACGGACGATCCGGCACAGCTCTTCGGGCTGCGTGAGCGCGGGCGGATCGCGAAGGGCTTCCACGCGGACCTCGTGCTGTTCGACCCGGAGCGGATCGACGCCGGCAAGGCCACCCTGGTGCACGACCTGCCGGGGGACAGTCCGCGGCTGGACTCCCGGGCGATCGGCGTGACGGCCGTGTGGGTCAACGGAGTCGAGTCGATCCGGGAGGACGTCGTGACCGGGGCCGTACCGGGCAAGGTGCTGCGCTCGGGCAGCGACACCCGGACGGTGAGCACCCGGTGACCGGCGACGACGGGAGGGCCCCGGGGGCGGCCGAGCAGCGGCTGTTCATCGGCGGATCGTGGGTGGCGCCCGACAACGGCTTCTACGAGGTGATCGACCCGGCGACCGAGGGGGTTGTCGGACTCGCCCCCGAGGCCTCACGGGCCCAGGTGCACGCGGCGGCCTCGGCGGCCCGTGAGGCCTTCGGCCCGTGGTCGCGCACACCGGCCGAGGAGCGGGGCGCCGTCCTGGCACGGGCGGCGGACCTCATCCAGCGCGACCTCGTGCCGTACGCCGCCCTCGCGCAGGCGGAGAGCGGCGCCACCACCGGTACGGCGCGGGGCATGCAGGTCGGGGTCGGGATGGCCCGTTTCCGGCGCTACGCGCGGCCCGAACCGGTCGAGAGCCCGCTGCCGCCGCAGATCAACGAGGCGGGCCCGTTCGGCGGGGCCGCCGTGATGGGCGCGCTCGCCGTGCGCCAGCCCGTCGGCGTGGTCACCTGCATCACCTCGTACAACAACCCCTGGGCCAACCCGGCCGGCAAGATCGCCCCGGCCCTCGCGATGGGCAACACCGTGGTGGTGAAGCCGGCCCCGCAGGACCCGCTCTCCGTGTTCCGGATGGCCGAGGCGCTTGAGGCGGCGGGCGTGCCGCCGGGCGTGGTCAACGTGGTCAGCGGCTCGACGGCGGAGTCCGGCGAGGCCGCGGTCGACTCCGGGGACGTCGACATGGTCAGTTTCACCGGTTCGACGGCGGTCGGGCAGCGGATCGCCGAGGTGTGCGGGCGCGGGATGAAGCGCCAGCTCATGGAACTGGGCGGCAAGGGCGCGGCGATCGTCTTCGACGACGCGGATCTGGCCTCGGCGGTGTCGGGGATCGGCACGACCTTCTCCTTCTACAGCGGGCAGATCTGCACGGCGCCGACACGCGTGCTGGTGCAGCGGGGCGTGCACGACCTGCTCGTCCAGCAACTGGCCGCCTACGCAGGCCATTTGAAGGTGGGCGACCCGAGGGAGAAGGGCACGGTGGTCGGCCCGGTCATCTCGGCGGCCCACCGCGACCGCGTCGAGTCCTACGTCGAACTCGGCCGCAAGGAAGGCGCACGGGTGGTGACAGGCGGCGAACGCCCCTCCCTGCCCGCCGGGTTCTATGTCGCCCCCACCCTTCTCGCCGACTGCACACCGGACATGAGGGTCGTCCGGGAGGAGATCTTCGGCCCGGTCGTCGTCGTCCTGCCCTTCGACGACGAGGAGGAGGCGATCGCCCTCGCCAACGACTCCGACTACGGCCTGATCGACTACGTCTGGTCCGGGGACGTGGCCCGCGCCTTCCGCGTCGCCCGCCGGCTGCGCGCGGGCGGCGTCGGCGTCAACACCGTCGGCCGCAACATGGAGGCCCCCTTCGGCGGCTTCAAGAAGAGCGGCGTCGGCCGCGACGTGGGCTCGTACGCCCTGCACGCGTACAGCGAGGTGCAGGCGATCGTCTGGCCGGGGTGAGGTGTTCCCGCGTTCTCCGTCCGCCACCGCCACCGCCACCGCCACCGCCAGCGCCACGGGTCACGGGTCACCCGGAGCCCCCGCCCGTGGAACCGCCGCCTGCCGCCGGGCCATGACGCCACCGCCCGGGGTCGGGGTGCGCTTTTCCTCGCTTTTCCTCACCTCAAGTCGGGGTACCTGGGTGACTGACGACGCCTGGGTGCGCGGCGGGGGCCGGAGGCCGCGAGGGAGAGGGCGCGCGGGGAGTGGAGGGCGAGCGTGCGACAACTTGCCTCACGCAAGGAGCGGTTGGCGACCGAAGGCGGCGAGGGCGCGGAGTGCCTTCCGGCGCACGGCCGTGCCCGGCCGGACCCGTCGGAGGGCGGGGCGGCCGGGGCCCGGCCGTATTCGCGGCTGGTCGCCTGGACCGGGTGGCTGCTGGTCGTGTGCGGGTTCGCCCTGCTGCCGTGGCTGTACGCGCTGGCGACCGGGCGGCCGGATTCCGCGACCGCCGCGCACTGGCCGGTCACCTGGGTGGGCCTCGACGCGCTGGAGGCGGCCGGCCTGATCGCCACCGGCGTCCTCGCGGCCCGTGGCGACCGACGGCACGCCTTGGCGGCCACCACGACCGCCACCCTGCTCGTGCTCGACGCCTGGTTCGACACCACGACCGCGGTCGCGGGCAGCGACCTGGCCGAGGCGGCGACGATGGCGCTCTGTGCCGAACTGCCCCTGGCCGCACTGTGCGCGTGGCTGGCGGTCCGGGCGATGGGGCGACGGGCATAGGGCCCGGACGCCGAACCGGGTTCGAGACGAGTGTGCAAGTGGCCGTCCTGTTCCGCGCGTTGAGGGTGTCCGGGGAGATCACCAGGACGGGCGCGGGCCATCACGGGACCGCCCCGACCGACTTCCGGGGCCCCCACCCGCGCAAGTAGCGACGCTACTGTTTGAGTGTTAGCGTTGTTCTCGTGGGGTGGTGAATCCCGCTGCCCCGGCGAGACAAGGAGCAACGCCATGAGTGAGCAGCCGAGCACCTCCCCGCGCGTCGCGATCGTCACGGGCGGGTCCCGCGGCATCGGACGCGAGAGCGCCGAGCGGCTGGCCCGTGAGGGGTTCGCCGTCGTCGTGAACTACGCGGGCAACGCCGCCGAGGCCGACAAGGCGGTCGCCGCGATCGGCGAGGCCGGCGGACAGGCCATCGCCTTCCGCGCCGACGTCGCCGAGGAGGCGGAGGTCGCCGCACTCTTCGACGCGGCCGAGAAGGCCTTCGGCGGCATCGACGTCGTCGTCCACGCCGCCGGTGTCATGACCCTGGCCCCGCTCGTCGACCTCGACCTCGACGCCCTGGACCGGATGCACCGCACCAACATCCGCGGCACGTTCGTGGTCGACCAGCAGGCCGCGCGCCGTGTGCGGGCGGGCGGCGCGATCATCAACTTCTCCAGCTCCGTGCTGGCCCTCGCCATCCCCGGTTACAGCGCCTACGCCGCCACCAAGGGCGCTGTCGAGGCCATGACCATGATCGTCGCCCGCGAGCTGCGCGGCCGGGACATCACCGTCAACACCGTGGCCCCCGGCCCGACCGCCACCGCCCTCTTCCTGGACGGCAAGGACGAGGCGACCATCGCGCGGATGGCCGCCCAGCCGCCCCTGGAGCGGCTCGGCACCCCCGAGGACATCGCCTCGGTCGTCGCCTTCCTCGCGGGCCCCGACGGCCGCTGGGTCAACGGCCAGGTCCTGCGCGCCAACGGCGGCATCGCCTGACCCCGTACTCTCCGTCCACCGCCCCGACGACGACGTCAGGAACCGCGCGATGAGCGACACCCCGATCCCCGGCGGGGCCACCCCCGCCCCCGGTGCCGCCGCCCCGGCGAGCACCAAGGCCCGCATCCTGGCCGTGGCCGCCGAACTGGTCGCGCGGTCGCCCGACGGGGACGTGTCGACGCGGGCCGTGTGCGAGGCCGCCGGGGTCGGCGCCCCCGCGCTCTACCGCCACTTCGGGGACAAGGAAGGCCTGCTGTCGGCCGTCGTCGACCACGGCTGGGAGCGTTACCTGGCGGCCAAGCGGGAACGGCACCCCGGCACCAACCCGGTTCAGGACCTGCGCGACGGCTGGGACGGCCACACCGAGTTCGCCCTGCGGAACCCGAACCTCTACCGCCTGATGAACTCCCCGGCGATGCGCACCCCGCCGGCCGCGGCCCTGGAGTCCCACCGCATCCTCACCGGCGACCTGCGCCGCGCCGCCGAACAGGGCAAGCTGCGGCTCGCCCCCGAACTCGCCGCGCAGATGATCATGTCCTCCAACGTCGGCGTCTGCCTGATGCTGGTCTCCCGCCCGGCCACCTTCACCGACCGGACGCTCTCCCGCCGGGTCCGCGACGCGGTGCACGCGGTCGTCTTCACCCCGGACGTGACCGCGCCCGCCGCGGGAGCGGATGCCGTCGCCTCCGCCGTCCCGGCCACCGCGACCCGCCTCGGCGCGCAGCTCCGCCAGAACCCGAGCCCCGCCTTCACCCCCGCCGAGGCGGCCATGTTCACGGAGTGGCTGGACCGCCTGTCCAACACGGATTGAGAACCCGGTCGGGGTCCGTCACTTCGACATGCGAAAGTTTTCAGGGCGGGCGCTCCGGCGCGGGGGGCCGCTTTGTCACCGGCCGCCCTCACCTCGGCAGATCCGCCCTCACCCCCGCAGATCCACCCGGACCGTCAGCAGCGCCGTCCCGATCAGCCGTACCGCCGCGCTGTTGCCCCGGGGCAGGATGCGCAGCCGGGCCACCGGGTCGTCGTCCGGGAGGAGGTGCGCCGTGCCCTCGTGCCACCGGCCGCGGAGTCGCACCCGCACTCTCGGGTCCGCCTGGATGTTGCGTACGTACTGCGACCGTTCCCCGAACTCCGAGACCAGCCAGAAGGCGTCACCGACGCGGCGGCCGCCGAGCGGGGTGCGCCGGGGCAGGCCGGAGACACGGCCGGTGGTCTCCAGGAGCGTCTGGAACGGCATCCGGCGCGCGAGCGGGTTGACGAGGTGCCGCTGGAAGGCGGTCGTGGTGCGGAACCTGAGGTCGGTGAGGCGGGCCATGGTCGGTGGGGCTCCTGTCCGGGCTGGTGTGTGGCACAAGGGAGTTGTTTCAATGGTCCCCGATGTCGCGCGACAGGAGCAGGTGGCTGCGGATGCGGGTTGTGACCTGGAACCTCTGGTGGCGGTTCGGGCCCTGGGAAGAGCGGCAGAAAGCCATCCTGGCCGTGCTGCGCGAGCTGCGGCCCGATGTCGTCGGGTTGCAGGAGGTCTGGGAGTGCGGCGGCCAGAACCTCGCCGGGTGGCTCGCGGACGAGCTCGGAATGCACTGGACCTGGGCGGCTTCCGATGCCTCGGACCGCTGGCAGCGGCGGATCGGGGACCCCACGGTCGACGTCGGCAACGCCGTGCTGAGCCGCTGGCCGGTGGTGGCGCAGGAAGTGCTGCGGCTGCCCGCCCCCGACGAGCTGTACGACGGACGGCTCGCCCTGCACGCCCGCCTGGCCACGCCCACCCAAGAGGTGCCCTTCTTCACCACCCACCTCACCTCGGCCGTCCACGCCTCGGGCGTACGCCGCGAACAGGTCACCGCCCTCGCGGAGTTCGTCGCCGCGCACCGGGGCGGCACCGACTTCCCCCCGGTCGTCACGGGTGACTTCAACGCCTGGCCGGACTCCGACGAGATCCGGTTGTTCGGGGGATACAAGACGTCTCCCGTGGTTCCCGGGCAGGTCTTCCTGGACGCCTGGGAGTACGCGGGCCCGACGGCACCCTGGGCCACCTGGGACCCGGCGAACGCCCATGTCGGCCCGCACAGCCCGGCCGCGCGCATCGACTACGTCTTCGTCGGGCCGCCCGGCCCCGGCGGCCTCGGGCACGTCCGGTCCGTTCGGCGGGCCGGGGACGGGCCGGTCGGCGGGGCGTGGCCCTCGGACCACGCGGCCGTCGTGGCCGACTTGTCCCTCCCTCCGGGCGGTCCGGACACGCCCTGAGGTCCTTCAGCAGCGGTTGTCTCTCTTGAGCACCCGCAGAAGGGCGCCGAAGGCGGCGGGGGTGGTCGAGAGTATGGAGTGGGTCGGGTCGGCGCTTTCGGTGAGACGGACCGTTTCTGCCGTGGCGGTCGCCGTGACGTGGAGACAGGCGTCGCCCTCCTGGCAGTGAGAGGACTTCTGCCAGGAGGCGGCGACGTGGAGGCAGGCCTCGCCCTGTGCGCAGTAGGACGACTTCTGCCAGGTGGTGGCGGGCATTTCGGGTCCCTTCACAAGTGCTGGGCGAGGTTGTGGATGAGGTCCTGCGAGTCCGCATGGCTGAGGGATGCGGACTCCAGTCGGTCGAGAAGTAGCCGGTACTGGCCCAGTTGCGCTTCGGCGTCGATGAATACCGGTCCGTGGGACTGGTCCAGTTGGGCTGTGTCGAGTGCTGGTACGGGGCCGCTCACGAAGTACACCGACTGGCCCGAGCCGGGGAGGGAGCCCGCGTCGAACGGAATGACCCGGATCGAGACATGATCGTGGTCGCTCACCTTGAGCAGGTGGTGAAGCTGGGTGCGCGTTACGTCCGGGCCGCCGAACTTCATGCGCAGGGCCGCTTCGTGGATCACCGCCCGGTAGGGGGCGGGCTGGTCCCGGTAGAGCACCGCCTGACGCTTCACCCGGAAGGAGACCCGATGCTCGATCTCGGGAGGGGACATCTCGGGGACAGCCTGCCGGCAGATCTCACGTGCGTGGTCGACGGTCTGGAGCAGGCCGGGGATGTGCATGCTGTGTGCGGCGTGGAGTCTCGTGCCGTGGTGTTCGATCTCGGCAAGGTCGAGCAGCCTTGACGGCAAGGTCTCGCGGAACGCCTCCCACCAGCCTCGCGTCTTGTCCGTCGCCATCTCGACCAGGGCTTCGACGAAGGCCTGATCGGGGCACGAGTACAAGCGGGCCAGGGACCTGATGCGGTCGGGGCTCACGCCGAACCGCGCCACTTCGACGTTGGAGAGCTGCCCTTGGCTCGTTCCGAGGGCACGCGCGGCCTCGGTTGACGTCATGCCCGCGCGCTCGCGCATCTTGCGCAGCTCTGCGGCCAGGCGAATTCGCCGTGCCGTGGGGGCAGGCCGTGCGGTCATCCGAACTCCTCAGGCATGCCAGTCCAGTTGAGTCGTCACCCACACGAGGGAAGTCGGGCGGGATCATCTCGAACTCGCGCAAATTTCATTTGCGGGAGCCGTATCTTCGTATGCAGGCGCCCCGCCCAGAAGAACCCCGTTCGACGGAGCGGCCAGGTCACTGGGCACCGGAAGCGAAGAGTTCAACCCCCTCTCGTGATCGGAGACTTCCGATGACCACGGTATCGCCGCCCTGGGCCTACACCCTCCAACTCCCGCACGATCCTCGTGCCCCGGGTATCGCCAGGGCCACCCTCCGGACCGTCCTCGCCGCCCACGGCCTCACCGCACTCACCCCCACCGCGGAATTCCTGGCGTCCGAACTGCTCACCAACGCCCACCTGCACACCCGGGGCCCGTACGCCCTCCGTGTCCTGTCGGCCGAGCCGGACCGGCTGACGGTCGCCGTCTGGGACACGGACCCGAGGGTCCCGCCCGGCTACGGACAGACCCGCGTCCCCGTGGCCCCGGCGGAAGCCGAACACGGCCGCGGCCTGCACCTCGTACGGGCCTGCGCCGACGCGTGGGGCGTGTCCGTGCTGCGCGAGATGGGCGCGTCGAGAGGCGGGAAACTGCTGTGGGCGGAGTGCGGGGGCGGGGCGGGGGCCCGGTGACGGCGCAGAGGTCGCTCTCGCGGCCATGCGTGCGATGTCCGTCCTCCCCGGGCGGCGCCATACTGAAGGGTGCAGCCATGCCCGTCCGTCAGGAGCAGATCATGAGCGCACAACCCGAGCACGGCTGGGGAGCGACGCCCCTCCCCGAGATCCGGACCGTGGACGATCTGCGCAGGGTGCTCAGCCGCTACGGGTTCCCCGGCGACCGGGAGAGGTTCGAGGACGAGCTGGCAACGGCCATAGGAGCCTCCCCGACCAACGATTTCGCGGGTGCCGCGGCCGTGGTCCGGGCCTACCGACACAGGGTCCAGATCAGGAATTCCCCGGACATCATGGCCGCCCTCGAAGACGCGCGTGGTGGAGGCAGTGGGCCGCTCACGGCCGCCGGCTCGCCTACGCCCCCAGGAAGATCGGGTTCGTGAACGCCGCCAGAGCCCCCGGTACCGGCCCCGCCGCCGTCTCGTGGCGCAACTCCGCGCGTACGTAGGCCGCGTACTGCGCCGTCGTGTTCCACTCCACCGTTCCGGAGCCCGTGACCGGCAGCGGGTCGCTGGTGAACAGCAGGCCCTCGTCGGTGACGAGGCGGACGGTGCAGCGCGGGGCGCCGGAGGCCTCCAGGCGGACGGTGACCGGGGTGTCCGGGGTGACCCTCAACCGCTCGCCGATGCCCGCGTGTTCGCCCCTGGCGCCGGACGCCGTGAAGGAGAGGGAGACCAGCTTCGACTCGGCGACGTAGGAGCGGCCCGCGCGGATGCCCTCCTGGATCGCCTCGCGGGTCAGGTCGTCGGCGAGGACGACCGTCTGCGGGCTGCCGACCTGGTCGGGGTCGCGATGCGCGTCGCTGTTGCCCATCGCCGGGAGCCAGCCGCGGCCCGCGCGCACGGAGGCGACCAGCATGTTGTCCCAGTCGGCGAGGGCGACCTCGTCGTCGGGGGTGTACGGGCCGTTCCACACCTCGACCGCGTCCGCCTCCCCGAAGCCGAACTTCCAGCCGCAGCCGATGCAGGTGGCGTGCGGATGCGCCGGCACCACGAGCCCGCCGGTGTCGCGGACACGGCGCGCGAACCGGCCGAAGCGGTTGTCGCGGGCCCGGTAGCGCCAGTCGACGAACGTGCCGGGGTCCGTGCCGAGCGCCAGCACATGCCCGTTGCGTGTGGTGATCTCCTCACCGAGCATGATCAGCAGATCGTCGCCGGCCTGGTCGGCCCAGTGCGGGTGCGCGGCATGCGTGTTGTGGTCCGAGGAGTTGATGAAGTCCAGGCCCGCCGCCCGCGCCAGCGCCGCGATCTCCGCGGGGGTGCGGCGGCCGTCCGAGTACCAGGAGTGCAGATGGCAGTCGCCGCGGTACCAGGCACGACCGCGGCCCTTGGCACGCGCGGGCGGGTACACCGGGTCCGGGGCCGGGACCCCCTTCCCGTACGTCAGCGTGACGGTGACCTCGTACGCCAGTCCCCGCGGCGCCACCGTGTACGGGCCGAGCGCGATGTGCCAGGTGCCGGGGCGCACCGCGCCGGGGACGTAACCGGGGGTCGCGTCGTCGGAGCGGATGAAGAACTCCGTGCGCGCGCCGCCCGACCAGCCCCGGAAGCCCCGGCCGCCCAGTTCCGTGCCGCGCTCGTCGAAGATGCCGATGTCCAGGGCGTTGCCCATGGTGCCGGCCGGGACGGACGGCTTGTCGTAGGTGTAGGAGACCCTGATCTCCGCGACCCCGGCCGGTACCTCGACCGGGAGGTACACGAAGTCCGGGGAGCCGGTGGGCAGGGTGCCGCGCACCGTCCTCGTCTCCTGGTCGTCCGCCGCTTCCGCGTCCGCACCGCTGGGGAAGGTCACGCTCCCCAACGTAAGCGCGGCAGCCGCTCCCGTCACGAACAGCGCGCGTCTGCCGATGCCGTGGTCGTCCTCGCACATACCGTTGCTCCCCGGGTGTCGGGCGTGCCAGTGACGCGATGAGCGACACGAGTGATGCGAAGTGCCACGGACCACCTTGGGAGAAGGCGGTGAACGGGGCCGCACGTCCGGGGAATCGACGGCTTTCGGGGAGACCGACAGATGCCGCGCGGTCCCAATGGGGTCAGGCCCGGCGATACCTGATCACCTCGACCGTATGCTCGAAGGATGACGACCTCCGCTACGGGCGCGACTCCCGGATCCGGGCCGACGGCGAACTCCATGCGCCGTGCGCTGAGGCGCGCACGGGACGGCGTCGCGCTCGACGTGAACGAGGCCGCGGTGCTGCTCCAGGCACGCGGCGCGGACCTCGACGACCTGACCGCCTCCGCCGCACGGGTGCGGGACGCGGGCCTGGAGGCGGCCGGCCGGCCCGGTGTCATCACGTACTCCAAGAGCGTCTTCGTCCCGCTGACCCGGCTGTGCCGCGACAAGTGCCACTACTGCACCTTCGTCACCGTCCCCGGCAAACTCCGCCGGGCCGGCCACGGGATGTTCATGTCCCCGGACGAGGTCCTCGACATCGCCCGCCGGGGCGCCGAACTCGGCTGCAAGGAAGCCCTGATCACCCTCGGCGACAAACCCGAGGACCGCTGGCCCGAGGCCCGCGAATGGCTGGACGCGCACGGCTACGACGACACGATCGCGTACGTACGGGCCATCTCGATCCGCATCCTGGAGGAGACGGGCCTGCTGCCGCACCTCAACCCGGGTGTCATGTCGTGGACCGACTTCCAGCGGCTGAAGCCGGTCGCCCCGTCGATGGGCATGATGCTGGAGACGACGGCGACGCGGCTGTGGTCCGAGCCCGGCGGCCCCCACCACGGTTCCCCGGACAAGGAGCCCGCCGTACGGCTGCGGGTCCTGGAGGACGCGGGCCGCTCCTCCGTCCCCTTCACCAGCGGGCTGCTGATCGGCATCGGCGAGACGTACGAGGAGCGCGCCGACTCCCTGTTCGCGCTGCGCCGGATCTCCCGCGCCTACCACGGCATCCAGGAACTGATCATCCAGAACTTCCGCGCCAAGCCGGACACCGCGATGCGCGGGATGCCGGACGCGGAACTGGACGAGCTGATCGCCACCGTGGCCGTGGCCCGGCACATCATGGGCCCGGCCGCCTGCCTCCAGGCGCCGCCCAACCTGGTCGACAGCGAGTACGCGCGGCTGATCGGCGCCGGGATCGACGACTGGGGCGGGGTCTCGCCGCTGACCATCGACCACGTCAACCCCGAGCGCCCCTGGCCGCAGATCGAGCTGCTGCGCGAGCAGTCGGCCGAGGCGGGCTTCGAACTCCGCGAACGCCTCTGCGTCTACCCGGAGTTCGTGCAGCGCGGCGAACCCTGGCTGGACCCCCGCCTGCTGCCGCACGTACGGGCCCTGGCGGACCCGGAGACGGGCCTCGCGCTCCCGGACGCGGTGGTGGAGGGGCACCCCTGGCAGGAGCCCGAGGAGGCCTTCACGTCCTCCGGGCGCACCGACCTGCACCGCACCATCGACACCGAGGGCCGCACCGGCGACCGCCGCGACGACTTCGACGCGGTGTACGGCGACTGGGAGGCACTGCGGGAGGCGGCGGCCCCCGGGATGGTGCCGTCCCGGATCGACACGGACGTACGGGCCGCACTGGCGACCGCGGCCGACGACCCGACGAAGCTGACCGACGACGAGGCCCTCGCGCTGCTGCACGCCGACGGCCCGGCGCTCGACGCCCTGTGCCGGATCGCCGACGACGTGCGCAGGGCGGCGGTCGGTGACGACGTCACCTACATCGTCACCCGCAACATCAACTTCACCAACGTCTGCTACACCGGCTGCCGTTTCTGCGCCTTCGCCCAGCGCCGCACCGACGCCGACGCGTACACGCTCTCCCTGGACCAGGTCGCGGACCGCGCCGCCCAGGCCTGGGACCTGGGCGCGGTCGAGGTGTGCATGCAGGGCGGCATCCACCCGGACCTGCCCGGCACGGCGTACTTCGACATCGCGAAGGCGGTCAAGGAACGCGTCCCCGGCATGCACGTCCACGCCTTCTCCCCGATGGAGGTGGTGAACGGCGCCACCCGCACCGGCCTGTCCATCCGCGAGTGGCTGACCGCCGCCAAGGAAGCGGGCCTCGACACCATCCCCGGCACCGCCGCCGAGATCCTCGACGACGAGGTGCGCTGGGTCCTGACGAAGGGCAAACTGCCCGCGGCGACCTGGATCGAGGTGGTCACCACGGCCCACGAACTGGGCATCCGCTCCTCCTCCACCATGATGTACGGCCATGTCGACCAGCCCCGCCACTGGCTCGGCCACTTCCGCACGCTCTCCCGCATCCAGCAGCAGACCGGAGGATTCACGGAGTTCGTGACCCTCCCCTTCATCCACACCAACGCCCCCGTCTACCTGGCCGGCATCGCCCGCCCCGGCCCGACGACCCGCGACAACCGCGCGGTCATGGCGATGGCCCGCCTCCTGCTGCACCCGCACATCCCCAACATCCAGACGAGCTGGGTCAAGCTCGGCACCGAGGGCGCGGCCGAGATGCTCCGCTCCGGCGCCAACGACCTCGGCGGCACCCTGATGGAGGAGACCATCTCCCGCATGGCGGGCTCCAGTTACGGCTCCTACAAGTCGGTCAAGGACCTGATCGCGGTCGCCGCGGCCGCAGGACGCCCGGCCCGCCCCCGCACCACCGTCTACGGCGAGGTCCCCGAGGAACGCCAGAAGGCGGCGGCGGCCTCGGACGGGCACCTGCCGGAGCTGCTGCCGGTGCTGGACTGACGTCCTCCCCGGCCCCGCGACCGGGGACTCCCGACGTGACCTGGTACGGCCGAGCCCGGACGCCGTCCCGGTGGAACCCGTACCGGCCGGACGGACCGCGTTCTCTGCCGAATGCCGCCCACACCCGACCGTTCGGGGTCACCGGGACCACGAGCCGTATATGGATCCGTACCCTCAACCGACCGTTCCTGTTCGATTACAGTGCTGAGCTGTAGGACGTGCGGACCGTGCAGCAGGAGGTCTCGGTGGGTGCGACAGCCGGTGCCGTCTGGGGCCGTGGGGAACAGCAGGACTTCCGCAGCCGGGTCCGCGGGACGCTGCTGGGCGCGGCCGTCGGGGACGCCCTGGGCGCGCCGCTCGACGGGCTCCCACTGGAGGCGATCCGCGCGGCGCACGGCCCGGAGGGCCTTTCCGACCTGGCCCCCGCGTACGGCCGGCGCGGAGCCGTCACCCACCTCACACAGCTCGCCCTGTTCAGCGTCGACGGGCTGATCCGCGCGCAGGTGCGCCGCGACACCGGGGCCTGGCATCCGCCGTCCGACGTGTACCGCGCCTACCGCCGCTGGGCGGCCACCCAGAGTGACTGGGGGCCCGACGAGCGCCGCAAGGACGACGGCTGGCTGGCCCGCGAGGAATGGCTCTACGCCCGCCGCGACCCGGCCAAGGCCTGTCTGCTCGGGCTCGCCGACGAGATCATGGGCACGCTGGACGCGCCCAAGAACCCCGGCGAGCCGGGCCCCGAGGCAGCCGCCCGCTCCGCGCCCTTCGGGCTGCTCGTCGGCTGGGAACCGCAGCTCGTGATGCAGCTCGCGGTCGAGTGCGCCGCGCAGACCCACGGCCACCCCGCGGCCTACCTGACGGCGGGCGCGTACGCCGTGATCGTCCACGCGCTCGCCCGCGGCGAGAACCTCGACGCGGCCGTGCAGCAGGCCCTCGCGCTGCTGGCGCCCCGCCCCGGGCACCAGGCGGTCGCCGCGGGGCTCCAGCAAGCGCTGGGCGCCGTACGGCGGGGAATGCCCTCGCCCGACCGGGTCGAGGAACTCGCCGGGGACGGCTCCGCCGAGGGGGCGCTCGCCGTCGCGGTGTACTGCGTGCTCGTGGGCGAGGACGTCCGGCACGGTCTGTGCCTCGCGGTGAACCACGGCGGGCCCTCCGCCGTCACCGGCGCCCTCGCCGGCGGTCTGCTGGGCGCCCTGCACGGCGAGACGGCCCTCCCGCCGGCCTGGCTGGCCGAACTGGAGGGCCGTCCCACGGTGCTGGTCCTCGCGGACGACTTCGCGATGGAGATGACCCAGGGACCCGCGCTGCACGGGGCCGCCGCCTCGTCCCCGGGCTGGCTGGCCCGCTACCCACGGGCCTGAGCCGTCCCGATCCCGATCCCGAACTCGATCCCGAGATCCGTACGTCCCTGTGGTCCCTCCAGTCCGCCCGGTCCGCTAGTCCGCCCAGTTGGCCCGGTCGGCCCGGTCGGCCGGGCCGCTGGTCCGTCTGGTCCGTCTAGTCCGTCTAGTCCGTCACGGGAGTGCCCACCACCTCGTCCGGGGCCCCCGCCGGGGCCGGGATCGCGACGGCGGCCGACCCGTCGTCGTCCGTGTTGATCATTTCGATGACCGCGTCCCGCTCCGGGGTGTCCTCGGGCTTCAGCAGGCCGATGAGGATGTACAGGACGAGGGAGATGACCATCGGGACGGAGACCTGGTACTCCAGCTTCACGTCCGTGCGCTGGGAGAAGTCCAGGTTGTAGTTGACGAAGAAGAAGGCGAGCAGACCGCAGGCCCAGCTCGTCAGCGCCGCCGTCGGACCGGACCTGCGGAACGGCCGCAGCAGGCCCAGGATGAACGGGATCGCGATCGGTCCCATGAGCCCGGCCACCCACTTGATGACGACGGTGATGATGTCCTTGAACGTGGGGGAGTTGACCTGGGTCGCCACCGCCATCGAGAAGCCGAGGAAGGCGACGGTGGTGACGCGCCCCGCGATGAGCCCCGCACGGGTGTCCCAGGCGCGCGCGGCCCGGGAGAACACCGGCACCACGTCCCGGGTGAACACGGCCGAGATGGCGTTCGCGTCCGAGGAGCACATGGCCATCGTGTGCGAGAAGAAGCCGACGACGACCAGCCCCAGCAGCCCGTGCGGCAGCAGTTGGTCGGCCATCAGGCCGTACGCGTCCGAGCCGTCCGGCTTCTGCGCCGTGACGAGCAGCGGCGAGAGCCACATCGGGATGAACAGGATGACCGGCCACACGAACCACAGCCCGGCGGACAGGAACGCCGAGCGCGTGGCCTCCTTGGCGTTCTTGGTGGCCATGTAGCGCTGGGCCTGGTTCCACATGCCGCCGTTGTACTCGAACAGCTTGATGAACAGGTACGCGATGAAGAACACCGTCAGATAGGGCCCGGCGAACCCGTTCGCGTGACCGTGCAGCTTCGGCGAGTCCAGCGCCTTGGAGAGGCCGCCCTGGTCGGAGATCTTGTTCAGCGCGATGACCAGCATCGACAGTCCGGCCAGCAGCTGGATGACGAACTGGCCGAGTTCGGTCAGCGCGTCCGCCCACAGCCCGCCGATCGTGCAGTACACCGCCGTGATGCAACCGGTGATGAGGATGCCCTGGGTGAGCGTGACGCCGGTGAAGACGCTGAGCAGGGTGGCGATGGCCGCCCACTTCGCGCCGACGTCCACGATCTTCAGCAGGATGCCGGACCACGCCAGCGCCTGCTGCGTCTGCACGTTGTAGCGGTCCTTGAGATATTCCAGGGGTGAGGCGACGTGCAGCCGCGAGCGCAGCCGGTTGAGCCGGGGCGCGAAGGCCTTGGCGCCGATGGCGACGCCGATGGCGATGGGCAGTGCCCAGGTCACGTACGAGGTGATGCCGTAGGTGTACGCGATGCCGGCGTAGCCGGTGAACATCACCGCGCTGTAGCCCGACATGTGGTGCGAGATGCCGGACAGCCACCACGGCATCTTGCCGCCCGCGGTGAAGAAGTCGCTGACATCGTCCACGCGCTTGTGGGACCAGACACCGATCGCGGTCATCACACCGAAGTACGCGATCAGGACGGCCCAGTCGAGACCGTTCATGTGCCCCCTCCAGGGGTCCGCCTTGTGAACCTGCAGATACCGGACGGCACTTCGCCAGTACGCATGGGTCCCCCTGCTCGAACGGTGCCGAGGTTTCGGGGGAGGGCGGGGCCCCCGTGCGGGAGCGGGGACTTGGGGGATTGAACCGCTGGTCCGACCGGCCGGTCAAGACCTTGCGCGATCACAGATATGAACACAGATCAGAAAGCAGAACGATTTTGCCTCTACTTTACCCGTAGGGCTGTTGTCGCGCTCGTGACGTGGACCACACCATGAGCGGGCACTTCGCCAGACCCACAGCAGCACGACACGTCGACGGCCGTACGGGATGCGGGTCCCGTGCGCCCGGGAAAGGGGGCCGCTCCGGCCGTATCGCCTACCTCATGAGCTCGCCCGCGTTCACGAGCAGCGACTGCCCCGTGATCGCGCGCGCCCGGTCGGACGCCAGGAACACCGCGGCGTCCGCGACATCCCCGTCCGTGGCAAGCTCGGGCAGGGCCATCCGCTCGGTGAGCCGTCGCAGCACGTCCGCCTCGGGCACCTGCTCGGTGTACGCCGTGAACTGCACGTACGCCTCGACGGGAGGGCCCCACATCCAGCCGGGCAGCACGGTGTTGACCCGAATCCGGTGCGGACCGAGCTCCCGCGCCAGGGAGTACATCGCGCTCGTCAGCGCCCCCTTCGAGGCCGCGTACGCCGCCTGCCGCACCTGGCTCGGCGCGGCGACCGACGACTGGGTGCCGATGATGACGACCGAACCGCCGCGCTCCTTCAGCGCGGGCAGGCAGGCGCGGGTCATCCGCAGCGTGCCGAGCAGGTTCACATCGATGACCGACTGCCAGGTGGCGAAGTCGGCGTCCTCCAGACCGCCGAAGTAGCTGTCCCAGGCGGCGACATGGACCACCGCGTCGATCCGCCCGAAGCGCTCGACCGCGAGGGCCGCCAGCGCCTCGCACTGCCCCTCGTCGGTGATGTCCGTCGCGCGGAACGCCGTGTGCGCCCCGTCCGGGTCGAGTTCGGCCGCCGACTTGGCCAGATTCGCCTCCGTGCGCGCCCCGAGCACCGCGTCGCCCCCGTCGCGCACCACGGCCGCCGCGACCTGATGACCGAGCCCGGCCCCGACACCCGACACCACCACGGTCCTGCCGGTGAGCAGTGACATCCGAGGCCTCCCCAGCTCTGGCGCATTGTCTGACGGGGCGTCAGAGTATGGGCGTCCGGCGGAGGAAGGAAGTCCCGCGCACGTTCCACCGAGGAAGGGGTTCGTCATGTCGGAGGAGACCCGCAGCGAGACCTACGCGGAACTGGCCGCACTCGGCCCCTACGGCGTCCACCCGGGCCACGCCCTGATCACCATGGTCGAACCGCACCCGGGCCACGAGTACGCCTACAACCGCTGGTACGAGGACGATCATTACTACGCGGGCGCGATGGCCATGCCCTGGATGTACGCCGGACGCCGCTGGGTGGCCACCCGGGACCTCCAACTGCTGCGCTACCCGGAGAAGTCGGCGGTCGCCCAGCCGGTCACCGCGGGCTGCTACCTCTCCACCTACTGGGTCACCGACGGCCGCTACGACGACCACATGAGGTGGACCGTCGGCATCAACAGGCGGCTGAACCGCGACGGCCGCGTCTACCAGGACCGTACGCACGTCTTCACGGCCTTCCAGGACCACGAGGCCACCGTCTACCGCGACGGCGCCGCGGGCCCCCGGGACTTCCACGCTCTCGACCACCCCTACGCGGGTCTCGTGGTCGAGGTCGTGGACGCCGAATCCGCCGGCCGGCGGGACGAGTTGCTGGAGTGGCTGCGCTCCCGCCACCTTCCCCGGCGGCTGACCGGCTCGCCCGCCGCCCTCGTGACCCTCTTCCGGCCGACCCCGCTCCCCGGAGACCGGATGACCTACGTCAAGCAGGTCGAGGGCGTGGATACGCGGCTGACCCTGCTGTGGTTCCTGGAGGCGGACCCGCGCGAGTGCTGGGAGGCGCACTTCACCGGCCTGGACGAGGCGGTGGCCGAATCGGGCCTCGGGCGAGTGGAGTTGGTGGCCCCCTTCATCCCCACCGTCCCGGGAACGGACACCTACGTGGACCGCCTGCGCTAGAAGGGCGCCCTACGGCGAGTGAGCCGAAGGGGCGCGTCGGCTTCCCGACACCGGCCTCTGCGCCCCGGAGGCGAACCGAGCCTCCCAAAAAAGAGGCCGAGCCCCCTCGGCCAGGACGGCGGGCCGGTCGAGAGGGCTCTTTCGGTGGAGCGTATGAAGTTGTGTCGGGGCATGTGGTGTCAGACGAGGTCGGAAGCCCCTCGGCTCACCTCGGCCACGAAGGTGTTCCACGCGTCCGCGGGAAAGGCGAGCGTGGGCCCGGCGGGGACCTTGGAGTCCCGTACGGCCATCGCCGAGAGAACCGGGGACTTGACCTCGACGCAGGCGCCGTTGCCGGTGGAGTAGGAAGACTTGGTCCACATGTCGGTGGCGCCCTGCTGAATTGCCATGATCGCTCCAGAAAGCAGTCGTTCTTCGGTGAGTTGCCGCCACGGAGCCGTCGACGCGCTGTCACCGGACTGCGGATCCGTCAGGAAACCCGCGGTCCGGTTTGCGCCAACGTTGTTGCTCGGTGGCGTGATCGACGCTACTCGCCAACATCGGCTGGCGAAGCGACTATTCACTCGACCGGATGGCATATTCCATTGGGGTCTTCCATGCCGGGGCGCCGACGGTGTAGGGTCCGGCACCTCGTCGGCGGGGGCACTCTCACCGGGCCGCTCAGCGCGCGTATTCCTTCGCGATGTCCGCGATGAACTGGCGCGACTGCTCCACGTTCAGGGCCTGCGCCCGCAGGTGCTCGTACATCACGCTGTACTTCTGGACGTCGTTCGCCTTCTCCAGGTACAGGTCGCTGGTCACGCCCTCGATGTAGACGACGCTGGAGTCGGCCGCGTCGGGGAACTCCAGGATCGCGTACTGGCCGTTCAGGCCCGGGTGCGCCCCCATGTCGAAGGGGATCACCTGCACGGTGACGTGCGGCAGTTGGGACTGCTCGACCAGGTACTCAAGCTGCTCGCGCATCAGGGAGCGGTTGCCGACCGCGCGGCGCAGGGCGGACTCGTCGAGGACGGTCCACAGCCGAAGCGGGTTGTCCGGGGCGGAGATTCGTTCCTGCCGCTTCAGCCGCACCTGGACGCGCTTGTCGATGTCGGCGGGCGCGGTCTCCGGCAGCGCCCCCGCGATCAGGGCCTCCGCGTACGACCGGGTCTGGAGCAGACCCGGGACGACCTGCGGGTCGTACACGCGCAGGCTCGCCGCGTCGGTCTCCAGCCCGATGTAGACGCTGTACGGGATGTCGCCGAAGGAGTGCCACCAGCCCTGCTGGCGCGAGTCCTTGGCCATCTGCATCAGCGAGTCGACGATCCGGTGGTCCTCGACCTCGTAGACCCCGCACAGATCGCGGACGTCGCGCTGGCTGATACTGCGCCTGCCGTTCTCCAGCCGGCTGATCTTCGACTGCGAGACCAGCAGGCGCTCGGCGACCTCCTCGGCCGTCATGCCCTTGAGCTCGCGGAGCCGGCGCAGCTCCTGGCCCAGCCGGCGCCGCCGGACGGTGGGATTGACACTTGACGCCACGGGACGTGCACCTCCGGCTGCGGGCCTGTACTTTGCGTATCTGCTGTTGAGCAGATTGCCACCAAGGTGCTTTCTACCGCTGGGAAACGGCGTATATGCGCTGGGTGGCCGCAAGTTCGCAGAATCTGCGTGTATACGCGGCCGCGCGCCGCCCTCCGGAGCCCGCGAACTCCCTTGAGGCATCGGATACATCGACGGCATCGACGGCATCGACGGCATCGGAAGACACCGAAGGCGGTGGAGCGACCGCCTGAATGCGGCCGCGCGGGGCGCTGGGACCGTGTCGTCGTCCGGACGTACGGTCTCAGCCACCCCGCGCGAGCCTGCGGCTCCCGAACCGGATCATGGGGACTGCGGTGCGGCGCTCAGGTCATACGGCGGTGCGAGTGCTGCGGTACTGCCGGCAGTGCGGTCGTGCGGGCACTGCGGTCGTACGGGCCGCCGTGGGACTGCGGCTCAGTGGGCCACGGCGCGCGCCATCGAACCATGACGCGGTTGCATCGGAATACCGCGCGCGGTCTCCGGTGCCGACCTGACTCCGGCGGTGGCCGGACGGCCTGCCGGTGCCGGGCTGCGGCGCGGCTGTGCGGCCACACCGTTCTGAACGTCCATCACGGCGTGTGCCACGAGGCCGCCCATGGGGTCGTGCCTGATCAGGTCCCGCAGCCGGGAGCGGGACGAACGTCCCTCGTTCCCCGGATACAGGTGCTTGCCGAGTCCGACCGCATGGGCCAGCGCGGCGAGCGCCGCGGTCCGCGGGTCCGGCGGGACGCCGGTGCGGATCGCGTTGTCCAGCCGGGTTCTGATCTCCCGGCTGATATCCGTGTCCGTCGCTTGGTAGCGAGTTGTCGGAAGCACCCCGCACATCTGGCCGGCCACGGCATGGACCATGCCGCACCTTTCCAGATGCGAAAGGTAGGTCTGGCGAAGCCCCAGGCGGGGTCCGCCAATCCAGTTGACCGCGCGTACGGGTGCTCCGCGTCGGCGAAGCAGTTCCAACGCACAGTCCAGTGTTGGATCTCCAGTCGGCCGTGGCACCACCACGGCGATACGATCCCCGTCTGGGGCTATCCGTCCGGCCAGCGCCAGCTCCACTAGCTGTGCTCCGGCCAGACCGAGGTCGAGCGACTGCGGCTGCGCGGTGGTACCCGTGGCCGGGTCCAACGCCAGCAACAGAAGCTCCTCCGGAATTGTTCTGCGGCTCCTGCCCATCCATGCCTCCCCGCGTGGATGAATGACAGGGTGACCCCTCTCACATTGGTCTGTCGAGGGCGCGTGACCGGAATATGAGGGAACCGGCAGGTATGTCGTTCTCGTCTACCGCAGGGGTCAAGCCCCCACACAGGACACTGGTACATGGTTCGGACAGCGGTGTCCGGGCGGCGGTTCAAGGGTTTGACGGTTCGTTTCGGCGCGCGGAGGGCGTGCGCCGCATGGAGGAGGCATCGGTGGCGGGCGAGTCCCCCGACAGGTCGAAGCAGCACGAGTCGTCGGCGTCGTCGGCAGAAGCGACGCCGGTGACCCCGGCGTCGGTTCCGGGTCCGGCGCGGTCGGGCGCGTCGGCGTCGGCCCAGAGCTCGGCTTCGGCAGACCCCCGAATGGCGATGGCCCGTGAGCGGGCCGCCACGGTGCGGGTGGATCAGGCGACGGCGGTGTTCTCCACGAAGGCGCTGTCGGCGGAGGCCTCCCGTACGGCGGAGGCGTCCCGTACGGCGGAGGCCGAGCTGAGCCCGGAGCCCGCCGACGAGGCGGACGCCGCCGGGAGCGGGAGCGCCGTGGGCGACACCCGGCTGCGCGCGGCGGTGGCCGCGTGGGTCGCCGGATCGGACGAGCCCGCTCCGGCGGGCGCGACCGGCACGGACGCGGGATCCGAGGGCGGTGCCGGGCCCCGGGGCCGTGACGGGGCCGCCAGCGGCCCGGACGGCGCCGATGGGGCCGGCGAGCCCGAGGAGACCGGCGGGGCCGCCGACGGGGCCTCCGGGGACGCCGACGGGACCGACGGGGCCGCAGGGGACGCTCACGGTGCCGACCCGACGGACGACGCCGAGCACGGCGACTCCGCGGCGGAGTCCGCCGAGGAGCCGGGCGGGGCCGCGACGTCCGGGGGAGCCGAGGACACGTCCGACGCGTCCGACGCCGCGTCCATGGCGTCCGCCACGGACGCGGAGGTCGCCGCCGACCTCAACCCCGACATCGATATCGACGCCGACGCCGACGAGGCGCCCGAGGCCGTCTCCGACGAGGTTCCCGCGGCGGACCGGGCCGCGGACGAGTCCGGCACGGCGTCCGACGCCACCGAGGCCGAGCGCGTGACCGAGGGCGGGAACGGGACCGATTCCGCCGCCGGTTCCGGGCCCGTGGCCGGCAGCGACACCGACTCCACGGACACCACCGACTCCACCGACCCGAGCCCGGACTCGGCGGCGGACGAGGCCCCGGACGCCGACGACGGTGAGATCTCGGACACCGCGTCAGCCGGGCCCGCCGACGCGAAGTCCGACGTGATCCCGGACACGCCCGCCGACGGGACCCCGGCCGACGAGGCCGATGAGACCTCGGACACGGCGACAGCCGAGGCTTCCGACGCCGGGACCGACGAGAGCCCGGACACGGCGGCCGACGAGAGCCCGGACACGGCGGCCGACGGGACCCCGGACGCGGCGGCCGACGGGACCCCGGACGCGGACTCCGCGCCCGAGCCCCCCGTCGATCAGCCCACCGCCGTCTTCAAGGCTCCGCGGCCGCCGGCCGTGGACCAGCCCACCACCATGCTCAAGCTGGGCGGAGCCACCCGCCGTCCGGCCACCGGGAAGCCCGCCGCCGGACCGACGGACGCGCCCGCCGGAAAGGCCTCTGACAAGCCCTCCGACAAGCCCTCCGGGCGGCCCGCGGACGAGGAGCGGGGTGCCGAGTCCGCCGGTACTCCCGTGCGCACCAGCAAGTTCGTCCCGCTCAACCGGCTCGACGACCTGGCCGCCGCGGCGCGGTCCAAGCCCGCGCCCACCCCGGCCCCCGCACTCGCCCCGGATCCCGAGCCCGCCGCGAAGGCGTCCCCCACCGCGCGGGCCGCGGCCCCCGCCCCCACCGCGAAGCCCGTCGACAGGCCGGCGGCGGCCACCGCCGCGCTGCCGCAGGTCGGCCCCGAGCGCACCACCCAGTTGCCGCTCCCGCCGAAGCCCCCGCTGGACCTGCTCGCCGAGCTGACGAACACTCCGCCGCCGCCGCAGACCCCGGTCCGGACGCTCGTACGGCGGGTCAAGATCTGGACGCCGCTGGTCCTGCTGCTCGCGGTGATCTTTGCAGTCGCGCAGGCCTTCCGTCCGCTGCCGACCCCGGGACTCGCGCTCACCGCCGACCGGACGTACACCTTCGGCGGGGGCACCCTCGACCTGCCCTGGCCCGGGCAGGGCCAGTCCGCGATCGAGGTGGACGGCGTGGGCAGCCTGGGGACCGACGGCAAGCAGACCCCCGCCCCGACCGCCAGCGTCGCCAAGATCATGACGGCGTACGTGATCCTTCAGGAGCACCCGCTGAAGGGGAACGAGGACGGCGAGAAGATCACCGTCGACCAGCAGGCCGAGGACGAGTCGAAGCTGCCGGACGAGTCGACGGCGGCGATGTCGAAGGGCCAGCAGTTCACCGAGCGCCAGATGCTCCAGATGCTGATGATCCCCTCCGGCAACAACGTGGCGCGGCTGCTCGCCCGCTGGGACTCCGACAGCAAGAGCTTCGTCGCCAAGATGAACGCCGCGGCCAAGGACCTCGGCATGACGAACTCGACGTACACGGACCCGAGCGGTCTGCAGAAGACGACGGTCAGCACGGCCACCGACCAGATCAAGCTGGCCAAGAAGGTGATGCAGAACGACGTGTTCCGCAGCGTCGTCGGGATGGCCAGCGCGAAGATCCCCGGTCTCGACAAGCCGATCTACAACAACAACGACCTGCTGGTCCAGCAGGTCGGCGTGATCGGTCTGAAGACGGGTTCGTCGACCCCCGCGGGCGGCAACCTGGTGTGGGCGGCGACCAAGAACGTGAACGGCAAGGTGCAGACGATCTACGGCGCCGTGATGAACCAGGACGCCGGCACCGGCAAGGTCTGGGACAGCCTCCACCTGGCGCTCGTCAACAGCCAGAAGCTGATCGACAAGGTCCAGAAGAGCCTGATCACCGCCACGGTGGTGAAGAAGGGCCAGGTCGTCGGTTATGTGGACGACCAGCTCGGGGGCCGGACCCGGGTCGTCGCCACCCAGAACATGACGGCGGTCGGCTGGCCCGGACTCAAGACCCGGCTGTCGATCGGCGAGGGCAAGAACCCCGTCCCGCACACCGGCAAGGCGGGCGAGGTCGTCGGCGAGCTGACGGTCGGCGACGGTTCCAGCCGCGCCGTGAAGATCCCCGTCGCCCTGCAGTCGGACCTTGCCGAGCCCGGCCTCGGCGCGAAGCTGACCCGCGTCGGCTGAGCGGACACCGTCACCGATGGCGTACGCGCGCACGCATCGGTGACGTACGGCGGGGAACAGCACCCGCACCGCACTCCGCCGGACGGCGCCCCACCCGGGCGCCGTCCGGCGGAGTGCGTGCTAGCGTCGCGACAATCGGGGCTGCTCGCGAGCCGCGGGTCCCGGCCCAGAACGCGAAACGGGACACGGGGAGAACCTTGCAGTGGCGACAGCGGAGCCGACACACGCCGACGACGCCGATCCGGACACCGGAACAGGCCCGCGAATACCGCCGCACGGCAGCACTCGCGAGGCGGTCCGTGACGGAAGCGACACCGAGGGTCCAGGTGGGACCGAGCCGCTCGCACCGGGTGACCGGGCGCGGCTGAACCTCTTCGACCGCCGTCCCGTCCTGGTCTCCATCGCCTTCGCCGGCGTGCTCCACATCGTGTGGTTCTTCACGTTCGCGAACAGTGGCGGTGACCTGGCGGCGCAGGACGCCTGGGCGGAGTTCGTCGGCCGGCACCCGGACTCGGCGTACAACCTCGCCTGGTACGGCGGAATGCACCCGGTCTCGTACAGCGTGGTGTCGCCGTATCTGATGTCGGTGCTCGGCGTCCGGACGACGATGATGATCGCCGGGACGCTCTCGGCCGGCCTGCTGACGATGATCCTGATCCGCAGCCGGGTGGTCCGGAACCCGATGGCCGCGGCGCTCGCGGGTGTCTTCGCGCTGTTCTGCAACGCCATCTCGGGCCGGGTGACGTACGGCCTCGGCACGGTGTTCGCGCTCGCCGCGGTCGCCGTCGTCTTCTGCTGGCCGTACCGCTGGCGCTACAAACGCTGGGCGAAGGCCCTGTGCGCGGCGCCGCTCGCCGCGCTCGCGACGGCCGCCTCGCCGGTCGCCGGACTGTTCGTGGGGCTGCTGGCGGCGGCTCTGTTCCTCCAGAAGCGCCGCCCCGGCGCCTACGCCCTCGGGATCGCGCCCACCCTCGTCGTCGCGATCTCGGCCTGGCTGTTCCCCTTCTCCGGTACCCAGCCGATGACCTTCTTCTCGGTCATCCTGCCGTTCGCGTGCGCGGTCTCGGTCTACTTCCTGGTCCCCAAGGAGTGGACGACGGTCCGGATCACGGCCGCGGTGTACGGGCTCTCGGTGGTGCTCGTCTGGCTGATCAGCTCCCAGATCGGCTCGAACATCACCCGCCTCGCGATGCTCTTCGCGGGTGTCGCCCTGATCGCCGCGCTGCCCTTCACGGTGCCGAAGTCGCGCAAGTGGTACGCCGTCGTCATCGCCTTCGTCGGGTTCAACGGGTGGATCGGCTTCAAGACGGTCGACGACATCCTGCACACCACCCCGGCGGCGTCCTGGGCGCGCGAGCTGGCCCCGCTCGTCAACCAGCTCCAGGTGGTCGACGCCGAGAAGGGCCGCGTCGAGGTGGTCCCGGCCCGCTCGCACCGCGAGGCGTCCGCCCTCGCCCCCTACGTGAACCTCGCCCGCGGCTGGAACCGCCAGGCCGACATGGAGCGCAACCCGCTCTTCTACGACGACACGCTCAACTCCGCGAACTACCACGAGTGGCTCCAGCGCTGGGCCGTCCGCTACGTCGTGCTGCCCAAGGGCGAGCCGGACGGCGACGGCGGCCAACGCGAACGCGAACTCGTCCAGCGGGGCATGCCCTACCTCCGGCAGATCTGGGGCGACGCCAACTGGCAGCTCTTCACCGTCACCGACCCCACCCCGCTCGCCGAGCCGCACGCCGTCGTCGACCTGGCCGAGCAGGGCGAGCTGACCATCGAGGTCAAGGAGGCGGGCCGCATCCTCATCCGCATCCCGTACTCGCCGTGGCTGAGCATCGTCGACGCGAAGGGCAAGAGCCTGAAGCCGCCGCAGGAGACGAAGGCGTCGAAGGGCGGGGCGGACGGCGCGGTGAAGACGTACGACAACCTCAACGGCTGTCTGATGCCGACCCAGGAGACCGCGGCGGGCGACAAGTGGACGGAGCTGCTGGCCCCGAAGCCGGGCACCTACCGGATCGCGGCGCCGTACCAGCTCCCCCGCGGTACACCGTGCCCGGAGGAACTGCACTGAGCCCCGGCCACCCGTGCCGGGGCGGGCACTAGAACCGCTCGAACGGCCCGCAGTACGGCAGGCCCGTGTCCTCCGGCCGCCCGTCGCGGAAGAACCGGACCAGCAGGTCGCAGAGGTCCTCGGGCCGCTGGAGATGGGCCAGGTGGCCGCACTCCGTGAGCGTGGTGAAACACGCGCCCGGCAGGTCCGCCGCGACCGAGCGGACCAGGTCGGGCGTGGTGAGCGTGTCGTGCTCGCCGGTGAACACGAGATACGGGACGGCGGGGACGGGCGCCCGCCGGTACCACTCGTGGGCCAGCAGCCGCCGGTTCCGCTCGACCGTCACGGCGACGTCGCGCGGGGTCTGCGCCGCGAACTGCTGGTACATCAGCCGGGTCAGCGCCGCGTGCTTGCGTACGGTGCGGTCGCCGGGCGGTGGCACGAAGCACCGTACGAACTCCTCGGCGGTCTCCTCGACGCGTCCCTCCTCCAGGAGCCGCACCCATCCCACCAGCGCCTCGGCGAACCAGACCGGAATGTGGTCCGACATCCCCTGCACGGCGACCCGGCGCAGCAGCTCCGGATACCGCTGGGCGAGCCGGAGGCCGACCGCCCCGCCGTAGCAGCCGGCGTACAGGTTCACCGGGCCGAGCGCCAGCTCGCGCAGCATGTGTCCCGCGCACTCGGCGAGAAAGTCGATCCCGTGCTCGACGGGCAGGAAGTCCGCGTCCCCGAACCCGGGCAGATCCACGGTGACGACCGTCCCGAGCTCCCCCAGCCACCGCTCGTGGCGCATCCACGAGTAGCGCGTCTGGTCCGACCCGCCGAGCACGAGCAGCGGCTCGGTGACGGGGGTGCCGTACCGGGCGATCCGGGCCGTGTACGCGTAGCCCTCCCACGAGAGCCGGCGCTCCGCCACTTCCGTGGCTGCCCCGCCTCCCGGCGCCGGGAGGAGAACGTTGACCGAGGAAGCGACAGAAGGCACAGCGAACTCCCGAGAGGGGACGAGACCACCGAAACTCCCACTCGTACACGGCTGCCGGGTGCGGCGCCGCAATGACACACGAAGGTGGGCGCTGCACCACACGAAGGTGGGCGCGGCGCGGCAGCCGCGCCACGCCCTGGCCTCACTTCACCGGGAACGCCACGTCGCAGACCGCGTCCTCGGGTCCCGCCGCGTCCCAGTCGGCGAAGTAGATCTCCCGGCACGGGCCGTCGACGGACAGCCCCCGCCCGGTGATCCAGCTCTCGACCGCCTCGAAGGCGGCCAGGATCTGCGGGTGGGCGACCTGGGCCTTGTTGATGCGGACAAAGGCGATGCGCCGGGCCGGTTCGACCCGGACCTCGGCCCCGGTGGCCCGGCCCCGACCCTGTGCCCAGGCCCGTGCCGCGGCCTCGTCGGTGACCGGCACGCATGCCTCCGCCGGCCCGTCGCTCTCCGTGCTGACCTCGGCGTGGTACACGACGAAGGGCGGGCCCGTGACGCCCCCGGCCTCCCGGGCGCCCTCCTCCAGCCGTCCCAGCGAGCCGGGGATCCACACCGGCAGTTCGGGCGCCAGGACGTGCCGCTTCTCGGCCAGCACGACCTGCTCGGGCAGCTCGGCGGTCTCGACGACGAACTTCTCGTTCATTTCGGAACTCCTCCCGGAAAGACGTCCACGGAGGTAGCCGGCGAGCGCCCGCTGCGAGGCGAACCGCGCCTCGGCACCGTCCCAGTACGCGGCCAGCAGCGCGGCGGCTTCGCCGCCGGGTGCCTCCACCACGTCCGCGATCCGCGCCAGCGGCATGTCCAGCTGGCGCAGCAGCGCGACGAGCCGGGCCCGTTCGGTCTGCCCGGCGCGGTAGTAGCGGTAGCCGCTGACCTCGTCGACGTACGCCGGGGGCAGCAGCCCCAGCCGGTCGTACAGCCGCAGGGCCTTCGCCGAGAGCCGCGCCCGCGAGGCGAACGCGCCGATGGTGAGCAGGTCCTTGTCCACCCTGTCATCCTCCGTCACCGGGCGCCTTCCGCCCGGTGACAGGGACGCTCTCCCTTGCCCCTGGGGCAAGGTCAACGGCTGGGGCTCAGCCGATCGCCTTCTCGACCGCGGAGACGAGCTCCGCCGACTCCGGCTCGGTCTGCGGGGAGAAGCGGCCGACGACCGTGCCGTCCCGTCCGATCAGGAACTTCTCGAAGTTCCAGCGGATGTCGCCGGAGTGGCCCTCGGCGTCGGCGGTGCCCACCAGACGCTCGTACAGCCCGTGCCGCGCGTCGCCGTTCACCTCGACCTTCTCGGTCATCGGGAAGGTCACGCCGTAGGTCGCGGAGCAGAACTCGGCGATCTCCTCGGAGCTGCCGGGCTCCTGGCCGAGGAACTGGTTGCAGGGCACGCCGAGGACGGTGAAGCCCTGGGCGGCGTAGCGCGCCTGGAGCTGCTCAAGACCGGCGTACTGCGGGGTGAGACCGCACTTGGAGGCCACGTTCACGATGAGGACGGTCTTGCCCGCGTACTGGGAAAGATCGGCGGAGCCCCCCTGGAGGGCCCCGATCTCGACGTCGAGCACAGAGTTGTCAGTAGTCATAAGCGGATGCTAACTCCGGTAGGTGACGGGTCCGCCGGTCCCGCCGGCCGGGCCCTCCCGCTGCGCTGTGACAAGCACCTCACCGGCGGCCGTCCGCGAGTACAGCACCGACCGTCCCGCCCGTCGCCGCTCCACGAGCCGCGCGTCCAGCAGCACCCGCAGGTGCCGGCCGACGGAGCCCAGCCCCTGCCCGGTCACGGCGACGAGCTGGCTGGTGGACAGCGGTGAGTCGAGGAGCACGAGGACACCGGCGCGGGCCGTCCCGAGCAGCGCCCCGAGACCCTCCGGCACCGCGGCCGCCCGTACGTCGGCCAGCGCCCCCGTGCACGGGTAGACCACGGCGTAGCGGCGGGACTCCTCCCAGGACACCCAGCCGGCCTTCGGCGTGACGGGCACGAAGAGCAACCGGGCGCCGGAGATCTCGCGCGGCGGGTACTCGTGGAGGTTGACCTGGAGCCGGTTGCCGCCGAGCCAGCGCGTCCCGGGCCGCAGCCCGTCCAGCGCCGCCGCCCAGCCGCCCTGGCCCAACTGAGCGGTCCGTGCCACCACATCGGCCTCCAGGACGCGTCGCCGTCGTTCCCAGTCGGGGCGTACGGACTCCTCCCACACGGCGGTGAGGAGCGCGGCGGCCCGCTCGGGCAGGTCGTCGCGGTCCGCGAGACGGGCGGGCAGCGGACCGCCCACCGAGCGGGCGAGATGCGCGCGGGCCTCCTGGGGCGAGGCCTCCCGCACCCGGGCGACCTCGGCCTCGAAGGTCTCGTCGCCGTACGGGGTCGGGGTCAGGAAGTCGGCGATCCACTCCGGCCCGAGCCCGCAGCGCACGAGGAGCGCGGTGACGGGGTCGGCGGCCAGCCGCTTCCGGTACGCCGGCAGATGGACGCCCAGCCAGGCGCGCTCACCGGGGTGCGTGGCGGCCCCCGCGTGCAGCAGCTTCAGACAGGCGAACGTCTCGGCGAGCGGCGACAGCACGAACCGGCTCCCGGCGAGCGTGTCGGCGTTCACCTGCCACCAGCCCATACCGCCACCCCGTATCCCTGGACGTTTCGCCGGTGCGCGAAACAATATCGGCCGCCCGTACGCCCCCTCAGACTCCGCGCATGCGCAGCTACTCCGAGCTCTTCCGCACGCGGGAGTTCACCCCGCTGTTCCTGTCCTCCTGTTTCAGAACGGCCGCCTCGACGGTGAGCGGTCTGGCGCTCGGCACCCTGGTGTACCGGGCGACCGCCTCACCGCTGCTCACGGCGCTGAGCATGTTCGGCCCCTCGCTCGCCCAGATGGTCGGCGCGACCACCCTGCTCTCGGCCGCCGACCGGCTGCCGCCGCGCGCCACGGTGGCGGGCATCGCGCTGGCCTTCGGGCTCGGCACGGCGGCCATGGCGATCCCGGGGCTCCCCATCCGGACGCTCTTCGCCCTGCTCCTGCTCCTCGGCCTGATCCAGTCCTTCGGCGGCGGGGTCCTGTGGGGCCTGCTGAACGAGATCCTCGCCAAGGAGGGCTATCTGCTGGGGCGTTCGGTGTTCAACATGATGAGCGGGATCGCCCAGATCACCGGATACGCGACCGGTGGCGTCCTCGTCGCCCTGCTGTCCCCGCGCGTCACGCTCGTCCTGGCGGCCGGGCTGTACCTCGCGGCGGCCCTGACCGCCCGGCTCGGCCTGACACCCCGCGCACCCCGCGCCTCGGGCCGCCCGTCCATCGCCCGGACCTGGCGCACGAACGCCCGCCTCTTCTCCTCACCGGAACGCCGCACCCTCTATCTCCTGCTCTGGGTGCCGAACGGCCTGGTCGTCGGCTGCGAATCGCTGTACGTGTCGTACGCGCCGAGCCGGGCCGGCGCGCTGTTCGCCTTCGCGGCGCTCGGCATGTTCGCCGGGGACGTGACGACCGGCCGCCTGCTGCCGCCCCGGGTGCGCGCCCGGCTGGGCATCCCGTTCCTGCTCCTGCTCGCGACGCCTTACCTGCTTTTCGTCCTCCGTCCGGGCGTGGCCGTGGCCGCCGGTCTCGTCGCCGTCGCCTCGGTCGGCTTCGGGTCGAGCCTGATCCAGCAGGAACGCCTGGTGGCGCTCATCCCCGACGAGATCGGCGGTCACGGCCTCGGGCTCCACACGGCGGGCATGCTCACGATGCAGGGCGTGAGCGCCGCACTGGCGGGCGGAGTCGCCCAACTCACCTCACCCGCAACGGCGATGACGGTGATGGCCGCCGCCTCGATCACCGTGACACTGACCCTGGCCCCGGCATTGCTCCGCCGGGCGGCGACGCCCTCGGATCACCGGCCCCCGGATCATCGCCTGGCATCGCCCTGACCGGCCCCGGAGTGCGGGACCTCAGCGAGCGTACGAGGCCCTCCGCGGGCGCCGGTGTGCCTCCGCACGCTCTGTCCGGCACGGCTCGGCGGGTGGAACGATCCCGGTGCTCGCCACCGGCGGGGGAACGCCTTTGGCCGTCGTGGAGGTGTGAGCGGCGGCGAGTGGATGTTTGCTGGTCCGAGAACGGCGCGCACCACTTCGAGCGGTAAGGGGCTGGACATGGCGATGGTGATGTCGATGCACTGGGCGGGAGTCACGCCGGAGCAGTACGACACGGTGCGGGACGCGGTCGACTGGGAGCAGGTTCCGGCGGCCGGTGGTCAGATGCACGTGGCCTGGTTCGACGCCCAGGGACTGCACGTCACCGATGTCTGGGAATCCCAGGAGGCGTTCGAGGCCTTCTTCGCCGAACGGCTCGGCCCGGCGATCCAGAAGGCCGGCATGACCGGTGCGCCCGACACCAGCTTCAGTCCGCTGCACCGGCGCTTCATCGCACCCGACGTCACGGGTGCCGCGTAGGAGGGACACGGCACGCCGGTTCCGATCCCGCCAGGGCGGGTGGCGCGGTCGCGTCGCTGACCCCGCCGGCCGGTCGAGTCCTGGAGGAAGCCCCCGGCGCCTCGGCCGGGGGCTTCACGGGAGTCCGGGTGAGGCCCCCACGTCGTTTTGGCGCAACTCCGGATCGATGTGCCACGGTTCGGCCATGAGCAACGACTACGACCGCATCCGCACGGGCATCGAGTTCATGACCGCCTACGTCTCCGGGAACGAGATGTTGACGGCGTACGTGGCCGAGCGGCGACGCGAGGACCCCATGGCGGCCGAGACCATGATGGACGGCTCCGCGGCCCTGTGCGCCCTGCTGCTCCGGAAGATGGCGAAGGACACCGGGCAGACGGAGCACGCGATTCTGCAGGAACTGGCCCGGGGCATCTACCGGCACGAGCAGAAGTCCGACGACTGACCGGACCGGGAGCCCCACGGCCGTTCAGGGGCGCGTGTGCGGCGCATCGAGGCATATCGCGTTCTCCCCGCGTGCCTCGGATGTGGTGCCGTCGACCGCGGGAGTTCCCTCCGGGCACGGGCTGCACCCGCTGCCCCTGCTGCGGGAACGGGGGGTACTGCTGCGGGTGTTGCGGGTCCTGCGGGGCGGCGGGGGGTGCCGGAGGCCGGGCTCGGCCACCGGCTGATCCACCGCCAGGAGCGATGGATCAGCCCGATGGATCAGTCGGCCGGAACGGCCTCGGGGGAGAGCGGGAGACGGGCGACGATGCGGGCGCCGTGCGGGTGGGGCTCGGCGGTCAGGGTGCCGTGGTGGTGACCCGCGATGTCACGGGCGATGGCCAGACCGAGGCCGGCTCCGCCGAGGTCCCGGCTGCGGGCGTCGTCCAGGCGCGTGAAGCGCTCGAAGACCCGGTCACGGTCGGCCTCCGGAATGCCCGGTCCGTCGTCGCTCACCTCCAGCACGGCCGTGTCCGTGGCCCGATCGGCTCGCAGAGTCAGTTCGATGCGCCGGTCGGCATGGCGCTGGGCGTTGTCGAGCAGGTTGGTGAGGAGTCTGGTGAGCCGGCTGCGGCTGCCCTCGATGGTGACGCCGGCCTGCAGCCCGGCGTCGATCAGGATCCGGTCGCCGTGGCGCGCCGCGAGGGTCGTACGGCACAGGTCGGCCAGGTCCAGCGGACCGCTCTCGACGGGCTCGGCCGCGTCCAGCCGGGCCAGGAACAGCAGATCGGCCGCGAGATCCTGGAGCCGTACGGTGTCCTCCAGGACCTCGCTGACCAGATCCGGCCACAGCTCCGGGTCCGGGTGGGCGAGGGCGACCTCCAACTGGGTCCGCAGAACGGTGATGGGGCTGCGCAGTTCGTGCGAGGCGTCGGCGATGAACCGGCGCTGCCGGACGACCGCGTCCTCCAGGCGGTCGAGCGTGACGTTCATGGTGCGGGCGAGCCGGGCGATCTCGTCCTGGGCGTCCGGTACGGGCACCCGGCGGTGCAGCGCGTGCCCGGTGATCTCGGCGACCTCGGACCGGATGGCCTCCACCGGGCGCAGCGCTCGGCCGGTCACCCACCAGGTGACCAGGGCGACGGTGGCCAGCAGCAGCGGGGCGCCGATGCCCAGCACGACGGAGGTGATCTCGTCCGCCTGGTCCGCGTCCCGCAGCGAGGTGCCCGCGTACACGGTGACCGTGCTGCCGGGAGTGGTGGCGGTGACGGCGACGATCCGCTGGCGGTGTTCGTCGCCGAACGGCTCGCCGGACCAGGTGGCGCGCAACGGGCCCTCGTCCGTGCGGAGATGACCGATGGGAGGGCGGCCGGTGAGGTTCTGGCTGGCGGCCACCACATGGCCCTCGGCGTCCACGACCTGGATGAAGTCGGCCCCGGGGGCGACGGGCAGCAGGTCGGGGAGCGTGCCCTGGGCGGCCAGCCGCCCCACCTTGTCGGCCTGCTGGGTGGCGGTCTCCTTGGCGCTGCGCTGGAGGTTGGCGTGCAGGATGCCCATGAGCGCGAGGGAGACCGCGGCCAGCGCGAGGGCGACGACCGCGGTCGCCCCGAGCGTCGCCCGGGCGCGCACCGATCCCGGCCACAGGTGTCGCGCGAGCCGCACGGCGCCGGTGCGCAGGCGCCGGACAGCGGCCACGGTCCCGTCGCGACCCGGGAGGAATCGCCTAGCCACCGCCGGCCGCCAGTCGGTACCCGGCGCCCCGGACGGTCTCCAGGGCGGATCGCCCGAACGGGGCGTCGATCTTGCGGCGTACGGCGCTGACGTGGACCTCGACGAGATTGAGGTCCGCCTCGAAGGCCGAGTCCCAGACGTGCTGGAGGATCTCGCGCTTCGTCACCACCTCGCCGGCCCGCCGGGCGAGGTACTCCAGGATGGCGAACTCCCTTGTGGTGAGCCGTATTTCGCTTCCGTCGCGGGTGCAGGTACGGCGGGCCGGATCGATCACCAGGTCACCGAACTCCAGGGTCGGCGGGAGCCGGCGGCCGGTGCGACGGTGCAGTGCGCGGAGCCGGGCGACCAGGACGACGTAGGAGAACGGCTTGGACAGGAAGTCGTCGGCACCGGTGTCCAGCGCCTCGGCCTCGTCGTACTCGCCGTCCTTGGCGGTGAGCATCAGGATCGGTGTCTCGCTCCCGGCCGCGCGCAGCTTGGCGCAGACCCGGTAGCCGTTGAGGCCGGGCAGCATGATGTCGAGCACGATCACGTCATAGCCGTGCTCCAGGGCGAGCCAGAGCCCCTGGTTCCCGTCATGGGCGACATCGACGGTGAAGCCCTCGGCCGTGAGGCCTCGCTGCAGGGCGGCGGCCAACCGCCTCTCGTCCTCGACCACCAGTACGCGCACGGAGTACAGCCTCGCATGCCGTGCGGGCGGTGCCTGAAGAAGCCTTCAGCCACCTTCAGCCTGGCTTCAGCAACGGTGCTCCAAGCTGACGCGGCAGCCGGCACCGGGCCGGCCCAGACGATCAGGAGCACGAGCATGTCCCAGCCCGTCCCACCGGAGCAGTCCGAGCCCTACGAGTCCCACGAGTCCGACGAGTCCCAGCCGTCCACGTCGTCCCGGAAGCGTCTTCCGCGCCTGCCGCGGCTGGGGCGGAGCCGCTGGCTGGCAGTCGGCGTCGGGGTCGTCCTGCTGGGCGGAGCCGTGGCCGGCGCCGCCGCGGTCGCCGTTCATGACCACGGCGAGAAGGGTGCCCGCATGCGGGTCGAGGCTGTGCCCGGCTGGAAGGGCGGCGAGCGCCTTGTCCGCGGGGAGGACCGAGGCGAGAGCCGCTTCAAGGACGACGAGGCCAGGCCGTACCAGAACACCGGGAGCGGCCCCGACAGCCCGAACACCCTGAGCGGTCTCGCGCCCGCGCCGGTCCCGACGGTGTCGGCCGCCAAGGCGATCGAGGCGGCCGGCAAGGCGGTCCCCGGTGGCAAGCCGGACGCGCTGCGCGTGGTGGTGCAGCAGGGCGGCGGAAGCGGCTGGGAGGTCGAGGTGCTCGGCACCGACGGCGTCCGGCACCTGGTGACCCTCGACGGTGCGACCGGCGCGGTGACCGGCAACACCGTCGCGCCCGCCGCCCTGAGCGCCGGCCGCTGAAGAACGCGCCGCTCCTGAGGACCTGACACGGCAGCCCGCGGCGGCAGCCCGCCGCGGGCGACGAGAAAGGGCCGACCCGGGAGGAATCCCACACCTTCCCGAGCCGGCCCGCAGCCGTGTGCCCGGGCGGGCTCGGAACCCGCGGGACCCGCTTCAGGAGTTCGGCCGAGCGGCTGTCGTACGGGCCTCGTGCCTGTGCCAGTGCCAGTGCCAGTGCCAGTCCGGCCGGACTGGCGGCTGCGTGGTCATCACCGGTTGGTTTGCTGTCTTGCCTGGTCCGGCGTTGGGGTGCGGTGGTCTCGGGTGGCTTTGAGGGGGCTTGGGGAGACTGGGTTCGGCCGCATGCTCATCCGACGCGGCCTTGAGCTCATTACGCCGCCTGCTGCCGGGCGGGGGACGAGGTGCGACGGTGCAGCGCGTCCGACAGCATGACGAGCTGCCGTACGTCCGCGTCCAGGCCCTGCGCCTTCGGTACCGCCACGGCGACTGCGTCGTACGGTGCTTCCCCGCCTTCCGTCTGCGCTTCGAGCGCGGCACACAACCGGTCCGCAAGGAGGTCGGCCGAGGACTCCGAGAGGTCCGTGACCGTCATCTCGGCCTGCCCGAGATAGGGGCTGATGCGTACCAGACCGTCGCGGCACTCGATGGCGCGGCGATAGTAACGACGGTCGACCGCCTGAGGCCGGCGCAGAAGGTCCCATGGCCTGGCACGGTTCTGGTGGAGAGCGTCCTGCGGGTACGCCTCGTGCAGCAGGCTCCACAGCGGATGCAGGCGGTGGTACATGCGGCGGCGTTGCCGGCGCAGGCGGATGACCGAGAGACGGGCACGGGCCGCCGGGTAGCCGACTCCGATGAGGAACAGCGGGATCGCCACGCCGATGATGTGGCCGGAGATCGCGGTGACCGCCGGGGCGACCGCGCCTCCGTGCCAGCGGATCACGGTCAGTGCCGCTCGGATCGCGCTCGCCGCGGCTATGCCCGAGAGGGCGGAGGCCATCAGCCACAGGCCGACGGACAGGGGGCGCGGTGACACTCGCGCATAACGACAGGTCCAGCGCAGGGCCATGGTCAGGGCGTAGACCAGATACAGATCGGCCAGGAGATAGAAGGCCGCCAGGGCGGAGACCCGCATGTCGACGCTTTCGTACCTGCCGCCCGTGTCGTGCCCGGCGGCAGCGATCGTGGCCAGCGAGGTCCCCAGAAGAGTGAGTCCCAGCGGGAGCGCTTCCCAACGGGCGCGTATGCGCCCTCTCCGCGGATCCGTCGCGGAGTACAGGTAGAAGCACATCAGCCAGAAGACCATCGCGAACGCGAAGGCGTTCTGCACCAGTCGCGGCGCTCCGGGCCCGCCGACGGAGCGGATCATCCTCGCGGCGGGCGGCAGCGCGAGTCCGAAGGAAGCGGCCGCGCTCGCCAGACACAGAGTCACGGCACGCAACGGAGCATCATGCGGGGACGTGACGATCTGACGGATCTTCCAGCCCAGGGTCAGGACGAACACCGTACCGACGACGAGTGCCAGCGCGATCACTGCCAGCCCTGCCGATCGCCAAGTGCGGACCGGACGCGATCGACCGACGGGTTCACGGACGAGGGCGAGTCGACGTAGTCCAGTACAGAGGCCCATTCGAGGATGATGGTGGCGACCAACTCGGCCTCGCGTTCGTGCTCCTCGTCGTACGAGGTGCGCCAGAGAGTCTTCTTGACGACGTCGGCGGAGATGTCGGGCAGTAGCTGACGGATCTCGTTGCCGGACACCGTGCTCCTGTGGTCCGCCATGATGTGCCCGACCTCGTGCAGGATGATGTGGTCCTGGTGGACCTTGCTCGTCTCGCGCTGATAGAGGATGTAGTCCGCCGTTCTCGTCGCGATCCAGACGCCGAACGGGCCGGGGATGGGCAGCGGATACGGCACGAGGCGGATGGGCCGTCCGCGACGCTCTCCCAGACGCCGGCACAGTACGTTCACCCGCAACGGCGTCTCGATGCCGAGGGATTGAAGCTCCCGTCTGCAGCGCCGCCGCAGCTTGCGCTCGTTCAAAACCGTCCTCTCGTATGTCTGACCTCCGTGCCGCCGGTCGGGCAGCATGAGCTCAGGTGGGGGTAACCAGAGGGAAACTCTGGGCAGTTCACGGCTCCGCGTGATGCACGGCCGTCCCGTGGTGGCCGTGATCAGCATCCGTGTGAGCGGCTGCTTCTGTGTGCGTTTTTACGTGTGTGTCGTCTATCTCACGTACGCGACTGGTGTCGCCCGAGTCACGGTGTGTCCTGCTGTTCCGCCTCCGCCTGTTCGAGGCGGTAGACCACGTCGAGGAGGTCCATGACCTGTTTGCGGCGCTCGGCGGAGAGCTGGCCCGCCCGCATCGCCATCAGCCTGACGTCGCTCTCCGGCGAGGAATCGGCCAGGCGCGCCTGGGTCTCGGCCAGCAGATTCAGTTGTTCGGCGACACGATTGCTCGTTTCCGTGTCGAGGAAGTAGGCGGTGGGCACGCCGAAGAAACCGGCCAGTGCTTCCAGGTGCTTGAGCGTCGGGTTGGTCTTGATGCCCTTACGGAGCTGCCAGATGTAGCTCTGGGAGATGGTGACGCCGGTGCCCCTGATGGCGGCCGCGGCCTGCTCATTGCTGTACTCGTGGCCCACGTCGGGCCGTACGTTCGCAAAGAGCTCGTTGAGCTTGTCCGCAAGACTGCGGTCCGCCCCGTCGACCATGGGTGCCTCCCCGCACTCTTCCACTGTGGTGAATGGGGACAGAGTGTAGCGATGCCATACCAGTTGAACCAGGCCAACCCGTGGTCTAGGGTCTTGACGCACGACGATCTCAACTGTGGTGAAAGTCCGGACCGTTGAACTCTGCACCTGAGTCGACGGACGACCACCGGGCCGCAGCCATTGGTTGGCTCCACTCAGGGGGAGAGGATGCTGTGGTGTCGGCAACGTCGGTGGCGGGGGAGATCGCTGAGGGAGCGATCGATCCGGCAATACCGAAAGAAATCGGGGGAGTTCTCGACCGGACAGTGGAGCGGGTGCCCATCCGCCTGCTGACAGGAGTGAGTTCACCCCGCACAACGGGCGCGGACGACCGGCACGTACGGGCGCTCGCCGAACTGGACGTACCCTTGCCGCCCGTCGTCGTGCACCGCCCGACGAAGCGGGTGCTCGACGGGGTCCACCGGATCAGGGCGGCGGAACTGCGGGGAGAGAGTGACGTCGAGGTTCGCTACTTCGACGGTGGCGAGGAGGAGGCCTTCCTGCTCGCTGTCCAGCTCAACTCGGTGCACGGCAAACCGCTGTCGGTCGACGACAGGACCGCCGCCGCGCGGCGCATCATCGCCTCGCACCCGCACTGGTCGGACCGGCGCATCGCCTCGGTGACCTGCCTGTCGGCCAAGACCGTTGCGGTCCTCCGGGGGTGTTCGACCGGAGATGGGCCGCAGTCGAACAAGCGGGTGGGTCTCGACGGCCGTGCACGACCGCTGCGTCCGGCAGAAGGGCGCCTGCACGCGGGCGAGTTATTGGCGCAGGACCCGAACCTCTCGCTGCGCGAGCTCGCCCGGCGAGCGGGGGTGTCCGTGGCGACGGCGAGCGACGTACGTCAACGCTTCCTCCAGGGCCGGGCGTTGTTGCCGCCCAGGCTGCAGGCCGGTGAACGGGCGGAGGGCGGCGGGCCCAGACCCCGCGGTCATGATGACGACGACGGTCCGAGGGGCACGGGCGCCACCGGCGGTTTGAACGGCACCGGCGGCTCCGGCGGCGCGGGCCGCTCCCCGAGCCCCGCCCTGCTCGAAAGCCTGCGCCGCGATCCCTCCGTACGGCACTCCGAATCGGGGCGCAGGTTCCTTCAGCTGCTCAGCCTTCACCCGGCAGGCCCTTCTGGATGGCAGAAGCTCGTCCATGACGTCCCGGCCCACCGCGCCGATGTCGTCGCGCGTATCGCACGGGATTACGCGGAGGCGTGGCTCCATGTCGCGCGCGCACTGGAAAGCGATGCCTGACGACTTTTGCAATAACCCCAGTGTCTCCAGATCTGGTTGAGCATTCCTTGCCGTCGAAAAGCTGCCCGAATAGCCTTCTGAATCGCTTGAGGATTCCTCAACTCCCGTAAGTCCACGGGAATTCTGGGAAATCTCTTCAACGAACAGGGGAAGTTCCATCATGAGAATCAAGAAGCCGCTGATCGGTGCCGTCCTCGCCGCCACCATGGTGGCCGGCGCCGCCGGCACCGCGTCGGCGCACGCCCGGGCGCCGCACACCGCCCCGGTCGCCGCGGCCAGGGCGGAGCAGGGCTACTCGGACAGCGACGTGGTCGCCTTCCTGGTCTTCGGCCAGGGCAAGGCCGCCAAGGACCACCCGGAGCTGGCCCAGCAGATTCGCAGCCGCCGCTCCGACACCTCGGTGACGCACGCGCAGCTGTCGTACCTGATGGCCAAGCTGCACCAGGCCGATCCGGCGTTCCACGCCAAGGTGACGGAGGCCGTCCAGGCCAAGGACCCGTTCGTGGTGCAGCGGGGCATGGTGGCACTGAACGACGACCTCAAGGCGGCCATCGCCTCGGACAGCAAGGCCAAGAGCCTCAACAGCGCCGACATCGCGCGCCCCAACGGCTGGGTGTGGACCAAGTCCAACATCGTGACCGTGGCGAATGTCGCGGCCGGCATCAACGTCGCCGTGGGCACCAATGTCGCCGCGGGCGCGGAGGTCGTCGTGGTCGTCGTGATAGCCCCGGCCGCGGCCAGCTACGGCTTCGACCTGAAGCAGTCGGACCAGCTCGACGAGAACGACTTCGTCGCGGCTGTCACTTCCGCGCTCTGATTCCTGTGCGGGGGTGGCCTGCCGCGACCGCGGCGCGGCAGGCCACCCCGCCCAGGGGCATCAGCCCGGCTGGAGCGTTCCGTCCATTACAGGGGGAAAGGAAAACCGCGCATGTCGACGTCTGTCGCAAGGCGGCAGCTGTACATCTTCGCGACCACGCTGGCGGTCATGGTCGCCTATCTTCTGGTCGCGCTCTTCTACACGCTGCCGAGCAACGCCCTCAGCAGCCGCCATTCCAAAGGCGCACGCCAGTACTTCAATGAGGTCACCCCGCAGGTCTGGGCCTTCTTCACCAAGGATCCCGAAGGTGTCCAGATCGGCACGTACGCCTTCGACGGAAAGCACTCCAAGAATCTTCTGAAGACCCCGCAGGGCAGCCCTTCGAACCTCTTCGGACTTGACCGCACCCAGCGCGCCCAGGGTCCCGAGATCGCCTACATCAACACCTCGGTGACCCAATGGCAGCCATGCGCGGGCAATTTGGACGTCTGTCTGCACGAAGCGGCCGCACGCCCCGCCGAGAAGGTCAAGAACCGCAACCCCGTGCGGACCGTGTGCGGGGATTCCTTCATCACTCAGGAACGCGTCGTGCCCTGGTCGTACCGGAACCTGGTGCCGTACGACCGGCACGTCACCAGAATCGCCCACCTGGACGTCTCATGCTCATAGCCGCCCGTACAGCCCTTTCCGGACTTGTCGAAGAGCAGTCCGCTCGGCTCCAACTCCGCCTCTCCACCTTCGACTTCCGCTCGCGCTGGTTCGGCGTGGGACGCTCACTGATCTGTTTCGCCGAGCTGACGGTGGTCCTCGTCACCCCGTCGAAGGCGCTGCTCACCCCAGTTCTGACCATCAGCGACGGCGCCCGCTGTGGGGGAGTGCGTGCCGCGTCCGCGTACTGTCTGGTGGGCGGCACCTCCCATGCGGAGTACGCCCGTTGGATCCTGGTCGCCGCGCTTCTCGTGGCCGCCGTCGGATACCGGCCGCGCTGGACGGCGATCCCGCAGCTGTGGGCCATCTACTCGATCGCGGTGAGCATCACCGTGCCTGACGGCGGCGAATCCGTGGGCCTGATCATGTCGCTCCTCATGCTGCCGATTCTCCTGACGGACAACCGGACTTGGCAGTGGAGCCCGCCGTCGAAACCGCTGCACCAGTCCGCGCACGCGATCGCCTACGCCGCCTTCTGGGCGGTCAGACTGCAGCTCGCGTACATCTATCTCGACACCGCCATCAGCAAGTTCGGAGTCGCCGACTGGGCCAACGGGACGGCGGAGTACTACTTCCTGCGCGACAACATGTTCGGCGTCGCCAAGCCCTGGGACGGGCTGCTGCTCACGCTCTCCAAGTACCCCCTGGTCGTGGTCGGCATGACCTGGGGCGCGCTCGTCGTCGAACTTCTCATCGCCGTCTGCATCCTGGGCTCCGACCGTTGGCGCAGGGTGGGGCTGGCGCTCGACATCCTGCTGCACGGCTCGATCATCCTGCTGATGGGACTGTGGAGCTTCGCCCTCGTCATGATCGGCTGCTCGGTCGTCGCGTCGATGCCGCTGCTGCGTACGACGCCGGCCGAGACGTCCGACGAACAACTCCCCGCCGGGCAAATCCCTGTTGAAAATGGCACCAATGACAGGTCAGTTGACCACTCGGTCGGCCGCTCATCCGCAGTGCTACGTTGAATCGGTGGCCAAGCTGGAAGTGCTGAATGTGTCCGCAGGTTACCGGGGGCGGCCGGTGCTCTGCGATGTCAATCTCGAATACGGCGCGGGAATTCACGTATTGCTCGGCCCGAACGGCGCCGGCAAGACAACGGCGTTCCGTGTGCTCGCCGGGATTCTCGCGCCCTTCGAGGGCACCGTCCTCGTGGACGGCACCGACCCGCACACGCACACGGAGACCAAGTCCCTGATCGCCCTCGCCACCCACCGCTCGGCGCTCGCACCACGCCTGAGCGTCGTGGACAACCTCCGGTACTGGTCACGCGTCCTCGGCCTGCCGCCCAGGTCCTCGGAGGAGCGGATCGCGGAGGTCCTGGACCTGCTTGGCCTCACCGACCTTGCGGACCGCCGGATCGGCAGCCTCAGCCGCGGCCAGAACCAGCGCGCGGGCCTGGCGAAGGCGTTCCTGGGACGCCCGCCGATCCTTCTCCTGGACGAACCGATGTCGGGCCTCGACCCGACGACGACCGCTCAACTCACCGATCATCTGCGGAGGTTGGCGGACGAGGGGCACACGGTGGTCGTCTCCACACACGCCCTGGCCGACGCGAACCGCTTCGCCGACGACGTGACAGTGCTGCAGCAGGGACGCATCGTGGGCCGAGGTGATCCGGCCACCCTGCGCACCGCCCTGCTGGGCAGCGCCTACCGGCTGCGCGTCCGAGGCTCCGGTGACGTGCCGGCGGTCCTCGACCGGCTGGGCCTGCGCTACGAGGAGCAGCACGGTGCCGTGGTCGTGGAGGTGCCCGACGAGCGGGCGGCGGAGTCGCTGGTCGCCGATCTGGTGAGGGAGGGCATCGGCGTACGAGAGGTAGTACCCGCCCGCAACCCGCTGGAGGACGTCTACCAGCAACTGCAGACGGACATGCCGGCACCGGCGAACGGAAGGCGCACCCCGTGAAGCGACGCGGACTCCCCTTCGACGTGACCCGGGCCAGGGTCCTGGCGTCGGCGCTGTTGTGGCGGATGAGACGGGAACGGCTGCGGAACTTCGCCACGGTGTTCCTGCCGTTCGTGCTGACGGTCGCCTCCGTGATCGTCCTGCCGCTCGTGTCCGACGACGCGGACATGAACGGTGCAGCCAGCAGCGGCCGGCTCGGCGCGCAGTACGGGGCGCACGGGGACGCGGTCGCTGCCGGGCTGCTGCTCGTCCTGATGCCCGGCGTCATCGCCCTGCACGGAACGGTCGGGGCGGGCCTCGCGGTGCGCAACGTGGTCGGCGCGGAGGCTGGGGTCGGCGCCCTTGAGGCGATGCTCGGCGCCCCGTACAACCCGGCGAGCATCGCGGGCGGACTGCTCGGCTACGTACTGGTCGTCACGACGGCCCAGTGGGCGGTGATGAGCGCCCTCGGCGCCCTCGCTCTCGCCCTGTCCAGCGTCCTGCACCACGACAGCCTCACGCCGGACGCCGGCTATTTGACACTCGCCCTCCTGCTCCCGCTCCTGGCCACCTGGGCGGGCGCGGCCCTCGCCCTCCTGCTCAACCTGCTCTTCCCCCGCCTGTCCCAGCCCGGCGCCGGCGCTCTGGCGGGCAACGGCGGCGGCCTGGTCAGCCTGGCCGCGATGCTGCCCGGCTTCGGCGCCCTCCTGGCGATGTCCATGGCTCTGGACCCGCTGGGCCCGACAAGGCTGCTGTTGTACGCGGGCGGGGCGACCGTACTGATCACGGCGGGCAGCCTGGTCGGCATCGCGAGGGGATTCCGCCCGGAGTCGGTGCTGTCGTCGTCGGCGTGAGAGAGGCCGACGCAAGGCGCCTGCTGGACCGCAACCAGTCAACTAGGCAAGAAAATCGGTGATGTTCATGGTGAAGGTCCTGGTCGACATCCGTCCCTCGCTGGTGGCGCTCCCCTTCCACCGCGCCTTCACGCGACCGGTCGTGGAGATCGACGGGGTCGAGTGGCCGGCGAAGTGGGGCACGACGGAGGTCCCGGTCGAGGAGGGAGCCCACGAGATCGCCGTGTTCTTCCGCTACAAGGGCCAGCGATCGGCCCGACTCGGCGTAGGCACCGATGAGTTGACGGTGCACGACGCCCCAGGCACACAGCCACGGGTAACTGCTCGCCTGGGTCCACGCAACGGCAGCAGCTTCAAGGTCACGTCCGCCTGAGGCGCCAAGGAGGCACACATGCCCCAGAAGTCGATCGTGCAGTGCACGGCGGGACACCTCTACACGGCCACATGGATACCGTTCCTCGGCTTCAAGTCCCTACGCCTCACCCCGTCCGCGCGCTACGCCCGCTGCCCGGTGGGGAAGCACTGGGCGGTGGTCAGCAGGCCCGACCAGTCGGCCCTCACCGAGGAGCAGCTCGCTGCGGCGGGTTCGCACGACGCGGGCTGGATGTAGGCACGAAGCAGACGAAGCCGGCAGCGTCACGGAGGCGGACTTCGGTAGGCGCCGGTTTGAATCCGGCAGTTCGGTCGTGCACGAGTCCGGCTCCGGCTACGTCTTCACCACCCGCACCGGCCGCCAGGTCGAGCCGCGGAACGTCTGGCGTCTACGTCGTCGTCGGAGCCGCAGTCGTCATCATTTCCACCTTCGGCTCCGTGCTGTGGTGGCGCCGCTCCAAGCGACGCCCGCCCATCAGCCCCGACGAACAGACCGGTATCGCCGCCATCCCGCCCGCGTGAGCCAGGCGCGCCCGGCTTCCACGGCCCGCGGCCAGCTCGATCCGAGCGCGACGCCCAACCCTGCGGGGCTCATTCTGAAGATCCGGCGAGGGGAGCTCCGTAGGTCGACGGAGTCTCAATGGGCGAGTCGAGTGGTGCACGGTCTTGGAAACCGTCGTGGCGCGAGTCGCCGTGGGTTCAAATCCCACACCCACCGCAGGTGAACGGCCCCTGACCAGGTAAATCGGTCAGGGGCCATGCTCGTGGGCGTTGTCCGCCAGTGACCGTGACTCCCTGCTGCTTCCCGACCGAACGGGCCCAGGAGGGGCACGGGCACAGTCCCAGATGTACGGAGCCAAACAGGTTGCGACTGTCCGATCCGTCCCGCAGTCCCGTGTCCGTCCGCGCGCAACAGTCGTTCCCTGGGCATGACCAAGATCTTCAGTAGAACCCTCGGAGTCGCGGCCGTCGTCGGCGCCTTCGCCCTTGCCGCTGCCGCACCCGCGTCGGCCGACCCCAACCCCATGAGGGACGACATCAGAGTCAGCCAGACTGCCAGCGGCAACGAAGGTGCCGACAGCGGAAACGACGGGTTGCTCAGCAACCACAACAGCGGCAAAGGCAACTCTGCCACCAACAACATCGTCGACCCATCGAACGTTGCCCTGATCAACACGGTGAAGCGGCTAGGAGGCTTCCTGGTGCTCTGAGCCAGGCCACCGGTCTTCTCCCTCTCCGCCGGGTGGGTCGTCCATCTGTACTGCTGGAGCCGACCGCCCCAGCCCGCGCGGAGCGGGCCGAAGGCAGGAGCGTCGCGCGGAGCGGAGCCGGGAGCGCGCCCGGTGGAGCGGAGCGCAGCCGGGTCTTGATCACGACGAGGCAGGTCCGGGCCTGGCGTACGGCGTGCCTCGCGCGGACCGGTGAGCCGACCGCGGTCAAGGCGTACCAGATCATGCGGGCGATCCTGAACACGGCCGTTGACGATGAGCTGATCCGCCGGAACCCGTGCCGGATCAAGGGCGCCGACCGCTACGACGTACCGGAGCGTCCCACCCTCACCGTGGCGGAGGTGTTCGCCGTGGCCGACGCGATTGCCCCGCGCTACCGGCTGCTCGTTCTCCTGGGCCGCGTTCACCGGACTGCGCTTCGGTGAGCCGGCCTCGCTCCGCCGGCGGGCCGTCGACACGACGAACGCGACGCTCATGGTCCAGCGCTCACAGGCGGAGATGCAGACGGGCGCACTCTTCGACAAGGCGCCCAAGTCCGATGCAGGGGCTCGGCCCGTGGCCTTCCCGACTGAACTCCTGCCGGACGTGAAAAGTCACCTCGACAGCTTCGCTGGGGCCGGCCGTGACGGACACGTGTTCCTGGGCCACCGGGGCGGGCGGCTGCGGCGGAGCAACTTCCGCGACGACTGGAGCAGGGCGCGGGCCAAGGCGCGGGCCAAGGCGCGCATCACCGCAGACGTGCACTTCCATGATCTACGGCATACCGGCAACACCCTGGCCGCATCAGGTGCGAGCCTGCGGGACCTGATGACCAGGATGGGTCACAGCACGCCCCGCGCGGCGCTGATCTATCGGCACTTGGTCAGTGGCCGTGACCGTGAGATCGCCGATCGGCTCGGCTCGATGATCCGCAAGACGCGGGGCAGACAGACGACTAGCGGACCTTGTGGCACGGCCGCGTTCATACGAAAGGGCCAGTTCGAGAGGATCAAGCCTCTGAACTGGCCCTTAGTCGTGTGCCCCCGGCAGGATTCGAACCTGCGACACCCGCTTTAGGAGTTCGATCTATGCCCGCCCCAGGTGCCGTTGTCGGCAGGTCCGGCGGTCGTGCGGGGGCGCTGATGTATGCCACCGTCCGGCCTCGTTGATGTCAGCCGTGGATGTCAGACGGCTCTGGCATCCTGCGCCAGTGACAATGACATGGGCTGCCTTCTGGGCACTGATAGCCACCCTGAACGGCGAAGCCACGGAGGCGAGCTGCCTGCGCCTGGCCGAGGAGCTGAGTCGCCGTTCCGTCCCCGACATCATCGGCTTCGCGGAACGTCATGCCGAGGCTCTCTACCGCTTGGACCAAGAGAAGTTCGGGACGCTTCCGGTTGCCGACATGACGGACCGGAACGGCGAGCCCTTCCCACAGTCCGCTGATGTGTTCCTGTACGCCCGTTGCGCTGTTGTCGCCGCGGGACGAGCCGTATGGGAAGGCGTCTTCTTCGACGTCGACAAGTTCGCCCCGTACACCTCCACCGAGTTTGACGGGGAGTGGCTGCTGTACGTGCCGGATCAGGCGTACGAACTCGCTACCGGGAAGGAGTGGGACCGTTTGACCCGGTACTGCTGCGAGAGCTACTCCAACAGGGATGGATGGCCGGACCTGGAGAGCTGAGATGGACTACCGCTTGATGGGGATCTCGTAGACGATCTCGCAGTGGGCGGCGGGCACGATGATGTCCGCTGTTTCGACGGGGCGTCCTTCATCGCTGTAGTACGTCCGCCGGATGTGTGTGACGAGCGCGGCCTTCTGGATGCCGAGCAGCGACGCCTCCTCGGCGGTCGCCTGCCTCGGCTCCGGCTGCTCCACGGCGTGGCTGACGGTGACACCGATGGCGGCCATCCGGTTCACGACACCCTCCCCGGCGTGCGGCCCTCCCTCGGGGAGGACGACGAGAGTCCCGGCGGTGAGGTCGTACGGCTCCCAGCTCGTCGACAGTTGTACGGGCCTGCCGTCAGCCATGAACTCGTACACCGTCCGGACGCACAGCTCGCCCTCGACGACGCCGAGCCGGGTCGCGATCTCCGCTGGAGCCGGCACCTTGGCGTCGGTCCGGCTCTCCCAGTCACCCTGTCTGCCCAGCGCCTTCATGTCCGCCCGGAACGGGGACCCTTGGGGCTGCTCGCGCGCCGATGAACGCACCACCCGCACCCGCTTCCGGGGCTCGGCGACGTACGTGCCCGATCCGGCCCGCCCCTCCAGCACGCCCTGGGAGATGAGCAGTTCCTGAGCCCTGCGCACCACGTTCTCGCCCACGCCGCATTCCTGGCCGATCTGGGCGCGGGACGGGAGGCGGTCCCCCGGCTCCCATACGTGCTCCGCGATCCGCCGCCGGAGTTCGTCGGCGATGCGGAGATAGGGCGGCTGCTCAGGCATATGGAAAATCTAGTCCACTAGCTCTAATCTAGTTAACTAGCTTCACGCAAAGTGATTGCCGGTGATGGAGGCTGCCCTGTGCCCGCTTCGGGAGTTAGCGCGGCGGCCCTCGCTGCCCGGCTGTCCGCCATCGGGCTCCTCGCGCGCCTGGAGGAGCACGCCTTACACACGTCAGTCGAAGCGGAGGTGCCGGAATCGCTCTCCGTCGAGTCCTGGCGGGAGGTCCTGGAAGTGGTGGCCGAGGCAGATCGGTTCGGGCTCCTCGCCACCAGCCTGAACGGCCGCACCCTCTGGGCGGTCGTACGCAAAACGGTCCCCACGACGGGCGATGTCGGGGGACCGGGCCATCAGCGATAGGAGCTGAACAGCGTGCTCAACCGTATCCGCCGCGCCGTATTTCTCACCAGGGCGCGTCATTGCGCCAGGGGCAGGCACCGCCGCCCTTTAACGGCCGTCCGTCCGCCGACCTCTTCCACATTCCCCATGTCCGCTGACGCGTCGACGGTCATCTTCGGCCAGGCTTCCACCGACGCGGACCACCGTCACTCGCTCGCGGGTGAGGACATCGCCCTCGTCCGCCCGTACGTGCTGGCCTGGGAGAAGCGCGTCCGCACGCGCTCAGTGGTCGTCGCTCGCCATCTGCCGATCCATGCGTGGTCGGCCCTCACGGGGGTCCACTGATGCCCTCGAAGTCCTCAATGCCGTCTCGCCGACATCTCCACATCGCGGACACCTCGGCCGCGCCCTACCGCTCGACCGCCTGCCGCATCGGCACGCATCCCGCCTGCGCGGAGTCCTCCCCGGCTTCGGCCCCAGTCGACCTTCCCGTGATCTACGAAGCGTGCGACTGCCCGTGCCACCCGGCAGCCGACCGATTCCCCACCGCGGAGGTGGAGCGATGAACGCATGGGCCCCCGGCGGCGCGCTGGTCGCCAGCATCGAAGTCACCGCGACCACCGTGCAGCGCGGCGACGTCATCCAACTCGGCGGCCGTGCCTGCCGGGTGAGAGACCTCTTCCAACTCTCCCAGGGGGCCAAGCAACTGGTCTTCGAGTCGGGCGAGCTGCTGACCATCCACGCGCGCACCCGGCTCGTCGCCGTGCGGTCGCTGAGAAGGCGGTGACCGTGTCCGTGCCCTCTCGTCACCACACCATCGCGGACGACCTCCGCCGCCAGATCGCGACCGGCCGCATCCAGCCCGGCGAACGCCTACGGTCCGAAGCCGACTTGGCAGACCGGTACAAGGTCAGCACGGTGACGCTACGGAGAGCTCTCTCCGTGCTCCAGGTGGAGGGACTCGTCGAGAAGATCCACGGCAAGGGCAACTTCGTCCGCCTCCCCCTCCGCAAGATCATGTACGTCGGCGGCTGGGGAACCCTGGACCCGTGGACCGCGGCCCAAGCGGCTCTACGCGTCACCGTTCGCACCACCACGGTTCAAGCGCACGGACAGCTCACGACCTTGCTCAACGTCCCCGCGGGCAGCCCTCTCGCCGAGTTCTCGTGCCTCAGCCTCGAAGGAGCGTCACCGCACGGACTGGCCCGCATCTACATCCCGCGCGACTTGGCGCCGGCCGGAGTGCTCGGCGAAGAATCCGCGTACGGGGAAGCGGCCACGAGATTCGCCGTACTTGGTCCTGCGCCGGCCGCTGTCCGGGAGACGGTATGCGCCCGCCCACCGACACCCGACGAAGCATCAACCCTTCGGATCGGCTCCACCGTGCCCGTCCTCGCCATCACACGCACCGCGACCGACTCCGCCGGGCGCGTTGTCGAAGCCGCACTGCTGGCCTTCCCCGGCGACCGCATCGACGCGGTCTTCACCACCCACCACGTCATCGACGAGAGGCAGACGCAAGGATGACGACACAAGACGAACTGCGACTCCTCCCGTGGTCGGGCCCCGGCGGAAACCCCTGCTACCTGAGCACCGACGACCGGGACGGCTTCATGTCCCGCCTAGCGGACAACATCGAAGCGGTCCAACTCGGCACGGCCGCCGAGCTGCTGGAGCGAGCCTCCGAAACGCTCGACGACCAGGACACGGACCCGGAGGAGAAGCAACGCCTGGCGAAGGAACTGACCGGGGCCCTACGAGACGTCCTCCGCGTCGCGATCAGCCGCGGTCACCTGCTGGCGGTGAACGAACCACACGGCACCTGAAGAAGCGTCCGCACAACGGCGCCTGTCGATGACGGCCCTCCCTTCTGCACGGGGAGGGGAGCCCGAAGACCATCCGGGGCTCCCCTCCCCGTCATGCTGTACCGACCTGGTGCAGACGCGTCGCACACCGAGGCAGAGGCGAACCCTTTTGCGACCGCCTGAACCTCAGCCACCGAAAGTCAGCCACGACGGCGGGCGCGCCAACCGACCAGGCGCGCGTGTCCCTCGCTGCACCCCCACCACGCTCAGCCATGCAGCCTGGTGACGTCCACCAGAGCGAGTAGCGACGGCGACTTCTTCGTCCGAAGCAACTTGGGTGCGTGCGCCGCCTTGGGGCGGTGTGGATATGAGCTGTAGCGATGGTCCGTGGGTGTCCGCCGATGTTCGTCGGCGTTGTCACGCAGTTAGACACTCGCCCGAGGTACGAGCCGGCGCTTAGAAGGCGCTTGGCCCGTACGCTCGCAATCGAGCCCTGGCCTGGACAATCACCCGCGCCGACGACGGCTTGCCACCCGACTTTGACAGGCATTCGACACGGCCCGGACTACTCGTAGATGGTCGCCGCTCGCAGAGCTCGTGCGAAGAACCTCCAGTCACCGCTGGCCGGCAACTCGCGGCCCGTGTTGCTGTACCAGCCGTCCGCGTCGTCGATCCATGCCGCCAAGGCCTCCAGGAAGCTTGGGAGGTCAGCGTTCTCCCATGAGCTTCCATCCTCGGCATGGCTGCGATGCAGGGAACGAACGAAAGCTGCCAGGTCTTCTCTGCTGTCGACGTGATCAGGAGAAGTGGTCATGCCCGGACCCTACTTGGCATGCCAGCTCCGGGGCTCGGTGAGCACCGCCGGGTAAGTTCGGTCTACCTCGGCGTCGGCTGGGCCCAGCTGCGCACACGAGAGTCATCTACGGTCACCCAAAGGTGCGGCTGTCCGTGGTCGTTGATGTCAGCGCTGGATGTCAGCCGAACAACTCCGGCACAGGGCAGATCTCCAAGGGCTCGTCCGGCCGATCCGCCCAGCTCCACCAGACGTGCCGACTGGCACACCCCCACAGTGATCGGCACGTCCGCCGGCCATCGTCCTCGCGCTTGGAGAGCACGAGGCCACCCGACTTCATGGGTCGGCTGCACTCAGGACAGGCCGGAACAACGCTGGGCATGCGCTGCACACTAACCCGAGCCCCCTTACCCCGGGGAGGCCCCAGACGTGATCGCCCAAGCGCCGTCCCCGACCTGTGCAGCCGACTCTCACCGGGTGGTTGTGCCGGCGTGCCCGATGACCTCACCGTGGATACGTGCCCCGAGAACGGACAGTCCCATCCCCTCGGGCATGGCAATGATTTCGGCCAGCGCGACGGCGTTCGGAACTCCGTCGACCCGGATGAAGATGCCGAAGGGCTGACGTCCGATCACCTCTCCCGCGACGGAGCCCCCAGAGGGAGAACTGCAAGCGTCGCCGCCCAAACTTCCTCCGGCGACTGCCCCGGCACGTCGGGGCGGCGTGCTGGCCAGGTGTACTCGTCCATAGGCAGATCATGACCTGCCCAGAAGCCCGCGACCACTGCGTTGTAAGGACGACTGTGGTCGGCGGCGGTGGTGCCCAGGTCACTCCGGCTGTAGCGGCAGCCCACGTCTACAGCACATGTCGACTGCGGCGGCCTGTCATTGACCGTGGTTGACCGCTCTATGTGGCACGACTGTGGCACATGCAGGAGCACCGGCTCTGAGAGGGGCGGACGGCGTCACGGCATCCGCCCCTCTCAAATCGTCACTGGCTGCGGTGCCATCACGGTTCTCTTCCACAGCCCGTCGTACTTATTTCGGTAGACCGCAGCGATGTCGTCCGCCAGGGGCCGGTGGTCTAGGTGGGGCTGCCGACTTGGCACGGGATATCTGGATCATGTGTGGGCGGGACGACTTCTCGGGAACCGGTAGCACTAGATCGACTAGTCAACTAGGATCGCGCACGGACCTAAGGGGAGGGGATTTCAGCATGCGTATTGATTCAGTGCGAATTTCCGAGTTTCGAAGCATCAAGAGCACCCAACTGGGAGCTTGCGGTCAACTGAATGTGTTGATCGGAAAAAATAATTCCGGCAAGTCTAATCTCCTTATTGCAATCAAGAGATTCTTCAGTTTTTTTGATGCCGCTGGCCAGGTTGCCACCGTTGACCCTGAAATGCAGCAGCCTAATGATTGGCATAAAAAGAACGTCCAAGCTGTGATCGACATTTCGGTAACCCTCAAGCTGAGCAACGACGAGAGGGAGGAAATCCGGCAGGCCATTGTGGACGAGACGCCCCAAGTTCGTAACGCTCTCACCAGCGTCGAATTGAGTAATCTGGTCACCGTAGATTTGAGATTCCTCCCCCCGCCCATGTCAATTGGATACGTATCAAAAATCAAGTTCGGCGATGCCGTCGGCGACGACGATGGCGTGATCTTGGCAGTTAGCGAGAAGAGCGGCATAGAAGTTGCCCAAAAAGCTGCATCGGTTGATGATCACACGGGAGAGTGTCAAGTACTTGAATGGGTAATTTCTGAATTTGATGAAGATGATTGGAAGCGCACCAGGGAACGCGGATACGTCATGCCGCAAACAGTACGTAACTCAAGAACCCTTAGTGCGAACCCTCAATCTATGGACATGATTGTGAAGTACGTTCGCAGCGCATCCAGCTATGCCGAATTTAGCATTAACTCCCGAGAGCGTCTTCAACTCCTTAATGCTCGGATCGAAAAGATCCACACCACGCCTTTCGAGTATCCAATTTCCACATTTTCGGGCAACGCGACGAGTGTGCCCGAATACGTAACCTTATTCCTGCGCAAGATTGCCGGGATGAGTGTCCACATGCTTTCTGAGCAAAGGAGTCCGATTGGCCAGGCTGAAGCCAGTCGAATTCTGAAACTTAAGACCAGTCGCGGGCAGGGCGATGTACTGCGGGCAATCCAATCAGTAGTATCTGGTCTTCTCGGTGTGCAAATTGATGCGTTTAGCGCCGATGATCCTCAGTTGGCGCGACGGTCTACGCCGGCAGTGAGGCGTAACGATGGCTTGCCTGCCGAGTTGGACGTCGATGATTTCCTTGTTCAGTTGAATGGTTCGGGAATTCGAGAGGCGCTCCGGCTGATCCTGGATCGTGAATTTGAGCGTCCAGAGGTTCTCCTCGTTGAGGAGCCCGAAGTTCACCTACATCCCGCGCTAGAGATTGCAATTATGCAGTACCTCAAAGAGGTTAGCGAGGACTGCCAGATCTTCCTAACTACGCACTCTACAAATTTCCTGGATGCCGGATCGCTGAGGAATATTTACTTGATCCGGAAGGATCAATCCACCTCCGCCCAGCACATGGATGTCATTGATGCGGAAACTGCTATCCCTGAAGAACTGGGACTCCGGCTCAGTTCGCTATTCATGTTTGACAGATTGGCTTTTGTTGAGGGGCCTTCGGATGAGCAGATTTTGCGCATCTTCGCATCAACCCTTGGCATCAGTTTTGGTCAGGCGGCGCTGGGGTTCGTTACTACCGGTGGCGCTAGAAACTTCACACACTATGCGACGACGGCGACGCTGAGCTTCCTCAAGAAGAGAAATGTTCGCACTGTTTTCATTATCGACCGAGATGAGCGAGACGTCGCTGATGTCGAGTCACTGCAAAAAAGAGTTGAGGATCTTAGTGAATTGGTAGTGTTGCGCAGAAGAGAGCTCGAGAATTATCTGATTTCTCCTGCTGCTCTTGCGCGTTTCATTGCCGGAAAATCTCAAGGTGTGGCTACTCCGTCAGCGGACCAGATCGAATCCGATCTTGACGAGGTTTGTCAGGAGCTATTTCAAACAGCGGTGGAGCGAAGGGTTCTCAAGCGTGCATGTCGTCCAATTATCCCAAAACGAGAAAAGGTGCTGCGCCGTGAAGACGGCTTGGACTTCGAATCTTCCTTGAAGGCTCAGCTCGAAGAATCGCTGAAGGAGATTAAAGAAACATCCGAAGGGGTGGAAGATCTCATCATCAGCGCTAAGGCGGAGGTTCTGTCTGAATGGGAATCGCGTAAGCGGGAAATGATTCCGGGCGATGAGATTCTAGACTCGGTATTTAGGCGCTATGGACTGCGCTTCAATAAGAGGCGGGATGCTATTGAGATCGCCTCTTCGATGCAGCCAGATGAGATCCCAGATGAGATCAAAAAAATCTTGAATGAAATCGTTCGATAGGAACTTAGGTCGGCGGAACGACTTTGGCCAGAACGACGTTGGGGCCATGATCTTCGAGGCTCGCTAAAAGTCGTGGAGCCGACCGCCCCAGCGACAGAGGGTGTCTCCCACTTCACGCCCGCAGCTCGCTAGCGCGCCGCCGGGCGGGGCCGCCGCTGGCGAAGACAGGGCGGCGGCCCCGCCGACAAGGAGGCGCGCGCCCGCGCCCTGCGCGGGCCTTGATGATGGAGAGAAGGTCTTATCCCGCTGGGATGACGTGCTTTCCGTCGTGGCTGCGTACGTGCGGGCCGCTGTCGTCGAGGGCGTCCAGGAGTCTGATGGCGAAAGCCTCCGACATCCGTTCGCTGACCTCGTCAGTCGTGAGCCACGAGACCGCCAGGGATTCGCTTGAGGTGCGTTCGGTGCCGCCCGAGGGCTTGCAGCGGAAGACCAGGGCGACGACTCCGCGGGTCATGTTCTTGTAGACGCCGGTGAGTTCGTCGATCTCGACGTGGATGCCGGTCTCCTCCAGGACCTCGCGGGCGACGCCGGCTTCCGGGGTCTCGTCGAGTTCGAGGATGCCGCCCGGGAGCTCCCAGGTGCCGTTGTCGGCTCGGCGGATGGCCAGGAGGCGGCCGTCCTCGCGCACCACTACTCCGGCTACGGATACGGAGTGCAGGGGGGAGGGTGTCGCTTCCTGTGATTGACTCATGTAAAGGAGCATAGGAGGCAGGGAAGGACTATGGGAACTGCGGCGGGAGGGGTCGGTTCCGGGCCTCGGTACGTACAGATCGCGGACGAGATCGTGCGGCAGATCCGGGCGGGGGTTCTGAAGCCCGGTGACATGGTGCCGAGTGAATCGGAGCTGGTGGAGCGCTACGGCGTCGCCGGCGGGACGATCCGTAAAGCCATGGTCGAGGTGCGGGCGAGTGGGCTGGTCGAGACCCGGCACGGCAAGGGTTCGATCGTGAAGGACCGACCTCCGGTGCGGCACCGTTCCTCCGACCGCTTCCGGCGCTCGCTGCGGCGGGGAGGACAGGCGGCCTACCTCGCGGAGTCCGCGCAGTCCGGTGCCACCGCCAAGGTCAGCGTCCTCTACATCGGCCCCCTGGAGGCGCCCGAGGATGCCGCCGGACGTCTGGGCGTCCCCGTCGGCACGCAGGTGCTGGCCCGTCGGCGTCTCTACTTCCGCAACGGCACGCCGGTCGAGACCGCCACGTCCTACCTGCCCTGGGATGTCGTGAAGGACATCCCCGAGCTGTTCGCCGAGAATCCCGGCGGCGGTGGCATTTACGCCCGACTCGAAGACCACGGGCATGAGTTCGCCGAGTTCGTCGAGACGGTGCAAGCACGGCCGGCCTCCAAGGCGGAGGCTTCGGAGCTGGCGCTGAGCCCGGGCGCGCCGGTGGTTCACCTGATCCGGGAGGCGCGTACGACCGCGGGTCTCGTGGTCGAGGTGTGCGACACCCTCATGGCCGCTGACCAGTTCGTCTTCGAGTACCGGATCCCCGCCGAGGACTGACGTCCACTCAGCATCCCGCAACCCGCCGCGAGTTCCTCTTCGTGGCGGGTTGACTCATGTATAGGAGTGAGGCACTCTTCTTCATGTCACTCCTATACATGAGTGACGGAGTTCGGCATCTATAGAGGAGTGAGTTCTGTGCGTCAGATTCCCGTCGACACCTCCGGCGCGGTCGTGATGGTCGCCAAGTCCCCGCAGGTCAAGGTGCGTGACCGCCGCACCGGTGAGATCGCCACCGACACGGAGACCGGGGCGAGGCTGATGACCGTGGACGTGATGTTCGCGGCGAACGAGGAGGTGGAGATCCTGTCCATCACCGTGCCGGAGCCGGGCATCTCCGGTGAGCTGGCCATGGGCACGCCGGTCGCGCTCACGGGCCTGATCGCCCGGCCCTGGGAGAACGACTTCAACGGCCAGAGGCGGCACGGGATCGCGTTCCGCGCGGTCGCGGTCACCTCGCTCGTCGGTGCTGCCGCAGGGTCCAAGGCGGCCTGATCGTGGCCGACTTCATGGTCGTTCTGGTGCTGGTCGTCGCTGCCGTGGGTCTCCTGCGGTGGCGGCGTCCCGCCTGGTACTGGTTGACCTTCGGGGTCACGCTGGCCGTGTTACGGGTCCTGGTCCGCTACGGCTCGGTCATGGACGCGTGCGGGCTCACCGTCCCGCCCTCGCGCTGGCGGCTCGCCCTGGCCCGTGCCGCCAACCGGCCGATGCCGGAGCCGCGTCCGCCGCGCATCCTGCGGCTGCGGCCGACCCGTACCGGCCTGGTCCTGAGACTCAAGCTTCGCCCCGGGCAGGACGCGTTCGACGTCGCCGCCGCCTCGGACCGGCTCCGGCACTCGTTCTCGATGTACGGCGTGACCTCGCGTGAGCTGCGCTCCGGCGTCGTAGAGGTGCGGATGACCGGCTACGACGTGCTCAAGCGGGTACAGATGCCGGCCGAGACCGACCACCGGCCGATGCGGGTACCGGTCGCCATGCGGGAGGACGGGTCGGTGCACTACCGCGACTACCGGGCCGTACCCCATGCCCTCACCCTCGGCGCCACGGAGTCCGGCAAGTCCGTGTACCAACGCAACCTGGTCGCGGGACTCGCCCCGATGGACGTCGCCCTCGTCGGCATCGACTGCAAGCAAGGGGTCGAACTGTTCCCCCTGGCACGCCGGTTCTCCGCGCTGGCCGACGATCCCGACACCGCCGCGGAAGTGCTCGAAGCGCTCGTGGTCCGGATGGGACACGTCTATCAGCTCATCCGGTCCCAGCAGCGGATCACCTCCGACGTGCCGGACGCGGAGATCGCCGCCGACATCTGGGACCTGCCCGACGACCTGCGCCCAGTCCCGGTCGTGGTCCTGGTCGACGAGGTCGCCGAACTCGCCCTGTACGCAAGCAAGGAGGAGGAGAAGCGCCGGGACCGCATCATCACCGCCCTGGTCCGCCTCGCCCAACTCGGCCGCGCTGCCGGCATCTACCTGGAGATCTGCGGGCAGCGTCTCGGCTCCGAACTCGGCAAGGGCATCACGATGCTCCGCGCCCAGCTCACCGGCCGTACCGCCCACCGCGTCAACGACGAGACCTCGGCCAACATGGCCTTCGGCGACATCTCCCCGGACGCTGTCCTGGCCGCGATCCAGATTCCGGCAGAGACGCGGGGTATCGCCATCGCGGGCGACTCCTCCGGCGGGTGGCATCGCATCCGCGCCCCGCACACCTCGCTCCGCCAGGCCGTGAACATCTGCAACCGGCACGCCGACCGGACCCCGGACCTGCCCGAGCTGGCCCCGTTCCGGCCCGCCCTCCCCAGCACCGCCGCCGAGCCCGTGCCGCTGGTCAAGGCGTCCTCGATCACCGTCTGATCCCTGCCCCACCCTCACGGTCGGCGCGACCGCTTTCGCGCCAAGTCCCTACCCCCGCCATGCCCAAAGAAGGGAGACCCGCCATGTGCCCGAACTGCGAGGACTTCGCCCGGACCGTGCTCCTGCTCGGCCAACTCGCCCTGTACGCCGACATGGCCGGCGCCGACCTCGATTTCGTGGATGCCGTCAGCCTGTCCCTCGCCGTCTCGCTGCCCGAGCCGCCGTCCGGCGTGTTCCCGGACGACTACGACCCCGACGACGGTCCCGCCTATCCGGGCGACGTCTGATGGGCGCCCGTCACGGCCTCCGGGTCGACGCTGTCCTGATTCAGGCCGTGATCGCCGGTGCTCTGTCCTTCGCCCACCTGCACGACCTGGCCGCCGCTGCCGGACAGAACGGCTGGAAGGCATGGGCCTACCCGGTCAGTGTCGACCTGCTCCTTGTCGCCGCCTGGCGGAGGCTGCGCAGTGAGGGACCGTCCCGGCTGGCCTGGTGCTGGTTCGTCGTAGCGCTGTTCGCCTCGCTCGGCGCCAACATCGCCACCGCCGGATTCCTCGACCTGGCCGACCCGCCTGCCCTGCTCCGTCTCGGCATCGCCGGATGGCCTGCCCTCGCCTTCCTGGGCGGCACGCTCCTCGCCCACTCGGCGGCCCCGGAGCCGCAGATGGCACTGCCGACGCCGGTCGCCTCGCCGCGGGACCCCGAGCACTCGGACGAACAACCGTTGCCGGACACCGAACGCGCATCGGTCACGGAAGCCCTGCCCGAGCCTGCTCCGGTCGCTGCCCCCGCCGGGGAAATCGCCACTTCTCCGAGCCCTGCCCCGGCTCTCGTCCCGGCCTCTGCTCCGCCGATCCCGGCCGTCCTGGTCGACCACGCTCGCAAGGTCGCCGACGAGTACCGCGCCCGTACCGGCGCCCCGATCGACCCTGACACCCTCCGCTCCCGCCTCGGCGTCCCGCCCCACCTCGCCGACGCCATCGCCGCCCACCTCAACTGACCGCGAGGGAGAACAGAGATGACCTCCGATCCGGCTGACCTGACCGCGGCCGACTACCTCGACGCGGCACGGGACATGGCTGCGGCCGGACGTTCCTTCCTCGCCCACCTGCTCGCCGAGGAAGCCGCCCGACGCGTCGACGACCCGGTCACCGCCCGGAACATCCGCTCCCGGTACCCCGACCCCACCACCCGAACGGACTGACCCGACGTGCCCGCACGCGACAACTTCCACTCCCTGATGCGGATCGGCCCGGTGCAGATCGGCACCCACCGCGACCGCAACGGCCGCACCACGCACGCCGCCGTCTGCACCGCCGACCGCTGCGGCTGGTCCGCCGACTACTCCAGCCAGACCGCCGCCCAGCTCGCCGCCCGCACCCACCGCTGCACCGTCCGCTGAGGAGACACCCCGTGCAGGTCCCGCTCTGGCTCGCCCTGGTCGCCGTCGGCTACCTCGGCGTCAAGCTCATCCGCCCGCCCTGGTGGCTCATCGCCGTCCTCCTGCTCGGCGGCTACCTCCTCGCCGACAGCGTCCTCGCCCCCGCCATCGACACCGCCGTCAAGTAGCGCACTGCGAAGGAGAACTGCCCATGCTCCGGCCCAAGTTCCCGACCATGCCCCAGCCCACCGGCCTGACCACCCCGCCCGCCGTCATCCAGCCGACCACCATCACCCCGGGCGCCCCGGTCCCGCCGCCGATCCCCGTCGCCCCCGCGCCGTCCCGCCCGGTCGTCCAGCTCACCCCCGGCACCGCGCTCGCGCTCGTGGGCGGTGGAACGGCCGTGGTCCTGGTCGTCGGCGCCGTCCTGGTCTCGCTGCTCCTGGCGGTCGCCATCACGGGGGCATCGGTCGCCGTCTGCGCGGTCGTCCTGCGTTCCCTGCTCGCCTCCGACGCCAAGCGCCGCTGACCGGCCCCCGGGCGGCCTCGATACCGCCAAGCATCCGCCGCCCGGGAGCCGTCCCCGCCGATCGATCTCGCAACCGGAAGGAAGCCCCAGCATGGCCCACCGGGCCTCACCCGCGACCCAGAAGGTGCCCACGCTCGCCCCAACGCTCGACCCGATCACCCTCGGAGACATCTTCCGGGTGGCCTCGGCCTCCGACTACACCCGCTGGGAGGACCAGATCCGCCGCACCGGCGGCTGCGCCGACCCGATCCACCTGACCGGCTGGACTCTCACCAAGGACAAGACCACCGGCGAGACCCTGCACCACTACTCCACCGAGAACGAACCCGGCGGACGCCTGCGCCTCGCGTGCGGCAACCGCCGCGCATCCCGCTGCCCCTCCTGCGCCTGGACGTACGCGGGCGACACCTACCACCTGATCCGCGCCGGCCTCGCCGGGGACGATCGCCGGGACATCCCCGCCACCGTCCGCGATCACCCGCGTGTCTTCGCCACGCTCACGGCTCCCTCGTTCGGCCCGGTCCACAACCGGCCCGATCACGGCGGCACCTGCCGCTGCGGCGCCCGGCACGCGTCCGACGCCCCGGAGCTGGGCACCGCCCTCGATCCGGAGACCTACGACTACGCGGGCGCCGTTCTCTTCAACAACCACGCCGGACAGCTCTGGCAGCGCTTCACTACCCGCCTGCGTCGCGAACTCGCCGCTCGCGCCGGACTGCCCCGCCGCGAACTCGCCGATCACCTGCGCGTCTCGTACGGCAAGGTCGCCGAGTTCCAGAAGCGCGGCGCCCTCCACTTCCACGCCGTCGTACGCCTCGACGGTCCCGAGGGGCCTGGGACACCGCCACCCGCGTGGGCCACGGTCGACCTGCTCACGGAAGCGGTACGTGCCGCCGCCGCGCACTCGTACACGTCCGTCTCGGTTCCGGCCGCTGATGACCAGCCCGCCCGGACCTTCCGGTGGGGAAGACAGCTCGACGTCCGGCCGGTCAAAGCCTTCGGGGACGGCTCCGACATCACGGAACAGGCGGTCGCCTCGTACGTGGCCAAGTACGCGACCAAGGCCGCCGAGAACACCGGGACCCTGGACCGCCGCATCGGTGAACTCGCCGAACTCGAACGCCACCACGTCCCCGACCACACCCGCCGACTCATCACTGCCTGCCGTGACCTGGACGCCCTGTACCCGGACCGGCGCCTCTGGGCCTGGGCGCACATGCTTGGCTTCCGCGGGCACTTCTCGTCCAAGTCGCGCACGTACTCCACCACCCTCGGCGCCATCCGCCAGGAACGCGCCGACTACCGCGCGGCACAGGAGGCATCCGTCCTCGGCCTCGACGACCGCGAGCCGGACACCGTCCTTGTTCTGACCGACTGGCAGTACGCCGGCCACGGCCACACCCCGGGCGAAGCTGCCCTCGCCGCGACCATCGCGCGCGATCTCCAGACCAACCGTGAGACCGCCCGCGACGCCCTACGCGACGAGCTGACCAAGGAGGGAGTCGCAGCATGACCACTGCCACCGCCGAACTCCTGACCGTGCCGGAGGTCATGACCCGGCTCAAGGTCGGGCGCTCCAAGGTCTACGACCTGATCCGGTCGCGCCGCCTCGTCTCGATCAAGATCGACGGGGCGCGTCGAATCCCTGTCGACGCCGTCACGGACTTCGTCCTCGGCCAGATCGAGGAGGCCGCCTGATGGCCCAGCAACGCAAGCGCAACCCGAACGGCGCGGGAACGATCACCAAGCGCAAGGACGGCCGCTTTCAGTGCGCGGTCTACGTACTCCAGCCGGACGGCACGCGGGCCCGTAAGTTCGCCTACGGCAAGACCTGGGCCGAGTGCGACTCGAAGCGCCGCGAGCTGCTCGACAAGGTTGACCAGGGAGTGCCGGTGCCGACCAAGTCGGCCAAGCTCTCTGAGTGGCTGCCGTACTGGCTGGACAACGTCATCAAGCCCCGGCGGAAGCTCAGCACGTACGACAAGTACGAGACGCACGTCCGGCTCTACCTGGTGCCGCTGCTCGGTGCGAAGCGGCTCGAATCTCTCGGCGTCGCCGACGTCCGTCGCTTCCTCGTCCGACTGGAGAAGGACACCACCGCCGCAACTGCCAAGGAATCGCACCGAGTTCTGCGCTCGGCCCTCTCCTCTGCCTGCCGAGAGGAACTGATCGCGCGCAACGTCGCCAAGCTCGTCGAGCCACCTCGCACGGACAACAGGGAGCTGAAGCCCTGGACGCTGGAAGAGACGCTCGATTTCCTCGCCGCCTCCCGCAGAGATCCGCTCTTCGCGGCCTTCGTGCTCGCCATCGCCATGGGGCTCCGGCGGGGCGAGATCATCGGTCTCCGGTGGTCGGATCTCGACCTCGACAACCGGGTCCTATACGTCCGGCAGCAGACGCAGCGCCGTCGCGGTGTCCTCTACGACGACGATCCCAAGAGCCGTCGGCGCCGTGTCGTTCCGCTGCCCGCGCTGTGCATCGCCCCGCTGCGCTGGCACCGGATGCGGCAGGCCGCCGCACGCGCCAAGGCGGGGGAGCAGTGGCACGAGTCCGGCTCCGGCTACGTCTTCACCACCCGCACCGGTCGCCAGGTCGAGCCGCGGAACGTCTACCGCTCCTTCACCCGCATCGCTGAGTCCGCCGGCATCCGCGTCGTCCGGCTCCACGACGCTCGGCACGGCACGGCCACCCTGCTCACCGCGGCCGGGGTCGCGCCCCGAGTGGTGATGGAGATCCTCGGTCACTCTCAGATCAGCATCACCATGGACGTCTACACGCACGTCGTGCAGGACACCCAGCGCGAGGCCATGAGCCACATGGATCGGCTGCTCAGGAAGCGGCCCGGTCGTCAGTGACCGTGCTCGTTGATGTCAATCGTGGATGTCAAAGGCCCCGGACCATGATCGGTCCGGGGCCTTTTCCCTGGTGCCCCCGGCAGGATTCGAACCTGCGACACCCGCTTTAGGAGAGCGGTGCTCTATCCCCTGAGCTACGAAGGCGGGGATCTGTCGGAAGACGTGTCTGAAAGTCTGCCGGGATCGGCGGACCGCTCAGGCTTGTCTGGCGACAGGTCGTGGTGGCAGCCGTGAGGGCGTAGCCACCGCGGCCAGTGTAGCGGGTGGTGGTTGATCCGATGGCGGAGATATGTGCGCATCGGCTCAGGCGGCGAGCGTGTGGGTGATCTTGGCTCGGGAGGCGGAGTTGCTCGGCCAGACGCAGGCGATGTGGATCAGCGGGACCGCGCCGGTCCCGTAGGCGGGGACTCTCATGTGGGGGTAGCTCTGGTCGTGGCGGGAGTGCTGGGACTCGCTGTCCTGGCGGAAGCCCTTGAGGTGGTGGCCTGCGTGGGGATCCGGCGGTAGCTGCAGCAGGTGCTCGGTGTGGTTGAAGGGCAGACGGAGCAGGCGCAGAGAATGGGCAAGGAGAAGCCGACCGCGCTCAAGTCGATCGAGTGGGTGGTGCGAGACCTCGACGTCAAGGGCGCCCCGATCGGCTGCACATGGGTCAGGAGCGGAACCCAGGTCGACAAACTGACGGCCACGTCGCGAAAGGTCATCGTCCAGCTGAAGTACATCGGCAAGGGAAACCGTGCGCACCTTCATGGCAAGTGGGTCGTCTATACCTCCATATTTGAAGGGGTGACCGTGGCACACGAGCATGAGAGCGACAGCGAGGACGATTTCGTCGAGGTCGAATTCATCGAAGACATCTTCGTGACGGACATCGGCCTGACCTGGCTCGCCTCGCGATGGCGCGTGCTGGAGGAGTTCTACCGGGAGCACTTCCCGTCCCTTGCCGACGACCCCGGCCCCGTCACGGTGTGGCTCATGCTCGCGGAGACGTCGCTCGACCAGTTCGACCGCACCAAGGCCGCCCAACTGGGCCAGGACATCCAGCGGCTCCTGCGCTCAGCGCTGCCGGACGAGACGATCCGCACGGTGTGGCTCGCCGCCACTCACGGCGTCCTCGACCCGGACGAGCACGGCATGACGGCCCGCACCTGGCTGCGGCGGATCGAGGAGACGCGGCTGGCCAGCGTGCACCAGGACGATCCGGCGTTCGTCCCTCCACCGCCACAGCCAGTGGTCGACGAGGAACTGCGGCGGGCGGTGATCGAGGTGATCCACACGGTCGCGAAGCCCTTGGCCCTCGCCTCGGAGACGACCCCGTACGGGGTTCCGGCGACCGGCCTGGTCCCCGCGCTGGAGCGGGTTGTCACCGAGGTGTGCGCCGACCTCGGCTACCGGCTGTTCCTGCGCGCGGTGAAGGCCTACTTCGTGTCGGTGCCGGCCGACGGGGACACCTACGGCGAGTTCGTCGCCCTCGGTGAGCGCTTCGGCTACCCGTACTGGGTCGCGCGCGAGGGGCTCAACGACCGTACCGACTGACGCCCGGGCGCGGGGGCGGGGGCGGGCGGACAGACACCACCAGCCCCCGCGTCACGCCCCCGGACCGGGGCCTTGCTCCTCATCCCGGCCGGGGCCCCGTGAGCGCTGGGCGGGTCAGGCGGAGCATGCGGGTCAGCCACTGGTCTCCTGTTTCGCGGAGGGAGTGGGAGTCGACGTGAGGGTGGGGGAGCGGTGAGCTGGAGGTGGGGAGGCGGGGCAGGGCCGTGGTGCCGGTGATCATCGACAGCATCAGGACGGCGGCCGCGCGGACATCCACGTCGGGGAGCAGGGAGCCGTCGCTCCGTGCCCGGCTCAGGGCTCCGTGCAGGGCGCCGAGCCAGTTGAGGTGGCAGTGGAGCGCCGGGTCGTCGGGGGTCCTGATCTCCTGGGCCAGGCGGGCGCCCGCGCGGACGACCATGTCCGTTTCGAGGAGGCCCACGAGGGTGTGGGCCATGGCCGTGGCGATCTCGAAGGCCGGAGTCTCGCGCCGCGCCAGCTCCACGAGCGCGGCGCCCGACGTGGCGCAGGCCTCCGCCTGGACCGCACGGGCGAGATCGGACTTGGCCGCGAAGTGGAAGAACAGGGCGCCCTTGGTGACCTGCGCGCGATCACTGATCGCGGACAGGGTGGCGCGCTCGTAACCGGCCTGGTCGAACGTGGTCGAGGCGGCTCGGATCAGGTTGCGCCTGGTTCGCTCGGACCTCTCCTGCCTCACCACGACGCGACCACCCGGACGCTCCTTGTCGTTCGGCTGCTGTCTGTCCTGCCGCAAGCGACGCTAGGAACCTGCTTTTGGGTCTGTCAACGGGGCATGGGCGCGCAGATCATCTTCACGCCAACGTGGTGACTCGTTGCGGTAACTCGCTTATGGATAAGGCTAGTTGAGGCGTGAAGGAACTTCGGGTGGGGACCGGGGCCGGGGGCTGGAGCTGGCGGCTGGCGGCTGGGGCAGGGCGGAGTGCGCTCAGTTCGGCTGTACGCGGCCGAAGCGGTCCGCGATGTGCAGGTCCGCCTCGATGCGGGTCGCCGTCGCGTGGAGTTCGGGCAGTACGTCGCGGACGCACTCCTCGGCGGTACGGCGACTGCTGTGCATGGCGACGTTCACCGCGGCCACGGCCCGTCCGCCCCGGTCGCGCACCGGGACGGCGACGGACCGCAGGCCCTGCTCCAACTCCTCCTCGACCATGGCGTATCCGGCCTTCCGCACCCGGTCCAGTTCGGACGTGAACCGCTCCGGGGCCGTGGCGATCGGCGGGGTCGACGGGAACCCGGTCGACGGGTCCGACCGCTCGGGCCGCTCGCCGGAAAGGGCGCCGCCGGGCCGGCCGGAAACGTCTTCGGGTGGTTCGCCGCCGAGCAGTTCCACCGCGCGGGCCTCCGGAAGGTCGGCCAGGATCACGCGGCCCAGCGAAGTGGCGTACGCGGGCAGCCGGGTGCCGACGGTGACGTTGACGCTCATGATGCGCCGGGTGGAGACGTGCCCCGTGTACTGGATCTCGTCGCCCGTCAGCATCGCGAGGGACACCGAGTCGTGCAGCCGCTGGGAGAGTTCGGTCAGATGAGGGGCCGCGATCTCCGGGAGCGAGGTCCGCGAGAGTGGCGGAAAGCCGAGGCCCAGGACTCGCGGGGTGAGCCGGAAGACGCGGTCGTGGGCGGTGACGTATCCGAGGTGTTCCAGCGTGATCAGGGCGCGGCGCGCGGTCGCGCGGGCGAGCCCGGTCGCCTGGGCGACCGCGGTGAGGGTCAGTTCGGCGCGGCCCTCACCGAAGGCGGTGATCACGGTCAGCCCGCGGGCCAGCGACTCGATGAACTCCCGCCCCAGTTCGTGCTTGGAAGCGGCGGTCCAGTCGGCGAGCCCGGACGGGGTTCTAGCGTTGCCGGACGGGGGCCGCGCGTTCCCGGCTTTCGCGGTGTCGTCGTCCCCGCCGCTCTCCGCGGGCGGCGTCCTTCGCTCCGGGACCGGCTCCCTGTCCAGTGCCAACTCCAGCGCCAACTCCCGTTCCATCTCGGCCACGGCCGTCCGCAGCCGCGGCAGCAGCGTGTCCCTCAGGTCGGTGGCGGTGTGCCGGCTCGTGTGGCTCACCACGTTCACCACGCAGGCGATCCGCCCCGCCTCCCGTACGGGCATCGAGACGGCGACGAGCCCCGGTTCGATCAACTGGTCGTCCAACGCCCAGTCCGTACGCCGCGCTTCGGCCACCCGCGTCTCGAAGTCATCCCCGACCGTGGGGAGTTGGCCGACAGACGGCGTGGATGTGTACGGCCTGCTCCGTGCCGGTACGGCGGGGAAGCCGCGGTCCTCCGGATCGGCCGCCCGGCGTTCCCGCCAGCGTGTCCAGTCCTCCTCGTTCCAGTCGGAGGCGAACAGGGGTCCCGGAGCGGTGCGTTCGGCGGGGAGCAGGTCGCCGATGCGGAAGCTCAGGGACATCGCGCGGCGCCGGGTCGCCTGGTGGATGAAACGGACGCCGTCCCGGTCACCGACGGCGAGCGACACCGACTCGTCGAGTTCGTCCGCGAGTGCGTCGGCGTGCGCGTCCAGGAGGCGAGGAAGCCGCAGAGCGGCGAGATAGGCGTTCCCGAGTTCCATCAGACGCGGAGCCAGTACGGCGTCCCGGCCGTCGAGGCGTACGTATCCCATGCGGGCGAGGGTCGCCGTGATCCGGTCGACGGTGGAGCGCGCGAGGCCGGTGGCCCGTTCCAGTCCGCTCAGACTGGACACCCCGTCCGCTTCGGTCAGCCGGCGCAGGACGGCGATCCCACGGATGAGCGGCGTCACCGCCTCTTCGGGCACCTCGGCCCCGTTCCCGGCCCCGATCCCGACCCCGCCCGCGGGTTCGGAGGCGGACAAGCCGGACCCCGGATTCGAAGACCCCGGATTCGAAGACCGGGGGGCCGACGGTGTGCGACCCGACGGCGTGGGGCTCGGCGACATGGGGCTCGATGACATGGGCTCTCCGATGCGGCTCTCAGAGGAGCACCGTCCGGCGGTTCTCGGATGAGCCACCGTGTGGCGGATCTCAGAGGAGCCACGGTAGTGCTTGCCCGGCCGCCGAAGCGGGTCGGCCGCCTCCCGACACGGGCGCCGACCTGCCGCGCGCGGCAGGTCGGCGGTCCCGTTCCAGGGGCCCGTACGGTCTGTACAGAGATCAGTACGGCGGTCAGTACAACGGTCCGTTCCGCGGTCAGCGGCGCGTCACGTACACCCGGTATTTCCCCGCGGCGTTCTCCGACGCGACCTGGACGGTCACCCCCGCCTTCGTGTCCTTGAAGGTCTCACCGGGGGCGTAGGGCGCGTCGGAGAGCTCGGCCTGGACGTTGGGGGAACGGGTGCAGCCGCCGCTGTCGCGGTGGGAGTCCGACACCGTCACGGGTCCGTTCCCGGTGTCCACGTCCGCGTCGACCTTGTAGATGAGGATGCCGGGACGGCAGACCGCGGAGTCGTTGCCCGCGTGGGTGCGCAGTTCGAGGACGTACCCGCTTCGGGCACTGGTCGGTATGACGACGAGCTTGGCGCCGCCGCGCAGGGCCAGCGGGGTCAGCGTGTACTCGCTGGTGCCGCGCGCCGCCGCGCAGCTGACCTGGGAGGCGTCGAGCCACCCCAGCTTCCACTTGTGCCAGCCCAGGAGGTCGTTGTCGGCTCCCCAGTCCTCGCTCATGATGTCCCAGTGCCCGACCGCGCCGCCGCCGTCCTGGGTGTAGAGGTCGGGGAGGCCGAAGGTGTGGCCGTTCTCGTGCGGCAGTACGCGGTAGCCGGTGTCGGCGTAGGAGCCCGAGCCGTCGTCCTGGCGGCTGTAGACGAAGGACGCGTTGGCGACGGGCACGCCGTCGGCGACCGGCGCCTCGGTGTTGCCGGCGAAGGTCACGGACAGCACGGTGTCCAGCGCGGACGGCCCGGCGTTCGGGGTGACCAGCACGTTCAGGATGTCGTACGAGCGGAAGTCGACCTCGGGATCGGCGGCGGCCACGATGTCCTGGACCAGTTCGCGGTAGCCGGGATCGAAGGGCGCGCCTCGTTCTATGCCGTACGCCTTGAAGGGCTTGGGCATGCGCAGCCAGTGCCGGACGGGGGCCGCGGGGCGGTAGTCGAGTCGGCCGTAGGAGGCGGTGCGGAACCATTCCTGCGTCTTCGGGAAGAACTCGGCGTACCGGTCGAGGGCGCTGCCCTTGCCGGGCGCGTCGGAGAAGTCGACCATCAGGGTGAGCGCCCGGAGGGTGCCGGTGGAGCGGGCGTAACCGGGTGTGGTCGGGATGCCTTCCCCCATCTGGACGCCCGACGGGCCGTTGATCATGCAGGGGCCGAGCGCCGTGGAGCGGGCCAGCGCGGTGGAGCCCGCCGTGGCGGAGCCGGCCGTCAGGTGTCCGGTGCCGGCGGAGGTGCTGACCGCCAGCGTCAGCACGGTCACCGTGGCGAGCGCGGCCGCACGGCGCGGGCGTATCCGGCGGCTGGACGGCTGCATGCGGGGGCCCTTCGCTCCACGGCAGCCACCCGGTACCCGACTGCACCCTTTCGATCACCCTGTGTCGCCGACGCGCCGGGCGCGCGCTGGATGGGACCGATCGGGTTCATCTCGGGGGCACCTGAAAACGGGCTCCGGCCGAGAGGGTGCGGGCGGGTTCGAGGAGGTCGCGGAGGTCTCCGGGGGAGGCCGGGGAGGGCGAACAGTCGCCCGCTACGCGAGTGTGACGCAGGTCACGTATTTCTCTCCCGGGCGGGGAAATAACCGGGGATCGTTTCCCCGTTTAGTCATACGTCCGAGCGAAACGGGGAGCGAATCCCCGGATCGCATTCAAGATCCGAGATCTTCGAGGAGTACGTCGTGGACACCGCAACCCCCGTGCAGCGTCGAGTGGCCCGGCCCCGTGCCGACGCCCTGCGCAACCGGGAGCGGATCGTCGCAGCCGCCCGCGAGATGTTCGTCGAATTCGGCGCCGAGGTGCCGTTCGACGAGATCGCCCGCCGGGCAGGTGTCGGCAACGCCACGCTGTACCGTAACTTCCCCGACCGCGACGCCCTCGCCCGCGAGGTCGTGTGCTCGGTGATGGACCGCACCTCGGAGTGGGTCGAGGAGGCTCTGGCAGCGGGTGGCGACGCCTTCGACTCGTTGAGCGGTTTCGTGCACTTCGCCGCCGACGAGCGGATCGGTGCCCTGTGCCCGATGCTCGCCGAGAACTTCGACAAGGACCACCCCGACCTGGTCGCCGCGCGCGACCGGATCACCGATCTGATCGAGCAGCTGATGGCCCGCGCGCGCGAGGCCGGACAGTTGCGCCCCGACATCGAGCTGGGCGATCTGATGATCGCCGTCAGCCAGCTCACCAGGCCGTTGCCGGGCACCGCGTGCCAGGGCATCGACCGCTTCGTGCACCGTCATCTGCAGCTGTTCCTGGACGGTATGCGGGCCCCGGCCCGCTCCGTACTGCCCGGAGTGGCCGCCACCGTGGAGGAACTGCGACGAGTGTGACATCACAACTCGTACAGCCAGTAGAGCGCACGTACACCTCGTAACTCGTCGCGCGTGAGGCGCACTCGTCATCAGGGACGAGTCGTGCCGAGCCGCTTCCCGGCCGTCAGCGTCGACGAGCCGTCCCTTGTCACTGAATTTTTCGCTACGAAGTCCCGGAGTGGGTACCCCCATGTCTGAAACAGGAACCATCAAGGCAGTCCCGGACCCAGCGTCCGACGCGCACAGCAACCGCTGGAAGGCGCTCGTCTTCATCGCGCTGGCCCAGCTCATGGTGGTGCTCGACGCCACCATCGTGAACATCGCGCTGCCCTCCGCCCAGCAGGACCTGGGTATTTCGGACGGCAACCGGCAGTGGGTCGTCACCGCGTACGCCCTCGCCTTCGGCGGTCTGCTCCTCTTCGGCGGCCGTATCGCCGACCTGTGGGGCCGCAAGCGGGCGTTCGTCGTGGGCCTGGTCGGCTTCGCGGCGGCCTCCGCGCTCGGTGGCGCGTCGCAGAGCGGCGGGATGATGTTCGGCGCCCGCGCGCTTCAGGGTGTGTTCGGCGCGCTGCTCGCGCCCGCCGCGCTCTCGCTGCTCGCCGTGATGTTCACCGACGCCAAGGAGCGCGCCAAGGCCTTCGGCATCTACGGTGCGATCGCCGGTGGCGGTGGCGCCGTCGGCTTCATCCTCGGCGGTGTCCTCACCGAGTACATGAACTGGCGCTGGACCTTCTTCGTCAACATCCCGTTCGCGATCGTCGCGGCCGCGGGCGCGTACTTCGTCATCCGTGAGCCGAAGGGCGGCCGCAACCGTTCGCCGCTCGACATCCCCGGCGTGGTCCTGTCGACCCTCGGTCTGGTCTCCCTCGTCTACGGCTTCACCCGCGCCGCGTCCGACGGCTGGGGCGACTCCGTGACGGTCGGCCTGTTCGTGGCCTCGGTCCTGCTGCTGGCCGCGTTCGTCCTGACCGAGTCCAAGGTCAAGGCCCCGCTGCTGCCCCTGCGCGTCCTCACCGAGCGCAACCGCGGCGGCGTCTACCTCTCCCTCGGTCTCGCGATCATCGCGATGTTCGGCACGTTCCTCTTCCTGACCTACTACCTGCAGATCGTGAAGGGCTTCTCGCCCATCTCCACCGGCTTCGCCTTCCTGCCGATGGTCGCGGGCATGATCACGGGCTCCACGCAGATCGGTGCCCGCCTGATGACCCGGGTCGCGCCGCGGCTGCTGATGGGCCCCGGCTTCCTGACCGCCGCGGTCGGCATGCTGCTGCTGACGCAGCTGGAGATCGGTTCCTCGTACTCCACCGTGGTGCTGCCGGGCCTGCTGCTTCTCGGCCTCGGCATGGGTACGGCGTTCATGCCGGCCATGTCGCTCGCCACGTACGGCATCGAGCCGCGTGACGCCGGTGTCGCCTCTGCGATGGTCAACACCTCGCAGCAGGTCGGCGGCGCGATCGGTACGGCCCTGCTCAACACGATCGCCGCCTCCGCGACCACCGCCTACATCAAGGACCACATGGCGGGCGCCGGTACCAAGGCGCAGCAGCAGCTCGTCCAGGCCGAGGGCATGGTGCACGGCTACAGCAACGCGATCTGGTTCGCCGTCGGCATCCTTGTCCTCGCCGCGGGAATCGCCTTCACCCTGATCAACACCGGCCGTCCGGACGGCTCCGTGGTCGTCGGCTCCGGTTCGGGCGGCGGCGCGGGCGTGGAGGACGAACTGAAGGTGCCGGTCATCGCCCACTGACGGCCCTCGGTACCCCGGCACTTCGCCCACGGCGCGTGCACGGGTACCCCGGGTACTTCGCCCACGGCACGTAGCGCGTGTACGGGCGGGGGTGGGGACGCCCCGCCCGTACCACTCCGAAGGACTGCCCCGGCTCCGAACTCGACGGAGCCGGGGCAGTCGCCTGTCCGGGCCCCACGGCCGGCCCCGGGCGCTCGCCTTTCGTGTGGCGCACATGACGTATGCGCTGCCGCGTCCGGCGCACGTGCCGCACGTGACGCGCCCGACCCGCCTGACCCACGTGACGTGCCTGACCCACGTGACGCGTCTAGCGCAGCCAGGGCAGGTCCGCGCCCGCGTCCTTCGGCTGGAGCCCCTCGGCGATGATCAGCATGGCCTCGCCGAAGGCCTTCTGCTGGTCCGGGCCGAGCCGGTCGAACAGGGCCTGGCGTACGGCGGCCACATGGCCCGGCGCGCTGCGCCTCAGCACTTCGTAGCCCGCGTCGGTCAGTACCGCGAACTGCCCCCGCTTGTCGGACGGGCAGTCCTCGCGGCGCACCCAGCCGCTCTTCTCCAGACGCGCGATGGCGTGCGAGAGCCGTGAGCGGGTGATCTTCGCGTTCATGGCCAGTTCGGTCATCCGCAGCCGGCGGCGCGGCGACTCGGCGAGCTGCACGAGAAGCCCGTAGTACATGTGCGGCATGCCCGCGTCGCGCTGGAGCTGGCGGTCGAGGTGGTCATCGAGGAGGGTCGTGGCGTGCATGTACGCGCGCCAGATGCGCTGTTCCTCGTCGGTGAGCCAGCGCGGCTCTTCAGCGGGAGCGGGTGCCGAGTTCATGTACTCCACTGTACGAGCCTCTTCTTGAAAATTAAACAAACGGGGCGTACCGTCGGCCTCGACGTAGAACTTGAGAGTTTAAGTAACTGCTTCAAATATCAAGCACCGCGTCGTACGATCGGACGCGAAGCCTCTGGAGGGAGCCGCCATGTCCGCCGCCACCGAGGAGCGCCCCGCACAGGAGCGCATGCCCGCTCTCTATCTCAGCCATGGCGCCCCGCCGCTCGCGGACGACCCGGTCTGGCCCGGCCAGCTCGCCGCCTGGTCCGCCGGCCTGCCCCGCCCCAAGGCGATCCTCATGGTCTCCGCCCACTGGGAGGAGGCCCCGCTCGCCGTCGGCGCGATCGAGACGGTCCCCCTGGTGTACGACTTCTGGGGCTTCCCCGAGCACTACTACCAGGTGACGTACGCCGCGCCCGGCGCCCCGCGGCTCGCCGAATCCGTACGGAAGCTGCTGCGCGCGCCCGGTACGCCGGTGCAGGACATCCCGGAGCGCGGACTCGACCACGGCGCGTACGTCCCGCTGGTGGAGATGTTCCCCGAGGCCGACATCCCGGTGCTCCAGATCTCCATGCCGACGCTCGACCCGGTCCGGCTGTTCGAGATCGGCCGGAAGCTGGCGCCGCTGCGCGACGAGGGTGTGCTGATCGTCGGCTCCGGCTTCTTCACCCACAATCTCGCCGCCCTGCGGCACACCGGCGGGGGAGTCCCCACCTGGTCGAGCGAGTTCGACGACTGGGGGCACCGCGCGCTGGAGGCCGGTGACGTGGACGCCCTGCTCGACTTCGAGCGCAAGTCCCCGGCGGGCCGGCTCGCCCACCCGCGCACCGAGCACTTCGCCCCGCTCTTCGTGACCATGGGCGCGGCGGAGGCCTCGGGGGAGCTCGACGCGCAGCGGTCGGTGATCGACGGATTCTGGCTCGGGATGGCGAAGCGGTCGGTGCAGTTCGGCTGAGCGCCCGGCGTTCCTGATCGGGGAAGACCCGACGGCACCCCGTCCGAACGGCACCCCGGGGAAGGCGGATCGCGCCGCCGGCTCCCCTGGAGGGCGAGCTCTAGCGGGTGAGTTCCCTCTCGTACCAGGCGACGTCCCAGTAGCGGCCGAACTTGCGGCCGACCTCCCGGTAGGTGCCGATGTGGTGGAACCCGAAGCGTTCGTGCAGGCGCACGGACGCTTCGTTGGGCAGGGCGATGCCCGCGTAGGCCCGGTGCAGGTCCTCGGTGGCGAGCGCTTCGAAGAGGGCTTCGTAGAGGAGTGAGCCGACGCCCCGGCCCACGGCGCCCGGGGCCACGTAGACCGTGACCTCGACGGAGGTCGCGTAGGCGGGCTTCGCGCGAAAGGCGCTGGAAGTGGCGTACCCAAGAATTGCCTGTGAGTCCTCGTCCGTGGCAACCATCAGGCGGTGCGGTCCGTCTTCAGGGTGGGAGAGCAGCCACGAGCGCCGTTCTTCCGGCGTGAAGACGTCGGTGTCGAAAGTGATGGGCGTCTCGCGCACGTAGTGGTTGTAGAGGTCCGTGAGAGCGCCGAGGTCGGCGGCCACTCCCGGTCTGACCTGCACATCTGTACGTTCTGACGGCATCGCCCCTCCTGTGTGCTGCGACAGGGTACTGCATGGTCAGAAAAATCCAGGCGCGGGTTGGGAATTCTGTCCTGATTCCAGTCGTTGTTTCCATCAGATGCCGGGCACCCGGGAGGGTGAAACCGATGTCCAGGATCACCCGCAAGCCCACCACGCAAGGGAGCACGCATGGCAACCCGTGCCGTCGCCCGTCGTAAGTCCGCCACCGGCGGGACCTCCGACGCGGCACGCAGTGTTCGCGCCGGAGGCGGCGAGATCGCCGATCGCGACCTGGTCGGCATGTACCTCGACGAGATCGCGCGTACACCGCTGCTCGACGCCGCCAAGGAAGTCGAGTTGTCCCAGGTCATCGAGGCGGGTGTGTTCGCGCGGCAGATCCTCGACGGCGAGGCGGAGGCCAAGGCGGACGCGTCCCGTGAGGAGCTGGAGGCGCTGGTCGCCGACAGCGAGCGCGCGAAGGACGTGTTCATCCGCTCGAACCTCCGACTGGTCGTGGCCGTGGCGCGCCGTTATCCGCGCAGCGGCCTGCCCCTGCTCGACCTGATCCAGGAGGGGAACGCCGGCCTGGTGCGCGCGGTCGAGAAGTTCGACTACCGCAAGGGCTTCAAGTTCTCGACGTACGCCACCTGGTGGATCCGTCAGGCCATCACCCGTTCCATCGCGGACCAGTCGCGCACGATCCGCCTCCCCGTCCACCTGGTCGAGGAACTGGGCAGGATCCGTCGCGTGCAGCGCGAGTTCAACCGTGAGAACGGGCGGGAGCCCGAGCACACGGAGATAGCCGCCGAGCTCGGTTCCACGCCGGAGCGCGTGGGCGACGTGCTGGACTGGGCCCGCGACCCGGTCTCACTGAACATGGCGGTGGACGACGAGGGCGAGACCCAGTTCGGCGACCTGCTGGAGGACACCTCGGCCGTGTCGCCCGAGCAGTCGGTCCTCACGCTGCTGCGCAGCGAGGAACTGGACGGCCTGATCGGTCACCTCGACCAGCGCACCGCCTCCATCATCAAGATGCGGTACGGCATCGAGGACGGCCGGGAGCGCACGCTCACGGAGGTCGGCAAGGAGCACGGGCTCACGCGCGAGCGCATCCGCCAGATAGAGAAGCACGCCCTGCTCGAACTGAAGAAGCTGGCGCGCGACACCGGATTCGACGCGGCCGCGTAGTGGCCCACCGGATTCGACGCGGCCGGGCGGCGGCCGAGTCGGCCGAGTCGGGCGGGGTTGGCCGGGTGAGCGAGGCGAGTGGGCCGTACGGGTTCATTCGCCGTAAGGGCACGAGACGGGGTTTGCCCGGTCCGCGCACGGGCACGCCCGCCACGTTGGCCACAAGTCGACCAGACATGGCCATGTAAGGCCGCTTCAACCTGCTGGGCTCTGGGAACAAGACTTCAGGGCCCACGCTTCAAGCCCCACGCTTCAAGGCTCGACCCGGGCGGACTCGTATCGCCCCCGAGAACCGAGTCCCGACGCACACCCCCCCCCGCGCCGGGACTCTCCCAGAGCCGAGCTTCGGCGCCTCCCCCCCCTGGCGCCGAAGCTCGGCTCCACTTCTGCCCCGGTCCGGTGCGGGGCGGCGAGAGCATGCCGCCATCAGGCCGAGCGCGATCCGACCGAGTCCGATCCGACCGAGTGCGATGCGACCGAGCGCCATCCGATCGAGAGTGAGCCCCCGTCCGGCCCCGGACGGGGGAGTGCCTGCGCCGGGAGCCGGACCGAGAGTGCTCGTGCCCGCATTCGGATCGGGAGCCGTACCCAGAGTGCCCGTGCCGGCATCCGGATCGGGAGCCGTACCCAGAGCGCCCGTGCCCGCATCCGGATCGGGGGCGAGTCAGGTGTTCGGACCGGTCTTCGCGCCGGGTCCGAAGGGCTGTGAACCGGGCGCGCGGAGGTCGGGTTTTCCGGGCAGCATGGGGACGGGCCACCCCGAACCTGAACCCCGGGGTGACCCGGATGGCAGATTCTGCCACAGCGGCACAGCCTGCCGTCCGTGACGGCTGGGGGCGCCAACAGCCTCGCGGCGCGGCTGCCGCCCGCCTAGCGGTGTGCCGCCGACCGTCACGCGTGGTCAGTCTGCTGCACTCCCGCCGCCCGGCTCAGCCGCGCACCCAAATCCCTTACGTAATCCACGAGTTCTCTCGGTTCCCGAACCGTGAACTCGCAGTCGACCATCGCGATGCGCACCGCCAGCCATTCCATCGAGTCGCTGGAGGAGGCGCGCAGCCGGCAGCTGTGCTGGTCGAGCGGCTCGGGCGTGCCGACCCACGCGGGCACGCGCGCCGCGACGAAGTCGGCCGGGGCGGCGAAGGTCACGTCGAACGCGTACGTCTCCTGGCGCCGGTACATCGACTGCCGCAGGAATTCGGCGGCGTTCCCGGTCGGCAGTTCACGGGGCGCGAACCGGGCCCCCGTCGGGAACGGCTCGCTCACCCGGTCGACGCGGAACGTCCGCCAGTCCTCGCGGTCGAGGTCGTACGCGACGAGGTACCAGCGGCGGCCGGTGGAGACCAGCCGGTACGGCTCGGTCAGCCGCCGCGACGGTGTTCCGTCCCCCGAGCGGTACGCGAACCGCAGCCGCTCCCGTCCCGCGACGCTCGACGCCATCACGGTCAGCGTCTCCGGCGCGATGCTCGCCCCGTCTCCGCTGGTCAGGGGTGTGGTCGCGGCCTGGAGCGTGGACACGCGACGACGCAGCCGGGCCGGGAGCACCTGTTCCAGTTTGGCGAGGGCCCGTACGGAGGCCTCGTCCACGCCCGCGACGGCGTGCCCGGCGCCGGCCCGCAGGCCCACCGCGATGGCCACGGCCTCCTCGTCGTCGAGCACCAGCGGCGGCATCGCCTTGCCCGCCACCAGCCGGTAGCCGCCGTCCGCGCCCTTGGCCGCCTGCACCGGATAGCCCAGCTCGCGGAGCCGGTCGATGTCGCGGCGGATCGTCCGACGGGACACCCCGAGGCGCTCGGCCAGCTCGCCGCCAGGCCATTCGCGAGGCGTCTGGAGGAGGGAGAGGAGCTGCAGAAGCCTGGCCGGCGTATCGGTCGTCATGTTTTCCAGGGTGCCGTAGAACTAGGACATGATCTGACCTAATAGGGGCCTACCTTGAAGGCATGACCTCCACCGACACCTCTGACACCTCTGAGACAGCTCTCAGCAGCCCGGCGCCGGGCGCGGCGGCCGACCGGCGGCGCTGGTTCGCCCTCGCCATCGTGATGACCGCGGCCTTCATGGATCTGGTCGACGTCACGATCGTCAACATCGCGATCCCCTCGATCGAGCGGGACGCGGGCGCCACGTTCAGCCAGATCCAGTGGATCACCGCGGGCTACGCGCTGGCCTTCGCCGCGGGGCTCATCACGGGTGGTCGGCTCGGCGACATCCACGGCCGCAAGCGGCTCTTCCTTCTCGGCATCGCCGGTTTCACGCTCGCGTCGGCGCTGTGCGGCTTCGCGGCGAACCCGGAGATGCTCGTCGCCTCGCGCATCCTGCAGGGCGCCATGGCCGCGATGATGGTGCCGCAGGTGCTGTCGATCGTGCACGCCACCTTCCCGGCGCACGAGCGCGGCAAGGTCTTCGGGCTCTTCGGCGCGATCGTCGGTCTGGGCGCGGTCTCGGGCCCGCTCCTCGGCGCGCTGCTCACCGAGTGGAACCTGTTCGGCCTGGAGTGGCGGCCGATCTTCCTCATCAACCTGCCGGTCGGCGTCGTCGCGCTGGTCCTGGGCCGCCGTTTCATCAGCGAGTCCAAGGCCCCGCGCGCCCTCAAGCTCGACCTCGTCGGCGTCGCCCTCGTCACCCTCGGCCTGCTGATGCTGCTCTACCCGCTGACCCGCGGCCACGAGCTGCACTGGCCGCTGTGGGGATACGTCTCGATGGGCGGCTCCCTGGTGGTCTTCGCGGCACTGGTGGCCTACGAGAAGCGGAAGACGGCGCGGGACGGTTCTCCGCTGGTCGAACTGTCGCTGTTCAAGGTGAAGAGCTTCGCCGCGGGCATCGCCGTGCAGACCGTGTTCGGTGTCGCGCTCGGCATCTTCTTCCTCGTCTGGACGCTGTACATGCAGATCGGGCTGGGCTGGAGGCCGCTGCGGGCCGGGCTGACCGGGGTGCCGTTCTCGATCGCGGTCTCGGCGGCGGCGGGCACGTCGGTGCAGTTGCTGGTACCGCGCTTCGGGCGCAAGGTGCTCCAGGCGGGCGCTCTGATCATGGCGCTCGGCGTACTGCTCTACATCTGGGAGTCCGACCGGTACGGCATGTCCATCGCCTCCTGGCAGATGGCTCTTCCGCTGGTGGTCATGGGCGCCGGCATGGGCTTCATCGTCGCCCCGCTGACGGACGCGGTGCTCTCCGAGGTCCCGCGCGAGCACTCTGGTTCGGCCTCGGGCCTGATCAACACCGTGCAGCAGATGGGCAACGCGCTCGGCCTCGGCCTGGTCTCGGTCCTCTTCTTCGGCGAGATCGGCGACCGTCTGACCGCCGCCCAGGTGGGCCCGGCCTTCGTGAACGCCTTCCAGCACGCGCTGGGTTGGGTCGCCGCGGTGCTGACCGTCATCTTCCTGCTGATGTTCGCGCTGCCGAAGCGGCCGGCCCAGCATGTGGAGGGCGCGGAGGACGAACCGGGCGCACAGGACCAGGACCAGGTTCACGGCCAGGACCAGAACCAGGTTCAGGGCCAGGACGCGGATCAAGGCCAGGACAAGGATCAAGGTCAGGGACGGAAGCCGGAATTCGTCGGCTGATCCCCGCCCGAGTCCGCTGCTGTTCGCGCGACCCGGAGGTCCACGACGGAAGGGGCCCCGGCACCTCAGGTGCCGGGGCCCCTTCCGCCGTCGGCCGAGTCGTCAGCCGAGTCGTGCGGCGCGTCGCTCCATCGCGTCGCGCGCTGCGTCCTCGGTCGCGTACACCTCGCACATGTGCCGCCGGTCCGGCGTCGCCGTGTGCTCGACCTCCCACAGGGAGATCTCCTGCCCGTCGCGCAGCAGGAACGCGTGCTCGTAGAGCGAGAAGCACAGCCCCGCCTGCCCGGCCCGGCAGGGGCGGCCGAAGGCCTGCGTGATCTGGTGCGCGAACGCCTCGCGGAGCAGGAGCGTCGTGAGGTCGTGGTCCGGCCGGTCCGGATTCTCCGCGCGCCGCAGGAGCCGGCGCGCGTGATCGGCGGAGTCGTCCGGCACGTACGTGTGTCGCGGCTCGGGGATCGACGACAACTGCACGAACACGGGCAGCTCGAAGTCCGGAGCATCCGGCGGGAGCGGGAGGCGGGCCGTGGCCGCGCGCAACTCCTCCTCGTCGGCGTAGACCTCGTGCCGTGCCTCGCGACCGGCCGCCGTGTTGTGCACGAGCTCCCACAGCGTGACCGCTGAGCCGTCGGCCAGCAGCCAGGTGTGCCTGTACGTCTCCCGGTGCAGGCCCGCGCTGTGGTGCGCGGAGTGCAGCGAACTGTCGTGCGCCAGCGCGCAGTCGAGTCGCCGTATCGCCTCGTCGGGCAGCTCGAACGAGTTCAGGGCGCGGCCCAGAAGTCGAGCGAGATGCTCCTCCGGAGACTCGGGCGACTCGGGTGGTTCGTACGCTGCTGTCTCGTACGGAACGCTCAAGGTTTCTCCCGGCGTTGCTGCATGTCACCTTGTGGGTGCATACCGTAGCCCCTCGGTCGGACATCATGTCCGCGAACCGAGAAAACGTGCGGACGGAAAACGGGCGGGGCGCGCGGCAAGTTCCCGCGCGGCTCGACCCGACGTCAAAAGGCCCTCGTCAGACGGTACTTCCCTCGGCCCTCGCGATCCACGACAGGTTCCAGCCGTCGGTCCGATCGGCCTGCGCGACGGGTTCCCGCCGACCCGACCCGACCCGACCCGAGCCGAACGCCGTCACGCGACGGAAAAGGGCCGTTCGCCCGACCTGCTCCCTCCTCACCGCTCTCCGTACAGCTCTTCGTACGACGGCCACACCCCGCCCGGCCCGTCCACCGACTCCGCGGCACGTACGGCGCGCACGATCGCCCGGGTCACCAGGTCCGCGCCCGCCGCGAGGATCTCGTTCAGCGCCAGGGGATTCCCTGCGGCGAGCGGCCGGGCGCCCGTGGCCAGCGCGAACACCGTGTCCCCGTCGTTCAGCAGATGCACCGGACGCACGGCGCGCGCGATCCCGTCGTGTGCCGTCCCCGCGAGCTTCTGCGCCTGCGCCCGGGTCAGCTCGGCGTCGGTGGCGACGACGGCGAGCGTGGTGTTCAACGGGGGCGGCGCGTTCCTCGCGGCGGCCTCCGCGAGCCGCCGCCGGGCGGCCTCGCGCACCGGGGCGGACGGAGTCGCCGTACGTCCTCGCGTCAACTCCCCGTACAGCGCCCCCGTTTCCGGCTCCACCACAGAACCGGCCGCGTTGGCCACCACCAGCGCGGCCACCGTGATGCCGGACTCCAGCAGCGCGCTCGCCGTCCCGACGCCGCCCTTGATCTGCCCGACCACGGCCCCGGTACCGGCGCCCACCCCTCCTTCGGGCACCGGCGCGCACAGCGCACTCGCGTCGGCCGCCTCGACCGCGGCGCGTCCGGTGGAGGCGTCCGGCCGTGACCGGAAATCGCCGCCACGCCCGAGGTCGAAGACGCAGGCGGCGGGCACGACGGGTACGACGTGCGAGGGGTCCGGCCCCACGCGCACCCCGCGTCCCCGCTCCTCCAGCCAGGCCATCACGCCGGACGCCGAGTCCAGCCCGTAGGCGCTGCCGCCGGTCAGTACGACCGCCTCGATCCTCTGCACGAGGTTGCGCGGATCGAGCGCGTCCGTCTCCTTGGTGCCGGGCCCGCCGCCGCGCACGTCCACGGCGGCGATCACGCCTCCCTCGGGGGCGAGTACCACCGTCGTCCCCGTGAGCCGGCCGTCCCCGGTACGCGTCGCGTGTCCCACCCGCAGGCCGGCGACATCCGTCAGAGCGTCAACTGTCATGGGCCCAGTGTTCCCCGGCCCCGGGTCCCGGCGGTGGCAGTCGTACGACCCGGGCCGCGCGCCCCGCCGGGCGGCTCCCCTCTCCTTCGCCCGCCGCTGCCTTTTCGCTCGCGCCCCCGTCGTCCCGTCCACGCTCCCGTCCGCTCGTCCACGCTCCTGCTTCTCTCCGCGAGCCCTGTGCCGGCTCTCTACGCGCCCCCGGGCGCCGCGCCACCCACCGCTTCCCGAGTCACCGTCCGCGTCGTCATCACCACCCCGACCGCCACGGCCAGCGCCGAGACGATGCCCGAGGTGAGGACCGCCCAGTCGCCGAGGAAGGTGCACAGGATGACGAGCAGCGCGGTGGTCGGCAGGACGAGCTGCTGGGCGATGCCGATCTTGAAGTGGCGGGAGTGCAGTGCCCAGACGGTGAGGAAGTAGAGGGCGGTAGGCAGTGTCACCGCGGCCGACGCCGAGAGGGCCGAGATGTGCGCGGTGCCGACCGTCTGCTCCACCGCGACTTCCAGGCCCGCGCCGATCGCGGCGGCCGAGGCGAAGATCAGATAGTGGCCGTACCCCCACAGGAAGGCCTGCCGGTTGGATCGCAGATGCCCGTGGATCGGCACCGCGAAGTAGATCCACCAGGCGGAGAACACGATCAGCAGCCCGCCCGCGGCGATGGGCAGCAGCTCGCCCAGGGCGTCGTGCTCGTCCACGGCCGACTTCACCGCGACGGTGGCCGCGGCGATCGTCTCGCCCAGCACGATGATCGTGAACAGTCCGTACCGCTCCGAGATGTGGTGCGGATGCCAGGACGTGGTGAAGTCCTTCTCCGCGAACAGGGGGACGCTCAGCTCGGCGACGACCACCACCAGGAACACCCACGTGCGGCCCGAATCCGGCGCCAGCAGCAGGCCGAGCCAGCCGATCTGGCACAGCAGCACGCCACCCGCGTACCGCAGTGCCATGGTTCTCTCGGCTCCCTCGGTGGACCGTGCCACCCGCAGCCACTGGGCGATCATCGCCAACCGCATGATCACGTAACCGAGCCAGACGACCAGGAAGTCGTGGCTCTCGAACGCCTCAGACACTCCGGCCGCGAGCACCAGGACACCGGCGATCTGCACCAGCGTGACGACCCGGTAGAGAACGTCGTCATTGTCGTAGGCCGACGCGAACCAGCTGAAGTTCATCCAGGCCCACCAGATGGCGAAGAAGATCATCGCGTAGTTGAGGATGCCCTCACCCGCGTGCCCCTCCGCCACGGCGTGCACCAGCTGGGCGCCCGCCTGGGCGATGGCCACCACGAAACACAGGTCGAACAGGAGCTCCAGCGGCGACGCGACCCGATGCGCCTCGTCGCGGCCGCGGGCGGTCATTCTGCGCAGGGGCCGACGGCCTGCGGGCCGCGGTGCCGCGGCGGATTCCGGGGTGGGACGGGACGTCATGGGGCCAAGCACAGCAGAAAAGCCCCGGAAATTCTTGTGAATGCGTTCACAAGCGAACCTGGTGTCGAAGTCGCCGACCGGGTGGGGAGCCACCCCCGCGGCGTACCCTTGGGGCATGAGTCCCGCCCCCGCCCCCGAACCGCGCGATCCGAAGCCGGCCCTGGTCTTCGACGATCCGTTGAGCCAGCAGTCCTCGGACGATACGGACCGCGGGTGGGGCGAGCGGGCCGACAGCACCGGTGACAGTGCCGCCGACCTGAAGCGCTTCCTCGACGAGAAGCCGCCCCACCACATCTGAGCCCGGCCCCCGGTGTTCCGGCACGGGCGCCCCCCGGTCCTCCCGGCGCGGGCCCGGTGCTCCGGCGTCAGTACTCGCGGCGTCCCGGACCGCGCTGGGCGACCAGTGCGTCGCGGATCTCCTTCAGCACCTCCAGCTCGGACACCTCGATGACCTCGCGCGTGCCCTCCTTCGCCTTCTGGCGAGCCGCCTGCCGGGCCAGGAACTTGGCCATCGGCAGAACCATCAGGAAGTAGACGACGGCCGCGGTGATCACGAAGCTGAGCGTGGCGCCCAGCACCGAGCCCCACATGATGCGGATCCCCTTGGCGGTCGCCCCCGTGCCGGTGCACGGGTCCTCCAGGCAGGCGGTGTAGTTGTCGAGGTTCTTCGTGCCGATCGCACCGACCAGCGGGTTGATGATCCCCTTCACCACGGAGTTGACGATGTTGGTGAAGGCGGCGCCGATGACCACGGCGACGGCAAGGTCGATGACGTTGCCCCGCATCAGAAAGGCCTTGAAGCCCTCCCAGACACCGGGCTGCTTGTTTTCGCTCACTAGGAGGCCCCTCCGAACAGGTTGTGGAACAAACAGCTCCGCAACCTACGGCAGGGCGTGCCGGACCCGTCCAACTGGGTAGCTCGAACGAGGGACTTGACACGGTTTCTGCACTCATCGCAGCGTCACTGCCAGCCGTGATGTGGTGCCGGCGCCGGCCAGCCGTGTCGCCGTGGCGCGCGGAACGGCGAGGACGACCAGCGCTCCGGTGTCGGTGGCGGCGGATTCCGGGACCTCGGTGACCCGCGCCCCGGCCGCGACCACTCGCACCCGGCCTTCGCCGTCCGCGGCGACCACGTCCACCCGGTCGCCGGGACGCAGCAGCCGCACCGCGCCGCCGTCCGCGATGCGGACCGGCGCCCGCACCGTCTCGACCGCCCTCGGACCGCGCAGGGGCGCGGAAGCGGTGGTGGCCGACCCCGACGCGGCGGGGAGCGCGGGCGCCGGATGTCCACGCGCCCGCCCGGCATCACCCGGGCCGGCCGCCACGAGGGCGGCGGCCGTCATCGCGAGGCCCGCGGCCACGGCCCGCCTCCTGTGGCGGGCCAGACGCCGCAGCCGGTACCACCCGCCGCACACACGGACGGGCGCGAACTGCGGCACCGCACCGGTCGGCGGCGCGTCCGCCCCGGGCGGGCGGACAAGAGGAGAGAGCTGTGCCATGGTGACCACCACCTGCGACGAGGGATCTGCTTGCGATCCCACGATGAGGTCCCGCGGCGAAGTCCGCCGGAGCCCGTGGACCACCGAGGGATTGTGGACAACTCCCTCACCCGAACGGGAGGTTCCGCGCTCTCCGCGACCCGGGAGACTCCGCCGCCGTGACGGCCGGGGCCGTGACGGCCGTCGTCACGGCAGCTCGAACCCGGGATCCATGCCGCCCAGCGCCGTCGTGCACAGGCAGTCCCGTGTTCCGTCGTCCGGCAGTCCCGCCACCGCGTCGAAGAGCACCCCGCGCAACCGGTCCACGTTCGCGGCGAACACCTTCAGCACCTCGTCGTGCGAGACGCCCTCGCCGGTCTCGGCCCCCGCGTCGAGGTCGGTGACCAGCGTCAACGACGTGTAGCAGAGCTCCAGTTCACGGGCGAGCGCGGCCTCGGGATGTCCCGTCATGCCGACCACCGACCAGCCCTGCGCCCGGTGCCAGAGCGACTCGGCCCGGGTGGAGAACCGCGGACCCTCTATGACCACGAGCGTCCCGCCGTCCACCGCTTCCCAGTTCTGTCCGCGCGCCGCTTCCAGGGCGACCCGGCGTCCGACGGGGCAGTACGGGTCGGCCAGCGACACGTGCACCACGTTCGGCACCGATCCGTCCGGCAGCGGCAGCCCGTCGAAGTACGACTGGGACCGCGCCTTCGTACGGTCCACCAGTTGGTCCGGAACGAGCAGGGTCCCGGGCCCGTACTCCGGACGCAGTCCGCCCACGGCGCAGGGGCCGAGGATCTGGTGGGCGCCGACGGAACGCAGCGCCCACAGGTTGGCCCGGTAGTTGATGCGGTGCGGCGGCAGATGGTGGCCGCGGCCGTGGCGGGGGAGGAAGGCGACCCGCCGGCCGGCGATCTCGCCGAGGAACAGGGAGTCGCTGGGCGGCCCGTAAGGGGTGTCCACCTGCAGCTCGGTCACGTCGTCCAGGAAGGAGTAGAAGCCCGAGCCGCCGATGACACCGATCTCGGCCAGGGCCGTCGACTGCTCCCCGGCCGGGGACTGTGGGTTCTCCGTGTTCGCCATGAACGGCACCCTAGCCGGGACGGGGGAACGCACGGGACCCCGTCGTCGTACGACGACGGGGTCCCGTGGGAACGAGCCTGGTGAGGCCTCGCGGAGACGGCCGGACCGGGGCAGGAGCCCCGGCGGACCGCGGAGGCCCTAAGCGGCGGAGCTGCTCGACGAGCCGGTGCCCGACGACTTCGCGCCCGACGACTTCGAGTCCGAGGACGACGACGTGGACGCCGACGACGAGGACTTCGAGTCCGACGAGGACGTGGACGTCGACGGCTTGGAAGCCGGCGAGCTGCTCGACGAGGAGCCGCGGCTGTCATTGCGGTAGAAGCCGGAGCCCTTGAAGACAATGCCGACGGCCGAGAACACCTTCTTCAGGCGGCCGCTGCAGTTCGGGCATTCGGTCAGGGCGTCATCGGTGAACTTCTGCACCGCCTCGAGGCCCTCGCCGCACGCGGTGCACTGGTACTGGTAGGTCGGCACTTGTCTTCCTCCTGGCACTCTCACTCAGTGAGTGCTAACGACGGTCCATACTGACGTATTCCGCGAGATCAGTCCACTGTCACCGGCACGCGGTGACCGACGCCACGCGCGACGGCTCGGCTCGGGGCCTGCGCGGCGAGGCGTGAGCGCAGTGCCACCAGGGTCACCAGAGCCAGTGCGGTACCGGCCATCGGCACCAGGAATCCGGCGCCGCCCCAGAGCCGGTCCTCCAGTTGTCCGGCGACGGTGACGGCCGCCGCCTGGCCGAGCGCGACGGCGCCGGTGAGCCAGGTGAAGGCCTCGGTGCGGGCGCCCTGCGGAACGAGGCTCTCGACCAGGGTGTAGCCGGTGATCAGGGTCGGAGCGATGCACATACCGACCACGAGACCGAGGCCGGAGAGCACGATCACCGAGTTCGCCGCCCACAGTCCGGAGGCGGCCAGCGCGAGCGCGGCGTACCCGAGGACGAGCCGTCGCTGCGGGGCCACCCGCCAGGCGATGGCACCGCAGACGATGCCGGAGAGCATGTTGCCCGCCGCGAAGACGCCGTACAGGACACCGTTCAGGCCGGGCTCGCCGATCGACTCGCTGTACGCGGCGAGCGAGACCTGCATGCCGCCGAAGACGGAGCCGATGCCCAGGAAGGTCACGATCAGGACGCGCACCCCGGGGATGCGCAGAGCGGAACCGTGCTCCACGCGCGCGTGTCCGGCGAGGGCGACCGAGGGCTGGGTGCTCTTCTGCGCGGCGAACAGCAGACCGCCGATCAGAGTCAGCGACGCCTCGGTCAGCAGGCCCGCGGCGGGGTCGACGGCCGTGCACAGCGCGGTCGCGAGCAGCGGTCCGAAGACGAAGGTCAGCTCATCCGTGACGGACTCGAAGGCCGCCGCGGTCGGCATCAGGGGTGAGTCCTGAAGCTTCACGCCCCAGCGGGCCCGCACCATGGGGCCGATCTGCGGCACCGAGGCGCCGGTCGGGACGGCGGCGGCGAAAAGCGCCCACAAGGGGGCGTCCGCCAGCGCGAGCGCGGTCAGGGAGAACCCGGCCACGGCGTGCACGAGTACGCCGGGCAGCAGTACGGCCCGCTGTCCGTGCCGGTCGGCCAGGCGCCCGGTGAAGGGCGCGAACAGCGCCATGGAGACACCGGTGGCGGCGGCGACCGCGCCGGCCGCGCCGTAGGAGCCGGTGGTGTGCTGCACGAGCAGCACGATGGAGATCGTCAGCATGGCGAACGGCTGACGGGCGGCGAAGCCCGGGAGCAGGAACGTCCAGGCGCCGCGGGTGCGCAGCAGCTGTCCGTATCCAGGACGGGAGGTGACCGTGGATGCCACGGCCCGTGCCTTTCTGCCGCCTGGTAGCGCGCCCGTGCGGGGGGCGCCGAGAGCTGTCCTCTTGCGCGGATCTGCGGTAGATACCGGCGTCTCCCTCGGGAGGACGTCACGGCCGCCATACGGTCGCGCCAGCTCTGCGTCAGGCAGAGTTGGTTCGATCAAGGTGTGCCTTCATCGTACAGGGGGCGATCGTCGCCAGGCCTGTGAAAATGAGCACCACGAAGACGTGCGCCTGTGAATGACTCTCGCTGTCTCAGGGCGCCCGTCCGTGGTGCCGTGAGAACCCCGTTCGGAATCCCGTAAGAGTCCGCCCGGAGTCCCGTCACAAGCCCGTTCGGTGTTTCGTACGGTGTTCCGCTCCGCCGTCGGCGTCGCCGATCCCCAGCCAGTCGGCCAGCTTGCCGCCCTGGCCGACGGAGCGCAGCCGCCGCTCGGTCGCGTCCCGGACCGGGTCGGTGGCGACCACCAGCAGCTCGTCGCCGAGCCGGAGCACCGTCGTGGGATTCGGTACGAAGGACTTCGCGTCGCGGACGACGAGGGTGACCGCCGCGCCCGGGGGCAGCCGCAGCTCGCCCACCTCGACGCCGTGCATACGGGACCCCTTGGGGATCGCGACGGACAGCAGATGGCCGCGCAGCCGCTCCAGGGGCGCCGATTCGATGCCCAGGTCGGCGGCTCCCGGGGACTCCCCGAGGCGGAGCTTGCGGGCCAGCCAGGGCAGCGTCGGGCCCTGGATGAGGGTGTAGACGACGACGAGGACGAAGACGATGTTGAAGATCCGCTCGCTCTCCGCGATGCCGCTCACCATCGGGATCGTCGCCAGGATGATGGGCACGGCGCCGCGCAGCCCCGCCCAGGACAGCAGCGCCTGTTCCTGCCACGGGATGCGGAACGGCAGCAGGCTCGCGACCACGCTCAGCGGCCGGGCCACCATGGTCAGCACCAGGCCTATGACGAGCGCGGGCACGATGTCGTCGCCCATCTCGTGCGGGGTGACCAGCAGGCCGAGCAGCACGAACATGCCGATCTGGGCGATCCAGCCGAGCCCCTCGGCGAAGCCGCGCGTGGCGGGCCAGTGCGGCAGTTTCGCGTTGCCGAGCAGCATGGAGGCGAGGTACACGGCGAGGAATCCGCTGCCGTGGGCGAGCGCGCCGGCGGCGTACGCCGCGACCGCGATGGCCATCACGGCGATGGGGTAGAGACCGGAGGCCGGGAGCGCCACGTGCCGCAGTCCGTACGCCCCGAGCCAGCCGACCGCGAGGCCGACGGCCGCGCCGATGGCCAGTTCCAGCGCTATCTCGCCGAGCAGCGCGTACCAGTGCTCCACGGGTCCCGCGGTGGAGAACGCGACGACGAGGATGACCACCGGGGCGTCGTTGAAGCCCGACTCGGCCTCCAGGATGCCCGTCACGCGCGCGGGGAGGGGGATCTTCCGCAGGACGGAGAAGACCGCCGCGGCGTCCGTCGACGAGACGACCGCCCCGATGATGAGCGCCTGGCGCCACTCCAGGCCGATCAGGTAGTGCGCGGCCGTCGCCGTGACGCCGACGCTGACCGCGACGCCCACCACCGCCAGCGAGGAGGCGGCCGGCAGGGCCGGTCTGATCTCCTTCCACTTCGTGCCGAGACCGCCTTCGGCCAGGATCACGACCAGGGCCGCGTACCCGATGACCTGGGTCAGTTCGGCGTTGCTGAAGTGGACGTCGCCGACTCCGTCCTGGCCGATCGCGACGCCGATCCCCAGGTACACGAGCAGGGTGGGGAGCCCGCTGCGTGAGGAGATCCGGACCGCCGCCACCGCGAAGAGCAGGACGAGCGAGCACACGAGCAGGAGCTGGTTGAGGTGGTGGACAGTCAGGGGCTGTTCCTTTCTCGCCGATCCGGGCCCGCCGCGGGCGGCCTCCGGATCTGAGCACCGGAAGCCGGCCACTTCAGTGCAAGTACTTCGTTACCTTACCTAACTCTTGACGCTTTCTTGACGTTCCCGGAGGCAAGATCGAACAGTCGTGCTTCCCGGTTTCCTACTCCGCGTCAAGGCGCGGTTGGCCCTGCGCCTATGGTTGCCCCAGCACTCCAGGACCGCCTGCCGCTCGCGTTAGGACAGCAAGGACAGCGATGCCCCCCAACACCACCGCCTCTTCCGGCCAACAGCCCGGCAAGTCCGGCAGGAAGAAGGGGCGCAAAGCCCGACTGTTCTTGATTGTCCTGGTTCTCGCCATCATCGGAGGCATCGCCTTCGGCGCGTACTGGAGCATCAGCACTGTGCGTGCCTCCTTCCCGCAGACCTCGGGCTCCATCCGGCTCGACGGCCTGTCGGGGCCGGTGACCGTGCAGCGCGACGGCAACGGGATCCCGCAGATCTACGCCTCGTCCGACGAGGACCTGTTCATGGCCCAGGGCTTCGTCCAGGCGCAGGACCGGTTCTACGAGATGGACGTGCGCCGTCACATGACCTCGGGCCGGCTGTCCGAGATGTTCGGCGAGGGACAGGTCAAGAACGACGAGTTCCTGCGCACTCTCGGCTGGGACCGGGTCGCGAAGAAGGAGTACGACACCAAGCTGTCGGCCTCCACGAAGAAGTACCTCCAGTCGTACGCCAAGGGAGTCAACGCCTATCTCAAGGGCAAGAGCGGCAAGGACATCTCCCTGGAGTACGCGGCTCTCGGCTTCACCAACGACTACGAGCCGACCGCGTGGACCCCGGTCGACTCCGTGGCCTGGCTCAAGGCGATGGCCTGGGACCTGCGCGGCAACATGCAGGAAGAGATCGACCGCTCCCTGATGACGAGCAGGCTCGGCCCGAAGCAGATCGCCGACCTGTACCCGGACTACCCGTACAGCCGGAACAAGCCGATCGTCCGGACGGGCTCGTACGACAGTGTCACCGGGACGTACAGCCCCACCGACACCACCTCGACGACCACGGCGGGCACGGGGCTCACGGGCAACACCGCGGCACCCACCGGGTTCCAGAGCCAGCTCTCGGGGCTCTACAAGGTCCTCGACGGCCTGCCCACCGCCGTCGGCGTGAACGGCAACGGCATCGGCTCCAACTCCTGGGTCGTCGCGGGCAGCCACACCATCACCGGCAAGCCGCTGCTGGCCAACGACCCGCACCTGTCGGCGTCGCTGCCCTCCGTCTGGTACCAGATGGGCCTGCACTGCACCGCGGTCTCCGCCAAGTGCCAGTACGACGTCTCCGGCTACACCTTCGCGGGCATGCCCGGCGTGGTCATCGGCCACAACGCGGACATGGCCTGGGGCATGACCAACTCCGGGGTCGACGTCACCGACCTCTACCTGGAGAAGATCACCGGCGAGGGCTACGTGTACGACGGCAAGGTGCTGCCGTTCACCACCCGCAAGGAGACGATCAAGGTCGCCGGCGGTGCCGCCAAGACGATCGTGGTCCGGCAGACCGACGACGGAATGCCGCTCCTGTCCGACCGTGACGACGAACTGGTCCAGGTCGGCAAGAAGGCCACCGTCGACGCCGGGGCCCCCGACCGCGGCGACGGCTACGCGATAGCGCTGCGCTGGACCGCGCTGGACCCGGGCAACACCATGGACGCCGTCTTCGCGATGGACAAGGCGTCGAACTGGAACGAGTTCCGCAAGGCGGCCGCGTCCTTCGAGGTGCCGTCCCAGAACCTGGTCTACGCGGACGGCGCGGGCGCCGACGGCAACATCGGGTACCAGCTCCCCGGCAAGATCCCCACGCGCGCCAAGGGCGACGACGGCTCGCTGCCCTCGCCCGGCTGGGACTCCAAGTACCGCTGGACCGGGTACATCAAGCAGTCCGCCCTGCCCTACGAGTACAACCCCAAGCGCGGTTACATCGTGACCGCCAACCAGGCGGTCGTCGACCCGGCCAAGTACCCCTACACGCTCACCACGGACTGGGGCTACGGCACCCGCAGCCAGCGGATCACCGACCTGATCGAGTCGAAGACCAGGGGCGGCGCCAAGATCTCGACCGATGACATGCGCCAGATGCAGCTCGACAACAGCAGCGAGATCGCCAAGCTGATCGTGCCCAAGCTGCTCAAGATCGACGTGCCCGACAAGGACGTCCGCGACGCGCAGAAGCTCCTGGAGGGCTGGGACTACACCCAGGACTCCGACTCCGCCGCGGCCGCGTACTTCAACGCCACCTGGCGCAACATCCTCAAACTCGCCTTCGGCAACAAGCTGCCCAAGGAACTGCGGGTCAAGGGCCAGTGCCTGTGGGTCGACCGGGTCGACAGCACCGGTCCCGCGGACGAGGACCAGAAGGTGCGCGAGTGCGGCGAGCGTGACGCCGACCAGGCGCAGCCGGACGGCGGCGACCGCTGGTTCGAGGTCGTCCGCAAGATCATCGACGACGAGCACAACGACTGGTGGAAGGCGCCCACCACGCGCAAGACGACCAAGATGAGCACGGCGAGCAAGAACGATCCGATCGACACCCGGGACGAGCTGTTCCTCCAGGCCATGACGGACGCCCGCTGGGAGCTGACCGCCAAGCTCGGCAAGGACATCGACACCTGGAACTGGGGCCGGCTGCACCGCCTGTTCCTGAAGAACCAGACCCTCGGTACCGAAGGCCCCGGCTTCCTGCAGTACATGCTCAACCGCGGCCCCTGGAAGCTCAGCGGCGGCGAGGCGACGGTCAACGCGACCGGCTGGAACGCGGCGGGCGGCTACGGAGTGGTCTGGGTCCCGTCCATGCGGATGGTCGTCAACCTCCAGGACCTCGACAAGTCCAAGTGGATCAACCTCTCGGGCGCCTCGGGGCACGCCTACAGCGCGCACTACACCGACCAGACGGAGAAGTGGGCCAAGGGTGAGCTCCTGCCGTGGGCCTTCACCAAGAAGGCCGTCGACAAGAAGACCACCGACACCCTGGTCCTGAAACCGTGACACTCCGACGGGCGTCGAGATCCTGACGGCCTGAAGCCGGTTGCCTGACGAAAGTGGCCCTCCACGCGTGCGTGGAGGGCCACTTCGCGTCCGCCGTCCGCCGTTCCCCGACCCGTGCCGGTCGTCCGCCGTCCCGTGTCCGTCGTCCGTCAGCGGAAGCGGCGGACGCCGGAGGGGGTCACCACCGCGTGGACGGGCCGGTCGTGCGCCTCCTCCGGGACCCGGTCGACGACCTCGGTGTCGTACAGGAGCACCACCAGCGCGGGATCGGCGCCCGAGCGCTCCAGGCGGGCCAGTACGCGGTCGTACGAGCCTCCGCCGCGCCCCAGCCGCATCCCGCGCGCGTCGACCGCCAGACCGGGCAGCAGAACGGCGTCCGCGTCCAGGACGGCCGCCGGGCCGAGCCGCTCGCCCGCGGGCTCCAAGAGGGCCATTTTCCCGCCGTGTTGGACCCGCGCGAGCGAGCCGGCTCCCGTGTACGCCCCCCAGTCCAGATCGTTGTCCGCCAGCAGGACCGGCAGGAGGACGCGCGCCCCCCGCGCGCGAAGCGCGTCCAGCAGCGCGAGGGTGCCCGGTTCACTCCCCACGGAGACATAGGCCGCCACCGTGCGGGCCCGCGCCAGTTCGGGCAGCTCCAGAGCGCGGGCGGCCAGGGTGGCGGCGGTCTTCCGCACGTCATCGGCCGTCAACCCGGTCCTCACCGCCAGGAATCCTCGTCGCAACATTCGCTTGTCAGGCTCGGGTTCGTGTCCGACGTGACTCACAGCCGACTCCTGTAGTTCTCTTAATCCACTCATATACCAGTGAATTAACCGGAGCCACAGATTCTGCACATAGCCACCGGTTATGGTTGCGGACATGACTGAGTCACACCCCAGGATCAGTAAGGCTGTCATTCCGGCGGCAGGCCTCGGAACCCGGTTCCTGCCGGCCACCAAAGCCACTCCCAAGGAGATGCTGCCGGTCGTCGACAAGCCGGCGATCCAGTACGTGGTCGAAGAGGCCGTGTCCGCGGGTCTTGACGACGTCCTGATGATCACGGGTCGCAACAAGCGACCGCTGGAAGACCACTTCGACCGCAACTACGAGCTGGAATCGGCCCTTCAGAAGAAGGGCGACGCCAACCGGCTCGCCAAGGTCCAGGAGTCCAGCGACCTCGCGACCATGCACTACGTGCGCCAGGGGGACCCCAGGGGTCTCGGTCACGCCGTCCTGTGCGCGGCCCCGCACGTCGGCCGCGAGCCCTTCGCCGTCCTCCTCGGCGACGACCTGATCGACCCCCGCGACCCCCTGCTGGCCCGCATGGTCGAGGTCCAGGAGCGGCACGGCGGCAGCGTCATCGCGCTCATGGAGGTCGCGCCCGAGCAGATCCACCTCTACGGATGCGCCGCCGTCGAGGCCACCGTCGAGGGCGACCTGGTCAAGGTGACCGGTCTGGTCGAGAAGCCGGACGCGGCGGACGCGCCCAGCAACTACGCCGTCATCGGCCGCTACGTCCTCGACCCGCACATCTTCGACATACTGCGCAAGACCGAGCCGGGCCGCGGCGGCGAGATCCAGCTCACCGACGCCCTCCAGCAGCTCGCCGCGGACGAGAAGGTCGGCGGCCCCGTGCACGGAGTCGTCTTCAAGGGCCGGCGCTATGACACCGGGGACCGAGGCGACTACCTGCGTGCCATTGTCAGACTCGCATGCGAACGTGAAGACCTGGGCCCGGACTTCCGGGCCTGGCTTCGCCGTTACGTAGCCGAGGAGATGTAGGGACTTTGAGCAGCGCCGCGACCCGCACCACCGGCCAGGACCAACTCTGGACGGTGGACGACCACCTGGAGGACATCCTCACGACCGTCCGCCCCCTCGAACCCATCGAGCTGCAACTCCTCGACGCCCAGGGCTGCGTCCTGGTCGAGGACGTCACGGTGCCGGTCTCCCTGCCGCCGTTCGACAACAGCTCCATGGACGGGTACGCGGTCCGGGTCGCGGATGTCGCGGGCGCGAGCGAGGAATACCCGGCGGTCCTGACTGTCGTCGGCGATGTCGCGGCCGGCCAGGCCGAGCAGCCCTACGTGGGCCCCGGCCAGGCCGCCCGCATCATGACCGGCGCCCCGCTGCCGCCCGGCGCCGAAGCCGTCGTCCCCGTCGAGTGGACCGACGGAGGCCTCGGCGAGGGACCGGTCTCCGGGATGCGCGCGCACAGCACGTCCCCCGAGGGCTCCTTCGGACAGGTCCACGTCCACCGCCAGGCCGAGGCCCGCGCGCACGTCCGCGCGAAGGGCAGCGACGTGAAGGCGGGCGACCGCGCCCTCGAAGCGGGCACAGTCCTCGGCCCGCCGCAGATCGGCCTGCTCGCCGCGATCGGCCGCGGCACCGTGCGGGTGCACCCCCGCCCGCGGGTGGTCGTCCTGTCCACCGGCAGCGAACTCGTCCAGCCCGACGAGGAGTTGGGCGCCGGCCAGATCTACGACTCCAACAGCTTCGCCCTGTGCGCGGCCGCCCGCGACGCGGGAGCCATCGCGTACCGGGTCGGCGCGGTCGCGGACGACGCCGAGACACTGCGCTCGACCATCGAGGACCAGCTCGTCCGCGCCGACCTGCTGGTCACGACCGGCGGGGTGAGCGTCGGCGCCTACGACGTCGTCAAGGAAGCGCTGACCTCGGTCGGCGACGAGGACGAGGCGGGCGGCGGAATCGACTTCCGCAGACTCGCCATGCAGCCCGGCAAGCCCCAGGGCTTCGGCTCCATCGGCCCCGACCACACACCGCTGCTCGCGCTCCCGGGCAACCCCGTGTCCTCGTACGTCTCCTTCGAACTCTTCGTGCGGCCCGCGATCCGCACACTGATGGGTCTGCAGGACGTCCACCGGCCCACGACCAGGGCGACCCTCTCCACCGAGAAGGCGCTGACCTCTCCGAAGGGCCGTCGGCAGTTCCTGCGCGGGACGTACGCGGACGGCACCGTGACGCCCGTCGGAGGTGCCGGATCCCACCTGGTCGCGGCCCTGGCGCACGCCGACGCGCTGATCGTCGTCCCCGAGGACGACACCTCGGTCGAGCCCGGAGCCGAGGTCGAGGTGGTGCTGCTCGGCTGAGCGGCCGGGTGCGGGGGCGCCCAGTGCTGGGCGCCCGGGTCGCGCAAGGGCGCCCAGCTCCTCGCGGAGGCGTGGCGGTGGACGGACGGGCGGTAACGTGTCGCGCACACCAGGCCCACGCGCCGCACCGCGACGGGCCCTGACCGGGAGCGCCCACGCACATGACTGTTCCGTCCCGGGGGGAGACCTCCGGACCCCCTGTGCAGGACCGACTGACGCACATCGACGAGGTCGGGGCCGCCCGCATGGTCGACGTGTCCGGGAAGGACGTGACCGCCCGCACCGCGCGCGCGAGCGGCCGGGTCCTGGTCTCGCCCCGTGTCGTGGAGCTGCTGCGCGGTGAGGGGGTACCCAAGGGCGACGCCCTGGCCACCGCGCGCATCGCCGGGATCATGGGAGCCAAGCGCACGCCGGACCTGATCCCGCTGTGCCACCCGTTGTCGGTGTCGGGTGTCAAGATTGATCTGTCGGTCGCGGACGACGCCGTCGAGATCCTCGCCACCGTGAGAACGACCGACCGCACGGGAGTCGAGATGGAAGCCCTCACAGCGGTCAGCGTGGCGGCCCTCACCGTGATCGACATGGTCAAGGCTGTCGACAAGGGGGCGGTCATCACGGACGTACGAGTGGAAGAGAAGACGGGCGGCAAGTCGGGCGACTGGAGCCGGACATGAGCGTCGACACCGTCATCGGCGGAACCCTCCCGGCACCGTACAGCGCCCTGGTGATCACGGCCTCCAACCGTGCCGCCGCCGGCGTCTACGAGGACAAGGGCGGTCCCCTGATCGCCGGGAGCCTCGCGGAATTCGGCTTCGCCGTCGACGGGCCGCAGGTCGTTCCCGACGGTGACCCCGTGGAGGCGGCGCTGCGCACCGGAGTCGAGGCGGGCTACGACGTCATCGTGACCACCGGCGGCACGGGGATCTCGCCCACCGACCGGACCCCCGAGGCGACCCTGCGGGTCCTCGACCACGAGGTCCCGGGCATTCCGGAGGCCATCAGGGCGTTCGGAAGGGACAAGGTGCCGACGGCGGCCCTCTCGCGCGGGCTCGCCGGAGTCGCCGGAGGGACCCTGATCGTCAACCTTCCGGGCTCCACCGGCGGGGTGAAGGACGGACTGGCCGTTCTTGAACCCCTCCTGATCCACGCCGTCGACCAGATCCGCGGCGGCGACCACCTCAGACCCGTCGGCAGTGGGGGTGCGAGCTGAACAGCCCATCCTGGCCGGTCGAGCTGGTGGACGGCGATGTCGTCCTCCGGCCGATAAGGCTGCGCGACCAGCGGGCCTGGCGCGAGGTGAACCGGCGCAACCGGGACTGGCTGCGCCCCTGGGAGGCGACCATCCCGCCCCCCACGCCGAGCGGCCCCATCGCGCACCGGCCGACGTACCGGCAGATGGTCCGGCACCTGCGCGCCGAGGCCAACGCGGGCCGGATGCTGCCCTTCGTGATCGAGTACCAGGGGCGGCTGGTCGGTCAGCTCACCGTGGCCGGGATCACCTGGGGGTCGATGTGCTCCGGGCACGTCGGCTACTGGGTGGACCAGTCGGTGGCGGGTCGCGGAGTGATGCCCACCGCCGTGGCGCTGGTGAGCGACCACTGCTTCCGTACCGTCGGACTGCACCGCATCGAAGTCTGTATTCGCCCCGAGAACGGGCCCAGCCGCAGGGTCGTGGAAAAGCTCGGATTCCGCGAGGAAGGGCTTCGGCCGCGCTATCTCCACATCGACGGCGCCTGGCGGGACCATCTCGTCTTCGCGCTCACGGCGGAGGAAGTGCCCGAAGGGCTGCTCGCGCGCTGGCGCCGGACGCGTTCGGCACCGCCCCGTTCGGAGCAGGTGGGATCGGAGCAGTCCGGCTCGCAGAACCCGAGCAAGCCGGGCAACACCGGGAAATGAAATAGGTGTTCGAAATGATCGGTGGGCGATCGCCTCAGGGCATTAAATTCGCGCTCGCGGTGGCCTGCTGATCGCATCGGTCACAAAAAAAGCTCGAAATATCAGCCGGATCGTGCGACACACCGGCCCAATTGGCAGATGGCCTCACACAAACCCCTCTACCGTGTGAGGCGTGAGCAGCAGCGGCCTCATCTACGCAGTCATCGTCGGGGCCTGGGCCGCCTACTTGGTGCCGATGTGGCTCCGTAGGCAGGACGAGCTGAACGAAGCCCGTCCGACGGAACGCTTCAGCACCGCCATCCGGCTGCTGTCCGGACGGGCGGGTATGGAGCGCCGATACGCCAAGGACCTGCGCGCACGCTCCGCCGAGGAGGAGGAGCCCAGCGCCGACCCGGACGACGTCACCGATTCGGTGGACGTCCGGGCCTTCGCCGTGCCCCCGGCCCGGCCCCAGGCGGCGGCCCAGCACCGTCCGCACGTACAGGAACGGGTTCAGGTGCCGGATCCGGTCCAGGCGGAGCAGAAGCCGGGCGCCCGCGCGGCCGGCAGGGAGAGCGGCACGTACGAGACCTCGGGCACCGCCCGGTCCGTACCGCATCAGTCGGGCCCGCCCGCGTCCACGCCCCGACCCTCCGTCAAGTCCGCGTCCCAGCAGGCCACTCCGTCCGCGGCGGGGCGCACGCCGGGCGCACGCCGGGCACCTTCGGCCGAGGCTGCAGCGCGTGCCCGGCGCACCAAGGTCCTCGCGCGCCGTCGGCGTACGACGGTCCTGCTCTTCCTCGCCTTCACCTTCGGCGCGGTCGTGGCGGCCGTGGGCGGGCTCGCGTTCCTGTGGGCGCCCGGCGCGCCGGCCGTGATGCTGAGTTCGTACATCCTGCACCTGCGTGCCCAGGAGCGGCGACGCTTCACGTACACCATGGACCGGCGCAGGGCCGAAGCCGCGGCGCAGCGGCTCCGGGAGCGGCAGCCCCGTCGGCGGGCGGCCGTCGACCCCGCGGCGGACGAATCGGAAGACGGCCTCGGGTCCGACACCGACCCCGGTTTCTCGGCGCTCGCCGCGGACCGCCGCGCCCTCGTCGAGCAGACCGACCACGCCGAGTGGGTCGACCAGCAGCGCGAGCGACAGTGCGGTCCCGCCCAGGGCGACAGCTGGGATCCGGTGCCGGTTCCCCTGCCGACCTATGTGACCGCGCCGGTCGCGCCCCGGGCGACGTCCAGCGTCGACCTGGGGGCGCCGGACGCGTGGAGCTCCGCGCGGTCCAGCGCGGCCGAACCGAGCGCGCCCGAGGCCGAGCCGGCCGACGAGGGCCTCCCGGAGGGTTCCGACGACGCCGACGCGGGGGACGACAGCCGCAGTGACGCGCGCCGCGCGGCATCCGCGCGGCGCGCCCGCGAGCGGGGCCGTACGCCGTTGTTCGACCAGTACGAGGACGGGGAACGGCCGCGCGCGGCCAACGAGTGACGGGTGTGCCGCCCGGCGCTCACGGGGGTCTCCCCGACGGCCTCCCTGACCAGCCCGGAACGGATTTCCAAGCACCTCGATCGGGATGCTAGAGTTTCACTCGTTGCAAGGGCCTGTGGCGCAGTCTGGTAGCGCACCTCGTTCGCATCGAGGGGGTCTGGGGTTCAAATCCCCACAGGTCCACCGCAGCCAAGAGGCCCGTTCCCACCCGTGGGAGCGGGCCTCTTGCCATGCCCTGGAGCCGACGGCGGCACCTCGCGTCGGCGGCCTCGGTGCCGGGGGTGCCGGGGGTGCCGGGGCGGCCGGGCGGCCCCGGCCGGCCGTGCGGCCGGCCAGGGTCAGTGCCCTGCGCGCTAGAGGGCCTTGGCGAAGCAGAGGCTCAGTTCGTGGAAGCGGTAGTAGCCGAACTTGGCGCACGGCTCGTAGCCGCTCGACGCGTAGAGGGCGACCGCCTCGGGCTGCTTGGTGCCGGTCTCCAGGACCATGCGGACGCGGCCGGCCACGCGGGCGTCGTCCTCCAGGGCGGCCAGGATGCGCCGGGCGAGACCGAGACCGCGGGCCTCCGGGACCACGAACATCCGCTTGAGCTCGGCGTCACCGTCCGAGTAGCCCTCGTCGTTCTCGTCCTGGGCGCGCCAGCCGCCCGTGGCCACCGGGCGGTCCCGCTCGTCGTACGCGATCAGGTAGAGGCCGACGGGCGGGGCGAACATCCGCGGGTCCAGATGTGTGGCGTCGCCGTCGTCGCCGTAGCGCTCGGCGTATTCGGCCTGAACCTGGTCGTTGAGCTTGATGGCATCGGGATGGTCGAAAGTGACCGGGCGGAAATGCATGCGAATTACCGTACATCTATGCGGTGAATGATCGAGTTCGGGTCGGTGCGACCGATTAAGTATCGTGCCTGCGTGCTGACACTGACCTCTGTGAATGTGAACGGGCTCCGGGCCGCTGCGAAGAAGGGTTTCGTGGAGTGGCTCGCGGAGACCTCCGCCGATGTGCTGTGCCTTCAGGAGGTGCGGGCGGAGCCGGACCAGCTCTCCGCGGAGGTGCGCGCGCCGGAGGGCTGGCATGTCGTGCACGCCCCCGCCGCCGCCAAGGGCCGCGCGGGTGTGTCCCTTTACACACGCCGCGAGCCCGACCGTGTCCGGATCGGCTTCGGGTCCGAGGAGTTCGACTCCTCCGGGCGGTACGTCGAGGCGGACCTGCCCGGTGTCACCGTCGCGAGTCTCTACCTCCCCTCGGGCGAGGTCGGGACCGAGCGGCAGGACGAGAAGGTCCGGTTCATGGAGGAGTTCCTCGCCTACCTGAAGGAGCTCAGGGTGCGGGCCGCCGCCGACGGACGCGAGGTCGTCGTCTGCGGCGACTGGAACATCGCCCACCAGGAGGCCGACCTCAAGAACTGGCGCGCCAACCGGAAGAACTCCGGCTTCCTGCCCGAGGAGCGGGAGTGGCTGGGGCGGGTCCTCGACGCGGGCGACGGCGGGTACGTCGACGTCGTCCGCGCCCTGCACCCGGACGCCGAGGGGCCGTACTCGTGGTGGTCGTACCGGGGGCGGGCCTTCGACAACGATTCAGGTTGGAGGATCGACCTTCAGATCACCACCCCGGGGCTCGCGGGCAAGGCGGTCAAGGGATTCGTGGAGCGCGCGGCGACGCACGACGAGCGCTGGTCCGACCACGCGCCGGTCACGGTGGTCTACGACCTCTGAGCCGCCCGTCGTCCGCGAGCCGTCGGCCACGTCCTCCGGGCGGGGCCCCGTCGCGGTGAGCGCCGTCTCCTACGTCCGGGGGTCCTGGTGATCGCCGGATCGGAGCCGCCGGTCCAGCGCCATCGACAGTTCCGCCTCCACCACGCTCTTCGCCAGGGGGCGCAGGCGTTGGAGGTCGTCCGGGGTGCGGTCCTCGGTGAGGACGAGGGTGGTGAAGAGCTCGGCGAGTGCCTCGGTGTGGTCGCGGACGCGCCGGGCCGCCGTCAGGACGTCCGCGAGCGGTATGCCCTCGCGGACCAGGGCGGCCGAGACGTCGAGGAGCCGGCGGCTTATGTGGACGATCTCGCCGCCGTCGGTGCCGAGATAGCCGAGGTCGAGTGCCGCGGCGAGGTTCTCCGGGGTCGCCTGTCCGGCGAAGACGTCGGCCAGCTCCTCGGGGGACAGCCGGACCGGGGTCTCCTCGGAGGGCTCGCCCAGCCCGAGCAACTCGCCCACGTCACGGCCGTGGTCGAAGGCCTCGGCGAGTTCCGCGATGCCGTTGAGGGTGTGGCCGCGTTCCAGCAGCGCCGAGATCGTGCGCAGACGCGCCAGGTGGGTGTCGTCGTACCAGGCGATACGGCCCTCGCGCCGGGGCGGCGGTATGAGCTTGCGCTCCCGGTAGAAGCGCAGGGTGCGCACGGTGATGCCGGCCTCCTCGGCCAGCTCCTCCATGCGGTACTCGCGTCTGCCGGGCTCCGGCGGGGACCGGTCGGCGCCCGCGGACGGGCCGGAGCCGGGCTCCGCGGCCTCGCGCGGGCGGGCGTCGCGTGGTCGCGTGCCGGACGCGTCCGGTGGTCGCGTGCCGGTCGTCCGCGTCCCGGCGCCCTGTGCTCGCGCCCCCGCGCCTCGCTTTCCTGATCCCTCGGCCACGTCCGCACCCTACGTCGTACCCCCGGTAACTTTCCCGGTCGCGACCCCTACCCATGAGTACGAAGCTGCTCTACTCTCCCGATTGTGCCAGTGTTCACTGGCAGGGTCGTGCGGGCTAGGGAGGCGTCGGGATGACCGAGCACGAGCATGTACGGGTGGCGGTGATCGGGTCCGGGTTCGGCGGGCTGGGGGCCGCTGTGCGGCTGCGCCGCGAGGGGATCACCGACTTCGTCGTCCTGGAGCGGGCCGGCGCGGTGGGCGGCACCTGGCGCGACAACAGCTATCCCGGGTGCGCCTGCGACGTCCCGTCGCACCTCTACTCGTTCTCGTTCGCGCCCAACCCCGAATGGCCGCGCACCTTCTCCGGACAGGAGCACATCCGCGCGTATCTGGAGCATGTCGCGGACGTCTTCCGGCTGCGCCCGCATCTGCGGTTCGACTCCGAGGTCAAGATGATGACCTGGGACGCGCAGAAGCTGCGCTGGGGGATCGAGACCAGCAGCGGGTACCTGACGGCGGACGTCGTGGTCTCCGCGACCGGACCGCTGTCCGACCCCAAGATCCCGCACATCCCCGGGATCGACACGTTCACCGGCAAGGTGTTCCACTCGGCCCGCTGGGACCACGACTACGACCTGCGCGGCAAGCGGGTCGCCATGATCGGCACCGGCGCCTCGGCCATCCAGATCGTGCCGGCGATCCAGCCGGACGTCGCCCGGCTGACCCTGTTCCAGCGCACGCCGCCGTGGGTGATGCCGCGGGTCGACCGGGCCATCAGCGGCGCCGAGCGGTGGCTGCACCGCAAGCTGCCGTTCACGACACAGGCCAGGCGCGGGCTCCTGTGGGGCATCCGGGAACTCCAGGTGCAGGCGTTCACCAAGCGGCCGAACGAACTCGGCATGGTCGAGCGGCTGGCCAAGCGGAACATCGCGCGCGCCGTCAAGGACCCGGCGCTGCGGGAGAAGCTGACGCCCGACTACCGGATCGGCTGCAAGCGGATCCTGCTGTCGAACGCCTACTACCCGGCGCTCACCCGGCCGAACGTGGACGTGGTGGCCTCCGGACTCGCCGAGATCGACGGCTCCGCGCTCGTCGCCGCCGACGGCACCAGGGCCGAGGCCGACGCGATCGTGTTCGGGACCGGGTTCCACGTCACCGACATGCCGATCGCCGAGTGCGTCGTCGGGGCGGACGGCAGGACGCTCGCGCAGGCGTGGGAGTCGGGCATGAAGTCGCTGCGCGGCGCCACCGCCGCCGGCTTCCCCAACTGGATGACGATCATCGGACCGAACACCGGGCTCGGGAACTCCTCGATGATCCTGATGATCGAGTCCCAGCTGAACTACATGGCCGACTTCGTACGGCAGTTGGACGTGCTCGGCGGGCGTGCGGCGCTCGACGCGCGCCCCGCCGCCGTCGACGCCTGGAACGACCGCGTGCAGGAGCGGATGAAGCGCACGGTGTGGAACACCGGCGGCTGCACGAGCTGGTACCTGGACGCCAACGGCGTCAACACGACCGTATGGCCCGGTACGACGGCCGAGTTCCGGAGCGCCACGCGCCGGGTCGACCTGGCCGAGTACGAGGTGCTGCGCGCCCCGGAACCCGCGGCCGGGCCCGGGGCCGCGCCCGAGCCGCGTACGAGGAGCACCCGCGAGAAGAAGGTGGAGGCGGACGCGTGAGCCGACCGACGTATGAGACGCACGGCGCGTACACGCCTCCCGTGCCGGTCCGGGAACTGATCGCGCACTCCGCGGACGGGGCGCGCCTGCACGTCGAGGTGCACGGACCCGAGGACGCGCCCGCCGTCGTCCTCGCGCACGGCTGGACCTGCTCGACCGCCTTCTGGGCGGCCCAGATCCGCGACCTCGCCGCCGACCACCGCGTCATCGCGTACGACCAGCGCGGGCACGGGCGCAGTCCCGCGAGCGACACGTGCAGCACCGAGGCGCTCGCCGACGACCTGGAGGCGGTGCTCGCGGCCACCCTCGCGCCGGGCGAGAAGGCCGTCCTCGCGGGGCACTCGATGGGCGGTATGACGTTGATGGCCGCCTCGGCGCGGCCGCGGTTCAGGGAGCACGCGGCGGCGGCCCTGCTGTGCAGTACGGGAAGCACGCGGCTGGTCGAGGAGTCGCGCGTGCTGCCGATGCGCGCCGGGCGGCTCCGGACCCGGGTCACCGGGGCGGTGCTCGGCTCCCGGGCGCCCCTCGGGCCCGTCACACCGCTCGCCAGGCGGATCCTCAAGTACGCGACCATGGGCCCCGGTTCGTCCCCGGCCATGGTGGACGCGTGCGCCCGGATCGTGCACGCCTGTCCGCGCACCGTGCGCCACGCCTGGTCCGCCGTGCTCGCCACGCTCGATCTCGACCGGGGCGTGCGGGAGTTGAGGGTGCCGACGGCGGTGATCGCGGGCACGGTCGACCGGTTGACGCCGGTCGTGCACGCGCGTTCCCTGGTGGCGGCGCTGCCGAACTGCGTCGGCAGCACCGAGCTGCCGGGGCTCGGGCACATGACTCCGGTGGAGGCGCCCGACCTGGTGACCGCCCGGATACGGGAACTCGTCACCACCTACGCGCGGCCCGCCGAGCCGCCGAAGGCGGCAGCGGGCGCGGAGAACACACGGACCGCCGTCGAGGGCGCGGAGAACACACGGACCGCCGTCGAGGGCGCGGAGAACACACGGACCGCCGTCGAGGGCGCGGAGAACACACGGACCGCCGTCGAGGGCGCGGAGAACACACGGACCGCCGTCGAGGGCGCAGAGATCAAGGAGGGCGCATGAGCAGGGTGGGTCTGGATGGACAGGTGGCCGTCGTCACGGGGGCCGCGCGCGGTGTCGGTGAACTCCTCGCGCGCAAGCTCTCCGCGCGCGGGGCGAAGGTCGCGCTGGTCGGGCTGGAGGCGGACGCGCTGAAGCGGGTCTCGGAACGGCTGCCCGGCGAGAGCGACCACTGGTACGCCGATGTCACCGACCACGAGGCCATGGCGCGGGTCGCCCAGGAGGTCGGGCAGCGGTTCGGCAAGGTGGACATCGTCGTCGCCAACGCCGGTGTCGCGAGCGGCGGGCCCTTCGTGGACTCCGACCCCGTCGCCTGGCGGCGGGTGATCGAGGTGAACCTGATCGGATCCGCGGTGACCGCGCGGGCGTTCCTGCCGGCGCTGATGGAGAGCCGGGGGTATCTGCTGCAGATCGCGTCGCTGGCCGCGATCACTCCCGCTCCCATGATGTCGGCCTACTGCGCGTCCAAGTCCGGTGTGGAGGCGTTCGCGCACAGTCTGCGCGGCGAGGTCGGGCACAAGGGCGTGCGCGTCGGCGTCGGGTATCTGTCGTGGACCGACACCGACATGGTGCGGGGTGCCGACCAGGACGAGGTGATGCGGGAGCTGCGGCAGCGGCTGCCGTGGCCCTCCAACAAGACGTATCCGCTGGGGCCGGCCGTCGACCGGATCGTGGCCGGGATCGAGCGCCGCTCCAGCAGTGTGTACGCGCAGTGGTGGCTGCGCGGGATGCAGGGCATCCGCGGCTATCTGCCCGCGGTCATCGGGGCGGTCGGGCAACGTGAGATGCGGCGGTTCGAACCGCGCCTCGGACAGGTTCCGAGGGGGCTGGTCGGGGCCGGCGGGGCGGCCGACGAACAGGAACGGAAATCGACGGCTCCGTGAGGCGGACAGGGCGTCCCACCGGCGCGTCTCACGGTGAGTGACTGATCGAAATGCGTGCTCTGTCCGTGCGTGCAACTCTGGTCGAGGCCCGAACCCCCTGATCGCACAAGGGGGTCGAGCCGGAATCCCTCACCCACTACGGGAGTGAATCGCATGAGCATGCAGGACCAGTTCAAGGACAAGGCCGAGCAGCTTAAGCAGACGGCCAAGAAGCAGAAGAAGACGGGCGAACCGCGAGGCAGGGCGAGCGAGCGTTCCCCGATGGGGAACGACCGCCCGATGCCGGACGCGGAGCGTGCTCAGCGTGAGGCCCAGGACCGCTTCGACCAGGACTACGACGTCTGATCGTTCGCCGGTTCGGCCTGAGTGGGGTGCCCTCTCCCAAGAGGGCACCCCACTCTTGTTGTTCGGCGTCGGGGTTCGGCGTCGGGGAGGCCGCGACAGCCGCCCCGGCAACGGTCCGTTGCCGGGGCGTTCCCGGGGGCGGTCAGCCCGATCTCGGGGGGAGCTTCGGGCGCGTTCTGTCGGGCACGTCCGAGTGGTCCGGCGGCGAGGCGGCGGGATGGGTGCGCAGCAGGTCCAGGGCGAGCTGGATGGCGTCGTCCAGTTGGGCGTGGCGGCCCTCGGCCCAGTCGAGCGGGGTGCGCAGGATCTCCAGGTCGGGTGCGACGCCGTGGTTCTCGACGGACCAGCCGTACGCGTCGAACCAGGCGGCGTTCATGGGCACGGTGATGACGGTGCCGTCGCCGAGGCGGTGGCGGCCGGTCATGCCGACGACCCCGCCCCAGGTGCGCTGACCCACCACCGGGCCCAGCTTGAGCAGTTTGAAGGCCGCGGTGATCATGTCGCCGTCGGAGGACGTCGCCTCGTCGGCCAGGGCCACCACCGGCCCGCGGGGGGCGTTGGAGGCGTACGACACCGGCTGGGCGTCGCGGGTGAGGTCCCAGCCGAGAATCGTCCGGGTCAGCTTCTCGACGACCAGTTCGCTGATGTGGCCGCCCGCGTTGCCCCGCACGTCGACGATGAGGGCCGGGCGCGAGACCTCCATCCGCAGATCGCGGTTGAACTGGGCCCAGCCCGAGCCGCCCATGTCCGGGATGTGCAGGTAGCCGCAGTGGCCGCCGCTCAACTCCCGTACGACCTGGCGGCGTTTGGCCACCCAGTCCTGGTAGCGCAGGGGGCGTTCGTCGATCAGCGGGACCACGGCCACCCGGCGCGAGCGCCCCTCGCCCTCCGCGGGGGTGAAGGTCAGCTCCACCGTCGTACCGCCCGCGCCCGCGAGCAGCGGATACGGGCCGGTGACCGGGTTCACCGGGCGGCCGTCCACATGGGTCAGGACGGCGCCCTCGCGAATTCCGGCACCCGCCAGCGGTGAGCGGGCCTTGGAGTCGGACGAGTCGCCGGGCAGAATCCGCTTGAGCATCCAACCGCCGTCACGGCAGACGAAGTTGGCGCCCAGGAGTCCTTGCCAGCGCTGGTAGTGGGGTGGGCCCTCGTTGCGGCGCGCGGCGGTGACGTACGCGTGCGAGGTGCCCAGTTCGCCGAGGACCTCGCGCAGCAGATCCGCGAACTCGTCCGGGGAGGCGATCCGTTCGACCAGCGGCCGGTACTGCTCAAGGATCGCGTCCCAGTCGAGGCCGCACATGTCGGGGTCCCAGTAGTAGGCGCGGATGATGCGGCCGGCCTCCGCGTACGCCTGGCGCCATTCGGCGGGCGGGTCCACGTCGTGCAGGATGCGGCGCAGGTCGATCCACACGGTCGAGTCGCTGTCCCCGGACTCGGTGGAGGGGACGGCGCGCAGGTCGCCCTCGTCGACGACGACGAGCCGGGAACCGTCGCCGCTCACCGCGAACCAGTCCAGGTGGTCGACCAGTTCGGACTTCTTCGCCTTGGTGATGTTGAAGAACTCCAGGGTCGGACGGCCGGTCGTGTCGTCCGGGTTGGCGAACGTCTCGCCCAGCGCGCCGGAGATCGGCCAGCGCAGCCAGACCAGGCCGCCGCCCGAGACCGGGCGCAGCGCCGAGTACTTGGAGGCGGTGACCGGGAAGGGCGTCACCCGGCTCTCCAGGCCTTCGAGTTCGACGGTCGTCGCGCTGCCGTCGCCGGTGCCCTCCTCGATCGGGTCGAGGCCCCCGGCGACCGGCCGTCCGTCCGGGTTCAGCGCGAACGGGGAAGGCGTGGCGGAGGACAGCGGGACGAGGTAGGGGCGGCAGCCGAGAGGGAAGGACAGGTCCCCGGTGTGCACGTCGTACACCGGGTCGAAGCCGCGCCAGGACAGGAAGGCCAGATAGCGGCCGTCCCGCGTGAACACCGGATTCTCGTCCTCGAAGCGCCCGTTGGTGACGTCGACGATCAGACGGTCCTTTATGCGGGCCATCTTGATCTGCCGCAGGGAGCGGCCGATCCCGGGGTGCGACCACGTCAGCCAGGCGCCGTCCGGGGAGAAGGCGAGGTCCGTCACCGGGCCGTTGATGGAACGGATGAGCTCGGTGACCTCGCCCTGCCCGGTCTCCGTTCCGGAGCCGTCCTCGGACTCCGTTTCGGACTCCGTTTCGGACGGGTCCTCGGACTCGGTGCCGGAGGCGTCCTCGGACTCCGTGCCTGAGCTGGTGTCGGACTCGGGGCCGGAGGTCTCCTCGGACTCCGTGCCGGTGAGGTCGGCGGACTCCTCCGTCGCGTCGAGGAGGAGCAGCCGCCCGTCGTTCGAGGCGATGGCGAGCCGCTCGCCCTGCGGGTCCGACACCAGTTCCTGTACGCGGCCCAGTTGTCCGGAGGCGAGGCGGCGCGGCTCGCGGGCGCCGGACGCGCGCGGCAGGTAGGCGATCTCGACGGCGTCCTCGCCCTCCGCGTCGGTGACGTAGGCGACCTGGCCGCCCGAGCCGAGCATCTCCGGGAGCCGGACCCGTACGCCCGGGGTGTCCGCGATGGTGCGGGCCGGCCCGTCGCGGTGGGTGAGCCAGTACAGGCTGCCGCGTACGACGACGGCGCCGGCCCGGCCCGTCTCGTCCACGGAGATGCTGTCCACGTGCTGCGCGGCGGGCACCTGGTACGTACGCCGTCCCGGACGCGGACCGCCCAGGCGGATGTCGAGGCGCCGGGGAACCGACTCGGGGGAGAGGTTGTCGACGATCCACAGGTCGCCCGCGCACTGGTAGACGACCCTGCTTCCGTCCGAGGCGGCGTGCCGGGCGTAGAAGGCGTCGTGGTCGGTGTGCCTGCGCAGGTCGGAGCCGTCGTACGCGCACGAGTAGAGGTTCCCGACGCCCTCGTGGTCGGAGAGGAACGCGATCCGTCCGCCGACGAACATCGGGCAGGCGAGGTGGCCGTCGAGGTCGGCGACCAGTTGCCGTCCGTGCAGCCAGATGCGGCCCGTGGCCCCGCCGCGGTAACGCTTCCAGGCGGCCGGTTCGTGCGGTGGGGTGCCGGTGAGCAGCAGGGTCCTGCGCTCGCCCTCGACGTCGGCGACCCCGATGTCCGAGACCGGACCCCAGGGCAGTTTGCGGCCGGGGTCGCCGTCGGTGGCGACGCTGTAGGCCCAGGTGAAGTACGAGAAGGGCTGGCCGTGCGAGGCGACGGCGAGGATGTCGCCCTCGGGGGACCAGCCGCACACCTGGGTGTCGGCGCTGCCCCAGTAGGTGAGCCGGCGGCCCGGTCCGCCGTCCACCGGTGCCAGGTGGATCTCCGGGACGAAGCTGCGCCAGCTCGTGTACGCGATGTGCCGGCCGTCGGGGGAGAAGCGGGGGTGGCCGACCTTGGTGCGGTCGACGGTGAGCCGCCAGGCACGCCCCTGGCCGTCGAGCGGGGCCAGCCACAGATCGTCCTCCGTGACGAAGCACAGCCGGTCACCGCTCAGATGCGGGAAACGCAGATAGCCGGGGGAGTTCTCGTCCGTGGTCGCCTTCTCGTACTCGTCGCTCACCTCCCCATGCTTTTCCGCTGGACGGGCCCCGGCAACTCGTGGAACCGGGGGCGCGTTGTGGGATGTGGGCGCGGTCGGGATACGGGAGGTGCGCACGGGGCGCGTTGGGAACCATGTGCGCCCCCTTCATCCCGTCCTCCCGCCCGCCGGCGTTCATCCCGGTTCGCGCCCGTCGACGTCCTCCTGGTTCCCGTTCGCGGCGTGACTCAGCACACGTACGAAACGGTTTCGTTTCGTTGGTGTCGCGGGGTATCTTCAGAGGCATACGAATCCGTGTCGTTCGAAGCGGGAGAGGTGAGTGGGATGGCTGAAGCCGCAACGGCGCGACGCAGTCGGATCACGCCCGAGCGTGAGGCCGAGCTGTACATGGCCGTGCTCGACCTGCTTCGGGAGGTCGGCTACGACGCCCTCACGATGGACGCCGTCGCGGCCCGCACCCGTTCCAGCAAGGCCACCCTCTACCGCCAGTGGGGCGGCAAGGCCGAGCTCGTCGTGAAAGCGCTGCGGCACCAGAAGCCGCTGAAGTTCTCCGACATGGACACCGGGAGCCTGCGGGGCGACTTCCACGCGCTCGCGCTGCGGCAGGACGACTGCCAGATGGAGCAGGACTCCGCGTTGATGCGGGGCCTGGCCATGGCGGCGCACTCGAACCCGGATCTGCTGAAGGCGTTCCGGGAGTGGCTGATCGAGCCGGAGCTGGAAGAGCTGCGCCGGGTGCTCCAGCGCGGTGTCGACCGAGGTGAGATCCGTGCCGACAACCCGGCGATGCAGTTCGTGATGCACATGCTCATCGGTGCCTTCGCGGCCCGCACCATGATCGACGAACTCCCGCCGACACAGGCCTTCCTGCATTCGTATGTCGACGCCGTGGTCCTCCCCGCTCTCGGCGTCTGAGCTTCCCACCACCACCCCCATCTCCTTCTCCTTCACCCCCTACGGACCTCCGTAGTCGCACCTGACGCGCCGCTCACGTCGTCGGGCTGATCCCCCCTGCCCCCACTCGGGTGATCACACCAGCCCCTGCCCTTCCACGACCTGACCGGGAGTACGCCCTCGTGGCCACATTCCTTTACAAGCTCGGCCGACTCGCCTTCCGGCGACGGCATTTCGTCGCCCTGATCTGGGTGGCACTCCTGACGCTCGCGGGTGTCGGCGCGGCCTCCGCGCCCGTCGCGGGATCGTCCTCCTTCTCGATCCCCGGCACCGAGGCCCAGAAGGCCTTCGACCTGCTGGAGAACCGCTTCCCCGGTATGAGCGCCGACGGAGCGACCGCGCGGGTCGTCTTCAAGGCGCCCGCCGGCGAGAAGATGGCCGACAAGGAGAACAAGGCGACGGTCGAGAAGGCCGTCGAGGTTCTCGGCACCGGCTCCGAGGTCACCTCCGTCACCGACCCGTTCAAGGTCCACGCCGTCAGCAAGGACGGATCGATCGCGTACGCGTCGGTGAAGTACAAGGTCTCCGGGATGGAGCTGAAGGACGCCTCCAAGGACGCCCTGAAGGCGGCCGCGCAGGACGCGCGGCACTCCGGGCTGACCGTCGAGGTGGGCGGTGACGCGCTCCAGGCGACACCCGAGACCGGCTCCAGCGAGGTCATCGGCATCGCGATCGCCGCGGTCGTCCTCGTCATCACCTTCGGTTCGCTGATCGCGGCCGGGCTGCCGCTGCTGACCGCGCTGGTCGGCGTCGGCATCGGCGTCTCGACGATCACCGCGCTCGCCAGCGCGCTCGACCTCGGTTCCACCACGTCCACCCTCGCGATGATGATCGGCCTCGCGGTCGGCATCGACTACGCCCTCTTCATCGTCTCCCGCTACCGGGCCGAACTGGCCGAGGGCCGCGCACGCGAGGAAGCGGCCGGACGGGCCGTCGGCACGGCGGGCTCCGCGGTGGTCTTCGCGGGACTGACCGTCGTGATCGCACTGGTCGGACTGTCGGTCGTCAACATCCCGATGCTGACGAAGATGGGCGTCGCGGCGGCCGGCACGGTCGCCATCGCCGTCCTGATCGCGCTGACCATGATCCCCGCGCTGCTCGGCTACGCGGGCCGCAGGGTCCAGCCGGCCGGCCAGAAGAGCCGCCTGCTCGGCGGCCGCCGCGCCGCCAAGAAGGCGGGCAAGCCCAACATGGGCACCCGTTGGGCGAGCTTCGTCGTCCGCCGCCCGCTCGCCGTGCTGCTGCTCGGCGTGATCGGCCTCGGCGCCGCCGCGGTCCCGGCGGCCTCGCTCCAGCTCGGTCTGCCCGACGACGGTTCGCAGCCGGTGTCCACCACCCAGCGGCGCGCCTACGACCTGCTCTCCGACGGCTTCGGGCCCGGCTTCAACGGCCCGCTGATGGTCGTGGTCGACGCGAAGGCGAGCGACGCGCCCAAGGCGGCGTTCACCGAGGTGCATGACGAGATCAAGGATCTCAAGGGTGTCGTGAGCGTGAGCCCGGCCGCGCCCAACAAGGCCGGTGACACCGCGATGATCACGGTGATCCCCGACTCGAAGCCGTCCTCCGTCACGACCGAGGACCTGGTCCACACCATCCGCGGCGGGGGCGCCGGCATCAAGGCCGAGACGGGCGCGACGGTGCTGGTCACCGGCTCCACGGCGATGAACATCGACTTCTCGCAGAAGCTCAACGACGCGCTGATCCCGTATCTCGCGCTCGTCGTCGGCCTCGCCTTCCTGCTGCTGATCGTGGTCTTCCGCTCGATCCTCGTCCCGCTGAAGGCGGCCCTCGGCTTCCTGCTCAGCGTGATGGCGGCCCTCGGCGCGGTCGTCGCGGTCTTCCAGTGGGGCTGGCTGTCCAGCCTGATGGGTGTCGAGGAGACCGGCCCGATCATGTCGATGATGCCGATCTTCATGGTGGGTGTCGTCTTCGGTCTGGCCATGGACTACGAGGTGTTCCTCGTGACGCGTATGCGGGAGGCCTACGTCCACGGGGAGAAGCCCGGCCAGGCGATCGTGACCGGGTTCAAGCACGGCGCACGGGTCGTCACGGCGGCCGCGGTCATCATGATCGCCGTGTTCTCCGGGTTCATCGGCTCCAGCGAGTCGATGATCAAGATGATCGGCTTCGGCCTCGCGATCGCCGTCTTCTTCGACGCGTTCCTCGTGCGGATGGCGCTCGTCCCGGCGGTGCTCGCGCTGCTGGGCAAGCGGGCCTGGTGGCTGCCGAAGTGGCTGGACCGCGCGCTGCCGAACGTCGACGTCGAGGGCGAGGGCCTGCGCGCGCTCGACGAGAAGTCGCGCGACGGGGACCACGACCGGAAACTGGCCCGCGTCTGATCACGACGGGAGCCGTCCGGTCACGGCGGGAGCCGTGAGACCTCGCCGGTCCTTCGGCGAGGTGGGGGTGCCGGCGAACACTCAGTGAGCCACCGGGGTGGCGGCCGTGTACGTACGACGCAGAAAGCGCATCAGCGCCTTGGTGTCGAGCTGCACGACCGCCACCCCGTGCGCCGAGTGGAACTCCAGGACGGCCTGCACGCGGCCGCACGGCCAGATGCGGACGTCGCCGCTGCTGACGGGGACGCGCAGGCCCTGCTCCAGGAGTTCGCGGTCGAAGACCCATTCATGGGGGCCGGGCAGCGTGATGCGTACCTGGCGGGGGTCGGTCTCCGGGTCGTAGCGGAGGGCCACCGGGACGGCCCGGTGTTCGTCGTCGGCGGAGTCGGCGGTGTCGGTCACGATATGAGCGCGTGCATATTGCTCGACGGCGTGCATGAACCGACTCCTTACGCTGCGTAACCTATGTGGAGGCTGTGAATCCCGTCACTCTTCAAATGTCGCACATCTCACGGAAACCGCTCTCCGGCCACCCGTGACCGCCCTTCAGGAAGCGCCTGCCCGCCCTCGGCGGGTGCATGTGTCCGGCGAGGGCCGGGTCCGACGGGGCCGTCCCGCATGGTGGGATCCGCGGCGGACGCGGTCGTCGCGGCCGGATCGCGCCGGCCCCGCACGGCGTGAACTGCTCCCGCGTTCACGCCTGTCGTGAGCTATTCAGGGGTCCGTCGCTCTTGCAAGTCGTTCGCAACAAGGCACTATCATCGAACGGTGCATGTGCCTGACGGATTCATCAACGCCCCGGTCTCCGCCGCCACAGGCGTGGTCGCCGCCGGCGCCATCGCCGTGAGCCTGCGGGGTGCCCGCCGTGAACTCGACGAGCGGACCGCGCCGCTCGCCGGCCTCGTCGCCGCCTTCATCTTCGCGGTGCAGATGCTGAACTTCCCTGTCGCCGCCGGGACCAGCGGCCATCTGCTCGGCGGTGCCCTGGCGGCCATCCTCGTCGGCCCCTACACCGGTGTCCTCTGCGTCTCCGTCGTCCTGCTCATGCAGGGCATCCTCTTCGCGGACGGCGGCCTCACCGCGCTCGGCGTGAACATCACCGACATGGCCATCGTCACCACGGTCGTGTCCTACGCCCTCTTCCGCGGGCTCGTGAAGGTGCTGCCCCGCAAACGGCGTTCGGTCACCGTGGCGTCCTTCGTCGCCGCGCTGCTGTCCGTCCCGGCCGCCGCCGTCGCCTTCACCCTCATCTACGCGGTCGGCGGCACCACCGACGTCGCGGTCTCCAAGGTCGCCACGGCCATGGTCGGCGTCCACATCCTCATCGGCATAGGAGAGGCCGTGATCACCGCGCTGACCGTCGGCGCCGTCATCGCCGTACGGCCCGATCTCGTGTACGGCGCCCGCGGCCTCCAGCAGCGGCTCAAGCTGCGGATCGGCGGGGAACTGGTCGACGCCCCCACGGCCGCCGCCCCCGTCGCGGCCCGCTCCTCGCACCGCACGGTGTGGATCACCGGCCTGGTCACCTCCCTCGTCCTCGCCGGATTCGTCAGCTTCTACGCCTCCGCGAGCCCCGACGGCCTGGAGAAGGTCGCCAAGGACAAGGGGATCGACACCCGGACCGGGAAGCACGCGACAGGGGACTCGCCGCTCGCCGGATACGGGGTCAAGGACATCTCCGACGCCCGGGTCTCCGGCGGCCTCGCGGGGGTGATCGGCGTCGGCGTCACCGTCGTCGCGGGCACCGGCGTCTTCTGGGTGGTCCGCAGACGCCGTACGTCCGACACCTCGCCCACCTCCGTGCCGGAAGGCGTCTGACGTGGGGGCGGGCCACACGCACCGGCTCTACCGGCACGGGCACTCGCCCGTGCACGCCCTCCCTCCGCACACCAAGCTCGCCGCGGCCTTCGCCTTCGTGGTCGTGGTCGTCTCCACCCCGCGCGAGGCGATGTGGGCGTTCGCGCTGTACGCCGCGCTGCTCGCGGTGGTCGCCCGCCAGGCCCGTGTACCGGCGGGCGTGCTGCTGAAGCGGCTGCTGATCGAGATCCCGTTCGTCGCGTTCGCGGTGCTGATGCCGTTCGTGGCGGAGGGCGAGCGGGTGGACGTGCTGGGGCTGTCCCTGAGCGTCAACGGCCTCTGGGGCGCCTGGAACGTCCTCGCCAAGGGCACGCTCGGCGTGGCCGCCTCCGTCCTGCTCGCCTCCACCACCGAACTGCGTGAACTGCTCCTGGGCCTGCAGCGGTTGAAGCTTCCGCCGCTCCTCGTGCAGATCGCCTCCTTCATGATCCGCTACGGCGATGTCATCACGGACGAGATGCGGCGCATGCGGATCGCGCGGGAGTCGCGCGGATTCGAGGCGAGCGGCGTACGGCACTGGGGGGTGCTCGCGAAGTCGGCGGGGGCCCTGTTCATCCGCTCCTACGAGCGCGGGGAGCGGGTGCATCTGGCCATGGTGAGCCGGGGGTACGCCGGTTCGATGCCCGTCATCGACGAGGTGACCGCGTCCCGGGCGCAGTGGTCGTACGCCCTCGCCCTTCCGTTCGCCGCCCTCGCCGTATGCCTGTTGGGATGGACGCTGTGACACCTGCCGCAACTTCTCTGGAGGTCTCCGGCCTCGCGTTCGCCTACCCCGACGGGCATCAGGCCCTGTTCGGCGTCGACTTCGGCATCGCGCGCGGCGAGCGCGTCGCGCTGCTCGGCCCGAACGGAGCCGGCAAGACCACCCTCGTCCTGCACCTCAACGGCATCCTGAGCGGCGGCGCCGGGACGGTGACGGTCGCCGGACTCCCGGTCGGCAAGCGGCACATGGCCGAGATCCGGCGCAAGGTCGGCATCGTCTTCCAGGACCCGGACGACCAGTTGTTCATGCCGTCCGTGCGCGAGGACGTCGCCTTCGGTCCCGCCGCCGCGGGCATGAAGGGCGCCGAGCTTGAGGAACGCGTCCGTACGGCGCTGGAGCGGGTCGGCATGGAAGCCTTCGCCGACCGTCCGCCGCACCACCTGTCCTTCGGGCAGCGGCGCCGGGTCGCCGTCGCGACGGTGCTGGCGATGGAGCCGGAGATCCTCGTCCTGGACGAGCCCTCCTCCAACCTCGACCCCGCCTCCCGGCGTGAACTCGCCGACATCCTGCGCTCGTTGGACGTCACCGTCCTCATGGTCACCCACGACCTGCCGTACGCCCTCGAACTGTGCCCCCGCTCCCTCGTCCTCAGCGACGGCGTGATCGTCGCCGACGGCGGGACCGGCGCCCTCCTCTCGGACGACGAGCTCATGCGCACCCACCGTCTGGAGCTGCCCTTCGGGTTCGACCCGCGCTCCGTGACAATGGGGGCGTGACGAAACAAGAGGACGTCGGGCCGCCGGCCGGGTCGCTGCTGCTCGACGACCAGCTGTGCTTCGCGCTGTACGCCGCCCAGCGCGCCGTGACCGCCGCGTACCGCCCGCTGCTGGAGGAACTCGGTCTCACCTACCCGCAGTACCTCGTCCTGCTCGTTCTCTGGGAGCTCGGCGAGACCACGGTCAAGGAACTGGGAACCGCCCTGCACCTCGACTACGGCACCATGTCCCCGCTGCTCAAGCGGCTGGAGTCGGCCGGGCTCGTACGCCGTGAGCGCTCGGCGCACGACGAGCGCTCCGTGCGGGTCGCCCTCACCGGTCGCGGCGAACTGCTCAGGGAGCGGGCGGAGGAGGTGCCGCAGGCGCTGCTGACGGCGACCGGCCTGAGCGAGGCCGATGTGACACGCCTGCGCGAGGAGCTGCGACGGCTGACGGAGCGCGCGGAGGACGCGGCGGCGAGGGCGCGCTGACCCGGGCGGGTCAGCGCGGGTCAGAGGGGGGCAGGGCTCCCACCCCTGGGCGTCCAGGGCTCCATACCAACCAGTACCTTGTGCACGATGTACTCGCGTACTCCTTTGTTGCCCGCCCTGGGGGAGGTCCTGCCGTGATCGAGAGCGCCACTGTCGACAGCCGTCCGACGAAGATCATGTATGTCGCCGAGGCCACCGCCCACGGCGGCCGGAACGGCCATGTGACCAGCCAGGACGGGCAGCTCGAACTGAAGGTCGCGATGCCTCCGGCCCTCGGCGGCGACGGGAACGGCACGAACCCGGAGCAACTGTTCGCGGCCGGGTACAGCGCCTGTTTCCACAACGCGCTGGTACTGGTGGGCCGCCGCGCCGGATTCGACCTCTCCGGTTCCACGGTCGCGGCGAAGGTCGGGATCGGTCCCAACAAGCAGCGCGGCTACGGACTGGCCGTCGCTCTCAGCGTCTCGCTCCCCGTCCTCGACCAGGACGTGGCCAAGCAGCTCGTGGACGCGGCGCACGAGGTCTGCCCGTACTCGAACGCCACGCGCGGCAACATCGAGGTCACGATCCTGCTGGGCTAGCGGCCCCAGGAATCGGGCGCCGCGGACGCGTGTTGCACTCGTTACCGGCATTGAAAGCGACAAGGAGCGCGGGCGTGGACGTGAACGGCACAGTGGCCGAGGGCTTCGAGCCGGTCAGGGAGGCGTTCGCGGGCAACTTCGCGACGCTGGGGGACCGGGGCGCCGCCGTCACCGTCTACCGCGACGGGCACAAGGTCGTCGACCTGTGGGGCGGCACCCGTGACGTCGACGGCACCGAGCCCTGGCAGCGCGGGACCGCGCAGATCGTTCGCTCGGCGACCAAGGGCGTCGCCGCCGCCGTACTCCTGCTGCTCGCCCAGCGAGGACACCTCGACCTGGACGCGCCGGTCGGCGCCTACTGGCCCGAGTACAAGGCGCACGGCAAGGAGCACACACGCGTACGGCATCTGCTCGCGCACCGGGCCGGAGTGCCCGTCCTGGACCGTCCGCTCAGCCCCGCCGAGGCCGCCGACCTCGACCTCGCCGCCGCCGCGGTGGCCGCGCAGACGCCGGTGTGGCGGCCCGGGGCCGAGCACGGGTACCACGCGCAGACGTACAGCTGGCTGACCGGCGAACTGGTCCGGCGGGTCACCGGGCGCACGATCGGCCGGTGGATCGCGGACGAGATCGCCCACCCGCTGGACCTGGACCTGTGGGTCGGGCTTCCGGAGGCGGCGGCCGGCCGGGTGGGCCGGGTCGCCCAGGTCGAGGCGCCGTCGACGGCCGGCGGCCTCAAGACCCGTCCGAAGCGGGCGGTCTCCGAGGCGTACGCCGACCCGGACAGCCTCACCCGCCGCGCCTTCGCGGCGATCACCCCGATGCCCGACGAGAACGATCCCGCCTACCGCGCGGCCGTCCTCCCCGCCTCGAACGGCATCGCCACGGCCGACGGCCTGGCCCGTTTCTACGCCGCGCTGACCGGCGAGGTGGACGGCGTACGGCTGTTCACGCCGGAGACGCTGTCGGCCGCGCGCACGGAGCAGTCGGCCGGACCCGACCGGGTCCTGGTCGTCAACACCCGGTTCGGCCTCGGCTACATGCTCCACGGCGGCGCGTCGCCGCTGCTCTCCCCTGGTTCCTTCGGCCATCCCGGCCGCGGCGGCGCCCTCGGCTTCGCCGACCCCGAGTCGGGTATCGCCTTCGGTTACGTCACCAACGCCTTCCGCACGAGCGTGACGGCGGACGCGCGGGCGCAGGCGCTGGTACGGGCGGTGCGGACGGCCGTCACCGCGTAACCGCCCGGATACCGGCTGCCCGACCACGACCGGCCGCCCGTGTTCGCAGGTCCGGCCTCGGCTACGAGGGTGGCACCGTGCGGCAGGCGATGCGCGTCATCGCCCTGCAGCGGTCGAAAAGGCTGGAGGACAAACCGAGACGATCAGTTCTCGAAGCTTCTCGGCGTACAGGCGCACGTTCTTGGAAGCGATGTCCGTGTCCGGGTAGCGGCATGCGATCCACAGTCCCTCGTGCAGCCGGTTGACCCAGGCGCACACCTGATCGCCGTACGACACGCGGAGCAGCCCGTACGCCTTCTGTTCGCTCCAGCAGGCCGAACCAGGAGTGAGGCGGGCGTCCACATACGAGACGATCGAGTACAAGTCGGGTGATGTGGGGCGGAAGTCGTCGCCCAGGAGGCGTAGTACTCGGGCCAGAGGAATGCGCGCCAACGACCGATTGGCATGCAACTGGGCCCGGACCGAGACGAGCGCGGCGTCGAAGTCCCGGGCCGCGGGTACTTCGATCGGCGCGCCGCCGACATACCAGCCCACGGAGTCCGACCAGGTGGACTTCAACCGGGTGTGGAACGGCACGACCGTGCGGTAGACCGGTTGCCCACCGAGCTCGTGGACGATCAGACTGGTCGCGGCCAGAACGCCCACCAGGCTGCCGCCGTAGGGGCGGCAGTACGCCTCGAACGCCGCGGCCGCGTCCGCATCGACGAGCGGCTCGCGCATGAGCTTCTGGACGGGCAGAGCGTCGCCGGCCCGCAGGCCCAGATCGACAGGGAACTCCGGAAGCCTTCCGTCGCACCGGCCGATGAACTCCCGCCAGCGCGTGACGATCGCGTGTGTGTCGTCGACGGCGTTCGCGTTCGTCCGCTCCTGCTCGCAGAAGTCCACATAGCTCGCGACCGGTGTGGTGGTGAGGGGCTGCCCGGTGACATGTGCCGTGTACAGCTCCTGGACCTCGTACGGGATGCGCTGCAGCGAGTAGGCGTCGACATTGGTGTGGTCGAATGCCAGATATACGCTGGTGGAGTCCTCTCGGACGACCGCCGCGTAGATGAGATTGGGCCAGTCGAGAGCATCCGCCGCGTCGTCGAAGCGGTCCTGCAGATGCTGGGCCAGCAGGTTCCCGTCGGAGAAGTCGCCCACCACTTCGCGGTAGAGCGTGACATCGTCCCGGTCGAGAGTGAACCGGTGCATCTCGTCGCCCACCCATCTGAACCCGCTGCGCAGCGTCTCGTGGCGCAGTGTCCAGCAGCGCAGGGTCTGTTCCAGCGCGTCGAGGTCGACCTGGCCGGGCAGGTCGAAAGCCGTACCGAGCCAGGTCGGCACGAACAGGCCCCCCTCGCGCACCGACCGCGCCGTTCTGATGTGTGACTCCTGGATGTACGCCGGCGGCCGCGGATCCGTCGGCAGCGCCGCCGCGGCCGCGAGGGTCGCGTGGCTGAACCCCCACTCCACGAGCCGTCCAGGCCGGACCTCGCAGCGCTGAATATCAGAAATTCGCACAGTGGCGTCTCCTTGTCGGAAAACTCAGGCTTGATCAACGTGTAGTCGCGTGCGAGCGCCGTGTGCCGTGTCGCCTGCAAATCAGCAGAAGGTGTGGCACGTCGAACGGTAAAGCGACCCATCCATCGCCCCGTATCCAACGGCCGTTCATGCGCCTGCCTGTAGGGACTGCCGCGACGCCAGGACGGGATGTCGCCGGTGACCGGAGGAACGCCCGCGACGGGTATCCGGGGTCCGCCCCGACCGGCCCGGGGCCTGGCTTGCCACGGCAACGGCTCGACGAGCGACCGCAGTTCGTCCGGGATGTCCGCACGGCCGCCGTTGCCTCGTCGCCACAACTTCCATGACAAGAGCAACGAGCAACCAGACCGACAGTCACATGATCGATGGCGCCTGTCGGGACCTTTTGGTGCAGCACAGCGAGTTGGCAGGCGGCACGCCATAACCCCGATGTCTTTCCGGCGTTTGCAGATGTGCGGGTGAGTGCCCGCAGTGAGGTCAGGAAGGTAAAGACTTATGAGACGGGTTACTCGAAACCGTGTGCTCGCCGTTGCCGCCGCGTCCGGCGCGATGGCTGTGGCTCTTCCCGTGTCCGCCGTCTTCGCAGCCGACGGTGCTGACGCCGGGGCTACGGCGGCCGGTTCGCCCGGGGTGCTCTCCGGGAACGTCGTCCAGATTCCGGTGTCCGGGGCATTGAACCTCTGCGGCAACACGGTTGACGTGGTGGGGCTGCTCAACCCGGCCGTGGGCAACGTGTGCAGGAACGACAGGGGCACGGCCAAGAACGACAAGGGCACGGCCGCCAAGAACGACAAGGGCACGGCCAAGGCCGGCGGCGCGGAGACCGGCGTCGGATCGGACACGTCAGGCGGAGCCTCGGCTGATGGCCGCGTCTCGGACTCGCCTGGGCTGATCTCAGGCAACGGTCTGCAGCTCCCGGTCGATCTGCCGGTGAACGTTTCCGGGAACAGTGTCAACGCGGTCGGCGTGGGCAACCCGGCGATTGGCAACGAGTCGGTCAACGGCGGTGAGCACTCTCACCGTGACGTCCCCCGAACAACTCCGGCCCCCAAGCCCTCGGTTGCGACGCCCCCGGCGTCGCGGCTCCCGGCTCCCCGGCGTCAGGCCGTTCCGGACACCGCGACGCCCACGCTGGCCCACACGGGAGCGGATCTGGCCGCCCCGGCCCTCGCCGGCGGCGCCGTGTCCCTCTTCGCGGGTGCGGTCCTGTACCGCCGCTTCCGCCCAAGTCGCTGACCCGGATGCCCGTACAGCCCCATCGAACGTGTTTGGTGGGGCCCGGGCGGGCTGCCGGTGCGTGGCTCCCCCACTGTTGAATGCCGGTCAGCTCGACCGTCCCGGTCGGTTCGAGGGGTGGGGACGGGCTGAAACGGGTGGCAGGTCGGCGGCGGGCCCAAGGAAAACGGAGGCGGCGCGAACGCTTCACGCGTCCACGCCGCCTCCGTGCAACCCGATGCGGAGATGGTGCCGGCCGAATCGGAAAGGTATGCGGGTAAAGGACCTCGCGCCGCCCGTGGCCGCGGTGGCATTGCGGCGACGGAACGACGGGCGCGAGTGGGAGGTCGGTCAGAGTGCCCGGCTGTTGCAGCCCATTTCGGAACCGAGGTGGCTCTTCTGCGCGCCCGCGGCCCCTTCTCCGTTCAGCAGGTTGCCGGCCAGGCCGGTGAGGGCGCCGACGCTGCCGAGCACCTGGATGTTCATGTCGTGCGAGCGGCACTCGACGCCCTGCGTGACGCCGATGCTGTCGCTGTCGCCGTCGTGGCCCTCATCGCCGTACGCGAAAGCGGTGTTGGCACCGAAGGAGCCGACACTGCAGAGGAGGGCGCTCAGAAGAACTGCCTTGTGCAACTTGCGCATTTGAAGCTCCATGGGGGAAGTGCGGGGATCCGGCCTGTTGAGTCAGGACGGCGGATGTGCGGGGGCGGGCTGTCAGCCGAGTCGGGGAAGTCCGAGCTGCCCGACGGGAGGTGCCGCGATCTGCCCGAGGGCGACCGGAGCCAGTTGCGGTGCGCTCTCGGGCGTGATCGTCGGGTTGACGAGCGGGTTCACCTGAGGGTTGAGCTGCGGGTTCACCTGGGGGGCGACAACCATCGGGGCCGCTGAGTCGAGTACCTGGGGTACTGCTACCTGCGGGGCCACTTGGGGCATGACCTGAGGCATGACCTGAGGCACGACCTGCGCCGGGGCGGCCTGCGCCGGCTGTACGGGTGCGGCCTGTTGCGGGTTCGACGAGCTGGAGGCTTGGGCCGTTCCCTGCGATGAGGCCGAGGCCGAGGCGTATCCGGTCTGCTGTGGTCCTGACGGGGCGGCCTGTGAGGCCGGTTGGGGAGCCGCGGCCGGGGCAGGCGGCTGATCCGGAACCGATGCCGGGGTGGTACCGGGGCGCCCCTCCGGCGAGTTGGCATAGCTGCCGCCGGCGCCGATGCCGGCCAAACCGCTGGCCGCCGCGACGACGAGCGCGGCCTTGTGAAGCTTCCGCATGAAACCCTCGGCCCTTCGTTACCTGAGAAGTGAGTCCATTGCATTCAATGCGGTCACGCGTGCTGTCGGTGCGTCACTCGCATCGCGCCGGAGGCTACGGTTGTCTCGAGGAGCACGCGGACTTCGTATCGGAGCTGGCAGCGAATCCTCTACCTGTCAATGGTTTACGGTCGCTGCCCGCACCTCCGGGGAACGAGATTTCGGCGCCGTGGTCACGGCACTCGACGGGTCGTCACCCATTTGCCGTCCTCCGGCCCCGGCGTCACGGCTCGCACGCGGCATCAAATGGGTGACCACTCCCCAGCACCCGTTTCGAGCCCGTGTTTTTTTCGTTCCCCACGGGGCGATAGGGATGGCCCATCGCGGCCGAATGGAGCAGCGAGGACAGCGAAGACTGCGCTGCCGTATCGGCACATCAGCTCCCGTGCACAGGTCAATTGAAGAGCCGAGGAAACTCATGCGTATGCTTCACAAGATCGCGCTCGTCGCCGCAACGGCCGGCGGCCTGGCCGGCGTTGGCGCCGGCCCGAGCTCCGCCGCCACGCTGTTGGCCCCCAACGGCGTTGCGCCGCACCCGGTTTCGCAGCCCGACGCCCAGGCGGCCTCGGCGTCCTCCGCTCAGGCGACCACGCAGACCTATGGCTCGCCGGCTCCGCAGCAACTGGCACCGACGCGTGGCGCCCAGGTTTCCCCGCAGCTCAGCCCGCAGCTGAATCCGCAGCTCAGCCCGCACATCTCTCCTGAAGCGCCGCAGAAGGACCAGGGCGCTTCGGCGGGGCAGGCCAACCTGTTCCGTCCGTACCAGGAGTGCAGCCCGCAGAGCCTGCTCGATGCGAACGTCCCGGTTGCACTGCTGGCCTCATCCCAGACCCATGGCATCGAGTGCACCCAGGCCAACAGCCAGACGAACTCTTTCGCCAACGTGCAGCACTGACGGACGACCACGTCGTTGCCGGGCACGGGCGGCGGACGGACCCGAACCCGCTCGCCCCGCGATACGGCTTTCGGTGGGTCTTCGACGACATGAAGCCAAAGAGTTGCCCTTTTCAAGGCTTTTGTCGCTAATGTTCCACCTGTAACCGCGATCCCATGGATCGCAAAAACTCACCCCCACACGGAGATGAAATGCGCAAGCTTCGCAACGTTGCGGTCCTGGTCGCTGCCATCGGCAGCATCGGGCTCGTTGGCGGCACGGCCTACGCCGGCGGCGGTCACGGCGAGGGCGGCGGCGACCAGTTCAGCGTCACGCAGAGCTCCAACTGCAAGTCGCACGACCTGAACCTCGACGTCCTCGGCCAGGTCGGCGTGCTGAACGGCCTGCTGGGCAACGCCCTCAACGGCGAAGGCAACCCGGGCGCCCAGTCGACCTCCCTCGGCTCCACGATGGGCTGTAACAACAGCGCCTTCTGAAGTCCCCTCAGGCGTAAGTAAAGACGCCGAACCATGAACGGTCCCGGCACTGGGCCTCAGGCACGGTGCCGGGACCGTTTCACGTGCGCCAAACCACTTCCGAGGCGGCACAGCGAAGCGCTGGACCTTTCCGGACACTCCGTTCTGGCGCCGTTGAACTCTTCGCGTCACACAGAGGCGATCCCTCGCGGATCGCATTCACCTGACTTCTTCTGGAGATGACATGCGCAAGCTCCGTACGGCCGCTGTCCTGCTGGCCGTCCTCGGAAACGTCGGACTTCTGGGCGCCAGCGTCGCCCACGCGGATGAGGGTTGGGACCGGGGTGGCGACAGCTTCACCATCTCGCAGCACAGCTCCTGCCAGTCGCACGACCTGAACCTCGACGTCCTCGGCCAGGTCGGCATCGGCAACGGACTGGGCGGGAACCTGCTGGGCGGCGAGGGCAACCCGGGAGCCCAGAAGACGTCGCTGGGCTCGTCCGCGGGTTGCAGCAACCGCTTCAACGGCTAAGAGCTCACCACGAACAATCTGTGGGCGAGTGGCTCATTGACCTGCAAGGTCAAGTCTCAAGGCCCACAGATCGGCTGTCCGCAATCCCTGGGCCTGGTGTTTCGGGCCTGCCGTCGAGACGGCCCCGAACACGCCGATGGGTTTGCCTGAGCTCCGAACACAGCAGCGGCCTTCGCCTGATCCTGTACTCCGTCACGGAGGCATGGGATCAACGCGAAGGCCGTAGCTGTGAGGCTGTCGCGGGTCCGCGAGCGGGAAACCCGGGCGGGTCACGTCGTAGCCGGCATCAAGGACGACCAAAACGAAATGCTGGTCCGGGAGCCCTTCCCCGGACCAGCATTTTCCGTGAGCGCTCAGTTGCCGAAGTGCGGCTTCTTGAACCCCGCAGGCAGCTTGGCCGTGTTGGAGCACTCCACGACCGGCCCCACTTTCGCAGGTGCGCTTTCGCTTCCCAGGAGCTGGTCCTGCTGCGTGACGACGTGCGGCTGGTCCTTTGTCGAGCACTTCTGGTCCTGGTTGATGACGTGCGTGCCGTCCTTGTCGACATACGTCTCATTTTTCTGAACGCACACGACGTCGCTCTGCGCGCTGGTGGGACAGGCGCCCGGGTTTCCCTCGGCATGTGCGGTGCCGAGGCAGATGGCGGCGAGGCTTCCGGCGAATGCGGCGACGGCCGCAGTCTTCTGCGAAAAGAGCATGTGCTGAATTCCTTTGTGGTGAAGAATCGGACATTCCTTTATCGGCCGGATTTGCCCGCGCCGATAAATCATGCAATTAAATCTCTGTCCGCTCACAGGATGGTTGTAGCCCGGACGCGAAATCGGCGTCCGGGCTACCTGCGCCACGGGGTATCACTCAGCGCACCGCTCGGTCCGTATCCCCGACGCTGGGTGAGGCCGCGGCGGGCCTTGACTCGGAGCTCTCGCTCTCAGCCGTTACCGCCCTGGTCCTGCGTCTGGGGCTGAGCCTGGGGCTGGTCCTGCGTCTGGGGCTGGGCCTGCTCCTGCGCCTGGTCCTGCATCTGGGGCTGGGCCTGGTCCTGGGGCTGAGCCTGGGGTTGAGCCTGGTCCTGCACCGCGGGCTGGGCCTGGTCCTGCGCCACGGGCTGAGCCTGGTCCTGCGGCTGAGCCTGGGGCTGGGCCTGGTCCTGCGGCTGGGCCTGGTCCTGCACCTGGGGCTGGGCCTGGTCCTGCACCGCGGGCTGGGCCTGGGCCTGGTCCTGCACCGCGGGCTGAGCCTGGTCCTGCGCCTGCGCCTGGGGCTGGGCCTGGTCCTGCACCTGCGGCTGAGCCTGGTCCTGCGCCTGGGGCTGAGCCTGGTCCTGCACCTGGGGCTGAGCCTGGTCCTGCACCTGGGGCTGGGCCTGCGGCTGAGCCTGGTCCTGCACCTGGGGCTGAGCCTGGTCCTGCACCGCGGGCTGAGCCTGGTCCTGCGCCTGCTTCTGCGCCTGGCCCTGCTCCTGCGGCTGGCCCTGCTCCTGGGGCTGGGAGTAGTAGCCACCCCCGAAGGCCACGGCGTTGGCGGACGAGTTGGCGACGGCGCTGAACGGTACGGGCGCGCCGCCGCTACCGTCGGCGAAGCTGATGCCGGCGCCGAGGGCGGAGAGCCCCGCGATGGCCGCCGCTACGACCATGGCACGCTGAAACTTACGCATGAATGACCCTTTCCTGATCCGGGCATACCACCCGGAATGACCACTTGCGTAAACGTAAGCACGCCCGTTGCGGTCAATAGGGGATTTGTACCCCTATGTCGCTCCGGAGCCCCGTACGGGGGAGAGCGCCATTACGGCCATATGGCACGGTTCAGCCGTCGCGCCCTCAGGGGAGGAGGGTGGGCAGTTCCCGCTTCCCGTCGATCGGTCGAGGTGCTCCGGACGTGGTGGGCGAACAGGTCACCTGGGGGCCGAGTTGTGTCGTGCCGTTGCCCGTGGCGGCGGGCACCGTCACGGCCTGCACCGGCATGCAGGTCTCCTGGTGAGGAATGGCGCCGTGCTCCGCGCTCCCGCCTTCGATGTGCTGCACGCAGGTGACGTCCCCCTGGGGGCTCCGAGTGCAATTTGTCGGGCCTCCCGCGGCGTGCGCATGGGTGATGCCCATGGACGTCAGGGCGAGTCCGCCGATGAGCCCCGAGAGGGCCGCGATCTTTTTCCTGCTGAACATATGACTCGTGTCCTTTGTACGGGCGCCCGGGGCGCCGCTCCCTCGCGATCGGCCGCGCCGCAGGCGTGGTCCGCGACACTGGGCCTTTTCCAACTCCGCGTCGGCTGGACCGGTTGGCCCGGCAGGCGGGTGAAGCTGCTGGTGATGGTGAACGCGCAGGGTGTGACCGACCCGAAAGGCCGTCTCCTCCGGTGCTTCACCGGCCCTGGCCGACGCCGTCCATGACGCTGGGGCGGTATGCGAGCACGACATCGCCGACGCCCTCGCCGAGGCCGACATCACCTGCCGGTCGGACACGGGCTACCGCGGTGCGGGTGGCTCGTCCATCTCCCTTGCCGTGGCCGATGGGACGCGCTCTCGGTCGGTCGGCGGGCCGTCAACCGGTCCCGCGCGAGGTCCGGGCGCTGGTCGAACGAGTCATCGCCACCCGCAAGTCCTGGCTTGCCTCTCCGCAAGCTCCGCTGCTCGACGGCCGGGGTCACCGGCCTCGCCCGAGCGGTCCTCGTCCTTCATCCGGCCGGCTCGCGCTGAGATCGAGCTGCCGGCTGCCGGCATTCGATCCCTTCGGGTTTCACCCGAAGGGATCCTGTACCGACTGTCGCGATGCTGACGTCGCTGACCTCAGCCGGTGAAAGCGCGGTTGTGCTGGCCGCAGGTGGTGTCCAGGGTCTGACCCAAACCGAGCACTCCGATCGGGATGTCGTTCTCCGCCACCGTCTGCGGGCTGCATTCCTGGTAGGGGCGGTAAACGTCCACCGCCCGCGGTCCGTTGTCATGGCTGTCGGCGACAGCCGTTCCGGCACAGGCGGCGGACAGGCCGCCGGCCGCCGCCACTGCTGCGATCACGACCTGCTGAAACTTACGCATGGAACCCTCGGTTCTCCAGTACTTGCACATGATGGCTAGTTGCCTAGCGTGACTGGATGAACACTAGCAGTAGCGTCTGGCGGTCGGCACACGAAGGTCGTACGTGCCCTACGGAGGAGCCGGGCTCGGTGTAGACGCCAACTGGCGCTACGGAAGGACGCTTTGCCATTCGGCATACGGTATGGATGCACCGCGGACGAGGCCCCGGCGCGGCGCACCGCCGCATCAACCCCATTGCCTGGAGCGAGAGTTGGGGCTTGCGGGCCGTCAACTCGCTGTCTTGCGTGTTCGGCGTCAGGGTGATGCCGAGGCGGGGGGACTGCCGAACGAGTGTGGCGTCCGGGGGTAGTTGGGGTCACTGACGGGCCGCTGAGAGGCGGCCGCCGAAGGTGATGGCGAAGGCGTTCTGGCCCTGACCGCCCGGCGGCACGCCCCCCACCCGGGCGTCATGTGAACGAGAGCCGAGACGATCAGATACGCCCAGACGCCGGGAGCGCCACGAACGGCTCCATGACCAGGCCGATCGGCATGCCACCGCCGGCGATCAGCGTGAGACGACGAACTTGTCCTCGACGCGGTGCGCGGGCGCGGGCGCGTTCCAGCCGGGGTGGGCGACCGCGGCGAGCGGCACGGCCGCGGTGACGAGCGGTGTCACCCGATCGGGTCGCGCACATCCACCAGCGTGCCGTCCGCGTGGGCGATCAGGCTCTTCGGGTCCATCGGGAAGACGGTGAAAGGGGTGCCCGCCGAGGCCCACACCGTGTCGTGGCCGAGCAGTGAACGGTCCACCAGGACACGGGTCTTCGTACGGTGCCCGAACGGCGGCACGGCGCCGGGCCCGTATCCGGTCGACTCCCGTACGAGATGGGCCCCGGCCCGGGTGAGCTTCTCGGCGCCCAGCTCCCGCCGTACGAGCTCCATGCCGACGTGCGCCGAGCCGTCCAGGAGCACCAGTACCGGGACCCCGTCCGCCGCGAAGAACAGCGATTTGCAGATCTGGCTCGGCTCGCAGCCGATCGCCGCGGCGGCCTCGGCGGTGGTGCGGGCCGTGTCGGGGAAGCGCCGGACCCGGCCGATCACCTCGTCGAGCCCCAGTTCCCGAAGGGCTTCGGCGAACCGGGGATCGGTGTCGTTCACGACGGGGGACCGGCCCTCGGCGGCGTTCTCATCGGTGGCGTTCATGCACGGCACGCTAGCGGTCCGTGTACGGTCCACGCGACCGGGCCCCGGCAGGCCGCGTGGCTCTCGGCTCAGTCCCACCAGAAACGCCAGAGCGGGGCGTCGACGAGGGACGCCGCATAGCGCGGGAACGGCGTCGGCGGGTCGTCGACGATGTTGTCGGCCGTGGTCAGAAGGTGTTCGAGGGCGACGTGCGCCGCCTGCCGCTCGTCGCGCGGCGGGCTCGCGACGGAGACGTACAGCGTCGATCCGAACGCGGCGACGACGCGCGCCCCGAAACGGTCCTCCCAACTGCGCAGCAGCGCGCAGAGCAGGGAGAGGTGCGCCTCGGCGCGCCAGCCGATGACGGCGGGGATGTCGGCGCTGCGCGCGGCCTTCACCAGGCCGAGGGAGATTCCCGGCTCTCCCTCGTGCATGAGGTGGGCGAAGATCGCCGCCCGGGCGGCCTCGTCCGGGTCGACGCCCGAGGCGGGGAGGGTGGCGGGGGCCAGTCCCGGCCACCGGTCGAACGGCGGGCCCGGGTCGTCCTCCCAGGGCTCGATGAACTCCGCGAGATCCTCGGGGATCTCCGGCGGAGCGGAGGGCTCGGCCCGCCGGGCGAGCCGGCGACGGCGGTCTTCGAGCCACCCCCGCTCCAACTCGGCTTCGAGGTCGACGGCGGCTGTCTCGGCGAGGTCGAGGGAGTCGGGGTGGTCGTCGTCCGCGTAGCAAAGGATCGGTCTGAGGCCGGTTGCGTCCTGTTGCCGCTGGGCGCGGGTCCACACGTCGAGCAGCGGGGCGTACGGCATCTTGTCGGCGTACCACATGACCGGTGAGCCGGCGGGCACGCCGCGGCCGGAGGGCAGGCCTTCGGGAAGCGGGAACGTCGTCATGCGCGGGAGCGTAGAAGACCCCACTGACATCGCCGCTCTCCCCGAATCCCGTCCGCCCCGGGGCAGTTGCACCCCGGCGCGGCAGGTGCCCCGGAGGATCCGAACCTCCCGGCTCCGCAGAACGGGTGTCAGCCGCTGCTGCCGGCCTTCAGGAGGGCTGCCACGATCGGGCCCGCCGTGGTGCCGCCGTGGCCGCCCTCCTGGACGACGCCCGCGCCCGCCAGGTCACCCTTCCACGCCGTGAACCAGCCGTTGGGCTGCTCCTGGTTGTCGACCTCGGCGGAGCCGGTCTTGGCGCCGTAGTCGGGGCCGAGGCCGGCCATGGCCTCGGCGGCGGTGCCGGCGGCGGCCGTGTACTGCATGACCTCGCGCAACTGGGCGAGCGTGGTCGCGGACAGGGTGCGGGACGCCGTGGCCAGCGTGCGGTGGTCGACCGACGGGTCGACCAGGTACGGCTGGTGGAAGCTGCCGGACTGGACCGTGGAGGCGACGGACGCCATGTTCAGCGGGTTCATGCGGACCCCGCCCTGGCCCATCAGCGACGCGGCCATCTGCGCGGCGCTCTGCACCGGCACCGAACCGTCGAAGGACGGAACGCCGATGGCCCAGTTGTTCCGGCTCAGCCCGAAGACCTGCTGGGCCTGCTTGGTCAGGTCGTCGTTCTGCAGCTTCTTCGCCTGCGTGATGAAGGCCGTGTTGCAGGAGCGCGCGAAGCTCGCCTTGAACGTGCCGTTCTTGATCTCGAAGTCGTCGTCGTTGTGGAACTTCCAGCCGCCGTACGTCGCCGTCTTGGGGCAGGGGTGCGGCTTGTCGGGGGAGGCCAGGCCCTTCTCGAAGAGCATCGACGCCGTGATGACCTTCATAGTGGAGCCGGGCGCCAGGGAGCCCTGGAAGGCGGTGTTGAAGCCGTGGCTCGTGTTCGCGACGGCGAGGATCTCGCCCGTCGAGGGGCGCATCAGGACCACCGACGCCTTGGGCTTGGCGGCCACCAGGCGCTCCGCGTCCGCCTGGAGGACCGGGCTGAGCGTCGTCTTCACGGTGCCCGGCGTGCCCGCGCTGAGCGCCAGCAGGGTCTTGTCGGGGATCTTCTGGGCGCCCTTCGCCGCGGCCTTGCGGACCACGCGCAGCTCGATGCCCGCCTTGCCGCCGGCCGTCTTGCCGTACTTCTCGCGCAGCCCGTCGAGGACCGTGCCCAGGGAGGGGTACTTGGCGGCGGTCAGCTCACCGCCGTGACGGTCGAGGGCGGTGATGGGCGGCGTGCCGGACTCGCCGGTCACCAGCCGGTCGCCGTCCTGGAGGTCCGGGTGGACGACCGAGGCCTTCCAGCCGACCAGGGCCGCACCGTCCTCGGCCCGGCGCACGACCGTCATCTTCGACGTGTACGCCAGCGGCTTCGTCCTGCCCTTGTAGGTGACGGTCGCCTTGACGCTGAAGGGGACGTCGGCGCCGGAGGGCCTGCCGCGGGTCAGGGTCACGGCGCTGATGTGGGCGTCCTTGCCGAAGCCCGTCAGCAGGGTCGTGGCGGCGGCCGTGTCGTCGGTCGCCGCGGCCGCCCGGGTGACGTCGCCGCTCTGCCAGGCGGTCAGGAAGGCGGTGGACGCCATGCTGACCTCGGCCGCGGACAGCGGTCCCGTCCTGACGGCCTTGCGGGTGGTGGCCGTGATCCCGTCCTCGGCCGCCGCGCCGCTGCCGTAGAGGCTGTAGGCGCCGAATGCCCCGCCGACGACGGCCACGGCGATCACCCCGCCGAGTACGGCGGGCTGCTTCGTCTTCCGTCGCTCGGCGACGCGTCTTCTCTTGCCCACAGCTTTCCGTCCTCCGCCGTCCCCTGGTGCCCCGTGGTGCTCCCGCGTCCCTCGCTCCTCAACGAGAGGCCCCACCCTAGGGTCCCGTTCTGTGAGGAGCGACTTCAGCCGCCTGTTCGTAGCACAGCTGCGACGATCGGTCCGGCAGCCTCTCCGCCGTGACCGCCCTCCTGGGTCATGGCGGCGGCCGCCATGTCGTTCCGGTAGCCGGTGAACCAGCTGTTCGACTTGGCCTGGCCGTCGACCTCGGCGGAGCCGGTCTTGGCTCCGACGCTGCCGCCGAGCCCGGCCATCACCTGGGCCGCGGTACCGCTGACGGCCGTACGGTTCATCATCGAGCGCAGTTGCGCGACCGTACCGCTGGACAGGCCCTTGGCGGTGGCCAGTTCACGGTCGTCGAGGGCGCGCGGCACGATGACCGGCTGCCGGAAGACGCCGGTCATCGCGGTGGCCGTCACCGACGCCATGTTCAGCGGGCTCATCTGGACCTGGCCCTGGCCGATCATGTTGGCCGCGGTGTCCGGGCCGCCGGAGGCGGGTACCGAGCCGTCGAACGACTCGATGCCGGTCTTCCAGTTGTTCTGCCCGAGTCCGAAGCGCTGCTGGGCCTCGTTGGTCAGCGAGTCGACCTTCACATCGTCCGCGTACTTCACGAAAGCGGTGTTGCACGAGCGCGCGAAGCTGTCGGAGAGCGTGGCGTCCAGCTGCGGCTTCATGCCCACGAGGTTGTGGAAGGTCTGGCTCTGCCAGGTCGCGGTGGGCGGACAGGTCGCGGGCCCGCCGGCCGTCGTGATGCCGTTGTCGATGAGGGTCGCCGCGCTGATGATCTTCATCGTGGAGCCGGGGGCGAGCTTGCCGAGGAAGGCCGCGTTGAAGCCGTCCGCGCGGTGGTTGGCGACGGCCAGCACCTCGCCGGTGCTCGGCTTCACCGCCACCACGGAGGACTCGGCGTACCGCGTGACCGCCTTCTCCGCGGCGGCCTGCGCACTCGCGCTGAGCGTCGTACGGACCTTGCCCGCCCGCCCCTTCGCGAGGGTGACCAGCGTCGTGTCGCCGCTGTCCTCGCCGCCGTGCCGGATCGACAGCTCGATGCCGGGCGTGCCGCCGGCCGTGTCGCCGTACTTCTCGCGGAGCGCGTCCAGGATCGGCCCCAGGGACGGGTACTTCTCCTTCGTCAGGACAACGTTGTTCCGGTCCACGGCCTCGATCGCCGGGCTCGCCGATTCGCCCGTGACCAGGGTGTCCCCGTCCTTCAGGTCCGGGTGGACGACGGACGGCTTCCAGTCGACCAGCGCCTTCCCGGTGGTCTCCCCGCGGACGACGGTCAGCTCGGAGTCGTACGCGAACGGCTTGCTCTTCCCGTCGTAGGACACCGTCGCCTTGACGGAGAACGGCACGGTCGCCCCGGACTGCGCGCCCGGCGTGATCCTCACGTCGGTCAGATGCGCGTCGTCGTGGTAGCCGGCGAGCAGCCCCTCGGCGTTCGTCGCGTAGTTGGTGTACGCCGCGGCCTTGGCCGCGTCGCCCTTCTCCCAGGCCGCGAAGAACGCGCGGCTGGTCTCCTTGACCTCGGCACCGCTCGGCGGTCCGGTCTTCACCGGGGCGGGACCGGTGCCGCCGCTCCCGCCGCCTCCGCTGATCGAGGTCACCACGTTGTAGGCGCCGTACCCGGCGCCGCCCACCATCACCGCGAACACGCCGCCTATGACGGCGGCCCTGGCCCCCTTGCGCATCGCGCGAATCCCTCCCCGTGAACCCTCCTCCGAACTTCTGAACGCGTTCAGAAAAGCCGGTTCATCCTGCACTCTAGGCGCGGGTGGGGCTCGTGGTGCAGACCTTCGCCGAATTGTTAGCCCCAGGCGACGAGCCATGTCCGTGAACGATGTTCATGGATGCCAACTCCCCAGCTCTAGCGGCAGAGTTGTGCGAGCGGAGCCGCTTGCCTCTTTTGCCAACTCATGATCACTTCTGCCGCCGGGCCGGGCTAGGCTCCGACGGCGCTCCGGGGGTACGGGGGGTGCGGACGCGGGCTGCGGAGGGGCGACGTGGGACGAAGACGGGTTGTGGCGTGGGTCTGGGCGGCGTCAGCGATGCTGCTGATCGTCGGGTGCCGTCCCGCGGAGGGCGGAAGGGAGGACGAGGACGCGGCTGTCAGGAATTCGCTGACGTTCACGTATCACCGGCAGATCGGCGCCGGAGTGATCGACCAGACCCTGGCCATCAGCAACGCCGAACCGTACTCGATCGTCCCTGTACTGGCGTTCACCGCGCTCGACCGGCACCATCACCGGCTGCCGGGCGTGCGGGTCCGAACCGTCTTCGGCAGCGACCGCGGCGGGCTGGTGGTCTCCTACGGGTGGGGTTACGACATCCTGCGCTTCTCGGGGCCCGGCGAGCACCAGGTCTACGACGTTCGCGTCACCGTCACCCGCGTGACCACCGCTGAGAACCGGGGCAGCCTCCACGCGGTGGGTGTCCGGCCCCTGGACGCCGCCGGCCACGCCGTCAGCAGATTCTCCCGCTTCGCCGCCGTGCGGGTCACGAACACCGACGACTTCCCGGTTTCGGCCCGCGTCGCCTACATCGCCTACGACGAGCCGGCCCAGGGGGATACACAGCAAGTGATCTCAGTGACCCCCATCGGAGCGCTGGTCCGCGTCCCGGCTCACGGTTCGACCGTCGTCAAGGTAACCGGCGACGCCACCCGCGCGGTGGCCAGGTACTCCGGCTCCGCGGTCAGCGTCAAGGCGTACAACTCCCAGTGACCGCCCCGGCCGTCCGGGGGGCCGGTGACGACCCATGACGACCGAGAGGGCGCGGCGGTCCGCCGCGCCCTCTCGGTGTATTCGCCCGGCTAGACCCAGGTGTCCAGCCACATCCGGGACCGCCACTGTTCGATCGGGATCGCCGTGCCCGTGTACAGGGGCCAGAAGTAGATGAAGTTCCAGACGATCAGGAGGACCAGGACGCCCGCTCCGGCCGCGCCGATCACGCGGCGGCGTTCTCCGGCGCCTGGTGGGCCGAGGATCGCGGCGATCATCATCGTGACGGCGAGACACAGGAACGGCACGAAGACGACGGCGTAGAAGAAGAAGATCGTGCGCTCCTGGTAGTGGAACCAGGGGAGGTAGCCGGCCGCGACGCCGCAGGCGATGGCGCCGGCCCGCCAGTCGCGGCGGAACGCCCAGCGCCACAGCACGTAGGCGAGGGCGAAGCAGGCGGCCCACCACAGCAGGGGCGTGCCGAGCGCCAGCACCTCACGGGCGCACTTGTCGCCCGCGTCGGCGGGGCAGCCGTCCTTGCCGGGCAGCGGGGACTCGTAGAAGTACGAGACCGGGCGGCCGAGGACGAGCCAGCTCCACGGGTTGGACTGGTAGGTGTGCGGCGACACCAGCCCGACGTGGAACTTGTAGACCTCGTGCTCGTAGTGCCACAGGCTGCGCAGCCAGTCCGGGAGGAAGGTCCAGTTGCCCCCCTTGCCGTCGGTCACGGCCCAGTTGCGGAAGTAGCCGCCCTTGCCGTTGTCCGGCGACAGGATCCAGCCGGTCCAGGAGATCAGGTAGACGGCCACGGCGACCGGGACCGTCGCCAGGAACGCCAGGCCCAGGTCGTGCTTGAGCACCGCCACATAGGGCTCCCGGGCGCCCGCGACCCGGCGCGAGGCCACGTCCCACAGGACCGCCATCACACAGAACGCGGCGAGGACGTACAGCCCGTTCCACTTGGTGCCGATGGCCAGGCCCAGCATCAGGCCCGCAGTCCAGCGCCAGGGCCGCCAGCCCAGCCGGGTCGTCTCGGCGATGTGCGCGTCGGGGCGGACGACACCGTCCTCGTCGGTGGGCAGCGCCGCCGCCAGTCTCGCCCGAGCCTTGTCGCGGTCGATGACCAGGCAGCCGAAGGCCGCCAGCACGAAGAACATCAGCACACCGTCGAGCAGCGAGGTGCGGCTCATCACGAAGTGCAGACCGTCCACCGCCATCAGCGTGCCGGCGAGGCAGCCGAGGAACGTCGAACGGAACAGCCGCCGTCCGATCCGGCACAGCAGCAGCACCGACAGCGTGCCGAGCAGCGCCGTCATGAAGCGCCAGCCGAACGGGTTGAACCCGAACATCCACTCGCCCAGCCCGATGACGTACTTGCCGACCGGCGGGTGCACGACATAGGCGGCGTCGCTCGGGACCCGCACATGCCCGTTGTTCTGGAGGATCAGATCGTTGGCGTCCTTGGTCCAGTTGACCTCGTAACCACGATGGATGAGCGCCCAGGCGTCCTTCGCGTAGTACGTCTCGTCGAATATCACCGCCTTCGGACTGCCCAGGTTCCAGAACCGCAGCAGCCCGGCGAGCAGGGTCACCAGAAGCGGTCCCACCCACCCTGACCAGCGGTTGAAACGGTTGGCGACCTCCTGACGCAGCCCGAGCGCGGCCCAGATCCCGGGGCCTGGCTCGGCGTACGGCGGCACGAGCCGGTCGCGCACATCACTTCTGGGCGGCGCCGTGTAGCCGAATCGGCGCAGCCGCTGCTGCCACGACGGCCGCTGCATGTCGGCGGCCTGGCCCTGCCGGGTGTCCGTGGAGGACGCGGTACTGGTCACCGCGCCATCGTAGGGAACAGGTCTGTGGGAGTCCCGTGCATGGGCCCCTTCCGGTCGGATGGGCTTGTCGGGCCGTGCCCCTGCGAGGATGGAACCGTGACAGGAATCCTTGTGTTGGCAGGCACTCCCATCGGCGACATCTCCGACGCGCCGCCACGGCTCGCCGCGGAACTGACCGGGGCCGATGTCGTCGCCGCGGAGGACACCCGCAGGCTGCGCCGGCTCACCCAGGCCCTGGGCATCCAGACGACAGGGCGTGTCGTGTCGTACTTCGAGGGCAACGAGGCCGCCCGGACCCCGGAACTCGTCGAGGCGCTCGTCGGCGGGGCGCGCGTCCTGCTCGTGACCGACGCCGGGATGCCGTCCGTGTCGGACCCCGGGTACCGGCTGGTCGCGGCCGCGGTCGAGAAGGACATCAAGGTCACCGCGGTACCCGGCCCGTCCGCCGTGCTGACCGCGCTCGCCCTGTCCGGTCTGCCCGTCGACCGCTTCTGCTTCGAGGGCTTCCTGCCCAGGAAGGCGGGCGAGCGGCTGTCCCGGCTCCGGGAGGTCGCCGAGGAGCGCCGGACGCTCGTCTACTTCGAAGCGCCCCACCGGCTCGACGACACCCTCGCCGCCATGGCGGAGGTCTTCGGCACCCAGCGCCGCGCCGCCGTCTGCCGCGAGCTGACCAAGACGTACGAGGAGGTCAAGCGCGGCCCGCTCGGCGAACTGGCCGCCTGGGCGGCCGAGGGTGTCCGCGGCGAGATCACCGTCGTCGTCGAGGGTGCCCCCGACCGGGGCGCCGAGGAACTGGACGCCGCCGAGCTCGTGCGCAGGGTGCAGGTGCGCGAGGAGGCGGGGGAGCGGCGCAAGGAGGCCATCGCCGCCGTCGCCGCGGAGGCCGGAATTCCCAAGCGTGACGTCTTCGACGCGGTCGTCGCGGCGAAGAACGCGGCGCGAAGCGGCCCATAGAAGGGCAAAGGACCAAGGCGAAAGGCAAAGATCAGGCCGCGTAACAGGACCCTTCCGACAAGGAAAGGCCAAGACGCCTCCAACACTCGACAGGCCGGATGCGTTCGCGCCGGGAGAGGCGTCCACTGGACTTAGGGACGTACCCGTCCCTCGCCTTCGGCGAATCGACGGAATTCAGGGGGAATTCCGTCGACGGAGGTGCTTGTCCAGCGGACAAGAGGAGCTGGCATGAGTGAGATGGCAGGACGGACCGGCGGTATCGCCGCTGGTCAGGTCACCGAACAGACCGGGCATCGCGGCACGGCGACGGCAGTCGTTCACGAATCGTATTCCTTCGCCTGCATGCGCTGCGGGCACGGCTGGGAACAGTCCTACGAGATTGAGCATCACCGCGACGCGGAAGGCGCCGAGTTCGTGATGTACGTGGCGAACGGGCACGTCGTGCCGTCGCCTCTCAGCCGGCCCACCTGTCTGAACTGCGACAGCCACGTGGTGCGCATCATGCGCGCCGGTCAGGTGTCCTCCGTCCTCGACTCCATGCACTCGATGACGCACCGCCCGCACCGCCCGCACCGCCCGCACCGTCCGGTGCCGCGACAGCCCGAGGACGGCCCGGAGGGGGAGACGCCGGCCGGGTCCTCCGACGCCCCGAAGGAACCGCACCACTGGCATCTGTCGGACCTGCTGCACCCGTTCCAGCACCGGCGGGCGGGCTGACCGTGCCGGGCGGGGCCCACGGGACGGCCTCCCGGCTCCCCGCGGGGTGAGGCCGGGCATGCCCCCTTCGTAGGATCGGGGCATGCCTTCCTCCGCTTCAGCCGCCCCCGACAAGAACGCCGCGCCTCCGCTCCCCGAGCCCCTGCGCGTTCCCGTGGCCGACTCGCACACCCACCTCGACATGCAGTCCGGCACGGTCGAGGAGGCCCTCGCCAAGGCCGCGTCCGTCGGAGTGACGACGGTCGTCCAGGTGGGCTGCGACGTGAAGGGCTCCCGCTGGGCGGCGGAGACGGCGGCCGCGTACGACGCCGTCCACGCCACCGTCGCCCTGCACCCCAACGAAGCGCCCCGTATCGTGCTCGGCGATCCCGACGGCTGGTCCCGGCAGGGCTCCCGTGGGCCGGGCGGCGACGCCGCGCTGGACGAGGCGCTCGCGGAGATCGACGCTCTCGCCGCCCTCCCGCACGTCAAGGGCGTCGGTGAGACCGGACTCGACTTCTTCCGCACCGGGCCCGAGGGCAAGGAGGCGCAGGAGCGCTCCTTCCGCGCCCACATCGAGATCGCCAAGCGGCACGGCAAGGCCCTGGTCATCCACGACCGCGACGCCCACGCCGACGTCCTGCGCGTCCTGGAGGAGGAAGGCGCCCCGGACCGGACCGTGTTCCACTGCTACTCCGGCGACGCCGACATGGCCGCGGTCTGCGCCCGCGCCGGCTACTTCATGTCCTTCGCCGGCAACATGACCTTCAAGAACGCCCAGCCGCTGCGCGACGCGCTGGCCGTGGCCCCGCTCGAACTCGTCCTCGTGGAGACCGACGCGCCCTTCCTGACCCCCGCGCCGTACCGCGGACGGCCCAACGCGCCGTATCTCATTCCGGTCACGGTGCGCGCCATGGCCGCGGTGCGGGGGATCGACGAGGACACGCTGGCGACCTCGATCTCCGCCAACACCGCGCGGGCGTTCGATTACTGACCTATAACGCTTCCCGGGGTTTTCCCCGGCCGGACACGGGTCTTCCGCGAGGGAGTGTCGCGACACAGCGTAGTCGCGTTGCTTGGGAGAGTGACGACCGCTCCGCTAGGTTCTGGTCGCCCGATCCGGACCCTGGAGCGTGTCGTCGTGAGCAGCTCGCGGTACGAGCAGTACGAGACGTATGGACCGACCGGTGGCGCCGAGGCGACCACCGTCGTCATCGGTGTCACCGGCGCGACCGCCGTGGCCCCCGCGCCCGGCACGCCCGGGGCACCCGCCGCGGGGGACCCGCTCGGTGCGCCCCACGTGCCCGGCGCGCCCGTCGTGCCCGGCCCCGGCCACGGGGAGTACGCCGGTGACGGGGAGTACGCCGGTCACGGGCGGCCCCCCGGCTACGAGGGGTACCCCGGCCACCCGGCCTACTCGGCCCGTTCGGGCTACGAGGCGTACTCCGGCCATGAGGCGTACTACGGCTACGCGGGCCATTACGGCTACGGGGAGAGCCCGCGCCACGAGCCGTACGGTCAGGGCGCCCCGGATCCCTACCGCCCGGCCTACGGGACGCGCCTTACCGGACCCACGGTGCCGAACCCGCCCGCCCCGCCGGGAGCACCCGGCGCCCCGGGTACGCCCAGCGCGTCCAGCCCGTCCAGTGCACCGGGAGGGACGGCCGGCGCACCCGGCATGCCAGGCGTGCCCGGAACACCCGGCACGTTCGGCGTGCCCCGTGTGCGCGTCGCGTCCGACGCGCCGACCGAACCCCGGCTGCCGCGCCGGCAGGCCGACACGCTGGTCTCCGTGCCCTCCGCGGGGGGCGGCGCGGGCGGGCCGGACGGCTTCGGGGGCGGCGACCGGCGGGACGCGGGGCCCGGCACGGGCGGGCGGGCCGAGGCGCGCCGCGCGGCCCGGCGCAAACGAGCCGTCGAGCGCCCCGAAACCCTGCGCCGGCTGCTCCCGCAGGCACTGGTCGTCGCCTTCCTGGCCGGTGGCACCTCGGCGTTCGTCGCCAGCGACAAGGCGATCGAACTCAGCGTGGACGGCAGACCGCGCACACTGCACACGTTCGCGGACGACGTGACGGAACTGCTCGCCGACGAAGGCGTGAAAGTCGGCGCGCACGACGTGGTGGCGCCCGCTCCCGGCACGACCCTGAGCAGCGGGGACGAGGTCGCGGTGAGCCACGGGCGCCCGGTGCATCTCACCCTCGACGGTGAGTGGCGCAGGGTGTGGACGACGGCGCACACCGTGGAAGGGGCGCTCAGCCAGCTGGGGGTGCGCGCCGAGGGCGCGTACGTGTCGACGTCACGCTCCCGGCGCATCGGCCACGCGGGCCTCGCGCTCGACGTCCGGACCGAACGCGCGGTCACGATCATGGCCGACGGCCGGGCCCGGACGATCCGCACCAACGCCGCGAGCGTGCGGGAGGCCGTCGAGGAGGCGGGGATCACCCTGCACGGCCAGGACATGACCTCCGTGCCGGCCGCGAGCTTCCCGCGGGACGGGCAGACGGTCACCGTCCTGCGGGTCACCGGATCCAGGGAGGTCCGCGAGGTACCGATCCCGTACGAGGTGCTGCGGGCGGAGGACTCCTCGCTGTTCAAGGGCACCGAGGTCGTCGAGCGCCCCGGCAGCTTCGGTGCGCGGCGCATCACCTACACGCTGCGCACCGTCAACGGCGTCCGGCAGCGGCCGCGCCTCGTCGGGTCCGAAGTGGTGAGCCGGCCGCAGGCCCAGCTCGTCAGGGTCGGGACGAAGCCGCATCCCCCGTCCGCCGGGGGCGTCGACCACCTGAACTGGTCCGGCCTCGCCGCGTGCGAGTCCGGCGGCCGGCCCGGCGCGGTGGACCCGTCCGGCACGTACGGCGGTCTCTACCAGTTCGACGCCCACACCTGGCACACCCTCGGCGGCAGCGGGCGCCCCCAGGACGCCCCGGCCGCGGAGCAGACCCAGCGCGCGAAGAAGCTGTACGCGCGCCGGGGGACGAGTCCCTGGCCGCACTGCGGGCCACGGCTGCACGGCTGAGGCCGGACCCCCCGTACCCTTGGCTCGTGACCAGCCCCACCTCCGACGCCCTCCTGGGCCCCGCCGAGATCCGCGAACTCGCGGCAGCCCTCGGCGTGCGGCCCACCAAGCAGCGCGGCCAGAACTTCGTCATCGACGCGAACACGGTGCGCCGCATCGTGCGGACCGCCCAGGTGCGGCCCGACGACGTGGTCGTGGAGGTGGGTCCCGGCCTCGGTTCGCTGACGCTCGGCCTGCTGGAGACGGCGGACCGGGTCGTCGCCGTCGAGATCGACGACATCCTCGCGGGCGCGCTCCCGGCGACCGTGGCGGCGCGCATGCCGGAGCGGGCCGACCGGTTCGCGCTGGTGCACTCGGACGCCATGCAGGTCCGGGAGCTTCCGGGCCCGCCGCCGACCGCGCTGGTCGCGAACCTCCCGTACAACGTCGCCGTGCCCGTCCTGCTGCACATGCTGGACACCTTCCCGACCATCGAGCGCACCCTCGTGATGGTCCAGGCGGAGGTCGCGGACCGGCTCGCCGCCCCGCCCGGTTCGAAGGTGTACGGCGTTCCGTCCGTGAAGGCGAACTGGTACGCCGAGGTGAGGCGGGCGGGGTCCATCGGGCGCAATGTCTTCTGGCCGGCGCCCAACGTCGACAGCGGGCTCGTGTCGCTGACCCGGCGTGCCGAGCCGATCTCCACGACCGCCCGGAAGAGCGACGTGTTCGCGGCCGTGGACGCGGCCTTCGCGCAGCGCCGCAAGACCCTGCGCGCCGCCCTCGCCGGATGGGCCGGTTCGGCCCCCGCCGCCGAGGCCGCGCTCGTCGCCGCCGGTGTCTCTCCGCAGGCCCGCGGCGAGTCCCTGACGGTCGAGGAGTTCGCCCGGATCGCGGAGAACCGGGGCGATGCGAGCGGCGCGGACACCAGGAACGCCCGCCGCTACCGCCCCGAGGAAGCCGAGCACGCCGAGCACGCCGAGAACGAGGAGTCGACCCAGCCGTGACGGAGACGGTGACGGTACGCGTCCCTGCCAAGGTCAACGTCCAGCTCGCGGTCGGCGGCGCACGCCCCGACGGCTTCCACGGCCTGGCCAACGTGTTCCTCGCGGTCGGTCTCCACGACGAGGTGACCGTCACCCCCGCCGACGAGCTGCGCGTCACCTGCGCGGGCCCGGACGCCGGCCAGGTGCCCCTCGACCGGACCAACCTCGCGGCCCGCGCGGCCCTCGAACTCGCCCGCCGGTACGGCATCGACCCCGCCGTCCACCTCCACATCGCCAAGGACATCCCCGTCGCCGGGGGCATGGCCGGCGGCAGCGCGGACGGAGCCGGAGCGCTGCTCGCCTGCGACGCGCTGTGGGGCACGAACGCCTCGCGCGGCGAACTCCTGGAGATCTGCGCCGAGTTGGGAAGCGACGTGCCGTTCTCCCTGGTGGGTGGCGCGGCGCTCGGTGTCGGGCGGGGCGAGCAGTTGCGGGTCCTGGAGGTCGGCGGGACCTTCCACTGGGTGTTCGCGATGGCCGAACGCGGACTGTCGACCCCGGCGGTCTTCCGTGAGTTCGACCGGTTGAACGAGGGCGTGCGGGTTCCCGAGCCGGTCGCCTCGCAGGACCTGCTGGACGCGCTGGCGAAGGGGGACGCGGGCGCTCTCGCGCGCACCGTCTCCAACGACCTCCAGCCCGCGGCCCTCTCCCTCTTCCCGGCCCTGGCCGACACCCTGGCCGTCGGCCGCGCGGCCGGCGCCCTGGCCGCGCTCGTCTCCGGTTCGGGCCCGACCACGGCGTTCCTCGCCCCGGACGCCGGATCGGCGAGGACGATCGCCGAGGCCCTGCTCTCGTCGGGCACCTGTCGTTCGGCACGCGTCACTCAGAGCCCGGCGCCCGGCGCGACGGTGCTCTGACGCCCGCCGGGCCGGCGCGGACACGGGGGCGGGGCCACCACGGACACCGGGGCCCGGCCGCCACGGACACCGGGCGGGGACGGCTCCGCGTACGGCACGGCTCGGCGCCCGCACCGCGCGGACTACCCTTGAGGGTCGATCGTCCCCCTTGTTCAGGAGAGAAATGGCCGTCAACCTGGTCAATGTCGAGTCCGTCAGCAAGGTGTACGGCACCCGTGCACTGCTCGACGGAGTCTCCCTCGGCGTCAGCGAGGGCGACCGGATCGGCGTGGTCGGCCGGAACGGTGACGGCAAGACCACCCTGATCCGCATGCTCGCCAAGCTGGAGGAGCCCGACACCGGCCGTGTCACCCACTCCGGCGGCCTGAACGTCGGCGTGCTGACCCAGCACGACTCGCTCGATCCCACGGCCACGGTCCGCCACGAGGTCATCCGTGACATGGCCGACCACGAGTGGGCGGGCAACGCCAAGATCAGGGACGTACTGACGGGGCTCTTCGGCGGTCTCGATCTGCCCGGGTTCCCGCAGGGCCTCGACACCGTGATCGCGCCGCTCTCCGGTGGTGAGCGGCGCCGTATCGCGCTGGCGAAGCTGCTCATCGAGGAGCAGGACCTGATCATCCTCGACGAGCCCACCAACCACCTGGACGTCGAGGGCATCGCCTGGCTCGCCAAGCACCTGCGCGAGCGCCGTTCCGCCCTCGTCTGCGTGACGCACGACCGGTGGTTCCTCGACCAGGTCTGCACCCAGATGTGGGACGTGCAGAAGGGCGCGGTGTACGAGTACGAGGGCGGCTACTCCGACTACGTGTTCGCCCGGGCCGAGCGTGAGCGCATCGCCGCGACCGAAGAGGTCAAGCGGCAGAACCTGGTCCGCAAGGAGCTGGCGTGGCTGCGCCGCGGGGCGCCCGCCCGTACCTCCAAGCCGCGCTTCCGCGTCGAGGCCGCCAACGAGCTGATCGCCGATGTGCCGCCGCCCCGCGACAAGAGCGAGCTCATGAAGTTCGCCAACTCGCGGCTCGGCAGGACCGTCTTCGAACTGGAGGACGTGACCGTGCAGGCCGGTCCCAAGGTGCTGCTCAAGCACCTGACCTGGCAGCTCGGCCCCGGCGACCGCGTCGGTCTCGTCGGCGTGAACGGCGCGGGCAAGACCTCCCTGCTGCGGGCCCTGGCCGAGGCCGCCCGCAGCGACGGCGATCAGCAGCCCGCCGCCGGCCGGATCGTCACCGGCAAGACCGTCAAGCTCGCCTACCTCTCCCAGGAGGTCGCCGAACTCGACCCCACCTGGCGGGTCCTCCAGGCCGTCCAGTCGGTCCGCGACCGTGTCGACCTCGGCAAGGGGCGCGAGATGACCGCGGGCCAGCTCTGCGAGACGTTCGGCTTCAACAAGGAGAAGCAGTGGACGCCGGTCGGCGACCTCAGCGGTGGTGAGCGACGGCGCCTCCAGATCCTGCGCCTGCTGATGGACGAGCCCAACGTCCTCTTCCTCGACGAGCCGACGAACGACCTCGACATCGAGACCCTCACCCAGCTTGAGGACCTCCTCGACGGCTGGCCCGGCTCCATGATCGTGATCTCCCACGACCGCTTCTTCATCGAGCGCACCACGGACAACGTGTTCGCGCTCCTCGGCGACGCCACCCTGCGGATGCTCCCGCGCGGGATCGACGAGTACCTGGAGCGGCGCAAGAAGATGGAGGAGGTGGCCGCGGCCGCCGTCCTCGCCGCCGCCCCGGCCCCGGTCAAGGCAGCTTCCTCCGCCGACGCCCGCGCCGCCAAGAAGGAACTCCAGAAGATCGAGCGCCAGCTGGACAAGATCTCCGACAAGGAGACGAAGCTGCACGCCCAGATCGCCGACAACGCCACCGACTTCGGCAAGGTCGCACAACTCGATGCCGAACTGCGCGAGTTGGCGGGGGAGCGCGAGGAACTGGAAATGCGCTGGCTGGAGCTGGCGGAAGACGCGTGACACCGAGGGGCGCACGCCCCTCGTCCGACCCGCGGTGCTCCCAGAGGCACGGAGGCATCGCGGGCAGGCGCGCCTGCGCGGCGCGCACGGCCCGTTGCCAGGCGCGTGATTCCCGCCGGGCGCCCCGGAGTTGAGGGAGGCGCCCCCGTCGCGGCGGTCTCGCCGCGGGGAACCGCCCTTGCCCGCCTGGCGTGAAGGGCACGTGAAGGCGCGTAACGACGGCATCACAGCCCGGTCCTCCCTTGGGAACAGGGCGCGCACCGGCCCCCTGCGCACGCCCCCCAAAGTGATAGAAAGAGCGGTCTGAGAACAGTCTGAGAACCACCGGAAAGGGCGCGAATCCAGCGCCGCCGGTGGGGCGCCACATCAGTGAAGAGGGGGATGCGCTGATGAGTCAGCCACCGAATCAGCCGCCGCAGGGCGGTTTCGGAGCACCGCAGGATCAGCCGCCGACGGGCGGGGCCGGGCAGGACCCGCGGTCGCAGGGTGGCTTCGGCGCACCCCAGGGCGCGCCGCCCGGCGCGCCGCAGGACCCGCGCGCGCAGGGCGCGCCCCCTCCTCCCGCGCAGCCGCCCCAGGCGCCCGCGCCCCCGCAGGCGCCGCCCGCCGGACCCCCGCAGCCCGGCTACGGATACCCCCAGCAGCCCGGCCCCTACGGCCAGCCCCAGCCGACGGGTCCGTACGGGCAGCCCCAGCAACCGGGTCCGTACGGGCAGCCCCAGCCGACGGGCCCGTACGGGCAGCCTCAGCAGCCGGGTCCGTACGGCCCGCCCGGATCCCCCGGATACGGACAGCAGCCGGGATACGGGTATCCGCCCCAGGCGCCGTACCCGGGTGCGCCCGGCACCCCGCCGCCCGGCGCTCCCGGCGGCGGCTCGAAGAACCCGTTCAAGGGCAGGCCCGCGCTCGTCATCGCGGCCGCCGTGGCCGGACTGCTCGTCGTCGGCGGCACCGTATGGGCCGTCACCGGCGGTGGTGACGACGGGAAGAAGCCCGTCGCGCGGCAGAGCCCTAGCCACGGCCCGACGGCGTCCGCGTCGGCCGACCCGGTCAACCCCGGCGACGGCAGCGGCGACGGCGGCCAGGACAGCGACGACCTGAACGCGGGCCGCAAGGCGGGCGAGTCGAAGGTGCTCTGGTACAAGACGGCACCCGACGCGCCCGGTTCGGGCGCCGACGCCCCCGGCCAGTGGATCACCGGCAAGGCGGCGGTGAAGGCGGCGTACAAGCAGCTCTTCGCGTTCGACGTCGAGGACGGCAAGCCCGCTTGGCCCGCGCTGACGTTCCCGCAGAAGATCTGCGCGGTCACCCCGCAGAAGACGGCCGACGACAAGGTCGTCATCGCCTACATGAGCGGCTCCGCCAGCAGCGCCAAGTGCAACCAGCTCCAGCAGGTCGACCTGAACACCGGCGCCAAGGGCTGGAGCGGCAAGGTCGCGGACGGCACCCTGTTCGACAGCACGATCTCGGTCGAACTGTCCATCACCGGGCACACGTTGACGGTGGGCCGCTCGATGTCGGGAACGGGCTACGACGTCTCCAGCGGCAGGAAGCTCTGGGACAAGCAGAAGTACGGCGCGAGCTGCTACCCGGCGGGGTTCGCGGGCGGCTCCAAGCTGCTGGCCGTCTCGGCCTGCGGGGCCGGCAGCACCACCGAGCACGACGAGGTGCAGGAACTGGACCCGGCCACCGGCAGGACCCGGTGGACGAGGAAGATCCCCAAGGGCTGGCGGATCGACCGCGCCTATTCCGTGGACCCGGTCGTGCTCTACCTGACCAACGCGGCGAAGAAGACGGCGAGTGTCGCCGTGCTGAAGGACAACGGCGAACTGCGCTCACAGCTCAAGAGTGACGACGGCGTGGCGCCCGAGTGCGGCCTCGCGATCCTCGACCGCGACCTGACCGGCTGCTTCGGCGCCGTCGCCGACGCAGACACGCTCTACCTGCCGACGGAGGCGAAGAGCGGCCCCAACGAGGTCATCGCGTTCAGCCTGGCGACCGGCAAGGAGAAGTGGCGCGTCAAGTCCCCGGCGGACTCGGCGATGATGCCGATGAAGACGGACGGCACCCACCTCATCGCCTACGTCGAGGCGTCGTACGACGGCGGCGGCCGCATCGTGTCGGTTCCGACGGGCGGCGGCAGCCACCCCCTCACCAAGCTGCTCCAGAACCCGCAGGGCACCGCGAACATCGAGGCCGGCTTCTTCTCGAAGGCCGTCGACTACGTGGACGGGCGCTTCTACATCTCCACGACCCGGCTGACGGGCAATGACCAGGCGAAGGAGAAGCTGATGCTGGCCTACGGCAAGTGACCGACGCCCGAACCCCGTTCCGTCGCGCCCCGCACGCGCACAGGCCCGCCGTCCCTTCTTCTTCCGAGGTACTCACGTCATGAGCCAGCCGCCCCCGCCACCACCGAACGAGCCTCCGAAGGGCTTCGGCCCCCCGCAGGACCCTTCCCCGAGCTCGCAGCCGAGTTCGAGCGGGGAGAACCCCGTCCCGGGCGGCTTCGGCGCACCGACTCCGCCGCCGCCCGCCCCGGGCCCCGGCTACGGCTACCCGCAGACGCCCCCGCCCCCGCAGACCGCTCAGCCCGCGGCCGCGCCGCAGCAGCCGTACGGCTACCCCCAGACGCCGCCCCCGGCCCAGCCGGGCTACGGCTACCCGGGTCAGACGCCGCCCCCCGCCCAGCCGGGCTACGGCTACCCGGGCCAGCCCCAGCCGCCGGTCCAGCAGGGTTACGGCTATCCGGGCCAGCCCCAGCCCCCGTACGGCTACCCGCAGCCGCCGACCATGCCGATGCAGCCGCAGGCGCCGCAAGGAGGCGGCGGCGGGCGGAGGTTCAACAGCCAGGTGGTCATCATCGTGGCGGCCGTGGTGGCCGTCGCGCTGATCGTCGGCGGCGGCGTCCTGTACGCCCAGCACTCCAAGGGCAAGGGCGACAAGAACAACTCCGCGGAATCGAGCGGCGGCAAGGGCGGTGACAGCAAGGGCGGCGGCACCACGGGTTCCAACGGCGAGGAGAAGGTGCCGGCCGACACCGGCTCCAGGCCGCTGTTCCAGATCCCCGCGCCGGCGGTGGCCAAGGACATCACGAGCGTGACCACGGTCGGCTCCTGGCTCACCGACAAGGTGTACGCCAAGACCGGCATCGCCGAGATCAACGGCTACGACCCGGACTCCGGCGCCAAGACCTGGACGATCAAGCTCCCCGGCCCGGTGTGCCAGGCCAGCCGGCACACCACGGACGCCGACCGCACGGCGATCATCTACGAGCCGGCCATGCCCACCAAGGCGCACCCCTCGCACGGGTGCAGCCAGCTCGCCGCCCTCGACCTCGACGCCGGCAAGAAGCTGTGGACCCGGACGATCAAGTCCGCGGACGAACCGATCAACCTCGACAACGTGACGGTCAGCGCGAACACGGTCGCCGCGGGCAGCACCAGCGGCGGCGGCGCCTTCGACATCTCCACCGGCAAGCCGCTGTGGGCGCCGAAGCAGGGCGACAGCTGCTACGACTCCGGTTACGGCGGCGGCGCCAAGCTGGTCGCGGTCCGCAAGTGCGGTGAGTACGGCAGTACGCGCCAGTTGCACATCCAGACCATCGACCCGAAGTCCGGGAAGGTGATCTCCGAGTACAAGATGTCGCCCGGCATCGAGTACGCGAGCGTCGTCTCCACCGACCCGCTGGTCGTGGCCGCCGACGTCGGCGACTCCGCCGGTGACGGCAGCGGCATCTCGGACTTCTTCTCCGTCGACAACAAGACCGGCACGCTGCGGTCGAGGATCTCGGCGCCCGGCAAGACGTACGCGGCCCGCTGCGACGGCATCACCAGGATCGAGTACTGCTCCGGGATCGCCGTCGGCAAGGACAAGCTGTACATCCCGACGGAGGAGCACGACGGCAGCGGCGACTACACCCGGACCAACGAGATCGTGGCCTTCGACCTCGCCACCGGGAAGCAGACCGGCCAGCGCGCCGACGCGGGCAACGGCTACACCATCACCCCGCTGCGCATGGACGGCACCAACGTCCTCGCGTACAAGGCGCCGCCGTACGACAAGGGCGGGCAGATCGTCACGATCGACGGGACCTCCTTCAAGGAGACCAAGCTGATGGAGAACCCGTCGACCCAGTCGACGCGTGACGCGGAGGCCGGCATGCTCCCGGAATACGCCGAGATCCTCTACAGCGACGGCCGGCTGTACATGTCGCAGGTCTACGCGCGCACGGCGACCTCCGCGAGCGACAAGGCGTATCTGGCGATCGCCTTCGGAACGAAGTAAGGCGGTCATCTTCGTAAGAATGCGGTGATCGTTTTCCGAATGAATTCGTTCGGGCCGGAACATCGCGTGCGGCCCCGCCCCTGCTCAGGGGCGGGGCCGCACGCGTACCCCTCATCACTCCCTATTGGGAGGGATTTCGATATTCCGGGGCACTTCTCTCCAGTAGGGGAAGCGCAATGTCGAACAAGCGTGTAGCTTCCGGGGGATGGAGAGCCGGGGGGCTCCTAATCCACGGGGAACCAGTGGGGATGCTTGGGGGGACTGGGGGGTTGCCTGATGGGAGTGCGGCTCATGGTGGTCGACGACCACCGACTGCTCGCGGAGGCGTTGGCCTCGGCACTGAAACTGCGGGGGCACCGGGTGCTCGCCGCGGCGGCGCCGGCCGCGGGGGCGGCGGAGCTGGTGATCACACGCGCACCCGAGGTGTGCCTGATCGGTACGGCGACACCCGCCGAACCGGGGATCTTCGACCCGGTGGTGCGGATCAAACGGGAGCGCCCGCAGGTGGCGGTCCTGGTTCTCGGCCCGGTGCCGAACCCGCGCGGGATCGCCGCCGCGTTCGCCGCCGGCGCCTCCGGCTACGTACGCCATGACGAACGCATAGAGGGCGTCGAGCGCGCGATCATGAAGGCGAGGGCGGGCGAGGCGGCCGTGGCCCCGCAACTGCTCCAGGGGGCCTTCAGCGAACTGCTCAACCCCGCCGCCCAGCCCGACGACGAGGGCCAGCGGCTGCTCCAGATGCTGACACCCCGCGAGGTGGAGGTCCTGGTGCGGGTCGCCGACGGCGAGGACACCCGGCTCATCGCGGCCGGCATGGGCATCGCGCCGTCCACGGCCCGCACCCATGTCCAGCGGGTCCTGATGAAACTGGGCGTGGGCTCCCGCCTCGAAGCGGCGGCACTCGCGGCCCGCACGGGGCTGCTGGACCGAGCGGGCCCGATTCCGGCACCGACACCTCAGGGGGGTCCGGACAACTCCCTCTGAGGCGTACGGGTTCCACGGGGCCACGGGACCGGGTCCACCGGGGGTGCGGGTCTACGCGGTTCCACGGGTCTACGGGGAGGGGTGCTCCCCCTCCCCGAAGCTCGCGAAGTACGCGGCGGCCATGTCCTCGTTCCCGTGGCCGAGGGCCGCGGCGCGGCCGAAGCGCTCGGCGGCGGCCTCGGCCACGTCGAGACGGACGCCGTGCCGCTGTCCCGCCCGCACGATCAGGCGGGCGTCCTTCTCGGCGGTGGTGACGGCGAAGCTGGCCGGGGACAGCCGGTCCTCCAGGACCAGGGCGGCCTTGGCGTGCAGATACCCCATGTCGAGCGGGCCGCCGGCGATGAGGCCGAAGAAGTCCCGCGGGTCCACGCCGAGGCCCTTGGCCAGGGCGAGGGCCTCGCCGGTCGCGGCGGTGGCGGCGAGCACCCAGCTGTTGGCGACGAGCTTGAGCCGGGTGGCGCTGCCCGCCGAGCCGTCCTCACCGGTCCACACGGTACGGGCGCCCACGGCGTCGAACACGGGCGTCACGGCGTCCCGGGCCGCGCCCGGACCGGCGGCGAGCACGGTCAGCTGCCCGGCCTCGGCGGGTGCGCGCGTTCCGAGGACGGGCGCGTCGAAGAAGACGAGCCCGTGCGCGTCGGCGAACTCGGCGAGCTCCCCGATCGCCTCGGTCCCGGCGGTCGTGCACTGGGCCCAGGCGGCCCCGGCACGCAGTCCGGGTGCCGCCCGGCGCATGACGTCGAGGGTGGCGGGCCCGTCGTACAGCATGGTCAGGACGACATCGGCGCCCCGCACGGCCTCCTCGGGGGTCTCCGCGATGTGCGCGCCGTCGGCGGCCAGCGGCTCGGCCTTGTCACGGCTGCGGTTCCAGACCCGGACACGGTGCCCGGCACGCGCGAGATTACGGGCCATCGCGGCCCCCATGATTCCGGTACCGAGGACGCTGACGGTGAGTTTGTCGGTCATGGGGGTCAGCTTCCCCCTCCCGGTGGGCAGAACCCGGCATCACATGCGGACGTGGTGCTCGATGTCCTCCCGGAACTCGGTGAGCGCCTGGGCGGTGAGGGAGGGACGGGTGTCGGCGATGGCGGTGAGGTAGTCCTCGGTGTCGGCCGGTGCGCCACGGCGGTCGGTGACCTCACGTTCGAAGGCGGCCTGGGAGCCCTTGAGTGCGGCGAACTCGATGTCGGCGGGGGTGAACATCTCACTGGCCGCCACCAGTCGGCGCAACTCGACCCCGTCGGCGGCGGGGCCGAGGTAGCGCCGCCAGATCGCTTCCCTGGCGGACGGATCGGGGGGCCCGACCGGGATGACGTAGTCGAACCGGCCGGGGCGCAGGAACGCCGGATCGAGGGAGCGGACGGAGTTGGTGGCGCAGATCAGCAGGCGGTCGTCGTGATCGCGGAAGCCGGGGATCAGCTTGAGCAGTTCGTTGGTGACTCCGTGGCCCGGGTCGACGGCCGTGCCGGACCGTACGCCGGCGATCTCCTCGACTTCGTCGATGAACAGGAGAACGGTCTCCAGCCCGGCCAGGTCGGTGAACGTCTCCCGCAGCGAGGTGGCCAGACTCCCGGCTCCCGCGGCGAGCCGGGAGGGGAAGAGTTCCACGAACGGCCACTCCAGCCGGGAGGCGACGGCCTTGGCGAAGCTGGTCTTGCCGGTGCCCGGCGGGCCGAAGAGGATGACCGCCTTCGGCGGCCTCACCCCGTACCGGTCGGCCAGCGCGGGCTCGGCCAGCGGCAGCACGATCCGCCGCTCGATGGCTTCCTTCTCCCGCTCCATCCCCGCGAGAGAACCCCACAGTCCCTGGGGCTGGACCCGCCCGCCGAGTTCCGCGAGGAGACCGGCGTCGCTCGCGCCGAGATGCTCGACCTTCTCGTAGTAGACCAGCCCCTCGCGGGTCCGGTAGCCGGAGTTCTCCAGGGCCGCGGTGCCGGTGGCCTCCGGGGCGAGCAGCGCGCCGATCCGGCGGATCCCCTGCTCGCGCAGCCGCCGTTCCAGCTCGGCGATCAGGGCGCTCCCGATGCCACGGCTGCGCCAGTTCCCCGCGAGCGCCACCAGCGTGATCCAGGCCCGGTCGCCCTGGGCCTGCGCCACGGCCATGCCCACCAGGTCGTCACCGACGACCGCGACCACCGCGGGCCCGCCGGTCCGGGCGGCGGCCATGACCTCGGACACCGGGAACACGGGAGGCGCGTCGTCCCTCTGCCGGTCCTGGTCCCAGATCTGGATGGCACGGTCGAGATCGTCGTCGCGGAAGTCCCGCAATCGCCACGTCGGCATCATCGCCACCTCGCCGAGTACCCATTCTCCGCGCAGATCGGATACGAGGCGACCCGGCTGCCCGGTCGCCACCGGAGGCGTGATCAGCCGTGACTCCGTCGCTCAGACCGCGGGTACGTCGAGTCCGCCGGACTTTATGTGGTGGAGGAGTTGGGCGAGGGGCCCGGGGGCGGTCGAGAGACGGGTCGCGGGGGCGTCGCTCTCGCGGAGGTGGATCGTGCGAGGGGTGGCGGCGAGTTCGACGCATGCGTTGCCGTCACCGCTGCCGGAGAAGGATGACTTCTGCCAGTTGAGGGGGGTGTTCATAGAACGCCTCATAGCTCCTTCGCCAGCCTGCGGATGAAGTCACGCGACCGCTCGGGGTCGAGTGCCGCGACCTCCATTCTATGGAAAAGTGTTCGAAATGCGCCGAGTTGGGCCTCGGAATCGATGAATCCGGCCCCCTGAGGCGAATCGCGTACGACTGTGTCCAGTTTGAGTACGCTGCCGCCCGCGTAGACCATGGCGCTGTCGGTGCCGGCGAAACCGTCCAGATCGAACGGGATGACACGAACGGTCACATGGTCAGCTTCCGAGAACTCCAGGATGTGGGCGAGCTGAACGCGCGCCGCGGAGCGGTCACCGACCCGGATGCGCAGTGCCGATTCGTGGATCACGGCTTCGTACGGGGTCGACTGGGGACCTTCAAGGATGACGCGCCGCTCCAGTCGGTGCCGGACGCGCAAGTCGATTTCCCGCGAGGGGAGTTCGGGCACCCGGTACCCGAGGATTCCGCGGGCGTAATCCTCGGTCTGGAGCAGGCCGGGGACATGGAGGAAGTCCACGTCCCAGCGGTAGGTGGCGTGGTGCTCCAACTCGGACAGATCCAGGAATGATGCGGGCAGCAGGCCCCGGTACTCCTCCCACCAGCCGCGTGTCCGGTCGGTCACCATCGCCACCAGCGCCTCGACCAACTCCTCGTCCGCGCAGGAGTAGTGAGCGGCGAGACTGCGTACCCGCTCTTCGCTCACGCCCGCGATGCCGGACTCCATCTGGCTCATCTGGGCGGAGTCGGACCCGACCAGTGCGGCAGCCTCGCGTGCCTTGAGTCCTGCGGCCTCACGCAGTTTCCGCAGTTCGATGCCCAGGCGCTCCTGGCGTGCGGTCGGCTGCCGTCTGCGCGGCATGGCTTCCTCCCTCGCCCCAACTGACGTGGGGCAGTGACTCCTTCGAGGGGAAGATTACGGCAGCGGCTTGCGCGGGCCCAAATTTTACCCCTACCGTCGGTGACGCGACGCACACGCTGCGGAACCCCGGGGGCCCGGAAGCGCACCACTCCGTCCTGCCACGGCGGCTGTGACACTGCCACCGCCCGCACCCTCAGCGAACTCTCGACTCCCCACACCTGAACCGGAGTTCACGCATGCCCGAAACCGAACCCTGGACCTACGCCCTTCACATCCCCCATGACGCCCGCGCGGTGACCGTCTGCCGCCGTACCGTCCGTCTGATCCTGACGCTGCACGGCCTGATCCGCCTCGCGGACCTCGCCGAGCTGCTGGCGGCGGAGCTGGTCTCCAATGCCGTACGGCATACGAAGGGGCCTGCGGCCCTGCGGCTGAACTGGCGGGACGGGGTGCTCCGGATCGGCGCCTGGGACGCGAGCCCGGTGCCACCGCCGCACGACCTGTCCGTCACCGCCGACGCGGAAGCGGGCCGGGGTCTCGTCCTGGTGCGGGCCTGCGCCGACGACTGGGGCTGGCATCCACTCCGGCAGGGCGGCGACATCGGCAAGTACGTGTGGTGTGACCTGGCCGCGGCGTAGGTCGTTGATCACGTCGGGGCGCCTGGTGGATTCCCAGGCGAAGGAGATTTGGAGGGACCTGATGGCTCCGGTGAACTACTTCTTCCAGAATCCGGTCGCGGATCAGCTGAGGGACGAAGGGCGTATCGAGGATCGCATCGAGATGATCCTGAGGATCCTGGAGCTGCGCGGCATCCAGGTGTCCGAATCCGTCCGGCTTCGCGTACAGGCGTGCTCCGATCTGGAGCAGCTCAAGCCATGGTCGGAGCGGGCCGTCCACGTGACCGACCCGGCCGACCTGTTCACCCCCGAGCAGCCCGAGTAGCCGCCAGGGCCGGAGTCCCCACAGTGAACCCCGGCCCCCCCGCAAGGGTGTTACTTCAACGGACCCTCGTCCCCGGCCGGAGGCTCCGGCTCCGTCACCGGCAACGGCCGCAGCCACAGCCAGGCCAGGAAGAACAGGCCGAGGGCGAGCATGCCGAGGCCGGTCCAGAGGTTGATGTTGATGCCGCCCGCCTTGTCGAGGTCGGCGTCGGAGGCCGTGATGCCGGCGATGGTGACGATGACCCCGTAGAGCACGAACAGGCCGCCGATGATGCGGCGGATGTCGAACAGGCGAGCGGCGGTCGCGGACTTCTTCTCAAGGTCCGAGACCTGGCGCTGCGCGTCGCTTTCCGAATAGTCGGACATGGTTTCTTGATTCTCCCTCGTCGGAACGGGTCGGGACTCGTCAGAACGAGAACGGGATGTAGCAGGCGGCGGCCAGGATCATCGCGCCCCAGCCCAGCAGGGCGGGCCTGCGGTACCAGGCGTCGTCTCCGGGGGCCGGCGGCTCGGCCATGCCGGGGGACACCGTGCCGTAGACCAGGCCCTGGAGGTCCTCCGTCGGCTTCGGGGCGGTGAAGAGGGAGACCCCGACCATCACCACGCCACCGGCCACGAAGGCGACGATCGCGGAGACGAAGTTGGCGCCCTGGTCGGAGGGGAAGCCGATGATGTCCTGCTTGTAGAGGACGAAGTAGTTCACCATCGCGGCCGTCGTCCCGGCCAGCAGGCCCCAGAAGCCCGATTTCACCGACGCCCGCTTCCAGAACATGCCGATGATGAAGACCGCGAACATCGGCACGTTGAAGAAGGAGAAGAGCGTCTGGAGGTAGCTCATGATGTTGGAGAAGGACGAGGCCAGGAAGGCCGTACCGATGGACGCCAGGACGCCGACGACCGTGATCAGGCGGCCGAAGCGCACGTAGTAGGAGTCCTCGCGGTCCGTCACCACGTACCTCGCCCAGATGTCGGTCGTGAAGACCGTGTTGAAGGACGAGACGTTGGCGGCCATACCCGCCATGAAGGCGGCCAGCAGACCGGTCACCGCGATGCCGAGGACACCGTTGGGCAGCAACTCCTGCATCAGGTAGGGGATCGCGTCGTTGTACTGGAGATCCGACCCGCTCGTGCCGATCTTCGGGACCAGGACGGCCGCCACCAGGCCGGGGATCATCACCAGGAAGACGATGAAGATCTTCGGGTAAGCCGCGATGAGCGGGGTGCGCTGGGCCGCGGAGAGGTTCTTCGCGGACAGCGCGCGCTGCACCTCGGCGAAGTTCGTCGTCCAGTAGCCGAAGGACAGCACGAAGCCGAGACCGAGCACGATCGTCAGCCAGTTGGCGCCGAGCGGGTTGGCGCTGCCGATGCCCGTGCCGCCCCAGGCCGTCGTGAAGTCGGCGCCGTGCGTCTTGTCGAGGGAGTCCGTCAGACCTCCCCAGCCGCCCACCCGGTTCAGGCCGAGCACGGTGATCGGGATCAGCGCCGCGAGGATCACGAAGAACTGGAGCACCTCGTTGTAGATCGCGGAGGAGAGACCGCCGAGGGTGATGTACGCGAGGACGAAGAACCCGGCGACCACGATCGCCACCCACTGCGGCCAGCCGAGCAGTGCCTCGACGACGATCGCGAGCGAGTAGAGGTTGACGCCGGCGATGAGGACGGCCGCGAAGGCGAACAGGATCGAACTCAGCAGGTGCGCCCATTTGTCGAATCGCAGGAGCAGGAACTCGGGCACCGAGCGGACCTTGGAGCCGTAGTAGAACGGCATCATCACCAGGCCCAGGAAGACCATCGCCGGGATGGCGCCGATCCAGTACCAGTGGACCGTGTAGACGCCGTACTGGGCGCTGTTGGCGGCCATGCCGAGGATCTCGGTGGCGCCCAGGTTGGCCGAGATGAAGGCCAGGCCGGTGATCCAGGCGGGCAGTGAGCGTCCCGACAGGAAGAAGTCGAGGCTCGTTCTCACGGAGCGGCGGGCCGCGAAGCCGATGCCCAGGACGACCACGAAGTAGATGCCCAGGATTGTGTAGTCGAGTGCGTTCGTGGGGAGACGCAGCTCGGCGGCGAGCAGGGTGCCCGGTTGGGGCGGATGTGTGGGGGACTGCATCAGAACTCGCTTCGTCGCATGAACCTATCGGACCGGAATCTATGCCTCCGCATTCAATAAATGCACCCTCCCGATGGTGACCTTTGTTTGATTGTGACGTTGACTGCGGTGGTGACTTGTGGTTTGTTGTGTTCGGTTATGTTTGAAGGTTTGATCGGGTGTTGATGGGGAGTCCGACTGTGAAGAAGACCTCGACCCGACTCGCCGACGGTCGTGAGCTCATCTACTACGACGCGGTCGACGACAAGGTCCGCGACGCGGTGGACCGGCGCCCGCTCGACCCGACCGTCACCACTTCGGAGGTGCGCCGCGACCCGCTGCTCGGCGACTCGGTGGCGATCGCCTCGCACCGCCAGGGGCGCATCTACCACCCCCCGGCGAACGAGTGCCCGCTGTGCCCGTCCTCCGGTGACCGGCTGAGCGAGATCCCCGACTCCTCCTACGACGTCGTGGTGTTCGAGAACCGGTTCCCCTCGCTCGCGGGCGACTCCGGACGCTGCGAGGTCGTCTGCTTCACCTCCGACCACGACGCGTCCTTCGCGGATCTGACGGAGGCGCAGGCCGGTCTCGTCCTGGAGGCGTGGACGGACCGCACCGCCGAACTGTCGCATCTGCCCTCCGTCGAACAGGTCTTCTGCTTCGAGAACCGTGGCGCCGAGATCGGTGTGACACTCGGTCACCCGCACGGGCAGATCTACGGCTACCCCTTCACCACCCCCCGTACCGCACTGATGCTGCGCTCGCTCGCCGCGCACAAGGAGGCGACCGGCGGGGAGAACCTGTTCGACGAGGTCCTCGCCCGTGAACTCGCGGACGGCTCGCGCGTCGTCCTGGCGAGCGATCACTGGGTCGCCTTCGTCCCGTACGCCGCCCACTGGCCGTACGAGGTCCACCTCTACCCGCGCCGCCGTGTGCCGGACCTGCTCGGACTCGACGAGGACGCGCGCACAGAGTTCCCCCAGGTCTATCTGGAACTCTTGAGGCGCTTCGACCGGATCTTCGACGGACCGGACGGTGGAAAGGACGGGGCGGGCGAGCCGCCGACGCCGTACATCGCGGCGTGGCACCAGGCTCCCTTCGGCCCGCTGGAGGAGTTCGAAGGCGTCAACCGGGACGACTTCGCGCTCCACCTCGAGCTTTTCACCATTCGCCGCACTTCCGGCAAGCTGAAGTTCCTCGCGGGTTCCGAGTCCGGCATGAACGTGTTCATCAACGACGTGCCGCCGGAGACCGCGGCTCAGCGACTGCGAGAGGTAGCGAGTTCATGAGTGGGAAGTACCTGGTCACCGGCGGAGCCGGCTATGTGGGCAGCGTGGTCGCGCGCCACCTGATCGAGGCGGGGCACGAGGTCACCGTCCTCGACAACCTCTCGACGGGATTCCGCGAGGGCGTTCCCGCCGGTGCCTCGTTCATCGAGGGCGACATCCGCGACGCCGCCAAGTGGCTGGACCCCTCGTACGACGCCGTCCTGCACTTCGCCGCGTTCTCGCAGGTCGGCGAGTCCGTGGTGAAGCCCGAGAAGTACTGGGACAACAACGTCGGCGGCACCATGGCGCTGCTCGCCGCGATGCGCGAGGCGGGCGTGCGCAGGCTGGTCTTCTCCTCCACGGCCGCGACGTACGGCGAGCCCGAGACCACCCCGATCGTCGAGTCCGCGCCGACCCGGCCCACCAACCCCTACGGCGCCTCCAAGCTCGCCGTCGACCACATGATCACCGGCGAGGCGGCCGCCCACGGACTGGGCGCGGTCTCGCTGCGCTACTTCAACGTGGCGGGCGCGTACGGCGACAGCGGTGAGCGGCACGACCCCGAGTCGCACCTCATCCCGCTGGTCCTCCAGGTCGCCCAGGGCCGTCGCGACGCGATCTCCGTCTTCGGCGACGACTACCCGACGCCGGACGGCACCTGCGTCCGCGACTACATCCATGTCGCGGACCTCGCCGAGGCGCACCTGCTCGCGGTCGAGGCCGCGACCCCGGGCGAGCACCTGATCTGCAACCTCGGCAACGGCAACGGCTTCTCCGTCCGCGAGGTCATCGAGACCGTGCGCCAGGTGACCGGGCACCCGATCCCCGAGGTCGTGGCACCGCGCCGCGGCGGCGACCCGGCGGTGCTCGTCGCCTCCGCGGAGGTCGCCCGGGAACGGCTCGGCTGGAACCCGTCCCGCGCGGATCTCGCGGGGATCGTCGCGGACGCGTGGGAGTTCGCACAGAACGTAGCGAAGGGGTAGCGGTGGATCAGGTGGGGGTACGTGAGGGCTTCGAGGAGCTGTACGGTGCCGCGCCCGAGGGCGTCTGGGCGGCACCCGGCCGGGTCAACCTGATCGGCGAGTACACGGACTTCAACGAGGGGTTCGTGATGCCGCTCGCGCTGCCGCACACGGCGGTCGCGGCGGTGTCCCGCCGGTCCGACGGCGTGCTGCGGCTGCACTCGGCGGACATCGACGGACCGGTCGTCGAACTGCGCGTCGACGAGCTGGTGCCCCGGTCGGACACCGGCTGGGCCGCCTATCCGGCGGGAGTGGTGTGGGCGCTGCGCGAGGCGGGCCACGCCGTCGGCGGCGCGGACATCCATCTGGCCTCCACGGTCCCCACCGGCGCGGGCCTGTCCTCCTCGGCGGCCCTGGAGGTCGTCACGGCCCTCGCCCTGGACGAGTTGTACGGACTCGGGCTCAGCCGCCCCGAGCTGGCACTGCTCGCACAGCGCGCGGAGAACGACTTCGTCGGAGTGCCGTGCGGGGTGATGGACCAGACGGCGTCGGCGTGCTGCACCGAGGGCCACGCCCTGCACCTCGACTGCCGTGACCTGTCGATCCGCCAGGTCCCCTTCGACCTCGCCTCCCAGGGCCTCGAACTCCTGGTCGTCGACACCCGGGTGAAGCACGCGCTCGGGGACGGGGCGTACGCGGAGCGGCGCGCGGGCTGCGAGGAGGGCGCGCGGCAGCTCGGCGTGTCCCATCTGCGCGACGTCGCCTACGAAGGCCTCGACGCGGCCCTCGCCCGTCTCTCCGACGAGCGTGTCCGCCGCTACGTCCGCCATGTCGTCTCCGACGACCACCGGGTGGACCGGGTCATCGCCCTGCTCGACGCGGGCGACGTCCGGGCCATCGGGCCGGTCCTGACGGACGGTCACGCCTCGCTGCGCGACGATCTGCGGATCTCGTGTCCCGAGCTGGACCTCACGGTCTCGGTGGCCAACTCCGCGGGTGCGTTGGGGGCCCGTATGACGGGCGGGGGCTTCGGGGGTTCCGCCGTCGTCCTGGTGGAGTCCACCGACGTGGACAGTGTCACCAAGGCGGTCATGGAGGCCTTCGCCGCGGCGGGCTTCACCGCTCCGCGGGTGTTCCCCGCCGTTCCTTCGGCCGGGGCCCGGCGCGTCGGCTGATCCCCGGGCTTGTTTCGCCCCCTCCGCCCCTGCCCGCCCCGTGCTCAGGGGGCTCCGCCCCGAACCCCCCGCTCCTCAAGCGCCGGAGGGGCTAAAAGATCTCATGCGCAGGGGGCTGGAAGATCTCGGGCGCTGGAGGGGCTGAGATGTCTTGGGCGCCGGAGGGGCCTTGCGGGGGAGGGGGTGAGGGGCGGGCTGCTGTCAGTCCCACCGCTTTGTGAGGGTGTACTCCGTGGTGCCCGGCGGGTAGTCGGGGATCACGCACGCCACCTCGTACCCCTGCTTCCGGTAGAAGTCCGGGGCCTGGAAGTCCCAGGTCTCCAGGCGGGCGGCGCGGCAGCCGCGACCGCCGGCGGTCGCTTCGGCCTCGGCGAGGAGACGGCTGCCGAGGCCCGTGCCCCGGTACCGTTCGTCCACCCACAGGTAGGTGACGTGCAGCCAGGTCGTCCAGGTGTGCCCCGCCAGACCGCCGGCCATGTCCCCGGCCTCGTCCATGGCCCATACATGGAGCGGGAGTTCACGTTCGTCCGGGGTCCCGCGCAGAGCGCGCAGCACCGGGGACGCCGCCGTGTTCGTGTCCAGCAGTCGTCTGCGGAGCAGATCGCGACGGTCTTTGTCTTCTCCTGTCTCGATAAGAAACATACGGCCCACCATAAACGTGCTGGCCAACCAGTTCTGCAAATTGCCTTCCGCTCACAGCCCCCGGCCGTACTCTGATGAACAGTGCCGGTGGGGGCCGGTGCTGATCAGGGGGCGAGACAGTCGGGTACGACGCCCGAAGTGGGGGTAGCACTTCCAGCACGGCGGCGGCCGTGCGGCTGCGGCACCCCGTTTTCCGGGTCGCAAGCGGGGCTCGGGATCACTTCGGGCGCCGTACCCGTACGGACCGTCCCCCGACAGTGGGGGTTTCAGTGGTTCGCATCCGAGTACTGGTCGTCGACGACCATCGCATCTTCGCCGAGTCGCTCGCCGCCGCACTCGCGGCCGAGCCCGACGTCGACGTTTCCGCGGCGGGCAGCGGCCCCGCGGCGCTGCGCTGCCTCGAACGCGCGGCGGCGGAGGGCCGCCGTTTCGACGTGCTGCTCGTCGACGCCGACCTGGGCGGCAATCTGCCCGGCATGCGTCCGGCGGTGCCCGTCCAGGAGAGCAACGAGGACGGCCTGGTGGACGGCATCTCGCTGGTCGCCGGGGTGCGCTCCGGGCAGCCGGGCGTACGGACCGTCGTGCTCGCCGAGAAGGACGATCCTCGCCGGGCCGCGCTCGCCCTGCAGGCCGGGGCCTCGGGCTGGGTCGCCAAGGACTGTTCGCTGTCGCGACTGCTCACCGTCATACGGGGTGTGCTGCGCGACGAGACGCATCTGCCGCCCGCCCTGCTCACCGGGGTGCTGCGGGAACTCACCGCCGCGCGCAAGCATCGGACGGAGAGTGAGCGGCTCGTCGAGTCGCTGACGCCCCGCGAGCGCGAGGTGCTGCGGTGCATGGTCGCCGGACTCGGGCGCAAGGCGGTCGCGGAGCGGCTCTTCCTCTCCCCGCACACCGTCCGCACGCACATGCAGAACGTGCTCGGGAAGCTCGGTGTGCACTCCACCCTCGCCGCCGTGGCACTGGCCCGGCGCGCGGGTGTCGGACCGGTCGACCTAACCGGGGATGTTGTCGAACGGGGCGGTCAACTGGCGTAGCAGCCCGGCCAGTTCACCGCGCTGCGCCCGGCTGAGCTCCGCGAGGATCGCCCGTTCCTGGTCGAGCAGGCCGGCCAGCGCCTGGTCGGCGCGGTCGCACCCCTCGTCCGTGAGGCGCACCAGCACACCCCGGCGGTCGCTCGGGTCCGGGAGTCGCTCCACCAGGCCCTTCTTGGTCAGGCGGTCGATGCGGTTCGTCATCGTGCCCGAGGTGACGAGGGTCTGGGTGAGGAGCTGTCCGGGGGAGAGCTGATAGGGGGAGCCCGCGCGCCGCAGCGCCGTCAGGACGTCGAACTCCCAGGGCTCCAGGCTGTGCTCGGCGAACGCCAGCCTGCGCGCACGGTCCAGGTGCCGGGCCAGCCTGCTCACCCGGCTGAGCACCTCGAGCGGTTCCACGTCGAGGTCCGGGCGCTCCCGGCGCCACGCAGCGACCAGCCGATCGACCTCGTCCTCCATGACGATCAGTGTAGTGGTTGTGTCGACATGAAGTCTCTTGATATGGAGTCTCTCGATGTGGAGTCTCTTGACGTCGAGAGACTTTTCCTGTGAGGCTGGAGACCTGAACGGTCCGGCCGCCGCCGCCCCTTCCCGCGGTCCGCGACCTCTCCGGCGACTTTCGAGGAGGCCACCCATGGCTGCCACCACCCCCAACTGGGACCCGGGTCAGTATCTGCGCCATTCCCGGCACCGGGCCCGTCCCTTCGCCGACCTCCTCGCCCGGGTCACGGAACTCCCCGCCGACCCGGCCCGTATCGCCGACCTCGGCTGCGGCCCCGGCAACGTCACCGTCCAGCTCGCCGACCGCTGGCCCACCGCCCACGTCACCGGCTACGACAACTCCGCCGCCATGCTCGCCCGGACCGCCGAGCACGCCGGTCCCACGGCAGGCGGCGGCCGGCTCGACTTCGCCCACGCCGACCTCACGGACTGGGCTCCCGCCGAGACGTACGACCTGATCGCCTCCAACGCCGCGCTCCAATGGGTGCCCGGACACCTGGAGTCGTTCCCCGGCTGGCTCGACGCGCTCGCGCCCGGCGGCACCCTCGCCTTCCAGATGCCCAACAACACCGACGCCCCGCTGCACGTCCTGCTGCGCGAACTCGTCGCCTCCCCGCGCTGGAAGGGCCTGCTCGGCGACACCCCGCGCCGCACGGACTCGGTCCACGACCCGCTCGTCTACCTGGACCGCCTGGAGGGCCTCGGCTGCCGCACGGACGTCTGGGAGACGACGTACCTGCCACTGCTGACCGGGCAGGACCCGGTGCTCGACTGGGCGAAGGGCACCGCGCTGCGGCCCGTGCTGACCGCCCTCGCGGACGATCCCGAGGCCCGGGACGCGTTCGTCGCCGAGTACCGGGACCTGCTGCGCGACGCCTACCCCGCGCGGCCGTACGGCACGGTGCTGCCGTTCCGGCGGCTGTTCGCCGTGGCCCGGAGGGAGACCTGATGCTCGCCGCCCTCGACCACGTCCAGCTCGCCGCCCCGCCCGGCTCCGAGGACCGCCTGCGCGCGTACTACCTCGACGCCCTGGGAATGACCGAGATCCCCAAGCCGCCCGGCCTCGCCGGCCGCGGGGGCTGCTGGTTCCGGGCCGGGACCGTCCACCTGCACCTCGGGATCGAGGACCCCTTCCGGCCCGCGAGGAAGGCCCACCCCGGACTGCTCGTCAACGGCATCGACGCCTGCGCCGCGCGGATCGCGGCCACCGGCGCCCCCGTCACCTGGGACGAGGAGCTGCCCGGCCACCGGCGCTTCTTCTCCGAGGACCCCGTCGGCAACCGCCTCGAATTCCTGGAGCCGCTCGTCGGCACGTAGCGAAAGGCCCCCGGGGGGCTCGGCTCCCCAGGGGCCTTCCGTCGCCCTCGCGCGGGCCGCGGGCCGGGCCGGGAGGGCAATCCCGGCCTCGCGCTCCCCGGCTCTCGCGCTTCGGGCACCGCGCTCGCTAGGCCTTGCGATGCCCTATCAGCCGCGGCTTGGGCTCCAGGCCGTCCAGGCCGTGCCACGCCAGATTCACCAGATGCGCGGCCACCTCCGCCTTGCGCGGCTTGCGGACGTCCAGCCACCACTGACCCGTCAGCGCGACCATGCCGACCAGGGCCTGGGCGTACAGGGGGGCCAGCTTCGAGTCGAAGCCGCGGCTCTTGAACTCGCGGCCCAGGATGTCCTCCACCTGGGTGGCGATGTCCGAGATCAGCGACGCGAAGGACCCCGTCGACTGCGGGATGGGGGAGTCGCGGACCAGGATGCGGAAGCCGTCCGTGTACTCCTCGATGTAGTCCAGGAGGGCGAACGCGGCCTGCTCGCACAGCTCCCGCGGATGGCCCGCCGTCAGCGAACCGGTCACCATGTCAAGCAGCCGGCGCATCTCGCGGTCCACCACCACCGCGTACAGGCCCTCCTTGCCGCCGAAGTGCTCGTAGACCACCGGCTTGGACACCCCGGCCTTCGCCGCGATCTCCTCCACCGACGTGCCCTCGAAGCCCTTGGCCGCGAACAGGGTGCGGCCGATCTCCAGCAGCTGCTGACGGCGCTCGGCGCCGGTCATGCGGGTGCGGCGCGCACGCCGCGGCTTTTCACTGCTGCTCGGGGTGCTGCTGGAGTCGGTCGCCACGCCGTCAATCATGCCGCTTCAGCGGTTTCCGTCTTGCGTCGGGAGCGGTTCCCGTCGTCGCTGCGGCGGGAATCGATACGCGAGCGTGACGGCCAGCGCACGTCGTACGCCCAGCCGAGCTGCTCGCACCAGCGGATGATCCGCGCCGAGGAGTCGATCTGGCCGCGGTCCACCCCGTGCCGCGCGGACGTCGGATCGGCGTGGTGGAGGTTGTGCCAGGACTCGCCGCACGAGAGCACCGCCAGCCACCACACATTGCCCGAGCGGTCACGCGACTTGAACGGGTGCTTGCCGACCGCGTGGCAGATCGAGTTGATCGACCAGGTCACGTGGTGCAGCAGCGCCACCCGCACGAGGGACCCCCAGAAGAATCCGGTGAACGCCCCCCACCACGACATCGTCACCAGACCGCCGATCAGCGCCGGCAGGGCCAGCGAGAGCAGGGTCCAGAGGATGAACTGACGCGAGATCGCCCGGATCACCGGGTCCTTGACCAGATCGGGCGCGTACTTCTCCTGAGAGGTCCGCTCCTCGTCGAACATCCATCCGATGTGTGCCCACCACAGGCCCTTCATCAGCGCCGGAACCGTCTCGCCGTAGCGCCACGGCGAGTGCGGGTCGCCCTCCGCGTCGGAGAACTTGTGGTGCTTGCGGTGGTCGGCCACCCAGCGCACGAGCGGGCCCTCGACCGCCATGGACCCCGCGATCGCGACCGCGATCCGCAAGGGCTGCTTCGCCTTGAAGGAGCCGTGCGTGAAATAGCGGTGGTAGCCGATCGTGACGCCGTGGCACCCCAGGTAATAGAAGAAGACCATCAGCCCGAGATCCAGCCAGCTCACCCCCCACCCCCAGGCCAGCGGCACCGCCGCGAGCAGCGCCAGGAACGGGGCGGCGATGAAGAGAAGAAGAGTGATCTGTTCGAGTGACCCCTTCTTTTCGCCGCCGAGGGTCGCGGCGGGGATCGAGGTGTCGCCGCCTTCCGCCTGCGGGGCGTCGTCGATCACATCGGAACTCGTGGTCATGGGCGTCCCCTGTGGGGTTCGAAGGAGATGGAGGGCGGGGAAGAGTGTCCGGGTACGAAACCCAGGGTCCCCCCGTCCTCCGACGGGAATACCTACGGGTCCGTAACCTACGGCGTCGTAAGTATGTCAGCGCGTAGCACGGCGGCAAGAGCCCGTGAGCCTGCGCGTCCGAGGGGACACCTATCCTTGGAGTCGGTCGGACAGCGCGGTCCGTTCTGATTTCTTCCCGGATGCCACCTCCCTGAGCGGCACCCGCCGCGCGCGGTCGCCACCCGGGTTCCCTCCCAGACGAGCTTCAGACGAGATTTCCCCACTCTTCGGACGAGCTTCAACACTGCAAGGAGCCGCACCTGTGAGCAGTGCCGACGACCAGACCACGACGACCAGCAGCGAACTGCGCGCCGACATCCGCCGACTGGGCGATCTGCTCGGCGAGACCCTCGTACGGCAGGAGGGCCCCGAGCTCCTGGAACTGGTCGAGAAGGTCCGCCGCCTGACCCGCGAGGACGGCGAGGCCGCCGCCGAGCTGCTGCGCGGCACCGAACTGGAGACCGCCGCCAAGCTGGTCCGCGCCTTCTCGACCTACTTCCACCTGGCCAACGTCACCGAACAGGTGCACCGTGGCCGCGAGCTGCGCGCCAAGCGCGCCGCCGAGGGCAGCCTCCTCGCCCGTACGGCCGACCGCCTCAAGGACGCCGACCCCGAGCACCTGCGCCAGACCGTCAAGAACCTCAACGTGCGCCCGGTGTTCACCGCCCACCCCACGGAGGCGGCCCGGCGCTCGGTCCTCAACAAGCTGCGGCGCATCGCCGCGCTCCTGGAGACCCCGGTCATCGAGGCCGACCGCCGCCGCTACGACACCCGCCTCGCCGAGAACATCGACCTGGTGTGGCAGACCGACGAGCTCCGGGTCGTCCGCCCCGAGCCCGCCGACGAGGCCCGCAACGCCATCTACTACCTGGACGAGCTGCACGCCGGCGCCGTCGGCGACGTCCTGGAGGACCTCACCGCGGAACTGGAACGCGTCGGCGTCGTCCTCCCGGACGAGACCCGGCCGCTCACCTTCGGCACCTGGATCGGCGGCGACCGCGACGGCAACCCGAACGTCACCCCCGAGGTGACCTGGGACGTCCTGATCCTCCAGCACGAGCACGGCATCAACGACGCCCTGGAGCTCATCGACGAGCTCCGCGGCTTCCTGTCGAACTCCATCCGCTACACCGGCGCGACGGAGGAACTGCTGGAATCCCTCCAGACCGACCTGGAGCGCCTGCCCGAGATCAGCCCCCGCTACAAGCGCCTCAACGCCGAGGAGCCCTACCGCCTCAAGGCCACCTGCATCCGGCAGAAGCTGGAGAACACCAAGCAGCGCCTGGCCAAGGGCACGTCCCACGAGGACGGCCGCGACTACCTCGGCACCGCCGAGCTGCTGCGCGACCTCACCCTCATCCAGACCTCGCTGCGCGAGCACCGCGGCGGCCTGATCGCCGACGGCCGCATGAACCGCACGATCCGCACGCTGGCCGCGTTCGGCCTCCAGCTCGCCACCATGGACGTACGCGAGCACGCCGACGCCCACCACCACGCCCTCGGCCAGCTCTTCGACCGCCTCGGCGAGGAGTCCTGGCGCTACGTGGACATGCCGCGCGACTACCGCGCCAAGCTCCTCGCCAAGGAACTGCGCTCCCGGCGCCCGCTCGCCCCGACCCCCGCGCCGCTGGACGCCGCCGGCCACAAGACCCTCGGGGTCTTCGAGACCGTCAAGCGCGCCCTGAAGATCTTCGGGCCCGAGGTCATCGAGTCGTACATCATCTCGATGTGCCAGGGCGCCGACGACGTCTTCGCCGCCGCCGTCCTCGCCCGCGAGGCCGGACTGCTCGACCTGCACGCCGGCTGGGCGAAGATCGGCATCGTCCCGCTCCTGGAGACGACCGACGAGCTCAAGGCCGCCGACACGATCCTGGAGGACATGCTCTCCGACCCCTCGTACCGCCGCCTCGTGGCGCTGCGCGGGGACGTCCAGGAGGTCATGCTCGGCTACTCCGACTCCTCCAAGTTCGGCGGCATCACCACCTCGCAGTGGGAGATCCACCGCGCCCAGCGCCGGCTGCGCGACGTGGCCCACCGCTACGGCGTCCGGCTGCGCCTCTTCCACGGCCGCGGCGGCACCGTCGGCCGCGGCGGCGGCCCCTCGCACGACGCGATCCTCGCGCAGCCCTGGGGCACCCTGGAGGGCGAGATCAAGGTGACCGAGCAGGGCGAGGTCATCTCCGACAAGTACCTGGTCCCCTCGCTCGCCCGCGAGAACCTCGAACTGACGGTCGCCGCCACTCTCCAGGCCTCCGCCCTGCACACCTCGCCCCGCCAGTCCGACGAGTCGCTGGCCCGCTGGGACGCGGCGATGGACGTCGTCTCCGACGCCGCCCACTCCGCCTACCGGCGGCTCGTCGAGGACCCCGACCTGCCGACGTACTTCCTCGCCTCCACGCCGGTCGACCAGCTCGCCGACCTGCACCTGGGCTCGCGGCCCTCGCGCCGCCCCGGCTCGGGCGTCTCGCTCGACGGACTGCGCGCCATCCCGTGGGTCTTCGGCTGGACCCAGTCCCGGCAGATCGTGCCCGGCTGGTTCGGCGTCGGCTCCGGTCTCAAGGCGCTTCGCGAGGCGGGCCTGGACACCGTGCTCGACGAGATGCACGAGCAGTGGCACTTCTTCCGGAACTTCCTCTCGAACGTCGAGATGACCCTCGCGAAGACCGACCTGCGGATCGCCCGCCACTACGTCGACACCCTCGTCCCCGACGAGCTCAAGCACGTGTTCGACGTCATCGAGGCCGAGCACGAGCTGACCGTGCGCGAGGTGCTGCGCATCACCGGCGGGGAGACCCTGCTCGACACCCACCCGGTGCTCCAGCAGACCTTCGCCATCCGCGACGCCTACCTGGACCCGATCTCCTACCTCCAGGTCGCCCTCCTCAAGCGCCAGCGCGACGAGGCGGCGGCGGGACAGCACCCGGACCCGCTGCTCTCGCGGGCCCTGCTCCTGACCGTCAACGGTGTGGCGGCGGGACTGCGCAACACCGGCTGACCGGGCCACAGCGGCCACACCGGCCGAGCAGACAGGAAGGCGCCCTCCGCGCTCGTACCCGTTACGAGCGCGGAGGGCGCCTTCAGTTGTCCGCGCGGGTGCCCTCGGTGCGTGCCGTGCCTACAGGACCAGGAACGTGGCCGTCAGCAGCGCGATCCCCGTGCCCGCCATCAGCCAGGCCACCCGGGTCAGCCGCAGACCGCCCGCGACCACCACCGAGGCCAGCAGCAGCGCGCCCGCGAGAGGGACCCAGGCGTAGAGCAGGCCGGCCGGACCGCTGCGAACGACCTCGTCGCTGCCCGGCTTCACCGTGACCGTGTACGTGCGGCCCTTCTTCACCGCCACCGACTGCTCGATGACGACCCGGGCCCGCGCCCGCGAACCCGGCGAGACGGGCGTGTACGGCCCGCTGCACACCTCGCCCGAGCAGGCCCGCACCGCGATCGTGCCCTGCTCCCGGCCCTTGCTCAGCATCACGTGCTGCGCGGTGCCCCAGGACGCCCAGACACCCGCGATCAGGATGAGCCCGGTGACCAGACCCATCGCCGCGAGCTGCCCGAACCGCAGCGCCGCGTACGCGCTCTGACTGGAGGTGACGGCACGCATGGCGGGGATCATTGGCCATGGCCGCGCGCTCGGTCAACTCCGGTGGGGGACAAGTCGGCAGTTGTACGAGTACGTCGACCATCCGCCGGCGTCCCGCGGCCTCCTGGGCCGTCCACCGGGAGCCGTCCGCGCCCCGGGCCGTCCCTCAGGAGTTGTACGTGCTCTGGGCCCGCTCCAGGCCCTCGATCACCAGAGCCTCCACCGCGTCCGCCGCGCGGTCCACGAAATAGTCCAGCTCCTTGCGCTCGGCCGACGCGAAGTCCTTCAGCACGAAGTCCGCGACCTGCATACGGCCCGGAGGGCGCCCGATGCCGAACCGCACCCGGTGGTAGTCCGGGCCCATCGCCTTCGTCATGGACTTCAGCCCGTTGTGGCCGTTGTCGCCGCCGCCCAGCTTCAGCCGCAGCACGCCGTAGTCGATGTCGAGCTCGTCATGGACCGCAACGATGTTCGCCGTCGGCACCTTGTAGAAGTCCCGCAGCGCGGTCACGGGACCACCCGACAGGTTCATGTACGACATCGGCTTGGCCAGGATCACCCGGCGGTTGCCCGGACCGGGCGGCCCGATCCGTCCCTCGATCACCTGGGCCTGCGCCTTGCCCGCCCGCTTGAACTTCCCGCCGATCCGCCCGGCCAGCAGGTCGGCCACCATGAAGCCCACGTTGTGGCGGTTCATGGCGTACTCGGGGCCCGGGTTGCCGAGGCCCACGATCAGCCAGGGCGCGTTGGCGTCGGTCGTCACGTCCGTGTCTCCCATGTGTCCGTGATACGCGGCAGCCGCCGCTCCCGACAGGAGCGGCGGCTGACACAGATGAAGATTCCCGGGGGGATCAGGCCTCGGCGGCCGCGGACTCGTCCTCGGCGGCCGGCTCCTCGGCCTGCGCCGACAGGACCTGGATGACGACCGCGTCCTCGTCGATCGCCAGCGTGGTGCCCTTGGGGAGCTTGATGTCCTTGGCGTGGATGGAGGCGCCGGCCTCCAGGCCCGCGATGGAGACGGTGACCGACTCCGGGATGTGGGTGGCCTCGGCCTCGACCGTCAGCGTGTTCAGCACGTTCTCGACGAGGAAGCTGCCCGGGGCCAGCTCGCCCTCGGTGTGCACGAAGACCTCGACGGTGACCTTCTCGCCGCTCTTCACGAGGAGCAGGTCGACGTGGTCGAGGCTGCCCTTGATGGCGTCACGCTGGACGGCCTTCGGGATCGCGAGCTGGGTCTTGCCCTCAAGGTCCAGGGTGAGCAGGACGTTCGCGGTACGCAGGGCGAGCTGCAGCTCGTGGCCCGGGAGCGTGATGTGGAGCGGCTCGGTGCCGTGACCGTAGACGACGGCGGGGACCTTGGCCTCGCGGCGGATGCGGCGGGCGGCGCCCTTGCCGAACTCGGTGCGGGTCTCGGCGGCGAGCTTGACCTCGGACATGTTCACTCCTCGTAGAACGTGGGGATGGGGGTCCCCCCTGCTCGACCGAAGTGGAGAGCTCGGGGAGGTCACCCGGCCAAACATCGGCCTGCTACGAAGAGCGCGTCGATAACGGACCGCCGCACACAAAAGTGCGGCCTCCCTCGCCGAGCAACTGTGACAGCTTACGGGGCGGGGAGGCCGTACATGAAATCGATCTAGGCGACCGGCGGGACCGGGGCCTACTGCTCCTCGAACAGGCTCGTGACCGAGCCGTCCTCGAAGACCTCACGCACCGCGTTCGCGATCGTCGGCGCGATCGACAGCACCGTGATCTTGTCGAGCTCCAGCTCGCCGGGGGTCGGCAGGGTGTCCGTGAAGATGAACTCGCTGACCTTGGAGTTCTTCAGGCGGTCGGCCGCCGGGCCGGAGAGCACGCCGTGCGTGGCCGTGACGATGACGTCCTCCGCGCCGTGCGCGAACAGCGCGTCCGCCGCGGCGCAGATCGTGCCACCCGTGTCGATCATGTCGTCGACGAGGACGCAGACGCGGCCCTTCACGTCACCGACCACCTCGTGCACGGTGACCTTGTTGGCGACGTCCTTGTCGCGGCGCTTGTGCACGATCGCCAGCGGCGCGTCCAGACGGTCGCACCAGCGGTCGGCGACCCGCACCCGGCCGGCGTCCGGGGAGACGACGGTGAGCTTGGACTTGTCGACCTTGGCGCCCACGTAGTCCGCGAGGATCGGCAGCGCGAACAGGTGGTCGACCGGGCCGTCGAAGAAGCCCTGGATCTGGTCCGTGTGCAGATCGACCGTGAGGATGCGGTCCGCACCGGCCGTGCTCATCAGGTCCGCGATCAGACGCGCCGAGATCGGTTCACGTCCACGGTGCTTCTTGTCCTGGCGGGCGTAACCGTAGAAGGGCACGATCACCGTGATGCTCCGGGCGGAGGCCCGCTTCAGAGCGTCGATCATGATCAACTGCTCCATGATCCACTTGTTGATGGGAGCCGTGTGGCTCTGCATCAGGAAGCAGTCGGCGCCGCGGGCGGACTCCTGGTAGCGGATGTAGATCTCGCCGTTCGCGAAGTCGAAGGCCTTCGTCGGGACGACCCCGACACCCAGCTTGTGGGCGACCTCCTGGGCAAGCTCGGGGTGGGCGCGGCCGGAGAAGAACATCATCTTCTTCTCGCCGGTCGTCTTGATCCCGGTCACAGCACTGTCTCCTCAGAGGTCTTCTCAGTGGGCGTGGGAGGCCTTCTCAACTGGCGTGCGAGAGGCTTCTCAGCTGGGGTGCGGGTGTGCACTTATCACGGTACGCCGTCCCGGACGGCCCGCTTTCCGGTCAGCCTTCGCCTTCGGGGTCACGGGAAGCGGTCTCGGCGGCCTTCGCCGCCGCGCTTCCCGGACGCTTGCGGGCCACCCAACCCTCGATATTCCGCTGCTGGCCACGGGCCACGGCCAGCGAACCGGGCGGCACGTCCTTGGTGATGACCGAGCCCGCCGCGGTGTACGCGCCGTCCCCGACCGTGACAGGAGCCACAAACATGTTGTCCGAACCCGTGCGGCAGTGCGAGCCGATCGTCGTGTGGTGCTTGTCCTGCCCGTCGTAGTTCACGAACACGCTCGCCGCACCGATGTTCGAGTACTCGCCGATCGTCGCGTCACCCACGTACGACAGGTGCGGGATCTTCGTGCCCTCGCCGATCGTCGCGTTCTTCGTCTCGACGTACGTACCGACCTTCGCCTTCAGGCCGATCCGCGTTCCCGGACGCAGATACGCGAACGGCCCGACACTGGCCTGCGGACCCACCTCGGCGCTGACGGCCACGGTGTTGTCGATCCGCGCGCCCGCGCCCACCCGGGTGTCCTTCAGGCGGCAGTTGGGGCCGACCTCGGCTCCCTCGGCCACATGCGTGGCGCCCTGGAGCTGCGTCCCGGGGTGCACGATCGCGTCCTGCCCGAAGGTGACCGTCACGTCGACGAAGGTCGTCGCGGGGTCGACGACGCTGACGCCGGCCAGCATGGCCCGCGTGAGCAGCCGGTCGTTCAGGATGCGGCGCGCCTCGGCGAGCTGCACGCGGTTGTTGATGCCGGCGATCTCGCGGTGGTCGGCGGCGACGGCCGCGCCCACCCGGTGTCCGGCCTCGCGCAGGATTCCGAGGACGTCCGTCAGGTACTCCTCGCCCTGGCTGTTGTCCGTCCGGACCTTGCCGAGCGCGTCGGCGAGCAGCTGTCCGTCGAAGGCGAAGACACCGGAGTTGATCTCACGGATCGCGCGCTGGGAGTCGCTCGCGTCCTTGTGCTCGACGATCGCGGTGACCGCGCCGCTGGCGCCGTCCCGCACGATGCGGCCGTAGCCGGTGGCGTCGGGGACCTCGGCGGTCAGCACGGTGACGGCGTTGCCGTCGGCGCTGTGGGTCGAGGCGAGTGCGAGCAGGGTCTCGCCGCTGAGCAGGGGGGTGTCGCCGCAGACCACGACGACGGTGCCGGCCACGCCCTCGCCGAGCTCTTCGAGGCCCATCCGCACGGCGTGCCCGGTGCCGTTCTGCTCGGCCTGCACCGCGGTCCTGACGCCCGGGTCGATCTCCGCCAGGTGCGCGACGACCTTCTCGCGGGCGTGTCCCACGACGACGACCAGGTTCTCGGGGTCCAAGTCGCGCGCGGCGGCGAGCACATGACCGACGAGGGAGCGTCCGCAGATGTCGTGCAGGACCTTGGGTGTGGCCGATTTCATACGGGTGCCCTCACCCGCTGCGAGAACGACGACGGCTGCCGGGCGATTGGCGCTCACGGGTTTGCCCTTCGGCTTCGGATGACGTGGGGTGTGGACATCCGCAGGATACCGGGGCGAATCAGGAGGCATGTGGGAGAGGGCCCTGATCACGATGTCAGGACCCGAATCGACCGAGGCTCCCCCGCCAGGACTCGAACCCGGACAGATGGCACCAAAAGCCACAGTGCTGCCAATTACACCACGGGGGAATGAACCCGATCGAACCGGACAATTGGTCGGCTCGTCGAGTCGGCACCCAACACTATGCCGTACCGGGTGCCCTCCGTGCGACGGTACAACTCGGGGCTCCCCGTGCGGCAGATGGCCGGGGGGCCGGGCGGGCGCCTGCGGTGTTTCGCGGCGTTCGTGACGTCCCGGTGTTTGCGTTCCTGTGCTTGCGCCCTTGAGTTCGTGTCGGGCCCGACGGCCTTGCGGGGGCGGTGACCGCCCGCGGGGTGTGGTGTAGGCCAGTAGCCAAAACTCACCGGAAATGGGCCGGGGGGCGACCGTAGGCTGGAGGCATGACCACGACGGGGGAAGAGCACACCGCGGCCAGGACCGGGCCGTGGTGGTGGGTCGGATGGCGCGGTGCGGTGCTGGACGCGGGGCTCGCCCTGGTGTCCGCGGTCGAGTGCGGCGGCGAGGGGGTCCGCTTCGCGCACGACGCGGGGCTGCCCGCTCCGGTGGGTGTCGCGTTCGGGGCGATGGCCGGGTCCGTACTGCTGGTGCGGAGGAAGTGGCCGATCGCGGTCGTCCTGGTGTCCATCGCCATCACGCCCGCCCAGATGGGCTACCTGATGGGGCTCGTCGGGCTGTACACGCTCGCCGCGTCCGAGCTGCCGCGCCGCATCACCGCGGCGCTGGCGGGCATGTCGTTCGCCGGCATGCTGATCGTCACGTTCGTCCGGGCGCACCAGAGCGTGGTGCGCGGGGACGTGACGATGGGCAACTGGTTCGTCCCGTTCGCCTCCATCACGACGGCGATCGGGATGACCGCGCCGCCCGTGCTGCTCGGGCTGTACATGGGGGCCAGGCGGCGGCTGATGGAGAGCCTGCGGGAGCGGGCGGACTCGCTGGAGCGGGAGTTGCAGCTGCTCGCGGAGCGGGCGGAGGAGCGGGCGGAGTGGGCGCGCAACGAGGAGCGGACCCGGATCGCGCGGGAGATGCACGACGTGGTCGCGCACCGGGTCTCCCTGATGGTCGTGCACGCGGCGGCCCTTCAGGCGGTCGCCCGGAAGGATCCCGAGAAGGCCGTGAGGAACGCCGCCCTGGTGGGTGACATGGGGCGTCAGGCGCTCACGGAACTGCGGGAGATGCTGGGCGTGCTGCGCTCGGGGGACGGGCTGGCCGCGCGGGTGCCGTCGGTGCCGCTGGCGGCGGTGGGGGTGGCCGCGGCCGCCGCGGCGTCGCGGGCGGCGGACGATTCCGGGGCGGGCGAGGGGCCGAGTCTGGCCGAGATCGACGAGCTGATCGGGCAGTCGGCGGCGGCCGGGATGGTCGTGGCCCTGTCGGTCGAGGGGGACACGCGCGGGTACGCCCGGGAGATCGAGCAGACCGCCTACCGGGTGGTGCAGGAGGCGTTGACGAACGTCCACAAGCACGCGGCGGGGGCGAAGACGTACGTCCGGCTGGCGCATCGGGTGTCCGAGATCGCGATGCAGGTGGAGAACGAGTGTCCGCCGGAGGTGGGGGTGGGGTCGTCCGTGCGGTTGCCCAGCGGGGGGAACGGGCTGCTGGGCATGAAGGAGCGGGTGGCCGCCCTGGGGGGCGTGTTCGTCTCGGGGCCCACGGACGCGGGGGGATTCCGGGTGTCGGCGGTCATCCCGGCGTAGCTCGCCTCTGGCGGTTCGCGGTTCGCGGTTCGGGTTCCGTCCGGTGGGTGGGTCGGGGCCGTGCCGGTACATCCGCCCGCATCCGAACGGATCCCACCGGGGTTGCTACGTGTTCGTGGGTGACGATCCGTCCGGCCTGCGGGCATTTGATGTACCGGCACGGCCCCGACGGCGCGTCGCCGACTGCGGGTGCGCCGTGGCTTGGGTGCCATTCCTCGGGGCGCGAAATTTCAGTCCCCTCCGCGGGAATTTCAGCCCCTCCGGCCCGCCTTCGGGTGCGGGGGAATTTCAGCCCCTCCGGCGTTTGAGGAGCGGGGTCTGGGGCGGAGCGCCAGGTATGGGTCGGGTAGGGGCGGAGGGGGTGAAGATCGCCGACCGGGGTCAGGGCGCCGTGAGGCGGGGTGGGGCCGTGCCGGTGAGGAGGGTGGTGATGGCGGCGTCGATGTGGGGGCCGAGGTACCAGTCGCCGGTGTGGTCGAGGGTGTAGACCCGGCCCTCGGCGTCGATGGCGAGCAGGGCGTGGGAGTCGGGCTCCTCGCCGAGGGGGCAGACCTCGGTGTCGAGCGCGCGACCGAGGTCGCCGAGGGTGCGGGCCATGTGCAGCCCGTGCAGCGGGTCGAGATCGAGTGCGGCGGGGGCGAGCCGGCGCCCGGGTCCCGGGGCGTCCACGAGAAGCCCTCCGAACTCGGCCCACGCCTCGACCGCGGCCGGGAACACGCAGTGCCGGTGCCCGGCCGGCGACGCGTGTCCGCGCAGCGCGTCGGCCCAGTACTCGGCCTGCTTTATGTCCCAGCGTCCCGGCTGCCATCCCGCCGAGCGCAGCGCGCCGTCCACGGGTTCGGTGAAGCGTGACGTGGGTCCCCCCTGGCCCGGAGGGGAGAAGGGTCTGGAGGGGGAGCGGTCGGAGTGCATCTGCCCTTCGTTCGTCGAGGGTCGGGACATCGGCGTCGCGGACGCCGTCATGAATACGTAGTCGGGGAAGGGGGAGTTCAGGCGTCCGGTGCTGCCGGGTCGACGATGCGCACGCCGAAGTGGTCGCTGAGCGCCGTGCAGGATCGGCAGGGCGCGGCGAAGCTGCCGTGCAGCGGGTCGCCGTCCTCGCGGATCCGGCGGGCGGTGAGCTTGGCCCCCTTGAGGGCTTTGCGGGCCTCGCCGTTGGTCATCGGCTTGCGGATGGCGCGCCTGCTGCGCTCGGCGTCGGCCGCGGCGATGTGACGGGAGATCAGGATGGCCTCGGCGCAGCGGCCGGTGAAGCGGTCGCGTTGTGCGTGCGTGAGGGTGTCGAGGAAGTCCTGGACCAGTGGGTGAAGAGCGGGTGGCTGGTCGCCGCGGGCGGCGGTGCCGGTGAGGGTGGCGCCGCGGACGGAGAGGGCGGCGGCGACGGTGGGGAGTATGCCGTCGCGGCGGTGCAGCAGGATGGGGGCGTGGAGCGCCTCGGTGCTGCTCCAGCCGACCCGGGGGTCCCCGGACGTGCCCGTATGCGTCGCGTTCATGATCGTCATTCCCTCCCGTGCATCCCCCGGTGCGGAGACAGACTGCCAAATGCCGTGGCGAGAGCGGTAGCTGGGGCGGTGCGACACGCCAGGTCTTCGCCTCAGGGTCACGGCGGGGTGACGGCTGGTCACGGAACCGGAGGCCCGGTGACCGGTGTCGTACAACCGAATAGGCTGTCGACATCCGCGCTCCATCCAGCTACTGAGAACGCCGCAGGGGGCAACCGCCATGACGACAGGTCGGCTCGGGCAGCGAGCCGCTCCGCCGAACGCGGCCTACGCCGGGCAAGTTGTGCACTTCCCGGATCCGGTCCGGGCCGCACGCCACCCCAGAGGTGTGCGGATCGACGAGCGCGGCTATCCCGACTTCTCGATCTACGCGCGTGCCGCGGCGGAGATCGCCGAGCCCCCGGAGGGCTTCGGCGTCGACGAGTTGAGGCTGACGGACTACGTCTCCGCGAACGCCGCTCTCGCCGCGTCCGGGCACGATCTGTGGGACACGATTCCGCCGGTGGCGACGCCGCACGGCTGGACGTGGCATCACGTGGCGGGCACCCGGCGACTGGAGTTGGTCCCGGTCGAGGTGAAGGCCCTGCTGCGGCATCACGGCGGTGTCGCGACCACGGCTGTCGATCACTCCAAGCGGGGGACGCGGCCGTTGCAGGAGACGCGGCCCGCGCACTTCGGGCTGCCGAAGTCGTCGGTGGCGGTGACCGAGCAGCAGGTGCTGGGGGTCGAGGAGGATCTCGGCTACCGGCTGCCCGGTGCCTACCGGTCGTTCCTGAAGGCCGCGGGCGGATGCGCGCCGGTCGGCGCGGCGCTCGACGCCGAGCTCGGACTGCTGGTGGACCAGCCGTTCTTCACCGTGCGCGACGAGGCCGCGGTCAATGACCTGGTGTACGTCAACAAGTGTCTGCGCGACCATCTGACCAAGGACTACCTGGGCGTCGGGTTCGTGCAGGGCGGTCTGCTGGCGGTGAAGGTGAAGGGCGACCGGATCGGTTCGGTCTGGTTCTGCGCCTTCGACGATGCCCGTGACCAGGACGCCTGGCCGCCGGCCGAGCGGGTGGAGCGGCTGCTGCTGCCGTGCGGTGACGACTTCGACCAGTTCCTGTCCCGGCTGGCCGGCGATCCGCCGGAACTGGAGACGGTGGCGAATCTGATGGTGGACGGCGGTTTCGCGTACGCCGTGCCCGTTTCGGCGTCGTCGGCGTCCTCGGTTTCTTCGGTGGGGGAGTGAGGTTGCGATGGTGACCTTTGCGCAGGCGCAGGAGCGCGCCGAGGAGTGGATCAACGGGGATGTGCCCGGGTACCAGCACCGTGAGGTGCGGGTGCGCGAGTTCGAACTCGGTTTTGTCGTATGGGCCGAGGATCGTGCCGAGGGGCCGCGTTCCGACGGTGGCGCGCAGCGGCTCGTCATCGCGCGGGACAGCGGGGAGGCCACGCTGTGGCCCGCGCTGCCGGTGGGTGAGGTCATCCGGCGGTACGAGGAGGAGTACGGGGTGCCCGACGGGTCCCCGGAACCGGCGCCGGCGCCCGCGGCCCGGGTCGATCTGAATCAGACGTCGTTCCTGCTCAGCCCCCCGGAGTGGCTGCAGGAGGCGGCGGACAGGATGGGCATTCCGGACCGGCGCACGGGGGCGGGATCGTCCGCCTCCGACGGCGCGGGGTCGCGTGCGGTCGCGGCCTCCGGGTCGGACGGGTCCGTGAACGGGGCTCTCGGAGGCGGGAGTTCGCCTTCGGATGCACCGGGAGACTCCGGGGCGCACGGACTGCCGTCCGCGCCGGGCGGGCAGGCCGCTTTCCCGGCCGGGGCGCCGGGTTCGCCGTCCTCGGCCTATTCCGCTCCTCCCACCACGCCGGGTGTGCCGTCGGCTCCCGGTGGGGTCACGCAGTGGCCTGCCGCCGCGACCGACGACGAGGTTCCCGGTCCGCGGGACGCGAGGCCCGACGTTCCCGCCGACGCGACCCCGTGGGCGGGGACGGACACCAACGCCGATCCCGGGGACGACCGTTCCGTGCCGCTGCCGGCGACCGTGTTCGCGCCGCCGCTGGCCGATGTCGACGACTCCCGCACGCCGCCGCCCGCCGCTGCGGACGCCATGACCGCGATGATGTCCGGGGGCAGCCAACTCCCGCGTACGACCATGTCACCCGTGGCCGACGCCCCGAACCCCCCTGCGCCGGCCGGTTCTTCACCTGGCCAGGGGCTGCCCGGCGGTCCGCCGCCCTCGCAGGGACCCGGTGCTCGGCAGGGCACCCCGCCGCCCGGCGTTTCCGCGTACGGCTATCCGCAGGGTCCGGGAGCGGGTCCTGCCGCGCCCCCGCCCGGTGCGCCGGTCTCCGGCGGTCCGCAGGGGATGCCGCCGGGCGCGCCCGCGTACGGCTTCCCCCAGGGGCCGGGCACACCGCCGCCCGGCGCCCCGCCCGCTCCGGGTGCCGTCGGTTCGCCGCCGCCCGCCGCGCCGTCGCGGCCGTTGCCCCCGAACGCCGGTGACATCGCGGACGCCGCGACCAGCAAGGCGCAGGCGCCGCCCCGTGGGGCGCGCGGGGGCGGGGCGAGCGCTCCGCATCCGCCGAGCGCCCCCGGGGCGCCGGGCGCGCGCCCGGGCAGCGCGCCTCCGCCGCCCGGTCCGGGCGCGCCCGCGGGCGGGTATGTGCCGACGCAGCTTGTCTCCCAGCTCGGGCCGGACGGGCCCGAGGGAGCCCCGGGGGCGCCCCAGCCGCCCGGCGCCACGCCTCCGGGCGGTGGAGTCCATCACGCCGCGACGATGCTCGCGGGGCCCGCGGTGGGCGGCCCCGGCGCGCCGCAGCCGCCGGGTGCCCCCGGCACGCCCTGGCAGCAGGGCCCTCCCGGTGGGCCGAACCCGCCGGGCGCCACGCCTCCGGGCGGAGCGCACCATGCCGCGACGATGCTGGCCGGGCCTCCGGCGGGTGGACCGGGCGCGCCGCAGCCGCCGGGTGCCCCGGGTGTGCCGCAGCCTCCCGGGGGGACGCCCCCCGGCGAGGTGCACCACGCCGCGACCATGTTCGCGGGGGCTCCCGTCGGCGGTCCCGGCGCTCCGCAGCCTCCGCAGGCCCCCGGTATGCCGCCGGGTGCCCCTCAGCCGCTGCCCGGACAGCAGCCCATGCCCGGAGGGCCCGTGCCGGGGCAGCAGCCGCCGGCGTACGGGTATCCGCAGGCGGGGCAGCCGACCGTCGGGCCCGGCTATCAGGCCGTACTGCGGTACCGGGCGCACGACGGGTCGGAGCAGCAGCTGATCCGGCGGTCCGCGCCCGGTACCCCGCATCCGGAGTGGCAGATCCTGCACGAACTGCGCGCGATGAACGTGCCGCCGCAGCAAGTGCTCGAACTGCACACGGAGTTGGAGTCCTGTGAGCTGCCGGGCGCGTACTGCGCGCGGATGATCAGGGAGACCTTCCCGCAGGCGCGGATCACGAGCATCGCGCCGTACGGTACGGACCACGCGAGCCGGCAACAGGGGATGCACCAACTCCTGGCACATCAAGGTGAGTTGCATCAGGTCGCGGACGGGCCGGCGCGTCCGGCGCCGGTACGGGTTCCGATTCCGCCGGTGCAGCCCGCGCCGCCGATCCCGCCGGAGGCGATCGGGCAGGAGCTGGCGGCGGCGTTCGGGCCGGGGATGTTCCGGTTCGACCACGCGGCCGTGTCCCGGCAGGGTGTGCCGCCCATCGTGGCGCACACCCTGGTCGTGGCCGGGCTGCCGGTCGACATGGGGCCGTTCTTCTGGGCGCAGGCCCAGCCGGGCCGTCCGGTGCCGACGCTCGCCGAACTGGCTCAGGAGCGCGGGGTGGCGGCGTCCCAGGACGCGGGCTCGTACCTCGTCATGGGCAGCGACTTCGGCAAGGCGATCTGCGTCCAGTACGGCACGGCGAACATCGTCGCCGTGCCGGTGGAGGCCGGTCCCGGAGGTGCGCCGGTGCCGCCGCAGTTCGTGAACACCGGTCTGCCCGAGTTCGCGCGCTGCCTGGCCCTGCTCGGCCGGATGTGGCGGCTGCGGTTCGGTCTCAACCAGGAGCAGGCGGGCCGCTGGACCGTCGACTTCCAGGCGCAGCTCGCCTCGCTCGACCCGGCGGCACTCGCCTCCCCGGAGAGCTGGTGGTCGGTCCTGCTGGAGGAGATGTGGGACGGACTGCTCTAGCGGTGGGACGACTGCGGAACGGATGAGGCGCTCGACCCGTGTGACGGGTCGGGCGCCTCGTCCGTGCGGGTGGTCCGTGCGGGCCGCGCCCCGGGGGAGGGCGTCGGCGGTTGGGACCGTACGAAGGGTCGGAGCGTTCCTCTCCGGGCGCCGTTCCGGCGTCGCGCTCCGGGCCCCTGACCTCAAATGACTCGCGTGTGATCGGTCCGCGGCCGCTTGGACGGGCGGAGTGTCGCGTTATGAACACTTCCGTGCGATCCATCAAGATGTGCGCGAAATCGTCTTTTCGTGTGTGTCGGCCGGAGAGGGGTCCAAGGATGAGCAGCGCACCGATGTCGCCGCACGGCTTCGTGGCTGTACGGGGACGCGGCTACCGTCCCGAACAGGTCGACGGGTACGCCGCGGCGCTCTCCCGGGACCGGGACGCCGCGTGGGAGCGGGCCGCCCGCCTCACCGTGCTGGCGAAGGACATGGAGGCCGAGGCCGAGCGGTTGCGGGAGGCCGTGACACGGCTCGCCCCGCAGACGTACGAGGAGCTCGGCGAGCGGGCGCGGCGGATCTTCCAGCTCGGCGAGGAGGAGGCCGAGGCGCTGCGGGCGGACGCGCGGCGCGAAGGCCGGTCGGAGGTCGAGGAGGCCGAGGCGGCGGGACGCGAGGTGCGGGAGGCCGCGCAGGCGTACGCCGACGAGCTGCGCGGCGAGGCGGAGGAGTGGGCTCTGCAGCGGCTGCTCGGCGCGCGGGCCGAGGCCGACGAGGTACGTGTCTCCGCGCGGCGGGACGTCAAGGAGAACCGGGGGCAGGTACTGGCCGTGCTGCGTGAGGTGCGCGGGCGGACGGAGGTCCTGGCGAGCGAGCAGGAAGCCGAGCACACGGAACGGTGGGCCGAGTTCGAGCGGGTCGCCGCCGAGCGCCGAGCCGCGCTGGAGGCGCACCACCTCGAACGCGCGGCGCGCGCCGAGGAGTCGCTGGCCCTGGCCACGCGGGCCCTCGCCGAGGTGAAGGAGTCGGACCGGCACCGGCAGGAGGACGCGGCGGCGCGGGCCGCCGAACTGCTCGCCGAGGCCCGGCTCCTGGAGGAGCGGATCGCCCGGGAGACCGAGCGGGTGCTGCGTGAGCACGGGGAGCGCTGGGACGACGTACGGGCCCACATGGACCACGTACGGAGCAGCCTCACGTCCCTCACGGGGCATGCCCCGGCGGAGTAGCCCCGCTCCGCGGACCCGCAACCCCCCGCTCCGCGGACCCGCAACCCCCCGCTCCGCGGCCGGTTTCCCACCCGCCAGCCCGTCTCGCCCAGTCAAGAGGGCACCCCCTCGCACCCCCTCGCGCCCGTGCCCCCTCAAGCCCCTTCACCGCCCCCTCCGTATCGCCCCCGCCAGAATCCACCCCTCCACCGCCTCGTACTGACGCCGCTGCTCCTCCGCCTTGCGGCGGCCCGAGGCGACCGTTCCGAGCCACCCGTAGGCGAACCCCAGCGGGATCGACACGATGCCGGTCGTGGTGAACGGGAACCAGTTGAGGTCGGCGTCCGGGAACGCGGCGGTGGGGGAGCCGGAGACGAGGTTGGTGCCGGGCATCAGCGCGAGGACGGTGAGGGTGCCGCCGATGAGGGTGGCGAGGAGGCCGGTGCGCGTGTACCGGCGCCAGAAGAGGCTGTAGACCAGCGCGGGCGCGATGGCGGAGGCGCCGATGCAGAAGGACAGGGTGACCAGCGGCTGAAGGCTGCGGTGCTGGGCGAGGGTGGCGAGCAGGATGGCCGGTGCCCCCACCGTGAGTGCCGAGACACGGGCGAGCAGCATCTCGCGGCGCGGGGAGAGTTCGTCGTCGTGACGGCGGCCCCGGAAGAGCCGGCTGTGCGCGAACACGTCGTGGGCGAGGGAGTTGGCGCAGGCCAGGATCATCCCGGCGACGGACGCGAGCAGGGTCAGGAAGATCGCTGTCGTCACGGTGGTGAACAGGAGGGTCTCGGCGGTGGACACCGACGTGCCGAACACGGCCCTGGAGCCCAGCAGATAGGCGGTGTTGCCCTGCGGATCGGCCGCCGCGATCGAGGCGCGGCCGATCATGGCCGTGGCGCCGAAGCCGATGACGCTGACGATCAGCACGAACAGGGCCACGCACGGCACCGCCCAGGACAGCGACCGGCGCACCTGACGGGCGCTGTCGGCGGTGTACATGCGCATGGTGATGTGGGGAAGGCAGGCACCGCCGAGGACGACCGTCAGCTCCGAGGTGATCATGTCCACCCGGGGGCTGGCGCCGCCCGCGAACTGCAGGCCGGAGCGCAGGAAGGCGTCGCCCACGCCACTGTTCCCGGCGGCGGCGGCCAGCAGCGTGCCGGGGTCCCAGTCGAAGCGCCGCAGGACGAGTACGGCGACCACCGTGCCCGAGCCGAGCAGCATCACGATCTTCAGGATCTGGATGAGGGCGGTGCCCTTCATGCCGCCGATCGCCGCGTAGCTGATCATCAGGATGCCGAGGCCGACGACGCAGCCGGTCTTGAGGGAGTCGTTGGAGAAGCCGAGGATGAACGCCAGCAGGTCGCCCGCGCCCGCCAGTTGGACCAGCATCAGCGGCAGCAGCGCCACGATGGTCACCGCGCAGGCCGTGTTGCGGACGGCCCGGCCCGGCGTCCGGCGCGCGAGCGCGTCGCCCATGGTGAACCGGCCCGCGTTGCGCAGCGGTTCGGCCAGCAGGAACATCAGCAGCATCAGGGACAGGGCCGTGCTCAGGGCGAGGACGACTCCGTCGTAGCCGGCCAGCGCGATGACGCCACCGGTGCCGAGCACGGACGCCGCGGAGATGTAGTCCCCGGCGATGGCGAGGCCGTTGCGCATCGGCGAGAGCGATCCGTAGCCGGTGTAGAACTCGTCCAGGTCGTCGCGGTCCGGGCCGGTCATCACGCACAGCAGCAGGGTGACCGTGGCGACGGCCGTGAACGCCACCAGTGACATCGCCTGCGCGGAACTGGTGAACCCCGTCATCGTGCCGCCTCCCGCTTCGCGTCCAGTTCGCTCTGCTTGCGGAGCCGGTCCGCGATGGGGTCGACCCGCCGGCGCGCGGAGTGCTCGTACAGCCCGATGGCCAGGCAGGTGACGGGGACCTGGAGCAGGCCGAGCAGCAGGCCGGTCGACAGTCCGCCGGACACCGTGCTCGACATCAGGGACGGCGCGAAGGCCGACAGGATGAGGAAGAGGGTGAAGTAGCCGAGCGCGGTGAGGGTCGCGACGCGCCGCTGCCGGCGGTAGGCGCCGCGCAGCAGCCGGATGTCGCTGTGCTGCCCGAGCGGCTGGTGGCGCGGCCTCCGCGGCCGCGGGGGCTCGGCGGGCCGGGGCTGTGGTTGCCAGGGGTAGGTCAGCCGGGCGGGAGCCGGTTCGGGGCCGGGGCCGGGGTCCGGCGGTGGATACCCGGAGTACGGGGACCGCTGGGGGTACGGGGGCTGCTCGTCGTACGGCGGGTACTCCGGGTACCGCGGGTTCGGCGGGTACGGCTGATACAGCGGGTTCCGTGGTGGCTGGGGAGACGGGCGCTGCCGTTGGTGCGGGCGCTGCTGAGGTGGCCTTGGGTGCTCGGGGGACGAGAACGCGTCGGGCATCCCGGTTCTCCTTGCGTGGCTCGGGTCCGGTGCGGGACCGCAGGGAGCTGGGGGGTGGGCAGCGCACGCTACTCGTACGTACGAGGCGGGCGCGACCGTTTCACCGAACTGGGCGGTCGGTACGCGCTTACTTCAACTACCCCGGGTGTTACCCGCGTTCACCTGTGGATTTTCCCTGGAGGCGCCTTGGAGCTCCCCTGGAGTTCACGTGTGGGAAGCGAGTGCCCGGAGTGACCGGTGGGGCGGACGATCGTGCCGTGCCGGTCCGGCGGTCGCCTTCGGCGGGATCGCTTCCCCCTGCATCCGTCTGCCGGTCCCGGCTTCCCGCTTGAGCCTCACGCCGGGGGAGGGTGGAGGCTGAGTGCGCCCGGGGGTGGAGCCGACCCCGAGAGGGGGTCCTCCCGAGGGGGGAGGACCCCTAGGGGGATCTCCGTACCAGGGATCGGGGAGGGTTCGTCCCGCCGGAGGACGAGACGGGGCCGAGGTCGTCCTTAACCTGGCTTTACGCCGTCGGGAGCGCGTCCGGTCGTACGGACCGCACCCACGGGGGTGGGGTTTTCCCCAGCAGAAGACGGGGCCGTGCACCAGCGCGTCCGACCCCCTCCCGGCACCAGACTTGCGGACGTGGCCCAGCGCACCGTGTCCGAACGGCGCGTTCCTCGCGGCCCGCCGCACCCGCTCGCAGACTTTCGCAGCTCAGCAGTTTCCCCTGCTGGCCGACTTAGGAGACATACCGTGACATCGGCTGTAAGCATTCCCAGGCACGAGGGCACTGGAGGGCGTACGGCCGTCGCCGCGCGGGCACGGCAGGTCGTCAAGGCGTACGGGTCCGGGGAGACCCGCGTCGTCGCCCTCGACCAGGTCGACGTGGACATCGCGCGGGGCCGGTTCACCGCGATCATGGGCCCCTCGGGGTCCGGCAAATCCACCCTGATGCACTGCCTCGCCGGGCTCGACACCGTGACCTCCGGCCAGATCTTCCTCGACGAGACCGAGATCACCGGGCTCAAGGACAAGAAGCTGACGCAACTGCGCCGGGACCGGATCGGCTTCATCTTCCAGGCCTTCAACCTGCTGCCGACGCTGAACGCCCTGGAGAACATCACGCTCCCGATGGACATCGCGGGCCGCAAGCCCGACAAGCGCTGGCTGGACCAGGTCGTGGAGACCGTCGGGCTCGCCGACCGGCTCAAGCACCGCCCCAACCAGCTCTCCGGCGGCCAGCAGCAGCGGGTCGCGGTGGCACGGGCGCTGGCGGCCCGGCCCGAGATCATCTTCGGCGACGAGCCGACCGGGAACCTCGACTCCCGTGCCGGCGCCGAGGTGCTGGGCTTCCTGCGGCGCTCGGTGGACGACCTGGGCCAGACCATCGTGATGGTCACGCACGACCCGGTGGCGGCCTCGTACGCGGACCGCGTGCTGTATCTCGCCGACGGCCGGATCGTCGACGAGATGCACCAGCCGACGGCCGACCAGGTCCTGGACCGCATGAAGGACTTCGACTCCCGCGGGCGGACGTCATGACCGTCCTCAAGACCTCGATGCGCAACTTCTTCGCGCACAAGGGGCGCATGGCGCTGTCCGCCGTGGCGGTCCTGCTGTCGGTGGCCTTCGTCTGCGGCACGCTCGTGTTCACCGACACGATGAACACGACGTTCGACAAACTCTTCGCGGCCACCTCCTCGGACGTGACGGTGCTGCCGAAGGCCGCCAAGAACGACGACACCCCGCAGAACGGCAAGCCCGAGTCGGTGCCGGCCTCCGTGCTGGCGAGCACGAAGCGGGCGGACGGCGTCAAGTCCGCCGAGGGTGCGGTCAGTTCCCTGAACGTGACCGTCGTCGACAGCCACAACGACAACATGGGCTCCACCACCGGAGCCCCGACCATCGCCGGCAACTGGACGCGCAACGACCTCCGTTCCACGGAGATCACCTCCGGCCGCGCCCCGCGCGGACCCACCGAGGTGATGGTCGACGTCGACACCGCCCACAAGCACCACCTCACGATGGGCGACGAGCTGCGCACCATCGCGGTCACCGGTGACTTCAAGGCGCGGATCGTCGGGATCGCCACCTTCAAGGTCACCAACCCCGGTGCCGCCGTCGTCTGGTTCGACACCGCCACCGCCCAGCGCGAACTGCTCGGCTCCACCGGCCGGTTCACCCAGATCAACGTCACCGCCGCGCCGGGCGTCTCCGACGCGCACCTCAAGCGGAACGTCTCCGCCGCGCTCCACGGGTCGTACAAGATCCAGACGCAGAAGGAGAACTCCGACGAGAACCGCCAGGGCGTCGGCCAGTTCATGAACGTCATCAAGTACGCCATGCTCGGCTTCGCCGGGATCGCGTTCCTGGTCGGCATCTTCCTGATCATCAACACCTTCTCGATGCTGGTCGCCCAGCGGACCCGCGAGATCGGCCTGATGCGCGCCATCGGCTCCTCCCGCAAGCAGGTCAACCGCTCGGTGCTGGTCGAGGCGCTGCTCCTCGGCGTCGTCGGCTCGGTCCTCGGCGTCGCCTCGGGTGTCGGCCTCGCGGTCGGCCTGATGAAGCTCATGTCGTCCATGGGCATGGACCTCTCCACCCGTGACCTGACCGTCAAGGCGGCCACCCCGGTCATCGGCATGGTCCTCGGCGTCGTCGTCACCGTCCTGGCCGCCTATCTGCCGGCCCGGCGAGCCGGGAAGGTCTCCCCGATGGCCGCCCTGCGTGACGCCGGGACCCCGGCGGACGGCAAGGCGGGTCTCGTCCGCGGTCTGATCGGTCTGGCCCTGACGGGCGCCGGAGCGTTCGCGCTCTACTCGGCGGCCACCGCCGACAAGGCCAGTGACGGCTCGCTGGTCCTGGGCGCGGGGATCGTCCTCACCCTGATCGGCTTCGTGATCGTCGGCCCGCTGCTGGCGGGCGGTGTGGTCCGGGTGATCAGCGCCGTGCTGCTGCGGATGTTCGGACCCGTCGGCCGGCTCGCCGAACGCAACGCGCTGCGCAACCCGCGCCGCACCGGCGCCACCGGCGCGGCCCTGATGATCGGCCTGGCGCTGGTCGCCTGCCTGTCGGTGGTCGGCTCCTCCATGGTGGCCTCGGCGACCGACGAGCTCGACAAGTCGGTCGGCGCGGACTTCATCGTCCAGGGCCAGCAGCGGATCGTCCCGCAGGCCGAGCAGGCCATGGAGAAGACCCCGGGCCTGGCGCACGTCACCCGCTACAAGGACATCGAGGCGACGGTGACCTCGCCGGACGGCAAGGCCGACGACTCCGGGATCACCGCGGCCGACCCGTCCTACGCCCAGGACCTGCGGCGCAAGACGACCGCCGGTGACCTGTCGGCGGCCTACGGCAAGAACGCCATGTCGGTGGGCTCGAAGTACGCCGAGAAGCACGGTGTGCGGGTCGGCGACACCCTGAGCGTCGCCTTCAAGGGCGGTGCCACGGCGAAGCTCAAGGTCGCGGCCATCACGGACGACGACGTCGCCATCGACCACGAGGTCCGCTACACCTCCATCGAGACGATGGAGAGGTACCTGCCCGCGAGCAGGATCCCGCCGAACGAGATCATGTTCGCCAAGGCCGAGCCCGGCCACGAGAAGCAGGCGTACGCGGCCCTGAAGAAGTCCCTGCATCCGTACCCGCAGTACCAGGTCCGCGACCAGACGGACTACAAGCAGGAACTGAAGGACCAGGTCGGCCAGCTCCTGAACATGGTCTACGGCCTGCTGGGTCTGGCGATCGTGGTGGCCATCCTCGGTGTGGTGAACACCCTGGCCCTGTCGGTCGTCGAGCGCACCCGAGAGATCGGCCTGATGCGTGCCATCGGACTCTCCCGCCGCCAGTTGCGCCGCATGATCCGCCTGGAGTCGGTCGTCATCGCCCTCTTCGGCGCTCTGCTCGGCCTGGGGCTCGGGATGAGCTGGGGGGCCACCGCCCAGAAGCTCCTCGCCCTGGAGGGCCTGAAGGTTCTGGAGATCCCCTGGCCGACCATCATCGGGGTCTTCATCGGCTCGGCCTTCGTGGGCCTGTTCGCCGCCCTGATCCCGGCGTTCCGGGCGGGCCGGATGAACGTACTGAACGCGATCGCCACCGACTAGCCGTCGGCGGACGGTCGAACGGGCCACCGCGTACGGGGGTTGCGGTGGAAGGGACGGGCCCGGTCCGAGGAGAGCCACTCTCCTCGGACCGGGCCCGCGGTGTGCCCGATGGCCCGTTCGGGAGTGCGCACCTGGCCCCCCGTTCGGGGGAGGACAGTGCGTGGTGACAGCGCGTGGTTCCGGCTTCGGTGGTCGGCGGAGGGCGGGCGGCGGGGCGAGCCGGGTCCGGCCGGCGAGGGGCGTGGGTCGGGAGTCCTGGACCCGGGGTGCCGGGCCCGGGGCAGGGGGCCTGGGCCCGGCACCGGGTGCGCGGCCGGTCACGGGGCGGGGGCGCGGGCCCCGGTGGACGGTCACGCGCGAGCGGGCGCGGAGTCGTAGGCTGGATGCCCCCGGCCCGTCCCACGTGTCGGGCGTCTCGCGTTGCCCTCTCCCCGGGATGGAAGCCCTTCATGAGCCTGCACGGTCTGCTCGACGCCGTCGTCAAGGACGCCGCCCTCGCGGAGGCGGTGAAGGCCGCCGGCGACGGCAACCGGATGCACGTCGACCTGGTCGGCCCACCGGCGGCGCGCCCGTTCGCCGTCGCCGCGCTCGCCCGCGAGACCGGCCGAACCGTGCTTGCCGTGACGGCCACGGGCCGGGAGGCCGAGGACCTGGCCGCCGCCCTGCGCACCCTGCTCCCGCCGGACGGCGTGGCGGAGTACCCGTCGTGGGAGACGCTGCCGCACGAGCGGCTCTCGCCCAGGTCGGACACCGTCGGCCGGCGTCTCGCCGTCCTGCGGCGCCTTTCCCACCCGCGTCCCGACGACCCCGAGACCGGCCCGGTGTCCGTCGTCGTGGCTCCCATCCGCTCGGTCCTCCAGCCGCAGGTCAAGGGCCTGGGCGACCTGGAGCCGGTCGTCCTGCGCACCGGCAGCACCGCCGACCTGGGCGACACGGTCGCGGCGCTCGCGGCAGCCGCGTACTCCCGCGTCGAACTCGTCGAGAAGCGCGGCGAGTTCGCCGTCCGCGGCGGCATCCTGGACGTCTTCCCGCCCACCGAGGAGCACCCGCTGCGGGTGGAGTTCTGGGGCGACGACATCGAGGAGATCCGCTACTTCAAGATCGCGGACCAGCGTTCCCTGGAGGTCGCCGAACACGGCCTGTGGGCCCCGCCCTGCCGCGAACTGCTGCTCACCGAGGACGTGCGGGCGAGGGCCGCGGCCCTCGCCGAGGCTCACCCGGAGCTCGGAGAACTCCTCGGCAAGATCGCCGAGGGCATCGCCGTGGAGGGCATGGAATCGCTCGCCCCGGTCCTCGTCGACGACATGGAGCTGCTGCTCGACGTCCTGCCCGAGGGCGCGATGACCGTCGTGTGCGACCCGGAGCGGGTACGGACCAGGGCCTCCGACCTGGTCGCGACCTCGCAGGAGTTCCTCCAGGCGTCCTGGGCGGCGACGGCCGGGGGCGGCGAGGCGCCCATCGACGTCGGCGCGGCCTCCCTGTGGTCCATCGCGGACGTACGGGACCGGGCGCGCGAGCTGGACATGATGTGGTGGTCGGTGTCGCCGTTCGCCGCCGACGGGGAACTCACGGACGCCTTCGCCGGCGGGGTGGGGGACACCCTCAAGCTGGGCATGCACGCCCCGGAGAGCTACCGCGGCGACACCGCCCGCGCGCTCGCCGACACCAAGGGGTGGCTGGCCGAGGGCCGGCGCACGGTCTACGTCACGGAGGCGCACGGTCCGGCGGCACGCACCGTCGAGGTGCTGGGCGGAGAGGGCATCGCCGCCCGCCTGGACATCGACCTCACCGAGATCGGCCCCTCCGTCGTACACGTGGCGTGCGGCTCCATCGACTACGGCTTCGTCGACCCGGTGCTCGGACTCGCCGTCCTGACGGAGACCGACCTCTCCGGCCAGAAGGCGGCGGGCAAGGACGGCGCCCGGATGCCGGCCCGCCGCCGCAAGACGATCGACCCGCTGACCCTGGAGACCGGCGACTACATCGTGCACGAACAGCACGGTGTCGGCCGCTACATCGAGATGGTGCAGCGCACGGTCCAGACCGCGACCCGCGAGTACCTGGTCGTCGAGTACGCCCCCGCCAAGCGCGGCCAGCCCGGTGACCGTCTCTACATCCCCACCGACCAGCTGGAGCAGATCACCAAGTACGTCGGCGGTGAGGCCCCGACGATGCACCGCCTGGGCGGCGCCGACTGGACGAAGACCAAGGCACGCGCCAAGAAGGCGGTCAAGGAGATCGCCGCGGACCTGATCAAGCTGTACTCGGCGCGGATGGCGGCCCCGGGCCACGCCTTCGGCGCCGACACGCCCTGGCAGCGCGAGCTGGAGGACGCGTTCCCCTACGCGGAGACGCCCGACCAGCTCACGACGATCGCCGAGGTCAAGGAGGACATGGAGAAGACGGTCCCGATGGACCGTCTGATCTGCGGCGACGTCGGCTACGGCAAGACGGAGATCGCGGTCCGCGCCGCGTTCAAGGCGGTGCAGGACGGCAAGCAGGTGGCGGTCCTCGTCCCCACGACCCTGCTGGTGCAGCAGCACTTCGGCACGTTCTCCGAGCGCTACTCGCAGTTCCCGGTCAACGTCCGCGCCCTGTCCCGCTTCCAGACGGACACCGAGGCCAAGGCGGTCCTGGAGGGGCTGCGCGAGGGCTCGGTGGACCTCGTCATCGGCACCCACCGCCTGTTCTCCTCCGAGACCAAGTTCAAGGACCTGGGCCTGGTCATCGTCGACGAGGAGCAGCGCTTCGGCGTCGAGCACAAGGAGCAGCTCAAGAAGCTCCGCGCCAACGTCGACGTCCTCACGATGTCCGCCACCCCCATCCCCCGTACGCTCGAAATGGCGGTGACGGGCATCCGTGAGATGTCGACGATCACCACCCCGCCGGAGGAGCGGCACCCGGTGCTGACTTTCGTCGGCCCGTACGAGGAGAAGCAGATCGGCGCGGCGATCCGCCGTGAACTGCTGCGCGAGGGCCAGGTCTTCTACATCCACAACCGGGTCGAGTCCATCGACCGGGCGGCCGCCCGCCTCAGGGAGATCGTCCCGGAGGCGCGGATCGCCACGGCCCACGGCCAGATGGGGGAGCAGGCGCTGGAGCAGGTGGTCGTCGACTTCTGGGAGAAGAGGTTCGACGTGCTGGTCTCGACGACGATCGTCGAGTCGGGCATCGACATCTCGAACGCCAACACGCTGATCGTGGAGCGCGGCGACAACTTCGGCCTGTCGCAGCTCCACCAGCTCCGCGGCCGGGTCGGCCGCGGCCGGGAACGCGGCTACGCCTACTTCCTGTACCCGCCGGAGAAGCCCCTCACGGAGACGGCCCACGAGCGGCTCGCGACGATCGCCCAGCACACCGAGATGGGCGCGGGCATGTACGTGGCGATGAAGGACCTGGAGATCCGCGGCGCGGGCAACCTGCTCGGCGGCGAGCAGTCGGGCCACATCGCCGGCGTCGGCTTCGACCTGTACGTACGCATGGTGGGTGAGGCGGTCGCGGACTACCGCGCCTCCCTGGAGGGCGGCGTGGAGGAGGAGCCGCCGCTGGAGGTCAAGATCGAGCTTCCGGTCGACGCGCACGTCCCGCACGAGTACGCGCCGGGCGAGCGGCTGCGCCTCCAGGCGTACCGGTCCATCGCCTCCGCGAACACGGAGGAGGACGTCAAGGCCGTACGCGAGGAACTCGTCGACCGGTACGGCAAGTTGCCCGAGCCGGTCGAGAACCTGCTCCTGGTGGCGGGTCTGCGGATGCTGGCGCGGGCCTGCGGGGTCGGCGAGATCGTCCTCCAGGGCAACAACATCCGCTTCGCGCCGGTGGAGTTGAGGGAGTCCCAGGAGCTGCGCCTGAAGCGGCTCTACCCGGGAACCGTCATCAAGCCGACCGCCCACCAGGTCCTCGTCCCGCGCCCGAAGACCGCGAAGGTCGGCGGAAAGCCCCTGGTGGGGCGGGAGTTGCTCGGCTGGACCGGGGAGTTCCTGGCTTCGATCCTGGGGTCGTAGCGGTTCCTTCCCGTGTCGGGGGCCCGGTCCTGATCAAGGCCGCTGGGGGCGGAACAGCATGTCCGTCAGGGCGTGGAAGACCTCTTCGGGGTCCTCCTCGCCCACCTGGCCGTCCAGGTTGTGGCTGATCAGGAGTGTGGCGAAGCCGTGGGCCAGGGACCAGGCCGCGATACCGGCGAGCCGGGTGTCGGGGCCGCGGCCTTCCGAGGGGAGCGCGGAGACGGCGGCGCGCAGCCGTACGCCGGCGAGCGTCCGGGCCGTCGTGAGCTCCAGGTCGTTCTCGCGGAGCAGCTCCGGGGCGAACATGACCTGGAAGTGGGCGGGGTACTCCCGCGCGAAACGTACGTAGCGCACGCCCGCGTCGCGCAGGTCGGCCGCGTCGTCGAGCGCCGTCGCCAGGAGCCCGAAGCCCTCCGCCGCGATGGCCGTGAGCAGGCCGACGCGGTCCTTGAAGTGGTGGGCCGGGGCGGCGTGCGAGACGCCCGCGCGGCGGGCCAGATCACGCAGGCTCAGCGCGGAGGGTCCCTCGTCGGCGATGACGTCGAGAGCGGCGCCGAGGATGGCGCGGCGCAGGTCCCCGTGGTGGTAAGGCCGCTCGGAGCCGCTGGTCTTCGCGAGATGCATGACAGCAGCGTACGCCGAATCTAGTCGTTGACAAGTTCCGGCGGCTCGGGCAATCTTGGCAGTGTCAAGTTGTGAGCGTGTCGACACATGACGAGGGTGAGGGGTGGAGTCATGTCCGGGAGCGTGAGCGGGGCGAGTGGGACCGGCGGGGCGGGGACCGCGGAGGAAGGGATGCCCGGAGAGGCGGCGCCGACAGCAGGGGCGGACGTCGATCTCGGCCGGGTGCGCCAGCTCTGGCATCTGCTGGAGCCGCTGCATGCCGTGCTGTACTACGCGCCCGAGGCATTCGAGGAGGCGTCGGCGCTCGGATACGGGACCGAGGAGCGCTGGCCCAGCTACTTCCCCTACCGTGCGGCGCCGTTGGGGGCCGTCGGCAGTCGGCGAGTGGCCTCCGCCTTCTACAGCTTCAGCCCGCGCATGGTGCACGAGCACGTCGACTCGGCCTGGCGGACGGCGAGTCCGGAGCGGGTGCTCGCGGCGCGGGACCGGTCCGTCGACCGGGCGTACCGCGCGATATTCGCCGACCGTGTCACCGCTCCCGAACTCGCCGAGGCCGCCGCGCTGGCCCGCCTCGCCGCCGAGGCGGCGAACACCGAGGGGCGCCAGCTCGCCGCTGCCAACGCCGAGTTGGCCTGGCCGGAGGCCCCGCACCTCCAGCTCTGGCATGCGGCGACGATCCTGCGCGAACACCGGGGCGACGGCCACCTCGCGGCGCTGCTCGTCGCGGGCCTGGATCCGGCCGAGTCACTGGTTTCGTTCGCGGCGACAGGCGCGGCCTCGGTGGAGCGCTTCGAGAGCCGTGGCTGGAGCCCCGAGGAGTGGGCCGCGGCGCGGGACCGCCTGGCGGCACGGGGCCTGGTGGGCGAGGACGGCGTGGCCACGGACGCCGGCCGTGAGTTGCGCCGCCAGGTCGAGCGGCACACCGACCGCCTCGCCGCCGCCCCCTGGCAGTCACTCGGCGCGGACGCCGTCACCCGCCTCGCGGACCTGCTCGGCGAGTTCTGGGTCGCGGTGCTGAGCTCGGGGCTGCTGCCGTCGGAGACGACACTGGGCATCGGAAAGGTCTGACGCCCGAGCGGGTGGGGCGGGCCCGAGCGGGTGCGGCAGGCGCACCTCCACGGCCACTGCCCCACCCGGCGGTATGCCGCGATGGGGCTGGAGGGGGAAACGGTTCTCGGATCGCCGCGGCTACGACTGTGCCGGCACCGCTGCGGCTACGACTGCTCCGGCCGGTCGCGGTTGCGGTCCATCCCCATCGCGCCTTCGGCCTTCTGCTGTGCGTCGTCGACCTTGTCCGTGTATTTGTCGCCGGTCTTCTTGTTGGCCTGCTTCTCCGCGGCATCGGACATCTGTCCTGCCTTCTCCTGTGCCGCGTGACTGCTCTTGAACCTGTCGAAGATGCCCATCCAGAGCTCCTTCCGGAGGTGACTCACGACCGACGATACGCCCGGCGTGCGCCTATTGCCCATCGATGCCTGGTATGGCCGAGGAATGGCGGCCGTTACCTTGGGCAGACGGGAATCACGTCCGATCTGGGCGGACCCGGGGAGGCGAAGGGGAGGGCGCTGTGCTGCGTCTGAGGGGTGGGGCGGCGGCTGCCGCGTTGGCGGTGCTCGTCATGGGTGCCGGAGTCAGTGGCTGCAAGAAGGACGCCATGGGCTCGGCGGGACCGCAGGAGACGGCGGCGGGCGGCGGTGGCGCCGCCTACGCCGCGGTGGACTCGCTGGCCGTCAAGGGGCGCGCGCCCAAGACCGGTTACAGCAGGGAGCGGTTCGGTACGGCCTGGGCCGACACCGACGCGAACTCGTGTGACACCCGTGACGACATCCTCAAGCGGGACCTCAAAGAGGTGAGGTTCAGCGACGGCAAGTGCAAGGTGTCCCGCGGAGTCCTCGAACCCGATCCGTACGGCGGCAAGGACGTCACCTTCGTCCGCGGGCGCAGTCTGGTCGACATCGACCACCTGGTCGCGCTCTCGGACGCCTGGCAGACGGGCGCCAAGTACTGGGACGCCAGCAAGCGGATAGCGCTCGCCAACGACCCGCTCAACCTCCGTGCCGTCGGCGCGAGCGCCAACCGCAGCAAGGGCGACGGCGACACCGCGACCTGGCTCCCGCCCGACAAGACGTACCGCTGCACGTACGTCGCCGCGCAGGTGGCGGTGAAGAAGAAGTACGGACTGTGGGTCACCAGCGCCGAGAAGGCGGCCATGAAGAAGGTGCTGGCCGGCTGCTCCGGCCAGAAGCTGCCGACGGGCGGCAATCCGACGGAGGCACCGAAGCGGTTCCACGCGAACTGACCGCCGCCGGTCGCGCAGACGGCGGCTGAGCCGCGGCCGGAGCGGAAGTGGTCCCGGTCGAGAAGGGGGCGAGCCGCGGGCCCGCCCCCTTCGGCGTGGTCAGGCCGACGGGTTGACGGGCGCGAGGTGGCCCGGCGCGTCGCCGACGGGCGCGCAGGCCCAGGCCCCTCAACCGATCAAGCGCGCCCGACCGTGCCGATCACCTCTGACGGTCAGGGCGGCTATCAGGGTGGCGAGTTGGCGCGGTCCGGTGGTGAGGAGGGTCTCCGGGGAGTCGCTCTCCCGGAGAAGGATCGTTCCGGTGGGGGTGGCGGCGACGTAGACGCAGGAGGACGACTCCTGGCTGTACGTGGACTTCTGCCAGTTCAGTTCGGGCATCGAAGGCTCCTTCAGACGGCTTTGGCGAGCTGGGCGATGAAGTCGCGGGACTTCGTCTGGGGGAGCGCGGCTTGCCGCATGCGGTCCAGGACCAGGTGGTAGCGCTCCAACTTGGCTGGCGCATCGATGAGTTCGGCGGCGTGGTCGGTGTCCAACTGGACGGTGTCGAGCTGATGGACCGGGCCGTGGAAGTAGTCGATTCCCTGGCCGGACGTGTGGAACGGGCCGCTGGCGAAGGGGATGACGGCGATCGTGACGTGGTCGAGTTCGCTCATGGCGTTCAGATGGTGGAGCTGGGCTCGGACCGTGGTGCGATCGCCGAACCGCATGTGCAGGGCGGCTTCGTGGATGATCGCGGTGTACGGCTGGGGTTCCTCGCGGTGCAGCAGGGCCTGGCGCTTGATGCGGTGCGAGACGCGGTGCTCGATCTCGTGGGGCTTCAGCGGCGGAACGGTATGGCTGAACAGGACGCGAGCGTGGTCCGTGGTTTGAAGCAGGCCGGGGATGTTGATGACATTCGCCACGCGGAGTGCGACAGCGTGGTGCTCGACCTCGGTGAGGTCCAGCATGCGCGGCGAGAGGATCTCGCGGTACTCCTCCCACCAGTTGCGCCGTCGCTCACCTGTCATGGCCGCGAGTGCGTCGATCAGCGGTTCGTCGGTGCAGTCGTAGTGGCGGGCCAGGGCGCGCACGCGGTCGGCGCTGACCCCGTAGCGACCCGCCTCGATGTTGCTCACGCGTGACTGTGTGGCTCCGACCCGCACGGCGGCCTCCGTCGCGGACAGGTCCGCGCGCTCGCGCAGTCGTCGCAGTTCGGCACCCAGCCGTCGGCGTCGCGCGGTGGGCAGAGGGCTCGGCTGCGGCATGAGCGGCGACTTCCCGTTCGTACGTATGGCGCGTGGGTCACCCACACGAAGGCATTAGGGACTACATTCCATGCGATTCGTGGAATGTAGTCCATGAATCGCTCTACGGTGAGTCCCGAGTCGCTCAACTCGCCCCGCCCGTAAGCCGGAAGCGCACCGCGCCACCATGTACGCCCAGGTGCCCACGTGTACGTGCCCCCCGCGACATGCCACCGCCCGGCAGGGCCGGAAGAGCGAACCCAAGTACCCCCACCGCAGGAGGCGTTCATGGTCACCGTATCCCCGGAGAAGTCCGATGCGTCCCCGTCTTGGGCGTACGCCCTCCAGTTGCCGCACGATCCGCTCGCGCCGCGCGTCGCCCGGGTCACGCTCAGGGCCGTGCTGAACGGTCACGGGATGGCGCGCATCGCCGATACGGCGGAGTTGCTGGCCTCGGAGCTTGTCACGAATGCCTACCGGCACTCCGGCGGGCCCGCGATGCTGCGGCTCCGGGCTCTCGGGGGCGGCCGTCTGCAGGTCAGCGTCTGGGATGCCGACCCGCACATCCCGCCCCCGTTCGACAAGCCGCACGGCACGCTGCGTCCCGTGCCGGCCGAGGCGGACGGCGGGCGGGGGCTGTTCCTCGTATGCCATTTCGCCGACGCCTGGGGCGGATATGCGCTCGGCGACGATCTGTTCGGCAGGAGCGGGAAGTTGCTGTGGTGCGAGGTGGGGCCGCCGCCGTGGACGGTGGCGGCCCCGGAGGGTGTCGGCGCGTGACCGGCAGGGTCCCGGCGGACAGGAGGCCGCCGGCGCGTGTGCGAGGTACCGGGTGTCAGCGCATGTACGGGTTGCCGGGGGCCTGGGCGGGCCAGGGGGCAGGGACCGGGCCGGCCATGACGTTCCGCGGCGCGCGCTTGTCGAACAGCGGGCCTGCCAGCAGCCACACGGCGATGGCCAGGGTGGAGAGGGCGACCAGGGCCAAGGCCGCGTCTCCCTTGTCGTGCGGGACGTTCGCCAGCGACACCGACCCCACCTCGTACAGCGCGAACGAGACGAAGGCGCCCCAGTCGGACCCTCGCCCCCGGCGGATCGCCACGTACAGGAACGGCAGCCACACCAGCAGGCCGAACGAACCGACCGCCACGACCGACCACACCAGCCGCTGGAACCAGCCGGCTTCCAAGCGCTTGTCCATCACACCCCCGAAGACCCTGTGCCTCCCGGGAAGACTCCCGGGCTCCCGAGAAACCTCTCGGGGGCGTCATGCTCCCATCCGACGGGTCACGCGTGCGCGTGTTCCCCCTTCAGGGACGTCACGATCCGGTCGGCCAGCTTCTTCCCCGTGGCCGCGCCGTTGTCCTTCCCGTCCGTGGACATCACCGTGACGAGGTCCGTACCGGAGCGCACGGCGATGAGGGTCGAGCCGTTCTGCCAGGCGCTGTCGGTCAGGGTGATGGTGTAGGCGGCGTCGCCGAGGCCGGAGGTGTCCGCACCGGTGACCTTGACCTTGGTGTGCGTGTCCGAGTCGGGGTAGGTCGCGCACGAGGCGACGGCCTTCTTCAGGTTCGCCAGCACCGTCTCAGCGGTCGTGCCGCGGTAGGTGTCGATCTCCTGGGCGATGTCCTCGGACGTGTTCTTGCTGACGTAGTCGTTCTGGGCGAAGGAGACACCCGTGTCGCCGGTGATCGAGATCCAGCCGGTGCCGCCGAGGAGCACGCAGTCGGGCTTCGCCGCGGGCGAGGAGCTCGGCGCGATGTACGTGGTGCCGGAGTCCCGCGCGCCCTTCGGGTCCACCGCGAAACCGGCGGCGAAGAACGACGCGGGCGCCAGCGCCTTCTTGAGCTGCGCGCCGGTCAGCAGACCGGCGTTGGGGTCCTTGGGCTTGTCCGCCGTGGCGGACGAGGACGAGGTGCCGCTCGCGGAGGAACAGGCCGTCAGGGCCAGCGGGAGCACGGCGGCGGCGAGCAGCGCCTTGGCGGCACGGGAGGGATGACGCATCGGGATGTGTCCTTCGAGAGTGAGGTCGGAACGGGCCGAGCGCCCGTGGGCAGGGCTCTCGGTTGCGGGACTCTGAACGCGCACAGGCCGGACAGAGTCGAAGCGGTGCGGTGCGGTGCGGGGTGGTGTTGTGCGATGCGGTGCGTGCAAGCGGTGTTCGGTACGTATGGCGGGGCGGGGCGGGGTGTGCGGCGGCAGGTCAGTGAGTCTTTTCGTCCGCACCGGGCGAACCGGTGTGCTGCCGGGCGCCGGGCTGTGGAGTCGCGGACACCGAGCCCTTGTCGGCGCCGCCCGTGCGGCCGAGTCCGTGGCCGTGGCCGTGGCCGCCGGCGTGTGCCGAGACGACACCGATGACGACGAGGCCCACGGTGGCACTCAGCGCGGCCCTGCCCTTCATGCCCACGGCGGTTTCCTCCCCCGGCGGACGCCTTGGTGGCAGCCGCTCGTTCGCTGGGTCAATAAGACCAGAGCCTGTGAATCGAGTCAACACGGTTCACGAGATCTCTTGTGTGCACAGTGTGAACGGGTAGATCTTGCCTGCGTCGGTATGCTCGACACACAGAGGGACGAGTCGGGACGAGAGGAGCGGTGCGAGTGCAGGACAACGCGACCGAGGTGACCGCCGCCGGAATCGCACGGCTGGCCGGCGTCGGCCGCGCGGCCGTGAGCAACTGGCGCCGTCGCCACGCCGACTTTCCCAAGCCCGTCGGCGGTACGGAGGCCAGCCCGTCGTTCGCGCTCGCCGAGGTCGAGGCCTGGCTGCGCCATCAGGGCAAACTCGCCGAAGTGCCTTTGCGGGAACGGGTATGGCAGCAACTCGCCGGTCACCCCGAGGGCCCGGCCGCCGCACTCGCCCACGTCGGCTGCGTGCTGCTGCTCATCCATGACCGGCCGACGGTCTGGCTGGAGGTGGGCGCCGGTTCCGACGAGCGTCTCGCCGCACTGCTGCCGGCCGCGCTGGAGCAGGTGACCGTCCCGCGGTTCGGCCGGGTGCAAGCCGAACGTGGCGTTCACGCCGAGGTGAGTGCGGAGCCGTCGTCGGCTGTGAATCGACCGGTAACTGTGAACACTCCAGACGTGGTTTCAGGAGGATCGGCAGCCCCGCGCACCCTGAACACCCCGAACGAGCCGAACACCCCGAATGCCCCACGCACCCCACACCTCCCAAATGCCCCTTCCGTCCCCGCCGCTCTCGCGGTGCCCCTCCCCACCGGCCCCGAGCTGCTCCCCTCCGTCCCTCTCCTGCGCGGCGCGGCCGAGCTCGCCGCCGAACTGGGCGCCCGCCAGACCTTCGAGTTCCTGCTCGGGCGGCACCTCGACGCCAACTCGCGCCAGTTCACGCCCACCCCCACCGAGCTCGCCCGCCTCATGGCCGACCTCGCCGGCCCCACCCGCACCGTCCTCGACCCGGCCTGCGGCACCGGCGCCCTGCTGCGCGCCCTCGACACCCGCCCCGGCATGGAGTTCCACGCCCAGGACAGCGCCCCCGAACTCGCCGTGCTCACCGCGCTCCGGCTCGCCCTGCACGGGCGGGCCACCGTGCGGGCGGCCGTCGGCGACAGCCTGCGCGCCGACGCGTTCCCGCGGCTGCGCGCCGACACGGTCCTGTGCCACCCCCCGTTCAACGAGCGCAACTGGGGTCACGACGAACTGGCCTACGACCCGCGCTGGGAGTACGGCTTCCCGGCGCGCGCCGAGTCCGAGCTGGCCTGGGTGCAGCACGCGCTGGCCCGGCTGCGGGACGGCGGCACCGCCGTCCTGCTCATGCCGCCCGCCACCGCTTCCCGCCGTTCCGGGCGCCGTATCCGCGCCGACCTGCTGCGCCGCGGCGCGCTGCGGGCCGTCGTCGCCCTGCCGGTCGGCGCGGCACCTCCGTACAACATCCCCCTGCACCTGTGGGTGCTGCGCCGGCCCGAGAAGGCGCCCGGCCGGCCCGAGGTGCTGCTCGCCGACGCCGGGCAGTTCGCCGGCGAGGGGCGTGGCGGTCCCGACTGGCAGGCCGTCAGAGACGTCGTACTCGACACCTGGTGGGCCCACGACCGGGACGGCACGCTCCCGGAGCGGCCCGGTCTGGCGCGTTCCGTTCCCGTCATCGAACTCCTCGACGACGACGTCGACCTCGCCCCGGCCCGCCATCTCCCGCCCCCGGCGGCGGCCGACGGTGCCGAGCAGCTCGCGGCCGTGCGCGAGTGCCTCGACGAGACGCTGCGCCTGACCACGGGTCTCACCCCGTCCCCCGCGACGACGGAGCGGCCCGTCCGCTGGCCGCTCACCACCGTCGGCGAACTCGCCCGCGGGAGCGCCCTGGTGATGCGTGCGGGCGGAAACGGCGGTCACGCGCGCGTGCCCGTCCTCACCGACCACGACGTGCTCGCCGGCACCGGCCCCTCGGGGACGCTGCCCGAGACGGACGAGGAAGCCGTGTTGACGGAGGCGGGCGACGTGGTCGTGCCGGTGCTCGGCGGCGGATCGGTGGTACGCGTGGTCGACGGCGCGTCGGTGGGCGCCGTCCTCGGGCGCAACCTCGTGCTCCTGCGCCCCGATCCCGCGGCACTCGACCCGTGGTTCCTCGCCGGGTTCCTGCGGGGCACCGCCAACAACCGCCAGGCCAGCAGTTACGCGTCCACCGCCACCCGGCTCGACGTGCGCCGCCTGCAACTGCCCCGGCTCCCGCTGGACGAACAGCGGCGCTACGGCGCCCGGTTCCGTGCGCTCGACGAGTTCGAGCGGGCGCTCAGGCACGCGGGCCGGCTGGGGGACCAGCTCGTACGCGGCATGTACGACGGGCTGACGGACGGGACGGTACCCCCGGGCTGAGGCCCCGCGCGCTCCGCCCGCCGCCCCGGGCCGCGCGCTCCGGCTCCTCCAGGACCAGGCTGCCCGCCCCGACGCCACCTGCGGCGTCGTACGAGGTGATCAGTTCGACAACGTCTCGGTACAACCCTGGACCGGTCGTCCGTGTCGGCCTATACGCTCGAACTCCTATCGAACCCAGGCCCGGGAGCAGTCATGTACGGCCACGGCGGGACGCCACCCATCCGCGGCACGGTAACCGTCATCGCGTTGCGTGTTCTGTTCTCCGTCGCCGGGCTCCTGTCGTGCGGTCTGTTCGCCTGTCTTCCGCTGTTCCAAGTGGCGCTCCGGCGCGGGCGGTGGTTCGACTGGGCGGCGGCCTGGGTGACGCTGCCCGTGTCCATCGGCCTGCTCGGGATCGTCGGTACGCTGCCGGAGAGCGACCCCTGGGACGATGTCGCGCTGATCGGGTCAATGGTCCTCAGCGCCAGCTGTGTCGCGTACTACCTGGTCAGCGACATCCGCTTCCACCGTGCGTGGCGGCGGTCCACGCGCCACGCGCCGTTCCACGTGCAGACCGCCCACGGGCCGTACGGCTTTCCGCAGCCCGCGCCGCCCGCCCCGCCGTACCCGGGTGTCCTCAATCCGCAGCCGCAGCCGTACCTGCCGAACGCGCCGATGCCCCAGCCCCCGTCGCGGCGAGCCGCACCCGCCCGTATCGACCAGGTGCGCGCCGAGCTCGACGAACTCAGCGACTATCTGCGCAAGCACGAGGACCCGCGGTACGGCGGACACGAGGGCGGACGGTGACGGCGGCCGGACGCGTCGTCGCCGGCCGGTACGAACTGGCCACGCTCATCGGGCAGGGAGGCATGGGCCAGGTCTGGACGGCCTACGACCAACGGCTCGACCGGCGCGTCGCGGTGAAGCTGCTGCGCGCCGACAAGGTCGTCGGCCAGGAGGCCGACGAACTGCGCCGCCGCTTCGCGCGCGAGTGCCGGGTGACCGCCCAGGTCGACCACCCCGGCCTGGTCACCGTGCACGACGCGGGCAGCGAGGGCGAGGAGCTGTTCCTCGTCATGCAGTACGTCGACGGCGCCGACCTCTCCGATCACCTCGCCGAGCACGACCCCTACCCGTGGCAGTGGGCGGTCGCGGTCGCCGCGCAACTGTGCGCGGTGTTGAGCGCCGTGCACGCCGTGCCGATCGTCCACCGTGACCTCAAGCCGCGCAATGTGATGGTGAAGCAGGACGGCACGGTGACCGTCCTCGACCTCGGCGTCGCCTCCGTCATGGACACCGACACCACCCGCCTCACGCACACCGGCTCCCCCATCGGCTCGCCCGCCTACATGGCGCCCGAGCAGGCGATGGGCGGCGCGGTCGGCCCGTACACCGACCTGTACGCGCTCGGTGTGCTGATACACGAACTCCTCAGCGGCGACGTGCCGTTCACGGGCTCGACGGCGCTCGGGGTGCTGCACCGGCACCTGTACGAGCCGCCGCCGCCCGTGCGCGGGCTGCGCCCCGAGGTCCCGGAGGCGCTGGAGAACCTGGTTCTGCGCCTGCTCGCGAAGGACCCGCAGCACCGGCCCGCCTCCGCGCAGGAGGTGTACGAGCAACTGGCGCTGCTCCTGCCCGCGCGCGGAACCCCCACCGGGGCGCCGCTCGACCCGACGCGCCCCTTCCTGCGCCCGCACGCCCCCTGGCCGGACCGTGCGCGCACGCCCGCACCCCGGCCCGCACCCGTCGTGCGGGACGCCGACAAGCCCGATGTCGCCGGCGCCGTCGACGAGGTGAAGCGCCTTCTGGGCGAGGGCCGCATCACCCAGGCCGTCGACGTCCTCGGCGCGATCCTGCCCACCGCCGCACAGCAGCACGGCGAGCACTCCCCGGTCGTACGCACCCTGCGCAAGCAGTACGCGGCCACGCTCATGGACGACGGCCAGTACCGGCGCGCGCTGCCCGAACTGCGCCGCCTCGCCGACGAACGCGCCGCCGAGGCAGGCCGGGCCGATCCCCAGTCCCTGCGCTACCGCTACGAATCCGCCCAGTGCCTGGAGCAGTTGGGCGAACCGGCGGCGGCGCTCGCCGAGTACCGCGCGCTGCTGCCGTACTACGAGAACCAGTACGCGGTCGACGACCCGGAACTCGCCTTCGACGTCCGTCGCCGCATCGGGCACCTGCTGCTGGCGCTCGGCGACCGCGGCGCCGCCGGCGGCACACTGGCCCGGCTGCTGCACGACGTGGAGCGGCTGCACGGCCCCGGACACCCCCTCGCGGCCGAGATCCGGGGGGCACTGCAATGGCTGGGGCAGGTGCGCGGCTAGATTTTGCCGGGCCCTGAGAGGATCTTGAGACTTTCCAGGGGCTCTCTTTCCCGAACGGGCATGCGCGTCCGGTTAAGTTGCGCTCTCCTTCGTGCCGCGCGCGTCTCCTTGTGCGCCGCGTGCGCTGTCATCGCACAACCGGCCGGTACCACCGGCACAACCAGGGGTGGGTTCAGATGTCCGACCATCGTCAGTCGCGGAAGCGCCGGTACATCACGTGGGGGGCGGCCGGTGTCGCCGTCGTCGCCGGCGCCGGTATCGCCGCGCAGACCTCCATGGCGGCAACCACCTGGCCCGCCCAGAAGACCTTCACGGGCCGCGCCTTCGACACCTGCGCAGCGCCCTCGCTGACCGCGATGAAGGCCTGGCACACCGGCTTCTACGGAGCGGCGGCCGTGTACATCGGCGGCGAGAACCGCGGATGCGGCCAGCCCAACCTCACCGCGTCCTGGGTGAAGTCGGTCAGCACCCTGGGCTGGAAGCTCATCCCGCTGTACGTGGGCGCCCAGCCGTCCTGTCAGACCGGGAGCAGCCCCGAGAAGCTCACCGCCTCGACCGCCGCCTCCATGGGCGCGACCGACGGCGCTGACGCGGTCGCCAAGGCCACCGCCCTCGGGATGAAGGCCGGCAGCCCGGTCTACCTCGACATGGAGTCGTACGACATCACGAACAAGGCCTGCAACGACGCCGTGCTGACGTATGTGCGCGCCTTCGACAAGACCCTGCACGCCAAGACGTTCCGCACCGGGTACTACGGCTTCACCAGTTCGAGCGCCAAGGCCGTCGCGACCGCGACCGACAAGACGGATCTGCCGGGCAACCTCTGGTACGCGCTGTGGGACAAGACGAACACCACGACCACCGACTGGCCTTGGGGCGCGACCCAGTTCACCGACCACAGCCGCGCGCACCAGTACATGGTCAACAGCAAGGAGACCCACGGCGGCGTCACGTTCACCGTGGACCGCGACGCCTGGGACGCGCCGGTCGCCATCACCGGCTGACGTACGGACGGGTCCTGGAGAGGACGGCCGCGCTCCCGGTCGGCCGGTCGACCGGGAGCGCGTGGTCACCCGTAAGAGCGGACCGGGGGCGTTCCGCGAGGCGGGGATCGCACGACGGTGCCTGAAGTCGTGGTGAATCGTTGGTCGAATGGCTGGCCGAGAGGCGGGCCACTGCCTACCATCGATCACCGCAAGACTTTGTGCACCGTCGCACAATCTCCTCGGGAGGCTTCCTTGCACCGCCGCCGTCGCACCGCGCTCGTCCTCTCCGCAGCGATCGTCGCCGCGGCCCCACTGCTCACCGGCTGTGGCAGCGATGCCCATCCGGGCGCGGCGGCTGTCGTCGACGGGCAGCGGATCACCGTCGCGCAACTGGAGGGCCGGGTGAACGAGGTGCGCTCGGCGCAGCGGGCCGCCAGCAAGGACGACGCCCAGTACGAGCAGGTCATCGCCAACAGCGGCACCCTCACCCGCGACACCCTGCACGGCATGGTCCTGGACCGCGTGCTGGACCGTGCGGCGAAGAACGCCGGTGTGACCGTGACCCGCAAGGACTCCCAGCAGATGCGGGCGGCCCTCGAACAGCAGGCGGGCGGCTCGAAGGCCCTGGAGACGGCCTGGCTGTCCAACTACGGTGTGGCGCCCAAGCGTCTCGACGACAGCCTGCGCACCGAGATCGAGGCCCGGAAGCTCGCCGCCGCTCTCGGTGTCGACATGAACACCACCGACGGCAAGGCCACCTTCTGGAAGGCCATGTCCGTCGCCTCCAAGCAGCTCCATGTCGACCTGAACCCGCGCTACGGCGCCTGGGACGTCCAGAAGAGCAGCCGCGTCGACGCCAAGACGCCGTGGCTGCGGGAGGTCTCGTCGGCGGGGACCCAGCAGCAGCCCGCGTAACCGCCGCTCGACGGCGTCCCCCGGACCCTGTGGACAACTCGGGGGGTGTCGGCGGTGTGGGTTACGTTCGAGGGGTGAACGCAATCAGTGAACCGACGGGGGCCGCTCAGGCCGGTGAGCCGACCGCTGCCCTTGGGATCGTCGCCCATGGGACCGCAGCCGAGGTGACCGCCGCCGGCGCGGCCACCGTCGGGGCGACCGCCGCCGACCCCGGCCGTGTCGTCCTGCTCACCACCAGCCACCGGGTCGCGCCCGGTCTGCTGTCCTGGCCGGCCTGGCAGGCGCTGCACGGCGCCGACCGGGTGCTGTGCGCGGACGCCGGGCACCCGCAGCTGCCGTATCTGCGCGAGGCCGGCGTCACCGTGGACCTGGAGTCCCCGACCGCGGAGGACGTGGTCGACGCGTGTGCCGGCGGCCGCTCGCTGGTTGTCGTCGCCACCGGTGAGGGCGAGTCCCGGCTCACCGACGGTCTGGCCCGGCTGGCCGGCTCCGGCCGCATACGGATGCCGGACCTGGAACTGCTCCCCGCCTCGTACGACCTGCCGGGCGCCCGGCTGCTCGACCTCGTCCAGGTGATGGACCGCATCCGCGTCGAGTGCCCCTGGTCGTCGCAGCAGACACACAAGGGCCTGGCGAAGTACGGCATCGAGGAGGCGTACGAGCTCGTCGAGGCCATCGAGGAAGGCGACCGGGACGAACTGCGCGAAGAGCTCGGTGACGTCCTGCTCCAGGTCGTGTTCCACGCGCGGATGGCAGAGGACCACGAGGAGGCCCCCTTCTCGATCGACGACGTGGCCGGCGGCATCGTCGCCAAGCTGATCCACCGGCACCCCCATGTCTTCGGCGACGAGAAGGCCACGACGCCCGAGGAGGTCCGGGAGCACTGGCTGCGGACCAAGGCCGAGGAGAAGCGGCGCACCTCCGTCACCGAGGGCGTCCCGCTCGGCCAGCCGGGCCTGGCGCTGTCGGCCAAGTTGTCGTCCCGGGCGCGTACGGCGGGACTTGACGTTCCGCTGCCCGCGGGAGAGGGCGTGGGGTACGAGCTGCTGGCGATGGCCGTCCGCGCCGAGGCCGAGGGCGTGGACCCGGAGGCGGCGCTGCGCGCGGCGGCACGGACCTACCGGGACGCGATCCGCGGGGCGGAGGGCGTGGAGACGGACGGGGACGAGGACGCCGACGAGTACGGCGCCGGGGACGACGAGGACCACACCGGGGACGACGGAGGACGGTAGCGGGTCGGCGGCCGCGTCGGCGGCCAGAACGACAGCGAGGGCGGGAAAGAGGGCGGGAAAGAGGACGACAGCGAGGGGCGGGAAAGAGGGGGGAGGGAGAAGCAGGCGGAAAGGGCGAAGGGGAGAGGGGGAGAAGGGGCCGGGTAGGGGGTGGGGGCCGGTTCAGGGTCCCGGAGCGCGGCCTGCCGGGTTGTGCCAGGCCGGCGGGGGGCGGTCGAGCAGCCACTCCGCCGCGCCCACCGGGCGCGGACGGCTCTCTCCGGTCGGCGGCAGCGGGTCGTGGAAGACGCGGTCGGCCGGTGTCCCGAGGGCGGGGAGGGCCGCGCCGACCTCCTCGACGAGATCGGGCGGACCGGCGACATAGACGTCGTGCCGGGACCAGCCGGCCCGGTTGCCCAGCGCGGTGAGCAGCCGTTCGGTCGCCTGGGCCTTGGGGCGGCCCGGCGCGGGGGTGATGACGGTGACGGCGAGCTCGGGGAGCCGGGCCCGCAGGCGTTCGAGGGCGGGCCGGTCGTAGAGGTGCGCGATGTCGCGGGCGACGAGGAACAGCCGGGCCTCGTGGGCGGTGTCGAGCTGTTCCAGCAGGGCCTTCACCGGTGCCCAGCCGGTGCCGGCCGCGATGAGGGTGAGGGGCCGGCCGGGCGGCGTCCGCAGTGTGAGTCTGCCGCCGGGCGCGCCCAGCCGCAGGACATCGCCCACCCGGGTCCGCCGGACGAGGGCGGTGGAGAGCAGGCCGTCCTCGACGCGGCTGATGTGCAGGTCGAGGGTGCGGTCGGCGCGGGGCGCGTTGGCGAGGGAGTAGGGGCGCCAGACGCACGGCAGATGGGGCACGCTGACGCTGACGTACTGACCGGGGGAGTGGGTGAGCCGTTGCCGCGGCCGCAGGGTGAGGACGACGAGATCGTCGCCGTGCCGGGTGCGGGAGACGACCTCCGCGTCCCACCACGGGGGTTCGCCGTGATGCCGGGCCTCCCCGGCGCCCTGCATCATGAGCTGCGCGATCGAACCGTACGCCTCGGCCCAGGCCTTCTCGGCCTCGGTGCTCCAGGCCGAGCCCGCGACGACCGCGAACGCGGCGATCAGGCTCGCTCCGACGGCTGCGTAGTGCTCCGGCCGGGTCAGGTACTTGCGGTGGTCGCGGCCGAGATCCCGCAGATACCGCGGCAGGTCCGGATCCTCCAGCCCGTCCATGACGAAGGTGAGCGCCGCGAAGAGCCGGTCCCGCTGCCGTTCCATGTCCTGCGGGAGGTCCGCCGGGAACAGCGCGCGGAGCTCCGGGTGGTGGCGGAAGAGATGCGAGTAGAAGTACTTGACCGCGAACTCGGCCCGTCGTTCCACGACCGCGAAGCTGGATCTGAGTATTTCGGGGTCCACCGCGTGAATGTAGGGAGGTGCCGAGAGGCGGAGTCAAACAGCAAGCCATGTCGGGACAGCCCGGGGTGAAGCGGGCGTGGACGGCCCCCGTCCCCGTCTCCGTCTCCCCCGTCTTCGTCCCCGTCGCCGTCACGCGCCCCGGGTCGCCGCCGGTGTGCCGTCCGGTCGCCGGTCGGCCGGGCGTCGCCGCCCCCTGCGGATACGGTCGGGGAGTGACCGAGCACGAAACCCCTGCCAGCCCCGCCCCCGAACTCTTCACCTGGGAGTTCGCCACCGACCCCTACCCGGCCTACGCCTGGCTCAGGGAGCACGCGCCGGTGCACCGCACCCGGCTGCCCAGCGGGGTGGAGGCCTGGCTCGTCACGCGGTACGCCGACGCCAAGCAGACGCTCGCCGACCAGCGGCTGTCCAAGAATCCCGCGCATCACGACGAACCCGCGCACGCGAAGGGCAGGACCGGGATCCCCGGGGAGCGCAAGGCCGAGCTGATGACGCATCTGCTGAACATCGACCCGCCGGACCACACCCGGCTGCGGCGGCTCGTCAGCAAGGCCTTCACACCCCGGCGCGTCGCCGAGTTCGCCCCACGGGTGCAGGAGTTGACGGACCGGCTCATCGACGACTTCGCGGCCAGGGGATCGGCGGACCTCATCCACGAGTTCGCCTTCCCGCTCCCCATCTACGCCATCTGCGACCTGCTCGGCGTCCCGCGCGAGGACCAGGACGACTTCCGGGACTGGGCGGGAATGATGATCCGGCACGGAGGCGGGCCGAGGGGTGGGGTGGCCCGGTCCGTGAAGAAGATGCGCGGCTATCTCGCCGAACTCATCCACCGCAAGCGGGAGGCGCTGACGCCGGAGCCCGCACCGGGCGAGGACCTCATCTCCGCCCTCATCCGCGCCTCGGACCACGGCGAGCACCTCACCGAGAACGAGGCCGCCGCCATGGCCTTCATCCTGCTCTTCGCCGGGTTCGAGACCACCGTCAATCTCATCGGGAACGGGATGCACGCCCTCCTCACCCACCCCGGGGAGCGGGCTCGCCTCCAGGCCTCCCTCGCGGCCGGGGAGAGCGGGCTGCTGGAGACGGGCGTCGAGGAACTCCTGCGCTACGACGGGCCCGTGGAGCTGGCCACCTGGCGGTTCGCGACCGAGGACGTGCGGATCGGCGGGCAGGACATCGCGGCCGGCGACCCCGTGCTCGTGGTCCTCGCCGCCGCGGACCGTGACCCCGAGCGCTTCGAACAGCCGGACACGCTCGACCTCGCGCGACGTGACCTTCAGCACTTGGGTTACGGCCACGGCATCCACTACTGCCTGGGCGCGCCGCTCGCCCGGCTGGAGGGCCAGACCGCGCTCGGCACACTCCTCGGCCGCCTTCCCGACCTCCAACTCGCTGGAGAATCGGCCGATTTGCGCTGGCGTGGTGGGCTCATTATGCGTGGATTGCGCACGCTTCCTGTGGAGTTCACCCCGGTCAAATAGTCCTTGATCGGTTCATCGGCGACCCTTCGGAATCCCGTCGAGGGGGTTCTTCCGCATACCGGAAAGAGCGCCCTTCCGGCTACCGGAACGTGACGGTCCGTCAAATCTGTGATCTTCACGTGATCTGTACTGCATCGACTTGTAACCAGCGTTCGAGTGCGGCTACCTTCACCCATCAACGCGGCACCTGCGCTTCTTACTTCGCAGGAGCCGCGGTGCTCCCCCGCTGTCACGCGAAAGGCTTCCGCATGCTCTCCGGGAACGGCCGTCACCGTCGCCCTCGTCAGGCCCCAGCCCTCATCGTCGCCGCGGGCGTGACCGGATCGGCCATCGTCATCCCGTTGCTCGCCGCGGCGAGTGCGAACGCGGCCGACGGGACCGTCTGGGACCAGGTGGCGCAGTGCGAGAGCGGTGGCGCGTGGAGCGCCGACCAGGGCAACGGGTACTACGGCGGTCTTCAGCTCGACCAGGAGGACTGGGAGGCGCACGGCGGTCTCGCCTACGCGTCGAGGCCTGACCAGGCCAGTCGCTCGCAGCAGATAGCCGTCGCCGAGAAGCTGCTCGACGAGCAGGGCGTCGCGGCCTGGCCCAGCTGTGGACCGCTCTCCGGCCTCAGCAAGAACTCGGCCGGGGTCCAGGTCGACACGGGCGTGGCCGGCGACTCGGCGAGTGCCGGGAGTGATGCCGGTTCAACCGGCTCATCCGGTTTGTCCACTTCGTCCGACCTGCTTGGTTCGATCGACGGTGACTCCTCGGGCGCGACCGACGGTGCCGCGAAGTCCAGTGCCTCGCCGAGTCCCAGCGCCTCGGCCAAGACGGCCGACAAGAGTGACGAGTCGGGCAAGTCCGGACGGAAGGACGCTTCTTCGGGCGCCTCCGTCGCCGCGAGCACCGGCACCGGGCGGCACCGCGGCACGGATGCCTCGGAGGGTGCGACCGCCGGTCCCACCGACAGCGCGACCGGACGGCACGCCTCCGGCGTCTCCAGCGTTTCGAGCGACATCACCGACAACTCGTACGCCAGAAAGAACATCTGGAATGTTTCCGACGTCCTCGGCCTTGAGGACGGGTCGGGCTACCTGGCCGCCGCGGCCGCCGCGGCCACCGATGCCGCGGACACCGGTCCCGGCCTCGTCGTCCCAGGTCGGAGCATTGCCGTCACCGCCGAAACGGTGCAGAACTAGCGGGAGTTCGCGTCACGGTTCGCTGTGGAATGTCCGGTTTGGTGCGAGTGAGACATGAGTCTCAGAAGCCCTGATCGTCTTTGAATTTCCGCCGATCGACTGCTTACGGTCGTGACTGCTCGCCACAGCGGGCTCCGACGGTCGCAACGCCGAATCCTGCCAACGGCCGTACGGGAACAGTCGTCGCGTCATGCGCCGTAGGCAGGAGCGGGGGACCCAGGTAGGCGCCGGGCCCGGGAGTCGAGAGACACCTGGGAACGGCTTGGGGTTAAGTCGCGTGCCGGACGTCCTGGAGACAGGGCCGAAGGTGCGCGGCCGGGCAACTCAACCGGCCCGAACCCGACAGCTCACCTCGCAGGCGTCGGTGAGGGGATCACTCCATGCTGTTTTCCAGCAAGGGCAAGCACCGCCGTCCGAACAAGGCCACCCGCGTCGCCGCGCTCGCCGGTGTCACCGGTGTCGCCATCGCCGCCCCGCTGATGGCGGCAGGCAACGCATCCGCCGCCACCGCCTCCGAGTGGGACGCCGTCGCCCAGTGCGAGGCCGGCGGCAACTGGTCGATCAACACCGGCAACGGCTACTACGGCGGCCTGCAGTTCTCTTCCTCCACCTGGGCCGCGTACGGCGGCACCGCCTACGCCTCGACCGCCGACCAGGCCTCGAAGTCGCAGCAGATCGCCATCGGTGAGAAGGTCCTCGCCGCGCAGGGCAAGGGTGCCTGGCCGACCTGCGGCACCGGCCTGTCCAGCGCCGCCTACAGCGGTGGCGCCACGACCCCGTCGACCTCCTCCTCGTCCTCGTCGTCGAGCGGCGCGCAGAGCACCACCACCCGTACGACGGAGCAGCCCGCCTCGCGTTCCGCGGAGCGCCCCGCCGCCCAGAAGACCGTCACCACCCCGACCGGCAAGAAGGTCAAGAAGGGTGACGGCGAGTACAAGGTCGTCAAGGGCGACACCCTCAGCTCGATCGCCGAGAAGAAGCACGTCAAGGGCGGCTGGCAGAAGCTGTTCAAGCTGAACAAGGACATCGTCGCCGACGCCGACTTCATCTACCCGGGCCAGCAGCTGCACCTCGGCTGAGTCCGGCGGCGCGCCGGCTGACGTGGTCACCTTCGGCGGAGGGTGACCGTGATCCCCGGACGTGCGCGGCCCGGCCCCGCTGAAAGACAGCTCCCTCGTAGGCCGGGCCTCCGCTCCGGAGGCCCGCCGAGGTCCCCGTCCCCACGGGCTCCCCGCTCCGGTGCGTGTTCCCCCGCACGCGCCGGAGCGGGGTTTTTTCCTTCTTTTTTGTTCCGTTCAGGAACAATAGGTAGTCTCACTTCTGCTCAAGGGGTGGTCGATCGGCTGGCCGATCCCCTCGGGCCGGATAGGCTCATCCCGCGGGGCTGCCAAGCCCCGCATACCCGCGTCACATCCCAGAAGGAGATGCTCGTGCCGTCCATCGACGTCGTCGTAGCCCGGGAAATCCTGGACTCCCGAGGCAACCCCACGGTCGAGGTCGAGGTCGGCCTCGACGACGGCAGCACGGGTCGTGCCGCCGTTCCGTCCGGCGCCTCCACCGGAGCCTTCGAGGCCATCGAGCTCCGTGACGGTGACCCCAACCGCTACCAGGGCAAGGGTGTCGAGAAGGCCGTCCTGGCCGTCATCGAGCAGATCGGCCCGGAGCTCGTCGGCTACGACGCCACCGAGCAGCGCCTGATCGACCAGGCGATGTTCGACCTGGACGCCACCGACAACAAGGGCTCGCTCGGCGCCAACGCCATCCTCGGCGTCTCGCTCGCCGTCGCGCACGCCGCTTCCGAGGCGTCCGACCTGCCGCTCTTCCGCTACCTGGGCGGCCCGAACGCGCACCTGCTGCCCGTTCCGATGATGAACATCCTGAACGGCGGGTCGCACGCCGACTCGAACGTGGACATCCAGGAGTTCATGATCGCCCCGATCGGCGCGGAGTCCTTCTCCGAGGCCCTGCGCTGGGGCACCGAGGTCTACCACACCCTCAAGTCCGTCCTGAAGTCCAAGGGCCTGTCCACCGGCCTCGGCGACGAGGGCGGCTTCGCCCCGAACCTGGACTCCAACCGCGCCGCGCTCGACCTCATCATCGAGGCCATCAAGCAGGCCGGTTACGTCCCCGGCGAGCAGGTCGCGCTCGCTCTCGACGTCGCCGCGTCCGAGTTCTACAAGGACGGCAAGTACGAGTTCGAGGGCAAGTCCCGCTCGGCCGCCGAGATGACCGAGTACTACGAGGAGCTCGTGGCGGCCTACCCGCTCGTCTCCATCGAGGACCCGCTCTTCGAGGACGACTGGGCCGGCTGGAAGGTCCTCACCGACAAGCTGGGCGAGAAGGTCCAGATCGTCGGCGACGACCTGTTCGTCACCAACCCGGAGCGCCTGGCCCGCGGCATCGAGGAGGGCACCGCCAACGCGCTGCTCGTCAAGGTGAACCAGATCGGTTCGCTGACCGAGACCCTGGACGCCGTCGAGCTCGCCCAGCGCAGCGGTTACAAGTGCATGATGTCCCACCGCTCCGGCGAGACCGAGGACGTCACGATCGCCGACCTCGCCGTCGCCACCAACTGCGGCCAGATCAAGACCGGCGCCCCGGCCCGCTCCGAGCGCGTCGCCAAGTACAACCAGCTGCTGCGTATCGAGGAGATCCTCGACGACGCCGCGGTGTACGCCGGCCGCTCGGCGTTCCCCCGCTTCAAGGACTGACCCCGCAAGGCTCGGCAAGCGTCGTCCCTACGTCCCCGCACCCGGTCCCGTACCGTGTGCGGGGACGTACGCGCGTGAGGGGCCCGTACCGGCGGGCCAGTACTGGGGAGGCGGGACTCATGGCAGTGAAGGACCGGGACCGGTTCTCCACCTCGACCAGGCTGAAGCTGCTCGGCGAGCAGACGGCGGCCCGGGTCTACCGCTCCCAGACCAAGCGGCAGGCGCGCCGCTCCCGGCTGACCGGCCGGGCCGCGCTGCTCGCCCTGGTCCTGTGCTCCCTGATCGTCGCCCTCGCGTACCCGATGCGGCAGTACGTCTCCCAGCGCGCCCAGGTCGCCGACCTGGAGCGGCAGCAGGAGCAGGCCCGGCAGCGGGTCGAGCAGTTGCGCGACCTCAAGGCGCGCTGGCAGGACGACGCGTACGCGAAGCAGCAGATCCGGCAGCGGCTGCACTATGTGATGCCGGGTGAGACCGGCTACATCGTGATCGACCCGGACGCGGCGAAGCAGGCCCGGGCGAACCGGGGCACCGCCGACCGCCCCTGGTACACCAATGTCTGGGACGGCGTGGACAAGTCCGACGCCGCCGACCAGTGACGACCCATGAACTGACCAGAAAGACACGTGACGCACGGCATGGAAACGCCACCTCCCACCACCCCGCGCACCGAGCCCACCGACGCCGACGTCGAGGCCTTCAAGCAGCAGCTCGGCCGGCCGCCGCGCGGACTGCGCGCGATCGTGCACCGCTGCCCCTGCGGTCAGCCCGACGTGGTGGAGACGGCGCCCCGCCTCCCCGACGGGACGCCGTTCCCGACCACGTACTACCTGACGTGCCCGCGGGCCGCGTCCGCGATCGGGACGCTGGAGGCCAACGGGGTCATGAAGGAGATGACCGACCGGCTGGCCACCGATCCCGAGCTGGCCGCGGCCTACCGCGCCGCCCACGAGGACTACATCGCGCGACGGGACGCCATCGAGGTGCTGGCGGGCTTCCCGAGCGCGGGCGGCATGCCTGACCGGGTGAAGTGCCTGCACGTCCTGGTCGCCCACTCGCTGGCCGCCGGGCCGGGCGTCAACCCGCTCGGTGACGAGGCCATCGCGATGCTTCCGGAGTGGTGGCGCAAGGGGGCGTGCGTGACGCTCCCCGCGGAGGACGGACCGACGGGCCGGGCCAAGGGCTCCGGGGAGCCCGGGGAAGCCGGTGCCGCCGACGCTGGCGACTCCGTGCCGGACGGCGAGCGCGGAGAGAGCCGGTGACCCGCGTCGCCGCCGTCGACTGCGGTACGAACTCCATCCGGCTCCTGGTGGCCGACGCCGACCCGGCGACGGGCGAACTCGCCGACCTGGACCGGCGGATGACCATCGTCCGGCTGGGCCAGGGCGTCGACCGCACCGGCCGGCTCGCCCCCGAGGCGCTGGAGCGGACCTTCGCCGCCTGCCGCGCCTACGCGGCCGCCATCAAGGAGCACGGCGCCGAGCGGCTCCGCTTCGTCGCCACCTCCGCCTCCCGGGACGCCGAGAACCGGGACGAGTTCGTACGCGGGGTGCTGGACATCCTCGGCGTCGAGCCGGAGGTCATCACCGGGGACCAGGAGGCGGAGTTCTCCTTCACCGGCGCGACCAGGGAACTGGCCGGGCGCGACGACCTCGCCACGCCCTACCTGGTGGTGGACATCGGCGGCGGTTCGACCGAGTTCGTCGTCGGGGCCGACCGGGTGCGCGCGGCACGCTCCGTGGACATCGGCTGCGTACGCATGACGGAACGTCACCTCGTGCGCGACGGCGCGGTGACCGACCCGCCCACCGCGGAGCAGGTCGCGGCCATGCGCGCCGACATCGAGGCCGCCCTCGACCTCGCCGAGGAGACGGTCCCGCTGCGCGAGGCGCGCACCCTGGTGGGGCTGGCCGGTTCGGTCACCACGGTCGCCGCGATCGCGCTGGGACTCGACGAGTACGACTCCGCGAAGATCCACCACTCCCGGGTCTCCGTCGCCCGCGTCCGCGAGATCACCGAGTGGCTGCTGCGCTCCACCCACGCCGAGCGCGCGGCGATCGGCTCGATGCACCCGGGCCGGGTCGACGTGATCGGGGCGGGCGCCCTCGTGCTGCTCTCGATCATGGAGCGGACCGGGGCGGCGGAGGTCGTGGTGAGCGAGCACGACATCCTCGACGGCATCGCCTTCAAGGTGGCGGAGGACGCCGAAGCGGGCAGGCAGGGCGACTGACACGCGCTGACGCGTCGAGAACGGACGTGGGGCGGCCCCGGTACCTCTTTTCCCGAGGGACCGGGGCCGTCGGCCTTCCGGGACGCACAGGGGGTCGTGGGGAGCTCCGGACGCGGTGTCCGGCGGTGTTTCGGCAGCGTCGCGCAGGCGTGGTCCCGGTCTCGTTTACTACTGATCAGTAGCCTCGGCTGAGCGTGTCGGATAACGTATGAGCGGGTCTGGAGGGGTCCCGGAACCCCTCCGGCGAGACCCCGTCGAGAAAGTTCGTGAAGTTCTTCACAAGGAAAAAGACCTTGCTGAGCGAGGAAGGGGCCACTTGGGCCCTTCCATGGGGCTCAGTCGGTCCGGCAGGATGCTCGAAGGAGCGTTGCCGCCGTGTTTCCGGGTGGTGAAACGGGGGTGTGGTCCGCTCGGCCGAATGGGTTGGAGTGCAGCTCACGCGGTGTTGACAACGGTACGAACCGTACGGTGGTTCCCCTCGGCCGCCATGACCTCGATCACGTGGGCGGCGGAGTGTAGCAGAGCCCCTGCCCAAGCTTGTGAAGGGGCGCACGAGCGACCCCCCTGAAGCGGGTGGATACTCGATGGCATGAGCACCACGGAGCGTCCCAGGATCCTCGTAGTAGGCGGTGGGTACGTAGGCCTGTACGCAGCTCGGCGCATCCTCAAGCAGATGCGCTACGGAGAGGCGACCGTCACGGTCGTCGATCCCCGGTCGTACATGACCTACCAGCCCTTCCTCCCCGAAGCCGCCGCCGGCAGCATCTCCCCGCGGCATGTCGTCGTCCCGCTGCGACGCGTACTGCCCAAGGCGGAGGTCCTCACCGGCCGGGTCACCACCATCGACCAGGACCGCAAGGTCGCCACGATCGCCCCCCTCGTGGGCGAGGCGTACGAGCTGCCTTTCGACTACCTCGTCATCGCGATGGGCGCGGTCTCCCGCACCTTCCCGATCCCCGGCCTCGCCGAGCAGGGCATCGGCATGAAGGGCATCGAGGAGGCCATCGGCCTGCGCAACCACGTCCTTGAGCAGCTCGACAAGGCTGACTCCACCACGGACGAGGACGTCCGCCGCAAGGCGCTGACCTTCGTCTTCGTGGGCGGCGGTTTCGCCGGCGCCGAGACCATCGGCGAGGTCGAGGACATGGCCCGCGACGCGGCCAAGTACTACAGCAGCGTGTCCCGCGAGGACATGCGCTTCGTCCTCGTCGACGCCGCGGACAAGATCCTGCCCGAGGTCGGCCCCAAGCTCGGCCAGTACGGCAAGGAGCACCTGGAGAGCCGCGGTGTGGAGATCTACCTCTCCACCTCGATGGACTCCTGCGTCGACGGCCACGTGGTGCTGAAGAACGGCCTCGAGGTCGACTCCAACACGATCGTCTGGACGGCCGGCGTCAAGCCGAACCCCGTTCTCTCCCGCTTCGGTCTGCCGCTCGGCCCGCGTGGCCACGTGGACACCCAGACCACCCTCCAGGTGCAGGGCACGGACTACATCTGGGCCGCGGGCGACAACGCCCAGGTGCCGGACGTCGCCGCCCGCAAGGCCGGTGTCGAGAACGCCTGGTGCCCGCCGAACGCGCAGCACGCGCTTCGTCAGGCCAAGATCCTCGGCGACAACGTGATCTCCGGTATGCGCGGCTTCCCGCAGAAGGAGTACTCGCACTCCAACAAGGGCGCGGTGGCCGGTCTCGGTCTCCACAAGGGCGTCGCGATGATCGTCCTGGGCAAGACGAAGATCAAGCTCAAGGGCCGTCTCGCCTGGTACATGCACCGTGGCTACCACGGTCTGGCCATGCCGACCTGGAACCGCAAGATCCGCGTCTTCGCGGACTGGACGCTCGCGATGTTCCTCAAGCGCGAGGTCGTCTCCCTCGGCGCCATGGAGACTCCTCGCGAGGAGTTCTACGAGGCCGCCAAGCCGGCTCCGGCCGCGGCCGCCCCGGCGCCCGCCGCCAAGACCGAGGAGAAGGCCAAGGCCTCCTGACCTCCGGTCACCGAACGCCCCGAAGGGGCCGCCCGCCATCCGTGGTGCGGGCGGCCCCTTCGGCGTTCCCCGGAAGCCCGACGCGGCGCGTGGACGCGGGGCGGTGGCACCGCCCAAAGCGTGGTGCGTACACGCATTTTGCGAATCTGTAACGCGGAAGGGGGACTGCGCGCGGAGCGGGTAGGTGTTTACGTGGTGTCGGAGCGTTCGGGAGTGTTGTCTCGGAGGTGTACGCCATGCAGGACGCCGCGCCGCGGCTGAAGAGCCTTGTCGAACAATTGCTGGGAGCCCCGCTCCCGTTGCGCATCCGCGCCTGGGACGGTTCGGAAGCAGGTCCGCCCGGCGCTCCGGCGCTCGTGGTCCGCAACCGGCGGGCGGTGCGCCGCCTGCTCTGGAAACCGGGCGAGTTGGGTCTCGCCCGCGCCTGGGTCTCCGGCGACCTGGGCGTCGAGGGGGACCTGTACAGCGCCCTGAACCTGATCTCCGGGCTCGTCTGGGAGCGCGGCGAGGACGCGCGCGGGCTCGTGGAGGCGCTGCGCGACCCCGAGGTACGCGCGGCGGTGCGCGGGCTGGTGAAGCTGGCCGGGCCGCCGCTGCCGCCGGCCCCGCCGGTCGAGGAGGTGCGCAGGCGCCGCCACCTGCACACCAAGCGCAGCGACCGACGAGCCATCAGCCACCACTACGACGTCGGCAACGACTTCTACGAGATCGTCCTCGGCCCCTCCATGGTCTACTCGTGCGCCTACTGGGAAGAGGGCGGCACCCTGGAGGAGGCCCAGCGCGACAAGCTCGAACTCGTCGCCGGGAAACTGGACCTGAAGCCCGGTCGGCGGCTCCTCGACGTCGGCTGCGGCTGGGGTTCGATGGCCATCCACGCAGCCCGCGACCACGGTGCGACCGTGGTCGGGGTGACGCTGTCGCAGGAACAGGCCGCGTACGCCCGTAAGCGGGTCGCGGACGAGGGTCTGACCGACAGGGTGGAGATCCGGGTGCAGGACTACCGGGACGTCGCCGACGGGCCCTACGACGCGATCTCCTCCATCGGGATGGCCGAACACGTCGGCGCCGAGCGCTACCTGGAGTACGCCGAGGTGCTGAATCGTCTCCTCAGGCCCGGCGGACGGCTCCTCAACCACCAGATCGCCCGACGGCCGCAGCGCGACGAATCGACGTACTCCGTCGACGAGTTCATCGACGCCTACGTCTTCCCCGACGGTGAGCTCGCGCCCCTCGGGACGACCGTGGCACAGCTCGAACGGGCCGGGTTCGAGGTGCGCGACGTCGAGGTCATCCGCGAGCACTACGCGCTCACCCTGCGCCGCTGGGTCGCCAACCTGGAGGCCGGGTGGTCCCGCGCCGTCCGGCTCACCAGCCCCGGCCGGGCCCGCGTGTGGCGCCTGTACATGGCCGCCAGCGCGGTCGCCTTCGAACGCAACCAGATCGGCGTCAACCAGGTCCTGGCGGTGAAGACCCCGGACGCCACCGGCACGTCCGGGATGCCGCTACGGGCGAGAACCTGGAACTGACGCGTGGCGGATCGGGCCGAACGCGCGGGGAGGGGGTCCGTTCCGGCCGGAACGGACCCCCTCCCCGCGTGTCTCCCGGGCCTGCCGCCCCGGCCCACCGTCCGTCCCGCTACTCGGACTTGATCGCCGTCAGCATGTCCAGACGGGCCGCCCGGCGGGCCGGCCACAGTGCCGCGAGGACGCCGACCGTCCCCGCGAGGAGGAGGAAGACCGCCATCCGGCCCCAGGGCAGGACCAGTTCGTACGTCGACATCCTGCTGCCCAGCAACTGCCCGGCGGCCCAGCCGAAGAACACGCCGAGGCCGACGCCGAGGACGCCGCCGAAGAGCGAGATGACCAGGGACTCCAGACGGACCATCCGCTTGATGCCCTTGCGGTCCAGGCCGATCGCGCGGAGCATCCCGATCTCCTGCGAGCGCTCGAACACCGACATCGCGAGGGTGTTGATGACACCGAGGACGGCGACGATCACCGCCATCGCCAGCAGGCCGTAGAGCATGTTGAGCATCAGCGTGAACATCTTCGCGATGTCGTTGGAGATGTCCTGCCTGTCCTGGACCTTGACGGCGGGGTTGTCGCCGAGGGCCTTCTCCAGCCTGTCCTTGGTCGCGGCCGACGCCCCGCCCGCCGTCTTCACCATGACCTGCATGTCGGCGGCGTCGCGCTGGTGCGGGGAGAGGGTGGCGTTGTCGAGGATGATGCCCCGGATCACCTCGTTGGCCTCGTACACCCCGGCGACGGTCAGGCTCTCCTTCCTGCCGTCCTCGTAGGAGACCCGGAAGTCCGAACCTGCCTTCCAGCCATGGGCCTTGGCGATGTCCGAGTCGACCGTGACCCGGGTGCCGCCGACCCGGAACGAGCCGTCGGTGACGGCGAGGTCGGTGAGTTCGCCGATGGTCGCGCCGTTGACGCCGGTCAGGAACTCGGTCTGCCGGTCGATGCGGGAGGGCGCGTTGCGCAGCGAGCTGATGGCGGTGACCCCGTCGACCGCCGCGAGCTTCTTCTCGACGTCCGGGGAGAGGGAGTTGCCGTTCGCCATCGACACGACGTAGTCCGCCTTGATCGCCGAACTGGCCATCTTGTCGATCGACTTCTGCAGGCTGCCCGCCATCACCGTCATGCCGGTGATGAGGGTGAGGCCGATCATCAGCGCCGAGGCGGTGGCGGCCGTACGGCGCGGATTGCGCACCGAGTTCTGCCGGGCCAGCTTGCCGGAGATGCCGAAGACCCGCAGGACCGGAGCCGCCGCGGCGATCATCGGGCGGGACAGCAGCGGGGTGAGGACGAAGACGCCGATGATGAGGAGCACCGCGCCGAGACCCATCGGGGCCTGGCCGTCCGAGCCGTCCAGCGTCGTCGCGTAGAGGACCACGGCGACGCCCGCGGCCGAGAACAGGGCGCCGGTCGAGTTCCGCAGGACCAGGGACTTCGTCGTCGCCTTCGCGTGGACGCTGCTCATCGCGGCCACCGGCGGGATCTTCGCGGCGCGGCGGCCCGGCAGCCACGCCGCGAGCATGGTGATGAGGACGCCGACGAGCAGCGCCGTGGCGACCGTGCCGGGCGAGACGACCAGCGGGCCGTCCGGCACCGTGGCGCCGAGCGTGCCCATCAGGGAGCGCATCGAGGCGCCGATGCCGATGCCCGCGGCGAGCCCGCCGACGGCGGCGACCGCGCCGACCACGAACGCCTCGATCAGCACCGACCGGGTGACCTGGCGGCGGGAGGCGCCGACGGCGCGCAGCAGCGCGAGTTCCTTGGTGCGCTGGGCGACCAGCATGGTGAAGGTGTTGGCGATGATGAACGTGCCGACGAACAGCGCGATCCCGGCGAAGACCAGCAGGCCCGTCTTCATCCCGCTCATCGCCGAGGAGATCTGCTCCGCCTGGTCGGCGGCGAGCTTCCGTCCGGTCGTGGTGGAGGCGACGTCCTTCGGTACGACGGCGTCGAGCGCGTCGCGCAGCGCGGTCTGGCTGGTGCCCGGCGCGGCCTTCACGTCGATCTCGTCGTAGGAGCCGGCCGAGTGGAACAGCTTCTGCGCGGTCGCCGTGTCGAACAGGGCGAGGCTGCCGCCGGCGGCCACGTTGCCGTCGTCGGTGGTGAAGACGCCGGTCACGACGGGCTTGAGGACGGGGCCGTCGACCGACAGCCGTATGGTGTCGCCGACCTTGTAGCCGGCCCGCTTCGCGGTCTCCGCGTCGATCGCGACCTCGCCCGTGCCGTGCGGGGCGTGCCCGGCCGTCAGCGGGTAGCGGGGGTCCTTCCCGCCGTCCTTCCCGGTCCAGTAGTTGCCGCCCTGCGACTGGAATCCGCCGCCGATCAGCTTGCCGTCCTTGTCGGCGATGGCGGTGAAGCCGTTGACGACACCGATCACGGAGGCGGCTCCCGGCACCCCGGCCGCCTTGTCGAGAAGCGGCCGGGTCAGCTTGTGCGTCGTGCCGAGGGTGTCGCCGGTGTCGGCCGCGCTCTCCGGGTGGATGGCGACGTCGACCTGGTCGAACCCCTTGGCGGAGCTCTTCTGGTAGGCGTCGGAGATGGTGTTGGTGAAGACCAGGGTCCCCGACACGAACGCGACGCCGAGGAGGACGGCGAGCACGGTCATCAGGAGCCTGGCCTTGTGCGCGAACACGTTGCGCAAGGCTGTACGGAACATGGGTCTTCTCAGTCCAGGGGTCGCGGGAAGGAGCAGGAAGGAGCAGGAGAGCGCAGGAGGGCGCGCGGCAGGCGCGCGAACAGCGCGCGGTATCGCGGGTGGGCGCACGGGGTGTTCTGAGGAGTGTGCGGAAGGCACGGACGGCGTGGACCGCGCGGACGGCGTGCAGGTGGCGGGCGGCCACCCGGGGGCGCGGGGCGCGGGGTGAGCGGCCCGGCGGTGCGTCAGCTGATGCGGTCCTTGGCCTGGTCCTGCTCCTGGCCCTTGGCCTGGCTCTGGTCCTTGGCCTGGCCCTGGTCCTGGTCCTTGACCTCGGACTCGGGGGTCCGGGACTTTCCTCCGGGGAGATTGCGCATACGGTCCAGCACGGAGTCGGCGGTCGGCTCGTGCACCTCGTCCACGATCTGCCCGTCGACGAGGAAGACGACCCGGTCCGCGTAGGCGGCGGCCACCGGGTCGTGCGTCACCATCACCACGGTCTGGCCCAGCTCCCGTACGGAGTTGCGCAGGAAGCCGAGGACCTCCGCGCCCGCGCGGGAGTCGAGGTTCCCGGTCGGCTCGTCGCCGAAGATGATCTCGGGGCGGGAGGCGAGGGCACGGGCGACGGCGACGCGCTGCTGCTGGCCGCCGGAGAGCTGGGACGGGCGGTGGCCCAGACGGTCGGCGAGGCCGATCATCTTGATCACCGTGTCCAGCCACTCCTTGTCGGGCTTGCGGCCCGCGATGTCCATCGGGAGGGTGATGTTCTCCAGGGCCGTCAGCGTCGGCAGCAGGTTGAACGCCTGGAAGATGAAGCCGATCTTGTCCCGGCGCAGCTTGGTGAGCTGCTTGTCCTTCAGGGAGCCGAGTTCGGTGCCGCCGATGCGCACCGAGCCGGAGGAGAAGCTGTCCAGCCCCGCCACGCAGTGCATCAGCGTGGACTTGCCGGACCCCGAGGGGCCCATGATCGCGGTGAACTCGGCCTGCCGGAAGTCGACGCTGACCCGGTCGAGGGCGATCACCTGGGTCTCGCCCTGCCCGTAGACCTTCGACAGTTCCGTGGCGCGGGCAGCGACCGCGGTGCTTGTGCCGGCGAGGGGAGTGGTGGTCACGGGAGGGTGCTCCTGTCGGACGACGACGTTGATGGGGATGTGTCCATCGTCCGTGCGGATTCGCGGGAAGGAGTCACCCGCTGCTCCGGTTCCGGGGGCAGCCTGCGGTCGGACGGGGAGCGGTCGCGTCATACCTGGGGATGACGGAGCTTCCCTGAGGGCCCTCCGGGCCGGGTGTCGCGAAGACCTCCGGGGATTCCTCGGAGGGGGCGCCTCGGAGGGGGTGTCGCGGAGGTCCAAGGACCGCGCGTGGCGCGGCCGTTCTCCCGGGAGGCGGCCGGGGACCTCGGGAACGCCCGTCCCGACCTTGTTCGGACGGTGAAATTCCGTCAATTCGTGTACGCGGGCCCTGCGCGTCCGAAAGGCTGTTGGCAAGTGCTGACGGCCTGTACCGCGTGCTGATGCACCCTCAGGCGCCAATAAAATAAGACAACATCGGTCCGCACGCCCGCTGTTCGGGGGACGCGCCCCGATAGGCTCGGAACCTCGATGCGGAGCCCATGGTCTGCCCGGATGGTGGAATGCAGACACGGCGAGCTTAAACCTCGCTGCCCCTCGCGGGCGTACCGGTTCAAGTCCGGTTCCGGGCACTTCCCGCACTTGCGACGCAGGACGCGGGCCACAGTCGGATCCCTCCGAGCGTGGCCCGCCGGCTGCCGTTCCGGTCGCTTTCGCACCCCCGCCCCGGCGGCGACGGGGTGCCCCCGGTCGTTGACAGTCGTTCCCCGGCGGCGGAGACTCACGCCGGTGAGGTGGTGAAGGAAAGTTCACTTCGCGAACATCGAGGAAGGTGTGGGCATGTCGATGCGGACCACTGTGGGGATCGTCGGGGCCGGGCCGGCCGGGTTGTTGCTGGCGAGGCTGCTGCACCGGGCCGGGATCGAGTCGGTCGTCCTGGAGAGCCGCGACCGGGCGTACGTCGAGCAGCGGCAGCGGGCCGGGATCCTGGAGCAGGGGACCGTGGACGTGCTGCGGGCCGCCGGGGCCGGGGAGCGGATGGACCGGGAGGGGCTGCCGCACGACGGGATCGAGCTGCGGTACCGGGGGGAGCGGCACCGGATCGACTTCCCGGGGCTCACCGGCGGGCGCGCCGTGATGGTGTACGCGCAGACCGAGGTGTGCAAGGACCTCATCGCGCTGCAACTGGAGGACGGCGGGCCGCTGCTCTTCGAGGCCGAGGCGCTGGCCGTCGAGGGGGCCGAGGACGACCGGGCCCGCGTACGGTTCCGGCACGAGGGGCGCGAGGACGTACTGGAATGCGACTACGTCGTCGGCTGCGACGGCTTCTGGGGCGTCGCCCGCAAGGCCGTGCCCGACGCGCTCTCCCGCACCTTCGAGCGCTCGTACCCCTTCGGCTGGCTCGGCATCCTCGCCGACGTGCCGCCCTCGCACGACGAACTCGTCTACGCCCGCCACGAGCGCGGCTTCGCCCTGCTCAGCATGCGTTCGCCCACCGTCTCCCGCCTCTACCTCCAGGTGCCCGAGGGCACGGACGCCGGCGCGTGGAGCGACGAACGGATCTGGGACGAGCTGGACCGGCGTCTGGAGACCGCCGACGACTGGCGGCTGCGACGCGGTCCCATCACCTCCAAGTCCGTCACGCCCATGAGGAGTTACGTCCACGAGCCGATGCGGCACGGCCGGCTCTTCCTCGCCGGGGACGCCGCCCACATCGTGCCGCCGACCGGCGCCAAGGGCCTCAACCTCGCCGTCGGCGACGTCGTCACCTTCGCCCGCGCCCTGATCCACCTCAGGGACACCGGATCGGCCGAGCGGCTCGACGCCTACTCCGAGACCTGTCTGCGCCGCGTCTGGCAGGCCGAACGGTTCTCGTACGACATGACGTCCCTGCTGCACCGCGACCCCGCCGCGACCCCCTTCGAGGACCGCGTCCAGCTCGCCCGCCTGGAGCGGATCACGAGCTCACGCGCCGCCGCGGCGGACCTCGCGGAGGGTTACACGGGCTTCCCTCTCGGTGAACGGGAGCGGGCGGGAGCGGCGCCGCGGGAACAAGACGGGATCAAGGTCGCTTGAGAGGGCACCGGCGCTCCGCGAGGCCGGTGTCACGGCTTAGTACCAGTGCGGGCGTGGCGGGGGGCACACGCGTACGGTGGCACAACGAGGGAAAGATCCTCCCCAAGCACGAGGGTCATTCCTTTGCCTACCCATTACCCTTGAGCCAAGGCCACGAGGGTGGCCATGGAGGAGCGAAATGAGGAGCAGTAACCCGGTCTTCTCGCGACGGGGGTTCAGCCGCGACAACGGCTACGCGGGCTTCAACGCGGCGCCGCAGGCCGGGGGACCCGCTGTCGGCACGCAGGGGAACCCGTACGCCCAGCAGGGCGGCAACCCCTACGCGCAGAACCCGTACGCGCAGAACCCCTACGCACAGCAGGGCCTTCAGCAGGGCGCTCCGCCGCAGGCCCCGGTCACCACCGGCCGGATGACGATGGACGACGTCGTCATGCGTTCGGCCATGACGCTCGGCACCGTCGTCGTCGGCGCCGTCCTGGCCTGGGCGCTGCTGCCGGTCTCCGCCACGAGCTACGGCCTGGCCATCGGCTCCGCGCTGGTCGCCTTCGTGCTCGCGATGGTGCAGTCCTTCAAGCGCACCGCCTCGCCCGCGCTGATCATCGGGTACGCCGCCTTCGAAGGCGTCTTCCTCGGGGTCGTCAGCGAGATGTACAACTCGCAGTGGCACGGCGCCCCGTTCCAGGCGGTGCTCGGGACCATGGCGGTCACCGGCGCCACCCTGCTCGTCTACAAGGCGGGCTGGATCCGGGTGACCGCGCGGTACGCGCGCATCGGTATGACCATCGCCATCGCCTTCGTCGCCGTCATGGCGGTGAACCTGCTGCTGGTCGTCTTCGGGGTCGCCCCGGACGGCGGACTGCGCAGCAGCGGCCCGCTCGGCGCGATCGTCGGCATCCTGGCGATCCTGATCGGCGCGTTCTTCCTGACCCTCGACTTCAAGCAGATCGAGGACGGCATCACCTACGGCGCGCCGAAGGAAGAGGCATGGCTGGCCGCGTTCGGCCTGACCGTGACCCTCGTGTGGATCTACCTGGAGATGCTGCGACTGGTCGCCATCTTCAGCGGCCGCGACTAGCGGCACCGACGGCCTGACCGGCCGTCATGTGTGACCTGAAGGGCCCGCGAACCACCGGTTCGCGGGCCCTTCGTCGTCGGCTGTCTGTCGTGTCGGTGGTGCGCGCTCACAGCAGTTTGCGCGCGGCCCTCCTCAGGTCGTACTCATGGATGATCGCTTTGGCGTGGCCGTACGCGAGGTCGTGCTCGGCGCGGAGCCAGCTGACCTTCTCCTCGAAGCGGAAGAGGGCGGGGCCTTCGTCGACGGTGCGAAGCCAGTCGGAGATCTCACGACCGGTGCAATGAGGGATGCGGGCGAGCAGGTTGCGATGGGTCTCCTCGGAGAAGACTTGGGACATCGGCGCCTCCGAACGCAAAGGGGATGTAAGCCGGTCCTTCACGCCACCGTGCCTGAGGGTTGGGTTGTTGGCAACAGTCCCACCGCTGCGCGTAGTCTCGCGGCGTGCTGGATACGACGCCGTTGACCCGTGCCGTGGACCATTTCGCCGACCGGTTGCGGGCCGCGCCGCAGAGCCGCCTGCAACGAGGTGCGGCAGCCGAGGCACTGGGGCTGGCCAGGGAGTTCGCGCTGCGCACCCAGCGCGTCGAGGACCCGTCGGGGGAGCCCCGGGAGATGCCCGACGCCGGGATGTTCGCCGCCGCCGACCAAATCACGGTCGCCGCGCACGACTTCGCCCTCGTACTGAAGAACGAGGAGGAACTGGCGGAAGCGGTCACGCTCGTGGCGGAGGCACAGAAACGCGCCGGGGTCTGATCGGCCGACCGGCTCCTGCGCGGTCGCCCGGTTCCGCGGTGCGGCGCGGCCCCCGCCTCGGAGGAGGGGGCGGCCGCGGTGAGGCCGTGCGGTTCGCGGACGCGCCGCGCGGGTCAGCGCGACGGCGTGCGGGTCACAGCGACGCTATGACGCGGTCCGCCAGGATGTAGACGTTCTCCTCGCCGAAGGCGAACGTCAGGGCGTACGCGCCCGAGACGCCGGAGCCGCCGAGCAGGACCGGAGTCTGGCCGGCCTCCAGCGCCTTGGCGAGCCGCAGCGCGGTCTCGCGGTGGCCCGGGGTCATGCACAGGGTCGTACCGTCGGCGAAGACGTAGACGTCGAGGGTGCCGAGCGGGCCGGGGCGGACGTCCGCCAGCTCCGTACGGGACTCGGCGAGCTCCTCCAGGCAGGCCACCGTGCGTTCGTGGTCGTTGACCACGGGTGACTGGACGGGGACGAAGTCCGGGTGCGAGGGGTGGCGGCGGCGGGCCGCGGCGAGTTCGGGGGAGTCGCCGGCGGTACCGGTCTGAAGGAACTCCTCCAGGTCCGGTCCTGCCTCGGCGACCGGCTCCAGGTGGTCGAGGCCCACGAAGTCCGAGTGGCGCGGCAGGAACAGTTCGCTGTCCGGCAGGCCGAGCAGCGACGGCGCGTCGGAGGCGTCACGCGCCTCCTGCGCGGCCCAGAAGGCCCGCGCCTCGGCGAGTTCCCGCTCCCGCTCCTCGGCGAGCGCCTCGGCCACGGCCGTGCGTATCTCGTCCGCGTCGGCGGATCCACGCGCCGCGGGTACGAGACCCCGCAGGGCATCGGCCCGGCTCTGGGCGAGTTCACTGTGCAGGGCTGCGATCTGCCGACGCAGACCCTGCAGGGTGTGCAGAACGGCGACGCCCACGGCCGCGGTGGCGGCGGTGGTGAGCAGCAAAGCAATCGGCATGGCGCTCACTGACGTACTCCCGGTTCAAAGTCGGCCCCCGACTTCCTACATCAGCTTGAAGGGCGAACCACCAAACTGTCAGTGCGTAACGTCACGAATAGGACAGGACTTTGGGCCTCGGGTTTAACTGTCCAACCACTCTGACCTGCTGGAATGTCCCCGCGGAGGGACATAGGTCACATCTTGGAGGGGATTGGATCACAAATCGGCCCAGAGGCCCGGTGGTTACGGGCTTCTGGGCCGATTCGTTCACTCTGGGTTCAACTCCCGTTACGGGAACGGGTCGTCGATGTCAGCTCAGGCGCTCGATGACCATGGCCATTCCCTGGCCGCCGCCGACGCACATGGTCTCCAGCCCGAACTGCTTGTCGTGGAACTGGAGGCTGTTGATGAGCGTGCCGGTGATGCGGGCGCCGGTCATGCCGAAGGGGTGGCCGACGGCGATGGCGCCGCCGTTCACGTTCAGCTTGTCCAGCGGGATGTTCAGGTCGCGGTAGCTCGGGATCACCTGGGCGGCGAAGGCCTCGTTGATCTCGAACAGGTCGATGTCGTCGACGGTGAGACCGGCGCGGCTGAGCGCCTGCTTGCTGGCCTCCACCGGGCCGAGGCCCATGATCTCGGGGGAGAGGCCGGTGACGCCGGTGGAGACGATGCGGGCGAGCGGGGTCAGGCCGAGCTCGCGGGCCTTCGTGTCGGACATGATCACGAGGGCGGCGGCGCCGTCGTTCAGCGGGCAGCAGTTGGCCGCGGTGACCATGCCGTCGGGGCGGAAGACCGGCTTGAGGCCCTGGACGCCCTCCAGCGTCACACCCGCGCGCGGGCCGTCGTCCGTGCTGACGACCGTTCCGTCCGGGGTCGTGATCGGGGTGATCTCGCGCTCCCAGAAGCCGTTCTTGACGGCTTCCTCGGCGAGGTTCTGCGAGCGCACGCCGAACTCGTCCATGTCCTGGCGGGTGACGCCCTTGAGGCGGGCCAGGTTCTCGGCGGTCTGGCCCATCGCGATGTACGCGTCCGGGACCAGGCTGTCCTCGCGCGGGTCGTGCCAGCTCGAACCCTCCGACTGCGCGACTTCGAGCGTGCGGGCCTCGGCGTCGGCGAAGAGGGGGTTGTGCGTGTCGGGCATGCCGTCGGAGGTGCCCTTGACGGACCGCGACACCATCTCGACGCCGGCCGAGATGAAGACGTCGCCCTCGCCCGCCTTGATGGCGTGCAGGGCCATGCGGGAGGTCTGAAGGGAGGAGGAACAGTAGCGGGTGATGGTGCAGCCCGGGAGGTGGTCCATCCCCATCTGCACGGCCACGATGCGGCCGAGGTTGTGGCCCTGCTCGCCGCCGGGGAGGCCGCAGCCGAGCATCAGGTCGTCGATGAGCTTCGGGTCCAGCTCGGGGACCTTGGCGAGGGCGGCCTGGATGATCGTGGCGGTCAGGTCGTCGGGGCGCACGTCCTTCAGGGAGCCCTTGAAGGCGCGGCCGATCGGGGAGCGGGTGGCTGAGACGATCACGGCTTCGGGCATCACGGCTCCATTGGCGTACGGGAAGTGTGCAGGGCTGATTGGGAAGTTACCCGCACGTACCGTCGAGGTCACCGGTCTGGGTGTGTGACACCGGCCGCACTTTTCTAAGCGCTTGCTTTTCTCTGGCGGGGGCGCCTTTTGGGGGTGGTCCGTTGCGCGGGGCCCGGTGAGGGGGCGGGCCCCCTCTGACCTCCCCTTTCCTGGGGCTCTGCCCCAGACCCCGCTCCTCAAACGCCGGAGCGGCTGAATCCGGGCTCCGCCCCACCCCCGCTCGTCGAGCGGCGGAGGCCCTGAATCCGGGTCCTGCCCCGCCCCCGCCCCTCAAGCGCCGGAGGGGCTGAATCCGGGCTTCGCCCCACCCTCGCTCGTCCGCTCGTCGAGTGGCGGAAGGGCTGAATCCGGGTCCTGCCCCCCGCCCCCGCTCGTCGAGTGGCGGAGGCGCTGAATTCGGGTCCTGCCCCCGCCCCCGCTCCTCCAAGCGCCGGAGGGGCTGAATCCGGGCTTCGCCCTTGCCCCGCGCCTCAAGCGCCGGAGGGGCTGGTTCTTCGCCGGCCGGGGCTGGATTTCGGTCCCGCTTCTCGGGCGCCCGCTTCTCTGATGCCGGCCGAGGTGACGGGGTCAGGGGCGCGGGGAACTGCGCGACCAGCCCCCACGCACCCGCGGCCGGGAACGCGCCCTCCCGTCCCGGGACCGTCCCCGGAGCCCGGAGCCCGGAGCTCAGGGGGCGCAACACGGCGCTCGGAGCGCGGTGCCCAGAGCCCGGGGGGCGGAGCCCGGAGCTCCGGGGATGGTCCCGGGGCGGGCCGGGACGGGTCGGGGTCAGGGGGACGGGGTTGGGGCCGGGTCTGTGGCGGGGAGGCGGTGGCGGCGGCGGCGTTTGAGGAGGGCCCAGGGGCCGCGAGGGCCGGTGGGCATGGCGGCCGCGACCTCCGTGCCGGGCTCGGACGCGGCCTCCGCGGCCGCACGGGCGACCGGCAGGAAACCCTCGTGCCGCGAGACGTCCGGACGCTCCTCCTCGGCCGGCCAGAGGCCCAGCGCCGCACAGACCGTGGGCAGGAGCGCCATGGCGGCCGTGGCGTACCCCTCCGCCGAGGGATGGTAGTGATCGGGGCCGAACAGCTCGCGCGGGTTCGCCTCGAACTCGGGGCCCAGCAGGTCGCCCAGCGACACCGTGCGGCCGCCCTGCTCCACCGTCCCGATCGTCTGGGCGGCGGCCAGCTGGCGGGAGGCGCGCCGGGCCAGCCAGCGCAGCGGCTGCTGGACCTGCTCGACCGTGCCCAGGTCGGGACACGTGCCGACGACCACCTCCGCGCCGGCGGTGCGCAGCCGCCGTACCGCCGCCGACAGGTGCCGTACGGAACGTGTCGGCGGCATCCGGTGCGTCACGTCGTTCGCGCCGATCATGATCACGCAGATGTCGGGCAGTCGGGCGGTGTCCGTGAGGGCGAGCGCGACCTGGCGGTCCAGGTCGTCCGACTGGGCGCCCGGCAGGGCCACATTGCACAGCTCCACCGGCCGCTCGGCCACCGCCGCGAGCCCGGAGGACAGCAGCGCGCCCGGCGTCTGTCGGGCCCGCCGCACCCCCTGTCCCGCCGCCGTCGAGTCGCCGAGCATCGTCAGGCGCAGCGGGGGTTCGTCAGCGGGGGCACCGGTGTAGTCGTACCCGTAGAGACCGTCCGCGCGCGGGGCGTAGGGAGCGTGCCCGTTGCCCACATGCCGCTTCGCGAGCTGCACCTCGGCCAGCACCAGGCCGACGGCCGCCGCACCCACCAGTCCGACCCCGCCCCCGCCGTACGCCGCGCCCGCAGCGATCCGCCGGGCCACCCGCGCCCTCGACATGCTCGACATCCGTCGCCGCCACCTCCTTGTAGCCGTACAACCACTGCTTGCCCCGAAGAGCGGGTGGGCCAATCTCAACGGCGCGTGAACGAGCGTTCAGGGCCGTAGGCTGACGGGACCATTCCTGTTGAAAACGCAGCTCCGGAGACAACGGTGCAATTCCACGACTCGATGATCAGTCTCGTCGGCAACACCCCGCTGGTGAGGCTCAACAACGTGACCGCGGGCATCCAGGCGACCGTCCTGGCGAAGGTCGAGTACTTCAACCCCGGCGGATCCGTGAAGGACCGCATTGCCATGCGCATGATCGAGGCCGCGGAGGAGAGCGGCGACCTCAAGCCCGGCGGCACGATCGTCGAGCCGACCAGTGGGAACACCGGTGTGGGGCTCGCCATCGTGGCGCAGCAGAAGGGGTACCACTGCATCTTCGTGTGCCCCGACAAGGTCTCCACGGACAAGATCAACGTGATGCGCGCGTACGGGGCCGAGGTCGTGGTCTGCCCCACCGCCGTCGACCCGGAGCACCCGGACTCGTACTACAACGTCTCCGACCGGCTGGTCCGGGAGACCCCGGGGGCCTGGAAGCCCGACCAGTACTCGAACCCGAACAACCCCCTGTCGCACTATCACTCGACCGGCCCCGAGCTGTGGGAGCAGACGGAGGGGAAGATCACCCACTTCGTCGCGGGTGTGGGCACCGGCGGCACGATCTCCGGTACCGGCCGGTATCTGAAGGACGCCAGCGACGGCAAGGTGCAGGTCGTCGGCGCCGACCCCGAGGGGTCCGTGTACTCCGGCGGCTCGGGCCGCCCGTACCTGGTCGAGGGCGTCGGTGAGGACTTCTGGCCGACCGCGTACGACCGTACGGTCGCGGACGAGATCGTCGCCGTGTCCGACAAGGACTCCTTCCAGATGACGCGCCGCCTGGCCAAGGAGGAGGGCCTGCTCGTCGGCGGCTCCTGCGGCATGGCCGTGGTCGCCGCGCTGCGGGTCGCCGAGCGCCTCGGCCCCGACGACGTCGTGGTCGTACTGCTCCCCGACAGCGGGCGCGGCTACCTCAGCAAGATCTTCAACGACGAGTGGATGGCCGACTACGGCTTCCTGGAGGACGCCGGTCCGAGCGCCCGGGTCGCCGACGTGCTGAACGACAAGGCGGGGGCCACGATCCCCTCGCTCGTCCACATGCACCCGGAGGAGACCGTCGGCGAGGCGATCGAGGTGCTGCGCGAGTACGGCGTCTCGCAGATGCCGATCGTCAAGCCGGGCGCCGGTCACCCGGACGTGATGGCCGCCGAGGTCATCGGGTCGGTCGTGGAGCGCGAGCTGCTCGACGCGCTGTTCACCAAGCGGGCCTCCCTGGAGGACCCGCTGGAGAAGCACATGTCGTCGCCGCTGCCGCAGGTCGGTTCCGGTGAGCCGGTCGCCGACCTGATGTCCGTGCTCGGTCGTGCCGACGCCGCGATCGTGCTCGTCGAGGGCAAGCCCACCGGTGTCGTCAGCCGGCAGGACCTCCTCTCCTTCCTGGCCAAGGGCGGCATCAGGGCGTAGTCGGCGGGACCGCGCGGGTGGCGCACGGACGGCGGTCGAGGGCGGTGCCGGGCGCATGACGTCCGGTTCTTCCGGCCCGGAGCGGGAAATTTGTTCGAAGTGTCGGGTCCGTGTGGATCTTCGAGCACCGGCCGGGGCGAACTTCGCGGAAGTGGTACGAGCGCGTCACGTCCGCGCAGCACTCGCTTAACACGGGTCCGGCACATTAGTGGGTGTCGGCAGGGCGGGAGCGGCTCCCCGCCCCGGCCGACGACAGAACGGCGCCAAGGACCTCCGGAGCGGCTCCCGGACCTCCATGGACGCCTGGACGCGCAAGCCCGGTCCTGACCCGGCCCGCGTCGCTCGCGGGGACCGCCGTCGTCCCGCCCCCCTTCACCGGGGGTGCGGCGGTCCCCGCGCAACACGTCGAAGGGCCCGGCACGTGTCTCACGTGCCGGGCCCTTTCGTGTGCCCGTACGGTCCGGGACGGCTTCTCCTCGCCGTCCCGGTCCTCCAGGATCCTCCGGGCCGCTAGTCCTCCCAGTCCGATTCCGGGCGGCTCTTGCGGCGGCCGAAGAAGTTCGGTGAGAGGCGCGCCGCCTGGACCACGTTCACGCCCACGATGCCGCCCCAGGCGACGAGCAGTCCGGGCAGGTGCGCGATTCCGCCGCCGATCGCGGACAGCGGGACCGCGAGGACGAGCGAGACGATCCCGAAGCCGAACCGTTCGCCCCACGAGTCGGACGACTGGGGCGAACGCGTGCCGCGCGCCACCACCATCTGCTGTTCGGCCAGCCGGCGCCGCACCCGGCGGTCGACCGAGCCGTCGAGGCGCTGCTCGACCTTCTCCAGGAACGAGTCGACCAGCGCGGACTCGTACTCGTCGCCGAGCTCCCTGCGCGCGTGCAGGGTGGCGTTGAGTTCCTTCTTCAGTTCCGCGTCGTCGTGGCGGGCTTCGCTACCGGTCATGCCTTTCACGGTAGGCAGCGGAGGCCCGCGGGGCACTGGGGATAGCCCCCCTGTTGGCGCTGGGCCGAACCCCCGGCGGGCGCCCCTTGCCGGTCTGCATATCGTCATGCAGAGTTCTGGTTACCTGAATAGACCTGAGGAGACCGAAGAGGCCACCTGAGGAGAAGGGTGTGCGCGTGGCGTCGTCCCGGCACCGATGCGATGAAGGCGGTCGAGGAGTCCTGGTGGAGGGGGAGCACGTCATGAGCGCGGGCAGCGACAAGAACGGGGACGTGAACGGGGACGGGGGCGAAAAGGTGGACGGGGGCGTCGGGGCGGAGAGCGACACGGGTGCGAGCGACAGTCCCGCCGGGCGGCTCCAGGCCCTGTTCGAGGGGCGCCGGCTCACGCCGACCCAGCGGCGCATCGCCCACAGCATGGTGCGCCGCGCCGCCGACGTGCCGTTCCTGTCCAGCGTCGAACTCGCCGAACTCGCCGGCGTCAGCCAGCCCTCCGTCACCCGCTTCGCGGTCGCCCTCGGTTTCGACGGCTACCCGGCGCTGCGCAAGCACCTGCGCGAGGTCGCGCCCGCCGAACCGGCCGCCGACACCGCCTCGTACAACGAGTACCAGCAGGCCGTCGAGGCCGAGATCGAGAACCTGCGCCACCTCGCCGCGGTGCTCGCCGATCCGCGCCCGGTCGCGCGGGCGGGCCGCCTGCTGGCCGCCTCCCGGCCGCTGCCCGTCCTCGGGCTGCGCGCCGCCGCCTCCCAGGCCTACGGCTTCGCCTACTTCGCCGCCAAGGTGCACCCCGACGTGCGGCTGCTGCACGAGGGCGGCACGATGCTCCAGGACCGCGTCGACGCGGCCGTCCGGGCCGGGGCCACGGCCCTGCTGTGCTTCGCGCTGCCTCGCCACCCGCGCGAGGTCGTCGACGCCCTCGGCTACGCGAAGGAGGCCGGGCTGACCGTCGTCACGGTCGCGGACTCCGCGTTCGCGCCGGTGGCGAAGGTGTCCGACCTGCTGCTCCCCGCCGCCGTCGGCACCGGCCTCGCCTTCGACACGGCCTGCGCTCCGATGCTGCTGGGCCGCGTTCTGCTGGAGGCCATGTGCGACGACCTGCCGGACGCGCAGGCGCGACTGGAGCAGTTCGACGCGCGGGCCGCCGTACGGGGACTGTTCGTCGAGTAGGCACCGGGGCACGAGCCCGGCACGAACCCGGCACGAACCCGGCACGGGCCCGGCACGGGCCCGGGTGTGCGGATCCGGGCGTTTCTCAGACTCGTCTCACCTTCCGTGGCTAGCCTGCGCGCCCAGAGACACACGGGCGCGGCGGCGGTCGGCGCCGCACCCGTGGGCGTGCAGGCGCTGAGACGGGAGGCGGATCGTGGCGCGCGGAGGACAGGGGTTGGCCCGGATGGCCGTCGTGGTGCGGGCGGGAGCCGCACCGCTGTGGTGGTGCGGAGTGGCGGCTGCCGGAATCGGGGCGATGATCCCCGGACTGACCGGACGCAGGATCGGCGTGACGGCGGGTGCCGCGCTGTTTCTCGTCGCGGTGGTCGTGGTGGCGTACTGGCGCAGGAAGCGGTACGCCGCCCTGGTCCGGTCCGCCGCCCGTGCCGGTAAGCACGATGTGCTCCAGGACCGTGCCGTGACGCTTCGCAACTGGCGCCGGGGGCACCGCTGGTGGCTCCTGCTCGCCTTCGCGGCAGCGCTGGGCAGTTCGTTCGCGGTGCCCGTCGCGGGCGGCATGCTGCTCGCCGGCGCGGGTGCCGGACTGTGGCTGAAGGCCGGCCGGCTCGGGCGTCTGGAACGTGCCGAACAGGCGCTGATCTGGGTGCGGGTCGACTGGCTCGGCCCGCGCGCCGGGGCCCCCGTGGGCAAGCCGGTCCGGGCCGTCCGGGCCACCGGAGTGGCGGCGGGCGACGCCGCGCCCGGTGGGGCGCGGCGTCGCTGACCCGAACGGGCTTCGCCTGGCGGGTACTAGACCTCGAGATCGGTCTCGATCCGCTTGAGCTGGTGCCTGGCCATCGCCAGGTTGGCCCGCTTCTGGTCGAGGACCAGGTACAGGAACAGACCGTTCCCGCCGCGGCCCTTCATCAGCCGGATCAGGTGGTACTGGTCGGACAGTGTGATCAGGATGTCCTCGATGTCGCCCTTCAGGCCCAGGTGTTCCATCGTGCGCAGCTTGGCGCGGACGACGTCGGTGTTGCCGGCGGCCGCGACCGTGAGGTCGAAGCTCTTGCTGCCACCGATGGTGCCCAGCGCCATGCCGCTGGTGTAGTCGACGAGGGCGGCGCCGGTCGCGCCCTCGATGGACGCCAGTGCCTCTTTGAGGGCGGTCTCGGTGTTCGTCATGATGTGGTGCTCCTTCAACTCTCTGATGTTCTCGGGTGGTTGGTCGCAGGGGTAGAAGTGGGGCGCGTGGCGGTGGTGCCGCGCGCCGTGCGTGTACGCGGAGTGCCCGACGGGGTCTTCGCGGAGGTCTTGGCCGGGTCGGGGAGCGGCTCGCCGCGCGCCGTGGCGGCGTCGACGAGTTCGCCGATCCGGGTGCTGGAACGGCGCCCCTCCAGGTGCAGCCGGCCGACGTTGACGCGGTCCTGGGCGAGCAGCGTCAGCACGGCGGAGCCGCCGGCCGCGTAGGTCGCGACATAGCCGTGCACGCCGCGTACCAGCAGCTCACGCAGGTCGCCGTGCCCGGTGCTCTCGGCCATCCGAATGGCGACACCCAGTGCGGCCGCGGTGAGCGCCGCCAGGCCGTCCGGCTCCACACCGGGCGTGTCGTGGGCGAGGACGAGACCGTCGGCGCTGGCCGCGAGCGCTCCGGTCAACTGGGGCACCCGGGCCCTCAACCGATGGAGTTCGTCCAGGACTTCGGGCTCCGCCGCCATCAGCAGTCTCCTCTCGGCACGCTGTCGTAGCGCGCGGATCACAAGGCCTCCCGCGGGTTGGGACTCACAAGGCCTCCAGCGCGTCTCTGAGCCGTCGCAGCAACGCGACGTCGGGATCGGTGGAGGTCTGGGTGAGCACGCTGGGCGCGGGGAGCGGCTTCGGTACGGGAGCGGCTGTCACGAGTCCGGCGGCGGCGAGCCGGCGCAGGTCGACGAGCGTGTGGAAGGCGGGCCGCCCCAGCGCGAGGGACACGTCCGCCGCCGTGCGGACGCCGTCCACCCGGCCGAGGACGGCCTCCTGGCGGAGCGGCACCGCCGGCCCCGCGGTGAGCAGGGCGCGCCGGATCGGCGCGGTGTCGGTCGCCGGGTCGGGCCATATGCGGTGCAGCAGCTCACGGCGGCGCACCGTCTCGCGTTCCAGGGCGGCCACGGGGACGGGGCGCAGCGGGCCGAACCAGTGCGCGGCGCCGTAGCGGAAGCGGCTCGGAGTGCTGCTCGGCCCGAGCACGAAGTACGCCGCGTCGTACAGGGAACCGAGGTGGCACAGTTCCAGCGCGCCCTCCGCGATCCGTCCGCTGTCGATCAGGAACCGGCCGACCCGGCGGCGCGCCCCGGCCGCGGCGACCGCCTCCTGCCACACCTCGGCGTCCAGTACGCCGCGGACCGAGAACAGCACGTCGAGCCCCGGGGTGGCCGGGCTCTCGGCGTGCACCACCTCGCCGTCGGCGAGGTAGAGGGTGCCGCGCTCGCGGATGAGGACCCCGGTGGCCCGCTCGTCGGCCAGCCGGCTGAGCATCGGCGAGACGCCGCCGGCCGCGGCGCTCGGTGCCCTGTCCCGCACCGGGAGCCGGGGCGGGGGAGGTGTCCTGACCGTGGTCATACGAGCACCAGCCGTCCGGCCATCTCGCCGAGCCGGATGCGGGCCAGGGCGAGATTGCCGTCCGAGCGGCCCAGCCACAGGTGCAGGAACACGCTGCTGTCGAAGGTGGTCCGGACGAACCGCAGGACGTGGTAGCTGTCGCGGTTGCTGATGATCAGGTCCTCGATCGGGGTCTCCTGGTCCGACCACTCGGACCAGTCGGAGCCGTCCTTCGGGGCGAACGAGCGGTTCTCCGCGGCGAGCCGGGCCAGCTCGGCTGCCTCCGCCGCGGTCGTCTCGTGGTCGTCGCCCGGCGCGTCGCCGACCGTGCCCAGGGCCAGGCCGCTGGTCCAGTCGACCACCGAGGCACCCCGCGCACCGGGCAGTGTCATGGCTTCCAGTAGGCACTCGTCGATTCCGGGCACCGTGTCTCCCCTCCCGCCAAGGGTTCGGCCGAGTGACGCCGAAGTTACGCACTGTGCGCACGGGTGGGGAGTGATCGGGCATTTTCCTGTGGAACATGCCCACGATGACTAAGGTGGGTCAACTGACCACATTCTCCGGCGTGCTGAAACCACCTGTGGCCGGTTTGTGCTGCCCTCGGGGGCGATGCGAGGGGCGCTCGTGAGTGCGATCGGGCGCACGGGAAATCGAATGCGCCCCGACATGTGCCGATCGTGCTCCGGCGCCCTCCGGAGCGCTGCTGCTGACACTCCGGCGGACCCGCCCCTCAAGGCGTGTCGGACATGTCTGTCGAGGCGTGCCGCGGCGGTCCCCGGTGGCTGCCCGGCCTTTCCCGGTGGGCGGGCGGTGGCTACAGCGCGGTGAGCGACGGGCCGTGCGCGCCGCCCGACTCCGCGACGATCTCGTCGAGGGTCTGCGGCTCCCGGACCACCGCGAACCGCACTCCTCCCACGTCCTCGCCGTCCGGCGCGAAGCCGTAGACGCCGGGACGGGCAAGGGAGTTGTACGCGTAGTGGTGGGCGAAATAGTAGGCACCGGTGTCCAGTGCGGCCACGTGGTCGCCCTGTTCGAGCAGCGGCAGCGCGCGGCCCCGTGCGAGCAGGTCGCCCGCGAAGCAGGCGGGGCCCGCGACATCCTGGACGACGTCCGGCCCGGTCTTCGGGCGGCCCTTCGCGTCGTACGCGGCGATCCGCAGCGGCCAGGCCCCCGGCGCGTACACCGTGCGGGTCGCCACCTGCACCCCGGCGTGGGTGACCGCGACCGCCCGGCCCCCGGCGGACTTCGTGTACTCCACCCGTGCCAGCACGGTCCCGTGCTTGGCCAGCAGCGATCGCCCGAACTCGGTGACCAGCCCGTACCGTCCGTCGAACAGTCCCGGCACCACCCCGGCGAGCAGTCGCGCGTACTGCGCGTATGTCGGTGCCGTCTCGTCGGAGCCGAAGTTGACCGGAAGGCCGCCGCCGATGTCGATCGTGTCGACCTGGTGCCGCCCGACATGCCGGTTGATCTCCTCCGCCAGCGCGTACGTCTCCGCCACGCCCCGCGCCATCAGGGAGAGCGGCATGCCCTGCGAGCCCGAGTGCGCGTGCAGCCGGGTCAGCCACGGGCGGTCGGCGTACGCCCCCACGATCCACGCGCGGGCACCCTCGTCGCGCAGCGCGACCCCGAACTTGGAGGTCGCCGTGGCCGTGGAGAGCGCGTCGATCGAACCACCGCCGACCTGCGGGTTGACCCGCAGTCCGATGGGGGAGCCGGTGGCCGTCGAGCGCACCACGGCGTCGATGCGGTCCAGTTCCTGCGGGCTGTCCGCGTTGACCGCGACGCCCAGCGCCAGCGCCTCGCGCAGTTCGGCGAGGGTCTTGGCCGGTGAGTCGAGCACGGTCCGGGCGGGCGGGATTCCCGCCGTCCGGGCGAGCGCGAGCTCTCCGGGGCTCGCCACCTCCGCGCCGATGCCCTGCCCGTGCAGCAGCCGCAGCACGGGTACGAGAGGCGTCGCCTTCACCGCGAAGGCGTGCAGCACGGGTGTGCCGGGGGTGGTCACCGCGGCGAAGGCGGCCTGGAGCGCGGCGGCCGAGGCCCGGATGCCGGGGACGTCGAGGAGCGCGACGATCGGGCGCTCCGGTGCGAGGAGGCCCTGTTCCACGGCGGCACGCACGGCGTCGTCCCGCCGGGAGACCCGCCCGGAGTCCGACTCGCCTGCCGGCCCGTAGTCGGGCCGGGCCCTGCCCCTGCCCCGGCCCTGGTTCGCCGCCCGCTCCCCGTCCGCCCTCTGGTCCAGGTCCCGATCCACCGTCCGGTCCAGGTCCCGATCCGCCGGCCGGTCCCGATCCCGGCTCGTCGTCCGGCGCCCGTCCCCGTTCGCCGTCAAGCCGGCCTTCGCCGTAGCCCCGCCGCCGCTCGCCGTCCGGCCCCCGGCCGTAGCCCCGTCCCCGCCGGCCGTCCCGTCCTCGTTCGCCGTCCGGTGCGTGCCCGCCGCTCCACCCCCGTCCGTCCGTTCGTCCTCAGGTGTCGTCGCGTCGCCGCCGCCCGAAGGCGGCCTCGAAGCCCCTGCCGAAGACATCGCAGCCCCACTCGCCCCGTCGCCCGCCTGATCCCCTGCCCTGTCCATGTCTGCGCCCATACGTCCCAGCCAAACATCCGTGAGGAGCGCGCGCGGGGCCGTGCAGCTATTGACTAGTTCTATTCAAAGGTTCAGGATGTGAATATCTATAGCAACAGTTCGCTGGGAGGCAGACCATGTCAGGACCCCGCCCCGTCCGAGCGCCGCGCGGTACGGAACTGAGCGCCCTGGGATGGCAGCAGGAAGCCGCCCTGCGGATGCTGCAGAACAACCTCGACCCCGAGGTGGCCGAGCACCCCGACAAGCTCGTCGTCTACGGCGGCACCGGCAAGGCCGCCCGTGACTGGCGCTCCTTCGACGCCATGGTCCGCACGCTCCGGACGCTGAAGCAGGACGAGACGATGCTCGTCCAGTCCGGCCGCCCCGTCGGCGTCATGCAGACCCACGAGTGGGCCCCGCGCGTCCTCATCGCCAACTCCAACCTGGTCGGCGACTGGGCCAACTGGGAGGAGTTCCGGCGCCTGGAGCAGCTCGGCCTCACCATGTACGGCCAGATGACCGCCGGTTCCTGGATCTACATCGGCACCCAGGGCATCCTCCAGGGCACCTACGAGACCTTCTCCGCCGTCGCCGCGAAGAAGTTCAACGGCACCCTCGCCGGCACCATCACGCTGACCGCCGGTCTCGGCGGCATGGGCGGCGCCCAGCCGCTCGCCGTGACGATGAACGACGGCGTCGCGATCTGTATCGACGTCGACCCGCGCGCCATCGAGCGCCGCATCGAGCACCGCTACCTGGACGTGCGCGCCGACTCCCTGGAGCACGCGCTCCAGCTCGCCGTCGAGGCCCGCGACCAGCGCAAGCCGCTCTCCATCGGCCTGCTCGGCAACGCCGCAGACCTGCTGCCGCGGATGCTCGCCGAGGGCGCCCCCATCGACATCGTGACCGACCAGACCTCGGCCCACGACCCGCTCGCCTACCTCCCCGTGGGCATGGACTTCGACGACATGGCCGACGCGGCCGCCAAGGACCCGGCGGGCTTCACCACCCGCGCCCGCGAGTCCATGGCCAAGCACGTCGAGGCCATGGTCGGCTTCATGGACGCCGGCGCCGAGGTCTTCGACTACGGCAACTCCATCCGCGGCGAGGCCCAGCTCGCCGGCTACGACCGCGCCTTCGCGTTCCCCGGCTTCGTCCCCGCCTACATCCGCCCGCTCTTCTCCGAGGGCAAGGGCCCCTTCCGCTGGGCGGCCCTGTCCGGCGAGGCCTCCGACATCCACAAGACGGACAAGGCGATCCTCGACCTCTTCCCGGAGAACGAGTCGCTGCACCGCTGGATCAAGCTGGCCGGCGAGCGCGTCCACTTCCAGGGCCTGCCCGCCCGTATCTGCTGGCTCGGCTACGGCGAGCGCGACAAGGCCGGCGAGCGCTTCAACGACATGGTGGCCTCCGGCGAACTCGCCGCCCCGCTCGCCATCGGCCGCGACCACCTCGACTGCGGCTCCGTCGCCTCCCCGTACCGCGAGACCGAGGCCATGCTCGACGGCTCCGACGCGATCGCCGACTGGCCGCTGCTGAACGCCATGGTGAACGTCGCCTCCGGCGCCTCCTGGGTCTCCATCCACCACGGCGGCGGCGTCGGCATGGGCCGCTCCATCCACGCCGGCCAGGTCTGCGTGGCCGACGGCACCAAGCTCGCCGGCGAGAAGATCCGCCGCGTCCTGACGAACGACCCCGGCATGGGCGTCATCCGCCACGTCGACGCGGGCTACGACATCGCCGAGAACGTCGCCGACGAGCGCGGTGTGCGCATCCCGATGCGCGAAGGCGACGAGGGTGGCACCGCGTGACGTTCCACAGCATGTGGGCGGAGCTGCTGCCGATCGGCCGCAGCTCCGCCTCCGGCGGCTACCGCCGGTTCGCCTGGAGCGGGGCCGACACCGAGTGCCGCGCCTGGTTCCGGGAGCAGGCCGAGTCCCGCGGGCTCACCTACGAGCTCGACCGCAACGGCAACCAGTGGGCCTGGCTCGGTGACCCCGCCGACGGTGACGCCGTGGTCACCGGCTCGCACCTCGACTCCGTGCCCGACGGCGGCGCTTTCGACGGACCTCTCGGTGTCGTCTCCTCCTTCGCCGCGCTCGACGAACTCCGCGCCCGCGGAGCCGAGTTCACCAAGCCCCTCGCCATCGTCAACTTCGGCGACGAGGAGGGCGCCCGGTTCGGACTCGCCTGCGTCGGCTCCCGGCTGGCCGCCGGCCGGCTCACCGTCGAGCAGGCGCACCGGCTCACCGACGCCGACGGCATCACCCTGCCGCAGGCCATGGAGCGCGCCGGGTACGACGCCGGCACCATCGGCCCCGACCCCGAACGGCTCGGCCGGATCGGCGCCTTCGTCGAACTGCACGTCGAGCAGGGCCGCGCCCTCGACATCGGCGGCGACCAGGTCGGCATCGCCAGCGCGATCTGGCCGCACGGCCGCTGGCGCTTCGACTTCCGGGGCGAGGCCAACCACGCCGGCACGACCCGTCTCGTGGACCGCCACGACCCGATGCTCTCCTACGCCGAGACCGTCCTCGCCGCCCGCCGCGAGGCCCGGCTCGCGGGCGCCGTCGCCACCTTCGGCAAGATCGCCGTCGAGCCCAACGGCGTGAACGCCATCCCCTCCCTCGTGCGCGGCTGGCTCGACTCCCGCGCCGCCGACCAGGCGACCCTCGACACGGTCGTCACCGGCATCGAGAAGGCGGCCCGCGAGTACGCGGACGCGCAGGGCGTCGAACTCGACGTCGTCCGCGAGTCGTTCACCCCCGTCGTCGAGTTCGAGCACGCCCTGCGCGACGAACTCGCCCGCATCCTGGGCAAGGAGCGGGACGCCGTGCTCAGCGTCCCCGTTCTGGGGACGGGAGCCGGACACGACGCCGGAATCCTCTCCGGCACCGTCCCGACCGCCATGCTGTTCGTACGCAACCCCACGGGTGTCTCGCACTCCCCGGCCGAGTACGCCGCCGAGGACGACTGCCTGGCCGGGGTGACCGCACTCGCCGACGTACTCGAAGGGCTGGCCTGCAGGTGACGCAGACGTACTGGCTGGAACACGCCTGGCTCGACACCAACGTCGAACCGGGCGTCGCCGTGACCGTGTCGGCCGGCGGCTCCGAAGCCGGGGCGTCCGGCCGCGTCACCGACGTCCGCACCGGCGTCGACACCCCGCCGCCGGGCGCCGAGATCCTGCGCGGACTCACCCTCCCCGGCCTCGCCAACGCCCACTCGCACGCCTTCCACCGCGCCCTGCGCGGCACCGTCCAGGTGGGCTCCGGCACCTTCTGGACCTGGCGCGAGCTCATGTACTCCTTCGCGGACCGGCTGACCCCGGAGACCTACCACGCGCTGGCCCGCGCGGTGTACGCGGAGATGGCGCTCGCCGGAGTCACCGCCGTCGGCGAGTTCCACTACGTGCACCACGCCCACGACGGCACCCCCTACGCCGACCCCAACGCCATGGGCGAGGCCCTCATGGCCGCCGCCTCCGACGCGGGCATCCGCATCACCCTGCTCGACACGGCCTACCTCTCCTCCGGCTTCGGGCAGCCGCCCAACGCGCACCAGCGGCGCTTCTCCGACGGCACCGCCGACGCCTGGGCGGAACGCTGTTCACTTCTCAAGGACCGGGATCACGCACGGATCGGCGCGGCGATCCACTCCGTACGGGCCGTACCCGCCGGACAGCTCGCCACCGTGGCGCGCTGGGCCGAGGAGCGGCGCGCCCCGCTCCATGTGCACCTGTCCGAGCAGACCGCGGAGAACGAGGCCTGCCTCGCCGCCCACGGCCGCACGCCCACCCGGCTGCTCGCCGACCACGGCGTCCTCGGACCGCGCACCACCGGCGTCCACAACACGCACCTCACCGACGAGGACATCGCCCTGCTCGGCGGCTCCGGCACCGGCACCTGCATGTGCCCGACCACCGAACGCGACCTCGCCGACGGCATCGGCCCCGCCGTCGCCCTCCAGCGCGCGGGCTCGCCCCTGTCGCTCGGCTCCGACAGCCACGCCGTCATCGACCTCCTCGAAGAGGCCCGCGCGATGGAGCTCAACGAGCGGCTGCGCACCCGCACCCGCGGTCACTGGACGGCCGCCGCCCTGCTGCGCGCCGCCTCCGCCGACGGCCACGCGGCCCTCGGCTGGGACGACGCGGGCAGCATCGAGACGGGCGCGCTCGCCGACTTCACGACGATCGCCCTCGACTCGGTCAGAACAGCGGGACCGGTGCCGCGCCTCGGCGCCGAGACCGCCGTATTCGCGGCCACGGCGGCCGATGTCCGGCACACGGTCGTGGCGGGACGGCACGTCGTACGCGACGGCGCGCACACCCTCGTACCCGATGTGCCGGCAGCCCTCGCGGACGCCGTCCAGGCACTGCGCTCCTGACACCCGGACACGGGCGCGACCTCGCGCGCCCCACGCCCATCACCAGCAGTCCCGCCACCCATGAGGACGCCATGAGCAGCACGACCGTCATCACGAACATCGCCAGTCTGGTCACCAACGATCCCTCCCAAGGCGACGGAACCCCGCTCGGTCTGATCCAGGACGCGGCGCTCGTCATCGACGGCGACCGCGTCGCGTGGACCGGTGAATCAAGCAAAGCACCCGCCACTGACAACCGGGTCGACGCCGGTGGCCGCGCGGTGATCCCGGGCTTCGTCGACTCCCACTCGCACCTGGTCTTCGCCGGGGACCGCACCCAGGAGTTCAACGCCCGGATGTCCGGCCGCGCGTACAGCGCGGGGGGCATCCGCACCACCGTCGCCGCCACCCGCGCCGCCTCCGACGAGGAGCTGGAGCGCAACCTCACGCGCTATCTGCGCGAAGCCCTCCGCCAGGGCACCACGACCTTCGAGACCAAGTCGGGCTACGGCCTGACCGTCGAGGACGAGGCCCGCGCGCTGCGCATCGCCGCCTCGCACACCGACGAGGTCACGTACCTCGGCGCGCACATCGTCTCCCCGGACTACGCCGACGACCCGGCCGGCTATGTCGCCCTGGTGACCGGAGAGATGCTCGACGCCTGTGCCCCGTACGCCCGTTGGGTGGACGTCTTCTGCGAGAAGGGCGCCTTCGACGGCGACCAGGCGCGGGCGATCCTCACGGCCGGCAAGGCGAAGGGCCTGCACCCGCGCGTTCACGCCAACCAGCTCTCGTACGGCCCTGGCGTCCAGCTCGCCGTCGAGCTGGACGCGGCGAGCGCCGACCACTGCACCCACCTGACGGACGCGGACGTCGACGCCCTGGCGAGCGGCGACACCGTGGCGACCCTGCTCCCCGGCGCCGAGTTCTCCACCCGCGCCGAGTGGCCGGACGCCCGGCGGCTCATCGACGCGGGCGTCACGGTCGCGCTGTCCACCGACTGCAATCCCGGCTCGTCCTTCACGTCGTCCGTGCCCTTCTGCGTCGCGCTCGCGGTGCGGGACATGCGGATGACCCCGGACGAGGCCGTGTGGTCGGCGACCGCGGGCGGCGCGAAGGCCCTGCGCCGGGACGACGTCGGCCGTCTCGCGCCCGGCGCGTACGCGGACCTGGCCCTGCTCGACGCCCCCAGCCACGTCCACCTCGCCTACCGTCCGGGCGTCCCGCTGGTCACCGGCGTCTGGCGGCGCGGCGTCCGCGAGGTCTGAGAACCCGGCGGTCGGCGGGCCCACCGGCGGGGGTCCGGGACCGGCGGGTCCGAAGGGCTGACCGGTGGGGTCGCAGGGGTCCTCAGCGGGCGCCCGCGCGCCAGCGCTGGCCCGTGCCCCCGTTCAGCGGAACCAGGGACAGCCCCTCGTCGCCGTCAGGCGTGAGAGCCGTCTCGATGGCCACGGCCGGGCGGACGACGCCGTCCCCGTCGACGGTGAACCGCAGGTTGTCGCCGTGGTCGCCGTCGAGCGAGGAGCACTCCCAGATGCCCACGCCCTTGTCGACCGAACCCCGGCTGTCCAGGCAGAAGCCGTCGTCGGCGGCCGAGCGGAGGGAACCGCTGCCGGTGTCGACGCGCCAGCGCTGGGTGGCGGCGGAGGTGCAGGGTGCCGTGATGACGTCCGTGCCCTTCTCCAGGTCGCCGTCGCGGATGTCCAGACACAGGCCCGAGGCGACGTTCACCACCTGGGCGTAGCCGCTGCCCGGCGGGCGGAACGCGACGGTCGGGGCCGGCTTCGGGCTCGGTGACTCCGGCGGCGCCGAACGGCGGCCCGGGGAGGGCGACGAGGTCGCCGGGGGCGAGCCCGAGGGGGAGGGCGTGCGGGCCGGCGGATCGACCGGGACCGTCGCCGTCACGGTCACCGGCGGCGGCTCCGACGGCGTGGACACCGAGCCCGCCGTGTCCGTGGCCGGCGGGCCGCCCGAGGACAGCAGCAGGAACAGGACCGGCGCCAGGGCCACGCCGAGCGCCGCCGCCGAGGTCAGGACGAACCGCCGGGACGGCGGCCAGGCCGGCCCCGACGCCCTTGAACCGGCGGGGAGTTCGGGCGCGGCGGGCTCCGCCCCGGACACGTCGTTCGTGACGTACGCCGTACCCGCCCACGGCAGCAGGCCCTCGGCCAGGGCGGAGCGCGGATGGTCGCGCAGGGCGGTCAGTTCCTCGTACGCGGTCGAGCAGTGCGCGCAGCGCGCCATGTGGGTGTGCAGGTCGGTGCTGGAGCGGGGGTTGTCGGGCCGCACCGACTCCTCGATGAGCCGGCGGAAGTCTCCGCAGCGCGGATCGTCGGAGGCGGCCAGGCGATGCCTGAGACAGGCCTGGCCCAGGGACTGGAGCGCCTGGTCCGTGCCGTAGGCGACGTCCTCGGGGGTGAGGCCGAGCAGGACCGCCGTCCGTTCCGCGGACTCGCGCTCCACGACCGCGTACCAGACGAGGCCCTGGGCGCGGGTGGGGAGGGACCGGAAGGCCGGGAGCAGGGACGGGACCGGGCCGTCGGGGCCCGCCGTGCTGAGGACGAGGAGCAGACCGGGGTCGATGCCCGCGGCCCGCTGGTCCCGGGCCCATGAGGCGGCCGTCCGCCCCGCCAGCAGCAGGAGGTGGTGCCGCCACGGGACGTTCGGGTCGATGCCGCGCGCCGTCTCGCGGGCCGCGAGGGTGAAGGTCTGCGCGGCGAGCTGACCGGCCCCGGACTCACCGGTCGTGCACAGCCGGGCGTAGCCGAGGACCGAGGCGCGGTGACGTCGGCGGAGTTCCTGGAGGGCCGTGTACGCGGTCGAGGTGCCGGCGCGCAGCAGCTCCGTCAGCCGCGCGTCGGCCGCCCCGGCGGGCAGCCCGTCGTCCTCGGCCCCGGTGTCTCCGCCGGCCGGGTCGTCCTGCGCCATGTTCGTCCGCCTCCCCGCACCTGGTGCGCACTCGTCCTGTGCTGACGTACCAGCCAGTTTGGGATGCCCATAGTGGCGGGGGTGGTCCTTCGGGGAAAGAGTTGAAGCGGGGATTTCCGCCCGAGGCTACGACGAACTTTCCTGTGTGGCACAGAAGTTGTTTGTACGGCGCGGAGGCTTTGGAGGCCGGGCCGGTCGCCGCGGGGAGGGACCGGGCGGTCGCCGGAGGAGGAACGGGGCGGGCGGCCCCGGAAACGGAGCGGTCCGGCGCCCGCGGGCGCCGGACCGCTCCGATGCGCGGCCTCGTGGGCCGCGAAGCCCTGTCATTCCTCGACGGTCAAGCCCTTCCGGAGTCGCACGAGGGTGCGCGACAGCAACCGGGAGACATGCATCTGGGAGATGCCCAGTTCGTCACCGATCTCGGACTGGGTCATGTTCGCCACGAACCGCAGCGAGAGGATCTGCCGGTCGCGCTGGGGGAGTTCGGCGATCAGCGGCTTGAGCGACTCCACGTACTCGATGCCTTCGAGGCCGTTGTCCTCGTAGCCGATGCGGTCCGCGAGCGCGCCCTCGGAGTCGTCCTCCTCGGGCTGGGCGTCCAGCGAACTGGCCGTGTAGGCGTTGGACGCGGCCATGCCCTCGACGACCTCGTCGTTGCTGATGCCGAGGCGCTCCGCCAGCTCGCCCACGGTCGGGGCGCGGTCGAGGCGCTGGGCCAGTTCGTCGCCGGCCTTGGCCAGGTCGAGGCGCAGTTCCTGGAGCCGGCGGGGTACCCGCACCGACCAGGAGGTGTCGCGGAAGAAGCGCTTGATCTCGCCGATGATGGTCGGCATCGCGAAGGTGGGGAACTCGACGCCGCGGCTCAGCTCGAACCGGTCGATCGCCTTGATCAGGCCGATGGTGCCGACCTGGATGATGTCCTCCATCGGCTCGCTGCGGGAGCGGAAGCGGGAGGCGGCGAACTTCACCAGCGCGAGGTTGAGTTCGACGAGTGTGTTGCGGACGTACGCGTGGTCGTGCGTGCCCTCTTCGAGGGACTCCAGCCGCGCGAAGAGCGTCTTGGACAGAGCCCGTGCGTCCACCGGCCCCACCTCGTCGTACGGGGGGATCTCCGGAAGTCCGGCGAGTCCGGTGAGTCCGTCGACTCCGTCGGTTCCGGTTCCGTCGACGTGCTCCGGGGATTCCGGAGACGGTGTCGACGTCGCCGTCCGGGTCTGCGATGCGTCGAGCCGGGGTGACATGGTGTCCTCCATCGTTCTCGGCATATGGCCGCCGATGCCGATACGTGCACTGCGGTGTGCGGCGCCTCCAAAGCCGGCCGGGTCGGATAGCTGTCTCTACTAGCCCTACCCGGTTTCCCGAACCCACCGCAAGTGTCCTCTGCGGTGAAATGTCCACTTCGTGGGGGTTGTTCGGGTGTCGGGTGCCGTGGAGAAGGCGTAGTGTTCGAGTGCGTACATCAGCAGGAGCGACGCTCGGGAGAGAGACGGCATGGACCGCGGGACGGTCGGCAGCGCACAGTCTGGCCGGCTTCTTGTCGAGGTGCGGGAAGAGGGCACAAGTGCCGTCGTGACCCCCGCGGGTGAGCTCGATCACCACACGGCCGATTTGTTGCGTGAGCCACTTGAGGGGTGCCTCGAAAAGGGGTACGCACGACTGGTGATCGACTGCTCGCGGCTGGAGTTCTGCGACTCCACCGGGCTCAATGTGCTGCTCGGTGCCCGGCTGAAGGCCGAGGCCGCGGGGGGCGGGGTCCATTTGGCCGCGATGCAGCCGGTGGTGGCCCGGGTCTTCGAGATCACCGGGGCGGAGGCCGTCTTCACCGTCCACGACACGCTTGAGGCGGCCCTGTCCGGCTGATCCGGCAGGCCTGCGACCATGGCACCGTTATGCCCCGGATGCCCCTGTGTGATCGACGCGTTACTCGCGTCACAGTTTCCGTGCCGAATAAGTGGGTGTTCGGACGGTTCCGTCGGGCAGGAGACATCCTGGACGGGTCGGCGGCGCACGGGTCGGCGGCCGGCGCGGTGGAAGTCGTCGATCCACAAACGGCGAAAGTCGTTGATCCATCCGTACTGAGTACTGCGTACTGAGTCTTGAAATCGTGAACCGGTGAATCGGTGAGGTGAAGCGCTGATGAGCACCACCCGGCCTTGCTCGCCGGGCGACCGCGGCCCGGAGTCGGGCGACGGCGGCGCTTCCGCGGTGTCCGCGCCCGGCGTGACGTCCGTGGACGGCGCGGCGCCCGTCGGCGGCTCCCCGGCCGACGCGCCCCCCGTGCCCGTCGGCCGCCAGGCCCGCAGGCTGAACCTCGACGGCGAGAGCGGCGTCGTGCCGCTGGCCCGCGACTTCGCCCGGCAGGCGCTGTACGCGTGGGGCTGGCTGCCCGCGCCGAGCGCCGACCGGCGGGCGGCCGCCGAGGACGTCCTGCTGGTCGTCTCCGAGCTGGTCACCAACGCCTGCCTGCACGCCGAGGGCCCGGACGAGCTGCGGATCTCCTGCGACAACAAGGTGCTGCGCATCGAGGTCTCCGACCGGGGGGCCGGTCAGCCCGCCCCGCGGACCCCGCACCGCGCCGGTCGTCCCGGCGGCCACGGCATGTTCATCGTGCAGCGGCTCTGCCTGGACTGGGGGGTCGTACGCACTCCCGGAGTCGCGGGCAAGACGGTGTGGGCGGAACTCGGAGCCCCGGCGTAGCCGGCCCGGCGCACTTGCCCCGGCCGGCTCGCCGCCGTCCCGGACCGTCCGCCCGAGCTCGCTTTCGGACCGCCGTCCCGGACCGTCCGCCCGAGCTCGCTTTCGGACCGCCGTCCCGGACCGTCCGCCCGAGCTCGCTTTCGGGCGCCCGTCCTGGGTCGCCCGCCCGAGCTTCGTTTCGGACGGCCGCCCCGGCCTAGCCTGCCCGCCCGAGCCCACGCTCGTACGGCCGCCCCGGAGCGCCGGCCTGGGTGCGGCGGCTCGCGGGTCGTTCGCCTGGGCCGACTTTCGTGCGGCTGCCCCGGAGCGTCGGTCTGGGTGCGGCGGCTCGCGGGTCGTTCGCCTGGGCCGACTTTCGTGCGGCTGCCCCGGAGCGTCGGTCTGGGTGCGGCGGCTCGCGGGTCGTCCGCCTGAGCCGACTTTCGTACGGCCGCCCCGGAGCGCCGGCCTGGGCGCGGCAGCCTCCGGACCGTCTGCCCGGGCCCACTTTCGTACGGCTGCCCCGGAGCGTCGGTCTGGGCGCGGCAGCCCCGGGGCGCCCGCCTGGGCCGACTTTCGGACGGCCGACCCGGTCGTCCGCCCGGATCGCTCTCCAGCCCGTCTTCGTGAACTGTCCAGCGCCTTCCCCCGGTCGGTTCGTCCCCGGGGTGTTCTCGCGGGCCGCGGTCGTGAACCGGCAGGCCCGTGCCCGCCTTTGGTTACCCGGGGTTCGAACCCCGCTCCGTACGGCACCCGGTGCGCGCGGGATCCCCACGGATCCGGCGCGCACTTTGTCTTCCCTCCACAAGTCCCCGGGCGTACCTTGACGGCCGATCTGATGTTCCGTCAGAAAATCGCCGAGGACGCCGTCAGGAATGAGGGGCAGGCCCGTGTCGTACCGGACGTACCAGAAACGAACCGCCGCGCTCGCGTTCGCCGCGGCCCTGGCCGGCTCGGCGGTGCTGATGGCCGCCCCCCTGGCCCAGGCCGACGTGGTGGACGTCAACTACCAGTGCAAGACGCCGATCGGTGACAAGAGCGCCGTCTCGCCCATCGACATCAAGGGTGTCAAAAGCGGCAGCGCCTACAAGCTCACCATGTCCTGGCAGAAGGGTGTCTCCTCCAGCCCGGTCGAACTCGGCAAGGGCGCGATGACACCGAGCGCCGTCATCAAGCTGGGCGGCGCGGACAGCGGCACGGTGGCGGTCAGCGGACCGGCCAACGCGGCCGCCATCCCCGCCAACACCCCCATCAAGATCAGCGACTTGAGCGGAACCTACACGCCCAAGAAGTCCGGCAAGGTCACCTTCACCGCGGGCGTCCTCACCATCAAGGCCCTCGGGACCACGACCACGTGCACGCCCTCGAACAGTCCCAAGCCCTCGCTGACCCTCGACGTCACGGCGGCCGGCGGTTCGGGCTCCTCGACCTCGGGTTCCTCGGGTTCCTCGGGCTCATCGGGTTCCAGCGGGACCGACTCCGGCGGATCCCTTCCGCAGACCGGCCCCGAGGACTCCGTGGTGGCCCTCGGCACCCTCGGCGGCACGGTGCTGCTCGCGGGCGCGGCGGGCGTGCTGTGGCTGACCCGCAGGCATCAGGCGGTCCGCCGCTGACCGTCCCGCACCACGACCTGGAGCCGCCGCATGCCGTACGCACTCCCCGCTGCCCGCGTGCTGGGCCTGACCCTGGCGCTCATGAGCGCGGCACCGACGGCCCTGGCCGCCGAGGGCTGGTCCGTCGTGCCGGCCTCCGGCGGGGCGGCCGACGGGCGGCCCTCCGTCTACGCGGAGGGCGCGCCCGGCACGGTCCTCCAGGACGCGGTCTCCGTGCTCAACCCGGGCGGGCGGCCTCTCACCGTCGAGCTGCGCGGCGCCGACGCGGACGACACCGCCGGCGGCGCCTTCACCGGGCGCGAACGGCCGACGGACACGGGCGCGTGGATCGCCTTCGCCGGTCGCGCGGACGGCCGCCGGACCGCGGTGCGGACGCTGTCCGTACGGGTGCCCGCGCACACCCGCGCGGACGTGCCGTTCACGATCGGGGTCCCGGCCGGTGCGGCGCCCGGTGACCATCCCGGTGCGATCGTGGCGGGCGGCGGCGGCCGCACCTCGGCGCTGCGAGTCCAACTCCGCGTGGCGGGACCGACGTTGTCGGCGCTGACCGTCGAGCACGTCCGGGTGGGCGGCGGACGGATCTCGTACGAACTGGTCAACCGAGGGACCACGGTCCTCGCCCCGCGGCTCGCCGTGCACGCCGACGGCGTCCTCGGCACCCTGCTCGACCGCGCCCCGCGCACCCTGCCCGTCGAACTCCTGCCGGGCCGCCGCGTCACGCTCCACGAACCCTGGACCGGCCCTCCGGCGCTCGACGCGGCCGAGGTGCGGCTGACGGTGACGGCGGCGGGCGGGGTGCGCTCCACGGCGACGGCGTCGGTCCGGTTCGTGCCGTGGGAGGTGCCGGCCGGGGCCGGGGGCGTCCTGGCGGCGGTGGGCGCCTTCGTCGTCGTACGGCGTCGGGGGCGGCCCGGGGGGTGGCGGCCATGGCGTCGGCGGCGCCGCGCGGTTGACGACGCAGCGAGCGAACAGCCCTGCACGGAAGTCGAGTTGACGGGAGCGGTGGCGTGAGCGGCCTGGGCGGCAAGATGCGGACGGCGGCGCTGGGGGCGGTGCTGGCACTCGTCCTGGTCCCCCTGGCCGGGGCGGTCTCGGCCCTCCCGGCGGCCGCCGCCGGAAAACCGAGCGTGTCCTTGTCCAGGTCAGAGGCGGGGACCGGCGGTTCGGTCACCGTGACCGGCAGCGGCTGGCGGCCGGGGGCGCTGTTGATGATGCTGATCTGCGGCCGGTCCGTGCCCTCGCGCGGGGTGATCGGCGGCACCAACTCCTGTGCCAACGCCGACGGACGGGCCGTCACCACCGACGCCAAGGGCGGCTTCGGCAAGAAGCTGCCGGTCGCCGAGCCGCCCGTGCCGTGCCCCTGTGTGGTGCATGTCGCCACCGTCACGGGTGAGAAGGCCGAGGCGGACGCCATCTTCATGGTGGCCGGCCACTCGGTCGAGCCGCTGCCGAAGGAGGAGGGCGGCGGCCGGCTCTCGGTGCTCACCGACACCCGGCTCGACGGATCGAGCGGTCTGCTGACGTGGTTCGGCTCGCCTCCCTCGCGCACCCTCGTCTTCACGGTCGGCAATGTCGGCACCGCCCCGGTGAAGAACCCGGTCTTCCAGGTCGGCACCTCCCACGGGGTGTTCGCCCCGCAGTGGGAGGAACAGCAGTGGCGCGGCACCGTCGAGCCCGGCCGCAAGGCGCGGATCGACCTGCCGGTCGAACTGTCGGCCGGCGCGCACGGCGACTACACGATCTCGCTGAAGTACGGCGGGAAGGTGCTCGCCGAGCAGCCGTGGGGCGTGGGCCGCCCGTGGGGCGTCACCGTCTTCTGGATCCTGCTCTGCGTGGTCGTCCCGGCCGCGGTGTTCCGGGCCGGCATGGCCGTGGTGGACCGGGTGCGCCCGCGCAGGTCCACCGGGCGCGCGGGCCGGCACCGGGGTCTGCGGCTGGGCGAGCTCACCCTGCGCCTGCCCAAGGCGGGACCCGCCCCCCGGACACCGGTGGACGCCTCGGTGCCGCCGGTACCGGCCCTTCCGTGGTTCACCCCGGACAACGATCCGGGCACCGCGACGAACGGTCAGCTCTCCGCACCGCACGAGAACGGTCCGACGACGCAGACGAGAAAGGGACATACGTGAGTACGCAACGGAGAGGTGTACCGGCCGCCGGACGCAGAGCGGGCGCGGCCGGGGTCGCGCTGATGCTCGGCGGTGCGGGCATCCTGCTGGGGGTGGCCGCCGCTCCGGCGCAGGCCGCCGAGGTGTCGTACAAGACCGAATGCATTCCGCCCGCGATCTCCGGGCTGCCCGCCGTGGAGGGCACCACGAAGGTGGAGATCACGGCGCCCGCCGAGGCGAAGGTGGGCGACGAGGTCACCATCACCTGGAAGTTCACCCAGGCCGCCTCGAAGAATCCCGATGTCCTCGACCTCGACGCGAACACCGTCAAGCCCACCGGGACGCTGAAGGCGGGCGGAGCGCAGACGGCGGACATCGCGATGGAGGGGCCGCGGACGAACCCCGCGATCCCCAAGAACAGCGACATGAAGCTGTCCGACATGACGGGCAAGCTGAAACTGACGGCGGCGGGCGACGTCACGCTCACCCCGGACGCGTACAACATCAATGTCAGCAAGCCGATCTCCACCGACACCAAGTGCACGCCCAAGGAGACGGTGAACTCCTCCGCGACGATCAAGGTGACGAGCGGCGGCGGGACGGGCGGCACGCCGACGCCCACGCCCACGCCGACTCCCACTCCGACCCCGAGCGGGTCGGTCACCCCGTCGCCGAGCGGCAGCGGGACCGGCGGAGGAAGTGACACCGGCGGATCCGGCAGCGGGCAGACCGACTTCACGGGCAAGGAGGTCTCCGTTCCCTACGCGTGCAAGACGCCCATCGGAGACAAGAGCGCCACCTCTCCCGTGCAGATCAACGCCAAGAAGAACGGCGGGAGTTACGACCTCACCGTGCAGTTCAAGAAGTCCGTGATGGACAGCCCGGCCGACATCCCCGCCGACTCCGTCAAGCCGTCGATGGAGGTGGCCCTCGGAGGCGCCGACAAGGGCACCGTGCATGTCGAGGGCCCGGCCAACTCGGCGGCGATCAAGTCCGGCGACCCGATCGAGGTCCCCGACCTGACGGGCACCTACAAGCCGGGCGCGACCGGTACGTCGACCCTGTCCCCGGGCGTGCTGACGGTGATGGCCCTGGGGACGACGACGACCTGCACCCCCACCAAGTCGGAGGTCTCCCTGACCCTGGACACCTCGGAGCAGGCGAGCGGCGCCTCGGGCGGCGGGTCCACCTCGTCCGGTTCGGGTTCCGCCGGTACGTCGGCCGGCGGCGGCCTGGCGGAGACGGGCTCCGACAGCCACAGCGTGCTCAAGGCGCTCGGACTGGTGGCGGGCACGGTCATCCTGCTGGGCGGCGCGGTCTTCACCTTCATGCCGGGACGCAGGACGCGCTGATCCCCGGCGGCCGCGGAGACGGCGAGGGGCCGGCCGCGGCGACGGCGAGGGAAACGGCGAGGGGCCGCCGCACCGAACGGTGCGGCGGCCCCTCGCGGTGTCGTGGGTCCGACGTCAGTGGACGTCGCCCATGAGCGCCTTGACCTTCTTGCGGTACATCCACACCGCGGCACCGGCGATCACGGCGAGCGTGGCCTCCAGCGCGACGATGCCCGTCTTGTTGAGGTCGACGTTGGCGATGGAGAGCAGACCGGTCGTGGCGTCACCGGCGGTGACGGCCAGGAACCAGACACCCATCATCTGGGAGGCGTACCTCGCCGGAGCCATCTTCGTGGTGACGGAGAGGCCGACCGGGGAGAGCAGCAGTTCACCGACGGTCTGCACGAAGTAGATCGCCACCAGCCACATCGCGGCCGCCTTGTGACCGCCCTCGGCGATCGTCAGCGGGGCCAGGAAGAGGAAGAACGACGCGCCGATCAGGATCAGACCCGAGGCGAACTTCGTCGCCGTGCTCGGCTCCTTGCCGCGCTTGTTCAGCCACAGCCACGCCCAGGCGAAGACCGGGGCGAGCGCCATGATCATGACCGGGTTGACGGACTGGTACCAGGAGACCGGGAACTCCCAGCCGAAGATCGTGTTCTTCGCGGACTCGTCGGCGAAGATCGACATCGTCGAGCCGCCCTGGTCGTAGATCATCCAGAAGACGGCCGCGGCGACGAAGAACCAGATGTACGCGGACATCTTCGACTGGTCGGCACGGTCCAGGGACTTGTCCCGCTTGATGCGCCCGATGACCATGACCGGGATGGCCAGACCGGCGATCGTGATCGGGACCAGCAGCCAGTTCAGCGTGTAGTGGCCCGAGAAGCCGACGATCGAGTAGAAGACGACGGCGACAGCGGCCCACAGGGCGGACTTGCGCAGCGTCGCGGACTTCTCCTGGGCCGTCAGAGGCGTGGGGACCTCGTGCGAGCGGGCGCTGAGGTGACGGCCGCCGAGCAGGTACTGGGCGAGGCCCAGCGCCATGCCGAGCGCGGCGAGGGCGAAGCCCAGGTGCCAGTTCACGTTCTCACCGACGGTGCCGATGATCAGCGGGGCGGCGAAGGCGCCGAGGTTGATGCCGACGTAGAACAGCGTGAAGCCACCGTCACGGCGCGCGTCGTCCGGGCCCTCGTAGAGGTGGCCGACCATCGTGGAGATGTTGGCCTTCAGCAGACCGGAACCGATCGCCACGAGGCCGAGGCCGCCGTAGAAGGTGCCGGAGGAGGGCAGAGCCAGCGTGAGGTGACCCAGCATGATGATCACACCCGCGACGGCGACCGTCTTGCGGGGGCCGAGGACGCGGTCGGCGAACCAGCCGCCCGGCAGGGCGAGCAGGTACACCAGGGAGAGGTACACGGAGTAGATCGCGGTCGCGGTGGCCGCGCTGAGGTGCAGACCGCCCGGTGCCACCAGGTACAGCGGGAGCAGGGCCTTCATGCCGTAGTAGGAGAAACGCTCCCACATCTCGGTCATGAAGAGAGTGGCCAGTCCGCGGGGGTGGCCGAAGAAGGTCTTCTCGGAACCGGGGATTCCCGGAGTCACCGAGTCCTTCGTCAGGCTGGACGCCATGGTCGATCCTTGCTGGTCGGGACGCGCTGTTGGGGGTCCCCCGCTCACGTGGAACCGAGAGGTCGGGGGAGTTACGCGCCCAGTGGGGGACGGCCGGCACCGGCGGGAGTTCGGCGTCCGTCCCCACGCCCACGGGGAGTCCGCTCCGGACTGCGAAGCGGCGGACGGCGACCACCGGGATCCACGCCCATGACGCATCAGTGCGCCCGGGCCCGGCCACAGGTCTTTCCTTCAAGGCTGGCTGACACCAGCCCGCACACAGAAGGGACCTTTTAGCATCAAGTGCACGCCAAAGGTCCCGATGTAGTGCTTGAGGCGTCTGGTCACCATACGACATCGCAATGCGGCATATGGAAGGACTTGAGACATGGATCACAGGGGATCATGGAACCGCAGGCGATCATTCGAAGGTGTTCTTCAGGATCGCATCCCATACCCGCAGGTAAGAAACACCCGGATGGACGGTGTGAATCACGGAGGCGGATCGCTGCCCGGGCGTAGTCCGCGGCGGACTACCATCACCCCATGACCCGTGTACTGCTCGCCGAGGACGACGCGTCCATCTCGGAGCCGCTGGCCCGTGCCCTGCGCCGGGAGGGTTACGAGGTCGAAGTGCGCGAGGACGGACCCACCGCGCTCGACGCCGGAATGCAGGGCGGCGTCGACCTGGTCGTCCTGGACCTCGGACTGCCCGGTATGGACGGCCTGGAAGTCGCGCGCCGGCTCCGCGCCGAGGGCCACACCGTGCCCATCCTCATCCTGACCGCGCGCGCCGACGAGGTGGACACCGTCGTCGGTCTCGACGCGGGCGCGGACGACTACGTCACCAAGCCTTTCCGGCTCGCGGAACTCCTCGCCCGGGTACGGGCGCTGCTCCGGCGCGGCGCGGCCGAGCCCCAGCAGCCCCCCGCCACGCACGGTGTGCGCATCGACGTCGAGTCGCACCGCGCCTGGATGGGCGACGAGGAACTCCAGCTCACGGCCAAGGAGTTCGACCTCCTGCGGGTCCTGGTCCGGGACGCCGGCCGGGTGGTCACCCGCGACCAGCTCATGCGCGAGGTCTGGGACACCACCTGGTGGTCCTCCACCAAGACCCTCGACATGCACATCTCCTGGCTGCGCAAGAAGCTCGGCGACGACGCGGCCAACCCCCGCTACATCGCGACGGTACGAGGCGTCGGCTTCCGCTTCGAGAAGAGCTGAGGCTCCGCCGGACCGGGCGGGCCTTCCGGAACCCCGGGCCCGGCCGCGACGGTGAACCCGGCCCGCCGCCCCGCGTGCGGGGCGCGAACGCCAAGGCCGCGGCTCCGGACCGGAGCCGCGGGCGCGGGACGCGTGGAGGACGGTCCGGGGACGGCGTGGCGGGTGGCAACGGGGAAAACCGGGGCCCCCGGCCCGGCGCCCCGCCCGGGCCCGAGCGGCGAACGTGCACACTGGTCCCGGTACAGCCATCTGCCCGGAGGGCCCCGTGCGTCGCCGTCTGATCCAGTCCACCCTCGCCGTCGTGCTCGTGGTGATCGCCGTCTTCGGTGTCTCCCTCGTCATCGTCGAGACCCGCACGATCGGCAACAGCGCCCAGGAGCGCGTGGACTCCGAGGCGCTGCGCCTGGCCAGCATCGTGGACAGCCGCGTCCTCGGCGACGAGAACATCACCGACGAGACGTTCAGGAACCAGGTCACCGACCGGCGCTACGCCGTGATCAGGATTCCGGGCCGCGACCCCATCGAGGTCGGCACCGAGCCCACCGGCAACGTCATCCAGTACACCGCCAAGGGCGAGTCGGGCGAGACGGTCACCGTCCAGGAGCCCCGCTCCGCCGTGACCAAGGAAGTCGGCCGTACGCTCCTGGTCATCGGCGCCGTCGCGCTGCTGGCGATCATCGCCGCCGTCCTGCTCGCCGTACGCCAGGCGAACCGCCTCGCCTCCCCGCTCACCGACCTCGCCGAGACGGCGGAACGGCTGGGCTCCGGCGACCCGCGCCCGCGCCACAAGCGGTACGGCGTCCCCGAGCTGGACCGGGTCGCCGACGTCCTGGACGGCAGCGCCGAGCGCATCGCGCGGATGCTGACCGCCGAGCGCCGCCTCGCCGCGGATGCCTCACACCAGTTGCGGACGCCCCTGACGGCGCTCTCCATGCGCCTGGAGGAGATCACCCTCACCGACGACCCCGACACGGTGAAGGAGGAGGCCACGATCGCGCTGACACAGGTGGAACGCCTCACGGACGTGGTCGAGCGGCTGCTCACCAACGCCCGCGACCCGCGTACCGGCTCCGCCGTCTCCTTCGACCTCGACGAGGTCATCAAGCAGCAGCTGGAGGAATGGCGCCCGGCCTACCGCAGCGCGGGCCGGGCGATCGTCAGCTCGGGGAAGCGCCATCTGCAGGCGGTGGGCACCCCGGGCGCGGTCGCCCAGGTGCTCGCGGCGCTGATCGAGAACTCCCTCATGCACGGTGGCGGCACGGTCGCGCTGCGCACCCGCGTCACCGGCAACCAGGCCGTCATCGAGGTCACCGACGAGGGTCCCGGCGTTCCCACCGACCTGGGCGCCCGCATCTTCGAGCGCACCATCAGCGGCCGCAACTCCACCGGCATCGGCCTGGCCGTCGCCCGCGACCTCGCGGAGGCCGACGGCGGCCGCCTGGAGATGCTGCAGGCCCAGCCCCCGGTCTTCGGCCTGTTCCTGTCCCGTACCCCGCTGAAGCGCTCGCCCCGGCTCCCGGAGGACGACGAGGAGCGGACGGTCAGGTAGGGGAGGAGCGGACGGCCGGGCAGGGAGGGGCCGCGCGTTCGGCTCGCACGAGCCTCGGTCGTCCGGTTCGCGCGGGCCGACGGGCGTCACCCGCGCGGGTCACGCGCCCCGCGGCCGTCGCGCGTTCAGTTCACGCGGGCCCGTTGCCGTCGCGCCTCGGGCTCGGGGTCCTCGTCCAGGAACGATTCGGCGCTGGCCACCGTCTCCCGGGCCGGGAGCGCCCGGAACACCCAGGTGCGGTAGGACCAGAAGCGGAACAGCGTCGCGATGCCGATGCCGAGGAACTTGAAGACGTTGCTCTGCAGCGGGCTGTCCCAGCCGAAGCTGTACGTCGCCACGTACAGCACGCCGTTCTCGATGACCAGGCCCACCACGCTGAACAGCAGGAAGAGCGTCAGCTCCTTGGTGCGGCCACCCCTGTCGCGGTCCCGGTAGGTGAAGTACCGGAACCCGACGTAGTTGAAGACGATCGACACGACCGTGGCGATGACACTGGCCCGCACGACCTGCAGGCCAGTGAGGTGGCGTACGAGGTTGAACACGAGCAGGTTGACGAGCAGCCCCGCACCGCCCACCGCGCCGAACTTTGCGACCTCGCGAAAGAGCAGGTCGAACCGGCGCCGCACCGCGCTGCGAGGCCCCACTCGAGGCCCCGATGAAGCACTGCCCATGGTGTCGCCAGCCCCTGTCGGTGGGTGTGTCGTCGGCCGTGTCGACGGATTACGCCAACCAGCCCATGCTAACCAGCGCCTCCGCACGGTGCCTGTGCATGGGCTCACAGGTAAGAAAAGACGCGGTCACCAGCAGGGAAAATCGGGCGTATCGCCGCGGAAACCGGCCATCGTGGCGCGGCCGATACTCTTGGAGCGTGACGTTCCCGGTAGTCGGCATGGTCGGCGGGGGTCAGCTCGCTCGTATGACACACGAGGCGGGCATCCCGCTCGGCATCAAGTTCAAGCTTCTCAGTGACACTCCTCAGGAGTCCGCGGCGCAGGTCGTCGGTGATGTCGTCGTCGGCGACTACCGCGACCTCGACACGCTGCGTGACTTCGCGCGGGGCTGTGACGTGATCACTTTCGATCACGAGCACGTCCCGACCGAGCACCTGCGGGCCCTGGAGGCGGACGGCATCCCCGTCCGGCCGGGCCCCGACGCGCTCGTGCACGCCCAGGACAAGGGCGTGATGCGCGCGAAGCTCGACGAGATCGGTGTGCCGTGCCCACGGCACCGCATCGTGACCGACGTCGACGACGTCGCCGCGTTCGCGGCGGAGGGCCTCGCCGAAGGGGCCGACGGCGACGGCTTCCCGGTCATCCTGAAGACCGTCCGCGGCGGCTACGACGGCAAGGGCGTCTGGTTCGTGCGCTCCCTGGAGGAGGCCGCCGACCCGTTCCGCGCGGGCGTTCCCGTCCTCGCCGAGGAGAAGGTCGACTTCGCGCGCGAGCTCGCGGCGAACGTCGTCCGCTCCCCGCACGGACAGGCGGTCGCGTACCCCGTCGTCGAGTCCCAGCAGGTCGGCGGTGTCTGCGACACCGTGATCGCCCCGGCGCCCGGCATCGCCGAGGAGCTGGCCCTGGAGGCACAGGAACTGGCCCTGCGCATCGCCAAGGAACTCGGCGTCGTCGGCCACCTGGCCGTCGAGCTCTTCGAGACCCGCGACGGACGCATCCTCGTCAACGAACTGGCCATGCGCCCGCACAACTCGGGCCACTGGACCCAGGACGGCGCGATCACCTCCCAGTTCGCCAACCACGTGCGCGCGGTCCTCGACCTCCCGCTCGGCGACCCGCGTCCGCGCGCCCGGTGGACGGTCATGGCGAACGTTCTCGGCGGCGACTACCCCGACATGTACTCCGCGTACCTGCACTGCATGGCCCGCGACCCGCAACTGAAGATCCACATGTACGGCAAGGACGTGAAGCCCGGCCGTAAGGTCGGCCACGTCAACACCTATGGCGACGACCTGGACGACGTCCTCGATCGCGCCCGGCACGCAGCCGGCTACCTGAGAGGCACGATCACCGAATGAGCCCCGTTGTAGGCATCGTCATGGGTTCGGACTCCGACTGGCCGGTCATGGAGGCCGCGGCCCAGGCGCTGGACGAGTTCGAGATCCCCTACGAGGTGGATGTCGTCTCCGCGCACCGCATGCCGCACGAGATGATCGCGTACGGCGAGCAGGCCGCGGAGCGCGGGCTCAAGGCGATCATCGCGGGCGCCGGCGGCGCCGCCCACCTGCCGGGGATGCTGGCGTCCGTCACCCCGCTGCCCGTCATCGGCGTACCCGTCCCGCTCAAGTACCTCGACGGCATGGACTCGCTGCTCTCCATCGTGCAGATGCCGGCCGGGGTCCCCGTCGCGACCGTCTCCGTCGGCGGCGCCCGCAACGCCGGTCTGCTGGCCGCCCGGATCCTCGCCACCCACGACGAGGAACTCCTCGGCCGGATGCGGGAGTTCCAGCAGGAGCTGAACGACCAGGCCACCGAGAAGGGCAAGCGGCTGCGCGCCAAGGTCGAGGGTGCCGCCGGCGGCTTCGGCTTCGGGAAGTGACGCGGATGTCCTCGTCCTCCCTGCCCTCGATCGACCGTGCCCGCGCCCTGCTCGACGAGTTCCCCGTCGTCGACGGGCACAACGACCTGCCGTACGCCCTGCGCGAGCAGGTCCGCTACGACCTCGGTGCCCGTGACATCGCCACCGACCAGAGCGCCCACCTGCACACGGACCTGGCGCGGCTGCGGGCCGGCGGCGTCGGCGCGCAGTACTGGTCGGTGTACGTCCGCTCGGACCTGCCGGGCGCGCTCACCGCGACGCTCGAACAGATCGACTGCGTACGGCAGTTGATCGACCGCTACCCGGCGGACCTGCGGGCCGCGCTGACCGCCGCCGACATGGAGTCGGCGCGCGCCGAGGGCCGTATCGCCTCCCTCATGGGCGCGGAGGGCGGTCACTCGATCGACAACTCCCTCGCCGCCCTGCGCGGGCTGTACGCGCTCGGCGTCCGCTACATGACGCTCACCCACAACGACAACATCGCGTGGGCGGACTCGGCGACCGACGTTCCCGTCGTGGGCGGCCTGTCCGCGTTCGGCCGTGAGGTCGTACGGGAGATGAACCGCGAGGGCATGCTCGTCGACCTCTCGCACGTGGCCGCCACGACCATGCGCGACGCGCTCGACACCTCCGCCGCGCCGGTGATCTTCTCCCACTCCTCGGCGCGCGCGGTGTGCGACCACCCGCGCAACATCCCGGACGACGTGCTGGAGCGGCTGCCCGCCAACGGGGGAGTGGCGATGGTGACGTTCGTGCCGAAGTTCGTCCTCCAGGCGGCGGTCGACTGGACGGCCGCGGCCGACGACAACATGCGCGCGAACGGCTTCCACCACCTCGACACCACCGCCGAGGGCATGAAGGTCCACCGTGCCTTCGAGGAGGACAACCCGCGCCCGATCGCCACGGTGTCGACGGTCGCGGACCACCTCGATCACATGCGCGAGGTCGCCGGAATCGACCACCTCGGCATCGGCGGCGACTACGACGGCACGGCGTTCACCCCGGACGGTCTTGACGACGTCTCCGGCTATCCGAACCTGATCGCCGAGCTCCTCGACCGCGGCTGGTCGTCCACCGACGTGGCCAAGCTGACCTGGCAGAACGCCGTGCGCGTGCTGGGTGCGGCGGAGGACGTGGCCCGCGACCTCCGTGCCCGCCGGGCCCCGTCGAACGCGACGCTGGAACAACTGGACTGCTGAGGAGCCGGGCGGGACGGCCGGACGCGTTCAGCAGGCGCAGAGGCAGAACGGGTGTCCGGCCGGGTCGGCGTACACCCGGAACGAGCGCGACCTGTCCTCCGTGTCCAGCGGGATCGCGCCGAGTTCCAGCACGCCCTTCTCCGCCACGTCCAGGTCCTCGACCTTCAGGTCCAGATGCAGTTGCTGCGAGCCGTCGGGCGAGGGCCAGCGCGGCGGTACGTACCCGGACGCGGCCTGGAACGCCAGTTTGCGGCCGCCGGGCAGGTCCAGGTCGACCCAGTCGGCCTCCTCCGTGATGGTGCCGCCGAGCACCCCCGCGTAGAACTCGGCGAGAGCGCGCGGGTCGGGACAGTCCAGGACGACGACATCGAGTGCGGCGAGAGCCATGACTTCCTCCGTGAGAGTTCCTGACTGGTTACTGGTACAGCGACTCAAGAGGTAACGGTTACCTCATACTCCCGCACAAGAGGTAACGTCGCAAGCATGAATGACCGAGCGCCCGCACCCGGCGGTCTGGCCCTGGTCCAGGCCCTGGTGAACACCCTGGACATCGAGTCGGGCGCCGACTCCCTGGACACGCCCGAGGGGCTGGCGCGCCTCGGCCTGACGGCGGGCGAGGCGGAGGGCGCGCGCGAGCTGCGCGAGTCGCTGCGGGCGGTGTGCCTCGCGCACGCGGGCCATCCGGCACACCGGAGGGTGACTCCGCTCGGAGAACTCCTCGCCCGTGCGCCCCTGCGGGTGACGGTCGACGAGGACGGCGGCTCCGCGCACCTGGTCCCCGCCACCGAGGTGCCCGCTCCGGCCTCCTCCGCGGCTTCTCGGGGCTCCTCCGCGGCGTCTGCGGACTCCGCGGCCGCCGCGGACTCTCCCGCCCCCCTGGCCTTCCGCGTCGCCGCGGCCATCGCCGAGGCACTGGTGGCGGGCACCTGGCCACGGCTGAAGGCCTGCGAGGCCCCGACCTGCCATTGGGTGTACTACGACCGCTCACCGGCCGGCCGCGGCCGCTGGTGCTCGATGTCGGTGTGCGGAGCGCGCGCCAAGATGCGCCGCTACCGCGCCAAGTGACCGGGTTCCGCCGAGGACGCACTCCGCCCCGCCGGACGGAGTGCGGCGGGGCGGAGTGCGGCGGTCACCGGTCATCGCACAGCGAAGTGGTGCAGAATGCAACCGACGCCGGTCCGGCCGACTGAGCCTCGGCCGGACCGGCGTCGTCCGCGACAGGCCTCGGCCGACGCCCCGACGGGCGTCCCCGGTGGCGGGCGTCAGCCCGTGCCGAGTCTCCGTCGTGGTGGATGCCGGCCGGTGGTGGTCGTCAGGCGGTGGGCCGTCCCATCGCGCGGTACGTCCAGCCGGCCCGGCGCCAGGTCTCCGGGTCCAGCGCGTTGCGCCCGTCCAGCAGCACGCGGGAGGTGGCCGCCTCGCCCAGCACAGCCGGGTCCAGCTCGCGGAACTCGCGCCACTCCGTCAGGTGCAGGACGACATGGGCGCCCCGTACCGCCTCCACGGCGGAGTCGGCGTACCCGAGCGTCGGGAAGAGCCGCTTGGCGTTCGCCATGCCCTTCGGGTCGTAGACCGTGACCTGGCCGCCCTGGAGGTGGATCTGCCCGGCGACGTTCAGTGCCGGGGAGTCGCGCACGTCGTCGGAGTCGGGCTTGAAGGTCGCGCCGAGCACGGCGACCCGCTTGCCCAGGAACGAACCGCCGCCGAGCGCCTCACGGGCCATCTCCACCATCTGGCCGCGGCGCCGCATGTTGATGGTGTCGACCTCGCGCAGGAAGGTCAGCGCCTGGTCCGCGCCGAGCTCACCGGCGCGTGCCATGAACGCGCGGATGTCCTTGGGCAGGCAGCCGCCGCCGAAGCCGATACCGGCCCGCAGGAACTTCTTCCCGATCCGCTCGTCGTGCCCTATGGCCTCGGCCAGCTTGGCCACGTCGCCGCCGGCCGCCTCGCAGACCTCGGCCATCGCGTTGATGAAGGAGATCTTGGTGGCGAGGAAGGAGTTCGCGGAGGTCTTCACCAGCTCGGCGGTCGGGAAGTCGGTCACGACGAACGGCGAGCCCTCGGAGACCGGGGTCAGATACACCTCGCGCAGCAGCTTCTCGGAGCGCTCGCTGCGCACGCCCACCACGATCCGGTCGGGGTGCAGCGTGTCGTTCACGGCGAAGCCCTCGCGCAGGAACTCCGGGTTCCAGGCCAGCTCCGCGTCCTCGCCGGCGGGCGCGAGCTCGACGAGCCGGGCGGCCAGCCGCTCCGCCGAGCCGACCGGCACGGTGGACTTGCCGACGACGAGGGCGGGACCGCTCAGGTGCGGCGCCAGCGACTCGAAGGCCGCGTCGACGTACGACATGTCGCAGGCGTACTCGCCGTGCTTCTGGGGCGTGTTCACGCAGATGAAGTGGACGTCGCCGAAGGCCCCGAGCTCGGCCCAGTCCATGGTGAAGCGGAGCCGGCCCGTGGAGCCCTCGATCCCGGCCACGTGCTTGCGCAGCAGCTCCTCCAGGCCGGGCTCGAACATGGGGACCTCGCCCCGCTGGAGCATCTCGATCTTCTCCGGCACCACGTCGAGCCCGAGGACCTCGAAGCCGAGCTCGGCCATGGCCGCGGCATGGGTGGCGCCGAGGTAGCCGGTGCCGATCACGGTGATCTTGAGGGCCATGGATGCTCCTGAGGTGTGCGGCGTCGGTGCGCGCCCGAGCATAGTCGGGGCGTGAGGGAGCGCTTTCACGGGCACTTTTCCCTCTGTCGCCAAGCTCACGTATCCCTCCTGCGGGCGGGACTCTAAAATTGTGTTACTTAACGGTAGTTAGCGCAGCCAGCACAGCATCCCTTGGAGCGTGAGAGACCTTGGCCGGATCGGCTGATTTCGACCTGTACCGCCCGTCCGAGGAGCACGACATGCTCCGGGACGCGATCCGTTCGCTGGCCGAGGCGAAGATCGCGCCGTACGCAGCAGCGGTGGACGAGGAAGCCCGCTTCCCGCAGGAGGCGCTGGACGCCCTGGTCGCCAACGACCTGCACGCGGTCCACGTACCCGAGGAGTTCGGCGGCGCGGGCGCCGACGCCCTGGCGACGGTCATCGTGATCGAGGAGGTGGCCCGCGTCTGCGTGTCCTCCTCCCTGATCCCCGCGGTGAACAAGCTGGGCTCGCTGCCGGTGATCCTCTCCGGCTCCGAGGACCTGAAGAAGAAGTACCTGGGCCCGCTCGCCAAGGGCGACGGAATGTTCTCGTACTGCCTCTCCGAGCCGGACGCCGGTTCGGACGCGGCCGGCATGAAGACGAAGGCCGTGCGCGACGGCGACTTCTGGGTGCTGAACGGCGTCAAGCGCTGGATCACCAACGCGGGCGTCTCCGAGTACTACACGGTCATGGCCGTGACCGACCCGACGAAGCGCTCCAAGGGCATCAGCGCGTTCGTCGTCGAGAAGTCCGACGAGGGCGTCTCCTTCGGTGCTCCTGAGCGCAAGCTCGGCATCAAGGGCAGTCCGACCCGCGAGGTCTACCTCGACAACGTCCGCATCCCCGCCGACCGCATGATCGGCGAGGAGGGCACCGGCTTCGCGACCGCCATGAAGACGCTGGACCACACCCGCGTCACCATCGCGGCCCAGGCCCTCGGTGTCGCCCAGGGCGCCCTCGACTACGCCAAGGGCTACGTCCAGGAGCGCAAGCAGTTCGGCAAGCCGATCGCCGACTTCCAGGGCATCCAGTTCATGCTCGCCGACATGGCCATGAAGATCGAGGCCGCCCGCCAGCTCACGTACGCGGCCGCCGCCAAGTCGGAGCGTGGCGACAAGGACCTCACGTTCCAGGGCGCCGCCGCCAAGTGCTTCGCCTCGGACGTCGCCATGGAGGTCACCACGGACGCCGTCCAGCTCCTCGGGGGCTACGGCTACACCCGCGACTACCCGGTCGAGCGCATGATGCGCGACGCGAAGATCACCCAGATCTACGAAGGCACGAACCAGGTCCAGCGCATCGTGATGGCGCGCAACCTGCCGTAGTACGCCACCCGTCGGCAGTGGGACAACGGCGGATCGATGGCGGATCGCCGGCGGATCGGCGGCGAAGGTGAGAGGCACAGGGTGTGCCTCTCACCTTCCGTTTTTCCGCCCCGCCCCGCTCTGCCGCCACCGTCCCGCCGCCACCGGCCCGCGCGCGGCCGCGGCGGCGCGGGTCATTCCTTCCGCATCCGTACCCACGAACCCCAGCGGCTGTACGGCCGCGCGCGTGCCGTCCGTGAACGTGGCCATGCAGCCGAGGTCGACGTCGGCCCCGGTCCCCGGCGGCCGGTTGGGATTCACCTGAAGGACACCGCGCCCCGTGACGCGGGCCCGCGGTGCCGACCTGGTCAGCACGGTGTCGGCGTTCCCGGCGGGAAGCCGCCGCGCTTCAGGGGGTGTCGGGGCGGGGGGCTGCGGCCCGGGCCGGGGCGGGGTGCCCGTCGGGGGTCTCAGGCGGATGGTCGCTCGTGGACGTTCGTCGCTGCTCAACTGTTCCCCCCTCGCGCCGCCGTCGGGGAGAGCGGCGGGTGTCGGGAGTTTATGCGCGGAGCGTGGCGGCTGGAGTACTCTCTGTGCCCTCGGTCGCGCGTCTGGTGCGTGTGAACCGGTGGGGGCACGGGGGCACGTGACACGGGCGGGGATCCATGGTTGCGGTCGACGCACCCCCGCGTCCGTCGTGTTGTGGGGGTGGGTATGCCGGCAGGCGCCCTGATGGACCGTCAAGTGATCGCGCAGAGCGTCAAGGACCTCGCGGAGCGGCCTGCGCTCGGAACCCGGAGGGAAGAGCTGACCGCGCTCGCGGTGGCGCTCCGGGACCAGGACGTCACCGCTCTGGACCCCTGGTCCGAACTCGATCTCCTCTCCGCGTACGCCCGTCCGGAGAGTCTCAGGGCGAGTGGCGGCCAGGGCGGGGAGCACACGGTCTGGTCGTACGCGGAAGGCGTGCTGGGCGCACTGGTCTTCGTGCCCCTGATACTCACCTGGTACGGGCTGACCAGGGCGTCGAGCGCGTACGGAGCGCTCACCGGCGCTGATCCGCGGGCCGCCTCCCGGCCCTTCCTGCAGCTTTGGCAGTCCGGTTTCGAGGGGCGGCTCACCGGCGCCTTCAGCTTCGGCCATGTGGCGATGAGTGCCACCGTCGCCATCGCCGTGCTCTTCGCGCTGGTGCTCGTGCACGGCCTGCGGCGGTCCGCCGTCGCCCGCCGCGAGGAGGCCGCCGACCGTGCCGCCGAGGAGCTCATGGCGGTGCTCGTCCCGACGCTGACCCGCGCTCAACTCGTCCTGAACCAGCGGCGGTCGAGTTCTCCCCAGCGCTTCGCCGCCGAACTCACCGGTGCCGCCGCGACCCTCGGCCGGCTCGGCGACGAGGCGGTGCGGGTCCAGAAGGACCTGAGGTCGGCCGCCTCGGCGGTCGGCGACGCGGTGCAGGCCGCCGAACACAGGCTGGCCGCGGTCGACACCGCGGTCAGGCCCCTGGAGGTCGCGGTGGGCCGGGTCGAGGCCGCTGTCAGCGACGGCGGGGCGCAGGTCCGCGAGGCGCTCGCCGGTGTCCGCGAGGCGAGCGGCGAGGTGCGGCTCGCGGTGCAGGGGGCCGGCGACCGCGTCGAGGAATCCGTCACCGTGCTGGCCGCGTCCCAGCGTGCCTACGCCACCGGCATCGAGGTGACCTCGGACGTCTCCGCCCAACTCTTCGGCCGGTTCGGTGAGGTGGCGGAGGGGACGGCCCGAGCGGTCGAGGAGTCCCAGCACGCGGTGCGTGAACTGAACGCCCAGAGCCGAGCGTTGCGGGCGGCGGCCGACGCGTTCGCCCGGCTCGTCGACGAGTTGCGGGCGGACCGTCAGGTGCGCGCCCATCTGACGGACCCGGGGGACCGGACGGGCCGGGCGCACCGGACCGAAGGCGCGGAGTACCCGACCGACCACCGTGGCCGCCCCGCCGACGCGACCGGCATCCCGGCCGACCGGACCGGTGTCTCCGTCGACAAGCCGGGGCGGCCCGGTCCCCGGCCCGCCGACCCCCGCCGCGATCCCCCGCAACTGCCCCCCGCGTCCCTGACCGAGGCCCGATGAAGCCCGCTGGAAGGTTCCAGCCGTTGTACATGGCGGGCTGGCTGTTCGCGGACATGCTGCTCGTTCTCGCCCTGGTGGCCATGGGGGGCCAGGGCGACCCGCAGGCCGCAGCGAAGCAGCCCGCCGCCTCGGCCGCCGGGAGGAAGTCCCGGCACACCGGCCCGCGGGCGGTGGTCCGCACCCCGGTCAAGGTGGCCGTCGACGCGCCCGCCGGCGACGACGCGGGAATCGTACGGGCGTTGCGCGGAGCGACCGCGCGCTACCGGGGCCGGCGCGCCGCCTTCGTGCTGACCTTCGGGCGCCACACCGACCCGGGCGCCGGGGGCCGCTACGCCCACGAGATCAACTCCCTGCTGGGGAAGGCCCGTCCGGACATGTTCCGCGCCGCCACCACCCGCGACTTCTGGAAGGGCGGAGCCTCCGCGGGCCACGCCGACATCGAGATCTACTTCTACACGTACTGACCCGGAGGTACGAGACCTTGCAGATCCTGCCCTTCTACCTGCTCTGCGACGAGTCCGGGTCGATGATCGGTGAGCCGATCGACGCCATCAACGGCGCGCTCCCGGACCTGCACCACGAGATCAGCACCAACCCGACCGTCGCCGACAAGACACGCTTCTGCCTCATCGGCTTCTCCGACACCGCCACCGTGCTGCAACCGCTCGTCGACCTGAGCGACATCGACTCGGTCCCCGCGCTCGCCGCGGGCGGTCTCACCTCGTACGGCGACGCGTTCCGGACCCTGCTGCGCTGCGTCGAGGCCGATGTGGCGGGGCTGAAGGCGGAGGGCCACGAGGTGTACCGGCCCGTGGTCTTCTTCCTGTCCGACGGCATTCCCACCGACCCGGACTGGGACCAGGCGTACAAGGAGGTCACCCAGTCACGGTTCTGCCCGAAGATCATCGCCTTCGGTATCGGCGAGGCGCAGGAGTCGACGATCGCGCGGGTCGCGAACTTCCGGGCGTTCATGCAGAAGGACTCCTCGGTGTCACCGGCCCAGGCGCTGCGTGAGTTCGCCTCCAGCCTCACGAGGTCGATCGTCCGGTCCGCCGGGAGCATCGGCGCGGACGGCGGCAACGGATTCACGCTGGCCGTGGACGACACCGTGCCGGGCTTCTCCCTCGTCTCTCTCGACAAGCTGTGAGGTCGCACCGATGGAGAACGACATGAACGCCGCCGGACGGCCCCGCACCGGCCCGCGGCAGCCCGATCCACAGGCCCCGGACGGCCGGACGCCAGCGGAGCGGCGGACACCGGACGGCGGCCAGGCGCACGAGGACCTGGCGTACCCGGGTCATACGTACCCGGGCCACACCTACCCGGACCGGCAGTACCCGGACCGGCCGGACACGCGCCAACCGGCCGCGCGCCGGCCGGAGTTGCGCTGGCCCGACCCGCAGCAGCCCGACCCGCTGGACGCGACCTGGCAGAGCGTCGACCAGTTCTTCAGCGACCCGCCGGAGCCCGGGACGGCCGCCGGAGTGCCCGAGGCGTCGGCGGGACCACCCGCAGGGCCGACCTGTCCCGCACCGCCCCTGACGTACGGTCCGGTCCGGCAGCAACAGCAACAGCAACAGCAACAACAGAAGCAGCCGCAGCAGCAGCCGTCCGTGTCCGAGGAGCCCGCCGCGCGGGTCGGGGCGGTCCCGGTGCTCGGCGCGCCACCGTACTCCGGGCCGAAGCCCCCGCTGTACGCGCCGGAGCCCCTGGAACTGCCCTCGGTCCGGCAGGATCCGACCGCGGCGCTGACGCCCGACATGGTGGTGGACGGGGCCGGGTACGGCGCCCTGACGGTGCGGGCGGCGTCCGTGCGCGGCGACTCGCACCGCTATCAGGGCGAGCCGCGCCAGGACTCCCTGGCCGTGGTGCGCCTCGGGGAACCCGGCGCGGACGGGCTGCTGCTGCTCGCGGTGGCGGACGGCGTGGGATCGGCGGCCCGTTCGCACGTCGGCTCCCAGGAGGCCTGCCGGCTCGCCGCGATGGAGCTGGACAGCGTGGCCGCGGAGCTCTCCGAGGCCCTGCGCGCCGGTGACAGGACCGGCTTCGCGGCAGTGGTGGACACCGCGGTGGGCCGGGTGGCGACCCTCCTCGCGCACCGCGCCCGCGAGCACGGCGACGACCCGGCCGCGTACGCCACCACCCTGCGCGCCCTGCTCGTCCCGCTCGACCCGCGCGTACGCACCCGCGGCTTCCTGGCCGTCGGCGACGGCGGCACGGCGCTGTTGCGCGCCGGCGGGTGGAACCTGTCCCTCACCGACCCCGAGCACGACGGCGACGGGATGATCGACACCCGTACCGCCGCCCTGCCGCACGGGCACCGCGCCCGCGCCCTGCTCCTGGCCCCCGCGCTGCCCGGCGACGTCCTGGTGCTCTGCACGGACGGCCTGTCCACACCGCTCGCGGGGGACGCCGGGATGAGGGACTTCCTGGGGTCCGGGTGGGGGACGGGGGCCGTCCCGGCACCGGCCGACTTCCTGTGGCAACTGCAGTACCGGGTGAAGTCGTACGACGACGACCGCACCGCCGTCGTCCTGTGGGAGGCCGTGCCGTGAGCACCGACGACGGCTCCGACGTGACGCTCGGCTCGCTCGCCCTCGGCGTGCGCGTCGGCGACGGCGGCCAGGGCGAGGTGTACGACGTCGGTGGTCCCGGCGGACTGCTGTACAAGAGCTACCGCGAGCCGGGAAAGGCCGACGGCGGGGAACTCGCGGCCCTCGTCGCGCTGCGCCAGGGGCTCACCGCGGCCGACCGGGACCGGTTGGACCGGGAGGCGGCGTGGCCGCTGTGCCGGGTCATGGACGGCGGCCGGGCGACGGGCTTCCTGATGCGCCGGGCGCCGGACTCCATGACCTGGCGGACCTCGCGCGGCGAGCCCCGGCTGACCGACCTGTCGTATCTGCTCCGGCCGCCGAGGGCGGCCTGGGGGGCCGTCGCGCAGCCGTCGCCGGCCGAGCGGTACGCGCTGGTGGTCGCCGTCCTCGGGCTCTTCCGGTGGCTGCACGCCTTGGGGCTGGTCGTCGGCGACGTGTCCCACGCGAACGTGCTGTGGACCGTCCGGCCCGGCCCCGCCCCGTATCTCCTGGACTGCGACGGCGTACGCGTGGTCGGGCGGCCCCCGGTCCTGGAGCAGGCGGACACCCCCGACTGGCACGACCCGCTGGCCGCCTCCGGTACCGCCACGGTGGACAGCGACCGCTACAAGGCGGCCCTGGTGGCGGGCCGCGTCCTGAGCCAGGACCCGTACGTGACCCCCGGCAAGCCGCTGCGGCCGCTGTCCGGCGTACTCGACGACCGGCGGGCCGACGCGGTCCGCGTCCTGTGGGAGCAGGCCTCCGGTGCTCGTGGCACCCGCCCCCACCTGGCCCAGTGGTGCACCGCCCTGGCGGGCCGCGACACCATCCGCCTCATCGCCGCGGAACCGGGCCCGAAGCCCGTCGTCGACCGCTCCAAGTTCGACGGCCCGCGCACCCGGGGCCGCATCACCTTGCGCAACTGACCCACCGTCACAGGTAAGTGACGGTGGGTCAGTTAAGGGTGAGGTCACCCGTGGGCCCCTGGCTGTCTGTGCCCGTGTGCCCGTGTGCCGTGCGTCCGTCCGCCGGTTCTCCGGCGGGCGGCGACGGTTCAGTTCACGGGCAGTGGGCGTGCGGGCGGGTCAGTTGCCCGAGACCGTGACCTTCTCGTCGTTCTTGAGCTCGTCCACCAGCGTCTTCATCTTCGCCTTGTCCCAGACGAGGTTGCCGCCGACGGATCCGGAGATCGGCATGTTCATGGACTTGCCGTCGCCGCCGGTGACGCCCTTCATGGCCCAGAACATGTCCGCCAGGTCCCACAGGCTCATGTCCTTGTCGACGACCAGCGAGTCGAGGCCCGCGCCCATCGTCGGGTAGAGCTTGAAGGGGTTCAGGACCGTCGAGGGGGTCGCGACCTGGTGGGCGAGCGCGGACAGGAACTTCTGCTGGTTCTTGGTGCGTTGCAGGTCCGAGGCGGCGAAGGCGTGCCGGGTACGGACGAAGGCGAGGGCCTGCTCGCCGTTCAGCGTCTGCTTGCCCGCCTTGAAGTCGGCGCCGGAGTACTTGTCCTTGAAGCCCTGGTCGAGGGTCATGTCGACCCCGCCGACCGCGTCGACGATGCCCGCGAACCCGGCGAAGCCGATCTCCACGTAGTGGTCGATGTGCAGACCGGTGTTGTACTCGACGGTCCTGACCAGAAGCGTGGGACCGTCGAAGGCGTAGGCCGCGTTCAGCTTGTTCTGGCCCAGCGGGCCCTTGATCTTGCCGGACTCGGAGCCCTGGAACTTCGGGATCGTGACGTTCGAGTCACGCGGCAGCGAGAGCAGCGTCGAGCCGTTGCTCCCGGTGTGCAGGATCATCATCGAGTCGGTGCGCTTGCCCTCGGCGGAGCCGGTGTGCAGCTTCTTCTTGTCCGCGGACGTCAGACCGGCGCGGCTGTCGGAACCGACGATCAGATAGTTGGTGCCCTGGCCGGTCTCCGGCCGGTCTATGACCTTGGAGAGATCCACGTCACGGTGGAGCTTGGAGTCCGCCCAGAAGTAGGTGCCGACGGAGACCACGACCAGCGCGGTGACCAGCGTGATCGCGGTCCACTTGATCCGGCGCCGCCAGTTCGGCGCGGAGCGCCGCGGGTACGCGTCCCCGCCGCCGGGGCCCTGCGGACCGCCGGGTCCGTTGGGGTTCCCGTACACATGGCCCGTGTTGTAGCCGGAGTCGTACCCGTTGTCGTACCCCTGGCCGTTGTCGTACCCCTGTCCGTCGACGTACGACGGCTGCCGGGGCACTCCGCCGCCGTACGGCGGCGCGTCCTGGCCCGGAGCGGGTGCGGCCGGCCCACGGCGGACCTGTCGCATGACGCGGGCGCTCTCGGGCTGTGCGCCCGCGCTGCCGCGTCCGTAGCGGTTGCTGCCGTTGTCGTCCCCAGGCCAATCGTTCATGCCGACCAGTGTGCAGCTCTCCACCATGAGTCTTACAAGAGAGCCGGGAGATCTGGGTCACGCCTGTAGCAGAGCTGATGCAAAGCGACGGCGGTACGCCCCGGCATAAGGTGGAGGACATGACAGACCAGGCCTCCAACCCGGAATCCGATATACCGGGCAAGCCGACCGCGGCGTCCCGGACCACCCTCAGCCACATCATGACCCACAACGACACGAACCTACTGGGCTCGGTGCACGGTGGAGTGATCATGAAGCTGGTCGACGACGCGGCGGGCGCGGTGGCCGGGCGGCATTCGGGCGGCCCCGCCGTCACCGCCTCGATGGACGAGATGGCCTTTCTGGAGCCCGTCCGCGTGGGCGACCTGGTCCATGTGAAGGCACAGGTCAACTGGACCGGACGTACCTCGATGGAGGTCGGGGTCCGGGTCCTCGCCGAGCGCTGGAACGAGTCGACGCCGCCCCAGCAGGTCGGCTCCGCGTATCTCGTCTTCGCCGCGGTCGACGCCGACGGCAAGCCCCGCCGGGTCCCGCCGGTCATCGCCGAGACCGAGCGCGACGAGCGCCGCTACCAGGAGGCGCAGATCCGCCGCACCCACCGGCTGGCCCGCCGCCGCGCGATCATGGAACTCCGCGAGAAGCGCGCGGCGGAAGGCCTCGACGACTAGGTCTCGCCGACCGGGCTGCGATGGCCGGACGCCGACGACGGAGCCTCGACGACCGGCGACGACGACCGGGCCGGGCTCGTCGGCCGTTCGCCGACGGACGGGGTCACAGGGTCACGGACAGACCACCTGGTCCCCCGTCACCACCCCGAACTCTCCTTGCGAGGGGTCGTCCGCCCGCACCCGCGTGACCTGCTTGAAGTCCGTGCCGGCGATCACCTTCAGCAGCGGGCCCTGCCCCGGGACCGCGCGCAGCTCGGCGCCGGGCAGCGCGGCAGCCAGGGACTTCGCCGAGCGGTCCCAGCGCGGGTCGTAGGTGACGACGGTGCGCCGCACCGTGCGGTCGGGGGCCGTCGCGGGCCGGCCCGTCGTCCTGAAACCGGTGGCCGCGAGCGCGCCGTCGACCCGCTTGCCGAGGCCCGTCGTGGGGGTCCCGTTCTCGACCTGGACCCGGATCTGCTGCGGGGCCACCGCGACCCGGACGGCCCCCGGCCTCGGCGCCCGGGCCGCCGCGAGCGGCTTGTCGTCGCGCAGCGCCTCGAAGAGCTTCCGCGACTTCGCCTCGTCCCATTTCAGGGTCGAGCCGATGCCCTTGACGGCATAGGCCATCTGTCCGATCGGTACGGTCGTGAACTCGGACGAGGACGGGGAGAAGTTCCGCATCGCCCGGCCCAGATCCAGCAGCTCGTCCGTGCCGAAGCCCTTGTCGGCCCGCACCGAGCCCAGCACCGCCCGCGTCACGTCACGGAACCTGATCGGGTTCAGCAGAACTCCGGACGACGTGGTCTGTCCGACGAGCGCCGCGAGGAAGCGCTGCTGCCGCTTCATCCGGCCGAGGTCCGAGGAGCCGTCGGTGTGCCGGGACCGTACGTACTGAAGGGCCTGCCCGCCGCCCAGCAGATGCGAGCCGGCCGTCAGGTCGAGTCCGGTGTACCTGTCCTTCAGCGGCTGCGCGGTGCAGATGCGGACACCGCCGAGCACGTCCACCGTCTTCATGAAGCTGGTGAAGTCGACCTCCAGGTAGTGGTCGATCTTCACGTGGGTCATGTTCTCGACGGTCCGTACGGTCAGGGTGGGGCCGCCCTCCGCGTACGCCGCGTTCAGTTTGAGGGGGTGGGGGCCGTGCCGTTCGCCGGTGACCGCGTCGGTGTGCGCGGGCGCCTCGGCGTACGAGTCGCGCGGCAGGCTGACGATGCTGGCCCGCTCCCGGTCCTCCGAGATGTGCACGATCATGACGGTGTCGGTGCAGTGGCAGGGCGCGCCGCCCAGCCGGTACTTCCGCCGCTCCGCCTCGGTGATCTTCTCCCGGCCGTCGGTGCCGACCAGCAGCAGATTCATGCCGTGGCCGGCCTCGGGCCGGTTCTTCATGTCCTTGAACGGGTCGACCCGGGTGATGTCCGCGTCCAGGCTGCTCAGCACCGCGTGCCCGATGCCCGCCGAGGCGAGGACCACCACGGAGACGGTGGTCACCGCCCGCATGGCCCAGCGCGGCTTCTTGCGCCGTACGGGGCGTACGGGGCGCCCGGGGCGTCCGTCGGCCCGCCGGGTGGGACGCCGTGCGGGAGAGGGCTGCGGGGGGCGCTGAGGGCGGACGGGGGAGCGGGGCGGCGTGGGCAAGAGGGACACCTCCGCGAGGCTGGACGGGGGAGGGACGCGTTCCGCGGGGCCGACCGGGACCGCGTTCCGCTCGGCGTGGGGATCCGTGAGCACGGTAGGCCCATACGATCTGCGGCCCGGTCCTTACGCCGGGCGGCGCGCGACCGTGTCCCCCGTTCGCGGTAACGTGAGCTCCGATGAGCGAGAAGCCTGACGTGCGGTCCCCCGCCGTTTCTGTGATCATGCCCGTCCTCAACGAGGAGCGGCATCTGCGCGGGGCCGTCCAAGCGATCCTGGCGCAGCGGTACGACGGTGAGATGGAGGTCGTGATCGCCCTCGGTCCCTCTGCGGACCGGACGGACGAGATCGCCGCCGAACTCGTCCGTGAGGACCCGCGGGTGCACACCGTGCCGAACCCGACCGGCCGCACGCCCGCGGCGCTGAACGCCGCGATCAAGGCGTCCCGGCACCCCGTCGTCGTGCGCGTCGACGGGCACGGCATCCTTTCCCCGAACTACATCGCCAACGCCGTACGGCTCCTGGAGGAGACCGGCGCGCAGAACGTCGGCGGCATCATGCACGCCGAGGGCGAGAACGACTGGGAGCACGCCGTCGCCGCCGCCATGACGTCGAAGATCGGCGTGGGCAACGCGGCCTTCCACACCGGCGGTGAGGCGGGCCCGGCCGAGACCGTGTACCTCGGGGTGTTCCGGCGCGAGGCCCTGGAGCAGCAGGGCGGTTACAACGAGGAGTTCATCCGCGCCCAGGACTGGGAGCTGAACTTCCGGATCCGGGAGGCGGGCGGACTCATCTGGTTCTCGCCCGAGCTGAAGGTGTCCTACCGCCCGAGGCCCTCCGTCAAGGCGCTCGCCAAGCAGTACAAGGACTACGGCCGCTGGCGGCACGTCGTGGCGCGCTACCACGAGGGCTCCATCAACCTGCGCTACCTGGCCCCGCCGACCGCCGTCTGCGCGATCGCGGCGGGCCTGGTCGTCGGAGCGGCGCTGACGCCCTGGGGCTTCGTCGTCCCGGCCGGCTATCTCGCGGCGATAGGACTCGGCTCGCTGCCCGCGGGCAAGGGCCTGTCGGCGAAGGCCCGGCTCCAGATCCCCGTCGCCCTCGCGACGATGCACATGTCGTGGGGCTGGGGCTTCCTGATGAGCCCGAAGACGCTGGCAAGGAAGGTCATCGCGTCCCGGCGTCCCGCGGTCCTCAGCGGCTCCAACTGAACCCACCCGTACATGAGTTGGGCCCCTCTCGACTTCGAGAGGGGCCCAACTGCCGTTGGCCGGCGGTCCTACGTCCAGGTGTAGGCCGGGTCGACGTGCATGCAGGCGCCGGTGTCCGAGCCCTTGTCCAGCTTCGCGGACGCGGGTGTCGAGTCGTCGTCCGCGGGGGCCTTGTACGTCGTGCCGTCCCGCCAGTCGGCGCCGACGAACAGCGTGACCCCGGAGACGTCCGCCGACTTCTCCACGGCGTGCGAGGAGATCCCGAGGGCCTTGGCGACCCGCAGGGCGTCACCCTCCAGATCGGCGCTCGGATAGCGGATGACCGTGGTGTCCTCGGCGGTCGCGACGGACGTGTCCGCCTTCGACTGCGTGAAGCCCTTGCCGACGAGGAGTCCGGTCACCGCGCTCGCGCGTCCGGGCACCGGCGCCAGCACGCTGGTACGCGTGCTGTTCCGCACCTGCACCGCGATCTGGTCGTCCGCCGCGGCCGGGTCCGACGACGTCTTCTCCGCGGTCTTCTTCTTGTCCTTGCCGTCCAGCGCGATGTCCTCGCGCAGCAGCCGCCAGACCTTGTCCGCGTCCGTCGCCTTGGGAAGCACCCGGTTGCCGTCGGTGGAGTACACCCACGGCATGGTGGTCATGTTGATGCGGTTGGTCGGGACCTTCTTCAGTTCTTTGCTGAGGTCGTAGAGCTTGGTCACCGTGCCCAGGCCCTGGTCGACGGTGAGCGCCTTGGTGGCCGTCTCCGCGAGGCCGCGCAGCTTGCCCGGGTTGGTCAGCGTGGCGTTCTCACGCAACTGGCGCACCATCGAGTTCATGTACTGGTGCTGGGCCTTGGTCCGGCCGATGTCGCTGCCGTCCTCGAAGCCGTACCGCGTCCGCAGCCACTGGAGGGCCTGCTTGCCCTTGACGGACGTCGTGCCCTTCTCCAGCTTCAGCCCGGAGCCGTGACCGGTGGAGGTGTGCGAGTAGATGTTGGCGTCCACGCAGACGGGGACGCCGCCGATCGCGTCGGCCATGGACACCACACCCGCGAAGTCGACCATGATGAAGTGGTCGATGTGGATGTCGGTCAGCTTCTCCCAGGTGGCGACCGTGCAGCCGGGGCCGCCGCGGCCCAGTGAGTCGTTCGTCATCGTGAGCGACGTGCTCGCGGCGTAGGTCTTCCCGGTGTCCGGGTCGGTGCAGTTGGGTATCCGCAGCAGTGTGTCGCGCGGCATGCTCACGACCGACATGTTGCTGCGGTCCGCCGACAGGTGCAGCAGCATCTGGACGTCCGCGCGGGGCGGTGTGTTGAACGTGTCCTTCGCGCCGCCGAGCTTCTGGTTCGCGGTGGAGTTCCGGGAGTCCGAACCGATCAGGAGAATGTTCAGCGGGGTCTGGCCCGCCGCGTTCGGCTTCGGTTTGGCGGCGCGGTCCTTCGCGTCGCCGATGTTCAGGTCCGCCTGCTTGATGTTGTCGTTCAGATGTCTGTAGTACAGATAACCCGCGCCGGCGGTGCCGAGTATCAGTACCGCCAGCACCATCGCAGACCAGCGCAGTATTCGACGTCTGCGCCGGGGGCGGCCTTCGTTCCCGCGCCGTTTCCCGCCGTCGTCCCCGCCGTGCCGGCCCTGCCCCTGCGGGCTGATCGGCATGGTGTCGTCGGCCCGGAGCATGCCGTCGCCGTCACCCTCGGGCCGGGTGCGGTCGTCGTCCGCCGTACGAACGGGCTCGCCGCCCTCTCCGTACATGCTGTCGTCCCAGCCCAGTTCGCCGGCCTGCGGGACACGCGGTCGTGCTCCCTCCCCGCGCACACTGCTTTGCGCCATCTCTCAGCCTCTCCCCACCCTGCGCCTGACAAACGGGTCCGTCGCACGCCCGGGGCCGGACGCTCTCGCGTCCGGCCGGACGTTCCTCGCGTCCTGTAGGACGCTTGACGGACCCGTTAGGTCACTTGGCGCACACCGTTTTGTCCGCAGTGGACTTCTCCACGTCCGGCGCCTTCGTCGAAGCGGTCAAAGGCACTCCCGCGCCCTTGAAGTCCTTGCCCAGGGTCAGCACGATCGCGGGCAGCCCCTGTGAGTTCTTCTCGCTCTTGCCGGGCTTCAGCGCAGCACCGGAAAGCCCCATCAGATCCGCCAACTTGCGTGCCTGGTCGGCCTGGTCGGGAGAGTACTCCAGCGTTGTCCTGCTGAGTGTTTCCGGAGCGTTGCCCAGCTGACTGGACTTCAGGACGCCCTCAGTATTCTGCAGCCAGTTAAGAGTTTCCTGTGCGGAGCCGGCTTCGGCACCGCCGTTGTAGATGTCGACGCGGACATCGGACGCGGCGGAACGGGAGCCCTTGAGACGGGCGGCCACCGCGGCCTTCTCCTTCTTCTGCTTCGCCTTCACCGCGGTGAAGGAGACGTCGTTCTTGATGGCGTCGAAGACGGCGGGCGCTGTGTTCGGATTGACTATGACCGTCTTGTGGACCACGCCGTCCGCCGGGTTGTCGAGAACCGGAACCGTGGTGAAGGTGATGTTCTTCGTCGGCACCTTCTTCAGCTCCAGCGCCATGTCCTTGAGGGTGTTGACGTGGCCGATGCCGGTGTCCACGGTGAGCGCCTTGGTGGCGGCCTCGGCCAGCTTGAACAGCTTGGTGGGGCTGGTGAGGGTGTCGCTCGAACTCATCTTGCGGATCAGGGAGCCGATGAACTGCTGCTGCACCTTGATGCGGTCGAGGTCGCCCGCGTTGCCGAAGCTGTGCCGGGTGCGGACGAAGGCGAGTGCCTGCTCGCCCTCGATGACGTGCTTGCCGGCGGAGAGCTTGAGGTGCGAGTTGGCGTCGTCGACGTTCTTCGCGAGACAGACCTCGACACCGCCGACCGCGGTGGTCAGCGTCTTGACGGCGTTGAAGTCGGCCATCATGAAGTGGTCGACCGTGATACCGGTGACCGCCTTGACGGTGTCCATCGTGCAGCCCGGGTTGCGGTCGCTCTGGCCGAGACTGGTGTTGAAACGGACGTCGTCCGTGCCGTTGATGATCTCCTCGGTGCCGTCCGGCTTCTTGGTCCGGCACTCGGGGACGTCGACGATGAGGTCGCGCGGGATGCTCAGCGCGGTCGCGTTCGTCCGGTCCTTGGAGACGTGCAGCAGGATGTTCGTGTCGGCGTGCCCGACGCTGTTCTTGTCGCCGTATCCCGAGTTGCCCGCACCGGTGCGCTTGTCGGTGCCGATGATGAGGAGGTTGAAGGCCTCGTCCTTGCTGAAGCCGCTCTTGGCCGAAGTGCCGACGTCCTGCGTCTGGACGTTGCCCGCGAGGTGCTGGAGGTAGGCGTACGCGCCGCCCGCCACGACCACCAGGACCAGCGCCATGCCGCCGCCGGTCCAGAGCAGTATCTTCTTCGCCTTCGACTTCCTGGGCGGCTGGTTGCGCCCGCGCCGCCGCCCCGGAAGGGGCTCCGGCGGCTCGGCGCGCCGGCGGCGCGGCCCCGGCACATCGGTGCCGGGCGCGTCACGGTCCCGTCCCGGCGCTTCGCGGTCCCGTCCCGGTGCCGCGCGATCCCTGCCCGGCGCGCTTCGGGTGCGCGCCGCGGGGGACGGTGTGCCCCTCCGCGGTCGCGGCACTCCCGGCTGCGCTCCGGAAGGGGTCAGTCGCAGTTCGTATTCACCGGTGTTCGGGTTGAGTACCCACTGGTCTGCGGGGTCGATGTCGTCCGCCCGCCCACGGCCTTGCGCGTCCACGGTTGTCTGAATCCTCCGTCGGGGCCACGCGGCGCCCTTTTCCCCCTCGAAAAGGCGCTCGGGTCTCGGTCAAGCAGTGCGCGACCGCCAGGACGGACCTCGTGGTCGGGTGCACCGGATCGCTCACACTATCCGTCCAGTTCAGCGTGGAGCGACGGCCGTGACAAATTCGACGTCCCTACAACCGGGCAATCCGCCCCATTTTCAGAGACTTCTTAGCTCAGCTGTTCCCCGCCTTGGTCCGTGCTTTACCCGCAGGCGTCCTGGGCCGCCGTGTTACCCCGGAAAGTGGGAGTGGGATCGGGGGTCCCGCCGAGGAGAGCCGGTCCTATTACCATCGACATTCCGTCGCCGGACGACTCCTCTTCGTAGCCGCGGACGGAGTTTCCGTACAGACTCGCGGAATGCGGCGATCGGCCCTGGGTGAGCCTCCGGGCCGGTTCCTTCGAGACCGTCACGGGTCTGTCGGCGCGCAGCAGGGCGAAGAGCCGGGCCGCGTCGGGCTCCACGAGCTGATCGCGGTTGGCGTTGAGGACGTACGACGTCCGCGGCACCGTCAGGAACTTCATGCTGTCGGTGGGGATGTCGCGCATTCCGCGCACCAGGTCGTACAGCCCGCGCAGGCTCGCCAGCCCGGGGTCGGTCGTCAGCGACGAGGTGGCCGCGTCGAGCACCGGATACAGCTTCGCCGGGTTGAGCAGCACGTCGTCGCTGCGCACCTTGGTGACCAGCGCGCCGAGGAACTTCTGCTGGCGGTCCATGCGTTCGGTGTCGCTGCCGTTGCCGATGCTCTTGCGGGCGCGGACGTAGCCGAGCGCCTGTTCGCCGTTGAGCACGACCTTGCCGGCGGGCAGCTTCAGCTTCGCCGCCTTGTCGTTGATCGGCTTCTTCAGGCACACCTCGACACCGTCCACGGCGTCGACCATGTCCTTGAAACCATGGAAGTCCACCACCATGTGATGGTCGACGCGGATGTTCGTGAGCTTTTCGACGGTACGGATCGTGCAGGCCGAACCGCCCACCTGGAAGGCGTAGTTGAACATCGCGAACATCGGCTCGGTACGGGTGCCGTCCGGCCGCCGGCAGCCCGGCACGTCCACCATCAGGTCGCGGGGCAGTGACACGGCGGTCGCGCTGTGCCGGTTCGCCGAGAGGTGCAGCAGGATCGTGGTGTCGGACCGCTCCGTCCCGGAGTCGCGGCCGTACTTCTTGTTCCCGGCTCCCGAGCGCGAGTCCGACCCGATCAGCAGGATGTTCTGCGCGTCGCGCACCAGCGCGGTGGGCCGTTCCTTCTCGTACCGGGCGAGCTCGGCGGCCGCGTCGTTGTCCGCGGTGATGTTCCCGTTCAGCTTCTCGTACGCGGCCCAGCCGACGGCCACGGCACCGAGGACCACCACGGCCACCCCGGTCGCCGTGTAGCGCAGCCAGCGCCGCCGCCGGCGTACGGCCCCGTCCCCGGTGGGCGACGCTCCCGGTACCGGCCCCTCGGGGCGCCCGGAGGGAGCGCCTTCGCTGTCGGTCACGTCGGAATCCACCACCCCTCATGCCGTACGAGCGTGTGTGGCTGCTCCTACGACCATGTCCCGAAGTGGCTGGTGAGGGGGCCCGGTGATGGGCCGAACGGGCGACGGGCCCGGGGCGGGACCGCCCGGCCGCCGTGGGGCCGTACGGGTGACGGCCGCTAGCGAGCCGTCGCGGTCACCCGCTCGCTCTCGATCCGCCGGGCGAGCGCGTCGTCGTCCAGCCGGTCGAGATTGCGGCACAGCACCACGGAACCGCCGGCCGCGAGAGGCGCGTACAGGCCCGCGGCCAGGCCCTCCCAGGTGTCGTACGGGCGGGCCGACAGCAGGCGCGAACCGGGTCCCGTCAGATCCAGCCCGGGAGCGTCGGCGCGGGCCTGCTCCACGACCTCCGCACCCGTGTAGGCGGCCCCGGCGACGATCAGCGCCCGTTCCTCCGGATCGACGGGCGCGTACGGCGCGAACCGGTCGCCCTGGCTCGGCACCTCCACGGCGTAGTCGGCGTACCCCGCGGGCGGTGCCGGGAAGCGGCGGCCGAGCGGTGCGAGCGAGAGGGCGATGCGCTCACCCGGGCAGGCGAGCCCGGCCTCGAAGTGCCCGGGACCCGCGACGACGTGGTCGGCGGCGGCCGGGTCGCCCCCGACGTCCGCGACGACGCCCACCGAGGAGCAGGCGAGCAGCCACACCGCCGTCTGCCAGTGCGCGGGCAGCAGCAGCGCGACCCTCTCGCCGGGTTCGGCGGACAGTTCGCCCTGGAGCAGGTTGGCGGTCTTGGCCACCCAATTGGCGAAGGTGGCCACGGACAATTCGACGCGTTCGCCCGTCGCGTCGTCGTAGAAGGTCACCAAAGGGCGCGCCGGGTCCGCGGAGAGCGCGGATCGCAGCAGGTCGGCGGGGGTGCGGTCGGTGGCGTTCACGCGCGCAAGCGTACGCGGGGGCGGCGCGCGGCACGGAGCGAGCGCGCCACCGGTTCGGCCGAGCGCGTTCCGACGGTCCGTCAATTCCGCGATGGACAGATATGTATGACTATGTTCAGGATCAGGAGCATGCGTGGATTCCTTGCTTCCTCGGTCGGCGTCACCTGCGCGGCCGCTCTCGCCCTTCCGCTGGCCCTGCCCGCCCCGGCGCAGGCCGGTCCGTCGGCGGTGACGGCCGAGGCCGCCACCCCCGGCGCCACCCAGTCCCTGCCCCTCGTCCCGCTCACCCGTGAACGGGCCCTTCGCCCGTCGGCACCGGAACAGGGCCTCGCCCGCCGGGACGTACGGCCGTTCTCCCTGGTCGGCGTCGTCTGGGACGACCCGGACGCGGAGTTGGACGGCCGGGTCCAGGTCCGCACCCGGGAGACCGGCACCGGCCACTGGACGGACTGGCAGGACGTCGAGACCCACAACGACGAGCACGCCGCCGACCCGGACACCCCCGAGGCCGCCTCGCGCCGGGTGCGCGGCTCCACCGCCCCGCTGTGGGTGGGCGACTCGGACGGCGTCGAGGTCCGCGTCGCCGCGGACCGGGCGGCGGCGGCCGCGGAAAGCCCGGGAGAGGGCGCGCGGGAGAGTCCGGGGGAGGAACGCGCGACCGCCCCGGTGGCTTCCCCGCTGCCCGGCGGCCTGCGCCTGGAACTGGTGGACCCCGGTGGAGATCCCCCCGGCGCGGACGCACGGACGGCCGGGCGGGCCGGGGGCGCGCCCTCGGGGGTGCGGGCCAAGGGCGTACGCGCGGGGGTCTCGGACGGGGACGCGGTGGCCGGCCCCGAAATGGGCGCCACCGAGATCGCCGCGCTCTCCCGGCAGGAGACCGAGCGCGAGTACTTCCCCGAAGACGTGACGGAGCGGCGCGCGATGCCGTACATCGGCCCTCGCCCCGAGATCATCACGCGGCGCGGCTGGGGCGCGAACGAGAACCTGCGCGAGCGCGGCTTCGTCTACACGAAGTCGGTCAAGGCGGCCTTCGTGCACCACACGGCGTCGGGCAACAAGTACAGCTGCTCGCAGGTCCCTTCGATCATCCGCAGTATCTACCGCTACCACGTGGTGAGCAGCGGGTGGCGTGACATCGGCTACAACTTCCTCGTCGACAAGTGCGGAAACATCTACGAAGGCCGGGCCGGAGGCGTCGCCAAGGCGGTCATGGGCGCCCACACCCGCGGGTTCAACACGAACAGCATGGGCATCGCCGTGATCGGCAGTTTCGGGAAGACGAAGCCGACCGACGCCGCCCTGAAGGCCATCGCCCGGCTCACGGCATGGAAACTCGGCCTCTACGGTGCCAATCCGCGTGGCAAGACATACCTGAAGTCGGCCGGTGGCAATCTCTACCGAAAGGGAAAGAACGTACGACTGAATGTGATCTCCGGCCATCGGGACGGGTTCGCCACGGAGTGTCCCGGACGGCTTCTCTACGGGAAGCTCGGCTCGGCCAGGACGACGGCGGCCCTCTACCAGGGCCGGTAGCCAGGACCCGGAACCGGTCGGGCCGACACGGCTCGGCCCGACCGGTTCGGCCGGGATCACCTGACGTCACGACAAGGCCCGTCGAAGGACACCGCACGGCCATCGAAGGCGCCATCGAACGGTCTGCATACACTGGCCGGCCGAAAGACAGTTCGGCCGGTCCCGGCAGGAAGCAGAGACGACAGGTGACAGAAGCGATCCTCCTGGTCGGCGGCAGAGGCACCCGGCTGCGCCCTCTCACGGTGCACACGCCCAAGCCGATGGTCCCGGCGGCCGGGGTCCCCTTCCTCACGCACCAGCTGGCGCGGGCGCGCGCGGCGGGCGTCGAGCACATCGTGCTGGCGACCTCCTACCTCGCCGAGGTCTTCGAGCCGTACTTCGGTGACGGTTCCTCGCTGGGCCTCCACATCGAGTACGTCACCGAGGACGAGCCGCTCGGCACGGGCGGCGCCATCCGCAACGTGGCGGCCCGGCTGCACTCGGGCCCCGACGACCCGGTCCTGATCTTCAACGGCGACATTCTCACGGGCCTGGACATCCCGGCCCTGGTGGCGACCCACGGGACGACGGGCGCGGACGTCTCCCTGCACCTCACCCGGGTGGAGGACCCGCGCGCCTTCGGCCTCGTCCCCACGGACTCCACCGGCCGCGTCACCGCGTTCCTGGAGAAGCCGCAGACCCCCGAGGAGATCGTCACCGACCAGATCAACGCGGGGGCCTACGTCTTCCGCCGCTCGGTCATCGACACGATCCCCGAGGGCCGCCCGGTCTCGGTCGAGCGCGAGACCTTCCCGGAGCTCCTGGCCACCGGCGCCCACCTCCAGGGCATGGTGGACTCCACCTACTGGCTGGACCTGGGCACCCCGCAGGCCTTCGTCCGCGGCTCCGCGGACCTCGTGCTCGGGCGCGCCCCGTCCCCGGCGGTGCCCGGCCGCTGCGGCGACCGTCTGGTCCTGCCGACGGCCACGGTGGCCCCCGACGCCAAGCTCACCGGCGGCACGGTGGTCGGCGAGGGCGCCCGCATCGGCGAGGGCGCCCGGATCAGCGGCAGCACCGTCCTGGCCGGTGCCGTCGTCGAGCCCGGCGCGGTCGTCACCGACTCCTTCGTCGGCGTCGGCGCCCGCATCGGCGAACGCACCGTCCTCACCGGCGCGGTCATCGGCGACGGCGCGGTCGTCGGCGCCGACAACGAACTCCGCGAGGGGGTCCGGGTCTGGTGCGAAGCCCGCATCCCGGCCGGCGCCCTGCGCTTCTCGTCGGACCAGTAGGAAGACCTGTGCACTGACCCGGGAGGGGCTGGAACACAGTTCCAGCCCCTCCGACGCGCTCTCAGCCCCCACACCCGGCCCGCCAAACGCGGGGCGCAGGCTTCAGCCGCTGTACTCGTCTCGCCCAGCGCGGGGCGCAGGATTCAGCTCCCGCACCGTGCCCGCCCACTGCGGGGCGCGAAATTCAGCCCCTCCGGCGTTTGAGGAGCGGGGTCCGGGGCGGAGCCCCGAGTACGGGAAGGGCAGGGGCGGAGGGGGCGAAAGCCTGCCGGGCGCCGGGCGCCGAGGAGCCACCCCGGGCGCCCGGGGTGGCGGCCGGCAGGCGGAGCGCCGGAGGAGGCGGCGGCGAAGCCGGGTCCGGCTAGAGGCGCCCGATGTCTCCGCGAGGCATCTTCGGCGTACGCCGCGGCGGCGTACGCCCGGCCAGCAGAATCAGCCGAGCGGCCCGATGCCGCTGCCCGGCATAGGGCTCCAGCAACTCCAGCATGACGGAGTCGTCCGCGTCCCGGTCCCCCGCCAGCGCGTACCCGATGATCCCCGGCAGATGAAGGTCCCCCACGGTCACACAGTCCGCGGCGCCGTGACTGCGCTGCACGACCTCCGCCGATGTCCACGGTCCGATCCCGGACACCAGCTCCAACCGCCGCTGCGCGCGTACGGGATCGAGGCCCACGGCCTCCTCCAGCCGCGCGGCGACCCGTACGGCCCGCAGGATCGTGGCGGCCCGCTTGTCGTCGACCCCGGCCCGATGCCACTCCCAGGAGGGGATGAGGGCCCAGGTCCGCGGTGCCGGCATGACGTACATCCGCTCGGGGGCGGGTCCCGGCGCGGGTTCGCCGAACTTCCGGACGAGCAGCCGCCACGCCCGGTACGCCTCGTCCGTGGTGACCTTCTGCTCCAGGACGGACGGGATCAGCGACTCCATCACCAGGCCGGTCCGCACCAGCCGCAGGCCGGGCCGCCGGTGCCGGGCGAGCGCGACCAGCCGATGCCGTGGCGCGAAGGCGCCGGGATCGTCGGCGGCGCCGAGCAGTTCGGGGAGCCGGTCCAGCAGCCACTCGGCCCCCGGCCCCCAGGCCTCGCCCCGGACCACCTCGCCGCGCGGCGCGACCCGCAGTGTCCCGGGCCCGGCGGGCGTACGGCTGGTGCGCCACACGGAGCCGTCGGGTGTCGTCCGGAACGTCGGATCGCCGGGACCGCGTCGGAGCGGCCCGAGTACGAGCCCGAGATCGAGCGGCCCGGCCGGCTTCCAGGTACGGGTGTGTCCGGGCCCGACCGTCTGGCGGGGCACTCCACCCGGCACGCCGCCCGGTGCTTCACCGGGCACCACGACATGCCCGCCGCGCACGGTCGTACGCGTCGGCCGGGGAGCGAATCGTCCAGACACGGTCGAGGTCCTAGAGCTACTCGGGGGTGCCCTACGAGAGTAGGCGCTCAGCCGCCGTCAAAGCCGCCCTCCACGCGGAACCGCGGCAGCGGCCCTTCCTGGCCGGTTCGGCGGACTCCGCCGAACCGCCCCGAGAGGGCGCCCCCGCGGTCTCCGGCGGATCCAGGATCCCGGGTCCCGCGGACCTGGCGGGAGCGGTGCCGCCGCCGGTTCGGCGAACCGCGCCGAACCGGCTGGAGCGGCGCCCCGTCCGATCAGCGGACCTCGACGAAGTCGGCCGCGTCCCGTGCCGGACGGGCCCGCGGTTCCTCCGCCGCGTGCCCGACGGCCACGGCCCCCATCGGGTCCCAGTTCGCCGGCAGCTCCAGCACCTGGCGCACGACGTCACGGCAGAACATCGTCGAGGACACCCACGCGGAGCCCAGCCGCTCCCCGGCCAGCGCGACCAGGAAGTTCTGCACGCCCGCCCCGGTGGCGACCACGAACATCTCGCGCTCGGCGCCGTCGCGTCGTACATCGCCGTAGGTGTGCGACCCGTCCATGACCAGGCACGGCACCACGAGATACGGCGCCCCGCGCAGCACATCGCCCCGCCGGACCCGTTTGGCGACGGACTCCTCGCTCTTCCCGTCGCCGCGCAGATCCGCGATCCACGCGTCCCGCATGGCGTCGAGCAGCCGCGTCCGCGACTCCTCGGACTCCAGAAGCACGAACCGCCACGGCGTGGTGTGGTGCGGCGCGGGAGCGGTCACCGCGGCGGCGACCGCCCGGCGTACGGCACCGGGGTCGACGGGCTCGCCGGTGAAGGTCCGTACGGTACGCCGCTGGGTCACGGCCTCCCGGACGGCCTCGGAGGTGCCCAGCCGGAACATGTCGTCCCGCGCGTCGCGCACCATCGCCCGCGCCCCCGTGCCGTCGCCCTCGGCCACCAGATGCGCGAGCCCGCGCACCACGGCGACGGGCAGTCCCGAGGACTTGCCCTTGACCAGGTCACCGGCGGCGGCGAGCTCGTCGGCGGTGGCGACGACGGTCGCGCTGAGCGGATTGCCGTGCGTGTCGCTGCCGCCCCGCAGATCGTCCAGCACCTGGACGCCGGCGGCGCCGATGGCGACGTCGGTGAGCCCGGTGCGCCAAGGCCGTCCGAAGGTGTCGGTGATCACGACGCCGACGTCGACGCCGAGGGTGTCCCGCAGTCCCTCGCGGACCGCCCTCGCGCTGGCGTCCGGGTCCTCGGGCAGCAACAGCACCGTCCCGGCGGGGGTGTTGGAGGCGTCGACCCCGGCGGCGGCCATCACGAGACCCTGCCGGTTCTCGACGATCCGCAGGGGGCCGCGCCGCGCGACGACCCGGACGGTCTCGGCGTCGATCGCGGCCTCGCGGTCGGCGGCCTCGATCGTCCGGCCCTCGGCCTTGGACACGATCTTGGAGGTGACGAGGAGCACGTCCCCGTCGACCAGGCCGGGCTCGGCCGCCGCGATCAGCTTCGCCAGGTCGTCCCCCCGGCGCACCTCGGGGAGTCCGTCCAGCGCCCAGACCCGGTAGCCCGCGCCTGAGGGCCGTCCCGGGCGTCCGCCACCGGTGTGCCGTCCCGCGTTCTCCGCGTGCTCCGGGTCGCCGGGCACCGCCGTGTCCTGGGTGCTCATGACGTCCGCACCTCCTCGGCCAGCGTCAGCGCCTCGTGTGCCATCCGCGCCGTCGCGTCGAGGTCGGACATCATCAGCGGTACCGCCCGGCAGCGGATGCCGGCCGCCTCGACGCGCTCCACCGCGGAGGCGTCGACCGTGTCGACGAGCCAGCCGTCGAGGAGGCCCGAGCCGTAGTGCTCGGCGACCGCGGCGGCGGTGGACTCGACACCCACCGCGGCCAGCACCTTGTCGGCCATCCCGCGCACCGGCGCGTCACCGACGATGGGGGAGAGGCCGACGACGGGCACGCCCGCCTCGGCGATGGCCTCACGGATGCCCGGCACGGCCAGGATGGTGCCGACCGAGACGACGGGGTTGGACGGCGGGAAGAGGATGACGTCGGCCCCGGCGATGGCTTCGAGGACACCGGGCGCGGGCTTCGCCTGCTCCGCGCCGACCGGCACGATCGCCTCGGCCGGCACGGAGGCCCGCAGCCGTACCCAGTACTCCTGGAAATGGATCACCTTGCGCTCGCCGGCGGCCCCGGCCGGGTCGCCCTCCGGCAGCGTGACGGCGACATGGGTCTCGACACGGTCGTCGGACATGGGGATGAGGCGCACGCCCGGCTTCCACCGGTCGCACAGGGCCTCCGTGACGGCGCTGAGCGGATAGCCCGCGCCCAGCATCTGCGTCCGCACGATGTGCGTCGCGAAGTCGCGGTCGCCGAGCCCGAACCACTCGGGCCCGACCCCGTACGCCGCGAGCTCCTCCTTGAGATGGAAGGTCTCGTCGGCCCGCCCCCAGCCCTGCTCCTCGTTGATGCCGCCGCCGAGCGTGTACATCACCGTGTCGAGGTCCGGGCAGACCTTCAGCCCGAAGAGGTGGATGTCGTCGCCGGTGTTGCCGATGACCGTGATGTCCGCGTCCGGCACGGCCCGCTGGAGACCACGCAGGAACCGGGCACCACCGATACCGCCTGCCAGAACCACAATGCGCATGGGGTTCAGTCTCTCAGGCGGGTACGACAACGCGTCAGCCGGTTACGAGACCCGGCGAGGCCGGTCCGTGCTCCGGGGCGGACGCGTCACACGGTTTCGGCGACCGCGCAACGGGCCGCGTGCATCGGCATGTCGGTAAGACCCGGGTAATAGACGTGCAGACTGACGGCGGGTTCGAGCGAGTCGTTGACGACTTCGTGGACGTACCCGGGCGCGAATACGCGCTGCGCGCCGGAGCCCAGGGCGCGCGTGCCGCGCTCGGTGTGTTCGGTCAGCGCGCCGTCCAGCACGGTCAGTACGCCGGAGGAGCCGCCGTGGTCGTGCGGCCCGCTGCCCTGTCCGGGCACCCAGGACAGCAGCCACACCTCGTACCCGGGCCCCGTGCGCAGCCGGTGGTACCAGCGCGAGCCGGCGTCGTACCGGACGAGGTGCTCCCACTGGGAGGGGTCGGCGGCGATGGAGCGCGCCAGGCCGGCGAACTCGGCCACGGTGGAGGGGTGTTCGCGCGGCGGCTGGAGCAGGTGCGGAACTTCGAGGATGTCGCCGGCGATCTGGAGGTCGCTGTCGCTGTTCATGGATGCGGTGGTTCCTCGGCGGAAGAGTGCTGGGGTGTCGCTGGCCGTTCCGCCCGGGTCACGAGCGGGGATTCCGCCCGGGTCAGGAGCGGGGGAGGAGCCCTGGTGCGGGCGGTGCCCCCGATGCGGGGCGGGGGGTTCGCCTCAGTGGTGGCGAGGCAGCCGGAGCGCGGTGGGGCTCAACAGCTGGGACAGCAACAACAGCTACAGCGCGCGCGGGCAGCACCGTGGGACCCGGCGGTGCGGGTCGAGGTGGGTGCCGAGTTCGCGAGCATGCCCACAAGGACACCGGTTCACACCTCGACTGTCAACTGCATGTCCGGTATGTGGGAGATGTTTCACCACATCCGGTTCATCTGGCAGGCGAAAGGTTTGTTCAGGAGCCTCCCCGGACACATGGCGCACAACCGGGTGAACAAACCTCGCCGCGGCCCCGTGATCTAAATGTGATCAGATTCGCTTCGGGGTCTGCGTCGGAACGAGATCGAACTCCTGGACGTCCTCCCCTGCGAGGAGTGGGCGTCTGACCTGGACCTCTTGGGCCGTCAGGGTTTATGCCGATTTGAACACTTTCCGCATAGCCTTGGTTCCGCAGAGTGAATAAGGGGCCCAATAGCAGATCTCGGCTTGACTGGCCCGGATCGGCACACTTGTAATTTCACTCGTGTCGTTCAGCCGAAATCGGTAACGGCAGCATCACGGGGACGCGAAAGACAGACGAGGGGCGCACATGACCGAGCTGGTGCAGCAACTGCTGGTCGACGACGCGGACGAGGAACTCGGCTGGCAGGAGCGCGCGCTGTGCGCCCAGACCGACCCCGAGTCCTTTTTCCCCGAGAAGGGCGGCTCCACCCGCGAGGCCAAGAAGGTCTGCCTCGCCTGCGAGGTCCGCTCCGAGTGCCTCGAATACGCACTCGCCAACGACGAGCGGTTCGGCATCTGGGGTGGTCTGTCCGAGCGGGAGCGGCGTCGTCTGAAGAAGGCCGCTGTCTGAGAACAGACGTACGCGCAAGCGGACGCGGAACAGTAGTCCGTGCACGTGGGTGCCGCCGACCAAACGGCACACACTCTTACGTAAGGAACGGCCCGTCGCCGGTGGGTTATCCACAGGCGGCGGGCCGCCGTCTTTCTCAGCCGTTAGTGTGGGCCCTCGTCCGAGACGTCCCGCTGTCCCCGCCGGACACAGACGTCCACCGCAGTCCATCGAACCGGGGCCCGTACCTCGATGTCCGTGCACAGCCATTCGGCAGCCCGTAACGACGCCGCTGCCGCCCCTGAGTTCCCGCGCCACGTCGTGACCGCGGTGCTCGTCTCCCATGACGGCGCCCGCTGGCTGCCCGAGGCGCTCGCCGGGCTGCTCGGCCAGGACCGTCCCGTGCAGAACGCGGTCGCGGCCGACACCGGCAGCGCGGACGAATCCGCCCAGCTGCTCACCGAGGCGCTCGGCGCCGACCGCGTGCTGCACCTGGCGCGCCGCACCGGCTTCGGCCAGGCCGTCGAGGAGGTGTCCCGCACCACCGGCGAGCTGACCCCGGACGACCTGCCGTACCTCAAGCGTCCGAGCGGCTGGGACCCCGTCACCCGTAGCTGGCGCGACGACGCCTACGACCTGCCGGACCTCCCGTACGGCGAACCCGAGCAGTGGTTCTGGCTGCTGCACGACGACAGCGCCCCGGAACCCGACGCCCTGGCACAGCTGCTGCGCGTCGTGGAGAACGAGCAGGAGGCCGGCCAGGACGTGGCCATCGTCGGCCCCAAGCTCCGCGGCTGGTACGACCGCAGGCAGCTCCTGGAAGTCGGCGTCACCATCGCCAACTCCGGCCGCCGCTGGACCGGTCTGGACCGCCGTGAGCAGGACCAGGGCCAGCACGACCACGTCCACCCCGTGCTCTCCGTGTCCACCGCCGGAATGCTGATCCGTCGCGATGTCTTCGAGGAGCTCGGCGGCTTCGACCGCCGGCTGCCCCTGATGCGCGACGACGTCGACCTGTGCTGGCGCGCCCAGGCCGCTGGCCACCGGGTCCTCGTCGCCCCGGAAGCCGTCGTACGGCACGCCGAGGCGGCCTCCCGCGAGCGCCGGGCCGTCGACTGCGTGGGCCGCACCTCCGCGTCCCCGCACAAGGTCGACAAAGCGGGCGCCGTCTACACCCTCCTCGTCAACGCCCGCACCGCGCAGCTCCCCTGGATCCTGATCCGGCTCGTCCTCGGCACCCTGCTGCGCACGGTCGCCTACCTCGTGGGCAAGGTCCCCGGACAGGCCGTCGACGAGATCCGCGGCCTCCTGGGCACCCTGCTGCGCCCGGAGCGGATCATCGCCGGCCGGCGCAGGCGCGGTCGCCCACAGGTCGACAAGGGCGAGCTGCGGGCCCTGTTCCCGCCGCCCGGCGCCACCGTGCGGGCCACCTTCGAGCAGGTCGCAGGCAATCTGACCAACGGCTCCGACGCCGACCTCGTCACGGGTGCCGGACGCCACGGAGGCGCCGTCGAGTCCGGACCCGGCGGCGACGACGGCGACTTCCTGGAGATCGAGCAGTTCGCCCGGATCAAGCGCATCGCGCGCAACCCCGGCCCGATGCTGTTCCTGGTGCTCCTGTTCGTCTCGCTCCTCGCCTGCCGCCAACTGCTCGGCGGCGGAGCCCTCTCGGGCGGCGCGCTGCTGCCCGCGCCCGCGGACTCCTCCGAGCTGTGGGCGCGGTACCTCGACGGCTGGCATCCGGTCGGCGCCGGGAACACCCAGTCCGCCCCGCCCTACCTCGCGATCGTCGCGATGCTGGCCTCCGCGCTGCTCGGCTCCACGGGACTCGCGGTCACCGTGCTCCTTGTGGGGTCCGTGCCGCTGGCCGGCTTCGCCGCGTACTTCGCCTCGCGACCGCTCGTCGAGTCGCGCCTGCTGCGCGCCTGGGCCTCCGTCGCCTACGCCTTCCTGCCCGCCGCCACCGGCGCGCTCGCGGGCGGCCGCATCGGCACCGCCGTCCTCGCGATCCTGCTGCCGCTCATCGCGCGGGCGGGCGTCGCGGCGAGCGGTCTCGCCCACGGCTCCCGCGCGCGCGGGAGCTGGCGCGCCACCTGGGCGTACGCCCTGCTGCTGACCTTCACCACGGCGTTCACCCCGATCGTGTGGCCCATCGCGCTGGTCCTGGGCGTAGGCCTCCTCGTCGTGCGCCGCAGGGAGATCCCCGCCTACGGACCGCGCTTCCTGGCCCAGCTCGGCACCCCGCTGCTGGTGCTCGCCCCCTGGTCGCTGAGCCTGCTGCCGTTCGGCTTCTTCGGACAGGCCGGACTGGAGTACGGCGGGGGAGCGGCCTCCCCGTTCGACCTGCTCGGCGCCAGCCCCGGCGGGCCGGGCACCGTCAGCGGACTGATGCTCTTCGGCATCGTGCTCGCGGCGCTGGCCGCCCTGCTGCGCACCGAGCGCCAGGCGGGGATCCGGACCGCCTGGGTCGTCGCCGTCGTGGCCCTCGCCTTCGCGGTCCTCTCCAACCACTCCACCTGGGCCGGTCCCGCGACCCTCGTCTACGGCCTCGCGCTTCTGGCCGCCGCCGCGGTCGGCTCCGACGGGGCACGCGCGCGTGTGGCCGAGCAGAGCTTCGGCTGGCGCCAGCCGGTGGCCGCGCTCATCGCCTTCGCCTGCGCCGCGGGCCCGCTGCTCCTCGCCGCGGGATGGATCATCCGCGGTGCCGACGGACCCGTGGAGCGCCGCGACCCGGTGCAGGTGCCCGCGTTCGTCGCCGAGGAGAGCGGCACCCGTGACCAGGCGCGCACCCTCGTCCTCGACAGCGACTCGGCCGCCAAGGTCGGCTATGTCCTCGTCCGCGGTTCCGGCGCCCGGCTCGGCGACGCCGAACTCGCCTCGGCGGACGGCGAGAACAAGAAGCTCGACAAGGTCGTCGCCAACCTCGTGGCGGGCTCCGGCGCGGACCAGGCCGACGAGCTCGGCGGCTTCGCCGTGCGTTACGTCCTGGTCCGCAAGGGCGCGCCGCGCGACGTGAGCCGCGTCCTGGACGCCACCACGGGCCTGACCCGGCTGAGCCAGCAGGACGGCAGCGCCCTGTGGCGGGTCGACCAGCAGGTCTCGCGTGCCGCGATCGTCCCCGCGTCGGGCGACCCGGAGTCCATCGCGGCCGGGCCGGTCGACGTGCACACCACCATCCCCGCCGGGGCCGACGGCCGCGTGCTGCGTCTGGCCGACAGCGCCGAAGCGGGCTGGACGGCGACCCTGGACGGCAAGCCGCTCACCCGGACCACGGTCGACGGCTGGGCCCAGGGCTTCGAACTGCCCGCCGACGGCGGCAGGCTGGACGTCACCTTCGACGCCCCGCTCAGTCACACCGCCTGGCTGTGGGCGCAGGGAGCGCTCGCCCTCGTCCTCGTGGTGCTCGCCCTCCCGGGGCGGCGCCGGGACGTGGACGACGACCTTCCCGAGGAGGAGGCCGTGCCCGTCCAGGACGTGACGGGCGACGGCCGCCGTGCCCGCCGACTGCGTGCCCAGGCCGAGGCGGAGGCCGAGTCCGAGGCGGAGTCCGGGGCCGAGCAGTCGGACGAGGACTTCGACGGGGCGTACGCCGCGGACGAGGACGAGGAGGTCCAGGCCGCCGCGGTCCCGCAGCAGGGGGCGTACGGCGAATGGGACAGCCCGAGCTACGCGGGCGCCGAGTACGACACCTACGGCGGCGAGCAGTACGAGGGGCAGCAGCAGTACCCGGCGGGCACCTACGAGCAGCCGTACCAGGCCGACCCCTACCAAGGCGGCCAGTACGACCCGTACGCCTACGGGGGCACGGCGGCCTACGACCAGACCTACGGTCAGGCGTACGACGCGAACGGCCAGGCCTTCGACCCCCGGGGCCAGGGCTACGACACGGGCGAGCAGGGATACGACCCCGCTTACGACCCCACGCAGCCCCGGCACGGCACCGACAATGAGCGCCCCGACGGGAGCCGGCAGTGAACCGCACGACCCTGTCCCTGATCGCGGCGGCGACCGCGCTCGCCGCCGTCACCGGATTCGCGACCCTCAGGGCACCCGACAACTCCGGCCCCACCACGGCCGGAACGGCCGCGCGGCTGCCCGTGGAGCGCACCAGCCTGCTCTGCCCACAGCCGAGCACCTCGGACATCGCCGACACCGCGTACACGTCCTTCACGCCCGTCGCGGAGGGTGCGAGCCGCAGCGGCAAGGCCCAACTCCAGGCCGCCACCGAGGAGTCGGCGGACGCCGCCGGCGGCAAGAAGAGCGGCGGCAAGGCCGCCAAGCCCGTCGTCCGGCCCAAGGAGCCGGGCAAGCCCGCGGCCGGTGACACCTCGGGTGCCGACGCACCCGCGCTGGTCGGCCTCGCGTCGGGCAAGTTCGCGCCCGGCTGGACGGTCCAGGAGACCACGGAGGTCGTCGCGGGCAACGGACGCGGCCTGCTCGGCACCAACTGCACCGCTCCCGACACCGAGTTCTGGTTCCCGGGAGCCAGCACCGCCGCGGCGCGCACCGACTATGTGCACCTGACCAACCCGGACGACTCCGCGGCCGTCGTCGACATCGAGCTGTACGGCAAGGACGGCGCCCTCAAGTCCACGGTGGCCGACGGGATCACGGTCCAGCCGCACGCCAGTGAGCCGATCCTGCTGAACACGCTGGCAGGCGATCCGCAGACCGACCTCACCGTGCACGTCACGGTCCGCAGCGGTCGCGTCGGGGCCGCGGTGCAGGCGCTGGACGACAAGTCCGGCGGTGACTGGCTGGCCGCGGCCGGCGATCCCTCGGGCAGCCTCGTCATGCCGGGTGTCCCCAAGGACGCCACCTCCGTGCGCCTGGTCGCCTTCGTGCCCGGCGACACGGACGCCGACCTACAGGTGCGGCTCGCCTCGCCCTCGGGGCTGATCACCCCGGCGGGGAACGAGACGCTGCACGTGAAGGCCGGCATGACCTCCGCCGTCGACCTCGGGGACGTCACCCGGGGCGAAGCGGGCTCCGTGGTGCTCACACCGACCGGCTCGTCCGTGCCCGTCGTCGCCGCGCTGCGGGTGGTGCGCGGCAAGGGCGCCGCCCAGGAGACCGCGTTCATTCCGGCCACGGCCCCGGTCGCCGCGCGCGCGACGGCCGCCGACAACAGTGCCAAGGGGTCCACGCTCGCCGTGACCGCCCCGGCCGGGGAAGCCACGGTCAAGGTCACCGCGTCCGCGGGCAGCGGGGGCGGTACGGCCGTCTCGAAGACGTTCACCATCAAGGGCGGGACCACCGAGAACGTCGCGGCACCCGTCCCGAGCGGGCTCAAGGGCACGTACGCCCTCACCGTCGAGCCGGTCTCCGGAGGCCCGGTCTACGCCTCCAGGATGCTCGCGGCGACACGGGAGGGCGTTTCCGGATTCACCATCCAGACCCTCCCGGACGACCGTGGGACGGTCTCGGTGCCGCAGGCGGACCAGGACCTCTCGGTCCTGCTCAAGCAGTGATCCGGGTCCGGTGACGCACCCGGACCCGAGCGGTCCGGGTGCACGGGACCGGGACCTGGGCCACGCGCCTCGGGTCCGGGCGGTCCGGCGTCAGTCCTCGCCGTAGCGCGGATCGACCGTCTCCGGTGTCAGGCCCAGCAGTTCCGCGACCTGTTCCACGACGACCTCGTGCACCAGGGCCGCGCGCTCGTCGCGCCCCTTGGTGCGGATCTCGACCGGACGCCGGTAGACGACCACGCGCGCGGGAAGCCCCTCGCGCGCCGGGATCGTGCCGCCCAGAGGCACCGCCTCGTCGCTCCACGCCTCGCCCGAGCCTTCCAGGCGAGGGACTTCGAGGACCATGAAGTCGATGTCCGCGAGCTGCGGCCAGCGTCGTTCCAGCCGCTCCACGGAGTCCTGCACCAGGTCCGCGAACACTTCCGCGCGGCTCGCCGCGAGCGGCACCTGGGGTGGCGCCACGGGGCCGCGCATGCCCCTGCCATGGCGGTCACGACGGCGGGGGCCGGCTGCTGCGGCACGGGGCGGTACGGGGTTGTCCATCACTGACGAAGAGTAGTCCCCGCCCGGCCCGGCCGCCCGGCTCCACGCGGACCGCGCCGACGGGCGGGCGCACCGACGGCGAGCGGCGGTCGGATGTTCCGGATGACATCGGATGGCCATTCCAGCCAACCTTGAGCTCGATTCCGTATCGCTCCGAGACCGTCTCTGACATGGCAATTGACATGATTCGCACCAAGTGGTGAACGGATTCAGGTCTGTTCGGTATCCCGGCACCTGATGTCGCCCCAGGTCAGGCTCTGATGCCCGCAAAGCGGTGTGGGCCGTCTCACAGCACGACACGGTGGGGTGACCTGGGGGAGAGTCGTCGCGGCCCGCTCAAGAGTGCGGTACCGTCCCACCTCGTGAGCCTTGTACGTCGCTGTTCGCGCACCGCTTGCGGCCGTCCCGCCGTCGCGACGCTGACGTACGTCTACGCCGACTCGACCGCGGTCCTCGGCCCGCTCGCCACCTACGCCGAACCCCACTGCTACGACCTGTGCGCCGAGCACTCCGAGCGGCTCACCGCGCCGCGCGGCTGGGAGGTCGTCCGGCTCGCCGACTCCTCCGGTCCGGCGCGCCCCAGCGGCGACGACCTGGAGGCGCTGGCGAACGCGGTGCGCGAGGCGGCCCGTCCGCAGAAGCGCGCGGCGGAGGCCGGCGGCAGTGCCCGTTCGGTGGACCCGATGGAGGTCGCGCGCCGCGGCCACCTGCGGATTCTGCGCTCCCCCGACAACTGAGCGGCGTCCCGGGCGCCGGCACCCGCTTCTCGCCGCCCCGCTCGGTCCGTCCGCTCTCGTGGCCGCACTGCCCCTCGTCGTCGTACTCGTCCTGCTCGGCGACGTCCGGCCGAAGGCCCACCTGACGGGCCTGACGGGCCTTCTGGCGGCCTCACCGGTCGCCTGACTCGCGGGACGGCATGCCCGTGGACCAGACGCTCTCCAGCGCCGCTCAGGGCGCCGCGTTCGGCCTCTTCCCCATCCTGTGGATCGTCGTCAACGCCCTGTGGGTGTACCGGATGACCGTCCGTACCCGGCACTTCGACGTCCTGCGCCGCTCGTTCGGGCGGCTGTCGGACGATCCGCGCGTCCAGGCACTCGTGGTCGCGTTCTGCTTCGGCGCGCTGCCCGCGGCCCTCGCCGGTTTCGGCGCACCCGTCGCGATCTGCTCGGTGATGCTGGTCGCGCTCGGCTTCGACCCGGTGCGCGCGGTGGTCGTCGCGCTCGTCGCCAGCACCGCGCCGGTCGCCTCCGGCGCGACGGGAACACCGGTCGCGACCCTCGCCCAAGTCACCGGCCCGCCAATGGACTCCGTCGCCTCCCTGGTGGGCCGGCAGACCCCGCTGCTCGCGCCGGTCGTCCCGCTGGGCCTGGTCGGCCTGGTCGACGGCGGGCGCGGACTGCGGGACACCTGGTTGCCCGCCCCGGCGTGCGGAGTGGCCTTCGCCGCCGTCCAGTTCGCCGCCTCGAACTACGTCTCCGCGCAACTCGCCGACATCGGCGCCGCTTTGGCCAGTGCCGCCGCCCTGGTCGCCGTGCCGCACGCGTGCCCGCCGCCGGGTCCGTACGGGCATCGGTACCGACCGGCGCGCGCAGCGAGGAACCCGACGAGCAGGACCCGCCCCCGAAGTCGTGCGCGCCTGCACCCCCGTACGCCCTGATCGGCGCCCTCCAGGTGAGCGCCGCCCGGGAGTCGGGACTGTCGCCCGAACTCCTGGCCGCCGCCAACAGTTCGGGCGGTGTCCTCGGCAGGATGATCTCGCCACAGAACCTGACCATCGCCTGCGCGGCCTCGGCCTCGCGGGCCGCGAGGGCGACCTGCTGCGCAAGGTGCTGCCCTGGAGCCTCGGCCCGCTCCTGGTCACGTGTCCGATCGTTGCGGGACAGAGCTCGCCGGTCCTCTCCTGGATGCTGCCCTGAACCGGCTGCCGCCCTGAACCGGCCGCGGCTGTAACCCCGAGACGGCGGCGGACATCACCGCGTCGCGCTTCCGGACGGCTCGCCCACCGCGCCGGGACAGCGCCGGACCTGCCCGCGTCCGGTCCCCGACACTGCCCCGAGTCGGGCGGGTTTCCACCCGGTGACAAGGGCTGTTCCGCGTGTCACGGATGCGCTCCACTGGGGCTCGGCACCGCCCGCTGCCAGCCCGGACGGGTAGTTTGGGGTGACCGAAGTGGACTTCTGGAGGGTTGGCCGTGACTGCTGATCTGTCGCAGCTCGTGAAGGCGTATGACGTACGCGGGGTGGTTCCGGACCAGTGGGACGAGCCGTTGGCCGAGCTGTTCGGTGCCGCCTTCGTCCAGGTGACCGGAGCGGACGCCATCGTGATCGGGCACGACATGCGGCCGTCGTCGCCCGGACTGTCCCGCGCCTTCGCACGCGGTGCGGCGGCGCGCGGGGTCGACGTGACCGAGATCGGCCTGTGCTCCACGGACCAGCTGTACTACGCGTCGGGCGCGTTCGGCCTGCCCGGCGCCATGTTCACCGCCTCGCACAACCCGGCCCAGTACAACGGCATCAAGATGTGCCGGGCGGGCGCGGCCCCCGTCGGCCAGGACACCGGACTCTCCGAGATCCGCCAACTCACCGAGTCCTGGCTCGACTCCGGCGCCCCGGCCTCGGACGCCGCACCCGGAACGATCACGCAGCGGGACACGTTGGACGACTACGCGGCGTACCTCCGCTCGCTCGTCGACCTGACCTCGATCCGCCCCCTGAAGGTCGTCGTCGACGCGGGCAACGGCATGGGCGGACACACCGTCCCGACCGTCTTCTCCGGCCTGCCGCTCGACCTCGTCCCGATGTACTTCGAGCTGGACGGCACCTTCCCGAACCACGAGGCCAACCCGCTCGACCCGGCGAACATCGTGGACCTCCAGAAGCGTGTGCGCGAGGAGGGCGCCGACCTCGGCATCGCCTTCGACGGCGACGCCGACCGCTGCTTCGTCGTCGACGAGCGGGGCGAGCCGGTCTCCCCGTCCGCGATCACCGCGCTGGTCGCCGCCCGCGAACTCGCCAAGCACGGTGGCGGCACGGTCATCCACAACCTCATCACCTCCTGGTCGGTCCCGGAGGTCGTCCGCGAGCACGGCGGCACCCCGGTCCGCACCCGCGTCGGCCACTCCTTCATCAAGGCCGAGATGGCCAGTTCCGGCGCGATCTTCGGCGGCGAGCACTCCGCGCACTACTACTTCCGCGACTTCTGGAACGCGGACACCGGCATGCTGGCCGCCCTCCACGTCCTCGCAGCCCTCGGCGGCCAGGACGGCCCGCTCTCCGGGCTCGTCGCCGAGTACGACCGCTACGCGGGCTCCGGCGAGATCAACTCCACCGTCGACGACCAGGCCGCCCGCCTCGCCGCAGTCAGGGCCGCCTACGAGGGCCGCGAGGGTGTCACCATCGACGAGCTCGACGGTCTGACGGTCACAGCCGAGGACGCGTGGTTCAACGTCCGCCCCTCCAACACCGAGCCCCTCCTGCGGCTCAACGCGGAGGCCCGCGACGAGGCGACGATGACGCGGGTGCGGGACGAGGTACTGAAGATCATCAGAGGCTGAGCCCCGCACGGCCGGACCGGAGACCCGATACCGCCGACCTGGAACGGCCCGGCGGTCGGCCGCCGACGGGCCGACCCGCCGACCACCGGCGGGCACGGCACCCCGCGGGCACCGTCCCCCGGCCGACCGGTCGGCCGGGGGAGGGACGCAGTCACGGTGACGGACCCGGAGACGGGCCTCAGCCGCCCGTACAGCCGCTCCGCGCGCCTCACGAAACCGTGGGCGCACCCCGGCATCCGGCTTCCCGCAGCGGTACCCTGACCAGGCCGCATCCACCGTTTCGGAAGGACACCCCATGCCGCTCGAAGCCGGCCTCCTGGAGATCCTCGCCTGCCCGGCCTGCCATGCCCCGCTCAAGGAGCAGGAGACCGAGCTGATCTGCACCGGAGCGGACTGCGGCCTCGCCTACCCGGTCCGCGACGGCATCCCCGTACTCCTGGTCGACGAGGCCCGCCGCCCCGCTTGACCGACGCGGCCGCCCGGCGGACACGCGGCGCCGCGACCTCCGCGCGCGGGGCGCCGGCGGCGCCGTCCCCCGCTCACGGGCGTCCCGACGGCGCGGCAGGCCCGACGGCAGGCCACGACACCCGACGACAAGCGGCAGCGCCGCCGCCCGCACGGACGACGGCGACGCGGCCGTCCCGACCGGCGACCGGCGCACACCCGGCCGGTACCCGGTCCGACCCAGCGCCGCTCGGCCCCTCGCGCGAGCGACCCGTGCAAGCGAGCCCGGCGGCACCCGCGCAAGTGCCCCCCGGCGATCGGAGGCAACCGACCCCATGCTCGACGAATCGCTCCTCGACGATCCCGACGCGCTCACCCGGGCCGACCGGCGGGCCCTGCTCCGCGGCGCCGCCGAGGCGGGCGCCCGGGTACGCACCGCGGTCCGGCACGCCACCGAGGCCGGCATCCCCGAACTCAAGCCGGACGGCCGCCCGCGCGGCGTCCTGATCGCGGGCCCCGGCATGGCCGCCACCGGCGTCGCCGAACTGCTCGGCACCCTCGCCGGAGCGAGCTGCCCCCTCACCCGGCTCACCCCCACCGGCGTCGCTCCCGCCGGGGGAGCCCTGCGCTGGGACCTGCCCGGCTGGGCGGGCCCCGTCGACCTCCTGCTGATCGCCACCCCCGACGGCAGCGAGCCCGGCCTGGAACTGCTCATCGAGCAGGCCTACCGGCGCGGCAGCACCGTCGCCGCCGTGGCCCCCGTCGGCTCCCCCCTCGCCGAATGGGTGGAGGGCAGCCACGGCCTCTTCGTACCGATGGCGACCGCCCCGTACGACCAGGACCAGCCCCTGGCGGCCTCGGCCCCCGGCGTGCTGTGGGCGCTGCTCACCCCGCTGCTCGTCCTCCTCGACCGCACCGGACTGGTCTCGGCCCCGCCGGAAGCCCTGCAGAAGGTCGCCGACCGGCTCGACCGCGTCGCCGAGCGCTGCGGGCCCGCCATCGCGGCCTACAGCAATCCCGCCAAGACACTCGCCGTCGAGCTGGCCGAGGCGCTCCCGGTGATCTGGACCGAGGGCACCTCGGCCGGTCCGGCCGGCCGCCGGTTCACCGCCGCGCTCGCCGAACTCGCCGGCCGCCCCGCGCTCACCGCCGAACTCCCCGAGGCGCTCGCCTCGCACAGCGTGCTGCTCGCGGGCGCCCTCGCCGCCGGCGCGGACCCCGACGACTTCTTCCGGGACCGCGTCGAGGAGGCGCAGGCCCTGCACGCGCGCGTGGTGCTGCTCCGTGACCGTCCGATCGGCGGGATCAGCGCCGCGCCCGCCGCCCGCGAACTGGCCCTCAGCCACGACACCGCGATCAGCGAGCTCGAACCCGAGGAGGGCGGCGAACTGGAAACCCTCGCCGAGCTGATCGCCATCACGGATTTCGCCGCCGTTTACCTGGCGCTCGCTTCGGGGGCCTGATCTTGGGCGGGACCCCGCGGCAGGTGTCCGTCGCGGCCGGACCCCGCGGCCGGCCCTGACGCACGCGTCCCGGACAGCGCCCGCACGGAGCGGGCCCAGCAGCGCACGTATGGAGAACAAGACGCCGATGGACCGCCTCGACAACACCGTCCGCCCCTACGCCTGGGGTTCGACCACCGCCATCCCGGGGCTGCTCGGCGTGGAACCGACCGGCGAACCGCAGGCGGAGATGTGGATGGGCGCCCACCCGGGCGCTCCCTCGCGCACCGGGCGCGGTCCGCTCGACGAGGTCGTCGCCGAGGACCCGGAGAAGGAACTCGGCCGCGCCTCCGTCGCCAAGTTCGGCCCCCGCCTGCCGTTCCTCCTGAAACTCCTCGCCGCCGGAGCTCCCCTCTCCGTCCAGGTGCACCCCGACCTCGAACAGGCCCGGGAGGGTTACGAGGACGAGGAGCGCCGGGGTGTCCCGATCGACGCCCCGCACCGCAACTACAAGGACGCCAACCACAAGCCCGAACTGATCTGCGCCCTCACCGAGTTCGACGGCCTGTGCGGCTTCCGCGCCCCCGAGGAGACCGCCGCACTCCTCGCCGCCCTCGACGTCGACTCCCTCAAGCCGTACGTCGACCTGCTGCGCGCCCACCCCGAGGAGGCGGCGCTGCGCGAGGTCCTCACGGCGGTGCTGAGCGCCGACCCCGACGACATGGCCCGTACGGTCACCGAGACCACCGCGGCCTGCGACCGGCTCGGCGGCGCCTACGCCCCGTACGCCGACCTCGCCCACCACTACCCGGGCGACCCCGGCGTCATCGCCGCGATGCTCCTGAACCATGTCCGACTCCAGCCCGGCGAGGCCCTGTTCCTCGGCGCGGGCATCCCGCACGCGTACCTGAACGGCCTCGGCGTCGAGATCATGGCCAACAGCGACAACGTCCTGCGCTGCGGCCTGACGCCCAAGCACGTCGACGTCCCCGAACTCCTGCGCGTGGTCCGCTTCGAGGCGGCCGACCCCGGCGTCCTGCGCCCGGAGGCGTCCCCCGACGGCGAAGAGGTCTACGCGACCCCCATCGACGAGTTCCGCCTCTCCCGGTACGTCGTCGCCGAGGGCGCCGCCCCGCGCGACCTCACCCGCGAGACCCCGCAGATCCTGCTCTGCACCTCGGGATCCCTGCGCGCCGACGGCATCGACCTGACCCCCGGAGCATCGGTCTTCGTACCGGCCGGCGAAAAGGCCGAAGTGTCCGGTTACGGCACGATCTTCCGTGCGACAGTGGTGGCCTGACGGGACGACCGCACCGACCTGAGGCGCGTCGCCTGCGGACCGGGCTGCAAGAATGGCCCACCGCAAAGGGCGGGCAAAGCCCCGGACCCGGGTACGAGGGTACGAACGGGGTCCGGGCGGCGTACGAAGGGACAGCAGGAGCAGATGAGCGCTTCAGGCGGCACCAAAGCGATCGTGGCGGCACTCGGCGCCAACCTCGCGATCGCGGTATCGAAGTTCGTGGCGTTCGCGTTCAGCGGCTCCTCCTCGATGCTCGCCGAGGGCGTTCACTCGCTCGCCGACTCCGGCAACCAGGCACTGCTCCTGATCGGCGGCAAGAAGGCCCAGCGCGAGGCGACCCCGCAACACCCGTTCGGCTACGGCCGCGAGCGCTACATCTACGCCTTCCTCGTCTCGATCGTCCTGTTCTCGGTCGGCGGCATGTTCGCCGTCTACGAGGGCTACGAGAAGATCAAGCACCCGCACCAGATCGAGCACTGGTACTGGCCGGTGGGCGTCCTCATCTTCGCGATCATCGCCGAGGGCTTCTCCTTCCGTACGGCCATCAAGGAGTCCAACGAGCTGCGCGGCTCGCACTCCTGGTCCCAGTTCATCCGCCGCGCCAAGGCCCCCGAACTGCCGGTCGTCCTCCTGGAGGACTTCGGCGCGCTCATCGGTCTGGTCCTCGCGCTCTGCGGCGTCGGCCTCGCCCTGCTCACCGACAACGGCGTCTGGGACGGCATCGGCACGGTCTGCATCGGTGTCCTGCTCATCCTGATCGCGCTGGTGCTCGCCGCCGAGACCAAGTCGCTCCTGCTCGGCGAGTCCGCCGGGCCCGAGGACACCGAGAAGATCGAGGCGGCGATGGTCGACGGCGACACCGTCACCGGCATCATCCACATGCGCACGCTCCACCTGGGCCCCGAGGAACTGCTGGTCGCCGCGAAGATCGCCGTCCAGCACGACGACACGGCCGCCCAGGTCGCCACCGCGATCGACGCCGCCGAGTCCCGCATCCGCGCCGCCGTCCCGATCGCCCGGGTGATCTACCTGGAGCCGGACATCTACAGCGAGGCCGAGGCGGCCAAGGGCCCGGATCCCAGGGCGACCCCCGGCGGACCGACGCAGTCACCGGCCGACCACTGACACCACCCGCTTCGTACGTCACCGGGGCCCGGCCGAGATCTCGGCCGGGCCCCGGTGACGTACAGCCCACCGTTCGGCTCTGCCGTCCCGTTCCGCTCTCCGACTCGGCCGCCGGCTCCGGCCGTACGACCCTCCCGTCCAGGTCCGGGCCGCCGCCCACGCCGGCAACTCGGGCACCACCCGTTCCGTGAACGGCCTCGCGGGGGCCTCCCGGCCCCGTTCCGACCCGAGGTGGACTGGGGAGGGACAGGCCCACCGGTGTAGCTTGGTGACCGAGCCAGACGTCGCTGCTGATGGCGGTCGGGCGGTCCCACCGCGGACCGGCCGAGGGAGAGAGGGCCTCCGACGGACTGCGCTGCGCGCACCGGGCACAGCTGTGCCCTGACCGCGCACGTCCGTGCCCTGACCGGGCACGCGTTCGTGCCGGCCGCCGCGCAGAACAGCCCTACCCACCTCGCCCCCGATTCCGAGGAGCAGCTCGTATGACGACTGTCGACAACCGACAGGACTTCAAGGTCGCCGACCTCTCCCTGGCCGCCTTCGGCCGCAAGGAGATCACCCTCGCCGAGCACGAGATGCCCGGCCTGATGTCGATCCGCCGGGAGTACGCCGAGGCGCAGCCCCTCGCGGGCGCCCGCGTCACCGGCTCCCTGCACATGACGGTGCAGACCGCCGTCCTCATCGAGACCCTGGTCGCCCTGGGCGCCGAGGTCCGCTGGGCCTCCTGCAACATCTTCTCCACCCAGGACCACGCCGCCGCCGCCATCGCGGTCGGCCCGAACGGCACGCCCGAGAACCCGCAGGGCGTCCCGGTCTTCGCCTGGAAGGGCGAGACCCTGGAGGAGTACTGGTGGTGCACGGAGCAGGCGCTGACCTGGCCGAACACCCCCACCGGCGGCCCGAACATGATCCTGGACGACGGTGGTGACGCCACCATGCTCGTCCACAACGGCGTCGAGTACGAGAAGGACGGCAAGGTCCCCTCGGTCGACACCGCCGAGTCCGACGAGCACCGCGTCGTCCTCGAACTCCTGCACCGCACCATCACGGACGGCTCGCAGAAGTGGACCCAGCTCGCTTCGGAGATCCGCGGCGTGACCGAGGAGACCACGACCGGCGTCCACCGCCTGTACGAGATGTACCGCGAAGGCACCCTGCTGTTCCCGGCGATCAACGTGAACGACGCCGTCACCAAGTCGAAGTTCGACAACAAGTACGGCTGCCGCCACTCCCTGATCGACGGCATCAACCGCGCCACCGACACCCTCATCGGCGGCAAGACCGTCGTCGTCTGCGGCTACGGCGACGTGGGCAAGGGCTGCGCGGAGTCCCTGCGCGGCCAGGGCGCCCGCGTGATCATCACCGAGATCGACCCGATCTGCGCCCTGCAGGCGGCGATGGACGGCTACCAGGTCACGACCCTCGACGAGGTCGTCGACAAGGCCGACATCTTCGTCACCACGACGGGCAACAAGGACATCATCATGGCCGCGGACATGGCCAAGATGAAGCACCAGGCGATCGTCGGCAACATCGGTCACTTCGACAACGAGATCGACATGGCCGGCCTCGCCAAGATCCCCGGCATCGTCAAGGACGAGGTCAAGCCCCAGGTCCACACCTGGAAGTTCCCCGACGGCAAGGTCATCATCGTGCTGTCCGAGGGCCGCCTGCTGAACCTGGGCAACGCGACCGGCCACCCGTCGTTCGTGATGTCCAACTCGTTCGCGGACCAGACCCTGGCCCAGATCGAGCTGTTCACGAAGCCCGAGGAGTACCCGACCGACGTCTACGTGCTTCCCAAGCACCTCGACGAGAAGGTCGCCCGTCTCCACCTCGACGCGCTCGGCGTGAAGCTGACGACGCTCCGCCCCGAGCAGGCCTCGTACATCGGTGTCGAGGTCGACGGCCCGTACAAGTCGGACCACTACCGCTACTGAGCACGCCCGCCGAGCAGCGGTACCACCGCTCGGCGTCCGGATGTCAGCAGGCCCTCGCCGTCCCGGCGGGGGCCTGTCCCCGATGAGGACCTGAACGCCCATGCCCCGCGGCCGTTATTCGCTCCATGACCCGCACGATCACACCCCCCTCGCCGACGAACACTTCCACTGCGCGCCCGGCCCCTCCGGCTGGCGCTATGTCTCCCAGCTCACCACCCCGTCCGGCACCGGGCCCGACGGCCTTCCCCGGCCGGGAAAGGGAACCGTCACCGGCTCGGTCGACCTCGCCCTCGACGAACTCGGCCGCCCCATCCGCCTCGAACTGCACGCGGCGGACTGGCAGGTGCGCGGCGCGGCACTCGACGGCGTGACCTGGGTCCGCACCGACCCCACCGGCACCGAGGCCACCGAAGGCAACGTGCCCGCCCACGCCTTCACCGGGACCTCTCCCGCGTTCCTCGTCGCCACCGCCCGTCTCCTTCGCCTCACCCCTTCCGCCGCCGCCCCTGCGACCCGCGTACGCCTCGTCGCCTTCACCGGTCCGGTCCTCGCCCCGCGCACCCTCGACCAGTCCTGGGCCTTGATCGCAAGCGAAACACACGCCACTGACAACGGCCCGCTGACCGTGGACGAATACCAGGTCACAGCGCTGGACACCGGGGAACAGCACGCCGTGCACATCGCGGGAGACGTGGTCCTCGCGGCCCCCGGCATCGAACTGGAGCACCTCGAATCACCGCCGTCGGTGTTCGCCTGACGGCGGCTCAGCGATGCGGTCCGGTCAGGGAGGGCGCCGAGCCGGTGGCGGGGCGGTTACGCGGGCGGCGCGAAACCGGTGGAGGGGCGCTCCCTCAGGCCGGCCTGCTCCGCCGGACCGACGGGATCGACCTGGGGCGGCGCAGGCCGAGGGGACGCGGGCCCCTGAACCGCGACCGGATACCCGGCGGGGCTCGGCGGGTAGGGGCCGCCGCCGAACCCGGGTGCCGCGGGGAAAACGCCCGGAGCTCCACCGAACGCCCGACGAGCCTCCCGAGTCTGCCGCTCCTGCACCACCGCCGCCAGATACGCGCCCGCCGGCACCCCCTGAGGCGCCGGAGCCCCGGTACGGGCGGCGAGATCCGCGGCGAGCCGTTCCGCCATCGCCCCACCGACCTGCGGATCCAGCTGCTGCATCCGCGTCAGGTACTGGCGGACGGCCAGCCACAGCCCGTCCGGTACGGCGGACAGGTCGAGTTCGGCGAAGCGCCCCGCCAGCCAGGGCGGCGGCGCGGGAACGTACGGCATACGCCCCACCGGAATCCGCTCCCGCACGACAAGCGTCCCCGCGAACACGTCGCCGAGCCGCCGCCCGCGCTCCGACACCAGCGAGGCGACACACGCGACGATGCCGAACGTCATCAGAATCTCGACCACGCCCACGGCCCCGCGCACCAGCGCGTGCCGGAACCGGATCGGTCCGCCGTCGTCCCGGACCACCCGCAGCCCGAACGCCAGCTTCCCCAAAGACCGGCCGTGACTGAGCGTCTCCACCGCGATGGGGCCGCCGACCAGTACAAGAAGGAAACTCGCGATCGAGAGAGCTGTCTGCGCCGCGTCGTCCAAGGCGGCAGTCGAGGCGACCAGACCGATGGTCACGATGATGTAGACCGCCAGCGTCACGACCAGGTCGAGGAGCACGGCAAGAGCCCGGCTCGGCAGTTTCGCGGGGCGCAGCTCCAGCGCCACCGCCTCGCCCGTCACTAGCTCACTCACGTGCGCCGTCCTTCCCCTGACCTGCCCCGAGAACCGCCAGTCTGCCAAGCTGAGGGCACATCGTGCCTCAGTACGACAACCTGACATCCACGATGAGCAGCCGACGAGCATCCGAGGAGCAGGCAAACCGATGGACCTCGATGTCTTCGTCTCCGCCCACCGAGCCGAATGGGACAGACTCGACGCCCTGCTGAGGCGCCGACGCCGGCTCACCGGAGCCGAGGCCGACGAACTCGTCACCCTCTACCAGCGAACCGCCACCCATCTCTCGCTGATCCAGTCCAGTGCGCCGGATCCCCAGCTCACCGGGCGCCTCAGTCAACTCGTGGCACGCGCGCGCAGTGCCGTGACCGGCACCCGCCGGGCCTCCTGGCGCGATGTCACCCGCTTCCTCACGCACGGTTTCCCGGCAGCGGTCTACCGCTCCCGCCACTGGTGGGTGCCCACGGCGCTCCTCTCCACCGCGATAGCCGCCCTCCTCGGGTGGTGGATCGGCACCCATCCAGAGGTGCAGGCCTCCATCGCGGCTCCCAGCGAACTGCGGACCCTCACCCGTCCCGGTGGCGAGTACGAGACCTACTACTCCAGCCATCCCGCGGCCGCCTTCGCCGCCCAGGTGTGGACGAACAACGCCGAAGCCGCGGCGATGTGCCTGGTCCTGGGTGTCTTCCTGGGCATTCCGGTCCTGTGGGTCCTCTTCGAGAACATGCTCAACCTGGGTGCCGGCATCGGCCTGATGTCATCGGCCGGCCGCCTCGACACCTTCCTGGGACTCGTCCTCCCGCACGGCCTGCTGGAACTGACCGCTGTCTTCGTCGCCGCGGGCACGGGACTGCGACTGGGCTGGACCGTGATCGATCCGGGCCCGCGATCCCGTCGCGCAGCCCTCGCCGAAGAGGGCCGCGCCGCGCTGGGCATGGCCATAGGCCTGGCGCTCATCCTCTTCGTCTCGGGGGCCATCGAAGGCTTCGTCACCCCGTCGGGTCTTCCCACCTGGGCCCGAATCGGCATAGGAATCGCGGCTGAACTGGCCTTTCTCGTGTACGTCTATGTCCTCGGCGGTCGCGCGGCACGCTCCGGCGAGACCGGCGACGTCTCAGCATCCGAGCGAAGCGCCACTCTTCCGACGGCCGCCTGATGTGCGTGCACACCCGCTGACCTGCTAGTCTCCTCTTTGCCCCAGAGAACCCATTGACACGGGTCGACGGGGGAGGTAGATTCGAACAGTTGCCTAGAACTGGACACGTCCGGTGGCAGCGGTTAGAGTCTGCTCGCTTCTCAAAGCAATCGACACGTCGATTCAGAAGAAGCCCCTCCTGATGATTCAGAAATGGTTGCCGGTCAATCCGGCCCACAGATTCTGATAAAGTCGGAGCCGCTGGAAAGAGAAACGCGAAAGCGGATTACCTGGAAAGCACCGAGGAAATCAGGCCCGAAAGGATCTGATAGAGTCGGACTCGCCGGAAAGGGAAACGCGGAAGCGGGAACCTGGAAAGCACCGAGGAAATCGGATACGGAAACGGTCTGATAGAGTCGGAAACGCAAGACCGAAGGGAAGCGCCCGGAGGAAAGCCCGAGAGGGTGAGTACAAAGGAAGCGTCCGTTCCTTGAGAACTCAACAGCGTGCCAAAAATCAACGCCAGATTTGTTGATACCCCGTCTCCGGCCGATCGGTCGGGACGAGGTTCCTTTGAAAAAGTCCTGCCGGGCATTGTTCCGGTAGGCGCATCAGCGAGGACGCTGTGAACCGAAGGGATTATTCCTCCCTCCGGTTCCGCTCTCATGATGTTTCACCGGATTACCGGTAAACATTCACGGAGAGTTTGATCCTGGCTCAGGACGAACGCTGGCGGCGTGCTTAACACATGCAAGTCGAACGATGAACCACTTCGGTGGGGATTAGTGGCGAACGGGTGAGTAACACGTGGGCAATCTGCCCTTCACTCTGGGACAAGCCCTGGAAACGGGGTCTAATACCGGATAACACTCCTGCCTGCATGGGCGGGGGTTAAAAGCTCCGGCGGTGAAGGATGAGCCCGCGGCCTATCAGCTTGTTGGTGAGGTAGTGGCTCACCAAGGCGACGACGGGTAGCCGGCCTGAGAGGGCGACCGGCCACACTGGGACTGAGACACGGCCCAGACTCCTACGGGAGGCAGCAGTGGGGAATATTGCACAATGGGCGAAAGCCTGATGCAGCGACGCCGCGTGAGGGATGACGGCCTTCGGGTTGTAAACCTCTTTCAGCAGGGAAGAAGCGAAAGTGACGGTACCTGCAGAAGAAGCGCCGGCTAACTACGTGCCAGCAGCCGCGGTAATACGTAGGGCGCAAGCGTTGTCCGGAATTATTGGGCGTAAAGAGCTCGTAGGCGGCTTGTCACGTCGGGTGTGAAAGCCCGGGGCTTAACCCCGGGTCTGCATTCGATACGGGCTAGCTAGAGTGTGGTAGGGGAGATCGGAATTCCTGGTGTAGCGGTGAAATGCGCAGATATCAGGAGGAACACCGGTGGCGAAGGCGGATCTCTGGGCCATTACTGACGCTGAGGAGCGAAAGCGTGGGGAGCGAACAGGATTAGATACCCTGGTAGTCCACGCCGTAAACGGTGGGAACTAGGTGTTGGCGACATTCCACGTCGTCGGTGCCGCAGCTAACGCATTAAGTTCCCCGCCTGGGGAGTACGGCCGCAAGGCTAAAACTCAAAGGAATTGACGGGGGCCCGCACAAGCAGCGGAGCATGTGGCTTAATTCGACGCAACGCGAAGAACCTTACCAAGGCTTGACATACACCGGAAAGCATTAGAGATAGTGCCCCCCTTGTGGTCGGTGTACAGGTGGTGCATGGCTGTCGTCAGCTCGTGTCGTGAGATGTTGGGTTAAGTCCCGCAACGAGCGCAACCCTTGTTCTGTGTTGCCAGCATGCCCTTCGGGGTGATGGGGACTCACAGGAGACTGCCGGGGTCAACTCGGAGGAAGGTGGGGACGACGTCAAGTCATCATGCCCCTTATGTCTTGGGCTGCACACGTGCTACAATGGCAGGTACAAAGAGCTGCGAAGCCGCGAGGCGGAGCGAATCTCAAAAAGCCTGTCTCAGTTCGGATTGGGGTCTGCAACTCGACCCCATGAAGTCGGAGTTGCTAGTAATCGCAGATCAGCATTGCTGCGGTGAATACGTTCCCGGGCCTTGTACACACCGCCCGTCACGTCACGAAAGTCGGTAACACCCGAAGCCGGTGGCCCAACCCCTTGTGGGAGGGAGCTGTCGAAGGTGGGACTGGCGATTGGGACGAAGTCGTAACAAGGTAGCCGTACCGGAAGGTGCGGCTGGATCACCTCCTTTCTAAGGAGCATCTAGGCCGCCAAGCTTGCTTGGTGGTCCAGGGCCATTACGTCGGCACACGTTCGACGGTGGTTGCTCATGGGTGGAACGTTGATTATTCGGCACTCTTGACTGTCTTCTCCTTCCAGTACTGTCCTTCGGGGCGTGGAAAGAATGAGGGAAGCAGGAAGAGGGTCGGGCACGCTGTTGGGTGTCTGAAGGTACGGCCGGAAGGCTGCCTTCAGTGCCGGCCCCAGTGAACTTGCCTCCGGGCAGGGTGATGGGTGGTTGGTCGTTGTTTGAGAACTGCACAGTGGACGCGAGCATCTGTGGCCAAGTTTTTAAGGGCGCACGGTGGATGCCTTGGCACCAGGAACCGATGAAGGACGTGGGAGGCCACGATAGTCCCCGGGGAGCCGTCAACCAGGCTTTGATCCGGGGGTTTCCGAATGGGGAAACCCGGCAGTCGTCATGGGCTGTCACCCATACCTGAACACATAGGGTATGTGGAGGGAACGCGGGGAAGTGAAACATCTCAGTACCCGCAGGAAGAGAAAACAACCGTGATTCCGGGAGTAGTGGCGAGCGAAACCGGATGAGGCCAAACCTTGTATGTGTGAGACCCGGCAGGGGTTGCATGCAAGGGGTTGTGGGATCTCTCTTTCACAGTCTGCCGGCTGTGAGACGAGTCAGAAACCGTTGATGTAGGCGAAGGACATGCGAAAGGTCCGGCGTAGAGGGTAAGACCCCCGTAGTCGAAACATCAACGGCTCGTTTGAGAGACACCCAAGTAGCACGGGGCCCGAGAAATCCCGTGTGAATCTGGCGGGACCACCCGCTAAGCCTAAATATTCCCTGGTGACCGATAGCGGATAGTACCGTGAGGGAATGGTGAAAAGTACCGCGGGAGCGGAGTGAAATAGTACCTGAAACCGTGTGCCTACAAGCCGTGGGAGCGTCGCGCATTGAGTTTACTCAGTGCGTCGTGACTGCGTGCCTTTTGAAGAATGAGCCTGCGAGTTTGCGGTGCGTTGCGAGGTTAACCCGTGTGGGGAAGCCGTAGCGAAAGCGAGTCCGAATAGGGCGATTCAGTAGCGCGCTCAAGACCCGAAGCGGAGTGATCTAGCCATGGGCAGGTTGAAGCGGCTGTAAGAGGTCGTGGAGGACCGAACCCACCAGGGTTGAAAACCTGGGGGATGACCTGTGGTTAGGGGTGAAAGGCCAATCAAACTCCGTGATAGCTGGTTCTCCCCGAAATGCATTTAGGTGCAGCGTCGTGTGTTTCTTGCCGGAGGTAGAGCACTGGATAGGCGATGGGCCCTACCGGGTTACTGACCTTAGCCAAACTCCGAATGCCGGTAAGTGAGAGCGCGGCAGTGAGACTGTGGGGGATAAGCTCCATGGTCGAGAGGGAAACAGCCCAGAGCATCGACTAAGGCCCCTAAGCGTACGCTAAGTGGGAAAGGATGTGGAGTCGCACAGACAACCAGGAGGTTGGCTTAGAAGCAGCCACCCTTGAAAGAGTGCGTAATAGCTCACTGGTCTAGTGATTCCGCGCCGACAATGTAGCGGGGCTCAAGCGTACCGCCGAAGTCGTGTCATTGCAGCAATAGGGCCAACGCCCGCTGTGATGGGTAGGGGAGCGTCGTGTGCCGGGTGAAGCCGCGCCGGAAGGCAGTGGTGGACGGTTCACGAGTGAGAATGCAGGCATGAGTAGCGATACACACGTGAGAAACGTGTGCGCCGATTGACTAAGGGTTCCTGGGTCAAGCTGATCTGCCCAGGGTAAGTCGGGACCTAAGGCGAGGCCGACAGGCGTAGTCGATGGATAACCGGTTGATATTCCGGTACCCGCTGTGAAGCGTCAAACATTGAACCAGGCGATGCTAAGTCCGTGAAGCCGCCCCGGAGCCTTCGGGCAAGGGGGAGTGGTGGAGCCGACGGTCCAGACCTGTAGTAGGTGAGTGATGGGGTGACGCAGGAAGGTAGTCCATCCCGGGCGGTGGTTGTCCCGGGGTAAGGGTGTAGGCCGTGTGATAGGCAAATCCGTCACACATTAAGGCTGAGACCTGATGCCGAGCCGATTGTGGTGAAGTGGATGATCCTATGCTGTCGAGAAAAGCCTCTAGCGAGTTTCATGGCGGCCCGTACCCTAAACCGACTCAGGTGGTCAGGTAGAGAATACCGAGGCGTTCGGGTGAACTATGGTTAAGGAACTCGGCAAAATGCCCCCGTAACTTCGGGAGAAGGGGGCCATCACTGGTGATCCGATTTACTCGGTGAGCTGGGGGTGGCCGCAGAGACCAGCGAGAAGCGACTGTTTACTAAAAACACAGGTCCGTGCGAAGCCGTAAGGCGATGTATACGGACTGACGCCTGCCCGGTGCTGGAACGTTAAGGGGACCGGTTAGTCACTCTTCGGGGTGGCGAAGCTGAGAACTTAAGCGCCAGTAAACGGCGGTGGTAACTATAACCATCCTAAGGTAGCGAAATTCCTTGTCGGGTAAGTTCCGACCTGCACGAATGGCGTAACGACTTCTCGACTGTCTCAACCATAGGCCCGGTGAAATTGCACTACGAGTAAAGATGCTCGTTTCGCGCAGCAGGACGGAAAGACCCCGGGACCTTTACTACAGTTTGATATTGGTGTTCGGTTCGGCTTGTGTAGGATAGGTGGGAGACTGTGAAGTGCGGGCGCCAGCCCGTGTGGAGTCGCCGTTGAAATACCACTCTGGTCGTGCTGGATGTCTAACCTGGGTCCGTGATCCGGATCAGGGACAGTGTCTGATGGGTAGTTTAACTGGGGCGGTTGCCTCCTAAAGAGTAACGGAGGCGCCCAAAGGTTCCCTCAGCCTGGTTGGCAATCAGGTGTTGAGTGTAAGTGCACAAGGGAGCTTGACTGTGAGACCGACGGGTCGAGCAGGGACGAAAGTCGGGACTAGTGATCCGGCGGTGGCTTGTGGAAGCGCCGTCGCTCAACGGATAAAAGGTACCCCGGGGATAACAGGCTGATCTTCCCCAAGAGTCCATATCGACGGGATGGTTTGGCACCTCGATGTCGGCTCGTCGCATCCTGGGGCTGGAGTCGGTCCCAAGGGTTGGGCTGTTCGCCCATTAAAGCGGTACGCGAGCTGGGTTTAGAACGTCGTGAGACAGTTCGGTCCCTATCCGCTGTGCGCGTAGGAATATTGAGAAGGGCTGTCCCTAGTACGAGAGGACCGGGACGGACGAACCTCTGGTGTGCCAGTTGTCCTGCCAAGGGCATGGCTGGTTGGCTACGTTCGGGAGGGATAACCGCTGAAAGCATCTAAGCGGGAAGCCTGCTTCGAGATGAGTATTCCCACCCCCTTTGAGGGGTTAAGGCTCCCAGTAGACGACTGGGTTGATAGGCCAGATCTGGAAGGCGGGCAACCGCTGGAGGTGACTGGTACTAATAGGCCGAGGGCTTGTCCTCAGTTGCTCGCGTCCACTGTGTTGGTTCTGAAACCACGAACAACCGTCGTAGCTATGCCACGGCTCCGGTTGACAGTTTCATAGTGTTTCGGTGGTCATAGCGTGAGGGAAACGCCCGGTTACATTCCGAACCCGGAAGCTAAGCCTCACAGCGCCGATGGTACTGCAGGGGGGACCCTGTGGGAGAGTAGGACGCCGCCGAACAAATTTTGAAGAAAACCCCCGTACCGGGAAACCGGTCACGGGGGTTTTCTGCGTTTAGGGGTCAGGGCGGACAGAGGTAATGTCCTCAGGCCTTTCACCCGAACTCGCCCAGGGGGCGAGTCAATTCATGCTCCCCGGGTTCTTCCCCCTTCTTCTACAAGCGGCCTGCGGCCTTCAAGGCCAGATAGGCGTCCGCGAGAGCCGGCGCCAGGTCGTCCGGGGTCGCGTCGACGACGGTGACTCCGCGCCGGCGCAACTGCTCTGCCGTGCGGTGACGCCCAGCCTCGGCCTGAGCCGCGGCCGCTGCCTCGTAAACCGAGTCGATGTCTCCGCGGGCCTTCGCCATCCGGGCGATGTGCGGGTCCGCGACCGATGCCAGCAGGACCGTATGGCGCTGAGTGAGGCCGGAGAGTACGGGGAGCAGACCCTCGTCCACGGGGGCCGCGTCGAGGCTGGTCAGGAGCACGATCAAGGATCGCCGCGGGGCCGTACGCAGGGCCGTGGCGGCCAGACCGCGGGCGTCCGTCTCGACGAGCTCGGGCTCCAGGTCGGCCATCGCGTTGACCAGGGACGGAAGGACATCGCCTGCCGCGCGGCCCTGGACGAGGGCCCGCACCCGGCGGTCGTAGGCCAGGAGGTCCACGCGGTCGCCCGCGCGGGAGGCCAGGGCAGCGAGGAGCAGAGCCGCGTCCAGGGAGGCGTCGAGGCGGGGGGTGTCTCCGACACGGCCCGCGGAGGTGCGGCCCGTGTCGAGGACCAGAAGGATGTGACGGTCGCGCTCGGGACGCCAGGTGCGTACGGCGACCGTCGACCTGCGGGCTGTCGCGCGCCAGTCGATGGAACGGGTGTCGTCGCCGGGGACGTACTCGCGCAGGCTGTCGAACTCCGTGCCCTCACCGCGTGTCAGCACGCTGGTGCGGCCGTCGAGTTCGCGGAGCCGGGCCAGTTTGGAAGGCAGATGCTTCCTGCTGGTGAAGGGGGGCAGGACGCGTACGGTCCAGGGGACTTCGTGGCTGCCCTGACGGGAGAACAGGCCGAGGGGGCCGAACGAGCGGATGGTGACGCGGTCGGCCCGGCGGTCGCCGCGGCGCGTGGGGCGCAGACGCGTCGTCAGACGGCGGCGTTCCCCGGCGGGGACGCTCAAGCGGTGACGGGAGGCGTCGACCTCGGTGCCGGGTTCCCAACTGCTGGGCGGCCAGGCGTCGCGGAGGTGTGCGCGCAGGAGGCGGCCGGAGGGGTTGGTGACGGTGAGGGTGACGTCGGCGGACTCGCCGAGGCGTACCGAGGTGTCGCCGGCACGGGTCAGGCCGAGGCGTCGCACGGGGGCCGCGAGGACGGCGTCGCAGGCACAGGCCAGGGCCAGGGGGGCGTTCACGGCGAGGATGCCGGTCCAGCTCGGGCCCCAGATGCCGACGGGGAGCGCGCCGAGGGCCGCGAGGAGAGCGGCGCGTCCGGTGAGTGCCATCAGCGGGGGACGGGGACGTGGGCGAGGATCGCGTTGATGACCGAGTCGGCCGTGACGCCCTCCATCTCGGCCTCGGGGCGGAGTTGGACGCGGTGGCGGAGCGTGGGCAGGGCCAGGGCTTTGACGTCGTCGGGGATGACGTAGTCGCGGCCGGTCAGCCAGGCCCAGGCACGGGCCGTGGCGAGCAGGGCGGTCGCGCCGCGGGGGGAGACGCCGAGGGTGAGCGAAGGCGATTCGCGGGTGGCGCGGCAGAGGTCGACGACGTACCCGGTGATCTCTGGGGAGACCGCTGTCTTGGCGACCGCGGTGCGGGCGGCTTCGAGATCGGCGGGGCCGGCCACGGGTCGCAGGCCGGCCGCGCGCAGGTCGCGCGGGTTGAAGCCGTCGGCATGGCGCGTGAGTACGTCGATCTCGTCCTGGCGGGAGGGCAGAGGGATCGTCAGTTTGAGTAGGAAGCGGTCCAGTTGGGCCTCGGGGAGCGGATACGTTCCCTCGTACTCGACCGGGTTCTGGGTCGCGGCGACCAGGAAGGGCTCGGGGAGCGGCCGGGGCGTGCCGTCGACGGTGACCTGGCGCTCCTCCATCGCCTCCAGCAGCGACGCCTGGGTCTTGGGCGGCGTGCGGTTGATCTCGTCGGCGAGCAGGAGGTTGGTGAAGACCGGGCCGGGCTGGAAGGAGAACTCGGCCGTGCGGGCGTCGTAGACGAGCGAGCCGGTGATGTCGCTCGGCATGAGGTCGGGGGTGAACTGGACACGCTTGGTGTCGAGTTCCAGTGCGGACGCGAGCGCGCGGACGAGCAACGTTTTGGCCACCCCGGGGACTCCTTCGAGGAGAACGTGTCCGCGGCACAGGAGGGCGACGACGAGGCCGGTCACAGCGGGGTCCTGGCCGACCACGGCTTTGGCGATCTCGGTGCGCAGGGCTTCCAGGGAGGAGCGGGCGGTGTCCGCAGCCCCGGAGTACCCGGCGTATCCGGCGTTGTCAGTGGTCGGGTCCATCATGAAATGCGTACCTCTCTTTCGAGGGCGTCGAGTTGGTCGGAGAGGGAGACGAGGGCCGCGTCGTCGCGGGGTGGCGGCCCGAACAGGAGCGGGAGCAGGGCCTGCCCGTCGCCGTCGAGGCGGGCTGACAGGGCGGGGAGCAGGGCTTCGGGCGCGTGCGCCTGGGCCGGGGACACACCGACGAGGGGGGCGAGGCGCGTGCGGGTGGTGGAGCGCAGAGCGGCGGCAGCGCGGTCGCGGGCGTTGACCTTGCGGTAGAGCCGGGCGCGGCCTTCGGTGGTCTCGGAGGCGCGGATCGCGACGGGAAGCCGTTCGGGTACGAGGGGGCCCATGCGGCGTGCCCGCCAGAGCGCGGCCAGGACCGCCGCGATGAAGAGCTGCAGTGTGCCCCAGAGCCAGCCGGAGGGGAGCAGGTCGAGGAAGCTCTGGGTGCCCGTGTCGGTGGCCGAGTCGTCGGAGAGCGAGGGGAGATACCAGACCAGATGGGCGCGGGAGCCGAGGAGTTGGAGAGCGAGCGAGGCGTTGCCCTGCTCGTCGAGGTGGTCGTTGTAGAGGATGTCGGGGGCGCCGAGCACGACGGTGTCGCCGCCCCCGGAGGGTGCCGGTACGCGCAGGAGCGTGGGCAGGCCCTCGCTGGGGTAGCAGGCGTCGGTGCCCGGGTCGCCGGTGGTGTAGCGGATGCCGCCCGTGTCCGCGCTGCCCGCTCGCCGGGCGGCGGGAAGGGCGCAGTCTGGGGAGAGCGTCGAATCGAAGCTGACCGCGGGGTCGGCGGTGACTCCTGGGACGAGGGTGCCGACGGAGGGCGGTCCGGGGGAGATCAGGACCGTACGGCCGTCGGATCGTTCCGTCGCCGTGCGCAGGAGCGTCTGCTGACGCTCGGTCAGCAGGTCGGGGGCGGCGATCAGCAGGGTGGTGTCGGATCCTGCCGAGGCGCGGGCCCTGTCGAGGGTGGTGACCACACGCGTGGAGACCCCCTGCTCTGCGAGGAGTTCGGCGACGGCTCGACTGCCGGAGGGGTCGGCGGAGCGTGGGTCGAGGAGGCCGTGGCGGGCGTCCGAGCGGACCGCGGCTATCACGAGGGCGGCCGCCAGCAGGACGACGAACGCGAGGACGATTCCGCGCGAGCGGGTCCACAGCCGGCGGGCGGTGGGCGAAGTGGAGGTGGAGGCGGGGGCGGACGCGAGGGCGGCCTCGGTCATGAGGCGGCCCCCTGGCGGCTGTCGCTGGTCGTGCTCCGGTCCGTGCTGTGGGTGCTGTCCGTGAGCACGGGCCTGGTGCGCTCCACGTCGCGGTCGAGCTCGGTGAGTCGCTGGTATCCGCGCGGGTCGCCGGCCCGGCCGCCGTACGTGATGTCGTCGAAGTCCCGTGCCGCGGCGCGCAGTCGGTCCGTGTGGGCGGGCAGGGTGCGGCTCGCCTCCGCTGCCGCCTCGTCGGCCGTGCGGCCGGGGCGCGGTTCGAGCAGGGCGCGTTCTTCCAGCGAGCGCACGATGGCGCGCATCCGCTCCTGGACCGCCTGGTTCCAATGGCCCTGGGCGGCATGGCCCTCGGCGGCGGCCCGGTGTTCGGCGGCGGTCCTGGGCCGGTTGTCGAAGACGGGGGCCGACGGGGCGGGGGTGCGGTGGGGAGTGCCCAGGCGCCACCACAGGGCGGCCAGGACCGCGACGACCGCGAGGACGATGACGACGAGCCCGAGCGTCCCGCCGGGTGTCGCGGTGGAGGCTGCGCCGAAGAGCCGGTGGACCCAGTCCCAGAAGGCGTTGAGGGCACGCTGGAGGAGGCCGGGGTCGTTCTCGTGGTACATCCGCTTGGACAGTTCGCGTCGGGCCGCCTCCCGCGCCGGGCCGCGCGGCGTCGTCACCGGAGGTCCGTCGCCGCGCGACAGCGCGAGGACGGCTGTCGCGCCGGTGCGCGGACCCGTGAGCAACGCTGTGAGAACTCCCCCCGCCCCGTTCACCGCATCAGCTCCCCGGTGTGGTGCCGTAGTCCTGGAGGCCGGCGGCGCGGGCCAGGTCGAGGTCGAGGGCCTCGCGGCGGATCCGCTGGTCGATGTACAGGAGCACGGTGACGCCCGCGGTGATCGGGAAGGTGAGCATGGATCCGATCACCGAACCGATACCGCTGACGATGAGGAAGGTCCAGCCGACGTCGCCGCCGGTGCTGTCGAGGAAGCCGGCGAAGCCGTCGCCGCTCAGGGCCGCGGCGATGACGGCGAAGGGGATCAGGATCAGCGACGCCAGGATGTTGGCGATGATCGTGGCGATCAACTGGATGCCGAAGACCCGCCACCAGGAGCCGCGTACGAGTTTCGACGAGCGGCTCATCGACTTCGTGACGCTCTGCTTCTCCAGCATCAGGGCGGGAGAGGCGAGCGAGAAGCGGATCATCAGCCACAGGGCGACGATGCCCCCTGCCAGGCCGCCGAGGGCGGCGAGCGCGGCACCGGCGTCCCCGGAGCCGGTCACCACCACGAGCAGACCGGGCAGTGTGCCGACGCCGATGATCAGGACGGCGATGAGCGGCAGCAGCAGGGTCAGGCCGAGGAGCTTGGGGAGCTGGGGACGGGCGTCCCGCCAGGCCTCGCTCGTGGTCACCGGCTTGCCGAGCACGGCACGGCTGGTCACCGACGTGAGCAGGGCCGTCGCGACGATGGTGGCGAGCAGGGTGATGAGCAGGACGAGACCGGAGCTGAGCAGTGTGCTGCCCAGGGCCCGGCTCAGCTCGCCGACGGTGGCGCTCGGGTCTTTGAGGGCCTCGGTGTCGGCGTTGTTGTCCAGGACGAACCCCTGGAGCAGGATCACGGCGAGCTGCGTGACGACCGCGACGGTCAGCGAGATGCCGAGGACCGTGCGCCAGTAGGTCCGCATCGTCGAGACGGCGCCGTCGAGGATCTCGCCGACACCGAGCGGGCGCAGCGGGATCACGCCGGGCTTGGCGGCGCGCGGCGGCCCGCCCCAGGTGCCGCCCCAGCCGGGGGAACCCCCGTACCCGGGGCCTCCCCATCCGCTCTGCCCACCGCCCTGGCCGCCAGGACGCTGACCGCCCCAGCCCGGAGCGGGCGGAGCGGGCGGCGGGGCCTGGCCGGGGCCCGGTGTGCCGGGCGCGGACCACTGGCCTGGCGGGGGCTGCGCCTTGGACCACTTCGAGGGCTGCTCGGGTTGGTTCGCTCCGCCTTGGTCCGCCGGCTGCGGGGTGCCGGACGAGTCCGGCTTCTCTTCGCCGGAGGGGGCGGATCCGGGCGACGCCCAGCCCGGAGTGTCGTTCATCGTCGCTCCTTCACGGTGCCCGTCCCGCGGTCGCGGCGGCAGGTTGGCAGCCATCGTGTCACGGCGTGCCCCGCGGGGGACCGGCCCCCGTATGGGCTGCACACCTTCAATTGTCCGCCGGGTACGGGGCAGACTGGGCGGATGGCCGATCACTACGCGCAATCCCGCGAGGACAGCGGGCCGACGGAGATACCCGCGATCCGCTGGAACGAGCCGCCCGAAGGTCCTGTGCTGGTCCTTCTCGACCAGACGCGGCTTCCGGCCGAGGAGGTCGAGCTGGTGTGCACCGACGCGCCGGCCCTGGTGGAGGCGATCCGCACGCTCGCCGTGCGCGGGGCGCCGCTGCTCGGGATCGCCGGTGCGTACGGCGTCGCGCTCGCCGCAGTACGCGGCTTCGACGTGGACGAGGCCGCCGAGGCCCTGACCGGTGCCCGGCCGACCGCCGTGAACCTCGCGGTCGGTGTGCGCAGGGCGCTGGCGGCCCACCGGGCGGTGCTCTCCGCGGGCGGCGACGGGGAGGCGGCCGCCGCGGCGGCGCTCGCCGCGGCGCGGGCGCTGCACCGGGAGGACGCCGAGGCCAGCTCCCGCATGGCCCGGCACGGGCTGGCGCTGCTCGGCGAGCTGCTGCCGGGCGGCGGACACCGGGTGCTCACGCACTGCAACACGGGGGCGCTGGTCTCCGGCGGGGAGGGGACGGCGTTCGCCGTGGCGCTCGCGGCACACCGGGCGGGGCAGCTTCGGCGGCTGTGGGTGGACGAGACGCGGCCGCTGCTGCAGGGTGCCCGCCTGACGGCGTACGAGGCGGCCCGCAACGGAATGGCGTACACCTTGCTCACGGACAGCGCGGCGGGCTCGCTGTTCGCGGCGGGCGAGGTGGACGCGGTGCTGATCGGGGCGGACCGCATCGCGGCCGACGGTTCGGTGGCGAACAAGGTGGGGAGCTATCCGCTCGCGGTGCTGGCCAGATACCACCATGTGCCGTTCATCGTGGTGGCGCCGGTGACGACGATCGATCCGGACACGCCCGACGGGACATCCATCGAGGTCGAGCAGCGCGCCGGTCATGAAGTGACGGAGATCACAGCTCCGCAGGTGCCGGTGGCGGGGGTGGAGCCGGGAGGAGGTATACCTGTGGCACCCCTGGGGACCCAGGCGTACAACCCGGCGTTCGACGTGACGCCGCCGGAGTTGATCACGGCGATCGTCACCGAAGAGGGCGTTGTTTCGCCCGTGACGGCTGAGGCTCTCGCCGAGCTGTGTGACTTGTCACGCCAGGTAACGATTTAGTTAATGGGATGATGTCGTTTATGAAGGGACGAGTCCTTGTCGTCGATGACGACACCGCACTGGCCGAGATGCTCGGCATTGTGTTGCGTGGTGAAGGTTTTGAGCCGTCTTTCGTAGCTGACGGCGACAAGGCGCTGGCCGCTTTCCGCGATGCCAAGCCCGACCTGGTACTCCTGGACCTGATGCTGCCCGGACGGGACGGCATCGAGGTATGCCGCCTGATCAGGGCGGAGTCCGGGGTGCCGATCGTGATGCTCACGGCGAAGAGCGACACCGTCGATGTCGTGGTCGGCCTCGAATCGGGCGCCGACGACTACATCGTGAAGCCGTTCAAGCCAAAAGAGCTGGTGGCGCGGATCAGGGCGCGGCTGCGCCGCTCGGAGGAACCGGCACCCGAACAGCTGTCGATCGGCGATCTCGTCATCGACGTCGCCGGTCACTCTGTGAAACGGGAAGGCATGTCGATCGCGCTGACGCCGCTGGAGTTCGACCTGCTGGTCGCTCTGGCGCGCAAGCCGTGGCAGGTGTTCACGCGTGAGGTACTCCTGGAGCAGGTGTGGGGCTACCGGCACGCGGCGGACACCCGTCTGGTCAACGTGCACGTCCAGCGGCTGCGCTCCAAGGTCGAGAAGGACCCGGAGCGCCCGGAGATCGTGGTGACCGTCCGAGGTGTCGGTTACAAGGCAGGGCCGAGCTGACATGTCACGGGACAGTGCCGCTTCGGCGCCCGCTGAGCAGGGGGACCGTTCGGGGCGGCCTGTCGGCCGGAAAATGACGGGCTCCCGCTGGGAACGATTCTTCGAGGGCGGGCTGCTCCAGGGCGGAGTCCAGGGCAGCCCGGTCCTCCGGCTGCTCATACGCTGGGTGCGTCGTCCGCTGCTGCCCGTCATGCGGCTGTGGCGGCGCAACATCCAGCTCAAGATCGTGGCGACGACCCTGCTGATGTCGATGGGCGTCGTCCTGCTGCTCGGCTTCGTCGTGATCGGGCAGGTGCGCAACGGTCTGCTGGACGCCAAGGTGAAGGCCTCGCAGAGCCAGGCCACCGGTGGTTTCTCGGTGGCCAAGCAGAAGGCCGACTCGGCGGCGACGGCGAACGGCGACGACGGTACGGGCGCCGACGGCCGCCCGTCGAAGAACGTCAGCCAGTGGATGACCGACCTCGTCGTGTCCCTGTCCAGCGGTGGGCAGGGCGCTTTCGACGTAGTGACGCTCAACTCCACGGCGTCGGGCGACGGCAACGCCGGCCTCGCGCCCCGGTACTCGGATCAGGTCGACCCGACGGTCAGCGTGCCCGAGGACCTGCGCGCCAGGGTCGACAGGACCACGGCCGCGGCACAGAGCTACACCCGTGTCGTCTACAAGGACGGCCGGGAGTCCCAGCCGGCGCTGGTCATCGGCAAGCAGGTCAACGACCCCAACGGACACACGTACCAGCTCTACTACCTCTTCCCGCTGACGCAGGAGGAGAAGTCGCTGAGCCTGGTCAAGGGGACGCTCGCGACGGCCGGACTGTTCGTCGTGGTGCTCCTCGGGGCCATCGCCTGGCTCGTGGTGCGCCAGGTCGTCACACCGGTACGGATGGCGGCCGGGATCGCCGAGCGGCTCTCCGCCGGACGCCTCCAGGAACGTATGAAGGTCACCGGCGAGGACGACATCGCGCGCCTCGGCGAGGCGTTCAACAAGATGGCGCAGAACCTCCAGCTCAAGATCCAGCAGCTGGAGGACCTCTCACGCATGCAGCGACGGTTCGTGTCCGACGTGTCGCACGAGCTGCGCACACCGCTGACCACCGTGCGGATGGCCGCCGACGTCATCCACGACGCGCGGGTGGACTTCGACCCGGTGACCGCGCGGTCGGCCGAGCTGCTCGCCGACCAGCTGGACCGGTTCGAGACGCTGCTCGCCGACCTGCTGGAGATCAGCCGGTTCGACGCGGGCGCGGCGGCCCTGGAGGCCGACGCGATCGACCTCAGGGAAGTCGTACGACGGGTGGTCGGCGGAGCCGAGCCGCTCGCCGAGCGCAAGGGCACGCACATACGTGTCGTCGGTGACCAGCAGCCGTTGATCGCCGAGGCGGACGCCCGGCGGGTCGAGCGGGTGCTGCGCAACCTCGTCGTCAACGCCGTGGAACACGGTGAGGGCAAGGACGTCGTCGTCAAGCTCGCCGCGGCGGGCGGAGCGGTCGCGATCGCGGTCCGCGACTACGGCGTCGGACTGAAGCCGGGCGAGGCGACCCGGGTGTTCAGCCGCTTCTGGCGGGCCGACCCGGCACGCGCGCGTACGACCGGCGGCACGGGGCTCGGGCTGTCCATCGCCCTGGAGGACGCACGGCTGCACGGCGGCTGGCTGCAGGCCTGGGGCGAGCCCGGCGGCGGTTCGCAGTTCCGGCTGACCCTGCCGCGTACGGCCGACGAGCCGCTCAGGGGGTCACCGATACCCCTGGAGCCCAAGGACTCCCGGCGCAACCGCGGTCTCGACGACGCCGGTCTGCCGCACGGCGGCGCCACGAAGCTGGCCACGGTTCCCGTGCAGCAGCCCGGGGCAGGGACCGGTCCGGTACCACCGCGTGGGGCCATGGCCCCACGGCTGGCCGGGGCCTCGCCCACGGCCGACCCGACGGCGCTGCCGGGCAACGGCGCGCGCGTGGTGCCCCGGCCGGCCGGAGCACTGCGCCGCCAGGAGGAGACATCCGGCACGGGCCGGGAACGGACCGCACAGGAGCGGGGGCGGGACGGCGAGACGCCGGAGGAGCTCGGACATGGGGAGGCATTTCGTGGGCGCTGACCGCGGGGGGAGCGGCGTCCGCGGACGCCGTCCGGTGCGCGTCGTGGTGTATCTGGGCTGTGGAGCCCTGCTGCTTACGGGGTGCGCCTCGATGCCGGACAGCGGGGGTCTGAGCGGGGTGGAGTCCACGCCGCGTCAGGACACGCAGGTTCGCGTCTACGCCATGCCGCCGCACCCCGGTGCCTCGGCGGCGCAGATCGTGCAGGGCTTCCTGGAGGCGCTGACCAGCGACGACGCCAAGTACGAGACGGCCGGCAAGTACCTCACCGACAGCGCGCGCAAGACGTGGGATCCGTACCACTCGACGACGGTCCTCGCGGACGCGCCGGAGCCCGTGGGCATGCCCTCGGGCACCAAGGAGGACGGTCGCGACGCCCTGTTCCGGCTGAACGGCAGCAAGATCGCCACGGTCGACGTCCGGCACGCGTACGGGCCCGACTCCGGCGCGTACAGCGGATCGGTGCACCTGACCAAGCTGAAGAGCACCAAGCAGTGGCGCATCGACGGACTGCCGCAGGGTGTCGTGATGGGCACCTCCGACTTCCAGCGGAACTACGTGTCCGTGAACAAGTACTTCTACGCTTCGAACGGGACCTCCGGGGCCGGCCGGCCGCTGGGGACCGTCGCCGACCCGGTCTATGTGCGCGCGCAGGTGGATCCGATGACCCAGATCGTGCGCGCCCTCCTGAAGGGGCCGACGACCTGGCTGGACCCGGTGGTCAGGTCGAGCTTCCCCTCCGGCACGGAACTGAAGAACAGCGACGTGTCGCTGTCGCCCGACGACCGCAACAGCGTCACGGTGCCGCTCAACGCGAGGGCCGACCGGGTCGGGGGCCCCCAGTGCAGGCAGATGGCGGCCCAGCTCCTCCTCACCCTGCGGGATCTGACCCCCACCGGGGTCGACGAGGTGGAGCTGCAGAGGTCGGACGGCTCGCAGCTGTGCGTGCTGAACAAGGCCGGGGCCGAGGGTGTCGCCTCGCACGGTACGGGCGAGCACCCGGAGTACCAGTACTTCATCGACCACGACCAGCGGCTCGTACGGATGCCCGGCGGCAACCGTGACAAGAAGCCCGAGCCGGTGCCCGGAGCGCTGGGCGAGGGCGGCAAGAAGCTGCGGGCGGCCGCGGTGTCGCGGGACGAGAGCAGCGCGGCCGGGGTGTCGTCCGACGGCCGGAACCTGTACGTCGGGTCGCTGGTGTCGGGCGGTTCGCTCGCCGAGCCGGTGCTGCGCAGCCAGGGCGCGACGGCCGACGACCGGCTGACGACGCCCAGCTGGGACGCGAGAGGGGACCTGTGGGTGGCCGACCGCGACCCGAAGAACCCCCGGCTGCTTCTGCTGCAGAAGGGCGCGGGCGAGCCGATCGCCGTCCAGACGCCGGGACTCGACGGACGTGTCGAGGCGGTGCGGGTGGCCGCGGACGGCGTGCGCATCGCGCTGATCGTCGAGAAGGACGGCAAGAGCTCGCTGCAGATCGGGCGCATCGAGCGTTCCAAGCCCGGGGAGGCCGCCGGCGCGTACGTCTTCGAACCGCGCTCCGTCGCACCCCAGCTGGAGGAGGTCACGGCCATGTCCTGGGCCGGTGACAGCCGCCTCGTCGTGGTCGGCAGCGAGAAGGGCGGCGTGCAGCAGATGCAGTACGTGCAGGTCGACGGTTCCACCCCGATGGGCACCTCGCCCTCCGCGCTGGCCAACGTCAAGGAGATCGCCGCGTCCGAGGACGAGCAGTTGCCGCTGGTGGCGCACTCGGATACGGACGGGATCGTGCGGCTGTCGGCGGGGGAGCAGTGGCAGAAGGTGGTCCAGGACGGGACGGCGCCGGTGTATCCCGGGTAGCGCCGTGTGTTCTCGGCCGTGGGCCCGTCCGGTTTCCGGGCGGGCCCACCGCCGTATCGAGGGCCGTCCGCGTCCTTGCGCGCGGTCCCGCGCGCCTGCCCGGGAGTTGTCCACAGGCGGTTGTCCACAGGGGTGGCCGGTCCGGCCGGGTGTTGGCACAGTGGTGGACATGCGGGGGTGGTGGCGGGACCTCACGGATCTGGTGCTGCCGGCCGAGTGCGGAGGCTGCGGGAGGCCTCGCGCGGTGCTCTGCCCCGAGTGCCGTGCCGCCCTGAGCGGGGCCGCGCCGTGCCGGGTGCGACCGGTGCCCGAACCGGCGGGGCTGCCCGTGGTGCACGCGGCGGCTCCCTATGAGGACGAGGTGCGGGCCGCGCTCCTCGCCCACAAGGAACGGGGTGCGCTGGCACTGGCGGCACCCCTGGGAACGGCCCTCGCGGGGGCTGTACGCGCGGGTCTGGCGTCGGTACGGCGTCCTGGTCCGGGCGGGCGGTTCATGGCTCCGCAGGGGCGGCTGAGGCTCGGGAAGGGGGAAGTGTGGGGCGGGCGGGACGGGTGGGAGAGCGGTGGCGCGGAGGTCCGGGCGGCCGGGACGGGAGACGGGCCCGTCCTGCTCGTGCCGGTGCCGTCGGCGCGGCGGGCGGTTCGGGCGCGCGGGCACGACCCGGCGCGACGCATCGCGCTCGCGGCGGCGGGTGAACTGCGGCGCACGGGAACGCCCGCGCGGGTGCTCGGCGTGCTGCGGCAGCGGCGAGACGTGGCCGACCAGTCGAGGCTGAACTCCCGGCAGCGGCTGGAGAACCTGGCGGACGCCCTGGAGGTCGTCGCCGGGGGCGAGCGGCTGCTGGCAGAGGGAGGCCGGGTCGTGCTGGTGGACGACCTGATGACGACGGGGGCGTCGCTGGCGGAGGCGGCGCGGGCCGTACGGGCAGCTCAGTCGGGTGCCCGGGCGCTGCGATGGACGGGTGAGAGGACGGGGCGGTCGGAGGTGTGCGGGCGAAACGCGGGTAGGGAGCAGGCCGGAGGAAAGAACAGCGACACGGTCTGCTCGGCGGTGGTCGCTGCCTCGCCGGACGCTTTCGAAATAAACCGGAACTGACTGAGAACTTGCATCGTTGCAGGTAATGAGTGGGTCAATTCACCTGAACGGAGGTACGTATCAGTAGAGGGTGACGACATCCGTCCGGGCGAGATATGTTCGGTTGTGAGGCAATGGCGCAGGCCGAACCTCACGCATCCGAGTGCCGAACCGTGGGTTTTCAGCAATCACCCGCATCGGTGGGGTGGAGATCTTGTCCTTGGGGGAGGAGGAGGTGAAAGTCACCGAGTCCGAGGTTCCGGTGCTCACCGGAACCTGGTGCAAAAGGGAGATGCTCCGCCAGTGGAGCGGGGCTATCCGGGAACGGAGTTCTGCGTGGACATCGTCGTCAAGGGCCGCAAGACCGAGGTGCCCGAGCGGTTCCGCAAGCACGTGGCCGAGAAGCTGAAGCTGGAGAAGATCCAGAAGCTCGATGGCAAGGTGATCAGCCTCGACGTCGAGGTGTCCAAGGAGCCCAACCCCCGACAGGCCGACCGCAGTGACCGGGTGGAGATCACGCTCCACTCCCGCGGACCGGTGATCCGGGCGGAGGCAGCGGCAAGCGACGCGTATGCAGCACTCGACCTGGCCGCGGACAAGCTCGAGGCCAGGCTTCGCAAGCAGCACGACAAGCGCTACACCCGCCGCGGCAACGGCAGGATCTCGGCAGCCGAGGTCGCCGACGTCGTCCCGGGTGCCGCGACGCTGAACGGCAACGGCAGCGTCGTCCACGACGATGAGCCGGACGCTGTGCCCACCAAGAAGATCGGCTCTCTCGAGATCATGGGCGAAGGCCCCTGTGTCGTTCGCGAGAAGACCCATGTGGCCGCACCGATGACACTCGACCAGGCGCTCTACGAAATGGAGCTGGTCGGGCACGACTTCTACCTCTTCGTCGACTCCGAGACAAAGGAGCCCAGCGTCGTCTACCGACGTCACGCCTACGACTACGGCGTCATCCACCTCAGCACGGACCCGATGGTCACCCAGGGCGGAGCGGACGCGCCGGGCGGCGCGCTCGGCGGCTGACCATCCCCGGTGACGGCTGAGCCGGTGCCCCTGGAGCGCGAGTGCGCCCCCAGGGGCACCGGTGTGCGACCACTTCACGTCCCGCTCCGTCACCCCGCCGCCGTCCGGACATGGAATCATGGCCGGACCGGCCCAACCGGTGGGCCGTTGCCTTGGGTTGGCGATGGCACGGAAACACAGGCCACGGCCTTCAGGGGGAGGAACGATGGCGGACAGCTTCGGACCGATGCGTGCCGGTGATGCCGACGACCCGGTCGTCGCCACCGGCCTGGACGTGGGCACTTCACGCAAGGAGCCCATCCGGGTCCTTGTCGTGGACGATCACGCCCTCTTCCGCCGCGGTCTGGAGATCGTGCTCGCGGCCGAGGAGGACATCCAGGTCGTCGGTGAGGCGGGGGACGGGGCGGAGGCGGTCGACAAGGCCGCCGACCTGCTGCCCGACATCGTGCTGATGGACGTACGGATGCCCAAGCGCGGCGGTATCGAGGCGTGCACCTCCATCAAGGAGGTGGCTCCCAGCGCGAAGATCATCATGCTGACGATCAGCGACGAGGAGGCCGACCTCTACGACGCGATCAAGGCGGGCGCCACCGGGTACCTCCTCAAGGAGATCTCCACGGACGAGGTGGCCACGGCCATTCGCGCGGTGGCCGACGGGCAGTCGCAGATCAGCCCCTCGATGGCGTCGAAACTCCTCACCGAGTTCAAGTCGATGATCCAGCGGACGGACGAGCGCCGGCTGGTGCCCGCGCCGCGGCTCACGGATCGCGAGCTGGAGGTCCTCAAGCTCGTGGCCACGGGAATGAACAACCGGGACATCGCCAAGGAACTGTTCATCTCCGAGAACACCGTGAAGAACCATGTACGCAACATCCTGGAGAAGCTGCAGCTGCACTCCAGGATGGAGGCGGTGGTCTACGCGATGCGGGAGAAGATCCTAGAGATCCGCTAGGCGTCGCCCGAGGACGACGCCGGGCCTTCCCCCGCGCCCGCACCGCGGCCCATGGCCCCCGAAAACCTCGCCGGGCATCAGCCCAGGATGCGGACGAGCTCCTCGACGAGCGGCTCGCGCAGGTCCGGGGCGTCCACCCGCTCGACCCGTACATCCGTGCAGTCCACCCAGCTCGCGGCCTCCGCCAGGGCCTGAGCCACCGCCGGGACCGCCTTGGCGCCGTCCAGGGTGACCTGCCTGACGACCAGGGTGCGGCCCTCCCGGGCCGGGTCCACCCGGCCGACGAGCCGGCCGCCCGCGAGCACCGGCATCGCGAAGTAACCGTGGATCCGCTTCGGCTTCGGCGTGTACGCCTCCAGGCGGTGGGTGAAATCGAAGATCCGCTCCGTGCGCGCCCGCTCCCAGATGAGGGAGTCGAACGGAGACAGCAGCGTCGTACGGTGGCGGCCGCGCGGGACCGTCTCCAGCGCCACCGGGTCCGCCCAGGCGTCTCCGGCAGGTCTTCCGCCGGGGCTTCTCGCACCGCCCTTCGCGGCCGTGGACCGGCCCCAGCCCTCCACCGTCACCGGTACCAGGCCCGAGTCCGCGATCACCGCGTCGACCTGTTCGAGCTTGAGACGGTGGTAGTCGGCGATGTCCGCGCGGGTGCCGACACCCAGGGACCGGCCGGCGAGACGCACGAGACGGCGCAGGCACTCCGTGTCGTCCAGGTCGTCGTGCAGCAGCGGTTCGGGGACGGCGCGCTCCGCGAGGTCGTAGACCCGCTTCCAGCCGCGCCGCTCCACGCACACCACCTCGCCGTACATCAGCGCGCGTTCGACGGCGACCTTGGTGCCCGACCAGTCCCACCACTCGCTGGTCTTCTTCGCCCCGCCCAGGTCCGTGGCCGTGAGGGGGCCCTCGGCGCGCAACTGCTTGACGACCTGGTCGTAGGCGCCGTCGGGCAGGTCGTGGTTCCAGTGCGGGCGGGCGCGGTAGGCGCGGCGGCGGAACGCGAAGTGGGGCCACTCCTCCACGGGCAGGATGCAGGCCGCGTGGGACCAGTACTCGAAGGCGTGCGGTGCCGGGACCGTGCCTGCGGGCGGTGCGGACGTCCAGTAGGCCTGCTCGACGGTCTTGCGGCCGACGGCACCGAGACGGGCGTACGGAATCAGTTCGTGCGAGCGGGCGAGGACGGAGATGGTGTCGAGCTGGACCGCGCCGAGGTGCCGCAGGACTCCGCGGACACCCGCCCGGTGATCCGGGGCGCCCAGGAAACCCTGCGCCCGCAGGACGATCCGGCGGGCTTCGTCCGCGGAGAGTTCGGTGGTGGGACGCGGGAGACTCGTCATGCCCACACGTTAGGCGGTGCCACTGACAACGGGTCCGGGCAGGGCGACCGCGCCGGCCCGGGGGGCCCGGGTTCGAGAACCGGCGCAGGAACCGGGCGGGACCGGGCGGGACCGGTCGCCGGGAGCGGTCCGGCTCTCACCTGGCCGGCAGGTACGGCGCCGTCGACGGGAGCTCCAGGTCCGAGGGGAGCAGCGAGCCCACCCAGCAGTCCCTGCGGACGCCCTTGTTGTTGATGGCCGAGCGCAGGGTCCCCTCGACGGTGAAACCGGCGCGTTCGGCGACCGCGCGGGAACCGGCGTTGCCGACCTCGGCCCGCCATTCGACGCGGTCGACGGACAGGTCCGTGAAGGCCCAGCGCGAAGTGGCGACGACGGCCTCGGCGATATAGCCGTTGCCGCGGTGCTCCTTCGTCGCCCAGTAGCCGACCTCGCCGACGCCCAGCGAGCGCATCGTGATGGCGACCATGCCCACCAGTTCCCCGGAAGGGAGGAAGACGCCGAAGGCGAAGGCGGAGCCGTCCGCCCAGCCTTCGGGCACTATCTGGTCCGTGAAGCCGGTCGCGTGCTCGCGCAGATAGGGCGACGGGATCGTGGTCCAGCGCTGGATGTCGGGGTCCTGGGCGGCCTCGTAGACGGCGTCGGTGTCGTCCACCCCCACGGCGCGCAGGAGCAGACGGTCGGTGGTGAGCGTGACGGGGTCCATCGGCCGATTCTGCTCGGGCATCCGAAAGGACGCCATTCCTTTGCCCTGAGTGAGCGGTTCGCTACTTTTCGCTGTGCGGATGCGGCACCTTCGGCGACCCCTGCCCGTTGTCCTAGTGGCTGTCACGGGCAGGCCTCCCGGCGTGGTGCGGTCCTCGCTTACGATGGCCGTTGCTCAAGCTGTGATTTGAAACTGTCATTGAAACCGACCGTCCCAGGCCCGACCGGCAAGGAGACAAACCCCCGTGTCCGTCCTCTCAAAGATCATGCGTGCAGGCGAAGGCAAGATCCTGCGCAAACTGCACCGCATCGCGGACCAGGTCAACTCCATCGAAGAGGACTTCGTCAACCTCTCCGACGCCGAGCTGAGGGCCCTCACCGATGAGTACAAGCAGCGGTACGCCGACGGCGAAAGCCTCGACGACCTGCTGCCCGAGGCTTTCGCCACCGTCCGTGAGGCTGCCAAGCGCGCCCTTGGCCAGCGTCACTACGACGTGCAGATGATGGGTGGCGCCGCGCTCCACCTCGGCTATGTCGCGGAGATGAAGACCGGTGAGGGCAAGACGCTCGTCGGCACCCTGCCCGCGTATCTGAACGCCCTCTCCGGAGCCGGCGTCCACCTCATCACGGTCAACGACTACCTGGCCGAGCGCGACTCCGAAATGATGGGCCGCGTCCACAAGTTCCTCGGCCTCGAGGTCGGCTGCATCCTCGCCAACATGACTCCGGCCCAGCGCCGCGAGCAGTACGCGTGCGACATCACCTATGGCACGAACAACGAGTTCGGCTTCGACTACCTGCGCGACAACATGGCGTGGGCCCAGGACGAGCTCGTCCAGCGCGGCCACAACTTCGCCATCGTCGACGAGGTCGACTCCATCCTCGTCGACGAGGCCCGTACGCCGCTGATCATCTCGGGCCCGGCGGACCAGGCCACCAAGTGGTACGGCGACTTCGCGAAGCTGGTCACCCGCCTCAAGAAGGGCGAGCCCGGCAACTCCCTGAAGGGCATCGAGGAGACCGGCGACTACGAGGTCGACGAGAAGAAGCGCACCGTCGCCATCCACGAGCCCGGCGTCGCCAAGGTCGAGGACTGGCTGGGCATCGACAACCTCTACGAGTCGGTGAACACCCCGCTCGTCGGTTACCTGAACAACGCCATCAAGGCGAAGGAACTGTTCAAGAAGGACAAGGACTACGTCGTCATCGACGGCGAAGTCATGATCGTCGATGAGCACACCGGCCGTATCCTCGCCGGCCGCCGCTACAACGAGGGCATGCACCAGGCGATCGAGGCGAAGGAAGGGGTCGACATCAAGGACGAGAACCAGACGCTCGCCACGATCACCCTCCAGAACTTCTTCCGCCTCTACAAGCGCCACGACCACGACGGCAAGGAAATGCCGGGTCTCTCCGGCATGACCGGTACGGCGATGACCGAGGCCGCCGAGTTCCACCAGATCTACAAGCTCGGCGTCGTCCCGATCCCGACCAACCGGCCGATGGTCCGCAAGGACCAGTCCGACCTGATCTACCGCACCGAGGTCGCCAAGTTCGAGGCGGTCGTCGACGACATCGCCGAGAAGCACGAGAAGGGCCAGCCGATCCTGGTCGGCACCACCTCGGTCGAGAAGTCGGAGTACCTCTCGCAGCAGCTCTCCAAGCGCGGTATCCAGCACGAGGTGCTGAACGCGAAGCAGCACGACCGTGAGGCGCCGATCATCGCCCAGGCCGGCCGCAAGGGCGCCGTGACCGTCGCCACCAACATGGCCGGCCGTGGTACCGACATCAAGCTCGGCGGCAACCCCGACGACCTCGCCGAGGCGGAGCTGCGCCAGCGCGGCCTCGACCCCGAGGAGCACATCGAGGAGTGGGCGCACGCCCTGCCGGCAGCCATGGAGCGTGCCGAGAAGGCGGTGAAGGCGGAGTTCGAAGAGGTCAAGGACCTCGGCGGCCTCTACGTGCTCGGCACCGAGCGCCACGAGTCGCGGCGTATCGACAACCAGCTTCGCGGTCGTTCCGGCCGACAGGGCGACCCGGGCGAGTCCCGTTTCTACCTTTCGCTGGGCGACGACCTGATGCGCCTGTTCAAGGCGCAGATGGTCGAGCGCGTCATGTCGATGGCGAACGTGCCGGACGACGTGCCGATCGAGAACAAGATGGTCACGCGCGCGATCGCGTCCGCCCAGTCGCAGGTCGAGCAGCAGAACTTCGAGACCCGCAAGAACGTCCTGAAGTACGACGAGGTGCTCAACCGGCAGCGCGAGGTCATCTACGGCGAGCGCCGTCGCGTCCTGGAGGGCGAGGACCTCGAGGAGCAGATCCAGCACTTCATGAACGACACCATCGACGCCTACATCGGGGCCGAGACCGCCGAGGGCTTCGCCGAGGAGTGGGACCTCGACCGGCTGTGGGGCGCCTTCAAGCAGCTCTACCCGGTGAAGGTCACCGTCGACGAGATGGAGGAGACGGTCGGCGACCGTGCCGGTCTGACCGCCGAGTTCATCTCCGAGTCCATCAAGGACGACATCCACGACCAGTACGCGGCCCGCGAGGAGCAGCTCGGCTCCGAGATCATGCGTGAGCTGGAGCGCCGGGTCGTGCTGTCGGTCCTGGACCGCAAGTGGCGCGAGCACCTCTACGAGATGGACTATCTCCAGGAGGGCATCGGCCTGCGTGCGATGGCCCAGAAGGACCCGCTGGTCGAGTACCAGCGCGAGGGCTTCGACATGTTCGGCGCCATGATGGACGGCATCAAGGAGGAGTCCGTCGGCTACCTGTTCAACCTGGAGGTCCAGGTCGAGCAGCAGGTCGAGGAGGTCCTGGTCGAGGACTCCGCGCCGTCCCTCGCCAAGAAGGAAGCGGTCCCCGCGGGCGGGATGCGACCCGAGATCCGTGCCAAGGGGCTCGACGCCCCGCAGCGGCCGGACCGGCTGCACTTCTCCGCGCCGACCGTGGACGGCGAGGGCGGTGTCATCGAGGGTGACTTCGCCAGCGACGACGAGCCGGTGCGCTCCGAGGCGGACGGCCTCACGCGCGCGGAGCGCCGCAAGCAGGCCAAGGGCGCCTCGCGTCGCCGCAAGAAGTGAGTGAGGGTCGCGGGCGGCGGCCGGTGACTGCCGCCGCGCGCGACCGGTGAATGGGAAGGGCCGGGCACCTGGTGCCCGGCCCTTCCCATTCACCGGGGCCACGAGCCGGAGCCGTTGAACCGTCCAGACGTTCAGACGTTCAGCCGTTCGGGTCGGGCATGCGGGGGCCGCCGAGTTCGATCGCCGTGCACCGCCAGCGGAGGTCGGGGCCCTGTTCCAGCCGGAAGGCCATGGCGCGGAGCTGGTCGCCCGCGCCGATCCGGGCGAAGGCCTCGACGGCGCCGGGGCGGGCGACGTAGTAGCCGATGTCCCGTACGACGGGACGGGCGCCGCGGGTGCGCAGGGGGCCGCGCTCGGCGAGCCAGGCCAGTTCGTCGTAAGCGCGGCCCGCGGTGTGGCGCAGCATGCAGTGGACGGGACGTGCCCCGCTCAGTACGGCCAGCAGACGCTCGGCGAAGACGTCGGTGGGGCGGGGCTGTGGTGCGGGGCGGCGCGGTGCCCCGGCGTCCGCCGGGCTGAGCGGCCGTGCACCGCCCCGCGCCGTCGCCGGAGGCCGATTGCCGCCCGGGACCGCCGGCGGTCGGCCCGGGGCTCGCGTCCCCGCCGGAACCGGGTGGTCCGTGGGCCGCGTGGACGACAGGCCGGTCGGGGTTCCGGCAGGGGGTGAGCCCGCGTCCTGCGGCGGGCCTTCGCGCGGGGGCCTGGCGGGGGTGCCCGGGTTGCGGGGTGGGGTGCCGCCGGGGTGCCGGGTGTCCTGACGGCCGGGCGGACGGCCGCCCGGGTGGCGCCGGGTCCTGGTCATCACCTTGTTCATTCGTCGTCCCCGCTCGTCGTCGGACCGGTTGATACCAGTCGGTAACTTTCGTGTTGGGGATCTTGTACGAGGCGGGAGCGGGCCCGCGCAAGGACGGTCGGCCCGCGTCGCGGCGGCCGGAGAGTTCACCTATCAGGGTGACCGGGAGGGACGGAGCCCTTGGCGGCAAAGGGGTGCACCGGGTGAATCACGGGCCCGGGGTGGACGCCTCGGAGGGTGCGGCCGGGAACTCGAAAGGGGACGCCCGCACGTATCCTGAAGGCCCTCCCCGGAGGCGCGGGACCGCCCTCCCCGGAGTGCCCGGACCGCGTGATCCTCGGAGCCCCGACTACGAAAGCGGCCAGCCATGCGCGTCTACGTCCCCCTGACCCTCTCCGGTCTCGCCGAGGCGTACAAGACGGGAGAGCTGGAGGCGGGACCGTTCGTCGCGTACGCGGTCACGCCCGCCCTGCGCGAGTGGTATCTCTCCGACGACATCGAGGAACTGGAGTACGCGGCGCTGAGCCGTGCCGCGCTGGCCTCATTGCGGCTCCTGGCCGTCGATCCGGGGGCCGTACGGCGCCGGGTCGTCGTCGCGGTCGACGTGCCGGACCGGGCCGCGCTGGCCGACCCCGACCGGGGGCTCGATCCCGCGGCGCTCGGCGAGGTGCGGGTCTCCCTGGACGTGCCGCTGGCCAAGGCGGCCGCCGTCCATGTCGACTCGCCCGACGCCGAGGCGGACGTGACCGCGGCCGCGGCCGCGCTCGGCGCCGCGGACGTCGGGGACGACGACGCCCAGTTCGTGGTCGACGGGGCCGAGGACCACGTGCTGCTGTGGTTCGCCACGCAGGAGATCCCCAGCCTGGTCGGGCTCGGGGAGTAGCCGCCCGCCCGCTGTCGGCCGTCCGTTTCCACCCACGATGAGGCGTTGTCAGTGGGGGCGGGTACGTTCTTGGTATGGGGAAGCAAGGAAGCGCGCACATTGTGTGGGACTGGAACGGCACGCTGTTCCACGACAATGACGCGATCATCGGGGCGACGAACGCGGCCTTCGCCGAACTGGGTCTTGAGCCGATCACGCTGGAGCGGTATCGGGCGATGTACTGCGTGCCCGTGCCCAGGTTCTACGAGCGGCTGATGGGGCGGCTGCCCACGGACACCGAGTGGCGGATCATGGACGACACCTTCCACCGGTACTACGCCGAGCACCGCAGGACGTGCGGCCTCACCGCCGGGGTTCCCGAGCTGCTCGCCGGGTGGGAGGCCGCGGGCCGCAGCCAGTCCCTCCTGAGCATGTACGGGCACGAGGACCTGGTCCCGCTGGTGCGGGGCTTCGGGATCGAGCCGCACTTCGTACGGGTCGACGGACGGACCGGGCCCTCCGGCGGGAGCAAGGCCGAGCACATGGTGCGCCACCTCGGAGCCATCGCGGGGGTCGAGCCGGCCCGTGTGGTGGTCATCGGCGACGCGGTGGACGACGCTACGGCCGCACGGCACGTGGGCGCCGGGGCCGTTCTCTACACCGGGGGTTCGCACAGTCGCGCCAGCCTGGAGGAGGCCGGTGTTCCCGTGGTGGACAGCCTGGAGGAGGCGGTCGAGGAGGCCGGGCGGCTGGCGGCCTGAGGAGAGCGGAACAGGGGCCGGTCCAGGCCCCTCGCCCGTCCGCGCCCCTCACCCCCGTCCAGGCCCCTCACCCCGCCCGCACCGCGAGCCCGTGTGCCCGGCCTCGTACGGTCGTGTCCGTCAGTTCACCGGGGCCTTCGAGCGCAGCACCTTGAGGAACTCGCGCATCCAGGCGGAGTGGTCCGGCCAGGCGCGGGCGGAGACCAGGGTGCCGTCGACGACGGCCTCCGCGTCCTGGAAGGTCGCGCCCGCCGCCTGCATGTCGAGTTCCAGCGCGGGGTACGCCGTGACGCGGCGGCCGCTCAGTCCGTCGACGGCCGCGGTCAGCAGGGGACCGTGGCAGATCTGGGCCACCGGCTTGTCCGCGTCGAAGAAGGACTTGAGGATCTTGCGGAGTTCGAGGTCGTTGCGGAGGTACTCCGGGGCGCGTCCGCCGGGGATGACCAGGGCCGCGTACGCGCCGGGGTCGACCTCCGCGAACGACAGGTCCGCGGGCCAGGTGTAGCCGAGCTTCTCGGTGTAGGTGTCGAAGCCGGGCTCGAAGTCGTGGATCACGAACTGCAGCTTCTTGCGCGCGGGGGCGGCGATATGGACCTCGTACCCCTCCTCGCGCAGGCGCTGGTAGGGGTAGAGGACCTCCAGCGACTCCGCCGCGTCGCCGGTGACTATGAGGATCTTCGCTGCCATGGTGCTGCGCTCCCGTCGGCCGTCCTTGCGCGTTCCGTGGGTCGTGGGCCGTCCCGGTCGACCCGCCTCCGGGGGAGGGACCCGCCAAGGGGCGGAACACCGCCCGTACGACGAAGGTAACGCGCAGTCGGCCCGCACTGCATGACATCGCCCTATTCGTCCCTGTGCATAGTGTCAAAGTTCCACCCCCGGTTTTGTACACATACGGCTCATGACGACTCCCCGGTCGGGGGCGATAGCCTGGTGGCGTGATCAGCGCGATATCTCGCGGGGGCATCGTCGCCCCTGCCCCGCGCCCGGAGCGCACGGACGACATCCGTGACCGGGCGGCAATCGCTGATCTCCATGGGCGGGACGGGATGACGGCGACGGCCGCATGCGCGAGCGGAAACGCGGCGAGCGCCGGCGGCAGCGCACTCCGTCGGCCGTCGGCACCCCGGGAACGGACGTCGACGAGAGCGGCGTCACAGTCTCCGAGGGCGTCGAGAATGGCCGATACCCCCCCGCTCATCTCACCTTGCGGCATAGCGTCGGAGCAGACCGGACACCCCGCGTCACGGCGTTGCGTCGGAAGCGACGAGACCGTACTTCCTTCAACGTCACGCAACGGCGCGCGACAGGAGCCAGAGGACAATGCAGACCAAGCTGGACGAAGCCAAGGCCGAGCTGCTCGAACGGGCCGCCCGGGTAGCTGAGAACAGCCCGGTCGGGGGGCACCTACCGACTGGGACGACGGACGAGGGCACCCCCGACCGGGACACCGTGCTCGCGTTCCTCCAGCGCTACTACCTGCACACGGCCCCGGAGGACCTCAGCGACCGCGACCCGGTCGACGTCTTCGGAGCGGCCTTCTCCCACTACCGACTGGCCGAGAACCGCCCTCAGGGCACGGCCAACGTGCGCGTGCACACCCCCACCGTCGAGGAGAACGGCTGGACCTGCAGCCACTCCGTCGTCGAGGTGGTCACGGACGACATGCCCTTCCTCGTGGACTCGGTGACCAACGAGCTGTCCCGCCAGGGACGCGGCATCCACGTCGTCATCCACCCGCAGTTCGTCCTGCGGCGCAACCTCACCGGCGAGCTCATCGAGGTGCTGCCCACGCGGCCCTCCGCCGAGGAGCTGCCGCACGACGCGCACGTCGAGTCGTGGATCCACGTCGAGATCGACCGGGAGACCGACCGCGCCGATCTGAAGCAGATCACCGCCGACCTGCTGCGCGTCCTGTCCGACGTCCGTGAGGCCGTCGAGGACTGGGAGAAGATGCGCGACGCGGCGCTGCGGATCGCGGAGGAGCTCCCCAAGGAGCCGACCGCCGACGACCTGCGCGACCAGGAGGTCGAGGAGGCCCGTGAGCTGCTGCGCTGGCTCTCCGGCGACCACTTCACCTTCCTCGGGTACCGCGAGTATCAGCTGCGCGAGGACGACTCGCTGGCGGCCGTCCCCGGAACCGGGCTCGGCATCCTGCGCTCCGACCCCCAGCACGGCGAGGACAGCCACCCGGTCAGCCCGTCCTTCGAGCGCCTGCCCGCGGACGCCCGCGCCAAGGCCCGTGAGCACAAGCTGCTGATCCTGACCAAGGCGAACAGCCGGGCCACCGTGCACCGGCCGTCGTACCTGGACTACGTCGGGGTCAAGAAGTTCGACGAGAACGGTGACGTCGTCGGGGAGCGCCGCTTCCTGGGTCTGTTCTCCTCCGCCGCGTACACCGAGTCCGTGCGCCGGGTGCCCGTCGTCCGCCGCAAGGTCGAGGAAGTCCTGCGCGGCGCCGGGTTCTCGCCCAACAGCCACGACGGACGCGACCTCCTCCAGATCATGGAGACGTACCCGCGCGACGAGCTGTTCCAGACGCCCGCCGACGAGCTCCGGGCGATCGTCACGTCCGTCCTGTACCTCCAGGAGCGGCGCCGGCTGCGGCTCTACCTGCGTCAGGACGAGTACGGGCGCTACTACTCGGCCCTCGTCTACCTCCCGCGCGACCGCTACACCACCGGTGTGCGCCTGCGGATCATCGACATCCTCAAGGAAGAGCTCAACGGCACCAGCGTCGACTTCACGGCCTGGAACACCGAGTCGATCCTGTCCCGGCTGCACTTCGTGGTCCGGGTCGAGCCGGGCACCGAGCTCCCGCAGCTCTCCGACTCCGACAAGGACCGCATCGAGGCGCGTCTCGTCGAGGCCGCGCGCTCCTGGGCCGACGGCTTCGCGGAGGCGCTGACCGCCGAGTGCGGCGAGGAGCGCGCCGCCGAGCTGCTGCGCCGGTACGGCAACGCCTTTCCCGAGGGCTACAAGGCCGACCACTCCCCGCGCTCCGCCGTCGCCGACCTGGTGCACCTCCAGGCACTCGGCCAGGAGCCCAGCAAGGACTTCGCGCTCAGCCTGTACGAGCCGGTGGGCGCCGCGCCCGGCGAGCGCCGGTTCAAGATCTACCGCACCGGCGAGCAGGTCTCGCTCTCCGCGGTCCTGCCCGCCCTGAACCGCATGGGCGTCGAGGTCACCGACGAGCGGCCGTACGAACTGCGCTGCTCGGACCGTACGACGGCGTGGATCTACGACTTCGGGCTGCGCCTGCCCAAGTCCCTGAACGGGAACGGCGACTCGCTCGGCGACGACGGCCGTGAGCGGTTCCAGGAGGCCTTCGCCGCCACCTGGACCGGACAGGCCGAGAACGACGGCTTCAACGCCCTCGTGCTGAGCGCCGGGCTGACCTGGCGGCAGTCGATGGTGCTGCGCGCCTACGCGAAGTACCTGCGCCAGGCCGGTTCCACGTTCAGCCAGGACTACATGGAGGACACCCTCCGCGACAACGTCCACACCACCCGGCTGCTGGTCTCGCTGTTCGAGGCGCGGATGTCGCCGGAGCGCCAGCGTGCCGGTGTCGAGCTGACCGACGCCCTGCTGGAGGAACTGGACGCCGCGCTCGACCAGGTCGCCTCGCTGGACGAGGACCGGATCCTGCGGTCCTTCCTCAACCTGATCAAGGCGACCCTGCGCACGAACTTCTTCCAGCACGCGGTCGGCGGCAAGCCGCACGAGTACGTCTCCATGAAGTTCGACCCGACGGCGATCCCGGACCTCCCGGCGCCGCGCCCGGCGTACGAGATCTGGGTGTACTCGCCGCGTGTCGAGGGCGTGCACCTGCGCTTCGGCAAGGTCGCGCGAGGCGGTCTGCGCTGGTCCGACCGGAAGGAGGACTTCCGTACGGAGATCCTCGGCCTGGTGAAGGCGCAGATGGTGAAGAACACCGTCATCGTGCCCGTCGGCGCCAAGGGCGGCTTCGTCGCCAAGCAGCTCCCCGACCCGTCCGTGGACCGCGACGCCTGGCTGGCCGAGGGCATCCGCAGCTACCGGACCTTCATCTCCGCGCTGCTGGACATCACCGACAACATGGTGGCCGGCGAGGTCGTGCCGCCCTCCGACGTCGTCCGGCACGACGGGGACGACACCTACCTGGTGGTCGCCGCGGACAAGGGCACGGCGACGTTCTCGGACATCGCCAACGAGGTCGCCCAGGCGTACGACTTCTGGCTGGGTGACGCGTTCGCCTCCGGCGGCTCCGCCGGATACGACCACAAGAAGATGGGCATCACCGCCCGCGGTGCCTGGGAGTCCGTGAAGCGGCACTTCCGGGAGCTGGCCGTCAACACCCAGACCCAGGACTTCACCGTGGTCGGTGTCGGTGACATGTCCGGCGACGTGTTCGGCAACGGCATGCTGCTCTCCGAGCACATCCGCCTGGTCGCCGCGTTCGACCACCGGCACATCTTCATCGACCCGAACCCGGACGCGGAGACCTCGTACGCCGAGCGCCGCCGCCTCTTCGAGCTGCCGCGCTCCTCGTGGGCCGACTACAACACCGAGCTGATCTCGGCCGGCGGCGGCGTCTTCCCGCGTACCGCCAAGGCCATCCCGGTCAACGCGCACATCCGCGAGGCCCTCGGGCTTGAGTCCGGCGCCGCGAAGATGACGCCGGCCGACCTGATGAAGGCGATCCTCCAGGCGCCCGTCGACCTGCTGTGGAACGGCGGCATCGGCACCTATGTGAAGTCGTCCGCCGAGTCGCACGCGGACGTCGGCGACAAGGCCAACGACGCGATCCGCGTCGACGGCGGCGACCTGCGCGTCAAGGTCGTCGGCGAGGGCGGCAACCTGGGCCTGACCCAGCTCGGCCGGATCGAGTTCGCGCAGCACGGCGGCAAGATCAACACCGATGCCATCGACAACAGCGCGGGCGTGGACACCTCCGACCACGAGGTGAACATCAAGATCCTGCTCAACGCGGTGGTGGGCAACGGCGACCTGACCGTCAAGCAGCGCAACAAGCTGCTCGCCGAGATGACCGACGAGGTCGGCGCCCTGGTGCTGCGCAACAACTACGCGCAGAACACGGCGATCGCCAACGCGCTGGCCCAGTCCCCGAGCATGCTCCACGCCCAGCAGCGGTTCCTGCGCCATCTGGTCCGTGAGGGGCACCTCGACCGGGCCCTGGAGTTCCTGCCCAGCGAGCGGCAGATCCGCGAGCGGCTCAACGCCGGCCAGGGTCTGACCGGTCCGGAGACCGCGGTCCTGCTCGCGTACACGAAGATCACGGTCTCCGTCGAGCTGCTCGCCACCTCGCTGCCCGACGACCCGTATCTGCAGAGCCTGCTGCACGCCTACTTCCCGACGGCCCTGCGCGACAAGTTCCGCGAGCAGATCGAGGGGCACGCGCTGAGCCGCGAGATCGTGACGACCGTCCTGGTCAACGACACGGTCAACACGGGCGGTACGAGCTTCCTGCACCGCCTCCGAGAGGAGACGGGCGCCTCGCTGGAGGAGATCGTCCGGGCGCAGACCGCGGCCCGCGCGATCTTCAACTCCAGTGCCGTGTGGGACGCGGTGGAGGCGCTCGACAACGTCGTGGCCGCCGACGTCCAGACCCGGATCCGGCTGCACTCGCGCCGCCTCGTCGAGCGCGGCACGCGCTGGCTGCTCAACAACCGGCCGCAGCCGCTCCAGCTCGCCGAGACGATCACCTTCTTCAGCGAGGGTGTCGAGCAGGTGTGGTCGGAGCTGCCCAAGCTGCTCCGCGGCACGGACCTGGAGTGGTACCAGCAGATCTACGACGAGCTGTCTGGCGCCGGTGTGCCGGACGAACTCGCCACCCGCGTGGCCGGGTTCTCCTCCGCCTTCCCGGCGCTGGACATCGTCTCGGTGGCCGACCGCATGGGCAGGGACCCGATGGCCGTCGCCGAGGTCTACTACGACCTCGCCGACCGGCTCGGCATCACCAAGCTCATGGACCGCATCATCGAGCTGCCGCGCGCGGACCGCTGGCAGTCCATGGCCCGCGCCTCGATCCGCGAGGACCTGTACGCGGCGCACGCCGCGCTCACCGCCGACGTTCTCGCCGTGGGCAACGGGACCTCCACTCCCGAACAGCGCTTCGAGGCCTGGCAGGAGAAGAACACGGCGATCCTCGGCCGGGCCCGCACCACTCTGGAGGAGATCCAGGGTTCGGACTCGTTCGACCTCGCCAACCTGTCGGTCGCGATGCGGACCATGCGGACGCTGCTGCGCACGCATTCCTAGGTGGTGCTCCCGGGCTTCAGGGCCCGGGAGGCAGGAGAACGGGGGCGCCCCGGGTCATCACGACCCGGGGCGCCCCCGTTTTTCGCACGGCTCTCCGATCTTTCTTGCCCGTCTCTCGCGAAACTCCGGCTCGCGATTTACCTATACCTGGTAAATAGGACATTTAGCTTAGGGTTGGCTCGACCGACGGCCCGACCGGCGGCATATCCGACGGACAGACGCGTGGAGGATCCGGACCCGTGACACTGCACCTCTCCGAGAGGCGGGCCCCCGTGGCGACCCCTCCAGTCGTGGGCCCCCGGAGTGCCCCGGAGACCCCGAAAGTCCGCCGGCTCTTCCTGGAAGTGGCCCGGTTCTCGGTTGTCGGCGGCAGCGGGGTCGCCGTCAACATCGTCTTCTTCAACCTGGCGCTGCACGGTCTGAAGTGGGCTCCGATGGTCGCCACGGTGATCGCCAGCTGTGTCGCCATGGGGACGAACTACCTCGGCTTCCGCTTCTTCGCCTACCGGGACCGGGCCTCGCGCACCCGGCGCCAGATCGCCCTCTTCTTCGCGTTCAGCGGGCTCGGCGTCGTCATGGAGAGCGCGCTGTTCTATCTCGGCTATCACGGCCTGGGGATGAGCGGTCCGCTCGGCGCGAACATCGCCAAGGCGCTGTCGATCGTGCTGGCCTCGGCGTTCCGCTTCGTGGTCTACCGGACCTGGGTGTTCCAACACGCGAAGAACAGCCGCTAGCACCCGATATCGGGTCATGATGTCTACGATTAATAGGATGAATGTGGATCAACGCCGTGAGTTCGCCGAAGACGGGACCGAGCCCGCCGCCTCCCCGGCCGGGTCCTCCGGGACCGGGCCGGAGCGGCCCGCCGTCTCCGTGGTCGTCATCGTCTACAACGACGCCGCCCGGCTGCCCACCGCCGTCCGCTCCGTCCTGGACCAGACACTGCACGACGTAGAGGTCGTCATCGTCGACGACCGGAGCACCGACGGCTCGTACGAGGTGGCGCGCGGACTGGCCGCCGCGCACCCGGACCGCGTCCGCGCCCACCAGTTGCCCGAGAACAGCGGCGGCTGCGGCGCCCCCCGCAACCGCGGCATCACCGAGGCGCGCGGCACCTACCTCCTCTTCCTCGACAGCGACGACGTCCTGGAGCGCAACGCCTGCCGCAACATGCTGGAGGCCGCCGAGGCCACCGGCGCCGACCTGGTCTCCGGCCTGTGTGTGCGCGTGCACGTCGACTCGCGCACCGGCAAGGAGGTCAAGTGGTACCCCTGGCTGTACGAGAGCACCCGCACCCTGGAGTCGATCTCCGAGCTGCCCGACCTACTGGTCTTCGACACCCTGTCGACCAACAAGTGCTACCGCCGGCGGTTCCTGCTCGACGAGGGACTGCGCTTCCCGGTCGGCATCCACTACGAGGACCTGCTCTTCTCCGCCCAGGCGTACGCCACGGCCGCCCGCATCACCCTCATCCCCAACCGGGTCTACGACTGGAGGGTCGCCGACAAGGCGGCGGCGAAGTCCATCAGCAACCGGCGCGACGAGATCGCCAACTTCACCCACCGCATGGAGATCCACCGGCGGGTCGACCGACTCCTCGCGGACCGGGGGCTCCTGGAGCTGAAGTTCGCCAAGGACGTCAAGTTCCTCAAGCACGACCTCGTCCTGCACCTGCGGGAACTGCCCTTCCGGGACGCGGCCTTCCGCGAGGAGTTCGCGGCGATCGCCCGGCAGTACCTGGAGTCGATCGACCGCGCCGCCTTCGACGAGGCCGAGCCCATCCACGCCATCTGCGCCTATCTCCTGCAGGTCAGCGACTGGGACAACCTGCTGCCCGCCGTGGACACGCTCGCCAACCGCGACAAGATCTCCTCGCCGCTCGTCGAGCGCGACGGACGCGTGTACTGGTGCGCCGAACATCTCGACGACCCCTTCGGCCGGCACGTCCTGGACGTCACCGACCTCGGCCACCATGTCAGGCCGGTCGACAAGATGTTCCTGCGCAACGCGCTGACCTCGTACGACAGCACCGGCGGGACCGTCCGGCTGGCCGGGCGCATCACCAACCCGCTCGGTGTGATCCCGCCCGGCGCCCGGCTCACCGGACGGCTGGAGTTCTACGCCCGCCGTCCCGGGGTGCGCTTCCAGACCTTCCGCTTCCCCGTGGCGAACGTGTGGCACGCGGGCGACCATGTCGCCTGGGAGGGTTCCGTAGACCTGGCCGCCGTGCGGCCGCTGGGCATCGTGGACGCGGTGTGGGACGTACGGCTGCACCTCGACGTCGACGGCGTACGCACCACCACCCGGCTCACCGCGGCCGAACCCGAGCTGGCCGCAGGGCAGTTGCCCATCCGGCCCCGGCTCACCAGGTTGGTCGCCGACCGGATCGAACCGGTCGTCTCCTCGCGCGGACACCTCTCCTTCCGGCTGGTCCCCGACAAGAAGGCGAACGTCCTCGTGCAGCGCGGAGTGCACGGCCGGGCCGGCACGCTCGCCAAGACGGGCTACCGCAAGGCGCGCTCCCTGCGCAAGGAGCTCACCTCGGGGGAGACCAAAATCCGCCTGTACCACGAGGTGTTCAGCCGGCTGCCCGTCCGGAAGGGGCTCGTCGTCTTCGAGAGCCACCTGGGCCGCCAGTACAGCGACAGCCCCCGGGCGATCTACGAGGAGATGCGCCGCCAGGGCCTGGAGTTCGAACCGGTCTGGGCGCACACCGGCGATCCGGCCGGCTTCCCGGACGACGCCACGCTCGTACGCCGCTGGTCGCTGCCGTATCTCAGGGCGCTCGCGCAGGCCGAGTACTGGGTCGACAACCAGAGCTACCCGCTGAAGCTGGCCAAGCGGCCGCACACGACGTACATCCAGACCTGGCACGGATCCGCGCTCAAACGGATGGGCTTCGACGAGGCCGAGTGGAAGCTCAAGTCCCGTGAGGAGCAGGCCGAACAGCAGCGCACGCTGGACCGCTTCGACCGGTTCTTGATCCGCTCCGAGCACGATGTGCGCACCCTCGCGCGGGCGTTCCGGCTCCAGGAGCGGACCCTGCTGCGGGTCGGCTATCCGCGCAACGACGCGCTCGTGCGGGCGAGACAGCGGGAGGAGGCCGGGGGACAGCGTGAACGCGGTCCGCTGGCCGCCGAGTTGGGCATCCCCGAGGACAAGCAGATCCTTCTCTACGCCCCGACCTTCCGCAGCCGCGACGGCGGACAGCGGAGGTTCGAGCTGCCCTTCGACGTCGAGCGCTTCGCCGACACCTTCGGCGACCGCTACGTCCTCCTCGTCCGCTCCCACTACCTGAACCACGTCGTGCTCCCGCCCTCCGTGCGCGGTCGTGTCCTCGACGTCACCGCGCACCACGACATGACCCCGCTGCTCGCCCTCGCCGACGGACTGATCACCGACTACTCGTCCGTGATGTTCGACTACGCCCTCCTCGACCGCCCCCTGTTCTTCTTCGCGTACGACTACGACGCGTATGTGCACGAGGACCGAGGCACCTACTTCGACCTGCTGGAGCGGGCCCCGGGACCCGTGGTGCGCACCGAGGACGAACTGCACGCGGTGCTCGGCTCGTTGGAGGAGCAGGCAGTCAAGTACGCGCCCAGACGCGAGCAGTTCACCGCCGACTTCGGCGAATACGACACAGGGACGGCGGCCCGCAGTGTCGTCGACCAGTTCTTCGCTCAATGGAGGCGTGGATGACCGGCCCTGCTCAGCGGGACATCTTCTTCGTCTCCAACAGCGTCGACGAGCTGGGCGGGGTGACCAGTTGGTCGCACCAGATGGCCCGGCTGTTCACCGAGCGCGGTCACCGCGTGCGTGTCGTGGGCATCACCGAGCCCGCCGTTCCCCAGGAACTGGGCGAACTCCCGTACCCCACCACGACGCTGTACGACGTCCACCCGCCCCGGGTCGGATCGGCGCGCGGACTCAAGGGGCGGCTCGACATCGCCGAGCGGAGGCTGCGGGCCGAGCGCGCGGCGGGCATGCGGGAGCGGGCCGCCGAGCTGACCGCGCTGTTCCGGGCCGCGCGGCCCGGCGCCGTCGTGATCGTCACCCAGGTGTGGGCCATGGAATGGGTGGAGCTCGCCGACACCGCGGGCCTGACCGTCATCGGGATGAGCCACGAGTCCTACGAATACTCCCGGACGACCTCGCGCTTCAGGCGGGTCCTGAAGCACTACCGGGACGTCGACCGGATGCTGGCCCTCACCCGCGAGGACGCCGACCTGTGGATCGGGCAGGGCATGAACAACGCGTCCTTCATGCCGAACCCCCTTCCGTTCATGCCCGAGGTGCCCTCGCCGCGCACCGGGAACGTCGTCGTCAGCGTCGGCCGGCTGACCGACCAGAAGGGCATCGACATGCTCCTCGACGCCTGGGCCGAGGCCGCCCCGCGCCATCCCGACTGGAAGCTGCGGATCTACGGCTCGGGCGAGGACGAGGAGATCCTGAGGAAGCAGTGCACGGCCCTCGGGCTCGACGACTCCGTGGACTGGATGGGGCGGACGAGCGATGTGCCCGGAGCGCTGCGCGGCGGCTCGGTCTTCGTGCTGTCCTCGCGGGGCGAGGGCTTCCCGCTCGCCCTCATGGAGGCCATGGCCACCGGCCTGCCGTGTGCCGCCTTCGACTGCGCGCCCGGCGTCCACGAGATCGTCCGGGACGGCGAGGACGGGCTCCTCGCCACCCTCGGCAACACCGGTGAACTGGCCCGCCGGCTGGACACGCTGATGTCCGACAAGGCCCTGCGGGACTCCATGGGCGAGGCGGCGCGCGTGAACGTCCAGCGCTTCACGACGGACGAGGTCGTCCGCAAGTGGGAGGAGCTGTTCGCGTTCCTGGAGCGCTGAGCGGCCGTCGGCGCGCGGAACGACCTGAGGCGGAGCCGTCGCACGGCTCCGCCTCAGTCTTTGCCTGTCTGCCTGTCTGCCTGTCTGCCCGTCGCCTGTCCGGCTGCCGAGCGGCTTGGCTGGACAGGCGCTCACGCGCCTACCGGTTCAGGGTCCTACTTGCCCGTGAACTTCTCGTACTCCTTGAGGACGTCCTCGGTCAGGCCGTCCATGCGCAGCTCGCCGCGCTCCAGCCACAGCACGCGGTCGCAGGTGTCGCGGATCGACTTGTTGTTGTGGCTGACCAGGAAGACCGTTCCCGCGGTCTTGCGCAGCTCGCGGATGCGGGCCTCGGAGCGCTTCTGGAAGGAGCGGTCGCCGGTCGCCAGGGCCTCGTCGATCATCAGGACGTCGTGGTCCTTGGCCGCCGCGATGGAGAAGCGCAGCCGGGCCGCCATGCCGGAGGAGTAGGTCCGCATCGGCAGGGTGATGAAGTCGCCCTTCTCGTTGATGCCCGAGAAGTCGACGATCTCCTGGTAGCGGTCCCTGACCTGCTCGCGGGACATGCCCATGGCGAGACCGCCGAGGTAGACGTTCCGCTCGCCGGTGAGGTCGTTCATCAGGGCCGCGTTCACGCCGAGCAGCGAGGGCTGGCCGTCGGTGTAGATCTTGCCGTTCTCCACCGGGAGCAGGCCCGCGACCGCCTTGAGCAGCGTGGACTTGCCGGAGCCGTTGGTGCCGATCAGGCCGATCGCCTCGCCGCGGTAGGCGGTGAAGGAGACGCACTTGACGGCGTGCACCTTGCGGACGCCCGACGCCTTCTCGGCCTTCTCGCGGCGCATGATGCGGTTGAGGGCGGCCGTGGCGCTGCCGCGCCCGGCACCGGTGCCGTTGACGCGGTACACGATGTCGACGTGGTCCGCGATGACGGTCGGGATGCGCTCGGCGTCGGCCACGGGGGCGGGGCCGGCGCTCTCGGCGTTCTGCGGCTGGATGTCCTGCGCGATGAAGTCAGCCACGGCCGTACGTCTCCTCAGCCTTCCAGAAGTAGATGAAGCCGCCGACGCCGACGACCACCGCCCAGCCCACCGCGAGTGCCCAGACATGGTGCGGGAGCTGGTGCGCGTGGAAGCTGTCGATCAGCGCGTAGCGCATCAGGTCGATGTAGACGGCCGCCGGGTTGCTCTCCAGCGCGACCATCGCCCAGTGCGGCAGATTGCTGTGGCTGAGCACCTTGTCGATGCTCCACATGACGCCCGAGACGTACATCCAGGTACGCAGGATGAACGGCATGAGCTGCGCGATGTCCGGGGTCTTGGCACCCATCCGCGCCATGATCATCGCGACGCCCGCGTTGAACGTGAACTGGAGCACCAGGATGGGCAGCGCGAGCAGCCACGAGGCGCTCATCGGGACGCCGAAGCACAGCAGGATGACGACCAGCGCGGCCATCGAGAACAGGAGCTGCTGGAGCTGCTGGATGGCGTACGACACCGGCAGCGCGGCGCGGGGGAAGTGCAGGGCGCGGACCAGGCCGAGGCTGCCGGAGATCGCCCGGGTGCCCGCCATGATCGAGCTCTGCGTGAAGGTCCAGATGAAGACGCCGGTGACCAGGAACGGGATGTAGTCCGGCACGCCGTGCTTGGTGCCGAGCAGGACACCGAAGATGAAGTAGTAGACAGCCGCGTTCAGCAGCGGAGTCGCCACCTGCCAGACCTGGCCGAGCTTGGCCTGGCTGTACTGCGAGGTGAGCTTGGCCGTGGCGAACGCCGTGATGAAGTGGCGCCGTGCCCACAGCTGGCGGACATACGCGGGCAGGCTCGGGCGCGCGCCGCTGACGGTGAGGCCGTACCGGGCGGCGAGGGCCGCGGCGTCGTCGGCGTGGGAGGCCGGCGACGCTGTCGGGGGCGGTGTGTTGAGAACCTGGCTCACATCCGTTGCTTTCGCTCGGGGGGTGGGGGCGCGCGGTACGTGTCCGCACATGTCCAACAGCGTTTCTTGCCGTTTTCTTGCGTCGGAACGGGACCGTATCGTCGTAACGCGAGACTAGGCCCAGTCGACGTCGGAACGCAACCGTATCGTCGTAACGCCCTATGCTGGTGCGTATGACGACGAACGCCGATACAGCCGCGAGTGCCGCCACGCCCGCGCCTGCCGCCGGGAAGGCCCCGCGTCGCCGGGCTCCCGCCGGTGCGGCCGTCCTGCGGGAGGATGTCACCGAGGCCATCCGCGCCGCCGTCTTCGAGGAACTCGCCTCCGTCGGCTACGCCCGGATGTCCATCGAGGGCATCGCCCGTCGTGCGGGCGTCGGCAAGACCGCGGTGTACCGGCGCTGGCGCTCCAAGCTCCATCTCGTGCTCGACCTGGTCTCGGCGGTCGCGGTGCAGGGTCTTCCCGCTCCGGACACGGGCTCCTTGGAAGGCGACCTGCGGCTCCTGTACGAGGTCACCTCGCGCGCCCTGCGGCACCCGGTCGCCGGCCAGATCATCCCCGACCTGCAGGCCGAGGCGGCCCGCAACCCCGAGATCGCGGACGCCATGCAGCAGGCGCTGCGGGAGGGCCAGCAGTCGGTGTCGAGCGGGATCGTCGCCTCGGCCACCGCACGCGGCGAGATCCGTGAGGGGGCCGACGTCGAACTCGCGCTGGACCTGATGTCCGGGCCGCTGTACTGGCGGGCGGTGGTGGTCCGCGGGCCCAAGGTGCCCAAGGGCTACCTGGCCAGCCTGGCCCGCGCGACGGCCGCGGCGCTGAAGGCACTCTGACCCGGGCGAGGCCCGCCGGACTCAGCGCCCGGGGTCCCCGGCGGAGGGTTCCCCGGCAGGGCCATCCGCGGTCAACCGGCTTGCGAGGTCGGTGAGTTCGGCCGCGCGCAGAACCCGCCCGCCCGAACCCGGCAGGGGCACGTGCAGCGACTCGGTCCACCGCTCGGGCAGGGCGCCCTCCCCGTAGACCGCCCCCGCGAGCGCGCCCGTCACGGCCGCGACGGTGTCCGTGTCGCCGCCCAGGTCGATCGCCGCCCGCACGGCGTCCTCGTAGGAGTCCGTGGTCCGCAGCGCCCACACGGCCGAGCCGAGACAGGGCCACACGGCGCCGTTGAACTCCGTCGCCCTGTCGGGATGCCAGTCGCCGGCGAGGACGGTGGCGTAGCGGGCCCGGTGGCCGGGGTGGACGGCGCCGAGGGTGTCCGGCAGCGCGGTGAGGGGGTCGTGCCCGAGCAGGGCGACGCGGATCAGTTCGTGCAGGATCGCCGTGCCCTCCCAGGCGGCGCGGTCGCCGTGGGTGAGCGCGGCGATGCGGCGGGCGGCGGACATCGTGGCGTCCCGGCCGTACCGGGCGAAGAACACGGCGGAGGTCGACGCCCGCATCAACGAGCCGTTCCCGGCGGCGCGTTGGTTCACCTGGAAGTGCAGGGAGGCGGCCAGGTCCCAGGGGTCCCCGCTCGTCAGGACGGCCTCGGTCTGGAGGCCGATGTCCTTCGGGTCGGCCGCCGCCCACCGTCGGAACCGGTCGAACAGGTCAGGGAGTTCGAGGCGGCCGTGCCGGACGAGTGACTCGCCGACCAGGACGGCCATCTGCGTGTCGTCGGTCGCCTCTCCCGGGTCCCAGCCGCCGCCCCCGCACATCTCCCCGCCCTGTCCGGGGACCGGGAAGCGTCGGGTGAAGGCTCCTTCCGGGCCGAACTCGAAGGGGGCGCCCAGTGCGTCGCCCACCGCGGAGCCGAGGATCGTGCCGGTGGCGGTCATGCGGCGAGGGTAGGCGGGCGGGCGTGCGGGGTGGGTGCGTGGGGTGGGTGCGTGGGGTGTGCGTGCGGGGCGGGGTGCCGGGTGAGGGCATGAGGGCGTGCGGGGAACGGAGTTCAGGGCGGTCGGGTCCGTGTCAGGTCCGGGCGGCGTCCGGGTGGTGGAGTACCCAGCCGGACCAGGCCGAGGTGATCATGTCGTCGACGTCGTAGCGGGCCTTCCAGCCCAGTTCCACGGCGATGCGGTCGGCGCAGGCGACGACGCGGGCCGGGTCGCCGGGGCGGCGCGGGGTGGTGACCGGGGGGCGGTCGTAGCCGGTGACGGCGTTGACGCGGTCGATCATCTCGCGGACCGAGACACCCTCGCCGCGGCCGATGTTGAGGGTCAGGCCGGTGCCCGGGGAGGACTGGAGGGCGCGGGCCGCGGCCACATGCGCCTCGGCGAGGTCGACCACGTGGATGTAGTCGCGGACGCAGGTGCCGTCGGGTGTCGGGTAGTCGTCGCCGAAGATGCGCGGCGGGGCGTTCTCCGTCAGCTTCTCGAAGACCATGGGGACGAGGTTGAAGACGCCCACGTCGGCGAGTTCGGGGGTCGCCGCCCCGGCCACGTTGAAGTAGCGCAGGCAGGCCGTGGACAGGCCCGTGGCCCGGCCGGTCGCGCGCACCATCCACTCGCCCGCCAGCTTCGTCTCGCCGTACGGGCTCATCGGCGCGCACGGGGTCTCCTCGGTCACCAGGTCCACGTCGGGCATCCCGTACACCGCGGCCGAGGACGAGAAGACGAAGGAGGACACGGAGGCCGCGGTCACGGCCTCCAGCAGGACGCGCAGGCCCTCGACGTTCTCCCGGTAGTAGTGCAGGGGCAGGTCCACGGACTCGCCGACCTGCTTCTTCGCCGCCAGATGGACGACACCGGTGACGGAGTGCTCCGCGAGGGTCCGGGCCAGCAGGTCGCCGTCCAGGGTCGAGCCGGCCACCAGCGGAACGTCCGACGGCACCCGCTCCGCGATCCCCGTGGACAGGTCGTCGTACACCACGGCCTGCTCGCCCGCCTCGCGCAGCGCGCGGACGACGTGCGCTCCGATGTAGCCGGCGCCGCCGGTGATCAGCCAGGTCATGTGCGGCCGTTCCCCTCGTGAGTGGGCTGGTGGTGCTGTCGTTGGATCGGTGTGGTGCTGTCGTCGGTCTTTTCAGGTCCGGTCCGGTCTTTTCAGGTCCGGTCCGGGCGGGGCGGGGCGGGGCGCGTGTGCCGTGGTCGCGTTCGTGCCTCGCGTCTCCGCGTCCGCCCATCAGTGAAGCAGGCGACCCAGCCTGCGGGACACCACGTCGGTCATACCTCGCCAACCGGACGCCGTCCGCAGGCCCAGGGCCCCCGCGTGGGTCCGGTAGGGCTGGACGAGGACGACGCCGTGGCGGATGTCCAGAACCGCGCGGCGGCGCAGCAGACCGGGGCCGTCGAGCGCGTGCGCCGACACCTCCCGGCTCGCGCCGTCACGGAAGCGCAGGGTCAGGCGCAGATCCCAGGTGCCCGCGCCCAGCGACGCCAGGTCCACCGGCAGCCCGGCCGACCAGGTGTCGCCGTACCGGTCGGCCACCAGGGGTGCCGTGCCGGACAGGCCCACCCGTCCCTGGTCCCGGTGGACGAACTCCACGTCCACCGAGACGGGACCCGACTCCGCCATCCGTCCGTACAGCTCGTGCAGGCGCAGCCGCAGCCGGGTGCCGCGCGCGCGGGGCCGCAGTTCCGCCTCGACGGCGGCGGGCAGCAGATGGGCCGGGCGGTCCTGGAGGTGGTCCAGGGTGATCCGGGGAAGCCCGGAGGACCAGACGGGGGTGCCGTCGGAGTCGCGGGCGTAGGGCGGGAGCAGCCGGGCCGGACGGGCCGCCAGTTCCTTGAGGCGGGGCAGGTCGCACGGGTCCGGGGAGGAGAGGATCACGCGGGCGACGAGGCGGCCGGGGGCGGCCGGATTGACGGTGAAGTCGGCGGCGTCGAACGTCGACAGGTAGGCGCGCGTGAGGTCCCACCAGGCGCGCCGGTACCCGGGGGTGCGCAGTTCCAGCTCGCGCGTGTACATCCGCAGTTCGTGGTCGAGGAACTTGGCGTGCGCGGCGCGCGCGAGCCGCTTCTCCCCGGCGCTCAGCAGGATGTCGTACGCCGCCTGGTTCGCCTCGGTCCGTGCCCGCCAGTTGTCGACGTCGGCGCGGTCGAGCGAGATGGACAGGCGGTCGGCGGTGCGCCGGACGTGCCAGACGTACACCGTGTCGGGGATCAGCGCCATGCGCGGCGCGGCGGCCAGCACCCGCGCGGTGAACACGAAGTCCTCGTAGGGGTAGTGGCCTTCGGGGAAGCGGATGCCGTGCTCGCGCAGGAAGTCGGCGCGGTACAGCTTGTTGACGCACAGCGTGTCGTGGGCGAGCCGGAGGCGGCGCGAGGGGTGGGGTATCAGGGCGGGCCGGGTGTAGAGCTTGCGTTCCCAGGGGACCTCGCGGCCCGAGGGCAGTTCGCGGCGCACGCACAGCCCGGCCGCGACCTGGACGCCGTGTTCCTCGGCGGCGCCGAGAAGGGCGTCCACCGAGCCGGGCGGCAGGACGTCGTCGCTGTCCAGGAACATCACGTACGGGGCCGTGGCCGCGTCGATGCCGTCGTTGCGCGGACTGCCGCAGCCGCCGCTGTTGACCGGCCGGTGGATCACTCTCAGACGCGGCTCCGCCTCGGCGAGGGTGTCGAGGAGGGCCGCGCTGCCGTCCGTCGAGTGGTCGTCCACGGCGATCACCTCGCGCACGGCAGGGCCCTGCGCCAGGGCCGAGCGCACGGCGTCCGCCACATGGGCGGAGTCGTCGTACCCGATGACGACGACGCTGACCTTCGCATGCTGAGGTTTCATGGGATCCACGAGCCGGAATCGTAAGTATTGAGGGTAATTCTCCGTTAAGAGGCAGTCACTGTCTTGTTCGGAGGGCGGCGGGAATCCGGTGTGGACCGGGTGCGCCCCGGTCCGACGTGCGGCGGTCCGGGGCCGTCGTGGACGGACCGGACCGCCACAGCCGTACGAGTGACACTCCCGCCGCCGTCGCCAGCAGGCCGTTGCGGACGAGCATCAGCAGACAGCCCGTCCAGGTGCCGCGCACCACTTCGCCGTAGAGCCCCGGGTACACCACCGAGCTGACCGCCGTCGCCGCCACGATCAGCGCGGCGACCGGGCGCTGCGTGGTGTGCCGCGAGGTGAGGCAGACGGCGGCGAGGCCCAGCAGCCACACCATGTACTGGGGGCTGATCACCCGGCTCGTCACGGTGAACAGCAGGACGGCCGCGAGGGCAGCGTCGTACGGGGTGGCCGGCGTCCAGTGCCGGGCCCGGACCCGCCACAGCAGCACGAGCCCGAAGGCGGCGACCGTCAGGGCGAGCGAGCCCGCCGCGACCGCGCCGACGTACGGTCCGACGAACTCCATCGCGCCGTACTGGTAGCGGACCGTCCCGGGCCATCCGGCGTGGCGCGCGAAGCCCAGCAGCGTGCCGCCCAGGGACTCGATCTGCACGCCCCGGCCGCTCTGCTGGCGCAGGAAGTCGAACGGGCCGCTGAAGAGGGCGGCGAGGACGGCGAGCAGCGCGGCCGCGCTGACCGCCGCCGAGGTCCAGACCTCCCGGGTGGTGCGGCCGCGCGGGGTGCCGATCAGCGCCAGCGCGGGCCAGACCTTCACCAGGGCCCCCATCGCGGCGAACGCGCCGCACACCCGGGGCGAGCGCGAGAGCGTCAGCAGCGAGACGACGGCGAACGCGGTGACCTGGACGTCGTAACGCGCGAGCGGGACGTGCAGGAGAAGGGGCAGGCCCAGCACCCACAGCCGGGCGCCGCGCAGACTGCGGCCGGGCCGCCGCCCCGCCCATGTGAGAGCGGCGGTGATCACCGCGTCGGCGGCGAGCGTGAGCGTCACGAACGCCGTGAAGTAGGTCAGCGACGGCAGCAGCGCGGGCGCCAGCAGCACCGGTGCGGCGCCCGGCGGGTACTGCCACAGCGGGTCGCCCACCGGGAACGCGCCCCGTGACAGGACGCCGTACCAGCGGAAGTACAGATGACCCACCTCGCGGGACACCCCGCCCCCGCCGAGCGGGGCGAGGTGGTCGTGGGCGAGCAGCCACAGCATCAGGGCGCGGGTGGCGAGCCAGGCGGCGGCGAGGGCAAGCGGGCGGTGGTTCCGGAAGGCGCTCATCAAGCCCGGATCGTAAGCCGCATGGATGGTGCATATGATGTGATACGCCGTCAATACCAGTCAAAAGTTGTTTAATAGCAAAAAATCGCCCCCATGGTGTATGCGTGGGTGAAACGGTCGGCGGCGCGGCGTCCGGAGGCGGTGGCCGTCCTCCTTCCGGTGCTGGTCATGCTGGTGATCGGGCTCTGGGGGCTCGACCGCGGCGGCATGTGGCGCGACGAGGCGGTGACCTTCCAGGTCGCGCGGCGCTCGGTGCCCCAGATCTGGCGTCTGCTGCACACCGTGGACGCCGTGCACGGCCTGTACTACCTCCTCATGCACGCCGTTCTCGCCCCGCACCCCGGCGAGGTCGGGCTGCGTCTGCCCTCCGTCTGCGGAGCCGCCGCCGCCACCGGGCTCGTGGCCGCCCTCGGGGTGCGCCTGTGCCGCCCGCGCGTCGGCCTGTGGGCGGGTCTGCTGTACGCCGTCACGCCCATGACCGGCCACTTCGCCCAGGAGGGCCGCTCCTACGCGCTCGTCGCGGCCGGCGCGGCGGGGGCGACCCTGCTGCTGGTGCGGGCCGCCCGGTCGGCCCGGGCGGGACCCTGGTGCGCGTACGGGGTGACGGTCGCCGCCACCTGCCTGCTGCACGAGATGGCCCTGCTCCTGCTCCTCGCCCATGCCGCGACCCTGGCGCTCGCCCGCGTACCGGCGCGGGTGTGGCGGGCCTGGGGCCTCGCGGCCGCGGCCGTGGCCCTGCTGCTGGCACCCCTGGTCCTGGTCTCCCGGAGCCAGTCCGTGCAGGTCGCCTGGCTGTCACGGACCGGCCTCGGGAGCGCGGAGCGCCTGCTCGCGATGTTCACCGGCCCGGCCCGGCTCGTGATCGTGCCGTACCTGCTCCTCGTCGCCCTCGCGGTCCTTCCGGCGCGGACCCCGCGCGGCACCTTCTCGCTCCCGGCCGTCGCCCTGCCGCTGGTGGCCGTGCCCCCGGCCGTGCTGCTGACCGTGTCGCGCTGGTGGCCGCTCTACGACGAGCGGTACGTCCTGTACGCCCTCGCCGGGGCCCCGCTGCTCGCGGCCGCCGGGGCCGAGCGCCTCGTGGCGCGGCTGCCGCGGCCACTGCCGCACGCGGTGCTCACCGGAGTCCTCGCCGTGACGCTCGTCCTCGCCGTCCAGCTCCCGCTGCTGCGCCAGGACCGGCGCCCCGACCGCCGCCCCGACGACCTGGCCGCCGTCTCCGCCGTCGCCCACCGCGAACTGCGCCCCGGCGACCCGGTGCTGTTCCTGCCCTCGCTCGCGCGGCGTGCGGCACTGGCGTACCCGAAGGGCTTCCGCGGGATCCGCGACATCGCGCTGAGCGTCCCCGCCCCCGCCTCCGGCACGCTGTACGGCCTGGAGGCGGACCCCCGTGAACTGCGCCGCCGGCTGGACCGGCTGGACCATGTGTGGCTGGTCGCGGCGCCCTTCGCGACGGCTCGGGCCTGGTCTCCGGGCAGCCCGACCGAACGGGCCAAACTCGCCGTGATCGACGAGCGGTTCGTGCCCCGCGAGCGGATCGTGCGCAGAGGGGTGACGCTGCGCCTCTACGTGCGTCGGCCTACGTACATCCTGGCGCCTCCGACAGGGCGGCCTCGTCCAGGGCTGCCGTCAGTCGGTCGAGCCGGGCCCGGAGCTCTCGGATCTCCTCCAGGTCCGCCCCGGTAGCGGCCGCGATCCGGCGCGGCACGGACAGCGCGCGCTCCCTGAGCGCGGTCCCCTCCTCGGTCAGCCGTACCCGCACGGACCGCTCGTCCCGCGTGCTGCGCTCCCGCCGTACGAGCCCGGCCGCCTCCAGCCGCTTCAGCAGCGGCGACAGGGTGCCCGAGTCGAGCCGCAGATGCTCGCCGACCTTCTTCACGGGCAGCTCGCCGTGCTCCCACAGCACGAGCATCACCAGGTACTGCGGGTAGGTGAGCCCGAGGTCCTTCAGGAGCACCCGGTAGACCCCTCCGAAGGCGCGTGAGGCGGCGTTCAGCGAGAAGCAGATCTGCTCGTCGAGGCGGAGGAAGTCCGCTGCCGCGGGGGCCTGGGGACTCGGGGCGGGCGTTGCGCTCATGTCCCCAGGATAGCTCTTGCCGGCAATTTAGTTGTGCACAACTGAATTGCGTGCTCTAATTCTGGTCATGGGGTCGCCGGACCGGCGGCCCCGGCCAGGATTTCGACTTGAGAGGGATGGTCCCCATGGACGCGATCTACACCGCTGTCGCCACCGCCACCCACGGGCGCGAGGGCCGCGCCGTCAGCTCCGACGGCACGCTCGACCTCCAGCTGGGCATTCCGGTGGAGATGGGCGGCAGCGGCCAGGGGACCAACCCCGAGCAGCTGTTCGCCGCCGGCTACGCGGCCTGTTTCGCGAGCGCCCTCGGCCTGGTCGGCCGCGCCGCGAAGGTCGATGTCACCCAGGCCGCGGTGACCGGCGAGGTGGGCATCGGCAAGCAGGGCGAGGGCTTCGGCCTGGCCGTCACGCTCCGCGTCGAGCTGCCCGACACCGTGGACGAGGCGACCGGCCGCAAGCTGGTCGAGCAGGCCCACCAGGTCTGCCCCTACTCCAACGCCACCCGCGGCAACATCCCCGTCGAGCTCGTCATCGAGTAGGACGGACCTCCGCTCATCGAGCAGGGCGGACCTCTGCGCCGGTTCTCGCGCCGGCCGTCGCCCCTGGACCCGTCCCGGGGCGGGTGGTGACGTCGGTGCCCGCGCGGGGGCGGGCGCCGCTGCCACCACCCGCCCCCGGGCCGGCCGCCCTGCCGATCCGGGCCAGCACCTCACCGGTCTCCCGGCTCCACGCCACCACCGTCGCCTCCTCGGGCACCTGCCGCCAGCGGGTCAGCAGCAGCCAGCGGACGTGGTACCGGCGGGCGACGGCGGTGCGTTCGGCCCGGGTCGAGGACGGGGCGAGATAGGCGCGGACCGCGCCGAGCCGGCGCAGCCGCTCGGCCTCGTCCAGGGCGGGGTCGGGCCAGGCGGGCGCGGCGAGATCCGGGCCGTAGCCCGCGATCAGATGGACGGAGTAGTACCCGTCCGCGATGACCGCCTCGCCGGGCCGGATGTACCGCGCCGCCCAGTCGTACGTCGGCCAGCGCGGCGGCTGGTCGAAACCGACCGGGTCGAGCGAGCGCGGCACCACCGCCCCGGCCTGCACGGTGAGGAAGCCGGTCAGGGCGCAGGCCGCGGCGGTGCCGCCCAGCAGCCGCCGCCCCGGACCCCACGGTCGCGGCGCCGCCAGCTCCACCCCGAGCGCGAACTGGAGCGGCACCAGAGTGAGCCCGAGGATCCTGCCGTACGTGTAGTGCCCGCTCACCCAGCCGTACGCCACCACCGCGCACTCCAGCGCGAACATCAGCACCAGCGGATCGCGCCACCCGTGCCCCTCGCTCCGCCGGGCGCGCCGGGCCCGCAGCCACAGCGCGGGCACACCGGTCAGCGCCAGCCAGAAGTGTCCGGGCATCCCGTCGTACAGCCGCTCGTGCATGGCGTCCACGCTGCGGTCCCCGGTCAGCGCGAAGACGTCGAAGTACGGCCAGGCGTACGCGACGAGGAGCGCCACCGCGCCCGTCAGCAGCCAGCGGCCCGTCACGCCCCGCCGCCATCCGCGCTGACCGCCCGCCACGAACGCCACCGCGCCGAGCACCGCCGCGATCGACGTGATCGGATGAACGAGCAGGATCAGTCCGTACAGGGCGCCCAGGGCCGCGTACCCCCACCAGCTCCTGAGGCCGCTCGGGCCCACGTAGCGGACCTGGCCGCCGGTGCCCACCGCGCGCGTGCCCGTGAACGCCCAGGCCCAGAAGGCCAGCCCGATGGCGAACGTCGAGGGATAGCCGAGGTCGCCCGTCATCGACATCAGCCCGAGGTAGCCGCTCCACCAGGCCCGGTCGGTGCCCCACAGCAGCACCATCGCGGACAGGCAGAGGACCGGCGCCCAGCGGCGGGGCGTCAGCGCGCGAGTGAAGCGGCCGATGCCGGTCAGCAGCACCAGCAGGTTCACGGGCCCCGACAGCCGTACCACAGCCCAGCCGCCGAGACCGGTCAGCCGGGCGAAGGCGCCCTGCGCCACCGCGTACGGCGAGTAGTACGGGCTGCCGGCGCCCGGCAGGTCCGCCATCGGGTGCCGTGGGTGGAGCAGGTTCGCCCGCAGGCGTTCGACGACCGCCGCGTGCTGTCCCGCGTCGCAGCACAGCGGGATCCGCCAGTAGGCGAGCGTCATCACCAGCCAGAACAGCCCACCGAACAACTGGTACGGCGTCGGACGCCAGGCGGCTCCGCCGCGCAGCGCCGTCGCGCCGCGGACGGCACCCCGCCGAACGGCGACGTCGGCGCTCATCGGGCGGCCGGGGAGACGGGACCGGCGGTTTCAGGCATCTGCCCTATATGCCCGCCATGATCTTCCGGCTAGCCCGCCATCACCTCATCGGGCGACCTCGGCGTCCCGGCGCGCCGGTCCCGGGACCATCCCGCCCAGCGCCCGCGCGCCCGGCCGGACGACCGAGTCGAGGAGCAGCGGAAGGCCCACCGCCGGCAGCAGCCACAGCAGCACGATCAGCCGGTCGCCCCAGACGCTGATGTCCGGGTGCGCGGCCTGGTTGAGCACCCCGGTGCCCGCCGCCGCCAGCAGGAAGACGGCGAAGGCGGGACACCTGCGCAGCGCCCCCCAGCCGGCCGCCAGCACGGCCGCGAGGAACAGCGGCTCCCAGAACTGGCGGCGCAGCCATTCCACCCAGAAGGCGACCTCCAGATGGAGGAACTCCGGCCACGGATGGGCGCGGTCCGGGCGGACGTAATGCGCCGTGAGCAGGTCCTGCACACTCTCCGACTCGGACGGGTAGTGCAGCGCCTTCGCGAGCAGCACGGTGGCGAGCACCGCGCAGCCCGCCACCGCGCCGAGGATCCGCAGCGGCCCGTCCCACCGGCGGCGGCGCGCCAGGAGCACCGCGCAGGCGGCGGTCAGGCACAGCCCGAGGAACAGCGCCTGCGAGTGCTTCACCGTGAAGAGGACCGCCAGGGAACCGCCGGCCAGCCAGATCCCGGCCCGCGCGCGGCCCTCCAGCACCAGCGCGCAGCCCCACAGCGCCGCCAGGGTCACGGCCATCATCAGGCCCTCGGTCATCGGGCGCATCGCCGTCGTCCCGCACGGCAGGACGTAGAAGAGCGCCTGCCCGGTCAGGGCCGCGCCGGTGGAGGTGCGCAGGGTGCGCAGGACGAGGAAGACGAGCACACCCCCGGCCACCGTCACGGCGACGCCCGCCGCCCACAGGCCCCACGTCACCCCCAGCACGGTGACGAACGGCACCAGCAGCACCGGATACCCCGGCCGCACCTCGAAGATCCGCATGAAGCGGGGTGGCATGAACGGCACGATGTGGCCCGCCGTCCGCCCGGCCGCCAGCCGGGCGGACACGCCCCGCCACTCGTCGCGTCGGCACTCCGCGAGGACCCGGCGGGTCGGACTCGCGCGGTGGAAGCGCACCACGTCGACAGCCTGGTTCCGCCGTGCGACGGACGCCTTCCCGGCGCAGACGTAGTCGATCGTCCGCGCGGCGGCCTCCTGCTTGGTCTCACCGCGCAGACTCAGCGCGTACGAGAGGTAGTTCTTGGTGTCGGGGGTGTCCCGGGAGGTGAGGTTGGCGAGCTGGAGGACGGCGAAGACGACGGCGATCAGGATCACCCGGGCGCGCGCGGAGCGCGGCGCCCGCAGGGCCCGCGCCCAGCCCCGGCGCGGCCGCGCGGCCGCACCGCCGCTCGCGGTGCCGCGCTCGGCGCCGCTCACTGTGCCGCTCACCGTGCCGTTCGTGGCGCCGTTCGCCGTGCCGTCCGGGGTGGCGCTCGCCGTGCCGCTTGTGGCGTGGCTCGTCGTGCCGTTCGCGGTGCCGTTCCCGGCACTGTTCGCGGAGTCGGTCACGTCGGTGTCCGCAGGGCCGTTCATGGGGTCGTCCACGGGGCCGCTCACGACGATGTGAGGACGTCGTGGCCCGCCTGCGCGGGCACCGGGACGATCGCGGCCGGCGCCCCGGCCGGCTCGCCGAGCATCAGCGTGCGCACCACCCGTTCGGCGGCCCGCCCGTCGTCGAACTCGCAGAACCGTGACCGGAATCCCGCCCGCAGCCGCGCCGACTCACCGTCCCGCCAGGCACCCGACGCGAACAGCCACACCAACTCCCGCTGAGAGCGCGCCACATGACCCGGAGCGTCGGCCGTGACGTCGAAATAGGCGCCCCGGCTCGCCGCGTACGCGCCCCAGTCGTCGGCGAGGAGCACGATCGGCCGGTCCAGGTTGGCGTAGTCGAACATGAGGGCCGAGTAGTCGGTCACCAGGGCGTCGGAGGCGAGCATCAGATCCTCCACGCGCGGTTCGTCGGTCGCGTCGACCACGACACCGCGCCGGTGGAGTTCGGCCAGCCCCATCCCGCGCGCCGGACCGTCCGCGAGCGAGGGATGCAGCCGTACGACAAGGGTGTGGTCCGCGCCGAGATCGTCAGCGAACCCGGCCAGGTCGAGCCGGTCGACATGGCCGCCGCGGAGATAGTCGCGGCGCGTCGGCGCGTACAGCACCACCCGGTGGCCGGCCGGGATGCCGAGGCGGTCGCGGACCGCCGCCCCGTCGTCGGGCCGGGCGCGTACGAGGACGTCGTTGCGCGGACTGCCGGTGCGCAGCGAGGTGAAGTGGCAGGGGTAGGCGCGGTCCCACACCAGCTCCGAATGCCGGTTGGCCACCAGGCTGTAGTCCCAGCGGTCGGCGCGGCGCAGCATCTGCGGCACGTCGATGCCGTGCCGGGCGCCCGGCTTGTGCAGCAGGTCCGCGGCCATGTACTTCAGCGGGGTGCCCTGGTGGGTGTGGATGTGGACACTGCCCGGTCGCTTGACCAGGGAGCCGGGCCAGTTGACGTTGTTCACGAAGTACGCGGCCCGCGCGGTGACCCGGTGGTAGCGCGGCGAGTCGAGGAGGACGTGCTCGGTCCCCGGCGGCAGCAGCGCGGCCTGCTCCTCGTCGCGTACCACCCACACACCGCGCAGATGCGGGGCGAGTTCACGCGCGGCGGTGTACACCGCCGCGGGATCGCCGAGGACCCCCCGGTGCGAGAACGCCGAGTAGACCGCCAAGTCCGGTTCGATCGGCCTGCGTTCGTGTACCACGGACCAGCCGCGCTTGGCGCGTGCCGCGACCGCCCGGCGCGCCTGCTGTCCGCGCAGGCCGATCTCCCGCCCCGCGCGGCCCGCCTGCCGCCGTACCCGGTAGCGGGTGAAACCGCCTTCCAGGACGCGCAGTTCGCGCGGCACGGGACCGCTACCGTGCTCGCGGAGAAGCGCGGCCGTCAGCCGGAAGAACTCGGCCTTGTCCTCCGGCGGCAGCCGGTCCGGCTTGGAGAGGATGTCGAGACAGTGCTCGCCCATCTTGTGGAGCAGATACGGGCGCCAGCCCGACAGCTCCGGGCGCGAGCCGACGAACGCGAAGACCCGCTCGTACTGGGCGTGGACATCGAAGTGCTTGCGGCTGGTGGTGGACAGGATGTTGCCCTGGCGGCGCTGGCGGTAGGCCAGACAGATCCGGTCCAGCGTCGCGATCCGCTCCGCGCTGAGCATCACCGGGAACGTCCAGGGCGTGTCCTCGTAGTACCCGGGCGGGAAGGCGAAGCCCTCCCGTTCGACGAACGCTCGGCGGTGGACCTTGTTCCACACCACCATCAACAGGTCGAGGATCTCCGGGTGTTCGGCCGCCGAGAAGGTGTCGGAACCGGCCTCCGCGAGGATCCGGGCGAGCACGTTCCGGCGGGTGCCGCCCCACCAGTAGGTCCGCGCGTAGTCGAAGACCAGCACATCCGGGTCGGCGGTCTCCTCCAGCCGGTCGGCGACGGCGCGCAGCGCGCCCGGGGTCAGGGTGTCGTCGCTGTCGAGGAAGAGGAGGTAGTCCCCGGCGGCGAGCGGCATCCCGGCGTTGCGGGCGCGGCCGAGCCCCACGTTCTCCGGCAGGTGCAGCACCCGCAAGCGCGGATCGCGGGCCGCGTACTCGTCGAGGATCGCGCCGCAGCCGTCCGGTGAGCAGTCGTCGACGGCGATGACCTCCAGGTCCGGGTACGACTGCTCCAGGACCGAGTCGAGACACTCGCGCAGAAAGCCCTGCACCTTGAACACGGGGACGATGATGCTGAAGCGGGGCACGTCAGCTCCTTACGAGGGTGGACGCGGCAGGAGCCGGGACGCGTTCGGCGAGCGGCAGGACGGGTGGGAGGGCCTCGGGGGGCTCGCCCAGCAGCACCCTGCGGACGACCCGCTCGGCGGCCCTGCCGTCGTCGAACTGGCAGAAACGCTCACGGAACCTGGCCCGTAGTACGGCGGCGTCCGGATCCGCGTAGGAGCCGTCGGTGAAGAGCGCGGCCAGCTCGCCCGGGGTGCCCGCCACCCGGCCCGGCGGCTCCGCGGGCAGGTCGAAGTAGACGCCCCGCGTCTCCCGGTAGACCTCCCAGTCGTCCGCGTACACGACGATCGGGCGGTCGAGGTTGGCGTAGTCGAACATGATCGACGAGTAGTCCGTGATGAGCGCGTCGGCGGCCAGGCAGACGTCCTCGGAGGACCGGTGCCCGGTCACGTCGATGATCCGGCCGGAGCCGCGCCCGCCGCCCTCGTCGTAGAAGTAGTGGGCGCGCAGCAGCACGACGAACTCCTCGCCGATCGCCTCGCAGAAAGCCGCCAGGTCGAGCCGGGACTCGAAGCCGGTGCTGTAGTCGCGGTGCGTGGGCGCGTACAGCAGCGCCGTCTTCCCCTCGGGCACCCCGAGCCGCTCGCGGACCCGGGCCACGTCCTCGGCGGTCGCCGTGCAGTAGACGTCGTTGCGCGGATAGCCGTACTCCAGCGCCTCGTAGCCGCCGGGGAAGGCCCGCTCCCACATCTGGGTGGAGTGCCGGTTGGAGGAGAGGTTGTAGTCCCAACGGTCCACCCGGGACAGCAGCTTGGTGAAGCTGCCGGTCGCGGCGGCGACCACCGGATACGCCGACTGGTCGACGCCCATCTTCTTCAGCGGTGTGCCGTGCTGGGTCTGGAGGTGCACACTGCCGGGGCGCTTGACGACGCCGTCCGCGAAGTTGGCGTTGTTGACGAGGTACTTGGCGCGGGCCAGCACCTCCCAGCCGCGCCGGCTGCCGATCACCGCGTGCTCGATGTCCTTCGGCAGCGCGTCCACCGCCTCCGGCTCGACCAGGAACACCGAGCGGATGTGCGGGGCGAGTTCGCGCGCCTTGGCGTGGATCGCCGCCGGATTGCAGGCGTAACCCCGGCCCCAGTAGGCGCAGTACACCGCGAGGTTCTCGTCGAGCGGGCGGCGCAACTGGGCCGCGTAGAGCGCGCGGGCGCGCAGTGTCCTCGCGCGGGGCACCCGCCGGACCACCCCGGAGGCGACCCGGTTCGCGCCGCGCAGAGCGCGGAACGCGCTGTACGCGCCGGTCGCGAGCAGCCGGTGCTGCACACCGAGACTGCCCGCGGGCACCCGGAACCCGGCCGGGCGGTGGCGCCGGTAGAGCTTGCCCGCCCGGCGGAAGAAGGCCCGGCGGCGGCGCGCGGGCACCCGGGCGGGATGGGCCGCCGTCTTCAGGACCAGGGCGAAGAGCTGGCCGAACAGGGCCTTCGACCGGGCCGCCGGCAGGGTCTGCTCCGAGGCCCGGACAAGGACCCGTTCCACCTGGTCGAGGAGCTCGAAGTGGTGCTCGCCAGGGGCGTTGAGCCGGCTGCCCTGGCGGCGCAGGTGGTGCCGTACGCAGACCGTGCGCAGCAGGGCCGACCGCTCGGCCGCCACCGTCACCAGCCCGCCCCAGCCCGCGTCCGTGAAATGCCCTTCGGGGAAGGTGAGCCCGTGTTCGGCGAGGAAGCCGCGGCGGTACGCGGCGCTCCACGCCGGAACGTGCACCCCGAGCACCTCCGGGGCCTTGTCGAGCGCGGGCGTGCTCGCCTCGCCCTCCCACCAGTGCACGCGCTGATGGCCGAAGTACAGGACGTCCGCGTCGGCGGGGATTCCCGCGTCCAGGGCACCCAGCGCACCCGGCACCAGATCGTCGTCGCCGTCGAGGAACAGCAGATACGCGCCGGTCGCCGCCGCGATCCCGGCGTTGCGCGCCGCGCTCAGCCCGCCCGAGGGCGGCGAATGGAGCGGGGCCACCCGGGAGTCCCGCGCCGCGTACGCGGCGGCGAGTACCGCGGCCGGGGAGTCCGGATCGTCGCAGACCGGGATCAGTTCGAAGTCGCCGAAGGACTGGTTCAGGACCGAGTCCAGCGCGCGGGCCAGTCGCCCGGCGACTTCGAAGGTGGGCACGATGACGCTGAAGCGGGGCATTCTGCTCTTTCTCTCAAGGGGCGCCGAACGGGGAACTCATCGCCCGGGGCGCCCGGTCGGCCGCCAGGTGGAGGGCCGGGTGGGCGTGGGCCGCGACGGACTGGAGGGCACGCGGACTCCGGTTCAGAGGGTCTCGGTCAGGGGAACGGCGGCACCCGGGGACGGAACGCCCCCGACGGGCGAGGCGGCAGGGGTCTCCGGCGGCGGGGCGGAGCCCGGGACGCGGGAGAGGGCCGCAGCCGCGGACGGGGCGGGGCGGCGCTCGGCGAACGGGACGAACGACGGCAGGCCGGCCGTCTCGCCGAGCACCACATGCCGTACGACCCTCTCGGCGGCGCGCCCGTCGTCGTACGGGCAGAACCGCTCGCGGAACGCGGCCCGCAACTGCGCGGAGCGCGAGCCGCGCCACTGCCCCGTCGCGAAGATGTCGATCAGCTCGTCCTCGGTGCGCGCGACCGTGCCCGGCGGGAAGGCCCGCACGTCGAAGTAGGTTCCGCGGGCCGCCTCGTACGCCTCCCAGTCGTCCGCGTGGACGACGATCGGCCGGTCCAGGCCCGCGTAGTCGAACATCAGGGACGAGTAGTCGGTGACCAGCGCGTCCGAGGCGAGGCACAGCGACTCGACGCTCGGATGCCCGGACACGTCGACGAGCCGGCCGCCCGCCGTGTCCGCGAGCGGTTCCCCGTACAGGTGGTGGGCGCGGGTCAGCAGCACGAAGCGCGGGCCCAGCCGGCGCAGCACCCGCTCCAGGTCCAGGGCTCGGCGTTGGGTGCGCCGGTAGTCGCGGTGCGTCGGCGCGTACAGCACGGCGATCGCGCCCGCGGGGATGCCGAGCGACTCGCGCAGCCGGTGCACGTCCTCCGAAGTCGCCTGCTGGAAGACGTCGTTGCGGGGCAGCCCGTACTCCAGCGTCGTGTACGAGGAGGGGAAGACGCGCTCCCAGACCAGTGTGGAGTGGCGGTTGGCGGACAGGCAGTAGTCCCAGGTGTCGGTACTGCGCAGCAGCTCGGCGAAGTCGGTGCCGCGCGCGGCCGCCGGGCGGTCCTGGAGGTCGAGCCCCATCCGCTTGAGCGGTGTCCCGTGCTGTGTCTGGATCATGATCTGGCCGGGCCGCTTGACCAGCCGCCGGTCGAAGTTGACGTTGTTCACCAGGTACTTGGAGCGGGCGAGCGCCGTCCAGTACCCGGCGCTGCCGGGACTCAGCCGGAGCGTCGGGGCCGGGATCGTGTGCTGGTCCTCGGCGCGCGCGATCCACGCCGTGCGGATGTGCGGCGCGAGACTCCGGAAGGCGGACTCCAGGGCCCCGGGGCTGCAGCCGTGACCCCGCCCCCAGTAGCTGGAGAAGACGGCACGGTCGGCGCGCAGCGGCAGCCGTAGCTGGACACGGTAGTGGAGCTGGAGCGCGGCGCCGCGCACCGAGCGCCGCAGCCCGCCGGCCAGCCGCACGGCTCTCTTCCGGATCCGTGACGCGAAGGAGAGCAGGCGGTACGTGCGATGGGTGCCGAGCCCGACCAGCGCGTGCCGCAGCCGGGTACGCGGGCCGGCCGGCGCACCCGGGACCCGGTAACGGCGGTAGTACGCACGGGCCTTGCGCAGGAACTCGGCCCGCGCGGCACGCGGCAGCCGGCCCCGCTTCACGAACACCGTGGCGAAGTGGTCGACCATGCGCCGGAACAGCAGCGGGCGCCACCGGTCCAGCTCCGGGTGCGCGGCGACATGCGCGAAGACCCGGTCGTACTGCTCGAAGACGTCGAAGTGCTTGCGGCTGCTGGTGCCGAGGATGCTCCCGTGGCGCCGCTGCCGGTAGTGCACACACACCCGGTCGAGGGTGGCGATCGTCCCGGCGGACATCAGCGCCGGATACGTCCAGGGGGTGTCCTCGTAGTACCCGGGCGGGAAGGTGAGGCCCTCGTGCTCGACGAACTCCCGGCGGTACGCCTTGTTCCACACCACCATCAGCAGCCGGAGCAGCCCGGGCCGCTCGTCCAGCCGGAACGGCGCCGGGCCCTCCTCGGTCAACTGCGCCGAGACCTGGTTCCGTACGACCTCGCCCGACCAGTAGGTGCGCGCGTAGTCGTAGACCAGGACGTCGGGTTCGCCGGTCTCCTTCACTCGGTCGGCGATGGTCCGCAGGGCGTCCGGAGTGAGGGTGTCGTCGCTGTCCAGGAAGATCAGGTAGTCGCCGGTGGCGCGTTCGAGACCGGCGTTGCGGGCGCGGCCGAGCCCCACGTTCTCCGGAAGGTGCACGGCGAGCACCCGGCCGTCGCGCGCCGCGAACTCGTCGATGATCTCCCCGCAGGCGTCGGGTGAGCAGTCGTCGACCGCGATGAGTTCCAGGTCCAGGTAGGACTGTTCGAGCACTGATTCAAGGCACTCGTGCAGGTACGCCTGAACCTTGTACGCGGGGACGATGACACTGAACCTGGGCACGGGACATCCATGGGTCGGCGCGGGCATACCTGCCCGGGAACGGCCGAAGGGGTGACTTGGTTACGCCAGATGTGGCATCCGGGGGATGCCGGGTGAACGCCGAGGGGCGGGCCGGTGTCCGGCCCGCCCCTCAAACGCTGCCGGGATCGCCCTACTTGACCGCTCCCGCCATCACTCCGGAGACGAACTGCCGCTGGAACGCGAAGAACACGGCCAGCGGGATCACCATCGAGATGAAGGCTCCCGGCGCCAGTACGTCGATGTTGTTGCCGAACTGGCGTACCTGCGTCTGGAGCGCGACGGTGATGGGCTGGCTCCCCGCGTCGGAGAACACCAGCGCGACCAGCATGTCGTTCCACACCCACAGGAACTGGAAGATCCCCAGCGAGGCGATGGCGGGCCCGCCCAGGGGCATCACCACCCGTGCGAACAGGCGCAGTTCACCCGCTCCGTCCAGCCGGGCCGCCTCCAGGAGCTCCCGCGGGATCTCCGCGAAGAAGTTCCGCAGCAGGAACACCGCGAACGGCAGGCCGTAGCCGACGTGGAAGAGGACCACGCCGGTGATCGACCCGAAGACGCCGATCTTCCCGAAGAGTTCGGCGATCGGGATCAGCGCCACCTGCACCGGAACGACCAGCAGTCCGACCACGCCGAGGAACCACCAGTCCCGGCCCGGGAAGTCCATCCAGGCGAAGGCGTAGCCCGCGAGCGAGCCGATGACCACGACCAGGAGGGTCGCCGGGACGGTGATCAGTACCGTGTTGAGCAGCGAGTTGGTGATGTCGCTGTTCTCCAGGAGCTTCTGGTAGCTGTCCACGGTGAGCTGCGAGGGCGTGCTGAAGACCTTCCACCAGCCGCTCGCGCTCATGTCCTCGGGCCTGCGCAGCGAGGACAGCAGCAGCCCGATCGTCGGCACCAGCCAGAACAGGCCGACGAGCAGCAGGAAGACACGGAGGACGCCGCCGCTGACACGGCTCGCGATCCGCGAACCGAGCGAGGGCTCGGCCCTGTTCACGGCCGCGGCGGGCACGGTCTCCGCCGGCCGTCCGGCATGTGTGGTCATCGCCGCACCTCCCGCCGAAGCCTGCGAACGTTGCTGTGTCTTCCCGGGGGACAACCCCCGGACCCCCGGCCGGAGAAGAGGCTTGGGCTCATCGCCGCACCTCCCGCCGAAGCCTGCGAACGTTGCTGTGTCTTCCCGGGGGACAACCCCCGGACCCCCGGCCGGAAAAGAGGCTTGGGCTCACCGCCGCACCTCCCGCCGAAGCCTGCGAACGTTGAACAGCATCACCGGGATCACCAGCAGGAGCAGGAACACCGCGATGGCGCTCGCGATGCCCGGCTGGTCCTCCGAGAAGCCCTTGCGGTACAGCTCCAGGGCCAGCACGTTCGCGTCGTCCTGGGAGGAACCCGGCGCGATGATGAAGACCAGGTCGAAGACCTTCAGCACATTGATCATCAGCGTCACGGCGACCACCGCGAGCACCGGTGCGAGCAGCGGCACCGTGATCCTGCGGAACACCTGCCACTCGTTCGCCCCGTCGACCCGGGCCGCCTCCAGGAGTTCGCGCGGCACCCCCGCGAGCCCCGCCGCGATCAGCACCATCGCGAAGCCCGCCCACATCCAGACGTACGAGCCGATGATGGCCGGGGTGACCAGCGACGGGCCCAGCCAGTTCAGGCCGTTGTACGGCTCCTTGAAGTTGCCCGCAGGAAGCCGCAGCCGGGCTCCGTCCGCCTTGGCCGAGAGCGTGAACGTGCCGTCGGCACCGGCCTTCGCCGTGTCGACGACCTTGCCGTCCCTGACCGCCTCGATCGTCATCCCGGAGTAGCCCACCTCGCCGGGGTCCACCTGGCCGAGCCGGCCGACGCCCTTGCCGCGGGTGAAGTCCTGCCAGGCCGTCCCGGTGATCCTGCCGGGCTCGGCCGGGGCCCGGACGGCCTTCCCGGTGCCGTCCGGCAGTTGGTCCGGGGCGACACCGACGAGCGGGAGGGTGACGGACTGCCCGGTGTGCACGGCCCCCCGGGTGATGAAGCCGCCCTTCTCGGCCTCCAGCGGTGACCGACGGCCCGGGTGGGCCTTCGGGAACGCCGACGAGGGGGCGAAGGTGTCGTGCACCCCCACCCACACCGCGTTCGCGACGCCCTTGTCGGGGTCCTGGTCGTACACCAGCCGGAAGATGATGCCCGCGGCCAGCATCGAGATCGCCATCGGCATGAAGACGACCAGCTTGAACGCCGTTCCCCAGCGCACCCGTTCGGTGAGCACCGCGAAGACGAGCCCCAGCGCGGTCGCCACCGTCGGGGCGAACACCACCCAGATGATGTTGTTCTTCAGCGCGGTGCGGATGCCGTCGTCGGTGAACAGCGCCTTGTAGTTGTCGAACCCGGCGAACCCGTCGCCCTGTTGGTCGTAGAAGCTGCGGACGACCGAGTACCCGATCGGGTAGACCACGAGCGCGCCGAGGAGCACCAGGGCGGGCAGCAGGAACAGTGCCACCACCGCCTTGCGGGTCCCGGTCACGCTCTTGCGTGTACGGGCCGGGGGCACCGGTGCGGTGCCTCCGGCCGTCGCCGACGTCATGGCCGGATCAGCCCTTGTAGGCGGCTGCGGCGTCCGATTCGAGCTTCGCCTGGGTCCCCGCCACGTTCTTCGGGTTCTTCAGGAAGTCCTGGAGATCCTTCCACTCGCCCTTGCCGGGTGTGCCGCCGAAGGCCTGCGGGGCCTGGTCGGACATGTCGAAGCGGAAGTCGTCGCCGGCCGCTGTCAGCGCCTCGGCCATCTTCCGCTGGACCGTGTTGGGGTAGGCGGACGGATCCACGCCCTTGTTCGGCGACAGATAACCGCCGAGCTTCGCCTGGATGGTCGCCGCGTCCGGAGAGGCCAGGAAGGTGACCAGCGCCTGGGCCGCCTTGGAGTCCTTCAGGATCACGGCGGCGTCACCACCGCTGACCACCGGCGGCTTGTCACCGACCGCCGGGAACGGGAACACCTTCGCGTCCGTGCCGATCTTCGCCTTGGTCTCCGCGATGTTGACGCCCACGAAGTCGCCCTCGAAGACCATGCCCGCCTTCGGCTGGTCGCCGCCGGTGAACGTCTGGGTCACCGAGGCCGGGAACTCCGTCTGGAGCGCGCCGTCCGGTCCGCCCGCGATGAAGTTCTTGTTCCCCCACAGCTGGGCGAGCGTGGTCAGCGCGTCCTTCACGGACGGATCCGTCCACTTGATCTTGTGCTGGGCGAGCTGGTCGTACTTCTCGGGGCCCGCCTGGGAGAGGTAGATGTTCTCGAACCAGTCGGTGAGCGTCCAGCCGTCGGCGCCGCCGATCGAGACGGGGGTGACACCGGAGTCGTAGATCGTCCGCGCGGTGGTCAGGAACTCTTTCCAGGTCCCCGGCTCCTTGGCCCCCGCGTTCTCGAAGACCTTCGCGTTGTACCAGACCAGCGACTTGTTGGCGGCCTTGTAGTAGACGGCGTACTGCTTGCCGTCGACCTTGCCGAGGTCCTGCCAGCCCTGCGCGTAGTTCTTCGTCAACTGCGCCTGCGCGTCGGCGCCGACGGGCTTGGCCCACTTCTTGTCGACGGCCTGCTTCACCGCGCCGACCTGGGGGAGCAGCGCCACGTCCGGTGGCGCGCCGCCCGCGATCTTCGAACCCAAGAAGTTGATGATCGGGTCCTGCGCCGGTACGAAGGTGACCTTCGCGCCCGTGCGCTTCTCGAACTCCGCCAGCACCTTCTTGAAGTTGGCCTGTTCCGCCCCTGTCCACACGGCGGCGACTTCCAGGGTGGTGCCGTCGAGTTTGGGGAGGGTGACGGAGCCCGCGCCGGTGCCGCCGCTCTCCTTGCCGTTTCCGTTTCCCTTGTCCTTGCCGTCGTTGCCGCCGCCACACGCGGTGAGCGTGAGAGCTCCGGCGACCACGGCGGCCGCGGCGGCCTGTGCGGCCCTGCGTGAGCGGTGCGTGGAGCGATCGGACGACCTGCGTACACGTGGATTGCTGCGCATCACTGCCCCGTTCATCGATCTTCGGCGAACGTCACACCAGTGTCCCGTGCGCTCCGGTCTACGCCTGGTCGCTCGGGGGCGGCAAGACCGCCGGGGCGGTCAAGGGGGAGATCGTGATTGGGTCGTGACGTGGTGTCACGGATACGGGACCGCGCCGAAGGGGCGATCCGGCGCGCCCCACGACCCGGTTCGCCCGGCCGTGAGCCGAAGGGCTCCGCGTGGTGAACAGACCCGCGTGGTGAACAGACCCGCGCGGCGAACGGACCCGCGCGGCGAAGGGCTCCGCGCGGCGAAGGGACCCGCGCGGCGAAGGGCTCCGCGCGGCGAAGGGCTCCGCGCGGCGAAGGGCTCCGCGCGGCGAAGGGACCCGCGCGGCGAAGGGACCCGCGCGGCGAAGGGACCCGCGCGGCGAAGGGTCCCGCGCGGCGGAGGGCCGGACGGCTCCTGGAGCGGCGGCGGCCCTAAAGCAGGGACGGCACCTCCACCGCGGAGACGGAACGCGCGGCGCGCTCCAGGGCGCTGGCGAGCAGGGCCAGGTCCGTGGGGCCGTTGCCCAGCTCGCGGACCGGGCGGCGGGCCGGCGGATCGCCCATGCGGTGCCACTCCAGGGGGACGACCGTGGGGCGGAGCGTGGCCGTACGGGGAATGCGCCCCGTGACCCGCCCGCCCTGGAAAGGTGTCTCCCGGCCGTCCGGACGGAGCAGCCGGCCCCGCCCGGGGGCGGGTTCCTCAGGTCCGGGCGACGGCGCGTCGAGGGTGACGCGCAAGGCGGCGGAACGTGCCAGCTCCGACGCTCCCGTACGGCCGCCGACACCGGAGGCCGCCACGAGGTGAACCCCGAGCCGGTCCCCTTCCCGGGCGACGGCTTCCAGCGCCCGGACGACCGAACCGGCCGCCGGCCGCCCCGGCGACCCGAGCGGCGGTGACAGCAGCGCGTCCAGGTCGTCGACGACCACGACCAGGCGGGCCAGCGGCGGTCCCGGTTCGGTCCGCTGCCGTGCGGCGGCGGGCCGCAGCCGCAGTGTCGAGCTGGGCGGGGTGTCGAGGTCCGCGGCGCCCAGGGACGAGGTCCCGTTGGAGGAGGGCCCGGGCGAGCGCTGGGCCACGATCCGGCCGGGCACCGTCCGCCCGGCGTGCCACTCCGCGAAGCCGAGCCGGCCCAGCAGCTCGGACCGCCGCTTCAGCTCCGCGCTCAGCGACTGGGCGAACTCCCGCATCCGCACAGGGTCGTTGGCGGTGAGATGTGTGGTGACATGCGGCAGGTCCGTGCAGACCTGAAGTCCTTCCCCGCCGTTGCCCGCGCCATGGCCTCCCGTGCCGTCGCGGCCGTCCAGCAGCACGATCCCGAGCCGGTCGGGCCGTTCGGCGGCGGCGAGGGAGGCGGCGACCGAGCGCAGCAGTTCCGTACGGCCACTGCCCGGGGGGCCCTCGATCAGCAGATGCGGACCTTCGACGGGCAGGTCGACGGCGACGGGTCCGCGCGGGCCCGCGCCGAGCACCGCCCGCGCCCGTCCGCCGAACGCCTCGCTGTCGTCCGCGGCGTCCGCCCAACGCGCCATCAGGGAGGCGGGGGTGGCCCGCGCCAGCCCCAGTTCGTCGAGCAGCCGGGCTATCTGGGGCAGGGGCGCGGACACGCGCGCGTGCCGGTCCCCGGGCGTTCCGTCCGTCCGCAGCGGTGCGAGGGACCGGGCGAACCGCTCGGCCCAGGCGACGGACACGGCGTCCACCGCGGCGACGGTGCCGTGCCCCACGGGGCCGCGCGGGAGCTGTCCGGGGGTCCCGGAGGGCGTACGGCCCGTGCGCGGGGCGGCCTCGGCGCGTCCGGCGCTGTCACCGGGGCCGGTTCGCCGTCCGGCTCCGGGGTGCGGGATGCCTGTGTGGGTGGATCCGTCGTGCCGGTGACCCGGATACGACGGAGCGGCGGGCGAGGCCGCGTCGCGTGCGGGCCCGGAACGCGGTGATCCGGGGTGGGCGGACCCGGCGAAACCCGGTCCGGCGGTGTCGGATCCGTCGTGCCGCGAGCCGGTGTGGGAGGCCCCGGTCCGGGACCCGCCCTCGGGCGCCCGCTCGCCCGTACCGCCCGGCGCCACGCGCAGCAACCGCAGCGCCGTCGCGACGTCCCCGCTGAGCAGGGCCACCGCCCCGCACTCGCGGAACGCGGGCGAGGCCTCGCAGGCCGCTTCGTAGGTCTCCGTCACGGGTGAGGCGGGCGACGCCGCAGCGGTCTCGGCGAGGCACACCAGGTGGATTCCGGCCCGTGAGCCCTCGTGCGCGAGCCGCATCACGGCCTCCCGCACGTCCGGGCCCCCCGGGTCCCCGTCCACGACGACCACCGTGAACGGACCCTCGTAGTCGCCGTGGCCGTCGTCCGGGTCCTCGGGCCGCGCCCAGGAGGGCCGCCGCACCGGGCCGCGCGGACCGCCGTCGGCCGGGCCGCCGCGTTCGCCGTCGTCGTACGTGCCGGACCGGGCCGCCGGGACCTTCGCGCCGGCGCTCCCCGTCAGGGGGCCCCGGGCGCCGGGTGCGCCCTCCGCCTCCGCGAGGCGGTCCTCCAGGCGGCGCAGCAGTTCGTCGGTGCGCTCCGCCGCCTGCTCACGGTCGTAGGCGAGAAGGAGACGGCAGTCCTGGCCGTGGGTGGGGCGCAGATGGGGGAGCCAGCCGAGCCAGGACCACTCGGCGCTGCGCTCCTCCACCGTGCGCGCCCGGTCCGTGCTGATGAGGACGATCTCCAGGGTGTCGGGGGAGTGCAGCGTGGCGAGCTGTGCGACGACCGCGCGGGCCAGCCCCGCCAGACGCGCCCGCGGCCCGGCCAGGCCCAGTGAGCCGACCTCGCGCAGCCCGGCGGTCACCGGCACCGCGGGAAGCAGGCCCGAGCCGTCCGGCGCCGTCCGGTCCGCCGTGCCCAGCCGCACCGTCAGTGCCTCGGGGTGTCCGGGGCCCCGCTCCCACAGCCGGGGACCCGGCCCCAGCGCGGTGAGCAGCAGCGTCGCCGGGTCGGGCCAGCTCTCCGGCGAGCGCCGCACGGCGGGAACGAGCTCCTCCACCGCGACGGCTCCGTCGTCGTACGCCTCCTGCGTGGTCCCGGCCGGTTCTCCGCGGCCGCCGGCCAGACGCCGGGCCCACGCGCCGATGCCGCCCCGCCTGCGGGTCCCCGGCGGAAGGTCCGTGCCCCGTGTGGGGGTGCCTTTGCGCGCGCTCGGGACGCCCGGCGCGGGTGCGCCGCCGGACGCGTCCGTGGCCTCGGTCCCGAACCCGGAGGTCCCCGCGGTCGCGTCCCGCGTCTCCGCCCGCCAGCCGGAGGCTTCCTCGGGCCCGCCGGGGCGCCCGTCGCCGCGCGGGAAGGGTCCGGGGCCGGAACCGCGGCCCTCCGCCGTCATGCCCCGCGGCCCGCTCTCGATCCGGGGTGCCCCGCCCTGCTCCGGCACGGCGGGGGGCACCGCCCGTCCGTGTCCCTGCGCCTCGGGGGCGCCGCCGGAGGCCCCCCGCTCCGCGGTCCCGTAGGCGTGGTGTGTCTCGCCCACGGGCGGCAGGGCACCTCCCTGGACGAGGGAGGCGCTGTCCCCGCGCGCGTGGGGCACGGCACCACGCGGCTGCGGCGCGCCCGGAGGCGAACCGGGCCGCGAACCCGAAGGGGAGTTCGGCGCCGAGGCGGCGGACGGTTTCCGCCCCGGGACCGCACCGCCCCGGGCGAGGTCGGCGGGAAAGCCGTCCGGAGTCGCGGACTCCGTGTCCGGCCGGGCGGCGGGGATGCCGGCGCCCGCCCGCTCGCGGGGCCAGGAGCCCCGGGTGGGACCGTCCTCGGCGGACCGGACCCGCACCCTTATATGGCCCTCGCCGTCCGGCGCGGTCTCCACGGAGCCGGCGCCTCCCGGCGGGGCGAGCCGCAGGGCCGACTCGCCGACGCGCAGCAGGGCGCCCTCGGTCAGGGCGACGGGGCGGCCGCCGACGCGGGAGCCGTCCAGTGTCGTGCCGTTCGTCGAGCCGATGTCGGCGACCGAGACGCGGCCCTCCGGGGTGACGGTGACCGCGCAGTGCAGGCGGGACACGTCCGGGTCGTCCAGCGGCACATCGGCGTCCGCCGAGCGGCCGATGTGGATCTGGCCGCCGTGCAGCAGGTGGACACCGCCGGCGTCGGGTCCCGCGACCACGTGGAGCTGGGCGGAGACGTCGTCCAGGTCGGGACCGGGCTCGGCGGGCGTGCCCAGGCACAGCACGGCCCCGTCGGTCAGCGGCGGCTCACCGAGCGTGCAGCGCTGGGCGTCGAGCCGCTCCGCGCCCGCGTAGAGCACGATCTGGCCCCCGCCGGACTCGCGGCCCCGCTCACCGGGGGACGTCCCCGCGCTTCCCCCGACCGCCGCGGCCAGCCCCGACGCGACCGCGGCCAGCGCCGTCCCGGCGGGCGCGGTGACCAGCACATCGCAGGCCGTGGCTCGCCCCCGCGGCTCCGATGGCGGGCCCAGCGGGTCTACGACGGTCAGCCGGATCTGCATCGCCGTCAGGGGTCCCTTCCGCACAGGTGCCCGCGACGAGGACGAGACTGCGCTGCGGTCCCCCACCGCAGATCTCCCCCACCGCACACGGGCACGTCGGCCAGTACTGGAGGCATCCTCGCACCTGCCACTGACAACACGCCCGCCCCCCACCCGTAAGTGATCTTGATTGGTCGGCTCTGCCCGTAAAAGTGCCTGACCAGTGCCCGCCCGGTGTTCGCTTGAGATCGGTCACGCCCGGCCCCGGCAACCAACCGACCGGAGTGAGCGTCTTTCCGTCGAACATGAATGAGCGCCTTCCCGTCGAACGGGTACGGGGACGCGTACGTAAGCGCTTATGCGGACCACAGGTGCGCATGGGACCTATGGGGAAGCACACGAGCGGGACAGCCCGATGCCGGGGACAGCGGCACTACAGTGGGTCGGAAACACCTGTACCACGGTGATCACGGTGGACGGACCAGGCAAGCAAGCAACAGGGAGCGCATGACGTGCGGCCGGTAGGGAGCAAGTACCTCCTTGAGGAGCCGCTGGGGCGCGGCGCCACAGGCACGGTCTGGCGAGCCCGCCAGCGGGAGACCGCGGGCGCCGAGGCGGCCGTCGCCGGGCAGCCCGGCGAGACCGTGGCGATCAAGGTCCTCAAGGAAGAGCTCGCCAGCGACGCGGACATCGTGATGCGGTTCCTCCGGGAGCGGTCGGTGCTGCTGCGCCTGACCCACCCGAACATCGTGCGGGTGCGCGACCTCGTCGTCGAGGGCGATCTCCTCGCCCTCGTCATGGACCTGGTCGACGGCCCCGACCTGCACCGCTACCTGCGCGAGAACGGTCCGCTCTCACCCGTCGCCGCCTCCCTCCTGACCGCCCAGGTCGCCGACGCCCTCGCCGCCAGCCACGCCGACGGCGTCGTGCACCGCGACCTGAAGCCCGCGAACGTCCTGCTCAAGCAGGACGCCGCCGGGATGCACCCGATGCTGACCGACTTCGGCATCGCGCGGCTCGCCGATTCCCCCGGCCTCACCCGCACCCACGAATTCGTCGGCACGCCCGCGTATGTGGCCCCGGAGTCCGCCGAGGGCCGCCCGCAGACGTCCGCCGTCGACATCTACGGCGCCGGCATCCTGATGTACGAGCTGGTCACCGGCCGTCCCCCGTTCGGCGGCGGGTCCGCCCTCGAAGTGCTGCACCAGCACCTGAGCGCCGAACCGCGCCGTCCCTCTACCGTCCCCGACCCGCTGTGGACGGTCATAGAGCGCTGCCTGCGCAAGAACCCGGACGAACGGCCCAGCGCCGAGAACCTCGCGCGCGCCCTGCGCGCGGTCGCCGCGGGCGTCGGGGTGCACGCCACCCCCGCGCAGATCGCCGCGGCCGACGGCGTGGGCGCCCTGCTCGCCCCGGACCCGGCCCCGGCGCCGGTCCCGGACATGGCGGGCGCGGCCGACCCCACGCAGGTGCTGCCGCAGGGCGCCGGCTCGTACGACCCGTACGGCGCGACCAGCGTGCTGCCGCACACCTCCGGCGCGGCCGACCCGACCGCCGTGCTGCCGCCGGTGCCTCAGCACCAGCCGGGCGGACCGGGCGGACAGCCGGGCCAGGGCGAGGACCCGCACCCCTGGCAGAACCAGCTCCGCGCGGCCCGTGACCGCAACGAACAGACGCAGGTCCAGTACCTCGACCCGAACGAGGACCCGCTGCGCCGCCGCCCCCAGCGGCAGGTCGCCCGACCGCAGCAGCAGCCCCAGCAGCAGCGCCCGCAGCGCGGCCAGCAGCCGCCGCCCGGTTACGGATATCCGCAGCAGCAGCAGCAGCAACAGCAACAACAGCAGCAGTACGGGCAGCAGCAGCCGCAGCGCTACGCCCCCGAGCCGCAGCGGCAGCAGCAGCAGCCGCAGCGGTACGCGCCGGAGCCACAGCGGCCCCAGCAGCCCGCGCAGCGCCAGCCGCGCGAGCCCCGGCAGCGCAGCTCCAACCCCATGAAGATCCCGGGTCTTGGCTGCCTCAAGGGGTGCCTGTTCACGATCATCATCCTGTTCGTCGCCGGCTGGCTGGTCTGGGAATTCAGTCCTCTCCAGCACTGGATCGGCTCCACCAGGAGTTTCTGGGGCGAGGTGACCCACACGTACCACCAGGTCAGCGGTTGGGTCGGAGATCTCGGCTCGAAGAACCCCTCAGGCAACTGACTCTGGGGATTTGTCGACACCTGACGGGTGATTTCGGTCTCGGGAGTGAAGGTTGGCTCCGCGGGCGCGTACTTTAAGCGGCAACACGCGTCTGTAGGAGCAGTCTTGGCACGCAAGATCGGCAGCAGGTACACCGCGCACCAGATCCTGGGGCGGGGGAGCGCCGGCACGGTGTGGCTGGGCGAGGGACCCGAGGGGCCCGTCGCCATCAAGCTGCTGCGCGAGGACCTCGCGTCCGACCAGGAGCTGGTGGGGCGTTTCGTGCAGGAGCGCACCGCACTGCTCGGTCTCGACGATCCCCACGTGGTGGCGGTCCGCGACCTGGTGGTCGACGGCAACGACCTCGCCCTCGTCATGGACCTCGTACGGGGCACCGACCTGCGCACCCGGCTCGACCGGGAGCGGCGGCTCGCCCCCGAGGCCGCGGTCGCGATCGTCGCGGACGTCGCGGACGGGCTCGCCGCCGCGCACGCCGCCGGGGTCGTCCACCGCGATGTGAAGCCCGAGAACGTCCTGCTCGACATGCAGGGCCCGCTCGGCCCGGGCGGCTCCCACCCGGCCCTGCTGACCGACTTCGGTGTGGCCAAACTCATCGACTCGCCGCGCCGGACCCGGGTCACGAAGATCATCGGAACCCCGGACTACCTGGCGCCCGAGATCATCGAGGGCCTGCCGCCGCGCGCCGCCGTCGACATCTACGCCCTGGCCACCGTGCTCTACGAACTGCTCGCCGGGTTCACGCCCTTCGGAGGCGGCCACCCCGGCGCGGTCCTGCGCCGTCATGTCACGGAGACCGTGGTCCCGCTCCCGGGCATCCCGGACGAGCTGTGGCAGCTCATGCTGCAGTGCCTGGCCAAGGCGCCCGCGTCCCGGCTGCGGGCCTCCGAGCTGGGGGCGCGGCTGCGGGAGCAGTTGCCGCTGCTGGCCGGGATGCCGCCGCTGGACGTGGACTCGCCGGACGCGGAGGCGGCGGACGAGGACGAGGACTACGAGGAGAGCGCGGAGCCGGCCGCGCCCGCGGAGGCGCGCGTACGGCGCGGGGCGGTCCCCCTCGTTCCCGGGGCGGCGCCCGACTCGAACCGCGACACGCACACCTCGATGCGGGTACCCGCGCCGGACGAGCTGGCCGGCGGGGCCCGGGGGACGGCCAGGGTGCCCCGTGCCGCGGGCGCGCCCCGTCCCGGGTCCGCCCGGCACCGGGCCTCCGCCCGCCGGCGGCGCATCACCCTGGGGGTGGCGGCGGCCGTCCTGGTCGCCGCGGTGGGCGTCGGGACCTGGCTCGCCACCTCCGGCGACGGTGCCGACGCGACCCCCCAGGACACGAAGAACTCGGCCCCGGCCTCCCCGTGACCCCCCGGGTACGGGGGGTCACGGGGCCCCTCGGGGGCGAGGGGCGAGCCCCGGTTGTCGTAACCGTTACGCTGGAGGCGTGGCAGTCGTCGATGTATCCGAAGAGCTCAAGTCCCTCTCCTCGACCATGGAGTCGATCGAGGCCGTCCTGGACCTCGACAAGCTGAGGGCAGATGTCGCCGTGCTCGAGGAGCAGGCGGCCGCGCCGTCCCTGTGGGACGACCCTGACGAGGCGCAGAAGATCACCAGCAAGCTGAGCCACCTCCAGGCGGAGGTCAGGAAGGCCGAGGCGCTCCGCGGGCGCATCGACGATCTGAGCGTGCTCTTCGAGATGGCCGAGGAGGAGGACGACCCGGACACCCGCGCCGAGGCCGACACCGAGCTCGTCGCCGTCAAGAAGGCGCTGGACGAGATGGAGGTCCGCACGCTCCTGTCCGGCGAGTACGACTCCCGTGAGGCCGTCGTCACCATCCGTGCCGAGGCCGGCGGCGTCGACGCCTCCGACTTCGCCGAGAAGCTCCAGCGCATGTACCTGCGCTGGGCCGAGCGCCACGGCTACAAGACGGAGCTCTACGAGACCTCGTACGCGGAGGAGGCGGGCATCAAGTCCACCACCTTCGCGGTCAAGGTGCCGTACGCGTACGGCACGCTCTCCGTGGAGCAGGGCACGCACCGGCTGGTGCGCATCTCGCCGTTCGACAACCAGGGGCGCCGCCAGACCTCGTTCGCCGGTGTCGAGATCCTGCCGGTCGTCGAGCAGACCGACCACATCGAGATCGACGAGTCCGAGCTGCGGATCGACGTGTACCGCTCGTCCGGTCCCGGCGGCCAGGGCGTCAACACCACCGACTCCGCGGTGCGCCTGACCCACCTCGCCACCGGCATCGTGGTCTCGTGCCAGAACGAGCGGTCGCAGATCCAGAACAAGGCCTCGGCGATGAACGTTCTGCAGGCCAAGCTCCTGGAGCGGCGCCGGCAGGAGGAGCAGGCCGCGATGGACGCCCTCAAGGGCGACGGCGGCAACTCCTGGGGAAACCAGATGCGTTCGTACGTTCTTCACCCGTACCAGATGGTCAAGGACCTGCGCACGGAGTACGAAGTCGGCAACCCCGAGGCCGTGTTCGGCGGCGAGATCGACGGCTTCCTGGAGGCCGGAATTCGCTGGCGCAAGCAGCAGGAGAAGTAGGAACGCGCGAGGCGCGGTCCGGGCGGACGTTCTCCGCCCCTCCCGAACCTCTTTGTCGACAAGGCAACTGCCGTCCACCGGACGGCAGTTGCCTTTGTTTTGAGGGGTTGTCTGGGTTTTACGTCACAGTCAGATGTCCGCACGCCAGGCAAACAATGCGGTTCCGGACATCGCGTACGCAACGACCTTGACGTTGCTTTGAAAACTGGGAAGGGTGACGTGTGGCATGCGTATCACCGGGGCGCATGTGAACCGGGGGGCCGACCGAAAACCTCCTGTGACGCCGTGGCTCCGGGCGCTGCTCCATTGACGATCAGCTACTGGGGGTAGCAGGCAGATGACCAAGAAGACGCGGATTCTCGCGGCACGAATAGCAGCCGGCGTGGTGATCGCCGCCGGTGCCTCACTGACCGCCGCGGGTGTCGCCTCGGCGACCGCCGCCGACGACCCGACCCCGACCCCGACCATCACGGGTATCCCTGAGTCGCCGGTGCCCCCGACGTCGCAGCCTCCCACCGAGGAGCCTCCGACGTCGCAGCCTCCCACCGAGGAGCCCCCGACGTCGCAGCCTCCCACCGAGGAGCCTCCGACGTCGCAGGCCCCGACCACCACCGCGCCCACCGGGAACCCGACCGAGACGCCCGGTTCCGGCTCGTCCTCCGCGCCCGCGGGCGGCAGCGGCGGCAACGAGAACGACCCCAACGGCGGGTCCTCCACCCAGGAGGAGGGCTCCTCGGCCCTCACCGACACCGGCTCGGACACCAAGGCCCAGGGCAAGGACGGCGCGCTGGCCGAGACGGGTGCCGGTCAGACCGCGTTCCTGCTCGTCGGTGCCGCCACGATGATCGCCGGTGGTATCGGCTTCCGTCTGGTGCCGCGCCTCGCCGCCGGCCGCGGCGGTGCCGCGGCCTGACGCCGCGCGCGTGACGAAGGGCCCGGAGCAGCCCGCTCCGGGCCCTTCTCGTGTCAGGGGCCCCTCTTCGTGTCAGGGGCGGCCGGCGGGGCCGCTCGGCGCCGTCGGGGCGGCTCTCACACCGTCTGGTGGGCCACCAGCGCCAGCGCCGCGATCAGTACCGCGAGCAGGGCGATCAGTGCCATGGGGTTCAGTCCCGCGAAGGGGCTCTCCTGCTGGAGCCGCTCCCGGTTCGCACGGCAGACGGGGCAGCGGCCCTCGCTGACGGGCGACGCGCAGTTAGCGCATACCAATCGGTCGTACGTCATGCGCCGACCCTCCTTGCGACGTCTCCGCGCACGCACCGTTCTCGCGTGCACATCGCTCTCTTAACGCTTCGGCGAACGCAACCGTTCCCCTACCACTGTGCCAGGTTCCGCGGATTTCGGCGCGGCTCGCCTTATCCTGCCCCGCCCGGAGAGCCGTCAGCCGCTCGGATCCGGTGTGAATCGCGCCTCAGATCCATGACAAATCGTGCAAGCCGCGCGCAACCCCGTACGCCGACTGCGCTCGCACACCCGGTTCGCGTATGGTCACGCACACCTACCCCCGGCGACCCGTGGTGCACCCGTGATCCGATTCGACAATGTCTCCAAGGTCTACCCCAAGCAGACCCGCCCCGCTCTCAGGGATGTCTCCCTGGAGGTCGAGCGCGGAGAATTCGTGTTCCTCGTGGGGTCCTCCGGCTCCGGAAAGTCCACCTTCCTGCGGCTGATCCTCCGCGAGGAGCGCACCAGCCAAGGCCAGGTGCACGTCCTGGGCAAGGACCTCGCGCGCCTCTCCAACTGGAAGGTGCCGCAGATGCGCCGCCAGCTGGGGACCGTGTTCCAGGACTTCCGTCTGCTGCCGAACAAGACGGTCGCCGAGAACGTGGCCTTCGCCCAGGAGGTCATCGGCAAGTCCCGCGGTGAGATCCGCAAGTCCGTGCCCCAGGTGCTCGACCTCGTCGGGCTGGGCGGCAAGGAGGACCGGATGCCCGGTGAGCTGTCCGGTGGTGAGCAGCAGCGTGTGGCCATCGCGAGAGCCTTCGTGAACCGGCCCAAGCTCCTCATCGCCGACGAACCGACGGGTAACCTCGACCCACAGACCTCCGTGGGCATCATGAAACTGCTCGACCGGATCAACCGGACGGGCACCACGGTCCTGATGGCGACGCACGACCAGAACATCGTGGACCAGATGCGCAAGCGCGTCATCGAGCTGGAGCAGGGCCGTCTCGTCCGCGACCAGGCACGCGGCGTCTACGGCTACCAGCACTGATCATCGTCCACGGAAAGGTCTGAGGAAGACGCCATGCGCGCGCAGTTCGTTCTGTCGGAGATCGGTGTCGGTCTCCGCCGCAACCTGACCATGACCTTCGCGGTCGTCGTCTCGGTCGCCCTCTCGCTCGCCCTGTTCGGCGGCTCGCTCCTGATGAGCGACCAGGTGAACACCATGAAGGGCTACTGGTACGACAAGGTCAACGTCTCGATCTTCCTCTGCAACAAGAGCGACGCCGAGTCCGACCCGCACTGCGCCAAGGGCGCGGTGACCAGTGACCAGAAGAAGCAGATCGTCTCCGACCTGGGCAAGATGTCCACGGTCGTCCAGAAGGTCACCTACGAGTCCTCGGACCAGGCGTACAAGCACTACAAGGAGCAGTTCGGCGACTCCCCGCTGGCCAGCTCCCTCACGCCGGACCAGATGCAGGAGTCGTACCGCATCAAACTGAAGGACCCGGAGAAGTACCAGGTCATCGCCACCGCCTTCGACGGCCGTGAAGGCGTGCAGTCCGTGCAGGACCAGAAGGGCATCCTGGACAACCTGTTCGGGCTCCTGAACGGCATGAACTGGGCCGCCCGCGCGGTCATGGCGATGATGCTCGTCGTCGCGCTGATGCTGATCGTCAACACGGTGCGCGTCTCGGCCTTCAGCCGGCGGCGTGAGACCGGCATCATGCGCCTCGTCGGCGCCTCCGGGTTCTACATCCAGGCGCCGTTCATCGCGGAGGCCTCGGTCGCCGGACTCATCGGCGGCGGTGTGGCCTGCGGATTCCTGCTGATCGCCCGGTACTTCATCATCGACCACGGTCTGGCGCTGTCCCAGAAGCTGAACCTGATCAACTTCATCGGCTGGGACGCCGTGTTGACCAAGCTCCCGCTCATCCTCGCGACGAGCCTGCTGATGCCCGCCGTGGCCGCGTTCTTCGCGTTGCGCAAGTACCTGAAGGTGTGACGCATACCAAGAGGGCCGTACCGTCAACCGGCGGTGCGGCCCTTCGCGTTGTCCTAGACTCACCGGCATGTCAGGCCGTGACCTGTTCTGCGAGCCCCGCCGCATCCGCCGCGGGGCGGCTCTGACATTGGTGTTCGCGAGTGTCCTGGTCGCCGGAGCGGCGACCGGATCGTTCTCCGACTCCGCCCGCAAGACCACGGACCGGACGCCCCGTTCGGCGGCGGCGCGCCACCACGACGAGGTCGCCGAGGCGGCCGCCGAGGCGATGGCCGACGGCAAGTCCCCCATGGAGGCCGCCGAACGCGCCGTCAGCCGCAGCGGAGACCGCTGGGGCGCCGTCTACTCCCAGGGCGAGTACGAGGAGTTCGAGCAGGCCCTCGACGGCCAGTACACCGGCGTCGGCCTGTGGGCCCGCCGTGAGCGCGACGGACGGATCGAGGTCACCCACGTCCGGGCCGGCTCGCCCGCCGCCGCGGCGGGCATCCGCAAGGGCGACCGGCTGCGCACCGTCGACGGCGCGAAGGTGGACGGCCGGCCGGTCACCGAGGTCGTCTCGTTACTGCGGGGCGACGCCGACGACGCGGACGCCGGCACGAAGGTCTCCCTCGGCCTGGAGCGCGGTACGCAGTCGTGGAGCCGGACCCTGCGCCGCGCCAGGCTCTCCACGGACTCCGTGACCGTCAGCGGGCTTCCCGGCGATGTCACCCTGATCAAGGTCGACGCCTTCACCAAGGGCGTGGGCGACGCCGTACGGGCCGCCGTCGGCCGGGCGCCCCGTCGCGCCGGGATCGTCCTCGACCTGCGCGGCAACTCCGGCGGCCTGGTAGTCGAGGCCGTCACCACCGCCTCCGTCTTCCTCGACGGCGGCCTCGTCGCCACGTACGACGTGGACGGCGCGCAGCGCGTCCTGCACGCGGACCCCGGCGGCGACACCACCAGACCGCTGGTCGCGCTCGTCGACGGCGGCACGATGAGCGCGGCCGAACTGCTCACCGGGGCCCTCCAGGACCGCGGGCGAGCGGTCGTCGTGGGGACCAGGACCTTCGGAAAGGGCTCGGTGCAGATGCCGAGCCGGCTGCCCGACGGCTCCGTCGCCGAGCTGACCGTCGGGCACTACCGCACCCCCGCGGGGCGCTCCGTCGACGGCCGGGGCATCACCCCCGACCTGGAGGCGGACCAGGGAGCGCTGAAGCGGGCCGAGACCGTGCTGAGCGGCCTCGGAGACCCTTCCTGAGCCCTGTCGTGCCGCCCGGACCGCGGGCCCGGTAATCGGCTTTCCCCCGAGCCCCCCTGTAGTGCGAAAATGGCCAGCACTATGAGCAAGGGAATGTACGTACCGAAGGAGTCCCAGCCCAAGCAGGGCGGCCAGGGCTCCGGCAAGGCCAAGGACGGCAAGCGCAAGATCGTCGCGCAGAACAAGAAGGCGCGGCACGACTACGCGATCGTCGACACCTACGAGGCCGGGCTCGTCCTGACCGGCACCGAGGTGAAGTCGCTGCGCCAGGGGCGCGCCTCGCTGACCGACGGCTTCGTCCAGATCGACGGGAACGAGGCGTGGCTGCACAACGCCCACATCCCGGAGTACAGCCAGGGCACCTGGACGAACCACACCGTGCGCCGCAAGCGCAAGCTCCTCCTGCACCGCGAGGAGATCGACAAGCTGGAGGCGAAGACCCAGGAGACGGGTCACACGATCGTGCCGCTCGCCCTGTACTTCAAGGACGGCCGGGCGAAGGCGGAGATCGCGCTCGCCCGCGGCAAGAAGGAGTACGACAAGCGGCAGACCCTGCGCGAGAAGCAGGACCGGCGCGAGTCGGACCGCGCGATCTCGGCGGCCAAGCGGAAGCAGCGCGGCGAGTAGTCCGCCCGGCTGCCGGGCGGGCCGCGACGCGGGCGGGGCGGCTCCACCGGAATAGGCTGGCACCGTAGTGCGTCGGTCACGTACGATGGCACTTGCACCTCACAGCGGGTGCGGGGTTCCTCCCCGGAGGGGCCGAGCTTTGAAAAATCAACATGGGGATGATCGGTTTCGACAGCGGCTGTTGAAGCAGGGGAAGCGTGCCGAGGAAGCGGCAATGATCTCGTTAACCATATGTCGCAAAAAATAATCGCCAATTCCAAGAGCGATTCCCAGTCCTTCGCCCTCGCTGCCTAATAAGCAGTGAGTGAAGGACCCTTAATGGGTGTCAGCCCGGGAGTGTTCCCGACCCGGATCCTGGCATAATCTAGGGGACTAAACCATCGAGCCCGGTCACGGGGTTCGCTGGGAAATCAAACAGTGACTGAGCCCGTCGGCGACTTGTTCGCGTGATTGCCGGGGCTGAGAAAATCACAGCGAACTGCGCACGGAGAAGCCCTGATTTTGCACCGTTGGACGCGGGTTCGATTCCCGCCATCTCCACTCATCCCATGTGGGCACAGGCCCCGTCGCTTTCGAGCGGCGGGGCCTGTGTCATGCCCGGAGTGCCATGGCGCCTCACGCGTTCAGCGTGCGCGGCGCCGTACTCGCGCGTTCCGTCATCCGGGGAGTCAGCAGGGTCGCCTCGGACGCGGGCTTGCCGTTCAGCCGGTTCATCAGCAACTCCACCGCCCGCGCCCCGACTTCCGCCGAGGGGATGGCGATGGACGTCACCGGGACACGCAGGCTCCCGGCGAGTTCGTCCGGGCAGATGGCGGTGACGGACAGATCGGCCGGGACCCGCAGGCCGAGCTGTTCGAAGGCGTCGATCAACGGCTCCAGGACCGGCTCGTTGTGGACCACGACCCCGGTCAACGCGGGCTGTTCGCGCAGCAGTTGCTCGGCGACCCGGCGGGCGGCGGCCGGCGATGCCTCGCAGGGGTGGACGGACGAGGCGAGCCCGTTCCGGTCGGCGGCGGCCGTGAACCCCTGCACCACCCGCTGCGCGAACGCCGTGCCCCGCACGTACACCTCCGGCGGTGACCCGACGAGCGCGACGACCCGGTGCCCGAGTCCCGCGAGCCGCTCCACGCACAGCTCACCGGCCGCCTTGAAGTCCAGGTCGATGCAGGTGAGCCCGTCGGCGGCGGCCGGGAAGCCGATGAGTACCGACGGCCGTTCCAGCGCCCGCAGCAACGGCAGCCGGGGATCGTGGAGCTGGACGTCCATCACGATCAGCGCGTCCACCAGCGCGGTGTCCGCGACCCGGCGCAGACCGTCCTCGCCCTCCTCCTGGGTGAGCAGCAGGACGTCGTGGTCGTGCAGCCGGGCCGCCGTCACCACCGACACCGCGAACTGCATCACCACCGGCACATGGATGCCCGCCCGCAGCGGGACGACCAGGGCGAGGACGTTCGACCGGCTGCTCGCGAGAGCCCTGGCCCCGGCGTGCGGGCGGTAGCCGAGGCGGCGGATGCTCTCCGCGACGCGCTGCCGGGTCTCCTCGGAGATCGGCCGCTTGCCGCTCAGCGCGTAGGAGACGGTACTGGGGGAGACCCCGGCGTGCCGGGCCACATCGGTGATCTTGACCATCACTCGGACCCCAGTTCCAGGGAGAGGAAGCCCGTCCCGGCACGGGCCCGTACCTCGCGGCCGTCCGCGGCCATCCCCCACGGCGCGCGGGGATCGCCGCAGGACGCGCGCAGGGTGTCCCCCTCGCGTACGACGGTGAAGGTGACACCGCCGACCGGCACCGTCACCCGGGCGCCCCGCTTCAGGCCGTACGCGCGCAGGGTGACCCCGTCGGCGTGGTCGTAGTCGGGGCGGTCGTCCACCGCCCCCACCGCGATCACCGCGCCCGGCCGCACGAGCAGCGGCACGCTTCTGAAGCCGTGCCGCTCGCGCACCCAGCGCGGTCCCGTCACCGGCGGCCCGCCGAGATAGGGGGTCCAGGCGCCCTCGGGCACGTAGTAGGAGACGTCCCCCTCGTCGCTGAACACGGGCGCGACCAGCAGATCCGGGCCGAGCATGTACTGACGCTCCAGATGCGCGCACCCCGGATCGTCCGGGAACTCCAGGACCATCGCCCGCATCATCGGCACCCCCTCCGTGTGGGCGGTGCGGGCGGCCTCGTACAGGTACGGCATGAGGCGGAGCTTCAGCCGGGTGAACAGCCGCAGGACGTCCACGGCCTCCTCGTCGAACAGCCAGGGCACGCGGTACGAGGACGAGCCGTGCAGCCTGCTGTGCGAGGACAGCAGTCCGAAGGCGATCCACCGCTTGAACAGCGCCGGCGTCGGTGTCCCCTCGAAGCCGCCGATGTCATGGCTCCAGAATCCGAACCCCGACATGCCGAGGCTGAGCCCGCCGCGCAGCGACTCGGCCATCGACGCGTACGTCGCCTCGCAGTCGCCGCCCCAGTGCACCGGGAACTGCTGGCTGCCGGCCGTCGCCGAGCGGGCGAAGACGACGGCCTCGTGTTCCCCCCGGTGTTTGCGCAGCACATCGAACACGGTCTGGTTGTAGAGGTACGTGTAGTAGTTGTGCATCCGCTCCGGGTCGGCGCCGTCGGAGTAGGCCACGTCCACCGGGACCCGTTCGCCGAAGTCGGTCTTGAAACAGTCGACGCCCTGTTCGAGCAGTGCCTCCAGCTTCGACGCGTACCAGTCCCGGGCGTCCGCGCTGGTGAAGTCGACCAGCGCCATGCCCGGCTGCCAGAGGTCCCACTGCCAGACACTTCCGTCGGGCCGCCTGAGCAGATGCCCGAGGGCCCGTCCCTCCGCGAACAGCGGTGAGCGCTGCGCGATGTACGGGTTGATCCAGACGCAGATCCGCAGTCCCTTGTCCTTCAGCCGGGCCAGCATCCCCTCGGGGTCGGGGAACACCCGCGGATCCCACCGGAAGTCGCACCAGTTGAACTCGCGCATCCAGAAGCAGTCGAAGTGGAAGACGGACAGCGGGAGTTCACGGTCCCGCATGCCGTCGATGAAGGAGGTGACGGTGTCCTCGTCGTAGGAGGTGGTGAAGGACGTCGACAGCCACAGGCCGAAGGACCACGCGGGCGGCAGGGCCGGACGTCCGGTGAGCGCCGTGTACGTGCGCAGGATGTCCTTCGGGGTCGGGCCGTGGATGACGTAGTACGTCAACTGCTGCGTCTCGGCGCTGAACTGGACCCGGGAGACCGCCTCCGAGCCGACCTCGAAGGAGACCCGGCCCGGGTGGTCGACGAAGACGCCGTAGCCCGCGTCCGTCAGATAGAACGGCACGTTCTTGTAGGCCTGTTCGGTGGCGGTGCCGCCGTCCGCGTTCCACATGTCCACGACCTGGCCGTTCTTGACGAGCGGCCCGAACCGCTCGCCGAGGCCGAAGACCTGGGTGCCGACGCCGAGGTTCAGCTGCTCGCGCAGGTAGTGGGCGCCGTCCGCGTCCCGCACGATGCCCATGCCCTTGGGGCCGCTGCTGGTGAGGACCCGGCCGTGCGCGAGGAAGTCGACGTGCCAGGGGGTGGTGCGGGCGACCCGGACGGACAGGGCGCCCGAGGTCAGGGTCGCGTGGTCGTCGTCGTACTCCACGTGCGGTGTGAACCCGGTTCCCCGCACCTCGAACCGGGGCCCCCGCGGCTCCTCGCCCTGGAAGTGGGTGAACGTGACGCCGATGACGTCGGGCATCGGCGCATGGGCGCTGATCGTCACGACCGGTCCCTTCAGCAGGTCGCCGCGGTGCCGGATGGGCTGCGTCGGCGCGTGGATCTCCAGGCCGCCGGGGCCCGAGGTCACGTCGAGGACCTCGACCGGATGGGCCGCGGTGACACCCTCGCGCAGCAGCCAGTAGCCGTCCGTGAACTTCACTGTCGTCCCCCTCTACTTGACTGCGCCGACGGCGATACCGCGGGTCAGGGTCCGCTGGAAGAGCAGGAAGAAGACGATGGCGGGCAGCACACCGAGCAGGGCGGCGGCGTTCGTCATCGTGGCGTCCATCAGACGCTGGCCCTGGAGGACACCGAGGGCCACCGACACCGTCTGGTTGTCGTTGGAGATCAGCATGACCAGCGGCAGCAGGAACTCGTTCCACGTCCAGATGAAGAAGAAGACGAGGAGCACGCCGATCGTGGGGCGGCTGACCGGGACGACGATCCGCCACAGCACCTGCCACTGGTTCGCCCCGTCGATCCGCGCCGCCTCGATGATCTCGCGCGGGAACCGCCCGAGGACGGCGGAGAGGAGATAGGTGCCGAACGCCGCCTGGATCACCGTGAACACGATGATCACGCTGAGTCTGGTGTCGTAGAGGCCGGCCTGCTTGCTCAGGTAGTAGACCGGGTAGACCAGTGCCTCCTGCGGCAGCGTGTTGGCGAGGACGAAGAAGGCGAGCACCCAGGTGCGGCCCCTGATCCGGCCGATGCCGATCGCGTACGCGTTCAGGACCGACAGGACGGCGGCCCCGACCGCCACCGAGCCGGAGATCAGCACCGAGTTGAGGAGCTTTTGCCCGAAGTCGACGCGCTGCCAGAAGTCCTCGATGCCGTTGAGATAGAGGCCGTGCGGGAGGCTGAGCGGTCCGTGCGCGGAGTACTCGGCGGGCGACTTGACCGCGTTGACCGCGACGACGGCGAAGGGCAGCACCATGAACAGGGCGCCGATGACGAGGGCCACGAGAACCGGGTAGCGACGGAGGGCTGTCATGCGCGGACCCCTTCCTCGGCGTCCTCGGCGCGGGTCTGGAACCTCAGCCCGATCACTGCCAGGACCAGGATGATCACGGTCAGGACGGTGGAGATCGCGGCGCCGTAGCCGACCTGGGTCTTCTCGAAGAAGGTCGTGAAGGAGAAGTACGACGGCACGTCGGTCGCGCCGCCCGGACCGCCCTTCGTCAGGACGTACACCGCCCCGAACACCTTCAGCGCGGCGATCGTGCACCACAGGAGGACGACCGAGATCTCCGGTCGGATCTGCGGGAGCGTGATGTGCCAGAACCGCCGCCACCAGCCCGCTCCGTCCAGCTCGGCGGCCTCGTAGAGCTGCGGGTCCACCCGTTGCAGCCCCGCCATGAAGACGACGAGCGGGAAGCCGAGCTGCACCCACACCATCACGCCCATGACGCTGTAGAGCGCGAGATCGGGGTCGCCCAGCCAGTCCTGCTGCCAGGAGCCGAGGCCTACGGCCTTCAGCAGTTCGTTCAGCGAGCCGTTGTCGGGCGCGAGGATCCAGCTCCAGACGATGCCGGCGACGGCGATCGGCAGGACCTGGGGCAGATAGAAGCAGGCGCGGAGCACGGCCGCCGTCCGCGTCCCGAAGTGCTTGGCGACGAAGTCGAACAGGGCGGCGGCCAGGACCAGTCCGAGGGCGGTCGGTACGACGGCCATCGCGAGGACCATGAACAGGCTGTGCCGGAAGGACGCCCAGAACTCGGAATCGTCCATCAGCGCGCGGTAGTTGGCGAGGCCGGACCAGGTGGGACTGCCGATCCCCTGCCAGTCGGTGAAGCTCACACCGGTGTTCATCAGGAAGGGGACGACGACGACCACGAGGAAGGCGGCGAACCCGGGCAACAGGAACAGGGCGTAGGAGGTGCGGGGACGGCGCGGGCGCGTCGCGGCGCCGTGGTGGCCGCGGGCGACCCGGCCGCCCCGCTCGACGGTGACCGTCATGTCTTCGGTACGCCCTGGTCGTACGCCTTCTGCAGCGCGGACAGGTAGGCGTCCGGACTCTCGCTCCCGGTGATCAGCTTCTGGGTCTCGGAGACGAGGACGTCGTAGAAGCCGGCGACGGGCCAGTCCGGGTAGAAGGCGAGACCGTCCTTCCCGGAGAGGGTGTTGAAGTCGCCGATCAGGGTCTTGGCCTGCGGGTCGGTGATGGCGGCGGGATCGGCGGCCACCGGGACGCCGCCCTTGTTGCCCAGCAGGTTCTGGATCTTCTTCGACAGCGTGATGTCGATGAAGTCGTAGGCGAGGTCCTTGTTCTTCGCGCCCTTGGGGACGACCCAGATGTTGCCGCCCGAACCGAGGGTGAGGTTGCTGTCGGGCCACAGGAAGGTGCCCCAGTCGAACTTGTTCTCCGTCTTGAAGCGGCCGTACCACCAGCTGCCGGAGAACAGGATCGGGCTCTTGCCCTGGATGAACGAGACGCCCGCGTCCTCGGCCTTGAGCCCGCTGGACTTCTTGCCGATGTAGCCCTTCTTCACCCAGTCGGCGAACGTGGTCGCGGCGTACGTCCAGGCCGCGTCGTGGAAGTCCGTCCTGCCCTTGTACAGCTCGTAGCTGTCGACCCAGGACCGGTCGGCCTTGGACAGGGCGAGTTGGTAGAGGTACTGCTGGGCCATGTACTCGGCACCCGCGTTGGCGAGCGGGGTGATGCCCTTCGCGACGAACTTGTCCATCGCGGAGGTGAGTTCGGCGAGCGTGGTGGGCTGGGCGATGCCGTACTTCTTGAAGAGGTCCTTGTTGTAGAACACCATCGTGTACTCGGCGTAGTCGGGTACGCCGTACCACTTGCCGGAGCCCATGACCCCGCCCGTGTCGTACTGGCTGATGGTCCGCACCCCGCCGCTGATCTTCTTGTCCCAGCCGCGCTTGGCCGCTTCGGCGCTGAGATCGGTGAGGAGCCCCTGCTTCGACAGGAGTCCGGCGGTCGCGTTGCCCTTGTTGTACTCCATGATGTCGGGGGCGTCGTTCGAGTTGAGGACCATGGGCGCGGTCTTCTGGATCTGCTCGAAGCCCTTCTCCTCGAACTTCACCTTCACGCCCGGGTGTTGCGCTTCGAATTCCTTGATGGCCTCCTTCCAGGCCACCCCCATCGCGCTGTCCGGCCCTTCGTAGTGCCACAGTTTCAGCGTCTTGCCATCGGAGGAGCCACTGTCCGAGCCGCCGCAGGACGTCGCCAGCAGGGCACCCGCCAAGGCCACCGCCACTGCCGCCGCCGCACGCCTTCGTTTGGTCAACATCCACTGCCTCCAGAGGAGTTGGATGGGTAACGGGTCGTCACACATCGATCGTCGAACCGATTCGATGCATGCCGTCGAAGCGCTTCGACGGGGGAAGGTATGTGGGGTCCGTGGACCCGTCAATGGGGTGCGCCGGAATTGGGGCACGGGTTCGACGGGTCGGACGGTGGTGCCGGTGGGGTGGGGCGGCCGGGGCGGCGGTGGTGCCGGGCGGAGGGGAGCGCCCGCCCGGTCGGTCTACGGGGCCACGGGGGTGTTCGCCGACCGGAGTTCACCGGGGTGTGCCGGGTGCCGGACCGGCCGGGCCCGCGCGGCCGACGCGGCGATCACGAACGCGACGGTCGCCGCCGCGACCGGCACCGTGTAGCCGTCGGCGGGTGACAGGTGCTCCACCACCCATCCGCCGGCCGCCGAACCGCCGGCTATCCCGCCCAGCAGGCCGGTCACCGCGAGGGTCATGCCCTCGTTCAGCCGCCCCTCGGGCGTGCGCCGCTGGACCAGCGTCATGCCGGTGACCATGGTGGGCGCGGTCGCCATCCCGGCCACGAGCAGCGCACCCGCCAGCACCGGCAGTGAACCGGTGATCCGGACGGCGAGGAGGGGCAGCGTCAACAGGACCGCCATGGCCCCCACGCACAGCGGATACCGGCGCGCGGAGAACCCGTCCGCTCCGGGCGGGTCCGACCGCTCGGGCGCGCCTCGTTTCGCGGCGCCGTACGCCAGGCCCGCCACGCACGACCCCGCCGCCTGGAGGGCGAGTACCGCGCCCGCGGCGGACCGGTGTCCCTGCTGGTCCGCGAACGCGATCGTCGCCACCTCCATCGCCCCGAAGACCACACCGGTGGCGAGGAAGGAGAGGAGCAGCGGAGGCATTCCGGGCGCCAGCGCGGGCGAGGCGGAGGTCGTACGCGGCCGGGGCGGCGGCTGGGTCGAACGCTGCGCGGCGAACAGCAGGACACCCGTCATCAGCAGCGCGGACCCCACGAGCATGCCCGCCTCGGGGGAGAACGTCCCGCACAGGAAGGCCGCGAGCACCGGGCCCAGCATGAAGCACAGCTCGTCCGCGGCCTGTTCGAGGGAGTTCGCGGTGTGCAGCGCGGCCGCGTCCCCCTGGAGGAGGTGGGCCCAGCGGGCGCGGGACATCCCGCCCGTGTTGGGGGTCGTCGCGGTGGCCGCGTACGCGGCGAACAGCGTCCAGTCGGGAGCGCCGAGGCGCACGCACACCACCAGCCCGATCCCGCCGAGCAGCGCGAAGGCCGTGGCGGGCACGGCCACCCGGGCCTGCCCGTGCCGGTCGACGAGCCGCGCCGTCCAGGGAGCGACCGCCGCCGTCGCCACGAGACCGGTCGCGGTGACGGCGCCGGCGAGCGCGTACGAGCCCCGCGAACTCGCGATCATGATGACCGCGCTGACGCTGAACATCCCCATGGGCAGCCGCGCGACGAGGTTGCCGAGGGTGAAGGCACGGGTGCCGGGAAGCGCGAAGAGGCGGCGGTACGGGGTGAACGGCGACATGACCGAACAGTCGCCCGGCACCCCGGGAACGGTCCAACACTTACTCCTTCGCGATTGACGCACCTGGGTTGTAGGTTCGCGTGATGCCTGGTCAACCCCCCTTTCCCGGACACCTGGACCCCCGGTTGCTGCGCGCGTTCGTCGCCGTCGCCGAGGAGTTGCACTTCACCCGTGCCGCCGCCCGGATGTATGTCGCCCAGCAGTCCCTGAGCCGTGACATCCGGCGGCTGGAGCGTGAACTCGGGACGGAGCTGTTCGTCCGGACGACGCGGCTGGTGACGCCGACGCTCGACGCCGAGCGGCTGCTGCCGTACGCGCGCCGCGTACTGGAGGCGCACGACGCGCTGCTGGACGCCTTCGTGCGACGCGGCGGCGAGGAGAGGCCGCTGCTCGTCGACGTCAATTCCCCAGGCCTGGTCTCCAGCCGCATCCTCGACCGGGCCCGCGAACTCGCCCCCGGCAGCGAACTGATGGCTCGCTACGAAAGCGGACTCACGGGCGCCGTGGCGGAGTTGCTCGCCGGCCGGCTCGACGCCTCGTTCGGCAGGTTCGCGGGACTAGACCCGACCGTGCGGGTGCGGCTGGAGCAACGGATCGTGCGCTACGAACCGATGGCCGTAGTCCTGCCCGAGGACCATCGGCTCGCCGCGCTGGACGCGGTGCCGCTGGCCGCGCTCGCGGGCGAGACCGTGTACGCGGGAGCGGGAAACCCCCGGACGCTGGAGTGGACCGACCTGGCACATCACCTCTTCGAGGGACGAGGGATCCAACTCGCGTCACCCGCACCGGTGGCTGTCGGAGCCGAGGAATTCCAGCGGATCATGATGAAGACGCGGACTCCGGTGCTCGCGGTGGCTGAGTTTCCGGCCATGCCGGGAACGGTGGCGCGGCCCCTGATCGACCCTGTTCCGCTGTCACCGGTGTCACTCGTGTGGCGCAAGGGACTTGTTCATCCGGGGATTAGTGCGCTCGTACGAGCTGCAACCGAACTTGCGAGCGAAGAGAACTGGCTCTTGACCCCCCAGGACGGGTGGATTCCAGCCACCGACACCCACATTCTCACCGGGGGTACATGAGACGTAACCACACGAGTCCCACCCATGCGCTACATTCTTCGTCCGGGCGCGGTGTGATATTGGGGGGCGCTCAGACCGGGTGGGGGCCCGGTCCGGACGACATAGAGACTATTTGCCCGGAGTCGTCGCGCACCCGTGAGCAGTCCCGTGGGGGGATGCACGTGCGCGTAGAGAACTGGCGGAAAGACGCCCAACCGGCTGGACGCGATGTCGATCAGCAAGACGGACGCCCCGCCGATCCGTCACCCGGGCGAGATGCCGAGAAGTTGACCGCCTGGCCGGAGGCCGGCAGAGCAACTTCGTGGCCGAATATGGGAGTTGGCATCAGTCCTGAGCGTGGGGAACGCGCCGATCGAGCAGTCGGCGGACGTTCCGAGCGAATCCCGGAGCCGGAGACCGAACTGCTCGTCGGTCACGCCTCGGAGCCCGACCTGTTAACCGGTCGCGCGTCCGATGCCTTCGCCGGCCGTTGGTCCGAAGCGGGATCGGCGTCCGAGCGTGAGTCCGGCGCGTGGCTGAGCGCCGAGCGCTCGGCGAAGGCCGGACCAGCGGCCGCCCGTACCACGGGGACACGTCCCTTCTTCAGCGACGGTCCGGCGACCGACCTGCTCGCCGATCCGGCGAACGACCCGGGCCCGCACGAAATCACGATCCAACTCGACGGCACGAGCCGCGAATTGGACGACCTGCTGGTCCAACAGGCCAAGGACGGCACGAACACCATGGTGACCCCGGTGACTTCGGCGAGTCCGGAGACCTCGGACGGACCCGTCTTCGTCGACGCGTCCGGCCGCCGCAGCCGCCGCTTCCGCCGGCTCGGCATGCTCGTCGCCGTGGCCTGCGCGGTCTACGCCGTCGTGATCGTCGCCACCCTTCTGTCGGGCAACTCGAACGCGCCCTGGCTCCCGGTGCCCGGTCAGGAGGAGGACCAGCCCGCGGGCCGGGTCGACACCTCGCCGCTGCCCACCAAGTCGGTGAACCCGGCCGGCAGGGGCAACGCCGTCGTGCCCGGCGTGCCGCCGGCGGCCACCGACGGCACGACGCCCTCACCCGGCACGACCACCTCACCCGGCACCTCGGCCAAGGCCACCGCCCCGAGCGCGTCGAGCGACCCCAAGCCCAGCAAGTCGGCGACCAAGAAGCCGAAGCCCGGTGCCGTCACCACCAAGGACCCGGACCCCGACCCGTCCCCTTCGACGGACGGCCCGCCCACTCCGTCCGCCCCGGCGACCACTCCGAGCACACCCGCTCCCACCGAATCCACAGCAGGCGGAGGCTCCACCGGAGCGGGGGAAGGCACCCCGTGAGCGGCCCTCTCCGGCGCGTACCCGCCGGGCAGAACCATGGGAAGTCCAGGCAGCCGAACCACTTCGGTTCCCCGTACTCCCTCTCCCTCTCGTCCCCGGAGAACCTCTTCTGATGTCCCGCACCAGCCGTCATGGTCCGGCGCCCGGCGCGCCGGGCCGTGACCCCGGTACCACCCCGAAGCGCGACCGCAACGCCCGGCGCCGGCGCCTGCCGATGCGCTTCCTGCTCCCCACGACGATCCTGCTCGCCATGATGGCGATGCTGATGCTGCGTGGTTACGTGCACAGCGAGATCCTCGCCGACCACCGCATCCAGCCCGAGGCGGCAACCGGCAAGGTGCCGGAGAAGATCCTCGACGGCGGCCCGGTCATCGACACCCGCAGCGGCCGCACGACCAGCCTGAGCCTTCCGGACCACCGACTCGTCCTCACCTTCGACGACGGCCCGGACCCCACCTGGACCCCCAAGGTCCTGGACGTCCTCAAGGCGCACCACGCCCACGCGGTCTTCTTCGTCACCGGGACCATGGCCTCGCGCTATCCGGACCTCGTCGCGCGCATGGTGAGGGAGGGCCACGAGGTCGGCGTGCACACCTTCAACCACCCCGACCTGTCGTACCAGTCCAAGAGCCGTATCGACTGGGAGCTGTCCCAGAGCCAGTTGGCGCTGGAGGGCGCGGCGGGCATCCGCACCTCCCTCTTCCGCCCCCCGTACTCCTCGTTCGCCGACGCCATGGACAACAAGTCCTGGCCGGTGACGCAGTACGTCGGCACCCGCGGCTACATCACCGTCGTCAACAACACCGACAGCGAGGACTGGCAGAAGCCGGGCGTCGACGAGATCATCCGCCGGGCCACGCCCAAGGGCGGCAAGGGTGCCATCGTCCTGATGCACGACTCGGGCGGCGACCGCCACCAGACCGTGCAGGCGCTGGACAAGTTCATCCCCGAACTCCAGGCCAAGGGCTACGACTTCGAGAACCTCACCCACGCGCTCAACGCGCCGAGCGCGCTCACCCCGGTCACCGGCCTCGACCTGTGGAAGGGCAAGGTCTGGATCTTCCTCGTCCAGGCCGCGGAGAAGACCACCGACGTCCTGGTCGTCTGCATCGCGATCGTCGGCGTGCTGGTCTTCACCCGCTTCGGCCTGATGCTCCTGCTCTCCGCCGCGCACGCCCGCCGGGTTCGCCGCAAGGGATTCCGCTGGGGCCGGGCACCGATCACCGAACCGGTGTCGGTGCTCGTCCCGGCGTACAACGAGGCCAAGTGCATCGTGAACACCGTCAACTCCCTCATGGCGAGCGAACACCCCATCGAGATCATCGTCATCGACGACGGATCGAGCGACGACACCGCGCGCATCGTCGAGGACCTGGACCTGCCGAACGTACGCGTCGTGCGCCAGCAGAACGCCGGCAAGCCCGCAGCCCTCAACAGAGGCCTGGCGAACGCCAGTCACGACATCATCGTGATGATGGACGGCGACACCGTCTTCGAACCCGCGACCGTCCGTGAACTCGTCCAGCCCTTCGCCGACCGGCAGGTCGGCGCGGTCGCGGGCAACGCCAAGGTCGGCAACCGCGACACCATGATCGGCGCCTGGCAGCACATCGAGTACGTGATGGGCTTCAACCTGGACCGCCGGATGTACGACATCCTGCGCTGCATGCCGACGATCCCGGGCGCGGTGGGAGCCTTCCGCCGCTCGGCCCTGGAGCGCGTCGGCGGCATGAGCGACGACACGCTCGCCGAGGACACCGACATCACGATGGCGCTCCACCGTGACGGCTGGCGCGTCGTCTACGCCGAGAAGGCGCGGGCCTGGACGGAGGCCCCGGAGTCCGTACAGCAGCTCTGGTCCCAGCGCTACCGCTGGTCGTACGGCACCATGCAGGCGATCTGGAAGCACCGCGGAGCCCTGGTCGAACGGGGCCCGTCGGGCCGCTTCGGGCGGGTCGGCCTGCCGCTCGTGTCCCTCTTCATGGTCCTGGCCCCGCTCCTCGCGCCCCTGATCGACGTCTTCCTGCTGTACGGCGTCGTCTTCGGCCCGACCCAGAAGACGATCATCGCTTGGCTCGGCGTCCTCGCCATCCAAGTGGTGTGCGCGGCCTACGCGTTCCGCCTGGACAAGGAACGCATGACCCATCTGATCTCCCTCCCCCTCCAGCAGATCCTCTACCGGCAGCTGATGTACGTCGTCCTGCTGCAGTCCTGGATCACCGCCCTCACCGGCGGCCGGCTGCGCTGGCAGAAGCTGCGCCGCACGGGCGTCGTGGGCACGCCGGGATCGGTCCAGCAGCCGAGGGCGGCACACAGCGGCAACGAACGGAGGCCGGTCGGATGACCACGCACGAGTACCCGGTGGGGGCGACTCCGCCGCTGGGCACCCCGAAGGCGGCTGTCCCGCAGCCGCGTCCGTACCTGGGAACAGCGTCGGACGACTGGCCGCACCCGCGGCCGGAGGCGGGCCCCGACGCGGCGCCGCGCCTTGATCCGGCCTCCGCACCGCAGACGTCACAGCAGACGTCACAGCAGACGTCACAGCAGACGGCACCCGCGCCGGATTCCGCGGGGCGGTCCGCTCCGCGCCGCCCGAGCGGCCGTGACCGCTACCTCGACCTGCTCCGCTCCATAGCCCTGGTCCGCGTGGTCGTGTACCACCTGTTCGGCTGGGCATGGCTGTCGGTCCTCTTCCCGTCCATGGGCGTGATGTTCGCGCTGGCGGGCTCCCTGATGGCACGCTCGCTGAGCCGGCCCCCGGTGAGCGTGATCCGGGGACGGCTGAGGCGACTGCTGCCCCCGCTGTGGGCCTTCAGCGCGGTGGCGCTGACCATGATGTTCGCCGGCGGCTGGAACCCCATGAAGGATCCGGACCTCGGCGGCGGTACGTGGGGCCTGGTCGACGTCTTCACCTACATCGTGCCGGTCGGTGCGCCTCCGTACCCCGCGCACCTCGGCTCCGAGTCGGGCCTGCTGGAGAGCGACTGGGCGGTCCAGGGCGCGGGCGTGCTCTGGTACCTGCGCGCCTACCTGTGGTTCGTGGTCGCGTCGCCTCTGCTGCTGTGGGCGTTCCGCCGTGTGCCGTGGGCGACCCTGCTGGCTCCCCTCGCCCTGACGGCGGTGGTCGGCACCGGGCTGGTCACCATCCCCGGCGAAACGGGCAACGCCATCACCGACTTCGCCGTCTTCGGCGGCTGCTGGGTCCTCGGCTTCGCCCACCACGAGGGGATGCTGGCGAAGGTCCCGCGCTACCTCGCCGTCTCGGGCTCGGCCCTGGTGATGGCCTTCGCCCTGTGGTGGGCCTCGGGTCATCTGGGCCCCGACGGCTGGGACTTGAACGACATCCCGCTGGCCGACGCGATGTGGTCCTTCGGTTTCGTGGTGATCCTGCTCCAGTACAGCCCGTCCTGGCAGCAACTGCCGGGCCGCCTCGCCAAGTGGGACAAGCTGGTCACGCTGTCCAACAACCGCGCGGTCACGATCTACCTGTGGCACAACATGCTCATCATGGCCACGGTCCCGATCATCGACCAGGCGTACAACCTCCCCTTCATGCAGGGCGACAGCGCCGTGTCGGCCCTCGACGCGTCGTACACGTTCTGGATGTTCGTCCTCGTGTGGCCGCTGATCGGCCTGGCCATCATGGCCTTCGGCTGGATCGAGGACATCGCCGCGAAGCGAAGCCCCCGACTCTGGCCGAACGGCTCCAAGGGCTCCAACGGCCGCAAGTCCAAGGGCCGCGCGGGGCGGGGGCGCCGGGGCAAGGACTGAGAGAGCGGCGAGCGACGGGGGCACCCTTGGGGCGGGGTGTCCCCGTCCTGGGCTTTCCGGGCGGGGTGCCCGCGTCCGATCCGGGCCGGGCGTCCGCATCCGAGTCCGAGTCCGAGTCCGATCCCAGCGGGGGCGTCCGCGTCCGCTCCGCCCGTCACTCAATCGAAGGTTCTCGGCGGCCGGTTGGCCACCTTATGAACCGCTATATCCAACTCCTGTCGCCCGCCTGGTGCCATCCTTTCTGGTGTCGTCGCGCGGTCCGCCGATAGCGCGTCGCTGCTCTTCCGCACCCCACGCCGCACAGGAGTCCCCCCGTGAACCCCCGCCCGCCCGCAGAAGCCGCCGCAGAAGCCGTCGCCGGAGCGACAGCCGCACGGCTTCCGGCCGCGTACGGAGGCGGTGACACCGAGCCGAAGGCCGACCACAAGATCGCGGGGACGATCCCGTGGGTACGACATGTCCGGTGGTCGCGCACGCGTGAGATATCCGCCGATCGCATCGGTGAGGCGTACGCGAAGGGCGAGGCGAAGGTGACGTCTCCCCGCGGGGTGAAGGTGACGCCTCCCCGCGAGGTGAAGTACCCGCGTTCTCCCGACGGTGCCTTCGGGATAGGTCAGGGCGCCGTCGTGCAAGAGATCCACTCCGTCAACCGCTGAGCCCGGCCTCCGGACTCGCTGAGAATCCGGAAGAGGCAGAGGGCGTGGCGGAGCGGCTGGCCGTCGACGGCGATGAGCTGTCGCACTTCATGAAGATACTCAGGAAATCGAGCAGCTCGTTGAAAGGCCTGCGCAGGGCGTTGGAGGACGCCACGGTCACCGGTCTCGGCACGGACGATCTCGACTGTGCCTGCGAGGACTTCCAGGACAACTGGAAGTACGGAGCCGACCAGATCGGCGAGCAGACCGAGGACCTGGCCAAGATCATCGGAAAGAGCAGGGACAGCTACCGCGAGGTGGACAAGGCCCTGGAACAAGCCCTGGACAAGGCCCGGAGCGGCAAGAGCGGCGGTACGAGGTGACGTACGAACCCGAGGACACGGGAGCGGCGCTCGACCCCCGGTCCCTCGCCGACCGCGACAAGCCCCAGGGTCTCAAGTCGGCCCCGCGCATCCCCCACCCCGACTACCCGCATCTCGGGTTCGATCCGGTGCCGGGCAGCACGGAGACGGTGAGCGGCCTGCACAGGAAGCTCGCGGGGTGCGCGAAGGTTCTCGACGAGACGCACGAGCTCGTCACCAAGCTGATGGACGGCAGCTATTGGAAGGGCGACGCGGCCGTCGCGTTCCGCGAACAACTGGACGGCGGTCCACTCCCCCTGAACCTGAGGAACGCCGCGCGCTCCATCCGCAAGGCCGCCGGACAACTCGGCCGCTGGGAAGGCGAACTCGACGACTTCCAGCGGCGGGCGAAGCGCCTCGAACAGGACGCGAAGGACGCGCAGGCCGCGGTGGACCGGGCGAAGGGGCATGCCGCGCAGGCGGGCGACAGCCCTGACCTGGACAAGAAGGGCACCCGGCACGACGAGGCGCGGAAGGCACTGACCCAGGCGAAGACGGCAGCGGACGACGCCGAGGACGCTCTCCGCAGGATCCGCGGCAAGGCACGCGAACTCGCGGAGGAACACGAACACCGGGCCCAGCATCGAGCAGGCAGAATCCGCGACGCCACGAAGAGGCTGACCCCACACGAGCCGGGCTGGCTCGACTCGACACTCGACTGGGTCACGGACAATCTGCCGGACATCTTGAGCACGGTGGGTGCCGTGATCGGGCTGGTTGCGTTGTTCGTGGTGTCGGGTGGGACGGCGGCAGCTGTTCTGTTGCTTGCGACCTCCGCGTTGAGCGGAACGGCATTGGGGATGCGGGTGTTCGGAGATCCAACGCTGCGTGAATCGCTATGGGACGGATTCACCAAGGGTGAGTTGGATACCGATTTCTGGAGCAATGTCGTCACCGTCGGTGGCGACGCGCTAGGTGTGCTCCCGGGGGTCGGAGCTGTCGGGAAGGGAGCCGGCCTGGCTATGCGCGCGACCGGTGAGGCGGGCGAGGCGTTGACGTTCGGCCAGCGGGCGGCTCGATTCGGCAGCGAGACCATGGACCACGCGAAGTCCATTACAGACCTGGACAATGCGCTGATCGGCTATACCCTCCGAGGCGCTCGAGCTGCACAGATTGCCAAGGCGGTCGAGGTCACCTCGGCCTCGATCGGCGTCGGCACGGCAGGGTTCGGATTGGTCATGACCGCTGTAGACACCGATGACGACGGAATCAAGGACGGCTCCGTGGCAGGTATTGATGGAGCACGGCTGGGCCTCGATGCCGGCGGACTTGTCAGCCTTGCCCGCCACGTCTTCTGAGCCGGAACTGAAGGAGGGGCTCGAGCTATGAATCCAACGAAGCACCCCACTGCTTGGGACCACCCGCCGACCAGGCGGGCCTGGATTCTGCACATGATCGCGATTGCGGGGCGCCTGGTCGGCTGGCTGGCAGTCTGGATTGGGAGCCTCTTCCTGATTGTGGCAACACCACGTTGGATCGGTTGGTTGTTCCTCCTGCTTCTCATCTATGCAACCTTCAGAGCCGTCCTCCAACTCGCCTACATCCGACCCTCCATCTACATCCAGCGCGTCCTCTGGCACTACCCCTGGCAACTTCTCAGCGATGTTCCCCGCGGCCGGAACAAGCATCCCGGGGTTCAAGAGGACGAGATGTGGCTGGAGTTGCCCAATCCTGAGGAGCCGGCGGAGCAGATCCCCCTCCTTTTCCTTTCCGGGATGCGGACCTTCTGGTGGATGCGACGCTTCGGCACCGCCCGTACGAAACCGGAGCTGAAGGCAGAGATCGAGCCGCTCTGGTTCGCCGGTGATCCCCGTTTCATCGCCGTCATCGCGGCCGACGGTCGCAAGGGCGAGGCTCCCAAGAGGCTGCATCTGCTCTATCAGCTCACGGCCACGGGCCGCCGGGGCATCGAGCCGACCGACTGGAACGCAAGCCCGGACGCCGTCGAACGCGCACGCCGTTCCGGTGCTCACGTTCCCGACGTGGCGCGCTCGCGTACGTCATGACGACTCCCGGTGGCGTATCCCGGCAGGACACGATGGCCACCGCGCCTCGGTTCACCGTCGCCGACTCGGCCGAAGACCCCGAAGCCGATGTGTGGTTCGCGGAACCCGCAGGCTTCACCGCGGTGCCCCTCGGCGCGCTGATCCCTTCACCGGACTCCCAAGGTGCCGATGATCTGCGTACCGCTCTTGCGCCGTTTCTCCAGGCGGCTCCCGACGAGCCGGCCCGGCAGCGGTTCATCGCGCACTTGGCACAGGGGCAGCAACTGCTGGGTGCCCTGCGGGAAGCCGGAACCGTCCATTGTTCGATCGGGGTGCATCGTGATGACCTCGATGAGGGGGCCGCGAGCGGTGGAGGGCCGCTCTTGTCGTTCCTCACCGTCTCCTGGCGCGCGACGGCGGTGGCACCGAGAGCCGTGACGGCTGCACGTGCGGTGAGCGGGGTCGACGCGGCGGGCGCCGAATACGTCGAACTGCCCGCCGGGCCGGTCACGTTCAGCGAATCCGTTCGCACCCCGAGAGCGGTTGACGGGCTCCCGCAGGTGCCCTTGGTCCAGTTCCGTGCCCACCTGCCGCATCCGGACTGCAAGCGACTCGCTGTGTTCACTCTGAGCACGACGGCTGTCGGACACCGTGACCAGTACCGCGCGATCCTCCACCGCATCGCGAGCCTGGCCACTTTCGAGAATCCGCTGGTCCCGACTTCTTCCGAGGCGCCCTGACCCGGGACGCCGGTGGTCCAACAGGGCGCGATCGACGCAAAGATGACGGCCGGTTCGGCGGAGCGCTCGGAGCCAGGGCTTTGCGGACGCCAACTCCGTGAACTGTCCCGCAGGCCAACTTCACCCAATCGAAGCTTATCGGGGACTAGTTGGCTGCGCTTTGGGCCCTTTGTCCACGCGCTGTTACTCGCTTGGCACCATTCGCGCTGGTGTCGTTACACGGGCCCCCGATAGCGTGTTGCTGCCCTTCTGCACCCCACGCCGCACAGGAGTCCGCCGTGAACCGCCGTCCCCGCCTGCTTGCCACAGCCACTGTCGGAGCGACAGCCGCGCTGCTTCTGACCGCGTGCGGCGGGGGTGGCGACGAGCCGAAGGGCCACGACAAGATCGCCGGTGCGGACACCGGGAGCGCGACATCGGCCGCACCCGGCCCGAGCGCGACGCAATCCACGGGGCGACCGAAGATCGAGCTGCCTTCGGATCTCACGTACACCTTTGAGTGGCCCAAAACGGGCGACAAGGACAAGGATGCGGTGCTGGCGGACAGCGAGCAGTTCATCAAGGCCGTGGATATGGCGATTGCTGAACAGGACCCGCTGCACAAGGCGTACCGCTTCTACTCCGAAGGTACGGCGGCAGCCGGGAGCCAGAAGTTCATCCAGGAGTTCGTGAACTATAAGGACCGCATCACCGGCGCGAAGCGCTACTACAAGTCCAACGTGAAGATCAATTCCGATGGAACCGCAGGATTTGTCTACTGTGAAGATCAGAACAAGGCCTACAACAAGAACTTGAAGACCGGAAAGACCGACGTTACTCCGAAGTCGAAGGACAACTACGTCCTCTATAGCAGCCTTCTTCGGGTCAACAAGCAGGGTATTTGGATCACGGAGAAGCTGACATCGCAGCGGGGGAGCACCGCATGCCAGTCCTGAGGTACAGAAAGACCGGAACGGTCGCCGTCGTGGCTTCCGCGGCCATCATGATGTGCTCGGCTCAGGCCTTTGCCGGGTACGGGCATGGTGGCAGCACAAATGGATCAAATACCCATGCATCCGGTAACTCGGACGGTAAGGGTAACGTGTCCGCGATCGCGGGCGCCGTCGTCTTCGACCGTTCGCAGAACGGTTCAGGTGGCTCTGTCGGCCCCGTGACAGCTGCGTCGGGTTCGTGGACTCCGCCTGCTTGTTATTACGCTCCGAAGTACACGCCGGCCAAGTTGCAGGAGTATTTGGAGCCGATCTGGAACGCCGAGTCGACCGGGCCCGAGTGGGACTTGGAGCAGCGGAACAAGTACGTGAACGGCGGCGAGTACAAGGATTTCAACAAGGCCAAGACCGGCAAGGGCTATTGGTGGGACTCGTATGTCACGGAGGGTCGTGAGGGTGACCCGGATGCGTTGAAGTGCGACAAGCCGATCTTCTGGGTGGACACGGGTGCTGCCCCGCCGGCGAATATTCCCGAGGCGATTACTCCGGAGATGCTGGCGCAGTTGGCGTATGCGGAGATTCGTGTGCCGTCGACGAAGGTGGAATTGGCTCCGGCGGGTACGACGAAGGTGAATCTGCCGACGTGGGCGTGGCTGGACACGGTGAAGTTCAAGCCGGTGTCGGTGACCGCGTCGGTGCCGTTGCTCGGTGTGCGGGCGACGACGACGGCGGAGCCGGTCTCGCTGAGGATCGAGCCCGGTACGGCGGACGCGGAGACGTATCCCGCCTCCGGGGTCTGCGAGATATCCGGCGATCACATCGGTGAGGCGTACGCGAAGGGCAAGGCGAAGGAGACGCCTCCCTGCGGGGTGAAGTACCTCCGCTCTTCCGGTGATGGTTCGTACACGTTGCGGGCGACGGTCACCTGGAAGATCCACTGGACGGGCACCGGTGTGGCCGACGCGCGCAACCTGCCGGACGGCACCTTCGGGGCCGGTCAGGACGTCGTCGTGCAGGAGATCCAGTCCATCAACCGCTGAGATCAGTCAACCGCTGAGTTCCGTGTGGACCGGGGGAGTGATCGACGGATGCGGCGGGTTGTTGGGCCCCGTCCTCGGATCGGTGGCCTGAAGGGCGATGGCGGCGTGGCGTCAGGTGCTTCGCCGCCCCGTCAGAGAACGGTCGAGCAGCCGTGAATCGGCTTGCTCCGCTGAGTGGTGGCGCCGGGGCGTGGGACATGCTGGGGCGGTTGCTGGTGTGAACGGGTTGGTTTCGTGGGGAGTTGGGGGCGGCGTGAGTAAACGGCAGATCCGTCAGATGTTCCGGTTGATGGCCGCGGGGGAGGCGGTGCAGCTCACGAGCCCCATGGCCTCGGTGAAGAAGCTCGCCCGACTCGCCTTCATCGCCCAGCAGTTCGGCTACGAGTACGCGGACGTTCGTCGGGGCGGCGGGCGCAACAACACCCTCACGATGCTCATCGTGCCGGACTCCGGCCCGCAGGCCCAGGCCCGTGCCGCGCAGAACTGGTCGCAGTATCCGCAGGCCGGCGACGGTGTTTCGTTGCCGCCCGTCGTCCCCGACGCGCTGGAACTCCTCAAGGCCCGCATCAACTTCGACCTCACCGGCAAGAACGCCGAGAAGCGGATGACGTACACGGCGCTCGGTCTCACCGGAGGGTGCGTCGTCCTCGGGGTACGGGCCGGCGGGGACTCTGCCGCCTTCACCGTGGCCGGAATCCTGTGGGCCGTACTGATGGCCGTCCTGGGAATCGGGCTCGTCGTCACGCGCAAGCGGAACGCCAAGTTCGCGGGGCTGTTGCGGGCGGCGGGATTCGCGCCTGTGACGGAGGAGGGCGGGCGGGTGCGGTATCTGCCGCCGACGGCGGGGTACGCCGGGCAGCCGGCCGGTCCCTACGGACCGTACGCTCCCTACACCCCGTACGGAGGTCAGACCCCGTACGCGCCCCCGGCCCCGCACCCCGGTCAGGATCCGCAAGCCCCGCACTCCGGCCGGCCCCCGTACGCCGGCCCGGTCCAAGCTCCTGGGCAGGCCTACGGCCGGCCGCAACCCCACTCCCCGGCCCCGGGTCCCTACGGCTCCGCACTTCCCGGCCCCTACAGTCAGCGGCCCCCGACGGCAGCCCCGGATGGCCCCGGCAATCCGTACGCCGCCCAGCCCGGTCCCGGAGAGCGACCCCCTTCCTTCGGCCCCGCCCCGAACGTGAGTGACCCCCAACTGCCGGAGCGGTGAGCCCCGGCTACGGTTCCCAGATCTCCGGCAGTCCGAATGCCGTGAAGACGGTGGGGAGTTGGAAGACGACCGTGTGGCTCACGGCGCCGCGGGCCGCCGTGAAGACCTGCAGGGTGTGGAGGCGGTGGACGTCGTCGCCGGGGGCGCGGACGTATGCCGCCAGCGCGGGTTGGCCGTTCGCCGAGGTGGGACGCATGCGCCAGTCCGTGCCGCGCATCGCGAAGACGCGGGCGATGAAGGCGACATAGGCGTCAGGGCCGACGTACCAGTTGAGGACAGGGGGCATCTCCAGGACGACGTCCTGGGTGAGCAGGGCGCGCAGGGCGTCGAGGTCGGCGTCCTCGAAGGCGCGCAGATAGCGGTCGATCACCGCGCGCTGGTCCTGGTCCGGCGGTTCCGTCACCTCGTCCTCCGTGAGGCCGGCCTCGACAAGCCGGGCGCGGGCCCGTTGGAGCGCGCTGTTCACCGAGGCGGTCGAGGTGCCGAGGGCCTCGGCCACCTCCGTCGCCGGCCAGGCCAGTACCTCGCGCAGGATCAGGACCGCCCGCTGACGCGGGGGCAGCAGCTGCATCGCGGCGATCAGGGCCAGGCGCAGGCTGCCCCGGGCGACGACCACGGCGGCGGGGTCCCGGGCCGCGGCCCCGGCGCCGGAGGAGAGCCCGGCCGTGCTCGGGTCCGGGAACGGTTCCAGCCACGGCACCTCCGCCCGCAGCGTCATCGGCGCGCCCGGATCCTCCAGCGCGCCCACCAGGCCCGACGGGAGGGGTCTGCGGGCGCGGCCCCGCAGCGCGGTCAGACACGCGTTGGTGGCGATGCGGTGGAGCCAGGTGCGCAGCGACGCGCGGTCGGCGTCGTAGCGGTCGTACGCGAGCCAGGCCCGGAGCATCGTCTCCTGCACCAGGTCCTCGGCCTCGTGCACCGAGCCGAGCATCCGGTAGCAGTGGGTCAGCAGCTCGCGGCGGTAGGGGGCCGCCCGCGCCTCGAAGCCCGCCCGCGCCTCGAAGCCCGCCTGCGCCTCGCCACTTGTGTGCGTATCGCCATCTGCGCGCGCCTCGACAACCGACCGCGCCTCGGAACCGGTTCGTTCCCCGGAACCGACCCCTTCCCCCGAGCGCTTCCGGGCGGTGCCCTCGTAGCCGTCACCGACGGTGTCGTCGAAACCGTCGTGGCCGTCGTCGTCCCGTGTGTCCATCGTCTGCTCCTCGGCTCCCCGCACGTCGGCGGCTCGGTTCCTCGCGGCCGCAGCCCCTCCGGCCCCTGTGGCACCTCCGGCCCCTGCCGCTCACCGGTATGTACCTCCGGGGCCGCCGAAACTCATCGTCCCGGCACCGATGACTTCCGGCGTCCGCGGAGGTACGTACCGGCGTCGAACCAATCCGAACGAATCCGAGGAGAAGGATCACCATGAACTCCACCGACGCCGGCCAGGGCATCCGTACCGTCCTCGACCGTCTCTACTCCGCCTGGGGGGACTACGACGCCGACGCCTTCGCCGCTCTCTACACCGAGGACGCGACCGTCGTGATGCCGGGCGTCTTCAACGACGGGCGGGAGGAGATCCGCGACTACATCGCGGCCGCGTTCGAGGGACCGCTGAAGGGTTCCCGGCCGCTCGACGAGCCCCGGCGGATCCGCTTCCCGCGTCCCGACACCGCCGTCGTCGTCAGCGAGGCCGGGATCCTGCTGGCCGGGGAGAGCGAGGTGCCCGCCGACCGGCACCACCGTGCGACCTGGGTGCTCGTCCGCGATCCCGCCGCCGGTACCTGGGCCATCACCTCGTACCACAACGCCGCCGTCTGACGGGCGAGGCGTCCGGCCCGGCCATCCGGGTGCTTGCGCCGTCCGACGGGTGAGGGGGCGTCCGGCCCCGGCCGGCCGCCCCTCACCCGGGCCCGCCCCGTCCTCACCGTCGGGTGCGGGACCGGGTGAGAGCAACGTTCCCTTCCGGTCACTCACAGCCACAGGGCCGGAAACGCGTCCTCCCTAGCTTCGGGAAACAGCAGCCCAGTAAGCCCGGAGAGCCAACGGAGGCGCGAGATGACTGCCCCAGCCACGAGTACGGCCCCTGCGCGGGGCGGTCGCTGGATCGAGGAGTGGGATCCGGAGGACGAGGCCTTCTGGGCGGAGAAGGGGGAGCGGGTCGCCCGGCGGAACCTGCTCTTCTCCGTGCTGTCCGAGCACATCGGGTTCTCCGTCTGGACCCTGTGGTCGGTGATGGTCCTGTTCATGGGACCGGAGTACGGGCTCACCCCGGCCGACAAGTTCCTGCTGACCTCGATGGTCACGTTGGTCGGCGCGGTCGTGCGGGTGCCCTACACCTTCGCGGTCGCGCTCTTCGGCGGCCGGAACTGGACCATCGTGTCCGCGAGTCTGCTGCTGGTGCCGACCGTCGCCGCGTTCGTGGTGATGGAGCCGGGGACCTCGTTCACGACCTTCCTCGTGGTGGGTCTGCTGGCCGGTATCGGCGGCGGCAACTTCGCCTCCAGCATGACCAACATCAACGCCTTCTTCCCGCTGCGGAAGAAGGGCTGGGCGCTCGGCCTCAACGCGGGCGGCGGCAACATCGGCGTCCCGGTCGTCCAGTTGGTGGCGCTCGCCGTCATCGGGGCGAGCGGCGGCCCGCGGGTGCTCCTAGGGATCTACATCCCTCTCATCGTGGTGGCCGCCGTCCTCGCCGCCCTCTTCATGGACAACATCGCCTCCGTGAAGAACGACACCGGCGCCGCCGTGGACGCCGCGAAGGACGCGCACACCTGGATCATGGCGTTCCTGTACGTCGGGACCTTCGGGTCGTTCATCGGCTACGCCTTCGCCTTCGGGCAGGTGCTGCAGGTCGAGTTCGGGCGTACGCCGCTCCAGGCCGCCTACCTCACCTTCATCGGCCCGCTGCTCGGTTCGCTGATCCGGCCCGTCGGAGGATGGCTCGCCGACCGCTACGGCGGCGCCAGGATCACGCTGTGGAACTTCGTCGCCATGGCCGCCGCGACCGGGATCCTCGTCGTCGTCGGCAGCAGCGAGAAGTCGCTGCCGCTGTTCGTCGGCGTCTTCGTGGTGCTCTTCGTGCTCAGCGGGCTCGGCAACGGGTCGACGTACAAGATGATCCCCGGCATCTTCCAGAAGAAGGCCCTGGACTCGGGGCTCGAAGGGGAAGCGGCCGCCCGCCACGGGCGCCGGCTCTCCGGTGCCGCCATGGGCCTCATCGGCGCGGTGGGCGCGCTCGGCGGGGTCGGCATCAACCTCGCCTTCCGGCAGTCGTTCCTCGACTCCGGTTCCGGGACAGGGGCGTTCGTCACCTTCCTGGTCTTCTACGCGGTCGCCTTCGGGGTCACCTGGGCCGTATACCTTCGCCGCCCGGCCGCCGCCGAGACCCGGGCCGGTGTCACCACCGAGGCGAAGCCCCAGCTCAACTACGCCGAGGTGTGACGTAACACGCTGGACATGGCGTTGATCCGAGCCTGTCACGGTCCGTTGACAGGCTCGGATCAGCCGCGGACGTACGACAGCAAAGACCCCGTACGACGACTCGACGAGCGCGAGACGAGAGCCATGTACGACGAACAGCAGCGACCCGACCACGGGCCTCTCTCCGGGTTCACCGTGGGGGTGACCGCCGCACGACGGGCCGACGAGCTCGGCGCGTTGCTCCAGCGGCGCGGGGCCACGGTCGTGCACGCGCCGGCCCTGCGGATCGTGCCGCTCGCCGACGACAGCGAACTGCTCACCGCCACCAAGGATCTGGTCGACGACGCTCCGGACGTCGTGGTGGCCACCACCGCCATCGGATTCCGCGGCTGGGTGGAGGCCGCCGACGGCTGGGGCCTCGGCGAGGAACTGCTCGCACGGCTGCGGGGCGTGGAGCTGCTCGCCCGCGGGCCCAAGGTGAAGGGTGCCATCCGGGCCCAGGGACTGACCGAGGAGTGGTCGCCGTCCTCCGAGTCGATGGCCGAGGTGCTCGACCGGCTGCTCGAAGAGGGCGTCGACGGCCGCCGTATCGCCGTACAACTGCACGGTGAACCGCTGCCGGGATTCGTGGAGTCGCTGCGGGCCGCCGGAGCCGAGGTCGTCCCGGTGCCCGTGTACCGGTGGATGCCGCCGGAGGACATCGGGCCGGTCGACCGGCTGCTCGACGCGGCCCTCACCCGCGGCCTGGACGCGCTCACCTTCACCAGCGCGCCCGCCGCCGCCTCCCTGCTCTCCCGGGCCGAGGACCGGGGCCTGCAGCCCGAACTCCTCGCCGCGCTGCACCACGACGTGCTGCCCGCCTGCGTCGGCCCGGTCACCGCGCTGCCGTTGCAGGCCCACGGCATCGACACGGTCCAGCCCGAACGCTTCCGGCTCGGCCCCCTCGTGCAGTTGCTCTGCAAGGAACTGCCGGGCCGGGCCAGGGCGTTGCCGATCGCCGGGCACCGGGTGGAGATCCGGGGGCACGCGGTGCTGGTGGACGGGTCGCTGCGGCCCGTGCCGCCGGCCGGGATGTCACTGCTGAGGGCCCTCGCCCGGCGGCCCGGCTGGGTGGTGGCGCGGGCAGAACTGCTGCGCGCGCTGCCGGGCTCCGGTCGCGACGAGCATGCGGTGGAGACCGCGATGGCCAGGCTGCGTACGGCACTTGGCGCGCCCAAGCTGATCCATACCGTGGTCAAGCGGGGATACCGGCTCGCGCTCGACCCGGCCGCGGACTCCAAGTACGCCGACGCCTGAGGCCGCCGGGACCGGCGCGGGACGGGCTGGGCGGGGCGCCGCTGCGAGCGTCGGCCGCACCGTCCCTGAATCCCCTTCCGAACTCCCGCCGGACGCGCCCGCGGTGCGTGTCCGGCGTACGTCCCGTAAGCGGCCGGTGCTGAGTCTTCCGGCGGGGCCCCGGGGCATGCACTGTAGGGGGTACGGCGGAAGGTGACCCCAAGGCGGTGACAGGCGCATGGCATCGGGCATGGCCACAGCCTCGTACGAGCTGCGGTTCGACTCCGGGCGGATCTGCCTGGACCTGACGGCGACCACCCATCCCGAGGAACGCCTCGACTCGGCAGCCCGGTTGAGTGCCTGGGTCCTCGCGTCCGGGCTGGTGCCCGCGGGCACCCCGCTGGCCGCCGTGGACACCTCCTGGCTGCTCGGCTTCCGGGAACTGCGCGGACATATCGCCCAGTTGGTGCGCGGCGAACTGGACGCGCGGCCCGCGGAAGGTGCTCTCGCCCGGGTGAACGCCGCAGCTCTCGCCGTGCCGCCCGCCCCCCGTGCCCTGCGCGCCGACGACGGCTCGTTGTGCCGTGGGCTGAGCAGCGCGCCATACTGTGCCGAACTGCTCTCCGTGGTGGCCCGGGACGTCCTCGACCTGCTCACCGACCCGGCGGCACGGGCGAGTCTGAGACAGTGTGAGGGTGACAACTGCCCGATCGTCTATCTCGACACCTCGCGCGGCCGGCGCCGACGTTGGTGCTCCAGCGAGGTGTGCGGCAATCGGGAGCGAGTGGCCCGGCACCGGCGGCGGGCGGCTCTGGCACGCGCCTGATCACACCCGTACGTGATCTTCCAGTGACCCGAGGTGATCGATACGCATTCTTTTCGCTGTCTACACATCTTCAACAGAAAAAACCCTGAACACTTTGAACACCCGCGTACCTACACACGTACCCGGTGATGAGCGACCGACTGGGGGATCCCCCGGACACCGGAGGTAGGCGTGCGCAAGGATTCAGCCGTGGCTGATGAACACAGGCCAAGGGCCCGACATCGCATGTCTCAGCAGTCCTCGTCGACCGAACCCGACGAGGAGCTGATGCGTGCGCTGTACCGGGAACACGCGGGGCCGTTGCTGGCCTACGTGCTGCGCCTGGTGGCCGGAGACCGGCAGCGCGCCGAGGACGTCGTACAGGAAACACTCATCCGTGCCTGGAAGAACGCCGGTCAGCTCAATCGAGCGACCGGTTCGGTACGCCCCTGGCTGGTGACGGTCGCCCGACGCATCGTCATCGACGGCCACCGCAGTCGGCAGGCCCGGCCGCAGGAGGTCGACCCGTCGCCGCTGGAGGTCATCCCCGCGGAGGACGAGATCGACAAGGCGTTGTGGCTGATGACACTGTCGGACGCGCTGGACGACCTGACCCCTGCTCACAGGGAAGTACTGGTCGAAACATACTTCAAAGGGCGTACCGTCAATGAGGCGGCCGAAACGCTCGGCATTCCCAGCGGCACAGTGCGCTCACGGGTTTTCTACGCCCTGCGGTCGATGAAGCTGGCGCTTGAGGAGCGGGGGGTGACGGCATGAACACGTACGGGGGTTACGGAACAGGTGGGCCGGGAGCCATGCAAGGTCCACGAGGACAGCAGGGGTCCGGGGACATCCACGAGACTGTCGGCGCCTACGCCCTCGGCATTCTCGACGACATCGAGGCGACCGCCTTCGAGGAGCATCTCGCGTCCTGCGAGTGGTGCGCCCAGCAGCTCGACGAGCTCGCCGGGATGGAACCGATGCTCGCCGCGCTCGCCGACCTGCCCGCCTCGCAGGGCAGCCCGGCCATCGCGGAGTCCCTCTCGGCGCGCCCGAGCCCACGGCTCGCGGAGCGGCTGGTCGACGAGGTCTCGGCGCGCCGCGTCCAGAAGCGCCGGCGCGGCATGTACCTGGTGGCGGCCGCGGCCGCGCTGATCATCGGTGGCCCGCTGACCGTCATGGCCGTCAACGGCGGCAGCGACACCGGCACGAACACGCCGCAGGCGATGGCCACCAGCCCGGCCAAGGCCGCCTTCCAGGTCATGACGGACAAGTCGGAGGCGACGGACCCGAAGACCAAGGTCAACGCCGTCGTCGCCATCGAGCCGAAGGACTGGGGCACCCACGCCGTCCTCCAGCTCAAGAACGTCAAGGGACCGCTCCGGTGCTCCCTGATCGCCGTCGGCAAGAACGGCGAACGTGAGACGGTGACCTCCTGGGCGGTTCCGAAGTGGGGTTACGGCGTCCCCAACGCCACCACCGAGGAGGCGAAGCAGCCCCTCTACGTGCACGGCGGCGCGGCCTTCACCCCGAACCAGATCGACCACTTCGAGGTCATGACCTTCGAGGGGAAGCGCCTGGTCGAGGTGAACGCGTGAGCGGACTCCGGGCGCGCACGTAGCCTCACGGGCCTCCCTTCGCGTACGGTTGACGGCTGCCCAGCACGTCAGAAGGGGGCCCGGTGGCCGCTCAGGCTCAGCAGGAAACCGCGCTCGGCTCGGTCCACTCATCCGTACCGGACGAATCCACCCAGGACGACTCCGTACGGGACCGTGAGATCAGCGTCGAACAGGAACATCTGGACCGGGTCTACCGGCGCCTCGAGGAGAAGATCCACGAGGCCGAGTTCCTCATGCACGACGCCGCCCAGCGCGGTCATGTCGGGACACCAGGGGCGCTCGCCGAGCGGGACGCCCAGGTGTTCCGCGCAGGAATCCACCTCAACCGTCTCAACAACGAGTTCGAGGACTTTCTCTTCGGCCGCATCGACCTGCTCCGCGGGAAGGACGGCACGAAGGGCGCCGACGGCGCCTACACGGCGGTGGAACCCGCCGAGGGCGTCGTACGCGAGGACAACACCGCCGACATCGCGGAGACGCTCCACATCGGCCGTATCGGCGTCCTGGACGCCGACTACGCGCCGCTGGTGATCGACTGGCGGGCGCCCGCCGCGGCCCCGTTCTACCGCTCCACCCCGGTCGACCCCGGCCGGGTCGTACGCCGCCGGGTCATCCGCTCCAAGGGCCGCAGGGTCCTCGGTGTGGAGGACGACCTGATGCGCCCGGAGGTGAAGGCCTCCCTCGACGGCCGGGAACTCCCCGTCATCGGTGACGGCGCGCTCATGGCCGCGCTCGGGCAGGCCCGCAGCCACACCATGCGCGACATCGTGGCCTCCATCCAGGCCGAGCAGGACATGGTGATCCGCGCGCCCGCCGCGTCCGTGACGTACGTCGAGGGCGGCCCGGGCACCGGCAAGACGGCGGTGGCCCTGCACCGGGCCGCCTACCTGCTCTACCAGGACCGCCGCCGGTACGCGGGCGGCATCCTGATCGTCTCCCCGACCCCGCTGCTCGTCGCCTACACCGAGGGCGTGCTGCCCTCGCTCGGCGAGGAGGGACAGGTCGCGATCCGCGCGATCGGCTCGCTCGTCGACGGTGTGGGCGCCACGCTGTACGACTCCCCGGCCGTGGCCCGTGCCAAGGGCTCGTACCGGATGCTGAAGGTGCTCCGGAAGGCGGCGCGCGGGGCGCTGGAGTCGCCCGGCCGGGCCGCCGGGGGTGCTTCCGGGCAGCTCGCCCTCGGGGAGCCGGAGACGGCCCCCGCCGGTCCTCCCACCCGGCTGCGGGTCGTCGCCTTCGGGCGCCGGCTGGAGCTGGAGTCCGCCGAACTGGACCGCATCAAGAACAACGCGCTCAGCGGGACCGCGCCGGTCAACCTGCTGAGGCCGCGCGCCCGCAAGCTGCTCCTCGACGCGCTGTGGTCGAAGTCGGGCGCCGGGACCCGGCACGCGGACCCGGAGCTGGCCGCCGAGCTGCGGTCGTCGTTCGACGAGGACGTCACCTCAGAGGACAGCTTCCTGGCCTTCCTGGAGGCCTGGTGGCCGGAGCTGACCCCGCGCGGGGTGCTGGCCGCCATGGCGGACGAGCGGCGGCTCGGGCGCTGGGCACGCCGCATCCTGAACCCCGGCGAGGTCCGCCGGGTGGCGCGCTCGCTGAAGCGGGACGGGTTCTCCGTGCACGACGTGGCGATGCTCGACGAGCTGGAGGCGATCGTGGGGGCGCCGGCCCGGCCCAGGAAGCGGCGCGAGCCGGACCCGCTGAGCCACCTGACCGGTCTTGAGGAGCTCATGCCCCACCGCGAGGAGACGCAGCGCGAACGCGCCGAGCGCCTCGCCCAGGAGCGGACCGAGTACGCGCACGTCATCGTCGACGAGGCGCAGGACCTCACGCCGATGCAGTGGCGGATGGTCGGCCGGCGCGGCCGGCACGCCACCTGGACGGTGGTGGGCGACCCGGCCCAGTCCTCCTGGTCCGACCCGGACGAGGCGGCGGAGGCCCGTGACGAGGCGCTCGGCACCCGGCCGCGGCGCCGCTTCACCCTCACCGTCAACTACCGCAACCCGGCCGAGATCGCGGAGCTGGCCGCCAAGGTCCTCGCCCTCGCCATGCCGGGCTCCGAGTCGCCGTCCGCCGTACGGTCCACGGGCGTCGAGCCCCGGTTCGCGGTCGTACGGGACTCCCTCGCGCAGACCGTGCGCGCCGAGGCCGCCCATCTCCTGGACCGGGTCGACGGCACCGTGGGCGTGGTCGTCGCCATGAACCGGCGCGAGGAGGCCGCCCGCTGGCTCGCCGGGCTCGGGGACCGCGTGGTGGCCCTCGGAAGCCTGGAGGCCAAGGGGCTGGAGTACGACGCCACGGTGGTCGTGTCGCCCGCGGAGATCGCGGACGAGTCGCCCGCCGGACTGCGGGTGCTGTACGTCGCGCTGACCCGGGCCACGCAGCAGCTCACCGTCGTCTCCAGCGACCGCGACGAGCCCGACCCGAACGGAGTGCCCGACCTCCTGAGGGACTGACGCCGTTCCCGCCCCCCCGTCCGGTCCAGAGGGGGGCGCCGGGGGTCCGGACTGCGGACCGCCGTCCCCGGCCCGCCCGCCGCCCCGTCCCGGCCGAAAAGAACTCCCGGGACGGGAATTGCCTTCCGGGAATCCTTTGTTACCTTTGACGTGACACCGGCCCGATCCAAGCCCCCGGGCCCAACCTTCGTCGCTACGAGCGACCACTTGCCGCGAGGCGAGCATGGCGGGTCGGTGTCACTTGAACGCAGTCCTTCACCGAGGACCCGAAGAGGCCCACGTCATCCGTGACGTGGGCCTCTTTCGTGATCCGCATCTCTCTCGTATGGTGGAATCCATCTTCCGAAAGCACCTGCCCCGGTGAACAAAACGTTCGCAATCCGGGGCGACTACCCCGTACCCAGGGGTAGGTGCGACGATCGGACGGCACAAAGCAGTGACACGGTGAAAGCAGAGGAAGTCGGCCATGGCAACGGCGCCCAGCGTCTCCTACTCGATGACGGTCCGGCTGGAGGTGCCCGCGAGCGGAACCGCGGTCTCCCAGCTCACCGGGGCCGTCGAGTCCAACGGAGGCTCGGTGACCGGCCTCGACGTGACCGCCTCCGGCCACGAGAAGCTTCGGATCGACGTCACCATCGCGGCGACCTCCACGGCGCACGCCGACGAGATCGTCGAGCAGCTCCGCGGCATCGAGGGCGTCACCCTCGGCAAGGTCTCGGACCGTACGTTCCTCATGCACCTCGGCGGCAAGATCGAGATGCAGTCCAAGCACCCGATCCGCAACCGTGACGACCTGTCCATGATCTACACCCCGGGTGTGGCCCGGGTGTGCATGGCGATCGCCGAGAACCCCGAGGACGCCCGCCGCCTCACGATCAAGCGCAACTCCGTTGCGGTCGTGACGGACGGCTCCGCCGTGCTGGGCCTCGGCAACATCGGCCCGATGGCCGCGCTGCCCGTCATGGAGGGCAAGGCGGCCCTCTTCAAGCGCTTCGCCGGCATCGACGCCTGGCCGCTGTGCCTGGACACCCAGGACACCGACGCGATCGTCGAGATCGTGAAGGCGATCGCCCCCGGCTTCGCGGGCATCAACCTGGAGGACATCTCCGCACCGCGCTGCTTCGAGATCGAGGCCCGGCTGCGCGAGGCCCTCGACATCCCCGTCTTCCACGACGACCAGCACGGCACGGCCATCGTCGTCCTCGCCGCCCTGACCAACGCGCTGCGCGTCGCCGGCAAGGCGATCGGCGACATCAGGGTCGTCATGTCGGGCGCCGGGGCGGCCGGTACGGCCATCCTCAAGCTGCTCATCGCCGCGGGTGTGAAGAACGCCGTCGTCGCCGACATCCACGGCGTCGTGCACGCGGACCGCGATGATCTCGTCGACGCCGCCACGGACTCGCCGCTGCGCTGGATCGCCGACAACACCAACCCCGAAGGCCTCACGGGCACGTTGAAGGAGGCGGTGCGCGACGCCGACGTGTTCATCGGTGTCTCCGCCCCGAACGTGATCGACGGCGACGACGTGGCCGCGATGGCCGAGAACGCCATCGTGTTCGCGCTCGCGAACCCGGACCCCGAGGTGGACCCCGCAATCGCCCGCCAGACCGCGGCAGTTGTGGCCACCGGCCGCTCGGACTTCCCCAACCAGATCAACAACGTCCTGGTGTTCCCGGGCGTCTTCCGTGGCCTGCTGGACGCCCAGTCGCGTACCGTCAACACGGAGATGATGCTGGCCGCCGCGACCGCGCTCGCGAGCGTGGTGACCGAGGACGAGCTCAACCCGAACTACATCATCCCCAGCGTCTTCAACGACAAGGTCGCGGGCGCGGTCGCCGGAGCCGTGCGTGACGCGGCGAAGGCGGCGGGGGCGACGGACGCGGCCAACGCGACGGCGTAGCACGGGCCGAGCGAGGCCTCGTGACCGCGTCGCGGCGGCCTTCGTCCCGTCTGTGACGGGCGCCACGACCGCCCGGAACCCGGCGCGTCGCGGAACGCGGGGCCAGTGGCCGCCTCTAGGGTGGCGGCCAGGCTCAGGCTTCGCAGGCCTCTTCGTGTGACCCCCAAGGGTGTTCGTGTGACTCCCAGGGGTGCCGGATTGGCTTTCCCGCCGCAGGTGGGGGCAGGATGCGTCTTCGGGCGCGACGGTCTGGCTACGGACCCGGGTCCGGGGGCCGACCGAGGACCCTGGCAGCATCGGCTTCACTGTGCCGGATATTGCGGCTCCGCCGCGTGGCACGCCTCAACAGCAAGAAGAACACGGGAGTAACGACATGAACCGCAGTGAGCTGGTGGCCGCGCTGGCCGACCGTGCCGAGGTGACCCGCAAGGACGCCGACGCCGTTCTGGCCGCTTTCGCCGAGACCGTCGGCGAGATCGTCGCCAAGGGCGACGAGAAGGTCACCATCCCCGGCTTCCTGACCTTCGAGCGCACCCACCGTGCCGCTCGCACCGCGCGCAACCCGCAGACCGGCGACCCGATCCAGATCCCCGCCGGCTACAGCGTGAAGGTCTCCGCGGGCTCGAAGCTCAAGGAAGCCGCCAAGGGCAAGTAAGGCCCGCCGGTACGTTCCCGCCGACGCGGGAGGCGTACAAGGCGCAGCAACGCCAATGGGGCGGCCCCTTTCAGGGGGGCCGCCCCATCGTCGTACGCACAGTTGTCGAGCTGTCGAGCTGTCTAGCCCAGTGCCTTGCCCGGCAGTTCGACCTTCGCGCCCAGCTCCACGAGCTTCTCCATGAAGTTCTCGTAGCCGCGGTTGATGAGTTCGATGCCGTGGACGCGGGACGTGCCCTGCGCCGCCAGCGCCGCGATCAGGTACGAGAAGCCGCCGCGCAGGTCGGGGATGACCAGGTCGGCCCCCTGGAGCTTCGTCGGGCCCGAAACGACCGCGGAGTGCAGGAAGTTGCGCTGCCCGAAGCGGCAGTTGGAGCCGCCGAGGCACTCACGGTAGAGCTGGATGTGCGCGCCCATCTGGTTCAGCGCGGACGTGAAGCCCAGACGGGACTCGTACACCGTCTCGTGGATGATCGACAGGCCGGTGGCCTGCGTCAGGGCCACGACCAGCGGCTGCTGCCAGTCCGTCTGGAAGCCGGGGTGGACGTCCGTCTCCAGGGCGATGGACTTGAGCTGCGAGCCCGGGTGCCAGAAGCGGATGCCCTCGTCGTCGATCTCGAAGGCACCGCCCACCTTGCGGTAGGTGTTCAGGAACGTCATCATCGAGCGCTGCTGGGCGCCGCGGACGTAGATGTTTCCCTCGGTCGCCAGCGCCGCGGAAGCCCACGAGGCGGCCTCCAGGCGGTCCGGGAGGGCCGCGTGGGTGTAACCGCCGAGCGAGTCCACACCGGTGATGCGGATCGTCCGGTCGGTGTCCATCGCGATGATGGCACCCATCTTCTGCAGGACGCAGATCAGGTCCTCGATCTCCGGCTCCACGGCCGCGTTCGAGAGCTCCGTGACACCCTCCGCGAGCACCGCGGTCAGCAGCACCTGCTCGGTCGCGCCCACGGACGGGTACGGAAGCTGGATCTTGGTGCCGCGCAGCCGCTGCGGGGCCTCGAGGTACTGGCCGTCCTCGCGCTTCTCGATCTTCGCGCCGAACTGCCGCAGCACCTCGAAGTGGAAGTCGATGGGCCGGCCGCCGATGTCGCAGCCGCCGAGGCCCGGGATGAAGGCGTGGCCGAGGCGGTGCAGCAGCGGGCCGCAGAAGAGGATCGGGATGCGCGACGAGCCCGCGTGGGCATCGATGTCGGCGACGTTCGCGCTCTCGACGTGCGAGGGATCGAGGATCAGCTCGCCGGGCTCCTCACCCGGACGGACGGTCACACCGTGCAACTGCAGCAGTCCGCGTACGACACGCACGTCGCGGATGTCGGGGACGTTGCGCAGCCGGCTCGGCCCGCTGCCCAGCAGGGCGGCGACCATGGCTTTCGGTACGAGGTTCTTCGCACCGCGGACACGGATCTCGCCCTCAAGCGGGGTTCCGCCATGGACAAGCAGGACATCGTCGTTGACGGTCATGTATCTCGCGTTCCGATGAGTTGGGCAGGTGTGGGTCGTCGGCCGGCCGGTCGTACGGGTGCCGAACAGCAAGGGTAATGGCCGCCCACCCCGGCGCAGTAAGCCCAATGAGGACTCAGCTCAGTCATAGCTTGGCCACAACACGAACCGTTCCGAATCGGGCACACGGGGTCACCGGTCCCGCCGTGCGCGGGCAACGCTTCGTTGCGCCCTGAGCTGCATTCACTCCCGTACACGTATTGGCTCCCCACATGGAGGGAATGTGCGGGATCATGTCTGGCATGACCGAGGTGTCCTCGCTCACAGGGCGACTGCTCGTGGCCACGCCCGCCCTGGCGGACCCGAACTTCGACCGCGCGGTGGTGCTGCTCCTCGACCACGACGAGGAGGGCTCCCTCGGCGTCGTCCTCAACCGGCCGACCCCGGTGGGCGTCGGCGACATCCTGGAGAACTGGGCCGGCCTGGCCGGGGAGCCGGGTGTCGTCTTCCAGGGAGGCCCCGTCTCGCTGGACTCGGCGCTGGGGGTGGCTGTCATCCCCGGAGGCACGGCCGGGGAGAGCGCGCCGCTCGGCTGGCGGCGGGTGCACGGCGCGATCGGTCTGGTGGACCTGGAGGCCCCGCCCGAGCTCCTCGCCTCGGCCCTCGGCTCCCTGCGCATCTTCGCCGGATACGCGGGCTGGGGACCGGGCCAGCTGGAGAACGAACTCGTCGAGGGCGCCTGGTACGTGGTCGAGTCCGAACCCGGAGACGTCTCCTCCCCGGCACCGGAACGCCTGTGGCGGGAGGTCCTGCGCCGCCAGCGCAGCGAGCTCGCGATGGTGGCGACGTACCCCGACGACCCCTCCCTCAACTGACCGGCGCACCGGCCCGCGCCACTTCCGCCACCGGCGCACGACCCTTCCCTCAACTGACGGGCATGAGCCCCAGTACCCTTGGGTTCATGAGCACTCTTGAGCCTGAGACCCAGCCCCAGCGAGGCACGGGGACGGGGACCCTCGTAGAGCCGACGCCGCAGGTGTCGCACGGCGACGGGGACCACGAGCGCTTCGCCCATTACGTCCAGAAGGACAAGATCATGGCGAGCGCGCTGGACGGCACGCCCGTCGTGGCGCTGTGCGGCAAGGTGTGGGTGCCGGGCCGCGACCCGAAGAAGTACCCCGTGTGTCCCATGTGCAAGGAGATCTTCGAGTCCATGGGCGCCGGTGGCGACCAGGGCAAGGGCGGCGACAAGAAGTAACGCCGACGCTCTCCCCGGCGCAGTACGCCGCGTGGACCGGACACGGCCGCGACGCCCCGGGCGAGGGGCGCCGCGGCCGTGTCGTGCGCGGGACGGGCTGTGTCGTACGGCGAGGGGCGGGGCGTGGAGCAGTTGCTGCGGGCACGGGAACTGGCCGAGGCCCGGAAGTTCCGTGAGAGCCGGGAGCTGATCGACCGGGCCGAGCCGAGCGGCGCGGAGGAACTGAGCCTCGCGGCGTCGGTGCTCGTGCGCCTGCGGGACCCGGAGGCCGCGTTGCGGCTGGCCGAGCGGGCGGTGCGGCTCGCGCCGGAGGACTGGCGGGGCTGGGTCACGATCTCCGACGCCGAGCTGATGCGCGGGCGGTACGACTCCGCGGTGGCCGCCGGTCGGACCGCCGTCCGGCTGGCACCGGACGAGCCGCAGCCGCACCGGGCGCTGGGCGGGGCCCTCGTCAAGATCTTCGGGCGCGGCCCCGAGGCCCGCGGGGAACTGAGGCGGGCACGGGAACTCGGCGGCCGCAAGGCGCTGCGCAAGCCGGCGCCACCGGCCCCGTGGGTGTTCGTGGCCTTCGCGGTCTTCCTCGTCTCCAGTGCCGTGACCCTGGTGGGGGACTGGCCGCCGGAGGTCGAGCACACCTGCGTGATCCTGCGCCCGCTCTCGATGGCCGCCCTCTTCCTGGCCCTCCGGGGGCCCTCGCGTGCCGGTCTCGACTGGCGGAGGCGTGCCGCCGAGATGCGCGCCGCGCACGAGGAGCTGTACGGGTCCGGGGGCCCCGAGGCCATTCGGCGGGCGGAGACGGTCCTCACGCCGTGGGGAGCCGCGACCGGCGTCTGCGGCATGCTGCTCGCGGCGCCCGGCTTCTCCGGTCACCCCTTGCCGCAGTGGGCCGCCGTGCTCGCCGCGCCGGTGCTCGGCTGTCTCCTTCTCCTCGGCGCCGGGCGCTGGGTGCACTGGTGGTACGGGGAGAGGTTCCTGCGGGAGGTGCTCCTGCCGAACCCCCTGGTGAAGGTGGACTGCGCGGCGGCGGGCGCCCTTCTCGGAGGCGCCGTCCTGCTGGCCCTCGGAGACGCGGCCGAGCCGCAGTGGAGGGTCCTGTTCGCCGGTGCCCTCGCGTGGTTCGTCCTGGCGCTGCTGGTGATTCCCCTCGTGGCGACGGTCCGGGCCGACGCGCGGACCCGTCGCGAGAAGGCCGTGCGGAAGACCGCTGATCCGGCGCGCGCGAAAGCCGCCCCGAGGCCCGGTGGCGATGCGGGTGGAGGAGCCGGTGGCGCTGGGGGTGGAGGAGCCGGCGGGGAGGCCGTCGACGGCTGAGCGTTGCACGCGGTGCGTCAACTGGTCACAGAGTGGTGTAGACCTCTTGTGGGCGGATCGAGTACTCCTTAGCCTCCGAGTGTTGTGCAGCACGAAACCGTCATTGCGGATGCTGCAACACGCCACCGCGCTGGAGGACGCTCGATGAAGCTCGCCGCCCCCGGATCCGGCACGGCCCGGACGGTGGCCGGCCCTCCGCCGGAGGCCGCCCGGCCCATCCCTACCGGCCGGGGGATTCGGGTTCACCCGGCTTCCGCCCCGAACGCTTTCGCCCTCCCCGGATTCCTTCCCGAACGTTTTCGGGCGGCGGGAATTCGGCCCCCACTTCCTCGACGGCCTTCTCGGGAAGGGTTCCTCCGCGGGCTCCTCGGCGGTCGTCCCGGAGCTCGTCGCGTTTCCCGCGGCGCGCGTGGCGGGGTGATTCCGCTTCCGATTCCGGACCGTCGCGCCGATCGCGTTCCCATGGGCCCGGACGGCGTTCGCCCGGACCCGGCCGATACCCGTCGAGGTGCCGGCGATCCCCCTTGTCCTCGTTCCGCGGAACTTCGGCGGCCCGGACCTGCCGGGCTCGCCGATCCCCCCTCAGGCGGCCTTCTCCGCGCGGTGGATGCTTTCCCGCTCGCCTTCCCCGGGACCGTGGCCGTCGGCGGGTATTCCTTCGTTCCGGCCCCGGAACGACTTCCCGTTCCCCGAGTCCGACCGGACGGTATGCGGCCGCCTCCATGGTGATGACGATTCAGGCGCCGGTCTTCCTCGTACTCGTGCACCAGCGACTCGTCTCCGGCCCCGGCGGCGGTAAAGGACTGAAGGACGGATGGACATGATGGATACGAGCCTGATTCCGGCGCCCCTGGTCGTCGAGGGCACCACGCACGGCCGGTTCGCGCTGGACGCGGACACCGTCCTGTGTGCCGGGCCCGGCACGGACACCGCCGAACGCTGGCTGCGCTCGACACTCGGCGCCGCACTCGGACTACCCCTGCGACCTGGGCCGCAGGACACTCCGGGCGCCGTACGGCTGCTCCTCGACGACACCCTGGAGCCGGAGGCGTACCGGCTCGGCGTCGGGGACGGCGGCGTCGAGATCCGCGGCGGCGACGCGGCCGGCGTCTTCTGGGGCGCCCAGACGCTGCGTCAACTGCTCGGCCCGGACGCTTTTCGCCGCGCCCCGATCCGCCCGGAGGCGGCGTACGAAATCGAGCACCGCACCATCGAGGACGCCCCCCGATTCCGCTGGCGCGGACTGATGCTCGATGTCTCCCGGCACTTCATGCCCAAGGAAGGCGTCCTGCGCTACCTCGACCTGCTGGCCGCGCACAAACTCAACGTCTTCCACTTCCACCTCACCGACGATCAGGGGTGGCGTGTTCAGATCAAGCGCTACCCGAGGCTGACGGAGGTCGGTTCCTGGCGGGCGCGCACCAAATTCGGCCACCGGGCCTCGCCGTTGTGGGAGGAGAAGCCGCACGGGGGCTTCTACACGCAGGACGACATCCGCGAGATCGTCGCGTACGCGGCCGAGCGGCATATCGCCGTCGTTCCCGAAATCGACATCCCCGGCCACTCGCAGGCCGCCATCGCCGCGTATCCGGAACTGGGCAACACCGACGTCATCGACACGACCTCCCTGACCGTCTGGGACAACTGGGGCGTCTCCAAAAACGTACTCGCCCCCACCGACAACACCCTGCGCTTCTACGAAGGGGTCTTCGAGGAACTCCTCGACCTGTTCCCGGCGGACCCCGCGCGCTTCCCGGAGTTCTCGGGCTTCTTCCACATCGGGGGCGACGAGTGCGCCAAGGACCAGTGGAAGGAGTCGGCCACGGCACAGGCGCGCATCAGGGAACTCGGGCTCGCCGACGAGGACGCGCTGCAGTCCTGGTTCATCCGGCACTTCGACAACTGGCTCTCCGCGCGCGGGCGTCGGCTGATCGGCTGGGACGAGATCCTGGAGGGCGGGCTCGCACCGGGCGCCGCGGTGTCCTCCTGGCGCGGCTACCAGGGCGGTGTCACGGCCGCGCGGGCGGGCCACGACGTCGTCATGTGTCCCGAGCAGCACGTCTACTTGGACTATCGCCAGGCCGCCGGCGAGGACGAACCGGTGCCGATCGCCTATGTGCGCACCCTGGAGGACGTCTACCGCTTCGAGCCGGTTCCGCCGCAGCTCACCGAGGCGGAGGCGCGCCATGTGCTGGGCACACAGGCCAACGTGTGGACCGAGGTGATGGAGGACCACACGCGAGTGGACTACCAGGCGTTCCCGAGGCTCGCCGCCTTCGCCGAGGTCGCCTGGAGCAGCCTGCCGAGCCCCGCGGAACGGGACTTCGCCGGTTTCGAGCGGCGGATGGGCGCCCACTACGAGCGGCTCGACGCCCTCGGTGTGGCCTACCGGGCTCCCGCGGGGCCGCGGCCGTGGCAGCGGCGCCCCGGTGTCCTCGGACGCCCGATCGAGGGGGCGCCCCCGAACGTGTGAGACGGCTCACGGCCCGTGTGCCCCGGGGCCGATGCCCTGGAACCGTGGCCCCGCAAGGAAAAAAGGCCCCCAAGGGTCACCGGAGGGTGACAATTCGCGCCGACCGGCGATGCCGTGCGAAAACCGGCCATCTCCCTGGTGAGAGGGGCGAATGCCTCCTAGCGGACCCCCGCGTCGAGGGCCGGGGAAGATGTGCCAGAGTTGCCACGTCCGCCCTGTCAGCACGTACCGTACGGCAGCACAGGTGGGACCAGGTGGGGCAGCGGGAAGGGGCAACCGGTTTGACCACGCACGCACTGCAGACGGCGCAGGCCGTGACGCTGCCCGTCTCGCTGGACGAGGCGGTGGCGGCGCTGTCCGCCATGCCCACGGCCGTTCCGGTGGCAGGCGGCACCGATCTCATGGCCGCGGTCAACTCCGGACAGCTGAGACCGGCCGCGCTCGTCGGCCTCGGCCGGATCAGCGAGATCCGCGGCTGGCAGTACCAGGACGGCCACGCGCTGCTCGGCGCCGGCCTCACGCACGCCCGCATGGGCCGCCCCGACTTCGCCGCCCTCATCCCGGCGCTCGCCGCCGCCGCGCGGGCCGCCGGACCGCCGCAGATCCGCAACGCGGGCACCCTCGGCGGCAACATCGCCTCGGCCGCCCCCACCGGGGACGCGCTGCCCGTACTGGCCGCCCTGGAAGCCACGCTGATCATCGCGGGGCCCGGCGGAACCCGCCGCGAGATCCCGGTGTCGCACCTGCTCGCGGGCGTCGACATGCTCCGCGGCGGAGAACTCATCGGCTACGTGCGCGTGCCGCTGCTGCACGCCCCGCAGGTCTTCCTGAAGGCCACCGGGCGCACCGGCCCGGGGCGCGCCATCGCCTCCGTCGCGGTCGTCCTCGACCCGGCCCGGCGCGGCGTCCGCTGCGCCGTCGGCGCCATAGCGCCGATGCCGCTGCGGCCCCTGGACGCCGAGGCGTGGGTGGCCCAGCTGATCGACTGGGACAACAGCCGCGCGATCGTCCCGGAGGCGCTGACCGCGTTCGGCGAGTACGTCGCCGCGGCCTGCATCCCGGACCCCGTCCCCGCCGAGGACGGATCCCTGACCCCGCTTCCGCCCGCCGTACTGCACCTGCGGCGCACCGTCGCCGCGCTGGCCCGACGAGCACTTGGGAGGGCACTGTCGTGACCGACGACCAGCACGAAGAGGGCGCTCCGCGCAGCGGCGGCCGCTGGGATCCGCTGCCCCAGGGCGACTACGACGACGGCGCCACCGCGTTCGTGAAGCTTCCCGAGGGCGGCATCGAGGCGCTCCTCGCCGCCCGGGAGCCGCTCGCCGCGCCCGGACACGGCTATGTGCCCCCGCAGATCGCCGTGACGCCCGCCCCGCCCGAGACGGCGGACCCGGCGTCCGGCGGAACATGGGCCGGCCAGGGCGGCACCGCCCCGTGGCCGGATCAGAACGCGGCGCGGCAGGGACAGGGCGCCCACGACGACCGCTTCTCGTACCACCCCGGGTCCACCGGGCAGTGGGAGTTCGACGATCCGACCCGTCACGGCGCCGCCGGGCAGGGCCAGGGGCACGACGCCGGGCACGACGTCACCGGGCAGTGGTCGATCCCGGTAGCCGTAGGCGATCTTCCGGACGAATCGGGTGAGTTCACCACCTCGGCGCTCGTCGAGCAGTGGGGCAGCACCCCGCCGGCCACGCTCCCGGGCGGCGCGTCCGCGCCCTGGGCCGAGATCGGGCAGCCGTGGACCGCCGACACCCACGAAACGACCGCTGAGGCCCTCGCGGAGCACGCCGGGCAGCCGCAGGCCGAATCGCCCGCACAGGCCGCCCAGCGGCCCGTACAGCCCGCCCATGAGGCACCTGAGCCCGCCGCCGGCCCCGGATCGGTGACCGGGGGGTCACCCGAGGTGCCCGAGCCGGACCCGGCGCACGAGGCTCCCGGGACGGATGACGGGACGCGGGACGCGGACCACCTGGCCCCGGCCGCCAACGACGAACACCCCCTCGCCTCGTACGTCCTGCGCGTCAACGGCGCCGACCGGCCGGTCACCGACGCCTGGATCGGCGAGTCGCTGCTCTACGTACTGCGCGAACGGCTCGGCCTCGCGGGCGCCAAGGACGGCTGCTCGCAGGGCGAGTGCGGCGCCTGCAACGTCCAGGTGGACGGCCGGCTCGTGGCGTCCTGTCTGGTCCCCGGCGTCACCGCCGCCGGCAGCGAGGTGCGCACCGTCGAGGGCCTGGCCGCCGACGGCCAGCCCTCCGACGTCCAGCGCGCGCTGGCCAAGTGCGGCGCCGTGCAGTGCGGATTCTGCGTCCCCGGCATGGCGATGACGCTGCACGACCTGCTGGAGGGCAACCCCGCGCCCAGCGAACTGGAGACCCGCCAGGCCCTGTGCGGCAACCTGTGCCGCTGCTCCGGCTACCGCGGCGTCCTGGACGCCGTGCGCGAGGTCGTCGCCGAACGCGAGGCGCACTCCGCCGCCGCGGCCGAGAGCGTCCCCGAGGCGGAAGAGGCCCGCATCCCGCACCAGGCGGGCCCCGGCGCCGGCGGTGTCCACCCGTCCGCGTACGAGGACAATGCCGCGTACGGCTCCCGGGCGCAGCACGACCCGTACGGCCAGGACGGAGGCCAGGCGTGACCAACCAAGCCGCGACCGCGACACCGGCGGCGCACGAGACGGGCCCCGAGCCCCTGCCGCACGGGCTCGGCGTCTCGCTGCCCGCCGCCGAGGACCGGGCCAAGACCGAGGGAACCTTCCCCTACGCCGCCGACCTGTGGGCCGAGGGCCTGCTGTGGGCCGCCGTGCTCCGCTCGCCGCACCCGCACGCGCGCATCGTGTCCATCGACACCAGCCACGCGCGCGAGATGCCCGGCGTACGCGCCGTCATCACCCACGAGGACGTGCCCGGCACCCCCCTGCACGGCCGCGGCAGGGCCGACCGACCGGTGTTCGCCTCCGAGGTCGTACGCCATCACGGAGAGCCCATCGCGGCCGTCGCCGCCGACCACCCGGACACCGCGCGGATGGCCGCCGCCGCCGTCATCGTCGAGTACGAGGTGCTCGAACCGGTCACGGACCCGGAGCACGCCTTCGAGGCCGAGCCGCTGCACCCCGACGGCAACCTGATCCGGCACATCCCGCTGCGTCACGGCGACCCGGACGCGGTCGGCGAGATCGTCGTCGAGGGCCTGTACCGCATCGGCCGCCAGGACCCCGCCCCCATCGGCGCCGAGGCCGGACTCGCCGTGCCCCGCCCCGACGGCGGCGTCGAGCTCTACATCGCCTCCACCGACCCGCACAGCGACCGGGACGCCGCCGCCGCCTGCTACGGCCTCGAACCCGCGCGCGTGAAGGTCGTCGTCACCGGCGTCCCCGGAGCCACCGCCGACCGCGAGGACCAGGGCTTCCAGGTCGCGATCGGCCTGCTCGCCCTGAAGACCGGCTGCCCGGTCAAACTCACCGCCACGCGCGAGGAGTCCTTCCTCGGCCACGCCCACCGGCACCCGACCCTGCTGCGCTACCGGCACCACGCCGACGCCGACGGCATGCTGGTCAAGGTCGAGGCACAGATCCTGCTCGACGCGGGCGCCTACGCCGACACCTCCGGGGAGTCCCTCGCCGCCGCGGTCTCCTTCGCCTGCGGCCCGTACGTCGTCCCGAACGCCTTCATCGAGGGCTGGGCCGTGCGCACCAACAACCCGCCTTCCGGGCATGTACGCGGCGAGGGCGCCCTCCAGGTCTGCGCCGCCTACGAGGCCCAGATGGACAAGCTGGCCAAGAAACTCGGGACGGACCCCGCGGAACTGCGCCTGCGCAACGCCATGGCCACCGGAGACGTCCTGCCGACCGGCCAGACGGTGACCTGCCCGGCGCCCGTCGCCGAGCTGCTCCAGGCCGTACGCGACTACCCACTGCCCGCCCTCCCCAAGGACACGCCCGAGGACGAGTGGCTGCTGCCCGGCGGCCCCGAGGGCGCGGGCGAGCCCGGTGCCGTACGCCGCGGTGTCGGCTACGCGCTCGGCATGGTGCACATGCTCGGCGCCGAGGGTGCCGACGAGGTCTCGACGGCCACCGTGAAGGTCCACGACGGCGTCGCCACGGTGCTCTGCGCGGCCGTGGAGACCGGCCAGGGCTTCACCACGCTGGCCCGGCAGATCGTCCAGGAGACGCTCGGCATCGACGAGGTGCACGTGGCCCCGGTCGACACCGACCAGCCCCCGGCGGGCCCGAGCTGCCGGGGCCGGCACACCTGGGTGTCCGGCGGAGCGGTGGAGCGCGCGGCCAAGATGGTCCGCACCCAGCTACTGCAGCCGCTGGCGCACAAGTTCGGCATGTCCACCGAACTGCTCCAGATCACCGACGGCAAGATCACCTCGTACGACGGTGTCCTGTCGACCACGGTCACCGAGGCGATGGACGGCAAGGAGCTGTGGGCGACCGCCCAGTGCCGCCCGCACCCGACCGAACCGCTGGACGAGGCCGGCCAGGGCGACGCCTTCGTGGGCCTCGCCTTCTGCGCCATCCGCGCGGTGGTGGACGTCGACATCGAACTGGGTTCGGTACGGGTCGTGGAGCTGGCTCTCGCCCAGGACGTCGGCCGGATCCTCAACCCGGCCCAGCTCACGGCCCGCATCGAGGCGGGCGTCACCCAGGGCGTCGGCGCCGCGCTGACCGAGAACCTCCGGACGGCCCGCGGCCTGGTCCGGCACCCCGACCTCACCGGCTACGCCCTGCCGACCGCCCTGGACGCGCCCGACATCCGCATCGTCAAGCTGGTCGAGGAGCGCGACGTCGTCGCCCCCTTCGGCGCCAAGGCGGCCAGCGCGGTGCCGGTCGTGACCTCGCCGGCGGCCATCGCGTCCGCCGTACGGGCGGCCACCGGCCGGCCCGTCAACCGACTCCCGATCCGCCCCCAGGCGGCCGTGGTGACGTCCTCGTGAGCGCCCCGGAGCCGGCGGCCGGCGAACCCGCGCGGGACGGCCTCGACCCAGCCGTCCCCGGCGCCGAGGCCGGGCAGCCGCGCTACGAACCCCCGCCCAGCGTGGGCAAGCTGCTGATCTGGGTGCTGCTGTTCGTACTGGCGGCCGTGGTCGTCGTCCTGGGCGGCGTCTACTTCACCTGACGAGGGCCGCGTCCACCTGACGAGGACCCGTCCGCCTGACGAGGGCTGCGTCCACCTGACGCGGGCCGCGCCCCTTCCCTGCCGTGCGCGACCCGCGCCCCGACGGTTCCTCCTTCGCGCGTGGCTTGTTCCCGCGCCTCTTCGGCGTTGTCAGTGGGGCGGCGTATCGTTCTGGAGCGATGGGGAACTGCCGTGGAACGACCGGCCGTTCCCCGCGGGGGAAGCACGGAGCGTTCACATGCGCGGGGGAGCCATGAGTACGACTGACACCGATGTCAAAGGCGCGATCACACTGACCGGCGACGAACTGGATCCGTTCGTCACGCACGCGGGCACCCGGGACCGGCTCACCGGCCCCGGACTGCCCCGGGACGGCGCGCTGCTCGGCTTCGACGCCCTGCGGGAGCACGGCCTGCGCACGGTCGCGGACCTGGCGGGCGGTGCCGACAAGCTCGCCGAGGAACTGCGCGACCAGCTCGTCATAGGGGCGCTGCGCAGCCTCGACCGGGACCTGGAGTCGATCCTGCTGGACGGGACGACGGGCGAGGTCTCGTCGGCCCGCGTCCCGCCGGACCCCGCCCGGCTGGACCTCGCGCCCCTGGCTCCCTCCCTGGACGCCCTGCTGAGTTTCGCGGCGGCCACCGAGGAGCTGACCGTGTCCCGGGGCGGGCCGGGCTCGTTCGGCCCGAAGGCGGTCGCCGAGGTGTCGGACCGGCTGAGTGCCGTCTTCGCCGACGGCGCGGGCGCGGACGTGCCCCCGTACTGGCGGATGGCCGCGCTGATCCGTCCGCTCGCCCGGATCGCCGGACCGGGCGACGGGCTGGTGCTCGGCCTGCCGGCGCGGCTGCTGGACGAGGAGTTCGGCGCGGGCGGGATCATGCGCTTCGAGGACGTCGACTTCCCGCCCGCGCTGACGCACGAGCCGACCCGCCGCTTCCTCCGGGAGTCAGGCCTGCCGGAGGACGGCTACCTCTTCCAGCTCGACACGGAGGTGCCGCTGCCGGCGCTCACCGAGTACTACGCGGACGAGCGCCCCGACGAGTTCGCCGCCGGCCTGCTCCCGGCCGCCGCCGACCGCCTGATACGCCTCGGCCAGCTCCTGGAGGACACGAGCCTGGTCGTGGACGGCACCACGGGCGCGGTGCTCGCCTGGAGCGAGCCGGACCTCACCCTGCGCCCCCTGAACGCGGACATCTCCACGCTGGCGTTCACCCTCTGGCTCGTCCACCGCGAGAAGACCGTGGACGCGGCCCACGGCCTCAGCGGCTCCTACGGCCAGCTCGCGGCCACCCTGACCGAGACCCTCGCCACCGTCGACCCCACCGCCTGCGACCGGACCCCGACCCTCCCGGGCGACGACGGCCGCCGCTACTGGCCGGAGATATTCGAGGACCGGTCGGGCGGCCTGCTGTACGTGTAGCGGGCCCGCGGACGGACACCCGGGGACCGACACCCGCGTCCGGACCGGCCGCACGCCAGGTCGAGATCGATGTCGACCACTGACGCACCCAGGTGCCGGGAGGGAATCCCGTCCCCCTGCCCGGATCGGTCCAGCTCTCCTGGCTTCAAATGCCTTCAAATGGCTTCAAGGGGCGGGAGTGCTCAATGAGTCGGGCGAGTTCGGTCAATTGCAGAATCACGACACAGGGCCACTCCGCGAGGAGTAAATCTAGTGGTGGCTGGAAACCGCGCGGCCCGCATGTCGAATTGGGGTTCTCATGTCATTCCCGTCTCAGCCCCCGTCTCAGCCACCGCCTCCGTCTCAGCCCGCGTCCTCGCCCCCGTCCTGGCCGCCCCCGAGTGCGCCTCGCGCCAAGAGGCGGCCCGAGCACTGGACGGCGATGGCCGCGCTCATCACCGCGGTCACGGGTGTGCTCACCTTCCTGGTGGGCTTCATCGCCCTGCCGGCGGCTGGGGTTCGTTCGCCCCTCGGCGCCGCGGCCACGGTGACCGCCACGACAACAGCCGCGGTCACCGCTACGGCAACGGTCACGGCTCCAGCGCCGCTCTCCTCCGCCGGGGAAAACGGGGGGACACCTTCACCCGGCAGTCCCACCGATTCCTACGCGGAGCACTGGTCGGGGCGCGTGAAGTTCAACGGCTGGTTCAATCTTGATTCGGTGCCCCCTTCGAGCGACGGGGGCGGTGACCTGAGAATGGACGGCATCACGGATACCGGGGCCGCGACATTCATCGATTTCAACATGGTGGAGATGCCGAAAGGCGAGACCCCGACCCCCGATTCGTGCGTACTGCTCGTGAAAACCCAGCCCGACCAAAATATCGATCTGCCCGTCGGGCGCACCATCTGTTTCGTCACCGACGAGGGACGGCCGGCCATGGCCACCGTGGTGTCACTCGACAAGGTCGACGTCAAGGCGACCCTCGACGTCACGGTGTGGGAGGTACCCGCGTAGACGCGGACCGGGACGGCCAACCGGAAGGGCGGCACCCCGGTGGGGTGCCGCCCTTCCGTTTCGCCTGGTCAGGCAGGCAGAGGCCGTGGCGGGAATTGAACCCGCGTAACTCGCTTTGCAGGCGAGTCCCTGAACCACTCGGGCACACGGCCAGTCTCAGGTGCGGCACGGCTCACTCGTTCCGAACCTGATGGGTCGACCGTAGGCGGGGTGCGGGAGCGGGCTCAAGGGTTCCGGGGCGGCCGCAACGCGACTGCCACACGCCGTTCACGAACCGCGGGGCGGCTGGTTCGGGGGAGTGGTCCTAGGGCCAAAGGACCGGTTGATCACCGCCTTCGGACAGGAGTCACGGCGGGCCGCGCACCTTACGCTGGCGGCCATGACAGCACTGGAAGCACGCGCGGCCGCGACGACGGTTCCGTCCGAGGAGACGGGCGGGGTACTGAGCCGGCCGTACCGGGCGCTCAGCATCGGCATCGTGTCCGTGGTGCTGGTGATCGCCTTCGAGGCGACCGCCGTGGGGACGGCGATGCCCGTCGCCGCGCGGGAGCTCGGCGGGGTCGCCCTGTACGCCTTCGCGTTCTCCGGGTACTTCACGACGAGCCTGTTCGGGATGGTGCTCGCCGGGCAGTGGTCCGACCGCGACGGGCCGCTCGGCTCGCTGGCCTCGGGCATCGGCGCGTTCGCCGCGGGGCTGCTGCTGTCCGGGACGGCCGGCGGCATGTGGGTGTTCATCCTCGGACGGGCCGTCCAGGGCCTCGGCGGCGGGCTCGTGATCGTCGCGCTGTACGTCGTCGTCGGGCGGGCCTATCCGCAGCGGCTGCGCCCCGCGATCATGGCGGCGTTCGCGGCGGCGTGGGTCGTACCGTCCGTCGTCGGCCCGCTCGCCGCGGGCGCGATCACCGAGCACCTCGGCTGGCGCTGGGTGTTCATCGGGATTCCGGCGCTGGTCGGCGTTCCGCTCGCGCTCGCCCTGCCGCAGATACGGCGGCGGGCCTCGGGACAGGCGGGGGCGGGCGGCCGTGCGCCGCTGGACCGGCGCCGCATCCGGCTGGCCTTCGCGATAGCGCTGGGCGCGGGGCTGTTCCAGTACGCCGCCCAGGACCCGCGCCCGCTGTCCCTCGTGCCCGCCGCGGCCGGTGCCGCGCTCCTCGTATCCGCCGTGCGCGGGCTGCTGCCCCGCGGCACCTGGCGGGCGGCGCGCGGGCTGCCGTCCGTGGTGCTGCTGCGCGGGGTCGCCGCCGGCGCCTTCGTCTCCGCCGAGTCCTTCGTGCCGCTGATGCTGGTCACTCAGCGGGGGCTGTCGCCGACGCTCGCCGGGCTCTCGCTCGCGGCCGGTGGCGGGACCTGGGCGCTGGGGTCCTGGGTGCAGGCACGGCCGCGCGTGGAGCCGTACCGCGACCGCCTCATGTTTCTCGGCATGCTGCTGGTCGCTGCGGCCGTCGCCGCGGCCCCGAGCGTGCTGATCCCCGCCGTTCCGGTGTGGACCGTCGCCGTCGCCTGGGCCTTCGGCTGCTTCGGGATGGGCCTGGTGATCGCCTCGACCAGTGTGCTGCTGCTCCAGCTCTCGGCCCCCGAGGAGGCCGGCAGCAACTCGGCCGCCCTGCAGATCTCCGACGCCCTGTCCAACGTGCTGCTGCTCGCCGTCGGCGGGGCCGCCTTCGCGGCCCTGGGCGGCGGCGCGGTCGCCCGCACGGCCACCGCCACGGCGTCCGCCGCCCACAGTTCCCACCCGGCCGCCTTCGCCGTGGTGTTCCTGCCGATGGCGGGGGTGGCACTGCTGGGAGCGTGGGTGACGACCCGGCTCCGGGAACGATGACGGCAACGACAAGTGGCACTGCTTCGACCCCGCTCACCTTGCCGCGTACCGGCTCGTCGTCGAGGCGGCGGCCGGCCATCCGGCGGATGTGGCCCTCATCGCATCGCGCTTGAGGGCGCCGCACGGGGCGATGTGACCTCAGTCCCATCCACCGGTGCCCGGGCCTCGTCCGCACGCCGTCGTGAGCCGGGCGCCGGTAGGGTGGCCCGGTTGTCATACGTAGCCGAGCCGCCCGCCCGCCTCCCGTCACGCCACATCTGACGCGCCGCGCGCGGACCCGGACGCTCCCAATCGACACCCAGACCGGAGACCGTGACTACCACCGCCGCCAGCGCCTCCCCGCACTCGCATCACCTCTCGCCCGCCTTCCCCGGCCGTGCCCCCTGGGGCACCGCCAACAAGCTGCGCGCCTGGCAGCAGGGGGCGATGGAGAGGTACATCCAGGAGCAGCCGCGCGACTTCCTCGCCGTAGCCACCCCCGGCGCCGGCAAGACGACGTTCGCGCTGACCCTCGCGTCCTGGCTGCTGCACCACCATGTCGTGCAGCAGGTGACCGTGGTCGCGCCGACCGAGCACCTGAAGAAGCAGTGGGCCGAGGCGGCCGCGCGGATAGGGATCAAGCTCGATCCCGAGTACAGCGCCGGGCCGCTCAGCAAGGAGTACCACGGCGTCGCCGTCACCTATGCCGGTGTCGGCGTCCGGCCGATGCTCCACCGCAACCGCTCCGAGCAGCGCAAGACCCTCGTCATCCTCGACGAGATCCACCACGCCGGTGACAGCAAGTCGTGGGGCGAGGCCTGCCTGGAGGCGTTCGAGCCCGCCACCCGCCGGCTCGCGCTCACCGGTACGCCGTTCCGCTCCGACACCAACCCCATCCCCTTCGTCACCTACGAGGAGGGGAGGGACGGCATCCGGCGGTCCTCCGCCGACTACACGTACGGGTACGGGAACGCGCTGGCCGACCACGTCGTGCGGCCCGTCATCTTCCTCTCCTACAGCGGCAACATGCGCTGGCGCACCAAGGCGGGCGACGAGATCGCCGCCCGGCTCGGCGAGCCCATGACCAAGGACGCGATCAGCCAGGCCTGGCGCACCGCGCTCGACCCGCGCGGCGAGTGGATGCCGAGCGTGCTGCGCGCCGCCGACCAGCGGCTCACCGAGGTGCGCAAGGGCATCCCGGACGCCGGGGCGCTCGTCATCGCCACCGACCAGGACTCGGCGCGCGCCTACGCCAAGCTGATCCGCGAGATCACCGGCACCAAGGCGACCCTCGTGCTGTCCGACGACACCGGCGCCTCGAAGCGCATCGACGACTTCGCCGCGAGCGAGGACCGGTGGATGGTCGCCGTCCGCATGGTGTCCGAGGGCGTCGACGTGCCGCGCCTGGCCGTCGGCGTGTACGCGACCACCATCTCGACCCCCCTCTTCTTCGCCCAGGCCGTCGGCCGCTTCGTACGGTCCCGCAGGCGCGGCGAGACCGCGTCCGTGTTCCTGCCGACCGTCCCCGACCTCCTCACCTTCGCCAACGAGATGGAGGTCGAGCGCGACCACGCCCTCGACAAGCCCAAGAAGGAGGGCGAGGAGGACCCGTACGCCGAGTCCGAGCAGGAGATGGACGAGGCGAACAAGGAGCAGGACGAGGACACCGGCGAGCAGGAGCAGTTCTCCTTCGAGGCGCTGGAGTCCGAGGCCGTCTTCGACCGGGTTCTCTACGACGGTGCCGAGTTCGGCATGCAGGCCCACCCGGGAAGCGCGGAGGAGCAGGACTACCTCGGCATCCCCGGGCTCCTCGAACCCGACCAGGTGCAGTTGCTGCTCCAGAAGCGGCAGGCCCGGCAGATCGCGCACAGCCGCAGGAAGCCGGACGAGGAGGCGGATCTCCTCGAACTGCCCGCCGAGCGCCGCCCCGTCGTCTCCCACAAGGAGATGCTGGAACTGCGCAAGCAGCTCAACACCATGGTCGGCGCGTACGTCCACCAGAGCGGCAAGCCGCACGGCGTGATCCACACCGAGCTGCGCCGCGTCTGCGGCGGCCCGCCGAGCGCGGAGGCGACGGCGGGGCAGCTCCGCCAGCGGATCACCAAGGTCCAGGAGTGGGCCACCCGGATGCGGTGACGCCCGGACGTGACGACATCCGGATCCCGATCCCGGGAACGTCGGCGACGGCTTCCGGAACCGGGGCGTGTGCCGTGGCGTCCCATGGTCGGGGTGGCAGGACGACATGGGGAACCGGTCGTATCCGCGAACGGTCGTCCCCGCGAACGGTCGTATCCGGAACCGGCGGACGGGGTGCCGAACTCGTACCGAGGGAGGGGCGCGTTCTGTCCAGGGAGGCGTGCGGCTCGGCCCGTGCGCTGCGTATGCAGGCGGTGTACGCCGCGTTGCGCACGCCCCACGTTCTGGGACAAACGGAATCAGTCCGTACCAGCCGATGCCCGGATTCTGGACGGAGACTTCCGCTGAGCGGACCGGCTCGCTACTGTCCCGCTACGCACACGCCCCGTGGCAGCGCCGCCGCGGAGCGCAGCCGTGAAGCGACTGCACCCGGGAAGAGCCCGGGTTGCCGGCCGACCGGCGGCCTCTGAAGCGCGTCGCCGACGGGACTCGGTGACGCATCCGCCGTGCGGGGGCCGTCGACCTCACCACTAAGGAGTGGGCGTCGTGACCGCGGAGACCTCTCAGACGCTCGACCGGGGACTGCGTGTCCTCAAGCTGCTCGCCGATACGGATCACGGGCTGACCGTCACCGAGCTGTCGAGCAAACTGGGCGTCAACCGGACCGTGGTGTACCGGTTGCTCGCCACACTGGAGCAGCACGCTCTCGTACGACGTGACCTGGGCGGCCGTGCCCGTGTCGGGCTCGGCGTGCTGCGCCTGGGCAGCCAGGTGCATCCGCTGGTACGGGAGGCCGCGCTGCCCGCACTGCGGGCGCTCGCCGAGGACATCGGGGCCACGGCTCATCTGACGCTGGTCGACGGGACGGAAGCGCTCGCCGTCGCCGTCGTCGAACCGACGTGGACGGACTACCACGTGGCCTATCGCGCCGGTTTCCGGCACGCGCTGGACCGGGGGGCCGCGGGCCGCGCGATCCTCTCCGCCCGGCAGGCCCCGGTGGGGGAGCCCGGATACACGCTCACCCATGGGGAGTTGGAGGCGGGCGCGAGCGGGGCCGCGGCCCCGCTGATAGGGGTGACGGGGGTCGAGGGCAGCGTGGGGGTCGTCATGCTGGCGGACGCCGTGCCCGAGCGGGTGGGACCGCGCGTGGTCGACGCGGCCCGAGAGGTGGCCGACGCCTTGCGCTGACCCCGCCTCCCGTCAACCGGCCCGCAGGCGTCCGTCCCTCTGTCGCCCGTGCCCTCGGTCGCGGGGCCCGGCCCTCGCTCCGGACCGCGGACCCTCGCAGCCCGGCCCTCGCGGCCTCACCCTCGCTCCGCACCGCGGAGACCCGGACTGTCACACCCGGCCCCTGCGCGCGGGCCGTCCGTGGGACCTGTACGGAGGTGTCGTCGGGTGGTGACGTTAGATTGACCCCGTGCTCTCTCGCCTCACGCGCCCCAAGGCCGTCGCCATCTGCGCCCTCCCCGTCGTGGCTCTGCTCGCCACGGCGGTGTTCGCGCCGCTGCCGTTCTCCCTGGCGCAGCCCGGCCTGACGGCGAACGTCCTCGGCGAGAACAAGGGCGAACCCGTGATCACGATCACCGGAGCGCCCACCCGGAAGACCAGCGGTCAGTTGCGGATGACGACGATCGAGGCCACCGGCCCGGACGCGAGCGTCTCCCTCGGTGACGTGCTCAGCAGTTGGTTCGCCACGGACAAGGCCGTGATGCCCCGTGACTCGGTCTACCCGGGCGGGGGCAGCGTCAAGGAGATCGAGCAGCACAACGCGAACGAGATGAAGCAGTCCCAGGACAGTGCCACCGAGGCGGCGCTGGGGTATCTGCACGAGAAGGGCGACGTGAAGGTCACGCTCAAGCTCGCCGACGTCGGCGGACCGAGCGCGGGACTGCTCTTCTCGCTCGGCATCATCGACAAGCTGGACGGCGACGGCAGCGGCGGCGACCTCACGGGCGGCCGTGTCGTCGCGGGTACGGGGACGATCGACGCCGACGGGAAGGTGGGCGCGGTCGGTGGCGTGTCCCTCAAGACCCAGGCGGCCCGCCGCGACGGCGCGACCGTGTTCCTGGTTCCGAAGGCGGAGTGCTCGGACGCGAAGGCGGAGCTGCCGAAGGGGCTCCGGCTGGTCCCGGTGACCACCCTTCAGGGTGCCGTGAACTCCCTGGTGGCCCTGGAGAAGGACAAGGGCTCGGTTCCGAGCTGCTAGCCAACTGGCTATCTAACTAACCAACTAGCAGGCCGCGGCCGGCCGCGGCGCGGTGGCCAGCCGGAGGCCGACCCCCACGAGGGTCCAGCCGACCCGGGCGCGCAGCGGCCGACGGGGGCTCCTGGTCTCGGCCGTGAGCCGGTAGGCGTCCGCCTGCGCACGCAGGGTGGCGGTGCGCGCGTGCTGCAACTGGAGACTGGTGTCCGGGTGCATCGAATTGACCTCTCTTCGGTGTGAACGAGTCGATGTGGTCGTGCGAGTCACGTGCGGGTGCTGCGGGTTGTCCGACCTGAGCGGCCGGGTGGCCGGACGGTCGGACGGGCCGAGCGGCAGGGCGCGGCCCGTGACCGGGCGGATCGGGCGGATCAGTCGGAGGCCTGCGGGAACACGTGGGTGTGGAAGCGCACCCGCTCCGCCTCGGGGTCGTCCTCGGGGCGTTCGACGGCGCAGTAGCTGTCGAGCAGGTCGTGCATCTTCTTGATGAGCTCCTGCGACTGCGCGGGCGTCAGCCGCATCGTGAAGTCGCTCATGTCGTGGGAACGGGCCCACTTCTCGGACCAGTCGTCCCGGGTGCCGAGCCAGGTCGACAGTTCACGCGCGTGCGTGGTGGCGACCTCGTGCAGGAACGTGTCGACCGCCCCGCGCACCGCCGGGTCCGGGTCGACGAAGAGGTCCTCGCCGAAGTCCAGACCCTGGTGGACCGCCTGCCACCAGCGTTCGCGCCCCTTGCCCCGCTCCGGGGCGTCCTCCACGAAGCCGTGCGCGGCGAGCTGCCGCAGGTGGTAGCTGGTCGCCCCGCTGGACTCGCCCAGCCGCTCGGCGAGCATCGACGCGGTGGCCGGCCCCTTCCGGCGCAGGCTGCTCAGCAGTTCCATGCGCAGGGGATGGGCGAGACCGCGCAGCGAGCGGGCGTCGAGGCGGCGGTGCTGCCCGGGCTCGGGCGGCAGGGGTGGCTGAGGTGCTTCCGGGGGAAGCGGGGGCTGCTCCGTCATGTGTACAAAGATAGCGCTGCAAAGAATCCCTTGCAACGGTTTCTTTGCAACTACTTCTTTGGACCTCGCCCGCCGACCCGGTCCCGCCCCACCCCGCGAAGTCGCAAGCCCCGTAGCCCGGTTCAGTCCTGCTTGACGAAGCCCTCCTGTGTCATCCAGTCCAGGGCCACCTCGTGCGGGTCCTGGCCCTGGACGTCCACCTTGGCGTTCAGGTCCTGCGCGACCGTGTTGTTCAGCCTCTTCGTCACCGGCTCGATGACCTCGGCGATCTGCGGATACTTCTTCAGGGCCTTGGAGTTGATCACGGGCGCGGCGTTGTAGTTCGGGAAGAACTTCTTGTTGTCCTGCATCACCTCCAGGTTCATCGACTTGATGCGCCCGTCGGTGGTGAACACCTCCCCGTACGTACAACTCCCCTTCTTCACCTGGGTGTAGATGATCCCGGTGTCCATCTGCGTGATGTTCTTCGCGGGGATGTCCATCCCGTACGCCTTCTCCATGCCCGGCAGTCCGTCGGCCCGGTTGGCGAACTCGCTCTCCACGCACAGGGTGACCGCGCTCGGGTCGGACTTCGACAGCGCGGCCACGTCCGACAGCGTCCTCGTGCCGTACTTCTTGAAGTTGGCCTGGTTCATGGCGAGCGCGTAGGTGTTGTTGAGGGCGGACGGCGGCAGCCAGGTGACCCCGTTCTTCGGGTCGGCGTCGTGCACGGCCTGCCACTGTTTCTGCGGGTCGGGGATCGGCTCGCTGTTGCCCAGGTACGTGATCCACGCGGTGCCCGTGTACTCGTACATGGCGTCCGCGTCGCCGTTCTTGATCGCCTCGCGCGCGCCGATCGACCCCTGGATGCCGGTGCGGTCGACCACCTTCGCGCCGGCCGCCTGGAAGGCGATGCCCATGATCGCGCCCAGGATCAACTGCTCGGTGAACTCCTTCGACGCCACCGTGAGGTCGGCGCCCTTGAGCGGCTCGCCCTGCCCGATGGTGCCCGGCTTGACGTTGTCGGTCATCGGGGAACCGCTGGTCAGCCCGCACGCGGACGCCAGGACGAGGGCGGCGGCCAGCGCCGCGTGGGCGCGCGCCCTCCTCATGTCCCCGCCTCCAGCCCGCGCGGCCGCAGCAGCAGTTCCGCCAGCGAGGCCAGCCAGTCCACAAGGAGCGCGAGGGCGACGGTGAGGATGGCGCCCAGGACCAGGACCGGCATGCGCTGGGTGGTGATGCCGGTGGTGATGAGCACGCCGAGACCGCCGCCTCCGCCGAACGTGGCGAGGGTCGCCGTGCCCACGTTCAGCACCAGCGCCGTCCGGACGCCCGCGAGGATCAGCGGTACGGCCAGCGGGAGTTCGACCTGGCCGAGCACGCCCAGCGGCGACATGCCGATGCCGCGCGCGGCCTCCAGCAGGGTCGGGTCGTTGGCCTTCAGACCGGCGATCGTATTGGAGAGGACCGGCAGGATCGCGTAGATCGTGATGCCGATCAGCGCCGACTTCTCGCCCGTGCCGAGCCAGATCACGAGGAGGGCCAGCAGGCCGATCGCCGGGGTCGCCTGCCCCATGTTGGCGATCGTCATCGCGATCGGGGTCAGCTTCCGGAACGCCTTGCGGGTCAGCAGGATGCCCGAGGGGATCGCGATGATCAGCACGAAGAACGTGGAGATCAGCGTCAACTGGATGTGCTGCCAAAGGGCCTTGGACACCTGGCCGTTCGACAGGGCGTTCTTGGAGATCGCGTCGAGGTCCGCCTGCTGGAACCAGATCCAGGTGGCCAGCAGCAGAGCGATCAGTACGGCGGGCAGGAAGGTCAGCTTCTGCCAGCTGATCCGGCGTCTCGGGGGCGCGTGCGGCGGCGGCGCCTCCCGCTCGCCCTCGCCGTCACCCTCGCCGTCGTCGCGGAAGGCGACCCCCTTGACCTCGTGCTCGCCCTCGGGGCGCCGGGCCGTGGGCGGCGTGCTCACGCCTTCGCCTCCCCGTCGTCGACGCCTTCCTGCTCGAACTGGGTCTGGTGGGCGCGGGCCTCCTCCAACTCGTGCTGGTGCTCCATGGCCTCCAGCCGGTCGGCCTCCAGGAGCTCGTGCACCGAGTTCATCAGCGTCTCCATGTCGACCACGCCGGTGTACTCGCCGCGCCGCCCGGTGACCGGAACCCGGCCCGAGTTGTCCGTGAGCACCGCCTCCAGGGCGTCCCGCAGCGTGGCGTCCCTGGTCACCGTGTCGTGCACCAGCGTGCCCGCCCGCGCGAGCGAGCCCTTGGCCCGCATCAGATCCCCGCGCCGCAGCCACTTGTAGGGGCGGCCCCGCTTGTCGAGCAGCAGGATCTCGTTCGTACCGCTGGAGCGGAGCTTGCCGAAGATCTCCTGGAGCGGATCGTCGACGGTGACCGTCGGACAGCCGGTGATCTCCACATCCCGTACGCGGCTGAGGTTGAGCCGCTTCAGGGCCGCGCCCGCGCCCACGAACCCCGACACGAAGTCGTCGGCCGGGTTGGTGAGGATCGCCTCCGGGGTGTCGAACTGCGCGATGTGCGAGTGCTCGCGCAGTACCGCGATCCGGTCGCCCAGCTTGATGGCCTCGTCGAAGTCGTGGGTGACGAAGACGATCGTCTTGTGCAGCTCGTGCTGGAGCCGGATCAGCTCGTCCTGGAGATGGTCGCGGGTGATCGGGTCCACCGCTCCGAACGGCTCGTCCATGAGCAGCACGGGCGGGTCCGCGGCCAGCGCCCGCGCCACGCCCACGCGCTGCTGCTGACCACCGGAGAGCTGGCGCGGATAGCGGCCCTGGAACTCGCCCGGGTCGAGCCCGACCAGGTCCAGCATCTCCTCCACCCGCGCCTTGATCCGTGCCTTCGGCCAGCCGGTCATCCTCGGCACGAGCGCGATGTTCTGGGCGACCGTCATGTGCGGGAAGAGCCCGGACGACTGGATCGCGTAGCCGACCTTGCGGCGCAGCTTCACCGGGTCCATGTCGGTGACGTCCTCGCCGCCGATCCGGATGCGTCCGCCGCTCGGCTCGATCAGCCGGTTGATCATCTTCAGGGTGGTCGACTTGCCGCAGCCGGACGGGCCGACGAAGACGACGAGCTCGCCCGCCTTGATCTCCATGTTGACGCTGTCCACGGCGGCGTCGCGGCTGCCGGGGTAGCGCTTGGTGAGGTTCTCCAGCTCGATGGTGGCGCCCGTGGTGGCCGTCGCGCCCCCGCCGGCCGCGGTGCCCGCGCTGTCCGCGGCGCCTCCGGTGCCCTCGGCACCCGCGGGGTCCTCGGTGGTCTCGGCGGTCTCAGGCACGGATTCCCCTCGGGATGGTCAGCCGGCCGAGCAGGACGTACGCGGCGTCGAAGAGCAGCGCGAGGATGATGATCCCGACCGTGCCCGCGAGCACCTGGTTGAGCGCGTTCTTGCTGCCCAGCGAGCTGATGCCGCGGAAGATCTCGTTGCCCAGGCCGGGCCCGGAGGCGTAGGCCGCGATGGCCGCGATGCCCATCAGCATCTGGGTGGAGATCCGGATGCCGGTCAGGATCGGAGGCCAGGCCAGCGGCAGTTCGACGCGCATCAGCCGGGCCGTGCGGGACATCCCGATCCCGGTGGCCGCGTCGACCAGCGCGGGATCGACCCCGCGCAGCCCGACGATCGAGTTGCGCACGATCGGCAGCAGCCCGTACAGCGTCAGGGCGATCACCGTCGGCGGGACGCCCAGCCCGACGATCGGGATCAGCAGACCGATCATGGCGAGCGAGGGAATGGTCAGAATGGCCGAGGTCGTCGTGGTGGCCAGGTTGCCCGCCCAGTCGCTGCGGTAGGTGACGACACCGATCACCACGCCGATCAGGGTCGCCACGACCATGCACTGGAAGACCGCGCTGGCATGCTGATAGGCGTCCGTGAGCAGTTGCTCGTGGCGGCTGCTCAGGTACTGCCAGAAGTTCACGCCACGTCACCCCGCTCATCGGTTCAGTGCTCGGTCGCCGCCTGTTCCACGAGCGGGATGATCCGCAGCGGAACCGGGTTCTCCATGACGATCGCCGTGGACGCCCGGACGATGCCATCAAATCCGACAACCCGGTCGATCACACGCTGGAGATCGGCGTTCGAGCGGGCCACCAGCCGGCACAGCATGTCCCCGCCGCCGGTGGTCGTGTGCAGCTCCAGCACCTCGGGCACCGTCGTCAAGTGGGCGCGTACGTCCGCCCCTTGCCCCTGCCTGATCTGGAGCGTGGCGAACGCCGTGACCGGATAGCCGAGGGCCGCCGGGTCGACCTGCGGACCGAAGCCCCGGATGACTCCGTTCGACTGAAGCCGGTCCAGCCGCGCCTGCACCGTGCCCCGCGCGACCCCGAGCCGCCGGGACATCTCCAGGACCCCGATACGCGGCTCCCGCGCCAGCAGCAGGAGCAGCCGCCCGTCCAGATGATCGATCGCCACGGGGCCTCCGAGATGGTCATCATGTACAGAAAGCCCCCCGGTCCGGGTCCTTCACTGCACACATTGTTCAGTCGACAAGCGAACTATTGCGCACCTTGCGGATCGGAGGGAGTCTGCGGCCATGACGCAGACCACACACCACACTCCCGACACCGCCCGGCAGGCCGACCCCTTCCCGGTCAAGGGAATGGACGCGGTCGTCTTCGCCGTCGGCAACGCCAAGCAGGCCGCGCACTACTACTCCACGGCCTTCGGCATGCGGCTCGTCGCGTACTCCGGACCGGAGAACGGCAGCCGCGAGACGGCCTCGTACGTCCTGGAGAACGGCTCGGCGCGCTTCGTGTTCACCTCGGTGGTCAAGCCCGCCACCACCTGGGGCCACTTCCTGGCCGAGCACGTGGCGGAGCACGGCGACGGCGTCGTCGACCTGGCCATCGAGGTCCCCGACGCGCGCGCCGCCCACGCGTACGCCGTCGAGCACGGCGCCCGCTCGCTCGCCGAGCCGTACGAGATGAAGGACGAGAACGGCACGGTCGTCCTCGCGGTCATCGCCACGTACGGCAAGACCCGCCACACGCTCATCGAGCGGACCGGCTACGACGGCCCCTACCTGCCTGGGTACGTGGCCGCCGCGCCGATCGTCGAGCCGCCCGCCAAGCGCACCTTCCAGGCCATCGACCACTGCGTCGGCAACGTCGAACTCGGCCGGATGAACGAGTGGGTCGCCTTCTACAACAAGGTCATGGGCTTCACGAACATGAAGGAGTTCGTGGGCGACGACATCGCGACCGAGTACAGCGCGCTGATGTCGAAGGTCGTCGCCGACGGCACGCTCAAGGTCAAGTTCCCGATCAACGAGCCCGCCATCGCCAAGAAGAAGTCCCAGATCGACGAGTACCTGGAGTTCTACGGCGGCGCGGGCGTCCAGCACATCGCGCTGAACACGAACGACATCGTCGCGACCGTACGCACCATGCGCGCGGCCGGTGTCCAGTTCCTCGACACCCCCGACTCCTACTACGACACGCTCGGCGAGTGGGCCGGCGACACCCGCGTCCCCGTCGACACCCTGCGCGAGCTGAAGATCCTCGTCGACCGCGACGAGGACGGCTATCTGCTCCAGATCTTCACCAAGCCGGTCCAGGACCGTCCGACCGTCTTCTTCGAGATGATCGAGCGGCACGGCTCGATGGGCTTCGGCAAGGGCAACTTCAAGGCCCTCTTCGAGGCGATCGAGCGCGAGCAGGAGAAGCGCGGCAACCTCTGAGCCCTGGGGCGGGCCCCCTGAGGGCCGGCCGAGTCCTACGTGCCCGGTGCGCGCCGAGCGGCGTGCACCGGACACGTGCGTTCCCTGGCACGTCCGTCGTCCGTTCCCTGGTACGTCCGTTCCCGCGTTCAGCGCGCGGAGGGCCGCGCCGGCTCGGTCGGCGGGACCGCCGCGCCGAGGGAGCCGGCGCCGGGCGACGCCGGCGAACCCGCCACCCCCGAGGACCCGGCCGCGCCCGCCGTTCCCGCCGCGTCGTCGGACCCCTCCGACTGCCGGGACGGATCGGACGGATCGGACTGCCCGGACGGACCGGACGGACCGGGCTGACCGGATCCGTCCGGTTCCCCGGACTCCGCCGCGTCGTCCGGCGGACCCCCGGCCGGCGGTTCACCCAGCGCGGCCAGCGCCTCCTGAGCCGCGGGCGCCAGCAGCGGCGAGAAGTACGGGTTGATCCGCAGGGCCTCGGCGAGATGCCGGCGGGCCGGACCGGACAGCCCCAGATCCCGCTCGATCCGCCCCCGGTGATACGCGTACGGCGCGCTGCGCACACCGCCCCCGTGCTCAGCGTCCGTGGCCCGCACGGCGAAGCCGAGCGCCTCCTCGTCCTCCCCGGCGCGGTGCAGCGCCCAGCCCAGCGCGTCCGCCACCGCGATGCCGGGCTGGCGCTGCCACTCGGCGCGCAGCGCCCGCACCGCCGCCCGCGGATCGCCGTGGTCCGCCTCGAACAGCCCGAGGACCAGTTCGTCGTCGACGCCGTCCGCGGTCTCCCGCCGCACCAGCTCCCGGAGCAGGTCGTACTGCACGCGCGCGGCACCGCCGAGTCCCAGCTTCTCGTACAGCTCGCCCAGTTCCAGCGCGTAACGCGGCGTGGGCCGCCTGGCGAGCGCCGTCCTGTACGCGCGCAGCGCCTCCGACGTGCGCCCGAGCGCCGCCAGCGCGCGCCCCTGCCCGGCCAGCGCGTCGTAGCCGTCGGCGTCGGTGTTCATCGCGGCCCGGTAGTGGTCCAGGGACTCCTGGAGGTCACCGCGTTCCCACGCGAGGTCACCGCCCTGCCGGAGGAAGGCCGCCTGCTCGGAGGGGGTCGCCGCGCCCGCCGCCGCGTCCGAGATCGCCGCCGCGGCGTCCTCGCGGCTGCCGCGGTCGCGGTACACCCGCGAGGCCACAGCCCGTGCCGACGGCCCGGAACGCAGGTCGAGCAGCTTGCCGAGAGCCTTGCCCGTCGCCTTGTAGTCACCGAGCCCGGTGCAGGCGTCGACGAGCGTCGCGTACGTCGTCCACCGCTTCGGCGACAGTTTCAGGGCCGCCTCGCCCCACTGCTTCGCGGCCCGGAAGTCCCTCCGCGCGTCGGCGAGGGAGGCGAGGCCGTCCAGCGCCGCCACGTTGTCCTTCGGGCGAAGGCCGAGTGAGGTGCGCAGGGCCTTCTCGGCCTTCGGGTAGTACGCGGCCGCCGCCGTCCGACGCGCACGCTCCGTGTACGCGACGCCGAGGACCGCCCACGACACGTCGTCGCGCGGACGGGCCCGCACCCGGGCCTCGCGGTCGTCGATGAGTGCCGCGAGATCGGGCAGCGCCGCCGGCACCCCGGCTCCCATGGCGGTCACCGCCCGCGCCGGCGGACCCGGGGCGGGCCGCGGCGCCCCGCCCCGCCCCACCGAGGGCAGCAGCACCAGCACACCGCCGAGCACGGCACAGCCGACGGCCGTGCCGATCAGCGCGCGCCGGGCGAGCGGCGGACGGCGCGGACCGGACGGCTCCGGGGACCGCTCGCCGACGGGCTCCTCGGGCCGGGCGCCGGAGGGCTCCGCGCGTCCGGACCCGGCGGGCACCGGCTGTCGCTCTTCGATCTCCATGCCGCTCACTGTGCGTCAATACGAAGACCGGACCCCGGCACGCGAAGCCCCGCGCGGATGGGGTTCACACCGATGGCCCCGGGTGCGACCCTGTGATCATGAGCCGTATCGAAGCCCCGCGCGATGAGGACACGGCAGCGGCCGGCAGCCTCGTCGACCGTCTGCTGAGCGGTCTGCCGGCCGAGGCCGTCCTCACCGACCCGGACGTCACGGCCTCCTACGCCAACGACATGGCGAGCTTCTGCGAGGCGGGGACACCCGCCGTGGTCGTCCTGCCGCGCACCGTCGAGCAGGTCCAGCACGTCATGCGCGTCGCGACCGGACTGCGCGTCCCGGTCGTCCCGCAGGGCGCCCGCACCGGCCTGTCCGGAGCGGCCAACGCCACCGACGGCTGCGTGGTGCTGTCCCTGGTGAAGATGGACCGCATCCTGGAGATCAACCCGGTCGACCGCATCGCCGTCGTCGAACCCGGTGTCGTCAACGCCGCGCTCTCCCGCGCCGTGGGCGAACACGGCCTGTACTACCCGCCGGACCCCTCCAGTTGGGAGACGTGCACCATCGGCGGCAACATCGGCACGGCCTCCGGCGGCCTGTGCTGCGTGAAGTACGGGGTGACGGCCGAGTACGTCCTCGGCCTGGAGGTCGTCCTCGCCGACGGACGGCTGATGTCCACCGGCCGCAGAACCGCCAAGGGTGTCGCCGGATACGACCTCACCCGCCTCTTCGTGGGCTCCGAGGGCTCGCTCGGCATCGTCGTACGGGCGATCCTGGCGCTGAAGCCGCAGCCTCCCCAACAGCTCGTCCTGGCCGCCGAGTTCGGGTCGGCTCGGGCCGCCTGCGACGCCGTCTGCCGGATCATGGAGGGCGGCCATGTGCCGTCCCTGCTCGAACTGATGGACCGTACGACCGTCAAGGCCGTCAACGACCTCGCGCACATGGGCCTCCCGGAGACCACCGAGGCATTGCTGCTCGCCGCCTTCGACACCCACGACCCGGCGGCCGACCTCGCGCTGGTGGGCGCTCTCTGCGAGGCCGCGGGGGCGACCCAGGTGGTCCCCGCCGAGGACGCCGCCGAGTCCGAACTCCTGCTCCAGGCAAGGAGGTTGGCACTCACGGCGCTCGAAGCGGTCAAGGGCACCACGATGATCGACGACGTGTGCGTGCCGCGCTCCCGGCTCGGCGACATGCTCGACGGCATCGAGCGCGTCGCCGAGAAGTACGCCCTGACCATCGGCGTCTGCGCGCACGCGGGCGACGGCAACACCCACCCCACGGTCTGCTTCGACGCCACCGACCCGGACGAGTCCCGGCGCGCCCGCGAGTCCTTCGACGAGATCATGGCCCTCGGCCTGGAACTCGGCGGCACGATCACCGGCGAGCACGGCGTGGGCGTGCTCAAGAAGGAGTGGCTGGCCCGCGAGATCGGCCCGGTGGGCGTGGAGATGCAGCGGGCGATCAAGACGGCCTTCGACCCGCTGGGCCTCCTGAACCCGGGCAAGCTGTTCTGAGACTCCAGGGCTCCTCACCGCCCTCGGACCCGCCGGGCCTCTCCACCGTCCCCGTCCGAGTCACCGTCGCCGTCACCGTCCGTTGACCCGTCAGGGCTGCTCACCCTCGACGGACTCGTCCGAAGGCCACGGGTCGCGCAGCCACAGCTCGTCGGGCGACGGGGCCCCGCCCTGGTCGAGCGAGGCCGAGAGCCTCCGGGACGGCGCGAGCAGCTCGGCCAGACCCGCGTCGATGCCGAGCGCCTCGGCCTCGGAACCCGGGGGGACAGCCCTGAGGGTGCGCTCCAGCCAGGCCGAGATCTGCGCGGCGGGCGCTTCGAGCAGCGCGTCGCCGTCGGGGGAACTGAGCGCCATCAGCACGACCCCCCGGCCGCCGACCTTCGTCGGCCACACCCGTACATCGCCGTGGCCGCACGGCCGGAACACCCCCTCGACGAGCAGTTCACGGGCGAACGTCCAGTGGACGGGATGGTCGGAGCCGATGTGGAAGGTGATGCGGACCGCGTACGGGTCGTCGGCGCGGTAACTGAGGCGGGCCGGTACGGGGATGCTGTGCTCGGGCGACAGGACGAGATGAAGCTCCAGCTCGCGTTCCACCACGGTGTGCATGTCGATGCGCTTCCTTTCGTCGTACGGGTCCTGTGGGCGGGCCCGTACGAGTGGAGAGCGCCTCGCGCCGGAATCATTACGCGGGTTCGGAGAAATCTTTCGGGCCCGCTTCGACCGTTCTTCGGGCACACGGCGCACAGCCTCGGAAGCCCGCTCGCAAGACGCGACGGAACCTTGCCCGAAAGGAGTGGGTACGGCGGGACCGGCCGTCACGCGCGCGCCGGTCTGGTAGATGTGGACCCCCAACACGACCCCCGAGCAGATACGGGACGACGGACATGAGCGCCCCAACCCCGGCCCCTGGTGACGACAGACCCCGCGAAGGGTATTACCCGGACCCCTCCATCCCTGGATATGTCCGGTACTGGAACGGCACCGCCTGGGTGCCGGGCACGAGCCGACCGGCACCGTCGGGCGGTGAGGCGCTCGCCCCGCCGGCGGGCGCGCGTGCCGCGCACGTGCCCTCCCCGGCACCCGCCCCGGCACCCTCCCCCGAGTTCCCGGCCTCGCTCGGCCAGGGCGGCACCACGTCCGCCGTGGAGGAGACGGGTCCGCACTTCTTCGACGAGGACCCGGAACCGCGCCGCGCCACCCGCGCGGAGTCCCAGCACGGCAGCCGGCCCGAGCCCGCCGCCGCGTGGGGCGCCGACCGCTCCCAGCAGTCCGGGTTCGGCGGCGACCAGGACCGCAAGGTGTCCTGGGGGACGGCGCCGGCCTCCGACCCGCGCGTCCCGCGCGCGGGAGGGGCCCCCGACGCGGTGATCCAGCCCGACGGGGCGGCGGCGCGCGCGGACGGTACGACGACGATTCCGCCCGCCGACTCCGGCGGCGCCCTCCGGCCCCCGGCGTCCGGTGGCTCCGTGGTCTTCCGCCGTCCCACGGGACCGGTGGCGTCCGCGGGGGAGCGGGACACGGCGGACATCGGCGGTACGGGCCGTACAGGTGACGTGGGTTCGGGCGGAGCCGACGGCGGGGGCGGGCCCGGGACCGGGAGCGCCGCGGGCACCGGGCGGTCCGGAGCCGGACACTCCACCGCCACTTCCGGCGCCCAGGGCCCCGTTCCCTCCGAGACCGACGGAACCTTCCGTGCGCCCTCCCCGCGTACGGAGCAGCAGAGCGGGGCGCGCGGCGGGAGCACGGCTCCGGCAGCGGCCGCGCGGAGCGCGTCCACCGCATCCGCAGCCGTGTCCGGTGCGTCCACCGTCCACCCCGCGCCTCCCGTGTCCGCCGCAGGCGGCGCCGGAGCCGGACAGGCGGCCCGGAACACCGCCGCTCCGGCTGCGGCCGCACCGTCCGCCGCCCAGGCGGCTCCCGCCCCCGCCGTGCCTCAACAGCCCGGCGGTTCCGTCCCCATGGCCCCCGGGGCGGGTGGCGGCCAGCCCTCCTGGGCCCAGCAGGTGCACCGGCTCGCGGGTGACCCGGCCGAGGAGGGGCAGCGGGTCGCGCCGTGGAAGCCGCCGGTCGACGACGTGTTCCAGGCGGCCGCGCGCCGGCACTCGGAGGCCCGTCCGGCGGGCCTCGGCAGACGGCTGGCCGCCCGGCTGGTGGACACCGTCGTCATCGCCGGCGTCACCGCGGCGGCCGCCGTGCCGCTCGGCACCAGGGCGGTCGACCACATCAACGAGAAGATCGACGCGGCCCGGCTGTCGGGCGAGAAGGTCACCGTCTGGCTCGTCGACGGCACGACCGCCTCCTGCCTCGGTGCCGTCCTCGCCGTACTGCTCCTCTTCGGCCTGCTCTACGACGTACTGCCGACCGCCAAGTGGGGCCGTACAGCGGGCAAGAAGCTGTGCGGTGTCGAGGTGCTCGACATCGAGGGGCACGAACCGCCGGCCTTCGGGCGGGCCCTGGTCCGCTGGCTCGTCCTCAGCGTGCCGTGCCTGCTGCTCTTCGGGTTCGTCGGTGTCCTGTGGTGCCTGTTCGACAAGCCCTGGAGCCAGTGCTGGCACGACAAGGCGGCGCACACCTTCGTGGCGGGGCCGGCCCGGTAATCCCGTCCCCCGGACGGCCCTTCGCCGGATGCGGAGCCGGGGGGTTCGCGGTCGACTCGGGCCATGAGCAGCGAACCGCCGCCCCCGGACCCCGGCCGTCCACCGGACGACGACCCGTTCAGGAAGCAGCCCCCGCCCGCCGAGGGCACGGGTTCCCCGTACGACCCGCCGCCTCCGTCCGGCGGCCAGACCCCGCCCTACGGCAGCCGGCCGCCTCCGTTCGGAAGCGAGCCGCCTCCTTCCGGCGGTCCCTACGGCGAGGGCGGCGGTCCCTACGGTGAGGGCCCGCACGGCGGGGGCGGTGACCCCTATGGCGGCGGCGGTCCCTACGGCGGGGATCCGCTCGCCGGGATGCCGCCCCTCGCGGACAGCGGGAAGCGGGTGCTGGCCAGGATCCTGGACATGATCCTGGTGGGCATCGTGGCGTGGCTGCTGTCCTGGGCGTTCGGGGTCACCGAGTACAACATGGACTCGAACAAGATCGAGTACAGCAAGTCGCTCGGACAGTCCCTGGTGGTCGCCGTGCTCTTCGTCGCCTACGACACCGTGATGATCAGCAAGACGGGCCAGACCCTGGGCAAGCGGCTGTTCAACCACCGGGTCGCCAACCTCGACAACGGCTCGACGCCCTCCGTGCAGACCTCGCTGGTCCGCGCCCTGGTCCTGTGGATTCCGTTCGCCTTCTGCTGTGCCTGCATCTGGACGGCCATCGCGGGCGGTTGGAGCTTCTTCGACAAGCCCTACAAGCAGGGACTGCACGACAAGGCGGCCAAGACGGTGGTGGTCGACGCCGGGTGACGGCACGGGTGCCCACTCACCCGTGGTCCAGGTGCACCCGGGCGGCGCACGCGCGAACGGCGGGTCCGTGGTTCACGGGCCCGCCGTCGGCGCGTACGGATCGTGGTGTTCGGGGCGCCGCCTGCTTCAGGGCCCCGCGGGTTCGCGCACCGGTTCGGGCGCGGAGGACACGGAGGCGGAGACGGACGCGGTCTCGCGTCGCACCGGCACCCGCTCGCGGATGACGGCCGCGGCCGCGGACGGCGCGGGCTTCGGCAGCGGGACCGTCATGGCCACCAGCAGTCCGAGGGCGAGCGCCGAGAGGGTGATCAACACGATCCCCAGACTCGAACTCGTCTGTGACAGCAGCAGCATGGCGAGGGTGGAGAAGATCACGGTGCAGGAACCGTAGGCGAGCTGTGCGGCGGTCGGACGAGGCATGGCAATCGTGTCCTCGGATGGGGGTTCTCCCCCCGGGTGCCTCTCGCGATGGGGGAGGGTGCGGATAGGGATCGAGGGTGAGACAACGGTGTCGACGTGGCTTTCCGCCGGCTTCCGACGCTCCGCCAATCGACTCTATTCGCCTGCATGCCCGAGTGGAACGTCCGGTAAGCGTGACCTTACCCACGGTGCCGGAGCACAGGGGGCGCACGGAGTCATCGCGTCCATCAAGTGGACGTGTGGGCGCGCCGGTTGGGGGGTTTCGGGGGTGTCCGGATACCGAACGTAGGCTTCGCATAATGCACTTGCCAGGTTCAAGTCAAGATCTGTTTTTTCTTTGGTAACTCCGGTCAAATGTCGTCACTTGAATCGCGTTGCGCGCGCGGACCTCCATGACCCGGAACCCCCTCCGCGTGAACGCACGCGGGGGAGGACACTCAAGTGACCAACAGACCATGGACGTTCAGAGCGGCCGCGGTGGGCGTTGCCCTCGCGGCGGCCACCGCCACGTTCTCGACGTACGCGGTGGCGCAGGCCGACTCGGCCGCCGCCTCACCGGTCGTGCACCGTCACGACCCGCAGCCGGTCCGGAACACGGTCGACCACGACCTCGACGGCCCGCTGAGCAAGACCCAGAACGCGCAGCACCAAGAGGCGCTGAACCAGGTGATATCCGGCGACGCCAAGGTGCAGAACCGCAACGGTTCGCAGGTCGTCCAGCTGAAGAGCAAGAAGGGCAGCAGCAAGTACGTCGAGCTGGGCCGCGAGAAGACCGACAAGATCTTCACGATCCTCGTCCAGTTCGGCGACAAGACGGACCCCAAGTTCGGTGGCACCGCCGGCCCGCTGCACAACCAGATAGCCAAGCCGGACCGCAAGAAGGACAACAGCACGGCCTGGCAGGCGGATTACAACCAGAAGCACTTCCAGGACCTCTACTTCGGCACCGGCAAGAACGTCGAGTCGATGAAGAAGTTCTACGAGACGCAGTCCTCGGGCCGCTACTCGGTGGACGGCCAGGTCGCCGACTGGGTCAAGGTCCCCTACAACGAGGCCCGTTACGGCAACGACGCCTGCGGCTCCACCAACTGCCCGAGCGTGTGGAACGTCGTCAGTGACGGCGTCACCGCCTGGGTCGCGCAGCAGAAGGCGGCCGGCAAGTCGGACGCCGCCATCAAGACGGACCTGGCCCAGTTCGACCAGTGGGACCGCTACGACTACGACGGCGACGGCAACTTCAACGAGCCGGACGGCTACATCGACCACTTCCAGATCGTGCACGCCGGTGAGGACGAGTCCGCGGGCGGCGGCGTCCAGGGCACCGACGCGATCTGGGCCCACCGCTGGTACGCGTTCGGCACCGACGCGGGCGCCACGGGCCCGGCCGACAACAAGCTCGGCGGCGCCCAGATCGGCGACACCGGCATCTGGGTCGGCGACTACACCATCCAGCCGGAGAACGGCGGACTCGGCGTCTTCGCCCACGAGTACGGTCACGACCTCGGTCTGCCGGACCACTACGACACCGCCGGCGGCGACAACTCCACCGGCTTCTGGACCCTGATGTCCTCGGGTTCCTGGCTCGGCACCGGCAAGGACTCCATCGGCGACCTCCCCGGCGACTTCAACGCCTGGGACAAGCTCCAGCTCGGCTGGCTGAACTACGACACCGCCAAGGCCGGAAAGCAGTCCACGCACAAACTGGGCGTCGCCGAGTACAACACCTGGAACAAGCAGGCACTCGTCGTCAGCCTGCCGGACAAGGCGGTCACGACCACGGTCGTCAACCCGGCGCAGGGCTCGGCCCAGTGGTGGAGCGGCAGCGGTGACAACCTGAAGAACACGCTGACCCGGTCCGTGGATCTCACGGGCAAGTCGTCGGCGACGCTGACCCTCGACGGCTGGTACGACATCGAGGCGGGCTACGACTACCTCTACACCGAGGTCTCGACCGACGGCGGCGCCAACTGGACCGCCCTGGACGGCACGGTGGACGGCGCCGCCATCCCGCGCGACGGCAGCGACAAGCCCGCCCTCACCGGCACGGTCGACGCGTACAAGAAGCTGGCGTACCCGCTCGACGCCTACGCGGGCAAGAAGATCGACATCCGCTTCCGCTACCAGAGCGACGGCGGTGTGGCGCTGAAGGGCTTCGCGGCCGACGAGATCGGTGTCACCGCGGACGGTGCCGCGCTCTTCTCGGACAACGCCGAGACGGCCGACGCCGCTTGGACCGCGAGCGGCTTCTCCCGCATCGGCGCCTCGTTCACCAAGGACTACGCGCAGTACTACCTCGCGGAGAACCGCCAGTACGTCTCGTACGACAAGACCCTCAAGGTCGGCCCGTACAACTTCGGCTTCTCGACGACCCGTCCGGACTGGGTGGAGCACTACGCCTACCAGAACGGCCTGTTGATCTGGAAGTGGGACACCTCGCAGGCGGACAACAACACCAGCCAGCACCCGGGTGTCGGCCTCGCGCTTCCGGTCGACTCGCACCCGAAGGCCCTGTGGTGGGACAACGGCACGCTGATGCGCAACCGCATCCAGGCCTACGACTCCCCGTTCAGCCTGTACCGCACGGACGGTCTGACGCTGCACAGCGCGGACGTCGCCACGAAGATCCCGTCGTCGAAGGGGGTGTCGGTCTTCAACGACCACACCAGCGACTACTACGACAACCGGAACCCGACCGGCGGCGTCAAGATCACTGACACCAACACCAAGATCCAGATCGTCAAGGAGGCCAAGGACGGCTCGACGATCTCGCTCAAGGTCGGTCCCGCAGTGAAGTAGTCAGCATTTCCGCAGGTCAAAGGCGTATCGGCGGCAACCCTCTGGCGGGTTGCCGCCGATCGTGTTTAGGTGCGTCCTGTGCCCGGCTTATTGACACCGAATCGCACGGGGGTGTGACCGCATGGCCGCAGGAGGTTTCTGCAGATTGCCGAACGGCAGCGTCGTAGTGGCGCTGAACCTGCCCAGTCCGGCAGGTTCCGGCTACGGCTGCCTGCGGTTCCTGGTCGTCGCCCAGAACCGGGCCCGCGCCCTGACCAGGCTGCGGAACCTGGGCCTGCGCGCCGTCTATCTCCGGGGCAACGCGTCCCCGCCCACCCCCGACGAGATCACCGCGGTCCTGCACCATCCCGACGGGCTCATATGGCGCACGGCGCCCGACGCCGGCGTCCCCGGCAGCCGCGTCATCGGCAGCGGTGTCCCCGAGCTCCCCCAGGAGCTGTGGCACCCGGTCAGGACGCTGCGCAGACCTCCGGCACCGCAGCCGTGACTACACCACGGGCTTGCCCGTGAGCTCGACGCCGGCGGCGCGCAGCTCCTCCAGCGCGCGTTCCGTCGTCTCCTCCGCCACCTTGGCCGTCAGGTCGAGCAGGACGGTCGTGCGAAAGCCCTGCCGGGCGGCGTCCAGGGCGGTCGCCCGGACGCAGTGGTCGGTCGCGATGCCGACCACGTCCACCTCGCCGATCCCGCGGGCCCGCAGCCAGTCGCCCAGCGGCACACCGTTCTCGTCGGCGCCCTCGAAGCCGCTGTAGGCCGCCGCGTAGGCGCCCTTGTCGAAGACGGCGTCGATGGCGCCGGAGGCGACGGCCGGCGCGAAGTTCGGGTGGAAGCCCACCCCCTCCGTGCCGGCCACGCAGTGCGCGGGCCAGGAGTGCACGTAGTCGGGGTTGTCGGCGAAGTGACCCCCGGGAGCGATGTGCAGGTCCCGGGTGGCGACGACGTGCCGGTAGCCGGCGGGGGCCTGGCCGATCAGCTCCGTGACGGCGGCGGCCACGTCGGCGCCCCCGGCCACCGCGAGGCTGCCTCCCTCGCAGAAGTCGTTCTGCACGTCTACGACGATCAAGGCGCGGCGCATGGGCGGTGTCCTTCGGCTATGGGTGCGGCAGACAAGGGTGCGGGCCCGGCCGTTGAACTTCCGAGCCTAGAGACTTCGAGGGCTGTGCGGGAGGGGGTATTCGGCTTCCGCGGCCCGCGCGGGCACGCTGCCGTTGCATTCCCGCTCACCGGAGGTTCATGCACGGCGTCACTCCCGCACCGGCCGCCCCTCCCGCCCTGTGCGCCTCAGAGGTATTCGGTGGGGATCACCGGCTCGCCGCGCGACAACTGCGTCGCCGACAGCGGCAGCCGGGCGCGGGCCGCCGCGTGCCGGTCGCGTACGACGTCGAGCGGCTCACGGGACAGGACCTGTCCGCCCTTGACCAGCTGGACCAGAAGCTGCTGGTCGGCCAGCTCGCCGGGCACCGGTCCGACACCGATCACCTCGGCCTCGGCGACCCCTTGCCCGTCCAGGCGCCGGGCGGCCCACTTGCGGCCGCCGATGGACGTCTTGCCGCCCGTGGACTTCTTCGCCACCGGCTCCAGCGGCGCCTTCGGGTCGGCCGACTCGGCGCGGGCGACCAGTTTGTAGACCATCGAGCAGGTCGGGTGGCCGGAACCCGTCACGAGCTGGGTGCCGACGCCGTACGCGTCCACGGGCGCCGCCGCCAGCGAGGCGATGGCGTACTCGTCGAGGTCGGAGGTCACGACGATCTTCGTTGCGGTCGCACCCAGCTCGTCGAGCTGCTGGCGCACCCGGTGGGCGACGAGCAGCAGGTCTCCGGAGTCGATGCGCACCGCGCCGAGCCCGGTCCCGGCGACCTCGACCGCCGTGCGGACCGCCTCGGCGACGTCATAGGTGTCCACCAGCAGCGTGGTGCCGCGGCCCAGCGAGTCCACCTGGGCGCGGAAGGCGTCCCGCTCGTTGTCGTGCAGCAGCGTGAAGGCGTGCGCGGAGGTGCCCACGGTCGGGATGCCGTAGCGGAAACCGGCGGCCAGGTCGGAGGTGGTGGTGAACCCGCCGACGTACGCGGCCCGCGAGGCGGCCACCGCGGCCAGCTCGTGGGTGCGCCGGGCGCCCATCTCGATCAGCGGCCTCTCGCCCGCGGCGGAGGCCATCCGGGAGGCCGCCGCCGCGATGGCGGAGTCGTGGTTGAGGATCGAGAGGATCACCGTCTCCAGGAGCACGCACTCCGCGAAGCTGCCCTCGACCCGCAGGAGCGGGGAGCCCGGGAAGTACACCTCGCCCTCGGGATAGCCCCAGATGTCCCCGTCGAAGCGGTAGGAGGCGAGCCACTCCAGGGTCGGCTCGTCCACGATCCCGCGCTCGCGCAGGAAGGCGAGGACGTCCGCGTCGAACCGGAAGTTCTCGACGGCGTCGAGCACGCGGCCGGTGCCCGCCACGACTCCGTAGCGCCGTCCTTCGGGCAGCCGCCGGGTGAAGACCTCGAAGACCGAGCGCCGCTCGGCGGTCCCGGCCGCCAGGGCGGCCTGCAACATCGTCAGCTCGTACTGGTCGGTGAAGAGCGCCGTGGACGGAACGCCCACCCGTCTCCCGCCGCCACCGTTCCGGGGAAGCGCGTCGCGCCCCTCTTCCTCCGGCAGCCCAAGGTCCGCTGTGTTCATGGCAGGGATCGTACCCCCATCTCGTCACTTTGACGATTTCCGGGAGGCCCCGCGATTCCCGAGGTGTCGGCCCCCGTTCCGGCCCCCGTCTCAGGGGAGCGTTTATGCGGGAGACCCCCTCTGGTGGCAGCATGGGCGTGTGACGGCTCCCGCACCTCTAGAGATCGAGAAGACCGAGTCGGCGGAGGAGGTCTTCGCCGTACCCGAGCCGGACGTCCCCTGGGTCACGATCGTCCACAACGACCCGGTCAACCTCATGAGCTATGTGACGTATGTCTTCCAGACGTACTTCGGCTACCCCAAGGACAAGGCCACCAAGCTGATGATGGACGTCCACCACAAGGGCCGGGCCGTCGTCTCCAGCGGCACGCGCGAGGAGATGGAGCGCGACGTGCAGGCCATGCACGGCTACGGTCTGTGGGCCACCCTTCAGCAGGACCGGAAGTAGCCGGCCCCTGTCAACCGACCGCCTGCAGGACCGGAAGTAGCGAACTCACTCCATGCCTGGACACTTCGAACCGCTCCCCGGCGGCGGCGCGGCCGTCGCGCTCGACGAGGTCGAGATCTCCATCATCCGCTCCCTCGCCGTCCAGCTCCTGGAGCTCATCGGTCCCGGCCCCGCGGAGAACGCCTCGGCCGACCCGCTCGCCGAACTGTTCGCCGAGGGCCCCAGCGAGCCGCCGAGCGACCCGGTGCTCAAGCGCCTCTTCCCGGACGCCTACAGCGGCCCCGGCGTCGAGGCCACCTCGCCCGAACAGGCCGAGGAACAGCACGCCCACTCCGCCGAGTTCCGCCGCTTCACCGAGAACGACCTGCGCGCCGGCAAGCGCGAGAACGCCCTCACGGTGATCCGCTCACTGGACGGACTGACGCCCGGCGGCGACGGCGGGGCGGTCCTCAAGCTGACCACCGCGCAGTCCGAGCAGTGGCTGCGCGCCCTGAACGACCTGCGGCTCGCCATCGGGTCGCGGCTCGACGTCGTCGACGAGGAGGACACCGACCTCCTCTACCGGCTCCCGGACGAGGACCCGCGCAAGCCGATGGTGATGGCGTACCTCTGGCTGGGCGGACTTCAGGAGACCCTGGTCGAAACCCTCATGCCCTGACCTGTCAGGACATGACCCCTCTCGCGTTCGCTCAGCGGACGCTCAAATCCGGATAACGATCACGTCACCGCAACCGCGTCCTTTGGGGCGCGGTTCAACATTTTGTCCGGTTTTTCCTGTGGTTCGCGCAACACGACCTCCAACCGATCAACGCCGCCGCCGTGATAGATCTTCACGACCGCCCGGCAGGACACCACCCATGTCCCCGCCGGGTGCGCCACCGAGCCGGCGGACCGCCGGCCAGGCACAGCTCCACCTATCCGGGGGGATCGGAAACCGATCCGAAGCCAGGCGACTGGCTCGGACCGGCATGGAGAAAGGCGCACCAGACATGACCTCATCGCAGGTCGGCAAGCAGGACGACGGCAGTGAGGCCGTGGGCGGCGACGCCCCCGAAGAGGGGTACGAGCGCGGGCTCGGCAGCCGTCAGGTCCAGATGATCGCGATCGGCGGCGCCATCGGCGTCGGCCTCTTCCTGGGAGCCGGGGCGAACATCGCCAAGGCCGGTCCCAGCCTCATCGTGATGTACGCCCTCGCGGGCGTGATCATCTTCTTCATCATGCGGGCGCTCGGCGAGCTCCTGCTCTACCGCCCGGTCTCGGGCTCCTTCGCCGAGTACTCCCGCGAGTTCCTCGGCCCGTTCTTCGGCTACTTCACCGGCTGGACGTACTGGCTGATGTGGGTGGTCACCGGCATGGCCGAGCTCACGGCCGCCGCGATCTACGTCCACTACTGGTTCCCCGCGATCCACCAATGGGTGACGGCACTCGTGTTCCTCGTCATCCTGTTCGTGGCGAACCTGATCTCGGTGAGGCTCTTCGGCGAGATCGAGTTCTGGTTCTCGATGGTCAAGGTCACCGCGCTGATCGGCATGATCGTCATCGGCATCGGCGTCCTCACCTTCGGCTTCAGCTCCGCCGGTGACACCGCCTCCGTCAGCAACCTCTGGCAGTTCGACGGCTTCTTCCCCAACGGCATCGGCTCGTCCCTGATGACCCTCCAGGGCGTCATGTTCGCCTACCTCGCCGTCGAGCTCGTCGGCGTCACGGCGGGCGAGTCCGAGAACCCCGAGAAGACGCTCCCGAAGGCCATCAACACCCTCCCGTGGCGCATCGCCCTCTTCTACGTCGGTGCCCTCACGGTCATCCTCTGCGTCGTGAAGTGGACGGAGTTCGCGCCAGGAGTGAGCCCCTTCGTCGAGGCCTTCGCCAAGATCGGCATCCCGGCCGGCGCGGGCATCGTCAACTTCGTGGTCCTCACCGCCGCCCTGTCCTCCTGCAACTCGGGCATGTACTCCACCGGCCGCATGCTGCGGAACCTCGCCGACAGCGGCGAGGCCCCGAGGGTCTTCAGCAAGCTGTCGTCCACCAAGACGCCCGCGCTCGGCATCACCGTCTCCGTGCTCTTCATGGGCATCGGCGTGGTCCTCAACTACGTCGTCCCCGAGAAGGCCTTCGGATACGTCACCTCGGTGGCCACCGCGGCCGGCATCTGGACCTGGCTGATGATCCTGGTCAGCCACATCCTCTACCGCCGCGCGGTCGACGCCGGCCGGCTGCCCGCCTCGTCCTTCCCCGCCCCGGGCGGCGCGAAGTGCAGCTGGGTCGCCGTCGTGTTCCTCCTCTTCGTCACCGGCCTCATCGCCTACGACTCCGAGTCCCGCATCTGCCTCTACGTGATGGCCGTCTGGGCCGCCGCCCTGGCCATCGGCTGGGCGGTCCTCAAGGCACGCAACCCGCAGGTCACCGAACGCAGCGAACCCGAGTTCGAGACGATCGGCTGACCGCCCCCGGACGTCCGGCCGCCCCGGCCACCGCTCAGGACGTCCGGCATACGGGCCGTCCCGTACCACGCCTCGGTACGGGACGGCCCTTCTGTCTATCCTGACCAGCATGCTGACCATCACCGAGGCCCTGTTCGACCAGATCGTCGCGCACGCCCGCCAGGACCACCCCGACGAGGCGTGCGGGGTCGTCGCGGGCCCCGCGGGCACCGGCCGCCCCGAGCGCTTCATCCCGATGCTCAACGCGGCCCGCTCGCCCACGTTCTACGAGTTCGACTCCGGCGATCTGCTCAAGCTCTACCGCGAGATGGACGACCGGGACGAGGAGCCCGTCGTCATCTACCACTCGCACACCGCGACCGAGGCCTACCCCTCCCGCACCGACCTCGCGTACGCGAACGAGCCCGGCGCCCACTACGTCCTGGTCTCCACCGCGGACACCGACGACGCCGGTCCCTTCCAGTTCCGCTCGTACCGGATCGTGGAAGGCGAGGTCACGGAGGAGGAGGTCAAGGTCGTAGAGAGCTACTGATCTCGCCCACCGGTCAAAAAGCGTCCGGAATACGAGATCACACTCCGGGCCCCGTACCGGGAATCGATACGATGAGCCCATGGTTCTCCACGACGTGAACGACAAGACGCCGGGCATGCTGCTCGTGGCGCGTCTGCACGTCGACCTGTGCAGGCTGCAGAGCGCCATCTGTACGCGCTGACCTGCCGCCGCCGTACGGCCGAGAGCCGCGGCACCGCACCCGGCGTACCCCCTGCTCCTCCCGCGCCGCCGCGCGTCTTCCGACCTGACTTTCCTTCCGACAGGAGCCCGCAACCATGGCCATCGAGGTCCGCATCCCCACCATCCTCCGCACCTACACCAACGGCGAGAAGGCCGTAGAGGGCGGCGGGGCGACCCTTGCCGAGCTGTTCACCGACCTCGACACCCGTCACGCGGGCATCAGGGCCCGGATCGTGGACGGTGGCGAACTGCGCCGCTTCGTCAACGTCTACCTCAACGACGAGGACGTCCGCTTCCTCGACGGCATCAACACCAAGCTGACCGACGGCGACAACGTCACGATCCTGCCGGCCGTCGCCGGCGGCATGGCCTGATCGGCCGCTGGTCTCCGATGCGCTACGACTCCCCGCTCGCCGCGGTGGGCAACACCCCTCTGGTACGCCTGCCGCGACTCTCGCCGTCCGCGGACGTCCGTATCTGGGCGAAGCTGGAGGACCGCAACCCGACCGGTTCGGTCAAGGACCGGCCGGCCCTCCACATGATCGAGCAGGCGGAGAAGGACGGCCGTCTGACACCGGGCTGCACGATCCTGGAGCCGACCAGCGGCAACACCGGCATCTCGCTGGCCATGGCGGCCAAGCTCAAGGGCTACCGCATGGTCTGCGTCATGCCCGAGAACACCTCGCATGAACGCCGTGAACTGCTCGGCATGTGGGGCGCCGAGATCATCCCCAGCCCGGCCGCCGGCGGCTCCAACACCGCCGTCCGCGTCGCCAAGGAACTCTCGGCGCAGCACCCGGACTGGGTCATGCTCTACCAGTACGGCAACCCGGACAACGCCGGCGCCCACTACGCCACGACGGGCCCGGAGATCCTCGCCGACCTCCCGTCCATCACCCACTTCGTGGCGGGCCTCGGCACCACCGGCACCCTGATGGGCGTCGGACGCTTCCTGCGCGAGCACAAGCCGGACATCAGGATCGTCGCCGCGGAGCCGCGCTACGACGACCTGGTCTACGGCCTGCGGAACCTGGACGAGGGCTTCGTACCGGAGCTGTACGACGCCTCCGTCCTCACCACCCGCTTCTCCGTCGGCTCCGCGGACGCGGTCACCCGCACCCGGGAACTCCTCCAGCAGGAGGGGATCTTCGCCGGCGTCTCCACCGGAGCCGCGCTGCACGCCGCGATCGGCGTCGGCAACAAGGCCGTCAAGGCGGGAGAGCCGGCCGACATCGTCTTCGTGGTCGCGGACGGCGGCTGGAAGTACCTGTCGACGGGCGTCTACACGGCGGCGACGACGGAAGAGGCAATCGAGACACTGCAGGGCCAGCTCTGGGCGTAGCCCCGGGGACCGGACCGGCTGAGCCGGAGGGCGCGAGGACCGATCCACGGTCCCGCGCCCTCCGGCTCTGTCACACCACCGAGAAGTGCCTCCGGGACTCCGGACGACGGACCACGGACCACGGTGCCGGGCTCCGGGCCGGACTCCAGTGCTCTCCAGTGCTCGGGGCCGGGCTCGGCGCGCCAGGCAGCGGATCCGGCGGGCTCAGCGCGCCAGGTACCGGACCTGGTCCCACAGGACCGGATCCACCACGCCGATCCGCCGCCGGAAGTCACCGACCGGTACTTCGCGCAGTTCGTCCGTCTCCAGGAAGCTCGGCCGCCCGTGGGCGTCCCCCACGGCCCCCGGGGGCAGCGGGATCACCCCGGGCCGCTCGTCGTGGTACTTGCTGGTGATCTTCGCGACGGTCGCCCGCCTGCCGCGCACCACCAGCACCAGGCACGGCCGGTCCTTGGCCCCCGGCCCGTCCTCGTAGGGGACGTTCGCCCACCAGATCTCCGCCGCCCTCGGAACCGGCCCGCCGCGCCGCGTCGTACCCCGGCGGGGTCCGCGGGGGCGCCCCGGCGGACGCGTCCGGCCGGCCGGACGGCGCCCGCGGCGCCCCCAGCCGTCCACCAGCGTCGCGACCAGCGCGAGCAGAACGACCGCCGCCAACGCGAGCCACCAGGATGTGTCCATAGCAGAGAAGGTACCGGCGCGCATGTGCCCCCGCCCGCCCTGCGGTGACCCTCGGCGCCCCAAGGTCCATCCGAACCGGTGACAGCACAGGTGAGTTCGCCCACAACAGCCCCAGGTGGAGGAGCGACCGGCCCTTTTGCGCCTTACGCTCGACGGACCGCACGACCCCCGTTCCCGTATCTGCAACCGAGTACCTGCACCCCGCATCCACTCTCTCTGCACTTCCTGCCAGCGCGGAGGTTCCAGCTCTTATGAAGCTCACCGTCGTCGGCTGCTCGGGGTCGTTCCCGTCCGCGGAATCGGCCTGTTCGAGCTACCTCGTAGAGGCCGACGGCTTCCGGCTGCTCCTCGACATGGGCAACGGTGCCCTGGGCGAGCTGCAGCGCCACTGCGGTCTCTACGACCTCGACGCGATCTTCCTCAGCCATCTGCACGCCGACCACTGCATCGACATGTGCGCGTACTTCGTCGCGCGGTACTACCGCCACGACGGCGGCCGCTGCGACCCGATCCCCGTCTACGGACCCGAGGGAACGGAGCACCGCCTGACCACCGCGTACGCCGACACGCCGTCCGCGTCCTCGATGAGCGAGGTCTTCGACTTCCACACGGTCAAGCCGGGCACGTTCGAGGTCGGCCCGTTCACCCTCCACACGGAGCGGGTGAGCCACCCCGTCGAGGCGTACGGCATCCGGGTGGAGCACGGCGGAAGGTCACTGACGTACTCCGGGGACACCGGGGTGACCGAGAGCCTGGACGAACTCGCCCGCGACACGGACCTGTTCCTGTGCGAGGCCGCGTTCACCCACGGCAAGGAGGACATCCCGGGCCTCCACCTCAACGGCCTCCAGGCCGGCGAGACCGCCGCCCGCGCCGGCGCCCGCCGCCTCGTCCTCACCCACATCCCCCCGTGGACGGACGCCCGCACCAACCTGACGGACGCCCGCTCGGCGTACACCGGTCCGGTGGAACTGGCGGCGCCGGGGGCCGAGTACGAGATCTGACGCCGTCCGCGTACGCGAAGGCCCCCGGAACCAGGTGGTTCCGGGGGCCTTCGGACGCAGGCGGGGACGGCTCACGCCTTCGTGAGGTCCTCGATCTCCTCCTCGGGCTCACGGCCAGGGGTGGGGAGGTTGAACTTGATGATCGCGAAGCGGAAGACCACGTAGTAGATCGCGGCGAACACCAGGCCGATGGGGATGATCAGCCAGGGCTTGGTGGCCAGGTTCCAGTTCAGCGCGTAGTCGATGAAGCCCGCGGAGAACGTGAAGCCCGCGTGGACACCGAGCGCCCAGGTGACCGCCAGGGACAGGGCGGTCAGCACCGCGTGGATCGCGTACAGCAGCGGGGCGATGAACATGAACGAGAACTCGATCGGCTCGGTCACACCCGTCACGAACGAGGTCAGCGCCAGCGAGATCATCATGCCCATCACGGCCTTGCGGCGCTCGGGGCGGGCGGAGTGCGCGATGGCGATCGCGGCGGCCGGCAGACCGAACATCATGATGGGGAAGAAGCCCGACATGAACATTCCGGCGCTCGGGTCACCGGCGAAGAACCGGTTGAGGTCACCGTGGACGACCACGCCCGCGGAGTCCTTGAAGTCGCCGATCTGGAACCAGGACACGGCGTTCACGAACTGGTGCATGCCGACCGGAATGAGCGCGCGGTTGATGAGACCGAACAGGCCGGCGCCGACCGTGCCGAGACCGGTGATCCACTCGCCGAAGTTGGAGATGCCCTCACCGATCGGCTCCCACACCAGGCCGAAGAAGACGCCCAAGACCGTTCCGACGAACGCCATGATGATCGGAACCAGACGGCGGCCGTTGAAGAAGCCGAGCCAGTCCACCAGTTGCTTGCGGTGGTAGCGCTGCCACAGCACGGCGGACAGCAGACCCATGATGATGCCGCCGAGGACACCGGGGTTGTTGTAGGTCGCCGCTATGTCGGCGCCCTTCTGGATCTTCGCCTCGGTGACCGGGAAAGCCTCGAGCACCTTGCTGTAGACCAGGAAGCCGACCAGGGCCGCGAGCGCGGTGGAGCCGTCCGCCTTCTTGGCGAAGCCGATCGCGACACCGATGCAGAACAGCATCGGCAGGTTGTCGAAGATCGCGTGACCGGCGGTGGCGAACACCTCCGTGACCTTGTCGGGCAGGTGCAGCTTCTGTGCGATGTCCGGCACTCCCAGGCGCAGCAGGATGCCCGCCGCCGGAAGCACGGCGATCGGCAGCTGCAGACTGCGGCCGATCTTCTGCAGGCCCTGGAACAGGCCGGATCCCCGCTTCTTCGGGGGTGCCGCCGGGACGGTGGCGGTGCTCATAGTTCCTCCATGCGCTGGGCGCTGCCGGGGGACGGGGAAGGTATGACAGGGTCGGCAGCGACCATGTGGTCTACACCACCAGTGGTGTAGACCTGTTTCTAGCACGGTGAAGGCTGGATAAGGAACCCTCGAATTTTGTGGTCTCGGCCATAACGGGAACAACCGGTTCCGGGCATGCGGAAGGGCCCCCGGACCGGCTGGTCCAGGGGCCCTTCGTGGAGCGGTCCGCGCCGAGGCGGCCTCCGGCCTGGCGGAGGTTCCAGAGGTCTACGCCTTAGTGGTGTCCTCCACGTCCTCCTCGGGCTCCCGCCCCGGAGTCTTCAGATCGAACTTCGTGATCGCGAACCGGAAGATCGCGTAGTACACGGCACCGAAGCACAGCCCGATCGGCACGATCGCCCACGGCTTGGTCGCCAGGTTCCAGTTGATGACGTAGTCGATCAGACCCGCCGAGAAACTGAAACCGTCATGCACCCCCAGCCCCCACGTCGCCGCCATGGAAACGCCGGTCAGCACCGCGTGCACCGCGAACAGCAGCGGCGCGATGAACAGGAACGAGTACTCGATCGGCTCGGTGATCCCGGTGACGAACGACGTCAGCGCCACCGACAGCATCAGACCGCCGATCTCCTTGCGGCGATGCGGCTTCGCGCAGTGCGTCATCGCCAGCGCGGCCGCCGGCAGCGCGAACATCATGATCGGGAAGAAGCCCGAGAGGAACTGCCCCGCGTTCGGATCGCCCGCCAGGAACATGTTGATGTCACCGTGCACGACCTGACCGTCCGGCTTCGTGTAACTGCCGAACTGGAACCAGATGGGCACGTTCAGGAACTGGTGCAGCCCGATCACCAGCAGAGCCCGGTTGGCCAGCCCGAACACGCCCGCGCCCCACGCCCCCAGCCCCACCAGCCAGTCGCTGAAGTTCTCCAGCCCCGACCCGATCGGAGGCCAGACCCACACGCACAGCGAGGCGAACGCGGCGGCCACGAACGCCATGATGATCGGCACCAGCCGGCGCCCGTTGAAGAAGCCGAGCCAGTCCACCAGCTTCGTCCGGTGGTAGCGCTTCCAGAAGTACGCCGACAGCAGCCCGATGACGATCCCGCCGAACACCCCGGGATTCTGGTAGGTGAACTCCACGACGGAGTTGTCCTCAAGCTGGCACCCCAGCTTGATCTTGACGCTCCCGCCCGGACAGGTCTCCGGGAACGCCCGCAGCACGTTGTAGTAGACGAGGAATCCCACGACCGCCGCCAGCGCCGTGGAACCGTCCGCCTTCTTCGCCATGCCGATCGCCACGCCGACACAGAACAGCATCGGCAGCCCGAGCTGACCGTCAAGCAGCGCGCCGCCCGCCGCCCCCATCACCCTGGAGAGGTTGTCCCAGCCCAGCCCGTCCGCGCCGAACACGTCCGGCTGCCCCAGCCGGTTGAGGATGCCGGCGGCCGGCAGCACGGCGATCGGCAACTGCAGGCTGCGGCCCATCTTCTGCAGCCCCTGGAAGGCCTTGTTCCAGCGGGCGCGCGCTGGCGGGACGGCGCTGACAGCACTCATGGGCGTCCTCCGGGCCGAGCCGGTTTGGCGACGGCCCGCCGACTGGTGTAGACCAGTTGACGACGCGTCGCTCTGTCGTGATCGCCATCCTTGGGCACCCACGACATGACCGCTCGCGAAGATGGGCCAACTGTGGGTTACTGCGAAAAAGCGGTTCTTGATCAGGGAGTAGGACATGGCCACGAAGGCTGAGAAGATCGTCGCCGGGCTCGGCGGCATCGACAACATCGAAGAGGTCGAGGGCTGTATCACCCGGCTCCGCACCGAGGTCACCAACCCCGACCTGGTGAACGAGGCCGCCCTGAAGGCCGCAGGCGCACACGGAGTCGTCAGGATGGGCACCGCCATCCAGGTCGTCATCGGCACCGACGCCGACCCCATCGCGGGCGAGATCGAAGACATGATGTGAGCGACGGGACCACCTGAAGCCACCCCGGCTCCCCACGAGCCGCACACCGCTCCAGGAGTCCCGGCTCACCCGTGAGGGGCTGTTTCCGCCACCGGCGGGCAGCCCCTCACCCTTGTACGGATAGGCTCGACGGCATGTCTCGAATCGACGGCCGCACCCCCGAACAGCTGCGCCCCATCACCATCCAGCGCGGCTGGAGCAAGCACGCCGAGGGCTCCGTCCTCGTCTCCTTCGGCGACACCAAGGTCTTCTGCACGGCCTCCGTCACCGAAGGCGTCCCGCGCTGGCGCAAGGGCAGCGGCGAGGGCTGGGTCACCGCCGAATACTCCATGCTGCCCCGCGCCACCAACACCCGCGGCGACCGCGAGTCCGTCCGCGGCAAGATCGGCGGCCGCACCCACGAGATCAGCCGCCTCATCGGCCGCTCGCTGCGCGCCGTCATCGACTACAAGGCACTCGGCGAGAACACCATCGTCCTCGACTGCGACGTCCTCCAGGCCGACGGCGGCACCCGCACCGCGGCCATCACCGGCGCGTACGTCGCCCTGGCCGACGCCGTCACCTGGGCCCAGGGCAAGAAGCTCATCAGGGCCGGCCGCAAGCCGCTCGTCGGCACCGTCTCGGCCGTCTCCGTCGGCATCGTCGGCGGCGTCCCCCTCCTCGACCTCTGCTACGAGGAGGACGTCAGGGCCGACACCGACATGAACGTCGTCTGCACCGGCGACGGCCGCTTCGTCGAGGTCCAGGGCACCGCCGAGGCCGAGCCCTTCGACCGCAAGGAGCTCAACGCCCTGCTGGACCTGGCCGTCGGCGGCTGCGACGAACTCGCCGCGATCCAGCGCGCGGTACTCGAAACGACGGGTGAGGCAACCGCGGGTTAAGCCCTCGCGTTCTTATGGGTACGGGCGTACGGTCCAGCCGTGCGCCCGCCGGCCAGGTCGGGCCGACCTGGCCGACCGTTCAGCCGGCTGGTGCGGTTCGCCGACACGGCCGCATCACACCATGCCCACGGGGAGGGACCGTTCCATGGCCGCGCGCCACCGCACTCGTCGTCGTACCGCCGCACTCGCCGTCGCCGCCGCACTCTTCGTCCTGCCGGCGGCCGTCGGCTGCGACGCGGTCGGCAAGGCGCTCGACTGCGTACAGGCCGCCGACTCGATAGCCGACAGCGTCACCGCGCTCCAGCAGGCCGTCGAGAACGCGGCGAACGACCCGACGCAGACCGACGCGTCCCTCAACTCCATAGAGAACAACCTCGACAAGATCGGCGACAAGACCGACAACGCCGACGTCAACAAGGCGGTCGACGACCTCGACAAGGCCGTCGGCAACGTCCGCACAGCCGTCAAGAACGGCGACAACACCCCCGACATCAGCCCCGTCACGGCCGCCGCGGGCGAACTGACGAAGGTGTGCACGCCGTAGCGGGACCGACGGGACCGACCGGACCGGAAGGCCCGGACCTGGGACCCGACCCGGGACCCGACCTGGGACCCGACCCGGGACCTGACAGGCGGTCCGATTCGGGACCTGACCGGGCGTCGGATCACGGCCGGGGCCCGGCTCGGGACCGGGCAGGGGCCGGATCCGGGTGCGGACTCGGAGATACTGGCGACCATGACCCGCCTGATCCTCGCCACCCGCAACGCCGGCAAGCTCACCGAGTTGACGGCGATCCTCGCCGACGCAGGGCTCACCCATGAACTCGTCGGCGCGGACGCCTATCCCGACATCCCCGACGTCAAGGAAACGGGCGTCACCTTCGCCGAGAACGCCCTGCTGAAGGCCCACGCGCTGGCGCAGGCCACCGGCCTGCCCGCCGTCGCCGACGACTCGGGCCTGTGCGTCGACGTCCTCAACGGCGCGCCCGGAATCTTCTCCGCCCGCTGGGCCGGCCGCCACGGAGACGACCGGGCCAACCTGGACCTGCTCCTCGCCCAGCTCTCCGACATCGACGCCCCGCACCGGGGCGCCCACTTCGCCTGCGCGGCGGCGCTCGCTCTGCCGGACGGCACCGAACGCGTGGTGGAGGGCCAACTCCGCGGCACCCTGCGGCACATCCCCGCCGGCACGAACGGCTTCGGCTACGACCCGATCCTCCAGCCCGACGGCCACACCCGAACCTGCGCGGAACTGACCCCCGCGGAGAAGAACGCGATCAGCCACCGGGGCAAGGCGTTCCGGGCACTGGCGCCGGTGGTGCGGGAGTTGTTGGGCTGAGGGGTACGCACCACGTACTCGCAAGGTCCGGCTTGCCGAAGTCGCAAGCCGGACCTTGCAAGTGAAGGTGAGTGCGGCCTGAGGGATTCGAACCCTCACGGGATTTCTCCCATCGCGCCCTAAACGCGAGGCGTCTGCCGTTCCGCCAAGGCCGCAGGCCTGCCCGTCGTCGAGAGTGGCGGGCGGGTGCAAGTGTACGGCGAGCGGCGGCTGTACGGCGAGCGGCGGCCTTTCCTTCTGCCGGCACCAGCTATATCCGTCGGCGCGTGGCAGTTCGGGCACGGGTGTCGCAGGTCTTCCCGGCGGTCGTCCTGTGTACGGCACTCCGACTTCCGTGAGGGCTCTGTGCAGTTGGGTCCTGTCGTGGCCGTTCCGGCGCGGGTGCGGAGTGTGGCTCAGTGCCCCGACGTCGCCTTCAATCCCACCACCGACACCAGGAGCAGGCACACGAAGAACACGCGGGCGGCTGTGGCCGGTTCGCCGAGGGTGGTCATGCCGAGGATGGCCGCGCCGGCCGCGCCGATGCCGACCCAGACGCCGTAGGCGGTGCCGATCGGGAGTGACTTGGCCGCCTGGGACAGCAGGACCATGCTCGCGACGATCCCGGCGGCGGTGAGCACGCTCGGGACCGGGCGGGTGAAGCCCTCGGTGTACTTCATGCCGATCGACCAGCCCACTTCGAGCAGACCGGCGACGACGAGCAGGACCCAGGCCATGGGAGGCACCTCCGGGGGACGACGGCTTGAGACGGTGGTGCGTCGTCTTTGCCCAGCCCGGTACGGCGCGTCTCGTCGGGGGTCCATCCACCGTAGCAAACGAATGGCAAAGGGGCCGGTGACCATGGTCACCGGCCCCTTCGGGTGGCGTATGCCCTACAAATACAGGCCGGTCGAGTCCTCGGACCCTTCGAAGCGGTCCGCGGCCACGGCGTGCAGATCCCGCTCGCGCATCAGCACGTAGGCGGTCCCGCGCACCTCGACCTCGGCACGGTCCTCGGGGTCGTAGAGAACCCGGTCGCCCGGTTCCACCGTACGGACGTTCTGCCCGACCGCGACGACGTCGGCCCAGGCGAGGCGACGGCCGACCGCCGCCGTCGCGGGGATCAGGATGCCGCCGCCGGAGCGCCGCTCGCCCTCGGCGGCGTCCTGCCGTACCAGCACGCGGTCGTGCAGCATCCGGATGGGCAGCTTGTCGTCATGGGTGCTGTGCGTTTCACGATTGGCGCTCACGCTCCGAACCTACCTGTCCCGGCCGGTTTCGTAGGCGGGTGGGTCAGTGCTTGCGGCGCCGCGTGCCCACAACGAGCAGCCCGACGAGGCCCACCGCGACCAGAGCCGCCGGGATGATGCGCTCCAGCCGGGGCGCGCCCTCCTCGGTGACGAACTGCCCCTTCACATCGCCGACGACGCGGTTGACGCCCACGTAGGCGCGTCCCAGTGTGTGGTCGATGTTCGAGGCGACCTTGGCCTTGGCGTCTCCGACGATCGTCTTCGGGTGCACCCGTACGCCGATCTCGTCGAGCGTGTCGGCGAGTGTTGTGCGGCGGTGCTTGATGTCCGCCTCGATCTGCGCCGGAGTCCTGGTATCCGGCGTTCTCGACGTATCCGACACCGCGCTGCCTCCGTGGTCGTGTAGTGACTCCCTGATTCGGACAGTCTGTCAGTTCGGACCGGACCGCACCCCTCGGCACCCCCCATTACGCTCGTTCCGTATCCGTTCCATCCCCCTGGCCACGTGAGGTTCCGATGAGCGAGCGACTCCAGCCCGGCGACACCGCCCCCGCCTTCACCCTGCCCGACGCCGACGGCAACGAGGTCTCCCTCGCCGATCACAAGGGCCGCAAGGTCATCGTGTACTTCTACCCGGCGGCCCTCACTCCCGGCTGCACGAAGCAGGCCTGCGACTTCACGGACAACCTCGACCTGCTGGCGGGCGCCGGTTACGACGTCATCGGTGTCTCCCCGGACAAGCCCGAGAAGCTCGCGAAGTTCCGCGAGAAGGAGTCCCTGAAGGTCACCCTGGTCGGAGACACCGACAAGTCGGTCCTGGAGGCGTACGGGGCCTTCGGCGAGAAGAAGCTGTACGGCAAGACGGTCGTCGGTGTCATCCGCTCCACGGTGGTCGTGGACGAGGAGGGCAAGGTCGAGCGGGCGCTGTACAACGTGAAGGCGACCGGGCACGTGGCGAAGATCATCAAGGACCTCGGGATCTGAGTCCGGGGTCCGAATCCCGGGGTCCGAATCCCGGGGTCCGAATCCCGGGGTCCGAATCCCGGGGTCCGAGTCCCGGGATCCGAATCCGGGGATCCGAGTTCCGGGACCTGAGTCGCGAGGCCTGAGCCGCAGAGTTCGAGGATCCGGCCTGGTGAGCCGCCCGGTCAGTGCTTTCCGGTCAGTGCCTTCTCGACGTGAGCCCGCTCAGCGGGTCCAGGCCGGCCGTCGTGCCCGTGGGCCAGCCCTCCGTGGCCCCGCCGGTGGCGCCGCCGCCGTTCGTGGGGGATCGGGTGGTGCCGCCGGTCGTGGTGCCGCCGGTCGTGGTCGTGCCGGAGGCGCCGGTGCCGCCGTCGGTCCGGCCGTGGGGCCCGGTGTGGGGCCGGGCCGTCGTCCGGCCCGGTGTCCGGCCGTTCCCCGACGACGGCCTGCTGCCGTTGGCGCCGCCCTGGGTCCCGGTCCCGTCCTGGCCGCCGTCCGTGGTGCCGGCGGTGTCCTGGCCGCCGGTGGCGGCCGGATCGCCGGGGTCGTACTCGGTGTCGTCGGGTTCCTCGGCGCCCGGCTGGAGCTGGAGGTCGAAGTCCGAGGCCTCCGTTCCGTCGAGGGCGTCCTGGGTGAACTGGGCCCAGATCTGGGCGGGGTAGCCGCCGCCGTTGACGCGGCCCTGTCCGAGGGCGCCGTACAGGGACTTGTGGGCGCCGGTCTCGGGGTCCTGGCCCATCACGGAGACGACGGTGGCGAGCTCGGGGGTGTAGCCCGCGAACCAGGCGGCGGTGTCCTCCTCCGCCGTGCCGGTCTTGCCCGCGGCGGGCCGGCCGGCGTCCTGCGCGGCCTGTCCGGTTCCGCCGTCGACGACGCTCTGGAGCATGGAGGTCGTCGTGTCGGCGGCCTCGCGGCTCACCACCTGCCGGGTTTCCTGGACCGGCAGCCGCACATCCTCAGCGCCGTCCTTGGTGACCTTCGCGACGAGCGTGTACGTCCCGTGGCTGCCGTGGTTGGCGAGCGTGGCGTACGCCTCCGTCATGTCGAGGACGCTGGCGGTGGCCGGGCCGAGCGCGATGGAGGGGGAGGCGGTCAGGTCGGGGGTGTCGGCCGGGAGGCCGAGGGCCACGGCGGTCTTCTCCACATGGGCGGGGCCGGCGTCGACGGCCATCTGCGCGTACACCGAGTTGACCGACCTGTCGGTGGCGGTGCGGACGCTGATGTCCCCGTACGAGGCGCCGTCCTCGTTCTCCGGCGCGTACGAGCCGCCGGACCAGCCCTGCACGGGCCGCTGGTCGGTACCGTCGTAGACGGTGTTCGGGGTGATGGTGCGGCCGTCCTGGGTCACCGAGCCGTTCTGGACGGCCGAGGCGAAGACGAACGGCTTGAAGGTGGAGCCGACCTGGTAGTCGCGTCGGGTGGCGTTGTTGACGTACTGCTTGGTGTAGTCGATGCCGCCGTACATCGCGAGGACCTTGCCGCTGGACGGGTCGATGGCGACGCCGCCGGCGCGGACGTAGGTGTCGGCCTTGCGGTCCTTCTTGTCGAGCTGGTCCATCACCTGGTCGTTCACGGCCCGTACGAAGGCGTCCTGCTTGGATTTCTGGAGGGTGGTGGTGACGCGGTAGCCGCCGCGGGTGAGGGTGTCCTCGTCGAGGATCCTGTTCGAGATCAGGTAGTCGTTGACGGCCTGGACGAGATAGCCGCGCTGGCCCGACAGGCCTGCCGAGCCCTTGGCCTGCCGGGGCGTCGGGAAGGCGACCCGGTCGCGTGCGGCCCGGGTCAGCCACTTCTGCTTGACCATGCCGTCGAGGACGTAGTTCCAGCGGGCGAGGGCCGCGGCCTTGTTCTCGGGGTGCGCGATCACGTCGTACGCGCTGGGCGCGTTGAGCAGGGCGGCGAGGTAGGCGCCCTGGCCGACGGTCAGGTCCCTGGCGTTCACGCCGTAGTAGGCCTGGGCCGAGGCCTGGATTCCGTAGGCGTTGCGGCCGTAGTAGCTGGTGTTGAGGTAGCCCTCCAGGATGTCGTCCTTGCTCTTCTCCCGGTCGAGCTTGATGGAGATGAAGAACTCCTTCACCTTCCGGGTGACCGTCTGCTCCTGGCCCAGGTAGTAGTTCTTCACGTACTGCTGGGTGATCGTCGAGCCGGACTGTCTGCCCTTGCCGGTGACCGTGTTCCAGGCGGCGCGGATCATCGCCTTGGGGTCGATGGCGGATTCGCTGTAGAAGTCGCGGTCCTCGGCGGCGAGGGTGGCGTGCTGGGCGTCCTTGGAGATCTGCGCGAGTGAGACGTTCTCGCGGTTGACGTCACCGTCGCGGGCGAGCTGGGTGCCGTCGGCGTAGAGGTAGACGTTGCTCTGTTTGATCGCGGAGGCGTTCGCGGACGGGATCCTGACGAGGAAGTAGCCGAGCGCGAAGAGGCCGGTCAGGAGCAGGACCGCGCCGAGGATCGTGCCGAGCAGCATGCGCCAGGTCGGGACGAGCCTGCGCAGGCCGGTCCGCTTCGGCCGCTGTTTCCGCTTCGGCCTCTGCTGCGGGTTCCGTTTCGTGCCGGGCGTGCCCGGCCCGCTCGGCTGTCCGCTCGGCGGCTCCGCCTCCGGTCCTGACGGCAGTCCTGACTGCGGTCCCGTCTGCGGTCCGGTCCGTGGCCCTGTCGGCCGGCCCGCAGCGGAGGCCGGGGCCTGGCGGGGGCCCGCCTCCGGTTCCCTGGGTGCCCAGCCCTGGCTGCGCTGCTGCGGCTCGTCGCTCATCTGTTCGCCGAACTCCTGTTTCGCGTCGTACGTTCACATATGCCCTCGTACGCCTGATGCGCCCCTTTATCGAAGACTCTCGCACCAGTTGTTCCGTTACTCGATCCCGGCACGCGTCGCGCCGGAAAATGCCTGGCGGGCCGCGCCGGACCGGGGCTAGGCTCTTGCGCTTTGGCTCAACGCTGGGGAAAGGGACGGGTTGTGGGCACGGCGCGGTTGTACGCGGCTGTCGCGGGAAGCGGGTTCCGGCGTTACGCCACCTATCGGGTCGCCACCGCGGCGGGGGTCTTCACCAACACCGTCTTCGGGCTGATCCTGGCGTACCTGTTCATCGCGTTGTGGGACGTCAAGCCGCATCTCGGTGGCTACGACGAGGCGCAGGCGCTCAGTTATGTGTGGCTCAGCCAGGCGCTGCTGATGGTGGTCGCGATGATGGGCGGCGGTTTCGAGGACGAACTGATCGAGCGCATCCGTACGGGTGACATCGCGATCGACCTGTACCGGCCGGCCGACCTCCAGATGTGGTGGCTCGCCCAGGACGTGGGCCGGGCGCTGTTCCACCTGCTGGGCCGCGGAGTGGTCCCGCTCCTCTTCGGGGCGCTCGTGTTCGACCTGGCGCTGCCCTCGGATCCGCTGACCTGGCTCGCCTTCCTGGTCGCGGTCGCTCTCGGGGTGGTCGTCGGGTTCTCGATCCGCTACCTGGTGGCGCTGTCGGCGTTCTGGCTGCTCGACGGCGCGGGGGTGGCGCAGCTGACCTCCATCGCGGGGATCTTCTGCTCGGGGATGCTGCTGCCGCTGAACGTCTTCCCGGGCGCCCTCGGCGAGGTCGTACGGACGCTGCCCTGGTCGGCGCTGATCCAGGCGCCCGTGGACGTCCTGCTCGGTACGGCCGATCCGCTGGGCACGTACGTGACGCAGGGCGCCTGGGCCCTCGGGCTGCTCGCGGCCGGGCGGCTGGTCCAGTCGGTGGCGACGCGCAGGGTGGTGGTCCAGGGTGGCTGATTCGGCGGAGCGGGGGACGCGGGCCGTGGCCGCGCCGGTGCGCGAGGCGGCCCGCGCGGCGGACGCGCTTCCCTTCGAGCGGCAGGGGGCGTACGAGCGGCTGCGGGACGGGCTGCGCGCCTACCGGCTGATCAGCGCGATGTGGATCCGTTCCACGATGGCCTACCGGGCGTCCTTCGCGATGACCGCGTTCGGGAACTTCGCGGCGACCGCCCTCGACTTCGTGGCGATCCTGCTGATGTTCTCGCGGGTCGACCGGCTCGGCGGCTACAGCCTGCCCGAGGTCGCGCTGCTCTACGGGCTGTCCGGCACCGCCTTCGGGCTGGCGGACCTCGGGCTCGGCTCGATGGACCGGCTCGGGCGCCGGGTGCGCGACGGCACGTTCGACACGCTCCTGGTGCGTCCCGTGCCCGTGATCGCGCAGGTCGCGGCGGACCGCTTCGCGCTGCGCCGCCTCGGCCGTATCACCCAGGGGCTGCTCGTCCTCGGATACGCCCTCGTGGTCCTCGACATCCACTGGACGCCGCTCAAGGTGCTGGTGATCCCGATGGCGCTGCTGAGCGGGGCAGCGATCTTCTCGGCGGTGTTCGTCGCGGGCGCGGCCTTCCAGTTCGTCGCGCAGGACGCCTCGGAGGTGCAGAACTCCTTCACGTACGGCGGCAATACGCTGCTGCAGTACCCGCCGACGGTCTTCTCCAAGGACCTGCTGCGCGGGGTGACCTTCGTCCTCCCGCTCGCCTTCGTCAACTGGCTGCCCGCGCTGTACGTGCTGGGGCGGCCCTATCCGCTCGACCTGCCGACGTGGGTCGCGTTCACACCACCGCTCGTGGCGGCGTGCTGCTGTGTGCCGGCCGGGTTCGCCTGGCGCGCGGGGCTGCGCGCGTACCGGAGTACGGGAAGTTAGGGGAATGGTCGTGGCCATCGCCGAGAACAGCGAGTGCGCCTCCGGGGGCGGGGCGGCGGGCTCCGAGGCCGGTTTCATCGAGCTCGACGGTGTCGAGAAGGTCTTCGACGTGCGCAAGAGGACGGGTTTCCTGCGCGGCGAGCGGCGGCAGGTGCGGGCCGTCGACTCGATCTCCTTCACCGTGGCGCGCGGTGAGATGGTCGGCTACATCGGTCCGAACGGCGCCGGCAAGTCGACCACCATCAAGATGCTCACCGGCATCCTCACCCCGTCCGCCGGCCGGCTGCGGGTCGCGGGCCTCGACCCGTCGCGCGAGCGGACCCGGGTGGCGCGCCGGATCGGGGTCGTGTTCGGGCAGCGTACGACGCTGTGGTGGGACCTTCCGCTGATCGATTCCTACCGGCTGATGCATCGCATGTACCGCATCCCGGACGCGCGTTTCAGGGACAACCTCGACCGTTGTGTCGAACTCCTGGAACTCGGCGCCCTGTTGGACGTACCCGTGCGGCAACTGTCGCTGGGGCAGCGGATGCGCGGCGACATCGCGGCGGCCCTGCTGCACGACCCCGAGGTGCTCTACCTCGACGAGCCGACGATCGGGCTCGACGTGGTCAGCAAGGTGCGGGTCCGGGAGTTCCTGCGGGACCTGAACGCGGAGCGCGGCACGACGGTCCTGCTCACCACCCATGACCTCACCGACATAGAGCAGTTGTGCCGACGGGTGATGGTCATCGACCACGGGCGGCTGATGTACGACGGTCCGCTGAGCGGGCTGCACGAGGTGGGGGAGAGCGAGCGGACCCTGGTCGTGGACCTGGAGCGGGAACTGCCGCCGATCCAGGTGGAGTCGGCGCGGGTGGTGAAGGTGGAGGGGCCGCGGCAGTGGCTGGCCTTCCCCGCCGCCCGGTCGGCGGCCCCGCTGGTGGCGCGGATCGCCGCGGAGTACCCGCTGGTGGACCTCTCGGTGCGGGAGCCGGACATCGAGGCGGTCATCAGCCGCATGTACGCCGGGAAGACGGGTTCGTAGCCGGAAGGCGGGTTCGTGGCCGGGAAGACGGGTTTCGCGGTCGGGAAGGCGGTCCCGTGGCCGGGCGGGCGGCCCGTGGACGGAGGCCGGCCGGAAGGGCGGGCCGGATGGCCCACGGGCGGGGGAACTCGTAGGCTGGCGTCCATGACCGACGACGAACTCCCGGAGCTGCGCGCCTCCGACGCCGATCGTGAACGAGTCACCGAGCAGCTGAGGGACGCCCTCGCGGAGGGTCGCCTCGACATGGAGGAGTTCGAGGAGCGGCTGGAGGCGACGTACGCGGCCCGTACGTACGGGGAGTTGGCGCCGATCACCCGCGATCTGCCGGGCGCGGCCGTGACCGCCCGCGTCTCCATGGTCAAGCAGCCGGTGGATGACGGGAGTTGGGGTTCCCGGATCGTCGGCGGCGAGGGCTCGTCCTCGTGGGGCGTGGCGATCCTGTCCGGGTTCGAGCGCAAGGGCCGCTGGACGGTGCCGAGGCGCTTCAACACCTTCGCCTTCATGGGCGGTGGTGAGATCGATCTGCGCGAGGCGAACTTCGCGGACCGCGAGGTCGTCATCAACTGCGTCGCGGTCATGGGCGGGATGAACGTGATCGTGCCGCCCGGCGTCGAGGTCGTCGTCCGCGGTATCGGCATCATGGGCGGCTTCGACCACCGTGAGTCGGACCGGGCGGGCGATCCCGGGGCGCCCCGCGTGATCATCACCGGCTTCGCCTTCTGGGGAGGTGTCGGTGTCGAGCGCAAGGTCACCCGTGCCGAGCGCCAGCGTCTCAAGGAGGAGCGGCGCCAGGAGAAGCTGGAGCGCCGCGAGGCCCGCAAGGAGCTGGAGGGTTCACAGGACCGGGGCCTCGGTGACGCGTTCGACGCGCTCGACGATGTCCGCGATCTGATCCGGGACCGCCATGAGGACCGTCGCGAGCGGCACGAGGAGCGCCTCCGGCGTCATGAGGACCGCAGGGACCGGCACCGGGAACGCCGGGAGGACCGCCTGCGGCGACGCGACGGCGACTACTGAATCGCTGAACCACTGAAGTGGCGACCTGCTGAGCCGCTGAGCCGCTGAACCACCGACCTGCTGAGCCGCTGGACTCCGGTGGCGCCCGGGGCCGTTGATCCTCCGCGTGCCTCCGCGTGCCTCCGCGTGCCTCCGCGTGCCGCCGGCCCCCGGCGGTCACAGCTCCGCCGGAGCCGAGCCCTTCAGTTCCTTCAGGTCGAACGCGTCGGCCATCCGCCGGAACCCCTTGTCGCTGGGGTGCAGGTGGTCGCCCGAGTCGTAGTCGGCGCGCAGCCGACGCGGGTTGTACGGGTCCCGCAGGGCCGCGTCGAAGTCGACGACGGCGTCGTACACCTTCCCGGCCCGGATCTCGGCGTTCACGGCCTGGCGTACGGCTTCCCGCGCCTCCGTGGATCCGCGGTGCCCCTGGAAGGGCATCAGCGTGGCGCCGACGACCCGCAGTCCGCGGGCGTGCGCCTGCCGTACCAGGGTCCGCAGGCCGTCGGTGACGGTGCGCGGATCGACCGGTTCCGGGTTGCGCAGGATGTCGTTGACGCCGAGGTCGATGACGACGGCCTTGACGTTCGTACGGTCGAGCACGTCGCGTCCGAACCGGCTCAGCCCGCTGGGGTTGTCGGCCGGTCGGCCGAATCCCGCGGCGAGGATCTGGTTTCCGCTGATGCCCTGGTTGACGACGCTGTAGCGGGGCGTTTCGCCGGATCCGGCACTGGCGCGGAGCCGGTCCGAAAGGACGTCCGTCCAGCGGCGGTTGGCCCCGACGGTCGAGGTGATGCCGTCGGTGAGCGAGTCGCCGAGGACGACGACGGTGCCCGTGGCCTCGTCGCTGAGCACGTCCAGCGCGGTCAAGTAGCGCCAGTACGGACTCTGTTCGGTGTACGAGGAGGAGCTCACGTCCTCCGTGCGGTCACCTTCGGCCACGTACGAGATCTGCTGGGCGCGCGGGTGGTAGGTGACCGGGCCGGACGGGCTCGGCGAGTACGTCGTGACGAGCACGTCCACGCCGCGCGGGATGCGCACGCGCACGGCGTCGCTCATCACCTGTCCGCCGGCCGGGACCACGACCGCGGTGGCGCCGCCGAAGGTGAGGCGGCGCATGGTGTCGGCCGTCGCGGCGGCGTTGTTCGCGGTCGCGGCGACGGCGATCGTGGCGTGCGTGATGACCAGCGGCTGCTGCCCGTAGAGATTGGACAGCGTGATGCGGGCACTCGTACCCCCGGCGGCCGTGTGCACGACGTTGCGCACCGAGCGGCCCGCCAGTCCCCTCGGCTCCGTGCCGGGCTCGGCTCCTGCGGGGGAGGCCGACCAGGCGCCGACCCAGGTGCCGGTGGAGGCGGGGGCGGCGGCGTTGTGCGACGTACGGCCACTGGCGACGTCGGTCCTGGCGCCGCTGCCGTCGTCGGCCGCGACGCCGACGTAGATGGCTGCGGACAGAACCACGACCACGGCGAGGACCGCGGCGAGCAGGGCATAACCGTGACGCTTGGTCATGCGGTGCGTGTCTCCTCGGACGAGGGAGCCGGCGGCTCCGATGTGATCACCCCATGATGCGTCATGGGATGGGAGAGCTCCGACGCGCCCCCTAGGGGGAACCCTGGTCGATTCCCCATCCGGACAGACGCCGGGAACTCCTGTGTCGTTCCAGGAGTCGGCCATGAAGAAGAGGAGAAAGGGACAATGTGCACGGGGCGTTACGTGGGCCTGCGAACGGGTGGAGTGAATGGAACGCACGAATTCGGGTGAAGCGGACGACATGGAGCAGCATGCCCGTCCCGGCGAAGCCGTGAGCGCCGCCGCGGCCGGCGGACCACCGGGCCGGGCGATGAACACCTTCAGCCCCGCCGACGAGGAGAAGCGCCGCGGAGTGCGCCGGATGAAGGCGACAGCCACCGGCCTGCTGCTGCTCGTCGCCCTCGTCTACGTGCTGGCCAAATGGGCCTCGCACGAAGGCGCGGGCGCCTGGGCGGGCTATGTCGCGGCGGCCGCCGAGGCGGGCATGGTCGGCGCGCTGGCCGACTGGTTCGCGGTCACCGCTCTGTTCCGGCACCCGCTCGGCCTGCCGATCCCGCACACGGCGATCATCCCGAAGAAGAAGGATCAGCTCGGCGTCTCGCTGGGCGAGTTCGTGGGCGAGAACTTCCTCTCCGAGGAGGTCGTCCGGCTGCGGCTGCGCGCGGTGGGCATCGGCAGCAGGCTGGGTGCCTGGCTCGCCGATCCGGACCACGCGGACCGGGTCACGGCCGAACTGGCCGCCGCGCTCAGAGGCGCGCTGACCGTCCTCAGGGACTCCGACGTGCAGGCCGTGGTCGGGGAGGCGATCACCCGCCGCGCGGACGCCCAGGAGATCGCCCCCGGCATAGGGAAGATGCTGGAGAGGATCGTCTCGGACGGCGGCCACAGACGGTTCGTCGACCTGGTGGTCACCCGTGCCCACGACTGGCTGGTGTTCCACGACGAGCAGGTGATGGACGCCGTCCAGGGCGGCGCGCCCGGCTGGACACCCCGTTTCGTCGACAAGAAGGTCGGCGAGCGTGTCTACAGGGAACTGCTCCGCTTCGTCACCGAGATGCGCGACTCCCCGTCCCATCCGGCCCGCGGGGCCCTCGACCGGTTCCTCACCGACTTCGCCTCCGATCTCCAGTCCGACACGGACACCCGCGCGCGCGTGGAGCGCCTCAAGGGCGAGGTGCTGGGCCGCGGCGAGGTCCAGGACCTGATCGCCTCCGCGTGGACGGCCGTACGGTCGATGATCGTGTCCGCGGCCGAGGACGAGCGCAGTGAACTGCGGCTGCGTGTGCGGGCCTCGCTGCTGTCCCTCGGCGCCCGGATGGCCACCGAACCCAAGCTCCAGGCCAAGGTCGACGGCTGGGTCGAGGGCGCCGCGGTGTACGTCGTGACCACCTACCGCAAGGAGATCACCTCGCTGATCACGGACACCGTCGCGGGCTGGGACGCCGAGCACACGACCAAGAAGATCGAGGCGAACATCGGCCGTGACCTGCAGTTCATCCGGATCAACGGCACGGTGGTCGGATCACTGGCGGGCCTGCTGATCTACGTCGTGTCGCGCGCGCTGGGGGCATGACCGGCCGGGGGCAGGGCACCCGGAGCGGGTTCACTCGAACGAGAGGGAGCCCATGTCCGCACCGGCCTCACCGGCCTCCACCCCGGCCTCCACCGGCACGGTCACCACGAACGTGCCCGCCCGTCTGGACCGGCTGCCATGGTCCCGCTGGCACTGGATGATCGTGATCGGCCTCGGAACCGTCTGGATCCTGGACGGCCTGGAGGTCACCACCGTCGGCAACATCGCGGGCCGGCTCTCCGAGCGGGGCAGCGGCCTGGCGGTCTCCGCGGCGCAGGTCACCGGTATCGCGGCGGCGCTCTATGTGGCGGGTGCCTGCGCGGGGGCCCTGTTCTTCGGCTGGCTGACCGACCGGCACGGCCGCAAGAAGCTCTTCATGATCACCCTCGTCGTCTACCTCTCGGCGACCGCGCTGACCGCCCTGTCCTTCGACGCCTGGTGGTTCTTCACCTTCCGCTTCCTCACCGGCTTCGGTATCGGAGGCGAGTACGCGGCGATCAACTCGGCGATCGACGAACTCATCCCCGCCAGGTTCCGCGGCCGTGTCGACCTGGTCATCAACGGCAGTTACTGGCTCGGCGCGATCGGCGGCGCGCTGCTGTCGATCGTCATGCTGGACACGGACGTCTTCCCCAAGGACCTCGGCTGGCGGCTCACGTTCGGCCTCGGTGTGGTCCTCGGCCTGGTGGTCCTGCTGGTCAGGCGGCACGTGCCGGAGAGCCCGCGGTGGCAGTTCATCCACGGCCGCGGTGACGACGCGGAGGAACTGGTCGGCTCGGTCGAGCGGGAGATCGAGGAGGAGAAGGGCGCGCCGCTGCCACAGCCCGAGGGCGAGATCACCATCAGACAGCGCAGGAGCGTCGGCTTCGGCGTGATCGCGAAGACCGTCTTCGGGCACTACCCGAAACGCGCCGTGCTCGGCCTCGCCCTCTTCATCGGCCAGGCCTTCCTCTACAACGCGATCACCTTCGGCTTCGGTTCCATCCTCACCACGTTCTTCGACGTGCCCACCGGCGGCACGGGCTACTACTTCGCCGTCATCGCGGCCGGCAACTTCCTCGGCCCGCTGCTGCTCGGCAAGCTCTTCGACACGGTCGGCCGCCGGGTGATGATCTCCTCGACCTATCTGCTCTCGGGCCTGCTGCTCTTCGGCACGGCGTGGCTCTTCGACCGGGGCTCACTGAACGCGGTGACGATGACGGCCTGTTGGTGCGTGGTCCTGTTCTTCGCGTCGGCGGGCGCCTCCAGCGCCTACCTGACCGTCTCGGAGGTCTTCCCGATGGAGACGCGGGCGATGGCCATCGCGTTCTTCTACGCCATCGGAACCGCCGCCGGCGGTATCAGCGGGCCGCTGGTCTTCGCGGACCTCACCCAGTCCGGCGTCGTCGGCGACACGGTGCTCGCGTTCCGGATCGGCGCGGGCCTGATGTGCGCGGCGGGCCTGGTCGCGGTGTTCCTCGCGGTCAACGCCGAGCGCCGCTCCCTGGAGGACATCGCCGCGCCGCTGTCCACGGCGCCGGCCGAGACCGACGGGTCGTCGCCGGCACCGTCCGCCCGGACGGCGTGAGTTCTGGTGCCGGATCCCGTCGGGCGTGCCCCGGGCCCCGTTCCCCCGGCGGGCCCGGCCGCCGGGGGACAGGCCCTTCCGCGGTCCAAGTGGCCGGTCCCGTAAGGCTGTTACGCGTTCCGACCATTCTGAGTACGCGTACTCTGTCGCGCTCCCGCCGGGCGGGGAATTCTCGTACGCATGACCGAGAAGCTGCTCCGCCCTCTGCGCACGTGCCCCTGGCCGGAACGCTGGCTGACGCGTGTGCTCGGCGCCGCCCTGTCCTGCGCGGCGTACCTCGTCTGTCTCCCCTGGGACCTGCGCGACCGTCCCGAGATCCCGGGCTCGGCCGTGGAGACCACCCCGGTGACCGGAACGGGCGTCGTCGCCCTCGCCGTGGTCCTGGTGCTCCTGGCCGTCCACTTCGGCCTCCGGGACGCGCTGGCCTGGCCGTTGCTGCTGGTCGCGGCGCCCCCGGCGACGCTGCTCTATGTGTCGTTGCGGACCCATCCCGGCGCTCCGGACGGCTTCGCCGACGTGTGGCCGCTGACCTGGGCGGCCGTCACCCTGCTGGCGGCCGCCGTGGTGCTGGTCGTGGCCTCGGTGGCACGGCAGTTCAGGGCGGACGTGGCGGACGCAATGGAAGAGGAATACGCGCCGGCGGGCCGACACTGAGACGCGGGCCCACCGCTCCGTCCGCGACGGGCGGGGGCCCACGGCGCGTGGCGAGAACCGCCCCGGTCGACGACGAGAACCGGCTCACCGTCCGTGGGCCGTGAGGAGGCAGGCCCATGACCATCCGCAGGATCGTCCCCGACCTCCGGGTCGGCTCCGAGGAGGACATGGCGACGAACCGGGACTTCTACGGCCTGCTCGGCTTCGAGGAGGTCATGAACCAGGGCTGGGTCATGACCCTCGCGTCCCCGTCCAACCCCACCGCGCAGATCAGCTTCCTCACCGAGGAACGCACCGCCCCCGTGGTCCCCGACCTGAGCGTGGAGGTCGAGGACGTCGACGCCGTGTACGCGCGGGTGGTCGCGTCGGGAGCGGAGGTCCTGCGGGAGCCGCGGGACGAGGAGTGGGGTGTACGACGGTTCTTCGTACGGGATCCGAACGGGCGGGTGGTGAACGTGCTGGGACACCGGAGTTGAGGAAGCCGCGTGCGGCGGCGCACCGGAGACGGCGGCGCACCGGAGACGGCGGCGCCCGGAGACGGCGGCGCCCGGAGACGGCGGCGCCCGGAGACGGCGGCACGCGGAGACGGGGACGTCGTGAAGCGGAGGTGACGGCGCTCGGAGACGGCGGCAAGCGCAGACGAGTGCGTCGTGAAGCGGAAGTGACGGCGCTCGGAAATGAAGTGAGGGCGCCCGGAAGTGAGGGCGTCCGGCAGGGAAGGTGTCCGAGCGGGACGGCGTCGGGTCGGGACGGCGTCCGGGCGGGACGGTGCCCGGCCGGGACGGTGCCCGGCCGGGACGGCGTCGGTCCGGGACGGCGCATCGCCCCGGCCCTCACTGGCCGTAGAAGTACTGAGAGCCCTTCTGGTTGAAGTACGAGGCGTAGACGCGGCCGAGGACCGGCTTGCCGCGGTACATGCCCACGTACTGGCGTGAGCTGTCGACCACGACGGGCCGTGTCATGCAGGCGAACTTGACCCGCTGCTGCTCCTCCGCCCACCGTACGGCCGCCGGATCGACGCGGTCGCTGACCAGGAGAGGGAAGGCGCCGATGCCGTTCTGCAGGCCGACCGGCAGACCGCCCTTGGTGTCCTTGGCGTACCGCATCACCTGGTCGGTGAAGCCCGAGACGACCGGCACGGTTATCTCCGGGACGGCCGCGGCCACCGTGAACAGATGCAGCCTCGTCGCCATCCAGCGCATCCGGAACTCGGCCCGCCGCCCCACGAGTACGGGCACCCCGGCCCAGTCCTCCCACCGCGTGGCGCATCCGTCCGCGGTCAACTGCCGCTCCACGAAGGTCAGGTAGGTGCCCGGCGCCGACTGTTCCCGCTGCGCGTCCATGGGCGCGATCCTAAGCCCCCGTGGTGGACCCCGGCCGGATGATCATCAGGACGGTGACGGTGGCCCACAGCAGGTTGAAGAGCCCGGTGAACATCGCGAGCCGAACGGTCGCCGCCCGGTCCACCGCCTTCACCCGGAGCACCCCGCCCTGGAGCCCCACTTCTTGGAGCACCCCGTCGTGGAGCACCCCCTCCTGGGCTGTCCCCACTTGGTCCGTCCGGTCCTGGAGGGCGCCCTCAAGGACCGCACTCTGTCCGGGCAGCACCAGCGCGGCGAGGACGACCGCCGCGAGCGCGGTCAGCGCTATCGAGACGATCAGCCAGGTGTCGCCGAGCACACCCATGGCGCTCGCCGTGGCGAACCCGAAGACGGGAACGACGACGCCCGCCACGGCGTACACCTGGCAGACGCGGTGCAGCAGCCGTGACGTGGCGAGGGCGCCCGCGTCTTCGGGCGCTTCGAGCAGCTTGCGCGCGGCCGGCGGGAACATGCTCGCGGCGACCGTGACGGGCCCGACGGCGACGATCGCGGCGATGACATGGACGGCGAGGAGGAACTTGGTCACGGGGTGACGTTAGGGGCCGGGGCGGATCTTGGAGAAGTGGCACTTCTGCCAGTGAGCAACGGATTCCCGCCAGCACCTTTCTACGGGGTGTACCTGGGATCACCCGGGCCTGTCCGGTGTGAGGATTCGGCCTTCCATATGACGAGAATCGGGCGCACACCTAGGATCTGGCCATGCACACCGTGGCCGTACTGGCACTCGACCAGGTCATCCCGTTCGACCTCGCCGCCCCGATCGACACCTTCGGCTGGGCCCGGCTGCCCGACGGCCGGCCCGCGTACCGGACCCGGGTGTGCTCGGTCGCGGCGGACACGGAGGTGAGCGCAGGCGCCTTCACCCTGCGCGCCCCCTACGGTCTGGAGGCGCTGGCCGACGCGGACACGATCGTCCTGCCCGGTGTCGCGGACCCGTCCGCCCCGCTCCCGCCGGGCGTCGCGGAGGCGCTGCGCGCGGCGGCCGCGAACGGCACCCGGATCGCCTCGATCTGCGTCGGCGCCTTCGTCCTCGCCGCCACCGGCCTGCTGGACGGACTGCGCGCGACCACGCACTGGGTCGCGGCCCGGGAACTGGCGGCCAGGTACCCGGCGGTGACCGTCGACCCGAACGTCCTGTACGTGGACAACGGCCAGTTGCTCACCTCGGCGGGCGCGGCGGCGGCCCTGGACATGTGCCTGCACATGATCCGCAAGGACCACGGCTCGGCGGTCGCCGCGCACGCCGCCCGGCTGTCCGTCATGCCCCTCGAACGGGAGGGCGGCCAGGCCCAGTTCATCGTCCACACCCAGCCGCCGGTACCGGCCGGCACGACCATGGAGCCGCTCCTCGACTGGCTGGAGGAGAACGCGGAACGGGAGCTGACCCTGGAGGACATCGCCGGCCACGCCGGAATGAGCACCCGCACCCTCAACCGCCGCTTCCGCGAACAGACCGGCACGACACCGCTCCAGTGGCTGCACCGGGCCCGGGTGCGACGCGCCCAGTACCTCCTGGAGACGACGACGTACCCGGTCGAACGCATCGCCGCCCAGGCGGGATTCGGCTCACCGACGGCATTCCGGGAACGCTTCAAGCGGGTGGTGGGAACGAGCCCGTACGCGTATCGGCGGGCGTTCCGGGGAGTGGGATCTCCCTGAGGCGAGGGCGCGGCGTCGCCCGCTCAGGCCTGCCGGTCGGCGACGGCCCAGGAGGCGAGGGCCACGGCCCCGGCGACACCGAGGACGGCGGGCCAGGCGCCCACCTTCTTGGCCAGCGGATGCGACCCGGCGAAGGCGGCGACGTAAGCGGCGGTCAGCGCGCCCGCGGCCGTCCCGCCGGCCTGCTGCTTCCACTGCCGAGCGGCGACCGCCCCGGCGGCGGCCAGCACGACCCCGCCGAGCTGCCGCTTCCTGGTCCAACGGGCGACGCCGTACCCACCGACAAGCCCACCGGCGGCCACCACCGCGGTCGGTACCTTCGCCATTGCTGCCTCCTTGTTCGTTCCCCGAGGCTAACCCCCGGTCGGAGCCTGACGGGCGAGCGGGTGGCCGTGGGGGCCGGGTGAGGCCCGGTCGCTGCTCGGGGCAGCCCCGGACCACTGTCGGTGGTACCCGGTTGAATGGGCCGCATGACAGCTCGAGACATCGTCGGCTCCCTGCCCGGCATCGACTCCCTGAGGGATCTCTGCCGATCGATGGCCATGGCCGAGGCGATACTGAACCCCGACGGCGACTGCGTCCACTCGTACAGCGCCCGGTGGTCGGAAACCGAGGAAGCGGCCTCGATGAGGAACGGATCCGGCGACGAGTACGACATAGTCTTCGCCCCCGACGGCGCGTACATACGCGGCTTCGACCACGAGTCCCCCTTGAGCCCGTACCGTCACGAGGACGTGCCGCAGCCCTGGCCCGGCGTGCTGGACGCGGTGCCCGAGACCTTCCGGCGTCACGTCGACGAGCCTGCCTTCACGGACGAGAACGGATGCCCCGTGGTGACGGCGTGCCTGTGGCGCGAAGCGGACGCCCCGTCCTGGGAGAGCGGCCGGATCACCTTCCCCGAAGGCCACCCGGACCCCGACGGCTCGGACTACCTCTTCGAGCTGCTGCTCGACCCGACCCCCGAGGCGTTCCAGGCGTTCGCGGAGGACTACTACGAGGTGTCGGTGGACATCGAGGCGCTTCGCCATATTTATGCCCTGCGCCCGCTCGGGCTGTCCCTGATCGGCGAACTCAATCCCGAGGCATCTGTCCCCGAAGTCGTCGCGGCAGCCCGAGCCATGGGATACCCGCTGGCCGACGACCTGCAGTCGGACGCGCCCTCGACCTGGCGCATCGGGACCGCGCCTTGACGGCTGCACGGCGACCGCGTCCACCGATTGTCAAAGCTTCAGGGTCTCCTGGGCCAAGGCGCAGAGGAAGGTCTGCCAACTGCGACGGCCGACGGTGACGACGAGGCCGGGGTCCTCCTTGGAATCGCGTATCAACGTGTCCTGGCCGACGTGAGCGCATTCGACACACTCGCCGCCGGCACCGTTGCTGTACGAGGACTTGAACCATGCCGAGCCGGTGGGGACGGCGGATTCTGAAATGCTCATCGTGCGTAATCCTTCAGGACCGATTCGATCAACTCTTTGGAGCGTGGAGGGCTCAGGGCGGCAGCTCTCAGACCGTCGAACGCCCGGGTGTACTCCCGAACATGATGCTCGCCCTCCAGATAGATGGCGTCGGTGATGCCGTCCCGATACACGATGTCCGGATCCTCCGGGTCGGGAAACCCGAGCATCGTGAACGACCCGGTGGCCGGATAGGTACCTGAGTCGAAGGGCAGGACCTGCAATGTCACGGACGGCAACTCGACTGCCTTCAGGACGCGTTCGAGCTGCTCACACATCAGGGCCCGATCGCCGATGACATTGCGGAGAGTGCCTTCGTTCACGATGAACCAGGCGTCCGGACCGTCGGGCCGAGTGAGCATGGACTGCCGCTCCAGCCTGACGTGCACCGCACGGTCGATGTCGATGGACGTCATGTGCGCACCGGTCCTGTGGAGTTCGGAGGCGTACGCCGTGGTCTGCATGAGACCGGGCAGCAACTCGCACTGGTACTGGCGGAACGTGGACGCGTCCTGCTCCAGACCGATGTAGATCGAGAACCAGTCGGGGACTCCGGAACCGTGTGCCTGCCACCAACCGCGAGTTCTGGCCTGTCGGGCCAGCGACTTCAGGAACTCACGCAACTCGTCACTGGTGGCGTAGAACCGGCACAGGACATCGACGTCGGACGGCTGGACCCTGCCACTGCCCGTCTCCATCCGATTGACCTTGGAGCCACTCCAGTCCAGCGCCTCGCCGACCTGTGCGCAGGTCAGCTCGCTCCGCTCACGGAGCTTCTTCAGCTCGATCGAGAGACGTCGACGTCGTGCAGTCGGTGAACCGGCCATCCCAACCCCTCTCTTGGTAACGGGCGTTCAGTCTTTCGCCAAGGGGTGTGCTTGCCAATCACTCGGAAGTGGGAATCCCGCCGTGCACATTGCACAGCGGGATGTGCTCGCTCCATTCTGGTGCGCGGCGCAACTCCTTGTGAGAGTTGCGTGACGCTCCGTTGGTCGTGTGGAGATGGCGTGCGACGAGAGAGGTCTTCGTGATCCGAGAAACGTGTATGTCCCGAAAGCCGTGGGACCTGGACTTCACCGCGGAACCCGAGGAAGTGGCCGCTCTGCGCCGCATCATGCGACTGCACCTGGGGGTCTGGGGCCTGCACGAGGTCACCGACGCGGCTCAGCTCTGTGTGAGTGAGCTGGTATCCAACATCATCAAACATGTGGGGGCGGGCGCCCCGGCCACACTCGCTGTCTCGATGAACGGCACCCGTCTCCGCATCGAGTTGCACGATCCGGACACGCAGGCCCAGCCCGTCCTCGTCGAGGCGGGTTCCGACTGCGAGGCCGGGCGAGGTATGGCCATCGTCGACGCGATCGCCGACCGTTGGGGTGTCCTGCTGCGCGCCGACCGAAAGGTGACATGGTGCGAATTGGCGACGGGATCGAACACGTCGAACGGTTACGTGGACGGAGCTGCGGTCGCGCGGGCCGAAGCTCTTCTGAGTCTCCGTGAAGCCACAGGATCGGTTTGTGATGGGACCCCGAACAGACTGAGCAGGACGCTCGCGGCAGAGGCGGCGAGCGACGTCATTGTCGATGTCCTCCATTGGCTGCGCGCACGGGACTGCGACGAGGAGGAGGTCCTGGATCGAGCACAGATCCGCTTCGAGGCGCAGATCTCGGAGGCGCGAGGCTGATCGGGTCAGGCTTCGCGATGAGGAGGCGCGGAGAGTCGTGCGGTGGCGGTGGCGGTGGCGGCGACGGCCGCTTCGAGCCTCTGAGCGTGCACTCGAAACAGCTTGACGCGCTGCCCCTGCTGAAACGCCCGGCGCAGAGACACCGTCGGTGGCTCTGCGCCGGTCGAGTGTCAGTGGGCCAATATGTTCGCGAAGAAACCCAGGTCAGGATTCTCCGGGGTACCGACGAGCAGGGCACGGTCGAGGAGGATGTTGTTGTGCTCGCAGCTCGTCTCGGGGAGCATCACGCAGGCGTGACAGGCGGCGAGGTTGGTCCCGCCGGCGCCGGACACCTCGGTCTCCATGCAGAGGGGGTCGGAGGAACACCACTCGGCACGGCGGACGGCCGAACGGATCGTGCGATCGAGGAGAGCCGGCTCGCCTTGGGCGACGAGACCGCCGAGACTGCCCGCGGAATCACTCGTTGCCGTGTAGATCAGGATCCCAGCCATGTCGTCGGCCGTGTACAGACGTTCACGGAGCGCCGCGGCCGGATAACCAGCCGCCAGGCTCCACTCGTCGATGAGCACATGGGCCAGGGTGTGCAGCAGCACCATGCGGGGTGAGGCGGGGGAGAGGACGGCTTGGCGGTGGTCGCCCGCCCTTTCCTCCAACACCCGCTGGTGGGCCGTGCGCATGCGTTCCACGCGGGCCGCCACGGCGATCGTCTTCTCCCAGGTGCCGAGTAGTTTCTCGTCCAGGCGGAGGAAGACGCCCTCGCCGTGGACCTGCATGGCCGGGAGCCACGGCAGTGGGCGCTCGGGGTCGCCCGCGGAGAGCGGCATCTCCTGCGACTCGGTGGACGAGTCCGGGTCGGCGAGCCGAGTGAAGGCCTTCAGTGCGCGTACCTCACGGAGTCGCTTGACCAGCATCGGTCCGGTGACGCCGAGCGGGGCGAGCAGGGTGGTGTCGCCAGTCGGAGGTTCGCAGACGAACTGCTCGTCGCGGGTGTGCTCGCTCCCCTCGTTGCCGGCGCGGAGGCGCTCGTACTCCTTGGTGCGCAGGGCGCTGTAGCGGTGGTCGAAGGTGGAGGCCGTCTCGTCGTCGGGGTCTTCCTCCCGCTCCGCGTCGAGCAGTGTCATCACTTCGTCGAGAGAAATGGGCCACTTCTCGTCGAAGACCGCGTCGAGATAGCCCTCGACGGCCGCGCGGTTGTCGTACTTCCGAAGCTTCTCCCAGTGTTCGGCGAGCGGGTCCGAGCGACCGTCGCTCCACGGCGGGATGGAGAGCGCGGACTTGAGCACCGGCTGCCAGACGGCGGACGAACCGCGCTGAAGGGTGCGCAGCGGGAGTCCGCACTCCTGGGCGGGCGCGGAGGTGCCCAGCCAGGGGCGGGTGCCCCGACAGGTGAGCCCGAGGTCCTTCAACGCGTTCTTGCGGAAGGAGCCCTCCATCGAGACCTCGGGTTTCGGGGCGCAGTCGCAGGAGACGACGATCGAGCGGAGCGAGGCCGTACGCCCCGACGAGCGCAGCTTGAGCTTCCCGCCGCACTGCCCGGCGGTACCGGTACTTCCCCCGGAGGAGCGGTGGACCCAGTGCCAGTACGGGAATTCGCCGAGATGGCCGGCCTCGCAGGCGACGACGAAACGGGAGGGGACCAGGTCGACCTCGCAGGTGCCGCAGACGCTGCGACCCTCCGGCGGGTTGAAGTCGCGGTGCCGCTGGAGTTCGGTGCATTCCGGGCAGGAGTGCATCAAGGGGAAGCGCCGGACCCGCATGCCGTCCTTGCTGTCGTCGTCGGACGCGGGAGGGAGCCGGAAGTAGCGGACGCCGAGCAGACGGGCCAGGCGCCGTTCGTGGATGCGGGGAGCCTCGTCCGTCCGCCAGCTCGTCTCGGCGTCGTCCAGGCCCGACACGACGAAGGACTCCTGTTCGACGGCGATGAGCGAGCCGACGCCGTAGGTGGTGATGGCCTGGGCGCGACGTACCGCGCCCCGTCGGGGCAAGTTGTGGGCGGGCGTGCCGCTCTGGCCCGTGCGACGGCGGCGGGCGGGGGGCGGGGTCATCGGGTTCCCTCCATGAACAGGGCGGACTCGGCGTCGACGTCGCGCAGGCTCCACAGCGTGGGCCACGCCTCGCGGTCCTCGGACTCGTCGTCGTACGCCTTCAGGAGCGACGGGGAGCGGTTGCCCCGCTGGGGTTCGAAGAGCAGACCGCTGTGGATGTCGGCCTCCTGGCACCACCAGTCCACGAATTCGTCGAAGGCTCGGGAGACGGCGGCGGCCTCCTTCTCGTCGACCTCCTTCACGCGGTCGAGGAGGATTCCCTTCACCTTGCCCCGGAGCGTCTCCTCGTACGACTCGACCTTGGCGGCGCCGTCGTTGGGGCGTGCCGCGGGGACGAGGACGCGGGTCAGGGCGACGATCACCGCGTGCAGGCCCCGGTCGCGGGCGCGCGCGGAGAACGGGGTGACGGACGTGGACTCGACCTCCCGGTAGAGCGCCGAGTGGAAGTGCTGGAAGCTCTCGTAGTGCGAACGGTCTCGGGAGCGGGCGGAGTTGAGCATGACCGCCACCAGTCCGGGGTGCGCGCGGCCGACGCGGCTGGTGGCCTGGATGTACTCGGCCGTGGTCTGCGGCTGCCCCATCACCGCCATGAGGCCGAGCCGATCGACGTCCACACCGACCGCGATCATGTTGGTGGCGAGCAGGACGTCCACCGTGTCCTCGTCGGGATACCGCTTCTCGATGCCCTTGAGGCGGGCAGGGATCTCGCTGGCGTCGACACGACTCGTCAGCTCCGAGTAGTTGGCGATCCGGCGCACCTCCTTCCCCTCGCGCTCGGCGAGCAGCTCCAGATAGGCCACCACGTCGTCGTGCACCTGGAGCTCGGCGGCCGAGAGCAGCCGCAGACTGTTGAAATAGCCGACGAGACTCCAGTAGGTGTCCTTCACCCCGTCGTCCTCGGTGTCCGCGTGCATCGCCCGGTGCAGCAGGGTGGCGTACGTGCGGATCAGCAGCGTGGACTGACTGGTGCCGGGGGCGAGGAGACCGACGTAGCGGCGGCTCGCCTTTTCCTCGCGCGGGGTCTCCACTGCGAACCACGAATCACGGGCGTCCAGGCCGGCAGGCGGGAACTGGCGTACGTCGCGGGCGAAGAGGTGCTTGCCCTGCTCGGCGGCGCGGCGGATCGTCGCTGTCGAGGCGATCACTTTGGGGTGTTCGGCGAGTGCGTCCACCGCCGTCTCGTAGAGGCCGGTCAGGGTGCCCAACGGGCCTGAGATCAGGTGGAGTTCGTCCTGGACGATCAACTCTGGCGGCGGGGTTGGGTCGTGCGGGTCGTTCAGGTTGAACAGTGCCGAGGTGGCCGGGCGCCACGGCATCGACGCGAACTTGTCGACGGTGGCGATCACCAATGTCGGCCTGGCGTCGTACACCGCCTCGTCGACCAGGTGGACGGGCAGGCCGTCGGTGAAGTCGCATCCTATGCCGGGGCAGCGGACAAACATCCGCTTGGCCTCCTCGTCGGCGTCGTAGGCGCGCGCGTCGAGGCGGGTGCCGCACCAGGGGCAGGCGTGCAGCTGGACGGGGTTCTCCTTGGCGAGGCTCTTGCCGAGGTTCCTGCGCAGCTCGTCGAGTCTTTCGTCGGCCTTGGCCAGAGTGTTGGGGGTGGCCGAACGCCCCACCCACATGCCGACGGAGAACTCCTCGTCGCCCAGCTCGGGGGTGCGGAGCCGCAACTGTTCCATGGCGCAGAACAGGATCGCCGCGCGCTCGAACTGCTGGAGGGTGAGCAGCCGCAGCGTGTACCGCATGATGACGGTGACCCCGCCGCCAGCCGTGCCCTTACGGATGCGCCGCAGGAACGCCGTGAACGCGATCAGACCGAGGTAGGCCTCCGTCTTGCCACCACCGGTGGGGAACCACAGCAGGTCGGAGATCTTCCGGTCGTCGTGGCGGGGGTCGTCGACGCCCGCCAGGCAGAGCAGCACGAACGCGATCTGGAACGGGCGCCAGCGCCCCTTCTCCAGGTCGAGAGCGCCGGTCCGGTCCTTCCTCACCCACTCACTGCGGGCGCGCTGGTCGGCCATGGCACGGTTGGCCAGGCGGAACGCCCGCATCAGGTCCGGCTCGGCCCGCAGCAGTCCGATGCCCTCACGGATGCGCCCCAGCGCCTCGCGGCAGGCCCTCACCTGCTCCCGCGCGGGCTCCTCGTCATGGCTGCCGGTCAGCGCCTCCGCCTCGCTCGCCTTGCGGTCGATCCACTGCTCGTACCCCGAGGCGAGGTTGTCCAGAGCGGCCAGGACCTCGGCATCGGGCCTCTCCGCCAGGCCCAGCATGGACAGCGCCGAGTCGTCGATCTCCGGGTTGGAGTCAGTGAGCAGTACATCCACTGACGGCACGAACTGGCTGCGCACCTCGGGGACGGCAGGCGGGATCGTGTCGGTCACCCCGATCGGCGGCGGGGTCCAGTCCCACTCCGCCGAGCAGCCGTGACCGACGGCGAAGGTCGGGGCATGCCGGTGCAGCAGTCGGCTCGTGGCGATCTCCGGGTCGTGGGCGGCGGTGGGGGCGGAACGTTCGACGAACACGGTGGAGCCGTCGGCACCTCGGACCCTGAGACCGCACTGGAAGAGCGAGAAGGCGTCCTTCAGGTCCCACTTGCCGACCTTCTCCGCGTTGATGAGCGTCACCGTGACGCTGACCGTTCCGGTCACCGGGTCGGGGTGACGGACGATCACATGCAGGTCGACCTTCTTCTCAGCGTGCAGTCTCGCCTGTACGCCGCTGCCGGGCACGGTGACGTCGATCGTGCGATCCGGGAGGTCCAGTTCCTCCCGATGCCAATGCTCCTGCTGGTCGGACATGGTGCGGGCTTCGGCCCGGCGTGGCTCGACAGGCTTGCCGTCCGCGTCGGTGGGGCGGTACACGGCGGCGCGCGCCGAGACTACGATCGCCTCGTTTATGCCCGGGTGGACCGCGAAGGTCAGACCCATCGAGGAGGGCCGACGGTCCCTGGACCTGCCCGGGTCCCGCTCCGTGCCGGACTCCTCGATGTCGTCGCGAGTTAGCACCGGTGCGGTGTCCAGGCCGTCCTGCTCGGCGGCCTCCTCCTGCCGGGTCTCCGCCGCTGCCCTGTCCGCCGTTCCCGGGTACAACACCCCGGTCAGGTAGCGGTCGATGGGCGCGTCCTGGGCAAGTACCTCGTCCCGGTCGTCCGGCTCGGCGTCCTCGGCGGGGCCGAGGAGCTCACGGCGGAGTCCCGTCAGGAGTTCCTCGTCCCGGACCCGATAGTGCTCGGAGTGCCGACTTGATGTCTGCGTCACGTGCTCTGCTCCTTGTTGCCGTCGGCTCTCCGGTACCGGCCGATGCCGGTGATGCGAGGGAGGATCCACACACCTCGCTCGCCGAGTCCGGCGTTGGCGCCGGCGGCGGTGCTGCCCGTCACGGTCTCCAGGGTGTCGATCCACAGGTCGTGGATCTCGTCGGGCCACCAGGGATCCCAGGTCCGGTTCACCTTCTGCACCTGGAACAGCTCCTCCCGGAACCGTCGTGAGGCCTCACCGATCTCGCGTCCTTCGTACAGCAGGACGTACGGCGGGCTCTGGGTCTCGCCCATCGGCACGTCGTGGCGCCTGCGCAGCACCACTTCGTGGCCGGGGCGGACCTGTTCCAGCAGGTACGTCTGGGTGGCCACGGCGTCCGTCTCGTGGCCCGGCGGGTCGTCCCGGCACATGTCACCCGCTTCGGCGACGAGTCCGAACCTGTCGTACGACCGCCATGACCCGACAAAGCGACGGCCTCCGTGGCGGTGCCCTGTATTTCTGAAGTGGGGCAGTTCGGGAGAGGGCGCGTGGTACAGATCGTGGCGGGCGCGTGTCATCGCCACGTAGAGCGCCCGGGCCTCGGCCGGAAGGTCGAGATCGTCCTTGTGACGCTTGTGGAGTTCCGCGAGGGTCGGCGGGGCCAGGACGATCACCCGATCGAACTCGAGGCCTTTGGCCCGGTGCACGGTGGAGACGACGATCCGGGCGGTCTCCGGGTCGGCGGCCTCGTCGGGGAACCGACCGTCGGCGACCGCGCGACGCAGGCGATCCAGGTCGAGCACTCCGCGCCCGACACCGCGCGCGACGCGACGCAGCACCGTCCACAGGGCTGCGGCGTTCGGTTCCCAATCGAGCGGGATCTCCGCGAGGAGGGCACTGAACCGGTCCTCGGTGAGACCGGTCGCCTCCGTGCGGCGCAGCAGCTCGGCGACCCAATACGGCACCGGACGCTCTTCGAGCGGGCGCCGCAACCTGTGCTCGATGCCGTGAGCGTGCAGCAGGCCCGAGACCGTCAGGGCCTGCCGGTTGTCACGGGTGAGGACGGCGCACGTGTCGGAGAGGTCCCGCAGGCCGTTCAGGGTGAACTCGTCGCCGAGGTCGCCCATGCCGTTCGCCGGATCCAGAAGAAGGTCGCGCAGCTCGTCGTAGAGCGTGCCCCCCTCGTCCGGGCCGTTGACCACTTGCAGGCGGGGGCCGTGCCCGAGCGCGACCCGGGCCTCGGCGGTGACGGCCCGGAAGTTCCGGGTGAGACGCAGTTCCACCAGATCGTCGGGATAGGAGCAGCGGAGCCAGTCGAAGAACCGGCCGGTCTCGTCGGCACGTTCGTCCAGGTCCGCTATCTGGAAGCCGTACACCGACTGGGCGGCGTCCCCGACGACGGTGAAGCCGCAAGTGTCCTGGTACCGGTCGAGGAGAGTCTCCACCAGTTCGCGACGCCCGCCCAGCAGGTCCTGGACCTCGTCGATCACGACATGTGCGGGAGGTACGGCGTCGCCTGTCTCCAGAGCGCCGTTCTCGATCGCACCGGTAGCGGCGGCTATCCGCTCCTCGAACCCGACCGATCCCCACTCGCCGTCCGGATGCGCCTGGAGGAGCACTTCGTAGGCCCATGAGTCGAAGGTCCGGGCCCGCACCCGATGCGCCCGTTCCCCGTGTCGGGAGATCCGTTCGCGCAGTTCCCGGGCAGCGGCCCGGGAGAAGGTGAGCACCAGGATCTCTGCGGCCTCCAGCGACTGGTCCGGGTCCTCACTACCGCACAACGCGTCGAGCCGGCGCACCAGAGTGTGCGTCTTTCCCGCCCCGGCCCCTGCGGTGACCAGGACACGTGCGTCCCAGGGCTGCTCGACCACGGCCCGCTGTTCGTCGGTGAGCGGCGGGCTGTCGAGGTAGGCGTCGGTCACTTTCTGCTCCACAGGTGCTCGAACTCGGTGAAGGCGAGGTCGGTGTCGAAGTTGGTGATGTTGTCGCTGATGTTGAGGATCAGGCAGCTGTCCTTGCCGCCGTTGCGCGGTCCGCGCAGTCCCCGACCGATCATCTGCTGGTACACGTTGGTGCTGTAGACCGGCCGGGCCACGACCACGGCGCGCGTGGCCGGGGCGTCGAACCCCTGGGTCAGCACACCGTAGTTGGCGAGGACCCGGATGCGTCCGCTGCGGAAGTTCTCGATGCGCGTCCGACGGTCCTGCGCGCTGGTCGTCGAGTCCACGGCGGCGGACGGGACGCCCCGGTCGTTGAGCATGGCCGCCAGGTATTTGGCGTGATCGACAGAGGTGGCGAAGAGCAATGTCGGCCAGTCGTCCGGCAGTTCGGCCACCGAGTCGACGATGCGCCGACTGCGGGCATGGTCATCGGCGAGTCGCTGTTCGGCGGAACGGGAGAGTACGGCCATGCGATCGGCGTGTGTCTTCTCGTCCCGGGTGAGTTCGATACGGCCGCCTTCGAGGGTGCGGTGCTCGACCTGGGCGAGCATGCCCCAGTTCTGCAGGTCACGGTACGGGTCGCCCGACGGGAAGACTCCTTGGTCGAGGCGCCGGTTGCCGAAGCGGCTGACCAGGCGGCGGGTCTCCTCCTCGTTGGTGTTCCGGAACGGCGTGGCGGTCAGGCCGAGCAGATGCCGGCCGGTCTCGTACTGGGTGAGCCCCAACCGGCCCAGGATCTCGGTGTACCGCTTGGAGATGGCGGTGTGTGCCTCGTCCACGACCACCAGCGCCGCCTCGCGCAGCCAGACGTACTGGTCGCTGCCCAGGCACCGTTCCAGCTTGGCGTCGGTGGCGACCACCAAGTGCGGGTGATCGACGACGTTCCCGACCTCGTTGGTGCTCCACAGCCGGCTGATGGTGAGCGGGCGCTCGGCACCCACCTTGCTCCAGACGAATTTCCAGCTCTGCACCGCCTGTTCGCACAGCTCCTCGGTCTGCGCGATCCACAGCAGCGGGCCCTTGAGATCGCCGACCCGCTTCACCCAACGGATCACGGCCTCGGCGGTGACCCGGGTCTTGCCGGCACCGGTCGGCAGGGAGAGCATGCCCCGCTGCGGGGCCAGCCGGTCGAGCATGGTGGAGATGTTCCGAACCAGGTCCTCCTGATAGTCGTGGAGGCTGGGGAAGTCCCGAGGGCCCTCCACGGTCTCGAACGGAGGCGGGGACGGAGTCCTCGAACCGGCGAAGGCGACAGGCAGTCTCAGCTCCGAGACGAACGCAATGGCCCCCGACGAACCCCCGTACGCCACGGGAGCGTTGGGAAAACGCGCCTGAATGTCCCGGGCGTGCTGCTGGAGCACTCCGTCACCGTGCGCGTTGAACGCCATCTGCGCGATCCTGCGCCCGGACGGCTCCGCGCCTCCGATCTCCTGCATCTCGGCCTCCATCAGTCCCTCCGGGAGGCCGGCCCTGAGCGCGTCGGCGCCGATCAGCAGCTCGATCTTGGACACCACGTCGGCGGCGTCGCGCACCGCCTTCTGCGTCTCCTTCAGCTCGTTGTCGCGAGCCATCCGGTCCTGGTGCTCCAGCACCGCGCGGCAACCGGCGGCGCCGAGGCCGAGGCCGAGTTCGCGGTCGATGAGACGCAGCATCGCTTCGGGTTCCAGAGGCACGCGGACCTTGACGGTGCCGCCTTGGCGCACGGCGTCCAAGGGGGAGGCGTGTGTGCCGTTCGGCGTACGGGTGACCTCCTCCAACTCGCCGCACCGTTGTACCGTGCTGCTCCTGTGGCCGCTGTTCAGGCGCTGCCGCAGCGCGGGGAACAGCTCGACCAGAGGCACGGGGTCACCCTCCGGTACTTCACGGGTCTCTCGGCTGATCACGTCGGCGTAGCGGAGCATCCCCCACTTCTCGATCATCAGCTCGGCATCCTCGGCGGTCGGTACGAGGAGGGCGGGGAGCTGCTCCGCGCGAAGAGCCCGGTACTGAGCCGCTCCGACGGCGATCGTGATCTCGTCGTCGGGACGGGTGCCCCAGACCTCGCCGATCCGGCATCGGGTCAAAGCGTCCTCGGGGAAGTCCGCGCCGAACCGGGTCAGCATCACGTAGGTGGCGCCGACGAAGGAGTCGTCCTCGCTGCGGGTGACCTCGTCGAGGAGCGCGTCCCAACGGTCGGCGGGAACCTCGTCGACGGTGGTCGGGAGTCGCAGCCGGCGCGCCTTGTCGGGGGAGATGTCCGCCACCGGCAGCACGTCGCGGTAGCCGGTCAGCTGGGGGCCGACGGCCTCCGTCAGCGGCTTGATCCCCTGGGAGGTGGCGACCGTGCCGAACTTCCTGAGCATCCACCGGATCGGCGAGATCACCGGCTGGCGGGTGCTGGTCTGCGCACCGATCTGCCGCGTCCAGTTGTCCACCACAGCGTCGTCGGGCAGGACCTTCAGGAAGGCGGCGCGCGATTCCTCGGAGAGGGCACGGAAGAGGTGGAGCGGGCCACCGATCGCGGCGCCCTCGACCTTCATCCGATTCAGTGTGGGGCGCGGAGCGCGGCTGTCCAGGCTGCGCAGGTGGGCGGCGTGGACAGCCGCGCGGTACTCCTCGAACCATGCCTCGTCCGCTCGGGGCTGCACTCCACCGGAAGGCCGCTCCCGCAGGCCGACCTGGGGGAAGAACGGGGTGTCGTCGGAGTGGAACGCCATGTCGACGGCGATGCTCGGATCACGCGTCGCGTCGACGACAGCACCGGGCAACATGCAGTTCTCGACCGGCCTGAAGCGGCCGTCGGCGGTCCGCACGCGGAGTGTCGAGCGCGCAGTGGGCACCCGCTCCAGGACTTTGTGGGTCAGGCGCCGTACCCCCGCCAGACGGAACAGCTCCCAGAACCGCTCCCAGTCCGAGTCGCTGTAGTGATCGAAGCCCTGGTCCAGGACGCTGAAGAACCGGCCCTCGACATCGGCCTCACGAATGCCGAGGACGTTGAGCGCATGGGCCAGCGACGGATCCTCGGCCAGTTTGTCGACCACGTACACCAGTGCCTCGCGCAGCCCGCCATGGTCGGCGCGGCGGAACACCCTGCCGTGTACAGGGGCGACGAGACCGTGCTCCTCGGTGAGCACGATGTGGGCCTTGCGAGCCTCCTCGGCGAAGGGGGAGTGGGTCTCGATCATGTCCGCGAGGATGCGGACGGCCACTGCCGATGCTTCGGGGGTGCCGCTCTCGACCAAGGCCTCCAGCCACTCACGGACACCGGTCCGTTCGTGTCCGGCCGCACCGATGATGTGCTCGACCTTTCCGGAACGGAGGGCGTCCGCCTCCACGCTCGGGTGCAGCCAGTTCGATGGGCGCCCGGGGCACTCGTTCCACATCCGCAGCCAGCCGGACAGTTTCCTCAGGTCCCTGTCGAACCGCGGGTGGATCCGCAGTTCCGTGGGTACGCGCAGCACGCCGTCCTGGTCGGGCAGGGAGGGGCGGTCCGCGGTGCGGGCCCAGACCTCTCGGGTCAGGAACTCGTCGGCCCAGCTGATCGCCTCCTTGACGCGGCCGGGCAGCAGGGGGAGGTAGGCGGCCGGGTCCTCGGCCGGTGCCAGGGCGGGGAGGGAGTCGACGACGAGCTTCGCCGAGACCTTGATCATCTCTTGGTTGAAGGGGGAGGAGTCCAGCAGGTTCTGCCTGTCCTCGTTGGTCTTCCAGGCTCCGTTGAGAATGCCGCTCAGCGACATTTCGTACTTGGTCGGGAAGAAGGACCAGAATGTTCCGCGTCCGCGCGACCGCGGGCTGACGTACAGACCGCTCTCTGGATCCTTCGCCAAGGCGGGGACACCCCAGGCGAGGTCGAGCAGAAGCCGGTCGTGCAGCTCTCCGGCATCCGCCCGAGCACTCGGACCGGGCTCGTGGGTGGTGCTGAACACGCGCCACCGATCGGTGGCGACGGCCTTTCCGGTCCGCTCCTCAATGACTGTGTGCAGGTCGCCGGTCTGCCTGGCGGTCAGCGTGCGTCGGGCCATGGGCCGGGGCCGGCGGTCCTCCAGCACGACCTTGGCGACGTGCGGGGAGAAGAGCTGGAAGCCCATCGGGAATTCCTCGCGAGGCTCGCCGTGGTCCTTGGCGCGGCCACCGTGCATGTCCTTTCCCAGCCGGTCGTCGGCCCTGGGGAGCAACGGGAGTCGAACAACGGTGGTGGCCCAGTCCAGCAGCTCGTTCAGGACGGCATCGGCAGTGCGCTCGGCCCGTACGTCGAGAGGTCGAGCCATGCGCAGCACGGGAGCGTCGAAGTCCGGGCCGTAGCGCGCTGTCACGCCAGGTACGGCTTTGATCTGCTCGTACGACCAGGCACGGTCGAATCCGAAACTTCCCGTGCTGCTGAAGAATTCAGGTGCGTCGGTCACCACGAGGACGGATTTGACGCCTACTCCGAAACGTCCGATCTGCCCTCCTCGCTTTTTCGACATGCTCATTCGAAGAATTGTCTCAGCACCCTCCGAAGTGACCGGATCGCCCTCGTTCGCGCAGTACAGATGGGTATCCGTGAGGATTATGCAAACTCGCCCGCCCGGCTCTCCGGCCATTTCGTCCGCCGCGTTCTGGACGAGTTCGAAGAGCTGGCGATCACCATACCCACCCTGGGTGATCCGGCGTTCACCATTGGCGTGCTCGGCCACGAGGCCAGGGTCCACTGCGTAAGTATGCAGGACGCGCGAAGACTGTTCGAGAACCGTTTGGACTACGGAAGGGGACGAAGAAGGCACTGCTCTGCACTCCTGAGTTGTGAAAGTCCGAGTGAAATGTCAGCGATGGGGCCGGCGCACGCCGGCTTCGTCGAAGTCGGCGTGCGCCCGTCGTGGTGCCTGTGTACCGGCGTTGCAGTGCCTTCGGGAGCGCGAAGTGTTGGGGGGCTGCCGAGGGGGGCGGTGTGGGGCTGTGAGCTGCTCTTTTGCTACCTCACGTGCTGGCTCACGATGCGTCCGGCGGCAGACCGGGAATCGCGCCGTCGGGAAAGTCCTTCTCGGACAGGTTGTAGTCCTGGAGAACCTTCGTCACCTCGGTCTCGCTCTTGGACGTGCTGATTGCCAGCCCGAATGAACTCATTTCCCGAGATGAAAACAATAAGTCGTTGTGTCCCTGCTCAATCATGAATGAACTCCCCTGTTCAGGTTGCACAGGGGTAAATTAGGAACGCATTCCCCCGCGAAAATGGATGACACAGACAGCGTGAATCCCTCATTTGGGATTCTCGTTCGGCCGATAACACTAGCGGGTGTCGGCCCGGTGTCGCCAGACCTTTCGTCGAAATGCTTCTGCGGTGGTGGAGCGGCGACTTGGTGTGTGCCTCGGTCTCCTGTTGCGGGGCTGAATTCGGGTGCACTTCTCCCTGGGTCGCCCAGCCTTCCCCGTTTCGGGATTCGTGAGCGAGATGGGATCCCCATCGGCAACAACCGTACCCAGGGTCACTCGAAGGCGCAAGCCCCACGCAACCCCAACTCCCATTCCCTTGAAGGGAGTTGATGGCTCCATTTATGGAAATGGCAAATATGGGGCGAGACTTGGAAATTCGGGACAACTTGGGCACCGAGTTGAACGGATCTCCGTGGTGAGGTCGATCAACTGCTGGTTGACGCTCCCGTGCGTGTCAAATTAACCTCGTGGTCCACAGCACACGATCTACATCGACTCCGAGGAAGAGCGGGTAACGCGTGGAGACAGGTGAGGAGTTCGGGCCCTGGCTGGCCCGACAGCTCAAGCTCGCGGGGAAGACGCAGGCCGAACTGGCCGACGAGCTCCAGCTGACTCGGGCAGCCGTGTCCGCGTGGATCACCGGCAGGTCGACTCCTCGCCCGACCGTCATGACGGACATCGCCGTGGCGCTCGGCACGGACGTGGGTACGGTGCACACCCGCACCACCGACACCCAGGCCGGCCTCCCCGTCACCTGGTACCACCGTCCCGGGTACTCCGACGGCGGTCGGGACCTGGGCAATGCCGCGGCCTTCGCCTTCGACGCCGACGTGCAGGTACTTGCCCGCGAGACCTGCCAGAACAGCCTGGACGAGCGACTCACGGAGAACGGGCGCCCGGTCCGGGTCCGTTACACCCTGCACGAACTCACCGGTGAGGCCCTGGACTCCTTCCGTGAGGCGATCCTCTGGAACGATCTGTTTCCGCACTACTCCGCCGTCTCGGAAGTCGCCGGTAACCAGAAGGTCGGTCGGGTCGTGGACGCCGGGGTGCGCGACATGTACGAGAAGCGCCGCCTTGTCCTGCTGCGTGTCGATGACTACAACGCCTCCGGGCTCATCGGCGACGACTACGCGGACGGCAAGTTCGCCGCCGTGGTCAGACGTCAACTGGAGAGTCTCAAGTCCGGCCCCGGCGCGGGTGGTTCGTACGGTCTGGGCAAGGCGACGCTGTGGGCCACCAGCGCGCTCGGACTCGTGCTCATCAACTCCACCCTGTCCGTGCCTCACGAAGGCCGTACCGAGCGACGGGTCATCGGCCGTCTGGAACTGCCCTGGCGTCAGGTGGACGGCGAGCCGTACGCAGGGCCCGCGTGGTTCGGTCGCCCCGACCCCGATTCACCTGGTGCCAGGATCGCCCGTTCGTGGTGGGCGGACGAGGAGACCGTGGCACGCCTGCATCTGGCCAGGGAGAACGACGAACCCGGTACGTCCTTCCTCATCGTCGGCGCGCACGACGTCGCGAGTCTGGAGGGGAACACAGCCGACGCCGATGACGAGTCGATCGGTGACGAGGAGGGCGACGAGGACACGCGTGACATCCGCAAGATGCACGGCCGTCTGGTCGAGGCCCTCGGCCGTGACTTCTGGGCGGCGATGACCGGAGGAGGCAACAGGCTCCCTCTCCTGGACGTGTCAGTCCGTGCCCTGCGGAACGGCAAGGAAGTCGTGCCCGAGAGGCAGGTGGACCCGTCTGTCGAGCAGCCGTCCCGGACCCGCGCCCTCAGAGCCCACTACGAGGGCACCACGGTTGATCGCCTCACCGAGGCCGGGCAGGTGGCGGCGCGAAGCGTGCCGTTGAAGCTGCCGCTCTCGGGTGGCGCCCATGGGACGCTCGGTACACACCAGGCGGTCCTGTTGGTCACCGAGGCAGAGGGGGACAGGGACGGCGACGGGGGGAAGAACAAGGTGCACTCGCTCCGCGGCAACCGCATGACCGTCAAGAGGACCGGCGTTCAGAGGTTGCCGCTAGGAACCAATCCGTTCCAGGCCGTTCTGTTGGTGGGTGAGGCGGCCGGGGAAGCCGCGCCCTTCGCGAAGGAGGCCGAGGAATTCCTGCGTGCGGCGGAACCTCCCGAGCACGACCGCTGGGGACAGACGGAGGAGTTGACTCTGCGCTGGTCCCCGTCCGCTTACCGGCGGATCAGCGCGCTGACCGCCGAGGTCAACAACGCGGTCAGGGAACTTGTCGCACGGCCGAAGCGCGGCAACCGCGAAGGCGGTGAGGCCGTACGCAAGGCGTTGACCGTGAGAACGAGGCCCAAGGCCAAGGCGCCCGCCGGGCCGGTCGTTCCGGTGCTGGACAAACTCGACGCGGCAGTCGGCGACGACGGGGAATGGCGGATCACCGCCGAAGTGAGCATCCCGCGTGGCGACGAGATCGTCCCGATGGTCCCGGTCGCACAGCTGGACGTGCGTTCAGGAGGCCGTCCGAAGCTGGAATGGGCGGAACTCGTGGCCGTCGACGGCTGCGAGGTGGAGGACGGGACCCTGCGTTTCCTGCCCGGAACGCGCCGCGCGAAGTTCCGAGGTTCCACCGATGTCACCAGTCACCCGGTCAGGACCACGCTCACCCGTCTCGTCCTCGAACTCCGCGCCGGCAAGGGGGACTGACGCGTGAAGATTTACCCGTACAAGCGGCTCAACAGACCGGTAGCACTGAGGGTGTCCTCGGTCTCTCTCAAGCTCTCCGACGGTACCCGCGACCGACTGGAAACCAGCGCGTACTCGACTCAGCAGCAGGCCGTCGCGCTCGGGATCGCCGGTCACACCGACTGGGTGAGCGCCACGATCGGTCTCTCGGCGACGCTGCCACCCGGGGCGAACGCGCCGGACGCGGCCTGGTCCGATCTGCGTGTCCTCGCCGTGCTGACGGACGGCGAGACGAATGTCCGAACGTCTGCCGAGTTCGCGCGCGACGCGCCGGACGGCCGGGACTGGTCGGGCTCCGTTGAGGTGCTCCGTGACGACCACTTGGGGCGCGTATCCCTCGCCGCGTACGCCGTCGGGACCGTGGACGGAGTGCGCGGCCGGTCGATCGCCGAGACCGACCGGAGCTGGATCGTCGACACCGTTTCCGACGAGCCGGTCCGTGGGCTCCAACTGGACGTCCAGACGACATCGTTCAAGAGAAGCTCTCGGGAGTGGCTCCAGGCCTACGCCGACGCGCCTTGGATCGTGGATGCCTCGGCCAGAGTGCCCACCGTGTTCGTGAACACCGATGTCGAGGGTGTCATAGGCCTGTTGGACAGCAACGGCTCGGGAGTGGACAGCAAGGTACGTGACCTCCTGGTCGCCCAGATGGCCACCGACGTCTGGACCGCGGTGTTCCACGGTGCGATCGGCGAACTGGAGGTGGAACCCAGCGGCGGTCCGGTCTTCCCGACCGACTGGCAGGGCGAGGTTCTGCGGGAGATGCTCCCGGACGTGATTCCCGGTGTGCACGTCGAGGAGGGCCTACGACAGGTCCATCGTCGACGCACCGGGGACTCGGGCTGGGCGGAACTTCAGACGCGTATCCACTACGCGGCGATCCGTCGTGCCGATGCCACCAAGGCGCTCGCCTATGTCATCCGCGGTCTGGAACAGATGAACCGGGAGAGTGAGACGTGATCACCCAGCCGAACCACGTACCGGAGCGCCTGGGGCTGCTCGCCACCTCGGCCGTCGATCCGTTCCTGACCGAGGAACTGCTCAAAGGCGAACAGGTTCACGGTGGCATCGATCTCGCCAAGCTCGTCGAGCCGCTCCCCGAGGAGGACGCCAGGTGGTGGGTCGAGCCGATCCGAAGCCTGGTGGAGGACGCCATGTTCGAGTTCCGGGAGGACCGCACCCGAGCCGACGCATGGCTTGCGCCACGCCTCCATGCCACGCTGCGCCTGACACGGCGGGAAGCGGCGGACAAGCGTCTGTGGAACCACCTGGCCCTGGCGGTGGCCCCTGACTACGTCGCCTGGCGGCACCTGTCGGAGCCGACGGCGAAGAGGCCGGACAGGCGCATTGCGGCGGAACGCTTCCGTGGCCCCGCGGACCGTCAGTGCTTCTCCCGTCTGTGGTGGGCGGCCGAACTCTTTCGGAACGGGTCGGACTACGAGCCGGTCGAGGCCGCCTGTGGGAACCAGGACCTCATTCACACGGTTCTCCGGATGGAGCTGATCGACCACCGGCCCACCGCCCAGGCACTGGTCCGCCTTCTGCAGCAGGGGCAAGTCACCACCGGGCGAGAGATCTTCGGTCTCAGCGTCGCGATCAACGCGGCTGGCGCGACCCTGATCTACGACATCCTCGGGCAGGACCAACCCCGCGACCCTGTGCATCTGCGGGACTGGATCGCGGAAGCGGAGTCGGCGCCACCGGTCGAGCGGTACGAACTCCCGAAGGGGCCGGACGAGGACTCCGTCCCGGAGGAGTCCGTGGCAGCGCTCACCAGCTACTTTGCAGAGCTGTTCGAGACCGCGCCGGTCCGGGGTAGGAAGAGCACGGATTGACCCGGGTCGTGCTCGAACTAGTCTGCCGACGCCTTCTTCTTGCGCGGGCGTGAGGAGGGCGGCGGCTTCTGGTCCTGTGCGCGTGGGCACCTGTCCGTGCATGTGTCCGCGTCCCCGCAGCCGTGGCTCCGTAGCTTGGCCCGTTGCTCCTCCGTTGCCGCCGTCCACGGCTTGTGGAGGGCCTCGGTGTCGGGCACAGGAAGGCCCAGAGCGGCGCCCAGCAGGTGCATGCCGAAGGCGGGCGGTACGGCGTTGCCCACCTGTTGGGCCTGTGCCGTACCGGACCACGGGTAGTCCGGCGGGAAGCTCTGCAATATCCCTGCCTCGTTCATGGTGAAGCGTGCGCCCTCCTGGACGATGCGCTCATCGAGGTGTTCGAAGACCACGAAGCGGGAGATACGGCCGGTGACGGTGGCTGCCGGCTGCTCGTCGGTGCGGACCCCGCGTCGTCCCGGGTGCCCGGAGCTGCCGTAGTTCGAGCGCACCAAAAAGCGCTTGGTCCGCGTGCCCACCGGTTCGTGGAGCACGTCGCCCATCGACCTCCACGGTTTCAGGTCCGTATTGGTCTTCTCCGGATGTTCCGCGGCCTCCGGTGCGGGACTGTCGTCGTCCAGGGTCGGCTGATGGACCTCGCTCTCGGCCGGGGCGTTCCTCTGGTTCCACTTCTTCGGCTCGTAGGCGTGGTGGGTCGGCGGAGGCAACTCGGGCTCACCGAGTCCCACACGCCGAGCGATCAGCACCGCACGTGATCGCGTCTGGGGCACCCCGTAGGTCTCGGTGGCGAGAACACCGAAGGCGACTTCGTACTTGGTGCCGTCGGGCAGACCCTTGTCTCTCAGAGCCTTCGCGTACTGCTCCCAGACCGGCTCGACCGTGGGCACCTGCTCCAGGACGATGACGTCGTACGGGCGGTTCGCGCGGTTCGGACTCCTGGTCGCCTGAATCGCGTATCGAAGCGGCTCGAGAATCAGGCCGGTGCGCTGGTCATTGCTGAACTTCCTCAGGTCTCTGTCGATCTCCTCGTCAGAGTCGCCCGCCATCAGCCGGTCGATGTACTTCTCGACCTCCTCCAAGGCTTCGCGGCCTGCGCCGTGTCCGGCCACCGAGTACGTCTGGCACGGAGGTCCACCCGCAAGCACATTGATCTCGGGCGGCAGTGACTCGAACGCGTCCCGGCGAACCGCGCTCACATCGGCGTGGAGGGTGTCCAGGCCCGCCGCGTACCGGGTCAGGCATGCGCTCTTGTCCCACTCGATGCCGAAGCTCGGGATGTCGAGCGTGTGCGCGGCGACGTCCAGCCCCCCGGGTCCCGCGAAGAGATCCAGGACAAAGGGTCTGTCGAGGCTGGACTGCTGGGGCGCCGTGCTGGTCATGGGGCTGAAGTCTAGCCGGCCGCGAAGATCGCCGAATCACTGTTTCAGCGCTTCGGCGACGGCCAGCCCAAGAGCCTTCCCGACAGGAGGCGGGGTCGCGTGTCCGACTTGGCGGTAACGGGCGGTCTTCCGCCCGCTGATCTGCCACGTCGCAGGGAAGCCCTGCACCAGCGCTGCCTGCTCGACCGTGAGCTTCACCATGTGCTCCCTGCCGAGTTCCGGGTCCCAGACGAAGTCCGGGCCGGGGATTTCATCACCCACGGTGTGTGCGTTCACGCCCATCGTGGCCCACTTCTCCTTGGCCCTGGAGGGGCCCAGGTCGGCACCACCCCGGTTCTTCGACCCACCGACCAGCGTCGGAGCGGGTCGGTCGGCCTGGGCGGCCCAACGGGCGGCGTCCGTCCAACCACGTGCGGCCATGGACGGCCCCAACGCGGTACCGACCGTGATCGGTTCTCGGACGGTGGGTACCGGCAGCCGGAACGCCTCGGCCCACTCGTGTCGGACCGCCACAAGAACGCCGTGCTTGCGGTTCTGCGGTACACCGAAATCGACGGCGTTCATGACGAGCCAATGGGCGACGTATCCCAGGTGGTCCAGTTCGGCATGGACGAAATCCCGGAAGAGCTGATGGATGTCCGAGTGAACGAGTTCGGGGACGTTCTCGATGAGAACCGCACGTGGCCTGATCGCGTGAACGAGATACACGGCTGCTTCCAACAGCCGTTCTTCCAACCCCGTGTCCACTCGATGGGCGGTCGCGCTCGACCTCACCCGTGGCAGGCCGGCGGCGAGGAGGTCCACGTCGTGACTCACGGGGTGCTCGGCCGGATCGAAGTCCAGCAGGTCTGTGTGCAGCACGTTCCACAACGGCCGGTTGGTCCGCAGGGTCGTGACGGCGAGTTCCTCCTCGTCCAGCAGCAGGCGCGGCTCGAACCCCGCCTGCTCCAGTCCGAGGGCGAGCCCGCCCGCTCCGGAGCACACATCGACGAAGGTCAGGTTCCCCACGCTTCCCCCTTGTCGGAGCGTCCTGCCGGACGCCGTTCCACGGCTGCTTTCACCTGGGCCGCGACATCCTCGGGCCCCTCGTGCTCCCAGAACCGCAACACTGTCCACCCTTGTGCGGTCAGGTGCTCCGTCGTCTCCAGGTCGCGGGCCATGTTCCGATCCAGTTTCTGGCGCCACCACTCCGCGTTCGCCTTCGGTTGCGTCGCGTGTTGCGGGCACCCGTGCCAGAAGCACCCGTCGATCAGAACGGCCACCTTGGTCCTGGTGAACGCCACGTCGATGCGCCGCCGCGCCATGCCCGGCACCGGGTACTCCACGCGATAGCGCAGGCCGGCCGCATGCAGGAGGCGTCGCACGGCCAGCTCGGCGTTCGTGTCCTTGCTGGCCTGACGGGACATGCGTGCGGAGACGCCGGGGGAGGAGGGCCTCATGTCTTCCAATGGTGTCGCGCCTCAGGAGTGAAGGTCGTTTCGGGCGATCACGACGGCATCCTGCCGGCTCGAGTCGATCGCACGGAACCGGACCAGGGGCAGGCCGGTTTCCACCGACGAACTCGGCGCGACGAAGGAGAAGGCCATGACGACGTCACCGGGGTCCAGCGTCCCGTCGTCGGCGAGGTGCGGCTCGGACTCGACCACCGGGTAGAGCAGCAGTGCGCCTCGGCGCGGGTGGACGAACTGCTCTACCGCCGTGTTCCCGGCCGTCTCGACGGCGCCCGCGACGCGCAGGGCGGCGCCGCGGTGCTTGGGCTCACTGAGCGCGCCGAAGAGAGAGCCCCGCCGGCGGGTACGCCGGGCCGGGGTGAACGGACCGTGTCCCATGATGCGAGCCTCCACGCGCTTGGCGGAGGTCTGCAACGGAGTGATCACGAGCCAGTCGTCGATCTCCGTCTCGTGCTGACCCGCCTCCAGCAGGAACTCCAGGTGCGGCGAGAACTGGCTAGGGATCGACCATCGCAGGTCGCACAGGACCTTCGTCAGCGTCTCGTGAGAGACCGTTCCGACGCGCGCTTCGTACGCGGGGCCGTCTCCGACCGACAGACGCACAGGGTCTTGGCCCAGCGCGGCGAGCACCGGCTCCCAGCATTCGGTGTTGTGCGCCAGGGCCTGCGGGGTCTCCGGGTGGGCGGTGGGCTCGACCCAGGTACCGGGCGACCGCACCTCCACCAGCTCCGCGTTGAACATCTTGTTCCGGGCCGACGGCTTCACCCACGGCAGGTGCTGGCTCACCAGGGGCGGGATCTGGGCGGGGGTGACCTGGGGACGGCCGTCCACCAAGGGGGCGTAGCGGGCCAGTTCCGCGCGGAAGAGTTCCTCGTCGCGGCAGATCGCCTCGAAGGCCTCGTACAGGTCGACGGTCTTCGCGTTGCGACCGCGGCCGAGGGTCTCCTCGCGGCCGATGTAGAGCCGCACCAGGTCCCGGTATCCGGGGCGGAAGCCGAACCAACGGCCCATCTGCATAAGGGTGTCGGCCTGCTGTGTCGTGCGGCGGTAGTACGTGATCGTCAGGCCCTCGACCGTGAAACCACGGGACAGCTTGGTGCCGCCGACGAGGATCTTCCAGACGTTCGGGGTGCGGTCGAAGTCCAGGTCGGGCTGGGCGTAGTCGCGCTCGCTCTCGCCGTTGACGACGATGACGGGACTGCCGCCCTGGCTGATCAGCTGGCAGGCCCGGGAGACATGCGGCTTGAGGTCAGCGTAGGTCGCCGGGGTGGGCAGGGAGTCGTCCGCGTAGGTGTGGAAGTCCTTGTCGAAGAGGGCTTCCAAGCGCGCGTGGCCCTGACCCTTGTACGCGGCGTTGTGCCACATCGTCTCGATGCGCTCGGCGAGCGCCGCGTGTTCGGCCATGCGGACCGATTCGTGCACCAGCATCGTGTGGTGTCGGAACGGATCGGAGGGAACGCCGTGTTTCTCGCGGTAGATCTTCAGTGCGCCGGTGAGCACGAAGGCGTCCAGGGCTTCCTGGAGTCGGTCGCCCGTGGAGTCGTAGATGCCCCGGACGTGCTTCCTCTCGGCCTCGCCCTCACCCTCGTCGAAGGTGTCCAGGTCGTGGAAGTCCTGGACACCCATGTAGTCGGTGGGCCGGGGCAGGGAGATCAGGAAGTCGCGCGGGAAGAGGTCTTCCTCGTCGCCCGGGTCGATGAACACGTTGGCGAAGGGAGTTGCGGTGTAGCCGACGTACTGGACGCGCGGCAGGAGCTTGAGGAGCTTGCTGATCTGGTCGTTGATCGCGGTGCGGGTGACCTTGCCGTCCTCCCACTTCTTCGGGTCCGTCGTGTTGACCGAAGCCTGGTCCGACTCGTCGTCGATGATCAGGGTCGGTATCTCGCCGAGGATGGGACCCATCTTCTTGAGGTCCTTGACCAGCTTCTCAAGAACCGATTTGTTCTTCTTCACGACCATGACGCGTGCGCGGGCCGCGTGCAGGTTCGCCGCGTCGTACAGAGGGCGGGTCCGGTCCGGCTTCTCGAACTCCAGGGCGCTGATGCCGCGTTCCAGCGACATGTAGTCGCGGTCGCGCGAGGTCAGACGCTCGATGTCGAAGGCGCCGAGCAGGGAGGGGCGGGCGCCGAACGAGACGAACTTGTCGGGCCAGTCCTCGTCGTCCTGGTAGTCGATGCCCACCAAGGCGTCCGGGTCGTTCGGGTCGGCGGCGCCCAGGATGTTCTCCTGGCCGATCAGTTCCATGTCGAGACGGCGCTGGGTCTGGCCGCGCAGCAGGTTCAGGGTCCCGCCCAGGACTATGACCAGGCGGTAGCCGGCGTCGATGGCCTTGGCGGTGACTCCGGTGAAGTTGGCGGTCTTGCCGGACTGTACGTAGCCGACGACCAGCCCGCGCGCGCCGTACGGGTCGTCACGGGTGGGGTCGGCGAGCCGCTCGACGACCGCGTGGGCGGCCTCGTGCAGACCGGACACCGCCGCGTCGCTCCAGCCCTTGCGGCGCAACAGACGCTCGTACGAGGCCCAGTAGAAGGAGCGGTTCGCCGCCTGCTCCCGGGTGTACCAGGCATGGAACTCCCGGCTGATGGTGACAGGACCCGGTTCCACGTGGACCGGGACGGCCGTGTCGAGCGCTTTGCGGAGATCCGCGTCGAACGCGAGCCTGCCGTGGACCTCGGCGCGGCGCTCCGGGGTGCGAGGCGCGGTGGTCGACCACGTGGGGGACTGCTCGAAGTCCCACGCGGTGAGTTTGCGGCGCCACAGGGCGATCAGTTCGTCTCCCGGTGCCGCGGCCAGGACGCGGTCGCGGAAGCCGGTCCCGTCCGTGTCCGCCGGTTCGTCGGCGTCGGCGAGGGCGAAAGCGAGCTTGGCGAAGTGCTTGGGGCCGCGCCGGCTCATCGCGTCGAGGATCTCGCCGTGGAGGTCGGTGAGGCTGTCGGGAGCGGGCGTGTTCTCGGCGGTCACGGCGGTCGGGTGGCCTCTCTGGCGTACGGGCAGGTGCTGGGGACGGTGGGACGGACTAGCCCTCGACGCGGGCGAGTTCGGCCCGCACCGCGGTGACGAGCACGCTGTTCCACAGAGCGACCTTGTCGGTCTGGTTGGCCCAGACCCGTTCCTTCTGGAAGATCTCGTTGAGCATCAGGAAGAGAAGGCTCTTCAGTACCGGGGCATCGTTCGATCCCCCGCGTCGACCGCCGTTGAAGGCGTGCCGGTAGTCCTTGTTGAGGACGACCAGGCGCTCCTTGTGGTCGATCGTGAAGAGCAGTTCGGCCGGGTCGGTGCCGGGCGGCACGTCGAGCCTGGCCCAGCTGAAGGTGATGGGGTCATCGCCTTCCCGTTGCGGCAGTTCGTCCCGCAGCGTCCGCTTCAGCTTGGGGTCGATGCCCTTGCCGGGCGGGATGACGGCCGTGCGCTTGACCTCGGTACGCCGCTTGGCGGCCTCGCGATAGGTCGTCTCCGCCTCGCGGACGTACTCGGCGAAGGTGTGGTCACCGGTGGGGACCACGGCCTTCTCCAGACCTCGGGCGAACGCGGGGGTGACCTGGACACCGTCCTTCTTGACGGTCAGGGAGAACACGTCGTTGGGCTCGGGAGGCAGGTCCACGGCGATCCGGGCGAGGGCGAGGTGGCTCTCCGCGCTGCGGGTGTCGTTCCAGCCGCCGGCCTGGACGAGCCGGTCGTTGCGGTAGAGGTAGAAGCCTTGGCGCTCGGCGAGCGGGCCGATGCCCCGGTAGGCGACCAGTGGGGACTTGGGCGGCCATATGTGCGCGGTGAGCGCGACATCGCCGACGCCCTCCACAGGGGCGATGTACGTACGGGGATAACCCGGGCGACCCGGGATCCGGTAGCCGAACGGGTCTATGTGCTCCACGCTCCGGTGGTCCAGTTCCTCCCGGGTGTGGACGTCCTCCACGACGATGTCCACGTGGAAGCCGTCGCGGGCGAGGAAGCGGTGGAGGTGGAGCCCGAGGTGGGTCTCGAGCCGCTCGATCGCGTCATTGAGGTAGCGGTCGGTCTGACCGGTGGTGATGGTCTCGAACGTGCGGACCTGGTCCCATCGCACGATCGTGCCGTGCCAGTCGATGATCCCGTCATAGCGGTCGACCAGGTCCTGGCAGTACGTCGCGTCGACGATGTCGCAGGTGAAGTCGGCCTGTGCGCGGGCGGTGAGCCAGCGGCGGCCGGTCGACGGGCTGCGCTTGGTCCGGCTGATCACGGTGAGCGCGTCGGCGTGCGAGAGGGAGGCGGCCTTCAGGCCGGCGCCGAAGTGCCCCAGGGCGCCGGCGGCGTACTTCTCGCGCCCTCCCACAGTCATCGCCGTGTCCAGGCCCGCCTCGTCCATGCCCTGGCCGTCGTCGATGACGAGCAGACCGACGAGGCGGTCGCGTCCGCCGCGCTCACCGGTGTCCCGCAGGAAGCTCACGACGACGTTGTGGGCTCCGGCGTCGATCGAGTTGTCGATCAGGTCGGCGATGGCCGCCTCGAAGCCGTACCCCTGGTGCGCGAGCGATTCGAACGACCTGGCTGTCGGAGGGAGCCGCTTGCTTCCGCTGGTCGGTACGTCGAACTGCCACTCCGAAGAAGGCTGGTAGGGCGGCATACGTGTTCCTCGCGCACAGGGACATGCCCGGGATGCGTGCGGGCAGACCAGTTCGGCTGACACGTGTGACGTTAGCGTGCGCGAGTTGTGAAGGAATAGTGGGATCGAAATATGTTTGCGCGACGCCCCCTGGGACCGGTTCCAGGGGGCGGATTCCGACGGCGTGACGCCGCCGGTCTCAGGCTTCCAGGATCCCGTGACACTCCCCATAAGCCGCCCCCGACCCGCACCAGCACCCCGCCCCCCGCTGCGGCGGCCAAGCCACCGCCAGTCCGCGGGCCGCCAGGGTCGTCGCGTACTGGGGGAGCAGGATCGTGTCCGACGGGGACGTGGCCTCCGAGGCTGCGAAGGCCTCGTAGGAGGGGACCGTGGCGGTGACGATGCCGAGGTTCGGGGTGCCGGAGACGGCCAGTTCGCGCAGGGACGCCTCTATCGTCGCGAGGTGCTCCTCGTGGGAGGGGTACTCGGTGGTGAGGTCCGGGTACGCGGCGGTCAGTTCCGCGAGTTCGGGGGCCGACCAGTGGAGGACCGCCACCGGGAACGGGCGGGACAGGGCCTCGCGGTAGGTGCTCAGTTCCGCCTGGAGGCGGGTGATCTCGGCCTGGAGTTCCGCCGGGTTGTCCGAGCCCAGGGACCAGACCCGCTTCGGGTCGTGGAGTTCGTCCAGGGAGATCGCGGACGAGTGGAGGGTGTCGGCCAGGGCGTCCCACTCGTCGTGGGCCGCGCCCAGCATGCGGCGCACGCGGTGGCGGCCGAACAGGAGGGGGAGCGTGGAGTACGGGGGCTCCGGTACGTCCGTCAGGAGCAGGACCGCACCTTCGGTGAACGTGTCCTGCGCCGCTTCCAGTTCGTCGTGCGACTCCAGGGCCTCGGCCACGATCACCCAGGGGGCCGCGTCGCGGGGGGCCGCGGCCCTGACTCCGTCGATGATCGCGCGGGCCTCGGCCTCGTGGTCGTACTCCCACAGGTTCGACGCCTTGAGGGCGCGTACCAGATACGGCTTCTCCAGGGGGGAGTCCGAGGTGAGCAGACGGTCGTAGAGAGTGGTGGCGCCGGGGCGGTCGCCGGACAGTTCGAGGTGGGCCGCGGCCTGCAGGAGCAGGTGCTCGGCGTCCTCCGGATACAGGCCGGCGGTCCGCTCCAGGCGAGCCGCTTCGGCGGTGTGGTCGACGTTCTCGGCAGGCGTGTCGGGGCGCATGGGTGACACCGTACTGCCGTCGGGCCGCCAAGGAGAGAGACCTGCAGGCCAGAGACGCGGGAGTCCCCGACGGCATATTCCGGAACGCGCCGTTGCGACGGCCGGGCGGGCGTCCGGCCGGGCGCCGGGCGCGGCGGCTCGTGCCGCCACGCCCCTCAGCGCTGTCTCACGCCACGGCTCATGCCACGGCTCACACCACCACTCCGTCCACCTGGACCGTCTGCACCGCCCCCGCCGCGAACGGCAGCGCGAGCGACTTGCCGTTGAGGTAGGTGTCCGAGTGGGACGTGTAGAGGTCGCCGCCGCCGGACGTCAGGGTGTTCCAGCGGGGGACCAGACCGCCCGTGCCGCCGGAGACCGTGGTGAAGCGGGAGAGGTCGAAGGTCAGGGTCTGGGCGGACGTGGCCTTGTTCACCGCGACGATCACCAGGCGCTTGGCCGTCGCGTCGTACGCCGCCGCCGCGTAGTCCACACCCGTGTCCACGATCGTCATGCCCGGCCGGATGTGGCGGCTGAACTGGGCCAGCACATAGAGCTTCGTCTCGACGGCGCCCGCCGTCAGGGTGCTCGCGTCGTACTTGATCATGCCCCAGCCCGCCGTGGGGTCCATCACCTGCCAGTAGACCCAGGCGGTCGGGTGCAGCCAGCGGAAGTCGAGGAGGAGGTTGCTCGCCAGGGTGAGGCCGGTACCGTCGCCGTCGCCGTACTCGGAGTTCCACAGGGCTTTGCCCGACGATGTCACGGCGTCCGTGTAGAGGAGGTCCCGCCGGCCGCCCGAGCCCTGGTATCCGTGCACGTTGACCCGGTTGACCAGGCCCTTGGTCGTCGAGCTGAAGGAGCCCCACGTCGTACGGGCCAGGTCGTAGCTCGTCTCGTCCGACGCGGAGATCTTCGTGCCCGTCAGGCCCCGCGCGTTCAACTCGCTGCGCAGATAGGGAAGTGCGGCCGACTGGACGGAGGCGTCCATGTGGCAGCCCTCCTGGGTGCCGGTGGACGTCCACCAACTGGAGGAGGGCTCGTTGAACGCCTCCACGGTGGCGAAATTCACGCCCCAGTTCGTCTTCGCGTAGAGGGCCACCGCCGCCAGATGGGAGGCGTGCTGGCGGTAGTTCCAGGTCTGGAGGTTGTTGCCGCCGCCGGAGGCGCCCGATGGATTGTGGTTCGAACACATCCACCACATCGGGGAGTTGGCGAACAGTTCGCTCGTCGCGCCGCGCGCCGTCGCCTTGGTGAGGGCCGCGCGCTGGGTGGCGTCCGCCGTCCACTTCCAGGCCGACGACGTCGGGTCCTCGTTGTTCCAGTCCTGCCAGTAGCCCTCGATCTGCTTGAAGGAGGGGATGTTGGCGGAGGCGGTCATGCTCTCGCCGCCCACACTGTTCCAACTGCACGCGCCGAGGTTGTAGCGGGCGATGTTCAGGCCCAGACCCGGGCGTGAAGCGCCGTTGTACGTCGTCGACTTGGTGGTGAAGAAGAGGTCGGCGAAGTCGTCGCGGGCGCCGAAGACATTGGCCCACCAGGCCAGCGAGGTGCCCCACCCCTCCCATTTCCCGTACGTCGTGGCGGGGTTGACCGCGATCGTCGCGTCCGCGCGGGCGGTGCCCGTCGCCAGGGCGCCGCCGAGGACCGTACCGCCTGCCGCGGCCAGAAGTGTTCTGCGTCGGATCATGGCTGGCTTCTCCGTCCGTCTGAAGCGCAACTGCCGGTCTTCCAACCGGAGTTGGCCGTCGATTACGACTCGACTTCGACTCGGTCGCCGGTTCGTCCCCACCGGCGCTTGCCCGTTCCGCTGATGCCATCAGGAAGCATCGGGTGTGGCGCCTGGGGTTGTCGAGAGTTGTGACAGCCCTTTCTAAAACCGGTGGAGGAAGCCCCGGTGGCCGACCTGGTGGGTGGTTCGCGACCGACCGGATGGGTGGTCCGAGGGTGATCTGAGGGTGTGGTCCGTGGGTGTCGCCTGTGGGTGGTCCGCCGGCCCGTGGGCGGGCGGAATGGGCTCGGTGCGTACGGGAGCCGCGCGGGGCTGGTGAGTTGGCGGGGCGGCGCCTATCGTGCGCCCGGCGAAGGGGGCGTACGGATGCGGGCTCCGGGGATCGTTCACCACGGCACGCGGCGACGGCGGGCCGCGTACCGGCGCGCGGTCTGGAGCGCTGCCGAGGTGCTCGTCACCGTCGGAGTGGTGCTTCTCCTCCTGGTCGTGCACCAGCTCTGGTGGACCAACCGGGAGGCGCGGCACGGCGCGGAGCGCAAGGTGCAGGCGTTGGAACGGGAGTGGGGGACCCCGGCCGCGGGGTCCCCCACTCCCGGCGCGGGCGGCGGTTCCGGCGCCGGGGGGAGCGGCGACGGGAAGACCGCCGCCGGGGGCGCCGGAGGGTCCGCCGGGCAGCCCTCCTCGTCCGGTGGCAACGGCGGTCGGATACAGCCCCGTTGGTCCCAGGCCTACGCCGTCCTCAGCATTCCCCGGCTCTCCCTCCGGGTGCCCGTCGCCGAGGGTGTCAGCAAGGCGGACGTCCTCAACAAGGGGTACGTCGGCCACTACAAGGGCACCCAACAGCCTGGCCAGGCAGGCAACTTCGCGCTCGCCGGGCACCGGAACACGCATGGTGAGCCCTTCCGGTACCTCCCGCGGCTCCGGCGCGGCGACACGATCACCGTCGAGACGAGGACCGCCGTCTACACGTACACCGTCGACCGGACGCTTCCGCAGACCTCCTCGCGGGACGGCGGAGTGATCCGCCCGGTGCCGCGCAGCACCGTCCGGCCGTCGTACGGGTACAGCCAACCCGGGTACTACATCACGCTCACCACCTGCACCCCCGAGTACACCTCCAGATACCGCATGGCGGTCTGGGGGAAACTCACCGCGATGCGACCCCGCTGACGCGCGCCCCACTCACGCCGACCCGCCCCGCTCACGCCGACCCGGCAGGTTCACGTCCGGTCCCGCAGCACCAGGACACTCGTCGCCGCCAGCACGGCCAGTCCCGCCGACACGACGATCGCGATGTTCGCGCCGTGCGCCGGTCCGCCGGTGGCGGTGACCAGGGCGATCGTGAGGGCGACCCCTGCGCACGAACCGATGTAGCGGAAGGTCTGCTGCGCGCCCGAGCCCATCGCGGCGCGGGTCGCGGGAACGGATTCGACGGCCAGCAGCGGCAGCGCGGCGTTCAGCAGACCGCTGCCCACCCCGGAGAGCACGAAGCCCGGAAGCAGCCGGAGCCACGAGCCGGCGCCGATCGCGCCGAGCATCGCCAGTACGCCGGCCGCGTGCAGCGCGAAACCGAGGGCGAGTTGATGCCGGTGGGAGACCCGGCCGGCGAGGCGGCGGGCCTGGAGGGCGACCGTGAAGGAGAGGCCGGACCACAGGAGGATCAGCCAAGCGGTGTCCATGGCGGACAGGCCGAGCGTCCGCTGGAGCAGCGCGGGCAGGAAACTGAACAGACCGATCACCGCGAGGCCCGTGAAGAGGCCGCCCGCGGACGAGGCGAGGAAGCGACGGTGCCGCAGCAGTCCGAGGTCGATCATGGGCGTCCGGGAGCGGCGTTCGACGGCGACGAACACGGTCATCAGGACCAGGGACGCCGCCAGCAGCAGGCCCACCGGCGCTCGCAGCCAGCCGTCGCGGCCGAGCGTCAGCGCGGCCACCAGTGACACCAGCGCGAGGCCGAAGGTAAGTGCCCCCGCCAGGTCGGGACGGCCACCGCGGGGTGCGCGGGACTCGGTGAGGGCACGCGTTCCGAGGAGGGCGACGACCAGCACGGCGGCGCCCAGGACGGCGTACACCATCCGCCAGTTCCAGCCCGCCATGGCCCCCGCCAGGAGCGGGCCCGCGGCGATGCCGCCGCTGACGAACGCGCCCCACACCCCCGTCGCGCGCAGCCGCCCGCGCGGGGTCGGGAAGGCGTGCACGATCAGCCCCAGGCTGCTCGCGAGGATCGCCGCGCTCGCGGCGCCCTGAGCGACGCGGGCCAGGGTGAACAGCCAGGTCGAACCCGCGAGCGCGCCCAGGGCGGTGGTGACGCCGAGGGCCACGGTGCCGGCCAGGAAGATCCGGCGGCGGCCGTAGTCGTCCGCGAGACTGCCCGCGACCAGGAGCAGCGCGGCCAGCCCCAGGGGGGTGCCGTTGAGCAGCCAGGCCTGCGCGGAGACCGAGGTGTGCAGCGCGGCCGCGGTGTCGGGGAGCGTGACCATCGGGGCCGTGTACGTCATCAGGGCCACGGCGGTCGCGGCGCTGGTCAGCGCGAGGGTCGGGGTGGCCCGCGGGGCACTCTCCGCCGGGGAGGCCGGAGAGACCGAGGAGGCGGGAGAGACCCCTGAGGCCGGACGGGGTGCCGTGTCGTGCGCGGGCTGTGTGCGGGTGTCGGTCCGGTCGAGCCGGGTCATGGCCTGCCCCTTCGCTCTGGTCAGTTCGGTCATTGAACCTTCGATACGGGAGACGATAGCACTCTAGGTTCGTTCACTGAACCAACATGTCGGAAAGTGGCTAGAGTGGGGGCATGGCTCTGGGCAAGGACTACGCGACGCAGGAGTGCTCGATCGCCCGCGCGCTGGAGATCGTCGGCGAGCGCTGGACGCTCCTCGTCGTCCGCGACGCGCTCTACGGCGTCCGGCGCTACAACGATTTCCTGGTGCACCTCGGCATTCCGCGTGCCGTGCTGGCGGCCCGCCTCCAGGCGCTGACCGCCGAGGGCATCCTCGAAAAACGCCGTTACCAGGAGTCGCCGCCGCGTGACGAGTACGTCCTGACCGACCGCGGTATCGCGCTGTGGCCCACCCTGCGCTCGCTCGGGCTGTGGGGACGCGAGCACTTCTCCGAGAGCCGGCTGCGCTACTTCCGGCACGCCGCCTGCGGCACGGAACTCGGCCCGTACGGCGAGTGCCCCGCCTGCGCCATGGTCGTGCCCGTCCCGGACGTCGAGATGACACCGGGCCCCGGACTCGACCCGGACCCGGCCGATACGGTCAGCCGGGCCCTGCTCGGGCCGAGGCGGCTGCTGGAGCCGATCGAGACGGATGACCGGAAGCCGGTCGAGACGGATGACCGGAAGCCGGTCGGGACGGGAGGCGGGAAGCCGGCCGGGGACGACGGCCGGGAGCCGGTCGGGACGGGCGGTCGGGAGTCGACGGGGGCCGGGTCGGGCGGGCCGGTCGGGGCGGACGCCGGGCCGTCGGTCGAGAAGCATCCTGTATAACGAACGGAAGGACACGCGCGTCCCGTACGAGTGGCGCGCCACGTACGAGAGGAGGGGCAGCCGATGATCCGTACCTGGGCCAACGCCCGCCCCGCCGCCGTACTGCTGCTCCTGCTCCTCCAGGTCGCGCTGCTCGACACCGGCAGCCTCACCGCGACCGTCGCGTTCGCCGCGACCGCCGCGGCCGGGTCCGCCTTCGCCGCCTGCTCCCTGATCGTGGCGCGCTGCGCGCCCGTCGTGCCGCCCACCCAGGTGCGTACGGCCATCCGCGACCGCGCCCGCCGCACGGCCTTCCTGCCGCAACGCGATCCGGACGCCAGCGGACGGCCGCGGCCCAGGGCGCCCGGCTACGCCCTCCCGGCGACCGCGTAGGGCACCCCTCCACTCCACCCCTGGTGAGTCTCTCGCCCGGGGTGACTCTCCATCCCAGGTGACCCGCGCGGGTCGTCATGCCGCATTCCGCAGTCCCGGCACGACGAGACCCCCGGAGGGCTCACCCATGTCCACGATCATGTCCGTTTTCGCACACTTGGTCGAGCGGTTCGCCGACCTGCTCCAGCCGTTGTTCCACGCCTCGGCGGCCGCCGCCGCGATCATCCTGTTCACCGCGCTCGTACGACTGCTCGTGCATCCCCTGTCGCGGGCCTCGGCGCGCGGGCAGCGGGCGCGCGCGGCGCTTCAGCCGCGGATCGCGGAGCTGAAGAAGAAGCACGGCAAGGACCGTGAGAAGTTCCAGAAGGCGCTGATGGAGCTGCACGCGGAGGAGAAGGTGTCGCCGCTCTCCGGCTGCCTGCCCAGCCTGTTCCAGATGCCGGCCTTCTTCCTCCTCTACCACCTGTTCTCCAGCTCGGCGATCGGTGGCGAGGCCAACACCCTGCTCGGCCACAAGCTGTTCGCCGCACCGCTCGGGGGCCGCTGGGCGGACGCACTCGGCGACGGCGGAGTCTTCGGGCCGGCCGGTCTCGTCTACCTCGCCCTCTTCGCCGTCGTCGCGGTCGTGGCCAGCTTCAACTACGTACGTACGAAGCGGATGACCGCCGCCGCGCCTCCGGTGGGCGAAGGTGAGCAGGCGGCGGCCATCGCCTCGGTCACCAAGCTCATGCCGTACATGTCCTTCTTCACTCTCTTCACCGTGGCCGTGGTGCCGCTGGCCGCCGCGCTGTATGTGGTGACCAGTACGACCTGGAGCGCGGTGGAGCGGGCGGCGCTCTACAAGGACATGCCGGGTGCGGCGCCCGCGGCCGTGGCTCTCGCCTGACAGGGCTCAGGTGCTCGGGGCCTCGGGACTCAGGGGTTCAGGGGCTCAGTGCTCAGGGCGCCATGGCCGCGGCGCGCGGTCGGTCCAGTCCGTGAACCGGGTCTTGCGGACTGGACGGCGACCTTGGAGGATCGGCCAGTCCTCCGATGGCCGCACCCGTCGGTCGACGGCCCGCGATCGAGGGAGATGGTGACCGTGAAGCTGCTGCGAGTCGGTACGACGGGGTCCGAGCGGCCGGCGCTGCTCGACGCCGAAGGGACCCTGCGGGATCTGTCGGGCCTCGTCGGGGACATCGACGGGGCGCTGCTCGCCGACGAGGCGGCACTCGGCCGGATCCGGTCCGCCGAGGCGGCCGGTGACCTGCCCGTGCTCGACGCGGCCGGACTGCGCGTCGGACCGCCGCTCGCGCGGATCGGCAAGGTCGTGTGCATCGGGCTGAACTACCACGACCACGCCCGGGAGACCGGGGCGGAGCCGCCCGCCGAGCCGGTGATCTTCTTCAAGGCGGCGGACACCGTGGTCGGGCCGAACGACACCGTGCTGGTGCCGCGCGGGTCGGTGAAGACCGACTGGGAGGTCGAGCTGGCGGTCGTCATCGGCCGTACCGCCCGCTATCTGGAGTCCGACGCGGAGGCACTCGCGCATGTCGCCGGGTACGCGGTGGCGCACGACGTGTCCGAACGCGAGTTCCAGATCGAGCGCGGCGGCACCTGGGACAAGGGCAAGAACTGCGAGACCTTCAATCCGCTGGGGCCATGGCTGGTGACCGCGGACGAGGTCCCGGACCCGCAGGCGCTGTCGCTGAGGCTCTGGGTGAACGGTGAGCTCAAGCAGGACGGCACGACGGCCGAGCAGATCTTCCCGGTCGCCGAGGTCGTCCGGTACGTCAGCCGGTTCATGACCCTGTACCCCGGTGATGTCATCAACACGGGGACGCCCGCCGGGGTGGCGCTCGGCCGGCCCGAGCCGAAGCCGTTCCTGCGGGCGGGTGACGTCGTCGAGCTGGAGGTCGGGGGGCTGGGGCGACAGCGGCAGGAGTTCGCCAACGCGTAAGCGCTCCGCTTGGTTCGCGGTTCGGGTCCGCTGGGGCTGGGGTGACCTCTCCTCCGCGGGTGCGTCGTGGTTGCTCGCGCCGTTCCTCGCGCCCCTTGCGGGGCTGTGCTGTCGGTGGTCGGCCGCGGGTGTGTCTTGGCTGGCGCTCAGTTCCTCGCGCCCCTGACGGGGCCGCGTCGGTGCCCCACGCCCCGGTCCGGGGCGTGGGGCACCGGTTCGTCAGGCGGAGAGGAACTTTTCCAGGGCTTCTACGACCATCTTGTGGTCCTCGATCTGGGGGAGGCCCGACACCACCACCGTGCCGATGACGCCCGTTCCCGTCACGGCGATCGGGAACGCGCCGCCGTGGGCCGCGTACGTGTCGGGGTCGAGGCGCGAGGACTCCTCGAAGGTCGTGCCCTTGGCGCGGAAGCGCGAGCCGACCAGCAGCGAGGAGCAGCCGTACCGCTCGACGACGCGGCGCTTGCGGTCGATCCACGCGTCGTTGTCCGGGGTGGAACCCGGCAGTGCCGCGTGGAAGAGCTGCTGGCCACCGCGGCGGATGTCGACGGCGACCGGCGCGCCCCGCTCACGGGCGATCCCGACGAGGAGCGTGCCGAGGGTCCAGGCGTCGTCGTGGGTGAAGCGGGGGAGCGTCAGACGGCGCTCCTGCTCCTCCAGCTCGGTGATCAGTTCGGTGATCTCCGGTGCGACGGGCGCGCTCACAGGGACACCACGACACCCTCGTGGGCGGAGCGGCGGGCCGCTTCCAGGACGTCGAGCGCGGCCGCTGCCTCGTGGGCGGTGACCGGGTTGGGGCCGCCGTCACGGAGGGCGGCGGCGACGGCCGCGTAGTACGCGGGGTAGGCGCCCGGGACCGTCGGCTCGGGACGGCCGCCACCGGTCAGCGGGGACTCACCGGAGCCGACCCGGCCCCACAGGGCCTCCGGCTCGACGCCCCACCCGGGCGTGGCGCCGGGGCGCTTGCCGTCGCGCAGGTCGGCTTCCTGCGGGTCGAGGCCGTACTTGACGTAACCCGCCTGCGATCCGAGGACGCGGAAGCGCGGGCCGAGCTGGGCGGTCGTCGCGGAGACGTAGAGGTGGGAGCGGACCCCGCTCTCGTGAGTGATCGCGATGAGCGTGTCGTCGTCGGTCAGCGCGCCCGGACGGCGGATGTCCGACTCGGCGTACACCGAGGCCGCGGGGCCGAAGAGGACGAGCGCCTGGTCGACGAGGTGGCTGCCGAGGTCGTAGAGGAGACCCCCGATCTCCGCCGGGTCGCCGGACTCGCGCCAGCCGCCCTTCGGCTGCGGGCGCCAGCGCTCGAACCGGGACTCGAAGCGCCAGACGTCACCCAGCTCGCCCTCGGCGAACAGCTTGCGCAGGGTCAGGAAGTCGTTGTCCCAGCGACGGTTCTGGAAGACGGAGAGCAGCAGGCCGCGCTCGTCGGCCAGGGCGGCCAGCTCGCGGGCGTCCGCCGCCGTACCGGCGAGGGGCTTGTCCACGACCACGGGGAGGCCCGCCTTCAGGGCGGCCGTCGCGATCGGGACGTGGGTCTTGTTCGGGGACGCGATGACGATCAGGTCGAGTTCGTCGGCGCGTGCCAGCAGTTCGTCGGGCGTGGCGGCGAACCGGAGTCCGTCGCCGAACTCGGAGCGGGCCTGCGCCTGACGCTCCGGATGGGTGGTGACGACCGTGTCGAGGGCGAGCCCCTCGGTCGTGGCGATCAGCGGGGCGTGGAAGACGGAACCCGCGAGGCCGTAGCCGACGAGACCCACGCGAAGGGGCGTACCAGTACCAGTCATGCCTGTCATGGGTCCTACTTTCGCAACGCTGTTGCCAAAGTGCAAGCGCGGGGGACAATGGGGGATGTGAACAGGACTGATGTGGGTGGGGACGGGATGCCTGGGGTTCCGGAGAATCCAGGTGCCTCCGGGATTCAAGGTGTACCCGGGATTCCAGGTGTACCCGGGACGCCCGGAGTTCTCGCCGACCGGAGTGCGCTCGGAACCTCCGGTGTCTCCGGGGTTTCGGGTGTCTTCGCGAACCAGGGTGTTCCAGGGAGCCTGGGAACCGGCCCGGGCGCCGGGGCGGCCGGGGTGAACCTGCCTGCCCTGCGGAGCCACAACGCCGCCCTGGTGCTCGACCTGCTGCGCACGGCGGGGACCACGGGTATCAGTCGGCTGGAGCTCGCCGAACGGACCGGACTGACTCCGCAGGCCGTCAGCAAGATCACCGCGCGGCTGCGGGCGGACGGCCTGGCGACGGAGGCGGGGCGCCGCGCGTCCACCGGCGGCAAACCCCGTACGGTCCTGCGGCTCGTCCCCGAGGCGGGGCACGCGGTCGGGCTGCATCTCGACCGGGACGAGCTGACCGCGGTGCTCTGCGACCTCACCGGGGCCGTGGTGGCCGAGCGGCGCGCTCCGCTTGACCTGGGGGCCGGTGCCGAAGCGGTGGTCGAGGGGGCGGCCGGGGAGGTCTCGGCCCTGCTCGGCGGGGTGTCACCGCTGGGAGTTGGGGTCGCGCTGCCGGGGCCCCTCGATCACAGGCTGGGGGTGCTGCACCGGGTCACGGGCTTCCCCGAGTGGGACGGGTTCGCGTTGCGGGACGAGCTGGCCGGGCGGCTCGGGCTGCCGGTGGTGGTGGACAAGGACACCAACGCGGCGGCGCTCGGGGTCGCGGTGGGGACGGGCACCTGGTCCGGCACCGGCACGGGCACCGGCACCGGCACCCGCTCCGGCTCCGGCACTCGCTCCGGCTCCGGCGCGGACTCCGAGTCCGACGCCGGCTCCGGGTTCGAGTCCGACGCCGGCTCTCACCCGGGCTCCCGCCCCGGATCCTCCGGCGGTGGATCCTTCGCGTATCTGCATCTCGGTACGGGCCTGGGAGCGGGCCTCGTGATCGGCGGGGTCGTGCACCGGGGGGCCCGTACCGGGGCCGGGGAGTTCGGGCATCAGGTCATCCAGCTCGACGGGCCGCTGTGCGAGTGCGGGAACCGGGGGTGCATCGAGGTGCTCTGTCTGGACGCGGTGGGCCGGGGGGCCCTGTCCGAGGCGGCCCGGGTGCTCGGGGCCGGGGCGGCGAATCTGGTGGGGCTGCTCGACATGGACGTCGTGCTGCTGGGCGGTCGTACGGTCGCGGCGCACGAGCAGGTCTTCCTTCGGGGCGTCGGGGCCGTCCTGGAGGAACGGGCCCGACGCGAAGGGGGTGGCGCTGCGGTGCCGGTCCGGGTGGCCCCGGGAGGGGCCCGAGGGGTCGCCGAGGGCGCCGCCCAACTCCTGCTGGCCCCGCTGTTCGGACGGGGAGAGGGCTGAACGGACCGGACGCGACCGCCGGGCGAGGGCACGCGGACCGGGTGGGAGGAGCGCGCGGCGTATCAGGTCGAACGCCGGGGCCGAGGGAAGCGCGCGGCGGACGAGAGCAGCACACGAGGGGCAGGGGCAGGGCCAGGGCGAGGGCGTTCAGGCCGAGCCGTCCGGACCGTGCGGAGGCCGTGCGGAGGGCGTGCGGCCGGGTGCGGGGGATGTCCGGCCGGTCAGGGGCTGCGGGCCGGACGAGGGAATTTCGGGGCCGAACGGGGGGCGTTCCACGTGTGGCGGTCCGTCGGTGGGGGTGCGGCGTGCCAGGGTCGCGAGGCCATTGCCCGGCACCGACAGACGCTTTCGGTCCTCCCGATCCCTGCCCGCTTCCGATCGGCCAAAGGCTTCTCATGCGACTGCGTACGTCCCATCCGCTCGCTCCGACCGCCCTCGCTCCGACCGCTCTCGCCCTGTGCGTGACCCTCACGCCGACCCCGGCGCACGCGCTGGACCCCCGCCCCGCCTGTGTCTCGTCCGACACCCATGACTTCCCGATCAAGACCCATATCCACGGTGGCCCCGACGTCTACCGGGCGGGCGGCGACTTCGGGACCTGGTACATCGACCTGACCAACACCACGGCGCACCCCTGTGGGGCGATCCACCCGGTCGTCGTCCTCGTGGACACCGGGCGGACCCTGCGGCCGGAGCAGGCGCGGCTGGAGTTCTACGACGGGGACCGGGCCCATTCGGTGAAGTTCGAGCGGAGCGACGAGGCCGAGAACGTGGGACCGTTCGACGACGGTTTCCCCGGGTTCACCGTGGCCCCCGGCCGCACCCTCACCGTGAAGGTGCGGCTCTCCCTGACCTCCGACGCGAGCGCGCCGAACGCCGTGGTGGCGAACGCGGCCGTCGTGCAGCGGCACGGGGACGACGGCGACTGGGTGGGCGAGTCGAACGCCTACCGGTTCAGCGTCCAGGGCGACGGCAAGGGCACGGACGCCGGTACGGAGAAGGGCACGGGCGAGGACCCGGCCGGCACGGCGGACACCGGTACCGGCACGGGCGCGAGTCCCGGTGTCAGCGCCGCCCCGGCCGCCAGTGCCAGTGCCGGCGCCCGCGCCGGTGCCGGGACGGGCACGGCGGACGGGACCACCGTCGGCGGGACCGCGCGGACCGGGGTGACGGTGCCGCCCGCGGACGAGCTGGCCAGGACCGGACCGGGTGCCCCGAACCGGCCGCTGCTCGCCGCGCTCGCGCTCGCCCTGGTCGCCTCCGGAGCCGGACTGCTCGTCCTGTCCCGGCGGCTGCGCCCGCGCAGGCGCTGAGACCCGGAAGCCTGGGCCACAACGCCGGCCGCCACGGTCGTCGCCGTGGACTGTCCGGACGGCCGGGCATGACCGGCCGCCCGACGGGAAGCCGCGGTGGCGGGGCCGCGGCGGCACGGTGTCCGCAACCCGCCCGGCCAGGCCGGGGGCACGCGGCCCTGACTAGGCTGGGCGTGTCGGCACAACGTCGTTCCGGCGTTTTTGGATCGAGTGCGTAGGTACGCCAGGACGGCAGGAGACCCAGCACATGTCAGAGCGCAAGCCGATCGAGTCGTGGCTCACCGACATGGACGGTGTCCTGATTCACGAGGGTGTGCCGATCCCCGGCGCCGACGCCTTCATCAGGAAGCTGCGGGAGTCCGGCAAGCCCTTCCTGGTCCTGACGAACAACTCCATCTACACGGCCCGTGACCTGCACGCCCGGCTCAAGCGCATGGGCCTGGACGTGCCGGTCGAGAACATCTGGACCTCCGCCCTCGCCACCGCCAAGTTCCTGGACGACCAGCGGCCCGGCGGCACGGCGTACGTCATCGGCGAGGCGGGCCTGACCACCGCGCTGCACGACATCGGCTACGTGCTGACCGACCACGAGCCGGACTACGTGGTCCTCGGGGAGACCCGTACCTACTCCTTCGAGGCCATGACCAAGGCGGTCCGGCTGATCAAGGGCGGCGCCCGGTTCATCGCCACCAACCCGGACGAGACCGGCCCCTCCACCGAGGGCCCGCTGCCCGCCACCGGCGCGGTCGCCGCGCTGATCACCAAGGCGACCGGCAAGCAGCCGTACTTCGCGGGCAAGCCGAACCCGCTCATGATGCGGACCGGGCTGAACGCCATCGGCGCGCACTCCGAGACCAGCGCGATGATCGGCGACCGCATGGACACCGACGTCCTGGCCGGTCTGGAGGCGGGGATGCAGACCTTCCTCGTGCTGACCGGGCTGACCGGGCCGGAGGAGATCGAGCGCTACCCGTACCGGCCGTCGAAGATCGTCGACTCGATCGCGGATCTCGTCGACCGCATCTGACACTCGACTCGACTCGACTCGGCTCGGCTCGGCTCGACCGCACCGGAAGCCGGACACTCGGTGCCGTCGGCCGTGTCCGGAACCCGGGGCGCTCCGAGCCGTCCCAAACCCTCGGGGCCGCGGACAGACCCGTACGGAGCAGCGGCGGCCTCCTGAAGATGCGGGGCGCCGCCCGGCGGGGGAGTCTCCAGATATCTGGAGGTTTCACGATGCGCTCAATGCGACTCACTCTCTGCGCCGGGGCGGTGGTCGCGGCCGCGTTCCCGCCCGCCGCGTACGCGGCCGACGCGGGACCGGCCGGTCTCTCGGTGACCCCCGCGTCCCCCGCCGCCGGCAGCGACATCCAGTTGCGGGCCATGGGCTGCAAGGGCCGGACGGGCACCGCGGCGTCGGACGCGTTCGTCTCGGACGCGCGGCTGACCGGAGGGGGCGGCGGCGGACTGGTCGGCGAGACCCGCGTCCGTACCGCGCTCCGGCCCGGCAGTTACGCCGTCCACGTCGACTGCGACGGACATCGCGACCGGGTCGGGGGCAAGGTCACCGTCCCGGCGCCGGACTCCACCCCGAGCGTCTCCGCGCCCGCCTCGCCGATCGCGCCCGTGCACGCGGGCGGCGGCGGCACCGCCCGCTTCGCCTCGGTGGCGGACGCCCACGCGGCCGGACCCGACACCCGGCAGGCCGTGGTCGGTCTGGTCCTCGCGAGCGTCGCCGCGGTCGTCGTGGTGGTCCGCGGCGCGCGCCGGGGCCACGACGGCCGCGACTGACATGGCCGAACGGGAGCGTTCCCCGGGGGTCGGCCGGCTGCTGACCGGCGTGGCCTGGCTGGTGCTGCTGCTCGGGCTGTGGCTGTGGGGCCGTGAGGTGACGGAGCTGCGCCTGGGGACGTCGGCGCCGACCACGGGCGACATCGCGGCCGTCGGACGGCCGCCGGAGGTGCGGCTGCCGCCCGCGCTCAAGCCCCTCCGGAACGCCCGGCCCCAGCGCGTCGACATCCCCTCGATGGGCGTGCAGGCCCCCGTCGTGGCCCGCGGGCTCGACCGGCTGGGCGCGATCGATCCGCCGCCGTTCGACCAGCCCGGTGTCGTCGGCTGGTACGCGGCCGGGGCGGAACCGGGCGCGGCCGGGACCGCGCTGATGGTCGGACACGTCGACACCCGGACCCGGCCCGCGGTCTTCTACAAGCTCAGCTCCGTCAAGCCCGGCGACACCGTCCGGGTCATGCGCGACGACGGGACGGTCGCCGAGTTCACGGTGGATGACGTCCAGGTGCTGCCGCGGGACCATTTCGATGCCCAACAGGCTTATGGCGTAAGGAAGTCGGGGCGGGCGGAGTTGCGGCTGATCACCTGTGGCGGAACCTTCGACCGGCGCAGCGACAGCTATACGGCGAACGTGGTCGTCTCGGCGTATCTCACCGGGAGCGGGCTGTGAGTCGTGACGTGGGCGGAGGCGGGGAGGGCTACCGGGCCCGGTCGGCGACCTGCTCCCCCTGAAGCCGCCGACCGGGCCGGTCCTCGACCGTGCGCGCACGGGCTGCGGGAGTAGCCCGGCACCGGCACGGGAGGTATGCGGGCCCGCCCGCCGGGGTTTGGCGGCCGGGCGGACAACTGGCCTGGTGTCGGGGCCACTTGAGGCCACCTTAGAACAGATGAGCGGTGTGGTTCATAGACGCTTTGACGCCAAGTCCGCGACGGCCCGGGCCGGTTCCCGCGCGGTGTGCGAACCCGCGGCGCCGGGGCCGCGAGAGCTCTGTGCCAAGGGGTGCGCGTACTCGTGGGGGGTGGGGTGGGTATGTCAGGATTGAGACCTGGGACGGTGCACCCGAGGGGGAGTTGGATGTACGGCAACAAGGGTGCCGGGGCACGGGCGTCCATGGCGGTGCTGGGGGCGGCACTGCTGCTCGCGGGGTGTTCCTCCGGGGGCGGCGGCAAGGACGGGGGTTCCGGAGCCGAGGTCGCACAACAGCCGAAGAGCGCGGACCCGTTCTGGGTGAATCCGCACGGGAGCGCGGCGGCGCAGGTCGCCGCCTACACCAAGGCGGGCAAGGACGCCGACGCCGAGCAGATCCGAAAGATAGCCGAGCGCCCCACGGGTGAGTGGATCGGCCCGGAGAACCCGGAACAGGAGGCGCGCGGCTTCACCGAGGCCGCCGAGAAGTCCGACCGGGCCGCGATCCTCGTCCTCTACGACATCCCGCACCGCGACTGCGGACAGTTCTCACAGGGCGGCGCGGCCGACGGCGACACCTACCGGGCCTGGATCGACGGGGTGGCGCGGGGCATCGGGGACCGCCCCGCCACGGTGATCCTGGAACCGGACGCCGTCCTGCACCTGGTCGACCAGTGCACGCCCCAGGAGTTCCGCGAGGAGCGCTACGACCTGCTCAAGGGTGCCGTCGGCACGCTCAAGTCCCTGAAGAACACCAAGGTGTACCTGGACGCGGGCAACGCGGGCTGGGGGCGTCCCGACCAGATCTTCCAGCCGTTGCAGGCCGCGGGCATCGGCCGGGCCGACGGGTTCTCCGTCAACGTGTCCAACTTCTACTCGACCGAGGACTCCATCGCGTACGGCAGGCAACTGGCCGCGAGGCTCGGCGGCAAGCACTTCGTCATCGACACCAGCCGCAACGGCAACGGCCCGTACACGGGCGGCACGGCGGACGAGAACTGGTGCAACCCGCCGGGCCGCGCCCTCGGCGAGAGCCCGACGACCAGGACCGCCGACCCGCTGGTCGACGCGTATCTGTGGGTCAAGCGGCCGGGCGAGTCGGACGGCACGTGCAAGGGCGGTCCCAGGGCGGGCCAGTGGTGGGCGGACTACGCCCTGAAGCTCGCCAAGGCCTCCAAGTAGCGCCCGCCCGTACGTGACCGGGGCGCCCTCCCCTTTCCGCGGAGGGCGCCCCGGTCACGTACGCGCACACATGGCTGTCCACAACCCGCCCGGAATCAGGGCACCTTGACCCACTGAGCCTTGCTCGGAGTGCCCTGGTCGTCCGTCACGAACAGCATGTACCAGCCGGATTCGACGAGGTCGCGGTTCTTCGGCACCGTCACCGAGATCCCGGTCCTCGTCTTCGTGAAGTCGAGGGCGATGGACCGCTGGTCGACGTCGGTGACATGGGTGGACGCGCTCGGCCGGATCAGCCGGGCCGTCCTGATGGACGAGGTGTGCGCCGAGGTGAAGGCGGCCGAGGCGCCGCGGGCGATCGTCCTGGGACCGCCGGACAGCGAGGGCCGCGCGTCCCGGAAGAGGTAAGGCGGTGTGTAGATCTCGATGCGCTGCTCGAAGGTGGCCGGTCTGGTGTCGGCCTTGTCCGCGTAGAGCGAGTTGGAGCCGAAGAACATCACGCGCCCGTCGGGCAGCAGGATGGAGCCCGAGTGGTAGTTGCGGCCCACCAGCGGATCGGCCACCCGGTCGAAGGTGTTCGACTTGGTGTTGTAGATCCGCGCCTGGAGGATGTTGGAGTCGCCGCGTCCCCGGTAGTCCTCGGAGCCACCGGAGACGAGGACGGTGTCGTCCGGCAGGATCGAGGACTGCGGATAGCGGGTGCCCTTGTCCAGCTCGGGCCCGTCCACGAACCTCGGGTTCCTGTCCTTCAGCTCGATCAGCCGGGTCTTCCTGCTGGACAGCCTGGACTCGCCGACCCCGCCGCCGCCGATCACCATGTACTTCTCGTCCTGTGCGGGCGGCAGCAGCACGGTGCCGGACGTCTCCATCATGTTCGGGTCGCTCAGCCCCGGGACCTTGGTGAAGGTGTTGCTCGCCAGATCCCAGACACCGGGGTCGCGGCCCACGTCGTCGGGGCCGTAGCCGGCGTTCGAGCCCGAGTAGAAGAGCTTGCCGTTCTGCATCAGCGAGATCGCCGGGTAGGTCGGGAACTGCCGGACGCCCTTGGTGTACGTCCACTTCTTGGTCTTCGGGTCGAAGACCTCGTTCTTGCCCGGGACGAGCTGGCCGATCTCGTCCAGGCCGGAGAGGGAGAGGACCTTGCCGTCGCCGAGGGTGGTCAGCGTCGGATACCAGCGGGCCTCGTTCATCGGGTCGACCTTGATGTACCTCTCGGCGACCGGATCGAACTCGTAGGCGTCCCGGATACCCTGGAAGTCCTTCTTGTCCAGGGCGAGTTTCTGCGCGATGCCGTAGGTGTTGCGGGCGTCGGTGCCGGTCAGGCCCTGTATCCGGTAGTTGTCCTGGGTGCCGGTCTCGTACTTCTGGCCGCTCCGGTGCGCCTCGACGTAGATGCGCCCGAGACCCGGGTCGTTGCGCAGGAACGCCCCGGTCGCCCTGTCGAAGACCTTCGTGGCGCGCGGCACGAGCACCGGGTCCTTCGACACGAACGTCTTCCCGTTCTCCTTGCCGGTGAACCGGGTGCCCGCGGGCAGCGTGACGGGCTTGTCCGGGTTCTCGTTGTGGACGACCATCAGGCCGCCGGCCTTGGTGACGTCCCCCTTCAGCGTCTCGTACCGCTTGGTGCCGCCGGCGATCAGCAGATTGCCGTTGGCGAGCTGGGTGTGGCCCGTGCAGAACAGGTCCGCGGGCGTCGGGATCTTCTTGATCGTGCCCTTGACCGGGTCCCAGACCCGGGTGTCGAACCTCTTCGCGTCGAAGTTGTCCTGGTTGTTGCCGGAGCCCGCGATCAGCAGGACCTTGCCGGTGTGCAGCAGGGCCGCGTGGATCGTGTTGAGCCGGTACCGCGCCGGGAAGTCGATGATGTCCCAGTGGCCGTTGTCGGCTTTGTACTCCGGCTTGTTGATCGTGTACTGGTGGTACCTGTACGTTCCGAAGCGGTACAGCCACGGCCCGTTCATCCCGGCCAGCGCGAGCACCACCACCGCGGTCACACCGAGGCGGCGGGCCCGGCGGCGACGGCCACCGTCCTCCGTCATTTGTCACGTCCCCCGAGGGCGATCCGCACGGTCTGGTCGCTCTCCCCGTGCGCGGCGGCCCAGCCGGGCCGGTGCCGCGGCGCGTGCGCGGCGTGCCGTTCCCTCGGTGGCGCCGACGCCTGCTGCGGAACGCGGACGTCCCCGGGCACCTCCGGCGGCCGCTTCCGCTCCTGGCGCACGCTCCAGCGCCAGGCGAGGATCGGCGAGGCGGTGATCAGCAGGGCGAAGACCGCCCAGACGATCATCGCGGGGTGGGCGTGCCCGAGAGTGAGACCGGCGGTGATCGAGCCGGCGAAGACGAGGATGAAGAACAGATGGATCCGGAAGGTCCCGAACAGCGTGTCGGGGCTGGCCGAATCGCCCTTGGGCGTCACCACGAAACGGCTCCTGCGGCGCAGCACCGCGTCCATCAGCGACCGTGCGTAGACCGGCGCGGACAGCGCGGACATCACCATGCCCGCCACACCCCCGGAGCCCTCCGGCTCGTGCGGCGAGACGTTGTGGCGGCGGTTCCAGACGTACAGGCCGATCTGGAGGGCGGAGGCGTTGCCGTACAGCATCAGCCAGACCGTCGGGTCGATGTTCACGCCCGACGCGCCGAGTCCGAGGAACAGGGTGCAACTCAGCGCCGCGAGGATCCAGTTGAGCGCGGACATCGGGTAGAAGACGATCATCATCGTGTAGTTGAAGAGCTTGCCCGGAGGCATCGAGAAGAAGCCCTTCCAGTACTGCTTGAGGATCGTCTCGTAGGTACCGCGGGACCAGCGCAACTGCTGCGTGAAGAAGTCCGTCCAGGCGGCCGGTCCCTCACCGACGGCCAGGACGTCCGGCGTGTACACGGACTTCCACTTCCTGCCGCTCTCCGGGTTCCTGGCACGGTGCATCTCGAAGCCGGTCGCCATGTCCTCGGTGATGGAGTCGTACAGGCCGCCGATCTGCTTCAGCGCCTTGATGCGCACGGCGTTGGAGGTGCCCACGAACATCGGCGAGCCGTAGAAGTTGCCGGCCCGCTGGATGAGGGCGTGGAAGAGGAACTGCTGCGACTCGGCGGCCTTGGTGATGGGGTTGTCGTAATTGCCGTACACCTGCGGGCCGATGACGAAGCCGACGTCCGGGTCGCGGAAGAAGCCGAGCATCCGCTCCAGGTAGTTGGGCAGCGGGACATGGTCGGTGTCGACCGAGGCGAAGTAGTCGTAGTCGTCGCCGTGGGCCTCCAGCCAGGCGTTGTAGTTGCCGTGCTTGGTCCTGGCGCGGTGCGGGCCCTTGGCCTGGTTCCACCGCGCGACGCCCTTGCGGGTGAAGTGGTGCACGCCCAGGCGCGCGCAGACCTCCTTCACCTCGGGGTCGTCGCCCTCGTCGAGGAGCCAGACGTGCAGCAGTCCCCGGTGACGCAGCTCGACAGCGGCCTCCAGCGTCCTCGTCACCATGGCCAGCGGTTCCTTGCCGGGGACGAACGAGGTGAGGAAGGCGACTCTCGTGCCGGTCTCGGGCACCACCGGGACCGGGTCGCGGGCGACCAGGGTGGCGTGCGCGTTGGACAGCACGTTCATGCAGCGGAAGAACTCGATCAGACCGATCGAGACCAGCATCACGGTGTCCAGCGCCGGCAGCAGGTCGTAGGAGGGATAGTCGCGCTCGGTCCAGTGCTCGGGCTGGAGCAGCCAGCCGAGCAGGATCAGCGAGAGGAGCGGGGCCGCGCCCAGCATGAGCGCCGCCCGGACGCGGTGCGGCTCCTGCGACAGCAGGGAGCGGTACCGCACGGTGTACGGCTTGCCCGGATCGGGCTCGGTGAGCGGACCGGCGAGCCTGCTGTAGTGCTCGTAGTCGTACTTCGGCAGTGTCTTCTTGATCTTCCGGAGGCTGTTGTCCGGATGGTGCGGTGAGCGGAGCCGGGCCGTCTCCGTACTGTCGGATTCCTTTCGGGCGCCCGTAGGCGTCGACGTCATGAGTCATCCCCCCGCACGCACGCTCGGGTGCGTGTTCGTCGGTTCTCGTCCGCCCGCTCGGACCCCCCTGGACCGTCACGGACGCGTGCACTGGCCGGCCGGCGTCACATCGGTTCATTCACACCGTACGGACATGAAACGACGGCTCTCCGGTCGCGCGACGCCCCCCTCGGCATCGTTCATGGGCGGGCCCCCAGCCCCCCACAGCCGCGACCGGCCCTACCCCCGACTGTCTCAACTGTCCTGAATCGACAGCCCTTCGAAGCACAGGGTTCTACGTCGTCCAGCATGATCGCAAGATGCGAAACGCGGTGTTAACCGGTCATACGCGTTCATTGGGACGCGAGTACGAAAAGGGGACACGGCTCCGGGTCGGCGGACCGTCTCGCGGGCATGACGAAGGGCCCCCTCGTTCGTACGAGGAGGCCCTCCGGTCGGTGCGCCGCCAGGGACTCGAACCCCGGACCCGCTGATTAAGAGTCAGCTGCTCTAACCAACTGAGCTAGCGGCGCCTGCTGACGCGAAAACTCTACCTGACCCGCGGGGGTGCTCGTGACCGCGGGGGAGGGCTCCATGGCAGGTGGGGGCGGTCACGTACATCATTCGGACCGTCAACGTGCGCCACCGGACGTCAGTTGAGAAACTGACGAATGTGCAGAATTGCGGACATTTCTATCTGGAGCGTGAAGGGCGTCGCATGAAGACTCCGGTATTCGAGGAACTCGATCCCTCGGGTGACTGCGACTGCCCCGGATGCGTTCACTGGCGGCGCGTCCTGCCCCTTTCCTCTCCCTCCCGGCCCCGGCCGTCCGGTCCACCGGGCCGTCAGGCTTCCCTCGCCCACGTTCTCGGCCTCGCCGGGATGGCGCGAACCCCCATGGCCCTCGCGATGGCCGCCACGGCGGGCACGGTCCTCGGCGCGCTGCCGGCGGCCGCCGCCGTGTACGGACCCGCCCGGCCCGGCGTTCCCCCGGCCGACGAACACGACACCCCCCAGGGCCACAGGGCACCGCTGCACGGCCCGGCCGGGAAACCGGCGCTGCCCGCCAGGCCGGACACGGCGGTCCGGGCGCCCGCCACCACCCGGGCCGCGATCATCAGCCGGGCCATGACCTGGATCGACGCGCAGGTGCCGTACAGCATGGACGACTACTGGCGGGACGGGTACCGGCAGGACTGCTCCGGCTTCGTCTCGATGGCCTGGAACCTGCCGGGCAACGAATGGACCGGCAGTCTCGACAGCTTCGGCGTGAAGATCACCCGGGACCGGCTCCAGCCGGGCGACATCCTGCTCTTCCACAACCCCGACAACCCCGAGAAGGGCTCGCACGTCGTCATCTTCGGGGGCTGGACGGACTACACGCACACCCAGTACGTCGCCTACGAGCAGACGCCGCCGAACGCCAGGAAGAAGTCCACCCCGTACGCGTACTGGACGAACTCGGACCACTACGTGCCCTATCGCTACAAGGGGATCACCGAGGGCGCGGGCGGTCCGCTGCCGTCCACGTCGACCCGCTATCCGGGGGCCGCGTACTTCGGGACCGGCGCGAACAACGCCTACGTCACCCAGCTCGGCCGGCTCCTGGTGGACCGGGGCGCGGGCCGCTTCTACAGCAAGGGGCCGGGGCCGCGCTGGTCGGCGGCGGACCAGCGGGCCACCCAGGCGTTCCAGCGGGCGCAGGGCTGGACGGGGGCGGACGCGGACGGGCGGCCGGGGCCGAGGACGTGGTCGTACCTGGTCGGCAGGAAGGGCAGGAACATCCCCGCGGTGGCAGGGGGGCCGGGCGGCTCGCCCGCCGTGCCCGGCTACCCGGGGCGCGCGGTGTTCCGGCCGGGAGCGAACGGCGCCCATGTCACCCAGCTCGGAAAGCAGCTCGTCAAGAAGGGGTTCGGTACCTACTACAAGACCGGCCCGGGGCCGCGCTGGGGCGAGGCGGACCGGCGCAACGTCGAGGCGTTCCAGCGGGCCCAGGGCTGGCGCGGCGGGGCGGCCGACGGCTACCCGGGACCGGAGACCTGGCGGCGGCTCTTCTCCTGAGCGGGCCGGGTCCCGCACGGCTCGTGAACACACTTCCAGGCGCGGAGGCATGGAGGCAGCTATGAGTACGACGACGTCAGACACCCCTGAGTCCGAGGGGGCGCCCTCGGTGGAACCCCGGTCCGACACGGCGGCCGAGGGCGGCGGCGGTCACCGGCCCGCTCGGCTCATCCACAACGAGGTCACCACCGAGATCCCCGTCCATCTGCTCTTCCGCGACGACCCCGACCCGGTGTCCGTGCCGCTCGCGCCCGCCGTCGTGGGCCGTCGGCGCGGCACCGGCGAGCAGCCGAGGATCAGGCGGGCCGCGTCCGGCCGGCCGCCCCGACCGGTGCCGGAGGTCGACCCCGAGCTGGTCGAACGGCCCGCCCGGGTACTGCCCGGAGCGGCTGGTGTGCTGGCAGGGGCCTGCGGTGTGGCCGGATGTGGCCTCACCACCTGGTGGGCGGGTGTGCTGCCGCCCGCCGTGCTGGCGGCCCTGGAACTGCCCGGGTCGGCGGGCGCCGGGCTCGGGCCCGCGCAGTGGGCCGCGTACGCCGGGGCGGGTGCCCTCGGCCTGTTCGGCTTCGGCGGTCTCGCCCGCGGCCGGACCGGGCGGGCCTGGGTGCTCGGTCTGTTCGGGCGCTATCGCGGCACGGTCCGGCGCACCGGTCTGATGTGGCTCAACCCGCTGGTGCTGCGCCGCCGGGTCGACGTGCGGCTGCGGCACTGGCGCAGCGAGCCGATGTCCGTGGTCGACGCGAACGGGGTCGAGTTGCGGGTGGTCGTCCTCGTCGTGTGGCGCGTCAAGGACACCGCGCGGGCCACGCTCGCGGTCGACGACCACCGGACGTATCTGCGCGAGTGCGTGGAGGCGGCCCTGTCCCGGGTGCTCTCGCAGTTGCCGGCCGAACTGCCGCCCGCCGTGATCAGGGACCTGACCCTGCGCAACACGGACGCGGTCGGCGAGGCGCTGACCCGGATGGTGGCCGCGGACACGGCCCCGGTCGGCCTGGAGGTGTTCTCCGCGCAGCCGACCCGGATCGAGTACGCGCCCGAGATCGCGGCCGTGATGCAGCGTCGCCGGATCGCGGCCCTGGACGCCCAGCATCGTGACAGCGTGCTCGGCTCGGTGGTCGACTCGGTCGAGGACACGGTGACCCGGCTGACCCTGCGGGGGCTGGTCGAACTGGACGACTACGAGCGCAAGGCGTTGGTGAAGGACCTGACGGTGGCGTTCTGCACGGGGCGCGGGGAGGTGTCGTCGTAGACCGCCGGGGCGGGGCGGACAGGTCCGCGATTGGTATGGACATGTTCAACTACCCGCAATAATCTGGTACTTGGTCTAGACCTGAACACCGCGCGCACGGCTCACGGGAACATCCCCCACGTCCTCCAGGAGCGGCAGCATGCGCACACGGACGAACCAGTCCCGCACCAGCAGGAAAGCGAAGACGTACGCGGCGGCCCTCGGCCTCGCCACGGCGGGCACCTTCGTGCTCTCCACCGGCGGAGCCAGCGCCCACGGCTACACCGACCAGCCTCTCAGCCGGCAGAAGATGTGCGCCGCGAACGGCGGCATCGTCGCCAACTGCGGTGACATCCAATGGGAGCCGCAGAGCGTCGAGGGCCTCAAGGGCTTCCCGGCGGCGGGCCCGGCCGACGGCCAGATCTGCTCCGGGAGCCACACCAACTTCAGCCAGCTCGACCAGCCCAAGACCCCCGCGGGCACGGCCTGGCCGACGACCAAGGTCACCGCGGGCCAGACCTACACCTTCCGCTGGCAGTTCACGGCGATGCACGCGACGACCGACTTCAAGTACTTCATCACCAAGACCGGCTGGAACCAGAACCACGCGCTGACCCGCGCGGACCTGGAGACCACCCCGTTCCTGACGGTCCCCTACAACGGACAGCGCCCCCCGTCCACGCTCACGCACACCGGCACCCTGCCGAGCGGCAGGACCGGACACCACATCATCCTCGGGGTGTGGACGGTCGCGGACACGACGAACGCGTTCTACTCCTGCGCGGACGTCACCTTCTGACACCCGCGGTCCCCGGCCCGGAGTTCTGAGCCTTCCTTGAGGCGCGGGCGCCATCGGCGCGGGTATGTTCCCCGCACGTCGACTCGACCAGGTCGGCGTGCGGGGAGCAGTATCCGACCATCGGGGGACCGTCATGAGTGTGTTCTTGTACGCCGTTCCAAGCGTGATCATCGTCGTGGTGCTGCTCGGCGCGGCCGCGACGTTGCGCCGCTCGCTGGAGCTGCGCCGTGCCTGGAACAGTGGGCTGACCGCGGAGGCGCGCTGCCTGCGCTCGTACACGACGGTCAGCGGGGGCGGCAACGACACCTCGGTCCACACGACCCTGCACCACGTCTACGAGTTCACGACGAACAAGGGCCGCGCGATCCGCTTCGAGGAGGCGCACGGCCCCTCGACGGTCGTCGAGGGCGACATCGTCACCGTGCACTACACCGCCCAGCGACCCGAGAAGGCCACGGCGCAGCCGCCGAGCCCGGTCAAGGCGGCCGCGGGCACCATCGGCATGCTGGTGTTCTTCGGCTTGATCGTCGCCTTCTGCGTCGGCTTCATGATCACCTACCACGTGGAGTCCTCGGGCGGCGATTCCTTCATGGGCGGGAGCTGACCGAGCCGGCCGGGCCGCCGAGTGAGGGGCCTGCGGTCCGGCCGGAGTCGGGGCGCGCACGACCCTCCCTATCTGACGGAGCGTCAATTACCTTACGTGTTCATGGGGTTCAGTGGGCGTACCGTCGGGGAACTCGTGCGGGAGCGGTGGGGTGACCACCGGCCGGGGCTGTGGTTCGAAGGCCGGGTCGTCAGCCATCACCAGGTGGCGGCGGGCGCGGCGGCGCGCGCGGCCCTGCTCGCCGAACTGCTGCCGCCCGGCGCGGAGCCGCATGTGGGGGTACTGCTCGACAACACCCCCGAATATCCTCTGTGGTTGAGCGCGGCAGCCCTCGCCGGTGCGGCCGTCGCCGGGATCAACCCGACCCGGCGCGGCCCCGAACTGGCCCGCGACATCCTGCACACCGAGTGCCGCGTCCTGGTCACCGAGCGGACCCACCTGCCCCTCCTCGACGGACTCGAACTGCCGGGCGTACGTGTCCTGGTGACCGACACGGACGCGTACGCCGACCTCCTGAAGGCCTACGAGGGCGCGCGGCCGGACACCGGCGGGGCGGGCCCGGACAGCCGCTTCCTCCTTCTCTTCACGTCCGGTTCGACCGGCGCGCCCAAGGCCGCGATCTGCACCCAGGGCAGGATCGCCGCCGCCGGACGCTCACTCGTCGACCACTTCGGGGTGCGCGAGGACGACACCCACTACATCTGCATGCCGATGTTCCACGGCAACGCCGTGATCGCCGACTGGGCCCCGGCGCTGGCGGCCGGCGCGGGGATCGCGCTGCGGCGCCGCTTCTCGGCGTCCGGGTTCCTTCCCGACGTACGGGCCTGCGGGGCCACGTACTTCACCTACGTCGGCCGTGCCGTGCAGTATCTGCTGGCCACGCCCGCCCGCCCCGACGACGGCGACAATCCGCTGCGCAGGGGGTTCGGGACGGAGGCCGGCGCGGTCGACGCGGCCGCCTTCGAGAAGCGCTTCGGGGCGCGGCTCGTCGAGGGGTACGGCTCCTCCGAGGGCGGCGCCGCCATCCAGCGCACACCCGGCACTCCGGCAGGGGCGATCGGGCGGGCGGCGCCCGCCGACGACCTCGCGGTGATCGACCCGAGGACCCGGCGCGAGTGCCCGCCCGCGGTCTTCGCCGAGGACGGCCGCCTGCTCAACGGGACCGACGCGATAGGGGAGTTGGTGAACCGTGGCGCCAGCCCCTTCGAGGGCTACTGGCGCAACCCCGACGCCGACGCGGCCCGGCGCCGGGGCGGGAACCCCTCGCCGGGCCGTGTCGGAGAGGGGGAGGGGGAGGGCGAAGCAGGGAAAACGGGGGAGGGGGACGGCTGGTACTGGACCGGTGACCTCTTCTACCGGGACGCCGACGGCTTCCTCTACTTCGCCGGACGCACCGACGACCGGCTCCGGGTCGACAGCGAGAACCTCGCCGCCGCGATGATCGAGAACATCCTCGCCCGGTACGGGGACGCCGCCGCCGTCGCGGTGTACGCCGTGCCCGATCCGGTGGCGGGCGACCAGGTGATGGCGACGCTGGCCCTGACGGAGGGGGCCCGCTTCGACCCCTCGGCCTTCGCCGCGTTCCTGCTCGACCAGCCGGACCTGGGCACGAAGATGGCGCCCCGGTTCCTGCGGATCGCGGAACGGATGCCCGTCACCGCCACCAACAAGATCCACCGGGTGGGCCTGCGGCGCGAGGGCTTCCGCTGTCCGGACCCGGTGTGGTGGCGGCCCCCGGGAGAGCGGGAGTACCGCCCCCTGACGGCGACGGACCTGGACAGGCTGCTCAGCCGGTACCGGGCGCGCGGCCGGGAGGAGTTGCTGACGCGCTGACGGTCCGGACGACGCGTCGGCCGGTCCGGAACCTGTGGCCCAGGGGCGCTCCGCGTACCCCCAGGGACGCCCGCCGCTCCGCACCCGCCGGCCACCCGCGCCGCCCCGCGTCGAACGGGCCTGTCGTGCGGGCCTGTCGGCGGGGGCGGGTGACCTGGCCGGTGTCTTTCGAACGACGTCGAAGTGAGGCATCCCCGGCGCTTCACGCGGGGAGGATATCCGGGCACGTGCGCCGAGAGGTGCGTGCGGCGGGGGCCCGAGTCGAGCGAAGAAGGGCGTTGCGTTGCCTGATCCGGGTCGCGGACACGGAAGCCGCGGGGCGTCGCCGCCCCGGCACGCGTCCGCGTCGGTGGTGTCCGTGGTGCCGGTGACGAGGGTGATACCGGTGACGCGTGGTTCGCGGTCCGACCTGCGGTTTGTCATGCCCCTGCCCCTCCAGCGCCCCTCCACCCCCACCTCCACCCTCGACCACAACCCTCGACAGAACCCGAAAGGCACTCATGTCCCCCACGCATGACCCACTCGACCGCGGCCACAATGACGATCTGCTCGGCTTCGTCAGAGCCAGCCCCTCGCCGTACCACGTGGTGGCGAGCGCGGCGCAGCGCCTGGAGAAGGCGGGTTTCGCGGAGTTGCGGGAGCGGGACGACTGGACGTCCGGAGCCGTGGGAGGCCGGTACGTGGTCCGCGGGGGAGCCCTGCTCGCCTGGTACGCCCCACCGGGCGCTCCCGCCCGTACCCCGTTCCGCATCGTCGGCGCCCATACCGACTCACCGAACCTGCGGGTCAAGCCGACGCCGGACACCGGTTCGGCGGGATGGCGGCAGATAGCCGTCGAGATCTACGGCGGTGTGCCGCTCAACACCTGGCTCGACCGGGATCTGGGCATCTCGGGACGGCTGGCCCTGCGCGACGGCTCGACCCGGCTGGTCTGTGTCGACAAGCCGCTGCTGAGGGTGCCGCAGCTCGCCATCCACCTCGACCGGACCGTCAACGAGGGGCTCGCCCTGGACCGGCAGCGGCACATGGCCCCGCTGTGGGGGCTCGGCGACTCCCGGCCCGGCGCCCTGCTCGGCCGGATCGCGGACGAGGCCGGTGCCGACGCCGACGAGGTCCTCGGCTGGGACCTGATGCTGCACGACATCCAGCCGCCCGGATACCTGGGCGCGGACGAGGAGTTCATCGTCGCGCCACGTCTGGACAACCAGATCTCCGTGCACGCCGGTGTCAGCGCCCTGGTCGCCGCCGCAGGCGCCGCGCGGCCGCCCGCGCACATCCCGGTGCTCGCCGCCTTCGACCACGAGGAGGTCGGCAGCGGATCGGAGTCCGGCGCCCAGGGCCCCTTCCTGGAAAGGGTGCTGGGCCGTGTCGTGACCGCCCGGGGCGGCGGGGCCGAGGACTTCAACCGTGCCCTCGCCGGCGCCCTGTGCGTCTCCTCGGACATGTCCCACGCCGTCCACCCCAACTACGCCGAACGCCACGACCCGGATCACCGCCCGCTGCCCAACGGCGGGCCCGTGATCAAGGTCAACGTCAACCAGCGGTACGCCACCGACGGCACGGGCGTCGCGGCCTTCGCCGCCGCGTGCGAACGGGCCGGAGTGCCGTGGCAGCCGTTCGTCTCCCACAACGCGATGCCGTGCGGGACGTCGATCGGCCCGATCACCGCGGCCCGCCTCGGCGTGGCGACGGTCGACGTGGGCGTGGCCGGACTGTCGATGCACTCGGCGCGCGAGCTGTGCGGGGCCCGGGATCCGGGGCTGCTGGCGCGGGTGCTGACCGAGTTCGTCACGTCGGAGTAGGCCGGGACATGCGTGAAGGCCCCCCACTTGCGTGGAGGGCCTTCACCAAGGTGCGCCGCCAGGGACTCGAACCCCGGACCCGCTGATTAAGAGTCAGCTGCTCTAACCAACTGAGCTAGCGGCGCATGACTCTCGCCTCCCGCTTTCGCGGTCGGCGACAAAAGAAATACTACCTGGTCCGCCGGGGTGCTTCCGACCACCCGGGCGGCCGCCCGTCCCATCGTCCGGCCGACCGCGGGGCCGACCCTCCGCTCCGGCCGCCGGGCGGATCGGCCGCAGCCCCTGCGGGGGCCCGGTGCACGGCCTGTGCGGGCCCGGTGCGGTCGCTGTCAGATCGCGAGGGACAGCAGTACCGGAGTCGCGCCGCGGTTCAGCGTGTCCGCGGCGCGGCGGAGCCGGTGGGCGTGCTCGACCGGGAGGGACAGGGCCAGGCAGCCGACCGAGGAGCCGGCGGTGATCGGGACGGCCGCGCAGACCGTGCCGATCGCGTACTCCTGGAGGTCGAGCACGGGCACGGTGGCCGGCTGGGAGTCGAGACGGGACAGCAGGAGCCGCTCGCTGGTGATGGTCCGCGAGGTGAGGCGGGCCATCTTGTGGCGGGCGAGGTGGTCGCGGCGGCCGTTGTGGTCGAGCTGGCCGAGCAGGCTCTTGCCGACCGCGCTGGCGTGCGCGGAGGAGCGGAAGTCGACCCACTCGTTGACCGCGGGGGACGCCGGGCTGTCCGCGTACTGGGTGACGTGCACTTCGCCGTCGATGTAGCGGCTGAGATAGATGGCGGCGCCGACCGAGTCGCGGAGCCGGTCGATCGTCTGCTGGAGCTTGTCGCGCAGGGCCTGTTGGCGGCCCTGGGCGGAACCGAGGCGGCTGAGGGCGGCGCCGGTGACGTACGCGCCGTCCGCGACCTGTTCGACGTAACCCTCGCGGCGGAGCATGCGCAGCAGCGCGGTCAGCCGGTCGGCGCCGAGGCCGGCCCGGCGGGCGAGTTCGGCCTCCGTGACGCCGGTGGTGTGCCGGGACACCGTCTCCAGCACCCGCAGGGCGTCCTGAGCCGAGTGGTACGGCGCGGTCGGCTCGTTCATCAGCGCCACGGTTTCCCCCTGCGCTTCATGGACCGGCTCAAAAATGACGCCGGCCCGGACAGCTGGGCTCACTCCACGATAACCGTCAAGGAGCCTTCTGCGGGTGTCTGTTGACGAGATTGGTGGTGCGCTCCATGCCTCTCAGCAGGAGCGCACCACTCTGGCATATGTCAAGGGCATGGAGCGTCGGGCATGCCCCAGCGGCCGGACCTCCGGCCTTCCGGCATGTGCTCCCCCTCCGCCCCTCGTTCACTCCCGGACTTCAGAGGACCGCGCCGAGGAATTCCCTGGTCCGCTCGTGCTCCGGATCGCCGAAGATCCGCTCCGGCGGGCCGGATTCGATGACGTGGCCGGAATCGAACATCAGGACCTGGTCCGAGATGTCCCGGGCGAAATTCATCTCGTGGGTCACACAGAGCATCGTGATGTCCGTGGTGCGGGCGATGTCACGCAGGACGTCGAGGACCCCCGCGACCAGCTCGGGGTCGAGCGCCGACGTCACCTCGTCCAGCAGCAGGATCTGCGGCCGCATCGCCAGCGCGCGGGCGATGGCCACGCGCTGCTGCTGGCCGCCGGAGAGCCGGCCGGGCCGGTCGTCGCACTTGTCCGCGAGCCCGACCAGGTCGAGCAGTTCGCGGGCGCGCTCCTCCGCCTCGTCCCTGGACAGGCCGAGTACTGTGACGGGCGCCTCGGTGACGTTCCTCAGCACGCTCATGTTCGGGAAGAGGTTGAACTGCTGGAAGACCATCCCGATCTTCTTGCGGACCTCGCGGACCCGCTTCTCGTCCGCGGGGAACAGCCGGTCCCCGGCGACCGTGATCGTCCCCTCGTCCGGCCGGGTCAGGGTCATCAGCAGCCGCAGGATCGTCGTCTTGCCGGAGCCGGACGGGCCGATCAGCGTGACGTGCTTCCCGGAGTCGACACGGAAGTCGAGCCCGTCGAGGACGGTGTTGTCCCCGAAGCGCTTGGTGACCTTGTCGAAGCGGATCAGCTCGCTGCCGTCCACCGGGGGATTCGCGAGATCTGTCAAAGGGCTGGTCCCGGCGTTCGTGCCGGAGTTCGGGCCGGCGTTCACGCCGGTGTTCGTGTCAGCGGACAAGGCGTCGCTCCAGGGCTCGCAGCAGCAGGGAAGCCGGGTAGGAAATGAGGATGAAGGCCACACCGATGACCGTGAGCGGCTCCGTGAACTGGAAGTGCTGCTGCGAGTACAGCCGTGCCTCGCCGAGCATCTCCAGCACGGTGACCGTCATCAGCATCGGGGTGTCCTTGAGCATCGCGATGACGTAGTTGCCGAGCGCCGGCACCACACGGCGGACCGCCTGCGGCAGGATCACCGCAGTCCAGGTGCGCCGCACGGGCAGGCCGAGCGCCGTGGCGGCTTCCCACTGGCCGGCGGGCACGCCCTCGATGCCGGCCCGGTAGACCTGCATCGTGTACGTCGAGTAGTGCAGTCCGATCGCGATCACACCGGTGGTCAGCGCGGAGAACGTGATGTTCCACTCGGGCAGCACGTAGAAGAGGAAGAACAACTGCACCAGCAGCGGGGTGTCGCGCACGAACTCGGTGACCACCCCGACCGGCCAGCGCACCCAGCGGGTCGGGGCCCGCATCAGCAGCGCCCACACCAGACCCAGCGTGAACGAGATCACCGAACCGAGGGCCAGTGCCTTCAGGGTCACCAGCAGGCCGTCCCGGAAGTGCGGCATGAAGTCGCCGACGGCGTTCCAGTCCCAGGTCATGAGGCACCTCCGCCCGCGGTGGCACCGGCACCGGCGCCCACGGCCGCCGTCCCGGGCCGCTTCGGCTCGCGCGCGGCCGTGCCGCGCTCCGGCTCCTTGCCGACCCCGGCCCTGAGCCGCTTCTCCAGCCCGCGCATCAGCCGGGTGAGCAGGAAGGCGATGACGAAGTAGATGAGCAGGACGTACGTGTAGACCTCCGCGCTCTGCTGGAGCGCGAGGCGCACCAGGTTGGCGCTGAACGTCAGATCGCCCATGCCCATCACGGAGACCAGCGCCGTGCCCTTGAGGAGCTCGACCAGCAGGTTGGAGAAGGGCGGGATCATCTCGGGCACCGCCTGCGGCAGCAGGATCAGCCGCATCCGCTGCCAGGGCGTGAAGCTGAGCGCGATCCCGCCCTCACGCTGCGCCGGGTCGACCGCGTTCAGCGCTCCGCGCACGATCTCGGAGCCGTACGCCCCGTACGTCAGCCCCAGGGCCAGCGTGCCCGCCCACAACGGGACGAGCTGCCAGCCGAAGGCGAGCGGCAGCACGAAGTACACCCAGAAGATCATGATGAGGGCGGAGGTGCCGCGGAACACCTCGGTGTAGAAGCCCGCGAGGAAGCGGACGATCCACCGCCGCGAGGTGCGCGCGATTCCGGCGAGGAAGGACATGGCGCCGGCCAACAGAGCGCTGAAGAACAGCAGTTGGACGGTGACCCAGACGCCTTTGAGGACGAGTTCCCAGAGTCCCGATGTCATCCGCGGCAGAGCTCCTTCGCGGTCATGTCGGTCATCTCGGCCTTGGTGAATCCGAACGGCCGCAGGATGCGGAAGAGTTCGCCGCTCTCCTTCAGTTTCCGCAGCTCGGCGTTGAAGGCGTCCCGCAGCCCCGTCTCCGGCGAGCGGAACGCGAAGCCGCCGCCGTCGACGTGCGGCTTGCCCTTGACCAGCGGCGCGAAGGGCTTCGTGCTCTCGGCCTTGCCGGACTTCCGCACCACCTCGCGGACGGTCAGCGCGGTCCCCGCGAAGACGTCGGCGCGTCCCGCCTCGACCGCGTTCAGCCCGGCCACCTGGTCGGGCACGATCAGGATGTCGCTCTCCTTGTACCCGGCCCCGACCGCGTACTGGATCTCCGCGTAGCCGGTGCCCGTGGCGAACCTGGCCCGCTTCGCCACGACGTCCTTGTAGTCGTGCAGCCCCTTCGGATTGCCCTTGCGCACGATGAACGCGTCGAGCATCTGGTAGTCGGGGTCCGAGAAGATGACCTGTTCGCAGCGGTCCGCGTTGATGTACATCCCGGCGGACACGACGTCGAACTGCTGGGAGTTGAGCCCGGGTATCAGCGAGCCGAACTCGGTCGGCACCGGCTGGACCCGGTCGACGCCCAGCCGTTTGAAGACGGCCTTCGCCAGTTCCGGTGCCTCACCGGTGAGCCGGCCGTCCCGGTCGATGTAGCCGAACGGGATCTCGCCCGCTATGCCCAGGCGTACGACGCCCTGCGCCCTCAGCCGGCCGAGGAGATCACCGCCCTCCGTCCCGGACGCCGTGGCCACGCGACTGCAGCCGGCGGCGCCGAGCGCACCGAGCGCCGCGACCCCCGCGAGCAGCGACCGGCGGGTCGTCCCGGACGGGTGTCTGTCGTTTCCACGTGTGTTCCCACGTGCTGTTCCAAGTGGTGGAGCCATGGCCGCGCGGCTACCCGGGACCATGCGATGTATTCGGGCCGCTTCCGGCCTCGTCCGCGCCCGCTGCGCTCTTGACCGCCGCGGGACCATGGAACGCATGGCTGCTCGATTCATCGAAGTCTCGCTGGTCAAGAGTGGTGTGCACGGCACCGCGAAACTCTTCGACGACCGCGCGCCGATCACCTGCGCGACGGTGTGGGACGCGCTCCCGCTGAGCGGCGACGTGTACCACGCGAAGTACGCGCGCAATGAGATCTACGCGCTCTTCCCCCCTTTCACGGCATCGGAGCCACCGCTGGAGAATCCGACCGTCACTCCCATACCCGGAGATCTCTGCTATTTCTCCTTCGCGGGAACGGAGTTGGGCACCAAGGCCTACGGCTACGACGCCGAGGTCCGTCCCGGCACCACCGTGGTGGACCTCGCGTTCTTCTACGAACGCAACAACCTGCTGCTCAACGGGGACGTGGGCTGGGTCCCGGGCATCGTCTGGGGGCAACTGGTCGACGGCCTCGACGCGATGGCCGAGGCCTGCAACGACCTGTGGCGCTCCGGTGCCGCGGGGGAGACGCTCAGCTTCCGGCGACTCTAGGACTCAGGACAGCGGCAGCGGCGGTGGTGCCACCCCGGCGACCCCCGCCTCGTACAGCGCGTGCGCCGTCCGCAGGACGAGGTCGTCCCGGTGCCGGGCGGCGACGATCTGCAGGCCCACCGGCAGACCCTCGCCGTCCACGCCGACCGGGACCGTCGCCGCGGGCTGCTGCGTCAGGTTGAAGGGGTACGTGAACGGGGTCCAGCCCGTCCAGCGGCGCAGGCCCGACCGGGCCGGGACCTCGACACCCGCCCCGAACGCCGTCAGCGGCAGGGTGGGCGTGACCAGCACGTCGTACGAGGTGTGGAACAGGCCCATCCGGCGGCCGAGCGCCATCCGGACGTCCGTCGCGGCGAGATGGTCGAGCGCGCTGAAGCGGGCGCCGGCCCCGCAGATCTCCCGCAGCCCCGGATCGAGCAGGGCCCGGCGGTCGGCACCGAGCCGCTGGGTCACCCGGGCCGCCCCGCTGAACCACAGGGTGTGGAAGGCGTCCACCGGATCGGCGAAGTCGGGGTCGGCCTCGGTGACACGCGCGCCGAGACCCGCCAGGCGCTCCACCGTCCGCCGTACCGCCGCCGCGACGGCCGGGGCGACCGGGACCTGCCCGCCCAGGGACGGCGAAAAGGCGACCCGCAGTCCCCGCACACCGGCGTCGAGGGCGTCCACGAAGGAACCGTCGGCCGGCCCCAGCGCCGACCAGTCGCGGGCGTCCGGTGTCCCGATCACGTCCAGCATCAGGGCAGCGTCGGCGGCGTCCCGGGTCATCGGGCCCACGTGCGCGAGCGTCCCGAAGGCGCTCGCCGGATACAGCGGCACCCTGCCGTACGTCGGCTTCAGCCCGAAGATCCCGCAGAAGGCGGCCGGGATACGGACGCTGCCGCCGCCGTCCGTGCCGAGCGACAGCGGGCCCGCGCCCAGCGCCACGGCCGCCGCGCTGCCTCCGCTGGAGCCGCCCGCGGTGCGCGTGACGTCGTACGGGTTGCGCGTCACCCCCGACAGGGGAGAGTCCGTGACGCCCTTCCAGCCGAACTCGGGCGTCGTCGTCTTGCCCAGGAACACCGCGCCGTGCTCGCGCAGCCGGGCCACGGACGGCGCGTCCTCCTCCCAACGGCCCCCCGCGCCGGTGGTCCTGGAGCCGCGCAGCGTCGGATGCCCGCGCAGCAGCAGGATGTCCTTGACCGTGACGGGCACGCCGTCCAGCAGGCCCGCGGGCTCGCCCCGCCGCCAGCGGTCCGCCGACTCCCGCGCCCGGACCAGGGCTTCGTCCGTGAGGAGCGTGACGAACGCGTTCACCGCCGGCTGCGCGCGGCCCGCTCTCTCCAGGGCCGCGCGCGTCACCTCCTCGGGGCTGAATTCGCCCTTGCGGTACCCGTCGACGAGTTGTACCGCCGTCAGCTCGGTGAGTTCCGGCATCGGTCCCTCCCAAGGCAGTTCAGTGTCCGGGTACGTACCCGCGCTTCTTGTCGACCACGTTCGACAGCGGCTTGCCCGCCGCCCAGCGCTCGTACAACTCCACGAACTGCTCACCGAGTTCGTCCCGCCAGCCCACCGTGTCACCGCTCATGTGCGGCGACACGATCAGACCCGGGACCTCCCACAACGGGCTGTCGCGGCCCAGCGGTTCGTGCTGGAAGACATCGAGGGCCGCACCCGCGATCCACCGCTTCGACAACGCCTCGGCGAGCGCCTCCTCGTCGACGAGCTGTCCGCGCCCGACGTTGATGAAGCGGGCCGAGGGCTGCATCACCCCGAAGCGCCGTGCCCCGAACATCCCGCGCGTCTGCGCGGTGAGCGGAGCCGCGGACACCACCCAGTCGGCGCGCGCCATCAGCCGGTCCAGCTCCTCGGGGCCGTGGACACCGGTGCGCGGGACCCGCCCCACCAGGGCCGTCGTGACATCGAGCGCCTTGAGGGAGCGGACGATGGCCCGCCCGATCGGCCCGGACCCCACGACACAGGCGCGGGTCCCGGCCACCCGCTGCGACTCGCGGTGCCGCCACTCGTGCCGCCGCTGCAGGTCCCAGGTCCGCGGCAGGTCCTTCGCCATGGCGAGGACCAGAGCGGTGACGTACTCGGCGATCGGCCGGTCGAAGATGCCGCGCGCGTTGGTCACCACCGTGTCGGAGGCGGCGAGCTCGGGACACATCAGATGGTCCACGCCCGCGCTCGCGGTGTGCACCCAGCGCGGCCGGGGCCCCTCGCCCGGCCAGGCGCGGCGCACCGCGTGGGAGGTGAAGTCCCACACGAGCAGCGCGTCCGCGTGCGGCAGCCGCTCCGCGAGCGTGGACTCGTCGGCGTGCTCGATCCGTACGCGCCCGGTGAGCCGGCCGAGCCGGGGGAGCGGGTCGGCGTCCAGGACGAGCAGGGTGGCCGGGGCCGACGGGTGGGGCGCGCCGGGGGACATACGGGCGTTCATCGGGAGAAACCGTTTCGCAATGCGGGTCCGCTTCTCTGGGAGATCCTGGGGCGACATGACCGTGGAGACATGCGGGCGAACGGGGCCGAGCCGTCTGAGATGCGCGGATTGACCACGCTCGCACCCGAACCTACCTTCGTCAACACGGGCCCGCATACGGTCCGTTGCCCGCCTGATTCCCTCTCCGAGGCCGGTGCCTGCCATGGACGTTTCCTTTCTCGGCGGTCCGCATCCGCAGCGCGGGGTCGGCGTGGTCGCCCCGTTCGACTTCGCCCTAGACCGCGAGCTCTGGCGGTGGGTCCCGGACGACGTCTCCCTGCATCTGACCCGCACCCCGTTCGTGCCGGTCGAGGTCGGCCTGGACCTGGCCCGCCTGGTCTCCGAGCACGAGACCCTCGGCGACGCGGTCCGTGCGCTGAACGCGGTCGCGCCCGAGGTCGTCGCGTACGCGTGCGCGTCGGGCAGTTTCGTCGGCGGGATCGCGGGTGAGCGGGCGATGCGCGAGGCGATGACCCGCGCGGGCGCGCTGCCCTCGCTCACCACCTCCGGCGCCCTCCTCGCAGCCCTGGGGGAGCTCGGCGCACGCCGGATCGCCCTGGTCACCCCCTACACGGTCTCGGTCACCCAGTCCCTGGAGGAGTACCTCGCGGAGGCCGGCGTCACCGTCACCGACCGCGCCTTCATGGGCCTGACCAGGCACATCTGGAAGGTCCCGTACCGCGATGTGGCCACCATGGCCCGCCGGGCGGCCCGGGGCGCGGCGGACGCCCTCTTCATCAGCTGCACCAACCTTCCGACGTACGACGTCATCCCCCAGCTGGAGGCGGAACTGCGGATCCCGGTGATCTCGGCCAACCAGGTGACGATGTGGGCAGCGCTGCGCCAACTGGGTACCCGGGCGGTGGGCCCCTATCAGCGGCTGATTGATCCGGCCGCCCGCCGGGGACCCGTACTTCCCGAAGAACAGGAAGGTTGGGCATGACCGCACTCGGATTCCTCTACCCGGGCCACTCGGCCGAGGACGACTACCCGCGCATGGAGCAGCTCCTCGGCAGCGACATCCGCCTGACCGTCGTCCACACGGACATCGGGGAGGACGCGCACCGCGTGGACGCGCTCCTCGAAATGGGCTCGGCGCAACGCCTCGCGGCGGGCGTCGAGGAGCTGCGCCTGTCCGGGGCGGAGGCCGTGGTCTGGGCGTGCACCAGCGGCAGCTTCGTGTACGGGCTCCAGGGCGCCCACGAGCAGGTCCGCGGCCTCGCCAGGGCGGCCGGCCTGCCGGCGTCCTCGACGTCCTTCGCCTTCGCGCACGCGGCGCGGGAGATCGGGGCGCACCGGGTCGCGATCGGGGCGACCTACCCCGACGACGTGACCGCGCTCTTCGCCGCGTTCCTGAAGGACACCGGCACGGAGGTGGTGGCGGTACGCGGTTCCGGTGTCGTCACCGCCGCCGAGGTCGCCGACTGGGACTACGACCAGGTCCTCGGCCTGGCCCGTGCGGTGGACCGCCCGGACGCCGACGCGATCCTCCTCCCGGACACGGCCCTGCACACCGCCTCCCACCTCGCGGCCCTGGAGAAGGACCTCGCCAAGCCGGTCCTCACCGCGAACCAGGTCACCGTCTGGGAAGCGCTGCGCCTGACGGACCGCCGAGTGAACGCCCCGGAACTCGGCACCCTTTTCACCAGGGAACCGATCGTCCAGGCGTAGACCCAGAAGGGTTCAGCCCCTCCGGCGCAATCCAGCCCCTCCGGCGTTCGAGGAGCGGGGTCCGGGGGCGGAGCCCCGGAGGACGGGAAGGGGCGGAGGGGCGAGAATCGTCGCCCCTCCGCCCCACCCGGGGAAAGCCGCCCTCCGGGCCCCGCCACCCGGAGGGCGCCCGGGGAATAACCGGAGCCACCCTCCTGTTCGTGCTCGCAGGACACCAACGCGTACGCAACAGGAGGCACCCCGGTGGACGAGACGGCCGAGACGGGCGAGATCCGAGGCACGGCACAGGGCACCGCCCCCGTCCCCCTCTCCGTGCTGGACCTGGTCACCGTGGGCGCGGGCCGCACCGCGACCGACGCGCTCCGCACCAGCGTCCGGATCGCCCGTCTCGCGGAATCCCGCGGCTTCAACCGCTACTGGGTCGCCGAACACCACTCGATGCCCGGCGTGGCCAGCTCCTCGCCCGCCGTGATCCTCGCCCACCTGGCCGCCCACACGGACCGCATCCGGCTGGGCTCCGGGGGAGTGATGCTCCCCAACCACGCCCCGCTGGTCATCGCGGAGCAGTTCGGCACCCTGGAGGCGATGGCCCCGGGCCGTATCGACCTGGGCCTCGGCCGCGCCCCGGGCACGGACGGCGCGACGGCCGCCGCGCTGCGCCGTACCCAGCGCCTCAACGAGGGCGCCGACGACTTCCCCGAGCAGCTCGCGGAACTCACCCGCTTCCTGGACGACGACTTCCCCGACGGCCACCCCTACGCCCGCATCCACGCCGTTCCCGGGCCCGTCCAGTCGACCTCGCCGGGCGGGGTCCAGTCCCCGCACCGGCCCCCGGTCTGGCTGCTCGGTTCCTCCGGCTTCAGCGCCCGCCTCGCCGGAGCGCTGGGCCTCCCGTTCGCCTTCGCGCATCACTTCTCGGCGCAGAACACGATTCCGGCCCTGGACCTCTACCGGGAGTCCTTCCGGCCGAGCGCGGTCCTCGACGCCCCGTACGCCCTCATCGGTGTCTCCGCCCTCGCCGCGGACGAGGAGAAGGAGGCCCGCCGCCAAGTGCTGGCCGCCGCGCTGAACATGGTCCGCCTGCGCACCGGCCGCCCGGGTCTCGTGCCGACGCCGGAGGAGGCGGAGGCCTACGAATTCAGCCCCATGGAGCGGGAGTTCGTCGACTCCTGGAACTCAAACGTCATCCACGGCACGGCCGACGAGGTCCGCGCCGGCCTCGACGACCTCCAGAAGCGCACCGGCGCCGACGAGTTGATGATCACGGGCAACGCGCACAGCGGTGACGTCCGGCTGCGTTCGTACGAACTGATCGCGGACGCCTACGGGTTGGCGAACGGCCAGGACGGCCAGGACAGCCAGGACAGCCAGGCCTGAGAATCACTCAGGCCTGGGGACCAGGACGCTCACGCCCGGGAGTCCGGCCGGCGGGTCGGAAAGCGGTGAGCGGGGCTCGCTCCTGAGAGCGGGCCCGCAGGCCCGAGGGCGCGAGCGTCGCTCATGCCCGAGGGCAGGCGGCCGACATCAGGAGTGCGGAGATCCGCTCCGGCGCCACCGGCCGGGAGTACAGCCAGCCCTGGCCGGTGTCGCAGCCGATCCCGCGCAGCCGGGACGCCTGCGAGGCGGTCTCCACGCACTCGGCGGTGACGGTCAGGCCGAGCCGGTGGGCGAGTTGGATGAGCGCCTCGACGATGACCTCGTCTGCCGGGTTGGGATGGGCGGACGAACCGTCGGCGTTCTCGTACTGGAAGCCGCGGACGAAGGAGCCGTCGAGCTTCAGCACGGACACCGGGAGCCTGCTCAGATAGGCGAGGTTCGAGTAGCCGGTGCCGAAGTCGTCGATGGCGATGCGGACGCCCATGTCGCTGAGCGCCTGGAGGGCCTGGAGCGGCCGGCCCGCCGAACCCATCACCGCCGACTCCGTCAGCTCCAACTGGAGCAGATGCGGGGCCAGTCCGGTCTCCGCCAGGATCTCCGCCACGTCCGCGACCAGGTCGGAGTCCCAGACCTGGCGCACGGCGACGTTGACGCTGACGAAGATCGGCGGGGCGTCCGGGTGGTCCAACTGCCAGCGGCGGGCCTGGCGGCAGGCGGTGGCCAGCACCCAGCGGCCGAGCTGGACGATCGAACCGTCCTCCTCGGCCAGCCCGATGAACCGATTCGGCGTGAGCATCCCGAACCGTGGGTGGTTCCAGCGGACGAGTGCCTCGACCCCGTGCACACCGCCGTCCTCCATGCCCACCAACGGCTGGTATTCCAGGGCGAATTCACCCCGTTCGATGGCCGCGCGCAGGGTGGACGACAGGGCCTGGCGGGTCATGCGGTGCGCGTTGCGCTCCGGGTCGAAGAGCGTCCAGCGGCCCTTGCCGTCCGCCTTCGCCCAGTACAGCGTCGTGTCCGCCGCCTGCATCAGACCGGTCGCGGTCGTGCCGGTGGCGCGCCGCTCGACGACCCCGATCGACGCCGACAGCGACAGCCGCTGCCCCGACAGGTCGAACGGCGCCTGGAGCGACTTCAGTACGGACTCGGCGAGGTCCGCCAACTGGTCGGTGCCCGTGGAATCCTCGACGAGCAGCGCGAACTCGTCCCCGCCCAGCCGCGCCACCAGGGGAGTGGCCGCCCTCGTGAGGCCGGCCTCCTCCGCGCAGCGCGTCAGACGCTCCGCGACCGCCGCGAGCAGCCGGTCCCCGACCCGGTGGCCGAGCGTGTCGTTGACCGCCTTGAAACCGTCGAGGTCCAGATAGCAGAGCCCGATCCGGCCGGTGCCGCCCTCCTCGTACGCCTCCGCCTCCAGAGCCGCCGACAGGCGCTCGAAGAAGAGCGTGCGGTTGGGCAGCCGGGTCACCGGGTCGTGCATCTGCAAGTGGCGCAGCCGCGCCTGGAGTTCACGCCGGGCGCCGATGTCGGTGACCGAGATCAGGACCGCCCGCTCCTGCGGGGGCAGGGGGGCGACCGTGACCTGCACCCAGAGCGCGTGGCCGTCGGGGTGCTTGAGCCGGCGGGTGCAGCGCAGCCTCGCCCGGCTGCCGCCCAGCACCTCGCGGTACGCGTGCCAGATGCGGGCGTCGGAGGTCAGGTCCACCAGATCGGCGGCGACCCGCCCGGCGAACGTCCGCTCCCCGGCGCCGAGCAGCGTGCCCAGCGTCTCGTTGGCGGTGACGACGAGACCCTCGCGGTCGACGACGGCCATCGCGAGGGGAGCGGTGTCGAAGGCCGCCTGGAAGGTGCGGGGTGACGTTCCGTCGGGAACCGCGGCCGGTGCGGGCGCCCCGGAAGGAGTTCCGGGCGTCCCGGGTGGCACGGGTGATACGGAGGGGACGGGTGGGCCGGGAGAGATCCCGGGGGACGTACGAGAAGACGTGTCGATATGACGCTCTGTGACGGTCGGCCGGACGAGGTCTCCCGCGGGCGCCGGCCCTTCGGACGTTCCGCTCACCGCTCGCTCCCGCAGTGCACTCGTTCTTCGTATGGGTCTCTCGGGGCGGTCGGCCGGTGAGGGACGGCCGCACAAGCCGTGTCCGTGCAGGAAAGTGTGCCGATCATAGAGGCTGACTCCGGACGGTGCAGCCACTGTCCAGTGTCCCGGAACAACCACCCGTTCTGACAGATCGTTTCTGCCTGTATCTGGACGGGTTCCCTCCCCGGCCGACCGCATGTGACGTTCCGTGCAGGTCCGGGGGTGTCGGCAGGCGGGCTCTCTCACTCTTCCGGTGCAGACAAACAGGGCGAAGTAGTACAAATTGAATCAGGCTGGGTGCGGTGTCCCGAAATCCGCATCCGGAGGTCGACGTGCCGCGTCCGCTCCCCCTGAGGGCTCTTCCGCGCGAGGCCGTGCGCGGCCTCGCGCGGGACGGGGCGCCCCGCTGGCGCAGCACCGCCGCCCTGTTCACCTCGATGACCGCCCTCGCCGCGACCTCCCTGGTGCCGGGACCCGCGCTCGCCGAGCCGCTCGCGTCCCCCTGCGCCCTGACGCGGACCGAGGCGCACCACTCGGAGGGTGCCAACACCTGGAACACCTCCTATGTGCGGCCCACACGTCCTCTCGACGCCGTGATGGTCTTCCTGTCGTTCCCGGACGCCACCCCGCGCACCACGCCCGCCGAACTGACGGGTGACTACTTCCCGGCGACCAGCCGCTTCTTCGAGCGTGCCTCGTACGGCAGGTTCACGGTCCGCCCGCACCCCCAGCGCGCCTGGATCCGGATGCCGCATCCCTCCACGTCGTACGCCATACGGCGCGACTGGAACGCCGCCGACCGTTCCGCCTATCTGCGCGACGCCCTCTCCGTGGCCGACCCGCAGATCGACTTCTCCCGCTACGACGTCGTCTACTTCGTCGCCGACCCGGACGCTCCGGGCGTCGACTCGGACGCGACGAAGGTCGTCAACCTGGACACGCCCCTGCACGCGGACGGCAAGGACATCCGACGCGTCGTCACGGTTTTCGAGAAGCATCCGCCGGACCGTCTCGTCCTCGCCCACGAGACCGGTCATGTCTTCGACCTGCCCGACCTCTACCACCGCCCCGCCGACGGCAAGGGCGACTGGGACACCTATGTGGGCGACTGGGACCTCATGGGCAGCCAGTTCGGCCTCGCCCCCGACCTCTTCGGCTGGCACAAGTGGCGGCTGGGATGGCTGGAACCGCACCAGGTGGCGTGCGTGGTGGGTTCCGGCACCACCCGGCTGACACTGGAGCCGCTGGAGGCCGGCCCCGTCGACTCCCCGGTCGGTGCGGCCGGTTCTGCGGGTTCGGCCGGCGCGAGCGGAGCGGGCGCCGCCGGCGTCGGGGTGCTGGCGTCCCGCTCCACGGCGCCCGGTCGAACGGGGGCGGCGTTGCAGGGGCCGCGGTTGCCCTCGCGCGGACCGGGGGCGCCCCCCGACGGGACAGCGGGAGCGTCCTCTCGGGCTGTGGGGGGACCGGGCGCGTCCTCGGACGCGGTGGGCGTGGCGGCCCTCCCCGGTTCGCGGATCTTCGGCGCCGGCCGGGGGACCAAGCTGGCGGTGGTCCCGACGGGTCCGGACAGCGCGCTCGCCTTCGAGGCGCGGGGCTCGCAGGGCAACGACGGCTCGTCCTGCGACCAGGGCGTCCTCGTCTACCGGGTGCGCAGCCGGACCGAGTCGGGCAGCGGTCCCATCCAGGTGATCGACGCCCACCCCCGCACCGAGTCCTGCTGGGAGGACTCGGTGTACCCGCCGCTCGCGGACGCGCCCGTGAGCCTCGGCGAGAGCTTCAAGGTGCCGGGCGCGAACGTCCGCGTCACGGTGGAGGACCGGACGGCCTCGGGGGCCTGGACGGTGAAGATCACGACAGGCTGAGCCGCCTTCCGGCAGTACGGTCGCCGAGCGGTCGGTGACCGGTGACTCGTGCCCGGCGACGGGCGACGCGCGACGCGCGATGCGACAGACAGGTGGCCGAGGGCTCGGCGATATCGGTGGCGGGCGACCGGCGACCGGCGACCGGCGACCGGGTGCGGGCGCGGGTGCGGGCCGGGTGGGCTTCGCGGTACGGGCGGAAACGACGAGAGCGGGATGCTCGCGTTTCCGCGAATCATCCCGCTCTCGTTGGCGTGCGCCGCCAGGGACTCGAACCCCGGACCCGCTGATTAAGAGTCAGCTGCTCTAACCAACTGAGCTAGCGGCGCCTGCTGACGTCGTAGACCTTAGCATCCTGATCGGCGCGAGGAAAAATCGATATCCGTACCGCCGCCGAGGCCGCCGCACGGGCCGCCCGTACGGCGGCCCAGAGCAGGATCTCGGGGCCGGGGAGCCAGGGCTGCCGGGTGTCGGGGGCGACCAGCCAGCGGGAATCGGGCCGGACCGCCTCGGTGCCGCCGTCCCCGGAGCTCAGCGCCGGCACCGTGACCGCGTCGCCCGTGCCGTGGCACAGCAGCGGCGGCATCTCCCGGCACCGCCCCACATGCCCGCCGTGTCCGACGTCCTCGCGCTCCGCCCGCGCAGCGTGCCCCGCGGCGGCCTCCCGCCCCACGGCGGCGCGTGAGCCCCACTCCTCCCACTCCATCAGCGAGGGAAGCCGCTGGGCGGTGCCGGGCGCGGCGAACAGCAGCATCCGCCCGCGGTGCGCCGCCACCGGGCCCGAGCCCGGTCCGTCCTCCCAGAGCCGGTCGAGCATGCGCCGTCCGAAGAGCGCGGGCGCGCTGACGACGTCGAAGGCGCTGCCGCAGGGCAGCACGAGCGGGGCGTTCGGCCGTTCGCGCCAGAGGGCGAGCGTGCTGCGCGGATACGTTGCCGCCGAGGCGAGCCAGACGGCTCCCTCGGACGTGACACCCGAGACGTCCAGGCGCTCGGGCGACGTCGCTCCGGGGCTGTGCGGGGTGCTGCTCGGCGGGTTCCGTGTGCTGCTCATGCCGCATACATCTACCGGTGGTGAGCACCCCACCCCGGAGGGTTGCCGGAAATCGGGACAGGAGTGGTCCAGGTGGAGTATCTTGCCCGGCTGGCATATGCCAGGAGGGTTCGGGCGGGCGACGGAAACGTCCTCCGGCGCGGCGCCCGGCGGCAGCGCGGACCGCGCCCGTCCGCGGCATGGGGTCAGACCGGGTCGGTCACCCCGTGGCCGTGTCCGTTGCCCTCCGTGCCCCGGAGCAGGCCCTCGCCGAACTCGACCATCTTCTTCGCGTAGTCCTCGGTCCACTCGGCCCGCTCCGCGATCGAGGCGGCGGTCAGCCGGTCGAAGCGGCGCGGATCGGCGAGCTGCGCGGCGGCGATGGCCTGGAACTCGACGGCCCGGTCGGCGGCGGCCCGAAACGCGTGCGCCAGCTCCGTGGCCCGGTCGAGGAGCGCGCGCGGATCGTCGATCGACTCCAGGTCGAAGAAGTGCTCCGGGTCCCCGGCGGCCTCCGCGGGCTCGAAGAGCAGGGGCGCGGGGCGTAGCCGCGGTTCGTTCCGACGCGGCGTGGGCTCCGCCATGTCTTCTCCTCCTCGTACGGTTCGGGGCCCCTCCCGGTGAAGGGCCACCGTCCATTGTCTCGCGCCCACGCAAGTGGGCCCCGGGCGCCGGGCACACCCGACGGGGCCGGGCGCCCGCCTGGCCGGCACTTCGCCGGGCTCGGCGGCCCGGAGCGGAACTCAGGGCCGCCACGCCACCCGATGCTCCGCCAGATGGGACAACACCGAATGATTGGCCTCCCAGCCATCCGGAAACTTCACGGTCACTCCCAGCTGTACGGGCTCGGTCGACGGGTGGTCGTCCAGCAGTTCAGTGATTCCTTCCCGGGCCACCACGATGCACGCGTGCCGGTGCCGGGAGGCGAGTACGCACAGTCGTCCGGTCTCCAGGTGGAACGCCGTCGCGTCGGGCCGCCCGGACAGCGGATGAAGGACGACCGTGACGTCGAACTCCCGTCCCTGGAGCCGGTTCGCCGTGTCGACGGTGACGTCCGCGACACCGAGGCCGGCCAGTGCCGCCCGTACCGCCGCGGCCTGGTCCCGGTGCGCCGTTCCGACGGCGATCCGGTCGGCCGTCAGCGGCACCGGATCGTCCGCCCGCTCCGACGTGGCCGCGCCACCCCGGTCGAGCAGCCGCCGTACGACCGCGGCCACCGCGCGCACCGCCTCCGGGTCCGTACGCGGTGTGTGCCGGGCGGGCAGTTCCAGCAGCCCCCAACCGGACTCGGCGGCCTCGTCGATGACCCGGTCGGTCCCCGAACCGTCCGACGGGACGCCGAAGTTCAGCCTCCGGTCGCCGTGACCGGTGCCGCTGCGGAACGGCGTGTACGGGTAGAACGCGCGTGAGACCAGGGGAGCCGCCGACGCGGGCAGCCGCCAGGACACCGGCAGCCGGTGCTGCGGCAGGTGCGGATTGTGCGCGAGCAGCGTGCTCACCGCGGAGGCGGACGGGTCGTAGGACAGCCCCGCCCACTGCTCCGAACCGACGATCGCGAACGGGTCCAACTGCCCCGGATCGCCCACGAACAGGGCCCGCTCGAACAGCCCGGCGACGGCGAGCAGCGCGTCCGAACGCATCTGGTACGCCTCGTCGACGATCGCGTGCCGCCAGGGCTCGACGCCCTTGACGTGGGCCCATTTCGCGGCGGTCGAGACGACGACGTCCAGGCCCGCCAGGTCGGCCGCCTTCGTCGACTTGCGCACCTGGTCCAGGCCGTCGAGCGCCTTGTCGTACGGGTCGGAGTCGCTGCTGTGCAGCCGCCCCACCGGCAGCTCGGGGGCCTTCTCGGCGAGCCGCAGCACCAGGTCGTCGACCTGGGCGTTGGTCTGCGCGATGACCATCAACGGGCGTCCCGCGGCGGCCAGTTCGAGTGCGGCCCGGACGACGAGGGTCGACTTGCCGGCGCCCGGCGGTGAGTCGACCACGACACCGCGGTCGGTGCCGTGCAAGGTGTCGCGCAGGATCGCGTCGGTCGCGCGCGCGGCCTCGGCACCCGGGTCGAAGACGGTGGTCACAGGACGTCCTCCTCGGTCACCGGGTCGGGCAGCGGCGGGGCGTCGGACTCACCCGGCGGACCCCCGTGCGTCCACGGCGTCTCCTCCGGGTCCGGCAGCTTGGCGCCGCCGCGCTGCTCGTGCTCGAAGAGGGTGAAGCAGACGAGGTCCCCCTTCTCCGGCAGGGACCCGGCCTCGGGTTCCTTGCCGCGCCCCATCTTGTCGACGATCCGCAGCACCACGGCGGCGCCCTCGTCCTCGTACCCCACGAACTCCGCGGACTGCGGCTTCCCGCCGAGCGAGCGGTACACCTTGGCCCGCTCACCGAGATGCGGGCGGTCGTCCGTGCGGACCGTCACCAGCGGGCGGGGGCTCGGCCGCCTGCCCTCGCTGTACGCCATCACGACATCGGTCACCTCTCCGGCGAACGCCTCTCCGGCCAGCCGCCGGCCCGCCATCACCAGCGGGTCGTCGAGGGCCTCCTGCGCTTCCAGCCGGGCCTGTTCCCGCTCGCGGGTGGCCAGTTTGTTCGCGGCGGTGACCGCGTCGTCGCGGCGCGGCTGCGGTGGCTCGCCCGCCACGACCCGGTCGCGGTGTCCGGTGAACGACCAGCGGTCGCGGGTCCACCGGTCGGCTGCGTGCGCCCCTTCCGGCAGCGCGCGCAGCAGGTCGAGCCCCCGCCAGACCGCGTCCCAGGTGGGCCGGGTGACGCGCTCGACGAGTTCGCGGATGTCCCGCTCCGCGGCGGTGAGTTCACCGAGCCGGTCGTCCGCCTCGATGCCGTCCTCGGCGGCGGCCAGCGCGGTGCGCGCGCGGTCGTAGCGCTCGATGGCGGGGGCCAGCAACTGGTTGTCGAAGGCGGGGTCGGTGGCCGGTCCGGCGGGCGGGCAGACGAGCTGGCCCCGCGCGTCCCGCTGGAGCTCGGCCCGTACGGCCGCCTCGCCGCCCGGCTCACCCTCCGGTGGATCGATCCAGGCGAGCAGCGCGCCGAGATGCTGGTCCTCCAGGCTGCTCTGGCCGGTGGCCCAGTGTCGGGAGAGCACGTCGGTGAGGGCGAGGAGCAGGGCGGAGCCCGGCACCCGGGCGCGCTCCCCGAAGTGGGTCAGCCAGCGCCCGGACAACGGCACCCGGGGCGGCGCCGGATGCGGGGTCTCGGGGTCCTGCTCGGCGGTACGGCGAAACCGCGTGGAGCGCCCGAGGAGGCGGACGAACTCGATGCCCGCGCGGCCCGGCACGATCAGTTGCGGCGCGTCCGCGCACAGCTCGACCTCGACCTTGACGCGCTTGCCGGTCTCCGGGTCGGTCTCGCTGCGCTCGGCCGCCTCGACCACGTCCGCGTACGAGTCGATGTACGGCAGGACGACGTCCGCCAGTTCGGCCAGGAACGCGAAACGCAGATCGCGGTCGCGGGGCTGCGGCACGACCAGCAGCCGGGGCGCGTCCCGGTCGGTGCCGACGAGCGCGCCGAGCGGGGCCCCGGCCTCGCCCGAGGTGGTGAGCGGCACGAACACCAGCGGCCGTTCGACGAGGTGGCGGTGCAGCACGGTGGCGGTGGGCTGCGCCCGGCCGCTCTCCACGGCCTCCAGCCGCGCGAGGGTGGCGATCAGCGACATGCGGTCGCCTCCCGGCCCTCGGAGGTACCGGTCGCCGGCACCGGGTCCTTCGACAGCGAGGGACCGGGAGCCGGCGCTCCGGCCGGATCGGCCTCCGGCGCCGGAGCGACCGGCGTCCGGGACTCCCCGGCTCGGGGGCGGGCCTCCGCGGCCGTGCCGCCCAGAGCCTCCGCCCGCAGCAGGGCCGCTCTCCGGAGCGCCGCGACGGCCGGGTCCGCCGGATCGCCGGACTCCCCGTGCGCCGCCGCCAGGACGTCGGTGACCGTCGTCAGGCCGCCCAGCTCCGCGCGCAGCGACCGGCCCAGCGACGTCACCGCGCCCCGGGCGCGTGAGCGGGCACGGCAGTGGAAGGCCAGTTCGCAGGCGGACAGGCACTCGGGGGCATAGGTCGCGGGGACCGCCTCGACGGCCGTGATCAGGTCCTCGGCCGGAAGGCCGGGGGAGAAGCAACTCCCCTCGGGGAGGGCGGCCGCGATGTCCTCGACGCGGGTGAGCCGGTCCAACTGGCGGCGGGTGACCGCGCGCTGCTTGCGGACGTCGACGGCCGAGGCCGCCGGGAGGTTGGAGAAGTCCTTGGGGCAGACCAGCAGGACGCGGTGGTGGACCTCGGGGGAGGGATCGAGGCGGGCGGCGACCTCCTCCAGGGCCAGGACGTACACCGCGGACTGCCGGGCGGCGGCGCCCACCTTGGCGGGGTCGGCCGAGCCGTCCAGCATGGGGAACGACTTGATCTCGACGACGGTCCAGCCGCCGTCGGGGTGCACGACCACGGCGTCCGGCTCCAGGAACGCGGCGGAGCCCGCGACGTCGAGGGCGAGCATGGGGTGGTCGAGCAGGCTCCAGGCGCCGGCCTCGGTGGCCTCGCGCAGCGCCAGTGCCGTCCGCGCCGCGCGCCCCTCGGGGCCGATCGCGCTCAGGTCGGGCACGGCGCCGGCGCCGGGCGGCTCGGCGCCGGGGTCCAGCTTCTCGTGCACCAGCCGCAGCAGCACGGCTCCGCCGTCGGCCTTGACCCGCGCCTCGAACGCGTTGCCCCGCATGAAGGCGAACTGCGACATCCCGAACGCGGACGGCGCGCCCAGCGCGCTCGCCAGCTTCGCCTTGTCGACGCCCGCGCCGTCCAGCAGCGCGCGGCGGTCGCACCCGGGGTTGGCGGCGAGCGCCGCGAGGGCGCGCGCGTCGAGCGCCTTCGGTGCCACGTCCGGACCGCGCAGCTCAGCGAGCTGCTGTCGCAGCGCTTTCCCCGGCGTCCGTGGGAGAGGCACCCGGCTCGGCTGCCGGGCCGGTTCGGGACTCGCGCTGTCGGGGAATTCGTTCACCCGTGGGAGTCTGGCACCCCGCACTGACAATCGTGGAGCTCTCGCCCCGTGCGGCACCCGCGACCCACGGGACGCGCCCCTCCAGCAGCGTCCGCAGCCGGTTCGCCCCGCGCATCACGAACGGGGTCAGCAGCAGGCCCGCCCCCATCACGGCGGCGCCCGCGACGGCGTCCAGGAAGTAGTGGTTGGCCGTACCCATCACGACGATCGTGGTGAACAGCGGATACACGACGGCGGCGACCTTGGCGGCCGGCGTACGGCCGTGACGCCACAGCATCACTCCGCACCACAGCGCCCAGCCCACGTGCAGGCTCGGCATCGCCGCGTACTGGTTCGTCATCCCGCCCATACCGCGCGGCGCGCTCGCCTCGCCGCCCCACCAGCCGTAGGAGCTGTACTGGGCCATCGTGTCCACGAAGCCGTGCCCGGGCGAGAGCAGCCGGGGCGGGCAGGTCGGGAGCAGGGTGAAGCCGATCAGGCCGATGAAGGTGGAGGTCATCAGCCAGGTGCGGGCCGCGCGGTAGCGCACGGTCCGGGAACGGAAGAGCCATATCAGGATCGCGGGCGTCACCAGGTAGTGCAGCGACGCGTACCAGAAGTCGGCGGGGACGCCCAGCCAGGCCTCCCGCGTGAACAGCCGGTTCAGCGGATGTTCGGCGTTCAGGTGGAGGGCCTTCTCGATCCGCAGGATCGACAGGCCGTGCCCGACGGCGCCGTGGGTGTCCCCCCGGGCGAGCAGCCGGCCCGCCGTGTACGACGCGTACACGAGAAGGATCAGCGGGACCTCGGTCCACCAGCGGAGCCGGCCGCGCTCGGCCGCCGACGTGCGCGGCTCGTCCCACCGGCGCGACCGGGCGCGCGGTGCCGCTTCGGTACGCGGTGCATCGGTCTGCGGCATCCGATCGCCCTCCCCCATCTGCTCGTGCCCATCTGTTCGTGTCCGTTCGTGGTGGCCCCACCGCCCGCGGTCCGCCGACGACGGTCTGTGGCCACCCCGGGATTTTACGGTGTACGCGAATCCCCCGGAGGGGCGCCCCGGATCTCAAAGACGCGGAGATCGCCCCCCGGGTTGCCCAGGACAGGGGTGAGCGATGATGGAGTGACCCACTCCTCAGCCGTCCACGAGTGAGCGAACTCTCACTTGTGCGGCCCGTTCAGGGAAGGCTCTTCTCCATGGCACCGCGCATCCTGCTGGCCCGGCACGGACAGACCGAATGGTCACTGTCCGGAAAGCACACCGGCAGGACCGACATCCCGCTCCTGGAAGAGGGGCGGCGCGGAGCCAAGCTGCTGGGCGAGCGGCTCCAGCGGCCGCCCTTCGACGGACTCCCCGGTGTCGAGGTGCGCACCAGCCCGCTCGCGCGCGCGCACGAGACGTGCGAACTCGCCGGTTTCGGGGAGCGCGCGAGCACCTGGGACGCGCTCATGGAGTGGGACTACGGCGCCTACGAGGGCATGACCCCGGCGGAGATCCAGGGCGTCCGCCCGGGATGGCTCATCTGGCGCGACGGTGTCCCCGAGGGGGAGACCCTGGAGCAGGTCACCGCGCGCGCGGACGAGGTCGTCTCCTGGGCCCGTGCCGAGGACCGCGATGTGCTGGTCTTCGCCCACGGCCACATCCTGCGGTCCATAGGCGCCCGCTGGCTGGGCCTCCCGCTGGACTTCGCGGCGCGTGTCCGCCTCAACCCGACCTCGTTGTCGGTGCTCGGCTGGGCCTACGGGGAGCCCGCCGTGGAGGTGTGGAACGACAGTGGGCACCTGACCGCCTGACCGGGCCCGCGGCGGTCCTCACGCCGTGCGGGGCAGGTTCGCGTGGCGGTCGAGGAACGCGGAGACGCCCGAGGCCCTGCGGTGCGGGAGCAGGACGCGGGCCGTTCCGGCCAGCATGGTCTGGATGCGGGAGGACTGGACCTCGTTGAGCAGGTCCAGGACGCGCAGACCGGCGAGCGCGGCCTCGTCGGGCCGGCCGCCGCGGGCCAGGTCGTCGGCGAGTTCGGCGGTGTAGAGGGCGATGTTGCGGGTGAAGTGCGGGTCCTGGAGGTGGGCGGCACGACGTGCGTGGCGGGCCGCGCGCGGCCAGTCGCCCAGCGTCGACCAGCACTGCGCTTCGAGTCCCTCCAGTTCGGCCTCCCCGTAGAAGGTCATCCACTCGGGGTCGGTCTCCGAGGGACCCCGTCCGTAGAGCGCCTGTGCCCGTGCCATCGCCTGTTCGCACCCCCTGCGGTCGGCGAGCCCGGCCCAGCCGCCCGCCTCGCGCAGCGCGAGCAGGGACAGCAGGCGGGGGGAGCCCAGGGGCCGCGCGGCGCGCTGGGCGGCCTGGGCCGCGCGTACGGCCTCGCGCGGGCGTCCCGCGTCCCGCGCGAGGAACGCCGTGTTGCAGAAGGCGTGCGCCTCCAGCCCCGGGTCGCCCGCCATCCGGGCGGTCGCGAGGGCCTCCGCGTAGTGCGAGCGCGCGTCGTCGAAGCGCCCGGAGTCGTGCGCCAGCCAGCCCACCGAGATGGCCAGTTCGCCCGCTCCGGAGTACAGCCGGTCGGCCGTGGCCTGCCGGGTGGTGCCCGCGTCCAGCAGCGCGAACGCCGTGCGCAGGGGAGTCGCGGCGCGGCGGTAGAGCCCGTCGGCGCCGTGCCGGTCGTCGAGCAGCCGGATCTTGCGGACGGCCTCTTCGAGGGCGCCCGCCTCGGACGTACCGGCCCGGTGGACGCGTGGTCCGGCCGCCGCGGCGCTGCCGCCGAAGGCGCCCGCGAAGGTGCCCAGTGAGGCCGCCGCCACGGTGGCGGTGCCTCCCGTCATGAATGCGCGACGCTGCACGTCGCTCTCCTCGTGGTTCTGATCGCGTTTCTCGTACGGGCCGTACGGATCGCACGCGTGGTGCGGGTCGTACGGATCATGCGGATCGTGCGGGCTGTGCGGATGGTGCGCTTCGTACGACCCGGACGGGCCGTACAGCACCGGGGCATCGTGCGGACCCGGTGCCTCATACGTCTCGTGCGCCCCGTCCGTCTCATGGGGGGCGGGTGAAGGGTTCGTGGAGTGCGCGACGGGTGCCTCGCCCAGGTCGCGCGCCCCGCGTCCGCGTACCCAGGAGCGGGGAGCGAAACCGAGGTCCGTCAGCGTGCGGCCGGGGAACATGTGCAGGAACACCCGCTCGTACGCGTAGTTGGGACAGCGGATCTCGCCCGCCTCGACGCGCCCGATGTAGCGCGCGTCGCAGCTGACCCGCTCGCCGATCTCGCGCGCGGCCCTCCGCACCGCCGCGGCGAACTCGCCCGGGGAGCGCTGGCCGCGCAGCCGCCGGAAGGCGAGATTCGGCCGTGGTGGCCGGGGGGACGGGGACGAGGTCACCGTTGACGACGCCATGGCCGGGCCCTCTCTTGCGAACCGTCGAACCATGCCGGAATCCGGGCCGAGTTGACCGGGTTGTGCCCAGTAGGTGCCCTGCTTCCGGCGGGGCAAGAACGTACCTGCTGTGACAACGCCGCCACGCTGGGTTTAGCTACAAAACGGATATCTCATCCACGATCCGCCATGAACTGCCATCCTTTGTGGCGGAGTTTCGCCGTAGCCGTTGACGTCCTGGCGCGTTGAACCGTGTGGACCGGGAGCCGCCCGAACTCCCGACCCACTCGTCATGAGGAGGGGTTCCGTTGGAGGCCGGGATGCAGATCACGCAGAGCACCGAGTTCCGTACGCCGCCGTTCACCGTGCAGCACGGACCGTCCCCGGAGCTCGACGTTCCGCCGCGGTCCGCGGCCGAGTGCGACCTGGTGACCGTTCCGGCACGTCAGGGGCTGGAGGCGGTCGACATCCTGCGGCGCGGTGCGGCCGATCTCGTGGGCCCCGTCCTGCACGACGGTGGCTGCGACACCCTCGGCTTCCTGGTGCCACCGGGCACCGCGGACGCCTGGGACGTGCCCGGCAGCACCTGTACGCAGACCATCGGCCGCGGCCTGCGGGCGGCCCCCGAGCCCCCGGTCGAGGGCTCGGACTGGCTGCTCCCGCCCGGTGAGGCGGACCTCGCGACCGACCCGGCGGTGCTGCGGGCCGCGCTGGGCGAGGCCGCGAGGCTGATCGAGGCGGCGGACGGCTGCCGGTGACCGGCCGGACACCTTTCGGGCGGCGCCGCGGGTGCTGTCGGCAGCCCGTCCGGCCATCTGCCGGGCGGTGTTCCTGAGCCCTGTCCACGCCCGGCCCGGCCCCCCGTGAACGGTCGCTGGGCCGAGCCGCGTCCGCGCCCCGATAATGGCGGGATGGCAAGGGCGAGGAATCAGCGGGCGGACGAGGGCCGCGACACCGGGCGGGGCGGACGGCGTGGGCAGGCCGCGGCCGAGGCGGTCGTGGAGGCCGTCGACGGCGGACTCGCCGAACTGCTGCCCGACCGGGACCGGGCGCGCGCCTGGACCCTGCTCATCGACGGCGCCCCGCAGTCCCACGTCGACCTCGACGACCCCGCCTACCTGAGCTTCGAGTACCAGCGCCGCCTGGGCCATGTCATCGACCTGGTCGCCCCGGCCGGCAAGCCCGTACAGGTCGTGCACCTCGGCGGCGGCGCCTTCAGCCTGGCCCGCTACACGGCCGCGACCCGCCCCCGGTCCACCCAGCAGGTCGTCGAACGTGACGCGGCCCTCGTCCAACTGGTGCGCCGGGAACTCCCGCTGGACCCGAACGCCCGGATCAGGGTGCGCTCCACGGACGCCCGGGAAGGCCTCGCGAAGGTGCCCGACGGCTGGGCGGACCTGGTCATCGCGGACGTGTTCAGCGGCGCGCGCACCCCGGCGCACCTGACGTCCGTCGAGTTCGTCTCGGAGGTCCGCCGGGTGGTGAAGGACTCCGGGATGTACGCCGCGAACCTCGCCGACGGGCCACCGCTCGCCCACCTCCGCGGCCAGATCGCCACCGTGGCCGCCGTGTTCCCCGAACTCGCCCTGGTCGCCGACCCCACGGTGCTGCGCGGCAAACGCTTCGGGAACGCCGTCCTCGTGGCCTCGGGACGGCCGCTGCCGATCCCCGAACTGACCCGTCGCGCCGCCTCCGACCCGCATCCGGCCCGGGTCGAACACGGCAGGGAACTCCTGGACTTCACGGGCGGAGCCGCACCCGTCACCGACGCGGTGGCGGTCGCGTCACCCGCGCCGCCGCCGTCCGTGTTCCGCTGACCCGGCGTCAGTACGTCCCGATGTCCACGTGGGGCGGCCCGTCGTGCCAGTCGCAGAACACCGACACCCGGCCCGTGTCCGCGGTGAACTCCACGCGGATATAGGTGTCCGTCTTCCACACCTGCATGGCCCAGCCGGTGTTCGGGGTCGCGGACACCAGCGTCCCGTACGTGGCGGTGATGTCGAAGACCACCCGGCCGCCGTCCGAGTCGTAGCTCTTGACCTGCCCGGAGGGCGTCGGCGCGGAGGCCGGGGCGGACGGCGTCGGACTGCTGCTCGCGGGTGCGGACCTCGAAGGTGCCGCGCTCGGCCTCGCGCTCGGGGAGGGGCTGTTGGACGCGCTCGGGGACGGCTCGGGGCGCTGGGTGGAGGAAGCCGGCGGCCGTGTCTCCGGCGCCGTCGCGCCGGCCACCGTGATGGGCAGGGCCCGCGGCGGGTCGTAGGCCGTCCCCGTCATCACGGTGTGGACACCCCACCACGACAGCGTGACCGCCGCGCCCGTGGCGAGCAACCACGCGAGTACGTGTACGAGTCCTCTGCGCATCGCGGCCATACTGCACCACGAGCCCCAACGGTGTCTCACGACCCCGCCAAGATCCGTAATGTCCCGGGGATGCGGCCGGGATTGTCCACAGGTGCCCGCCCGGGGTTGTCCACAGCCTCCGTACGGCGTCCCCCGGATGGCGTACGGTGCCGCCCATGGCAAGTGTGCTCGTTGTCGAGGACGACCAGTTCGTACGCTCGGCCCTCATCCGGCATCTGACCGAGGCCGCGCACATCGTGCGCAGCGTCGGCACCGCCCTGGAGGCGCTGCGCGAGGTCGCCCACTTCTCCTTCGACGTCGTGATCCTCGACCTCGGACTGCCCGATCTGGACGGCTCCGAGGCGCTGAAGATGCTGCGCGGCATCACCGACGTCCCGGTGATCATCGCCACCGCGCGGGACGACGAGACGGAGATCGTCCGCCTGCTGAACGCGGGCGCGGACGACTACCTGACCAAGCCGTTCTCGGTCGAGCACCTGTCGGCACGCATGGCGGCGGTGCTGCGGCGTTCGCGCGCCACCGTGGGCGAGGCGCCCGTGTCGACGGTCATCCGCGTCGGCGGGCTCGCCATCGACCCGCTGCGCCGCCAGGCGGAGCTGGACGGCGTACGACTCGACCTCACCCGGCGCGAGTTCGACCTGCTCGCCTTCCTGGCCGGGCGCCCCGGCGTCGTGGTCCCGCGCAAGGAACTGCTCGCCGAGGTGTGGCAGCAGGCCTACGGGGACGACCAGACCATCGACGTCCATCTGTCCTGGCTGCGCCGGAAGTTGGGCGAGACGGCGGCACGTCCGCGCTATCTGCACACGCTGCGGGGCGTCGGCGTGAAGCTGGAGCCGCCGAGAGCGGAGCGACCGCTGTGAGGTGGGCACTGGTCAAGGTGTGCCTGGCCGTGACGACGATGGTCGTGGTCGCCTTCGCGGTCCCGCTCGGCCTGGTGATCAAGGAGATGGCGCGCGACCGGGCGTTCTCGAACGCCGAACGGCAGGCCGCCGCCATCGCCCCCGCGCTCTCCATCACGACCGACCGGGACGAGCTGGAGCGGGTCGTCGCCTCGGCCGGCTCGGACATGGGGATCGGCGTGCACATCCCCGCAGCGGACGGCAAGCCGGCGGTCGAGATCGGCAAGCAGCGCGCCGTCGCCAAGGACATCACCGTGACCCGGCGGCTGGGCCGGGCCTCCACCACGGAGGTACCCGGCGGCTCCGCGCTGCTCCAGCCCATCGCGCTCAGCTCCGGTGAGATCGCGGTCATCGAGGTGTACGTCCCCGAGGCCGAGGTCAGCAACGGCGTCGGCACGGCCTGGGCGGTCCTCGCCGCCGTCGGTGTCGCCCTGATCATCGGCTCCGTCGCGGTCGCCGACCGGCTGGGCGTGCGGATGGTGCAGCCCGCGCAGCGGCTGGCCGAGAGCGCGCACGAGCTGGGCGAGGGCCAACTGGGCTCCCGGGTGCCCGAGGAGGGGCCGACCGAACTGCGGCTGGCCGCCGTCGCCTTCAACTCCATGGCCGACCAGGTCGTCCAACTGCTCGCCAACGAACGGGAGCTCGCCGCCGACCTGTCGCACCGGCTGCGTACACCGCTGACCGTGCTCCGCCTCAACACCGCCTCGCTCGGCGACGGTCCGGCCGCCGAGCAGACCCGGGCGGCCGTCGCCCAACTGGAACGCGAGGTCGACACGATCATCCGGACGGCCCGGGAGGCCAAGCCGCAGACCGCGGCGATCGGCGTCGGCGCCGGGTGCGACGCCTCCGAAGTGGTCCGGGAGCGCATGGACTTCTGGTCGGCGCTCGCGGAGGACGAGGGCCGCAAGGTGCGGGTGGCCGGCGTGGAACGGCCGGTCCGCATACCCGTGGCCCGTGCCGACCTCGCCGCCGCGCTCGACGCCCTCCTCGGCAACGTCTTCCGCCACACCCCCGAGGGCACGGCCTTCGCGGTCGACGTGCACAACGCCGAGGACGCCGTGATCGTGCTGGTGTCGGACGCGGGCGCCGGCATCGTGGATCCGGTGGCGGCGATGGCGCGCGGAGCGGGCTCGGGCAACGACGGGTCGACGGGCCTCGGCCTCGACATCGTGCGACGGCTCGCGGAGTCGACGGGCGGGGACGTACGGATCGGCTCCTCCGTGCTGGGCGGAACCGAGGTGCGCATCTGGATCCAGCTCGACGGCAGGGCCCCCGTCCGGAGCGGGCACCGGGGCAGGGTGAGACGCCGCAGGCGCGGCGCCGGAGTCGCGCAGGCGTGAGCTGGGCAACGGCTGTGCGACCCGCCAAACCGCCCACAGTGGTCTCGACCTTTAACGGCTCCCGATGCCTTCCTTAAGCGGACCCTAAGATCCTCAACCGCCGTCCGGATCAAGCGGTTTGACCGATTCCGGATCGCTAGCGTGATGCCGCACTCCCTGGGACGTCCCCAGCGAACCCCGTGATTTCCGCGAAGGCAGGCACACGCGATGAGCAGTACGCACCGGCGCAAAGTCAGTGGCAGGAACAAGGCGATAGGCGGCATCGTCGCGGCGGCCGTGGCCGGCGGTGGCGCCCTCCTGTTCACCGGTATCGCGAACGCGTCGAGTGTCGGCGCCGCGTACACCAGGACCAGCGAGTGGTCCACGGGGTACACCGCGCAGTACGTCGTCTCCAACGACACGGGCCAGACCAAGCCCGACTGGAAGCTGGAGTTCGACCTGCCCGCGGGCTCCAAGCTCAGCTCGCTGTGGGACGCGACCTCCGCGGTGAGCGGACAGCACGTCACCGTGACGCCGCCGTCCTGGGACAAGGACGGCCTGGCGGCCGGCGAGTCCGTCACCGTCGGCTTCGTCGTGAACGGCACCGCGAACCCGACCGGCTGTGTCATCGACGGCACCAAGTGCTCGGTGGACGGCGCGACGCCCGAGCCGAGCGGCCGTCCGACCCAGACCGCGACCCCGACGGCCGCGCCCACCCCGACCGCGAGCGCCACGCAGAGCGCGACCCCGAAGCCGACGGCCACCGCGACCGCCACGGCCACCCCGACCCCCACGCAGACCTCGGGCAGCGGCAGCACGACGTCCGCGGGCTTCGCGCCCTACGTCGACACCTCCCTCTTCCCGGCCTTCGACCTGCTCAAGGCGGCCGACGCCACCGGCGTGAAGAACTACAACCTCGCGTTCGTCACCGACGGCGGCGGCTGCACCCCGAAGTGGGGCGGCGTGAGCGACCTCGCCAGCGACGCGGTGGCCGCGCAGATCGGCGCGCTGCGCGCCAAGGGCGGCGACGTCCGGGTCTCCTTCGGCGGGGCCTCCGGCTCGGAGCTGGCCACCACCTGCTCCTCGGCCGACGCGCTCGCGGCGGCGTACGGCAAGGCCGTCGACGCCTACAAGCTCACGAAGGTCGACTTCGACGTCGAGGGCGGCGCGCTGCCCAACACGACCGCGAACACCAACCGCGCGAAGGCCATCGCCAAGCTCCAGCAGCAGCACCCGGGCCTGGACGTCTCCTTCACCCTGCCGGTCCTGCCCCAGGGCCTCACCCAGGACGGCGTGAACCTGCTCGCCGACGCCAAGTCCAACGGCGTGAAGATCAACACCGTGAACATCATGGCGATGGACTACGGCCCGGCGTTCAACGGTGACATGGGTGACCTCGCCCAGCAGGCCGCCACGGCCACGCAGGCCCAGATCAAGAGTGTCCTCGGCCTCTCCGACAGCACCGCGTGGAAGACGGTCGCCGTCACCCCGATGATCGGCGTCAACGACGTGTCCTCGGAGATCTTCAAGGTCGACGACGCCTCGCAGCTCGTGGCCTTCGCCCAGTCCAAGGGCCTCGGCGGGCTCTCGATGTGGTCCGCCGCCCGTGACAAGCAGTGCGCCGGCGGTGCCAAGAACACCGCCGACGCGGTGTGCAGCTCCATCGTCCAGAGCGACGGCGCCTTCTCGAAGGCGTTCGCCGCGCTGAAGTAGCCCGACCAGCCACGGTGAAACGGGGGTTGCGCGCCCCGGCCGGACTTCTCCACCCCCCACCCGGCCGGGGCGTCGTGGTCGGACCGCGACAAGGGCCCGGGCCGGCTCCGGAGATCGTCCTCCGGAGCCGGCCCGGGCCCTTGTCCCTCACCTGCTCCGGGGCGGACCCCAGGAGTCGTCCTTGAGCGCGTGCAGCAGGCTCGCCAGCGCTTGGGGTGTGGAGGTGGCGATGTCGTAGGGCTGGTCGCTCTCGCGCAGGTGGACGTGACCGGTCGCCGCCGCCGAGAGTTCCACGCAGTTGCCTTCGCCGCCCGTGCTGAACGAGGACTTCTGCCAGATGAGCCGGGGCATCGCGGTTTCCTTTCACAGGGCGTACATGACGTGCTGGATCAGGCTCAGTGAGTCACGTGACGCGTGCGACTCCGGTGCCGACTCGGGGTCGACGGGCGCCAGTGCCAGCTCCGACAGCCGCTCGAACATTTTCGTGTACTCGTCGAGATGGATCGCGTCCCGAAGGAAGAGGGAGTTCGTCGGGTGCTCCAGGTAGACCGTCCCGAGCTCGGGCGCGGTGCTGCCGTAGAGCACGAACGACTGGGTGTGGGCCGCGTAGATCCCCGCTTCGAACGGGTACACCTGTACGGCCACGTTGGGCAGCCGCGATATCTCCATGAGCCGCAGCAGTTGCCGGCGCATGACCGCGGCACCGCCCACCCGGGTGTGCAGCGCGGCCTCGTGCACGACCGCCCGGTACCTCACCGGTGAGTCACCGGTGAGGACGCGCTGCCGGGCCAGGCGGAACTCCGCGTAGCGGTGGGCGCGCCGACGGTCCGGCTCGGTGGCTTCCAGCACCGCGCGGGCGTATTCCTCGGTCTGGAGCATTCCGGGGATCACGAGTGGCTCGTGCGTCCGCAGCACCGTCGACAGCGATTCCAGTTCCGCCAGGTCCCGGGCAGCCGGTCCGATGGTGTCGTTGAACTCGTCCCACCACCCCTTGCCGTTCTCCTGGGCCATCGCCATCAGCGCGTCGAAATAGGGCCCGGCCGGGCAGCCGTACTCCTGGAGGACCTTGTGCAGGCGGTTGCGCGAGACGTCGATGCGCCCGGTCTCGATGTTGCTGATGCGGGCGCGGTCGGCGTCGAGGATGGCCGCCGCGCGCTCGCCGGAGAGCCCGGCCCGGATCCGTAGGCCGCGCAGCTCCGCGCCGAGCCTGCGCTGGCGCTCGCTCGGGTTGCTCCTGGGTGCCATGGCCGACCTCCTCGCGGAGCAGTCTGCCGATCTCGGCGCCCGCGAGTCGCCGACCCGTCGGCAGGTCACCCGCTTGGGTGACATACGGGGGAGATGCTTGCGTCGAGGGAAAACATTTCCCTACGGTCGAGGCGATCCACCTCGCCCCCGCGCTCCGAGGAAGTGCCCCCGTTCTCAACGCTGTTGAGGATTCGGGACCTGGTCGCCACGGCCGCGCGCAACCCGAAGGAGCCCCCTCCGATGGAGGATCACCGACGCCCCACCGACGTCTCCCTCGTCTTTCCGCCCCACCCCGTCTGGGTGCGCACCGCCCGGGAGACCGTCCGTACCCTCCTCGCCGCCTCCCACCGGCCCGAACTCACCGACATCGCGGTGCTCCTGACCTCCGAGGCGGTCACCAACGCCATCAAGGCCTCCGCCGGCCGGGGCCGCGCGACGCCCGTCACCCTGCGCGCCGGCTGGGCGGGCCCCCGTCGTCTGCGTGTTCTCGTCCACGACGAGGCTCCGGGCCTTCCCGGCTGCCGCACGCCCGGACCCGACGAGGAGGGCGGCCGGGGGATGCAGCTCATCTCCCGGGGCGCCGACGCCTGGGGCGTGTGCGGGCACGGGCCGGGGCGCGGCAAGGCGACCTGGTTCGAGCTCGGACGGTCGGACCTCCGTGGGTGAGCGTCCGGGTGCGACGCTCACTCGTACGGAAGGCCGGGCGGGGTGACGGGCGATGCGTCAGGCGATGCGTCAGGTCTGTGACGCGGCTCACCAGGAAAAGGTGACAGGACGCTGTCGCGGACGGCTGCGACTGTCGACAGCATGACGATCACAGACGAGGACTGCCTCGCCGAGACCCTGAAGTTCAACGAGAGCTTCGCCGCCACCGCGGCGAGCCGCCCGGCGCGCGAAGGAGTGCCGGACACGGCCCTGCTCGCCGCCCTGCGGCGCAACCGGCTCGCCGGCGACGCGCCCCCGGTGAGACTGCCGCAGGGCCGGGACCGCGTCATCGCGGACGGGGTGCGGGCCCGAGTGTTCGTACCCGACCACGTCGACGGCGTGTACCTGCACATACACGGCGGCGGCTGGGCGTTCGGCTCCGCGGACGGGCAGGACGAGAGGCTGTGGCGGCTCGCCGAACAGGCACGGCTGGCCGTGGTCAGCGTGGAGTACCGCCTCGCGCCGGAACACCCGTTCCCGGCCGGGCCCGATGACTGTGAAGCGGCCGCCCGATGGCTGGTGGACCATGCCGCGGCCGAGTTCGGCACCCAACGGCTCCTGATCGGCGGTGAGTCGGCCGGTGCCCACCTGAGTGTCGTGACCCTGCTGCGCCTTCGCGACCGGCACGGCATCACCGGCGCGTTCCGGGCGGCCCACCTGCTCTTCGGCCCCTACGACCTGTCGATGACACCGAGCCAGCGACGGTTCGGATCGAGGCGGCTGCTGACCAACACCGACACGCTGCGGGGCAGCTACGAGCTGTTCACACCGGCCATGGGGACGGAACAGCGCCGCGATCCCGAGGTCTCACCGCTGTTCGCCGACCTGGCCGGCCTGCCGCCCGCCCGAATCGTCGTGGGCACCGAGGATCCGCTCCTGGACGACTCCCTGTTCCTGGCCCGACGCTGGCAGGCGGCCGGTGCGGCTGTGCAACTCGGTGTCGTCGCCGGCGCGATGCACGGCTTCACCCTGTTCCCCCTGACCATCACCGAGCGGGAACTGCGGCGCGAGCGGGACTTCCTGTCCACCGCCGGAAGGTAGCGTCGGGCGCGTGAACCGCACTACTCGGCTCTACGCGCTGGTGGAAGAGTTGCGCGCGGCGGCGCCGCGACCGCTGACGGTCGCCGCGCTCGCCGCGCGATTCGAGGTGAACGCCCGCACGGTGCAGCGTGACCTCCAGGCGCTGATGGAGGCCGGTGTCCCGGTGCGCGCCACACCCGGGCGAGGCGGGGGCTGGTCGATCGACCCGGAGATGACCCTGCCCCCGATCCGGTTCACGGCCGCCGAAGCCTCGGCACTGGCCGTCGCGCTCGCCGGGGCGGACGCCTCCGCGCCGTACGCCGGTGCGGCCCGCACGGCAGCCCAGAAGATCGCGGCCTCGATGACCGGCCCCGCCTCGGTGGCGGCACAGGAACTCGCCGCACGGATCGTCGCGCTGCCCTCCCCGGCCGACTCCACGGTCCGCGGCGCGGTGGAGCGGGCCCTCACCGCGAACTCGGTCCTGCGGCTGTCCTACGTCGACGCGGCAGGACGCGAGAGCGACCGCGTGGTGGAGCCCGCCGGACTGCTGACCGCCGACGGCCGGTGGTACCTCATCGCCTGGTGTCGCACGCGGCAGGCCGGCCGGGGTTTCCGGCTCGACCGCATCACAGCGGCGGCTCCGACCGACGAGCGGGCGCGGCCCCATGATCTGACCCGGCTGCTGCTCGGCTCGGCCGCGGCCGGGGCGATGCGGCCCACCGCGCTGGCTTCACTCACGCCGCCGTCCGGGAAACGGAAGGCGCCGCGTCGGTGAAGCCTCCTGGCACGGAGAACGCGGCGAGGCGCGGCACCCCCCTCGGGTGTCGCGCCCCGTGTCCGTGTCCCCCGTGTCCCCCGGGCGGTGGGCCTACTCGGCGGGCGTCACCGGGGCCAGCGTTCCCGTGCGGGCCGCCCGGCTGTACCAGTGGGCGCTCGACTTCGGGGTGCGGATCTGGGTCGCGTAGTCGACGTAGACCGCGCCGAAGCGCTTGCCGTAGCCGTAGGACCACTCGAAGTTGTCCAGAAGCGACCAGAGGTAGTAGCCGCGGACGTCCGCGCCGTCGGCGATCGCGCGGTGCACGGCCGACAGGTGGCCGTTGAGGTAGGCGATGCGCTCGGGGTCGTGGACCCGGCCGTCCGGGTCCGGCTTGTCGTCGTAGGCCGCGCCGTTCTCCGTCACGTACAGGGGCAGACCCGGTACCTCACGGGTGTACCGCATGATCAGGTCGTGCAGACCCGTCGGGTCGATCGTCCAGCCCATCTCCGTGCGCTCACCCGGGGTCTGGTGGAACGCGACGTCGTCCGCGCCCGGCCAGGGGGAGTGCGAGCTGGCGCCGTGGCCGTCCGCGCGCGGACCGTCCGCGTGAGCGGCGGCCGCGGAAACCAGCGTGGGCGTGTAGTAGTTGAGGCCGAGCGCGTCCAACGGCTGGTGGATCGCCCTGAGATCGCCGTCCTGGACGAACGACCAGTCGGTGACCGACCGGGTCGCCGTGAACAGGGTCTGCGGGTACGCGCCGTGCAGCATCGGGCCGTGGAAGACGCCGTTGGCCAGGTCGTCGATGCGCTGGACCGCGTCCAGGTCCGCCGGGTCCTGCGAAACCGGCCTGACCACCGAGGAGTTGAGGCTCACCGCGACCGAGTTGCGGGACGGCATCACGGAACGGAGCGCCGAAGTGCCGAGCCCGTGCGCCAGGTTCAGGTGGTGGGCCGCGCGCAGGGACGCCGCCGGGTCCGTCCGGCCGGGAGCGTGCACCCCGGAGCCGTACCCCAGGAAGGCGCTGCACCAGGGCTCGTTCAGGGTGATCCACTGCTCGACCCGGTCGCCCAGCGCCTCGCCCACGATCTGCGCGTACTCCGCGAAACGCAGCGCCGTCTCGCGCTCCGGCCAGCCGCCCGCGTCCTCCAGCTCCTGCGGCAGGTCCCAGTGGTAGAGGGTGACGGCGGGCTTGATGCCGTGGGCCAGCAACTCGTCGACCAGACGCCGGTAGAAGTCCAGGCCGCGCTGGACCGCGGGGCCCCGGCCGGTCGGCTGCACCCGCGACCAGGAGACCGAGAAGCGGTACGCGCCCAGGCCGAGGTCCGCCATCAGGGCCACGTCGTCGCGGTAGCGGTGATAGTGGTCGACAGCGATGTCACCGTGCTCGCCGCCGGCCGTCTTGCCCGGTGTATGGCTGAAGGTGTCCCAGATCGAGGGTGTGCGGCCGTCCTCCCGCACGGCTCCCTCGATCTGGTACGCGGAGGTCGCCGCGCCCCAGAGGAAGGCCGGAGGGAAGGTCACGGGTGTTATGGGCTCAGGCATGGAAGCGCTCCCAAGGGGGGTCGTGAAGACCGACGGGTTGGAGGAGGGGAGGAGAGGCGGGACGAAGGGGGCCGAGGCGGCGCCGGCCCGGCCCCCGAAGAGGCGGTCAGCCCTTGATCGCGCCCTGCATGATCCCGCCCACGATCTGCTTGCCGAACAGGAGGAAGGCGATGAGCAGCGGCAGGGTGCCGAGCAGCGCGCCCGCCATGATCACGGCCTGGTCGGGGACATATCCGGTTCCCAGCGCGGCGAGGGCGACCTGCACGGTCGGGTTCTGCTGGTTCAGGGCGATGATCGGCCACAGGAAGTCGTTCCAGGCCATCACGAACGTCAGCAGGCCGAGCACCGCCATGGCCGGCCGCGCCGCCGGGAAGACGACGTGCCAGACGACCCGCAGACTGCTGGCGCCGTCGACCCGCGCCGCCTCGATCAGTTCGGAGGGCAGCGCCTGGATCAGGTACTGCCGCATGAAGAACGTACCGAAGGCACTCACCAGGGTGGGCAGGATGACCGTCTGGAGCTGGTTCGACCAGCCCAGATCGCTGATCCACAGATACAGCGGCACGACGGCGAGCTGCGGCGGGATCATCATCGTGCCGATGGTCAGCAGCAGAAGAAGACCGGAGAACCTGAACCGCAGCTTGGCGAAGGCGAACCCGGCGAGCGTGGAGAACACCACCGTACCGACGGTGATGGTCCCGGCGACGATCGTGGAGTTGACCATCGCGGTACCGAGCCCGGCCTGTTCCCACGCGGCCTGGAGGTTCTTGAACAGGTTCCCGCCGAACCACAGCGGCGGCGGTGTCTGCGCCAGCCGCTCGTTGTTGCGCGAGGCGGCGATGGCCGTCCAGACCAGCGGGGCGAGCGAGACCAGCGCGAAGACGGTCAGGACGAGGTAGGTGACCGGACCCGCGTGCATCTGCTTGCCCGCGCCGAGCACCCGGCGGCGTCCGGGGCCCCGGACGACCGGGGTTCCCTTCGCCTCCGCCTGAGGGGGAGTCAGTTCAGTGGTGGTCATTGGGATTTCCTCAGCCGTCGGGTGATCAGCAGGTTGATCGCGGCGACGATCAGCAGGATCAGGAACATCGTCCATGCGATCGCTGACGCCTTGCCGAGGTTGCCGATGCCCCAGCCCTGGTCGTACATGTAGAGGCCGAGCGTCTGGTACTGGTGCGCGGAGCCGCCCTTCGAGCCGCTGACCCCGCCGAACAGGAGCGGCTCACCGAACAGCTGCGTCGCGCCGATCGTGGACACGACCACCGTGAACAGGATCGTCGGCCGCAGCATCGGGATCGTCACATGGCGGAACTGCTGCCAGCGGCCCGCGCCGTCCAGCGCCGCCGACTCGTACAGGTCGGCGGGGATCGCCTGCATCGCCGCGAGGTAGATCAGCGCGTTGTACCCGGTCCACCGCCAGATCACGATCGAGGAGACGGCGAACTGACCGCCCCAGTCGGACTCGCGCCAGTTGATCGCGTGGACCCCGACGAAGTGCAGCAGCCAGTTGACCATGCCGCCGTCCCACGAATACAGCAGCGTGAAGACGAGCGTCGCCGCCGCCACCGAGGTGGCGTACGGGGTGAGCATCACGACCCGCCACACGGTCGAGCCGCGCAGCCGGTAGTTGAGCAGATGGGCGATCGCCAGCGCCATGAGCAACTGCGGCACCGTCGAGATCACACCGATGGTGAAGGTGTTCCCCAGGGCGTTCCAGAAGAACTCCGAGGACAGCAGGTTCTTGTAGTTGTCCAGGCCGGCCCAGGTCTGGTGGTCCAGGCCGGAGAGCTGCACGTTGTGCAGCGAGTACCAGGCCGTGTAGAGCAGCGGCCCGAGCCCGAAGGCACCGAAGATGATGAAGAAGGGGGCGATGAACGCGTACGGCGACGCCTTCATGTCCCAGCGGTACAGCCGGCTGCGCCAGGAGTCCGGGCTCGGCGGCGGCGTACCGCGACCCTGAGCGCCCCGGGCCGCGCCCGGCTGGGAGCCGGGCGCGGCGTCGGCGCTCGTCGCGGGGTGCGCGAGAGCCTGCTTGGAGCTGGTCACTGGCCGAGCACGTCCTTGATCTCAGCCTTTGCCGCGTTCCAGCCCTGGTCGGGCGTCTTGCCCTTCTGCTCGACCTGGAGGATGCCCACGTCGGTGATCGCGGTACCGATCGGCTGGTCCTTGGTGCCGAAGTGCTGGACCGGGATGGTCTTCGCCGAGTCGGCGAAGATCTGCGTGATCGGGGCGTCGGAGAAGTACGCCGTGGTGTCCGCGGCCGGCTTCAGGCTGGAGTACGCCCCCGGGGTCGAGGGGAAGCTGGCCTGCTTGGCGAAGACCTTCGCCTGCTGCTCCGGCGCGGTCAGCCACTTGGCCAGCGCGATGGCCTCCTTCTGGTGCTTGCCCGCCGTCGGCACGCCGATGAACGAACCGCCCCAGTTGGCCGCGGTCGGCGCCGCCGCCACGTCCCACTTGCCCTTGCCCGAGTCACCGGACTTCTGCTCGATGTAGCCGATCATCCACGCGGGACAGGCCACGGTCGCGAACGAGCCCTTGGCGAAGCCCTGGTCCCATGTCGGGTCGAACTGCTTCAGCTTCGCCGACATGTTGCTGGTCGCCACCTCCATGGCGGTGTTCCAGGACTTCTTGACACCCGTGGACTTGTCCCAGATGACGTTGCCGTCCTTGTCGTAGTACCGCTGGCTCTCGCCACCGAGGGCCGCGTTGTACACCGACGAGGCGGAGTCCACGAACTTGGTGCCGCTGGGCGCCTTCTTCATGTAGTCCTTGCCGACGGCGACGTACTTGGACCAGTCGCCCTTCCACTGCGCGGCGAGCTTGGTGCGGTCCGTCTCCAGACCGGCCTTCGCGAACAGGTCCTTGCGGTAGCAGATCGCCATCGGGCCGATGTCGGTGCCGAGTGCGATCGTCTTGCCGTCCTTGGTGGTGGCCTGGGAGGTCTTCCAGTCCAGCCACTGCGACTTGTCGACCTCCTTGCCGAGGTCGACGAACTTGTCGGCCTGGGTCTGGACGGCCTCGGTGATGTTGCCGACCTCGATCGCCTGGATGTCGTCGGTGCCGGCACCGGCCTGCAGACGCGTGAGCGTCTTGGGCCAGTACACATCCGTACGAGTGGTGACGTTCTCCTTGATCGAGATGGTCGGGTGAAGCTTCGTGTACTCGTCGTAGAGACCGGCCTGCTTGTAGCCGAAGACGCCGAACGTGCCGACGGTCAGCGTCGTCTTGCCGCCCTTGCCTCCCCCGTCCGAGTTCGACGAACCGTCGTTCGAGTCCTTCGAGCAGCCGGCCAGCAGCCCTGCGGTCATCGCTGCGACGGCCGCGATGGCCGCCAGCCTGCGGGACCGGCGGGTACTCGTACGCATTGCGTCCTCCTGTTGCCTGACGTGCCGACCCCCCGGCCAACTGCATTGGTGGCGCCCGTTTTTCTCGCTGCGGCTCGGGCGGGGAACGTGCGGGTTGTGTATGTGTCAGGTACTGTGGGAGCGCTCCCACCAGTGATGTGTTGAAGAGTCGCCGGTTCGAGCGGGGGTGTCAAGGGTGAGGGAGCGGAGAGATGCGTTCAGTTATCGGCCTGTTAGCTGAAGATGTCATTCCGCCACATGGCCAGAAGAGTCTTATAGCCGCTTCGGCACTCGAAGACGAGCGCCCGGTGCGGCAGGGGCTCCCTGGGTGGCGGCCCAGTGTCGCTCGCATCCGCGGACGAGGCTGTTAGATTCCAGGCCAACTTGGTGTCGACGGGAGGCGGAGCCCATGGCAGTCCACGGAGCGCGGGGCCGCAGCGGTGGGCGGCCGACCCTCGAAGAGGTGGCCGTGCGCGCAGGCGTGGGCCGCGGCACGGTCTCCCGGGTGATCAACGGCTCTCCGCGGGTCAGTGACGCGACCCGCGCGGCGGTCGAGGCGGCGGTCGCGGAGCTCGGTTACGTCCCCAACACGGCGGCCCGCGCCCTCGCGGCCAACCGCACGGACGCGATCGCCCTGGTCGTCCCCGAACCCGAGACCCGGTTCTTCGCGGAACCGTACTTCTCGGACATGTTGCGCGGTGTCGGTGCCGAACTCTCCGAGACCGAGATGCAGTTGCTGCTGATATTCGCGGGCAGCGACCGGGAGCGCCAGCGCCTGGCCCAGTACCTGGCCGCGCACCGCGTGGACGGAGTCCTGCTGGTCTCGGTGCACGCCGACGACCCGCTCCCCGACCTGCTCTCCCAGTTGGAGATCCCGGCCGTGATCAGCGGCCGGCGCTCGGCGGAGGAGACGCTTCCGTCGGTGGACTCGGACAACTACGGCGGCGGGCGCGCGGCCGTGGAGCATCTGATCTCCCGCGGGCGCCGCAAAGTCGCCCACCTGGCCGGCCGCATGGACGTCTACGGCGCCCAGCGCCGTGTCGACGGCTACCGCCAGGGCCTGCTCGACGCGGGCCGTCCGGTGGACGAAGGCCTGATCGTCCCCGGCGACTTCACCGAGGAAGGGGGCCGGCGTGCCATGTCCCTGCTGCTGGAGCGCTGCCCCGACCTCGACGCCGTCTTCGCGGGCTCCGACGTCATGGCGGCGGGTGCCCGGCAGGTCCTGCGCGAGACCGGCCGCCGCATCCCCGACGACGTGGCACTGATCGGCTACGACGACTCCGCCATAGCCCGTCACATGGACCCGCCCCTCACCAGCGTCCGCCAGCCCATCGAGGAGATGGGGCGCGCCATGATCGACCTCCTCCTCGGAGAGATCGCGGACCGCCGTCCCGCGGTCTCCCGGGGGCTGGAGAAGCGGCAGCTCGTGCTGCCGGCGGAGCTGGTGGTGCGGGCCTCGTCGTAGGACGCCGGGCCCGCCCGGCTACGCCGCGAACGTCCGGCCTGCGGCTTCTGTCCGCCGGAGGCGGCCGGGTAGGGCAGGCTGGCGTCCATGGTCCTGCATCCCTTGCTCGGAGTCGACGAAGTGCCCGCCGTGGAGCCGTATCTGGGCCGGGTGGGTGAGGTGTTCCGGGTGTTCGGTGAGCGTGACTCGGGCTGCGTGGCGTACGGGGTGCGGCTGCTCGACGGCGCCCGCTGGTTCGTCAAGGAAGCCGTCAACGAACACGGTCACCGCTCACTCGAACGAGGATGGGCATTTCACCGGGCCGTCCGGCACACCGCGATCGTCCCGCAGGTCCACCGGATCGCCGTGCGGGACGGCTGGGCGGTGGTCATGCCCTGGCGCTCGGGCGAGGTGCTGTACCACCCCGCCGCGGGCGGGTCCCGCGACCGCACGCGTCCGGGCGGCCCCATGGCCCGCTTCCGCTCCCTGCCCACCGCCGAGGTGCTGCGCGCCTTCGACCGGGTCCTCGACGCCCACCTCACCGTGGAGGCGGCCGGCCAGGTCGCCGTGGACTTCTACGACGGCACGCTGCTCTACGACTTCGCCGCGGGCGCCGTCCACCTCGTGGACCTCGACGAGTACCGGCCGGGACCCTTCGTCCTGGAGGACGAACGGCTGCCGGGCTCACGCCGGTTCATGTCCCCCGAGGAGTTCGTCCGCGGCGCCGTCATCGACAGCAGGACGACGGTGTTCACCCTCGGCCGGGCCGCCCGCCATCTGCTCGACGCGGGTGACGAGGAACGCGCCTGGCGCGGCACCGCGGGGCAGTTGGCGGTCGTCGAACGCGCCACCTTCCCGGCTCCGGACGACCGCTTCACGGACGTGCACCGCTTCGCCGAGGCCTGGCGCGCGGCCGGGGCGGCCCGATAGCGGCGAGGTCACCGCCGTACCGTCAGCTCCCACCTGACCTCGCCGTCCTGGAGGGTGTCCGTCGCGGTGAGCCCCGCCGCCGCGGCGACGGCGGCGGACGCGTGGTGACCGGGGTGCACATGGGCCACGACCGTACGGACGGGATACGCGCGGATCACGTGCCGGACCAGCGCCCGCGCCGCCTCCACCGCGTATCCCCGGCCCTGCCAGGGCGTACCCACCACCCAGGCGACCTCCGCGACCTCCCCCGAGACGGTCGCCTGGACCGTCCCCACCAGGCGGCCCCCGGCGCGCTCCCGCAGCACCCAGTTGCGCCAGCGCACGGCGGGGTCGGGTGAGCCCGCGACGAGGCGTTCGTACCGCGAGCGGAGCCCCTGAGCCGTGTGCGGCGCCCCGCCGATGAAGACGTGCAGCGCCGGATCCGACAGCGCCTCGGCCATCTCCTCGGCGTGTTCGACGCGCAACGGGAGGAGATCGAGCCGGGCGGTACCGGCCGTCCGCTCTGCGGCCGCACCGGGGCCGGGCTCGGCGGGGTGGGGTTCGCAGGGGAGGGGTTCCACGGGGTGGGGCACGAGGGGAGCGTACGGGGTGCGGGCTCGCGCGGCTCGTGCGGTGCCTCGGGGGTACGCGGTCAGGGGTACGCCGGGATGGTGCCCGGGAACGCAATCAGCCGGTGACCTGTTCACCAGGTCACCGGCTGATCACTCAGGGTGAGTGACGGGACTTGAACCCGCGGCCACCTGGACCACAACCAGGTGCTCTACCAACTGAGCTACACCCACCATGTCCGGTCTTCGTGCTTCTCCGACCGGCCGAGAAAAAGTGTACAGGGTCTGGAGGGGTGCTCGCGCACGGCTTTTTCCGGGGCCCATCAGGGCCCCGTCAAAGGCCTATTCGGCGGGCAGGACGTGCTTGGCCGCGATGGTGCGGGCGGTGTCCGAGTCGGGGCCGGGCTGCGGGACGAAGACGGCCTCGCGGTAGTAGCGGAGTTCGGCGATGGACTCGCGGATGTCCGCCAGGGCGCGGTGATTGCCGTTCTTCTCCGGGCTGTTGAAGTACGCCCGGGGGTACCAGCGCCGGGCCAGCTCCTTGACGGAGGACACGTCCACGATCCGGTAGTGGAGGTAGCCCTCCAGCGTCGCCATGTCGCGCAGCAGGAAGCCGCGGTCCGTGCCGACGGAGTTCCCGCAGAGCGGGGCCTTGCCCGGCTCCTTGACGTGCTCACGCACGTAGGCGAGGACCTGCTCCTCGGCGTCCGCCAGGGTCGTGCCCCCGGCGAGCTCCTCCAGCAGGCCGGAGGCCGTGTGCATCTGGCGCACCACGTCCGGCATCGTCTCCAGGGCCGCGTCCGGCGGGCGGATCACGATGTCCACACCGTCGCCGAGCACGTTCAGCTCAGAGTCGGTGACCAGAGCGGCCACTTCGATGAGCGCGTCATCCGACAGCGAGAGTCCGGTCATCTCGCAGTCGATCCACACCATGCGATCGTTCATGTGTCTCACCCTACGGCCCGCCCCGCTCAGGTGGACCCGCCCGTGCGCCCCGGCGGAGCGGCGGATCGTGCCGGCGCCGGGCCCGCACGCGAAGGGCCCGCACCCGAAGGTGCGGGCCCCGCGTGTCGGCCGGTCGCCGGACTACGGCGCGCTGCGCTGTCCGGGCAGGCTCGGCCTGCCCGCGGCGTACAGCTCCGGGCGTTCCCGCATCGCCTCCGCGGACAGAGCCGCGGCGGCGCCCAGGGCGCCGGCCGTCGCGGTGCGCCGGGTCTGCATCGGGACCGGGCCCGAATGCTCCTGGTGCAGTGACGCCGGTGGTCCGAGCGGGCCCGTCGGGCCGTCCGGATCGCTGGAGCGGTCGGTCTGCGGCCTGCGTGCGCGGTACGCCGCCCGGTACGCGGCCGGGGACGAACCCAGCTGCCGCCGGAAGTGACCCCGCAGCGCGACCGGCGAACGGAAGCCGCAGCGGCCCGCGACCTCGTCGACCGAGTAGTCGGAGGTCTCCAGGAGACGCTGCGCCTGCAGGACGCGCTGAGTGATCAGCCACTGCAGCGGAGCGCTTCCGGTGAGCGAGCGGAACCGGCGGTCGAAGGTGCGGCGGCTCATGTAGGCGCGAGCCGCCAGCGTCTCGACGTCGAACTGCTCATGGAGATGCTCCAGCGCCCAGGCGACGACCTCGGCGAGCGGGTCGGCGCCGATCTCCTCCGGCAGCGACCGGTCGAGGTAGCGCTCCTGGCCGCCGCTGCGCCGTGGTGGGACCACCAGACGCCGGGCCAGCGCGCCCGCCGCCTCGTTGCCGTGGTCCGTCCGCACGATGTGGAGACAGAGGTCGATTCCGGCCGCCGTCCCCGCCGATGTCAGCACGTCGCCGTCGTCCACGAAGAGCTCGCGGGGATCGACGTGCACCGACGGATAGCGCTTGGCCAGGGTCGGGGCGTACATCCAGTGGGTCGTCGCCGGACGGCCGTCCAGTAAGCCGGCCGCGGCGAGCACGAAGGCGCCGGTGCACAGCCCGACTATGCGGGCGCCTTCCTCATGAGCACGGCGCAGTGCGTCGAGCGCCTCCTCCGGTGGTGGCGAGGTGATCGACCGCCAGGCGGGCACGACGACCGTGCCTGCCCTGGAGATCGCTTCCAGGCCATGTGGTGCGGTGAGTTCCAGGCCCCCTGTGGTCCGCAGCGGGCCTTCCTCGCCGGCACACACCAAAAGGCGGTAGCGCGGCACGCCGGCGTCCTGGCGGTCAATCCCGAACACCGACAGCGGTATGGAACTCTCGAAAATGGGGCCGCCGCTGAACAGCAGCACCGCGACGATCTCCTTGCGGCGTCGCCCGGACAGCTTCCGGGCCGCGGCTTCCGGCGCGGCAGTGGAGTCGTGGCTCATCCTGCTAAGCCCCCCTCGGTGGTCGCGGCTCCTCGGTTGTGTCGCTCCTGCACGTTTCCCCTCGGTCCTGCACGAGTCCCCCGCCGTAAGACAAGATCGAATCTACTGTGTTCGCTGGCGCCAAGGTGACCAGTTCGGTACTCCGCAGAATGTCGACATGGCAACTTGGCGTGAAGCATTCGATCACGAAGCGTTGCACTCGTGGGCGCCGCAGGGAAGTGCGCCTCGTGGCAGTGGCCAATCCACGTAGGGTGCGCGCGCCATCCCCACCCCTTTAGGTGCAGGTCGAACGGGGGTTGGGGGGTCGTTCGAGCAAGGGATGGGCCACATCCAGAAGTTGGCTGAAAAGAAGCGTAGCCGTACGCGGAAACCGGTCAGTCGACCGGCTTGTTTCCCCCGCCGTGACGAGCGCCACGGTGAACTCCCGTGCCGCTTCCGCCCCGTGGCCCGGCCACCGCTCCCGGGCCCCTCGCGCGCCCCGAGTTCACCGCGGTCCCGCGTCCCGGGCCGGTCCTCCCGTGCCGTCCGCGCTGCTGCGGCGCCCGCTGCCGCGCGCGTGAACGCGCCCCGCCCCGGCGCTCCTCGGCCGGGAGCCGCTCCTCGGCCATGAGTGCGGCCCCCCGCTCGGACTGGCGCAGCAGGAGCAGACAGGCTCCGGTCACGGCCGCCAGTCCGAGGGCCGTTCCGGCCGCGCCGGCGAGCGAGGAGCCGTACCAGAGGAGGATCACCGGGACCAGGACGCAGCTGAAGGCCGCCCAGCGGACCACGTCGCTCACCGTGTCCACCGGTGGCGTCGAGGCGCACGGCCCGGAGTGCGATCCGGAGCGTGTTCCCGATCGCGATCCGGACGGAGGCGCCGCGTGCGACGGGAGGGGAGCCGCGGGTACGGAGTGGGTGGAGGGGGCGGAGGAATGCGGGGCGCTGTCGGGTCCGGGCACGTGCTGCTCCCTAGTACTCCGGTGTTCTCCGTGTCCGCCATGGCGTCCGTTCTCCATGGCGGCGGCTGCGACCGGTTCAACGCGTGTTCGACCGACCGGTCACTGCCCGGCCGGTGGTGCGTACACCCGGAAGGGAGCCGTCCGGCTCCGTACGGCGAAAGGACTCCCCGTTCCCGGGAGGCCGGAGCAAATTCCCTGGGTGCCTTGCGCAAACCGCCTGTACGGGGCAGCAACCATTGCGTTACGGGCGCCCTCTCGTGCATGCTCCCTGGAATGCCGCGTAAGGCGCGCGGGATCTGGGCAGAGGAGGCGTGCCGCCGTACCCTTGGGGGTATGGGGTTGGGAAGATGTTTCCCAGACACAGCTCTGCCGATCGTTGTCGTCCCCACCACGAGGATCCAAACGCCGAGACATCCATGGCCGGTCACGAATTCTTCGATCCCGCGGACCGCAAGCGCCCGCTCGCCGATCCCACGGCGGCCGAGCCCCTGGCGGCGGAAGAACTCCGCCACTCCTGCGATCCCGCCTTCAAGCACGGCGTCGTCGTCGGTTTCGACGGTTCGACGTCCAGCGAGCGTGCCCTCGCCTACGCGATCGGGATGGCCCACCGCTCGGGCTCCGGCCTGATCATCGTCCATGTGGCCAACCGGCTGCCCACCACGGTGTGGGCGGGCTGCGAGCCACCGGTCTTCGTCGATGTTCCCGACCACCGCACCGAGGTGCTGGGGCTGGAGCTCGCCTGCGCGGAATACCTCTCCGAGGTGCCCTGGATCCTGGTCGAGCGCGGCGGTGACATCTGCCACGAACTCGAAGAGGTGGGCCGGGAGTACGAGGCGGACGCGATCGTCGTCGGCTCCACGCACGGCATCGTCGGGCGCATCTTCGGCTCGGTCGCGGGACGGCTCGCCAAGCGCGCCAAGCGTCCTGTCATCGTCATTCCGTAACGCGCTGTCGTCCCAGGTGGGACGGGCCCCGGGGAAGCCCTCGCGCGACCGTGCGCGCTGGGTGAACCTACTGGCGCGTAGAGGTGTTTGTGCCTTTGTGAAGGGAATATACGGGACGCCGGTCCTACGCGGCGACCGGTACGACGCAGCACAACTGCACAGGCATGAAGGGAGCCCGCCGTGGACAATGACGTCTCTGCGGGAAGCACCACCACCATCGTCGGCAGACTCGCGCTCGGTGTCACCCTGCTGGCCTTCGGCCTCGGGTACACCGACCTGATCGACGGAGTGACGGCGGCCGACGCCGTGTCACTGGCCCACTACGTAGGCGGCGTTGCGCTCTTCGTCGCCGGACTGCTCGCGTTCCGCGACCGTGACGCCGGGAACGGCACGGCCTTCACGGGACTCGGTGCCCTCTGGTTCACCTGGGCCGTCTCGGCCGGTGGCCAGGTCTCCGACAACGCGGCGGGACTCTTCCTGCTGCTGTTCGCACTCGTCGTGCTGTCGCTCACCCTCGCGGGCGGCGACGTGCTCGGCCAGGGCACCTACGGACTGTTCTTCGTCTCCCTGCTGCTTCTCGCCGTCGGCCGCTTCGCCGACAACGCCGACCTGGCCAAGGCCGGCGGCTGGTTCGCCGTCGCGGCTGGCGCCGTCGCCTGGTACGCGGCTACCGCGGCCCTCGCCCACTGGCCCACGGCCCTTCCGCGACGCGCCGCCGGCCGGGGGGTGACGGCCACCGGCTGACCTCGGCGCGGGTCGGGGTATTGGGCGGCTCCGGCCCTTGAAGGGCGATCCCCGTGCGCGGGTGGTGCGCACGGGGATCGTTCATGTCCGGCCGCGGGCAGGGGACGGTGTTGCCGCGGCGGATCATGCGGTGGTGGATCGTTCGGGCGGCGGACCGCCCGGCCGCCGACTATTCGACGGTGACCGACTTGGCCAGGTTGCGCGGCTTGTCGATGTCCCGGCCGAGCGCCAACGCCGTGTGGTAGGCGAGGAGTTGGAGCGGGATGCCCATCAGGATCGGGTCCAGCTCGTCCTCGTTCTTCGGGACGAGGATCGTCTGGTCGGCCTTCTCCTGGTGGCGGTGCGCCACGGCGAGGATCTGGCCGCTGCGGGCCTTGATCTCCTCCAGCGCGGCGCGGTTCTTCTCCAGCAGGTCGTCGTCGGGGACGATCGCCACGGTGGGCAGCGCGGGCTCGATGAGCGCCAGCGGACCGTGCTTGAGCTCGGAGGCCGGGTAGGCCTCGGCGTGGATGTACGAGACCTCCTTGAGCTTCAGCGAGGCCTCGCGAGCCACCGGGTAGCCCCGGACGCGGCCGATGAAGAGCATCGAGCGGGCCTCGGCGTACTGCTCGGCCAGCTTCTTGATCTCCTCCTCCTGCTCCAGGATCTCGGCGATCTGCGCGGGCAGCTTGCGCAGGCCCTCGATGATCCGCTTGCCGTCACGGACCGAGAGGTCACGCGTGCGGCCGAGGTGCAGGGCGAGCAGCGCGAAGGCGACGGTGGTGTTGGTGAAGCACTTCGTCGAGACGACGCAGACCTCGGGGCCCGCGTGCACGTACATGCCGCCGTCCGCCTCGCGGGCGATCGCCGAACCGACCACGTTGACCACGCCGAGCACCCGGGCGCCCTTGCGCTTCAGCTCCTGGACGGCGGCCAGCACGTCGTAGGTCTCACCGGACTGGGAGACCGCGATGTACAGGGTGTCGGGGTCGACGACCGCGTTGCGGTAGCGGAACTCGGAGGCCGGCTCGGCGTCCGCGGGGATACGGGCCAGCTCCTCGATCATCTGGGCGCCGATCATGCCCGCGTGGTACGAGGTGCCGCAGCCGAGGATCTTCACGCGGCGCACCGCGCGGGCCTCGCGGGCGTCCAGGTTCAGGCCACCGAGGTGGACCGTCGAGAACCGGTCGTCGATACGGCCGCGCAGCACACGGTCCACGGCCTCGACCTGCTCGTGGATCTCCTTGTGCATGTACGTGTCGTGGCCGCCCATGTCGTACGACGCGGCCTCCCACTCCACGGTGGTCGGCTCGGACGTCGTACGGGTGCCCTCGGTGGTGTACGTCCGGAAGTCGTCGGCCTTGAGCGTGGCCATCTCCCCGTCGTCCAGCGTGACTATCTGGCGGGTGTGGGTGACCAGCGCGGCGATGTCCGAGGCGACGAACATCTCCTTCTCGCCGATGCCGAGCACGACGGGGGAGCCGTTGCGCGCCACCACGATGCGGTCGGGGAAGTCGGCGTGCATCACCGCGATGCCGTAGGTGCCCTCTATGACACGCACCGCCTCGCGGACCTTGTCCTCCAGCTTCTCCTGCTGGGAGCGGGCGACCAGGTGGGTGAGGACCTCGGTGTCGGTCTCGGAGAGGAACTCGACGCCGTCCGCCTCAAGCTTCTTGCGCAGGTCGGAGGCGTTGTCGATGATGCCGTTGTGAACGACGGCGACCTTGTTGTCGCCGGACATGTGGGGGTGCGCGTTCACGTCGGAGGGGGCGCCGTGCGTGGCCCAGCGGGTGTGGGCGATACCCGTGGTGCCGGCGAACCGCTTGGGGACCTTCGCCTCCAGGTCGCGGACGCGGCCCTTCGCCTTGACCATCTTCAGGCCGGCCGACTTGGGCGAGGTCACGACTATGCCCGCCGAGTCGTAGCCGCGGTACTCCAGGCGCTGAAGGCCTTCGAGGAGCAGCGGGGTCACATCACGCCTGCCGATGTATCCGACGATTCCGCACATATACGTAGAGTCCCTCAGCCGTAAACGATGCGGCGGAGCTGCCTGAGCGTGAGCTCCGGCGGCGCGACCGCGCGATATTTCAGGTCCGCTTCGATCCGTTCGAAGATCGACGTGTTCACCAGGCCCTGGGCCTGGAGCTCGCGGTGACGGCGACGGACGAACTCCTGGGTGGTCTCGTCGAAGTAGGCGAGAACGTCCTGGATCACTCGCAGCGCCTCGCCCCGGTTCAGGGGCGTCGACCGCGTCAAATGATCAACGAGTTCGTCGTGCACTCGATGATCCTGGGGTACCGGAAGACGTTTCGCAAGAATCTTGCCCGATATCGGGCAAGTAGGTGTTGGATCTCTTATGGTGTGCTGTTTACAGGCTGTCCATCCGGCGTCTTGCGCCGCGTCGATTGCCAGGAGCAACTTCTGGTGCCATGGACACTCCACGCATGGGCGTACCCGAGCAGCTCGCCGAGAAGATGACCATGGCCGAGCAGCACGAGTACCTTCGCGCCAGATTCTCGCGGCGCAACATGATCAGAGGCGGCGCCGTGACCCTCGGTGCCGTCGCCGGCGGCGCCTTCGTACCCGGCACCGCACAGGCCGCCGTCCCGACGCGGCGGACGGCCGCCCCGGCCTCGACGGAGAAGGTGGACGGCGCCCTCGTCGCCCCCTTCGGCCGCCACCTCGCCTTCGGCAACGACCCCCGCACCGAGATGACCGTCTCCTGGCAGGTGCCGACCGCGGTCACCAAGCCCTACATCCGCATCGGCGCCCACCCCTGGGACCTCTCGCGGAAGATCGAGGCCGAGGTGCGCACCCTCTACACCCCGGCCGGCGTAGGGGCGAGCGGCGACCACACCCAGTACTACCTCCACGCCAGGCTCACCCACCTGCGCCCCGGCAGGACCTACTACTACGGTGTCGGCCACGCCGGTTTCGACCCGGCCGCGCCCCACCTCCTCGGCACCCTCGGCACCTTCACCACCGCGCCCGACCGCGCCGAGCCCTTCACCTTCACCGCCTTCGGCGACGAGGGCGTCGGCTACCACGGCCTCGCCAACGACGCCCTGCTGCTCGCCCAGAACCCGGCCTTCCACCTGCACGCGGGCGACATCGCGTACGCGGACCCGTCCGGCGCGGGCAAGAAGGAGGACACCGGCTTCGACTCGCGCATCTGGGACCAGTTCCTCGCCCAGACCGAGACGGTCGCCAAGCAGGTGCCGTGGATGCCGGCGTACGGCAACCACGACATGGAGGCCTGGTACTCGCCCAACGGCTACGGCGGCGAGGAGGCCCGCTGGACACTGCCCGACAACGGCCCCGACAAGGCCAACCTGCCCGGCGTCTACTCCTTCGTCCACGGCAACACGGCGATCATCTCGCTGGACGCCAACGACATCTCCTTCGAGATCCCGGCCAACCTCGGCATCTCGGGCGGCACGCAGACCAAGTGGCTGGAGGCGCAGCTCAAGAAGTACCGGGCCGCGCGGGACATCGACTTCGTCGTGGTCTTCTTCCACCACTGCGCGTACTGCACCTCCACGGCGCACGCCTCGGAGGGGGGCGTGCGACAGGAGTGGGTGCCGCTGTTCGAGAAGTACACCGTCGACCTGGTGATCAACGGCCACAACCACCAGTACGAGCGCACGGACGTGATCAAGGCGAACGCGGTCACCAGGAAGCTGCCGATCGGCGGCACGGCGTACACGGAGACCGACGGTGTCGTGTACGTGACGGCGGGCGCGGCCGGCCGCAGCCTGTACGCGTTCACCGCCCCGGAGTCCTACGAGGGCAAGGAGAACGAGGTCGAGTCCGTCGCCTCCTTCGTCAACCTCAAGGACGGCAAGCAGAACGAGACGGTCACCTGGTCGCGCGTGCGCTACCTGAACTACTCGTTCCTGCGCGTCGACGTCACCCCGGCCGCGAAGGGCCGGCTGGCCACCCTGAAGGTCCGCGGCATCGCGGAGACCGGCGCGGAGGTCGACCACTTCACGATCGCCCGCCGGGCCAAGTAGCTCCCCCGGCACGCACGCGGCACACAGGAACCCGGCCGCACAGGTGTCCGGGTACGCCCGGAAGGCGGGGCGTACCCGGGACACCTGGCCGGTGGCCGGCCTCGCGCGGCGGCGGTCCCCGAGCACCCGTCCTAGAGGCGCTTGAGGACCGCCTGCTTGGCCAGGGTGAACTCCTCGTCCGTCAGGACGCCCTCCCGGTGCAGTTCGCCGAGTTCGCGCAGTCTGCGCAGGAGGGCGTCGTGGTCGGCCTCGGGACCGGGGTCGGGGGCCGCGGCCGGCGCGGGCCCCGCGGGCGGCCGGTCCTGCACGGCCGCCGCCGGGTGCGGCAGCCGTACCTGCACGGCCGCCGCGACCAGCGCCATCAGCGGGTCCTTCTTGAAGCCCCACAGCTCCACGGAGTTGGGGTCGTACTTCGGCGGCGCCTTGGTGTCGGCGCCGCGCACGGTGAAGCGCAGACAGCCGTTCTCCAGCCCGGCCGCCGGGTGCCACTCGACGCCCGCGATGTCGCCGAGGGCGAGGGTGCGGGTGCCCGAAGCGGACTTGGCGTCCTCCGTCTTCCAGTTCCACTCCAGGCGGACGCGTTCACCGTCGAAGCTCGCGGTGCCGTCACCGGCGGACGCGGACAGCGGCACCGCCGGACCGGGCAGCAGATAGCCGTCGACCGGGTCGGACGGCACCTGGTCCAGGAGCAGCGCGCCCCGCACCTCGTCCACGAAGTACTCGGCGACGCCGAAACGGTCGGCCTCCACCGTGAGCTGATACGGATCGTTCGGCTCCGCGAGCTTGCCGCCCGTCGCCTGGAGCAGCGGGTCGGCGCCGTCGCGCAGCCGGAGTCTGAGCCGCCCGGCCTTCCTGCCCTGCTCCAGCGAGACTCCCGCCAACGCGCCGAGCGGAACGGTGAGTTCACCCAGTGCCCGGCGCAGCAGGCCGACGTTCTTGTCCCGTCCGGGGGTCAGCCGCAGAGCATCGCCTTCGAAGATCCACGTGCCGTCTCGCTGGATGATTTCCGCCATGACGGGGATTGTTCCACCGCGTCTGCGGGAGAGTGGTCTCGACCAATTCGAAGGGCACGGCGAAGAGCGCGGCCCTGTACGGCCGAAGACCTTCGCCGGACCGAAGGGAGCGCGTGTGAGACAGCACCACAGAACGCCCCGCCTTCTCGGTACGCTGCTGCTCGTGGCGGCGGCCGGTATCTCCCTCGCCGGCGCGGCACCGCACAACCGGGCCGCCGCACCGCTGGGCCGCGTCGTCCCGGCCCCCGCCTCCGTCCACCCGGGCGGATCCCCGTACCGCATCACCGGTGACACCCGCATCCGCGTCGACGACTCGCGCGAGGCCCGCACGGTCGGCGCGTACCTCGCGGACATCCTGCGGCCCTCCACCGGATACCGGCTGCCGGTCACCACGCACGGCGCGGGAGCGATCAGGCTCCGGCTCGGCGGCAAGGGGCTGGGCGACGAGGGCTACCGCCTCGCCAGCGCCGCGTCGGGCGTCACCATCACCGCCGGACGGCCCGCGGGCCTCTTCCACGGCGTCCAGACCCTGCGCCAACTGCTGCCCGCCGCCGTCGAGAAGGACTCCGTCCAGCACGGACCCTGGCTGATCGCCGGCGGCACCATCGAGGACACCCCGCGCTACGCCTACCGCGGCGCGATGCTCGACGTCTCCCGGCACTTCTTCACCGTCGCCCAGGTCGAGCGCTACATCGACGAACTGGCCCTCTACAAGGTCAACAAGCTGCATCTGCACCTGAGCGACGACCAGGGCTGGCGCATCGCCGTCGACTCCTGGCCCCGCCTTGCGGCCCACGGCGGCTCCACCCAGGTCGGCGGCGGACACGGCGGCTTCTACACGAAGGCCGACTACCGCGAGATCGTCCGGTACGCCTCCTCGCGCTATCTGGAGGTCGTCCCGGAGATCGACATGCCCGGACACACCAACGCCGCCCTCGCCTCGTACGCCGGGCTCAACTGCGACGGCGTCGCGCCGCCGCTCTACACCGGCACCGACGTCGGCTTCAGCTCGCTGTGCGTGAACAAGCCGCTGACGTACGCCTTCGTGGACGACGTGATCCGCGAGCTGGCCGCGATCACCCCGGGGAAGTACCTCCACATCGGCGGCGACGAGGCGCACTCCACCAGCCACGCCGACTACGTGACCTTCATGGACAAGGTGCAGCCCCTCGTCGCCAAGTACGGCAAGAAGGTGATGGGCTGGCACCAGCTCACCGGGGCGACCCCGGCGAAGGGAGCCATCGCCCAGTACTGGGGGCTCGACGACACCGGTGCCGAGGAGAAGGCGCAGGTCGCCCACGCCGCCCAGAACGGGACCGGGCTCGTGCTGTCGCCCGCGGACCGGCTCTACCTCGACATGAAGTACACCGCCGACACCCCGCTCGGCCAGGACTGGGCCGGTCTGGTGGAAGTGCGGCGGGCGTACGACTGGGACCCGGGCAGCTACCTTCCCGGCGTGCCCGCCACGGCCGTCAAGGGCGTCGAGGCGCCCCTGTGGACCGAGACGATCACCGACTCCGCCGACATCGACGTGATGGCCTTCCCGAGGCTGCCCGGAGCCGCCGAACTCGGCTGGTCGCCCGCGTCGACGCACGACTGGGACACCTACAAGGTGCGGCTCGCCGCCCAGGGGCCGCGCTGGGACGCCCTCGGCATCGGCTACTACCGCTCGCCCCAGGTCCCCTGGCCGACCCGCTAGCCGGAAGGCCGACGGGCGCCCCGGAGGACCGTCTCCGGGGCGCCCGCCCGTCCGTGGGGCTCCTCGCGGAGCCCGGTGCTCAGAACCCGGCGATCGGGTTCTTCAGGGTGCCGACCAGTTGCAGCGCGCCCGAGGGGTCCGCCAGGTCCACCATCTGCCGGTTGTCGCGCAGTTGGAGCCGGTTGAGACAGGACAGCGCGAACTCGGGCGCGAACAGGTCGTACTGCCGGAACCTGTCGTCGAGTTCGGGCGTGGCCTCCTGATAGGCGCGCACCGACTCGGCGACCGTCCGCCAGAAGTCCTCCTCGCCGAGGACGCCCTCCTCCGCCAACTGGGCTGCCAGGAAGCGGAAGAAGCAGTCGAAGACGTCGGTGAAGACGGACAGCAGCTTCTGGTCGTCGGGGACTTCGACCCGGATCCGCTCGACCGCCGGCGGCAGCACCGCGTGCGGGTCCATGACCACGATCTCCTCGGCGATGTCCTTGTAGACCGCCCGCCGCACGGCGCCGTCCTTCAGGACCAGGATGACGTTCTCGCCGTGCGGCATGTAGGCCAGGTCGTACGCGTAGAAGCTGTGCAGGAGCGGGGTGAGGTAGGCGCGCAGATAGCGGCGCAGCCACTCCACCGGCGTCAGGCCCGACCGCTCGATCAGCGCGCCCGCGAACGAGGCGCCCTCGTGGTCGACATGGACGAGGGACGCCATCGTCGCGAGGCTCTCGCCCTCCTGGAGCGAGCCGACCGGGCTCTCGCGCCACAGCGCGGCGAGCATCTTGCGGTACGGGGAGTAGCGGTCGGTGGCCGCCTCGTACTCCAGGTGCCGGTAGCCGACGGCCGCCCGCTCGCGGATGACCGTCAGACCCGTCGACTTCAGCACCGGGTCGTTCTCGACGAGCTGGGCCAGCCAGTCGTTGATGGCCGGGGTCGCCTCCATGTAGGCGGCGGACAGGCCGCGCATGAACCCCATGTTCAGGACGCTCAGCGCCGTCTTCACATAGTGCTTCTCCGGGTTCGTCGTGTTGAAGAACGTCCGGATGGATTGCTGCGCCAGGTACTCGTCGTCGCCCTCGCCGAGGCAGACCAGGCGCCGCTCGGCGACCTCGGCGGCGAACGTCACGGACAGCTTGTTGAACCACTGCCAGGGGTGGACGGGTATGAGCAGGTAGTCCTCGGGGTCGAGACCCTGTCCGGTCAGCGTCCGGGCGAACCGCCCGACCGTCTCGTCGCCCAACTCCGCGCGCACGAAGGACTCGTACTCGATGCCGGCTCCCGCCGTGAAGGCGGCCCGGGAGCGGTGGGCCGCCAGCCACACCAGCCGGACCGGGCTCGCGGTCTCGGGCGCGTAGGCGAGGTACTCCCGCACTCCGAAGCCGAGCCGCCCGTTGTTGGCGACGAAGCAGGGGTGCCCTTCGGTCATGCCGGTCTCGATGGCCTGGAAGCCGGCGCCGGCCAGCTCGCGGACCGGGACCCGCGGCTTGGCGAGTTTGAAGCAGGTGCCCGAGAGGGTGGAGGAGATCTCCTCCAGGTAGACCGGCAGGACCTGGTCGCTCAGGCCGAGCGACTCCTTCAGCTCGATGCAGAACTCCAGCGCGGACAGCGGGAGTTCGGCGCCGTCGCGGTGCCGGGTGATCGACTCCGCGGCCACCTGCCAGTGGTCGAGGGAACGCGGCACGGCGGTGAACCGGTAGCTGGTGTCCCCGTCGTCGGAGCGCACCTCGTACCGGCCGTCCGGCAGGCTCCGCGGGGTGATCAGCCGCTCGTGGGCGAACTCGGCGAGCGCCTTGCGGACGAGGAGACGGTTGGCGAGGGCCCAGCGCTCGGGGGAGAGATGGGCGACGTCCTCGGCGAGGGTCATGCCGCCACCGCCTTCGCGAACCGCTCCCGGGTGCAGAAGCTCAGCAGCGCCTGCTTCTCCGGCTTCCGGATCTCCCGTTCGGGCACGAAGCCGACGGCCTCGTTGAGGGCGTGCACGGCCGTGTTGCGCACATCGGGTTCCACGACCACCCGGAGGGCCGCCGGGTCGGCGAACAGGTACTCCATCACCGCGGTGATCACGGCCCGGGTGAAGCCGTGCACGGGCGTGTCGCTCGGCGCCACCAGGAAGTGCATGCCGACATCACCCGGCTCCGGCTCGTACAGGCCGACGAGTTCGACGTACGCCGGGTCGTAGCGCTCCATCAGGAAGACGGGCTCGCCGTCCAGCAGCCCGAGGAACGCGTCGTGGTGCTCGCTCGCGGCGACGGCCATGTACTCGCGCTCCACGTCGTGCAGTTTCGCCTCCTGCATCATCCAGAAGGCGGCCTTGGGATGCGTCACCCACCCGTGCAGCAGCGGGGCGTCCTCGACGGGGTCGAGGGGGCGGACCGTGAAGGCGCCGATGGCGGTGGCGGTGGTCATATGGCGAACTCCTGGAACGCGATGGACTTCTCGACCGGGTAGTACTCGGTTCCGCCGAGCAGCTCGCGGATGATGGACGCGTTGCGGTACGGGCCCATGCCGAGGTCCGGTGAGGTGATCGAGTGGGTGTGGACGCCCGCGTTCTGCAGGAAGATCCCGCTCCCCGTGGTGTCGATGGCGTAGTTGCGGGCCACGTCGAAGTTGCCGTGCGTGTCGTAGCGGAGCCGGTCGCGGACCGGTGCGAGGAACGCGGGCTCGGCGTACCGGTAGCCGGTGGCCAGGACCAGGCCGGCCGAGCGCAGCTCGTAGTCCTTGCCCTGTTCCTGCTGGCGGAGGCCGAGGGTGTACGTGCCCTCGTCGTAACGCGCGTTTTCGAGGGAGGAGTTGGTGAGCAGCCGCGCGGGGACCGGGCCGCCGAGGCTCTTCTGGTAGAGCAGGTCGAAGATCGAGTCGATCAGCTCCCCGTCGATGCCCTTGAAGAGGCCCTTCTGCTCCGACTGGAGGCGGTAGCGGGTCGCTTCGGGCAGCGCGTGGAAGTAGTCGATGTACTCCGGGGAGGTCATCTCCAGGGTGAGCTTGGTGTATTCGAGGGGGAAGAAGCGCGGAGAGCGGGTCACCCAGTTCAGCCGGTAGCCGTGGACGTCGATCTCGCTCAGCAGGTCGTGGAAGATCTCGGCGGCGGACTGGCCGCTGCCGACCAGGGTGATCGACTCCTTGCCCTGAAGCTCCGACTTGTGCCGCATGTAACGGGAGTTGTGGATGAAGTCGCCGCCGAGTCCCGCGCAGGCGTCCGGGACATGGGGCGAGGTGCCGGTGCCGAGGACCAGGCGCCGGGCGCGCAGCAGCTCACCCGACTCGGTCCGTACGACGTACACCTCGTCCTCGTACGTCACCTCCGCGACCGTGGCGCCGAAGCGGACGCTGCTCAGCTTCGACGCGGCCCACCTGCAGTAGTCGTCGTACTCGACCCGCAGCGGGTAGAAGTTCTCGCGGATGTAGAACGAGTAGAGACGGCCCGATTCCTTCAGGTAGTTGAGGAACGAGTACGGGGACGTCGGGTCGGCGAGGGTGACCAGGTCCGACATGAACGGGGTCTGCAGGTGCGCGCCCTCAAGGAACATTCCGGAGTGCCACTCGAAGTGGGGCTTGGACTCCAGGAAGACGCCGCTCAGTTCGGCGATCGGCTCGGTCAGGCAGGCGAGGCCGAGATTGAAGGGCCCGAGCCCGATCCCCACGAAGTCGTAGGTCGTGTCCGTGGATTCAGCAAGCGCGGTCAAGGGACTCTCCCAGGTACTGCTCGGCGTGGCCGGCGATCAGATCGAGGACGGCGGCGATGTCGTCCGTCGTGGTCTCGGGGTTGAGCAGGGTGAACTTCAGGTAGTGGCGTCCGCCGACCTTGGTGCCCGCGACGACGGCGTCACCGGAGGCGAACAGGGCCTTGCGGGCGTACAGGTTGGCGCGGTCGATCTCGGCCGGATCGGTGACGGCGGCCGGGATGTACCGGAAGACGAGGGTGGAGAGCGAGGGCCGCACGACGACGTCGAAGCGCGGGTCGGCGGCGAGCAGTTCCCAGCCCTCGGCGGCCAGGTCGCAGACCTCGTCGAAGAGTTCGCCGATGCCGTCGGCGCCCATCACCCGCAGCGTCATCCACAGCTTCAGCGCGTCGAAACGGCGGGTGGTCTGGAGGGACTTGTCGACCTGGTTGGGGATGCGCTCCTGGACCATGCGGCGCGGGTTGAGGTACTCCGCGTGGTAGGTGGCGTGGCGCAGCGTCGAGGCGTCCCGTACCAGTACGGCCGAGGAACTCACGGGCTGGAAGAAGGACTTGTGGTAGTCGACGGTGACGGAGTCGGCCCGCTCGATGCCGTCGAGGCGGTCCCGGTTCTTCAGCGAGGCGAGCAGTCCGCAGCCGTAGGCCGCGTCCACGTGCATCCAGGCGCCGAACTGGGAGCACAGCTCCGCGATCTCGGGCAGCGGGTCGATGGAACCGAAGTCGGTGGTGCCCGCGGTGGCGACGACGGCCATCGGGACGAGACCGTCCTGCCGGCAGCGTTCCAGCTCGCGGGCGAGGGCGACGGTCTGCATGCGCTTGTCGTGGTCGACGGGGATCGCGACGACGGCGTCGGCGTCGAGGCCGAGGAGCTTGGCGGACTTCTTGACGCTGAAGTGGCTGACCTCGGAGGCGAAGATCCGCAGTCTGCCGAGACCGTTCGCGGCTCGCTCCCCGTCCTGGTCCTGACCGCCGGGCTTGGCCTCCTCGCGGGCCAGCAGCAGGGCCTGGAGGTTGGACTGGCTGCCGCCGCTGGTGAACACGCCGTCGGCGGCCGGACCGAGGCCGATCCGTTCGTTGGTCCAGTCGATGAGCCTGCGCTCGATGAGGGTGCCGCCGGCCGACTGGTCCCAGGTGTCCAGTGAGGAGTTGACGGCGGACAGGACGGCCTCGCCGAGCACGGCCGGGATGACGACCGGGCAGTTGAGGTGGGCGAGGTAGCGGGGGTGGTGGAAGTAGACCGCGTCCTGGAGGTAGACCTCCTCCAGCTCGTCGAGGACGGCCGTGGTGTCGTGCAGGGGCTTGTCGAGGTCGATCCGCTCGATGCGGGGAGCGAGGTCGTCGACCGTGACGCCCGTGAACGGGCGGTCGGTGGTGGCGAGTCTGGCCGCCACCCGCTCGACCCCTTCGGTCACGGAGCGGCGGTACCGGTCCGCGGTGGTGTCATTGAGCAGGTGCGAGCGCATGTGGGGGTCCTCCGTGCGGGGGAGAGTCCGAGCGGGACAGGAGAAAGGGCGGAGTCGCGACGTTCAACTTAGGTTAGCCTAACCTAAGTCGACCGTGCGACCCCGCCCCACCTGTGTCTTTCGTGACGCGCCGCCCGGTCCGGACTTCCGGGAAGCGTCGCGGGGGGACCGCGAACTACTCGCCGCGCTCCCGCAGTTGTTCCTCGGTCAGCCCCTGGCGCCAGTAGCCCACGAAGGTGACCCGCCTGCGGTCGATGCCGCGCTCGCGCACGAGATGGCGGCGCAGTTCCTTCACGCGGCCGGACTCGCCCGCGATCCAGGCGTACGGGGCCTGGGTGGGCGGGAGTTGGGCCGCGCGCAGGGCGTCGAGCGCCATGGAGGAGTGCGGGGAGCTCGCACCGGAGCGCTCGTCCCGTACGAGCCAGGTGATCTCGGCGTCCGCCGAGGTCGCCAGATCCTGGATGTCGGAGGCGTGGTGAACCTCCAGCCAGGCGCGGACACGCTGTCCCGCCGGGAGCGATTCGAGGATCGCGGAGACGGCGGGGACGGCCGTCTCGTCGCCCCACAGGACGACGAGGTCGGTGTCCGCGGGCGGCCGGAAGCGGATGGCCCGGTTGTCCTCGACGGCGGGACCGAGCAGGACGACGCGGTCACCGGCCCGTGCGCCGGACGCCCAGCGCGAGGCGGGCCCCGCCGGGGCGGCCGCACCCGGCTCCAGGCCGTGCAGCGCGAAGTCGATGTCGATCTCGTCGGGATCGCGGCGCAGTCCGCGCAGGGTGTACGAGCGCATCACCGCCCGTACGCCGTCGGGCAGTTCGCGCCAGCCCTGCCACCATCCGTCGCCGAGTTCGATCGGCACGGCCGGCTCGCTCTGGCCGGGGTGCGGCAGGAACAGGGACAGGGACTGGTCGCGCCCATGGGAGTGGAACGCCTGCAGATCGGGCCCCGCGAAGGTCACCCGGAGCAGCGACGGACCGAGCCGCCTCGTCCGTACGACCTGGAGGGAGAAGAAACGGAACGGGGCGGCCACGGCCGTCGTCATGAGTGCTCCTGAATCGGTGTCAGGGGGCGGGAGGGTGGTGTCAGGCGACCTTCTTCGCGTTCTCTATGGCCTCGGCGAGCCGGTCGAGGATCGGGGTGCACTTGTCGTACGACAGGATCGGCTCGGGGGTCCGGGCGATGACCTGGCCGGCCTTGACGGCGGGGAGCTTCTTCCAGGTGGCCTCGGTGATGTCGGCCGGCTGGATGGTCGAGGTGCGGTCGTCCATGATGATGATGTCGGCCGGGTACTTGTCGACGTTCTCCCAGCTCAGGTTCTCGAACCAGCCGCCGCTGGCCTTCAGTGCCTTGGCGGAGGGCTCGACGATGTTCACGCCGAGCGCCTTGAAGTACTCCAGGTCGATGGAGAGGTTGGAGCCGGAGACGTAGAAGATGTCCTGGCTCGCGCTGCCGGCCAGCACCTTGATCTCCGGGCGGGCCTTGGCGGCCTTGCGCAGCCGCTCGGCGGCCGTCTCGAACTTCTTCTTCGCCTCGGTGATCTTCGCGGACTTCACGTCGGCGCCGAGGGACCCGGCCAGCGCGAGCATGTGCTCCAGCGGCTGGGGCATCTGGACGTCGTAGACGGAGACGCCGACGCTCGGGGCCAGCTTGAGGATCTTGTCCTTGGACTCCTCGGGGACGTACCAGAGGGTGCCCGCGGTGTCGAACATCGTCGAGACCAGGACGTCGGGGGCGAGGCCCGCGTACTTCTCGATGTTGAACTGGCCCCACTCGTTGCCGAGGATCGTCAGCTTGCTGATGTCCATGTCGCCGGCCTGGACGTCGGCCTTGCCGTCCTTGGTCTTCGTCGGGCCGAACACGCCCTTGACCTCGATGCCGTAGTCGAACAGGGCGGCGGCGACACCGGTGAACGCGACGATGTTCGCCGGGACCTTGCCCAGCTTCACGGTCGTGCCGCGGTCGTCCTCGAACGTCCACGGGCCGGACTTCCCGGCGGCCTTGGTCGAGTCCGAGCCACCGCTTTTCGAGGCGTTGTCGTCGCCGCAGGCGGCGAGGACGGCGCCGAGGCCGAGGGCGCCGCCCGCGGCGAGGATGCCGCGACGGGTGAGGTGGGTGGCACGGGCGTTGGGCATGAGTGTGGCTGCTTTCGGCACGGGGCGGGAGCGCCCGCCGGACGAGTTCGAAGGTAGGTTAGCCTAACCTCAGTTCTTGTCCAGAGGGTGGGGCGCACCGCGGTCGAACCCGCGGGCCGCGCGCCGCTCGTGCCCGCCACCGTCGACGAAGCCACACCCGGGAACCTCACTCTTCGGCGATCCATCGGGCGAGGGAGAGCAGGGTGGTCTCGACACTGTTCGCCATGTAGTCGCGGAGCGCGTCGAGGTCGCCGCGGGTGGTGCCAAGTACCGGGTCGAGACGGAGCAGTTGCCAGGACTGCTCGACGACGGTTCCGCGCCCCCGGGAGCGGAGGGTCCAGCTCCACCGCACGATGCCGTCCTCGATGCCGCCGACCACGAAGGTGAAGGTGTCGCCGGGGTCGGCTCGCACGATCTGGGAGCGCGTGGTCCATTCCCTGCCGTCCTTCCGATTGAGGCCGCCGAACCAGGCGCCGGCCCGGGGCCCGGCGCCCTGGTCGAACGTGACGTCGGTCGCGTTGGGGCTCCAGCGGCCGATCGCGGACACGTCACTGACCAGGTCATAGACCCGGGCGGGTGCGGCATCGACCCATGCGCGTCTGGTGAAGGCGAAGTCCGCTGCGTCGAGAGTCCCGAAGAGGTCGTGCTCGCTGGTGATGGCGCTCAAGGCGTACTCCTGGGTGCGTGCGGGGTGTTGCCGGGTCGGCGACGCCCACGTCATCACCGGTCCTGTCGGGGAGCCAGACCGGCTGGTGCCTATCCACGGCTGGGGCAGGCTGTGCGTTTCGAGTCCGCCCATACTCGGATCCATGACCGGAAAATCGCAGCTCGGGAACTTCCTGCAGGCGCGGCGCTCCCAGTTGCGTCCCGAGGACATCGGGATGCCCACCTATGGGGAGCGTCGGCGCGTGCCGGGCCTTCGGCGCGAGGAGTTGGCGCTGCTGGCGGGTGTGAGCGCCTCCTACTACACCCGGCTTGAGCAGGGGCAGTCGCTGAGCGCGTCGCCCGAGGTGCTGGACGCGATCGCCGGGGCTCTGCGGCTGGACGAGTCCGAGCGGCGGTACCTGCACGACCTGGCCCGGGCGGACAGGCACCGCTCTCGGGGCCGGCGGCCTGCGCCGGAGCGTGTGACGGAGGCGACGGCTCAGTTGCTGGACGTGCTGGCGGACGTTCCCGCGATCGTGCTCGGCCGGCGCGGCGACGTGCTGGCGTGGAACCGCCTGGGCCACGCGCTGTTCGCCGGGCATCTGGACCCTGGCGCCCCTGACCTGACGGCGCAGCGTCCCAACATGGCCAGACTGGTGTTCCTCGACTGTCACACCCGCGACCTGTACGCGGACTGGCCGAGCAAGGCCAGGGCGGTGGTGGGGAATCTGCGCCTGGTGGCGGCCCGGCATCCGCAGGACACGGCGTTGCACGCGCTGCTGGGTGAACTGAGCGCAAAGAGCAGCGAGTTCGCCTCGATGTGGGCCGACCATCGGGTCAAGGCGTGCACCGTCGCCACCTACGGGATGCGGCACCCGCTGGTCGGCCCGCTGACCGTCGTTCAGCAGACCCTGAGCCACGGGCCGGGCCCCAGCACGGTCGTCGCCACCACGGAGGCGGGCTCGCCCTCACGGGCCGCGCTGACGCTGCTCGCCCAGGTCATCACCCAGGACACCGTCCCGGCCGACCCGGCGCAGCCGGTGTCACGGGCCGACGTCGGCTGACCGCACACAACACCGACGGGCGCTCGGCCGGCACGTGCCGACACCCGTCCCACCCGGGCACGACCGGCGAACGGCCGCCGGCATCAGCCCCCGGGGCCGCAGGCCCCGAGCCGAATCCACCTGATCTCCACGCGTGTGTCGGCGTGTTGCCGCCGCATGCCCGAAAACCAGTGAAGGAACACCATGTTCAAGAAACTCTCCGCGCCCGCCGTCTCGGCGGCCGTCCTTGTCGCGGCCGCCGCCACGGCGCTCAGTCCGGTCGCGGCGTCGGCCGTCTCCGCCCCGCTGAGCCACGCGCGGATCGCCATGCACTTCGACCTGGCCAAGGGCCAGACGCCGGAGAACATCGCCCTGGCACCGGGTGGCTCCGCGTACGTCACCTTCGCCGAGGGCCGCCAGATCGCCGAGGTCTCCCCGAAGGGCACCGTCCGGATCCTGGCCACCCTGCCCAAGCCCGCCGACGGGGGTGTCCACACCCCGGTCCTGGGCTTCCCGCTGACCGTCGGCATCGTCCGTGCCCACGACGGAACCCTGTACTTCCTCTACGCCACCGGCACTCCCGACCTCACCGGTGTGTGGCGCCTGCGCCCGGGCGGACAGCCCCAGCGGATCGCCGCGCTGCCCGCCGACGGCCTTCCCAACGGCCTGGCGCTGGACTCGCGCACCCACACCCTCTACGTCACCGACTCCGTGCTGGGCACCGTCTGGAGCCTGCCCACCACCGGCGGCACCCCCACCGCCTGGTCCACTGCCCCCGAGCTGGCCTCCACCGGCTTCCTCGGCGCCAACGGCCTGAAGGTCCATCACGGCGCGGTCTGGGTCACCAACCTCGACAAGGGCACCATCCTGCGCATCCCCATCCGCCACGACGGGCGCGCCGGTTCGGTCCGGACCGAGGCCACCGGCCTGCCGGGAATCGACGACTTCGCCTTCACCGGCCACGGCGACCGGCTGCTGGCCGCGCTCAACGGCCCCAGTGAGGTCGCGCTCGTGCAGCCCGACGGCAGCCACTCCATCGTGCTGACCGCGGCCGACGGCCTGCAGAACCCCACGTCCATCGCCCTGCGCGGCGACACCGTCTACGTGCTGAGCGCCGCCTACGTCACCGCCAAGGACCCCGACCTCGTCCTCGCCCACCTGAACGACTAGGACCTGTCCGGCCGATCGAGTCGCAGGAATGCGACAACGCAGCAGATGTACGTGCCGGACGCCGCGTCCGCGGCATGATCGGCCGGACAGGTCCTGGCCCCGCGCCGGCCGCGAGTGCACCCGGGGGGCAGCGCACCGGCCCCTCGGGACGCCCCGCTCCGCAGACTGCGGCTCGGCCCGTCACGGCCACCCCGGTCCCCGGAAGGCCGTACGCAAGGAGAACGCCATGCGGCCTCGAAGCCGACCAGGTGTCCGCTCGTGTCTCGGCCCGGTCGGCCTCCGCGCGGGTGTGCGGGCCTAAGGGATGTCCCGGGGGAGGTGGCGCACGCGACGCGGGCGTCGGGGGCTCCCGGACCGGCGGCAGTCCCGCAGGCGGTGCCAGGACGCACCGCGGCCACCGGCGGGCGGATGCCCGGCGGTGGCCGCGGTGCACTGGTGGTGCGCGAAGGGTCAGCCCGTGAGGCCCAGTTCACGGGCGATCAGCATCCGCTGCACCTCGCTCGTGCCCTCGCCGATCTCCAGGATCTTGGAGTCGCGCCACATGCGGGCGACCGGGTACTCGTTCATGAAGCCGTAGCCGCCGTGGACCTGGGTGGCGTCACGGGCGTTGTCGACGGCGATCGTCGAGGAGTACAGCTTGGCGACGGCCGCCTCCTTCTTGAAGGGCTCGCCCGCGACGAGACGGGACGCCGCGTCGCGCCAGCCCACGCGCGCCATGTGGGCCTTCATCTCCATGTCGGCGATCTTGAACTGGATCGCCTGGTTGGCGCCGATCGGGCGTCCGAACGCGTGCCGCTCCTTGGCGTACTTGACCGACTCGTCGACACAGCCCTGCGCGAGACCCGTGGCCAGTGCCGCGATGGCGATGCGGCCCTCGTCCAGGATGCGCAGGAACTGCGCGTAGCCGCGGCCCTCCTGGCCGAGCAGGTTCGCCGCCGGGACGCGCACGTCCGCGAAGGACAGCTCACGGGTGTCGGAGGCGTTCCAGCCGACCTTCGAGTACGGGGCCGCGACCGTGAAGCCGGGGGTGCCGGACGGGACGATGATCGCGGAGATCAGCGGCTTGCCGTCGGGCTTGCGGCCGGTGACCGCGGTGACCGTCACGAGGCCCGTGATGTCGGTGCCCGAGTTGGTGATGAAGCACTTGCTGCCGTTGATGACCCACTCGTCCGTCTCGGGGTCGAGGCGCGCCGTCGTACGGGTCGCGCCCGCGTCCGAGCCGCCGTCCGGCTCGGTCAGGCCGAAGGCACCGAGGATCTCGCCGGAGCACAGTCGGGGGAGCCACTCGGCCTTCTGCGCCTCCGTGCCGAACAGGTGGATCGGCATGGCGCCGAGCGAGACGCCCGCCTCCAGCGTGATGGCGACGGAGGAGTCGACGCGGGCCAGCTCCTCCAGGGCGATGCCGAGGGCGAGATAGTCGCCGCCCATGCCGCCGTACTCCTCGGGGAACGGCAGCCCGAACAGGCCCATGCGGCCCATCTCCCGCACGATCTCGTACGGGAACTCGTGCCGCTCGTAGAAGTCACCGATCTTCGGCGCCACGACGTCGTGCGCGAACTCCTCCACCGTACGGCGGAGTTCTTCGAGCTCGGGGGAGAGCCGGTGGTCCAGGGACATGCTGTTCACTCCTGGTGGGAGAGGGCTTTGACGGTGCGGGACGGGCTGGGTCGGCCCAGTTGTCCGGCCATCCACACGCTCGTGGCGGTGAGGCGGCCGAGGTCGACCCCGGTGTCGATACCGAGGCCCTGGAGCATCCAGACGAGGTCTTCCGTGGCGAGGTTGCCGGTCGCGGACTTCGCGTACGGGCAGCCGCCGAGGCCGCCCGCGGAGGCGTCGACCGTGCTGACGCCGTGCTGGAGGGCGGCCAGGGTGTTGGACAGCGCCTGGCCGTAGGTGTCGTGGAAGTGCACACCGAGCGCGCTGGTCGGCACGCCCTCCTCGTTCAGTTCGGCGAGCAGGGACTGCACGTGGCCCGGTGTCGCCACACCGATCGTGTCGCCGAGGCTCAGCTCGTCACAGCCCATGTCCATCAGCGCCTTGCACACGCGGACGACCTGATGGACCGGGACGGGCCCTTCCCACGGGTCGCCGAAGCACATCGAGACATAGCCGCGGACCGTGCTGCCGGCGTCCTTCGCGCGGCTCACCACCGGTTCGAACATGGCGAGCGCCTCGTCGACCGTCCGGTTGAGGTTGGCCTTCGCGAAGGACTCCGTGGCGCTGGCGAAGACGGCCAGGTGCCGGGCGCCGAGCGCGAGCGCCCGCTCCAGCCCACGTTCGTTCGGCACCAGGACCGGAAGCGCCACCGGGAGGTCGGCGACCTGCGGGAACAGCTGTTCCGCGTCGGCCAGTTGGGGAACCCACTTCGGGTGGACGAAGCTGGTCGCCTCGATCGTGGTCAGCCCCGCGTCCGCGAGGCGCCGGATGAACTCCGCCTTCACCTCGGTCGGTACGGTCGCCTTCTCGTTCTGCAGCCCGTCGCGCGCGCCGACCTCGTAGATCCGCACCCGGGCGGGCAGGCCCTGCGCCGGTACGGCCATCGGAAGGCCCAGTTCGGAAGTGCTCATGCCGTCTCCGCCTCCTCCACGGGGGTGATGACCGCCAGTACCTGGTCCATGGCGACCGTCGTGCCCGGTTTGACGTCCAGCTCGCTGACGGTCCCGGCGTGCGGCGCGGAGATGACGTGCTCCATCTTCATCGCCTCGACCACCAACAGGCTCTGGCCCGCGGTCACTTCGTCGCCGACGGCGACCTTCACGACGGTCACCGTGCCCGGCATGGGGGCGGTCAGCGAATCGGCACCGGAGTGCGCGGCGCCGGTGAGCGACGCGGCCACCGGGTCGTGATCGCGCACCTGCCAGGCGTCGCCGTCGCGGCCGATCCAGTCGGCGGCGCGGTGGAAGGTGTGGCGCACTCCGTCGAGGGTCACCGCGACCCGGTCGGCGGTGACGGTGTGGGTGCCGCGCGGGGTGTACTCCACGGGGTCGAGGACCCGCAGGGAGAAGCCCACCGGCTTCGGTGTGCCGCCGAGCCGCCAGCCGCTCGGCACGGAGAACGGGTCGGTCCAGCCCTCGTCCGGCGGAGCCAGCTCGGCGAGCCGGACGGCCGCCGCCGCCTCGTACACCTCCTCCGGCACCTCCGCCGGGACCAGCCCGGCCGCCTCCCGCTCGACCAGACCGGTGTCCAGGTCGCCCGCCACCACGTCCGGGTGGGCCAGCAGGCGGCGCAGGAATCCCGCGTTGGTCTGGACCCCGAGCGTGACCGTGTCGGCGAGGGCCGCCCGCAGCTTGCGCAGCGCCGTCGGGCGGTCGGGGCCGTACGCGATGACCTTGGAGAGCATCGGGTCGTAGAGGCTGCCGACCTCGGTGCCCCGCGAGAGGCCCGAGTCGGTGCGCACTCCGTCGCCCTGCGGCTCGCGCAGGGCGAGGACGGTGCCCCCGGAGGGGAGGAAGCCGCGCGACGGGTCCTCGGCGCAGATCCGGGCCTCCACCGCGTGCCCCGTGAGGCTGATGTCCTCCTGCGCGTACGGCAGGTGCTCGCCGGCGGCGACCCGAAGCTGCCATTCGACGAGGTCGAGGCCGGTGACGAGTTCGGTGACCGGGTGCTCCACCTGGAGGCGGGTGTTCATCTCCATGAAGTAGTACGAGGACGGGTCGCCGCCGGGGACGATGAACTCGACCGTGCCCGCGCCCCGGTAGCCGCAGGAGCGGGCCGCCTGGACGGCCGCCTCGCCCATCGCGGCCCGGGTGGCGGGGTCGAGGAGCACGCTGGGCGCCTCCTCGATGATCTTCTGGTGGCGGCGCTGGAGCGAGCACTCGCGCTCGCCCAGGTGTATGACGTGCCCGTGCCCGTCCGCCAGCACCTGGATCTCGATGTGCCGGGGACGGTCGACCCAGCGCTCGACGAGAAGGGTGTCGTCGCCGAACGAGGCCCGCGCCTCGCGCCGGGCGGCGGCGATCTCGTCGGCCAGGACCGAGGCGTCGCGCACCAGGCGCATGCCCTTGCCGCCACCGCCCGCGCTCGGCTTCAGGAGCACCGGCACGCCGATCTCGCCGGCCGCGGCGATCAGCTCCGCGTCCGTCAGACCGCTGCCCGAGGAGCCGGGGACGACCGGGACTCCGGCCGCCTTCACCGTCTCCTTGGCGCGGATCTTGTCGCCCATCAGGGAGATCGCCTCGGGGGACGGCCCGATGAACACGAGTCCGGCCTCCGCGCAGGCCCGCGCGAACGCGGCGTTCTCGGCGAGGAAGCCGTAGCCCGGGTGCACCGCCTGGGCGCCGGTCCGGGCCGCCGCCTCCAGCAGCCGCTCCACCGACAGATAGCTCTCCGACGCGGGCGCCGGTCCGATCCGTACGGCCGTGTCCGCCTCCCGGACGTGCCGGGCGTCCGCGTCGGCGTCGGAGAAGACGGCCACCGAGCGCACGCCGAGCGCGCGCAGGGTACGGATGACGCGTACGGCGATCTCGCCCCGGTTGGCCACAAGCACCGTGTCAAACATGGGTGGGTCCCCTCACATCCGGAAGACGCCGAACTGGGGGTCACCCAGGGGCGCGTTGGCGCAGGCGGTCAGGGCGAGTCCGAGGACCTGCCGGGTCTCCATCGGGTCGATCACGCCGTCGTCCCAGAGCCGGGCCGTCGCGTAGTAGGCGTTGCCCTGCCGCTCGTACTGGCGGCGGATCGGGTCCTTGAACTCCTCCTCGTCCGAGGCCGGCCAGGACTCGCCGCGCGCCTCGATCTGGTCGCGCTTGACGGTCGCGAGGACCGAGGAGGCCTGCTCGCCGCCCATCACGGAGATCTTGGCGCCCGGCCACATCCACAGGAAGCGCGGCGAGTACGCCCGGCCGCACATCGAGTAGTTGCCCGCTCCGTACGAGCCGCCGATCACGACGGTCAGCTTCGGGACGCGCGTGCAGGCGACGGCCGTCACCATCTTGGCGCCGTGCTTGGCGATGCCACCGGCCTCGTACTGGCGCCCCACCATGAATCCGGAGATGTTCTGCAGGAACACCAGCGGGATGCCGCGCTGGTCGCACAGCTCGATGAAGTGGGCGCCCTTCTGGGCCGATTCGGAGAACAGGATGCCGTTGTTCGCGACGATCCCGACCGGCTGGCCGTGGATCCGCGCGAAGCCGGTGACCAGGGTCTGCCCGAACTCGGCCTTGAACTCGGCGAAGCGCGAACCGTCCACCACGCGCGCGATGACCTCGCGCACGTCGTACGGAGTGCGGGAGTCGACCGGCACCGCGCCGTACAGCCCGTACGGGTCGACCTTGGGCTCGGCCGACGGCTCCACGGACCAGGGGAGCGCCCCGCGCGCGGGCAGGGTGGCCACGATGTTCCGGACGATCCGCAGCGCGTGCGCGTCGTCCTCCGCGAGATGGTCGGTGACACCCGACACACGCGAGTGGACCTCGCCGCCGCCCAGCTCCTCGGCCGTGACGACCTCGCCGGTGGCGGCCTTCACCAGCGGTGGCCCGCCCAGGAAGATGGTGCCCTGGCCGCGCACGATCACGGCCTCGTCGCTCATCGCCGGCACGTAGGCGCCGCCGGCCGTGCACGAGCCGAGGACGGCCGCGATCTGCGGGATGCCCGCGCCGGACATCCGCGCCTGGTTGTAGAAGATCCGCCCGAAGTGGTCGCGGTCCGGGAACACCTCGTCCTGCATCGGCAGGAAGGCGCCCCCGGAGTCGACGAGGTAGACGCAGGGCAGCCGGTTCTCCAGCGCGACCTCCTGGGCGCGCAGGTGCTTCTTCACCGTCATCGGGTAGTAGGTGCCGCCCTTGACGGTGGCGTCGTTCGCGACGATCACGCACTCGCGCCCGCTGACCCGGCCGATCCCGGCGATGACGCCGGCGGCCGGGGCCGCTCCCTCGTACATCCCGTCGGCGGCGAGCGGCGCCAGCTCCAGGAACGGTGAGCCGGGGTCGAGCAGGGCGTCCACACGGTCGCGGGGCAGCAGCTTTCCGCGCGCGGTGTGCCGCGCGCGCGCCTTCTCGCCGCCGCCGAGCCGCGCCGCGGCCAGCTTCAGGCGCAGTTCCTCGCCCAGCGCGCGGTGTGCCGCCTCGTTGGCCCTCCAGGCCTCCGACGCGGGGTCTGCCGCGCTCGTCAGCTCCGGTGCCTCTTGCATCCTGCGGTCCCCTCACCAGGTGGTCGACCAGTTAATGAGCGTTAACGCAACCCCTTCAGGTTAACGACCGCTAACCCGCCTGTCTAGAATTGTTTTCATGGCCACCAGAACCGACGCCCCCACCCGGCGCGAGCAGATCCTGAGGGAAGCGGCGCGGCTCTTCGCCGAGCGCGGTTTCCACGGTGTGGGAGTGGATGAGATAGGAGCGGCGGTCGGCATCAGCGGCCCCGGTCTCTACCGGCACTTCGCCGGCAAGGACGCGATGCTCGCCGAGCTGCTGGTGGGGATCAGCGGGCAGCTGCTCACGGGCGGCAAGCGCCGGGTGGCGGAGGCCGAAGGGGGTGCGGAGGCGCTCCTCGACTCGCTCATCGAGGGGCACATCGACTTCGCGCTCGACGACCGCCCCCTGATCACCCTGCACGACCGCGAGCTGGACCGCCTGCGCGACAGCGACCGCAAGCTCGTACGGCAGCTCCAGCGCCAGTACGTCGAGCTGTGGGTGGAGGTGGTGCGCGAGGTGTACCCGGGGCTGACCGAGCCCGCCGCCCGTTCGGCCGTTCACTCGGTCTTCGGGCTGCTGAACTCGACCCCGCACCTGGGGCGGCCGGGCGCGCTCCCGGGGCGCTCGGGGACGGCGGAGCTGTTGCACCGGATGGCTCGGGGTGCCTTCGGCGCGGCCGTCGTGGCTCCTGGGGCCTCCGTGGCTTCCGTGACTCCCGGGGTGGCGGAAGTGGCCCCTGAGGTTCCCGTGACTCCCGGGGCGTGACGAGCGTCTCGGGGGTCCGCCCCTGGACGGCGCTCGTGACCGGCGGGTAACCTCGTATCTGAGCAAGCGCTTAGAAATAGACCAGGTATCCAGGCGGAGGTGGCGGCGGTGCGCCGTACTGTGTTCAACGAGGACCACGAGGCGTTCCGGGAGACCCTGCGCGCCTTCATCGAGGCCGAGGTCGTCCCGGTCTACGACGAGTGGTTCGCCGCCGGCCAGGCGCCGCGCGACTTCTACTACAAGCTCGCCGAGCTCGGCGTCTTCGGCATCCGCGTGGACGAGGAGTTCGGCGGCGCCGGCATCGACTCGTACAAGTTCGAAGCCGTGATGTACGAGGAGACCTCGCGCGCGGGTGTCCAGTTCGGCGGCTCCGGTGTGCACGTGCTGCTGGGCCTGCCCTACATCAAGTCGCTCGCCACCGACGAGCAGAAGAAGCGCTTCCTGCCGAAGTTCGTCAGCGCCGAGGAGATGTGGGCCCTCGCGATGACCGAGCCGGGCACCGGCTCCGACCTCGCGGGCATGAAGACCACCGCCAAGCTCTCCGAGGACGGCACGCACTACGTCCTCAACGGCTCCAAGACCTTCATCACCGGTGGCGTCCACGCCGACCGCGTGATCGTCTGCGCCCGCACCTCCGCGCCCACCGCCGAGGACCGCCGCTACGGCATCTCCCTCTTCGCCGTGGACACCAAGTCCGAGGGCTACTCCATCGGCCGCAAGCTGGACAAGCTGGGCCTGAAGACCTCCGACACCGCCGAGCTGGCGTTCGTCGACGTGAAGGTGCCCGTCGAGGACCTGCTCGGCGAGGAGAACAAGGGCTTCTACTACCTCGGCCACAACCTCGCCTCCGAGCGCTGGGGCATCGCCTTCGGCGCCTACGCGCAGGCCAAGGCCGCCGTCCGGTTCGCCAAGGAGTACGTCCAGGAGCGCACCGTCTTCGGCAAGACCGTCGCGTCCTTCCAGAACACCAAGTTCGAGCTGGCCGCCTGCCAGGCCGAGGTGGACGCGGCCGAGGCCGTCGCCGACCGCGCCCTGGAGGCCCTCGACGCCGGTGAGCTGACCCCGGCCGAGGCCGCCAGCGCCAAGCTGTTCTGCACCGAGGTCGCGCACCGCGTCATCGACCGCTGCCTCCAGCTCCACGGCGGCTACGGCTTCATGAACGAGTACCCGATCGCCCGCCTGTACGCGGACAACCGGGTCAACCGCATCTACGGCGGGACCAGCGAGATCATGAAGACGATCATCGCCAAGGACATGGGCCTGTAAGGTCCGCGAAAAGACTGCGCGGTACAACTGCCCCATGAGTGAGGCACTTCAGAGTCTCCTCGATCTGCTCGATCTGGAGCGGATCGAGGAGAACATCTTCCGCGGCCGGTCCCGGTCCGCCGTCGTCCCTCGGGTCTTCGGCGGACAGGTGGCGGCGCAGGCACTGGTCGCCGCCGGGCGCACGGTCCCCGAGGACCGGCTCGCCCACTCCCTGCACGCGTACTTCCTGCGGATCGGGGACCCCGGGGCGCCCATCGTGTACTCCGTGGACCGCATCCGCGACGGCCGCTCCTTCACCACCCGGCGGGTGGTCGCGGTCCAGCACGGACAGCCGATCTTCCACCTCTCCGCGTCCTTCCAGACGTACGAGGAGGGCATGGAGCACCAGGCCCCGATGCCGCCCGCGCCCGACCCGGAGACGCTGCCCACGGCCGCCGAACTGCTTCCCCTGTACGCCGACGTCTTCACCGACGCCGAGGTCGTGGAGCGCATCCTGGAGGCCCGCGAGTCCGTCGACCTGCGCTATGTCGACGCGCCGCCGTACGGCACCGTCGGCGAGACCCGCGAGCCGCGCTCCCAGGTGTGGTTCCGCACCAACGGCAAGCTCGCGGACGACCCGCTGCTGCACGTCGTCCTCGCGACCTACGTCTCGGACATGACGCTCCTCGACTCCATCCTGCTCGCGCACGGCCGCGGCGGCTGGGTCACCGGCGACGTCGTCGGCGCCTCGCTCGACCACGCGATGTGGTTCCACCGCCCGTTCCGCGCCGACGAGTGGCTGCTGTACGACCAGGAGTCGCCGTCCGCGTCGGGCGGCCGGGGTCTCGGCCAGGCCCGGATCTACACCCAGGACGGCCGGCTGGCCATCTCGGTGATCCAGGAAGGCGTGGTCCGCGTCCCGCGATAGCGGCGGGTTCCCCCGGTGAGGACGTGTGTTCCCCGGCAACGACGTCGTTCCTCGGTAAGACTGAGGCATGGCTGAAGCGGCAGCACGGGACGACGACGGCGGCGACAGCGGCGAAGGAGGCGGCGAGAGCGTCTCCACGGTGATCGTCGCCGCCGCGGCCAATCTCGGGATCGCCCTCGCCAAGGCGGTCGCCGGGGTCATCAGCGGCTCCAGCGCGATGCTGTCGGAGGCCGCCCACTCCGTCGCCGACACCGTCACCGAACTGCTGCTGCTCACGGCCCTCAAACGCAGCGAGAAACCGGCCGACGAGGACCATCCGCTGGGCTACGGCCCCGAGCGCTACATCTGGGCGCTGCTCGCCGCCGTCGCCACCTTCGTCGGCGGCGCCGTCTTCTCGATCTACGACGGCATCCACACCCTGGTCGCGGGGGAGGAGCTCGGCGACCCGCTCGTGTCGTACATCGTCCTGGGTGTCGCCTTCCTCCTGGAGGGCTTCTCCCTGCGGACGGGGCTGCGGCAGGCGCGCGGCGAGGCCGCCCGGGTCGACGCCCCCTTCAGGACCTATCTCCGGCGCACGCCCGACACCGCCGTGAAGGCCGTCGTCATGGAGGACTCGGCGGCGCTGGTCGGACTGGTGTTCGCCGCGGGCGGCCTGCTCGGCGGCCAGCTCACCGGATCCGGCGTCTGGGACGGCATCGCCTCGCTGCTCATCGGGCTCCTGCTGCTCTACGTCGCCTGGGTGTTGGGCCGGTCCAACGCGGAGCTGCTGATCGGACGGCCGCTGCCCAGGCCGATACGGGAGCGGATCCGGGCGGAGCTGCTCGCGGTGGAGCACGTGGAGGCCGTACTGGAACTCATCACGCTCGTGCAGGGGCCGCGTGAGGCGCTCATCGCCGCGAAGGTCGACTTCCGGGACGCGTCGACCGCGGCCCAGATCGAGTGGGCCTGCGAACAGGCCGAGGACCGGATCAGGACGGTGTTCCCCGCGGTGAGCAGGGTGTACCTGGACCCGACGCCGGGGTACGTCCAGCGGCGGTCCGAGGGGCTGAATCCCTGGCCGTGAGGGCCGGCCGGGGCGAGCCGCCGCAGGGACGGCCCGGCTGCCGGTCCGTGAGCCGGTCCGTGAGCCGGGCCGGATGCCGTCCCCGGGTGACCGTTCCCGGGACGCGCACGCGCCGGGCGCGCCCCCGGAACGGACACCGGTGTCTAGCGGGGGCTCACGCCAGACCCGCCGCGTCGAGCAGGTACGCCGTCATCGGGTCGTAGTGGCGCGGGCTGAGGACGTGGTCGTCGAGCGGGACCACGACCTGGAGCGTGCCCTCCGACTCGGCGAGGAAGAGCGCCGGGTCGTTGGAGTCGGCGTATCCGACGGAGTCCAGGCCCCGCTGTCCGGCGAAACCGGCCCAGCCGTGGTCGGCCACGACCAGGTCGGGCAGCGGGCGGCCCTCCCGCTCCAGACCGGTGAGGATCGCGCGCATCGGCTCGCCCGAGTGCGTGTGCCACAGCGTGGCGCCGTGCTCCAGGACCGCGACGTCCGCGAACTGCATGACGTAGCCCTCGTCCGTCTGCAGGCCGTCCGGGATCACCACGATCTCGCAGCCGGCGGCGCGCAGGGCCGCGGCCGTGGCGCGGTGCACGTCCAGCAGACCGCCGGGGTGGCCGGTCGCGAACAGCACCCGCTGCCGGTCCTCGGCCGCCTTGCGCAGCCGGGCCGCGAGACGGTCCAGCGCCTCCACGGTCAGCTCGGGGTCGATGGTGTCCTGGCCGTACCGGTACTCCGGGTCGTCGTTGACGCCGACCCGTTCCGCCATCACCGCGAGCACGTCCTGCTCGTCGCTCCAGCGGTCGCCGAGTTCCAGACCGAGCCACCAGTTGCGCTCGCCGTTCGCCAGCTTGCGGTAGTGGGAGAGGTTGTTCTCGCGGGGCGTGGCGACATCGCCCGCGATACGGGTCTTCACGAGATGGTCGACAAGTTCGGCGCGGCTGGGCGTCCCGGGTATCGGCATACCCCCATTGTGCCGGTGCGCTCCGGCCGGGGGCGCGGCTGTCCCGGTCGCTGGGATGTGCGTCACTCAGGTGTTCCCGCGTTCAGTCGTCCCGGAGCGCGAACCACAACTCCATCCGTACGTCCGGGTCGTCGAGGTCCATGGACAGCAACGCCGCGCAGCGGGCGATGCGTTGGCGGACGGTGTTGCGGTGGACGGACAGGGCCACCGCGGTGCGATCCCAACTGCCGTGCAGGGAGAGCCAGGTGCGCAGGGTCTCGGTCAGGGCGGGGATCCCGGCGACGGGTGCGAGCAGGGCGTGGGCGTGGGCCTCGGCGTCCGCCGCGGGGACGAGGTCCGCGAGCGCGGGACGGTCGCCGTGGCGGACCAGCGGCGCCCTGGTGGCACGGGCGCGGGCCAGCGCGCGGGCCGCCTGGGTGTCGGCGGCCGCCCACCCCCGCGGGACCGCGGGGGCGCTGACCCCGCAGGTCCAGCCCGGCTGCGCGACGGTCTCGCGGTCGCCGGGGACGAGGACGCGCACGATGTCGCCGCCGACGTCCACCAGCGCCGAGCCCAGCGCGGTCGCGAGCGCCGACGCGGACACGGCGTCCGGGGCGGGGCCGTCCCCGGCGGGGCGCGCGTGCACGACCACCCACCGTTCGCCGCCCAGGAGCGGGGCCACCGTCTCCGGCGCGGCGCCGAGCAGCAGCCGCACCAGGGCCGCCGACCGGGCCGCCCCGCTCCCGCTCTGCTGCTCCCCGGTGAGCAGGGACAGCAGCACGGAGGCCACGGAGGCGATCGTGTGGTCACCGGGGTCGCGGCGCGGCGCGGCGACGCCCAGGACGAAGCCCTCCCCGCTGCCGAGGGCGTAGGCCGCGAGATGGACGCCGCCCACGGTGTCGGTGGCGGAGGACGGGGCCGGTCCCTGAGCCCCCCGGGGCCGCACGACACCGGCCAGCCCGGCGAGCACCTCCTCGGGAGACAGCGTGTCCGCCCGGTGGGAGGCGGCCGCCGGGCCGGTCCCGTGCGCCGGTCGCGCCGCGTCCCGCGGGGCGGGCGGTGGGAACCTGCCCGCGCGGGCCAGCTCCGCGCCCTCCGGGCCGTACAGCACCGCCCGGCCGCCCACCCGCTGCGCCAGTTGCCGGAGCACCGCCGGTACCGGATCGGGGCGGGCGGCGGCCGCCGCCAGGCTCTGCTGGGCCTCGGTCACCCGGCGGAGTTCGGCCAGCCGGGCCTGGGCCATGAGCTGCCACACCGCGCGGGCGACCCCGGAGAACGTCGTCCGGGGCGGGACCTCCAGCAGGGGCAGCCCGTGGGTGTCGCAGGCCGCGACCAGGGCGCGCGGGACCGTGTCGTGGACCGGCGCCAGGCCGAAGCCGAGCGCCGCGCCGCCCGCCGCGACGATGCGGGAGACATAGTCGTCGAAGTACGTGCCCGAGCCGGCCGCCTCGGGAATGTGGACCCCGGCCGACAGCAGCAGCTCGCCGCCCAGCAGATACGGGTAGGGGTCGGCCATCTCCGAGGTGTGCGCCCAGTGGATCACCGTGTCGGGCTCCGCGGGACCGGCGATCAGGCGCAGCGCCAGGTCCTCGCGGGCGAGCAGCGCCGACAGCGGTACCGGGGGAGTCGGCGGTACGGCCGGGGCGGAAGGTGACTGGTCCGGCACGGTGGACGATTCCTCCATTCCGTTCGGGTCGAATGGATGAAACGTACACTTCGCAGCCGCTTTCCGGCCACCTAATGTCGGTCCCGACCGGCAGCCACGGGTACGGGCGGATGTCCCCGCGATCAGTTGCCGGATCGTCCCCCACATCCCCGCACGACACGCCACTGAACGCCTGAGGAGACCCATGGCCGTCGACTACACAGTGATCGTCGTCTATCTGGCCGGCATGCTGGCCATGGGCTGGTGGGGCATGCGCCGCGCCAAGTCCAAGAGCGACTTCCTCGTCGCGGGACGGCGGCTCGGGCCCGTCATGTACTCCGGCACCATGGCCGCCATCGTGCTGGGCGGCGCGTCCACCATCGGCGGTGTGGGCCTCGGCTACCAGTACGGGCTCTCCGGAGCCTGGATGGTCTTCACCATCGGCCTCGGCCTGCTGGCGCTCAGCGTCTTCTTCTCCGCCCGCATCGCCCGACTGAAGGTCTACACCGTCTCCGAGATGCTCGACCTGCGCTACGGCGGCCGGGCCGGTCTCATCTCCGGTGTCGTCATGTGGGCGTACACCCTGATGCTCGCGGTCACCTCGACCATCGCGTACGCCACGATCTTCGACGTCCTCTTCGACATGAACCGGACGCTCGCGATCGTCCTCGGCGGCTCGATCGTCGTCGCGTACTCCACGCTCGGCGGCATGTGGTCGATCACCCTCACCGACATGGTGCAGTTCGTGGTCAAGACGATCGGCGTGCTGCTCCTGCTGCTGCCCATCGCGGTCGTCAAGGCCGGCGGGTTCGGCGCGATGAAGGCCAAGCTCCCCACCGAGTACTTCGACCCGCTGGGCATCGGCGGCGAGACGATCTTCACCTATGTGCTGATCTACACGTTCGGCATGCTGATCGGGCAGGACATCTGGCAGCGGGTGTTCACCGCGCGCGGTGACAGGACCGCCAAATGGGGCGGCACCGTCGCCGGTACCTACTGCCTGGTGTACGCCGTGGCCGGCGCCGTCATCGGCACCGCCGCCAAGGTCCTCTACCCGACGCTGCCCAGCGCCGACACCGCCTTCGCGACCATCGTCAAGGACGAACTCCCGGTCGGCGTGCGCGGACTGGTGCTCGCCGCGGCCCTCGCCGCCGTGATGTCCACCTCCTCCGGCGCCCTGATCGCCTGCGCCACCGTCGCCAACAACGACATCTGGTCGCGGCTGCGCGGCGCCGTGAAGCGTGACACCGAGGACCACGACGAGGTCAAGGGCAACCGCGTCTTCATCCTGGTCATGGGCATCGCCGTGATCTGCACGGCGATCGCGCTCAACAACGTCGTCGAGGCGCTGACCGTCGCCTACAACCTGCTCGTCGGCGGCTTGCTCGTGCCGATCCTCGGCGGTCTGCTGTGGAAGCGCGGCACCGCGCACGGCGCCCTCGCCTCCGTCGCCGTCGGCGGTGTCGCCGTCATCGGCCTGATGGCCGGCTACGGCATCCTCGCGAACGAGCCCGTCTACTACGGGCTCCTCCTCTCGCTGGCCGCGTACGTGATCGTCTCGCTGGCCACGCCGGCGACCGACGCCGCGGTGCTGGCCGCCTGGCGGGAGCGGCTCGCGGGCCGTGACGCCGAACCCCTGTCCGAACCGGTCCCGGTTCACCAGTAGAGTCGTAGTACTTGTACTTAGTTGTACATACGCGACGAAGCGTAGGAAAGAAGGCAATACCCCATGAGCAGCAACGAGACGCCCCGCGGCCCCGTCGACTCGTCCCGCGTTCCGCGGTACGCCGGTCCCGCGACCTTCGCCCGGCTGCCGCGCCTCGACGAGGTCGGTACGACCGATGTCGCCGTCGTCGGCGTGCCGTTCGACTCCGGCGTCTCGTACCGGCCGGGCGCCCGCTTCGGCGGCAACGCGATCCGCGAGGCGTCCCGGCTGCTGCGCCCCTACAACCCGGCGCAGGACGCCTCCCCGTTCGCCCTCGCGCAGGTCGCGGACGCCGGTGACATCGCGGCGAACCCGTTCAACATCAACGAGGCCGTGGAGACGGTGGAGGCCGCCGCCGACGAGCTGCTCGGCACCGGCGCCCGCCTGATGACCCTGGGCGGCGACCACACCATCGCGCTGCCGCTGCTGCGCTCCGTCGCCAAGAAGCACGGACCGGTCGCGCTGCTCCACTTCGACGCGCACCTCGACACCTGGGACACCTACTTCGGCGCCGAGTACACCCACGGCACCCCGTTCCGCCGCGCCGTCGAGGAGGGCATCCTCGACACCTCGGCGCTCTCCCACGTCGGCATCCGCGGCCCGCTGTACGGCAAGCAGGACCTCACCGACGACGAGAAGATGGGCTTCGGCATCGTCACCTCGGCGGACGTCTACCGCCGCGGCGCCGACGAGGTCGCCGACCAGCTCCGCCAGCGCATCGGGAACCGCCCGCTCTACATCTCCATCGACATCGACTGCCTCGACCCGGCGCACGCGCCCGGCACCGGCACTCCGGAGGCGGGCGGCATGACCTCCCGCGAGCTCCTGGAGATCCTGCGCGGACTGTCGTCCTGCAACCTGGTCTCGGCCGACGTCGTCGAGGTCGCCCCGGCCTACGACCACGCCGAGATCACCGCGGTGGCGGCGTCCCACACCGCGTACGAACTGACCACCATCATGTCCCGCCAGATCGCGGAGGCCCGAAGCAAGTGACCCACGACCACGACCTGGTTCTCCGCCCGTCGGCGGCACAGACGGAGGCCGCGCTCAACCCGCCCCCCGGCCGCAACGGCGGAGACCTGGTCGTGGAGACCCTCTCCGGGCTCGGCGCGACGACCGTCTTCGGACTGCCGGGCCAGCACGCGCTCGGCATGTTCGACGCGCTGCGCCGCTCGTCCCTCCAGTACGTCGGCCTGCGCGTCGAGAACAACGCCGCCTTCGCGGCGGACGCCTACGGCCGGATCACCGGTGAGGCCGCGCCGCTGCTGCTCTCCACCGGTCCCGGGGCGCTGACCTCGCTCGCCGCGCTCCAGGAGGCACGGGCCGCCTCGGCGCCCGTCCTCGCGATCAGCAGCCAGATCCCGACCGCGGGACTCGGCGGCGGACGCCACGGCTATCTGCACGAACTCCCGGACCAGCAGGCCTCGTTCCGGGGCGTGGTGAAGTCGGTCCACACGGTCCGTACGCAGTCCCAGATCCCCTCCGCCATCGCGGCGGCCTGGGAGTCGGCGCTGACCGCCCCGCACGGGCCGGTGTGGGTGGAGATCCCGCAGGACGTCCTCCTCGCCGAGACGGGCCTGCCGGTGGTGACGCCGATGGACGCGACCCCCGAGGACGTCGTCCCGCGCCCCGAACTGACCGCGCTGGCCGCCCACTTGCTGTCCTCCGCGGCCCGTCCCGCGATCATCGCGGGCGGCGGTGTCGTCCGGGCGGACGCGTCCGGCAAGCTGCGCGCGCTCGCCGAGAAGCTGAACGCGCCGGTCGTCACCACCTTCGGCGGCAAGGGCGCATTCCCCTGGGAGCACCCGCTCTCCCTCCAGTCCTGGCTGGAGGACCGGCACACGACCGACTTCCTGGAGGACGCCGACGTCCTGCTGGTGGTGGGCTCGGGCCTTGGTGAACTCTCCTCGAACTACCACACGTTCAAGCCCCGCGGCCGGGTGGTCCAGATCGAGGCCGACCTCGGCAAGCTGGAGTCCAACCACCCGGCGCTGGGCATCCACGCGGACGCCCGCCTCGCGCTGTCCGCGCTCCTGGAGACCGTGGAGGAACGCCCCGACCCGGCCGCTCCCGAGCGCGTGAGCACGGTGCTGGCCCGGGTGGCGGAGCGCATCGCCGCCCAGGAACTCACCCTGGAGCAGGACGTGCTGGCGTCCGTCCGGCGGGCCCTGCCGTCCACGTCGCCGTCCTTCTGGGACATGACGATCCTGGCGTACTGGGCGTGGTCGGCCTTCGACCCGCGCGGCGCCAACACCATGCACTCCGCCCAGGGCGCCGGCGGCCTCGGCTACGGCTTCCCGGCTGCGCTGGGCGCGGCGGCGGCCGACCCCTCCCGCCCGGTCCTCGCGGTCTCCGGCGACGGCGGCGCGCTGTACTCCATCGCCGAGCTGGCCACGGCGAAGCAGTGCGGTCTCCCGGTCACCTGGCTCATCGTCGACGACGGCGGCTACGGCATCCTGCGCGAGTACATGACCGGCGCCTTCGGTCAGGCGACCGCCACGGAGCTGTCCCGGCCGGACTACGTGGCCCTCGCCGAGTCCTTCGGGGTGCCGGGCACCCTCACCAGCCCCGAGACGCTGGAGGAGGACCTGGCCAAGGCCCTGGCGGCTCCCGGCCCCTCGGTGGTCGTCCTCCCGGCGGTGCTGCGGATGTTCGCGCCGACCCACCTGGACTGAGCGCCCGGCCCGGGACACCCCACGGGGGTGGGGTCCCGGGCCGGCCCCTCGACTACCAGATCGCGTCGACCCATTCCGGGTGGTCGATGAACGGGTTGCGGTTGTGCTGGTAGGTGTCGTAGATGACCTGGTTGCGCTTCTCCTCGAAGGCGCTCGGCGGGTCCTCGTCGTTCCACTCCTTGAGCACGGACAGCTTGCCGATGTACGGGGCGCTGCCGTTGTTGACCTTCTCGTCGGGCTCCAGGTTCGCGAAGCCGTCGTCGCCCTCGTAGCGGACCGCCATGTAGAGGATCATGCGGGCCACGTCGCCCTTGTCGGCGTCGCGCGGCTCGAAGGAGTCCGAGTCGACCTTGCTGCCGCCCCCGTTGGTGACCGCGCTGCCGCCGTTGTCGAAGTCCAGGTTGCCCCGGATGCTGTTGACCTGGACGTCCGCGGGGCGCAGATGGTGCAGGTCGGTGCCGGGACCGGTCACCTCGCCGAAGTCGCCGTGCGACTTGGCCCAGGTGTGCTCGCGGTTCCAGTCGCCGACGTCGCCGCCGTTGAGGGACTTGGCGCGCGAGACTCCGCTGTACAGCAGGATCACGTTGCTGCTGTTGTTCGGGTCCTGGTCGGTGGCCTTCAGCGCGTCCCAGACCGCGGAGTACGAGATCTTGGTCTGGCTGCTGATGATGGTGTGCAGCGAGGCCTTCAGGGTCGTGCCGGTCTTGCCGATCGCGTTCTTGTAGTACGTGCTGTCGTACGCGGTCGTGGTGGCGCTCGCGGGGGTCGCGGTCATGGCCGGCAGGGTGAGGCCGACGAGAACCACGGAGGTACTCAGCGCCAGGGTCTTCCAGCGGCGAATGTGCGTGGCGGGCATCGTGGGGTGTCCGTTCTACGCGGGTTGAATGGAGCGGATAACCGGGAGCGTGACATGGACATGAAGTGCATGGGGTTAATACGAGGTGTCGGTTCTGTGTATGGATTCAACAACTGGGGCGGGGTGCGCGAGACAGGACAGAACGGGTGTCACGGCACCGGGGGCGGCCCCTGACCTGGTGTGGTCAGGGGCCGCGTCGAGTGCCGGGCGTGCGGTCAGCCGAGATCGGACGGGTCGAGCCGGTAGAGCGTCGAGGCCGACTGGCCGCTGCTCTGCGCGCCGGACCCGGACCCGGAGTCGGAGCCGGTCCCGGACGTGGAGTTGGAGCCGGAGCCGGACGTGGAGCCCGAACCGGAGCCGGAGTTGGAGCCGGAACCCGAGTTGCCGTCGGTGGTGGACCCGGACTTCGAAGTGGAGCCGGCGGACGCTGACTTGTCGTACGCGCTCGCCTTCACGGCCGTGCCGTTCTTCTCCACCCACGCGGTGATCTGCGAGCTGAGCGTGTTGTTCCCGCCCATCCCGCCGCCGCCCATGCCGCCGCCGAGCTGGAGGTAGTGCAACTCGCCCTTGCGTACGAGTTCCTTGAGCTTGGCGAGGGTCATGGCCTTGTCGGAACCGGTGAAGCCGAACATGGAGATGACGGGCTTGCCGGTGCTCACGATCAGCTGTGCCGCGCCCTGTGAATTGGACTCGGCCAGCAGCCACTTGGCGCCGTCCTGGTGCTTCTCCAGATAGGAGACCAGGGCGCTGCTGGTGGTACCGCCCATGCCGCCACCGCCCATGCCACCGGCTCCGCCCGCGCCGCCCGGCTGGTCCCCGGTGCCGCCCGGTGCGCTGCCGTTCCCGCCCTGCGCCTGGTCGCCGCCGGGGAACCCGCCGTTCCCGCCGCCCTGTTGGGCCGTGTCCTGGCCGCCGGCGGGGAAACCGCCCTGGGGCGGCTCGCCGTTCCCGCCGGGTGCCTGGCCGCCGCCGGGGAAGCCCCCGGCCTGCCCGCCCGCCTCGGCGTTCGGACCACCCTGCCGGGTGCCGCCGAAGCCGCCCCGGCCGCCGCCGGGACCGCCGCCGAAGCCGCCGCTGCCGGTGGACGGCCCCGCAGTCGGGTTGGTGCCGCCCATACCGCCGCCACCGGGGCCGCCACCGGCCGACGCGGGCTCCGCGACGGCGTACGCCGCCGGACCGGCGAGGGCCGCCACGACCGCCGCGGCCACGGACGCGGTGAACAGCCGGGCCCGGTTGGCGGAGCCGACTCGGGCCCGGTCGCCGGAGCGGAAGACGATCAGGCCGGCGATGGCCAGTGCCATGACCACCGCGAGAGCGGGCCACAGCCAGCCGTTCCAGTCGGCTGCCCGGCGCAGCAGGACGACCGCCCAGATCGCGGTGACCGCGAGGCCGGCGGGCAGCACCCACACCCAGCGGGTGTCCTGGCCGCGGAAGGCGCGCAGCAGCAGGACCCCGCCCCCGCCGGCCAGGGCCGCGATACCGGGAGCGAGCGCGGTCGTGTAGTAGGGGTGCATGGTGCCCTCGGCCATGCTGAACGTCAGATAGTGCAGGACCGTCCAGCCGCCCCACAGCACCAGCGCGGCGCGCGTCGGATCGGTGCGCGGCGCCCGTCCGCACAGCACCAGGCCGCCCACGAGGGCGATACCCGCGAACGGCAGCAGCCAGGAGATCTGGCCGCCGAGGATGTCGTTGAACATCCGGCCGAGGCCCGCGGTACCGGCGAAGGTGCCGCCTCCGCCACCCCCGCCGCCTCCGCCGTTGCCCTCGCCGCCCAGCACCCGGCCCAGGCCGTTGTACCCCATGATCAGGTCCCAGGCGGAGCCGTCCGTGGAGCCCCCGATGTACGGGCGGTCGCCGGCCGGTACGAGTGAGACGGCGGCCGCCCACCAGAAGCTCGCGACGGCCAGCGCCACGGTGGCGAGCAGCAGGTCGCGGACCTTCCTCGCCCAGCCGGTCCGGGAGGCGTACACGTACACGGCCAGGACGGCGGGCAGGGCGATGTAGGCCTGGAGCATCTTGGTGTTGAAGGCCAGCCCGAAGCACACCGCCGCGCCGAGCAGCGGCAGCAGTCTGCCGTCCCGGGTGGCCCGCAGGCCCAGCGCCGCGCCCGCGACCATCAGCAGGACGAGGGTCGTGTCCGGGTTGTTGTCGCGGTTGATGGCGACGGTGATCGGGGTCAGGGCTAGGACGAGCGCGGCGACGGCGGCGGCCGCGTGTCCGAAGTACCGCTTCACGCTCGCGTGCAGGATCCAGATCGTGCCGAGGGCGGCGGCGACCATGGGGGCCATCATCTGCCAGGTGCCGAAGCCGAAGACCCGGCAGGACAGACTCATGATCATGAGCGCGAACGGCGGCTTGTCGACGGTGATGAAGTTGCCCGCGTCCAGCGAGCCGAAGAACCAGGCCTTCCAGCTCTGCGTGCCGCTGAGTACCGCGGCGCTGTAGAAGCTGTTGAGGCTGGAGGCCGACAGGTTCCAGGAGTACAGGACCGCGGCCAGTACGAGGATCGCCAGCAGCACGGGCAGCGACCAGCGGGGTGTGGCCGGCGCCGTCTCCGCGGGCCCGGCCGGCGAGGGAACCGGCGGCGGGGCGGGGGGAGTCGTGGGGGCGTCGGGGGATGGGTCAGTGGCAGACGTCACCATCGCACCCTGACGCGACCCGATGGGTACGGACTGTGCCCCACCTGGGGACAACCTGTGCATCCAGCCCCTCCCCGGGCCTGCCTCCCCGGGCCTGCCCCTCCGGGCCTGCCTCCCCGGGCCTGCCTCCCTGGGCCCGCCTTCCCGGGCCTGCCCCTCCGGGCCTGCCCCTCCGGGCCTGCCTCCCTGGGCCTGCCTTCCCGGGCCTGCCCCTCCGGGCCTGCCTCCCTGGGCCTGCCTTCCCGGGCCTGCCCCTCCGGGCCTGCCTTCCCGGGCCTGCCTTCCCGGGCCTGCCTTCCCGGGCCTGCCTTCCCGGGCCTGCCTTCCCGGGCCTGCCCCTCCGGGCCCGCCCCACCTGGGCCCGCGTGCCGCGGTGCTCCCCCCGGCCCTGCATGCCGAGGTACTCCGTGGCTCGGGCCTGTGTGCCGGGGCCCTGCGTGCTGCGGCCCTGCGCCCCGGCCCTGCGCGCCACGGGCCTGTGTGCCGCGCTTCTCCGCGCCCGGGGCTTGCCCACCTCGGGCCGCGCGCCGCGGTGCTCCGCGCCCGGGGCTTGCTCACCTCGGGCCGCGTGCCGCGCTTCTCCGCGCCCGGGGCTTGCTCACCTCGGGCCGCGTGCCGCGCTCCTCCGCGCCCGGGGCTTGCCCACCTCGGGCCGCGTGCCACGGTGCTCCGCGCCCCGGGCCTCGGCGCCTCGGGCCTGTGGGCCGGGGTCGGTGTGTCCCGGGCCTCGGCGTTCCGCGTCCGCGCGCCCGCACCTCCGCGCTCCGGGCCTCCGCGTTCGAGTGACACCTCCGTGTCCCGGGACGGCGTGCCCCCGGCACCCCCGCCCGGGGTTTCGTGCCCCAGGCACCCCGCCCGGGTTTCGTGCCTCCGGCCCGCGCGTCCCGGGCTTGCGGGCCACGGGCCCCTGGGCAGGTCCGCGCACCTCAGGCTCCCCCGCCTCCGGCCCGAGCACCCGGGCCTGCCTCGATCGCCCCGCGCCCCGGCCCCGGCCCCACGCCCCGGCCCCGGGCCTCAGGCCCAGGGGTTCGGCGCCCCCGAGGGCTCCCCGCTCCGGGCTCGCGGGGCCTCATCCGGGGCTCACGCTCGAACTTTCGTCCGCAGAACACCCGTACAACCATCGGGGTTCTTTGCGAGTCATCAGAGAGCGCGCGCCCATGGGCGCGTTCGTATCGCTTCAAGGGGATGGGAAGCTTCCATGATTCACCGGATATCCCGGCGTGCCCGTGTGCTCGCAGTGAGCCTCGGTGCCGGGGTCATCGTGCCGCTCGCGGTGGCCGCGGTCCCGGCCGCCGCCGCGCCGGCGCCGGCCGTCAGCTGTACGTCGGGCAAGGCCGGCCTGGCCGCCAAGCTGCAGAAGGACATCACCGCGGCGCTCGCCAACCGCAAGGGCACCGTCGCGGTCGGCCTCTACGACCGCACCACGAAGACCACTTGCACGCTCCGCGCCACCACCGCCTTCGACTCGGCCAGCACGGTGAAGGTCACCGTCCTCGCCACGCTGCTGTGGGACGCGAAGAAGCACAACCGCTATCTGACGAGCACCGAGACGACGCTCGCCACCAAGATGATCACCCAGTCGGACAACGCCTCGACGACCAAGCTGTGGAACCAGCTCGGTCTGACGAAGATCAAGGGCTTCCTGGCCGCGGCGGGGATGACGAAGACCACGCCGGGCACCGGCGGCTACTGGGGTCTGACGCAGATCAACGTCACCGACGAGCAGAAGCTGCTCAAGCTCGTCACCGCCACGAACACCGTGCTGAGCGACAGCTCCCGTGCCTACATCCTGAAGCTGATGGGCAAGGTCATCTCCTCGCAGCGCTGGGGGACACCGGCCGGCGCGCCCTCGACGGTCGCCGTGCACGTCAAGAACGGCTGGCTCTCACGCTCCACGAACGCGTGGCGGGTGCACAGCCTCGGCACGTTCAACGGCGGCGGCCACGACTACATGATGTCGGTGCTCACCGTCGGCAGCAGCACCATGGACTACGGCGTCGCCACCATCCAGGGCGTCGCCAAGGCCATCCACAAGGACCTCGTGCCGGTCACCGTCAGTGCCCAGCGCTACACGCCCACGACGACGCCGAAGGAAGCCTTCCCGGCCGTCCCGGCGAGCTGACCGGGACCGCCCTCCCGTCTCGCGAAGCCCGTACTCTCCCGTCCGCCCGCCCGGCCACCGCGCCCGGCGGGCGGACTGCTGTCGCGGCGACCGGCGGACGAATTGTTGCGGAGGGATGAAATCCGCTTCGCCCGGTGTTGGTGCCTCCGGCGGAGTGAGATCTACGGAAGGCACCGGAGTGGCGACGGAACGGGGATGGGCACGGCGGCTCGCCGGGTACGCCTGGCGGTACCCGAAGGACGTGGTGCTCGCGCTCGGCTCCTCGCTGGGCGGCATGGCCGTGATGGCGGTGGTCCCACTGGTCACCAAGGTGATCATCGACGACGTCATCGGCGACCACAGCCGGGGCATGGCCCCCTGGGCGGGCGCGCTGCTCGGCGCGGCCGTCCTCGTCTACGTCTTCACCTACGTCCGCCGCTACTACGGCGGACGGCTCGCCCTCGACGTCCAGCACGATCTGCGTACCGACATGTACGAGACGATCACCCGGCTGGACGGGCGCCGCCAGGACGAGCTGTCCACCGGGCAGGTCGTCGGCCGTGCCACCAGTGACCTCCAGCTGATCCAGGGCCTGCTCTTCATGCTCCCGATGACCATCGGGAACATCCTGCTCTTCCTGATCTCCCTCGGGATCATGGCGGCGCTGTCCCTGCCGCTCACCCTGGTCGCGCTGGCCGTCGCCCCGGCCCTCTGGTTCGTCGCCAGGCGCAGCCGCTCCCGGCTGCACCCCGCCACCTGGTACGCGCAGGCGCAGGCCGCCGCCGTGGCGGGTGTCGTCGACGGAGCCGTCAGCGGCGTCCGCGTGGTCAAGGGCTTCGGCCAGGAGGACCAGGAGACCGGCAAGCTCCGCGAGGTCGGGCGGCGGCTCTTCGCGGGCCGGCTGCGGACCATCCGGCTCAACGCCAAGTACACCCCGGCCCTGCAGGCCGTACCCGCTCTCGGCCAGGTCGCGATGCTCGCGCTCGGCGGCTGGCTGGCGGTACGCGGCCAGATCACGCTGGGCACCTTCGTGGCCTTCTCCACCTATCTCGCGCAGCTCGTCGGACCGGTGCGGATGCTGGCCGTCGTCCTGACCGTCGGGCAGCAGGCCCGCGCCGGTGCCGAGCGGGTCCTCGAACTGATCGACACCGAGCCGTCGATCAAGGACGGCACCAAGACCCTGCCGGCCGACGCGCCCGCCACCGTCGAGTTCGACGACGTGTCGTTCGGCTACACGGAGGGCCGGCCCGTCCTGGACGGGCTGAGCTTCGAGATCCGGCCCGGCGAGACCCTCGCGGTCGTCGGCTCGTCCGGCTCCGGCAAGTCGACGGTCTCCCTGCTGATGCCGCGCTTCTACGACGTGACGCACGGCGCGGTCCTCATCGGCGGGCACGATGTCCGCGAGCTGACCACCGAGTCGCTGCGCGCCGCGATCGGGCTCGTCCCCGAGGACTCCTTCCTCTTCTCCGACACCGTGCGCGCCAACATCGCGTACGGCCGTCCCGACGCCACCCAGGACGAGATGGAGACGGCGGCGCGCGCCGCCCAGGCGGAGCGATTCATCGCCGAGCTGCCCCGCGGCTACGACACCAGGGTCGGCGAGCACGGCCTCACCCTCTCCGGAGGCCAGCGGCAGCGCGTCGCGCTCGCCCGCGCCATCCTCACCGACCCGCGGCTGCTCGTCCTCGACGACGCCACCTCCGCCGTGGACGCCCGGGTCGAGCACGAGATCCACGAAGCGCTGAAGCACGTCATGGAGGGCCGCACGACCCTGCTGATCGCGCACCGCCGCTCCACCCTCAACCTCGCCGACCGCATCGCCGTCCTCGACGGCGGACGGCTCGCCGACATCGGCACACACGACGAGCTCCAGGCCCGCTCCGCGCTCTACCGGCGGCTGCTCACCGACCCCGACGAGCTGGGCGGTGTCTCCCCGGGCCACGCCCTGCCGGCGGCGCCGCGGGAGGACAGTTCCGTACGCGAGGAGCTGGACGCCGAGTTCGACGCCGAGCGCGGGGTGACGCCGCACCTGTGGACCGGCGACCGCGAGCCCAGGGACAACGCGCTCGAAGGAATGCCCGCCACCCCCGGACTCCTCGCCCAGGTCGAGGCGCTGCCCCCGGCCACCGACGTCCCGGACGTCGACGAGGCCCGCGCGGTCGGGGCCGAGGACTCCTACGGACTGCGCAGACTGCTGCGCGGCTTCGGCGCCCCGCTGCTCGTCAGCCTCGCGCTGGTGGCCGTCGACGCGGTGATGACGCTGCTGCTGCCCATCCTGATCCGGCACGGCATCGACCAGGGCGTCACCCGGCTCGCGCTGGGCGCGGTGTGGGCGGCGGCCGCGCTCGCGCTGGTCACCGTGCTCGTCCAGTGGGCGGCGCAGATCGGCGAGACCCGGATGACGGGCCGCACCGGCGAGCGGGTGCTGTACGCGCTGCGGCTGAAGATCTTCGCGCAGCTCCAGCGCCTCGGGCTCGACTACTACGAGCGGGAGCTCACCGGCCGGATCATGACCCGGATGACCACCGACGTCGACGCACTGTCGACGTTCCTGCAGACCGGGCTCGTCACCGCGTTCGTCTCCGTCGTCACCTTCTTCGGCATCATGGTCGCCCTGCTGGTGATCGACGTGCAGCTCGCGCTGGTCGTCTTCGTGACGCTGCCGCCGCTGGTCATCGGCACGTTCTTCTTCCGCCGGGCGAGCGTCAAGGCGTACGAACTGGCCCGTGAGCGGGTCTCGCTGGTCAACGCCGATCTCCAGGAGTCGGTGTCCGGGCTGCGGATCCTCCAGGCGTTCAGGCGCGAGGAGGCGAGCGGCCGGCGGTTCGCGGAGGGCAGCGACAGCTACCGCAGGGCGCGCATCCGCGGGCAGTGGCTGATCTCCGTCTACTTCCCGTTCGTGCAGCTACTGGCCTCGGGGGCCGCCGCGGCCGTGCTGATCGTGGGCGCCCAGCGGATCGACTCCGGCACGCTCACCACCGGCGCGCTGGTGGCCTACCTCCTCTACATCGACCTGTTCTTCGCGCCCGTGCAGCAGCTCTCGCAGGTCTTCGACGGCTATCAGCAGGCCACCGTCTCGCTGGGCCGCATCCAGGAACTGCTGCGCGAGCCGACCTCGACCAAGGCCGCCGCCGAGCCGCTGGAGGTGCCGTCGCTGCGGGGCGAGATCGCCTTCGAGGACGTCGACTTCGCGTACGGACCGGCGGACGAGGCCGAAGAGGCGCTCAGCGCGGTGTCGTTGCACATCCCCGCCGGGCAGACGGTCGCCTTCGTGGGCGAGACCGGCGCGGGCAAGTCGACGCTGGTGAAGTTGGTCGCGCGGTTCTACGACCCGACGGGCGGGCGGGTGACGGTCGACGGCAGGGATCTGCGCGACCTCGACATCACCGCCTACCGGCACCGGCTCGGCGTCGTCCCCCAGGAGGCCTACCTCTTCCAGGGGACCGTCCGCGACGCCATCGCCTACGGCCGTCCGGGCGCCACCGACGCCGAGGTGGAGGCCGCGGCCCGCGCGGTCGGCGCGCACGAGATGATCGCCACGCTGGCGGGCGGCTACCTCCACGAGGTCGCCGAGCGCGGCCGCAACCTCTCCGCGGGACAGCGCCAGTTGATCGCGCTGGCCCGCGCCGAGCTGGTCGATCCGGACGTGCTGCTCCTCGACGAGGCGACGGCGTCGCTCGATCTGGGGACGGAGGCACTGGTCAACCAGGCCACCGACCGGCTGGCGGGCCGCCGTACGACGCTGGTGGTCGCCCACCGGCTGACGACGGCCGCCCGCGCGGACCGGGTCGTGGTGATGGACCACGGCCGGGTCACCGAGGACGGCACCCACGACGAACTGCTCCGCCTCGACGGCCGTTACGCGGAGCTGTGGCGGACCTTCGTGGGCGCCCCGGAACCCGAGGAGCCCGTCAGCTCCTCGGCTTGATGTCGGAGATCTTCTTCGTCGCCAGATCCGACTGCACCGTCAGATAGGTGTACGTCGGGTGCGCGGCGGAGCCCCAGGTGAGCCGGACCGTCGACCAGGTGTGCCCGGCGCCGCTGTCGCCCGGCGTCACCTTCCAGGCGCTCGGCACGTCCTGGGCGCGCAGTACTCCGTCCGCGTGCTGCCGGTGCTCCCAGCCGGCGAGCCGGGTGCGCAGCGCCGGGGTCAGGTAGAAGGACCGCAGCCGGGTGCTCAGGGTGCCGGAGCCCCCGTCGGTCACGGCGTCGACGTAGGCGCCGTAGAAGTCGGCGACGCGGTCGTAGGCGGGGCCGTTGCTCCCGCTGCGGGCGGGCGCCGGCGCGGTGGAACTCGCGACGGCCGGCACCGAGGCGCCGGCGGTGATCAGAAGGGCCGCGGCGACGAGCGCGCGGTTGGCCGTGCGGGATGACGTGATGCCGGACATGAACTACCGCCTTTCGTTTCCTGACCAGTTGGACCCCGGGTAAACGGGCACGGTTGTCCTGAAAAAGGAAAAAACCTCTCACGGGTGAGGCGGGGATCGACAGCGATGTCGTAGCGGTACGCAACCATCCGCCGTCTGTCCTGCGTCCGTACACCAGTACGCTGATTGCTGCGGGAGGGACGACAGTGGACAGTGGTGCGATACGCCGACGGCTGGCGCTCGGCCTTGCCGTGCTGACCGCGGCCGGACTGCTCGCGTTCATGAGTCCGGGCAGCGCCCAGGCCGCCCCCACCTCCTGCTCGGGCCGCAAGGTCCGCACGCTCTCCTTCGCCACCGGTTCCGTGCAGGTGTACAGACGCGGCGGCTACGTCTGCGCCGTGACCCTTCCCGGGGCGGTGGGCGCCCGCAAGCGGATGTCGGTCAGTGTGCAGGCACGCGGCGGCCGACCGGTGATGGATTCCGGCCGCTTCGCGCGTCACGCGGGCCCGGTGACCCTGTACGCGGGCCATCGCTGCGTCCGCATCAAGGGCTCGGTCGGCTCGGGCTCGGTGAGTTCCGGCTGGATTCTCTGCTGAGCCGGACATGACCCAAGCACCGCTGATGTCAAGGGAGTCGCTCCGCCAGGTTCCGGCGGGCAGCCGCCCCGCGGACCGGTCCAGGCCCGACACACTCCGCCCGTAGCCGTCCCAATACCGGCCGGGCCCGCCCCCGTTCACACCGGGCGGGCGCAGCCCACCGGCCTGGTGCCGCCGAGGTCGACGTAGAGCTCCGTGGCGGTCGGGCACTGGGAGCGGGCCGTCACCGCCGACGTCACCCTGTACTGGGGGCGCTCGGCGCCCGTGCCGTCGCACGCCGTCTCACGGACCTGCCCGCGGCCCGATCCGTAGACGCAGTCGCCGACGATGGTCCGCGGGCCTCCGCCCCCGCCCGGATCACCGGGGTGCGGGGGTTCGAGCTTGCGCATGCAGGCGTAGCCCGGCGGGACCACCGCGTCGCCGCCCTCGGCGGAGGAGGGCCCGCTGATGTGCAGGAGGAAGTCCGTCGTCGCCGGGCAGGACGGCCCGTCCGCGACGCTTCCGTCGTAGCGGGCGATCACCCGGGCGGCGGCCCGTTCGCTGTTGCAGGACACCTCGGTGAAACTGGTCGTGCCGAAGGAACTGCACTCGCCACGCCCGAGGAAGACCGATCCGTAGCCGGAGGGACGCGTCGACGCCGGAGCCGGTCCGGAGACGGCGGCTCCGGACCCGGACCAGCGGTCGCAGCCTGTGAGGGAGGTCCCGGCCAGCAGCAGAGCGCACACCATTCCCGCGGAACGCCGACACACCGAGCTGGCTCGCATGGCTTCCCCCCGACCCCCGCCCAGCGTGACCCGCCGAGGCGGGCACACGCCAGACGTGCGGGTCCCTTTGGCGCACTTGGGGGTGGCGCGCCGGGTGGGCCGCGTACGTCTAGTACGTCAACCCGTGCCCGATCGGATACAGCACCTGCGCCGGGTCGTCCGCCCGCTGCACCACCACGGGCAGCCTGCCCCGCGGGTCCACCCGGCCCGCGATCACCCGGGCGGCGGCGCGCAGTTCGACGTCGGTCCAGGAGTACGAGGCCAGGCAGGCGCCGACCCCCGGAAGCAGGGCGACGTCGTACGGGTTGCGGATGGCGACGGCGACGACCGGGAGACCCGTGCCGAGCAGCCGCTCCACGAGGGTCTTCTGGGATCCGGCCGCCGTCAGGTTGTACGTCCCGACGACCACCGCGTCCGCGCCGGCCGCCGCCGCGACCGCCTTGTCGATCACCGCCGCCGACGGTGCCGTACCCGTCGACAGGGCCGTCGCCGTGAAACCCAGCTCGGTCAGGGCGCCGGCCAGGACGGTGGTCGGCGGACCGTCGGACAGCGACGGCGAGGCCGGATCGGCGCCCACCACCAGCACCCTCGGGGTGCGCCGCCGGGACAGCGGGAGCAGTCCGTCCTTGTTGACCAGCAGCGTGGTGGTGCGCTCCGCGATCCGGTCGGCGGCCCTGAGGTGCGCCGGGACGCCGACCACCCGGTCCACGTCCGCGGCACGGACGTACGGGTCGCTCAGCAGCCCGTGCTTCGACTTGAGCCGCAGGATGCGCAGGATCGATTCGTCGAGGCGGGCCTCGGTCAGTTCGCCGCCGCGCACGGCGTTCAGCACCGCGTTCCACGCGACGTTCAGGTCGGGCGGGTTGAGGAGCTGGTCGACACCCGCCTTGAGGGCGAGGACGGGGACGCGGTCGTCGCCGTACTTCGTACGGACGCCCTCCATGCCGAGCGCGTCCGTCACCACCACGCCGTCGTAGCCCAGTTCACCGCGCAGGACGCCGGTGAGGATCGGGTGGGAGAGGGTGGCGGGGTCGCCCGCCGGATCGAGGGCCGGGACCATGATGTGCGCGGTCATGATCGAGTCGATGCCGGCCCGGATCGCCGCCCGGAAGGGCACCGCGTCGAGAGCCGACCACAGTTCGCGGCTGTGCGTGATGACGGGGAAGCCGAAATGGCTGTCGACGGCGGTGTCGCCGTGGCCGGGGAAGTGCTTGGCGGTGGCCGCGACGCCCGAGCCCTGGTACCCCTTCACCTCGGCCGCCACCAGGCCCGCCACCGCGTCCGGGTCCGCGCCGAAGGAGCGCACGCCGATCACCGGGTTGGCCGGGTTGACGTTCACGTCCGCGTCGGGGGAGTAGTCCTGGTTGATGCCGATCGCGCGCAGTTCGGCGCCGCTGACGCGGCCCACCGTCCGGGCGTCGGCCCGCGAGCCGCCCGCGCCCAGCGCCATGGCGCCCGGGAACAGCGTCGCGGGCTTGCCCACCCGGGCCACTATCCCGTGTTCCTGGTCGGTGGAGATCAGCAGCGGCAGCCCGCGCGGCTGCTCCAGCGAGGCCCGCTGGATGCCGTTCGACAGATCGGCGATCTGGTGCGGATCGCGGGTGTTGTGCGCCCAGGCGAAGTAGATGATGCCGCCGACGCGGTACCTGGCGATCAGCTCGGCGGCCGTCCGGACGCCGATCTCCGTGAGGTTGGCGTCGATGTCGGCCTGGTCGGGCGCGGTGGCCGAATGACCGTACACCCGCATGACGAAGAGCTGGCCGACCTTCTCCTCCAGGGTCATCCGGGAGATCAGGGCGCGCAGTGCCCGGTCGTCGTGCGGGCGGGCGTCGGCCGCGTGGGCCCGGGGGCCGACGGCCAGCGCGGCGGTGAGGCCCGCCGAGGCGGCGAGGACCGTACGCCGGGCGGGCCTTGACGCTCTGTCCGGTTCCGTCGGCCCGGACGGTCTTGCGGTGCTTCCCGTGCTGGAGTCGCGCACAAGCGCTCCTTCCCTCGTGAAGGAAACTTCCGAGGAATCACGAATATCCGGGAAGTTTCTTCCAGTCAAGGGTGCGCACACTATCCGGGAAGGGGCCGCCACCGGCGCAGTTGGAGGGGGGCGCGCCGGTGACGGCGTGCTGTCGGCCGCGGGCGGCGGAGAGGGTTGGTCAGCGATCGCAGCCAGCAGCGAAGCCGACACCGCACCGCGCAGACTCATCCGGCAGCATGCGGATCTGACGAACCGGAGGGGGCCGGGGTTCCCGCGATCCGGGCGAACGCCGGAAGTCGGGACGGGTGGGATGGATGAGCCCCCTGGACCCGCTCCGCCGCACCCGGGGTGCCCGGGCTCGGTCCGGCGGGCCCGGTCGCGCGCCCCGGCCCGCTCAGTCGCGTGCCGACACCGACGGCCAGTGGGACCGGAGTGTGCGGACCGTCTCGGCGATGGCCGGACGGCGGGCCGCTCCGGTGCGCCACAGCGCGTACAGCCTGCGCACGGGCAGCGGGTCGAGCGGTACCTCCACCACCCCTTCGGGGAGGGGGCCCCGGCCGAGGCGCGGGATGAGGGCGACGCCGAGGCCTGCGGCGACGAGGGCGACGAGGGTCGGGTTCTCATCGGCCTGGTGGACGATGTCCGGCTCATGGCCCGCCTCGCGCAGCGTACGCACCAGCCAGTCGTGGCAGACCCGCCCCGGTGGCTGGCAGATCCACCGCTGGCCCTCCAGGTCCTCCCGCCGTACCGCGGAGCGCCCGGCGAAGGGGTGTCCGGCGGGGACGAGCAGATCGCACAGGTCGTCGCCGATCACCGCCTGCTCCACCCCCGGCGGGGCGGGCAGCGGGGCGATGTCCCAGTCGTGCGCGACGGCCATGTCGACCGCCCCCTTGGCGACCAGGTCGACCGACAGGTGCGGGTCGATCTCCGTGAGCCGGGTGTCCAGGTCGGGGTGCCGATCGGCGAGATCGGCCAGGACGGCGGGCAGCAGGCCACGGGCCGCCGAAGCGAACGCGGCCACCGTCAACCGTCCCGCGGGCCTGCCGCGGCGTTCCTCGAGATCGGTCTCCGCCCGCTCCACGATCGCCATCAACTCCTGTGCCGTGGCGGCGAGTTGTTCGGCCTGCTCGGTGAGCCGGACACCGCGCCCGCGCCGTTCCAGCAGCACGGTCCTGGTCTCCCGCTCCAGCTTCGCGATCTGCTGGGACACGGCGGAGGGGGTGTACCCGAGGGCGGCCGCGGCGGCGCCGACGGTGCCGTGCACCGCGACGGCGTGCAGGGCGCGCAGGCGCTGGAGATCGAGCATGAGGCCTCCCGGGTCGCGGTATCGCTCGCCGCTCAGCTTACGTAAGCGTTGCTTCATCCATCCTTGCAGTTATTCGCGCTGGTGCTACATGGTGAGGACGTCGGATGCTCGACGTATGCGACCCGCACACATCAGCCTCGCCGTTCTCGTCGCCGCCGTCTGGGGCGTGAACTTCACCGTCATCGAGGTCGGACTCGACCACTTCCCGCCCCTGCTCTTCTCGGCCCTGCGCTTCCTGGTGGCGGCCCTGCCCGCCGTGTTCTTCGTGGGCCGCCCCAAGGTGGCGTGGAAGTGGATCGTCGCGGTGGGACTCGTCCTCGGCGTCGCGAAGTTCGGGCTGCTCTTCATCGGCATGGACGCCGGGATGCCCGCCGGACTGTCGTCCCTCGTGCTCCAGATCCAGGCGGTCTTCACCGCGATCGCCGCCTTCGCCTTCCTCGGCGAACGCCCCACCCGCGTCAAGCTGTACGGCATGGGGGTGGCCCTGTGCGGAGTGGGCCTGGCCGCCGCCGACGAGGGCGCGGGCGGTCCGCTCGGCGCCTTCGCCCTGGTCGTCGCGGCGGCGGCCTGCTGGGGCCTGTCCAACGTCCTCACCCGCAGGGCGTCACCGCCCGACCCGCTGAACTTCATGGTGTGGGTGAGCACCGTCCCGGTCCTCCCGCTGCTCGGCCTCTCCCTGCTGAACGAGGGCCCCTCCCGCGACCTCGCCGCGCTGCGCGCCCTGGACTGGCAGGGCGCCGGGGTCGTCGTCTACGTCGCCTGGGTCACGACGGTCTTCGGCTTCGGCGCCTGGGGCTGGCTGCTGCACCGGCACCCCGCGTCCACCGTCGCGCCCTTCTCGCTGCTCGTCCCGGTCTTCGGGATGTCGTCGGCGGCGCTGTTCCTGGGGGAGTCGATCAGCCCGCTGCGGTGGGCGGCGGCGGCCCTGCTGGTGGGCGGGGTGGCGCTCACCTCGCGGGCGCCACGGAAGGTCCAGTCGGCGGACGTTCCAGCGCCGGAGCGGGCGGGGGCGCCAGCATGACCCCATGGCCGTTGTCGACATTCCCGGTTCCAAGTCCATCACCGCCCGCGCGCTCTTCCTCGCGGCCGCGGCGGACGGGGTCACTCGCCTCGTCCGCCCGCTCCGCTCCGACGACACCGAGGGCTTCGCGGAGGGCCTGACCCGGCTCGGCTACCGCGTCGGCCGCACCCCGGACTCCTGGCACATCGACGGCCGCCCGGAGGGTCCGGCGGTGACCGACGCGGACGTGTACTGCCGGGACGGCGCGACCACCGCCCGCTTCCTGCCGACGCTCGCCGCGGCGGGCCACGGCACCTACCGCTTCGACGCCTCCGCCCAGATGCGCCGACGCCCGCTGGGACCCTTGTCGAAGGCGCTGCGCGACCTGGGCGTGGACCTGCGGCACGAGGAGGCGGAGGGCCACCACCCGCTGCGTATCGAGGCGTCCGGGGTGGAGGGCGGCGCGGTCACCCTCGACGCCGGCCAGTCGTCCCAGTACCTCACCGCCCTGCTCCTGCTCGGCCCGCTGACCCGCAAGGGCCTGCGCATCGAGGTCACCGACCTCGTCTCCGCCCCGTACGTCGGGATCACCCTCGCGATGATGCGCGCGTTCGGGGCGGACGTACGGGTGGAGGGCGATGTCTTCGAGGTGGCGCCGGGCGGGTACCGGGCCACCACCTACCCCGTCGAGCCGGACGCCTCCACGGCGAGCTACTTCTTCGCGGCGGCCGCCCTGACCGGCCGCGAGGTCACCGTCCACGGCCTCGGGGAAGGGGCCCTCCAGGGCGATCTCGGCTTCGTGGACGTCCTGCGCCGAATGGGCGCGCACGTGGAGACCGGGGCCGATCGCACGACGGTGCGGGGCACCGGCGAACTGCGCGGTCTCACCGTCAACATGCGGGACATCTCCGACACCATGCCGACGCTCGCCGCCCTCGCGCCCTTCGCCACCGGCCCGGTCCGCATCGAGGACGTCGCCAACACCCGGGTCAAGGAGTGCGACCGCCTCGAGGCCTGCGCGGAGAACCTGCGGCGGCTCGGCGTCCGCGTGGAGACCGGCCCCGACTGGATCGAGATCCACCCGGGCGTCCCGTCCCCGGCCGAGATCAGGACGTACGGCGACCACCGGGTCGTGATGGCCTTCGCGGTGACGTCGCTGCGCACCCCGGGCATCGGCTTCGACGACCCCGGATGCGTACGCAAGACGTTCCCGGCCTTCCACGAGGTGTTCGAGGCGTGGGCGGCCGACGGAGCCGACGGGGAGGACGGCTGAGCCGGACCGTCGATGGCTTGATGACCGGGTGACCTGGCGGAGACGGGCGTCTTGTCGCGGAGATCCCGGGCGGCTAACTTCCCGACGGACAGCGCCAACCGCGCCTGCGACCCGACTGGGAAAGCGGTCCACAGATGTCCTCCGTCGCCTCCGTTGTCACACTCGCCGTCGTCGGTGCCGGGGACCGGGGGACCGGTCACGCCCGCTGGGCCCTGGACCGTCCGGACCGGGCCCAGGTGGTGGCCGTGGCCGAACCGCTGGAGACCCGGCGGCGCCGGTTCGCCGCCGCGCACCGTCTGGAGCCGGACGCCGCGGTGGACGACTGGCGGGTGCTGGCCGCCCGCGGCCGGATCGCGGACGCCGTGCTGATCTGCACCATGGACCGCGAACACCTCGAACCGGTACTGGAGTTCGCGGCCCTCGGCTACCACATCCTGCTGGAGAAGCCGATGGCCCTGACCGAGGGCGAGTGCCGGCGGATCGTCGACGCCGTGGAGAAGGCCGGGGTGATCCTCGCGGTCGGTCACGTCCTGCGCTACACCCGGTACACCCGCGCCGTGAAAGAGGTCGTCGACTCCGGCCGGATCGGGGAGGTCGTCAATGTCCAGCACCTGGAACCCGTCGGCTTCTGGCACCAGGCCCACTCCTTCGTCCGCGGCAACTGGGGCCGTACGGACCGGGCGACGTCCATGCTGATGGCCAAGTCCTGCCACGACATCGACTGGTTGCAGTACGTCCTCGGGCAACCCCCGGTCCGCGTCTCCAGTTTCGGACGCCTCTCGCACTTCCGGTCCGAGAACAGGCCCGAGGGTGCCGCCGACCGCTGCCTCGACTGCGCGGTGGAGAACACCTGCCCCTACTCCGCCCGGCGCGAGTACGGCGACCGGCTCGCCCGCGGCGAGCACCACTGGCCGCTCAGCGTGCTGGTCGACGACTTCACTCCCGAGGCGCTGGAGACCGCCCTGCGCGAGGGCCCGTACGGGCGCTGCGTGTACGCCTGCGACAACGACGTGGTCGACCACCAGGTGGTGTCCATGGAGTTCGCCTCCGGGGCGACCGCCACCTTCACCATGACGGCCTTCACCGAGCAGGCCGACCGGCAGACCCGGATCTTCGGGACCCGAGGCGAACTGCGCGGCGACGGCGAGAAGTTGAGCGTCTACGACTTCCTGACCCGGACCGAGGGGACCGTCGACCTCGCCGCCGCGGGCGCCATGGACGCGGCGGGCGGCCACGGAGGAGGCGACGCCGGGCTGATGGACGCGTTCGTCGCCGCCGTCGCCACCGGGAACCCCGATCTGGTGAAGTCCGGCCCGCGGGAGTCCCTCACCAGCCATCTCACCGTCCTGGCCGCCGAGCGCGCCCGGCTCGCGGGCACCGTCGAGGACGTCTGACCGCCGGACGGGCCCCGGGGCGGCACCGGGCCACGGCGTTCACCCCGCCCGGGTCGACTGCCGTGGCGCGCTGTCCCGTTCGCCCGTCCCACCACGAGAGACCGACTGGACCGAACGGCCGGCGATCGGAAACGATCAGCCCATGACCTCGTACGACACCGATGGCATCGCCGGAGTCCAGCGCGCCTTCCTGATCCTGCACGGCTGGCAGAACCACCGCCCGGAAGGCCACTGGCAGCACTGGCTCGCCGGACGGCTCGGCGAACTCGGCCAGCAGGTCGTCTATCCGCAGTTGCCGGACCCCGACGACCCGGACCTGGACGTGTGGCTGGCGGAAGTGGCCCGCCATCTGCACGCGTTGGCCGGTGCTGAGCGCGTGGTCGTCGCCCACAGCGCCTCGGCCGTGCTGTGGCTGCACGCCGCCGCCCGCCGGCTGCCGGGCCTGGCCGGAGTCGACCGGGTGCTGCTCGTCGCCCCGCCGTCCGCGTCCGTCCTCGCGGGGCTGCCGGAGATCGCCGGATTCGCCCTGGCCGAGCTGGACTTCACGCTTCCCGGGCCCACCCTGCTGGTCGCCGGTGACGACGACCCGTACTGCCCCGAGGGCGCGGACACCGTCTACGGCGGCCCCCTGGGCGTACCGACCCGGATCCTGCCCGGGGCCGGGCACCTCGACATGGGCGCGGGCTACGGTCCGTGGCCCGCCGTGCTCGACTGGTGCCTCGACGGGAAGGCGGAGATCACCGCCCGCGCGGGGTAGTGTGCCGCCCCGCCCGCTGATCGCGGGGCGCGAAGAGGGAGTCGGTGCGCGGGGCGGGCGCGGGGCGCTCGGGGAGAGTGGCTCTGGCGCGGCGCCGACGCGGGGTGGTCCGGCTCCAGTCCCCGTCGCCGAGGACGAGCTGGGGGTCGAACATCACCACCACTCCGGCCAGGATCAGGAAGACGACCGGTCCGATCAGCATGGGCAGCAGGATCGAGGTCGGGGACGCGTCGCCGTACGTCCCGGTGATGTGCGACGCGTCCGTCGCGCCGCGCAGGTGCACCCCGAGCGCGGCCATGCCGGTGTAGTGCATGCCGGTCAGCGCGACGCCCATGAGGAGACTGGCGCCGAGGGCGGCCAGGAAGCCCCGGTACGAGGCGGCGGCCCACAGGGCGGCGGTCGCGGCGGTGACCGCGATCAGTACGGAGGCCACGACCGGGAGCGTGTCGTACCGGAGGGACCCGTTCAGCCGTAGCGCCGCCATGCCCAGGTAGTGCATCGCGGCCACGCCGAGCCCGGTGAAGATCCCGGCGGCGGTCAGGGTGCCGGTGGTGGCTCCGCGGTACCCCACGACGAAGACGCCCACTGCGACCACCACGATCGCCGCGACGAGGCTGAGCGCCGTCAGCCGGGCGTCGTAGTCGATCTGGATCCCCTCGATCCGGAAGCCGACCATCGCGACGAAGTGCATGGTCCAGATGCCGCAGCCGATGGTCGCCGCCCCGAGCGCTAGCCAACCGGGCTTCCACGACTGCTGGTTGCGCAGGGAACGCACGACACAGCGCAGCCCCAGCGCGCTGCCCAGACAGGCGACCAGGTAGGAGGTCACGGGAGTCACCACCCCGTATCCGAAGCCGTCCACGGTGCCTTGCATATATGCCAACTCCCCTTGGTGAAGGGCTACTTGGGGGAGCAGTGTCCCGCAACGAGGTTGCGCGAGCGGTCACTTACGGTAGGTATTTGAGTTAACTCTGTGATGCGACTCGGTTCGACCCGGCCCGATCCCACCCATCGGGCGAACGGGCGAACGGGCGAACGGGCGGGCGGGCGGACAGGCGGGCGGGAGGACGGGCGGTTCACGCCCCCGGTCCGGTGGGCGGGTCGCGTCACTCCGGGCCGGCGCGCAGGTCCAGCCGCCAGTCCTGGCCCACCAGATCCGCGCCGAAGGACCGGTGGGGTTTCTCGGCGACCAGGGCGAAGCCGTGGCGCTGGTAGATGCGGCGGGCGGCGGACAGGACGTCGTTGGTCCACAGGACGAGTTCGTGATACCCGACGCCGCGCGCGAAACCGGCGACGGCCCCGACCAGGCGGTCGCCGATGCCGAGCCCCCGCGCCTCCGGTTCGACGAGCAGCAGCCGGAGGCGGGCCGTGCCGGGCGCGTCGTCCCGTACGCACATCACGCATCCGACGGGCCGTCCGTCGAGTTCGGCGATCCACACCCGCTCCAGGTGCGGGTCGTGATCCTCGGCGAAGTCGGCGACGATCCGCGCGACCAGGCCCTCGTAGTCGGTGTTCCAGCCGTACTCGGCCGCGTACAGCGCCGCGTTGCGCTGCACGATCCAGCCGAGGTCGCCGGGGCCCGGTTCGCGCAGGACGACATCCTCGGGGCCCGGTGCGGTCCGCCCCTCGCCCAGCAGCGTCCGCACCGTGCGCATCGCCTCCGCGAGCCGTGGCCGGTCGGCCGGTGCCACGGTCGCCAGCAGGGCGCCCACGGTCTGGCGCGCCCGCTCGTCCAGCAGGTCGGCGGCCTCCCGGCCGCGCGCGGTGAGCGTGATCCGTCGGCGCCGCGGGTCCTTCTCGGACGTGGCGCGCTCGACCAGCCCGTCCTGCTCGAACTTGTTCAGGATGCGGCTCAAGTAGCCCGAGTCCAGCGAGAGTTCGGTCCGCAGGTCGGCGGCGTCCGTCTGGGGTGTGTGTGCCAGCTCGTAGAGGACGCGGGACTCGGTCAGCGTGTACGGAGCGTAGAGATGGCGGCCGTAGTCGAGCGCGCCGATGACGTTCGTGTAGAAGCGGTTGAAGGAGCGGACGTCCTGGATGGTCATGATCGGCCCCGAGGGTTGGCTGTACACGGTCGCGGTCGGCCTGCTGTCCTCCTGGATACCTGACCCAGTCAGGGATAAATCGCCAACCCGAGCATAGAACCGCCGGGCCTCTGGGGCCTACCCTCCGGTCCGGTCCGGAGGGTGGGTCGGGGCCGTGCCGGTACATCCGCCCGCATCCGAACGGATCCCACCGGGGTTTCGAGGTGCGGGTACGTTCTGATCCGTCCGGCCTGCGGGCATTTGATGTACCGGCGCGGCCCCTCCCGTGCGCTCCCGGCTGCGGGTGCGTCGTGGTGGCCGTCCACATTTCAGCCCCGGGCCGCGGAAGTTTCCGCCCCTCCGGCCCCTCTGCCGGGCGCGGGGGTGAAGTTTCAGCCCCTCCGGCGTTTGAGGAGCGGGGTCCGGGGCGGAGTCCCAGGTTGGGTCGGGTAGGGGCGGAGGGGGCGAAGACGGGCTGAGCCGAGTTCCTGGGAAACCCTGGGAACTCCGGGAACCCGACCCGGGGCCCTCGCGGCAGCGGGGTCCGGGAAGGAGAGGTCAGTCCCGGGGGACCCCGGTGGACCCCCGGACCATCAACTCCCCGCGCACCGTGGCGATCCCGCCCGGCGGCGGCTCCTCGCGGCCCATGGCGATCCGCCCGGCGCGGGCGCCCGCCTCGGAGAGCGGCAGTCGCACCGTCGTGAGGGCGGGCACCGCGTCGACGCTGAACGGCAGATCGTCGAAGCCGGCGACGGACACGTCGTCGGGGATGCGCAGCCCGGAGTCGCGCAGGGCGGCGCAGGCGCCCAGCGCGACGGTGTCGTTCGCGGCGACGACTGCCGTCAACGACGGCTCCCGGCGCAGGAGTTCGAGCGTCGCCTCGTAACCGGACCGGCGGTCGTAGCGGCCGTGCACGGTGCGCCGCGGGTCGTCCTCGACGCCGTGGGCGGCGAGGGCGGCACGGTGGCCCTCCAGCCGGTGGCGGGTCGTCGTGCGTTCCTCGGGGCCCGCGATGTAACCCAGCCGCCGGTGGCCGAGGCCGATCAGATGCTCGGTGAGCTGCTTGCCGCCGCCGCGGTTGTCGAAGGTCAGCGCGATCGCCTCGGGCGCCTCGGGCGCGGGCGGACGTCCGCACAGCACGACCCGGGTGCCCGCCTCGGCCAGCCGGCGCAGCTTCGCGGCGACCGCGCCCGCGTGGGCGGCGTCCTCTATGGCGCCGCCGGTGAGCACGACCGCGGCGGCGCGTTGGCGCTGAAGGAGCGTGAGGTAGGTGAGCTCGCGCTCCGGGGAGCCGCCGGTGTTGCAGACGACCCCGAGCCGCTCCCCGCCGGCGCGCCCCCCGGGACCGCCGATCTCCGACTGGATCGCGGCCGCCATGATCCCGAAGAACGGGTCGGCGATGTCGTTGACCAGGATGCCGACGAGGTCGGAGGTGGCCGCGGCCAGCGAGCTCGCGGGCCCGTTCAGCACGTAGTCCAGCTCGTCCACCGCGCGCAGCACCCGCTCGCGCGTGGAGGAGGCCACGGGATAGTTCCCGTTCAGCACGCGCGACACCGTCGCGGGAGAGACCTGCGCGCGGGCCGCCACGTCCGCCAGGGTCACCGTCATCTCGTCGTCCTCCGGTCGCGCGTCTCGTCGTACCGATTCGTACGTCTCGTACGTCGTCGTGCCTGGTCCTGCCTCGTCGTACGGCGTCGAACACGGAGCCGAGGGCCGAGGGCGCCGCTTCCTGTGGGCAGGGTCCGTGCAGACCATACGGCCAACAGCCCCCGCTGTTCGCCCCCTCGAACAACTCGTCTTCGCGGTGGTCTTGTCCGGACCGCTGCGGAGAGGCTAGCTTCTCATCGCATAGAAAGCGCTTGCTGCCCACGCTCACCTGTGAGCGCGCCCGGCGCCTGACGCGTACGAAGGGAATGACGTGACACGCAAGACGGTGCGGATCGCCATGAACGGCGTGACGGGACGCATGGGCTACCGCCAGCACCTGGTCCGCTCGATCCTCGCCCTGCGCGACCAGGGCGGACTCGACCTCGGCGACGGCACCGTGCTGTGGCCCGAGCCCGTCCTCGTCGGCCGCCGCGAGAGCGCTCTGAAGGCGCTCGCCGAGCGGCACGGCCTCGACCACTGGTCGACCGACCTGGACGCGGTGCTCGCCGATCCGTCCGTCGACATCTACTTCGACGCCCAGGTGACGTCCGCCCGCGAGGAGGCCCTGCGCAAGGCCGTCGCCGCGGGCAAGCACATCTACACCGAGAAGCCGACCGCCACGGGCCTCGACGGAGCCCTCGAACTGGCCCGCCTCGCGCACGCCGCCGGTATCAAGCACGGCGTCGTCCAGGACAAGCTCTTCCTCCCGGGCCTGCTCAAGCTGAAGCGGCTCGTCGACGGCGGCTTCTTCGGGCGGATCCTGTCCGTCCGCGGGGAGTTCGGCTACTGGGTCTTCGAGGGCGACTGGCAGCAGGCCCAGCGGCCCTCCTGGAACTACCGTGCCGAGGACGGCGGCGGCATCGTCGTCGACATGTTCCCGCACTGGGAGTACGTCCTGCACGAGCTGTTCGGCCGGGTCACCTCCGTGCAGGCGCTCACCGCCACCCACATCCCGCAGCGCTGGGACGAACGGGACAAGCCCTACGACGCAACGGCGGACGACGCCGCCTACGGCATCTTCGAGCTGGAGGGCGGCGCGGTCGCCCAGATCAACTCCTCCTGGGCCGTGCGCGTCAACCGCGACGAACTGGTCGAGTTCCAGGTCGACGGCACGGAGGGATCGGCCGTCGCCGGACTGCGCAACTGCCGCGTCCAGCACCGCAGTTCGACTCCAAAACCGGTCTGGAACCCGGACATCCCGGCCACCTACTCCTTCCGCGACCAGTGGCAGGAGATCCCGGACAACGCCGAGTTCGACAACGGCTTCAAGGCCCAGTGGGAGCTGTTCCTGCGGCACGTCTACGCCGACGCCCCCTACCGCTGGGACCTCCTAGCCGGCGCCCGCGGTGTCCAACTCGCCGAGCTGGGGCTGAAATCCTCTGCCGAGGGCCGCCGTCTCGACGTGCCGGAGGTCGCGCTGTGACCATCCGGCTCCCGGGTGCCGACGGCCGGTTGCGAATCCACGAGCCGCGCACCGAGCCCCTCGCCATCGCCCCGGCGGGCGAACCCCTCGCCTCCCGTACGGTCTTCTCCGCCGCGCATGTCGTCGCCGACCCGTACGCGGACGTCTCGCCCGACTCGCCCGCCGCCGTCGACTGGGACGCCACGCTCGCCTTCCGGCGCCATCTGTGGTCGCACGGCCTCGGGGTCGCCGAGGCGATGGACACCGCCCAGCGGGGGATGGGCCTCGACTGGGCCGGGGCGGCCGAACTCGTGCGCCGGTCCGCGGCCGAGGCCAGGGCGGTCGGCGGCAGGATCGCCTGCGGTGCGGGCACGGACCAGCTCACGGGCCCGGCCACACTGCACGAGGTACGGGCCGCCTACGAGGAACAGCTCGCCCTCGTCGAGGAGTCGGGCGCGCAGGCGATCCTGATGGCCTCCCGCGCGCTCGCCGCGACCGCCGCCGGACCCGAGGACTACCTCGACGTCTACGGCCACCTCCTGCGCCAGGCCGCCGACCCGGTGGTCCTGCACTGGCTGGGCCCGATGTTCGACCCCGCCCTGGAGGGCTACTGGGGATCGGACGACCTGGACGCGGCGACGGAGGTGTTCCTGGAGGTGATCGCGGCCCACCCCGACAAGGTGGACGGCGTCAAGGTCTCCCTGCTGGACCCCCGTCGGGAGGTCGGACTGCGCCGCCGCCTCCCGGACGGCGTCCGTTGCTACACCGGCGACGACTTCAACTACCCCGAACTGATCGCGGGCGACGAACGGGGCTTCAGCCACGCGCTGCTCGGCGTCTTCGACCCGCTCGGTCCCCTCGCCGCGCAGGCCGTACGGGTCCTGGACACCGGCGACGTCAAGGGCTTCCGCGAACTCCTCGACCCCACGGTCGAGTTGTCCCGGCATCTCTTCCAACCCCCGACCCGCTTCTACAAGACGGGCGTCGTCCTGCTGGCCTGGCTCGCCGGCCACCAGGAGCACTTCACGATGGTGGGCGGCCTCCAGTCGGCGCGCTCGCTTCCCCATCTCGCGCGCGCCTACGAACTGGCCGACGGACTGGGCCTGTTCCCGGACCCGCGACAGGCCGAAACCCGGATGAGGACCTTGCTCGCCCTGTACGGAGTGACGGAGTGACCCCATGAGCAGTCTCGCCCGCTTCTCCGTCAACCAGATGACGGTCAAACAGTTGTCGATGCCCGAACTGGTCGAAGCCTGCCTGGAGACGGGAGTCCCGGGCGTCGGCCTCTGGCGCGAGCCCGTGCGGGCGTACGGCCTCGGCGCCACCGCGAAACTCGTCCACGACGCGGGCCTGACCGTCACCACCCTGTGCCGGGGCGGCTTCCTCACCGCGATCGACCCGGGGGAGCGGCAGCGCGCCCTGGACGACAACCGGGCCGCCGTCGACGAGGCAGCCACCCTCGGCACCGACACCCTCGTCCTGGTCTCCGGCGGTCTGCCGCCCGGCTCGAAGGACCTGCACGGCGCCCGGGAGCGCATCGCCGACGCGCTCGGCGAGCTGGGCCCGTACGCCGCCTCCCGCGGTGTGCGGCTGGCCGTCGAACCGCTCCACCCCATGTACGCGGCCGACCGCTGCGTGGTCTCCACCCTCGCCCAGGCACTCGACCTCGCGGAACGCTTCCCCGCGGACCAGGTGGGCGTCACCGTCGACACCTACCACCTCTGGTGGGACGACACGGCCCCCGCCCAGATCGCCCGCGCGGGAGCCGGGGGCCGCATCCACACCTTCCAGCTCGCCGACTGGACCACCCCGCTTCCCGAGGGCGTCCTCAACGGCCGCGGCCAGCTCGGAGACGGTTCGGTCGACCTGCGCGCGTGGCGGGCCCTGGTCGAGGCGGCGGGGTACACCGGGCCCATCGAGGTCGAACTCTTCAACGACGCGCTGTGGGCCCGGGACGGCCGCGAGGTGCTGGCCGAGACGGCGGCACGGTTCGTGGAGCACGCCGGATAAAAAATCTTCCGAAGTCCGTGCAACCCTTCCCCGGCCTCGCGGGTCGTACGTGGCATCAGGACCTTTGGAGGGGGATCCGGGGGGATCGCGGGGGTTCTGATACGGGAGGGGAAACCGAGGGGCCCGGTCGACGGACCGGGCCCCTCGAAGACTTTCGCGCCCCACGACCGGGTGAGTTGTCCACAGCCCCGGAGCGTTGTCGGAGGCGGACGGTACCTTCGGATCATGACCGATCAGGCGGGGGCCGCCCAGGCAGGTGAGCGGCGACTGGCCACGCTGGAAGGCGTGCTCGAACGCATCACCTACGCGAACGAGGAGAACGGCTACACGGTCGCCCGGGTCGACACCGGGCGCGGCGCCGGCGATCTGCTCACCGTCGTCGGCTCGCTGCTCGGCGCCCAGGTCGGCGAGTCCCTGCGGATGGAGGGCCGCTGGGGCTCCCACCCGCAGTACGGCAAGCAGTTCACGGTGGAGAACTACACGACGGTGCTCCCCGCCACCGTCCAGGGCATCCGCCGCTATCTCGGCTCCGGTCTGGTCAAGGGCATCGGCCCGGTCTTCGCCGACCGCATCACCCAGCACTTCGGCCTCGACACCCTGCGGATCATCGAGGAGGAGCCGAAGCGGCTCATCGAGGTCCCGGGACTCGGCCCCAAGCGCACGGGGCGGATCGCCGACGCCTGGGAGGAGCAGAAGGCGATCAAGGAGGTCATGCTCTTCCTCCAGACCGTCGAGGTGTCCACCTCCATCGCGGTCCGCATCTACAAGAAGTACGGCGACGCGTCGATCTCGGTCGTGAAGAACCAGCCCTACCGCCTGGCGTCCGACGTCTGGGGCATCGGCTTCCTCACCGCGGACAAGATCGCCCAGTCCGTCGGCATCCCTCACGACAGCCCGGAGCGCGTCAAGGCGGGCCTTCAGTACGCCCTGTCGCAGTCCACCGACCAGGGCCACTGCTATCTCCCCGAGGAGCGGCTGATCGCGGACGCGGTGAAGCTGCTCCAGGTCGACACGGGCCTGGTCATCGAGTGCCTGGCCGAGCTGGCGGCCCCCGCGGAGGAGGGCGAGGACCCAGGTGTCGTACGGGAGAGGGTTCCGGGCCCGGACGGCGGCGAGCCGGTGACGGCCGTCTACCTGGTCCCCTTCCACCGTGCCGAGCTCTCGCTCTCCACGCAGGTGCTGCGGCTGCTGCGCAGCGACCGGGACCGGATGCCCGGCTTCCACGACGTGGCCTGGGACAAGGCACTGGCCTGGCTGAGGGGACGTACGGGCGCGGAGCTGGCCCCCGAGCAGGAGGCGGCGGTCCGGCTCGCGCTCACCGAGAAGGTCGCCGTGCTCACCGGAGGTCCGGGCTGCGGCAAGTCGTTCACGGTCCGCTCGATCGTGGAGCTGGCCCGCGCCAAGGGGGCCAAGGTCGTTCTCGCCGCGCCCACAGGCCGTGCCGCCAAGCGCCTCGCCGAACTGACCGGGGCCGAGGCCTCCACCGTGCACCGGCTCCTGGAGCTCAAGCCGGGCGGGGACGCGGCCTACGACAGGGACCGGCCGCTCGACGCCGACCTGGTCGTCGTGGACGAGGCCTCCATGCTCGACCTGCTGCTCGCCAACAAGCTGGTCAAGGCGGTGCCCCCGGGGGCCCATCTGCTCTTCGTCGGCGATGTCGACCAGCTTCCCAGCGTCGGCGCGGGCGAGGTGCTGCGCGATCTGCTCGCCGACCGCGGCCCGGTTCCGGCGGTGCGCCTCACCAAGGTCTTCCGCCAGGCCCAGCAGTCCGGGGTGGTGACCAACGCGCATCGGATCAACTCCGGGCAGCACCCGCTCACCGACGGCATGAAGGACTTCTTCCTCTTCGTCGAGGACGACACCGAGGAGGCCGGGCGGCTCACCGTGGACGTGGCGGCCCGGCGGATTCCGGCCAGGTTCGGCCTCGACCCCCGGCGGGACATCCAGGTCCTCGCGCCCATGCACCGGGGCCCGGCCGGCGCGGGCCATCTGAACGGACTGCTCCAGCAGGCCATCACCCCCGGCCGCCCGGACCTCGCCGAGAAGCGGCTCGGCGGCCGGGTCTTCCGGGTCGGCGACAAGGTCACCCAGATCCGCAACAACTACGACAAGGGCGAGAACGGCGTCTTCAACGGCACCGTGGGCGTCGTCACCTCCCTCGATCCGGTCGAGCAGCGCCTGACGGTGCGCACGGACGAGGACGAGGAGGTGCCGTACGAGTTCGACGAACTGGACGAGCTGGCCCACGCCTACGCGGTGACCATCCACCGCTCCCAGGGCAGCGAGTACCCGGCGGTGGTGATCCCCGTGACCACGGGCGCCTGGATGATGCTCCAGCGCAATCTGCTCTACACGGCGGTCACCCGGGCCAAGAAGCTGGTCGTCCTCGTCGGTTCGCGCAAGGCGATAGGCCAGGCGGTGCGTACGGTGTCCGCGGGACGCCGGTGCACGGCCCTGGACTTCCGGCTGTCCGGCTCGTGAGCCACCGCCTCCTCGCGCGGCGAACCGGCCCGTTCGACCACTGAACGGGGCCTTTCGGGCGCGGGAAGCGGTCCATCACAAAAAATGATCGATCAAACGAGTCATGAAGGTCACAGAGCACTTCCAGATGTGGAACGAACGGGGCAGGATGAGCAGGTTGGCGGCACTGAGTGCCGCCGATAGGCCCAATGGTCGACCCCGAGTGCACTCTCCAGGGCCAAATGGGGGATGGTAGAGACAGTCAGGGCACCTCGAAGAAGAGGCACAACGTCGGTGAGGGATGACGTGAGCGACAACTCTGTAGTACTGCGGTACGGCGATGGCGAGTACACCTACCCGGTGATCGACAGCACCGTCGGCGACAAGGGCTTCGACATCGGCAAGCTCCGCGCCCAGACCGGTCTGGTGACGCTGGACAGTGGGTACGGCAATACCGCCGCCTACAAATCCGCGATCACCTATCTCGACGGTGAGCAGGGCATCCTCCGCTACCGTGGCTACCCGATCGAGCAGCTGGCCGAGCGTTCCACCTTCCTGGAGGTGGCCTACCTGCTGATCAACGGTGAGCTCCCGAACGTCGACGAGCTCTCCACCTTCAAGAACGAAATCACGCAGCACACCCTGCTGCACGAGGACGTCAAGAACTTCTACAGGGGCTTCCCCCGCGACGCCCACCCGATGGCGATGCTGTCGTCGGTCGTCTCGGCGCTGTCGACCTTCTACCAGGACAGTCACAACCCGTTCGACGAGAAGCAGCGCAACCTCTCCACGATCCGGCTGCTCGCCAAGCTGCCGACGATCGCGGCGTACGCGTACAAGAAGTCGATCGGCCACCCCTTCGTCTACCCGCGCAACGACCTCGGGTACGTCGAGAACTTCCTGCGCATGACCTTCTCGGTCCCCGCGCAGGAGTACGAGCTCGACCCGGTGGTCGTCTCCGCGCTGGACAAGCTGCTGATCCTGCACGCGGACCACGAGCAGAACTGCTCGACCTCCACCGTGCGTCTGGTCGGCTCGTCGCAGGCGAACATGTTCGCCTCGATCTCCGCCGGCATCTCCGCGCTGTGGGGCCCGCTGCACGGCGGCGCCAACCAGTCCGTCCTGGAGATGCTCGAGGGCATCAAGGCCAACGGCGGCGACGTCGACTCCTTCATCCGCAAGGTGAAGAACAAGGAGGACGGCGTCCGCCTGATGGGCTTCGGCCACCGGGTGTACAAGTCCTTCGACCCGCGCGCGAAGATCATCAAGGCGGCCGCGCACGACGTCCTCTCCGCTCTCGGCAAGTCCGACGAGCTGCTGGACATCGCGCTCAAGCTGGAGGAGCACGCGCTCTCCGACGAGTACTTCGTCTCGCGCAACCTCTACCCGAACGTCGACTTCTACACGGGTCTGATCTACCGGGCCATGGGCTTCCCGACCGAGATGTTCACGGTCCTGTTCGCTCTTGGCCGGCTGCCGGGCTGGATCGCCCAGTGGCACGAGATGATCAAGGAGCCCGGCTCCCGCATCGGCCGCCCGCGCCAGATCTACACGGGTGTCGTCGAGCGCGACTTCGTGCCGGTCGAGGGTCGCTGACACTCACACACGACCACCGGGCTCCGTGACACGGGGCCCGGTGAGCTTGTATCGAGGCAGAAAAAAACGGAAAGCGCCCTGCTACTGGTCCCCCCACGGGCCGGCAGTCAGGGCGCTTTCCTTGTCCCGGTGCGGATTCCCCCCACGGGATCCGGCCGGGCGTCTGTGGGACAGCGCCTGAATCGCTGTGTGCCGGCGCGAGCCGGCGGTGTACCGGGCGAGCCGAACTCGCCGTACTGCGGTGGTGCGGTGTGCGATCTGCCGGGACGCGTACGGATCGGGAGGGCCGCTCAAAGCTCCCCGCTGTACGTGCCCCGGCGACGCAATTTCCGGGAACGTCCCCCAAGACATCCCCAGATGCCAGTCACGCCCCCCAAGACGCTTCTGACATCGCCAACTTAGACTGACGAACCCCTTCGGTGGTTACGTTCACATCACTGTGATCTGAGTCTCTTGCATATGTCCTGAAGATAGGCAAGAGACCCGGTATGGGAATCGAGGACCAAGCGTAAGGAAGATGCGCGAGCCTTGTGAAGAGCTTATGTGAGGCTCGCGTTGGACTCTAGGGGGACTCCCGGTCCGTCGTCACGCGAATGCTCTGAGTCGAAGGCTGTTCGTGACCACGAAGACCGACGAGAAGGCCATCGCCGCTCCCGCGATCATGGGGTTGAGCAGGCCCGCGGCGGCCAGCGGAAGCGCCGCCACGTTGTAGCCGAAGGCCCAGACCAGATTTCCCCTGATCGTCGACAGAGTGCTTCGCGCCAGCCGGATCGCGTCCGCGGCCACCCGCAGATCCCCGCGCACGAGCGTCAGATCGCTCGCCTCGATCGCCGCGTCCGTCCCCGTGCCCATCGCGAGGCCCAGATCCGCGGTGGCGAGCGCCGCCGCGTCGTTCACCCCGTCGCCGACCATGGCGACGGTCCGCCCCTCCCGCTGGAGCCGCTGGACCACGGCGACCTTGTCCTCGGGCAGCACCTCGGCGATCACGTCGGACGGGTCGATGCCCACAGCCCGCGCCACGGCCTCGGCGACCGCCCGGTTGTCCCCGGTCAGCAGCATCGGCGTGAGCCCGAGGGCGCGCAGCGCCCGTACGGCCTCGGCGCTGGTCTCCTTGACCGTGTCGGCGACGGTCATGACACCCGCAGCCTTGCCGTCCAGGGCGACGACGACGGCCGTACGGCCCGCCGCCTCGGCCCTGTTCTTCGCGTCCGCAAGCGTCCCGGGGAGCGCGCCCGGGAACCGGCCGACGGTGACGTCGTGGCCGTCCACCCGTCCGCGTACGCCGAGGCCCGGCACGTTCTCGAAGCGGTCCGGCGCCAGAAGGCCACCGGTGCGCTCCTGAGCGCCTGCCGCGATCGCGCGGGCAACCGGATGCTCGGAGGCGTGTTCCAGGGCTCCGGCGAGCCGCAGGACGTCTTCCTCGGTGATGCCGTCGGCGACGTACACCTCGTGCAGGCTCATGCGTCCCGTCGTCACCGTGCCGGTCTTGTCCAGGACGACGGTGTCGACCCGGCGCGTGGACTCCAGGACCTCGGGCCCCTTGATGAGGATGCCGAGCTGGGCGCCGCGGCCGGTGCCGACCATCAGGGCGGTCGGGGTGGCCAGGCCGAGCGCGCACGGGCAGGCGATGATCAGCACCGCGACGGCGGCGGTGAAGGCCGCGACGGTGTCCCCGGTGACCGCGATCCAGGCCGCGAAGGTGCCGAGGGCGATCAGCAGCACGACGGGCACGAAGACCCCGGAGACGCGGTCGGCGAGGCGCTGAACCTCGGCCTTGCCGTTCTGGGCGTCCTCGACGAGCCGGGCCATCCGGGCGAGCTGGGTGTCCGCGCCGATCCGGGTGGCCTCGACGACGAGCCGGCCCCCGGCGTTCACGGTCGCACCCGTGACGGTGTCCCCGACGCTCACGTCCACCGGCACCGACTCGCCGGTCAGCATGGACGCATCCACGGCCGACGCGCCCTCGACGACGGTCCCGTCGGTAGCGATCTTCTCGCCTGGCCGTACGACGAAGCAGTCGCCGACCGTCAGCCGCGCCACCGGGATGCGGACCTCACGGCCGTCCCGCAGGACCAGGACGTCCTTGGCGCCGAGTTCCATCAGCGCCCGCAGCGCCGCTCCCGCGCGCCGCTTGGAGCGGGCCTCCAGGAAGCGGCCGAGCAGGATGAACGCGATGACGCCCGCGGCGACCTCCAGGTACAGCGTGGAGGCCCCGTCCGTACGGGAGACGGTGAACTCGAAGCCGTGCCGCATGCCCGGCATTCCCGCGTCGCCGAAGAACAGTGCCCACAGGGACCAGCCGAACGCCGCGAGGGTGCCGACCGAGACGAGGGTGTCCATGGTGGCCGCGCCGTGCCGCGCGTTCGTCAGGGCGGCCCGGTGGAAGGGCAGCCCGCCCCAGACCACGACGGGCGCGGCGAGCGTCAGGGAGAGCCACTGCCAGTTGTCGAACTGCAGGGCCGGGATCATCGACATGAGGACGACGGGCAGGGCGAGCAGTGCGGAGACGGTCAGCCGTTCGCGCAGGGCGGCGGTCTCGGGATCGTCGGCGACGGGCGGTGCCGCCTCCTCGGGCGGCGCGGGCGGCGGGGGCTCCTCGGCGGTGTAGCCCGTCTTGACCACGGTGGCGATCAGATCGGCGACCCGTACCCCCTCGGGGTAGGAGACCTTGGCCTTCTCCGTCGCGAAGTTGACGGTGGCGGTGACGCCGTCCATGCGGTTGAGCTTCTTCTCGACGCGGGCCGCGCAGGAGGCGCAGGTCATCCCGCCGATGGAGAGTTCGACGTCCGAGGTCGCGCCTATGGGCGTCTCGGGTGCTGCGGTGGTCATGGTCCGGCTCCAGGAATGAGCCGGGCCGCGCGGAGCCGGTATCAGCCGGTCGGCACGGCCCGGTGCGGAGGAGAAGAGCTGCTGGGTTTCCGCTCAGGCCTGGCCGGCGAGCTCGAAGCCCGCCTCGTCCACGGCGGCGCGGACGGCGCTCTCGTCGAGCGCGGCCTCGGAGACGACGGTGATCTCGCCGGTCGAGGCGACGGCCTTCACCGAGCTCACGCCGGGGATCCGGGAGATCTCGCCGCTGACGGAGCCTTCACAGTGTCCGCAGCTCATGCCGCTCACCTGGTAGACGGTGGTGACGGAACCCGGGGTGCCGGTCTGGGCGGTCATGGCGTTACTCCTCGTCGAGGCGTCCGTTGCGTGCGTGTGCGGGAGGGATCCCCGGGAACCCAGGGTTCTCCCCGATGTTCACCAGACTATACCCCTAGGGGGTATTTATCCAAGCGGGACCACGGCGCGCCGCCGCGCGTGCTCAGGGCGTCGCGGCGAATCCGGTGAGGAGTGGGCCGCCCGGCGGGGGCGGCGCGAGGAGGTGGTTCCGCCCGGCGGCGCGCCGCGGCGGCCGACCCGGTACGGAGGCGGCGCTTCCGGCGGCCGGCGGTGATCCGGGGGTGCGGCGGGGTGCGGGGGTGATCCGGGGGTGCGGCGGCGGGGTTGGTGCGGTCCGGGGGCACGGGCCCGGGGTGCCCTCGCCGCTGACTCCGGCCCGAGTGCTGGTGTCGTCGCGGTACGGCGCGGCTCAGCGGCCCGCGGGCCGCCCGCCTTCGAGGAGCGGTTCCAGATAGCGGTGCATGACCGTCTTCAGCTCCGCGATGTAGGCGTCCCGTTCGGCGCCCTCATGGGACATGACCAGGGTGAGGCCGGCCTTGAAGAGGTGGAGCGTCATGTTCGCCGTGCGGGTGCGCTCGTCGGGCGGGAGGTCCGGCAGGCGGGTCGCGATCATCTCCTCGACGCGGGCGAGGAGGGTGCAGTGCACGGTGCCGATCTCCTCGATGATCGCTCCCGGGACGTCGGGGCCGTGCATCAGGACGGCGAAGGCCGGGTTCTCGACGTTGAACGCGATCAGCGGGTCGAGGACCGCGTCGAGCATGCGGTCCAGTGGGAGGCCGATGTTCTCCGGGGTGAGTGCCTGTCCGTGCGACCTGGCCCAGTGCTCCAGCAACTGGTCGCTGAGGCCGACCGCGATGGCCTCCTTGTTCGGGAAGAACTGGTAGAGCGTGCCGGGTGAGACGCCCGCCTCGCGGGCGATGGCGTTGGTGCTGGCGGCCGTGTAGCCGGACTGGCAGAACACCGAGGCCGCCGCCTCCAGGAGCTGGGCGATGCGGCGCTCACCGCGGGCCTGACGGCGGCGCGGCTTCTCTTCGGCGCGCTGCTGCCGCGTCGGCGACTCCTCGGTCTGCTGCTTCTCGGGCACGGGATATCCCCAGCTTCTCGGGACGCGATTGACAAACACGAGTGGTCGCTCGCATTCTTGAGAAACGCGAGCGCTGACTCGTGTTTGCCATTCTATGGCAATGGGCGATCCATGATGCCTGCACGGATGCGGGTCATCGGGTCACGGTGAAGGGGACACCGCATCATGTCCGAAGTCAACGGCGCGGACGCCGGACCCGGGGCGGGGCCCGACGAGGGCTCGGACGGGGGCGCGGGCGCGAGCCCGGGTGGGAGTACCGGCGTGGATACGGGTTCGGATACGGGCTCGGGCGCGGGTGCGGGCGCGAGCCCGGACGGGGACGCGCGGCTCGGCGGATGGACCCGGTTCGTGACCGCGCGGCCGCGGCTCTCGCTGCTCGTCGCCCTGCTGCTGACCGCGCTCGCCGTGGTCGCCGGCAGCGGGGTCGCGGACCGGCTGGGCAGCGGCGGCTGGGAGGACCCGACCGCCCAGTCGACGTACGCGACCAAGGCGCTGGAGCGGGAGTTCCCCGCCTCGCAGCCCAATCTGCTGCTTCTGCTCGACGCGGGCGGGGCCTCGGTCGACGACCCCTCGGTCGCCGCCGAGGCCAAGCGCATAGCCGCCCGTCTGGCCGCCGAGCACGGCGTCACGGGCGTCGGCTCCTACTGGCAGTCCGGATCGCCGGCGCTGAAGGCACGTGACGGCCACGAGGCGCTCATCGCCGCCCGGATCACCGGCGACGAGACCGCCGCGGCCGACACCCTGGACCGCCTCGCACCCTCCTACCGCGGGAAGAGCGGCCCCGTCGAGGTCGAGGTCGGCGGACCGGTCGCCGTGCGGCACGAGATGCAGACGACCATCAAGGAGGACCTGACCCGGGCCGAGATGATCGCCCTTCCGGTGACCCTCCTGCTGCTGGTCATGGTCTTCGGGAGCGCCGTCGCGGCCCTGCTCCCGCTCGGGGTCGGCATCATCGCGATCCTCGGCACCAACGCCGTACTGCGGGGACTGACCGAGGTCACGGACGTCTCGGTCTTCGCGATGAACCTGACGACGGCCCTCGGCCTCGGTCTCGCCATCGACTACGCCCTGTTCATCGTCCGCAGGTTCCGCGAGGAACTGGCCACCGGTGCCCCACCGCGCACCGCGGTCGGCACCACCCTGCGCACGGCGGGGCGCACGGTGCTCTTCTCCTCCCTCACGGTCGCCGTGTCCCTGGCCGCGATGCTGGTCTTCCCGCAGTACTTCCTGCGCTCCTTCGCCTACGCGGGCATCGCCGTCGTGCTGCTGGCCGCGGCCGCCGCCCTGATCCTGCTCCCCGCGGCGCTGATGCTCCTCGGCGACCGGGTCAACTCCCTCGATCTGCGGCGCCTGTTCCGGCGCGGAAGGCCGGAACAGGCCGACGGCGGGGCCCTCTGGGGGCGCATGGCCTCCCTCGTGATGCGCAGGGCGCCGCTCTTCGCCGTGGCCACCACGGCCGGCCTCATCGTCCTCGGACTGCCCTTCCTCGGCGTGAAGTTCGGCACGGCAGACGACCGGCAGCTGCCCTCGGGCGCGGAGTCGCACATCGTCCAGCAGCACATCCGCGACGGCTTCCCCGGCAGCCCCGGCGGCGCTCTGGAGGTCCTGGCCGAAGGCGCGGCCACGGAGACCCAGTACGCCGGCTACCGGGAGCGGATCGCCGCGCTGCCCGAGGTGCTGCGCGTGGACGGGCCCCTGGTGAAGGGCGACGCCGCGTACTTCTCGGTGCTGCCCAAGGGCGAGGCCGTGGACGAGGGCGCCCAGCGGCTGGTGGGTGAACTCCGGGCGGCGGACGCTCCGTTCGGCACCTCCGTGACCGGCACGGCGGCCGTCCTGGTCGACTCCAAGCACGCGATAGCCGACCGGCTCCCGTGGGCGGCCGCGTTCATCGCGATCGTCACGCTGCTCCTGGTGTTCCTGCTGACCGGCAGTGTGCTGATCCCGGTCCAGGCGGTGCTGCTCAACGCGCTGAGCCTGACGGCGATGTTCGGTGCCGTGGTCTGGGTCTTCCAGGACGGCCATCTCTCCGGCCTCCTCGACTTCACCAGTTCCGGTTCGATCGAGACGACCCTCCCGGTCCTGATGTTCTGCGTCGCCTTCGGCCTCTCCATGGACTACGGCGTCTTCCTTCTCTCGCGCATCAAGGAGGAGTACGACCACACCGGCGACCACCGGGAGGCGGTCCGTTTCGGGCTCCAGCGCACCGGTGGGCTGATCACCGCCGCCGCGGTCATCCTCGCGGTGGTGATGGTCGCCATCGGCACCTCCAGGGTCGCCAACACCAAGATGCTCGGACTGGGCGTGGCTCTCGCCGTGCTGATGGACGCGATGGTCGTCCGCAGCCTGCTGGTCCCGGCGGTCATGCGCCTGACCGGCCGGGCCACCTGGTGGGCGCCGGGACCGCTGCGACGCTTCCATGACCGTTTCGGACTCAGCGAGGGGGCCGCCCCGGCGGCGGCCGCGGGGACGGTCCCGGACGGGGCACCGGAACGGGACCTGACACCCGGGCAGGACCAGTCACGGGACCGGGCATCGGGGCCGGACCGGGCGCCGGACGCGGACGAGGTGCCGGGGCAGGACGCGGAGCCGGTGCCGGGGGAGGAGCCCGGCCGGGACAGGGCCGAGGTCCGCGGCTAGCGTTCGCGGCGGAAGCTGATCTCCGAGCGGAGGGCGGGAGCCGATGCGGGCAGTGGTGTTCGAGCGGTACGGGGAGCCGGCCGAGGTCCGGGACGTCGCGGACCCGGAGCCCGCGGAACACGGGGTGGTGGTGCGGGTCGAGGCCACCGGGCTGTGCCGGAGCGACTGGCACGGCTGGATGGGCCACGACCCGGACATCACGCTGCCGCACGTGCCGGGCCACGAACTCGCCGGGGTGATCGAGGCGGTGGGCGCCCGGGTGACCGGATGGCGACCGGGCGACCGGGTCACCGTCCCGTTCGTCTGCGCCTGCGGAAGCTGCCCGGCGTGCGCGGCGGGCGACCAGCAGGTGTGCGAGCGGCAGACCCAGCCGGGGTTCACGCACTGGGGCTCCTTCGCCCAGTACGTGGCGCTCGACCACGCCGAGGTCAACCTGATCGCGGTGCCGCCGGAGTTGTCCTTCGCGACGGCGGCCTCGCTGGGCTGCCGGTTCGCCACGGCGTTCCGCGCGGTGGTCGCGCAGGGGAGGGTGGCGGCGGGGGAGTGGGTCGCGGTGCACGGCTGCGGCGGGGTCGGCCTCTCGGCGGTGATGATCGCGGCGGCGTCCGGGGCCCGGGTCGTGGCCGTCGACGTGTCGCCCACGGCGCTGGACCTGGCACGGAGGTTCGGGGCGGCGGAGTGCGTGGACGCCTCCGTCGTGGCCGACCCGGCGCGGGCGGTCCGTGAGCTGACCGGCGGCGGCGCGCATCTGTCGCTGGACGCCCTCGGTTCACCCGCCACCTGCGCGGCCTCGGTCGACGGTCTGCGCCGGCGCGGCCGGCACGTCCAGGTCGGTCTGCTGCCCTCACCGGCCGGGACCACCCCGGTCCCGATGGCCCGGGTGATCGGTCTCGAACTCGAACTCCTCGGCAGCCACGGAATGGCGGCGCACGCCTACCCGGCCATGCTGGAGCTGGTCCGGGCCGGTGTCCTGCGCCCCGATCTCCTCGTGACGTCCACGATCACCCTGGACGCGGCGCCCGCCGCCCTGGCCGCCATGGGATCGGCGCCGGGGTCGGGGGTGACGGTCATCGAGCCGTGGGGGTGAGGGCCGTCCGGCCGTGGCGGGGGCCGGGTCCGCATGCGCGCGGGGGCCGGACGGCCCCGCGGTGCCCCACCCGGGTGGGGCACCGGTCGTCGGGATCGGGTCAGGCGTCTCTGCGGCCCCGGTTTCCCGGGCGGGCGGCGACCCAGGCACGGACCGTGTCGGCGTACCAGTAGGGCTTTCCGCCCTCGACGTGGTCGGGCGGCGGCAGCAGCCCGTGCTTGCGGTAGGACCGCACGGTGTCCGCCTGCACCTTGATGTGCGCGGCGATCTCCTTGTACGACCAGAGCCTGCGGTCGGTCATGAGTGGCACCTCCCTGCGCGCACCGCGGCGGCGGCCTGGGGCGGCCGTACGGGGGAGCCGGGCGCTGCGCTGGTGATCACAAAGCGTGTGCCCGGTGAACGACGCAGAGTGAGCACTGGGCAGTGGCTGTCGACCGGGTGTGACGCAAGACCCGCGTACACGCGACATGTGTGACACAGGGGTGTTTTTTGTGACACGAGTGACGCATTGGCCGCCGAGGGACGGGCGACCCGCCGAGCACTCGACGGATCCTCCGCCCACGGCCTCCACGGCCTCCACGGCCTCCACGGCCTCCACGGCCTCCACGGCCTCCACGGCCTCCACGGCCTCCACGGCCTCCACGGCCTCCACGGCCTCCACGGCCTCCACGGCCCCTGCGGTGCTCACGCCCCGCAGGACCTCAGGAACGCCCGGGTGCGCCGGGCGATCGGCAGCGGCTTGTCCGGCGGGCACGGGTACATGTCCTGCTCGACGATCGCGAACAGCTCGACGCCGAGGTTCTGGGCGGCGGCCAGGACGGGCTCCAGCGCCGGTACGCCGGACGGCGGTTCGCACATCACACCGCGTGCGACGGCGGGCCCGAACGGCACCTCCTCGGCGCGTACCCGGGCCAGTACCAGCGGGTCCACCTGCTTGAGGTGGAGATAGCCGATGCGTTCTCCGTACGTCTCGATGAGCTTGACGCTGTCGCCGCCGCAGTAGGCGTAGTGGCCCGTGTCCAGGCACAGCGACACCAGCGAGGAGTCGGTCGCGTCGAGGAACCGCGTGACGTTCTCCTCGCTGTCGATGTGCGTGTCGGCGTGCGGATGGACGACGATCCGCAGGCCGTAGCGCTCGCGCACCTCGTGGGCGAGCCGTTCGGTCTGGGCGGTCAGATGGCGCCACTGGGTCGGCGTCAGCCTGCTGTCCTCCAGCACCGCGCCGGTCTTGTCGTCGCGCCAGAAGGCCGGGATGACGACCAGATGCCCGGCGCCCATCGCCTGGGTGAGCGCCGCGATGTCCGAGACGTGCGCCCAGGTGGACTCCCACACGTCGGGACCCCGGTGCAGCCCGGTGAAGACGGTCCCGGCCGACACGCCGAGCCCGCGCCGCTCGGTCTCCTCCCGCAGGACGTCCGGGTCGGTGGGGAGGTAGCCGTACGGGCCGAGCTCGATCCACTCGTAGCCGGACCCGGAGACCTCGTCGAGGAAGCTCCGCCAGGGGACCTGCCGGGGGTCGTCGGGGAACCAGACGCCCCAGGAGTCGGGAGCCGAACCGATCCGGATGCGGGACAGTGAGGACGGAGGTGACGACCGCGGTGACGGCTTCGGCGAGGGCTCGGGCTGTGACCGCGGCGATGACTGAGGTGGCAACGACGTCATGGCCGCCAGCTTCGGACGGCCCCGGAGAGGTGTCAAGCGTCGTCCGAATGTCTGGACAAAACGTTGACAGGCTTCGCGCGCGGCACTAGACCTGGGGGCAGCCGCAGGGACCGCGGGAAGGGAACTCGATGGCGTACGAGCTGATCACCATGGGGCGGATCGGCGTGGACCTCTACCCCTTGCAGACGGGGGTCCCGCTGGCCAGGGTGACGTCCTTCGGCAAGTTCCTCGGCGGCTCGGCGACCAATGTCGCGGTGGCGGCCGCGCGGCTCGGACGGCGTACGGCCGTCATCACCCGGACGGGTGCGGACCCCTTCGGAACCTATCTGCGCGAGGCGCTGCGCGACTTCGGCGTCGACGACCGCTGGGTCACCGCGGTCCCCGGACTGCCGACCCCTGTCACCTTCTGCGAGATCTTCCCGCCGGACGACTTCCCGCTCTACTTCTACCGGCAGCCCAAGGCCCCCGACCTGGAGATCGAGGTCCAGGAACTCGACCTCGACGCCGTGCGCGAGGCCCGTGTCTTCTGGGCGACGGGTACGGGACTGTGCGCGGAGCCGAGCCGCACGGCCACCCTCGCCGCCCTGGCCCACCGGGCCCGGTCCGCCACGACGGTCTTCGACCTCGACTGGCGCCCCATGTTCTGGCACGACCCCGCCTCCGCGCGCCCCTTCTACAAGGAGGCCCTGCGCCGGGCCACCGTCGCCGTCGGCAACATCGACGAGGTCGAGATCGCCACCGGGGAACGCGAGCCGCACGCCGCCGCCGCCGCCCTCCTCGAAGCCGGGGTCGAACTCGCCGTGGTGAAGCAGGGCCCCAAGGGCGTCCTCGCCGTTCATCGCGACGGCACCACCGCCGAGGTCCCGCCCCTCCCGGTCGAGGTACTCAACGGCCTCGGCGCGGGAGACGCGTTCGGCGGCTCCCTCTGCCACGGACTGCTGGCCGGCTGGGACCTGGAGAAGACCATGCGCCACGCGAACGCGGCCGGCGCCATCGTCGCCTCCCGGCTGGAGTGCTCCTCCGCGATGCCCACCCGGCACGAGGTCGAACAGGCCCTCGCCGCCGGAGCGGTGCGATGAGGGCGGGCCATGTCGGCGGCGCCCGCCCCGAGCAGGGCGGCGACGCGCGCGCCCTGCCCCCTGTCGACGTCTCCGCCCTCGTCCGGATCCGGGCCCGTCACCCCGAGGCGATCGCGGAGGCCGCCGCGCGGCGGGTGCGCAGGCCGCTGCTCGAAGGCTCCGGGCGGCTGATGATCGTCGCCGCGGACCACCCGGCGCGCGGCATGCTGGCCGTCGGTGACCGGAAACTGGCCATGGCGGGGCGCGTCGATCTGCTGGAGCGGCTGTGCCTCGCGCTCTCCCGCCCCGGGGTCGACGGTGTGCTCGCCACCGCCGACGTACTCGACGACCTGCTGCTGCTGGGCGCCCTCGACGGCAAGGTGGTCATCGGGTCGATGAACCGCGGCGGCCTCGCGGGCTCCGCCTTCGAACTGGACGACCGGTTCACCGGGTACCGCCCGCAGGACATCGAGCGGCTCCGTTTCGACGCGGGCAAACTGCTGCTGCGCATCGACTACGACGATCCGGGCTCGCTGCGCACCCTGGAGTCCACCGCCCGGGCGATCGATGCCATGGCCGAGCGTCAACTCCCGCTCTTCGTCGAACCGTTCCTCTGCCGTCGCCGGGAGGACGGCACCCTGAGCAACGATCTGAGCGCCGAGGCCGTCACCAAGTCCATCGCCATAGCCGCTGGTCTGGGCGGCAGTTCGGCGTACACCTGGCTGAAGGTTCCGGTCACCGACAACCCCGACGACATGGCCCGTGTCATGGAGACCTCGACACTGCCGGCCGTGCTGCTCGGCGGCGATGTCGGCGAGGACCAGGAGGGCGCGTACGAGAAATGGCGCGGGGCGCTCCAACTCCCCACCGTGCAGGGCCTGGTGGTGGGCCGCTCGCTGCTCTACCCGGCGGACGGCGATGTGGCCGCGGCCGTGGACACCGCCGTAGGACTTCTGTGAGGGCCGCATGAGTCGTCCGAGCAACGCGCTGTACGTGCCCAAGGGCGCCGCCGCCGACGCCCACTACGCCCTCGACATCGACCCCGAACGGGCCGGCTGGACCCACAGCAGTCTGCGGATCGTGGAACTGGCCCCCGGCGGCACCCATACGTTCACCACTGGGGACAGTGAGTGGATCGTGCTCCCGCTCGGCGGCGGCTGCACCGTGCGCACCAAAGACGGTATGGAAGAGGAAGAGTTCCAACTCCTGGGCAGACGGAGTGTGTTCGACGGAGTCTCCGACTTCGCGTACGTTCCCCGTGAGGCCCGGGCCCAGATCGCCTCCGGCGCGGGAGGCCGCTTCGCCCTGGCAGGAGCGAAGTGCGAGCGCCGACTCCCCGCCCGCTACGGCCCCGCGCCGGAGGTTCCCGTCGAAGACCGCGGCAGCGGCAACTGCGCCCGCCAGGTGCGCAATTTCGCCGCCGCGGACGTCTTCGACTGCGACCGGCTCATCGCCGTCGAGGTGATCACCCCCGGCGGCAACTGGTCCTCGTATCCGCCCCACAAGCACGACGAACACCTGCCCGGTGTCGAGTCCAGGCTGGAGGAGATCTACTACTTCGAGATCGACGGCCCGAACGGTTTCGGCTATCAGCGCGTATTCCCTTCCCGTGAGGGCGGTTCGGACGTCCTCGCCGAGGTCCGCACCGGCGATGCCGTCCTCGTCCCCGATGGATGGCACGGTCCGTCCATCGCCCAGCCCGGTCACACCATGTACTACCTGAATGTCATGGCGGGACCGGGCGGGGACAGGGAGTGGCGGATCCGCTTCCACCCGGGACACGCAGAGAGCACAGGGGGATACCGATGACCTCGACGACGAGGCTGACGGTCGCGCAGGCACTGGTGCGGTTCCTGGCCGCGCAGTACACCGAACGGGACGGTGCGCGCCGCCGGCTGATCGGCGCCACCTGGGGCATCTTCGGCCACGGCAACGTCGCCGGTATCGGCCAGGCGCTCGTCGAGTACGCCGACGAGATGCCGTACCACCAGGGACGCAACGAACAGGCCATGGTGCACGCCGCGGTCGGCTACGCGCGTCAGTGCGGCCGGCTGTCGGCGCACGCCGTCACCACCTCCATCGGGCCCGGTGCCACCAACCTCGTCACCGGCGCCGCGCTCGCCACGATCAACCACCTCCCGGTGCTGCTCCTGCCCGGCGACGTCTTCGCGACGCGCCCGGCCGACCCGGTGCTCCAGCAGTTGGAGGTCCCCTTCGCCGGGGACGTGTCGGTCAACGACTGCCTGCGCCCGGTGTCGAAGTACTTCGACCGGATCACCCGCCCCGAGGCGCTGATCCCGGCCGCCCTCCAGGCGATGCGCGTGCTCACCGACCCCGTGGACACCGGCGCCGTCACGCTCGCACTGCCCCAGGACGTGCAGGCGGAGGCGTACGACTGGCCCGAGGAGTTCTTCGCCGAGCGGACCTGGGCCGTGCGGCGCCCGGCGGCCGACGCCGGGGAACTGGCCCGCGCCGTCGCGGCGGTCCGCGAGGCCAGGCGTCCGCTGATCGTCGCGGGCGGCGGCGTCCACCACAGCCGCGCCGAGGAGGCGCTCGCCGAACTCGCCTCCGCCACCCGTATCCCCGTCGCGTCCACCCAGGCGGGCAAGGGCTCGCTGCGCTGGGACCACCCCCAGGACGTCGGCGGCGTCGGCCACACCGGCACGGCGAACGCCGACGAGCTCGCCCGCACCGCCGACCTGGTGATCGGCGTCGGCACCCGCTACACCGACTTCACCACCGCCTCCGGCACCCTGTTCGAGGCGTCGGGTGTCCGCTTCCTCAACCTCAACATCGCTCCGTACGACGGCCACAAGCTCGCCGGGACACCGCTGATCGCCGACGCGCGCGCCGGTCTGGAGGCGCTCACCGAGGCGCTGCTGATGCACAAGCACCGCGCGGAGCCCGCGTACGTCACCGAGTACACGGACGACAAGGAGCGCTGGGAGTACCGCGTCGACGCGGCCTACGAGGCCGAGGACATCGACATCCGGCCCACCCAGCCGCAGGTCCTCGGCGTCCTGGACGAGCTGGTCACCGAGGACGACATCCTGATCAACGCGGCCGGCTCGCTCCCCGGTGACCTGCACAAACTGTGGCGGGCGCGGTCGCGGGACCAGTACCACGTCGAGTACGGCTACTCGTGCATGGGCTACGAGATCCCGGCCGCGATCGGGGTGCGGATGGCGGCCCCGGACCGGCCCGTGTGGGCGCTGGTCGGTGACGGCACCTATCTGATGATGCCGACCGAGATCGTCACCGCCGTCCAGGAGGGCGTCGCGATCAAGGTGATCATCCTCCAGAATCACGGGTACGCATCGATCGGCGGCCTCTCGGAGTCCGTGGGCGGCGAGCGGTACGGCACGGCGTACCGCTACCGCGCCGAGGACCGCAGGTACACGGGGGCGCCGCTGCCGGTTGACCTCGCGGCCAACGCGGCCAGCCTGGGCATGCGGGTCCTACGCGCGAAGACCGTGCGTGACCTGCGGGCGGCCCTGGCCGAGGCGCGCGAGGCGGACACTCCCACTTGTGTCTACGTGGAGACCGAAACGGCAGACACAGTGTCGGGCGCGCCTCCGGCCCAAGCCTGGTGGGATGTACCTGTGGCCGAGACCGCGACCCGATCGTCGGCGGTCGAGGCACGTGAGGAGTACGACCGGCACGTCGCCGCCCGACGCCGCCATCTGTGAAGGAGTGCATGGCCATGACGAAGACCGTCGACCACTGGATCGCCGGCAAGACCGTCGAGGGTGCGTCGGGTACGTACGGGCCGGTCACCGACCCGGCGACCGGCGCCGTGACCACGAAGGTCGCGTTCGCGAGCGTCGAGGAGGTCGACGCCGCGGTCGCCGCCGCGAAGGACGCCTACGCGACCTGGGGTCAGTCCTCGCTGGCCAGGCGGTCCACGATCCTGTTCAAGTTCCGCGCGCTGCTCGACGCCAACCGGGACGCGATCGCCGAGCTGATCACCGCCGAGCACGGCAAGGTCCACTCGGACGCGCTCGGCGAGGTCGCGCGCGGTCTGGAGATCGTCGACCTGGCCTGCGGGATCACCGTGCAGCTCAAGGGCGAGCTGTCGACCGAGGTGGCCTCCAAGGTCGACGTGGCGTCGATCCGGCAGCCGCTCGGTGTCGTCGCGGGCATCACGCCGTTCAACTTCCCGGCCATGGTGCCGATGTGGATGTTCCCGCTCGCCATCGCGTGCGGCAACACCTTCGTCCTCAAGCCGTCCGAGAAGGACCCGTCGGCCGCCATGAAGCTCGCCGAGCTGCTGGCCGAGGCCGGTCTGCCCGACGGTGTCTTCAACGTCGTGCACGGTGACAAGGTCGCCGTCGACCGTCTCCTGGAGCACCCGGACGTCAAGGCGGTGTCCTTCGTCGGCTCGACGCCGATCGCCCGCTACATCCACACCACCGCCGCCGCGAACCACAAGCGGGTCCAGGCCCTGGGCGGCGCCAAGAACCACATGCTGGTCCTGCCGGACGCCGACCTGGACGCGGCCGCCGACGCCGCCGTCTCCGCCGCGTACGGCTCGGCCGGCGAGCGCTGCATGGCGATCTCCGCGGTCGTGGCGGTCGGCTCCATCGGCGACGAGCTGGTGGCCAAGATCCGCGAGCGCGCCGAGAAGATCAAGATCGGCCCCGGCAACGACCCGGCCTCCGAGATGGGCCCGCTCATCACGGCCGTCCACCGCGACAAGGTGGCGTCGTACGTGAAGGGTGCCGCCGACCAGGGCTCCGAGGTCGTCCTCGACGGCACGGGCTACACGGTCGACGGGTACGAGGACGGCCACTGGATCGGCCTCTCGCTGCTGGACCGCGTGCCGGTGACGGCGGACGCGTACAAGGACGAGATCTTCGGCCCGGTGCTGTGCGTGCTGCGCGTGGACACCTACGACGAGGGTGTGGCGCTGATCAACGCGTCCCCCTTCGGCAACGGCACCGCGATCTTCACCCGGGACGGCGGCGCCGCCCGCCGCTTCCAGCTGGAGATCGAGGCGGGCATGGTCGGCGTGAACGTGCCGATCCCGGTGCCGGTGGGCTACCACTCCTTCGGCGGCTGGAAGGACTCCCTCTTCGGGGACCACCACATCTACGGCAACGACGGTACGCACTTCTATACCCGGGGCAAGGTCGTCACGACCCGCTGGCCGGACCCGTCGGAGGCGCCCTCGGGCGTCGACCTGGGCTTCCCGCGCAACCACTGAGGCCCTTCGGAACCACCCCGTGAAGCCGTCCGCTATGCGGACGGCTTCACGTTTTTTTGACGCCCGCACAACGATTCCCGTTCATCGGGATGAACCGGGTGACGCAGGTTACAGACCATCGTGACCTTCGAAATCATGGTCACATTCCACATGGCCCTGATGATTGCAACACGATGGCGTTGCTGCCTACGAAAGTTATGTGACGTGCGTCGCTTCATGATTGCGGATTCCGTAGGTGAACGGCCATTGACGCAACGGTTTCCGTCAAGGTTCCATCAGCGCGGGAGCGGACGAGAAGAAGTACGACGCGAGCCGCCGGAGGCGATATCGCTCCCGCCCGAACACCTGACGCACGAGTCGATCGGAACCGCTTCATGACCGACACGCTCCGCCCTGTCGAGACCGCCGTCCTGGATTCCGCCCCAACGGCCACAGGGAACCCGAAGACGCTCAAGCGTTCCATCGGCGTCGTCGGCGGCACCCTGCTGACGTTGTCCTGCGTGACCCCGGCCTCGACGCTGTTCGTGGTCATACCCGACCTCTTCGGCTCACTCGGCACCGCGACCGCCCTCACGATCGCGATCGGCTCGCTGCTCTGTATCGCCGTGGCGTTCTGCTATTCGGAGCTGGGCACCCTCATCCCCAGCGCCGGCGGCGAGTACGCCATGGTCTCCACGATGGCCGGACGGCTCGCGGGCTGGCTCGTCTTCGTGATGTCGCTGCTGGTGGTCATGATCGTCCCGCCGGTGATCGCCATCGGCACAGCCGACTACCTCGCCCCGTTGGTGCACCTCGACCCGGCGATGACCGGCGCCGGAGTGATGCTGCTGGCCACCCTCGCCGGACTGCTCGACCTGCGCGCCAACGCCTGGATCACCGGCATCTTCCTGGTCCTCGAAGTCATCGCCGCCGGTCTGGTGGCCCTGCTCGGCTTCACGCACAGCCACCGCGGCCTGGGCAGCCTCACTTCCATGCAGGTCGCCGGTACCGGCGGGCACACCGACCCCGTGACGGCCATGCTCGTCATCTCCGGGCTCGCCATCGCCCTCTTCGCCACCCAGGGCTTCTCGACCGCCGTCTACCTCTCCGAGGAACTGGAGAACCCACGGCGCAACGTCGCCCGCACGGTGCTGGCCACCCTCGCCATCTCCACGGTCGTCATCCTGGTCCCGGTCGTCGCCATCACCATGGGCGCCTCCGACATCAAGGAGCTCACCGGCGGCGACATCAGCAGCATGGTCACGGCCTGGTCCAACTCCGCCGTCGGCACCTTCGTCAGCCTCTGCGTCGCCCTCGCGATCATCAACGCGGGCATCGTCATGGTCATCCAGAACTCGCGCGTCCTGTTCGCCTCGGCCCGTGACAAGGCGTGGCCCGAGCCGGTCAACAACGGCCTGTCCAAGCTCGGCCGGTTCGGTTCCCCCTGGGTCGCCACCCTGCTGGTGGGCGTCCCCGGCGCCGCCCTCTGCTTCGTCAACCTCGACACCCTGTACGGCGTCACGGGCGTGGCGGTGACCGCCATGTACCTGCTCGTCGCGGTCGCCGCCCTGCTCGCCCGGCGCGGCCACCACCGCCACACCCCCGCCTGGCGGATGCCGCTGTGGCCCGCGATGCCGATCCTGCTGATCGTGGTCCTCGCCTACGTCCTCACCCAGCAGGAGACGGTCTACCTGGTGTGGACCGGCGGCATCACCGCCGTCGCCACCCTCTACTGGGCCTTCTACCTGCGGCCGCGCCGCGACACCCGCTGGCTGGTGTCGATCCCGGAGGACGCGCAGGCGTAACGACGCGGCCCGTACGGACGGGCCCGGCCCGGAAACGCCGGACCGCCCCGCCCCGCCCCGCCCCGCGCCGAAGCCTCAGCCGAAGTCCCACGTCACCACCGTGCACGTCCCGTCGTCCTCGCCACCCGCGCTGCGGTACGTGGCGAGGGCGACGTCGTTCCCGGTGTCCACCCCCACCCACATCCCGTAGCAGCCGCGCTCCCGGGCCAGCGCGGCGAGTTCGCCGATCAGTGCCCGCCCGGTGCCGCGCCGCCGGAACGGCTCGGCCACCGCCAGCTCGTACAGGAACATCTCGGCGCCCTTGTCGGGATGGACCGTCTCGACACCGCTGACGAAGCCGACCGGGACCTCGCCCTCGTAGGCCAGGAACAGGTGATGGCCCTGCGTGTCCAGGAACCGCCGGGCCCACTCGGGGCGCACGGGACGGTCGAAGAGGTACTCGGCGGCGGTCAGTTCCCCGACGGTGGCGGCGCGGCGGATCTCCATGGGGCGTTCGTACCACGGACGCGGTATGCGGGACCGGTGCCGTACTCCCGTGGGAGGGGTGCGGGTTCACCCCGGCGGCTGCCCCGGTTGTCGGTGGGCGCCCGTACCGTTGAGGCATGGATCTTCGACTGCCCCGGCCGCGCGGGCCGCGCCGGGGGCAACTCCCCGCTCGCACGACGGCGCGAGCCCGCGGGAGATGGGCGGCCGCCGCCGCGGCCCTCGTGCTGCTCGCCGGCGCGGGCACCTGGACGGCCGTCGCCTCCGACGACGCGCCCGCCGTGCACCGCGCCGACCGCGTCATGACCATGGGCGGCGGAGTGCGGATCGACACCTCGTACTTCACCGCCGGCCCCTCCACCGTGCGCCGCCCCGCCGTCCTCCTCGCGCACGGCTTCGGCGGCAGCAAGGCGGACGTACGCGACGAGGCGCAGAAGCTCGCCCGCGACGGATACGCCGTACTGACCTGGTCCGCGCGCGGCTTCGGCAGGTCCACCGGAAAGATCGGGCTGAACGACCCCAAGGGCGAGGTCGCCGACGTCTCCCGGCTCATCGACTGGCTCGCCCGGCGCCCCGAGGTCCGGCTCGACAGCGGCGGCGACCCCCGCGTCGGCGTGGCGGGCGCCTCGTACGGCGGGGCGATCTCCCTGCTGGCCGCCGCCGACGACCCGCGTGTCGACGCCATCGCCCCCTCGATCACCTACTGGAACCTCGCGGACGCCCTGTTCCCGAACGGCGTGTTCAAGAAGCTCTGGGCGGGGATCTTCATCAACTCCGGCGGCGGCTGCGCGCGGTTCGAGCCCGAACTGTGCGCGATGTACAACCGGGTCGCGGAGTCCGGGAAGCCGGACGCGGCGGCGGTGAAGCTGCTCCAGGAGCGCAGCCCCTCGGCCGTCGGCGACCGCATCAAGGTCCCCACCCTCATCACCCAGGGCCAGTCCGACTCCCTCTTCCCGCTCGGCCAGGCCGACGCGATGGCCAGGGCGATCAAGGCCAACGGCGCACCCGTGGACGTCGACTGGATCTCCGGCGGGCACGACGGCGGCGACATGGAGACCGAACGCGTCACCTCCCGCGTCGACTCCTGGTTCGACCGCTACCTGAAGGACGACAAGGGCGCCGACACCGGACCGGCCTTCCGCGTCACCCGCACCGGAGGCGTCGACTCCACCGACGGCGCCGCCCTGCTGCGCGGCGCGAGCGCCGCCACCTACCCGGGCCTGGACAGCGGCCGGCACGCCCTCCCGCTCACCGGCCGCGAACAGAGCTTCCAGAACCCGGCGGGCGCCAGTCCGCCCGCCATCTCGGCCCTGCCGGGACTCGGCGGCGCGGGCGGCCTCGCCCAGCTCTCCACCCTCGGCGTCGGGATCTCCCTCGACTTCCCCGGCCAGTACGCCCGCTTCGAGTCCGCGCCGCTCCACGCCGACCTGGCGGTCACCGGCTCGCCGACCGTGACCGTGCACGTCCGGTCGAGCAGCGGCGAAGCCGTCCTCTTCGGGAAGGTGTACGACGTCGGCCCCGGCGGCACCCAGCAGGTGCTGCCGTCGCAGCTCGTCACCCCGGTCCGTGTCGAGGGCGCGAAGAGCGGCAAGGACGTGTCCCTCACGCTCCCCGCCATCGACCACGAGGTCCGGAAGGGCCACCGGCTGCGCCTGGTCCTCGCCTCGACCGACCTCGGCTACGCCTCCCCGGCGGCCCCGGCGACGTACACGGTGTCCCTCGGGAGCGACCTCCGGGTGCCCACGGCCCCCGGCGTGACGACCGCCGCCACGCCGCTGCCCGCCTGGGTGTGGTGGCTGCCGCTCGCCGGCGCGCTCGCCGCCCTGGCCCTGCTCGTGACCGGCCGCCGCCGCACCGCGGCCCCGGCCCCCGACCCCGGGCTGGCCGACGTCCCGCTCCAGATCACCGGCCTGAGCAAGCGCTACGCCAAGTCCGCCGACCGGTACGCGGTGCGCGAGCTGTCGTTCCGCGTGGAGAAGGGCCAGGTCCTCGGCCTGCTCGGGCCGAACGGCGCGGGCAAGACGACCACCCTGCGCATGCTCATGGGCCTCATCACGCCGGACGACGGCGAGATCCACGTCTTCGGGCACGCGATCCGGCCCGGTGCGCCGGTCCTGTCCCGGGTCGGCGCGTTCGTCGAGGGCGCGGGCTTCCTCCCGCACCTCTCCGGCCGCGAGAACCTGGAGCTGTACTGGCTGGCCACCGGACGTCCCCCCGAGGACGCCCACCTGGAAGAGGCCCTGGAGATCGCCGGACTCGGTGACGCGCTGGCCCGCGCGGTACGCACCTACTCCCAGGGCATGCGCCAGCGCCTGGCCATCGCCCAGGCCATGCTCGGCCTCCCGGACCTGCTGATCCTGGACGAACCGACCAACGGCCTCGACCCGCCACAGATCCGGGAGATGCGCGAGGTGATGATCCGGTACGCCGCCGCCGGCCGCACGGTCATCGTCTCCAGCCATCTCCTCGCCGAGGTCGAGCAGACCTGCACCCACCTCGTGGTCATGGACCGCGGCCGGCTCGTCCAGGCGGGCCCGGTGTCCGAGATCATCGGTTCCGGCGACACCCTGCTCATCGGCACCGGGTCACCCGTCGACGAGCCGGTCGTCGAGAAGGTGGGCGCCCTGCCGGGTGTGGTCTCGGCCGTCGCGACCGAGGACGGACTGCTGGTCCGCCTCGACGACGGCGGCAGCGCACAGCGCCTGGTCGTGGAGCTCGTCCGCCTCGAAGTACCGGTCGCGTCGGTGGGACCCCACCGCCGCCTGGAAGACGCGTTCCTCACCCTGATCGGAGGTTCCGCATGAGCACGCTCCTGGAGCGGACCGAGACGGCGGACGGGTACCGGGCGCGCCGCACCCTGCCGCTGCGCGTCGAACTCGTCCGCCAGCTCAAGCGCCGCCGCACCCTGGTGATGGGGGCGGTCCTCGCGGCCCTGCCCTTCGTCCTGCTCGTCGCGTTCACGATCGGCGGCCGGCCCGGCGAGCGCAACGGCCGGATCACCCTGCTGGACACGGCCACCGCGTCGGGCGCCAACTTCGCCGCGGTGAACCTGTTCGTGTCGGCGGGCTTCCTCCTGGTGATCCCGGTCGCGCTGTTCTGCGGCGACACCGTGGCCTCCGAGGCCGGCTGGTCCTCCCTGCGCTACCTGCTGGCGGCCCCCGTGCCCAGAGCCCGGCTGCTGTGGTCCAAGCTCACCGTCGCGCTCGGACTCAGCCTCGCGGCGATGCTCCTGCTGCCGGTCGTCGCGCTGGCCGTGGGCACCGCCGCCTACGGCTGGGGCCCGTTGGAGATCCCCACCGGCGGCGCGCTCTCCGCCGGTACCGCCGCCCAGCGGCTGCTCGTGGTGATCGCGTACATCTTCGTGTCCCAACTGGTCACCGCGGGGCTCGCGTTCTGGCTGTCGACGAAGACGGACGCCCCCCTCGGCGCGGTCGGCGGCGCGGTCGGCCTGACCATCGTGGGCAACGTCCTGGACGCGGTCACGGCCCTCGGCCACTGGCGCGACTTCCTGCCCGCGCACTGGCAGTTCGCCTGGGCCGACGCCGTCCAGCCGACCCTGGAGTGGAAGGGAATGATCCAGGGGTCGGCCGTTTCGGTGACGTACGCGCTCGTCCTGTTCGCCCTGGCCTTCCGCGGCTTCCGGCACAAGGACATCGTGTCGTAGGTATCCGGAGGGTCACCCACCGGTCTCGACGGGCCGCCGCCGTGGCCGCTTCGCAATCCTTCCGCAACGCATCCGAGCGCTCGTCCCGGCCCCCTCGGCCGTCACAGTCACACATGTCGGCCCACACAAGGGCCGTACGCCGAGGGGGCATAGATGGGGATGAACCACATACGGACGGCGGTCGACGCGGGCCGAGGCCGCCCACGCGGCGGCGCGCGGACGGCGACCCGCAGAAGGTTCGGCGGCTCGCTGCTCGCCCTGGGAGTGGCGGGCGCGGTGCTGCTCACGGGATGCGGCGCGGGCGGCGGCAACAACTCCTCGAACGGCGCGGACAAGTCCGGGGGCCGCAACCTCCCGCTGCCCGCGCCCGTCCAGCCGACGGGCGGCACAGCCAGGGGCGACCAGCAGGGCGAGCAGTCGGACGCCCCCGATGCCGGGCCGTCGCCCGACTACCTCTCCACCTTCGCCCTCGACGTCGACACCGCGTCGTACGGCTACGCCCGCCGCACCCTCGCGGGTGGCCGCGTCCCCGACCCCGGGACGATCCGCCCGGAGGAGTTCGTCAACAGCTTCCGCCAGGACTACCGGCGCCCGGAGGGCAACGGCTTCACGGTCACCGTCGACGGCGCCCGCACCGACGACGGACGCTGGTCCCTCCTGCGGGTCGGCCTCGCCACCCGGACCGGCGAGAGCGAGAGCGAACGTCCGCCCGCCGCCCTGACCTTCGTCATCGACATCTCGGGTTCCATGTCCGAGCCGGGCCGTCTCGACCTGGCCCGGGAGTCCCTCGACGTGATGACGGACCGGCTGCGCGACGACGACTCGGTCGCCCTGGTCACCTTCAGCGACGAGGCCAGGACCGTGCTGCCGATGACCCGGCTCGGGGACCACCGCGGCCGCGTTCACCAGGCGATCGACAGTCTGGAGCCGACCGACTCGACCAACCTCGGCGCGGGCGTGAAGACCGGGTACGCGACCGCCGTCGAGGGCTTGCGCAAAGGGGCCACCAACCGGGTCGTCCTGATCTCCGACGGCCTCGCCAACACCGGTGACACGGACGCGGACAGCATCCTCGAACAGATCTCCTCCGCCCGCCGCGAGCACGGCATCACGCTCTTCGGCGTCGGCGTCGGCAGCGACTACGGTGACGCCCTCATGGAGCGCCTCGCCGACAAGGGCGACGGCCACACGACGTACGTCTCCAGCCGCGACGACGCCCTCACCGTCTTCTGCGACCAGCTTCCGCGGAACATCGACCTCACGGCCCGCGACGCCAAGGCGCAGGTCGCCTTCGACCCCGAGACCGTCGAACAGTTCCGGCTGATCGGCTACGACGACCGCAAGGTCGCCGACAAGGACTTCCGCAACGACCAGGTGGACGGCGGCGAGGTGGGTCCAGGACACACCGTCACCGCGCTCTACGCCGTCCGTACCCGCCCCGGCGCCTCCGGTCATCTGGCCACCGCGACGGTCCGCTGGCTCGACCCCGACTCCCGCGCCCCGCACGAGGCGTCGGGCAGCCTGGAGACCGGCGCGCTGAGGTCCGGAATCTGGGCCGCGTCCCGCTCCTTCCAGGTCACCGCCGTGGCCGCCTACTTCGCCGACGCCCTGCGCTCGGGCGACGCCCGCTGGAGCTCGCTGCCCGGTGCGCTCCCGCTCCGTCAACTCGCCTCGCACGCCCGCGCTCTGGCGACGGACACCGAGGACAGGGATGTCGCGTCCCTGGCCACCGCCATCCGCCAGGCCGACGACCTGGACATCTGCTCAGGCGACTGCCCGAAGTAGCCGCTCACGCCTGCTCACGCCTGCTCACGCCTGCTCCCGCGCCGGCCCGCGCGGGAGCGCCTGGCGCGGACCGGGCCGCCGGTGACGGATCGCGTGCGAACCATTGAAAATCTGTTACGCACGGGTAAGTTGACTCGGCAGTAAGAACCCTGCGACCGGGAGCCGTGATGGGCGTACGCAAGGATCTGAGACGGGCGAAGCGGCACGCCGACCTGGCGGGCCGCAGCCGGGTGGACCTGGTCAGGGACGGGAGCGGTACGGTCCGCGAGGCGCGTACCGCCCCCCTCGCGCCCACCCCCGCCACCGGCAGCACGGCCGACCTGCCCTTCACCAACGCGGCCGAGGCACCCGACGCCGTCGTGCTGCGCCGCCCGCTGAACGGCGGCTGGGCGCCGGTGACCGCGGTCGCCTTCGCCCGCGAAGTCACCGCGACCGCCAAGGGGTTGATCGCGGCCGGCCTCGAACCCGGCGGCCGGGTCGCGGTGATGTCCCGTACGCGCTACGAGTGGACGGTCCTGGACTTCGCCGTCTGGGCGGCCGGCGGCCTGACCGTCCCGGTCTACGCGACCTCCTCGGCCGAACAAGTGGACTGGATCGTCCGGGACTCGGGCGCCCGCTTCGTGATCGTCGAGACACCCGAGAACGCGGAGACCGTGGCCGCGGGCGTCACCGGTCACCCCCGACCTCCGCGTGTCTGGCTGCTGGACGCGGGAGCCCTAGCCGAACTCGCCTCCCTGGGACGGGAGATCGCCGACGAGGAGGTCACCGAGCGCCGGGCGGCGCTCGGCCCCGCAACGGTCGCGACGATCTGCTACACCTCCGGGACCACCGGCAGGCCCAAGGGCTGTTTCCTCACCCACGCCAACCTGTACGCCGAGGCCGCCAACACGGTCGAGCTGCTGCACCCCGTCTTCCAGCAGGTCACCGGCCGGACCGCCGCGACGATCCTCTTTCTCCCGCTCGCCCACATCATGGGCCGCACCCTGCAGATCGCCTGTCTGATGGCCCGCATCGAGCTGGGCCACTGCCCGAGCATCAAGCCGGACGAACTCCGGCCCGCCCTGCGGGAGTTCCGGCCGACCTTCCTGGTCGGCGTCCCGTATCTCTTCGAGAAGATCCACGCCACCGGGCGCGCGACCGCGGAGAGGATCGGCCGCGCCGCCTCCTTCGACCGCGCGCACCGCGTCGGCGTGCGCTTCGGAGCGGCGTATCTGAACCGGTTCCTCGGCACGGGCAAGGGCCCCGGGCCCGGTCTGTACGCGGCCTGGGCGCTGTACGACCTGCTGGTCTACCGCCGTATCCGCAAGGAACTCGGCGGCCGCGCGCACTACGCCATCAGCGGCGGCTCCCCGCTCGACCGCGACCTCAGCCTCTTCTTCTACGCCGCCGGAATCATCGTCTACGAGGGCTACGGCCTGACCGAGACGACCGCCGCCGCCACCGTCGTCCCACCCCTCGGGCCCCGCCCCGGAACGGTCGGCCTGCCGGTCCCGGGCGCCGCCGTCCGGATCGCCGACGACGGGGAGGTCCTCATCAAGGGGGCTGTCGTCTTCGGTGCCTACTGGAACGACCCGGCGGCGACCGACGCCGTGCTGACCGACGGCTGGTTCGCGACCGGCGATCTCGGCGCCCTGGACCAGGACGGCTATCTCACGATCACCGGCCGCAAGAAGGACATCCTCATCACCACGGGCGGCAAGAACGTCTCGCCCACCGTGCTGGAGGACCGGCTGCGCAGCCGGGCGCCGGTCGGGCAGTGCCTGGTCGTCGGTGACAACCGCCCGTTCGTCGCGGCCCTGATCACCCTGGACACCGAGGCGCTCGCGCACTGGCTCGCCGTCCGCGGACTGCCCGCCCACACCCCGCTGTCGGAACTCGTCCGCGACCCCCGGATGCGCGCCGATGTCCAGAAGGCCGTGGACCACGCCAACGCGGCGGTCTCCCGGGCCGAATCCATTCGCGAATTCACGCTGGTGGAAGGCGAGTTCAGCGAGGACAACGGTCTGCTCACCCCGTCGCTGAAGGTACGGCGGCACGCGGTGGCGGCGGTGTACGCGGCCGAGATCGAGGCGCTGTACGGGAGTTGAGAGACCTGGACCCCGGACGCCGTCGAAGCGCCCGCCCCGGACGCCGGACGGGCGCCCGCCCCCGGTGCCGGGCGGACCCGCGCCCCTCACACGGGAACAGCGGGCCGCTCCGAGGAACGACCCGCTGTCCGTGCTGCCCGAGGGGGGATCAGCTGTGGCTCGCGCCGTTGCCCGACAGGACCGGGATGTTGTCCGCGATGTGCGACAGCGGCTCGTCACCCTTGGCCTGGGTGGAGTTCTCGGTGCACTGCTGGTTCTGCGGGGCCGACAGGATCGGCACGTCCTGGACGGCGACCGGGATGAAGCCGATGAGCGATCCGGCGTTGACCTTGGCCGGCAGGCCGACGCAGGGCTTGTTCAGGGAACCCTGAACCAGGGAGAGCTGGGGGCTCTGGTCACCGAACGTGGCCTGGTTGCCGTACGACTGCTCGGCACCGTTGCCGTTGACGGTGGTGACGCCGCCGTCGTTGCCGATGGCGAGGGCCTGGGGCGCGGCGGCGGCCGATACGCCGGCGATGGAAGCGGCGATGGCCGCGGTCGCCCAGAGCTTCTTCATGTTCGTTCTGCCCTTTCGGAGAGCGGACTCCGACTGGAGCCGCGTCGTGATCGACAATGCTGCGGAGGGTGAGGTTGCGGGGGTGTCCCCCGAATGGCCCGCGGGGTTCCCGGGGCCGGCGCGTCGCCGCCGCTGCCGCCGCTGCCGGCGTGGAGGTGACAGCGGCAGCGGGCCGTCGAACACGCCGACGGCCCGCTGTGTGCGGCGGTGGGTCAGCTGTGGCTCGCGCCGTTGCCCGACAGGACCGGGATGTTGTCCAGGACGTGCGAGAGCGGCTCGTCGCCCTTGGCCTGGGTGGAGTTCTCGGTGCACTGCTGGTTCTGCGGGGCCGACAGGATCGGCACGTCCTGGACGGCGACCGGGAGCACACCGATGAGCGATCCGACGTTGGCCTTCGCCGGCAGGCCGATGCAGGGCTTGTTCAGGGAACCCTGGATGAGCGCGAGCTGCGGGCTCATGTTGCCGTAGGTGGCCTGGTTGCCGTAGATCTGCGAGGCGTCGTTACCGTTGGCGGTGGTGACGCCGTTGTCGTTGCCGATCGCCAGCGCCTGCGGCGCGACGGCAGCCGAGGCTCCGACGACGGAAGCGGCGATCGCCGCGGCAGCCATAACCTTCTTGATCACTTACGGATCCTTTCTGGAGAAACCCCGTCCACCGGAGCGACCTGGACAACTGGGCCCGGTTCGCATGGTTGCTCCGATTCACCCCGATGGCCCATCTGGGCGGTGCGGGCGGTGTGGCGGTCAAATCGTCGGGCCATGGGTTCCGCGAATCCGGACGGGCCGAGCAGCCCGATCGAGTGATGTCACGCAACCGATCCGGCCGACTCCGGTTGAGGGAGAGCAGGAATATCCGTCCCGGGCCGGAAAGGGTCCGGAGAAATGCGACGAGCCGCTCTCGCACGTCGCGGACAGCATCCCGGTCCTGTCGGGCAACGGCGCGAGCCACCGCTGAACCATCCGCCCGGGGCCCCGTCGCACGTCGAGTTCAAGCGGGCGGCCCGGGCCCCGACGCGTGTCTTCTTCGTATGTATGAATTCCGTTCCTGTCGGGTCGGCAGCCATTCCCACCCGGGGTGAAACGCTTCTTCTCCAGAATCGGCGTTTCACCTGTTGTGAAGCTTCCGTGTCGATTCGGCGCAGGGCGATTCGAGTGAATTCCCAATTGGCGTACGTTCCGCAGTTTCTTCGGTCGTCCGTCCCTCGTTTACAGCCTGCAGGTCATGGTGCGAGCCGCCCACGTCGCGCTCGCTCGGTTTCGGCCGACGAAGGGGCATGGCCGCAGAGAAGGGAAAGCATGTGAAGCACAAGAAGAGCGCTGCTGTCGTCGCCGGCGCGATCATGGCTCTGGGCATGGCTGCCCCGGCCTTCGCGGACGCGGGTGCCGAGGGTGCCGCCGTCCACTCTCCCGGTGTCCTCTCGGGCAACGTGATCCAGGTCCCGATCCACATCCCCGTCAACGTGTGCGGCAACTCGATCAACGTGATCGCCCTGCTGAACCCGGCGATCGCCAACCGCTGCGCCAACCACTGACGTTCCGGCACCTCGGCCCCATCTGGCTGTGCCACGGCCGGCCTTGGACCGCCTCGCGGACCCCAAGGCCGGCTTCCTCACTTCTACCAGCAGGAAGACAGACAAGAGTGCGACAGAACCTGAGTAGGGGAGTGGTCCTGGCCGCGGCTGCGACGGGCATCATGTCCCTGTACGCCAGTCCGGCCTTCGCGGACTCGACCGCGACCGCGACCGCTTCGGACTCACCCGGCGTGGTGTCCGGAAACAACGTCCAGGTGCCGGTGAACGTACCGGTGAACCTCTGCGGCAACACGGTCGACGTCGTCGCCGCGCTCAACCCGGCGTTCGGCAACTCCTGTGCCAACGGCTCGGGTTCGCACGTCCGGCACGCCGCACCGCAGCACGCGGCGCCGCAACTCCCCTCGCAGCAGCAGCACCACGCCGGCTCCGGGTACGGCCCGGGATACGGCGGCGCCGATCACACCCGCGGTCATGGCGGCCAGGTCGGTCACCCGGGCGCCGGCTACGGCGGATACGGCGGTTCCGGGTACGGGGACTCGGGGTACGGGGACTCCGGTCACGGGCAGTCCGGGTACGGGGACTCGGGATACGGGGACTCCGGTCACGGTCGGTCCGGGTACGGCGACTCGGGCGCTCACCACGGGGGTTGGGGCGGCTCCTCGTCGTACGGCGGGACGTACGGTTCGCCCGGTGTCCTGTCGGGTAACCAGGTCGGGGCTCCGATCGACGTTCCGGTCGAACTCTGCGGCAACACCGTGGACGTGATCGCCCTGGCGAACCCCGTGTCCGGCAACTCGTGCGGTCATCACCACGGGCCGGACGGCCACGCGACGACCCCGCACCACTGCACTCCGCCGGCGACCCCGCCGCACACACCCCCGCGGAGGGTCCACCAGCACCCGCCGACCCACACTCCGTCCACGCCGATCGTGCACACCCCGCCCGTGACGGTGCACCAGCGGCACACCCCGCCCGCGGCGCTGGCGGAGACCGGAGCCGAAGGCATGCTCGCCAACGCGGCGGTCAGCGCCGCCCTGCTGGCGGGCGGCGCCGTGCTGTACCGCCGCAGCCGCGCCGCGTCCCGTCCGTGACGCCCCCGCCCCGGGTGCCGGACGCCTCCCCGCGTCCGGCGCCCGGGGCGGTCCGCGTGCCGCTGCCCCGGGTGGTCCGCGCTCGCCCGGTATGTGCCGAACGGGCGCTGCGGGCGCCGCTGGTGATCGCCACGAGCCCGGCGGGCACCACGGCGGCCTCTGTCGAGGCGGTCAACACCGTCGTGTTCACGTCGGACCCGGCGCCGGCTCAGCGCCGGGCGCCGAGTCGCAGGTCCGGTCCCTGCCGCCGGCGCTCCCCGGGCGCCGGTACCCGGCCGCCGGCCGGTCCTGTGCGCAGCCGCCGCCGTACGCCGCGCACGAGCATGTCCGCCGTGAAACCGGCACCCTGCACGAAGCGCATGGCCGGACCGAACGCGGAGGCGGTGATCAGCCCCGCCATGAAGAGGCCCGGCACCGACGACTCGAAGTCCCGGCCGATCTCCGGCGGACCGTCGGGCCCCGCCGCCAGACGCACGCGCAGATCGTCGTCGAGCAGGCCGAGCCGCTCGCGCCGCGCCCTGAACCCGGTGGCCGCGATGACATGGTCCGTCTCCAGACACATCGGGGTGCCGTCCCGGTCCACCGTTTCGAGCCGTACGTCGATGCCCGAGGCGTAGGCCGACGTGACCTCGTGCCCCAGCATCACCTCGACGACGGGCTCGACGCGGTCGCGGACCCACCAGGCACCGGCCGGGCCCAGCGCGGTGGCCGCGATCCGCGCCCGGGTGGGTTCCGGCAGCCGGCGGAAGAGGCCGGGGCGCTCGGCGTAGAACCAGTTGCGCCAGCCGCAGCCCAGACCGCTGTGCGGGGCACGGGCGGAGCGGTACCAGGGCCGTTCCCGGGCGGGCGGCTCGTCGTTCCAGCGCAGCCGGTCGGCGCGGACCAGGACCCTTGCCCGGGTGCCCTGTTCGCAGAGCAGGGCCGCCGTCTCCAGGGCGGCCTGACCGCCGCCGATCACCGTGACGTCCCGGCCCCGGAAGCGGGACAGCGAGCTGTGGTCGCTGCTGTGCGACACCTGCTCGGGGCCGAGGCCGTCCAGCGCGGCCGGCACCTCGGCGAAGGGCATCACGCCGACGGCCAGGACGACCGTGCGGGCCCGCAGCACCTCGCCGTCGTCGACCAGCGCCTCGAACCCCCCGGGGCAGGCCCTCACCCGGACGGCCATGCGTTCGTCGACCCCGGGCACCGCGTTGCGGGCGAACCACAGGCCGTACGAGGCGAACAGCTCGACCGGTACCGGCTCGCCGTGCCGGGCCGCCACGCCACGGCCCGCGCAGTACGTCTCCAGACGCCAGCGGCCTTGCGGGTCGGAGAGGCTGGACGCCCACGGCTCCGACTTCAGGAACATCCCGCGGGGCATGTGGTCGCGCCAGGACGCCATCGGGCGGCCGAGGACGCGCAGGCTCAGCCCGGCCGCCGCGGCGTGGGAGGCGATGGACAGGCCGTAGGGGCCGGCTCCCACCACCAGGAGGTCGTACATCAGCAACTGCTCGCTTTCTCGTCGTCGGTACGGGAGGGGGCCGGGGGCCCCTGCGGCCGCGCGTTGAAGGGGGCGGGCATCCGGTCGGAGCGGCGGCCCGAGCCGCGGTCCGCGCGCCGCACCGGTCCGCCGCGCGGTCGTACGACGGCCGAGTCCGTGCTCGCGGCGACCGGTCTCGCCGCCGCGGCACCGGCCGTCTCGGCGGCCGCCGCCCCGGCTGTCCTGGTCGCTCCGGCTCTCCTGGCTGTCCGGACCGCGACGGCGGGCCCGCGCAGCAGGCGGCCGGTGCGCTGTGCCAGGCGCAGCGAGACATGGCGGGCCCACAGGCCCCATAACGCGCGCCCGGGGGCGCGGTCGTCCAGCGCGTGCCAGGCCAGTTCGCGCCCCGCGGACCGGGAGCGCAGCGCGACGAACGGCGCGTAGTTCTCCACCACGAACGTACGACCCGGCACAGGCGCCGGTTCGGGCAGCGGACGGTGGGTCAGATCCAGGTGCAGGGCGCGTACGACGTCCAGGCCCGCCCCGTCCTCGAAGAGCCGGAACTGGGCTCCGGGACGGGGGTTGAAGTCGAGCAGGTGGTAGCGGCCCGTGGTGGCGTCCCGGCGGAAGTCGAGGTCGAAGATGCCCCGGTAGCCGAGGGCACCGATGAGCCCTTCGACCAGGGCCTGGAGCTGCGGCTCGGGCGTCCAGCGGCCGACCGTCGTGAGGCCCGCGCCGCGCGGCCAGGCACGGTTCTTGCGGCCCGTGCCGCCGCCTCGGGTCACGCCGGACCGGTCGACGTAACCGTGGACGAACCAGTCGCGGTCGGGCCCCGGCGGCAGAAAGGCCTGGAACAGCAGCGGGCTGCCGGCCTCGGCGGTACGCAGATACAGGGCCTGCGCCTGCTGCGCGGAGCGCACCACCACCGTGCTGCGCAGGTCCGTTCCGGCCGGGATCAGCCAGGGGCGGCTCCACTTGGCCATCATCGGCAGGCCCAGTTGCCAGGCCGCCGCGGCGGCCTGGGCCGGGCTCCGCGGGATCAGGGTCACCGGGTGCGGAACGCCCAGGCTCTCGCAGACGGTGGCCAGTTCGGCCTTGTCGGCGACGTGTTCGGCGAGGGTGCCGGACCGCGGCGGCAGCAGGTACCCGGCGGCGAGTTCCGTTCGCAGGCGGTTCACCGCGAGGGCGCTCGCGTCATCCATCGGGACCAGTACGGCGGGCCGGGAAACCCGGGCGGCCACTCGGCGCAACACCGCGGCGATCTCCGCGGTGGACGAGCCGGGCGGAGGCGGTGGGTGCATCTCCGCGACAAAGCGCGATCTGCGGACGGGACTTCCCGTGGAATCGGCGACGAGGTGCACCTCCACACCTGCTCTGCCGAGCGAGCGTACGGCCCCGAGAGTTCCGTGGTGAAAGGGATTCCGGTCGATGCGCAGCAGTACGGCGGGGACCCGGTTGTCGAGATTCGGCACGGGTTCTTCCTTCGGATCGGGAAACGGCCAGGAGGAATCGGAACGGACGCGGTGACCGGGTGTGTCACCCGTGCGAGTGATCATCGAGAGCGGGAGACGAAACCCCGGTTGGCTGAACAGGTATTCATATGACTGAGTGTCAGTAATCGGAAAATAACAATCCGAGGATCGAGAAGGAGAGGAGCAGGCATGGCCCCACAGCAGCAGCGGCCCCGGAACAGAAGGCTGGCGTTCGTCGCGGCCGGCATCGTCACGTCGGTCGCCCTTGCGTCTGGTCCGGTCTACGCCGTGGGCGCCGGGGTGGTGCGGGTCGGCGACCCGCCGGCTCCGACACCCACGGCGGTGACACCGCCCGCGACCTCCTCGACCACCGGCGGCGTCCGGACCACGGCTCCGGTCGCACCGGCGGCCTCGGCCCCGCCGTCGGCATCCGCGCCCGCGCGAACCCGGCTGGTCCCGACCGCCGCCGGGCCCGGGCGGCCCGCCGCTCCCGGTTCGACGCCCACGCCGTCCGGCAAGCAGGCCGCCGCGGCACCGCCCGCCTTCGGCGCCTACCTCGACTACGGCGCCGGGGGTATCGCCCGCATCGGGCAGCTCAGCAAGTGGCTGGGGGGTACCGAACTGCGGGTCGGGCACACGTATCTGCCCGGCGACAGCTGGAGCAACATCGAGGGCGATCCCGGCTTCCTGGACGCCTGGGCGGACTGGCGCCGCGCGCGGAGCGACCGGATGCTCGTCCTCAACGTCCCGATGATGGAACGCAACGAGGAGGGTTTCTCCGACGACCAGGTGCGCCTGCTGCTGCGTGAGGCCGCCACCGGAGTCTTCGACCACCACTTCCGCGCACTGGCCGAGCGGCTGGTCGAGCTGAGGGTGCCCGACACCGTCATCGTGCTCGGCTGGGAAATGAACGGCATCACGTACACCCATCGCTGCGGACCCGACCCCGAGGCCTGGAAGACGTACTGGAACAGGATCGTCACCGCCATGCGGTCGGTGCCGGGGCAGAGATTCCGGTTCGACTTCGCCCCGAACCGCGGCCGGGACGGTATTCCCTGGACCCAGTGCTATCCGGGTGACCGTACGGTCGACGTCATCGGCATGGACGCGTACGACCAGCCCTCGGGGCTCTCTTTCGACGAGCAGGTGAAGGAGCCGTACGGGCTTCAGGAACAGGTGGACTTCGCGAAAGCCCACGGGAAACTCATTTCCTATCCCGAGTGGGGACTCTTCCACAACGGCGACAATGTCACGTACATGAAGCGCATGCTCGCGTGGATCGACGAGCACAAGCCGCTGTACAACACGCTCACCGATTACTGTCCGCACGGCGTGTGGCAGTGCGAGGACAATCCGCTGGCGGCCCAGGCGTACCGGGCCGCGCTGTCCGGCCTCACCGAGCCGACCACCGACCCGGCAACCGAGCCGACCGCCGACCCGGCAACCGAGCCGACCGCCGACCCGGCAACCGAGCCGACCGCCGACCCGGCAGCCGACCCGACAACAGGTCCGGCACCGGAGCCGACGTCGACTCCGGATCAGACCTCGACTCAGGTTCCCGAGCCGACTTCGCCCCCCGAGCCCACCTCGACGCCGCAGCCGACGTCCGAGCCCGCCTCCACGCCGCAGCCGACTTCGACGCCGGTCGAGTCCCTGGCATCTGAGCCGACTTCGACCCCGGCCAAGACTCCGCTGCCCGAACCGACTTCGACTCCGGCTTCGAAACCGAAACCCGAACCGAAGCCGACTCCGACGCCCGCCGAGACTCCTGAGCCCGCCTCGACCCCGGCCAAGACCCCGCCCCCCGAACCGACTTCGACCCCGGAGCCGGCCCAGACCCCGGCCAAGACCCCGACCTCCGAGCCGACTTCGAGTCCGGCCGCGAAGCCGGTGCCCGAGTCGGAGCCGACCCCGGCCAAGACGCCCGAGCCGGTCCCGACCCCGACCCCGGCCAAGACCTCGACCCCCGAGCCGACTTCGAGTCCTGCCGCGAAGCCGGCACCCGAGCCGGTTCCGCATGCGACGCCGGATCAGGTCGTGCCGGCGTCCCCGGCCCACTGCGCGCCGCTGGAACTCGGTGACTGGGTGGAGTACTGGATCGGCGGGAAGATCTGCATGCCCGTCGACCTGTCGAGCGACTGGTGGTCGCTCGACTGGTGACACCCCGGTGGCGGCGGGTCGTTCAGGGCCTGCCGCCACCGCGCTCCTTCCAGTTCCGCAGCAACTCCTTGCCCCACCGGCGCGCGGCGACGTCGCCGACGACCGCCGAGATCAGCGGTGCCGTACGCCGGCGGGCGAGAAGAAGCCGCTGGTTGACGACGGGCTCAGGGCGCCAGTGGCGCTTGTAGGGCTCGTCGCCGCGCAGCAGGCTCAGCGTCCCCCGGCCGCCCGACTCGGTGTGCCGGGAGCAGGCGTCGAGCAGTATCACCGCCACGTCCGCCTTACGCTCGCGCAACTGCGGATGGACGCCGTACAGATAGCCGCCCGCCAGGCGCCTGGACAGCAGGGTGAGGTCCACGGCCATCACGGTGTCGTCGAGCCGGAACTCGGTGACCACCGCGTCCCCGGAGCGCACCATCGGGCCCACCGAGCGGACCAGATGCTCCGAGAACCGCTCCTGGAGGTGCTCGGAGGTCACCTTGCGGCCCTCCCACTGCAACCGGTGCAGTTCGAGCAGCCGGCCGAGGGCCGCGTCCACCTCGTCGTGCGCCACCACCCGCTGTTCGATCCCGAGCGCGGTGTGCTTGCGCAGCTTGGCCCGGACGCGCTGCTGGGCCTTCGCCGAGGGGAGGCGGTCCACCAGCTCGTCCATCGAGGTGGCCGGCAGCTCCAGGCACAGGGAGTCCCGGACCCGGCGGCGCGGTCCGCGCCAGTGCTCGTAGACCCGCTCCACCGCGCCGCCGGGGCGGACCTCGCGGAAGTCGATCAGGGCGGTGCGGGCGGCGGCCGACAGCCGTCCGGTGAGCAGCGCCGCGGCCCGGTCGGCGTGCTCGTCGTCGAGGAGCACGTCCGCGTAGTCGGAGATCGCCCCGCCGAGCGGCACGAGCGTCGGCAGCGGGCCGCGTGCTCGCATCAGGGGCGCGACCGCGAGCAGTTCATCGCCCTCGCGCACGACCACCAGACGCAGCCGCCCCGGCGTCCCGTACGACAGCCACCAGGAGTGCAGCCACGCGTGGCTCTGGAAGGCGGTGGCGGCGCCGCACCGGTGGTACAGCCGCTCCCAGGACGCCCCCAGGTCGGCGAACTCCCGCTCCCCGGTGATGAGTTCGACCCGCGCGATGCTCCGTACACCGGCGTGGAGTGTCCCGCTCACAGCTGGCCGTGCACATCGGCGGCGGTGGCCGGGTTCGGCACCGATGCCTGGCGGGCGATGTCGGTGGACCGCCGGGGACGGACCAGCAGGACGAGACCGCCGAGCAGCCCGCCCGCGCTCGCGCCGACCAGACCCGTCACCGTCGGGGACGCCGAGGACGCCGAGACCGGCTTCACCGCGCGGGAGAACGACAGGAGTTCGACGTGGGTGCTCTTCTGGCTCGCGTTGGCGTGCTGGGTCAGTGAGCGGGTGACCGCGTTGGCCATGTCGACGGCCCGGTCGGGGTGCGAGGAGGTGGCCGAGACGGCGACCATCGGAGCGTCCGGGGAGGTCGCCGTCCGCACGCTCGACTCCAGGGTCTTCACCGGCACACCGGCCCACACCTGCGCGTCCCCGAGCACCGCGAGCTGCGTGGCGACCCGGCCGTACGCCTGCGCGAAGCCGAGCGCCGCCGACGGATCGCCCTTCTCCGTCGGTACGACGACGACATAGCTCGTCGCCGTGTACGTGGGGGTCTTCACCACGCCGTACGCGCCGCCGAGCACGCCGCCGAGCACGGCTCCGGCGGCGAGCAGCGACCACGGCGGCATGGTCCTCGCCCGGGAGAGGGCCGATCCCGAGGGCCGGTGGCCCCTGGTGAGGTTTTCGGACATGAGGAACTCACTCCAGTCAGGTGCGCGAGACAGCGGCCGCGTACACGTCCATGAGCTGTGCGGCGCTGCGGGTGATGCAGTAGTGGTGGGCAGCCTCCGCGGCCGAGCGGGGGGCGGGCCCCTCCGCCCGGACGGCCGCGAGGGCGCGAGCGAAGGAGTCCGGGCCGCCCCGGACCCGGACGGCACCGCGGGCCGTCTCGGGCGGCAGGTCCTCGACGGCCGGGCAGGAGGCGTACAGCACCGGCAGTCCGGCCGCCAGCGCCTCCACGACCGCCAGCCCGAACGCCTCCTCGGGGCTCGGCGAGGCGAGGACGTCCATGGCGCCTATCAGTGACGGCAGATCGGCGCCGGGAAGGCCGCCGGTGGGACGCTCGCCGGTGAACAGCACCCGGTCCGCGACCCCGGCTTCGCGTGCCGCGCCCCGCAGCACGTTCTCCTCCGTACCGCCGCCCACCAGCAACAGCCGGAAGTCGTCCGGCAGTTCGGCCATCGCTCGGATCAGGACGTCGAACCGCTTGCCCGCCGCGAGCCGGCCGACGCCGCCGACGACGTACGCGCCCTCCGGCAGCCCGAGCCGGCGGCGGGTGCGTTCGCGCAGCACCGGGTCGAAGCGGAAGCGGGCGATGTCGACACCGTTCGGCACGATCTCGATGCGGGGGCCCGGCACACCCCAGCGGCGCAGCCGTTCGGCGACGGTGGGCGAGACGGCGACGGTGGAGCGTCCGAGCCGCTCGCTGGCCAGATACAGGGCGCGCACGCCCGGACCGAGCCGGCGGCCCTCCATCTGGGAGTCGCCGAGCGAGTGCTCGGTGGCCACGACGGCCCGCACCCCGGCCAGCCGGGCGGCGAGCCTTCCGTACACGCAGGCCCGGTAGAGGTGGGTGTGCACGAGGTCGTAGCGGCCCGTGCGGATCACCTTCACCAGACGGGGGAGCGCGGCGAGGTCGCGGTTGCCGGTCATGCCGAGATGGGTGACGCGCACACCGTCGTCGGTGAGCCCGTCGGCGACCGCGCCCGGGTTGGTGAGCGTCACGACATCGCAGGCGACGGGCAGATGCCGCAGCAGCAGCCGCAGTTGCTGCTCGGCGCCGCCGACGCCGAGACCGGTGATGATGTGCAGCGCCCTCATCGGGCCGCCTCGACCGGGCGCCGGCGCAGGCGGTGCAGCCTGTGCTTCAGGAACAGGCGTACGGGGGTGTCGTTCTCGCCGATGTGCACCCGGGGGAGGGCGTACCGGCCGGTCAGCGGGCCGGGGTCGATCGCGCAGCCGTAGCTGTATCCGGCCGCGCGGACGGCGGCGACGACCCGGCGGTCGATGGTCCCGTACGGGTAGCAGAAGCCGTCGACGGGAGCACCGATCAACTCCGAGAGCACCGCTCTGCTTTCCGTGACCTCGGCGTGCAGCACGGCGTCGTCGGCCTTGGTCAGATCGACGTGGGTGAGTCCGTGCGAGCCGACCTCCATGCCCTCGGAGGCGGCGGTCAGCCGGATGCCCTGCTTGCCCAGCAGCGGCTTGCGGGGGCCCAGCGGATCCCAGGCGTTGTCGCCGCCGATCCGGCCCGGCAGCACGAACAGGGTGGCGCCGAAGCCGTGGCGCTGGAGGAGGGGGAGGGCGGTCCCGACGAAGTCGGCGTACCCGTCGTCGAAGGTGAGACCCACCAGGTCCTGCCCCCGGCCGCGCGCGCGGGCCGCCAGCAGGTCCGTCATGCGCACCCCGCGCAGACCGCGCCGGCGCAGCCAGCCCAGTTGGAGGTCGAGGCGTTCCGGCGAGACCGTGATGCGGTACGGGTCCTCGGAACAGTCCCCGACGGAGTGGTACATCGCCACCCAGGGCGGGGCTTCGAGGGAGCTCGTGCCGGTACGTCTGCTGCTGTCAGCGGAAACGGGCATGCGGAACCCTTCGTTTGACGGAACGGAGTGCGGGAGCGAACCCCTGGACTCGGAGAATCCAGGCCAGCAGGGCGAAGACGACGGTCACGACCGTGCCGCCGACGACGAGTCCGAGCAGCGGGGAGTCCACGCGGCTCGCGCACAGGTCACCGGCGACCGCGGCGGCCAGCGCGGCCCGCAGCGGTTTGCCGATCTCGGCCACCACCGCGCGGGTGCGGATCGGCACACTGCGCGGCCCCATGCCGTACAGCAGGAGTACGGCGCTGAGGGTGATGCCGGCCGCGTTGGCGGCGGCGATCCCGCACACCCCCCAGGGGCCGACCGCCAGCACGCCGATCCAGCAGGTGGCCACGATCCCGGCGGTCATCGCGAACAGCGGGTACCAGGTGGGCCGCCCCGAGGAGAAGTACGAGCGCACGAGCGCGCCGACCAGGGTGTGGCCCAGCAGCCCGAGGGCGTACACGCGCATGACCGCTGCCGTGGCCGCCGTGTCCTGGGCGGTGAACGCGCCCCGCTGGAACAGCAGTTGGATGATCTGCGGGGCACACGCGACGACCGCCGCCGTGCCGAGGAGCACGGTGCAGGAGACGAGCGCCAGATCGCGCTCCACCCGGTCGCGGGCCCGCTCGGTGTCCCCCTCGGCGATGGCCTGCGCGACCACCGGGAACGTCACCGTGCACAGCATCAGCGACAGCACCATCGGCATCTGCGCCACCTTCTGGGCGTAGTTCAGATGCGAGATGGCCCCGGCGGGCAGTGAGGAGGCCAGGAAGCGTTCGACGAGGACCTGGGACTGCCGGCACAGCGCGAAGAGCAGGACCGTGCCGATGAGGGTCAGGTCCATCGGGCGGGCCGGTTCACCGGCGAGGGCCTCGGCCGTCGACTCCCCGCGCCGCAGTTGCCGCCACAGCGAGGGCACCTGCGTCACCACCATGAGCGCGCCGCCGACCGCGACCCCGAGAGCCGCCGAGCGCACCCCCCAGCGGCTGCCGAGGACGAACATCGCCGCGATGATCCCGGCGTTGTACCCCACGTAGATCGCCGCGGGCGCCACGAACCGCCGGTGCGCGCGCAGGGCCGCGCTGCAGTAGCCGGCGAGTCCGAAGGTGAACACACAGGTCGCGGTCAGCCGGGTGCAGTCCACCGCGAGCCGGGGGTCGGGCAGGCCGGGCGCGAGCGCCCCGACCAGGTACGGCGCCCCCGCGATCAACAGCGCCCCGACGGCCGCGAAGGCGAGCGTCAGCCGGGGCAGGGTGGCGGCGACCAGCGCGCGTACCGGATCGCCGGCGGCCCCTCGCGCCCGCCGCGCCACCGCCATGCTGAACGCCGGGATCAGCACGAAGGCCAGCCCGTCCTCGATCAGCAGTGTCGCCGCGAACTCCGGAACCGTCCACGCGACCAGGAACGCGTCCGTGTCGGACCCGGCCCCGAACAGATGCGCGAGTGCCTGATCCCGGCCGAGCCCCAGCAGGGCCCCGGCGATCGAGAGCACCACGGTGACGAGAGCGGCCTTGGCCAGGAACCGGCTGGAGGCCGGTCCGGCCTGGTCCTGACGCTCCCCGGCGCCGGTGGGCCGTACGGAGACCGGGGCCGCCGGGCCGGCGGGATTCCCGCGGAGGGTCCCACCGGGAGCTCCGGTGGCGGAGCCGGGCGCCGATCCGGTGGGTGAACCGGTGGGTGAACCGATGGGCGATCCGGTGGGTGAATGCGAGGTACGGGCAGAGGGCAAGGGGACGGTGAACTCCGCACCGGCCCTTGTCTCCGCGCCGGTCCCTGCTCCCGTGTCCGCCCCTGTGCCGATGTTCATCGCCGCGCCCCCTGTCCCCGTCCCCGTCCCCGTCCCCGTGGCGGTATCGGCCCGGGTCCCCGTGTCCGCCTGTGCGCCCGTGCGGGCCCCGGGGCCCGCTTCCGATCCGGAGTCCGCGTCCGGGCCTTCCCCCGCCCTGGGCGGCGTCACCGTCATCGCGCCGCGGCCTCTTCCGGTACGGACAGGACCGGAGCGGGCGCGTCGACGGCGGTCCGGGCCGACGGATCCATCAGCGCCCACCAGCCGATGAGGCCGAACACGACGGCCGTCAGGACCGTGGAGGGGCCGCCGATGTCCGCGTACACGAAGTCGATCAGCTGCCAGACGATCAGCCCGCACGCGACGAGCCCGCAGTCCGTGCCGGGCGGGGTCCGGCCCGAGGTGAGGCGGGCCCCCGCCGGGTCCGGCGGGGCGCGGCGCACGCGGACGAGCCCGCGCAGCGCGCACACCAGGAGCGCGAGCCAGCTCCCCGCGAGGGCGACCAGCCCGATCAGGCCCTGCTCACTGAGGACGAGGAGGTACATGTTGTGGGGCGAGAGCAGCGGCTGCTTGCGGTACGCGGCACCCGCGCCCGAGATGTCGCTGCCCGAGGAGAGGGCGAGCGCGGCATGACCGTCCCGGTTGTCCGGGAAGCCCTTCAGCCCGACTCCGGTCAGCGGGTGCTCGCGCCACATGTCCGCGGCCGCCGCCCACATCGTGTACCGGTCGGTCACCGACTGGTCCGGCGCGTCGGTGACCTGCGAGATGCTGGCGATGCGTTCCTGGAGCATCGCGGTGCCGGCACCCAGCCCGCCCACGAGGATCATCCCGGCCGCGGCCACCCCCGCGCCCATCTTCAGCGCGCGCCGCAGCCCCGCCAGTACGAGCTGCGCGCCGCAGGCCACGGCCGTGGCGATCCAGGCGCCCCTGCTGAACGACATCGCGAGCGGCGGAAGGAGGGCCAGCGCGCACAGCACGGCGACGGCGCGCTGCCGCGCCGCGTCCGTACCCAGCGCCAGCGCCACCGAGCACACCAGACCGAACGCGACCACCGTCGCCATGCCCATCACGTCGGCCGGCCCGAAGGTGCCGACCGCCCGGACGTACTCGCCCTGGTACGAGGCGCCGGTCCCGGTCACGTACTGTTCGACCCCGACCGCCCCCTGCCACAGCGCCAGAGCGACGAACGACCAGGCCAGCAGCCGGAAGTCGCGCCGGTCGCGGACGAGCAGCAGGACCGCGGCCGGCACCAGCACGAAGATCTGCAGATAGCGGGTGAGCCCGGCGATCCCGGCCCCCGGATCCGCGGCTCCGGCCGCCGAGACCGCGATGCCGACCACCGGGAGTCCGAGGACCACGGCGGCGGTCACGGACAGCGGGCGCCGACGGGCCCGTACGAGACGGATCGCGCAACAGAGCACCACGAGACCGGACATGGCGTCCGCGATGTTCGCTCCGCCATCGTCGCTGGGCGTGATCGGCAGCCCGAGCAGCGTGATCACCGCGACGACGGGCAGCACCGGCAGCGCGCGCCGGAGGGCGGCGGTCACGGCGTCCAGTGGGGTGACGGGCAGGGCGTGGCTCATCGGCTCAGCTCCCCGTGGGGCGCACGAGCGCGGCGGCGGTGCGCAGCAGGATGCAGATGTCCTGCCACAGCGACCAGTTGTCGATGTAGGCGTTGTCGAACCGGCAGCGGTCCTCGATCGAGGTGTCGCCGCGCAGCCCGTGCACCTGGGCGAGTCCGGTGATGCCGGTCTGCATCCGGTGCCGGGCCGCGTAGCCCGGATAGGTCTGACTGAACTTGGCCACGAAATAAGGCCGTTCGGGGCGCGGTCCGACCATGCTCATGTCCCCCCACAGGACGTTCAGCAGTTGGAGCAGCTCATCGAGCGAGGTACGTCGCAGGAAATGACAGAAACGGCTCATCTCCTGCTCGTTGGCCACGCTCCAGCGGGTCGCCGCCTCGTGCGCGTCGACCGGGCGATGGGTGCGGAACTTCAGCAGCGTGAACGGCCGCCCGTCCTTGCCGATGCGCTCCTGCCGGAACACCACACCGGGCCCGTCGATCAGCCGCAGAACGGCCGCGCACACCAGCAGCAGCGGACTGACCAGCAGCAACAGCGCTCCGGAGACTGCGACATCGAGGAACCTCTTGCCGATACGGGCGTGTCGCCGGCCGAGCGGCAGGCGACGGCAGGCGAAGCCGGCCAGCGTGTACCTGCCCTCCCGGTCGTACGACGGGGAGTCGGCGTCGACCTCCCACAGTTCGCAGCCCGCGAGGGCCAACGCCCGCAGCATCGGCCCGCGTCCGCTCGGCGGCTCCACCACGAGCACGACCCGCACACTGTTCTGGATGAGCGCCCGCTGCACTTCCTCGCCGGTGGTGAGGACCGGCAGTCCCTCGACACCGGACGGCCGGCCGGACACGACACCCACCGGCCGCACCCCGCAGTTCGGGTGGCGCAGGAAGGCCGCCGCCACCCGCTGGGCCGTTCCCGCGGGACCGATCACCAGGGCGGCGCCGGGCCGCTGCGCGAGGGCCCGGCGACGCCGCCAGTACACCGTGCCGCGGCCCGCGCAGCCGAGCGCCGACTGCACGGCGCAGCCGAGCGCCAGCGACCGCGCCGACAGCGCGCCCTGCGGCGCGAACGCGGCGAGCACGGCGGCCAGCGCGCACCAGGTGACCGCGATCCGCGCGCAGACGGCGGGCAGTTCGTCGAGCAGGGTGGGCTGGGGCGCGGGCCGGTACAGCGCCGCCCGCGCGTTCAGGACGACCACGCCGAGCAGCAGCGCGACGACGAGCAGCGGGTGCCGCTGGATCTCCGTGAGCGTCCGGCCGGCCGCCAGCGCCGCGACGGCGTCCACGGCGGCCAGCGGCAGCCAAGGGGCACGCCGGGCGGCGGTCCGCTGCCCGGACGGGAACCTGAAACCGCCGTCGGTCTCGCGCGAGGGGATGACCGAGACGGGTGAGGATCCGTACTCCCGGGGCTGTCCGCCGGGGGAGGGAACGGTGCTTTCCGCAGTCACGAGTGGATGGACTCCCTGCACTCGGTGTGGTCCGCGCACATGACGTTCCCGGCGTGCCGCGCCCCTCGGCCGGCCAGCAGTTCGCGGTACACCCCCGCGACCGCGTCGGCCGTGAGGCGCACGTCGTGCGTGGTCAGTACGTGGCGGCGCCCCTGGTGGCCGAGCGATTCGCGCAGCAGCGGATCGGACAGCAGCGCGCCGATCGTCTCCGCCAGCGGTTCCGGCTCCGCCGAGGGCACCAGACAACGGGCGTCGTGCCCCGGCGGCAGACTCTCGCGGGCGCCGTCCACGTCCGTCACCACGACCGGACGACCGCAGGCCATGGCCTCCAGCGGAGCCAGCGCCATGCCCTCCCAACGGGACGGCAGCACCACCAGATCGGCGGCCTGGTACCAGGGCACGGCATCGGCGGTGGCCTCGGCGAACAGCACGTCACGCGGGGCCCCGGCGCGCAGCCGCGCGGCGTCCGGACCGTCCCCGACGAGCACGAGCCGGGCCGTGGGCACCCGCCGCAGCACCGAGGGCCATGCCTCCAGCAGGACGTCCTGCCCCTTTTGCCGGCACAGCCGTCCCACGCACACCACCAGCGGAGCCGCCGGATCGACCCCGGCGAGCAGGGGGATCCCGGCTCGTACGGTGTCCACGGACGCGGGGTGGAAGCGCTCCGGGTCGACGCCGTTGGGGATCACCCGCCAGGGGGCGCGCACTCCGGCGCGTACGCCGGTCGTACGTTCGGCCTCGCTCACGCACACGATCCGGGAGGCCCAGCGGGCCCCCCACCTCTCCCAGCGCAGCGCTAGCGCGGCGGCGGCACCGTCGACGGCCTCGAACGACCAGGCGTGCGGCTGGAACACCGTCGGTACCCGGCCGCGCAGCGCGAGCCGGGCCGCCAGCCCCGCCTTGGCGCTGTGCGCGTGCACCACGTCGGGCCGCACCCGCGCCAGCACCCGGCCGAGCCGCCGGACCTCCTGAGCGAGCTGTGGCCCCGGCGCACGCGTCGCGTGCCAGGGCCGTACGTCCGCGCCCAGCGCCCGCACCTCGCGGGCGAGACCGCTGCCGTCCGGGCAGGCGAGCGTCACATGTGTCCCGGCGGCGAGCTGTGCCCTGACGAGGTCGGTGACCACCCGGGCGACACCACCGTCGATCGGCTGCGTGACATGAAGGACCCGCGGCGGAGGGTCTGTTGGCAGATGCATGCGCGGTTCCTCGCTCACGGGCGGCGCGCCGGGGCGCGCGTCACTGCTTCGCGTCGACGGCGGCGAACAGTGCTCCGACCCAGGCCGCGTCCCGCTGCGAAACGATCCGGAAGGCCAACTGGTCACCCCCGTGACGGATCCCCTTGCCGAGTTCGAGGACGTCCGAGTCGTGACCGAGCGTGTTCGCGTACGCGGGCACCCGCTTCGTCGCACGGGGTCCGGGCTCGGCGATGGTCCAATTCAGCGCGTCGCGGCGGGGGTTGGCGGCGTCACCGAGCGGCGTCGGCGCGCCACGGTCCGTCGAGACGGACGGCGGGTCTCCCTCGTGCCCGCCGTCGCCGTCGTACGCGACCGGGCCCACCCCGCCCCGTACGTTCTCCGGGAGATCCAGCCGGCCCGGCGGGACGACGCGCTCCTCACGGTTCGCCGCCTGCGCGACGGGCGTCCTTACGGTGGGCGCCTCCGCGGACGCGGGGCCACCGGGCGCCCAGGAGGTGGCGAGGGCCGGGCAGCCCACGATCGCACGGCGCAGCAGCAGGCCCGGGGAAATACGCATGACCGGCGGTGCCCTTTCGGGGAAAAGGTTCTGGACCAGCGGACGGACGGAAAATCTGAGGATCAGATGAATGTGCGCCGGCTCCCCGTCCGCTTCCGACGCCGGTCGACGCCTGCTTCCAGGCGCCTTTGGAGGTGCCCGACTCTAGCCGGTGTCCGTATTTATCCGTGAAAGAAGGCATGTGTGTCGGATTGGTCAAGCCGAACCGAACGCGAGATCACCCCTTTGGAGGCACAACCCGCGTGTGTGCCGCGCGTTGAATCCAGAGCCGGGCATCCCGCCCGGATGTTGTGTCGATTTACAAGGAGCACTTCTCCATGTCGCGTATCGCGAAGGGCCTGGCCCTGACCTCCGTTGCCGCTGCCGCTGTGGCCGGCACCGCCGGTATCGCCGCCGCCGACAGCGGCGCGCACGGCGCGGCCGCCCACTCCCCGGGCGTCCTGTCGGGCAACGTCCTGCAGGTTCCCGTTCACGTGCCGGTCAACGTCTGCGGCAACACCATCAACGTGATTGGTCTGCTGAACCCCGCGTTCGGCAACACCTGCCTCAACGGCTGACGTCAGCGCGACCCTTCTGGCCGGCCGTCCTCCCGAGAGGGAGGGCGGCCCGGTCCGCGTTCTCCCGTACGGGGAAGGGGCGGCGCCGGGAGAAGGCCGGGGTTCTGTACGAGGATGAGACGTCCCGTTCGTTCGGGTCGGGTGCAGGAATTTTCTGCACGCGGGGTTTCCGTCGCGTTATGGGCTCGTTAGGCAGCCTGAAGAGGAATTCCCCCCGGTGACGCGAGTCGCCGAAGAAAGGAACACGATGAAGTCCCTCAAGGCCGCCGCTGTCGTCGCCGGGTCCCTGGTCGTCGCCGGTGCCGCCGCGCCCGCGTTCGCCGCCGGAGCCTCCGGCCTCACGCCCTCCAGCCTCAACGGCGCCCTGGAGACCGTCACCAGCCAGCGTTCGGTCACCGTGCAGGACGTCCTGCCCGTGCAGCACCAGTCGGACGCGCTCGACACCGAGAACAAGAACTCCGTGCTCAACGGCGTGAACGGCGCGACGAAGACGCTCAACAGGACCGGCCGTCCCGCGCAGCTTCTCGGCGGACTTCCCGTTCAGGATTAGTCGTATCCCTTGCGTGAGTGTCATTTCCGCAATGCTTGCGGGTATTTCCCTAGGCTCTGCAGAAAATCTCCCAGGAAAGGGCTGACAATGAACAATGCCAAGAAGGCCGCGCTGATTATCGCCACCGCCGGAATGGCCGCGGGCGCCGCCGCGGGTGCCGCTGTCGCGGACTCCGGTGCCGAAGGTGCCGCGGTCGGTTCCCCGGGCGTTCTGTCGGGCAACGTCATCCAGGTTCCCGTGCACGTTCCGGTCAATGTCTGCGGCAACACGGTCGACGTGGTCGGTCTACTGAACCCGGCGTTCGGCAACGTCTGCGCCAACCACTGACGTCGTACGGACGTCGCGGCGAAAGGGCCGATTCGCGGCTGGGGATTCGGCCCTTCGCGCTGTTCGAGGCGCATCCCTCGTTCGTGTGGTCACCCACCACGTCATCGCCCGGTCGGGTGAAATCGGGTCAGAACCCGAACGGACGCATCGATAAGGTTCCGCGGTGACCTCAACCTCAAGCGAAATGCGCCCTCTTCGGGTCGCCGATCTCGGCACGCTCGCCGTCATGGCTTTCAGCGGTGAAGCCCCCGACGGCGACATGCCCTATCTCCTCGCCTACTCCCTGGGCGACGGCGAAGGCGGCCCCGAAGGATCCGCGGCCGCCATCCGGCAGCTCCTGATCGACAACGGACTGCCCGTGGGCGACACGCTCATCGACGGTTCCCGGCAGCCGGGCCTGCCGCTCACCCTGCTCGTCGAGGCCGGTCAGGCCGTCGTCAGCATGCCGCACCTCAACGCCCAGTGCATCGCGCCACCGGAGTGGCTCGCCGCCGCGGCGGAACGCGGATACGCCTACTTCCTGTTCGCCACCCGCGCCTGGCCCGTGGCCGAGCCCGGCAAGCCCGTCGCCCCCGAGGACCTCACGGCCTTCGCGGGCGACGAGGACACCCTGCTCAGCGCGGCGCACGTACTGCTGCCCGCGCGCAGCCTCCGCGGCTGATGACGGCCGCCGCGGGACGGGGGGCGGGCGGTGGCGGTGCGCCCGTGCGCGCCACCGGCAGCGGCCGTGCCTTCGCCCTGCTGCTGGTGATCACGGGGGCGGCCGGTCTGCTCGCCGCCTGGGTCATCACGATCGACAAGTTCAAGCTGCTGGAGAACCCGAACTTCGTCCCGGGGTGCAGCCTCAACCCGGTGGTCTCCTGCGGCAACATCATGAAGAGCGAACAGGCCTCGGCCTTCGGTTTCCCCAACCCGATGCTCGGCCTGGTGGCGTACAGCGTGGTGATCTGTGTCGGCGTGAGTCTGCTGACCGGTGCCGGATTCCCGCGCTGGTACTGGCTGACGTTCAACGCGGGCACGCTCTTCGGCGTCGGATTCTGCACCTGGCTCCAGTTCCAGTCGTTCTACCGGATCAATTCGCTGTGCCTGTGGTGCTGTCTGGCATGGGTCGCCACGATCATCATGTTCTGGTACGTCACATCCTTCAACGTACGGAACGATTTTCTGCCTGCCCCGGAATGGCTGAAGGGATTCCTCGCGGAATTCACCTGGGTGCTCCCGGTGCTGCACATCGGCGTCATCGGAATGCTGATCCTCACCCGCTGGTGGGATTTCTGGACGAGTTGATTCTCCCTATCGGACGACTAATGAGTCGGTCGGGGGAATCATCAGCTGATGACGTTCCCGGAATCGTTACGGGGTACGGACGCTGAGCCCCCGAATCCTGAAAGGGACCGTACCTGAGATGAAGCCGACCACACGAGGAACGCTCGCCGCCGTCCTGGCCGGTGTGGCGGCGGCGGTGGGTGCCGCCGCCGCGGCCCCCGCCGTCGCGGCCGACACGGTCCCCGTCCCCGTGCCGCTGAACGGTGTCGAGCAGTCCCTCGGCCTGGAGGCGCCCACGGTCGCGGGTGAACTGCCGTTGCTCCTGCCGGGCGGGCTGGAGGGACCCCGGTACGTCGAGGGCCGGATGATCCCCGACCGGGCCGTGCCGCAAGTGCCGCTCAGCGGCGGGCTGCCCGGGGCGGACGTCCGTACGCCCCTTCCGCGCGTCCTCGGCGCCGGGTTCGACCACCTCGGTCTCTCCGCAGCGGCGGCCGACCTGCGGACACTGACGCCCGGACTGTCCGTGGACAGCCTGATCGGCGCGCCCGACCCCGACCGCCTCGGACTTCCCGGCCTGAATTGGCCCCAGGCCGCCGTGCTCGCGCCGCTGTTGAGGACCGCGCCGGGGGCCGACCTGGAGATGGGCTCGGGGTCCTAGAACCCGTCCGGGGGAGCGGCCCGGGAGTACGGCTCGGGAGTACGGCCCGGGAGTACGGCCCGGGAGTACGGCTCGGGAGTACGGACCGGGCACGCCGACCGAACCATCGGGGGCCGCCGTCGTTGAACCGTGCTGAAGCCGACCGGAGCAGCCTGAACTCGTCGAGGAGAGAAGCATGTTCGTCAGCTGGATGCCGAGCAGAAGGCCGAGGCGTGAGCCGGACCGGGTGCCGGCCGGCCGGGCGCGCGGCCGAGGAGCGCAGCGGGTGGTGGGTGGAATCGCGCTGACCCGGCGTGGTGCGATGCGGGGGCTGTTCGTGTCGGCCGTCGGCGTCGCGCTGGCCCCCGTCGTCGCGGCCTCGCGGCCGCCGCGCCGGTTCCACCCCGGGAGCCTCTCCTTCGACGAGGTCTACCGCGGCCGGCACATCCTCGGCACGAAGGGCGGTTCGGACGGCCGGGCCGCGTACGCCGGCGGCGACTGGCAGGTCACGGTGGACGGCCGGCCGCTGCATCTGATGCGCCGCGCGGACGGCAGCTATCTCAGCATGGTGGACCACTACGAGTCCTATCCGACACCGCTGGCGGCGGTCCGCGCGGCCGTCGACGAACTGGGCCCCGCCGAGAACCTCAGGGCCATGGAGGGCATGGAGGGCATGGACGGCATGGCGGGCGGCGCTCGGAGGACCGGCAGGGGCAAGAACGGTGCGGAGGGGAACGGCCACCACCATGGTGTACACGCGTAAGAACGTCAGCACCCTCACGAGCACGGAGCGGCGCCGCTTCGTCGGCGCGATGCTTGAGGTCAAACGGCGCGGGGAGTACGACGAGTTCGTCCGGAGGCACATCGACTACTACGTCTCCGACGGCGACGGCGGACTGCGCGCGGCCCACATGGCGCCCTCGTTCCTGCCCTGGCACCGGTGCTTCCTGCTGGACCTGGAGCAGGTGCTGCAACGCGTGGACTCCGGGGTCAGCATGCCGTACTGGGACTGGACGCGAGACCGTACGGCGACCTCGGTGCCGTGGACCAAGGACCTGCTCGGCGGCAACGGGCGCCGATCGGACAAGCAGGTCATGACCGGGCCCTTCGCCTACGCGCAGGGCAAGTGGACGATCAAGGAGGGGGTGACCGACGGCGCTTTCCTCATGCGCCAGTTCGGCCGCCCGAGCAAGCCGATCCAACTGCCCACACCGGCCGCGCTGAACTCCGCCCTGGCCGACCCCGTCTACGACACCGCGCCCTTCGACTCGACGTCCACCCGCGGTTTCCGGAACCGGCTGGAGGGTTGGGGAAACGGACCGGGCAACGCCACGTGGGGCAACCACAACCGGGTCCACCGCTGGGTCGGAGGCCACATGCTGGGCGGTGCCTCCGTCAACGACCCCGTCTTCTGGCTGCACCACGCCTTCGTCGACCTCCAGTGGTCCCGCTGGCAGAAGCGGCACCGCGGAGCGCGCTATCTGCCCGAGCGGCCCCCGGGCGCGCACGACTCCCAGTACCGCCGCATCGTCGCCCGGCACGAGAAGATGCCCCCGTGGGGCGTGACGCCGGAAGCGATGGAGGACCACAGCCACATCTACCGGTACGCGTAGCGGGCGTCCGCCGGGACGGACGAGGGGAATCCCCGCGGAACGCGCACCGGCCACGACGAAGCCCCCGGCAGTGACTTCCCGCCGGGGGCCTTTCGCGTGCTCGGCTCAGTTGCCGTAGCCGCTGTGCTTGTTCTTGCTCTTGTTCTTGTGCTTGTCCTTGTGGTGGTCCTTGTGGTGACCATCGCCGTTCACGCAGGTGTTGCCGAAGGCCGGGTTCAGCAGACCGACGATGTCGATCGTGTTGCCGCACACATTGACCGGAACGTGCACGGGAACCTGGATGACGTTGCCCGAAAGGACACCGGGGGAGCCGACGGCCCCGCCCTGGGCGCCGGCGTCAGCCATGGCCAGACCGGCCCCGCTGAGCGCCACGGCACCCGTGCCGACGACGACGGCGGCGGCCTTCGCGATGCGAGACATCACGTTCTCCTTTGACTCGATGAGCGCGGTGGCACGACGCGACCGCACTCCCCCTTCAACGCGTCCGTCCACACCTGGTCACGGGCGTTCGACAGGGATCGTGCTTCGAACAGGGGCTTGAGGGACGGTTGTTCACCCGGCCTGGCCGCACACCCTCTCGACGGGACCGCGGGCAGGCGGGCCGGGCGAGCCCGGTCAGCCGAGCCGGCGCAGCGGCGCGCCCGCCAGGAACGCCCGGATGTCCTCGACCGCCGCGCCGTAGTACGTCTCGTAGTTGGAACGCGACACATAGCCGAGGTGCGGGGTGGTCAGAAGCCGGGGGGCCGAGCGCATCGGGTGGCCGGCGGGCAGCGGCTCGACGTCGAACACGTCGAGACCCGCTCCGGCGATCCGCCCCGCGTGCAGCGCGGCCAGCAGCGCGTCCTGGTCGACGATCGCCGAGCGCGAGGTGTTGACGAGGAAGGCGGTCGGCTTCAGCAGGGCCAGCTCGGCGGGCCCGACCAGGCCCCGGGTGCGGTCGCCGAGCGCGAGGTGGACCGAGACGAAGTCGCTTCCGGCCAGCAACTCCTCCTTGGAGGAGGCCAGTTCGACCCCGACCTCGGCGGCGCGCTCCGCGGTCAGGTTCTGGCTCCAGGCGCCGACCCGCATCCCGAAGGCGAGGCCCACCTGCGCCACCCGGCCACCGATCTTGCCCAGCCCGAGCAGACCGAGCCGGCGGCCGTGCAGATCGGCGCCGACGGTGCTCTGCCAGGGGCCGCCCGCCCGCACCGCGTTGTGCTCCGTGACGATCCCCTTCGCGAGCCCGAGGAGCAGCGCCCAGGTCAGCTCGACCGGGGGTGTCGAGGAACTCGGGGTGCCGCACACGGTCACCCCGTGCGCCTCGGCGGCCGCGTAGTCGATCACCGTGTTGCGCATGCCGGAAGCGATCAGCAGCTTCAGTTCGGGCAGCCGGGCCAGCAGGGACGCCGGGAAGGGAACGCGTTCGCGCAACGTGACGACGATGTCGAACTCCGCCAGCGCGGCGGCCAGCGCGTCCTCGTCGGCGAAGTGCCGGCCAAAGCTCGTGACGTCCACGGCGTCCGCGACCGGCGACCAGTCGGCGATCTCGGTCGCGACGTTCTGATAGTCGTCCAGCACGGCACAGCGAAGTCGCATGTCGGGTCCCTCCCAGGCTCGGTCGGACCCTATCGGAGCGGTCGCCGGAGAGCAGGGCACCCTGTGACGGACGGCTCCCCGAGGGGAAGCCACAGCGGTCACTCGCTCCCCATGACAGTATCTGGGCTCCATGAGTGCGTCCCTGGCGGTACGGAGTCTGCGCGCGGCGGTGTTCGCCGTGCTGTGCGTGCTGCTGGCCGCCGGCGGGCACGTTCTCGCCACCGGGCAGGCGCCGTCACGCTGGGCGGACGCCGCGGGACTCGTCGCCGTCTTCACCGTCGGCTGTCCGCTGGGCGGCCGCGAGCGCTCCCTGTTCGGGATAGGCGGCGCCATGCTGGTCGCGCAGGCCGGACTCCACCTCGGCTTCGAGGCCGCCCGGCCGCGCATGGCGATGAACATGCACGGGGCGTACATGGCGTCGCCCACGCACGCCCTCACCCCGCACGCCACGGCCGCGCACGTCGCCGCCGCACTGCTGACGACCTGGTGGCTGCGACGCGGCGAGGCCGCCCTGTGGTCCCTGCTGCGCCGGGCCGCGACGTTCGTGCCGGGGCTCGCCGCGTGGTGGAGCGTACGGACGGGACCGGCGTCCGTCCGTCCGCGGGGCAATGCCGCGGGCCCGGCGCCGACCGCCCCGTGGACACTCCGTCAGGCACTCCTGCGTCACGCCGTCTCACGTCGGGGACCGCCGCCAGGGCTCGCGTACACGCCCTGACCACGTTCCCTTCAGTACGGAGTTCCCCAGATGTCCCCGATGAGCACCACCCTGCGCCGTACCGGCACGGTCGCCGCCCTCGCCACCGCGGGTGTCCTGACCGCCGCGGGCGCCGCCTTCGCCCATGTGACGGTCCACCCCGAGAGCTACGCCAAGGGAGCCACGGACGGTCTCCTGAGCTTCCGGGTCCCCAACGAGGAGGACACCGCCAGCACCACCAAGGTGCAGGTCTTCCTTCCCACCGATCACCCCCTTCTGGGTGTCCTGGTCACCCCGCAGGCCGGCTGGGCCGCGAAGGTGACGACCATCAAGCTGAAGAAGCCCATCAAGACGGACGACGGCACGATCACCGACGCCGTCTCCGAGATCACCTGGACCGGGGGCAGGATCCGGCACGGCGAGTTCCAGGACTTCGCCGTGGCTTTCGGCCAACTGCCGGACGATACCGACCAGTTGAGCTTCAAGACGCTCCAGACGTACTCGGACGGCAATGTGGTCCGCTGGATCGAGGAGCCTCAGAAGGGCGGGGAGGAGCCGGAGAGCCCCGCTCCGACGCTGAAGCTCACCGCCAACGGCGCGGGTGACGAGACCTCTTCGGCCGGTGCGGGTGAGTCCGGATCCGACTCGTCCTCGTCCTCTTCGTCCTCGTCGTCCGCTCCGGCTTCCTCGTCCTCGGGGACCGAGCAGGCGTCCGCGAGCGACAAGAGCAGTGACTCCACCGCGCGCGGCCTGGGAACAGCAGGCCTGATCGTCGGCGTCCTCGGCCTGGGCGCGGCCGGATTCGCCGTCGTCCGCGGCCGGAGCACCCGCTCCTAGCCGCCGTTGCCGCCCCGTCGGCGTCAACTCCCGTCGGCGGGGCGGAAGTTCCCCAAGGCCCCACCCCGGCACCCCGCGCAGCCGCCCACGCACGACGCCCCAACACCCCAGCCGGACCCACTTGCGGCTCAGTAGCTGAGCAGCTCGGCAGCTCACTGTCAGGAGCCACGGTCTGAGCGGCCGGACAGTGGCCGGTTGGTCCGCCGGTCCCGGTCGGCCGGTTGGTCGGTTGGCGCGGTGGCCCGGTTGGCCGGGCTCAGTCGCGTCGGTGGCCGGGGCCGTCCCGTCGGCCGCTCAACTCTGCGGCGGCGTCTGCTTCCTGCCGACGAGGACCACCACGGCCCCGCCGATCACGACCAGGGCGATGGCCGCTCCCGCGATCAACGGAGTCGTGCCGGAGCCGCCGGTCTCGGCGAGGTCGGTGCCCCCGCTGGAGCCGCCCACCGAGGCCGGGCTCGGCTCGCTGAGCGTCTGGGCCGACAGGTCGCCGGCACCGCCCTGGGTCTTGCAGTCCAGCACCCCCTTGAACCGCTTTTCGCCGCCGGTCGGGGCGGCGATCGTGAAGTCGTACGCCTGGTCCTCCTGGAGCGGGACGGCGATCGTCTGGGACGCGCCCGCCGCGATGGTGTGCTCGATCCCCATCAGGTCGAACGTGAACGCCTCGTCGCCCGTGTTGGCCGCCGTGATGTCCACACCGCCCTTGGCGCAGTTCTTCTGGGCGGACAGGGCGGGTATCGCGCCCTTCGCAGCCCAGTTCGCTGTCACGGTGGCCGACACGGTCGACTCGCTGGAGCCCGCGAGTATCTGCGTCTGGCTGCGGGTCTCCGAGGTGAAGGCGCGGCCGACCGGCACGGTCGTGGAGGCCTGCACGGTGAGCGAGGCGGAACCGTCGGCGCCGTCCTTCGGCACATCGAAGTAGAGCCGGCTGCCGTCGGCGGCGGAGGTGACCGTCTTGCCGCTCCTGTCGACGATCTTCACCCCGCCGGCGGCGATGTCGGTGGGCGGAATCACCGTCACGCTGCCCGCGTTGGTGTGCACCGTGACCGGGCCGAGCCGCTCGCCCGCGTGGCCGGAGACCGCGGTCGGGGCGAGCGTCAGCGAGGCCTCGGGCTCCGGCAGGTCACGCGCGTTCTTCTGCAGATAGTCCGCGAGCTTCTCCGCCCGCGGGTTCGCGGCGTCCACGTCGGCGCCGTCCGAGTACCGCCAGATGGCCACCTGGGTGCCGGCCGCCGCGTCCTGCTCGGTGAGGCCGGTGACACCCGCCTTCCCCGCCAGCGCCGCCAGGTCGTTCACCTGCGGGTAGGAGTTCTGCAGGATCCAGCGGATCCTGCCCGCCTCCTTGTTGCCGTTCAGCGAGGTGCCGCTCCAGGAGGTCTCCTGGTACTTGGCGTCCCGCTGGGTCGGGTTGTGGAGGTCGATGCAGTAGGTCTGCAGCGTGCCGCCGTTGTCGACGGACATCTCGAACAGGCCTGCCGAGACCCAGGAGTCCTCGCCGTGGTCATGGATGACCGCCGACCCGTATGTCTTCAGCTCGCCTATGGTCGCGGTCGCCCCACCCTGGCTCTGTGGTGTCGCGTCGGCGGCGGCCGTACCGGCTGCGGCGATCGTCCCCGCGGTGGCGAGCCCCCACACCAACGCCGCGGCGGCGAGACGGGCTGCCCCTCGCCCTCGCGCGGACAACACAGAGAACGCAGAAGACACAGAATTCCCCTTCGAGCAGGACCCTTTGACATGGGGGACGGTCCCGCCAGCAGAATCAGAAGCCCCGAGAGCTGTGTTCGGCATCCTAAAGAAGCGGCGCATCGCTCCCCCCGGTCATGTCGTCCGATAACCGATCCGACTCGGAATCGTTATCGCGATCACGTCGGTGAGCTGCGCCTATCGACAAATCCACGGGGTTTCCGAATGTATTTGTCGATAAGCCGCAGTTCGGTCAGATCGTGGCGCTCCCTGACATCACGTCACCCCGGCCGGCTCGGGATGCCGTTGGGCCGCCCCCTCGGGCCGGGTGTCGGGCGTCGACTCCCAACTGGGCTCGGGGCGCGGCGCCGAAGCCGGCTCGCCCTCCTTGGAGGGGCGGCGGAAGGCCGACGTACCGCGGGAGAGGTCGTGGCCGATCGACACCGCGTCGATCTCGGCCGACGTCCAGCTCTGCCCGTCACGTGTCTCGGTGCGCACCTTCAACCTGCCCTGCACGATGACGGGATCGCCCACCGACACCGAGGCCCCCACGTTCGTGGCGAGCGCGCGGTTGGCCCACACCGTGAAGAAGTTGGTGTGTCCGTCCGCCCATCCGCTCTTTTCGCGGTCCCAGTACCGCGAGGTCACCGCCAGTCGGAACCGCGCCGACGCGCCGTTCGCCAATTCCAGGTACACGGGCCGTGTCGCCACGTTCCCCACCGCGCACACCATCGTCTCGTTCATCGTGAATCCCTCCCGTACGAATGCGTCTGCCGCGGCGAGCGCAGGCGCTGCGTTCGCCGCGGGATTCAGACTGCCTCCGCCGGGCCGCGCCCGCTGGGCGCTGTGTGCTACCGGCCGGTTGTGGAGAACCGGGTCACCCGACCGGGGCCCCCACCGTCGCCGCGCCCATGACCCGCCCGTACTGCTCCCGCACCTCGCGGTACCGCAGCAGCTCCGCGGCCACGGGATCCAGCACCCGGGCTCTGCCGCACCCGGCGGCCGCCTCGCGCAATCGCCGTTCCGCCTCCAGGCCGTAGCGCCGGGCCGGTCCGCGGGCCGCCATCCTGCTGCCCCACTCGACGACCGGACCGCCGACGATGCCCGACAGCATCAGCAGCACCGGAACACCGAGGTTCGGTGACATGACTCCGATGATCTGCCCCACCAGCCAGAGCCCGCCGACGACCTGGAGGATCGTCATCGCGGCCTGCGCCAGCACCGCGACGGGCCACCAGCCGGGCCGCGGCGGACGTCCGGCCGGTGTCGTCGCGCGCGCCGCCATGTCGTCCAGCGCCTCGGGCAGCCCCTGCGCGCCGCGTACGGCAGCCTCGCGCACCGCCTGCGCCCAGGGCGCGGGAAGCCCGTACGCGGCCCGGTCCGCGACCGTGCGGACCGCCTGCTCGACACGCTGGCGCGCCGTGGCCTCCTCGTCAGCGGGAGCGCGTACGGGCAGGCGCCCGGTCGGGGGCTCGCGCCGCTCCAGATACCAGCGCCACAGCCGCAGCCAGGGCGTTCCGCACGCGCGGTTGGCGTTGCGCCGCCAGGCCCGTTCGGCGGCCTCTCCGGTCGCGACGGCGCCCACCGCGTCCGCGAGCCGGTCCGCGAACTCGTCGCGCGCCTCCTCGCTGAGCCCGATCCGCCGCCCGGTCGAGTAGACGGGCCGCAGCCGTGCGGCGGCCGCGTCGAGATCGGCCGAGATCCGACGTGCGGCGGCGCCGCGCTCCGCCACGAACTGGCCGAGACACTCCCGCAGTTCGGGGACCCCGGCCCCGGTGAGAGCGGACAGCGAGAGGACGGTCGCGCCCGGTTCCCCGTACTCGCCGAGTGCGATGCCGTCCTCGTCGAGCAGCCGCCGCAGGTCGTCGAGCACCTGGTCCGCGGCTTCGCCGGGGAGCCGGTCCACCTGGTTGAGGACCACGAAGGTGACCTCGGCGTGCCCGGCCAGGGGCCGCAGATAGCGCTCATGGAGGACGGCGTCCGCGTACTTCTCCGGATCGACCACCCAGATCACCGCGTCGACGAGCGCCAGGACGCGGTCCACCTGTTCGCGGTGCTGGACGGCGGCGGAGTCGTGGTCGGGCAGGTCGACCAGGACCAGGCCGCGCAGTTGTGCCTCGGCCTCCGCGCTCTGCAACGGGCGCCGGCGCAGCCGCCCGGGGATGCCGAGCCGGTCGATGAGGGTGGCCGCGCCGTCGCTCCAGGTGCAGGCGATGGGTGCCGCGGTGGTCGGCCTGCGTACGCCGGTCTCCGAAATGGCCACTCCAGCGAGCGCGTTGAAGAGCTGCGACTTGCCGCTGCCCGTGGCCCCGGCGATGGCGACGACGGTGTGCTCCCCGGAGAGCCTGCGGCGGGCCGCCGCCTCGTCCAGGACCCGTCCCGCCTCGGCGAGCGTCCCGCTGTCGAGACGCGCGCGGGAGAGGCCCACCAGTTCGCGCAGCGCGTCCAGGCGCGAGCGCAGGGGCCCGTCGTACGCGAGGGGGGCGGGGACCGCCGGGACGGCGGCCCGGGCCTCCGCAGGCGGCGTCTGGTACCGGCCGGGGGCCGTCTCGGCCGCGCGGCGCGCGATGAGACCGTCGTCCCAGACGGGGCCGTCCTCCGCGCGCGCGGGGTCCTCGCCCTCGCCGCCCTCGCCGCCCTCGCCGCGCGTGCGGCGCTCCGCGTCGGACCCGTTCCGCGCGGTGCCCTGTCCGGCCGGGCCGTCGTTCCGCGTGCTCGTTCCGGCCTCCTCGGTCCGGTCGCCGGACTCCGGGGAGCGGGCCCCGGAACTCGCCGTACCGGGCGGATCGTTCTCCGGACGGTTCTCCGAAGTGCTCTCCGTGTCCCCGGAGCGGTCGTCGCGCTCGGCGCCCGTGGCGCCCGCCCCGGAGGAGACGTCTTCGAGGACGCCGCCTTCGGAGTGGCCGTCACCGGGACGGCCGTCCGCTCTACGGCCGCCTTCCGGGCGGCCGCTATTGGATCGCCCGTCTCCGGATCGCCCGTCTCCGGATCGCCCGTCTCCGGATCGCCCGTCTTCGGATCGCCCGTCTTCGGATCGCCCGTCTTCGGGACGGTCGCCTCCGGGACGGTCGCCTTCCGGGCGGTCGGCCTGATCCGTGTGGTCAGTGACGGCAGTCACCGCGGTCACCTCTCCTTCTGCAGTACGGACAGCGCGGCGATGAGTTCGGCCTGGGGTTCTGGATGGACGTCGAGCGCCTCGAGGGGCGCGAGACGGCGCTCACGTTCGGTCCTCAGGGCCTTGTCGACGAGGTCGGTGAGCAACTGGCCGCCCTTGTCGCGGATCCGCAGCGCGCCGTGCGCCCCGATCCGCTCGGCGAGCCCCTCGCCCGCGCTGCGCGCCCTGCGGCCGCCCAGCAGCGCGGTGGCGACCAGCGCGGCCACCACGGAGGCGTCCGGCGCGACGCTCTTGTCGAGGTCACGCACCTCGTCCTCGGCGTACTCCTCCAGGACGCGCCGCCAGCGCCGTACGGCCAGGCCGATCCGGTGCTCGGAGCTCTCCAGTGTCGGATCACGGTCCGTCAGCCCCGGAGCGCCCGCAGCCGGTTCGCGCCGCCAGGCGTCGTCCACGCGTTCGTCGGCGGCCGTGACGGAGCACAGCAGCAGGGCGGACAGGCTCTCCACGAGCGCGTCGAGCAGTTCCTCCGCCGTGCAGTCCAGGGGATAGGCGCGCCAGCGCTTGAGCGCGTCCCCGGAGAGCACGGCTCCGGCCTGCAGGCGCCCCTTCGCGCGCGTGTGCTCGCTGTCGTACGCCCCGTCGACGGCGACGGTGAGCCGTGTCGCGGCGGCGTACTGCGCCGCGGCGGCACTGGCCAGTTCCGGCATCCGCGACTTCAGTGAGTCGAGGACACCGTGGGCCGTACGGGCCATCGTCCCGTGCCGGGCTCCGGGGTCCTGGGCCTGATGCGCGAGCCAGGTACGCAGCGGCGCGACCGCCGTGGCGGGCAACAGGCCCCCGCCCCAGGCGGACTCGGGCAGCTCGGGCACGGTGAAGCGGGGTGCCTCGCCGAGTCCCGCCTTGGCGAGGAGCGCGCCGTACTGCCGCGAGACCTCGGACACCACCTGGTGCGGCACCCGGTCCAGGACGGTCACCAAGGTCGCCTTCTGTTCCTTGGCGGTGCGCAGCAGATGCCACGGCACGGCGTCGGCGTACCGCGCGGCCGTGGTGACCATCACCCAGATGTCGGCCGCGCAGATCAGTTCGGCGGCCAGCACGCGGTTTTCGGCCACCAGGGAGTCGACGTCGGGCGCGTCGAGAAGGGCGAGGCCGCGGGGGAGCGTGTCGGCGGTCTCGATGCGCAGCACCCGCTCCCCGCGGTCGGTGAGGGCGGGAAGATCGTCACCGGGCTCCTGATGAGGCATCCACACGCGCGTGAGCTGGGGCAGCACCCGCATGCCGCTGAACCAGTGATGGTCCTCCGGATGGCATACGAGCACCGGTGTACGGGTCGTCGGGCGCAGTACGCCCGCTTCACTGACCCGGCGCCCCACAAGGGAGTTGACGAGGGTCGACTTGCCGGCACCGGTGGACCCTCCGATGACGGCGAGAAGGGGTGCTTCGGGTTCTCTCAACCGGGGCACCAAGTAGTCGTCGAGTTGTGCGAGCAGTTCGTCGCGGTTGGCACGCGCGCGTGGAGCTCCCGCCAGGGGCAGCGGAAAGCGTGCGGCGGCGACACGGTCGCGCAGGGCGGAAAGTGCGTCGAGCAGTTGAGGCCGTACGTCCAAGGTCACCACATGCGAAGAATGCCCAATTTTGGAGTCTTTCTGAAGCATATGGGTATGTCTGCGCGCCGACAGGACACACGGGGCGGAAGGGATGACTGGGGCGCAGGCATAACGAGTGCACAACACCCGATGCGCGAGACGTCAAAAGCGGTGCACGATTCGTACCTGCCTGCGATTATCAGGACCGCTTCACTGAACCTCCACATTGAGCCACGGAGGTGAAGCGTGAGGGACAGGGATGCGGGAGCCCTATTCTTGTCCCCGGCAAGGTCACGGATCAGCCCACACCAGGGCACCAGGACACAGGCCGACACAACCGGCCCCCGTAGCTCAGTGGATAGAGCAGGCGCCTTCTAAGCGCTTGGCCGCAGGTTCGAGTCCTGCCGGGGGCGCCAGTCTCCGCCCTCCCTTTGGGGAGGGCTTTTTGCTGGTCGGAGCATGTACCGCTCGATACGGCCAAGCGTGGGACGCCTTCCCGATGATCAAGGGGAAGGTCCGGGGCCGTCCGGCCGTCACCGGGTTTTCGCCGGTGGCCCTGTCGAATACGTGTCCAAGTTTTCGGCGAGAAACCTCAGCCCGGATCGGGCCGCTCGGGAGGATCCCGGCGGCTCCGAGGCACCTTTTCAGGTCAGCGGCCGTCCCTCGACGCATCGCGCGTACGTCGCCGGGAGCACCGGGACGCTGTTCCCGGCCCAGTCCGGTACCTGGGCGGGCGGGATCCCGTCGTCGAGCGCCTCGTCAGGCGCGTGTGCCGGTTGTCGTAGACCCGCCTTCCCGCGGGTGACTCGAAGACGTGCGGGGGCAGGACGGCCTTGCGCGCGCTGCGCCACGCCCGGCGGATGACCGAACCCGCGAGAATCCCGGCCGTCTCCCCCTGGAACAGCAGGTCACCGGGCTTGAGCTGTTCGTCCTCGATGTGCTGCCGCAGGATGCGCGTGTGCCCGTGGCGCCAGTCTCCGCCCGCCCCTTCGGGAGCCTTTTTGTTGGGCCGGGACCGAACAGCCGTCGCCGTCACCTCAGCGTGTGTGACGTCCTGCCCGAGGCCGAGTCGATCTCGTCGTGGGCCTTGGTCAGGAGTTGCATGGCGAGTTCGTTCAGGGCCCTCGCGCCGGCGACCTCCTCGCCGACCCTGGGCTGGTTCGAGTCGGAGGGGTGACGGCTGGCGTAGCCGTGGGCGCGCACCTCGCTTCCGTCGGGGAGCCGTAGCAGCGCTGCCGCACGGGTGCGGTGGTCGTCCTCCTGGAATTCCATCTCGACGTGCCAGCCGACCGTGGTCCGTGCCTGCGTCGCTGTCATCTGTGTCATCGCGGTCACCTCCGAAGCAGCCGCCCCCGGTGAAACCCCTAAGAAGAAGTGTGCTCCTCCCCTCGTCCCGGCACGAGGCGGGGACGAGGATGATCACACAAGGGGCCCGCCTGCGCCTCTGCCGCTCCCTCGGTCATCGCGCTCTGGTGAAGGGCCCAGCCCACCGGACCGGGCTCTTCAGGGTGTCCGCTGTCGGCTTGTCGACGAGGTAGACCCGGGTGAGGGCGAAGGCGGCGGTGGCCGGGCCGTTGAGCAGGAAGAGCGGCCACAGCGGCCTCGGTACGAAGCGGGCGCGGGCCGCCGGCGGGAACGCGGTGCGATTCCGGCGGGCGGTACAACCGGTGAGCGCCCTGCGGCGTCGTACGAAGCATGATCGACATACGTGTACGGCATGTCTTCGGTGCTTCCGCGCTCGTGGTGGCTCTGGCGTCTTTGTCGCTCTCCTGCTCCGGTGGCCCGGCCTCGGTCCCGGGTGACGCGGAGTCCACCGTCCGCGACGTCCGGAAGACGGCCTCGGCCCCCGTAGCCGAGGCGACGCCTGCCCCGAGCACCGTGCAACCGACACCGGGGGCCGGCGTGGAGAAGGTCCGCGACGTGTTCGCCGGGCTTCAGGCCACCTATGGAGACGGGTGTACGACCCCGGGGAACTGCGCGTACTTCCTGGGGCGCGTGTTTGACGAGCTCAGTGCCCTCGACAAGGCGATGGAAGCGGATCCCCAGGGCCCTGGACATTTCAAGGAGCCCCTCGCGTGGATCGCGGAACTGCGGACCGGCCTGGGCGGCGACAGTTCCTTCGAGAGCCTCAAAAAGCATCAGGACCTGCTCACCGGAACGCGGGACAAGATCAATACCTGGATGCAGGGTCACCCCGAGGACTACCGATGAGCCAGGGGCACCGCCCGGGTGATCACGTATGGGCCGTCCCTGGACCGTGCGAAACCGCCAGGCAGTGACCGGCCGCGACAGTCAGTGACCGATCGGCCGATGGCGGGGGCGGTGAACCGCCAGGTCACGCCCCCGGGGCCGAACGCGTTTCCCCCGAGGGCTAGCCGTCAGGCAAGATGGGGTGTATCTGCCCACTGCCGATTTCAAGCGTCCGGACGGTTTCTCTTGGCTGAGTTCATTTACACCATGCGCAAGACGCGCAAGGCGCACGGCGACAAGGTGATCCTCGACGACGTCACCCTGAGCTTCCTCCCGGGTGCGAAGATCGGTGTGGTCGGTCCGAACGGTGCCGGTAAGTCCACCGTTCTCAAGATCATGGCGGGCATCGAGCAGCCCTCCAACGGTGACGCGTTCCTGTCGCCCGGCTTCAGCGTCGGCATCCTCATGCAGGAGCCGGAGCTGGACGAGTCCAAGACGGTGCTGGAGAACGTCCAGGACGGTGCCGCCGAGCTGATGGGCAAGCTCAACCGCTTCAACGAGGTCGCCGAGCTGATGGCGACCGACTACTCGGACGCGCTCATGGAGGAGATGGGGAAGCTCCAGGACGACCTGGACCACTCCAACGCCTGGGACCTCGACGCGCAGCTGGAGCAGGCCATGGACGCGCTGGGCTGCCCGCCCGGCGACTGGCCGGTCACCAACCTCTCCGGTGGCGAGAAGCGCCGTGTGGCGCTCTGCAAGCTGCTGATCGAGGCTCCGGACCTGCTCCTCCTCGACGAGCCCACCAACCACCTCGACGCCGAGTCGGTGAACTGGCTGGAGCAGCACCTCACGAAGTACGCGGGCGCCGTCGTCGCCGTCACTCACGACCGGTACTTCCTGAACAACGTCGCCGAGTGGATCCTCGAACTGGACCGCGGCCGCGCGATCCCCTACGAGGGCAACTACTCCACGTACCTCGACAAGAAGGCCTCCCGCCTCAAGGTCGAGGGCCGCAAGGACGAGAAGCGCGCCAAGCGGCTCAAGGAAGAGCTGGAGTGGGTCCGGTCCAACGCCAAGGGCCGTCAGACCAAGTCCAAGGCCCGCCTCGCCCGTTACGAGGAGATGGCGGCCGAGGCCGACAAGATGCGGAAGCTGGACTTCGAGGAGATCCAGATCCCGCCGGGCCCGCGTCTGGGCTCCATCGTCGTCGAGGTCAACAACCTCTCCAAGGCGTTCGGCGACAAGGTCCTCATCGACGACCTCTCCTTCACCCTGCCGCGCAACGGCATCGTGGGCGTCATCGGCCCGAACGGCGCCGGCAAGACCACGCTGTTCAAGATGATCCAGGGCCTGGAGACGCCGGACTCCGGCGCGATCAAGGTCGGCGAGACGGTCAAGATCAGTTACGTCGACCAGAGCCGCGCCAACATCGACCCCAAGAAGACGCTGTGGGCCGTCGTCTCCGACGAGCTCGACTACATCAACGTCGGCCAGGTCGAGATGCCGTCGCGGGCCTACGTGTCCGCCTTCGGCTTCAAGGGCCCGGACCAGCAGAAGCCCGCGGGTGTCCTCTCCGGTGGTGAGCGCAACCGGCTGAACCTGGCGCTGACCCTCAAGGAGGGCGGCAACCTGCTGCTCCTCGACGAGCCCACGAACGACCTCGACGTGGAGACCCTGTCGTCGCTCGAGAACGCGCTGCTGGAGTTCCCCGGTGCGGCCGTGGTCATCTCCCACGACCGCTGGTTCCTGGACCGGGTCGCGACGCACATCCTCGCGTACGAGGGTGAGTCGAAGTGGTACTGGTTCGAGGGCAACTTCGAGTCGTACGAGAAGAACAAGGTCGAGCGACTCGGTGCGGACGCCGCGCGCCCGCACCGCGCCACGTACAAGAAGCTGACCCGGGGCTGATCGATCTTGCGCCACATCTACCGCTGCCCGCTGCGCTGGGCGGACATGGACGCGTACGGCCACATCAACAACGTGGTGTTCCTGCGCTACCTGGAGGAAGCCCGTATCGACTTCCTGTTCCGCCCGGAGAAGGACTTCAAGCAGGGGTCCGTGGTGGCGCGTCATGAGATCGACTACAAGCGGCAGCTTGTCCACCGGCACGCGCCGGTGGACATCGAGCTCTGGGTGACGCAGATCCGGGCCGCGTCCTTCACCATCGCCTACGAGGTGAAGGACCCGGACCAGGTCTACGTCACGGCCGCGACGGTGATCGTGCCGTTCGACTTCGAGGCGCAGCGCCCCCGCCGCATCACGGCGGACGAGCGCGACTTCCTGGAGGCCTACCGGGACGACGAGGACGAGGCCGTCGCGGCATGACCGTCCTGCACCTCGCCGACGCGGGGGAGGCGGCCGACCTCGCCGCCTTCCTCTCCCGGCTCGTCCATTACGACCGCGCGGCCGCCGTGCGCCTCCAGGCGCACGGCACCACCCTCGCGGTCTTCGGCCGGCCGCCGTCGTTCGAGGTTCTCGCGATCCGCACTGCGCGACTGGCCAAGCCGTACGAGGACGGGCTCGACCTCACCCTCGACGTGACCGTGTCCGCCGGTGAACTCCTTGAGTCCGTCGAGGAGTCGGCGGTCACCGTCGGTGTTCCCGTCGCCGTCACCGGGCCCCCGTGGGCGGGGGTGCTGCCGCCTCGCGGCGGCTGGCGGCAGGAGCCGGGGCTGCCCGCCCCGGACGCCGTACGGGCGAAGGTCGCCGCCGCGGTGGCCGAATTCCGGTCCCGGACCGAGGAGTTGGCGCCCGAGCTGCGGACCCGTGCCGAACTCGACCGGGTCGGGCGGGAGATATGGTCCCGGCCCATCGGTGACACCGGACTTCCCGTACGCGCCGCGCACGCGGCCCAGTCGCTGGGATTCCTGCGGTCCGTACCGCCCGCGCCCGCGTCCCCCGCGGGGCAAGTCCCTTCGAACAGCCGCCCGTTGAGCGGCAGCGCACCGAGCGGCAGTGCGCCGAGCGGCCGTCTGCTGAGCGACAGTCCGTTGGCGCTGTACTCCTCGGGGGCCTGGCTGCGCCTGCGGACGCCGTTCGGTTCGGTCGCCGTCCGCCGGGCCGGACTGGGCGCGCTGGACGTCAGCGTTCGCTGACCTTCGCGCGCTCGCTCCTCATCCGTCGGCGGCGGCAGAGGAGTCGCGTCGAAAGCCGGTGGTCAGCTCGCCGTGTTCACCATCGAAGCGGCCGCGTACGTCAGGTAGTTCCACAGCGTGTGCTCGTGCTCCTCGGAGAGGCCGAGGTCGTCGACGGCTGCGCGCATGTGCTTCAGCCAGGCGTCGTGCGCGGCCTGGTCGACCTTGAACGGAGCGTGCCGCATCCGCAGCCGGGGGTGGCCGCGGTTCTCGCTGTACGTCGTCGGGCCGCCCCAGTACTGGATCAGGAACAGCGTGAGGCGCTCCTCGGCCGGTCCCAGATCCTCCTCGGGATACATGGGCTTCAGCAGCGGATCGCCGGCGACACCCTCGTAGAACCGGTGCACGAGGCGCCGGAAGGTCTCCTCGCCGCCGACCTGCTCGTAGAAGGTCTGCTCCTGAAGCGTGCCGCGCCGAATCTCTTTCACGCCCCCATGGTCTCAGACGGGGTGGCCGAGGACTCAAGGCTTAGGACCACGAACCCGGGCACCGGACGCCCGGGGCAGCGGACGCCCCGTTCCGGTCCGGGCGGTCCGGCGCTCGCCCCGCGGCCCTTCCGGCAGCACAGTGGAGATATGGGCGCGCACCCTCTCGACTCCGATCCCGATTCCGGTTCCGGTCCCGGTTCCGATCCCGATTCCGGGCCTGGGCCCGGTTCCGGCTTCGAGGACCTCGCCGATCGGGTGAGGGCCTCCCTGGTGCGCGAGATCGACCGGAGCGGGGCCTGGGAGCGCGATCCGGTCTGGCGGGAGGCGTTCGAGGCCGTCCCGCGGCACCTCTTCGTGCCGTACTACTACATGGGCGGCACCGGCGGCTTCGAGCGCGTGTGGGGCGAGGACCCCGACCCGGGGGCGAGGGACCGCTGGCTGCGCGGCGCGTACGCGGACGCTCCGCTGGCGACCAGGGTGCGGGACGGGGAACTGGTCTCCTCCAGCAGCCAGCCGTCGCTGATGGCGACGATGCTGACCGAGCTGGCGGTACGGGACGGGGACGCCGTCCTGGAGATCGGCGCCGGGACCGGCTACAACGCGGCCCTGCTCGCGTACCGGCTGGGCGACGACCTGGTGACCACGGTCGACCTCGACGTGGAGATCACCGAGGCGGCGCGACGGCATCTGGCCGGCGCCGGGTACCACCCGACCGTCGTCACCGGCGACGGCGCCCGCGGGGTCCCCGAACGCGCTCCCTTCGACCGGATCATCGCCACCTGCACACTGACCACGATCCCGCGCGCCTGGCTGGCCCAGTGCGGCCCCGGCGCCCGTATCCTCGCGCCGCTGGCCACCGGACTGATCGCGCTGCGGGTCCAGGACTCCGGGCATGCCGAGGGACGCTTCCTGCACACCTCCGCCTTCTTCGTGCCGCTGCGCGGGGCCACCCGGTCCGGGCCCGAGCCGGAACCGCCCTCGCTCGGCGGGGTGCCGCGCCGGGCCCGCGGCCACGACCTGTTCCGGTTCCTGCTGGCCCTGACGGCGGGCACCCTGGACCCGTACGACGCCTACACGCTCTGGGAGCGCGAGGGGCAGCCACCGCGGGAGCGGTACGGGGTCACGGTCGGCGAGGAGCGCGCCTGGGCCTGGCTGGACGACCCCGAGGGGCCGTACGCCTGGCCGCTGCCCTAGCCGACCGCGACCGGGATGCGTTCATCGGCCCGGGAGTGCCCGCAACGGCCCGGGATGCCCGCATCGGTCCGCGGAGTGCCCGGGACGCCCCAGGGGCCCGGAGAGGGCCCCTAGGGGCGACGCTCAGCCCCGCCGGATCGTGATGGTCGTCCAGGCGCCGACGTGCACCCGGTCGCCGTCCTGCAGCGGCACCGGTACGAACGGCTGGATGGGCTCCTCGCCGCCGTTGACCGTGGTCCCGTTCGTCGAGTTCTGGTCGACGACCGCCCAGGTGCCGTCCGGCTGCTGGACCAGCATCGCGTGCTGGTGCGAGACCCCCGGGTCCTCCGGGGGCACCGACAGGTCGATGTCCGGGGATTCGCCGGTGGAGTGCCGGCGGCGGCCGATGGTGATCTGGTTGCCGAGCAGCGGGCGCTGCAGCTCCGGCGAGTACGCGGGCAGGTTCAGGCCCGCGGCCTCGGGCCCGGAGCGCTGCATCATCGCCATGAAGTACTCGCGGTCCGGTGCGATGGTCGCGCTCCAGGACAGAGACTGTTGCTGTTGCTGTTGCTGTTGCTGGTAGCCGGGACCGGGCGGGGCCTGGGTGGCGCCGGGCTGCGGGTAGCCGTAGCCGCCCTGACCCGGGCCGGTCGGGGCGCCCTGTCCGCCCGGGCCGCCGGGCGAACCGGACGACGGCGGGGGGATCATCCAGTCGTCGTCACCGGCGCCGAAGGCCGGGCCGCCGGGCTGCGTGTAGGGCGGGGCGGGCTGCTGCGTGTAGGCCTGCTGCGGGGCGCCGGGGCCGCCGGACGCGGGCGGCGGACCCTGGCGTGACGGGTCGCCGAAGCCCTGGGGGCCGCCGTACGGCTGCGCCTGCGGGCTCGACGGGATCGGCTCGGCGGGCCGGTTCATCTGCGAGGGCCGCGAGCTCTGGTACTCGAACGGGTCGTGACCGGGGCCACCGGCACCCGGACCGCCCGGCTGTCCCGGTCCCGGCTGCTGGTAGCGCGGCGGCTGGCTCTGGCCGCCGGGGCCGCCGGGACCGCCGGGGCCACCGGGACCGCCGTACGGCGCCTGTCCGCCGGGACCGCCCGGCGCACCGGCGGGCGGACGCGGTGCCGCCGGGGTGTACGACGTCGCCGTGTTGGTCAGGAAGTTCCACCGGCACTCCTCGCAGAACGGCGCCGCGCCCTCACGGGGCGTGCGGCACTGCGGGCAGAGCTCCGGTGCGACGTCCGGCACGCCGCCCAGGTGCGACCGGCCACCGGGTCCCGGAGGCGGCGAACCGGGCGCCGGGTAGCCGTAACCGGCGCCGGGCGGCGGAGGAGGGAGTGGGGGCACGGTTCCGGCCATGCGGTGACCGCAGACCTCGCACCAGTCGTCGGAACCCGACTGGTGTCCGTTCGGGCATGTCGGCATGTCGGCGCTTCCCCCTTTCCTTTTCCGGCCGTTGTGACCGGGTTTCTCCGGCTCCCCACGGGAACCGGGCTCGCTACTTCTTTACACGAACAGTCTTTGTGGACCGTGTCTCAAGGGTCATCTCGTCAGCCTCTGCGACCCTTGCTTTCAATCGCACAGTACCTGCCGCGACGTCGACCACGTCCACCACCTTCGCGAGCAGTTTCGCAGTATCGGCGTTGCCGGAGGCGCCGGCGAGCTGAACGGCCCGTCCCAGCTTGGCCGTTGCTCCGTCGACATCACCCGCTTTGCGAAGATCCAGGCCCTGTTGGATGACTTGTGCCAGTTCGGCCTGACCTGTGTAGTGCGCGACCTGCGGATTGATGGACGTCGAGGCGGCCATGTCGTCGGTCCACACGGCCCGTACGAGCCCCTGCGCGCCGAGGTTCTGCACGCCGCCGTCGCCCTGCGGGATCACCAGCGAGACGCGGGCGGCCAGCATCTCCTGGCCGACCGCGGCCGTCGGGACCTGGACGCAGACGTGGTAGTCGCGGGACTCGTCGCCCCAGGAGCCGGTCGGGTAGTCGCCCGCGCGCGGCCCCGCCCCGGTCCGACGGTCCGTCAGTTCCTCCACGGTGGGCGCGACTTGCTTGACGAACTTGATCTCGGTGCCGACCGGTGTCCACAGCCGCAGGGCCACGTCGGCGACCTCCTTGCCCATGACCGTCTCCATCATGTGCGTGAAGTCGGCGGCGAGGGCGGCGGGGTCGGCGACGATGTCGGCGGTGCCGAGAAGCGCCGAGGCGATCCCGGTGACCTCCTTGACCTCCCAGTCGGTGCCGACTCCACGCGCGTCACACGTGAACCGTCCGGCGCAGGAGTCGAGCGCGGCCCGCAGGTCCTCGGGCGACTCGTGCTCGTTGCGGCCGTCGGTGAGCACGATGCCGTGCCGGATCGAGACCTCCGCCGAGGACAGCAGCCGGTCGGCGAGCCGCAGCCAGGTGCCGATCGCCGTACCGCCGCCCGCGCTCAGCTTGCGCAGGGCCTGCTTGGCCTGGTCGCGGGTGGCCCGGTCCGCCACGGCGAGCCGCCCGTTGCCGGGATAGACCTCCTTGGCGATGTGCGTGCCGCCGATCACCGCGAAGTGGACTCCGTCGCGCAGGGTGTCGATCGCGGCGGCCGTCGCGTCGCGCGCGTTGCGCATCTTGGCCGGCGGGTAGTCCATCGAGCCCGAGCAGTCGACCATGATCGCCACGGCGGCGTCCGGGCCCTGCCCCGCCGTGTACAGGTGCGGCGCCGCGACCGCGCTTCCGATGGTGCCGCCGCCCGTCGCGCTCACCGTGACGATCGCGTTGACCTCGCGACCGCCCTCCGGCAGGTACTCGTTCTGGTACACGTCGACCGAGAACTGCGGCACGTTCGACTTCGAGAAATTGGCCATGCCTTCTCTGTCCCCCTCGGGCCTCCGTCGCTGGCGGAGGTGATGACTGTGTGCGGACCGGTCCCCTCCGGTCCGCGGCCGCCCCCGTTCGTTCGCGGCCTCAGGCCGATCCTGCCCCCTGGGAGGGGGCGGGGAACGGCATGACGGCCACTGTTACGTTGTCGTGGCCCCCGCCGTCCAGGGCGTGACCGACCAGAACCTGGGCGGTGTGCAGCGGCCGCTCGGCGGCGTCGAGGGGGACGGCCTCGGCCATGTCCTCCGCCGCCTCCGCGTAGTTCCACAGCCCGTCGGTGCACACCACGACCACACCCGGCCGGTCGGGCTTGAACGAGACGGTGTGCGGCTCCAGTTCGTACGCGTCGGCGCCGAGCCAGCCGGTGATCGCGTGGGCACGCTCGTCGGCGTACGCCTCGGCCTCGTTCATCAGGCCCGCGGCGACCATCTGAGCGGCCCACGAGTCGTCCTCGGTGAGCCGGGCCGGCAGCGAGGAGCGGTCGACGGGGACCCAGTAGACGCGGCTGTCGCCGACCCAGCCGACGATCAGCAGGGTGGGCGTGACGACCGCGCCGACGATGGTGCAGGCGGGCGCGTTCACATGCGGAGCGTGATCGCCCTGCGCGGTGGACGGGTCGGCCAGCGCGTTGACGGCCTCCGAGGCCGCGACGATCGCCTCGTGCATGGCCTGCTGGGGGTGCGTGCCCAGCGGAAGCGCCGACAGGAGCGACTCGTTGGCCGCGCGGGACGCGGCGAGCGAGGCCTCGTCCGGGCGGGTCGCGGAGGAGACCCCGTCGCAGACGATCGCGACGACCGCGGGGGAGCCGTCGGGCAGCGCGGTCGAGGAGATCGCGAACGCGTCCTCGTTGCGGTGGTGCCGCAGCCCCCGGTCGCTGACCGCGGCGACCGCGCCCAACTCCTGTTCCATGTGGTCCCGTTCCCGTGGCTGCGCGTGCCCGCAGTTCTCGCAGTAGCCGTCGGTGTCCACCTGGCCCGAACGGCAGGCCACGCACAGTTTGGCGCCCGCGGGGGGAGCCGGGAGGTCGGCGGTCCGGGGATCGGCGGGGACCTCGCGGTCCGGGCCGTCGGCCGGGTGGCCCTCCGCGGTCCGGGCCTCGTCGGCGGGAGGGGCGAGCGGGTACTCGTCGGGCTCCGGCGACCGGTCGAACCGCACGCCCGACGGCTGCCCGGTCGGCCGCTTGGCGACGGACGGCCGGATACCGGCCGGATCCCCGTGCGGGTGCTCGGCGTGCTCCGGATGTTCCGGGTGCGGCAGTTCGGAACCGCCCGAATCGGTGCCCCGGATGTCGGCGGCGCGGTGCACCGGCGCGGGCACGTCCGTGCTGTCGACCTCAGGCGCCAGGGGCCAGTCCACGGACGGGCCGGCCGGCACGGGGCCGGCCGAGGTGCCGTTCATGGTGATCGTGGGATGGTCCTGAGGCGGTGCGGACACCGCCGACAGGTCGTAGCCGCAGGCACCGCAGAAACGATCGGCCGCCTCCAGCGGCTCCTCGCAACTGGGGCACCGCGAAAGGGCCGTCGGCTGGGGCATCTGGGACATCAATCACACCCACGTCCGGGGGCGGTAACGGTTGGCACGTTCCACCAGGTCGATCCTCTCCTCGCCGCCCCGAGCGAGCCGGGCCAGCGTCCGGTACGAACGTTCGAGGCCGAAACGGAGGCCCCGTTCGTCCAACTCGCTGCCGAGCAGCGCAGGTCCGCCGCCGGAGGCCGGAGCGGAACCCTGGCTACCGGAGAGTACCCAGTCCAGCGCGCAGCCGAGGACCTCCGTCGACAACTGCTCGCGCCGCACCGCGTCCAGACCGAATCCGTCGAGCGCCTCGACCTGCCCGGCGGCCGCCGTCAGATCCGCCAGGAACGGCGGCGCCGCGGCCTCGGCCGCCGGCCGCTGCCGCAGCCGCGCCCGCACCGCCGCGACCCGGGCCGCCGTGTAGTGGATCGACGACTCCGGCACGGATTCCAGGGTGCGTACGGCGCCACGGCGGTCCCCCGCCGCGAGCTGCACCCGGGCCAGCCCGAACGCGGCGCTCACATAGCTGGGGTCGGTCGTCCACACCAGACGGTAGTACTCGGCGGCGTTGTCCAGTTGACCGAGCACCTCCGCGCAGACGCCCAGCGCGAGCTTGGGCGCGGGCTCGCCGGGGAAGGCGTCGTAGATCGCGTCGAAGGACAGTGCCGCGATCTCGTTCTCGCCGGTCGCCAGCGCCGTGACACCGCGGTACCAGACCACCCGCCAGTCGTCCGGGTGCTCCGCCTCCAGTGCCTCGACGGCCGTGCGCGCGCTGCCCGGTTCACCCATCTCCAGCCGGGCCCGGAGTTCCCGCAGCAGCAGTTCGGGTGAACCGGCCGGCGCCGCTCGCAGCGCGGCGATCAGCTCCGCGGGCGCGGACGCCATGAGCCCCGCGAGGAAACCGGCGTTCGGGTCGCCCGGGTCCACCCGGGGGACCGGCAGCGCGAGCGCGGTGGCCGGCGCCTGAACGGGCTTGACCAGGTCGCGGGAGGCGGCACCGGGAGGCAGCGGCCGCGTCCCGTTGGTCCCCGCCGACAGCGGGAGCGCGCCTTTTCTCCCGCGTACGGGGACCACGCGGGCCCCCAGCCGTGACACGTCCTCGTTCGCCCTCCCGAACAGCTCCGTGTCCGTGACCTTGGTCTCGGGCCCGAACAGGGTCGACAGGGCGGGCCGCGCACGCCCCGTCTGGACCGAGACCACCTCGCGCAGCACGCCGGTCAGCTGCTCGGACATCTCCTGGGCGGAGGCGAACCGGCGGGCCGGGTCGGGGTCGGTGGCCCGTACGAGGAGCCGGTAGAAGGACTCGTACTGGCGGAAGACCTCGATGTGGTCCGGGTCGGGCAGGGAGTCCACGAAGACGTTCGTGTAGCCCTGGAAGTCGAAGGACAGGACGGCGAGCGTACGGGCGACGGTGTACAGGTCGGAGGCGACCGAGGGGCCCACCTCGGCCACCTCGGGGGCCTGGTAGCCCACCGTGCCGTAGATGGCCGACTCCTCGTCGTCCATCCTGCGCACCGCGCCCATGTCGATCAGCTTGAGCTGGTCCTCGGTCTGGATGGCGTTGTCGACCTTGAAGTCGCAGTACAGCAGGTTGCGGCTGTGCAGATGGCCGAGGGCCTCCAGGGCCTCGATGCCGTACGCGCAGGCCTGCTCCACCGGCAGCGGGTCGCGCTTGCCGTCCGGCGTACGGCGTCCGTTGGCGAGCTCCTTCAGCGACTTGCCGCCCACGTACTCCATGACGATGTACCCGTCCAGCGAACCTGTCCGCTGGTCGAGGTGCTCGACGAAGTTGTAGATCCGCACGATGTTGGCGTGCTCGATCTCCGCGAGGAAGCGCCGCTCGGAGATCGCGGCCGCCATCGCGTCCTGGTCGCCCGTGTCGAGCAGGCCCTTGAGGACCACCCAGCGGTCGGACACCGCGCGGTCGACGGCGAGGTAGACCCAGCCGAGCCCGCCGTGCGCCAGACAGCCCATCACCTCGTACTGGCCGTGCACGATGTCACCGGTGCGCAGCTTCGGCACGAACGAGTAGGGGTGGCCGCACTTCGTGCAGAACCCCTCGGTGCGGCCGGGCCGGTCACCGCGCGCGCGTCCCACCGGGGCACCGCAGTCGGAACGCGAACAGAACCGTTTGCGCTCGGGTACCTCCGGGTTCTCCTGGACCATCCCGCGCGGGTCGGGCCGGGGCACGCCCGGGACCTCCACGAGCCCGGCACCGAGCCGGCCCCGCCCGGAGGAGGACGCCGTCGAACCGGAGCTGCGGACCGACACCGAACGGCCCGTCGAGCTGCCCGACAGCGACAGCGACCGAGACAGCCGGCCCGACACCGAGCGCCGCGACTGCGAGGAGCGCGACGACGTACGCGAGCTGGCGCGCGAACTTCCGCGCGCACTGCCGCTGTCGGAGCCGCGCGAGCTCCCGCCGCCTCCGGTCGGGCCGGTCGGCGGCGAACTCACGCCGCCCTCGCCGGCCGCCTGGCCGCTCCCGGACCGGGTCGAGCCCGGCGCGGACCCGACCGGGGCGAGCCCGCACGTGTCGCAGTACAGGTCGCCGCCGCCCATGTCCTCGTACGACCCCTCGCAACCGGGCCGTGCGCACGTCCGCCCACTCGCCGGCTGCTCGCCCGCACCCGGCGCGGGCACGCTTGCGGAACGGGTGGAACCCGGTCTCTGTTCGACGGGGGCGAGCCCGCACGTGTCGCAGTACAGGTCGCCGCCGCCCATGTCCTCGTACGACCCCTCGCAACCGGGCCGTGCGCACTTGCGCTGTTCACTCACCGGCTGCTCACTCACGCCGCTTCCCCTTCAACGCTCACGCGTCGGGCCCCCTCCGGTCCGCACGGTCATGAGGCCCGCCCTGCTCGGGCACCTGCGGGCTCAGCAGTTCGGCGGCCGCCCGCTGGTAGCGCAGCACCGCCTCCTCCGCCACCCGCAGATCGCAGGGAGCGCTCCACAGCACGCGCCGGGCCGCGTCGTAGCGTTCCACCAGGAACGGGTCCTCGGCGAAGCCGTGCCGGGTGATCTTCGCCTTGTAGGCGTCCAGCCGGCCGCGCAGTTCCGCGCGGACCGCCAGTGGCTGGGTGACCGCCGTCAACGACTCGCGGGCGCGCAGGAGTTCGTCCTCCGCCTTCTCCTCCAGCGCCTCCAGGAGCGGCGAGAGGCGGTGCCACTGCGCGTGCCTGCGGTACTCCGCGGCCGTCGACAACTGCTCGTGCAACGCCGTCGGCGGACCGCTGACGGCCGGCACCTCGGAGGCTGCGATCTTCGCGAGCACCTCACCGCGGGCACTGCGCGCCTCGGCGAGCGTGCGGTCCGCGCGGCTGAGGACGTCCCGCAGCTTCACCAGCCGGGCCTCGGCGTCCTGCCGTACGGTCAGTACCGCGTCGATCTCCCGGCGCACCTCCTCCAGGGCGCGCGCCTCACGGTCGTACGCCGTGGTGTCGGGCCGGCCGCCGCCCGGCGCCGAACTCCCCTGCGCGGGAACCCAGAAGGCCAGCGGGTCGGAGACGACCCGCTCGCGCAGGGTGGTCAGCGTCCGGGTGATGCGCTCCAGGTCGTCGCCCGAGGGGTGCTCGCCGGGGCGCACGCCCACGGAGTGCGCGAGCGCCCGGGTGCGCTGGAGCTCAGCGGCCAGTAAATCTATCCGGGCGGGCAGCGCGGACCACACGGCGTCCGCGGTGACGACCATGTCGAGCGAGGCTGCGTACAGCTCGTTCATCCGGTCCACCAGCGCGGCCGGCGAGAACCGCTCGCTGAGCTTGCCGGTCCCGGCCAGCGTCGGCGCGTTCGCGGTGGCCGTGGTGGAACCGGCGACCGTGATGCTCGAACCGCGCAGCAGCTCGGTCAGTTCGACCAGATCCTCACGGCTGGACCAGCGTCTGCGGGAACGGATCTCGCGTGCGGAGCGCAGCGCGTCCGAGTACGCGTCGAAGTACGCCCACAGCAGGGTGATCGACGCGTCCGCGGTCGTCCAGCGCTCCTTGGTGGTGCCGGTGAGTTCGGCGCCTTCCAGGAGTCTGCGGCCCGCGTGGTCCTGCAGCGCGAGGAGCGAGGTCTCGATGGCCTCGTGCTCCGCGCCGAAGCGCGCCAGCGCACGGTCCGCCTCGTCCCGGTCCATCACCGGCCCGGGGGGTCCCGTGACGCCCATCGATCACCTCTCGTTCTCGTGCGTTCCCCGCGCGCTCGGTGTGTGCGCCCGGCCAACTCTCCAGTGGTATCAGGTCGGTCACTTGTACTGGGCGACGGGCAGGTTCTCCGAGGGGGAGTTCGCCCCGAGGGTCGCGGCGAGCCACCGGTCGTACGACTGCCGCCAGCCGTCCTTGCGGTAGTCCGCGAGGATCCGGTTGACCCGGCGTACCAGATCGTCGGAGCCCAGTTTCATCGCCACGCCGTAGAACTCGGTCGTGAAGATGCCGCCCTTGAGCTCGACGGTGGGGTCCTGTGCGGCCTGGCTCGCGGCGAGCGCGCCGTCGGTCACCACCGCGTCGACCTCGCCGAGTTGGAGGCGCACCAGACAGTCGAGCTGGTTGGGCACGGGCGGAGCGATGACGGCGGAGGGGGCGAGCGTGCCGGCTTTCCGGTCGGCCGTGAGCCGGTCGTACGCGGTGGAGGTCTTCGCGGAGCAGATCTTCTTCTTGGCGAGGGTCTTGTCGTACCCCGTGATGTCGGACTTCGTCGGGGCCAGCACCTGCTGGCCGGTCTTGAAGTAGGGCGCCGAGAACGCGACTTGCTTGAGACGCTCACAGGTGATCGTCATGGTGCGCACCACCATGTCGACCTTGCCGCTCTGGATCGCAGGGATGCGCTGGCTGGTCGGTATGGCCCGGAACTGGACGGCGTTCGCGTCGCCCAGGATGTCCTTGGCGATCGCGTGGACCAGGTCGATGTCGAAGCCCTCCAGGTCGCCGCCGGCCTCCGGGTTGTTCGGGTCGCGGTAGCCCCAGTGGTAGCTGTTCTGGTCGACACCGACGATCAGCCGCCGGTCCTTGCGGTTCTTGATGGCGTCGATCGTCGTCCCGTCCGCGCCCGACGGGGCGAGGCTCAGGTTCTGCGGGTCGGTGCACTGGGCGGCCCTGGCCTGGGTGCCCCGGGCCAGGCCCTGCCCGCCGAGGTCCGTGCCGCCGGTGCCGCGCGCGGAGTCCGGCAGCAGCAGCGCGAGGACCAGGGCCGTCGCGCAGGCGACGGCCATCGCGCCCACGCCGCCCCAGCCCCTCAGGCTGCCCCTCAGACGTCGTGCGATCATCGCCGCTCCCCCTCTCACCGGTACTCCGACAGCCTGCGGCCGACGCCGAACACCGCGCCCGCCGCGGCCAGTACCGCGAGGACCGCGGCGCCGAGCGGGAGGCCCGTCATGGCGCCCAGGCCGTCGCTCGCCGCCTGCTGGAACTCGCTCTCCTCGTGCGTCAGCGCGTACTTCAGGTTCTTGTCGACGCCGTCGAAGCAGTCGCCCGTGGGCTTCTTGTCGGTGGAGCCGATGACCCGGTCCAGCGCGAGCTGGTACTTGCCGTCGTTGTCCGCCGTACGGGCTTCCCGGTGACGCTGCTTCCACACCTTCATGTTGGCGGTCGCGGCCTGGACGGGCTTCTCGCCCGCCGGGTCGTCGGCGAGGTCCGCCGCCACCGCGAGACCCTTCGTGAGCGCCTTCATGTCCTGGTCGAAGTTGTAGTCGTACAGGTCCACGGTGGTCTTGCCGTCGGCCAGGGTCTTCGTCTCGGCGCCGCGGCTGACCAGGGTGAGGTTCTCGTTGCCGCGGGCCTTCAGGGAGGCGATCTGGGCCCTGTGCAGCACGTTCAGGGAGCGGACCCCGTGGTCGTAGGACTCGTTCAGCCCGGACCGGGCGACCGTGTGCCCGACGGTGAGCCACAGCAGCACGACCAGGGAGGCCGCGCTGGCGGCGGCCATGCCCTGGTTCAACACCCGGTTCGTACGGCGGTAGTTGCGCCGCTGGGCCCAGGCGAGGGCGCCGAGCGCGACGAGACCGAGGACGATCGCGGCCCACGGATAGGGCTTCGCGTCGGCGTAGTCGGCGTTCAGCCGCTGGTTCTCCCGGTTGTAGAGCTGCTCGGCCCTGGGGAGCATGTCGTGCTGCATCTTGTCGTTCGCGTACCGCAGATACGCGCCGCCCAGCGGATAGCCCTGCCGGTTGTTGGCGCGGGCCCGCTCGATCAAACCCTTGTACTCGGGGAGCAGTTCGTTGAGCTGGGAGATGGTCCGGGCCGAAGGGGAGCCCGGCTCGGAGCTGTTGGCCGCGGTGATGAGCTTCGCGGCGGCCGTCCTGATGTCCTCCTCGTAGCGGTCGCGGGAGGCCTTCGTCTCCTCGCCGCCCGCGAGGAAGCCGCTGGAGGCGGCGGTGTTGGCGTCGGCGAGGGAGCGGTAGATGTCCGCCGCGCTCGCGCTCAGCGGCTGGCTGCTGTGCAGCACGTTGCCGGCGGCGGCCGAACGTTCCGTCATCTGCCAGGCGGTGACCGCGCCGAACGCGACGACCAGCAGGGCGAGGACGGCGCCGATGATCCGCAGCCGCCCCGGTTCCGTCGTCGCCGCCGCACGCAGCCGGTCCACACCCTCCGCCCACGCCGTACGGCGCGGTGGGGCGCCGGGCGCCGGGGGGACGTTCCGCGGGGCGCCGGACCCGGTCAGGGGCACGGGGGGTCCGCCGGGCGGCCCGGGAGGCCCGGACTGCGCCGGTACGGACGGCATCGTGGGCGCGCCACGCCCCGGTGGCGCCGCGCTGCCCTTCGGCGGCTGTGTCACTTTTGACCTCCCCCATGGTCATCCGATCGGTCATGCTCGCCGCGGACGCGGATGCGTGGCCGCCCGGCGTACGTGCACGGCGGCAAGTATCGCCGCCGGGACCGGCATCCGCACAGGCCTTGCCTGGATCTTGTTCGGATCACGGCGCAGCACGATTCCCCCGCGCCACCCCCCTTCCCATGAACACGTGTTCCGGTTCTGTTTGGTTCCCGCCCCTTCGCGCCAGGTCATGGCGGTACGGGAGCAGTCGTCCACCCGGACCGGCGCCCCCGCCCCGCGGGTCTCCTCAGCCCCGTTCGTAGAAGGCCCGCACCCTCGCGTGGACCTCGTCCTGGGCCCGTACCCGGTCCAGGCCCAGGAGCGCCGCCCCCAGCACCGGCGGGGCCGTGACCACCTGGGGGACCGCCTTGGGCGCGCGGGCGGCCAGGAGTTCGCGGATGCGGTCGTCGAGCTGGGGATGGCGGGCGGCGAGAATGCTGCCGCCGAGCAGGACCGGGGTCTCCTCGCCGAGCAGACCGAGGCGGGTCAGGGCCACCGTGGACATCGCGACCACCTCCTCGGCCAGCCGGTCGACGAGTCCCCGGGCCACCGGATCGCCGTCCACCGCCGTGGCGAACAGCACCGGCGTCAGCTCGTGCCGCCGCGCGTTGCCGATGTGTTCCAGGTGCAGCGCCTCGATGAGCGCGTACATGGAGTCCAGGCCGAAGTGCGCGGGCAGGGTGCGGGCCAGCGCGGTCGGTCCGCCGCGACCGTCCTCGGCCCGTGCCGCGTGCCACAGGGCCTCCTCCGCCAGGCCCCAGCCGCCGCCCCAGTCACCGGAGATGCGGCCGATGGCGGGGAAACGGGCGGTGCGGCCGTCGGGCCGCATGCCGACGCAGTTGATGCCGGCCCCGCAGACCACGGCGACACCGCGCGGCTCGGCGATCCCGGCCCGCAGGATCGCGAAGGTGTCGTTGCGCACCTCCACCCCCGCGCCCCAGGCGCGCGCCTGCAGCGCGGCCGCCAGCCGCTCCTCCTCCACCGGCAGATCGGCGTTGGCGAGACAGGCGGAGACATGGTCGACCGAGGTGACGCCCGCCTCGGCGAAGGCGCGCCGCACGGCGTCGGCGACCGCGTCCACCGCCGTCTCGACGCCGACCGCCGGGGGCCGGAACCCGCCCCCGCGCGCGGTGCCGGTCACCCGGCCGTCCGCGGCCACCACGGCGACGTCGGTCTTGCTGTTCCCCGCGTCGATGGCCAGTACGAGGCCCGCGGGGCGGAGTCCGGCGGCCGTCCCGGCGCCGGGTTCCGTTGACGTCATACCCACGCGAGGTGCTCCCGGTTGTGCGCGATCAGCTGGTCGGTCAAGGTGTCGGCGTAGGTGTACTGCCCGACGAGGGGGTGCGCGAGCAGTGCCCGGAAGACCCGGTCGCGGCCTCCGCGCAGGGCGGCGTCCAGGGCGAGGTCCTCGTACGCGGTCACGTTCGCCATGAGGCCCGCGTACAGCGGGTCCACGGCCGGCACCGGCAGCGGTACGGGCCCCTTGGCGCCGACCGCGGCCTGCACCTCGATCACCGCGTCGTCCGGCAGGAACGGCAGGGTTCCGCGGTTGTACGTGTTCACCACCTGGTAAGGGCTGCCGCCCCCGCCGAGCAGCGCGGCGGCGAGGTCGACGGCCGCCTCCGAGTAGTACGCGCCGCCCCGCTTCGCCAGCAGTTCCGGCTTCTCGTCGAGCGCCGGGTCGCCGTACATCGTCAGCAACTGCCGTTCCATCTCGGCGACTTCGGCGGCACGAGAGGGCTTGGTGCGCAGCTCCCGGACGACCTCGTCGTGTGCGTAGAAGTAGCGCAGGTAGTACGAGGGGACCACGCCGAGGCTCTCGACCAGGGCGCGCGGCAGACGCAGGTCCTCGGCGACGGCGGCGCCGTGCTCGGCGAGCAGCCCGGGCAGCACGTTCTCGCCGTGGGGACCGCCCAGGCGCACACCTGTCTCCCAGGTGAGGTGGTTGAGGCCCACATGGTCGAGATGCACCTCGGCGGGGGAGACCCCGAGCAGTCCGGCGAACTTCCGCTGGAAGCCGATCGCCACGTTGCACAGGCCGACCGTCCTGTGGCCCGCCTGGAGAAGGGCGCGCGTCACGATCCCCACCGGGTTGGTGAAGTCGATGATCCACGCGTCCGGGTTGGCGCGGCGGACCCGCTCGGCGATGTCCAGCACCACCGGAACCGTGCGCAGCGCCTTGGCCAGACCGCCGGCGCCCGTCGTCTCCTGCCCGACGCAGCCGCACTCCAGCGGCCAGGTCTCGTCCTGTTCGCGGGCCGCCTGACCGCCGACGCGAAGCTGGAGCAGCACCGCGTCGGCGCCCTCGACCCCCGCGTCCAGGTCGGACGTCGTGACGATCCGGCCCGGGTGGCCCTGCCTGGCGAAGATCCTGCGGGCCAGGCCCCCCACCAGCTCCAGGCGGTCCGCCGCCGGGTCGACGAGGACCAGTTCCTCGACCGGCAGGGTGTCCCTGAGCCGTGCGAATCCGTCGATGAGTTCGGGGGTGTAGGTCGACCCTCCGCCGACCACGGTGAGCTTCATGGTTAGCCCTTCACTCCGGTGAGCGTGACACCCTCGACGAACGCCTTCTGCGCGAAGAAGAACACGAGGATCACGGGGGCCATGACCAGTACGGTCGCGGCCATGGTGAGATTCCAGTCGGTGTGGTGCGCGCCCTTGAACGACTCCAGGCCGTACGACAGGGTCCAGGCACCCTGGTTCTCGGAGGCGTAGATCTGCGGGCCGAAGTAGTCGTTCCAGGCGTAGAAGAACTGGAAGAGCGCGACGGCGGCGATGCCCGGCTTCGCCATCGGCAGGACGACCTTCAGCAGGGTCCGCAGGTCCCCGCACCCGTCCACCTTGGCCGCGTCCAGGTACTCGTTCGGGATGGTCATCAGGAACTGGCGCAGCAGGAAGATCGAGAACGCGTCCCCGAACGCCATCGGGATGATCAGCGGCCACAGCGTGCCGGACAGGTCCAACTGCTTGGCCCAGAACAGGTACATCGGGATGATCACGACCTGCGGCGGAAGCATCATCATCGAGATGACCAGCATCAGCGACAGATTCCGGCCGCGGAAGCGGAACTTGGCGAGCGCGTAGGCGACCGGGATCGACGAGACGACGGTCAGCACGGTGCCGAAGCCGGCGTAGAGCAGGGTGTTCTTCCACCAGGTGAGGAAGCCCGGGGTGTCGAAGACCTTCTTGTAGTTGCCCCACTCCCAGGTGTGCGGGATCAGATCGCGGCTGAGTGCCTGGCTGTCGCTCATCAGCGAGGTCAGGAACACGAACACGAAGGGCAGTACGAAGAAGAGGGCGGCCGCGACACCGAGGGAGTGGACCGCGACCCACTCCAGGAGCGCCTTGCGGCGGGCGGTCCGCTCGGCGGGGGAGACCTGGGCGGCCAACTCCACCGGCTTGTCGAGTACTTGAGTCATCGGTCAGTCACCTGCCTGGATGAGACCGCCCCGGCGCCGCATCAGGAACGCGGTGAACACCATGGACAGGGCGAACAGCACGAGCGCGACCACACAGGCGGAGCCGTAGTCGAAGCGCTGGAAGCCGAGGTTGTAGACGAGCTGGGGCAGCGTGAGTGTCGACTTGTCGGGATAGCCGGGCTCGAACTGCGTGCCGGCGCCCTGGATCACACCCGAGGCGACCTTCCCCGCGATCAGTGGCTGCGTGTAGTACTGCATGGTCTGGATCACGCCCGTGACCACGGCGAACATCACGATCGGCGAGATGTTCGGCAGGGTGACGTACCGGAAGCGCTGCCACGCGGAGGCGCCGTCCAGCTCGGCGGCCTCGTACTGCTCCGTCGGCACGTCGAGCAGCGCGGCCATGAAGATGACCATCAGGTCGCCGATGCCCCACAGGGCCAGCAGGGTCAGAGCCGGTTTGGACCAGGCGGGGTCGTTGAACCAGCCTGGAGCCGGGATGCCGGCCTTCTCCAGGAGTGAGTTGACCGGCCCCGTACCGGGGTTGAGGAGGAAGGCGAAGGCCATGGTGGCCGCCACCGGCGGGGCGAGGTAGGGCAGATAGAAGAGGGTGCGGAAGACACCCGTGCCCGTCTTGATCTTCGTGATCAGCAGTCCGACACCGAGCCCGAACAGCACCCGCAGGGTCACCATGACGAGGACCAGCCACAGGGTGTTGCGCAACGCGGGCCAGAACAGCGGGTAGTTCTCGAAGACGTACTTCCAGTTCTTCGTTCCGCTCCACGTCGGCGGCTTGAAGCCGTCGTAGTGCATGAAGGAGAAGTAGACGGTCGAGATCAGCGGGTAGGCGAAGAAGACCGCGAAACCGATCAGCCAGGGCGACATGAAGGCGAGCGTCCGAAGCGCTTGCCGTCGGTGCTTCGCCGCGAGTTCGGGACTGCGGCGCTTCGAAGCCTGCGTGACAGTGACAGTGCTCATGGTCTGCGGCTACTTCGCCTGCGCGATGTCCGTGTCGATCTGCCGGGCGGTGGCCTCCAGGCCCGCCTTCAGATCCTTGGTCCTGCCGCTCTCGTAGTCGTACCCGAACTGCTGGATCGTCACGAGGTAGGTGCCGCCGTTGATGGACGCCGGGGTCGTCGTCGAGTTCGGGTTCGAGGCGATGTCCAGGAACGTCTTGAACCGCGGGTCGTACTTCAGCTTCGGCGACTTGAGGGCCGCGAGCGTCGAGGGCACGTTGTGGATGGCGTTGGCGAAACCGACCACCGCGTCCGTGTCCGTGGTCATGTATTTCACCAGCTCCCAGGCCGCGTTCTGCTTCTTGCTGGTGGCCGCGATGCCCGCGATGGTGCCGGTGATGTAGCCCTTGCCGTACTGGTCCGCCTGGTCGTCGGGGACGGGCAGCGGGGCGACGCCGATCTCGAAGTCCGGCTTGGCCTCCTGGGCCATTCCGAGACGCCACTCGCCGTCGAGCTGCATGGCGACCTGACCGGTGTGGAACGGGTGCTTGGGGCCCCATTCGTCACCGAGCTTGGAACGGTAGGTCTCCAGCTTCTTGAAGCCGCCGAGTTCGTCGACCAGCTTCTTCTGGAGCGTGAACCCGGCGGTGAAAGCAGGGTCCTTGGCGATGTTCGACTTGCCGCTGCTGTCGAAGTACGTCGGCGAGAACTGTCCGAAGTAGTGCTCGGTGGTGGATTCCCAGCCGTGGTAGTCCGGCATGAAGCCGAGCTGGGAGTACGAGTCGCCCTTGGAGACGGTGAGCTTCTTGGCGTCCGTCTCGAATTCGGACCACGTCTTCGGAGGGCCGGCGATCCCGGCCTTCTCGAAGGCGGTCTTGTTGTAGTAGAGCCCGTACGCGTCACCGAGCAGCGGCACCGTGCAGCGGTTGCCGTCGAACTGGGTGTACTCGTTCATCGTCTTCGGGAACGTCGTCTCGGGGTCGATGCCCGCCTTCTTGAAGAAGGGGTTCAGGTCGACGAAGGCGCCGGACGAGCAGAACTTGCCCACGTTGTTGGTGGTGAAGGAGGAGACCACGTCGGGTGCCTTGTCGCCGCCCGCGCGCAGCGCCTGGTTGATCTTGTCGTCGGTCATGTTGCCGACGACGTTCACGTGGATGTTCGGGTGCGCCTTCTCGAAGCCCGCGACCAGCGACTTCACGGCCTTGACCTCGTTCGGCGCGCTCCAGGCGTGCCAGAAGTTGATCGTCTGCTCCTTGGACGCGTCGTCGCTCCCACCGGAGTCCGACTGGCCGGTACAGGCGGTGGCGAGGAGGGCTATCGAGGCGGAGGCGGCGAGCGCGACAGCCGCCTTTCGGGACATTCCGGGCATGGCGAGATCTCCCTGCGAGGGACGGGGCGGGACGGGGGAGTTGCGGGTCGGGCGGGTTCAGCGGGAGGTGTCGAAGACCTCGTCGCGGGTGGCTGCCAGGGCGCTCTCCAACGCGCCCCGCAGTACGGGGTGTTCGTGCACGTCGCCGACGACGAGGCGCGGCCGGGACGCGGCCAGCTCCTCCAGCTCGGCCTGGACCAGGGCGCGAAGCGGTTCCCCGCCCGCGGTGAGCGACGATCCGCTCAGGACGACCAGCTCGGGGTCGAGCACGGAGACCAGGGAGGCCAGACCGGTGGCGAGTCCGGTCGCGTAGCTCTCCAGGAGCTGCCGGTAGGGACCCTCGTCGACGGCCGCGGCCCGCTCGACGACGGTGGCCGCGACCTCGGCGTAGGGGCCGGTGGGCAGGTCCTCGATGCCGAGCGAACGCGCCAGTTCGGGGATGGCCTGCGAACCGGCCAGCGCCTGGTAGCCGCCGCTGTTCGCCTTGGTCACATGGCGCACCAGGGGCGCGCCGGGCACGGGCAGGAAGCCGACCTCGCCCGCGCCGCCGGTCCAGCCGCGGTGCAGCCGGCCGCCGAGGACGAGCGCGGCACCGAGGCCGCCCTCGTTCCACAGCAGGACGAAGTCCTCGTGCCCCCGGGCGGCACCGAGGCGCTGCTCCGCGATGGCGACGAGGTTGACGTCGTTCTCGTACTCGACGGGCATCGGCAGCGCGGCCGCCAGCTCGTCGAGGAGGGTGGGGGAGTGCCAGCCGGGCAGGTGGGAGGCGTACCGCAGCCGGCCGGTGTTGGGGTCGAAGGCGCCGGGCGTGCCGATGACCAGACGCCGGACGTCGTCCCGGGCGAGCCCGGCCGCCTTCACCGCGCCGTCGAGGGCGTCGGTGACCTGGCGTACGACGGGCTGGGCCCGGCGGCGGCCCGGGGTGGGCAGTTCGAACTCGCCGACCGTCCGGCCGGTGATGTCGGCGACGGCGGCGAGGACGCGCTCCGGGGTGACGTCCAGGCCCGCCGCGTGGGCGGCGCCCGGATTGACCTCGTACAACTGGGCGCTGGGGCCCGGCCGTCCCTCGCTGGTGCCGGTGGCCAGGACGAGCCCGGCGGCCTCCAGCCGGGCCAGGAGCTGCGAGGCGGTGGGCTTGGACAGCCCGGTGAGTTTCCCGATCCGGGTCCGCGAGAGCGGTCCGTGCGCGAGCAGCAGATCGAGGGCGGCGCGATCGTTCATCGCGCGCAGGACGCGGGGGGTGCCCGGCGTACCGGCGGAACCTGTCATGTCTTTCGCCACCTGCCCTTCTCGACCGACCAGCTTCCCAGGGATGCCTTCGGGAAGTCCACCGCAAGATCATTGTTAGGAAAGTTTCCTATTGCCGTGCGAGGAAGGTAGGCCGGACCGGTCGGAGGCGTCAAGGGAAACCGCCCTCCGGGCGGCAGAGTCGTTACCCGGGGGGCGGCGGTCGGGCCGGTCGCGGTGTGCCGGCGATGGCGGTGCGGGTGGCCGGAAGACACGAAGCCGCCCCCGCCGCTGACGGACTCGTCTGCTGCGGGGGCGGCTCGGGGCCGGCCTGGGGAGGGGCCGGACCGGGGGATGGACTCGGTTACTTCACGTCGACGTAGTCGCCCGTGGCCGTGGCGGCGCCCGTGGTGCTCGTGCCCGCGAACGTGTAGCGGTAGGTGCCGTCGGCCGCGGCCTTGACCGTGGTGGTCAGGGCGCCCGTCGTGCCGGAGGTCACCGTCTTGACGGTCTTGTAGGCCGTGGCGCCCTTGGCCTTGAACTGGAGGGCGGCCGACTGGCCCTTGAAACCGGCGTACTCGCCGCTCTCCCAGTCGGCACGGGTCAGCGCGCCCTTGACGGTGAGGGTGCTGCCCTTCTTCACCGGCTCGGGGGTGGCGTTGGTGGTGAGCTTGGCGGCGCGCTTGAGCTGCGCGGTGCCGGGGACGCCCCACATGTCGTAGCCGAACCGCACGCTGATGTGGTTGTCGGAGTCGTCGTTGTCCGTGACGGAGTCGCTGTAGAAGCCGGCCACCTTCCAGGTGCCCGCGTCCGCCGCCTCGTAGAGGTACTCGTCGGGCTCGACGTAGATGGCCTCGGTGCAGGACTGCGTGACCGTCGTGGCGGTCGTGGCCGTCGTGGTGCAGGTCGGGGCGTCGTCCGGCCCCAACTCGTTCTCCTGCCTGGAGAGCGCCGCACCGCGGTACAGAAGGATGCCCGCGACGCTGGTCAGGTTGTCGACGACGAGATCGGCGGGACGGACGAAGGTGTACGTGACCGGGACCTTCACCGTGCTGGTGGTGCCGACGACGATCGCCTTGCCGTTGTTGACCACCACGTTGGAGAAGGCGAGGTCCGGGGTGGCGGCCGACGCGGACGGCACGGCCAGGGCGGACAGGGCCAGGGCACCGGAAACGACGGCGCCTGTGGCGTACTTGCGCATGGATCTCCCCACATTCGAAGCGGGTCCCCGGGCGTTGAGCTCCAGAACAAGGGCCCGCTGTTGGGGCGACAGTAGACGGTTGAACAATGTGGCTGAAATGCGGGGGGCATGTGAAGAGGGCCGTCACGTCTTCGTCACGATCGGGCGCTCCGAGCGGGGTCGAAGTGCGGGATTGATGGCGGTACGCACCCAGGAGAACGGGCGCCCAGTCGCTCGGGTGACAGTGAATCAGGAGCTCCGGAGCCTCCTTCACGGGATCTCCTTCTTATGATCCGCCGTATGAGAGTGAACCGTTCGGTATGGGCTGTGGCGACCTGTCTGGCCGCGGCCCTCGTCGTGTCGTGCGGGAGCGGTGATGGCGGGAATCGTTCGGTTCCCGCTCGACCTTCCCGGGTGAGCCCCTCGGCCGTCGGCGCCTCGCCGAACTGCTCCCAGGCCTCCATCCGGTGGGGCCAGGTCGACGTGAGCACGAAGCTGATCGCCGTGTCGCAGCTCGTGACGGTGGAGAAGGGCCAGAAGCCCGGGTGGGTCCGGCTCACGCGCCACCACGTCCGGACCGTGACCTTCGGGATCGACGCGGGCGGTGCCGTCGTGCCGGGGCGGCGACTCTTCGCCTCGCTGGAGAAGCGGCTCGGATACGACTTGCCGACGGTCGGAAGGCGCGGGACGTGGACGTCCGGCCGGTTCGACAAGGACGGTCTCGGGCCGGTCGACTACCTCGGGCATCCCGGGCGGTTCGTCGAGGCCGCGGGAGTGGGCGTCGTCGACGCGAGCTTCGTCCTCGACTGCGCGGGCACCCACGGTGCCACCGGCACACCGGTCTACGGCACGCTCACCTCGTGGCGCGGGAACAGCGGGGCCTCGATGCGGTGCGGGATCGTGCCGGACAAGGGCAAGTGGTTCCGCGAGGCCTACGACATGGTCTGCCCCGAGGACCACTCATGACGCTGCACATGGCGGGCCTGCGGGCCGGAGACCGGGAGCAGCGGACCGGCCGACGACGAAGGGGCGGCGCCCGGAACATCCGGGTGCCGCCCCTCTCACGTACAGCCGGAGCCGTTCCGGCCTCTTGACCGCGGACGGCCTACTTCGGCGCGCCCGACGGGGCCGGGATGGGGGCCGTCGCCTCCGACTGGGGGGACGCCGGGTTCCCCAGGGCCGACGGGGCCGCGACCGCGGACGTCGGGTCCAACGGCGGCTCCTCCTCCACGGGCGTGGGGCCGCCCACGATGCGGATGTCCGCCGCGTCGAAGGCGCGCTTGATACGCCAGCGCAGCTCGCGCTCCACGGAGCTTGCCTTGCCGGGCATGGTCTTGGCCGAGACGCGGACCACCATGGAGTCGAGAAGGACGCTGTCCAGGCCCAGGATCTCGATCGGGCCCCACAGACGCTCGTTCCAGGGCTCTTCCTTGCTGACGGTCTCGGCGACGTCGTCGATGACGGCCCGGACGTGGTCCAGGTCCTCCGAGGAACGGACCGTGACGTCCACGCCGGCCGTGGCCCAGCCCTGCGAGAGGTTGCCGATCCGCTTGACCTCACCGTTGCGGACGTACCAGATCTCGCCGTTGTCGCCGCGCAGCTTGGTCACGCGCAGACCTACCTCTATGACCTCACCGGAGGCCACGCCCGCGTCGATCACGTCGCCGACGCCGTACTGGTCCTCAAGGATCATGAAGACGCCGGAGAGGAAGTCGGTGACCAGGTTGCGGGCGCCGAAACCGATCGCGACACCGGCCACACCCGCCGAGGCGAGCAGCGGGGCCAGGTTGATCTCGAACGTGCCGAGGATCATCAGCGCGGCCGTGCCCATGATCAGGAAGGACGCGACCGAGCGCAGCACCGACCCTATGGCCTGGGAGCGCTGCCGACGGCGTTCCACGTTCACCAGCAGACCGCCGAGCGCCGTGCCGTCGACGGCCTGGACGGTGCGGGTCATGCGATCGATGAGCTTGGTGATCGCCCGCCGTACGAACACTCTCAGTACGGCGGCGACCACCAGGATCAGCAGTACGCGCAGACCTATGGCCAGCCAGGTCGACCAGTTCTCCTCGACCCAGCTCGCGGCGTGGGTCGCACTCTCCTGGGCGTCCTGAAGCGTGGGGGTCACCGGACCTGTCGACGTCGCGGGAGACGGGGACGGGGTCGAACCGGCGGCCAGGGCCAATAGGACGGGCAGGGACACAGCAGGTACCTCCAGGCGTAGCGGTCTGCCCGCGGCCGGGGACACAATCGGGGCGCCGTCGGGCAGAACCACCACACTAACGGGCCATCGTGTGTGGATCGTTGCCATGTTCAGGGGAGAGACGGTGCTCACCTGGGGATGAAGGGGGTGTGGTCGAAAACACTCCCAGCCCGTTACCGGGACATGGTGGCGCTTCCACCAGGCATGAGGGGAGACTGGCTGCAGATCGTCCCGGCGCGAGCCACGCGCCGCCGGCGTACAAGGAGGCATCCGTGCCGCACGTCCTGGTCCTCAACGCGTCGTACGAGCCGCTCGGCGTCGTACCGCTCCGCCGCGCTCTCGTCCTCGTCCTTGAGAACAAAGCCGTTTCTCTAGAGGAATCCGGCGCCTTCATGCACAGCGCGACCGTTACTGTCCCCGCACCCAGCGTGGTCCGGCTGAAGAGGTTCGTACGGGTTCCCTACCGAGGGCCCGTCCCGCTGACCAGGCGAGCTCTGTTCGCCCGCGACGGCGGCCGGTGCATGTACTGCGGTGGCGTCGCAACCAGCGTCGACCACGTCGTCCCGCGCTCCCGCGGAGGTCAGCACGCCTGGGACAACGTGGTGGCGTCCTGCCGCCGCTGCAACCACACCAAGGCCGACCGCCACCTGGTCGAGATCGGCTGGCGCCTGCGTCACAAACCCGCCCCGCCGTCCGGGCTCGCCTGGCGCATCATCGGAACGGGACACAGGGACCCACGCTGGATGCCCTACCTTCAACCGTACGGCGCGGACGACGCCATGGCCCGGATCGACGGCATTTCAGCCTGACGATCCGGGCTTTTGTGTTGGCTCGCGGCAGCCGGGCCGACATCCGGGCCGCCGCCCGTCCCGGCTCCCCAGGAGGACCCCCGTGCCTCCCGGGGCGCCTGCCGTGCCCTGCCCGCGGGCAGGGCACCGCAGGGCCGCGGCGCGGTCACAGGTGGCGCAGCTCCGCCGGACGCACCGAGCGGCGCAGCAGGGGCAGCGAGGTGGCCGCGGCCAGCAGGCAGGCCGCGTAGACCGCGACGGGGACGAGTACCGGCAGTACGGGCACCATGCCGCCGCCCGCGAGCTGCCCGTACCAGACGCCGATCCCGAGGCCTCCGGCACCGGCCAGCGCGACTGCCGGGGCGAGCGGCAGGGCCGTCTCCAGGAGCAGGGCCCGGCCGAGCACGACCTGCGGCACCCCGGCGGCGGCCTGTGCGGCGAGCCCGCGGCGGCGGGTGGCCAGTGACTCGGCGGTCCCCACCGCCAGCGCGGTGAGGGTGATCGCGAGGGCCAGCAGGATCGCGGCACCTGCGAGGTCGATACCGGTGGTGTAGAAGGACAGGTTCGAGGAGTACATGTGGCGGTCGTGCCCGGTGAGGATGTCGAGCAGCACCTGCCGTACGCCCACGAAGCCCGTCCCCACCACGGTCACCAGCAGCACCGCGGCATGGGTGCGCGCGCCGGCCCACGGATCGTCCCGCAGCCGTTCGGCCGCGATCAGGGTCGCCGGGTTCCGGGTCCGCGCGGCGAGCACGCGGCCGGTCAGCCGGGCACTCGCGCCCACCGCCCAGACGGCTCCGAGGCCGGTGACAATCACCACGCCGAAGACGAGCGGTGGAGCCGTTCCGAACCCGCCGAGGCTGGCCGGAGCGACGGCGAGCGCCGTGAAAAGCATCACGAGGGCCGTCGTGAGGACGGCGAGGCCAGGACCCGGCCGCCCGCCGCTCGGACGGACCCGTCGCACCCAGCCCAGCGGCGAGGCCACCACCCGGCGCAGGGCGAGCGTGCTCACCAGCGCGCCCACGACGGGCACGACGAGCAGGACCCCCGCGCAGCCGGCCCAGACGGCGGCCGACGGGCCCTGCGTCCGGCGCAGCAGGACCCCTGCGCAGACGAGGGTGGCCACGGCCGAGCCGAGGAGGCACGCGAGGCCCGCCTCCAGCGCGGCGATCCGCCGTACCTGCGCCGGTGAGGCGCCCGCCAGGCGCAGCCCGGCCAGCCTGCGGTCGCGGTGCACGGCCCCGATGCGGGCGCACTGCCCGAGGAAGCCGAGCACCGGCACCAGCAGGAGCAGCAGGGTGACGACAACGCCCGCCCGGTCACCGGGCTGATCGAGCAGGCCGTGGGCGAGCGTCATGGAGTACTGCCCCTGGAGCGAGGCGACGGCGACGGCGGCCAGGCACAGCGTGCCGGCGAGAGCCGCTCCCACGGCCGTGAGCGCGACCCTCCACCACTCCCGCCGGTCGGAACCGCGGGTGAGCAGCAGCGCGAGCCGGAGGTCGGTCCTCATCGGGTCACCTCCGCCGCGGCCGAGGCGGTCGATGCCGTCGACAGGGCGCCGGAGCCGGACAGGGCGCCGTCCCGCAGCGACACCTCCCGGTCCGCGTACGCCGCCACCTGGGCGTCGTGGGTGATCAGCACGACCGCCGCACCCGTCTCCCGGGCGGTGTGGATCAGCGCGGTCATCACCTGTTCCCCGGCGAGGGAGTCGAGCGCGCCGGTCGGTTCGTCCGCGAAGACGGCCTTCGGAGCCGTCACCAGGGCCCGCGCCAGCGCCACCCGCTGGGCCTGGCCACCGCTCATCTCGCCGGGCCGCAGCGCCTCCTGCCCCCGTACACCGAACCGCTCCAGCCACTCGCCCGCCCGCTCCCGCGCCGCCGCGCGGGAGGTGCCCGCGAGCATCAGGGGCAGGGCCACGTTGTCGGCGGCGGTCAGTTCGGGTATCAGCTGGCCGAACTGGAACACCACCCCGAAGTCCGTGCGGCGGAGCTCGCTGAGCCGCTTCTCGGGCAGCAGGTCGAGGCGCTCGCCCGCGTACTCCACCGTTCCGCTGTCGGGTCTGACGATGCCCGCCAGGCAGTGGAGCAGGGTGGACTTGCCGCTGCCGCTGGCCCCGGTGACGGCGAGTACCTCGCCCGCGGCCAGTTCCAGCGAGGCGCCGCGCAGTGCGGGGGTGGGGCCGTGCGCCTTGACCAGGCCCCGGGCGGCCAGAAGGGGGGTGCTCATGCGGTGTGGACCTCCGAGGTCAGGGTCGCGAGCCGGTCCGCCGTGGTGGTCATCCAGCGGAGGTCGGCGTCGAGGTGGTTGACGGCGTAGTCGGCCGAGAGGACGGTCGCGAGATCGGCGCCGGGCGTCGTCTTCAGCGCCGTGAGCTCGCGCATCCGCGCCATGTGGGCGGCGCGCTGGGCCAGCAGATAGCCGGCCGGATCCGCCGAGGCGAGGATCGAGACGACGACCTTGGCGAAGATCTCGTTCGTCACGAAGGGCGCGGGCGGTGTGATCGCGCCCGCCCACTGGGTCAGTTCACGCGATCCGTCGTCGGTCGAGCGGTACAGGGTCCGCTCGGGACCGCCGTCCGAGTCGGTGCCGTCGATCGCGGCGAGACCGTCGCGGACCAGCCGCTGCAAGGTGGTGTAGACCTGCCCGTAGGCGAGCGGACGGGCCTGCGGGAAGCGTTCGTCGTGCCGTCGCTTGAGGTCGTACCCATGGCTGGGGCCTCCGGCGAGCAGCCCCAACAGGATGTGACGGGTGCTCATGGAGATCAGTATGCACTGAAGATATGTACTGAGTGAATAGCTGGCGCGGGGAATATCGAAGCCGTCGGTCCGCCACCGGCCTCCGGTCTGCCGCCGTCTGTCGGTCGGCTACCGGGCACGGGCCCTCTGCCGGCCGTCAGCCGGCGACCGCGTACGCCTCCACCGACCACAGCGAGTACCCGTACTGCGTGGCCCGGTGGATCCCCTGGACGCGCACGTAGCGGACGTCGCGTTCGTCGAAGCGGAGGGATTCCACGCCGCCGCGGCCGTCGTTCACGGTGGTCGCGGTGCGCCACACGCGTCCGTCGGCGGAGACCTGGACGCGGTACGCGGACGGGTACGCGTCCTGCCAGCTCAGCACGAGCCGGCCGAGGCGCACCGGGTCGGCGAACTGCACCTGCCACCAGGCGCCGTTGTCGACGGGGGAGGACCAACGGGTCTCCGGATCACCGTCGTTGGCCGCCGCGGCCGGGAAGTCGGGGGTCTCGTCGGCGGACGAGGAGGCCGTGCCGGTGCGGGCCAGATCGGGGCCCGTCGTGCGCGGGAAGGCGCGGACGATCAGGGTGCGGGTCTGCGAGCCGAAGGAGACCGTGACGTCGTACGAGCCCGACGGCGTCCCCGGCGGGACCGTGACCTCGACGGTGCTGTCGACGACGGCGCCGCGGGCGAGGGTCGTCGACGGCCGCGAGACCTTGACCTCGATGCCCTTCGGCGCCCGTGCGGTCAGTTCACCGCTGATCCCGGTGGGGCGCAGTGAGGTCAGCCGGGCGGTGATCCGCTGTGTGCCGCCGATCTCCACGTCCGTCGAGGAACGGGTCAACTCCAGTGCCGCGGCCGGGGAGTCGGCGAACCAGGGCACGAGGTGGCGGACCTGCGAGGGCGCGGGACCGCTGACCCGCAGCGCGTCCGCGCGCACGCCCGCCGCGCCGACCTCCGTCCCGCCGACCTCCGTCCCGCCGACCTCCGTCGCGCCCCCGGCGGCGAGCGCGCCGAGGTAGCGCCAGCCCTCGCCCGGGACATGCGCCTCGACGAACCCCGTCGCACCGGGGTCGGTGAGCACGCTCACCGCGCTGAGCGTGCGGGGGTGAGGGAAGATGCGGAGGCGCGGGTCCCGCCCGGTGCCGGCCTCCGGCGTGGCGTCGTCCTGCGGCCCGCCGTCCTGCGGCCGGTCGCCCTGTGCGGTCCCGCCGGTGTCCGCGGGAGCGCCGCCGTCCGCCGCCGTGCCGCCGGTCCCCGTCGCGCCGTCCGCCGTCCCGCCGGGGTCCGTCCGGGTGCCCCGGCCCGTGGACGGCTCGTTGTCGAGGCCCGCCCACTTCTGGTACGCCGTGCGGGCCCGCGTCAGGAACGGGTCGAGCACGCCCTCGCCGACCGTCACCCCGCTCGCCGCGAGTTCGGTGCGCAGCCGGTTCAGCGTGCGGTACGCCGTCCACGCCGTCGTCGCGTCACCGCTCGACTGGGCGTTCAGCAGCGCCACGGCCGTCTCGCCGGCCTCGCCGTAGCGCGCCAACTGCGTGATCCAGGGCTCCACTTCGGTGGCGATCGGATGCCCCGCCAACCGCTTCGGCGTCTCGCGCATCACGGTGAACGCGGCGCGCAGCCGCTGGGCCGCGCTCTCGTTCGCGGCCCGGTCCGTGGTCGTCCGCGCCTGCCAGAACGCCTCGATGAGCGGACGCAGATACGCCGACTCCTGGCCGCCCAGGACCGAGGACGCGTCGTTCCCGGCCAGCGCGCGCAGCGCGTCCGCGCTCCGCGCGTCGCCGTCCGCGAGGTCCTCGATCGCGGCCCCCCAGGACTCCTGGGGCCGGTAGTCCCGCGGGTTCCAGGCGTAGTCGGCCGCCGTGAACAGCGGGATGCGGGAGGCCTCGGGCTGCGGCATCGCGTTCGCCAGCAGCGCCGCCGAGCCGGTGGCCACCGCCGGTTCACGCCCCTGGTAGGGGCCGAGGAACACCCGGTCCTGCGCGTAGTCGTTGACGGGGTAGTTGTCCATCGTGACGAGCGGGTGGCTGCCGAACACCTCGCGGGTGCGCGCCAGTTCGCCGCCCGTGATCGTCTTCGGCACGACACCGACGCCCGTCCACGCGACCTCGACGCGCTCGTCCAGGGCGCTCGCCAACCGCCGCCGGTAGTCGGTCGAACCGTCCTCGTAGTACTCCGTCGGCATCAGGGAGAGCGCGGCCACCTCCGGGTGGCGGGCGGCGAGATGCCGGGCCACGGCGTTCGCCACCCGCGCCTGCGCCTTCGCCGCCGCCTCCGAGCCGGAGCCGAACGCGTCCGCGTCCGCCCCGCAGTGCCACTCGGTGTAGCTGACGTCCTGGAACTGCAGCTGGAACGCCCGGAAGCCCAGCGCCCACATGGCGTCGAGCTTGCGCGTCAGCGCCTTCACATCGGCGTCCGAGGAGAAGCACATCGCCTGCCCGGGAGCCACCGTCCAGGTCAGCGTGACGTGATTGCGGCGCGCCCGCTCCGCCAGGTCCCGGAAGTGCGCGCGCTCACCGGCCGGGTACGGCTCACGCCAGCGGGCCTGCCGGAAGAGGTCGTCGCCGGGCGCGTAGACGTAGCGGTTCTGCTTGGTCCGGCCCATGAAGTCGAGCTGCGCGAGGCGCTGTTCGGGGGTCCAGGGGCTCCCGTAGAACCCCTCGGTGATGCCGCGCACGGCGGTGCCGGGCCAGTCCCGGACGACGGCGCCGGCGATCCGGCCGTCGGCACCGAGAAGCTGACGCAGCGTCTGCACCGCGTGGTACAGCCCGTCCTCGCCTACTCCCGCGAGGGCGACGGTGTCGCGGCCGTCGGTACGGCCCACGGCCAGCCGGTAGCCGCCGGAGGGCAGATCGGCGCGGGGCGCGGCGCCGAGCGAGGTGAGCGCCCGTTCCAGGGAGCCCGACGCGACGCGCGCGCCGGAGAACGAACCCGCGCCCTGCCGACCGCTGTTCGCCGGATCCGTGCCCACCCGCACCACCAGCGCGTGCGCCGGTAGCGCGTCACCGTCGCGCGCCGTCGTGATCGTACGGGCGCCGGCTTGTCGGAGCAGTGCGCGCAACGCTTCGAGCGCGTACGGGTCGGGCGCGCTGTCCGGGGTGTCCGCGTCGACGCTCACGCCGGGGGCGTACGGGGTCACGGGTGTGCCGGGAGCGTACGAGCCGGCCGCGGAGGCGGAACGCGCGCCGCCGAACGGTCCGGGCGAGCCGGATGCCGCCGTACCGGTGACCAGGACGACCTCGTCCGTGACCGCGACCGGGGTGCCGGTCGCGCGCAGCGACTGCGGGCGGGGCCAGACGGCGGGTACCGCGCCGGTGGCGGGCTCCACGTCGTCCGCGGAGGCTGCCGGACCGTGCGGCGCCGCGACGGCCGCGGGAGCCGTGGCGAACGCGCTCGCGACCATGGCGAACGCGAGTACGGTCGCTCCTTTTCCACGCCCGAGTCGCACGGTTCCCCCTCGTAGCCGCCACCCCGGCTGCGGCGTCGGGGTGGCGTCGAGCCCACCATTCGGGTGGTGAAGGTGTCAACGAGAGTGGCCGATGTGCCGGGATTACCCCAGCCTGGAGGGGCGGCCCGGAGGTGTGGGACGGCGACAGAATGTGACCAGAAGCACGTTGTTCGTCCGTGTGCGTCTGCCGTCGCGCCCACGGGGTAGGGCTGCGGTGACCGCCAGGGCACCCGTTTCCGGCACGATCTGCCGGAATGCCCTCGGCCGCCGTACCCGACCTCGACAAGGAGGCCCCCGTGGCCGCATCGGCACACCTTCTCCTCTCGGCCCTGACCGAACGCGGGGCGGAGCCGTCCTTTCCCTCCCAGCGTGCGGGCCTGGCGTCCGTCGAGCCCGAGGGCGCCCGCCTGTCTCCGCTCGGCTCGGAAGGCGCCGCCGCCGAGGTGCCGCTGACCAGCGAGCCCCCGCTGCCCGACGCCGAACCGCTGACCAGTGAGCCGCCGCTCGCGGACGCCGCGCATCTGACGAGCGAGCCCACCTCGACCGGCGCCGCGTCGGGGGTCTGATGGCACCCAGTGGGCCCGCCGACCCGCCGCGGACGGCAGCGGAGCCGGCACCGCGGACACCCCTGTCCCGGCTCGCCGAACTGCACGGAGTCGCCTCCGCCTACAACCCGTCCCCGGACCGCACGGTCTCGGCCCCGGACGCCTCGCTCGTCGCGATCCTGGCGGCGCTCGGTGTCGACGCCGGCACCCCGGACGCCGTACGCGCAGCCCTCGCGCGCCACGAGGCCGGGACGGCCGGGCGGCTGCTGCCGGCGACCCTGGTGTGCTGGGGCGGCCTCGTCCCCGCGGAGCTCACCGCACTGCCGGAGGCCACCCGGCTGGTGATCACCACCGAGCAGGGCGAGACCCGGGACTCCGCGGACCACCTCCCGCCCGGCGTCCACACGCTGCACGCCACCGCCCCCGACGGGCGCGGCGCCGACGCGCACCTCGTCGTCGCCCCCACCCGGCTGCCCGCGCCACCCGGACGCACGTACGGCCTGCTCGTCCAGCTCTACTCCCTGCTCTCCCGGCATTCCTGGGGCATGGGCGACCTCGGCGACCTCGCCGAGCTGACCGCCTGGGCGGGCCGGGCGCTCGGCGCCGGATTCGTCCAGGTCAACCCGTTGCACGCGGCGGTGCCCGGTGACCCCACCGACCCCTCCCCGTACCGGCCCTCCTCCCGCCGCTTCCCCGACCCGGTGCACCTGCGCGTGGAGGACATCCCCGAGTACCCGTACACCGAGGACCGCGAACGGCTGCGTACGGTGCTGGAACGCGCCGACCGGTTGCGCGAATCCGTCCTGGACAAGGGCGCGTTGATCGACCGCGACGCCGTGTGGGAGCTCAAGCGCGAGGCGCTCGAATCGGTCCGCGCGGTGCCCCTCGGTCCCGGCCGGCAGGCCGCCTACGCCGACTTCCTCGCCGAGGAGGGGCAGGCGCTGGAGGACCACGCCACCTGGTGCGCGCTCGCCGAGGTGCACGGCTCCGACTGGCGGAGCTGGCCCGAGGCCCTGCGCGACCCCCGTTCGCCCGGGACGGCCCGGGCGCGCGGCGAACTGATGGACCGCGTCGACTTCCACAGCAGGCTCGCCTGGCTCACCGACGCCCAGCTCGCGCGCGCCCAGCGCTCCGCGCGCGACGCCGGCATGAGCGTCGGACTCGTGCACGACCTCGCCGTCGGCGTCCACCCCGACGGGGCCGACGCCTGGGCCCAGCAGGAGTACTTCGCGGCCGGCATGTCCGTCGGCGCGCCCCCCGACGCCTTCAACGCGCGCGGCCAGGACTGGGGCCTGCCGCCCTGGCGGCCCGACCGGCTCGCCGCCTCCGGGTACGCCCCCTACCGCCGCCTGCTGCGCGCGCTCCTGCGGCATGCGGGCGCCCTGCGCATCGACCACGTCATGGGCCTGTTCAGGCTCTGGTGGATCCCCGAGGGACAGCCGCCCACCGAGGGCTCGTACGTCCGCTACGACGCCGAGGCGATGCTCGCGATCCTGGTCCTGGAGGCCTCGCGGGCCGGCGCGCTGGTGATCGGCGAGGACCTCGGCACGGTCGGACCCGGTGTGCGCGAGACGCTCCAGGAACGCGGAGTGCTGGGCACCTCGGTGCTGTGGTTCGAACGGGACTGGGAGGGCGACGGCATGCCCCTGCCGCCCGAGAGCTGGCGAGCCGACTGCCTGGCCACCGCCACCACCCACGACCTGCCGCCCACCGCGTCCCGGCTCACCGGCGAACACGTCGAACTCCGCGACCGGCTCGGCCTGTTGACGGGCTCCCTCGACGAGGAGCGGGGGGCGGCCGCCGCCGACACCCGGGAGTGGCTGGCGCTGCTCTCCCGGCTCGGCCTGCTGCGCGGAGCGAACGGCGGAGGCCCCGCCCGGGCGGAGGAGGCCGAGATCCAGGCCGTGCACCGCTTCCTGCTGCGCACCCCGGCCCACCTGGTCGGTGTCTGGCTCCCGGACGCCGTCGGCGACCGCCGTCCGCAGAACCTCCCCGGCACCTGGGACCAGTACCCCAACTGGCGCCTGCCGGTCGCCGACGACGAGGGCCGCCCGGTGACCCTGGAGGAGCTGGCCGCCTCACCCCGGCTGCACGCCCTGATCGACGTGATGCGGGCGGAGAGCGGCCGGGCCGGAGCACCCGGAAGCCCCCCGCGCCGTGCCCCGTGACCTCCGTACGGCACCCCCGGGCGCGCGGCCCGCTCGGGGGTTCGCTACGTTTGCACCGTGGACAAGAAGAACGCTCTGCGCGCCGGTGCCCTGGCCGCCGGTACGACGCTGATGATGCTGCTCATGTCGTCCCCCGCGCTCGCGCTGACCCGCGACGACGGTGACGACCCCGGCTCCGGCCTGAGCGTGATCGAGACGCTCGGCCTCTATGTCGTGACGCCGATCGTGCTGTTCCTGGTCATCGCCGGCCTCGTGATGGTCCTGGACAAGTCCCACAAGCAGCCGAAGCAGGGCTGAGCCCCGCCTTCGCGCCAACTCTCCGTCGAGGGAGTCCCCGCACCCACCGGTGCGCGGACTCCCTCGACGCGTTTCCGAGTCCGCCGAGTCCGCCGCGTTCTCGCGGACGGGGGCTACGGGTGGGGCGCCGTCAGATACCGCTGCACCGTCGGGCCGAGCCACGCCACGATCTCCTCGCGGTGCAGCGCGACGGCCGGGGCCAGCCGCAGGATGTAGCGGGCGAGCGCGAGCCCGAGCAGCTGTGAGGCGCAGAGCGCGGCGCGGGCCGGAGCCTGTTCGGGGTCCGGGCAGGCGCGCCGGGCCACCGGCGCGAGCTGGTCCCTGAAGATGTTCTGCATCCGTTCGGCGCCGGCCTGGTTGGTCACGCCGACCCGGAGCATCGCGGTGAGGACCTCGTTCTCCTCCCACAGGTCGAGGAAGTGGCCCACCAGAACGTGTCCCACGTCGGCCGGGTCGAGAGCCGACGGATCGGGCAGCCGCAGATCGACGTCGAGCACGGCCGCGAACAGCCCCTCCTTCGAGCCGTAGTAGCGCATGACCATCGACGGGTCGATGCGCGCGTCCTTTGCGATGGCCCGGATCGTGGCACGCTCGTAGCCGTCCGCCGCGAAGCGCTCGCGGGCGGCGGTGAGGATCGCGCCGCGGGTGGCGTCGGAGCGGCGGGGCGCCACCGCGGGTGCCGCGCCGGACTCCGGGGGCGTGCCGGAGCCGGGGTGGGACTCGTGCTGTTCCTTGACTGGCATGCCAACGACCGTAGGCCAACACCTGTTGACAGTCCAGTGACACCCTCCTATGTTGGCAAACAGGCGTTGGCAAACAAGTGTTGGCCAACGAGCGTTGGCAACCAGGCGTTGGTGTCAAGAGGAGGCCGTCATGACCGGCAACACGCACGCGCACACGTCCGCCACCACCCCCCGCCAGGTCGTCGTGGTCGGCTCGGGCCCGACCGGCCTGCTGCTGGCCGGCGATCTCGCCGCCGCCGGTGTCCCGGTCGTCCTCGTCGAGAAGCGCCCCCGCGGCATCAGCAATCTCTCCCGCGCCTTCGTCCTGCACGCGCGCACCCTGGAGCAGCTCGACGCCCGCGGACTCGCCGACGGTCTGGAGAGCAAGGGGCGGGCCCTCGACCGTATTCGGCTCTTCGGCGGGCTGACGCTCGCACTGGACACGCTGCCCTCCCGTTTCAACCACCTGCTGGTGATTCCGCAGTACGAGGTGGAGGAGGCCTTGCAGCACCGGGCGGAGAAGGCCGGGGTGCGGTTCGTCTACGAGACGGAGGTGACCGGACTGCGGCAGGACGCGGACGGCGTGACGCTCGAAGTGCGGGGACCGGGCGGCGCGGCGGGTGAACTGGCGGCCGACTACGTCGTCGGGACGGACGGGATGCGCAGCGCGGTGCGGGAGGCGATCGGGCTGACCTTCCCCGGCAGGTCGGTCATCCGGTCCGTCGTGCTCGCGGACGTCCGGCTCGACGAGGAGCCGGAGTCGGTGCTGACCGCCAACGCCGTCGGTGACGCCTTCGCCTTCATCGCGCCCTTCGGTGACGGCTACTACCGCGTCATCGGCTGGCACCGCGGCCGAGACATCCCGGACAGCGAGCCGGTCGGACTCGACGAGGTCAAGGAGATCGCCCGGCTCGCCCTCGGGCACGACTACGGGATGCGCGACGCCCGCTGGATGTCCCGGTTCCACAGCGACGAACGCCAGGCGCCCGCCTACCGGGTGGGCCGTGTCTTCCTGGCGGGCGACGCCGCGCATGTGCACACCCCGGCCGGCGGTCAGGGCATGAACACCGGGCTCCAGGACGCGGCGAACCTCGGCTGGAAGCTGGCGGCCGTGTTCAACGGATGGTCCGGAGCAGCTCTGTTGGACACCTATCAGGCCGAACGCCACCCGGTCGGCGCGTCCGTGCTGCGCAGCAGCGGAGGCATCGTACGGCTCGCCATGGCCAAGCGTCCCTGGACCCGGGCGCTGCGCGCGGGAATCACCACGGTGCTCGGTCATGTCGGCCCCGCCCGTCGCCGGGCGGCCGGCCGCATCACGGGCATCGGGTACGCGTACGGGGCGCCGCGCGGCGCGCACCCCTTGACCGGCAACCGCGCCCCCGACCTCGCTCTGAGGAGCGGTCGGCTCTACGAGGCCCTGCGGGCCGGGAGGTTCGTCCTGATTGCCCCGGGGCCGTCCGGGACCGGGCAGGCAGGCCAGGCAGAGCAGGCAGAGCGGGCAGAGCGGGCGGGGGAGCGTGCGGGCCGTCTCACCGTGGAGCGCTGGGCGGGCGAGCGGCGCACGACGCTCCTGGTGCGGCCCGACGGATATGTGGCCTGGGCCGCCGAGTCCCCGGACCCGGCCGCGGTCGAGGCGGCCCTCACCGCCGCCGTGGGTTCTTAGGAGGCGGTGGCGGCCAGCAGCGGGCGCAGCAGGTCGGCCAGTTGGGCGGCCTGCTCGCCGTCGAGGGCCGAGAGCGCGGCCGTCTGGACGGCGAGCCCTGCCTCGACGGCCTCGTCGATCAGCCTCAGCCCCTCGTCCGTCAGGGTGACTCGGAGGCCGCGCCGGTCGTGCGGATCGGGGGAGCGGCGGAGCAGCCCGGCGCGCTCCAGCCTGTCCAGGCGCCCGGTCATCCCGCCCGTGGTCAGCATGAGCGTGGCCGAGAGTTCGCGGGGCGGGAGCGTGTACGGGGCGTCGGAGCGGCGCAGTGTCGCCAGCACGTCGAATTCCCCGCGCGAGATCCCGTATCGCGCGTACGCCTTCTCCATCCGGTCGCCCATGGTGCGCGCGAGCCGGAAGACGCGCCCGAAGACCTCCATCGCCGCGGTGTCGAGGTCCGGCCGGACGGCGGCCCACTGCTCGACGATCGCGTCGACGGGGTCCTCGGGGTTGCTCATGGGGGCGAGTATCCGCCGCGCCGCAGGTCGGTCGCAAGAAAGTGGCTCGGAGGGAAGCGGGTCGCCAGAAAGAGGCTTGACGATAAGTAGCTTATAGCTAAGCTACTTATCGCTGACCTACTCATGTCCGGCCTCCTCGAAACCGGGTGTCCCGTGGACGCGAAACGACCCGCCCTCATAGCCCTCACGGCGCTCGCCCCCATCTCCTGGGGCAGCACCTACGCCGTTACCACCGAGTTCCTCCCGCCCGACCGGCCGCTGCTCACGGCCGTGCTGCGCGCCCTGCCCGCCGGGCTGCTGCTCCTCGCGCTCGCGCGAGTGCTGCCGCGCGGAGTGTGGTGGGGGAAGGCGGCCGTGCTGGGCGCGCTGAACATCGGCGCGTTCTTCCCGCTGCTGTTCCTCTCCGCGTACCGGCTGCCCGGCGGAGCGGCGGCCGTGGTCGGGTCCACCGGGCCGTTGTTCGTGGCGGGTCTCTCGGTGGCGCTGCTCGGCGACCGGCCGACCCTCCGTACGCTCCTCACCGGTGTCACCGCGGCCCTCGGCGTCAGCCTCGTCGTCCTGAAGGCGGCGGGCGCCCTCGACCCCGTGGGTGTTCTCGCGGCGCTCGCCTCCACCGCGTCGATGTCCACCGGCACGGTGCTCACCCAGCGGTGGGGGCGGCCGGACGGAGTCGGTCCGCTGGCGCTGACGGCCTGGCAGCTCACCGCCGGAGGACTGCTGATCGCTCCGGTCGCACTTGTGGTCGAGGGTGCGCCGCCCGTGCTGGACGGCCGGGCGATCGGCGGCTACCTGTACCTCGCGCTGGCCAACACGGCGGTCGCGTACTGGCTGTGGTTCCGGGGCATCGGCCGGCTCACCGCCACCCAGGTGACGTTCCTCGGCCCGCTCTCGCCGCTGACCGCGGCCGTCATCGGCTGGGCCGCGCTGGGGCAGGCGCTGACACCGGTGCAGTCGGCGGGCATGGCGCTCGCGTTCGGGGCGACCGTGTCCGGTCAGTTCGGAGCCCGTACGGCCGCCGCCGGTCCCGCCCCGGCCTCGCGCGCGAACCCGCTCCGCCGCACCTCGTACAGGAAGCAGCCGTACTCCACCGCCCGTACATGGACCAGGGCCACCTCCGGGTCGTCGAACGCCGCGGTGAAGGCCTCGTCGAACACGGCCGGTTCGCCGACCAGTTGCCCGCCCAGGATGTGCCCCTCGGCCGAGTAGCGGCGGACCACGCGGTGGGCGTTCGTGAACGGGAGGGCGTCCGTGGCCGGGCCCGCGCATTCGTCCGCGTGGATGAAGACCGGGCCCTGCTCGTCGTACGCGCCCGGCTCGACGCCCCTCGCGGCGGCCCAGCGGCGCAGCGGGGCGTACGAGACCAGGGCGACGCGCTCGCCGGGCTCGCCGCGGCGCAGGCAACAGCGCAGCGGGGCGCCGCCCACCTCGTCGGTCAGCGGGGCGAGCGGACGGCCCGCGTCGTCGGTGGCGCGGAGCTCTTTCAGGACGTCCGGGGCAATGGGGTGTGCGGTGTACGTCGTCATACGTCCAGGCTCGTGCCCGCGCCCGCCCGGCACCGGCGGGAAACGGACATCGCGCTGTGCGAGGGTCCCGTGGAAGGATGACGCAACCCACACATAACGAGGAGATGACCGCGTGCCTGGCACAAACCTGACCCGCGAAGAGGCGCAGCAGCGCGCGAAACTGCTCACCGTTGACTCGTACGAGGTCGAACTCGACCTCTCCGGCGCGCAGGAGGGCGGCACCTACCGGTCCGTGACCACGGTGCGCTTCGACTCCGCCGAGACCGGCGCGGAGACGTTCATCGACCTGGTGGCCCCGGCCGTCCACGAGGTCACTCTCAACGGCGACCCGCTCGACGCGGCCGAGGTCTTCGAGGACTCGCGGATCGCGCTGTCCGGGCTCCTGGAGGGGCGCAACATCGTCCGTGTCGTCGCGGACTGCGCGTACACCAACACCGGTGAGGGACTGCACCGGTTCGTCGACCCCGTCGACCAGCAGGCCTACCTCTACACCCAGTTCGAGGTGCCGGACGCGCGCCGCGTCTTCGCGTCCTTCGAACAGCCCGACCTGAAGGCCACCTTCCAGTTCACCGTGAAGGCGCCGTCCGGCTGGACGGTCATCTCCAACTCGCCGACCCCGGAGCCCAAGGACGACGTCTGGGTCTTCGAGCCGACGCCGCGGATCTCCACGTACATCACCGCGCTGATCGTCGGCCCGTACCACTCGGTGCACAGCGTGTACGAGAAGGACGGACGGACCGTCCCGCTCGGCATCTACTGTCGCCCCTCGCTCGCCGAGTTCCTCGACTCGGACGCGATCTTCGAGGTCACCCGGCAGGGCTTCGACTGGTTCCAGGAGAAGTTCGACTACGCGTACCCGTTCGAGAAGTACGACCAGCTCTTCGTGCCCGAGTTCAACGCGGGCGCGATGGAGAACGCGGGCGCGGTCACCATCCGCGACCAGTACGTCTTCCGCTCCAAGGTCACCGACGCCGCCTACGAGCTGCGCGCCGAGACGATCCTGCACGAGCTGGCCCACATGTGGTTCGGCGACCTCGTGACGATGGAGTGGTGGAACGACCTCTGGCTGAACGAGTCGTTCGCCACCTACACCTCCATCGCCTGCCAGGCCTACCACCCCGACAGCCGGTGGCCGCACTCCTGGACCACCTTCGCCAACTCCATGAAGACCTGGGCGTACCGGCAGGACCAGCTCCCCTCCACCCACCCGATCATGGCCGAGATCCGCGACCTCGACGACGTGCTCGTCAACTTCGACGGCATCACGTACGCCAAGGGCGCCTCCGTCCTCAAGCAGCTCGTCGCCTATGTCGGCATGGACGAGTTCTTCAGCGGCGTCCAGGCCTACTTCAAGGCCCACGCGTTCGGGAACACCCAGCTTTCCGACCTGCTCGGCGCCCTGGAGGAGACCTCCGGACGCGACCTCGGGACCTGGGCGCAGAAGTGGCTCCAGACCGCCGGGATCAACATCCTGCGCCCGGAGATCGAGACCGACGCCGACGGTGTCATCACCTCCTTCGCCATCCGCCAGGAGGCCCCGGCCCTGCCCGCCGGCGCCCAGGGCGAGCCGACGCTGCGCCCGCACCGCATCGCGGTCGGCCTGTACGACTTCGACGGCGCCGAGGGCGGCAGCGGCAAGCTGGTGCGTGACGAGCGCCTCGAACTGGACGTGGACGGGGAGCTGACCGCCGTACCGGAGCTCGTCGGCAGGCGCCGCCCCGACGTGGTCCTGCTCAACGACGACGACCTGTCGTACGCCAAGGTCCGCCTCGACGAGGACTCGCTCGCGTTCGTCACCGAGCACCTCGGCGACTTCGAGTCCTCCCTGCCGCGCGCCCTGTGCTGGGCCTCGGCCTGGGACATGACCCGCGACGCCGAGCTCGCCACCCGCGACTACCTGGCGCTGGTGCTGTCCGGCATCGGCAAGGAGTCCGACATCGGTGTCGTGCAGTCACTGCACCGGCAGGTGAAGCTGGCGATCGAGCTGTACGCCGACCCGACCGCCCGCGAGGCCCTGCTGACCCGCTGGACCGACGCGACCCTCGCCCACCTGCGCTCGGCCGAGGCCGGCGGCGACCACCAGCTCGCCTGGGCGCGCGCCTTCGCGGCGACCGCGCGCACGCCGGAGCAGCTCGACCTCCTGGAGGCGCTGCTCGAAGGCCGCGAGACCATCGAGGGCCTGGCCGTCGACACCGAACTGCGCTGGGCGTTCGTGCAGCGGCTCGCGGCCGTCGGACGCTTCGACGACGCGGAGATCGCCGCCGAGTACGAGCGCGACAAGACGGCCGCCGGTGAGCGGCACGCGGCCACCGCCCGCGCCGCCCGTCCCACCGAGGAGGCGAAGGCGGAGGCATGGGCCGCGGTCGTCGAGTCCGACAAGCTCCCGAACGCCGTGCAGGAAGCGGTCATCGCGGGCTTCGTCCAGTCCGACCAGCGTGAGCTGCTCGCCCCGTACACGGACAAGTACTTCGCCGTGGTCAAGGAGATCTGGGACGCCCGCTCGCACGAGATCGCGCAGCAGATCGCGACCGGTCTCTACCCGGGCGTCCACGTCGCCGAGGAGACCCTCGCCAAGACGGACGCGTGGCTGGCCACGGCCGAGCCGAACGCCGCTCTGCGACGACTCGTCTCGGAGTCCCGCTCGGGTGTGGAGCGGGCCCTGAAGGCCCAGGCCGCGGACGCGCAGGCGCCGACGGCGTAGTCCCCTCACCCGGGTGAGGGGGCATCGTCCGGGCGCCGGCCTTCGTGCCGGCGCCCGGACCGTGGGCGGGACACCGGTTCGGTGTCCCGCCCACTGCCGTACGCCGTGGTTCCGCGCGTTCGGCCGTGTGCCCCGGGCTCAGTGGGGGACCATTCCGCCCGTCACGTTGACGAACGTGCCGGTGATGCCGCCCGCCAGGTCGGAGGCGAGGAACGCGGCGGTGGCGGCGATCTCGGCCAGGGTGGGGTTGCGGCGGGTCATGCGCATCCCCGCGAGGTTCGCGAGCAGCCCCTGGAGTGCCGCTTCGTCGAGGTCCATGGCGCTGTCGACCGCGAGCAGCTTCTCCCGGGTCAGGGTCTCGGGCACCCCCGCCGCCCACAGGCCCACCACCCGCAGTCCGCGCGGTCCCAGCTCCGCCGCCAGGTTCCGCACCAGCGTGTCGATCGCCGCGTCCGCGGGTCCGGTGCCGCCCATCATCGGACTGCCGTGCGCGGAGCCGCTGTCGAGCGTGAGCACCACGCCCGAGCCCGCCTCGGCCATGCGACGGGCGGCGGCGCGGGCGGTGATGAAGTTGGTGCGGACACCGGTCTCGACGGGCCGTACGAAGTCCTCGACCGGCAGGTCGAGCAGGGGAACGCCCTGCACATCGCCGCGCGTGACGAGGTTGAAGGAGACGTCGACGGCGTCCAGGGAGGCGATGTGCGTGGTGACCGCCGTCTCGTCCAGCGCGTCGAGCACCGCGGTCTCGGCGTGCCCGCCCGCCGCCGCGATGTCCGAGGCCACCGCGTCCAGTGTCTTCGCCGTGCGCCCCACCAGGTGCACCCGGGCACCCTCACGGGCGAAGGTGCGGGCGACGGCACCGCCGATGGATCCGCCGGCGCCGTAGATGACCGCGGTCTTGTCGGTGAGCAGCATGATGATCTCTCCTGAGGGTGTCCGGCCGTACGTGTCGGTCATGCAGACGTACAGGCCCGCCCCGACTCATCGGTCGGCCGCGTCGGCCCGGTTCGATCGGCCCGGTTCGATAGGCCTGGTTCGATCGGCCTGGTCCATCGGCCCGGCTCATCGGTCGGCCGGGAGCCGCAGCGGCAGTCCGAACGCCGGGAACAGGTGCGGTTCGAACGAGGTGATCTCCACGATGCGATCGCCCTCGACGCGCAGTACGTCGAGCACCTGGGCGCGGTACACGGTCGTACCCGGGCGGCGCACATAGCCCCCGGCCGCGAGTCCGCCGTTGGCGCGGGCGGGAAGGTGGCGCCAGTGGCCGAGGAACAGCGGGGACGCGGGGTCGAGGCTGATCCGCAGGAACTCGGTGATCGCGTCACGTCCGACGAACCAGAACGGGTTCGGCGGCATGGTGAGCTTGATGTCCTCGCTGAGCAGGCCGGTGAACGCGTCGAGGTCCAGGCGTTCGGCGGCGGCCATGTACCGCCCGAGGATCTCGCGCTCGCGCTCGTCCGGCTCGGCGGTCCAGTCCGTGCGGCGGGCGGGCAGGCGGTCGCGCAGGGTGGGCCGGGCGCGCTGCAGGGCGCTGTTGACCGAGGCGACCGTCATCTCCAGGGACTCGGCGGTCTCGGCGGCGGAGAACCCGAGAACGTCGCGCAGGACCAGGACGGCGCGCTGGCGGGCCGGCAGATGCTGGATGGCGGCCAGGAAGACGAGCTCCAGGGTCTCGCGGGAGACGGCAAGGGCGTCCGGCTGCTCCTCGGCCGAGGGCAGGTCCTCGTCGGGGTACGGCTGGAGCCAGGTGACGCGGGCCGGGGGTTCGGCCGTGCCGTGGTTCATGCCGGGGAGCGGCTCGTAGCGCTGGGGGCGGCGGGCCGTGCGCCGCTGGAAGTCCAGACAGGTGTTGGTGGCGATCCGGTACAGCCAGGTCCGCAGGCTCGCCCGCCCCGCGTAGCCCTCCCGCGCCCGCCAGGCCCGCAGGAAGGTCTCCTGGACGAGATCCTCGGCGTCGTCGTACGAGCCCGCCATGCGGTAGCAGTGCACGCGCAGCTCACGCCGGTACGGCTCGACGAGCGCGGCGAAGTCGCTCTCACCGAGCGAGGGGCGCGCCGCGGTGGAGTCCTCGGTGGCCGCTTCCCCGGCCGCGGTGGAGCCCGGCGGGGCCGCTACCCCGGCCGCGCCGGAGGTCGCCCCGGTGGCCGCTGCGGTGGCCGCTGCGTGGCCGCCGGTGGAGCCGCCTGGGGCCGCCGCCGGGTCGCCGGTGCGGTCCGCGGTGCCGCCTTCGGCGGCGGGAGCCGGTGCGCCCGCCGCTTTCGTCACGGCGGCGCGGGTGACGTAATCGTCCTTCGCGGTGTCCCGGGCGACCCGGGCGACGCGGCGCAGCCGTCCGACCGAGGAGGCCAGTTCGCTCACGCCGGAGTAGAAGACGGACGGCGGCTGCGGCACCAGCGCCTCGACCTGGCGCCCGACCTCCTCGATCAGCCCGCGCACGGTGTCGGCCGGCGCCGTCCGGCGGTCCCGGTACGCCTTCTGCCGGCAGGCGGCGGAGCAGTACAGGGAACTGCGCCCCGTACGCCCGGCCCGCTCGGGCAGCGGTTTTCCGCAACTGCGGCACACGGCATCGACGACCACGGGGACCTCCGGACTTTCGTCACGCGGGTACGACGTGACGCTATCCGCTGTCTCCCCCGGGACGCCGCCGAAGCGCCGCACCGGCCGAAACCCGAGGGGGCGGGGCACCGGCCGGTGCCCCGCCCCCTCGGACGCGCGGTGGATCCTGGCGTCAGCCCTTGAGCTCGGCCGCCACCAGCTCCGCGATCTGCACCGCGTTCAGCGCGGCGCCCTTGCGGAGGTTGTCGTTGGAGATGAACAGCGCGAGGCCGTTGTCGGCGGTCTCGTCCGGCCGGATGCGGCCGACGTACGAGGCGTCCTTGCCGGCGGCCTGGAGCGGGGTCGGGATGTCGGAGAGGGCGACGCCCGGGGCACCCGCGAGGAGCTCGGTGGCGCGCTCGGCGGAGAGCGGACGCGCGAAGCGGGCGTTCACCTGGAGGGAGTGTCCGGAGAAGACCGGGACACGCACGCAGGTGCCGGAGACCTTGAGGGCCGGGATCTCCAGGATCTTGCGGGACTCGTTGCGCAGCTTCTGCTCCTCGTCGGTCTCGTTCAGACCGTCGTCGACGATCGAGCCCGCGAGGGGGAGCACGTTGAAGGCGATGGGGCGCTTGTAGACCTGCGGCTCGGGGAAGTCGACCGCGTCGCCGTCGTGGGTCAGCTTGTCGGCGTCGCCGACGACCTTCAGTGCCTGGCCGTGCAGCTCCGCCACACCGGCGACACCCGAGCCGGACACCGCCTGGTAGGTGGCCACGACCAGTGCCTCCAGGCCCGCCTCCTCGTGCAGCGGCTTCAGGACCGGCATCGCGGCCATCGTCGTGCAGTTCGGGTTGGCGATGATGCCCTTGGGGCGGTCGGCGATCGCGTGCGGGTTCACCTCGGAGACGACGAGGGGGACCTCGGGGTCCTTGCGCCAGGCGGAGGAGTTGTCGATCACGACCGCGCCCTGCGAGGCGACCTTCTCGGCCAGCGCCTTGGAGGTGGCGCCGCCCGCGGAGAACAGCACGATGTCCAGGCCCGAGTAGTCCGCCGTGGAAGCGTCCTCCACCGTGACACCGTCGACGACCGTCCCCGCCGAACGGGCCGAGGCGAACAGGCGCAGCTCCTCGACCGGGAAGGCCCGCTCGACGAGGATCCTGCGCATGGCTGTGCCGACCATCCCGGTGGCTCCGACGATTCCGACCCTCACGGCGACTCCCTTAGCGTGCGTTTTACGTGGTCCAGCGCTTCCATCATGCGTCTGACCCGGGTCCGCGTGTCCAATCCTTTCGCCGAGCCGCTCGAAGCGTGGGACGCCGGGACCCGCACGGCCGGGCCCGATCCTGCGGTCGCCGGGCGCTCCCGTACGAAGAAATCGCCCGGTGACGGAGGGGCACCGCAAGCCGTACGGTGTGGGCGCCGTCAGGGATTCGGGCCGGTGTGACGTACGACTCGGCACGGGCCGAACGTTTTGACCCGCACCGGCGTCCTAGGGGAGACGCGGGAGGGGAGGGGGGGCTGTGCTGCGCAGAAAGCCACGTCGGGCGCCGGGGGTGGACGATCCCCTGGACGCGACTCAGGAACGCCGGGTGCGGGCCGTGCTCGCGCTCGGCGGCGTACCGCAGGCGGACCTGCCGGACGGGGTACAGCAGGTCCGGCTGCGGTTGCTGGAGCGTGCCGCCAAGGGGGACGAGGCGCCGCGCGATGTGTCGGCCTGGGCTGCGGTCGTCGCCTCGAACCTGGCGATGGACTGGCACCGGGCCAAGCGCCGGCAGGAGCGGCTGGGCGAACGCCTGGCCTCGCTGCGGCAGTTGGAGCAACCCTCCGACGAGGAGGCCAGCGTGCTCTCGCTGGCCGTCGCCCAGGGGCTGGACGAACTGCCCGACTCCCAGCGCCAGGTCCTCGTCCTGCGGTTCTACGCCGACCTGCCCGTGCGTGACATCGCCGACGAACTCGGCATACCCGAGGGCACGGTCAAGAGCAGGCTGCACACGGCGGTCCGCGCGCTGCGCGCCCGCCTGCACGAGGACGAGGTGGTGTGACGTGGCCGAGTACGAGGGTATCGACGCGCTGATGGCCGCGATCACGGACACCGCGCTGCCCGAAGGCGCCCGCGACGACATCGTGTTCATGGCCGAACACCGGTCGGCCGTCGCGGACGCGGACGTGCTCCGGGAGCAACTGATCATCATCGGCGACGCGCTGGCGGACGCCGGAGGGTCGACCGAGCCGGCCCGCGCGACCCGGAAGCCCGACGGGTCCAAGCAGGCCAAGGGGTTCAAGAGGCTCACGGAGTCCGGGCAGCACCAGCGGGCGCGGGGATCGCGGGCGTCCGGGGGCGGGCGTCCTGGGGGCGTCCCGAGGAAGCGCTCCCGGCGCCCCGGCGCCTTCGCCGTCGGCACCCTTGCGGCCGCCGGGGTGGCCGCGCTGGTCGTGGGGATGGGCTGGCTGGTCGCGCACGGCGGGGCGGGCCGCACGGACGTCTCGGGCTCCGCCGACGCCAAGGGGGCCCGCACCGGCGAGAGTTCGCAGAGTGCTCCCTCCCGCCCCGGCGAGGGTTCGCAGAGTGCACCCGGCTATATCGCCTGCTCCCGGCTCATCGCGGAGGGCACGGTCACCGAGGTGGCCGCCGTCCACGGCACCACCCAGGACCGGATCACCCTCGACGTCTACCACTACTACAAGCCGGCCACGGGCGCGAAGGAGGTCAGCTTCCTGATGGACAGGGACGTCGAACCGCGCCTGAGCCGGGGCGACGAGGTGCTGGTCGGCATCCCGCGGCACGCCACGACGCCCGACATCTGGTCCACGGGGGAGCGGGACATCGCCCGCGACCGGTCCTGGATCGTCAAGGCGCTGCCCGAGTCCCGGTCGACGAAGTGCGCGAGCTGACGAGGGCGGGCGTCCGTGTCCGGACGCCCGCCCCGTTCACCCGGACCGCTCGCGCGGCCGGCGGTCACACCGCTACGGCGTGACCTTCTCGATCTTCACGCTGCCGAGGCCCGCGACCGTGCCGCGCGCGTTCACCAGCTGGACCTGACCGAAGAACTCGCGTCCCTCGGGTGCCGCCGCGGCGGCGGTGACCGACCCGGACACCGTGGCCGAGGCGCCGGTGGCGAGCTTCACCGGGGTGGAGTCGTCGACCGAGACCGTGCCGAGCGCGGTCGAGAAGAACACGTCCCGGTAGTCGTACGCGGTCGAGCCCGACGGGACCGAGTAGCCGGCGACCTCGATGGTGTACGTCCCGGCGGCGGGGGAGGCGATGGAGACGGCCTCCTCGGAGTCGCCGTCCGCGGACTGTCCGACGACGGCCCCGGCGGCGTTGTACACCGTCAGGTCGAGGTCGGCCGCGGTGTCCGAGACGTTGCCGATGGCCACGTCGAGCGAGGCGGCGCCGGCGGGCACGTCGACCGTGGTGGTCTGCGTGACGCCCTCGGTGATGGTCGGCCGCGCGTTCTTGGAGGAACCGAGCGGGCCGCCCTTCAGCTTGCCGTCCAGCGCGGCGAAGTTGTTCGTCACCTTCCACGAGGCGGTGGCCGGGGTGCCGACCTTGGCCTCGGGGACGGTCACGACGGCCGGGTCGAAGGCCGCGCCGAGCACGGCGACATCGAGCTTGTACGGGTTGTCGAGCAGCGGCGACGTACGGCGCGCCTCGACCTCGACCTCCCAGACACCGGGCTGCGGGTCCGCGTACGAACGCACGTCGGGCTTGCAGCCGTTGCCGTCGAGGTAGTTGTTGTAGCAGTACGGGGTACCGGTGTTGTCGACCGGGACGCCGTACGGGTGGATCGCGATGAACCGGGTCTGGCTCTTGTCCTTCAGCCCGCCGATCGCGACCTCCAGGGACTTGGCGCCCTCGGGGACCGTGACGAAGTACGAGGTGGTGCTGTTGCGCTGCACCGAACCCGACGCGGCGTAGGTGTACTTGAGGGGAGCCGAGACCACGACGGTCGACAGGATCTGCTTGTCGACGCCGACGGTCCGCGGGTCGTCGACCTCCAGGATCGCGCTCTTGAGGCCGGCCGACTTCGGCGCGGCCTGGACCTTGACGGTCACCGGCTGGTTGAGCGGGAGGTTCACCTCGTCCTTGCCGAGGATCCGGAAGGTGTCGGAGGCGTTGTTCTCGAAGTACAGCTCGTGCCGGACCGGCCGGTCCGGGCCCGAGGTACGCGTGATGGTGACGTCGTACGTCTTGCGCTCGCCCGCCTTGAGACCGCCCTCGCGGTCGTACAGGCCGGTGCCGAAGCCCGGGGTCTTCAGCGCGTAGTCGATCGCGGTGTCGACGGGGGCCTTCACGGTGTAGTCGGCAGACGCGGCGTCGTGGCGGGCGGCGCCGTCCTTGATGGCGTCCCAGGCGTCACCGATGTTGATGAGGCCCGCACCCTCCTCGTACGCCTGGACGCCCTTGATGTGGTCGGCGGTCGACGTCAGCGCGGTGCGCAGCGTGGCCGGGCTGAGGGCGATGCCCTTCTGCTTGGCCGCGCTCAGCAGCAGCGCCGAGGCGCCCGCGGCCTGCGGGGACGCCATCGAGGTGCCCTGGAGCATCGAGTAGCCGGCCGGAAGGGTGTAGCCCGCCTCGGCGACCGGGGAGCCCGGCATCCAGGTCTGGGTGGAGTTGATGGACGCGCCGGGCGCGCTCAGTGTCGGCGTGAAGCCGCCGTCCTCACGCGGGCCGCGCGAGGAGAAGGGCAGCATCTGGTACTTCTTCTCCACCTGTGAGCCGTAGTTGGAGGCCCAGGTCTGCTTGGAGATGGTCGCGCCGACCGAGATGACCTTGTCGGCCAGGCCCGGGTCGCCGATGGTGTTCGCGCCGGGGCCGGAGTTGCCCGCGGAGATCACCAGTTGGACGCCGTAGGTGTCGATGAGACGCGTGTAGAGCTCGGAGCGCGCGTTGTTGCCGTCGTTGAGCGCGGGCAGACCGCCGATGGACATGTTGACGATGTCGACGCCGCGGTTGGCGACGAGGTCGATCATGCCCTCGGTGAGCGCGACGTTGGTGCAGCCGCCGGTCCAGGTGCAGGCGCGCGAGGAGACGATCTTCGCGCCGGGCGCGGCACCGCTCATCTTGCCGCCGAACAGGCCGTTCGCGGCGGTGATGCCCGCGACGTGGGTGCCGTGCTCGGCCTCGATGACGCCGATGTTGACGAAGTCGGCCTTCTTGCCGATCCAGGACCCGCCGTACGGGTCCATCGGCACGTCCTTGCGGATCTCGACGACGAACGGCTGCCGCTCGACGACGTCGGTCGCCGGGTTGTCGGTACCGAAGTAGCCGATCTGGAAGCCGTCCTTGTACGGCTTCATCGGCTTGTCGTCGGTGAAGTCGTTGTTGTTGTTCAGGTCCACGGTGACCGTGCCGGCCGCCGGGTCGTAGAGAACGCCCCAGGCGTCGGTGGTGTCACCGTCGCGGTTCGCGTCGCCCGCGGCGTCACCGCCCGCCGTCGCCGACTCCTTGAACGTGCTGATCTCGTACGAACCCGCGGGCGCCGTCCACGTCTTGCCGCTGTACGTGAAGGTGGGCCCGGCCACGGGGGTGATCATCGGACGCCAGGTGGCGTCGCTGTCGAGGATCGGGTCGGTCGAGGTGACCCAGTCGACGATCTTGCGCTCGCCGGTGGTGGTCTTCTGCAGCGCGGGGTGGCCCAGGTCGACACCGGAGTCCAGGATGCCGATGGTGACGCCCCGGCCGTCCGCCTTCGGGTGGTCCTTGACGAAGTCGACGGCGCCCGTCTCGAAGGACGGGTTGTAGGGGTTCTCGGCGGGGGTGTTCTTGCCGGGACCCGGGTAAGTGGCCGCCGTGGTCGCGTTGTTGCCGTGCTTGGCGGTGTCGGCGCTCGGGGTGGGGTCGTCCAGCGCGATCTCCTGGCGCAGGTCGATCCCGTGCACCGAGGGAAGCTTCACGGCGGCGGCGATGGCCGAGTCCGCCCTGCTCGTCGGGACGGTGGCCCGGACGTAGCCCAGCTTGTCGTAACTGCGGCCCACCGAGCCGCCCTTGACCGCGTCGAGCTCCTTGGCGACCTGCTCGGTCTGGCCGGGAGCCGTCGCGATCATCATCGTGACGTTCTTGTCGCCGTTGGCCTTGGCCTCGGCGAGGAGGTCGGCGTCGGTCGAACCGAGCTTGGCGGCGGCGGACTTGGTGCCGGGGTCGGCCGTGGGCGCGCCCGCGTCCGAGGAGAAGGCCATGGGTATCGGCCCGGCCGCGGAGAGCGCGGCCACCAGGCCCGCCGCCACGGCTATGCGGGCCACGCGTCTCGCGCCCGATATCGGGGCGCGCTGAGGGTCGGAGGTCATCTGCATCCCTTGTAGGTAAAGGAACGAGCGTGGAACAGCCGGTTCCGAAAACGGTTGATAACGGAACGGTCGTGTCAGTCCGATATGTGAACCCGGATGACCGCTCAGCTTTACCCAAGGGGCAGTTGTTTGGGGAGAGTTGACCGAGGCGGGATAGAGCCATGGCGTACTTCCGCCATGTGCCATGTCGGCGATGAAGCGCTATGAGCGGATATCCCGGACGGAGCGGATGTCTCTCTTGGTCGTTCAGCTCTCTTTTGTGCGCGCGTAGTGGCGGGACGCCTTCGCGCGGTTACCGCAGGCGGCCATCGAGCACCAGCGGCGGGTGCCGTTCCGTGAGGTGTCGAAGAAATGCAGGACGCACGCCTCGTGGGCGCAGCGGCGGATGCGGTCCGGAGCGTTGTCCAGCAGCTCCAGGTAGTCGCGCGCGGCGAGCCAGGCCGGCCCCCAGGAGGGGTCGTCGAACTCGGGTGTCGCGCCCGGCCCCCGGGCGGTCAGGGTCAGCCGGACGCGCCCGTGCGCGAGGACGGCGTCGACGCGGGCGGCGGCCTCCGCGGCGAACCGGGACCCGGCACGCGCCGGACCGTCGCCGCCTTCGGTGGTCCCGTGCCGCCCGTCGGTGTCCGGGGCGCCGTCCGGTCCGCCGGCCGGCCCGGGAGGTGTGTCGACCACGGCGCGCAGGGCGTCGCGGGCTTCGAGGGTGTGCCGCAGGACGGTGTCGTCGGCCGGGAAGGCGAGCCCGTTGCCCGCCAGCCATACGGCGAGGCCCTCGGTGTCGGCCAGCAGGTCCCGCACCGCGCCGTCCTGGATCCAGCGGGTGTTGAGCAGGTCCAGCGAGACCGGCTCGCCGGTGAGGGGGCGGGGGTCGGGGCGGGTGGGCATGGGTGGATCTCCCTTCGCTGCTAACCGCTCAAGAGTAGGTCACCGGTTGACCCTATGGGGTCTAACCCTTAATGTGAACTACACGGGTTATGTTGGCAAGGGTCGACTCCTTCTGGAGACGGCCGACGGCACCCGTCCGGAGATCCTCGCGGCGACCTGCGCCGAGGAGGCGCCGGTACCGGGCGTGTCCGCGCCGACCTGCGGTTTCTTCCGGCACTCTGCTTCCGGCACTGAGGAGCGGTCATGACGTATCACTCGGGCTCGCGGGCCGTCCAGGACCGCGTCGGCGTCCGCGACCTCGCCGACCACGTGGGCCGGGCGATCGGCTCGGGCATCCGCCCGGTGGTCGCCGCGTTCCTCGAACAGCAGCCGATGCTGGTCGTCGGCGCCGCGGTCCCGGCGGGCGGACCCGTGTGGGCCTCGCTGCTCACCGGGAGACCCGGCTTCGTGCGTGCCACCGGGCCCCGGCAGGTCTCGGTCGCGGGCGGGCTCCCCGCCGGCGATCCGCTCACGGCCGCGCTCGCCACCGCGGGCACTCCCGTCGGAGCCGTCGCGCTCGACCCGCGCACCCGCCGCCGTATGCGCCTGGGCGGCCTGGTCCGGCCGACCCCGCGCGGCTTCGCGGTCGAGGCCGACCGGGTCTTCGCCAACTGCCCCAAGTACCTCCAGAAGCGGGAGGCGTACGAAACGGTGGCGGACCGCGTGCCGGGCGCTCCCCGGCACGGCGGCGGACTCACGCCATCCCAGCGGGAGTTCGTCCGGGCCGCCGACACGTTCTTCCTCGCCACGGTCCACGCGCACGGCGCCGACGCGAGCCATCGCGGTGGCAACCCCGGTTTCGTGCACGTCGATCCGGACGGCGGACTGAACTGGCGCGACTATCCCGGGAACTCCATGTTCCTGAGCCTCGGCAACCTCGCCACCGACCCGCGCGCCGGTCTGCTCTTCCTGGACTGGACCTCGGGAGCGGTACTCCAGCTGACCGGCACGGCCCGCACGGAGTTCGCCCCCGACGGGGAACGGACCCTCCGGTTCACCCCGGCCGAAGCCGTCGAGACGCCCGCCGCCAGCCCCCTGCGCTGGTCCCCGCCCGCGTACTCGCCTGCCAACCCCTGAACAGGCGGGCGCCGGGCCCGGAACACCTCCCCTACCCCGCGAGATGAACACGGAGTGACCGCCCACCGGCCGTTCGGACAGGACTCCATGGACGCCCAGGGTGCGCCAAGATCCACGTACGGTGATCGGCGTCGCCCGTTGCCGTCCAGTTAACGTGCAGGTCATCCCCAATGCCAACGATCCAGTATGAGCGGGGAGTTCGCGTGTCGAGCGCCCCGCGGCCACTGTCGACGCGTTCGTACTCGGGGAGACCGCGCCATGCCGCGCACACGCTCTGTCGCCGCCGTACCCGCCCTCAACCGCCGCACCCTGCTGGCCGCCACCGGAGCGGTGTCCCTCTCCGCGGGGATCGGCCTCGCCCTGCGCCCGCAGTCCCCGGCGCACGCCGTGACGCCGGGCCAGGCGCCCGTCGCCGACTCCGTCGCCCACTCCCAGGACCGGTCGGCCGCCACCGGTCTCAAGGGCCCGGCCACGGCCGCCCCCTACACCCGCGGCACGACACTGAGCAGCGTCGCCGCCCCGCACTCCGGCTCCGCCGGGTACCGCCGGCTCGGCGACGGCGCCGGCTGGAAGCGGGTCGTGCGCGACGAACTGGCCGCGGGCAGAACGGGCCGCGCCGACCGGCGCACCGCGCTCGCCGCCTTCGTACAGCTCACCGACCTGCATCTGACCGACGCCCAGCACCCGCTGCGCCTGGAGTACCTGCGCGCCCAGAACAAGAGCGCCTGGCGTCCCCAGGAGACGCTGACCGTCGCGGGCGCCGTCTCGCTGGTCGAGCGCGTCAACTCCCTCCACGGGGCCCCCGTCACCGGCTCGCCGCTGCACTTCGTCATGACCACCGGGGACAACACCGACAACAACTCCAAGACCGAACTGGAGTGGTTCCTGAAGGTGATGAGCGGAGGGCGCATCACCCCCAACAGCGGTGACCCGCGGCACTACGAGGGCGTCCAGGCCAGCGCCCTGAAGACCTACTGGCAGCCCGACGCCGCCCTGCGCGACGCCGACAAGCAGCTCGGCTTCCCGCGCATCCAGGGCTTCCTGGAGGCCGCGATCAGCGAAGTGCGCAGCCCCGGCCTGAGCCTGCCCTGGTACTCCACCGTCGGCAACCACGACGCGCTTCCGCTCGGCTGCTACGGATCGCGCGGCGACTCCTACCTCACCGAGTTCGCCGTCGGCGGCAAGAAGCTGATGTCCCTGGGCTCCGCGGAGTGCGTCGCGCTCGCCAAGACCATCAAGGACGGCAGCAGCCCCAAGGGCGCCGCCTTCCACGACCTGCTCAAGGCGCACACCCGGCAGATGCGCTCGGTCACGCCCGACGAGAAGCGCGCCCCCTTCACGCCCGCCGAGTACGTCAAGGCGCACCTCGACCCGGCCTACACCGGACCGGGCCCGATCGGGCACGGCTACTCCTCCGCGAACCTCTCCGCGGGCACGCAGTACTACACGTTCCGCATCGCCGAGGACGTCATCGGCGTCAGCCTCGACACCACCGACCCCGGCGGCCACTACGAAGGCTCCATCGGCACCGCGCAACTGCGCTGGCTGGAGAAGACGCTGCGCGAGAACAAGGACTCGTACGTCGTCGTCTTCAGCCACCACACCAGCAAGACGATGCGCAACACCCACGCCGATCCCGCCCACCCGGCCGAGAAGCGGCACGGCGGGAGCGAGGTCGTCGCCCTCCTCGCGAGCTTCGCCAACACCCTGGCCTGGGTGAACGGCCACACCCACAAGAACGAGATCGTCCCGCACGCCGCATCCGGCAACCGGTCCTTCTGGGAGATCAGCACCGCCTCCCACGTCGACTTCCCCCAACTCGCCCGTGTCATCGAGCTGGTGGACAACAAGGACGGCACGCTCTCCCTGTTCACCACCCTCGTCGAGTCCGCGGCCCCGCACGCCACCGACTTCTCCGACCTCACCCAGACGGGCCTCGCGGCGCTCTACCGCGAGCTCTCCTTCAACGCGCCCGGCGCCCGGACCGACCTCTCCGGCACCTCGCGCGACCGCAACACCGAGCTGATCCTGAAGAAGGGCTGAAAACGGCCCAACCCGCACTGTCCGGGCAACCCGGCGATGTGCCCTCGTGTCCGTCCCGTTGACCGAGTCCAACGGGTGAGATGGGGAAGACATGAGGGTACGTACGGGACTGGTGGGGGCGACCGCCGTGGCGGTCGCGGTGACGCTGGCGGGACCCGCCGCGGCGGCGCCCGCGAGGAGCGACCACTCGCCGACCCGGCAGGCCATGGAGGCGGCCGTCCGCGACGGTGTGCCCGGGGTGACGGCGACCGCCGTGGACCGGCACGGGGCGTGGTCCGCCACGACGGGCGTCGGCGACCTGCGGACCGGCGCCCCGCGCTCCGCGGCCGACCGCTACCGCGTCGGCAGCATCACCAAGACCTTCGTCTCCACCGTCCTGCTCCAACTGGAGGCGGAGGGACGGCTGTCACTGGACGACACGGTGGACCACTGGCTGCCCGGGGTGGTGCGGGGCAACGGCAACGACGGCACCCGGATCACCGTCCGCCAGCTCCTCAACCACACCAGCGGGCTCTTCAACTACACGACCGACGAGGACTTCCTCGCCACCCACTTCTTCAAGGACGGATTCCTCCGGCACCGCTACGACACGGTGACTCCCGAACAGATCCTCGCCGTCGCCCTGTCCCACAAGCCGGACTTCGCACCCGGCACGTCCTGGAACTACTCGAACACGAACTACGTCGTGGCCGGCATGGTGATCGAGAAGGTCACCGGCCGCTCCTACGCCTCGGAGATCCGCGACCGGATCATCAAACCCCTTGATCTGGGCGCCACTTCGGTCCCCGGTACCCGGGTGACCGTTCCGCGGCCCAGCAGCAGGGCGTACTCCAAGCTGGCCGCGACGGCGACGGGACCGACGTACGACGTCACCGCGCTGAACCCCTCCATGGCCTCCTCCGCGGGGGAGATGATCTCCGACAGCGCCGACCTGAACCGCTTCTACTCGGCTCTCCTGCGAGGCAGGCTGCTGCCGCGCAAGCAGCTCACGGAGATGCGGACGACGGTCGGCATCGACGGTGCCCCGGACATGCGCTACGGGCTCGGCCTCCTGGAGCTGAAGCTGAGCTGCGGCGTCCAGGTCTGGGGCCACGACGGCGGCATCCACGGCTCGTCGTCCTTCGCGGTCACCACGGCGGACGGCCGCCACTCCCTCGCCCTCAACTTCAACGGGGACTGGACCGGGGACAGCGAAGCGGTGGTGGAGGCGGAGTTCTGCGGGAAGTCGCCGGCCCAGCCCCTGGACGTGCCGCCCCCGCCGTCCACGGCCGGCCGACTCTAGGCGCCTCCGCCGGAATCGACCGGGGAGGCCGTCAGTCCGCGGCTCTCGCCGCGAAGCTCACCTTCGCCGTCTCGACGGTGTCCCCGCGCCGGCCGGGCGCGCTCTGCCACTTCCAGTACAGGTTGGTGTGGGCGATGACCTCGGCCGGTGTGGGGGCGCCGTACGCCGTCAGGTCCTCCGTGGTGTGGGCGTCCCCGACCAGGGTCACGTCGTACCCGCGGGTGAAGGCGCCGTGCAGGGTGGAGCGGACACAGGCGTCGGTCTGGGCACCGGTGACCAGCACATGGCCGACGGCGCGCTCGGCGAGCAGGTCCTCCAGCTCGGTGGCCTCGAAGGAGTCGCCGTAGTTCTTGTGGACGAGGGGCTCCGCGTCCTGGCGGACCAGCTCCGGCACGTACTGCCAGGACGCGCTGTCCCGCTTCATCGCGTCGTCGGAGTGCTGCACCCAGATCACCGGCACCGCCTCGGCGCGCGCCCGGGCGACGAGCGTGTCGATGTTCGCGATCACACCGGGGAGGTCATGGGCGCCGTCCACGGCTCCGTGCTGCATGTCGATCACCAGCAGCGCGGTGTTCGGGCGATCGGGCAGGGTCGTCATCAGGGTCTCCTGTCTCTCGTCCTGCTCGTCACGGCAGGCGCGTCCGGTCACGGGTCCTCCAGCTCGCCCCACAGTAGATCGGGGCACTGACAACGCCACCGGAACAACGGGAGGGGGCCACCGGAACGCCCCGTGGACCCCCTCCCTCCCCCTGGCACCACCCGGTCCGTCACGACCGGGGCAGCACCATGACGTACGCCGCCGGATCGCGGTCGTTCGAGGCCATCAGCGCGGTGCGCACGACCGCGGCCTGCTGTTCCATAGCGTCCCGGAGCCCCCGCGGGGTGACGCGCACGACCGTGATGCCCAGCCGCTCCAGATGCTCGCGCTTGCGGGCGTACTCGGAGCGGGCGGCGTCCGCGTCCTGACACGGGGCGCGGGTGTCCAGCTCGACCGCCACCGCCTGCCCGGGCCAGTACGCGTCCACACCGCCGAGGTGGGGACCGCCCGGCAGCCGCAGGTCGACGTTCCAGACCGGGTCGGGCAGTCCGTGCTCGTAGACCATCCGGTACAGGCGGTTCTCCGCCGTCGTCCTGCCCGCCGCCACCAGTGAGTCCACGGCGTCCGCCACGTGCGGGCGGCCGAGCAGCCGTGCCGCCGTCAGCTCCTCCACGACCGAGCGCGGTTCGCAGTGACCGCGGCGCACCGCCTCCGCCAGCAGTTCGCGCACGGCCGCGGCGTCGCCCAGCTCCGCGACGGCGTCGGCCAGCGCGCGGGCCACGGGCGCGACCGGGACACCGGCCACGAACGTGGGGTCCGGCAGCGTGGTGGTGCGCACGATACGGACGCAGCCGGTCGAACGGAGCCGCCGCAGCCGGGGGACCAGTACGTCGATCGTGTCGAGGGAGACCAGCGGCGGGGCGGAGCCGAAGCCGTGCAGGGCCAGCGCCGCCAGGCCGGTGATCAGGGCGTCCGTCGGGGGCCGGGAGGCGCGCGGTACGCCGGAGCCCGGCTGGGCGGGGATGCCGGCCGTCGTGCGGGCGGTGTAGAGCAGCGCCGCGTGCAGCCGTTCCTCGGGCGTGGGCGGCCCGGGACGCAGGAGGATGACGCCCGGAAGGATCCGCTGCCAGGGCCCGTCGGGCCGGCACCGCTCGGTGGTGTCCGCCGTGGTCACGCCGTGACCGCGCAACTGGGCGGTGGTCAGGACCCGGTGCCGTACGGGGGACAGGTGGCCGAGGAGGCGCGGGGAGAGCGGGGTGCTGTGGTTCATGAACCGGGGTTTCCCGCCGGGGAGCCGTCTTCTAACCGCTGTTACCCGCCCGTGGGCAAATCGGGACAAGCGGACCCCGAGGTACGGGCGTTCGGGCACCGGAAGACGCTGGTCCGAAGGGTGGTTAATAGGGGTTACGGCTCTGAATACCTGCATTTCGTAACCGACGCGCGCAGGTGATCGGTTCACCGGCTCGCGTATCGGATCAGCCCACCGCGGAGAGGGCACCGGCCGCGGACGGCGCCGGTGCCCTCTGGGGTGGTCCGCGTGGAGGCGGGCGGCTGTCAGCCCGCCGCGGCGATGTCGCAGGCCTGCCCGCGCAGCGCCCGCGCCAGATCGTCCCGCGCCTCCAGCACCAGCCGGCGCAGCGCGGGCGGCGCGTCCTCGTGCGCCGCCAGCCAGGCGTCCGTCGCCTCCAAGGTGTCCGGGGAGTCCTGGAGCAAGGGGAACAGGCCGCTGACCACGTCCATGCCGATCTGGATGGACCGCTCGTCCCAGACGCGGCCGATCACGGCGAAGTACTTGGCGGTGTACGGCGCGAGCAGGTCCCGCCGGGACGGCTGGGCGAAACCGGCGATGGTCGCCTCGACCAGGGCGTTGGACAGCGCGTCGGACTCCACGACGGCCGCCCAGGCCTGGGCCTTGACCGCCGCCGAGGGGCGGGCGGCGAGACAGCGGACCTGGTGCCGCTTGCCGGACGCCGTGTCGTCGCGGGCGAGTTCGGCCGCGAGGACGGACTCGTCGGCGGCCCCCCGAGCGGCCAGCGGCTCCAGGAACGCCCAGCGCAGCTCCTGGTCGACCTCCAGTCCGTCGATCTTGGCCGTTCCCTCCAACAGGCCCTGGAGGAGCTGGAGATCGGCCTCTGTGGTGGCGACATGGGCGAAGAAGCGGGCCCAGGCGAGCTGGTGCTGGCCGCCCGGCTCGGCGAGCCGGAGCTCCTTCAGCGCGCCCTCGGCGAGCAGTCGTCCGCCCTGCGCGCGCCACTCGGGGGCCACGTAGTGGACGAGCGCGGAGTTCGCCCAGGCGTGCAGCATCTGGAGCACGCCGATGTCGGACTCGCGGCCCGCGAAACGCAGCACCAGACCGATGAAGTCCCGGGCCGGCACGATCGCGTCGCGCGTCAGATTCCACAGCGCGGACCAGCACAGGGCGCGGGCGAGCGGGTCGGCCATCTCGCCGAGCGCCTCCCGCAGCGTGGCCAGCGAGCCCTCGTCGAAGCGGATCTTGCAGTACGTCAGGTCGTCGTCGTTGACGAGGACGAGCTCGGGGGCCTCCGCGCCGACGAGTTCGGCGACGACCGTGCGCGGCCCGTCCACGTCCACCTCGGCGCGCGCGTAGCGGACGAGCGAGCCGTCCCCTCCCTCGCCCAGCGTCCGGCGCCGGTACAGGCCCACGGCCACCCGGTGCGGGCGCAGTTCGGGATGGGACTCGGCGGCCTCCTGGACGACCGCCAACTCGGTGACGCGTCCTTCGGAGCTCAGGATCACCTGCGGGGTGAGGGAGTTGACGCCCGCCGTCTCCAGCCAGGACCGGGACCAGGCGGCCATGTCCCGGCCGCTGGTCTCCGCCAGCACCGAAAGGAGGTCGTCCAGGCGCGTGTTGCCGTACGCGTTCCGCTTGAAGTAGCGGCGGGCGCCCTCCAGGAAGGCGTCCTGTCCGACGTAGGCCACCAACTGCTTCAGGACGGAGGCGCCCTTGGCGTAGGTGATGCCGTCGAAGTTCAGCTTGGCGTCCTGCAGATCGCGGATGTCGGCCGTGATCGGGTGCGTGGACGGCAGCTGGTCCGCGCGGTACGCCCAGGCCTTGCGGCGGTTGGCGAAGGTGATCCAGGCGTCGGTGAAGCGGGTCGCGCCGACGTTCGCGAACGTGCCCATGAAGTCGGCGAAGGACTCCTTGAGCCACAGGTCGTCCCACCACACCATGGTGACCAGGTCGCCGAACCACATGTGCGCCATCTCGTGCAGGATGACGTTCGCCCGCGCCTCGTACGACGTCTGCGTCACCTTGCCGCGGAAGATGTACTCCTCGCGGAAGGTGACCAGCCCCGGGTTCTCCATCGCGCCGAGGTTGTACTCGGGCACGAACGCCTGGTCGTACTTCCCGAACGGGTACGGGTAGTCGAAGTGGTCGTGGAAGAAGTCCAGGCCCTGCTTGGTCACCAGGAACACGTCGTCGGCGTCGAAGTGGGGGGCCAGGCCCTTGCGGCACATCGCGCCGAGCGGGATCTCCAGCTTCGTACCGTCGTCGAAGGTGCGGGAGTAGGAGTCCGTCACGTAGTGGTACGGGCCCGCCACGACCGCCGTGATGTACGTCGGGATCGGCTTCGTCTCGGCGAACCTCCAGACACCGTCCGTGAGCTCACCGGCGCCGTTGCTCCAGGCCGTCCAGCCCTCGGGGGCCTGCACCTCGAAGCGGTACGGCGCCTTGAGGTCGGGCTGCTCGAAGTTCGCGAAGACGCGGCGGGCGTCGGCGGGCTCGTACTGCGTGTACAGATACACCTCGCCGTCCTCCGGGTCGACGAAGCGGTGCATGCCCTCGCCGGTGCGGGAGTACGCGCACTGGGCGTCCACCACGAGCTCGTTCTCGGCCGCGAGGTCCTCCAGCCGGATCCGGGAGCCGTCGAAGACCTCGCCCGGGTCGAGGTCCCGGCCGTTGAGTGAGACGGCCGTCACACGCGGGGCGATCAGGTCGGCGAAGCTCGCCGCGCCCGGCTCGGCGCAGCGGAAGCGGAGCGTGGTGACCGAGCGGAAGGTGCGGGGCTCGCCGGCCGCCCGGCCGGGCTCCGTCTCCCCGACGGCCGAGCGCAGGTCGAGGAAGACGTCGTAGCTGTCGACGGACAGCAGTGCCGCCCGCTCCTGGGCCTCGTCGCGGGACAGGTTCTCACCGGGCACGGCGGCACTCCCTCATGGCGTCATAGACATGTGCGAACAGGGCCGATCCTGCCATGTGCTCCTTACGGCGGGCGCTGCGACGGCGCAGACACAGGGGAATCCCTCGGACCCGCCGGAATCGCACGGACACGCGGGAATGACGCGGGCGCGTGCCGGTGTTGCCACGGGAAACACCGCGTTCCGAGGAGAGCCATGCCCGAGCAGACCGCTCAGACCAGTTCCGGCAAGACCCCCGTCGACTTCTGGTTCGACCCGCTGTGCCCCTGGGCCTGGATGACCTCGCGATGGGTGCTGGAAGTGGAGAAGGTCCGCGACATCGAGGTCCGCTGGCACATCATGAGCCTCGCCGTACTGAACGAGCCCAAGCTGGACGAGCTTCCCGACCACTACCGCGAGATGCTCGCGACCACGGCGTGGCAGTCCGTCCGGGTGGTCACCGCCGCCTGGCAGAAGCACGGCGACGACGTCCTCGGCCCGCTGTACACCGCGCTCGGCACCCGCTTCCACAACGACGGCGCGGGCCCGACCAAGGAGGCGATAGCCGGCGCCCTCGAAGAGGTCGGCCTGCCCGCCGACCTGATCGACTACGCCGACCAGGACGACTTCGAGTTCGACGCCGAGCTGCGCGCCTCCCACAAGGAGGGCATCGAGAAGGTCGGCCAGGACGTCGGCACCCCGGTCATCGCCGTCCCCGGCGCCGACGGCGAGCAGCTCGCGTTCTTCGGCCCGGTCGTCACCCCGGCCCCCAAGGGCGAGGAGGCCGCCAAACTCTGGGACGGCACGCTCCTGGTCGCCTCGGTGCCGGGCTTCTACGAGATCAAGCGCACGCGTACGGCGGGACCGGACTTCAGCAACCTGTAGTCACGTGGCCTTGGGCTCGGGGAAGTTGTCGCCGTCGCGCCAGTTGCTCCAGCGCTGGAAGCGGCGGCATCCCGGACGGGTGCAGCGGTGGTAGGCGGCCGGGTCGTCCACCCGCCTGATCCGTCGCACCAGGTCCTTCTCGTCCTTGGTGAGCTTGCGGAACGTCTGCAATGGTCCTCCGCAGTTCGGGCAGCGCACATCCACGGCGACACCTCCGTGTGAGAACGGTCCGCGCGAGCACGGACGGGACAGGGCGAGAAGCATCCGGGTGCCGAACGCCGGCCCCGCGAGCGTATGCGCTCACGGGGCCGGCGGTGGGCGGGAAACGGTCACCGGCCCGTACGCCCGGTTCTTCGGCGAACCGGAGCGGCGCGGCCTGCTCCCGGGTCCGCTCGCGGCGCACACACGGGCCCGCCTCGACCTGGATACTGCGGCGTCATGAGTACAACGAGCCGCAGTACGACCCTCCTCCTGGCCCGGCACGGCCAGACCGTCCGGCACGCGGAGAACCGCTACGCCGGCGTGAGCGACATCTCCCTCACCGACGAGGGCCGAGCCCAGGCGGAAGCCCTCGGCCGCTGGATCGTCGCGCACCCGGTCGACGCGATCTGGACCTCGACCATGACCCGTGCCGTCGCCACCGCCGAACCCGCGTGCCGCGCCCTCGGACTCGCCGCACAGCGTGAACCAGCCCTGCGCGAATGCGACTTCGGGGTACTGGAGGGCCGTACGCTCGCCGAGTTCGAGGCCGAGAACCCCGCCCGCGCCAAGGCGTACCGGGCCGATCCGGTGTCGTACCCCTTCCCGGAGGCGGAGGACCCGCGCACCGCCGCGGCCCGGGGAACGCGCGCCCTGCGCCGCATCGCCGCGGCCCACCGGGGCGAACGGGTGCTGGTCGTCGCGCACAACACCCTGCTGCGCCTCGTGCTCTGCTCCATGCTGTCCGTACCGCTGGGCGAGTACCGCCGGGTCCTGCCGAGCCTGCCCAACGCGGCGATCACCGAACTCCGGCTGGAGGACGGATCGGCCGCCCTGCTCTCGCTCAACGTGCCGTGCGCGCCGTGACGGGAGGGCCCCCGCGCGTGCCGCGCGGGGGCCCTCCTCGTGACGCCGTGCGTCACACGAGCGGTCAGGCCACCGAGGTGTAGTGCGAGGCGTCGCCCGTGATCGAGTGGCTCTCCTTGCCCTCGATCCCGACCGGCACGTCACCGGCGACCGTCACACGGTGCAGACGGCGCGGCAGTCCGTCGTAGTTGTCGATCGCGTAGTGCTGGGTGATCCGGTTGTCGAACAGGACCAGCTGGTTCGGGGACCAGCGCCAGCGCAGGACGTTCTCGGGCCGGGTGACGTACGCCTGCAGCAGGTCCAGGATCTTGCGGGACTCGCCCACCGACAGCCCGGCGATCCGCTGCGCGAACCCGCCGATGAACAGGCCGCGTTCACCGGTCAGCGGATGGACCCGGACGACCGGGTGGACGGTGCGGAACTTGATGGACGTGAACTGGGCACGCTGCGCGGCCTGTTCCTCGTCGATGCTCTCGTCCGGCACCGCGTAGTCGTAGTCGTTGGTGTGCTCGGCCCAGAGGGTGTCGGCGAGCGCGCGGAGCGGCTCGGGCAGATCGCGGTAGGCGGCCGCGGAGTTGGCGATGAGCGTCTCCCCGCCGTACGGCGGGACGGTGATGCTGCGCAGGGTGCTGGCCTGCGGCGGGTTGAGCACGAAGGTCACGTCGGTGTGCCAGTGATTGGCGCGGCCCCGCTCGCTGTCGACGGGCAGTACGTTCGGGGCGCCGTCCACGGCGGGCACGGTCGGGTGCGCGGTGGTGAGGTCACCGAAGTGGCGGGCGAAGGCCTGCTGGCCCTCGTCGTCCAGGTCGACGTCGTCGAAGACCAGCGCCTTGTGCTGGTTGAGGGCGGTACGCAGTGCGCCGGCGGTGATGTCGTCGAGGGGCTTGGAGATGTCGACGCCGGAGACACGGGCACCGATGTGCGCGGTGACCTTCTGGATCTCGATGTCTGCCATGGGGTGCGGGTCCTTTCGGATCGGCTGATCGGGCAGGGAACAGGTGCAGGTGCAGGTGCAGGAGCTGGTTGCGGGAAAGTGGTGGGCGCGGGTTCAGGCGAGGGCGGATACGGACGCGGACGCGGGTTCGGGTTTCGGGCCGGACCCGGCCTCTGGTCCGGAGGCGAAGGCGGGCGCGGAGTCAGGAGACGGGATCGCGTACTGGTTGGCCGGGCGCGGAAGGCCGTAGCGCTCCCGCAGGGTCTGCCGGGGCCCGTACTCCCGGCGGAGCAGACCGCGGTCGCGCAGGATCGGCACCACGTGGTCCACGAAGAGGTCGAGGCCGGACGGCAGCACGGCGGGCATGATGTTGAAGCCGTCGGCGGCGCCCTGCCGGAACCACTCCTCGATCGCGTCGGCGACCTGTTCGGGCGTGCCGGCGAAGGTCAGATGGCCCCGCCCGCCGCCGAGCCGGCCGATCAGCTCGCGGACGGTGAGCCGCTCGCGCCGGGCGAGCTCCACCACGAGGGTGTAGCGGCTCTTGGCCCCCTCGATCGCGCTCTCCGGCGGCAGGTCGGCGGGCAGCCGCGCGTCGAGGCGGAGAGTCCCCGGCTCCAGATGGAGCAGGTGCTCCAGCCGGTTCACCCCGTGCTCGTACACGATGTGGTCCTCCAGGACCCGTTCGTTGGCGCGTGCCTCCGCCTCGGTCGAGCCGATGACCGGGACGATGCCGGGCAGGACCTTGATGTGGTCCGGGTCCCGGCCGGCCCGCGCGGTACGGGACTTGAGGTCGGCGTAGAAGTCCTGGGCGTCCGCGAGGGTCTGCTGGGCGGTGAACACGGCCTCCGCGTAACGGGCCGCGAACCGCTTGCCGTCCTCCGACGAGCCCGCCTGCACGAGGAGCGGGTAACCCTGCGGTGTGCGGGGCACGTTGAGAGGGCCCTCCACACTGAAGTACGTCCCCTTGTGGCGCGCGGGATGGATCTTGCCGGGGTCGCCCCAGACACCGGCCGCCTTGTCGGCGACGACCAGGTCGTCCTCCCAGCTGTCCCAGAGCTTGAGCGCCACGTCCAGGAACTCGGCGGCGCGCTCGTAGCGGGTGGCGTGCGCCGGCTCCTCGTCGAGACCGAAGTTGCGGGCGGCCTCCGCCCCCGCGGTGGTGACGATGTTCCAGCCCGCGCGGCCGCCGCTGATGTGGTCGAGGGAGGCGAACCTGCGGGCCAGGTTGTAGGGGGAGTTGTAGGACGTGGAGGCGGTGGCGATCAGGCCGATGTGTTCGGTGGCGGTGGCCAGCGCGGTGAGCAGGGTGATGGGTTCGAGGGATCCGGACGGGCGTTGGCCCACGCTGTTGAACAGGACCGGGCCGTCCGCGAGGAAGAGGGAGTCGAAGGTGCCGCGTTCGGCGATCCGGGCGAGGCGGACGTAGTGGGCCGTCTCGACATGGGCGTACGGGTCGCTCTCCGGCAGCCGCCAGGAGGCCTCGTGGTGGCCGGTGTTCATCAGGAAGGCGTTGAGATGGAGTCGGCGCGGGCTGGTCACGGGTGCTTCTCCTCCTGGCGCGCGGGCAGGTCGGTTCCGGCGGCACCGGTCACCGCGGCGTCCGCCTCCGCGGCGGGGTGTGCCGCCGGCCGGCCGGGCTCCGCCGTTTCCGGTGTCCCTGTCACGTCCTCGGTCACCCCGAGGGCGCTCAGCAGACGTTCGCGGTACTCGCCGAGCAGCGGATCGCGGTACGAGCGGGGATGCGGGCGGTCGATGGCCAGGTCGAGGCCGATGCGGCCGTGTTCGAGCACGAGCACCCGGTCGGCCAGCACGATCGCCTCGTCCACGTCGTGCGTCACCAGCAGCACGGACGGCCGGTGGCGTTCCCACAGTTCGCGCAGCAGCACATGCATCCGGATCCGGGTGAGCGCGTCCAGGGCCCCGAACGGCTCGTCGGCGAGGAGCAGTTCGGGCTCCCGCACGAGCGACCGGGCCAGGGCGGCACGTTGCGCCTCCCCGCCGGACAGCTCGTTGGGCCAGGCCCGTTCGCGGCCCGCGAGTCCCACCTCGGCGAGGGCGGAGCGACCCTTCCCGGCCGCCTCCCGGCCCTCCGTACCGAGCAGGACGTTGTCGAGGACGCGGCGCCAGGGCAGCAGCCGGGAGTCCTGGAAGACGACGGACACCCGCTCCGGGGCGGTGAGCCGCCCGCTCCCGGCGACGCCGTGATCCAGGCCGGCGATGGCACGGAGCAGTGTGCTCTTCCCGGAGCCGCTGTGCCCGAGCAGGGCGGTGAACTGGCCCGCCGGGAGGTCGAGATCGATGCCGTCGAGGACCGTACGGCCCTCGAACGAGCGGGTGAGACCGCGTAGTTGCACCGCATGGCGGTCGGTCAGTTGCTGAGTGAGCGTCGCCACGACAGCACCTTTCGCTCGATGAGACGAACCGCGCTGTCGGAGATGAGCCCGAAGATGCCGTAGATCAGCAGGCCGACGAGGATGATGTCGGTCCGGCCGTAGTTCTGGGCCTGGAACATCATGTAGCCGAGGCCGCTGGTGGCGTTGATCTGCTCCAGGACGACCAGCGAGAGCCAGGAGCCGGTCACCCCGAGCCGCAGTCCCACGAAGAAGCCGGGCAGCGCGCCGGGGATCACGATCTCCCGCACGAAACGGATCCTCGACAGGCCCTGGACCTCGGCGAGTTCCACGTACCGGTGGTCGATGCCGGACAGGGCGGAGTGCAGGTTCAGGTAGATCGGGATGTAGACGACGATCGCGATGATGGCGATCTTGAACGTCTCGCCGATACCGAGCCAGAGGATGAACAGCGGGATCAGACCGAGGGTCGGGATCGCCCTGTTGAGCTGCACGGTCCCGTCGATCAGCGCCTCCCCGACCCGGCTGAGCCCGGACGCCAGCGCGAGGACGACGCCGGCGGTCAGGCCGAGCGCGAACCCGTATCCCGCGCGCTCCAGGGAGGTCAGCACATCGGTGGGCAGGGTGCCGTCGGTCCACAGATGGCCGGTCGTCCGCAGGACCGTCCAGGGCGCGGGAATCGCGCCGGGATCCAGTTGTCCGGCGGCGGACGCGACGGCCCACAGGGCGAAGAACAGCGCCGGACCGATGAGCCGCGAGGCGGGCAGCCGCTTACCGGGCGCGAGACTCCGGCGCCGGGGCCGCGGACGCCCGCGGGCCTTGCGGCCCTCCGCCCCGCCCTCGGCCGCTCCGGTCCCGACGGCGCCGTCCTCGACAGCCGCGGTTCCGGCCACCCCGGCCCCGGCCGGCACGGTCGGTGCCGGCTCGGTGCCGGTTTCGGCCGCGATCCCGGTGTCGATCCCGGTGTCGATCCCGGCCGTGACCCCGGCGTCGCCGGTCGAGGTGGGGGGCGTGCCGGTCGCGGTGTCGGCCCCGGTGGCGGCCGAAGCAGTGGGGGAGGGCGCGGCCCCGGTGGAGGCCGTCCTGTCAGCGGTCGTGGTCCTGGTCGTCATGGCCGTCACCTCCGGTATTCCGCGGGTACGGACCTGGCCGCGATGGCCTCGAAACGCCGGTCGAAGAGCGAGTCGACCTTGAACCCCTTCACGAAGCCGCCCGCCGCCAGCAGATCGGCGGTCTCCTGCTCCCACTTGACGGCCTCGTCCCAACTCGGCGGGAACAACGGCTTGTTGGCGAGTTCGGTGATCGACTTGGCCTGCGCGAGCGTCAGGTTCTGCGTCTTGACGTAGAACTCCTCGTTCCAGGCGTCGGGGTGCTCGTACGCCCACACCTGGCCCTTGGCCCAGCGCGGGATGTACGCGGCGACCGCGGCCGCCTTCGCGCGGTCGGCAAGCACCGAGGTGGGCGCCCACAGCAGGTTGAGCAGGTCCACCACGTCGGTGGCGATGGTGTGGGCGCCCTTGGACCCGTACTGCTTGAGGTAGGCCGGGCTCTGGCTGTTGGCGAGCGGGGCGATGTCCACCTGGCCCGCCTGGAGCGCGGTGAGGAACTGGTTGCTGGTCAGCGGTACGAGGGTCACGTCGCCGTAGGCGATCCCGGCCTGCTTGAGGGCGCGCAGCAGGACGACACCCTGTGCCTGGCCCTGCGAGAAGGCCAGCTTCTTGCCCTTGAAGTCCCCCACGTTCCGGATGTCGCTGCCCGGCTTGGTGGCGAACAGGTAGTTGGGCTTGCGGGTGATGTTGATCGCGACGATCTTCGCGTCGAAGCCCTGGAAGTGCGCCTGGATCGGCGGGATGCCCGCATTGTTCCCGACGTCCAGGGACTTGGCGCGGAAGGCGTTGATGACATCGGGACCCGCGCCGATGTTCACCCAGTCGGAGACGGTGAACGGCAGCCCGCCCAGCCCCGCCAGCTTGAGCTGGAGTTCCTGGACTCCCTGGTACGAGGCGATCGAGAGCTTGGTGCCCCGCGGCACCTTGCCGGAGAGGGGCGTCGATATGTCCGCGCCCGACTGGGCGTCGGCCGTACTGGCGCCGGCGCAACCGCTCAGCCCGGCCGCGGCGGCCGCACCGAGCAGGGAGGACAGGAACACGCGCCGGTCGACACCGGACCCGGTGGCGGGCGAGGAGGACAAGCCGGGCAAGGAGGAGAGAGGTGGCATGGAAGGACTCCGGGGATTCCAAGTGGCGGGAGGGCGCGCGGAGTTCCGGGCAGGGCGAAGCCGGAAGGAAGAGGACACGCGCCGAAAGAGCGGGACACACACGCCGGGGGCGTGGCTGAAGGGAAGATCCGGCCAGGGGCGACGGCCGCCGGGCGGCCGGGTGACGACCCGGCGCCCCGACGAACAGAGGCCCCGGCGACCTGACGGCACCACCGCGCGACGGCACGACCACGTGACGGCGCACCGGCGGCCGAGTCACCTCGGCGCGAACGTCCACCGAGTGGCCCTCGGCGCGAACGGCTGCCGAGTGGCCTCGGCGCGAAAGCCGCCGGGTGGACCCCAGTGCGAAAGCTGCCGGGCGGACCTCAGCGTCCCGACGGGCGGGCGTTCCAGCGGGGCCGGTGAAAAAGTGTCAGCAACAACGTGTGCGTGCGACCCGCATCAGGTCGACCACACGGCACTTGGTGAGGGGAATCTGCACCCGCGCGCTGCTCATGCCCTTGATGCTCCTGTCCGGGAACGAGGCCTGTCAACATTCCGACTTTCTGAATTAATTCGCTCCCGGTGGGGAGCCCGGACGGCGGGAGCGGACCGCCGGCCGAGGGCGTTCACCGGGCGGTCAAGCACGCGGAACCCAGCGGATCGCGGTACAGGACGTCGAGCGCCACCGACCCGCCCGCCACGGCCAGCACCGAGTCCGGGAAGCTGGTGGGGAGGACCGCGGACGCCCGCTCCGGGCCCACCGCCTCGCGCAGCGCTCCGAGGCAGTCCTCCCGGTACACGGCACCGATCTCGGTGACGACGACGGTCTCCGGATTGAGCACGTCGAGCAGCAGCCGTACCGCCCGCCCGGTCATCCGGGAGCGCTCCATCAGCAGCCGTACGGCCGCCGGGTCGCCCTCGGCCGCGACGGTGAGCACATGCTGGGGGTTCGAGCCGTCGATGACACCCAGCTCCCGGGCCCGCCGGCACAGGGTCCGTTCGCTCAGTTCGGCCTGGAGGCACCCGGTCCGTCCGCACTCGCAGCGCTCCGATCCGCCTGTCAGGGGGAGATGGGCGATGGCACCGGCCTGCGAGCGGGGCCCGTAGTGCACCTGGTCGTGCGTGGCGAAGGCGGCGTCCACCACGTTGCCGGCGAAGAGATGCAGCACGCTCCGGCTTCCCCGGGCCCGGCCGAACAGCCGCTCCCCGTTGACCAACGCCCGTGCGTGGCCGTCCACATGGACCGGCAGCCCCGTGCGCGCCCCGACGGCCTCCCGGACGGCGACGTCGCGCCAGCCCAGCAGCGTGTGCTCCACGATCGTGCCGGAGTCCGGGTCGACCCAGCCGCCGGCCGCCACCCCGATGCCCAGGGGTGTCCGGCCGCGGGCTCCGGCGAGGAGGGCGGCGATCCCGTCCGCGGCGTTCGCGAGGACGAGGCCCGGCTCGGTGCGGTCGTGCCGCAGCCGCTTCTCGGCGAGGACACGCCCGCGCAGGTCCAGCAGCGCGACGGTCGTGTACGGCACGGCCACGTGTACCCCGCCGACCACGAACCGGGAGTGGTCCAGGTCGATCGGGAGATGCGGCCGCCCGACCCCGCCCGACCTGTGGGGCGCGGCGGCCTCCCGGATCAGGCCGCGTTCGGTGAACCGGGCGCAGTAGTCGGTCACCGACGCCGGGGAGAGCCCGGTCAGCCGGGAGATGGTGCTGCGGGCGACCGGCCCGTGCTCCAGCACCGACCGCAGGATCACGCTGGCGCTGGCCCGGCGCCGGTCGAGTACGGGGGAGGGCGGGGACGTCGAAGGGGGTGCCACGGTACTGGCCATGGGGTTCTTCCTCGGGAGCTGGTCCGGTACTGCGCCGTCACGTACGCCACGTCACCTCGGGTGGGACGAGCGTCTGGTGTGGTCCGCTGTGGTCGCGTCTCGGCGAGCCGGATCCGCTCCGCCCCGCCTCAGGACGGACGGCGACAGGTGGCAGTGCCCTGGCGTCGCAGGTCGACATAGCGACGCGACGAGAAGTTCAGGGCCTGGGGAACCATGGGGTGAAGGGTAGGGGTTGGCCGGACGGCCTGCCAGGTACGCCCAAGGACCGGACAGCCCTGGCCCGTTCCCCTTCCGGCCCGCCTCCGGCCCGGCCCGTACCGCTTGGCGGAGGCCGGGCGCCGCGAAACGCTCTTTGGTGAGTTTCCACAGTCCGGCCCCGAACCGCCCCGTAGCGGAAACGACTTCACCTCAGTGACCAGCATCACCTTCGGGCGGGTGTACCGGGCACTCTTTGTAAGGAGCCCACCAAGCTCGTGATCCGCGCTTTGTCGAGCACTGACGGTGATCGCCCGTATCCCCCTGGGATAGCGTCGCCGTGTCCCGACCTGTCCTCCCCCGAGCTCCCCGCGAGCCAAGGGGGTAACCCCGTTCGCCGGAGTCCTCATGAGCACCGCTGTCGCCACGCCCTCCCGACCCGGCGAGGTCCTCGCCGACCTTCTTCCGGCTTCCCGCGTCCGCGACGCAGCCCTCGTGCTCGGCGGTGCCGCGCTCACCGGCCTCGCCGCCCAGATCTCGCTGCCCGTCCCGGGTTCCCCGGTGCCGGTGACCGGCCAGACCTTCGCCGCGCTGCTCGTCGGCACGGCGCTCGGCGCGCGTCGGGGCTTCCTGTCGCTCGCGGTGTACGCGCTGGTCGGCATGGTCGGCGTCCCGTGGTTCGCGGACGGCGGCTCCGGTGCCGCGGCACCGTCCTTCGGCTACATCCTCGGCATGCTGCTCGCGTCCACCGTCGTGGGCGCCCTGGCCCGCCGCGGCGCCGACCGCTCCGTCCTGCGCATGGCGGGCACGATGCTGCTCGGCGAGGCGATCGTCTACGCGGTCGGCGTTCCGTACCTGGCCCTGGCCACCGGCATGTCGGCGAGCGCGGCCGTCGCGGCCGGCCTCACCCCGTTCCTGATAGGTGACGTCCTCAAGGCCGCCCTGGCGATGGGCGTCCTGCCCACGGCGTGGAAGCTCGTCGACAAGAAGTGACACCCACGTCGCCGACGTGACCGGGCCGGCGGCCCGATGACACTCGCGTCCGTGCCGTTGTCGTTCCGTGCGAGAGGCTCGCCCGGTCGTGTTCCGACCGGGCGAGCCTCTTCGTTCTCCGGACCGCTGTCGCGTCCCGCGGTCAGCGTTCCTGCCGGGGCCTGCGGCTGACCCACCACAGTCCTGCCGCCCCGGCCGACATCAGTGCGGCGCCCGCCATGCCGAGCGGCAGGGCGTCGGTTCCGGCCCCGGTCTTCGGCAACTGGTCGCCGCCCGGTGCCACGGGTTTGTTGTCCGTGCCCAGCAGCAGTGGGGTGGCCGGGGCGTCCGGCGACGGGTTCGTCGTACCGAACGGAACGGGACCCTGCTGCCAGTACGTCTTCTTCCCGTCGCTCGTCTGGACCGGAAGGCAGATCTTTCCGGTCCTGCTCGGATCGAACGTCGCGTCGACGTCGTACGATTTCGACTTGCCCGCCGCGAGATTCCCGGTGGAACAGATGAAACCGCTGTTCGATCCCGTGGGGAGATCCTTTTCCGCCATGGCGGCGCAGCCTTTGACGTTCTTGACCTTCAGGCCGTCGAAGCCGACCACCAGCAGCCTGATATCGCCGCTTTCCTTGGTCCCTTCGTTCTTTACCGTGGCGGTAATCGCCGTCTTCTGAGTACTGTTGTCCACCGAGATTTTCTCCGGCAGCAGCGTGGTCACCCGCACGCCCGCCGGCGGCTTGTCCATCGCCTTTCCGCCCTTGCCGCTCCCCGGTCCCTGGTCGTCCGCGACGGCGGTGTGGGAAAGGATCATCACGGTCGAGAAGCAGGCCGTGAGCAGCGATCCCGTAATGGTCGTCGTCCGACGAGAACTCATGTTCGCCCCCCTTGGCTGCGCCTGAATTCGCAGTACTTGAAGAGGTACCACAAGATTTCTCCGCACTATGCTGGTACGGCCTGAAGTGTGACCATTGTGTTTCCGCTGTGACGGACGAATGTGGCTGATGTTGAGGGGGTGCAGAGATTGTCGGCGAACGTACAGGGCGGTGTTCCGGGACTATTGGTGACCGGACGTTATCGACTGGTCGAGAGTATTGGTCAGGGGGGAATGGGGCGGGTGTGGCGAGCCGCCGACGAAATGCTCGACCGGCAGGTCGCGGTCAAGGAAATGCGCATAGACGGACTCGATCCCGAGGACACCCGCACGCGCCGGGAACGCACGCTGCGCGAGGCGAGGGCGACGGCGCGGATCGACCATCCCCATGTCGTCCGCATCTACGACGTGGTGGACGCGGGCGAGCGGCTGTGGATCGTCATGGAGCTCGTCGCGGGCCGCTCCCTCGAACGGATCGTGGTCGAGGACGGGCCGCTGGACGTGCGCGAGGCGGCCCGGGTCGGACTCGAACTGGTCGGGGCGCTGCGCCAGGTGCATGCCCAGGGAGTGCTGCACCGCGACATCAAGCCGGGCAACGTCCTGGTCGAGCGCGCCGCACGCCGGCGTGTGGTCCTCACCGACTTCGGGATCGCCGCGCTCCAGGACGCCGAGGCGCTCACGATGGCCGGGATGCTCGTCGGGTCCCCCGACTACATGGCGCCCGAGCGGATCTCCGGCCGCCCGCAGGGCCCGCCCTCCGACGTGTGGTCCCTCGGCGCCACGCTCTGCGCGGCCCTCGGCGGCCGCTCCCCGTTCTCCCGCTCCACCACCCTCGCGACCCTGCACGCGGTTCTCTACGAGGAGCCTGAACTCCCGTCTGGCGCAGGTGAGTTACGAGAGATACTGGCCGCCCTCCTGGAGAAGGACCCGACCACGCGACCCGATCTGGAGGAACTCGAGGCGGGACTTGGGGAACTCGTCGGTCCGCCGGTGAGGAGCACCCGGAGTCCCGCCGGACCGGCGACCGGCGGGTCCGCGTACGAGGTCGCCGCCCGGGTCGAGTCCGAGACCGTGCGTGAGCCCCTTCCCGGGGGTCCCGCGCACCCACCCGTCCCAGAACCCGAGCACGCGCCGCGGCCCACCCCGGAGCAGGGCCACGCTCCGGGCCGAGTTCCGGCCCAGGACCCGGGCCTCGCTCCGGGCCAGGATCCGGGCCGTATTCCGGGCCAGGACCCGGTCCTCGCTCCGGGCCACGCTCCGGGCCGTGTTCCGGGCCAGGATCCGGTCCTCGCTCCGGACTGTGTTCCGGCCCGGGACCCGGCCCAGGACCCGGGCCAGGACCTGGCCCAGGATCCGGGCCCCCTTCCGGACCAGGATCCGGGCCCCCTTCCGGACCGTGAGGCAGACAGCGAGCCGGATCCCGGGCAGCGGTCCGGGAGCGCGTCCGAGCGGACCCCCGCGTCCGATCCTGCTCCGGCGCACGGTCCGACCCCGGTGCGCGAGCCCGTCGCCGCCCGCGATCCGCGACGGCCGGGACCGGCACCTTTCGCCGACCGCCGACCCGAGCCCGCCCCCGATCCCCAACCTCGGCCCGAGCCCGCCCCCGATCCCGAGCGCCGGCCGCGACCCCAGCCCGAGCCCGAACCTGCCTCCGATCCCCAACCTCGGCCCGAGCCCCAAGCTCGACCCCAACCCCAACCCCAGCCTCAAGCTCGACGCCAACCCCAATCCCAACCCGAGCCCGACCCGGAACCCGACCCGGAACCCCACCCGGAATCCCGCCCGGAACCCCGCCCCGACCTCGAAGTCCGCCCCGAACCCGGAATCGAGCCGGAGTACTACTCCGTGCACGACGCCGTTCCGGTCCGGCGTACTTCGCCCCGGAAGAGCCCGCCCGACTTCCGGATGGACTCTCGGGCGCGCTCCCCGGAGTACTCCGGGGGCTCCGGACCCGAAGCCGCCGCCCGGGGTTCCGAGGCGTCGTCGACAGCCAACGCCTCCACCGAAGTCCCCTCCGAGGCGCGCACGGAGCCCGGCTCGCGGACCCCGTCCGAACCGCGGGCGGAGTCCGGCTCGCGTCTCGCCTCTCAACTGCCCACGGCACCCGTGCCCGTAGCCCCGCCCCCAGGTGAACTCCCGGGCCCCGCCGTACCGTCCGGCTCCGAGAACGGGCGGAGCGCGAGCGAGGGCGGGCGGAAGAGGCGGGGCCGGAACGAGGGCCGGAGGCGGGGCCGGGACGGACGGCGTATCGGATTCGCCGCCGCCGGGGTCGTCGCGGCGGGAGCGGTCGCCTGGATCGTCGTCGCGACGACCGGCGGATCGCCCGGCGGCAGTACCGGGGCCGCCGCGGGGCCGTCCGCGTCGAAGACCGCCACCACCGGCGGCCTCTCGTCCGCGTCACCCACCGTCGAGGGCACCTCACGCCCGCCCAGCCTGCCCCCGGGTGCGCACCGGGAGGCCGGCGGATACGCGTGGGTGACGCCCAGGGGCTGGCGGAGAGATCTGCAGACCGGCTCCGAGGTGCACTACACCGCGCCGGACGGGGCCCAGGAACTCGTGGCCAAGTCCTCCCTCGCCAAGGGGAATCTGATGGACACCTGGACGACCTCCGAGCAGAACGCCCACCAGGGGCAGGACTACCGGAAGATCCGGCTGGAGGAGACGACGTTCCGGGGCCGGACCGCGATCGTCTGGGAGTACACCTTCACGCTCAAGGGGGTGCACTGGCACGCACGGCTGCTCGGCTTCGACGCCGAGGGAACGTCGTACCAGATCAACACCTGGTACCACCAGGACACCGAGGGCCAGGCGCTCAAGGTCTACGACCGGGTCGAGAACAGCTTCACCGTGCTGTGAGCCGCCGGCCGCCGTCCCGGCTCACCGGAAGGCGGGGTGAAGCAGGGGTGGAGCAGGGGGAAGCAGGGGGGAAGCAGGGGTACGGAGAGGGGCCCGGGGCGGACACGCCACGGGCCCCTCCTCGCTCAGGCTTCGGCGGCGGGTCAGGCGCCGACCTCGGCCTGGGTCCTGTCGTCGCGCTCCTCGTCGCGAGCCCCGCTCGCGAGTGGCCGCGCCGACGGCCGGGCGCCCGCCCCGGTCTTCTGCCGGACGAACGCGATGACCAGCACGATCGCCGCGACGAGCAGCGAGAGCAGTACGGTCTCCCGGCCGTCGTGCTCGGTGTCGGTCAGCATGTAGCCGAGCACGAAGACGATCATCGCGGCGGTCGCCCAGGTCAGGTACGGGTAGAGCCACATCCGCACCACGAGCTTCTCCGGCGCCTCACGCTGGATGATCTTCCGCATCCGGAGCTGCGAGAAGCAGATGGCGAGCCACACGAACAGGGCGACCGCACCGGAGGAGTTGACCAGGAAGAGGAAGACCGAGTCCGGGAACTTGTAGTTGAAGAAGACGGCCACGAAGCCGAACACGACCGAGACGACGATGGCGGTCATCGGCACACCGCGCCGCGTGGTCCTGGCGAACGCCTTCGGCGCGTCGCCGCGCTGACCGAGCGAGAAGGCCATCCGGGAGGCGGTGTAGAGGCCGGAGTTGAGGCAGGACAGCACGGACGTCAGCACGATGACGTTCATGATCTGACCGGCGTGCGCGATGCCGAGGGAGTCAAGGGCGGCGACGTACGAGCCCTTGTCCTTGATGGACGGGTCGTTCCACGGCAGCAGGGCGACGACGACGAGGATCGAGCCCAGGTAGAAGACGGCGATACGCCAGATGATGCTGTTCGTCGACTTGGTGACGGCCCGCTGCGGGTCCTCGGACTCGCCTGCCGCGAGGGTCGCGATCTCGCTGCCCATGAAGGAGAAGACGACCAGCAGCACACCGGTGAGGATCGTGCCGGGACCGTGCGGCAGGAAGCCGCCGTGGTCGGTCAGATTGCCCAGGCCCGCCTTCGGGGCGTCCACACCCGGCAGCACCCCGAAGATCGCGAGTGCGCCGACCAGGATGAACGCGCCGATCGCCACGACCTTGATCCCGGCGAACCAGAACTCGAACTCGCCGTACGAGCCGACCGATACCAGGTTGGTGGCCGTGAGCACCACCATCACGATGAGCGCCCAGCCCCACTGCGGTACGCCGGGCATCCACCCTTCGAGGATCTTGGCGCCGGCGGTGGCCTCCACGGCCAGCACCACCACCCAGAAGAACCAGTACAGCCAGCCGATCGAGAAGCCGGCCCAGCGGCCGAGCGCCCGGTCGGCGTGCGCGGAGAACGAGCCCGACGTCGGGTTGGCGGCGGACATCTCGCCGAGCATCCGCATCACCAGCACCACGAGCGTGCCGACGAGCGCGTACGAGAGAAGGATGCCGGGGCCCGCCGTGGCGATGCCGGTACTGGAGCCGACGAAGAGCCCGGCGCCGATGACGCCGCCGATCGCGATCATCGACAGATGACGGTTCTTGAGCCCGGCCTGGAGGCCGCCACCGGGTTCTCCGGGGCCTCCGGGGGCCTGTGCGGCCTTCGTGGGGGTCGGCTGCGAGGTCATGAGGGGGATTCCTTTGCGCCGGATGAGCAGATTCCCGTACAGAGCGCCCAACCCGTACGAGCGGTGTACGGGGCGCGCTCTGATCCATCGTGTGGACCGGCGTACGAGTTGGTCCAGTGAAACGGAGGCAAAGGAATTCGTGAACCTTTGAATCCAGATCGTTACTTGAGGTTTCCTTGAGGTTCTATAGGATTGCTCGTGTTTTTCCAGCGCCTGCCCCGGCGAGGCCGATCGGAAACCGTCGTGTCACACTCGAACCATGCGCGTGTATCTCGGCTCCGATCATGCCGGTCTCGAACTGAAGAACCACCTCGTCGAGTGGCTCAAGGCCGCCGGCCACGAGCCCGTCGACTGCGGGCCCCACATCTATGACGCCCAGGACGACTACCCGCCGTTCTGCCTCCGCGCGGCGGAGCGCACCGTGGCCGACCCGGACGCCCTCGGCGTCGTGATCGGCGGCTCGGGCAACGGCGAGCAGATCGCCGCGAACAAGGTCGCCGGCGTACGGGCCGTACTCGCCTGGAGCGAGGAGACCGCGGCGCTGGGCCGCGAGCACAACAACGCCAACGTCATCTCCGTGGGCGCCCGTATGCACACCCAGGAGGAGGCGACGAAGTTCGTCGAGACCTTCCTCGGCACTCCCTTCACCGGCGAGGAGCGCCACGTCCGCCGCATCGAGATGCTCGCGGACTACGAGAAGACTCGGGAACTCCCGCCGATCCCCGCCCATCACCCGCAGCAGCCGTAGGCGACGGCACCGCCCGTCCGACTGGTCGTCGGACGACAGACAGCAGGAGGAGCGGTGCCCGAGGGGCACACCATTCACCGGCTCGCGGAGGACTGCCTCGCCGCGTTCGGTGGCCGCGGCGTCCGTGTCACCAGCCCCCAGGGCAAGTTCGGTGACGCCGCGGCCCTCCTCGACGGATCGGTGCTGACGGCGGCCCAGGCCCACGGCAAGCACCTGTTCCTCGGTTTCCGCCCGTCGCAGTGGATCCACATCCACCTGGGCCTCTTCGGCAAGGTCGGCTTCGGCGGCATGCCCGCCCCGCCGCCCACCGACACCGTCCGCCTGCGCCTCGCGAACGACACCGCGTACGTCGATCTGCGCGGCCCCACCACCTGCGCCCTGATCACGGACGACGAGAAGCGCGCGGTACACGACCGCCTCGGCCCGGACCCGCTGCGCCCGGACGCGGACCCCTCGGCGGCTTACCGCCGGGTCTCCCGCAGCCGTACGACCATCGCCGCGCTGCTCATGGACCAGAAGGTCATCGCGGGCGTGGGCAATGTCTACCGCGCGGAGGTCCTCTTCCGGCACGGCATCGATCCGTACCGCACCGGAAGGGAACTCGGCGCGAGGGAGTGGGACGCGATCTGGTCCGACCTCGTGGATCTCATGCGTGAGGGCGTCCGCAACAACCGCATCGACACGGTCCGTCCGGAACACACCCCGGAGGCGATGGGCCGCCCGCCGCGCGTGGACGACCACGGCGGCGAGGTCTACGTGTACCGCAGGGCCGATCTGCCCTGTCACATCTGTGGCGGCGAGATCCGCACCGCCGATCTCGCCGCCCGCAACCTCTTCTGGTGCCCGACCTGCCAGCAGGCCTGAGCAACGGGCTGCCAACAGGCCTGGGTCCGGGCCGAGTCGGGACCGCCGCGGGCGGGACGGCCATCCCGTTCCGGAACCCGGCGGGCGGGACGGCCACCCGGTCCTAGAACCCGTGCGGCAGCCAGGGGGCGACCGTCGAGGCGAACGCCGACGAAGCCTCCGCCAGCGCGCCCTGCCGCAGTTCACGCACCAGGCCGCCCGCCGCGAGCGAGGCCAGCGACACCCCGCCGAGATAGACGACGCCCAACTCCCGTACGGACAGGGCGAGATCCGGGGAGTCCTCGGTCCGGACGCACGACGCCCCCTTCGCGTCGCCGGTGAGCCGCCAACGCCCCTCGTTCCAGGGGCAGAAGGAGTCCTCGACCTCGAACACCACGTCCACCGGGGTCTGGTAGGTACGTGCCTCCAGCGCGGCCCCGACGTCGACGAGCCGTACGTGCAGCGCGTCCTTCATCTGCAGCCGGCAGCGGCGGATGTCGGAGACCATGTGCTGCCAGGCCTCGTCCACGGGGCGGCCCCGCGTCTGCAGAGTGGTCGTCAGGTCGATGTCGAAGAGGAACCGCCACAGCGCGGCCCGCGCCGCCGGGTCCACTCCCTCCAGATCCACCATCATCACCGCCCCGTTGTGCCCGGACGGGCCCCAGTCCGGCTTCACCCGGAAACGCGTGTATCCGACGACCTCGCCGTCCCGCTCCGCCACCACGCACTGCAGAGGTGACGCGCCGTTCCGCTCGGCCTCCGGGTCGAGCGTCCCGAGCCGCTGCCATCCGGGCTGCCGGGCCAGCATCCCGGGACGCTCGGGGACGAGCCGCGCGTACACCGCCTCGCACGCGTCCAGCACCTCCTCGGGCACCGCGTAGCGCAGCCGTACGTCGTCGGTCCCGGGCGGCACGGACAGACGCACGCGGCTCGTGTCGATCTCCGCGCGGATCTGCAGGGTCCCGATGCCGTAGCCGAACCGCCCGTAGATCGCCGGTTCCGACGCGGTGAGGACGGCGAGCGGCTCGCTCCAGGCACGGATGTCGTCCAGTTGCCGGCGCATCATCGCGGTGAGCACCCCGCGCCGCCGGTGGGTGGCCGCGACGCTCACCGCGGTGATCCCGGCCGCCGGTACCGACGCGCCGCCCGGGACCGTGACACGGAAGGAGAAGGCCCCCGCGGTACCCACACACTCCTCGCCGTCCCACACCCCGAGCGAACGGTCGTACTCTGTGAGCGCGTTCCACAGTTCGCGTTCCTCGGACGACTCCGCCACACCTCCGAACGCGCGGATCAGGTTGTCGTACCACTTGTCCCAGTCGGCCTGCCGCAGCACCCGAACGTCAGTCGTCATAGCCCATCCCTACCAGGGCAATGCGGTACGAGCGAAGGATTTTCGCCCGGCCGCCACGGCCCCGGACCGGAACGTGCCTGTGCAGTTCTCTGTGAAGTTGAGCGCTCGGAGGGGGGACAAGTGGGACCTCCCGTGCCAAGCACCTGGTCCGATGGATAGGGTCCCGAACTAATGGCAGCAGGACGACAGCGGCGCGCGGAAGCCGACACGTTCACGGCCCGGTTGAAGAAGCAGTGGCACCGGGCCCGAACAGGGCTGCGCAGATCCGCCGTCGACTACTTCCGCGGGGACGGTTCGGACTGGATCGCGCTGGCCGGACTGCTGATCACGATCCCGGTGATCGCCTCCACGACCCTGGTGAACTCGGTGTGGTGCTCGCCCTCCGCCCTGGTCCTGCCGATCGTGGCCGGCGGCCTGCTGCTCCGGCCCGCCAGCCTGCTCGGGCTGTACGCGGCCGCCGCCACCGCGCTGATAGTGGAGTCCGTGAAGCTCGGCCCGTACACGGAGGGTCCGTCCCGGGTCACCCCGGGCGTGGTCCTCGTGGTCGCGGCCTGCGGCTTCTTCGGACTGCTGATCGCACAGTTCCGCAGCCGGGTGGGCGTGCCCTGGCGGCGCGGCGGCACCATGCTCTTCGACCTGCGCGAACGTATCCGGGTGCAGAGCAAGCTGCCGAAGCTCCCGCTCGGCTGGCACCGTGAGATGGCGCTGCGCCCGGCGGGCGGGCAGTCCTTCTCCGGGGACTTCGTCGTGGCCGCGCGGACGAACGGCGGCCGGACCCTCGAAGTCGTCCTCACCGACGTGTCCGGCAAGGGGATGGACGCGGGTTCACGCGCCCTGCTGCTGTCCGGAGCCTTCGGCGGCCTCCTCGGTTCACTGCCGCCGCACGCCTTCCTGCCCGCCGCGAACGGCTATCTGCTGCGCCAGGACTGGGACGAGGGCTTCGCCACCTCGATCCATCTGGTGCTCGACCTCGACTCGGGCGACTACGAACTCTTCTCCGCCGGACACCCGCCGGGCCTTCAGCTCAGCGCGGGCAGCGGCCGCTGGGAGGAGAAGGCGGCGGAAGGTCCCCTGCTGGGCGTGTACGACGGAGCCCAGTTCGACCCGGTCAAGGGCTCGCTGCGGCCCGGAGACGTGCTGATGCTCTTCACGGACGGTCTGGTCGAAACCGCCGACCGGGACATCGTCGAGGGCATCGACCGGCTCACCGGCGAGGCCGACCGCTATGTCGCCGGCGGCTTCCACGGCGCCGCCTGGCATCTCATCGAGGCGGTGGCCAGGGACGTCAACGACGACCGGGCCCTGCTGCTCATCTGCCGCGAGGGTCTGACACCGGTACGCTGACCGCGCCCCACGGATTTCGGCAACGCGGCGGCAGCGGCTCGTACCGAGGAGACACTGATCGCGTGACGCAACCTCTCCTGACCCTGGCCGAAGTCGAGGCGCTCGCCCGCACGGCGCACGCCGCCCAGACCGACAAGGCCGGCCGGCCGTACACCGAGCACCTGCAAGCCGTGGCGGACGGCGTCCGCGAACGCGGCGGTGACGACGACCAGATAGCGGCGGCCTGGCTGCACGACGCCGTCGAGGACGACGCCCTCTCCGAGGACTGGCTGAACGAAGCCGCGCTGACCGCCGGTACGAAGGACATCGTGCTGGCACTCACCAAACAGGACGGCGAGTCCCCGGAGTCGTACGCGCGGCGCATCCGCACCACCCGGGGCGCCCTGCTGGTCAAGGCGTCCGACCTGGCGCACAACGCCGACCCGAGCCGACTCGCGGTCCTCGACGAGCACACCCGGGCCCGCCTGACCAAGAAGTACGCGACGATGCGCACCCTGCTGGGACTGCCGCCGAGCTGAACACCGGTGGCAGTCCGCCGCCAGGGGCCCCTACGGTCACGGCCATACGTAAGGGGCGGCCCCGGATATCCGGGCCCGCCCCTTATTTCATCCTGCTTCGTCCTGCTTCTTGCGTCCGCACCGGTCGGCCGGTCAGGCGTTGGCCTTCGCCCGATCCCGGGCGATGTCCGCGGCGTCCCGTTTGAACGCCCACGCCATCTTCGGTTCCATCGCGAAGTGGAAGAGCCGCTGGACGGGCCGCGTGCACAGGACGGTGACGAGCGCGGCGGCGGCGACCGTCACGAAGAGCTCACCGAGCGGCTTGTGCAGCCACCCGTGGTCGAACCAGCCCCAGTAGTCGGACCCCTTGACCACGAAGCCGTGCAGCAGATAGCCGTACAGCGTGCCCGCGCCCAGCGCCGTGAACCAGAACGTGCGCCGCGGCACCCAGGCGAAGAAGCACGCGGTGAGCACCAGGGAGCAGCCGTAGAGCGCGAGCGTCATGACGACACCGGCCCACCAGGGGGCGCCCAACTCCTGCGCGCTGTCGCGGTGGTAGAACCAGGCGGTGTTCATCCGGGGCACCGCCCAGTAGCCCACGGCCAGCGCCGCGGCGAGGACCGGCACCGACAGGATGCGCACCTCGCGGCGGCGCACCAGCTGGAAGTGCTCGGGCTTCATGCACAGGCCGAGGACGAAGAACGGCAGGAACTGCAGCACCCGCTGGAGGTCCAGGTCGTCACCGATGTCGGGTGAGACGGACGCGAGCAGCGCGCAGCACAGGGCCACCGGAAGGGGCCAGCGGACCAGCTTCCACAGGGGGGTCGTCAGCCGCCAGACGAAGAGCGCGACCAGGAACCAGGTCAGGTACCAGGGATCGAGCAGGCTGATGTCCTGGCCGGAGTCGCCTCCGACCCAGCGGTCGAAGAGGGAGTACGCCGTCTCGAACAGGACATACGGGACGGCGACGCCGGTGACCAGTCGCTTCAGGCGGTCGGGGCGCATGTCGAAACTGCGGGAGAAGTAGCCGGAGATGATGATGAAGGCCGGCATGTGGAAGGTGTACACGACCGTGTACAGCGCTTCCAGGACGCGGCTCTGGCCCTTCAGCGGCTCCCACGAGTGCCCCATGGCCACGAGCACGATCGCCAGGTACTTGGCGTTGTCGAAGAAGGCGTCGCGCCGCTGGGCGGGCTTGTCGCCCGGCGCGGCGCCGGCGGTGTCGGCGGTGGCAACCGCGGAGGTCCGGGGCGGGCGAGGGGCCGGTACCCCGTCCGCCGGCTGCTGTGCCGGCGGGAGCGGTGATCTGTGGTGGCCCTGGGCTCGGAGCGAGTTGGTCACAGGCCCTCCCGCCAAGAACTCCGGGAGACGGTCCTGGACCTCGCTGCGCGTACGGGGGGCGTGGCGGCGTGGAACATCTGAGGCACCCTAGCGTCGTCTGTGCGTTCTCGTAAAACGCGCGATCTCATATCTTCTTATCGCCTGCGCCTACCCTCGATTTGGAGATGTGTGCCTGCCGGTCCGCAAGAGTTTCCGTATATCGATTCGCTTACTGGCTACGGTCGTTCTGTCCTACTTCATACTGACTAAGCGGTGCATAACGCCCGCGGGCGACACCTACACTATGTCCGGTTGAATGGGCTTTGGTCACCAGTGTTCCATGCCCGCCGTGTGACCTGTGACAACAATTCGAATTACCTGCGAACGGGATGTGTGGACATGGCAACGGTCGCCATGAATTCACTGTGCGGGCACACCCTCCAATTGCGTTACGGGGCGCCGCGGTTGACGTGTTCCGCGGGGCCGGGGGAGGGGTGTGCCGTGTCGTGCCGGTCGGTCCCCGGTCGGTTCACGGGTCCGGTCCTGCCCGACGATGCGTCACCTGTCGCATACGAGTGGCCGGTTGGTGGCACGATGGTTCTGGCGGGGGTGTGCGGGGCTGCACCTCCGGGCCGGGAGAGCGGACCGACCGTAGGGTGTGATCAGTTGTGGCCATTTCGCTGTCAGTGGTGCTGCTGTTGGCGATCATCCTCGTGGTACTGATCCGAGGAGGATCGATCAAGGCGGGACCTGCCATCGTCGCGGTGCTCTTCGGCTTCTTCCTCGCGTCGACCGGCATGGCGCCGTCCATCAGCCGGTTCCTCGACTCGATAGCGCAGACCATCAACTCGATCAGCTTCTGAACGGGACGCGGCGAGCGCCGCCCACCGCCGGATCGAGGACGTGCGCGGGGGCGCGCTCCGCCCTGCGCCGAACGCCCGCCACCGCCTCGACGCGCCGGTCACGGAGATCTGGGCGCCCGGAGCCTCGGGGTGCCCGCACGGGTATGCCGGGGCCCGGAGCGGCCGAGGGGCGACGCCGGCCGCGTCCGAATCGTCCGCCGGGCCGTCCGCGTCACCAGGACTCGGCCCGCAGGAACAGCGTGATCACCTCCGCGAGGAACCAGACGGAGAACACCAGACACGCAAGCCACAGTCCCCACAGGACCCAGCGGACCTCTCGTCGTGTACGCACGGCCGGATCATCCCCCGTACGGCGGCCCGGGCCCAGAGGTGGAACCCCCGGAAAACGACAAGGGCCAGGCGGAGGAATTAACCTCCGGCCTGGCCCTACGTCATATGGAGCGGGCGACGGGAATCGAACCCGCGTAGCTAGTTTGGAAGACTAGTGCTCTACCATTGAGCTACGCCCGCACAGGACGCGCCGCAGGTCAGTGACCCCGGCACAGAATGCATCGTAGCGGGTCGACCGCCCACATCGCACACCCCGTTCCCGCCCGCGTCGGCGCTCCCGAAATGCGGCCGCCGTGCCGCCTGCGGGCATGTACCCTACGTGTCGCACCGACGGGGTGTGGCGCAGCTTGGTAGCGCGTCCGCTTTGGGAGCGGAAGGCCGTGGGTTCAAATCCCGCCACCCCGACCACCGGCAGGACCCTCAGGGCTCGGCCCGGACAAGATCACCTTTTGGGGCGTGTACCGCCTGCGGTTACTATGCAAGCTGCGTGCCCGTATGTCTGCAGTCGTTACGTCTCTCAAGGGCCGCGAATCCGCCCAGGCTCTGCCCGACCGGCAGCAGCACGCAGCAGAACCCCCCAAGAAGTCAGCCACAAGGAGACCGAACCGTGAAGAGCGCCGTGGAGACCCTGAACCCGACTCGGGTTCGGCTCACTGTCGAGGTGCCCTTCGAGGAGCTCAAGGACAGCCTCGACGCGGCGTACAAGAAGATCAACCAGCAGGTCACGGTGAAGGGGTTCCGGAAGGGCAAGATCCCGGCGCGCATCATCGACCAGCGGTTCGGTCGAGGCGCCGTGCTCGAAGAGGCCGTCAACGACGCGCTCCCGAAGTTCTACACCGAAGCGGTCAACGAGGCTGAGCTGAATGTCCTCGGACAGCCTGAGGTCGACATCACCGAGCTGAAGGACGGCGAGACGCTGAACTTCACCGCCGAGGTCGACATCCGTCCGGCCATCGAGATCCCGGACTACTCCGGCATCGAGGTCGAGGTCGACGCCATCGAGGTCAGCGACGAGGACGTCGAGAAGGCCGTTTCCGACCTGCGCGAGCGCTTCGCCTCGACCTCCCCGGTCGAGCGCGCGGCCCAGGACGACGACGTCGTCACCCTCGACCTCGAGGCCAAGGTCGACGGCGAGATCCTGGAGGACGGTGTCGCCAGCGGTGTCTCGTACACCATCGGCTCGGGCGAACTGCTCGACGGCATCGACGAGGCCGTGAAGGGCCTGGAGGCCGGTGGCGAGGCCACCTTCACCTCCGAGCTCAAGGGCGGCTCCGCCACGGGCAAGGAGGCCGAGGTCACCGTCAAGGTCACCCAGGTCGCCGCTCGTGAACTGCCCGAGCTGGACGACGAGTTCGCGCAGCTCGCCTCCGAGTTCGACACCCTCGACGAGCTCAAGGCGGACAGCCGCAAGCGCCTCGAGAACATGAAGCAGTTCGACCAGGCCACGCAGGCCCAGGAGCGCGTCCTGGAGAAGCTGCTGGAGCTCGTCGAGGTGCCCGTCCCCGAGAAGCTGCTCGAGGACGAGATCAACACCCGTAAGCACAACCTCGAGCACCACCAGCTCGGCCAGATGGGTCTCGACCTCGCGAAGTACCTGGAGATCCAGGGCAAGACCGAGGAAGAGTTCGACGCCGAGACCAAGGAAGCCGCGGTCAAGGGCATCAAGACGCAGTTCGTCCTCGACGAGCTCGTCAACAAGGAGAAGCTGAACGTCAACCAGGAGGAGCTCACCGAGCACCTCATGCGGCGCGCGGCCTCCTCCGGCATGTCCCCCGACCAGTTCGCCCAGGCCGTCGTCGAGGGCGGCCAGGTCCCGATGCTGGTCGGCGAGGTCGCCCGCGGCAAGGCCCTCGCGGTCGTCGTCGAGGCCGCCACGGTCAAGGACACCAACGGCGAGGTCGTCGACCTCGACGACGAGGAGGACGAGACGGCCGCGACCGCCGGCGACTCCGAGGCCGCCGAGGCCGAGGAGACCCCCGAGGCCTGATCGCCTCGCTTGTACGCCTGACGGGCCCCTGGGGATTTCATGTCTCCGGGGGCCCGTCCGCTTTGGGGGCGCGAGGAACCGCGCGAGCAGCCGCCACCCGGCCGCGGTCGCGTTCCTGGGCCCCCGGTACCCCATGGGGCGGCGTTTCGGGGGTGCGCGGCACCGGCCCGCGCCGGTGACGCGGCCGGCTCCGGCGGGCCGGGCACAGAGGCGCCCAGCCCCTTGAGGAGCGGCCCCGGGAGCCCGGTCGGGCCCGCGCGGCACATGCGCTCACAGCGAACAGTTCCCTCTGCGGGATTCCCCGGAGGGACCCGCGCGTTAGGGTCCATGAATACGAGGGCAGGGGAGTCTCCGGACGCCGTCGAGAGGCGGCGCGGAACCCGGGGTCCCAGGCCCTGCAGAAGACGTGAGACGGCCCGGCGCCGTCGCAAGACGAGCAGGTGGATACGTGACGAATCTGATGCCCACAGCTGCCGGCGACCCTATCGGTGGTGGCCTCGGCGACCAGGTCTACAACCGACTGCTCGGCGAGCGGATCATCTTCCTCGGCCAGGCGGTCGACGATGACATCGCCAACAAGATCACGGCGCAGCTGCTGCTCCTTGCCGCCGACCCGGACAAGGACATCTACCTCTACATCAACAGCCCCGGCGGATCGATCACGGCCGGCATGGCGATCTACGACACCATGCAGTTCATCAAGAACGACGTGGTGACGATCGCCATGGGCATGGCGGCCTCGATGGGTCAGTTCCTGCTCAGCGCGGGCACCCCCGGCAAGCGCTTCGCCCTGCCGAACGCCGAGATCCTGATCCACCAGCCCTCCGCGGGTCTCGCGGGCTCCGCGTCGGACATCAAGATCCACGCCGAGCGGCTGCTGCACACCAAGAAGCGGATGGCCGAGCTGACCTCGTTCCACACCGGTCAGACGGTCGAGCAGATCACTCGTGACTCGGACCGCGACCGTTGGTTCGACCCGATCGAGGCCAAGGAGTACGGCCTCATCGACGACATCGTGCCCACCGCTGCCGGTATGCCGGGCGGTGGCGGCACCGGGGCGTCGTAAGCCCCTCCAGCGCCCCCGAGGGCGACGCGGGGCCCCTTCCCGCCCCCGGGTGGCACCGGGCCCCCAGCGTGCTCTCAGCCGACCGCTCAGCCCTTTCAGGTTTTTCAGGAGACACAGTGAACGACTTCCCCGGCAGCGGCCTCTTCGCCCGCACGCAGGCCGAGTACACCGGTCCTCGCGCGGAGTCCCGCTACGTCATCCCGCGCTTCGTCGAGCGCACCTCGCAGGGCGTGCGTGAGTACGACCCGTACGCGAAGCTGTTCGAGGAGCGCGTGATCTTCCTCGGCGTGCAGATCGACGACGCCTCCGCCAACGACGTCATGGCGCAGCTGCTGTGCCTGGAGTCGATGGACCCAGACCGTGACATCTCGGTCTACATCAACAGCCCCGGTGGCTCGTTCACGGCCCTCACGGCCATTTACGACACGATGCAGTTCGTGAAGCCGGACGTTCAGACGGTCTGCATGGGTCAGGCCGCCTCGGCCGCCGCGATCCTGCTGGCCGCCGGCACACCGGGGAAGCGCATGGCACTTCCGAACGCCCGTGTGCTGATCCACCAGCCGTACAGCGAGACCGGCCGCGGGCAGGTCTCGGACCTCGAGATCGCGGCGAACGAAATCCTCCGGATGCGCGCGCAGCTGGAAGACATGCTGGCCAAGCACTCGACCACGCCGATCGAGAAGATCCGCGAGGACATCGAGCGCGACAAGATCCTCACGGCCGAGGACGCCCTCGCGTACGGCCTGATCGACCAGATCATTTCCACTCGGAAAATGAACAACTCCTCGGTCGTGTGACGTATCGCTGTATCGTCTGCCGCTCCTTGGCTCGGTCCACGACAAAGTGAACCGCGCCAAGGGGGGCCCGGACGAGGGGCTCGGCAAGGTACCGTCGGACATAAGGCAGCACCAGGAGCCGCTGGACCTAGGCGTCTCCCAGGCGAAGGGGAAGCACACCGTGGCACGCATCGGTGACGGCGGCGATCTGCTCAAGTGCTCGTTCTGTGGCAAGAGCCAGAAGCAGGTCAAGAAGCTCATCGCAGGCCCCGGTGTGTACATCTGCGACGAGTGCATCGATCTCTGCAACGAGATCATCGAGGAAGAACTCGCGGAGACGAGCGAGGTGCGCTGGGAGGAACTCCCCAAGCCCCGCGAGATCTACGAGTTCCTCGAGGGGTACGTGGTCGGGCAGGAGTCGGCCAAGAAGGCCCTCTCGGTCGCGGTGTACAACCACTACAAGCGCGTCCAGGCCGGTGAGAACAGCACGGGCCAGAACCGCGAGGACGCCATCGAGTTGGCGAAGTCCAACATCCTCCTGCTGGGCCCCACGGGCTCCGGCAAGACGCTCCTCGCCCAGACCCTCGCGCGCATGCTGAACGTTCCGTTCGCCATCGCCGACGCGACGGCGCTGACGGAGGCGGGGTACGTCGGCGAGGACGTCGAGAACATCCTGCTGAAGCTGATCCAGGCCGCCGACTACGACGTCAAGAAGGCCGAGACCGGGATCATCTACATCGACGAGATCGACAAGGTCGCCCGTAAGAGCGAGAACCCGTCGATCACGCGCGATGTGTCCGGCGAGGGTGTGCAGCAGGCGCTCCTGAAGATCCTCGAGGGCACGACGGCCTCGGTGCCGCCCCAGGGCGGACGCAAGCACCCGCACCAGGAGTTCATCCAGATCGACACGACGAACGTCCTGTTCATCGTGGGCGGCGCCTTCTCCGGTCTGGAGAAGCTCATCGAGTCCCGGGCCGGCGCGAAGGGCATCGGCTTCGGCGCGACGATCCGCTCGAAGCGGGAGCTGGAGTCCAAGGACCAGTTCGCGGCCGTCATGCCGGAGGACCTGGTCAAGTTCGGCATGATCCCCGAGTTCATCGGCCGTCTCCCGGTCATCACCTCGGTCCACAACCTGGACCGCGAGGCGCTCCTCCAGATCCTGGTCGAGCCGCGCAACGCCCTGGTGAAGCAGTACCAGCGCCTCTTCGAACTCGACGGCGTGGAGCTGGACTTCGAGCGCGAGGCCCTGGAGGCCATCGCCGACCAGGCCATCCTCCGCCAGACCGGCGCCCGTGGCCTGCGCGCCATCATGGAGGAAGTCCTCCAGGCCGTGATGTACGAGGTCCCGTCCCGCAAGGACGTCGCCCGCGTGGTCATCACCGCCGACGTGGTCCTGCGCAACGTCAACCCGACCCTGATCCCGCGCGACGCCCGGGGCCGGGGGCCGGGGGAGCAGAAGACGGCGTAGCGACACCCACAGGACGAAGGGGCGCCCGGCGAGCAATCGCCGGGCGCCCCTTGTCTTCCGTGTTCACCGCAGACGGTCGGCTCAGGTCAGGAGACCGGGACCCGGACGTCCTTGCGGAGCTTCGCGGCGATCTCGGCAGCCGCCTCGGGGGTGCTGCCCTTGCCGGCCATCATGCCGGCGAGGTCGATCGGCATCACGAATCCGAGCGTGCTGTGGTCGCCCCAGATGCAGACCGGCATCGTGAGCGACTTGGGGCCCGCGCCGCTCTTGATCTTGACTTCCTGGCACTTGAGGACGGCACCGTCGAGCGCGCTCGGCGTGTACGCCTTCGGGCTGCCGATGAGCTCGCCGTCCTTGGTGCCTTCCTTCTCCTGGTTCGTCTTCATGTCGGCGAACATGTTGTCGACGGCCGTCGCCGGGTCGCCGATGGTTCCCCAGACGCCGCCGAAGGAGATCTGCTTCGCCGTCAGCGGGTTGCTCGCGTCGCCCGACTGGTACGTCGCGTTGACGTCCTTGGGGTTCTTCACGCCCCAGCCCTCGGCGTCCTGCAGGTCCTTCTTGGTCATGCCGCCACCGGTGTCGCCCGCCTGGGTGGACTTCTTGTACTCGCCGCCGAGAACCGTCGCCGGCGTAGTCAGCTTGTGGGGGCCGTCGTCGGCGACGGTGCTTGTGGTGCTGGCGCCGAACAGGAGGTACGCCCCCACCGCGATGGCCGCCACCACGGCGACGGCGCCGACTATCAGGGCCGTCCGCTTCTTGCCGCCGGACGGTTCGGGCGGCATCGGGACGGTGCCGTAAGGGGGTTGCTGGCCGTACGGCGGCTGGCCGTAGGCGGGCGGCTGGCCGTACGGGGGAGTCTGCGGCGGGACACCCTGGGGAGCCTGCTGGGGGTAGCCGTAGCCGGGCTGCGCGGGGGGAGCCTGGGGCGGGTAACCGTAACCGGGCTGCGGGGCCGGCGGCTGCTGCCCGTAAGGGCCCGGCTGGCCCGGCTGACCGTACGGTCCGGGCTGCTCGGGCTGCCCGCCGTACGGGCCCGGCTGGTTGTAGCTCATTTCTGGGTTCCCCTCCAGATACTTATGTGTTCCGAACATCCTGGCGCACAGGTCACGCCCCCAAGCCGCCGGGGGCCGCACCGTTACGAAGTAATCGCGTTTCGGGACAGGGGCGTGACGCCTCTAAACTGACCCCGTGACCGAAAACGCTCAGCAGCAGCCACCAGAGCCCAACCCCGAACTGCCGACCCAGTACGCGCCGGCCGATGTAGAGGGGCCGCTGTACGAGCGCTGGGTAGAACGCGGTTACTTCGAGGCGGACGCGAAGAGCGAGAAGCCTCCGTTCACGGTCGTCATCCCGCCCCCGAACGTCACGGGCAGCCTGCACCTCGGGCACGCCTTCGAGCACACCCTCATCGACGCCCTCACCCGCCGCAAGCGCATGCAGGGCTTCGAGACGCTCTGGCAGCCGGGCATGGACCACGCCGGCATCGCCACCCAGAACGTCGTCGAGCGGGAGCTGGGCAAGGAGGGCAAGTCGCGGCACGACCTCGGCCGTGAGGCGTTCGTCGAGCGCGTCTGGCAGTGGAAGGACGAGTCCGGCGGGCAGATCTCCGGCCAGATGCGCCGCCTCGGCGACGGCGTCGCCTGGTCGCGTGAGCGCTTCACCATGGACGAGGGCCTGTCCCAGTCCGTCCAGACCATCTTCAAGAAGCTCTACGGCGACGAGCTGATCTACCGCGCCGAGCGCATCATCAACTGGTGCCCGCGCTGCCTCACCGCGATCTCCGACATCGAGGTCGAGTACCAGGACGACGACGGCGAACTGGTCTCCATGAAGTACGGGGAGGGGGACGAGTCCATCGTCGTCGCCACCACCCGTGCCGAGACGATGCTCGGCGACACCGCCGTCGCCGTCCACCCGGAGGACGAGCGCTACAAGCACCTCGTCGGCAAGCTCATCAGGCTGCCGCTGACCGACCGTTCCATCCCGGTCGTCGCGGACGAGCACGTCGACCCCGAGTTCGGCACCGGCGCCGTCAAGGTGACGCCCGCCCATGACCCGAACGACTTCGAGATCGGGCAGCGCCACAACCTGCCCAACATCGCCGTCATGGACGAGCACGCGGTCATCACGGTCCCGGGCCCCTTCCAGGGCCTGGACCGTCTGGAGGCCCGTTCCGCCATCGTCGGCGCCCTGCGCGCCGAGGGCCGGATCGTCGCCGAGAAGCGGCCCTACAGCCACTCCGTCGGCCACTGCTCGCGCTGCAAGACCACCATCGAGCCGCGCCTGTCGATGCAGTGGTGGGTCAAGGTCGGTCCGCTGGCGAAGGCCGCGGGCGACGCCGTCCGCGACGGCCGCGTCAAGATCCACCCGCAGGAGATGGAGAAGCGGTACTTCGACTGGGTCGACAACCTCCACGACTGGTGCATCTCGCGGCAGTTGTGGTGGGGTCACCGCATCCCGGTCTGGTACGGCCCGAACGGCGAGATCGTCTGTGTCGGTCCCGACGACGAGGCCCCGACGGGCGAGGGCTGGCACCAGGACACCGACGTCCTCGACACCTGGTTCTCCTCCGGCCTGTGGCCGTTCTCCACGCTCGGCTGGCCCGAACAGACCGAGAGCCTCGCGAAGTTCTACCCGAACTCCGTCCTGGTCACCGGCTACGACATCCTCTTCTTCTGGGTCGCCCGGATGATGATGTTCGGCCTGTACGCGATGGACGGCACCCCGCCGTTCCACACCGTCGCCCTGCACGGCATGGTCCGCGACCAGTTCGGCAAGAAGATGTCCAAGTCCTTCGGGAACGCGGTCGATCCGCTGGACTGGATGGACAAGTACGGCAGTGACGCCCTGCGGTTCACGCTCGCGCGCGGTGCCAACCCCGGTGTCGACGTGCCGATCGGCGAGGACTGGGTCCAGGGTTCGCGCAACTTCGCCAACAAGATCTGGAACGCCACCCGTTTCGCGCTGATGAACGGCGCGACGGTCGACGGCGACCTCCCGCCCGTCGAGGAGCTGTCGGCCACCGACCGCTGGATCCTGTCCCGGCTGAACGCCACGGTCGCCGAAGTCGACGCCCTGTACGACGACTTCCAGTTCGCCAAGCTGTCGGACGCGCTGTTCCACTTCGCGTGGGACGAGGTCTTCGACTGGTACGTCGAGCTGTCCAAGACGACGTTCATGGCGGGCGGCGAACCCGCGAAGGTCTCCGGCCGGGTCCTCGGCGAGGTCCTGGACGTGACGCTGCGACTGCTGCACCCGATCGTCCCGTTCGTGACGGAGACCCTCTGGACCACCCTCACGGGCGGCGAGTCGGTCGTCATCGCGGACTGGCCGAAGGCCGTCTCCGTCCCCGGCGCCGACGCGGCGGGCGGCTTCCGTGACACCGGCGCCGAGCAGGAGATCGAGAAGCTCCAGCAGGTCATCACGGAGGTCCGCCGCTTCCGTGCCGACCAGGGCCTCCAGCCGGGCCAGCGGGTCCCGGCCCGGCTGACCCTCGACGGGACCGCGCTGGCCCCCCACGAGGCGGCCATCCGCCAGCTCCTGCGTCTCCAGCCGGAGGGCGAGAGCTTCTCGGCCACGGCGACGCTGCCGGTCGCCGGCGCCACGGTCGCGCTCGACCTGTCGGGCACGATCGACATCGCCGCGGAGCGCAAGCGTCTGGCCAAGGACCTCGCCGCCGCCGAGAAGGAGAAGGCCCAGGCGAACGGCAAGCTCGGCAACGAGGCGTTCCTCGCCAAGGCTCCGGACAACGTCGTGGACAAGATCCGCGGCCGGCTCGCCAAGGCGGACGAGGACATCGCCCGCATCCAGGAGCAACTGGAGCGGCTGCCGGAGGCGTAGCTCCCGCCCCAGCGAAAGCGAAGGCCCCCGGACCCCACGGTCCGGGGGCCTTCGGCGGTACACGGCCGGCTTCCCGTCCCGTCACGGGGGCGCTGCCCCCGGCCCCCGCTCCTCGATCGCCGGAGGGGCTGAATCCCTCCGTCCGGCGCTGGAGAGTTCCAGCCCGTCCGGCGCCTGAGGACGAGGCCGTCAGGCCGGAGCGGGCGTTGGGGGGCGGAGCCCCGGGTACGGGACGGGTAGGGGCGGAGGGGGCGAAACCCCCACACGGCCCCACACGCCCGCACACCCCGCCGTCTCCGTAGACTGGCCCCGTGAGTGACCTCCCCCCGCACGACAGCAGCGCGTCCGACGACTCGGAACACCCCGACCCGCACGGCCTCTTCGACGAGATCGTGGCGAACGAGACCGAACGCGACCCCGACCTCGCGGTGATCGAGGCCGGCAGCCGCACCCTGCGGACCCAGGGCACCGGCGGCCCGGAGGCCGACGTCCCCGGGCGCCCCTCCGACCCCGAGGTCGACAAGGCGCTGCGCGAGGTGGAGGCCGAGCTCGCCACCCGCTGGGGCGAGACCAAGCTGGAGCCCTCCGTCACCCGGATCGCGGCGCTGATGGACGTCCTGGGGGAGCCGCAGCGCGCGTACCCCTCGATCCACATCACGGGCACGAACGGCAAGACCTCCACCGCCCGCATGATCGAGGCGCTCCTCGGCGCCTTCGACCTGCGGACCGGGCGCTACACCAGCCCCCACGTGCAGTCGATCACCGAGCGGATCAGCCTGGACGGGGCGCCGGTCTCCGCCGAGCGGTTCATCGAGACGTACAACGACATCAAGCCCTACGTCGAGATGATCGACGGGCAGCAGGAGTACCGGCTGTCCTTCTTCGAGGTGCTCACCGCGATGGCGTACGCCGCCTTCGCCGACGCGCCCGTGGACGTGGCCGTCGTCGAGGTCGGGATGGGCGGTAGCTGGGACGCCACCAACGTGATCGACGGGGACGTCGCCGTGGTGACCCCCATCGACCTCGACCACACCGACCGGCTCGGCGGGACGCCGGGCGAGATCGCCGTCGAGAAGGCGGGCATCGTCAAGCAGGACGCCACCGTCATCCTCGCCCAGCAGCCGGTCGACGCGGCCCAGGTGCTGCTGAAGAAGGCCGTCGAGGTCGACGCGACGGTGGCCCGCGAGGGACTCGAATTCGGTGTCGTGGGGCGCCAGATCGCCGTCGGCGGGCAACTGCTCACGCTGCGCGGCCTCGGCGGCGAGTACGAAGAGGTCTTCCTGCCGCTGCACGGCGCCTACCAGGCGCACAACGCCGCCGTGGCGCTCGCCGCGGTCGAGGCGTTCTTCGGGGTCGGCTCGGCACACACCCAGCGGCTCGACATCGACACCGTGCGCAAGGCGTTCGCCGCGGTCACCTCGCCGGGCCGCCTGGAGATCGTGCGGCGCTCGCCCACGGTCGTGCTCGACGCCGCGCACAACCCGGCGGGCGCCCGTGCCACCGCCGAGGCGGTCAGCGAGGTGTTCGACTTCAGTCGGCTCATCGGGGTGGTCGGCGCGAGCGGCGACAAGAACGTACGGGGGCTGCTCGAGGCCTTCGAGCCGATCTTCGCCGAGGTCGTCGTCACCCAGAACTCCAGCCATCGCGCGATGGACACGGACGAACTGGCCGGGATCGCCGTCGAGGTCTTCGGCGAGGACCGGGTCCAGGTCGAGCCGCGGCTCGACGACGCGCTGGAGGCCGCGATCACGCTCGCCGAGGAAGAGGGCGAGTACGCGGGCGGGGGCGTGCTGGTCACCGGATCCGTCATCACGGTCGGCGAGGTCCGGCTGCTTCTGGGGAGGGGCTGACTCTCGTGCGTACGCTCTGTGCTTCCACGCTGATCGGCGAGTTCTTCGTCATCGGCTTCGCCGGACTCGTCGCCATGAAGGAACCCGATCTGTCCACGGCCACGGTCTGGACGGTCTGCGGGGTCCTGATGGCGCTGAGCGTGCTGCTGTGCGGCATGATCACGCGGCCCGGCGGGGTCCAGCTCGGCTGGGCGCTGCAGATCCTGCTGATCGCCGGCGGTTTCGTCGTTCCGTCGATGTTCGTCCTGGGCGTGGCGTTCGCCGCCCTGTGGTGGGCCTCGGTCCACTACGGCCGGAAGATCGACGAGGCCAAGGCCAGGTTCGCCACCCAGGCGCAACAGCAGTCCCCGACCGTCCCCGAGCCGGGCGGCAACCCGGCCTAGCCCCGCCGTCGCCCCGAGCCGGGCGGCAACCCGGCCTGGACCGGACCCGGCGCGGACGTCCGGGGCAGTGCCGCGCCGTGCCATGCCGTGCGAGGCCTGGCACGGCTCCCGGCAGTCCGGGCCGGGGCCCGTGTCCATGCCCCGTGTCGGCGGACGGAGGCGCGTGCCGCTATCACCTGACACTGTGTGACGGCCACCCGGACACGCCCTGTAACCTCGGTCATCCGCACAAGTGTGACCCGAAGGAGCCATCCCGTGAGCCAGCGCACCCTCGTCCTTCTCAAGCCCGACGCCGTCCGTCGCGGCCTGACCGGCGAGATCATCAGCCGTATCGAGCGCAAGGCCGGCTGGCAGATCACCGCGCTGGAACTGCGGACCCTGGACCAGGACACGCTGGAGCAGCACTACGGCGAGCACAAGGGCAAGCCCTTCTACGAGCCGCTGGTGGAGTTCATGGCCTCCGGCCCGGTCGTGGCGCTGATCGTCGAGGGCGAGCGGGTCATCGAGGGCGTGCGCGCCCTGGCCGGCCCGACCGACCCGATCGCCGCCGCCCCCGGTTCCATCCGCGGTGACTTCGGCGTCATCGTCCGCGAGAACCTGATCCACGCCTCCGACTCCGAGGAGTCCGCCGAGCGTGAGGTGAAGATCTTCTTCCCCGGCCGCGCCTGACCGTACGGACGGCGCCCCCGCGTGCGCGCCCCCGCGCACACGGACGGTCACCGGTCCGCGTACGGACGGTCGCGCCCGAGGTCGCGCGCGGTCCCGGTGCGGCCGACCGGGCGATCCGGGAGAGTCGTCGGGCAGCGCATTTCAAAGAAATTTTCTGAGACGGCGTCAGAGCCGCTCCGACAGTCTGACCTGGGACGGCCGTGAAAAATCCGGCCGTCCCGTGGCATATGCGTGCTGATCGGGGGAACGCGTGACCCCGATGGCCCGTCTCCACAAGCGAGTCGGCTCGTCATCTGCTGACAATGGCGAAGACCCTCGCGCAGTGTTCGTGCAGGCGCGTCTACGATGGAAGCGTTCACGTCGCTGCACCAACCTCGCCGTCCTAAAAAGCCGTCAAAGCTCCACTTGGGAAGGCCAGACGAATCCTGATGGGGAACTCAATGTCGTTCATCGGCCGTGACATGGCTGTCGACCTCGGGACCGCCAACACGCTGGTGTACGTCAGGGGTCGCGGGATCGTACTCAACGAGCCGTCCGTCGTCGCGATCAACACCAACACCGGCGGGATCCTCGCGGTGGGCGCGGAAGCCAAGAAGATGATCGGGCGGACGCCGGGCAACATCGTCGCCGTGCGCCCCATGAAGGACGGCGTCATCGCCGACTTCGAGATCACCGAGCGCATGCTCCGCTACTTCATCCTGAAGATCCACAAGCGGCGCTACCTCGCCCGCCCCCGTGTCGTCGTCTGCGTGCCCTCCGGTATCACGGGTGTCGAGCGCCGTGCCGTCATCGAGGCGTCGTCCCAGGCCGGCGCCCGCCAGGTGCACATCATCGAGGAGCCGATGGCCGCGGCCATCGGAGCCGGCCTGCCGGTCCACGAGGCCACGGGCAACATGGTGGTGGACATCGGCGGCGGCACCACGGAGGTCGCGGTCATCTCGCTCGGCGGCATCGTCACCGCCCAGTCCATCCGCGTCGCGGGCGACGAACTGGACAACGCGATCATCCAGTACATCAAGAAGGAGTACAGCCTCCTCCTCGGTGAGCGGACGGCCGAGCAGATCAAGCTCACGATCGGTTCCGCGTACCAGCTCGACACCGAGGAACACACCGAGATCCGCGGCCGGGACCTGGTCTCCGGACTGCCCAAGACGGTCGTCATCTCGGCGTCGGAGGTCCGCAAGGCGATCGAGGAGCCGGTCAACGCGATCGTCGACGCCGTGAAGACGACGCTCGACAAGTGCCCGCCCGAGCTCTCCGGTGACGTGATGGACCGCGGAATCGTCCTGACCGGTGGCGGAGCCCTGCTGCGCGGCCTGGACGAGCGACTGCGCCGTGAGACCGGCATGCCGATCCACATCGCGGAGGACCCGCTGGACAGCGTGGCGCTCGGCTCCGGCAAGTGCGTCGAGGAGTTCGAGGCGCTCCAGCAGGTTCTGGACGCCCAGCCCCGCAGATGAAGTAACACTTCGATTCCGCCGTACGAGATCACCCCTCCTCGTGCGGCGGATCGTTGGTATGGAGGCATAAACTCCTGCGACATAGAGCCACAACCTCCCCCATAACAGTCAGCCCGCCACACCCCCCACCCCAGCCTCATCGCACCGTGGGCATCCGTTCGGCCCAGGGTGCGCCCCTGTTGACCCAATACGACGAGGAAGGCACGGCCGCCGCACGTGAGGGACACACGAGAGAGCCGGCTGCTCCTGGTGCTGCTGATCGCCATCGCGTTCGCACTGATCACGGTGGACATCCGCGGCGGGCAGGACTCACCGGTCGACGGTGCCCGCCAGGCCGCCGCGACGGTCTTCGGCCCGATCGAGAACGGGGTGTCGTCCGCGGTCGACCCCGTCGGCAACGCGATCTCCGCGGTCCGCGACTCGGGCGGACGGCATGACCGGATCGCCCAACTGGAGCACGACAACGCGGCGTTGAAGGCGAGGCTCGGCAGCGGCGACCGCAACCGCAGCCGGCTCAAGCAGCTCGACAAGATGATCAAGGTGGCGGGTGAGGGCCAGTACGGCATCAAGGGCGCCGAAGTGATCGCCATAGGAGCGGCCCAGGGCTTCTCCTGGACCGTCACCATCGACGTGGGCGCCCGGGACGGCATCCAGCGCGACATGACCGTCCTGAACGGCGCCGGGCTGGTCGGCCGGGTCACCACCGTCGGCCCGGACACCGCGACCGTGCTGCTCGCCAACGACCCCGACTTCACCGTCGGCACCCGCATGGAGTCGACCGACGAACTCGGCTTCGCCTCGGGGCAGGGCGACCGCCCGCTGCGCGTCGAACTCCTCAACGCCAAGGCGAAGATCAAGAAGGGCGACCGGCTGGTCACCTTCGGCTCGCAGGCCGACAAGCCGTTCGTGCCCGGCGTGCCCGTCGGTGTCGTCTCCCGGGTCGACCCGTCCGGCGGCGACCTGACCCGCACGGTCTACGTCACGCCGTTCGTCTCGTTCACCAGACTCGACATCGTCGGTGTCGTCGTCTCGGCTCCCAAGCACGACCCACGTGACACCGTGCTGCCGCCGAAACCCAGACCGACGCCCACGCCGACCGTGACCGTGACGGTCACCCCCTCGGCCAGCGCCCCCGTTCTCGGCCAGCAGCAGTAGCAGGAGGAGCCGAATCCCATGCGTTTCAACCGGATGCTGCTCTCCGTCACCCTGGTGGTCGTCGCCCTGGTGATCCAGGTGAGCGTTCTTGCCCGACTCCATCTCCCGGGCGCCGTCCCGGACCTGGTGCTGCTGACCGTGCTCGCCCTCGCCATGGTCTACGGCCATGTCGGCGGCGCGCTCATCGGCTTCGGCGCCGGTCTGCTCTCCGACCTCGCCCCGCCCGCCGACCACGCCGCCGGGCGCTACGCCCTCGTGCTCTGCGTCATCGGCTATCTCGCGGGCCTGGCCAAACCGGAGAACGGCCGGCTCAAGTCGGCCACCGGACCCATGGCCGTCGTCGTCGCCGCCGCGATCGGCTCCACCCTGCTGTACGCGAGCGTCGGCGCCCTCGTCGGCGACACCGCCGCCCGGCAGGTCGGGCTCTCCAGCCTGCTCTTCACCGCCGCCCTCTACGACCTGCTGCTCGCGCCCTTCGTCGTCCCGGTGCTGATGGCGCTGGCCCGGCGTGCCGAGAACGATCCGCTCGCCGACGGCGGTTCGGCGTCCAAGACGGCCGACGTCGCCTCGGGCTGGCTGTCCTCCGGCGGCACCGGACTGCGCATCGGCAGCCAGCGCGGCGGACTGCGGGTGAAGGCGGCCAAGGCACGCGTCGCCCGCGCCGGACGCATCAAGGGGGTCAAGCGGCTGTGACGACAACGACGAGCACCGTCCGGCGGACACCTCAAGCGCCGCACGGGTCAAGTGACTTGACCGACCGTGGGGGCACCGCGCACAGGTTCGCCGTGTACTCGTATGACTCGTACACACACTGAGAGGGGGAGGCAGCTCCAGTGACCGCCCACCCGTCGCCCACCACCAGCCTTCCAGCGGACGGGCCGCGCCCATGACCAATATTCCCGAGACCGGCCGGACCCCACGGGTCCAGATCCGGCTCGTCGTCATCCAGATTCTCGTGCTCTCCCTCCTCGGCACCCTCGGCGGACGCCTCTGGTTCCTCCAGATCCGCAACGGCCAGCAGTACGCCAAGGAAGCCTCCGGCAACCACGTCCAGCAGGTCGTCCAGCCCGCCGTGCGCGGCTCGATCCTCGACGCGCGGGGCGTTCCGATCGCCGACAACGAGACCCGGCTCGTGGTCTCCGCCTCGCGCACCGACCTGCTGAAGATGCCGGACGACGGGAAGGCCGTCCTCACCAAGCTCGCCGGCGTGCTGGGCCTCAAGCCCCAGGACGTCATCCAGAAGGTCCGCCTCTGCGACGCCAAGACGCCGCAGCCGTGCTGGAACGGCTCGCCCTACCAGCCGATCCCCATCACCGACAAGGCCACCGCGCGCCAGGCACTGCAGATCCGCGAACGCTCCGAGGACTTCCCCGGCATCACCGCCGAGCCGGAGGCCGTGCGCCGCTACGCCGCCCCCGGCAAGTCCAACGCCGCGCAGGTGCTCGGCTACCTCTCGCCCGTCACCGACGACGAGATCACCAAGGCCAAGGACACCGACTCGCCCTACCTCCGCTCCGACCAGGTAGGCCGCTCCGGCCTGGAGCGCGAGTACGACAAGGCGCTGCGCGGCAAGGCCGGCGTGACCCGCTACGAGGTCGACAACCTCGGCCGCGTCATCGGCAAGGCCAAGAGCGACAAGGCCGAGCCCGGCGCCAACCTCGTCACCAGCATCGACGCCCGCGTCCAGCGTGTCGCCGAGTACGAACTGAACGACGCGATGAAGGTCGCCCGGACCCAGTTCGACAAGATCACCGGCGAGAACTACAAGGCCGACTCCGGCGCGGTCGTGGTGATGGAGGCCAAGACCGGCCGCGTCGTCGCCATGGCGTCCCAGCCGACGTACGACCCGAACGCCTGGGTCGGCGGCATCTCCGGCAAGGACTACACCGCGCTCACCGGCAAGAAGTCCAACTACCCGCTGCTGAACCGCGCCATACAGGGTCAGTCGGCGCCCGGTTCGACGTTCAAGGTGGTCTCCACCGCCGCCGCGGTCCAGGCCGGTTACGCCTTCGACGGCCACTACCCCTGCACCAGCTCCTACTCCGTCGGCAGCCAGGTCTTCAAGAACTTCGAGGGGGAGAGCTTCGGCCCCATCTCGCTCGGCCGGGCCCTGGAGGTCTCCTGCGACACCGTCTTCTACGGACTCGCCGACAACGAGTGGAAGAAGGACGGCGGCATCAACCCGAAGAAGACCCCCAAGGACTACTTCTATAAGACCGCCCACCAGTTCGGACTCGGCAAGGCGACCGGCATCGACCTCCCCAACGAGGTCACCGGCCGCATCCCGGACCGCCAGTGGAAGCTGAACTACTGGAAGGCCAACAAGGTCGCCTGGTGCAAGAGCGGCAAGAAGGGCGGCACCTACGTCCAGCGGATCGAGTACGAGAACTGCCTCGAAGGCAACAAGATGCGCGAGGGCGACTCGATCAACTACTCCATCGGACAGGGTGACACCCTCCTCACCCCGATCCAGGAAGCCGCCATGTACTCCGCGGTCTCCAACGGCGGCACCCTGTACGCCCCGACCATCGGCAAGGCCATCGTCAGCGCCGACGGCAGGACCGTCCAGGACATCAAGCCGAAGGTGAACGGCAGGCTCCCGGTCAGCAAGGCGACGCTCAAGGGCATGAACGAGGCCTTCGCGGGCGTCGTGACCCGCGGTACCGCCGCCTGGAAGTTCGGCGGCTGGCCGCAGGACAAGATCCCGCTGCACGCCAAGACCGGTACCGCCGAGGTCTACGGCAAGCAGACCACGTCCTGGCTCGCCACGTACTCCAAGGACTACACGATCATCATGACGATCTCCCAGGCCGGTACGGGCTCGGGAGCGTCCGGTGAGGCCGTGCGCAAGATCTACAACGCGCTCTACGGTGTGTCCGCGGACGGCGCCATCGACAAGAAGAAGGCCCTCCTGCCCACCCCGCAGAAGAGCCTGCCGAAGATCCAGACCGACGGCTCGATCGACGCCCCGGCCATCTCCAAGGACCCGGCCAAGGACCAGCAGGCCAGCCAGGCCCCCAAGGACGGCACCACCGACCCGAACCTGCCCGCCGGCACCACCGCCTCACCCAGCGCCGGCAACCGCGTCACCCGAAGGCGTACGTCCCGCCCGCCCAGGAGGCGGGGGAAGAGGATCCTGACATGACGACGGCGGCGAACACAGTGCTGAGGATCCTGACATGACCGGAGCCAACAACTTCTCCGTCTCCGGGTACGGACCCGAGCGCGCGGGCTGGACACGTGTGTTCGCCCGCGACTCGCTCGCCCGCCGGCTCGACTGGCCGATACTGCTGTCGGCCGTCGCGCTCTCGCTGATCGGCTCGGCCCTCGTCTACTCGGCGACCCGCAACCGCACCGAGATCAACCAGGGCGACCCGTACTACTTCCTCATCCGCCATCTGATGAACACCGGCATCGGCATCGGCCTGATGATCGGCACGATCTGGCTCGGCCACCGCACCCTGCGCACGGCCGTGCCGATCCTGTACGGGTTCTCGGTCTTCATGATCCTGCTCGTGCTGACCCCGCTCGGCGCGACGATCAACGGCCAGCGCAACTGGCTCGTCGCGGGCGGCCTGTCGCTCCAGCCCGCCGAGTTCATCAAGATCACGATCATCCTGGGCATGGCGATGCTGCTCGCCTCACGGGTGGACGCGGGCGACAAGCCGTACCCCGACCACCGCACGGTGCTCCAGGCACTGGGCCTCGCCGCCGTCCCGATGATGATCGTGATGCTGATGCCCGACCTCGGCACCATCATGGTCGCGGTCGTCATCGTGCTCGGCGTGCTGCTCTCCTCCGGCGCCTCCAACCGCTGGGTGTTCGGCCTCATCAGCGCGGGCGCCATCGGCGCCGTGGCCGTCTGGCGGCTGCACATCCTCGACGAGTACCAGATCAACCGCTTCGCGGCCTTCGCCAACCCCGACCTCGACCCGGCCGGCGTCGGCTACAACACCAACCAGGCCCGTATCGCCATCGGCTCCGGCGGTCTCTTCGGCACCGGCCTCGGCCACGGCTCCCAGACGACCGGCCAGTTCGTGCCCGAGCAGCAGACGGACTTCGTCTTCACGGTCGCCGGCGAGGAACTGGGCTTCGTGGGCGCGGGCCTGATCCTGCTCCTCCTCGGCGTGGTCCTGTGGCGGGCCTGCCGCATCGCCCGCGAGACGACCGAGCTGTACGGCACGATCGTCGCCGCCGGGATCATCGCCTGGTTCGCCTTCCAGGCCTTCGAGAACATCGGCATGACCCTCGGCATCATGCCGGTCGCCGGTCTACCCCTGCCCTTCGTGTCCTACGGAGGATCATCGATGTTCGCGGTCTGGGTCGCGGTGGGCCTCCTGCAGTCGATCAGAGTGCAGCGCCCGATGTCGGCCTAGCCCTGGCCCAGCCCCGAGTCCGGGTGTCGCCCCGAGGAACATGAGGTGACACCCGGACCAACGGGAAAGGCGCCCCCTGGCCGAGCCGGGGCCGATTGGGTACTGCCCACGGCCCCCAAACGCGTCTAGATTCGGTTCATGGCGGACACGAAGCGCGAGATCGAGCGCAAGTACGAAGGTCCCGCTGCCGACGGCGGCACCGACCTGCCAGATCTGAGCGGCGTCTCCGGAGTCGCCGGTGTCGTCGACAAGGGCGTCGCCGAACTCGACGCCACCTACTACGACACCCCCGACCAGCGCCTCGCCGCCGCCTCCCTCACCCTGCGCCGCCGCACCGGCGGCGACGACGCCGGCTGGCACCTCAAACTCCCCGTCTCCGAGGGCGTACGCGACGAGATCCGCGCCCCGCTCTCCGACACCGTGCCCCGCGCGCTGTCCGGCCTCGTCCGCTCCCGCGTGCGCGACGCCGAACTCGTCCCCCTCGTACGCCTGCGGTCGGCCCGCGACATCCGCCACCTCGTCGACGGCTCAGGCGCCCTGCTCGCCGAGGTCAGCCTCGACCGGGTCCGCGCGGAACGCCTCAGCGGAGGCAAGGGCACCGCCGAATGGACCGAGATCGAGGTCGAACTCGCCGACGACGGCGACCCGGCCTTCCTCGACAAGGTGGAGAAGAGACTCCGCAAGGCCGGCCTGAACCGCTCCGCCTCCTCCTCCAAACTGGCGAAGGCGCTGGACGAGACCGGCAGACGCGCCCGGAAACCCGCCGGGAAGCCCGCCGGGAAGCCCGCCCCCGGGACAGAACCGGTCACCGCGGGCGACCACGTCCTCGCCTACCTCCGCGCCCAGTACGACGCCCTGGTCGAACTCGATCCGGCCGTGCGCCGCGACGTCCACGACTCCGTGCACAGCATGCGCGTCGCCACCCGCCGGATGCGCAGCACCTTCCGCTCGTACGGGAAGATCCTCGACCGCGCCGTCACCGACCCGATCGGCGACGAGCTGAAGTGGCTGGCCGGAGAGCTCGGCGTCGACCGCGACCAGGAAGTCCTCACCGAACGCCTCACCGAGGCCCTCGGTGGGCTGCCCCGCACCCTGCTCTCCGGACCCGTCCGCACCCGGCTGCGCACCTGGGCGCACGCCCGGCACGGCGGCTCCCGGCGCCGCCTGATCGCCGTCCTGGACGGAAAACGCTACCTGGCGCTGCTGACCGCGCTCGACGCGCTCGTCACCGACCCGCCGCTGCTCAAGGCGGCCGCCGGCGACCCCGCGAAGGCCATCGCCAAGTCCGTACGCAAGGACTTCGGCAAGGTCTCCGGCCTCGTCGTTGAGGCCCTCGACCGTCCACCGGGCGCCGAGCGCGACCAGACGATGCACGACGCCCGCAAGAAGGCCAAGCGCACCCGCTACGCCGCCGAGGCCGCCACCCCGGCCCTGGGCGCACCCGCCGCCGCCCTGGTCAAGTCGATGAAGTCGCTGCAGAGCCTGCTCGGCGACCACCAGGACAGCGTGATGACCCGCGAGGCACTGCGGGAACTGGCGGCCCTGGCGCACGCGGCGGGCGAGAGCTCCTTCACCTACGGGGTGCTGTACGGGCGGGAGGAACAGCGCGCGGCGGCCGCCGAGGCGGCGCTTCCGGGGGCCTGGGGGGCCATCGAGGCACAGGCGGCGGTCTGACGGCCCTCACCGGCCGGTGAGGGCCCACGGGGCCGACGGTGCCACCGTGGTCCGGGAGGCGCTGGAGGCCCGATGTCCGTCCGGCGGTGCGGCGGGTGCCTCCGGTCGCGTTACGCTAGATGGTCACCCCCCATCAGCTCACGAAGGTTCGCGAGATGCCTGCCGAAACCGCCGTGTCGGTCTTCCCACAGCTCGAAGCTCTGCTCCCGCATGTGCAGAAGCCGATCCAGTACGTCGGCGGAGAGCTCAATTCCACGGTCAAGCCCTGGGACACCTGTGACGTCCGCTGGGCGCTCATGTACCCCGACGCGTACGAGGTCGGCCTGCCCAACCAGGGCGTCATGATCCTCTACGAGGTGCTGAACGAGCGCGAGGGCGTCCTCGCCGAGCGCACGTACAGCGTCTGGCCGGACCTCGAGGAGCTGATGCGCGAGCACCGGGTCCCGCAGTTCACGGTGGACAGCCACCGCCCGGTGAAGGCCTTCGACGTGTTCGGCCTGTCCTTCTCCACGGAGCTGGGCTACACCAACATGCTGACCGCCCTGGACCTGGCCGGCATTCCCCTGGAGTCCAAGGACCGCACGCTGGACGACCCGATCGTCCTCGCGGGCGGCCACGCGGCCTTCAACCCCGAGCCGATCGCCGACTTCATCGACGCGGCGATCATCGGCGACGGCGAGCAGGCCGTTCTCGACATGACGGAGATCATCCGCGCCTGGAAGGCGGAGGGCCGCCCCGGAGGCCGCGAGGAGGTCCTCTTCCGCCTCGCGAAGACGGGCAACGTCTACATCCCGGCCTTTTACGACGTCGAGTACCTCCCCGACGGCCGGATCGCCCGCGTGGTCCCGAACAAGTCGGGCGTCCCGTGGCGCGTCTCCAAGCACACGGTGATGGACCTCGACGAGTGGCCCTACCCCAAGCAGCCCCTGGTCCCCCTCGCGGAGACGGTCCACGAGCGCATGTCGGTGGAGATCTTCCGCGGCTGTACGCGCGGCTGCCGCTTCTGCCAGGCGGGCATGATCACCCGCCCGGTGCGCGAGCGCTCCATCACCGGCATCGGCGAGATGGTGGAGAAGGGCCTCAAGGCGACGGGCTTCGAGGAGGTCGGCCTGCTCTCCCTGTCCTCCGCCGACCACTCGGAGATCGGCGACATCGCCAAGGGCCTCGCGGACCGCTACGAGGAGGACAAGATCGGCCTGTCCCTCCCCTCCACCCGCGTGGACGCCTTCAACGTCGACCTGGCCAACGAGCTGACCCGCAACGGCCGCCGCTCGGGCCTGACCTTCGCCCCCGAGGGCGGCTCCGAGCGCATGCGCAAGGTCATCAACAAGATGGTCTCGGAAGAGGACCTCATCCGGACCGTCTCCACCGCCTACGGCAACGGCTGGCGCCAGGTGAAGCTGTACTTCATGTGCGGCCTGCCGACGGAGACGGACGAGGACGTCATGCAGATCGCCGACATGGCGATGAACGTGATCGCCGAGGGCCGCAAGGTCTCCGGCCAGAACGACATCCGCTGCACGGTGTCCATCGGCGGCTTCGTCCCCAAGCCCCACACCCCGTTCCAGTGGGCGCCGCAGCTCTCCGCCGAGGACACGGACGCCCGCCTCACGAAGCTCCGCGACAAGATCCGCGGCGACAAGAAGTACGGCCGCTCGATCGGCTTCCGCTACCACGACGGCAAGCCCGGCATCGTCGAGGGCCTGCTCTCCCGCGGCGACCGGCGCATCGGCTCCGTCATCCGCGCGGTCTACGAGGACGGCGGCCGCTTCGACGGCTGGCGCGAGCACTTCTCGTACCAGCGCTGGATGCGCTGCGCCGAGAAGACCCTCCCCGACTTCGGCGTGGACGTCGACTGGTACACCACCCGCGAGCGCACCTACGAGGAGGTCCTGCCCTGGGACCACCTCGACTCGGGCCTCGACAAGGACTGGCTCTGGGAGGACTGGCAGGACTCCCTCGACGAAACCGAGGTCGAGGACTGCCGCTGGACCCCGTGCTTCGACTGCGGGGTGTGCCCCCAGATGGACACGAGTATCCAAATCGGCCCCACGGGCAAGAAGTTGCTGCCCCTGACGGTCAAGAACGCGGGTGCGACGCCGGCATCGAGCGGTCACTCTCACTGACGTGAGCGGGCACTCGATCGGGTGATTGAGGTGCTGGCGGGGTGAGCGGGGACGAGGGGGCCGCGGCGTTGGCTGCGGTAGGTACTTCGGGCCCTCGCCCCTCGGCGCCGGCGGCGCCCTCCCGGACGTCGTTGCCGGGCCCTGGAGCTCCACCACTGGTTCCAGGCGCCTCACAAGTGCGGCGCTCGGCCGGTCCGCGCGCCACCGCTCGTGTCCCCGCACCGCTGACGGTTCTTTGCGTGTCTGTGTGTCGCGAGCCCCCTTTCTCACCGGGAAATGGAGACGACGCGTTCCCCGCCTTTGCCCTGGCCGGCCTGGCCGGCGTGGCCGCCACGATCGGACTGCTCTTCGTCACCCTGCGCTGGATCACCAAGAACCGGGAACTCCGACAATCACAGGTCAAGACCGCTACGGCCGACCGCCCAGCCGGGCAGACCTCAGCAACCACCCCGTGATCGTCCACGATTCCGCGTCGAGGGGTCCGAGGTCGGGCCGAGTCCCTCCCTGTTCGGGAGGGACTCTCGGCGGGGTGGTCGGCCGTACGGCGACGCCGCACGGGCGGAACGCGGTGGGTCAGGCCGGGGAGCCGGCGTCCTGCGCGGAGGCTGCGAAGGCCTCGGGGCCCTGCTCCACCGCCGCCGGGTCCATCCACATGACCTGCCAGCCGTGGCCGTCGAGGTCGTAGAAGCTGCGTGAGTACATGAAGCCGTAGTCCTCGGCGCCGTCCACCTCGGTGCCGCCCGCCGCGAGCGCGGCGGCGCTGACCGTATCGACCTCGTCGCGGGACGACACGCTGAAGGAGTACAGCGCCAGCGTGTGCGTGGTGGGGTCGGCCATCGGCAGTTTCGCGAACTCCGCGAACTTCTCGCGGCTGAGCAGCATGACGAAGGCGTGCTCGCCGACCAGCATGCAGGCGGCGGTCTCGTCGGTGAACTTCGGGTTGAAACTGAACCCGAGCTCGGCGAAGAACGCCTTGCTGCGCTTGAGATCCGCTACGGGGATGTTCACGAAGAGCATGCGGCCTGCGTGTGCGGGAGTGGTCATGGCGGGTCTCCAGTCGGTGGCTCGATGGCGTACGTCCTGGTAGACCGGCGCAGCCGGCAGAACTCATCGGCGGATCCCGGCCGGTTCGCGGCCGCAGTGTCGATCAAGTCCATGGCCGACGGGATCCGGGCCGGACGCGATCCGATTCGGACGGGACCCAGGGGGAGCGCGGGCGGTGTGCTGACCGAACCGTCAGCGCGTCAGAGTCACCAGTCCCAGCATCACCAACCCGACCCCGTCGCAGGGAGTGCCGGAGCGTCCGCACCCCGATCCGTGCCGGTGACCGTTCCGTGCGGTGCGTGGCCCGGGCGATGGGGCCGATCGGCATCGGGACGACGGCACCGCTCACCACCGGTCGGCGGCCCCGTGGCTTCAGTGGCTGCGCGGGGCGTACATGATCACGGCCATCCCGGCGAGGCAGATCGAGGCGCCGATGATGTCCCAGCGATCGGGGCGGTAGCCGTCGGCGATCACGCCCCAGGCGATCGATCCGGCGACGAAGATCCCGCCGTAGGCGGCGAGGATACGGCCGAAGTTGTCGTCGTTCTGGAAGGTGGCCACGACCCCGTACAGGCCGAGCGCGACGACGCCCGCACCGATCCAGATCCAGCCCCTGTGTTCCCGGATGCCCTGCCACACGAGCCAGGCTCCGCCGATCTCGAACAGAGCGGCGACGACGAACAGGGCAAGGGAACGAGCTACGACCATGGCTGTGGACCTTACCGACGGCTGGAGTTCGTGACGTAGTTCGTGGTGCGCACGGGTTCCGCGTCCGCCGTACGTGGTCTGCCGTCTGCCGTCTGCCGTCTGCCGTCTGCCGTTCGTCGTTCGTCGTTCGTCGTCCGTGGTCCGGCGTACCCGCTCCCGGTCGATTGCAGCGTGAGGCCCGCGGGTTCAGGCCCGCGCGTGGCGTCGGGAGCCGGGAGGGGAGGCGAAGGTGTCCCGTTGCCGTGATGCCGTGATGCCGCTATCCGGGGTCACTGGAGGTGCTACGGGAGGCGCCAAGAGGGGCGCTACGAAGATTTTGCGATCGCGCGGGGATCGCATGAACCGGTTCCCATCTGTGCGTAGTCCCCTTTGTCCGCCTGGGCGGGCGACCGGTAACTGCGTGTTCACCCACCTTCCCTTCCACGGCTGTCTACGCGCGTGGTGTCATGCACACGCCCACAATCCCCCCGGGTGGGCGTCAACTCGGTTAGGAGTCACGCATGTTGTGGAAGGTCCTCGGTCGCGCCGGTGTCACGTTGGCGGTCGGCACCGCCGTACTCGCCACCGCCGTCCCCGCGAACGCCGCGAGCTACACGGCGTTCGCCTTCTCGCAGAGCACCAGCCAGCCCACCATCTACGGCTTCATCAACTCGGCCACCACCTCGCTCGACATGACCATGTACGAGCTGGAGGACACCACCGCCGTCAACGACCTCATAGCCCTGGAGAACAAGGGCGTCACGGTACGGGTGATCCTGGACAGCGCGCACAAGTCCGCCAACCAGTCGGCGTACAACTCCCTGACGAGCGCGGGCGCGGGAGTGGCCTGGTCGTCGTCCACCTTCGTCTACACCCACCAGAAGACCATCACGGTGGACGGCACGAAGTCGCTGATCCTCACCGGCAACCTCACCTCCCAGTACTACCCGACCGGGCGTGACTACGGCGTGTTCGACGACGACAGCCGCGACGTCGCCTCGATCGAGAAGGTCTTCAACGCCGACTACGCCGGCACCGCGATCACCCCGACGGACGGCGACCATCTGCTCTGGTCGCCCACCGACTCGCGCAGCCGCCTGGTGTCCGTGATCAACAGCGCCACCAAGACGCTCGACGTCGAGGAACTGGAGTTCAGCGACACCACGGTGGTCAACGCCATCGTGGCCAGGGCGAAGGCGGGTGTCGCCGTACGGGTGGTGCTGGAGAGCCCCTCCAGCTACTCCAGCCAGGTGTCCGCGATCAAGGCGGCGGGCGGCACCGTCGTCGGATACTCCGACCCCAACGGCTTCTACATACACGCCAAGGCGATGGTCGCGGACTACGGCCTGTCCACCCAGGAGGTGGAGGCGGGTTCCATGAACATCAGCAGCAACTCGCTGAGCAACAACCGGGAACTGGGCCTCATCCTCACGGGCACGGGGGTGGCCCAGTCCGTCGCCTCCACCATCGAGACCACCTTCAGCAGCGACTACGCGGGCGGCACCGCCGCCTAGAACCGGCTGGGAGGGCGCCGTTCGCCGCCACACCTCTCCAGTCGGCTCAAGTCGACGCCCCATTGTTCATCCGGATGCCCGACGTACCGGCCGACGTTACGGTGGACCTTGTTCAGGTGCGCAGGCTGCGGTTACTTCTCCTGTTCGGAGAGCGACGCGGGTTCGAATCCCGCCGCCGGCCCCGGCCGGTGTCGTCCAGCGGCCCAGGACGCTACGTCGTCGTCGCCGCCGCCGCCGCCGACTCTGATCTCTGAACGTCCGGACCCGAGCCGTCCACCACGGAACACCCGGGTGGGCGGCTCAGTCCTGCCGGAAGGGGACGCTCCCAAGTCCCGCTCCGGGAGGGCGCCGAGCCCGGTCCGTTGTGGTGTACTCGTCCGGCGATCATCACAAGACTGCGTGCGGGGGACTTGGTGAGCACCGAGGACGAGATGCTTGACGCGTGGGTGGACGTCGAGGAACGGCTGCCCTGGTTGCCGCTCGACCCCTATTTCGTCGGCGAGGAACGGCACGGCCTCCTGGTGGAGGAACTGGAACGGTCCGGCTTCGACGTGCTGGAGATCGACCTGGCGAAGGTGCGCGAGGAGCGGCAGCTCAACTCCGCGCTGGGCCGGGCGCTGGTCAAGCCGGAGGAGTACTCCGACAACTGGGACGCGCTGCGCGACCTGCTCCAGCAGCGCGGTGAGAGCAGTCCGTGGCTCATCGCCCTCGTGTTCACGGCGGCCCACTCGTTCCTTCGCGCGGACGTGCACGGATTCGTACGGTCCGTGTCGGTGCTGCACAGCCTGGCCGAGGAGCTGTCGAGCCTCGACGAACCGTACGGACAGCTGGAGTCGTTCTACGTGGGGGACTGGACCGAGGCCTGACCCGGCGGTCGTCCGCCGGGCCGGGCTCGCCACGACGGTCAGCGCCCGGCTAGCGTGCCGGTCGTGCGCCGTCGTCGACTCGTACGCCGTCGTCGATTCATACGCCGCCGTTGACGGAGGCGACCGTCGGCTGCCGGGAGACCAGGATCCAGGGCTTGGGGCGGCCTGTGCGGTCGGCGCAGTTCAGGGTCGCGGGGTGGGTCGTGGTGAACGCGACGCAGGCGGCCTCCCAGATCTGACCCGTGGTGGTGATGACGTCGAACTTGATGCGCTTCACGGCGGTGGTCCGGTTGTGCGCGTTGACGGTGACGTCGCAGGGGAGGCCTGCCGCCCCGCCGGCGGGATAGTCGGGACGGCCGCTGAGGTCGGTCCACAGGAAGTCCTCCTTCTCGCCGGTCCGCTGGTCCCGGATACCCGCGTAGGTGCTTCCGCCGGTCAGTGCGACACGGATCTCGAAGTCCTCCGACTCCTGCGCGGCGTCGATGCCGAGACACGGGCCAGGCGCCCCCGGAGGGCCGGTCAGGCCGCTCGCGCCCGCCGCGCCGGTCGCGCCCTGGGGACCCGTGGCTCCAGCTAGGCCCGGCGACCCCACCTCACCTGTCGGTCCCGTGGCTCCCGTCGCTCCCGCCGTGCCCGGCGACCCGTCCTCTCCGGTCACGCCGGGCGGTCCCTGAGGGCCGGTGGGACCCGTCGCACCGGTTTCGCCCCGGGGGCCTCGCGGGCCCCTGCACGCGTTCCAGTGGTCGCCGGGTTCGCCCGGGAGAGCCTGGGGCCTGTGGTGGTGGGCGGGTCGGCACCTGTCGCCGTCCGGGGCCGCCGGTGCCCGCTCGGAGGCGCTTCGGTCCGCGGGCGTCGCGGAGCCCACCACTCCCGACGCCATCACCAGCGCCAGCGAGGCGACGACGCCGGCCCTCTTGAGTCGGCCGCGGGCCGGCGGGCCCAGCAGATGGACGGTCCTGGACTCGGGATTCATACGGGGGTGCTCCTTGAATCGATCGGTGGGGAATTCCCCGACGCCGATCGCGAGCTTGACCCGCGGATGCCGGTCGAACTGTCCTATTACGCCGAAACGCGCCCTATTAATCATCAAATCAGCCCAATTGGAGGCGACCTGATGGGGTAATTGCCTGCTTTTGGTTCGAAGTTGGACTTGCTGCAGGGAGTCGGGGTCGGTGCGGCTCGGTGTTCTCCGGGCGGAACGGCCCTGTTCGGCACCCGTGGCCCCAGGGTCTCCCCGGGGCCCGGTGGGACCGGTTGGGCCGGTGACGCCCGGGTCTCCCTGTGTCCCCGTGGCACGCAGAGGTGATCGCGAGATTGACCCGCTGGCGCCGGCTGGAGCGGCACATTTGGTCGAAACGCACACTGTTTATCATCAAACTAGATCGACAATGGACGACTTTATGGGCCAATTAGCTTTAATGGGTGCGGAGTTGGACTCACCTGCGGCCGATCGGGCGCTGTTCGGTTCGGTGCCCCGTGTGGAGCGTCCCCGGCGGGCCGGCGTGTGCCACATTGGCCGCCGTGAAACCGCAGACCATCTGCCTCTGCATGATCGTCAGGAATGAGTCGCGGGTCATCGAACGATGCCTCGGCTCGGTCCGCCATCTGATCGACACCTGGGTGATCTCCGACACCGGCTCGACGGACGGCACCCAGGACCTGATCCGCACGGCACTCGCGGGTGTCCCGGGCGAACTCCACGACGACCCCTGGGTCGACTTCGGCCACAACCGCACCCGGAACATCCGGCACGCCCGCGGGAAGGCCGACTTCCTCCTCACCGTCGACGCCGACCACGTCCTGCGGCAGGACGCCCCCCTGCCCCGGCTGACGGCGACCTCGTACATGCTGCGCTACGACACTCCGGGCACCCAGCACCGCTTCAAGCACCTGATGCGGGGCGACCGGGCCTGGCGCTACGAGGGCGTCACCCACGAGTACCCGTGCACCGACGAGCCCGACGCCCAGGAGAACCTGGACGCGCTGGTGATCGAGGACCACGCCGACGGCGGCTGCCGGGCCGACAAGTTCGAACGCGACGCCCGTCTGCTGCGGGGCGAGTTGGAGCGCGACCCCGCCAACACCCGCACCGTCTTCTACCTCGCCAACACCGAACGCGACCTCGGGCACGCCGAGGAGGCGATCGCGCTGTACGAGCGGCGCGCGGCGATGGGCGGCTGGCCGGAGGAGGTCTACTGCTCGCTGCTGGAGGCCGGTCTCCTCAAGGCCGAGAGGACCGGGGACTGGCCGGGGGCGATGGACGCGTTCTCGCGCGCCTGGGAGGCGCGCCCGCAGCGGCTCGAAGCCTGCTACGAACTGGCCTCCCGGCTGCGGGTGCAGGGCCGTCACCACACCGCCCACGCGCTGCTCGGTGCCGCGCTGGACCGGCCCGAACCCGACGACCTGCTCTTCACCAGGAGCTGGGTGTACCGCTGGGGCCTGCTGTTCGAGTACGCGATCACCGCGTACTGGGTGGGCGATCACGTCGGCGCGGTCCAGGCCTGCGACCGGCTGCTGGCCCTGCCCGACCTGCCCGAGGCGATCCGGCGCCAGACCGGGATCAACCGCGAGTACTCGGTCCAGCGCCTGGCCACCGTTCCGCCGCCGGCCTCCGTGTCCGGCGACCCGAAGACCTCCGGGGCGGGCAGCGCCGCGAAGAGGTAGTGCATCACGCCGTGCCGGGCGGGCTCGTGCGGCCGTGGCGGGAAGTCCTGCCACTGGGTGCCGTTCTGTCGCATCCATCCCGGAGGCCGGTGCGTCTACGCAGGTATGGATCTGGAAAAGCCTTCCCCCGGGCGGCCCGGCACGCAGGCCGAGGGATGCCTCGCCGTGGCGATCCGCATTCCGGTGCGGATCGTCGTGCTCGTCCTCGTCGTCCCCGTACGGATGGTGTGGGACGCGCTCGTCGTCGGCGGAAGGTTTCTTCGGGACACGCTGCTGCGGCCGGTGGGGCGGGCGCTCGGGCGGGCGCTCGGATGGGTGGCGCGGGCGCTGTTCGTCTGGCCCTGGGTCGCGCTGTGGCGGTACGTCGTCCGGCCGGTCGGCACAGCGCTGGCGTGGCTGGGACGGGTGCTGCTCGTCGTGCCCGCGGTGTGGTTCCACCGCACGGTCCTGACCCCGCTCGGCCACGCGATCGCCTGGGCGGCCCGGGGGATCGGCGCCGGGCTCGCCCTGCTGTTCACGGGCTCGGCCGCCGTGGTCGTCCGGATCGCCGGCGTCGTCGTGACCGTGCTCGACCAGGTGTACGTGCGGCTGCTCACGCCGATCGGCCGCGCGGTCGCCCGGCTGCTCAGGGGCACCGGCCGGGCCCTCGCCGCCATCGGGGCCGGGGCGTACGCCGTCGTGGCCTGGCTGGCGCGGTACCTGCTCGTCGTCCCGGCCCGGTGGCTCCACACCTGGGTCCTCACGCCCGTCGGCAGGGCGATCGTCCTGCTGGCCGAGGGGGTCGCCCGGATCGTGGGGATGATCTTCGTGGGTATCGGACTCGCGCTCTACTGGACCGCGCGGGTCCTGCTGGTGCTGCCCGCGCTCGCGGTGTGGCGCTGGATCGTCGTGCCGGTCGGGCGGGCCCTGGCCGTGGTCGCCCGGGAGATCGGCGAGGCCCTCGGGCACGCGTGGCGGGTCGCCGGGCACATCTCGCTCGCCGTCGGACGGTTCCTCGCGCGTCTCCTTCGGTGGACCTTCGTGGAACCGGCGCGCTGGGCCTACCGCACCGTGCTGACACCGGTCGGTCACACCGTGCGCGACCTGGTGCTGAAGCCCGCCGCCGAGGTGGCGCGCGGGATCGGGCGGGCGACCCGGCAGGCCCTCGACGCCGCCCGGGACGGCGCCCGGCAGGCCCGCGCCGACTTCCGGCGGATGCTCTTCGGGGCGCCCCCGGAACCCGAGCCGGTCGCCCGGCGGGAACCAGCGGCCGGTGAGACACGTACTCTAGGTAGCAGTACGACCGCACTCATGAAGGACTGAGCGACACTGGGCAAGCGACAGCCCGAAGGCCCGCCGCCCGCACCCGCGGTGCAGCGCATCCGACTGCGCTACACCAAGCGCGGCCGCCTTCGGTTCACCAGCCACCGTGACTTCCAGCGCGCCTTCGAGCGTGCCCTGCGCCGTGCCGCCGTACCCATGGCGTACTCGGCGGGGTTCACGCCGCATCCGAAGGTGTCGTACGCCAATGCCGCACCCACCGGCACGGGCAGCGAGGCGGAGTACCTGGAGATCGCGCTCACCGACCGGCGCGACCCCGAGAAGCTGCGCGAGCTCCTCGACGAGTCGATGCCCCAGGGCCTCGACATCATCGAGGCGGTCGAAGCCCGCGTCTCGGGTCTCGCCGACCGGCTCACCGCGTCCGTGTGGGAGCTGCGCCTCGAAGGCGTGGACCCGGCGGAGGCGGAGCGCGCGGTGGAGGCCTTCAACGCGGCCGAGACCGTCGAGGTCAGCCGCAAGGCCAAGAACGGCATGCGGACGTTCGATGCCCGCGGTGCCGTGGCAAGCCTTGGGACAACCCCTGAGACGCACAGTCCACAGGCTGATAGGCCGACCGACCAGCCCTGTGCGATACTGCGGCTGGTTGTTCGGCACGTGACGCCTGCCGTTCGACCCGACGACGTCCTGTCCGGTCTTCGCGCCGTGGCCGACCTGGCGCCGCCGGTCGCCGCTGCGGTGACCAGGCTGGCGCAGGGGCTGTTCGATGAAGAGACCGGCACGGTGACCGACCCGCTCGCGCCCGACCGCGAGGCAGTCGCAGCCGCCCCAGCCGATCACGCGGGGGCCGCCGAAACTGCCGCCGCGAAGGCGTCGGCGTAAGGAAGGTCCCGCGTAAGGACAGATGTCGTAGCGCCGCCCTCGTATCCGGGAGCCACCTGGGTCGGGCAGCGTACCGACCAGAAGACTTTCGCCAGGCCGTACGCACTCATGGCGTACGGAACCGGCGAGACAGGACACAGAGAGCTCCCGTGCGGCGCCCGCGCCCCGGACGGCGGCACCGCGCATCGCGCGAGCCGCGGACGTCACCGGCCCTGCCGGACCAGGCGCGGCGCCCGGGAGCCTGACGGGAGATCCACCCGCATGCTCGAGCCGACCGAACCCACCGAGGGTTCCGACACCAACAACACCCCCAGCGACACCCTGCCGCCGCGGCGCCGCCGCCGTGCGGCGTCGCGTCCCGCCGGTCCGCCGGCCGCCGCCTCCGGGGCCGCGGCCGAGACCACCGCGTCGGCCATACCGGCCGTGGCGTCCGCCGATCTCACGGCGGAGGAGGCCCCCGCACGGACCGCGACCTCGGTGAACACCGAGGCCGACGAGACGGACGAGGCCGACGAGGTTGTCGAGACGGCCGCGGTCGAAGAGGCCGAGGAGACTCCGGCCGAGGCCGCCGTCGCCACGGAAACCGACGAAGCCGCACCGCGCCGTACGCGTCGCCGTGCCACCCGCCGTGCCTCCGCCCCCGCCGGCGCGCCCACCGGGGCCCCGGCCGCCGAGGTCGCCGAGACGGTGGTGCCCGCCGCCGAACCCGAGGCCGAGCCCGTCGAGGAGGCCCCGGCCGCGGTCGAGGAGACCGCGCCCGCCGGCCGTACCCGCCGCCGTGCCACCCGCCGGGTCTCCGCGCCCACCGGCGCCCCCGCCGCGGCCGAGGCCGTCGAGGCCGTGACGACCGTCGCCGAGCCGGTGGCCGCCCCCGTCGAGGCCGAGGCCCCCGTGGCCGAACCCGTCACCGAAGAGGCCGCCCCGCGCCGTGCCACCCGCCGTCGCGCCACCCGGCGCGTCTCCGCGCCAGCCGGCGCGCCCGAGGGCGACACCGCCGACGAGCGTGTGGAGGCGCCCGTGACCAGCGAGAACACGCCCGAGGAGGCCGCGCGTCCGGAGGCCGTCGAGGCTGAGGCCGCGCAGAGCGAGGAGGGCGGCCCGCGCCGCTCCCGTCGCCGCGCCACCCGCAAGGCCGCCGTCGGTTTCTCGGCGCCCGCGCCGAAGGAGACCGAGGAGTCCTCGCGGCGCCCCGGCCGTCCGGCCGTCGCCGTCTTCCAGGCGCCGGTGTTCACCGAGCCGATGTTCCAGACGCCCGAGCGGGCCGCCGCCGCGGCTGCCGCCGAGGCCGCCGAGGAAGCCGCCGAGACCGTCCGGACCCCCGAGCCGGCCGAGGCCGTCGAGGAACCGACCGCCGGGCGCCGGCGCCGCCGTCGCCGGGGCGTCGAGGACGAGCCGGTGACCGTGGCCGCCGAGCCCGAGGAGCCCGAGGAGCCCGAGGCGGCCGCCGAGGACACCGAGGACGCGGAGGACGCCGATGAGGCCGAGGACGCGGTCGAGGGTGACGAGGGCGAGGAGGAGTCCGCGGGCTCCCGTCGCCGTCGTCGTCGGGGTGGCCGTCGCCGTCGCCGTGGCGAGTCCGCCGACTCGGACAGCGAGGCCGGCGAGGACGAGTACGCCGCCGAGCAGGCCGCGCAGGACGCCGAGGACACCGCTGAGCAGGCCGAGGAGGACGCCGAGGAGGCCGACGAGCGCGAGGAGGCCGGCGGCTCCAGCAGCAGCCGTCGCCGTCGCCGTCGCCGTCGTCGCGCCGGTGACTCCGGTGGCGACGCCGAGCCCAGCGAGAACGACCCCGAGCGCACCGTCGTCAAGGTCCGCGAGCCGCGCGGCCGGCGCGAGGAGCAGCAGCCTTCGGACGAGGTGCAGTCCATCAAGGGCTCGACCCGTCTGGAAGCCAAGAAGCAGCGCCGCCGCGAAGGACGCGAGCAGGGCCGTCGCCGGGTTCCGATCATCACGGAGGCCGAGTTCCTGGCCCGCCGCGAGGCCGTCGAGCGGGTGATGGTCGTCCGCCAGAGCGGCGAGCGCACCCAGATCGGCGTCCTCGAGGACAACGTGCTCGTCGAGCACTACGTCAACAAGGAGCAGGCGACCTCGTACGTCGGCAACGTCTACCTGGGCAAGGTCCAGAACGTGCTGCCGTCGATGGAGGCTGCCTTCATCGACATCGGCAAGGGCCGCAACGCGGTCCTGTACGCCGGTGAGGTCAACTTCGAGGCGCTCGGCATGGCCAACGGGCCGCGCCGCATCGAGTCCGCCCTCAAGTCCGGCCAGTCGGTCCTCGTGCAGGTCACCAAGGACCCGATCGGCCACAAGGGCGCGCGTCTGACCAGCCAGGTCTCCCTGCCGGGCCGCTACCTCGTGTACGTGCCCGAGGGCTCGATGACCGGCATCAGCCGCAAGCTGCCCGACACCGAGCGCGCGCGCCTGAAGACCATCCTCAAGAAGATCGTCCCCGAGGACGCGGGTGTCATCGTGCGCACCGCCGCCGAGGGCGCGAGCGAGGACGAGTTGCGCCGTGACGTCGAGCGTCTGCAGTCGCAGTGGGAGGACATCCAGAAGAAGGCGAAGAGCGGCAACGCTCCGACCCTGCTCTACGGCGAGCCGGACATGACCGTCCGTGTCGTCCGCGACATCTTCAACGAGGACTTCACCAAGGTCATCGTCAGCGGTGACGAGGCGTGGGAGACCATCCACGGCTACGTCTCCCACGTGGCGCCCGACCTGACCGGCCGGCTGTCGAGGTGGACCTCCGAGGTCGACGTCTTCGCCACGTACCGGATCGACGAGCAGCTCATGAAGGCACTGGACCGCAAGGTCTGGCTGCCCAGCGGCGGTTCGCTGGTGATCGACAAGACCGAGGCCATGATCGTGGTCGACGTCAACACCGGAAAGTTCACCGGTCAGGGCGGCAACCTCGAGGAGACCGTCACCAGGAACAACCTGGAGGCGGCCGAGGAGATCGTGCGCCAGCTGCGGCTGCGCGACCTCGGCGGCATCGTCGTCATCGACTTCATCGACATGGTCCTGGAGTCCAACCGCGACCTGGTGCTGCGGCGCCTGCTCGAATGCCTGGGACGCGACCGTACGAAGCACCAGGTGGCCGAGGTGACCTCGCTGGGCCTCGTGCAGATGACCCGCAAGCGGGTCGGCCAGGGCCTGCTGGAGTCCTTCTCCGAGACCTGTGTCCACTGCAACGGCCGCGGTGTCATCGTGCACATGGAGCAGCCGACGTCCGTCGGTGGCGGCGGCAAGCGCAAGAAGCGCGGCCGTGGCGGTGCCGAGCAGGTCCACGACCACGACCACGAGCACGAGTTCACGCACGAGTCGGAAGAGGAGCCGGAGACCGAGACCGAGGCCGAGGTGGCCGCCGAGGTCGCCGCGCCGGTCGCGCTCGTCGAGACCGAGTTCCAGCCGGACGAGGAGTTCTACGGCAGTGCCGCCGAGGCGGAGGCCGCGGCCACCCGGGGCCGTTCGCGGCGCCGGGCCCCCCGTCGCGCGTCCGCCCCGGCGGGTGCGCCGAAGACGGAGGAGCGCGCTCCCCGGAGCAGGCGCGAGGAGCGGGCCGAGCGGGCTGCCGCCCGGTCCCGTGAGGCAGCCGAGGCCGAGCCGTTCGCGGCCGAGGACCCGGTCGTCGAGGAGCCCGTGTCCGAGCAGCCGGTCGCCGAGCCGGTGGTCGAGGCTCCGGTCGAGACCGCTCCGGCCCCCGTGGCCGCCGAGGTTCCGGCCGAGGCCGCTCCCCAGGGCCGTACGCGCCGTCGCGCGACCCGGAAGGTGTCGGCTCCGGCCGGTTCGCCCAGGACGGCCGAGGAGACCGTGGTGACGGTCACGGAGCCGGTCGCGGCGCCCGTCGCCGAGGCCGCGCCCGAGGTCGCTCCGACGCCCGAGCCGGTGGCCGAGGCCGCCGCCGAGAGCGCCGCGCCGGCCCGTCCGCGTCGCCGTGCCGTGCGCAAGGCCACCGCGCCCACCGCGTCCGCGGAGGCGGCCGTCGTGGTCGTCCCGTCGGTCGCCGCGGAGCCGGTCGCCGAGCCCGAGGCCGCCGAGGCGGACGTCGACGCGGAGGCCCCGGCCGCCACGAAGACGGCCGCCCGCAAGACGGCCAAGAAGGTGACGGCGAAGAAGGCCGCCGCCAAGAAGACCGTCGCGGCCAAGAAGACGGTCGCCAAGAAGACCACGGCCAAGAAGACGACCGCGAAGAAGGCGGCCGTCAAGTCCACGGCGAAGAAGACCGCGGCGGCTGAGCAGACGCTCTCCACCGTCACGGCGTCCACCGACGAGAGCTGAGGCTCCACGCGTCGTCCCCGGCCCCGCACACGCGGGGCCGGGGACGACGCGTGACCGGTGGCACACCCGCGGGGCCCGGCCTGGTTTGACCCTTTCGGCCGTGGCCCCGTAACCTTGACCGTCGGCGTGTCTCCTGACGCGCCGCACCCCCGTAAACCTCTTCCTCCCGGTGTCGGAGCCTCGTGCTCCGCGTTCCGGGAGAGGCCGCTCGCGCGAGTCGGCGGCTGGACTGCGGGGTCCCGTTCCGAGCGAAAGAGAGATCCGCGTGTACGCCATCGTGCGCAGCGGTGGTCGCCAGCACAAGGTTGCTGTCGGCGACATCGTTGAGGTTGACAAGATTCCCACCGCCAAGGTTGGCGACACGGTCGAGCTCTCGACCCTGCTCGTTGTCGACGGCGAAGCCGTGACGAGCGACCCCTGGGTCCTTGCCGGCATCAAGGTCCAGGCCGAGATCGTGGACCACCACAAGGGTGTGAAGATCGACATCCTTCGCTACAAGAACAAGACCGGCTACCGCCGTCGTCAGGGCCACCGCCAGCAGTACACGGCGATCAAGGTCACTGAGATCCCCGCGGCTGCGAAGTAAGGGTAGGGACTGAGACATGGCACACAAGAAGGGCGCATCGTCCACTCGGAACGGTCGCGACTCCAACGCTCAGCGGCTCGGTGTGAAGCGCTTCGGCGGTCAGACCGTCAACGCCGGTGAGATCCTGGTCCGCCAGCGTGGCACCCACTTCCACCCCGGCGTCAGCGTCGGCCGTGGCAAGGACGACACGCTGTTCGCGCTGGCCGCCGGTGCGGTCGAGTTCGGCACGCACCGTGGCCGCAAGGTCGTGAACATCGTTCCGGTCGCCTGATCGAGTCCCGTCGAGGCTGATCCGGTTCCACGCGGACCGGGTCGGGTGCCTCGGGGCCCAGGCTCCGTAGAACAGAGTTCCTCGCGAGGCGGACCTCACTTCCCCCACGGGAAGAGGGTCCGCCTTTCGCGTGTTACGCAAGAGACATTCCCGTACGTACTGAAGTATCCGAAGTACGTACGCACTGAAGTAACCGATGTAACCGAAGTGCTGGAGGCACCCCACATGACCACCTTCGTGGACCGCGTCGAGCTGCATGTCGCCGCGGGTAGCGGAGGTCACGGCTGTGCCTCCGTACACCGGGAGAAGTTCAAGCCGCTAGGCGGCCCGGACGGTGGCAACGGCGGCCGTGGCGGTGACGTGATGCTGGTCGTCGACCAGTCCGTCACCACGCTGCTCGACTATCACCACTCACCTCATCGCAAGGCCACCAGCGGCAAGCCCGGCGAGGGCGGCAACCGCTCCGGCAAGGATGGCCAGGACCTGATCCTGCCCGTGCCGGACGGCACGGTCGTGCTCGACAAGGCGGGCAACGTCCTCGCGGACCTCGTCGGCCAGGGCACCTTGTACGTCGCCGCCGAGGGCGGTCGCGGCGGCCTCGGCAACGCGGCGCTGTCCTCGGCCCGCCGCAAGGCGCCCGGCTTCGCGCTGCTCGGCGTGCCCGGCGGCCTCCAGGACATCGTCCTGGAGCTGAAGACCGTCGCCGACGTCGCCCTGGTGGGCTACCCGAGCGCCGGCAAGTCCTCGCTCATCTCGGTCCTGTCCGCCGCCAAGCCGAAGATCGCGGACTACCCGTTCACGACCCTCGTCCCGAACCTGGGCGTGGTGACCGCGGGCGAGAACGTCTACACCATCGCGGACGTGCCCGGTCTCATCCCCGGCGCGAGCCAGGGCAAGGGCCTCGGCCTGGAGTTCCTGCGCCATGTGGAGCGGTGCAGCGTGCTCGTCCACGTCCTGGACACGGCCACCCTCGAATCCGAGCGCGACCCGGTCTCCGACCTCGACATCATCGAGGAGGAGCTGAAGCAGTACGGCGGTCTGGACAACCGTCCGCGCATGGTCGTCCTCAACAAGATCGACGTGCCGGACGGCAAGGACCTGGCGGAGATGGTCCGCCCCGACCTGGAGCGTCGCGGCTACCGCGTCTTCGAGGTGTCCGCGGTCGCCCACACGGGCCTGAAGGAACTGTCCTTCGCGCTCGCCGAGATGGTCGCCGCCGCACGCGCCGCGAAGCCCAAGGAGGAGGCGACCCGTATCGTCATCCGCCCGAAGGCGGTCGACGACGCCGGCTTCACCGTGGTGCAGGAGGAGGACGGCCTCTTCCGCGTGCGCGGCGAGAAGCCCGAACGCTGGGTGCGCCAGACCGACTTCAACAACGACGAGGCCGTCGGCTACCTCGCCGACCGGCTCAACCGTCTCGGTGTCGAGGCGCAGCTGATGAAGGCGGGCGCCCGCTCGGGCGACGGCGTCGCCATCGGCCCCGAGGAGAACGCGGTCGTCTTCGACTGGGAGCCGACGGTCATGGCCGGTGCGGAGATGCTCGGCCGCCGTGGCGAGGACCACCGCCTCGACGAGCCCCGCCCCGCCGCCCAGCGCCGCCGCGACAAGCAGGCGGAGCGGGACGAGTCGGAGAAGGAGTACGACGACTTCGAGCCGTTCTAGGGCTGTTCCGGGCCTCGCTTCGGCGGTGACCCGAAGGCCGGGCCGGAAGTCGTAGCGGGCGCGGAGAGGATCTTCCTCTCCGCGCCCGACGCGTTTTCGGCGCCCGGAGCCGATGCCCCCGGGCCGATGGGCCCGAGATGACGTGCCCGGGCCGGCGTTCGTTCCTCGCCCGCCGCGGGCCCTTCGTCATGGGAATTGAACCGTCACGGCGAGTCGTTCGTTGCTCGTGCATTTGTCATGCATACGATGCGCCTTGTTCAAGAGGCGGGCTGCCGTGCCGTGCGAGCTTCCTGGTGTCCAAGAGGCAACCGACGCAAGGGAGTTCGCCGATGTCCGGAGCAGTCTCACGCGATCGCCGCCGCTTTCTCACCGCCTCGGCCGCCGTGCTCGGCGCCGCCGCCTCCGCCCAGCTCTGGTTGCCCGGTACCGCCCGCGCGGCCGAAACCCCCCTGCCCGACGGTGTGTTCAGCCTCGGTATCGCCTCCGGGGACCCGCTGCCGGACGCCGTCGTGCTGTGGACCCGGCTCGCCCCCGACCCGCTGAACGGCGGCGGGATGCCCGACCGCGCGGTGCCGGTCGAGTGGGAGATCGCCGAGGACGCCCGCTTCCGCAAACCCGTCCGCCGCGGCACCGCCCAGGCGCGTCCCGAGTACGGCCACAGCGTGCACGTCGATGTCCGCGGGCTGCGCCCGGACCGCGCGTACTGGTACCGCTTCCGCGCCGACGGCCAGGTCTCGCCGACCGGCCGCACCCGCACCGCGCCGCACCCCGCCCGCGCGGGCGGCTCGCTCCGCGTCGCGCTCGCCTCCTGCCAGAACTGGCAGAACGGCTACTTCACCCCGTACGCCGACATGCTCGGCCAGGACCCCGACGTCGTCCTGTTCGTCGGCGACTACATCTACGAGTCCTCGCCGTCGGCGACGGCCGTGCGCCGGCACGAGGGCACGGGGGAGCCGTACACCCTCGTCCAGTACCGCAACCGGTACGCCCAGTACCGCAGCGACCCGCACCTCGCGGCGATGCACGCGAACGCCCCCTGGGTGGTCACCTTCGACGACCACGAGGTCGACAACGACTTCGCCGGGGAGGTCCCGCAGGACCCGGGCAAACAGACCCACGACGCGTTCGTGGCCCGGCTGACCGCCGCCTACCAGGCGTACTACGAGCACATGCCGGTCCGGGCCACCGCGATCCCGGACGGGCCGCACATCCGGATGTACCGGCGGCTCGACTTCGGGCGCCTCGCCCGGCTGAACGTCCTCGACACCCGCCAGTTCCGCAGCGACCAGGCGATCGGCCAGGAGGGTGCCGGGGATCCCTCGCTCACCATGCTCGGCGCCGGGCAGAAGGACTGGCTGCTCCGCGGCCTGCACCACTCGCCGGCCCGCTGGAACCTCGTCGCCTCGCAGATCATGATGGCGGAGACCGACCTCCAGGTGGGCGACGGCAAGCTCTGGTACTACGACGCCTGGGACGGATACCAGGCCGAACGCAACGCCCTCATGGGGGAGTTCGCCACCGTCCGCAACCCCGTCGTCCTCAGCGGCGACCGGCACCTCACGATGATCAGCGACCTCAAGGCGGACTTCGCCGACCCGGACTCCGACGCCGTGGGCGCCGAGTTCGTCGGGACGTCGATCTCCAGCGGCGGCGACCAGGACCAGAGCGCCTTCCACCAGGAGTGGGACGCGCGGATGCCGGACAACCCGCACTGGAAGTTCATCGACGCCCACCGCGGCTACCACCTCTTCGACATCCGGCGGGACGGCATCGACGCCCAGGTGCGCGCCCCGGAGACGGTGCTGAAGCCGGACGCCGCCTCCAGCACCCTGGCCCGCCTGCGGGTGGAGGCCGGGGAGCCGGGCGTGCGGCTCGTGTGATCCGGGCGCGGCGGCCCACCGGCGTACGGCCTCGCCCTGCCGTGCCCCGTCCCGCCATGCCCTGTCCCGCCATGCCGCGCCGCGCCCGCCCCGCTGCGCGCCGTCCCCGAGCGGAGAACCCCGGGACTCACTGGAGTCCCAGGGCATTCTCAGGTTGTGCTCAGCAACCGTCCTTAACGTCCTCTCACCATGGAGACCGACTGTTCGACACCTGACACCACAGCCCCCGTCACGGTCGCGCCGCTGCCCGTCGGAACCCGGCTGCTGCACATCGGCCCGCACAAGACCGGGACCACCTCGATCCAGGGCGCGCTGTTCGCCGCGAAGGACGCGATGGCCGCCCACGGCGTCGACTTCCCCGCGCACAGCAGGCACCCGATGGAAGCCGCCCTGGCGGTGTGCGCCCGGCCCGGCATGATGGGCGACGTCCGGCCGGCCGAGCGGCACTGGCAGCGGCTCGTCGACGCGGTGCGCGCCACCGGCGGGCGCACCTCGCTGATCAGCAGCGAGTTCTTCGCGGACGCCCCCGACGACCGGACGATCCGGCGGATCGCCGACGCCCTCGGCCGCGAGCGGGTGCATGTCCTGGTCACGCTGCGCCCGCTGGCGAAGATCATGCCCTCGCAGTGGCAGCAGTACGTCCAGAACGGCCTGCGCATGGGGTACGAGGACTGGCTCGACCACATGCTGCGCCGGGCTCCGTACGAGAAGCCCAACCCCAGCTTCTGGCGACGGCACCGGCACGACCGGCTCGTCGAGCGCTGGTCGCGGGTCGTGGGCGCCGGGAACACCACGGTCGTGGTGGCCGACGACCGCGACCGGAGTGGTCTGATGCGGACCTTCGAGGCGCTGCTCGGGCTGCCCGGCGGTCTTCTGGCGGAGGTCCCGGACACCGCCAACCGCTCCCTCACCCTGGCCGAGACCGAAATGCTGCGGATGCTCAACGTGGAATTCCGCGGCAATGGACTTCCGGACGAGATCTATTCGAAGCTCGTGCGCAACGGGGCTGTCCCGCGAATGAAGAATTCCTGCCGTCCGGCACCGGACGACGTCCCGATCAGTACCCCGGTGTGGGCTCTGGAAGCGGCCGCGGACATCGGCGCGGAAATGGCCGGTCGGATCGGTGCCATGGGCGTACGGGTTCTGGGCGACCCGGCGTCGCTGTCCGCCGTACCCCCGCAGACGCGCCCCGGCACCACGCCGGCCACACCGCGGATCGCTCCCGAGGCCGCCGCCCAGGCACTGTACGGAGCGCTCGCCGTGGCGGCCTCCGAGCCCGGGGGCGCCGCCGGGATCCGCTCGGTTCACCAGACGCCGTCGGGGGAACTCGTCCGTGTGCTGGGTCACCGAGTACTCAGGCGGGTGAGACGAAGGTGAGAATCGCGCGTGAGGCGTGTGCAGTTACTCACAGCAAATCAGGACAATGCGTCCCGGCGTCCTCGAAGTCGCCCGTGCGCAAGGTGAATATCCGGTTGCACGCACATATGCGGTGGGCGGCGCTCACCTTGCACGGCAGTAACCGTAGGTGGGACCATTCCAAGGTTCCCTGTCGTCCCAAGGTAGGTCACCTGTGTCTGAGCACTTTGCCAAGCCCCGTACCACCGCAGTGATTCTGGCCGGCGGCACCGGTCAGCGGGTGGGTCTGTCGATTCCGAAGCAACTGCTGAAGATCGCCGGCAAGGCGGTCATCGAGCACACGCTGACCACCTTCGAGCAGGCCGATTCGATCGACGACATCATCGTGCTCATGGCCCCGGGCTATGTGCCGGACGTCGAGAAGATCGTCGCGAAGGCGGGCTTCACGAAGGTGAGTCGTGTCATCGAGGGCGGCTCGACGCGGAACGAGACGACCGAGCGCGCCATCGCCGCACTCGGCGAGGGCCTGGCCGAGGGCGAGGACGCGAACGTCCTGTTCCACGACGCCGTGCGTCCGCTGCTGTCCGAGCGCGTCATAGACGACTGCGTCACGGCCCTGGAGCGCTACCAGGCCGTCGACGTCGCCATCCCGTCCGCGGACACGATCATCGTGACCCGCACCCACGGCGAGGACGGCGAGTTCATCACCGAGATCCCGGACCGCTCCCGGCTGCGCCGCGGCCAGACGCCCCAGGCGTTCAAGCTGTCCACCATCCGCCGCGCCTACCAGGTCGCGGCCGGTGACCCCAACTTCCAGGCCACGGACGACTGTTCGGTCGTGCTCAGGTACCTGCCGGACGTGCCGATCCACGTCGTCGCGGGCGACGAGTACAACATGAAGGTCACCCAGCCCGTCGACGTCTTCATCGCCGACAAGCTCTTCCAACTCGCCTCCACCGCCGCGCCCGAGCAGGCCGACGAGGCCGCGTACCGCGAACTGCTCACCGGCAAGACCCTTGTCGTCTTCGGTGGTTCGTACGGCATCGGCAAGGACATAGCCGAGCTCGCCGGGGCCTACGGCGCGAAGGCGTACGCGCTCGGCCGCTCCACCACCGGCACGCACGTCGAGAACCCCGAGGAGGTCGACGACGCGCTCTCCACGGCGTACGCGGAGACCGGGCGCATCGACTACGTCATCAACACCGCGGGCGTGCTGCGCATCGGCAAGCTGGCCGAGACCGACAACGCGACCATCGAGGAAGCGCTGAAGGTCAACTACCTGGCCCCGGTGCAGATCGCCCGCTCCTCCTACAAGTATCTGGCGGAGAGCAAGGGCCAGTTGCTGCTCTACACCTCCAGCAGCTACACCCGCGGCCGCGCCGAGTACAGCCTCTACTCCTCGACGAAGGCCGCCATGGTGAACCTCACCCAGGCGCTGTCCGACGAGTGGGCCGGCGACGGCATCCGCGTCAACTGCATCAACCCCGAGCGCACCGCGACGCCCATGCGCACCAAGGCGTTCGGCCAGGAGCCCGCGGGTTCGCTGCTGTCCTCCGAGGCCGTGGCGCGCACCTCGCTGGACGTCCTGCTCTCCGAGCTCACCGGTCACGTCATCGACGTCCGCCAGCAGGACCCCACGGCGGGCGCGGGCCGCGCCTCCGGTTTCGAGGCGGCTCTGGCCAGCGTCCTGGACCGCCAGGACGGCGTGGCATAATCAAAAACGAATAGTCTTTCGGAATTCAGGCCTTTGTGTATGTGTGTTCGCCGCGCATTCGCAAGGGCCTGAATCCGTGAATTTCACTTTCTCGCTTTTGGTCCACCTTGGTATCAAAAGAACTTTTGGTATCAAACCGGCACTCACCCCTCAAGAGCAGGTTTCTCCGTGATTTCCACCGCTATTCGCGTTGCCCGGGTGGGCAGCGCGGCCGAGCTGGCGGCGGCGGCCCTCATGATGCTGGGCTTCCCCTGTCTGATGCTCGCCGCGCTCCTGCCGAGCGTCGGCGCCTTCGCGGCCGCGGCCGCCATGACGTACCTGGCGGACCACTATCTGCACCGACGGGGCAGCTATCTGGTCAACCGCCTCAGCAAGGTGCGGGCCGGTCTGTCCATCAGGTTCCTGATCCGGCAGCTGCTGCTCGTCCTGCTCCTGGCGCGGCTCGACCTGTCCAACAGCCTGGTCTTCTACGCGGCCATCGCGTGCTTCCTGGCCTTCTACGGCTTCCAGGCACCGCACGGCGCGCTGATCACGCTGATACGGCTGCGCCGCAGGATGCCCGTCGCCACCCGCAACGTCGACCTGCGTTCGCGGGTGCGCATCCCGGACGCGCCGCCGCGGGGGCTGCTCTCCCGGTCCGCCGAGAAGATGCTCCACTTCGACCTGGTGGCCGTCGCCGGCCTCCTGGTCACCGGGGCGACCGACAACAAGGTCTACGGCTTCGCGGGCGTCGCCGTGTCGCTGCTGCTGGCCTTCGGTTACGTCGCGGCTCTCGTCCCGTTCGTGCGCGGCCGGAAGGTCCCGCCGAGCGCCGAGAAGGTCCTGGCCGTCGTCGACGACTGGCTGCGCGAGTACCGTCCGGAGACCGTGCTCTACTTCTCCGGTTCCAAGGACTCCGCGTACCAGGTCAACATGTGGCTGGAGACGATGGAGCAGCTGGACACCCGGCCGCTGATCATCCTCCGCGAGCGGGCGATCCTGGAGCGCATGGCGCCCACCACGGTGCCGGTCATCTGCGTGCCCGGAGGGGTGCACCTGATGAACATGGACCTGTCGACGGTGCGCGTCGCGCTCTACGCGGCGAACGTCGGCAAGAACATCCACATGCTGCGCGTGCCCACCATCCAGCACGTCTTCATAGGCCACGGCGACAGCGACAAGCTGGCCAGCGTCAACCCGTTCAGCAAGGTGTACGACGAGGTGTGGACCGCGGGCCGCGCGGGCCGCGACCGCTACGCGATAGCCGACGTCGGCGTCCGCGACGAGGACATCGTCGAGGTCGGCCGTCCGCAGCTGGCCCCGATCCAGACCTGGCAGGGCGTTCCCGAGGGCCGCATACCGACCGTGCTGTACGCCCCCACCTGGGAGGGCTGGGACGACAACCCCGGCAACACCTCGATCCTGCTCGCGGGCGAGAACATCGTGCGCACCCTGCTGGAGGCCGAGCCGCCGGTCCGGGTCCTCTACAAGCCGCACCCGTTCACCGGAACCCGCAGTGGGGCGGCCAAGGCCGCGCACGAGCGGATCACCGCGCTGGTGGAGGCCGCGGGCGCCGGGCGCGCCGTCAACCCGCAGTTCGTGTCCGACACCGCCGCGCAGACGGCGGCCGGGGAGGAGCTGGCCCGCATCGAGGCCCGTATCGCCTCCCTGACCGGCTCCGACGAGGCGGGCGACGAGGCCGAGGCCACCCGCGACGGCCTGGTCGACGTGGCCCAGCACGCCGAGGTCGCCCGGCTGCGCGCCGAGTGGAACGACGCCTACTGGCGTTCCTTCAGCGCCGCCGAGCACCGTGTCATCACGGGTGCCGAACCGCGCCTGTACGACTGCTTCAACGTCTCCGACGCGATGGTCTCGGACATCTCCAGTGTGGTCTCCGACTTCATCGCGAGCGGCAAGCCGTACGCCGTCACGGACTCCGCGGAGCTCGGCGCCGAGGAGTTCAAGCGCCAGAACACCGCGGTCCGCGCCGCCGTGATCCTGTCCAACTCGGCCGCCGAGCTCGGCGAGCTGCTCGAAGCGGTGGCCGACCCGGCCGAGGACGCGCAGGCCGCCGGCCGGCGGGAGCTCAAGAACTACCTGCTCGGCCCGGACGAGCCGCCCTCGATCGACCAGTTCAACTCCGCGGTGCGGGAGCTGACCCGACAGGCCGAGCGGCGCAACCAGGGCCAGGAGAGCGTCACTTCGGCCGACGTCGTGGACGTGGACCTGGCGAGCGCGGTCCCCGGCCAGCGGGCGGCCGGCGAGACGGACGGAGCCGCGGTCACCGGCTGATCCGGTCCGCAAGCACACACGGGCATGGTCCCGGGGAATTTTCCCGGAGACCATGCCCGTTTCTTACGGAAATCACCTTTTCTCTTACGTCGCTCTGCGAGTGTTCACAGGTAAGTCACCCGACGTTTCCTGTGACCTGAGTCACTAAATGAGTGGATCCGGGCAACCGGCTCGTACTTCCAGTCGTCTCCTAGGTAGCGATTGAGGTGATAAGGGGGAAATGTTCTTGTGACACTTCCCGAACGAGGGGGAAACGTGACGCAACCTGATGTGACCGTTGTCATCGGGGCGTACGAAGCGATGCCGTACCTGGTCAAGTGCCTGGAATCCTTGGAGAACCAGACGCTCGGCCCCGAACGCATCGAGGTCATCGCCGTCGACGACGGGTCGACGGACGGCACGGGGGAGTACCTGGAGGAGTTCGCCGAACGGGCGGCCATGCCCGTGACCGTGATCAGACAGGCCAATTCGGGCGGCCCCAGCGGCCCGCGCAACGTCGGACTGGGCAAGGCGCGGGGGCGCTACGTCTTCTTCCTCGACGCCGACGACTACTTCGGGGCCGAGGCCCTGGAGCGCATGGTCGCCATGGCCGACGAACAGCGCACGGACGTCGTGCTCGGCAAGGTCGTCGGGGTCAACAGGACGGCCCCGAAGACGATGTGGGGCAAGACCCTGCCCCGTACCGACGTCTTCTCCTCGAACATCAAGTTCACGCTCAGCGCGCAGAAGCTCTTCCGCCGTGACCTGCTCACCCGGCACGGCATGGTCTTCGACGAGTCGCTGAAGACCGGCGAGGACGCGCTGTTCACGATGGAGGCCTATCTCCGCGCCGACGGCGTCTCCGTGATCGCCGACTACGACTGCTACCACCTGGTCGGCCGTGACGACGGCAAGCACGCGACCAAGAGCGGCGGCTACAGCCTGCGCTTCGACTCGGCCCGCGCCCTCATGGGCCTGATAGCCGAATACGTACCCGCCGGCCCGCGCCGCGACAGCCTGATGGTCCGGCCGTTCCTGATCACGCTGCTCCCGCAGTTCGGCCCGGGTCTCCTGAAGCAGAGCGAGCAGGTGCGCAGCCACAAACTCGAGCTGGCCAAGCCGCTGATGGACGCCTACTGGCACGACGGCGTCGCCGCCCGGCTCAAGGTCCACGAGCGGCTGCGGCTGCACCTGGTGGCCCGCGGCAGGGCCGATCTCCTGCTGGAGGTCGTGGAGTTCGTCAAGGCCAAGAAGAACCCGGGGATAGTGCTGGAGTCCCGGGGCCGCAAGGTCTACCTCGCCTATCCGCACTTCCGTGACGAGGCCGCGGGCATCCCGGACAGCTACTACGTCCCCACGACCCGGGAAACGGTCACCATCGAGGGCTTCAAGCCCCGGCCGGCACCCTTCCGGCGGCTGCGCAGGGTGGCCCGGCGACTGCTCGGGGCGCGGCGCTGAGCCCGGTTCCCCGGAGCGAGCCCCGGGCGGCCCGTCCCGCGGACGGCCGCCCGGCGGTGTCTTCCGGTGTACTGACGGCCCGACCGCGGTGCCTTGCACGAGAGGCGGCCCACCGCGCCGGCCGGTGGACCGTCCGGGCGTGCCGGCCGGTCCAGGGGCGGACGCAGGGACGCGCTGCGGTCGAGCACCGCGGACACGCACTCCCGCACGGCGGGCTCGATCGGCCTCGGCCGCGCGGGGCGTGCTTCAGGCCGGTCTGCGCGCCGGTACCCCGGACGATCGCGGCGGCCACCTCGGTACGGATGCCGTTGGAGACGGCCTCGGCGCGACCTTTCGTGCGTAAGCGGCTCGTGATCAGGCAACTACCGGGCGCCGTCCGTCTGCTGGACCCGCACCCCGGCCCCTTTCCCCTTCGCGTAGATTGCGGGTCGGGGCACCCGGACCGACGCGAGGGGACACACAGCAGGTGGCAGGGGCGAGGCAGACCGAGACGGGAACCGGCAGGGATGCCGTGGCGCAGGCCCACAGGATCGTCGTGAAGGTGGGTTCCTCGTCGCTCACGACCGCCTCCGGCGGCCTCGACGCGGACCGGGTCGACGCCCTCGTGGACGTCCTCGCCAAGGTGCGCGGCGGCGGCGAGAAGGAGATCGTCCTCGTCTCGTCCGGCGCCATCGCCGCCGGTCTCGCGCCGCTCGGACTCCGCCGCCGCCCCAAGGACCTCGCCCGCCAGCAGGCCGCCGCCAGCGTCGGCCAGGGGCTCCTGGTGGCCCGTTACACCGCCTCCTTCGCCCGCTACGGCCTGCGGGTCGGACAGGTGCTCCTCACCGCCGACGACACCAGCCGGCGCGCCCACCACCGCAACGCCTCACGCACCCTCGACAAGCTCCTCGCGATGGGCGCCCTGCCGGTCGTCAACGAGAACGACACGGTGGCCACGGACGAGATCCGCTTCGGCGACAACGACCGGCTCGCCGCCCTCGTCGCCCATCTCGTCCGCGCGGATCTGCTCGTCCTGCTCTCCGATGTGGACGGGGTCTACGACGGCGACCCCAGCAGGCCCGGTACCTCGCGGATCGCGCAGGTGCGGGAGCCCGCGGACCTCGCGGGCGTCGAGATCGGCAGCTCCGGCAAGGCCGGGGTCGGCACCGGCGGCATGGTCACCAAGGTCGAGGCCGCCAGGATCGCCGCCGCGGCCGGCATCCCGGTGGTGCTCACCAGCGCGATCCACGCCGCCGACGCCCTCGCCGGGCGGGACACGGGAACCTACTTCCACGCCACCGGCAAGCGCTCGGCCGACCGGCTGCTGTGGCTCCAGCACGCCTCCGCCCCGCAGGGCGCGCTCACCCTGGACGACGGCGCCGTACGCGCGGTCGTCCAGCGGCGCACCTCGCTGCTGCCCGCGGGTATCGCCGCCGTCGAGGGCGAGTTCACGGCGGGCGACCCGGTCGAACTGCGCGACAGCACGGGCCGCGCGGTCGCACGGGGACTGGTGAACTTCGACGCCAAGGAGATCCCCCAGCTGATCGGCCGCTCCACCCGGGAGCTGGCGCGGGAACTGGGCCCCGCGTACGAGCGCGAGGTCGTGCACCGCGACGACCTCGTCCTGCTGAATCCATAGAACACGCGTTCGCCCTCCGGTGTCCGTGAACGGGCGTTCCGGCACCCGTGTCCATGAGACGCGCGTCCCGTCCTCCGGGACGTCCCGGAGTCCTCATCCGTCAGACGTCGACTCCGGCGCCCCAGGAGCACCACCGAAACGGCTGTCCAGTACACCCGTAAACGGCCGATTCCCCCGCCCCCACCGGGGGACGTTCCGTAAAACCGCCACACGGCGGCTTCTCACCTGCTCAACTTTGTGGCAGGGAGAGTCCGGGATTCGGTACGACCATCGGGTAAAGGAGGCCGTCGTGAGACGAGTGCGCCCTGGGGCGGCGTCCCGCGGTGGTCCCGCCTCCCGCGCGATGGGTGAGGAGCGGGCCCTGACCAGTGTCGCGGCCGGCGACACCTACGAGGGCGAGCAGCCCGCCGACCAGCCCCGGCTGTGGCACGTCACGCTGAGCGTGTCCGGCGGTGAGGCCCCGCTGACCGAGGTCAGGCGCGGTCTCGAACAGCTCGCGCACGACCACCCCTTCCTGCTGACCAGCCGCTACGCCAACGACCACGCGGAGATCCGCTACTGGGAGGAGGCCCGCGACCTGCACGACGCGGCGGCCGTCGCGCTGCGCCTGTGGGGCGAGCACCGACAGACGGCGAAACTCCCGCCCTGGGAGATCGTCGGCCTGGAGGTCATCGACCGCGAGACGTACCACCAGCGGATCGCCGAGGGGTTCGGACCGCTGCCCGCGACACCCGTCGGAGTTCACCCCTTTTGAGCCTGTCTCGCCGAATGGGACAGCCGCTGGACGGGCCCGCCGGGCGCACTACCCTTCCCCCATGACCACGCTCTCGCCGTACGACTCGATGTCCCCGGTGGCCCAGGCCGCCTATCGCGCGAAGTCCGCCGCCGCCGACCTGGCGCCGCTGCCCCGGGCCGAGAAGGACGACGCGCTGCTCGCGATCGCCGACGCGCTGGAAGTCCGTACGAGCGAGATCGTCGCCGCCAACGCCAAGGACATCGCGAAGGCCCGCGAGGCCGGGACCAGCGAGAGCGTCATCGACCGGCTCACGCTCACCCCCGAGCGCGTGCGCGCGATCGCCTCCGACGTCCGGGACGTGGTGGCGCTGCCCGATCCGGTCGGCGAGGTCGTCCGCGGCTCGACCCTCCCGAACGGCATCGACCTGCGCCAGGTCCGCGTCCCCCTCGGCGTCGTCGGCATCATCTACGAGGCCCGCCCGAACGTGACCGTCGACGCGGCCGCGCTGTGCCTGAAGTCCGGCAACGCGGTCCTGCTGCGCGGCTCGTCCTCCGCCTACGAGTCGAACACGGCGCTGGTCCGGGTCCTGCGTGACGCCGTGGGCGGCGCCGGACTGCCCGCCGACGCCGTCCAGCTCGTGCCCGGAGAGGGCCGCGAATCGGTCCGCGAGCTGATGCGCGCCCGCGGTCTGGTCGACGTCCTGATCCCGCGCGGCGGCGCGTCCCTGATCCGCACGGTCGTCCAGGAGTCCATCGTCCCGGTCATCGAGACCGGCACCGGCAACTGCCACGTCTACGTCGACGCCGAGGCCGACATCGACATGGCCGTCGACATCCTGATCAACTCCAAGGCCCAGCGGCCCAGCGTCTGCAACTCCGCCGAGACCCTCCTGGTCCACCAGGACATCGCCGACCGTTTCCTGCCACGCGCCCTGGACGCCCTCGCGGAGGCCGGGGTCACCGTGCACGCCGACGATCGCGTCCTCGCCTACGCCAAGGACTCCAAGGCCACCGTCGTGGAGGCCACGGCGGAGGACTGGGACACCGAGTATCTGTCCTACGACATCGCCGCGGCCGTCGTGGACTCCCTCGACCGGGCCGTGACGCACATCCGGCTGTGGAGCTCCGGCCACACCGAGGCGATCGTCACCAACTCCCAGCAGGCGGCCCGCCGCTTCACCCAGCTGGTCGACTCCACGACGGTCGCGGTGAACGCCTCGACGCGCTTCACCGACGGCGGCCAGTTCGGTTTCGGCGCCGAGATCGGCATCTCCACGCAGAAGCTCCACGCGCGGGGTCCGATGGGGCTGCCGGAGCTCACGAGCACGAAGTACATCGTCACGGGCGACGGCCACATCCGCCGCTGAGACGCCCGCAGGGGCCGTCGGGTGCCCGGGGTGCCCGGGGTGCCCGGGTCCCCGACGGCCCGCAGGCGGGCCTGTAGGCGCGTACAAGGGCGTACGGGGTGCACCCTCGCGCCGTACGCGGAGGGCGCGCGCGGGAGCGTACGGGTGGCCCGGTACCGGGCGCCGGGGCGTGCGGCGGGCGGTTCACGGCCCGCGGTCCGCTGAGGCGCGGTCTCGTCAGGCGGATGAATTTCCATACCGTCTGCCCAAATTGACCCCCCAGGTCTACTCTGGATCCGTGCCGGAGGACGTGGGGGGCACGCCGTTCCCTGACGGCTGGGAGCCCGACGACGACCACGACCGCGGGGGCGCGGACGAAGAGTTCGCCTCCGTGGTCTTCGACGAGGACTTCGTACGGGCGGCGGTGATCCATGAACCGACCGCCGTGGAGCGGCTGCTGGCGGCGGCCCAGGCTCGTGCGGAGGCCTCCGAGGCCGAGGCGCGCCGGGCGCACGCCCGGGGCGCACGCGGCGACGACTACGAGGACGGCTTCGGCCCCGACGGCGACTTCGCCCACGACAGCGACCTGGACGACCTCGACGACTCCGAGGCACTGGCAGGCCGCTACGGCGTACCGGGGATGTACGGCCGGCCCTTCGGGAAGCAGACCCGCTGGCACCGCCCCGTCGCCTGGATCCTCGCCCTCGTCATGGGTATCGGCATGGTCGCCCTCGCCTTCACGGCGGTCTACCGGGGCGCTTCCTCCGGCGGTCAGGAACAGGTCCCCTCGCCCGCCTCCTCCGGCCTCGAACAGGGCCGGGAGAAGGTCACCGGCACAGGACCCTCGGCCTCGGCCGACTATTCCCAGCCGGCGGTGTCGGCGGTACCGCGGACGCCCTGAGACCGGTCTCCCCGCCGGGGCACGCGCGATCGGCTACGCAACGTGACCGCCCTGGTGGGAACCTGTCAGAACTTGTCGCGTACCACAGCGTTTACCGGGGCTCCCGGAGACCTACTCTGAATGTATGGGCGGGCCTGGAGACCCACCTGAGGGGACACCCGAGGGTGCTCCCGCTGGTGGAGAGGACGAGTACCGATCCGTCGTCTTCGACGAGTCGTTCGTCCGTGCTGCCCGTCTCCAGGAGTTCTCCGCCCAGGAACGCATGGCCGACCACAGCCCGGCCGTACGGCGTCGGCCGCCCCTTCAGCGCGGGCTGTCCCGGCAGGCGCTCATCCTCGTCCTGCTGATAGCCATAGCCTTCGGCACCGCGATCTACATGGGCGTACGCCACCCGTACCAGACCCCCACCACCCAGCCGGCCGAACCGCTGCGGATGACTGTCATCCCCCTCGCCCCGCAGACCGCCGTGCCCGGCGTCACGAGCACCGACGAGCTGTACGCCGACAGCCCGGCCGCGCAGTTCCGCACCGGCGCCGACGGCATCACCATGCCCGCCGTCCGGCGCACCGCGCACTTCTCCGACAGCCAGGTCGTCAGCGCCCTGACCACGGCCAAGGACTACCTCGTCGAGTCGTCCCTCGACCCGAGCGTCCTGACCGGAGGCGCCACCCGGCCGGTACGGATCCTGCTCGACCCGCGCCTGCTCGACCAGTTCGACCAGAGCTTCGACCACCCGGTCGCCGACGGACGGCACGCCCCGACCGGCTGGCTGGTCCGCTTCGACGCGACCCGGGCGCAGCTCGCCGACAAGAGGATCCGGGTGCAGGGCACCCTCCAGGCCGCCGAGTTCGACGCGAACACCCTGGAGGTCGTCGCCGACCACACCTTCGTCTACGCGCTGAAGCCGACCGGCGCGAACGCCCAGGCCAAGGCGTCCCTGTTCACCGTCCGGCGCGAGCTGACCTTCCGTTTCGACCGCGACGACCTGCGCATGCACCAGGCCGAGCTGGCGGTGTCGTACGTCCAGGCCGGCCCGCTCGCCTGCTCCGACGACTCGATGAGCCGGCTCCGGCCGCTGCTCGCGGGCCAGACGGCCAAGGCCGGCGGTCCGGCCGGCACCGACCCGTACGCCACCGGCAGCGCGACCGCGCTGTGCGGCTCGCTGGCCAGGAGCGCGCAGCCGAAGGTGTAGCCGCGCGGCCGGCCCGCCGGACCGTCAGTTCCTCCGACCGTCAGCCGGCCGGACCACCGGGTGGCGCCGCGGGGTCGGCGCGGCGGCACCCGGCGGGCGGATCAGTCCCGGCCGTCGGTGTCCTCGTCGTCGGAGCGGGTCCCACCCGACGCCTCCTCGGTACCGGTGGCACCGGCGGCACCGTCGTCCTTCGGTGCTCCGCCCGTGAAGCCCCCGAACCCGCGCCGTACCCGGCCCCCGAGGTCGCCCGCGCCGCCCGCGATGTCGCTGACCAGCTTCATCAGCGGATCCTTGGAGTTCTTCATGTCGCTGGCGTAGCTGGCCGCCGACTGCCGGAAGGAGTCCGACACCGAGGTGTCCTTGTCCGCGTCGCGCCGCGGGTAGTGGCCGTCCATGATCCGCTGGTAGTCGCGGGACTCCGCCCACTTCTTCAGCTCGGCCGCGCGGACCGCGGTGAAGGGGTGCGTCCGCGGCAGCACGTTGAGGATCTTGAGCACGGAGTCCCGCAGGTCGCCGGCCGACTCGTACTCCTCGGCCTGCTCCAGGAACGCGTCCACGTTCATCTCGTGCAGATGATTGCCGCCCGCGATCTTCATCAGACCGCGCATCGAGGCCCGCAGGTCCTGGCCGACCAGGAGCCCAGCACGGTCAGCGGACAGCTCCGACTTGCGGAACCACTCGCGCAGCGCGGTCACGATCGCCATGATCGCGAGGTTCCCGAGCGGGATCCAGGCGACCCGGACCGCGAGGTTGGTGAGGAACAGCAGGATCGTGCGGTAGACGGCGTGACCGGACAGCGCGTGACCGGCCTCGTGGCCGATGACCGCCCGCATCTCCTCCTCGTCCAGCAGCTCGACGAGCCCGGTCGTCACCACGATGATCGGATCGTCCAGGCCGATGCACATCGCGTTCGGCTGCGGGTCCTGGTTCACGTACATCGGCGGGACCTTCTCCAGGTCCAGGATGTAACAGGCGTCCCGCAGCATGTCGTTGAGGTGCGCGAACTGGGCGTCCGAGACGCGCACCGAGTCGGACAGGAAGAGCAGTCGCAGGCTGCGCTCGGGCAGCAGGCCGCTCAGTGCCTTGAAGACCGTGTCGAAGCCGCTGAGCTTGCGCAGGGCCACCAGGGCCGAGCGGTCCGCCGGGTGTTCGTACGCCCGGGAGGAGATCCCCTCGAAGCGCCTGCGCTGCCTGCTCGGCACTTTCTCGTGGCCGTTCCGGTCGTGGCCGTCGTCGGACATGTGTTCCCCCATGTGCGTCTGAGTGCCCTATGTGCCCCCAAGGCAGAGTCCAGCCTAGGCGGAGATACCGTTGACGGGCAGTACAGAGAAGGAGTCGTACGACATGGAGCACATCCCCGCGGCCTCATGGCTCACGGAAGCCGCCGACGCGGCAGGCAAGCAGGGCCCGGGCGATCTGCTCCGCGTCGTGCTGATCGTCATGGTCATCGGCGTGGTCCTGGCCGCCTGGTTCCTGCTGCGGGGCTACAAGCGCGACGACTGAGCGGCGCCCGGGGGAGCGACCGGATCACCGGGCGCATCGAGGACCGGACGGCCGACCCGATCGCCGGGCGGGTCCCGGCGGACGTCCGGCCGGGGTGGTCACGGCAACCGGCGTCCCCAACGGCGGAGTCGGCGTGTTCACGGCCGAGGGGCCCGCATACGATGGGCCGACGTCTTCATCCCGCCCTCTCCCACGCCCGACTCCGTTCGAGCGGGGGGACACCCATCGGATAGGTCCTGCCGAGATGAGCTTCCAGCACACCGCCGCACAGTTGGTCACCGTCGCCGCCGAGGGCGAGAACGGCGGCAACCACGAAAGCCTCAGCCCGTACCTGACCGGCGGCGGGGCCCTGTTCATCCTGCTCCTGCTGCTGTGGATCACCACGCGCTTCAACCGCGACCGCTGAGCCCCGCGGGGCCCGATCGGGGCCCCTGTCGGCCGGAGCCCGACGGCCGGGCCGGTAGGGTCTGCACGCATGGGAGAGCAGGACATGCCTACCGGTCCGGCGAGTGACACGGAGAGCGCCGTCGGCGGCGCCGCGGGCAGTGCGAGCGGCACGGCCGCGGGCACTGCCAGGCGTCTGACGCCCGGCCCCGGCAAAGGTCCCTCGAATCCGGGCAAGCGCCGCCTCGGCGTCATGGGCGGCACCTTCGACCCGATCCATCACGGGCACCTGGTCGCGGCCAGCGAGGTCGCCGCGCAGTTCCATCTCGACCAGGTGGTGTTCGTACCGACCGGGCAGCCCTGGCAGAAGACCGACCGCAGGGTCACCCCGGCCGAGGACCGCTATCTGATGACGGTCATCGCGACCGCCGAGAACCCCCAGTTCTCGGTCAGCCGGATCGACATCGACCGCGGCGGCCCGACCTACACGACGGACACGCTGCGCGACCTGCGCTCGCTCAATCCGGACGCGGACCTCTTCTTCATCACCGGCGCCGACGCGCTCGGCCAGATCCTCACCTGGCGCTACACGGAAGAACTGTTCTCCCTCGCGCACTTCATCGGGGTCACCCGGCCCGGTCACCCGCTGACCGACCCGGGACTCCCGGAGGGCGGTGTCTCGCTCGTCGAGGTTCCCGCGCTCGCCATCTCGTCCACAGACTGCCGTGCGAGAGTCGCCAAGGGCGACCCCGTCTGGTACCTGGTGCCGGACGGTGTGGTGCGCTACATCGACAAGCGTGAGCTGTACCGCGGCCAGTGAGCCGAGAGGGGCACCCGGTGAACGACCGATACGACGGATACACGGGCGGCGAACCGTACGAACTCGTCGGCTACGACGAGTTCGGGCAGCCTGTGTACCGACAGGTCCCGCAGCAGCCCGCCCAGGGGTACGACGGCTACGACGCCCAGCAGCAGGGCTACGGCTACGACCCCTACGCGACGGGCCGTCAAGAACCTGTCCAGCCCTACGACACGGGCCGGCAGCCACCGGTGTCGCCCTATGACACGGGACAGAACCGAACCGTGTCCCCCTATGACACGGGTCAGCACGAGACCGTGTCGCCCTATGACACCGGCCGGCAGCCGTCCTTCGACCCGTTCGGCTCCGGGGCGCCCCGGAACGGCGGGACCGGGACCACGCCGACGCCGTACGACCCCTACGGACGGACCACCGACGCCCCGGGCGCCGCGAGCACCGGCCGGCAGCCCCGGGTCGCCGAGCAGACCGCCTACATCCCGCAGCAGGCCGGACCGCAGCAGGCCGGACCGGCGCAGGCCGGACCGGCGCAGGCCGGACCGGAGCAGGACGGCGCTCCCCGGGCCGACCGGGACTACCGCACCGAGCAGTTCGCCTTCGTCGAGGAGCAGGAAGCCGAGTCCGAGGACGTCATCGACTGGCTGAAGTTCACCGAGAACCGCACCGAGCGCCGCGAGGAGGCCAAGCGCCGCGCCCGCAGCCGGGTCGTCGCCCTGGTCGTGGTCGTCGCCCTCGTCGCGGTCGGTGGAGCGGGCTACCTCTGGTACGCGGGCAAGCTGCCCGGCACCGCCCCGGGCGCCAAGCCGGGCGTCACGACGGCCGTCACCGCCCAGAAGCGCGACGTGATCGTCGTCCACCTGCACAACACCAAGGGCGGCGGCACCTCCACGGCCCTGCTCGTCGACAACACCACCACCCGGCGGGGCACCACCGTCCTGTTGCCCAACTCCCTCGCCCTGACGGACGACGACGGCTCCACGACCACACTCGCCAAATCCGTCGACGGCGACGGCTCGTCCGGGACGCGGGACGCGATCGACACCGTGCTCGGTACGAACATCCAGGGCACCTGGCGGCTCGACACCCCCTACCTGAACAACCTCGTCGAGCTCGTCGGCAACATCGAGGTCACCACCAACACCGACGTGCCGGACCCCGACTCCAAGAAGAAGAGCGATCCCCCGCTCGTCAGGAAGGGCACGGACCAGACCCTCAGCGGCAAGATGGCCGTCGCCTACGCGACCTACCGGGCCTCCGGCGAGGCCCAGGACGCGCAGCTCGAGCGGTTCGGACAGGTCATGCAGGGGGTGATGCGCAAGCTGTCCTCGGACAAGCAGGCCGCGACGACCACCGTGCAGACCCTGGCCCAGATCCTCGACCCGTCCCTGACCGACCAGGACCTCGGCGCCTTCCTCGCCAAGCTCGCCGACCTCGCCAAGGGCGGTGACTACAAGACCGCGCTGCTGCCCGTGCAGCAGGACGGCACCCTGAACGAGAGCACCTCCAGCAGTGTGATCAAGGAGGTCCTCGGCGGTACGGCGAAGAGCCCCGACGCCGGCGCCGCGGTCCGCGTGGGAATCAAGAACGCCACCGGCGACAAGGCGGCCACCAGCCAGGCCCGCGTCGTCCTGGTCAACGGCGGCTACACCTACCTGGACTCGGGCACCGGCGCCGCCCAGAGCGTGTCGCAGATCACCTACAGCAACCCTGCCAAGAAGAACGACGCCATCGAAGTCGCCAAGACCCTGGGTCTGCCCACCGGCACGGTGAAGAAGGGCACGGTCACCACCAACGCGGACGTGTCCGTCGTCCTGGGCCAGGACTACAAGGTCAGCAGCGGCCCGAAGGGGTGACCGGCGCCACGCCCCGGGGTCACCCGGGGCGTGGCCGGAGAAACGCGTGGGGTGTCCTCGGCGGTCCGTGAGACCCTTGGGTCATAACCGACCGCCGACGGAAAGCCGCGTAGTGACCGCCACGGACCGCTCCATCGAGCTCATCAACACCGCCGCACAGGCGGCTGCCGACAAGCTCGCGCACGACATCATCGCCTACGACGTCAGCGATGTGCTCTCCATCACCGACGCCTTCCTGCTGGCGTCCGCGCCCAACGACCGCCAGGTCAAGTCGATCGTCGACGAGATCGAGGAGCGCCTGAACAAGGAGCTCGGCACCAAGCCGGTGCGCCGCGAGGGCGACCGCGAGGCACGCTGGGTGCTGCTCGACTACGTCGACATCGTGGTGCACGTCCAGCACAGCGAGGAGCGCGTCTTCTACGCCCTGGAGCGGCTCTGGAAGGACTGCCCCGAGCTGGACCTGCCCGAAGAGGCCAAGGCGACCCGTGGCAAGGGCGCCGAGCACGCCAAGTTCCAGACCGAGGAGGACTCCGCCGACCTGGGGGAGCTGCGGTGAGCGCCGAGGTCCGCAGGACGCCGGGCGCGAGGGACGACGGGAAGCCGGGCAGGGGCCGTCGCGTCATCCTGTGGCGGCACGGCCAGACCTCCTGGAACGTGGACCGCCGCTTCCAGGGCTCGACGGACGTCGAGCTGACCGAGACGGGCGTCGGGCAGGCCCGGCGTGCCGCCCGGCTGCTCGCCTCGCTGAGGCCCGACGCCGTCGTCGCCTCGGACCTCAAGCGCGCCGCCGCCACGGCGGCCGAGCTGGCCGAGCTCACCGGCCTCACCGTCACCCACGAGGAGGGCCTGCGCGAGACCTACGCGGGCGTCTGGCAGGGGCTGACGCATGAGGAGATCATCGCCCGCCACGGCGAGGAGTACGCCGCGTGGAAGCGCGGCGAGCCGGTGCGTCGCGGCGGGGGCGAGTTGGAGACCGAGGTCGCCGACCGCGCCGCCCCCGTGGTGCTGCGGCACATGGAGAAGCTCCCCGACGACGGCACCCTCGTGGTCGTCAGCCACGGCGGCACGATCCGCACCACCATCGGCCGTCTGCTCGGCCTGGAGTCCCACCACTGGGAGAGCCTCGGAGGCCTTTCCAACTGCTGCTGGTCCGTCCTCGGCGAGGGCGCCCGCGGCTGGCGGCTCCTGGAACACAACGCCGGCACGCTGCCGGAGCCGGTGCTCGGCGACGACGACTGACGGGCACCGGGCGGCCCTCCGTCCGGTCGCACGGGCCGGGCGGGACCGGATTTCACTTTCCGGCAGGTCGCAGGCTAAAGTTCTTCTTGTTCGGCCCGCAGGGCGGGAAGAACGCAAGGGGCTATAGCTCAGTTGGTAGAGCGCCTGCATGGCATGCAGGAGGTCAGGAGTTCAATTCTCCTTAGCTCCACAGATCGACTCTCTCTTGAGTTGTTCGGACATTGTTGATGAAAGATCCCGTTCCCGTCAGGGAGCGGGATCTTTCGTTGTTCCTCCCTGAGTTGAGAGCCTCGGGTGTGCGGAACGCGGCGCGGCGGGCGCAGTTGGCGGCCGGGGCGACGGTGGGCGCCCGAGGCGGCCGCCGAGGGGCGTGCCGCGGCTGACGGCCCGCCGGTACCGGGTCACCGCGCTCTCGCCCGGTGGGCGGGTGCCGTGGCCTTCGGCACACTCTTCTTGGATCGGCTTGAGTCACTTGGGGTCCCCGAGGCGTATACCTTTGCGGACGCGCTCCTGGCGTGCGTGTATGCGCCGGCCGCGACAGCCGCGCTGGGGGCCTGTGTCCGGACTGGTACGAAGGCGTCGCTGACCGTATTGCTCCGGCCGTGGCAGAATCAAACGGCCGGAAGGGGGCGCGGCCCGACGGGAGGGAGTAGCGATGCCTGCCAGCATCCTCGAGGAGGTCGACGATCTCCTCGAAGTGGCACTGAACCGTAAGAAAGCCACCCTCCTCGACTGCCCTTCCTGCGGATCGGTCCACGTTGCCCAGGTTCTCGGTGACAACGGTGGAATCTCCTACGTGTGCACGGCCTGCGGCCACAGCTGGAGCTGATTGATGGGTGCGCACAGGCGGAAATGCGATTGGTGCGGCAGTGGTACGCCGATCGTCCGCGACATGGAGCCGGTCAACCACGACTACCAGTACTGGTGTGAGGAATGCGCGCGGGCGCTGATCATAAAAGGCGACCCGATCGAGACGTACCGCGAGCTGGAGGGTGAGCCGATCTACGCACGGCTCCTCGACGAGCACTGCACCCTCAAGCGGTTCTACTCGTTCGCGACGGCCTGACCCGAGGGCGGCCGTCGGCGCGCGGCCGATCCCGGGGCTGGCCGGCGGCGTCAATCCCGCGCCGTTCCGGCGCAGTTCACCCCTGCCCGGCCTCCGCCGGCACCCGGCACGTCCCGCACGCCCCTGAAGGGCGCCTCAGCCGCCCAGGAGCGCACGCTCCGCACGGCGGAGGGCAATCACCCCGCCGCGCGGCCCGTGAGGCCCTCCAGGGCCGCGAGGCGCCGCGGACGCACTCCGGGACCCGTTCGGCGCAACCGGCGTATCACGGCGGGCGCGAGGGCTGAACAAAGACTATTTAATGCGACATGAGACCTGAATCGGGACAGACGGGAAACGATTTGGTGATGGACCAGGGGGACCGTGTAATGTTGGCGTCGCCGCCGGGGAAACCGGGCGACACGGTCAGTACGCGGTCTCACCGCGTGGCCACAAGGGGCTATAGCTCAGTTGGTAGAGCGCCTGCATGGCATGCAGGAGGTCAGGAGTTCAATTCTCCTTAGCTCCACAGACGTTGAGAGCGGGCCACCCGATCAGGGTGGTCCGCTTCTTCGTGGTCGGGTGTCCTGACGGAACCTGCCGAAGGCGGGCCACCGGTTTCCGGTGGCCCGCTTCTTCGTGTCAGCGGCCGCTGCCGAGCGCGCGGCGACCGCGCCCCTGGGAGAGGACCGGCAGGTTGCGTGCGGGGGCGGAGGACCTGGTGTCCTCCTCCAGACGCAGGGCGAGCGCCGGGCAGCGACGCACCGCGCGCAGTGCCTTCGCCTCGGCGTACGCGGGCACCGGGGCCTGCGCGACGGTCGGGAAGCCGTCGGCGCCCAGTTCGAAGACCTCGGGGAGGAGATCGGCGCACAGGCCGTGCCCGCGGCACAGCGTCCAGTCCACGAAGATCTTCTGGCGGCTGGGACCCGCCTCCTGCTCGCCGGGGCCGCTCAGGATGCCCATGGGTACCTGACCGTCCTCGAAGAGCGGCAGAACGCCCTCCACGGGCCTTCCGCAGCCGTTTCCGAGGACATGCGCGGCCAGGTCGTCCGTGAACGCCTTCAGGGTCGACTCGATGAACATCGCCGAACCGTCCGGGTGGGAGCAGGCACCGCGCCGCTTCACGGACTTGGCGACCTGCTTCACGGCCTCCAGCGCCGCCGGGCCGCCGCCGTTGAGGATGTCCGCCAGACCGCGCGCCGCGGCGGGCAGCCCCAGGTAGCAGGGACCGCACTGACCCGCGCTCTCGTCGGCCAGCCACTGCGCCACGCGCAGCGACTCGCCGAGGGGGCAGGTCTCCTGGGTGATGGGGAGGATCGCGCCGGCGCCGAGCGCGCCGCCCACCGCGGCCAGGGAGTCCCGCGAGACGATCGCCTCGCTGACGGTCGCCGCGTCCAGCCACTTGCCGTGGTAGCCGCCGGTGAGCACACCCTGCGGCATCGCCGGGGCGCCGGCCAGCTGGAGCACGTACCGCAGGGGTACGCCGGTGGGGACCTCGATCACCATGGGGCGCGCCACCGCGCCCGAGACGGTGAGCATGACGGTGCCGGGCTCGTCGTACAGACCCGTGTTGCGGTAGCGGTCGGGGCCGATGCGGGCGGCGATGGCCAGCTGCGCGAACGTCTCGGCGTTCGACAGCAGGGTGGGCGCGCCGCCGACACCGGTCTGGGACGCGCTGACCTTGCGGCCCGGCGGAACGGCCGGGCCGCCGTCGATCGAGCGGATCAGCGACGCGGCTGCTCCGGTCACCATGCGTATCGGATTGCGCTGCACACGCGCGCGAAGGGGCGATCCCCTGCGGTTGCTCAGCCCCCGCTCGGCCAGCGCCGCTTCCATGGAGCGCTGGGTGGACTCGCGGGTCACACCGATCACGAGCGTGCGGGCGCCCATGGCCTCCGCGACCAGCAGGGCGCCGTCGAGGATGAGGTGCGGGGCACGGTTGATGAGCACCGTGTCCTTGCGGCAGGCCGGTTCGTCCTCGCTTCCGTTGACGACCACCACCGGGCGGATGCCCTTCTTGATGGCCGACTCGGCGACCGAGCGCAGTTTCTTGCCGAACGGGAAGCCGGCCCCGCCGCGGCCCTTCAGGTTGATGGCCTCGGCGAGGCCCGCGAGCTCCTCCCCGCCCAGGGGTTCGAGCGGACCGTGCACCTTGAGGTGCATGGGTAGATCAAGACGTTCAACCAGGTCGAAACCCGACGTGAGCTGCGGAAGTCCGACGACGCGGACTTCCGGGACGTCGGGCAGGGCCTCGTTCACTTAAAGCCTCCGGAAGGGGCATTCCAGGATTCACCGGAGCCAGGAGCGTCGAAGGCGCCCGGCAGTACGTCAGTCGTGGGACCGCTGTCGTACGTGTCGTTGGTGTTGTACGTGCGGTAGGACGCGTTCGTCTCACCGGTGTTGTACACATCACTCGTGCCGTAGCCGCCGGCGGGTGAATTGCCATAGACCGGGGTGGTGTATCCGGTGTCCTGGAGCGGGTCGTACGCCGACGCCGGTGCCTCGCCGACGGGGGGCGGCGAGGGGACGGGCCAGCTGCTCGGGTTGCCGCCGTTGTCGACACGGGGGAACGTCTGGGTGGGCTGCATGTTCGCGGGCATCTGGAACTGCTGTGTCCCGGGGGCCGCGGGGCCGTCGCCGGGAGGGGTCACGGCCCGGTAGGCCGCCGCGAAGCCGCCCGTGTCCGCGGGGTCGGGCGCGCCGCCGTACTGCGGGGAGGCGGTCTCCTTGCGCTGGGACGGGACGAAGTTGTCGCCGGCGGACCGCTGGGCGGAGCGTCCACCGGAGCCCTGCTGCGGCGACTCCATCGCGGCGGCGCGGGAGGCGTCCAGGTCGTCGCGGAACCCGCGGGGGCTGCCGCCGCCGGTGAGCGCCAGGATCCGCGCCGCGACCTTGTGCTTCACGGAGTTCGGGGCGGCACGCAGCGCGAGGGCGGCGATGACACCGACCAGGCACAACTCGTACGAGATCATGAAGAAGGGCTTGGCCGCGCGCCCCGCGAACAGGCCGTGGATCAGGGCCGCGCACAGTGCGGGGTAGGCCAGCATGTGCATGGCGCGCCAGCGGGCGGCGACCACGGCGGGTGCGGCGAACCGATTGCGCAGTGCGCCGGTGATGCCGACGAAGATCATGAGCAGACCGGCCAGCGAGCCGAGGCCGATGAGTCCGCCGACGCCCTTGACGCCCAGGCTGAAGGGGATCAGCGCGGCGATCAGGACGGTGTGGTCCAGGGCCAGCTTGACGGTGATGTGCACCAGGAGGAACGCGATCGAGGCGATGGCGGTCACCCGGTGGATACCCTGCGCGACGATCCGCTGACGTGTGTCGAGGATGAGCCGGTCCTGGGCGACCAGGCCCCAGATCACCGAGCAGGTCAGGGAGACCAGCGACAGGACGCCGGCGCCGAAGTTCAGGAAGTCCTGGACTGCGTTGCCTCCCACCAGCACGATCGCGGGTATGAGGAGCAGGACGGCAGCCGTAGCCGCCCCGTAGGCCGAACGGCCCACCCGGGGAAGCGAGCTGTTGTTACGACGAGGGTCCATGAGGGGGTACTCCCAAGGGTTCGGGGAAGCGGTCCCGAAGGCGCACTCTAAGTCGAGAAATACCGACGAGTTCCAGGTTTGAGTTATTGCGTTGTTACCAAAGGGCAATGAGGTCTTTGTGTTGTCCGTAAGCGTCCGTTAAGCGAAGTAAAATTTGAACATCGTTCAACGTTTTTGGAGGCCACGAGGGGTGGCACGGGGTGCCGCGCGGTCCCGAAAGTTCGTCGCGGCCCGCACGGGGGCTGCGGTACCCTGACGCCATGCGTGCCGTACGCCTTCTGCTTAGCGAGCCGCGCTGATCAGCCCCGACCACTGACGCATCGTGGTCGGCATCAGCGCGGCGTCCCCTCCTGTGCGAGGGGTTTTTTCATTTCTTGAGTGTCACAGCCGCTGGCAGAGACGATCGATGGAGCTTTGAGGACATGAGCGAGACGAACACCGCTGCCACCGCCGAGCAGGCCGCGCCGCACCGCTACACGGCCGCTCTGGCCGCCGACATCGAGGCACGCTGGCAGGACTTCTGGGACGCCGAGGGCACGTACGAGGCTCCGAACCCCACCGGCGACCTGGCCGGCGACCCCGAGCTGGCCGCCAGGCCCAAGAAGTTCATCATGGACATGTTCCCGTACCCGTCGGGTGCGGGTCTGCACGTGGGTCACCCCCTGGGCTACATCGCCACCGATGTGTACGCCCGGTTCCAGCGGATGACCGGCCACAACGTCCTGCACACGCTGGGCTTCGACGCCTTCGGCCTGCCCGCCGAGCAGTACGCCGTGCAGACCGGCACGCACCCGCGCGTGTCCACCGAGGCCAACATGGAGAACATGAAGGTCCAGCTGCGCGCGCTGGGCCTGGGCCACGACAAGCGCCGGTCGTTCGCCACGATCGACCCGGAGTACTACAAGTGGACGCAGTGGATCTTCCTGCAGATCTTCAACTCCTGGTACGACGACGAGGCCGGCAAGGCCCGTCCCGTCTCCGCGCTGGTCGCCCAGTTCGAGAGCGGTGAGCGTGCCGTCCCCGCCACCGGCTCCACCACGCGCGCGTGGAACGAGCTGAGCGCCACCGAGCGCGCCGACGTCCTGAGCGGCTTCCGCCTGGCGTACGCCTCGGACGCGCCGGTCAACTGGTGCCCCGGCCTGGGCACCGTCCTGGCCAACGAGGAGGTCACCTCCGACGGCCGTTCCGAGCGCGGCAACTTCCCCGTCTTCAAGGCCAAGCTGCGCCAGTGGAACATGCGCATCACCGCCTACGCGGACCGCCTGCTGGACGACCTGGACGCGCTGGACTGGCCCGAGGCCATCAAGCTGCAGCAGCGCAACTGGATCGGCCGCTCCGAGGGCGCCCGCGTCGACTTCCCGATCGACGGCGAAGCGATCACGGTCTTCACCACCCGCCAGGACACCCTGTTCGGCGCCACCTACATGGTGCTGGCGCCGGAGCACCCGCTGGTCGAGAAGTTCACCCCGGACGCCTGGCCCGAGGGCACCCACGAGGTGTGGACCGGCGGTCACGCGACGCCCGCCGAGGCCGTCGCCGCCTACCGCGCGCAGGCCGCCTCCAAGTCCGACGTCGAGCGGCAGGCCGAGGCCAAGGACAAGACCGGCGTCTTCACGGGCACGTTCGCCACCAACCCGGTCAACGGCGAGAAGGTCCCGGTCTTCATCGCCGACTACGTACTGATGGGCTACGGCACCGGCGCGATCATGGCCGTCCCGGCGCACGACACCCGGGACTTCGCCTTCGCGCGCGCCTTCGAACTGCCCATGCGCTGTGTGGTCGAGCCCTCGGACGACCGCGGCACCGACGCCTCCACCTGGGACGACGCCTTCGCCTCGTACGACGCGAAGATCGTCAACTCCACCGGCGACGACATCTCCCTGGACGGCCTGGGCGTGGTCGACGCCAAGGCGCGCATCACGGAGTGGCTGGCGCGCCGCGGCATCGGCGAGGGCACCGTCAACTTCCGGCTGCGCGACTGGCTGTTCAGCCGCCAGCGCTACTGGGGCGAGCCCTTCCCGATCGTCTACGACGAGGACGGCGTCGCCCACTCGCTGCCCGAGTCGATGCTGCCCCTGGAACTGCCGGAGGTCGAGGACTACTCGCCGCGCACCTTCGACCCGGACGACGCGAACACGTCCCCGGAGACCCCGCTGTCCCGCAACGAGGACTGGGTCGCCGTCACCCTGGACCTGGGCGACGGCCGTGGCCCGCAGAAGTACCGCCGCGAGACCAACACCATGCCCAACTGGGCCGGTTCCTGCTGGTACGAGCTGCGCTACCTGGACCCGCACAACGACCAGAAGCTGGTCGACCCGGCCATCGAGCAGTACTGGATGGGCCCGCGCGAGGGGCAGCCGACCGGCGGCGTCGACCTGTACGTCGGCGGCGCCGAGCACGCCGTGCTGCACCTGCTGTACGCCCGCTTCTGGTCGAAGGTCCTGTTCGACCTGGGGCACATCTCGTCGGCCGAGCCGTTCCACAAGCTGTTCAACCAGGGCATGATCCAGGCCTACGTGTACCGCGACAGCCGCGGTATCGCCGTACCGGCGGCCGAGGTGGAGGAGCGCGAAGGCGCCTACTACTACCAGGGCGAGAAGGTCTCCCGGCTGCTGGGCAAGATGGGCAAGTCCCTGAAGAACGCGGTCACCCCGGACGAGATCTGCGCCGAGTACGGAGCGGACACGCTGCGCCTGTACGAGATGGCGATGGGTCCCCTGGACGTGTCCCGCCCGTGGGACACGCGCGCGGTGGTGGGCCAGTACCGCCTGCTGCAGCGGCTGTGGCGCAACGTCGTCGACGAGGCGACCGGCGAGGTCACGGTCTCCGCGGCCGAGCCGGACGAGGACACCCTGCGTGCCCTGCACAAGGCCATCGACGGTGTGCGCCAGGACCTGGAGGGCATGCGGTTCAACACCGCCATCGCCAAGGTCACCGAGCTGAACAACCACCTGACCAAGGCGGGCGGCCCGGTCGCCCGCCCGGTCGTCGAGGCCCTGGTGCTGATGGTCGCGCCGCTGGCCCCGCACATCGCCGAGGAACTGTGGCGCAAGCTGGGCCACACCGACTCGGTCGTCCACCGGGACTTCCCCGTCGCCGACCCCGCGTACGTCATCGACGAGGCCGTGACCTGCGTCGTCCAGATCAAGGGCAAGGTCAAGGCGCGCCTGGAGGTCTCCCCGGCGATCTCCGACGAGGAACTGGAGAAGGTGGCGCTGGCCGACGAGAAGGTCGTCGCGGCGCTGGACGGCGCCGGGATCCGCAAGGTGATCGTCCGCGCGCCGAAGTTGGTGAACATCGTCACCGCGTAGCCGTGACAGTGCCGCCGTCGTGACCCGGGCCCGGGTGCGACGCCCCCACGCGGGTCCCGGCGCCGAAGGCTCGGGGTAGTCCCCTACGGGCAGGTTCGGGGTTCTTTCGGAACTCCGAACCTGCCCGCAGCGTTTACCGTTGAGAGCGCGGCGAAAGCTGCCGCGACCGGTCGGAGGAGGAGTGTGATGGGAACCGTGATCACCGTAATCGCCTTGCTCTTCCTGCTGTTCGTGGTGTTCGGCGCGTACGCGACCGTGAAGGTGATCGGCGCCGCCAAGCGCGGCGTGGACCGCACGATCTCGCAGGCCCGCCGCACGGTCGAGGACACCACTCTGCGCGCCAAGACCTTCGCCCAGCCCGGCCCCCAGGGCGAGCTCGCGCAGCTCAGGCTGACGCTGCGCACCTCGATGCGGGCCACCCAGGACGCGCTGCACGCGAGCGTGGCGGAGGACGAGTCCCTCAAGGAGTCCCTGAGCCTCTTCGAGCGGCTCAGCACGCACGGACGCGAGCTGGACGCCGAGCTGAAGCGCCTGGAGACCGAGCCCGACCGGAACACGCTCGCCACGCGGCTGCCCGGCCTGCGCGAGCGCACCCAGCGGATCACGGGGTCGGCGGACTCGCTGCGCTGGGCCGCCCGCGACCGGGCCCTCCGCTTCGCGGGCGACGACCTGGACACCCTGAGCGCCCAGATCGACGTGGAGGCCGGCGCGCTGCGTCACTGGACCAAGGAGCCGGGTCCCGCCGAGTCCTGGCCCGACGCCACCCCGGCGGACGCGGGCACCCCCGGCGGGCAGGCCAGGGCCCAGGCCCCGGACTCCGGCACGAAGGACCGGCCGAAGCGTTCCGCCATCACACCGCCCGGCCAACGGCCCACCTACCCTTGGCAGAAGAAGCCCCGCCCGGAGAGCACGACATGATCAGGCCGCCCCGACCGCGGGTGGAAGGGGCCGGGCTGCCGCCCACCCGCCCCGCCAGGTAATCTCCAGCTCATGTCCCGCCATGTCGCGATCGTCACCGATTCAACGGCCTACCTGCCGCCGCGGACGATGGAGCGCCATGGCATCACGGCGGTTCCCCTCACCGTGGTCCTCGGAGACCAGGCGCTCGAAGAGGGCACCGAGATCTCGGCCCGGTCGCTGGCGCAGGCCCTGCAGAAGCGGCGCCCCGTCACGACCTCCCGGCCCAGCCCCGAGACGTTCGCCGCGGCCTACCGCAAGGTCGCCGAGTCCGGGGCCACCGGCATCGTCTCCCTGCACCTTTCCTCGGAGTTCTCGGGCACCTACGACGCGGCGGTGCTCGCGGCGCGCGACGCCCCGGTCCCGGTCCGGGTCGTCGACACCGGGATGGTCGCGATGGCCCTCGGGTTCTGCGCGCTGGCCGCCGCCGAGTCCGCCGAGCTGGGCGGCACCATCGACGAGGCGGTCACGGCCGCGGAGAAGCGGGCCGCAGGCACGGCCGCGTACTTCTACGTCGACACCCTCGACTACCTCCGCCGTGGCGGCAGGATCGGGACCGCGCAGGCTCTGCTGGGTTCCGCGCTCGCGGTGAAGCCGCTGCTCCAGCTCAACGACGGCCGTATCGAACTTCTCGAAAAGGTCCGGACGGCGTCCAAGGCGATCGCCCGCCTGGAGGAGATCGTCGCCGACCGCGCCGGCAGTTCGCAGGTGGACATCGCCGTTCACCATCTGGCGGCTCCCGAGCGGGCGTCGGCCCTCGCGGACCGCTTGCGGGCGCGGGTTCCGGGGCTTGCCGAGCTGCATGTGAGCGAGGTGGGCGCGGTGATCGGAGCCCACACCGGACCCGGGCTGCTCGGGGCGGTCGTGTCGCCCCGGTGACCCGGCCGCCGACGCCTGTGCGGTGCGTGTCGCGGTTCGTGTCCGCCGCCCGTACGGGTGATGGAGTTGTCCACAACTGGGCTGCTTTCCACCGGAATTGAGCAAGATCATCGCGGGAGTGCCGGGATGCCGGATCCTCGCCGCATGGCACTTCGATCGAGCTCACGCACCGCCACCCCGACCAGCGGCCCGGGCCGTGGCCACCTATCCGACAGCCGCAGCCGCAGCCGCAGCCGCCATCGCCGTCGCGATCAGAGCGGGCGGGTCCAGCGCCACGACGCATCGGCCGCGGCTCTCCGTCTGCGCGCCGAGGCACTCTTCACCGAACGAGCCCAGGGGCGAAGGGAGTCGGGGAACGCGCCGCCGGGGACGGACCACGACGTCGGAGACGCCCTCAGGGCGAACACGGCGGTGGGCACAGCGGTTCCACGGGTTCCTGACCTCGGTCGGAACCCGTGGAACCCCGGCGCCGCGGCCGACAGCCGCAGCGCCACAACGGATACCGGCGGGATCCCGCGGATTGACCGCCCGCCGGTCGACCGCGGACCGGTCGACCGCGGACCGGTCGACCACGGATCGGTCGGCCGGGGGCTGGCTGACCACGGGCCGATCGGCCGACCGCCGGCCGACGGGACGGTCACCGCGCGGGCGCTGGTCGCGAATGCGCCAGCCGCAGCCGTGTCGGGCGTGACTGCGCAGGCTGCGAAGGCGGCAGCCGTGACCGTTCCCACAGCGGAGGGGCCGGTCGTGGAGGCCGACGGGTGGCGGGACCGGGCCGGGCTCGCCGTGCGGGAGCGGCTGCCCTTGTGGTTGCAGTCGAGGTGCGGTCTGGAACGCAGGAGCGTGGCCGCGCTGACCATGCTGCTGGTCGTGGCCGCGGTCTTCGCCGTGCAGCACTTCTGGGCGGGCAGGACGCGACCGGTCCGAGCGCCTGAGGTGATGAGTGCCGCGGCACCGTACGGCGCGAGGAGCGGGCGGGGCGACCCGCAGGGCCGGAAATCCGGTGCGCCGGACGGACCATCGAGCGCCGCTGCCGGTACCGGCGGGAGCGTTCTCGTCGTGGACGTGGGCGGGAAGGTTCGTGCCCCCGGACTCCAGCGGTTGCCGGTCGGGTCCCGCGTCGAGGACGCCCTGCGAGCCGCCGGCGGTGTGCGTACGGGGACGGACACCGAAGGCCTCAACCGCGCACGTCTCCTCGTGGACGGTGAACAGATCGTGGTCGGCGCGTCCCCGCCCTCGACGGGAGCCGGCTCGGACGGCTCAGGGCCGGTCGGCGCGGGAGGAGGCGCGGCGGGCGCGGTGCCTTCCGCGCCGATTCCCCTCAACACGGCCACCGTCGACCAACTCGACGGTCTGCCCGGGGTCGGTCCCGTCCTGGCCCGGCACATCATCGACTACCGCACGGCGCACGGCGGTTTCCGCTCGGTCGACGAACTCCGCGAGGTGAGTGGAATCGGAGACCGCCGCTTCGCCGATCTCCGGAACCTGGTGCGGCTATGAGCGATCCCGGCAGGAGGGTTGAGCGAGCCGCCTCGGTGACGAGCGCGCGGAGGGACCGACCAGCGGGGTCGGACGCCTCGCGAGGGCTCTGCGGGTCGGCGGGGATCGAGGAACCCGGGGCGGGAGAGGACGCCCCGGCGGGGAGGTCAGGTTCCCCCGGTGTCCCCGGCCGAAGTCCCGTGCACGCCGGCTCGGGGAGGCGGCTGGGGGCCTCTCACCCCAGGGCGGAGGGGCCCACCGATCTGAGGCTCGTGATGCCCGCGGCGGCGGTCTGGCTGACGGCGGCCGTGACCGTCGGGTTGTCACCGGACCGGGTCACGGCTGTCGTGGCCGTGTCCCTGGTCGCCGGTGCTGTCGCACTGGTGGCGGCGGGAAGGAGGGACGCGCCTGCAGGCCGGAGCGACGCCCACGCGGCGCGGGGTCGAGAGACGGCCCGCGCGGTGCCTGGGAGAGAGACGGCGCCTGCGTGGCAGAGCCGAGGGACAACGCGCACCGGGCGGGGGCGGGAGACCGCGCGGCCGGGGGCATCGGCGGGGTCATGGCCGTGGGTGTCCGTCGCCGCGGTGCTGCTCTGTGTCGGAGCGGCCGCGGCCTCCGCGGGGCTGCACGGAGCGGACCTGCGACGCGGACCCGTTCCCGCGCTCGCGAAGCGGTTCGCCGACGTGAGCGCCGAGGTGGAGATCACCTCCGATCCCCGGCTCACCCGGCCCCGGATCAACGGGGATCACCTTGCCCCGACGGCCCTGCTGTTCGACGCGGTCGTCACGCGGGTCACGCGGGCGGACGGCACGGCGTCGGCCACCCGGACGCCCGTCCTGGTGATCGTCGACGCGCGCTCGCGACGGGGCGCGCCCCGGGAGACCGGTGGGCGCTCGCCCTGGCTGTCGCTGCTGCCGTCCACCAGGCTGCGGGTCGCGGCTCGGGTCGTGCCCGCCCTGTCGGACGGGGACGACATCGCGGCGGTCCTGCGGGTACGGGGGAGCGCGCCGCCGGAGGTGGTGGGCGAGCCGTCCGGACCGCAGCGGTTCGCCGGCCGGCTGCGCGAAGGGCTGCGGGAGGCGACCGACGGTCTGGACCCGGACGCGCGGGCGCTGCTGCCGGGCCTGGTGGTCGGGGACACCTCACGCGTCACGCCGGAACTGGACGACGCTTTCAAGGCCACCGATCTCACCCACCTCCTCGCCGTCAGCGGAGGCAACCTCGTCATCATCCTCGCGCTGTTCATCGGGCCACCGGGTCTCGCCCAGCGGGTGGAGCGCCGGGGCCTCGCATCCCGGCTCGGGGTCCCGCTCCGGGCGACCGCCCTGCTCGGCGGAGCGCTCACGCTCGCGTTCGTGATCGTGTGCCGGCCGGACCCGAGCGTGCTGCGGGCGGCGGCCTGCGGATCGATCTCGCTGCTCGCGATCGCGACCGGTCGCCGCAGATCGCTGATCCCGGCGCTCGCCGCTGCGGTCCTGCTTCTGGTGCTGTACGACCCGTGGCTCGCCCGCAGTTACGGATTCCTGCTCTCCGTCCTCGCCACCGGAGCCCTGCTCACCCTCGCCCCGCGGTGGAGCTCGGCGCTCCAGCGGCGTCGGGTGCCTGCGCGTCCGGCCGAGGCGCTCGCCGCTGCGGCCGCGGCACAGGCTCTGTGCGCGCCGGTGATCGCCCTGCTGTCGGCCCGGGTGAGCCTGGTGGCGGTGCCGTGCAATCTGCTCGCGGAGTTCGCCGTCACGCCGGCCACGGTGCTGGGTTTCGCGACGCTCGCGACGGCCTCCGTCGCGATGCCCGTGTCCAAGGCCCTTGCCTGGGGGGCGAGTTGGCCCGCCCGATGGATCGCGGGCATCGCGCGTACGGGGGCGGCGCAGCCCGGTGGGGGAGTGGACTGGCCGGGGAGTTGGACGGGCGCGCTGCTGCTGGCCCTCGTCACGGTGGCCGTCGTGGTCCTCGGCCGTCGGCTGCTGAGGCATCCGGTGCTGAGCGGTGCCTGCGCGGTGCTGTTCCTGCTGGTCGTGGTGCGTCCGCCGCCGCTCACCCGGGCGATCACCGGGTGGCCGCCGCCAGGCTGGCGGTTCGCGATGTGCGATGTGGGGCAGGGCGACGCGTCGGTGCTCGCGGCCGGGGACGGGAGCGCGGTGGTGGTGGACGCGGGGCCCGACCCGCTGCTCGTCGACCGTTGCCTGAGCACGCTCGGCGTCACCAGGATCCCGCTCGTCGTTCTGACGCACTTCCACGCGGACCATGTCGCGGGGCTGCCGGGCGTGCTCCGTGGACGTTCGGTGGGCGCGATCGAGACGACCGGCTTCGAAGAGCCTTTGGACCAGGCCGAGTTCGTCCGGAAGGAGGCGGCCGCACGGCGCATTCCCGTGACCCGGGCCGTGGCGGGGGAGCGGCGACGCACGGGAGGTCTCGACTGGCGTGTGCTGTGGCCGCCGCCGGATCCGGTCCCGCCGCCGGACGGTCCGAACGACGCCAGCGTCACCCTGCTCGTCCGGACGGCGGGGCTGCGGCTGCTGTTGCTCGGTGACCTGGAGCCGCCCGCCCAGCAGGCCTTGGCGAGTTCGCCCGAGGCCGCGGAACTCGACGGTGTGGACGTGCTCAAGGTCGCCCATCACGGTTCGGCGTATCAGGATCCCGGGCTCATACGCAGGGTGGCTCCGCGGCTGGCGCTCATCTCCGTGGGCAGGGACAACCCCTACGGTCATCCTGCGCCGAGTACGGTCGCGGCACTGCGGGCCGGGGGCGCGGTGGTACTGCGGACCGACGTGGACGGTGATCTCGCCGTCACCGGTGCGGGCGGAGGGCTGAGCGTGGCGCGACACTGAGGGTATGAACTCCGCACAGGCCGACGCCTACCTCCGCCGCATCGGGGCCCAGCACCCGGCATGGCCCACGTCCGATGTGCTCCGCGAGCTTCACCTGCGCCATCTGCTGACCGTGCCGTTCGAGAACCTGTCGATCCACCTCGGGGAGGAGATCGTGCTGGAGGAGAAGAGGCTGCTGGACAAGGTGGTGGGCGCGCGCAGAGGGGGCTTCTGCTACGAACTGAACGGCGCGTTCGGGGCGTTGCTGGGGGCGCTCGGCTTCGACGTGACGTATCTCGCGGCGCGGGTGTACGGAGACGACGGGAAGCCCGGGATTCCGTACGACCATCTCGCGCTGCGGGTGCGGACGGTGGACGGGGGCGACTGGCTGACCGACGTCGGTTTCGGGGCCCACAGCCACTACCCCCTGTCCTTCATGGAACGAGGGGAACAGCGGGACCCCGGCGGGCTGTTCCGGGTCGTGGAGTCGGGTCCGGACGCGGCGGGAGTGCGGGGCTCCGGCGGATCGCGGGAGCGCGAGGACCTCGACGTCCTCCTCGGCGACAAGCGTCAGTACCGCCTGGAGGTGAGGCCGCGCGTGCTCGGGGACTTCGTCGTCGGTGCCTGGTGGCACGGCACTTCGCCGCAGTCGAATTTCACCCGGTCACTGGTCTGTTCGCGGGTCACGAAGAACGGAGGCCGGATCACCCTCAGCGGCCGCCGGTTCACCGTGTCGACGGCCGACGGGGCGAAGGATGTGTCGGAACTGGCCACCGACGACGAGGTGCTGGCCACCTACCGGGAGCGTTTCGGAATCGAACTGGACCGGGTACCGGAGGTCAAGGGGGCTCGGTGACTCCGGAACTCCGGTTCGGCCGGCCTTACAGGCCGCGGAGGTTGTGGAGGTCACGCAGGTCACACCGACCCCGGCGTCGGCCGGGCCGGGCGTATCGGAAAATGTTCGGGTGAGCAATGTGAGACATGTACTTGTGCTGCCCGACCGTGATGCCGCGGAAGAGGCGGCGGAGGCCGTCGGTGACCGGTTCGGGCTCGCCGAGGAGCCGCAACTCGTCCGGGACGCACTGGCGGGCGAGGACGATGCCGAGGACGCGCAGTGGCTGGTGGTGCTGACGGATCCCGAGGCACGGCTGGACCGCAAGGAACTGGACGAGTTCGCGGCGGAGTGGGACGGCTGGCACGAGGAGCCGTAGCCCGGGCTGAGCGGGCTTGGCACTGGCCTTGGCCTGGACACTGGCCTGGCCCCGGCCATCCAGCTAGGGCGCCTGATCCAGTGATAGGACGCCAGGCCTCGGCTCAGGCTCAGGCCTGGCATCGGCCCCGGCCTGGCCAGGCTTGGCCCCGACCCGAGCCCTGGCCCCGGCCCGACCCTGGCCCCGACCCCGGCCCGGCCCCGGTCTGGCCCCGACCCCGGCCCGACCCCGGCCCGGCCCCGGTCTGGGCCCTACCCCGGCCCGAGCCCCGACCCCGGCCTCGCCCGAGCCCCGGCCGGGGCTCGGGCGAGGGACGCTGCTTGCGGCACGTGTTGTCAGTGGCGCGTGGGATGCTTTCCGAGATGGCCAAGAAGACCGCACAAGACGACCCTCTCGCCCCTGTCACGCTGGCAGTGGGCCAGGAGGATCTCCTGCTCGACCGTGCCGTGCAGGAGGTGGTGGCCGCCGCCAGGGCCGCCGACGCCGACACGGATGTACGGGACCTCGCCCCGGATCAGTTGCAGCCGGGCACGCTCGCCGAGCTGACGAGCCCCTCGCTCTTCTCCGAGCGCAAGGTCGTGGTCGTACGCAACGCGCAGGATCTGTCGGCCGACACGATCAAGGACGTCAAGGCGTATCTGGGGGCGCCCGCCGAGGAGATCACCCTGGTGCTCCTGCACGCGGGCGGGGCCAAGGGCAAGGGGCTGCTCGACGCCGCGCGCAAGGTGGGGGCGCGGGAGGTGGCGTGTCCCAAGATGACGAAGCCGGCGGACCGGCTGGCGTTCGTGCGGAGCGAGTTCCGGGCGCTGGGCCGGGCGGCCACCCCGGAGGCCTGCCAGGCGCTGGTGGACTCCATCGGGAGCGATCTGCGGGAGCTGGCGGCCGCCGTGTCGCAGCTGACCGCGGATATCGAGGGGACGATCGACGAGGCGGTCGTCGGGCGGTACTACACCGGGCGGGCCGAGGCATCCAGCTTCACCGTGGCCGACCGGGCCGTGGAGGGGCGGGCCGCTGAGGCGCTGGAGGCGCTCCGCTGGTCGCTGTCGACCGGGGTGGCTCCCGTCCTGATCACCAGCGCGCTCGCGCAGGGGGTGCGGGCGATCGGAAAGCTGTCCTCCGCGCGGGGCGGCAGGCCCGCCGATCTGGCCCGTGAGCTCGGGATGCCGCCCTGGAAGATCGATCGGGTGCGGCAGCAGATGCGGGGCTGGACGCCGGACGGGGTCGCCATGGCGCTCACGGCCGTCGCGGCGGCGGACGCCGGGGTCAAGGGCGGCGGGGACGATCCCGAGTACGCCCTGGAGAAGGCGGTCGTGGCCGTCGCGCGGGCAGCTCGCTCCGGTCGGCGTTAGCCGCGGGCCGGGCCGGACGGGCCGGATTCCTCCGACGTCGCCGACGTCGGCACAGGTACCAGCGCCGGCACGGACACCGCACAACGAAGGCCGCAGCTCGCTCCGGTCGGCGTTAGCCGCGGGCCGGGCCGGACGGGCCGGATTCCATCGACGTCGCCGACGTCGGCACAGGTACCAGCGCCGGCACGGACACCGCACAACGAAGGCCGCAGCTCGCTCCGGTCGGCGTTAGCCGCGGGCCGGGCCGGACGGGCCGAATTCCTCGGACGTCGCCGACGTCGGCACAGGTACCAGCGCCGGCACGGACACCGCACAACGAAGGCCGCAGCTCGCTCCGGTCGGCGTTAGCCGCGGGCCGGGCCGGACGGGCCGAATTCCTCGGACGTCGCCGACGTCGGCACAGGTACCAGCGCCGGCACGGACACCGCACAACGAAGGCCCCGCTCGTTCTCCCGGGGAGGGAGGGGCGGGGCCTTCGGCGCGAGCTTTTGGATTCACGCCCGCGTGGCGAACGCAGATCGTGCGTGAATCCGGGGTGTCGGTCGGGAGCGGGAGAGAGGGCCTGCTCGGGTCCGGCCGACGGTCAAGTCAGGGGTCGAGCCCCGGAGGGCTCAGCCGACTCAGCCCTGGAGGGCGGCGACCTTCGAAGCAAGCGCCGACTTCTTGTTGGCGGCCTGGTTCTTGTGGATGACGCCCTTCGAGACGGCCTTGTCGAGAGCGCGCGACGCGGCGCGCGTGTACTCGGTGGCCTTCTCGACGTCACCCGCGGCAGACGCCTCGCGGGCCTTGCGGATCGCGGTCTTCAGAGAAGACTTGACGGCCTTGTTGCGCAGCCGGGCCTTCTCGTTGGTCTTGATCCGCTTGATCTGGGACTTGATGTTCGCCACGAATGAGCCTTTACAGGTTCAGGCGCGCGAGACAGCACGTCTCACTCGCCGTTTGATTTTCTTGGGTGCGTCTCCTGCTGAGAGGGCACGAGACACAGCTACCCAGGCTACCAGTCCCCGTACGACCGGCCCAAACCGGCCGTCCGCCCTCGTAGGGAGGCCCCCGGACCGGGGCGCGGCGGACCCCGCTCGCGCGGCCCAAACCGGTCGCAGCTCCCCGCGCGTGGGACCATGGAACCTACGTATCGATCCGACCCGAGGCGACAGGCGCCTCAAGAGACAGGACCCTGCGTGCCCGCGACCCCTAACAATGTGCCCGAGCCGAGCCGTACCGACCCGGCTCTGATTCGCAATTTCTGCATCATCGCGCACATCGACCACGGCAAGTCCACGCTCGCCGACCGCATGCTCCAGCTCACGGGGGTGGTCGACGCGCGGCAGATGCGTGCTCAGTACCTCGACCGTATGGACATCGAGCGCGAGCGCGGCATCACGATCAAGTCCCAGGCGGTCCGGCTGCCCTGGGCGTCGACCGAGGACCCGGGCAGGACCCACATCCTCAACATGATCGACACCCCCGGGCACGTCGACTTCACGTACGAGGTGTCCCGGTCCCTCGCGGCCTGTGAGGGCACGGTCCTGCTGGTCGACGCGGCCCAGGGCATCGAGGCGCAGACTCTCGCCAACCTCTACCTGGCGATGGAGAACGACCTCAGGATCATCCCGGTACTGAACAAGATCGACCTGCCGGCCGCCCAGCCGGAGAAGTTCTCCGAGGAGCTCGCCAACCTCATCGGCTGCGACCCCGAGGACGTTCTCAGGGTCTCCGCCAAGACGGGCCTCGGGGTCGAGGCGCTGCTCGACAAGGTCGTCGCCGAGATCCCCGCCCCGATCGGCGTCCAGGACGCCCCCGCCCGCGCGATGATCTTCGACTCGGTCTACGACTCCTACCGCGGTGTCGTGACGTACGTGCGTGTCATCGACGGGCAGCTCAACAAGCGCGAGCGGATCCGGATGATGTCCACCGGAGCCACGCACGAGCTGCTGGAGATCGGGGTCTCGGCCCCGGAGATGAAGGCGGCCGACGGGCTCGGTGTCGGTGAGGTGGGCTACATCATCACCGGCGTGAAGGACGTCCGTCAGTCCAAGGTCGGTGACACGATCACCACCCTGCACAAGGGTGCGACCGAGGCGCTCGGCGGGTACAAGGACCCCAAGCCCATGGTCTTCTCGGGCCTGTATCCGCTGGACGGGTCCGACTACCCCGAGCTCCGTGACGCCCTGGACAAGCTCCAGCTCAACGATGCCGCGCTGGTGTACGAGCCGGAGACGTCGGCGGCGCTGGGCTTCGGTTTCCGCGTCGGTTTCCTCGGGCTGCTGCACCTCGACGTGATCCGTGAGCGGCTGGAGCGCGAGTTCGGGCTCGACCTGATCGCGACCGCGCCGAACGTGGTCTACCGGGTCGAGATGGAGGACCGCAGCGAGCACGTCGTCACCAACCCGAGCGAGTTCCCCGAGGGCAAGATCGACAAGGTGTTCGAGCCTGTCGTGCGGGCGACCATCCTCGCGCCCTCGGAGTTCATCGGCGCGATCATGGAGCTGTGCCAGACCCGGCGCGGCACCCTGCTCGGCATGGACTACCTCTCCGAGGACCGGGTCGAGATCCGCTACACCCTGCCGCTCGCCGAGATCGTCTTCGACTTCTTCGACCAGCTGAAGTCGAAGACCCGCGGCTACGCCTCGCTCGACTACGAGCCCACCGGCGAGCAGGCCTCCAGCCTGGTCAAGGTCGACATCCTGCTGCACGGCGACAAGGTCGACGCCTTCTCGGCGGTCACGCACAAGGACGCGGCGTACGCGTACGGCGTCCGGCTGGTCGCCAAGCTGCGCGAGCTGATCCCGCGGCAGGCCTTCGAGGTGCCGATCCAGGCGGCCGTCGGCTCACGGGTCATCGCCCGCGAGACCATCCGCGCCATCCGCAAGGACGTCCTCGCCAAGTGCTACGGCGGTGACATCTCGCGTAAGCGGAAGCTGCTGGAGAAGCAGAAGGAAGGCAAGAAGCGGATGAAGATGGTGGGCTCTGTGGAGGTTCCGCAAGAGGCCTTCATCGCCGTGCTGTCCAGCGACGACAGCGGCCCCGCGGCCAAGGGCAAGAAGTAGCCGCTCCGATTGCCGCAATTCAGGGCCCGTCGCGCTTCGGCGCGGCGGGCCCTGTGCTTGTCTCCTGGGTGTGTCCTGGAGGAAGAGACGGGCCGTCGCCTCTTACGCACCGGCCGGACGCGCTCTAGTCTGATCTCGCTCGGTAGTTACTCGCGAGTTAAACAACAGCCGCAATTGAGCCAGCCGCACTGCCGCGGGCCCCGGAGGATGTCGTGAGCGACACACAGACTTTGATCGAGAACCGTCCGCCGTCCGTCGCGGCCCTCTTCCTGGAGCGGGTGGCGGCCACACCCGACGCCGAGGCATACCGGTACCCGGTACCGGCCTCGGGCGAGGGCCCGGACGAGTGGAAGTCGCTGACCTGGGCGCAGGCCGCCGAGCGGGTCTACGCCGTCGCGGCCGGTCTGATCGAACTCGGAGTGGAGCCGGAGCAGCGCGTCGCGCTCGCCTCCTCGACCCGGGTCGAGTGGATCCTGGCCGACCTCGGCATCCTCTGCGCGGGCGCGGCCACCACGACCGTGTATCCGCAGACCAACGCCGAGGAGTCGGCGTTCATCCTCTCCGACTCGGCGAGCAGGGTGCTCATCGCGGAGGACGCGGCGCAGCTCGCCAAGGCCCGTGAGAAGCGCGCGGAGCTTCCCGAGCTCACGCGTGTCATCGTCATCGACCCGCAGGGCGTGGAGACCGACGACTGGGTCCTCACGCTGACCGAGCTGGAGGCGCGCGGTACCGCGTACCTGGAGAAGCACCCCGAGCTGATCAAGGAGCGCGTCGGCGCGATCACCGCCGACCAGCTCGCGACCCTCATCTACACCTCCGGCACCACCGGCCGCCCCAAGGGCGTCCGGCTGCCGCAGGACAACTGGTCGTACATGGCGAAGGCGATCGCCGCGACCGGCCTGGTCAGCCAGGCCGACGTCCAGTACCTGTGGCTGCCGCTCGCGCACGTCTTCGGCAAGGTGCTCACCTCCGGCCAGATCGAGGTCGGGCACGTCACCGCCGTCGACGGCCGGGTGGACAAGATCATCGAGAATCTGCCGGTGGTGCGGCCGACCTACATGGCGGCCGTGCCGCGCATCTTCGAGAAGGTCTACAACGGGGTCGCGGCCAAGGCGCGGGCCGGCGGTGGCGCCAAGTACAAGATCTTCCAGTGGGCCGCCGAGGTCTCCCGCGAGTACGCGAAGGCCAGCCAGGACAACTTCCGCCGCACCGGCTCGGCGTCCGTGCCCTTCGCGCTCGGCGCCAAGCACAAGGTCGCCGACGCGCTCGTCTTCGCCAAGATCCGCGAGGCCTTCGGCGGCAACCTGCGCGCCTGTGTCTCCGGCTCCGCCGCGCTCGCACCCGAGATCGGCTACTTCTTCGCCGGCGCCGGCATCCACATCCTGGAGGGCTACGGACTCACCGAGTCCTCCGCCGCCTCCTTCGTGAACCCGGGCGAGGCCTACCGCACCGGTACGGTCGGCAAGCCGCTGCCCGGCACCGAGGTGCGCATCGCGGACGACGGCGAGATCCTGCTGCGCGGCCCCGGCATCATGGAGGGCTACCACGGGCTGCCCGAGAAGACCGCCGAGGTGCTGGAGGCCGACGGCTGGTTCCACACCGGCGACATCGGCGAGCTGTCCCCGGACGGCTACCTGCGGATCACCGACCGCAAGAAGGACCTCATCAAGACCTCGGGCGGCAAGTACATCTCGCCCGCCGAGGCCGAGGGCCAGTTCAAGGCCGTCTGTCCGTACGTCTCCAACATCCTCGTGCACGGCGCCGACCGGAACTTCTGCACCGCGCTCATCGCCCTCGACGAGCCGTCCATCCTGGAGTGGGCGAAGGACAACGGCCTGGCGGGCAAGTCGTACGCCGAGGTCGTCGCGGCGCCCGCCACGGTCGCCATGGTCGAGGGCTACGTGAAGGAGCTCAACGGGGGCCTGCAGCGCTGGCAGACCATCAAGAAGTTCCGTCTGCTGCCCCGCGACCTGGACGTCGAGCACGGCGAGATCACCCCGAGCCTGAAGCTGAAGCGCCCGGTCGTCGAGCGGGAGTACAAGCACCTGATCGACGAGATGTACGCGGGAACCCGCGAGGCGTAGCCCCCGGCCCGCGGCCCCAGGCGCGTATCAGGGCGGCCGTGCGGGGCCCTCCGCGATCGAGCGGAGGGCCCCGCACGGCTCCTACGTCTCCCGCCTCCGCCGCATCGTCCCCAGCAGTCTCTCCATCTGCCCTACCCGGTCGAGGAGTTCGGCCGGGTCCGGGCGGCTGCCGGGCGCGAGGTGTGTCCTCATCCTCCCGAGGTGGTCGGCGAGTTCGTCGAACCGGACCTGTTCGCGGGCGAGCAGCCGCTCCAGTTGCCGGTTCTTGCGGTGCAGGTCGAGGAAGACGGTGACCTTGGCGCGCAGGACCCACGGGTCGAACGGCTTCGTCAGATAGTCCGCGGCTCCGGTCGCGTAGCCGCGGAAGGCGTAGCCCGCGTCGGCGTCCGTGCCCGTCAGGAAGATGATGGGCACGTCCTTGGTCCGGTCGAGCCGCTTGATGTTCGCGGCCGTCTCGAATCCGTCCATGCCCGGCATCCTGATGTCGAGCAGGACGACCGCGAACCGCTGCCGCAGCAGGGCCTGAACCGCCTCCTCGCCCGAACGCGCGCGCACCAGCGGCTCGTTGAGGGATCCCAGGACGGCCTCCAGCGCGACCAGGTTGTCCTCCATGTCGTCGACCAGGAGGATGCTGGCGCGCTCGTCGGTCGTTGCCTCAGCGCTCATGATGACGGTGCCCCGCTCGGTCCGCGGTTCCCCGGGGCCTGCCGCTCCGGCGCCGGGTGTCGCCCCGGGCCCTTCGCCGAAGCCGTCGCTCGGTGCCGCTCCTTGCTGCGCCGGGCGGCCTCGCGCCGGGGTCGTCGCGGCGAGCGGTGGACGCGGACCGGATGCTCGAATCTGTCCGTCCTCGGGCACATGCATACCACTGTTCCCACTCATGGCGGCCCACTTCGGTGACTCGGTGCTTATGGGCGCCGCCAGTCTGTCACCCTGGCCGCATCGTCCGAGGTGTATTCGTCCGAACTGCCCAGGGAGCCGCACAGTGGGGGCCATTCCGACGCAACGGGAATCCATGGCGTGCGCCCCGGACGCGCCCGAACAGCACCGCGTCGGCCAGGACCTCGTGTCACGTACCTCGTTGCCGGGTACCCCGCTCGCCCCCGGAGCCGCTCGCCGGTTCCTCCGCGACACGCTCGTGAGCTGGGCCGAACTGGCCCTGCCCGGCTCCGAGATCATCGACGACCGGCTCACCGAGGACGCCGCCGTGGTGGTCAGCGAGCTCGTCACCAACGCCGTCGTGCACGCGGGCACCGACGTCGAGCTGCTGTGCCGTCTGGAGTGCCCGGCCGGCGGCCCGCCCGGCCCGCTGGTCGTCGAGGTCTCCGATCACCACCCCTCGCGGGCCATACGGGACGACGGCGCCGAACCCCCCTACGGGACACCGGAGTACGGGCGGGGCCTGCGCCTCGTCTCCGCGCTCTCCGAGGCCTGGGGGATCACCTACCGTCCGGGCGTCAAGACGGTGTGGTCGAGGCTGCTGGACGACGGGGGCGCCGGAGCGGTGCCCGGGACGTACGTCTTCGCCGACGCGGTCGACGCGCGCCGGGCGGGCCCGTTCGCCGACGCGGACGGGCTCCCCGGCACCAGGGGGTTCGCGGGCACCGGCGGGCTCCCCGGTCCCGGCGGGTTCGCGGGCCCCGGCGGCCTTCCCGGTCCCGGCGGGTTCGCGGACGCCGACCGACTCACGGGCGCGGTGGGCGCGGTGGGCGGGATGGGCGGGAACGGCGGGGTGGAGCGGGCCGGAGCCGTCGGGTACGCCGAGGGGTGGGCTCCGGGGTACTCGACGGGGGCCGACGGCGAGCCGCGTCCCGCGATCTCCGGCCCCGGGGCGATCCGGAGCACCGCGCGGGCTCACGACTGGCTCGACCGGGGAGCGCTCTCCTTCCTCGCCGAGGCCTCCGACCTGCTCGCCGGGCAGCTCGACGAGGATCTGGTCGCCGCGCTCGCCGGGCAACTGCTCGTCCCGCGCCTCGCCGACTGGTGCGCCGTGTGGCTGGAGGACGAGGCCACCGACCGGGCGGGCGGACTCGGCCTCGCCCTCGGACCCCGTCTCGCCCGCGTCTGGCACGGCAGCGAGAACCTCGTCGAGGGACTGCGCCGCTCCCTGGAGGAGGACCCGCCGCGGCTGCCCGACGCGGTGCGGTCCCGTGCCGTCCCGGTGCCCTGGCCCGGCGAGGCGCTGGGTGCGCGCGGGGCGAGCGGGGCGGCGCTGGCGTACCGGCTCATCGCGGGCGGCCGGCCGCTGGGCACGCTCGTCATCGGGCGCGCCGGACTGCCCGGCTTCCCGGACGAGGTCACCGGGCTCGTCGAGGACCTCAGCCGCCGGATCGCCCTCGCCATCGGCGCGGCCCGCCAGTACGCGCGCCAGGCCACCATCAGCCGGGTCCTGCAGCGCGGACTGCTGCCGGGCGCGGTCGCCGAGATTCCCGGGGTGCGCAGCGCCCTCGTCTACGAGCCGCTCGACAAGGGCGGTCCGAGCGGCGACTTCTACGACGTGTTCCCGGCCGGCGACGGGCGCTGGTGCTTCGCCGTCGGCGATGTGCAGGGCAAGGGCCCCGAGGCCGCCGTCGTGATCGGTCTGGCCCGGCCCTGGCTGCGGCTGCTGGCCCGCGAGGGCTACGACGTCGCGGACGTCCTCGACCGCCTCAACCAGCTCCTCCTCGACGACGCGACGGAGGTCGCGGACGCGGCGGCCCGCGCGCTCGTGGCCGCCGGAGGGCCGGGGCTCGGCAGCGACCTCGGCCCGCAGACGCGCTTCCTGTCCATGCTCTACGGCGAGCTGGTCCCCTTCGACGGCGGAGTGCGCTGCACGCTGGCCTCGGCGGGCCATCCGCTGCCGCTGCTGCTGGGCCCCGACGGCGACGTACGGGAGATGGCCAGGCCGCAGACCCTGCTCGGCGTCTTCGAGGACCCCGAATACACCTCCGACTCCTTCGAGCTGTACCCCGGGGACACGCTGCTGTGCGTCACCGACGGAGTGACGGAGCGGCGCGACGGCTCCCGCCAGTTCGACGACGACGACGGTCTCGCGCAGGCCCTCGCGGGCTGCGCGGGCCTGAACGCCGAGCTGATCGCGGAACGGATCCGCGGGCTGGTCCACGCGTTCGGCACCCGCCCGCCGGAGGACGACATGGCCCTGCTGGTGCTCCAGGCGGAGTAGCCCCCGGCCTGCCCGCCCAGCACCGGTCCAGCGCGTTCCGTGCCCCGCCCGGGGCGAGGCCGGTACCTCGCGGGTGCGTGCCGCGTACCCCGTCCAGGACGAGGCCCGTACCCCGCCCCGGGCCAGGCCGCGCGCCCAGCTGGTGCGAGGCCCGCGCCCAGTCCCTCCGCGCCCGGCGCCTGCCCCCGCCCGCCCGTGCCGTGTGCCCCGGAGCGCTTCCCGTGCCTGCCCCCGCAGCACGCGTGCGAGGCACCTGGCCGTCCCGTTTCGGGCAGGTGAGGGCCGGTCCGGGCGACGGACGGAACCGTGCGCGCCGCCCGTACTGGACAATGGAACGCATGCCTTCCGCACTTCCCGACGGTGAGCCCGTCCCCGACGACGGGGCGCTGCCCGCGCACGCCCTGGACGGGGCGGCCGAGCGGCCCCTCGGGTTCTACCTCCATGTGCCGTACTGCGCGACCCGCTGCGGCTACTGCGACTTCAACACCTACACGGCGACCGAGCTGCGGGGCAGCGGCGGTGTGCTCGCCTCCCGCGACAACTACGCGGACACCCTGACCGACGAGGTCCGCCTCGCCCGCAAGGTCCTGGGTGACGACCCGCGTCCCGTCCGCACGGTCTTCGTCGGAGGCGGCACGCCCACGCTGCTGGCCGCCGACGACCTCGTACGGATGCTGGGGGCGATCCGCGACGAGTTCGGGCTCGCGGACGACGCGGAGATCACGACCGAGGCGAACCCGGAGTCGGTCGACCCCGAGTACCTCGCGACGCTGCGCGCCGGAGGCTTCAACCGGATCTCCTTCGGCATGCAGAGCGCCCGGCAGCACGTCCTGAAGGTGCTCGACCGCACGCACACCCCCGGCCGCCCCGAGGCCTGTGTCGCCGAGGCCCGCGCGGCCGGCTTCGCACATGTGAACCTGGATCTGATCTACGGCACCCCGGGAGAGTCGGACGACGACTGGCGGGCGTCGCTCGAAGCGGCCCTGGGCGCCGGTCCTGACCACATCTCCGCGTACGCGCTCATCGTCGAGGAGGGCACGCAGCTGGCGCGCCGCATCCGCCGCGGCGAGGTCCCCATGACGGACGACGACGTGCACGCGGACCGCTATCTCATCGCGGACGAGGTGATGTCGGCGGCGGGCTTCGACTGGTACGAGGTGTCGAACTGGGCCACGTCGGAGGCCGGGCGCTGTCTGCACAACGAGCTCTACTGGCGCGGTGCCGACTGGTGGGGAGCGGGCCCCGGCGCGCACAGCCACGTGGGCGGTGTTCGCTGGTGGAACGTGAAACATCCGGGGGCCTACGCGGCCGCGCTGGCCTCGGGCCGCTCGCCGGGCGCGGGGCGTGAGCTCCTCTCCGACGAGGACCGCCGGGTCGAGCGCATCCTCCTCGAACTGCGGCTGCGCGAGGGCTGCCCGCTCTCCCTGCTCCGCCCCGACGGGCTCGCGGCCTCCCGCCGCGCCCTGTCCGAAGGACTCCTCGAAACCGGTCCGTACGACGCCGGGCGCGCCGTTCTCACCCTGCGCGGGCGGCTGCTGGCGGACGCCGTCGTCCGGGATCTGGTGGACTGAACGCCAGTTCGCCTACGGTCCCTGTCCATGATCATGGACAGGCGGCCGGACGAGGACGCGACCGTCGTTCGGTACGGGGTACGACGGCTCCTCTGGGCGCTGCCGCTGGTGGTGGGGTACGTCGCGGTTGGGGCGTTGGGTGTCGCCTTGGCCCGGCTCGCTGTCCAGGACAACCCACCCGGACTCTTCTGGATACCGATCGCCCTGTTCCTGGCGGTAGGGACTGGCGGTGTGGGGCTTTTTGTCTCCCGCTGGCGGGCCCGCCGTTGGACCATCGCGCTGGACTCGACCGGGTTCTGGTGGCTGCGGGGCGGCGAGACCGCGCTGATCCGCTGGGACTCGCTGGCCGGTGCGGGCATCTACTGGGCCCGCGGCAGCAAAAGCCTGGTCTTCACGCTCGAACTGTGCCCGCAGGGCGAGATCGACCGCGACGATCCGCTGTTGTGGAAGTTCGTCCGTGACACGGATCCGATCCGGCCGGGCCTGCCCCGGCTTCGCTACCGCGTCGACATCGGGTACTCCCACAAGGGGTACGAGAAGGCCCTGCGGCAGTGGGCGCCCGAGCTGTGGTTCGGACGCGAGGAAAAGCCGCTGTCGTACCCGGGCTCGCCGGACGACGCGGGCCACCGGGAGCGAACGGCCGGGCGGGCGGGTGCGGCGGCAGGCGGCCCCGACATGAAGGGCCACCGCCGGCGGATCCGGAAGGCTGCCGGCCCGCGCGTCACTCCGGAGCCGTGACGAAGTCGATCAGCTCCTCCACCCGGCCCAGGAGTTCCGGCTCCAGGTCCTTGTAGGAGCGCACCCGGGACAGGATGTGCTGCCAGGCCGCGCCGGTGTTCTCCGGCCAGCCCAGGGCCCGGCACACGCCCGTCTTCCAGTCCTGGCCGCGCGGGACCCGGGGCCAGCCCGGGATGCCCACGGAGGACGGCTTCACGGCCTCCCAGACGTCGATGTACGGGTGGCCGAGCACCAGGGCGTGCTCGCTCGTGACCGCCTCGGCGATCCGGGACTCCTTCGAACCCGGGACCAGGTGGTCGACGAGGACGCCGAGCCGGGCGTCCGGGCCCGGATCGAACGCGGCGACGATCGCCGGGAGGTCGTCGACGCCCTCCAGGTACTCCACGACGACGCCCTCGACGCGCAGGTCGTCGCCCCAGACCCGCTCGACCAGTTCGGCGTCGTGGCGGCCCTCGACGTAGATGCGTCCGGCCCGCGCGACCCGCGCGCGGGCGCCCGGCACCGCCACCGAGCCGGACGCCGTACGGCCGGGGCGTGCGGGAGCGGCGGCGGACGGGCGCACCAGCGTCACCACCCTGCCCTCCAGCAGGAACCCGCGCGGCTCCAGCGGGAACACCCGGTGCTTGCCGAAGCGGTCCTCCAGGGTCACCGTGCCCGCCTCGCAGCGGATCACCGCGCCGCAGAAGCCGGTGCCGGGTTCCTCGACCACCAGACCCGGGTCCGCCGGGACCTCGGGCACGGGCTTGGGCTTCTTCCACGGCGGGGTCAGGTCCGGAGAGTACTGGCGCATTCGGATGACGATAGGAGAAGCCCGGCGGTGATCACCGCGACACGCCGGAACCCGCCACGCCGAAACGCGCGGCCAGGGCGTCCCGCTGGGCGCGCACGAACGCGGCGTCCACGACCGCCCCGTGGCCGGGTACGTACCGCGCGTCCTCCCCGCCGAGGGCGAGCAGCCGGTCCAGGGCCGCGGGCCAGCGCGACGGTACGGCGTCGGGGCCCGCCTGCGGCTCGCCGGACTCCTCGACCAGGTCGCCGCAGAACACCACCGTCGGGTCGCCCGGCACGACGACCACGAGGTCGTGGGCGGTGTGGCCCTCACCCGTCCGCACCAGCCGGACCTCCACGCCGCCGCCGAGCTCCAGGTCGCAGGTGTCCCGGACGTACCGCCGGGGACGTACGAGGGTGTCGGCCGCCTCCTCCGCCGCCCGCGGGTCGAGGCCGTTGCGCACCGCGTCCGCGCACAGCTCCCCGCGGCCGTTCTCGTACACCTCCGCCGAGCCGCCCGCGACGAACAGCTCCGCGCCCGCGAACGCCGCGGCGCCGAAGACATGGTCGAAATGCGGGTGGGTGAGCGCGAGAAGCGTCACACGGTGTCCGGCGGCGGCCTGCGCCTCCCGGCGCAACCGCGCGCCCTCCGCGAGGCTCGACCCGGCGTCGATCATCAGCGCCGCGCCCTCGCCGACGACCAGCCCGACCGTGCAGTCCCAGTCCGGAAGCCGACGCCGCCCGACCCGGGGCGCCACCCTTTCCCACCCCAGCTCTTCCCAAGTCAGCCTCATGCGGCGACGCTAGCGGTGACCGGGTGCCGTGCACGACATCGCAGGCCCGCCCTTGCCGGGGTCGTGCCTCACCGCCGTACACTGGGCCGGGGAACGCTGGCACTCCCGTGTGCTGAGTGCCAGACGAAAGCCACGAAGGCCACGAAGACCACCGAGTCGATTTCTGGAGGTGTGCGCGATGCTCAGTGAACGCAGGCTCGAGGTGCTCCGCGCCATCGTCCAGGACTACGTGGGCACCGAGGAACCGGTCGGTTCCAAGGCGCTCACCGAGCGGCACCGGCTGGGGGTATCCCCGGCGACCGTCCGCAACGACATGGCGGCCCTGGAGGACGAGGGCTACATCGCCCAGCCGCACACCAGTGCCGGACGCATCCCCACGGACAAGGGATACCGGCTCTTCGTCGACAAGCTCGCCGGCGTCAAGCCGATGACCGCGCCCGAGCGGCGGGCCATCCAGAACTTCCTGGACGGCGCCGTCGACCTCGACGACGTCGTCGGACGGACGGTGCGGCTGCTCGCGCAGCTCACCCGCCAGGTCGCCGTCGTGCAGTACCCCTCGCTGACCCGCTCGACCGTGCGCCATGTGGAGCTGCTGTCGCTCGCCCCCGCGCGGGTGATGCTCGTGCTCATCACGGACACCGGCCGGGTCGAGCAGCGCATGATCAACTGTCCGGTTCCGTTCGGCGAGACCTCGCTGGCGGATCTGCGCGCCCGGCTCAACAGCCGGGTCGCGGGACGCCCCTTCGCGGACGTCCCACAGCTCGTCCAGGACCTCCCGGACGCCTTCGAGTCGGAGGACCGGGGTACGGTCTCGACGGTGCTCTCCACACTGCTGGAGACACTCGTCGAGGAGACCGAGGAGCGGCTGATGATCGGCGGTACCGCCAATCTCACCCGTTTCGGACATGACTTCCCTCTCACCATCCGGCCGGTGCTCGAAGCGCTGGAGGAGCAGGTCGTGCTCCTCAAGTTGCTTGGAGAGGCCGGGGATTCGAGCATGACCGTGCGAATCGGGCACGAGAACGCTTACGAGGGACTCAACTCCACGTCCGTGGTCTCCGTCGGCTACGGTTCGGGCGGCGAGGCAGTAGCCAAACTCGGCGTGGTCGGCCCGACCCGCATGGATTACCCGGGAACGATGGGAGCGGTACGAGCGGTGGCACGGTACGTCGGACAGATCCTGGCGGAGTCTTAAGTGGCCACGGACTACTACGCCGTACTCGGCGTGCGCCGCGACGCGTCCCAGGACGAGATCAAGAAGGCGTTCAGGAGGCTCGCTCGCGAGCTGCACCCGGACGTCAATCCCGATCCGAAGACGCAGGAGCGGTTCAAAGAGATCAACGCCGCGTACGAGGTGTTGTCGGACCCGCAGAAGAAGCAGGTCTACGACCTCGGTGGCGACCCGCTGTCCCAGCAGGGCGGCGGTGGCGCCGGCGGCTTCGGCGCGGGCGGCTTCGGGAACTTCTCCGACATCATGGACGCCTTCTTCGGCACGGCGTCGCAGCGCGGACCGCGCTCGCGCACCCGCCGCGGCCAGGACGCCATGATCCGGCTGGAGATCGAGCTCGACGAGGCGGCCTTCGGCACCACGAAGGACATCCAGGTCGACACGGCCGTCGTCTGCGCCACCTGCAACGGCGAAGGCGCCGCGCCCGGGACCTCCGCGCAGACCTGTGACATGTGCCGCGGTCGCGGCGAGGTGTCCCAGGTGACGCGGTCCTTCCTCGGCCAGGTCATGACCTCACGGCCGTGTCCGCAGTGCCAGGGCTTCGGCACCGTGGTCCCGACCCCGTGCCACGAGTGCGCGGGCGACGGCCGGGTCCGGTCCCGTCGCACCCTGACGGTCAAGATCCCGGCCGGTGTGGACAACGGCACGCGGATCCAGCTCGCGGGCGAGGGCGAGGTCGGCCCCGGTGGCGGCCCCGCAGGCGACCTGTACGTCGAGATCCACGAACTGCCGCACTCGACGTTCCAGCGGCGCGGCGACGACCTGCACTGCACGGTCACCCTCCCGATGACCGCGGCGTCCCTCGGCACGAAGGTGCCGCTGGAGACGCTCGACGGCCTGGAGGAGGTCGACATCCGTCCGGGCACGCAGTCCGGCCAGTCGATCCCGCTGCACGGCCGGGGCGTCACCCACCTGCGCGGCGGCGGCCGTGGCGACCTCATCGTGCACGTCGAGGTCACCACGCCGACCAAGCTCGACGCGGAGCAGGAGCGGGTGCTGCGCGAGCTCGCCATACTGCGCGGCGAGGAGCGGCCCACCGGTCAGTTCCAGCCCGGTCAGCAGGGGCTCTTCTCCCGGCTGAAGGACGCCTTCAACGGCCGCTGATCCAGGACGGACGCGGGGTGGCCGTGCCACCCCGCGTCCGACCGTCCCGGTGGCCCGTGCCGGGCCGACGGCCGGATTCGGACTTGCCCTGGGGACGTGACAACATGCCGTCATGTCCACCGCGCTGACCGATCTCTTCCCGTATCCGATCGTGCAGGCCCCCATGGCGGGCGGCGTCTCCCTCCCGCAGCTCGCGGCCGCCGTGTCCGAGGCCGGCGGTCTCGGATTCCTCGCCGCCGGGTACAAGACGGCCGACGGCATGTACCAGGAGATCAAGCAGCTGCGCGGGCTGACCGGGCGTCCCTTCGGCGTCAATCTCTTCCTGCCGCAGCCCGAGCACGCGGACCCCGCCGTCGTCGAGGTGTACGCCCACCAGCTCGCCGGTGAGGCCGCCTGGTACGAGACCGAGCTCGGCGACCCGGACAGCGGCCGCGACGACGGTTACGACGCCAAGCTCGCCGTCCTCCTCGACAACCCGGTGGCGGCGGTCTCCTTCCACTTCGGCGTCCCCGGCAAGGACGTGCTCGACTCGCTGCGCCGTGCCGGCACCTTCACCCTGGTCACCGCCACCACCGCGGAGGAAGCCCTCGCCGTCCAGCGGGCCGGCGCCGACGCGGTCGTCGTGCAGGGCATCGAGGCCGGCGGACACCAGGGCACCCACCGCGACAACCCGGAGACGGACGGCACCGGCGTCGGCCTGCTCTCCCTGGTCGCGCAGGTCCGCGAGACCGTGCGGATCCCGGTCGTCGCGGCCGGCGGCATCATGCGCGGCAGCCAGATCGCCGCCGTCCTCGCCGCGGGCGCGAACGCGGCCCAGCTCGGCACCGCCTTCCTCGCCACCCCCGAGTCCGGCGCGAGTGCCGTGCACAAGCAGGCGCTGACCGACCCCCTCTTCGTCCGCACCGAGCTCACCCGGGCCTTCTCCGGACGCCCGGCGCGCGGGCTCGCCAACCGCTTCATGCGTGAGCACGGCCCGTACGCCCCCGCCGCCTACCCCGAGATCCACCACCTCACCCTGCCGCTGCGCAAGGCGGCGGCCAAGGCGGGCGACGCGCAGGGCATGGCCCTGTGGGCGGGACAGGGCCACCGCATGGCGCGCGAGCTGCCCGCCGGGCAGCTCGTGGAGGTACTGATCGCCGAGATCACGGCGGCCGAGACAGCGTTGTCGGCCGCCGAGGAGACCCCGGAAGAGGGAGCGGCCCGATGACGGCACCGGTGTTCCTGGTCGAGCACTTCGACGCGGACGGCGGCGGACGCTACGTCCTCGACGGCCCCGAGGGACGGCACGCCGTCTCCGTGAAGCGGCTGAAGCCCGGCGAGGAGGTCGTCCTCACCGACGGGGCCGGGCGCTGGGCGGACTGCGTGGTCCTCGACACCGAGGGCAAGGACCGGCTGATCGTACGAAGAGGAGCGGTGGCCGAGGAACCGGCCGAGGAGCCGCGCATCACGGTCGTCCAGGCCCTGCCCAAGGGCGACCGGGGCGAGCTGGCCGTCGAGACCATGACCGAGACCGGCGTCGACGCGATCGTCCCCTGGGCCGCGTCCCGCTGCATCACGCAGTGGAAGGGCGAGCGGGGTCTGAAGGCGCTCACCAAGTGGCGCGCCACCGCCCGGGAGGCGGGCAAGCAGTCCCGCCGGGTGCGCTTCCCGGAGGTCGCGGACGCGATGACGACCAAGCAGGTTGCCGCACTTCTCGCCAAAGCCGATCTCGCCGCCGTACTCCACGAGGACACCGACCTCGGCACCGAACCCTTCGCGACGGCCGCGCTGCCCGGCTCCGGGGAGATCGTCCTGGTGGTCGGCCCCGAGGGCGGGATCTCCCCCGAGGAGGTCGCGCTCTTCACCGAGGCCGGGGCGAAGACGTTCCACCTGGGGCGCACGGTGCTGCGCACCTCGACGGCGGGGACCGTGGCCACGGCACTGCTGCTGGCCCGCACCGGCCGCTGGTCCTGACCCACCGCCGCCGGACCCGACCCGACCACCGCCCGCACATCCACCGGGGAACTCATGGAACTCGCCCAGGTACGGCTGCTCGTCTCCGACTTCGCCGCCTGCTACCGCTTCTACGCCGAAGTCCTCGGCCTCAGGCCCCAGTCGGGCGCCACCGAGGGCCCGTACGAGAAGTTCAGTCCCGTCGCCGGATCGGCGGGCATCGCACTCCAGGACCGCACGATGATGGCGGAGGTCCTGGGGGAGCTCGGCGACGTGGTGACCGGGCACCGGTCGCTGGTGGTGCTGCGGGTGGACGACCTCGACACCTACTGCGAGCAGGTCGTCTCGCGCGGCGCGGTCCTGCTGCACGGCCCGGCGCCCATGACCGACCGCATGCGCGTCGCCCACCTCAAGGACCCCGAGGGCAACCTCGTGGAACTCCAGGAATGGCTGCTGCTGCTCGGCTGACGAGCGGCCCGGGGCCCGCCCGACCGGGGGACGAAGAACTCGTCCGTCGCCCGGCCTCGGGGACGGGCAACTCCTTCGGGTGGTTGTGCCCCCGATGGCCGCATGCGGTCTATCGCGCATCGCCGTGCGGTGGCACGCTGCCGTGCATGGGGGCTTTGAGGCATATCAGGCGCCGGACGGGGCGCGGGCGAACTCTGATGGCCCTCGGGCTGGGCGCGGCCGGAGTGTTCACGGTGACCGCGTGTCAGCCCGGGGACGGACTCAGCACCGCCGCCGTGGCCTACACGACCGACCAGACGGCGACCAGGCAACTCGAACGGCAGCACGTGGATGTCCGCTGGCTGACCTGCACGGCCAACTACGGCACCGCCGGCAAGGCCTCCACACCCGGGAAGACGCCCTCGCCGACGGAGAACACCGTGGCGACCGTCGACTGCCGGGGCCAGACCGGCGACGGCCGCGCCATCGTCGTCAAGGGAAAGGTCACCCGGGCGGTCAACGGCGCCTGCGTACGCGGCGACCTGCGGGCCACCGTCGGCGGCAAGCAGTGGTTCCACGTCACCGGCCTGGGCGACTGCGGTGCGACCAACGGGCCCACCCCGCCGGTCACCTACCACCCCACGAACGGACAACCCAACCCCACCGTCACCGTCACCGTGACGAAGACCATGTGGTGCAAGGGCGACCCCACCTGCTGGCCCTCGCAGGGCAAGTGACCTGCCGGGCCGTACAAGGATCAAGTGATCCGAACCCCTGTCGGGGCACGCGTGGGCTGCATAGGGTGACCGGGTGACTGAGTCCGCACCCTCCGCGTATCTCCGGTTTCCGCACCTGCACGGCGAGTTGGTCGTCTTCACGGCCGAGGACGACATCTGGGCCGCCCCGCTGGACGGCGGCGGCCGCGCCTGGCGGGTCAGCGCCGACAACGTACCGGCCGGCCATCCGCGCGTCTCCCCGGACGGCACGACCGTCGCCTGGACCTCGACACGCGACGGAGCCCCCGAGGTCTACGCCGCCTCCCTGTCCGGTGGACCCTCCCGACGCCTGACGTACTGGGGCAGTTCGAAGACCCAGGTGCGCGGCTGGACCTCCGACGGACAGGTACTCGCCCTCAGCGCCCAGGGCCAGGCCAGCCTGCGCCGCACCTGGGCACGGTCCGTCCCGCTCGACGGCGGCCCCGCGACGACCCTGCCGTACGGTCCCGTCGGCGACGTGGCCCACGGCGCGCCCGGCGTCGTCCTGCTGTCCGCCCCGATGGGGCGCGAGGCCGCCTGGTGGAAGCGGTACCGGGGCGGCACGGCCGGCAAGCTGTGGATCGACCGGGACGGCGACGGCGAGTTCGTCCGGCTGCACGAGGACATCGACGGAAACCTCGAATACCCCTTCTGGGTGGGCGAGCGGATCGCCTTCCTGTCGGACCACGAGGACGTCGGGGCGCTGTACTCCTCCCTCGCCGACGGATCCGACCTGCGGCGCCACACGCCCGTCGACTCCTTCTACGCCCGCCACGCGGCCACCGACGGCACCCGCGTCGTGTACTCCTCCGCCGGTGAACTGTGGCTCCTGGACGACCTCGACGGCGCCGAGCCGCGACGGCTGGACATCCGGCTCGGCGGCCAGCGCGTCGACCAGCAACCGCACCCCGTGAGCGCCGCGCGCTGGTTCTCCGCCGCCGCGCCCGACCACACCGGGCGCGGCAGCGCGGTCTCCGTGCGCGGCGCCGTCCACTGGGTCACCCACCGCGCCGGACCGGCCCGCGCGCTCGCCGCCGAACAGGGCGTCCGCGCCCGGCTGCCCCGCACCTTCCGCGCCGAGGGCGAGGAACACGTGGTCTGGGTGACCGACGCGGAGGGCGACGACGCCCTCGAATTCGCCCCGGCCACCGGCGTCGCCCCCGGAGCCACCCCCCGACGGCTCGCCGCCGGCGCGCTCGGCCGGGTCCTCGGCCTCGCCGTGGCACCCGACGGCAGCCGTGCCGCCGTCGCCTCCCACGACGGGCGCGTGCTGCTCGTCGAGCGCGAGAGCGGCGAGGTCCGCGAGGTCGACCGCAGCGAGGACGGCGAGGTCACCGGCCTCGTCTTCTCGCCCGACTCGGCCTGGCTCGCCTGGTCGCACCCCGGACCGCGCCCGCTGCGCCAGCTCAAGCTCGCCAACACCACCGACCTGTCGGTGACCGAGGCGACCCCGCTGCGCTTCCGGGACTACGCACCCGCGTTCACCCTCGACGGCAAGCACCTCGCCTTCCTGTCGGCCCGCGCCTTCGACCCCGTCTACGACGAGCACGTCTTCGACCTGGCCTTCGTCGGCGGCTCCCGGCCGTATCTGATCACCCTGGCCGCGACGACCCCGTCCCCCTTCGGACCGCAGCGCCACGGCAGGCCCTTCGAGGCCCCCGACAAGGACGAGACACCCGACAGCGAGGGCACCCCCAGTACCCGTATCGACCTGGACGGACTCGCCGACCGGATCGTGCCCTTCCCCGTCGAGGCCGCCCGCTACTCCGGGCTGCGCGCCGCCAAGGACGGACTGCTGTGGCTGCGCCACCCCGTCCGGGGCGTGCTCGGCGCCTCCCGCGCCACCCCGGACGACCCGGACCCGAAGACCGAACTGGAGCGGTACGACCTCGCCCAGCAGCGCATCGAGCACCTCGCCGCCGACGCCGACCACTTCACCGTCACCGGCGACGGCAAGCGGGTCCTGCTGTGGACCGACGGCAAACTCAAGGTCGTCCCCAGCGACCGGCGTGCCTCGAACGACGACGAGAGCGACACGAACATCACCGTCGACCTGTCGCGGGTGCGCCAGACCGTCGACCCGGCCGCCGAGTGGCGCCAGATGTACGACGAGACCGGTCGCCTCATGCGGGACAACTTCTGGCGTGCCGACCTGGGCGGTGTCGACTGGGACGCGGTCCTCGACCGGTACCGGCCGGTCCTGGAACGGGTCGCCACCCACGACGACCTCGTCGACCTGCTGTGGGAGGTGCAGGGCGAACTCGGCACCTCGCACGCCTACGTCACCCCACGCGGCCGGTGGAGCGGCCAAGACCGGGCACAGGGGCTCCTCGGGGCGGACATCTCCCGTCACGAGGACGGCAGTTGGCGCATCGACCGGATCCTCCCCTCGGAGACCTCCGACCCCGAGGCGCGGGCCCCGCTCGCCGCGCCCGGCGTCGCGGTGCGCGCCGGGGACACGATCGTCGCGGTCGGCGGCCGGCCGGTGGACCCGGTGGCCGGACCCGCGCCGCTGCTCGTGGGCACGGCGGGCAGACCGGTCGAGCTGACGATCTCCCCCTCCGGCGGAGGCGATCCGCGCCACGCGGTCGTCGTACCCCTCGCGGACGAGGAACCGCTGCGCTACCACGCGTGGGTCGCCGACCGGCGCGCCTACGTCCACGAGCGGTCCGGCGGACGCCTCGGCTATCTGCACGTGCCGGACATGGTCGGCTCCGGGTGGGCGCAGCTCCACCGCGATCTGCGCATCGAGGTGGCCCGCGAGGGCCTCGTCGTGGACGTCCGCGAGAACCGCGGCGGCCACACCTCCCAGCTCGTGGTGGAGAAGCTCGCCCGGCGGATCGTCGGCTGGGACCTGCCCCGCGGCCTGCGCCCCTACAGCTACCCGGAGGACGCGCCGCGCGGCCCCGTCGTCGCCGTCGCCAACGAGTTCTCCGGCTCCGACGGCGACATCGTCAACGCGGCGATCAAGGCGCTGGGCATCGGACCGGTGGTCGGCACCCGCACCTGGGGCGGTGTCATCGGCATCGACAGCCGCTACCGCCTCGTCGACGGCACCTCCGTCACCCAGCCCAAGTACGCCTTCTGGATGGAGGGTTACGAGTGGAGCGTCGAGAACCACGGCGTCGATCCCGACGTCGAGGTCGTCCAGACGCCGCAGGACCACGCGGCCGGGCGCGACACCCAGCTCGACGAGGCCATCAGGATCGCGCTGGCCGCGCTGGAGGAGAACCCGGCGAAGACCGCGCCCGCGCTGCCGCCGCTGTGACCGGCGCGGGCGGCTCGCGAGCGGACGGCGACGCGAGCCGCCCGCGAGCCGACCGGCCCGTCGGGCCGCTAGCATGCGGAGGTAATGATCGGCTGGCGTGAGGAGGCACACGCATGGCGCAGGAGCCGAGGCGGGACGAGGGCGGGGAACCGCAGGACGACTGTCTGTTCTGCAAGATCGTGGCGGGGCACATCCCGGCGACCCTGGTGCGCGAGAGCGACACGACCGTGGCGTTCCGCGACATCAACCCACAGGCACCGACCCACATCCTGGTCATCCCCCGGGTGCACTACCGGGACGCGGCCTCCCTGGCCGCCGCCGAACCCGCCGTCGCCGCCGACCTGTTGCGTGAGGCCGGCGAGGTCGCGGTCGAGGAGAAGCTGGAGAGCTACCGCATCGTGTTCAACACGGGCAGCGGTGCCGGACAGACCGTGTTCCACGCGCACGCCCACCTCCTGGGCGGCCGCGGCATGCAGTGGCCGCCGGGATAACCGGCCTTGTCCGCACGTGAACTGGTCGTCCTCGGCACCGCCAGCCAGGTCCCGACCCGGCACCGCAACCACAACGGCTATCTGCTGCGCTGGGACGGCGAGGGTCTCCTCTTCGACCCCGGCGAGGGCACCCAGCGCCAGATGCTGCGTGCCGGGGTCGCCGCGCACGACCTGAACCGCATCTGCGTCACCCACTTCCACGGCGACCACGCGCTCGGACTCGGTGGGGTGATCCAGCGCATCAACCTCGACCGGGTACCGCACGAGGTGACCGCGCACTACCCGCTCTCCGGACAGCACTTCTTCGAGCGCCTGCGCTACGCCACCGCCTACCGCGAGACCGCCCGGCTCACCGAGGCGCCGGTCGGGGACGACGGCGTCCTCGTCACGACCCCCGCGTACACCCTTGAGGCCCGCAGGCTCTCCCACCCCGTCGAATCCTTCGGGTACCGGCTGGTCGAACCGGACGGGCGGCGGATGCTGCCGGAGCGGCTCGCCGAGCACGGGATCAAGGGGTCCGACGTCGGGGCGCTGCAACGGGAGGGCTCGCTGCGGGGCGTCACGCTCGACGACGTCAGCGAGGTCCGGCGCGGACAGCGGTTCGCGTTCGTCATGGACACCCGGCTGTGCGAGGGCGTGGACGCGCTCGCCGAGGACTGCGACCTGCTCGTCATCGAGTCGACCTTCCTGGACGGTGACCACCAACTGGCCGCCGACCACGGGCATCTGACGGCAGGTCAGGCGGGCCGGGTGGCCAAGGAGGCGGGCGTACGGCACCTCGTGCTCACCCACTTCAGCCAGCGCTACTCCGACCCCGGCGAGTTCGAGCGCGAGGCCCGCGCCGCGGGCTTCGACGGGGAGCTGACGGTGGCGCACGACCTGGTGAGGGTGCCGGTCCCGAAGCGACGGTGAGAGCGGCAGCGGGGCGACGGAAGCGATGCGGTGTCGGGAAGGTGCCGGTTTCGGTGTGCCGGGGGATCGACCGTACGATGCTTCGATGTCCCTCCCCAAGGCTGAACTGCACCTCCACATCGAAGGCACCCTCGAACCCGAGCTGGCCTTCGCGCTCGCCGCGCGCAACGGCGTCACGCTGCCGTACGCGGACACCGAGGAACTGCGCAAGGCGTATCTCTTCGACGACCTCCAGACGTTCCTGAACCTGTACTACGAGCTGATGGCCGTCCTGCGGACGGAAGCGGACTTCGCCGACCTGGCCGACGCCTACCTCGCCCGCGCCGCAGCCCAGGGAGTACGGCACGCGGAGATCTTCTTCGACCCGCAGGCGCACATCGCCCGGGGCGTGCCGATGGGGACGGTCGTCGAAGGCCTGTGGCGGGCGCTCGGGCGCAGCGAGGAGACCCACGGAGTCTCCACCCAGCTGATCATGTGCTTCCTGCGCGACGAGTCCGCCGAGTCCGCCATGGACACCCTTCAGGCCGCGAAGCCCTACCTCGACCGGATCGTCGGCATCGGCCTCGACTCCGCCGAGGTCGGCCACCCGCCGGTCAAGTTCCGAGCGGTGTACGAGGCCGCCGCCGAGCTCGGTCTGCGCCGCGTCGCGCACGCGGGCGAGGAGGGGCCGCCGTCGTACATCACCGAGGCCCTCGACGTCCTCGGCGTCGAGCGCATCGACCACGGGCTGCGCTGCATGGAGGACCCCGAGCTCGTCGAACGCCTGGTCCGGGAGCGGGTGCCGCTGACCCTGTGCCCGCTGTCGAACGTACGGCTGCGCGCCGTCGACGTCCTGGCGGAGCACCCGCTGCCCGCCATGCTGGACGCCGGGCTGCTGTGCACGGTCAACTCCGACGACCCCGCCTACTTCGGCGGGTACGCCGGTGACAACTTCCACGCGGTGCGCGAGGCCCTCGGTCTCGGGGAGGACCGGCTGCGGGAGCTGGCCCGCAACTCGTTCGAGGCGTCCTTCCTGGAGCACGACGAGGAGCGGCGGGCACGCTACATCGCCGAGGTCGACGCGTACGAGTTCGCGTAGCCCGGCCATGTCCGTGAGCTCGTGAGCTCGTGAGTCCGCGCGTCTGCCCGGTCGCCGACCGGGGGACGGACGGCAGGACGGCGGACGGACGGCGGGCGTCAGACGGTCACGGACCCCGGCGCGGACGCGGTGGCCGCCGGGTACCGGGGCCCCGCCGCGCCGTGCGCCTCCCGCTGGGCGGGTACGCCCTCCAGCGGCATCTCCCTCTCCACGACGTCCGCGAAGGCGGCCTCCGGGCCGGCGGTGTCCACGACCGGGACCGGCGCCACGGAGATCTCCACGACCGGGATCTCGACGATCTGGGTGGCGCGGCGGAGGCGCAGGGCCACGAAGGTCATCGGGACGCCGACCAGCAGCAAGCCGGCCGCCAGGACCACTCCCATCGCCGGGTAGCCCGCCCGCGCGGACAGCAGGCTGCCGGTGAGCGGGCCGCACGCCGTGCCCAGCGAGGACGCGGAACCGACGAGGACCGCCCACCGGCCGCGCGGGTCCATGGACGCTGCGAGGCCGATCACGTACGAGAGCACGACCGGGTACAGCGCGTTCCAGGCGATCTCCCCGGCGGCGAAGGACGTCAGACCGGTGGCCGCCGCGCTCAGCGCGATACAGCCGGCGATCAGCGCCGTGCCCAGGCCGATCGGCAGCGCCCGGCCGAGCCGGGGGCCGAGGGCGCCCGCGCCGACGGTCCCCAGCAGTCCGGCGCCGAGCGCCACCGCGAAGACCGCGCCGACCTCGACCTCGGTGAGGCCCGCCTGCGTCAGACCGATCCGGCCGCTCACCCCCCACAGCGAGTTCTGCGCGAGCGACCAGAAGAGCATCGCGCCGGCGAGGAGCAGTCCGGAGCGGCGGTGCGGGAGCGGGGCGGCGGAGCGCCGGGTCCGGGCGGCCGGCGTGCCCGCGGGAAGCCGTCCCGTCAGGAGCAGCGCGAGCAGGGCTGTGCAGCCGATCGCGGCGAGCGGGACACCGTGCCCGGGGCCCAGACGGGGGATCGTCAGATACAGCACGCCCGCGAGGGCGGAGACGCCGAGCAGCCCCAGGGTGGTGACCCGGTGCGGATCGCGCCGGCCGGCGATTCCGGTCGCGGCGACCGTGGTGGCCGTACCGGAACCGAAGCCGCCGACGATCGCGCCGGTGACCACGAGCGGGACGTCCGCCGAGAGCGCGGCCGTGCCGAATCCGGCGGCCGCCAGGAGCAGACCGGCGCGGGCCAGCCCGCGCGGGCCGAAACGGTCGACGCGCGAGGCGAGCAGGAAGCCGGCCGAGGCCGAACCCAGCAGCAGGACGCTGCCGACGGCTCCGGCCTGGGTGGCCGACAGCGGGAGCCCCGCGTCCAGGCGGCCGACGGTGGTGGGGAGCAGATACGCGGCGAGGTACCCGGCCGTGAAAAGGGCGACGAGGGGCCAGGGCGTGGGGGTGCGGGCGGACACGGGCGTTCCCAGGGCAGGCGAGAGCGGCTCAAGAAGAGGGGGAGGGGCGGCTGTCGACGGACAGGAACGCGCGGGCAATTTGTATCAAGGTGGGGGGTCCGCGAAGAAGGCCGAAAGATGTGATCTGGGGCACTCTTCGTTTCGCGGCGAGGGGCCCGGGGTACGAGCGCCGGTCCCGCGGGCGCCGAGCGGGGCCGGGTGCAGGCTCCCCGTCACGGGGGCGAGGGCGTTTCGGCAGGTGAGGGACCGGAGCGCGTACCCGGACGCGGGGCGGGCGCGGGCCCTGAGGGGACGACACCCACGCGCAGCACGGGCGGGGGCCGCCCCGGCGTGACCCACGGGCTCGTGGGGCCGGTGTGGTGCACACTGGCCAGATCCGGACCACCCCAGGGAGCGCACCGTGATCGCGTCCAACGGCGAGGGACCGTTCCGCCAGGCCCATGTCGACCCGCTCGCCGGGCTGCGCGCGGCCGGAGACCCGCCCTGGGACGTCTACCTCACGGGAACCGTCTTCCTGGACATCATCTTCACCGGGCTGGACTCCGCCCCCGTGCGCGGCACCGAGTCCTGGGCGCGCGGCATGGGTTCGAGCCCCGGCGGAGTCGCGAACATGGCGACCGCCCTCGCCCGGCTGGGCCTGAAGACGTCCCTCGCCGCCGCCTTCGGGGACGACCACTACGGCGAGTACTGCTGGGACGCCCTGGAGCAGGGCGAGGGCATCGACCTGACGCCGTCGAGGACCGTGCCCGACTGGCACTCGCCGGTCACCGTGTCGATGGCGTACGAGGGCGAGCGGACCATGGTCAGCCACGGGCACGAGCCGCCCTACGAGGAACCGGCCCCGGACCGCCCGCCACGCGCGCGTGCCGCCGTCGCCTCGCTGACCCCGGGAATCCGCGCGCCCTGGATCGCGCAGGCCGCGAGCCGGGGCACCCGGATCTTCGCGGACGTCGGCTGGGACGACACCGGCCGCTGGGACCTCGCGGGCCTCGCCGATCTGGCGCACTGCGAGGCGTTCCTGCCGAACGCCGAGGAGGCCATGCGGTACACCCGCGCCGACTGCCCCCGCGCGGCGGCGCACGCCCTGGCCGAACACGTACCGCTGGCCGTCGTCACCCTCGGCGCCGAGGGCGCCTACGCCGTGGACGGCCGCTCGGGGGAGAGCGCCGAGGTTCCGGCGATCGCCGTCGAGGCGCTGGACCCCACCGGTGCCGGTGACGTCTTCGTCGCCGGGTTCGTCATGGGGACCCTGGCCGACTGGCCGCTCGCCGACCGGCTCGCCTTCGCCGGGCTGACCGCCGCGCTCTCCGTCCAGGAGTTCGGCGGTTCGCTGTCGGCGCCCGGCTGGTCGGAGATCGCCGCCTGGTGGCGCCGGGTCCAGTCGGTCGACGACCAGGACCCGGCGGCCCTCAGCCGGTACGCCTTCCTGGAGGGACTGCTCCCGGAGGTCACCCGCCCCTGGCCGCTGCGCCGGGCGGTGCCGACGATCGGGTTCGGCCGCTCGGCGTGAGACCACCTGGTCGCGAGGCCGGTGCGTCCTCGGGTCCCGGCCCGGCCTGAGGTCACGACCTCGTGACCTCAGGAAAAGCCCTACGGCTCCGGGAGTGCCGCGACGTAGGCTGGGAACCGCAAGGCTGCCCGTGTGGCAAGCGTGCCGACCGAGGAGGATACGCAGGCCTACAGAGCCGGCCCATGACTCAGACTCCCACAGCTCACGGCCCCGCACAGGGGCAGGCGCGCGCGCACTTCGCCGTCCCGGCCAAGCACCCCATGGTGACTGTTCTGGGTTCCGGGGACGCCCTGCTGCGCGTGATCGAGAAGGCCTTCCCGGCGGCCGACATCCACGTCCGGGGAAACGAGATCAGTGCGGTCGGCGACGCCGGTGAAGTCGCTCTCGTCCAGCGCCTGTTCGACGAGATGATGCTGGTGCTCCGCACGGGGCAGCCCATGACGGAGGACGCAGTGGAACGCTCGATCGCCATGCTCAGGGCGAGCGAGAACGGGGAGGGCGACGGCCAGGAGACTCCGGCCGAAGTGCTCACGCAGAACATCCTGTCCTCGCGAGGCCGCACCATCCGCCCCAAGACGCTCAACCAGAAGCGCTACGTCGACGCCATCGACAAGCACACCATCGTGTTCGGCATCGGCCCCGCCGGTACCGGCAAGACGTACCTGGCCATGGCGAAGGCCGTCCAGGCGCTCCAGGCCAAGCAGGTCAACCGGATCATCCTGACCCGCCCTGCGGTCGAGGCCGGCGAGCGGCTCGGCTTCCTGCCCGGCACCCTCTACGAGAAGATCGACCCGTACCTGCGCCCGCTGTACGACGCCCTGCACGACATGCTCGACCCGGACTCGATCCCGAAGCTGATGGCCTCGGGCACGATCGAGGTGGCGCCGCTGGCGTACATGCGCGGCAGGACCCTCAACGACGCCTTCATCATCCTGGACGAGGCCCAGAACACGAGCGCCGAGCAGATGAAGATGTTCCTCACCCGGCTCGGCTTCGACTCGAAGATCGTGGTCACCGGTGACGTGACGCAGGTCGACCTGCCGAGCGGCACGAAGTCGGGGCTGCGGCAGGTGCAGGACATCCTGGAGGGTCTCGACGACGTCCACTTCTCGCGGCTCACGTCCCAGGATGTCGTCCGGCACAAGCTGGTCGGCCGTATCGTCGACGCGTACGAGAAGTACGACAGCGAGAACGGCACCGAGAACGGCTCCCACAAGAGCCGGGGCCACAAAGGGAAGTAGACCAGCACCGCCATGTCGATCGACGTCAACAACGAATCCGGAACCGAGGTCGACGAGCAGGCGATCCTCGACATCGCCCGCTACGCGCTCGCACGGATGCGCATCCACCCGCTCTCCGAGCTCTCGGTGATCGTCGTGGACACCGACGCCATGGAGCAGTTGCACATCCAGTGGATGGACCTGCCGGGACCGACGGACGTCATGTCCTTCCCGATGGACGAGCTGCGCCCGCCGTCGAAGGACGACGACGAGCCGCCGCAGGGACTGCTCGGCGACATCGTGCTCTGCCCCGAGGTCGCCGAGCAGCAGGGCAAGGACGCGCCCACGCAGCACTCCATGGACGAGGAGCTCCAACTGCTCACCGTCCACGGTGTGCTGCACCTGCTCGGCTACGACCATGAGGAAGCCGACGAGAAGGCCGAGATGTTCGGCCTGCAGGCCGCCATCGTGGACGGCTGGCGCACGGAGAAGGGCATCACGGGTCCGTCTCCGGCCCCGACCGTGTCATGAGTCCGCAGCTGGTCATCGGTGCCATCGCCCTCGTCGTCGTCGCCTGGCTCGCCGCCTGCGCGGAAGCGGGCATCGCCCGCGTCTCCAGCTTCCGCGCCGACGAAGCGGTCCGCAGCGGCCGGCGCGGCAGCGCCAAGCTCGCCCAGGTCGCCGCGGACCCGACGCGTTATCTGAACGTGGCGCTGCTGGTCCGCGTCGCCTGTGAGATGGCTGCCGCCGCGCTCGTCGTGTTCGCCTGCCTGAAGGAGTTCGACCGGACCTGGCAGGCCCTCGCCGTCGCCATCGCCGTGATGGTCCTCGTGTCGTACGTCGCGGTCGGTGTCTCACCGCGCACCATCGGCCGCCAGCACCCCCTGAACACCGCGACGGCGGCGGCGTACGTCCTGCTGCCGCTGGCCCGGATCATGGGGCCGATCCCGCCGCTGCTGATCCTGATCGGCAACGCGCTGACACCCGGCAAGGGCTTCCGGCGCGGCCCGTTCGCCTCCGAGGCGGAGCTGCGGGCGCTGGTCGACCTCGCCGAGAAGGAGTCCCTCATCGAGGACGACGAGCGCCGCATGGTGCACTCCGTCTTCGAACTCGGCGACACCCTCGTGCGCGAGGTCATGGTGCCCCGCACGGACCTCGTCGTCATCGAGCGGTACAAGACCATCCGGCAGGCCCTCACCCTCGCCCTGCGCTCGGGCTTCTCGCGCATACCCGTCACCGGGGAGAACGAGGACGACATCGTCGGGATCGTCTATCTGAAGGACCTGGCCCGCAAGACGCACATCAACCGGGACGCCGAGTCGGAGCTGGTGTCCACGGCCATGCGGCCCGCCGCCTTCGTGCCCGACACCAAGAACGCGGGCGATCTGCTCCGCGAGATGCAGCAGGAGCGCAATCACGTCGCCGTCGTCATCGACGAGTACGGCGGTACGGCCGGCATCGTCACCATCGAGGACATCCTGGAGGAGATCGTCGGCGAGATCACCGACGAGTACGACCGCGAACTGCCGCCCGTCGAGGACCTCGGCGGCGACAGCTTCCGGGTGACCGCCCGCCTCGACATCGGCGACCTCGGCGAGCTGTACGGCTTCGAGGCCTACGACGACGAGGACGTGGAGACCGTCGGCGGACTCCTCGCCAAGGCACTGGGACGGGTCCCCATCGCCGGTGCCTCCTCGACGGTCGAACTGCCCGACGGGCGCGAGCTGCGGCTGACCGCGGAGGCCGCGGCCGGCCGCCGGAACAAGATCGTCACGGTGCTCGTCGAGCCGGTCGAGCCGGCAGGAGAGGCCGGGGCGGCCGAGGAGGAGAAGCCGGAGTGACCCCGCAGCGACTGCGCGAGTTCTGCCTGTCCCTCAACGCGACCGTCGAGGACTTCCCGTTCAACCCCGAGACCTCGGTCTTCAAGGTGCTGGGCAAGGTCTTCGCGCTGACGAACCTGGACGGGCGCCCGCTCAAGGTCAACCTCAAGTGCGACCCGCAGGACGCGATCCGGCTGCGCGAACAGCACCCCGGGCTGATCATCCCCGGCTATCACATGAACAAGCGGCACTGGAACACGGTGACCGTCGACGGCGAGCTCCCGGACCGCCTGGTCCGGGAGCTCATCGAGGATTCGTACGATCTCGTCGTGGCCGGTCTGCCGCGGGCCGAGCGGCTGCGCCTCGACCGTCCCTGACGCTCGGCCGGAGCGTTCCCGACCCTCAGCGGGTGCTCGCCGCGCCGCGCCGCCCGAGTCCGGCCGCCACCAGGGCCGCGGCCACCAGCACGATCGCCGCGTCCAGGGCGAGGACCGTGTGGACGCCGCTCAGCAGGTCGTCCGACGTGGTCGCGAGGACACCGAGCAGCGGGATGCCGATGGTGATGCCCACCTGCTGGGTGGAGGTCACCAGGCCGGTGGCCAGGCCCTGCTCCTCGTCGGGGACACCCGAGGTGACGGTCAGGCCGTACGAGATGATCGCGCCCAGATGGCACATGCTGGCCAGCGACACCCCGGCGGCGGCGATCCAGACGGACCAGGTGTGCGCGTTCAGCAGCAGCATCCCGGCGACGAACAGACCCTGCCCGGCCAGCGAGCCGACCAGCGTACGGCGGGCGCCGAAGCGGCCGATGACCTTCGGGGCGTACACCCCGGCGGCTGCCGACAGCACCCCCTGCGCGCCGAAGACCAGGCCGGTCTCGAAGGCGGAGAGGCCGAGCGTCTCCTGCAGGTACAGCGTCAGCACGAACACGACCGTCGACATCATCGAGAAGGTGACCAGGCCACCCAGGTTGCCCCACGCCACCGTGCGGCGGCGCAGCATCGCCAGGCTGACGAGCGGGGCGTCCGCACGGGACTCGATCCGGACGAAGGCGCCGAGCAGCAGCACGCCCGCGACGAGCGTCGCGATGACGTCCGTACCGCCGAAACCGCGCTCCGCCGCCGTCGACAGGGCGTAGATCAGGGCCAGCAGGCCGCCGGTGACGGTGACCGCCCCCGGGACGTCCAGGCGGGGGCGGTCACCGTCACCCGCCGTGCCCTCGGCGCCGGACGCGGGCAGCAGACCGGGGGCCAGCGGAAGCACGATCAGCGCGAACAGCGACAGCAGGCCCATCGTCGAACGCCATCCCAGTACGTCGGTCAGGACACCGCCCGCCACCATGCCGACTGTGAAGCCGAGCGACAGGAGCGTGCCGGAGATGCCCAGGGCGCGGTCCCGCGCGGGACCTTCCGGGAAGGTCGTGGTCAGCAGCGACATGCCGGTCGGCACGATCGCCGCCGCGCCGAGGCCCTGCAGGGCCCGTCCGGTCAGGAACGACGCCGGGTCCCAGGCGAGGGCCGCGAGCAGCGAGGCCGTCCCGAACAGGGCCAGCCCGGCGAGGAAGAGCCTGCGGCGGCCGAAGAGGTCGCCGATCCGGCCGAAGAGGAGCAGGAAGCCGCCGGACGGCAGCGCGAAGGCGGTGATCGCCCACTGGAGCGCGGACCGGCTCATGCCGAGGTCGGTGCCGAGCACGGGCAGCGCCACGTTCAGGACGGAGAAGTCCAGCGCGACCATGAACTGGGCCGCGCACAGCACGAAGAGCACGAGCCCGTCGCGCCGCGACAGCCGGGCGGCCCGGGGTGGCCGGCTGTCCTCGCCCGGAGCGGGTGGAGCGGGTGGAGCGGAGGAGGTGTCGGCCCGGGGGCCGTTCGTGGTGCCCTGACCGGTGCCCGGCGTGCCGCCGTAGGGGGTGCGGTCGGTGGACTCGGTCGTCGTCTCGGTGGTCATGGCAAGAGCTTGCGGCGGCCGGAATATCCGTGGGGAGCCGGAACTTATGCTGGTGGCCGCACCACCAGTCACCGAAGGGGGAGACACGTGACGGAGGCCGCGCCGAAAACCCAACGACGCCCGGAACTGCGCGAGTTCCTGATGAGCCGCCGGGCGCGGGTGTCACCGGCCGAGGCCGGGCTCCCGGACGGCGGAGCCCGCCGCCGTACGCCGGGGCTGCGCCGCGAGGAGGTCGCCGTCCTCGCGGGCGTGGGCGCCTCCTGGTACCAGTGGCTGGAGCAGGGGCGGGACATCTCCGTGTCGCCGCAGGTCCTGGACTCGGTCGCCCGCGTGCTGAGGCTCAGCAACACCGAGCGGCGGCATCTGTACACGCTGGCCGGACTGAACCCGCCCGCGCCCGAAGTCGCCCCCGGGGACCGGGACATGTGCGAGGGGCTGCGTCGGCTGATCGACACGTGGATGCCGTATCCGGCGCACATCATGGACCCGTACTACAACTGCGTCCTGTACAACGACGCCGCCGCGGTGGTCCTCGGCATGCGTCCCGAGATCACCCAGAACTGCATCGTCGACTTCTTCACCGACCCGCTCTACCGGGGCCGTTCCCGGACCTGGGAGCACAACGCGCGTACCGTCGTGGCCCAGTTCCGCGCCTCGTGCGCCGCCGCGCCGGACGACGAGGGGTTCCGCGAGCTGCTGGCCGAACTGACCGGGGCCAGCGCCGAGTTCGCCGAGCTGTGGGAGCGTCGGGACATCGAGGACGCCGGGCAGATCCGCAAGGAACTCGACCATCCGCTGGTCGGACTGCTCGCCGTCGAGTCCACCGCGATGAAGGTGCCGGTCCGGCCCGATCTCACGATCGTGCTGCACACACCGCTGCCGGAGGCGAACACGGCCGCGAAGCTGGAGTGGCTCGCCTCGCCGGAGGGCCGGCGCGGGTCGATGTACCCGGTGGCCGGCTGACCTGCCGCGTCGGGTGACCCGTCGGCGGGGACCCGGGCCGGCACTTCGTATGCTCTGGTCATGACCGACAGCAGCGCGCTCGACCCCGAGGACCGCAAGATCGTCACCCTGGCCCGTTCCACCCGGGCCCGCAACGGAGTGCCCGAGGGCGCGGCCGTACGCGACGAGACGGGGCGTACCTACGTCGCCGGGACCGTGGAGCTGGAGTCGCTGCGGCTGAGCGCCCTGCAGACGGCCGTGGCGATGGCCGTGGCGTCCGGGGCCAGGTCCCTGGAGTCGGCGGCCGTGGTGTCCGAGGCGGAGGCCGTCACGGACGCCGACCGCGCGGCCGTACGGGACCTCGGCGGCCCCGGGACGCCGGTGCTGCTGGCCGGGCTCGACGGGGTCGTACGCGTGACGGTGACGGCCGGCTGAGGCCTTCTCCCCTTTCGGAAACGACGGACGGCCCGGAGAACGGGCCGTCCGTCGTGCCTTCAGGGGCCGAGACCGCTCAGAAGCCGAGCTTGCGCAGCTGCCGCGGGTCGCGCTGCCAGTCCTTGGCGACCTTCACATGGAGGTCGAGGAAGACCGGCGTGCCGAGCAGCGCCTCGATCTGCTTGCGGGACTTGATGCCGACGTCCTTCAGACGCTTGCCCTTGGGGCCGATGATGATGCCCTTCTGGCTGGGACGCTCGATGTAGACGAAGGCGTGGATGTCGAGCAGCGGCTTGTCGGCCGGGCGGTCCTCACGGGGCAGCATCTCCTCGACCACGACGGCGATGGAGTGCGGAAGCTCGTCGCGGACACCCTCCAGGGCGGCCTCACGGATCAGCTCCGCGATCATGACCTGCTCCGGCTCGTCCGTCAGGTCGCCCTCGGGGTACAGGGCGGGCCCCTCCGGCAGCAGCGGGACGATCAGATCGGCCAGCAGACCCACCTGCGAGTCGCCCACCGCCGACACCGGGACGATCTCCGCCCACTCGAACCCGAGCTCCCGGCCGAGCTGGTCGATCGCGATGAGCTGCTCGGCGAGCGTCTTGCTGTCGACGAGGTCGGTCTTCGTGACGATCGCGATCTTCGGCGTCTTCTTGATCGACGCCAGTTCCTTCGCGATGAAACGGTCACCCGGGCCGAGCTTCTCGTTCGCGGGCAGGCAGAAGCCGATCACGTCGACCTCGGCCCAGGTGGTGCGCACGATGTCGTTGAGCCGCTCGCCCAGCAGGGTGCGCGGTTTGTGCAGGCCGGGGGTGTCGACGAGGATCAGCTGCGCGTCGGGCCGGTGCACGATGCCCCGAACGGTGTGCCGCGTGGTCTGCGGCTGGTTCGCGGTGATCGCCACCTTCTGGCCGACCAGAGCGTTCGTGAGGGTGGACTTGCCCGCGTTGGGGCGGCCCACGAAACAGGCGAAGCCGGCGCGGTGGTTCCCCACTGCCTCGGACGGCTCGGATGACTGGTTGCGAACGCTCATGGCGCCCATTCTCCCTGATCGTCGGGCGCCCGCCGTACCAAGCTGTTCGATACCCGTGAAGCGGGCGTTCCGGCCCCTCCGCACAGGGGTGCGCGGCACTCGCCCGCCGGGCGGTCCGACGCCGTGTTCCGGACACCTCATCCGTGAGGATCCGGAAATCCCGGCGCAATGAAACACGGCGGAAACGCGGGTGTGCGCAACCGGAAATGCGCGCCCGTGACGCTCTGACGACGCCCCCACCCCGTTGGAGAGACCGTGACTCTGGCCGCTGCCCGGATCGACACCGGCGACACAGCCTGGCTGCTCGCCGCCACCGCGCTCGTCCTCCTGATGACGCCCGGCCTCGCCCTGTTCTACGGCGGCATGGTCCGGGCGAAGAGCGTGCTCAACATGCTGATGATGAGCTTCGTGTCGATCGCCCTGGTCACGGTGGTGTGGCTGGCCGCCGGGTACTCCCTGGTGTTCGGCCCCGACACGTTCGGCGGGCTCATCGGCGGGCTCCGGCACGCGGGGATGGCCGGGCTCGGGCCGGACAGCGTGCGGGGCGGTGTCCCCACCCTGCTCTTCGCCACCTTCCAGCTCACCTTCGCGATCATCACCGCCGCGCTGGTCAGCGGGGCGGTCGCCGACCGGGCGAAGTTCGGTGCCTGGCTCGTCTTCGTGCCCGTCTGGGCGCTGCTCGTATACGTTCCCGTCGCGCACTGGGTGTGGGGTCCGGGCGGCTGGATCCGCGACGGTCTCGGCGCGCTCGACTTCGCGGGCGGTATGCCGGTCGAGATCACCTCGGGTGCCTCCGGGCTCGCGCTGTGCCTGGTCCTCGGGCCGCGGCTCGGCTTCAAGAAGGACGCCATGCGCCCGCACAACCTCCCCATGGTCATGCTCGGCGCCGGTCTCCTCTGGTTCGGCTGGTTCGGCTTCAACGCCGGGTCCGCCCTCGGCGCCAACGGTCTGGCCGCCGCGGCCTTCCTCAACACCCTCACCGCCGGCTGCACGGGCCTGCTCGGCTGGCTCCTCGTCGAGCAGCGCCGCGACGGCCACCCCACCACGCTGGGCGCCGCCTCCGGCGCGGTCGCCGGTCTGGTGGCCGTCACCCCGTCCTGCGGGTCGGTGTCCCTGCTGGGCGCGCTCGCCGTCGGGCTGGCCGCCGGTGTCGTCTGCTCGTACGCCGTGAGCTGGAAGTTCAAGCTGAACTACGACGACTCGCTGGACGTCGTCGGCGTCCACCTGGTCGGCGGTGTCATCGGCACGCTGCTCATCGGGGTCTTCGCCGTCCACGGGATGACGGGCGGGGTCGAGGGCCTGCTGTACGGCGGCGGGCTCGGCCAGCTCGGCCGGCAACTGGTCGGGGTGCTGGCCGTCGGGACCTACGCGTTCGCCGCCACGTACGGCATCGGCAGGCTGCTCGACCGGCTGATCGGCCTGCGCGCGGACGAGGAGCACGAGCAGACCGGCCTGGACCTTACGGTGCACGCCGAGAGCGCCTACGATCACGGGGTCCTGGGCCACGGCGCCCCGGTGTCGTCGTCCCTCACCACCGCTCAGAAGGCCAAGTCCCAGGCATGAAGCTCATCACCGCGATCATCAAGCCCCACCGCCTCGACGAGGTCAAGGCGGCCCTTCAGGAGCTCGGCGTGCACGGGCTGACCGTCACCGAGGCCAGCGGCTACGGGCGTCAGCGCGGGCACACCGAGGTGTACCGCGGCGCCGAGTACCGCGTCGACCTGGTCCCCAAGGTCCGGATCGAGGTCGTCGTGGAGGACGCCGAGGCCGACGCGGTCATCGACGCGGTGGTCAAGGCCGCGCAGACCGGGAAGATCGGGGACGGAAAGGTGTGGTCCGTGCCCGTGGAGACAGTCGTACGGGTACGGACGGGTGAACGCGGGCCCGACGCACTCTGATCGTCACCACCACCGCGGCGGCCGCGGCTCCCGCCAGCACGGCCACCAGCCACGGCAGCGCGAGGAACGACGCGCTCGCCGACTCCCGGGTCCCGGGCGCGCTGGCCGTCAACGTCACATCGCCCCAGTCGAGTTGGGGCGCGCCGTGCCAGGGCGCGGTGAGCCGGACCCGCTGGCCCGGGAGCAGCTCCGAGGGGATGCCCGTGAGGTCGCGGGACAGCAGGGTCCGCCCGAAGAGGCCCTCGGCCTTCAGGCGCACCTTCGGGTTCAGCGTCACGTTCCCCGTGTTGTGCAGGGTGTACGAGACGGTCGTCCCCGAGGCGCCCGTGCCCGGGATCAGCGGCTGGTGGTGGGTGAGGCCGACCTTCTCCACGGCGAGGGCGGGAACCGTCGGCCCGCCGACCCGGAGATAGACCCGGGCGGCGACCGCCCGCTGTACCCCGACCGACAGGGAGCCCGAGCCCGTCTCGATCCGTTCGTCGAGCGCCACCAGCGCGCCCGGATGGTCGCCGGGTTCGGCCCGCTCCGGGACGTGGAGTGTGAACGGCACGGTGATCCTGCCGTGGGCGGGCACCGTGATCCGGGAGCGGGCCGGCCGGGCCCACGCCCCCACCCCGCGTTGCTTCTCCTTCAGTGTGCGCACGGCGAATCCGCCGTCGCGCGCGGTGTTGTAGGCGTCCGCCGCGTACAGCCGGAACGTCAGCGGACCGCTGGTCTTGTTGGCGACCGTGACCTTGTCCCGCAGGGTCTGTCCGGGGTCGGCGGAGAGGTAGAAGTACGGCCGTGCGGCGATGCGCGAGGAGACCGGGTAGACCGACCAGCTGCCGTTGTCGGCCGCGTACGAGGGCGTGGCCCACAAGGCCGAGAAGGCCAGCAGGGCAGGGAGCAGGCTCAGGAGGAGGGCGTACGGCTTGCGCATGGGTGCGGACCCCCGCGGACGGCATGGGCGGACGAGGTGGACGGGCGGGTGCGCGCCCGGCCACCGGGGTGCGGACGGACCGGTCGAGTGGCGGACCGGTCAGCTGAGCGTCAGCGTGAGCACGCCGGAGTAGGAGCCGGGGGGCGTGAACTCCGGTACGTTCAGCGACAGTCCGGCGTCGACGGTGAACTCACCACCGGTGAGCGTCCCGTTGGGGGTTGACGCCAGCGTCGCTCCCGAGGTGCCCACCGTGCCGGACGAGCCGGACTGGCAGGTGCTCGGGCTGCCAGCCTTGGTGGCGCAGGCCGGGGTCCAGCTCAGGGCGCCGGCGTCGATCTTCGCGCCGGGGCCGGTGAAGTCGGTGACCTTGCCGGTCAGGGACCAGCCCGCGGGTCCGCCGCGGAAGTCCTTGACCGTCACCGTCTGCAGGGCGCCCGTGGAGGCACCGCCCTTGCCGAAGTCGACCGCCGACAGTGCGACGGCGTCCCCGGCCTGGGTCATCGACAGCGTTCCCGCCCTCACCGTGGTGGTGAGCTTCTGACTGCCGTCCGGGACGGGTGTGTTGTCGACGACGACATACGCGGCGGGACCCGCGCCGGTGTCCGCGTTCCAGCTTCCTCCCTCGTACGCGACCACGCCGGTCGTCGTCTTGTCGTTGACGACGAGCGAGCCGCTGAAGGAGCCCTCGGCGTTCGCGGTCACGGTCGCCGTGTCGGCGGTCTGGGTGGCCCCCGACCGTCCGGCGAGGGTGACGCTGGCGCCCGGGGTGAAGTCGCTGCCGGTGACGGTCACGCTGTCACCGGGGTTACCGGAGGCCGAACCGAGCTGGATGGCCCGGGTGTTGGTCTGTCCGCCGCCCGTCGCGGTGACCGTCTCGGACACCGGAGCGGGCGGGTTGGTGACCGTGCACGGGGTGTCCAGCTCCAGGATGTAGCTGGTGTGGATGTTGTAGTCGCCGGGCGAGAGGGTGATCGCGCCGGGAGCGGTGACCGTGAACGTGCCGGTCATGGAGAACGACGGGAAGGCGCCTCGCCCCGGCACCGGGTCGTTCTTCTTCGGCCCCGCGACCGTGACGCTGCCCGTCTGCGCACCGCCGACGGTGACCTTGCCGGTCGGCGTCATGATGTCGGCCGGCAGGGCGAGGTCGGTGGGGTTGCTCGCGGCGGGCGTGACCACCGTGTAGGTCACGGTGACCGTGTCGCCGACCTTGGGGCTGGCGTTGTCCACCGTGATCTTCGCGGTGGTGGTGCCGTCGATCGGGGGGAGGCCCGCGATCGCCGGCGGGATGCAGTGTGTGGCGAAGTCCACGTTCGTGGGAGCGGCTCCGGCCGGGGCGGCCAGCGCACCTCCCGCGGTGAGCGCGAGGGCGGCCGCCCCGAGCAGTGCCGCGAGGCGGCGTCTTCGGGTTGTCGGACCCGTGGTTGACATGGTTGTGCCCCCTCCTGAGGGATGCGGGCGCAGCGGCTCTTCTGCGCCGACAGGGGGCCATTGATGTGCTGGTTGTGTGAGAAGTCAATGGAGTCCCGGCGCAGTGACTGATGGGCCATCAGTTTCTGTCATGGTCATCGACCTGATCGCCGACCTGATCGCCGACCTGATCGCCGACCTGATCGCCGACCTGATCGCCGACCCGGGCCGGGGGCGGGGGAGTTGCGCCGAGGAGTCGGCCGGGGAGCCACGGGAGAGCCGGTGCCGCTGCGCGCGGCGGCACCGGCTCTCGTCACGTCGTCGCGCGGTGGGTCAGTCGAAGACGAACGGGCCCGGGGACTGCGGCGCGTCCGTCGTGCAGGTGATGGTGATGCCGAAGACCACCATCTTCAGGGAGCCACCGTAGGTCTCCAGGCTGTCGCCGGAGGCGACGGTGCCGTCCAGGGGGCCCACCGAGACTCCGCCGCCCGCGGCGATCGCGGGGTTCTTCTTGCCGCTGAAGGCGGTGGTCCCGCCGCTCGCGTTCACCAGGGTCAGCGTGGAGGTGACCGAGTTCTCGGCGAGGGGGAGCGGGGACGTGATGGTGGTGGAGCTGAGGGTGATGGTCGCGGCCGTGCCGTCCTGGGTGGCCGTGAGGGTGGCCGCACCGCCGCCACCGAGGGTGCAGGTCGCGTTGATGGTGGCCGTCTGGGGAGTGACGGCCGCGGCGGCCGGCGCGAAGGCCAGACCGGTCGCGGCCAGGGTGCCGGCGGCTAACGCCGCGACGGTACAGAGTCGCTTGCCTCTCATCGGATTCCCTTCCCTTGTGGGGGAATTGCCATGTGGGGATGGTCGGGACGGGGCCGTCCGCCCTGGTCCGGGCACACGGGCTGCTCACCTCTGTGCTCGGTGAGGGTGCGGGGAGACGTGTACGCGGACCGTCCGCGGGTGGGGTGCGGGACGCCGTGCGGAGGCGTATCTGACGGTCCGTCGGAATGTGCGGTTCCATTGAGGCGCGGGTGTCTCACGATTGCAAGGGAAGCGGACCCTTTCCTTCAACGGTTGGGGAAAGTGGCCGAAGTTGGCCCTGGCACGAGCCCGGTCCGGGCCGCGCCCGGGAGGTCACCGCGGTCCGGCCGCCGGAGCGAGGTTCTGCAGGCCCACCACGCGCAGCAGTTGGAGCCGCTCGTGAGCCTCGGTGCCGGGGCGCGCCGTGTGGACGACGAGGAGCTGGTTGTCGCCGGAGCTGAGGAGGAACTCGCAGTCGAGTTCCAGCAGACCCACCGCGGGGTGCAGGAAGCGCTTCGTGGCGGAGCGCCGCACCGCGACCTCGTGGGACTCCCAGAGGGTCGCGAACTCCTCGCTGGCGGAGCGGAGTTCGGCCACCAGGGCGGCGGGGGCCGGGTCGGCGGGGCGGGCCGCGGTGACCGCGCGCAGATTGGCGACGTGGGAGCGGGCGTGCTCGGGGCGGTCCTCGGGCGGGAAGAGGGTGCGGGAGCGCGGGTCGGTGAAGAACCGTCGTACGACATTGCGCCCGGGGGCCGCCTCACCGGTCAGCGCGGACGCCATCGCGTTCTGCGCGAGGACCTCGCCGTAGTCGGTCATGACCTGTGCCGGTGCGTCGTTCAGCCGGTCGAGGATCAGCAGCAGCCCGGGGCGCACGTGCGGGGAGGCGCTCCCGGCCCGCGGCGGCTCCTCGCCCACCAGGTGGAACAGGTGGTCGCGCTCGTCGCCGGTGAGCCGCAGCGCCCGCGCGAGCGCGCTCAGCATCTGGCGGGACGGGTGCGGTCCGCGCGACTGTTCGAGCCGGGTGTAGTAGTCGACGGACATGCCCGTGAGCGCCGCCACCTCCTCGCGGCGCAGGCCCGGGGTGCGGCGGCGGGAACCGGCAGGGAGCCCCACGTCGGAGGGCTCCAGACGGGCCCGGCCGCGGCGCAGGAAGTCGGCGAGTTCGGCTCGGTTCACCTCTCCAGCGTGGCGCAGGCCGCCGGACTTATCCAGGCACTGCCGGTCCCTGGATCAGCGGGGCTCTCCCGCCCCGCCGGGCGCGGGGGGACGGTGGAGGCCGACGAGAGGAGCAGAACATGCTGACACTGGTGACCGGGACCACCGGCGAGGTCGGACGCCGCTTCGTGCCCCGCCTTCTGCAGCAGGCACCCCCCGGCGACCGGGTACGGGTCCTGGTCCGTGACGAGTCCGGGGCGACGGCCCTCGCCGCACTCACCGGTCCGACCGGCCTGGGGGCGGAGATCGCCGTCGGGGACCTGCGCGACGCCGAGGCGCTCGGCAAGGCGCTCGCGGGCGTCGACGCGGTGGTGAACATCGCGGCCGCCTTCCGGGGCGTACCGGACGACGAGGCCTGGTCGGTCAACCGCGACGCCGCGCTGGAGCTGGGCCGCGCCGCGGTCTCCTCCGGGGTACGCCGGTTCGTGCAGGTCAGCACCACTCTGGTGTACGGGACCGGCCGGGGCCGCCCGCTGACCGAGGACGACCCGAGCAGGCCCGGCGGCGAGATGTGGGGTGCCTACCCGGCGTCCAAGGCGGAGGCGGAACGCGGCCTGCTGGCCCTGGAGGGCGACCTGGACGTCCGGATCGGCCGCCTCGCCTTCGTCTACGGGGAGGGCGACCCGCATCTCTCGGCGTCGCTGCGGTGGGCCGCGCACTGGGCCGCCGGCCAACGGCTCCAGATGGTCCACCACGCCGACGTCGCCCAGGGCCTGCACCGCCTGCTGTACGCCCCCGGCGTGGGCGGCGGCCGGATCTACAACATCGCCGACGACGCCCCCGTCACGGCCCTCGACCTCCACCGGCTCAACGGTGCCGAGGTCCCCGGTGCCCTGTACGAGCGCACCGACCCGGACCCCTGGAACGGCGTCGTCTCCACCGCCCGCATCCGCCACGACCTGGGCTTCCGCCCGGTGTACCCGTCCGTGTGGACGGCCAGGGACGCCGGGGCACTGTGACCGGACCGTTCGGTCGGGCCCGGCGGGGCTGCCCGGGGCGCTCGGCCGCGCCGAGATCGCGGGGACCGCTCGGTCCGGCGGGGTCACCCGGATCGCCCGGCCCGGAGGGACGGTCACGGGCGGCCGGTCCGGTCAGTCGCCCGGCTCGGCGATCAGGGCCGTGGCCACGCGCCGGAAGCCGAGCCGGGCGTAGATCCGGGCCACGTCGTCGTCACCGGCGGACAGGAACACCGTCTCGACGCCGCGCGTCCCGGCGTCGGCCACCAGGGCGGCGGTCACCGCGAGGGCCAGACCGCGACGGCGCGCGGCGGGCAGCGTACCGACACCCGTGATCTCGCTCACCCGGCCGACCGGCACATGCATCCCGGAACAGAGGACCACGCCGTCCTCGACGGCCGCCGACACCACCGTGCGGCCCACGCGGACGCGCTCCGCCGCGGCGGGCAGATCACCGGCCCGGGCAGCGGTCTCGGCGGCCAGTTCGGCGGACCCCGCCGCGCCGACGGCCGTACCGGGCGCCGCGAACGCCACGTGCGGGACCGCCAGCGCACCGGCCAGGGACGGGTCGTCGGGGCCGAGCACGCGGACCAGCGGGTGCGGGCCCGGGAGGGCGACGTCCGGACCGTCGCCGTCCCGGACCATCAGCGGGTGGGTGTGCACCCGCAGTCCCGACGCCTCGGCGGCCTCCCGCAGGGCGGGCGTCACCTCGGCCACCCACTCGAACGCCTCCGGCACCCCGAGCTCGCGCTGCCTCGCCCGCACCCGGTCGACGTCCTCGGCGGTCGCGGCCGGGCCCGTCCAGTCCCGCGCGGGGCGCGCGTAGTACGGCCAGCCCGGGGACTCCCGGACGAAGAGGGTGAGCGGGCCGAAGTCCTCGGCCCGTGCGGCGGCACGCGGCACCGCGTCGTAGTACCGCTCCAGTCGGCCGAGCGACGGGTTCGGGGACGAGCCGAGGGAGGGGGAAGTGGCGGTCATGGCGTCATCCAAGACGACCGTCGCACCGGAGTCACCCGATTTCGGACCGCCTCCGCCGGCCCCTCGACGACTCCCTCGATCCACCCGTCAGTCCACCCCCTTGATCCGCCCCACCAGCACCGCCCCCGCGAGACCGATCACCGCAGCGACCAGGTACAGGACCCGGTAGCCGCCCAGGTACGTCACGATCGGGGCCGCCAGTACGGGGGCCGCGACCTGGGGGAGGGCGTTGGCGATGTTGATGACGCCGAGGTCCTTGCCGCGGTCGAGGGCCTTCGGCAGGACGTCGGTCATCAGGGCGAAGTCGACGGAGGTGAAGACGCCGAAGCCGATGCCGAGGACGGCCGCGGCGGCGATCGCGCCGGGCCAGGTCTGCCAGCCGGCCAGCACCGCCGTGGCCACCGCCATCAGGACGCCGGACCAGATCACGAACGGCTTGCGCCGGCCCAGCCGGTCCGACCACACCCCGCCCACCACGACGGTGGCGAGCAGCGTGACCCCGTTCACCGCCGTGAGGATCAGGACACCCTGCTCGGGGTCGCCGTAGTGCAGCCGGTCGCGCAGGTAGTAGAGCAGGTACAGCAGCACCAGGGCGTTGCTGAGGTTGATCAGGAAGCGGGTCAGCCAGGCCCACGCCAGGTCGGGGTGCTCGCGGGGGCTCAGCCGGAAGGAGGCGAGGAACGCGCGCCCGGACCAGGGCGGCCTGGCCGACTCCGGCAGGCGCAGGTCCGGGTGGCGGAGCACGTACGGCAGGACGCCCACCAGGGTGAACACCGCGCACGCCGCGTACCCGCCGCCGGTGCCCCCGGCCACCGTCGCGAGTCCCGTGCCGCCGACCACACCGAGGATCTGCGCCGCGCCCAGCCAGCCGCCCACGGAACCCCGTTGCAGCCGCGGCACCCGGTCGGGGACGGCCGCGGTGACCGCGGCGAACGCGGCGTTCAGGGTGAGCTGGACCAGGCACCAGCCCGCGGCCATCGTCCACACGCCGCCCGCTCCCGCGAGAAGCAGCAGGGACAGCGCCCCGCCCGCCGCCCCGCCCACGATCCACGGCGTACGGCGGCCCCGGCGCGCGGTCGTACGGTCCGACAGCGCGCCGAACAGCGGGTTGGCGATCAGCGAGACGACCGCGCCCGCACCCGTCACCCAGGCCAGCATCGCCTCCTTGGACATGCCGGTGCCGGGCGCGAAGTCCTCCGCCTGGGAGGCGAGCAGGATCTGCAGCGGGCCGTACCAGCCCACCCAGATCGCGCCGTTGGCGAGCGAGAGCGCGGAGGTCCAGCCCCGGCCGACCCGTTCGACGGGCTCGGCGAGGGCGGCCACGGGTATGACCGGGTGGTCGGCCGCGGTCATCTCTGCGCCCGCAGGGCGTCCCGCAGCCAGTTGTACGACGCCTTCGGGGTCCGTTCCAGGGTGTCGAAGTCGACGTGCACGAGACCGAAGCGGCGCGCGTACCCCTCCGCCCACTCGAAGTTGTCCATCAGCGACCAGACGAAGTAGCCGCGTACGTCGACGCCCTGCTCCAACGCCCGGTGCAGCGCCCGGACATGGCCGTCCAGGAAGGCGATCCGCTCCTGGTCGTCGATGCCGTCGTAACTGCAGCCGTTCTCGGTGATGACGACGGGCGGGAGCCGGTCCCCGTAGCGCTCGCGGAAGCCGGTGAGCAGCTCGGTGAGTCCCTCGGGCACCACCGGCCAGCCGAAGTCGGTGATCGGGTAGCCCTCCAGTTCCTTGACGGTGAAGGGCAGTTCGGCGGGCAGCGTGAGTCCGCTGAACTCGATCTCCGCGCCCTCGGGAGCGCCCACCTTCGTCGGCTGGTAGTAGTTGATCCCGTACCAGTCGACCGGCTCACCGATGATCTTCAGGTCCGCCTCGACGTCGCCGGGCATCAACTCGCCGATGCCTTCCGGGTACCGGCCGAGCAGGACGGGATCGGCGAAGAGGCGGTTGAGCAGCAGGTCGTAGAAGTCGGCCGCCTCCACGTCCTCGGCACGGTCCGAGGCCGCCCAGGTCGGGCCGTGCGAGTTGGCGATCCCGATGTCGCCGGCGTCGGCCGCGCGCAGCGCCCGTACGGCGAGACCGTGGGCGAGGAGCTGGTGGTGGGCCACCGGCAGCGCGTCGAACAGGAGCTGCTTGCCGGGGGCGTGCGCGCCGAGGGCGTGGCCCAGCAGGGTGTGCTCGGCGGGCTCGTTGAGGGTGATCCACTTCTTGACGCGGTCGCCGAGGCGTCCGGCGACGACCGAGGTGTACTCGGCGAACCGCTCGGCGGTGTCCCGGTCCAGCCAGTCCAGCTCCGCCGGCAGGTCCCAGTGGAAGAGGGTCGGTACGGGCCGGACGCCCGCCTCGCACAGGGCGTCGACCAGCCGGTCGTAGAAGTCGAGGCCGCCGGGGGAGTTCACCCGGGGCCAGGAGACGGAGAAGCGGTACGCGTCCACCCCGAGGCCGGCGAGGAGGGCCACGTCCTCGGGGTAGCGGTGGAAGTGGTCGCAGGCCACCGCCGCCGTGGAGCCGTCCTTGATGTGTCCGGGCCCGGCGCTGAAGGCGTCCCAGACCGAGGGGGCGCGTTCGGCCACGGCCCCCTCGATCTGGTGGGCCGAGGTGGACACGCCCCAGAGGAAGCCGGACGGGAACTGCGGGAGGGGGTTGGTCGCCATGCGCGATCATCTGTACCGGCGGTAAGGGAAGTCAACGGTTCGGCGGCAACCTGTGGTCTCCCGGCCTCCTCGTTCCCGGGCCCGTCCGGTGCGCCGGGTTCAGGCGCCCTCCTTGAGCACCCGTGAGATCAGCTCGCGCTGGTCCTCCGTGAGTCTCGGGTCGGCGGCGTAGACCGTCCTCCCGTCCACGGTGATCCGGTAGCCGAAGCCGTCCGGGACGCCGACCGGGGGAGAGCCCCGGCCGGCGGCGAGCGCCCGTTCCGCCAGGGCGTGCCACTCGGGGGCGTCGGGCCGTGCCGAGGTGTCCACCTCGGCACGGCGCTCGATGCCCGCGAATCCGCCCGTGCGCCGTACCTCGATACGCATGGGTCCTGTCTAGTACGAGTCGGGTGTCCGGGGCCATGCCTCCGGGCCGCGGGTTGCGGGTCCGGAGCGCCGGACCCGGTCGGTCTACGTGGACGGGACGCCGACCTGTTCCCAGGCCTTCGTCACGGCCAGCAGTTCCTCCCCCTCGTTGTACCGGGTCCGCGCCGCGGCCAGCGTGAGCCGCGCGAAGTCCGAGAAGAGGGCCTGCTGCGGCAGCTCCCCGCCGGTGAGGACGTCGTACCAGATCTGTCCGGCCCGCTCCCACGCGTGGCCGCCGAGCGCCTGGGCGACGAGGTAGAAGGCGTGGTTCGGGATGCCGGAGTTGATGTGCACGCCGCCGTTGTCGCGGCCGGTGCTGACGTAGCCGTCCATCGTCCCGGGCTGAGGGTCCTTCCCGAGGACGTGGTCGTCGTACGCCGTGCCCGGTTCCTTCATGGAGCGCAGGGCGGTGCCGGTGACCCGCGGGGCGAGCAGGCCCGCGCCGATCAGCCAGTCGGCCTCGGCGGCGGTCTGGCCGAGCGCGTACTGCTTGATCAGCGAGCCGAAGACGTCCGACATGGACTCGTTCAGGGCGCCCGGCTGGCCGAAGTAGGTGAGGTTCGCCGTGTACTGGGTGACGCCGTGGGTCAGCTCGTGGCCGATGACGTCGACCGGAATGGTGAAGTCGAGGAAGATCTCGCCGTCACCGTCGCCGAACACCATCTGCTCGCCGTTCCAGAAGGCGTTGTTGTAGTTCGTGTCGAAGTGCACGGTGGCGTCGAGCGGCAGGCCCTCGCCGTTGATCGAGGTGCGGCCGTAGGCGTTCAGATAGAGCTCGAAGGTCGCGCCCAGGCCCGCGTACGCGCGGTTGACCGTGGCGTCCTTGCCCGGCTTGTCGCCCTCGCCGCGGACCTTCCTGCCGGGCAGGTCCTGGCGATGACGGGCGTCGTAGATCGTGCGGTGCGGTGTGCGCTCGTCGGTGCCCGCGGGCACGGCAGGCGCGCCGATGACGGTGGTCAGCCGCCGGTGGGTGCGCTCGTACGCGTCGCGCTCCAGGGTCTGGCGCGCGGGACCGGAGAGCGCCGGGTCCTCGTGCTGGGAGAGCTTGTCGAGGATGTGGGGCGGCACGATGGTGCAGTGGACGGGCTCGAAGCCCCCGTTGGTCGTCATGCCCGGCACCCTTGCACTGAGTGATCTGTATGTCACTACGTGCAACCATGATTGGTGAAATGCGGCGATAAGGAGCCGGGGATTCCGCCCGGAAGTGGTATGGCGCACTTTTTGTACCTTTTGGGGGGTGCGATCCCGCATACTGATACAGCCCTCCGTACGGAGCGAGGCTCCGCTAGGCTGCGGAGCATCATGCGTTTCGGGCTGCTTCTCCTTAGCTGCCGCGGCGAGGGCCTGTAGTCGAGGCCGACCCCCTCCCCGCGGAGTCTGGCGTTGCGCCGTCGGCCGTCCTTTCGGACATCCTGAGGAGCCCACGCATCATGGCGAACAGCCACAGCAGCGAGCAGACCCGCGCCAACCGTCAGCGTCCCACGTCGATGCCGGTCCACAAGTACGGCCAGTACGACCAGGTCGACATCGCCGACCGCGACTGGCCGAACAACCGGATCACGGTCGCCCCCCGCTGGCTCTCCACCGACCTGCGCGACGGCAACCAGGCCCTGATCGACCCCATGTCGCCCGCTCGCAAGCGCGAGATGTTCGACCTGCTGGTGAAGATGGGCTACAAGGAGATCGAGGTCGGCTTCCCGGCGTCGGGCCAGACGGACTTCGACTTCGTCCGCTCGATCATCGAGGACGGGACCGCGATCCCGGACGACGTCACGATCTCCGTACTGACCCAGGCCCGCGAGGACCTGATCGAGCGGACCGTCGAGTCGCTGAAGGGCGCCAGGCGCGCCAACGTGCACCTGTACAACGCCACCGCCCCGGTCTTCCGCCGGGTCGTCTTCCGCGGCTCCAAGGACGACATCAAGCAGATCGCCGTCGACGGCACCCGCCTGGTCGTCGAGTACGCGGAGAAACTGCTGGGCCCCGAGACCGAGTTCGGGTACCAGTACAGCCCCGAGATCTTCACCGACACCGAACTGGACTTCGCCCTGGAGGTCTGCGAGGCGGTCATGGACGTCTGGCAGCCCGGTCCGGGCCGCGAGATCATCCTCAACCTGCCCGCCACGGTGGAGCGTTCGACCCCCTCCACGCACGCGGACCGCTTCGAGTGGATGGGCCGCCACCTGTCCCGCCGCGAGTACGTCTGCCTGTCGATCCACCCCCACAACGACCGCGGCACCGCCGTCGCCGCCGCCGAGCTGGCGCTGATGGCCGGCGCCGACCGCGTCGAGGGCTGCCTGTTCGGCCAGGGCGAGCGCACCGGCAACGTCGACCTGGTCACCCTGGGCATGAACCTGTTCTCGCAGGGCGTCGACCCGCAGATCGACTTCTCCCACATCGACGAGATCCGCCGTACGTGGGAGTACTGCAACCAGATGGAGGTCCACGCGCGCCACCCGTACGTGGGCGACCTGGTCTACACGTCCTTCTCCGGCTCCCACCAGGACGCCATCAAGAAGGGCTTCGACGCGATGGAGGCCGAGGCGGCCGCCAAGGGCGTCACGGTCGACGACATCGAGTGGGCCGTCCCGTACCTGCCCATCGACCCGAAGGACGTCGGCCGCTCCTACGAGGCCGTCATCCGGGTCAACTCGCAGTCGGGCAAGGGCGGTATCGCGTACGTCCTGAAGAACGACCACAAGCTGGACCTGCCGCGCCGGATGCAGATCGAGTTCTCGAAGATCATCCAGCAGAAGACGGACGCCGAGGGCGGCGAGGTCACCCCGAAGGACATCTGGGCGACCTTCCAGGACGAGTACCTGCCCAACCCCGGCAACCCGTGGGGCCGTATCCAGGTCAGGACCGGCCAGTCCACCACGGACAAGGACGGCGTGGACACGCTGACCGTCGAGGCCACGGTCGACGGCGCGGACACCGTCCTGAGCGGCACCGGCAACGGCCCGATCTCCGCGTTCTTCGACGCCCTGCAGTCCATCGGCGTCGACGTGCGCCTGCTCGACTACCAGGAGCACACGATGAGCGAGGGCGCCTCCGCGCAGGCCGCGTCGTACATCGAGTGCGCGATCGGCGACAAGGTCCTGTGGGGAATCGGCATCGACGCGAATACGACACGCGCCTCACTGAAGGCCGTCGTCTCCGCCGTCAACCGCGCGGCCCGCTGACCGCGTTCACCTGGCTCTTTCCGGCCCCGTCCGCCTTTTCAGGCGGGCGGGGCCGTGTCGTGTCCCGGCCAATCCCTGTGCAGGTCACGAGCAGGTCTCGTCCTAGGTACTGACTACACCTCAACAATGTGGCTAACATCACGCCAGCACGGCGATGTTGCCGTGGCATTACGGAGGTGTGCGACGTGCTGCCAGGATGGGGACGAAACGGTCGTGCAGTTCAGGTTCCCCGTGTCCTGGGCACCCGTACCGCGTGGAGCACCGTCGGCGACGGGGAGTTCTTCTGCCCCGGCTGCGGCGGCGACCGCAACTACCAGCGGCTCACGGGCCGACGCCGCTTCACTCTTCTGGGTGTTCCCGTTCTCCCGGGAGGCGAGACGGGACCCGTCGTCGAATGCGCCGCCTGTCGGCACCACTACGGCGCCGACGTCCTCGACCACCCCACCACCACCCGCTTCTCCGCGATGCTCCGCGACGCCGTCCACACCGTCGCCCTCGCGGTCCTCGCGGCGGGCGGCGGCTGCGCCCGTGCGTCCCTGGAGACCGCCGCCGCGGCCGTGCGCTCGGCCGGTTTCGACGACTGCACGGAGGACCAGCTCGGCGCCCTCGTCGAGGCCCTCGCCGCCGACACGGGCCGCTTCTTCGGCGAGCCCTGCGGAGCGAGCCTGGCCATAGAGCTCCACGAGGCCCTGGACCCGCTGGCCCCGCACCTCGCCCCGACGGGCCGCGAGGCGATCCTGCTCCAGGGCGCCCGCATCGCCCTCGCCGACGGCCCGTACACCCCCGCCGAACGCGACGTCCTCGCCACCGTGGGCGCGGCCCTGACGATCTGCTCGGACGACGTGACCCGCCTCCTGGCCACGGCGCGGACGCCGTCGTAGGCCCGCCCCGCCTCCAGGCGAGGCGCTGACGCCGTCGTCACGTCCTTGCCTCCTGGCGAGGGCGCCGACGCCGACGCCGACGCCGACGCCGTCCTGCCCGTCCCGCTCCCGCCGGTACTCCCCAGGGAGTAGTCCGGCCCCCGCGCCACCCCTAGCAGTACCCCCGAACTCGCCCTTCCGCGCGACGTATGCCATCCGCCGTGCCGGGAGTCTGGAGCCTGTCCAGACATTCCGCGAGAAGGGGAGGACCCCGCCATGGGGCCCGAGAAGGCCGGAAAGACGAGCAGGGGCCCACGGCGACGGACGGCCGTGCCCTGGCTGCTGCTCGCGCTGTGGATCGGGCTGCTCGCCGTCGTCGGGCCGTTCGCGGCGGAACTGTCGGGGGTGCAGCACGACCGGGCCGTCGACTATCTGCCCTCCGGCGCCGACTCCACCCGGGTCGCGAAGATCGAGGACCGGCTGCCCGGCGGGTCGGCCACCGAGCTGGTGCTCGTCTACCACCGCGACGGCGGCCTGCGCTCCGCCGACCGGGCCACGGCGTCCCGCCAGGTCGCCGCGATCACCCGGGCGAACCCGCTCACCGGCACCCCGGAGGCCGTGCCGTCCCCCGACGGCAGCACCCTGATGTACGCGGTCTCCAGCAACGCGCCCGGCACCGACGAGAAGAAGCGCGACGCGTTCGTGAACGACGTACGCGAGGCCGCCCGGGGGACGGACGGGATGAGCGTCCTCGTCGGCGGGCCCGGCGCCCTGGCCACCGACGCCGGCGAGGTCTACGACTCGCTCGGCGGACCGCTGCTCTACACCACCGTCGCCGTCGTCGCCGTGCTGCTGATCCTCATCTACCGCAGCCCGCTGCTGTGGCTCGTCCCGCTCGCCGTCGCGGGCGTCGCCGACTACCTGTCGATGGGCGTCACCTACGGCCTGCACCAGGCGTTCGGCACCAGCGTCTCCGGCCAGAGCACGGGCGTGATGACGATCCTCGTCTTCGGCGCCGGCACCGACTACGCGCTGCTGATCATCTCCCGCTACCGGGAGGAACTGCGGCGCGTGGAACGGCCCTACGACGCCATGAAGGAGGCCCTGCGCGGCTGCGGGCCCGCCGTCCTCGCCTCCTCCGGAACCGTCGCCGCCGGACTGCTCTGCCTGCTCGCCGCCGACCTCAACAGCAGCCGTGGCATGGGCCCGACGGGCACCGTCGGCGTGCTCTGCGCCCTCCTCGCCATGCTGACCCTGCTGCCCGCCGTGCTCGTCCTGCTCGGGCGGCGGGTGTTCTGGCCGCTCGTCCCCGCCTTCGGCAGCGAGCCCAAGCGGCGGCGGAGCCTGTTCGCCGCGATGGGGACCTCCGCCGGCCGCCGGCCGCTCGTCGTCCTGGCGAGCGGAGCCGTCCTGCTCGGGGCGCTCGCCCTCGGCACCCTGAACCTGCCCGGCCCGCTCAAGCAGCAGGACTCCTTCGCCCACCGGCCCGACTCGGTCGCCGCGATGGAGACGCTGGCCCGCGCCTACCCGGGGCGGGGCACCCAGCCGATCACCGTGATCACCCCGACCGGGCGGGCGGACACGACACTGGCCGCGGTGCGCGGTCACGCCGGGGTGGCGAGCGCCGAGCGCGGACGCAGCGGCGCGGGCGGCTGGACGGAGATCTCCGTCATCGCGCGCGGCGCCCCGCAGTCGGCGGCCGAGACCGCCACGATCGAGGCCCTGCGGGCGGACCTCCGCGGATCGTACGTCGGTGGACCGAGCGCCCAGCAGATCGACCTCCAGGACACCGACGCCCGCGACCGGCTCGTCGTCGTACCGATCGTCCTCGTCTCGGTGCTGCTGATCCTGGTCCTGCTGCTGCGGTCGCTCGTCGCCCCGCTGATGCTCGTCGCCGCCGTGATCGCGGTGTGGGGAGCGGCGCTCGGCATCGGCGGCCTCGTCTTCGGCCCGCTGCTCGGGTTCGAGGGCACCGATCCCGGCCTCGGCCTGCTGTCCTTCGTGTTCCTGGTCGCCCTGGGTGTCGACTACGGGATCTTCCTCATGCACCGGATGCGGGAGGAGTCCCTCTCCGGTGCCGAACCGGCCGCCGCCGCGCTCACCGCGCTGCGCACCACGGGAGGGGTGATCGCCTCGGCCGGCCTCGTCCTCGCGGCCACCTTCGCGGTGCTCACGAACATGGGCCTCCTCCAGCTCGTCCAGCTCGGCTTCGTCATCTCGGTCGGTGTGCTGCTCGACACGTTCCTCGTCCGTACGTACCTGGTGACCAGCGCGAGCGTGGCCCTGGGACGGAAGGTGTGGTGGCCGGGCGGCCTCTCCCGCGAGCCGGACGCCGAGGCGGTGGCCGGGCAACAGGAGCCCGTCGCGGTCGCCTGAGCCACCGGGCGCCCGGAGCCCGGGCGTCCGCGTCGGACCGGCCGGTGGGGGCGGCCGGGCCCGGTGACCCCGCACACTGGATGCCGGGCCACGGCCGGCCCCCGCCCGCCGCGGCCCGGCCGGCCCTCACACAACGGACATCGGGCGCCCCTCTCCCGGAGGGGCGCCTCTCACGGAGGACGAAGCGGTGGACGTCAGACGCGTGCTGCACCTCAACGGCCCCGGACAGCGGGGGAACGCCGACCCGGCGCGGATCCTGCGCCAGGACGCGCTGCTCGCCGGCGTACTGCTGATCCTCGACATCACGGTGGCACTCACCGTGCACACCGACGGCCGGCGACCGGACGCGCTCGGCTGGTCCCTGCTGATCGGCGCGCACCTCGCGTCGATCTTCCGGCGGCGCGCCCCGCTCGCCGCGTTCCTCGCGCTCGTCGCCTGCGTCGCCCCGTACCACGCACTCGACTTCAACCACAACGCGCCGCAGCTCGTCTCGATGACCGCGCTGTTCACGGTCGCCGCCACCGGGGGCCCGCTGCGCTCCCTGGTCATCGGCAGCGGCGTCATCGGGATCATGCTCGCGGTCAAGTTCGCGCAGGGCACCACCGAGGGCACCCAGGCGCTGCGCGTCACCGGCTGGATCGTCTCGTTCATCGTGCTCGGTGTGTGCGCCCGGGTGCACGGGCAGTACTTCGCCTCGGTCGTCGAACGCGCCGAGCGCGCCGAACGCACCCGTGAGGAGGAGGCCCGTCGACGGGTCGCCGAGGAACGTCTGCGCATCGCCCGTGACCTGCACGATCTGCTCGCCCACAGCATCACCCTGATCGGCGTGCAGACCTCCGTCGCCGCGCACGTGCTGGCCGCGGACCCCGACCGCCTCGACCGTACGGCCGTCGCCAAGGCCCTCGACGACATCTCCGAGACCTGCCGGAGCGCGCGCGGCGAACTGCGGACCACTCTGGAGGTGCTGCGCGACTCCGAGAACGGCGGCGGCGACGGGCGGGGGCCGCTGCCCGGCCTCGACGGGGTACCCGATCTGGTGGCGGCGGCCCGTTCGGCGGGCGCCGAGGTGGAGTCGGCGGCCGTGCCGGGGGCGGACGGCGTTCCCTCCGCAGTGGGGGCCGCCGCCTACCGCATCGTCCAGGAGGCGCTGACCAACGCGGTACGGCACGCGGGCCCCGGGGTGAGCGTCCGCGTGGACCTGAACACGGACGGCTGGGCGCTGCGCGTGACGGTCACCGACGACGGCATCGGCGACGCGGGCGGCCCGCCCGGCTTCGGCCTGGTCGGGATGCGGGAGCGGGCCCGCAGTGTGGGCGGCACGCTGGCGACCGGGACGCGGGACGAGGGCGGATTCGCGGTGGTGGCGGTGCTGCCCCTGGGTACCGCGCTGCCGGAACAGAGGCCGGCAGCGGACGGCTCGGTCCGGCTCACGGCGCCGGGCGGCTTCGAGGGCGTACGGGTTTCCGCCGGTGGCCCCGGGTGCGATTCCGGGCCCGGACCCGGACTCGGCTCCGGGCGGCCTGGCCCCGGCTCCCGCTCCGGCTCCGGCCAAGGCTCCGGCTCCCGCTCCCGCTCCGGCCCCGGCTCCGGCTCCGGCCAAGGTTCCGGTCCCGGACTCGACTCCGTGGCCGCGTCCGGGACCGGAAGGGGCGAGCCCCGATGACCATTCGCGTCGTCCTCGCCGATGACCAGAACCTCGTGCGGGCCGCGTTCGCCATGCTCGTGGAGTCGGCGCGGGACATGGAGGTGGTCGGGCAGGCGGCCACCGGGCGGGAGGCCGTCGAGCTGGCGCGCGCCGAACGGGCCGACCTGATCGTGATGGACATCCGCATGCCCGACCTGGACGGCATCGAGGCGACCCGGCTCATCGCGGCCGACGAGAGCCTGGCCGGGATCAGGGTGCTCGTGCTCACCACGTACGACACCGACGAGCACATCGTGGAGGCGCTGCGCGCGGGCGCCTCCGGCTTCCTGGTGAAGGACACCCGGCCCGCCGAACTCCTCGACGCGATCCGCACGGTGGCCGCCGGGGACGCGCTGCTCTCACCGGGCCCCACCGCCCGCCTGGTCGCCCGCTTCCTGCGGGCCCCGTCGGTTCCCTCGCTCGCGGTGGGCGGCCCCGAGGGGCTCTCCGAGCGCGAGCGCGAAGTGCTCACCCTGGTCGCGCGCGGCCTCAACAACACCGAGATCGCGGCGGCGTTGGGGCTCAGCCCGCTCACCGCGAAGACCCATGTCAGCCGCATCATGGGCAAGCTGGGCGCCCGCGACCGCACCCAGCTCGTCATCGTGGCGTACGAGTCGGGCCTGGTGACCCCGGGAGACGCGGGCCGGGTCTGACCGGCAGACCGGCAGACCGGCCGAGGTCCGTCCGGCGCGGCGCCGGAAGTGGCTGACGAGACGTCAGTACGCGGTGAAGGAGCGGGTATCGCCGTGGCGTCCGGGGCACATTGACTTCACCGGGACGTCCGACGTCCCACGTTCCCTGTCCGATGCCGTCGACGTAGCCCAGGGAGTGCCATGACCAGCACGAGCCGCATGGCCGCGTTCGCAGCCGCCGCCGGACTCCTCACCGCCCTCACCACCCTCGCCGCCACCGGCGGTACCGCCTCGGCCGCACCCCTGGCGGGCCGGGGCTGCACCTCCTCCGTCCCGTACGCCGCGGGCCAGGAGGGCTATGACACCTACCGCATCCCCGCGACCGTCCTGACCCGGGCCGGCACCCTGCTCGCCTTCGCCGAGGGACGGCACGGCGGTGCCGGTGACACCGGGAACATCGACGTCGTCCTCAGGCGTTCGTCCGACGGCGGCTGCACCTGGGGCCCGCTCCGGGTCGTGGCGTCCGGCGGCGGCGACACCCGCGGCAACCCGGCGCCGGTGGTGGACCCCAGGACCGGCCGGATCGTGCTCCTCACCTCCTACAACAGCGGTGCCGTGACCGAGGCGCAGATCATGCGGGGCGAGGTCGCCGAGGAGCAGGGCCGGCGCGTCTTCGTCCAGGTCAGCCGTGACGACGGGCGGCACTTCTCCACCCCGCGGGACATCACGGCGCAGACGAAGCTGCCCGGCTGGCGCTGGTACGCCACCGGCCCCGGCCACGCGATCGCGCTGCGCCACGGGCCGCACGCCGGGCGCCTGGTCGTGCCCGCCGACCACTCCGCCGCCCCGCCCGCCGGGTCCGCCGACACCGGCCAGGAGCCCAGGTACTACGGGGCGCACGCGCTCTACAGCGACGACGGCGGGTTCACCTGGCGGCTCGGCTTCGTCGACGACTCGTACGACGGGGCAGACAACGCCAACGAGAGCGCGGTGGCCGAACTCCCCGACGGGAGGCTCTACTTCACCTCGCGAGACCAGAACGGGACGAGTCCGGGCAACCGCCTCGACTCCTATTCCAGCGACGGGGGCGAGACCCTGGACCGGCCCTTCGCCGTCCAGCCCGCACTGAACGACGTCCCTGTCGTCCAGGGCAGCGTCCTCCAGCCGACCGACCGCCTCTCCCCGCTCCTCTTCTCCGGACCCTCCGTCCCCACCGCCCGCCGGTCCATGGCCGTCTGGCGCAGTACCACCGGCGGCCAGACCTTCGTGAAGGCGGCCACCCTGTCCACCCGGCCGGCCGCCTACTCGGACCTCGTCCAGCTCGGCGCCACCCGGGTCGGCATCCTCTACGAGACCGGGGTCACGGGACCGTACGAGAGCGTCGAGTTCAGGCGGCTGCCGGTGAGCGGGCCGCTCGGGTAGCGGTACCCGGTCCCGGCCCGCACCCGTCCTGGAGGAGTCCCGCCGAGGCCAGGTACGCTCCCACCCGCTCGACCTCACCGGGCGACAGCGGCACCTGGGGTTCCGCTGTCGCCGGGCAGTCGATGACGCCCCGCAGGTACAGCGCGGCCTTGAACGCGCCGAGGGCCGAGGAACTGCCGCCCATCCGGGCCGGGTCGCCGACGCCCACCATGCCGAACAGCTCGCACAGCCGCTCCTGCTCCTCCCGGGCCCGTTGCCGGTCGCCCGCCGCGCACAGCTCGTACAGCCGTACGTAGCCTGCCGGGTCCACGTTGGCGAGGCCGGGGACCGCGCCGTCCGCGCCGAGGGCCAGGGCCGAGTCCACGACCACCTCGGAGCCGGTGAGGGTGGTGAAGCCGTCGATGCCGGGGTGGGCGCGCGTGCCGGTGACGACCGCGCGGAAGGAGCCGAGGTCGCCGCTGGAGTCCTTGAGACCGGCCAGGACGCCGTCGGCGGCGAGTTCGAGGACCAGCTCGGGGCTCAGCTTGGTGTGCACGGAGGCGGGCAGGTCGTACGCGAACACGGGGAGCGCCGCGCCGGCGGCGACGAGGCGGAAGTGGCGGGCGATCTCCGCGGGATGGGTGCGGGTGTAGAAGGGTGCGGTGACGACGATCGCGTCCGCGCCCGCGGTACGGGCTGCCCTCGCGTGGTCCAGGACGCGCGGGGTCGTCATGTCGATCGCACCGGCCAGCACGGGCAGTCGACCGGCGACATGCCCCACCGTCGTCTCCACCACCAGCCTGCGCTGAGCATCCGTCAGATAGGCCACCTCGGACGTCGAGCCGAGGACGAACAGGCCGTGCACCCCGCCCTCGACCAGGTGGTCGATCAGCCGGGTGAGCGACGGGACGTCCACCTCGCGGTCCGGTGTCAGGGGCGTGCAGACGGGCGGTACGACACCGGTCAGCGGGGCGGGGAAGGTCATCAAGGCTCCCTGATGTGCTGCTGGAACGGAACGTCGGCCGGGGCGGCGGCCTCGGCGGCGGACTCGGCCTGCGCGACCAGGGCGCGCGTCGGCCGGCCCTCCTCGACAGGATGGTGACACCGGAAGCGGTGACCCGGCGCCGACGCGGCCGTGAACTCCGGCATCCGGGTCGCGCACTCCTCGTCCGCCTTCCAGCACCGGGTACGGAAGGGGCAGCCGCTCGGCGGACGCGTCGCCGAAGGGACGGGCCCGGTCAGCGGAATCGGCTCGATCGGGTCCAGCAGCCCCGGAGTCGCCGAGAACAGCGCCCGGGTGTACGGGTGACGGGAGCCGTCGGTGACCACGTCGGCCGGGGACTCCTCCACGATCCGGCCCAGGTACATCGTGATCACCCGGTCGCTCATCCGTCGCACCGTCTGGATGTCATGGGACACGAACACCAGCGCCAGGCCCAGGCGTTCCCTCAGATCGAGCAGCAGGTTGAGGATCTGCGCGCGCACCGACACGTCCAGCGCGCTCGTCGGCTCGTCGGCCACCACCAGGCCGGGATCAAGTGCCAGGGCGCGGGCGATCGCCACCCGCTGGCGCTGACCGCCGGAGAGCCGGCCGGGCAGGGCGTCCGCGAGCGCCCGGGGCAGCCCGACCAGAGACATCAACTCCCGTACCCGGTCCTCCCGTTCGGCCACGGTGCCGCGACGGTGCACATCCAGCGGGTCACGCAGGATCCGGCGCACGGGCAGCCGGCGGTTCAGTGCCGTCGACGGGTCCTGGAAGATCATGCCCGTGCCGGCGCCGACGGCCGTGCGGCGCTCGTCCGGTGTCAGGGACCACAGGTCACGGCCGCGGAAGGTCACGCTGCCCGAGGTCGGCCGCTGCACGCCCACCAGCACCTTCGCGAGCGTCGACTTGCCGCATCCCGACTCGCCCACGACGCCGATCGTCTCGCCGGGCGCGATGGTGAGATCGGCACCCGTCAGGGCGTACACCCGGTCCCGGGTGAACACACCGCCGCTGCGCGCTCGGTGGACGACATGGGCGTCGGTGAGCCGCACGAGCGCGTCCGTCCGGCGGTCCCCGGCCTCCCGCACCGGCGCGGTCACGCGACGGCCTCGGTCGCCGTCGGCGGAATCACGTTCGGCGCGAGCGCGTCGGGCGCGAGCGCGTGCGGCGCGAACGCGCCGGACGGCATCACGTCGGACGCGAACACGTCGGACGGCATCACGTCGGGCCGAATCGCGTCGCGCGGCATCATGTCGGGCTGAGTCCTCACGTCACGGCCTCGCTCCGCGTGGTCGCCAGGTCGACGGCCGGATGGTGGCAGGCCGCCGTGTGGGTGGGCGTGCCGGCCAGGTCCGGCGCCGTCGTCCGGCAGACCTCGCTCGCCATCGGACACCGGTCGGCGAACCGGCAGCCGGCCGGGAAGTCGGCGGGGGAGGGGACGACCCCCTTGATCTGCGTCATGCGCTCCGCCCCCGACTCCAGGGACAGCACGCTGCCCAGCAGCCCGCGCGTGTAGTGGTGCGCCGGGAACTCCACCAGGTCGGCCGTGACGCCCGTCTCCACGATCTGGCCGCCGTACATCACGACCACCCGGTCGGTGACCGCCGAGACCAGCGCCAGGTCGTGCGAGACGAGGATCAGGGCGAAGTCCAGCTCCGCCCGCAGCCGCAGCAGCAGCTCCATGACCTGTGCCTGGACCGTCACGTCCAGGGCCGTCGTCGGTTCGTCCGCGACGATCAGTCCGGGTTCGCGGGACAGGGCCATCGCGATCAGGACGCGCTGGCGCTGGCCGCCGGAGAGCTCATGGGGGTAACTGCGCAGGGTGCGCTCGGGATCGAGGCCGACCAGGGCGAGCAGCTCGGCCGCCGTGCGCCTGCCGCCCCGCCGTATCACCTGCTTCAGCTGCGCCCTGACCGTCATCGCCGGGTTCAGGGACGACAGCGCGTCCTGGTAGACCATCGCCATCTCGTGGCCCAGCAGCGGGCGCCGTACCCGCATCGGCTCGCCCACCAACTGCCGCTGACCGAAGCGGACATGGCCGCGCACCCGGGCGCCCTTCGGCTCCAGGCCCATCACGGTCAGCGCCGTGAGCGACTTCCCGCAGCCCGACTCGCCCACCAGGCCCAGGACTTCACCGGGATACACCTCGAAGCTGATGCCGTCGACGATGTCCACACCGTTGTGCCGGTTCTCGAAGCCGATGGCCAGCCGCTCGACGGCGAGCACGGGCTGCCGGCCCGTGACCGGTGGCCGGGCGCGTGCGCGCAGCCGGGCCGCGGCCCGCGCCAGGCCCGGCAGTTCGACCACCGTGGCGCTGCCCGGCTCCGGGGCTTCCAGCCGGTCCGCGGCGGGCGGCACGGACACCTCGCGGGCGGCGGGAGCGGCCCACGCGTCGGAGACACCCTCGGAGAGGATGTTCAGCGACAGCACCGTGACCAGGATCAGCAGCCCCGGGAAGACGGTGGCCCACCAGCCGCCGGTCAGCACCATGTTCTTGCCGTCGGCGATGACACTGCCCCAGGACGGGTCCGGGGGCCGTACGCCCGCGCCGATGAAGGACAGCGAGGCCTCGAACACGATCGCCTCGGCGACCTGCACGGTGCAGAACACGAGGATCGGGGCGGCGCAGTTGACGGCCACGTGCCTGAGGACGATGTGCGGGGTACGGGCGCCGATCACCTGCTCGGCGGTGACGTAGTCCTCCCCGTACTGGTCGAGGACGTTCGCCCGTACGACCCGGGCGACGGGCGGGGTGAACAGGAAGGCGATGGCGCAGATCAGCACGGTGATGCCGCCGCCGAACACCGCGACGAGCACGGCGGCGAGCGCGATCCCGGGGAACGCCATCACCACGTCCAGGCAGCGCATCAGCGTCTCGTCGACCGCCTTGCGCGAGGTCGCGGCGAGGGCGCCGAGCAGGGCCCCGACGACCAGGGCGAGCGCGGTGGCGCCCAGACCGATCGCCAGCGACCAGCGCGCCCCGTACATCAGCCTGCTGAGGATGTCCCGGCCGAGACTGTCCTGCCCCATCCAGTGACCGGCCGACGGATGCCCGGTGCCGTCCGTGAGCGGCTGCTGGTCGAGCGGGTCGTGCGGCGCGAGCAGCGGGGCGAACACCGCCACCACGAGCACCACGGCCAGGAAGCAGACCGCGATCCTGGACACCGCCGGCAGCCTGCGCCAGCCGCGCAGCCGGATTCCGGGCCTGGCGAGGGCTCCGGCCGGCTCCTTCCGCGTGATCATCGGCTCGCTTCGCTCAGGCGTGGGTTGACCAGCAGATACAGGATGTCGATGGCGAGGTTCACGACCACGAAGCCGACGGCCGTGGTCAGGACGACGCCCTGCACGACCGCCGGGTCGCCGTTCTGCACGGCGTCGATCATCAGCTTGCCCATGCCGGGCAGCGAGAAGATCGTCTCGATGACGACCGCCCCGCCCAGCAGATAGCCGACCCGCAGCCCCAGCACGGTGAGCGGGTTCATCAGGGCGTTGCGCAGGACGTTGCGGCCCACGACCACCCGGGGCGGCAGCCCGCTGCCGATCGCGGTGCGCACGTAGTCCTTGTCGAGCTCCTCGACCACGGACGTCCGCACGATCCGGGTGAGCTGGGCGGCGACCGGCAGGGACAGCGCGAGCGCGGGCAGCGCCATCGTCCTCAGCCAGCCGGACAGCGAGTCGGCCGGATTGACGTAGCCGCCGGTCGGGAACCAGCCCTGGTCGACGGCGAGGTACTGGATCATGAGCAGGGCCAGCCAGAAGCCCGGTGCGGCGACCCCGGTCAGGGACACCACACGGATGATCTGGTCGGGCAGCCGGTCGCGGTGGATCGCGGCCGTGACCCCGCCGAGCAGCGCCAGCACCACCGCGATGCCGAGCCCCAGGAAGGTGAGCTGGAGCGTGAGCGGCAGCGCGGTGGTGACCTGTTCGACGACCGGCGCCCTGGTCAGCGCGCTGGTGCCCAGGTCGCCGTGCAGCAGGTCCCCCACGAAGTGGAAGTACCGCACCGGCAGCGGATCGAGCAGCCCGTTCCGCTCTCTGAAGTCGTGCAACTGCCGCGGGGTCGGATTGGCGCCCTGGAAGAACGCCGACGCCGGATCGACGTCGGAGAACCGCATCACCAGGAACACGAACAGGATGATCCCGAGCATCAGCGGCACGAGCAGCGCGACACGGCGCAGCAGGATCCTGACGATGGCGACCACGTACGAACTCCCCTGTCGCCTAGACCCACTTGGCCTGGAGCAGATTGATGCCCGGGTAGGGCTGGGGCCTTATCCCCGCGAGCCGGCGCGGATTCCACGCGGTCATCAGCTCGTTGTGCACGACCGGGTAGAGCACGGCCTGTTCGGCGACGACGTCGATGTAGTCCTGGATCATCGCCTTCTTCTTGTCGGCGTCCGGTTCCTGGGTCGCCCGGTCCATGTCCTTGAAGAGCTGCTTGGCGACCGGGTCCCCGGCCCAGCGGGCGTAGCCCATCCAGAGGTTCTGGGGGCCGTAGTTGTAGTGCATGATCAGGTCGGCGTCGAGGCCGAACTGGTTGGGGTTCGAGGCGGCGGCGACGACCTGGTAGTCCTGCTTCTGGTCCATCTTGGTGAACACGGCCGTGGTCTCCTGCGGGGACAGCGTCGTCTCGACACCGATCGCGTCCCAGGACGCCTTGACGGTCGGCAGGCAGTCGACGATCCAGCTCACGTTCACCGACAGGATCTCGATCCTGAGCCCCTTGACCCCGGCCGCCTTCAGGAGCTTCTTCGCCTTCTCCGGGTCGTAGGCGTAGACGGTCTTCGCGCGCCGGTAGGAGGGGTTGGCCTCGTTGAGGAAGGAACTCGACGGCTTCCCGTGCCCCCGGAGGGCGACCTCGACCATCTTGCCGGTGTCGATGGCGTAGCGCAGCGCCTGGCGGACGCGTACGTCGTCGAACGGCTTGTGCCGCGTGTTGAACATGAGGAACAGGTTGTTCATGCCCGCGCCGCCCTGGACGGTCATACCGCCCTTGCGGAGCTGCGCGATGTTGGCGTACGGGATGTTGTCGGCGATCTGGGCACCCGCGCTCGCTCCGGAGATCTTCGCGACGCGGGGCGCGGCGTCCACTATGGTCAGCCAGTTCATCTTCTCGAAGGCGGGCCTGCGCGGCCCGTTGTAGGCGGCGAACGCCTCGAACGTCGTGTTGGACTTCGGGTGGTGCGCGGTCTGCCGGTACGGGCCCGAACCGATCGCCTTGCCCTTGATCGCGTCGTCCCAGGCGCCCGGCCGGGAGAAGACGTGCTTGGGCATGATCTTCGCCAGGGTGAGCCGGGAGATCCCCTCGGGGAAGGGGAACTTGAGGACCAGCTCGACGTTCCGCGCGTCGGTCTTGCGCACTTCCTTCAGCCAGGGGGCGAAGAAGCCCTTGGCGAGCGTCTGGGTCCTCGGATCGAGTATCCGGTCGAAGACGAAGACCACGTCGTCGGCGGTCACCGGCTTCCCGTCGTGGAACGTGGCACCGGCGCGCAGGGTGAACTTCCAGGAGGTGCCGGTGAGGTCGGCGGGCACCTGGGTGGCGAGCGCGGCGTAGGGCTCGCGGGAGATCGGATCGGTGTCGAGCAGGCCCTCGTAGACGTGGTTGTTGGCGGCCATGCAGAAGGCGGACGCGGTCTGCGTCGGATCCCAACTGCCGTCGTTCCCGTAGCCGATCACGGCCGTAAGCGTGGCGTTCCGGCCGCTGCCCGAACCGCCCGTGTCGTTCGTGGACTCCGGCCCGGACGAGCAGGCGGCGAGGGCCGAGGAGAGGGCGGCGGCCGCGCCCATGGCCCCGGTGTACTTCAGGAACGAACGGCGGTGCGGCGTCGGAGTGGGGTTCACGTCGCGCACGGTTCCTCCAGCAAGGAGTGGTCCAGTTGAACGGTCCGGTGAGGTGGTGGAGCGGTCGGTGCGATGGCCCGGGGTGACAGGAGATACGACGTCCTACGTCATAGGGGGCAGCGCGACCATAGGAGGGGGCGCGGAGAGGGTCAAGGGCCCGCACACGAATGGCGTATCTTCCACAGGCGCGACCAATGGCGGTATGAAACAGGGACAGTTGGCCGAACTTGGCGTTTGATCAGCCCGGAGGTGGGACGTCCGATGTCCAGCGAGCGTACGATGCGGCGCATGCCTGAGGAGACCGGGAACCGGCGTCGGCCGGAGCGCCGGGTGAGCAGCCAGATCCAGCGCGAGGTCATGCAGCTGATCCTTGACCAGCAGCTTCCGGCCGGTGCGCCGCTGCCGACCGAGACCGAGCTGATGGCCGATCTCGGGGTGAGCCGCAACTCGGTCCGCGAGGCGCTCAAGGCCCTTCAGGCGCTCGACATAGTCGAGATCCGGCACGGCTACGGCACCTATGTGGGCGAGGCGTCCATGACGCCGTTCGTGGACGGACTCACCTTCCGCACGCTCGCCCGTCCGGACGATCCGACCGGGGCGCTGGCCGAGATCCTCCAGGTCCGCGAGGTACTGGAGGAAGGGCTGATAAGCCGGGTCGCCCAGGTACTGACCGAGGAGGAGCTGGACCGGCTCGAAGCGGTCGTCACTGAGATGGAGACGGCGGGCGCCGACGGACGTTCCTTCCCCGAACTCGACAGCGAGTTCCACGAGTTGCTGTACGCCTCGCTCGGCAACCCGCTCGTGCCGCAACTGCTCGGCGCGTTCTGGACCGTCTTCCGGCGGGTCGCCGTGGTGCGCGGCTGGACCGACGACATCACCCCGGAGGTGACGGCCCGCCGCCACCGCGACATCCTCACCGCCCTGCGGGTACGGGACGTCGAGGGAGCGCAGCGCGCGATGGCCGACCACTTCCGGGGAATCGAAGCACGCGCGGCCCAGGGATCCCGGGGCGTGAGCTGACCGAGACCCCACTGCACCGGGCCCGTCCACTCCGGGGCCCGCTCAGTCCCGGTCCGGCTCTCCCTGACCGGCTCGCTTCGACGGCCGGCACCGCGGCCCAGGCGGCGAAGGTGATCGAGGCACCCGTGATGGTGGCCCGATGGCGGGGGACCAGGGTGAACGGGTCGTGGCCGTGGGAGATGTCCGCCGGCCCCGCGAGCGCGCAGACCGGGGCGAGGAGCGCCGGGGCGCGGACGACGCGCGGCCGCCTTCGACCACGCCCACACCGTCCGCCGACGTCCCGTCGGACGCATCGGTCCCGCGCGGACGCATCGGTCCTGTGCGGACTCTCTCCGGCGACCCGTGTCGACTCCGGTTGTACGCCCATGGGCCGATGTCCACGCCCCACCGCCTGCCTACGATCGGCGCATGCATGTCACGCCGCCGCTTCCCCCGCTCAAGCGTTTACAGCCCGGCGCCTGGGTGGCCCTGGCCTGGTGCGCCAGCACCCTGTTCACGGTCCTCGCCCGGATCCGGCTGCCCGGCCAGAACGGGCCGAACGAGATGGCCGCCGCCCAGTTCTACCGCTGGGACGGATTGACGTTCTTCACCGTGGCATGCGCCCTGGCCCTGGCCGGCAGCGCCTGGCTCGGCCGCCGGCCCCTGGCCGCCCTGACCCTGCTGCTGGCGGCGGGCGCCCTGTTCACCACCAATCTCGCCGTCACGGCCATCCAGCTCCCCCAGTACCTCGCCGTCGACGTCGCCCTCTACTTCATCGCGGCCGGCCGCTCCCGCCGCACCGGAGTGACCGGGCTCGCGATGGCGCTCGCGGTCCTGGCCGCCTGGTTGACCGGACGGCTGGTGCAGGGCTGGGGGATCGGCACCCTCGTCGAACTGACCGTGGCCCTGACCGTCGTCGTCTCCTGGCTGCTCGGCGACGCGGGCCACCGCACCCGCGTCCACGCCGAGCAACTGCGTGTCAGGGCCGAGGGCCAGGCCGTCACCGCCGAACGCCTGCGCATCGCCCGCGAGATGCACGACATGGTCGCCCACAGCATCGGCATCATCGCCCTCCAGGCCGGCGCGGCGGCCCGCGTCGTACACACCCAGCCGGACGCCGCCCGCGAGGCGATGACCGCGGTCGAGACGGCAGGCCGCGAGACCCTTGCCGGGCTGCGCCGCATGCTCGTCGCACTGCGCCACGCCGACCACGCGGACCATGCCGACCACGCGGACGGTGCGGACGGCTCGGACCGTGCGGGTCGGGGCGGCCGGTCCCAGCCGGCCGGAACCCCGGGCGGCGGCACCTCCGACGCGCCGCGTGGCTCGCGCGAAGACGGCGACCCCGGCGCGCCGGGCGGGTCCCGTGACCACGACCCCGCTGAGCCGGCCCTTTCCCCGGAGTCCGGCGGGAACCCGTCCCCCGCCGCGCCGCTGCGCCCCGCCGAAGGGCTCGCCGATCTCGACAGGCTGGCCGCCGCGACGACGGCCGCCGGGGTCCGCGTGGATCTCCGCTGGAGGGGCGAGCGGCGTCAACTCCCTCCGGACATCGACCTGTCCGCGTTCAGGATCGTCCAGGAGTCCATCACCAACGTGGTGCGTCACGCGGCGACGGCCGTATGCAGGGTGACCGTCGACCAGCGCGACACGGAGGTCGCCGTCGAGATCACCGACGACGGCCGGGGAAGGGGCAGCACCACGGACACCGGGTTCGGCCTGATCGGCATGCGCGAGCGAGCCGCCCTGCTGCACGGCGAGTTCACCGCGGGCCCGCGCCCCGAGGGCGGCTTCCGCGTGAGCGCCCGTCTCCCGGTCCCGGCCCAGAGCCGGGCGGCCGCCCGATGACGGTCCGGGTGGTCCTCGCCGACGACCAGCAGCTCATCCGTACGGCCCTGCGCATGGTCATGGCCGACATCGAGGACATGGAGGTGGTGGGCGAGGCGGAGAACGGCGGGGAAGCGGTGGCCCTCGCGCTTCGACTGCGCCCCGATGTGGTGGTCATGGACATCCGGATGCCCGGCATGGACGGCATCGAGGCGACCCGTCGGATCACCGCGGACGCCGCCGGGCCGGGGAGCGAATCCAGGATCGTCATCCTCACCACCTTCGACGACGACGAATACGTCTACGGGGCGCTGCGCGCCGGCGCGTCCGGGTTCCTGGTCAAGGACATGGGCCTGGACGACATCATCACGGCGGTCCGCGTCGTGGCGGCGGGCGACGCCCTCATCGCCCCCGCCGTCACCCGCCGGCTCATCCAGGACTTCACCGCCGCCCGTCCCGAACTCGCCCGGGAACAACGCGAGTTGAAGGGGGTGACCGAACGCGAACGCGAGGTCCTGACGCTGGTCGGCAGCGGGCTGTCCAACACGGAGATAGCCGAACGGCTCTTCATCAGCGTGGCCACGGCGAAGACGTATCTCACCCGCCTGCTCTCGAAGTTGGACGCGCGCGACCGCGTCCAACTGGTGATCATCGCGTACGAGGCGGGGCTGGTGTCGGTGAACCGGTCGGCGTGAACCCGCCAGGGGGCGAACCGGTCGGCGTGAATCCGCGACGGGGCGAAGGGGTCGGATCCGGCGGCGGATCCACGGGCGGCAGGACCGCGTTCTCAGACGGTCAGGTCCGTCCCGGCCGGTGCCGCGGAAGCGGGTGACGCGGGCGCCGGTGGTAGGGAACCCGGTGGTACGGAACCCGGTGGCGCGGGCGCCGGTGACAGGGGCGCGGACTCATGGCGGATGAACCACTCCGTGGCCAGCACCCTCTCCCGGTCCGCCCGGGGAAGGGCGGCGAGCCGGCCCGGCAGCGCTCCCCGTTCGACCTCGGAGCGGTGGGCGAGCACGGCCTCGATCTTCCGGTCCAGCCAGGGACGTACATCCACCGTCGCGCCGACCCACTCGTCCGGGACGCTGAACATCGGCCTGCCCTCCCGGATCAGCAGCGCGCCCAGCGTCCGGGCGGCGGAGTCGGGATGGGTGGCCAGGTAGAGGGAGCGCGGACGCCATGCGGGGCCGGCGTCGGGGTGGAGCCGGTCCAGTCCGGCGGCCTGGACCGCGAGCACGGTGACCCGGTGGGTGTGGACATGGTCGGGGTGTCCGCTCAGGCCGCCGTAGCCGTCGTGCGTGACCACGATGTCCGGGCGGACCTCCCGGATGTGCGCGACCAGCCGCCGCACCGATTCGTCGAGCGGCGCGTCGCGGAGCCCGACGGCTCCGGGTGCGGACCCGGGCACCCGCGCGTCGGCGTAGCCGAGCAGGCGTGGCGGGCCCGCGCCGAGGACGCGCAGCGCGTCGGCCAGCTCCGCGGCACGGTGGGTGCCCTCCGCCCAGGTCGCCGTGACGACCGCGGTCCGGGCCCCCGACGCCGCGTGCCGGGCGAGGACACCGCCCGCCGACAGGGACTCGTCGTCGGGATGCGCGAACACCGCGAGCAGGCTCGGAAGGGTCATCGCCGGGATCGCCCTCCCATCGTCCGCGGTCCCTGGCCGCCCCGTCGACCGGGGCGGGGGACGTCTCGGGGGACGGTGCGACGGCCCTGAGTGGAGCGTAGGCGTGCCGTGCGCGCCTCACCACCGCCGGCGTCGAGACGAAAACTGGCACATCCAGCTCCGCTTGGGTGAAACCCGCGTCCTCCCTGCGTCGTTCCAGTTCTGAACCGGAAAACTCCCAGGCAGTCTGCCGAGAACCGTTGGCCACGGCCAACCCCCTTGCGCCGCGCCGTATTTGCGGTGAACCGAATCCTGTCGATTCCGGATGCGGAGCGGCACCACGAGGATGCGAAGCGTGAAACGAAAAGGGACGGGTGAGCAGAGTGAGAGAAGAACCGTCACCGGCACACGAAGGCGCCACCCGGCACGCGGCGGCCCTGCGATGAAGCCGCCGGAACCGCCGGAGCCTCCCGTCGGTTCCTACGCCGTCGACACGTACACGGGAAAGCTGGGCATGGTCATGGGGAGCGAGGGCTCCTACGTGCAGCTCAGGCCGCTCGGTGGCGGCCGGGAATGGGACTGCGCGCCGGAGGCCGTCCGGCGGGCCACCACGGCGGAACGGCTCAGCGCCGCGACCGCGTACGTCAACGCGCGCAGCCGCGGCGAGGTGCCGTGAAGCGCTCCCCGGACGCAAAGGGACCCATCGGGGCCGGGGCGCGGGCGCCGTAGGCGAGAATGGGCCGCATGAGTCTGTTCCGCGACGACGGCATCGTGCTGCGCACCCAGAAGCTGGGTGAGGCGGACCGGATCATCACGCTGCTCACACGCGGTCACGGCCGCGTACGGGCGGTGGCGCGCGGCGTCCGGCGGACCAAGTCCAAGTTCGGGGCCCGCCTCGAACCCTTCTCCCATGTCGACGTGCAGTTCTTCGCGCGGGGCAGCGAACTGATCGGCCGCGGCCTGCCCCTGTGCACACAGAGCGAGACGATCGCTCCGTACGGTGGCGGGATCGTCACCGACTACCCGCGCTACACCGCGGGCACCGCCATGCTGGAGACGGCCGAGCGGTTCACCGACCACGAGGGCGAGCCCGCCGTGCAGCAGTACCTGCTGCTCGTCGGAGGGCTGCGCACCCTCGCCCGGGGCGAGCACGAGCCGCACCTCGTCCTCGACGCCTTCCTGCTGCGCTCCCTCGCCGTCAACGGCTACGCGCCCAGCTTCAGCGACTGCGCCAAATGCGGCATGCCGGGACCGAACCGTTTCTTCTCGGTCGCCGCGGGAGGAACCGTCTGCGTCGACTGCCGGGTGCCCGGGAGCGTCGTACCCTCGCCTCAGGCCCTCGAACTCCTCGGTGCGCTGCTCACGGGAGACTGGGAGACCGCGGACGCGAGCGAGCCACGGCACGTCCGGGAGGGCAGCGGGCTGGTGTCGGCCTATCTGCACTGGCATCTGGAGCGCGGACTGCGTTCCCTGCGCTACGTGGAGAAGTAGCCGCCGCGTCCGGCAGGGGCCGGGGCGGCGACAGCGTACGAGCGCGGCACGAGCGCGCGAGAACAGCACAGAACAGCAAGCAGAGCGAGACGAGCGCCCGGCGCACGCGAGCACATAAGAAGGAGACGAGAAGCACATGGTCGTACGCGGGATCCTGGGCAGCCGGCGCCGCGAGTACAGGGCGCCGGAACCGCACCCCTCCGGTGCCCGCGCGCCCAAACTCCCCGGCGAGCTCGTCCCGAACCATGTCGCGATCGTCATGGACGGGAACGGCCGCTGGGCCAAGGACCGCGGGCTGCCCCGCACCGAGGGGCACAAGGTCGGTGCGGAGCGCGTCCTCGACGTCCTCCAGGGCTCGATCGAGGTCGGTATCGGGAGCATCTCCCTGTACGCCTTCTCGACCGAGAACTGGAAGCGCTCGCCCGACGAGGTGCGCTTCCTGATGAACTTCAACCGCGACTTCATCCGCAAGACCCGTGACCAGCTCGACGAGCTCGGTATCCGGGTGCGCTGGGTGGGCCGCATGCCGAAGCTGTGGAAGTCGGTCGCCAAGGAGCTCCAGGTCGCCCAGGAGCAGACCAAGGACAACGACCGGCTCACCCTGTACTTCTGCATGAACTACGGCGGCCGCGCCGAGATCGCCGACGCGGCGCAGGCGCTGGCCGAGGACGTGAAGGCCGGCCGCCTCGACCCGTCCAAGGTCAACGAGAAGACCCTCCAGAAGTACCTGTACTACCCGGACATGCCGGACGTGGACCTGTTCCTGCGCCCGAGCGGCGAGCAGCGCACCTCCAACTACCTGCTCTGGCAGAGCGCCTACGCCGAGATGGTCTTCCAGGACGTGCTGTGGCCCGACTTCGACCGGCGCGACCTGTGGCGGGCCTGCGTCGAGTACGCGCAGCGCGACCGCCGCTTCGGCGGAGCCGTCCCCAACGACCAACTGCTCGCGATGGAGCAGGCCATGCGAGGCGACGGGTCGTAACACCGGCCGCCCGGAGCCTTGTTCGAATCGGGCGCTACGATCACGGCTCATCACCACCGAACCGGGGGAGGGGCCGTGGTCGAGGGCCAGGGCGCTGCGCAGCAGCAGGAGTTGCCGGAACAGCCGCAGGAGCGGTCGCAGGAGCACGGGGGCGATGCCGTCGAGCTGGAGTACCGGCCGGTCGTCGGGGACTTCAGGTCGGCGCTGAAGGCGCGCGGCGGGGTCAGCAGGTCGGCTCGGATCCAGCGCCGGATGTTCGCTCTCGTGGGCTTCTGCGCCGTCATGGGGATCGTGGCCACGCTGATCAGCAGAGAGACGCCGGACTTCACCCTGGTCTGGCTCCTGCTCTGCGCGCTTCTGGTCAGCTTCATGCCCCGGCTCCTGGCCCGCCAGTTCCAGCGCCTCGGGGAGCGCCAGGGCACCTTCCGCGTGACCGTCACGGACGCCGGGGTGACGGTCGCCACGGACAACTCCAGCACCGCGCTCACCTGGGGCGCGCAGCCCCGCTACCGGGAGACGGAGGACGTCTTCGTCATGCTCAGCCCCGACAAGAACGCCAGTTGCTTCACCGTGCTGCCCAAGCGCGCCGTACGCACCCCCGAGGACGTCGACCGGCTGCGGGCGATCCTCGACCGCCATCTGACCCGCGTCTGAGCCCGCGGGGCTCTCACGTGCCGGCCCCCGGGGAGGGTGCTCAGCCCTTCGCCGCCGCGCACTCCGCGCACGTACCGAAGATCTCCACCGTGTGGGCCACGTTCACATAGCCGTGCTCCGCGGCGATGGCCTCCGCCCACTTCTCCACCGCCGGGCCCTCCACCTCCACGGCCTTGCCGCAGACACGGCAGACGAGGTGGTGGTGGTGCTCGCCGCTGGAGCAGCGCCGGTAGACGGACTCGCCCTCCGAGGTGCGCAGCACGTCGACCTCGCCGGCGTCGGCGAGGGACTGGAGCGTTCGGTAGACGGTCGTGAGCCCGACCGAGTCGCCCTTGTGCTTGAGCATGTCGTGGAGCTCCTGCGCGCTGCGGAACTCGGTCACCTCGTCGAGCGCGGCCGCCACGGCGGCACGCTGCCGGGTGGAACGGCCCCGGACGGGCGATCCAGCGGTTGTCACCGTTGCCTCCTCACGTCTGCCCTTGCCCGGCCATTGTGCCAGTCCGGGCTGTGCCCGGTCAGACGCCGACCGTGCTCTCCGGGCCGCGGGTGGCCGGAATCGCGCACTCCGTGGGGTCCTGGCCCGGCTGCGCCGCCGTCCGCGCCGCGCTCGCCGCACGGGCCCGGCGCCGGGCCAGCGGCGACGCCAGTGCCGTCAGCGCGATGAAGGCGGCGATGGTCAGCAGCACGATCGTCGAGCCGGGCGGCACATCCTGGTAGAACGACGTCACCGTGCCGCCGATCGTCACGCTCACCCCGATCGCCACCGCGCCGGCGAAGGTCGCCGCGAAGCTCCGGGTGAGCTGCTGGGCCGCCGCCACCGGGACGACCATGAGCGCGCTCACCAGCAGCAGGCCGACCACCCGCATCGCGACGGTCACCGTGACCGCCGCCGTGACCGCCGTCAGCAGGTTCAGGGCGCGCACCGGCAGACCGGTCACCCGCGCGAACTCCTCGTCCTGGCTGACCGCGAACAACTGCCGTCGCAGCCCCAGGGTGACGAGCAGGACGAAGGCGCCCAGCAGGCAGATCGCCGTCACGTCGGACTCGCTCACCGTCGACAGCGAGCCGAAGAGGTACGAGGTCAGGTTGGCGTTCGAGCCGCCCGGCGCGAGGTTGATGAACATCACGCCGCCCGCCATGCCCCCGTAGAAGAGCATGGCCAGCGCGATGTCACCGCGCGTCTTCCCGTACCAGCGGATCAGCTCCATGAGTACGGCGCCCAGCACGGACACGGCCGTCGCCATCCACACCGGTGACGTGTTGAGCAGGAAGCCGAGGCCGACGCCCGTCATCGCCACATGGCCGATGCCGTCGCCCATCAGGGCCTGACGGCGCTGGACGAGGTAGATGCCGACGGCGGGCGCGATGACGCCCACCAGGACGGCGGCGAGCAGCGCCCGCTGCATGAAGGCGTAGTCGAGGATGTCCATCAGCTCAGGAGTCCCGTCCGGATCGGTTCGGCGTCGTGAGCCGCGTGCGGGTGTACGTGGTCGTGGCCGGGCAGGGCGTGCTGGCCGACCGCTCTCGGCGGCGGGCCGTCGTGCAGGACGCAGCCGTCGCGCAGCACGACTGCGCGGTCGATCAGCGGCTCCAGCGGGCCCAGCTCGTGCAGGACGAGCAGCACGGAGGTGCCCTGGGCGACCTGGTCGCGCAGGGCGGCGGCCAGTACCTCCTGGCTGGCGAGGTCCACGCCCGCCATCGGCTCGTCCATGATCAGCAGTTCGGGTTCGCAGGCCAGCGCGCGGGCGATGAGGACCCGCTGGTGCTGTCCGCCCGACAGGGCGTTCACGGAGTCCTTGGCACGGTCGGCCATCCCGACGAGCTCCAGGGCCCGCCGTACGGCCGCGTGATCGGCCTTGCGCAGGATCCCGAAGCGGGCCCGGGACAGCCGCCCCGAGGCGACGATCTCGGTCACCGTCGCCGGCACCCCGCCCGCCGCCGTGGTCCGCTGCGGGACGTAGCCCACCCGGTGCCAGTCGCGGAAGCGGCGGCGCGGAACGCCGAAGATCTCGATCTCGCCCGCGCTGACGGCGACCTGGCCGATGACACTGCGCACGGCGGTCGACTTGCCGGAGCCGTTGGCGCCGAGCAGCGCGACGACCTCCCCGCGGCGCACCGTGAGATCGATGCCGCGCAGGACCGGGCGCGAGCCCAGCTCCGCCCGCACACCGCGCAGGGACACGACGGACTCGTTCACGACGTCCTCCATGGTGATCACTTGGTGCCGAGCGCTGTCTGCAGCGCCTTCAGGTTCGACCGCATGACCTGCATGTAGTCGCTGCCCCTGGACTTGCCGGTGATGCCTTCGAGGGGGTCGAGGACATCCGTGCGGAGCCCTATGTCCCGGGCGATCGTGCCGGCCGTCCTGTCGCTGACGAGCGTCTCGTAGAACACCGTCGTGACGCCGTCGGCCTTCGCCAGGTTCTCCAGGCCCTTCACCCGGTTCGCGCTGGGCTCCGACTCCGGGTCGAGGCCGTTGACGGCCTCCTCGGTGAGCCCGTAGCGCTCGGCGAGGTAGCCGAACGCGGCGTGGGTGGTGATGAAGGTCCTGGTCCTGGTGTGCGCGAGACCGTCGCGGAACTCGGTGTCCAGCGTGGTGAACTTCTTCCGCAGGGCCGCCATGTTCTTCGCGTAGTCCGCGGCGTGCTTCGGGTCGGCCTTCTCCAGCGCGGCCGAGACGCCCTCGGCGACCTGGCCGAACCGCACCGGGTCGAGCCAGACGTGCGGGTCGGTGGCGCCCGACTCCTCGCCCTCGCTGTGGTCGTGGGCGGCGGCGTGTCCGCCGACCTCGTTGCCGTGCTTCTCCAGCGTCGTCAGCGAGGCGGCGTCGATCTTGGTCCTGACCCCGGACTGGGCCACCGCGTCGTCGACGGCCGGCTGGAGGTTCTTGAGGTAGAGGACGACGTCGGCGTCCTGGAGCCGCGCGGTCTCGCGGGCGCTGATCTCCAGGTCGTGCGGTTCCTGGCCGGGACGGGTCAGGTTCGTGACGTTCACATGGGTCCCGCCGATCTGCTCGGCGAGGTACTGGAGGGGATAGAACGACGCGACCACATCGAGTTCTCCGTTGCTCTTGGCGTCGGCCGAGGCGGAACCCGAGCAGGCCGTGAGGGCGCCGAGGCCGAGGGCGGTGGCCGCCACGGCCGAGGCCCCCGATATGAGGCGTCGTCGTACGTTCATGACACTCATTTTCAACAAATCTGGAAACGATTGTCAACAAGCCCTCGTCCGGGGGCCCGCGCACCCCCCGGCAACAGGCATCAAGCGGAACCAATCGGCAGTAAGCGGCCCACTCCGTGAACCGATTTGATACAGGGGTGGGCGACGCCGGTAACCTGAGGCATTCGCTGCCGTCCGTTCGTAATGAAGAGAGCACCGTGGCCGCCGACAAGATCGACACCATCGTCAGCCTGAGCAAGCGCCGTGGCTTCGTTTTCCCCAGTAGTGAGATCTACGGTGGACAGCGTGCCGCCTGGGACTACGGCCCGCTCGGCGTCGAGCTCAAGGAGAACATCAAGCGCCAGTGGTGGCGTTACATGGTCACCTCCCGTGAGGACGTCGTCGGTATCGACTCGTCGGTGATCCTGGCCACCGAGACCTGGGTCGCCTCCGGCCACGTCGCCACCTTCTCCGACCCGCTCACCGAGTGCACCTCCTGTCACAAGCGCTACCGCGCCGACCACCTGGAGGAGGCCTACGAGGCGAAGCACCACCGCCTCCCCGAGAACGGCCTCGCGGACATCAACTGCCCCAACTGCGGCAACAAGGGCATGTTCACCGAGCCCAAGCAGTTCTCCGGCCTGCTCAGCACCCACCTCGGCCCCACCCAGGACACCGGCTCGGTCGCCTACCTGCGCCCCGAGACCGCCCAGGGCATCTTCACCAACTTCGCCCAGGTGCAGACCACCTCGCGCCGCAAGCCGCCGTTCGGCATCGCGCAGATGGGCAAGTCCTTCCGCAACGAGATCACGCCCGGCAACTTCATCTTCCGGACCCGCGAGTTCGAGCAGATGGAGATGGAGTTCTTCGTCAAGCCGGGCGAGGACGAGAAGTGGCAGGAGTACTGGATGGAGCAGCGCTGGAACTGGTACACCGGTCTCGGCCTGCGCGCGGAGAACATGCGGTGGTTCGAGCACCCGCAGGAGAAGCTCTCCCACTACTCCAAGCGCACCGCCGACATCGAGTACCGCTTCCAGTTCGGCGGCAACGAGTGGGGTGAGCTGGAGGGCGTCGCCAACCGCACCGACTACGACCTCGGCGCGCACTCCAAGGCCTCCGGCCAGGACCTCTCCTACTTCGACCAGGAAGCCGGAGAGCGCTGGACCCCGTACGTCATCGAGCCCGCCGCCGGTGTCGGCCGCGCCATGCTCGCCTTCCTGCTCGACGCGTACGTCGAGGACGAGGCCCCGAACGCCAAGGGCAAGATGGAGAAGCGCACCGTGCTGCGCCTCGACCCGCGCCTCGCGCCCGTCAAGGTCGCGGTGCTGCCCCTGTCGCGCAACCCGGAGCTCTCGCCCAAGGCGAAGGGCCTGGCCACCGCGCTGCGCCAGAACTGGAACATCGACTTCGACGACGCCGGCGCCATCGGCCGCCGCTACCGCCGTCAGGACGAGATCGGTACCCCGTTCTGCGTCACCGTCGACTTCGACACCCTCGACGACAACGCCGTCACCGTGCGCGAGCGCGACTCGATGAAGCAGGAGCGTGTCTCGCTCGACCAGATCGAGGGCTACCTGGCCTCCCGTCTCGTCGGCTGCTGACCCGGCCTCCGGCCGAAGCGTTCACGAAGCCCCCGGTTCCCGCGCAGGGAACCGGGGGCTTCGCTTGTCCCGGACCATGGGGTGTCCGGGCGTCGGGGGCACCGGCGGCCGGCCCGGTTCCGGCCTCGGGCGCGCCGGTGGGTCTCAACGGCCTTGCAGGGCCTTCACGTTGTCGCCGAAGGTCCAGTTCTTCGAGCCGTCCCAGTTGACCGACCAGGTCATGAGTCCCTTGAGCGCGGTGCCGTAGTGCCGCCAGGCCTGGGAGACCAGGCTCGGCGCCATGTAGCCGCCTCCGGCGCCGGACTGCGCGGGCAGCCCCGGTACCTGCTTGTCGTAGGGGACCTTGATGGTGGTCCCCTGCACCACGAGCCCCTTGGCGAGACAGTCCGTCTGGGCGGTGAACCCCTGGACGGTACCCGCGGAGTACGCGTCGCCGGAGCAGCCGTACATGCTCCCGTTGTAGTACTGCATGTTGAGCCACCACAGGCGCCCGTTGTCCGCGTACTTCTTGACGATCGGCAGGTACGCGCCCCAGATCGAGCCGTACGTGATGCTGCCCCCGGTGACGTACGCCGTCTCCGGTGCCATCGTCAGCCCGAAGCCGGCCGGCATCCGCGACAGCACTCCGTCGATGATCCGGATCAGATTGGCCTGCGAGGCGGAGAGCTGACCGATGTTCCCGCTGCCGACGAGACCGGTCTCGATGTCGATGTCGATCCCGTCGAAGTTGTACTTCTGCAGGATGGGCACGATCGTCGCGACGAAACGGTCGGCGACCGTGGACGAGCTCAGGTCGATCCCGGCGGCCGCCCCGCCGATGGACAGCAGGATCGTCTGCCCCGAGGCCTTGGCCGCGCACATCTCGGCGGGCGTCGCGACCTTCACGCCCGTGTCCATCCCGTCCTCCCACAGCGCGGTGCCGTCCGAACGGATGACGGGGAACGCCGCGTCGAGGACGTTGTAGCCGTGCGCGGCGATACGGGAGTCGGTGACCGGGGTCCACCCGAAGGGCGGATGCACACCGTTGGACGAGCCGTCCCAGTTCTCCCAGTAGCCCTGGAGAACCTTTCCGGCGGGACGGGACTTCACGGCGCAGGTGTCCGCGGCCGACGCGCCGGGAGCGCCCGCGATCGACAGGGGGGTGAGGACGGCCGCGGCCAGCGCGACGGCGAGCAGACGAAGCTTTCGGCGCATCATGCGAGGCCTCCCGGTGGGGGTGCGGTGAGGTGTCGTAGGCATGACAGTCGCGCGGTCCAGACCTTTCGTCAATAGGTCTGGACCAAAGTGGGGGTGGTTGCTCCCCAGGGTCGCCCCTAGGCCTCCTTGGGGTCGACCGTCGCCTGGTGTTCCTCCGCCAGGTGTTCCTCCGCCTTCAACCACGGGAGGAATTGGGCGTTTTTGCGCCAGTCGCACGTGTCGCATCTGATGGTGCGCTGCACGCCCGCTCGTTGTACGCGGACGGTGTGCTCGCGGCCGTGCTGGTCCCAGCGGCTCACTTTGCTCGTGTTGATCTGAAGCATGACACCTCCTGGTTCTACGGCTTCGTGTGCGCAGCAAGGAGTGTGCAGCATGGTGAAGATCAACGGGGGTTCTTCGGCGTCGAGTTCGGTGAGGGCAGGATCACGCTCAGGAGGGGGCCAAGTGCCCTTCGGCGGCCTCGACGGCGGCGGTGGTGACGTTGACCTGGTGTTCTATCTGCCGGTCCACCGGAACCCAGGTCGCCGTGAAACTCGCCGAGTAGGCGGCGCACCAGCGCGCGACGAGGGCTTCCAGCTCGGCGCGTTGAGGCGCGGTACCCGGGGTGGGCGCGTACTCCTCCAGGAGCCGCAGCAGCATGGCGGCGGCCCGCAGGGGAGTTCTCCGGGCGAAGCCCTCGATGCTCGCCGTGCGGGCCCGGGTGAGCCCGGGGAGCGGGGTGAAGGACGGGTGCGCGGGGTCCCAGCTGTCGGCCAGCGGACCGCAGACGCGCAGGGTTTCGGCCACCGCCCGGCGCATGCTGAAACCGGGGTCGGGGCCGGGCGCCGGGAGATGGGGGCGGGCCCGTTCGTAGTGTTCGCGGACGGTGTGGGCGTAGGCCCGCAGACGCTCCGCCCAGTGCTGGAGCCGTTGTTCCGGAGCGCGATGGGGCGCGAGGTCGGCGAACCGGGGGGCGGCCCAGACCGGTACCTCCACCACCGCGGTGACGCCGCCGTAGGCGTGCGGGGCGAGCCAGGTGGAGCGGTGGGCGTTCTCCGGGAAGGCGGTGGGGCGTTCGGGCGCTCCGGGCGGTGGCAGCACGAAGACACCGGGAGCGCTCGTGGGCCAGTGCAGGGCGTCCAGCGGTGCCCTTTCGACCGGGATGCCGAGCTGCTCGGCGGAGACGGCGAGGATCCGGTCGAGGCCGGGGACGTCCCGGGTGAGCTGGGCGAAGGTGCCGCCGATGTCCGTGCCGTGCAGGGAGATCTGGATGTAGGGACGCAGGCGCCGGATGACGTCGAGCAGGGCGCGGCTCTCCGGCAGGAACCGCGGCCGGGGGAGGGAGGGCGCCCATTCGGGTTGTTCGTCACCGGCGGGACGGAAGAAGGCGCGGTAGTGGCCGAAGACGGTGTCCGCGCGGTGTCCGCCTTCGTTGAGACGGGCTCCGTCCGGGTCCAGGCACAGCACCAGATGCCATACGGTGCCGGGCCGTTCACCGCCCAGTGCCCGGTGGGCCAGCGCCACGAGGGTGCCCCCGCCGACGTACTCGTTGGGATGTGCGCCCGCGACCACCAGGGCGTGCCGTGACCCTTTCCCGACGCTCAGCATCTTCAGCGGGACGCCGTGCCGGGAGTGGCCGATCGTGCTCAGCCGGCACAGGCCGGGATGCCGGGCGGCCAGGGTTTCGGCGGTGCGGGTGACGTCGGCGGGCGTCGGGTAGCTCAGTGTCCGGAACCGCTGTCGTCCCCGGTCTCTCTCTGGTCCAGCGCTCGGAGCTTGGTCTCGGCCACGGAGTCTCCTCGGATCACGGATCGTGGATCGGCCGGACGGAACGCCCCGGGCCGGTGCCGGGCGCGTTCCGTTCGACTCCAGTGCGACTCAGTACGACATGACGCATCACCGGTGTCAACAGCCCCTGTAGGAAGGGGAGTTGGATTCACGGCCGACGCATATGCCGCTGGCCGCACGGGGGATTCAGCTGATCGTGCGCGGCAGCCGCAGGCTCAGTGCCGTCGTCAGGGCCACGCCCGCCAGTTGGACCAGGAGGGTCGTCACCAGGGCGTCCCGCATGCCGTGGGCCGGGGCGAGGGACAGGAACAGGGTGCCGAGCGTGGCCACCCCGACGGCGAACGCCGCCTGCTGGGTGGTGGCCATGACGCCGCTGCCGACACCGGCCCGCACCGCCGGCACCTCGGAGAGGACGATCCGGATGAGGACGGGCAGTTGGAGCGCCTGACCCGCGCCGGCGACGGCCGCTCCGGGCAGCAGTTCCACCACCCCGAGGTCCGGCCAGGAACGCCAGGCGGCCAGCGCGATGAGGCTCAGGCCCACCGCCTGGATCAGCCCCCCGGCGGTGACGACCCGGGTACCGTACCGGCCGATCAGCCGGGGTCCGCACAGCGACGTGATGAAGAAGACGACGGCCATGGGCGCGAGGGCCAGCCCCGCCGGGACGGGACCGAGGCCCTCGCCGCGCTGGAGGGCCACCGCGATCACGAACATGAAGCCGCTGAATCCGATCGAGAACGGCACGATGATGATCAGGCCCCGGCGCAGCGAGGTCAGCTCGAACAGGCTCGGCGGGACCAGGGGGGTGCGGCCGTTGCGGTCCGCCCGGCGTTCGACGAGGTAGAAGGCGGCGGCCGCGAGCGGGAACAGGGCGAGGGACACCCAGGTCCACAGCGGCCAGCCCGCCGCCCGGCCCTCGGTGAGCGGGATGAGCAGGGCCAGCAGGGAGACCGCGAGCAGGACCGTGCCGGGGGCGTCGATGGGCTCCGGGCGCTGTGAGCGGGTCTCGGGGACGGCGCGGCGGGCCAGGATCAGACCGAGCACGACGACGGGCACGTTCACGAGGAACACCGAGCGCCAGCCGGTGCCCGCGATGTCGGCGGCGACCAGCAGGCCGCCGAGGATCTGGCCGGCCACCATGGACAGGCCGGCCGTGGCGCCGTACAGACCCATCGCCTTGGCGCGGCGGGGCCCGGAGGTCGTCGACTGGATGGTGGCGAGGACCTGGGGCAGCATCGCCGCGGACGCCGCCCCCTGGGCGACGCGCGCCGCGACCAGGGTCCATGCCGTGGGCGCGAGACCGCAGGCGAGCGAGGTCAGGCCGAAGGCCGCCATGCCGCCGAGGAAGAGCCGGCGGCGCCCGAACAGATCGCCGAGGCGTCCCCCGAGGACGAGCAGGACGGCGTACGCGACCCCGTAACCGGCGACGACGAGTTCGAGGACGGCCTCGCTCGCGTTCAGGTCCTGCCCGATGGTCGGGAGGGCCACGTTGACGATGAAGAAGTCGATCAGCGGCAGTGCCGCGCCCAGCAGCACGGTGAAGAGTCCGAGGCCGCCGAGAGCGGGTGGCGCGGTGGGTGAACGGACGGGGGTGATGAGAGTTCCGGTTTCGGTCACGTCCTCCAGACTTCTCCGGTACTCAAGGGGGTACCAGAGTCTTCTTATCCTGGTACAAGCACTACCTGGCAACAGGCTGCGGTGAGCGGCAGGCTGGAGGCATGACAACCATGGCACGGGAAACGACCACCGGCCCGGACGTGGAGCGACCGGCTTCGGACCGGGCCTCGGCGCGATCGACCGCGGGCCGGGACGCGGCACGAACGGCCACCGGCCGGGGCACGCGTCCGGCCACCGGTGGGGCCCCGCGTCCGGCCACCGGCGCGGACCCCGCGCGGCCCGCCCCGGGCGGGACCGGTCCGGCCGCCGCCGCGGCGCCCCGTGGCAGTGAGATCCGGCGGCACGAGCTGGCCACCTTCCTGCGCAGCCGACGCGAGCGCATCACGCCCGAGCAGGTCCAGCTTCCCCGGGGCCGCCGCCGGCGTACGCCGGGCCTGCGCCGTGAGGAGGTCGCCCAGCTCTCCGCGGTGGGTGTCACCTGGTACACGTGGCTCGAACAGGCGCGTGACATCCAGGTCTCCGAGCAGGTCCTCGACGCCCTGGCCCGCACCCTGCTGCTGGACACCAGCGAGCGGGCCCACCTCTTCCAGCTCGCCGGAGCCGCCGACCCCTCGCCCGCCGCCCAGTGCGCGGTCATCACCCCGGCGCTGCGCCTGCTCCTGACGCAGTTGGAGCCCGTCCCGGCCTGCATCCAGAACAGCCGGTACGACATCCTGGCGTACAACCGCACCTACGCGCGGCTGATGATGAGCGACCTCGGCACGGTCCCGCCCGCCGACCGCAACTGCGTCCTGCTCGCCTACACCAACGCGGAGTGGCGCGAGTCGATCGTCCTGCTCGAAGAGACCACGCGGCTGATGGCCGCGAAGCTGCGCGCGTCGATGGCCGGGCACCTGGGGGAGCCCGCCTGGAAGACCCTGCTGAAGCGGCTGCGGGCCGAGTCGGCCGAGTTCCGCGAGAACTGGGACCGGTACGAGGTGGCCGCCACCCGGGGCAAGACCAAGAAGTTCATGAACCCCTATGTCGGGCTCGTCACCGTCGATCACACGGACCTGTGGCTCGCGCCCGACCTGGGTGCCCGCATGGTGACGTACGCGCCCCACGACGAGGAGACCCGCGAACGGCTGGAGAGGCTGTACGCCATCGCGCTGGAGGCCGAGGCGGCTGCCGAGGCGGCGGTCGCAGCGGTGTCCCGGGTCGAGACGGCGGGGGCCGCCTGACCCGGGGGGCGGGTCCGGGTCGTCGCGGGTCAGGCCCCCACGCCCGCCGCTTCCCGGATCTCCGGGGATTCCAGGAGACGGGCCGTGCGGTCGGCCGAGGCGCGGGCCCGGCGGCCGCTGGTGAGCGCGCCGAGGACGAGGACGGCGACACCGCAGGCGGTGATGATCCACCAGCCGGGCCGGGAGGCCGGGACGAAGGTGTCCCGGTACGCGGAGGCGCTGATGCCGGAGGCGAGGGCCGCGCCGATGACCGCGACACCGAGGGTGCCGCCGATCTGCCGGCTGGTCGAGGCGACGGCGGCGGCGACACCCGCCTGGGAGCGGGGCATCCCGGAGACGGCGGTGTTGGTGATGGGCGCGTTCACGAACCCGAAGCCGATACCGAAGAAGACGTAGCCGATGACGAGCGTGACGTTCGAGGTCTCCGCCTCGAACGCGGCGAACAGCACTCCGCTCACGGTCATCGCCACACCCGCGATCAGCAGGGAGGGCCGGGGGCCGCGACTGCCGACCAGGCGTCCGGAGACGGGCGCGCAGACGAAGCACAGGGCCGCCATGGGCAGCATCCACAGGCCGGCATGCAGGGCGTTGAGCCCGCGCACGTTCTGCAGGTACAGCGTCGACAGGAACAGGAAGCCGCTGAGCGCGGCGAACGCGCTCACCGCGATGACGGTGGCGCCGCTGAACGGCACCGAGCGGAAGAAGCGCAGGTCGATGAGGGGTTCGTCGCGCCGGGGCTCGTACCACAGGAGTCCGAGGAGCGCGGCGAGGGCGATCACCGAGAAGCCGAGGGTGTGGACGAGGCCCGAGGTGGGGGCCTCGATGATCGCGTACGTGAGGGAGCCGAGCAGGGCGATCACGAGGAGCTGGCCGACCGGGTCGGGGCGGCGGGCCCTGGGGGCGCGGGACTCCGGGACGAAGCGCAGGGTCAGCAGGAGCGCGGCGAGACCGACGGGGAGGTTGATCCAGAAGATCGACCGCCAGCCCACCGTGTCGACGAGCAGCCCGCCCACCAGCGGTCCGGCGGCCATGGAGATGCCGACCACGGCACCCCAGACGCCGATCGCGCGGGCCCGTTCGCGCGGGTCCGTGAAGGTGTTGGTGATGATCGACATCGCCACCGGGTTCAGCATCGAGCCGCCGACGGCCTGGACCATCCGGAAGACGATGAGCGTGTCGAGGTTCGGGGCGAGGGAGCACAGCACCGAGCCGATGGTGAACAGGACCAGGCCCGCCGTGAAGACCTTGCGCCGGCCGATGCGGTCGGCGGTGGAACCCGCGAGCATCAGCAGGGAGGCCAGCACGAGGGTGTAGGCGTCGATGGTCCACTGCATGCCCGCGACGCTCGCGTGCAGTTCCTGCTGCATCGAGGGCAGGGCGACATTCAGAACCGTGACGTCGAGGCTCACGATCAGCAGACTCATGCAGCAGATCGCGAGCACCAGCATCCGGTGACGGTGGCTGAGCTCAGGCATTCCCCAAGCCTACGCCGCTGTCGATAGTGTGTCTAACTAATGACCTCTACACGATCTTCCGCGCGAGCACCCGGCGCCGTGCGCCACAATGGGGGAATGCCCACGCCCACGTCCACCGTGAACTCCACGCTGAACTCCACGCTCTCGATCGGCCCCCACCAGGTGCAGCCGCCCGTCGTCCTGGCTCCCATGGCCGGGATCACGAACGCGCCGTTCCGCACGCTGTGCAGGGAGTTCAGCGGCGGCAAGGGACTGTTCGTCAGCGAGATGATCACCACGCGGGCGCTGGTCGAGCGCAACGAGAAGACCATGCAGCTGATCCACTTCGACGCGACCGAGACACCGCGCTCGATCCAGCTGTACGGCGTCGACCCCGCCACCGTCGGCAAGGCCGTCCGTATGATCGCGGAAGAGGGCCTCGCCGACCACATCGACCTGAACTTCGGCTGCCCGGTCCCCAAGGTCACCCGCAAGGGCGGCGGCTCCGCCCTCCCGTACAAGCGCCCCCTGCTCCGCGCGATCCTGCGCGAGGCCGTCAGCGGCGCCGGGGACCTGCCCGTCACCATGAAGATGCGCAAGGGCATCGACGACGACCACATCACCTTCCTCGACGCCGGACGGATCGCGGTCGAGGAGGGCGTGACGGCCATCGCGCTGCACGGCCGTACGGCGGCCCAGCACTACGGCGGCACCGCGGACTGGGACGCCATCGCCCGGCTGAAGGAGCACGTGCCGGAGATCCCCGTCCTCGGCAACGGTGACATCTGGTCGGCGCACGACGCGCTGCGGATGGTGCGCGAGACCGGGTGCGACGGGGTCGTCGTCGGGCGCGGCTGCCTCGGCAGGCCGTGGCTGTTCGGCGATCTGGTGGCCGCCTTCGAGGGCCGCGAGGAGTACGCCCGCCCGACCCTCCGCGAGGTCGCCGCGGTCATGGTCCGCCACGCCACCCTGCTCGGCGAGTGGATCGGCGACGAGGCGCGCGGCGTCATCGACTTCCGCAAGCACGTCGCCTGGTACCTCAAGGGCTTCGCGGTCGGCTCGGAGATGCGGGGGCGTCTCGCCATCACCTCGTCGCTCGCCGAACTCTCCGACGGGCTGGCCGAGTTGGACCTCGACCAGCCGTGGCCCACGGGCGCCGACGGACCCCGCGGCCGTACCTCGGGCAACAACCGGGTCGTCCTGCCGGACGGCTGGCTGAAGGACCCCTACGACTGCGCGGGCGTGTCCGAGGACGCCGAGCTGGACACCTCCGGCGGCTGAGCCGCCGGAGGCCGCCCCGGCTCTCTAGGCTCCGCCCACCGCCGTGAGCAGGGCCAGCGGCGCCGCCGCCGAACGGGACTCCCGTACGCAGGCGTGCGGGTAGGGCACCGGCTCGGCATGGGTGTCACGGCCGTAGCCCGCGAGGACCTCGGGGAGGCGGTGACCGGCGGCCGTGGCCGCGTCCACGAGCGCGTGGGCCACCGTACGGGCCTCGTCGTGCAGGCCGTACCGCGCGAGCCCCAGGGTGATCAGGGCGTTGTCGTGCGGCCAGACGGAACCCCGGTGGTACGACAGCGGGTGGTACGCGGACTGGCCGGAGGCGAGCGTGCGCACACCCCAGCCGGAGAAGAAGTCCGGTTCCAGGAGCCGGCGGCCGACCAGCTCGCCGTACTCCTTGTCCAGCAGCCCGGACCACAGCAGATGGCCCGCGTCCGAGGCGAGCGCGTCGACATGCCGGCCGTCGCCGTCCAACGCCAGGGCGGGGAAGGAGTGTTCGCTCATCCAGAAGTCCCGCTGGAAGCGGTCGCGCAGATCGGCGGCGGCCTGTTCCAGGAGCGCCGCGTAGACCTCGTCGTCCCAGACCGTGCGGGACAGGTGCGCGGTGCGGCGCAGCGCGTCGTACGCGTAGCCCTGCGCGCCCGCCGCCATCACCGGACCGGAGGGGCGGCTGCCGTCGGCCGAACAGATCGCGCCGGGGGAGTCCTTCCAGTTCTGGTTGGCGAGGCCTCCGCCGTCCGCGCGGTACACGAGATAGCCGCGCGAGGTCAGCCCGCCGTGGTCCAGCATCCAGCCGATCGCCGCACGGGCGTTGGGTTCGAGGCGGCGGGCCAGGGCCACGTCGCCGGTCTGCTCCGTGTAGGCGCCGAGCAGCACCAGGAACAGCGGCGTCGCGTCCACCGAACCGTAGTAGCGCCCGTACGGCACCTGCCCGAAGTGCGCCAGCTCGCCGTGCCGCACCTCGTGCACGATCTTGCCCGGCTGGGCGACCGCGCCCAGCCCCACCTCGACCGCCTGGGTGGCGGCCAGCGCGGGCAGGGTGGAGGCGGCCAGCTGGGGCCGGTAGGGCAGCGCGAAGAGCGAGGTGAGCAGCGCGTCGCGGCCCAGCAGGGTGAGGAACCAGGGGACCCCGGCCGCCGGGACCCGCAGTTCCTCGCCGTCCAGGCCCGTCGCCGGCACCTGGAGCGCCGCGAGATCGGACAGACCGCGCGCGCAGGCCGCGGCCAGCTCGGGCCAGCCGGTCGGGAAGGGCACTCCTTGCGCGAACTCGCCCTCCAGGGCGAGGAGCCGCTCGTTGGCCGCGGCGGGGGAGACGGGCACGCGTGGCTCGTGCGCCGCGCCGTGCGGACGCGCCGCGACCCGCAGCGCCAGCTCCGCCGAGCCGTGCGGTTCCAGGTCGAGGGTCCACACGAGGCGGCGCGCGCCCGTGCCGGTCTCCTCCACCCCGTCCGGCGCGGGCTCGGAGGTGACCGTCGTACGGGACTGCCACTCCCCGCGCCGGTAGCTGAACTCCACGCCGTCGTCGAGGACTTGGCGCTGGCGGACGACGCCCGTCTTGGCGTACGTGCGGTAGTCGGAGCGCAGTTCGAACTGGTCCGTGAAGTCGGCGTCCGCGGTCACCGCGATCCGGACCGTGGTGGCCGTCGGACGGTTGCTGGTGACGCGCAGCGCCTCCACGAACGAGCCCTCGGCGACGGCCTGTTCACGGAAGAGCGTGTACGCGGGCGGCTCGTTGCGACCGCCCCGCGGCACCAGCACACAGCGTGCCGTGTCGCCGTCGGCGACCGGTGTGAGTGCCTCGGGCACCGCGCCGTCCACCGTGAGCTGCCAGCGGCTGAGGTGCCGGGCGTCCCGTACGAATAATCCGTCCGGAGAGCTGCCGCCCCGCACTCCGCTGATGTCCCCGCCGTCGCCCACGGCGGCGAACGTTCCACCGTGCACGAGCAGATGATGCCGGTCCGTCATCCCCGGTCCCCTCCCTTGGCGCCCGTCTCGAACTCGAATACGCGCTGTCCCGCAGCGCTGTGTGCCGTGTCGGTCAACGCGTCGCGCCCCATGGGGGACACGATCGGTGCGGCCCCGGAGGGCTCGTGCAGCAGGTCGAGCGCCAGCGCCGCCGTCCAGCTGAATCCGAGCGCTCCGCAGGCCTCGCCGGTGAACGGGTCCACGTACTCCGCGAACCCGGACTCCCCGGCGGTGTCCAGCAGGGCGGTCCGCAGGGCGTCCGCCCGTCCGTGCTCCCCGTGCAGCCGCAGCCCGCGCTCCAGCAGCCAGTTGGTGTTGAACCAGGCGGGCCCCCGCCAGTACCGGTGCGGGTCGAACGCCTCGCCCGTCAGGTCGTAACTGGGGGCGAGGCGCGCCGCCCCGCCCAGCCCGAAATGCGGCCCGCCCGCGGTCCGTACGAGCGTGGCGGCGATGTCGCGCGGCAGCGTGGGGAGGATGAGGGGGAGCAGCCCGGCGACACTGCGCTCGGGGATCAGCGCGCCGCCCGCGCTTCCCCCTTGGCTCCGCCCGCCCTTCCCGTCGCTCTCCCCGCCGCCACCGCCGGCCCGCTCGTCGCGGCAGAAGAACATGCCCTCCGCCGGATCCCACAGGCGCTCCACCAGGGCCGCCGTCAGCCGTTCGGCGCGCGCGTGGCGGGCGGTGCCCGTCGCGCCCAGTTCCCGCGCGATGCGGGCCAGCGCGTGTTCCGAGGCGATCAGCAGGGCGTTGAACGCCGGGTCCTCGACGGCGAACTCGCCGCCGCCGTCGGCGTACCCCCGGTCCCGGTAGTCCGTGGCCAGCCGCACGTACCGCCCGTAGTCGAGATCCGTCGGCCGGTCCTCGGGGGCCCCGTGGTCGAGGTCGGCGCGCCGGAAGGAACGGGCGGGTGCCGGGGCGACACGGCCGAGCGGCGCGTCCCAGCAGGGGCTGTTGTCCATGCCCTGCTCCCAGGGGTGGACCACGCTGGCGAGACCGCCGCCGCCCAGATCCCGGCGGTGCAGGAGATAGCGGTGCCAGGCCGCCAGCCGGGGATACATCCGGGAGAGGAAGGAGCGGGACCGGGACAGCCCCGGGTCCGCCCGGTGCACCAGCCACACCGCGAGCGCGTGCACCGGTGGCTGCACGATGCCCGACGTCTGTACGGTGCGCGGGGCGCCCGCGGCGCGCCCGGCGGTCGAGGAGCGCCAGAAGTCGGGGCTCGGGAAGTACGCGTCGAGCGGGACGGAGGGGTTGAACACGATGTGCGGGACACGCCCGTCGGCCCACTGCGCGCCGAGCAGGGTCTCCAGTTCCGTCTGCGCCCGCAGCGGGGACAGATGCCGCAGCCCGATCGCGATGAACGCGGAGTCCCAGGACCACTGGTGCGGATACAGACCGCGCGAGGGAACGGTGGACGTTCCCGTCCAGTTGCCGTTCAGCACCCGGGACGCCCTGAGGTGCAGGGACCCCGAAGGGCTCGCGGGATCGTATACGGGTGATCCGGTACGGACGATCCCGTCGGGGCCGGGCGGAGCGGGCGGACCGGAGGCGTGCGCGGGTGCGCCGGAGGTACGCACGGGGGTGATGGGCCCCCTGCGCAGGGCGGTGAGCTGGGTTGTGCTGTCCACTCAGGTCTCCCCGAAGACGTCCGACCGGCCAGTTCGGCAGTAGCTGCCGTAGGGTTACGTCTATTTAACACGCAAAACTCAATATGTAATGCAGAGTTGGGGAACGCAAGAGGGTGCGCATGACAGAAAGGGCGGGGAGGACCGTGAAGACCGGTAACCAGGCAAGCTCCGGAGAACTGCTCGAACTGGTGCGCAGCGGCCGGGCGACCACGCGCGGGGCGCTCCAGCGGGCCACCGGTCTGTCGCGGGCCACGGTCGGCCAGCGTCTCGACCGGCTGTTCCGCGCGGGCTGGCTCCGCGAGGGGGCCGGCGGGCCCGTCGACTCACCGCTCGGCGGCCGGCCCTCCATCACCCTGGAGTTCGACGACGAGCACGCCGTCGTCCTCGCCGCCGATCTCGACACCCGGCACGGCCGGGCCGCCGTCCTCACGCTGACCGGGGAGATCCTCGCCGAGCACGGGGGACCCCTGGTGATCGACGACGGCCCCGAGGCGGTCCTCGGCGAGCTCGGACGCTGGTTCGCCGAGCTGGTGGACAAGTCCGGCCGACGCGCCGACGCCGTCTGCGGCATCGGCCTCGCGGTGCCCGGACCGGTCGACAGCGAGACCGGCCGCGTGGTGCAGCCGCCGATCATGCCGGGCTGGGACGGCTACGACATACGGGGCCGGCTGGGACGCGCCTTCGCCGAACACGCGGGCACCGGCGCCGCGCGCGTCCCCGTGCTCGTCGACAACGACGCCAACCTCATGGCGTACGGGGAGCAGCGCGCCGGCTATCCGGACTGCTCGGCGTTCGCCCTGGTCAAGGTCTCCACCGGTATCGGCGCGGGCATGGTCGTCGGCGGCACCGTCTACCGGGGCATCGACGGCGGGGCCGGCGACATCGGGCACATCCGGGTGGGTGCCGAGGCGCTGTGCCGGTGCGGCTCGTACGGCTGTCTGGCCGCCGTGGCCAGTGGTGGCGCGGTGGCGCGACGGCTCGCGGAGTCCGGGGTCCCTGCCGCGTCCGGCTCGGATGTCCGGGACCTGCTGGCCGCCGGGCACCCCGAGGCGATGGCGCTGGCCCGGGAGGCGGGCCGGCAGGTCGGGGACGTCCTGGCCACCGTGGTGACGCTCCTCAACCCGGGCGTGCTGATGATCGCCGGGGATCTGGCCGGGACCCCCTTCCTCACGGGTGTCCGCGAACTGCTCTACCAGCGGGCGCTGCCCCGCTCGACCGCTCATCTGGACGTGGTGACCTCCCGGCTCGGCGAGCGGGCCGGGCTGGTGGGTGCGGGGGCGATGGTCGTGGAGTACCTGTACGCGCCGGAGCGGGCCGAGGAGCGGCTGGCGGCGCTCGGCGTGTGACGGCGCCGGCGCTCCGGCCCCGACGCCCGTCCCGGGGCGTCCGCCCCCGGGTGCCCGTGCGGGGCATCGGCACGGGGCATCCGTGCGTGATGCCCGTGTGTGACGTCCGTGTGTCGTGTCCGGATGGTGGTCCGGATGATGAAATCCGACGTCTCCCGGGGGCGTGATTCTCGCCACCCTTGATAGGGGTCACGCTCAGATGAGCGGATCTTGAGCGGTTGCACTTCCCTAAGGGGTGGCACTCAGTGCCACCCTCTGATCGTTCATCGATTAAACTCAGACGTGTCGAAGGCCGCTCGCATGAGCGCCTCAAGCGATCTACGTGCGTTGATTCGTTCAAGAAGTGAAAACATCGCCACCCGATGGCTTGCCAAGCCTTGACTTTTGATCTGGTGGCGGACGAGTGGTTACAGGCGCATGACGCGCAAGTGGACGTACCCAGACGCCTTCGATCTGGGTATGTTCCCCGTCGTCAGGGCAGCCACCGCGACGTCGAGGAGTCGAGACTCGTGTCGGAAAACAAAGATCCCCACGTAGCTGAGAGCGGCGAAAGCGGCGTTGGCGAAGTGAAGTTCGTTTATGACTTCACGGAGGGCAACAGGGACCTCAAGGACCTCCTCGGGGGCAAGGGCGCCAACCTTGCCGAAATGACCAACCTGGGCCTTCCCGTCCCGCCCGGCTTCACCATCACCACCGAGGCGTGCAAGACGTACCTCGACAGTGGCGAGGAGCCGGCGGCACTGCGTGACGAGGTGAGTGCGCACCTCGACGCCCTTGAGGCCAGGATGGGCAAGAAGCTCGGCCAGGCCGACGACCCCCTGCTCGTGTCCGTCCGTTCCGGGGCGAAGTTCTCCATGCCCGGCATGATGGACACCGTCCTGAACATCGGGCTCTCCGACAAGTCGGTCCAGGGCCTCGCCAAGCAGGCAGGCGACGACCGCTTCGCGTGGGACTCGTACCGCCGGCTCATCCAGATGTTCGGCAAGACGGTCCTCGGGGTGGACGGCGAGCTCTTCGAGGAGGCGCTGGAGGCGGCGAAGGTCCTCAAGAAGGTCACCGTCGACACGGACCTCGAAGCGGCCGATCTGAAGAAGCTCGTCACCAAGTTCAAGCGGATCGTCAAGACCGAGGCCGGCCGGGACTTCCCGCAGGAACCGCGCGAGCAGATGGACCTCGCCATCCACGCGGTCTTCGACTCCTGGAACACCGACCGCGCCAAGCTCTACCGCCGTCAGGAGCGCATCCCGCACGACCTCGGCACGGCCGTCAACGTCTGCTCGATGGTCTTCGGCAACCTCGGCCCCGACTCCGGCACCGGCGTCGCCTTCACCCGCGACCCCGCCTCCGGCCACCAGGGCGTGTACGGCGACTACCTCCAGAACGCCCAGGGCGAGGACGTCGTCGCGGGCATCCGCAACACGGTCCCGCTCGCCGAGCTGGAGTCGATCGACAAGAAGTCGTACGACCAGCTCATGCAGATCATGGAGACCCTGGAGAACCACTACAAGGATCTCTGCGACATCGAGTTCACCATCGAGCGCGGCCAGCTCTGGATGCTCCAGACCCGTGTCGGCAAGCGCACGGCGGGCGCGGCCTTCCGCATCGCCACGCAGCTCGTGGACCAGGGCCTGATCGACGAGGCCGAGGCGCTCCAGCGGGTGACCGGCGCCCAGCTCGCGCAGCTCATGTTCCCGCGCTTCGACGAGGACGCGAAGGTCCAGCAGGTCGGCCGGGGCATCGCCGCGTCGCCGGGCGCCGCGGTCGGCAAGGCGGTCTTCGACTCGTACACCGCCGTCAAGTGGTCCCGTTCCGGCGAGAAGGTCATCCTGGTCCGCCGGGAGACCAACCCCGACGACCTGGACGGCATGATCGCGGCCGAGGGCATCCTCACCTCGCGCGGCGGCAAGACCTCCCACGCGGCCGTCGTCGCCCGCGGCATGGGCAAGACCTGTGTCTGCGGCGCCGAGGAGCTGGAGGTCGACACCAAGCGCCGCCGGATGACCGTGCCCGGCGGGCACGTCGTCGAGGAGGGCGACCTCATCTCGATCGACGGCTCCAGCGGCAAGGTGTACCTCGGTGAGGTCCCCGTCGTCCCGTCCCCGGTCGTCGAGTACTTCGAGGGCCGGATGCACGCCGGCGCCGACGACGCCGACGAGCTGGTCGAGGCCGTCCACCGGATCATGGCCTTCGCCGACCGCAAGCGCAGCCTGCGCGTACGGGCCAACGCCGACAACGCCGAGGACGCGCTGCGCGCCCGCCGCTTCGGAGCCCAGGGCATCGGTCTGTGCCGCACGGAGCACATGTTCCTGGGCGACCGCCGCGGGCTGGTCGAGCGCCTGATCCTCGCGGACACCGAGGCCGAGCGCGAGGAGTCGCTGAAGGCGCTCCTGCCGCTCCAGAAGAAGGACTTCGTGGAGCTGTTCTCGGCGATGGACGGCCTCCCGGTCACCGTCCGTCTCCTGGACCCGCCGCTGCACGAGTTCCTGCCGGACATCACCGAGCTGTCGGTGCGGGTCGCGCTCGCCGAGTCCCGCAAGGACGCCAACGAGAACGACCTGCGCCTGCTCCAGGCGGTGCACCGCCTGCACGAGGCGAACCCGATGCTGGGCCTGCGCGGTGTGCGCCTCGGCCTCGTCATCCCCGGCCTGTTCACCATGCAGGTACGGGCCATCGCGGAGGCGGCCGCCGAGCGCAAGAACGCCAAGGGCGACCCGCGCGCGGAGATCATGATCCCGCTCGTCGGCACCGTCCAGGAGCTGGAGATCGTCCGCGAGGAGGCCGACCAGGTCATCGCCGAGGTCGAGGCGGCCACCGGCGTGCACCTGAAGCTGGCGATCGGCACGATGATCGAGCTGCCGCGCGCCGCGCTGACGGCCGGCCAGATCGCCGAGGCGGCGGAGTTCTTCTCCTTCGGCACCAACGACCTCACCCAGACGGTGTGGGGCTTCAGCCGCGACGACGTGGAGGCCTCCTTCTTCACGGCGTACCTGGAGAAGGGCATCTTCGGCGTCAGCCCGTTCGAGACGATCGACAGGGACGGCGTCGGCGCCCTGGTGAAGTCCGCGGTGCAGGCCGGCCGCGCGACGCGCCCCGACCTGAAGCTCGGCGTCTGCGGCGAGCACGGCGGCGACCCCGAGTCGGTCCACTTCTTCCACGAGGTCGGACTCGACTACGTCTCCTGCTCCCCCTTCCGGATCCCCGTCGCCCGCCTGGAAGCGGGCCGCGCGGCCTCCACCTCGAAGGGCAGCGACCACCGGTAGAGACCCCGGAGCCCAGGCCGGTCACCTCACCCTCACCGACCGGCGACGGGCCCCGGCATCCAGAACGAAGGGGCGGCACCCTGTGCGGGGGGCCGCCCCTTCGCGCTCGGTACGTCGTCCCGGGCGCGGGGACCCCCTAGGCTGGGCCGCCCTCAGTCACCTGGAAGGAAACGCCATGTCCGGCTGGAACGCGCAGGACGTCCCCGAGCAGAGCGGGCGCACCGCCGTCGTCACCGGGGCCAACAGCGGGCTCGGTTACGTCAGCGCGCGCGAGCTCGCGCGCAAGGGGGCCCGCGTGGTGCTCGCCTGCCGCAGCGAGCGGCGGGGCGCCGAGGCCGTGGACCGGCTCGTGGCCGAAGTGCCGGGCGCGAACGTCGAGTTCATACGCCTCGACCTCGGAGAACTGGACTCCGTGCGGGAGTTCGTGAGCGTCTTCGAGCGGACGCACGACCGGCTCGATCTCCTCCTCAACAACGCCGGGGTGATGGCCCTGCCCCTCGGCCGCACCGCCGACGGCTTCGAGACGCAGTTCGGGGTCAACCACCTGGGCCACTTCGCGCTGACCGGGCTGCTGTTCCCGGTGATCGCCGAGACCCCCGGCGCGCGGATCGTCACGGTGTCCAGCATGGTGCACGCGCTCTCCGACCTCGACCTCGACGACCTCAACAGCGAGAAGGGGCCCTATCGGAAGTGGATCGCCTACGCCCGGTCCAAGTCCGCCAACCTCCTCTTCACCCGCGAGCTCGCGCGACGGCTGTCCGGCGCCGGGTCCGATGCCGTCGCCGCCGCCGCGCATCCCGGCTACGCCTCCACCAACCTGCAGACCGCAGGGCCGCGTCTTGAGGGGCGCAAGGCCGCCGAGCGGCTGATGGAGCTCGGCAACCGCGTCTTCGCGCAGAGCGCCGAGGCCGGGGCCCTGCCGACGCTCTACGCGGCCACCGCGCCCGGTGTGGAGCCCGACACCTTCGTCGGACCCTCCTTCGCGATGTGGCGCGGCTCGCCCGCGACGTCCTGGCGGGCCCGCTGGACCCGCGACGACACCAGGGCCCAGCAACTGTGGGCCGCGTCGGAACGGCTGACGGGCGTCACCTACGAGGGACTCAAGGGCTGATGGCGACCTGATCAGGCGGTCCGCACCTCGTACGTCGCCACCCGCACGCCGTCGTCGTCCAGGCACCGCCCCGACTCCAGGTCGAAGCGCTGCTTGAGCAGCGGCGAGGCCACGAACGGGCGGCCCCGGTGGGTGCCGGTCAGCCCGCGCGAGAGCACCGCCGCCCCGCTGAACGGGTCACGGTTGTCGATGGCGTACGTCCGTCCCGCCCGGTCGGTGAACAGGGCGGCCTGGCGGCCGTCCGGGAGGAGGGCGGCGACACCCCGCCCCGGGGTCAGCAGGGACAGCTCGCAGACCGTGAACCAGTCGTCCTCCAGCAGGAGCTGGAGCGTGAGGGCGGTCGTCGTCCGGGTCGTCTCGGGTGCCAGGGTCATCGCTGGGCACTTCCTTCCAGGGCTTGCAGGGGACGGTGTCCGATGGTCAGCAGCGGCAGGTCGGGCTTGATCTGGTCGCGCTCGGGAACGAAGCCGACGACCGGGTCCGGGGTGTCCGGGGCGTTCACGAAGGACACGAACCGGCCCAGCCTCTCGGGGTCGTTGATGGTCTCGGCCCACTCGTCCCGGTAGTTCGCGACATGCGCGCTCATCAGCGACTCCAGCTCCTCGCAGATGCCGAGGGAGTCCTCGACCACGACCTCCCGGACGTGGTCCAGGCCGCCCGGAATCCGTTCCAGCCAGGTCGAGGTGCGCTCCAGACGGTCGGCCGTGCGGATGTAGAACATCAGGAAGCGGTCGATGAGCCGGACCAGTTCGGCGTCGCTCAGATCCTGGGCCAGCAGATCCGCGTGGCGGGGGGTCGCGCCGCCGTTGCCGCCGACGTACAGGTTCCAGCCGTTGGAGGTGGCGATGACGCCGAAGTCCTTGGACTGGGCCTCGGCGCACTCGCGGGCGCACCCGGAGACCGCAGACTTCAGCTTGTGCGGCGAGCGCAGACCCCGGTAGCGCAGCTCCAGGTCGATCGCCATCCGGACCGAGTCCTGCACGCCGTACCGGCACCAGGTCTGCCCGACGCAGGACTTCACCGTCCGCAGCGACTTGCCGTACGCGTGCCCGGACTCGAAACCGGCATCCACCAACCGTGCCCAGATCAGCGGCAGTTGCTCCACCCGCGCACCGAACATGTCGATGCGCTGACCGCCCGTGATCTTCGTGTAGAGCCCGAAGTCCCGCGCCACCTCGCCGATCACGATGAGCTTCTCGGGAGTGATCTCGCCGCCGGGGATGCGCGGCACGATCGAGTACGAGCCGTTCTTCTGGAGGTTGGCGAGGAAGTGGTCGTTGGTGTCCTGGAGCGCGGCCTGTTCGCCCGCCAGGACGTAGCCGTCGGCGCCGATCGTCGGGGCGAGGGAGGCGATGACCGAGCCGACGGCGGGTTTGCAGACCTCGCAGCCGTCACCGCCCCGCGCGTCCTCGCGGCCGTACCGGTCGAGCAGCGTCCGGTACGAGGTGATCCGCAGGGCGAGGACGATCTCGTACAGCTCCTCGCGGGTCTGCGCGAAGCAGCCGCACAGGCCGTGGTCGACCTCGACACCGCTCGCGGCCAGTTCCTCGTTGACGAGCTGGCCGAGGACCTTGACGCAACTCCCGCAGCCCGTACCGGCCTTGGTGCACTTCTTGACCTCGGGGACGTTCGTGCAGGAGTGCTCGGTGACCGCGCCGCGGATCGTTCCCTTGGTGACGTTGTGGCAGGAGCAGATGACGGCGGAGTCAGGGAGCGCCGAGGGGCCGAGGGCCACCGGGGCGCCCGCGCCCGCCGGCAGCACCAACTGCTCGGGGGCGATCGGCGGCACCGAGCCGGTGAAGGCGCGCAGGGTGCCGTAGGCGTCGGCGTCGCCGACCAGGATGCCGCCGAGGAGCCGTCCGTCGCGGCCGATGACCAGCTTCTTGTAGATGCCCGAGCGGGAGTCCGAGTAGACGACGTCGAGGCAGTCGGCGGCGGCCCCGTGCGCGTCGCCGAACGAGGCGACGTCGACGCCGAGGAGCTTCAGCTTCGTCGACAGGTCGGCGCCGGTGAAGCTCGCCTCGTCGGCGGCGATCGTGGCGGCGGCCGTCGCGGCCATCTCGTAGCCGGGCGCGACGAGACCGTAGACGCGGCCGTCGGAGGCGAGCGCGCACTCGCCGATCGCGAAGACGGCCGGGTCGGAGGTGCGGCACTGCTCGTCGACCGTGATGCCGCCGCGCTCGCCGACCGTGAGTCCCATGGCGCGGGCGAGCTGGTCGCGCGGCCGGACTCCCGCCGAGAACACCACCAGATCCGTGGGGAGTTCGGAGCCGTCGGACAGCCTCATACCGGTCACGGCGCCGTCGTCGCCGGTCACGATCTCCTGGGTGCCCGTGCCGGTGTGCACGCTCAGGCCCATGTCCTCGATGGTGCGCAGCAGCGCGGCACCCCCGCCGTCGTCCACCTGCACCGGCATCAGGCGCGGCGCGAACTCCACGATGTGCGTGGCCAGTCCGAGTCCCTTGAGCGCGCCTGCCGCCTCAAGTCCCAGCAGACCGCCGCCGACCACCGCTCCGGTCGTCGCCCGCGCCTTCGCGTACTCCTCGATGGCGAGCAGGTCCTCGATCGTGCGGTACACGAAACAGCCCTCGGCGTCCTTGCCGGGGACCGGCGGCACGAAGGGGTAGGAGCCGGTGGCGAGCACGAGAGTGTCGTAGCGGACCGTCAGGCCGGACCTGGCCGTCACCGTGCGCGCGGCCCGGTCGATCGACTCGGCGGGGTCGCCGAGGTGCAGCTCGATGCCGTGCTCCTTGATGAACTCCGCGTCCGTGAGCGAGAGTTCGTCGGGCGTGCGGCCCGAGAAGTACGAGGTGAGCCGGACCCGGTCGTAGGCGGGGCGGGGCTCCTCGCAGAGCACGACCACGCGGTGCGTGGCGGTCGTTCCGCGTTCGGCGAGCGCCTCCAGGAAATGCTGGCCGACCATGCCGTGGCCGACGAGCACGATCGTGTGCGCGTTCCCGGCCGAGGCGTCCGGGACCGTCGCCGTCCCGGTCGTCGCAGTCGTCGCCGCCGTCATCGTCGTATGCGAGGTCATGACCACACCGTGCGGTGCCGGTGTTACCCGGTGGCATCACACCTGTTTCCCGGGAGGAACGCTGCCCTCAGCGGGGACGGGGCCCCGGTGTGAGGGCTCCCGGCGGTACGGGACGGGGCCGGGGGTGGGGTCAGCCGTACCCCCGGTTCACGTGCGGGCACGATCGATCGAGGCGTCCTCGCGCGGAATCCTCTGAAGGGCCGGACCTTGCTCACGAGGGTCGGCCGGATCTTCTGAGGGAAGGCCGGATCTCCCGCGGGAAAGGCCGGACCTCATCCGTGAAGGGCCGGACCCCACTCGCCCAGGACCAGCCGGAGGAACCCGCCATGGCCACCAGCCGCGCACACCGCACCCCGACCGCCCATGACGTCCGGCACGGGCCGCCGCCGGACGACGGCCTCCGGGACCGGCCGGCCCCCTCCCGTGACGAAACCTCCGTACGCGTCCGGCGGTTCGTCCGGGAGCCGTTCACGGCCGACACCTGGCGGCGGGTCGCGTACGCACTGGCGGCCCTGCCGCTGGGGGTGGCCTGCGCCCCGCTGTCGCTGCTGGGAGCCCCGACCGGACGGTGGCAGCGGGCACTCGCCCGGCGCCTCCTCGGCCTCCCCGCGGGCGCCGAGCCGCCGGGTCCCCGGAGGGGGCTCGCCCGCGCGCTCCTCGCGGCGCCCCTCAACCTCCTCGTCCTCGCCGTCACCGGCTACGGCTGGTCCGTCGTGCCGATGAACCTCGGCCGGCCGCTGCGCGCGGGCTCCGACTACGCCGACTCCTGGGGCGGACCCACCTTCGCCGGCGCCTGGGCCTTCCACGCCCTCCTCGGCGGCGTCGGCTTCCTGCTCGTCATGCCGTGGCTCGGCCGGGCCATGGCCGCCGTCCAACTCCGCCTCGCGGCGGCGCTCCTCTCCTAGGTTGGGATTCATGAACCGCCTCCGCGCCACGCTGGGCTTCCCCTTCGGTCGGCGGGCCCTCGCGGCCCTCCTCTACGCGCTGATCGCCTTCCCGCTCGCCCTCGTCGGCTTCGTCCTCACGCTCGTGGGTCTGCTGGTCGGCGGCGCGCTGTCCGTGACCACGCTCGGGCTGTGGCTGATCGCCGGCACCGTACGCGGGGCACTCGCCCTTGGCGGGCTCCAACGCGCCCTGGCGCGCGGCCTGCTGGGGATGGACATCGAGGAACCGGAACGCCGCCCGGGTGCCGGGCCGCTGGGCCGGCGGCGGGCGCTGCTCGCCGACCGGAGCGGCTGGCGCGCCGTCGCCTGCGCGCTGGCGACGCCCTTCACCGCCGTCTTCGGTTACGTCGCCGTCGTCGTCGGCTACGTCTGGGGTGTCCTGCTCACCCTCCACCCCGTCCTCGAACACTGGAACTACGACACCCGGCGGGCCGGCGACGGCACGGAGCGCCGGGTGTCGCTGGAGTTCTTCGGCTTCCAGGTCGACTCCTGGCCGCGCTGGCTGATCCCGGTGGCCCTCGGGCTGCTGCTGCTCGCGACCGCCGCCTGGCTGCTGCGCCAGGCGCTCGCCCCGCACCGATCCTGGATCGCCACCCTGCTCGGCCCGGACCCCGCCGACCGCCGCATCCGCACCCTGGAGGAGACCCGCGCCCAGGCCGTGGACGACGCGGCGGCGACCCTGCGGCGCATCGAACGCGACCTCCACGACGGCACCCAGGCCCGGCTCGTCGGTCTCGCGATGCACCTCACGATGATCAGGGAGCTGATCGGCGCCGGAGCCCCCGAGGACCGGCTGCTCGCCGTCGTCGACACCGCACAGGGCAATGCCCGGCAGGCCATCGCCGACCTGCGCAATCTCGTCAAGGGCATCCATCCGCCCGTACTGGACCAGGGCCTGGACACGGCGCTGGCCACCCTCGCCGCCGACAGCCCGCTGTCCGTCGAGGTGAGCGCCGGCATCGGGGAGCGGCCGATCCCGGCGGTCGAGTCGATCGCCTACTTCTGCGCCGCCGAACTCCTCGCCAACGCCACCAAGCACAGCGGGGCCACCCGGGCCACCGTCACGGTGACCGCCCGGGACGGGCTGCTGCGGCTGACCGTCCGCGACGACGGCCGCGGCGGAGCGGTGATCGGCGCGGGCTCGGGGCTGACCGGACTGCTGGCCCGCGCGCGGACCGTCGACGGCACGCTGGCCTGCGACAGCCCGCCCGGAGGGCCTACCGTGGTCACCGTCGAACTGCCCTGCTGACCCTGGTGAACGGGAGCCCCATGCGCGTCGTCATCGCCGAGGACTCGGCCCTGCTGCGTGACGGTCTTGCCCAACTGCTCCAACTGCGCGGCGTGGAGGTCGTCGCGGCGGTGGGCGACGCGGACGCCCTGCTCGCCGGTGTCGCCGAACACGAGCCGGACGTCGCCGTCGTCGACATCCGGCTGCCGCCGACCCAGACCGACGAGGGCATCCGCGCGGCCGTGCGGCTGCGCCGGGACCACCCCGGCACCGGGGTACTGGTCTTCTCGCAGTATGTGGAGACGACGTACGCCACCCAACTGCTCGGCAATCCTGCGGGGTTCGGCTACCTCCTCAAAGAACGCGTCGTCGACATCGGCGAGTTCGTGGACGCCATGGAGCGCGTCGCCTCCGGCGGTACGGCCCTCGACCCCGAGGTCGTCTCGCAGCTCTTCGGCGCGAGCCGCCGGGTCCGCGCCCTCGACGCCCTCACGCCCCGCGAGCGCGAGGTGCTCGCCCTGATGGCCGAGGGCCGCACCAACCACGCGATCGCCGCCGCCCTCACCGTCTCCGAACGCGCCGTCGAGAAGCACATCGCCAACATCTTCCTGAAGCTCGACCTGCCGCCGTCGGACACCGGCCACCGGCGCGTCCTCGCGGTCCTGCGCTACCTGGACTCGGTGAACTGAGCCGAAGGGACCCGGGCCGTCCCCAGGACCCCGTCGAGGCGAACCTCAGGAGTCGCTCAAGCTTCCCGGCCCCGTGCACAGGGCATCCATCCCGTCCCTTAGGGTCGCGATCATGCCCGACATATCGCTGACCGTGATCCTTGTGCTCTGCGCCGCCGCCCTGGCGGCCGGCTGGATCGACGCCGTGGTCGGCGGCGGAGGGCTGCTCCTGCTGCCCGCCATGCTGCTCGGGCTGCCCGCCGGCACCGCGGCGGCGTACGCGCTCGGCACGAACAAGGCGGTGGCGATCGTCGGCACCACGGGGGCCGCCGTGACGTACGCGCGCAAGACGACCGTCGACGTACGCCTCGCCGTACGGATCGGATGCGCGGCCCTCCTCGGCTCGACGGCGGGGGCGTTCGTCGCGGCCGGGCTGAGCACCGAGGTGCTCAAACCGGTCGTCATGGTCGTCCTGCTCGGCGTCGGCACCTTCGTGATCCTTCGGCCCGCCTTCGGTACGGCCCCGCCGACCACCCCGGTCTCACCGCGCCGCGTGCTCGCCGCGATCGGGCTCGCGGGCCTCGGCATCGGCTTCTACGACGGACTCATCGGCCCCGGGACGGGCACCTTCCTGGTGCTCGCCCTCACCGCGCTGCTCCACCTCGACCTGGTGACCGCGTCCGCCACCGCCAAGATCGTCAACTGCTGCACCAACGCGGGCGCCCTCGCGACCTTCGCCTGGAAGGGCACGGTGTTCTGGGAGCTCGCGGCCCTGATGGCCGTGTTCAATCTGGCCGGCGGCATGGTGGGGGCGCGGACCGCGCTCAAGCAGGGCAGCGGTTTCGTCCGGGTGGTGCTGCTGACGGTGGTGTTCGCGCTGGTGGCGAACCTGGCGTACCAGCAGTGGCTCGCCTGATCTCCGGCCGCCGCCCTTCGCTCCCTCGGACCCCCGCCGCCACGGCCGGACCCCGCCCCCGGCCGGACTCCCGGCGCCCCGGCCGAACTCTCAGCGGCTGCCGGTGAGATGGGCGAAGACGACCACGTTTCCCTGGTAGCCCGACGTCTCCGAGTAGCCGCCGCCGCAGGTGATGACCCGCAGCTCGGGCCGGCGCGCGGCGCCGTAGACCTTGGCGTCCGGGAAGGCGCGGGAGTCGTACACCTCGACCGCGTCGACGGTGAACAGGGCCGTCCGGCCGTCGAGCCGGTCCACCTCGACCGTGCTGCCCTTGCGCAGGGAGCCCAGGTCGTAGAAGACGGCGGGGCCCTCCGCGTTGTCGACGTGCCCGGCCACGATGGCGGTGCCGCGTTCGCCGGGGCTGGTCCCGGCCTCGTACCAGCCGGCCAGGTTCTTCTTCCCGGCGGGCGGCACGTTCAGGCTGCCCTGCGGGGTGAGGCCGAGGCCCATCAGCGGGGCGTTCACGCCGATGGCGGGGATGCGGATGCGGTCCGGCGGGGAGTGCGGCATCGCGGGGGCGCCGGACCGTGCCCGGTCCCCGGCGGCCGCCGCCTGCGCCGCGGACGGCTGGGGCGGCGGGTGCTCCTCGGCGCCGCTGCGCAGCAGCCAGGCACCGGAGCAGAGGGCTACGACGGTGACCGACGCTATGGCGGCATTGCTGACCCGGCGCACGCGAGCCTCCTCACGGGTTCCTTTCCGGTGCCGGGACCGGCCGGGGCCCGGCGGCTGGGGGTGTGCTGACGGTGCCGGTCCCTTCCCTCTCCGGGCCGCGAGGGGCGTCGGGCCACGGAGAGGGAGGGACGGCGGTACCGGCGGACGGACAGCGGAGGATGTCCGTCAGATCCCGTCGCCTCTCGCCCGGCGATGCAGGAGCCAGGTACCGCCCGCGGCGGCGACGGCCAGCGCCGCCACTCCCGCCGCGGTCTGTACGGGGTCGGGGCCCAGCGCGCCGCCGACACCCGTGTTCACATGCCCGCGCGGCTCGATCTCCTCGCGGGTGGAGGCCAGGGTCACCATCAGGTCGCCGGTGACCCGCCGGCCGTGGGAGCACGTCGCGACGATCTCGTACGTCCCCGGCTGCGCGCTCGGCGGCACCCGGAACTGACCGATCGCGTCCTGCTCGTGCGCGCTGGCGGCGAGCGTGAAGGTACCGCCGCCCACCGCGTCGGCGTCCCCGTTCGCGGTGCCGTCCGAGCCGCACGCGGCCGTGTTGACGGTGACGTCGGCGCCGGGGACGGCGCTGGAGGGGAACACCTCCAGGCTCCCGGTGTCCCCGCCGTACACGGGCGCGGCGCCCAGACCCGCGGCGGCGACGGCGAGCGCGGTACCGGTCAGAAGACGTGCGGTACGTCGCATCGTGCTAGCTCCTCCGAGGGGGCGCGGCCCGCGACACCCCCAAGTGCCGCAGCGTCGGTCGTGCCCCTGCCCTTTTGAGGTAAGTGGCACAGGACCGCGCCCGCTCTCTGATGGGTCGTCAGAAATGATGTGAACGGGTGGCAGGACGGGACTCCGGAAGGGGGAAGGCCCTCGGTGTTCCGGCAGGTCACCGGTGTGTGCCCGGCGCGCCGCACACGAGAACCCGAAGGGCCGGGGGCCGGGGGTGTGAATGGGTGACCGGGGCCCGCTCGCCCGCCGTTCGAGGGCTCGGCCGAGCCGGTGGACCGGTCGGTGAACTCCGGTCGCGAGGCGCCCGTTCGAACACGTTTCCACCGTCACCGGCGGAGGGATGTGGATGTCGTGTGGAGACCGGCCGGCGGAGGAGGACTAGGACCCGCCCTCGGCGGACATGCTCCGGACAAGTCGTGGGCAGGCGAACCTGACGGCGCCTGCCCACGGCGACCGGAGGGCGTCCGGGGCCGGAGACCGCCCGGGTCCGGAGGGCTCCCCGGTCCGGGGAGCCCACGGGGTGCGCGGCCGACGGGGACGCGCGGCGTCCGGGACCGAAGTGCCCGGGGCGGTCAGCCCACGGAGACCGCCGACCAGGCCGCCGCCACGGCCTCGTGCTCGGTGCTGCCCGCTCCGTACAGGTCCTTGGCCGCGTTCAGCGTGGCGGTGCGCGCGCCCGCGTAGTTGGTCGACGAGGTCATGTAGACCGTCAGCGCGCGGTACCAGATCTTGCCGACCTTGTCGTGGCCGATGCCGTTGACCGTGGCGCCGTTGCAGGTGGGGGAGTCGTAGGCGACCCCGTTGACCGTCTTCGCGCCGCTGCCCTCGGAGAGAAGATAGGCGAAGTGGTTGGCGACGCCGGAGGAGTAGTGGACGTCGAGGTTGCCGACCGAACTGCTCCAGCAGTCGGCCGAGTTGCCGTCCTTGGAGGGCTTGTCCATGAAGCGGAGCGCGGGCCTGCCGAAACCGGGGCGGACGATCTTCTCGCCGATCAGGTAGTCACCCGGGTCCGAGGCGTTGTCCGCGTACCACTCCACCATGGTGCCGAAGATGTCGGACGTGGCCTCGTTCAGGCCGCCGGACTCGCCCGAGTACGTCAGCGCGGCCGTCTTCGAGGTCACGCCGTGCGACATCTCGTGCCCGGCGACGTCCAGTGCGACCAGCGGCCCGAACGTCGAGCCGTCACCGTCCCCGTACGTCATGCAGAAGCAACTGTCGTCCCAGAAGGCGTTGTTGTAGTTGGTGCCGTAGTGCACGCGGTTGTACGACCCCTTGCCGTCGCCCGCGATGCCGTTCCTGCCGTGGACGTTCTTGTAGTAGTCCCACGTCTCGTCGGTGCCGTACTGCGCGTCCACCGCGGCGGAGGAGCGGTCCGAAGTCGCCCCGGTGCCCCAGTGGTTGTCCGCGTCGGTGAAGAGTGTCGCGGGCGCCCGGCTGATGCAGATCCCGAAGATGCACAGGTCCGTCTTGTTCGCCGCGTCGCCGGTGTACGTGTTCCCGCGCGTCGGGTCCTTCAGCTGGTACGTCGATCCGGAGGCCGTCGTCTCCAGCGGAACGGTGCCGCTGTAGAGCGAGTCGCCGTCGCCCGCCGCCGTCTCGACGCTGTCCCACGCGTCGATCCGCGCGCCGCTGCGGGCGTCGGTCAGGACCGTGCGGGCGACCGGGTTGCCGAGCGGGTCCCGGGCCACCGCGTCGGTGCGCCAGGCGAGCCTCGGAGTGCCGTGCAGGGCGTCGACGACCAGCCGTGGCTTCGCCGTCACCTTCCTCAGCGTCTCACCGGGGTTGGCGGCGCGCAGCGCGTTCACCGCCAGACCGGCCGCCTTCGCTCCGGACAGCTCGGGGGTGACACTCGTCAGCGAAATGGCCTTCCTCGTCGCGCGGTTCGCGCCGCGGTAGGCACCGTCCGGGGCCAGATGAACCACGAAGTCACCGCCGAGAACCGGGAGTTCGCGGTACGTCCGGTCGTACCGCACATGCTGGGTGCCGTCCTTGTCGACGACGACGTCCCGGACGGAGGTGTGCTGCGCCGAGGTGAGGCCCAGGTCCGTGGCGTGGGCCACCAGCGCCGAGACCGCGTTCTCGATCGCGGTGTCCCGGGTCGGCCGGGCTTCGGCGTTCGCGGCGGGGGCGAGCGCGGCGGCCAGCAGGGTGGCCGTCGTCACGGCCGCTCCGGCGGTGGCGAGAGAGGAACCTCGGATGTGCCGTATTCGACTCATCGGTCTCCTTGGAAAGGTGCCTTGGGGAGGGCGCGTGGGGGAGAGGGGCATGCGTGGGGCAGGGGTGAGGGGGGGAGAGGTGCGTGGGGGGAGGCGCTGAGAGCTGACTCAGATTTAAAGGTGCATGACATGCCCTGTCCATAGGGCCTGTCGGGTGCGTGCGGGATGCGGCGAGAATCGTTTCCGTACCCTCACGAATGGAGGCGATCATGGAACTGCCGGCCTGCCTGACCGTCCTGACCACGACGGACGCGGCGGAGAAGGCGGGGGAGCTGGCCCGTGGCGCGGTGGCGGCGCGGGTCGCGGCCTGCGCGCAGATCTCGGGGCCGGTCACCTCCGTCTACCGCTGGGAGGGCGCCGTACGGACCGACTCCGAGTGGCAGATCCAGTTCAAGACGACCGTGGCGCGCTACCCCGCGCTGGAGGCGTATCTCCTGGACGCCCACGGCTACGACACACCCGAGATCATCGCGACCCCGGTCGTGGCGGGGAGCCCGGACTATCTGCGCTGGCTGGAGGAGGAGACGGCCCCTTGAGCCGCCCGAGCTCCTTCGGTGAAGCGGAACTGCCCTTCTTCGTCTACGGCACCCTGCGCCCCGGCGAGCACAACCACGACCTGTTCCTGCGCGGCCGGACCCGGTCCGAGGAGCCCGCACGGATGCGCGGGCTCTCGCTGTACGCGGGGCCCGGATACCCGTACGCCGTCGAGGAACCCGGCGGCGTGGTGAGCGGCGAACTCGTGACCGCGCTCTCCGGGGCGTACCGGGAACTCCTCGCGGCACTGGACGAGTTGGAGGAGTACACGCCGGGCGATCCGCGCAACCTGTACGAGCGGGTCGTGCGCGAGGCCGTGCGAGGGGACGGCCGCACGGCCGTACGGGCCTGGGTGTACGTTGCCGCCCCCGCGGTCGCCTCCCGCCTGCGCACCGACGGCAAGCCGGTCGAGAACGGTGACTGGCACGGCGACGGGGGAGACACCCCGGCGCGCCGGCCCGGCTGAGGCGCCCGGCAGGACGCGTCGCGCGAGGCCGCGCCGACGGCCGGGGACGGGCCCGCCGAGCGGGCCGGGATCCGGGTGGCAGGCGGCTCCGCACCTGGCGCCGCGGCGCGCGAGGGGGTTCCGGCGGGCGGGGGGGCCCGCCGTGCCGGGTGCACCCGTGCGGGTGGCGGCCCCGTGCGCCCCCGGCGGCGCGGGTGTTCCCGCATCTAGGGTCCGGCCATGACCGACCGTGACTTGACCAGGCGACGTGTCCTCGCGCTCAGCGGGGCGGCCGTCGGCGCCGCCCTGGGCATCGGGCTCGGCTCCTGCTCGGCGGACCCCGGGCCGGGCGGACACTCCGGCACCGGCACCACCACCAACACCGGTTCCGATTCGACCCGGGCCCCCAAGCCCGTCGAGCGGCCCGGGACGCAGGGCCCGAACGGGGGCTGACCCGAAGGACATCGAGGCCGCCGCCGGTGCGCCAGGTGATGTGGTGCCAGGCCCCCGTCTAGCGGGCCGAGGCGAGCGCCCGGGCCACCCCGTGCTCCTTCGGCCCCAGGAAACGCGGATCCGGCTCGAACACCGCGTCCAGCGCGGCCTTGCCCGCCGCGAAGATCTCCCGGGTGCCGCCGTAGTACCAGGTGGCGTCGTGCTTGGCGTCGACGCCGATGCCGTACGAGCGGACGCCCGCCGCCTGGCACAGCGCGAGAGCGCGGCGGATGTGGAAGCCCTGGCTGATCAGGACCGCCTCGTGGACACCGAAGATCCTGCGGGCGCGGACGCAGGAGTCCCAGGTGTCGAAGCCGGCGTAGTCGCTGACGATCCGGCGCGCGGGCACCCCGTGCGCCGTCAGATAGGAACGCATCGCGTCGGGCTCGTCGTAGTCCTTGCGGCTGTTGTCGCCGGTGACGAGGACGACCTTGATCCGGCCCTCCCGGTACAGCTTCGCGGCGGCGTCCAGGCGGTGGGCGAGATACAGGGACGGGCCGCCGTCCGACAGACCCGCGCCGAACACGATGGCGACCTCGGTGCGCGGAGCGTCCGCGGTGGTCCGCAGCCGGTCGCCCGTGGCCACGTACAGCCAGGTGGCCGGGAGTAGCGCCAGCACGCACAGCACCATCAGCGCCTGCACGGCCCGCCGTTGTCCCTTGCGCGTACGCGGCAGGGGCGGCAGACGGAGCAGACGGGGTCGGCGGAAGCTCGGGCGCTTCGGGCGCGGCAGGCGCGGCATGATCGATGTCCCCCAGGTGTCGTCACGCGCGGCGGCGCGGGGGCCGGCCGGCGCGTGCGGCGGTGCTCGCGTCGGCCGGGTCCGGCCTCCGCAGCCGATTCCGCTTCGGTTCTCGGCTCGCTTCTCGTCTGTTCGTCGCTGTGCCCGCCGGTGCGGCTCCCGTGCCGGATTCCGCGTCGCCGTTCGTCATATGAGGACGCATCGTAAGGCCGTTCGGTTCGCCCGCCTCCACCGGCCTCGGGCACCCGGCAGGAAGGAGTCGCAGGTGGGAGCGGCTCACACCGTGCCGCAGCCGCCCGGTGAACCGACGGAAAACACCCGTCATACCCATGCAACGGCCCGGCAACCTCCTACCGCCAGGATCGATCCATGACGGCGTCGAACCCCGCTCGCGACGAGTCCTCCCAACGCCCCGGCGGCCCGCCGCCCCGCGGCGCCCATCCCGAAGGCCACCTCGACAGTACGGCGCAACTCATGAACCGGATCGCCGGCCAACTCGGCAGCCAGCTCAGCCTCGTCTCGCTCGACGGCACCCGGCGTCCGCCGCCGCCCGCGCTGGTCCTGGTCGCCCACGGCAGCCGCGACCCGCGCGCCCTGGCCACCGTGCGCTCCCTGATGGAACGCGTCCGCGAGCTGCGCCCGCACCTGTCCGTGCGCCTCGGCCACATCGAGCTCAACGAGCCCCCGCTCCGCGACACACTCGCCTCCCTGGCCGGCCGGGAGGACGCCGTCCTCGTACCCCTGCTGCTCGGTCGCGGCTACCACGTACGGCGCGACATCCCCGAGACCGCGGCGGCCGTTCCCGGCCTGCGCGCCCGCGTCGCCGATCCGCTCGGCCCGCACCCGCTGCTCGTGGAAACGCTCTACGCCCGTCTGGTCGACGCCGGTTGGCGCACCAGGATGAGCGACTCGGCCCGGCGCGCGAGCGCCGTCGTCCTCGCGTCCGCCGGGTCCCGTGCCCCGGACTCGGCCGCCGACACCCGCCGCACCGCCCAACTGCTCGCCGAACGACTCGGTGTGCCGGTCGTCCCGGCGTACGCCTCCGCGGCCGCGCCGACCGTCCCCGCCGCCGTGCGCTCCCTCGCCGCCCGGGGCCGCCACCGGATCGCCGTCGCCTCGTACTTCACCGCTCCCGGCCGCTTCGCCACGCAGAGCGCCGAGGCCGCCCCCTGGATCTGCGCCGAACCCCTGGGCGACCACCCGGCGATGGCCCGGCTGGTCCTGCACCGCTACGACCAGGCCGTCGCGGCCCCCGAGTCCGCCCGGGAGCGCACCCTGGTCCCGGCCTGAACCCGACGCCTCCCGCACGCCTGACACCGCGCGGACGGCGGCCGCGTCCCGATTGTCACCGCCTGCGTCTACTGTCGGTACATGGAAGGCATGGCACCGAGGACCGAAGACACCGCACCGCAGGCACACGGGAACAACACCGCGCACGAGAACAAGACGCCGCACGAGAACGACACCGCGCACCACGAGTACGACGTGTCGGCCGTCGAGCGCTGGGCCGTCGAGCCCGACAAACGCCCCGGCCGCACCGCCTTCCAGCGCGACCGCGCCCGCGTGCTGCACTCCGCGGCCCTGCGCCGACTCGCGGGCAAGACCCAGGTCGTCACCCCCGGCACCCTTCCCCAGGTGCTCGGTCCCGCCGGATCGGGCGGAGCGCCCATCCAGGTGTGGGACGCCAGTCCGCGGACGCGGCTGACCCACTCCCTGGAGTGCGCCCAGGTGGGCCGCGAACTGGGCGCCGCGCTCGGCTGCGACCCGGACCTGGTCGAGGCGGCCTGCCTCTCGCACGACCTGGGCCACCCGCCCTTCGGACACAACGGCGAACAGGCGCTCAACGAATTCGCCGAGGACTGCGGCGGGTTCGAGGGCAACGCCCAGTCGCTGCGGCTGCTCACCCGGATCGAGCCCAAGCGCTTCGTGCGCAGCGACATGGTGACCTCGGCCGCCGCCGCACCGGACGACGACCTCGTCAGCGTCGGCCTCAACCTCACCCGCGCCGCCCTCGACGCCGCCACCAAGTACCCCTGGCCGAGAGGCGCCCGTCCCGCCGACCCGAAGTCCCCGAAATTCGGGGTCTACGAGGACGACCGGCCGGTCTTCGACTGGATCCGCCAGGGCGCCCCCGGCACGCGTACCTGCTTCGAGGCCCAGGTGATGGACTGGTCCGACGACGTGGCCTACTCGGTGCACGACGTCGAGGACGGCCTGCACGCCGGCCACATCGACACCGCGAGCCTGCACTCCGAACCGGAACGCCAGGAGATCTTCGCCGTCGCCATCGGGCGGTACGTGCCCGACGACACCGATCCGGCCGAGCTGTCCGAGGCCCTCGACCGGCTCCTCCGCCAGGAGTGGTGGCCGCACGGATACGACGGATCGGGCGTCGCGCAGGCCCGGCTGAAGGACGCCACCAGCCAGCTCATCGGCCGTTTCTGCCTGGCCGCGGAGGGCGCGACCCGCGCGCGGTACGGCAGCGGACGCCTCACCCGGTACGCGGCGGAACTGGTCGTCCCGCGTGACGCCCGGTACGAGTGCGCCGTCCTCAAGGCGGTCGCCGACCGGTACGTGATGCAGCGCGCCGAGCAGGAGCGGCTCCGCGCCGACCAGCGGATCGTCGTCGCCGAGCTCGCCGAGGCGCTCACCGCCCGCGCCCCCGAGGTACTGGACCCGCAGTTCCGGGCGCTGTTCGAGCACGCGACCGACGACCGAGCCCGCAAGCGGGCGATCGTCGACCAGATCGCATCCCTCACGGATGCCTCGGCGCGTTCCCTGCACCTCAGGCTCACCACGCGTTCCCATGGGAGCGGACAAGTGTGACCCTGCGTGGCCTGATCGGGCCACTACCCCTTCCCGCATCACGCTCCGTGCGGGACGCTCGCATATGGCGACATCCTTACGAGGAGGCATCAAGTGGTCGACGCGGATCAGACATTCGTCATCGTCGGAGGAGGCCTGGCAGGCGCCAAGGCGGCCGAGACGCTCCGAGCGGAGGGCTTCACCGGCCGCGTGATACTGATCTGCGACGAGCGCGACCACCCCTACGAACGTCCGCCGCTGTCCAAGGGCTACCTCCTCGGCAAGGAGGAGCGCGACAGCGTCTTCGTGCACGAACCCGCCTGGTACGCGCAGAACGACATCGAGCTGCACCTCGGCCAGACCGTCGACGCCATCGACCGCACGGCCAGAACCGTCCGGTTCGGCGACGACGGCACCCTTGTCCACTACGACAAACTGCTCATCGTCACCGGCGCCGAGCCGCGTCGCCTCGACATCCCGGGCACCGACCTCGCCGGCGTCCACCACCTGCGCCGCCTCGCCCACGCCGAGCGCCTCAAGGGCGTCCTCGCCGCGCTGGGCCGGGACAACGGCCATCTCGTCATCGCCGGAGCCGGCTGGATCGGCCTGGAGGTCGCCGCCGCGGCCCGCGAGTACGGCGCCGAGGTCACCGTCGTCGAACCCGCGGCGACCCCGCTGCACAACGTGCTCGGGCCCGAACTGGGCCAGCTCTTCGCCGAACTGCACCGCGAGCACGGCGTCCGCTTCCACTTCGGGGCCCAGCTCACCGAGATCGTCGGCCAGGACGGCATGGTGCTGGCCGCCCGTACCGACGACGGCGAGGAGCACCCCGCCCACGACGTCCTCGCGGCCATCGGCGCCGCCCCGCGCACCGGCCTCGCCGAGGCCGCGGGCCTGGAGCTGGCCGAGCGGGCGCACGGCGGCGGCATCGCGGTCGACGAACGGCTGCGCACCTCCGACCCCGATGTGTACGCCGCCGGTGACGTCGCCTCCTTCCACCACAGCCTCTTCGGCACCCGGCTGCGCGTCGAGCACTGGGCCAACGCCCTCAACGGCGGACCGGCCGCCGCCCGCTCGATGCTGGGCCGCGGAACGACGTACGACCGCGTGCCCTACTTCTTCTCGGACCAGTACGACGTGGGCCTGGAGTACTCGGGCTGGGCGCCCCCGGGGTCGTACGACGAGGTGGTGATCCGCGGCGACGCGGGCAAGCGGGAGTTCATCGCCTTCTGGGTGAAGGAGGGGAGACTGCTGGCCGGGATGAACGTGAATGTGTGGGACGTCACGGACCCCATCCAGCGGCTCATCCGATCCCGGGCCCGGGTGGACACCGACGCGCTCGCCGACCCGCATGTTCCGCTGGAGAGCCTGGCCCCCTGACGGGCCGGCCGGCGGGCTCCCGCACCGCCCAGGCGCCGGGGAATCCGGGGGCGCGCCCTCGGACCCCGGCCGCCGGTCGTTCACCTGCCCCTGGAGTGTCGGTGCGGCCCCGTAGAATCACCACGTGGCAGGCAGGATCAATGACGAGGACGTGAAGGCTGTTCGGGACGCGGTCCCGATCGACGCCGTGGTGTCCGAGTACCTCCAGCTCCGCAACGCGGGCGGCGGAAACCTCAAGGGTCTCTGCCCCTTCCACGACGAGAAGTCACCGTCCTTCCAGGTCAGCCCCAGCAAGGGACTGTTCCACTGCTTCGGCTGCCAGGAGGGCGGCGACACCATCACGTTCGTGATGAAGGTCGACCACCTCACGTTCTCCGAGTCGGTCGAGCGCCTCGCCGCCCAGGCCGGCATCACCCTGCGTTACGAGGAGGGCGGGTACAACCCCGCCCACCAGCGAGGCGAGCGCATCCGCCTGGTCGAGGCGCACAACGCGGCCGCCAAGTTCTACATCGAGCAGCTCGACAGCAGCCCCGAGGCCGACGCGGGGCGCTCGTTCCTCGCCGAGCGCGGCTTCGACCAGGCCGCCGCCGCCCACTTCGGTGTCGGCTACAGCCCCCAGGGCTGGGACCACCTCACCCGCCATCTGCGCGGCAAGGGCTTCACCGACAAGGAGCTGGTCCTCTCCGGCCTCTCCCAGGAGGGCCGGCGCGGCCCCATCGACCGCTTCCGCGGACGCCTCATGTGGCCGATCCGCGACATCGGCGGCGAGGTCGTCGGCTTCGGCGCCCGCAAGCTGTACGAGTCCGACAACGGCCCGAAGTACCTGAACACGCCCGACACCGCGATCTACCGGAAATCCCAGGTCCTGTACGGCATCGACCTCGCCAAGAAGGACATCGCCAAGAGCAGCCGGGCGGTCGTCGTCGAGGGCTACACCGACGTCATGGCCTGCCACCTGGCCGGCATCACCACGGCCATCGCGACCTGCGGCACCGCGTTCGGCGGCGACCACATCAAGATCCTCCGCCGGCTCCTGATGGACAACGGCTCGGCCCGGGTGATCTTCACCTTCGACGGCGACGCGGCCGGCCAGAAGGCCGCCCTGCGCGCCTTCGAGGACGACCAGAAGTTCGCCGCCGAGACCTACATCGCCATCGCGCCCGACGGCATGGACCCCTGCGAACTGCGCCTCGCCAAGGGCGACGCGGCCGTCGCCGACCTGGTCGAACCCCGCACCCCGCTCTTCGAGTTCGCGCTGCGCCAGATCGTCCTGCGCTACGACCTGGAGACCCCGGCCGGGCGCGCCGCCGCACTCGACGAGGCCGCCCCGATCGTCGCCCGCATCAAGAACAGCGGCGCGCAGCACGAGGTCGCCGTGCAGCTCGCCGGCATGCTCGGCATCCTCGACACCCAGTTCGTCGTCAAGAGGGTGTCCCAGCTGGCCCGTTGGGCCCGCGACCGTGGCGGTATGGGCCCCGCGCCGGCCGGCGGCCGCCCCCAGCAGACCTACGCCGCCACCCAGGCGCCCACCGGTGGCGGCCCGGCCCTCACCCTGCGCAACCCCGTCTTCGCCACCGAGCGCGAGCTGCTCAAACTCGCCCTCCAGAGACCGGAGTTGGTCGCCCCGGCGTTCGACGCGTACGGCATGGACGAGTTCACCGCCGCGCCGTACGCGGCCGTGCGCCAGGCCGTCATGGACGCGGGCGGCGCCGAGTACGGCGTCCAGGACCCCCAGGAGTACCTGATCCGGGTCCGCGACGCCGCCCCGGACGACGTGGTGCGGGCGATGGTCACCGAGCTGGCCGTCGAGGCGATCATGCGCAAGACCGTCGACGAGACCTACGCGGGCGACCAGCTCGTCGCGGTCCGCCGCCGCGCCGTCGACCGCCGCATCCGGGACGTCCAGGGCTCCCTGTCCCGGCTCAGCGCGGGCGGCGACCCGGCCCAGCTCGCCGCCGTACAGAACGAGTTGTGGGTCCTCCAGCAGTACGGGCAGGCGCTCCGCGAGAAGGGCGCCGAAGCCCTCTGAGGCCGGACGGCGGGGTTCCGGGGCTGTTCCACGGGTGAACCGGCGGGACCGCCGGGGCGGGGCGGGCGCTCGGAGCGACCGGCGCACATGCCAATACCGCACCCCCTTCCGGGGGTTTCGTCTTCGCTGAGCTGCGCACTCGTGCGGGACAGTCACCACGCGGTCACGAACCGGACGCAAAAAGTCACCGCACGCCCCTCGTGGCGGCGATGTGTCGTACTCCACACTGGGTTCCGGTGCCTGAGTCCTCGGAGCGCGGCCGACCCGCACGCGACGGGTTCCCCATACCCGCGGTTCCGCCAAACGACTACGGGATGGACAGCGGCGAGGTCGTCGCCCCCGTCCCCGACGTACCGCTGCCGCACGCCTCAGCAGCGACATTCCTGGAGGTCGCCCCCGTGCAGACCCAGACCCTCGCCCAGACCGACAACACCATCGACACGGACGCGGATACCGACGTCGTCGCGGCTGTCCCCCCGCAGCGCCGCGCCGCGCACCACCCCGAGGCCGAGCCGGAGAGCCCCCCCGAGGCTCCGGGAGTGGCTCCCGGGGCGGAGGTGGAGGTGGAGATCGAGGCCGAGGACCCCGAGCCCGTGGCACCACCCCGGGGCCGCGCCGCCGACACCGGTGGCCCCTCGTCCGACCTGTTCCGCCAGTACCTGCGGGAGATCGGCCGGATTCCGCTGCTCACGGCGGCCGAGGAGGTCGACCTCGCCCGCCGTGTCGAGGCCGGGCTCTTCGCCGAGGAGAAGCTCCGGCTCGCCACCGACCTGGACAACCAGCTCGCCCTGGACCTGGACAAGATCGTCGTCATGGGCCGGATGGCCAAACGCCGGCTCATCGAGGCGAACCTGCGGCTCGTCGTCTCCGTGGCCAAGCGGTACGTGGGCCGCGGCCTGACCATGCTCGACCTGGTCCAGGAGGGCAACCTCGGCCTGATCAGGGCCGTCGAGAAGTTCGACTACGCCCGCGGCTACAAGTTCTCCACGTACGCCACCTGGTGGATCCGGCAGGCCATGTCCCGCGCCCTCGCCGACCAGGCGCGCACCATCCGGGTCCCGGTGCATGTGGTCGAGCTGATCAACCGGGTGGTCCGCGTGCAGCGGCGGATGCTCCAGGAACGGGGTTACGAGCCCACTCCCGAAGAGGTCGCCGCCCATCTCGACCTCACCGGCGAGCGGGTGAGCGAGGTCCTGCGGCTGGCCCAGGAGCCGGTGTCCCTGCACGCCCCCGTGGGCGAGGAGGACGACGTGGCCCTCGGGGACCTGATCGAGGACGGCGACGCGACGTCCCCGGTGGAGTCCGCGGCGTTCCTGCTGCTCAGGCAGCATCTGGAAGCGGTGCTGTCCACGCTCGGCGAGCGGGAGCGCAAGGTCGTCCAGCTCCGGTACGGGCTGGCGGACGGGCGTCCGCGCACCCTGGAGGAGATCGGGCGGATCTTCGGCGTCACGCGCGAGCGCATCCGCCAGATCGAGTCCAAGACCCTCAACAAGCTGCGGGACCACGCCTTCGCGGAGCAGCTCCGGGGCTATCTGGACTGAGGGGGCTCGCCGGGGCAACGGCTTTGTTCGCCCCCTCCGCCCCTTCCCTCCCCCGAGGTCTCGGCTTCGCTCGACCAGGGGGGACCCCATCGTTCGCGGGGGCGCTGCCCCCGGACCCCCGCTCCTCAATCGCCGGAGGGGCTGAATCTCTTCAGCGGGGGTCCAGGGGAGGCGGGGCCTAGTCGACCTCGGCCACCGCCTGGGCGAACTGGGCCTGGTACAGGCGGGCGTACGCCCCGCCGGACTCCAGCAGCTCCGCGTGGGCGCCCTGCTCCACGATGGACCCGTCCTCCATCACGAGGATGGTGTCCGCGTCCCGGATGGTCGACAGGCGGTGGGCGATCACGAACGACGTCCGGCCGTGCGCCAGCTTCGCCATCGCCTTCTGGATCAGCACCTCGGTCCGGGTGTCGACGGAGCTGGTCGCCTCGTCGAGCACCAGGATCACCGGGTCCGACAGGAACGCGCGGGCGATCGTGATGAGCTGCTTCTCACCCGCGCTGACCCCCGATCCCTCGTCGTCGATCACCGTGTCGTAGCCCTCGGGCAGCGTGCGGATGAACCGGTCGGCGTGCGCCGCGCGCGCCGCCTCCTCGATCTCCCCGCGGGTGACGTCCCGCGAGGCCCCGTACGCGATGTTGTCGGCGATCGTGCCGCCGAACAGCCAGGTGTCCTGGAGCACCATCCCTATCCCGGACCTCAGCTCGTCCCGGGACATGGACGCCACATCGACCCCGTCCAGGGTGATCCGGCCGGCCGTGACGTCGTAGAACCGCATGAGCAGGTTCACCAGGGTCGTCTTGCCGGCGCCGGTCGGGCCGACGATGGCCACGGTGTGGCCCGGCTCCACCTTCAGCGAGAGGTCCTCGATGAGGGGCTTCTCCGGGTCGTACCGGAAGGACACGTTCTCCAGCGCCACGCGCCCGCGCAGTTCCTCGGGACGGACCGACTCCGCCGGGTCCGCCTCCTGCTCCTCCGCGTCGAGGACCTCGAAGACCCGCTCCGCCGACGCGACGCCCGACTGCACCAGGTTCGCCATCGACGCGACCTGCGTCAGCGGCATCGAGAACTGGCGCGAGTACTGGATGAAGGCCTGCACGTCACCGATCGACAGCGAGCCCGAGGCCACCCGCAGACCGCCGACGACGGCCACCAGCACGTAGTTCAGGTTCGACACGAACATCATCAGCGGCTGCATGACCCCGCTGTTGAACTGCGCCTTGAACCCGGCCTCGTACAGCTTGTCGTTCTGCTCGGCGAACTGGGCCGCCGACTCGTCCGCCCGCCCGAACACCTTCACCAGGTTGTGGCCGGTGTACATCTCCTCGATGTGGGCGTTGAGCTTGCCGGTGGTGCGCCACTGCTGCACGAAGTGCGGCTGCGAGCGCTTGCCGACCCGGGTGGCCACGACGAACGACAGCGGCACCGTGACCAGCGCGACGAGCGCGAGCAGCGGCGACACCCAGAACATCATCGCGAGCACGCCCACGATGGTCAGCAGCGAGTTGACGAGCTGGCCCATCGACTGCTGGAGCGTCTGCTGGATGTTGTCCATGTCGTTCGTCGCGCGGCTGAGGACCTCACCGCGCTGGCGCTTGTCGAAGTACGACAGCGGCAGCCGCGACAGCTTCGCCTGCAGGTCCTCGCGCATGCGGTAGACGGTCCTGTTGACGGACCGGTTCACCAGCCGCGTCGCCACCGCCATCAGCAGGCCGGCCAGCAGGAACGTGCAGAGCGCGAGCAGCAGGATGTTCCCGACGGCGGTGAAGTCGATGCCCTTGCCGGGGGTGAAGTCCGTCCCCGAGAGCATGTCGGCGACGGCGCCCTTGCCGTGCGCGCGCAGCGAGTCCAGGGCCTGGGCCTTGGTGGCCCCGGCCGGCATCTGGCGTCCGACGATCCCCGAGAAGACCAGGTCGGTGGCCCTGCCGAGGATCTTCGGGCCGACCACCGAGAGGCCGACGCTCAGCACGACGGTGACCAGCATCACGTACAGCGTGGCGCGCTCGGGCTTGAACTGGGTGAGGAGCCGTCGGCCCGACACCTTGAAATCCATCGAGCGCTGGTCAGGGCCGGTCCCGGCCATCATGCGCCCCATAGGCCCGGCCATCAGGCGGCCTCCGCTTCCGTGAGCTGGGAGAGCACGATCTCCCGGTAGGTCTCGTTCTCGGCCATCAGTTCACGATGCCGTCCGCTGCCGACGACCCGGCCCTCGTCGAGGACCACGATCCGGTCGGCCTCCCTGATGGTCGACACCCGCTGGGCGACGATCACCACGGTGGCCTCCGCGGTCTCCGCGGTCAGGGCCGCCCGCAGCGCCGCGTCGGTCGCGTAGTCGAGGGCGGAGAAGGAGTCGTCGAAGAGGTAGATCTCGGGGCGCTGCATGAGGGTGCGGGCGATGGCCAGGCGCTGCCGCTGGCCGCCGGACACGTTCGTGCCGCCCTGCGCGATCGGCGAGTCGAGCCCGTTCTCCAGCTGTTCGACGAAGCCCTTGGCCTGCGCCACCTCCAGCGCGTGCCAGAGCTCCTCGTCGGTCGCCTCCGGGTTGCCGTACCGCAGGTTCGTGGCGACGGTCCCGGCGAACAGGTACGGCTTCTGCGGGACCAGCCCGACCGTCCTGGCCAGCAGCTTCGGCTCGATGGTCGCCACGTCCACGCCGTCGACCAGCACCTGGCCGTCGGTGGCGTCGAACAGGCGGGGGATCATGCCGAGCAGGGTCGACTTCCCGCTGCCCGTCGACCCGATGACCGCGGTCACCTCGCCGGGGCGCGCGACCAGGTCGACGGACTTCAGGACCGGCTCCTCGGCGCCCGGGTAGCGGAACCCGGCCTCCCGGATCTCCAGGTGGCCGTGCCGGCGCAGCTCCAGGACGGGCGCGGCCGGCGGGACCACGCTGCTCTCGGTGGAGAGGACCTCCTGGATGCGCTCGGCGCACACCTCCGCACGCGGCACCATCATGAACATGAAGGTGGCCATCATCACGGACATCACGATCTGCATCAGATAGGCAAGGAACGCGGTCAGGTCGCCGATCTGCATCTGGCCGCTGTCGATGCGGTGGGCGCCGAACCAGACGACTGCGATGGACGACAGGTTCACGACCGTCATGACGATCGGGAACATCAGGGCCAGCATCCGGCCGGTGGCCAGCGACGTCTCGGTGAGTTCGGTGTTGGCGCCCTTGAAGCGTTCCTTCTCGTAGCCGTCGCGCACGAAGGCGCGGATCACGCGGTTGCCGGTGATCTGCTCGCGCAGCACCCGGTTCACGGTGTCCAGGCGCACCTGCATGGTGCGGAACAGCGGGCGCAGCCGGCGCACGATGAGCGTCACGCAGATGCCGAGGGTCGGCACCACGGCGACGAGCACCGCGGACAGCGGCACGTCCAGGCCGAGGGCCAGGATGATGCCGCCCACACACATGATCGGTGCCGACACCAGCAGGGTGAACGTCATCAGGGCGAGCATCTGCACCTGCTGGACGTCATTGGTGGTGCGGGTGATCAGCGACGGCGCGCCGAAGTGGCCCATCTCACGTGCCGAGAAGGACTGGACGCGGTCGAAGACGGCGCCCCGGATGTCCCGGCCGACCGCGGAGGCCGTACGGGCCCCGAAGTAGACGGCCCCGATGTTGCAGACGACCTGGGTCAGCGAGATGCCGATCATCAGGGCGCCGAAGGTCAGGATGTAGCCCGTGTCACCCTTCACGACACCGTTGTCGATGATGTGCGCGTTCAGGGTGGGCAGGTAGAGCGTGGCGCAGGTCTGCAGGAACTGCAGCAGCACCAGCAGGGCGATGGGTTTCTTGTACGGACTGAGGTGGGTCCGCAGGAGTCGTATGAGCACGCGGGGTCTCTCGGAATCGTCGAAGGCGGGGTGATCGGCGGGCGATGGATGGTGCACCACCCCCTATCGTCGAACACTCCACCCGCGTTACCTCAACCGATTAACCCAAGTGCGGTCCAAAAAAGGACCCGGCCTCCGTCTTCGGACGTACGCCGGCGGACGGCCTACGCCCGGAACGCCCCGGGATGCGTCTGTTCGCGTACGGACATGTACTGCTGCCGTACGGCCTGCCCCACGGCGAGTTCGTCACCGGGCTCCAGCACCTGGGCGACCGGCCCCTGCCAGGCGGGCGGGGTCCGCGGGTCGAGGGTGCCCTGCGAGGCGCCGAGCGCCCAGGCCGCCTGGCGGGCCGCGCCGAGCGCCGCGTAGTCCGCGGGCTGCGGGACGACGACCTGCGCGCCGAACAGCGCGGGCGCCACGGCCTGGACGGCGGGCAGCTCGGCCGCCTGGCCGAGCAGGAAGATCCGGCGGACGTCGACACCCCGGCCGCGCAGCACGTCCAGCGCGTCGGCGAGCCCGCACAGCATGCCCTCGAAGGCCGCCCGCGCCATGTGCTCGGGCCGCATCGACTCCCGGCGCAGTCCGGACAGCGTCCCGGCCGTGTGCGGCAGGTTCGGGGTGCGCTCGCCCTCCAGGTAGGGCAGCAGGACGAGCCCGTGGGAGCCCGGCGTCGACTTCATCGCCAGGTCGGACAGGCCCTCCAGGTCGGACACGCCGAGGAGCTCGGCGGCCCCGCGCAGGGCCCGTACGGCGTTGAGCGTGGTGACGACCGGGAGGTGCATCCCGGTGGCGTCCGCCAGAGAGGTGATCATGCCGCTGGAGTCCACCAGCGCCTCGGTGTGGACGGCCATCACGGAACCGGAGGCGCCCAGTGACACCACCGCGTCGCCGAGCCCGATGCCGAGCCCGAACGCCGCCGCCATGGTCTCGCCGGTCCCGGCGGAGATCAGCAGGCCCTCGGGCGTGGTTCCCGCGGCCTCGGAGGGGCCCAGGACGTCCGGCAGCCCGGCCTGGTGGCCGAGCGCCAGTTCGATGAGATCGGGCCGGTACGCGCCGGTCGCCGCCGACCAGTACCCGGTCCCCGAGGCGCCGCCCCGGTCCGTCGTCCTGCGCACGGGCCGCCCGAGGAGCTGCCACACCAGCCAGTCGTGGGCCTGCAGCAGCATGCTGGTGCGCCGCGCGGCCTCGGGTTCGGTCTTGTTCAGCCAGCGCAGCTTGGTCACCGGCTGCGCGGCCTGCGGGACGCTGCCCACCGCCTGCGCCCAGGCCTCGCGCCCGCCGAGCGCGTCGATCAGGTCGGCCGCCGCGACCTGTGCCCGCTTGTCACCGCCGACCATCGCAGGGCGCACGGTGTTGCCCTGCGCGTCGAGCGGGACGAGCCCGTTCTGCTGCGCGGACACGCCGATGGCCTGGACGCCTTCGAGCAGTCCGCCCCCGGCCGCCTCGCCCAGGGACAGCAGCCAGGCCTGTGGATCCACGTCGGAAGGACGGCCGCCACCCTCGCCGCCGTCGACGGGATGTGGCGCATAACCCTGCCTCAGCACGGCACCCGTGTCGGTGTCGCAGACGACGATACGAGTGAAATCGGGCGCACTGTCCAGCCCGGCGACTATCCCCATGGCGGAAATTCTGCCGTACCGCGAGGGCCGGCGGCGCCGGGCGGGCACACAGGGCCCGGCGCGGCCAACCGTCCCTAGGTATTACTGGTGCCCCAGTCGTCCTCGCCGGTGCCGCCCGCGTTCCGTTCCCGCAGGGAGCGCACCCGGTCCGTGACGGAGTCGGGGACGCGGTCGCCCACCTTCTCGCTCACGGTGTGCAGCGCCTTGCCCGCGATCTCGCGGCCCTGGTGCGCGGCGGTCTCCGCGGTGTTGCGCACCGCGGGGTTCTGCGCGACCTGGCGCATGGACTTCTTCAGCTGTTCGTAGCGCTCGCGCCCGGCCCGCGTGCCGAGCACGTAACCCAGGGCCAGTCCGGCGACGAACGTGAGCCGGTAGCGCATGACGGCCACCCTTCCCTTGCGTCGGCATCGGTGCGGAGGGAACCGATTGGCGGAGCACCCCCCTGCTTGCGCTAATGTATGTGTCGCAGCAAGCGCACGCCCCCTGGCGAATACCCAGGTGGGTGCGTTCGATGCAAAGATCGATCCCCTGTAGCTCAATTGGCAGAGCAGCCGACTGTTAATCGGCAGGTTACTGGTTCAAGTCCAGTCGGGGGAGCTCGATCTCCTGTAGCTCAATTGGCAGAGCAGCCGGCTGTTAACCGGCAGGTTACTGGTTCGAGTCCAGTCGGGAGAGCAACGGAAAGGGACCCCTCGGGGTCCTTTTTCATGTCCGCAGGAAGCGCTCGGGGCATGCCGAAGTCGTCCTGGTCGCGCGATGCCGACCATCCGAAGCAGGAGATCGTATGAGCGGCTATGCTGCGGCAGACGGCGCGCACAAATGTGCGCGGCGCGCCGTAACGGGGCGGTAGCTCAGCCGGTTAGAGCAGCGGACTCATAATCCGTCGGCCGTGGGTTCGAGTCCCACCCGCCCCACTACGCGCTACGCGTGCAGAATCGATGTGACCAGTAACTTCCCATTCTGGTCAGGCGAGTTGAGGGCCCGGTGGGCGCCCCGCCCGGTCACGGCCCGCTGATCGTCCGGGCCCGCCGGAGGCCGTCCCTCCGGCCAAGTCCGTCATCACCCGAATGGCCTGACCGTCCCTCGGGTGGAGTATGCCGCCGTCGGCCCACCCCCATCCCTGAAGCGGTTCCGGCATACGCAGGGGCCTGTCCCTGAGGCCGTTCGTCGCGCGCCGCGGGTCGGCGTCCGTGGCGCGGTCGGCGTCCGCGTAACCCCCGGCGCCGGCGATGGCCGCGCTCAGGTGCCCGCCGACAGAACCTGAGGCCGTCGTGTACCGGTTCGCGCCGTCGTGCCGCGGTCTCAGTCGGCCGCGAGCAGATCCGCGGCCCGTTCCCCGATGACGACGGACGGGGCGTTGGTGTGCCCCCGGATGATCGCCGGCATGACCGAGGCGTCTGCCACCCGCAGCCCGCGCACCCCCCGTACCCGCAGCCGCGGGTCCACGACGGAGGCGTCGTCGCTGCCCATCCGGGCCGTCCCCACCGGATGGTAGAGGGTGTGGGAGTGATCGGTGAGCGCGAGCGCGTCGCGGCGGTCCCGTGGCAGCCCCTCGGCCCCGGGCGGCATGAGGAAGCGGCCTGAGGACAGTCCGCGCTCGGTGAGCCGGCCGATGATCTCCTCGCAGACGTCCAGCCCGGCCAGCAGGGCCGCCCGGTCGGCACCGTCCGGGTCCGTCAGATAGCGCGGGTCGATGACCGGCTTGGCGAAGGGGTCCGCCGAGGCCAGCGTGACCGACCCGGTGCTCCGGGGCCGCAGCAGGATCGCGCCCACGGTCAGCCCGTGTCCGGGCGCCTCGACGAGACCCTCACCGAGGAACGGCACCGGCGCGAAGATGATCTCGATGTCGGGGAGTTCGAGGCCGGGTCGGCTGCGGACGAATCCGTACGCCTCACCGACGTTCGAGGTGAGCATGCCCCGGCGGCGGGTGAGGTACTTCAGCAGCTCGGAAGGCCGCTCGGCGGCGAACAGGGTCCGGTCGGCCGCGTCCACGGCCAGGCCGCTGAAGAGGTGATCGGTGAGGTTCGCGCCGACCTGCGGGGCGTCCACGAGCACGTCGACGCCCCGCTCGCGCAGGTGGGAGGCGTCACCGATGCCCGACAGCATGAGCAACTGGGGGGTGTTGACCGCGCCCGCGCTCAGTACGACCTCACGGCGCGCCAGGACCCGGCGCGTGACACCCCCGGTGACGTACTCGACGCCGACCGCGCGGTGGCCCTCGAAGAGCACACGGGTGGCCTGCGCGTCCGTGAGGACCCGCAGGTTCGGGCGGCGGCGGGCCGGTTTGAGATAGCCGTCCGCCGTGCTGAAGCGCGCGCCGCGCCGCTGGCTCACCATCGTCTGCGAGAAGCCGTCGGGCCTCGCGGTGTTGGCGGGCTCGACGGTGCGGCCGAGTTCCCTGACGGCGTCGAGGAACGCGGCCGTGTGCGGGCTCGGATCGCGCTGCGGCTCGACGCTCATGGGGCCGGAGCGGCCGTGGTCGGGGTCGGTGGCACCGAGGACCCGCTCCGTGCGGCGGAAGTACGGCAGCAGGCCCTTCCACGACCAGTCGGCGCCGCAGAGGTCGCCCCACTCGTCGTAGTCGGCGGCGAACCCGCGTACCCACATCATGGCGTTCATGGAGGAGGAGCCGCCGAGCATCCGGCCCCGCGGCCAGTACACGGGGCGCCCGGAGAGCTCGGGCTGCGGGGCGGTCGAGTAGTCCCAGTCGAGCTCGGTCCTGAAGAGCTGGGAGAAGGCGGCGGGAATGTGCACGGCCGCCTTCCTGTCCCGGCCGCCGGCTTCCAGGAGCAGGACCGAGGCCTTGCCGCTCTCCGTCAGCCGCCCGGCGAGCGCCGCCCCTGCCGAACCCGCTCCGACGACGACATAGTCGGCACTCCCCGGCGCGTTCATCGGGTCACCCCGGTCGCGCCCGGCTCCGTGCGGCCGGGCGTGCCCGCCGTCGGCGCCGTGACGGCGCCGGGGCAGGCGACCGGCCACGCCCTCCGATGGGGCGCGATACCGGGTGCTGTGTACGTCATGACGTCCTCCTCGTCGCGGTCCGGTACAGAGCTTCCGGCCGGGCGGGTGCCGCTGGGTAGCCCGCAGGGGCCATGAGCGCGCGAAATCGGCCACCGCCCGTCCGGCGGGCCGTGCCCGGGGTCCTCAGGGTGCCGCCGGGGCGGGCGCTGTTCTCCGGCATGACGGCGAGGTTGAGCAGGGGCTGTCCTCCGTGAGGGGTGTCGACGTGGACCGGGTCCGGCCGGCCGGCTCAGCCGCGGAGCGCCGAGGCGAGGAGCGCGGGCAGCCGCAGGGCACTGGGAGCGGCGGTGAAGCGGGTGAGGCGCCGCACGGTGGTCAGCGCGGTGCGGCTGGTGACGAAGTACGGCGGGCGCGGGGACAGCGACGGGTCGCCGGTGACCAGACCGCGCGGCGCGGGCGTGAACGGGGCGCGCAGCACGGTCTTCTCGATGTCCTCGCCCCGGAGCATGAACGCGTTGTGCACGAACCCGGTCCCGCTGCCGATGTCCTGGCGGGTGTGCCCGGGGAAGGCGCCCCAGGGGGTGAATCCGAGCAGGAAACCCACCCCGGACCAGCAGTTGACGCCCAGGGTCCCGTAGCGCAGGCCGGCGACGGCGCTCTCCACCGCCGCCCGGTCCGTCCGTTCGGTCCTCGGGTGCACGATGAGCGTGGCGCCGAGGGTGCCGGGGAGGCTGTCGTTGGCGAAGCCGACGGCGTTGCGCAGGAATTCGGCCGCGGTCGCGCCGGGCAGCCGTACGACGCCCAGCGCGCTGGCGAACACCTCGTCGGTGACCAGGACGTCGTCGGGGCCGCCGACGTCGGGGACGAGGAGCCGGCAGCCGTCGCCGTAGCGCTCCGCCAGCGGGTGGGCGGCGAGAACGGCGTCCAGGCGTTCCCGGGCCCCCGGGTAGTAGTCGGTCCGGGACGGCAGCGCGCGCAGCACCCGGCGGATCTCGTCCAGCAGCCTCTCGGTGCCGTCCCAGTCGCGCGGTACGACGAGGATCTGACCGGCGATGCAGTTGTGGCCGGAGTTGTTCATCTTGCTGGTGACGATGTGCTCGGCCTGGAAGCGGAAGTCGGCGTCGCTCCACGGGCCGGGAGCGACGACGCACGGGCTGACTCCGCCGAGCTCGCTGCTGAAGGGCTTGGTGACCAGGGGCCGGTCGTCCCGCCGGCGCCGGCCGGCGTCCTCGTCCGTTCCCCAGACGATCGCGTCGTGCGTACGGTCGCTGCCCGTGACGTGGATCGCGTCGACGCCCTCGTGATGGGCGAGGTGGCCGCCCTCGGCCGCGCCGCCGTCCACGAAGCGGACCCAGCCCCGGGTGACGAACTCCGCGAAGACATGCTCGAAATGGGGCCGCAGATAGGCGTTGACGGGGTTCATCTTGGCGACGACGACCTGGCCCTCGGCGTAGAGCTTGTGCAGGATGTCGAGCGCGGTGATGGCGGCGACGTTGCCGGCGCCGAGCACCAGGGCCACGGCCGAGGGCTCCGGCCGGCCCCGGTACGCGTCCGCCGCCCGGTCGCGGGTCTGCTCGGCGGTGACACCCGGACGCATCCACACCTGGGCGGTGAAGCCGTTGAGCAGCAGCCGGTCCCAGCCGGTCGCGGGGAACACGTCGACACGGGTGCGGCCCTCCGTCTCCCGTACGGCCTTCGCCGCGAGCGGGTCACGGCCCGCCGAGATGCGCCGCAGCACGTGCAGATACGCCGCGGCGTTCTGGGCGAGCGCCCAGGGACCGCCGATCCAGTCCTCGGCGGCCCACGGGGAACCGGGAGCGTAGCCCTTGGCGCGGGCGCCGGCCGCGGCCAGCTCGGCGGCGCCGGAGGCCACCCGGTCCAGCAGCCGTTCGAGCAGCGCGACGCGCTCGGTGAGCGGGGCGGCGGACCAGGACGCGGCACCGCCGCGCAACTCGGCGACGGCCCGGTCCAGGCCGGCGGAGGTGTCGGGGGCAATCGGGTTCACGTCGTTCCTCGCGGTAGTGGGGAGGGGGCTGGCTGCCGGACCCGGCGCACGCCTGCGGGAGTTCCCCTCAGAGGGGTCGCAGCGGGCTGTCGTGGTCCGGGACGAGAGGGCCGGTGCCGCGGGCGGACAGCAGAAGGGCGTCGCGGGCCGGGTCGATCAGTGTGACGGCGGCGAGTCCGCCCAGCAGGAGTAGCCCTCCGGTGATCAGGAGCGCCACGCGGTAGCCGGCGGTCCCCTGGGTGTCCACGAGGTGCCCGACCAGGGTCGGGGCGATCAGGCCCGCGGTGGTCACCACGGCGTTCATGATGCCCAGCGCGCCGCCCCGGCGGTCGGCCGGTGCCAGCTCGGTGACGGTGGTGGCGGCGACGCTGCCCATCGCCCCCGCGCAGCCGAATCCGGCGACCAGCAGGACGACGGTCGTGGCACCGGCCGGTGCCACGGGCAGGGCCAGGCACGCGGCGGCGCCGACGAGCAGCAGGACGCCGCCGACCCCGCCGCGCGCCCGCCGGCTCGCGGTCCCGCGGCGCAGCAGCCATCCGGTCAGGCCGGCCTGACCGAGCACCACGACGCCGCTCAGCCCCCAGACCAGCATGAGCAGCCGGGTGGAGGCGGCCGGGGAGTACCCCAGGCCGTCCTGGAGGAAGGAGGGGAGCCAGACCAGGCAGAAGGCGATCACCCAGTAGGTGCCGAAGTAGGCGGCCGTGGCGCCGATCCAGGTCCGGGTCGCGAGGATCCGGCGGTACGGCGTTCCGCGCACGGCGCCCCCTGTCGGGGCCGCGTCCCCCAGAGCCTCGGCTCCCTCGCCCGTACGGCCGTCACCGGTCGTACGGTCATCACCGGCACCGGCACCGGCACCGGCACCGGCACCGGCACCGGCACCGGCACCGCTGTCGCGGGGCGCGGCGTGGGGTCCCTCCCCGCCGAGGGGGATCCACAGCAGCGCCCACACCGCGCCGGTGATCGCGACCACCGCGACGGCGGTGCGCCAGCCGTGCTGGTGGATGACCCAGGTCAGCACCGGGGCGGCGACCAGGACACCCAGGGTGATCCCCAGCACGATCAGCGCCCCGGGCAGGTTGCGCCGGTGGTCCGGGAACCAGGAGAGGGTGGCCTGCTGGGCCACCGGGAACGCCGGTCCCTCGGCGGCGCCGAGCAGTACGCGTGAGGTGACGAGCACCGCGAGCCCTCCGCCCATGACCAGCGGAGTCTGGGACAGGGACCACAGGACGGCCATGGCGAGCAGCAGCCACTTGGGCCGGACGCGGTCGGCGAGCAGCCCGACCGTGGCGCCGCATACCGAGAACAGCAGGAAGAACGCGCTGTTGGCGAGCCCGAACGCGGACGCGGACAGGCCGAGGTCCTTGCGGATGGGGTCGGCGGCCAGGCCCAGTACGGACTTGTCGGCGAAGTTGACCATCATGAAGACGACGAGCAGGGCGGTCACGGTCCACGCACGACGGCGCCGGTCGGGCGGCGTCTTCGCCCGGCCGGCGGGCACAGCGGGTACGACATCGGTGTCGGTCACAAGGGCTCCGCGGGAGAGGGCGGGTCGGCGACGGGGGAGAGACGGGTGCTTCAGGGGCCCTGGGCCCCCGCGGGACCGTGGGGCGGGTCCCGGGGGGCATGTCCGGTCGGCGGTCCTCAGGACAGGGGTGCGCCGGCGATCGCGACGCGCTCCATGACGCGCCGTCGCGGGTAGTAGTCGTTGATCGCGTAGTGCTGCGTGGCGATGTTGTCCCAGATCGCGACGGAACCCGGCTGCCAGTGGAAGCGGACCTGGTACTCGGGGATACGGGCCTGGAGCACCAGTTCGTGGAGCAGTTCACGGCTCTCGGTGTCCGACAGTCCGGAAATCCGGGTGGTGAAGGGCTCGTTGACGTAGAGCAGCCTGCGGCCGGTGCGCGGGTGCCGTACGACCACCGGGTGCTCGACCGGCGGCAAGGACTCCCGATGCGCCGCGATCTGGCTTTCCGTCATCGTCAGGCCCCAGCTCGGAACCCAGTCGTGCACCGCGGTGAGTCCCTCGATACGGGCCTTCGTCCGCTCCGGCAGGTTGTCGTACGCGGCGGCCATGTCCGCCCAGAGGGTGTCGCCTCCCGCGTCGGGAACCTCGACGGCCCGCAGGACCGAGCCGAGGGCCGGCGCGGCCATGAAGGAGTGGTCGCTGTGCCAGATGTTCTCGGTGCCGACGGCCATGGCGTCCTTGGCCAGGCGCGAGACGCCGGTGGTGTCGCCCTTGGGGAAGAAGGGGTTCGGCTCCGGGACGCCCCACACCCCGGCGAGCGCGAGCTGCGCGCCCGGGTCGAAGGCGTGCTGGTCACGGAAGAAGACCACCTTCCACTCCAGCAGGGCCTGCGTCAGCTCCGCCGCGAGGTCCTCGCCGATCGGGAGCGAGAGGTCGACGCCGACGATCTCCGTGCCGATGTGCGGGGTGAGCGGACGGATGTCCATCAGGCGGTACTCGGCCGGGGCGGTACCGGGGGCGGTGCGCTCCAGCACCCGCTTCCCGTAGTGCATCAGGGGCTTGTCGAAGGCGGGTGCGGGAGGGGTGACGACGCTGTCCATGGGCTCTCCAGAACGACAACCGGGATTTCGTTACCGGAAGTATCGTTATTGAGGTGCGAGGTGACAAGGGCCTGACGCGATCGATGTGAACGGGGTGGACCGGCTGGATCGCGGACGGTGTGAACGGGGGTCCGGCGGGATCGCGGCCGGTGCGCACGGGTGGAGCGGTCCGGCGGGGCGGTGGCCGGTGGGGACGGGCGGCTCGACGGGCCGCCGGGGTCAGGAGGCCGAGCCGACCGCGCGGGCCACGAGGTCCACCAGGGTCTCCACGAGCCGGGCGTCGGGCAGTTCCTGCTCGCCGATCAGCCGGAAGAGCAGCGGCGCGGCGACCAGGGTGGCCGCGGCCCGGACATCGGTGTCGGGGCGTACGTCACCGCGCTCGATGCCGCGTTCGAGGATGTGCCGGGTCTCGCTCGTGATCCGTTCCGTGTACTGCGCGTACTGCGCCCGGCCCGTTCCGGCCTCGGCCGCCGCGCCGATCAGCCCCGCGATCAGCCGGGCCGATCCCGGCAGCCGGTACGCCTCCAGCCGGGCCGTGAGGACGACCCGCAGCTCGGCCCGGAAGTCGCCCAGATCGGGCACCGACAGCTCGCCGACGCGGCTCTCGGCGGCGGCGATGACGAGGTCCTGCTTGGTGGGCCAGCGCCGGTAGATGGCCGGCTTGCTCACCCCGGCCCGCGCGGCGACGGCGTCCATGGTGAGCGCCCCCATGCCCTGTTCGACGACCAGGTCGACGACCGCGTTCAGGACCGCTCCGGTGACCCGCTCCTCGCGCGGCCGACCGGGTCCCCGCTCCGTCCCTCGCGTCCGCGCACCCGTCATGCCCCGAGCCTACGGGGGCCGGTGTCCTGCCCGGGGAGGAGGGCCGCCGCGGGAACATCCTGCTCGGAGGGTAGGACCGGTGCCTCCGTGGGCACGATGCGTCTATGCGCGTCGGCGAGGACGCTCGTCTCATCAGTCATGAGGAGGGGTCATGAACCGTCAGATCCGGATTCGCGTCAACCGTCGGCCCGCCGCTCCGCGCGAGATGCCGATCGACCGCAGGACGCCGTCGGGGCGCCTGCTGCCGTACTGATCCACGCGCAGGGGACGCCCGCCTGCGGGGGCTCACGCGCGAAGCCGTGATACGGGCGGCGGAAAGAGGAGTTCCTGCGCGTGGTCGACACCGTGCCGCGCTCAGGCGGCACGATCCCCGAGGTGACGGTGATGCCCCCGCCGCCCGCCGCCCGCCGCCCGCCGCCTGCCGCCTGCCGCCCGCCGCCCGCCGCCCGCCGCCCGACTACCGGGGTGACTGCCAGGTGACGTCCGGGTCGGTGCCGTCGTCGTGGACGGTCAGCCGGACGCCGGGGCGGCCGTCCGGCAGTGTGACCGTCACATCGACGGCGACCTCGATCCGTGACACCCCGGAGCGTCGCGACGCGGCGGCCAGCGCGCGCCGCAGTACGGCGAGCAGCTGACCGGCCACCGGCCCCGTGAGCAGGTTGTCGACCGGCCCCGCGAACCGGGTGGACGGCTGGACACCGAGGACCGCCGCGGCTCCGGCCGTCTCGCGCAGCACCTTGCCGCGGAACGTGGTGGGCGCGTCGGCGGGCGGCTGCTGCAGCGCGAAGATCGCGGTGCGCACCTCCTGGACCGTGGCCTCCAGTTCGTCGACCGCCCGGCCCAGGGCCCCGGACACCTCCTCGGCCCCGCTGTCGCCCGCGCCGTTCACGGCGTTCCTGCGCTGGGTGGATTCCAGCATCATGCCGGTCGCGAACAGCCGCTGTACGACCAGATCGTGCAGGTCCCGGGCGATGCGGTCCCGGTCCTCGTACACCGCGAGGAGTTCGCGGCGGTGCCGTGCGTCGGCGAGGACCAGGGCGAGCGCGGCCTGCGAGGTGAACTGGGTGGCCAGCAGGCGTTCGACCTCGGTGTACGGGCGGTCACCGCGTCCGCGCGGCAGGGCCAGCGTGCCGATGAGCCGGCCCTCGGTCTCCAGGGGCAGCATCATGTTCGGCCCGAACCGGGACCGTACAGGGGTCGTCATCCGCGGGTCCGTCGCCGAGTCCTCGATGAACACCGGCTCCCCGCCGAGGAGTTGTTCGAGCAGGGGACTGCCGGGCGCGATGGTGGTGCCCACGATGCCGGCGGGGTCCCCGGGCGTGGAGGCGACCACGATCTCCATGCCGCCCTCGTCCGTGGGCTTGAGGATGATGCCCGCCGAGGCACCCGCGAGAATCCGGGCGCGTTCGGCGACGGTCAGCAGCGCGTCGGTGTCGGTCCCGCCGCTGAGCAGGGCGGTGGTGACGGCGGCGGCGCCCTCGATCCAGCGTTCCCGCTGGCGGGCCGTCTCGTACAGCCGGGCGTTGGCGATCGCGATCCCGGCCTGGTTGGCGAGCAGGCGCACGACCTGCTCGTCCTCACGGGTGACGGGCCCGGTGGACTTGTCCGCGAGCCAGAGACTGCCGAACACCTCGTCGTCGACCCGGATGGGGACGTCCAGGCAGATGTCGGCCTCGCGGGCCTCGGGCGACTCCTGGGCCTCGGGAGACCCGGGACGCTCGGGGTGGGGGGCCGCCTGCGTGCGTGACTCCGCCGAGTCCGGCTCCGTCGTGCGGGGCTCCGCCGTGCGGATCCGTACCAGTCCGTCCCGGCCCGGGTCCGCCATCCCGAGCGCCGCGTACCGGGCCCCCGTCAACTCGGCCGCGGCGTCCACGATCCGCTGGAGGGTGGCGCGCAGTTCGAGTTCGGTGCCGACACTGAGCACCGCTTCGAGAAGCGGCGGGAGTCCCGGTACCGGGTCGGCCATGCGAGGCACTCGGGCGCCCGGACCCGGCGTCAGTTCGCCAGCGGGTCCAGGATCATCGGCTCGATCTTGCCCTCCAGCATGTATCCGAGGCCCTGGACGGCACAGACGTCCGGCCGTTCGGCGATGTGGACGGGCATCCCGGTCGCCTGCCGCAGCATCTGGTCGAGCCCGGGGAGCAGCGCGCTGCCGCCGACCATCATGATCCCGCGGTCGGCCAGGTCGGCCACCAGATCGGGCGGGCAGGAGCGCAGCACCTTGCCGATGCCGTCCAGTACCGCGGTCAGCGGGGTCTCGATCGCCATGCGGACGGCGGCGGTGTCGACCTGCACGGTACGGGCCAGGCCGGTCGCCACGTCCCGTCCGTGAATCTCGGTCAGGGCCGGGCCGTGCGGGGTGAGCCCGTTCCCGGAGAGGGCGAGTTGCAGGGGCCGTACGGCCTGACTCGGCAGCATCAGCTCGTGCTGGTGGCGCAGGTGCTGCACGATCGCGTGGTCGACCGCCTCACCACCGACCGGGATGCGTTCGGCGGTCACGATCGAGCCCAGCGACAGCACGGCGAGCTGGGTCGCGGCGGCCCCGCAGACCATGACCATGGTGGCCTCGGGCCGTTCGACGGGCAGCCCGCAGCCGACCGCGGCCGCGATCAGTGTGTCGACGAGCTCGACCCGTCGCGCCCCCAGCCCGACCAGCGTCTCGATCGTGGCGCGCTGCGCGAGCGGGCCCGCGTCGTGCGGGGTGCAGGCCGCGGCCCGCAGCCGGGGCTTGCGGCGCAGGGTGCGGCGGACCTTGTCCCCCAAGAGCTGACGCAGCATCCGCTGGGCCATGTCGATGTCGACGACGGTGCCGCCGGACACCGGGCGCACCACTCGGATGTACTCGGGGGTGCGGCCCGTCATCCGCTCCGCGAACTCCCCGACCGCGATCAGCGCGCCCGTCTTCGTGTTGATCGCGGCGACACTCGGCTGGTCGACGACCAGGCCGTCGCCCCGCACCCACACACGGGTCCTCGCCGCTCCCAGGTCGACGGCGAAGTGACAGCGGCGCAACTGCTCCAGACTGGCGGTCATGGCAGGTCCTCCCGAGAGCGCAGACCATGGGCTCCGCCGGGCGGCGGTCCTCTCTCGTATCCTGCGCGCGCCGGGCGCGGCCCGCCCCTTTTGGAGGGCCGGGCGGGGTGCCGCCGGGCGGGTGGTGTCGCGGCTCTCAGGCGCCGCCGACGGCGGCGAGCACCTCCTCCAGGGAGGCCACGGTGTCCGGACAGCCGAAGTCGGCGAGACGCCGGCGGCTCGACGGGTCGGGGGCGTGGCCGACGAAGGGGAGTCCGATGCGGCGGGCCGACTCCAGCTCGGTGGGGGTCGACCCGAGGAACACGGCCTGCGGAGCGGCGACGCCCAGCTCGTCCAGGGCGCGCTCCAGACTGTCGGGGTGCGGCATCAGCAGCCCGAGGTCGTCCGAGCGGCCGTGGACGCCGCCGGTCACCCGGTCGGCCAGCCCCCGTTCCTGCAGATAGGACACGGCGGCGCGGGCCGAGGTGTCGGTGACGACGGCGGGGCCCCGGCCGTCGGCGGCGAGGGTACGGATCAGGTCGTCCGCGTACGGGATCGGCCGTGCCGTCCGGACGAGCCGGGCCTCGATCCGGTCGAGCTCGCGGCGCAGGTCCGCGCCGAGCCGGTGGTGGGCGAAGTCGCGCAGCAGATCGAACGGATCGACGTACTGCTCCGGCGGGGTGGACGATGCGCCGTCCGGCAGGAGCAGATGACGGGTCGAGGCCTCCTCGCGACCGCGCAGAGTCATTAGCAGGGCGCCGAGTTCATGGGCCACCCGCCGTTGCGGCACGCCGTGGAACAGCTCGGTCAGCGTGCCGTCGAAACCGAGGAGGACGCACTCCGCCCCACGCAGCGGACGGTCCACGGACCGCTCCCGTGCCGCCCCGTCCCGTGCCGCGGACCGCCGCGGGTCCTGCGGCGGCGCCGGGTCCCGGGTATCCCGGTTCACGGAGCCGCCCGTCGGGTCCGGGTCCGGGGCCGGTGTCCCGGGAGCCGGCGTGCCCTCACTCAGGCGTACCGAGCAGGCCACCGACAGGCCCGGTACCGGCCAGCGGCGCAGCCCTTCGTGCACCGCGCGCTGCGCCGCGCCCGCGCGGCGCAGCGGGTGACGGCGCGTGATGCGCCCCGCCTCCTTGACGAGATGGTCGAGCAGGCGTCCCGACACGTCGTGGGTCTCGCCTCGTACGAACGCCACCGGGTCGTCCACGTGCCAGGACAGTTCCACCGAGGCGGCGAACGAACCGCGCCCGGAACTCGGCAGATGCAGTTCGTGCGCGGCGCCATGGGTGGTGAGGTCGACCTCGTAGTACGTGATGAGGGAGCGCGGCGGGCGCTTGCCCTGCGGCCGGTCGAGGTCGAGCAGGGTCAGTGAGGCGTCGGGGTCCGTGTGCACGACGGCGGTGCGGCCCTGCTCCACGCCCCGGAGCCGGGTGAGGTCGCGGATGGTGAACGGGCCCCGGACCAGGTCGCGTTGGACCGGTTCGGGATCGGGGAGACGCTCGGGGAGGTCCAGCGCGCAGTACCAGGCGGTGACGGAGCCGTCCGCCGGCGCCGGTCGGCGCAGCGGGCGGAAGCGCTCGGGGGCAGGCGTGGCACCGCTGCCCATCAGCTCCTCGTGCAGAACGGGCGAGAGCACGACCAGGATGTCCGCCTCGGGACGGTCCGGATCGGGCCGCAGGTCCGGCGGCACGGTCGGGGTGCCCGCGCCGGCGAACAGCGCCGTGTGCCAGAAGGTCACACGTATCTTCGGCGGCTCGGCCAACTCCAGCAGCGCGCCCGGCAGTTCACGCAGAATCGAGTTCAGGACGGTCACTACGGAGACCTCGGGCTCGGTGATCACGACATAGCCGTTGTCGCGGCTGAGGAGTTCGTACGCGGTCGGCGCCAGGTCGCTCAGGGAGAGCAGCCAGGCCAGCGTTCGGCCGAGCACACTGTGGGTGTGCGGATCGTCGACCGAGTCCGCGGTGTACTCGACGGCGATGACGGGGCTGCCGCGTTCCGGCGCGGCCCGCAGCTCACGGAAGAGCTCCAGCAGCATGGGGTCCGGCGGGCTGGGTGCCTGGAGGTCCTCGTACGCCTGGTACGACTCGATGGCTTCGGAGATGCGGCCCTGGCCCCTGAGGGCGAGGAGGTGCAGCCGCCGGAAGTCCTCGCGCCTGGGGTGGGACCGCAGGAGTTCGCCGAGGTCGGTGGCGGCCCGCCCGAAGTCACCGATCTCCAGGTCGAGTTCGGCGCGGGTGGCGCACAGGCTGAGGCGCAGGGCGCGGAGCCGGGCGCGGGCCCCGTCGGCGGCGGGTCCGGGGACGTCGGCGAGCGGGGTGCCGTGCCAGAGCCCGATGGCCTCCTGGACCAGGGTGCGGGCCGCGGCCGTGTCTCCCGCCTCCCGGCGCGACCTCGAATCGGCCGCGAGCTGTTGACAGCGGTGCACGTCGATCGTGCCGGGCGGCGCGTGCAGCGCGTAACCGGTGGCGGTGGTCGCCAGGACTCCCGGACCCAGCGCCTTGCGCAGTCCGGACGCCCGGGTGGCGAGGCGCCGCCGTGGCTGATCCGGCGGGTTCCCGCGCCACAGTCCGTCGATCAGGATGTCGTAGGTGACGGTCCTGCCTTGGTGCAGCAGCAGCATGCCGAGCAGGGACTGCTCCTCCGGATGGAGCGGGGGCAGGGTCCGGCCGCCACGCGTGATCCCCACCGGGCCGAGCAGCCGGTACTGGTACCGGTCGCGCGCCGCGGCCTCCAGCAGGACGTCGAAGGAGGGCGCCAACAGGAGATCCAGTCCGCGGTGCTGAGCGGCGGGGGACGCGGAACGGAGCCCGCCGATCGCGTCGGCGACCAGGGGGCGGAACGCCTCGGGGACCGCGACGAGTTCGTCGGGGGCCGTGCCGCCCGCCAGGTCCGCCAGGAGACGCCCGAAGGACGCGAGGTCCTTCGACTCGTCCCGGTCGCCCAGCCGCCCCAGGGCGAAATCGCTCACCCTGAACGTGCCGTCCGGTGTCAGCACCAAGCCGATGGGACTGAGCCATCCGTGGGTCAGGCCCTGGGCGTGTACGGCGCGCAGGGCCAGCGCGACCTGGCGTGCCAGCAGGGCGAACGTGGTGAACGGCAGGCGGAAGCCGCCTTCGGCGGTGAGCTCGGCCAGCGACGCCCCGCCGAGGAGCTCCGTCACCAGGTACGGCGTGTCTCCGTCGAACCCGAAGTCGTAGACCTTGATGACGTTTTCCTGCTCGATGGCGGCGAGCGCGCCCACTTCGTCCGTGAACCGTTGGCGCCACCTCGGTTCCACGTCGTACTCGTGCAGCACCACGTCCCGGTCCAGCCTGGTGTCCACCGCCACCCACAGCCGCTTGCGCCGGCCGAGCCGACGTGTGATCCGGTACCTGCCCAGAACGAGCCGACCGTCCGGCGTCCCGCCCCCCAGCCGTCGCACGCTCTCCTCGCGCACCGAGGCGAACGCCTCGCCGTCGGCGGTCGCGTCACCGGGTCCGGGGGCGACCACGGGGAACTCCCCGGCGGCCACTCCGGCCCGTGCGTCGATCAACGCGCCGACACGGCCCAGTAGTTCACCGGTGCGGCTGCGCGCGGAGCGCGGCAGCGTGTGCAGCAGGAGTTCGCGCACGCCGGGCCGGAAGACGTACGAGCCGGGCTGACCCGAAGGGCCCGTGCTGAGGAGGCCGCTGAGGATCACCTCGGCGAGATGCTGCGGCCGGGGGCTCCGCTCGATCGCCGCGTGCACCAGCCGCATGACCGGCAACTCCGGCCGCCCTACGGCGAGATGGCCGGCGAGCCGGAACGCCTCGGGGGAGGCGAGGGAGCGGAAGCGCAGCACGAGCTCCTCCGGGGAGAGCCGTTCGACGTCGCCGCGGCCGTGCTCGTCGAGCGGGGCGGGCACCGGGGCCGTGTCCAGCATCGCCACCGAGCCCGGAAGGCGTCCGCCGCCCGCCACCAGCGACGACCAGTTCGCCAGCCAGCGGGCGGAGGGCTCCAGGACGGGCAGCGCGAGCACCCGGCCGGGGCCGGGCAGGTCGTCCGAGGCGTAGGAGTCCACGGTGTACGCGGAGTTGGGGGCGGCCGGCCAGGGAGCCGTGAGACGTGCGGTCGTCGCGGGCAGGGCCGTGGTGCGCCACAGCCGCTCGGGCAGCGGCTGGAGCACGGCCACCGGCATCCGGGCCGCCCAGCGGCGCAGCGTGCGGTACCAGCGGGTGCCCGCCGGACCGTCCCGCCACTGCGCGCCCATGCAGTCGCTGACCAGCAGGGTGACCGTACGGCCGTCCGCGTACGACTCCTGCGAGCCGGGCCTTCGGACGGTTCCCCCGGCGGTCAGCCGGTGCAGTTCCACCGTGCGGAAGACGCCCGACTGGGCCAGCGCGGAGTGCAGTTCGCGGACGAGCGGACGCCATACGGGCATGGTGGGCCCGGTGTCGTGCACGAGATGCAGGGTCAGCCAGCGCTCGGTGGCCGGGCGCAGCACCGGCAGCCACCACTGGGCCACCGCGCCGAGACGCGCGATCCGGTCGGCGGTCGCCTCCTCGTCCAGGATGTGGCCGACGGGCGCTGGCACCCGGCGCTTGAGCGGACGCAGGGTGCGTTGCAGAGCGAGCGGGTGGGGCAGCATCGGGGGAGCGGGGGCGAGGAGCGTGGTGTGCGGGGTGTTCGCCGGGCTGTCGTCCGCCGCGTCCCGGCCGGCGCCGTTCGCGTCCCGGTCCGGGGGGCCGGAGTCGGAGCCGGGCAGGCGCAGGGGGACGCGGCCGTCGTCGGGACGGGCCGGACCGGAGGGCGGGTCCCCGAAGGGCGGCTCCGGCGGCACGCCCGTCCGCGCGGGTTCCACGGGTGCCGCCGGGGGTGTACGCGGTCCGGCTGGCCGCCCGCCGGGCCTGGGCGCCGCGGGCGGCGCGACGGCCGGCCCCTCGATGTGCCCCGCGAGCCACAGCAGTTCGGCCAGCTCCACGGAGGTGGGCGGTTCCCCGCCGCCGGCCCGCCCCAGCAGCTCGGCGAGCAGGGCGGGCCCCGGGTCCGCGGCGGGGTCCGCTCCCGGGCCCGTCGGGGTGTCCGGTCCCGGACGTGCGGGGGTGTCCGGTCCCGGACGTGCGGGAGTGCCCGGGGCCGGGTCTTCGGGAGTTTCCGGGTCCGGGCTCCCGGGAGTGTCCGGGGCCCGGTGCGCGGGGGTGCCCGGGTCCTCAGAACTCATCGTCGTCCCGCGTGCTGCTGAGGTAGGGCATCAGCTGCTCCGCGAGGTCGTCGCGCGAGGCCGCGTCGATCCCCGCCGTGCCGGTGAGGTAGACGGCGTTCAGGAGCTGGTCCGTGGCGAGTTCGCCGCCGGTGCCGCGGGAGAGGAAGCGGGCGATCAGCTCACGGGCGTAGTCGTCGGGCTCGCCGAGGTGGGCGCGGACGATGCTTTCGAGGTGGGCGTCGCGCGGCTGGTGGAGTTCGAGCCGGACGCACCGGCGAAGGAAGGCGGGCGGGAACTCGCGCTCGCCGTTGCTGGTCAGGACGACGAAGGGGAAGGCCCGGCAGCGGACCCGGCCTCGGGAGACGGTGACCCGCTCGTCCGTGCCGGCCACCATCACGTCGGCGGCCGGGGTGTGACGGGCCGCCCGGACCAGCTCCGGGATCTCGTACTCGCCCTCCTCCAGGATGTTCAGCAGGTCGTTCGGCAGGTCGAGGTCGCTCTTGTCGATCTCGTCGATGAGCAGGGCCCGAGGGCGCCGGTAGGGGAGCAGGGACGTGCCGAGCGGGCCGAGGCGCAGATGGTCCTGGAGCTCGCCGCCCGCCGGGATCTCGTGCGCGGCGGCGCGGCCGGCGGCGTACAGCCGGGAGAGCGGATCGTACTGGTAGAGGCCGTCGTGCAGTGTGGTGCGGCTGGTGATGTTCCAGCGCAGCACCGGTCCGAGCCGCAACTCCCGTGCCACCGCGTACGCGAGGGAGGACTTGCCGCTGCCGGGCGGCCCGGTCACCAGCAGGGGGCGGCGCAGATACAGCGCCGCGTTCACGAGCTGGACGGCCCGGTCGGTCGCCCGGTAGGTACGGGCACGGTGCCTGCGGTCGGGGGAGGCGGCCGAGGTGTCGCCGTCCTCGGCGGGAGTGTCCAGCTCGGGACCGCCGTCGAAGTCTCGCCACGGCGGCGGCGCGGGCAGCTTCGCGATACCGTCGTGGGGCTCGCTCCCACCCGTGTAGACGGGCCACAGGGACATGCGCTCTCCTCCTCGTTGCCGCTTCTCGCACGGTCGCCGTCGCCGGGTGGTCCCCGGTGCTCAGCCGACCGGTGAGTGCAGATAGCCGACCGGGTCGGGCAGGCATCTGGGGTCTTCCCAGAGCAGCGCCAGGTCGTACGCCCAGTGCGGCTCGGGACCGTCGTCCGCGTACGCCGTCTCGCGCAACTCATGAATGTGCGTGGGGAGTTCGGAGGGCGGCAGATCCGCCAGATGGGCGGCCAGCCGGTCCAGGAACGCCTCCCCCGCGCAGTCCTCGCGCGCCTCGCCCCGGTGCTCATCGCGGCAGCCGCCGCGCGGCCAGAGCATCACCGGGACGGCCGCGTTCAGGCCCGCCCGGAACAGTCGGCGGGTGGCCTCGGCGCGCGGCGGGGAGGCGAAGCCCACCATCTCGGCTCCGCGCCGCAGCCCGATGGTCAGCCGGACCGGATCCTGCCCGAGGGACCCGCAGCCGATGCGGTGCAGCCGCGCCGTGGGCTGCCCGTCGAGCCGCTGCCACTTCTGCAGCAGCTTGTGCTGGAGACCGCCGCTGCGCCGCCGTTCCAGGTCCATCACCACAAGGGGTGCGAAGGCGCCGAGCGGACTGTCGTCGTCGGTGCTGCGCTGCCAGTGCGCCACATCGGTGTTGAGCCAGCGGCGTGGCAGCACGAAGGCGATCAACTCGCGCGCTCCCGGCTCCAGTTCGCGATAGGCCTCGTCGATGCGCTCCAGCGCGTAGGCGCGCACCCGGTCGGCGGGCAGGACGCGTGAGCCGACGACGCGGCGGTGCCGGCCGTTGTACGCGGAGACCTCGACGAGGAACTGGTGGTCGCCGGCACCGCTGGGCGCGATCTCCACGAGGATCGGCGACCAGGGCGGGGACCCCGCGGCGGGTGGCCCCGCGGGGTCCACGGGTGGCCGGGGGCGCCGGTCGTACGCCCGGGACGGCCAGGACCGCAGCGCGCCCCGGGTCTGCGCGTCCTCGGTGAAGTCGGCGAGCCGCGCGGCGAACCGGGCGACGGCGCCGGTGTCCGGCACCTCGGAGAGCAGATACCAGGCCGCGTCCCACAGCGACCGGAACCGCTCGCGCGGCAGCGGCGGTCCGAACGGGCCCACGGCATCGCTGTACAGCCGCTCCGGGCTGCACTCGGGCCGTCCGTCGAACTCCGGAGCGCGCGCCAGCACCAGCTCCCGCAGCCGCTCCTTCTCCGCCCGCCCGTACTCCGGTGTCGGTATCAGCTCGCCGAGCCGCGGCCAGTAGCGGGCCATGATGTGCGCGGGCAGCATCCGTCCGTTGCGGATCCCGGGGTCACGCGCGGCGGAGGACACCATGCCCACCACCCGCCCGGAGTCCGCGAGGGTCACCGCCGCGCCGCTGAAGCCGGGTGCGAGCGGCTGCCCGTACCCCGCCCACGCCTCCAACTGGACCCACTCGCCCGCAATCAACTGATCGGCGGTGGCCCGGTATTCGGCGAGGGTCCCCTCCTCGTAGCCCTTGGGGAAGCCGTACGCCACCAGTCTGCGCCGGGCATCGCCGTAGGCGTCCGAGGGCGCCGCGAACCGCGCGGGCTCCAGCGGGACGGAACGGTCGAGTTCGAGGACGGCGACATCACCGGAGGCGTTGTCGTGGCCGTCCCAGCCGCCGTGCGCCACGACCTTCGCGGGCAGGGCGTGCTCCTCGCGGGCGAAGAAGACGCGCACCTCCGCGCTCCCGCTGCGCGCCACCACGTGCGCGCAGGTCAGCACGTGCCGCTCGGTGACGAGGAAGCCCGCCCCGGTCTCCCGCCCACAGGTGATCCTGGCCTGCCAGGAGGCGCTGCTCATGACCGCGCGGCTGTCCCCGACACCCCGGGCGCCGCCCCGTTCCCGGGCGTGCCCCCCGTCCCGTGCGTCGTTCCGGAAGCCGTGTCGAGGCCGGACCGGGAGCCGTCCTGCCCGGACCCCTCCGGCTTCCACGAGAGTTTGACCACCAGGTGGCCCTCGACCGCGCTCTTCGTGATCAACGCGCCCGCCTCCGCGCTGAGTCTGACCCCGAACTCGATCTCGACGGAGTCGGGCCGCAGGCTCCCGTCGCGGAACACCCGCAGCGCCGAGTGCGCGGCGGCCCGTACGCCCTCCAGCGCGCCCTCGAAGGTGCGTGTGGCCCGCACCGTGCCGTCGTCGCGGGACACGAGCCGGGAACCGGATCTCTCGTCCACCGCCTCCACGACGACCAGCGCCCCGTCCTCGGTCTCGAACTCCACCAAACCGTCCATGGCGTGCCCCCGTTGTCCGTGACGTCCGATCACCGACATTGTTCCGGACGGCAGTTGGGGCTGTCCCGGTTTCTGCGGCTCGTACCCGCATGTCCTGGCGGGAAGCCGCCAGGGCGCCTTCCCGCCAGGTTCCGTCAACACCCCCGCAACACAAGCCCCCCGACACTCTTCGCAAGCCCCGGGCGCCACCCCTGTCCGGCGCGGGAACGGCCGATGAAGAGAGGGCACGAATGACCAGAGGACCAGTGAGACGTCCGGCGGCACTGCTGTCGGCCGGGCTCGTGCTCGCCCTGCTGCCCATGGGGCAGGCGGGCGCGCTCGCCCCCCGAGGCGCCGCGGACACCGGAGACACCGGCACCCCGGCGTCGACGCGAGCCGCCGACACCGCCCGCACCGCCCGCACCGTCACCCTCGTGACCGGCGACAAGGTGACCGTCACCGATGTCGGCGGTGGCAAGAAGACCGTCTCGGTCGTGCGCCCCCGCGGGGCCACCGGAGCCGTGCGCACCCAGGTCGCCGACGGCGCCGTCACCGTCGTACCGGACGAGGCGCTGCCGTATCTGCGGGCCGGCACCCTGGACCGGCGGCTGTTCGACGTCAGCGAGCTGATACGCCAGGGGCTCACCGACCGGCAGACCGGTGAGCTGCCGCTGATCGTGACGTACGACCCGAAGGCCCGCGCGGCCGTCCCCGGTGGCGCCGAACGCACGCGCTCGCTGCCGAGCATCCGCGGCGCGGCCGTCGACGCGGACAAGGGCCGGACCTTCTGGAAGGCGATGACCCGGCAGACCGGGATCGGCAAGGTCTGGCTCGACGGGCGCGTCAAGGCCGACATGGCCGAGAGCAACGCGCAGATCGGCACGCCGAAGGCCTGGGAGGCCGGGCTCACCGGCAAGGGCGTGACCGTCGCCGTACTCGACACCGGCGTGGACACGAGTCACCCCGACCTGGCCGGCCGGGTCACGCAGACCAGGAGCTTCATCGACGGACAGGAGGTCGCCGACCGCAACGGGCACGGCACGCACGTCACCTCCACCATCGGTGGGGACGGCGCCGCCTCCGACGGCAAGGAGAAGGGCGTCGCCCCCGAGGCCACGCTCGCCGTCGGCAAGGTGCTCAGCGACGAGGGCTCCGGCAGCGAGTCGCAGATCATCGCCGGCATGGAGTGGGCCGCGCGCGATGTGCACGCCAAGGTGATCTCGATGAGCCTCGGCTCGTCCGAGCCCAGCGACGGCACCGACCCCATGGCCGCGGCCGTCGACACCCTCTCCAAGGAGACCGGCGCCCTCTTCGTCATCGCCGCCGGCAACACCGGCACCCCCTCCTCCATCGGCTCGCCCGGCGCCGCCGACTCCGCGCTCACCGTCGGCGCCGTGGACTCCGCCGACGAGGCCGCGTACTTCACCAGTGCCGGACCCCGCTACGGCGACAACGCGCTCAAGCCCGACCTCTCCGCGCCCGGCGTCGGTATCCTCGCCGCCCGCTCCCAGCTCGTGGACGGCAGCGGCTACTACACCTCCATGAGCGGTACGTCGATGGCGACACCGCACGTCGCGGGCGTGGCCGCGCTGCTGGCCCAGGAGCACCCCGACTGGACCGGCGCGCGGCTCAAGGACGCGCTGATGTCGACGTCGAAACAACTCGACGCACCCGTCTATCAGTTGGGCTCCGGCCGGGTGAGTGTCCCGGACGCGATCGACGCGAGCGTGACCGCCACCGGCAGCGCCGACCTCGGCTTCTACGGCTGGCCCTACGAGGACGACAAGCCCGTCACCCGGACGCTCACCTACACCAACTCATCCGACACAGCGGTGGAGTTGACGCTCGCCGCGAAGGGGGCCGCCGAGGGTGTCGCCACCCTCGCCGACACCGCGCTCACCGTGCCCGCGCACGGCACCGCGTCCACCACGGTCACCGGCGACGTGTCCAAGGCGCCGGTGGGCGACACCTCGGGGCAGATCGTGGCCTCGGCGGACGGCACACCGGTGGCGCACACCGCGTTCGGGCTGGTCAAGGAGGAGGAGCGGTACACGCTCACGGTCCATGTGAAGGACCGGGACGGCGCCCCGGCCGCGGCCTACCTCGCCGTGCAGCGACTGGCGCAGGACGCCGAGGCGTACCCCGCCTCCGTCGGAGACTCCGGGACCCTGAAGCTGCGGCTGCAGCCCGGAACGTACAGCCTCACCTCGTTCCTCGACGTACGCGGCAGCCACGGCGCCGACTCGCTCGGCATCGGCTTCCTCGCCGCACCCCAGATCACGCTCGACCAGGACCGTGAAGTCACCCTGGACGGCCGGGCCTTGCGGGAGATCACCGCGAAGGTCGGCCGGCGCACCGAGACCCGGCAGCTCGTCATGGAGTACGACCGCGACGGCGGCGGCTCCGACCTGTTCGGCGCGGTCCAGGTACCCGTCAAGTACGACAGCGTCTTCGCCGCGCCGACCCCGAAGGTCACCGAGGGCACCTTCGACTACCGCACCGTGTGGCGCCTCGGGAAGCCGCTCCTCGACGTCGTGGGCGTCGGGGCGGCGCTCGCCCAGCCCGGCGGCACCCTGATCGAGGGCCGCAGCAGGCTGCCGCTGGTCGACGTCGGGGACGGGCCGTTCACCGGGGTGAGCGGCAAGGCCGTCCTCGCCCGGCTCGACGACGGCGTCGACCCGGCCGCGCTCGCCCAGGCCGCCCAGGACGCCGGCGCCAAGGCGCTGTTCGTCACCGACGACACACCGGGACGCCTCAACGCCTGGTTCGGTACGGACGACAACGCGGACCGGCCGCTGCAGATCGCCACCGTCGACGCGGCGGACGCGGCACGGCTGCGCGCGACCCGGACCGTCGACATGACCGGCACCCGCAACACGCCCTACGTGTACGACCTTTCGCACGGCTACAAGAACGCCGTCCCGGACCGGGGCCTCACCTACGAACCCGGCCGCCGCGATCTGGCCGTGCTGGACGCCAGGTTCCACGCCGTGAAGCCCGTCTCGGGCAGCGAGTTCCGCTACTCGATCGCCGACCCCTTCCCCGTCGGCCTCGGCTTCCAGGAGCGGATCGACTACCCGGCCGAGCGGACCGACTACGTCTCCACCGGCCCCGGGCAGACCTGGGCGGAGTCCTCGTACGTCGGGGACGGCACGCTGGAGGAGCGCAGCGGCCTGGTCGCGTACCGGGGCGGTAGCCACGAGACCCTGAACTGGTTCAAGCCCGTCTGGCACCCCTGGCTCGGCACCGGACTCGGCTGGGGCCAGCAACGCGCGGGCAACCAGATCGAGTTCAACACCCCCGGCTGGGGCGACTCGGGGCCCGACCACACCGGATTCGGTGACGTGTGGAGCGAGGACACCGGGATGACGCAGTTCACCTCCGTCTACCAGGACGGTGTCCTGCTAGCCCGGCGGCAGAGCTCCGCCGGATACGTCTGGGACGCGCCCGCCGACGAGCACACCTACAAGGTCGTCACGGACACGACCCTCGACCCGGAGCGCTGGAAGCTCTCCACGAAGGGTCACACCGAGTGGACCGTCCGCTCGGCGGCCACCCCCGAGGACCACTTCACCTTCCTCCCGCTCATCAACCTCGGCTACGACATCGACACCGACCTCGCGGGTGACGTGCGCGGCGGCCGGGTCCCGGTCGGCATCCACGCCGAGTACGTGAAGGGCGCTCCGGACACCGGCACGATCGGCGGCGGAAAGCTGGAGGTGTCCTACGACGACGGGACGACCTGGAAGGCCGTCCCGCTCACCGGCCGCGGCGGGGCCCGCTGGAACGGCACGCTGGACGTGCCGCGCGACGCCCGGTTCGTGTCGCTGCGGGGCTCCGCCCGCGACGACCGGGGCGCCACGGTGAGCCAGGAGACCATCCGGGCGGTGGGCGTCCGGTGACCGGCCGCCGGGCGGCGGGCTCCCCGGGGGAGAGCCCGCCGCCCGGCACATCACCGCCGCCGTCCGTTCATCCGCCGTGGCGGCGGTGCGTGATGCCCCGGATCACTCCCAGGTCCAGCAGGTCCTGCGGGCGGAGCCGGAGGTGGCCGGCGGTCGCCCGGACCTCGTCGGCGGGCCGCTTGAGGATCGCGGCCGCCGACTCCGGCGCGATGACCGAGAAGTAACTGTCCGGCGTGGCCCAGGTGTTGCCGGGAGCGGCCAGCGCGAGCGCGCCGCCCGAACCGCCCTCGCCGATCACCAGCGTGGTGACCGGCGTCCGGGCGGCGGCCACCGCCGCGAACAGGTCCGCGATGGCCGCACCGGCCCCCTGCCGCTCGGCGGCCGCGTCGTTCGCGGCGCCCGGGGTGTCCACCAGCGTCAGGACCGGGATGCCGAGCCGGCCCGCCAGCCGCACCAGCCGGGCCGCGGTGCGGTACCCGGCCGGACGCGTCGGGGTCCCGCGCTGGGCCGCGTACGCCACGGTCCGCCCGTCGCGCGCGCGGCCGAAACCGCACACCACGCCGTCGTCGGTGCCGCCGCAGCGGTCGCCGCCGATCGCCGCGCGGCGGGTGAAATACGCGTCCAAGTAGGCGTCCGCACGAGGGCGTTCGGGAGAGCGGGCGCGCTGCACCGCGTCCCAGCCGGTCGCGGGCAGGTCGCTCGCACCGCCCAGCGCGGACGGGACGGGCGCGGGGTCGGCGGTGGGCCGGGTGAGCAGGTCCAGCCACAGGGCGAGCGCCTCCCGCAGCCCGTCCCTCGGCACCAGGGCGTCGACCGACCCGGCCGCCACCTGCGCCTCGGCCGTGTACGCGGCCGGGTCCGCGTCGGGCGGGCGGACCCGGGAACCCGCGAAGGCGACCTGGGCGCCTGGCAGCGCCAGGGTCACATCGGCCCCCGCGCCGAGCGTGGCCCAGCCGCCGCCCGTCGTCGGGTCCCTCAGGACGGCGATCTGGGCCAGCCCCGCCTCCCGGGTGAGCGCCGACTGCCGCGCCACCCGCTGGAGTTGGGTCAGCGCGAGCATGCCCTCCTGCATCCGGCTGCCGCCCGTGGCGACGAGCGAGACGACGGGCAGGCGGTGGGTGCGGGCGTAGTCGTAGGCCGCCTCCAGACGGTCCCCCGTGCGTTCGCCGAGGGAGCCGCCGAGGAAGCCGAACTCGAAGGCGATCAGGACGGCGGTGACCGGACCGAGCGGAGCCCTGCCGTCGATCGTGGTGCCGAAGCTGGCCGTCCCGAAGGTCGCGGTGCCGCAGACGACGGACTCCTGCTCGCCGGTGCGGGCCGCGGCGCGCGCCCGCGCGTCGTCGTACCCCACCCAGGAGAGCGGGCCGTCCGGCGGGAACTCCCCGCCGGGAGGGGGTAGTTCGCCGAAGCTGTCGGTGACCAGGGCGATGGCCTCGCGGGCCGAGATCCGTTCAGTCACGGGGCAGCGCCCGCTTCAGGATCTTGCCCATGTCGTTGCGGGGCAGCTCGGCGAGGAAACGTACGGTACGAGGTCGTTTGTGCGGGGCGAGACGACGGGCCACATGGTCGGCCAACTCCTCGGCGGACGGCGGCGCCTGGGGATCGAGCGGGACGATCCAGGCCGCCACGCGCTCACCCAGGTCGGCGTCGGGCTCCCCGGCGACGGCGGCCTCGCGCACCCCGGGGTGTTCGAGAAGCGCGTTCTCGATCTCGCCCGCGCCGATCTTGTAGCCGCCGCTCTTGATCAGGTCGGTGGCCTTGCGGCCCACGATCCGGACCGAGCCGTCGGGGTCGACGACCGCCATGTCGCCCGTACGGAACCAGCCGTCCCCGGTGTACGCGGCGGCTGTGGCGTCGGGCCGGTTCAGGTACTCGGTGAAAAGGTTCGGCCCGCGCACCTGGATCTCGCCGACGGTCTCGCCGTCGTGCGCGCCGGTCGGGGTGCCGTCGGCCTCGTACCCGGCGATCGTCGTCCCGTCCTCCTCGACGAGCCGCAGACCGACACCGGGCAGCGGCACGCCCACCGTGCCGGGCCGGATCACCCCGTCCGCCCGCACGCTCGTGTTCATCAGGGTCTCCGTCATGCCGTACCGCTCGACGACCCCGCGCCCGGTCGCGGCCGTGATCCGCTCGTGGTCGTGCGGGGGCAGCGCCGCGGAGCCCGACACGAGCAGCCGCGCCCGGCCCAGTGCCTCGGCGAGCCCGGGTTCCCCGGTGAGGGCCTCGGCGAGCCGGTGGTACATCGTCGGCACCCCGAACAGCATGGTCGCCCCCTCGTTCAGCTCCCGCGCGACGCCCTCCGCGCTGAAGCGCCCCAGATGCCGTACCGACCCGCCGCGCCGCAACGGGCCCAGGATGCCGAGGATCAGCCCGTGCACATGGAACAGCGGCAGCCCGTGCACCAGCACGTCGTCGCCGGTCCACTGCCAGGCGTCGGCCAGCGCGTCCAGGGTCGAGGCGATGGCGCGGCGCGGGATGACCGCGCCCTTGGGCGGCCCGGTGGTCCCGGAGGTGTAGACGACGAGGGCGGGGGCGGTGGGATCGGTGACTCCGCCGGGGGCTCCGGGCGAGCCGACGGCCCCGGCGACACCGGACGCGTCCGGTCCGGAACGGTCGAGGCCGGAGGGAACGGCGCCCGCTCCGGTGCCGGTGCCGGAGGCCTCGATCTCTGTCCCCGTGCCTCCATCTGCCCCTACCCGTACCCCTACCCCTACCTCGACATCGATGCGGTCCAACGCCTGGAGCGGAGCCGGAAGCCGTTCCCCCCTGGCCGTCAGCACCAGGGACGGCGCGCTGTCGCCGAGAATGTGGCCCAGTTCCGCCTCGCCCGACTTCGGGTTCAGCGGCACGGCGGGTACGCCGGCGAGCAGCGCGGCGACGACCCCGACGGCCGTCTCCAGGGTCGGTGTCGCCCAGACGGCGACCCTCCCGGCGCCGTCGAGCCGTGCGGCCAGCGCTCTCGCCGAGGCGGCCAGTTCCGCGTACGTCAGGGACCGATCGCCGAAGCGCAGCGCGGACCGGTCCGCGACCGAACCGCTCACCAGGGCCGGGAAGAGGGAGAACACGGGGACTCCTTGCCGAGAGGACCTCATCGGGACGGACAGCCTCTTCCTACACGATGGGGCTCCTTGTCCGGGTGGTCGGACGCCCGTCCGCGCCGAGGACGTGGAGGGGGAGCGCAGGCGTCGTAAGGATCGTTCCGAAACCGGGAACGATCGCTCGGGAACCGTGGCGTGGACGGACCCGGCCACGTAATGTCGGCCTCGCGTCACAACTTGATGAGTCAACTGCCGGGAGATCTTTGGTGAGTGAGTCCCCGCCGCTCCTGCCCGAGACACTCGAACGCCTCGGCGCGCGGAGCGTCAGGCAGGGTCCGGACGGAGTCGTCACCCTCGCCCCGCCGGGCACGCGGCCGGCCCCGTGCGGCCGGAAGGTCCTCGTCGGCATGGGCGAAGGCCTGCCGGACGGTGAGGGGGCGCAGCGATGACGGTGAAGCCGGGCGGGGCCGTGGGAGGCCTCCTGGCGGCACTGCGCCCGCGCGGCACCCGCTCCGAGATGCGGGCGCTGGCGATGGAGTTCGGCAGGGTGCTCCGCAGAAGGATCGATACGCCTGTCGACGTGCGCGAGTTGGCGCGGGTCCTCTGCGAGGAGATGAGCCGGCGGCGCGGCGGACGTCCCGTCCAGCTCCGTTTCGAGCGCTTCCCCGACGAGATCGAAGTCACCGGCCTGTGGATGGAGTTCAACGACTTCGACCTCGTCATCGTCGAGGAACGCGCCGAGACCGTGCAGCAACTCGTCATCCTCGGACACGAGTTGTGGCACATGAAGGAAGGGCACCGCGACCACCACGTGGACGGCGCGACGGCCGTGGCGCGGGCGGCGCTCTCGGACCGTTCCGGCTGGCGTGATTCCGGGGAACACGCGCCGTTCCGGCCGGAGGTCGCCCGCGCCGTCGCCGCCCGCGACGGATCACGGCAGGCCGACGAGGCGCAGGCCGAGGCCTTCGGCCTGCACCTGGCGAGCGTCTTCCGGTCCTGGCTGACCGCTCCGGACGGCGGCGGCCCCGTCGACCCGGTCGGCCGGGCCATCGAGACCTCCCTCGGCTACCGCAGGCCCCACGACTGACCGGCGCCACGGGACGGACCGAGGCGCCCGGGACCGGCCTGCGGACCCGGGAGCGACCTGCGCACCGGGGACCGGCCCGCGGAACCGGGATCGGGACCGGGACCGGCCGATCCGCTATCCGGCCGGACGGGCGGCCTCGACCACGTCCGCGACGACACAACTGACGTTGTCGGGCCCGCCGGCCTCGTTCGCGGCCCCGACCAGGGCCCGGACGGCCGCGTCGGGGTCGGGGGCCGAGGTGAGCAGGCGCGTGATCCCCTCGTCCGGTACGACGGTGGAGAGACCGTCCGAGCAGAGCAGGTAGCGGTCGCCCGGCAGCACGTCCTGCAACCGCAGATCGGGCACGGACGCCTCGGCGCCCAACGCCTTGAGCAGCATGGCGCGCTGAGGATGCGCGGTCGCCTCCTCGGGGGTGAGACGGCCTTCGTCGATCATCGACTGGACCACCGTGTGGTCGTGGGTGATCCGGAACAGCCCGCCGTCGCGGAGCACATAGGCGCGCGAGTCCCCGATGTGGACGAGCGCGAGCTGGGAGCCGGTCCACACCAGGGCCGTGAGCGTGCTGCCGGTGCCGTCCCCGTCCGGATCCTGTGCCGTGGCGTGTCGCGGCACGAGGTCCGCCACGGCCCGGGCGGCCCCTTCCACGGCGTCCTCCAGCAGGTTGAGCACGCCCCCGGCCGACAGCGGCTCGTCGTCCAGGAACGTGAGGGCCCGCACCGCGGCCGTGCTGGCGGGCGCCCCGTACGGCCCGCAGCCGTCGGCGACCGCGAGGACACGGGCGCCCGCGTGGACGCTGTCCTGGTTGGCGTCACGGACCAGACCGATGTCGGAGAGAGCGGAACAACGGAGTTCCAGCATGCTGGTGTCCTTCCCTGGGGACGGCGACAGATGGTCCACGAGGAACGCCGCCAGATCCCGGCGGGCGGCCGTCTCGGCCTCGACCTGGGACCAGTACGCGCGGATCTCCCGCGCGGCCGGCCCCGGTTCCAGGGCGCACACCCGCCGGATCCGGGCGAGCGGCATGCCGAGCCGCCGCAGCCACGCCACCAGCCGGGCCTGTTCGAGCTGCGCCGCCGCGTAGTACCGGTAACCGGTTTCGGGGTCCACCCGGGCGGGGCGCAGCAGCTCCAGTTCGTCGTAGAGCCGCAGCGCCTTCGGCGACAGCCGGGAGGCCTTCGCGAAGGCCCCGATCGTCAGCATGTCCATCCGCCCACCCCTTCCCTCCCGTGCCGGGCCGTTCCTCGTCACGTCACCGATGCTGGGCCCTGCCCTTTGGTGAAGGTCAATACTGACTCGGCCGGGGGCGGGGGCGGTTGTTAGCCTGCGGCGGGGTTGTCCCCGGTGGCGTGCCGGTCCGGTGCGTCCGAGGCCGTCGGCCGTACGCGGGTGGCGTACGCCGTGTCGCAGGAGGATGGAGTCCGTCGTGGCCCGTATCGCGCTCGTCACCTACGACCCGGGCGAGGAGCCCGGCGCGGACCGGGACCTGCCCGTGCTCAGGGGAGCCCTGGAGGACGCCGGGGCGGCGGCGGACATCGTGCACTGGGACGATCCCGGGGCCGACTGGGCCGCGTACGACCTGGCGCTGATCCGCTCGACCTGGGACTACAGCCGCCGGGTGGCGGAGTTCGTGGCGTGGGCGGAGCGGTGCGCGGGGCTCACGCGGCTCCTGAATCCGGCGCCGGTCGTGCGGTGGAACACGGACAAGCGCTACCTCGGGGACCTGGCGGACGCCGGGGTGCCGGTCATCCCGACCCGGTACCTCGCGCCGGGGGACCCGGTCGAGCTGCCCGGCGATCACGAGTTCGTCGTGAAGCCCACCGCGGGGGCGGGGGCGCGCTATGCCGCCCGGTACACGCCCAAGGAGCGGGAGACGGCCCTCGGGCAGCTCGCGCGGATGCACGCCGAGGGGCTGACCGCGATGGTCCAGCCCTATGTGGCGAACATCGACACCGGGGGCGAGCGGGCGCTCCAGTTCTTCGGCGGACGGCTGCTGCACGCCAGCCGCAAGGGAGCCGTACTGGAGCCCGGCACGCCCTACGACGGACCGAAGACCCCGCACCCGCGGCTGGAGGCCTGGGAGCCGACCGAGGCCGAACAGGCCGTCGCCGAAAGGGCGTTGGCCGCCGTCCCGGGAGGCGCGGAGAGCGTGCTCTACGCCCGGGTCGACCTCGTCGACGGCGACGAAGGCGAGCCCAGGGTGATGGAGCTGGAACTCGTCGAGCCGAACCTCTTCCTGTGGCTCCACCCGGAGTCGCTGCCCGTCGTCGTGGACCGGATCCTCAAGGCCGCCGCCTCCTGAGCGCCCCGTCGGCCGTCCCGTCCGCCGTCCCGTCCGCGGTTCCCTCCGCGCCCTCCCGAACGGACCGCTCGGGAGGCGCCGGTACGGGTCCCTTGACGCCCACCCGTTGCAGCAGCCCCCAGGTGAACTCCGCCGCGCACACGTGGGGCACGCCCGAGGCGTCGGGGGCCGTGAACGCCAGACCCCAACGGGTCGGGGCCGTGCCCTCCAGCGGCCGGGCGGGGGCGAACGCGCGAGCCGTCTCGTCGACCGTGCAGGACCAGGGCGTCAGGTCCTCCAGGGTCTCCAGTACCGGGCCGGGGGCGCCCGGAGCGCGTACCAGCCATTCGTTCCACACCACGCCGTTCGGGGCGAGCAGCACCTCGAAGCGCAGACCGGGCCACAGGGGCACCGGCCACCGCAGGGCCTCGCAGGTCAGATCGCCGATCCGGCGTTCCCGCGCGGACTCGGGGGCGCCGAGGACCGAGCGGTAGCGGGAGGCGGCGGACCGGGAGCGCGGGGCGCGCAGCATCGCCTGCCAGCGCCGGTTCGCCTCGCGCATGTCGGCGATGGACACCCCCAGTTCATGACGGGCGCCCTCGACCAGGTCAGGGTTGTGGTCGGCCATGCGGCGCAGCAGGACCAGCTGGAAGTCGAGCGGGGTGAAGGGGGTCGCGGGGCGTTTGGCCGGCATGGGACCCAGTCTCGCTCACCCGGCCCTCGCCCGGACGGCGCCCGTCGGGCAGGAACAGCACCGAGTTGACGTACCGGGGTCCGCGCGGCGGGAGCACCCGGCGCAGCAGACCCTGTGCGACGACGTACGACATCCGTGCCTGGTGCGCCTCCAGCGAGAAGGAGGCGAGCGGCACCCAGTCGGCGCCGGGCAGCACCCAGCCCGTGTACCCCTGCTCGGCGAGCCGCTCGACGACCGGGGCGACCGGCTGGATCCGGGACTCCAGTTCGATGAACAGGGCGGGGCGGTCGCGGGCCAGCAGGTCCCGGGCGCCGCGCAGCACCGCGGGCTCGTTGCCGTCCACGTCGATCTTGACGAAGCCGACGTCGCTCAGGCCCAGGCCGTCCAGGGTGAGGCAGGGGACCTCCAGCGCGCGGGCGTGGATGTCCCGGCGGACGAGTGAGGACACGCCACGGTCACCGGCGTCGTCCGCGGGCAGCCACAGCAGGGCCGTGCCCCGGTGGTCGGAGGCGGCGGCCCGGATCACGCGCACGTTGTCCGGAGCGGCCGACGACAGCAGGCGGGCCAGGTGCGGCACCGGTTCCACGGTCACCACCCGGCGGGCCAGCGGGGCGAGGCGGCGTGTCCACGGTCCGTACCAGCCGCCCACGTCGACCGCCGTGCCGCAGCCGGGCGGACACAGGTCGGCGAGCCGGGCCAGCTCGGGCTCGAAGCGCGGATAGACGAACCGGGCCGTCGCCGCGACCAGGCGTGTGGGGAGGAAGGGAGCGAGACGGGCGGCGAGGGTCCTGGCCGGCCGGCCGTCGGCCGATCCGCTCATGGCGCCATCCGCCGGAGAAGTTCCTGGTGTTCGTCCTCCGTCACCTGCTCCCCGGAGGACGGCAGCAACTGCGGGATGCCGTCCACGACGGGGTAACGGCGGCGCAGCCGGGGGTTGTAGAGCACCTCCTCGGACGAACGGTCCTCGGACGAACGGTCCTCGGACGAACGGTCCTCGGACGAACGGTCCTCGGACGAACGGTCCTCGGACGAGCGGTCCTCGTCCGGCGGTACGAGATGCAGCGGCCCCTTGTCGAGCGGACAGGCGAGGATTTTCAGCAGCGGGTCGTCGGGATTCATGGTGGCGTCAACTCCTTGACATCGATGGGGGGTTGAGGTGCCTCGTCATGCTTGGGCATGGCGAGCAGCACGGTCACCGCGAGAACGGTGCCGGCCAGCCGCAGCGCGAGCCGGACCGGATCGTGAGGCAGCGCCTCGCCGAACGTGAGCGTGCCGAGCACCGCCGTGAACAGAGAGGTCACGGTCGTGCAGACCGGCACGATCAGCGAGGCCCGGCAGCGCTGCAGCGCCGCCTGCGACATGACCAGACCGAACGCGCCGGTGAACAGCAGGAGATAGGGGTACGGGGAGCGCAGCAGTCCGACGATCGCGCCACCGGGGTCACCGGTCGTCAGCCGGCTCGACACCCCTTTGACGGCCAGCGAGCTCACCCCGTACAACAGCCCCACCGCCACGCCGTATTCGACCCCGGTGCTCGGCATCCGGTGCCGGTGCCGGGAGCGCCGCTCGGCCGCCCCGTACAGCCAGACCCCCAGCGCGAGCGAGGGCAGGCAGACCGTGAGGACCAGCGGTGCCGGAGCGCCGCGGCCGACCGTGTCGGAGCCCTCGCGCAGGGACAGCACGACCATCAGCAGGGCCAGCAGGATCGCGCCGAGCGCGTACCGCTCGCGGCCCGTCGTCTCCTCGCCGAGCAGCCGGGAGGAGAGCAGTACGAGGAGCACCAGTCCGGAGACGAAGATGCCCTGGGCGGCGGCGATCGGCAGGGTGCGGTACACGGCCAGTTGCGCGCCGAACCCGGAGGCCAGCGCGAGGGAGCCGCCGATCCACAGCGGGCTGCCCAGGACCAGGCGCACCAGTCGGGCGGGGCGGTGGACGTCCACCTCGGGCAGGGACGCCAACGCACGTTTCTCCAGGACGAATCCGGTGCTGTACAGGACGTTCGCCAGCAGAGCCGCGGTCACTCCCCACCACATGGGCTACGTCCTTCGCGCGTGCAGGAGCAGGATCGAGGACAGGGAGGGCACCGCACAGGCCACCCGGTCCAGCGGGCGCAGCGGGCGCGGTACTCCGTGGAAGGGCGCGCCCGCCAGCCGGACGATCTCGAATCCCGAGGCGGCCACGAACTCCCGTAACGCGCGGGCCGTGCAGAGCCGCAGATGACCGACGACCTCCCGCCCGGGACGGCCGTGCACGGCACGCAGGCTCACCTCGGAGAAGACGGGCTGGACACCGGCGAGCAGCAGGCCGCGGTTGTACCAGGCGGCGAGATTGGGGGTGGACAGCATCAAGTGTCCGCCGGGACGCAGGACTCGGCGGATCTCGTCCAGCGCGCCGTCCGGGTCCACCAGATGCTCGATCACCTCACTGAAGAGCACCGCGTCCGCCGTGTCGGCCGCGAACGGCAGTCCCTCGTCGGCGAGTTCACCGCGAACCACGTACGGGACACGGGTGCGGGCCCGGCCGAGGGCGTCCTGCGACCAGTCGACGCCGACCACGCGGTGCCCGGTGAGGAAGGGCGCGGCGGTCGCGGCGGCGGTGCCGTCGCCGCAGCCGATGTCGAGCACGGTCCTCGTGCCCGCCGTCGCCGGGCCGAGCGCCGCGGCCAGCATCCGCGCCTGGCGCAGGCTCCGCGCTGTTCCGGAGGCGACGGGAACGGCGGGGTCCTCGTAGAAGTCCCGAAGTCCGCGAGGGAAGCGCGCCGTCGAGGCGGGCCCGGCGGCCGGTGTGGTCGAGGCGGACGGAACGGAAGGGGTGGAGGGAGTGGAGGGAGTGGAAGGGGTGGTCCTGGTGGGCTCGGGCGTGGTTCTCGTCGGCTTCGCGCCGGTGGTCATCCGCCGGTCGCCTCCCTCTCCTCCGTCGCGTGCAGATAGTGCTCGAAGAGATCACGGAGATGGGCTCCGTCGCCGTACCCGAGCAGGCTGCGCGACCAGCGCAGCGAAACGTGCAGACGGCCCGCGGTGGACGCGGTCGTGACGGTCAGTCCGCGAGGGGTGCGGGCGGGGGCCGAGAACCAGACCGCGTGGGCACGGCCCGCCTCCTCGCCGAAGTCGAGCGCGTACGGGATGCGGCCGATGTTGCTGAGCAGGACGGTCGACGTCCAGGGTCCCGCCGTCCTGCGCAGAGCCCGGGTCACCGCGGCGCGCCAGGCCACGGGCATCACTGGAGCCGTCAACAAGGCTGCGGCGTAGCCGAGTTGGGGTCGCTCGACGGACTTCAGGGCCCGGGTGCGGGTGGCGGTGCGGCGCAGCAGCTCGGGCATCCGGGACGCGTCCACCTCCTCGGGAGCGAACGTCACCTCGACCAGCCGGGTCCCGTTGCCGATCGGCATGTCCGTGCCGCGCGGCCGGTCGTCGACCGGCATCGTGACGCGCAACGGGCGCGGACGCGCGCCGTGTTCCCGGTTCCAGTGGGCGACCGTCAGCGCGGTGGCGGCCATGAGCTGGTCGTTCACCGTGTAGGGGGACCCCTTGGGGCGGCGGGGCACACCGAGCTCGGTGACGATCAGGCCGTTGCCCGGGGAGGTCTCGGGGCTTCCCGGGGCGACCCGCGCGGGCGGGGTCCAGGTGGAGGGGGCGGCGTTCCCGTCCCCCGGTTCCGGGGTGTCCCGAGTGCGCGAGGGCGGCGCGGAGGGGGCGTTGTCCCGTCCTCCGTACAGCGTCGCCGCGGTGGCGAGCACCCGCAGGCAGGCGGGCCCGTCCAAGGCGGTGTGGTTGATGGTGAGGACGAGGACGGTGCCTTCGCGAACGGGCGCGGGTGCGCCTTCGGCCGTGCCGGTGCGGGCCGGCGCGGGCGTGCTTCGGGCCGTGCCGGTGGGGAAGGGGTCGCGCACCGCGTCGGGCGCCTCGCTTCCGGCCGCCGGGGCCGCCCCCTCCACCACCTCCAGGCGGATCGGCGGGGACGCCGACAGGGGCGGGGCCTCCTGGAGGGCCCTGGTCCGGGCGGCCCGCAGGGCGTCCGGCCCCGGTGGAGGGAACGACACCACCCGCACGTCCGGTTCCGCGGTCAGCTCCCATTCGTAGCGGCGGCGGTACCAGGGCCCCGGAGCCTCGCGCATCAGGACGCGCGGATGACGGCGCAGGGCCTCCGCGAACGCGGCCGTCAGACGTGCCCGGTCGAGCGGGCCGGGGAGATGGACCTCGATGTGGACGGTCTCCGGTTCCGCCTCCTGGAGGCAGTGCCGGGAGACCTCGTCCACCACCGGGAACGGAACGCGTACGCGGGGTCCCGAGGGACCGCCCGTGCCGTCCCGTGCCGGATGCTCCACCGTGGTCATGCCGACGTGTCCTTCCCTGTGTCGTCCTCGGGCTCCTCGGGCTCCTTGGGTTCCTCGACCCGGAACCTCGGCTTGCGGAAGGCGATCCGCGCGGTCGGTGGATCGGGCTCGGCCCGGAGCGCCCCCGGCCCACGCGCGGAAACAGTGGGCCCGGAGACAACCCCGCCCCCCGCTCCGGCCTGGGTTCCGGTCCCGGCCCCGCCCCCGGTTCCGGCCTGGGTTCCGGTCCCGCCTCCGGGCTCGGGTGCCCCGCCCTCTCGCCCGGCGGACGCGACCTCACGCCCCGCTGTACCGGCTCCGGGGTCCGCCGTGCCGGGGCCCGGGTACGGCGGACGAGCACCCGGGTCCGGTGTACCGGCCCCCGGGTCCGCCGGGCCGGCGCCAGGGTTCGGCGTACCGGCTCCCGGGTCCGCCGTCCGGGTACCCCGGCGAGCCCGGAACCCGGCCGGCAGGGTTCCAGGGCCGCGTGTCCCGCCGCGTACTCGTCTCGGCAGCGGGGCCGTCGGGGCCCCCGACGCGTCCGGCGGCGGCCACCCGGGGGCGGCGGGCACTCCCGGTCCGCCTGGCTCCCGTACGCTCACCAGGCCGGCGAACAGGCCGGTCAACGCCAGGAGTTGGGCGGCCGGACCGAAGGCCCCCTCTCCCGCCGAGGCCGGCGATCCCGCACCCGTCGCGGCGGCGATGCCCGCCCCGGCGAGCGCGAGGAACGCGATCGGCACGAGCAGTGTGTGGCGGCGGCGGGCGAGCAGGGCCAGGGCCGGGACCAGCAGGGCGAGGAAGCCCGCGACGAGGATGCCCACCAGGGTGAGGGCCACCAGCCCCGGCCAGAATCCCGGCAGTGGCGGCACGGGCTGCGGTTCGTCGGGGTTGGGTGCCCGGCGGCGCCACAGGACGAGGCCCGCCAGTACGACGACGGCGACCCCGCCGCCGATCAGCCCCGCCTCGTACGTCGTGGCGGGCTGGTACGACAGCCTGACCGTGCCGCCCGCGCCCGACGGGATCCGCCAGCCCTGCTGCCAGCCGTCGAGCCGTACCGGTGTGAGTTCCCTCCCGCCCAGGGTGGCCTTCCAGCCGTCGTTGAAGTTCTCGTACGTCGTCAGGTACGAGCTCGCGCCCGCGCCGACCGTCACCTCGCGGCGGTCGCCCAGCCAGTCCCGTATCCGCAGCGCCCGGCCGGAGGTGGTGGCCTCGGCCGGGGTCCCGCGGGTCAGCGTCACGTCCGTGACGGCCAGTGGCCCGCCGTCGCCCGCCTCGACCCGGTGCGACCCCGCGGAGAGCGGCAAGCCGGTCGCCGCACGGCCGTCCTGGCAGAGCGTCACCTCGACGGCCCGGCGCTCGACCAGGTCCTGGACCCTTCCCTTCGCGCTCGTCGCGTACAGCTTCCCGTCGACCGCGACGACCGGACCCTTCCCGCACGGGAGCGAGAAGGGGCGGGTGCCCGGAGGCTGCGGGGTGCGGTACCGGCCGAGCGCGGGGATGTACGCCTCGGTGAGGCCGACCGGCAGTTGCAGGTCGGCACCGACCAACGGGTTGTGGAGGGTCAGGGGCGCGGTCCGGGTGACGGTGATGTCGAGGTGGTCGGTGGTGATGGGGTCGAAGCGGGCCCAGCCGAACTCGTCGACCCCGGCGACCGCCGCGCCGTCCGGCGAACCGATGTCGATCTGCGTCGGACGGGTCGACAGTCCGCCCGCCGGGGCCAGCACGATGGACGAGACGGGCCGCTTGCCCGGCCAGCTCAGATGGATCGTCGGGTTGCCGCCCGCGATCCACGCCGTCGTCAGATCACCGTCGGTGAGGTTGCGCGCGGACAGACCCGCGCCCAGCTTCGCCGTCGAGTCCGCGGTCGCCGTGATCCGGTTCCGCTGCCCGGGCGCGACCTCGTAGAGCAGTCTGTCGAGTTCCTCGCCCGGCACGGGGACGGCGTCCGCCTTCATCGTGTACGTCCCCGGGACCGAGGTGGAGAAGAGCCGGTGCAGGCCCGCCTCGGTGCCCGTCGGGGACAGACCGGTCGGGTCGGTGGAGCGGTGCAGCGAGACGATCTCGGCGGAGGCGTCCGCACCCGAGGCGTCCGTGGGGAGCTTCAGCAGACGGGTCACCCGTACATCCGGCAGCGCGATCTCGGAGAAGCCCGCGCCGGTGAGTCCCGCGTGCTGTCCGGTGGACGCGATGATCGTGATCTTCAGCCAACTCGTCCCGCCGGGACGTGCCTTGACGGACTGCTTCATGCCGTTCGGCAGGAGGTAGCTGGTGGCGGAGCCCCTCTCCGTCTCCACCCGGACGCGGGTCGCCGCCGAGCGCACCCCGTCCTGTGCCAGCGGGATCACGTCGAAGGACGTGGGCATGTCCACGGAGCGGTCGAAGCGGATCCGCAGCCACTGGCCGTTCGCCGAGCCCGCCGCTCCCTCGGCCCACGCCGTGTCCGGGTTGCCGTCGAAGGCGTTCACCGGGTCGTACTGCGGGAGATGGAACAGCCAGTTGCCACTGGACGAGGCCGTCACCGAGCGGGCGCCGCGCAGCTCCGCGACGGTCTGGTGCGTGACACCCCTGGCCGGGAGGATCTGCCGCGGGTTCTCGCCGGGGTCCTGCGCACTGCCGACGTCGTTGCGCTGGTCGGGCGTGTACGTGTACGAGGTGTTGGCGTCGACCAGACCGAAGCGGGTGTCGGCGCGGCGCAGCCCGTCGCCCACCACCTGGACCGGCGCGGTGCCGAGACCGGGGTGGCCGTCGCCGGTCAGTACGGCGGCGCGCCCCCGAAGCGCGGGGTCGGCGGCCAGCGGGAGCAGCGACTCGGGCCCGCCGGAGACCACGGCGGTGTCGGCGACCGGCTTCAGTCCGGCCTGCCCAGGCCGTGGAACGGTTTCGTCGGTCGGCTCGTAGATCTCCACGGCGCGCTCGCGCGGATAGAGGCCCTCGACCTGGAGCGGGGTGTGGTTCGCGATCCGGCCGCCGGTCGTCACCGGCCCGAATCCGTCGACCCGCCGGTACCCGGACTGCTCCAGGGTCCGCCGCACGGTCGCGGTCGGGACGTAGCCGATCTGGCCGGGGTCGAGGTCGTTGCGTACGACGACGTAGTAGAGGCCGGCGCGGCTCAGATAGTCCGCGAGCCCTGGGACGTCGCCGCCGGTCAGCAGTGCCTGCTCGACCGCGTCCATGGCACGCCGGTTGCCCGGGGTGCCGAAGGGGACGTAGTCCCGCTCGGCCCAGCGGGAGTCCGCGAGCACGTCGAGGGGTTCGTCGATGGGGGAGCCCCAGGTGTAGATGCCGTGCGCGGTGGCGGGGACGACGAGGGCGCGGGAGTCGGGCGAGTACTTCTTGAGCCAGTCCGCGGTCGTCCGCCAGTAGCGGGGGAGTTCCTGGAACGAACCCGGTTGCAGGATCGACCCGTTGAGATAGGGCCAGGCCAGTCCGGGCAGGACGAGGACCGCCGCGATCAGCGGGGCGAGGCGCCGGCCCCGTACCGGACGGGCGCCGTGTGTCCGCGTCGCGACGTCCACCAGATGCGCGAGGCCGAGGACGAGGGCGAGCGCGAGGCCGGTCTGGAACTTGTAGATGTTGCGGAAGGGGACGAGCGGACCGTCCAGCCAGTCCCGCGCCACGCCGTGGAAGGGTGCCCCGAGCGAACCGCCGTACCCGGCAAGGGTGATGAGGGCGACCGACAGGACGGTCAGCACCAGCCAGCGGCGCTCGGGCATGTCACGTCTCGCCAGGCCCGCGAGCCCGAGTCCCGCCGCGAGGGCGGAGCAGACGATCACGATCACCGAGGACGCGACGGACCACCCGGCCGGCAGCCAGGCCTCGCCGAAATGCAGGTACCCCACCCAGTTGCCCGCGCCGCGCAGTGCCTCGGTGGCCGACATGGTGGCGGTCGTGGTCTGTGAAGTCTCTATGTAGGGAAGGAAGTTCTCGCCGTAGACGCCCAGCAGCAGCAGCGCGATCCACCACCAGGCCGTCGCCAGGACCACGCCGGGCACCCACCAGGAGATGAGCTTGCGCTGCCGGGGCCCGCGCGGGCGGGACAGCAGGTACAGCCCGACCGGCAGGAGCGAGGCCAGGGTCGCGGCCGCGTTCACCCCGCCCATGAAGGGGACGACCAGGGCCGAGCGCAGGGCCGCGATCCGGGCGCTGTAGCGCTCGTTCGTCAGGGGCAGCAGAACCCAGGGGAGGAGGGCGCCCGGGAGCGCGGCCGCCGAGGTCGAACCGACGACGGTCGTGAAGAGCGGCCACAGCGCGTACGCGACCGCCGCGAGCAGACGGGACGCGCCGCTGCCGGTCCGCAGCCGCTCGGCCAGTCTGAGCGCGCCCCAGAAGGCGACGGACACGATGACCGACAGCCACAGCCGTTCCGACAGCCACACCGGCAGACGGACCAGCCGGCACAGCCCGTAGTACGGCAGCATCGGCCAGGCGTAGCCGACGTACTGGTCCTGGATGCCGCCGAAGCCGCCCCGGTCGTGCCACAACTGGCCGAGATCGGAAAGGAATTGCCAGGGGTCGAGCGCGACTCCGAGCTTGGTGTCGAAGGTGGTGCGCCCGGGGTGGACGGCCAGGAACAGCACGAACACCACGGCCCAGAAGCCCAGCAGCCACCGCCGGGAGCGCGGCCCCTCCGGAGGGCCGGACGTGCCGGTGGCGGGGCGGACCGCTGCCGGGGGAGGAGCCTGGACCGTGCTCGTCATGGTGGACACCGCCGGAGGATGAGGAGGAGGTTCCAGGTGGCGAACTCGCGCAGCCCCGGCGCCTTGGCGACGGCTTCCGCGAGGAAGGGCCAGTAGCGGGAGCGGGCCGAGACGATCGTGATGTCGTCGCGGGCGCGCACCTGCCGCAGGGTGGTGCCGATGTGCACGGCGAAGAGGTTCTCGCCCAGGGTGTGCTTGGCGGGTCTTCCGGTACGGCGCCGGTAGCGGGCGCGCGCCCGTTCGGCGCCGAAGTAGTGCCAGGGCGCCCACTCGTGACCGCCCCACGGGGACAGCCAGTTGGTGAACGACACGTAGATGAGGCCGCCCGGACGGGTCACCCTCACCAGTTCGCTGAGGAACGTCTGCGGATCGGCCACGTGCTCAAGGACGTTGGAGGAGAAGCAGACGTCCGCGACCCCGTCCGCGAGCGGCATCAGATAGCCGTCGGCGACGACGGCCTGGGCGGGCGGCTCCGGGCCGAGCTCCCGGCGGTCGGGCTCGAAGAGATAGGCGTGGGCTCCGCGCCGCCGGAACTCCTCGGTGAAGTAGCCGCCGCCGCCCCCGATGTCCACGACCGTACGGCCCTCGACGGCGCCGTACGCCGCTTCGACCTGGTCGGCGGCGTCCCGGGCGAGCAGCGTGTAGCAGGCCCCGGGGTCGTCCCGCTCGTGCAGAAAGGCACGGAAGAGGGCGAGCGACCTCCGTACGGAGGGATCCTTGGGACCGGCGCGGGTCCCGCCGTGGGCCCGGGTCCCGTCGCCGGCACCCCCGCCCGAACGGCCCCCCGCCCCGGCCCCACCCCCGACGCCGACACCGGCACCCATGCCCGCGTCGGCCAGGTCACGGGCACCCATGCCCGCGTCGGCCGGGCGCCTCGCGCCGGTACCGCTACCCGCGCCGGAACCGTTACCCGCACCAGTGCCGTTACCCGCGCCGGTGCCGTTGCCCGCGCCGGAACCGCTACCCGCGCCAGAACCGCTACTCGCGCCAATGCCGTTGCCCGGGCCGGTACCGCTACCCGCGCCGGTGCCGCTACCCGCACCAGTGCCGTTGCCGGCGGACGGCTCGGCGTCCGGCCGGACGTCTCCACCGGTGGGCCCGGTGTCCGTCACGGCGCCCAGTCCCTCACCGCCTCCACGGCCACCGCTTCGAACCGGCGGACCGTGTGGTTCCAGCGGTAGCGGGCCGCGTGGTCGCGGGCGGCCCGGCCCATCAGGGCGCGGTGCTGGCCGGACAGGGCCAGGGTGCACCAGGCCGCCGCGAAGGAGGACTCGCCACGGGCGAGCACCCCCGTCTCGCCGTCCACGACGGAGTCCCGCAGGCCGGGTACGTCGAAGGCGACGGCCGGGGTCTCGCGCGCGGCCGCCTCGGTGACCACGAGGCCCCAGCCCTCGACGGCGGACGGGTGCACCAGCAGCCAGGCGGCGCACAGCAGCCGGTGCTTCTCGGCCTCGGAGACATGGCCGGTGAACTCGACCCCGGAACCCGCGAGTTGTGCCAGGCGCTCACGCTCGGGACCGTCGCCGATGATGACCAGCCGGCCGCCGGTGACCGGGCGGACCCGCTCCCACAGCCGCAGCAGCAGATCGATCCGCTTGTACTCCACGAGCCGTCCCATCGCCACGAACAGGGGCTCGGGCGAGCGCGCGGACCGCGGCCCCGGCTCCTCGACCCCGTTGTGCACGACCCGGATGCGGTCCCGCTCGACCCCGATCGTGTGCAGGGCGTGCGCGGTCGACGGCGAGACGGCGACGAGCAGGTTCCCGCGCTGCGCACCGGCCAGCGCCCAGTGTTCGAGTCTTCGGCCGATCCGGGCGGCGGGCGCCAGCGGCCCGCCGAACCGCATCGGCCAGAGATCCGTGTGCACGTGGTTGACCAGGCAGAGCGTGGGACCGCGGTGCCACAGGGGTGCCAGATAGGGCAGCCCGTTGCAGACCTCGACGAGCAGGTCGCAGTCGCCGACGCGGCGGTGCAGGGCCGGCCGGGCGCGCAGGAAGTGGCCCAGGTCGCCGCCCGCCGAGACGACCCGGTAGTCGCGGAAGGACGCGGGGCCACCGCACAGCAGGGTGACCTGGTGGCCCCGGCGGGTCAGCCCCTCGGCCAGCCGGTCGACCAGGAGTTCGGAGCCGCCCGCCGCGGGATTGCCGAGATCGCGGCGGGCGAGGAAGACGATGCGGCGCGGGTGTGGGGGGAACGCCGGAGGGTACTGCGCGGGGCGCGGGGACGCGGTGCGCAGCGGGGACGGCACGTGCTGGGGCATGGGTGCTCCAACTCGTCTCGGGGTGCGGAACTCGATGTGGGGGGTGGGACGGGGCGCGGATCGGCGGTGATCGTGCGGCCCCGGGTGCTGTCGGGTGGGTGGAGCCGGGGGGACGCCCGGCGGTCGGGGTGCGGGTACTTGCCGGCGCGGGGCTGTGGGTGGGTTGTGGACGGGCTGTGTTCGGGTGGGGCTGGACAGTTTTCGCCGAGCCGTTCGCGTCGGCTACTCACCGGCGTGACAATTTCGGGGCTTTGTGGAGCTGACGGCACATCACATCGTGAAGGAAGTGGGGGACGATCCGGACGAACCGGGATCACGCCGCCCACGCACCATCAGAACGGCGCCGACCGCGACCAGGACGAACCCCGCCACAGCGGCACCGATCGGCAACGTCCGCCCCAGCAGACGTAGTTGGCCGCTCTCGGACTTCGCCTGTGCGACCTGGTCCCGCTGAGTCGCGGCCGTGAAGGCCAGCTTCGGACTGTCCAGCAGCACCGCCGCGTCCTTCTCGCCGCCCGGGGCGCGCAGCGTCCGGCGCGGGCCGACCTGCGCGTAGATCACCCGCCCGGTGCGCTGGTCCACGACGAGCTCGATGAGGTGGTTGGCGTACCACTCCTCGGCGAGCACCTGGGCGCGCTGCGGCTCCCCGACGATCGCGCCCGGCACCAGCCGGGTCCCGGTCCGGGTGGCGGGGACGGTTCCGGTGAACCGGTAGCCCTCGTATCCGCGGATCTTCCGGGTGCCCTCGTAGCGCAGGGTGACGGGCGCGCCCAGCGAGTCGTCCCACCAGCGGTACGCGCGTTTGCGCACGTCGAAGGGGAACTTCAGGTAGGCCTCGCCCTCGAAGTACGGGTGCTCCTGGCAGCAGTGCACCGGCTCGTTCGACCTGCGGTCGGTGACCCAGCGGCCCGGTGTGAACTCCAGGGCGTCGTGGGGGTCGGCCGCGGGCAGCGACCGGTCCGTGTCGACCGTCGTCGTCACGTCCCAGACGGCCTTCCCGCTGCGCTCGCTGTCGGCGACGTCACCGCGTACGACCTGGGTGACCGTGATGTTCTGGCCGGGCACGGTCTCGACCCGGCCGGCGTCGAAGACACTGCCGGTGCCGGTGTAGACGGCGGTCGTGTCGATGTCGATCGGGTTCACGGCGGCACGCGGCTCCACGTACCAGACGAGCATCGGGGCCAGCACGAGGAGAAACGTGCCGAGGCCTATGAGGATCAGGGAGAGGGGTGAGAACTTCCGGCGCATCCGGGCACTCCAGGGGCGTGAGAAGGCTCGACGCGCGGGTGGTATCCGGTGGTTCGAGGAGATACGGATGCGTCGACACCGAGGGAGAAAGTGCACGTGCGGTATGGGCCGGGAACCGTAGGCGCACTCTTGACGGAGTGTCAATGCATTGTCGAGACTGGGCACTTGCCGGGCGGGGTCGGTGTGGGCGGTGTCCGTGGGACCACTCGGCCGTGGCCGCGCGGGCTCCCGGGGTGGGGACGACCTCCGACAGAGAGGCTGACCCTGCGATGTCCAGACTGCTCGCCACCGCGCTCACCGTCGTCGTCGCCGCCGTACTCGCCGTGGGTGCCGCCCTCGGTATCGTGGCGGTGCTCGACGCGACCCCGGACCAGCCGAACACGCCGTTGATCACGTACCGGAACGCCGGTCAGGAGCGCTGACCGTGCCGAGCCGCAGAGGCGTACGGCCGACGCTGCCGGACGGGGGCGAGGCTTCCTCCCGGCCGGGCCGGGCCGGGCTCCCGGGGGCGCGCGGGGACCCCGGCGCGGCGGATTCCGGGCGAGCACGCCCTTCGGAGACGGGCCGCGGTCGCCCACCCGGTACCGGCCCGGGCGTCCCGGACCCCGACCGGACGGCACCGGGCCGCCCGGCGGCCGCCACCGCCCGCTCGGCCTGGCACGACGTACCCCGCCTCCAGGTACGGCAGTTCGCGACGATCGCCATGGCCGAGGCGCCGGTTCTCGCCGAGGAGATCCTGCGCGAGATCCGCCGCGAGTACCCCCACCTGCCCCTGGTCCTCGACGAGTCAGGCGAGCCCATGGCCCTGGTCGGCATCCGCCGCGCCATCGAGGTCTTCGTCCAGCACCTGGAGACGCCGGAGGGCCGCCCGCGCGTCCACCCCGAGGTCTTCCAGGAATTCGGCCGCGGCGAGGGCGTGCACGGCCGCACCCTCGACGCGCTCCAGGCGATCTACCGGCTGGGGGTCAGACTCGCCTGGCGGCGGCTCGCGGAGATCGGGCAGCGCGTCGACATCCCGCCCCCCGCGATGTACGAGCTCGTCGACGCGGGATACGAGTACCTGGACGGTCTCGTGGACCAGTCCGTACGCGGCTACGCCGAGGCCGCCGCCCGGCAGGCCGGGGAGCGGCTGCGTCTCCAGCGGCGCCTGATGGAACTGCTGCTCTCCGAGCAGCACTCCCGGGGCGACACCGAGGGGCTCGTCGAACGGGCCGCCCGGATCGGCTGGCCGCTGCCCGACCGGCTGGCCGTCGGAGTCCTGCTGCGCCCGGCCCGGGAAGCCGTCGCCCCCGCCGTCGCGCCGGGCGTGCTGCTCGACATGGAGTACGAGCGGCCGCGCATGGTCGTGCCCGAGCCGGCCGCCGCGGGCCGCCCCGAGCTGCTGCACCGGGCGCTGACCGGGTGGGCCGGGGCGATCGGGCCGCCGGTGCCGACGGCCGAAGCGGTGAAGTCGCTGCGCTGGGCGGAGGCCGCCGTAGCCCTCATGGAGCGGGGGCTGCTCCCCGCCGGGGAGGTCCTGCACTGCACCGAGCACACCGAGGCGCTGGTGCTGCTCCAGCCGGAGGAGCTGATCGACGATCTCGCCCTGCGCTGTCTGGAACCGCTCGCCCACTGCGGGCCCACCCACGGCCGGCGGCTCGCGACGACGCTGCTGGCCTGGCTGGAGACCCGGGGAGGCGCGCCCGAGGTCGCGGCCCGTCTCGGTGTCCACCCGCAGACCGTCCGTTACCGTCTCCGGCAGATCAGGGAACTGTGGGGCGACGAGATCGACGATCCCGACCGCCGGTTCGAGCTGGAGCTGGTGCTCCGCGCGCAACGCCTGCGCGGTGAACTCGGCGACCCCCGTCCCCGCCGCTGACCGGCCGCAGGCCTCGCCGCCGATCCCGCCCGTCCGGCCGTCGTGCCGGGTGCGAGGATCCAACCCGGAGGTCCCTCCCGCGGGCGGCTGTGGGGTCGGTCGCGGGTGCGCCGTGGGGTCCGTCACGGGACTTCCGGGCAGGGGCCACCCCCAAACCATTGCCCGCCCGAGGCCACTATGACTAGCCTGGCCTGCGTTCGTCATCCCGATCGTCTGTTGAAATTTCGAACAAAAGATAGGGGGCCGGTTGTGGGACGCCTCGTACCTGCCGTGACCCGAGCTCTGGACATACTGGAGCTCTTTCTCGACGGGGACGGCACTCTCTCCGCCCCCGACATCGTGCGCAGACTCCAGCTGCCGCGCACCACCGTGCACGAACTGGTCACCACGCTCGCCGCCCGCTCGTACATCGTGCAGGTGCCCGGTCAGCCGGGACGGTACCGGCTCGGGGTGCGCCCGTACCAGCTCGGCAGCCGCTACGCCGAGCAGCTCGACCTCGCGGCCGAGGGCCAGCAGGTCGCCCGCTCCGTCGCCGAGACCTGCGACGAGACCGTGCACGTGGCGATCCTCGAAGGCACGGACGTCATCTACATCGCGAAGGTCGACTCCACGCACGCGGTGCGCATGGTCTCGGCCGCCGGCCGCCGTCTTCCCGCGCACTGCACCTCCGTCGGCAAGATGCTGCTCGCCTCCCTCTCCGAACCGGAGCTGACCTCGCGCGTCCCCGACGACGCCGACCTCGTCGCGATGACTCCCAACAGCATCACCGAGCCGGACGCGCTGCGCGAGGCCCTCGCCGAGATCCGCAGCCGCGGGATCGCCGTCGAGAGCCGCGAGTCCAACCCGGACGTGAGCTGCGTCGCCGCCCCGGTGCGCGACCGGGCGGGACAGGTGGTCGCCGCGCTCTCCATCTCCGTACCGATGATCCGCTGGAGCGACGACCGCCGCGTCGAGCTGGAGCAGCTCGCGGCCAAGGGCGCCGCGGACCTGTCCGAGCGGCTCGGCCACCGGAACGTGCGATGACCGCCGTCGAGGTCGCCGTCCGGTCGGACGCGGCGCTCGGCGAGGGCCCGACCTGGGACACCCGGGCCCGGCGGCTCATCTGGGTCGACATCCTCCGTTCCCGGATCCACACCTACGACCCCGCCTCCGGCCGCCGTACGGTGATGACCACCGAGCAGCACGTCGGCGCGGCCAAGCCCCGCGCGGGCGGCGGCCTGGTGGTCAACCTCCGTGACGGCGTGGGCCTCTACGGGCCGGCGGGGTCCGGCGGATCCGCCGCCGGTGCGGCCGGAGCCGAGGGTTCCGCCGGGGCGTTCCGCTGGCTGCACCGGGAGCCCGTGCCCGGCCGACGGGCCAACGACGCGGCCGTGGCCCCCGACGGCTCCCTGTGGTGCGGCACCATGCGGTACGACGAGGCGCCGGGCGGGGGCACGCTCTCGCGGATCACCCCCGACGGCACGGTCCGCCCGGTCCTCGACGACGTGAGCGTCAGCAACGGCACCGGCTGGAGCCCCGACGGCCGCCGCGTCTACTACATCGACTCGCCGACCCGCCGCATCGACGTGTTCGACATCGGCGACGATCGACTCCCGGTCAACCGGCGCCCGTTCGCCACCGTGGAGGACGGCTTCCCCGACGGTCTGACGGTGGACGCCGACGGCTGCGTCTGGGTGGCCCTCTGGGACGGCGGAGCGGTCCGCCGCTACACGCCGGACGGCGCCCTCGACCGGGTCCTCGACCTGCCGGTCCGCCGCCCCACCGCCTGCGCGTTCGGCGGCGCCGACCTCACCGACCTCTACATCACCACGGCACGTACGGGCCTCACGGCACCGCACCCGATGTCCGGCTCCCTGCTCGTCGTCCCGGGCGCGGGCAAGGGCCTGCCCCAGCCGGCCTTCGCCGGGTAGCCCACACCCGCCGGTCCCGTCGCCGGTCACGCCACGAGTCCCCGTCAGGTGCCGGTCACCGGGCGGGGACTCGCGTTTCCACGCCACCGTTTTTGCGCAAACCATTGACGGGTAAGCGCTTCCTATCTACGGTCCCGTTCGAAGTTGCGATCGTCTGACGAAATTTCGAACAGTGGGGGCAAGGTATGGCACGACCTGGCCTGAACCGCAGGCAACTCCTCTCCGCGGTGGGCGGGCTGACGGTCGCGGGCAGTCTCGGCTTCGCCGCGCTCGGCACCGGCGCGGACGCACTCGCCTCCGGCGCGAGCACCCGGGTCCGTTACTGGAACCTGTTCACCGGAGGCGACGGGGCCAACATGGTCGCGATGGTGGACGCCTTCCGGAAGGAACATCCCGGCGTCGCGGTCAAGGACTCCACCCTCACCTGGGGCGACCCGTACTACACGAAGCTCGCGATGGCCGCCGCGGGCAACCGCGCGCCGGACCTCAGCGTGATGCACCAGGGCCGTGTCCCCGGCTTCGCGCCCGGCCGCCTCCTGGACCCCTGGGACATGGGCCTGCTCACCAAGTACGGCGTCCGGGAAGCCGACTTCAACCCCGTGCTCTGGAAACGCGGCATCGTCGACGGCAAGCTCTACGCCCTGCCCCTCGACATCCACGTCCAGCTCAGCTTCTACCGCAAGGACGTCTGCCGGAAGGCCGGCCTGCTCGACGCGGACGGGAGGCTGCCGACCGCGACCTCCACCGACGACTGGTTCGCCCTCCTCAAGGCGGCCAGGAAGCAGCTCAAGGACGGCCAGCAGACCCTCGGCCTGCACGCCTTCGACCAGAACTTCTCCTGGTGGTTCTTCGTCGCCTTCTACCAGCAGCTCGGCGGCGGCTACTTCGACGACGACCGCACCGACGTCACCTTCGACACCGACAAGGCCACCCAGGTCCTGGAATTCCTCCACCAGCACGTCGCCGACGGGTACACGGTCGTCGGCCAGACCGACGCCGAGGCGTTCCTCGCCGGATCACCGTTCGTCTGGGAGGGGAACTGGTCCGTTCCGTACTTCAGCGGCGAGAAGGTCGACTACGGAGCCCAGCCGCTGCCCCCGGTCTTCGGCACCCCGGCCACCCACGCCGAGTCGCACTCCTTCGTCCTGCCGCACCAGGCCGACCGCGGCGGAGCCGCCAACGAGGGCGCGCACCTGCTGGCCGCCTACATGGTCAAGCACGCCACCGCCTGGGCGGGCGGCGGTCATGTCCCCGCCTATCTGCCGACCTTCCAGGACCCGGCCTACCTCAAGCTGACCCCGCAGAACGAGTACTCCCGCCCGGCCATGGAACACCCGGCCACCGAACCGCGCATCTGGTTCGCCGGCTCCACCGGCACCCTCGCCAAGCGGATCGGCCCGGTCGTCGCCTCCTCCAACGTCGGCTCCGCGAAACCGGCCGCCGCCGCCCACCGGATGAAGTCCGTGCTGGAGGAACTGCTGGCCACGCGGAATCCGATGGACGGCCGCACCGCCGCCCAGGAGCTGAAGGGAACCGCGGCATGACCACCACCCTCGCCCCCGCCACCGGCCTGCGGCCCCGCACGGCCACCGCGACGGAGTCCGCCCGCGCCCGCTGGGGCCGCCGGTTCCAGCACGGCGGCTGGTTCGTCACCCCGTTCTTCGTGCTGTACGGGCTGTTCGTCGTCGTGCCCGTCGTCCGCGGCCTCTACCTCAGCCTCACCGACGCCAACATCTCCGGCGACCACACCCGCTTCATCGGCCTCGACAACTACCGTGAGGCGTTCCGCGACCACCTGGTGTGGAACTCGCTGTGGCACAGCGTCCAGTTCACCCTCTACGTCGTCCCGTGCATCGTCGTCGTGGCCCTGCTCATGGCACTGATCGCCCACCACATCACCCACCTCAAGTGGCTGTGGCGGCTGTGCTTCTTCGCGCCGTTCCTGCTCCCGTCGGCCGTGGTCGGCAACCTGTGGTGGTGGCTGTTCCAGCCCACCAACGGCATGGTCAACCACGTCCTGGGCATCGACACCCCCTGGCTCACCCAGAAGTCCACCGCCATGATCGCGGTCGTCGTCGCCACCCTCTGGTGGACGGTCGGCTTCTCCTTCCTGCTCTACCTGGCCGCGCTCCAGAACATCCCGCACCACCTCTACGAGGCGGCCGAACTGGACGGGGCGAACGCTCTCCAGCGGGTGCTGCACATCACCGTGCCGAACCTGCGCACCATCACGGGCCTGGTGCTCGCCCTCCAGGTCCTCGCCTCGCTCCAGGTCTTCGACCAGGCCGTCGTCATGTACCAGTTCGGCCCGGGGCCCGAGGAATCGACCCGGACCTTCGTCCAGTACACGCTCGAACAGGGCTTCACCAGCTACCGCGTGGGCTACGCCTCCGCGATCTCCTTCATCCTGTTCCTCATCATCGCGGCCGTCGCCCTCGGGCGGATGTGGCTGCTGCGGCTCCGCGAGGAGGACGCCCGATGACCACCGCCGCCCCGACGACCGCAGACCCGACTCCCGTACCGCGCAAGGCCCGCAGCACCTGGACGCCGGGACAGATCGCGCTGACCGCGGTCGCCGCCGCCCTGTCCCTCGTGTGGATGGCCCCGCTCGGCTGGGCGCTGTCGACCTCGCTGAAGACCCCCACCGAATCGGTGACCTCACCGCACTGGATCCCGCAGCACCTCACGGCGGCGTCCTGGAAGAGCGTCATCGAGGCCGGCAACATCCCCAACTGGTTCGTGAACTCCCTGGTGGTGTCGGTCTGCGTCACCTTCGTCGTGCTGCTCGTCGCGTCCCTCGCCGGATACGGCTTCGCCCGCACCGAGTTCCGCGGCAAGTCCGCCCTGATGGCCCTGACGATGGCGGGCCTGATGTTCTCCCCGGCCATCCTCGGCGTCCCCCTCTTCGCGACCGTCCAGTCGCTCGGCATGGTCGACACCTACTGGGGGATGATCCTGCCGCAGTGCGCCCCGGCGGCCATGGTCTACATCCTCTACAAGTTCTTCCAGTCGCTGCCCCGCGAGCTGGAGGAGGCCGCGTTCATCGACGGCGCGGGCCGCTGGCGGATCTTCTTCACCATCGTCCTCCCGCTCTCCAAGCCGTCCCTGTCCGCGGTCGGGATCTTCACCTTCATCGCCTCGTGGAACAACTTCCTGTGGCCGTACATGGTGACCAACAATCCCGACCTGATGACCATGCCGAACGGCATCGCCACCGTGCAGAACTCCTTCGGCATCATCTGGCCGCAGCTCATGGCGGGCGGCCTGATCGCGGGCCTCCCGCTGATCGTCGTGTTCGTCTTCTTCCAGAGCCAGATCGTGCGGGGTGTCGCCCACACCGGTCTGGCCGGCCAGTGACCGGACGAGGAGCCCCAGTTGACCGCACCCAGACTCGCCGCCCTGCTCGCCGCTGCGGTCGTCGCCCTGCTGCCGAGCACCGCACGGGCCGACGTCGGCTACCCCGACCCGCAGCCGATCACCGGACAGCAGATCATCCATGACCCCACCGTCATCCACCTCAAGTCCGGTGGATACGTGGCCTATTCGACCGGCGGGGTGATCGGCGCACGCCTCTCCCGTGACCGGGTCCAGTGGGACGACGCGGGCAACGCCTTCGCCTCTCCACCGAGTTGGTGGTACGAGTACAACTCCACCGGCGACGCCTGGGCCCCGGACATCTCCTACCGCGCCGGCCGCTACTGGCTCTACTACGCGGTCTCCTCCTGGGGCACCAACCACTCCGCGATCGGCTTCGCCACCTCCCCGAGCGGGCTGCCCGGCACCTGGACCGACCACGGCAAGGCCTTCACCTCGGACACCGCCGACACCTGGAACGCCATCGACCCGGCCGTGACCCGGGCCGACGGCAGACTCTGGATGACGTTCGGCTCGTACTGGACGGGCATCCGCATGGTCGAGCTGGACCCGTGGACCGGCAAGGCCCTGCCGGACGCCCCCGTCCACCACCTGGCGACCCGCCCGGACGCGCCGTACGCGGTGGAGGGTCCCTACGTGGTCCGGCACGGCCGCTACTACTACCTGTTCGCCTCGTACGACACGTGTTGCGCGGGCGTGAACTCCACGTACAAGATCAGGGTGGGCCGGTCGACGTCGGTGACCGGCCCGTACACGGACAGCACCGGAACGCCGATGCTCGACGGCGGCGGCGATCTCCTGCTGGCCGGACACGGCCGCTACATCGGCCCCGGCGGCGAGTCGGTCTTCAAGGACCGCGGCCAGGACTGGCTGGCGTACCACTACTACGACGCGGACGACAACGGCACGCCCAAGCTGGGCCTGAACAGGCTGAGTTGGAAGAGGGGCGGCTGGCCCGTCGTCACCTGACGCACCCGCGCGCGCCCCACGAACCCCGAACCGGCCCCCGGCAGGGCCGGCCGCCCCGAGCCCCGGCCCCCGAGCCACCCGGGCTCCCGAGCCGCCCCGCCCCGCAAGCCACCCCCCAGCCCCAAGGCGCCCCCGAAAGGACACCATGCGCACCGCCCGCTTCGCCCTCGACCCCGCCTTCACCATCGGCGAGGTCAACCCCCGTCTCTTCGGCTCCTTCGTCGAGCACCTCGGCCGCTGCGTCTACACCGGCATCTTCGAACCGGACCATCCCGCCGCGGACGCCGAGGGCCTGCGCACGGACGTGCTGGAGCTGGTCCGCGAGCTCGGCGTCACGGCCGTCCGCTACCCCGGCGGCAACTTCGTCTCCGGCTACAACTGGGAGGACTCGGTGGGCCCCGCCGAGGAGCGGCCGCGCCGTCTCGACCTCGCCTGGCGCTCCACCGAGTCCAACCGGTTCGGGCTCGGCGAGTACATCGGCTTCCTGAAGAAGATCGGCCCGGAGGCCGAGCCGATGATGGCCGTCAACCTCGGCACGCGCGGGGTCGCCGAGGCCCTGGAGCTCCAGGAGTACGCCAACCACCCCTCGGGGACGGCCCGTTCCGACCTGCGGATCGCGCACGGCGACAAGGACCCGTTCGGCATCAGGCTCTGGTGCCTCGGCAACGAGATGGACGGCCCCTGGCAGACCGGCCACAAGACCGCCGAGGAATACGGCCGGCTCGCCGCCGAGACCGCCCGCGCGATGCGGCAGATCGAGCCGGACCTCGAACTCGTCGCCTGCGGTTCCTCCGGACAGGGGATGCCGACCTTCGCCGCATGGGAGGCGACCGTCCTCGCCGAGACGTACGACCTCGTCGACCACATCTCCCTGCACGCCTACTACGAGGAGACCGACGGCGACCGGGACTCCTTCCTCGCGTCCGCCGTCGACACCGAGTCGTTCATCGAGAACGTGGTGGCCACCTGCGACCACGTGGGCGCCCGCCTGAAGTCCACGAAGCGGATCAACCTCTCCTTCGACGAGTGGAACGTCTGGTACCAGAGCCGGCCCAACCCGCACCCCGTCGAGGACTGGCAGGAGGCCCCGCGCCTGCTGGAGGACGTCTACACCGTCACGGACGCGGTCGTGTTCGGCTCGCTGCTCATCGCGCTGCTGCGGCACGCGGACCGGGTGACCGTCGCCTGCCTGGCCCAGCTCGTCAACGTCATCGCGCCGATCATGACCGAACCGGGCGGTCCGGCCTGGCGGCAGACGACGTTCCACCCGTTCGCGCAGGCCTCGGCGCACGGGCGCGGGCAGGTCCTCGACGTCCGGGTGGACTCGCCGACGTACGCCACGCGCAAGTACGGCGAGGCGGACCTGCTGCACGCCACCGCGGTGCGCGCCGAGGACGGCTCGGTGACCGTCTTCGCCGTCAACCGCAGCCGGACCGAGCCGCTGCCGCTCGAAGTCGCGCTGAACCGGCTGGGGTTGACGACGGTCGCCGAGCACAGCGCGCTCGCCGACGCCGACCCGGACGCCGCCAACACCCTGCACGACCAGGAGCGGGTGACCCCGCACCCGGTCGAGGGGACCACGCTCCGGGACGGCACGCTGAACGCCGTCCTGGAGCCGCTGTCCTGGAACATGATCCGGCTGGTCTAGGGCGTGACGGTCGTGGGGCCGGGGGAGGCCACCGGGCTCACCGGTACTCCTCCGGCCGCGCTGCCCAGCAGCGTCAGTTCCACCCGCCCGGGGCCGGCGGACGTGGTCCCGTCGGACAGCACCGCCAGGGCGAGTGTGTTGGGCCCCCGTGTGCGCAGCACCCCGTTGGGGAGGACGAAGGTGTGCTGGGGTCCTACGTCGTTGATGTACTGGCCCATGTTCCAGCCGTTCAGGAAGATCTGGACGCGATAGGCGCGCGCCGGATCGTCGGTGAGGGTGAGCCCGATCGACGCGTCCACACCGGTGTCGACGGCGAGCCGGAAGCCCGTGCGGTACCAGGTGACCCCCTGCCGCCGCTCGGCGCGCGGGAGGCCGACGGTCCTCCAGCCGGTGTCCGCGAACCCGGGCAGATGCCAGCCGTGCCGTTCCCCGTGCAGACCGCCGGTGTTGAGCGGTCCGCGCACCGGATCGGGGGCCGCCGTGCCCTGGATGCGCCACCGGACCGCCGGAGCGGCCCCGGCGAAGGCGGCGGCCGTCAGCCCCCGGGCCGCCTTGTGCGTGTCGTCGGCCCTGCCGTCCTCGTCGTGCTGCATCCGCCGGACCAGGACGGACAGCACGTGCGAGGGCCCGCCGCGCGGCCGGACGGGAAAGGTGGCGGTGGCCGCCCAGGTCCCCTGCCGCACGGTCTTCTTGTCCGGCACCGGCATCCGGTGGGTGCCCAGCGGCACACCGTCCAGCCAGGCCATCAACAGCCCCTGGGCGCCCGCCGTATAGGACAGGGACACGGACTCGGCGGCGCCCGCGTCCGCGAAGTGGCCCCGGTACCAGACGTCGCCGTAGTGGAAGCCGTAGTCGTCGGCGAACAGCACGGGCTGCCCGGCGGGTACGGGAGTGATGCTGGACGAGGACGTCCTGTCGGTGACCCGCCAGGCCCTGTCGTCGTAGTCGGCCGCCGACTCGGGATTCCCCTCGGCCCGGCGCCAGGCGGTCAGCGCGGGCAGCCGCACCTGGTCCACACCGGCCAGCGGCCGTTCGGCCCGCAGGCTGCCGGAGGGGGTCCCGTGGGCCTTCAGCCTCTTCTCGTTCCAGACCAGTTCGCTCACCCCGCGCGGTCCCCACACCTCCAGGTCCGCCGCCCGTACCGTGTCGCCGGTGAGCCGGACGCTCGTGCCGTGCACGGCGGCCGTGCGCAGCAGCGCCGGACCGAGCACCAGCACCGGACCCGACGGGGTGTCGTGGCGCCACAGCAGGCGGGAGCTCTCGTCGTCGGCGAACAGCAGCAGGAGGGGAGCGGCGACACCGCCGCCGTCCACCCGGACCCGGGTGACGCCGTCCAGCACGGCGTCGATCCGCAGCACCCCGTCCCCGTAGCCGTGTGCGGCGTCGCCCTCCAGCACGGTGACCGTCGGCTCGCCCGCCGACTCCACGCAGGTGCGGGTCGACTCGCCGGCCCGGCCGGTGAACACCGCGATGTCCTGCCGCCCGGCGGTCAGGCACAGCATCGGCTGGGCGGTGGACCAGCTCAGCCTCCGGCGTCCCAGGGCGATGCCGGCGGCGAGCAGCCGGGCGTCGAGGCCGGGCACCGGCACCGCGACGGTCGTCCCGGCGAGCGCGACGGAGGCGACGGTCTCGGTGGGCGAGTCGTTGCGCAGCACCTGGAAGCGCGCCTTCGTGTCCGGATTGACCAGGTGGTACGCCGTGATGCCGGGACCTGGCACCGGGGTGCCGTCGGGGTCGGCCTCGACGGGGTCGAGTTTCGCCATGTCGGGTACGGAGTGCAGCAGTTGGCCGATCTGGTGCATCGGGACGAGCTTGTCGGTCGGCTGCCGCGCCTCGTCGAAGGCGGCCCCGTAGTCGTACGACGTGTAGACGATCGGCGCGGGCAGCCAGCCCCAGGAGGTGCCGCCGAAGGTCATGTAGACGTTGTGGACCGTGATGCCGTTGGCGAGGTTGGTGAGGTAGAAGCGCCGTTCGTAGGCCGCGTTCCTGGTGCGGCGGGACTCCGCGTATCCCAGGCCGTCGAACTCGGCCCCGCCCCAGGGGTCGAACCAGCCGCCGCCGAACTCGGGGATGAATCCGGGGGTGTCCGGACTGGCGGTCGAGCCGCCCTTCATGCCGCCGGGGCCGAAGTGCCCCCAGTCCGGTGGTGTCCTGAAGGGGGAGGGGTAGCCGTCGAAGCCGTAGAGGTAACGCCCTCGCTCGCCGCCGGTGTCGAAGGTGCCGGGGGCCCAATGCCCGTTCCTGCCCTTGTCGTTGTGGAACAGCGGCACGTCGATGCCGTCGGCCCGCACCTTGGCGTACAGGTGCGCCATGTAGGCGCGGCCGGTGGGCTCGGCCACGTGGTTGTCGTACTCGTTCTCCAACTGGTAGAGGACGATCGTGCCGCCGCCGTCGGTGTAGAGGTGGCGGGCGGCGATGCGGTGGACGGCGGTCAGCCACTCGTCGGCGTACTTCAGATAGTCCGGGTCGGAGGTGCGGGCCACCCCCGGGGTGACGGTCAGCCAGCCGGGGAAACCGCCCGCGTCGACCTCGGCGTTGATGTACGGGCCGGGGCGCAGGATGACGTACAGGCCGGTCTCGGCGGCGGTCCGCAGGAAGAGGTCGAGGTCGCGGACCCCGGTGAAGTCGTACTGACCGGGGGCGGGCGAGTGGTAGTTCCAGGCGACGTAGATGCTGACGGCGTTGTAGCCGTGCGCGCGCAGTTTCTGCAGGATGTCCCGCCACAGGGACGGGCTCGGCAGCCGGAACGGGTGGATCTCCCCGGACCAGATCACCAGGCGCCTGCCGTCGATCAGCATCGAGTAGCGGTCGAAGCCGACCGTGTGCGGCCTGCCGTCGGCGGTGGGGGGCGCGGGCGCGGGTCCGGTGGGTGCGAGGGGCGTCCTTCCGGCCGCGGTCGCCTCGTCGCCCCCGCTGCCGCTCAGTGAGAGGCCGAGCGCGGCGGTTCCGGCGAATGCGCTGAAGGTACGTCTGCTCAACACCATACGGGTCCTCCCGGGGACGGCGATGGGGTTCCCCCGCTCGGTCCGAGCCCGAGAACCCGGGGGAGGTGCGGCCATTGTCCACAGGGGCAGGTCATTTAATGGTGATATGACGATCTCGGCGCGGGAGATTACGCGGTATGGGCGCGGCCGGGGGCGGCCCGCGCGGTCGCGGGCCGCCCCCGGCCTCCGTGGGGGGAAAGTACGGGTCAGTCGCTCTGGACGCCGAGCGTCAGGGTGCCGGTGTATCCGGCGGAGGTGGTGCTGCCGAGGGCCGTCAGCGTGAGGAGGCCGGAGGAGGCCCCTCCGCCGTCGTAGACGGAGTCCTGGGTCAGGGTGGTGCGGGTGACCTTGTTGGTCGAGTACGGGGACACCTTGGCCATGGCCGTGGTGATCGTCTCGCTGAAGAAGAGCTGACCGGTGTGGAGTTCCGTGCCGCCGGTGAAGGAGCCGTCGGAGGTGAGGGTGACGCCGGTGTGCACCTTGACGTGGATGTGCACACAGCGGCCCCGGTACCAGCCGGGGTAGATCGTGGTGAGGTTCGCGACGCCGGAGGAGTTCGTGAGGACGCCGCCGCGCAGGAACGTGCCGTCGTCCGCCTCGCTGTGGCCGTTGTTGCCGACGAAGCCGGAGTACTCGCCGAGGGAGTCGCAGTGCCAGATCTCCACGAGGGCGTTGCCGATCGCCGCGCAGGTGGAGTCGTCGACGACGGTGAGGGCCAGCTTGAGCGGGGCGCCCGCCTTGCCTTCGGTGACGTCGGCGCGGACGAGTTGTCCGTCGAGGTAGTAGGGGCCTTCGGTCATCTCCTTGGTGAGGGTGCAGACGGCCGCCGCGGCGGCCGGGGCCGCGTCCGTCACGTCGGTGACGGGGGCGGGGGCGGAGCCGGCGGGTGCCGCGGCGCCCACGGCCAGGGCCGCGGCGGTGACGCCCGTGGCGACCAGTACGGTTCGGCGTCCGAGAGGTGCCTCTGACATGTCTTTCGAGGGGGAAGCTGTCATGAACACGGCACCGTAGGAGCGCATGCTGTCGGTCGGCTGTCAGTTCCGCAAAGTGACAGCCCGTCAAGCTCGTTGTTGGACACCTTGCCCGGCCCCGTTCCGGAGCGGGGCACGCACCGGTTTCCGGCCGCACAGGGGTGTGACGGCAGAAGGGTGCGGGCGAAGGACGAGCGGGTCGGTGCCCTGGCTCCGCGGGCACCGCGCCGTGGTGTCCGGCGCCGGGTTCGCGGCGCCGGACACAGGGGTCCCGCGGCGCCGGGCGGGCGTCCTTCTGCCCTGCCCGCGCCGCAGGTCATGGGCGGCTCCCGGCGGCGGGCCCGTGGCCCGGCCGCGCGGAGGTCCGCCCGGAGAGATGAGTGGCCTAGGGCGTGTTTCGAAAGTCCCGTCTGGCTCGCGACGCCTGGCACGGCGCCTCGCCGCGTTGTCGGGATCGCCCGAGTACGCCCAGTACGCGGACGACCCTCCGCCTTGCGATGCACCGCACCAGACGCCGCGAGCCCCGCCCTCCGGGCGGACGACGCTACTTTCGAAACACGCCCTAGCCGGCCTGGTTGTACAGCATCGCGCCGACGGCTCCCCAGCCGCCGTCCGCTGGGGGAGGCGGTGGTTCCGGCTGCGTCCTGCCCCGGACCTGGGCCGCCGTCAGACCGCCCTGCGCGCCCATGGAGGCGGGGTTGGCCATGCCTGGCATTCCGGTCTGGGCGGCGGGCTGGAGACCGGCCGACTGGGCCGGGCCGGCCATCGCCGCGGGCGGCGTCTGGGCCGGCATCGCGCCCGGCCCCTGGGCCGCGGCCGGCCAGTTGGTGGGCTGCGGACCGGGGTAGCCGGGGGCCGCCATCGGCTGCTGCGGGGCGGGATAGGCGGCCGCGGCCACGGGCTGCTGGACGGGCTGCTGGACCGGATAGGGCGAGGCGGGCCGTACGGGCGGGCCGGGCGGGAGGCTGGGCTGCGGGGCCGCCGCGGCGACCTGCTGGGGCGCGGGCGCGGGCTGTCCGGGCCAGGCGTTCGCCTGCGCGGCCAGCCCCTGCATTCCCGCTCCGTTGGTCGAGCCGACGAGACGGTCCACCATGGCCGTACCCGAGCTGTAGCCGGTCCCGTTGCTCAGCTCGGGTACGGCGGTTTCCTTCCTGGACCCGAACAGCACCTGTTCCAGGCCCGACACCAGGCGGCGTACATCCGTCTGCGGACGTACCACGAGTCTCAGGAAGCGGCTGGACGAACCGACCTTGTTGCCGCACTCGCGGACCAGGATGCGGTGCTCGGTGAGCAGCCGGTCCCGGACCACCGTGCCCTCGGCGCCGACGGGAAGGCGTACGAACAGGAAGTTGCCCTGCGAGGGGTAGATCGTCAGGCCGGGCAGCGCGGAGAGCTGGCGGGCCATGTCCAGCCGGTCGCGGCGGACCATGTGCAGGCTCTCCATGTACTCCTTGCCGTGGTTCTTGAGCATGAACACCACGGTCTCCGCGAAGGAGTTGAGGTTCCACTTCGGCAGCATCGAGCGGACCTTGCCCGCCAGCGAGGGGTTGGCGACCATGTAGCCGAAGCGGATGCCGTGCAGGCCGAAGTTCTTGCCGAGACTGCGCAGCACGATGACGTTGGGCCGCATGACCGCGTCCTCGACCACGCTGGGCTCCGACTCGGCGTCGGCGAACTCCAGGAACGACTCGTCGATGACGACCAGGTCCAGGTCGGCCATCGCGTCCATGAACTGGATGACCGACTGGCGCGGCAGGAAGCCGCCGTCGGGGTTGTTCGGGTTGCAGATCACGGCGACCTTGGTGCCGCGCGCGCGGATGAACTTGGCGTACGCGGCGAGGTCGAGCGCGAAACCGGTGGACTCCTGGAGCGGGAACATGTCGACCCGCTTGCCGGTCTCCATCGGCTGGTCGGTCCAGCGGCCGAACGTGGGGACGGGTATCGCGAGGGACTCACGGACCAGCAAGTGATCGATCCATGTGATGAGTTCGGTCGAACCGTTGCCCATCGCGACGCACTGCGGCGGAAGTTGGAGCAGCGAGCACAGCTCACTGGTGATCGTGTCGGCGCTGCTCGGGTAGTAGGTGATGATCTCCCGCAACCGGCTCGCGAGTTCGTCGAACATCGCGGGCGTGGGGAAGTACGGGTTGCAGGGAATGCAGAAGTCCACCGGGCCGGCTCCGTCGCCCTCCCGCGTCAGTGCGGCCATCGACGGGCTGTGCGCCGCGGTGCCGCGAAAGAGCGAGGTGACATTGCCGGCCATGGAACCTCCGTGTGGGGCGAGCCCGCTGGGGAGGACGGGCCCTCCGTCTTTGGGTGGCCCGCGCGGGGGAGCGCGGGCCGCCCTTCCATACGGACACGGATGTGGCGCTGTTCAATCACTGCGCAATCGTGCGGACTTTGTGAACCGACTGTGAGGTCCGGTCACACGACGAACGCATTTACGTGCGGGGTCCGGTCACCCACCGGACGCGTGCACCGGTGCGGTCCGGGTCACGCGCCGAACGAGTGCACCGTGGAGGTCCGGTAGGTCTGCCCCGGCCGCAGTACCGTCGAGGGGAACGACGGGTGGTTCGGGGAGTCCGGGAAGTGCTGGGTCTCCAGGCACATGCCGTCGCCCTGCCGGTAGGTGCGACCGGAGGGGCCGACCAGGGTGCCGTCCAGGAAGTTGCCCGAGTAGAACTGCACGCCCGGCTGGTCCGTCGCGATCTTCAGGGTGCGGCCGGACCTCGGGTCGCGCAGGGTCGCGATGTGCTCGGGCCGGGTGGTGACGCCCTTGTCGAGGACCCAGTTGTGGTCGAAGCCCTTGGCGGTGACCAGCTGCGGGTGGCCGACGCGGATGTCCCGGCCGATCGGCTTGGCCGTGCGGAAGTCGAAGGGGGTGCCGGCGACCTTCGCCAGCTCACCGGTGGGGATGAGTCCCGAGTCGGTGGGTGTGAAGCGGCCCGCGGCCAGGTGCAGCTCGTGGTCGTAGATGCCGCCGCTGCCCTCACCGGCGAGGTTGTAGTACGTGTGGTTGGTGAGGTTGACGACCGTGGCTCTGTCGGTGGTGGCCCGGTAGTCGATGCGCCAGTCGCCGTGCGCGGTGAGGGTGTACGTCACCCTCACCTTCAGCGTGCCCGGGTAGCCCATCTCGCCGTCGACGCTGGTGTAGTACAGGTGCAGGCCGACGTCGGAGCCCGAGGTGAAGCCCTCGATGTCCCACACCTTGGTGTTGAAGCCCTTGGCGCCACCGTGCAGGCTGTTCACGCCGTCGTTGACGGAGAGCTGGTAGCTCTTGCCGTCCAGGGTGAACTGCCCCTTGGCGATGCGGTTGCCGTAGCGGCCGATCGTCGCCCCGAAGAACGTGGTCCCGGCGACGTACGACGCCAGGTTGTCGTACCCGAGGGAGACGTTGGCGTAGTGACCGTGCCGGTCGGGGATCTCCAGCGACTGGACGATGCCGCCGTAGGAGATGACCTTCAGACGCGTGCCGCCGTTCGCCAGCGACCAGCGGTAGATCTTGGTCCCGTCGGCGAGCCTGCCGAAGAGTTCCTTCTCGGGCTTCCCGCCACCCGAGGCGTGCGCCGTGCCGATGGTGGCCGCGGTTAATCCCGCTGCCGCCGCCGCTGCTATGACCGTACGTCTGCTCGTTTCCATGCGGCTCCTGCCCAAATGGAGGGGCCCCGCCTTTCGGCGGGGCCCGGCTGACTTACGAACCGACCTTGCGCTTGTTCCACACGTCGAACCCGACCGCGGCCAGGAGCACCAGGCCCTTGATGACCTGCTGCCAGTCGCTGCCGATGCCGACGAGGTTCATACCGTTGTTCAGCACGCCCAGGACGAGACCACCGATGATCGCGCCGAGGACCGTGCCCACGCCGCCACTCATCGACGCACCGCCGATGAACGAGGCCGCGATGGCTTCGAGTTCGAAGTTCAGACCGGCCTTCGGGGAGGCCGCGTTGAAGCGGGCCGCGAAGACCAGGCCCGCGAGTGCGGCGAGCATGCCCATGTTGAGGAAGACCAAGAAGGTGACCTTCTTGTCCTTCACACCCGACAGCTTGGCCGCCGGAAGGTTGCCGCCGATCGCGTAGATGTGCCGGCCGATGACCGCGTTGCGCATCAGGTAGCCGAAGCCGGCGACCAGGACGCCCAGGATCAGCAGGACCACCGGAGCACCCTTGTAGCTGGCGAGCAGCATGGTGACGGTGAGCACCGCGGCGATCAGCGCGACGAGCTTGAGAAGGAAGAGGTTCTTCGGCAGGACGTCGAGCGAGAACTCCTGCTGCCGCTTGCGGTCGCGGACCTCCTGGATCACCACGAACGCGATCAGGCCGATGCCGAGCAGCAGCGTGAGGTTGTGGTAGTTCGTGGTGGGTCCGACCTCGGGCAGGAAGCTGTTGGCGACCTTCTGCAGACCCTCGGGGAACGGGCCGATCGTCTGGCCCTTGAGGAAGATCTCGGTCAGACCGCGGAAGGTCAGCATGCCCGCCAGGGTCACGATGAACGACGGTATGCCGCCGTACGCGATGAGGAAGCCCTGTGCGGCGCCCGCCGCGGCGCCCATGGCCAGACACAGCACCACGGCTATCGGCCAGGGGATGTTGTGGTCGACCATCAGCACGGCGCCCACCGCGCCGACGAAGGCCGTCAGCGAGCCGACCGACAGGTCGATGTGGCCCGCGATGATGACCAGCATCATGCCGATCGCGAGGATCAGGATGTAGCTGTTCTGCAGCACCAGGTTGGAGACGTTGCGCGGCAGCAGCAGGTCTCCGCCGGTCCACACGGCGAACAGCACCACGATCAGACCGAGGGCGAACAGCATGCCGTACTGCCGCATGTTGCGGCGCATGCCGTGCAGCATCAGCTGGAGCAGGTTCTCTCCGGCGTCCGAGCCGCTCTTGCCGGCCGGCGCCGGGGCCGGCGTCTTGGCGGTCACATCCGTGCTCATCGGGTTACCTCTTTGTCCTTCGTCATCTGGCGCATCAGCGTTTCCTGCGAGGCCTCCGCCCGCGAGAACTCACCCGTCAGCCGCCCCGCGGCCATCGTGTAGATGCGGTCGCACATTCCGAGCAGCTCCGGCAGCTCGGAGGAGATGAAGACGACCGCCTTGCCCTCGGCCGCCAGCTTGTCGATGACCGTGTAGATCTCGAACTTGGCACCCACGTCGATCCCGCGGGTCGGCTCGTCGAGGATCAGCACCTCGGGACCCGCGAAGATCCATTTGCTGAGGACGACCTTCTGCTGGTTGCCGCCGGACAGCTTGCCCACCGGCTCGAAGACGGTCGGCGCCTTGATGTTCATCGAGGTGCGGAAGCCCTCGGAGACCTGCCGCTCCGCGTGCTCGTCGACCATCCCGCGCTTGGCGACCTTGCCCAGGGCGCTCAGCGTGATGTTGCGGTTGATGGTGTCGATGAGGTTGAGCCCGTAGTGCTTGCGGTCCTCGGTGACGTACGCGATGCCGTGCCCGACCGCTTCGGACACGGTCTTCGTACGGATCTCCGCGCCGTCCCTGACCACCGTGCCGCCCGCGTACCGGCCGTAGGAGCGCCCGAAGACGCTCATCGCCAGTTCGGTGCGGCCGGCGCCCATGAGTCCCGCGATGCCGACGATCTCGCCGCGCCGCACGGAGATCGACACGTCGTCGACCACCTTGCGCTGCTGGTCGATCGGGTGGAACACGGTCCAGTCGCGGATCTCCAGCGCGGGCGCCGCACCCGCCTCCGGCTCGTGCGGCGTCCGCTCCGGGAAGCGGTGTTCGAGGTCGCGGCCGACCATGCCGCTGATGATCCGGTCCTCGGTGGTCTCCGCGGCCTTCACGTCGAGCGTCTCGATCGTCCGCCCGTCGCGCAGGATGGTCACCGAGTCCGCGACCCGCTCGATCTCGTTCAGCTTGTGCGAGATGATGATCGCGGTGATGCCCTGGGTCTTCAACTCCAGGATGAGATCCAGGAGTTTGCCGCTGTCCTCGTCGTTCAGGGCGGCCGTCGGCTCATCCAGGATGAGCAGCTTCACCTTCTTCGACAGCGCCTTCGCGATCTCGACGAGCTGCTGCTTTCCCACGCCGATGTCGGCGACGCGGGTCTGCGGGTTCTCGTCGAGGCCGACCCGCCGCAGCAGCTCGGAAGCGTGCCGCAGCGTCTCGGTCCAGCTGATGAGCCCGCGCGTGGCGTGCTCGTTGCCGAGGAAGATGTTCTCCGCGATGGAGAGATAGGGCACCAGGGCCAGTTCCTGATGGATGATCACGATGCCGTGCTGCTCACTGGCCCTGATGTCCTTGAAGGAGCAGACCTCCCCCTCGAAGAGGATGTCCCCTTCGTAACTGCCGCTCGGGTGGACGCCGGAGAGGACCTTCATCAAGGTCGACTTGCCGGCGCCGTTCTCACCGCAGATGGCGTGGACCTCGCCCTGTTGGACGGTCAGGTTGACGTCCGACAGCGCCTTGACGCCGGGAAAGGTCTTGACGATCGAGCGCATTTCCAGGACGGGTCCCGCCATGGTCGTGCCTTCCAATCACTAGGGGGTGGCGGTTACTTGAGGTCGCTGTCCTTGTAGTAGCCCGTGCCCACGAGCTCCTTCTCGTAGTTGGTCTTGTCGACGCCGACCGGCTGGAGCAGGTAGGCGGGGACGACCTTGGTGCCGTTGTTGTACGTCGTGGTGTCGTTGAGCTCGGGCTTCTTGCCCTTGAGCGCGGCGTCGACCATGCCCGAGGCCACCGTCGCGAGCTTGCGGGTGTCCTTGTAGACGGTCATCGTCTGCTCGCCCGCGATGATCGACTTCACGGAGGCCAGCTCGGCGTCCTGGCCGGTGACGATCGGCAGCGGCTTGCCCTTGGAGCCGTAGTCGTCCGACTTCAGCGAGGAGAGGATGCCGATGGAGATGCCGTCGTAGGGCGAGAGCACGGCGTCGACCCGGGCGCTCTTGTACGAGGAGGTCAGGATGTCGTCCATGCGCTTCTGGGCGGTGCCGCCGTCCCAGCGCAGGGTGGTGACCTGGTTCAGCGCGGTCTGGCCGGACTTGACCACGAGCTGCTTCTTGTCGATGTACGGCTGCAGGACCTTCATCGCGCCGCCGAAGAAGTACTTCGTGTTGTTGTCGTCGTTCGAGCCGGCGAAGAGCTCGATGTTGAACGGGCCCTTCTTCGAGCCGTCCGCGAGACCGAGCTTCTGCAGGATGTAGTTGCCCTGGAGCTCGCCGACCTTCGAGTTGTCGAAGGAGGCGTAGTAGTCGACGTTCTTGGTGCCGAGGATCAGGCGGTCGTAGGAGATGACCGGGATCTTCGCGTCGGCGGCCTGCTGGAGCACGTTGTTCATCGACTTGTTGTCGATGGCCGCGATGATCAGGGCCTTCACACCCTGCGTGATCATGTTCTCGATCTGCGAGACCTGCTGGTCCGGGTCGTCCTCACCGAACGCGAGCTTGGTCTTGTACCCCTTGGCCTCGAGGTCCTTGACCACGTTGTTGCCGTCGCCGATCCAGCGCTCGGAGGACTTCGTCGGCATCGAGATGCCGATCGTGGCGCCCTTCGTGTCTCCGGACTTGTCCTTGCTGCCGCCGTCGCTGTTCTGGCCGCAGGCGGTCAGGGCGAGGGCGAGGGAGGCGGCCCCGGCTATGGCGGTGAGGGCGGCTCTGCGGTTACGCATGATCATCATCCTTGATGTCTTGGACCGGGCTCGGTCTCGCGGAACTCGGATGCTCCGGGAGCTTTGAGACTGGAAGGCCGAGAGGGTGTGTTGGATTGTGCGCGACTGTGTCGGCTTGTGTGAAGGGGGTTTGTGCGAACGTTATGAGGGAGTGTCGAACCGCGTGAGCGTGCCGGGCAGCCGGGTGCCGAGCGGCGCCATGTCGTCGCCCGCTCCGTGCCGCGCGAGCAGGTCAAGGGCGAGACGGCCGCGCCGCACCCGCTCCCGGGCCGTGCTCAGGGTCAGGTCCCGCAGATGGTGTCCGTACGGGTAGATCCCGGGGGACTTGGACAGCCCGAACTTCAGATACAGCGGTGCGCCGCGGCGGATCAGCTCGGCGACCTCGTACATCCGTATGTACCCGCCGAGATCGTCGGGGGCCTCGATGTACATGTCCATGGGGGCGGCGGAGACCCGCCGGATCTGCGTGAGGTGATCGAGCGTCAGGTCGCTCGGCACGTTCAGCGAGTCGGCGCCGAGGTGCTCGTACACGGCGTACGCGGCCGGGTTGACCGGACCGATCAGCGCCGAGACCTTCAAGGTGGTGTCGGCCGGGATGAGCCCGGCGACCCGTGCCCGGTGCAGTGTCCACAGCACGCCCTCGTCGGCGACGAGCAGGCATTTGACGCCCAGTTCCGTCGCCCGGACGGCGTCCTCGACGCAGCCGGCCACGGCGTCGTGGCCACGGGCGCGCAGTCCGCCGCCGCGCGAGTCGGAACGGACCGAGGCGCCGATGTCCCAGATGCCGCGCGGGCCGGTGAACAGACACAGTTCGATGTCGCGTTCACCGGTGGCCTCGACCATCTCGGTGATCTCGGCGTCGGTCAGCATCCAGACGCCGCTGCCCTGGCTGATCCGGTGGATCGGCACATCGAGCCGGGAGGACTCCTTGAGGACCACGGCGAGCGCCTCCGGCCCCTCGACGGAGGGAACCTCGGTGCGCCAGCGGCCGCCTCCGGGGAAGGTGTGCGGCGAGGCGTCGGCGGGGGAGAGGGCGGGCGCGCCCAGGCCGAGCGCGGCGAGCGCGCTCTCACCGGGTCGACGGGCTGCCGTAGGGGAGGCGTCGGTCACGAGCTGTCCTTCATGTTCGGTATTTCGGGCGGGGTTCGCGGCTAAGGGTGTGCGGGGGCCTGGTGTACGCCGGTACGGAGCCGTCAGGAGTCTCCGTACCGGCGTACGGCTCGGGTGGTCACGGCTTCAGCAGGACCTTGCCGACCTTGGGATCACCGGACCCCACCAGCTCGATGGCCTCCGGGAACGCGGCGAGCGGCAGCTCGTGCGTCACCAGCGGCGACGGGTTCAGCAGACCGGCGCCGAACACCCGCACCGTGTGCGCCCAGGCCTCCGGCGGTGCCCCGAACACGGTGTGCACCTCCAGTTGCCGTACGACGAGATCGGTCGGGTCGAGCCCTTCGGCACCCGGCGCGGGGATCCCCGTGAGGACCAGGCGTCCGCCGCGCCGCAGCAGGGAGGCGGCGGTGCGCGCGGCGGACGCGGACCCGGCGGTCTCGATCACGACGTCGAAGTCGTCCGGGAGTTCCTGGTCCCTGGTACGGAAGTCGGTGGCGCCGAAGTCCTTCGACAGCGCCGCCCGGTCCGGGCGGGTGCCCACCACGAGCAGCTCGGCCGGAGATCCCGCCTTCAGGAACTGCACGGCGAACATCCCGAGCGTTCCGGTGCCCACCACGGCGACGCGCTCACCGGGACGGGCGTTCGCCTTGAGCGCGGCGGCCGCGATGCAGGCGGCCGGCTCCAGCAGGGCGGCGGCGGTCAGATCGGCGTCGTCGGGCAGGACGTGGAGCAGCCGGGCCGGCAGCGTCAGCGTGCCCGCCATCGCGCCGGGCTGGGTGAACCCGGTCTCCTCGTACCCGGCCGTGCACAACGTTGTCTCGCCCGCGTGGCAACGGTCGCAGACCTGGCAGTTGCGGAAGCCCTCACCGACGACCTTGCGGCCGACGAGTGCCGCGGGGACACCGGCGCCGACCTCCTCGACGGTCCCGGACCACTCGTGACCCGGGGTCAGGGGGTAGCGGACGTATCCCTCGGGCCGGTTGCCCTGGTAGACCTCGCGGTCGCTGCCGCAGATGCCGACCGCGTGCACCCGTACGAGCGCCTCGCCCGCCGACGGCCGGACCGGCTCGTGCGGGGCCATCCGGTGCTCGCCGGGACCCTCGACGACGACCGCGGTGCTCACTTCGCCCCCTTGGGCTTGCGCTGCTCCCAGCCGTCGGCCCACAGGTCGAACCGGGCCTGCTGCTGAGGGAACTCGGCCGCCGCGTCGACGTCCAGCTCGACGCCCAGACCGGGTTCGTGGGACAGCTCGAAGTAGCCGTCGACGACCTGCGGGGCGCCCTTGACGACCTTCTTGATCTCCGCGTCGGCGAAGTCGTTGAAGTGTTCGAGGATCTTGAAGTTCGGCGAGGTGAAGCCGACCTGGAGGGAGGCGGCGGTCAGCACCGGGCCGCCGACGTTGTGCGGCGCGACCAGGACGTAGTGCGCCTCGGCGGTGGCGGCGAGCTTGCGGGTCTCCCAGATGCCGCCGATGTGGCCGACGTCGGGCTGGATGATGTCCACGGCCTGGCTCTCGAAGAGCTCGCGGAACTCGACGCGGTCGTGGATGCGTTCACCCGTGGCGAGGGGGATGTCGACCTTGGCGGCCACCTTCTCCAGCGCCTTGAGGTTCTCCGGCGGCACCGGCTCCTCCAGCCACGCGGGCTTGAAGGGCGCGAGTTCGTGGGCCAGCCGCACGGCCGTGGACGGCGAGAAGCGGCCGTGCATCTCCAGCATCAGCTCGGTCTCGGGCCCGATCGCGTCGCGCACCGCCTCGATGAGCGACACCGAGTACAGCGTCGCCGCGTGGTCGAGCTCGAAGTGGCCGGTACCGAAGGGGTCGATCTTCAGGGCCTTGTAGCCCCGCGCGACGACCTCCTGAGCGGCCTTGTGGTAGGCCTCCGGGGTCCGTTCGGTGGTGTACCAGCCGTTGGCGTACGCCTTGACCCTGTCGGTGACCTTGCCGCCGAGGAGCTGCCAGACCGGTACTCCGAGCGCCTTGCCCTTGATGTCCCAGCAGGCCATCTCGATGACCGCGATGCCGGACATCACGATCTCGCCGGCGCGTCCGTAGTCGCCGTACTTCATCCGGCGGACCAGGTCTTCGACGGCGAACGGATCGGAACCGAGAATATGGTTGGCCTGCGCCTCGTGCAGGTAGCCGAGCAGCGCGTCGGTGTGGCCCAGCATGCGGGTCTCGCCGACTCCGGTGATGCCCTCGTCGGTGTGCACCTGGACGTACGTCAGGTTCCGCCAGGGTGTCCCGACCACGTGTGTGCTGATTCCCGTGATGCGCACGGCAGATGCCCCCTGTGCTTGAGCGTTGTTCGAAATTTCGTCACACGTTCGAAATGCTGGCGTGACAGTAAGGACGCGGCCCGGGGAGTGTCAATGGGTCGCGCACATAACGGTTTCGCCGCGATGGGCGCAGGATGGCGGGGAACGTTCGGTGGTGTCGGGGTCTGACGGACCGGAATACTTGATTCCGCACAGAACCTTCACAACTGCGCCTATGAACGTTACCGGCGGTGACCCTAGTCTTCCCGCGTCATGGACTATTGCCACGTGTGCCGAAGGCACCTCAACGGCGCCCTCGCCTGTCCCGGGTGCGGTACCCCGGTCGACGAACTCGGCGCGGATTCCGAGGAGGCCGACGCGCGCCCGGAATCGGGTGCCGACGCCGACGCGTACTACGGCGAGGACACCGACGGGCGCTCGTCGCGGGCCGTACGGCGGCGCGGCGGCGCGGGGGGCCCGGACGGCCCGCCGGTCCGGGGCGCCCAGACCGGCACCAGCCGGCGCGACCGCAAGGCCGCCGCGCACCGCCGTCGGCGCCGTCGCACCCTCTTCGTCGCGGTGGGCTTCGTCCTGGCGGCCGCCGGTCTGAGTCTCGCCGAACTCGGCGTCGACGCGCCCGGGCTGGGTCCGAGTCCCGCCGCGGCCGGAGGGGAGTCGGCCGACGGCTCGGCCTCGTCGGCGGCGAGCGCGCGTCCGAAGAACTCTCCGTCGAGCAGCGCCGCCGCGGCCACCCGCAAGCCCGGTTCCTCGGCCTCGCCGTCCGGTTCCGCCTCCGCGTCCCCTTCCGCGTCGCCCACGTCCACGAGCGGCGGGACCGCGGGGGGCGGGTCGTCCGCCGGGACCCGTCCGGTCCGGTCCGCCTCGGCCCCGGCGACCGGCACTTCGACCCCGCGGACCTCGGCACCCGCCACCGCGGCGCCCACGACCTCGGCCCCCGCGCCGAACCCCTCGCCCTCGAACACGTGCAACCGCGTCCTGTGGTGGTGCACGTAGCGCCTGCCGGCGCGTGACCGGGCCCGCGACGACCGCGACACGCCGGTCCCAACACCCGCCGCGGAGTGGCCCCTCAGTGGGGCATCTGGGGCGATTCCGTCCGCCCGGCCCCTGAGGGACCCGGCGAGTTCCAGCGGGTCCCGGCCGGCCCCGGGGCGCCGCGTCCGTACCGTGGCCCCTGACGGCTGACGGCTGACGGCTGACGTGGCGCGGAGTGTTCCGGGTCCGCCGGTGCCGTGCGTGGGCGGACCGGAACGCCGTCGTGGCTGCGGCGCCCGAGTCCCCCGCTCGCCACCGGCGCCGGAGTCCTCGGCCTCTGTCGGCGGTGGAGTCCTCAGCCGCTGTCGGCGGTGGACTCGCCCAGCATGCGGCGGAGCAGGTCGCGCAGCGTCAGCCGTTCCTCGTCCGAGAGCTCCGCCAGGGGTTCGCGGGCGAAGTCCAGTGAGTCGCGCAGCCCGCCGGCGATCCTGCGTCCCTCGTCCGTCGCCGCGGCCAGCTTCACCCGGCGGTCCCCCGGGTCGGGGCGCCGTTCCACCAGCCCCCGCGTCTCCAGCCGGTCCACGATCCCCGTGACGTTCGACGGCTCGCACTTCAGCTTCTGCGCCAGGCGCCGCATCGGCAGCGGCTCCAGCGAGAGCAGGCTCAGCAGCCGCGCCTGCGCGCCGGTGAGGGCGTGCTCGGCCGCCGCGTCCTCGTACTCCTCGTGGTAGCGGGCCACGACCGTGCCGATCAGCTCGACGACCTCCATCGTCAGCGGGTCGATCCGTGGTCTCTTGTGGGTGGCCATGCCTCCGAGCCTACCGCGTTACTTGACATCATGAAATATTCAGGCGCATGGTTGTTTCAGGTACTGAAGTATTAGAACCGTCCGCCGGTCACCGTGAAAGGCGCCATCTCATGTCCGAGACCCCCCAGCTCCCCTCCGTCGGCCGCGCATGGCACCTGGTCGGCCGTCCCGTCGGCTGGCCCGAGCCCGCGGACTTCGCCCTGGTCGAGGAAGAGGTCCGGCAGCCGGGTCCGGGCGAGGTCCTGGTACGCAACGTCCACGTCTCCGTCGACCCGTACATGCGGGGCCGGATGAGCGCCGCCAAGTCCTACGTCGCCCCCTTCGAGCTCGGGAAGACCATGCAGGGCGGCGCGGTCGGCGAGGTGATCGCCTCGAACGCCGAGGGCATCGCCGTCGGCGACCACGTCCTGCACTTCCTCGGCTGGCGCGAGTACGCCGTCGTGGACGCCAAGCAGGCCGTCAAGGTGGACCCGGAGGCCGCGCCCCTGTCGACGTACCTCGGCGTCCTCGGCATGACCGGCCTCACCGCCTACGCCGGACTGCTGCGCACCGCCTCCTTCAAGGAGGGCGACTCGGTCTTCGTGTCCGGCGCCGCCGGTGCCGTCGGCAGCCAGGTGGGCCAGATCGCCCGGCTCAAGGGCGCCTCGCGCGTCATCGGCTCCGCCGGGTCCGACGAGAAGGTCAAGCTGCTGGTCGAGGAGTACGGCTTCGACGCGGCCTTCAACTACAAGAGCGGCCCGGTCTCCCAGCAACTGCGCGAGGCCGCGCCCGACGGCGTCGACGTCTACTTCGACAACGTGGGCGGTGACCACCTGGAGGCCGCCATCGGCTCGCTGAACCGGGACGGGCGTATCGCGGTCTGCGGCATGATCTCCGTCTACAACAGCACCGAGCCCGCCCCCGGCCCGAGGAACCTGGCCCGGCTGATCCAGACCCGCGGCCGTATCCAGGGTTTCCTCGTCGGCGACCACTACGACCTCCAGCCGGAGTTCGTCCAGGAGGTCGGCGGCTGGATCCGCTCCGGCGAGCTGAAGTACGCCGAGACGGTCGTCGAGGGCATCGAGAACAACCTGGAGGCCTTCCTCGGCGTCCTGCGCGGCGACAACGTCGGAAAGATGATCGTCACGTACTGACCCGCGGCCGTGTCCGCCGGACGACTGTCCGACGGCTCTCACCGCACTCCGCGCAGGCCGCGCCCCACATCCTGGGGCGCGGCCTGCGCATCGCCATCGGCCCTACGGGGTCCGCGAAACCGCCAGCAGCGCCCTCGCCACCTGAGGAAACTCCCCCTTGGGGTGATCGCGGAAGAGCGGTTCGGTGCCGAACAGCACGGTGTGCGGCCCCGACACCACCGAGGCCCGGCCGCCGGCCTCCCCGGGCCCTCCCGAGCCGTCGTCCAGCGGGCGCCAGTGCCCCGACAGCAGCGGATCACCGGTCGCGTACGACTGGTCGACGCGGACCCCGGGTCCCAGGTCGGTGAACCAGAGCGGCGCGTAGACGAAACTGTGGCCGGGGGCGCCCGCCGTCACCCAGCCGCCGCCGGATTCGACGGAGCCGCCCGCTCTCGCGGAGCCGTCCGAATTCACCACTCCCACCACGCCGTTGGCGTCCGGGTTGCCCTCCACCGGGGTCACCGCGAGCAGTTTGGCGGCCGTGCCGAGCGCCGCGCCCACGGCGCCGCGTCCCACGAAGCCGTGGCTGCCCAGGAACCTGTCGAGCGCCGCCCGCGCGGCCGGTGCGAGGGCCGCGCGGTCCAGTCCCGAGGACACGAACAGCACATCCGCCGCCGACCGGTCGAAGCCCGCGTCGAGGGTGGCCGTCGACACCGGGATCACGTCGAAGTTCATCTCACGGAGCGCGAAGAGCTCCCCGGGGGTGACGGCGGCGGCGACGCGGACCCGCCGCAGAACGGCGCCCCCTGACGCCGTCGCCCGGTCGAACGCGACGTCGTACACCCGGGCCGCCTCGACGGCCCGCGCGCGGGCCGACGCCGGCGCGATCACCCCGCCGTCACCGTCCCGCCGTACCCGGACCCCCTGCTTCAGAAGGGAGTTGAGAGCGGCGACCTCCTGCGGTGTGTCCAGCCGGAGCCGCAGATCACCGTCCGGGGCGACCCGCCCGATGCGCGACGCGGCGCCGATCGCGCGCAGCGGGAGGCCCGACAGGGAGCCGCTCTCCACCCGCTCGACGGTCGCACCCCACAACAGGCCGAGACTCCAGGCCGAGATGTCGTACATCGCCGACACCTTGTCGCTGATGTCCCGCCCGTCCGCGAGCATGACATTGGCCAGGCCGCGCTTGGGCTGCCGCAGGTCGACGACGTACGAGCCCTTGGCGTACGCGCGTCCCGCGAGCCGGAAACCGCGCGTCGCGCGGCTCACGCGCACGTCGTCGGCGATCAGGTGGTCCACCAGACGCGCGGCGGCGGTACCCGAACGCTGGGCGGCGCCCGCCGGAAGGACGTACGCGCGCGGGAAGTCGGTCGTGTAGACGTCCTCGGGGCCGATGCCCGGGACGCCGGGGACGGTCGCGGCGGAGACCGGTACCTGCGGGGCGCCCGCCGCGCCGCGCCGGAAGACCTCGATCTGGTCGGCGATCAGCGAGGTCCGGCGGGTGCGGGCGAAGTCGAGCGTGGCGCGCAGGGCGGCGACCGCGACCGCGACGTCGATCGCCGAACGACGCCTCAGCTCGGCCACCGGCAGGGTGTCGTACTCCGCGCCGTTCACCTTCAGGGGGATCTCCACCGTGTGCGCGGCGACCGCGCCGTGGAAGGCCGCGTACTGCGGGGTGAACATCGGCGGCCAGTCGTCCCAGCCCTCGCGCCGGTCGCGGAACGGGATCTGGGCGGGCTCCACACCGTCGGCCGCCGGGGTGTACCCGAGGCCGTCGACGGCGGCCTCCATGCCGAGGGCGTTGGCGTAGGTGTTCTTGAGGAAGAGGTCGTACTCGTAGTTCTCGCCGTGCGGCGGGGTCGTCGGCTCGATGAGCGTGCCGTTGACGTAGCCGTGCAGATCGAGCATGACGGCCGGCTGCTTGTCGATCATGATCTGGCGCAGCGCGCGCGTCTCGGGCTGCGAGGCGGTGATGAGGTCCCGGTTCAGGTCGAAGCCGTTCGCGTTGGCGCGGGTCCCCGCGATCCGGCCGTCCGGGTTCGCGGTGATGTCGAAGTAGAGCCTGCTGTGGGCGAGCAGGTCCTCGGTCTTCGCGTCCGTGGCCGTCGCGAGGCGCGCGATGAGCGAGAGGGCGGCGTCCGTCCCCTCCCGTTCGTCGCCGTGGATGTTGCTGTCGAGGAACACCGGTGTCTTGTAGTCGCGCTTGACCGCCGGGTCCTCGGCGGCGGCACCGGGCGCGTTCTCGATGAGTTCGCGCATCCGCTCCTGGGCGCGGGCCGTGGCGGCGGACTCCGGGGCGGTGACGGTGACGAGGAACAGCCGGTGCCCGCCGGCGGACCGCCCCGCGACCTCGACACTCACCCGGTCGCCCAGGCGCTGCAAGGCGTTCAGCCTCGGGGCGATGGCGTGGTACGGGACGAGGCCGAGCTTGATGGACCTGTCGGCGGGGTTCTCCGGGTCGGGGGTGAGGACCTGCTCGCGGGGGTAACCGCGGGTGCTCGCCGGGAGGCCGGTGACGGGCGCGGTGAGCGCGGCACGGGCGGCGCTCGCGGGCGCCAGGGCCGCGCTCGCGGGCGACCCCGCCGCGCCTTCCCCGCCGTCGGAGCCCTCGCGGAGCGGGCCCCGGTCCGCGTGCCCGGCCGCGTCCCCGGCCGGGCCCGGCACCGGGGGACTGCGGTCCGCGCCGACGCCGGCCGGGGCGATCACCAGTGAGCCGGCCAGAACGGCGGCGACGGCCGCCGCGGCCGTGACGGCCCGGGACGGTGCGGGTCTTCTCGGCAGAGTGCGGCGAGGCTTCGGCGAGCGCATGCGGCGTACCTCCGGGCAGGGGTTCTCGACGGACGCGCGAGCGGCTTCCCCGGGGCGTTCCCGGAGCGGGTCCGGGAACGGACCCGCTCCGGATCGGACCGGCTCGGGCGGTACGGCGCGGTGTGTCCTTGCGACTCTCGCGCAACAGCGGTGTCCTCCCGTCACGACAGCCCTCAAGTGCGTCCTGACGGCCGCCTCCGATGCCCCGGACGGCGCATCACAAGGGGGTCGGAGCGGGCATGCTGAGGTCGGCACCCGGCCCGAATCCGCCGGACAGGTCCCGGCGGCGACGCGTGTGGCGAGGAGAGCCCATGTCCCCGATTCCGTCGCTCCCCAGCAGGGCGGACGTGCTGCGCCTGGTGCGCGGCACGACCGACATCACCGGCCAACTCCTCGACACGGCGGGGAACATCACCAGAATCGCCGTCAACACCCTCGACCCCCGGGACGGCTCCGGGACGGAGGCGTTGCGTGTGCTGCGCGAGACGACGGCAGAGCTGGCCGCGGCGAGCGCCTCCCCGCAGGCGCAGGAGGCGTTCTACCGGATCGTCGACACCCTGACCCGGCTCGGCACCAGCGGGGCGCCGCTCGCCCTCCACCCCGCGAGTGAACCCGCCCAGGCGCTGCTCGCCGCGCTCGGCGACAGCCTGCTCCCCGTCCTCGACGCCATGGAACCCGCCGTTCAGGAGGCCGTCGTCGTGCTCGGCGAACTCATCGAGGCCACCTCGCCGCTGCTGCCCGCGGCGGCCGGTGCCGCGGCGGGCTCCCTGCTGGCGATCACCCCGGTGATCCGGGCCGCGGCGGGCGTGCTGCGCGACTCCTCGCCCGAACTGCGGCGCGTGGCCGACGCGTTGACGGCCGCGCTGGCTCCGCTGCTGCCGCTCCAGGTGGCCCTGGCCGAGCGGGTGGCCGCGGCGGGGGCCGGAGCCGTCCGGGCCGGACTTCCGCCGCTCGCCGATCTCACGGAGGCCGCGGCCGCGGCCGTGACGGCGGCACGCCCGCTGCTCGTCGCGGGCGAGGAACTCCTCGTCTCCGGTCTCGAACAGCTCCAGCCCGTGATGACGGGCTCCGCCCGGCGGGCCGGCCGGGTCGCCCGCGCCGCGGCGGTCCGCGTCTCGGCCGCGATGGCGCCCGCCGCGGACCAGGGGGTGGTGGTCGCCGTGACGGTCGCGTAGGAGCCGTCCCGAGGCCGTCCCGAGGCCGTCCCGAGGGCCGTCCGCGACCCGCACGCGGTCCGTCACCCCGGGCGGCGGCGAAGCCGGTCCCGTCCTGCGGTGCCGAGAACGTGACCGTCACGCGCTGGGGTCCGTCCCGGCACCCCGATAAAGTTGCCCCATGCGCGATCTTGGGGTGGGTTTCGGCTATCTGCTGCGCGGCCAGCGGTGGGTGGTCCGGCACGGGAAGAGTTACGGGTTCGGGCTGCTGCCGGGAGTCGTCACGCTCGTGCTCTACGCGGCGGCGCTGGTCGCCCTCGGCGTGTACGGGGAGGGCTTCGTCACCTGGGCGACACCGTTCGCGGACGGCTGGACCAGTCCCTGGTCGGGCCTCTTCCGCGGCTTCCTCACCGCCGTGCTCTTCGCTCTCGCCCTCCTCCTCGCCGTCCTCACCTTCACCGCGGTCACCCTCCTCATAGGCCAGCCCTTCTACGAGAACCTCTCCGAGAAGGTCGACCGCGACGTCTCCCCGGACGGCACCGCCCCCGAGTCGGGGCTGCCGCTCTGGCGGGAACTGTGGATCTCCGCGCGCGACAGCCTGCGCATCCTCGTGCGGGCACTCGTCTGGGCCGTGCTGCTCTTCGCGCTCGGCTTCGTTCCGTTCGTCGGCCAGACCGTCGTCCCGGTGCTCGGCTTCTTCGTCACCGGCTTCTTCCTCACCGAGGAACTCGTCGCCGTCGCCCTTCAGCGCCGCGGCGTCGACCTCCGGGCGAGGCTCGCCCTGCTGCGCTCCCGCAAGACACTGGTCTGGGGCTTCGGCACCCCGCTGGGTCTCGCCTTCCTCGTCCCGTTCGTAGCGGTCTTCCTGATGCCGGGCGCCGTCGCGGGCGCCACCCTGATGGCCAGGGACCTGCTGGGCGAGGAGATCGAGGAGAACGGCGCGCGCGACGCCGACGGGCAGCCGGAAGGGGCCTCCGAGGAGCAGGGCGCCACCTCGTGACCGGCTCGGACGCACCCTCGTGACCGGTTCCGGGCCTCGCCCGCGTCGGACTCGGTGTCACCGCCGCGTTCGCTCCGGCCCGCCGGGGGCCGTGCCGGACGCGTCCAGCGCCACCACCAGGATCGCCCGCACCTGCGCGATGATGTCGAGCCGGTTGCGCACGAACTCGGGGTCCGTCACCGTCCCGGCCGACGGGTCCGTGTTGTCCGGGCCGAACTGCAGGACGGGCGTGTGGACATGGCCGCCGGGCAGGCTCGCGCCCAGACCGAGGCGGTCCCGCAGCAGCGTCGCCCGGTAGGCGATCTCGTTCGACAGGTAGTCCCCGCCGCCGCCCGCGCGGGCCTGTGACCCCGGGGTCGGTCCGTCGGGCCGCACGACCGCTTCGGCCGCCCCCGCCGGGATCTCCGTCACCGAGGTGTGGTCGTAGACCGGGAAGCGGCCGGTGTGCGCGGCGACGATCCGCGTGTACGGGAGGGTCGTCGTCGTCCACTGGGGCTGCGAGGCCGGGTCGGCCACCGGAACGGGGCCGGTCACCGAGACATTGTCGTTGTCCGGATAGCCGCCCCGCCAGGCCCCGTTGGTCCGCTCCACGTCGAACCGGCCGACGCGGCCCTGGCTGACCGTCGCGAACAGGTCCACCCGCGGGAGGTACGGCCGCAGGGTCCGCTCCACCGTCCCTTCCGCCGCCCCCTCCCCGGAGCCGGACACCGGGGAGGCGCCCCCGGTGAAGTCCTGCCAGCGGACCGGGAACACGACGGTCTCCACCCGTGCCGGACCGTCGGCGGTCCGGATCGTCGTGCCGTCCAGGGCGAGTGCGGTCGCCCCGGACGGGTTGGAGATCCGGATGTCGCTGTCGAGCGTGAACGGGTCGAACCCGGTGACCAGGACGCGCCTCACGCCTGCGCGGGCTCCCGTGCGCGGCGGGTAGCGCACCGCGTTCTGGCCCCGCGAGTTCCGCTCCAGGTCGTCCAGCAGACGCGCGCGTCGGCCTGCCGGCAGCCCGAACTCCGGCTCCCATGCGCGTATTTCGCGGGTCATGCCGAGCCGCGCCCAGTACAGCGGCCGGTCGTCGTCCCGGCTCAGGTCCCCGCCCGCCGGTCCCCGGCCCTGTGCCCGGTCGACCGCCCGGCGCCACAGCCGCGCACCCTGCCGCACCACGATCCGCTCGGCCTGCGCGTACGACCCGGCCCGGCGCAGCGCCCGGACGAACTCCGGTGCCACCGTGTCGAATCCGGAGCGCCGCAGGATCTCCTGGGGCACGGCCGCGTCGAGCCGCCGCTCCTCGACGGTGGGGGTCGTCCCGGCCGTGGTGGTCCCGGCCGCCGTCGCCGACGAGGCGGGCACCGCGGTGAGTCCCGCCAGCAGCGCCAGCCCGAGGATGCCGATGCGAACACGTAAATGGTTCAAGGGAGTTGTGACCTTTCGCCACCTGGGGGTGCTGCCGGACGGCGGCAGTATCCCGTGACGACGGGGGCGTCCACCATGGCGCGGGGCGGAAGTGGCCGAAGAGCACGGGTCGTTGTGCGGCGGCCCCGAGGACGTGTCAGTCCTCGCCCAGCAGCGTGAGGAAGTCACGGAACGCGGCGGGCATGTCCACCGACTCCGGGTCCAGCAGCCACTGGTACTGCAGTCCGTCCATCACGGCGACGAGCAGGGGCGCCGCCCGTTCCGGGGTGAGGCCGCTCGGCAGCCGCTCCCCGTACTCGGCGCGCAGCACCGAGGCCATGCTCGCGCGCACGTCGGTGTAGCGCCGGGTGAAGAACTCGCGCGCCGGGTGCCCCTCCGTGACGCTCTCGCCGAGCAGCGCCGAGAAGGTCTGGATGATCCCGGGCCGCATGGCGTTGTACTCGACCAGCGAGACAAGCAGATCGGCCCGCCAGGTGGTGTCCGGCAGGGCGTCCCACTGGTCCCGCTCCTTGAGCACGGCGACGAGCAGGGCCTCCTTCGTCGGGAAGTGGTGCAGCAGGCCCTGCTGGGTGAGGCCGACGCGCTCGGCGACCGAGGCGAGGCTCGCGCCCCGGTAACCGCGCTCGGCGATCACCTCCAGCGCCGCGCGCACGATCTCCGCGCGCCGCTCCTCACTCCGGGTGGTCCTGGCCGCCATGGCGTCACCGTACGGCATCCGATCACCCCAATCGTAACGGCCAGGTCTCGAAACCTACCGCTCTACAGGTGACGGATGCAGGATGGGGGAGACCGACGGCTTTCAACGAGGAGGTGCCGCCATGGCGGAGACTGCGGTGGAGACGGCGAAGGGCCACAGGACGGCGAAGGGCCGGAAGGACGCGGAGGCGGACGAGGCCCGCGAGGCCGTCGTCGAGGCGGCCCTCGCCCGGCTCGGCCTGGACGCGAAGGCCCGGCTGCTGTCCGGCCGGAACATGTGGACACTGCCCGCGCTCCCCGAGATCGGCCTGAAGTCCCTCGTGATGTCGGACGGTCCGATCGGCGTCCGCGGCGTCCACTGGACCGCCGACGACCCCTCCGTCGCACTCCCCTCGCCCACCGCGCTCGCCGCCACCTGGGACCCGGACCTGGCCCGCCGCGCCGGCACGCTCCTCGCGCAGGAGGCCCGCCGCAAGGGCGTCCACGTCCTGCTCGCCCCCACCGTCAACCTGCACCGCTCACCGCTCGGCGGCCGCCACTTCGAGGCCTACAGCGAAGACCCGCTGCTGACCGGCGCGATCGGCGGCGGCTACGTCCGGGGTGTGCAGTCCGGCGGCGTCGGCACGACCGTCAAGCACTTCGTCGCCAACGACGCCGAGACCGACCGCTTCACGGTCAACAACCTCGTCTCCGAACGCGCCCTGCGCGAGCTGTACCTGGCGCCCTTCGAGGCCATCGTCGAGAACGCCCACCCGTGGGGGATCATGACGGCCTACAACTCGGTCAACGGCACGACGATGAGCGAGCACCGGTACCTCGTGAACGACGTCCTGCGCGGTGAATGGGGCTTCGACGGCTTCAACGTCTCCGACTGGATGGCCGCCCGCTCCACCACCGCCGCGATCGAGGGCGGCCTCGACGTCGCCATGCCCGGTCCCGCGACCGTCTACGGTCCGCCGCTCGCCGCCGCCGTACGCGCCGGGGAGGTGGCCGAGGCCACCGTCGACGCGGCCGTCCGCAACGTGCTCCGCCTCGCCGCCCGCGTCGGCATCCTGGAGGGCGCCGAGCCCGTCGTGAGCGAGCCGCCCGAGGCCGTGGACGGGGAGGCGCTGGCCCGCGAGATCGCCCGCCGCGGCTTCGTCCTCGTCCGCAACGAGGGCGCTCTGCCGCTGGTGGAGGGCCACCGCGTGGCGCTGATCGGCGCCGCCGCCCGCGACGCCCGCGTCCTCGGCGGCGGCTCCGCCACCGTCTTCCCCGCCCGGATCGTCTCGCCCCTCGACGGCCTCACCGCCGCCCTTCCCGAGGGCGGCCTGACGTACGCCGTCGGCGCCGACCCGACCGTCGAACTCCCCATCGCCCACAAGGGGTTCGAGCTGCGCGCGGTCTGCCGCGACGCCGTGGGCGGGATCATCGCCACCGCCTCCGCCCCGAACGGCCAGATCCAGTGGATGGGCGACGACCTGCCCGAGAACGTCACACACGACAACCTCCACACCGTCGAACTCACCGGCACCTTCACCCCGCGCGACAGCGGCGCGCACACCTTCGGCATCAAGGGCCTCGGCGCGTTCACCCTCACCGTCGACGGCACGACGTACTTCGACGACGTCCAGGGCGCCGCCAAGGACGACCCCTTCGTGACGTTCTTCGGCGCCCCGGTCCCGCGCGGGCAGGCCGAACTCACCGCGGGCGAACCGGTCGAGGTCTCCCTCACCCATGTGGTCGCACTCCCCGCGGACCTCCCGATGAAGGTCGTCGGCTTCTCGCTCGCCCACCAGGAGCCCGTGCGCGACGCGGACGAGCTGATCGCCGAGGCCGTCGAGGCGGCCCGCGCCGCCGACACCGCCGTCGTCGTGGTCGCCACCACCGACCGCGTCGAGTCCGAGGGCTTCGACCGGGCCGACCTCAGGCTCCCCGGCCGCCAGGACGAGCTGGTGCACGCCGTCGCCGCCGCCAACCCGAACACCGTCGTGATCGTCAACTCCGGCTCCCCGGTGGAACTCCCCTGGCGCGACGAGGTCGCCGCCGTGCTCCTGAGCTGGTTCCCGGGCCAGGAGGGCGGCGCCGCCCTCGCCGACGTCCTCACCGGCGCCCACGAGCCGGGCGGCCGCCTCCCCACCACCTGGGGCTCCCTCGCCGACGCCCCGGTCACCCAGGTACGCCCGGCCGACGGCGAACTCCCGTACACCGAGGACGTCTTCATCGGCTACCGCGCCTGGGAGAAGGAGGGGAGGACCCCCTCGTACCCCTTCGGCCACGGCCTCGGCTACACCGAGTGGACGTACGAGTCCATCGAGGCCGAGGGCACGACCGTCACCGTCCGGGTCCGCAACTCCGGTGAGCGCGCCGGGCGCGAGGTCGTCCAGGTCTACCTCGCCCCGGTGGAACCGGGCACCGAGCGGCCGGCCCGGGTCCTCGCCGGTTTCGCGGTGGTCGAGGCCGCGCCCGGCGAGAGCGTCGAGGCCGTCGTGGAACTCCCGCGCCGCGCTTTCGAGATCTGGGACACCGCCACGAACATGTGGGCGTTTGTGAAGGGTTCGTACGAGATTCAGGCAGGCCGTTCCCTCGGGGACCGCCGTCTGAGCACGATGACCGAGGCGTAACCAGCGCGCGCCCCTTCGGCGAGCCCCGTTCCGGAACCTGACCTCCGGATCGGGGCTCGCGGTCTTCCTAGGACCGCACGGAGAACCCGTACACCGTCTGCGACCGGTACACGTCGCCCGGCCGCAGCACCGTGCTCGGGAAGTCCGGCCGGTTCGGGGAGTCGGGGAAGTGCTGGGTCTCCAGCGCGATGCCGTCGTTGGGTGCGAACGGCTCACCCAGATGGTCGGCGGTGTAGAACTGGAGACCGGGTTCCGTGGTCGCGACCGTCAGCACCCGCCCGGACGCCGGATCGTGCAGCTCGGCGACCTCCACGGGGGCGCCGGTGAGCCCCTTGTCGAGCACGTAGTTGTGGTCGTATCCCGCACCGGTCTTGCGGGGCTCCCGGAAGTCGAAGCGGCTGCCCTCGACCGGGTCGAGTTCCCCGGTCGGGATGAGGCCCGCGTCCACCCGCGTCAGCCGCGACGCGTCGAGCCGGAGTTCGTGCCCGAGCGCGCTGCCGGAGCCGCTCAGGTTCCAGTAGGTGTGGTTCGTCAGGTTCACCACGGTCGGCGCGTCGGTGACCGCCTCGTACGCGATCCGCAGCGCGCCCCGCTCGTCCAGCGTGTACGTCGCCGAGACCTCCAGACGACCCGGGAAGCCCTCCTCGCCGTCCGGGCTGACCCGGGAGAGCCGCACCCCGTGTTCGAGCGGCTCCGCGTCCCAGACGCGCTTGTCGAAGCCGCCGTCGCCGCCGTGGAGCGAGTTGGGCCCGTTGTTCGGGTCCAGGCCGTACGTCGCTCCGTCCAGCGCGAAGCGGGCGCCGCCGATCCGGTTCGCGTACCGGCCGACCAGCGCCCCCAGGTACGGCTCCGGGTGCGCCACGTAGCCCGCCAGATCGGGGAAGCCGAGCGTCACGTCCACGGTCCGCCCGTCGCGGTCCGGCACCTCCGCCGACTGCACGATCCCGCCGTACGTGAGCACACGCACCCGGACCCCGGCGCGCTCCAGCGTCCAGCGGTGGACCGGGGTGCCGTCGGAAAGTGTGCCGAAAAGTTCACTCATGAGGGAAACCCTAGGTCACGGGCTCGCGTGCTGTGACAGTCCGGTAGGCGATCTCCGCGAGTCGGGCCTGTCCGTCCCTGCTCGGGTGGAACCAGTCCCAGTGACTCAACTGGTCCGTGCCGAAGCGGTAGTCGAACACCGCGTCCCCGTCGAAGCGGCAGCGCCGGTCCTTGGCGCACACCTCCCGCAGCACCTGGTTGTACGCCTTCACCCGGTCCTGCACCTGCCCGCGCCGCAGGGTCGCCGCCGAGTCCAGCGCGTCCGCGTCGCCGAGCATCGAGGGGCAGATGCCCAGTTTCCAGACCTGCTTGCCCAGCGGATTGCCGCGCCCCTGGGACCACAGGCGCTTCAGATCCGGCACGCTCGACACATACACCTGGCTCTTGGGCAGCGCCCGGCGCAGGGTGCTCATCGCGTCCTGGAACTCGGTCCGGAAGTCGGCGACCGGCGTCATCGCCGAGGCGGAGGAGCGGCAGGCGTCGTTGGCGCCCGCCATCACCGTGACCAGCTCCGGCCCGCGGGTCACCGCCTGCGCCATCTGGCCCGGGAGATCGGCCATCCGCGCCCCGGTCACCGCGTAGTTCCAGCTCCGCTCGGCCGCCCCGGTCGCGCCGAGCAGCCGTACGGCGAGACTGTCCACCCGCGGATCGCTGCCGGTCGCCCACGACACCTCGGGGCAGTCGGACAGCACGCTGCACGCGTCGAACCCGCGCGTGATGGAGTCGCCGACCGCGGCCATGGAGTCCGGGCTGCGGTCCCAGAGGGGCGTGGGCTTCGGGGACGGCCGGGCTCCCGTCCCGCCGGTCGCGGAGGAGTTGCCACCGGTGGCGTCGCACGCGGCGACGCCCAGGAGCGCCGCCGCCGCGGCGGCGGCGAGGACGGCCCGCGAACGGTGGCTGCGATTCCGCATCCCCTGGTCTCCTCGTTCGTTGTACAGGGTTGGTCGGCACCCGTTCCGCGCGGTCGGTCGCACCACGTCGTACACGGTCGGCCGCCCCGCGTTCCCACGGGCGGCCGTCCTCACCCGGGAGACGACCCCGGACCCCCCGCCAGGGAAGTCCGGACACGTCCCGCCGGGTGAAACCTCGGAGTTCACGGCGCTTGGACCGACGGTACGTCACACTCCTCGCGCCGCCGCAGGGTAGCCTCGCCACGTGGCCGCCCTGCCACTGCCGTTCCGCTAAGTTACAAGATGTCTCGCTCTGTCCGGAGGCCCCAGTGACGACACGTGGAGTTCTCTACGTGCACTCCGCGCCCCGCGCGTTGTGCCCGCACGTCGAGTGGGCGGTCGCGGGGGTGCTCGGCACGCGCGTCAACCTCGACTGGATCCGGCAGCCGGCCGCGCCGGGCACCTGGAGATCCGAGTTCTCCTGGAAGGGCGAGGTCGGCACCGCCTCCAAGCTCGCCTCCGCGCTGCGCGGCTGGCACCTGCTGCGCTTCGAGGTCACCGCCGAACCCTGCCCCACCGCCGAGGGCGAGCGCTACAGCTGCACCCCCGAGCTCGGCATCTTCCACGCGGTCACCGGCATCCACGGCGACATCCTCATCCCCGAGGACCGGCTGCGCGCCGCGCTCCTGCGCTCCCAGCGCGGTGAGACCGACCTGGAGGCCGACCTCGCCAAGCTGCTCGGCAAGCCCTGGGACGACGAGCTGGAGCCCTTCCGCTACGCGGGCGAGGGCGCCCCGGTCCGCTGGCTGCACCAGGTGGTGTGACGGCCGTGGCGTGACGCCCCGTCAAGGGCGCCCGGCGGCGACCGAGGAACGAACGGCGTGTGGCCCGTACCCCTGGTTCAAGGGGTACGGGCCACACGCCGTTCAGAACAGGGCGACCGGCGTCAGACGCTGCGGAACGCCAGCACCACGTTGTGCCCACCGAAGCCGAACGAGTCGTTCAGCGCGGCGATGCGACCCTCGACGGGCAGCTTGCGCGCCTCGCCGCGGACGATGTCGGCGGCGGCCTCGGCCTCGGGGTCGAGGTTCTCCACGTTGATGGTCGGCGGCGCGATCCGGTGGTACAGGGCGAGCACGGTCGCGACCGACTCGACGCCACCGGCGCCACCGAGGAGGTGACCGGTCATCGACTTGGTCGCCGAGACGGCGAAGTGGTCGGCCTCGTCGCCGAACACCTTGCGCAGCGCCTTCAGCTCGGCCACGTCACCGGCCGGCGTCGAGGTGGCGTGCGCGTTCACGTGCACGATCTCGGCCGGGTCCAGGTCCGTGTTGTCGAGCAGGCTCTGGAGGGCGTGCGCGATGCCGCGGCCCTCCGGCTCCGGCTGCACGATGTCGTGGCTGTCGGCCGAGATGCCCTGGCCGACCGCCTCGGCGTACACCCGGGCGCCGCGCTTGGCGGCGTGCTCGGCGGACTCCAGGACGAGAACGCCGGCGCCCTCGCCGAGGACGAAGCCGTCACGGGCGACGTCGTAGGGGCGCGAGGCACCCTCGGGGTCGTCGTTGTTCTTGGACATCGCCATCATGTTGCCGAACGCGGCGATGGGAAGCGGGTGGATGGCCGCCTCGGTGCCACCGGCGACGACGACGTCGGCGCGGCCCGTGCGGATCATCTCGATGGCGTAGCCGATGGCCTCGGCGCCGGAGGCGCAGGCGGAGACCGGGGTGTGCACACCGGCGCGGGCGCCCACGGCGAGCCCCACGTTGGCGGACGGACCGTTCGGCATCAGCATCGGAACGGTGTGCGGGGAGACACGGCGTACGCCCTTCTCCTTCAGCACGTCGTACTGGTCGAGCAGGGTCGTCACGCCACCGATGCCGGAGGCGATGACCGTGCCCAGCCGGTCGGGGTCGACGCTCGGGTCATCGCCCGCCCTGTCGGTGAAACCGGCGTTCGCCCAGGCCTCCTTGGCCGCGATCAGCGCGAACTGCGCCGAGCGGTCCAGGCGGCGGGCCTGCGGGCGGGGAATGACCTCGCCCGGCTCCACGGCGATCTGCGCCGCGATACGGACGGCCTGGTCGGCGGCCCACTCCTGCTCCAGGGGGCGGACGCCGGAACGTCCGGCGATCAGGCCCTCCCAGGTAGAGGCTGCGTCGCCACCCAGCGGTGTGGTTGCGCCGATACCGGTGACGACCACGGTGCGATTGGTCGGGCTCACGGGAATTCTTTCTCCAACGGATACGAGGATTCAGCGGCGCCACCGCCGGGTGGCGGGGCATCAGCCCAGGGCGACCAGGGCGCTAGGCCCCGGTGGACCCGGACGGTCGGCCCAGGTGATCGGAAGATCAGGCCTGGTTCTTGAGGATGTAGTTCGTCGCGTCGCCGACGGTCTTGAGGTTCTTGACGTCGTCGTCCGGGATCTTGACGTCGAAGCGCTCTTCGGCGGCGACGACGACCTCGACCATGGACAGCGAGTCGACGTCCAGGTCGTCGGTGAAGGACTTGTCCAGCTGGACGTCCTCGGTGGGGATCCCGGCGATCTCGTTGACGATCTCGGCGAGACCTTCGACGATCTCTTCCTGAGTGGCGGCCATGTCAGGCGCTCCTTCGGTGTGTTTCCAGAGGGGTGGCGGTTTTCCGTACGGACCGGATGATCCGGTACGGAGTGCCTAGGGGAGGGTAACGACCGTCGCGGCGTACACGAGACCCGCCCCGAAGCCGATGACGAGCGCGGTGTCGCCGCTCTTCGCCGCACCGGTCGCCAGGAGCCGCTCCATCGCGAGCGGAATCGAGGCGGCCGAGGTGTTGCCGGTGGTACGCACATCACGCGCGACCGTGACGTGTCCCGGCAGTTTCAGCGTCTTCACCATCGAGTCGATGATCCGCTCGTTGGCCTGGTGGGGAATGAAGACATCCAGGTCGTCCGAGGTGATCCCGGCCGCGTCCAGCGCCTGCTGGGCGACCTTCGCCATCTCGAACACGGCCCAGCGGAACACCGCCTGGCCCTCCTGCGTGATGGCAGGGAACTTGATCTCGCCCTTGGAGTCGAGCGGGAGCTCTGAGACGTCGCCGATCCTGAAGCGGTCCCACGGCACGGTCTGCTTGATCGTGCCGGCCTTGTCGCCCTCGCTGCCCCAGACGGTGGGGCCGATGTGCGGCTCCTCGGAGGGACCCACGACGATCGCGCCCGCGCCGTCGCCGAACAGGAACGCCGTCGCGCGGTCCTCCAGGTCGGTGAGGTCGGACAGCCGCTCCACGCCGATGACGAGGACGTACTCCGCCGAACCCTCGACGATCATGCCCTTGGCGAGGGTCAGGCCGTAGCCGAAGCCCGCGCAGCCGGCCGAGATGTCGAAGGCCGCGGCCTTGTTCGTGCCGAGCTTGTCGGCGATCTCGGTGGCGATGGCCGGGGTCTGGCTGAAGTGCGACACGGTGGCGACCACCACGGCGCCGATCTGGTCGGCGTTGATCCCGGCGTCGGCGATGGCCTTGCCGGACGCCTCGATCGACATCGCGGCGACGGTCTCCTCGTCGGACGCCCAGTGCCGGGTCTCGATGCCGGAGCGCGAGCGGATCCATTCGTCGGACGAGTCGATCGTCTCCAGGATCACCTCGTTGGGCACCACCCGGACGGGACGGTAACCGCCGACGCCGAGGATGCGCGCGAACGGAGCGCCCTTGGGTGCCTTGATCTTCGACATGCTCTCGGGCTCCTTTAGGCCGCGCTGTGCTCGGCGATGAGCTCGCGAGCCGCGTCGAGGTCGTCGGGTGTCTTCAGGGCCAGCGTCTTGACGCCGGGGAGCGCGCGCTTGGCCAGACCGGTCAGCGTGCCGCCGGGGCACACCTCGATCAGCGCGGTCGCGCCGAGTTCCTTGAAGGTCTCCATGCACAGGTCCCAGCGGACCGGGTTGGCGACCTGGCCGACCAGGCGCGAGACGACCTCGGTACCGGAGGTGACGGCCTGGCCGTCCCGGTTCGACACGTAGACGGTGCGCGGGTCGGCCGGGCTCAGTTCCTCGGCGGCCTTCGCCAGCGCCTCGACCGCGGGGGCCATGTGGTGGGTGTGGAACGCGCCCGCCACCGTCAGGGCCACCACGCGCCGTACGCCCTCGGGCTTGTCCGCCTCCAGGGCGGCGAGCTGCTCCAGGGTGCCGGCGGCCACGATCTGGCCCGCGCCGTTCACGTTCGCCGGAGTCAGCCCCAGCTTCTCCAGGTGCGCGACCGTCGTGTCGGGGTCTCCGCCGAGCAGCGCCGACATACCGGTCCGCGTGATGGCGGCGGCGTCGGCCATCGCGAGCCCGCGCTTGCGTACGAGGGTCAGCGCGGCGGTGTCGTCGAGCACTCCCGCGAACGTGGCCGCGGTGATCTCGCCGACGCTGTGGCCGGCGACGGCACCGGGGTTCACGTCGCCGAGGGCGGCGGCGGACAGCAGGCCGGCGGCGACCAGGAGCGGCTGTGCGACGGCCGTGTCACGGATCGCGTCCGCGTCGGCCTGCGTGCCGTAGTGGGCAAGGTCGAGCCCGATGGCGTCCGACCACGCGGCGAGGCGTTCGGCGGCGCCGGGGAGGTCGAGCCAAGGAGTCAGGAAGCCGGGCGTCTGAGCGCCCTGGCCGGGAGCGACGAGTACGAGCACTCTCACACTCTCTCTTGTGGACGGCCACGGCCGCCCGTGGGGACAGGGACGAAGAACACGAGAGGGAATTGTAGGTCCCCGACAAAAGGCTAGGTCTGGGGATCTCCATCGGCCAGACGCCCCAGGATCAGCGCGATCCGCAGCGTGAACGCGGATCGTACATCCGAGGGTGACCAGCCGGTGACGTCAGTCACACGTCGGAGCCGGTAGCGCACGGTGTTGGGGTGGACGAAGAGCATCCGGGCGGCGCCTTCGAGACTGCTGGCCTGCTCCAGATAGACGCTGAGCGTCTCCAGCAGCGCGGAGCCTGCCTCCTCCAGCGGTCTGTAGATCTCCTCCACCAACTGCTCGCGGGCGGACGGGTCTCCGGCGATCGCGCGTTCGGGCAGCAGATCGTCCGCCAGTACCGGGCGCGGGGCGTCCTGCCAGGCAAAACACGCCTTCAGACCGGCCGCCGCGGCCTGCGCGGACCGGGTCGCGGCGAGCAGGTCGGGCACGATCGGCCCGGCGACGACGGAGCCGGCGGCGTACGGACCGATGAGTGACTTGGCGACCGCGAGCGGGTTGTCGCTGCCGCCCGCGATGACGACCAGCCGGTCCCCGAGCACTCCCGTCAGCACCTGAAGCTTGGCGTGCCGGGCGGCCCGCCGGATCGCCTCGACCGTCAGCTCGCTGTCACCGTCGGGTGCCGTGCCCAGCACCACGCAGACATGGTCGGGCGAGTTCCAGCCGAGCGCGGCGGCCCGGGAGACGGCGCCCTCGTCGGCCTCGCCGGAGAGCACGGCGTTCACGACGAGCGATTCCAGCCGGGCGTCCCAGGCGCCGCGTGCCTCCGCGGCCTGCGCGTACACCTGGGCGGTGGCGAAGGCGATCTCGCGGGCGTACACCAGGAGCGCCTCGCGCAGCACGCCCTCGTCGCCCGGGGCGGCGACCTCGTCGATCGCGCTCTCCATGACCTCGATCGTGGTCCGCACCATCTCCACCGTCTGGCGCAGGGTGATGGCCCTGGTCAGCTCGCGCGGCGCGGTCCCGAAGACGTCGGTGGAGATGGCCTGCGGCGCGTCCGGGTGCCGGAACCACTCGGTGAAGGCGGCGATACCGGCCTGGGCGACCAGCCCGATCCAGGAGCGGTTCTCCGGGGGCATGGCCCGGTACCACGGCAGCGTCTCGTCCATCCGCGTGATGGCCTGGGCGGCGAGACTGCCGGCCGACTTCTCCAGCCGCTTGAGGGTCGCGGTGTGCATCTGGACGTCATGCGCTGGGCGCTCGGTCTTGCTGGCTTCGGGTTCGGGCACGGGACAAGACTGCCTTATCCGGACGGAGCTGTGCGGCGGCGGGTCGCAAGTAAGCGCGGGGCGGTCGCCGGGCCGGGGCTACGGTGGGGGAGTGATGGACGTCCGCCGCGCCGACGAGCGCTACCGCGGAGGGGACCCGGCGGCCGGGATCTCCTCGCTCCACGCCTTTTCCTTCGGCCCGCACTACGACCCCGACAACCTCCGCTTCGGCGCGGTGATCGCCTGCAACGAGGAGTGGCTCGCCCCCGGCGCCGGCTTCGACGAGCACCCGCACAGCCACACCGAGATCGTCACCTGGGTGGTGGAAGGGGAGCTGACCCATCGTGACTCGGCGGGCCACGAGACGGTGCTGCGTCACGGCGACGTCCAGCGGCTGAGTTCCGCGGGCGGCGTCCGCCATGTCGAGCGCAACGACGGCGAGCTGCCGCTGGTCTTCGTGCAGATGTGGCTGGCTCCGCTGGAACCGGGCGGCGACCCCGCCTACGAGACCGTCCGGGGCATCGCGGACTCCACCCCGTACGCCGTCCCCGAGGCGGGCGCCATGCTCCATGTGCGCCGGCTGACGGCGGGCGAGCGCACGGCCGTCCCCGACGCGCCCTTCGTCTACGTCCATGTCGTGCGCGGTGAGGTCCGGCTGGACGGCGTGGAGCTGGGGGAGGGTGACGCGGCCCGCGTCACGGACGCCAAGGACATGGAACTGGTCGCGGGTGTCCCCGCCGAGCTGCTGCTGTGGGAGATGGCGGTCGGCTGACACCGGGGCCGGCGCCCGTACGGCCGCCCTACGCCGTCGCGTCGAGCTCGCGGATCAGCCGGTCTCCCTCGCGGGTCATGATCTCCGGGTCGCGCAGGGCGTTGGAGAGCAGGGACATGCCCTGGTAGGCGCCGACGAGCGTGAGCGCGCGGCCCGCCGGGTCGGTGGCGCCGATCTCCCCGTACTGCCGTTCGACCCAGTCCAGCAGTCGACGGACGACCTGTCCCGCCAGGAGGTCGAGTCCGCCCTCCTCCCGCTTGTCGAGCTCGGCGGCGAGGGTGCCGGTGGGGCATCCGTAACGCGCCGCGGTGTCCCGCGCGGAGACCCACGCCGTGATGAGCCCCTTGAGGCGGGACCGCGGATCGGGGAGCCGGTCGAGCTCGTCGGTGAGCTCCCGGAGACGGTCGGCGTGCTCGGTGAGCGCGGCCTCGACCAGCTCGTCCTTGGTCTTGAAGTAGTAGTACACGTTGCCCGCCGGGACCTCGGCGGCGCGGGCGATGTCGGCGATCGTCGTGCGCTCCACGCCCTGCTCGTGCAGCACCCGGGCCGCCGCCGCCGTCAGCTTCCGCCGCTTGCCGGCCGCCTTGGCCCGCGGCCCCCGCGGCATCTCTGAGTCAGTCACCCGACTGACTATAGACAGCCCGCCTCCGCCTTGCTAGCGTCCCGTCCATCGAGTTAGTCAGTCGACTAACTAATCAGCTTGTGCCGAGGAGATCGACATGTACGTGGTGACGGGTGCGACCGGGAACGTCGGAGGCGCGCTGGTGCGGACGCTCGCCGGGGCCGGACTGCCGGTGACGGCCGTGGCCCGGAGGATCGCCGGGGCCGATGTGCCCGAGGGGGTCCGCGCGGTCGCCGCCGACCTGGCCGAACCGGCCGGGCTCGGACCGGCGTTCGAGGGCGCCGCGGCGCTGTTCCTGCTGGTGGCGGGGGAGGACCCGTACGGCGTCCTGGGCGCGGCGAAGACCGCCGGAATCCGCCGCGTGGTGCTGCTGTCCTCGCAGGGCGCGGGGACGCGCCCGCAGGCCTACGCGCACCCGGCCCGCTTCGAGAAGGCCCTGTGGGAGTCCGGCCTCGACGGGACGGTCCTGCGGTCGGGCGGGATGGACACCAACGCCCTCGCGTGGGCCGGGTCGATCCGCGCCCGGCGGGAGGCCGCGGCGCCGTTCGGCGACATCGGCCTGCCCTTCGTCGACCCCGAGGACGTCGCGGCCGTCGCGGCGGCCGCCCTGCGCGAGGGCGCCCACGCCGGGGCCACCTACACCCTGACCGGCCCCGCGCCGACCACCCCACGCGAACGGGCCGCCGCGATCGGCGCCGCCCTGGGCGAGCCGGTGCGCTTCACCGAGCAGACCCGGGAGGAGGCGTACGCCGTGATGGCGGCCTTCATGCCGCCGCCCGTGGTCGAGGGCACCCTGGCCGTCCTGGGTGAACCGACCGAGGAGGAGCGGCGGGTCGGCCCCGACGTGGAGCGCGTCCTCGGCCGCGCCCCGGGCACCTTCGCGGCCTGGGCGCGGCGCAACGCGGCGGCGTTCCGCTGACGGCCCCGGGACCCGTCGCCGCACGGCGACGGGAGGTTCCGCGGCAGGAGGGCCCGCGGCAGGATGTCCGCGTCAGGCTGTCCGTGTCAGGAGGCGAGGTCGGCCAGCACCGCGTCCGTGAACGGGGTCCACGCCTCGACGGCCCAGGGCCCGAAGGTCCGGTCGGTCAGCGCGACGCAGGCGGCGCCCACGGCCGGGTCCACCCACAGGAACGTACCGGCCTGACCGAAGTGGCCGAAGGTCCGCGGCGAGGACGAACTGCCCGTCCAGTGGGGCGACTTGGAGTCCCGGATCTCGAAGCCGAGGCCCCAGTCGTTCGGGCTCTGATGGCCGTAGCCCGGCAGGACCCCCTTGGTCCCGGGGTACTGGACCGTCATCGCCTCCGCGACCGTGCGCGGGTCCAGCAGCCGGGGCGCCTGGAGCTCGGCGGCGAACCGGACGAGGTCGTCCACCGTCGAGACACCGTCCTTCGCGGGCGAACCGTCCAGCGTCGTCGCGGTCATGCCGAGCGGTTCGAGGACCGCCTGGCGCAGATACTCCGCGAAGGGCATGTCCGCCGCCTTGGCGATGTGGTCCCCGAGCACCTCGAACCCGGCGTTGGAGTACAGCCGCCGCTCGCCGGGCGCGAAGGTCGCCCGGTGCTCGTCGAAGGCCAGACCGGAGGTGTGCGCGAGCAGATGGCGGACCGTCGAACCGGTGGGCCCGGCCGGTTCGTCGAGCTCGATCGCCCCCTCCTCGTACGCGACGAGCGCGGCGTACGCGGCGAGCGGCTTGGTGACGGAGGCCAGCGCGAAACGGTGCCCGCCGGGACCGTGGGAGCCGGCCACCGTACCGTCCGCGCGGACGACCGCGGCGGCGGCGGTGGGAACGGGCCAGTTCGAGATCAGCGCCAGGCTCTGCAAGGACATGCCCACGAGCCTAAGCGGCTCTCGCGTCCGGCCGCACCGAGGGTCCGGCGAGGGTGAGGACCACGAGGACCGCGCCGGAGTCCTCGGGTGATCCGCCCGCGAGCCACCGCTTCCCGGCCACGTCCTGGCATTTTCGGCGGATTCGGCTTGCTTGGAGTGCACTCCAGGGTTTTAGCGTGGGGCCATGACGGTGATGGAGACCACAGCCGAGGCCACCGGGACCGGCACCGGGACGGACATCTGTGCCGGTCCTCCCGAGCGGGAGCGGCGCCCGGACGGCCAGGACAACTACACGATCAGCGAGGTCGTCGCCTTCACCGGCCTCAGCGCGCACACCCTGCGCTGGTACGAGCGCATCGGGCTGATGCCGCACATCGACCGCTCGCACACCGGCCAGCGCCGCTACAGCAACCGCGACCTGGACTGGCTCGGTCTCGTCGGCAAGCTCCGGCTCACCGGGATGTCGGTCGCCGACATGGTCCGCTACGCGGAGATGGTGCGCGCGGGCGACCACACCTACCTGGAGCGCTACGAACTCCTGGAGGCGACCCGGCGGGACGTCCAGGCCCGGATCGCGGAGCTCCAGGACACCCTCGCCGTGCTCGACCGGAAGATCAGTTTCTACGGCGACGCGGGCCGGGCCCTCGCCTCCGAGAGGGCCTGACAGCATCCGACGCGATTCCCGGCCGGGCGGGGGCGGCACGCGCCACCGCCCGGCCGAGGCCTGGCCCGCCCCGCCCACTAAAGCTGGGCGAGCAGCTCCGCCTTCTTGACCGAGAACTCCTCGTCCGTGACGAGACCCGCCTCGTGCAGCTCCCCGAGATGCCGGATCCGGTCGGCGATGTCGGCCGGATCCCGGTGCGGCACGGAGGAGGCGGCCACCGGCGCCGGGCTCGCGGAGCGCGTGGCGGCGAGCACGGCCGCCGCGAACGGCAGCGACTCGTGCACCGGCCCGTACCCGAGCCCGAAGACGACCGCCGCCGGGTCCTGGTCCGCCTGGGCGGGCTGGGCCGCGGCGGGCTCCCGCCGCAGCAGACGCAGATGGCCCTCGAACACCTCAGGGGAGCGCCATTCCACGCCGCACAGGGCGGAGACCGGGAAGGTCTGGTCGCCGGCCTTCCACTTCGCCGAGGACGCGCCCGTCCAGAACCACCGGAAGGACACCGCCTTCCCGTCGAAGGAGGCCTTCCCGTCGTAGGCCTTGAAGTGCAGCGGACCCTCGGGCGGCCGCACGAGATAGCGCTCGGCGGGCTCGTCGTCCGTGGTGAGCTGTTCACGCAGCTCGTCCGCGTAGTACTCGGCGAGCGTCTCGCGCTCCGCGGGCAGCACCAGGCGATAGGGGTCGCACCCCTCCTTGAGCTGTCCCGCGGCCGCCTCCATCAGCGGATCGGCGCCCGGTCTCGGCACCGCACGCAGAACGACCGTGCCTCGCTTCCCGGGCGTCAGCGTCACCGCCGCGATCGCCTCCAGGGGGATACGGCGTTCGCCGAGCGCCTGGAAGAGCTTCGGCGTGCGGATCCCCCGTTCGAAGCGGATGAGCACGGAGTCGGACTCGAACTCCCAGGCGGCATGAAATCCGGCCAGTACGTCACCCATGCGGGCCATCGTATGCGGCACGCAAGCCTCCGTCGCCTCTCTGGGCGGACCGCAGTTTTTCGTCCTCTACGCGCGTCAGGCCGATACACCGGCGGACAAACCCGTCCGGCATACGTCATCATCGTGCGCACATCGGACCGCGCGGTACGCGCCGATCCCGATCTCCGCGAAGTTGCGGAGACTCTCCGTACCCGGCTCGAAGTAACCGGCGTGCCCCTTCGCCCCGTCCGCGGACAGCAGGCGCGCCCCGAACCCCTTCGACACCGGGTCCGCGCCGTGCCCGAGGCCTCCGACCTCCAGGTGCGGCACGTCCTGGATCCAGTCGTCGGCGTCGCGCATCGCCCAGACCCGGGCGGCGGTGTGCAGGTTCGCGGCCTTCGACGCCCGCATGCCGGGGCTGCCCGCGACCGCTATGTCCGACACCCGGGAGGGCAGCGAGGAGGCGGCCACCCCGCACAGCACCGAGCCGTAGCTGTGGCAGTACAGCGCCACCTCCGCACTCCCCGGCAGTGCCCGCACCAGCGCGTTCAGCCGTACCGCGCCTTCCTCGGCGCGCATGGCGGTGGCCGCGTCGATGCCGAGCCCGTTGGGCGCCGTGTAGTCGGCCCACGCGATCACGGCCGTACGCGTGGCCGGGTCCGCCGCGCGCTCCGCCCGGTACAGCGAGCCCGCCATGCCGACCGGCGCCGAGTACTGCTTGTACGTGCGCTGGAAGGTGAGCAGGTCGGTGTCGACACCGGGCACCACGACCGAGACGCGGCGGGCCTTGTCGAGGTCACCGAAGACCTCGGCGACCCGTCCCGAACCGTTCGGGTCGAAGGCGAGGATCTTGCGGCCCTTGTGCAGCAGCGCCTCGTAGCGGTGCATCCGGCGGCCCGCGTCCTGCTGGCCGAGCGAGGACAGCTGGCTGTCGTGCATGCGCTTGTGCTCGACCACGCGCTCGTGCTTCAGCGCGAGACGGTTCGCCGCGTAGCGCAGGGTGACGGGCGCCCCGTTCATGTTGCCGACCGCGAGCGGGTAGCGGTGGGCGAGCCCGGAACGCTGCTGGGCGTCGAGCGTGGTGAAGAACCGGGCCAGCTCGTCCGCGGCGGAGTCCGGGTCCGGCAGTCCGTGCCCGGCGATGCTGCCGTGCTCCCACGCGGAGCGGGACGCCTGGAGCGGAGAGGCTGCCCGGTGGCTGTGGAGCGCGGTCCAGCCACTGGTGGCCAGCATCACGAACACCACGGCCAGTGCGAGCAGTGCGCGCCAGACGCTGAGTTGGGGGGGTGTGTCGAAGGAAGTCACTGAGAGGACACCCTAGGAGAAGTGAGGAGCCTCCCGTTAAACGAGTGACTGGGATCACGTTTCTGATGGGGTGATTGGGGCAAACCGGGTTCAGTTTGAGATAAATAGTGACACTCTGTACGTACATCTCTGCGATGCGTGTGCGATATGTGACGCTCCGCGTCGGGGTGTTGCGATTCCGCGGGGCTCTCGCGGGAGCACTCGCGGGGGTGTCACCCGTACAACGAGCGCGTGCCCGTGCGGGGTTCCGTATACGGACCGGCGCCGGGATTTCGCGCGGCGGGCTTCACGGGGCGTCACGCCGGAACTCCCCGGGGTGACGGCACGCGGCGTCGGGCTGTCGTCACCGGAACGTCACCGCGGCGCGGTGCCCCACTTCTCCGCCAACGCGGGCCCCAGATGGTCGAGATAGGCGGCCGTCAGCTCACGGATCGCCTCGACGCTGGTGTCCTCGCCCGCCCCCCACAGCCGGCCCGTCACCCGCATCACCCCGCCGAACACCGCGACCGCGATGCGGGGGCGCGGGTCCGTGTCCACGTCGAGGCCCTCACGCTCCGCGATCAGCCGTGCGATCTCCTCCTCGATCTCCTCCGACCGGCGCAGGTGGACGGCGAGCAGCGCGGGTGTCGACTCGATCAACTGATAGGTCCGCATGTGCAGTTCGATCGGCACGACGGCCTCGATCGCCTCGCCGATGGTGTCCCAGCTCTCCAGGACCGCCCGGCGCAGCGCCTCCAACGGGGCCTCGTGGAGCGGCCGTTCACGCACCGCGGCGATGAAGTGCGACTCGGTGAGCCGCTGCAGGAACAGGGCGGCGTCCTCCTTGCCGGCGAAGTAGCGGAAGAAGGTGCGCTGGGAGACGTCGACGGCCTCGGCGATCTCGTCGACGGTCGTCCGCTCGTAACCCTGGGTGGTGAACAGTTCGAGGGCGGCCCGCAGCAGCGCGTCCCGGGTGCGCTGCTTCTTGCGCTCCCGCAGCCCGGGGCGTGGCGCCGCCGGGTCCGCCGCGCCGTCCGTCTCCGCCGTGTCGACCGTGTCCGTCATGGTGTCGCGATCTCTCCTGTCCGAACTGTTCGCCCTGTTCAGCCTATCTGTGAGTGACGTGACAGTTACCGACTTGTGAATCGGTTTGTCAATTGTCAGCGGCTGTCACTAGCCTCGAAAAATGACTAGTCAGACCACCATCGACAAGACGGGCCCGGGGGACAAGACTCCGGTCTCCCCGTTGGACCGGGCTCCGTCCACGGGCCTGCGCGGCCATCCGTGGTTCACCCTCATCACCGTGGCCGTCGGGGTCATGATGGTGGCCCTGGACGGCACCATCGTGGCCATCGCCAACCCCGCCATCCAGAAGGACCTCGGCGCGACCTTCGCCGACGTCCAGTGGATCACCAACGGCTACTTCCTCGCCCTGGCGGTCTCCCTCATCACCGCGGGCAAGCTCGGGGACCGCTTCGGCCACCGGCAGACCTTCCTGATCGGCGTGACCGGCTTCGCCGCCGCGTCCGGCGCCATCGGCCTGTCGCACAGCATCGCCTTCGTGGTCACCTTCCGCGTCTTCCAGGGCCTGTTCGGCGCGCTGCTCATGCCGGCCGCGCTCGGCCTGCTCCGCGCGACCTTCCCGGCCGAGAAGCTGAACATGGCGATCGGCATCTGGGGCATGGTCATCGGCGCCTCCACCGCGGGCGGCCCGATCCTCGGCGGTCTGCTCGTCCAGCACGTGAGCTGGCAGTCGGTGTTCTTCATCAACGTGCCGGTCGGCCTGATCGCCCTCGTGCTGGGCCTGCTGATCCTGCTCGACCACCGCGCCGAGAACGCCCCGCGCTCCTTCGACATCCTCGGCATCGTGCTGCTGTCCGGCGCGATGTTCTGCCTGGTCTGGGCGCTCATCAAGGCCCCGGCCTGGGGCTGGGGCGACGGCAAGACCTGGATCTTCCTGGGGCTGTCGGTCCTGGGCTTCGCGCTGTTCTCCTTCTGGGAGACGCGCGTGAAGGAACCGCTGATCCCGCTCGCCCTCTTCCGCTCCGTCCCGCTCTCGGCGGGCGTGGTGCTGATGGTGCTCATGGCCATCGCGTTCATGGGCGGCCTGTTCTTCGTGACGTTCTACCTCCAGAACGTGCACGGCATGAGCCCGGTCGACGCGGGCCTGCACCTGCTGCCGCTCACCGGCATGATGATCGTCGGCTCCCCGCTCGCGGGTCTGGCCATCACCAAGCTCGGCCCGCGCATCCCGCTCGCGAGCGGCATGGCGGCCACCGCGATCGCCATGTACGGCATGTCGACGCTGGAGGCCGACACCTCCAGCGGCCTGATGTCCATCTGGTTCGCCCTGCTCGGCTTCGGCCTCGCGCCGGTCATGGTCGGAGCCACCGAGGTCATCGTGGGCAACGCCCCGATGGAGCTCTCCGGTGTCGCCGGCGGTCTCCAGCAGGCCGCGATGCAGGTCGGCGGAAGCCTCGGCACGGCCGTCCTGGGCGCCGTGATGGCCTCCAAGGTCGACAGCGACCTCCCGGGCAACTGGACGGACGCCAAGCTGCCGCCGCTCACCCCGGCCCAGCTCGACCAGGCCTCCGAGGCGGTCAGGGTCGGCGTCGCGCCGGTCACCAAGGACACTCCGGCCGCCATCGCGGCGCAGATCACCGATGTCGCCCACGAGACCTTCATCTCCGGGATGAGCCTCGCGTGCCTCGTCGCCGCCGTAGTCGCCGTGGTGGCCGTCTTCGTCGCGCTGCTCACCAAGCGCGGCGAGAACGCGGAGGCCGCGGGAGCGGGCGCCGGACACATCTGACGGACGGGCCGCGCACCGGCAGGCCTGGTCGCGTGGAACGGGGGTACCCGACTCATCGACCCGAACCGACCGCGAGGTCACGGGAGTTCAGGAGATGATGATGGCGGGCTTCGGAAACGGTACGCGCAGGTACCCCCGTTCACGTGGCCGCACAGGATCACGGACCGGGCCGGACAGCGCGACCCTGGGGATCATCGGCACCGTGTGCGCGGTGGCCGGGTTCTTCACGCTGGGGATCGTCCTCGGGCCGGCCGCGATGGTCTGCGGCTGGCTCGCGATGGGCCGCCGCTGGACCGGCTCGGGGCCGGTGCCGGCGCTGATAGCCCTGGTGCTGGGAGCGATCGACACACTCCTGGCGGTCATCTGGCTGGCCGGCGGAACAGGCCCCGGCCTGCTCTGACCCCGGCCGGCCACGGACACCCGTGCCGGGAGCCCACGCGACACAGGGTTCCCGGCACTCGGGTCCGTCCCATCCCGCCGTCCCGGGCTGGAACGGCTCGGCTCGGCGCCCACGAGGTGCCGCCGTGCCCGCCCGTGCCACCCCGGGCGGCACGCATGCCCGCAGCTTCAGGTGGGGGAGTGCTCCTCCGACCCGGCGGACAGGGGACGCGGCAGGACTCCCGGGCCGCCGGTCAGCGCGGCGACCTCCGCCCGCAGCGCCCGTACCTCCGCCGTGAGCGCCTCGATCGCCGCGGTCTGCCGCCGCTCCTCCACGTCGTCCTTCTCGAACCGGGAGATGAACCAGGCGGCGATGTTCGCGGTGACCACGCCGAGAAGGGCGATCCCGGAGAGCATCAGCCCGACCGCGAGGACCCGGCCCATCCCCGTCGTCGGGGCGTGATCGCCGTACCCGACGGTCGTCATCGTCGTGAACGACCACCACACCGCGTCACCCAGCGTCTTGATGTTCCCGTTCGGCGAGTCCCGCTCCACCGACAGCACGGCGAGCGAACCGAACATCAGCAGGCCGATGACCGCGCCCCCGACGTACGTCGTCAGCCGGATCTGCGAGGCCATCCGGGCGCGCCGCCCCACCAGCGTCAGCGTGGCGACGAGCCGCAGCAGCCGCAGCGGCTGCAGGATCGGCAGGATGACGGCACACAGGTCCAGCCAGTGGTCGCGGACGAAGGCCCGCCGCCGCCGGGCGAGCGCGAGCCGCACGAGATAGTCCGTGGCGAACGCCCCCCAGACCACCCACTCCACCACCGTGCAGGTGAACGTCACCGAAGGGCCGGCATCGCTGTCCACGATCGGCACGGCGTACCCGAGGGCGAACGCCACCGCGAGGACGAGCAGGGGCCGCTGGGTGTGCAGCTCCCAACGGGCCTGTGCCGATTCTTCCCTCATGTCCCGCATCGTAGAAAGAAAAAGAGGGAGGGGCGGCGGGCCCACGGCCCGCCGCCCCCGCTCCGCCGTAAGGACGGCTACGCGTCGCCGCCCGCCGCGCCCGGGTCGGCCGCCGTCACGTCGAGCAGCTGATAGCGGTCGACCGCCTGCTTCAGCACCGACCGGTCCACCTTGCCCTCACGGGCCAGCTCGGTCAGCACGGCGACCACGATCGACTGCGCGTCGATGTGGAAGAAGCGCCGCGCCGCGCCGCGCGTGTCCGCGAAGCCGAAGCCGTCAGCGCCGAGGGACTGGTAGGTGCCCGGCACCCACCGCGCGATCTGGTCGGGAACCGATCGCATCCAGTCGGAGACGGCCACGAAGGGACCCTGGGCGGCGGACAGTTTCCGCGTCACATAGGGGACGCGCTGCTCCTCCTCGGGGTGCAGCAGATTGTGCCGCTCCACGTCGACGGCCTCGCGCCGCAGCTCGTTCCAGGACGTCGCCGACCAGACGTCGGCCCTGACGTTCCACTCCTCGGAGAGGATCCGCTGGGCTTCCAGCGCCCACGGGACCGCGACTCCGGAGGCCATGATCTGCGCGGGGATGCTGCCCGAGGTGCCCTCGCTGAAGCGGTGGAGGCCCTTGAGGATGCCCTCGGCGTCCACGTTCTCCGGCTCGGACGGGTGCTGGAGCGGCTCGTTGTAGACGGTGAGGTAGTAGAAGACGTCCTCGCCGTGCGGGTGTTCCTCGGACGAGCCGTACATGCGGCGCAGACCGTCCTGGACGATGTGCGCGATCTCGAAGCCGAACGCCGGGTCGTAGGCCACACAGCCCGGGTTCGTCGAGGCGAGCAGCTGCGAGTGGCCGTCCGCGTGCTGGAGCCCCTCACCGGTCAGCGTCGTACGTCCGGCGGTCGCGCCCAGGACGAAACCGCGCGCAAGCTGGTCCGCCATCTGCCAGAACTGGTCACCCGTGCGCTGGAAACCGAACATCGAGTAGAAGACGTAGACCGGGATGAGCGGCTCGCCGTGTGTGGCGTACGCCGAACCCGCGGCGATCAGCGAGGCGGTGCAGCCGGCCTCCGAGATGCCGTCGTGCAGCATCTGGCCGGTCGGCGACTCCTTGTAGGCGAGCAGCAGTTCGCGGTCCACCGACTCGTACTGCTGGCCGAGCGGGTTGTAGATCTTCGCACTCGGGAAGAACGAGTCCATGCCGAAGGTGCGGTACTCGTCGGGCGCGATCAGCACGAACCGCTTGCCGATCTCCTTGTCCCGCATGAGGTCCTTGAGCAGTCGCACAAAGGCCATGGTCGTCGCGATGGACTGCTGGCCCGAGCCCTTCTTCACGCTCGCGTACGTCTTGTCCTCGGGCAGGACCAGCGGCTTCGACCGCACGACGCGCGTCGGGACGTACCCGCCGAGCGACTTGCGGCGGTCGTGCATGTACTGGATCTCCTCCGAGTTCCGGCCCGGGTGGTAGTACGGCGGCGCGCCGTCCTCCAGTTCCCGGTCGGAGATCGGCAGGTGCAGCCGGTCGCGGAAGCCCTTGAGGTCGGCGACCGTCAGCTTCTTCATCTGGTGCGTGGCGTTGCGGCCCTCGAAGTTCGGGCCGAGCGTCCAGCCCTTGACCGTCTGCGCCAGGATCACCGTCGGCTGGCCCTTGTGCTCCTTGGCCGCCGAGAACGCCGCGTAGATCTTCTTGTGGTCGTGACCGCCGCGCCCCAGGTGCAGGATCTGGTCGTCGCTCATGCCCTCGACCATCGCGCGCAGCCGGTGGTCGTCGCCGAAGAAGTGCTGGCGGATGTAGGCGCCCGTCTCCGTGGCGTACGTCTGGAACTGGCCGTCCGGCGTGGTGTTCAGCCGGTTGACCAGTACGCCGTCGCGGTCCTGGGCGAGCAGCGGGTCCCAGGTGCGGTCCCAGACCAGCTTGATGACGTTCCAGCCGGCGCCCCGGAACTGCGACTCCAGCTCCTGGATGATCTTGCCGTTGCCGCGTACCGGGCCGTCGAGCCGCTGGAGGTTGCAGTTCACGACGAAGGTCAGGTTGTCCAGGCCCTCGCGCGCGGCGATCGACAACTGGCCGAGCGACTCCGGCTCGTCCATCTCGCCGTCGCCGAGGAACGCCCAGACGTGTGACTTGGAGGTGTCCGCGATGTCGCGCGCCTGCATGTAGCGGTTCATCCGCGCCTGGAAGATCGCGCCGAGCGGGCCGAGGCCCATCGACACGGTCGGGAACTCCCAGAAGTCCGGCATCAGCCGCGGGTGCGGGTACGAGGACAGGCCGTGGGGCGCCTTCGACTTCTCCTGGCGGAACGCGTCGAGCTGCTGCTCGGAGAGCCGGTCGAGGAGGAACGCGCGGGCGTAGATGCCCGGCGAGGCGTGCCCCTGGAAGAAGATCTGGTCGCCGCCGTCGCCCTCGTCCTTGCCGCGGAAGAAGTGGTTGAAGCCGACGTCGTACAGGGAGGCGGAGGAGGCGAAGGTCGCGATGTGGCCGCCCACGCCGATGCCGGGGCGCTGCGCCCTGGAGACCATCACGGCGGCGTTCCAGCGGGTCGCGTTGAGGACCTTGCGCTCGATCTCCTCGTTGCCGGGGAAGAACGGCTCGTCCCTGGTCGCGATCGTGTTCACGTAGTCAGTGCTGCGCATCTCGGGCACGGCCACGCGCTTCTCGCGCGCCCGCTCGATGAGCCGAAGCATCAGATAGCGGGCCCGCTCGCGGCCGCGCTGGTCGACGGCGGCGTCGAGGGAGTCGAGCCACTCCTGAGTCTCCTCAGGGTCGAAGTCCGGGACCTGGCTGGGAAGGCCGCCAATGATGATCGGGTTGCGATCGGATCCGGAAGCCACGCTGTTCCTTCGCTGTCGGAGGGCTGTCTACGGTGGGTTTTCCCTGCATCTGCACCGATGCCCATCGTGTACCTCGGGAACGCGTACGTCATCTCTACCAGGGGGTAACCGAGACGTCCGTGCAGACCGTTGGGACGGGCCCGACCAAAACGTAACGATACGCTCAGGGCGTGACGCGTTCCGCAAAGCCGTTCGGCTCTCGTACGCTCCAAGGGTTCCGAAGGGAACAAATGGGGCAGAAAGGTGTGGTGCCCGTCACGTGGCGTCACGATGGCCCGCCGGGAGTTGCGTCGGCACTGCCAGGATCGTCACCGTTTCGGCGGTCTCGACGGCCGGGTACTTGCGCGATCCGCTCCGCCCGTGTGGACTACGGCCAACGCTTCGCGCACGCGCGTGGCTGAGACTCCCCCGACTCTGGACGAGCGGGGGGAGACCCCAATTCCGAAACATGATCAGGAGGCAAGCCGTGAGCGCGACCGCGGACCACGCGGAGGAGCGGACCAACCCGGCCGCCAGGCTGGGGTTCGAGCCCGGACAGGTGGTCCAGGAGATCGGCTTCGACGACGACGTTGACCACGAGCTCCGTGAAGGCATCGAATCGCTGATCGGCCAGGATCTGGTCGACGAGGACTACGACGACGTCGCTGACGTGGTGCTGTTGTGGTTCCGGGACGAGGACGGCGATCTCACGGACGCACTGGTGGACGTCATCGGTTTCCTCGAGGACGGCGGCAACATCTGGCTGCTGACCCCGAAGACCGGCAGGGACGGTTACGTCGAGCCCAGCGACATCAGTGATGCCGCACAGACAGCCGGCCTCTCCCAGACGAAGAGCATCTCCGTCGGCAAGGAATGGTCTGGCACCCGCCTGGCCACCCCCAAGTCGAAGCGCTGAGCTGCAGGCCCGTCTGCAAGCAGAGCATCCGTGAGGCCCCCGCCGAGCCACCTCGGCGGGGGCCTCACGCATGCCCGCGAACCGGCCCGGGAGACCCGGCGGGGGTCGCGCCGCGGCCGGGAGTCGATCACTGCGTACGCTGGTCGTCACCCGAACAGACCTTTGGAAGGGAAGCGAGTGACTATGGCCATCGAGGTCGGCACCAAGGCCCCGGACTTCGAACTGAAGGACAACCACGGCGCGACCGTGCGACTGTCCGACTTCCGTGGCGAGAAGAACGTGGTCCTGCTCTTCTACCCCTTCGCTTTCACCGGCGTGTGCACCGGCGAGCTGTGCTCCCTGCGCGACAACCTGCCGCAGTTCGCCGACCGTGACACCCAGCTCCTCGCGGTCTCCAACGACTCCATCCACACCCTGCGCGTCTTCGCCGAGCAGGAGGGCCTGGAGTACCCGCTGCTCTCCGACTTCTGGCCGCACGGCAACATTTCGCGCGCCTACGGCGTCTTCGACGAGGACAAGGGCTGCGCCGTGCGCGGCACGTTCATCATCGACAAGGAGGGCGTCGTCCGCTGGACCGTCGTCAACGCGCTGCCGGACGCGCGTGACCTGAACGAGTACGTCAAGGCCCTCGACACCCTGTGATTCTTCGGTTCCGGCCCTGCGGGGCACGGGAACCCGTCACTAGGATCGAACCGTTGATCCGATACCAACGCACCTACGGGGCTCCCCGCCCCTGAACACCATTGGGAGGACTCGTGGGAGTCAGCCTCAGCAAGGGCGGCAACGTATCGCTGTCGAAGGAGGCCCCGGGACTGACCGCGGTCATCGTCGGCCTGGGATGGGACGCCCGGACCACCACCGGCGTGGACTTCGACCTCGACGCCAGCGCCATCCTCACGAACACGGACGGCAAGGTCAGCACCGACCAGAACTTCGTGTTCTTCAACAACCTGAAGAGCCCGGACGGCTCGGTGGAGCACACCGGTGACAACACCACGGGCGAGGGCGAGGGCGACGACGAGCAGATCAAGGTCAACCTCGCCACCGTTCCGGCCGACATCCAGAAGATCGTGTTCCCGGTCTCGATCTACGACGCCGAGAACCGCCAGCAGTCCTTCGGCCAGGTCCGCAACGCCTACATCCGCGTGGTGAACCAGGCCGGCGAGGCGGAGATCGCGCGCTACGACCTCTCCGAGGACGCCTCGACGGAGACCGCGATGGTCTTCGGCGAGCTCTACCGCAACGGCGCCGAGTGGAAGTTCCGCGCCATCGGCCAGGGCTACGCCTCGGGCCTGCGCGGCATCGCGCAGGACTTCGGCGTCAACGTCTGAGCCACAGGGCCCTCGGGCATTTTGGTCCGGTGCCGCACCGCCTCGGTGCGGCACCGGATCCGCCGTACCAAGTGAAGATCGAACCTCGGGGAGGACCAGCATCATGGGCGTCACGCTCGCCAAGGGGGGCAATGTCTCCCTCTCGAAGGCCGCACCGAACCTCACACAGGTGATGATCGGGCTCGGCTGGGACGCGCGCTCCACCACCGGAGCCGACTTCGACCTCGACGCCAGCGCCCTGCTGTGCAGCGGCGGCCGGGTGCTCGGGGACGAGTGGTTCATCTTCTACAACCAGCTCAAGAGCCCGGACGGCTCGGTCGAACACACCGGCGACAACCTCACGGGTGAGGGCGAGGGTGACGACGAGTCGATCCTGATCGACCTCGCCAAGGTCCCGGCCAACGTCGACAAGATCGTCTTCCCGGTCTCCATCCATGACGCGGACAATCGCGGCCAGACCTTCGGCCAGGTCAGCAACGCCTTCATCCGGGTCGTCAACCAGGCCGACGGCCAGGAACTCGCCCGCTACGACCTCTCGGAGGACGCCTCCACCGAGACGGCGATGATCTTCGGAGAGGTCTACCGCTACAACAGCGAGTGGAAGTTCCGCGCGGTCGGTCAGGGGTACGCGTCGGGACTGCGGGGCATCGCGCTCGACTTCGGCGTCAACGTTTCCTAGGCCCACCTGCGTCAGCCGAAGGCGGCCCCTTAGACTTCGTGGTCAACAGTAGGTAAAGCCGAGTACGGCGCGGGGGCGGCCCTCCCCCAAGCCAACGCTTGGGGGTGCCCCCACCACACGATGATTGGGTAGCCAGTGCTTCTGAAAACCTTCGGCTGGTCGTTCGCGATTACCGCGCTCGGCCTGGTCGCAGCGGCCGTCTACGGGGGGTGGACCGCCTTCGGCATCGTGGCGATCCTGGCCGTCCTGGAGATCTCGCTGTCCTTCGACAACGCGGTGGTCAACGCCGGAATCCTGAAGAAGATGAACGCCTTCTGGCAGAAGATCTTCCTCACGGTCGGTGTCCTGATCGCCGTCTTCGGCATGCGCCTGGTCTTCCCCGTCGTGATCGTCGCCATCAGCGCCAAGATCGGCCCGATCGACGCGGTCGACCTGGCGCTGAACGACAAGGACAAGTACCAGCAGCTGGTGACCGACGCCCACCCGTCGATCGCGGCCTTCGGCGGCATGTTCCTGCTGATGATCTTCCTCGACTTCATCTTCGAGGACCGGGACATCCAGTGGCTGCGCTGGATCGAGCGCCCGCTGGCCAAGCTCGGCAAGGTCGACATGCTGTCGGTCTGCATCGCCCTGATCGTCCTGCTGATCAGCTCCATGACCTTCGCGGTCCACGCCCACCAGCACGGCGGCGGACACGTCGACAAGGCGCAGACGGTGCTGGTCTCCGGCATCGCGGGCCTGATCACGTACATGATCGTCGGCGGGCTCTCCGGCTACTTCGAGGACAAGCTCGAAGAGGACGAGGAGCGCGAACACGAGGCCGAGGAGGAGGCCGAGCGGAGCGGGAAGAAGAAGCCCGCCGTCGTCCTCGCCGGCCAGGCCGCGTTCTTCATGTTCCTCTACCTGGAAGTGCTGGACGCCTCGTTCTCCTTCGACGGCGTCATCGGCGCCTTCGCCATCACCAACGACATCGTGCTGATGGCGCTCGGTCTCGGCATCGGCGCCATGTACGTCCGCTCGCTCACGGTCTACCTGGTCCGCCAGGGCACCCTCGACGACTACGTCTACCTGGAGCACGGCGCGCACTACGCGATCGGCGCTCTGGCCATGATCCTCCTCGTGACCATCCAGTACGAGATCAACGAGGTCATCACCGGCCTGGTCGGCGTCGTCCTGATCGCCCTGTCCTTCTGGTCCTCCGTGCGCCGCAACAAGGCCATCGCCGAGGCCGAGGGAAAAGGCCCGACCTCGGACGAGAAGGCTGAGGTCTCGTCCGGGGTGTGACACCCCTTCGGCGGAGGAACGCTCTGAGCGGGGCGGCCTTCGAGGACGAGTCCTCGAAGGCCGCCCCGCCGCATACCGAGAGACGTGGGGGGCGGAATGGGCATCTGGCAGGACCTGTGGCGCGGGCGCTCGGCGGACTTCGATTCCGGCAGCGCGGCGTCCAACTCCATCGAACTGACCAAGCGCAACCACACGGTCTCGCTCACCAAACAGGGCGCGGCCACCGGCAATCTGCGCATCAACCTGTCCTGGCGGATGCGCACCTCCGACATCGGCGGGCCGCAGCGGGGCAGCCTGCTGCGCCATCCGTTCCGCACCTTCAAGCCCGAAGTGGTCCAGGCGCACACCCAGAGCATGGTCAACGTCGACCTCGACCTCGGCGTCATGTACGAGCTGGCCGACGGCTCCAAGGGCGTCGTCCAGCCGCTCGGCAGCTTCTTCGGCGAACTCAACGCGCCGCCGTACGTCAAGCTCAGCGGCGACGACCGTTTCGGTTCGGGCTCGGGCGAGACGGCCTTCGTCAACCTCGACCACCGCGACGACATCAAGCGGCTGCTGGTCTTCGTCTACATCTACGACCAGACCCCGGCCTTCGACCGTACGCACGCGATCATCACGCTGTACCCGAGCAACGGCCCGCGCATCGAGATCGGCCTGGAGGAACGCCATCCGCAGGCCCGCTCCTGCGCCGTCGTCATGATCGAGTTCAACAAGGGCGTGGTGACCGTACGCCGCGAGGTGAGGTTCGTGTACGGCTTCCAGGCCGAACTCGACCGCCTCTACGGCTGGGGGCTCCAGTGGGGCCGCGGGTACAAGTCGAAGGTCGACCGTTGACGCCGGGACGGGCCCGGCGGCCGACCCGCACTTGGCCTCAGTCGCCTCAGCTACATCGGCCGCCTCAGCGGCCGATGAACTGCGGCCCCTGCGGCGGAAGCCTGAAGTCGGGGTCCGGCCCCGCGCCGACCGCCTGCGGGAAGCCGTACGCGGGCTGGGTGGCCGGCGCTGTCTGGGGCTGCGGATAGCCGTAGGCGGACGGGTCGGCCTGGGGACCGGCCGGCTGGGGATAGCCGTACGCCGGCGCGGTCGAGCCCGCCGCGGCGGGCTGTGGATAGCCGTACGCGGGCTGCTGCGGGACCGGGGCCGGCTGCTGCGGAGCCGGGGCGGAATGCTCGGGCGGCAGCGGCAGCGAGGTCTCCGGAGCCGTGGCGGGTGCCGCCCAGGCACTCGGCTCCGGCGCGGATCCAGCCGCGGGCATCGCGGCGGCCTCGGCCTCGTCCACCGAGATCCCGAAGTCGGTCGCGAGCCCCACCAGACCGTTGGAGTAGCCCTCGCCGAGCGCCCGGAACTTCCATCCCTCACCGCGCCGGTACAGTTCGCCGCAGATCAGCGCGGTCTCCGCACCCGTCTCCGGCTTGATGTCGAAGTACGCCAGCGGTTCACCGTCCGCGAGGGCCGCGTCGTACAGCAGAATGCGCAGATCACGTACGCGATCGAAGGTGACGTCATCCGCCGATGCGACCAGCAGAATCTGTCCGACACCGGACTCGACACCCGTCAGATCTGTCTGGATGGTGTCGGTGAGGCCCTCGGCGCCCCGCTTCTTGCCGAGCCGCCACACCTTGCCGGACGGATGGCGGGGCTGGTTGTAGAAGACGAAGTCCTCGTCGGATCGCACACGACCGTCGGGGCCGAGGAGCAGCGCGGAGGCATCGACATCGGGGACACCCTGACCGGGCGTCCAGCGCAGGACGGCGCGCACCGCTGTGGCGTCCAGCGGGACGTTCGACCCTTTCAGCATCGCGTGCGTCATGCGGTCATCCTGCCCTGTCGGTCCTGGTCACGACAATGTGGGGTCGTTCCGCAACCGGTCGGTGTTGGACATGGCGGAGTTACCTGAACTTCACGCCCGGTGGGAATCTCTGACACGGAACCGTACGTACTATTACCGGCCACATCACATTTGGCCATCTAGCCGCCGCGGGGGAGTCCCATGCGTCATTTCGGTCACGTCACCCCGGAAGAGCGGCAACGCCTCTTCCACCGGGAGCCGGGCGTCTTCACGTCCGACTCTCCGGCCAGAATCCTCGCCGCGGCCCTCGGGGCGACGCTCTACAGTCCGGCGACCCGCCCGACACTGGCCGACGACATCGTCAAGCAGACTACGCGCGGCGTGGTCTCGATGGTGCTGTGTCTCGAGGATTCGATCGACGACTCCGAGGTCGTGGGCGCCGAGGAGAACCTGGTCCGCCAGTTCACCGACCTCGCGGCCCGCCCGGACACCGGTGAGCTGCCCCTGCTGTTCGTGCGGGTCCGCTTCCCCGAGCAGATCCCCGACCTCGTGCGGCGCCTCGGCCCCGCCGTCCGGCTGCTGTCCGGATTCGTGATGCCCAAGTTCACCGAGGAGCGAGGTACCCCGTTCCTGGAGGCCCTCGCGGTCGCCGAGGCGGCGAGCGGCCGACGGCTCTTCGCGATGCCGGTCCTGGAGTCGCCCGAGCTGCTCTACCGCGAGTCACGCGTGGAGACCCTGGAGGGCATCTCCCGCGCCGTCGACAAGTACCGCGACCGGGTGCTCGCGCTGCGCCTCGGCGTGACGGACTTCTGCTCCTCGTACGCGCTGCGCCGGGCCCCCGACATGACGGCCTACGACGTCCAGGTGGTCGCCTCCGTGATCGCCGACGTGGTGAACATGCTGGGACGCGCCGACGGCACCGGCTTCACCGTCACCGGGCCGGTCTGGGAGTACTTCCGGGTCCAGGAGCGCATGTTCAAGCCGCAGCTGCGCCGCAGCCCCTTCCTGGAAGGACAGGCGGAGGAACTGCGCGAGACGCTGATCGAGCACGCCATGGACGGGCTGCTGCGCGAGATCACCCTCGACCAGGCCAACGGTCTGATGGGCAAGACCTGCATCCACCCCTCGCACGTACTGCCCGTGCACGCACTGTCCGTGGTCAGCCACGAGGAATTCAGTGACGCCCAGGACATCCTCAGGCCGGAGCGCGGCGGCGGGGGTGTACTGAGATCGGCGTACACGAACAAAATGAACGAGGTGAAGCCGCATCGCGCCTGGGCCGAGCGCACCCTGCTGCGCGCCGAGGTCTTCGGGGTCGCCCACGAGGACATCGGCTTCGTCGAGCTGCTCACCGCCGGACTCCCGGCGTGAGCCGGTCCGGCCGAGCGACGCGCAACCCCGACAGCAAGGAACCGATGAACAACCCAGCGCACGACCCGAACCACCCCGACGACGTGAAGGACCCGGACACCGCGGATGACGCGGTGTGGTCCGGGACCTGGGTCGCCGAGCGGCTCGGTGTCGAGCTCGTCGGCGACGACGGGCTCAGCGGCCTGCTGGGGCTCGCGCTGCGGCGCAACCCCAAGCGGGCCCACCTGCTCGTCTCGAACGTCCTGGGCAAGCACGTGCCGCAGTCCCCGGCCGTCGTCCACGGGTACGGCGTCGAGCTCGGCCGGCGGGTGCGCGAGCTGCTGGGCACCGACGAGGCCCGCGCGGCCGTGGTCCTCGGCTACGCCGAGACGGCCACCGGGCTCGGCCACTCGGTCGCGGACGGGGTCGGCGTCGCGCCCTACCTCCATTCCACCCGCCGCCCGGTCCGAGGGGTCCGGCCGGCGGGCGGCTTCGAGGAGTCCCACTCGCACGCCACCTCGCATCTCCTGCTCCCCGAGGACCCGGGGCTGCTGGCGGGCTCCGGCCCGCTGATCCTCGTCGACGACGAGTTCTCCACCGGCAACACCGTCCTGAACACGATCCGCGACCTGCACGGGCGCTACCCGCGCGAGCGGTACGTCGTCGTCGCGCTGGTCGACATGCGGTCGGAGGCCGACCACGCGCGCTTCGAGAAGTTCGCCGGGGAGATCGGCGCCCGCGTGGACCTGGTCGCGGCCGCGTCCGGCACGGTGCGCCTGCCCGAGGACGTCCTGGCGAAGGGGACCGCCCTGGTCGCCCGGCACGAACCGACGGCCCCCGACGCCCCCGCCCAGGCCCCCGCGGACCCGGGCCGGGCCGTCCGCGTCGAGCTCGGCTGGCCCCGCGGTCTCCCGGACGGCGGACGGCACGGGTTCACGCCCGGACACCGAATACGCCTGGAGGGTGCCCTGCCCGCCATGGCGGCGCGGCTCGCCGACGCCCTTCCCGAGGGCGCGCGCCGCGTCCTGGTGCTCGGCTTCGAGGAACTGATGTACGTCCCGCTCCGGCTGGCCCACGAGCTGGAGCAGCGGGTGTCCGCCGAGGTGCGCTTCTCCACGACGACCCGGTCCCCGGTGCTCGCCCTCGACGACCCCGGCTACGCCATCCGCAGCCGTATCGCCTTCCCGGCCCACGACGACCCGGACGACGGCCCCGGCGAGCGCTACGCCTACAACGTCGCGGGAGCCGGCTTCGACGCCGTCGTGGCGGTACTGGACTCAGCCGCGGACACGCCCGAACTGCACGCGCCCGACGGCCTGCTGGCCCGGCTGGCGGCGCACACCCCGCGTGTCCTGCTCGCCGTCGTCCCCTCGTACGTCCCCGCACGGCCGTCCACCGAAAGGCCCTTCATGCTGCCCGAGCCCCTCCGCGGCCCCGCCTTCTCCTCGTACGCCCCCGACGAGGTCGGCTGGCTGCTGCAGGACCTGTCGGACGTGACGCTGGAGGCGCCGACCGAGGAGCGCGAGGAGGCGATCCAGAGCGGCGGCGCCCACTACGCGGAGTCGCTGCCGGTCGAGTACCAGCCGAGCCCCGAGTACCAGCAGCTCTTCCGCGCCGCCCTCGCCACCTCGGCCGCCCGGATCGCCGAAGCCGTCGGCGCCGTCACCGAGCTCGTCCTCGCCGACCGGTCGCCGCGCCCCGTCCTGGTCTCCCTGGCCCGCGCCGGAACCCCCGTCGGCGTCCTGATGCGCCGCTGGGCCCAGCACCAGCACGGCCTCGACCTGCCGCACTACGCCGTCTCCATCGTCCGCGGCCGCGGCATCGACGCCAACGCGCTGCGCTGGCTCGCCGCCCACCACGACCCGGCCGACGTCGTCTTCGTCGACGGCTGGACCGGCAAGGGCGCCATCACCCGTGAACTCGCCGACGCCATCGAGGAGTTCGAGGAAGCCGAAGGCATCACTGGCTTCGACCCGGAGATAGCGGTGCTCGCCGACCCGGGCTCCTGCGTGCGCACGTACGGCACCCGCGAGGACTTCCTCATCCCCTCCGCCTGCCTCAACTCCACCGTATCCGGGCTGATCTCGCGCACGGTCCTGCGCTCCGACCTGGTCGGCGAACACGACTTCCACGGCGCGAAGTTCTACCGCGAGCTGGCCGGCGCCGATGTCTCCGTCGAGTTCCTGGACGCCGTGGCCGCCCACTTCCCCGACGTCGCCGAGTCGGCCCGCGACCGGGCGAAGGAACTCCTCGCCGCCGACCGCACCCCCACCTGGGAGGGCTGGGCGGCCGTCGAGCGGATCAGCGAGGAGTACGGGATCCACGACGTCAACCTGGTCAAGCCGGGCGTCGGCGAGACCACCCGGGTGCTGCTGCGCCGGGTCCCCTGGAAGATCCTCGCGCGCGCCGGAGCGGGCGCCGACCTCGACCACGTCCGGCTGCTCGCCGAACAGCGCGGGGTACCCGTCGAGGAGGTCGGGGAACTCCCGTACACCTGCGTGGGGTTGATCCACCCGAAGTACACGCGTGGCGCGACCGGCGCCGACGGCAAGGCGGTGGCGCTCTGATGTCCACGCCCAAGGTGCTCGTCGCCAGCGACCTCGACCGCACGCTCATCTACTCCTCGGCCGCGCTCGCGCTGACCATGCCGGACGCGCGGGCGCCCCGGCTGCTCTGCGTCGAGGTGCATGAGGCCAAGCCGCTGTCCTATCTGACGGAGACGGCCGCCGGGCTGCTCACCGAACTCGGCGACATCGCGTACTTCGTGCCCACCACGACCCGTACCCGCAAGCAGTACCAGCGCATCAACCTGCCCGGTCCGGCCCCCGAGTACGCGATCTGCGCCAACGGCGGGCACCTGCTGGTCGACGGCGTCTCCGACCCCGACTGGCACACCGGCGTGAAGGAGCGGCTCGCCTCCGAGTGCGCGCCGCTCGACGAGGTGCGCGAGCACCTGGAGGCCACCGCGGACCCGCACTGGGTGCGCAAACACCGGGTCGCCGAGGACCTGTTCGCCTATCTGGTGGTGGAGCGGGAACTGCTTCCCGAGCAGTGGGTCAAGGACCTGGCCGTGTGGGCGGAGAACCGCGGCTGGACGGTCTCGCTACAGGGCCGCAAGATCTACGCCGTGCCCAAGCCGCTCACCAAGAGCGCCGCCGTGCGCGAGGTCGCCCGCCGCACCGGAGCCGTCCTCACGCTCGCCGCCGGGGACTCGCTGCTCGACGCCGACCTGTTGCTCGCCGCCGACCGGGGCTGGCGTCCGGGCCACGGCGAACTCGCCGAGGCCGACTGGACGGCGCCGGCGATCACCGCGCTGCCGGAGCGGGGTGTCGCGGCGGGGGAGCGGATCCTGCGCGAGTTCCTGGGCGCGTGCGCCGGCGCGGGACCGGTCTGAGCGACACGCTGAACCGTCCTACGCCCACTGCGAAGTTGGGTGACCGGTAGGCCGAACGCGACTTCGCGGCGGCCTTGTCGGCGGACAACCGGCCCTGCGCCCATGATGCGCCCGGATCGGGAGTGTCTGAGGTTTATGCGGAACTCGGTCCCGGTATCGCCCTGTTGGGGGCGACCGGGACCGTTCTGCCGCGAAACGCCGCAGCCGCTTCCGGCACGGCTGAAGAGTTGGTAAGAAACCGCCCGGGATCAGCCGCAGCAGCCGCCGCCGCAGCATCCCCCTCCGCCGCCGCCCGAACGAGGTGCGGGCGCCGGCGCGGACGCCGGACCGCCCCTGCCGACGGCGACCGTCGACAGGAGTTTGACGGTGTCGTCGTGCCCGGCCGGGCAGGCCGCGGGAGCCGCGGATTCGGCCATGGGACGGCTCAATTCGAAGGTGTCACCGCAGGTCCGGCAGCGGTACTCGTAGCGAGGCATGCGCACAGGTTAGCCGGATCGAGCCGTCGCCCGTGGGGGCGCCGGGGCGTGCGTCGTGCGTGGCGGATCGAGTTCCCCGGGACGCGAATGAGGGCTGGTCGAAGGGGTGAACCGGTGAACTCCGTTGCCCCTTGAGCTTTTTTGTCTCGTTGCTGATCGAAGGGATCCCATTGGTCGCTGATAATTTAATAGGGCCGCGACGAGCCGCAAGGTCGGGGAGGGGGGCTCGCAGCCGCGAAAGCGGCCGCTGCAACTACCCGCGCGCGCAATGCCGAAGTGCGGAGGGAGACGCAGTCGTGACCAGGACATGGCATCGCAACGATGCTCCGAATCCCCTGTCTCTGGGCCACCCGGGCGCAGGAGTTCGCCGTGGCTGACATACCCGGACCGCAGCGCGGTCGCGGCAGCCGCCGCAAACCCTCGCAGCCCGGCCGGCTGTCCGGGCTGGCCGCGCGCCTCGCGCCGTACGCCCGGCGCCTCAGGCCCGCCTATCCGCGCCCCGGACGGGCCGGCTGGCGCCGCTGGCTGCCCTCCTGGCGGCAGTGGCTCGGTGGCATCGCGCTGTCCATCGGTCTGAGCGGCTCGCTGCTCGTCATCGCCTACGCAGCAACGGACATACCCCAGAACCTGAACACATATGCCACCCAGCAGGACAACGTCTACTTCTGGTCGGACGGCACGCCGATGGCCCGTACCGGCTGGGTGCGACGCCAGGCCATGCCGCTCAAGGACATACCCGTGGACGTGCGTTCGGCCGTCCTCGCGGCGGAGAACGAGAGCTTCTACAGCGACCCCGGCATCTCCGCCAGGGGCCTGGCCCGCGCCCTCGTGAAGACGGTCGGCGAGGGGGACACCCAGGGCGGCTCCACCATCACGCAGCAGTACGTCAAGAACGTCTACCTGACCCAGAACCGCTCGGTGACCCGCAAGTTCACCGAGGCCATGATCGCCCTCAAGCTCGACAACAGGATGAGCAAGGACAAGATCCTCGAGGGCTATCTCAACACCAGCTGGTTCGGGCGCGGTACCTACGGCCTCCAGCGCGCCTCGCAGGCCTACTACGGCAAGGACGTGAGCAAACTCAACGCCAGCGAGGGCGCCTTCCTCGCCTCGCTCCTCAAGGGCGCGGGCCTCTACGACCCCACCCTGAGCAAGGCCAACCACAAACGCGCCGTGGAACGCTGGTCCTGGATCCTCGACCGCATGGTCAAGACCGGCAAGCTCTCGGCCACCGAGCGGGCCACGTACACGAAGTTCCCCGAGCCGCTCAAGCAGGCCGGGGGCTACGACACCGGTAAGCAGAGCGACTACCTGGTCGAACTGGCGACCCAGTACGCCAAGAAGGCCGGGCACATCTCCGCCAGGGACTTCGACCTCGGCGGCTACCAGATCTACACGACCTTCGACCGCAAGCGCGAGAGCGCGCTCACCGACGCCGTGACCAAGGCCCGCAAGCAGGCGCGGAAGGACCACCCGGACGAGGCGAAGAGCGCCCACTACGGCGCCGCCTCGATCGCCACCGACGGACGGGTGCTCGCCGTCTACGGCGGCCCCGACCACCGCCGGCAGGGCTACAACGAGTCCAACGCGACCACCGTCCCCGCCGGTTCGGCCTTCCTCCCCTTCGTCTACGCCGCCGCCCTGGAGCACGGAGTCCACAAGACCCGTGACAGCGCGGCCACCCCGGTCACCCCCGAGTCGCTCTACAACGGCGACAACGGCGTCCCCGTCAGCACGCCCGAAGGCCCCTACTGGGACCGCGGCGGCAAGAAGGTCGCCGCCCGCAACGAGGGCAACAGGAACTACGGCCAGATCACGCTGCGTTCGGCGCTCGCCGCGAACGTGAACACACCGTTCATGCAGCTCGGCATGGACGCCGGCCTGGACAAGGTGCGTGAGACCGCCGAGGCCTCGGGCCTGCTCTCCTCCAGCATCGGCCCACAGGTGCCCGGAATGTCCCTCGGCACCGCGACCCCCAGCGCGATCCGCATGGCCAGTTCCTACGCCACCTTCGCCGCCGGCGGAACGCACTACGAGCCGTACTCCGTGCGCCGCATCACCCGCAACGGCGCCGCCGTCCGGCTGGACATGCCCGCACCCCATCGCGCCATGCGCGCGGCGGTGGCCGAGGAGGTCACCCAGGCCCTCTCCGACTCCTTCCGCACCGGGCACCCCGGCGCGGCCCCCCTCTCGGCGCAGGTCGCCGGCAAGCGGGGCGCCACGCTGGACGACAAGGCCGCCTGGTACGTGGGCTCGAACCGTTCCGTGTCGACGGCGGTGGTCCTGTACCGCATCGATCTGTCCAAGAGCCTCGAACCCCTGCCGCTCAAGGGGATCGCCGGGGCACCCGTCGCCGAGGTGCCGTACGGCATCTGGTCCGGTGCCATGAGCCCGCTTCGCTGACCCCGTAGGCCGGCCGCCCGGCTCGGCCCCCTCCGACGGCCACCCGGTGGCCGCGCCACGCTCCCTCCGCCTCCCTCGCAGAATGTGCCCCGTATGAACTCGAAGCACAGCCGGCGCCGTCGCCGTGAACCCGATCCCGGTTCTGCCGCCACCTCCGCGCGCCAGGGCTTCGCGGCCATGACGGCCTTCCTCGTCGTCACCTCCATGGCCGCCACCTACCTGGCACTCAACACGGACCACACCGCACCGGCCGCGTCCGCCCGCGCGCACGGCTCCGAAGCCGCCAAGGTGAAGAAGGAACCGGTGTGGGACGGGAAGACCCATGTGCTGGGCGACGGCTCCACGTCCTACACCGGCCCGCAGAAGGACGAGTTGAAGGCCGTACCGCTCAAGCCCGGGGAGAAGCCGCCCCAGTTCGTCGTCTTCTCCTGGGACGGCGCCCTCCAGGGCGACGACCAGCTCTTCTCGCACTACCGGGAGCTGGCCCAGCAGTACAACGCCCACATGACGTTCTTCCTGACCGGCATCTACCTGCTGCCCAAGGACAAGAAGACGCTCTACGAACCGCCCATGCACGCCCCGGGTTCGGCGGCCATCAGCTACGCCACCGACGAGCACATACGCAGCACGCTGGCGGAGCTCACCAAGGCGTGGAACGAGGGCAACGAGATCGGCACCCACTTCAACGGTCACTTCTGCGGCGACAAGGGCGGCGGGGACTGGAGCGTGACGGAGTGGGAGAGCGAGATCAACCAGTTCTTCTCCTTCGTGGAGAAGTGGAAGACCAACACCGGCTACACCGACCTGCCGCCGCTGCCCTTCGACCCGGCCCGCGCCGTCAGCGGCGGGCGCGCGCCCTGCCTGGAGGGCCAGAAGAACCTGCTCAAGGCCATGAAGGCCACGGCCAAGAAGTACGACTGGCGCTACGACGCCAGCTCCGCGGGCGACTTCCAGATATGGCCCAAGAAGAAGGAGGGCGTCTGGGACTTCCCGCTCCAGATGCTCCCCTACGAGGACGGCAAGTACCAAGGCCTGTCCATGGACTTCAACTTCCTCTACAACCAGTCCGACGGTGAGACCGAGGGCGACCCCGCCAAGTACCCGCAGTGGGAGCAGGAGACCGTCAAGTCGTACATGGCCGGTTTCGACCGCGTCTACTACGGGAGCCGGGCACCGCTGTTCATCGGCAACCACTTCGAGGACTGGAACGGCGGCATCTACATGAAGTCCATCGACCAGGTCATCAAGAGCGTGTGCACGAAGCAGGGCGTTCGCTGTGTGTCCTTCCGTGAACTGACCAACTGGCTCGACGTGCAGAAGCCCGAGACCCTGGAGCGCCTGCGCGGCCTGGACCCCGCCCAGTCGCCGGACTGGTCGACCGTGGTGAAGTAGAGGCCGCGGCGGAGCCGTTGGCTCCGCGCAACGCGTTGAACGGCAACTTACCTCCGACATAAGGGACTTGGTTGCAGGCGACGCGAACTCCACCCGGATTCAGCACAGTTGAGTGGGACATGTAAAGATTTCCCTCCCTGGAGTCCGACCGGGGATCAAGGAGAATCGTCAGTGATATCGCAGAAGTTAAGCCGCAGTTGCTCGACCGTGGGGGCGATCACCCTCTCCGCCCTCCTGCTGCCGCTGTCCGCCGCCCACGCGACGGCCACCGCTCCCCGGGTGACCGCGTCGACGGCCGACGCCTTCGGCCGCGTGGCCGACGCCGTGTTCACCGACCGCACGGCCGCCCTGCTGGACGGTGCCCCGACCGCCCGTACGGCCGCTACGGCTCTGAAGGCGACCACGGCGGGCATCCGGGTGTCCGACACCCTCGCGCGCACCGAGAGCGCCGCCCGCTCCTCGCTGCACGGCACCCGGTCCCGCCTCGCGGCCCTCGGGGAGGCCTACAGCGCCGCCGACACCCGGGTCGCCGTGAACCGAACCCGGGTGACGGGGCAGCGGGCCACCGCCTGGGTCACCGAGACGACCACCCTCACGTACCGGAGGATCCGCGGCGACGAGCCCCCCACCACCGGCTTCCGCGCACACCACGTACTGACGTTCGCCGCGCGGCCGGACGGCACCTGGAAGCTGACCGGCGAGCACTCCACGGACAAGGGCCCCCGGCAGGTCAACGAACCCGTCCCGACGACGCCCCGCAGGACCACGACGGCCGCTGTCGACGCCCCCCGGGCAGCGACCACGTACCCCGCGCCCGCCGCCGCCAAGACGCTCACCGGAGGCCCGTACGACTACGCGGCCATGGCGACGTACGCCGAGACGTACTGGAAGAACTACAACCCCGCCTACCGCAGCTTCAACTCCGTCGGCGGCGACTGCACCAACTACGTCAGCCAGTCCCTCAAGGCGGGCGGCTGGACGCCGGTCACCGACTCGGACGAGGACTACGGCACCTGGAACTACGGCCCGACCACGCAGACCGACACCTGGGTCGGCGTCAACGAGTGGTCCTGGTTCACCCAGACCGCCCGGCGCTCCACGGCCCTGGCGAACGTCTACCAGATGGACGTCGGTGACGTGATGCAGATGGACTTCGACAAGGACGGCTCCAAGGACCACTCCATGATCACGTCCTACCGGAGCGCGGGCGGGGTGCCGTACGTGACCTACCACGACACCGACACCTACCGCCGCTCGGTGTCGAGCCTCATCGCGTCGTACCCGAACGCGGCGTACTACGCGTACCGCACCTGATCAGAGCACCGGCAGGGCCCCGCGCCGCGAACGACGACCGCGTCGCGGGGCCCGCTGCCCCGGGCCCGTGACGGCCGGTTCGCGCGGGCGCCGTCATCGGGTTGCGGACGGAGTCTGCGGGCTGGAGTCTGCGCCCGGAGTCTGTGGGCTGCGGCCTGGAGTCTGCGCCCGGAGCCCGTGGACCCGGTTCCCCGCTGGCCTCAGGCGCCGCCGCGTTGCCCGCGGATCTCCGCGACGACGCGCGCCACCGTCTGCCGCACCGCCTCCGTCTCGGTCAGGAAGTGCCAGTAGTCCGGGTGCCGGCCCTCCAGCGTGGCGACAGCCCGGTCGAGCCGGGTGACCGAGTCGTCGAGCGGGCGGGCCTGCCTGGGGTCGGGAGTCGTACGGCCCGCCATGGCCAGCCGCTGCGCGTCCCGGATCGCGAACCGGGTGCGGTCGATCTCCTGCTGGGGATCCTTCTGCACGGCGTTCAGCCGGCGCAGCCGGTCACCGGCCGCCGACACGGCCTCGTCGGTGCTGTTCAGCAGCGCGCGCACCGTCGCCAGCAGCGAGGTCGCGTCCGGCCAGCGCTGCGCCTCGCGGGCGGCCCGCGCCTCCTTCAGCTTCGTCTCGGCCTGCCGCACGTTCTCCGCGGCCTGCTCCGGCACGTGCTGGAGGTCCTGCCAGCACGCCGCCGAGAACCGGCGCCGCAACTCGCTCAGCACCGGCTCCACCTGCCCGGCGCGGGTCGTCAGCGCCTGCGCGCGGGTACGCAGCGAGACGAGCCGGTGGTCGATCTCGGCGGCGTGCTCCGGCAGCCGCTCCGCCTCCGAGCGCACCGCGGCGGCCTCCCGCGAGACCCGCTCGGCACGCTCCAGCGTCTCCGGTACGCCGTGCTGCCCGGCGCCCCGGTTGAGCTTGGTCAGCTCCGGCCCGAGCGCGGCGAGCCGGGCGGCGAGATCGTCGGCCTTCAGCCCCGACTGCCGTACGGAGTCGAGGGCGTTCGACGCGCCCAGCAGCGCCTGACGGGCGCGCTCGACGGCCGGGGCCAGCCGGGCGAGCTGGGTCTCCGCCTTGCCGAGGAGCGGTCCGAGACTCTGCTCGAACCGGTCCAGATCGGCCTTCACACGGACCAGTTCGTCCTTCGCGGCGACGAGCTCGCCGCGGGCCCGCGCCGCGACCGACGCCTCCAGCTCGTCCCGGTCCAGATCGTGGGCGTCGACGGCGGTGATGTACTTCTGACTGGCCTCGTCGATCCGCCGCCCCAGCGCCTCGAAGTCGGACACCACCCGCCGGGCGGCCGGGGAGTCGTCCACGGCCGTGATGGTCTCGATGGAGATCCGCAGATCGCGCTGCGCGGTGTCGAGTTCGTAGAACGCCGCCGCGGCGGCGTCCTTGGCGGCCTGCGCCTCGGCCCGCTGGCCCTCGGACCGCCCGCCGAACCAGCGCCGGGTGCCGCCCCCGGCGAAGGCAGAGGGCAGCGCGAGCGCGGCGAGCAGGGGCAGCGCGACGAGCGTGAGCACGTCACGGCCGGCCTGCGAGCGAGGCCGACGCTCGGGCCGCTCGGGCTCGGGCTCGGGCTCGGGCCGCTCCGGCCGGTCCCGTCGCGGGGATCGCTCGGGTCGCGCCGGCCAGAGGCCCCGCCGGGCGTTCGGAGGGTCTGCGGGCCGTGCGTGTCCCGCGAACGGCGAATACGGCCGCGAAGGTGTCGCCGTCACATCCCTCTCCCGTGCTGTCATCCGCCTTGCCCGGCTGTCATTCTCCCACCGGTTGAAGACGAACACACGGGCCGGTCAGTTCGCTGTTCGTACCGTGATCTTTCCGTCGTCGGTGTGCGCGGAGACACGGTGGGTGCTGGAGTCGTCCCGGGGCACGTCCACCTGGACCGAGCCGTCGCCGGTCCCGGTCGTCACCCGGTAGGTGGCCCGCGGCAGCACGATCGAGACGGAACCGTCGTTGGTGCGGGAGTCCACCAGGTCGGGAACGGAGCCGAGTTCGAGCCGCACCGAGCCGTCCTCGGTCCGCGCCCGCACGCTGCGGGCGTCCACGCCGACGGCCCGTATCGAGCCGTCGCCGCTGCGCAGATCCAGCGCTCCCGAGGAGTCGCTGACGCGCACCGAACCGTCCGCCGTACGAATGCTGAGCGCTTCCTCGAAGCCCCGCGCGCTCACCCGTCCGTCCCCGTCCTCCACCTTGACGGCCACCCCGCGCGGCACGACGATCCGGTGCCGGGCCGAGCAGTCGGCGATGACGCCCGAGCACTTCACCCGCAGGACCAGCCGGTCGCCGCCCTCCATCGCCCAGGTGACCCTGGGGTCCCCGCCGAGAGTGACATGTCCCTGGAACCACCGGGTGACCCGGACCTCACCGGCCTTCGCGGAATCCGAAACGACCAGATCGAGCGCGGAGTCGTCCGAGTCGACGGTCAGGGTCCGGCCACGCAGCCCGAACGACCGCTGCTCGGGATCCTTGTCGTCCCCGGCGGACGCGCCGCACGCGGTGGCGCCCCCGACGAGCGCGAGCACGACTACGCCGAGGACGGCGGCGCGCAAGGCGTTGTGAGTACGGTTCCGGGTGCCGCTACGAGTGCGCGTGCGAGCCATGACGATCTCCCCCTGGGACGGTCTACGAGCCCCTTCGCTTCCGGGACTCGGGATCTCCGGGTCTCCGGGTCTCCGGGTCTCCGGGTCTCGGGGTCTCGGGGTCTCGGGGACCCCGGGCCCCGGGACTCGGAACCTCTGGAACCCCGGGACTCGGGATCTCCGGGACTCGGGACCTCTGGATCTCCGGGACTCCGGGACTTGGAACTCGGAGCTTCGGCACTTCGACGCCGTGACCGGAGCCGCTCCGCGGAGTGGTTCCGCGGAACATCTCCGACGGTAGGCATCCACGGAGCCCGGGACGATCCGGGCCGCTCCCGGATCGGAGGTGGGGATAACCCCCGGGCCACCCCGCCACCCACTCGCCGGATACGGGTTTGCGGGGCATGCCCCCGGGCGATGTAGGCTGTCGACTCGTCCTGGGCGCGTAGCTCAGTGGTAGAGCGCCGCCCTTACAAGGCGGATGTCGGCGGTTCGAAACCGTCCGCGCCCACCAGTCTCAGGACACGAACAAGGCCCAGGTCAGCCGGTAGGAATCCGGCGGCGTGGGCCTTGATCCTTTTTTCGGCTGTTCGGTGCCGCCGTGCCAGTCACGTGCCAGATGGGTCGCGGGGAGGCCGCTTCACCTTCTTGATCTGGCCGTCCACGTAGTCGGCGAGCGCGCGGAGCCGGATCCGCCGGAAGTTGCTCCGCCGATGGGCACCACCGCGGGTGCCGACGAAGAAACGGTCACCGGTGGCTGGCGGCAGGGAACACTCACCAACCTCCTCAACCCGAAGATGGGCGCCTTCTACGTCGCCGTCCTGCCCCAGTTCATCCCTCCGGGCGCGGACCACTTCACCACGGGCCTCCTGCTCACCACGGTGCACGTCCTCATCGGCTTCGCTCGCATCCTGCACGGTTGGCTCCGCAAGCCCCAGGCGCGCCGCGTACTCGACCGGATCACCGGCACGGTCATCGGCATCAGGCTGGCGCTCAGTAACTGACCATCCGACGACCGTCATGTCCGCGGTCACGCGCGATCTCCGCGAGCACTTCGGCAACGACTCCTGAACCCTCCCGCCTCCGTCGGGCCGTCCGAGGCCAACGGAGGCCAGGGATATGGCCACTTGGGCTCTCCGTGCTGATTCAGTCGCGACTGTTCGGCAGCGGAGTGCGGCAACCACCGCGACCGTGGTCGACTGGTATCGGTCCCGGACGCGCAAGTGGCCAGCTCGGCAGCCTTCAACGACCGGCCGCCCACAGTTCGCGTCGAGAGGGTCAGATCGTTCGTCCGCAATTCGCAGGCCTGGTGGGGTAATTGGGACTCCGTCGGTCCGGTTTTGCGATTTCGCTTCCGGGTGGACGTCGGCGTCGGCGCTCGTCGGATCCTCAAGTGCTGCTCAGGAAATCGGTCATGTGATGGGCGCGTGCGTGATCTCTGCCTAGTGTCCGAGTGCTCGATCGTCACGGGGGCGGTCCACCGGAAAGGTGTCACATGGGCATCGGTTCAAGGCGCGTCATGACGGGCGCTGCCACTGCGGGACACAAGGTCTCGAATGCCCGGGCCTGGCTTGCCGCGTGCGCCGTGGTGGCGTCGGCATCCTTGCTCGCCTCGTGCACGTCCGACAGCGGTGAGGGGAAGGCCGTCAGTTCTCCGCCGTCGCGGTCCGGGCCGGGCGAGTCCACGACCGCAACTGCGTCGTCCGTGGAGAAGCTCACCGAGCAGGCCCAGGCGGCCCTGGCCGCTGTCCACAGCGGGAAAATGGTCGAGGCCGGAGTCGAGCGGGTGCACGACGGAATCCACACCGAGCCCACCCTGAGCGAGGGCAGGACCTACAGGCTCGACCTGGTCTGCTTCGGGAGCGGCAGCGTCCAGTTGACATTCGTACCGGCGAGCGCCGGCACGGAGGCCAGGGTGCCGTGTGATCAGTCCGTGGTCCAGCAGCGGATCACGTGGCACAAGCCGGTACACATCGATGTCGACGGGGCCAAGGGGTCAGCCGGCATGATCGCCTGGCAGATAGACGCAAGCTGATCCAGGACGATGCGCCGCCCAGCATCCCTGCTGGGCGGCGGCGTTCAGTCCCTACGGCAGTGAATTGCGGCAACCCCGGCAACCTCGGCAGCCAGCTCCAACCGGTGGTGTCGGGGGTGTCCTTATCGGCGGCCGTGGTCGTGGGCCTGGTCCTGGCCCTGGCCGTGGTTATGGGCCGTATCCGTCGTTCGCGCCTTGGGTGTCGCCGGCGTGGTCGTCGCGGCCGACGATCGTCCATGGGCGCATCACGTCGCCGTCCTCGTGTTCCAGGCGGTGGCAGTCGTCCGGTTCGAGGACGAGCGCGGCGGGCGCATTGCGCTGGGGCGGGCCGGGACAGCCCTCAGGTGTCGCGCGTGTGCTTCAGGCGCATCCGTGCGTCGACCTTGTCCGGCGAGGCGACCTCCGACCAGAAGCGGTGGCCGGAGACGAACACGGTGAGCTCGAACTCGCGTCGGCGGAGCTTCTCGACCTCGGCCTGTTCGTCCGCGGTCCAGCCGGGGGAGGCGGGGCGCTCCACCTTGCGCCAGCCGCCGGTGTCACTGAAGCCGTCCAGCGGTTCCACCGACCAGGGGAGCCGTTTCAGCAGGGCCAGTAGCTCGGCCCGGACCTGATGCAGCTCCTCCTGACCGGCGAGGAGGTCACTCGGAAAGTCGTAGGTCACAGCCACACGGCAATGCTACGCCTGTTCGATTTTGCGATGCGAGCTCCTTCTGGGACTTCACGCGAACGGGTGTTCCGAACGGGCGTTCGTGTGGCGTGTGGCCTGCGGGAATGGCCTATCCCCTGAGTTCCGCCCTGGGTTGCGCTCGCCCCGTCGGGCGTCGCGGCTCCCCGCCTCCGGCCGTGACGGCCCCTCGCGCCCGGCCGTCACGGCCCCCCCACGCCAGGGTGCCGGGGCCCCCACGCCAGGGTGCCGGGGCTCCCGGCGTCAGGCCGTCACGCTCGCTCGCGCCAGGGCGTCGCGGCTCCCCGCGCCCGGCCGTCACGGCCCCCCGTGTCCAGCCGTCACGGCCCCCCGTTCCAGGCGAGCGTGCCTCTCCGCGTCCGGACAAGTTGCCCAGGTGAAACTGCACAGTCTCAACTGGACAGTTTCGGCTGAGCGATCTACGGTGGCCCTATGGATCAGAGCGGCAACCGACGGAGCGATGCGGGCGTCTCGGATTCCGCGGCGCGTGCCGCGCAGGATCTGCGGGTCGCGTTCAGCCTGCTCCGGCGGCGGATCCGCGAGGTCTCCGAGGCGCAGGACCTCACACCCTCCCAGATCTCCGCGCTCACCCTGGTGAGCAAGAGCGGGGCCGCGACGGCCAGTGCGCTGGCGGCTGTCGAGGGAGTGCGACCGCAGTCGATGGCCGCCACGCTCGCGGCCCTCGACCAGTACGGGCTCATTCAGCGCAACCCGGACCCCGGGGACGGCCGGCGCCAGTTGGTCACCCTCACGGACGCCGGGCGCGAGCGCGTCGAAGGCACCCGGCAGGCCCGCTCCGAGTGGCTCGCCCGGGCCTTCGAGGAGCGGTGCACGGAGGACGAGCGGCAGACGATCATCGAGGCGATGACCCTCCTGGAACGGCTCACCCGGTCGTGATACCCACGCTCCGGGACTGGTTCCAGCAGCGCCTCACCCCCGCCCGCCACCGCCCGCCCGACCGCTTCGACCGCCGGCTGATCGCCCCGATGGTCCTCGGGTCCGTGCTGAACCCGGTCAACTCCTCCATGATCGCGGTGGCGTTGGTGCCGATCGGCAGAGCGCTGGGAGCGTCGCCCGCGGAGACCGCGTGGCTGGTCTCCGGGCTCTACCTCGCCACCGCGGTGGGACAGCCCGTCATCGGACGGCTCGTCGACCTGTACGGCCCCCGACGCCTCTACCTCGCCGGTACGGCCATGGTGGGCGTCGCCGGACTCCTCGGCGCCCTCTCCCCGAACCTCGGCGCACTGGTCGCCGCCCGGGTACTGCTCGGATTCGGCACCTCCGCCGCGTACCCCGCCGCGATGCACCTCACCCGCAGCGAGGCCGAACGCACCGGACGGAACAGCCCGGCCGGTGTGCTGACCGCGCTCGCCGTCTCCGCCCAGACCGTCGCCGTGGTCGGCCCAACCCTGGGCGGCCTGCTCATCGGCGCGGGCGGCTGGCGCACCATCTTCCTCGTCAACGTGCCCCTGTCCCTGGCCTGCCTGGTCCTCGGATCGCTACGGCTGCCCAAGGTCACGAAGCCGACGGCGGACCCGGCGACGCGGGACCGCCCGCACCCGTCCGCCGCGCGGAGCGTCGACCTGGTCGGCATGGCACTGTTCACCGCCCTGCTCGTCTCGCTGATGCTGTTCCTGATGAGACCGCGGGCCGCCGACTGGTATCTGCCGGTACTCGCGTTCGCCGCCGGGTGCGGCTTCGCCCGGCGGGAACTCCGGATTCCGGAACCGTTCATCGACCTGCGGGTGCTCGGTGGCAACGGGCCCATGCTGGCCACCTTCCTGCGCCAGTTCCTCAGCTACACCACCGCCTACGCCTTCCTCTACGGGTTCACCCAGTGGATGGAGGAGGGGCACGGGCTGCACGCGGCCGGCGCCGGGCTCGTCCTGCTGCCCCTGTCGCTGAGCGGACTCCTCGTCTCCGGGCTCACGGGGCGACGGGAAGCCGTCCGCGGCAAGCTGGTGGTCGGGAGTCTGGTCCAGATCGCCGGATGCGTGGTGCTGCTGACCCTGAACGCGGACAGCGCGATCTGGCTGCTGGCCGGCGTCGGCGCCCTCATGGGTGTTCCGCAGGGTCTCAATGGCCTGGCCAATCAGAATGCCCTGTACCGGCAGGCCGACGCCGCCCGGATGGGCTCCGCGGCCGGACTGCTGCGCACCTTCACCTACCTCGGCGCGATGGCCGCCTCCGCGGCCGACGCCGCCTTCTTCACGCACGGCGCCGACACCGGCGGCCTGCACCATCTGGCCCTGTTCATGCTCGCCGGAGCAGTGCTGCTCCTGGCGGCGACCCTCGTCGACCGATCCCTTCGCGATCTCGCACCCCGAAAGGCCTGACCATGGCAGTCACCACGCTCGACCCCCGTACCGCGCTCGTCCTGATCGACCTCCAGCACGGCATCGTCGGCAACCCGGGCCTCGCCCCGAACGCCGCCGCCGACGTCGTGGAGCGGTCCGTCCGGCTCGCGGACGCCTTCCGCGGCCACGATCTCCCGGTCGTCCTCGTACGGGTCACCGCCGCCGCCGACGGCGCGGACGCCCTGCGCGGCCGCATCGACGGCCCGAGCCGCGGCGGCGCCTTCCCCGAGGGCTGGGACGTCATCGTCGACGAACTGGCCGGGCACCCCGGGGACATCACGGTGACCAAGCGGAACTGGGGCGCCTTCTACGGCACCGACCTCGACCTGCAGCTGCGCCGCCGCGGGATCACCCAGATCGTGCTGGCCGGCATCGCCACCAGCATCGGCGTGGAGTCCTCCGCCCGCGCCGCCCACGAGCACGGCTACCACGTCACCCTCGCCACCGACGCCATGTCCGACCTCGACCCCGAGACGCACCGCAACAGCGTCGAGCGGATCTTCCCCCGCCTCGGCGAGAGCGGCACGACCGACGAGATCGTCGAGCTGCTCGACAAGACCCGGGCCTGAGCGGCCGACTCCCGAGGGCCGGCGCTACCTTGGGGTCCGTGACCCTGGATGATCTTCGTGTGTTCGTCGCCGTCTGCCGGGCCGGGAGCCTGAGCGCCGTGGCCCGGGAGCTGGGCTGTACGCAGTCGGCGGTGAGCCAGCACGTGCGCCGGCTGGAACGAGAGGTCGGGGTCGGGCTCGTCGAGCGGCAGTCCCGCGGGGTGGTGCCCACCCGCGCGGGGCGGGTCCTCGAACGGGCCGCCGCCGACGGGATCGCCGGCCTCGACCTCGCGCTGCGCCGGCTCGACGAGTTGGCGCGCGGGGGCGGCGGGACAGTGCGGATCGCCACCGGCGGAACCACCGTGCGGCACTTCATGGCCGAGGCCGTGGTCGCGTTCCGGAGGCAATACCCCAAGGTGAGCCTGGAGTTCCAGACCGAGAACTCCAGTCGGGGCTGTTTCGACGCGCTCGCCGACCACGGCCTCGACCTCGCCTGGATCACCCTCGGGCCGCCCGTGCGCGGAGTCGAGCAACGGGCTGTCGCCGAACTCCCCTGGGTGCTCGCCGTACGCGCCGACGACGAACTCGCCGGGCGGGAGCGGATCGAGGCGGAGGAGCTGGCCGGCCTGCGGATCGTCGGACTGCCGGAGAACTCCACCTCGCGCGCCCATCTCGACTCCGCCTACCGGGAGTTGGGAATACCCCTGGGCGCCTCCGACACCAGCGTCGCCGACTGGGACACCGCGATCCTGCTCGCCGAACTCGGCCTCGGCCACGCTGTCGTGCCCGCCCTGCCGGGCCTGCGCGGGCCCGGACGCCCAGACCTCCGTTTCCTTCCCGTGCCGGCGCTGCCGCCGCTCACGGTCGGCTGGGCGGTACGGCGATGGGACGCCCTGTCACCCGTCGCCCACGCCTTCGCCGACACGGTGACCCGGTACTGCGCGGGCGCCGGAACAACGGCAGAGGACTGATGCCCGCAGTCGCCCCGGCCACCCCCGCAGCCCCGCTCACCGCACCCGCTCTGCTTCACCGCACGGGCCGAGCTTGCCGCCCCGGACGCGATCGGGCGCCCTCTCCGCCTCGCGGTCCCGGATGTCACCAGGGCGCAACTCCGGTTCCATAGGCCTCGGATGCCATCGGACACCGTCTCGCCGTCGTGTCGTCTCGCCGTCAGTGGTCCGTGCCGGTGGCCGGTGTCAGCTCGCGCACCAGTCGGCCGGCCACCGGTACCGGCACCCCGGTCCGCTCCGCCGCTCGCAGCAACGCGCCGCCGATCGCGTCGAGTTCGAGGGTGCGGCCCGCCTCGGCGTCACGTTGCATGGAGGACTTGGTCGCTGCCGGGAAGGCGTCGTAGCGGGCGAGGGCGGCCGCCGCATCGACCGGTGCGCCGCAGGCGCGGCCGACCGCCGCCGTTTCCTCGACCAGGGCGGCCAACTCCCCACGGTGCAGCGTTCGTACGTCGCCCACCGGCACCCCGTACCGCGTCGTCAGCAGTGCGAACGGCGCGAGGAACGCCATCTTCGCCCAGAGGGCCGCCGCCTCGTCGTCCTGGACCCGGACGCCTACCCCGGCCCACTCCAGGGCTCCGGTGAGCGCGTCGACCCGCGCTCGGGGCGCCGTGTCGGCGGTCAGGTCGACCTCGGCGAACGGGCTGCCGTGCTCGATCACTCCGGGAGCGATCCGCGTCGATTCCACCCGGATCACCGCGGGGGCCACCTGCTCGGGGCGGTAGCGCTCGCGCAGCAGTGCCGGGTGCTCGACACCGTTCAGGAACGGGACGACCAGCCCCTCCTCGCCCAGGGCCTTCGCCGGGACGCGCTGCAGGGCGGAGTCCAGGGCCGTCGCCTTCACCGCGACCAGACACACGTCGACCGGCTCACGCAGCTCGGTGTCCGCCTCCACCCGGGCCGTGAAGTCGCCGAAGCGGCCGCTGCGCACCTCGATGCCGTCCGCCGCCAGCGTCCGCGCGGTCTCGTCCCCGGCGAGACAGATCACCCGGTGGCCGGCGCGGGAAAGAAGCGCGGCCAGCAGCCCGCCGACCCCGCCCGGACCCAGCACAGCCACCGTCAGCCCGTCGTTCGCCATAGGTCCTCGCTCCTCCGCCCAGGGCCCCGAGCGGGGCCCCGGCGATGATCACAAGAGGCGGTCACCCGAGTCAATCCTCGGAGAACCTTGCCCAAATCCAAGGATTTGCTTGGATGTTGCGGTGAGCTAGAGGCGGGGCGCGGCTACGGAACCCGTACCGAGGCCCCGGGCTCCAGCAGTCGCAACCGGTCCGTGAGCCCGGCCTCCGCGAACGCCTTCGTCAGGGTCGAACCGTCCTGTGTGAAGTGGCCCCAGTGCTCGAAGTGCAGCGGCACGACCCGGGCCGCGCCCAGGATCTCCGCCGCCCGCGCCGCGTCCTCGCTGGTCAGGGTCAGCGGGGCGTCCGGCACCAGCGGGGTGCGGGCCGCCCCCGCGAACAGCACGGCCACGTCGAAGGGGCCCTCCCGGTCCGCGATCTCCCGTACGACGTCCAGGGACGCGTTGTCCCCGCTCACGTACACCTTGGGCAGTCCCTCCCCGGACAGCACGAAGCCGGTCACCTCTCCCACGAGGGGCAGCGAGCCGTCGGGCCCGTGCTGCGCCGGGACGGCCGTCACACGCAGCGCTCCGCCGTCCGGACGTGCCAGCTCGACGGACTCCCAGGGGCGCAGGGCCCGTACGGGCGCGCCGATCCGCTCGTACGCCGACGCCGTCGACAGGGTCACCGGGGCGCCCTGGAGATACCCGCGCCCTGCCGTGTCCAGGTTGTCCGGGTGCTGGTCGTGGGAGAGCAGGACGGCGTCGACGGAGCCGACCTTCTCGGCCGGCAGCGCGGGCCCGGCGGTCTTCACCAGCTTCCGTGCGCCGACGGGGTACTCGCCGGGAGCGTCGAAGGTCGGGTCGGTGAGAAGCCGCAGGCCGCCGATCGCGATGACGGCGGTCGGACCGCCGACGTAGGTGATCTCCATTGAGGTCATGCTCCGCTCAATCAGAGGAACGGGCGGCGGTATTCCCGGCCGTCGGGCCACTCTTCCGCGACCGGTGACCCTGACGGCGCCGGACGCGCGAGACTGGAGTCATGTGCCGCAGCATCAAGACCCTTCGCCCGCCCGCGATCCCCGAGGAGGCGACCGAGGAGGAGATCCGCGCAGCCGCCCTGCAGTACGTCCGCAAGGTCTCCGGGTTCCGCGCCCCGGCCGCCCACAACCGTGAGGCCTTCGACCGTGCCGTCGAGGCGGTCGCGGCGGCCACCGCCGAGTTGCTGGACAGCCTGGAGGTCCGGGGGGCCACGGCCCAGCGCGCCGGCTAGCCCGGCGCGCGGCACGGGGTCCCGGACACCGTCCGCGCGGCCCCAGGCCCGCGCCCCGCACCTGCCACGCGGGCGCCCGCGTGGCCCGCGATCCGTGCGGCGCGGGACGTCGGCCCGGCGTCCCGCGCCCCGGCCCCGGGCTCCGCATCCGCAGTCACGCGGCCCGTACGTCCGTGTGGTCCGCGGCACGTCCCCGCGGGCCGCGGCTCAGGCGCTGGTGGCCGGTTCCCGTGTCGCGGGTCGGCGTACGAGGTAGGCCGCGCCCGCTCCCGCGACGAACAGTGCCCCGAACGAGACGCCCGTCGCGAGCCAGGTGGCGCCCAGCCACTGGCCGCCGAAGTAGCCGAGGGCCACGCTGTAACCGGCCCAGGCCAGTCCGGCGAGGACGGACCAGGGCAGGAACTCGCGGACCCGGCGGTGCGCGGCGCCCGCGCCGAGCGAGACGACCGAGCGGCCCGCCGGGGCGAAACGGGCGACGACGACGAGCACGCCGCGGGCCCCGCCGCCACGGGCCAGGACCTCGCCGAGACGTTCCTGCGCCTTGGTCAGGCGGCGGGAGCGGGCGATGGCGCGATCCAGGCGGTCGCCGCCGCGCCAGGCGAGGCGGTACGCCACCAGGTCGCCGAGGACCGAGGCCGTGGCCGCGCAGAGGGTGAGCGCCGCGATGTCGGGCACGGCGTGCGGAACGGCACCGGTGGCGGAGCCGGCCGCGGCCGTCGCGGCCGTGATGACCAGGACGCCGCTCGGCAGTACCGGCAGGAACACATCAAGAAGGACGGACACGGCCACCGCCGCGTAGATCCATGGGCTGCCCGTCAGCGCCCCCACACTCTCCAGCACCCGAAACTCTCCCCTGAATCCCCCGTGAGCACGACCGAGCCGCGACTCCCGGGGGAGGGGCGGGGGACGGCCTGTGACAGCCATACAGCGTACGCCGCGGATGGGACAGAAGATCCTCGGGGGGCGCATGTGTCGGTCACGTCACGTTCCCGCGCCCGCACGCTCCGGTACCCGGCGGGGCGTCGATTTCCGCTGTGTGCGCCTATGTCCACCGTCCGCCATGGGCTCGGGCGGTGATCCGCGTGCCCGGCCCCGCCGTCGGGACGAGCGGCCCGGACGCGACGGCGCCCGCCTCCGTGGGGCGGGGGCGGGCGCTTTCGTGCGGGGGTCAGGCGGTGACGGGCCGCGCGGCCCGTTCCTCCTCGGAGGCGGGGGAGGTGCGGGCGAAGAGCCGCCGGTCGAGGGCGAGCGCGCCGGAGCCGGTGAAGACCAGCAGGAGCATGGTCCAGCAGAACAGCGCGGAGAGCTCGCCGCCGTTCTGGATCGGCCAGAGGGCCGCCGACTGGTGGACATCGAAGTAGGCGTACGCCATCGAGCCCGAGGCTATGAACGCGGCGGCGCGGGTGCCCAGGCCGAGGAGCACGAGCGCCCCGGCGACGAGCTGGATGACGGCCGCGTACCAGCCGGGCCAGGTGCCCGCGTCGATGGTGCCGCCGGCGGTGCCCATCGCGCCGCCGAGCACGCCGAAGAGCGAGGCGGCGCCGTGCGCGGCGAAGAGCAGGCCGACGACGATCCGGAACAGGGCGATGGCGTACGGCTGGGCGCTGTCGAGGCGTCCGGTCATGTGGGGGAACTCCTTCGGTCTGGTTCGGTCCGGGCGGGCCGGACCGTGGGACGGAACCGAGTGAGTCACCAAGGTTAGGTGCGCCTAATCTGTGCTTGCAAGTTCAACATTCAGCCATGGCCGGACTTCCGTTTCCGGTTCCGCTTCGGTCGTCGTCGCACGTGGAACGGCTCGCGCCACGGCGTCGGCGCTCGAAAGCGTGACCGAATGTCCTCGTCGGCCGGGCGATCGGTCCGTCGGCGGTCCGTCGCACTTCCGATTCCGGTAGCCGGACAGGCCTGGCCTGCCGGACCTCCGGCGGCTCTATTCCGGGGTGATCACGGAATCCCGCACCGTTGTCAGACGGGCGCCGCCCCTCGCGAGGTCACCGCCGCTGCTCCGGGTCTCCCGGGCCTGTTCAAGGCGCAGGGAGGCCGAACGGCCGCGCAGCGTCAGGGTCATCAGCTGATTGCCGAACCAGGGGCCGCCGGTCTTCCGCCAGTCGACCGCCGGGCGCCCGTAGCGGCCGTGCCGGGCGAAGAGGCCGCCGAGCAGCCGGGCCGGACGGCTCCAGCCGAAGCGGAAGCCGAGCCGTATCGCACGCGGGATGGAGTTGTGGACGGGGGAGCAGGTCAGCTGGAGAACCCGGGCGGTGGGCTGCTGGGCGGGGTCGGCCCAGACCGGATCGGCGACATAGGCGTGGTGCACGTCCCCCGACAGCACGCACACCGTCGCCGGCGCGTGTTCGCCCGTGCCGGCCTCGGCGATCAGCTCCGCCAGGTCCTCGAAGGACTCCGGGAACGCCGCCCAGTGCTCCAGATCGGCCCTGCGGCGCAACCGCTCGCCGAACCGCGCCCAGCGCTCTCCCCGTTCACCCCGGCACAGCGCGGCGTTCCAGGTCTCCGCGTGGTGGATCAGCGGGGGCAGCAGCCAGGGCAGGGACGTGCCGATCAGGAGATGGTCCCGGGCATCCGGCGCCTGCAGGGCCTGCTCGCGCAGCCAGGCCGCTTCCCCGGGGTCGAGCATCGCGCGGTGCTTCTCGTCCAGGACGCGGGCCGCGCGGGTGTCGAGCATCAGGACGCGGGTCCGGCCGAAGTCGCGGCGGTAGCTCCAGCGGACCGTGGCCGGGTCCGCGTCGGCCCGGGCCGCGAAGGCGCGCAGCACGTCCGTTCCGTCGGGGGTCTCGCGTACGGCGGCGTACAGGAGGTCCTCGGAGAGCTCGCCGGGGGAGAGGTTGCCCAGGTGCTGGTGGACCCAGTACGACATCAGCCCGCTCAGGATCCGCTCGCGCCACCACGGGGTCGCGCGGATGTCCTTGAGCCAGGCGGCGCTGGTGTTCCAGTCGTCGATGACGTCGTGGTCGTCGAAGATCATGCAACTGGGCACGGTGGACAGCAGCCAGCGGATCTCGGGGTCGAGCCAGGATTCGTAATAGAGCCGGGTGTACTCCTCGTAGTCCGCGACCTGGTGGCCCGGGGGATCGACCAGGCCGCGACGGGCGGCGATCCACGCGCGGGTCGTCCCGGAGACCTCGTCGGCGTACACCTGGTCGCCCAACAGCAGCAGCACGTCCGGGCGTTCGCCGTCCGGGGCGGAGGCGAGCCGGGCGGCGAGGGTGTCCAGGGCGTCGGGTCCGACCGGGTCCCTCTCGTCCGCGGGCGGTGCCGCCCAGCGGCAGGAACCGAAGGTGACGCGGACGGTGGCGTCGTCGCTCCCGGGCGTGCGGACGACCGAGGGGGGAAAGGGCGAGTCCGGCGGCGGCCACACGGCCGATCCGTCCAGCAGGATCTCGTACGCGGTGGCCGTGCCCGGTGTCAGCCCGCTCACCGGCACCAGCGCGTAGTGGTGGCCCGCGATCTGGAACGTACGGCCCGTTCCGCGGGCGCCGTCCGCGCAGCGCACCTCGGCGGTGCACGGGCGGCTCGCCTCGACCCAGAAGGTCGCCGACGAGCCGTCCACGTACCTCAGCAGCGGTCCCAGGCGCAGCTCCGCCATGATGATCCCCCTCCTCCGTCGCCCCGTACGGTACGGAACGACGGAGGCCGGTGGGGAGGTTCCGGAGACCGCGGGAACGCGGTGGGGGGAGCGGCTTCCGGAACTCTGGGGACCGGCGGTCGCCGGCCGGCGGCGCGGATGCGGTTCAGCAGCCGCTCAGGACCGAGCTCAGCTTGGACTTCTCCGCGGAGTCGACCTTGAGGTTGTAGTAGTACTTCACCTGGACCCAGGCTCGGACGTAGGTGCAGGCGTACGAGCTGAGCGAGGGCATCCACTCGGCCGGGTCCTTGTCGCCCTTGGACTGGTTCACGTTGTCCGTGACGGCGAGGAGCTGCGGCCGCGTCACGTCGTTGGCGAAGGCCTGGCGCTGGGCCGTGGTCCAGGCGCTGGCTCCGGAGTCCCAGGCCTCGGCGAGCGGTACGAGGTGGTCGATGTCGACGTCGGAGGCGGCGGTCCAGGTGGCGCCGTCGTAGACGGAGTACCAGCTTCCGCTGGTGGCCGCGCAGGCGGAGTCGGTGACGACGTTCGAGCCGTCCCGCTTGAGTATGTACTCACGGGTGTTGCAGGTACCGCTGATCGTGATCCAGGTGGGGAACAGGTCACGGGCGTAGCCGGTGCGGTTCTCCGTCGCGACGGTGAGGGAGGCCAGGTAGGTACGGGCGGTGGCCGCGCTGACCGGGGTGGGGAGGGCGGCGGAGGCGGTCGGGCCGTTGAAAACGCCGGCCATGGCTATCAGACCCGTGATGGCTGCGAGTATGCTCAGCCGTCGACGCGCGTAGACCTTTGGCATGCGAACTCCCTTGGGGTGTGGGGGCGTTGGAGCGAGCGAACGAATGCTCGCGGCGTCGTGTTGCCGGGAGGTAAGTGCGCGGTTAGAAGCTAGTGACGCGTACATGACATGACAAGGTTTATTGCAGAACTTTCGGCGCGGCGGGATTTTCCGGCGGGGCCGTCGGTGCGATGGGCCGTTTCGCGGGTCCCGTACGGTCCTCGGGGTCCACGCCCTCGCGGGGTCGTCTCGCGGCGCCCGTACCGCCTCGGGACCTTCGCCCCTGTGGGGCCGTCTCGCGGGTCGCGTACTATGAACGGCGCAGAAGGGGAGTAGCTCTTCGCCGGACCGTCGACATACTGCTCAGCTCGTCTGAGCCGGCGCCCGGAGGCAGACCTCGTTCACGAGGCCGGCCAGCGAGACCTTCGGCAAGCAGTGCACTTGCCCGTGCCGGGCTGTTCCGGCGTGGGTGCTTCTGCCCGCGCCTCCCGGTGTGGGCGCCGCTGTGTGCTGCCGTGCCGAGGTGTCGCGCAGTCACAGCACGCGCAGTCGCAACACTCTCGGCGGGGCAGCCCGACCGATTGAGGAATTTTGATCAGCTTCAGCGTGATGGCGCTCGTCTTCGGTGTCGTCTTCCTTGCCGAACTGCCCGACAAGACCGCCCTCGCCGGCCTCGTCCTCGGCACGCGCTACCGCGCCTCGTACGTCTTCGCCGGTGTCGCCGCCGCGTTCGCCGTCCATGTGGCGCTCGCCGTCGCGGCGGGCAGCGTGCTGACGCTGCTGCCGCAGCAGATCGTGCACGCGGTCACCGGTGTCCTGTTCCTCGGCGGGGCCGCGGTGCTGCTGATGAACAAGGGCGAGGACGAGGAGGAGATCCGCAAGCCGGAGAACCAGACCTTCTGGAAGGTCTCCGGGGCGGGCTTCATGCTCATTCTTGTCGCCGAGTTCGGCGACCTCACCCAGATCATGACGGCGAACCTCGCCGCGCGGTACGACGATCCCCTGTCGGTGGGGCTCGGTGCGGTGCTGGCGCTGTGGGCTGTCGCCGGGCTGGGGATCGTGGGCGGCAAGGCGCTGATGAAGCGGGTGCCGCTGGCGCTGATCACCAAGGTGGCGGCGGTTCTGATGCTGGGGTTGGGGGTCTGGAGCCTGTACGAGGCTGTGGCGGGCTGAGCGGGGGCGCTGCGCTCGCGGGGCCGGTGTGGCTTGTTTCCGCGGGTGCGTAGCCCTCCGGGCGTTCGGCGGGGGTGGTGCTTGGTGCGGGGTACGTGGCTGGCGCCTGGCGGCCGGCGCTTGGTGCCTGGTGCCAGGCACCTGGTGCGTGGCTGATGCGTTGTGGGTCGGGGCCGCGCCGGTACATCCGCCCGCATCCGAACGGATCCCACCGGCGTTTCGAGGTGGGCGTGGGTTCTGATCCGTCCGGCCTGCGGGCATTTGATGTACCGGCACGGCCCCTTCTGTACGTCGTCGTCTGCGGGCTGCGCTCGGGTGCGGGACGGCAGGGCGTTGCTGCGGGCTCGCGTGGCCGTTCGCTCGCTGGGGTGCTGGGGTGCTGGGGTGCTGGGGTGCTGGGGTGCTGGGGTGCGGCGCCGGGTCCGCCGGGCCGCTGTGGCGCTGTGTGGGCGTTGTGCCGGTGTGGGTGTGTCGCTGTACGGGTGGGGGGGCTGGTGTGGCGTTGCTGTGGGTGTTCGGTGGTGTGGTCCTCGGGATTCTCTTGTTGTGGGGAGGGGCAGGTCAGGGGCGGTGGCGCTGAGGGGGGATTGTTTTGTATTGTGTGGGAACAAAGTGGTTCCCGTTCGCACTCCCTGACCGGCGGGCGGGGCCGCCTTGTTTCTTGGAGAGGTTGTCGAACCTCCCTGCCTGCGCCTTGGAGCATGCCGATGACGACGGCCCCCACCGTTCTGACCGCCCGCGCCTTCCTTCTCGACATGGACGGCACCCTCGTCAACTCGGACGTCGTCGTCGAACGCTGCTGGCGCGGCTGGGCCGACCGGCACGGGCTGGACGGGGACGAGGTCATGAAGGTCGTCCACGGCAGGCAGGGCTACGCCTCGATGGCGGTGCTGCTGCCGGACCGGCCCATGGCGCAGAACCACGCGGACAACGCGCTGATGCTGGCCGAGGAGACCGCCGACATGGACGGTGTCGTAGCGATTCCGGGAGCGCCGGAGTTCCTCGCCTCCCTCGCCGGAGTGCCGCACGCGCTCGTCACCTCGGCGGACGTGGCGCTGTCCAGCGGGCGGATGGCCGCCGCCGGGCTCGGACTTCCCGATGTACGTGTCACCGCCGAGTCCGTCGGCGCCAGCAAGCCCGATCCCGAAGGATTCCTCAAGGGTGCTGCCGAGCTGGGGATCGCGCCCGAGGACTGTGTCGTCTTCGAGGACTCCGGGGCCGGGATCGCGGCGGGCCGGGCCGCCGGCATGAGGGTCGTCGGGGTCGGTCCTCGCGCGGGGTTCCACCGGCCGGACGCGCTCGTACGTGATCTGACCGAGGTGCGGGTCGAGGTTGTCGGGGACGGGACGGTTCGCCTTCACATCGGCTGAAGCCCGGCACCGGTCCCTCAGGGGAGGGTGAGGGGCGAGGGGGAGGCAAACGCCGGAGGGGCTGAGATTGAGCCCCCGGCCGGTGTCGAAGTGTGGACGGGTCGCCACGACGCACCCGCAGTCGGCCGCGCGCGGGAGGGGCCGTGCCGGTACATCAAATGCCCGCAGGCCGGACGGATCAGCACCCACGCCCACCTCGAAACGCCGGTGGGATCCGTTCGGATGCGGGCGGATGTACCGGCGGGGCCCCGACCCACCCACCGGACCCCACCCGCGAAACGCCAGGGGCGAGCTACGGCTCCGACGTCTCCGCTTCCAGGCTCTTCCGCGTGGCGGGGCCGTACACCCCGGCGGGGTCCCCCGTGATGCCCCGCGCCCACTGGTACCAGCGCACGGCGTCTTCGAGGTGACGGTCGAACTGGCCGTCGGCGTTGCGCATGTACATCCGTAGCTGGCTCAGCCGTAGCTGGAGCTCCGTCACCTCGGCCCCGCTGTCGCCGCGCTGCAGGGTGGGCCCGGTCGCCACGGCGGGGCCGCCGCCCGCGGAGTCCACGGATCCCGTGGCGGTCGTCGTCGGACTCGGCCGGGCGGCAGTCGGCGACGCCGTGGCGGACGAGGACGGGCTCGCCGACGTGTCCGATTCGGACGCCGAGGGCGACGGGCTCGTGCTCGGTGAGGAGGACGCGGACGCCGAGGTCGACGCCGTCGAGGACGCGCTCGCCGACGGGACCGCGGAGGCCGTGTCGGACAGCACGTCCGGCACGCTCGCCCTGACGTCCTTCGGCTGGGCGCCGTCCCGTGAGGGAGGGTCGTAGGAGAGCAGTCCGCTCGCGACCCCCGCCGCGGCCACCATCGTCACGACGACGCCGGTGACGGCGAGGACTCCGGTGCGCCGGCGACGGCGGGGCCGGTCGGAGGACGAGTCCACCCGTCCGGGCTCCTGGGAGCGCGAGCCCTCGTGGAAGAGGCGGACGTCGGTGGCGCGCGCGTCCGAGGGGAGCGCCTTCAGCTGCATGGTCGCGTCGGCCGGCAGCGGCGCCGACGGCATGGGCACTTCCGGTGGCAGGGGCATCGACCGCGGGGTCGGGGCCGCCGGTACGGGGGCGAGCCGCATGGTCGCGTCCGCCGGGATCGCGGCCAGCTGCATGGTGGAGGCGGCCGCGTCCTCTCCGGGTGCGGGGGGCATCGGCACTGCGCCGTCCGGCGGAACGCCGTCCATGGCGCCGGCCGCCACGCCGCCGGCCGGGTGCGCTCCATGGCCGTGGGCGCTCGGGGGAGCCGAGGCGCCCTCCGGTGCCCAGCCGCCCGCTTCGGGGGCCGCCCAGGGTTCTCCGGCCGTCGGGGCGGTGTGCCAGGGTCCCGCGGCCGTTCCGGCGGGGCCGTGGCCGTCGGCGCTCACGCCCGGCCCCCAGCCGCCTCCGGGATGCCCGGATTGCTCCGTACCCAGTTCCACGTAGGGCCGTATGCGCAGCGGCTCGAAGTCCTCCGCCGCCGCGGCCTGCGCCGTGCGCTGGTCGCGCAGGGCGTCGGACGCCCTGCGGGTGCAGGCGCAGGACGGGGTGCCGTCCTGCGCCCGGTGTGCGGCGCACTCGGGGCAGACATGCCCGGTCGGTTCAGTCACGAGTGGGTCCCTCCCCCCTGAAAACTCCAGTGATTATCCGGACGACCTTCATACAACCTTCAAGCAGCCCCCCGGAATCGCGGATTCCGGTCGCCTCGACAGGCCATAACCGGACACACCGCTCAGGATGGAGGTTGACCGGGACCCTCGGGGCTCAAGGAGGCCGCATGACCGGGGACGCGCACGGGTCGGACACGCCGTCGGGCCGGGGGCCGGAAGGGGCGGACGAGCCGACCGGTGGCGGCTCGGACGGGCCGTCCGGACCGCACGAGTCCGTGGAGACGAGCGAGTCCGCGGTACGGCGCCGCACCGCGGCGGCGACCGACGCCCGCGACTCGGTGCACGGCAGCGTGTTCGTGTCCATCGGCGCGCTGCTGCTCGGCATGCTGCTCGCCGCGCTGGACCAGACGATCGTGTCGACCGCGCTGCCGACCATCGTGAGCGACCTGGGCGGTCTGGAGCATCTGTCCTGGGTGGTCACGGCGTACCTGCTCGCCTCGACGGCGGCGACCCCGCTGTGGGGCAAACTCGGCGACCAGTACGGCCGCAAGAGGCTCTTCCAGACGGCGATCGTGATCTTCCTGATCGGATCGGCCCTGTGCGGCATGTCGCAGAACATGGGCGAGCTGATCGGCTTCCGGGCGTTGCAGGGACTCGGCGGCGGCGGGCTGATGGTGCTGTCGATGGCGATCGTCGGCGACCTCGTTCCGCCGCGTGAACGGGGCAAGTACCAGGGCCTGTTCGGCGCGGTGTTCGGCGCGACGAGTGTGCTCGGGCCGCTGCTCGGCGGACTGTTCACGGAGCATCTCAGCTGGCGCTGGGTCTTCTACATCAACCTTCCCGTCGGTGTCGTCGCGCTCGTGGTGATCGCGGCGGTCCTGCACATCCCGAGGAAGTCGGCCCGGCACGTCATCGACTATCTCGGTACGTTCCTGATCGCCGCGGTCGCCACCTGCCTGGTCCTGGTGGCCTCGCTCGGCGGCACCACCTGGGACTGGAACTCGCCGCAGATCATCGGCCTCGCGATCGTCGGCGTGGTCCTCGGTCTCACGTTCGTCGTGGTGGAGCGGCGCGCGGCCGAACCCGTCCTGCCGCTCAAGCTCTTCCGCGTCCACACCTTCACGCTGTCCGCGATCATCAGTTTCATCGTGGGCTTCGCGATGTTCGGCGCGATGACCTATCTGCCGACGTTCCTCCAGGTCGTGCAGGGTGTGTCGCCCACGATGTCCGGTGTGCACATGCTGCCGATGGTGTTCGGCCTGCTGCTGTCGTCCACGGTCTCCGGGCAGATCGTCAGCCGTACCGGCCGCTGGAAGGTGTTCCCGATCGCGGGCACCGGGATCACCGCCATCGGCCTGCTCCTGCTGCACCAACTGGACGAGAACAGCAGCACGGGCGAGATGAGCGTGTACTTCTTCGTCTTCGGCCTGGGTCTCGGCCTGGTCATGCAGGTCCTGGTCCTGATCGTGCAGAACGCGGTGTCGTACGAGGATCTGGGCGTCGCCACCTCCGGGGCCACCTTCTTCCGGTCCATCGGCGCCTCGTTCGGCGTCGCGATCTTCGGCACGGTCTTCGCGAGCCGCCTCGGCGACAACCTGACGAAGGCCCTGGGCGGGCAGCAACTGCCTTCGGGCATCACCACGGACTCGCTGAAGGCCGACCCGAAGGGGATCGGCCAACTGCCGGCCGATCTGCGGCCGCCCGTCCTGCACGCGTTCGCGACCTCGATCACCGACGTCTTCCTGTACGCCGCCCCGGTCGCCCTGCTGGGTTTCGTGCTGGCCTGGTTCCTGCGCGAGGACAAACTGCGCGGCTCGGTCACGGCCCCCGACGTCACGGAGACCCTGGCCAGCAACCCGGTCGAACGGTCCTCGTACGACGAGGTGTGCCGGGCGCTGTCCGTGCTCGGCACCCGGGAGGGGCGCCGGGAGATCTACGAGACGATCACCGCGCGCGCGGGCTACGACCTGCTGCCCGCGGCGAGCTGGCTGCTGCTGCGGATCAAGAAGTACGGGTGGGCGGAGCCGGCTCTCCTCGCCGAGGGCAGCGCCGTGCCCCTGCACATCGTCCTGGCGGCGGCCCGTCAGCTGGAGGAACGCCGGCTGGTCCGCCGCGAGGGCGTGGACCTGGTCCTGACCGACGAGGGCCGCGAGGCGGCCGGACACCTGTCCGGGGCCCGCGAGGAGTCCCTCGCCGAACTCCTCGGCGACTGGTGGACACCGGACCGGCCGACGAACCTCACCCAACTGGTCGAAGAGCTGAACGAGGAGATGTGCGGCTCCGACGCGGAACGCCCCCACGAGCGCACGCTGCTCGGCCGGCCCGAGGGAGAGATGGGCTGAGCGTCAGCCGGTCAGCTCCTTGCGGAACCAGTGCTCGGCGTAGGGCTCGGAATTGTGCGCCGAGGTCTCCTCGTAGCCGTGCCCGGCGTACAGCGCCCGCGCCTCGACGAGGTCGGCGCGGGTGTCGAGGACCAGCCACCGGGCTCCCAGCCGGCGAGCGGCCTCCTCGGCCGCCGCCAGCAGGAGGGAGGCGCCGCCCGTGCCCCGCAGATCCCCGCGGACGAAGACCCGGCTCAGTTCACCCGTCGTGGCGTCGAGCATCCGCACCCCGGCCGTGCCGGCCGGCTCGCCGCCGTACCGCGCGACGAGCAGCGCACCCGTCGGCGGCGCGAACTCGCGGCCCGTTCCCGCGGCGACCTCCCGCTCCAGTTCGCCGGGCTCCGTCGTACGCCCCTCGTGCAGCAGGTACCACCGGTCGCTGACCTCCGTGTAGTACGCCCGCCAGAGCGCGGCGGCGGCAGGGGAGTCGAAGGGTTCGGGAGCCACGCTCCAGGAAGCCGGCGTGCCGGAAGTCGATCGGTTCACGCCGGTCATTGTCGTGCGGTGCCGCCCCGGGCGCGCAACCGGATCAGGGCGGCGGAACGAGCCGCCGAACGGCTCGACGAGGAGCGGGCGTTGCCGGTCCTCGGGGCGCGCGGGGGACGGGGTGCCGGCGGGCGGGCGGCTCCCGGGTCGGGACGGTCGCGCCGCCGGGGGCCGTTTGAGGAGCGGCTTCCGGGCAACCCGGTCCAGGAACCGGCCCGTTGGGTCGAGAACCCCGGAAGGCACCCATGTCCACAGGCGTGATCATCGCTCTGATCGTCATTGTGGCGGCCGTTGCCGTTGTCGCGGCCGCCCTGACCCTCTTCGCCCGAAGGCCGCCGGGCGGGCGCACTCTGCGGCGGCGCTTCGGACCGGAGTACGACCGGACCGTCGCCCGGCACGACGGCGACACCCAGGCCGCCGAACGCGAGCTCACCGAACGGGTGAAGCGGCACGGCGAATTGCGCGAGCAGCCGCTCGAACCCGCGGCCAGGGAACGGTACTCGGCCGGCTGGACGGCCGCCCAGGAACACTTCGTCGACTCGCCCCAGGAAGCGGTGGCCGAGGCGGACCGACTGCTCGGCGAACTCGCCGGAGCCCGCGGGTTCCCCGACGAGGGCCGTTACGAGGAGCAGGTCTCCGCGCTCTCCGTCCACCACGGACACCACGTCCACGGCTACCGGCAGGTGCACCGCGCCGCGCTGGCCCGTACCGGCGGAGGCCAGAACGGCGGCGTCGACACCGAGCAGATGCGCGAGGCCATGCTGGAGGCCCGCGCCCTCTTCGACGACCTGCTGACCCCGACCCGCCAGGACAGCTCGCCCGGCCACGTGCGCGACACGGACGACGTGAGCGAGCCCCCGGTGGCCCGCCCGGAGCGCGCCAGGCGGTTCGGCATGACCAAGGACGCCCGGCGCACCGAGCCCGCGGAGACGGCAGCGGCGACGCGGACGGCGGACACGACGGACACGGCGGACACGACGGACGGCGTCGAGCGCGCACGGCTCGCACAGAGCACCGAGAGCGGCGGGCGCACCCAGCGCGTCGAGAACACCGAGAATTCCGAGAACTCCACCCCCGACACTCGCTCCCACTCGCCCTGGTCCTTCACCAGGCGCCAGGCGAAGGGGAGTTGAAGAAGGTGAGTGCCATGAAGTCAGACCAGGATCCTGAGCGCGACCCGTCCCGCGAGGCCGCGTCCCGCGAGGCCGCCGGCGTGAAAGGCCGTGTGACCCCGGTACCCGCCGAGCGCTCCCCGGACGACCGGGCGAGCGGGAACCGGGAGGAGACCGAGGAAGTGTCGCGCCGCGAGGCCCTGAAGGGCCAGGTCGATCCCGCGTCCGCCGAGCCCGCCCCGGGCGACCGGGCCGGGAACAGCGACGGCACGGCGGTCCGGCCCGCAGCCCCGGCCGTCACGACGGGCCTCGGAACGAAGGGTGTTGACGCCGACGAGGGCCCGGCCAGGGATGCCGCGCGCGGCGACCGTACGGGGCGTACCGGCGTCGGCGCCGCACCCCGCACGTCCGACGACCCCGGGCCGCGTCCCGTGCCCCGTCACACCGGAGGAGCGCCCGCCAAGAGCGATCCGACGGACGGCGAGCGCCGCGCGAACACGAACACGGGTACTGGTACTGGTACGGGTACCGAAGATACTGCCGGGCGGGACGGGTTGCTGCCGCTGGACGCGTACGACAAGTTCTCGCTGCGGATGCGGCACGCGGTCGGCGGGTTCGTCGACGGTCCGCAGGCCGCGGTGGAGGAGGCCGACCAGGTACTGGAAGAGCTCGCGGGCCGGTTCACGGAAGCCGTGACCCGTCGGCGGCGCGATCTGCGTACGTCCTGGCAGTCCGGTGGTGAGGGCAAGGCGAAGGACTCCGACACGGAGCAGCTCCGGCTCGCCCTGCGGGACTACCGCGAGATGACCGAGCGGCTCCTGCGGATCTGAGCCCGCTCGGACACCTCCCGAACGAGGTGATCGGACACCTTCCGTATGAGGTGAGGCCGCGTCCCGGACCATGCCCCGGGACGCGGCCTCACGGCGTGCGTGCGGCCTCACGCGCTTCGAGTCGCCGCACGGGCTTGTCGCGGGCTCCACACGGTGTCGTACGGGCCGTCGAGTCCGTGCGCGGTCGCGCGGTTCGTGCCGCGGAATCGGGCCGGACTCCGTCCGGCGTTCCCGTGGTTCCCCGCGGCCTCACGCGGCTCCGTTGCCTGTCTGCCCCTCGGGATGACCGCCGCCGACCCCCCGGGCCTCGCGCGCGGCGTGCCAGTCCCGCACGATCTTCTCCACGTCGTACGGCTTGAGCCCGAGGGGAGGCCCCGGCGGTGGCTTGAACATCATTTCGCGGATCTTGGCGTTGATGTCCTCGACGATCCGCCGCACCGTCCGCTCCGAGGGGGCCGCGGAGGCGGCCGCGAGGGCGTCCTCCGCCTCCTTGCGCAGGGCGAGCGAGGGCGGCAGGACCGACAGCCCCTCACGGGCCATCTTCCGTTTGATCCACCAGAGTTCGTCGTACGGGGTGTCGGTGATCTCCGGCAGCGGCTTGCCCGCCCCGGGGAGCTCCGTGAACTCGCCGCGGGCCTCCGCGTCGTGGATCTGTCTGTCGACCCAGGACTCGAAGCTGACGCCGGGTGGCTTGCGCTCGGTCATGCGTCCATTGTGCCGGACGTCACACAGCGAGGGGAAAGGTCGAATTATCATGCGGCGTCGGCGGGGCAACCACGTTCCCCGCCAGGACAATTGGACCAGCACCTCACGAAGGAGCGCGCGTGCTCGAACTCACCATGGCCTCGGTGTCCGGAGCGGACGCCGGTGCGACGGCCGGGATGCACATGGCCGACGCGCCGAGCGACCCCGGGGCCATGCTGCGGGTGGGCAGGGACCGGGCCGTGTGCCGTCTCTCGACCCCCGACGACTGGCTGTTCGTGTCCCGCGTCCACCTGGAGTTCCTGTGCGGCCCGGACGGCTCCTGGCAGGTCACCTGGCTTCGGGGCTCCCACGCGGAGCCGTCCTCCGAGGTCGTGCTCATCCTCGCGGGGCTGCCGTCCCAGCCGTTTCCGTACGGTGGGACGGCCAAGCTCCCGTCGGGAGGCTCCGGCGAGATCGTCATCCAGGACCGCACCGGCCCCCGCACCGTGAACGTGGGCTTCTATCACGAGGCCTAGACGTTTCGCCCCGTGAGGCCGGAGGCGGGGCAGGCGGGAGCCATGGGCCGACGGGCGCCGAGTCACCGGCGGCCGCACGACCGGGCGGCCGCCCGACCGGCGGGCGGGGCGGGTGATCAGGCCCGCACGCGTGCCAGCGCGAACCCGTCGTATCCCTTGCTGCCCACCGTCTGCACCGCCGTGCCTTCCAACTTCGGGTGCGAGGCGATCAGTTCGAGTGCCGCCCGGGTGCCCCGCACGCCCGGGTCGGTGCTCGCCCCGTCGGCGACCGCTCCGCCGCGGACGACGTTGTCGAGCACGATCACGCTGCCGGGCCGGGTGAGCCGGACCGCCCACTCGATGTAGTGGGCGTTGTTCACCTTGTCCGCGTCGACGAAGACGAAGTCGAACGGCTCGGGCCGCTCGTCGGCCAGCTTCGACAGCGACTCCAGGGCGGGGCCCACCCGCACCTCGGCGACCTTGTCGAGGCCGGCCCGTGCGAGGTTGGCGCGTGCTACCTCGGCGTGCCGGGGGTCGTACTCCAGGGTGATCAGCCGCCCGTCCGCGGGCAGGGCGCGGCCCAGCCAGATCGTGCTGTAGCCGCCGAGCGTGCCGATCTCCAGGATGCGGCGGGCGCCCTGGATCTCGGCGAGCAGCCGGAGCAGCTTGCCCTGGTTCGGCGCCACGTTGATCCGCGGCAGTCCGGCCGCGTCGCTGTCGCGCAGCGCGGCGGTCAGGATCTCGTCGGCGGGGGCCAGGAGGTTGGTGAAGTGGTCGTCGACGTCGTTCCAGAGCTGCGACTCGCTCATGCACCGGGCCTTTCATATGCCTAGTTAGATGCGCTAAGGACTTCCGGGGACGAACCTATCCGCCGACGCCCGCGCGTGCCAGCGCGATGCGCGCCGCGCGGGTCCGCGCCGGACCTGGCTTCCGGGCGGACCGCGCCAGGGCGCGGGGAACGCGCGACGTCAGCGGCGCGCGGGTTCCACGGCGGGCGCGGAACCCGGGAGCGGCCGGCCGGCGGACTCCGTCATGAACCAGACGGCCACGCCACCGATGACGGCCGCGGCCATCATGTAGTAGGCGGGCATCATCATGTTCCCGGTCGCGCCGACGAGGGCCGTGACCACCAGGGGGGTCGTGCCGCCGAAGAGCGAGACGGAGACGTTGAAGCCGATGGAGAGCGAGCCGTAGCGGACCCGCGTCGGGAAGAGGGCCGGGAGCGCGGCGGGCATCGCGGCGGTGAAGCAGACCAGCAGCAGGCCGAGGGCGCCCATGCCGAGCGCGACGGCGAGCAGACCGCCCTGGCGGATCAGCAGCAGCGCCGGGACGGACAGGGCGAGGAAGCCCGCGCAGCCCGCGGCGATGACCGGGCGGCGGCCGATCCGGTCGCTCAGGGCGCCCGCGAAGGGCTGCACGACCATCATCAGCGCCATCACGCCGAGGACCACGAGCAGACCGTGCGTCTCGTCGTACTTGAGCTCACTGGTCAGATAGCTCGGCATGTAGGACAGCAGCATGTAGTCGGTGACGTTGAAGACCAGCACCAGGCCCATGCACAGCAGCAGGGTGCGCCACTGGCCGGCGATCATCTCGCGCAGCGGCACCTTGGGGCGGTCGGCCTCCGCCTTCTCCAGCTCCGCGGCGAACGCCGGGGTCTCCTCCAGGCGCATCCGCAGGTAGAGGCCGATGATGCCCATCGGACCGGCGATCAGGAACGGGACGCGCCAGCCCCAGGAGAGCAGGTCGTCCGTGGAGAGCAGGGCGGTCATGAGGGTCACCAGACCCGCGCCGCCGATGTATCCGGCCAGCGTGCCGAACTCCAGCCAGCTCCCGAAGAAGCCGCGCCGCTTGTCCGGCGCGTACTCGGCGATGAAGGTCGAGGCCCCCGCGTACTCGCCGCCGGTGGAGAAGCCCTGCACCAGCCGGGCCGCGAGCAGCAGGATCGGAGCGCCGACCCCGATCGTGGCGTACGACGGGATCAGGCCGATCGCGAAGGTGCCCGCCGCCATCATGATCATGGTGATCGCGAGGACCTTCTGGCGGCCGATCCGGTCGCCGAGCGGGCCGAAGACCATGCCGCCGAGCGGGCGGACGAGGAAGGCCGCGGCGAAGGCGCCGAAGGTCGAGAGCAGTTGGGCGGTCGGATTGCCCGAGGGGAAGAAGACCTTCCCCAGGGTCACCGCGATGTAGCTGTAGACACCGAAGTCGAACCATTCCATCGCGTTGCCGAGCGCCGCCGCCTTCACGGCGCGCCGGACGAGCGCGGGGTCGATGACGGTGGCCTCCTGCGGGGCCGCCGGGCGGGCGGGGGCCGGGACGGGTGCGGCCGGGGCTGTCGGGATCGCGGTCGGGGTCGGGGTCGGCAAGGGCCTTCCTCTCGTCGGGGACAGGGACGGGTCCGCCCGGAAGCGGACCGGTGGCCCGCCCGGAGGCGGACCTGGCTCGCCCGGAGGCGGACCTGGCTCGCCCGGAGGCGGACCTGGCTCGCCGGGGCGGGCCGAAAAGCGACCTTAGGACGGTTCGTCCCCGTCACGTGTGGTGTGCGGGCGGCGGCACAGCGCACATAAAGGCGGCGTACGCAGGCGTGACGGAGTGGCCCGGACCCTCGTTCCGGAGGGGTGTCTGTGATCCATGTCGCGAGGCCGGAAGGGAACCGGACCCTTCCCGGACTATCGTCATTCGGACAAAACGGAGGCGGACGTCAGGTGAAGCGGGGGTTTCCCGCGTCCCTCGACGGGGTGGTGTGCGCCCCATAGGGTCCTGATATGGACTGACGTATGGGATGTACGGAACACACAAGGATCAATGGGGCGGGAGGCCGACAGGGCGTGACGAACGTGGAGCACGGCGGACGAGCGGGTAACGCTTTCGTGGGGGCGGCGCAGACCACGAGAGCACGGCTGGGCGCACTCCGTATCGGGCTCTGGGCGATCGCCGCGATACTCGCCGTACGCCAGGTGGCCGCCGTCCTCAGTACGCCCAAGGCGGACCGGCTGACGGATCTGGAGACCTGGGTCGGCCCCAACGGCGTACTGCATGTGAAGGGCTCGCTGTACGACTCGACGCGGTTCACCGGCACCCCGTTCGGCGGACTCGTCCTCAAACCCCTCACCCGGGCGGCCGAACAGGCCCTCGGCTGGGGCTGGACCTTCGGCACCCTGCTGCTGGTCGTCGCCCTCGGCCTGATCGCGGCCCGCGCCCTGCCGCCCCCCGTCAGTCGGCGTACGTCGCTGCTCGCGGCGCCCGTCGCCATCAGCCTGCTGATGCTGTCGCTCCCCGTGCGCAACGCCCTCTACCTCGGTCAGACCAGTATCATCCCGGTCCTGCTGGTCCTGCTCGGCTGTTTCACCGTCCGTGGGGAGCGTGCCTGCGGGGTCCTCATCGGGTTCGCGGCGGCGCTCCAGCCGACGGTGCTGCTCTTCGCGCCGCTGCTCTGGTTCACCGGGCGCCGCCGTGCCGCCGCGTCCACCGTGACCGCCTTCGCGGCCCTCGCCGGGCTGGCCTGGGCCGTGATGCCGCACGACTCGAACACCTACTGGGTGCACCATCTGGCGGGTGTCGGCCTCGGCAAGGACGCCGACGACCTCGCCAACCAGTCGCTGCACGGCGCGCTGCTTCGGTTCGGCCTCAGCGGGCCGCTGGAGATCGGCCTCTTCCTGGCGCTCGGCGCGGCCGTCGCCTTCGTGGGACTCCGGCGTGCGGTGCGCTACGCGCGTGACGGGCAACTGCTCCTCGCCGTGGCGATGACGGGCTGCGTCGCCGTCGTCGTCTCGCCCACCAGTTGGCAGCACCAACTGCTGTGGGTGCTGCTCGCGGTCGTCGGCCGGGTCGGCCGGAAGACCGCGGACCGCCGCGTGTGGCCCGTCGCCGTCCTCCTCGTCGTGACGTTGCCGGCCAAGATGCTGCTGCCGGACATGCCGGCGCTCCACCCGCTGCGCGACAACGCGGCGCTGATCGCGGCGCTGGCCGCCGCCACCGCCGTCCCGTTCCTGTCGCGCACCTCCGAGTTCTACCGGGCCCCGATCCCCACCGCCTACGCGGCGCCGGTCCCCACCCGGTGGAACCGGTTGCCGCTGCTCCCCTTCCCCGGCCGGGTCCTCACCCGTCCGAACCTGCTGCTGGAACTTCTCCTGATCCGTGTCGGCTACTCCGCCTACCAGCAGGTCAGGCTCGCAGCGACGGGAGGCACGAACGCGGGCGGCCGGGCCACCGCCGAGCACCACGGCACCCAGGTCCTCGCCATCGAGAGGTTCCTGCGCCTCGACATCGAGCACTGGGTCAACCACGCGGTGGTCGGGGTTCCCTTCCTGCGGGACTTCCTCGACTTCTACTACGAGTCCTTCCACTTCGGCGTGCCGCTCACCATCCTCGGCGTGCTCTACGTCCGCCGCCCCGCCGACTACCGCTGGGCCCGTTCCGCCCTCGGCTTCGCCACGCTGTTCGCCCTCGTCGGCTTCTGGCTCTACCCGCTCGCCCCGCCCCGGCTGATGCCGGGCCTCGGTGTCATCGACACGGTGCACGGCGTGCAGGACTTCTCCAAGCCGGACTACGGCACCCTGACCGAGCTCACCAACCAGTACGCGGCGATGCCCTCGCTGCACTTCGGCTGGTCCCTGTGGTGCGGGGTCGTCATCGTGATCCTGGCGCCCAGGTGGTGGATGAAGGCGCTGGGCCTGCTGCACCCGTTCTTCACGGTCTCCGCGATCGTGGCGACCGGCAACCACTGGGTCCTGGACGTGGCCGGCGGCGCGGCGGTGGTCGCCGCGGGCTTCGGCGTGACCTGTCTCCTCCAGGGCCCGCGGCCCCGGACCCTCATGGAACCGGTCGAGGCCGGCGCGAACGAGCCGGTCCCGGTGGCGGGCCGTACGCCGGGCTGATCTTCGGGGGAGGCAGGGGTGAGCGCGGGGGGATCGCCCCTGCCTCCCTCGGGACGGGCCGACGGCGCCGGGAGGCCGTCGGCCCGAGCGTGCCGCGCCGTCAGAGGTGGCTGACCTGGAGTTCCTTGACGCCGTTCAGCCAGGCGGAGCGGAGGCGGCGCGGGTCGCCGGTGAGCCGCAGGTTCGGCATCGCGTCGGCGATGGCGTTGAAGATCAGGTCGATCTCCAGGGTGGCCAGGGATTTGCCGAGGCAGAAGTGCGGGCCCCCGCCGCCGAAGCCGAGGTGCGGGTTGGGGTCACGGGTGATGTCGAAGACCTCGGGGCTCTCGAAGACCTCGGGGTCGTTGTTGGCGGAGGAGTAGAAGATGCCGACGCGGTCGCCCTTCCTGATCCGCTTCCCGCCCAGTTCGGTGTCCTGGGTCGCGGTGCGCTGGAAGGCGACGACGGGGGTCGCCCAGCGGACGATCTCCTCGGCGGTGGTCTTCGGCCGCTCCCGCTTGTAGAGGTCCCACTGGCCGGGGTGGGTGAGCAGGGCGTGCATGCCGTGTGTGATGGCGTTGCGGGTCGTCTCGTTGCCGGCGACCGCCAACAGCAGGACGAAGAAGCCGAATTCGTCGGAGGCGAGGTTCCCCTCGTCCTCCGCCGCCACCAGCGTGCTGACGATGTCCTTCGCCGGGCACTGCTTGCGGTCGGCGGCCATGTTCATCGCGTACGAGATGAGTTCGGTGGCCGAGTCGGCGCCGATCTCCTCGGTGATCGCGTACTCCGGATCGTCGTACGCCACCATCTTGTTGGACCAGTCGAAGATCTTGACGCGGTCCTCCTGCGGGACGCCGATGAGCTCGGCTATGGCCTGCAGCGGCAGTTCGCAGGCGACCTGGGTGACGAAGTCGAAGCCGCCGTCGGGGCCGGCCTGCGCGAGCGCGTTCGCGACGATCGAACCGGCCCGGGAGCGCAGCGCGTCCTCCAGGGAGCGGATGGCGCGCGGGGTGAAGCCGCGCTGCACGATCTGGCGGACCCGGGTGTGCTCGGGCGGGTCCATGTTGAGCATGATGAGCCGCTGGACCTCGATCTGCTCGCGCTGGATGTGCTCGTTGAAGCGGATGACGGCCGTGTTGAGGAACGAGGAGAACAGTTCGGGGTGCGTCGAGACGTACTTGACGTCCGCGTGCCGGGTGACGGCCCAGTAGCCGTCGTCCTCGAAGCCCGCGACACCGGGCTGTTGCGGGATCCAGTGGACCGGTTCGGCCCGGCGCAGCTCGGCGAACTCCGGGAGGGGCACGCGGTGGTGCAGCACATCGGGGTCGGTGAAATCGAACCCGTCGGGCAGCGCTGGACAGGGCATCGGCAACTCCAGGTCTCGCGCCTACGGTGGTGCCTGCGGTGGTGAGGGCCCGTTCCCGCGAACGTGTCTGACGGTCCATCAGGAACAGGGAATCGCGGAGAAGGTAGTAACGGGTTCTACAAGTGGCAAGAGGTGCGGCCCCCTCAATTCCGTGCGGGATTGGTGCAGATCACGACTTCGGGAGCTGCAGGACCCTTGCGGCGCGGGGGGTTCGCTCAGCAAACTGCACGCAGAACTGGTACGCGTTCTAGTTCTGCGCGGTGGGTGGGCCGGGACGCCCCGCGCTGCGCGGGTCAGCTGGGCCTGGCCGCCGGGCAGGCCTGAGGAGAGGACGAGCCCCCATGGCCGCGGAACCCGTGATCGTCGAAGCCGTACGGACCCCCATCGGCAAGCGCGGTGGCGCGCTCGCCAATCTGCATCCCGCCTATCTCCTGGGCGAGACCTACCGTGAACTCCTCGGCCGCACCGGCATCCCCGCCGACTGCGTCGAGCAGATCGTCGGCGGCACGGTGACCCATGCCGGCGAGCAGTCGATGAACCCCGCGCGCACGGCCTGGCTGACGATGGGGCTGCCCTACGAGACGGCGGCGACGACGGTCGACTGTCAGTGCGGGTCCTCGCAGCAGGCCTCGCACATGGCCGCGAACATGATCGCGGCGGGTGTCATCGACGTCGGGATCAGCTGCGGCATCGAGGCGATGTCGCGGGTGCCGCTGGGTTCGGGGTCCAAGCACGGTCCGGGCAAGCCGTTCCCCGACGAGTGGAACGTCGATCTGCCGAACCAGTTCGAGGCGGCCGAGCGCATCGCGCGCCACCGAGGCCTGACGCGGGAGAACGTCGACTCCCTCGGGCTCATCTCGCAGGAACGGGCGGCCATCGCCTGGTCCGAGGAGCGCTTCAAGCGCGAGACGTTCTCCGTGCAGGTGCCCACCACCGAGGACGAGCAGCGGGCCGGTCAGGGCATGTGGCGGCTCGTCGACCGGGACGAGGGGCTGCGCGACACGTCCATGGAGGCGCTGGCGAGGCTGAAGCCCGTGATGCCGACGGCCGTTCACACGGCCGGCAACTCCTCCCAGATCTCCGACGGCGCGGCCGCCATCCTGTGGGCGTCCAAGCGGATGGCGCGGGCGCTGAAACTGCGGCCCCGGGCGCGGATCGTGGCCCAGGCGCTGGTGGGTTCCGATCCCCACTTCCACCTGGACGGTCCGATCGACGCCACCCGGGCCGTGCTCGGCAAGGCCGGCATGTCCCTGAAGGACATCGACCTCGTCGAGATCAACGAGGCTTTCGCGTCGGTGGTGTTGAGCTGGTCCCAGGTCTTCGAACAGGACCTGGAGAAGGTCAACGTCAACGGGGGCGGGATCGCGCTCGGGCATCCGGTCGGCGCCACAGGGGCCCGGCTCATCACCACGGCGCTGCACGAACTGGAGCGCACGGACAAGGAGTTCGCGCTGATCACGATGTGCGCGGGCGGAGGGCTGGCGACCGGGACGATCATCCAGCGGTTGTAGGCGCCGTTCGACGGCCGCGAAGTGGGTGCGGGGTGCGGGTGTAGGTGTAGGCACATCCGCGTCTCGTGCGTCTCGTGCGTCCTGTGCGTGCCCCGCGTGCCCTGCGTGCCGTGCTTCCGGTGCTCCGGAGGGGTGTCACTCCAGGCCGGAGGCCGTCACCGCGAGAGTCGCCGGGCCGAGTGCGGCGATCAGCAGCGGGATGGCGAGGCCGTGGTGCAGGACCAGCCACGCGCCGAGCAGGGCGCCCGCCAGCATGGCGAGCACGGAGCCGGTGCGGCGCGGGGAGTTGTGGCCCGCGCCGCCGCCGAGGCGGGAGTCGGCGGCCAGGCCGGTCAGCGTCATCGTCAGGACCGTGGTGGTCAGGTCGGCCACGCCGAGCCTGCGGACGGTCGCGTTGCGCAGGCCCATCGCGAAGGCGGTGACCGCGATCAGGGTGTACGCCGTGGCGGTGGCGCCCGGAGCGGCGAAGGCGACGGCAGCGCAGGCGGCCGTCAGTACCGCCTCGGCGGCGAACGTGCCCCGGGCCCAGTTGCGGCGCGAGCCGTCGCCGAACCGCACCGCGATCCGTCCGCCGGTCACCGCGCCCGCCAGGAAGCAGCACAGGGAGGTCAGGGTGTGCGGCACGGAGAAGCCGGGGGCTCCGGCGGCGGCGAAGCCGAGCACCACGACATTGCCGGTCATGTTCGCCGTGAAGACGTGGCCGAGGCCCAGGTAGCTCACCGCGTCGATGAGCCCGCTGACCACGGTCAGCGACAACAGCGCGGGGGTGAGGCGCAGTCCTCGTGACTCAGGGTCGCGTGGTGTGCCGGTCTGCGTGGTCATGGAGGCCAGTCCACCACGGGTTCGGCGGCGCTCGCGCTCACCGGCGTTCGTGCTCGTGTCCGGGTACGACGAAGGCGGCAGCCCCGGGGTGCGGGGTGCCGCCTTGTGTGTGCTGTGGGGCTCGGGCTGATCAGTACCAGCCGTTGGCCTGCCAGAAGTTCCAGGCGCCGGCCGGGCTGCCGTAGCGGGAGTTCATGTAGTCCAGGCCCCACTTGATCTGGGTCTTGGGGTTGGTCTTCCAGTCGGAGCCGGCGGAGGCCATCTTCGAACCGGGCAGGGCCTGGACCAGGCCGTACGCGCCGGACGAGGAGTTCGTGGCGCTGATGTTCCAGCCGCTCTCGTGATCGACGATCTTGCTGAAGGCGTTGAACTGCGAGGCGTCCGGGATCATCGCGTGGGCGATCGACTTCGCGGAGGAGGCGGCGGTGGGCGTGGCGGCCTGGGCGGGCGCCGCGACCAGGACCATACCGGCGGTGGCGGCGGCCACGGCGGTGGTGGCGAGGGCCTTCTTCGGGGAGGAGACGATGCGGCGGATGACGGAGACGGACACGGAGAACCTGTTTCTTCGGGGACATGGAGTCGCTCGTGCGCCGTGACCACGTGGTGTGTGGAAGGAGCGGCGTACGTCGGCGCCGCGGCCCGTGAGGGCTCGTGGCGCCTGGCGACTGCTCCAGACAAACAGGATCGGAGCCCGTCCGCAATGACCCCATTTACTAGTGGTGGTCGCATCCAGGGGGAAAGTCCGTCATGTGATGCGGCTCTCAAACCCCAGGTCAGAGGGCATGACGACGCGTCCATGCCATGGCATTCGCTCTACGAAGCCGGTTCGTATGTGAGCTGGGTCCTGTGGGCCGGTTCACCCCGCGCCTGACGGACGGTGCGGGGGTGGCCACGGAGTGCCGCCGGCCGGTGTGACGCGGGCCGCGGCTCAGCCGGGGCCGAACGTGACCGGGCTCTCGAAAGCGGCCCGGCGCGTGGCCCGTCGCAGTGCCTTGAGGAGGGTCGGGCCGATCGTCACGGTCAGCACGACGGTGACCACCGCCCGGCCCAGGTCCCAGCCGAGGGAGGTGGTCAGGCAGTACGCGAGGAAGCGGGCGAGGTTGGCGGGGACGGTGGCGTGCGGGTCGAAGGCGATGTTGGAGGCCAGCGCGTCCATGAAGGGCCAGCCGGCCAGATTCATGACCGTGCCGTACGCGAACGCGGCGAGGAAGCCGTATCCGGCGAGCATCAGCAGTTCCCAGCGGCCGCGCAGCCGGTCAGGGCCGGGCAGCAGCCCGGCGCCCATGGTGAACCAGCCCATGGCCAGCATCTGGAAGGGCATCCATGGCCCCACCCCGCCGGTCAGCAGCGCCGACGCGAACATGGTCACGGACCCGAGCACGTACCCGAAGCCGGGCCCCAGCACCCGTCCGCTCAGGACCATCAGGAAGAACATCGGCTCGATGCCCGCGGTCCCGGCCCCGATCGGGCGCAGCGCGGCGCCGGTCGCGGCCAGCACGCCGAGCATGGCGACCGCCTTCGGGCCGAGCCCCGACTCGGAGATCGTCGCCGCGACCACCGCGACCAGCAGGACGAGAAGTCCCGCGAACAGCCATGGAGCGTCCTGGGCGTGCGCGCTGACCTGCGAGCCGGTCCCCGCGAAGAGCGGCCAGCCGAATCCGGCCGCCCCGGTCGCGCTGACCAGGCCCAGCGCGGCGACGGAACGCGGGCCGAGGCGGACGGCCCTGGCCTGTGGCTGCGACGGGGGACGGCGGACGGAGGCGTCGGCGGCACTCATGCGAGGGCCCTTCTGACCTGGGCCACGGTGAGCCACGGCTCGGGGGCCAGGATCTTGGCGACCTGCGGGGCGAAGGACGGGGACGCGACGACCACCTCGGCGGTGGGGCCGTCGGCGACGATCTCACCGTCCGCGAGGATCACCACACGGTGGGCGAGCTCGGCGGCGAGCTCCACGTCGTGCGTGGCCAGCACGATGGTGTGCCCCTCGGCGGCCAGCCCGCGCAGCACGGTCACCAGCCGGGCCTTCGCCGCGTAGTCGAGGCCGCGGGTCGGCTCGTCGAGGAGCAGCAGCGGGGGGCGGGCCGTCAGGACGACGGCCAGCGCCAGCGCCAGCCGCTGTCCCTCCGACAGATCGCGTGGGTGCGTGTCGTCCGCGATGTCCGGCAGCAGCTCGGACACCAGCGCCCGGCAGGTCCCGGCGGCGGCCCCGGCGTCCTCGTCGGCCGCCGCGCACTCGGCGGCCACCGTGTCCGCGTACAGCAGATCCCGGGGTTCCTGCGGTACGAGTCCCACCCGGCGTACGAGGTCACGCGGCGCCGTGCGGTGCGGTACCGCCCCGCCGACCCGTACGGACCCGGAGGTCGGCTCGACCAGCCCGACCAGCGCCCCGAGCAGCGTCGACTTCCCGGCGCCGTTGCGGCCCATCAGCGCGATGGTCTCGCCGGGCCCCGCGGTGAGGCCGACCCGGCGGAGCGCCTCCACCCGACCGCGCCGGACGGCCAGCGAATCGACGACGGCCACCTCGGCCGGGGCCGGGCCGGGGCCGGGGGTGCGCCTGCCGGGGAGGCGGAAGAAGCGGGAGCAGCGGGAAGGGGAGGGGACGGAGGAGGCCGTGGGAGGGGTGGGGTGCGCCTGCGCCGAAGGCAGGGGGAGGGCGGCGGGCCGTGTTCCCGCGGTGCTCTCGGTGCCTTCGGCCGGTGCGGTGCCGTCGCCGAGTCCGGTCGGCGGGGCGTCCTCGGCGGGGGCCGCGGGTCCGGGGTCCGCGGTGACCGCGGCCGATACCGACGGCGCGGCGGAAAGCCGCTCGCGCAGGGGGGCCGCCCGGCGCCGGGCGTCGCGCACCGTCAGCGGGAGCGGGGACCAGCCGGCCAGCCGGCCCAGTTCCACCACCGGCGGGCAGACCGGGGAGACGGCCATGATCTCGGACGGGGTGCCGATCCTCAGCGGCGCTCCCGGGGCGGGCAGGAGGGCGAGCCGGTCGGCGTACTGGACGACGCGTTCCAGGCGGTGCTCCGCCATCAGGACCGTGGTGCCGAGGTCGTGGACCAGGCGCTGCAGGACGGCGAGGACCTCCTCGGCGGCGGCGGGGTCCAGGGCAGAGGTGGGCTCGTCGAGGACCAGGACCTCGGGGTGCGGGGTGAGCACCGAACCGATGGCGACCCGCTGCTGCTGGCCGCCGGACAGCGTGGCGATCGGGCGGTCGCGCAGGTCGGCCAGGGAGAGCAGGTCGAGGGTCTCCTCCACCCGGCGGCGCATCACCGCCGGGGCCAGCCCCAACGACTCCATGCCGTAGGCGAGTTCGTCCTCCACCGTGTCCGTCACGAAGTGGGACAGCGGGTCCTGGCCGACCGTGCCGACCACGTCCGCCAGTTCACGCGGCTTGTGCGTACGGGTGTCCCGCCCCGCGACGGTGACCCGGCCGCGCAGCGTTCCGCCGGTGAAGTGCGGGACCAGTCCGCTCACCGCGCCCAGCAGCGTCGACTTGCCGACCCCGGACGGGCCGACCAGCAGCACCAGTTCGCCCTCCGGGACCTCGAAGTCAACGCCCCGGACGGTGGGTTCGGCCGCCCCCGCGTACGTGACGGAGACATCCTCGAAGCGGATCACGACGACTCCTCGGGGGCAGGGGTTCGCTGGGGGGCCGGGGCCGGGGCCAGGAAGGCGGGGAGCAGGCCGAGCATGACGACCGCCGTCGGCCAGAGAGGGAGGGCTGGGGTCACCAGGGGGATGACGCCGGGGCTCAGCGCGCCGGGGTCGTAGGACGCGGCGAGGATCATCAGGGTGGCGACCGCCACGCCGGACCCGGCGACCAGCCAGGCCCGGAAGCCCCAGAGGTCCGGCCGGTACCGCGTCCGCGGCGAGCGGCGGCCGCCCAGCCACAGACCGCCGAGCGCCGCGCCGAGTCCGGCCAGCAGGACCGGCAGACCGTAACGGTCGCCCGCGGCGGTCAACAGCCCGTAGGTGCCCGCGCACACGCCGAGCAGACCGCCCAGGGTGAGGGCTCCGGTGGTCCGGCGGACGGCGGGCGGTACCTGTGCCGTGCGCCCGTACCCGCGGGCGTCCATCGCCGCCGCCAGTGCGACCGAGCGTTCCAACGCCCCCTCCAGGACCGGGAGTCCGACGTGCAGCAGACCGCGAAGCCCCCGGTCGGGGCGGCCGCGGAGCCGGCGCGCGGCGCGCAGTCGCTGGACGTCGGCGATCAGATGCGGCGCGAAGGTGAGCGCCACGACCACCGCGACGCCCGCCTCGTACAGCGCACCGGGCAGCGACTTGAGCAGCCGCGCCGGGTTCGCGAGGGCGTTGGCCGCGCCGACGCAGACGAGCAGCGTGGCCAGCTTCAGTCCGTCGTACAGGGCGAAGAGCAGGCCCTCGGCGGTGACCCGGCCGCCGACGCGGATGCCCTGTGCCCAGTGCGGGAGAGGGATCTCGGGGAGCGTGACCAGGACATGGGTGCCCGGGATGGGCGAGCCGAGGAGGACGGCGAAGCCCAGCCGGACGGCGAGCACGGCCACGCCCAGTTTCACGAACGCGGTGTAGGAGCGGGCCCAGGGGGCGTCGGTGCGGTGGGTGGCCACCACGAAGCCCGCCACGCCTATGAGGAGCGCGAGCAGAAGGGGGTTCGTGGTGCGGGAGGCGGCCGTGCCGAGACCCAGGGCCCAGATCCACCAGGCGCCGGGGTGCAGGGCGTTCGCCCGGTCGGCCCCCGGCGCACGGGAGGAGGAGCGGGCACGGGAGACGGAGCGGGAGACGGAACGGGGGCCGGGCTCGGGCGGCCGCCCGGCCGGGGCGGAGTCCGGTGCAGGGCGCAGGCGCCCCACCGCTCCGGACTCCCGGTCCCGCTCGGCGCCGGGGGAACCCCGGCGCACCGCGGTACGGCGGCCCACGGCGGTCGCGGTGGGGCGTTCACGGTCGCCCTTGGTCATGATCCGCGCCTCAGGCCCTGCGCCGGCGGGCCTGCCAGACGGCCGCCGCGCCCAGCGCGGCCACCGCCGCCGCACCCGCGAGCAGGCCCACCGAGGGGCCGTGGCGGGCCGGTTCGGAGGCGTGCGGGCGGGTGGACGCGGTCGGTCCGGCGGCGACCGGGTCGCCGCAGCCCGTTCGCGGATAGCCCGCGAGGGCGCACAGCAGGGCGTTGGTGTCGTAGCGCAGCGGTTTGGCGACCGTGGCCAGCGCCTCCGCCGTGCTCGCGTCGGGGGCGACACGGGCGCAGGCGGTGCGCGGGGACGGCGGCCGCTCGCCGGACGGCGCGTCGGCGACCGTACCGGGGTCGATGACCAGCGCCACCCGCTTCATGCCGTGCCGGGCGGGAGTCCTGGCGCATATCGAGGTGAACTCCCGCTCCCCGCGCGGCTGTACGGCACTGCGGGAGTCCTCGCTCACCGCGAACCGGAAGCCCTCGACATCACCGTCGGACGGCCGCGCGGTCGACGGACCCTGGGTGGCGTACGTCCACTTGCCGCCGGTCAGGTCCCAGAAGGACCAGTAGCGGTAGCCGACGGCCCGGGCCTGCCCCGCGCCACCGAGGACGAGGAGCAGGAGGGCCAGCGCGAGGGCCAGGGCGGGCGCGGTCGTCCGACGGGAGGTCACAGCTGGCGCTTCTTGTTGCGGCCGCTGATCAGGAAGCCGATGCCGATTCCCGCGACCAGGCCGACGCCGACGATCCACCAGACGCCGAGCCCGTTGCCGTCGTCCTTCTTCTCGTCGTTCTTCTTCTCGCTCGGGGTGGCCGAGGCGCCGGCCGCGACCGGCGCCGGGCCCGTGGCGCCCAGCAGCGCGACCAGGTCGTCGCCGCCGAAGGCGCGCGGGTCGGTGCCGGTGGCGTGCGCGGCGAAGATCAGCTGCGCGTACGCGGCGGGACCGGACTTGGCCGCCCAGTCACCGGAGTTCTTCTCCAGCCAGGTGAGCGGCTTCTGCGCGTCCTTCGTCGCGCCGATGGCCGCGAGGGCCACGACCGCGTCCGCCGTGTTGCCGTAGTCGGGCTGGTCCTTGGCGCCCGGGAGCGCGGACTTCAGGTACGAGGTCTTCGCCATCGCCTTGGCGAGATAGTTGGCGCCGTTCCCCGCCGCGGTCGCCATGTCGGGGGCGTCGGAGATGGCGCAGCCCGTGAGGTCGAACTTGTAGCCGGTCGCCGCCACGAAGCCCTGGCCCATGCCGGCCGTCACGCCCGCCGCGGTCGCGTCCGCGTTCGCCGCCAGCTTGCCCTTCTTGTCGGGCTGGTAGGCGAAGGCGCCGTCGCCCTGGGCGTCGCAGGCCGTCGACAGCTTCAGCAGGGCGTCGAAGGGTGACTTGCCGTCCTTGGAGACGCTCGCGGGCTTCTTGCCGACCGCCTTCAGCGCGCCGATGACGACGGACGTCGAGTTGGTGTCGCTGGGTCCGCCGGCCATGTAGCCCCAGCCGCCGTCCTTGTTCTGCGCGGACTTCAGCCAGGTGACGGCCTTGCCGGTGGCGTCGTCGTGTCCGCCGAGCGCGCCGAGGGCCTGGACGGCGGCCGCGGTGCTGTTGGTGTCGACCTGCGTCTTGGCGTCGCACGCGGCACTCGCGTCGGCGCGGTACGCGGCGAAGGCCCCGTTCGCGCACTGCTGACCGGTCAGCCAGTCCACGGCCTTGGCGGCGGGGCGTACGCCGACGGTGTGCTGGGCGAGCAGCGCGAGCGACTGCCGCCAGACACCGTCGTACGTCGGGTCGGCGGAGCCGTACAGGCCCGAGGGGAGCGCCGTCGAGGGCGACGGCGAGGGGGACGAGCCGGCGGCGGACGCGGCCGGTGCGACGACCGCCCCGATCACGGCGGTGGCGGCCAGTACCGCTGCGGTGCGGCGAACAAACATGACTCTCCCTGCGGGGAGCCGGGCAGCACCGGGCACGCTGAGGTATCCGGGCGGCTCCGGCTCCGTATCCCTCGACGGTGCCGGCCGTCGGCGGGCTGCCGAGGGCACGAGCCGGTCACTTCCCGTGCGAGGCGATCCGGCTCACCACCGAAGTGGCTCACGGTTGCGGGTCAGCGCCGGATTTGCACCGGCTTCTCCTCGTACGGATGTGATGACGACGCGCTCACTCTACCGGCCGCCCGGAATCGCCCGGGTGCCGCCTGTGGAGCGGGTGCGGGACCGGTACCCGGGTTCCGTCGGGACCACCGCGGACCCCGTGGCGACGGGGCCGGCATCCGCTAGGTTCGGGGTATGCGAACGGGGAGACTGCTCGGCTCGGGGCGTTCGGCGGACGTCTACGAGATGGACGAGGCGTGGGTGCTGCGGCGGGACCGCGCCGGCTGGGGCGACGCGACGGCCGAGGCGGCGGTGATGCAGCACGTGCGCTCGCACGGCTATCCGGTGCCGCGGGTGCGGGCGGCGACCCGCGGCGATCTGGTCATGGAGCGGCTGTCCGGGCCGACCATGCTGGAGGCCTTCGGCCAGGGCCTGCTCTCCGCGCAGGAGGCGGGCCTCACCCTGGCCCGGCTGCTGCGCAAGCTGCACACCGTGCCCGCCCGGCTGTCCGCCGACCCCGCCGTCCGCGTCCTGCACCTGGATCTGCACCCCGACAACGTGATGCTCACCCCGGACGGGCCGAAGGTCATCGACTGGTCCAACGCCGAGGAGGGTCCGCCCGGCCTCGACTGGGCCATGTCCGCGGTGATCCTCGCCCAGGTCGCCGTCGGCGGCGAGACGATCGGGGGCGTGGCCGAGGAGGTACTGGAGGCGCTGCTCGACGGGAACGAGGACCAGGTGACCGAGGAGGGGCTCGGGGAGGCGGGGCGACGCCGGGCGGTCAATCCGACGATGAGTGTCCAGGAGGTCGAAGTCCTGGGCGAGGCGGACGCGTTGATCCGCGAACTGCTGCGCTGAGGCCGACGCGGCGAGTAGCGCGCCGTCGTGCCGGACGGCGGTGGGCCGTGGCGGGTCACCGCACCCTCGGAGACCTCGGGCACGGCCGTTTCGGCATCCGCTCCCGGCTCGGGGATCACCGCACCCGCGCCGGGACCGCGGCTTCCACCGGCTGGCACAGCACCAGGGCGAGATCGTCGACCAGGGGCGCTCCGGTGTGCTGGAGCAGGCGCGCGTGCAGGGTGTCCAGGGCGTCCTCGGGGAGGGGTTCGCGCAGGGCGACGGCGGCCTCGCCGAGCAGCGGGAACGGGATGCCCTCCGGATCGCGGCCCTCGGTCAGGCCGTCCGTGTAGAGCAGCAGACGGTCACCGGGCTGGAGCCGCACACGGTACTGGCGGGGATCCGGGCGCAGCCCCAACGGCGGTGTGGGGATCTTCGGTTCGAGGAACTCGATGCTCCGGCCGGAGCGCAACGGCGCGGGGTGACCGCAGTTGACCAGCCGCACCTCGCCGGGCGCGAACTCGGCGAGCAGGGCGGTGACGAAGTCCTCCGGTCCGAGTTCCGGAGCCAGCCGGGTGTCGAGACCGTCGGCCAGGGCGGGCAGATCGGGCGCGGTGTAGGCGAGTTCACGGAATCCGGCGATCGTCTCGGCGGTCAGCCGCAGGGCTTCCAGACCATGACCGCGTACGTCGCCGACCAGGACCCGCAGCCCGTACGGGGTCACCGCGACGTCGTACAGATCGCCGCCGACCGACGACTCGGCGGCCGAGCAGTGGTAGCGGGTGCACACCTGAGTGCCGCCCAGCGTGCGGGAGATGGGCCGCAGGATCGCCTCCTGGGTGACCCGGGCGACCTCGCGGACCCGCGCCAGCGTGGCGGTCAGACGCTCGTGCCGGCCGGCGGCGTACACGGTGATCGCGCAGCCGAGCAGCAGCCCGCCGAAAGGGACGCCGAACGCGGGGCGGGTCAGCCCGTCGTCGGTCAGACCCGTGGAGAGCCCGAGCACCAGTGACCAGCAGCAGACCAGCAGGGTGCACCGCGCCCCGGAGCGCGCGCACGCCAGAACCGGCCCGATCAGCAGCAGCGTGACCAGGGGCGGCAGCCGGTGGTCCAGCAGATGCGGCAGAACGGCCGCGAGACACGCGGCCGGTGGCACGAGCATCGGCCAGGAGAACCCGGCTCCGGCGGTTTTGCCCCCTCCGCCGTCGGCGGACGTCCGTTCGTCCCGCTGCTCCCTCTCGTGCATCACCCGACAATCGCCGAAAAAAGCCCCGGTCGCCCACACCGACGGTGAGTTGATCACATATCGTCGGAAGGTGCCCGGAAGTGACGTCGTGCGGTGGGCCTTTTGTCCGAGTGGAGGGAGCGGGGCATCGCACGCGTGCGATCGGGTCACACTGGTGCGCGTGTCCGACAACACGACCGGTGGACGGCCCGGCAGCACATACGGTGGACGGCCCGGCAATCTACCCTCACCGACGCGGAGTTTCATCGGCCGGCTGGAGGAACTCGGCCGGCTGGAGCGGGAACTGGATCCGGGTGCGGGGACCGGCCGGCCGGTGAGCCTGGTCGGCGTCGGCGGAGTCGGCAAGACCCGGCTCGCCCTGCGGGCCGCCGGCCGGATCGAGAGCGCCTACCCCGACGGCGTCTGGCTCGTCGAACTCTCCCCGCTGCACACCGCCGGGCTGGTGGGCCTGGCGGTGGTGGAGGCGCTGCGGCTCTCCGACCGGTCGACGCGGCCGGTCACCGAGGTCGTCGCGGAATGGGCCGAGGGGAAAAGGCTGTTGCTCGTCCTCGACTCCTGCGAGCACGTCCTCGCGGACTGCGTGGAGTTCGTCGAGGCGCTGCTGCCCCTGCTGCCGGGACTGCGCGTCCTGCTCACCAGCCGCGAGCCGCTCGGCCTGCCGGGCGAACGAGTGCTGCGCCTGGACCCGCTGCCGGTCACCGGCGACGCGGTCGCCCTGTTCGCGGACCGCGCGGCCGAGCGCGGGTTCACGCTCGACGACACCGACCGCCCCGCCGCGGAGGCCGTCTGCCGACGCCTCGACGGCATCCCGCTCGCCATCGAACTCGCCGCCGTCCGGCTCGGCGAACTCACCCTGGACCGGTTGAGCGGCCTGCTCGGCCGGCGGCTGCCGTCCCGGCTCGACCTGCTCGCCGCGCGCGAGGGCGAAGGGCCGCCGCGCCACCAGACCCTGCGGACGGCCATCGGCTGGAGCCACGAGCTGTGCGCGCCGCTGGAACGGCTGCTGTGGGCCCGTCTGTCGGTGTTCGCGGGCGGCTTCGGCGCGAGCGCCGCCGAAGAGGTCTGCGCGGGTGGTCCGCTGCCCGCGGGCCGGATCCCCGGCCTGCTCGACCGGCTCGTCGAGCAGTCCATCGTGAGCCGCCACCCCACCGACCCCGACCGCTACCGGCTCCTCGACACCGTCCGGGAGTTCGGTGCCGACTGGCTGCGCGCGCTGGGCGAGGAACACACCCTGCGGCTGCGTCACCGCGACCACTACCGGCGGCTGGCCCGCGAGGGCTGCGCGGAGTGGAACACCGGACGCCAGGCGGCCTGGTGCGAGCGCGTCCTCACCGAGCACGCCAATCTCCGCGCGGCCATGGACTGCGCGCTCACCGGGCCCGACGGGCGGGTCGCCCTGGCGATGGCGTCCGACATCGGCTTCCTGTGGCGGCACTGCGGCCGTCTCCGTGAAGCCCAGCACTGTCTCGACAGGGCGCTGATGAGCGGTGCGCCGCCCGGCCCCGACCGCGTCCGCGCGGTGTGGACCCGGGGCGCGGTCGCGCTGCTCCAGGGCGACCTGGAGGCGGCGGCCAACTGGGCGGTGCGCTGTGCCGACGTGGCAAGGGAGCAGGGCGACCCGGTGGCGGTGGTGGCCGCCCTGTACCTCCGGGGCGGACAACTCGCCCTGAGCGGACGCCTGTCCGAGGCGGTCCAGGTGCTGGCCGGCGCGCCTCGGCTGCCCGTCCGGCGGGACTGGTTCGGGGCGGCGCAGCTCCAGGTTCGGGTGGCGCTGGCCTTCGCGTACCTGTTGAGCGGGGACCACGGGCGGGCGCGCGCGGTGGCCGAGGAGGTGCGTGCGGAGAGTGCCGCGTGCGGGGAGTCATGGGCGGGCGCCTTCGCCGACAGCGCCATGGCCCAGACCGATCTGGCTCGCGGGGACATCGGCGCGGCCGTCGACAACGCCCGCACGGCACTGGCCGGGCACGGGCTGCTGCACAACACCGTGGGCGCCGCGATGGCCCTCGACGTGCTCGCGGCGGGAGTCGTCGCCGCGGGCGACGGCCACCGCGCGGCCTGTCTCCTCGGCATCGGCGAACGCGTCTGGGGACTCACCGGGCGGGCCCAGATGGACTCGCCCGACCTCATGGCCACCCGCCGCTCGCACGAACTCCGCGTCCGCGCCGAGATCGGCGACCCGGCCTACGAGAAGGCGTACGAGAAGGGGCGCACGATGCCGTACGAGGAGGGGCTGGACTACGCGGTCCACGACCGCTGAGACACGGTCCTCGACGCCCGCTTCGGCGTCGTTCGGCGACCGGGCGACCCGGCGACCGATGACCGCTGACGGCTTCCCGGTCAGGGGCGACCCGGCGGTCCGACGAGGGCGAGGGGCGACCCCTGGCTCGCGGGGCGGGGGCGCGTCATACCGCCATGTACGTCACCGGATCGCTGCCGGTGACCGCCTCCGCGCGGCCCAGCTTCACCAGCCGGCGCACATGGGCCTCGGCCTCCGAGACCGCGATGTTCCGTGATCCGTAGGGGATGTCGGCCCACGGGCGGTTCCACTCCATGCGCTCGGCGAGCTGCCAGGGCGTGAGCGGGACGGAGAGGAGGGCGAGCAGACCGGTGAGCCGCTCCTCGTGGTGGCCGATCAGCTCCGCGACGCGGGAAGGAGCGTCGGTGAACACATGCTGGTGGGCCGGGAGGACCTCGGCGGGGTCGAGACGGCCGACGCGCTCCAGGGAGTCGAGGTAGTCGCCGAGCGGATCGGCGATCTCCCCGAGGCTCTCGATCCCGTTCGGGTAGGGGGGACGCCCGTGGGCGCCGGGGTCCTCGTAGAGGCCGATGTGCGGGGTGATCCTCGGCAGCAGGTGGTCGCCGGAGAACAGGCGGCCGTTGCCCGGCAGTTGCGCCGGGTGGGCCTCCTCCAGATGGAGGCAGACGTGTCCGGGGGTGTGGCCGGGGGTCCAGATCGCGCGCAGCCGGCGGCCGGGCAGGGCGACGAACTCGCCGGGGACGATCTCACGGTCGGGAAGGGCGGGGGAGAAGCCGGGCAGGGTGCTGGGCCGGCGGACGGACCCCTGGGCCGCGCGCAGCGGGGCGACATGCTCGTCCGGGGCGCCGGACGCCGCCAACTTGGCCGCCATGTAGGCGAACCAGCGCTCGGGCCGGTTGTCCCGGGTGCGCCGGACGATCGCCGTGTCGGCGGCGTGCATCGCGATCCAGGCGCCGGACGCCTCCCGGACCCGGCCCGACAGACCGTGGTGATCGGGGTGGTGGTGGGTGATGACCACACCGTGGATCTCCGACACGGAGGTTCCGCAGCCGGTGTTTCCCTCGACGAGCGTGTCCCAGGAAGCCGGGTCGTCCCAGCCCGTGTCGATGAGCACGGGTCCCGCGTCGGTGTCGACCAGGTACACCAGCGTATGGCCGAGCGGGTTGTCCGGGATGGGGACCCTGATCGACCGGACGCCCCCGCCGTGATCGGTCACCTGCGTCATGCGCTTCCACCCATCGCCGAGTTCTCGCCACTATAACTAGAACGAGTTCCAATGGGAGCCCAAGTCGACTGTCTGTGGCCCGAGTCGGCCGCCGGGTGTCCGAGTCGGCCCTGTGCGTCCTTGTGGACGGTCGTGTTCGCGCCGTGGACTCATCTCGCCGGAACTGGTATCAGTTCTCGTATCTGATGAAGCGTCAGAAATGGTGGCGGAGAGCGTCCTTGGAGGCAGTCGGCCATGACCGAGCTCGTGGAACACGGACAGCTGTTCATCGGCGGGGAGTTGACCGACCCGCTGGGCAAGGGCGTCATCGAGGTGATCTCGCCGCACACCGAGGAGGTCATCGGCAGGGTGCCGCACGCCTCCGCGGCGGACGTCGACCGGGCCGTCGCCGCCGCGCGCCGGGCGTTCGACGAGGGACCCTGGCCGCGGATGAGCCTCGACGAGCGGATCGCGGTCGTCACGCGGATCAAGGACGCCATCGCCGTACGCCACGAGGAGATCGCCCGGGTCATCTCCTCCGAGAACGGCTCCCCCTACTCCTGGAGCGTCCTCGCGCAGGCCCTCGGCGCGATGATGGTGTGGGACTCGGCGATCACGGTCGCGCGCGGCTACACGTACGAGGAGAGGCGGGACGGAGTCCTCGGCAAGCTCCTCGTCCGCCGTGAGCCGGTGGGCGTGGTGGCGGCGGTGGTGCCGTGGAACGTCCCGCAGTTCGTGGCGGCGGCCAAGCTCGCGCCCGCGCTGCTGACCGGCTGCACCGCCGTACTGAAGCCGTCGCCCGAATCGCCCCTGGACGCCTACCTGCTGGGTGAGATCGCGAAGGAGGCCGGGCTGCCCGAAGGGGTGCTGTCGATCCTCCCGGCGGACCGCGAGGTCAGCGAGTACCTGGTCGGACACCCCGGCATCGACAAGGTCTCCTTCACCGGCTCGGTCGCGGCGGGCAAGCGGGTGATGGAGGTCGCCGCGCGCCATCTCACCCGCGTGACGCTGGAGTTGGGCGGCAAGTCGGCCGCTGTCGTACTGCCGGACGCGGACCTCGGCACCTCGGTCCCGGGGATCGTCTCGGCGGCCTGGATGAACAACGGCCAGGCCTGCGTCGCCCAGACCCGCATCCTCGTACCGCGCTCGCGCTACGACGAGTTCGCGGACGCGTTCGCGACGGCGGCGAACGCGCTGGTCGTCGGTGACCCGCTCGACCCGGCGACCCAGGTCGGCCCGCTGGTCGCCGAGCGCCAGCGGCGGCGCAACCTCGACTACATCCGCATCGGCCAGGAGGAGGGCGCCAAGATCCTGGCGGGCGGCGGACGTCCGCGGGGCCTCGACCGCGGCTGGTACGTCGAGCCGACCCTCTTCGGCGACGTCGACAACTCGATGCGCATCGCCCGGGAGGAGATCTTCGGCCCGGTGATCTGTCTTCTCCCGTACGGCGACGAGACCGAGGCCGTGAAGATCGCCAACGACTCCGACTACGGGCTGAGCGGCAGCGTGTGGACGGCGGACGTCGCCCACGGCATCGACATCGCCCGCCAGGTCCGTACCGGCACCTACTCGGTGAACACCTTCAGCCTCGACATGCTGGGCCCCTTCGGCGGCTACAAGAACTCGGGCCTGGGGCGGGAGTTCGGGCCGGAGGGATACGGCGAGTTCCTGGAGCACAAGATGATCCATCTGCCGGCCGGCTGGGAGGCCTGAGGATGGGCGACCGCTGGCAGGTCGAGGTCGACCGCTCCGTCTGCATCGGCTCCGCCCAGTGCGTCCACCACGCCCCGGACGCCTTCCGCCTCGACGTCGGCATGCAGTCCCACCCGGTCGAGCCGGAGACCGACGCCAACGAGAAGATCCTCGAAGCGGCCGAGGGCTGCCCGGTCGAGGCCGTCATGATCTCCCTGCTGGGCAGCGGCGAGCCGGTGTTCCCGCCGGAGGAGTAGGCCGCGGGCCGGACCGGGCCAGTCCGGGCCGGGGCGGCGGTGGCGGCGGGCCCGGATGCGGGAACGTCCGCGTGGCGAGGGCACCCATCAGCGGGAACGCGATGTCCGGCGGGCGTCCGGGCGGTGTCGTCGGCGGCCCCGGAACCGGAGGCGCGCCGGCTGCCGGAGAGCCCGTCCGGGGAGAGGGCGATCGGATGGACCGGGACCTGGACCTGGAGCGGACCGGATCGGGTGGGTCAGTTCTGCCGGCCCCTCGGGTCGGTCAGGTCGATCAGGCGGCATACCGTTTCGATGTCTATCTTGACCTGGGCGATGGACGCGCGGCCGGAGAGCCAGGTGATCAGCGCCGAGTGCCAGGTGTGCTCGATGACGCGGACGGCGGAGAGCTGGGCCGGTGTCGGGTCGTCGAGGCCCATCGCGTCCAGGATGATCACCGTGGTCTGCCGGGAGACCTGGTCGACCTCGGGGCTGACGCTGCGGTCCGCGAACGTCAGCGCGCGGACCATGGCATCGGCCAGGTGCGGTTCGCGCTGCAACGCCCGGAACGCCCGCATCAGGGTCTCCGCCACCCGCTCCGAGGCCGTGTCCCCGGCCGGCGGCTTCCTGCGCAGTGTGCCGTGCATGTGCGCCAGCTGGTCCTGCATCGTGGCGACCAGCAGATGCACCTTCGAGGGGAAATAGCGGTACAGGGTGCCGAGAGCCACCTGCGAGGACTCCGCGACCTCACGCATCTGCACGGCGTCGAAGCCGCCCCGGCTGGCCAGCTGCGCGCTCGCGTGCAGGATCCGGCGACGGCGCGCCTCCTGCCGCTCGGTGAGCGGGGGAGAGGCGGGTGGCGACATGGGGTGCGGAGTGGAGCGCGCGGCGGTGGAGGGTGCGGCGGGCGTGCTGGCCCCCGGCGCCGGTCGCGCGTTCTTCGAGTCCGCCTTGGCTTCCGCAGGCATGGGTCCGTTCCGTGACATCAGCGAGAGGGAGCGACGAGTCGGCGGGGCAGGACGCCGCACCCCTGTGCGGACCAGCCGACCCCGCCGCGCCGTCGTGGCGTGAATCACCTGATCCTCCGCTCACAGCGGCGCTACCTGCCGGTAGATTCAATGCTCCTTGAACGATCAAGTCTGAAACTTGTTCTAGATTAGCGTCCCGGCGTAATCTCGCGGGAAAGTGCAGGGAGAAGGGGACCGGAAGTGACCGCTGAGGCCATGGAGGCGGGCCCCGGTAAGGGTGCGGCTGCCGACGGGGACCGACCCCTGCGCATCGCGCTCCTCACCTACAAGGGAAACCCTTTCTGTGGCGGCCAGGGTGTGTACGTACGACACCTCTCGCGCGAGCTCGCCCGCCTCGGCCACCGTGTCGAGGTCATCGGATCCCAGCCCTACCCCGTGCTCGACGAGGGCCTTCCCGAGCTGAGCCTCACCGAGCTGCCCAGTCTCGACCTGTACCGCCAGCCCGACCCCTTCCGGACCCCCGCGCGCGAGGAGTACCGGGACTGGGTCGACGCACTGGAGGTCGGCACGATGTGGACCGGCGGCTTTCCCGAGCCGCTGACCTTCTCGCTGCGCGCCCGCCGTCACCTGCGGGCCCGGCGCGGCGAGTTCGACGTCATCCACGACAACCAGACGCTCGGATACGGCCTGTTGGGGAATGTCGGTGCCCCGCTGGTGACCACCATCCACCACCCCATCACCGTCGACCGGCAACTGGAGCTGGACGCCGCGGAGGGCTGGCAGCGCCGCGCGTCCGTCCGCCGCTGGTACGCCTTCACCCGCATGCAGAAGCGCGTCGCGCGCCGCCTGCCGTCGGTCCTCACGGTCTCCGGCACCTCCCGCCAGGAGATCGTCGACCACCTGCGCGTCGAGCGGGACCGCATCCACGTCGTCCACATCGGCGCGGACACCGACCTCTTCTCGCCGGATCCGTCCGTGCCCCAGATCCCGGGCCGTATCGTCACCACGTCCAGCGCGGATGTGCCGCTCAAGGGCCTGGTCTTCCTCGTCGAGGCCCTCGCGAAGGTGCGCACCGAGCACCCGGGCGCGCACCTCGTCGTCGTCGGCAGGCGCGCCGAGGACGGGCCGGTCGCCCAGACCATCGAGCGGTACGGCCTCGACGGTGCCGTCGAGTTCGTCAAGGGCATCTCCGACGCCGAACTCGTCGACCTGGTCCGCTCGGCCGAAGTCGCCTGCGTGCCCTCCCTGTACGAGGGCTTCTCGCTGCCCGCCGCCGAGGCGATGGCCACGGGGACCCCGCTGGTGGCGACCACCGGCGGAGCGATCCCTGAGGTCGCGGGACCCGACGGCGAGACCTGCCTGGCGGTCCCGCCGGGCGACTCGGGGGCGCTGGCCGGAGCCCTCACCCGGCTCCTCGGCGACCCCGGACTCCGGGCGCGACTGGGCTCCGCCGGGCGCGAACGCGTCCTCGCCCACTTCACCTGGGCCAAGGCCGCCGAGGGCACGGTGGCCCACTACCGTGCGGCGATGGCCCTTTCGGCGTCCCGCCCGGGATCGCGCGGGCCGGCCTCCGCCGCCCCGGGCACCGACGGGCGCGCCCGGGCGCAGGACGCCGGCCCCTCGGCGACCGCGGCTCCCGACCGCTCCGAGGCCGCGGACGGGACCCTCCCCGCCGAAGAACTAGTTGCAGCCAACCGCGAAAGCAGGGCCACGTGCTGACCGTCGACTTCTCCCGGTTCCCGCTCGCCCCGGGCGACCGCGTCCTGGACCTCGGATGCGGTGCCGGTCGGCACGCGTTCGAGTGCTACCGGCGCGGCGCGCAGGTCGTGGCGCTTGACCAGAACGGCGAGGAGATCCGCGAGGTCGCGAAGTGGTTCGCGGCGATGAAGGAGGCCGGGGAGGCGCCCGCGGGGGCCACCGCGACGGCCATGGAGGGCGACGCGCTCGCGCTGCCCTTCCCCGACGAGTCCTTCGACGTCGTGATCATCTCCGAGGTCATGGAGCACATCCCGGACGACAAGGGCGTCCTCGCCGAGATGGTCCGCGTGCTCAGGCCCGGCGGCCGGATCGCCATCACCGTGCCCCGCTACGGGCCGGAGAAGGTCTGCTGGTCCCTGTCCGACGCCTACCACGAGGTCGAGGGCGGCCACATCCGCATCTACAAGGCGGACGAACTGCTCGGGAAGATCCGCGAGGCCGGGCTGCGGCCCTACGGCTCCCACCACGCGCACGCGCTGCACTCGCCCTACTGGTGGCTGAAGTGCGCGTTCGGCGTCGACAACGACAAGGCGCTGCCCGTGCGGGCGTACCACAAGCTGCTGGTCTGGGACATCATGAAGAAACCGCTGGCCACCCGGGTCGTCGAGCAGGCGTTGAACCCGCTGATCGGCAAGAGCTTCGTGGCGTACGCGACCAAGCCGCACCTGCCGACACTCGCCGACGCGACGACCGCTTCCGCGGCGGACGCCTCCGAGGCGGACGCCACGTGACCACTCCCCGGCGGACAGAACACCTCGTCCTGCCCGGGGTCCTCACCGTCGAGGAGGCCGCCGTCACCGTGCGCGGAATCCTCGGGGTGCAGCGCCCCGACGGAGCCATCCCGTGGTTCCGCGGCCACCACCTCGACCCGTGGGACCACACCGAGGCCGCCATGGCCCTCGACGCGGCCGGCGAGCACGAGGCCGCCGAGCGGGCCTACACGTGGCTGGCCCGGCATCAGAACGCGGACGGGTCCTGGTACGCGGCCTACGCGGACGGGGACTTCGAGGACGTCACCGACCGCGGCCGGGAGACCAACTTCTGCGCCTACATCGCGGTGGGCGTCTGGCACCACTACCTGGCGACCGGCGACGACGTCTTCCTGGACCGCATGTGGCCGGCCGTCTTCGCGGCCGTGGAGTTCGTACTGCGGCTCCAGCAGCCCGGCGGGCAGATCGGCTGGAAGCGCGAGGACGACGGGACCGCGGTCGACGACGCGCTGCTGACCGGGAGTTCGTCGGTCCACCATGCGCTGCGCTGCGCGCTCGCCATCGCCGAACAGCGTGAAGAGCCGCAGCCCGACTGGGAGTTGGCGGTCGGCGCGCTACGGCACGCGATCCGGCTCCACCCGGAGCGGTTCCTCGACAAGGACCGCTACTCGATGGACTGGTACTACCCGGTGCTCGGCGGCGCGTTGACCGGCGCCGAGGCCAAGTCCCGTATCGAGGAGGGCTGGGACCGTTTCGTCGTACCCGGTTTCGGGGTGCGCTGCGTCGTTCCCAACCCGTGGGTCACCGGTGGCGAATCGGCCGAACTCGCCCTGGCCCTCTGGGCGGTGGGCGAGTCGGACCGCGCGCTGGAGATCCTTCAGTCCATCCAGCACCTGCGCGATCCGAAGACCGGTCTGTACTGGACGGGTTATGTCTTCGAGGACCAGGCCATCTGGCCCGAGGAGCTCACCACCTGGACGGCGGGTTCCCTGCTGCTGGCGGTCGCCGCACTGGGCGGCGACGAGCCCACCTGCGCGGTCTTCGGCGGCGAGCGCCTTCCGACCGGCCTGGACCCGGACTGCTGCGCAGAGACCCGCTGAACCGTCCGGACGGGCCGGGCCGTCGGGGCCGCGGCGCCGTCCGGACGCTCCTGACTCTCGGGGTGTTCGGGGCCGTCAGTGCCGGTGCATGCGGTTGGCCACCGCGTGGCCCACGAACAGGTAGACGACGGCGGCGAGACCGTAGCCGGCGACCACGCGTGCCCACTGCTCGTCGAAGGTGAACAGGTCACGCGACCAGCCGGCCAGCCAGCTCGCCATGTGGTGGATGAACTGCACGAGGTCGTTGCCACGGTTGGCGTCGAGCAGATACATCAGAATCCAGAGACCGAGGATGACGGCCATAACATCCGCGACGATCGCGATGACCGTCCCCGCAGAATTCGAGCCGTTGCGATATCGAGGGGACATGGACAGCGGGTTGCCCGTCAATCCTGGATGAAACCCGAACGGGTTCACTCAAGTGGCACGGTGGCCGGGGCCGGGTGAGGCTGCCGGGGAGAGCCGTCCTCCCCCGCGAACGGGGAGAACCGGCGGACCGGGGACAACCGTTCCCTCATCCGGAGGATCCCGTGCCCGTACCGATACGCCGCCTGATCGTGGCGCTGACCCTCTCCTGTGTCCTCATCGGCGGCGCCACGGCCTGCGGTGGCGGATCGGACCAGGACACCACCGCGGCTGCCGCCAGTCCCACTCCGACCACTTCGGCGCAGAAGCAGAAGTTCGCCAAGACCCGCTTCGTGGCCAACGCCGGGCTCGCGGCCGGCGCCACCTACCAGTGGATCGTCAAACCCTGGAAGGCGGGCACGTTCAAGAAGGGCGCGAAGGGCCGCAGGGTCGCCCTGGTCAAGGCCGGGCTCGCCGGCGCCTTCGCGTACAACCGGCTCAAGGCCGCCTCGAAGAACGCCGAGGGCGATCCCTTGCTGTCCAAGGCCCTCGCCCCGCTCGCCGTGGGTATCGCCGCGCTCAAGGGCCTGCCCGCGAAGCTGCGGAACGGCGACTCCACCGACGCCGTCGTGAACTCCTTCGACGACATCATCAACAAGGTGAAGGCGGCGGGGAAGAGCGCGGGTGCCGAGGTCCAGGACAAGGTGCCGTCGGTGTCCCAGCTCAGCGGAAGCCAGGACACCACCTAGGAGTTCAGCTCGGCCAGTACGCGGAGCGTGTGGGGGTCGGGGGACAGGAGCAGCAGGTCGGTCACCGGGCCCTTGCGCCACAACTCCAGCCGCTCGGAGATGCGTTCACGTGGTCCGACGAGCGAGATCTCGTCCGCGAAGGCGTCCGGTACCGCCAGTACGGCCTCCTCCCGGCGGCCTTCCAGGAACAGCCGCTGGATCCTGCGGGCCTCCTCCTCGAAGCCCATCCTGGCCATCAGATCGGCGTGGAAGTTGCGGGCCGCGTGCCCCATCCCGCCGATGTAGAAGCCGAGCATCGCCTTGACCGGCAGCAGCCCCTCGGCGAGGTCGTCACAGACGTGCGCGCGGGCCATCGGCGCGACGGTGAAACCTTCGGGCAGGTCGGCCAGCGAGGCCTCGTACGCCTGCGGACGGGTCGGCGACCAGTACAGCGGCAGCCAGCCGTCCGCGATCCGGGTCGTCTGCGCGATGTTCTTCGGGCCCTCGGCACCGAGCAGGATCGGCAGTTCGGCCCGCAACGGGTGCGTGATCGGCTTCAGCGCCTTGCCGAGCCCGGTGCCGTCGGCGCCCCGGTACGGGTGGGAGTGGAAGCGCCCGTCCAGCTCGACCGGCCCCTCGCGCCTGAGGACCTGGCGTACGACCTCGACGTACTCCCGGGTCGCGGTCAGCGGCGACTTCGGGAACGGCCTCCCGTACCAGCCCTCGACGACCTGAGGTCCCGACAGACCGAGGCCGAGCAGCATGCGCCCGCCCGAGAGATGGTCCAGGGTGAGCGCGTGCATCGCGGTCGCGGTGGGGGAGCGCGCGGCCATCTGCGCGATCGCCGTGCCGAGTCGGATGCGCGTGGTGTGCGCGGCGATCCAGGTCAGCGGGGTGAAGGCGTCCGAACCCCATGACTCGGCGGTCCACACCGAGTGGTAGCCGAGCCGCTCCGCCTCCTGGGCGAGCGGCACATGGTCCGCCGAGGGGCCGCGCCCCCAGTAACCGAGCGCCAGACCGAGCCGCATGTCGCCTCCAGAAGCAGGATTCTGACGATTCGTCAGTTAGCGAGGTGCTGCGACTGTACGACAACGGCCCCCCGCCGGAAAGGGCGAGGGGCCGTTGCCACGACGTCGGCGGATCAGCCGCGCTGGATCCCCGAGGTGTCCTGGAGCACACCGCGACGGCCGTCCTGCGTCTGCGCCACCAGGGTCGCACCGCGCTGCTCGACGGCCAGGTACCAGGTGCCCGGCGCCAGTTCGGCGATCGGCGCCTGCGAACCGTCCTCCGCGAACAGCGGACGCGCGACCGGCACGGCGAACCAGAACGGCGAGAAGTCCTGAGCCGGCATCTGCGTCTGCGGGGCCGGCGGCTGGCTCGGCTGCCCGCCGAACGACGGCTGCCCCGGCTGCGACGGCTGAGCACCGTAGGGCTGCTGACCGGGTTGGCTCGGCTGCCCCGGCTGCGAGGCGCCCGGGTACCCGTAACCACCCTGCGGCTGACCGCCGTAGGGCTGGGGAGCGGGAGTCGCCGGCGCGCCGACGAGGGCGGCGCCCAGAGCCGGGACCAGCGGGGTGGCGATCGCGGCCGCCGCCAGGAGCAGGGTGCCGATCAGGCCGAGGATGAGACCGGCGCCCGCGCCGATGTCACCGATGGTGGAGCCGCTGTACGGGCCCAGCGGGTCGATGATCGTCCAGAACGCCGTCCAGACCGAGAACAGGGCGAGCGCGACACCGAGCTGACCGAGGTCCAGTCCGATGACCTTGCGCGGTTGCGGAAGGGCGCGGGAGACAACGATCAGAGCCGCACCGGCGATGCCACCCACGTACATGCTCATCACCAGGCCCAGGTTGTCCCAGGCGTTGGGGGCGTTGGTGCCGTCGGCGTCGAACGTGTGCAGGAACGACGCGATGAACAGCAATACCGCTGCTCCGATCACCACGCCGTCGCCTCGAGTGAGGGAGCGGATATTCACTTCAGGTCCTTCGTCAGTCGTCTCGTCGTCGGTGAGGCATCGCTGTTCACCGTGTCGCCGTCATGGTGCCGTCGTCGGGACTCGGTGTGAAGCGCGGGGGTGGCCCTTTATCGTACGGAAGACACTATCGCCCGGACGATCAGGGTGTCCCCCGGGTTGGGGCCGTAGATCACTACCCGTGCAGGAAACCAACGATTCCTTCAGAGATCCCCCGTGCCGCCTTCTCGCGCCACGCGCCACTGGTGAGCAGCGCCGCGTCCTTGCTATCGCGCATGTTGCCGCACTCGATGAACACCTTGGGAACCGTTGACAGATTGAGACCGCCGAGATCCTTTCGGACCACCAGTCCGGTGCCGTCACCGACGTAGTTGGAGGGGGCGCTGCCCGTCTCGCGGACGAAAAGACCCGCGATGCGCTCGCCCAAGTCGCGGGAGGAGGCGACGATCGGGCGGGTGTCGGCGGCGCCCGCGTGCACCGACGCCGGAAGGATCACATGGAAGCCGCGGTTGCCGGCCGCCGATCCGTCGGCGTGGATGGAGACGACCGCGTCCGCGTGCGCCGCGTTGCCGATACGGGCCCGCTCGTCGACGCACGGTCCGAACGAGCGGTCGCCGTCCTGGGTCAACTTCACGGTGGCGCCCTGCTTTTCGAGGATCGCCCGCATCCGGTGCGCGACGTCGAGGGTGAACCGGGCTTCCGTGTAACCCGCGTTGGTCGACGTGCCGGTCGTGTCGCACTCCTTCCGGTTCGTGCCGATGTCCACCTGGCGGTTGATCTCGGACGTGTGCCGGAAGTTGCTCGGGTTGTGCCCCGGGTCGATGACGATGACCTTGCCCTTGAGGGAGCCGGAGCCGGAGCCGGAGGCAGTGGGCCCGGAGGAGGACGGCGCAGGGGCCGACGGCGTACCCCCCTTGGCGTCGTCCGCCGTCGAGGCGGACGCCCGCGGGGAGGGAGAGCCGGAGCCCGGCGCGGAGGACGAGGACCCGGGAGCGGCCCGGTCGGACCCGCCCCCCGAATCGTCTCCCACGGCCTGGTACACCAGCCAGCCGGCCAGCGCGCCCGGTACGAGCGCGGCGAGCGCGACGGTGAGCGGTCCGCGCCGGGAGCGGCGCGGCTGGGGCGGATCGAAGTCAGGGCCTACGTACGACACGTCAGCGACTCTAACCGGGCGCTCAGATCCCTGCTCCGGTTCGCCGCAGGACGCGCAGTGAGCCGTTCACCGCGATCTCGGTGAACGCGCCCGATTCCAGGGCCCTGAGGTAGACGCGGTAGGGGGCCTGCCCGGTGAACTCGTCGGCGGGGTCAGGGAACACGTCGTGGATGACGAGGAGGCCGCCCTCGGCGACGTGCGGGGCCCAGCCCTCGTAGTCGCCGCTCGCGTGCTCGTCGGTGTGGCCGCCGTCGACGAAGACGAGCCCGAGGGGCGTGCGCCAGAAGCCGGCGATCTGCGGCGAGCGGCCGACCAGCGCGACCACGTGGTCCTCCAGGCCCGCCCGGTGGAGCGCCCGGCGGAAGGTGGGGAGCGTGTCCATGAGACCGATCTCGGGGTCGACCGTCGACGGGTCGTGGTACTCCCAGCCCGGCTGCTGCTCCTCGCTGCCCCGGTGGTGGTCGACCGTGAGCGCGGTCACCCCGGCCTCGCGGGCCGCGTCGGCGAGCAGGATCGTGGAACGGCCGCAGTAGGTGCCGACCTCCAGGAGCGGCAGCCCGAGCCGTCCGGCCTCGACGGCGGCCTCGTACAGCGCGAGCCCCTCATCCCTCGGCATGAACCCCTTCGCGGCCTCGAAGGCGGCGAGGATCTCGGGCTTGGGTGCCGCGGGCATGGGGTCTCCTCCATCAAGGGCGAACGGCGGTTCGCGAACAGCGGTGTACGGACATCCGGCACGGACGACCGGCGCGGACGACCGGCACGAGCGGTGGGCGGCACCGACATCCGGCGCGGACCTCGGGTACGTGCGTCGGGCCCGTGCGTCCGGTGCGAACGAACCGGGTGGACAGGGCCCTGGCCCGCCCCATCGTGCACCAAACCCCCGCCGCGTGGGCGGCGGGGGTGTCGATGATCACTTCGCGGCGGGTCCGCGTGTCAGGCGGTGACCTCGGCGTTCTCGCCCGGCAGGGAGAGGTCGAGGGCGACCGGCCGGTCGTCCCCCTGGTGCGTCGCCGACGAGGCGAGCGGGCCGTGTCCGGCGGCCCGCGCGGCCAGCACGTACGCGCCCTGGGCCGGCACGGCGAGCGCGTAGCTGCCGTCCTCGGCGGAGTGGGTGGCGCCCGCCTGACGGCCGCGCCGGTCGATCAGGGTGACCTTGGCCCGGGGGACCGGGTCGCCGTCGGCGTTCAGGACCCGGCCGTGGAAACCGCCGAGCACCTCGTGCGCCCGCTCCACCGCGGCGTCCTCCTCGCTGCTGGCGCGCAGCTGGGTCCTGGTGGCCGGGGGGCGGCCCGGCAGGAACAGCGCCATGAGCAGGCCGACCGCGACCGCGCCGGTGGCGATCAGGAAGGACACGCGGAAGCCGTGCATGGTCGGCACCGCGACCCCGCCGACGTGGTTCGCCGTGTTGGCGAGCACCATGCCGATGACGGCGCTCGACACGGACGTACCGATGGAGCGCATGAGGGTGTTCAGGCCGTTGGCCGCGCCGGTCTCCGAGGCCGGGACGGAACCGACGATCAGCGCGGGCAGCGAGGAGTAGGCGAGGCCGATTCCCGCGCCCAGGACCACCGCGATGACCAGGGACTGCCAGGCGGCGTTCATCAGGCCGAGGCCCGCGCCGTAGCCGATGCCGATGATCACCATGCCGATGATCAGCGTGACCTTCGGGCCGTACTTCGCCGACAGACGGGCGTACACGGGCGCGGTGAACATCATCGTCAGGCCGAGCGGCGCGACGAGCAGCCCCGCCTTCACCATCGACTGGCCCAGGCCGTAGCCGGTGGACGTCGGCAGCTGGAGCAGCTGCGGCAGGACGAGGGAGACGACGTAGAAGGAGACGCCGACCATGATCGAGGCGAGGTTGGTGAAGAGGACCGCGGGGCGGGCCGTGGTGCGCAGGTCGACCAGCGGGGCCTTCAGACGCAGCTCCATCACGCCCCACAGCAGGAGCACGGCGACGGACGCGCCGAAGAGTCCGAGCGTGGTGGGCGCGGTCCAGCCCCAGTCGCTGCCCTTGGTGATCGGCAGCAGGAAGAGCACGAGCCCGACGGACAGGCCTATCGCGCCGAGCACGTCGAAGGTGCCCTCGGCGCGCATCGGGGACTCCGGCACGACGAGGAGGGTGAGGACGATGGAGAGGACACCGAGGCCGGCGGCGCCGTAGAAGAGGGCGTGCCAGTTCGTGTGCTGCGCGACGAGGGCCGCGGCGGGCAGCGCGAGTCCGCCGCCGACTCCGATGGAGGAGCTCATCAGGGCCATCGCCGAGCCGAGCTTCTCGCGGGGCAGCATGTCGCGCATCAGGCCGATGCCCAGCGGGATCGCGCCCATCGCGAAGCCCTGGAGCGAACGGCCCACGATCATCGGCACCAGGGCGCTGGTCAGCGCGCTGATCAGGGCGCCGACGACCATCACGGCCAGGCTGGTGAGCAGCATGCGCCGCTTGCCGAAGAGGTCACCGAGACGGCCCATGATCGGCGTGGCCACGGCGCCCGAGAGCAGGGTCGAGGTCAGGACCCAGGTGGCATTGCTGGGCGAGGTCCCCAGCAGCGTCGGCAGGTCCTTGATGACCGGGACGAGCAGGGTCTGCATCACCGCGACCACGATGCCCGCGAAGGCGAGCACGGGCACGGTCGCGCCGCTCGGCCTCCGTGCGGGCTGGCCGGTCGTCGTGTGCGTCATTACGGGGGGCCTCCAGGCCGTAAGAAAGGAGCTCTCGCGAGAGAGAAGTGAGGGGGTGATCCGTGCGGATGCGGGGACGGTCGGTCGGGTGATCCATGGGGACACGGAGACGTCGGTCGGGTGATCCGCGCGGGATACGTGCAGGGGGAACCCGGTGCGCCGGGGCAACTATTCCGATGCTTCGGCGTACTAACGAATTCTTGACCGATCCATGGGTATCTGACCTACCGTCAGAATGAAACGTGTTCTAGTCTGGCGCGGATCCACGCACCTTGGGCCTTTGGGGAGGCACGCATGGGCATCGCGATCACGCCGGAGCAGCGGGAGCTGGCCGAGGCCGTACGCGGCTGGATCGCTCGCGCGGTGCCGCCCGAGGAGGTCCGCAAACTCCTCGACGCCCCGGGCAGCGGCAGACCGCCGTTCTGGGACGCGCTCGCCGCCCAGGGGCTCCTCGCCGTCCATCTTCCCGAGGCGTACGGCGGGGGAGGCGGCGACCTCGTCGACCTCGCCGTCGTCGTGGAGGAGGCCGCGCGGGCCGCGCTGCCGGGACCGTTCCTCGCGAGCGTCCTGGCGTCGGCGGTGCTGCGGGCGGCCGACGCGGACCCCGCTCGGGCCGGGGGGACGGCTGGCGCCGCCGATGCCGGAGGGATCGCCGATCTCGTACGGGCCCTGGGGTGCGGGGAGCGCATCGGCGCCGTCGCGTTCGGCGCCGGCTCCCTGACCGCCCGAACGGTGGACGGCGGATACGTGCTCGACGGGACGGCGCCGCCCGTGCTGTCCGGCGCGGACGCGGACGTGCTGGTGCTGGCGGCGGTCCGGTGCGACGGGCACGGCGGGGGCACGGAGCCGGGCGGGGCGGTGGCGTCCGGCCCCGCCACGCAGGCGGGCCGAGGGGCTGTGACCGACGCCACCCTCTGGCTGGCCGTGGACGCCGCCGACCTCGTCGTCCGGCCGCACGAGAGCGCCGATCCGACGCGGGCGACCGCGGAGGTCCGGGCGGACGAGGTGCGGGTCACCGCGGACCGCGTCCTCGCGGTGGACCCGTCGCAGGTCCGCGATCTCGCCGCCGTCGTCCTCGCCGCGGACGCCTGCGGCACCGCGTCCTGGGCGCTGGACACCGCCGCCGGGCACGCGAAGGTCCGCGAGCAGTTCGGCCGGCCCATCGGGCACTTCCAGGGCGTGAAGCACCTGTGCGCCGACATGCTGGTACGGCTGGAACAGGCGCGCGCGCTCACCTGGGACGCGGCCCGCGCCGAACAGGAACCTTCCGGCGTACGGGAGTTGGTGGCCTCCCTCGCGGCCGGTACCGCCCTCGACGCCGCCTGCTCCTGCGCCAAGGACTGCGTCCAGATCCTCGGCGGCATCGGGTTCACCTGGGAGCACGACGCCCATCTCTATCTCCGACGGGCCCTGGTCGCACGGCAGTTGCTCGGGGCCGGGAGCGGGCACCTGCGACGGGCCGCCCGGCTCGCGCGGGACGGGGTACGGCGGGAACTGCGGCTGGAGCTGCCGCCCGCGGCGGACGGGTACCGGACCGAGGTCCGGCAGGTGATCGACCGGGCGCGCGGACTCGGTCCGGCCGCCGCCCGCCGGTCGCTGGCCCCCACCGGGTACGCCGCCCCGCATCTGCCCCCGCCCTACGGACTCGGTGCGGGACCCGTCCAACAACTCGCCGTGCAGCAGGAGTTGGCGGCGGCAGGGGTGCGGATCAGTGACCTGGGCATCGCCACCTGGGTCGTACCGTCCCTCATCGCGTACGGGACCGGCCCCCAGCAGGAGCGCTATCTGCTGCCCACCCTGCGCGGCGACCTGCTGTGGTGCCAGCTCTTCTCGGAGCCGGGCGCCGGGTCCGACCTCGCCTCGCTGCGGACCCGCGCCGAGCGCACGGCCGACGGGCGGTGGCGGATCAGCGGGCAGAAGGTGTGGACGAGCGCGGCACAGTGGGCCGACCACGGAATCCTCCTCGCCCGGACGAACCCGGAGGCGCCCAAGCACAAGGGGCTCACCTACTTCCTCGTCGACATGAAGAACACGGACGGCATCGACATCCGTCCCCTGAAGGAGATCACCGGGGACTCCCTCTTCAACGAGGTCTGGTTCGACGACGCGCTGCTGCCGGCGGACGCGGTCGTCGGCGAGGTCGACGACGGCTGGCGGGTCGCCCGCAACACCCTCGGCAACGAACGCGTCCACATGGCGGACCAGTTGACCTTCGACACCGGCCTGGAGGCGCTGATCCCGGCCGCCACCGACGACGCCCGGCTGGGAGCCCTGCTCGCCGAGGCGCACGCCCTGGCCTGCATCACGCTGCGCACCACCCTGCGCCAGGTCTCCGGCGTGGAACCGGGCGCCGGCGCCTCGGTCCGGAAACTGGTGCAGACCGCGCACCAGCAGAAGGTCGCCGAACTCGGACTCGAACTCCTCGGCCCCGACGGCGCCTTGTGCGAAGGACCGGGCGAACGGGCCGTGCACGGATTCCTGCTCTCCCGCTGCCTGACCATCGCGGGCGGCACCACCCAGGTCCAGCTCAACGTCGTCGCCGAGCGCATCCTCGGCCTGCCGCGAGACTAGGAGCGCGCCATGAAGACGTACGTCGTCGGTGTCGGTATGACGAAGTTCGAGAAGCCCGAGACCCGGGAGTGGCAGTACTGGGACATGGTCCGGGAGGCCGGCTCCGGCGCCCTCGCCGACGCGGGGATCTCGTACACGGACGTGGAGCAGGTGCCCGTCGGCTACTGCTTCCAGGCCTCCACCGCCGGTCAGCGCGCCGTCTACGAACTCGGCCTGACCGGCGTCCCCGTCTACAACGTGAACAACAACTGCGCCACCGGGGCGAGTGCGTTGATGCTGGCCCGGCAGTTCGTGGCGGGCGGGATCTCCGACTGCGTGCTCGCGCTCGGCTTCGAGAAGATGAAGCGGGGAGCGCTCGGATCGGGCGCGGACAGCGGGGACTTCTCGGCCTCACCGGTCGCCCGCCACTACGGGATCATGGCCGCCCGGCACGGCTTCGAGATGTCCCCGCCCACCGCGCAGATCTTCGGCGACGCGGCCCGCGAGCACATGGAGCGCTACGGCACGACACCGGCTCAGCTCGCCGCCGTCGGCGCCAAGAACCACCGCCACTCGGCGCACAACCCGTACGCCCAGTTCCAGGACGTGTACTCCGTCGACGAGATCCTCGCCGCCAAGACCGTGCACCGGCCGCTGACCAGACTCCAGTGCTCGCCCACCTCGGACGGAGCGGCCGCGGCCGTCGTCGTGTCCGAACGGTTCGCCGAGCGGCACGCGTTGGAGGACCGGGCCGTCGAGATCGTCGCCCAGTCGATGACCACCGACACCGAGGAGTCCTTCGCCTCCGGCTCCTGCGTCGACGTCGTCGGGCAGCCGATGTCCCGGGAGGCCGCCCGCCAGGTGTACGAACGCTCCGGGCTCGGCATCGAGGACGTGGACGTCGTGGAACTCCACGACTGCTTCTCGATCAACGAACTGCTGACCTACGAGGCGCTCGGCATGTGCGGGGAGGGGGAGTCGGGCAAACTCGTCGAGTCGGGGGCGACGACGTACGGCGGACGCTGGGTGGTGAACCCCTCGGGCGGCCTGATCTCCAAGGGACATCCGCTGGGCGCGACCGGGATCGCCCAAGTGGCTGAACTGGTGTGGCAGTTGAGAGGGCAGGCCGAAGCCCGGCAGGTTCCGGGGGCACGGGTCGGGCTCGCCCACAACATCGGACTGGGCGGCGCGGCGGTGGTCACGCTGCTGCGCGCGGGGGCCTGAACGGCACGGGGGCGCCCGAGCACCGCGCCCCGGCCGATGTGATGCCGGGCCGGGCTCCGGTCGCCGCCCGACCCGCGTGCGGTCCTAGGTCCCGCGGCGCACGCCCGGCTGCGTCGAAATCCTGATGCAAGGACCGTAAGCCGGTTGAGAACATGACACCCATGCTCCGAGCCGCTGAAGACACCCGGACACCCGCCCGTATCGCGCCACCGACCTGGGTGGTGATCGCGCTCGCGTGCGCCGGACAGTTCCTGGTCGTCCTGGACGTGTCCGTAGTCAACGTGGCCCTGCCGTCCATGCGGACCGACCTGGGGCTGAGCGCCCCCGGGCTGCAGTGGGTGGTGAACGCCTACTCGATGGCCTTCGCCGGATTCATGCTGCTCGGCGGGCGGGCCGGTGACCTGTACGGGCGCAAGCGGATGTTCCTGGTGGGCCTCGCGCTCTTCACACTCGCCTCGGCAGCCGGCGGCCTCGCCCAGGAAGGCACCCAACTGCTGCTCGCGCGGGCCGCGCAGGGTCTGGGGGCCGCGGTGCTCGCGCCCTCCACGCTGACGATCCTGACGTCGGCCGTCCCCGAGGGCGCCGCCCGTGCGCGGGCCATCGCGACCTGGACCGCCGTCGGCGCCGGTGGCGGCGCCGCGGGCGGACTCGTCGGCGGACTGCTGGTCGACGGGCTGTCCTGGCGATGGGTGCTCCTCATCAACGTGCCCGTCGGCGTGGTGGTGCTGGCCGCCGCGGCGCACTGGCTGGTGGAGAGCCGGGCCGGGGACGGGCGACGGCTCGACCTGCCGGGCGCGCTCCTCGTGACGTCGGGCCTCGCGACCCTGGCGTACGGGATCGTGCGGACGGAGGCCGAGGGGTGGACGGCGGCGGCGACGCTGGTGCCGCTCTGCGCGGGAGCGGCTCTCCTCGGGGTCTTCCTGGTCGTCGAGGCGCGGACTGCGGCACCGCTGATGCCGCTGAAACTGCTGCGGCTGCGGTCGGTGTCCTCGGCGAACGCGGCCATGTTCGTCTCCGGCTCCGCGATGTTCTGCATGTGGTTCTTCATGACGCTGTACGCGCAGAACGTGCTCGGCTACTCGCCGCTCGGCGCGGGCCTCGCCCTGGTGCCGAGTTCGCTCGCGGTGGTCGTCGGCTCGAAGTCGGCGCCGCGCCTCATGCCGGTCGTCGGGGCGCGCAACGTGGCGGTTCTCGGCACGCTCCTGGCCGCGGCAGGCTTCGGCTGGCAGTCGACCATGACGGCGGACGGCCCGTACCTCACGGCGATCATGCTGCCGGGCATCCTGATGATGGCGGGCGCCGGCCTGGCCGCGACACCGCTGGCCGCTCTGGCGACTTCCGGCGCGGCGCCGGAGGACGCGGGGCTGGTGTCGGGCCTGGTCAACACCTCCCGGGTGATGGGTGGTTCGCTGGGACTCGCGGTCATGTTCACGATCGCGGCGACCCGTACAGGGGAAAGCACCTCCGGGGAGGCCCTCACCGCCGGGTACGCGCTGGCGTTCCGGGTCAGCGGGGTGCTGCTGCTGGCCGGGGCGGCACTGATGCTCGTATGGCTGCCGCGGACGATCCCGCGGCGGTGAGGCAACGAAATCCGGTGCTCGTGGACTCCTTCAAACATCTAGGAGGTGCTCATGGGGGATCGAAAACAGGCTCGGGACGAGGAGTTCCAGAGTTTCGTCGTCGGCCGCTGGCCGCGGCTGATGCGTACGGCGTTTCTCCTGACGGGGGAGCAGCACGGGGCGGAGGACCTGGTCCAGACGACGTTGGAGCAGGTGTACGTGGCCTGGCGCAGGGTCGGCGCGGCCGACGAACCGGAGGCGTACGTACGGCGCGTGATGATCAACGCGCACGCTCGCAAGCACCGCAGAAAGCTCAAGGAGTTCCTCGCTCCGAAGGACGACTCGGGACTGACGCACGAGGTCCCCGACAGCGGTGACCCGATCGCCCGCGCCGACGACCGCGGCGCGCTGCTCACCGCACTCGCCCAACTGCCCGCGCGCCAGCGCCAGGCGGTGGTCCTTCGCTACTGGGAGGACCTGAGTGAGAGCCAGACGGCAGAGGCGATGGGCTGCTCGGTGGGCGCCGTGAAGAGCAACGCGGCCAAGGGGATCGCGAAACTCCGCGTCATACCGGGCCTGTCGGACACGGTGACGCACGGAGGACGGAAGTGATGAACGCGAACCGGGAGACGAATAACGGCATGGCGACGGACACGGACATCGCCTTCCTGCTGGCCGAGGCGGCGGACGAGGTCGAGATCGGTATAGCCCCCTACCAGGCGGTGCTGCGCGGCGGACGCCGCCGCAAGGCACGCCGCTGGGCGATCGCGGCAGCGGCGGCGCTCGTCGTCGCCGGTTCCACGGGGACGCTGGCGCTGGCGGGGGGTACGCACGACGGCGGCGGCCGGGTCGCCCCGGCCGCGACACAGTCGGCTTCGCCGGAGCAGCGGCATGTGTTCAGGCCGCAGGTGACCACCGTGGCGCGGGGGACCGAACTCGGCAAGGAGTGGGGGGCACAGGTCCTGGTGTGGGGGGCGCCGTTGAACGCGGCGGAGGCGCGCCTTCAGCGGACCCGGATGAGCGCGTACGGAGTCTCCCCGACGGGGATCCGCGTCTCCTCGGGCCTTGTCGGCAAGGGGTGGGTCTTCGTCCGCCTGATCGTGGGTGACGGCGCGTGGAATACGGTGCTGGACGGAGCGGTGGAGAAGGGCGACAGGTTCTCGGGCAACGACCTCGAGTCCGCTTCGATGCCGTTTTGGTCCGGAGGGCCCGGTCAGGCCTCGGCGTCTCAGCGGCTCGTGATCGGCCAGGTCGCTCCGACCGCCCGGGAGGTCACCTGCACCTGGGACGACGGCACGACGATCAAGGCCACGAAAGCCGCCCCGGGGACCGGCCTCGGCGCGCACTTCGAGAATCTGATCCGGCCGGTGGACGGCTCCCAGTCGAACTGGTTCGTGTGCGTGGCCCCGGACGGCAAGCACTACAAGTCGGCGGTGGCGAAGGTGACGAAGGAATGACGGGTCTCCCGGGGTCCGGATTCGACATCGGGCCCCGGGAGTTGGGCTTGCCCGCCCCCCGGTAGCCGGGGGGCTGCCCGGGCCTCGGGGCGCGGGCTGTCCGACCCCCCCCTGGCAGCCGAGGCCCTTACCTACCGGCCGGGGAGAGCCGGCGGTCGACCGTTCGGTCCGGCCGACGGGCGTCGGCCGGCTACAGCCACCCCTGCTGGCGGGCCTCCCGCATCGCCTCCATGCGGTTGCGGGTGGCTGTCTTGCCGATGGCGGAGGAGAGGTAGTTGCGGACGGTCGACTCGGAGAGGTGCAGCTTGCCGGCGATGTCGGCGACGGTGGCGCCGTCCGCGGAGGCCTTCAGCACGTCGCACTCGCGGGCGGTGAGCGGATTGGGCCCGGCGCTCAGCGCGGCGGCGGCGAGCGCCGGATCGATGACGGTCTCCCCGGTCAGCACCCGCCGGATCGCCTCGGCCAGTTCCTCCACCGGCCCGTCCTTGACCAGGAACCCGGCGGCACCCGCCTCCATGGCCCGCCGCAGATATCCGGGGCGTCCGAAGGTGGTGAGGATCAGTACCCGGCAGTCGGGCGCCTGCTCACGCAGTTCGGCGGCGGCGTCCAGCCCGCTCTTCCCCGGCAACTCGATGTCCAGCAACGCCACATCGGGCCGGCTGATCAGCGCGGTGTCCACGATCTCGTCCCCGGCGGACACCTGCGCGACCACCTCGATGTCCGGTTCCATCCCGAGCAGCAGAGCGAGTGCCCCACGCATCATTCCCTGGTCCTCGGCGAGCAGGACACGGATGGACTTGGCGGGCCGGTGGTCCTGGGGCATCTCGTTCACGGGCCAAGAGTAGGGCGGGACAGGCCCCCGGTCCCTCGCGGTGTGCGTGTCGGTGGCCGCGTCGGGGGCCGATAAAAAAATCGTCCTCGTTCGAGTCCGCGAGTCTTGACGGTCCCCTGCTGCGGGCAAATAATCGCCTCGGAATTCAGGGATCCCCTTTGCAATTCCTGAGCTGGGTCGATTTTCGCAAACGTTCGGCATTTCGACCGTGAATTGGTTCGGTATTTCGATCGAACGTTGTCCGGTATCTCGACCAGGCACCCGCACTGCCCTACCAGGAACGGAAGAGGTGCACCGTGTTGTCATCCTTAGTGCCGTTGCGGCGTCTCAGAAGCGCGGCCCTGGCCGTGCTGTCGGTGATGGCGGCCGTCGTCGCGCTCGCCTTCGGCGCGCCGCAGGCCGCCGCCGCGGGGTCGCTCCCCTGCGACATCTACGCCACCGCGGGCACCCCCTGCGTCGCCGCGCACAGTCTCGTCAGAGCGCTCTACACGTCGTACAGCGGATCGCTCTACCAGGTGAAGCGCGCCTCCGACAGCGCCACCGCCGACATCGGCCTCCTGGCCGCCGGCGGATACGCGAACGCGGCCGCGCAGGACTCCTTCTGTTCGGGGACGACCTGCATCATCACCAAGATCTACGACCAGTCGTCGCGCCACAACGACCTCACGGTCGAGGGGGCCGGCGGGGCGGGAGCCGCCGATGTCGGAGCGCCCGCGGACGCCCTGCCGGTGACGGCCGGCGGTCACCAGGTCTACGGCCTGGAGATCTCGGCGGGCATGGGATACCGGGACAACTCCACCTCGGGCGTGGCCGTCAACGGGGCGGCCGAGGGGATGTACATGGTGACCTCCGGCACCCATGTGAACGGCAGTTGCTGCTTCGACTACGGCAACGCCGAGACCAACAACAAGGACACCGGCAACGGTCACATGGACGCGATCAACTTCGGCACCGAGTGCTGGTTCTCGCCCTGTTACGGCCAGGGCCCGTGGGTGCAGGCCGACCTGGAGAACGGGCTGTTCCAGTCGGACTCCGGATACAGCAAGAACACATCGAACACCGGAACCGGGGCGATGCCCTTCGTGACCGCTTTGCTGAAAAACAACGGTCAGGACCATTTCGCGCTGAAATACGGCAATGCCCAATCGGGCAGTCTCACGACCACCTATTCCGGGGGTGAACCCACCACCAGTGGCTACTCGCCCATGCATCAGGAGGGCGCGATCGTCCTGGGCACCGGCGGAGACAACAGCAACGGTTCCATCGGGTCCTTCTTCGAGGGCGTCATGACCTCCGGCATCCCGACGGACGCGGCCGACGCCTCGGTGCAGTCGAACATCGTCTCCGTCGGCTACGGCGCCGCGACCGGCAGCAGCGGCTCGCTGACGGCCGGTTCGGAGATCTCGCTGCGCGCGACCACCTCGTGCTGCACGACCGACTACATCCGCCACCAGGCCAACGCGGCGGTCGTCTCGGCGATCACGTCGAGCAGTTCGGCACTCGACAAGAGCGACGCCACCTGGATCGTCCGCAAGGGTCTCGCCGACAGTTCCTGCTACTCCTTCGAGTCACGCAACTACCCCGGCGACTTCCTGCGGCACTACAACTACCAGCTCCTCAGGCAACCCATGGTCGGCACCGCGCAGTTCAGACAGGACGCCACGTTCTGCGCGGGGACGGGGAAGAGCGGAACGGGGACCTCGTTCGCGTCGTACAACTACCCGACGAGATTCATCCGGCACTACAACTACAACGTCTACATAGCGAGTGACGGCGGCTCGAACGCCTTCGACAGTGCCACCTCGTGGACGGACGACGTGAGCTGGGCGGTCACGGCTCCCTGGGCTCCGTAGCGGTCGGTGAGGGCGCCGAGTCCACCCGTTCCGACGGGAGCTCGGCGCTGACTGCGAAGACGTCGCGCGAAGACGTCGCACAAAGACGTCGCACGACGACGGGCGTGGAGGCGGGCGTGGTGGTGGGCTTGCCCCGCGGGGCGCGCCCGTCGCCTGCCGTCGCCGTCCGTCGCCGTCCGTCGTCGCGCGGCGCTTCGCCGCCCTCGCCGGGCGGTGCCGCCCGGCGAGGGCGGGCTCAGCGGCCCGTCGGCAGGTTGGCTCCGCCGGTGCAGTCGAGGACGACGCCGGTCATGAACCCGTTGGTGGCCAGTAGGTGCAGGGCGCGGGCTATGTCGCCGGGCCGGCCCACCCGGCCCACCGGGGTGGTCTCGGTGAGCCCCTGGAACAGGGTCTCGCGCTGCGCGGCGGGTACGGCGTCCCACCACGGTGTGTCCACGACCCCCGGGGAGACGGCGTTGATCCGCAGCGGGGCCAGTTCGACGGCGAGCGGCGGGACCATCGCCTCCAGGGCCCCGTTGATCGCGGCGAGCCCCGCCGACCCGGGGAACGCGGCGCGCGCGGAGGCGGCGGTCACCAGCGTCACGGAGCCGTCCGCGCGCAGGTGCGGCAGGGCGGCCCGCAGGATACGGACGTAGGGCCAGAACTTCGCGGCGAATCCGGTCTCCAGCTCGGCGAGGTCCAGTTCGGCGAACAGGCCGGAACCCGCGGCCCCGCTGAGCGTGAGGATCAGGTGGTCCACCGGGCCCGACTGCGCGAAGAACGCGTCGATCTGGGCCGGGTCCGTGCCGTCGAGACCGTACGTGGTCGTCTTGCCGCCGATCCGCTCGGCCGCGGTCTCCAGCTTCTCCCTGTCGCGGCCGGTGATGACCACCTCGGCTCCGTCCGAGGCGAAGAGGGCCGCGGCGGCCTCGCCGATTCCGGAGCTGCCGCCCATCACGACGGCGCGCTGCCCGGCGAGCGGGAGGGCCGGGGAGGTGCTGGTGCTCGTGCTGATGTCTGTGCCGGTGCTGTTCGTGGTGCTCGTGGTGCTCGGGGTGGTGCTCATGACGTGGCTTCCCCTTCTGGAGCGTCGAGGCTCTGAGGCTCTGTCGAGCCACTTGACGAGACTGGTGGTCTCGTTAAAGTGTTACCGAGACTGCTGGTCTCGTCAAGTGTCGGCAGGGTCGACGGGGCGGAATGGGAGAGGATCGGGCCATGGAAGCGAACGACGCACCGGCGAGGCGGCCGGACCGTGCCCCGGGCGGCGACGGCACCCGTGACGAGGAGGCGTCCGCCGGCGCGCTCCCGGGCGGCCCCGCCTCCGCGCACCCTGTATCGAGGTCCGCCGTATCCGGTGTCCGGGGCGGTGACGAGAGCCTGACCTGGGGCGTTGCCGGGTCGCCCGGTTCCGGGCATCCCGTACCGGGGCGCGCCGTATCCGGCGTGGGGCGTGGTGGCGAGGGTCTGACCGGGGGCGTTGCCGGGGGTCCCGCTTCCGGGCGCCCCGCCTCCGAGGCTGCCGCGTCGGGCGGCGTCCGCGCGGCCGGGGGAGCGGCGCGCGCCCCTGTCGCGGGCGGTGCCGTGTCCGGCGGCTCCGGACCGGGTGACTCCGTGGCGGACGAGGCCGCGCGCGACGTGGCGGACGAGACCGCCGGCGACGCCGGGGCCGTGGTGCGTCCGCATACCGGGCGGCGGCGGAACGAGGCTGTCCGGCGGGCGATCCTCGACGCGGCCCTGCGCCTGCTCGTGGACTCGGAGGGCGCACCCATCACCGTGGAGGCCGTCGCCCGCGCGGCGGGCGTGGGCAAGCAGACCCTCTACCGCTGGTGGCCCTCGAAGGGGGCCGTACTCCTGGACGCGCTCACCGACCGCGCCGGCCAGGACGTGCCGCCGCCCGACACCGGTTCACTCCGCGAGGACCTGCGCACGGTCGTCGCCGCCACCTTCGACGCCTCCCAGCGTGCCCCCTGGGCCCCGGCCCTGCGCACCCTCGTCCACGAGGCGGCCGCCGACCCCCACCTCGCCGAACTGCTGCGCACGTACACGGGAACCCGGCGCGACCTCCTGCGCGGCGTACTCGACCGCGGCCGTGCCCGGGGGGAGCTCCCCGCCGACCGAGACCTCGACCTGATGGTCGACCAGGTCTACGGCCTGTTCTGGTATCGCTTCCTGCTCGGCCACGCCCCCCTCGACCGGGCGGCCGCCGAACGCCTCACCGACTCCCTGCTCGGGGACGACGGCCCGTAGCCTCCGCAGGAGGCGCCGATCAGATCCCTGCCTCCGTCAAGTCGGCTGCCTCCACCGGGAGTTCGGCCCGCACCTCGAAGCCGCCGCGTGGGGTCCGCCCCGCGCTCAGGGAGCCGCCGGCCGTGGCGAGGCGTTCGGTGAGGCCCTTCAGGCCGGTGCCGCCGACGCCCGGTTCGGGATCGGCGGGCGTGGCTTCGGTGCCGTTGTCGGAGACGGTCAGACGGACGAGGTCAGGGGTGCCGTCGACGGTGATCTCACAGCGGGTCGCGTCACTGTGGCGCACGACGTTGGTGACCGCCTCGCGGAGCACCCAGCCGAGCAGCGCCTCCGTCTGCGGGACGAGCGGTGGCCCGGACTGCCGTACGACCGGTTCCACCCGCGCCGCGGACAGCGCCGAGCGGGCGCGGTCCAGCTCCGTGGCGAGGCTGCCCTCGCGATACCCGGTGACCGCCTCGCGGATCTCCGTCAGGGCCTGTCTGCCGACCGACTCGATGTCCGTGACCTGGACGAGCGCCGCGTCCATGTCGCGCGGGGCCAGCCTGCGGGCCGCCTCCGACTTCACCACGATGACCGAGAGCGTGTGCCCGAGCAGGTCGTGCAGGTCGCGGGAGAAGCGCATGCGTTCCTTCTCGACCGCCCGGCGCGCCAACTCCTCGCGGGCCTCGCGCAGTTCACGTACCGCCTCGGAGAGGGAGAGGATCGCGGCCGTCACCATCGTGGACAGGAAGGTGCCGTAGGCGATGTTCAACGCGTCCCAGCCCGCCCGGACCGCGGAGACAGCCGCGGCGAGCGCCGTCAGACCGAGGCCGATCTGCCCGAGCCAGGGGCCGCGCGTCACCGCCCCGGTGGCCAGCCCGAGCAGCGGGAAGAAGTACAGCCAGCTTCCGCCGTACCCGAGGGCCAGCGCACAGGTGATCACGCCCATCAGGACGAGTGCCACCCGGGTCGACCGTGCCTCCCGCTTCGTCCTCACGAACGCGCGGAACGTCACGTAGATGTACAGGGAGTTGAAGACGAACAGGCCGAGGCCGCCGATCCAGGGCTGCGGCGTCCTGCCCTGGAGGAGGTTGGAGAAGGAACCCATCCCCAGCAGCAGCCACGGCAGCAGCGCGAAGCCCGTCGGCGGCGGTCCCGGGTTCTCCGGCATCTCGCCGCCGTTCCTGCGCGCGGCCCGCTGCCCGGCCTTGAACCGCTCCACGTCGGCCTTCCAGCGGATCCGCTCGGCCCGCCACACGCGGACCTGGCAGCCGATGCTCTTCATCAAGGGCATGTCCCGTTCCCCGTTCAGACGGTTCGTGCGGATCGACGGTACGAGAGCACAGCGTACGAACCGAACACCAGCAGCCAGGCGGTCAGTACCGCCACCGCCCCGAGGCCCGGCGCCCGGCCCTCGGTGACCGACACGCCGAGCTGGGCGAAGCGGTTCGTGGGCGTGTACGCCGATATCGAGCGCAGCCAGCCCGGGAACAGGGCGAGCGGGAACCACAGGCCGCCGACCACCGCGAGCCCCAGATTGCACACCATGTTCGCCACGCCCGTGGTCTGCGCGGTCATCCGGTAGCCGTTGCCGAGGCCCAGCAGAGTGAAGGGGATCGAGCCCAGCCACAGCAGCACGGCCGTCGCGGCCCACTGCCAGACGTCCAGCCGTACGCCGTCGACCAGGCCGCCGGCCGCCAGTACCGCGACGATCGCGGGCAGCACGGTCACCGAACCGGTCAGCGCCCGCCCGAGCACCACCTCGCGCGGTGTCATCGGCGTCACCCGAAGCTGCCGCAGCCAGCCGGTCACCTTGTCCTCGGCGACCCCGCCACCGGTGTTCAGCGCCGAGCCGACCGCGCCGTACGCGGCCATGCCGACCATCGACGCCGTCCGCCACCCGTCGTCGTCGCCACCGCCGAGGTTGGTGAACAGCAGATACATCATCACCGGCATCGCGACGCCACCGATCACGAAGCCGGTGTCGCGCAGCGTCCGGCGTACTTCGAGCCGCAGATAGTCGAACATCACATCTTCTCCCGAGCGTCTGAGGTGAGGGCCATGAACGCGTCGTCCAGGGACGCCGGGACGACCTCAAGGCCGCGAATCGCGCCCCGTTCGGCCAGCGCGACCACCGTCGCGTCCGAGTCCTCCGTACGCAGCCGGGCGCGCTCCCCGCGCACCTCCACCGCCACCACGCCGGGCAGCAGCGCCAGGCCCTCCGGCCCGTGCCCCGCGAGGTCGAAGGAGACCAGACTGCCGCCCGCCGCCCGCTTGAGCTCCTCGCCGGTCCCGTTCGCGACGATCCGCCCCCGGTCGATGACGACGATCCGGTCGGCGTGCGCGTCGGCCTCCTCCAGATAGTGCGTGGAGAAGAGCACGGTGTGGCCGCGCAGGGCGTAGGCCCGCATCGACTCCCAGAAGGCGTGCCGTGCCTCCACGTCGAGCGCGGCGGTCGGCTCGTCGAGCACGATCAGCGCGGGGTTCCCGGCGAGCGCCACCGCGAACCGGACCCGCTGCGCCTGCCCGCCGGACAGCCGGTCGACGCGCCGTCCGGCCAGTTCCGGGATGCCGGCGAGCCGCAGTGCCTCGGCCACCGGCAGCGGCGCGGGATAGCGCCCCGCCACGAAGGAGACGAGCTCCTGGACGGTGACCCGCGGCACCGGCCGGGTGTCCTGCAGCATCGCGCCGACCCGTCCGGCGCGCACCGACTCCTCCGGACGCCCTCCGAAGAGCGCGACCTCGCCCTCGTCCGGCTCGTCCAGACCGAGCAGCAGCGAGATCGCCGTCGACTTGCCCGCGCCGTTGCGGCCGAGCAGCGCCACCGTCTCGCCGGGCGCCACGTCGAGATCGAGACCCGCCACGGCGCGTACGTCGCCGAAGGTCCTGACCGCCCCCCTGAAGGACACCGCCGGTGGTGTCCCCGTGGCCCCCGTCCCCGCGGGCGTTCCCGCCGTCGTCACCGTGGTCGTCGCCGCGGTCGTCCCCGTCGTCCGTGTCATGGAAACGACGCTAGGGGTCCGGGCGGGTGCTCCGGCAGATGCACATGTCGGCGATCGGCCGGGACAAATGTCACGGCCGACCGCCGCGGCACGGTCCCGCGAAGAGGCGTCGTGGCGACTCGATCTGACATGGCGTCAGTAGTCTTCACAAGTAATGGGCGCTGGGCTATACAAGGGGTCGCCGGACTGGAACGCGTTCTAGAACGAGCGGGTTCCACGGCCCAGTGTCGACCTCGGTGCGGCCGACGGTGCGGACGGCCGCACCGAGGTCTTTCGCGCAGTCGAGTCAGGAGCCACATGCCCATTGACGCCGCCAAGGCCGTCGCAGCGGAACCGCGGACCGGAGAGATCTCCTGGACCTCCAAGGACGTCCAGCTCTACCACCTGGGCCTGGGCGCGGGCGTCCCCGCGACCGACCCCGACGAGCTGCGCTACACCCTCGAATCCAGGCTGCACGTCCTGCCGAGCTTCGCCACCGTCGCGGGCGCCGGCTCGCCGGGCGTGATCAGCGGTCTGTCCATGCCCGGCGTCGACGTGGACCTCGCCCGCGTCCTGCACGGCGGCCAGACCGTCCTGCTGCACCGGCCGATCCCCGCCGAGGGCACGGCGACGGCCACCGGGCGCATCGCGGCGGTGTACGACAAGGGCAAGGCCGCCATCCTCGTGATGCGCACCGAAGTGGCCGACGCCGAGGGCCCGTTGTGGACGAACGATGCCCAGATCTTCGTACGGGGCGAGGGTGGCTGGGGCGGCGACCGAGGTCCCGGCACCCGCCTGGAAGCGCCGACGGGCCCGCCGGACCGAACCGTCGAACGCCCGATCCGCGAGGACCAGGCCCTGCTCTACCGGCTCTCCGGGGACTGGAACCCGCTGCACGCCGACCCCGAGTTCGCCAAGCTCGCCGGATTCGACCGGCCGATCCTGCACGGCCTGTGCACGTACGGCATGACGCTCAAGGCCGTCGTCGACACCCTGCTCGGCGGCGACGTGACCCGCGTCCGCTCGTACACCACCCGCTTCGCCGGAGTCGTCTTCCCCGGCGAGACCCTGCGCGTCCGTATGTGGCGGCGCGACGGTGAGGTCCGGGTCGCGGTGAGCGCGGTCGAACGGGACGACGCGCCGGTCCTCGCCGACACCGTCGTCGATCACGTCTGACACCTTACGAACCGTCCTGAGGGGAGCCGCACCATGCGCGCAGCCATACAGCACGAGATAGGCCAGGACAAACTCGAAGTCCTCGACGACATCGAGGCGGTGGGCTTCGGACCCGGCAAGGTGCGCATCCGGGTACGGGCCACGGGGCTGTGCCATTCGGACCTGTCCGCGATGAACGGCGTCCTGCCGCAGCCCGCGCCGTTCGTCCCCGGACACGAGGGCGCCGGCGAGGTCACCGAGGTCGGCGACGGCGTCACCCATGTGAAGCCCGGCGACCGGGTCGTCGTCTGCTGGCTGCCGGCCTGCGGCCTCTGTCCCGCCTGCAAGCGCGGCCAGACGGAACTGTGCCTGGCAGGTTTCATGAATGCGGGCACCCCCAACTTCAAGCGCCCCGGCGGTGACGTGTTCGGCTTCGCCGGCACCGGTACCTTCGCCGAGGAGGTGGTCGTCGCCGCGGGCTGCGCGGTCCCCATCCCGGACGACGTGCCCTTCGACATCGCCGCCCTGATCGGCTGCGGTGTCACCACGGGACTCGGCGCGGCCCTCAACACCGCCGACGTGGAGGCCGGTTCATCGGTCGCCGTGATCGGCTGCGGAGGCGTCGGCATCTCCGCGATCCAGGGCGCCCGGCTCAAGGGGGCCGCCGAGATCGTCGCCGTCGACCCGGTCGCCTCACGCCGCGAGGCCGCGCTCCGCTTCGGCGCCACCCGGGCCGTCGCGCCCGACGAACTCGCCGACGCCAAGCAGTCGGTGACCGCGGGCGAGGGCTTCGACTACGTCTTCGAGGTCGTCGGCAGGTCCGCCACCGCACGCACCGCCTACGACCACACCCGCCGCGGCGGAACCCTGGTCGTCGTCGGAGCCGGCGCCATGGACGACCACCTCCAGCTCAACATGTTCGAGCTGTTCTTCGACGAGAAGCGCATCCTGCCCTCCATGTACGGCGGCGGGGACGTCCTCCGTTCCTACGAGCGCACGATCGCTCTGTGGCGCGCGGGCCGCATCGACCTCGAAGGCCTGATCACCCACCGGGTACCGCTGGCCGAGATCAACGAGGCGCTCGACCAGATGCGTTCGGGCACCGCGCTGCGGACGTGCATCGAGATCTGACCCGGCCACGACCGCGGAGGACCTCCACGGCGCCGGGACCCTCCACGACGCCGAGGGCGCCCCGGGCCGCGGAGGACCACCCCCACGACAACCGTTAAGGACCTTGATGTCACTGCCACTTGAAGGGCTCACCGCGATCGTCACCGGCGCGGGTCGCGGGCTCGGCCGGGCCGAGGCGCTGGAACTCGGCCGGCTGGGAGCGGCCGTCGTCGTCAACGACTACGGGCAGCCCGGACGGGACGGCTCGGGAGAGGCCTCGGCCACCCCGGCCGAGGAGGTCGCCGCCGAGATCCGTACGGCGGGCGGCCGGGCCGTCGCCCACACCGGGGACGTCGCCGACCACGAACAGGCCCGCGAACTGGTCGAGTCGGCGGTCGCCGCGTTCGGGAAGCTGGACATCCTCGTCAACAACGCGGGCATCCTGCGCGACCGGATGGTCTTCTCGATGACCGAGGACGAGTGGGACTCGGTCATCAGGGTGCACCTCAAAGGCCACTTCAACACCACCCACTTCGCCTCCGTCCACTGGCGGTCCCGCTCCAAGGCGGCCGACGGGCCCGTCTACGGGCGGATCGTGAACACCTCCTCGGAGGCGTTCCTCGCCGGCTCCGCCGGACAGCCCAACTACGCCGCGGCGAAAGGCGGGATCGTGGGCCTGACCACCTCGACTGCGCTGGCCCTCGCCAAGTACGGCGTCACGGCGAACGTCATCTGCCCGCGCGCCCGGACCCGTATGACGGAGGACGTCTTCGCCGGATTCGGACTGCCCGACGACGGCCTCGACCCGTTGGCACCCGAACATGTCGCCCCGCTCGTCGGCTACTTGGCCTCGCCCGCCGCCGCTCAGGTCAACGGTCAGCTCCTCGTCGTGCACGGCGGCATGGTCGCGGTCGTCGAACGGCCGCGGGTTGCCGCGAAGTTCGACAGCAAGCAGGACACGTTCAGCCACGACGAACTCGACGCGCTGCTGACCCCGTACTACGCGGACCGGCCGGGCGGCGAGACGTTCGCGGCGGTGGAGGTACTGGGACTCAAGCGGGACCGGGAGGGCTCTCCCCGCTGAGCGGCCGGACGTCGGCGGAGGGGGAAGGCGCCGCGAGCCGCGGCGGGTGGTACCCGGACGACACGGATACGGCCCCGCTCGCCATGGTGCGAGCGGGGCCGTATGCCGGTTCGGCGTGCCGTGGGGCCGGTCGGGCCGTCGTACGTGCGGGCCGTCCGTCCTCAGGCTGTCGTGCGTGCCGTGCCTGCTGTTCGCGTGATGCGTGTGGTGCGTGCCGTGCGTGTTGTTCGTGCCGTTCCCGGTCGGGCGCTGTCCTGCCCGGCCTGTCCTGATGCCCTCAGACCGTCGTGGCCGGCTGGCCGGACGGCTTGCGGTGGCGGCCCTGAGGGGTCGCCTCGTCGTCGTGGCCGGAGACCGGGCCGCGGTGTCTGCCGTGGCCTTCGGACCGGACCGCCGACGTCTCGTGGACGTCCGTGGCCGGTGCTTCCATCGTGCTGAAGTCGTTCATTGAAGTGTTCACCCCGTATGCAAGATCCTTCTTTACAGCCGGGGGATTCTAACGTGCGGTCATCGCACGGACGTCGGAGGGTGACGTTTCTTCGCCCGTGTTGTCCTTTTTCTCCCCGTCCGTGTGAGCAGTCGCACCCGTACCCCCGGCGGGCACGACGGTCTTGCTGCCGGAGACCGGACCGGCAGGCGGGAGCGGGCCGGCGTGCAGAGGCCGACGGGCGGGATGCGTGACGGCGCCGGCTCCCGCGTTCTCCTGGTGCTGCGCGGGCGGCTGAGGGATGGCGGAGAGCATCGGGGCCCGTACCGGTGCCTGCGGGTGGGCGGCGAGCGCCGAGGCCGGTTCGGTCGCCGAGCCCGGAGGGCTCACCGCGGGCCTCAGCGCCACTTGGCCCCTGAACTCCCCGAGGGCGTGCAGGGCGTCAGCACTTCCGTTCCCGTTCCCTCGCTCCCTGCCGTTGCCGCTCCCGTGCTCGGACCCGAATGCCGGGCCGGTCGGAAAGGTCCCGACGGCTCTGGAGCCGAGGCTCATGCCGGGCGGGGGTGTCTCGGCGACCTTGGTCCAGAGGCCGGGCTCGGTGGTGAGCGCTTCGGCGGTCCTGGCCCAGGGGTTCGGCTCGGGCGTCGGCGGTTCGGCCGTTTCGGGGCCCGGTCCAGGGCCTGGGCCTGCGACCGGTGGCAGCGGTTCGGCGGTGCTGCGGCCGGGACCCGCGACCGCCGGGAGCGGTCCGGCGGTGCGGGCGCCGTGGCCGGCGACGGGCGGGAACGCCTCGACGCGATCGTTCCCGCCGATACCTGCATCGGTTCCGGTTCCGGTTCCGACACCGGCCCAGGCTCCGACACCTGCATCGGTTCCGGTTCCGACACCGGCCCAGGCTCCGACACCTGCATCGGTTCCGGCTCCGACACCGGCCCAGGCTCCGACACCTGCATCGGCCCCGGTTCCGGCCTGCGGACCGGCATCGGCTTCGGCTCCGACACCGGCTACGGCCTGCGGACCCGGGTCGGCCCCGGCATCGAGTCCCCCCGTGGGCGGGAGCGGTTGGGGCGTTTCGGGGCTGATGCCGATGCTCATGCTGCCGGGGAGTGTTCCGTCGGCCCTTGTCCTCAGACTCATGCCGGGGGGAGGCGTCTCGGCGACCTTGGTCCACAGGTCCGGTTCGGTCGTCGGCGTCCTGGCGACCTCGGTCCGGGGCCCCGGCTCGGGCGTGGGTGTTCCGGTGACCCTGGTCCAGCGGCTCGGCTGGGGCCGCGGCGGTCCGCAGGCCTCGGGGGCGGTCGGCGACAGGGGCCGGAGGGGTTCGGCCTTCTCCGTGGTGAGCCGTACGACGGGCGGGGCCGCCCCGGCGGGCTCGTCGCCGGGATGCGAACCGGTCCACCGCGCTTCGGCGGGTGAGGTCCTGGCGACGAGGCTCGTCACCGTCGACATGGTGTCCGGGCCGACCGGTACGGGACCCGTACCGGCGGCGGGCGACGCCCCGATGGCGTCCACCGCGTGGACCGCTTCGTCGCGCGGGGGGCGGGCCGTGGCCGGTCTCAGGGCCAGGCGGACCTGGAGCGGCCGGGGCGGGCCCGTTCTCGGGGCAGGGTGGGGCGGATCGGCCGGCCGGCTCTTCAGGGGCGCCTGCTGGAGGGGCATCGGCCGTCGCGCGGGGCGTTCCGTGGGAGCCGGATCCCCCGTGTCCGGCTCCCACGCGCCCACGGGTGCCTCCAGGCGGGCGACACCGCACCGTACGGTCCCTGTCGCGTACGGCAGCCGGAGCACCCCCTCCGTGGTCCACAGCCCGATGCCGGGCAGCCAGCCCTCGGGCGCCGGGCGATGGTGGATCCGCCGCTCGGACGGGCGCCACAGGCCCACCCAGGTGCCGCCCGGTCCGTCGAGGCGCAGGCCCACGGCGCAGGTCTCCGGGGTCAGCACCTGGCCCGGCTGGATCGCGAACGGGGTGATCGAACACCCCGTCGCGGTCAGGCAGTCCGGGAAGCGGACGGGCAGGGTGCTGCCGAGCACGCCCCAGCCGAGCCGGTCCCGGCCGGGGGACGGCGCGTCGGAACGGATGAGCAGGAGGCCGCTGTCCGCGTCCGCGAGGAGGAGCCGGTCGTTGCTGTGCTCGGCGATCTGGAGCAGCGGCGACACCTCTCCGCCGCGCTCCAGGTCGACGACGACGGTCTTGGTGCGGCCGTTCTGGAAGCGGTCCAGCGCGAGCAGGCGCCCCGTGCCGTCCAGCCACACCCCGCCCGAGCAGTGGCCCGGCACCTCGGCCAGGTGCTCCGGGCCGAACGGGCCGCCCGCCACGAGCCACACGGCCGTGGATCCCCGGCCCACCGCGAGGGCGTACGCCCGTTCCCCGTCCGGCGCGGGAGGCAGCAGTCGCAGCACGGTGCCCGCGTCGGGGCACTCCACCGCGCCGAGTGGGAGCTCGCCGGTGCCGGGCCCGGTCGGGTAGAGGAGGGAGAAGGCGTGCCGGCCGTCGTCCACGCGGTGGATCAGCACCCTGCCGTCGGTCAGCGGCAGCACCTCGGTGCCGGGCTCCTCCGGCTGCGGGCCGGGCAGTGGAACGGCGTACGGCTCGGGGCCGTCCAGCGTCCAGCGCTCCGGGTACCAGGACTCGCCGTGGCGGGCGAGCCGCGCTCCGTAGGTGCCGTCGGCCGTGACCACGCAGCCGGGACGGGCGGCCCACCGACTCGCGTCGTCGCCGTACTCGTCACCGCTCGCGCGCTCGCCGCGCACCACGGGTTCTGTCGCACCGGCCGTCATCGTTCGGTCACCTCCGGCGACGAAGGTAGTTTTCGCACGCACAGACGCGGGGGCGACGGGCTGCTGCTTCACACATAAGGGTGGCCAAGTCGGGATTCGCCTGAGGGAACGCGGCGGATGTGCTGAACGATGGTGGAAGGGCGGGGCCGGGGCGACGGGGACCGCGTCCGCCCGCCGCCCGAGCGCAGGCCCCGTGGTCCGCGACCGGTCGGACAGGGACGTAAGGCAGGTAGCCTTTCCCCGTGCCCCGTCTGTCTGAAGTCATCGCCGCGCTCGACGCCCTCTGGCCCCCGGAGCAGGCCGAGGGGTGGGACGCGGTCGGCACCGTCTGCGGAGACCCCGACCAGGAGGTCACGCGCGTTCTGTTCGCCGTCGACCCGGTCCAGGACATCGTCGACGAGGCGGTGAAGCTGGACGCCGACCTGCTCGTCACCCACCATCCGCTCTATCTGCGCGGTACGACGACCGTCGCGGCCGGCACCTTCAAGGGCCGTGTCGTGCACACGCTGATCAAGAACGACATCGCGCTGCACGTCGCCCACACCAACGCCGACCGCGCCGATCCGGGCGTCAGCGACGCCCTCGCCGGGGCGCTTGACCTGCGGGTCGTACGACCCCTCGTGCCGGACGCCACCGACCCCGAGGGGCGCCGTGGCCTCGGCCGCGTCTGTGAGCTGGACCACCCGCTGACCGTGCGCGAGCTGGCCGCGCGGGTCGCCGAGCGGCTGCCCGCCACCGCGCAGGGCATCCGTGTCGCGGGCGACCCCGAGGCGCTGGTGCGGACCGTCGCGGTCAGCGGCGGCTCCGGGGACAGCCTCTTCGACGAGGTGCGCGCCGCGGGTGTCGACGCCTTCCTCACCGCGGACCTGCGGCACCACCCGGTGTCGGAGGTCATGGCGGATCACGCCCACAGTCCTCTCGCGCTGCTCGACGCGGCGCACTGGGCCACCGAGTGGCCCTGGTGCGAGCTGGCCGCCGCCCAGCTCGACGAGATCTCCGACCGGAAGGGATGGGGACTGCGTGTCCACGTCTCCCGGACGGTCACCGACCCCTGGACCGCCCACGCGGCCTCACACACCGACACATCAGGAGCCCCCAACTGAACGCCGCGCCCGCCGACCAGATCCGACTTCTCGACGTCCAGACCCTCGACGCCCGCCTGCAGCAGCTCGCGCACAAGCGGAGGTCGCTGCCCGAGCACGCCGAGATCGAGTCGCTGAACAAGGACCTCACCCAGCTGCGCGACCTGCTCGTCGCCGCGCAGACCGAGGAGAGCGACTGCGCCCGCGAGCAGACCAAGGCCGAGCAGGACGTCGACCAGGTGCGTCAGCGCGCCGTCCGCGACCAGCAGCGCCTCGACTCGGGTGCCGTCACCTCGCCCAAGGACCTGGAGAACCTCCAGCGCGAGATCGTCTCCCTCGCCAAGCGCCAGGGCGACCTGGAGGACGTCGTCCTTGAGGTCATGGAGCGCCGCGAGTCCGCCCAGGAGCGGGTCGCCGAGCTGACCGAGCGCGACGCCTCCGTCCAGGCGAAGATCGACGACGCGACCGGGCGCCGTGACGCCGCCTTCGAGGAGTTCGACGGCGAGGCGGCCACGCTGACCAAGGAGCGCGAGGTCATCTCCGCCTCGGTGCCCGCCGATCTCCTCAAGCTCTACGACAAGCTGCGCCTCCAGCAGGGTGGCGTCGGCGCCGCACGGCTCTACCAGCGCCGCTGCGAGGGCTGCCGCCTGGAGCTCAACATCACCGAGGTCAACGATGTGAAGGCGGCCTCCCCCGACACCGTGCTGCGCTGCGAGAACTGCCACCGCATCCTCGTGCGCACGTCCGAGTCCGGCCTGTAGGGAGTCGGGCGCGTGCGGGAGTTCATCGTCGAGGCCGACGGGGGTTCCCGGGGCAACCCGGGGCCCGCCGGCTACGGCTCCGTGGTCATCGACGCGGCCACCGGGGAGACGCTGGCGGAGCGCGCCGAGTACATCGGCGTCGCCACCAACAACGTCGCGGAGTACCGGGGCCTGGTCGCCGGTCTTGAGGCGGCCCGCGACCTGGACGCGACCGCCCGGGTCCGGGTCCGGATGGACTCCAAGCTCGTCGTCGAGCAGATGTCCGGGCGCTGGAAGATCAAGCACCCGGACATGAAGCCGCTGGCCGCGCGGGCGGCCCGGGTTCTGCCGCCCGCCCAGGTCACGTACGAGTGGATGCCGCGCGAGCGGAACAAGCACGCGGACCGGCTGGCCAACGAGGCGATGGACGCCGGCAAGCGCGGCGAGGCCTGGTCGCCGTCGGCGTCGACCGCCGAGCTGGACGCCCGCGCGACCCGCTCCGCGGCCCCCGAGCCGACCGGCCCGCCCGGCGACGCGACAGCGGGCGCTGCAAAGGCCCGAGCGGCCCTGAAGGAAACCCGCACCGAAGCCCCCCACAAGGACCGCGAGGAACCGCGCGCCCAGCCGACGCCGGGCGACACTCACGCGCCCCGCGAGGGGCGCGGGGAACTGCGCGACCGGCCCACGGCGGGCGGCAGCCGGGCGACGGCGACGGGTGGCACCCCGCTCCCCGGCGGCGAAGCCGCGATTCCGGTGGTGGGGTCAGTGCCCCGCGAGGGGCGCGGGGAACTGCGCGACCGGCCCACGGCGGGCGGCAGCCGGACGACGGCGACGGGTGGCACCCCGTCCCCCGGCGGCGAAGCCGGCAAGGCGGCCGCAGGGCCGGGGGACGCCGAATTTGCCGCGAAGGCGGGCGACGATCAGCGGGCCGCGAGGAACGTGGCCGCCGCTCCGACGCCCACGCCCGCGGCGGGCTGGGGCGCACCCCCGGACATGGGCGCCCCGGCCACCTTCGTACTCCTGCGGCACGGCGAGACCCCGCTGACCCCGCAGAAGCGGTTCTCGGGCAGCGGGGGCAGCGATCCGTCGCTTTCCGCCGTGGGCCGGGAGCAGGCGGAACGGGTGGCCGCGGCGCTGGCCGCGCGTGGCACCGTTCAGGCGATCGTGGCCTCCCCGCTGGCCCGCACCCGGGAGACCGCGGGAGCCGTCGCCGCCCGGCTCGGCCTGGACGTCGTCATCGAGGACGGCCTGCGCGAGACGGACTTCGGCGCCTGGGAGGGGCTGACCTTCGGCGAGGTGCGCGAGCGCCACCCCGACGACCTGAACGCCTGGCTCGCCTCACCGGAGGCCGAACCGACCGGCGGCGGTGAGAGCTTCGCCGCGACCGCGCGGCGCATGGCGGCCACCCGCGACAGGCTGATCGCCTCCTACGCGGGCCGCACGGTCCTGCTCGTCACCCATGTCACCCCGATCAAGACGCTCGTACGGCTGGCCCTCGGCGCCCCGCCGGAGTCCCTGTTCCGGATGGAACTGTCGGCGGCGTCGCTGTCGGCGGTGGCCTACTACGCGGACGGCAACGCGAGCGTCCGGCTCTTCAACGACACCTCGCATCTGCGCTGAGCGGCGCCCGACGAGGTCGCCGGTCCGGCGTACGCGGCCGGTCCGGCCACGATCCGCCGGGGTCTTCGCGGGAGGCCGGACCTTCGGGGCCCGCCTGGGCCGCCGCGTTCACCGGCGAAGAGCCGACGCCTCCCGTGCGAGGTGCTCCACGCGGCGCCAGTCCCGGGCGGCGATCGCGTCAGCCGGGAGCATCCAACTGCCGCCCACGCAGCCGACGTTGGGCAGGGCGAGATAGTCCGGAGCGCAGTCGGGGCCGATGCCTCCCGTGGGACAGAACCGCGCCTGCGGGAGCGGCCCCGCCAGTGACTTCAGATAGGCCGTGCCGCCCGCCGCCTGCGCGGGGAAGAACTTCATCTCGCGCACCCCCCGCTCCAGCAGCGCCACCACCTCCGAGGTGGTCGACACCCCCGGCAGGAAAGGCACCCCGGACGCCTTCATGGCGCCGAGCAGGACGTCCGTCCAGCCGGGGCTGACCAGGAAGCGGGCGCCCGCCGCCACCGACGCGGTCACCTGTTCCGGCGTCAGGACCGTGCCCGCGCCCACCACCGCGTCCGGCACCTCGGCGGCGATGGCCCGGATCGCGCCGAGCGCCGCCGGGGTCCGCAGCGTCACCTCGATCGCGGGCAGCCCGCCGGCGACCAGCGCCCGCGCCAGCGGCACCGCGTCGGCGGCGTCCGTGACCACGACGACGGGGACGACGGGCGCGAGATCCAGGACGGAGGCGCGCGGAGACGGGGGCGATGACGAAGTCATGCCCACATCCTGCCCGCGTGGTGCAGCATGCGCAAAGGTCATTGCACATGCTGCAACGTCATGAAGGCCGGTCGTCGCTCAGTGGATCTCCCGCACCACCACGTCGAGCGCCCACGGCCTGCCCGCCCTGCCGGGGGCCTCCGCCTCCACCGTGTACCCGAGGTCGCGCAGCGCCTCGACCAGCTCCGCCGGGTTCCTCGGAGCCGCGCCGGTGGTGAGCAGACCGCGGACGATCCTGCCCTTGGTCGCCTTGTTGAAGTGGCTGACGACGGAACGCTTCTCGACCCCGTCCACCACCTGCGCGTGCAGCACCCGGACCGTCGCCGTCCGGCCCGCGACCTCGCCCTTGGGCTTCCACGCCGCCGTGTACGCCGAGGAGCGCAGGTCGAGCACGAGCCCGTCGCCCGCGGCCTCGGGGAGCGCGGCGGCCATCGGCGTACGCCAGTGCGCGCCCAGCGCTCCGAGGCCGGGCAGCTTCACGCCCATCGAGCAGCGGTACGAGGGGATCCGGTCCGTCACCCGCACCGCCCCCCACAGTCCGGAGAAGACGAGCAGCGAGCGGCCCGCGCGCCGCTTGGCGGGGGTGTCCAGCGAGGCCAGGTCCAGGGCGTCGTAGAGGACCCCCGTGTAGATCTCCCCGGCCGGGCGCGCGCCCGCCGTCCGCAGTTCCGTGTTCTTCGCGATCTCGCCGCGCAGCCCCTCGCTCAGTCCGAGGACCTCGCGGGCCTTCTCCTCGTCCGCCACGCACAGCTCGACCAGCTCGTCGAGGACCGCCTGACGCGCCTCGGCGAGACCGGGCAGGGACAACGACTCCGGCTTGAGCGCGGTTCCCCGGCCGGAGGGCGCCTTGCCTTCGGAGGGCGGCAGCAGCACGAGCACGGTTGGTTCTCCTCACAGTGGATACGGCCGGCGCCAGCCTACGGGGTACCCCCGGGCCGCCCTCGCCCCCCGACCCCGCTCCCACCCGGGCCCACCGACCGTCCACTCGGGGTGCTCAACGGTCGGCCCCGGCCTAGGCTCGACCCATGCCTCGCCGTCACGTCCGCGTCACCGGTGCACCGGAGGCTCCGCTGCGAGCCGCCCTCCGCGCGTTGCGGGCGGAACTCGGTGTGCCAGGGAGTTTCCCGGCCGAGGTCCTCGCGGAGGCCGGGCGGCCGCCCCGCATGCCGGAGTACGACGCGACGGACATCCCCCTCTTCACCATCGACCCGCCGACGTCCCGCGACCTCGACCAGGCGATGCACCTGTCACGCCGCGAGCGGGGCGGCTACCGCGTCCGGTACGCCATCGCCGACGTCGCCGCCTTCGTGGTGCCCGGCGGAGCCCTGGACGCCGAGGCGCACCGGCGCGTGATGACCCTCTACTTCCCGGACGGGAAGATCCCCCTCCACCCGCCCCAGCTCTCCGAGGGCACCGCGAGCCTGCTCCCGGACCAGATCTGCCCGGCCGTCCTGTGGACGCTCGACCTGGACCCGGACGGCCGTACGGAGACCACCGGCGTCCGCCGCGCCCTCGTCCGCAGCCGCGCCAGACTGGACTACGCGGAGGTGCAGCGGCGGATCGACGCGGGCACGGCCGAGGAACCGCTCGCCCTGCTCAAGGACATCGGCGCCCTGCGCGAGGCCCTGGAGGTCGAGCGCGGCGGCATCTCGCTCAACGTGCCCGAGCAGGAGATCGTCGAGAAGGACGGGACGTACGAACTCGCCTACCGGGCCCCGCTGCCCGCCGACGGCTGGAACGCGCAGATCTCCCTGCTGACCGGCATGGCCGCGGCCGACCTGATGCTCGCGCACGGCACGGGAGTGCTGCGGACGCTCCCGGCCGCGCCGGACGGGGCGGTCGGACGGCTGCGCCGCACCGCGCGGGCCCTGCGCATCGACTGGCCGCACCACGTCTCGTACGCGCGGCTCATCCGCTCCCTCGACCCGCACCGGCCGCACCACGCCGCGTTCCTCCTGGAATGCACGACACTGCTGCGCGGCGCCGGATACACCGTCTTCCGGGACGGGGTGCTCCCCGAGGTCACCGCGCACGCCGCCGTCGCCGCGCCCTACGCCCACTGCACGGCCCCGCTGCGCCGGCTCGTCGACCGCTACGCCTCGGAGATCTGCCTCGCGGCCGCCGCCGGTCAGCCGCCGCCCGAGTGGGTCCTCGCGGCCCTCGACGCCCTGCCCAAGGAGATGGCGGACGGCGGCAGGCGGGCCGGCACCGTCGAGCGCGAGTGCGTCGACATCGTCGAGGCCGCGCTGCTCAAGGACCGGGTGGGTGACCTCTTCGAGGCCTGCGTGGTGGACGTACACGAACACGAACCCACGGTCGGCACCGTGCAGTTGGAGAACCCGGCGGTCTTCGCCCGGATCGAGGGCGGCACGACGGAGCTGCCCCTGGGCGAACGCCTGCGGGTCCGGCTCACCCAGGCGGACCCCGGCACGGCGAAGGTGCAGTTCGCCCCCGCGTGACCGCGGGGCCGAGGTCCCGGCATGGAATCCGGGCCACCAGGTGTTGCGCCTTTGGCGGCGAGCGCGGCCGGACACGGTGAACACGACGGTACGGGGGAGACGGCGATGAAGGAGCCCGCGAAGGGATCCGCGCGGGGACCCGTGAAGGGATCCGCGCAGGGATCCGTGAAGGGATCCGCGAAGGAAGAGGCCCGCTGGACCCGGGCCACCCTCGGCCGGGACGGCCGGCCCCTGGACCTGCTGACCGCCCGCTTCGACCGGCACCGCTACGCCCCGCACGCCCACGACGAGTTCACCATCGGGGTCAACGTCGGCGGCTCGGAGATCATCGACTACCGCGGCGGCCACATCAGGACGGGCCCCGGGTCCATCGTCGTACTGGCGCCCGGAGAGATGCACACCGGCGGACCGGCCGCCTGTGACGGTTACGCCTACCTGGCCCTGTACGCGGAGCCGGCCCTCCTCTCCGAGGGCGCCGTCGGCGGCCTCCCGCACTTCCGTGAACCCCTGCTCGACGACCCCGAACTCGCCGCCGCGCTGCGGGCCGCGCACACCGAACTGAGCGCCTGCCCCGACCCGCTGGAGGCCGAGTCCCGCTTTCCGTGGCTGCTCGCCGCGCTGACCCGGCGCCACTCCACGGCCCGGCCGGACCGCGACGCGGTCCCGGGCGCCGCGCACATAGCCGACGTCGTACGGGACCGCCTCGCCGGCGAACTCCAGGACCCGCCCTCCCTCGCCTCCCTCGCCACGGACCTGGGCCTGTCCCGCTACCAGCTCCTGCGCGCCTTCCGTACGACGACGGGGATACCGCCGTACGCCTGGCTCGCCCAGCACCGGGTGCACCGGGCCCGGCGGCTGCTGGAGTCCGGACTGCGCCCCGCCGAGGTCGCCGGGCTCGTGGGCTTCGCGGACCAGGCGCATCTGACACGCTGGTTCCGCCGGGTTCTGGGGGTGACACCGGCGGCGTACCGCACGAGCGTGTACCCGTCGCCGTGAGGCGGACGGCCACGTCTGCCGTCGTCGTCGGCGCGCAACAGCGTTCAAGACGCCCCACCGGACGGTGACCGAGACTGCCCGTATGACTGCACGCGGCTGGTTTCTGTTCTCCCTGATGGGAGTGATCTGGGGCATCCCCTATCTGATGATCAAAGTGGCGGTGGACGAGGTGTCCCCGTCGGTGGTGGTGTTCACGCGATGTGCGGTCGGCGCGCTGCTGCTGCTTCCCTTCGCGATCCGTCAGGGCGGCCTGACCAGGACGGTACGGGCCCACTGGCGCCCGATGCTGGCCTTCGCGATCATCGAGATCATGGTCCCCTGGTGGACCCTGACGGACGCCGAACGCCATCTCTCCAGCTCCACCGCCGGCCTCCTCATAGCCGGGGTGCCGATCATCGGGGTGGCCGCGGCCCGCTTCTTCGGCGACACGGAACGGCTCGGCGCGCGGCGGATCGCGGGCCTCGCCCTCGGTCTGACCGGGGTCGCGGTCCTCACGGCCCCGCACCTGACCGGCGGTGACGCCCGATCCCTCGTCGAGGTGCTGCTGACGGTCGTCGGCTACGCCACCGCGCCGGTCATCGTCGCCCGCCACCTCAAGGACGTGCCGTCGCTCCACCTCACCGCCCCCTGCCTGGCCCTGGCGGCGCTGGTCTACGCCCCCGCGGCGGCGGTGACCCGGCCGGACGCGCTGCCCTCCGGACAGGTCCTGGCCGCCCTGGTGGGCCTGGGTGTCATCTGCACGGCCGTCGCCTTCGTGGCCTTCCTGGAACTGATCAAGGAGGCCGGCCCGACCCGGGCGACGGTGATCACGTACGTCAACCCGGCGGTCGCGGTCGCGGCCGGCGCCGTCTTCCTGGACGAACGCCTCACCCCCGGAATCCTCGCCGCCTTCACCCTCATCCTGGCGGGCTCGGTCCTGGCCACGGCGACGGCAGGTCCTCGGCGTCCCGACCGCCCGGTACCATGGTCGGCACGGCAGACGAGCCGGGCGGACGGCCGCGTGAAGTCCCCTTAGGGGGCTTCCCGAGGAACGTCCGGGCTCCACAGGGCAGGGTGGTGGCTAACGGCCACCCGGGGTGACCCGCGGGACAGTGCCACAGAAAGTAGACCGCCGAGAACTCCGGTTCCCGGTAAGGGTGAAACGGTGGTGTAAGAGACCACCAGCGCCTGAGGCGACTCAGGCGGCTAGGTAAACCCCACCCGGAGCAAGGTCAAGAGGAGCCGCTGTAAAAGGTGGCTCTGCGCGGACGTTCGAGGGCTGCCCGCCCGAGTCCGCGGGTAGACCGCACGAGGCCGGCGGCAACGCCGGCCCTAGATGGATGGCCGTCTCCCCGGCCGCCGCGAGGCGACCGGGCGACAGAACCCGGCGTACAGCCCGACTCGTCTGCCAACAGGGCTTCGGCCCGGCCCCCTGGGCCGGGCCGAAGCCCTGTTCCCGTGGTTCCCGCGGCCTCAGTTCGTGACCGTGAACCAGGTGGCGCGGGACTTCTTCCACTCGTCGTGGGTGAGGTCCTTGGCCTCCGTGCCGTCGCCGTACAGATCGGCGGAACCGTCGTCCGTGATCAGCTGGGCGCGGGCGCCGGACACGGTGAGGTCGGGGACGTCGACGACCGCCTCCCAGCCGCCGGGGTCCGAGGTGGGCAGGTCCAGGCGCTTGACCGGCGCGTGCGCCGGGTCGCCGTCCCAGGAGTAGAGGGCGTACGGGTCCGAGTTGTCGTCGGCGGCCCAGGAACCGGCCACGATCAGGTACTGGTTCGAGGCGTTCTTGCGGATGTCGCGGATCGCCAGACCGCCGAGGTCGAGTTCGATCGGCGTGCCGAAGGTGGCCGCCGTGCCGCTGCTCAGCACCTTGTCGAAGTTGGTGACCGGCACGATGAGGGCCTTGCCGCCGGTCACCGCGGGGGACAGCGGGGCGCGGAAGCCGACGTAGGCCGTGGTCGTCGAGCCCGGCGCGAACTCCAGGCCCTCCACGTTGAACCCGTTGATCTCCTTGGGGATCTGGCCGTCCGCGGTGCCCGCCGCGAAGCCGTAGCGGTTGCCGTTCGCCTTGTCCCAGGCGACGAGGTTGTCCCGCAGCTTCTTGTACGAACGGCCGTACGCCAGGGCGGTCGAGGCGCCGGAGCCGGTCACCGTGGTGGTGAAGACGGTGTTGCGGTCCGCCTTGTACTCGCCGTCCTTGTTGTTGCCCAGCGAGCCCGTCCAGTAGATCGTGTCGCCGACGCGGGTGGCGCCCTCGATGTCGATCTCCTTGGAGGCGCCGATGTTCGAGGAGAAGTCCCACGTCCTGACCGGCGCGCCCGACACCGAACGGTCGTACAGGCGAAGGACGTTGGACTCGTCGTCCGCGACGATCGTGTAGCCGCCGCCCGCGTCGACGGCCGCCGAGGCGTCGCTGGACCCGGTGAAGTACCGGCTGTCGGAGGCGTATTGGACGGCGGCCGACGCGGCGTAGTGCAGCGTCTTGGTGGCCGTCTGGCCGTCGACCCCGGTCACCTTCACGGTGAGGTCGGTGTAGCCCTGGGCGCGCGCCGCGACCACGACCTTGCGGGTGGCGCCCGTGCCGGTGACGCTGACGTCCGCCGTGGTCGCCACCGCGGTCTTGCTGCTCTTGGTGACGGTGACGGTGAGCGCGCCGGCGTCGGCCCCGCTCTGCGCGACGGTCACGTTCACGGCCGGATCGGCGGTCGCGCCCACCGCGCCCGACAGATACGCGGCCGACAGCGAAAGGCTCGGCGTGCCGTAACTCGCCGCCTGCGCCTGGCTTCCCAGACTCACGGCCGTGAGCGTCAGCACGCCACCGATCAGGGCGACTGTCCTGCGGCCTGAGGAGAAAACGTAGTCCTGCACGGGGACCCTTTCGTCGGCTCTGCGTCGACGAGAAGGCTGAGCTGTGATCGCCAACTCCGTACTGCGCGAACGCGTCCACGGAGTGAACACTTCCGGTCGCCGCGGGCACGCTGCCCGGCGATGCCGAATCCTGTCCGCCGACTCCCCTTCCCGGTCAGGGAGTTGGAGTCGTGCCGAGCGAGCGTTCGGCGACCGACGCCAGGTGGGCGGTGAAGACCTCACGCGCGTCCGGCGCGAGCGTGCGCAACGCCACCATCGCCGTGATCATGACGTCGCACAGTTCCGACCGGACGTCGTCCCAGGTGTGGCTCACGCCCTTGCGCGGGTTCTGGCCCGTCGCGCCGATCACCGCCTGGGCGACCTCGCCGACCTCCTCCGACAGCTTCAGCACGCGCAGCAGCAGGCCCTCCCGGCCGCCGTGCGCCCGGTCGGCGTCCAGCCAGGCGCACAGCCGGCCGATCGTGTCCCAGAGGTCCTCGTCCTGCCCGGCCGGGTCGTCCGGAGTGTGGTCGGTCATGGACCGAGCCTCCCCCGACTCCGCGGGGCCGACCCCTGTTTCGCCGGGCGAGGGCCGTCTCCTCATCACCGGGCGAGGGGCCCGGCTCCTACTCGTCGAACAGGGCTTCCTGCTCGCCCTCCCGCGCCCTGCGCACCCGGTTGTTCCGCATGCCCACGACGACCGCGGTGACGGCCGCCGTCGTACCGAGGGCGATCGGCACCATCCAGCCGCGGTTCACCGCGTGGCCCAGCAGATGGTCGAGGGACAGCCGGCCCGGACCCGTCACCGCGAGGCCCGCCGCCGCCAGGCCGAGCGACGCCGTGTACTCGTAGCCACCGCTCATTGCGAAGAACCCGTTCGGTACGTGCACCGCCGCCGCGCCGGCCATCGCACCGGCCGCCGCGGCGCCGGCCGCGGGTGTGGCGAGCCCCAGCGCCAGCAGGGTGCCGCCGCCCGCCTCCGCGAGGCCCGCCGCCCGGGCGCTCGCCTTCCCCGGCGAGTAGCCCATGGCCTCCATGGCCGCCCCGGTGCCTTCGATGCCGCCTCCGCCGAACCAGCCGAACAGCTTCTGCGCTCCGTGCGCGGCCAGTACGCCGCCCGTGCTCAGACGGAGCAGCAGCAGTCCCAGATCACGCCGGTCGATACAGGTCACGGTGACTCCCAGTGCAGACAGCGGCAACGGTTCCCTCCCGGGTGTCCACCGTCGCACCGATCGGACGGGCCCGGCCTGCCCGCGCGGCCGTTCGGGTGGCGGCCCCGGGGGACCGGTGTGAATCTGGCTGCCATGACGATTCAGGCAGCGAAGCTCAGCGACCCGGCCGTCCGGGCCTTCGTCTCCGCGGTGAACGCCCATGACCGCAACGCCTTCGAGGCGCTTCTCGCGCCGGGCGCCACGATGTCCGACGACGGCTCCGACCGTGACCTCGACGACTGGACCGACCGGGAGATCTTCTCCTCCCGCGGCCACATGGACGTCGACAACGAGTCCGCCGGCGGGCGTCGCCTCATCGTGCGGTACCGCAACGACACCTGGGGCGAGATGAAGACGAGGTGGAGCTTCACCGTCGACGACGGCGGCAGGATCAGCCGCTTCGAGACCGGCCAGGCGTAGCGGTCCGAGGGGAACGCGAGGCGGATCGCCGAAGGCCGCTCACCGCCGCGCGGTCGACGGGGTCGACGGCGTGCTCGGACGGTGAGCGGCCCGGAGACGTGCGGGGCACGCACGGGCGGTGCGTGCGGGAGGCGCCAACGGCCGCGGTGGCCCCGCGGGTTCAGTGGCCCGGGGCCGGCCGGGCCCCGTGGGTTCAGTAGCCCTGAGCGGCGCCCTGACCGGCGCCGTACTGCTGCGCGTACTGCTCCCGCTCCGGCGCCTCGGCGGCCGGACGAGGGGCGGCGCGGTGGGCGCCGGCCTGCTCGGTCAGGCTGATCTGCCCGGCCTTGATGGTCGCGAGCCGCGGAGCGCGGCGGGCGATGGACGAGTCGTGGGTGACCATGATGAAGGTCAGCCCGTACTCGTGCCACAGCCCTTCTAGCAGTCCCATGATGTCGTCGCGGGTGCCTTCGTCGAGGTTGCCGGTCGGCTCGTCCGCGAGCAGCACCTTCGGCTTCTTGACCAGCGCGCGGGCGATGGCGACCCGCTGCTGCTGCCCGCCGGACAGCTCGGTCGGGACGTGCGTCAGCCGCTCGCCCAGACCGACCGAGCGCAGCGCCTCGGCGGCCCGGTCGCGCCGCTCGGCGGGCTTCACCCCCAGCGGGACGAGGGCGGTCTCGACGTTCTCCTGCGCGGTCAGTGTCGGGATGAGGTTGAACGACTGGAAGATGATGCCGATCTTCTCGGCACGCAGCCGGGTCAGCTTGGCCTCGCTGATCGAGGCCAGGTCCACGCCGTCCAGCACGACACTGCCGGAGGTCGGCCGGTCGAGACCGCCGATCATCTGGAGCAGCGTCGACTTGCCGCCGCCGGTGGGGCCCTGGATGACGAGCTGGTCGCCGTCCTCGATGGCGAGGTCGACGCCGCGCAGCGCCTCGACCGTCTCCTTGCCCCGCGTGTAGCGCTTGGTGACGCCGGTGAGCTTGTACATGAGGTTTCTCCGAGGATGAAGGGGTGGGGCGCCGCGGCCCGGGGGGAGTGGCCGCGGCGCCCCGGCTCAAGGGGTGTGGCCCGAGGTGCGGGTCAGGAGACGCTGCGGAGCGCGTCCGCCGGGCGCATCCGGGAGGCGCGCCAGCCGCCCATCGCGCCGGCGATCAGACCGCCGGTGATGGCCAGGCCCGCGGCGAGCGCGATGGTGGTCAACGAGACGGGCGCGGTGAGCGCGATGTCGATCGTGTTCTTGGCCGCGGAGGCCGCCTGCTGGCCGGGACCGCCGCCACCGGGGCCGCCGCCCATGCCACCGCCGCCGGTGGAGCCGAGCTCCGCCGTCAGCTTCGGGCTGATCGCGGTGACGGTGTAGGCCGCGCCGAGACCGAGGGCGATACCGAGCACGCCGCCGAGCAGTCCGTTCACGATCGACTCGCCGACGACCTGCCGGGTGACCTTGCGGGACGGCCAGCCCAGGGCCTTCAGGGTGCCGAACTCGCGCACCCGGCGGGAGACGGCGGAGGAGGTGAGCAGCGCCGCGACCAGGAACGCGGCGATCAGGACCGCGATGGAGAGCCACTTGCCGACGCTCGTCGCGAGGTTCGAGGCGGTCGACAGCGAGCCGGAGACGGTGCTCGCGAGGTCGGCGGAGGTGGTGACCGTCGTCCCGGAGATGTTCTTCTGGATGGTCGACTTGACCGTGGCGATCTGCTTCGAGTCGGTCGCCTTGACGTAGATCGTGGTGACCTTGTTCTTGGCGTCACCGAGCGTCTGGGCCTGCTTCAGCGGCAGGTAGACGTCGGTGGTCGACTCGCTGCTGTCGGGCGTCGCGATGCCGATGACCGTGTACTTGGTGCCGGAGATCTTGAAGGTCTTGCCGACCGTGTACTTGTTCTGCTTGGCGTACGACTTGCTGACCACGGCGACCTTCGCGCTGGTCTGCGCGGCCGTGAACGTCCTGCCTGTGGTGATCTTCGAGGTGGCCAGCGGGCCGAGGTCCTGGTGGGTCACGTCGACGCCGGCGACGGAGTAGGAGTTCACATCGAAGGAGGCGCCGCCGCCCTGCACCTGCGGCGCACCGGTGCCGCCGCTGCTCTGGCCGCCGGGTCCGCCCTGCTGGCCGGAGCCCGACGTCGTGGACTTCGCCTTGCCCTGGGTGAAGGAGCCGTTGACCTTGGTGACGTTCAGGCTGAGCGCGCCCACCGCGCTCGACACGCCCTTCTGCGCGGCGACCTCGGTGACGAGCGAGGACTTCAGGGACTGTCCGCCCTGGGTCATCACCCGGTCCGAGCTCTGTGTCTTGCTGCTGCTCGACTTGGCGTCGAAATCGAACTTCGGGCGGCCCGAGGAGTTGCCCGTCGGAGCGGTCCGGGCCTTGGTGACCGTCATGTCCGTGCCGAGCCCGTACAGCGACTTCAGGACCTTGCCCTGGGCCTGCTGCATGCCGGCCGACACCGAGTTGACGGTGATGACCAGCGCGATTCCGAGCGCCAGACCCAGGGCGATCACCAGCGCCGCCTTCTTGCGCCGGCTCAGCTCACGCTTGAGATAGATGCCAAACATCCCGTTCCTCAAAGGTTCTTGGCGCCCCAGTGGGCGCGGCCACAAGCTATGGAGAAACCTTTGAGCCGGGCTGAGCAAGAGATGTGTGAGGGCTGAGAATCCGGACCCCGGAATCAATATTGGGTCAGACAGCCCGTTCTCAGGCTTTCGAGGGCTCATTGCCAGGAAACGTCTGTTGGGTGGGCCCGCGGGGCAGAACGGCGGGCCCGCCTCGGCGCATCTCCCGGTGGGACGGTGGACGGTGTCCAGCGAGGCGGGCCCGTCCCCGCACGCCCTGTTTTGCCGCCGTTTTGGAATCGGCGTTCCTTCTCTTTATGACCCCGCTGTCAGGCTTCTCGGAGAGACTTTGTACGGTCCCGGGATGCGTGATTCTTCCGGGCTCTCCCGCCGTGCCGCTCTTGGCCTCGCCGCCGCCGTGCCCCTCGCCGCCACGACGGCCACGACCGCGTACGCCGCGACGACGATCGGCGGTGCGAGACTGGCCCGCGCCGGGATCCAGACGAACGGGGCGACGGGGCTGCCCAAACGGCTCACCGCCCGCTCCTGGGTGGTCGCGGACCACACCACCGGCGAGGTGCTCGCCTCGTACAACGCGCACCGGCGTCTCGCGCCCGCCTCCACCCTGAAGATGCTCTTCGCCGACGTCGTGCTGAAGAAGTTCGATCGCGCCGAGACGTACAAGGTGACCGACGCCGACCTCGCCGACGTTCCCTCGGGCTCCAGCCTCGTCGGTGTGAAGCCCGGCATCACGTACACCGTCGAGCAGTTGTGGCAGGGCGTCTTCCTGCGCTCCGGCAACGACGCGGTGCACGTGCTCAGCCACATGAACGGCGGCATCGCGGCCACGGTCGCCGAGATGCAGGCCCTGGCCAAGGACCTGCAGGCCCTGGACACCCATGTGATCAGCCCCGACGGCTTCGACCACAAAGGCCAGCTGTCGTCCGCGTACGACCTGACGCTCTTCGCCCGGCACGGTCTCGCGGACGCCGACTTCCGCGGCTACTGCTCGACGAAGACCGCGGACTTCCCGGCCGGGGGCAAGAAGACCTTCCAGATCCAGAACACCGACCGCCTGCTGACGGGCGCGTGGGGCGTGCGCCCGTACGACGGTCTCATCGGGGTGAAGAACGGCTACACCAGCCACGCCGGCAACACCTTCACCGGCGCCGCGACCCGCGACGGGCGGACCCTGCTCGTGACGGTGATGCACCCGAAGAGCGGCGGCAGCGGTGTCTACGAGGAGACGGCCCAGCTCTTCGACTGGGGCTTCGGGAAGGGAGCGCACGCCGAGCCGGTCGGCACGCTGGTCGATCCGCTGAGCGAGGGCGGCGCGAGCGCGAAGCCCACGCGGAAGGCGGCGAAGGCCGCGGCGGGAGCTCCGGCCGCGGCCTCGGCCACGAAGACGGACGGCCCGCCGTGGGGGCTGGTCGGCGGGGCGGGGGCGGCGGTCGCTCTCCTCGCGGGCGGCGCGCTGGCGCTGCGCAACCGCAGGAGGCGGTCCGCCCGGGAGGCCGTGGAGGAGCCGGTCGAGGCGGAAGGCCACCGCGGGCGCCGATGACGGGGACAGCCGCTCCGCGGTCCGGTGCACACCTCGCGTGCGAGGTCCGCCCCCACCCGGGCCACGGAGCGACTGCCACCTCCCCCTCGGTGTGGACCGTGGTCGTACCGAAGTCGTGTGCTCCAAGTGTGAAGCTCTGACGGGGGAGATGCCGAGCATAGGCGCATCAACGGCTTATATGGTCCGGAGATTCAGCTTCCGTTTGTGAGGGTTGAGCCGTTGACCAGTTCTTGGTGAACCACGGGCGCTCGCCGTACGTATCCGTCAGCCGCGTCCGACGTAGGGCATGGCCGTCGCCAGCACCGTCGCGAACTGCACGTTGGCCTCCAGCGGCAGCTCGGCCATGTGCCGCACCGTGCGCGCCACGTCGGCCACGTCCATCACCGGTTCGACCGCCAGCTCACCGTTCGCCTGGGGGGTTCCGGTCCGCATCCGCTCGGTCATGTCGGTGGCCGCGTTGCCGATGTCGATCTGCCCGCAGGCGATCCGGTACGGACGCCCGTCCAGGGACAGCGACTTGGTCAGGCCGGTCAGCGCGTGCTTGGTCGCGGTGTAGGCGATCGACCGGGGGCGGGGCGTGTGCGCCGAGATCGAGCCGTTGTTGATGATCCGGCCGCCCTGCGGGTCCTGCTCCTTCATCTGCCGGTACGCCGCCTGCGCGCACAGGAACGCGCCGTTCAGATTGGTGTCGACGACATGCCGCCAGGCCTCGTACGACAGCTCTTCGAGGGGCACACCACCGGGACCGAACGTTCCGGCGTTGTTGAACAGCAGGTCGAGGCGCCCGAACCGGTCGCGCGCGGCGGCGAAGAGGGCGGCCACCTCGTCGGGGCGCGACACGTCCGTGCGGACGGCGAGCGAGGGGGCCCCGGGCACCAGGGCCGCCGTCTCCTCCAGGGTCTGTGTCCGGCGCCCGGCGAGCACCACCGACCAGCCGGTGCGCAGCAGTTCGGCGGCGACCGCGCGGCCGATGCCGGAGCCCGCCCCGGTCACCGTCGCGATCTTCGTCTGCGGGGGATTCTTGGCGTTCATGCGCCCGCAGCGTAGGGGAGGGGAGCCGCCGCGTCCGGCATCGGACGCATCGGACGCGGCGGGGCCGGCGGAGGCCGGCGGGGGCCGCCGGGAAACGGCGGCCCGGACCGGTGCGCGTCCTACGCGTTCGCCTCGCCGGGGTAGCGGACGCCGATGCCGTCCCGGATCGCGTCGAGGGTCCGCATCACGGCGAGCGTGCCGTCGAGCGGGACGAGCGGGGACTCGGTCTCGCCTGCGCGCAGGGCCCGCATCACCTCGGCGGCCTCGTGCTTGAGGCTGTTGCGCGGACCCGAGGCGGGGTCGGCGCGGAAGGTCTCCGGCTCGCGGCCGTCGCGGTGCAGGACGAAGTGGTCCGGGAAGAAGAAGCCGTCCGGGAGGTCGATGCGGCCCGCGGAGCCCGTGACGGAGGCGGCGACGGGGGTGCCGCCGTTGATGGAGCAGTGCACCGAGGCGAGAGCGCCGCTCTCATAGGAGAGCAGTGCACCCGTCTGGAGATCGACGCCCTCGTCGGAGAGCACCGCTCTCGCGACGATGTCCGAGGGCTCCCCGAGCAGCAGTTGAGCGAACGACACCGGGTAGACGCCGAGATCGAGCAGCGCGCCGCCGCCCTGCGCCGGGTCCCGCAGCCGGTGCGAGGGCGGGAACGGTCCCGCGAGACCGAAGTCGGCCTGCACCGTGCGCACTTCACCGATCACACCGTCGTCGACGAGCGACTTCAGCCGCCCGACCAGTGGATTGCAGTACATCCACATGGCCTCCATCAGGAAGCGGTCGTGCCGCCGGGCGAGGGCGACCAGCTCCTCGGCCTCCCGCGCGTTCAGCGTGAACGCCTTCTCGCACAGCGCATGACGGCCCGCCTCCAGGCACATCCCGGCGGCCGCCCGGTGCGCCGAGTGCGGGGTGGCGACGTACACGATGTCGACGTCCTCGTCGGCGGCCAGCGACGCCCAGTCCCCGTACGCCCGCGGAATCCCGAACCGCTCCGCGAACGCCTTCGCCGAGGCGTCCGTCCGTGAGGCGACGGCCACCACCTCGGCGTCCGGCATGTCCACCAGATCCGCGGTGAACGCCGCGGCGATCCCGCCGGTCGCAAGAATTCCCCACCGCACGCGTTCGCGCTCGCCCGTCATGCCCGCCCCTTGATCCGTGACCCCGAACACGCTGTTCGAACTGAGAGCATAGGGGGCGCGTCTTCAGGAGAGGGGGGCACATGCCCGAGCGTGGCCGCATCACGCGGGACCAGGAAGGCCCGCGAGGGCACATACCGAACGCGGAAGCCGGCGACACCACGGCCGTGGTCGCCCGGACCGCGCGACCGGCCACCGAACCGGCATCCGCCACCACCCCGCGGCCGCGGGTCGCCGCCGCCGCACGGCCGGACGGTGCCGCGAGCCGACCGCAGCCCGGTGCCGCGACGGAGCCCGGTGCCGCGAGCCGACCGCAGCCCGGTGCCGTGACGGAGCCCGGTGCCGTGACACGGCCGGCGGCCGGCCCCGGTGCCCCGGGCCGCACCGGACTCCTCGTCACCCTCGTCCTCGGCGGGCTCACCGCCACACCCCCGCTCGCGATGGACATGTACCTCCCCTCGCTGCCGGAGGTCACCGGATCGCTGCACGCCCCCGCCGCCACCGTGCAGCTCACGCTCACCGCGTGCCTCGCGGGCATGGCCCTCGGACAGCTCGTCGTCGGGCCGATGAGCGACCGGTGGGGCCGCAGACGCCCGCTGCTCGCCGGTCTCGCCGTCTACGTCGTCGCCACCGTGCTGTGCGCCCTCGCGCCCGGCATCGGCCTGCTCGTCGCCTTCCGCCTGGTCCAGGGTCTCGCGGGAGCGGCCGGGATCGTGATCGCCCGAGCCGTCGTCCGCGACCTCTACGACGGCGTGGCGATGGCCCGCTTCTTCTCCACCCTCATGCTCATCTCCGGCGTCGCCCCCGTCGTCGCGCCGCTCATCGGCGGACAGATCCTGCGCGTCACCGACTGGCGGGGCGTGTTCGTGGTCCTCACCGCGGTGGGCATCGCGTTGACCGCGGTCGTCTGGGCGAAGCTGCCCGAGACCCTCCGGCCGGCGGACCGGCACGGCGGCGGCGTCGGCGAGGCGCTGCGGGCCATGCGCGGACTGCTCGCCGACCGCGCCTTCGCCGGGTACATGCTCGCGGGCGGCTTCACCTTCGCGGCCCTGTTCGCCTACATCTCCGCGTCCCCCTTCGTGATCCAGGACCTCTACGGCGCCTCCCCGCAGACCTTCAGCCTGCTCTTCGGCGTGAACTCCGTCGGCCTGGTCATCGCCGGACAGATCAACGGCAAGCTGCTGGTCGGCCGGGTCGCCCTCGAAAAGGTCCTCGCCGTCGGCCTTGCCCTCGTCGTCCTCGCCGCGAGCGCGCTGCTGGTCATGTCCACCGGCGTACTCGGCACGGTCGGGCTCGCGCCGGTGGCCGCCGCGCTGTTCGTGCTGATGTCGGCCATGGGACTCGCCCTGCCCAACACCCAGGCGCTCGCCCTCATGCGGGTGCGGCACGCGGCCGGTTCCGCCTCCGCGCTGCTCGGCACCTCCTCCTTCCTCATCGGCGCGGTCGCCTCGCCGCTCGTCGGCATCGCCGGGGAGCACACCGCCGTTCCGATGGCCGTCGTCCAGCTGGTGGCCGCACTGGTGGCCGTCGGCTGCTTCGTGGGACTGTGCCGTCCCCGGCGGACGGGACGTACTGCGAACGGAAAGGCGGCGGAAAGCTGAGCGCACCACGACTGCGGACCGGGACACCGGAGCGGGCCGGACTCGACCCCCGTGAACTGCGGCTGCTCGTCCACGAGGTCCGCGCCCTCACGCGGGGGGCCGACCCATGGGCGGCGGGCGTCGTGGTGGTCGCCGGGCGCGGTCCGGTCATCGCCGTCGAGGAGGCGGCGGGCTGGGCGGTGCGCTACGCGGCCCACGATGCGGAGAAGGGCACCGGGGTCGAACTGCCGCCGGACGCCCGGGTTCCGGCGACCGTGCGCACGCCCTTCGACCTGGCCTCCCTCACCAAGCTGTTCACGGCGGTCGCCGCCGTGCAGCAGTTGGAGAGGGGCACGCTGGGCATCGAGGCGCGGGTCGGCGCGTATCTGCCGGAGTTCCGCGCGGCCCGCGAGCACGGCATCACCGTACGGCAGCTCCTCACCCACACCTCCGGGCTGCGCCCCGAACTCCCGTTGTACGACTGCCCGGACGACACGGCCCGGCTGGCGATGCTGCGGGCGGAGGCCCCCTCGTCCGAACCGGGCGAGTACCGGTACTCCGACATCAACCTGATCCTGCTGCAGTACGTGCTGGAACGCGTCACCGGCCGGGGGCTCGACATCCTTGTCAGGGACGGCATCACCCGCCCGCTGGGCATGCACGACACCGCCTTCGGGCCCTGCCCCGGCGCGGCGGCCACGGAGGACCAGCGGCGGCCGTGGGCCAAGGCGGACCGGGGCATGCTGCGGGGTGTGGTCCACGACGAGAACGCCTGGGCGCTCGGCGGGGTCGCCGGTCACGCCGGGCTCTTCTCCACCGCCCGCGATCTGGCCGTGTTCTGCCGCACCCTGCTCGCGGGCGGCTCCTACGGTCCCGCGCGCATCCTCGGCCCCGACTTCGTCGAGCTCCTGCTCACCCCGCCCGGCCTCGGATTCGCCCTCGACCAGCCCTGGTTCATGGGCACCCTCGCGGGCCGCGGAGCGGCCGGGCACACCGGGTTCACCGGTACGTCCCTGGTCCTGGACCCGGCCACGGACACGTTCCTGGTGCTGCTCGCCAACACGGTCCACCCCCGGCGGCGTCCGGCGGACAACGCGCCCCGGGTGGCAGCGGCCACCCGGCTGAGGCGGGCGGTGCGCGGCACCTGAGAGAATCGGGCCGTGAACGCCCCCGTACCCCCCGCCGAGACCCTGCGCGGCGCCCTCGCCGGGCTCCTCGACGGTCTGCCGCCCAAGACCGCCGCGCAGGCGGTCGAGCGGCTGATCGTGAACTACCGGGGGACCACCCCGACGCACGCCCCGATCCTCCGGGACCGCTCGGACGTGGCCGCGTACGCCGCGTACCGGATGCCCGCGACGTTCGAGGCGGTGTGCGCGGCGCTGGAGGCGTTCGCGGACGCGGTGCCCGGCTGGGTGCCGGGCAGCCATGTGGACGTCGGCGGTGGCACCGGCGCGGCCACCTGGGCGGTGAACGCGACCTGGGCGGGCTCCCGTCCGGTGACCGTGCTCGACTGGGCCGAGCCCGCCCTCGCGCTCGGCCGGGAGATCGCCGCCGCCAACCCGGAGCTGACGGATGCCGCGTGGCAGCGCTCTCGCATCGGAGCGGCGCTCACCATCGAGAGCACTGATCTCGTCACCGTCTCCTACGTCCTCGGCGAGCTCACCGACGCCGACCGCGCCTCGGTCGTGGACGCCGCCGCGAGCGCCGCCCAGGCCGTCGTGATCATCGAGCCCGGCACACCCGACGGCTACACCCGCGTCCTCGCCGCCCGGGACCGGCTCGTCGGCGCCGGCTTCCACGTCGCGGCCCCCTGCCCGCACAGCGCGGCCTGCCCCATCGTCCCCGGCCAGGACTGGTGCCACTTCTCCGCGCGGGTCGCCCGTTCCTCGCTGCACCGCCAGGTCAAGGGCGGTTCGCTGCCCTACGAGGACGAGAAGTTCAGCTATGTCGCCGCGACCCGCTTCCCGCCCGTCCCGGCGCCCTCCCGCATCGTGCGCAAGCCGCAGATCCGCAAGGGACAGGTCCTGCTCGACCTGTGCGAGCCGGACGAGGCGCTGCGCCGCGAGACCGTGACCAAGCGCCTGGGACCGCTGTACAAGGCGGCCCGCGACGCGGAGTGGGGCGACGCCTGGCCGCCGCCCCAGGACGTCCCCGGCTCTCCCGCCTAACCTCTCAGCTCCTGAGTGCAGCACTTGACGCTTCCGCCGCCCTTGAGGAGCTCCCCGAGGTCGACACCGACGGGTACGAAGCCGCGCTCCCGGAGCGGGTCGAACAGGCCCGCCGCCTCCTGCGGCAACAGCACGTGCAGACCGTCCGAGACCGCGTTCAGGCCCAGCGCGGCGGCGTCCTCGGCCGTGGCGGTCAGCGCGTCCGGGAACAGCCGGCGCAGTACCTCGCGGCTGCCGGGGGAGAACGCCGGCGGGTAGTACATGACGTCGTCCGCGGTGTCGTCGAGGACGGCGAGGGCCGTGTCCAGGTGGTAGTAGCGGGGGTCGACCAGGTCCAGGCCGATCACCGGACGGCCGAAGAACTCCTGCGCCTCCCCGTGCGAGAGCGGGCTGGCCCGAAAGCCCCGGCCCGCGAGCAGATACGACCCCGTGACGACGAAGTCGCCCTCTCCCTCGTTGATGTGCGCCGCTTCGTGGATCTGCCCGAAGCCGCGGGCACGGAACCACTCCAGGTGCGCCGCCGCCTCCGGCTCGCGCTGCGGGTAGGCGAACCGGGCGCCCAGCACCCTGCCGTCCACGACCGTCGCGCCGTTCGCCGCGAAGACCATGTCCGGCAGGCCCGGACGGGGGGTGAGCTCCTCGACCGTGTGGCCGAGGGAGCGATAGCGGTCCCGGAGGTCCTCCCACTGGGCGAGGGCGAGCGGCACGTCGACCGGTTTGGCGGGGTCCATCCACGGGTTGATCGCGTATGTCACGTCGAAGTGCACCGGTGGGCACATGAGGTAACGCCGGGGCGTGGCACGGCGGAGAGGGTGCAAGGAAGGCTCCTTACGCAACCGCAGGGGCAGTTGATGCTCATGGTGCGGTGCGCGGGGCCCCGAAAGCGGGATCCGAAGAGGCCGTGTCCGCCAACCCACTCCGCCCGGCCTGGCCCGCCCGGCCTGGCCCGCCCCGCCCGTCCCGGCACGCCCCACCCCGCCCGTCCCGGCACGCCCTGGCCGTCCCCACCCGTCCCGGCACACCCGGCACGCCCTGTCCGGTCTGGCTCGTCCGGCCCGCCCGGCCCGGTCCGGCATGCTCGCCCCGCCTCGTCCGGGCTGGCACGTCCGGTCCGTCCGCCCGGTCCGTCCGGTCCAGCTCGACTGGTCCGGCCCGCTCGGTCTGGCCCGACCTGACCCGATCCGGCCCGACCTGGCCCGCCCGGCCTGGCACACCCGGCACGCCCTGTCCGGTCTGGCACGCTCGACTCAGCCCGTCCGGTCTGGCCGCTCGGCCTGGCCCGCCCGGTCCGGCCCGCCTGCCTGGTACGCCGGTCCGGCATGCCGGCCTGGTGTGCCCGTCCGTCGGCGTCGGCGGACGGCCTCCGTCGTCCCGTGCGACTACGCGGACACGTCCGTCGACTACGCGCTGCGAGGTCCCGCTCCCCGCCGGGGGTGAAGAAATCTCCTCACATCGCGTAATAACACCTGATCAGGGTCGGGCGAACGCATCGCCCCACCTACCCCGGTTGTCGGCTCCGGCCACCCGGGGCGCAGGATGGTGGGACGATGGGGCAAGGACGAGTGCACTACGGCGAGGCGAGGGGATAGATGAGCGCAGAGTTCGGCCGCCGCTCCGGCACGCGGGGCAGGATCTCCCAGTGGCTGCGCGGACGCCGGCCCAAGGCCCCCGCGGAGACCTCCGCCGGCGGGCGTGAGGCCCTGCTGCTCGCCGCCGCCGCCGCCGGGCTGCCGCTCGCGCAGGCCGCGTACCCCTCCGGCTACCGCTGTTCGTGTGACCGCGTCGGCTGCCCCACGCCCGCGCGCCACCCCGTCTCCTTCGCCTGGCAGACGCAGTCGACCACCGACCGCGCGCAGATCGAGCGCTGGGCCAGGCACCAGCCGAAGGCGAACTTCATCACCGCGACCGGCATGGTGCACGACGTCCTCGACGTGCCGCTGGACGCCGGGCGCGAGGCGCTGGCGCGGATGCTGGCCTCCGACATCGAGGTCGGCCCCGTCGCGGAGACCGGCGACGGCCGCATGCTCTTCTTCACCCTCACCCGCGGTACGCCCGAGGACGAGGACGAGTGGTGGCCCTGCGAGCTGGACTGCCACCCGGAGACGATGGACGAGCACCCCGGCTTCCGCTGGCACTGCCGCGGCTCGTACGTGCTCGTACCGCCTGCCCAGCTGCCGGGCGGCCTGAGCGTCGACTGGGTGCGCGGCCCCGAGCATCCGCTGCCGGACCCGCTCACGCTCCTGGAGATCCTGACCGACGAATGCGCCCGCTACGCCGGGGAGAACGGCGCGGACCAGCTCGCCGCCTGGCCCCACCGGGGCTGAGCCCCGCCGGCTCGGGCAGGTCGAGCGCGCGCCCCGGGAACGGGTGGGCGCACCCGGCGCGGGTAGCCACGCCGGGTCACTCGCCCTCGGCTCCCGTCAGCCCCTCGATCCGCCCGAGGACGGACACCTGAGGCTTGCCCGAACCCTTCAACGGGTCCAGGACGGCCTGGTTGGAGACGAACTCCAGGGTCAGGGACTGCTTGATCTCGCCGGTCGTCAGGGCCCGAACGTCCGCGCCGGGGGCGGGAATCCCGATGCCCGCGGCGGCGGTCTCCTTCTCGTAGCGGTGCGTGGCGAAGAACACCAGCGCCCCGCCGTCCGAGGTGCGCAGCCCCACCGGCGCGTAGTCGCCCGAGGTCAGCGGCTGATCGATGTACTGCCGGGCGAGGCCGGGCTTGCTGGCGGAACTCTCGCGCTGGGTCCGCCACTGCGAGGTGTGGATGCCCGGGGCGAAGGTGTCGCCACCGGCCTTCAGATAGGTCGCGTACGACCGGCCGAGCCTCGCCGGCTCGATCGCGAGCGCCGGGTCGTCGCCCGTGACCGGCTGCGCCCAGCCGCCCTCGTCCTTCGTGAACTTCGGTACGTCACCGGCCCCGAGGACCGTCAGATACGAGGCCTGCCAGAGCTCGTCGGCACTGCCCCGGGTGAAGACGAGCAGCCAACGGCTGCCCGGCGCGCCCTTGTTGGCCGCGGTGTTCGCCACGAACCAGCGCGGCCAGCCCGCCTTCGCGGGGATCGAGAAATCGGCGTCGCTGAACTCCAGCGCCGAATGCGCGGGATTCCCGGACGGGTTGTTCACCCGTCCGGCCTTCAGCTTGGCAGCGTCGATGGCCGCCAGCGGACCGGCCACCCGGTCCGCGTCCGCGGAACGGTCGTACGTCGCGTCCGCCTTGTTGTAGGCGGCGGTGAAGTCCTTGAGCGCGCGGGCGGCTTCGGTGCGGGTCGCGGCGGGGACGACCTCCCGCTCGCCGTGCACCACCACGCAGCCGCCCGCCGCGGACGACAGGACGGTCACCGTCACCGTCGCCAGGGCGAGACGGCCCAGGGCGAAGCGGATGGGACTACGAGGCCTTCGTGGGCTGCGACCCGTGCGAAGTCTGCTCATCAGGTGCCTTCACCTTCCCCTTCCCGGAGGCGAACCCTACCGGGGCGAGGAAGATCGTGAGCGTAGGGACCAAGTACAGCGCCCACACCGTGACCTGAAGGACGGTCGGGTCGGGCTGGAAGTTGAAGACACCCTTGAGCAGGGTGCCGTACCAGCTCGTCGGATCGATCGTGTTGCTGATGTCGAACGCGAGGTTCGTCAGGCCGGGGATGAAGTCGGCCTCCTGGAGGTCGTGGACGCCGTACGCGAGCACGCCCGCGGCGACGACGACCAGCATGCCGCCGGTCCAGGTGAAGAACTTGGCGAGGTTGATCTTCAGGGCGCCCCGGTAGAAGAGCCAGCCGAGGAGGACCGCGGTGGCCAGGCCCAGCGCCACACCGATCAGCGGGCGGGGGGTGCCGTCGCTGGCCGCGTGCACCGACGCCCACACGAACAGGGCCGTCTCCAGTCCTTCCCGGCCGACCGCCAGGAACGCCGTGGCGACCAGCGCGCCCGTTCCCATGGCGAGCGCCGCGTCCAGTTTGCCGTGCAGTTCGGACTTCAGGTGCCGGGCGGTGCGCCGCATCCAGAAGACCATCCACGTCACCAGACCCACGGCGAGGATCGACAGCGAACCGCCGAGCCCCTCCTGCGCCTGGAACGTCATCTCCTGGGAGCCGAATTCGAGGAGGCAGCCGAAGGCGAGCGCCACGGCGATGGCGACGCCGATGCCGATCCAGATCGGCTTCAGGGCGTCCCTGCGGTCCGTCTTCACCAGGTAGGCGATGAGGATGCAGACGACGAGGCTGGCCTCCAGGCCCTCGCGGAGACCGATCAGATAGTTGCTGAACACGGCTACGCCTCCTTGGAGAACAGCGTCCGGCCCCACCAGTCGTCCTTGTCCCGGACGCCGGGCGGGACGGCGAAGACCGCCGAACTCACGTGCTGGATGTACTCGTTGAGCGCGTCGGAACGCGACAGGCTGCGCTGCAGGGGGATGAACCCCTTGCGCACGTCGCGCTGGTACGCGAGGAAGAACAGGCCCGCTTCGAGCCGGCCGAGGCCGTCCGTGCCGTCCGTGAAGGAGTAGCCGCGGCGCAGGATCGTGATCCCGTCGTTGGAGTCGGGGTGCGCGAGCCGGACGTGGGCGTCGGGCTTCATGGCCTTCAGGAACGGCTTGTCGTGCTCCTTGGCCTTGCCGGCCGGAGCGCCCTCGCCCTTGTCGCGGCCGAAGACGTCCTCCTGCTCCTGGAGCGAAGTGCGGTCCCACGTCTCGATGTTCATCCGGATGCGCCGGGCGACGAGGTAGGAACCACCGGTCATCCAGGACGAGTTCGTGCCGCCGTCCTTCCCGTCGGCCCACACGAACTTGTCCAGCCGCGCGGTCTCGGTGCCCGCGATGTTGCGGGTGCCGTCCTTGAAGCCCATGAGGTTGCGCGGGGTCTGCGCGTCCGGGGTCGTCGACGAGGTCTTGCCGAAGCCGAGCTGCGACCAGCGGATGGCGACCTTGCCGAAGCCGATGCGGGCCAGGTTGCGGATGGCGTGCACCGCCACCTGCGGGTCGTCGGCGCAGGCCTGGACGCACAGGTCGCCGTTGCTGCGGGCCTTGTCGAGGTTGTCGCCCGGGAACTCCGGCAGGTCGACGAGCGCCTCCGGCCGCCGGTCCGCCAGACCGAACTTCTCGAACAGCGACGGACCGAAGCCGATCGTCAGCGTCAGCCGCGAGGGCTTGAGCCCCAGCGCCTCACCGGTGTCGTCCGGCGGTGCCTCGGCCAGACCGCCGTACGCGCCCTCGCCGACCGTGTGCCCGGCGGTCATCCGGGCGGCCGCCTGTGTCCAGTCCTTGAGGAGCTGGACGAACTCGGCGCGGTCGTCCGTCTTCACGTCGAACGCGGCGAAGTGCAGCCGGTCCTGGACCGCTGTCGCGATGCCCGCCTGGTGCGTGCCGTGGAAGGGGACGGCGGCGCCGGTGTCGGCGCCGGCCGGATCGACGTCGTTGCCGGCCCGGGTCATCGCGACGGCGCCGCCGGCCGCGGCGGCACCGAGCGCGAGCCCGGCACCGCCCCAGCCGATCAGGGAACGCCGGGTCGGCGCCGGGCCGGTATCGGCGGACCTGACGGCTCGCGTGCCGTCCGTGCCCTCCGTGCCGTCCGTGGCGTCCATGCTGTCCGAGGTGTCCGAAGTGTCCGTCATGGCGTTGCTCCTACTTCACGACGGCGGCGGCGAGCTTGGAAAGGGGCTCTGCGAGCGCGTTGACCGCGTCCGAGAGCTCCTTGCGGTCGGCCTTGCCGACCTTGTCGTACGACACGAAGCCGTCCGAGGTCTTGTCCGTCCGGTACTTGTCCAGCAGCTTGTTCAGCGCGGCGAACTGCTTGTCGAGCTCCGTCGTCAGCGCCGCGTCGTTCTCCGCGGCGACCGGCTTGAGCAGCTCGTACGCCTTCTGCGCGCCGTCGACGTTGCCCTTGAAGTCGCTGAGGTCGGTGTGCGAGTAGCGGTCCTCCTCGCCGGTGACCTTGCCGGTGGCGACCTCGTCGAGCAGTTCCTTGGCGCCGTTGGCCATGGAGGTCGGGGTGATCTCGGCCTTGCCGACGCGCTTCTGCCAGTCGGTCAGGTCGGTGACGAGCTGGTCGGCGAGGGTCTTCTGCTCGTCACCGATCTTCTTGTCCGCCCACAGCGCCTTCTCCAGCGCGTGCCAGCCGGTCCACTTCTGGCCCTTCTCCAGGCCGTCGGCGCGGGTGTCGGTCTTGGGGTCGATGTCACCGAACGACTCGGCGATCGGCTCGGTGCTCTCCCAGCCGACGCGCGAGGGGGCGTAGGCCTTCTTGGCCGCCTCCAGGTCGCCGGCCTTGACGGCGTCGGCGAACGTCTTCACCTTCGGCATGGTGGTGTCGGCCTCCGCCTGGGCCCAGGCGCGGTAATTGGCGACGGCCTTGTCCAGGCGCGGGTCCCGCTTGGCGACCTTGCCGCCGGTCACGGTGAGCTTCTGGCGGACGCCGCGGCCCTTCATCCCCGGGCGGCAGGCGATCTCGTACGCGCCGGCCTTCACCTCGGCGGTCAGCGTGTACTTGGTGCCGGGGCCGATGTTCTCCTTCTCGGAGACGATCCGGTCGTCGGGGAAGACGATCTCGACCTCGGTGGCCTGGGACCCCTTGTTCTCGATCTTCAGCGTCACCTGGCCGGACGGCACGGTCTTGGTCGAGGTGTCGCACTTGGAGTCCGCGGCCGTCACCTGGATCGCGTCGCCGTTCTTCGCGTCGCTCTTCTGGGTGCAACCCGTGACGGCGGCCAGAGTCGCCGCGGCGGCGGCAGCGGTGACAACGGAGAGTCGGACGGCTCGCATTCAGGCTCCAAGAGAAGTCGGACAAGCCGCACGGCAAGATCCGTTCGGCATGGTGAGGCTGGCCTAACTTATCTGAGGCTTGCCTCACTGATACCCAGTCGTACGGTGATTCAGCTCTCACAGATGCCGGACAGGAACGGCTTGATCACGGTGACTCAAATCGGATCCCATGGAATCGTCAAGGGATGGTCAAGCCTCGGCTTGGTGGTGAAGAGCGCGGCCCCGGTCCTGGGGTGTGGGAACACCTCGACCTGTTGTCGGTACACGTCCGTCAGCGGCCGGTCGGTGAAGACCTCGGCCGGTCCGCCGTGGGCCGCGACACGACCGGCGCACAGAAGCGCGACCCGGTGCGCGTAGGCGGCCGCCAGACCCGGATCGTGCGACACCACGACCACCGCGCCACCGGCGTGCGCCCTTTCGCGGCACACCCGTAGCGCCAACTCCTGGTCTCGCAGGCCGAGTGCGGCCGTCGGTTCGTCGAGCAGCAGCAGCGGGGCGCGCTGCGCGAGCACCCGGACCGGCGCCACCCGCGCCCGCTCCCAGCCGCTGGGCGCGCCGAACGAGCGCGCCGCGAACGCGGTGACCTCGGTGACCGCCTCGTCGTCCCCGTCGTCGCCCCGCGGGGCGTGGGCCCAGGGTGCCCGGCCCATCCGGACGACCTCCTCGACGGTGAACGGCAGTCATGGTCTCGACCTCACCTTCAGCGGCCCTCAGCGACGACGCCCAGTTGGCGGAGTCGGCGGGAACGGTGGAAACGGCGGCTCCGGCCGCCCGTTCACGACACCGTTCCCTGGACCAGTGGGCGTCCGGGGGCGGGCGGGGCAGGCGGGTCGGGCCTGCGGGGCACCGATCGCGCGGATGGTGTTTGAATGCCGGAGTGACTGACTACGACGTGCTGCGGGTCTTCTGCGGACCAGGCGGCGGGTATGGCAATGAGCTCGGTGTCGTGCGCGAGGGCTCCGTGATGCCGGACCGCGCGGAGCGGCAGGAGTTCGCCGCGAAGCTCGGCTTCAGCGAGACCGTGTTCGTCGACGACCCCGAGCGCGGGGTCATCGACATCTACACCCCGACGCTGCGGCTGCCGTTCGCCGGTCACCCCTGTGTCGGGGTGGGCTGGCTGCTCGACGTGCCCGAACTGGTCACGCCCGCCGGTGTGGTGGGAGTCCGGCTGGACGGCGAGTTCAGCTGGATCGAGGCACGGTCCGAGTGGGCGCCGCCGCGCACGCTCCGGCGGCACGGGTCCGCGGCCGAGGTCGAAGCGCTCGACGTGCCGCCGTCGGGGGAGTGGATCTACGCCTGGGCCTGGGAGGACGAGGCCGGCGGGCGGGTGCGGGCCCGTGCCTTTCCCGGCCGCAACGACGGCATCGAGGAGGACGAGGCCACCGGGGCGGCGGCACTGCTGCTGACCCAGCAACTCGGCCGGGCCCTCAACATCACCCAGGGCGTCGGCTCGCAGATCCTCACGGCCCCCCAGCCGAACGACTGGGTCGAGGTGGGCGGCCGGGTCCGCCTGGAACGCTGAGAGCGTCCGGACGCACGGAACCGAGCAACGGGCCCCGCACACGGACGTGACGGCCCCCGTGGGGGCGCGGGAAACCGCGCGGCCCGCCCCCACCGGTCCGCGACCGCGCGGACCGCGTTGCCCTCCCGGACGGTGATGGGGCAGGGGGCAGGGGGAACCCGGGCCCCGGAGCGGACGGTCACGCGGTCAGCGGGAACTCCTCGCCGAGGGCCCTGAACACCCCGGTGTTCAGGGCGAAAGCCCGCTTGCACTCCGCCACGATCCGCTGCTTCTCCAGGTCGTCGGCCGGGACACCGTCCAGCAGTTCGCGATAACCCCGCTTGAACGCGGCCGGGTTGGCGATGTCCTCGAACACGTAGAAGCGGACGCCGTCCCCCTTGCGGCTGAAGCCCCAGGTCTGTTCGGCCTTGCCGCGGATGATCTGGCCGCCGGACAGATCCCCGAGATACCGGGTGTAGTGGTGGGCGACATAGCCGCCCGGCCACTCGCGGGCGCACCGCGTGACCCGGTCCGCGTACGCGCGGGTCGCCGGCAGCGCGGTGAGCGTGTCACGCCAGTCGGGGCCTCGCAGATGGGCGAGGTCGCGTTCCAGGGCGGTGCGGCGCAGCAGTTCGGGGCGCAGGAAGGGCCCGGCCACCGGATCGGCGGCCAGCCGCCCGGCTTCCGCCTCCAACGCCTCGTACACGAACCACAACTGCTCCGTGTAGCGGGCGTACGCCTCGACGCCGAGCCGGCCGCCGAGCAGGTCGCCCATGAACGTCGAGGTCTCCGCCTCGGTGTGCTGCTCGTGCGACGCGGTGCGGATGAGCGTCGAGAAGGGTGTGCCCGCCGGGTTCGAGGCGGCGGGCGCGCTCATCGCGGCCGACGTGTCCGACGCGTTCATGGGGCCTCCGGAGCCGATGAGGAAGGGCGGGAGCGGTGCAAGATCAATCGCATCTTCTATAGTTAGGCTTACCTAAGTCAATAGCCTTCCCGACATCCTGTCGGTAAAACCGTACCCCGGTTCCCCGTCGCGTCCACATGAGAGAACCCGCCCTGTGGACAGGACGGGTTCAGGGGGCTCGGAGAGCCCGGGAACTCAAGGCCGCCGGGCGGCGCGGGGACTTTGGACGGCTACGGCAGGGTGAGGATCTCGGCGCCGCTCCCGGTGACGACGAGGGTGTGCTCGAACTGCGCCGTGCGCCTGCGGTCCTTCGTCACGACCGTCCACCCGTCGTCCCACATGTCGTACTCGTGCGTGCCGAGCGTGAGCATGGGCTCGATGGTGAAGGTCATCCCGGGCTGCATGACGGTGGCCGCGTTCGGGTTGTCGTAGTGCGGGACGATCAGACCGGAGTGGAACGAGGAGTTGATCCCGTGGCCGGTGAAGTCCCGGACGACCCCGTACCCGAAGCGCTTCGCGTACGACTCGATGACCCGCCCGATGATGTTGATCTGGCGCCCGGGCCTGACCGCCTTGATCGCGCGGTCGAGGGACTCCCGGGTCCGCTCGACCAGGAGCCTCGACTCCTCGTCGACGGCGCCGACCAGGTAGGTCGCGTTGTTGTCGCCGTGCACACCGCCGATGTACGCCGTGACGTCGAGGTTGATGATGTCGCCGTCACGCAGGACCGTGGAGTCGGGGATGCCGTGGCAGATGACCTCGTTGACCGAGGTGCACAGCGATTTGGGGAAGCCGCGGTAGCCGAGGGTCGACGGGTAGGCGCCGTGGTCGCACATGTAGGCGTGCGCGACCCGGTCCAGCTCGTCGGTCGTGACACCGGGCGCGATGAGCTTCGCGGCCTCGGCCATCGCCTGCGCGGCGATCCGCCCGGCGATCCGCATCGCCTCGATCGTCTCGGGTGTCTGCACCTCCGGTCCGGTGTACGGCGTGGGGGCGGGCTTTCCCACGTACTCGGGACGCCTGATGTTTCCCGGTACGGGACGGGTGGGAGAAAGCTCCCCTGGTACGAGCAGCGACTGGCCAGACATGGCAGCGAGTCTAACCAGCGGGCATGGGGGAACATGTCCTAGGCGAAAGGAGCTGGTGATGGCCCTGTTCAAGAAGCGGACGGTCGGCAAGCCCGGCGAGTGGTACTACTGCCTGGAGCACAAGAAGGTCGAGGAGGGCCCCGAGTGCCCGGCCAAGGACCGCTTCGGCCCGTACGCCACCCGCGCGGAGGCCGAACACGCGATGGACCTCGCGCGTGAGCGGAACCTGGAGTGGGAGACGGACCCGAAGTGGCACGACGCGTCGGGCAAGGCACCGGGCAGCGAGGACGGCTGAGGCACGGGGTTCCGGGGCCGGCCTTGGCGCCGGGTCCCGGTGCGTGACCGTACGGTCGGGCCAGGACGCCGTGACCGGGGGCGCCGGAGGGCGGTCCTCGGGCCGCGCGGAGCGCGTCCGCGGGGCGTGCTCGTTCGTGCGGCCGTCGTACGGCAGCGGCTTCGGGAGGCCGGCGGCGAGCGGCCCCACCGCTCCGACGTGAAGCGCGCCGCCGGCCCGGACCGGCGCCCGTACGTCTACCACCGGTACGACGGTGGGGCCGTCAGTTGGTCCGCGATGCGGGACAGGCGGTCGCGGAAGCGGTGCCGGCCCCGGGAGGAGGGCAGCGAGTTCTCCCCGGCCGCCGCGCCGACCAGATGCTGCACGGTGTCGAGGTCGAGCTCGGGATCCGGCGGCACCGCGAGCGACTCGTGGGCCAGCGCCGACAGCTCGCCCTCGCCCCCGGACAGGGCCATGACCGTCGCCCCGGCCCTGCGGGCGTCGTGCACCCGCTCCAGCAGCGCGGCCCCGGGCGCGTCAGGCGCCACCACCAGCAGCGTCTCCCCGCGCCTGGCCGCCTCGATCCGCCCGAGCCCCACCGCCAGATGAGCCGGATCGGACTCCCGAGCCCCGTGCCGCACCAGCGTCGGCGACAGCTCCGGCGTCCCCGACCACGCCGCCTCGTCCACCAGATGCGCCGCGAGGTGCCAGGGCTCGTACTCCTCCGAACCGACCAGCAGCAGCCCGCCGCCGTACGCCACCACCGATCCCCGCAGCGTTCCCCCGAACCGCCGTGTCGCCCCCAGCCATTCGGTCCCGGCGAGCACTTCACGCAGCAACGCGACCCGTACGGCATCCATGACCGCATCCTGCCGCAACCGGCCACTCGTGACCCGGAGTTCACCACGAATTCGCCCGAGTTGGGCAGAAACCCACACCACTGACCCCACCAGCAACCGCAGCAGGGAGCCCGGCCATGACACAGTCGAGCGCAGACCCCGGCACCGTTACGGACACCGGCGTGGAGACGAGCACGAGCACGGACACGGGTACGGACGCCGGCGTCGGGACGGGCGCGGCTGCCGGAGTGAGCGTTCCGTTCCGTGCCGGGCGCGAGGGGTACGCCAGCTTCCGCATCCCGGCCGTCGTCGCCACCCGGACCGGCACTCTGCTGGCCTTCTGCGAAGGCAGGGTCGGCTCCGCGAACGACCACGGACACATCGCCATCGTGCTCAAGCGCTCCGCGGACGGCGGCCGGACCTGGGGCCCGCTCCGGACCGTCGCGGACAACGGGGCCGACCTCGCCGGCAACCCCGCGCCCGTCGTCCTCGACACCGGCCGCGTCCTGCTCGTCCACGTCCGCAGCGCGGCGACCGCGTCCGAGGACGCCCTGCTGCGCGGCAAGGTGAAACCGGCCGACGGGCGGCGCGTGTGGGTGCAGCACAGCGACGACGACGGGCTCACCTGGTCGGCCCCGAAGGAGATCACCGCGCAGGTGAAGAAGGCGGCCTGGCGGTGGTACGCCACCACGCCGGGGCACGCCCTCCAACTGGGCTCCGGCCGGGTGGTGGTCCCCGGCAACCACACACTGCCGCCCACCGGGACGGACAACGGCACCGAGGCCAAGTACAACAGCGGCCACTGCCTGCTCAGCGACGACCGCGGCGCGACCTGGTACCTCGGCTACATCGACGAGAACACCAACGGCTACATCAACGCCAACGAGACCACCGCCGCCGAACTCCCGGACGGCCGCGTCTACTTCAACACCCGCAACGACTCCCCGTCGCCCGGCAACCGCGCCGACGCCCACTCCCTCGACGGCGGCAGAACCCTGGCCAGACCGTTCCGGCCGCAGGCCGGGCTCGTCACCCCGGTCGTCCAGGGCAGCCTGCTCCAGCTCCGCGACCCGGACCTGCTCCTGTACTCGGGGCCCGCGGACCCGGAGTACCGCGCCCTGATGACGGTCCGCGCCTCGGCCGACGGCGGCACCACCTGGCGTCCGGTGCACACGGTGGACGGGCTGCCCGCCGCGTACTCCGATCTCGTCCGCGTCGACACCACCACCGTCGGACTCCTCTACGAGACGGGCGACTTCGGGGCGTACGAGACGATCACCTTCCGTCGGGTTCCGCTGACCGCCCTCGGGTGACCGTCGTCACCCGGGACGCTCGGTCACCTCACGCGTGTTGCCGCGCCGAGCGCACGTAAAGTCGGCCCATGACCTCTACTGACAGTGCACAGAAGGCCCCCGCCAAGGACCCCTGGGACCTGCCCGACGTGTCCGGGCTCGTCGTCGGCGTGCTCGGTGGCACCGGTCCGCAGGGCAAGGGCCTCGCCCACCGCCTCGCCAGGGCGGGACAGAAGGTGATCATCGGCTCGCGCGCCGCGGACCGCGCGCAGGCCGCCGCCGAGGAGCTCGGCAACGGTGTGGAGGGAGCCGACAACGCGGAGACCGCGCGGCGCAGCGACATCGTGATCGTCGCCGTGCCGTGGGAGGGCCACGGCAAGACCCTCGAATCGCTGCGCGAGGAACTGGCCGGAAAACTGGTCGTCGACTGCGTCAACCCGCTCGGTTTCGACAAGCAGGGCGCGTACGCGCTGAAGCCGGAGGAGGGCAGCGCCGCCGAACAGGCCGCCGCCCTGCTGCCCGACTCCCGGGTCACCGCGGCCTTCCACCATCTCTCCGCCGTACTTCTCTCGGACCCGGAGATCGAGGAGATCGACACCGATGTGATGGTCCTCGGCGAGGAGCGGGCCGATGTGGAGATCGTCCAGGCGCTCGCGGGCCGCATCCCCGGCATGCGGGGCGTCTTCTCCGGCCGGCTGCGCAACGCCCATCAGGTCGAGGCACTCGTCGCCAACCTGATCTCGGTGAACCGGCGCTACAAGGCACACGCGGGCCTGCGGGTGACGGACGTCTGAGTCGCGTGGGGGACACTGGTGCGAAGCAGTGTCCCCCCGACAGGAGCCGACCCCATGCCCCGCCTCGCTCTCTACGCCCTCGCCGTCTGTGTCCTCTCCGTGGCCGCGGCCGTCGTCTCGTTCGTCCAGGGGAGCTGGCTGGGCGTCGTATGGGTGCTGTTGGCGGGCCTGTCGTCGAACATGACCTGGTACTACGCGCGGCGCGGCAGGGCGTAGCGTCCGGTCAGGACTTCAGGCAGATGTCGTTGTTCTCCTGCCAGAAGCGGTAGAGCCACTGTCCGCAGTCGGCGTCGCCGGTGCCGATGCCCAGACCGCGCAGGATGGCGTCGATCATGTCGAAGAACTCCCGGTTCACCGGCGCGAGCCACAGCAGCCCGAACACCGCGAGCAGACCGAACGGCGCGAACGGTTCGACCTGACGGCGCACGCCGTACGACAGCCAGGGCTCGATCACGCCGTAGCCGTCCAGGCCCGGGACGGGCAGGAAGTTCAGGATCGCGGCCGTGACCTGGAGCAGCGCGAGGAAGGCCAGCGCGTAGCGGAAGGCCGCCGGGACGCCGTCCACGGCGTGCAGCCAGAACGGCGCCGTGCACACGACGGCGAACAGGACGTTGGTCAGCGGGCCCGCCGCCGAGACCAGGCTGTGCTTCCAGCGGCCATGGATCCGGCCGCGTTCGATGAAGACCGCGCCACCCGGCAGACCGATCCCGCCCAAGATCACGAAGATCACCGGCAGCACGATGCTCAGCAGGGCGTGCGTGTACTTCAGAGGGTTCAGCGTCAGATAGCCCTTGGCGCCGATCGAGATGTCTCCGCTGTGCAGCGCGGTGCGCGCGTGCGCGTACTCGTGCAGGCAGAGGGAGACGACCCAGGCCGCTGTTACGAACAGGAAGACGGCCACGCCGGGCTGCTCGGCGAACCCGGTCCAGGTGGCCCAGCCGGCCACCGCCATGACGGCCACGATCCCGACGAAGACGGGACTGATCCTCCGGTCGCTGCGGCGGGTCGCGGCGGTGGTCATGGGACTCCCTGGACTGGCGGGGCTGGTACATGTGTGCTCGGGCCTGCCCGACCGTACCGGGCTCACGCCGAAAACGTCTCGCCATCGGGCATTGGTTCCGGGGAGGGTGGGGGGATGGGGCGATGGCGGGTGTTCTACGCGGACTGGCAGATGGAGTGCTGCGGCACCCCCTTCTCGGTCGGGGACCAGGTGACCTGGCTGCTGGTGCTGAACGACCCGGACGAGGTGCTCGGCGGCGGCTGGTCCGCGGAACTCGGCGAGATCACGGCGACGGTGGACCTGGTGCCCGGCGAGGACGGACCGGTCCGGCTGCTGCGCGCGGACGACGGCCTGGCCGCGGCCCTCGCCGCCGACCCGTGTGATCCCGACGCCCCCGACGCCCCCGACGCCCCCGACGCCCCCGACGCGGCGGGCGGCCAGGGTGGGCCGGGTGATTCCCGGGGCCCGGGCGGCTCTCGCGATGATCGCGGGAATCCGGGTGATCTCGGGGGACCGGGCGATGGCGATGGCGGGAACGTGGGTGAGGATGGGGCCGGGGCCGGGCTGGGGCGACGGGTTCGTCGGACCGGGCTGCTCACCGTCGAGCGGCACAGTTCCGGGTGGCCCGGGACGACGGGCATTGTCCGTACGATCCACCTGGTGCGCCGGGACGTCACGGACACCGCCCCCGGATCGCGTACCGGGGAACGGGCGCCCGCGACCCTCTCGTCGGAGGCCGTGGACCGCAGCCCCAAGTGGTTCGGCGAGGACGGCGCCGGAGTCCTGGCCGAACTCGACGTACCCGACCCCCGCACCTGACGTCACCGGAGACAATGGACCCCGTGCGCTATCGCATTCTCGGTACCACCCAGGCACTCCGCCCCGACGGCACGCCCGTCCCGGTCGGCGGGGCGCGGCTGCGTGCCCTGCTCACCGTTCTCGCGCTGCGGCCCGGACGGACCGTTTCCGCGGCGGTCCTGGTGGACGAGGTGTGGGACGGCGACCCGCCCGCGGACGCGCCCGGCGCGCTGCAGGCGCTGGTCGGGCGGCTGCGCAGGGCGCTCGGCGCCGACGCGGTGGAGTCGGTCGAGGGCGGCTACCGGCTGGCGGCGGCGGCCGACGACGTCGACCTGCACCGTTTCGAGCGGCTCGCGGGCGAGGGCACCCGCGCCCTCACCGACGGCGACCCCGCCAAAGCGGCCGCCGCCCTGGAGGACGCCCTCGCCCTGTGGCACGGACCGGCCCTCGCCGATCTCCCGGACCGCGCCGCCGAGTCGGCCCGTTGGGAGACCCGGCGTCTCGACGTGCGGCGCGCCCGCCTCGCCGCGGCCCTCGCCCTCGGCCACGCCGAACAGGCCCTGCCCGAGCTCACCGCCCTCTGCGATCTGCACCCGCTCGACGAGCCGCTGCACGTCCTGCGACTGCGTGCGCTGCGCGACGCGGGCCGGGCCGCCGAGGCCCTCGCCGCCTACGAATCCGTACGGGCGCTGCTCGCCGATCGCCTGGGTTCGGACCCGGGCTCCGAACTGCGCTCCCTGCACGCGGAACTGCTGACCGGTCCCGGACCCGGGGACCACCGGTCCGGAACCCGGAGCCCGGACGGTGCCCGGTCCGGGCTCGGATCGCCGGCCGCTGCCCCCGCCTCCACCGAAGGTCTCCTCGCCCCGGCCGGACACACCGGGACCGGGACCATGACCGCGGTCGGCCCCGCGAACGGGGCCGCGACAGGGACCCCGACAGGGACCCCGACCGGGACCGCGGCCGAGCGCGCCGGCGCGGGCGTCGGTACGGACGGCTCGGGTGTCCCGGGCACCGCCGCCCGCGCGGCCACCGGGCGGCAGCCCGCCCCGGCCACCGGTCACCCGGCTCCGGACGCCCCCGCCGGAACCTTCCAGGCCCCGGGACCGGCGTCCGCCTTCCACGACAACCGCCCCGCGCCACCGTCCCCCGGCAACCTCCGGGCCCGGCTCACGTCCTTCGTGGGACGGGAGAAGGACATCGATGCCATCCGGGGCGATCTCGCGGGGGCCCGGCTCGTGACGCTGCTCGGGCCGGGCGGGGCGGGCAAGACGCGGTTGTCGCAGGAGGCGGCCGAGGCGCTGGCCCCCACCCTGCGGGACGGGGTGTGGCTGGCCGAACTGGCCCCGGTGGACGACCCGAAGGCCGTGCCCGAGGCCGTGCTGACCGCCGTCGGCGCCCGCGAGACCGTGCTGCGCGGGGCCGGTGCCGAGGAGATGCGGGCCGTGGCCGACCGGCACGACGACCCGCTCACCCGGCTCGCCGAACACTGCGCCAAGCGCCGCATGCTGCTCGTCCTCGACAACTGCGAGCATGTCGTCGACGCCGCCGCGCGTCTCGCCGAGGCACTGCTGGAACGCTGCCCGGGACTGACCGTTCTGGCCACCAGCCGTGAACCTCTCGGCGTGCCGGGGGAGTTGCTGCGCCCGGTGGAGCCGCTGCCGGAGCCCGCCGCGCTGCGGCTGCTCGCCGACCGGGGAGCGGCCGCCCGGCCAGGCTTCCGTGTCGAGGACGACCCCGCGGCGGCCGCGGAGATCTGCCGGCGCCTCGACGGCCTGCCGCTCGCCATCGAACTCGCCGCCGCCCGGCTGCGGATGCTCACTCCGCGGCAGATCGCCGACCGGCTCGACGACCGGTTCCGACTGCTGACCTCGGGCAGCCGCACCGTACTGCCCCGGCAGCAGACCCTGCGAGCCGTCGTCGACTGGTCCTGGGACCTGCTCGACGAGGCCGAACGGGACGCCCTGCGGCGGCTGTCCGTGTTCGCGGGCGGCTGCGACCTCGCCGCCGCCGAGGCCGTCTGCGGTCCGGCCGCGCTGGACGTCCTCGGCTCGCTCGTCGACAAGTCCCTTGTCGTCGCGGCCCCTTCGGGCGAAGGTGAGGGCGAGCCGCGGATGCGCTACCGGCTCCTGGAGACCGTCGCCGAGTACGCGGGGGAACGTCTCGACGAGTCCGGTGCCCGGCACGCCACCGAGCGCGCCCATCTCAAGTACTACCGCGAACTCGCCCGCACCACCGACCCCGTTCTGCGCGGCCCCGGACAGCGTGCCGCGATCGATCTCATCGAGCGCGAGTACGAGAACCTCCGCACCGCTCTGCGGCGCGCGGTCACCGAACGCGACGAGCAGGAGGCGCTGTGCATGGTCCTCTCGCTGGCCTGGTACTGGCAGATCCGCGACCAGCGCGTCGACGCCCGTGCCTGGTCCATGGAGGTGATGGGTCTCGGCCCCGACCCCTTCGCACCGCCCGTGCGTCCGGCCGTCCCCCTGTACGAGCGCTGCACGGACTCGCCGCCGCCGATGCGCGAGGAGGTCCTCGAAGAGGCCCGGCGAGGCGTCCACCTCATCCATCTCGCCTATATGGACATGGACATGGGAGCCTGGCAGACCCCGGAGGCGCAGGCGAAACTCCGTGTCATCGGCGCGACCTACGAGCCCGGCATGCCGCAGATCTGCCGTACCCCCGGCTATCTCTGGTTCTACGCCGTGCTGCTGACCGGCACGATGGAACGCTTCACCGAGGTGATCAACGAGACGGTCAACACCTGCCGCGAACTCGGCTACGACTGGGAGCTGGCGACCGCGCTCCAGATGCGCGCCAACATCCTCGCCAACCGCACCGACATGGCGGGCGACGCCACCGTGGACGCCGACGAGGCGCTGGAGCTCTTCGGACGGATCGGTGACGCGTGGGGCGCCGCCGAATCGCTCTCCGCACGCGGCGAGGCCCATGAACGCAAGGGCGACTTCGAGGCCGCCGCCGCGGACTACAGGGAGGCGGGGAAGTACGCGGACCGGCTGGGGGCGCGCGCCCAGACGGCGGTGCTGAAGGTCCGGCTCGGCAGCATGTACCTGGAGCTGGGGGAACCCGAGCTCGGCGAGCGGATGATGCGCGAGGTCCTGGCGGACGGACACGGTGCCCACAACGAGGCCATGCCGGCGGCCCACCTCCTGCTCGCGACCTGGCTGGGCCGCAGTGGCCGGGTCGCCGAGGCCCGCGAGCAGATATGGCTGCTGCGCGAGGACTTCGGGGCCGGTTCCTTCGTCCTCTTCGACGGGTTCATGCTCGGCATCGAAGCGTGGCTGGACGCGATCGACGGGCAGAGCGAAAGCGCCCTGGACAAGGTGCGCGTGGCGCTGGAACGGTCCAGCGACCGGCTGTCGCGGATGATCGCGCCGCATATGCCCTCCGCCCATCTGACCACGGCCGCCATCGCCCTCACCGGTCTGGACGGCGGCCGTCGGGCCCGGGACGCGGCACGGCTGCTGGGTGCCGCGGACGCTCTGCTGCCGCCGGGCCACTTCGCCGGTCCCATGGAGGTGGAGGTGCGCAGGCAGGCCGAGACGGGCGTGCGGGCGCTGATCGGCGACGGGGTGTACGAGGCGGCGTACGCGGAGGGCGGCGGCCTCTCCGTGGAGGAGGCCGCCGCCCTCGTCTGAGGCGCGGACGCGAACCGGCGCCCGATGGTCCCGGTGCGCGGGACCCGGGCCGAACGTCAGCTCTTGGTACGGAACTTGTGAATGGCGACGGGTGCCATCACCAGGGTCAGGGCGAACGACCAGCCCAGCGTCACCCACAGGCCGTGCGCGACCGGGCCGCCCACCATCAGCCCGCGTGCGGCGTCGGCCAGGGCGGAGAGCGGGTTGTACGCGGTGAAGTTCTGCAGCCAGCCCGGCATCGACTTCGTCGGCGCGAAGATCGACGATCCGAACTGGAGCGGCATCAGCACCAGGAAGCCCATCGCCTGCACGGACTGCGCGCTCTTCATCATCACGCCGAGGGTGAGGAACACCCACATCAGGGCCGAGCCGAAGAGTGCGGACAGGCCCACGGAGGCGAACAGGCCGGGCCAGTTGGTGATGTCGAAGCCGACCAGGACGCCGACGACCATGAGGACCGCGGTCGCGATGAGCATCCGCATCACTTCCACCGCGATCTTGGCGAACAGCACCGAGCCGCGCCCGATCGGCAGGGACCGGAACCGGTCCATGACACCGGAGTTGAAGTCGGTGTTGAAGCCGGTGCCCACCCCCTGGGCCATGTTCATACCCATCATGGCCATCAGGCCGGGCACGACGTACTGCACGTAGGCCTGCTGCCCGCCACCGAGCGACTGCCCGATGGAGCCGCCGAAGACGTAGACGAACAGCAGCGTGAAGATGACCGGGAACAGGATGGCGTCGAACATCGACTCCGGGTCCTGGCGGATCCACAGCAGGTTGCGACGGATCAGCGCGCCGGTGTGGCGCAGATGGGAGCGCAGCGGGATCGGCGCGTCGGAGACGACGTCGGACGGGGTGACGGTGGCGGCGCTCATACGGCGACCTCCTCGCGGGAGTTGGCGGGCGTGGCGTCCTGCGGGGCACTGGCCTTGTGGCCGGTGAGGGAGAGGAACACCTCGTCCAGGCTGGGCAGTTCGGTGGAGATGGAGGCGATCGTGATGCCGCGCGCGGTGACCGCGCCCACCACGGCGGTGAGTTGCTCGTCGCTGAGGATCGGGACGAGCACGCTGCCGGTCTCGCTGTCCACGATCGTGGTGGCGAGGCCGGTGAGCCCCATCTCGTCGAACATGGAGGCCAGCGGGCGCAGTTGCAGCGGGTCCACCGGGCGGATCCGCAGCGTCCGGCCGCCGACGCGTGCCTTCAGCTCGTCGATCCGGCCGCTGGCGATGACCTTGCCGCGGTCGATGACCGTCAGCTCGGAGGCCAGTTGCTCGGCCTCCTCCATGTACTGGGTGGTGAGCAGCACGGTGACACCGTCGGCGACCATGCGCTTGACCTCCTGCCACACCTCGTTGCGGGTGCGCGGGTCGAGACCGGTCGTCGGCTCGTCCAGGAACAGCACGGTCGGGCTGCCGATCATCGAGGCGGCGAGGTCGAGCCGGCGGCGCATACCGCCGGAGTACGTCGACGTCGGGCGCTTGGCGGCCTCGGTGAGGGAGAAGCGCTCCAGGAGTTCGTCGGCCCGCAGGCGGGCGTCCTTGCGGGACAGGTCGAGCAGCCGCCCGATCATGTAGAGGTTCTCCCAGCCGGGGAGCTTCTCGTCGACCGAGGCGTACTGGCCGGTGAGGCCTATCACCCGGCGGAGCTGCCGGGGCTGCCTCAGTACGTCGTAACCGGCGACCGTGGCCTGTCCGGCGTCGGGGGTGATGAGGGTGGACAGGCAGCGGACGAGGGTGGTCTTGCCGGCGCCGTTGGGACCCAGTACCCCGAGGACCGTGCCCTCGCGCACCTCCAGGTCGACACCGTCCAGTGCCTTGGTCTCGCCGTAGTGCTTGACCAGCCCCCGTACGGTGACGGCGCTGCGGCCGCTCGCAGCTTGTCGGGGCGTGTTGTCGATTCGCGTCATGTCCATCAAGATGCCAGCCGCCACCGACAAACGACCGACAGGACGCCTACAGGTCCCGACTGCTACCGATAGGTCGCCGACAGGACGCCGACGGGACGTGGAAAGGCGCGGAAAGGGCAGAGGGCGGACCCGGAACGGCGACAACCCGCCGACGGGGGAAGATCGGCGGGTTGTCCCTGGTGCCGCAGTGGCTCGGGGGTTGTCGTGGCTCAGGGGCCGGGATGGCTCCGAGGCCCTGGTGGCCGCGATGGCGCCGGGGTCCCGGGGACTTCGGTGGCCTCGGTGGACGCGGGACCTAGTGGACGGAGTGCTCCTCCAGCGGGAACGTCCCGCCGACCACGTCCTCGGCGAACGCCTTGGCCGCGTCGCCCATGACGCGCCGCAGGTCGGCGTACTGCTTGACGAACTTCGGCATCTTGCCGCCGGTCAGGCCGAGCATGTCGGTCCACACCAGGACCTGCGCGTCGGTCTCGGGTCCCGCGCCGATGCCGACGGTCGGGATGTGCAGGGTGCGCGTGACCTCGGCGGCGAGCTCCGCCGGAACCAGTTCGAGGACGACGGCGAAGGCGCCCGCGTCCTGGACCGCCTTGGCGTCCCGCAGCAGCTGCTGCGCGGCCTCCTCGCCCCGGCCCTGCACGCGGTAGCCCATGGCGTTCACCGACTGCGGGGTCAGGCCGATGTGCGCCATCACCGGGATGCCGGACTCCACCAGCAGCTCGATCTGACGGTGCGAGCGCTCGCCGCCCTCCAGCTTCACCGCGCCCACGCCGGCCTCCTTGACCAGCCGGGTCGCCGAGCGCAGGGCCTGCACCGGACCCTCCTGGTAGGAGCCGAAGGGCAGGTCGCCGACGATCAGGGCGCGGCTGGTACCCCGTACGACCGCGGCGGAGAGCATGGTCATCTCGTCCATGGTGACGGGGACCGTGGTCTCGTACCCCAGGTGGCAGTTGCCCGCCGAGTCGCCGACCAGCATGACCGGGATGCCGGCCTCGTCGAAGACGGACGCGGTCATCGCGTCGTAGGCGGTGAGCATGGGCCACTTCTCGCCGCGCTCCTTGGCGGCGGTGATGTCGCGCACCGTGATACGGCGGGTGATCTTGCCTCCGTACAGCGCCTTGCTGCTGTCGGTGGCCTTGAGGGCACCCGGCGCAGGCTGCTTCTGGGCAGCAGAGAGCTGCGTCATCGCAACGGCTCCTTCTGTCATCTCGAGGCACCCTGACGGCGTCCCCGGATCACCTCCATGGTGGCACTTCGTGCTACGCGCGGCTAGACCGGCCCCCGAGGACCGGATGTAGTTCACACCACGCCCGCCCCTCGGCGCCGGGCGTCTCCTACCGGAGACCTAGGTCCCTTCGTAAGGTCTGCGTAAAGCCTTTCCGATACGAGACGGTGTCGTATCGAAACCACCTTAGGGTGGTTGCCATGACAACTTCCGCTCCTCCGCTCGACCGACGGGTACCCGAGGCGGTGCACCGGCGCCGCTGGGCGATCCTCGGCGCGCTCATGCTCAGCCTGCTCATCGTGGTGCTCGACAACTCCATCCTGAACGTCGCGATCAAGACGATCTCGACCCCCGCGCCCACCGGGCTCGGTGCCACCCAGGGTGAGCTGGAGTGGGCCATCAACGCCTACACCCTCGTCTTCGCCGGGCTCCTGTTCACCGCGGGCCTCCTCGGTGACCGGCTCGGCCGCAAGAAGGTGCTGCTCGCCGGTCTCGCCGTCTTCGGCATCGGGTCCGCGCTGGCCGCCGAGTCCGGCTCGCCGGCCCAGCTCATCGCGTTCCGCGCGCTGATGGGTCTCGGCGCCGCCTTCGTCATGCCCGCGACGCTCGCCGTCCTGATGAACGTCTTCGAGCGCGACGAGCAGCCCAAGGCCATCGGCATCTGGGCCGGCGGTGTCGGCCTCGCCATCGCGATCGGCCCGATCACCGGCGGCGTCCTGCTCGACCACTTCTGGTGGGGCTCGGTCTTCCTGATCAACGTGCCCATCGTGATCCTCGCGATCGGTCTGATGATCTGGCTGGTCCCCGACTCCCGCGACCCGAACCCGGGCCGCCTCGACCCGGTCGGCGTGGTCCTCTCGATCATCGGCCTGGTCCTGCTGGTCTACGGCATCATCAAGGGCGGCCAGCTCGCCGACTTCACCGACGCCCGGGTCCTCGCGACCATCGGTGCCGGTGTCGCCGTCCTCGTCGCCTTCGTGGTGTTCGAGATGCGCAGCGACCACCCGTCCATCGACGTGACCTACTTCAAGAACAAGGTCTTCTCGTCGGCGATGTCGGCCATCGCGCTGGTCTTCTTCGCGCTGATGGGCGTGACCTTCTTCTCGGTCTTCTACACCCAGAGCGTGCGGGGCTACTCGCCGCTGCAGACCGGTCTGCTGATGCTGCCGCTGGCCGTGGCCCAGCTCATCTTCGCGCCGCGCGCCCGGCTCGTCGTCGACCGCTTCGGCAACCGCGCCACCTGCACGGCGGCCATGCTGCTCATCGCCGCGATGCTGGCCGCGTTCGCCACGCTGGAGGCGGACACCCCGATCTGGATCCTGGAGGTCATCTTCTTCCTGATGGGCGCCGGCATGGCGCACATCATGACCCCGACCAGCGTCGTCATCATGCAGGCGCTGCCGCGTGAGAAGGCCGGCTCCGCGTCCGCGCTGAGCAACACCTTCCGCCAGGTCGGCGGCGCCCTCGGCATCGCCGTCCTCGGCTCCGTGCTCTCCACGGCCTACCGCAACGGCATCGACGGCAAGCTCGGCCTCGTCCCGGCCCCGCTGCGGCACACCGCGGGCGAGTCCATCGAGGCCACGCTCGGCGTCGCCGCCAAGCTCGGCCCCCAGGGCAAGGCTCTCGTCACCCCGGCGAACGACGCCTTCCTGCACGCCATGCACGTCACCTCGCTGTGCGGGGCGGGTGTCGCGGTCATCGGCGCCGTGGTCGTCGCGCTGTTCCTGCCGGGCCGTCCGGCGGCCCCGCAGAAGGGCGAGGACGAGGCCGAGTTGGTGACCGCCGACGCCGCACAGGACTGACGCCAGCGGACGGGACCCGCGCCGGCGAAGGAGACCCGCGCCGGCGCGGGAGATCGCGGGCACCCCTCACCGGGCGCCCGCGGTCACCGTGCACCAGGGAGAATGACACAAGGTCAACCATGGGAACGGAGTTCGACGTGAGGCTCGCGGACAGCCGAGACAGGCAGGGGTGCCCGGGCCGGGGACGTCCTCGCAGCGAGGCGGTGGAGCGCGCCATCGTCGAGGGAGTGATGAAGCTCCTGGAGGACGGGGTTCCGCTCGCCGACATCTCCATCGAGCGGCTGGCGCGCACCGCCGGGGTCGGCAAGGCGACGATCTACCGCCGCTGGAGCGGCAAGGAAGAACTCTTCGTCGACGTGCTGCGCGGCGCCGAGCCCGCGGACCCCGAACTCCCCGGCGTCTCCATGCGCGACGACCTCGTCGCCCTGCTGGAATCGCTGCGCAGGCGCGGACTGGTCAGCCGCTCCTCGGCGATCCTGCACAACGTGTACGCGCAGATGAAGAGCAGTCCCAAGCTGTGGGCCGCGTACGACGCCACGGTCATAGCCCCCAGACGCCAACTGGGCTTCGACGTACTGCGCCGCGGACAGGAGAACGGCGAACTCCGCGACGACATCGACATCGAGCTGCTCAACGACATGTTCGTCGGCCCGATGCTGGTCCGGTCCGTCATGCGCCCGGACACCGAACTTCCCGAGGGTCTCGCCGAACAGATCGTCGACACGTTGCTGGAGGGGCTGCGCCCCGACCGGCCGTGACAGGAGCTGTTCCTGACGGGGTGAATGTGCGCGTTTCGTCACAGAGGGCGCACCTCCCGCCCGGATCCGGAACTCCGGGCGCGAAGTAGTTCGTCTCCTTGCCTGTACGGCCGTCATGGACGGCGAGAACGACACCGGACATCCCCTAGGGTCGTAGTCGAGGGGCAGACGGTGCGCACGGCAGGTTGTGAGGCGACGGTATGGCGCAGGCGTATATGACGGAGACGGGCAGCGACGGCCAGGGGCCGGACCGCAGAGAGCCCCGGCTCCGGCGCCTGCTCGACGGCTGGCGCGGCGACCGCGGCATCTGGCGGCGCGGGCTGGTCCTCGCCGCCGTCGCGCTCGTACTCGCGCTGGTGATGCTGACGCACGGGCGGATCCCGAACCGGATCGGCAACCTCGGCAGCCTCACCGAGACGTTCCTGCCGTGGCTCGGGGTGTTCATCCCCGTCCTGCTGGTTCTCGCCTTCGTGCGGAAGTCCGCCACCGCCCTCATCGCGGTGCTGCTGACCGGCGCGGTCTGGCTGAACTTCTTCGGCGGACTGCTCACGGACAAGACCGGCGGCAGCGGCGATCTGACCGTCGCCACCCACAACGTGAACGCCGAGAACCCGGACCCGTCCGGCACCGCCCGTGACGTGGCCGCCTCCGGTGCCGACGTGCTGGCCCTGGAGGAGCTGACGGCCTCGGCGGTGCCGGTGTACGAGAGGGCGCTCGCGTCGACGTACAGGTACCACTCGGTGCAGGGAACCGTCGGGCTCTGGAGCAAGTACCCGCTCAGCGACATCCGGCCCGTGGACATCAGGCTGGGCTGGACGCGTGCCATGCGGGCGACCGTGTCGGCGCCGGCCGGCCGGGTCGCGGTGTACGTGGCCCATCTGCCCTCGGTGCGCGTGAAGATGGAGGCCGGGTTCACCGCCCGGCAGCGCGACAAGAGCGCGGACGCGCTGGGTGAGGCGATCGCCGACGAACCCCTCAAGCAGGTCGTCCTGCTCGGTGACCTCAACGGCACGATGAACGACCGCGCCCTGAACGCGGTCACCGCGCAGATGCGTTCCACGCAGGGCGCGGCGGGCAACGGGTTCGGGTTCAGCTGGCCGTCGTCGTTCCCGATGGCCCGGATCGACCAGATCATGGTCAGGGGCGTCGAGCCCGTGACCTCGTGGACCCTGCCGAGGACGGGCAGCGACCACCTTCCGATCGCGGCCCGCGTCAAGGTGGACGCGGTCACTTCTTAACCGCGTGGAATCGCGCGTTCATCTCCTGGAATACTGGGCCCGGCAGACTTTGTTCAGCAGCTAAACTTATTACTCGACCGACCCGTGATCCGCGAACCCGCGCACATCGCCGTGCGCGGGCGCGGCCGTGCCCGCGCGTGTTCCCGCATGCCCGCCCGAGCCCGTACGGAGCCCCGCGCGTCCCCGCTCCCCGAAAGGCCCCTCATGCCTCTGGCCCTGCTCGCCCTCGCCGTGGGCGCCTTCGGCATCGGCACCACCGAGTTCGCCATGATGGGCCTGCTGCCCGACGTCGCGGACGACCTGCACATATCCGTCCCGGCCGCCGGACACCTGGTCTCCGCGTACGCGCTCGGCGTCGTCATCGGCGCCCCGCTGCTCGCCGCGGCCACCGCCCGGATGTCCCGCCGCAAGGTCCTCATCGCCCTGATGGGCCTCTTCGTCGCGGGCAACGCGCTCTCCGCCCTCGCCCCCGACCAGAACTGGCTGCTCGCCGCCCGCTTCCTGAGCGGTCTGCCGCACGGCGCCTTCTTCGGCGTCGGCGCCGTCGTCGCCACCGGCCTGGTCGCCCCCGAGCGCAAGGCCCGCTCGGTGTCGCTGATGTTCCTCGGACTGACCGTCGCGAACATCGCCGGTGTCCCGGCCGCCACCCTCGTGGGGCAGCACCTGGGCTGGCGGGCCACCTTCCTCGGGGTGAGCGTGATCGGCGTGGCCGCCATCGCCTCGCTGTTCCTGCTGATCCCGCGGACCCCCGCGCAGGCCCCGGCCGGCGGTCTGCGCGGCGAACTCGCCGCCCTGCGCCCGCTGCCCGTCTGGCTCGCCCTCGGGACGACGGTCGCCGGGTTCGGCGCCCTGTTCTCCGCGTACAGCTACATCACGCCGATGCTCACGGACGCCGCCGGATACACCGAGGGGAGCGTCACGCTGCTGCTGGCGCTCTTCGGGGTCGGCGCGACGGTGGGCAACCTGCTCGGCGGCCGACTCGCGGACCACGCGATGCGCCGCACACTGGTCGGCGGCCTGGCCTCGCTGGTGGTCGTGCTGGCCGCCTTCCCGGTGCTGATGCGGACGGAGTGGAGCGCGGCGGCGGGGGTGGTGCTGCTCGGCATCGCCGCCTTCGTCACGGGCTCGCCCCTCCAGCTGATGGTCATGGAGAAGGCCGCCGCCGCGCCCTCCCTGGCCTCCTCCGCCAACCAGGCAGCGTTCAACCTCGCCAACGCGGGCGGCGCCTGGATCGGCGGGCTCGCCCTGGCGGCGGGCTTCGGGGCGACGGCGCCGGCGGTCGCCGGGGCCGCCCTCGCCATGCTCGGCCTGGGGGTCGCCGCGGCGGCGTACTCGGTCGACCGACGCCGCGCGGCGGCGGTCGCGGGAGCACCCGGCCGCCTCGTCGCCACCCACCTGCCCGCGCCCGTGGAACACGCGCACCGGTGAGGACGCCTGACGGCGGTGTCCGACGGCGGTGTCCCCGGGCGGCGCGCCGCCCGGCCGGATGCGGCACCCCCGAGGAGCCGCCGCACCGGCCCGCCCCGCGCGGCCGGTAGCACGTAGCACCGGCCGCGGGCCGCACCCGTGAGGCCGGCAGTTCCCGGGGAAGGTCGGGCGTGCCGGGGAAGCCGGCCTCTCCGGGGAATGCCGGCCGTCCCCCCGCGGGAGGTCAGGCCTCGGTCTCCGGGGGGTCGAAGCGGGCCAGGTCCCGCAGCCAGGTGCGGGCCGAACTGTCGGACGGCGCACGCCAGTCGCCGCGCGGCGAGAGCGAACCGCCGGCCGAGACCTTCGGTCCGTTCGGCATGGCCGAGCGCTTGAACTGCGCGAACCCGAAGAAGCGGCGGCAGAACACCTCCAGCCAGCGCCGGATCTCCGGCAGGTCGTACGCGACCCGTTCGGCCGCGGGGAAGCCCGGCGGCCAGGCGCCCACGTCCGGGTCGTGCCACGCGTGCCAGGCCAGGAAGGCGATCTTCGACGGCCGGAAGCCGTAGCGCAGCACGTGGAACAGGGTGAAGTCGTGCAGTGCGTACGGGCCGATCTTCGACTCGGTGGACTGCATCTCCTCGCCCGGTACGAGCTCCGGGCTGATCTCCGTGTCGAGGATCGCGGCGAGGGTCCGGTCGGTGTCCTCGCCGAACTGGCCGCTGCCGATGACCCAGCGGATCAGATGCTGGATCAGCGTCTTCGGCACACCCGAGTTGACGTTGTAGTGGCTCATCTGGTCGCCCACGCCGTACGTGGACCAGCCGAGCGCCAGCTCCGACAGGTCACCGGTCCCGAGCACGATGCCGCCGCGCTGGTTGGCGAGCCGGAACAGGTAGTCGGTGCGCAGACCCGCCTGCACGTTCTCGAACGTCACGTCGTACACCGGCTCGCCGGAGGCGAAGGGGTGGTCCATCTCCTTCAGCATCAGCCGGGCGGTCGGCGTGATGTCCAGTTCGGCCGCGGTGACGCCGAGGGAGCGCATCAGCTCGTGCGCGTTGCCCTTGGTGTGGTCGCTGGTGGCGAAACCCGGCAGGGTGAAGGCCAGGATGTCGCCGCGCGGGCGGCCCGCCCGGTCCATCGCGCGGGCCGCGACGATCAGCGCGTGCGTGGAGTCGAGGCCGCCGGACACCCCGATGACCACCTTCGGGCCACCGATCGCCGCGAGCCGCTGCTGGAGCCCCGCGACCTGGATGTTGTACGCCTCGTAGCAGTCCTGGGCCAGCCGGTCGGGATCCGCGGGCACGAACGGGAAACGCTCGATACGGCGCCGCAGGCCCAGGTCGCCGGCCGGCGGGTCGAGCCGGAAGGACAGGGTCCGGAAATCGGTGGTGCGGGCGGTGTGGGTACGCCGGTTGTCGTCGAAGCTGCCCGTCCGGCTCCGCTCCTGCCGCAGCAGGTCGAGGTCGACGTCCGCCACGGCGAACTGGTCGTCGAGCGGGAAGCGGTCGGACTCGGCCAGCAGCGCCCCGTTCTCGTAGATCATGGTCTGACCGTCCCAGGACAGGTCGGTCGTCGACTCGCCCAGTCCGGCCGCCGCGTAGACGTACGCGGCGATACAGCGTGAGGACGCCGAGCGGCACATCAGTTTGCGGTCCTCGGCCCGGCCCACGGTGATCGGGCTGCCGGAGAGGTTGGCGAGGACGGTGGCGCCCGCCAGGGCCGCCTCGGCGCTCGGTGGCACCGGCACCCACATGTCCTCGCAGATCTCCGCGTGCAGCACCAGGCCCGGGACGTCCTCGGCGGCGAACAGCAGGTCCACGCCGAACGGCACGGACTCACCGCCGACCCGGATCGTGCCGCCGCGCTCGTCGTCGCCCGCGGCGATCTGTCGGCGTTCGTAGAACTCCCGGTAGTTCGGCGGGTACGACTTGGGCACGACACCGAGGACCCGGCCCCGGTGCACGACCACCGCGCAGTTGTAGACCCGGTTGCGGTGGCGCAGCGGGGCGCCCACCACCAGGACCGGCAGGAGTCCCGCCGACCCCGTCACCACCGTGTCGAGCGCCTCCTCGACCTGGTCGAGCAACGCGTCCTGGAGCAGCAGGTCCTCGATCGAGTAGCCGCACAACCCCATCTCCGGGAAGACGGCGACGGCGACACCCTCCGCGGCACACCCGCGCGCCTGGCGCAGGACCGCCTCGGCGTTGGCGTGCGGGTCCGCGATGACGGTGTGGCCCGTGCAGGCGGCGACGCGTGCGAAGCCGTGCTGATAGAGCGACCGGAAGTTCAGAGGAGGCACCCGGCCAGTGTAATCGTCAGTGCGACGCGATGTGGTGGCGAGGTGTGTGTGGCGGACCACCCTCCACGGCGGACGTCACGTGCGAGGGAAGTCGTGCGGATCCCGGAGAACGCACGACGCGCCCGCCTCCACTGGGGAGGCGGGCGCGTCGTCCGTCAAACGCCGGTCAGCGGCGGCTGAACGAGTCGACGTAGCCCGGGGCGGGGGAACCCACACCGGTGACGTCGTCGTAGCCCTTCACGGCCGACAGCGAGCTGTCCTTGCCGAGGCTGCGGACGGAGATGGCCTGACCGCCCGAGGCATCGAAGCCGTTCACGAAGTCGACGCGCGCCACGGCGAGTCCGGAGCCCGTGGGGTTGTCCGTGACGTCGTGGTACGCCTTCGAGCCGAACTTGGAGTAGATCGACGGGTTGGCGAAACCGATCGCCTTGCCGCCGCGCGCCTCCTGGGCGAGCGCCTGGACGGCCGCGATCACCGGAGCGGCCAGCGAAGTGCCGCCGATCCGGTACTCGCTGTACTGCTCCGACCCGTCCGGGAAGGTCTGCGTCTGGCCGACCTTGAAACCGGTGTTGGGGTCCGCGATCGCCGAGATGTCCGGGACGACCCGGTTACCCGCGGCGTTGTTGGCCTTGGCCAGCGCGTTCGGGACGACACCCTTCTGGTAGAAGGGCTCCGCCACGGTCTTGCTGGTGCCACCGCCCGCACCCGAGGTGAACGCGCCCGGGAACCCGGTCCAGCTCTTGCCGTCCGTGGACAGCGTGGCCTTCTCGGTGCCCCAGCCGGTCTCCCACAGGTACTTGTCGCCCTTGCCGACCGCCAGCGAGGTACCGCCGACCGCCGTCACCCACGCCGAGTTGGCCGGGGTGTCGACCTGCTTCGTGCCGGTGTTGGCGACCTCGTCGCCGTTGTCACCGGAGGAGAAGTAGAAGCCGATGCCCTCGACCGCGCCGAACTGGAAGGTCTGGTCGTAGGCGGCCGCGAGGTCGGGGGTCTGGTTGGCCTCGATGTCGCCCCAGGAGTTGGAGACGATGTCGGCCAGGTGCCCGTCGACGATCTTGTTGAGCGAGGCGAGCAGATCGTCGTCGTAGCAGGAGGCGGCACCCACGTACGTGATGCTCGCGCCCGGCGCGACCGCGTGCACGGCCTCGACGTCGAGGGTCTCCTCGCCGTACCAGCCGGACGCCCCGCACTCTTCGGTCTTCGTGTACGTGTCGGGCAGCACCTGACGGAGCTGACCGCTGGTGTACGCGGCATCGCCGTGCTTGCCGGCGTAGGTGGCCGCGTCGAAGGCGATGGTCGGCGAGGCGAACGCGTCCGTGATGGCGACGCGCACGTTCTTGCCGGTGCGCTTGCCCGCACCGTACGCCGCACGCAGCTGCTTGCCCGTGTACCCCTGGATCGCGTACGGGATCTTCTTCCCGTAGGCGTTCGGAAGGGTGGTCGCGGTGTTCGAGCCGTAGTACGAGGAGAACGGCCCGGAGTTCTTGAACACCGCGTCCGGACCCGGCAGTTGATCCGCGTGCTGCGCCTTGTGCGGTGCGTTGTCCAGGCCGGTGACGGTCAGGACGGCGCCGTTCAGGGCGGCGGGCGCGGAAGCCGTCTTCGACGGCGCCCGGTAAGTCTTCTTGCCCTTGGTGTAGTTGTGCAGCTGAGTGCCGAACGCCTTCTCGGCGGCGGACACGTCGCCCGTCACCGAGACGTAGTGCTGCGTCGTTCCGGTGACCTTCAGGCCCGCCGACTTCAGCCAGGAGGTCACCGCGGCGACCTGGGCCTTGCTGGCGCCGAAACGGGCCTGCGCCTTCTTGGCACTGAGGTATTTCCCGTACGAAGCCGAGTGCGGGTCGGACACGGACCTGGCGTATGCCGCCAGTCCCTTGGCGTCCCGGCCGGCGAAGTACACCTTGGCCGAGACCTGGGAGCTGTCGGACGCCGCTCCCTTGTCCGCCTTCGCGGTCGCCCACGCGGGCCTGGTGCCCACGAGGGTGTCCCGGCTCGGGCCGTCCGTGGCGTGGGCCGCGGGTATGCCGAGCGCCAGCGCACCGGCGAGCAGTGGCAGTGTCGCCGCCAGACTCACTCCGGCACGCGCGGTGGCGCGGTTGGATCTCATAGAACCCCCTGCGATGCGGTTCGTCGCATGTAGTGGTTGGTCGGTGATCCACGTGAAAGCCGCACGCCCTGTCGGAGCGTGAGGAATGGATCACAGATGGGGGTCACTCTTTCGGTGAACTGTTCATGCCAGGGGAATGAAAAAGCCAAGGAAAGACCAAGTGGCCGCGATTGGCGATCATTTGGGATGGTTTGGAGTAGACCCTCGCCCACATTCGAGGGTTTTCCCTCTGTCTCCCCTCGGGCTCTGTAAAGAGGCGCCCGGTTTCCGTAAGCGGATCGAGTCCCTGGAGCGTGTCGGGGGTGTGAAGCAGCTGGAGTTCGAAGAGTTCTACCGGAGCGGTCGGGACGTCTGCCTGCGGGCGGTCCTCGCCGCGGTGGGCGACCGTCAGCTGGCCGAGGACCTCGTGGCCGAGGCGTTCGCCAGGGCCTGGGCGGGATGGCCCCGGGTCCGCGACCATCCCGCACCCCGCGCGTGGATCGTCCGGACGGCGCTCAACACCCGTATCTCGTGGTGGCGCAGGCGTCGGCACGAGGTCGCGCTCGGCGACCACGACGGCCGGGACGGCGCGGCGACCGGGTCCGGCGGCGCCGGGCTCGACCCCGCGCTACTGGCCCTGCTGCGCGAACTGCCGCGCAGACAACGGGAGGTCGTCGCCCTGCGGGTCTTCCTCGACCTCGACACGGCGACCACGGCGAAGACCCTCGGGATCGCTCCCGGAACCGTCACCGCCCATCTGGCACGGGCCGTCGGGACACTCCGCGGCCACCTCGTCACCCTCGACACACCGGAGGCAGGACCATGAACGGAACCGACGACGACAGGGACGTCCTGGACGCCCTCAGGGGCTCCCTCGACGACATCGCCATGGCGGTGCCCGTCGAGCGGATCGTGGCCGAGGGCCGCGCGGTACGGCGGCGGCGCCGCCGGGTGGCCGTCGCGGCCGTGGGGGTCACCGCGGCCGCGGGACTCGCGCTCGGCGCGCCGGTCTACGGCCACCCGTCCACCGCCCCGCCCACGGGCGGGAACACCGAGGCCGTCGCCTTCACCGTCGCCAAGCGGCCGGACGGCAAGGTCGCGGTGACCTGGACCAAGGAGCAGTACTTCAAGAACCCGGCCGGACTCCAGAAGGCGCTGCGCCGGGCGGGATTCCCGGTCCTCGTGAAGACCGGGGTGTTCTGCAAGGGCCCCGACGACCACACCCAGGTCGACAGGCACGGCTCGGGAACGGGGGTCGACAAGGTCGTGAAGCGGGAGCGGCGCGGCGACGGCACCGTCGTCTTCGTCTACGACCCGGCGGCCATGCCCGCTCACACCGAGCTCTTCATCGGCTACCTGGACCAGGCCCAGCTCGCCGTCACCCACGGCCGGCCCGGCTCGGTGGAACGCCTCGTCCCGACCGGCGTCACCCTGAAGTGCGGTACGGACTGGCGCGGCTGACCATACGGCGGAGGGGGTGGACGGGTGCGGGGCATCGCCCCGGACCCGTTCCGCGTCCCGGCAGGTGCGCGTGCCGCACCCCGCGTTCCAGCACGCGGACCGGACAGGTTCCCGGTCGCGCCGGTCGCGTCCGTCGCGCTAGTCGCGTGCCTTGGCGCCCCGCTCCTTCAGCATGTCGGCCATCAGCTTGATCTCCGACTGCTGGGCGTCGACCATGCCCTGCGCGAGCCGTTTCTCCACGCCGACCGTGCACTTGGCGACGCAGCCCTCGGCCATGTGGATACCGCCCTTGTGGTGGTCGGTCATCAACTGGAGGTAGAAGATCTCGGCCTGTTTCCCGTCGAGCGTGCCGAGCCGCTTCATCTCGGTGTTCGTGGCCATGCCCGGCATCAGCGAGCCGTCCTTGCCGGAGGCCATGTCACCCATGCCCATCCAGGTCATCGGCGCGTCCGCGGACACCTTCGGCAGCTCCCACAGGTCGAGCCAGCCGAGCAGCATGCCGCGCTGATTGGCCTGCGTCTGCGCGATGTCGTACGCGAGACGCCGTACCTCCACGTCCTTGGTGCGGTCCCGCACGATGTACGACATCTCGACGGCCTGCTGGTGGTGGACCGCCATGTCCCGCGCGAAGCCCGCGTCCGCGGAGTCGGCGGCGGGTGTCCGCGTCCCGGAGCCGGAGCTGGAGGCGTCGCCGTCGGCGACCGCGTACGTGATCGCCCCGGCCGCGACGAGCACGGTCGCCGCGGCGCCCGCGATCCACCCGGCGTGCCTCACTGGGACAGGCCGTTGGTGCACGCCGCGCCCGGCTCCGGCGTCTGCTTGCCCTGCACGAACTCCGAGAAGAACGCGTCGACGTTCTTGTCGCTCGCACCGGTCACCGTGCGCTGCTTGCCCCAGGCACTCATCATGATCGGGTCCTTCTGGTCCTCGACCGGGCTCATCAGTGTGTACGGGGTCTTCTTGACCTTCGCGGCGAGAGCCTTCACATCGGCGTCGGACGCCTTGCTGTTGTACGTCACCCAGACCGCGCCGTGCTCCAGGGAGTGGACGGCGTTCATGTTGTTGACCGGCTTGGTGTAGACGTCGCCGTTGCAGTTCATCCAGACCTGGTTGTGGTCACCGCCGACCGGCGGCTCCATCGGGTACGTCACGGTCTTCGCGACGTGGTTGCGCGTCAGCGTGCCCTTCCAGGTCTTCACCCCGTCCGTGCCCGTGACGAAGTGCCCCGACGCGGACTTCGAGTCGCTCGCCGTGTCCTTCTTGGAGTCGTCCGACTGTGAGCGGACGAGCACGACACCACCGGCGACGAGACCGGCGACGACGACCGTACTGGCGGCTATCACGAGGATCCGGTTGCGCCGCTCACGGGAGCGCTCGGCACGGCGCAGCTCCTCGATGCGTGCCTTGCGCGTTCCGGTGCTGGTGTTCTTGGCGGAACCCATGGTGAGTCCTTATGAGGATGGGACGGTCGGGTCCGCCGATCGTAATCGGGAAGGGTGGGGCGTCGGCAGGGAGGGCACGGGATTGGCCGAAGAAGGGGGTGGGCGGGGGAGGGGGCGCGCGGTCACGGCGGTCGGCGGGGGAGGGCGCCGGGCAGGACGACGGAGAGAAAATTTGAACCGGAGATGCGCATTACCTACCCTGTCGGGTATGCGGCTGTTGAGATCCACCGACCTGGCCCTGCGCGTCCTGATGCGACTGGCGGTCGTCGGCGACTCCACGCCCACCACGCGTGAGGTCGCGGACGACATGAAGGTCCCGTACACGCACGCGGCCAAGGTCGTCGCCGAACTCCAGCACCTCGGACTGCTCGATGCCCGGCGCGGCAGGGGCGGCGGTCTCGCGCTCACCGAGAAGGGGCGCGCGGCGTCCGTCGGCGCGATCGTGCGTTCCTTCGAGGGGGACGGCGACGTCGTCGAGTGCGAGGGGGCCACGCCGTGCCCGCTCGTCTCCGGGTGCCGGCTGCGGGGTGCGCTGCGGCGGGCCCAGGAGGCCTTCTACGCCTCACTGGACCCGCTGACCGTCGCCGACGTCGTCGCCGATCCGACCGGGCCGATCCTGCTCGGCATCACCCGCAGGCACTGAGGGCTGTCCCGGCGGGCCCGTCCGGTCAGGACCGGGTGCCCAGGACCAGGACCAGGTGTCGGTCAGGGCCGGGTGTCGGTCAGGACCGGGTGTCCGCGGTCTTCATCGAGGCGACGGCGTCCGCGATCGTGCTCCGGTACAGGCCCAGCTTCGGCTTGAGCACGAGCGCGCCCGGGCCGAGCGGGAAGTCGTGGGTCTCGGCGTCGGGCATGTGGTCGCCGTCGGCCAGGACGTTCAGCTCGTCGACACCGGCGACGGTGCCGGTCGTCGCCCCGCTGGGGTCGAGGTCGATGACGGCGTAGGCGGTCCGCCCGGCGTACACCGGGACGGCGGGGGCCCCGCCGAGCCCGCTCGGGACCAGCGGCTTGACGATCTTGCCGCTGGTCTTCGCGCCGTCGAGGTAGACCTGCGGGAGGTGGCTCAGCCCGCAGGAGTTCGCACCGTTGTTGCGGACGGCGATCACGCGCCGGCCGGCCGCGCCGGCCCCGGTGGTGACGTTCACCGAGACCTGCGAGCCCGAGCAGGGGTGCTTGTAGGCGTAGCTGTCGCTGTTCGCGTTGCCGCCGCCACCGCTGCCCGCGGTGGTCCCCGAGCCCGAGCCCGACTTCGTGCCCGAGCCGGCCGAGTTCTTGGAACCGGCCGAACCGCCCGTGCTGCCGGTGCCCTTCGCGGCGGCGGCGTTCCGCGCGGAAGCCGTCGCAGAGGCGGCCTGCTGGGTGCCGCCGCTCTGCGGGCCGGACGACTTCGTGCCGGATCCGCCCGGCCCGCAGGCGGTGAGGGCCAGGGCGAGCAGAGCCGTGCCGGTGGCGGCGAGGAGCGTGGTGCGGTTACGGATGGTGTTCACGAAGGATCCCCCGAAGGTGTGCGCGGCGAACGCCGGGTCGTCTGGCGCGCCGTCCCTGAACTGCTGACATGCATCAGTCTCGGGTCCGCCGCTCACGTCGCGCTGACGTCGCGCTGCCGTGTCGCTGACGTCCGCGTCGTGACCGTACGCACACGGCCGGGGTGTCCGTCAGGACCGGGCCAGCCAGAGGTCCGGCCCGAAGACCTCGTAGTGGATGTCGGAGGCGGGCACGCCCTTTTCGAGGAGCTGGGTCCGTACCGCGCGCATGAAGGGCAGCGGACCGCACAGGTAGGCGTGCGTGCCCGGCCGTACGGTGACTCCGGAGAGGTCGACCAGACCGGTCCGCTCGGCCGGGTGGCCCGGCTCGGCCCGCTCGTACCAGAAGTGGGTCTCCGCGTCGGCGAGTTCGCCCGCGAACGCCTCGTGCTCGGCGCGCAGCGCGTGCTCGGCGGGGGAGCGGTCGGCGTGCACCACCGTGACGGGGGCCTTGTGGCCGGTGATCGCAAGCTGCTCCAGCATGGAGATCACCGGGGTGACGCCGATGCCCGCGGACGCGAGGAGGAGCGGGGCGTCCGTGTCGTCGAGGACCAGGTCGCCGTACGGCGCGGAGACCTCCAGGACGCTGCCCTCGCGGACGTGCGCGTGCAGATGGCTGGAGACCTCGCCCTCGGGGCTCGCGACACCGGCGTTCTCGTCCGCGCGCACCCGCTTGACGCTGATCCGGCGCACCGGGGAGCCGGGCGCGCCGGAGAGGCTGTACTGGCGTATCTGGCGGGCGCCGTCCGGGAGTTCGACACCGACGGAGACGTACTGGCCGGCCCGGAAGTCCGGCAGGGCTCCGCCGTCGGCCGGGCGGATCAGGAAGGTGGCGACGTCGGCGGTCTCCTCGACGCGCCCGGTGACCACCCAGGGGTGCAGGGCCCCGTCGTCCGCGTTCTCTTCGTAGAGGCGCTTCTCGATGGCGATCAGGGCGTTCGCCATGAGCCAGTAGACCTCGTCCCAGGCGGCGGCGACCTCCGCGGTGACCGCGTCGCCGAGCACCTCGACGATGGCGGCGAAGAGGTGCTCGTGCACGACCTTGTACTGCTCGGGCGCGACACCCAGGGAGGCGTGCTTGTGGGCGATGCGGCTCAGCATCGCGTCGGGCCGCTCGTCGGGGTGGTCGACCAGGTAGGTCGCGAAGGCGGCGATGGATCCCGCGAGGGCCTGACGCTGGGTGCCCGCGGCCTGGTTGCCGCGGTTGAACAGGTCGCGGAGCAGTTCGGGGTGGGCGGTGAACAGTCCGGCGTAGAAGCGCTCGGTGATCTCGCCGATGGCGGCGCCGACCACGGGGAGGGTCGCGCGGACGGTGGAGGCGGATTGTTCGGACAGCATCAGGACTCCTCAAAGCCGGGGCGGGAACGGCGGGTTGCGCGCCCCTCGGTGCCCCGCACACTAGTAAAACTTGCATCTGAGATGCAAATTAAAGCCCGTGAGGAGAGAGAGTGCCGGTCGGCACTTACGGGTGCGCGTGTGAGCAGGCAGTATGGGCGTCAGAGCAGGACACCTGCCGTACGCGAGGCGTTCAGACCGAGGTCGCCCGGCCGATCATGGTCCGCAACGCGCATGAAATGGTGTTGTGGTGGGATGCTCAGGTGCGCCGATCGTCTTCGAGGCGTGGGAGCAGGCGGCCTGACCAGCAAGGATGGGTGGAAGCGGAAGATGGACAAGCAGCAGGAGTTCGTGCTCCGGACACTGGAGGAGCGTGACATCCGGTTCGTACGTCTGTGGTTCACGGACGTACTCGGCTTCCTCAAGTCGGTGGCCGTGGCCCCGGCGGAGCTGGAACAGGCCTTCGACGAGGGCATCGGCTTCGACGGCTCGGCCATCGAGGGCTTCGCCCGCGTGTACGAGTCCGACATGATCGCCAAGCCGGACCCGTCCACCTTCCAGGTGCTGCCCTGGCGCGCCGAGGCCCCCGGTACGGCCCGGATGTTCTGCGACATCCTGATGCCGGACGGGTCGCCGTCCTTCGCGGACCCGCGCTATGTCCTCAAGCGCGCCCTCAACAAGACCTCGGACCTGGGTTTCACCTTCTACACCCACCCCGAGATCGAGTTCTTCCTGCTGAAGGACCGCCCGCTGGACGGCTCGCGCCCCACCCCCGCCGACAACTCCGGCTACTTCGACCACACCCCGCAGAACGTCGGCCAGGACTTCCGGCGCCAGGCCATCACGATGCTGGAGTCGATGGGCATCTCGGTCGAGTTCAGCCACCACGAGGGCGCCCCCGGCCAGCAGGAGATCGACCTGCGCTACGCCGACGCGCTCTCCACGGCGGACAACATCATGACCTTCCGGCTGATCATGAAGCAGGTCGCGCTGGAGCAGGGTGTCCAGGCCACCTTCATGCCGAAGCCGTTCTCGGAGTACCCGGGCAGCGGTATGCACACGCACCTCTCGCTCTTCGAGGGCGACCGCAACGCGTTCTACGAGTCCGGCTCGGAGTACCAGCTCTCCAAGGTCGGCCGCTCCTTCATCGCCGGCCTCCTGAAGCACGCGGCGGAGATCTCCGCCGTCACCAACCAGTGGGTCAACTCCTACAAGCGCATCTGGGGCGGCTCCGAGCGCACCGCGGGCGCCGGCGGCGAGGCCCCCTCGTACATCTGCTGGGGCCACAACAACCGCTCCGCCCTCGTCCGCGTGCCCATGTACAAGCCCGGCAAGACCGGTTCGGCGCGGGTCGAGGTCCGCTCGATCGACTCCGGCGCGAACCCGTACCTGGCGTACGCGCTGCTCCTGGCCGCGGGCCTGAAGGGCATCGAGGAGGGGTACGAGCTCCCGCCGGGCGCCGACGACGACGTCTGGGCCCTCTCCGACGCCGAGCGCCGTGCCATGGGCATCGAGCCTCTCCCGCAGAACCTCGGCGAGGCGCTGACCCTCATGCAGCGCAGCGAACTCGTCGCCGAGACCCTCGGCGAGCACGTCTTCGACTTCTTCCTGCGCAACAAGAAGGCGGAGTGGGAGGAGTACCGCTCCGAGGTCACCGCCTTCGAGCTGCGGAAGAACCTGCCGGTGCTGTAAGCGCAGGTCAGCGGCGCTTTTCGTGACGCGGAACGCGGGGCCCCCGGTCGATGACCGGGGGCCCCGCGGCCGTCCTCGCCGCCCCTGGCTCGTCCGTGGGCCGCCCGCCCAGCAACCGCCGCCCTCGCCCACGCTGTCCCGCTGCCCTCCGCGCTGTCCTTCGCGCGCAGCCACGGCAGGTGGACCTCCGGAACCAGGCCGCCACCCAACTACCCTCTTGTGCCAACTGGTTTGTATTGCAAAGATAACTGCATGGCAGATATGTCGGCGTCTTCAGCGAGCACACCTCAAGAGCTTCTGGCCACCGCCCGTGAGCTCACCCGCCGGGTACGCCAAGCCCACCGCGGCACCTGGTTCCCGCTTCTCCTGCTCGGTCTCGCGCACCTCGCGGCCATCCCCTTCTACCGCTACGGCCCCCACCCCATGGCGTGCAGGCCGGAGGTGCGGGCAGGGGACTCGGGCATCACGTTCTGCACCAGCTACGCCACCTGGTCCTTCATCTACTGGCCGGTCGCTCTCCTGCTGGTGTACGCGGCGATCTGCGGCTTCTACGTGAGCCGGTCGCGGCGGCGCGGCATCGGAACCCGGGTCCGGTCCTACGTATGCGCGGGGACCGTCCTCGGCCTGTTCCTCTCCGGCGCTTCGCTGTGGGCGGTGCACCACCCGCTGGTCCAGGAAGGAAGCCTCAACGGCATCCACGTCGCAGGGAGCGCCGTGAGCGTCAACTTCCTGTACCGCGCGGCGACTCCGGCCGTCGCCATCGGACTGGGCTTGCTGGTACTGGCCCGGGTGGAGCGGAGTTGGTTGCTGACGGTCTTCGCGCTCGGCTACCTGACGGTCGTACTGCTGCCGCGTGACCTCGGCCAGTTCGTCACGGCTCCGTCGGTGTGGATCAACCTGCCGCATCTCGTCATCAACAGCGGTGTGCTGCTGGTCGGCGCCGCCGGATTCGCCCTTTCCGGGCGGAGGACAAGGTGAACCATCCCGCCAACGGACTCGACGACGTCGTTCACCAGAGGGTCAGGCTGGGCATCCTGGCGATCGCTCACGAGGCTCGACGCGTGGAATTCGGCTTTCTGCGGAGCACCCTCGACCTGACCGCCGGCAATCTCAGCCAGCATCTGGCCGTACTCGAGAAGGCCGGACTCGTAGAGATCGAGAAGGGTTACGAGGGGAAACGCGGCCGCACCTGGGTCCACCTCACCGCCGCCGGCGAGAAGGCCCTCCGTAACGAGATCAACCAGCTCAAGCGGCTCATCCACCAAGTCGAGCACAGCGAGCACAGCTCTGATCGGAGCGGCGACCTCCCCACCTGATCTCGACAGGCCGCGGGCCCGGACCGCTCGTCAGCGGTCCGGGCCCGCGGGCTGCGTGTCGTTCGGTGCCGTCAGACGGCGGGGGTCGCGTTGGGGTCCCGGACCTCGGACAGCGCCTTCTTGATGGTGACCTTCGCGATGTAGCCGGCGCCGAAGAATATGCACTGGACGACGTACCAGAACTTCTCGGCTCCGGTCATCTCGACCAGCCCGTACTCGCTCAGCGCCTTCTTGACCGGGACCTTCTGGAAGTAGGCGGCACCGAAGTAGATGCAACCGAGGATGTACCAGAACTTCTCCGCCGAGGTGGTGGAGCCCTGTCCGAGGTACTGACGTTCTGCCATGACGTTCTGCCTTCCGATGACCGTGGGACCCGGGGAAACGCGCCGATCCGGTCCCTTGCGGGCAGCCTCGGACGGCAGCCGCGCACAGGCGCGGACGCCTGACGGCATGCCGAAGCACGAGTTGAGATGGCGTGGGTGATGCGCACGTGTCACGGTGCCGGTCGTCATGACGACCGGCCGCCCCCCGGATGTGCAAGCCGCAGCATAGGGCAAATGACCTTGCTCGTCACCCCTGGGTGCACCGAGATCGGGAGGGCGGCGGACCCGCGCCCTCCGCCCGGTTCTCCGCGGCCTTCCGGGCGCGTGCTCCGCGGACCGGCGGGGCGCGGAGCGTGACGCTCTTCTCGGACGGCCGTACAACCCTCGACGCTCCGCAGGTGTCCACAAGTTGACCGGACGGCAGACCTCCGGTCGCCGTGCTTCCTGTCCCGACGAGGAGACCCATCCGTGCGCCAGCGCATCCGCCCCTCGCACCTCCGCCGGTCGGCGGCCCTCGTGGCCGCCGTCGCGACCGTCGCGGCCGTCCCCGTGGTCGGCGCCTCCTCGGCCTACGCCGACCAGGGCGAGCCCTCACTGGTGGTCTCGACCCTGCCGACCGCGTCGCCCGAGCCCGGCGAGGTGTACGACAAGTCCGTCGTCGTCACCAACAACGGCACCGCGGCCGCGGACGGTTTCACCTTCGGGGTCCGGCTGAGCCGGGGGCTCGACTTCCCCGAGGCCGTGCCGGGCTGCACCTACTCGACCGTCAAGGACCAGGTCGGGCAGGCACTTTGCAAGCTCGACACCGTCATCGAGCCCGGTGCCTCCGTCGAGACGCACGTGCGGTTCAAGGCGCTGCCCAAGGCGCTGATGGAGGAGGTCGAGTACGGCACCTCGCCCACCGGTGAGGCTCCGGGGGACGAGTTCGGCGACAGTTTCCGACGGCTGACCCTGACCGCCGACAGCTCGGCCGACCTCGTCGCCGTCGGTGAGGACACCGAGGCCCTCGCGGGCGGGCAGCAGTCCATCTTCGTGGGACTCCGCAACGACGGCCCCGGCTGGATCCGGAACCAGACGAGCGACGACCAGCCGGCGCTCATGGTGCGGATACCGAAGGGCACGACCGCCATCAAGGTTCCCCACGACTGCCAGCCGTTCGGGATCGACGGCCCGAACGCGCCCGGAGGGACGCCGGGCAGGGCCGTGTACGTCTGCACGCCCGACGACCACACCATCGAGGTAGGCCAGACCCTCACGTACGCCTTCACGCTGGACGTCGCGAAGGGCACGAAGACCACCGACGGCGAGGTGAAGGCGACCTCCGTCTACGACATCCACCCGGACTTCGACAAGAACCCCGCCAACGACACGGCCAAGATCCACGTCGCCATCCCCACCGACAACGAGGAGGACCCCCAGCCGTCGGCATCCGCCACCTCCCCTGGCTCCTCCGGCGGCGGTGACGGCAACGACCCCGAGGGGCAGTCCACCGGCGGCTCCGGCAGCACGGGCGGCACCGGCTCCACGTCGGCCGGCTCCACGACCGGCGGCTCCACCACCGGTTCCGTCGGCGGCACCCTGGCGAGCACCGGCTCCGACGGCACCCCGACGCTCGCCGGCGCCGCGGCCGCCGCGGCCGTCCTCGGCGGAGGCCTGGTCCTGGCCGTCCGCCGTCGCCGTACCGCCGCGGAGTCCTGACGGCGCACGGATCCCGCCGGCCCCGGGCCTCGGGCGTGCCCCCGGGACCACGGTCCGGCGGCGTCCGTCAGCGCACGTACGCGGGAGAGACCGCCGCGGTGCTGACGCGCCGCGGCGCTCCCGTGCCGTCGGCCGGGAGCGTCCAGAGATCGGCTCCGTAGTCGCCGGGGAGGGCGTAGACGAGGGTGCGGTCGTCGCGCCAGACCACCTGGTCGTCGACGCTGCGGGGCTCGGCGAGCGGGGTCTCGCGCCCGGTGCGCAGATCGAGGACGTACAGATGCCACGGGGCGTCCTTGGGAAGGCCCTTGACGCGCTTCTTGAACGCGATACGGGTGCCGTCGGGGGACAGGGACGGGCATTCGACGTTCGCGCGCAGGGTGGTGACGGTGCGGGCGGTCAGGTCGCCGCGGACCAGGTGGGTCGTGCCGTGCGTGGCCATGGTGGCGTAGAACGTGCGGTCGTCGGCCGCGAACGTCACGCCCCAGAAGTTGACGTCGGCCGCGTGGTAGGTCCTGCCGTCCTTCACCACGCGGTACTCCTCCAGGGACGGCGTCAGCCTCCCGGTGCGGGTGTCGACGATCGCCGCCCGCGTCGAGAAGTTCGTGCCCGCGTACGAGTCGCCGCCCACGAACGCCGTCCAGGCCGCGTACCGTCCGCTGGGCGAGACGCGCGCGCGGGACGGGATGCCGGGCACCTCGTAGCGGGCCCTCACCCGCAGACCGGCGTCGAGGATCACCGCCCGGTAGGTGTCCCGCATCGCTCCGTGCACCGCCTGGAGACACACTCCCGTGCCCGAAGCGGCGTAGAAGCGCAGGCACTTGACCCTGGCCGCGGTGCGCGGGCCCGACGGGTCGGAGGCCGCCACGGACGTCAGCTCGTCGCGGTGCGGGCCCCAGGCCATGTTGCGGAACACCAGCCGCCGGGAGTCGGTCAGGGAGACGGGTCCCGCGGTGATCCGCGGGCCCCCCGGCCGGGCCTGGTTCCGGCGCTCCGCGCGGGCCGAGGCGTGCAGCACGGAGGCCGTCGCGACGCCCGCCAGGACGACCAGGGCGCAGACCAGGACCAGGATGCGGGTTCGCAGCGTCATACCGTGCCTTCCGGGGGAGTACGGCGGGCCGGGCGCAGGCTCAGCGCGAACAGGGCGCACAGGGCGAGCGCCACGGCCGACCCCGTGAGCGCCGTCCGGTCGCCCCAGGCGGTCCAGGCCGCGCCGAAACCGAGCGAGCAGACGAACCGGGCCAGCGCCTGACCCGTCTGGACCAGCGCGAGCCCGGACGACCGCAGTTCCGCCGGCACGCTGTCCGAGGCCGCGGCCATGAGCACGCCGTCCGTCGCCGCGTAGAAGCCGCCGTGCAGGAACAGCACCGCGAACGGCAGCGCCGTACCGTGCCAGGACGTGAGCATCAGGGCGTACGCGAGGAGCAGGGCGCCGTGGCCGGCCAGGAACACCCGCCACCGGCCGGCCCGGTCCGCGAGCCGGCCGAGCGGGACGGCCAGCAGCAGGAACGCGCCGGCCGTGCCGACGGGCAGCAGCGCGAACCAGCGGTCCGGCACCCCGAGCCTGTGCTGGAGCAGCAGGAACATGAACGAGTCGCTGACCGTGGCGAGGCCGAGCAGCAGCGCGCAGAGCGCGATGCCGCGCAGCTCCGGCCGGCGCAGGAGGGCGAGGGCGACGCGCAGCGTGGGGCGCGGAGCCGCGGGAGTTGTGGAGGCGGTGGGAGCCGCGGGCGTGGTGGTGCCGTCGGTCGTCGTACGCGGGGCCCGCGCGGCCGGGCCTCCCGGTACGAACAGCACCAGGACCAGTACGCCCACCACGGCCACGCAGAAGCTCACCATGAACACCGCGTCGTAGCCGTCCACGGTCGCCCGCAGGATCAGGAAGGCGGCCAGCGGGCCCAGCAGGGCGCCCGCCGTGTCCATGGCGCGATGGACGCCGAAGGCGCGGCCGCGGGTCTCCGGGGTGCTCGACAGGGAGATCAGGGCGTCGCGCGGGGCGGTGCGCAGCCCCTTGCCGGTGCGGTCGGCGGCGAGGACCAGGCCGATCGGGGTCAGCGTCCGCGCCACCAGGAGCAGCGGTTTGCAGGCGGCCGAGAGGGCGTAGCCCGCTCCCGCCACCCACTTGTGGCGGCCGCCGCCCCGGTCGGCGAGATGTCCCCCGACCAGGCGGACCAGCGCCGAGAAGCCGTTGTAGACACCGTCGAGGAGCCCGAAGCCGAGAGGGGACAGGCCGAGGCCCGCCACCAGGTACAGGGGCAGCACGGCCGTCACCATCTCCGAGGAGACGTCGGTGATCAGGCTGACCGTGCCGAGGGCCAGCACCGTGGGCGCGACCGCGGCGAGGCGCCGCCCCGCTCGTGGCGGGGCGGCGCTCTCCGCGGACGCCGCCGCGGCCTCCGGTGCACCGGCGCGGCTGTCCGCTAGGTACATGTCAGGACGTCCAGATGCCCGTGATGTCCTTGCCGGAGGCCGCGTTGCCCGCGTGCGACGTGAGGCCCTGCATGTCCTCCAGCGTGCGCAGCAGGTCGTAGTGGTTGTAGGTGGTGGCGGACGACGACCCCGGGGTCACCTGCTGGCCGTACAGCACGGTCGGGATCTTGTTGCCGGCGAGCCGGTTGTCCTCGTCGAAGGTGACGACGAGCAGGCTGTTGTGGGTCTTGGCCCAGGTGGCGTACGCGCTCAGGTTGGTGTTCAGCCAGGTGTCACCGGTGGACACCGAGCAGTCGTGCATGTCGCTGCACAGGTTCGGGGTGACGAAGGAGACCTGCGGGAGCGTCGTGTAGTCCGTCGGGAACTGGGCGAACGTCTTCGCGCTGGACGTCGGTACGTTGCTGAAGCCGAACCAGGGGTTGTGCTTGCGGGCGTAGTTCCCGCTGCTGCACGTGGTCGAACCCTGGCTGGGCAGCGTCTCGTTGTAGCTGCCCCAGGTCCGGCCAGCGGCGATCAGCTCGGAGGCGAGGTTGGGCGCCGAGGAGAACCCGGGCGTGTAGCAGCTGTCGTCCGTGATGCCCTGGGTGGCACCGGAGAACAGGGCGAAGTAGTTGGGCTGGCTCGGGTGCGTCTCGGCGTACGACTGGGAGAGGTTGGCCCCGCCGGTCTTGAGCGAGTTGATGTACGGGGCGCTGGAGGAGCCGATCACCTGGCTGTACGCGTGGTTCTCGAAGACCACGACGACGACGTGGTCCGGGGTCGGGACGGCGGCCGCGGCGTGCGCGGGGGCCGAACCGGCGAATCCGGTCCACAGCCCGACCGCGGCGGCGGTGAAGGCGATGGCCGACGCCACGAGGGCACGGCCGCGGATGTACACGTTTCTGCCGGACACTTCAGACCTCCGGTGGGGGGAGAGGCGACGGTGGCGGTGCAGACAGAGCATGCACACGCCAACATTCCCCGGACTCACATCCCTCAACCGGCCGGATGAAGACCCGGTGAACTCAAGCCTCCACGTCCTTTCTACCGCCCCGCACGGCCGTCGGCACGGGGCGCCACCTTGCGGACCGGGGTTACGCTCGGGCACGTACGACCTTGATCGGACCGGATGTACGGGACGGGACCAGATGTACGGGACGGGACCAGGTGTGCTGGAGGGGACCGGGCCTACGACGTCGATCGACAGGAGGCCGGAATGACGGCGCCGGGGCGCAGGAGCAGTACGTTCACACGGCTGCTGCGGCACGGCTTCACCGATCCCTCGGCGGCCGAGCGACTCCTGGAGGGGCCCGAACTGGCCCCCATACGGTCGGACCCGGTCCTCCTCGACGCACTGGGCGCCACCGCCGACCCGGACCTCGCGCTGCTCGGGCTCGTCCGGCTCGTCGAGGCCCAGGACGGGCACACCGCCCAGCGGGAGCTCCTCGACACGCTGATCGCGGCCAAGCCGCTGCGGGACCGGCTGCTCGGCGTGCTCGGCGCATCCGCCGCGCTCGGCGACCACCTCGCCCGCCACCCGCACGACTGGCAGGCCCTCGTCACCTACGAGGCGCGGGACCTGCACCCCGGGGTCCGGGAGTTCGAACGGGGGCTCGCGGGCGCCACGGACCCCGTCTCGCTGCGCGTCGCCTACCGCCGCTGCCTGCTCTCCATCGCCGCGCGCGACGTCTGCGGCACCACCGACCTCGCCCAGACCGCCGCCGAACTCGCCGACCTCGCCACCGCGACCCTGCGCGCCGCCCTCGCCATCGCCGGGGCCGCCGCGCCCGACGACGCCGCCCTGTGCCGGCTCGCCGTCGTCGCGATGGGCAAATGCGGGGGACACGAGCTGAACTACGTGTCCGACGTCGACGTGATCTTCGTCGGGGAGGCCGTCGAAGGGGCAGACGAGGGCAAGGCCGTACAGGCGGCCGCCCGGCTCGCCTCGCACCTGATGCGGATCTGTTCCGAGACGACCGTCGAGGGCAGCATCTGGCCGGTCGACGCCAATCTGCGCCCCGAGGGCCGCAACGGTCCCCTCGTGCGCACGCTCAGCAGTCATCTCGCCTACTACCAGCGGTGGGCCAAGACCTGGGAGTTCCAGGCGCTGCTCAAGGCCCGCCCGGTGGCCGGGGACCTGGAGCTGGGCGAGGAGTACGTCGCCACCCTGGCCCCGCTCGTGTGGCACGCCGCCGAGCGGGAGAACTTCGTCGCCGATGTGCAGAAGATGCGGCGCCGGGTCGTCGAGAACATTCCGGCCGCCGAGATCGAACGGGAGCTGAAGCTCGGTCCCGGAGGGCTCCGGGACGTCGAATTCGCGGTACAGCTCCTGCAGTTGGTGCACGGCCGGGCCGACAACTCCCTGCGCAGCGGCACCACCCTGGACGCCCTGAAAGCACTGGCCGCGGGTGGATACGTGGGGCGCGCCGACGCCGTGCAGCTCGACGACGCCTACCGCTTCCTGCGGTCGATGGAGCACCGCATCCAGCTCTTCCGGCTGCGGCGCACCCATCTGGTACCGGAGGGCGAGGCCGATCTGCGGCGGATCGGCCGGTCGATGGGGCTGCGCGTCGACCCGGTCAAGGAGCTGAACCGGGAGTGGAAGCGGCACGCGTCCATGGTGCGGCGGCTGCACGAGAAGCTGTTCTACCGGCCGCTGCTCGACGCCGTCGCCCAACTGGCGCCGGGCGAGACCCGGTTGAGCCCCGACGCGGCCCGGGAGCGGCTCGTCGCACTCGGGTACGCCGATCCGGCGGCCGCACGGCGCCACCTGGAGGCACTGGCGTCCGGGGTCAGCCGCAAGGCCGCCATCCAACGGACCCTGCTGCCCGTGCTGCTGGGGTGGTTCGCGGACTCCGCCGATCCCGACGCCGGCCTGCTCAACTTCCGGAAGGTCTCGGACGCGCTCGGCAAGACCCCTTGGTATCTGCGGCTGTTGAGGGACGAGGGCGCCGCCGCCGAGAACCTCGCGCGGGTGCTCTCGGCGGGCCGGCTCGCCCCCGACCTGCTGATGCGCGCGCCGGAGGCCGTGGCCCTGCTGGGCGACGGGGAGGGCGGCGGACTCGAACCGCGCGGCCGTGCCCAGCTTGAGCAGGAGATCCTCGCCGCGGTGCGCCGGGCGGACGGCGGCGAGCAGGCCGTGACCGCCGTCCGCGGCGTGCGGCGCCGCGAGCTCTTCCGTACCGCCGCGACGGACATCGTCGCCTCCTACGGAACCGAGGAGACGCCGGCCGTCGCCGATCAGGGGGCGCTGGTCGACCTCGTCGGCGGAGCGGTCTCGGATCTGACGGCGGCGACACTCGCGGGAACGCTGCGGGCCGTGGTGCGGGACGGCTGGGGCGACACCCTGCCCACCCGGTTCACGGTGATCGGGATGGGCCGCTTCGGGGGCCACGAGCTCGGCTACGGCTCCGACGCGGACGTGCTCTTCGTGCACGAGCCCCGCGAGGGCGTCGACGAGCAGGAGGCGTCACGGGCCGCGAACGCCGTGGTGTCCGAGATGCGGCGGCTGCTCCAGCTCCCCAGCGCCGATCCGCCGCTGCTGATCGACGCGGACCTGCGGCCCGAGGGCAAGTCCGGGCCACTGGTGCGCACGCTGAAGTCGTACGAGGCGTACTACCGGCGCTGGTCGCTGGTGTGGGAGTCGCAGGCCCTGCTGCGCGCGGAGGTCGTGGCGGGCGACGCCGACCTCGGCGGCCGGTTCATGGAGCTCGTCGATCCGCTGCGGTATCCGGCGGAGGGGCTGGGCGAGGACGCCGTACGGGAGATCCGGCGGCTGAAGGCCCGGATGGAGTCGGAGCGGATGCCGCGCGGCGCCGACCCCACGCTGCACGCCAAGCTCGGGCGCGGCGGTCTCTCGGACGTGGAGTGGACGGTCCAGCTCATCCAGCTCCGGCACGGCTGGGCGGAGCCTGGACTGCGGACGACCCGGACCCGGGAGGCGCTGGCGGCCGCGCGCGCGGCGGAGCTGCTGACCACGGACGAAGCGGCGACGCTGGACGAGGCGTGGGTGCTGGCCACCCGGGTGCGCAACGCCGTGATGCTGGTGCGGGGCAGGGCCGGGGACACCTTCCCCTCGGACGGGCGTGAGCTCGCCGCCGTGGGCCGCTACCTGGGATACGACCCGGGGCACGTCGGGGACATGCTCGACGACTACCGGCGCACCACCCGGCGGGCGCGGGCCGTGGTGGACGAACTGTTCTACGGCGCGTGAGCGGATCGTGAGCGGACCCCTGTGAGGGCGACGGCATGACGGGGACCGCGTGAAAGGGACCGTGTGTGGGGGCGCGTGAAAGGGGCCGGCCGTCACCGAAGGTGACGGCCGGATGCGGCTCAGGTCTTCACCGGTGGCGGGGTCGGCGCCCCGCGTGTCCCCGGTGCCCATTGCGGCAGCGCGTACGGCAGCGATCCGTACCACAGGCGGGCCACCAGGAAGCCGAAGCAGAGGCAGAGCAGGCCGCCCACCGCGTCCAGCCAGAAGTGGTTGGCGGTGGCGACGATGACCAGGAGGGTGGCCGCCGGGTAGAGGACGCCGAGGATGCGCGCCCAGGGGGCCTTGGCCAGCGCGAGGACGGTCAGGCCGCACCACAGGGACCAGCCGATGTGCATCGACGGCATCGCGGCGTACTGGTTGGACATGTGTTTGAGATCGCCGGAGGCCATCGAGCCCCAGGTCTCGTGGACCATGACCGTGTCGACGAAGTTCCCGCCGGGCAACAGACGCGGTGGCGCGAGCGGGAAGAAGTAGTAGCCGAGGAGGGCCACCGCCGTGGTGGCGAAGAGCGCGAGACGGGCCGCCGCGTAGCGGCCGGGATGACAGCGGTACAGCCAGACCAGGACACTCAGCGTCACCACGAAGTGCAGGGTCGCGTAGTAGTAGTTCATCCCGATGATCAGCCAGCCGACCGAGTTCACCGCGTGGTTGACGGACTCCTCGACGGCGACCCCGAGATGGTGCTCCATCCGCCAGATCCAGTCCGCGTTGCGCAGCGCTTCGCGTCTCTGCTCCGGCACGGCGTTGCGGATCAGCGAGTACGTCCAGTAGCTCATGGCGATGAGCAGGACTTCGAACCAGAGGCGGGGGCGACGCGGGGCCCGCATACGACGCAGGAGTCTGTTCCCCGCCTTCTCCTCCGCGACGGGTTGTGGAGTGGCCTGGTCCCGGCCTTCCAGTGTCGTCACGGTCGAATCACCCATAGGCACAGAGTCTGCCAGAAAAGCCTTCCCTCACCGATGATGCTCTGGTCGGGTCCTGGCCGCACTTTCTACGCCTGTGGGAGTGCTTCGCCCCCTTTGTCGTCCTGCTCAGGGACGATTTCGGTCCCCAGGGGCAGAAGCGGTCGAACCCCGCACCACGAGTTCCGGCATGAACACGAACTCACTGTGCGGCGCGGGCGTCCCGCCGATCTCCTCCAGCAACGTGCGCACCGCGGCCTGGCCCATCGCCGGTACCGGCTTGCGGACGGTCGTGAGCGGCGGGTCGGTGAAGGCGATCAGCGGCGAATCGTCGAAGCCCACGACCGAGATGTCCGTGGGAACCTCCAGGCCGCGCTGACGCGCCGCCCGTATCGCGCCGAGCGCCATCATGTCGCTGGCGCAGACGATCGCCGTGCAGCCGCGGTCCATGAGCGCGCTCGCGGCGGCCTGGCCGCCCTCCAGCGTGTACAGCGAGTGCTGGATCAGTCGCTCCTCGACGTCCGCCGGGCTCAGGTTCAGCTGATCCTGCATCGTGCGCACGAAGCCCTCGATCTTGCGCTGCACCGGCACGAACCGCTTGGGGCCGAGGGCGAGACCGATGCTGGTGTGCCCGAGCGAGGCGAGGTGGGTGACCGCGAGGGCCATCGCCGCGCGGTCGTCCGGAGAGATGAACGGCGCCTGCACCTTGGGCGAAAAGCCGTCGACCAGGACGAACGGGACACCTCGGCCACGCAGTTGCTCGTACCGCTGCATGTCGGCCGAGGTGTCGGCGTGCAGGCCGGAGACGAAGATGATGCCGGCGACGCCGCGGTCGACCAGCATCTCGGTCAGCTCGTCCTCGGTCGAGCCGCCCGGGGTCTGGGTCGCGAGGACGGGGGTGTAGCCCTGGCGCGTCAGGGCCTGCCCGATGACCTGCGCGAGGGCAGGGAATATCGGGTTCTCCAGCTCGGGGGTTATGAGGCCCACCAGACCCTCGCTGCGCTGGCGCAGACGCACCGGGCGTTCGTAGCCCAGCACGTCGAGGGCGGCCAGGACTGACTGGCGGGTGGTCGCGGCGACGCCCGGCTTCCCGTTCAGGACGCGACTGACGGTCGCCTCACTGACCCCCGCCTGGGCTGCGATGTCGGCAAGCCGTGTGGTCACAGGATTGGACTGTACCGGTCGCATCTCACCCTGCCCACCAACCAGACGCCGTGTGCGGGCGGTTGACCGCCCCGCTCCGGGCTGCTGCGTCATCGCGCTCCCTCGTGTTCTGGTCGGCTCGGTGTCCCGTGCGTGCGCCGCGCGGGAAGGGGTGGCTCCTGCAAGGCGCTGACGGGCCGATGATCCCCGTACGCGACATCCATGGCAAGAGCTTGCAGAGTCTTGCACAGAGGTCCGGATGTCTGCTGATCGGCCTGGTAACCGGGTTTCGGGACGGCTGCCGCGAGGTCACGGGGGCGTAACTGTCGCCAGTTCTTGCACTTTTTTGCTGCAAGGTCTTTCGCGCCGCTTACAACGCTGTTACGTTCACGTCGCCCGGCGGACGCAACGGCGCAGTCGGCAAGTCGGCAGGGGAATCGGGCGGGACCGATTCTCCGCCCACTCGGGCTTTCACCCTCAAGGAGAACTCATGCGGCGTGGCATAGCGGCCAGTGCGCTGGTGGCGTCTTTCGCCCTCGCGGCGACGGCCTGCGGCGGCAGCGGCAGTGACAGCAGCGACAAGGCCAGTGGGCCCGTCACCATCACGTGGTGGGACACGTCCAACGCCACCAATGAGGCGCCGACGTACCAGGCCTTGGTCAAGCAGTTCGAGGCCGCCAACAAGAACATCAAGGTCAAGTACGTCAACGTGCCCTTCGACCAGGCGCAGAACAAGTTCGACACGGCCGCCGGTGCCTCCGGCGCCCCGGACATCCTGCGCTCCGAGGTCGGCTGGACCCCCGCCTTCGCCAAGAAGGGCTACTTCCTGCCCCTGGACGGCACCGCCGCCCTCGCGGACCAGGCCAAGTTCAAGCCCAACCTGATCGAGCAGGCCAAGTACGACGGCAAGACGTACGGTGTGCCGCTCGTCACGGACACCCTGGCGCTCGTCTACAACAAGGCGCTGTTCCAGAAGGCCGGCATCACCGAGGCGCCCAAGACCTGGAGCGACCTGAAGAAGGACGCGGCCACCATCAAGGGCAAGACCGGCGTCGACGGCTACTGGGGCTCCACCCAGGCCTACTACGCGCAGAACTTCCTCTACGGCGAGGGCACCGACACCGTCGACGCCGCCGCCAAGAAGATCACGGTCAACTCTCCCGCCGCGAAGAAGGCGTACGGCACCTGGCTGGGCCTGTTCGCCGGCAAGGGCCTGCACAAGGCGGACACCACCGCCGACGCCTACGCCCACATCCAGGACGCGTTCGTCAACGGCAAGGTCGCCGCGATCGTCCAGGGTCCCTGGGAGATCACGAACTTCTACAAGGGTTCGGCGTTCTCGGACAAGGCGAACCTCGGTATCGCCACCGTCCCGGCCGGCTCCACCGGCAAGGCGGGCGCCCCGACCGGCGGTCACAACCTCTCGGTCTACGCCGGCTCGGACAAGGCCCACCAGGCCGCGTCGCTGAAGTTCGTCAACTTCATGACCTCGGCGAAGTCCCAGGCCACCATCGCGCTGAAGAACTCCACGCTGCCGACGCGTGACGACGCCTACACCGACGCCGTCAAGGCCGACCCGGGCATCGCCGGCTACGGCACGGTCCTCTCCGCCGCCCAGCCGCGCCCGGCACTGCCCGAGTACAGCTCGCTGTGGGGCCCGCTGGACACCGAGCTGCCCAAGATCGCTGGTGGCAAGGAGTCCCTGGACAAGGGTCTGAGCAACGTCGAGCTGGCCATCGCCAAGCTGGTGCCGGACTTCAGCAAGTGAGCCCGTGTGGCCGCCGGATCCTTCCCCGGCCCGACTTCGGTCGGGCCGGGGGGACCCCCGACAGGGGAAACGGAACCGGCGGCCACCGGCTGTGTGCGCCCAACTCCTGATCTTGCAGAAGGTGTCGAACCATGACAGTCGCCATCGACCGCGCGACCGGCAAGCGCCGCGGTGACCGAGCACCGCGTCCCGGCCGGATGCAGCGTCTCAAGCACTCGTACCAGAAGTACTGGTACGCGTACGCGATGATCGCCCCGGTCGTCGTCGTACTCGGCGGATTGGTGCTCTATCCGCTGGTTCGGGGCCTCTATCTGACGCTCACGGACGCCAACAGCCTCAACTCGGCCCGCACGATCGGCGTCAACCACATCGACGCCACCTACAAGTTCATCGGCCTGGACAACTACAAGGACATCCTGTGGGGTCCGACGTCGTACGACCGCTTCTGGTCGCACTTCATCTGGACCATCGCCTGGACCGTCATCTGTGTCGCCCTGCACTACTGCATCGGCCTGGGTCTCGCGCTGCTGCTCAACCAGAAGCTGTGCGGCCGTACGTTCTACCGGCTGATCCTGGTGCTGCCCTGGGCCGTGCCGACCTTCGTGACCGTCTTCGGCTGGCGCTTCATGCTCGCGGACGGCGGGATCATCGACTCCATGCTCCACGCGGTGCACCTGCCGGCCCCGGCGTGGCTGGAGGACACCTTCTGGCAGCGCTTCGCCGCCATCATGGTCAACACCTGGTGCGGTGTGCCGTTCATGATGGTCTCGCTGCTCGGGGGACTCCAGTCCATCGACGGCACGCTGTACGAGGCCGCCGAGATGGACGGCGCGAACGCCTGGCAGCAGTTCCGCTACGTGACCCTCCCGGGCCTGCGTTCGGTCAGCTCCACCGTCGTGCTCCTCGGCATCATCTGGACCTTCAACCAGTTCGCCGTGATCTTCCTGCTGTTCGGCAACACCGCGCCGGACGCGCAGATCCTCGTCACCTGGGCCTACTACCTCGGCTTCGGACAGCAGCCGCGTGACTTCGCCCAGTCGGCGGCCTACGGCATGCTGCTGCTGGCCATCCTGATCGTCTTCACCTCCTTCTACCGCCGCTGGCTGAACCGCAATGACCAGCAGCTCGCGATCTGAGGCAGGAGTCTCCATGAGCACCACCACACTTCAGACGCCTCCGGCCGAGCAGGCTCCCGGTAACGACGAGCCGCCCCGCCCGGCGCGCAAGCGCGGCCGGCGCGGCCTCGCAGGCAGCCTCGCCTCGCACGGCATCCTGACCTTCGCGAGCCTGGTCGCGCTGTTCCCGATCGCCTGGCTCGTCTTCCTGTCCCTGGGACCGGGCGAGGACGACTACCTGCACCCCGGACGCATCTGGCACACGATGACGTTCGGCAACTACTCCTTCGTGCTCCAGCACACGAACTTCTTCGAGTGGATGAAGAGTTCGCTCATCGTGTCGCTCGGCACCACGGTCATCGGCGTGATGGTCGCCGCCACCACCGGCTACGCGGTCTCACGCATGCGCTTCCCCGGCTACAAGAAGTTCATGTGGGTCCTGCTGGTCACCCAGATGTTCCCGATCGCCGTGCTGATCGTGCCGATGTACCAGATCCTCTCGGACCTCCAGCTCATCGACTCGTACTTCGGCCTGATCCTCGTCTACTGCTCGACGGCGGTGCCCTACAGCGCCTGGCTGCTCAAGGGCTACTTCGACACCATCCCGTTCGAGATCGACGAGGCCGGCCGCGTCGACGGACTGAGCCCCTTCGGCACCTTCTTCCGGCTGATCCTGCCGCTCGCCAAGCCGGGCCTCGCGGTGGCCGCCTTCTACAACTTCATCACCGCGTTCGGTGAGGTCGCCTTCGCCTCGACGTTCATGCTGGACGACTCGAAGTACACCTTCGCCGTCGGACTCCAGAGCTTCGTCAGCGAGCACGACGCGCAGCGCAACCTCATGGCGGCCACCGCCGTGCTGGTCGCGATACCCGTCTCCCTCTTCTTCTACCTGGTGCAGAAGAACCTGGTGACCGGACTCACCGCGGGCGGCACGAAGGGCTGATCCGTAAGGACGCCCCCAGAACGCCCGAAGACTCCCGCGCGCTCCAAGCGCGCGGGTGGCGGCTGCGGTGCCCATCCGACCCCGCCGGTACCGCGGCCGCCTCATTCCTCTGCCCCGACACCCCTCGCCCCGAAGCCTCTCGCCCCGTGCTCCCGGCCTCGCGTGAGCAGGGGTCTGCCCCCACAGCCGAATTCCTCCCCACGCCCGACCGCGCTCGGACACGGGGACCCTCATCGCATCAAGGACGCCATGAGCCAGCACTCCGCCGACCAGGCCCCGAACTCCGTTCTCGCCACCGTCGCCGCGCATCGCGACTGGTGGCGCGACGCGGTGATCTACCAGGTCTATCCGCGCAGCTTCGCCGACAGCAACGGCGACGGCATGGGCGACCTGGAGGGCGTACGTTCCCGACTCCCGTACCTGCGCGACCTCGGCGTCGACGCCGTGTGGCTCAGCCCCTTCTACGCCTCGCCGCAGGCCGACGCCGGCTACGACGTGGCGGACTACCGGGCCGTCGACCCGATGTTCGGCAACCTGCTGGACGCCGACGCGCTGATCCGCGACGCCCACGGCCTGGGCCTGCGGATCATCGTCGACCTCGTGCCCAACCACTCCTCGGACCAGCACGAGTGGTTCAAGCGCGCGCTGCGCGAGGGCCCCGGCTCCTCACTGCGCGACCGCTACCACTTCAAGCCGGGCAAGGGCGAGAACGGCGAACTGCCGCCCAACGACTGGGAGTCCATCTTCGGCGGCCCGGCCTGGACCCGGGTCACCGAGCCGGACGGCACCGCGGGCGAGTGGTACCTGCACCTCTTCGCGCCCGAGCAGCCCGACTTCAACTGGGAACACCCGGCCGTGGGTGACGAGTTCCGCTCGATCCTGCGGTTCTGGCTGGACATGGGCGTCGACGGCTTCCGTATCGACGTCGCGCACGGCATGGTCAAGGCGGAGGGTCTGCCCGACCTCGGCGACCACGACCAGCTGAAACTGCTGGGCAACGATGTCATGCCGTTCTTCGACCAGGACGGCGTGCACGACATCTACCGGCAGTGGCGCACGATCCTCGACGAGTACTCGGGCGAGCGTATCTTCGTCGCCGAGGCGTGGACGCCCACGATCGAGCGCACCGCCAACTACGTGCGCCCCGACGAGCTGCACCAGGCCTTCAACTTCCAGTACCTGGGCACCCATTGGGACGCGGCGGAGCTGCGCTCCGTGATCGACCGCACGCTCGACGCGATGCGCCCGGTCGGCGCCCCCTCCACCTGGGTGCTGTCCAACCACGATGTGACCCGGCACGCCACCCGGTTCGCCAACGAGGCCGGCCTCGGCACCCAGATCCGCACCGCGGGCGACCGGGAGCTCGGTCTGCGCCGGGCCCGCGCGGCGAGCCTGCTGATGCTGGCCCTGCCCGGCTCCGCCTACGTCTACCAGGGCGAGGAGCTCGGCCTGCCCGACGTCGTCGACCTGCCGGACGAGGCGCGCCAGGACCCCGCCTTCTTCCGGGGCGCGGGACAGGACGGCTTCCGTGACGGCTGCCGGGTGCCGATCCCGTGGACCCGCGCCGGCTCGTCGTACGGCTTCGGCGACGGCGGAAGCTGGCTGCCGCAGCCCGCCGAGTGGGCCGAGCTGAGTGTCGAGGCCCAGACCGGCGTGGCGGGTTCCACCCTGGAGCTGTACCGCGACGCGCTCGCCGTCCGGCGCGAGCGCGCCGACCTCGGCGCGGGCGACACCGTCACCTGGCTGACGGCCCCGGAGGGCGTTCTCGCCTTCCGGCGCGGCGAGTTCGTCTGCACCGCGAACACCGGGAGCGAGGCCGTGACCGTCCCCGCCCACGGCCGGGTGCTCGTCGCCAGCGGCGAGGTGACCCTGTCGCAGGACGGCGAGGCGAAGCTGCCCGCCGACACGACCGTGTGGTGGGCGGTCTGACCCACACGTGAGCGGTGCTCCGGTCCTGACCACCGGAGCACCGCTCGCCTGCCGGGCGTCCCGGCCTTGGCGTGAGTGGTGCTCCGGTCCTGACCGCCGGAGCACCCTTCACCTGTTGGCCGGCCCGACCCGTGCGAGAGCGGTGCTCCGGGACCTGACGGCCGGAGCACCGCTTCCGTGTGCGGCCCCTTACTTCCAGGTGTCGCCGACCGAGTACGCGGCGCCCGAGCCGGTGGTGTAGGCCCGGTTGTCCCCGGACTCCCAGGTCACCGCGCCCGAGGCGTCCTTCTTGATGTACTTGTACGTGAACGACGTCGACTTGGGCACGATCACCGGCCGGCCCCAGTACGGGTACGACGCCGAGGACAGCGGGATCGCGTCGGCGGTGTTCCAGGAGCCGAGCGAGGGGACCGACCCGACGACGTACACGTTGGTGCCGTAGACGGTGGTCGCGGTCACTCCGAAGGTCAGGTCCGTCGCGTCGGCGTCGGCCACGTTCCAGGAGTTGTCGGCCGCGACGGCCGCCGTGCCGGTGGTGAGGGTCCGGTTGGCGTTGGACTCCCAGGTGACGTTCCCCGAGGAGTCCTTCTTGATGTACTTGTACGTGATCGTGCTGTTCGCCGGCACCGGGACGTCCGTCTTCCAGACCGGATAGCCGGACGAGGACAGCTTCACCGCGCTCGCCGTGTTCCAGCCGCCCAGCGCGGCCACCGAACCGACCACGTACACGTTCGTTCCGGAGCCGGTCGACGCGTACTCGCCGAACGTGGCCGTGACCGTGCCCGGATCGGTGCCGCCACCGCCGCCGCCACCGCAGTCGACGGTGCAGACGTAGGCCGGGTCGTAGAACGCGACGGCGCCCTTGGCGGGCACGGTCAGTGAGGCCTTGCCGCCGGTGACCGTGACCGAGGTGGCACCGCCGTCGATCACGTTCGGGTAGGTGCCGTCGGCGAGACCGGTCGTGTACGTGTACGTGTTGGCGCCCGAGCTGTTGTTGATGGCCACGAACCCGGCGCCGCCCCGGCCGAAGCCGATCACATTGGACGCGGGGGACTGCCAGTTGGCCACGGAGTACCCGGCGGCCGCGTTGTGCCAGCCGATCATGCCGGAGACCGCGGTGTCGCGGTCCAGGCAGTACCAGCCGGAGGCGCAGTCGGTGTCGGTGACGAAGCCGCCGCCCGAGTTCGGCGGGGCCTGGTCGCTCTGGCTGAAGGTCCAGCCGGCGTAGACGGACGGCCTGCCGTAACCGCGCGCCAGCTGGAAGACGTTGGCGAGCACGGCGGTGGCGCCGTCCTTGTAGCTGAGGGAGTAGCCGTTGCGCTCGGTGTCGTGGTTGGTGACGAAGGTGTTGGAGTTCGCCTCGGCGGCCAGTCCCCAACTGCTCCCGAAGCTCGACAGGTTGGTGATGTCGCCCTGGAACTGGGCCTTGATCTGCGAGGCGAAGGTGAAGTCGAGGACGTCACCGGTGCCGTAGTACTCGTCGGTCGAGGGCGGGGTGCCGGGGTAGACCTCTTGGGTGATGTACGGCGCCGAGCCCGAGGTCGTGGTGTGCAGTCCGGCGACGATGGCGCTCAGGTCGGCGGCCTCGATGTGCTTGGCCGCGTCGATCCGGAAGCCGTCGACGCCCAGGTCGATCTGCTGGTTCAGAAATCCGGTGATCTTCGTGCGGACGCCGCTCTCGGCGGTGTCCAGGTCGGGCAGGCCGAGCAGTTCGCAGTGCTGGACCTGGTAGCGGTTGGTCCAGTCGGTGATCGTCGTGGTGCAGTCGTCGCTGTCGGCCGGGTCGTAGTCCGGGGTGTCGTACTTGTTGGTGATGACCGTTCCGTTGTAGCCGGTGCCGGTCTGCGCGGCGGTGTGGTTGATCACCGCGTCGGTGTAGACCTTGATGCCGGCCGCGTGACACGTGTCGACCATGGCCTTGAAGCCCGCCGCCGTGCCGAAGCGGCTGTTCAGGTTGTAGGAGTAGGGCTGATAGACGTCCCACCAGTAGTAGTTGGACTGCTTCAGCGACTCGGCGGGCGGGGCCACCTGGACCGCTCCGTACCCGGCCGGGTCGAGGACGTTCGTACACTCGGACGCGACCGACTTCCAGTTCCATTCCCACAGGTTGGCGATCACATCGCCGTTGGCTACACCGGTGTCCGCCGCCGCTGCCTGCTGGGCGGGCAGCGCGGCCAGTCCGCCGAGCGCCAGCGCGACGGTCACCAGCAGTCGGGAAACCCTTCTTCGTCGTAAAGCCATCGGGGGTTCGGCTCCTCTCCGGATCCGGTCGGCACGTCCGCGGGGCGCGGCGAGCCGACCCGTGTGGAGCGTGGGACCCCTGAAGGGGGCGCGTCAATAAGGGAGTTGGAAGTTCTTTCGACATCTTGCTGAAACTTGATTGCAAGCGGTACGTTCCGATCCCCCCACCCGCACGACGAAGTGCAGGAGTACCCACACATGGCAAGGAAAACGCTTGCCGCCTCGTTCGCCCTCGTGGCGGGCCTGGCGGTCTCGGTGACCGTTCCCCCCGGCTCGGCGGCGGCCTCGCCGCCCGGCACCAAGGACGTCACCGCCGTCCTGTTCGAGTGGAAATTCGACTCGGTCGCCAAGGAATGCACCAGCACGCTGGGCCCCGCCGGATACGGCTACGTCCAGGTGTCCCCGCCCGCCGAGCACATACAGGGCTCGCAGTGGTGGACCTCGTACCAGCCCGTGAGCTACAAGATCGCCGGCCGGCTCGGCGACGCCACCTCCTTCAAGAACATGGTCAGCACCTGTCACGCGGCCGGTGTGAAGGTCGTGACGGACACCGTCATCAACCACATGTCCGCCGGATCCGGCACCGGCACCGGCGGCTCTTCGTACACGAAGTACAACTACCCGGGCCTCTACTCGTCCGCCGACATGGACGACTGCACGGCCACCATCAGCGACTACACCAACCGCGCCAACGTCCAGAACTGCGAACTCGTCGGTCTCGCCGACCTGGACACCGGTGAGGAGTACGTCCGGGCGACCATCGCCGGCTACATGAACACCCTCCTCGGCTACGGCGTCGACGGGTTCCGCATCGACGCCGCCAAGCACATCCCTGCGGCCGACCTGGCCAACATCAAGTCCCGGCTGAGCAATCCGTCCGTCTACTGGAAGCAGGAGGTCATCTACGGCTCGGGCGAGGCCGTCCAGCCCACCGAGTACACCGGCAACGGCGACGTCCAGGAGTTCCGCTATGCCTACGACCTCAAGCGGGTCTTCAACAACGAGAACCTCGCCTACCTGAAGAACTACGGCGAGGGCTGGGGCTACATGAGCAGCTCGGTCGCGGCCGTCTTCGTCGACAACCACGACACCGAGCGCAACGGCTCGACGCTCAACTACAAGGACGGGGCGAACTACACGCTCGCCAACGTCTTCATGCTCGCGTACCCCTACGGCGCCCCCGACATCAACTCCGGCTACGAGTGGTCCGACGCGGACGCCGGACCGCCCAACGGCGGTACCGTCAATGCCTGTTGGCAGGACGGGTGGAAGTGCCAGCACGCCTGGCCGGAGATCAAGTCGATGGTCGCCTTCCGCAACGCCACCCGCGGGCAGGCCCTCAGCAACTGGTGGGACAACGGCGGTGACGCCATCGCCTTCGGCCGTGGCAGCCAGGGCTTCGTGGCCATCAACCACGAGACGTCCTCGCTGAGCCGGACGTATAGCACCTCGCTCGCCGCGGGGACCTACTGCAACGTCCAGAACAACACCAGTGTCACGGTGAACAGTTCAGGCCAGTTCACGGCGACGCTGGGTGCCAACACGGCCCTTGCCATCTACGCGGGCAAGTCCAGCTGCTGAAAAGTCTTTCCGCACGTTGCAAGACTCTTGCTGTAAACCTTGCGTGAGCGATACGGTCACGCGGGCGTTCGGCATCGTGGCCGAAACGCTGCGCGGGGTCGGACCCGAGTACGCCGTAATCGCTAGGAGTTCACAGCTGTGGACCTGATACCGAGAGGGGCGGCGAGCCGCATCGGCCGCCCCAGGCTGCGCGCAGCCGTCCTCGCCGCCGCACTGGCCGTATCGCTTGCGCAACCCATCGCGGCGCGGGCCCAGACCCCGCCCGCACCGCCGTCGGACGCGAAGCTCGCCGCCGAGCCGACGCGGCACGACTCCACCCGTGACCAGTTCTACTTCGTGATGCCGGACCGCTTCGCCAACGGCGACACGTCCAACGACGAGGGCGGACTGACCGGTTCCCGCCTGTCGACCGGCTACGACCCCACCGACAAGGGCTTCTACCAGGGCGGTGACCTCAAGGGCCTGACGAAGCGGCTCGACTACATCAAGGGCCTCGGCACCACCGCCATCTGGATGGCGCCGATCTTCAAGAACCAGCCGGTCCAGGGCACCGGCAAGGACGCCTCGGCCGGCTACCACGGCTACTGGATCACGGACTTCACCAAGGTCGACCCGCACTTCGGCACCAACAAGGACCTGTCGACCCTGATCTCCAAGGCCCACGCCAAGGGCATGAAGGTCTTCTTCGACGTCATCACCAACCACACGGCCGATGTCGTCGACTACAAGGAGCAGTCCTACAACTACCTCTCCAAGGGCGCCTTCCCGTATCTCACCAAGGACGGGAAGCCGTTCGACGACGCGGACTACGCCGACGGCAGCCGCTCGTTCCCCTCCGTGGGCACCGGCTCCTTCCCCCGGACGCCGACGGTTCCCGCCGCGAAGAAGAACGTGAAGGTCCCGTCGTGGCTCAACGACACGACGATGTACTCCAACCGCGGAGACTCCACCTACGCCGGTGAGTCCACCACGTACGGCGACTTCTCCGGCCTCGACGACCTGTGGACCGAGCGTCCCGAGGTCGTCAGCGGCATGGAGAAGATCTACGAGCGGTGGGTGAAGGACTTCGGCATCGACGGCTTCCGGATCGACACCGTGAAGCACGTGAACATGGAGTTCTGGACGCAGTGGGCGACCGCCCTCGACGCGTACGCCGCCAAGCACGGGCGCAGGAACTTCTTCATGTTCGGCGAGGTCTACTCCGCCGACACGTCGATCACCTCGCCGTACGTCACGCAGGGCCGCCTCGACGCCACCCTCGACTTCCCCTTCCAGGACGCGGCCCGCACGTACGCCTCGCAGGGCGGCAGCGCGCAGAAGCTCGCGTCCCTGTTCGCGGACGACTACAAGTACACGACCGACAAGGCCAACGCCTACGAGCAGGTCACCTTCCTCGGCAACCACGACATGGGCCGCATCGGGTACTTCCTGAACCAGGACAACCCCAAGGCGACCGACGCCCAGTTGCTGAAGAAGGACAAGCTGGCCAACGAGCTGATGTTCCTCAGCCGCGGCAACCCCGTCGTCTACTACGGCGACGAGCAGGGCTTCACCGGTTCCGGCGGTGACAAGGACGCCCGCCAGACGATGTTCGCCTCCAAGGTCGCCGACTACCTCGACGACGACGAGATCGGCACCGACCGGACGCACGCCAGCGACGCGTACGACACGAGCGCACCGCTCTACGACGAGATCAGCGCTCTCTCCAAGCTGCGCAAGGAGAACCCGGCCCTCGCCGACGGAGTCCAGACCGAGCGGTACGCCGCGGACGGCGCCGGTGTGTACGCCTTCTCCCGCACGGACGCGAAGACCGGCACCGAGTACGTCGTCGCCCTGAACAACGCCGACGAGGCGAAGTCGGCCACGTTCGCGACGGGTTCGGCGGACATGGACTTCCGCGCCGTATACGGAACGTCCGCCTCGGTGAAGAGCGACGCGGACAAGAAGGTCACCGTCACCGTCCCGGCCGGTTCGGCGATCGTCCTCAAGGCCGCGGGCCGGCTCGCCGCCCCCGCGACCAAGCCGACGCTGACGCTGAAGGCCCCCGCCGCGGGCGCCACCGGCACCGTCGAGCTGTCGGCGGACGTCACCGGCGGACAGCTCGACCGGGTCGTCTTCGCCGCCCAGACCGGCAACGGCACCTGGCACACCCTCGGCTCCGCCGACCACGCCCCGTACAAGGTCACCCAGGCCATCGGCAAGGACGTACCGGCCGGAACCGCCCTGCGCTACAAGGCCGTCGTCATCGACTCGGCCGGTCACACGGCGAGCGCGACGGCGGAGTCCACCACCGGCACCGTCCCCGCCGCGGAGATCCCGGCCGCCTCCTCCCGCGACTACGCGGTCGTCCACTACAAGCGGACCGACGGCGACTACACCGACTGGCGCCTGTACGCCTGGGGCGACATCGCCGACGGCGAGTCCACCACCTGGCCGGCCGGACACGACTTCGTCGGCCGGGACGCCTACGGCGCCTTCGCCTACGTGAAGCTGAAGCCCGGAGCCTCCAGCGTGGGCTTCCTGGTCATCGACAAGGACGGCAACAAGGACGTCGCGAGCGACCGCACGATCGACGTCACGAAGACCGGCGAGGTCTGGGTCGAGCAGGGCAAGGACACCGTCCTCACCGAGCAGCCCGACCTGCCCGCCCAGGACAAGACCAAGGCCGTCGTCCACTACCACCGTGCCGACGGCGACTACGCCGGCTGGGGTCTGCACGTGTGGACCGGGGCCGCGACGCCCACGGACTGGACGAAGCCCCTGGAGCCGGTGCGGACCGACGCCTACGGCGCCGTCTACGAGGTGCCGCTCGCCGAGGGCGCGACCAGCCTCAGCTACATCCTCCACAAGGGCGACGACAAGGACCTGCCCACCGACCAGTCGCTGGACCTCACGGCGAACGGCCACGAGGTGTGGCTGCTGAACGGCCAGGAGAAGTACCTGTTGCCGCAGCCCGCGGGCAGCGCGGCCGCGCTCGACCTGACCACCTCCAAGGCGGTCTGGATCGACCGGGACACGGTCGCCTGGAACGGCTCCGACGCCGCCGTGTCCACCCAGCTCCTCTCCTCCCACGACGGCTCCATCGCCGTCAAGGACGGCGGCCTCACCAGCGACGACGAGCGCTGGCTGCGGCTGGAGAAGACCACCCTCACCGACGCCCAGAAGGCGAAGTTCCCCTACCTGAAGACGTACACCGCCTGGTCCGTCGACCCGCGCGACCGCGCCCGGGTGCGCTCGGCACTCGGCGGCCAGCTCGTCGCCTCGCAACGTGCCGCGAACGGCGCCGTGCTCGCGGCGACCGGCGTGCAGATCGCCGGCGTCCTCGACGACCTGTACCCCGCGACGAAGGCGCACCTCGGGCCGGTCTTCCACCACGGCGTTCCCACCCTGTCCGTGTGGGCCCCGACCGCCCAGTCGGTGCACCTCGACCTCGACGGCTCCACCGTCGCCATGCGGCGCGACGACGCCACCGGCGTCTGGTCCGTGACCGGCAAGAAGTCCTGGACGAACAAGCCCTACCGCTACGTCGTCAAGGTGTGGGCGCCGACCGTCCGGAAGATCGTCACCAACAAGGTGACCGACCCGTACTCGGTGGCCCTGACCGCGAACTCGGAGCGCAGCCTGGTCGTCGACCTGGATGCCAAGTCCCTCGCCCCGTCCGGCTGGTCCTCGCTCAAGAAGCCCGAGGCCGTACCGCTGCGGGACGCGCAGATCCAGGAACTGCACATCCGGGACTTCTCGGTGGCGGACAAGACCGTCCCCGCGAAGGACCAGGGCACCTACCTCGCCTTCACCGACAAGAACAGCGACGGCTCGAAGCACCTGAGGAAGCTGGCCGCGTCCGGCACCTCGTACGTGCACCTGCTGCCCGCGTTCGACATCGCCACCATCCCCGAGAAGAAGGCCGACCAGCAGCGCACCGACTGCGATCTCGCCTCCTACGCCGCCGACTCCCAGAAGCAGCAGGAGTGCGTGGCGAAGACCGCCGCCAAGGACGCCTACAACTGGGGCTACGACCCGTACCACTACACGGTTCCCGAGGGCTCCTACGCCACCGACCCCGACGGCACCGGGCGCACGGTCGAGTTCCGCAAGATGGTCAAGTCCCTGAACCAGGACGGCCTTCGCGTCGTCATGGACGTGGTCTACAACCACACCGCCGCGAGCGGCCAGGCCGACACCAGCGTCCTCGACAAGGTCGTCCCCGGCTACTACCAGCGGCTGCTCGCCGACGGCAGCGTGGCCAACTCCACCTGCTGCTCCAACACGGCCACCGAGAACGCCATGATGGGCAAGCTGGTGGTGGACTCGATCGTCACCTGGGCCAAGGAGTACAAGGTCGACGGCTTCCGCTTCGACCTCATGGGGCACCAGCCCAAGGCCAACATCCTCGCGGTCAGGAAGGCCCTCGACGGGCTCACCCCCGCGAAGGACGGCGTCGACGGCAAGAAGATCATCCTGTACGGCGAGGGCTGGAACTTCGGCGAGGTCGCCGACGACGCCCGGTTCGTCCAGGCCACCCAGAAGAACATGGCCGGGACGGGGATCGCGACCTTCTCCGACCGATCCCGCGACGCCGTCCGCGGCGGCAGCCCCTTCGACTCCGACCCCGGCGTCCAGGGCTTCGCCTCGGGCCTGTACACCGACCCCAACTCCTCGACCGCCAACGGCACTCCGGCCGAGCAGAAGGCCCGGCTGCTGCACTACCAGGACCTCATCGAGGTCGGCCTGAGCGGCAACCTGGCCGCGTTCCACTTCACCGACTCCGCCGGCAAGGAGGTCAAGGGCTCCGAGGTCGACTACAACGGCCAGCCCGCCGGCTACGCGGCCGCGCCGGGTGACGCGCTCGCGTACGCCGACGCGCACGACAACGAGTCCCTGTACGACGCGCTGACGTACAAGCTGCCCGCGACGACGAGCGCCGCCGACCGGGCCCGGATGCAGGTCCTGGCGATGGCGACGGCCACCCTCTCGCAGGGTCCGTCCCTCTCCCAGGCCGGCTCCGACCTGCTGCGCTCCAAGTCCCTCGACCGCAACTCCTTCGACAGCGGTGACTGGTTCAACGCCATCCACTGGAACTGCCAGGACGGGAACGGATTCGGGCGCGGGCTGCCCATGGCCGCCGACAACACCTCCAAGTGGCCTTACGCCACACCGCTGCTGACCTCGGTCAAGGTGGGCTGCAACCAGATCGACGGCACCTCGGCCGCCTTCCAGGACCTCCAGCGGATCCGTACGAGCGAGAAGGTCTTCTCGCTCTCCACGGCTGGGCAGGTGCAGTCGAAGCTCTCCTTCCCGCTGTCGGGGAAGGAGGAGACCCCCGGGGTGATCACCCTGCGTCTCGGTGATCTCGTGATCGTCTTCAACGCGACCCCCGAGAAGCAGGAGCAGACCGTCGGTTCCCTGGCCGGGACCGCCTACAAGCTGCACCCGGTGCAGGCGAAGGGCTCGGACTCCGTCGTCAAGTCCTCCTCCTACGCGAAGGGGACGGGCTCGTTCACCGTTCCGGCCCGCACGGTGGCGGTGTTCACCCGGACCCCGTGACAGTGGGCCGGTAGTACCAGGGCGGGACCGGAGACCGGGAGCGACAGCCGGTCCCCGGTCCCGCCCTCACCGGTGTCCGGGCGCAGGGCAGGGGTCCGGGCGGCCGCGGCTGCGGTTAGGGTGATCACGATCGTCCCCGGAACAGGGAGTACCCATGCCGCAGATCACCGTCGACTACTCCGCACCGCTCGAAGACGCCTTCGACCGGCAGGGGTTCGCCCTGGCCCTGCACGCGGAGGTGGTCGGGACGGCCGCCGCGAGGATCGGCGCGTGCAAGACGCAGTTCCGCCGGACCGAGGACACCGTCGTCGGCGCGGACACAGCCGGACACGCCGTCGTCCATGTCACCCTCGGCCTGCTCGCCGGGCGGACCGAGGCGGTCAAGGTGAAGCTGACCGAGGCCGTACTCGAGCTGCTGAAGACCCATGTGAAGCAGGCCGAAGGGCTGGAGCTGCACGCCTCGGCCGAGGTGCGCGACCTCGACCCGTCGTACCGCAAGTTCGAGGCGTAGTCCCAAGGCTCCGGTCCGGGTCCGGGGCGCGCCCGGCCGGGCGCGCGGCAGAACCCCACGCCCGTTCCTGCGACGCCTACGACGTGGGCGGTGAGGCGAGCGCGAGCAGCCGGACGACGAGATCGGTGAACGGACCGTCGCCCGGCTCGTCGCTGAGGCCCTTGCGCAGCAGCTCGGCGACCTCCGGGTCGTAGGCGGCGCTCACCGCCGCCAGGGCCGCGAAGTCGTGCACGAGCTGCACCTCCAGCTCACCGCGCGGAATCCGCCGCCCGTCGAGCCAGATCAGCGCGGTCGACTCGACGAGCGAGATCCAGGAACGGATCACCAGCTCCAGCCGGGCGGGCGGGTTCTCGACGTCCAGATGCGACACGATCTGGAGGTACGCCGCCTGCCGTACGGCGTCGACGAGCGCGTTGGTGGTCGACGAGCCGACGGCGGGGCCGCCCCGCATCAACGCGGCGAAACCGGGCCCGTGGTCGTCCACGAAATCGAAGAAGCGGCGCATCACCCGCAGCAGCCGAGCTCCCAGCGGCCCCTCGCGGGACTCCACGAACCGGCCCGCGAGATCGTCGGCGGCCCGCTGCAACGCGGCTTCGTACAGGCTGAGTTTGCCGGGGAAGTAGTGGTAGACGAGCGGTCGCGAGATACCCGCGGCCGAGGCTATCTCGTCGATGGAGACCTCGTCGGGCGAGCGTCGGCTGAACAGGTCGAGGGCGACGCCGATCAACTGCTGCCGTCGCTCCTCGACGCCCATCCTGCGGCGTACCCCGGTTGTCATGCGAACACCTTACCGATCGGATCCGGCCCAGAACGGGCCGGTCCGGCGGCCGGACGTTCACAGGTCCAGCACGATTCGTCCACCCCTCGTCCGCGAGACACAGATCAGCATCGAGTCGTCACGCTCCGCGTCCGTCAGCAGTTCGTCCCGGTGCTCGATCTCCCCCTCCAGCACCCGCTGTTGGCAGGTCCCGCAGAATCCCTGCTCGCAGGAGTACAGCGTGTCGGGCAGTTCCGCGCGCACCGCCGCGAGGACCGAGGTGCCGGCGGGTACGGTCACCGTGCGCCCGCTGCGCCGCAGTTCGACCTCGAAGGAGGCGTCGTCCGCGCCGGACGCCGGGGCGGTGAACCGCTCCAGGTGCACCGTGCGGCCCCGTGGAACCCGCGCCTCGACCGCCGCCATGAGCCCGTCCGGACCGCAGCAGTAGACCGCCGTGTCCGGGGCGAGACCGGCGAACAGCGCGTCCAGGTCGGGCAGACCGTCCTCGTCCCGCGCGACGACGGTGACCCTCGCGCGGTCCAGCTTCTCGATCTCCTCCAGGAACGGCATCGAGGCGCGCGTCCGACCGCCGTACAGCAGCCGCCAGTCGGCGCCCTCGGGCAGGGCCCGCAGCATCGGCAGGACCGGGGTGATCCCGATACCGCCCGCGACGAAGACGTACGCCGGGGCGGCGACGAGCGGGAAGCGGTTGCGCGGCCCGCGCACCTCGACCTCCATGCCCTCCCGGAGGCGCTCGTGCACCTCGCGCGACCCGCCCCGCCCGTCCTCGACCAGCCGGGTCGCGACGGTGTACGACGAGGTGTCCTCCGGGTCCCCGCACAGCGAGTACTGCCGGACGAGCCCCGAGGGCAGCACCAGATCGAGATGGGCGCCCGGCTCCCAGCGCGGCAGGTCCATGCCCTCCAGGCGCAGTTGGACCACCCCGTCGGCGACGCGCTCGTGCCGGGCGACCGGCAGCCGCAGGGCCCGTGGGCGGGGCCGCCCGGAGACGGGGACCTCCAGGGCGGGCAGCGGCCACAGCGGTGACACCTCGATCCGGCGGCGCAGGGCACGCCGGACGAGCACGGCCGCCCCGGCGACGGCGACGGCGACAACGGTCCGCGGTCCGGGCATCACGCGGCACCCACTCCCGTCCCGGCGTCCGGGACGGTGCCGGTTCCTGTGCTTGAGGTGCTTCCTGCGGCTGCCAGGGCCGGCGAGGCGGCGGTGGCGGCCGGCGAGGAGGCCAGGTAGGCGACCGCCTGCGCGGTGGAGCCCTCCCGCGAAGGGTGATACGTGCGGCTGAGATAGCGCGGGACGGACCTGAGCAGGTCCCCGGTGGGCGGCAGCACGCCCCGCTTCCCGCCGGCGTGGAAGTCCTTGAAGCTCGCCCTGCCGTCGGTCAGCGTGGGGTCGTTCTCCATGAAGAACCGGGTTCCGCGCTGCCACAGGAAGACGAGCGCGGTGAACGCGGTCGCCCAGGTCCGCGCGCGCCGGCGGTAGCTGCCGTCGACGTGCTGGAACAGCTCGAACGCCACCGAGCGGTGCTCGACCTCCTCGGCGCCGTGCCAGCGCAGCAGGTCCAGCATGGTCGGATCGGCGCCGAGCCGGTCCAGTTCCCCGGCGTTCAGGACCCAGTCGCCGAGGAAGGCGGTGTAGTGCTCGATCGCCGCGATCAGGGCGACCCGCTCCAGCAGCCACCACGTGCGCGCCCGGCCCGGGGGGAGCGTCCGGTCGCCGAGCAGCTTCTCGAAGAACCAGTCGACCTGCGCGGTGTACGGCGTCGGGTCGAGCCCCAGCTCCTTGAGGCGGGGCAGCACCTCGTCGTGCGCCTGCGAGTGCGTCGCCTCCTGCCCGATGAACCCGATGACGTCGGCGCGCAGCCGCTCGTCGCGGACGAGGGGCAGCACCTGCCGGTACACGTGCACGAACCACCGCTCGCCGGCCGGCAGCAGCAGATGCAGCACGTTGATGGTGTGCGTGGCGAACGGATCGCCCGGTATCCAGTGCAGGGGTGTGTCCTCCCAGGAGAACGACACCTTCCGCGCCTGGAGCGCCGTCCGCTCGGACTCGACCGGCCGGGGCGACCGGGCCTGCGTGTTAGACATGGCGTCAATGTACTGACGGGTAGGCGCACGGGAGAAGCCCTCTGCGCCTACTTGTTTACATCCGTGTCAGCAATGCCGTGTCAGCAGTGCAGGGTCAGCAGTGCAGAGTCAGCAATGCCGTGCCGGCGATGCGCCGGGCGCCCGGGGCGGGCCGTTCTCAGCGCAGCCCGTTGATGCCCCGGCCGTCCGTCAGGGTTCCCTTCAGCTGGGCCTGCGTCCCCTGTCGCGCTCGTACGGTGAGCAGAGCGCCCGGGGCCGACCCCCGCACCCCGCCGGTCGCCCGGACCGACGCCGTGTCCTTGCTGCCGGCCGCGAGGAGGTACCACGCCCCCGCCCCCGACTTCCACAGCACGCCGGCCAGCACATGCGGATCGCGGGAGCCGCACGCCGGGGAGTTCTCGGCCTGGGCGACGACCGCCCCGTACGTCCCGCCCGGGGTGCGGAACTGGGCCAGCACCCGGGTGCCGCCGCCCCGCCAGGTGTCGGCGCGGGTGCACACCCACGAGGCCGGTCCGCTCCCGTCGGGCAGCGGCTGCTGCGCGTACTGCCAGGCGTTCACGGAGCGCACCCCCTGCGAGCGCATGGAGGCCAGCGAGCACGCGAACGGCGCCCACTCCCGCAGGTTCGCGGCGCCCGCCGCCTCCTGGGGCGCGGCGGGCCGGCCCGAGGTGAGATGGGCCGGGATCAGCTCGCCGAGGTCGGTCAGCAGCCGGGTTCCGGAACGGTCCTGGATACGGAGCACGTTCCACGAGGTGCACGCGCCGGTCTGCGGCGGTCCTGCCAGCGGAGAAGTGGAGCCGTCCGCGGACAGGGTGAGGTCCATCGTCCCGGTGGAGGGCTTCAGCAGGTCGAGCTCGGTGGCCTTGGTCACCCAGGGAGCGGTCAGATAGCGGACGTTGCCGTCGGCCCGGCCCAGTACCACCGCGCTCGCCTCGGCCCCGCCCGCCCCGTCGGTCCGCGCGAAGTCGAGGGCCGCGCCGCGCGTGCCGTCCTTCGGCTCGGCATAGCGCACGACGCGCAGACCGTCGTAGAGGAGCACCACGCGCGCCTGGTCGACCTCGCCCGCGTACAGGAGCTGGGGCGGTCCGGGCGGGGGGCCGGAGGGGGTCTCGGGCGCCGCGGCGACGTGTACGGACTCGCCGGGCCGGGCCCAGACGGCGAGCGCGCGCCGCAGCAGCGCGGTGTCCTTGACGAGGCCGCCGCGCGCGGGCCACACGGAGAAGTCGGTGCGCGGGGAGGACTCCCAGGCCGTGGCCGGCACCCGCTCCAGCCGGGCCGGGTCGAGGGCGGCCTCGGCGGCCGGGTTCTGCGCGTAGGAGGGGGCCGCGGCACCGTCCGGACCCCAGCCGTCGCCCGGCAGCCAGAGCAGAGCGCCGCACACGGCCGCGGCGGCGGTGGCGGCGAGCGCGGCCCTCAGGTGCTGCCTGCGCCGCATCAGGTCGGTGGGCCGGGCGTGCAGCGAACAGGGGTCGAACTCGGGGGAGTCGAGCAGCGTGTCCCGCGCCTCGACGCCCGCGGCCTCCTTCAGCGCCGCGGCCGGGTTCTCGACACCCGCCGCCGTCAGCACCTTGCGCAGATGCGCGTCGGACAGCTTCTCCAGACCGCGCAGCACATACGCGGCCCGGGCCGGCCCGGAGAGCGCGGACAGCCGCTGGTCCAGGGCAAGTTCGTCGGCGCCGCCGGAGCGCGGGAAGAGCCGCAGACCCCACACGTGGGGGAGCAGGGGCGGTAGCTGGGACCGCTTGGGCCACGCCCTGCGCCGCAGCGGCAGACCTGCCTCCAGCGCCGTACGCACCACCTGGAGGCGCACGAATCGGTAGCCCGGGTCGCCGTCACGGCCGCCGCTGCTCTGCTGGGCCGGGATGGCCGACGTGTCGCCCGACGCCCGGCCGCGCGGCAGCGCGCGCTGGGTGAGGGCGTGCGCGGTGAGCACCCTGCGGTTGCGGCCGAGACTCGGCGGAAGCATCAGATAGGCGAGCCGGACCAGCCGCGGGTAGTGCTCGACGAGCGCGGCCTCGGCCTGCTCGACGTCGACGACCGCTCCGGAGGAGGGTGCGGGGCGCGGGGCTACATCCTGTGACTGCACGTTCAGCAAAACGAGCGAATCGGTGGATGGTCACCGGCCCCGCGAAGCGCTCAGTCCCCGGAGCCCCCGGGCTCCACGAGCAGACGCGCGTAGTTCGCCATCGACCGCTGGTAGCGCGGCAGATGGGGGGCCAGGGCGCCGATCACCAGAGCCAGGCCCTCGCGTTCGCGTCCGAGGTCGGCGAGGCAGAGCGCCAGACAGGCCCGCACCGCGTCGTCCAGCTCGTCGGACGGCGCTACCAGTTCGGGCGTGAGGAGTTTGACGCCCTCGTCCGCCTGTCCGATGTTGCGCAGCGAACTGGAGAGCTGGATCCTCGCGCGCCGGCCCTTGTAGCCGCTCAAACCGCGGGCCAGCGCCTCCCGGTACAGCGGCACGGCCTTGTCGGAATGGCCCGTCGAGTCCCAGGCACAGGCCTGCTCGAAGGGGCCGAGGGGGCTGTCCGCGGGCAGCTCGGCGACCAGCGCGTCGATCACCGCCCGGAAGTCCGCCGCCCGCTCTTCCTCGTAGTCGTCGAAGCCGGCCCAGGCCGCCGCCGTACGCTCTTCCCAGTCTTCGTTCACGGGTGCCACCCTCGCACAGCGGTACCCGTGGCGGTACCGGGTTCCCACCCGTGACGGCGGCCCGATTGAGCACAGGGCCGCCGGGAGCCGTATCGAAGGCAGAGCCCTGGCCGGGGCTCTCCTCGGCGTGAACGCCGACAGGTACCGGAGGAACGTATGAGGTTGACACGCGGGAAGCTTCTGACCGGGGCGGTCGTGGCCGCTCTGCTGGCACTGACCGGCTGCGGCGGCGGATCGGACGGCAAGGGCGTGGCGGCGAAGGAGACCGTCCCGCCCACGGCGACCGGCAGCCTGGAGGATCTGGCCGCCGAGGTGAAGTGCAAGCCGAGCATCCAGACCGACGCGGACGAGATCCGTCAGGGTGTCTGCAAGATCAGCACCGGCCGGTTCATCCTGGCGACCTTCGCCACCGACCGCGGCCAGCGCGAGTGGCTCAACGGGGCCAAGGACTACGGCGGTTCGTACCTCGTGGGCGCGAAGTGGGTCGCCGTGGGGGACCAGAAGATGGTCACGACGCTGCGCGGCCGGCTCGGCGGGACCCTCGAAGAAGGCGCCTCGCACGCCGGTCACGCCGGTCACGAGCAGAGCGGCTGACCGCGCGAGGGACGCGGGGCCGAGCGAGCGGGCCCCGGACGCCGGGACACAGAAGAAAGCCGGTGGCGGGGAATTCCCCGCCACCGGCTTTCTTCTGAGGGCCTACCTACAACGCTTGCCGCTGTTGATGCAGGTGACCATCTTGGTCATCAGGGCGTCGTCGAAGACGTTGATGAAGTCGTCGTGGTCGGTAGCCGGCTTGTGAAGCTGCTCCGGGAATCCGTCCACCGCGTAGGCGTTCTTGATCTGCCCGTTGGTGAGGGTCGGGGCCCGGAAGTTGTAGACCAGGCGCATCGTCAGCTGCGGGATCGCCTTGAACCCGTTGGCGCAGTTGCCCTGGGCGTCGGCGAAGGCCACGTGCGTGCGGTGGTTCGCGCTGTCGGCGTTCACCCCGTCCCAGCAGCTCTGGAAGGCGAAGGTGCGGACCACGGTGCTGCCCCGCGGGCAGATCGGGTACTGCTGCGTCAGCTGCACCTTGTTCTCGAAGCCGGTGCAGCTCCAGTGCGCGTTGGCGTTGCCGAGACCGTTGGTCGTGGTCTTGGCGTCACCGGTGATGATGCGCAGGAACTTCGGCATCGCGACGACCTTGCTGGTCGGGCTGCCGACGAACTTGATCTGCGCCTGCTTCACCTGCTGGATCTGGCCGACGTTGCCTTCCTTGCCGCCGCCCAGGTTGTTCTGGTCGAAGTCCTGCGTACCGTTCTGGATACGCACGACCGGCCAGTAGTACGTCGACTTGTCGCCCTGATTGGCGCAGGTCGTCTGGGCCGCCGCGAGCGTGTCGTTGGTGGCGAAGGCGTCGTTCGACTGGTTGCCGACGTAGTCGTGCAGGTGGTGCGCACCATTGGTGACACCGGGCGCCACGATCACGTTGTCCGTGTTGAACTTCTTGTTCGCGTTGACACCGCAGGCCGTCGTGAACATGCCGGACGAACCGGCCGCCCCGGTCCTGGCCTTGGCGGCGACGTTCGGCTGGACCTTCGTGATGTCGACGAAGTCCGTCGCCAGCGGGCCGTTTCCGCCCTGCCCGCCGTTGCCCGCCGCCGCACCACCGGCAGGGGCGCTGGCACTGGCACTCGCGGACGCACCGGCACCGGCGCCTGCGCCCGCACCGGCTGTGGCACTCGCGGACGGGCTGGCGGCGGCGCCGCCGCCGTTGTTCTGTCCGCCGGCGTTCGTCTGGTCAGCGGGCTGCCCCGTGCAGGTGGAGAGACCGTCGAGCCAGCCGGGAACCTTTCCGCCGACGCGGCTGATCTCCAGCTTGATCCGGTCGATGATCACCGAGCGGTTGTTCTTCAGCGGGCCGAGGATGGAGTTCTGGACGAAGCTCGCGTCCCTCGTCTGCGCGTCCCTGGTGGTGGCGAGCCGCTGGTAGGCGGCGGTGATCTGCTGGTCGAGCGTCGCCAGCTCTCCGTCGACCTGGCCCCGCGCCTGGTTCGGAACGCTGGTCAGCTTCTGACCGACGTCCGGACAGGTGATGGTCGCGACCTGTGCGGTGGCGGCCTTGGTGGTGTTGTGAGCCGAGTTGCTCTCGTGCGCCGAGGCGTAGAAATTCGCCCAGACCAGCCCACCCCCACCGATCGCGAGCGCTGCCGACGCGGCAACGGCGCGAACCGCCAGCGGCGAACGGCGTTTTCGAATGTTGCGTCCCATGGAACTCCTCTGACTTCCTTGCGGGGCAGCGAGGCGCCCGACAGGAGTGAAGCGGCTCCTTTCCATACGCAGGAGGGGCGTGAGGTGTTCAGGAGTCTCGAAAGAAACTTAGAACTCTGTGAGATCAATTCGGGCACAATGGGCTCAGAAGCCCGCGAATTCACTGGAGTTGATCTCTCCATTCAGGTTTGAGGGCGCTATTTTGACTGATATTCAGTAAGCGTCCTGGTTCGAATGGGCCCTCGCCGTACGGCACCGTGATGCATCGCGGCGCGATCCACGGCCGAACACAACTCCCCCGGAGTACGGCCGAGTTCGGGACGCCCCCGATCGCCCGCGGCGATCTCGCACGGGCAGGCCCGAAGAGCCCGACCGTACCGGCGCGGACCAAGAAGAGATCCAACGATTCATCGGCGCCGGTCACCGGACCGAATCCGCGTACGGTCGCGCGGACTCCTCGCGGCGGTGGGGGCGTCCGGGCCTGGAATTCCCGGCGATTCAGATTCCGAGCACCTTCGCCTCCACCACGGGATCGAGTCCCACCGCCGGCCGGTCGGCGCGCCGCGGCGCCGGCCCGCCGAGCGAACCGAGCCAGTCCCAGGTGCCGGCCACGGTCTCCCGGACGGGCCGGCACCGCAGCCCCGTCCGCAGGGCGCGGGAGACGTCCATCGAGTACATGGCGGCATGACCCTCGCTCCCGGCCGGTACCCACAGCGGCAACTGCGTCCACGGCTCGATCCCGGCGCCGAGCACGGCCTCGGGGTCCGTCCAGCGGAGCTCGGCCCGCGCCCCGGTCGCCTCCACGCACGCGTCGAGCAGTGCCCCCATCGTGCTGTGCCCCGTAGGACCGGCCAGGTTGTACGCCCCGCCGAGTTCCGCCTCCACCGCTCCGAGCGTCCACTCCGCGAGGTCGCGGACGTCGACGTACTGGAGCGGCAGATCGCGCGGTCCGGGAGCGAGCACGGGGCCGCCCGCCGCGATCCGGTTCAGCCACCACGGCAGCCGCCCGATGTTCTCGTACGGTCCGAGGATCAGTCCGGACCGCACGAGCAGCGAGCGTTCCGGGCCGAAGGCCTCGACGGCGGCCAGCTCCCCGCCCCGCTTGTCCCGGGCGTAGTCGGTCGCGTCCGCGCCGGCCGAGGCCCCGTCCACCAGTGGGGTGTCCTCGGTGTACCCGGCCGGGCGGGGCCACGTGTACACCGAGCAGCTCGACACATACACATGGCGGGACACCCGCCCGGCCAGCAGACGGGCCGCGTCCCGGACGGGCCGCGGCCCCGCCGACCAGGTGTCGACGACGGCGTCCCAGGTGTCCGCGGTGCCGGCGAGCGCCGCGAGCCCGTCCGGAACGGTGCGGTCGCCGAGCAACGACCGCACTCCGGCGGGGGGTTCGTGCCGTCCGCGGTGGAGGACGGTCACCTCCCACCCCCGGACGAGCGCCGCCTCCACGACGGCGCGCCCCACGAACTCCGTACCGCCCAGCATCAGAAGTCTCCGCGTCATGCGGAGGACTCTGCCCGGACCGGCCGTCCGACGGAACGCGGATCTGCTGACAGAAGATTCGCGGAGAGGGTCAACGGCCGGTCGGAGGGGTGTACTTGTACCCCACCCGGCGCACCGTCTGGATCGCCAGGCGGTGCTGGGCGCCGAGCTTGCGGCGCAGTCGGGCCACGTGGACGTCGACGGTCCGTCCGTCGCCGACGTGCCCGTAGCCCCACACCGTGGAGACCAACTGGTCGCGGGTGTGCACCCGGTGCGGGTTCTGCACCAGATGCGCGAGCAGCTCGAACTCCAGGTAGGTGAGGTCCAGCACCTGCCCGTCGACCTCGGCGGTGCGCTGCACGGTGTCGATGCGCACCAGGGGATCGGCGCCGTCGTCGGTGGCGGTCCGCTGCTCGGTACGGCCCGTCAGGCCGACCGGCAGCAGGGGCTGCTGGTCCGCCGGCACGAGGACCAGGTAGCCGATCATCGGCGGCTGTCCCGGCAGGACCGGCAGAGCGTGCTGGGGGGCGGGCAGCCAGGTGGCGCCCGGCGGCAGGAACTCGGCGACGTCCAGCACCTCGTCCCGGTCGACGGCACGCAGCCGGTGCCGTCCGGGAGTGGTGGAAGGGGTGGAGGCCGTCGCGACGGAGGAGAAGGAACGAGTGGTCGCCATGAGAGGTCAGCTCTTTCGCGCGAGAAGTTCGTCGGGAGGGTCGGCGACCGCGAGTTCGTGGTCGGGCCGCCGGGACGTACGTCGGGCGCGCTGGCCGAAGGCCGGGGGTGTACGGCTTTAGAGGGCCGGCGCGTTCGTCGCGCGGCAACACTCCCGGTCGAAGTCGTGATGCTGACGAGAGGGCCAGAAGGGCTCGAGGTCATGGCGACCCGTCGCATCGCACTTCTGGAAGTTGGCCATGAACCCATTGAAGCAGACGCGGCCCCGTGACAGGAGCCCTCTCTCACTGCTCGGACGCTTCCTGGCGTGAAGGCGACGGCACCCGCGGATCAACCCGTGAGGCGTTTGCGCCAGATCAGGGGTTTCACCTCGATCGCCTTGTCCGGATCGCCGCCCCAGGTCGCGGACAGTCCGGCGCCGGCGAGGGCGGAGACGACCTCGTGTCCGATGTCCGTCGTGGTCCGCGCCGAGCCGTCGAACCCGCCGTAGTGCAGGCTCAGTCCGTGCCCCTCGGCGGCGAATTCCGTGACCTGCCGGTGGAAGAAGACGAAACCGCGCGCGTCCTCCCGCTCGGCGCCGATCTCCGCCGTGCCGCAGCCGTGGCAGCAGGTGAAGTGCTCGCGGGCCGTGATGCCGTTTTCCTCCAGGGCCTCGAAGGCGAGCGTCAGCCGCTCGGGGTCGGTGACCCCCTCCCAGGTCTCCTGCTCGGCCAGCCGTTCCCGCCACAGCCGGTCCGTCAACCGCCGGGCCTGCGCCTTCGACACCGGCCGCTCCTTCCCCGTGACCAGGAAGTCCTCGGCGGTCTCCGCCAACATCCTGCGGGAGTCGTAGCCGCAGCGCAGCGACAGCCGCACCCGCTCCTCGACCTTCTCGCGCACCTCGTCCGGCAGTTCGGGCACCTCCTCGCGCGGCCCGAGGTCCACCGGCTCCCAGTCCACGCCCGCGTCCCAGCCCTCGCGGCTGAGCGCCCAGCCGGTCAGGAGGTCCGCCACCCGTTCCCGGTCCGTGAGGTCCGTACCGGAGAACTCCTCCTCGCCGCGCCGGTGTTCCAGCCGGTAGTCACCGCCCCCGTCCCCGTCGTCCTCGTGCCAGACCTGGGCGAACACGTCAGGGACGTCGGGTATCCGCTGCACGACCAGGAACCGGTCGCCCCGGCCGCCGATCCGCTCCACCAGCGCGCGCAGGGCTGACGCCGGGATCCGGGTGTGCGTCTGCCCGTTCTCCGTCTCGGCCTTGACGGCCAGGGTCTCGTCGATCTCCATTCCTCCACTGTGACACCCCCCACCGACAACACGAGGGGGCGCCCACCGTGACGGTGGACGCCCCCTCGGGACAACCGGGCGGGATCAGACCTGGCCGGCCTTCTCCAGGGCGGTGCAGCAGGTGTCGACGATGAGACGCGTCACGACGTACGGGTCGACGTTCGCGTTCGGACGGCGGTCCTCGATGTAGCCCTTGCCGTCCTTCTCGACCTGCCACGGGATGCGGACCGAGGCGCCGCGGTCGGAGACGCCGTAGCTGTACTCGTTCCACGGGGCGGTCTCGTGCAGGCCCGTCAGGCGGTCGTCGATGCCGGCGCCGTAGTTCTTGACGTGGTCCATCGGCTTGGAGCCCTCGCCGAGCGACTCGCACGCGGTGATGATCGCGTCGTAGCCCTCGCGCATGGCCTTGGTGGAGAAGTTGGTGTGCGCGCCCGCGCCGTTCCAGTCGCCCTTCACCGGCTTCGGGTCCAGCGTCGCGGAGACACCGAAGTCCTCGGCGGTGCGGTAGAGCAGCCAGCGGGCGACCCAGAGCTGGTCCGAGACCTCCAGCGGCGCCAGCGGGCCGACCTGGAACTCCCACTGACCGGGCATGACCTCGGCGTTGATGCCGGAGATGCCGAGGCCCGCCTTGAGGCAGTTGTCCAGGTGCGCCTCGACGACGTCACGGCCGAAGATCTCGTCCGCGCCGACACCGCAGTAGTAGCCGCCCTGCGCGGCCGGGAAGCCGCCCTCGGGGAAGCCGAGCGGGCGCGCACCCTTGAAGAAGGTGTACTCCTGCTCGATGCCGAAGATCGACTCCTGCGCGGCGAACTTCTCCGCGACCTCGGCCAGCGCGGCACGGGTGTTGGACTCGTGCGGCGTCATGTCGATGTTGAGGACCTCGCACATGACGAGGATGTCGTCGCCGCCGCGGATCGGGTCCGGGAAGCTGGCCACGGGCTTGAGTACGCGGTCCGAGGCGTGACCCTCGGCCTGGTTCGTCGAGGAGCCGTCGAAGCCCCAGATCGGCAGCTCGGCACCCTTGGCGTCGTCGGCCAGGATCTTCGTCTTGGAACGGAGCTTGGCCGTCGGCTCGGTGCCGTCGATCCAGATGTACTCAGCCTTGAAGCTCACGGGCCACATCCTTCGGGGTGGGTCTTGATCGCACTTGCGGGTGCTGCGGCGCTGCGGCACTGGGGCGCCGCCGGGGATGTCCGGAAGCCTGTCAACCAGCGATTTCCCGATCATTGCCCGAATGTGAACCCCGTGTTACCTGAGCTGTGTGTGCCCGGTCTCACACGACGCCCGCTGTCGCGGATGTTCGCGGGTGATCGTTCGCGACCGCGATCGGTCGGAGTGCCGCCGGGACGGGTTCCGCGGGTCCGGCGCGGGGCGGCTCGTATGCGATGCGCGTGGAAGCGGTACGGGGGATGTGGCCCGGTTCCGCCCCCGTTGCCTGTCCGGCCGGACCGCGGCCCGTTCATGCGAAAGCCCTGCCGCTTCCGACCGGGAGGGGATCGGCGACGGCAGGGCTTTCGGTATGGTGTGCCCGTTATCCGACCTTCTCGATCCGGGCCCTGCGGATGAGGAACTTGCCCGGCTCGCGGACCTGCTCGAAGGCCGCGTTGTTCAGCAGCACACAGCTGCCGGACACCGAGGTGACCTGAACGGTCGTGGACTTGTTGTTGTCCAGGTTGGTGACCTTCAGCTTCGTTCCGGCCGGGAACTGGTTGCTGGACGCGGCCGGTGCGCCCGCCTCGCCGGAGAGCGTGACGGTCGAACCGGTGCAGACCTGCTGGCCGGTGGCGGCGCCGGCGCCCGCGTTGTTCGCGGGGGCGGTCTTCGCCGGAGCCGCCGGGGTGGTCGCGGCCTTGGCGGGTGCGGACTGGGCCGGCTGCTGGGCGGTCTGGGAGTCCTGAGCCGATTCCCCGACAGCGCAGCCGGAAGCCTGCTGCTGAACCCTGATCTGCGCGATGACGGCCTGGCGGTTGGCGATCCTGGCCGCCGACTGCGAGTCCGGGTGCGCCTGCTGGTCCGCGATGAACTGCTGGTTGTTGCCGAGCGCGTTGGCCAGGCCCTTGCACGCGATCGAGGTCTGCGCGGTCTGCACCGACGCCGCGTTCGAGTTGGCGGCCAGGGCGAAGGCGCCGCCGCCCGCCACGGTCGCCGCGCTGACCAGCAGGGCGATCTTCTTCTTGGTGCTGAGAGTCCTTCTCCTACGCGACATGCGCGCCTCCAGAGCGGTGGGGGGCGTTACGCCGCTATGTACGAGATGCCGAACGCGGTTACTCAATGGTTACGGTATTCACTTAAGTAACCTGGATCACACGGGAGTTGGGCGGGCGGGGTGCCGACCGTGCGGGGCCCGCTACCGGGAGAGGGCGTCCCGTACCGCTTCTTCCGTGCGGCCCACCAGCGCCGTCCCGTCGGCGGCGGTGATGATCGGCCGCTGGATGAGCTTGGGGTGCTCGGACAGCGCCTTGATCCACCGGTCCCGTGAACCGGCGTCCCGCGCCCACTCCTTGAGCCCCAGCTCCTTGGCGTCGGCCTCCTGGGTGCGCGTGATGTCCCACGGTTCGAGGCCGAGACGGTCGAGGACTGCCCGGATCTCGTCCTCGCCGGGCACGTCCTCCAGGTAGCGGCGGACGGTGTATTCGGCCCCCTCCGCGTCGAGCAGGCTGATCGCGCTGCGGCACTTCGAACAGGCCGGATTGATCCAGATCTCCATGCCGCACACGGTACGCGAGACACCCTCGTGCTCCGCTGTCACGGCGCCCCCAAAGCCTCTGTGGCCAGCGGCTTTTGTCAGTGCCCGGCGGTAGAATAGAAGCAGTGTTCGAGGGTGTCGCCGGGCGGTCCGGACGGCGCCCCGACCGCGACAGGAGGATGCCTGTGCCCGCTGCCGCACTGAAGCCGCTGCCCACTCAGTCCACATCCAAGAGGGCGGTCCCGCTGGACCTGCCGTACGACCCGGTCGAGAAGCGCCCGCTGCCGCCGGGGCGCCCCCGCGACTGGTACGTCACGCACAACCGCCGGCTCAAGGCGATGCGACTCGCCATAGCCCTGCTCGACTCCGGTGTGTACGTGCCGAACCAGGCCCGCAACGAGAAGATCCGCAGTACCGCGGAGCTCATCGGCGTCCATTCGCCGTCCGACACCACGTGCCACATGGTGCGTGCGCTGATGAGGTACGCGCGCTGAGGAGTTGAGCGCGCCGATCCACCGGGTGCCGGGTGCCTCCGCCCGCCGCGGGGCCACCCGGCACCACCCCGGCCCCGGCACCCGGGCCGACCTCGTGGTGCGCCCCGGCGTCGGGGCCGACCTCGTGGTGCCCCCTGGCGTCGGGTCCGACCTCGTGGTGCCTCCGGGGGCGGCCCCGGCGTCAGCTCCAGTACCCCGTCCGGCTCCGGCGTCGGCCCAGTCCTCGTCCCCGGCCGGGCGGCGGCGTTGCGACCGCTCCCCGCTCCCCGCTCCCTGCTCCCGTCCGGCCCCGGACCAGGGTCCGTCGGCGACTCCCCTTTCGATAAGGGCAGTCACTCCGTCGACAGTTCCTTCTCCAGGGGGGTCCGGAAGCGTGGGGTGACCCGGGTCGGGCCGATCCACGACTGAAGACGTCCGGCCTCCGCCGCGATCGCGTCCCGCGCCTCACGGCCGACACCCCCGGTGTCCAGCAGCCGCCAGACCACCTCACCGTCGGGCCGCTGCGCCCACCCCCCGACCACCCGGCCGTCCCACCACACCGTCGGCCCGACATTGCCGCTGCGGTCGAAGAGGGCGGCCCGCAGGGACGGGTCGAGATACCAGTCCCGCTCCTGCCGGCTCATCGGCGTCGGATCGAGGCCGGGCAGCAGGGCCGCCCAGGGTGCGGACAGCCCGTCCACCGGACCCTCGTCGCCCGCCGCCACGTACCCCGTATCCCCGCCGTCGAGCGAGACGGCCACCGCCCCGATCGCGGTCAGCGTCCGCCGTACGTCGGTGACCTTCCAGCCCGTCCACCACTTCAGGTCCGCCTCCGTGGCGGGCCCGCACGCCGTCAGCCACCGGCTCAGCAGCTCGGACCGGGCCTCGGCCGGCGGGAGGTGCGGATGGGGCGGCGCGACCGCCCAGCGGAACTGGCTCGACGTCCACGAGCCGAGCGGGCGCCCCCGCACCACCCGGCCCTCGACGCCCAGCACCCGCATCAGCCGGGACGACACGGTCTGCGGACTCTCGTAACTCTTCCCGGCCCCGTAGACGAACTGCTCCTTCAACCGCGGTTCGTCCCGGGTGAGTTCGTTCACCGTCGCCTGCCCGCGCCGGGCCAGCGCGGCGAGTGCGGACGCCTCGATCTCGTCGAGCCACTCCTCGGTCAGCCGCCCGTCGCTCCCGGTGGCGAGGTCCTTGACGAGTCCGGCACGGGCCTTCGCGGCGATGTCGAGCCCCGTCGAGGCATGCACGACGGCGGCCAGGCCGGTGGGGAACACGAACACGGTGTGCCGCATGCCGTGCATCCGTACGAGTGACCTGTCCTCGTACAGTGCCCGGTCGACCTGAGTCACGGTCTCCCCGGCGTCCGCGAGACGGGCCCCCACCGCGAGGTACACCGTCGCCGGGTCGGTGCCGTGCAGCGCGACCAGCGAATCCGCGACCTCCTCGGCTGTCGCCGCCCGCGCGGCCCGCACGAGCCGCTGCCGCAGCCCGAGCCGTGCCCGCCGCTCCGCCACCCCGATGTGCCGCGGCTTCCCCGTCACGTCGCCTCCGTCCGCTCGCCCCGTGCTCCGTGCCTCTTTCTCCGTGCTCCTCATCCTCTCGGACAACGGCCGGTCCCAGGACGCGGCTCACCCGTTCGACGTAGCCGGGCATGCGGCGGCCCGGCCCGCGGCCTTGACTGGGGCCACCGCGAGGAAGCGGGATCCGGAGGCGAACCAGGACCACGTGGGGAGAGACGATGCATCAGAGGAACGGCATACGAGGACCGGTCCGACTGATCCTGGCCGCGTTCGTGGTGGCGGCCCTGGCCACGCAACTGACCGCCTGCTCGGACGACAGCAGCCCTTCCGGCACCGCCTCCAAGGCCGCGTCCGCCGCTTCCCGGGCGGCCTCCGCCGTCTCGCAGGCCGCGTCCGCCGCCACCCAGGCGGGTGATGCCCTCGCCTCCGCGACCGCCGAGGCCGGCCGCAGGTTCGACGACTTCAAGAACGGCGTGGACGCCAAGGACGAGGTGAAGCTCGACGGGAGCGCGAGCGCCGACTCCGACGGCCGCGCCACGGTCGAGCTGACCGTCACCAACCCCACCTCCTCGGCGAAGTCGTACGTCGTCCAGGTCGACTTCCGCGACCAGAGCGGCAACCTCCTCGACACGACGGTCGTGACGGTGAACGACGTCGCCGGGGGCGCCTCCAAGAACGCCACCGCCCGCAGCAACCGTTCCCTCACCGGCGACGTGAAGACCGGCGTGGCCCGCGCCGTAAGGCACTGACGGCCGTGCTCCGCAACAGCGTCACGGCCACCTCGGCGGACCGGACCGCCCGGGGCCGGGCCGCCCGCAAGCGGGTCTCCCGTTCCGCGCACGGCACCTGGATCCCCGCCGCCGACCGCCCGGACCCGGTCGGAGTCCTGCAGAAGCAGGGCAGGGACCGGCTTCCGGAGCTCCTGCCGATCCGGTACGCGCGGATGTCGGCGTCACCGCTCGCGTTCCTGCGCGGGGCCGCGGCCGTCATGGCGGCCGACCTGGCCGCCCAGCCGAACACCGGGCTCACCGTCCAACTGTGCGGCGACGCACACCTGTTGAACTTCGGCCTGTACGCCTCCCCGGAGCGCTCCCTGCTCTTCGACCTCAACGACTTCGACGAGACCTTCCCCGGCCCCTTCGAGTGGGACGTCAAAAGGCTCGCGGCCAGCGTCGCGGTCGCGGCCCGCGAGAACGGGCACAAGGAGGAGCACGTGTTCGGCGCGGCACGAGCGGCCGCCGGGCAGTACCGGGAGGTCATGCGACGGCTGGCCCGGCAGGGCGAACTGACCGTCTGGTACCAGCACATCGACGCCGATCTGCTGCTCCCCCTGGTCCGCTCCGGACGCAGGCGCCGGCGCGCCGAGGCGACCCTCACCCGCGCCCGCCGCCGCACCAGCCTGCAGGCGCTCGGCAAACTCACCGAGACCGTCGAGGGGCGCCGCCGCATCGTCCACGACCCGCCCCTGCTGGAACCGGTCGGATCCCTGGACAAGGCCTCGCTCCGCAAGATCTTCAGCGACTACCGCTCCACGCTCCCCGAGGAACGCCGCCTGCTCCTCGACCGCTACCGGTTCGTCGACGCGGCCCGCAAGGTCGTCGGCGTGGGCAGCGTCGGCACCCGCTGCTTCATCGTGCTGCTCGCCGGGCGCGACGCCGACGACCCGCTGTTCCTGCAGATCAAGCAGGCCGGACCGTCCGTACTCGAAGACCATCTCCCCGGCGGCCCGTACGTCCATCCCGGCCGCCGGGTCGTCGCGGGGCAGCGGCTGATGCAGGCCGCCGGCGACATCTTCCTGGGCTGGACCACCGGCCCCGAGGGGCGGGCGTTCTACTGGCGCCAACTGCACGACATGAAGGGGGCCGCCGACATCGCCGGCATGAGTCCGGGCGAACTGCGCGCCTACGCCCGGCTCTGCGGCACCGCCCTGGCCCGCGCGCACGCCCGCTCCGGCGACCGCGTCGCGATCTCCGCCTACCTCGGCGGCGCCGACACGTTCGACCGGGCCGTCGCGGACTTCGCGCTGCGCTACACGGACCGCAACGCCACCGACCACGCGGCGCTCGGCGCGGCGGTGATCGCCGGAGTGGTCCCGGCGGCCCCGGGTGTGTGAGACCGCGCGGACGTTCAGGCGCCGACGGCCGTCCGGACCGGATCGCCGAGTCCGGCGAGGGCGAGGTCCACGAGCCGCCGCCGGTCCTCGGGGTGGTCGCGGAACCAGAGGCCCAGCAGGTGATCGGCGTCGGGCAGCTCGAAGCGGGTGAAGCGGGCGCGGGCGGTGAGCGCGTCCGCGACGGCCCGCGTCACGGCGGGCGGGATGACCGCGTCCACGGCGGGTACGGCGAGCACCGCCCGCCCCTCGTAGGCCCGCAGTACGTCGAGCGCGGGAGACCGCCGCCAGCTGTCCGGGGTACGGATGATCCGGCTGAAGCGGCTCGGTACCGTCCCGGCGCCGTCCTGCGGGGAGACGCCGCTCCCGCTCTTCGCGTCCTCGAACGGAATCGGCCAGGCCTCGGCGGCGTACACCGCGGGCGCGCACAGCACGAGAGCCACCACGCGTTCCCCGTAGTGCCGCGCGAGATCGGCCGCCGTCTGCCCGCTCATGCTGAAACCGGCGAGGATCAGCGGGGCGCCCGCCGGAACCGTCGCGTCGATCACCGACACGGCCTGCTCGAAACGCCGTCGCAGGCTCAACTCGCCCAGCGCGCCGGTGCTTTCACCGTGTCCGGAGAAGTCGAAGGCGAGCCCCGCGCAGCCGCGGGCGGCGAAGTCGTCCAGCAGCGGGAGCAGTCGCTCCTTGCTGCCGTTGCCCGCGCCGTGCAGGAGGACGGCGGTGGGCGCGGCGCCGCCGGAGTCGTCCGCGTCGTCCCCGTCGCTGCCGACGCAGCTCAGTCGTTCACCGTCGTGGTCGTGTGTGAAGGGAGAGGGCATCCCCCATTTACGCACGCGGGTCGCGCCGCTCCCGAGGTGGGTGCGGCGTGCCGGACATCTCCCGGGTGACCGGAGAGACGGGCGTAATCCCTTTCCGGGAAGGGGGTTGACGGAGCGGGACCGTCGGCTCAGGAGGAGCCGGGCGGGCCGCTCGCGTCCGGCTCGGTGGTGCTGACCGTCGGCGCCGCGGCCGCGTTCCCGGACCACGGACACGATCCGTGCCGCCCGGACGCGGAGCGAACGCGGGCAACCCGGGGGTACCTCCCACGCCAGTGAGGCAGTGGGGGAGCCCAGCACCGTCCGGGGCGTTCGACCGAGCACGAGTCCTGGCACCAGGACCCACTCCCGCTCGGTCTCCAGGAACGGTGCAGTCGGGAGAAGACCAGATGCGGACGGGCGGTCACGCTCCCGGCGCCGAAGTGGTGTTCCGGAGCGGCAGAGCACCGCTTTCCGCCGTACGGGCATCAGGTGGCGGTCTCGGGGCTACTCTCTACGCACCGATGGACGGCCGCCGCCCCCAGCGCCCCGTCGGCACATCCAGAAAGCCGTCAAGGCCTTTTCACTCACGCATACAAGGAGTCCCGTCATGGGCACCTTGATCTTCTCCGCGACCGCGATCCTGGTCGTCATGGGTTTCTCCGACCACACCCTGTGGCTCGCGGCGATCGTCCTGCTCTTCCTGTACGTCCGCTACGGCCGCACCGGGGAGAGGGCGTCCGCCGCGGGGTCCTCGGGCGCCGCCTCGCCGGGCTCCGGTGGATCCGCGGGCCGCGCGGACTCCAGCTACCGGGCGTACCGTGACCGCCGTGACCGCCAGGCCAGGTGGGAGCGCCGCTACCGGCGTGAGCGCCCGCTCCAGACGCGCCGCCAGGAACGCCAGAAGTAGGACCTGCCCCGACCCGGCGCCGGGGCGGTCACAGTCCCGGGGCACCCCAGATCGGGAACCAGCGGGCGAGATCCTGCTCGATACGCAGGTCGTCGCCGAGCGCCGCCTTGATCTGGAGCTCCAGCGCGTTGTCGCGCCGCTCGGCCTCGCCGGCGAGCGGCGCGAAGGGGAAGAAGGTTCCGCGTTTGTACAGATAGACGAGGTCGAGCCGGCGCTGTCCGCCGTCCCGGAAACCCACCACGGAACAGAGCAGCTGAGGCCCGAAGCCGGTGCCCTCCAGCGCGGTGTTGACCGCGTGCAGATCGCTCACCAGCGCGGGCAGGTCGTCGGGCTCACGGCGGGAGACGAGCCACGAGTATCCGTACTCGTCCCTGCTGAGTTCCACCGGGGAACCCGTCCGCTCGGAGTCCGCGTCGAGCAGGGCCTGCGCCTCCTGCTGCGCCCCGGCGAAGGCCGCGCCCTCGACGGACGCGAAGCACACCGCGCCCGTGCCGGTCGGGACGAACCCGGCCGCCGCCTGGAGCGTCACCGCCGCCGACGGAAGCCCGAAGAGCTGGTCGAGATCCGGCGCTGCGGGCTTGCTGCGGCCGAGCAGGATGTCCAGGAACCCCATACGGTCAGACGGCCTCTCCGCTAGTGGGGGCGTTCGCGTCCGGGGTCGCCGGTTCGCCCAGCTCGACGGAGATGCGGGCCAGTTGCGCGAGCCGCTGCTCCAGGCTCGGGTGGGTGGAGAAGAGGTTGGCGATGCCGGGCTGGGCGCCGAGCGCGGGGGTGAAGTAGAAGGCGTTGAAGGCCTGCGCGGTCCGCAGGTCCTTCGTCGGGATCCGGCCGATGTCCCCGGTCACCTTGGTCAGCGCGGACGCCAGCGCCGAGGGGCGGCCGGTGAGCAGGGCGGCGGAGCGGTCGGCGGCCAGCTCGCGGTACCGGGACAGGGCCCTGATCAGCATGAAGCTGATGGCGTACACGGCCGCGGACACCGCCATCACCGCCATGAAGATGGCGACGGTGTTCTGGTCCTTGCGGCCCCGCCCGCCGAAGAGCTGCGAGTAGAACGCGAACCGCACGATCAGCCCGGCGAGCACTCCGAGGAACGACGCCACGGTGATCACGGCGACGTCCTTGTGCGCCACGTGCGACAGCTCGTGCGCGAGGACGCCTTCGAGTTCGTCGGGCTCCAGGCGGCGCAGCAGCCCGGTGGTGACGCACAGCACCGCGTGATCGGCGTTGCGTCCCGTGGCGAACGCGTTCGGCATGTCGATGTCCGACACGGCGACGAGCGGCTTGGGCATGTCGGCCACGGCGCACAGCCGGTCGACCACGCCGTGCAGCTGGGGATACTCCTCGCGTTCCACGATCCGCCCGTGCATGGCGTACAGCGCGATCCGGTCCGAGAACCAGTACTGCGCGATGAGCACCCCGGCCGCGATCACGACGACCAGCACCCACGACTTCAGCAACACGATCAGCGCGGCGACGAAGGCCACGTACAGCAATCCGAGCAGGAACAGCGTGACCGTCATCCGCACGGTCAGCTGCCGATCGTTCCGGAATCGGCTCTGCATCTCGCACCACCCCGCAGTCAGGCACTCGTCCCGCTTTCCATTGTGCGCCCGCGGTTCCCCATGAACAGGTGCCGATCGGCCCCGCGGTGGGCAAAGAACTCCCCCCTTCCCCCTGGAATGCCCCCGCCGGGCAAAACACACCGGCCGTGCCCTCCCGGAGGAAGGGCACGGCCGGTGGCGTACGGCTGGAGCGACGGGCTTACACGTCGAAGTACAGCTCGAACTCGTGCGGGTGCGGACGGAGCTGGAGCGGCGCGATCTCGTTCGTGCGCTTGTAGTCGATCCACGTCTCGATCAGGTCGGACGTGAAGACGTCGCCCGCGAGCAGGAACTCGTGGTCGGCCTCCAGGCGGTCGAGGACGGCCGGGAGCGAGGTCGGGACCTGGGCGACGCCCGCGTGCTCCTCGGGAGCCAGCTCGTACAGGTCCTTGTCGATCGGCTCGGCCGGCTCGATCTTGTTCTTGACACCGTCGAGGCCGGCCATCAGCAGGGCCGCGAACGCCAGGTACGGGTTGCCGGAGGAGTCGGGCGCGCGGAACTCGACGCGCTTGGCCTTCGGGTTCGAGCCCGTGATCGGGATACGCATGGCCGCGGAGCGGTTGCGCTGCGAGTACACGAGGTTGACCGGGGCCTCGAAGCCCGGGACCAGGCGGTGGTAGGAGTTCACCGTCGGGTTGGTGAAGGCCAGCAGCGACGGGGCGTGCTTGAGGATGCCGCCGATGTAGTAGCGGGCCATGTCCGACAGGCCCGCGTAGCCGGCCTCGTCGTAGAACAGCGGCGAGCCGTTGCTCCACAGGGACTGGTGGACGTGCATGCCCGAGCCGTTGTCACCGAAGATCGGCTTCGGCATGAAGGTCGCGGTCTTGCCGTTGCGCCAGGCGACGTTCTTCACGATGTACTTGAAGAGCTGGAGGTCGTCGGCCGCGGCGAGCAGCGTGTTGAACTTGTAGTTGATCTCGGCCTGGCCGGCGGTGCCCACCTCGTGGTGCTGGCGCTCGACCTGGAGGCCGGACGCGGCCAGCTCCAGGGAGATCTCCGCACGCAGGTCGGCGAAGTGGTCGACCGGCGGGGTCGGGAAGTAGCCGCCCTTGTAGCGGACCTTGTAACCGCGGTTGTCCTCGACCGCACCGGTGTTCCAGGCGCCGGCCTCGGAGTCGATGTGGTAGAAGGACTCGTTCTCGGCGGTCTTGAAGCGCACGCTGTCGAAGACGTAGAACTCGGCCTCGGGGCCGAAGTACGCGGTGTCCGCGATACCGGTCGACGCGAGGTAGGCCTCGGCCTTCTTGGCCACGTTGCGCGGGTCACGGGAGTACTGCTCGCCCGTGATCGGGTCGTGGATGAAGAAGTTGATGTTGACCGTCTTGTCGCGGCGGAAGGGGTCGACGCGCGCGGTGGACAGGTCGGCGCGGAGCGCCATGTCGGACTCGTGGATGGCCTGGAAGCCGCGGATGGAGGACCCGTCGAACGCGAGCTCCTCGGTCGGGTCGAAGGCCTCGGCCGGAATCGTGAAGTGCTGCATCACACCCGGCAGGTCGCAGAAGCGGACATCGACGAACTTGACGTCCTCGTCCGCGATGTACTTCTTGGCCTCGTCGGCGTTCTGGAACATCCAGCTCCTCCTACTCCCGCCCACTGTGGACCGGGGTGGTAGTTCGTTCGTGCGGCCAGTGCGGTGGCACACGCTGGAGCCGACCATAGGGACGGGGGATTTCTCAAGCGTGACCCATTTGTTTCGCCCAAGTTAACCGACCTGGGTCCACCCGGCCCCTCCTGTCCGTATGGCAGAACGGGCCCAGTACCTTGGACGGGTGGACAACAGGCAAGCAATCGGATCGTGGCTCTCCGGTCCCCGCGCGGCGGCGGAGGACGCCGGTGTCGATTTCGGGTACCGGGGTGAGCAACTCGGTCTTCCCGAGCACGGACCGGGCTCGATCGCCCGCCCCGGCCGCCGCCTGGGCGCCCTCGCCGTCGACTGGGGCCTGTGCCTCTTGATCGCATACGGGCTGCTCACCGACGGCTACGACCAGGCGACGGGCAACTGGGCCCTGCTCGTCTTCTTCGTTCTCGGCCTGCTCACGGTCGGTACCGTCGGCTTCACCCCGGGCAAGCGCCTGTTCGGTCTGCGCGTCGTCCCCGAGGGCGGCGGCCGGCTGAACCCGCTGCGCGCCCTGCTGCGCACCGCGCTCCTGTGCGTGGCCGTCCCGGCGCTGATCTGGGACCGCGACGGCCGCGGCCTGCACGACCGCCTGGCCCGCACGATCGAGGTCCGTATCTGACACCCGTCCCGTCCCGGGCCCCGGGACGGGACGATCCCGCTACGCCGATGGGGCGCCCGGAGAATCTCCGGGCGCCCCATCGGCGTAGAACTGCTTGGTACTGCTCGGAACCGCCCGGTCCTCGTGGAAGGGGAACCGGAGCGGGCGGGAGGGTCAGCGCTTGGGACCGCCGCGCGGCATCCGCATGCCCTTGGGCATCGGGCCCTTCGGCAGCGGCATGTTGCTCATCAGGTCGCCCATGGCGCGCAGCCGGTCGTTGGTCGCGGTGACCTGGGGGCCGGCGAGCACGCGCGGCAGCTTCAGCATCGTCGTGCGGACCTTCTTCAGCTCCACCTGGCCTTCGCCCTTGCCCACGAGGATGTCGTGCACCGGGACGTCCGCGACGATCCGGGCCATCTTCTTCTTCTCGGCGGCCAGCAGGCCCTTCACCCGGTTCGGGTTGCCCTCGGCCACCAGCACGATGCCGGCCTTGCCGACCGCGCGGTGCACCACGTCCTGGCTGCGGTTCATCGCCACCGCCGGGGTCGTGGTCCAGCCTCGGCCGATGTTGTCGAGCACCGCCGCGGCCGCGCCCGGCTGTCCCTCCATCTGCCCGAAGGCGGCCCGCTCGGCCCTGCGTCCGAAGACGATCGCCGTCGCGAGGAAGGCGAACAGGAGTCCGGGAACACCGAGATAGACCGGGTGGCCGATCAAGAATCCGATCGCGAGGAAGACACCAAAGGTGAGAATTCCGACAGCCGCGAGTACAAGACCGATCTTGGAATCGGCCTTGCGGGTCATTTTGTACGTCTGAGCGATCTGCTTGAGTCGCCCGGGGTTCGCAGCGTCCGCTGCGGGTTCCTTCCTCGCCATGCCACGAGTCTACGTGGCCCGCGAGGCGCCGACGACGGCAGTACCGGCGGGGCGGGACCGCTGCACCGGGGGAGCGGCGGTCGCGAGTGCGTCGATCAGGAGTGCGAGACGGATTCCAGCACGCGCTGCGCCTCGAACCGGTCCTTGGCCCGGCGACGGTCCTCCAGGACCGAGGTCCAGGCGTTGCGGCGAGCGGTGCGCTGCCCGCTGCTCATGAGGATCGACTCGACGGCACGGAGTGCATCGGTGAACGAAGGAATCGCGGTGGCGCGTACGGGCGCGGCCTGCATGATGGAGGTCCCCCCTAGGGATCGGCGGCTCGGACGGGGCGGTGCGTGACGTAGGACCAGGGTCACTGATTGGTGTTACCAGGGCGTGACCGACCGGTCAAACACCAGTGAAGCCTTGATGCGGCGGGTCTTCTTCCTGGACTGGGCCGTACGGTGTCTTCAACTGCGCGGATGCCGCGGGGGATGTGAAAGGCCCCTTGTGAAAGCAAGGCCGCTTGTGCCCGGATTCACACAAAAGCGGTGGCACTCGGTGCCACCGCTTTCGTTTCGCAACGTGATCCGTTCGGCGTATCAGACCGCCTGCGAGGCGACGTACGCTCCGCGCTTCTCGACGGCCATCTGGTACAGCCGGCCGGCCCGGTAGGAGGAGCGGACCAGCGGGCCCGACATGACGCCGGAGAAGCCGATCTCCTCGGCCTCCTCCTTGAGCTCCACGAACTCGTGCGGCTTGACCCAGCGCTCCACGGGGTGGTGGCGCAGGGAGGGGCGCAGGTACTGCGTGATCGTGATGAGCTCGCAGCCCGCGTCGTGCAGCTGCTGGAGCGCCTCGCTGATCTCTTCACGGGTCTCGCCCATGCCGAGGATCAGGTTCGATTTCGTGACCAGACCGTAGTCGCGGGCCTCGGTGATGACCTTGAGCGAGCGCTCGTAACGGAAGCCCGGACGGATGCGCTTGAAGATCCGCGGGACCGTCTCGACGTTGTGCGCGAAGACCTCGGGGCGCGAGGAGAAGACCTCCGCGAGCTGCTCGGGCTCGGCGTTGAAGTCCGGGGCGAGCAGTTCGACCTTGGTGCGGCCGGCCTCGCGGCCCGCCGTCTGCGCGTGGATCTGGCGGACCGTCTCGGCGTACAGCCAGGCCCCGCCGTCCTCCAGGTCGTCGCGGGCGACGCCGGTGATGGTGGCGTAGTTCAGGTCCATCGTGACGACGGACTCACCGACACGGCGCGGCTCGTCGCGATCCAGCGCCTCCGGCTTGCCGGTGTCGATCTGGCAGAAGTCGCAGCGCCGGGTGCACTGGTCACCGCCGATGAGGAAGGTGGCCTCGCGGTCCTCCCAGCATTCGTAGATGTTGGGACAGCCCGCCTCCTGGCAGACGGTGTGCAGGCCCTCGCTCTTCACGAGCGCCTGCATCTTCGTGTACTCGGGGCCCATCTTCGCCCGGGTCTTGATCCACTCGGGCTTGCGCTCGATGGGGGTCTGGCTGTTCCGGACCTCCAGGCGCAGCATCTTGCGTCCGTCGGGTGCGACTGCGGACACATCGGCTCCCTGTAACTTCGATTCTTCGGCGTACACCAGGGTACGCCCGTGCGGTTCTCGGCCCCCGAGGTGGGCAACCTTCGGGAGCGGGGGTGCATTCCCGGCGGCTTCCCGCGGTGGGGGTGAGGGTTCTAGGCCGTCGCTCTTTCGACGGCGCGCGGCTTCAGGTCCGCGTTCGCCAGGATGTCCCCGAGGTGCCTCTCGGCCACCGGGAGGACCTCGGCGATGGTCACGTCGCGGCCCAGCTCGCCCGCGAGGGAGGCGACCCCCGCGTCGCGGATGCCGCACGGGATGATCCGGTCGAACCAGGCGTTGTCCGGGTTCACGTTCAGGGCGAAGCCGTGCATCGTGACGCCCTTCGCCACGCGGATGCCGATCGCGGCGATCTTGCGGTCCTCGCGGCGCTGACCGGCGTTGGACGGGGCGTACTCCGGGCCGTCGAGCCGCGGGTCGAACTCCTCGTCCTGGAGCCGGGGGTCGAAGTCGAGGGAGAGGCCGCCGAGCGCGCCGGACCGGTCGGCGGGGTCCTTGGCGTCACCGAGGACCCAGACGCCGCTGCGGCCCTCGACCCGGCTCGTCTCCAGGCCGAACTCCGCACACGTACGGATGAGAGCCTCTTCCAGGCGGCGTACGTGTGCTACGACGTCCACCGGGCGCGGGAGCTTCTGGATCGGGTAGCCGACCAACTGGCCCGGACCGTGCCAGGTGATCTTGCCGCCGCGGTCCACGTCGATGACGGGCGTGCCGTCCAGGGGCCGCTCGTTGTCCGCCGTGCGCCGGCCCGCGGTGTAGACCGGCGGGTGCTCCAGGAGCAGACAGGTGTCGGGGATCTCGTCCAGGAACCGGGCCGCGTGCACGCGACGCTGCTCGTCCCACGCCTCCTGGTACTCGACGGCCTCGGCACCGAATCCCATGCGGACGAACCGCAACTCACTCACGGAAAGCGCCTCCCTAGAAGCTTCCTCGGGCACGTGGTGGTCCCCGTGCGGGGCGCGCGGAGGAACCTTTCGTCAGGTCCGTCGTGCGCCCACGCCACTGTACGTCCGTCCGATCCGCGTCAGCCCGACAGCTAATCCTCACACGATCGGATGAATGAATGTCGATATGTGCGATGCGGTGCTTACGCTCCGCTACATTCGCGCCGTTCACGAGGCCATAAGGGCTGCTCACAGGCAATCCGGGCACAAGGAGTCCTCGGGGGAGGCGCAAGCACGTTCCACGCCGCCCCGCGGCCCCTTGGGGACCCGAAGGCAGGAGACCGCACCGCAGATGACGGAACGACCCGCGCAGCGCACTCCCAATCGACAACTCGCCGCGCTCATCGCAGAAGCGGGGTTCTCCAACGCAGGTCTCGCCCGTCGCGTGGACCAGCTCGGGCTCGAACACGGACTGGACCTGAGATACGACAAGACATCCGTGACCCGGTGGCTGCGGGGCCAGCAGCCGCGCGGGACCACTCCCGCGCTCATCGCCGAGGTCTTCACCCGCCGCCTCGGCCGGCGCCTGAGCGCACAGGACCTCGGGCTCGACGCCTGCGCTCCCGTGTACGCGGGGCTGGAGTTCGCCGCGACCCCCGAGGAGGCCGTCGACATCGTCAGCGGCCTGTGGCGCAAGGACTCCGGCAGCCACGCCGAGCTCCGGAAGATCGCCTTCACCCCGGCCGGACTCGTCGTGCCCAGCCGGGACTGGCTGATCGGCCGGGCCGACGACCGGGTCTCCCGCGGCGAGCAGCCCTCCCGGGTGCCCGCCCAGGGCCGCCCGGCGTCGCCCAAGCTCACGGCACCGCCCGAGCAGGGGGGACCCTCGGCCCGGCAGCGCGGCCGGACCGAGCGGGGCCCCGGCCAGCGGGTCAGCGGCGGGGACATCGCCGCGCTCCGCTCGGTCGGCGAGCTCTTCCGCGCCCTGGACCACGCCTACGGCGGCGGCCACGCCCGCCAGGCACTGGTCCGCTATCTGGAGCACGAGGCCGAGCCGATGCTGCGCGGCACCTACGGGGAGCAGACCGGCCGGCACCTGTTCGCCGCCGCCGCCGACCTCACCCGGCTCGCCGGCTGGACGTCGTACGACATCGGCGCGCACGGACTCGCCCAGCGGTACTTCGTCCAGGCGCTGCGCCTGGCGCAGGCCGCGGGCGACCGGGTGTACGGCTCGTACGTGCTCATCACGATGAGCCGGCAGGCCGTCTACCTCGGGCACGGGCGGGAGGCCGTGCAGCTCGCGCGGGTCGCCCAGCAGGGCCTCGGCTCGGGGGGCCCGCACGTGGTGCAGGCGCTGCTGCACGCCGTCGAGGCGCGCGGCCACGGGGTGCTCGGCGAGGTGCGGGCCTGCACGGCCTCCCTGGTCCGGGCCGAACGCGCGCTGGAGACGTCCCGGACCGGCGACGAAGTCCCGCAGTGGGCCCGGTACTTCGACGAGGCGCAGCTCGCCGACGAGTTCGGGCACTGCCACCGGGACCTCCAGCAGTTCCGGGCCGCCGCGCAGCACGCCGAACGCTCGCTGCAACTGCGGGCGCCCGGTTACGCGCGCAGCCGGCTGTTCTGCCGGGTGGTGCTGGCGACGGCTCGGCTCGGGCTCGGCGAGCTCGACCAGGCCTGTCTGCTGGGCGCCGAGGCGGCGGGGCAGGCCGCGGAGATGCGGTCGGCGCGGGCCGTCGAGTACGTACGGGACTTCGAGAAGCGCCTCGAACCGTACCGGGACGCCGCACCGGTGCGCGGCTACCGCGACAAGGTGGCCGCCCTGAGCTGAGCGGACGGCCGGGTCGTCCCCGGTCTCCGGCCTGGGGTGCCGGAGACCGGGGAGCTCGTCTCCCCCGCAGGGTTGCGGTCCGCCGGCCGGGAGGCCGGCCGGCCGCTCCTCGGGGGCGGTGACGGCGGTCCCCGGGCCCTGGGCCCGGGGACCGGACGTCAGGCTGCCGCGGACTCCAGGTGTTCCGCTAACGGGGCCGGGCGGACGTCCAGGTCCGTCAGGAGGGCGTGGACGGCCCGCCGGGCGGAGTGCAGCGCGCCCTGCACGGTGCTGGTGTCCCGGTGGTCGCCGCACACGTACAGGCCCGCGAGCAGCCGTACCGGGCGGCGCGGGTCGTGCGGGGGAGGCATCGCCGGAACGGCCTCGGGGTCGTGATGGACCGCCAGCAGTTCCCAGCGGTTCGTCGACGTGCCGTAGAGGCGGGCCAGTTGGGCGCGCACCGTCGCGTCGAGGTGGGCCGCGGCGGGCGGGGTGCCCAGCACGGTCGAGGAGATCAGGGCGCGGCCCGCGGGGGCCCGGGTGGGGTCGACCTGGCTGACGACCGCCGTGTGTGCCACCGGACCGCTCCGGTCGGCGTCCAGGAGCAGCGCCGGATCGGTGAGCGGGGGCTCGTCCGTGGTGTGGTGCAGGACGGTCACCGGATGGAAGCCGGGGACGTGCAGTCCGGGCAGGAAGTGGGCGGCGGCGCGGGCCCCGGTCGCCAACAGGATGGCCCGGCAGCGGAGTTCGCCGTGGTCCTTCGTCGTCACACGGGTCGTGGAGACGGCGGTGACCTCGACGCCCGTATGCACCGTGCCCGGTGGAAGGGCGGCCGCGAGCAGCTCGGGGAGCGCGTCCGCGCCGCCCTCCGGCAGACACAGCCGGCCCGTCGCGAAGGAGTGCAGCGCGAGGTCGGCGCACCGGCTCGACGTCCGGAGCTCCGGGTCGCACAGCAGGGCCGCGAGGAGGGGGCGCAGAAAGGTGTCGACCGTACGGGCCGGGAGGCCCCGGGCGGTCAGCGCCCGCGCCGCGGTGAGGTCGGGGCGGGCGAGCAGACGCTCCGGCGGAGTGGCGGCGAGTCGCGCGAGGGCCGTGCCGAGACGGGACTGGTCGAGGGGGCCGCCGAGCGGTCCGGGACGCGTGGTGCCGCGCGCGGGCCGGGCCAGCGGAAGCCGGGGGGCGCTCGCCAGGGCGCGCGCCGTGGTGAGTGCGCCCCTCGCGCTCCGGGGAGTGCCGGGGGCGCCCGCCTGATGGTGGTGACCGTCGCTGTGCAGCAGCACGCCCGGGGAGAACGGGCGCAGCACCAGGGCGTCCAGGCCCGGGGTGTGGCGCAGTTCCGGGTACGAGGTGGACAGGAGCCGGCCGAGCCGGTCCAGCCGGAAACCGTCGACCTTCTCCGTGGACATGCGCCCGCCCACATCCGGGGCGGCCTCCAGGACGGCGGTCCTCAGCCCCGCCCCGGTCAGATGCCGTGCGGCCGTGAGGCCGGCGACACCGGCTCCCACGACGACGACGTCCACGTCTTCCGCGATCTCCGCCGTGTGCGCTTTCTGGCGTGCGGGCTCTAGCACGTGCCCCTCCTCGAGGTTGCGCGGCCGGTGGGGACGTCATGCCCCCAACACGCTTCTGGGATACCCGAGTTCGGATCCGAGGGTGCGAGGTGCGGGCGCCCGGGGGAAGTGGCGCGACGGCCGTGCACGGGGGCATGGGGGGTGCATGTGGCCGCCCGGCGGGGGAGGCCGGGCCCTCCGGAGTCAGTCCAGCGCCGCTCGCAGCGCCCCCTCGATCGAGGGGAACGCGAAGGTGAAGCCCGACTCCAGGAGGCGGGTGGGCAGGACGCGCTGGCTGCCCAGGATGTCCTCGGCCATGTCGCCGAGGGTGAGGCGGAGGAGCGGGGCGGGGGTGGCGAGGAGGGTCGGGCGGCGCAGTACGCGGCCCATGGCCTCGGTGATCTCGCCGTTGGTGAGCGGGTCGGGGGCGGTCAGGTTCACCGGCCCCGACAAGGACTCCGTGTCGATGAGGTGCCGGATCGCGGCCACCTCGTCGTGCAGGGCGATGTAGCTCCAGTACTGGCGCCCGTTCCCCATCCGCCCCCCGACGCCCGCCCGGAACAACGGGATCAGCTTGGCCCAGGCCCCGCCCGCGCGGGCCACCACGAGCCCGGTCCTGGGCAGCACCGTGCGCACCCCCGCCTCCTGCGCGGGGGCGGTCGCCTCCTCCCACTCCACGCAGACGGAGGGCAGGAACCCGTCCCCGGGCGGGGCCGACTCGTCGACCGCGCGGTCGCCCGTGTCCCCGTAGAACCCGATCGCGCTCCCGTTCACGAACACCCGCGGCGGTTCGTCGAGCGAGGCCACGGCCTCCGCGAGCGTCGCCGTCCCGAGCACCCGGCTGTCCCGGATCATGCGTTTGTACGTCCGGGTCCAGGGGCGCCCGGCGACCGGGGCCCCCGCCAGATTGACCACGGCGGTACAACCGATGAGCCCGACGGCGTCGATCCGCTGCCGCTGCGGATCCCACCGGAGCTCGTCCGGCGAGCGCGGTTCACGGCGCACCAGCCGGACCACCTCGTGCCCCTCGGAGCGCAGGGAGCGCGCCAGCGCGGAGCCGATGAGGCCGGACGCGCCGGCGATCACGATGCGGGAACCCGGGGACAGCGGTGAGTCGCTCATGGGTCCATCCTGCCCGCGCGGCGGCCGACTTCGCGGAACGGGCCCCAGCGCGGCGCCCGTACAGTGACCGGTATGTCTGCTGCTCCTCTGATACGTACAGCCACCCTCGACGACGAGGACGCGCTCGGCCGGCTCGACCGCGACACCTGGTCCACGCTGCACGCCGTCATGCCGCGCCCCCGGCCGCCGTACGAACCCTTCTACAGCGAGCGGTTCGGTCCCCGGGACCATCTCGTCGCCGAGCTGGACGGCCTGCCGGTGGGGTACATCCGGCTCGGTTTCCCGACCCCGCTGGCCTGCAACGCGCATGTCCGCCAGATCCTCGGACTGGCCGTCGCCGAAGAGGCGCGCGGCGCCGGGGTGGGCCGCGCGCTGCTGCGGGCCGTGCGGGAGGAGGCCCGCCGTCAGGGCGCCCGCCGCATCACCCTGCGCGTGCTCGGCCACAACACCCCGGCGCGGCGGCTGTACGAGTCCGAGGGGTTCGTCGTCGAGGGCGTGCTGCCCGGGGAGTTCCTGCTGGACGGTGCGTACGTGGACGACATCCTGATGGGGTGCGCACTCTGAACCACCGCCGCTGATCAGCCCGTTGGGCCTCTCAGCCGTCCAGGCCGCCCCGGTCCGCCCCGGTCCGCCTCGGTCCTCCCGGTCCTCCCGGGCCGCTCAGTGCTCGTCGGACGAGGGCGACGGGCGTGGGACGCCCATGAGTTGACGCAGGCACCGGACCGCCAGCGCGGCGGGCGAGTCCGGGCCGTCGGCCGTCGCGTCCGTGGCCGCCCAGGTCTCCAGGGCGATCCGGATCGCGGCGGTGGCGGCCGCGGCGGCCAGCCGGGTCTCCAGCGGGTCCGCACCGGCGCCCGCCAACCGGGCCGCCACCGGGATCAGCCGCTCCTCGGACTCCTGGTTCACCCGGTACCAGACGGCGCGCAGCGCCGGATCGCCGACGGCCGCCCGCAGCAGCGCACGGGTCTGCTCCAGCCTCTCGGCCGCGTGCGCGTCCGGGGCGGACAGAGACTCCCTGATCGCCCGCTCCAGCGCCCGGGGCAGCGCCGTGCCGGGCTCCTCCGCCGCGAGCAGGGCGCGCCGGTGGTCGCCCCCGGCGGCCAGCAGCGGCCCGACCGCGTCCTGTTTGTTGCGGAAGTAGCGGTAGAAGGTGCGCAGCGCCACCCCGGCCCGGCGGGCGATGTCCTCGGCCGTGGTGCCGTCCGGACCGTACTCCGTGAAGAGCTCCGCCGCCGCCCGGGCGATGTCGAGCTGGGTGGCCGCCTTGCGGCGCTCGGTCAGCGAGAGGGCGGGGGCTTCGGGCGCGGGGGACGGCTGGCTGCTCACGCGGAAATCGTACGCCGGGAAAGTGGCCGCGGGCATATTTCGCCGACACGGCAAAGCATGCCACGCCGGTCCCGTGGACACGGCGGGGCCGGAGCCCCGCACCGGCACGGCCGCGCCCCCGGCCGGGCCCGACCGCGGCCGGGGTCAGGACGTGACGAGGGCCCCCGTGTCCACGCGCGCCGTCGCGTGCGCCCCCTTGCGGGCGTCGCTCGCGACCTCGTGCGCCGTCAGGACGTAACCCGTCTCGTTGTCCGAGGTCGAACGGGCGAAGACCACGCCGTACACCTTGCCGTCGGTGGTCAGGAGCGGACCGCCGGAGTTGCCCGGACGGACGGTCGAGCGGATCGAGTAGATCTCGCGGGTGACCGTGCCGGAGTTGTAGATGTTCTGGCCCGTCGCGTTGATGCGATTCGCGACCGTGGCCGCCTGGAGGTCGAGACCGCCGTCCTGCGGGTAGCCGGCGACCACCGCGGAGTCGCCGCGCGAGGCGACCCCGTCGAAGTGGACGACAGGAGCGCGCAGCCCCGGCACGTACAGCACGGCGACGTCCTTCTGCGGGTCGAAGAGCACCACCCGCGCCGGAAGGGGACGGCCGACCCCGCCCACCCGCACGGTCGGCCGGTCGATGCCCGCCACCACGTGCGCGTTGGTCATCACGTGCCGGGAGGAGTAGACGAAACCGCTGCCCTCCCGGCCCTGGTTGCCCGAGACGCCCTCGACCTTCACCGTGCTCAGCTTGGCGGCGTTCGTCGCGGACGGCGTCACGTTGTCCCCGGAGGGCTTGGCGACACCGGCCGTCGGTTCGTTCTCGAACGGGTTGAAGACCTGGGGGAAGCCCGCCTCCGTGAGCGCCGAGGTGGCGCGCGAGAACCAGGTCGGCGTGGTCTCCGGCATCGTCTTCTGCACGGCGCCCAGCAGTGCCGAGTTGCGGATCGACTGCGTCACCACCGTCGACGAGGACGCGCCCAGGACGCTCGCCGCCACCCAGGCCACCAGCAGCACGGCCAGCGTGTTCGCCGCGGCCCCGCCGATCCCGTCGGCCACCCGCAACGGCCCCTGGTCCAGCTCCCGGCGCAGCTTCAGGGCCAGCCGCCCGGCCAGCTCGTGTCCCACCACCGCGGGCAGCAGCACCGTGAACACGGCCGTCACCGTCGCCGCCGGGGTCCCCGGCGTGACCAGTTCCATGATCCACGGCAGCAGCCATACGCCGATCACGGCGCCGCCCACGAAACCGGCCAGCGAGACGCAGCCGGCCACCAGCCCGCGGCGGTACCCGGACGCCGCGTAGACCAGGATCACCAGCATCAGCAGGAGGTCGAGCACGTCCACGGAGCCGCCTTTCTCTAGGGCCCCTTAGTACGCGTCGGGCGGGCCCAGTGATCAGCCACGCGCGTTCGATGCCGCGGAAACGGCCACACACCCGTGGACCTGTAGAAACGTCCCGGACACGCCTGATGGTTCCACCAGGTGGCACACCACACATCGCGGCCCGCGAGGATCCGGGTCAGGGTGGCTCCATGCGTGTCTTCCGGAAGCCGCGGGGGCCTCGAATACGGAGTGGGACCCGAGGGTCCCACTCCGAGCGTCAGGGCCGCCGCGGGCGTCATGGACGCCCGGCGCACCGGGCCCCTGAGGCGGACCCGGGCGCGGGGCGAGAACCCCGTGCCCCGGATCCGTCCGCCCCGCACCGGCGGGTGCCGGGGAGGCTGCCTCGACCGGCCCTCGTGCTGCTCGGGTGCGTCCCCGGGCTGCTCGCCGTCGTGGCGCTGGTGATGTGCGCGGCGGGCGTGGACCGCAGGGCGGCCCGCGCCACCGCCCCGCCCTCGGTCGCGGCCCGGCTCACCGTGCCCCGCCCCGTCGCCCGGCCGCCCATCGTCCCGCGGTCGAAGTGGCTCGACGCCACGACCGCCCGAGAGCAGCCGCCGCCCCGCTACGACGACCGTGTCGTCGCCGTCTTCGTCCACCACACCGACTCGCCGAACGGCTACGACTGCGCCGACGTGCCCCGGATCATCCGCGACGTCTACACGGGCCAGACCGGCGCCAAGCAGTGGGACGACATCGGCTACAACTTCCTCGTCGACCGCTGCGGCACGATCTACGAGGGCCGCGCGGGCGGCGTCGACCGGCCGGTCACCGGGGCGCACACACAGGGCTTCAACCACCGCTCCGCCGGGATCGCCGCGATCGGCACCTTCACCGGGTCATCGCCGGTGCCGAAGGCGATGACCGACGCGATAGCCCGCCTCGTGGCCTGGAAACTGGGGCTCGCCGGCGTCGACCCGCGGGGCACGGTCCGCCTCGTCTCCAGCAACAGCCTCAGCCGCTACGCCACGGGCACCGCCGCCGTGCTCTCCACCGTCTCCGGCCACAACGCCGCCTTCATGACCACCTGCCCCGGCGCGGCCCTGACCGCCCGCCTCCCCGAGATCCGCGCTCTGGCGGCCCGCTACCAGGGCCGCTGACCGGCGGGCCGAGCCCCGCGCCCACAGTCACAGGTACGCCCCGGGCCGCTCACAGACTCCCCAGAGCGGTGCGTCCTACCTTCGGCGTACGCACTGACCGGAGGTGGGGATCATGAGGATCAGTCGGACGGAGAGCGCGCGGCACGCGGGGCGCGTCACGGGCGGGCAGGGCGCGCGAAGCGCGGAACCGGCGGGCGGCTGGGTGAAGGCCGCGCGGGGGCCCTGGACGGTGGTCAGCGCGGTGGCGACGGTCGTGCTGGGCCCGGCGGCGTTCACGGCCTCCGCGCTGGACCGGGCCAACGCGGCCCCGATGCACCAGCCGGTGCGCGCCGGACAACAGCGGGCGTACCTCCCCTCGGACCTCGCCCGCACCGACCTCACCCCCCGGGGGAGGGCGGCCTAGAGACCCGGAGCCCGCCGACGGGCGGCGGCCCAGCGGCCCAGAGGCCCGGAGGCCGCCGAGGGCGGCGGCCTGCGGTCGGGGCCGTCAGTCCTCCCGGAAGCGCTCCCAGAGCTTGGGGTAGCGGTCCGCGATGACCGACTCGTTCTCGAAGTCGAGCGGAGTGCCCTCGGGCTCTCCGGCCGCGGCCGGGATGCCCAGCGCGGGCGCGACGGCACCGGTCAGCTGCTCGTAGGCCTCGTCGGCCGCGTACCCCAGCTCCTCGCCGTCCCCGTCGATCTCCTCGTCGAAGTCGTCCAGGAGCTCGGCGAGGGTGTCGGGGTCGTGCATCGCGCCCTCGAAGACCTCCCGGCCCTGGCCGATCAGCCAGCACCGGAAGAAGTCGAAGGCGTCGTCGCTGGCCCCGTCGAGCAGCACCCAGGCGGCGCCCCACAGATCCCAGCGGTAGGCGCGGTTGTAGCGCGACTCGAAGTGCCGGGCGAAGTCCAGGACGGAGATCGGGTCCAACTGGACGAGCCGCTCGACGAGCAGGTCGGCCTGTTCCTCGGGGTCGCCCTCGGCAGTCTCGCGGGTCGCGTCCACCAGCTGCCAGAACTCCGTCTCGTCCATCACGGGTCCAGCATCGGGCCTGGGCGGGAGGGACGCACGTGGAGTGGCGCAGATTGTTATGCATGCACATGCCGAAGGTAAAACCGCCGGTTTCGTACGGATTTCAATCGGCCGTTCGCGGAGCGACTCCGCCGGCCCGGCGATCACCGGTAGAGCGCCGCCGACCCGGCCGCGTCCTCGGCGCAACGTGCCCGCAGCGACGCCGGAGCGAGCACCTCCACCTCGGGCCCGAGCCCCCGCAGCTGCACGCGGGCGACCTCCTCGGACTCGACCGGCAGGGTGAGGGTCACCCAGTCCTGTCCACCGGGGGTGCCGGATGTCGGCAGCGCCTCCTTCGCGGACGCGGGATCAAGGACGTACGGCAGTCGGCGTACGCCCTCCGGGGACAGCCGTACGACCACCTCGGCCCGCAGGACGGACCGCGCGAACTCCTCGGCCCGCTCCTCCCAGAACCCGGGCAGATCGAATCCCTCGTCCCGCCGGAACCGCTCCGCGCCGAGGTCGACGGCGGTGAACCGGTCGATCCGGTACACCCGGAAGGTCTCCGCGTCCGCCACCCGGGCGCACAGGTACCAGAGGCCCGCCTTCAGGACGAGTCCGTACGGTTCGAGCGTCCGCTCCACCTCCGCCTCGCCCCGCCGGTAGCGCGCGCTGACCGGGCGGTCGTCCCACACCGCGTCAGCGACCGCCGGCAGCAGCTCCGGCGTCCGGGGCTCGCTGAACCAGGCGGGCGCGTCCAGATGGAACCGCTGCGCCGCCGAGCGCGAGGCGTCCCGTACGGAAGGCAGCAGCGCGGCCGACACCTTCAGCCGGGCCGCCGAAGCGGTGTCCTGGAGGCCCATCTCGCGCAGCGCCCCCGGCACCCCGCTCAGGAACAGCGCCTCCGCCTCGCTGCGCGCGAGACCCGTCAGCCGCGTCCGGTACCCGCCGACCAGGCGGTAGCCGCCGGTCCGGCCCCGGTCCGCGTACACCGGGACACCCGCCTCCGAGAGCGCCTGGGCGTCCCGTGTGATCGTGCGCTCGGACACCTCCAGCTCCCGCGCCAGCTCGGCGGCGGTCATCGACGCACGGGTCTGGAGCAGCAGCACCATCTTGATCAGACGAGCGGCACGCATGGATTCATCATGCCGGGCACCACTGACAACGCGGGGACGGGCAGCTGACCCCGCGAGGCCGCCGCGCGAGGGCGCGGGGAAAAGCAGTGAAGGGGTACGGCGGTCGCCGTACCCCTTCACCGGGTTCACACCCCGAGCACTACAGGCCGTAGCGCTCCCGGGCCTCCTTCACCGCGGACGCCTTGACCTCACCGCGGCGGGCGAGCTGCGCCAGCGCCGCGACGACGATCGACTGGGCGTCCACGCCGAAGTGACGGCGGGCCGCCGCACGCGTGTCGGAGAGACCGAAGCCGTCGGCGCCGAGCGAGGACCAGTCCTGCTCGACCCACTGCGCGATCTGGTCCGGGACCTGGCGCATGTAGTCGGAGACCGCGAGCACCGGGCCCTCGGCGCCCTGCAGCGCCTGGCGGACGAACGGCACCCTCTCCTCGCCGCGCAGCAGGGCCTCGTCGGCCTCCAGCGCGTCGCGGCGCAGCTCGGTCCAGGAGGTCGCGGACCACACGTCGGCGGCCACGCCCCACTCCTCGGCGAGCAGCCGCTGAGCCTCCAGCGTCCAGTGGATCGCCGTGCCGGAGCCGAGAAGCTGGATGCGCGGGGCGTTCGCCGCGGCCACGTTCAGGCCCGCCGACTCCGCCGTGTTGAAGCGGTACAGACCCTTGAGGATGCCCTCGTCGACACCGGCCGGCTTGGCGGGCTGCGGCATCGGCTCGTTGTAGACGGTCAGGTAGTAGAAGACGTCCTGGTCCTCGCCCGGGGCCGCCTCGCCGTACATCCGGCGCAGACCGTCCTTGACGATCGCCGCGATCTCGTACGCGAACGCCGGGTCGTAGGACAGCGCCGCCGGGTTGGTCGCCGCGATGACGGGGGAGTGGCCGTCCGCGTGCTGGAGACCCTCACCGGTCAGCGTCGTACGGCCCGCCGTGGCACCGACCAGGAAGCCGCGGCCGAGCTGGTCGCCGAGCTGCCACATCTGGTCGGCGGTGCGCTGCCAGCCGAACATCGAGTAGAAGATGTAGAAGGGGATCATCGTTTCGCCGTGCGTGGAGTACGCGGTCGACGCGGCGATGAAGTCCGCCATGGAACCGGCCTCGGTGATCCCCTCGTTGAGGATCTGGCCGTCCTTGGCCTCCTTGTAGTACATCAGCTGGTCGCGGTCGACCGGCTCGTACGTCTGGCCCTTGGGCGAGTAGATGCCCAGCGACGGGAAGAGCGACTCCATACCGAAGGTACGGGCCTCGTCCGGGACGATCGGTACCCAGCGCCGGCCGGTCTGCTTGTCGCGGACCAGGTCCTTGACCAGCCGGACGAAGGCCATCGTCGTCGCCAGGTTCTGCGTGCCGGATCCCTTGTCGAAGGCCGCGAACGTCTTGTCGGCGGAGGCCGGCAGCGGGGCCACGGCGTGCGTACGGCGGGCCGGGGCCGGGCCGCCGAGCGCCGCGCGGCGCTCCTGGAGGTAGCGGACCTCGGGGGAATCGGCGCCCGGGTGGCCGTAGGGCACCACGCCGTCGATGAACTGGCTGTCGGAGATGGGCAGTTCGAGCAGGTCACGCATCTGCTTGAACTCGTCCGTCGACAGCTTCTTCATCTGGTGGTTGGCGTTCTTCGACGCGAAGCCCTCACCGAGGGTGTGGCCCTTGACCGTCTGGGCCAGGATCACCGTCGGCGCGCCCTTGTGGGCGAGGGCGGCGCGGTAGGCCGCGTACACCTTGCGGGCCTCGTGACCGCCGCGCGAGAGGTGGAAGCACTCGAAGATCTTGTCGTCGCTCAGCAGCTTCGCCATCTCGACGAGCGCCGGGTCGGAGCCGAAGAAGTCCTGGCGGATGTAGGCGGCGTCGCGGGTCTGGTACGTCTGCACCTGCGCGTCGGGTACCTGGCGCAGGCGGCGGACGAGCGCGCCCGTGGTGTCGAGCCGGAACAGCTCGTCCCAGGCCGAGCCCCACAGCGACTTCACGACGTTCCAGCCGGCGCCGCGGAACTGGGCCTCCAGCTCCTGCACGATCTTGAAGTTCGCGCGGACCGGGCCGTCGAGGCGCTGCAGGTTGCAGTTGATGACGAAGGTCAGGTTGTCCAGACCCTCGCGGGAGGCGAGTGCGAGTGCCGCCGTCGACTCCGGCTCGTCCATCTCGCCGTCACCGAGGAACGCCCACACGTGGGACGCCGAGACGTCCTTGATGCCGCGGTTGGTGAGGTAGCGGTTGAAGCGGGCCTGGTAGATCGCCGACAGCGGGCCGAGACCCATGGAGACGGTCGGGAACTCCCACAGCCAGGGCAGCCGGCGCGGGTGCGGGTACGACGGGAGGCCGTTGCCGCCCGCCTCCTGGCGGAAGTTGTCCAGGTGCTGCTCGGACAGACGCCCGTCGAGGAAGGCGCGGGCGTAGATGCCGGGGGAGGCGTGGCCCTGGATGTAGAGCTGGTCGCCGGACCCGTCACCCTCCTTGCCCTTGAAGAAGTGGTTGAAGCCGGTCTCGTAGAGCCAGGCCGCGGAGGCGAAGGTGGCGATGTGGCCGCCGACGCCGTGCTTCGCGCCCCGGGTCACCATCGCGGCCGCGTTCCAGCGGTTCCACGCGGTGATCCTGGACTCCGTCGCCTCGTCGCCGTCCACGGTGGGCTCGGCGGCGGTGGGGATGGTGTTGACGTAGTCGGTCTCGAGCAGCTTGGGCAGCGCGAGACCGTTGCCCTCGGCGCGCTCCAGCGTGCGGCGCATCAGGTACGCGGCACGGTGCGGCCCGGCCGCCTGGGTGACGGCGTCCAGGGAGGCCTGCCACTCGGCGGTCTCCTCGGGGTCGCGGTCCGGGAGCTGGTCGAGCTCGCTCGGCTGGATTGCGGTGGGGTCGGTCATTGCGCCGCCTTCCGGATGCGGAGGGGGGTTCCCTCATCGGCAAGGGGTGTTCGGGGGGTGCCCTTGGTCTATGGCAGGACAGGGCGGCGGGCCCTTGTAGGAGCCCGTCGGTGACTGTAACTCCCTGATCGATGATCGATCAAAGGATTCCGGAGGAAATCCTCTTCAGATCGGAAAGTCGGCACGGGGTGTCTTGAAGCCAGGCACCGAGTGCCGTGAATATCGACGGTTTTCGCAGGTGGGAGCACGGTTGAGCGCGGGTGTGCTCCGCTGCGCCGACGTCGTCCGGCCGTACCTCACGGGCGAGGGGCGCAGCCGAGGACATGGGCCTTCACGAGGTCCGCGATCAGTGGGTCGCGCCGACGGAAGGCGTCCACGAGGGCCTCGTGCTCCTCCGCGTACGACTGCTGCACGGTCCCCAGCCAGCGGATGGACAGGGCCGTGAAGACCTCGATGCCCAGGCCCTCCCAGGTGTGCAGGAGGACGGAGTTCCCGGCGGCCCGGACCAGTTCGCGGTGGAACCCCACGGTGTGCCGCACCTGGCCGGTGCCGTCGGCCAGCCGGTCGGCCTCGTACAGCGCCGTCACGTGCGGTTCGAGGGCGGAGCAGTCCTCGGCCAGCCGCCCGGCGGCCAGCTCCGCCGCGATGGCCTCCAGACCGGCTCGTACGGGGTAGCTCTCCTCCAGGTCGGCGGCGGTCAGGTTCCGCACCCGTACGCCCTTGTTCGGCGCCGACTCGATCAGCCGCAGCGACTCCAGCTCACGCAGCGCCTCCCTGACCGGGGTCTGGCTGACCTCCAGCTCGGTGGCGATCCGCCGCTCCACGATCCGCTCGCCCGGCTTCCAGCGCCCGCTGACGATCCCCTCCACGATGTGCTCGCGGATCTGTTCGCGCAGCGAGTGGACGACGGGCGCGGTCATGAAGGCTCCTTTGGGAGGGGCGGCGAGACGACGAAACCCCGAGGGCGTTTGACCTTTAGACAATAAGGCCGTGCCCCGGTCGGTGAGGGGTGCTTGGCGGCGCTTTCCCGCAGGTGAGACGAGACTTACACGCAGTCAGAGTGTTCCCGGCGGTACGGGCCCGTACCGGGTGATATCCCGATTCGTCATGCCTGTGTCCTCGTGGGATGCCGGGTGGTCCGGAAACACGGCACCCCCGTCCGGAGGTCCGGACGGGGGTGCCGTGCTCAGCGGGGGTGGTGCGGGTTACAGGCCGAGCTCGACCTCGAACTCGCCCGCCTCCAGGATCGCCTTGACCGCGGTCAGGTAGCGGGCCGCGTCGGCGCCGTCCACCAGACGGTGGTCGTAGGACAGCGTCAGGTAGGTCATGTCGCGGACACCGATGACGGTGCCCTCCTCCGTCTCGATGACGGCCGGACGCTTGACCGTGGCACCGATGCCGAGGATCGCGACCTGGTTCGGCGGCACGATGATCGTGTCGAAGAGCGCGCCGCGCGAGCCGGTGTTGGAGATGGTGAAGGTCGCGCCGGACAGCTCGTCCGGGGTGATCTTGTTCGCCCGGACCTTGCCCGCCAGGTCGGCGGTCGCCTTCGAGATACCGGCGATGTTCAGGTCGCCCGCGCGCTTGATGACCGGGGTCATCAGGCCCTTCTCCGAGTCCACCGCGATACCGATGTTCTCGGTGTCGAAGTAGGTGATCGTGCCCTCGTCCACGTTGATCCGGGCGTTGACGGCCGGGTGGGCCTTCAGCGCCTGGGCCGCGGCCTTCACGAAGAACGGCATCGGGGAGAGCTTGACGCCCTCGCGGGCCGCGAAGGAGTCCTTCGCCTGCGCGCGGAGCTTCATCAGGCGGGTGATGTCGACCTCGACGACCGAGGACAGCTGCGCCTGCTCGTGCAGCGCCTTCACCATGTTGTCGCCGATGACCTTGCGGATGCGGGTCATCTTGACGGTCTGGCCGCGCAGCGGGGAGGCCTCAAGGGCCGGCGCCTTCTTGGCGGAGGCGGCCGGGGCGGCGGCCGGGGCCGGAGCGGCGGCGGCCTTGGCGGCCTCCGCGGCGGCGATGACGTCCTGCTTGCGGATACGGCCGCCGACGCCGGTGCCCTTGACGGCGGCCAGGTCGACGCCGTTCTCGGCGGCGAGCTTGCGCACCAGCGGGGTCACGTACGCACCGTCGTCACCGGCGGTCGCGGCGGGCGCCGGGGCCGGGGTGACGGGGGCGGGCGCGGCCACCGGCGCGGGGGCCGGGGCGGCGGGCGCGACCGGAGCGGCCGGCTGGACCGGAGCCGGGGCGGCGGCGGCCGGAGCCGGAGCCGGAGCGGCAGGGGCGGCCGGAGCTGCGGCGGGGGCCGGAGCCGGAGCCGCGGCGGGGGCCGCCGGGGCGGCCGGAGCGGGGGCGGCAGGAGCCGCGCCCGGAGCGCCGATGACGGCCAGCTTGGCGCCGACCTCAGCGGTCTCGTCCTCGCCGACGACGATCTCCAGCAGCACGCCGGCGACCGGCGCGGGGATCTCGGTGTCGACCTTGTCCGTGGAGACCTCGAGCAGCGGCTCGTCCTCCGCGACCTCCTCGCCGACCTGCTTCAGCCAGCGGGTGACGGTGCCCTCGGTGACCGACTCGCCCAGCGCGGGCAGCACGACGTCGGTGCCGGAGGCGCCACCGGCCGGAGCGGCGGGGGCGGCGGCGGGCGCGGGCGTGGCCGGGGCCGCGGGGGCCTCGGCGACCGGGGCGGGGGCGGCCGGAGCGGCGGCCGGGGCCGGGGCTTCGGCGGCGGGAGCCGGGGCGGCGGCGGGCGCGCCCGTGCCGTCGTCGATGACGGCCAGCTCGGCGCCGACCTCGACGGTCTCGTCCTCGGCGACCTTGATGGACGCCAGGATGCCGGCGGCGGGGGAGGGGATCTCGGTGTCGACCTTGTCCGTCGACACCTCCAGCAGCGGCTCGTCGGCCTCGACGCGCTCGCCCTCGGCCTTCAGCCAGCGGGTGACAGTGCCCTCGGTGACGCTCTCACCGAGTGCCGGAAGGGTTACGGAAACCGGCATGGTTTCTGTTGCTCCTTATTGGGGTCTCCCCTGCTCGATCGGAATCGAGAGCTAGGGGAAGTGCGGAAGTCTGTGGTCGTCGTCGCGCCCTGCTCGACGCGGGGACTGGGTACGGCCGACGGCCGGGAGGACCCGGCCGGGGCTGATCAGTCGTGCGCGTGCAGCGGCTTGCCCGCGAGGGCGAGGTGGGCCTCGCCGAGCGCCTCGTTCTGCGTCGGGTGGGCGTGGATGAGCTGAGCGACCTCGGCGGGCAGCGCTTCCCAGTTGTAGATGAGCTGGGCTTCGCCGACCTGCTCGCCCATGCGGTCGCCGACCATGTGGACGCCGACCACGGCACCGTCCTTCACCTGGACGAGCTTGATCTCGCCCGAGGTGTTGAGGATCTTGCTCTTGCCGTTGCCCGCGAGGCTGTACTTCAGGGCGACGACCTTGTCCGCACCGTAGATCTCCTTGGCCTTGGCCTCGGTGATACCCACGGAGGCGACCTCGGGGTGGCAGTACGTCACGCGGGGGACGCCGTCGTAGTCGATCGGGACGGTCTTCAGACCCGCCAGCCGCTCCGCGACCAGCATGCCCTCGGCGAAGCCGACGTGGGCGAGCTGGAGCGTCGGGACGAGGTCGCCCACGGCGGAGATCGTCGGGACGTTCGTGCGCATGTACTCGTCGACCAGGACGTAGCCGCGGTCCATCGCGACGCCCTGCTCCTCGTAGCCGAGACCGGCCGAGACCGGGCCGCGGCCGACGGCGACGAGCAGCAGCTCGGCCTCGAACTCCTTGCCGTCGGCAAGGGTGACCTTGACGCCGTTCTGGGTGTACTCGGCCTTCGAGAAGAAGGTGCCCAGGTTGAACTTGATGCCGCGCTTGCGGAACGCGCGCTCAAGAAGCTTGGAGGAGTTCTCGTCCTCGAGGGGCGCGAGGTGCTTGAGGCCCTCGATGATCGTCACCTCGGCGCCGAAGGACTTCCACGCGGAGGCGAACTCCACGCCGATGACACCGCCGCCCAGGATGATCGCGGACTGCGGCACGCGGTCCAGGACGAGGGCGTGGTCCGAGGAGATGATGCGGTTGCCGTCGATCTCCAGGCCCGGCAGCGACTTCGGCACGGAGCCGGTCGCGAGGAGCACGTGGCGGCCCTGGACGCGCTGCCCGTTCACGTCGACGGAGGTCGGGGAGGACAGACGGCCCTCACCCTCGATGTACGTCACCTTGCGGGACGCGATGAGACCCTGGAGACCCTTGTACAGGCCCGAGACGACCCCGTCCTTGTACTTGTGGACGGCGGGTACGTCGATGCCCTCGAAGGTGGCCTTGACGCCGAACTGCGCGCTCTCGCGGGCCTGGTCGGCGATCTCACCCGCGTGCAGCAGGGCCTTCGTGGGGATGCACCCACGGTGCAGGCAGGTACCGCCGACCTTGTCCTTCTCGATCAGGGCGACGTCCAGGCCCAGCTGCGCTCCGCGCAGCGCCGCGGCGTAACCGCCGCTACCGCCGCCGAGGATCACTAGGTCGAAAACGGTGCTGGCGTCGTTCGCCACGTCACGTCCTCCATGCATGTGCGCCGTAACGCCGGGCACCTTTGTCCCTTACGGGCGGTTGACCGGTCGGTCGGCTGGTGTCCGGCCGCTCTTTCTACGGCCCTGTGGTGGGGGCCCTGTCCTGCCGAGAACCCATCTTCGCACTTGTCGAGGGCGAGCGAGACGCCGGGCCGGGGTGTGGGACGTCTGATCCATCACGTCGAGGGGGTACGGAGCCGGGTGAACCTGCGGATTTCGTCGAGGGCGAAACCCCCGTACGCCCGAACGAGCGGCCCCGGGCGGGGAATCGCCCGGGGCCGCTCGCCGTACGGAGGGTCAGCCCAGGTCGCCGGCCGCCGTCAGCTCGGCGAGGCGGACCAGGGTGCGGACCGCGGAACCGGTACCGCCCTTGGGGGTGTAGCCGAACGGACCGGCCTCGTTGAACGCGGGGCCCGCGATGTCCAGGTGCGCCCAGGTGATGCCCTCGCCCACGAACTCGCGCAGGAACAGACCGGCGACCAGGCCGCCGCCCATGCGCTCGCCCATGTTCGCCAGGTCGGCGGTGGGGGAGTCCATGCCCTTGCGCAGGTGCTCGGGCAGCGGCATCGGCCAGGACTCCTCGCCGACCTCGTCGGCGGCCTCGACGATCGAGGCGCGGAACGCGTCGTCGTTGGCCATCACGCCGAAGGTGCGGTTGCCGAGCGCCAGCACCATCGCGCCGGTCAGCGTCGCCACGTCGACGATCGCGTCGGGCTTCTCCTCGGACGCCTTCCACAGCGCGTCCGCGAGGACCAGCCGGCCCTCGGCGTCGGTGTTGAGGACCTCGACGGTCTTGCCGCTGTACATGCGCAGCACATCACCCGGACGGGTGGCGGAGCCGGACGGCATGTTCTCGGCGAGGGCGAGCCAGCCGGTGACGTTGACCTCCAGGCCGAGGCGCGCGGCGGTGACCACGGCGGCGAAGACCGCGGCGGCGCCGGCCATGTCGCACTTCATCGTCTCGTTGTGCCCGGCGGGCTTCAGCGAGATGCCGCCCGAGTCGTAGGTGATGCCCTTGCCGACGAACGCGAGGTGCTTGGTGGCCTTGGCGGAGGTGTACGACAGCTTCACCAGGCGGGGACCGGCGGCCGAGCCGGCGCCGACGCCGAGGATGCCGCCGTAGCCGCCCTTCGCCAGGGCCTTCTCGTCGAGCACCTGCACCTTGATGCCGTGCTCCTTGCCGGCCGCGGTGGCGACGGCGGCGAAGGACTCCGGGTTGAGGTCGTTCGGCGGGGTGTTGACGAGGTCGCGGGCGCGGTTGAGCTCCTCGGTCACGGCGGTGGCGCGCGCGACGGCCGCCTTGTAGGCCGCGTCCCGCGGCTTGCCGCCGAGCAGCGTCACCTCACCGAGCGGACCCTTGCCGCTCTTGGCGGCGTCGCCCCGGCCGGTCTCCTTGTAGGCGTCGAAGCCGTACGCGCCCAGGCGGGCGCCCTCGGCGACGGCACCGGCGTCGGCGGCGTCCTGGATCGGCAGCGCGAAGGCGGCCTTCTTGGCTCCGGCGAGCGCGCGGGCGGCGACACCGGCCGCGCGGCGCAGCGCCTCGGCGTCGAAGCCGGCGTCCTGCTCGGGGACGGCTCCCAGGCCGACGGCCACCACGACGGGCGCCTTGAATCCGGACGGCGAGGGCAGCTTGGTCAGCTCGCCCTCGGATCCGGAGGCACCGAGGGTCTCCAGGATTCCGGCGAGCCCGCCGTCGTACGCCTTGTCCACGGCCTCGGCGCCCGGTGCGACGACCGGGCCCTTGGGGCCCTTCGCGACACCGACGACGATCGCGTCGGCCCGCAGACCGGACGCTGCGGCGGTGCTGAGAGTGAGAGCAGTCACGGTGGTGAGATCTCCGCTTCCATCGATATTCGTGTGGCCGAGTGGGGGTTGGGTCGACCGGGCCCGACGGCTGACCCTAGATCCGTCCTCGGGGGCGGTCCTTGCCGGGGCCCCTGACAGGGCGGGCGAGTACCCGGGACGAGCCTACGCTCGGGGTCGGGTTTCGCTCATTTCCGCGGAGGTTCACCCGCAAGTGGCGCCGTGCCGGGATTCCGTTCCTCACTCCGGGTGATCCGGGACGCGCTCAGCGTGCCCGGTGGGCACGCCGTTGACCGCGCATGCGCGATTTCCACGGATCTCCCGTCGTTTCCACCCGAAGGGGGATCTTCGAGGGGGAGGCGCCGCGCAGGGAAGCGCCGTTCCCGGGGCCGCTGACCCACCGGGCCGCCGGCCCGCCGGTGGTCAGCTCAGCGACAGCACCACGAGCGCGGTCGTCGCCGCCGTCTCGGCGAGAGCTCCGAACACATCGCCGGTTATGCCGCCGAAGCGCCGGGTGCAGTGCCGCAGCAGCAGTTCGGCGGCCAGGCAGGAGGTACCCGCCGCCACCGCGGCGCGCACCAGGTCGTACGCCCCGACGAGCGCGCCGGCGCCCGCGGCGGCGCCGGTCACGGCCACCGCCACCAGCAGGGCGCCGCGCAGCGGCACGGTGCCCGCGACCGCCGCGCCCAGGCCCTCCGGACGGGCCGCGGGCACCCCGGCGCGGGCGGCGAGCGTGAGGGCGAGGCGGGCCGCGGTCGCCGAGACGACGGCCGCGAGGACACCCCTGGCCCACGAGACGTCGTACGCCTGGGCGAGTGCGGCCACCTGGGCGAGCAGGACGAAAAGGAGGGTGATCACCCCGAACGGGCCGATGTCCGACTGCTTCATGATCCGCAGCGCGTCCTCGGCGGGCTTGCCGCTGCCCAGCCCGTCCGCGGTGTCGGCGAGACCGTCCAGGTGCAGGCCCCGGGTGAGCGCGGCCGGCACCGCGGCGGTGGCCACCGCCGCGAGCAGCGGACCGGCCCCCATGGCCAGCAGCGTCACGCCCACCAGTGCCGCGCCCGCCCCGACGACGAGACCGGCCACCGGAGCGCAGAGCATGCCGCCGCGTGCCGCGCCGCGGTCCCAGCGGGTCACCTTCACGGGGAGGACGGTCAGGGTGCCGAAGGCGAAGCGGAGGCTGTCGGCGAGGGAGGCCCCGGAGGCGGTCTTGGACATCGGCGCAGGCTACCGGGGCGCACGGAGGGCGGATGCAGCGGCGGTGGATAAAGTTCACATATGGGTCATTGGTTGTATCGGAACGTCGTCGAGCCCGGGAAGCTCCCGGTGTTGCTGGCGCTGGCCTCGTTCGTCGTGACCTTCGTGGTCACCCGCGTCATCGTCCGGCTCATCCGCGCCGGCAAAGGGCCGTTCGGCAACGTCAAGGCCGGTGATCTGCACATCCACCACGTGGTGCCCGGCGTCGTGCTCACGGTGATCGGCGGCTTCGGCGCGGTCGCCAGCAGCCGGTACGGGTTCGGGGCGTGCGCCAGTGCCGTGGTGTTCGGCATCGGAACGGGCCTCGTACTCGACGAGTTCGCGCTGATCCTGCACCTCGACGACGTCTACTGGACCGAGGCCGGGCGCAAGAGCGTCGAGGTCGTCGTGGTCACGGCGGCCCTCGTCGGTCTGATGCTCAGCGGCTTCTCGCCGTTCGGCGTCAACGACGTCAGCAACCAGGAGGCGCAGGACCGCGCCAGCGCGATCGTGACCATCGGCCTGAACTTCCTCTTCGCGCTGCTCTGCCTGAGCAAGGGCAAGACGCGCATGGCGATCTTCGGGGTGATCGTTCCCTTCATCGCCCTCATCGGCACGGTCCGGCTGGCCAAGCCCGGTTCACCGTGGGCCAAGCGCCTCTACCGGCGTCGCCCGCGCGCCCGCGCCCGGTGCAGGCTGCGCGCCTACCGCCACGACCGCCGCTGGGCGGGCCCCAGCCGCAGGGTTCAGGAGTGGATCGGCGGCAAACCCGACCCGGCGCCCGCCCGCTCCCTGCCCGAACGACGGTGACGCGCCGCGGAGAGGGAACACATCACCAGCACCGCCGCGATGGCCGCCAGATGCTCCCTGCCCGCCAGGTTCTCCTTGACCAGCACCTCGGCCACCATGGCCCCGATCACCACCCCCGCCGTCACGTACGCCCGGTAGCGCCAGCCCAGGAACACGGCCAGGCCCACCACGGCCGCCGACGGACCGGTGTCGACGATCAGCGCGTCCGCCCCGGGCAGCCCCAGCGGGCGATGCGGTCCGAGCGCGATGCCGACGCGGGCGTACAGCGTCCCGGCCAGCGTGGCGACGTACGCGATGACGAGCGTGCGCCACCAGCCCAGACAGATCTCGGCGATCCCGAAGACGACCAGGATCTGCGCGAGCGCGCCCCACACGGGCAGATCCAGCGCCGGGACGAACAGCGAGAGCGGAGTGCGGAGCAGGGCGAGCCACAGCGGGTCCTCGGCCCGGACCGCGCCGGTGTTCTGCACCAGTTGATAGCCCCACGACTGGTTCTGCACGAACTGGAGCCCGGCCGTCAGGCACACCGCGCCGAGCGTCATCGGGACCGCCCGCAGACCGTTCGCCGTCAGGGCCCGGCGTACGGTGGCGTACAGCAGACCCCACTCCGCGCGGGCCCAGCGGGCGACGGTGCTCATCCGGTGGTCCCCACGGCTCTCCTCACGTCGGGTCTCGCCGGTCCCGTCGGTCCGGTCCGTCTCATCTGTGCGACTCCAGGTGCTTGCGGTGCAGCCACTTCGGCAGGCCCGGCGCCTCCAGGAACCCCTCGGCGCGCGCGGACGCGACACCGATGCGCAGCAGGTCCGCGCTCTTCTCGAAGAGCAGGAACCGCGGCTCCCAGATGGGCCGGTACTTGGCGTTGGCCCGGTACAGCGACTCGATCTGCCACCAGCGCGAGAAGAAGCTGAGCAGCGAGCGCCACAGCCGCAGTACCGGACCCGCGCCGAGACGCGCGCCACGTTCGAAGACCGAACGGAACATGGCGAAGTTGAGCGAGACCTGAGTGATCTCGATCTCCCGGGCGCGCCGCAGGAGTTCGATCACCATGAACTCCATCAGCCCGTTCTCCGCGTCACGGTCACGCCGCATCAGGTCGAGCGAGAGCCCTTGCGGCCCCCATGGCACGAAGGACAGCACCGCCCTCAACTCGCCCTCGGAGTCCGTGCATTCGAGCATCACGCACTGTCCGTCCTCGGGGTCGCCGAGCCGGCCGAGCGCCATGCTGAAGCCGCGTTCGGTCGCGCCGTCGCGCCAGTCGTCCGCGCGCGCCAGCAGATACGCCATCTCGGCGGCCGGGATGTCCTCATGGCGGCGGATGCGCACCCGGTACCCGGCCCGCTTGACCCGGTTGTAGGCCTGCCGGACGGTACGCATGGCCCGTCCTTCGAGGGTGAACTCGGCGGTCTCGACGAGGGCTTCGTCACCCAGTTCGAGGGCGTCGAGTCCATGCCGGGAGTAGACCGTGCCCGCCTCCTCGCTCGCGCCCATCACCGCCGGGATCCAGCCGTGCTCCCGGGCCTCGGCGAGCCAGGGCTCGATCGCTCCGGGCCACGCCTCGGGGTCGCCGATGGGATCGCCGCTCGCCAGGGAGACCCCGCCCACCACGCGGTAGGCCACCGCCGCCTTGCCGGTGGGCGACCAGACCACGCTCTTCTCCCGGCGCAGCGAGAAATAGCCCAGGGAGTCCCGGTCGCCGTTGCGGTCGAGCAGCGCGCGCAGTCGCTTCTCGTCGTCCTCGGTGAGCGGGTCGACGGCGCGCCGGGAACGGAAGGCCGCGAAGAGCACGGCGAGCACCAGCAGGGTGCTGAGCACGTTGATGGTGACGTTGACCCAGTTCGGTGTCGCGATCCCGGGATAGTGGGAGTCGTCGGCGGCGACCGAGACGAGCCGCAGGGTGCCGTAGCGCCAGCGGTCCAGGAAGGTCGAACGGTGCGCGTCGTGCGCGTCGTTGGTGACCGTGACGAGCAGCGCGGCGAGCAGTGAGGTGACCAGCAGACCGCCGACCGCGACGGCCGCGGCGAGCTTCGGGTTCGAGCGGTCGCCCTTGGCGTAGAACTCCCGGCGGCCGATGACGAGGGACCCCACGAAGGCGGCGGTCAGGACGAGCGAGATCCAGTTCTGTCCGTACCGGCGGATCTCAGGGAACGCCATCGCGACGGCGAACAGCAGCAGGAACAGCCCGCTGAGCACGGAGTTGAGGATCCACGCGGCCCGCTTGCGTCGCCGCATCGTGATGGCCAGGAACATCGTGAACACACCGGAGGCGAATCCCGCGGTCAGCAGGTACGGCGTGAAGTAGTTCTCGGTGTTGTGCCGTCGTACGTCCTGTCCGAGCGACACCCAGGCGGCGCTCAGGAAGTTGATGAACGTGACCGCGCGCAGGTACCACACGGCGAAGGCGGCGGACCGCCGAGAGGAAGCCGTGGACCGCCGGTCCCCGTCACTCCGGCGGGCCGACGCCCGTTCCTGGTCAGCGGCAATTCGGGCATCTCCCATAAAGCGCGATGATATGGGGCGGCGTGGCCCATGCGGGGGAGTGGCAGTGCGGGCGCTGCCCCACCGCGCAGCGGGTCCTCACCATCCCGGCCCGCCTCACCCGGACCTCACCGTCCCGGCCCGCCTCACCCGGACCTCAGGGCATCAGGCCGTCCCGTCCGGGCCTCAGGACATCGCCCCGTCCCGTCCGGGCCTCAGGACACCGGCCCGTCTCGCCCGGGCCTCAGGACATCGGGCCGTCCCGTCCGGACCTCAGGGCATCGGGCCGTCTCGTCCGGGCCTCAGGGCATCGGGCCGTCCCGTCCGGGCCTCAGGGCATCGGGCCGTCCCGTCCGGGCCTCAGGGCATCGGGCCGTCCCGTCCGGACCTCAGGGCATCGGGCCGTCCCGTCCGGACCTCACGGCACCGGGCCGTCTCGCCCGGACCTCACGGCACCGGGCCGACGCCGGTTGGTGGCTCTCCCCGGTGGGTTCGGGGTGCCTGGGTCGTACGGGGTGCGTCCTCGGGGCCCTCGGGGTCGGGCTCGGGGCCGGTCCGCCGCTTGCCCTGCCCGGGGGGCGAGTCGGTGGCGGGCCTGGATGTGCCTTACGGGCCGGGGTCTGACCCGGTGTCCGGCCTGCCAGGCCTGTCAGGCCTCGGGCTGGGAGCCGGGCTCGGGCTCGGTGTCGGACGCGGCGACGGGCTCGGACTCCGGCTTGGGCTCGGCTGCGGGCGCCGTCTCCGGGGACGGGGCCTCCGGCAGGTCCGCGGCGAGGCTCGCGGCGGCCTGGACCAGGGGCAGGGCGAGCAGGGCGCCCGCACCCTCCCCCACCGTCACCCCGTGGTCGAGCAGCGGTTCGAGGGCCATCCGGTCCAGCGCCTTGGCCTGGGCCGGTTCCCCGCTGCGCTGTCCGGCCAGCCACCAGTCCGGCGCGCGGAACGCGACCCGCTGTCCGACCAGCGCACACGCGGCCGACACGACCCCGTCGAGAATCACCGGCATCTTCCGCGCCGCGCTCTGCAGCAGAAACCCGGTCATCGCCGCCAGGTCGGCCCCGCCCACCGTCGCGAGCAACTGGAGCTGGTCCCCGAGCACGGGCCGGGCCCGCCGCAGGGCGTCGCGCACCGCGGCGCACTTGCGCATCCACGCGAGGTCGTCGATGGGCCGCCCGCCCCGCCCGGTGACGACGGACGCGTCGGTCCCGCACAGCGCCGCGACCAGGACCGCCGCCGCCGTGGTCCCGCCCACGCTGATGTCGCCGAGCACCACCAGATCCGTACCGGAGTCCGCCTCCTCGTCGGCGATGGCGACCCCGGCCCGGAACGCGGCCTCCGCCTCCTCCAGGGTCATCGCGTCCTCGACGTCGATCCGGCCCGAACCGCGCCGGATCCGGTGCCGCACGACCTCGTCGGGGAACCCCTCGGGATCGGCCTCCAGCGCCATGTCGATCACCCGCACCGGCACACCGAGCCTGCGCGCCAGCACCGACGCGGGGCTCGCGCCCTCCAGGACCGCCCGTACCAGCAGGCCGGCACTGCCCGCGGGACGCGCCGACACGTCGAGGGCGGCGATCCCGTGGTCCCCCGCGAACAGCACCACACGCGGACGCTCGATCGGCCGCACCGGTACCGCGGACTGCGCCGCCGCCAGCCACTCACCCAGGTCGTCGAGGCGGCCCAGCGCCCCGGGCGGCACGATCCGGCGCTCCCGGTACGCCTCGGCGTCACGGCGTACGCCACCGTCGGGACGCTCGATCAGATCGGTGAAGTCGTCGAGATTAAGCGAGCTCATTCGCCGAACAGTACCGGCAGCGATCGAACACGTCCGCGCCACGTCGTTGCGCTCCGGATCTCTTTCACATACGTACCGTTTGTGTCGGATTGTCGTACGGCTCGTCCCCGACAGGAGCACCCATGCCTCCCACCCCACAGCCGGTCGCCGAACGCCGTGCCGCCTACGCGGCCGAACTCGCCCAGGGCACCGCCCGGTTCCACGAGCCGCGGCGCGCCGACTGCCCCTGGTGCGGCTCGAAGCGCCTGCGCACCCGGCTGCGTACGCCGGATCTGCGGCAGCGCAAACCGGGGACCTTCGTCGTCGACGAATGCGGGGACTGCGCCCACGCCTTCCAGAACCCCCGGCTCACCCCCGAAGGGCTGGCCTTCTACCACCGGGACCTCCGCGACCTCCCCGCGGACGCCCACGACAGCCTCGCCGAACGGCTGCTCGGCGCCCGCGGCGGAGCCGGACGCCACCTCGCGGCGGCCCGCGCCATGCTGCCCTTCCCGGAACCGGAGAGCTGGCTGGACATCGGCACCGGGCACGGGTACTTCCCGGCGGCGGCCAAGGAGGTCCACCCGTACACGTCCTTCGACGGGCTCGACCCGACGCGGCGCGTCGAGAAGGCGCGGGCGGCGGGGCGGGTGGAGGAGGCGCACGTGGGGCGGCTCACCGACCCGCGGATCGCCGAGCGGCTGCGCGCCCGCTACGACGTCGTGAGCATGTTCCACCATCTGGAGCACACACCCGACCCGCGCCAGGAACTGCGCGCCGCGCTGGAGGTGTTGCGCCCCGGCGGACATCTCCTCGTCGAAGTGCCCGACCCCGACTGCGCGTTCGGGTTGCTGCTCGGCAAGTGGTGGGTGGCGTACGGCCAGCCGCGCCATCTGCACCTCATGCCGCTGCCCAATCTGCTCGGCGAGCTCGAATCCCTCGGCTGCGTGGTCGTCGCGACGGACCGCAGGGAGCCGCACATCCCCGACGACCTCTCGGGCGCCCTCGCGCTGGCCCTCGGCCGCGTCCTCCCGGGACTCGACGCCCCCTGGCGTCCGGCACCCCCGACCCCGCTCCAGCGCACCGCGCGCCTGGCCCTGACCCGGGCGTCGGCCCCGCTCCTCGCCTCGACCGCCGCGCTGGACCGGCTGATGGCCCCCCTGCTCCGCCGCACCCGCTTCTCGAACGCGTACCGCGTGGTCGCCCGCAAGGAACCCTGAGACGACCACCCGGGACGGGGGAAGGGGGGAGCGAGGGCGGGCCGGGTCAGCCCCGCAGCTTCAGGGCCTGACCCGCCACCACCAGCAGCACGTGCTCGCACTCCCCGGCGAACCCCGCGTTCAGCCGCCCGAGTTCGTCGCGGTAGCGGCGCCCGGAGGCGGTGGCGGGGACGATGCCCGAGCCGACCTCGTTGGAGACGGCGACGAGCGTGCGACGGGTGGCCCGGACCGCGCCGACGAGCTCCTCCACCCGGGCGCGCAGGGCCCGTTCGCCTCCACCGGACCACTCGGCGTCGTCCCAGGCGTTCACCGTGTCCATGGCGTCCGTCAGCCACAGCGAGAGACAGTCCACGAGCAGGGGCGGGCCGTCCTCCGCGAGGAGGGGCACGAGGTCGCAGGTTTCGAGGGTGCGCCAGGAACCGGGCCGCCGCTCACGGTGGGCGCTGACGCGCTGCGCCCACTCGCAGTCCCCGTTGCGGGACCCTCCCGTGGCGACGTACACGACGTCGGGGAAGGCCTCCATCCGCCGTTCCGCCTCCACCGACTTGCCCGAACGCGCTCCGCCGAGCACCAGCGTCCTGCGTGGCACATCGGGTACGTCCTCGTAGACACCCACGTCGAGCGTCGTCCCGTCGGGCACGGCCCGCGCGCCCGCCGCGGCCAGCCGCCGCCGCAGTTCGGGGCCCGGCGGCACGTCATGGTCGAGGTGTACGCCGATCACGTCCGTCGTCGGGTCGACCGCGCCCACCGCGCGCAGCTTCGCCAGGGCGTCAGGACGTCCCACCACGTCGAGCAGGACCATGTGGTAGGCGTCGCCCTTCTCGTCCAGACCGGCCGGGGCCGCACCCGGCGGCAGGTACAGCAGCCGCCGCCCGTCCGGGCCGGTCACCGCGTACCCGGTGCCGGGCGCGTCCATCGGCACCGCCCGTACCCGGTGTCCCGTCAGCAGCGCCAACTCCCGTCCGTCGGGCACCCGGCCGGGCTGCGGGAGCCCGGCCGGCACCTCCACGGCGGGTCCGTCGTGCGGGTGCGAGAGCAGTACCTGCCGTACGCCGCCCAGCGAGTGTCCGGCGCGGGCGGCCGCGAACGCGGCGCCGGGGGTGAGGTCGAGGAGCAGTGTGCCGTCCACGAGCAGCGCGGTGGCCGCCCGCGCCCTCTCGCCGAGCGCGGTCGCGCAGGCGGCGCAGGGACAGTCGGGGCGGGGCAGGCCCGCGGGGGCACCGGTGCCGAGCAGAGTCAGTTCCACGTCGCCGATTTTTGCGTGTCCCCGCAGGTCTTGCGCGTCCGGCTAGGCTTCTGACGGGAGACGGATCTTGTCCGGCTTCCGCTGTGCAGTGTGCTCACACCTTGGAGGCGTACATGGCGGCATGGACGTGGCGGTTCGAGAAGTCCGACGGGACAGAGGTCCAACCCGCGGTGCAGCCCGAGGAGTTCACCACCCAGGGCGATGCCGAGTCCTGGATCGGTGAGGTGTGGAAGGACCTTCTGGCGGGCGGCGCGGACCAGGTGTTCCTCTTCGAGGACAGCACGCAGATCTACGGTCCGATGAGCCTGCACGCCGAACCGGAGTAGGCCGGTAGGGGTTGCCGGGCCACACCCCGGCAACCCGTCACCGCCCGCCCCGGCGCCCACCCGAGCGACAACACGGCACACCCAGGCAACCCGTCACCGCCAGGTCGGCCCCTCGTCGTCCGCCCCTGCCGGGCACGACAGGTCGGGGCCGTCGTCCGGTTCCGCGGGGGACGGCAGCCGGCCGGGTTCGCCGGGGGCGGGTCGGCCTTCGGCTCTGCCGGGCCGGGAGTCCCGGTGGCCCCGGAGCGTCCGGGGCCCGCCCGGGTCGTTCCGTCCCGCCCCGAAGGGGTCGTCCCGGACCCGCCCGGAGAGGGGGGGGGTCAGCCCCGCACACCGCACAGGTGCAGCAGCGCCGCCACCTGACGGTACGGATCCGTCCGCCCGGCCCGCTCCTCCGCGGCCAGCAGCGTCTCCGCGTCCGGCGGAACCGGCGCGCCGTCGGCCGCCGTGTCCGTGAACACCCGCACCCCGTACCAGGCGTGCAGCGGCGCACCGATCCCGGCGAGCGTGCCGGTCAATGTGGCGAGCCGGTCGGCCCGGACGTCGAGTCCCAGCCGGTTCGTGTACGCGGTGGTGTCGAACGAGGCCAGCGTCGACGGCCAGTCCCCGCCGAGTCCGGGCCGCATGGCCAGCGCGTCGGCGTTGCGCACCAGCACCGACAGCAGCCCGCCCGGGGCCAGCATCCGTGCCAGGCCCGCCAGCAGCGCGTCCGGGTCCTCGACGTACATCAGGACGCCATGGCACAGCACCACGTCGAAACTGCCCGGCAGGAAGTGCACGCCGGTCTCGCGCCCGTCACCCTCGATGAGGCGCACCCGGCCGCGGATGCCCTCGGGCTCGGCGGCCAGCGCCTGCCGGGCCACGGACAGCATCGCCGGGTCCTGTTCGAGCCCGGTCACCTGGTGGCCGGCGCGGGCGAGCCGCAGGGCCTGGGTGCCCTGCCCGGTCCCGACGTCCAGCACCCGCAGGCGCTGCCCCACCGGGTACCGCCCGGTTATCTGCTCGTCGAGCTGCCGGGCCACCAGCTCCTGTCGTACGACATTCCGCAGCCCGCCCAGCTTGCTCAGCCAGGCATCCGCCGCGCCCCCGGAGAATGACGTCGTGCTCAGGGCCGCTCTCCGCGCTTGACCTGCGGCTTCGGAAGCCGGAGTCGACGCATCTGGAGAGTGCGCATCAGCGCGTAGCGCACCGCGCCCTTCGTGGGCTGGTCGGGGAAGCGCGTGGCCAGCCGCTTCCGCAGACGGACCGCGATGAGGACCGAGTCGACCACGATCATCACGATGATGACCGCCCACAGCAGCAGCGCGACGTTCTTGAGCGCGACGTTCGGCACCACGCTCAGGACGAGGATGACCACGGCCAGTGGCAGGAAGAACTCGGCGATGCAGAACCGCGAGTCCACGAAGTCACGCGCGAACCGGCGTACCTGGCCCTTGTCGCGAGCGGGCAGGTAGCGCTCGTCGCCGTTGGCCAGCGCCTGGCGCTGGCGCTCCATCTGGACACGGCGGTCGTCACGCTGCCGCTTGGCCGCCTCCTTGCGCGTCGTCGGCGTCTGGGCGACGCTGCGGCGCTGGGTCTGGGCCTCACTGCGCTTCGGCGTGGGGCGGCCCTTGGGGGCCTGAGGGTCACGGGTCACTTTGGAGTCGGTCACCGCCGCCTTGTCGGCGGGGGCCTTCTCTTCCTTCGCGCGGCTACGGAACACAAAACCCAAGGGTACGGGGTCGGCGGGCATGGACGTCGATCGAGTGGGGAACGATCCGGCAACACCGTGCGTCTGTAGTGGGACAGAGGGGATGTCGCTCCGGGTGGCCCCCGGGTGGCACCTACTCCTCACGCCGGAGCGGTGGTGGGCGCAGTCGTCCTTGGGGATGAGCGCATCCGTCCCCGAACAGTGCGGTAATGGATGCAGGGCCCGTACTGTGGGTCCTGTTGCAGTACCTGGAGCTGGAGTCCGTCAGAAGGGGGCGCGCGAAGCCCATGAGCGGTGTCATGAAGCGTATGGGGATGATCTTCCGCGCGAAGGCGAACAAGGCCCTTGACCGGGCCGAGGACCCGCGCGAAACCCTCGATTACTCATACCAGAAGCAACTGGAGCTGCTCCAGAAGGTCCGGCGCGGTGTCGCCGACGTGGCGACCAGCCGCAAGCGTCTCGAACTGCAGCTGAACCAGCTCCAGAACCAGTCCTCCAAGCTGGAGGACCAGGGCCGCAAGGCCCTCGCGCTCGGCCGCGAGGACCTGGCCCGTGAGGCGCTGTCCCGCCGCGCAGCCCTCCAGCAGCAGGTCACGGACCTGGAGACGCAGCACCAGACCCTGCAGGGCGAGGAGGAGAAGCTCACCCTCGCGGCCCAGCGGCTTCAGGCCAAGGTCGACGCCTTCCGTACGAAGAAGGAGACGATCAAGGCCACGTACACGGCGGCCCAGGCGCAGACCCGGATCGGAGAGGCCTTCTCCGGCATCTCCGAGGAGATGGGCGACGTCGGCATGGCCATCCAGCGGGCCGAGGACAAGACCGCGCAGCTCCAGGCGCGGGCCGGCGCGATCGACGAGCTGCTCGCGTCCGGAGCCCTCGACGACCAGTCCGGGCTGGCCAAGGACGACATCCAGAGCGAGCTGGACCGGCTCTCCGGTGGTACTGATGTGGAGCTGGAGCTTCAGCGCATGAAGGCGGAGCTGGCCGGCGGCTCGTCGGCGCAGCAGCAGGCCATCGAGGGCGGCACGGGCAAGTCCCAGCCGTCGTCGCAGCCCCAGGACACTCCGCGCTTCGACAAGCAGTGACCTACCGGGCCCACGCCTGAGGAGGGCGACATGATCGTACGGATCATGGGGGAGGGGCAGGTGAGGCTGGACGACGGCCACCTCACCACCCTGAACAAGCTGGACAACGAGCTGCTCGCCGAAATGGAGAGGGGTGACGAGTCCGGCTTCCGCCGCACGCTGGGAGCGCTTCTGGACGCGGTGCGCCGCGCCGGGACCCCGCTCCCCGACGACGCCCTGGAGCCGTCGGAGCTCATCCTCCCGTCTCCGGACGCCACGCTCGACGAGGTCCGGGACATGCTGAGCGACGACGGCCTGATCCCCGGCTGAACCCGCGCCCCTTCCCCACGGAAGGGAACGCGGCCCGCCCACCTTCCCGAGCCGCTTGAGCGGCTTCCCGAGCGGGGTCGGGCGGGGCCGTACCGGGTGGGTTCAGGCCCGGCGGGGCCCCGTACCGTTGGGCGGGTGAGCACCCTGGAGCGCATGAGGGACTGGCTGCGGGCCCACCCCCTCGCCCTGGACGCCGGCCTCGCCTCGGGCGTCCTGGTCAGCATGATGGCCGGCTCCTTCGTCGACCCGCACGGGGCCGACGGCACGACCTGGGGCGCCCGCACCCCGGACGCCCTCAGCCTCGCCCTCATGGTCCTCGGCTCCGCGGCCCTGGTCTTCCGCCGCCGCGCCCCGATGAAGGTCCTCGCGGCGACCGTCGCCGTCTCCCTGGTGGAGCTGGTGACCGCCGACCCCCGCGCCCCCGTCGCGATGTCCGCCGTCGTCGCCCTCTACACCGTGGCCTCGGCCACCGACCGCCCCACGACCTGGCGCGTCGGCCTGGTCACCATGACGGTCCTCACGGCGGTCGCGATGCTCGCCGGGCCGCTGCCCTGGTACGCGCAGGACAACCTCGGCGTGTTCGCCTGGACCGGCATGGCCGCCGCGGCGGGCGACGCCGTCCGCAGCCGGCGCGCCTTCGTGCACGCGATCAGGGAACGGGCCGAACGGGCCGAACGCACCCGCGAGGAAGAGGCGCGCCGCCGGGTCGCCGAGGAGCGGCTGCGGATCGCCCGCGATCTGCACGACGTCGTCGCCCACCACATCGCCCTGGTCAACGTGCAGGCCGGAGTGGCCGCCCATGTGATGGACAAGCGCCCGGACCAGGCCAAGGAGGCGCTCGCCCACGTGCGGGAGGCCAGCCGGTCGGCGCTGAACGAACTGCGCGCCACCGTGGGCCTGCTGCGCCAGTCCGGCGACCCCGAGGCCCCGACCGAGCCCGCCCCCGGGCTGGCCCGGCTCGACGAACTCGCGGACACCTTCCGCAACGCGGGGCTCCCCGTCGAGGTGGCCCGCTCCGACGCCGGCACCGTGCTGCCCGCGGCCGCCGACCTCGCCGCGTACCGGGTGATCCAGGAGGCCCTGACCAATGTGCGCAAGCACGCGGGCCCCGGGGCGAAGGCCGAGGTCAGCGTGGTCCGGGTCGGGCCGATGGTGGAGGTGACCGTCCTCGACAACGGGCCCGGAAACCCGCCCGGACAGGACACCGGCGACGACGAGGGCGGCGGCCACGGGCTGCTCGGCATGCGGGAACGGGCCACCGCGATCGGCGGGAGCTGCACGGCCGGTCCCCGGTACGGGGGCGGCTTCCGCGTCCATGCGATCCTTCCGGTCGAGAACCGCACGCCTGCGCTGGGGGACCCCGTATGACCATCCGTGTCGTGCTCGCCGACGACCAGGCGCTGCTGCGCAGCGCGTTCCGTGTGCTGGTCGACTCGGAGCCCGACATGGAGGTCGTGGGCGAGGCGTCCGACGGCGCCCAGGCCGTGGCGGTGACCCGGGACGAGCGGGCCGACGTGGTGCTGATGGACATCCGGATGCCCGGGACCGACGGCCTCACCGCCACCCGGCTGATCACCGCCGACCCGGGCCTCGCGCACGTCCGGGTCGTGATGCTGACGACCTTCGAGGTCGACGAGTACGTCGTGCAGTCGCTGCGGGCCGGCGCGTCCGGATTCCTCGGCAAGGGCGCCGAGCCCGAGGAACTGCTGAACGCCATCCGGATCGCGGCCGGCGGTGAGGCGCTGCTGTCCCCGGCGGCGACCAAGGGGCTGATCGCCAGGTTCCTCGCGCAGGGCGACGGCGCCGACGACGGACGCGGGACCGCCCGCGCCGAGCGGCTCGACGCGCTCACCGGGCGCGAGCGCGAGGTGCTCGTCCAGGTCGCCGCGGGCCACTCCAACGACGAGATCGCCGAGCGTCTCGAAGTGAGTCCGCTCACGGTGAAGACACACGTCAACCGCGCCATGGCCAAGCTCGGCGCCCGTGACCGGGCACAACTGGTCGTCATCGCGTACGAGTCCGGTCTGGTACGCCCGAGGGTGGACTGAGCGTTACCTGGGCGTACTGCGCCTGGAGTAGGTTCCCGGTTAGGAAATGGACCCAGGGGCTACGGATCGTCGCCCGTTCATGGACCAGGGTGTGACGTGGGGAGTTCCCCCGTCCCCCGCATTCCGCTCGAACCACAGAAGAGAGACCCACCACCCATGTCCTGGCTGTCCAGATTCAGCCTCGCGCAGCGGGCCCTCATAGGGCTGATGTCGATCATCGCGCTCGTCTTCGGGGCGATAGCGATCCCCCAGCTCAAGCAGCAGCTGCTGCCCACCATCGAACTGCCCGTGGTGTCCGTGCTCGCGCCGTACCAGGGTGCGTCTCCGGATGTGGTCGAGAAGCAGGTCGTCGAGCCCGTCGAGAACAGCCTCCAGGCCGTCGACGGCATCACCGGTGTCACCTCCACCGCGAGCGAGGGCAACGCCGTCATCATGGCGTCCTTCGACTACGGCAACGACACCAAGCAGCTCGTCGCCGACGTCCAGCAGGCCGTCAACCGGGCCCGCGCCCAGCTCCCCGACAGCGTCGACCCGCAGGTCATCGCCGGTTCGACGGACGACATCCCGACCGTCGTCCTCGCCGTCACCTCCGGCCAGGACCAGCAGGCCCTGGCCGACCGGCTCGACCGCACGGTCGTCCCCACCCTCGAGGGCATCGACGGCGTCGGCCGGGTCGATGTCGCCGGTGTGCGGGACCTCCAGGTCACCGTCACGCCCGATGACAAGAAGATGGCGCAGGCGGGTCTCACCACGGCCGCCCTCGGCCAGACGCTCCAGGCGGGCGGGGCGACCGTTCCGGCCGGCTCGTTCGACGAGGGCGGCAGCAACCGCACCGTGCGGGTCGGCGGCGGCTTCACCTCGCTGAAGCAGATCCAGGACCTGATGGTCACGGGGCTGCCCGGCAAGAAGCCCGTGCGCCTCGGCAGTGTCGCCACCGTCAAGCAGGAGGAGGCCAAGGCCGACTCCATCACGCGTACCGACGGCCGCCCGAGCCTCGCGGTGACCGTCACCATGTCCCACGACGGCAGCGCGGTCGCCATCTCCGACGCGGTCAAGAAGAAGCTGCCCGGCCTGCGGGCCGACCTGGGCACGGGATCGGCGATCACCGTCGTCAGCGACCAGGGCCCGGCGGTCTCCAAGTCCATCCACGGGCTGACCACCGAGGGCGCCCTCGGCCTGCTCTTCGCGGTCCTGGTCATCCTGCTCTTCCTCGCGTCGGTGCGTTCGACGCTGGTCACCGCGGTGTCCATCCCGCTGTCCGTGGTGCTGGCCCTGGTCGTGCTGTGGACCCGTGACCTGTCGCTCAACATGCTGACGCTGGGCGCGCTCACCATCGCGATCGGCCGGGTCGTCGACGACTCGATCGTCGTCCTGGAGAACATCAAGCGGCACCTCGGGTACGGCGAGGAGCGCCAGGAGGCGATCCTCACGGCGGTGCGCGAGGTGGCCGGCGCGGTCACCTCCTCGACGCTCACCACGGTCGCCGTCTTCCTGCCGATCGGTCTGACCGGCGGCATGGTCGGCGAACTGTTCGGCTCCTTCAGCCTGACGGTCACGGCGGCGCTCCTCGCGTCCCTGCTCGTCTCGCTGACGGTCGTCCCGGTGCTCTCGTACTGGTTCCTGCGCGCTCCCAAGGGCACCCCGGCGGACGCCGAGGAGGCCCGGCGCCTGGCCGAGGAGAAGGAGGAGCGCAGCCGTCTGCAGCGCTTCTACGTCCCCGTCCTGCGCTTCGCGACCCGTCGCCGGCTGACCAGCGTGCTGATCGCGGCCGCCATCCTCGTCGGCACGTTCGGTATGGCGCCCCTGCTGAAGACGAACTTCTTCGACCAGGGCGAGCAGGAAGTCCTCACCGTCAAGCAGGCGTTGAAGCCGGGCACCAGCCTGGCCGCGACCGACACGCAGACGCGGAAGGTCGAGAAGGTCCTCGCGGGCGTCAAGGGCGTCAAGGACTACCAGGTCACCATCGGTTCGTCCGGCTTCCTGGCGGCCTTCGGCGGCGGTACGGACACCAACCAGGCGTCGTACCAGGTCATGCTGGAGGACTCCGCGTCCTCCAAGGACGTCCAGGCCCGTATCGAGAAGGGGCTCGGCGGGCTCTCCGGCGCCGGCACCCTCACGGTCTCGGCCGGCAACGGGTTCGGCAGCCAGGACCTCAAGGTCGTCGTGAAGGCGGCGGACGGCGACGTCCTGCGCAAGGCGGCCGGCCAGGTCCGCGACGAGGTGGCCAAGCTCGACGACGTCACCGACGTCACGAGCGACCTCTCCCAGAGCGTGCCGCGCATCTCGGTCACCGCCAACTCCAAGGCGGCGGCGGCCGGTTTCAACGAGGCCACGCTCGGCGCGGCCGTCACCCAGGCGGTGCGCGGCACGACCACCGGCAAGGCGATCCTGGACAACACCGAGCGGGACGTGGTCATCAAGACCGCCGAGCCGGTCGGCACGCTCCAGGAGCTGCGCGGGCTGCGGCTCGGCGCGGTGAAGCTCGGTGACATCGCCGACGTGAAGCTGGTCGACGGACCGGTCGCGATGACCCGGATCGACGGCCAGCGGGCCGCCACGATCACGGCCAAGCCGACCGGCGACAACACCGGCGCGGTCAGCGCGGACCTCACGGCGAAGCTCAAGACGCTGAAGCTGCCCGCCGGTGCCACGGCGTCGATCGGCGGTGTCTCGTCGGACCAGAGCGACGCGTTCAAGAACCTCGGCCTGGCGATGCTCGCGGCGATCGCGATCGTCTTCATGCTGCTGGTGGCGACGTTCCGCTCGCTGGTCCAGCCGCTGATCCTGCTGGTGTCGATCCCGTTCGCGGCGACCGGCGCGATCGGCCTGCTCGTCGTCACGGGTACCCCGATGGGTGTTCCCGCGATGATCGGCATGCTGATGCTCATCGGCATCGTGGTGACGAACGCGATCGTGCTGATCGACCTCATCAACCAGTACCGCGCACAGGGTCATGGCGTGGTCGAGGCCGTGATCGAGGGCGGCCGGCACCGGCTTCGCCCGATCCTGATGACGGCGCTGGCGACGATCTTCGCGCTGCTGCCGATGGCGCTGGGCGTGACCGGTGAGGGCGGCTTCATCGCGCAGCCGCTCGCGGTGGTCGTGATCGGCGGTCTCATCACATCGACGCTGCTGACGCTGCTGCTCGTTCCGACGCTCTACGCGATGCTCGAACTGCGCAAGGAGCGCCGGGCGAAGAAGCGGGCGGCGAAGCGGGAGCCGGCGGCGGAGAACGCCGAGCCGGGCGAGTCCGGCGAGAGCGCCGTCGGTGACGAGGACAAGTCCCCCGAACCGGCCGGAGTCTGAGCCGATCGCAGGAAAGGGCCCCCGCCCCGGCGTTCACACGCCGGGGCGGGGGCCCACCGCTTTCCGGCCACACCGGGACCGCCGGGATCTCGGCCACACCCGAGCCTCCCGGAATTGGTCCATACCAAAGTCTTGACGGGCCTTTGCTCGCGCCTTAAAACAACGGGTGAACACAACTCTTTCGACCCCCCACCAGGGCGACCGGAGCACACCTCGGCGAAAGGTATGACATGGGCATGCAACTTCGATGGAGGCGTGCGGCGTACGCCGCGGTCGGCACTCTCGCACTCGGACTGCTGAGCGTGCTCCCGGCCTCGCCCGCGGCGGCCGCAACAGGGCAGATCAGCGGCCTCGCGGGCAAGTGCGTCGACGTGGCCGGCGCGGGCACCGCCAACGGCACGGCCGTCCAGCTCTACGACTGCAACGGCACCGCCGCGCAGCAGTGGAACGTCGGTGCGGACGGAACGGTCCGGGCGCTCGGCAAGTGCCTGGACGTCACCGGCAACTCGACCGCCTCGGGTGCCCAGCTCCAGCTCTGGGACTGCAACGGCGGCCCCAACCAGAAGTGGGTCGTCACAGCCGCCCGGGACATCGTGAACCCCCAGGCCGACAAGTGTGTCGACGTCACCGGGAACAACTCGGCCAACTCCACCCGGCTGCAGATCTGGACCTGCACCGGCGGCGCGAACCAGAAGTGGACGGCCCCGGCCACCGGGGGCGGCACCCCGAGCGGATTCGTCGTCTCCGAGACCCAGTTCAACCAGATGTTCCCGAACAGGAACTCCTTCTACACCTACAGCGGACTGACCGCCGCGCTCGGCGCCTATCCCGCCTTCGCCACGACCGGCAGTGACACGGTCAGGAAGCAGGAGGCCGCCGCGTTCCTCGCCAACGTCAGTCATGAGACCGGCGGGCTCGTGTACGTGGTGGAGCAGAACACCGCCAACTATCCGACGTACTGCGACTGGAGCCAGTCCTACGGCTGTCCGGCCGGGCAGGCGGCGTACTACGGGCGGGGTCCGATCCAGCTCAGCTGGAACTTCAACTACAAGGCGGCGGGCGACGCGCTCGGCATCGACCTGCTGGGCAACCCCTGGCTGGTGCAGAACGACGCGGCCGTGGCCTGGAAGACGGGTCTTTGGTACTGGAACACCCAGTCGGGCCCCGGCACGATGACCCCGCACAACGCGATGGTCAACAGCGCCGGCTTCGGCCAGACCATCCGCAGCATCAACGGCTCGCTGGAGTGCGACGGCAGGAACCCCGCGCAGGTGCAGAGCCGCGTGGACGCCTACCAGCGCTTCACGTCGATCCTCGGCGTCGCGCAGGGAGCCAACCTATACTGCTGAGCGGACCGGCGACACGGCAAGGGGCGCCCCTCGGTCATGAGGGGCGCCCCTTGCCGTCGAGCCGTCAGGTCTACGGCAGCGCCAGCATCCGCTCCAGCGCCAGCTTCGCGAACGCCTCGGTCTCCTTGTCGACCTCGATGCGGTTGACGAGGTTGCCCTCGGCGAGCGACTCCAGGGTCCACACCAGGTGCGGCAGGTCGATGCGGTTCATCGTCGAGCAGAAGCACACCGTCTTGTCGAGGAAGACGATCTCCTTGCCCTCGGGCGCGAAACGGTTCGCCAGGCGCCGTACGAGGTTCAGCTCCGTGCCGATCGCCCACTTGGAGCCGGCCGGGGCGGCCTCCAGGGCCTTGATGATGTACTCCGTCGAGCCGACGTAGTCCGCCGCCGCGACGACCTCGTGCTTGCACTCGGGGTGCACGAGGACGTTGACGCCGGGGATGCGCTCGCGCACGTCGTTCACCGAGTCCACGCTGAAGCGGCCGTGCACCGAGCAGTGGCCGCGCCACAGGATCATCTTCGCGGAGCGGAGCTGCTCCGTGGTCAGTCCGCCGTTGGGCTTGTGCGGGTTGTAGAGCACGCAGTCGTCCAGGGACATGCCCAGGTCACGGACGGCGGTGTTGCGGCCGAGGTGCTGGTCGGGGAGGAACAGCACCTGCGAACCCTGCTCGAAGGCCCACTCAAGGGCCCGCTGGGCGTTGGACGACGTACAGATCGTGCCGCCGTGCTTGCCGGTGAACGCCTTGATGTCCGCGGACGAGTTCATGTACGAGACGGGCACGACCTGCTCGGCTATGCCGGCCTCGGTCAGTACGTCCCAGCACTCGGCGACCTGCTCGGCGGTGGCCATGTCGGCCATCGAGCAGCCGGCGGCGAGGTCCGGCAGGACGACCTTCTGGGCGTCGCCCGTGAGGATGTCGGCGGACTCCGCCATGAAGTGCACACCGCAGAAGACGATGTACTCGGCCTCCGGACGGGCCGCCGCGTCCCGGGCCAACTTGAACGAGTCGCCCGTGACGTCCGCGAACTGGATGACCTCGTCGCGCTGGTAGTGGTGGCCGAGCACGAAGACCTTGTCGCCGAGCTTCTCCTTGGCCGCGCGGGCGCGCTCGACCAGGTCCGGGTCGGACGGCGAGGGCAGGTCGCCGGGGCACTCGACGCCTCGCTCGCTCCTCGCGTCGGCCTCACGGCCGAGCAGCAGCAGGGCGAGGGGCGTCGGCTGTACGTCGAGCTCCTGGGTCTGGGCGGTGGTCACGACACGCACCCTTTCTGTTCTGCGGGTCGCCGGGCTCCTAGGGGAGCGGCCCGGCGGAACGATGCCTTTTCGTCGATTTGACGCTATCTATCATAACCGCTTCACGTCACGTTGACGATGGCCATAGCGTCCATGTGACGTGAATCCCGATCGCCTCTCCGGCGGGTGACACCCGGGCGTCCGTGGCGTTGTCCACAGGCCGGTGTTCGTGCGGGGGCGCATGTGCGAGCATGAAGAGAGAAGGCAAAAGACATGAGCTCGGCCCGGAATGAATCCGCGGCCCCGCCGGTTGCAACCGTCGGCAAGCAGTCTCCGTACAACCCGGGAGAGAAGCAGATGTCCGTATCGGACGAGACCACCACCGTGAGCGACGGCATCATGCTGTCCGACGCCGCCGCGGGCAAGGTCAAGGCCCTGCTCGACCAGGAAGGCCGCGAGGACCTGGCGCTGCGCGTCGCCGTTCAGCCCGGCGGCTGCTCCGGCCTGCGATACCAGCTCTTCTTCGACGAGCGTTCGCTCGACGGCGATGTCGTCAAGGACTTCGACGGTGTGAAGGTCGTCACCGACCGCATGAGCGCCCCGTACCTGGGCGGCGCTTCGATCGACTTCGTGGACACCATCGAGAAGCAGGGCTTCACGATCGACAACCCGAACGCGACGGGCTCCTGCGCCTGCGGCGACTCCTTCAGCTAATCCGCGACCGGCGGGGCCCGGGACCGTCCGGGCCCGTGATCGGCCGGCCCCGACTGCCACTGAGCCGAGCCCGCGGCTCACGGCTCCGGCCGAACGCGTACGTACACGCCGAGTACGGACGAAGGCGGCGTCCCCCTTTGACGGGGACGCCGCCTTCGCGTATCCGGAACCTCCGCGTATCGGGTACCGCGCTACCGCTACCGCGCCGACTTCGCCGTGGATGTCTCGGGCAGACCGAAGTTCCCGTGGTGGACCGCCTTGCCGTTCGTCCCCACCACCGCGCGGCCGTCGAGCGGCTTGTCCAGGTGCACCGTCTTCCGGTAGATCTTGGCGATCATGATGCAGACCGTGTTCTTCCAGGGCTTCTCCGTCACGGTCACGGTCACCTTGCCGGAGCTCTCGCTCGCCGACGCGGTGTAGTCGGCGCACACTCCGCCGGTGAAGACGACCGTCAGGTCGCTGCCGTCCGCCGTGTAGCCCTGGACGGCGACGTCACGGGTGGCCGCCGGTGAGGACGGCTGGTCCCGCGGCCCGCTCGGATCGGCGCTCGGCCGCCACACGGGCACCGACGGTGAGGCCGACGGTGTCCCCGGGTCCAGGAACTTCGGGTCGACCGCCGGATGCGTCACGGTGTACGTGTCGCTCGCGCTCGGCGACCGCACCTCGAACAGCCAGGACGGCACGAGCACCTGCCGCCCGTTCGCGCGGTGCGCGGCCAGTCCGAAGGTGGCCTTCTCGACGGTCACCGACTGCGGCTGCGGTGCCGGGGTCGGGTGCTCGCACGGCATCTCGTCCCGGTCCTTCAGCGGTACGGGGCTGGCGCAGCCGCCGATGCCCATGCGCCGGTCGCCCGACGCCGACGCCGACTTGTTCATCAGGTCCAGGGTCTTGCCCGCGCTGACGACCGGGTACGCGTCGCCCCCCACCGGCTCCTTCAACTGGCCGCTGCCGCCGATGACATGACCCTCCACGTTGATCTGCAGGCCGGTCGTCCACCCGTACGTGGGCAGCCCGCCGATCACCGGGTCGGCGTTCACCACCCTTACCTGGCCCATGAGTTGGCTCGCGTCCGTCTTCGCGTCGTCCTGGCCGACGGCCTTCAGCACCGGCGCCGCCGCCTTCTCGGCCGCCGCCTCGCTCACCGGGCCCGGTCCCATCCCGGCCAGGGAGCCGGAGCCGACGGTCCGGCACGGCTTGCCCTTGGGGCAGTTGTCGGTCCCGGGAAGGTAGGAGCTGAAGGTCCAGGTCCCGGGGGCGTTCACGTTCACCCGCAGGTTCGGCTCGGCGCCGTCCTTGCCGGTGCCGACCGTCCAGGCGTCCCCGACGAGCCGCGGGGTGCCCGCCAGGTCCAGCGCCTTCGCGAGCCGGGCCACCTCGGCCCGGGTCACCGTGCCCTCGGCCCACTGGACGCGCGCCGAGCCCGGTCCCGCCGGGAGCGAGCCGGACGCGTGATAGGTCGTGCCGTAGGGGTCCGGCTCTCCGGGCGCGATGCCCGCGGTGCCGCCCGTGGCCCCGGTGCCCGTGGTGTAGCCGTCGAGGGCGAGCCGCGGGGGAGCGGAGCCGTCGCCGGCCGCACCGGAACGGCCGCCACCGGAGGCCGTCGCGGCGACGTAGGCTCCGCCGCCCCCGACGATCAGCACGGCCGCGACGACCGAGGCGACGGCCATCGGGGTCCGCCGCCGACGCCGCGCACCCGGCCCGACACCCCCGGGCACGGAACCTGCGGCAAGGCCGCCGACACCCTCGACGAGAGCGCCCTCACGCTCCCCTGCGCCGGCGTTCTCGCGGGCGCCCGTGACACCGTCTCCTCCGGGAGACCCGTCGGACCCGTCTTCGCCGGTGCTTCCGCCCACACCTTCGACACCGCCCTCACGGGGGCCTTCGGCAGTCCCCTCGGCGTTGCTCTTGCGGGGGCCTCGGGCCGTCCCGTCGGTGCCGCTCCGGCCGGGACCGCCGGCCGTCCTCTCGTCGGCGGGGCTTCCGACCGGGCCTTCGGCCGAACCTTCGGCAGGGCTTCCGCCGGGACCCTGGGCCGTCCCTTCGGTACTGCCCTCGGCGAGGCCCGGGGCCGTTCCTTCGGTGCTGCTCTCGCCGGGACCTTCGCCCGTCTCCTCGGTGCTGCTCCGGCCGGAACTGTCGGCCGTCACTTCGGCGCTGTCCTCGGCAGTGGCTTCGGTCGGCCCTTCGGCGGGGCTTGCACCGGGACCTTCGCCCGTCTGCTCGGCGCTGCTCGGGCCGGGACCGCCGGCCGTCCCTTCGGCGCTGTCCTCGGCAGTGCCTTCGGCCGGCCCTTCGGTGGGGCTTGCGCCGGGAGCGTCAGCCGTCCCTTCGGTGCCGCCCGCGGCAGTACCTTCGGCCGCCCCCGCGGCGGGGCTTCCGCCAGGGCCCTCGGCGCTGTCCTCGGCAGGACCTTCGCCGGGAGCGTCGGTCGTCGCCACGGCGGGGCCTCCGCCGGGGCTCCCGGGCGGGCGCTCGCCGGGATCTTCGGCGGCGCCCTCGCCAGGGCGCGCGGTCGTTCCGTCGGTGGTGCCCTCGGCGGGTCCACCGGCGGACCCGTCCGCCGCGTCCTCGGCGGGACCCGCGACCGCGTCCTCGGCGGGACCTTCGCCGGGATCGGTCACGTCGTTGTCGGGTCGCTCGGTGCCCACCGCATCGCTCCTTCGGCTCCACTGCTGTCCTATGACCCGGCCCTGTCAATGACGGGCACTCCAGGGTCGTATGGCGCATCCCCTATACGGGGGACAGCGATGGGACGCAGCGGGGGAGCGCACGGTTCCCTGCGAGCGCTCTCCGACTTCACCCGTTCGGCGCCGCCGGGCTCTCACCCGTACGGCGGCGCCGCTCGGGCCGAGGCCGATCAGTCGCCGTAGTCGGACATCGCGTCCAGCAGCCGGGCGGAGGTGGGCGGGACGGTCACCCCGTGGATGAGGGAGAGGGAGACGTGAAGGGGAGGGACCGGTGCGGGAGCCGACCAGTGGCCGGCCATCCGGGCGCAGTCGCCGCGCAGCGACGCCAGATCGCCTTCCAGGTCACTGACCGGGCCGAGCGGAGCGGTGTCATGGACCTTGAGGTTCGTCATACCGGAACCGTATGCACCGTTGCCGTCACGAAGAAAGATCTACTATCGGGTAGTTTTGGCCCTTCAGGGGTCGTGCGCGGACCCGGTAGCGTTAACTGTCAATCCCCTCCCCTCGCAGGAGTGTGTCCTAGCCGTGCGTATCGCAGTCACCGGCTCCATCGCCACCGACCACCTCATGACCTTTCCCGGCCGCTTCGCCGACCAGTTGGTCGCCGATCAGCTGCACACGGTCTCCCTCTCCTTCCTGGTCGACAACCTCGACGTCCGCCGGGGAGGGGTCGGCGCGAACATCGCGTTCGGTATGGGCCAGCTCGGTACCCGTCCGATCCTGGTCGGGGCCGCGGGCTCCGACTTCGACGAGTACCGCGCCTGGCTGGACCGGCACGGTGTCGACACCGCCTCCGTCCGTATCTCCGAGGTGCTGCACACCGCCCGCTTCGTGTGCACCACGGACGCCGACCACAACCAGATCGGCTCCTTCTACACCGGCGCGATGAGCGAGGCCCGCCTCATCGAGCTCAAGGCCGTCGCGGACCGGGTCGGCGGACTCGACCTCGTCCTGATCGGCGCTGACGACCCCGAGGGCATGCTGCGCCACACCGAGGAGTGCCGCACGCGCGCGATCCCGTTCGCCGCCGACTTCTCGCAGCAGATCGCGCGGATGAACGGCGACGAGATCCGGGTCCTGCTGGACGGCGCGACGTTCCTCTTCTCGAACGAGTACGAGAAGGGGCTCATCGAGTCCAAGACGGGCTGGACCGACGAGGAGATCCTCTCCAAGGTCGGCCACCGGGTCACCACCCTCGGCTCGCGCGGTGTGCGCATCGAGCGCGCGGGCGACGACCCGATCGAGGTCGGCTGCCCCGAGGAGGAGCTCAAGGCGGACCCGACCGGCGTCGGCGACGCGTTCCGCGCCGGCTTCCTCTCCGGTCGCGCCTGGGGCGTCTCCCTGGAGCGCGCCGCCCAGGTCGGCTGCATGCTCGCCACCCTGGTCATCGAGACGGTCGGCACGCAGGAGTACCAGCTGAGCCGCACCCACTTCATGGACCGCTTCACCAAGGCGTACGGCCACGAGGCCGCCGCCGAGGTCCGCGCGCACCTCTCCTAGGCAAGGAGCCGGGCCCGCCTCCGCCGCAAGGAGGTCCGGGCCCGGCTCGCCCGGGCGGCAGCGGGAACCCGCCCCGCCCCGCGGATGTCCTGACCCGTCTCGCGAGCCCGGCGGGAACGGCCGGGCAGGTCCTAGGACAGCCGGCGGACGACATACGCCGAGCCGTGGTCCGCCCCCTCCTCGCCGACGTACTCCTGGCCCCGCATCTCGCACCACGCGGGGATGTCGAGGCGGGCCGCCTCGTCGTCGGACAGGACCCGGACCGTGCCGCCGACCGGCACGTCCCCGATGACCTTGGCCAGCTCGATGACGGGGATCGGGCAGCGCCTGCCCAGCGCGTCGACGACGATCGCGTCGACGGCCGCGGGGACCTTCGTCACCGCCGTCGGCGCGCCCAGCTTCTCGCGGACCCCCGAGACCACGCCCGGGAGGACGGCGAGGAAGCGGTCGACGTCCTCCTCCGGGGTGCCGGGCGGCAGCGACACCCGCACGTTGCCCTCACTCAGGACGCCCATGGCCTTCAGGACATGGCTGGGCGTGAGGGTGCTGCTCGTACAGGACGAGCCCGAGGAGACCGAGAAGCCCGCCCGGTCCAGTTCGTGCAGCAGGGTCTCCCCGTCGACATAGAGACAGGAGAAGGTGACGATCCCCGGGAGCCGGCGGACCGCGTCGCCGACCACCTCGACATCCGGCACCAGTGCGGGCACCCGTGCGCGGATCCGCTCCGTCAGTTCACGCAGCCGTACCGCCTCCACGGCCGCCTCCGCGCGGACGGCTCGCAGCGAAGCCGCCGCCGCCACGATCGCCGGGATGTTCTCGAACCCCGCCGCCCGCCCCGACTCCCGCTCGTCCGCGGGCCCTTGGGACGCGAACCGCACCCCTTTGCGTACGACGAGCAGTCCGACACCCGCGGGGCCGCCCCATTTGTGGGCGCTCGCCGTCAGCAGGGACCAGTCGCCCTCCACCCGTCCCCAGCCCAAAGACTGCGCCGCGTCCACCAGCAGGGGCGTCCCCGCCTCCCGGCACATCTGTGCTACCTCGGCCACCGGTTGCTCCGTGCCCACCTCGTGGTTGGCGGACTGGAGACAGGCCAGAGCGGTGTCGGGGCGCAGGGTCGCGGCAAAGGAAGAAGGGGACATCCGGCCCGCGCGGTCGACCTGGACCCGGGTCACCGCGCCGCCCGACGCCTCGTGGGCGTCTGCCGAATGGAGTACCGACGAGTGTTCGACGGCTGACACGATCAGGTGGTTTCCGACGCGCCGTCGGCCCGCCAGGGCACCCTCGATCCCGGAGTGCACCGCGCGGGTGCCGGAGGCGGTGAAGGCCAGTTCGTCGGGGCGGCAGCCCACCGCGTCGGCCGCCGCCTCGCGCGCCGCGTCGAGGAGCAGCCGGGCCCGCCGGCCCTCACGGTAGAGGCGGGCGGGATCGGCCCACCCCTCGTCGAGCGAGGCCAGCAGGGCCTGTCGGGCGACGGGGTGCAGCGGAGCCGCGGACGCGGCGTCGAAGTAGGACACGCCACCACGCTAGCCCGTGCTCCCAAGGGGGCGTCAGAAGCCATCCGGACTGGGGCATTCCAGGAGTCCGCGGAGTGCCTCCCAGGCGAAACAGCACTCCTTCGGGGAGTCGGGCGGCGCGTTGGGCACCCTCCCCGCGCGACCCCAAATAGCGTCCAGTAGGGTTTGGTCCGCATAAACATCCAAACCCCTGCCCGACGCAGGGCGGCGACCGGACCAGCGAGAAGGCCGCAGCCAACAGCGCGGGCGAGACTCTCGGGAAGGCGCTACGTGAGTCCCAACGGCTCCGACCGCTCGCCGCGGCGCCCGATGCGGCGGAAGCTGCTGCAGGCAATGACTGCGGGCCTGGTCCTGGCGACAGCCACTGGTTGCTCGTACAACTGGGAAGACTTCCCCCGCCTTGGTATGCCCACCCCGGTCACGGAGGAGGCTCCGCGGATCCTCTCCCTCTGGCAGGGCTCGTGGGCGGCCGCGCTCGCCACGGGCGTGCTGGTCTGGGGCCTGATCCTGTGGAGTGTCATCTTCCACCGGCGCAGCCGGACCAAGGTCGAAGTTCCTCCGCAGACCCGGTACAACATGCCCATCGAGGCGCTGTACACGGTGGTCCCGCTCATCATCGTCTCGGTGCTGTTCTACTTCACCGCGCGCGATGAGACGAAGTTGCTCAGCCTCAGCCCGAAGCCCGACGTCACGGTCAACGTGGTCGGCTTCCAGTGGAGCTGGGGCTTCAACTACATCGAGAACGTCCCCGGTTCCACCGGGAACGCCAAGACCGACCCGAACCTGGCCGCCATTCCGGACCGGTTCAAGAAGGACTTCCCGGCGAACGCCGGCGGTGTCTACGACGTCGGCACGCCCGCCACGAAGAACCCGCAGACCGGCAACCCCGGTCCGACCCTCTGGCTCCCCGAGGGCAAGACGGTCCGCTTCGTCCTCACTTCGCGTGACGTCATCCACTCCTTCTGGGTGGTGCCGTTCCTCATGAAGCAGGACGTCATCCCGGGGCACACCAACTCGTTCCAGGTGACCCCGAACCACGAGGGCACCTTCCTGGGCAAGTGCGCCGAGCTGTGCGGCGTCGACCACTCCCGGATGCTCTTCAACGTGAAGGTCGTCTCCCCCGAGCGCTACGAGGCCCACCTCAAGCAGCTCGCGGTCAAGGGACAGACCGGTTACGTCCCGGCCGGCATTGAGCAGACGGGCCACGAGAAGAACCGGGAGACGAACAACCTGTGAGCATCCTCAACGAACCCCAGGGTGCCGACGCAGCCGAAGACTCGTACGAGAACGAGCTGCCCGTACGGCGCAAGCAGCCCGGCAGCGTCGTGATCAAGTGGCTCACCACCACTGACCACAAGACGATCGGCACGCTCTATCTGGTGACGTCGTTCGCGTTCTTCCTCATCGGTGGCGTCATGGCGCTGCTGATGCGTGCGGAACTGGCGCGTCCCGGACTGCAGATCCTGTCGAACGAGCAGTTCAACCAGGCGTTCACGATGCACGGCACGATCATGCTGCTGATGTTCGCGACGCCGCTGTTCGCCGGTTTCACGAACTGGATCATGCCGCTCCAGATCGGCGCGCCCGACGTGGCGTTCCCGCGGCTGAACATGTTCGCCTACTGGCTGTACCTCTTCGGCTCGTCGCTCGCCGTCGGCGGCTTCCTCACCCCGCAGGGCGCGGCCGACTTCGGCTGGTTCGCCTACAGCCCGCTGTCGGACGCGGTCCGCTCGCCGGGCATCGGCGCGGACATGTGGATCATGGGTCTGGCCTTCTCCGGCTTCGGCACCATCCTCGGCGCGGTCAACTTCATCACCACGATCATCTGCATGCGCGCTCCCGGCATGACGATGTTCCGTATGCCGATCTTCGTGTGGAACGTGCTGCTCACCGCGGTCCTGGTGCTGCTGGCCTTCCCCGTCCTCGCGGCGGCGCTGTTCGCGCTGGAGGCGGACCGAAAATTCGGGGCGCATGTCTTCGACGCGGCAAACGGCGGAGCCCTGCTCTGGCAACACCTCTTCTGGTTCTTCGGCCATCCAGAGGTGTACATCATCGCCCTGCCGTTCTTCGGCATCATCTCCGAAGTCATCCCGGTGTTCTCGCGCAAGCCGATGTTCGGTTACATGGGCCTGATCGGCGCGACCATCGCGATCGCCGGTCTCTCCGTGACCGTGTGGGCGCACCACATGTACGTCACCGGTGGCGTTCTGCTCCCGTTCTTCTCCTTCATGACGTTCCTCATCGCCGTACCGACCGGCGTGAAGTTCTTCAACTGGATCGGAACGATGTGGAAGGGCTCGCTGTCCTTCGAGACACCGATGCTCTGGGCCGTCGGCTTCCTCATCACCTTCACCTTCGGTGGTCTGACCGGCGTCATCCTGGCCTCGCCGCCGATGGACTTCCACGTGTCCGACTCCTACTTCGTGGTGGCGCACTTCCACTACGTCGTCTTCGGCACCGTGGTGTTCGCGATGTTCTCCGGCTTCCACTTCTGGTGGCCGAAGATGACCGGCAAGATGCTCGACGAGCGTCTCGGCAAGATCACCTTCTGGACGCTGTTCGTGGGCTTCCACGGCACGTTCCTGGTGCAGCACTGGCTGGGTGCCGAGGGCATGCCGCGTCGTTACGCGGACTACCTCGCGGCCGACGGCTTCACCGCGCTGAACACGATCTCGACGATCAGCTCGTTCCTGCTCGGCCTGTCGATCCTGCCGTTCCTCTACAACGTGTGGAAGACGGCGAAGTACGGCAAGAAGGTCGAGGTCGACGACCCGTGGGGTTACGGCCGTTCGCTGGAGTGGGCGACCTCCTGCCCGCCGCCGCGGCACAACTTCCTCACCCTGCCGCGGATCCGCAGTGAATCCCCGGCGTTCGACCTGCACCACCCGGAGATCGCCGCTCTCGACCAGCTCGAGAACGCCGGTCACGGTTCGGCGTCCCTCGCTGGTGGCAAGGAGGCCGGCAAGTGAAGGTCCAAGGCAAGATGTTCCTCTGGCTGGCCGTGTTCATCCTCATCATGGGGATCGTCTACGGCGTGTGGTCCAAGGAGCCGGCCGGTACCACGGCCCTCTTCATGGGCTTCGGCCTCAGCATGATGATCGGCTACTACCTGGCCTTCACGGCCCGGCGGGTCGACCAGCTCGCGCAGGACAACAAGGAGGCCGACGTCGCGGACGAGGCCGGCGAGGTGGGCTTCTTCAGCCCGCACAGCTGGCAGCCGCTCTCGCTCGGGGTCGGCGGCGCGCTCGCCTTCACCTCCGTCGTCTTCGGCTGGTGGCTGCTGTACTTCTCGGCACCGCTCATCGTGCTCGGCCTGTGGGGCTGGGTCTTCGAGTACTACCACGGTGAGAACCGCACCCAGTAGCACGCGCTGAACGCCCGGGAGCCCGGACACTCCGTCAGGAGAGTCCGGGCTCCCTCGTTTGCCGCGGCTTCTGTCCCTCACTCGGCTCACCCGGCGCGCCGTGCTTGACGAGCGTTCATAACGTGAGCTCATGAACCACTCACCGCGAATCCGCACGGTCGTCAGCTGCACCGCGCTGGTGGTCGCCCTCGGAGCGGGCGCCACCGCCTGCGGCTCCGACGGCCACCCGCTCTCGGCGAAGCCGTACGACGCGGCGGGACAGATCTCGTTCAAGGGCCTCGCCGGAGACGGTAGGAAGTCGGCCAAGGTCGACCCCGACAAGCCTCTGGAAATCACCTCCGAGAGTGACAGCGGGCGCATCACCGACGTGACCGCCACGGACGCGTCAGGACGCTACGTCGCGGGCGAACTGGCCGCCGACGGCAGCCGCTGGCACAGCACCTCGCCGCTCGCCGCAGGCGCCCACTACACGGTCCGTGTGAGCACGGAGGACGAGGACGGCGCCCCCGGCCGCAAGGTCATCGGCTTCGACACCAGCACGCCCAGGACCAAGAAGCTGCTGAACGTCGAGTTCGGGCCCAAGGCGGGCAAGTACGGCGTCGGCCAGCCCATAACCGCCGAACTCAGCGCCCCCGTCAAGGACAAGGCGGCCCGCACCGTCGTCGAACGCGCCCTCAGGGTCGACTCCACCCCCGCGGTGGACGGCACCTGGTACTGGGTGGACGACAAGACGCTGCACTACCGTCCCAAGGACTACTGGCCCGTCCACGCCACCATCACGGCACACAGCAACCTCGCCGGCGTCAGGATCGGCGAGCGCCTGTGGGGCGGCGACGCCAAGCCTGTGAAGATCACCACGGGCGACCGCCTGATCGCCATGACCGACGCCGCCACGCACTCCATGACGGTCTACCGCGACGGCCAGGACATCAAGGAGATCCCCGTCACCACCGGGAAGCCCGGCTTCGACACCCGCAACGGCGTCAAGGTCGTGCTCGGCAAGGAGTCCCTCGTACGGATGCGCGGTACCAGCATCGGTATCGCCGAGGGCAGTTCGGACTCCTACGACCTGGAGGTGCGCTATGCGACCCGGGTCACCTGGAGCGGCGAGTACGTCCACGCCGCGCCCTGGTCGACCGGCTCCCAGGGGTACGCCAACGTCAGCCACGGCTGCACCGGCATGAGCACCGAGAACGCCGAGTGGTTCTTCGACACGTTCAACGAGGGCGACATAGTCAAGGTCGTCAACTCCGACGGCAAGACGATGGACGCGTTCGGCAACGGGTTCGGCGACTGGAACCTCGGCTGGAAGAGCTGGCGCGCGGGCAGCGCCCTGGTGGGCGGCTCCCCGGACGCGCCGAGCCCGGCCCAGCGCGCGAGGCTGCGTCCCGAGAGCGTGTGAAGCCGCGCTCCCCGAGTGTGTGCGAAGGCCGCGCCCCCAGGGAGGGGGCGCGGCGCTCGGCCGACCGGGTCCCTCAGGCGCTCTGCAGGTTCCTGCGACGCAGCAGGGAGGCCAGCGAGGCGGCGAACTCCACCGGGTCGACCGGAAGGGTCACCGCGGCGTCCGCGCGGCTCCAGGTGGCCAGCCAGGCGTCCTGCGGGCGCCCGATGAGCACCAGCGCGGGCGGGCAGTTGAAGATTTCGTCCTTGATCTGCCGGCAGATCCCCATGCCGCCCATCGGGACCGCCTCGCCGTCCAGGACGCAGACGTCGATGCCGCCCTTGTCCAGCTCCTTGATGACGGCGGCCGGCGTCGCGCACTCGATGAACTCGACGAGGGGAACGTCCGGGGCGGGCCTGCGCCCAGTGGCGAGCCGCACCTGTGCGCGGGTGTTGGAGTCATCGCTGTAGACCAGCACCGTGGCGGTCGGCTGCATTCTTCCTCCGAGACGTCAGCGTCGTACGGACAGCAAGCGATCGGGCTGATCGTCCCCGGCCCGATGCGCGGATGCTACTCCCTTGAACACCTCGTCAACACCGGTTCGGACAGGGCTTCGATGGGCCATACGGGCTGGACACACCCCGTCAACACCCCGAACGGCACCCCCCGGGGTGAGGGCGGGATAAGCGACCGACATAATGTCGGTCGTGGCGACAGCAACGACAGTAGAAACCGGGCACGCGCACCCGTCGGTCAATCGGCCGAACCTCACCAGCGTCGGAACCATCATCTGGCTGAGTTCCGAGCTGATGTTCTTCGCGGCCCTCTTCGCGATGTACTTCACCCTGCGATCGGTGACCGGGCCGGATCACTGGAAGGAGATGGCAGGCCATCTCAACCTTCCGTTCTCCGCGACGAACACCACGATCCTGGTGCTCTCCTCCCTGACCTGCCAGCTCGGCGTGTTCGCCGCCGAGCGCGGGGACGTGAAGAAGCTCAGGATGTGGTTCATCGTCACCTTCATCATGGGTGCGATCTTCATCGGCGGTCAGGTCTTCGAGTACACCGAACTGGTCAAGAAGGACGGGCTCTCGCTCTCCTCCGACCCGTACGGCTCGGTGTTCTACCTGACCACCGGCTTCCACGGACTGCATGTGACGGGCGGACTCATCGCCTTCCTGCTGGTCCTCGGTCGCACCTACGCGGCTCGGAGGTTCACTCACGAGCAGGCAACCGCCGCCATCGTCGTGTCCTACTACTGGCACTTCGTCGATGTCGTCTGGATCGGCCTTTTCGCCACGATCTACCTGATCAAGTAATCGGGCCCACAGCCCGAAACATCCAGAAGCACCGACGCAGAAGATCCTGACACCGGGGTAATCCGTGAAAAAGCTCTCCGCACGACGACGCCATCCGCTGGCGGCGGTCGTCGTCCTACTCCTCGCGCTGGCGGCCACCGGGGGGCTGTACGCCGCGTTCGCTCCCGCGGGCAAGGCGCAGGCCGATGAAACCGCCCAGTCCCTCGGTATCACCGAGGGCCAGAAGCTGTACTCCGTGGGCTGCGCAAGCTGCCACGGATCCGGCGGTCAGGGCAGCTCCGACGGTCCGAGCCTGGTGGGTGTGGGCGCCGCGGCGGTCGACTTCCAGGTCGGTACCGGCCGTATGCCGGCCCAGCAGCCGGGCGCTCAGATCCCGCGCAAGAAGGTCATCTACTCGCAGGCCGAGATCGACCAGATCGCGGCCTACATCGCCTCGCTCGGCGCCGGACCCACGATTCCGACCAAGAGCCAGGTCAGCCCCGAGGGCGCGGACATCGCCAACGGCGGTGAACTCTTCCGCACCAACTGCGCCCAGTGCCACAACTTCACCGGCAAGGGTGGCGCGCTGACGCACGGCAAGTTCGCGCCCAGCCTGGAGGGTGTCGACCCGAAGCACATCTACGAGGCCATGCAGACGGGCCCGCAGAACATGCCGTCCTTCCCCGACACCACGCTGACGGAGAAGAACAAGAAGGACATCATCGCGTACCTCGACGCGGTCAACGGTGACGACACCGAGAGCCCGGGCGGTCTTGAGCTGGGCGGCCTCGGGCCGGTCAGCGAGGGCCTGTTCGGCTGGGTCTTCGGTCTCGGAACCCTGGTCGCCGTCGCCGTCTGGGTCGCCGCTCGGACCGCAAAGGCCAAGAAGTCATGAGTAGCCAAGACATTCCAGAAGAGAACGTGCCCGCTGAGCGGGCCTCCGACGACCACGCCGAGCACGGTCATGGCTCGGTAGCCGTCGCGGACGAGCAGAACCCGTTCGCGGACCCGGGGCTGCCGCCCCACGAGCACCGCATCCAGGACATCGACGAGCGGGCCGCCAAGCGGTCCGAGCGCCTTGTCGCCATGCTGTTCGTGCTGTCGATGCTGGCCACCGTCGGCTTCATCACCTCGTACGTGGCGATCCCGAACGACAAGTCGATCTTCGTCTTCCCGCTCGGGCACATCAGCGCGCTGAACTTCGCGCTGGGCATGTCGCTCGGTGTGGCGCTCTTCGCCATCGGCGCGGGCGCGGTCCACTGGGCCCGCACCCTGATGTCCGACGTGGAGATCGCCGACGAGCGTCACCCGATCGAGGCGGAGCCCGCGGTCAAGGCCAAGGTCATGGCCGACTTCAAGGCCGGTGCCAAGGAGTCCGCGCTCGGCCGCCGCAAGCTGATCCGCAACACGATGTTCGGCGCGCTGGCCCTGTTCCCGCTCTCCGGCGTCATGCTGCTGCGCGACCTCGGCCCGCTGCCCGGCACGAAGCTGCGCCACACGCTGTGGTCCAAGGGCAAGCTCCTCGTCAACATGAACACGAACGAGCCGCTGCGTCCCTCGGACGTGGCAGTCGGTTCGCTCACCTTCGCCAAGCCCGAGGGCCTGGAGACGGACGACGAGGACTTCCAGAAGGAGATCGCCAAGGCGGCCCTGATGATCATCCGGCTCCAGCCGGACAACATCAAGGACAAGCAGGAAGTCGAGTGGTCCTACGACGGCATCGTGGCCTTCTCGAAGATCTGCACCCACGTCGGCTGCCCGATCTCCCTGTACGAGCAGCAGACGCACCACGCGCTCTGCCCGTGCCACCAGTCCACCTTCGACCTCTCCGACGGCGCCCGGGTCATCTTCGGCCCGGCGGGTCACGCCCTGCCGCAGCTGCAGATCGGTGTGAACGCTGAGGGCTACCTCGAGGCGCTCAGCGACTTCACGCAGCCCGTCGGTCCTGCATTCTGGGAGCGCGGATGAGCACTACCACCACCTCCGACTCGCGCTCCTCGCGCGAGAAGGCGCCCGCCGGTGAGCGGGTGGCCGACTGGGCCGACGGCCGTCTGGGGATCTACTCCCTGGCCAAGTCCAACATGCGCAAGATCTTCCCCGACCACTGGTCGTTCATGCTGGGTGAGATCTGCCTGTACAGCTTCATCATCATCATCCTCACGGGTGTGTACCTGACGCTGTTCTTCCACCCGTCGATGAACGAGGTGGAGTACCACGGCAGCTACATCCCGCTGCAGGGCCAGCTGATGTCCGAGGCGTTCAACTCGACCATGCACATCTCCTTCGATGTGCGCGGTGGTCTGCTGATCCGGCAGATCCACCACTGGGCGGCGCTGATCTTCCTCGCCGGCATGTTCGTGCACATGATGCGCGTGTTCTTCACGGGTGCGTTCCGCAAGCCGCGTGAGGTCAACTGGGTCTTCGGATTCCTGCTGTTCGTCCTCGGCATGTTCACCGGCTTCACCGGTTACTCGCTCCCGGACGACCTGCTCTCCGGCACCGGTGTCCGCTTCATGGAAGGCGCGGTCCTGTCCGTGCCGATCGTGGGCACGTACCTGTCGTTCTTCCTGTTCGGCGGCGAGTTCCCGGGCGGCGACTTCGTGGCCCGCTTCTACTCGGTGCACGTGCTGCTGCTGCCGGGCATCATGCTCGGCCTCGTGGTGGGCCACCTGATCCTGGTCTTCTACCACAAGCACACGCAGTTCGCGGGCCCCGGCAAGACGAACAACAACGTCGTCGGCATGCCGCTGCTGCCGGTCTACATGGCCAAGGCCGGAGGCTTCTTCTTCCTGGTCTTCGGTGTCATCGCGGCCATCGCGGCGATCGCCTCGATCAACCCGATCTGGGCCATGGGTCCGTACCGTCCGGACATGGTGTCCACGGGCGCCCAGCCCGACTGGTACATGGGCTTCTCCGAAGGCCTGATCCGTGTCATGCCGGGCTGGGAGATCAACCTCTGGGGTCACACGCTCGTCCTGGGCGTGTTCATCCCGCTGGTGATCTTCCCGCTGGTCCTGGTCGCGATCGCGGTCTACCCGTTCATCGAGTCCTGGGTCACCGGCGACAAGCGCGAGCACCACATCCTGGACCGCCCGCGCAACGTCCCGACCCGGACCGCGTTCGGTGCCGCCTGGATCAGCTGGTACTTCGTCCTGCTCGTCGGCGGCGGCAACGACATCTGGGCCACGCACTTCCACCTGGCGATCAACTCGATCACCTGGTTCGTGCGGATCGCGTTCTTCGTCGTGCCGGTGCTCACCTTCATGGCCACCAAGCGGGTCTGCCTCGGCCTCCAGCGCCGGGACCGGGACAAGGTGCTGCACGGCCGTGAGTCGGGCATCATCAAGCGCCTGCCGCACGGTGAGTTCATCGAGGTCCACGAGCCGCTCAGCCAGGACGCGCTGCACACGCTCACCGCGCACGACCAGTACAAGCCGGCCGAGATCGGCCCGACGGTCGACGAGAACGGTGTCGAGCGCAAGGTCTCGGGCGCGCAGAAGCTGCGCGCCAGGATGAGCGAGGGCTTCTACGGGGAGGAAGGCCAGATCCCCAAGCCCACCGTCGAGGAGTACAAGGAGATCACGAGCGGCCACGGCCACCACTGATCCCCGGCAGTTCGCCACGGCAGGAGCCCCGTCCAGGCAATGGACGGGGCTCTTTGCCGTCTCCCGGGCTGGATAGGGTGGACTCACCCCGTGGTGCGGGGTGATCCACCCCGCGTCACCCACGACCGCGGCACCCGAGACCGCGTGACCTACGAACCCAGGAGCGACCATGAGCGCTGTGAACCCCGCTGGAGGCGACACCGCGGCGGGCCGTTCCTGGCCCGCGGTACTGAACGGCCTGCTCGAAGGCCGCGACCAGAGCGCTGACGACACGGCCTGGGCGATGGACCGGATCATGCGCGGCGAGGCGACCGACGCCCAGATCGCCGGGTTCGTGGTGGCCCTGCGGGCCAAGGGCGAGACCGTCCAGGAGATCTCCGGACTCGTCCGGGCGATGTACGAGCACGCCAATGTCATCGAAGTGCCGGGACACACCGTCGACATCGTCGGAACGGGCGGCGACGGCGCGAAGACCGTCAACATCTCCACGATGTCCTCGATCGTGGTGGCCGGCACCGGCGCCAAGGTCGTCAAGCACGGCAACCGGGCCGCGTCCTCCGCGTCCGGCTCGTCGGACGTCCTGGAGAAGCTCGGCGTCAATCTCCAACTGACGGTGAAACGGGTCGCCGAGGTGGCCGAGGAGGCCGGGATCACCTTCTGCTTCGCGGTGAAGTTCCACCCGGCTCTTCGTCATGTGGCGGCGGCACGCGGCCAGTTGGGCATCCGGACGACCTTCAACGTGCTCGGGCCGCTGACGAACCCGGCGCGGGTGAAGGCCCAGGCGGTCGGTGTCGCCGATCCCCGGATGGCGCCCATCGTGGCGGGCGTGTTCGCCGAGCGCGGCAACTCCTCGCTGGTCTTCCGCGGCGACGACGGTCTCGACGAGCTGACCACCACCGGGGGCTCCCATGTCTGGGTGGTCCGCGACGGCAAGGTCACCGAGGAGCGCTTCGACCCGCGCGACGTCGGGCTCGGCATCGTCCCGGTGGAGGCCCTGCGCGGCGCCGACGCCTCGTACAACGCGGAGGTCGCCCGGCGCCTGCTGGACGGCGAGACCGGTCCCGTACGGGACGCGGTGCTGCTGAACTCGGCGGCGGCCCTGGTGGCTCTTTCGCCGACCGGGGCACCGCTCGCGGACCAGCTCCGCGACGGAATGGAGAAGGCGGCCGAGGCGATCGACTCCGGCGCCGCGAAGCGCACGCTCGACCGCTGGGTGGCCGCCAGCAACGCCTGATCCGCCGGTGGCACGGAGCGAGGCGCAGTCCAGAATCTGGACTGCGCCTTGCGCGTGGAAGATCCTCTGGCAGGATGCTGTATCAGGTCATGAGTGACAGTCATCAGGCCCCGGCCGACTGTCCGGCAACCCTCCGTCCGTGGCGGGGTGCCCCGGGTGAAGACCAGGTCGTAGGCAGCGAGGCCTACGGCAAGCGCGGACCCCTCCCGCCCATCGGGCGGACGCAACCAGGGGTCCTGGTCGTTCGAGGGAGCCTTCTGTGAGCAAGCGAATGCGATAGGGCGCCGAGCCCCGCCCCCGCACACCCTTTTCACCTTTTCCGCGCTGAGCGCTGCCCTCGGGCGGCCGGCTCGCGCGGTGATCCCGCCTGCCTCTCACAGGAGCTCGCCATGTCTGTCTCCACCGTTGCCGCCGACCAGACCGTTTGTGCCCCTCTGGCCGTTCTGGGCCGGGATGTCACCGTCCCGCTCGTCACCGGCGGCGAGGTGACCTACGCGGCCCTCGACTACGCCGCCAGCGCGCCCGCCCTCCAGCGGGTGTGGGACGACGTGGCCGCGTACGCCCCGTACTACGGCAGCGTCCACCGGGGCGCCGGCTACCTCTCGCAGCTGTCCACCGACCTCTTCGAGAACGCCCGCAGGACCGTCGAGGAGTTCCTCGACTGCCGCGCCGACGACCAGGTGGTCTTCACCCGCTCCACCACCGACTCGCTCAACCTGCTCGCCGCCGCGCTCCCGGCCGACTGCCAGGTCTTCGTCTTCGAGACCGAGCACCACGCCTCGCTGCTGCCCTGGCGCGACGCCCGGGTGACGTACCTGAACGCCCCGCGCACCCCCGGCGAGGCCGTCGCCACCCTGGAGCGCGCCCTCGCCGCCCGCACTGTGTCCATTGAAGGGGGCTACGGACCGGCCCTGGTCTGCGTCACCGGCGCCTCGAACGTCACCGGGGAGCTGTGGCCGGTGCGGGAACTGGCCGCCGCCGCGCACGCCCACGGCGCCCGGATCGTCCTCGACGCCGCGCAGCTCGCCCCGCACCACCCGGTGTCGGTCCAGGACCTCGACGTCGACTGGGTCGCCTTCTCCGGGCACAAGCTGTACGCGCCCTTCGGCTCCGGTGTCCTCGCGGGCCGCTCCGACTGGCTGCTCGCCGCCGAGCCCTACCTCGCGGGCGGCGGCGCCAGCCGCAAGGTCACCCGGCGTACGGACGGCGGCGTGGACGTGGAGTGGCACGACAGCGCCGCCCGGCACGAGGCCGGTTCGCCGAACGTCATCGGCGCCTACTCGATCGCGTCGGCCTGCAAGGCGCTCACCGAGGAGGGCTTCGACAACCTTCTCGCCCGCGAGCAGCACCTGATCCGTACCGTCCGCGCGGGCCTCGCCGAGGTCCCCGAGGTCCGGGTCCTCTCGCTCTTCGGTGACGACGCCCCGCGGGTCGGCGTCATCTCCTTCGTCGTCGAGGGCTGGAACAGCTCGCACTTCGCGGCCGCGCTCTCCGCCGAGTACGGCATCGGTGTCCGCGACGGCCTCTTCTGCGCCCACCCGCTGGTCCGCACGCTGCTCGGCAGCGACCCGGGGACCCAGGGGGAGTGCGGCGCCCCCGAGGCGGCCCCCGGCGAGAAGTCCCTCAACGCCATCCGCGTCAGCTTCGGGGCCGGTACCCCCGACGAGCACGTCGAGCGGTTCGTCCGCGCGGTGCGCGAGCTCGTCAGGGACGGTGCGCGCTGGCAGTACCGCACCGAGGGCGGCCGCTGCGTCCCGGCGGTCTGACGCCCTCGGGACGTTCGCCCGCAGGGGGTTGTCAGGAGGCGGTGCCGGGAGGCGGTGTTCCGTCGGTCAGGAGTCGAGACCGATCGCGAACGCCGCCTCCAGGTCGTGCTGGGAGTACGTACGGAACGCCACGTGCGTGTCCGTCGCCTCGACGCCCGGGATCTTGCTGATCTTGCCGGGAATGACGTCCGCGAGGTCGTCGTGGGCCTTGACCCGGACCATGGCGATCAGGTCGTAGGTGCCGGTGACGGAGAAGACCTCGCTGACGCTCTCCAGCGACGCGATCGACTCGGCGATCTCGGGGATCCGGTCCACGCTGGTCTTGATGAGGACGATCGCGGTGATCACGGCTGGTTCTCTCCCTAGGGGGCCACTGCTGGGGATCTCACCCTACTCGCGGTCCACCCGGCCCGGCTGATCCACCGGGGGCCCCGGCAGCACCCCCGGAGCGGGCACGGCGGCCGTACGGCGGCGGAACCGCGCCCAGGCGTACACGAATCCCAGGGAGAAGCCCACGAGGTGGGCCAGATAGGCGACCCCCGGTCCCGAGGCGCTGCGGCCCGCCGCCAGCCATTGCAGGGTGAACCAGAACGGCAGCACCACCCAGGCCGGGAAGCGCAGCGGCAGGAAGAACAGGAACGGGAAGAGACTGGTCACCCGCGCCTTGGGGAACAGGTACAGAAACGCGCCGAGCACCGCGGAGATGGCCCCGGAGGCCCCGACCAGGGACTGCTGCGAGGTGGCGTTGGCGGCGGCGTAGCCGAGCAGGGCCAGGTACCCGCAGCCCAGGTAGAAGAGGGCGAACTCCAGGTGACCCATGCGTTCCTCGGCCATCAGCCCGAAGACGTAGAAGAAGAGCATGTTGCCCAGGAGGTGGAGCCAGCTGCCGTGGATGAACAGGGCGGTGGCCGGGGTGAGCGCCTCGTGCGGGGCCCCTCCGAACAGCTCGGCCGGCACCACGCCCCAGCGGCGGAAGTACGCCCGCTGGGCGGCCAGCAGTTCGTCCCCGGTGCCGTACGCGGGATCGAGGCCCGACGCGGGACCGATCACGAAGACCAGACAGCACAGGACGATCAGCCCGTACGTCACCGGCGCCGACTGCCCCCGCAGCGCCCTGCCGGCCGCCGTACTCCAATTGCCGATCATGTTGCAGAGCATGACGTAACCGGACCGATGCGTACGGACCGCCTCGCCGCCGTGGGCAGCCGAGCGTCGAGTACCCGCCAGGCCGTAGGGTTACGAGCCACATGCACCGGGAGACCGGCGCCGGACGGACACTAGAAGGAAAGCGACTGCCCTATGACGGTTCCCCTGCCCGACGCCAAGACCCGCTGGCGCTGCGCCCTCTGCGGCAACCTCACGCGTTTCGACGTGACCCGCTCTTCGAAGGTCGTCGAGTACGTACATCTCGACCTGGCCGGTGAGCCGAAGATCGAGGAGCGCGAGGTGGTCAGTGAGACCATCGAGTCGGTGCGGTGCCGCTGGTGCAACGCGGTGGATCAGGTCGAACTCGTGGACAGGCCGGGCGCCGGCTCCTGACGGAGCGGGCCCCACACGGATAGTTGGGGTGACGGATGGTGGAGACCACGGGCGGGGAGCCGGACGACGGCACCGCCGAGGTGCTCGACCGTCCGCTGCCCGACGGCGTGCGCCGACGCGTCGTGCAGATCGTCTCGGACGGTTTCGGCGGGCTGACCATGACCGAACTCCCGGTCCAGTTGCGGCAGTACGCCCGATTCGCCCCGAACCGGCGGGCCAAGTTCGCCGGTAACGCCATGGCCGCGGCGCTGGAGACGGACCCGCTGTTCCGGCAGCGCATCGCCGAGAAGCTGAGAGAGGCCCAGGCGGAGCTCATCGGCGCCCTGGACTCGGGCGCGCCGCCGCCGGCCGCGGATCCGCTGGACGTGGCGGCCGCGGCCTATGTGCTGCGCCCCGCGGGCTGGGTGAAGCTGGTGACCGCCGCAGGCGAGGAAGCCCTGCGGGCGGACGCCGAGCGCGCCGGCGAGGAGAGCCGCGCCGAGCTGGAGCGGCTGCGCACGGAACTCGCGGAGGCCCGCGGGCAGACGAGGGCCGAGACCGAACGGCTGCGCGCGGAACTGGAGTCGGCCAGGAAGGAAGCGGAATCGCTTCACCGCAAGCTGCGCAGCGCCCTCAGTGACGTCAAGCGGGGCGAGGCCGCCCTGCGCAAGCTCCAGACGGAGACGGACGCGACGAAGACGGAGGGCCAGGCCCAGGTGTCCGTCGCCGAGAGCGAGACCCGGCGGCTCAAGGCGCGGCTCGCGGAGGCCGAGGCCGCCCTGGAGGCCACCCGCAAGGCGGCCCGCGAGGGGCGCAGCGTCGAGGACATGCGGGTGCGGCTGCTGCTCGACACCGTGCTGGACGCGGCCCAGGGCCTGCGCCGGGAACTGGCGCTGCCCCCTGTCTCCGTCCGCCCCGCCGAGACCGTGGAGGCGGTCGAGCCGGGACGGATGACCCCCAAGGACATCGCCACCCGGGCGCTGTCCGAGAACGACCCGGCGATCCTGGACCAGTTGCTCGCGCTGCCCCAGGCGCATCTGGTCGTCGACGGCTACAACGTCACCAAGACCGGCTATCCCCAGATGCCGCTGGAGAAGCAGCGGCTGCGGCTGCTCGGGCAGCTCTCGCAGTTGGCCGCGCAGACCGGCGCCGAGGTCACCTGCGTCTTCGACGGGGCCGAGCTGGCCGCGCCGGTGCTGCTGGCGCCGCCGCGCGGGGTACGGGTGCTGTTCTCCAAGCCCGGTGTCACGGCGGACGAGCTGATCCGTCAGCTGGTGCGTGCCGAGCCGCCCGGCCGGCCGGTCATCGTCGTCTCGACCGACCGTGAGGTGGCCGACGGCATCGCCAAGGCGGGCGCCCGGCCGGTGGCGTCGGTGGTGCTCCTCAAGCGCTTCTCGCGCGGCTGACCGATCCTTTTCGTTCTGTTCTTCGCTTGTGTTCCTTTCGCGCGCTTCCTTCCGCGCGTTTCCTCACGTTCGTCCGCTTCCGTGACGCTTCCCGTCGCGCTCTCGCCGCGCTCTCGGGATGTCATCTCCCGTTCCCGGCCTCGGGTTTCGTGCGCGCGGCGATCCGGGCGCTAAGTCGCATGAGCAACCTACGCACCATGCGTAACCTCTGGGCTGGATGACCGTATTCGTCGCATCTTCACGCGACGTAGTGTCAAGCGCACATCACTGCAGGTGAGTTGATTGCAAAGAATGCGCTCGGTGACAAAGAATTTTCAGGTTTGGATTTGAACTGATCACAAGAAGGTCACTAGGGTCATGCCTCGAACCTCCAACTAGGGTGATCACTCATGAGGAGTGACGGTGGAGGGGCACCGCCCGTCGGCGTTCTCGGCAGGCGGCTGGAGGAAGAAGGAGCTCGCCTTCGTGGCGTCCCACCGTCGACCCAAGCAGCCGAGCCGCACCCGTGTGACCGTGCTCACCACCGTCGCTGCCGCTGCCGTTGCTCTCAGTGCCAACGCCGCGAACGCCGCGCCGTCCGAGAAGCCGAACAAGGACGAGGTCAAGTCCAAGGTCGACAAGCTGTACCAGGAGGCCGAGCAGGCCACTGAGAAGCTCGACGGCGCCAAGGAGAAGCAGCAGAAGCTGCAGAAGCAGATCAGCGCTCTCCAGGACAACGTCGCCCGTGGCCAGCAGGAGCTCAACGACCTGCGTGACGGTCTCGGTTCGATGGCCAGTGCCCAGTACCGCACCGGCGGCATCGACCCCTCCGTGGCACTCTTCCTCTCCTCGAACCCGGACGACTTCCTGGACAAGGCGTCGGCGATGGACCAGCTGACCGCTCAGCAGGTCGAGTCGCTCAAGAAGGTCCAGGAGAAGCAGCGTTCGCTCGCCCAGCAGCGTGCCGAGGCCTCCGCGAAGCTCCAGGACCTCGCCGACACCCGGACCGAGCTCGCCAGCAAGAAGAAGGAAGTCCAGAACAAGCTGGGCTCCGCGCAGAAGCTCCTGAACTCGCTGACGGCGCAGGAGAAGGCGGCACTGGCGTCCAAGGAGCAGGAGCGGGCGACCCGCGCCAGCGAGCGCGTCGACCTCGGCACCACCAAGGCCGCCTCGGGCCGGGCCGGCGCCGCGTTCGCCGCGGCCCAGAGCGTGATCGGCTCGCCGTACGTCTACGGCGCCTCCGGTCCCAGCTCCTTCGACTGCTCGGGCCTCACCTCCTGGGCGTACGCCCAGGCCGGCGTCTCCATACCGCGCACCTCGGAGGCCCAGGCCAACGCGGGCACCCGCATCTACTCGCAGAGCGACCTGCAGGTCGGCGACCTGGTCATCTTCTACGGCGACCAGCACCACGTCGGCCTCTACGCGGGCGGCGGCCAGGTGCTGCACGCCCCGCACACCGGCGCGGTCGTCCGCTACGAGGCGATCGCCAACATGCCCTTCCAGTTCGGCGTCCGTATCTGATCCGTACGGGCGGTCGGATCGGACGTCCGCCGCCCGCAGGGACCTCCTGCCGCTCCGCCCAAACGGGCGAATTGCGACAACTCCCGCTGACCCCACGCCCCGTCGGTGACCTGCGTCTCCGGCGGGGCGTCACTTTGTGTGCCCGCGCGTGCCTTTGGCCGACGCGTAGTCGCCCGGCTACTGTCTGGCGCGATCCCCCGACGGCGGGGGACCGTCAGCGGAAGGGAGAGCGGCTACCCGTGGGGTTCCATCGCCGCATTGCACCGACCGGCTTCGACCGGGGCGCCGGCGCCTTCGGCGTCGCCGCCTGCGTGATGTCCGCGGCGGCCGTCGCGATCGGCGCCCTGCCCGCCTCCGCGGCGCCGCAGGACGACACCCGGGCCGAGGTGGACCGCCTCTACACCCAGGCGGAGAAGGCCACCGAGGCGTACAACGAGGCCGACGAGCGCGGCGACGCGCTGCGCGAGCAGATCGGCACGGTCCAGGACGAGATCGCCCGGCAGCAGGAGCGCGTCAACACCATGCGGGACGCGCTGGGTTCGCTCGCCGGGGCGCAGTACCGCTCCGGCGGTCTCGACCCCTCCCTTGCGCTGCTGTTCTCCGACAGCCCGGACGACTACCTCGACAAGGCCTCCGAGCTGGACCGGATCAGCGCCCGGCAGGCCGGTGAACTCAAGGACCTCCAGTTCGCCCTGCGCGGTCTCTCGCAGGAGCGCGCGCTGGCCGACGGGAAACTCGCCGAACTGGAGCGCAGCCGCACGGCCGTCGCCCGGAACAAGCGGGTCATCGAGGGCAAACTCGCCAAGGCGCGGCAGCTTCTCCACTCGATGCCGTACGCCGACCGTGCCGCCTTCGACCGGGCCTCGCGCTCGACCCGCGCCGACCTGCCCGGCCTCGGTGACGCCGTCGCGTCCTCGTCGCGCGCGGCCATCGCCGTCGCCGCGGCCCGTTCGGCACTCGGCCGGCCCTATGTGTGGGGCGCCAACGGGCCGGGCGGATTCGACTGCTCGGGCCTCATGCAGTGGTCGTACGCGCACGCCGGGGTCGGTCTGCCGCGCACCTCGCAGGCCCAGCGGTACGCGGGACACCAGGTGCCGCTCTCCCAGGCGCGGCCCGGTGACCTGGTCACCTATCGGTCCGACGCCAGCCACGTCGGGATGTACGTGGGCAACGGCCAGGTGATCCACGCGCCCTACCCGGGTGCCCCGGTGCGCTACGACCCGGTCGGGATGATGCCGATCTCGTCCGTCACCCGGGTCTGACGGGGCGCGCGGGGGCGCCCGGTCGGCTCCGGTCGCGCGGTCCGGCGAGCGGGCGCGGGCACCGTACGATCGGGAGGATGGCCGGTCGAAGGTGTGCGTCGCGAGCGGGGCTCTCCCTGGTGCTGCTGCTCGCCGTGCTCGTCGGCTGCGGAGGCCGGGCGTCCTCGGACACCGCGACGGCCGCGGTGCGGCGGGTCCTCGACCGGCGGGCGGCCGCGGTCCTGGACCGGGACGAGGCGGCCTTCCGGGCCACCGGGACAGCCACCGGGACCGGCTTCGCGAACCTGCGCGAGGTGCCGCTGGCCGGCTGGTCCTACCGGCTGACCGCTCTGCACCGCTCCGGCGACCGGGCCACCGCCCGCGCCGAGCTGAGCTACCGCGTCCGGGGCTACGACACCGCGCCCGTCACCGTGGACCGCGCCCTGCGGCTGGCCCGTACCGGCGGAGCCTGGCGCGTCACCTCCGACCTGCCCGCGGGCAAGGGGGGTGCCCAGTTGTGGGACCAGGGAGCCGTGACGGCCGTGCGGGGCGAGCACAGCCTCGTCCTCGGCGTCGGGCAGCCGGGTGCGCGGCTGCGGTCCTTCGCGGATCTCGCGGACCGCGCCGTGCCCGCCGTGTCGGAGGCCTGGGGCACGGACTGGGCGCGGCATGTCGTCGTCCTCGTACCGAAGTCGCTGGAGGGGATGGCGGGGCTGCTCGGGGCCCCGGTGTCCGGGTACCGGGGGATCGCGGCGGTCACCACCGGTGAGGCGGGCGGCTCGGCGAAGGCGCCGGCGGACCGGATCATCGTCAACCCGGACGCGTACGGCGTTCTCGGCGACCTCGGCAAGCAGGTCGTGCTCACCCACGAGACCACGCACGTCGCCACCCGCGCCCACACCACGGCCGCCACCCCGCTGTGGCTCTCCGAGGGGTACGCGGACTGGGCCGGCTACCGCGGCAGCGGGCGGGCACCCGGGCAGGTCGCGCCGGAGCTGGAGCGCGCCGTGGTGGAGGGGCAGGTCCCGGCCGCGCTGCCCGAGGACGGGGACTTCGGGTTCACCTCGGACGCGGGCCGGCTGGCGCGGGCCTACGAGGGCGGCTGGATGGCCTGCCGGCTGATCGCCGACCACTGGGGCGAGGTGCGGCTGAACGACTTCTACCGGGCGGTGGGCGACCACCCCGGGCGCGCGGGCGCCGTCGAGGACGCGCTGCGGGACGTGCTGCACACGACCCCGGAGCGGTTCACCCAGTTGTGGCGGCAGTACCTCAGGGATCAACTCGGCTGACAGGGAAGGCTGTTCGCCCTTCGGGGGCGACGCCGTTCACTCCTCCAGCCGGGCGACTGCCTCCGCGAGCCAGGCCCGTTCCGCCTCGCCCGTCGCCCGCGCCACCCGCAGCATGCCCTGCCGGAACAGGTCGCCGGCCTCCTCCGCGCGCACGGGCTCGCCGTCCCGGTAGAAGAAGCTCGCCGGTGTGTTGAGGAAGTCCTGGCGCCGGCGCAGCACCGCGGCCTGCTCGCGGGGGTCGTCCAGGTGGCGCAGGAACGCGAGCAGGGTGTTGAAGCGGACCTGGTCGGTGATCTCGGCCTGCTTGGGGTGGCGCAGCCGCTCCATGAGGCTCTCGCGGCCCTTGTCGGTGAGCGACAGGATGCGCCGCGGGGCGGCGCTGCTGCCGGGCTCGGTGTGCTGGCCGAGCAGCCCCGCGGTGACCAGGCGGGTGATCGCCGGGTAGAGGGCGCCGTCGCTGACCGGGCGGACATGGCCGCTGAGGGCCTTGATGCGCTCCTTCAGCTCATAGCCGTGCAGGGGCTCCTCGTACAGAAAGCCCAGGATCGACAGCTCCAGCATCCGGTCGGCTCCTCACTGGTGTCCGGTGCTGCCGGCGCTTGCGGGGTTTCGCGCGGCCATGGTACCTCTTACCGAGCTACCTCGAAACGATGTAGCTCGTATCGAGGGAGGCCGTGTGAACGCCCATCGCAAGCAGCTCATGACGCTGGCCCACCCCGTCTACTTCTCGCTGCTCGCCTCCGTCGCCGCCGGAATCATCAACACCCTCTGGGTCTCCCGGCTGGGCAAGGACGCGGTGGCCGCCGTCGCCGTCGCCACCAACACCGAGAACGTGCTGCTCGGCGTCGCCCTGGTCTTCGCCTCCGGCACCACCGTCCTGGTCGCGCACGCCCGGGGCGCCCGCAGGCCGGGCGCGGTCCGGGCGGCGGTCCGCGGAGGCTGGGCGCTCTGCGCCCTGGTCACGCCGGTGATCGCGCTCGGCGGCTACCTGCTGCGCGAGCCGCTGGCCCGGCTGGTGCTGGGCGACGACGGACGAGCGCTGACCCTCGCCGTCCGGTACTTCGCCGTCTCACTGCCCGGCATCGCCGTCTTCTTCGTCCAGAACCTGGTCGACGGCATCCTGAAGGGCACCGGCGACACCCGCACCCCGATGCGCCTCGCCCTGCTGGCCAACGGCCTGATCCTCGGCCTCGACCCGCTCCTCATCCACGCGTACGGCGTCCGGGGCGCCGCCGTCTCGACCGTGCTCTGCCGCTGCGTGGCCCTCGGCGCGGGCCTGCGCGCCCTGCGCCGGAACACCCTGCTGACCGAGACGGCCGGCGCGGTGCCCGCCGAGGCCACCGGCGCCGCGCTGCGCCGCACCCTCACGACCGGACTGCCCATGTCCGCGGACTTCACGGTCCGGCAGGGCGGGGCGCTCGTACTGGTCGCGATCGTGGCCCGGCTCGGGACGACGGCGGTGGCGGCGTACGGGATCGCGTACAAGGTCATGTACGTCGCCACCATGGCGTTCTACGCGGTCCGGCAGGCCGCCTCGATCCACACCTCGCACACACGGGGCGAGGGCCGCGACGAGCGGGGCGCCATCGCCCGGCAGGCCGTCCTCGTCTCGGGGGCCGTTGGCCTGCTCGCCGCGGGGCTCCTGTGCGCCCTGGCCCCCTGGATCATGCGGGCCTTCGGCGCCGGTCCTGCGGTCGCCCACGACGGTGTGCTGTTCCTGTGCTGCGCCGGCCCCTACCTGCTGCTGATGGCCTGCTTCATCGCCGTCGGCGGGGTCTTCGAGGGCAGCGGGGGAGCGCCGGTGCTGTTCCGGGTGACACTGGCCGGCACGGCGGTCCAGCTACCGCTCGCCCACGCCCTGTCCGGATTCGGTCTGCCCGGGATCTGCCTGGCCCTCGCCCTGTCCATGACGGTGCAGTGCGCGGCCCTGTGGCTGTGGACCGGGCGGGCCCGGCGTCAGGAGGACGCCAGGGTCTCCTTGGCGCGGGCCGCCTGAGCCGGGAGCGCCGGCGTCGGCTCGGAGACCGTGTCGCGCCACAGTCGCCGGGCGGCGAGCAGCGAGGCGATCACCAGCAGGCCGTTGCGGACGACGAGCAGGGTGACGCCGAGGGTGGTGCTGCCCACGACGTCCGCGAACCAGGTGGGGAACTCCAGCACCGTCACGAAGCACGCGACCAGCACCAGGCAGGCGGGCACGGCCATCCGGCTCGCGCGGAAGCAGAGGCACACCGCCGCGATGCCGACCAGCCACACCAGGTACTGCGGGCTGATGACCCGGCTGGTGGCCGTGAACATCAGGACGGCGGTGAACGCGGCGTCGGCGAGCGTGTGCGGCAGGAACCGCTTGGCGCACAGCCGCCACAGCAGCAGCCAGCCGAAGGCCAGCACGCTCAGGAACAGCGCCGCCGTGCTCACCAGGTCGACGTAGGGGCCGACGAACTCCACCGAGCCGTAGTTGAGCAGCACCCGTCCGTTCCAGCCGTGATGCCGGGCCACGTGGAAGACGAGGGAGCCGAGCGACTCCACCTCGGTGCCCCGGTCGCGCTGGAAGGTCAGGAAGGCGAACGCGCCCGGCATCGTCATCCAGAACAGCGCCGCGATCCCGGCCGTCGTCGCCGCGGCCCACACCCAGGCCCGGCGGCGCACGGCGGCGAGCAGCAGCAGGACCGGCCAGACCTTCACCATCGCGCCGAAGCCCGTGAGAACCCCCATCACCCGGGGATGGCGGGCTCCGGCGAGCAGCGCGGCGACCGCGACGGCCGTCACCATCACGTCGTAGCGGGCGTACACGGTGGGTCCGAGCAGCGGAACCCCGACGGCCCACACCCAGGCGCCGCGCAGCGTCTTGCCGGAGCGCGGGCCCGCGTACAGGAGCAGTCCGAACACCACCAGATCGGCGAAGAAGGCCAGCACGAAGAAGGCTTGCGGGTAGGCCAGGAACGGCAGCAGGGCGGGGGAGAGGATCGCGAGGGAGGCGGCCGGCGGATACTGCCAGGTCACGTCGTTCAGCGGGAAACTGCCGTTCCGCAGGACCCCGTACCAGCCGTGGTAGATCACGGAGACGTCGCTGGTGACGTCCGGACCTGGGAAGACGTACACCTTGGCCACGAAGAGCAGCAGCACGAACCTGGTCAGTCCCCAGATTCCCAGCAGTGCGGCCACGCCGAACGGGAACCTCGTGCTCCGTGCCGCCCCCGTCATGCCCACCTGGCCCTCTTCGTCCGGAAACCGCTCGCGTCGCGGCCGCGTTTCTCGCTGACCCGATGGTGACGCGCCGGTCTGTGTGCGAGCCGTCAGGCGCGGCCGCGCGAAGCTGTGAGTATAGATTCGATAGTGTCGAACACGATGCACAAGACCCTGATCGTGACGAACGACTTCCCGCCCCGCCCCGGCGGCATCCAGGCCTTTCTGCACAACATGGCGCTGCGTCTGGACCCCGAGCGGATCGTCGTCTACGCCTCGACCTGGAAGCGCGGCCCCGAGGGCGCCGAGGCCACCGCCGCCTTCGACGCCGAGCAGCCCTTCACCGTCGTACGGGACCGCACGACGATGCTGCTGCCGACGCCGGGGGCCACCCGCCGGGCGGCCGGTCTGCTGCGCGAACACGGCTGTACGTCGGTGTGGTTCGGGGCGGCGGCCCCGCTCGGCCTGATGGCTCCCGCCCTGCGCAGGGCGGGCGCTCGACGCCTCGTGGCGACCACGCACGGCCACGAGGCCGGCTGGGCCCAGTTGCCCGCCGCCCGCACGCTGCTGCGCCGGATCGGCGAGTCCACCGACACGATCACCTACCTCGGGGAGTACACGCGCTCGCGGATCGCCTCCGCGCTGACCCCCGAGGCGGCCGCGCGCATGGTCCAGCTTCCGCCCGGCGTCGACGAGGGGACCTTCCACCCCGGCTCGGGCGGCCCGGAGGTCCGGGCCCGGCTCGGCCTCACCGACCGGCCGGTCGTCGTCTGCGTCTCCCGTCTGGTCCCGCGCAAGGGCCAGGACACCCTCGTGCTCGCGATGCCGCGGATCCTGGCCAAGGAGCCGGACGCGGTACTGCTGATCGTCGGCGGCGGGCCGTACGAGAAGGAACTGCGCAAGCTCGCGCACGACACCGGTGTCGCCGGCTCGGTCCGCTTCACCGGGGCGGTGCCCTGGTCGGAGCTGCCCGCGCACTACGGAGCCGGTGACGTCTTCGCGATGCCGTGCCGGACCCGCAGAGGCGGCCTCGACGTCGAGGGGCTCGGAATCGTGTACCTGGAGGCGTCCGCGACGGGCCTTCCGGTGGTCGCCGGTGACTCGGGCGGCGCGCCCGACGCCGTGCTCGACGGGGAGACGGGCTGGGTCGTACGCGGCGGCTCCGCGGAGGAGGCCGCCGACCGTGTCGTCACCCTGCTCGGCGACTCCGAGCTGCGCCGCCGGATGGGCGAGCGGGGCCGGGCCTGGGTCGAGGAGAAGTGGCGCTGGGACCTCCTGGCCGAACGCCTGCGCGAGCTGCTCTAGCGTTTACCGGGTGCGCCTGAGGGGCTGCCACTCGCGGCCTGCCGGCGTCTGCGGACCACCCTGGGCCGGCCGCGCAGTTCCTCGCGCCCCTACGGGCCCCGTAGGGGCGCGAGGAACTGCGCGAGCAACCACGACGCACCTCCCTCCCGGGAACGACCTGCACCGCCTACGGCGGCTCCCGGCGCCCCCCGGCGGCCCCCGGAAACACCTGGGCCGGGACGGAAAACGGCTCGGCCCCCTCCAGTGAAGGGGGCCGAGCCGTGATGTCTCCGGCCGGGGCGGAACCCGGTCGCTCGGGCGTCAGCCCCGATAGATCGCCTCGATCTCGTTCGCGTAGTCCTTCGCGACCACGTTGCGCTTGAGCTTCAGGGACGGCGTGAGGTGCCCCGACTCCTCGGTGAACTGGTGGGAGAGGATGCGGAACTTGCGCACCGACTCCGCCTTGGACACCGCCGCGTTGCCGTCGTCGATCGCGTCCTGGATCGCGGCGATCAGATCGGCGTCCTCGCGCAGCGACGCCGCGGTCGAACCGGCCGGCTTGCCGTGCTCCGCGGCCCAGCGGGCCAGGAACTCCTCGTCGACCGTGACCAGCGCGCCCACGAACGGACGCCCGTCGCCGACCACCATGCACTCCGCGACCAGCGCGTGCGCGCGGATACGGTCCTCGATCACGGCCGGAGCGACGTTCTTGCCGCCCGCGGTGACGATGATCTCCTTCTTGCGGCCGGTGATGCGCAGGTAGCCGTCCTCGTCGAGGGTGCCGATGTCGCCGGTGTGGAACCAGCCGTCGGCGAGCGCCTCGGCGGTGGCGGCCTCGTTGTTCCAGTACCCCTGGAACAGGTGCTCGCCGTGCAGCAGCACCTCACCGTCGTCGGCGATACGGATCACCGAGCCGGGCAGCGGCTGGCCGACCGTGCCGATCTTCGTACGGTCCCACGGGTTGAAGGCGGTGGCCGCGCAGGACTCGGTGAGGCCGTAGCCCTCCAGGACCGTGAAGCCGATACCGCGGAAGAAGTGGCCGAGCCGCTCACCCAGCGGGGCACCGCCCGAGATCGCGTACTCGCCGCGCCCGCCGAGTACCGCGCGCAGCTTGCTGTAGACGAGCTTGTCGAACGTCTTGTACTTGATCTTCAGACCGAGCGACGGGCCCGCGGGGGTGTCCAGCGCGCGACTGTACGCGATCGCCGTGTCCGCCGCCTTGTCGAAGATCTTGCCCTTGCCGTCTGCCTGGGCCTTGGCGCGCGCCGAGTTGTAGACCTTCTCGAAGACGCGCGGCACACCGAGGATCAGCGTCGGCCGGAACGCGGCCAGCTCGTCGGTGAGGTTCTTGATGTCCGGGACGCAGCCCAGCTTGATCGGCGCCATCATCGGCGCGACCTGCACGAGCCGCCCGAAGACGTGCGCGAGCGGGAGGAAGAGCAGGACGGAGCACTCACCGGTGCGGAACAGCGGGCGCAGCCGCTCCACGATGTTGCCGCACTCCGCGAAGAACGCGCGGTGGGTCAGGACGCAGCCCTTGGGGCGTCCGGTGGTCCCGGAGGTGTAGACGATGGTCGCCGGGTCGTCCGCCTTGGCGAGCGAGCTGCGCTCCTCGACGGTGGCGTCGCTGACGTCCCTGCCCAGGCGCCCCAGCTCCTCGACGCCGCCGGCCTCGATCTGCCAGACGTGCGTCAGGGCGGGCAGCCGGTCGCGCACCGACTCCACGGACGCCGCGTGGGTCGGCAGCTCCACGATGCAGGCGGTCGCGCCCGAGTCACCGAGGATCCACTGCACCTGCTCGGCGGAGCTGGTCTCGTACACCGGCACGGTGACGGCGCCGGCGCTCCAGATCGCGAAGTCGAGCAGCGTCCACTCGTAGCGGGTACGGGACATCAGGGCGACCCGGTCACCGGGCCGCACGCCGGAGGCGATCAGGCCCTTGGCGGCGGCCCGCACCTCGGCGAGGAAGGTGGTGGCGCTGACGTCCGTCCACGTGCCGCCCACCTTGCGGGCGATGACGGCCACGTCGGGATGCTGCGCGGCGTTTCTACGGACGATGTCGGTGAGATTTCCGTCCGCAGGGACCTCGTACAAAGCCGGAAGGCTGAACTCGCGCAAGACTGCTGCTCCTCATAGGGCGCCGACGCCACGACTCTGTGTGATGCGACGGTGCGGTCCAAGGCTCGGGCAGGTACTCGGGAGATCGCTGGTTGAAATCCTGAGTACGACTGGACTGCCCGGACGTTACCCGTCGGTATGGCTTCTTCGACAGGGGGTCCCGACGAGATGTTCTATGCGTCACACGTGTTGGCTTTCCTTCGCGCACAGTAGTCCACGCCCTTCCGGACTAGCCAGTAATCGCAGGTCCGGCCGCCTCTGTTCACGTCTGCCGCACAGGCCTACGCTTGATCGTCATGGCATTCACACCTGTCGGCCGTCCGAGGACGCGCATTCATGTGGTCAGTGACGTGCACGGCAACGCCCGGGACCTGGCCCGCGCGGGCGACGGCGCCGACGCCCTGATCTGCCTCGGTGACCTGGTCCTCTTCCTCGACTACGCCGACCACGCGCGCGGCATCTTCCCGGACCTGTTCGGAGTGGAGAACGCGGACCGCCTCGTCGAGCTGCGCACCGCCCGCCGCTTCGAGGAGGCGCGCGCGTTCGGCTCCCGGCTGTGGGCGGGCATCGGCACCGACCGGGCCGCCGCGATCGAGAAGGCGGTGCGCGGGCAGTACGCCGAGATGTTCGCCGCGTTCCCGACACCGACGTACGCCACCTACGGCAATGTCGACATGCCGAACCTGTGGCCGGAGTACGCCGGCCCCGGCACCACCGTCCTCGACGGTGAGCGGGTCGAGATCGGGGGCCGTGTCTTCGGATTCGTCGGCGGAGGGCTGCGGACACCGATGCGGACGCCGTACGAGATCAGCGACGAGGAGTACGCGGCCAAGATCGAGGCGGTCGGCGAGGTCGACGTGCTGTGCACGCACATTCCGCCGGAGGTGCCGGAGCTGGTGTACGACACCGTGGCGCGCCGCTTCGAGCGCGGCTCCCTCGCCCTCCTGGACGCGATCCGGCGCACGCGCCCCCGCTACGCGCTCTTCGGTCACGTTCACCAGCCCCTCGTCCGCAGGATGCGTGTCGGAGCGACGGAATGCGTGAATGTGGGGCACTTCGCCGGGTCGGGCCGGCCCTGGGTGCTGGAGTGGTGAGCCCGGCCGCCCTGGTGAAGGCCAGGTGGGGTGACGGCACCCGCGGCCGTGCGCGGTAGCCTTCACGCTGCACACACGTGCGCACCGACCTCCCTCACCGGACCGCATCTGGAGGAGCCACCGCGATGGCGGAACACACCAGTTCGAGCATCACGATCGAGGCGGTACCGGCTGACGTCATGGCGGTGATCGCCGACTTCGCCCGCTACCCGGACTGGACGGGTGAGGTGAAGGAGGCGGAGGTGCTCGGGACGGACGAGAAGGGCCGCGCCGAGCAGGTCCGCCTGGTCATGGACGCCGGCGCCATCAAGGACGACCAGACCCTCGGCTACACCTGGACCGGCGACCACGAGGTCTCCTGGACCCTGGTCAAGTCCCAGATGCTTCGCTCCCTGGACGGCTCCTACCTCCTGAGGCCCGCGGGCGAGGGCGCCACCGAGGTCACCTACCGGCTGACCGTCGACGTCAAGATCCCCATGCTCGGCATGATCAAGCGCAAGGCCGAGAAGGTCATCATCGACCGTGCCCTGGCAGGCCTGAAGAAGCGCGTCGAGGAAACCGTCTAGTCACCCACGGACGCCCGCCCCACACCCCCGGGGCACCGTCGCGCCCGGCTCTCGGAGCACACCCCGCTCCCCAAAAGCCGGAGGGGCGGAAGACTGCGCCCGCAGCCGGAGCTGAAATGCGGCCGGGCCACCACGATGCACCCGCACCCGCAGCCGGGCCACCACGACGCACCCGCGGCCGGGAGCCGGCGTGAGGGGCCGTGCCGGTACATCAAATGCCCGCAGGCCGGACGGATCGTCAGCCGCGCCCGCTTCGGATCGCCGGTGGGATCCGTTCGGATGCGGGCGGATGTACCGGCGCGGCCCCGACCCACCCACCGGACCGGAACCCGAAAACCGCCGAGGCCCCCGCACCGGTAGCGTTCACCCCCATGCGCACCATCCTGATCACCGGCCAAGGCGGCACAGGCCGTACCACCGTCGCCGCGGCCACCGCGCTGAAGGCGGCCCGGGAAGGCACCCGCACCCTGGTGCTCACCGCAGACCGCACCGACACCCTCGGAGCCGTCCTCGGCGTCCCCACCGGCCCGGACCCCGTCGAGGCCGCGCCCGGCCTCACGGCCTGGCGCCCCGACGCCGCCGCCCGCTTCCGCGACGACCTCACCGCGTTCCAGCGCCGCGCCACCACCGCCCTCGACCTGCTCGGCGCCTCCCGCCTGGACGCCGAGGAGGTCACCCCGCTCCCGGGAGCCGAGGAACTGGCCCTGCTGCGAGCGCTGCGCAACGCCGCGCTGTCGGAGGCGTACGGACTGCTCGTCGTGGACCTCCCCCCAGCCCCCCAGGCCCTCGCCCTGCTCGCCCTGCCCGAGGAGCTCCGCCGCTATCTGCGCCGCCTGCTCCCGCAGGAGCGCCAGGCGGCCCGCGCCCTGCGTCCCGTCCTCGGACGGCTCGCGGGCGTCCCCATGCCCGCGGACTGGCTGTACGAGACGGCAGGGCGCTGGGACGTCGAGCTCGCCGCCGTTCAGGCCGTCGTCGAAGACCGCGCGACGACCGTACGGCTGGTCGCGGAGCCCGGCCCGGCGGGCGCCGACGCGGTCCGCACCGCCGCCCTCGCCCTCGCCCTGCGCGGCCTGCCCGTGGACGGCCTGGTCGCGAACCGGGTGCTGCCGGGCGCCACCAACGACGCCTGGCTGGCGGCCCTCGCGGCCCAGCAGGGCAAGGCCCTGGACGAGTGGCGGGAGACGTACGACCTGCACGAGATCCCGCACCGCGGCCACGACCCGCGCGGCACCGACGACCTCGTCGCGCTCCCCGTGCCCGGCGTCAACACCGCGCCCACCCCCGTCGAGTGGCCCGTGACCGACCACCTCGCCGGGGACGGCGTGCTCGTCTGGCACATCCCGCTGCCCGGCGCGATACGCGACGAACTCGACCTCATCCGGCGCGGCGACGAACTCGTCGTCACCGTCGGCCAGTTCCGCAGGATCGTGCCGCTCCCCTCCGCGCTGCGCCGCTGCACGGTGGCGGGCGCGGCGCTGCGCGAGGGCGAACTGCGGGTCCGCTTCACGCCCGACCCCGGGCTGTGGCCGCGCGAGAAGTGACCGTGCCGCGATCCGGGCTCCGGACACGGTGAACGGGGTACCCCCGTTCGGGTAACGTCGAAGGCACGAAAAAGTAGGCAGGAGTCCCGCCATGAGCGAAGAGCGCCCCCCATCCGACGCCGCTCAGGAGGAGACGGCCGACGAGGTGCGTGTCGAAGAAGCGCACGCCACGGACGACGACGCCTGGGCGAAGGCCTGCGCGGAGGACCTCGCGGCGGAGAAGGCCCGCCGCCGGGCCCAGCACGGCCCGCCGCCGGGCTCGGCCGCCGAAGAACTGCGCAAACTCGTCGACGCCGTCGCCGACAAGCTCTCCGGGCTCCAGTCGCCGCTGTTCGGCGCGGTCGCCTCGGGCACCGCCCAGCAGATGGTCAACCAGGTCGTGCAGCAGGCCAAGGCGGCCGTCGAACCGGTACTGGAGCGCAATCCCGAGGTCTTCGACCACCTCGCGGCGGCGGGCTCCGAACTGCTCGCCGCCTACCGTTCGGCCGTCGAGAACCAGGAGCGCCGCTGGACCGCCCGGGGCACCGGATCCGGGGACGAGGAACCGGGTCCGGGCGAACACATCGACTTGGACTAATCGCCCCTCGGGTACGGTTGGCCGTAGCGGGGCTCGACCGAAACTGAGGGATTCATGGGACTCACCATCGGCGTCGATATCGGCGGCACTAAGATCGCGGCCGGTGTGGTCGACGAGGAAGGCAATATCCTCTCGACGCACAAGGTGCCGACCCCCACCACGCCGCAGGCCATCGTGGACGCCATCGCCTCGGCCGTGGAGGGTGCGCGTGCCGGTCACGACATCGTCGGCGTCGGCATCGGTGCCGCCGGATATGTGAACCGTCAGCGCTCGACGGTCTACTTCGCGCCGAACATCGACTGGCGCAACGAACCGCTCAAGGCCGAGGTCGAGCAGCGCGTGGGCCTCCCCGTCGTCGTGGAGAACGACGCGAACGCGGCCGCCTGGGGCGAGTACAAGTTCGGCGCGGGCAAGGGCCACCGCAACGTCATCTGCATCACCCTGGGCACGGGCCTCGGCGGCGGCATCATCATCGGCAACAAGCTGCGCCGCGGCCACTTCGGCGTGGCCGCCGAGTTCGGCCACATCCGGATGGTTCCGGACGGTCTGCTGTGCGGCTGCGGCTCGCAGGGCTGCTGGGAGCAGTACGCCTCCGGGCGCGCCCTCGTCCGCTACGCCAAGCAGCGGGCCAACGCCACCCCGGAAGCCGCCGAGGTCCTGCTGGGCCTCGGCGACGGCACACCGGACGGCATCGAGGGCAAGCACATCTCCATGGCCGCCCGCCAGGGTGACCATGTCGCCGTGGACTCCTACCGCGAGCTGGCCCGCTGGGCCGGCGCGGGTCTGGCCGACCTGGCCTCGCTCTTCGACCCGTCCGCCTTCATCGTCGGCGGCGGCCTCTCGGACGAGGGCGAGCTCGTCCTCGACCCGATCCGCAAGTCGTACAAGCGCTGGCTGGTCGGCGGCAACTGGCGCCCGGTCGCCGACGTGATCGCCGCCCAGCTGGGCAACAAGGCGGGTCTCGTCGGAGCGGCGGACCTGGCCCGGGAGCCCGACCCGATCATGTAGTACCCGCACTCCGGTCGCACGGCAGCGCCCGCCGAACCCCCACGGGACGGCGGGCGCCGCCGTGTCCGGGACCGGTCGCGCCCGGCATTCACCCCTACGAGGAGGTTGCCGGCGCGTATCTTGATCGCCATGCCGACCAGCCCGTCCGCCAGTCCGCTGCCCGAGTCCCGCACCGAATCCGACGGTTCGGCGGTCATCCGGGTGCTCAGCTACAACATCCGCTCGATGCGCGACGACACCACCGCGCTCGCCCGTGTGATCGGCGCCTGCGCACCGGATCTCGTCCTGGTCCAGGAGGCGCCGCGGTTCTTCCGCTGGCGCAAGAAGCTCGCACGGCTGGCCGCCGCGTCCGGACAGGTCGTCCTGTCCGGCGGTGCCACCGCCTCCGGCCCCGCGCTGCTGTGCTCCCTGCGGGCCACCGTGGAGCGCACCGAGGACGTACTGCTCCCGCTCACCCCCGGACTGCACCGACGCGGCTTCGCCACGGCGGTCGTCCGGTTCGGGGGTGCCCGGCTCGGCGTGCTGAGCTGCCATCTCTCGCTCGACAAGGACGAGCGCCGGCAGCAGAGCGGCATGCTCCTCGACCGTCTCGCCGGGCTCGGCACGCCGTACGCGGTCGCGGGCGGCGACCTCAACGAACGCCCGGCCGGGCCGGCGTTCCGCCGCCTCGCGGGCGCGCTCCAGGACGGCTGGGCGACCCGCCCCTGGGGCGGGGAGCACACCTGGACGTTCTCGGGCCCGGAGCGGCGCATCGACGCGGTCTTCGCCACGCCCGGCGTCGAGGTCCTCGGCTGCGGGGTGCCCCTCGGCCTGCCCGGTGTCACCGGGACGGACCTGAGGGCGGCCACGGACCATCTGCCCGTGCTGGCCGCCCTCAGAGTGCCCGCGTCCTAGGCTCGCGCGCCCCGGGTGTACGCGTCCCGCGTCCTGGCCGGGGTCAGACCACCGCGCCGCGCCCCGGATCGTCGAGGTCCTCGTCGTCGCCCTTCATCCGCGTCACCAGGGTGGCGAAGCCGCCGAGGAAACCGCCGATGCCGAGGGTGGTGAGCCACCAGGTCATGTCCCAGCTGAGCAGAACGGCCAGCAGAAGCAGGGCGGGGCCGCCGAGCACGCCGAGCCAGGCGAACTTGGCGGTCGTGTCCGCGGCCGGCAGCGGAGGCGGCTCGGGCGGCACGAAGTGGCCCTCGTCGTCCTCGTCGAAGTCGTCCTCGGCCGGCTCCGGCGCACGGTAGTCGCGGGGGCCGCCGACACCGGGCGCGAAGGCGATCGAACTGCCGAGGGGCTTGATGGCGGAGGGCCCGTCGCCGGTGGCGGCCTCCGGCTCGGGCGCGGCTCCCGGCGCCGGGCTGCCGTCGCCGTCGTCCGCGTCGTCGTCGCCCCCGTCGTCCCCGTCGCTCCCGGGTCCGGTGTCCGTGCCGGGCTCGGGGAGCGGGAGGTCCTCGACCGATCTGAAGGGCCGCGCACCGGGCGGGTCCGGCGGTTCCTCGCCGTATCCCTCGATGATCGACTGCCAGGCGGCGTCCTCGTCGAAGGGCACGCTCTGCTCGTCGCCCAGCGACTCCGCGCGGGCGTCACCGGGCGACTCTCCGAGCGGGTCCCCCGCGGACGCGCCGCGCACGTCGCCGAGAGCCCCGTCGAGCGGCTCGCCGACGGGTACGCCCTTCTCCTCGGAATCGCCCCGGTCCGCGTCGTGCTCAGCCACCGGCTGCCGTCCCTTCCTGCCGAACCACCCGACCCGCGTCGGCCTCCTTGCCGGCACCGGGCGCGAGCCGGGTGACGAAGGAGTAGCTCTCCTCGAAGATCCGGTCCGCGTCGTGGTCCAACGTCGCGACGTGGTAGCTCTGTTCCAGCACGATCTCCGTCACGTCCGTGGACGACACCCGGCCGAGGATGCGCGCCGAGTCGGCGGGGGAGACCACATGGTCCTTGAGGCTGCGCAGCAGCAGGAGCGGCTGGGTGACCTGCGGCAGCTGCCCGTCCACGACCGCGCACAGCTTCCGCATCGAGTACGCGGCGTGCAGCGGCACCCGGTCGTAGCCGACCTCGTCGGAGCCCTCCTTCGCGATGTCGCTCGCGATGCCCTTGACGGAGGGGACGAGGTGGCGGAGCACGGGCAGCGCGTGCGCGGAGAGGCCGTGCACCTTGTTCAGCGGGTTGACGACCACGACGCCGCTGATGTCGTCGCCGTGCCCGGCCGCGAGCCGCAGGGCCAGCGCGCCGCCCATGGAGAGCCCGAAGACGAAGACCTGTGAGCAGCTCTCGCGCAGGGCGCGCAGCTCGCGGTCGACCTCCGCGTACCAGTCCTGCCAGCCGGTCGGCTGCATGTCCTCCCAGCGGGTGCCGTGTCCCGGCAGCAGGGGCAGGGCGACCGTGAGACCGCGCTCGGCCAGATACTCCGCCCAGGGGCGCAGCGACTGCGGGGACCCGGTGAAACCGTGGCAGAGGAGGACGCCGACCTCGCCGCCCTCGTGGCGGTACGGCTCGGCTCCAGGAAGGACCGGCACCTCGGTCTCCTGTTCATGAGTTGGGCGGAAAACGACTCCAGGTGTGCTTCACCGTACGCGACCGTACTGACACCGACCAGGGTCGTCGGGTCCTTTGCCGGTGCTCCGGGTTAAGGTCTGATCTACGACACAGGAGGCACTCGGGTGATCTACGGCGCAATGAAGTTTTCCATCGGAGGGCCGCTGAAGCTCGCCTTCAGGCCCTGGGTGGAAGGCCTCGAGAACATCCCCGCCGAGGGCCCGGCCATTCTGGCGAGCAATCATCTGTCGTTCTCGGACTCGTTCTTCCTTCCGGCGGTCCTCGACCGCAAGGTCACCTTCATCGCGAAGGCCGAGTACTTCACGACCCCGGGTATCAAGGGCCGGATGACCGCCGCCTTCTTCAAGGGTGTCGGCCAGCTCCCGGTTGACCGCTCCGGCGCGCGCGGTGCGGGCGAGGCGGCCATCAAGAGCGGCATAGACGTGATCGAGCGCGGCGAGCTGTTCGGCATCTACCCGGAGGGCACGCGCTCGCCCGACGGCCGTCTCTACCGGGGCAAGCCCGGTGGCCTCGCGCGCGTGGCCCTCGCCACCGGCGCGCCCGTCATCCCCGTGGCGATGATCGACACCGAGAAGATCCAGCCGCCGGGCAAGATGATGCCCAAGCTGATGCGGCCGGGAATCCGTATCGGCAAGCCGCTGGACTTCAGCCGCTACAGCGGCATGGAGCACGACCGGTTCGTGCTCCGCGCGGTGACCGACGAGGTCATGTACGAGATCATGAAGCTCTCGGGCCAGGAGTACGTCGACATGTACGCGACGGCTGCCAAGCGGCAGATCGCGGACGCGGCGAAGGCCGAGAAGGAAGCGGAGAAGGCGGCGAAGGCGGCGCTCGCCCAGGCCGAGAAGCAGGCGGCCAAGGAGCAGGCCGAGGCGCAGGCCGCCGAGCAGGCGGCCGCGGCACAGGCGGCCTCCGGGCACGCGGCCGAGGGGCCGACGGCCGCCGATCAGGCCGTCGGGGGACAGGACGTCGAGGCACAGAGCGACCCGGGGCCGGTGGCCGAAGGACAGGCCGCGGCGCCGTCCGAGGAGCAGGCGGCCGAGGAACCGGCCGGGGATTCCGTCGGGGAGCCGGTGACCGGGGACCAGGCCGACGAGCGGACCGGCGGGGAAGCCGAACCGACCGACAGGCAACGGTCCGGCTCCTAGAAGCGTCCGTCAGGACGTCGGCAGGGCAGTCGTGGGGTGGGGGACATGGCCAGGCGCGAGATAGTCATGAGGATGTCGGTCGAGCAGCCGCTGTGGCGCGCGCTGACCGGATACCGGGTGCTGACCGTGCTGTACGCGATCGGGCTCTTCGCCACCGCGTACGACAGGTTCGCCCGCCCGTGGGTGGCCGTCGCGTTCTTCGCGTTCCTGCTCGTCTGGACGCTGGCCACGCTCCCGAGAGTCTCCGGCGCGGCCAACTGCACCAAGCGGTTCCTCGCCGCCGACCTCACGGTCGCGCTGGCCGGGATCATGCTCACCCGCGTCGCCGACTCCACCGCGCGCATCGACGCGGGCGGCCCGACGCTGCCGTCGATCTGGACCGCGGGAGCCGTCCTGGCGTTCGCGATCAAGGGCGGCTGGCGGTGGGCGGCCTTCGCCTCCACGCTCGTCGCCGCGGCCAACCTCGTCGAGCGCGGCGCCCCGACCCGCGACACCGTGCACAACGTGGTCCTCGTCTGGGTCGCCTCCATCGCCATCGGCTACGTCGTCGAGGTCGCCCGCGCCTCCGAACGCACCCTCGCCCGTGCTCTGGAGATCGAGGCCGCCACCCGCGAACGCGAGCGCCTCGCCCGGGACATCCACGACGGTGTGCTCCAGGTCCTCGCCATGGTGCAGCGGCGCGGCACCGCGCTCGGCGGAGAGGCGGCCGAACTCGGCCGGATGGCCGGTGAGCAGGAGGTCGCGCTGCGCACCCTGGTGTCGGGGGGACTGGTGCCGGTCTCCCGGGTGTCGGAGGACGCCGCGCTCGGCGCGGTCGTACGCGTCGTCGACGAACCCGACGACGAGGATCCCGCGGGCGACGTCGACCTGCGCGCCCTGCTCGCCCCGTACGCCACCGCGCGCGTGACCCTCTCCGAGCCCGGCGCGCCGGTTCCGCTCGACCCGCCCGCCGCGCGGGAAGTGGCCGCGGCCGTCGGTGCCGCCCTGGACAATGTCGGCAAGCACGTGGGCCCGGACGCCCGTGCCTGGATCCTGGTCGAGGACGAACCGGACGCGGTGATCGTGACCGTACGCGACGACGGCCCCGGCATCCCCGAGGGGCGGCTCGCCCAGGCCGAGGGCGAGGGGCGGCTCGGAGTGGCGCTGTCGATCCGCGGCAGGCTGCGCGAGCTGGGCGGCACGGCGGAACTGATCTCGGTCCCGGGGCAGGGCACCGAGGTCGAGCTGAAGGTACCGAAGGACGCGCGGGGGAAGGCAAGGACGCGATGACGAAGGTGACGGTAGGGCGATGACGGACGGGACGGCGGCGGGGGAGCGGGCGGGCGGGGACCCCGTCAGGGTCATGGTGGTGGACGACCACCCCATGTGGCGCGACGCCGTGGCGCGTGACCTGGCGGCCGCCGGGTTCGACGTGGTCGCCACGGCGGGGGACGGCGAACAGGCCGTGCGCCGCGCCCTGGCGGTGGCGCCCGATGTCCTCGTACTCGACCTGAACCTGCCCGCCAAGCCCGGCGTCCAGGTCTGCAAGGAACTGGTTGGGGCCGATCAGACCCTGCGCGTCCTGGTCCTGTCGGCCAGCGGGGAGCACGCCGATGTGCTGGAGGCGGTGAAGTCCGGCGCGACCGGGTATCTCCTGAAGTCGGCGTCCGCCGAGGAACTGGCCGACGCGGTGCGCCGGACCGCGGTGGGCGACCCGGTGTTCACGCCGGGCCTCGCGGGCCTGGTCCTCGGCGAGTACCGCCGGCTGGCCTCGGAGCCGGTCACGGCCGCGGGCGCCGACGAGCCGAGGGCCCCGCAGCTGACCGACCGTGAGACCGAGGTACTCCGCCTGGTGGCCAAGGGCCTGAGCTACAAGCAGATCGCGGAGCGCCTGGTCATCTCCCACCGCACCGTCCAGAACCATGTGCAGAACACCCTGGGCAAGCTCCAGCTGCACAACCGCGTCGAGCTGGTCCGCTACGCCATAGAGCGGGGGCTCGACGAGGCGTGACCCGGGCGGATGCCGGTCCGGATGCCGCCCTTCGGGTGATCTGCACTGATCAACTGGCCGACAATTCACCGGAATAGACCTTCCGCACCATGCCGAAGTGACCTGGATCACTATTAGCGTGAGTCCATCAGCCAACCATGGCGAAGGGACTTTCCATGCGGGTCGGAGTACTGACCGGAGGCGGCGACTGCCCCGGGCTCAACGCCGTCATCCGGGGCATCGTCCGCAAGGGCGTGCAGGAGTACGGCTATGACTTCGTCGGTTACCGCGACGGCTGGCGGGGGCCGCTCGAAGGCGACACCGTCCGGCTCGACATCCCCGCCGTGCGCGGGATCCTGCCGCGCGGCGGCACCATCCTCGGATCCTCGCGCACCAACCCCCTCAAGCACGAGAACGGTATCCGCCGGATCAAGGAGAACCTGGCCAAGCAGGAGGTGGACGCCCTCATCGCGATCGGCGGCGAGGACACCCTGGGCGTGGCCGCACGGCTCGGCGACGAGTACGGGATCCACGTCGTCGGCGTACCCAAGACCATCGACAACGACCTCTCCGCCACCGACTACACCTTCGGCTTCGACACGGCGGTCAACATCGCGACCGAGGCCATCGACCGCCTCCACACCACCGCCGAATCACACATGCGCGTCCTGGTCTGCGAGGTGATGGGCCGTCACGCGGGCTGGATCGCGATCCACTCGGGCCTGGCCGGTGGCGCGAACGTCATCCTCATCCCCGAGCAGCGTTTCGACGTCGAGCAGGTCTGCGCCTGGGTGACCTCGCGCTTCAAGGCGTCGTACGCGCCGATCGTGGTCGTCGCCGAGGGCGCCATGCCCAAGGACGGCGACATGGTCCTCAAGGACGGCACCCTGGACTCCTTCGGCCATGTCCGGCTCTCCGGTGTCGGCGAGTGGCTGGCCAAGGAGATCGAGCGGCGGACCGGCAAGGAGGCCCGCACCACGGTCCTCGGGCACGTCCAGCGCGGCGGGACGCCCAGCGCCTTCGACCGCTGGCTCGCCACCCGCTTCGGCCTGCACGCCATCGAGGCCGTCCGCGACGGCGACTTCGGCAAGATGGTGGCCCTGCGCGGCACGGACATCGTCCGCGTCCCGATCGCGGAGGCCACCGCCAAGCTGAAGACGGTCGACCCGACGCTCTACGAGGAGGTCGGGGTCTTCTTCGGCTGACGCGGCGCCTCTGCGGCCTGGGGGTGTGAGCCGTATATTCGGCCCATACCCCCAGAACGGGAGAAACCGGTGGAGATCCTGGCGTTCGGCGTCCAGTCCGACGAGAAGCCCCTGATCGAGAAGGCCTTCGCCGGACGCCACGAGGTCCGCTGCCTCGGCGTCTTCCTCACCGAGGACACCGCCCGCATCGCGTCCGGCTACGAGATCATCTCCACCAGCGTCAACTGCGGGCTGGGACACCGTGTTCTGCAGACCCTGGCGGCCGGCGGCACCCAGCTCGTCGCCCAGCGCTCCACCGGGTTCAACAACATCGACCTCGAAGTCGCCGAGCGCCTCGGCATGACGGTCGCCCGGGTCTCGTACTACTCGCCCTACTCGGTCGCCGAGTTCGCCTGGACCCTCGGCATGGCCGTCAACCGCCGCATCGTGCGCGCCGCCAACCGCACCCGCGACTTCGACTTCCGCCTCGACGGACTGATGGGCCGTGACATGCACGGCCGCACCGCGGGCGTCCTCGGCACCGGGAAGATCGGCGAGGCCTTCACCAGAATCGCCCACGGCTTCGGCATGAAGCTGCTCGGCTGGGACATCACCGAGAACCCGGTCTGCGTCGGACTCGGCATGGAGTACGTCTCCAAGGAACGCCTCCTCGCCGAGTCCGACCTGGTCACCCTGCACGTCCCGCTGATGCCGGGGACCCGGCACCTCATCGACGCCGACGCCCTGCGCGCGATGAAGGACGACGCGATCCTGGTGAACTCCAGCCGCGGCGGCCTGATCGACAGCCAGGCCCTCGTCACCCAGTTGCGCGAGGGCCGCTTCACAGGCGTCGGCCTCGACGTGTACGAGGCGGAGGCCGGACTGTTCTTCCTCGACAAGTCCCTCGAAACCGTCGAGGACGACACCCTGGCCCGCCTGGTCACCTTCCCGAACGTCCTGGTCACCTCGCACCAGGCGTACTACACCGGCGACGCCGTCGGCCAGATCGTCGACACCACCGTCGGGAACGTCCTCGACTACACCGAGGGCCGCCGCTCGGAGAACGTGCTGGTGCCCCGCAGCTGACCCGTCAACTCCCGCACGACGGCGGCGCCGTTCAGCGTCAGCACCGACTCCGGGTGGAACTGCACACCCGCGAACCCGGGACCGCGCAGCGCGTGCACCTCGCCGTTGGCGGCGCGGCTGACCTCGACGCCGTGCGCCGACAGCTCCACCAGCGCCTCGTCGTCGCAGCGCGCCACGAAGCTGTTGTAGAAACCGACGGTCTCCGCCCGCCCGAAGAGGTCGATGCCGGTCTGCGCGCCCTGGTACGGCACGTCCTTGCGGACGATCTCCAGTCCCAGCTCGGCCGCGATCAGCTCATGACCGAGGCAGACGCCGAGGACGCCGTGCCGGTGTCCCCGGAGGACCTCGGCGGTGAGCGCCCGCAGGAAGCGCATCTTGGGGTCCGCCGGATCGGAGGGGTCCCCGGGACCGGGGCCGAGGACCACCGGCCCCTCGTGCGCGAGGACCGCCGCACGCAGCCCCGGCTCGTCGTAGCGGCGCACGGTCACGTCCAGCCCGGACGACCTCAGCAGATGCGCCAGCATGGCGGTGAAGGTGTCCTCGGCGTCCACGACCAGCGCGTGCCCGGCGAGCTCCTGGGAACGCTCCTGCATCCGCAGCCAGAACGGCGCCAGCGAGGCCCGCCGCCCGTCCAGCGACGCCCGCACCCGCGGATCGTCGCCCAGCTTGGGCCGTACGCCGTCCGGGCGCGGCCTTGTCGGCCGCACCCCCAGCGCCGCCAGCACACCCGCCGCCTTGGCATGCGTCTCGGCGACCTCGCCCGCCGGATCCGATCCCCGTACGAGCGTGGCGCCGACCGGCACCCGCAGCCGCCCGTCCGCGTCGATGTCGGCGGTCCGGATGAGAATCGGGGAGTCGAGCGTCTGTCCCCCGGGCCCCGCGTCCGGCCCGTCCCCCGGCTGCCGCCCGACCAGCGCCAGCGCGCCCGCGTAGTAGCCGCGCCCGCCGACCTCGTGGCGCTCGATGACCCGGCAGGCGTTCTGCACCGGCGAGCCGGTGACGGTCGCCGCGAACATGGTCTCCCGCAGGACGTCCCGCACGTCCAGCGACGAGCGGCCCCGCAACTCGTACTCGGTGTGCGCGAGATGGGCCATCTCCTTGAGTCGCGGCCCGATCACCACCCCGCCCATGTCGCCGACCGTGCACATCATCTTGAGCTCCTCGTCGACGACCATCGAGAGCTCCTCGATCTCCTTGCCGTCGGCGAGGAACGCGAGCAGGTCCTCGGGCGTCGGGCCCCCGGCCGGATAGCGGTAGGTCCCGCTGATCGGGTTCATCACGACCGTCCCGGCGGACATCCGGACATGCACCTCCGGACTCGCCCCCACCAGCGTCCGCCCACCCGTCTCCCGCCCCCGCCCTTCCAAGGAAGGCCCTTCGGGCCCTTGCTCATTTCCGGTGTGCACGACGAACGTCCAGTACGCGCCCCGCTCGCCGACCAGCAGCCGGCGGAACAGCGCCAGCGCGTCGGCCCGTCCGAACCCCGGGACGTGTCCCTCGTACGTCCGCCGGATCACGAAGTTCGCGCCCTCGCCGCGGCCGATCTCCTCGCGAAGCACCCGTTCGACGATCCCGGAGTACTCCTCGTCGCCGACGTCGAAGCCGCCGCCCTCGACCCGGACGTCGTGCGCCGGAAGCTGCTCCAGCGCCTGCCCGAGCGGCAGTTCGTGGCGCTCCTCGGGGACGAGCACCGACAGCGGGGTCCCGTCGTCGCGTACGTCGAAACCGCGCTCCCGGATCTGCCGGAAGGGGATCAGGGCGAGGCCCTCGTCGGGGATGTCGGCCAGGCGCTCCACCTCGCGCACCGGCCCCAGCAGCAGCTCCACCACCTCGTGGTCGCGGCCAGGGGTACGGCGGCGCAGCAGGGCGAAGGGGCGGGGATCGTCCAGCAGGTCGAGCAGATTCATCGGTGCGGTCCTTCTCTCGGATCGTGATCTCGGAGAGGAACGGCCCGGGTCCGCAAACACCGAAGGCCGCCCCTCGGGCGGCCTTCGCGAAGTCGTGTCTACGCGCAGTCAGTGGGCCGCCGGATGAGCGGTCCACCACCAGTTCTGGTTCGAATGCGCGAACATGCGGCGCACATTACCCGACGTGAGGGGTGCGCAACAGCGTGAACCGTTCCCGCAGGGCGTTCCGGCGGCCCGGTCACCGGCCATGGATGGCCAGACAGCCCGAACCCACCGTGAAACGAGAACCATGTACGCAGCCCGTCCGTCCCAGACCCGCCGGACCCGTGCCCGCGCCCTGACCGTGCTCCTCGCGGCCGCCGCCCTCGCCGCCGGGCCGCTCGGCCCCGCGAGCTCGGCCCCGCGCCCGGCCGACTCCGAGGACCTCACCCAGGTCGCCTACCGCGGCCACATCTTCACCGTGCCCTCCTCCTGGCAGATCGTGGACCTGAAGAAACATCCCGACACCTGCGTCCGCTTCGACCGGCACGCCGTCTACCTCGGCACGCCCGGCAGCGACCAGAACTGCCCGGCCAGGGCCAGCGGACGCACCGAGGCGCTTCTCGTCCAGCCCGCGTCCGCCACCGACCGGGCCGTCACCGAGAACGCCACGGCCCGCACCTACCGGGCCACCGCGGACCGCATCGTCGTCACCGCCGCCTACGGATACGACCGCGCCCGTATCCAGGACGTCCTGCGCAGCGCCGGACTGCCCGTCGCCGCCGCCCGGCCCGAGGGGCCCGCCGAACGGCCCGCGGCGGCCCCGCTGCCGACCGACGCCACCTCCTACCGCGGCGAGGGCTTCGACGCCTGCACCGCCCCGAGCCAGTCGGCGATGGACGCCTGGCGCGACGACTCCCCGTACGGCGCCATCGGCGTCTACGTCGGCGGCCTCAACCGCGCCTGCGCCCAGCAGCACCTCACCGCCGACTGGGTGCGGAGGCAGTACACGGACGGCTGGCGGTTCTTCCCGCTGTACGTCGGCCGGCAGCCCTCCGCGGACGGAGGCAGCTGCGGGGGCGGCTGCTCGGCGATCACCAGCCCGGTGTCGCAGGGCACCGCGGCCGCCGACGACGCGGTCAAGCAGGCCGCCGCGCTGGGCTTCGGCAAGGGTGCGGTGATCTATCTCGACCTGGAGCACTACGAGCCCGGCGGCAAGGTCACCGACCAGGTGCTTTCGTACCTGGAGGCCTACACCGTGCGCCTGCACGCACTCGGCTACCGCTCGGGCGCGTACGGCAACACCTCGTCCCTGGTGTCCGACCTGATCGCCAACCGGGGGGACGTCACCCTGCCCGACGTGATCCACTTCGCCCGCTGGAACGGCGCGTCGAGCACGTCCGACTCCTCGATCCCCTCGACGCTGTGGGCCAAGCACCAGCGCATCCACCAGTACGTGGGCGACACGACCGAGACCCACGGCGGGGTGAGGATCTCCATCGACCGCGACCGGCTCGACGTGGACTAGCGGTTCTCCCTCTCCGGGCGGCCCCGGCAGGTGCCGTACCGCCGCCCGGAGAGGTGTCGATCGAGCGGGGTTCGTCTCAATTGATGAGCATGTGAATGGACGCCCGACACGACCCCGTAATGTTGTCGGGGTGACCGTGAACGCTAAGTCCAGCGCGAGCGCTGGCAACACCTGGCGAGACCTGCCCGCGGCGCAGCAGCCCGAGTACCCCGATGCCGAGGCTCTGCGCGATGTGATCGCGGACCTCGAGTCGTATCCGCCGCTCGTCTTCGCGGGCGAGTGCGACCAGCTGCGCGCCCGGATGGCGTCCGTCGCCAAGGGAGAGGCGTTCCTTCTCCAGGGCGGCGACTGCGCCGAGGCCTTCGACGCCGTGTCGGCCGACCACATCCGCAACAAGCTCAAGACCCTGCTCCAGATGGGCGCCGTCCTCACGTACGCCGCCTCGGTGCCCGTGGTGAAGGTCGGCCGGATCGCCGGCCAGTACTCCAAGCCGCGCTCCAAGGGCACCGAGACCCGCGACGGCGTGACCCTGCCGACGTACCGGGGCGACTCGGTCAACGGCTTCGACTTCGACGAGAAGTCCCGCATCCCGGACCCCGAGCGCCTGAAGCGGATGTACAACGCGTCCGCCTCCACGCTCAACCTGGTGCGCGCCTTCACCACCGGCGGCTACGCCGACCTGCGCCAGGTGCACGCCTGGAACCAGGACTTCGTGAAGTCGTCCCCGTCCGGCCAGCGCTACGAGCAGCTCGCGCGTGAGATCGACAACGCGATGAACTTCATGCGGGCCTGCGGGACGGACCCGGAGGAGTTCAAGACCGTCGAGTTCTACGCCTCCCACGAGGCGCTGCTCCTCGACTACGAGTCGGCGCTGACCCGCGTCGACTCGCGTACGGGCCACCTGTACGACGTCTCGGGCCACATGGTGTGGATCGGCGAGCGCACCCGTCAGCTCGACGGCGCGCACATCGAGTTCGCCTCGAAGATCCGCAACCCCGTCGGGATCAAGCTCGGCCCGACGACCACGGCCGAGGAGGCGCTGCAGTACATCGAGCGCCTCGACCCCGACCGCGAGCCGGGCCGTCTCACCTTCATCGTGCGCATGGGCGCGGACAAGGTCCGCGACAAGCTGCCCGAGCTGGTCGAGAAGGTCACAGCCTCCGGCGCGACCGTGGCCTGGGTGACCGACCCGATGCACGGCAACACCTTCGAGGCGGCCTCGGGCCACAAGACCCGCCGCTTCGACGACGTGCTCGACGAGGTCAAGGGCTTCTTCGAGGTCCACAAGGGACTCGGCACGCACCCGGGCGGCATCCATGTCGAGCTCACCGGTGACGATGTCACCGAGTGCGTGGGCGGCGGCGACGAGATCTTCGTCGACGACCTGCACCAGCGCTACGAGACGGCCTGCGACCCCCGTCTGAACCGCAGCCAGTCCCTTGACCTGGCGTTCCTCGTCGCCGAGATGTACCGCGACCAGTAGTAGATCAACAGGCGCGACGCCTGTTACCGGTACCTGAAGTGGGGCGCGGATCACATACGATCCGCGCCCCGCACCACTTTTGTGGTTCCTGTGTCACGGGTAAGGTTAGGTTTGCCTCACCGATCATCGGGACGGCACGACCCCACGATTCCGGCGGGAGGTGAACCGCGTGTACGTCTGCAGTTGCTTCGGGATCACCGAACAGCAGGTGAAGAAGCACGCGGAGAACGGCGCCTGTACTCCTCGGCAGATAGCCTCGGCCTCCAAGGCGGGCACGGACTGCGGTTCGTGCGTACGCCGGATCCAGGCACTGCTGGGCAGGGGCTCCTGTCCGCGCCGCGAGCTGGCCGACCAGGGCATGCCGGTGCTCTCCGACGTCCTCGGGACCGTCGAGGCGGACCGCCGCGAGACCGTCGAGTACGGGACCGCCGGGCGCGAGGCCGCCTAGCTCTCCGGCTGCTCGACGAGCTGCGCGATGTAGAGCGCCTCGCCGAGCTTCTCGACCAGTTCGAGCTGGGTGTCCAGATAGTCGATGTGGTGTTCCTCGTCCTCGAGGATCGACTCGAAGATGTTCGCGGACGTGATGTCGCCCTTCGTGCGCATCACCTCGATGCCGCGCTTGAGGCGGTCGATCGCCTCGACCTCCACCTGCCGGTCGGCCTGGAACATCTCGGTGACGGTCTGCCCCACCCGGACATGGAAGAGCCGCTGGTAGTTGGGCAGCCCGTCCAGGAAGAGGATCCGGTCGGTCAGCACCTCCGCGTGCTTCATCTCGTCGAACGACTCGTGCCGGGTGTACTTCGCGAGCTTCGTCCAGCCGAAGTTCTCCTGCATCTTCGCGTGCAGGAAGTACTGGTTGATCGCGGTGAGCTCACCGGTCAGCTGCTCGTTGAGGAATTCGATGACCTCGGGGTCGCCCTGCATCGCAGAGGCTCCTTCCAAGCGGGGGACTGGGCAGATTGCGCCGCATCTTCGCACCGGCGCCGGAGAGCGTCCAGTAAGTGCATGCTTACTACGAGTTGCCCGATTCCGGACCGTGCTGGTCATGGGCACTGTTCCGGGTCTGTCAGGATGGAGTCATGGGTCAGCCGGTGGAGCGCGAATCTGGAGAAACGGCACAGTCGGAGCTTCCGCCGGGACAGCGACTTCAGCGCGGCTGGCCCGTCACGCACTACGGACCCGTCCCCAAGTTCCGCGCCGAGCGCTGGGAATTCAGGGTGTTCGGCGCCACCGCCGACGGTGAGAAGCGCTGCTGGACCCACGACGAGTTCACCGCCCTCCCGTACGACTCCGTGGTCGCCGATCTGCACTGCGTCACGAAGTTCAGCATGCTCGGGGCCGAATGGGGTGGCGTCCCCGCTCGTACGATCCTGGAGATAGCCCCGCCCGCACCCACCGTCACCCATGTGATGGTCTGGGCCGAGTACGGGTTCAGCTCGAACCTGCGGCTCGCGGACTTCGCCTCCGAGCGCACCATCTTCGCCACCCACAAGGACGGCGAACTGCTGACGGCGGAGCACGGCTTCCCGTTGCGCCTGGTCGTCCCGCACCTGTACGCGTGGAAGGGTCCCAAGTGGGTGCGCGGCATCGAGTACATGACCGCCGACCGCCGCGGCTTCTGGGAGGAACGCGGCTACCACAACGTCGGTGACCCCTGGCGCGAGCAGCGCTACTCCTACCAGGAGGAGCCCGGGGACGGCCCCGAGCTCTGATCCCGGCGTTCGCGCGGGTGCGTCAGCGGTGGTACCGGTGGACCGCCGCGTGTCCCTTGCCCCGGCCGATGAGCCACTTGTTGACGGGCGTCGTGACCGCGAAGGCGATCACCAGGGAGACGGCCAGCGAGAACCAGAACAACGCGTCGGCCGGTTTCGCGTCCATCGCGGCCGGCCACAGCACGATCACCCCGTTGTCGATCAGCTCCATCACGGCGATCGACAGGGTGTCCGCGGCCAGGGCCACCCGGAACGCCGTCCGGAAGCCGACCCCCGCCGTCAGGATGCCGCGCAGGGTGAGCGAGTAGCCGAAGAAGAAGGCCAGCACGATCGCGAGCACCGTCGTGGGTGCGTTCCCCCAGCCGAACGCCGTGCCGATCACCATGCCGAGCACCTCGCCGACGGCACAGCCGGTCAGGCAGTGCAGGGTCGCCCGCGCGGCCGTCGGCCAGGTCGCCCCGGCCGGGGTGTGCGGATGTCCGTGCGCCCCGTGGTGCCCGTGCGCCTCGGCGGCGATTCCGGGGTGAGGCGTGTGCCCCGCCCGCCGCGTGTCCGTCTCGTGCCGCATGAGTGGCCCCCAATGCCGGGTGACGGTTCCTGTGTCTCAGTGAACCGCATACCCCCATGGGGTATTTCCCGAGGGTGTTCGCGAAGGGCCGGGCGGGTTCGGGCTCAGCCGTCGCGGAGCTTCTTCAGCCGCTCCACATCGGCCGCGTGCCCTTCCTTCCCACCGGGTGTCTCGATGATCAGGGGGACGCCCTCGGTGGCGGGATGGGTCATCAGGGCGCGGAACGGGTCCTCGCCTATGTGGCCGGAGCCGATGTTCTCGTGACGGTCCTTGTGTGCGCCGACCACATCCTTGGAGTCGTTGGCGTGGATCAGCTTCAGCCGTCCCTCGCCAACCGTGTCGACCAGCAGATCGAGGGTCTGGTGCATACCGCTGGGCCCGGTCAGATCGTGGCCCGCCGCGAAGATGTGGCAGGTGTCGAGGCAGACGCCCAGCTTGGGGTGGGCGTCGAGGGCCTCGAAGTACGGTCCGAAGTCCCAGGTGCGGGAGCAGAGCGAGGCGCCCTGGCCGGCCGTCGACTCCAGGAGGAGGAACGGGTCGTCGTCGTGGGTCAGCTCGTCCAGCAGCGGCAGCAGGCGGTCGCGCACCTGCCGCAGGGCGACGGACCGCTCCCGGCCGCCGGTGGCGCTCCCGGTGTGCACGACCACACCCAGGGCGCCGATCTCCCGCCCCCGCCGCAGTGAGTGCCGCAGCGACTCCACCGACTTCTCGGCCGTCGCCTCGGTGTGCGAGCCGAAGTTGATCAGATACGGGGCGTGGACGTACGCGGGGATCGACCCGGCGGCGCAGGCGGCACGGAAGTCCTCGTCCTGCTTCGGGTTCCCGTCGGGGGTCGCCCAGCCGCGCGGGTTGGCGACGAAGACCTGGACGGTCTCGGCCGCGAGATCGCGGGCGTAGGCCAGGCCGACGGAGGCGAGGCCGCCGGCCACCGGGACATGGCCGCCGACGGGGTTGCGGAGCTGCTTGCTGGTCACACCCGTCAGGGTGTCACGCGCCGCCGGGCGCCCCGCGGGCGGACCTGGGACAGGGCGCCGGACGGGCAGGGGACGCGGGACGGGCGGGCCTCAGGGGCTCTCGGGTCCCCGTGGGGGAGCGGTCCCCGAGCGGCGCCCGGCCCGGGGACCCGCGTCCCGCGGCTCAGCGGATCTGGATCGTTATCGTCGAGCCCTTGGGCGCCGTGTCGCCCCCGTGCACGGACTGCTTCTTGACCGTGTCGCCGAAGAGCCCGAGCAGTCCGCGGTCCTCGTCGACCTGGAAACCGGCGTCCCCCAGGGCCTTCTTCGCGTCGTCCACGCTGTCGCCCACGACGTCCGGGACCTCGATCATCGGGGGGCCCTTGGACAGCGTCAGCGTCACCGTGTCACCGGTGGCGGCCTCCTGACCCCCGCCCGGCGCCTGCACGGCGACCTGGCCCTTGTCGAAGTCCGAGTTGACCCGCTCCGCGGCGATCTTCACCTTCAGGCCCGCGCCCTCCAGCTGAGCGGTGGCGTCCTCCACCGACGCGCCGGTCACGTCGGGCAGCTCCACCGGGGCGCCCTTGCTGACGACGATCGCGATCGCCGAGCCGGAGTGCCGCGGGGTACCCGCGCCCGGATCCGTACCGATCACGAAGCCCCTGGGCACGTCCTCGCTGGTCGCGCGGGTGACCATGCCCGCGGCGAGGCCGTCGCCCTTCAGCACGTCCTTCGCCTTGAAGAGCGCGAGGCCCTTCAGGTCGGGCACCTTCACCGTCTTGGGGCCGTTGGAGATGACGAGCGTCACGGAGTCGTTGTCGCGGATCCGCGAGCCGACACCGGGGTCGGTGCTGATGACCGTGCCGCGCTTCACGGTGTCACTGTAGGCGTGCTCGACCCGCTTGACATCGAGTCCGGCGTCGTGGAGCCGGGCCGTGGCCTGCTGCTCCGTCTTCGCCAGGACCGGCGGGACCTTGGTGAACTGGCCGGAGTTGATGTACCAGACCCCGGCGCCGAGGCCGAGCACCAGCACGATCGCGGCGACGGCCATCATGATGCCGCGCCGCGGCCGTGAGCCCGGCTGTCGCGGTGCCACGTCCGGCGCGGTGACGAAGGGACTGCTCTGCTCGAACCGGCTGGTCCGGTCGAGGGCGTCGTCGTCGTTCACGGGCAGTGGACGGGGGACGGACAGCGAGCGCGGGATCACGCTCGTCCGGTCGTCGGCGTTGTCGTGGCCCACGGACAGCGCCCCCGGCGGAACCGCGTCGAGCTGCTCGGCGGTGAGGCCGGCCCGTGCTTCGAGCACCTGGCCGAGGAGCGCCACCGCGTCGGCGGGGCGGACCTCGGGATTGCGGGCCGTGGCCGCCGCGACGAGTTCGTCCAGCCCGTACGCCATGCCCGGCACCAGGGCCGAGGGAGGCGGCACGTCCTCGTGGAGGTGCTGGTAGAGGACCTGCGCGGGGGACTCGGCGGTGTACGGTTTGGCGCCGGTGAGCATCTCGTAGAGGACGACCCCGCTGGCGTAGACGTCGACGCGGGTGTCGGCGGTGCCGTGCTCGATCTGCTCGGGGGCGAGGTACGACACGGTGCCGAGGACGGTGCCCGTCGTGCTGGTCACCGTGTCCACGGCTCGGACGAGGCCGAAGTCAGCCACCTTGACCCGGCCGTCGTCCCCGATCAGGACGTTCTCCGGCTTCATGTCGCGGTGCACGAACCCGGCCCGGTGCGCGGCGCCGAGCGCGGCGAGCACCGGCTCCAGGATGTCGAGCGCGGCCCGGGGCTGCAGGGCGCCGCGCTCGCGCAGCACGTCCCGCAGGGTGCACCCGGCGATGTACTCCATGGCCAGATAGACGTACGACCCGTGCGCCCCCTGGTCGAAGACCTGCACCACGTTGGGGTGCGCCAGCCGTGCCACCGACTTGGCCTCGCGGATGAACCGCTCGACGAAGGAACCGTCGGCGGCCAGCGTCGGATGCATCACCTTGAGGGCGAGCACGCGGTCGAGGCGGGTGTCCAGGGCCCTGTAGACCGTGGCCATCCCGCCGACCGCGATCCGTGCGTCGACGCGGTAGCGGCCGTCGAGCACGTGTCCGACAAGGGGGTCCTGAAGGGTCGTATCCACGCAGGTGAGTCTACGAGCCACCACTGTCACGCCGCCCCGTTCGGCCGGTACAGGGGCCCGACTGCAGCCGAGCTGTGACGCACACCGCGCATATGAGGGTGCGATCTTCGCACTGATGTCCGATCAGGCCCGGTCCGTCACCGCAAGGCCACAACGCGACAACCTGCACCACCGCGGGAAACCGCCCGGAACCGGCCGCGGCATCCCCGCCCCGTGGCCCGTCCCGAGGCGTGAGGCGCACGTCGCACGGGGCGCATTCGGGGGCGCACGGATATTTCGTCCCGCGGCACCCATCGCCGGCGAGCGCCCCCGAGGGGGCCCGCCGTGTCCGTCCGGCCGGAAACCGACGGCCCGCCCGACGGCGGGTCAGAACGCCGGGCGCTCCGGGTCCAGCGCCGCCATGCCCTCCGCCGGAGAGGACGCCGTGGCGAAGTGCCGCCGGGGAATGCGCCCCGCCCGCCGCGCCAGGCGCCCCGCCTCCACCGCGTGCCGCATGGCCTCCGCCATCAGCACCGGCTCCTGCGCCCGCGTCACAGCCGAGGCCAGCATCACCCCCGCACACCCCAGCTCCATCGCGAGCGCCGCGTCCGAGGCCGTCCCCGCCCCGGCGTCCAGGATCACCGGCACGCGCGCGTGCTCGACGATGAGCTGGAAGTTGTGCGGGTTGCGGATCCCGAGCCCGGACCCGATGGGCGAGCCGAGCGGCATGACCGCCGCGCAGCCGACGTCCTCCAGCTTGCGCGCCAGCACCGGGTCGTCGTTCGTGTAAGGCAGCACGGTGAAGCCGTCGTCGACCAGAGTCTCCGCCGCGTCGAGGAGTTCGATCGGATCGGGCAGGAGGGTGCGCTCGTCGGCGATGACCTCCAGCTTGACCAGGTCGGTGCCCAGCGCCTCGCGCGCCAGCCGGGCGGTCAGCACGGCCTCACCGGCGGTGTAGCACCCGGCCGTGTTCGGCAGGACGCGGATGCCCAGACGGTCGAGCACCGACAGGACCGAGCCGTGCACGGACGCGTCCACGCGCCGCATCGCGACCGTCGTCAGCTCCGTACCGGACGCCACCAGCGAACGCTCCAGCACGTCGAGACTGGGCGCACCGCCCGTCCCCATGATCAGCCGGGACCCGTAGGCCGTACCGCCGAGGACGAAGGGATCGTCGGCCATGGGTCAGCCTCCCTGGACGGCGGTGAGGACTTCGACGCGGTCGCCCTCGGTGAGCGAGGTGGACGACCACTGCGCGCGCGGGACGACGGTCTCGTTCAGGGCGGCGGCCACTCCGGCCGGTGCCGGGGTGAGGGTCGCGACGAGCGTGTCGAGAGCGGTGCCCGCGGCGATCCGCTGCCGCTCCCCGTTGACGACGATGTTCATACGGGCTGCTCCGTGAGGGCGGTGGCGCCGAAGCGCAGGGGACTGAAGGGGCGGGCCTCGGCGGGGAGTTCACCGGTGGTCAGGACGTGCGCCATGGCATCGCCCGTGACGGGCGTCAGGAGCACGCCGTTGCGGAAGTGCCCGGTGGCCAGCAGCAGTCCGTCGAGCGCGGTCGGGCCGAGCAGCGGCGCGTTGTCGGGCGAACCGGGGCGCAGTCCGGCGCGGGTCTCGGTGAGCGGCAGCTCGGTGATCCCGGGGACCAACTCGTGCGCGTCGCGCAGCAGTTCGTACACGCCGCCCGCCGTCACGGTGGTGTCCCAGCCCAGCTCCTCGCTGGTCGCCCCCACCACGAGCTCGCCGTTCTCGCGCGGCACCAGATAGACGTGGCTGCCGCGCACGACGGCCCGCACGGTGCGGTTCAGGAAGGGCGCGTACCGGGGCGGCACGGTCAGCCGCAGCACCTGCCCCTTCACCGGGCGGACCGGCGGGAGGGCGTCGTCCGGGACGCCCGCCAGGCGGCCGCTGAGGCTGCCCCCGGCGAGCACCACCTGGCCCGCGGCGAGTTCGGTGCCGTCCGTGGTGACGACCCCGGCGGCCCGGTCCCGTACGACGGTCAGGCGCTCCGCCCAGGTCCGGTGCAGGACCACTCCGGCCCGTTCGCACGCCGTGACGAGGGCTCCCGCGAGGCGCCGCGGGTCGATCTGGTGGTCGCCGTCGACCCGCAGGCCCCCGCGCACGCCGGGCGCGAGCATCGGCTCCAGACGGCGGCACTCACGGCCGCTCAGCCACTCCGACTCCAGCCCCGACCGGCTCTGCAGAGCGTGCAGCTCCCGCAGATGGGCGCGGTCGTCGGCGTCCAGCGCGACGGCCAGCGTGCCGCACCGGCGGTAGCCGAGGTCCTGGCCGGTCGCCTCGGTGAGTTCGGCGGCGAAGTCCGGATAGCGGCGCGCGGAGGCGAGGTTGAGGCCCAGCAGGGTCTCCTCGCCGAAGTGCAGCTCGGTGACGGCGGCGAGCATTCCGGCCGCGACCTGGGCGGCCCCACCGCCCGGCCCGGGGTCCACCAGCGCGGTGGTGAACCCGCGTTGCGCGGCCCGCCAGGCCGTCACCAGACCGATGATTCCGCCCCCGATGACGAGGACGTCTGACGAACGCGTGGGCGACATGGGCGTCCAGCCCCTCCCTTCGCCGGCATGACCCGGATCAGGTTCGTACGGTCGGAGGCCGCCCCAGCCTCCCTCTCAGCCCGGTGCGTCCGGACTCCCGCGAGTGCTTTACGTTGGCCACCCTAGCCCGCCCCGCTCCGTCTCAGTAAGGGAGCCTCCGCCCATGGCGCGACCGCTCGACGGCCTGGTCCTCGCCCCTGTCGCCGACCAGGCACCGGGCCAGGTGGGCACCCGCACCCGGTTCGTCTACCACGAGGAGGACGGCACGGTCTGGGCCGACTACGCGGGCGGCGACATCGTCCGCGGGCACCTCGTCGGCACGCGCGAGGGCGACCGCCTCGACTTCCGCTATGTGCAGCTCAGGCGTGACGGGACCACCGCCTCGGGCCACTGCGTGTCCCTCGTGGTGGAGCTGCCCGACGGCCGCGTCCGGCTGGAGGAGACCTGGACGTGGGAATCGCGCAAGGGCACGGGGACGAGCGTGGTGGAGGAGCTGCGCGGGACCGGCCGTGTGGAACAGGTCACCGAACGCGTCGGCTGACTGACGAATTGTCAGGTGTCTAAGGTGACCAGGTGAGCGAGCAGACGCAGGCACAGTCTCAGTCGCAGGGGCCCGCGGCACGGCGGGTCGTCGTGGTGGGCGCGGGCATGGCCGGAGTCCAGACCGCGGTCGCCCTGCGCGAGCAGGGCTTCACGGGCCCCGTCACGCTGATCGGCGCGGAGCCGCATCAGCCGTACGACCGGCCACCCCTGTCCAAGGCCGTACTGCTGGGCAAGGCCGAGGGCTCCGCCTTCGACATCGACTTCGAGGCCCTGGACATCGGCCTCGTGCTGGGCCGCGAGGCACTCGGCGTGCGCGCCGGGGACCACGAACTGGACACGGCCGCGGGACCCGTGCCGTACGACGTCCTGGTCGTCGCCACCGGCGCCGAACCGATCCAGCTCCCCGGCGCCGCGGGCATGCCGGGAGTCCACCTCCTGCGCACCCTGGACGACGCCGAGCGGCTGCGTCCCGTCCTCGCCAGGCAGCACGACATCGTGGTGGTCGGCGCGGGCTGGATCGGCGCCGAGTTCGCCACGGCGGCACGCGAGGCGGGCTGCGCGGTCACGGTCGTCGAGGCCGCCGACCGGCCGCTCGCCGGCGCGCTGCCCGACGAGGTGGCCGCGCCGATGGCCGCCTGGTACGCGGACAGCGGGGCCACCCTGCGCACCGGCGCGCGGGTGGAGCGCATCGAGCCCGGCGCGGTGATCCTCGACGACGGCTCCCGGGTGCCCGCGGGCGCCGTCGTGGTCGGGATCGGGGCGCGGCCCGCGACCGCCTGGATCGCCGGCTCCGGCATCGAACTGGGCGCCGAGCGCGAGATCCTCGCCGACGACCACCTGCGCACCTCCCTGCCGGACGTCTACGCGGTCGGCGACTGCGCCTCCTTCCCGTCGGGGCGCTACGAGGACCGCCTCCTCGTCCATCACTGGGACAACGCCCTCCAGGGGCCGCGCACGGTCGCCGCGAACATCGTCGGAGAGGCGCCCGCCGCCTACGATCCGGTGCCGTACTTCTGGTCCGAGCAGTTCGGCCGCTTCGTGCAGTACGTCGGCCACCACGCGCCCGCCGACACCCTGGTCTGGCGCGGGGACCCCACGGGCGCCTCCTGGTCGGTGTGCTGGCTCCGCGAGACCCGTCTGGTCGCCCTTCTCGCGGTGGGCCGCCCACGGGATCTCGCCCAGGGCCGCCGGCTCATCGAGGCGGGGCAGCGCATGGATCCGCGGCTCCTCGCGGACCCGTCGAGGCCGCTGAAGGGCGCCACGGCCTGACCGGCCACCCCGGGTCGGACGCTCCTGGCTTCCGGCTGCCGGTCCGGGATGGCAGGCTTGTCCCGTGACCGAGATTGACGCAAAGATCGATGCTCTCGTCCCCGCCTGGCTCACCCTCCCCGACATCGCCGAACAGTTCGGCGTCGAGGTGACGCGCGTCCGGCAGCTGGTCAAGGACGGCCAGCTGATCGCCGTACGCCGTGGTGAGAACCGCGCGCTGCACGTCCCCGCCGACTTCATCGACGCGGACGAACAGAAGGTCGTCAAGGGCCTGGCCGGCACCCTGACGCTCCTGAGGGACGACGGCTACTCCGACGAAGAGGCCCTGGAGTGGCTCTTCACCCCCGACCCGAGCCTGCCCGGCACCCCCGCGCAGGCTCTGAGCGAGAATCGCGGCACGGAGGTGAAGCGCCGCGCCCAGGCGCTCGCCGTCTGACCTGAACGCGACCGTCCGGCACGGGGAGCGCGGCGGCGGGACCATCCCGGCCGCCGCCCTCTCCGCGCACCGACAAACGGGGGACCCCACGCATGCCCGAGAACACCGTCACGACCGCGCGCGGCCGGCTCGCCGACGCCCGCGTCTACCTGTGCACGGACGCCCGCAGGCGCCAGGGCGACCTCGCCGGGTTCCTCGACGCGGTCCTGGCGGGCGGTGTCGACATCGTGCAGCTGCGCGACAAGGGCATGGAGGCGGGGGAGGAACTGGAGCACCTCCAGGTCTTCGCGGACGCCTGCGCCCGGCACGGCAAGCTCCTCGCGGTCAACGACCGGGCGGACGTGGCCCACGCCGTCCGCGCCGACGTACTGCACCTGGGCCAGGGGGACCTCCCGGTTCCCGCCGCCCGCGCGATCCTCGGCGACGAGGTGCTCATCGGCCGCTCCACGCACGCCGGGCCCGAGGCCGCGGCCGCCGCGGTCCAGGACGGCGTGGACTACTTCTGCACCGGCCCCTGCTGGCCCACCCCCACCAAGCCGGGCCGCCACGCCCCCGGCCTCGACCTGGTCCGCAGCACGGCGGCCCTCGGCACGGACCGCCCCTGGTTCGCGATCGGCGGCATCGACCTCGGCCGGCTCGACGAGGTGCTCGAAGCGGGTGCCCGCCGGGTCGTCGTCGTACGGGCGATCACCAAGGCGGACGACCCCGGCGCGGCGGCGGCGGAGTTCGCGAAGCGGCTGCGCGAGGCGTAGCCACGCCGTCCGTACGAGCGGAGCGTCCTGGCGCGGCCGCCGTCCGGAGGGCTCCAAGGGTGTCCGAGGGTGTCCGAGGGGTGGACAAGAAATCGACAGATCGGACAAATGTCAGCGGTTCGGTTGGGGGACCGACGCCCTCTGGCTAACCTGCGAGTATGGCCCACGGATCTGCTTCCACCAGGACTGATCGCGCACGCACCGTGCGCGACATGCTCGCGACCGGCAAACAGACCTGTTCCTTCGAGTTCTCGGCGCCGAAGACTCCCAAGGGCGAGCGGAACCTGTGGAACGCCCTGCGGCGGGTCGAGGCCGTGGCGCCCGACTTCGTCTCCGTGACCTACGGAGCCGGCGGCTCCACCCGGGCCGGCACGGTCAGGGAGACCGAGCAGATCGTCCTCGACACGACGCTCACCCCGGTCGCGCACCTCACCGCGGTCAACCACTCCGTCGCGGAACTGCGCAACATCATCGGGCAGTACGCGGACGCGGGCATCCGGAACATGCTCGCCGTGCGCGGCGACCCGCCCGGCGACCCCATGGGCGAGTGGGTCCCGCACCCCAAGGGCCTGACCTACGCGGCCGAACTCGTCAGCCTCATCAAGGAATCCGGCGACTTCTGCGTAGGGGTCGCGGCCTTCCCCGAGATGCACCCCCGGTCCGCCACCTGGGACCTGGACGTCTCCCACTTCGTCGACAAGTGCCGCGCCGGCGCCGACTACGCGATCACGCAGATGTTCTTCCATCCCGAGTCCTACCTCCGCCTGCGCGACCGGGTGGACGCGGCGGGCTGTGCGACGCCGGTCATCCCCGAGGTCATGCCGGTGACGAGTGTGAAGATGTTGGAACGGCTGCCCAAACTCTCGAATGCTTCGTTCCCGGACGTCCTGAAAGAGCGGATCCTCACAGTCAAAGACGATCCGGCGGCTGTACGCTCCATTGGGATCGAGTTCGCGACGGAGTTCTGCGCGAGGCTGTTGGCCGAGGGAGTCCCCGGACTTCACTTCATCACGCTCAACAACTCCACGGCGACGCTGGAAATCTACGAGAATCTGGGCCTGCACCACCCGCAGCAGGCCTAGACCGGTCGCACCCGCGTACGACACACTGCGTAGCGGCCACTGGGAGAGGGGCGTACATGGGCTTGACGGTCCTCTATCTGGCATTCGGCGTCGTCGCGTTGTGGCTGCTCGGCGAGGTGCTGCTGCAGTACAAGGCGCGGCTGCGGTTCCGGCTGCTCGCCTTCGTCGGCTTCCTCGGTGTGGTTCTCGGCGTCCTGATGCACTCGGTCGTGGTCATCGGCCTGGGCGCGGCCGCCTTCACGGTCGGCCAGACGTACGTGACGCTGTCGTTCCGCCAGGGCTTCGCGCAGGGCTGGGCCATCAACGGCCGCTCCGCGCCCGCCAAGCCCAGCAAGCGCCGCCGCGGCGAGCCGGAGGACCCGGAGAACGAGGACCTGTCGGCGGAGGAGTCCGGCCTCGACGGTGTCGAAGAGGCGGCCTACCGGCGGGACGACCAGTATTCCGCCGAGGACGACGTCTTCACGCCCGCCCCGTCCGACCGGTTCCTGCCCCCGGAACAGGCCGAGCCCACGGCCGCCGAGTCCACCTCGGTGTACGAACCGCAGCCCCTGCCCGAGGACACCGGCTCCTACGGCGTCTACAACGGCGCCGCCTACGCCGACGCGTCCCAGGCCCAGGACCAGCAGGCCTACGCGACGGCCGGGCAGTCCCAGGACCAGCAGGCCTACGCGACGGCCCAGGACCAGCAGGCCTACGCGGCGGGCGCCCAGGGCCAGCAGGCCTACGGGTACGACGGCTACACGGGCTACGACCAGCAGCAGTACGGCTACGACAACAGCCAGCAGCAGTACGCGGCCTACTCGGACCCGTACATCGGCCAGCAGACGTACACGGGTGCCTCGTACGACAACACCGCCTACAACGGCGGCGAGCAGCAGTACACGCAGCAGCAGCAGACCTACGGCCAGGACCAGTACGGCAACGGCACGTACGGCGGCGAGACCCCGGCCGGCGGCGTCTGGGTGCCGCAGCAGCGCACCGACGAGCAGTACGGCGCCGAGGTCCCGCCCGAGCAGCAGCAGTACCCCTACCAGGGCAACGGCAACGCCGGCTTCGACGAGCAGTACCGCTACTGACCGGCGGCCGGACAGCGGCCGGTCTCCCGCCGAGCACCGTTCCCGCCCACCGGGCCCTTCACTGAGAGCCCTGGAACTCCGGTCCTTCCACGATCAGCCCGGCCACCAGCGCGCCCGACATGCCCGCGTGCGGCAGACCGCCACCGGGATGCGCCCAACCCCCGGCCGCGAACAGTCCGGTCGCCCGCGTGCTGTTCGACGGGTGCAGAAGCCGCCCGTCCGCCGCGGCGAGCGCGGGGGCGGGAACCGCGCCACCCTCCGCACCGGTCGCCTCCATGATGTCGGCCGGGGTGCGGACCTCGTGCCACAGCAGCCGGTCGCGCAGACCGGGCAGAGCACGCTCGGCGGCGTCCAGCACCCGCTCCACGTCAGCCTCGGCCACCTGGGCGCCCGACGGCACCGTGACGGTCAGCGTGACCGCCTCGTGCCCCGCGTCCGGGACGAGCGCGGGGTCGTCGGGACGCGACACCACGACGGTGGGTGCCGCGGGCACCCCGGGACGCCCGCCGAACAGCCGGTCCAACTCGCCGTCGCGGTCGACCGTGTGGACCACCGTCCGATGCGCCACCCCGGCGGGCCGCGCGCCGCGCAGCGCGAGCAGCACGGTCAGCCGGCTGGCCCCGCCGGGCTGCGGCGGGACCTCGTCGGCGCCCCGGAGCGCGGCCCCGGGGACGAGGCCGTCCAGAATGCCGGGCGCCACTCCCGCGACCACGAAGTCGGCCTCAGCGAACAGGCCTCCCCCGGTTCCTCCGAGCCCTCCGGCCTCCCCGGGGCCGCCCTCGGACAGCTCCACGCCGACGACCCGTCCGTCCTTCTCGACGATCCGCTCGACGGAGGTGGTGAAACGGAACTCGACCCGGCGCTCCAGACACCGCTCGTACACCGCGCGCGCCAGCTCCCGGATGCCGCCGCGCACGTACCAGGTGCCGAAGGCGTGCTCCATGTACGGCAGCACGGCGGCGCTCGCCGGGGTGACGCGCGGATCGAGCCCGTACGCCAGGGCGTGGCTTTCCAGCAGGGCCCTCAGCCGGGGGTCGCGCAGCTCCCAGGCGCCGACCTCGGCGAGGGTGCCGGCCCGGCGGGTACGCAGCAGCTTCTTGTGCGGCACCGAGGGATAGGGTTCGCGGTCGGCCAGCACCGCCCAGTTGGGCCACAGCGGCTCCTCCAGGAGCGGTCTGCGCGAGCGGTCCCACGCCTCGCTGGCCCGGACCAGGAAGTCGCCCCACCGCGCGCCCGCGTCCGCGCCGAGCGCTTCGTCCAGCGCGGTGAGCACACCCGCGCGCGAGGCGTTCGGCAGCGACACCCGGGTGCCGTCGGCGAAGACATGGCCGGCCGAGGGGTCGACCTGCACCAGCTCGACGCACTCCTCCAGAGGCCGCTTTCCCGTCTTGACGAACAGGTCGCGGTAGACCGCGGGCACCGGCAGCAGACCCGGGCCCGTGTCGAAGGCGAAGCCGTCCCGTTCGAATCGGCGCACCGCGCCGCCGTACGTCTCCGTCCGCTCGTACACCACCACCCGGTGGCCCGCGACGGCCAGCCGGGCGGCGGCCGCCATCGCGCCCATCCCGGCGCCGATCACCGCGATCTGTCCCATGCCGGCGACTTTATCGGCCCCCGCCGACAGCCCCGTCCGCAGGCCGGGCGGGCCGGCCTGCCCCGCCGCGGTCAGTCGAGGTCAGTCGAGGTCCACCCGCGGGGCCCGGCCCGGCGGTTCCCCCACCCGGGCGGTCATCCGGCGCTCCTCCCGGCGCTGCGCACGGCGGCGCAGGAATCGTCTGATCCGCGAGACGAGGAAGTAGAGCACCGCGAGCCCGGTGAACAGCAGGACACCGGCGATGACCGCCGCGGCCCGTGGATGGAACATCGCGAACGTGAGCAGGCCCGCGACCCCGAGGTCCTCGGCGGTGCTCATCACGAAGTTGCTGAACGGCTCCGGCGAGGTGTTGATCGCCATCCGTGTCCCGGCCTTGACCGTGTGGCTCGCCAGCGCCGTCGAGCCGCCGATCAGGCCGGCCGCCAGATCGGAGACCGAGCCGCTCTGTCCGGCCAGCAGCGCCCCGACCCACGCACCCGCCGCCGGCCGGATCACGGTGTGCACGGAGTCCCACACCGAGTCCACGTACGGGATCTTGTCGGCGACGGCCTCGCACAGGAAGAGAACGCCGACTGTGACCAGGATCTCAGGGCGTTGCAGGGATTCCGGGACCTCGTCGCTCAGTCCGGTCGCGCCGAAGAGGCCGAGGAGCAGCACCACCGCGTACGCGTTGACACCGCTGGCCCAGCCGCTGGTGAAGACCAGGGGGAGTACGGACACGGACGCGATCGTAGCCAGTCGGCGACGAGGCGTCCTGGGCATGAGCACTTATGCCTGAGTACGCGTACTCACCGGTGGAGATGAGTAGGCGCACGGATGGGGTCCGACCTGCGTGAACGGGAGAGTGGAGGCACGGAGAGGGGCGCGGCTCCGGCACCGCCGACACGGGGCGGCGGAACGGAACTCGCGCCCTTGGCCGCTCCTTCCGCCGACCCGCTCGGCGGGAGTGAGACACGGGGGAACCCGGGGGACGACCGAACGGGGGCCCAACGGGGGTTACGGGGATACGGGGAGCACGGCGAAGCGCCGGTACGCATGGCCCGCGGGGGACGCGGCCACTCGTACCGGCGCTTTCGTGTGCGCTGCGCGAGGCCCTTCGGGACGGGCTTCGCCCCCGGCTCAGTGGTGGCCGCTCACCCGTCCCTGGAGGAGCCGGGACAGCGCCGCGTGGACGTCGTCCAGGGAGCGCTCCGGCTGGAAGGCCTGCCAGTCCAGGGCGGCCACCAGGACCATCCCGACGAGCGCCGCAGCCGTCAGCGGGATGTCGATCTCGTCGCTGAGCTCCCCGCCCGCCACGGCGTCGCGCAGTACGTCCTCGACGACCGCCACCGCCTGCTGCCGCACCACCATCAGGGTGGACTGCCAGGCCCGGTTGGTGCGCCAGAGCTCCGCCACGTACAGCTGGGTGAAGGCCGGGTAGCGGTTGATGAAGACGAGCCCCGCGCGGATCATCGCGTCCAGCGCGTCGACCTTGCTCCCGCCGTCCCGGGCGGTCTTCTCCGCCGCCTCCCGCAGCGAGGCGGTGAGGAGCCCCACGCCATGGCGGAGCAGCTCTTCGAAGAGGACCGATTTGCTCGCGAAGTTGTAGTAGACCGTGCCCTTCGCGACCCCGGCCCGCTCGGCGATCTCGTCCACCGTGGTGGCGGAGAACCCCTGTTCGGCGATCAGGGTGACGGCCGCCTCGTAGAGCTTCTGCCGGGTCGCCTCGCGGCGGCCGCCGCCGCCCGCCGTGGTGCTGCTGCTTTCCATGGCACCGATTGTCACAGGAGCGCCCGCGCCCGTGGTCACAGGCTCAGTTCCGGGTGCAGCCGGTCGAGGGTCCACACCTGCTTGCGGCGCGCCGTGAGGGCGGTGAGCGCGAGGGCGCCCACGGTGAAGGCCGTCAGTACGAGGCACGCCGTCCGGACCGGCTCCAGGCCACCGCCGGTGATGAGCCGGCGCAGGGCCTCGACGACGTAGCTCATCGGCAGGTAGGGGTGGATCGCGTTGAAGAAGCGCGGACTGGTCTGGACGGGGTAGGTGCCGCCCGCCGAGGTCAGCTGGAGCATCAGGAGGGCCAGTACGAGGATCCGGCCGGCCGCTCCGAAACGCGCGTTCATCCACTGCACGATCGCGGCGAAGCAAGCCGTCACCAGGAACAGGAAGCCCACGGTTCCCGCCGCCCGCACCATCTGGAGACCGATCGCCCAGTGGAGCACCGCCATCAGGGCGGCCGTCTGGAGCACGCCGACGGCGGCCACCGGCAGCCATCCCGCCAGCGCGATCCGCCACGCCGAGGCCCCCGCCGCGAGCGCGCGCCGGTTCAGCGGCTGGATCAGCATGTACGCCACCATCGCGCCGACCCACAGGGACAACGGGATGAAGTAGGGGGCGAATCCCGTGCCGTAGTTGGGCGCCTTGTGCAGGTCCCTGGAGGCCATCTGCACCGGGTCGGCCATGACCTGGGTGCGCCGGTCGCGGTCGGGCTTGTCGTAGTCGGGGATGCGCTTCGCGCCGTCGTGCAGGCCGCCGGCCAGCTTCCCGGAGCCGCCGACGAGCTTGTACAGGCCGCCGTCGAGATCGCTCGCCCCGGTCTCCAGCCGGCCGACGCCCTTGTCGAGGTCCGCCGCGCCGGTCCTGGCGGTGCCCAGGCCGGAGTGCAGCCTCTTCGCGCCCTTGGCGACCGCGGAGGCCCCGTCGTTCAACTTGTCGATCCTGGAGACGGCGTCGTCGAGGTCCTCGGAGAGATGCGGCGAACGGTCGGCGAGCGCCTGCGCCTGCTTCTCCAGTTCCTTCAGGTTCCTGTCCATCGAGGCGAGGTCGCCGTCCTGGTCGGCTATCAGCGTGTTCACGTCGTCGGCGACCAGGACGACGTCGGCGGCCGCCTCCTTGGCCTTCTTCAGCTCGGGACACGCCGGGTCGGGGACCGGCAGGCTCTCGCACCGCCCGCGGTAGACGGTGTTCAGCGCGTCGGACGCCGCGTGCGCGCCCTTGGCCGCGACCGGAGCCGTCTTCACCAGGGTGTCGAGGTTGTGGCGGATCCCCGCGGTCGAGTCGGCGACCAGCCGGGCCGTGTCCCCGATCGACTTCTCGTTGTCCTTCAGGAAGGGGCCCACCTTGCCCGCGACCCCGTCGACCTTGTCCGCCAGCGCCTGGGTGCCGTCGGCGACCTGCCGCGAACCGTCCTCCAGGTCACCGGCGCCCGTGGTGAGCTTCCTCATGCCACCGGAGAGCTGCCCGCTGCCCTTCTTGGCCTCCTTCAGGCCGTCGGCCAGATCCTTGGAGCCCTTCTTCGCCTTGCCGAGGCCGCCGTTGAGCTGGGCGGCTCCGTCGGCGGCCCGCACGGTCTTCCCGTGGATGTCCGAGAACGAGATGAAGATCTTGTCCAGGAACGAGCGCGAGGCCTTCGTGGACGCGGCCGTCCGCACCTCGCTGAACACGGTGCGGGAGATCTGCCCGACGATGTAGTTGTTCGCGTCGTTGGTCCGCACCTGGAGCGCGCTCGTCTCGGGCGACGTCCCGGAACTGGAGGCGACCCTCTCGCTGAAGTCGCCCGGCATGGTCAGCGACAGGTAGTACGTGCCGTCCTCCACGCCGCGGCGGGCCTCGGCGGAGCTCACCTCGTGCCACTCGAAGGTGTCGCTGTCGCGCAGCCCCTCGGTGATGGAGTCCCCGACCGTGACCTTCCGGCCGTCGGCCGTCGCCCCCTTGTCGTCGTTCACCAGCGCCACCGGGATGCGGTCGAGACGGCCGTACGGGTCCCAGAAGGACCACAGGTAGAGGGCGCCGTACAGCAGGGGCAGCAGCAGGAGCGCGACCAGCGCGGCCCGCGGAAGCTTGCCCCGGCCGAAGCGGCGGAGTTCCAGAAAGGCCAGTTCAGGCGCGCGCATCGGCCGACTTCCTGTCGTCGTTCTCGTTCTCGTTCTCGTTCTCGCTGTCGCTGTCGCTGTCGCTGTCGGAACCGGGACCGGGATCCTGTACGTCCGTGGTCGTCGAGGTGTCACGCGGTGCGGTGGACACGACGACCGCGCCCTCGGGAGCCTCGCTGCACACCGCCAGGACCGTGGTGCCGGACTCGGCGACAGAGCGCAACAGGGCCCACACCTCGGAGCGTTCGGCGTCCGCGAGCTTGAGGTCGGTGTCGTCGACACCGAGCAGCCGCGGCCGGCCGATCAGGGCCAGCGCCACGGACAGCCGCAGCGCCTCGATCCGTTCCAGATCGCGTACGGCGGTCCGCGGGCCCTTGGGCAGCGTCTCCGGGTCGAGCCCGGCGGCGGTCAGCGCGGCCTCGATCCGCAGCCCGGCCTCGCGCCTCCGCTCGCCGCGCGGCCGCAGCAGGGCGCGCAGCGAACCTCCGAACCGCCTCTGCAGCAGGGCCCGTTCACGCAGGTGCTCCCCGACGGTCAACGCGGGTTCGAGGTCCGTGACCCCGGGCACATGGGCGAGCGCGCTCACCCGGCGCACGGCGCCCAACTGCTTCGGCAGCCTCGACGGGCCCACGGCCGCCGTCCCCTCGGTGGCCTTCATCCGGCCCGTGAGGGCGAGCAGCAGGCACGTGCGGCCGGACCCGGACGGCCCCTCGACCGCGATGAGCGATCCGGGCTCCGCGTCGAGACGAACCCCGCGGAACGCCCAGCCGCGGGGCCCCTCGAGTCCGAAGTCCTCGGCCGTGACGCCCAGTCCGTGCGGACCGTCCACAGCTACCCCATCCCCTGACACACCATCGAACTACTTTTGAACTGACTGGTCAGTGCAAAAACTATCCCGAACTTTCGATCGAAGCAAAAGCCCAGGTCAGAACGGATTGTCAGTGGCATACCGCACGATGGGCACATACGGCCACAGTGCCGTCACACGACGACAGGAGGTTCGTCATGGCCAGCTCGTCCGCAGCCGCCGCCCGTCGGCGCCGCGCCACCGGCCCTGCCCCCTCACCGACCGGACCGGCGGGCGACGTCCACCCCGTGCTCCGCCGGGCCACGGCCCCGCCCGCCGCCCTCGACCTGCTCTCCCAGGCCCGCGCCGGACTCGACGAGGCGACGACCCTGGAAACGTCCAACGAGCGTTACGCGACGGCCCACTTGGCCGCGCTGCGCACCGCCGCTGCCGTCCTCGCCGCGCGCGCCCGCCCGGAGCCCACCTCCCGGCGCAGGGCCCGCATCCGCAGCGCCTGGGAAGTACTCCCGGAGATCGCGCCCGAACTGACCGAGTGGAGCGCGCTGTTCGCCTCCGGGGCCACCCGCCGTGCCCGCGCCGAGGCCGGCATCCAGGGAGCCGCCACCACCCGCGACGCCGACGACCTGATACGCGACGTCGCCGTGTTCCTGCGTCTCGTCGAGCGGATGCTGGTGCTGCAGCCCGTGCTGCCCCAGCCCCGGCAGGACGGAGACCGGGAACGGGCGGACAGGGGGGTCCCGGACGCGGGTTGACCGGTGAGGGACCTCCGGGGAGCCCGGGGGGCGGGCCGCGGCCCGGCGTCTGCCGGGCACCCGCTCAACACACCGTCCGGCGCACGTGAGACGGGGGATCGGACACAGCGGCGGAGGCAATAGGGTGGAGGCGCCTGCTGCCTCCCGCCGGGAGGCCCGAAGATCGCTCCGCCGTACCAGAGGCGGTGCCGCGCCGAGGAGTCAACTGCCGTGTCGGACCCGATGCGCCCCCGCGCTTCTCTCCGTACCGCCGTCGTCTGGGAAGTCCTCAAGGACGCCCTGGACCGTCGGGTCAAGGCCGCCGGGCGGGAGTCGCTGGACGTACTGGACACGGGCGGCGGCAGCGGCAACTTCGCCGTGCCCGTCGCCCGCCTCGGCCACCGTGTCACCGTCGTCGACCCCAGCCCGAACGCGCTGTTCGCGCTTGAGCGCCGCGCCGCCGAGGCCGGTGTCGCCGACCGCGTGCAGGGTGTCCAGGGAGACGCGCACGGACTGTTCGACGTGGTCGAGCGCGGAGGGTACGACGCCGTGCTGTGCCACGGCGTCCTGGAGTACGTCGACGACCCGGCCGAGGGTGTCCGCAACGTGGTGGACGCACTGCGGCCCGAGGGTGTGCTCAGCCTGCTCGCCGCGGGCCTGGGCGGAGCCGTGCTGGCCCGTGCCCTCGCCGGGCACTTCAACGAGGCCCGGCACGCCCTCGACGACCCGGACGGACGCTGGGGCGAGGGTGATCCCGTCCCGCACCGGTTCACCGCCGAACAGCTCACCTCCCTGGTCGCCGGCGCCGGTCTGCACGTCGGGGCCGTGCACGGCGTACGGGTCTTCGCGGACCTGGTGCCGGGGGTCCTGGTGGACACCGAGCCGGGCGCTCTGGAGGCCCTGCTGAAGCTGGAGGCGGCGGCGGCCGAAGTCGCCGCGTTCCACTCCGTGGCCACACAGCTCCACGTTCTCGGTGAGGCCCGAGGGGTCGCCGGGGACTGAGGCGCTCCCGTGGTGCGCCGCTGATCAGGGGCTCGGCAGCGGATGGAGTACGCCACAGACCACCCGATCGAGTGCTCGGCGCCGTATGATCGGTGGAGACCGTCCGGCATGACGGACCGTTCGCTGGGGAATGCACGCCTCAGCGCATCGGGGTGCCATGACGGGTTCCGGTTGGCGAATTGGCGTAGAGGGGCGGGTTTCACGGGGGCGATTCCCTGCCTATCCTGAAGGGGACCCCCGGTCGCCCCGGCGACTGCACGATGAGGAGGACTCCGTGCCGCTCTCGGAGCACGAGCAGCGAATGCTCGAGCAGATGGAGCGAGCGCTGTACGCCGAAGATCCCAAGTTCGCGACAGCGCTTGAGGGAAGCGGGCTGCGTACGTACACCCGGCGACGGGTTTACCAGGCGGTCGCGGGCTTCCTGGTGGGTATCGCGCTCCTCATTGCTGGAATGGCCACGATTCAGATCTGGCTGAGCGTGGTGGGCTTCCTCGTCATGCTCGGCTGTGCGGCGCTTGCCGTCACCGGTTGGCGCAAAGCTCCCAAGCCGGGTGAACAGCCGGCCGCGTCGGGCTCGCCCGCCGCTCGCCGTCAGGTCCGACAACGCCGTTCCATGATGGACCGGATCGAACAGCGCTGGCAGCGCCGTCGCGACGAGCAGGGCGGTAACTGAGCCTCCGGCGTCGCGGCCGCAGACATACGTGTGAGGGGCGTCCACCCGGGATTCGGGTGGACGCCCCTCACACGTATGTCTGCGGCCGGACAGCCCCCGCTCACCCCCGGCGCCCCCGCGGCAGGCACTCGATGCGCGCCGCCGGTCCGTGCGGGCGGTGCGCGCCAATGCTCCCCGCGGGCGGTGCGCCGACGAGGGCGGGCCCCGACAGACCGCCCGGACCGCAGGCCGCACGCGTCGGTGCGGCCCACGGCCAGCGGTCTGTCGGCAGTCAGCCGTTCTGGCCGGACGGGCGGCGGAGCAGGGCCTGACGGCGGGCCGACAGGCGGGTTCTCAGCGAGGTCAGGGCGGCCGAGACCGACCACATCACCCGGACGGACGAACGGGGGGCGAGGAGAGCCCGCAGACGGGCGGGACGGCTCGCGGAGGTACCGAAGGCCTCGGCGACCCGGCGCGCGTCGTTCGCGAGGCCCGCCACCTGCCGCGGGCGCGGAGCGTAGAGAACCTGCTCCACGGCCGCGGCCAGCCGGTGCACCGCTGCCGCGGCCTCCGGATCCAGCTCTCCGAGCCCGATGATCCGCTCGGCGGCCTTCCTCGGTGTCTGTGACTCCTCCGGCGGGATCCCGTGGTCCCACGCCGTATCGGTCACCTCCAGCCAGGCCCTCAGCGTGTACGCGGCCACGTCCGCCTCAGCGCGGCCGTGACCGCCGAGCCGGGCGGCCCGTACCCGCATGCGCCACAGCATGGGCAGCAGCGGCACTCCCAGGATCAGGAGCCCGGCCAGCGTCAGCCCGAGCGTCCTGAATCCGAACCAGTCGTCGTCCTGGGTGCCGACCGCCGCCGCCGAGGACTGGCTCGGGCAGGCCGCGAGCTTCCGCAGCTGGGTCGAGCAGCTCTCACTGGCCGACGGCGCGGTGGAGGGCGCCGCGGAGGTCGAGAACGTCGGCTTCGGCGCTACGGGCTCGGTGTTGCCCGGCGTGTTCGTCTGGGTGTACGACGGCACCGTGCCCCGGCTCGGGGTCGGCTCGAAGCGGGTCCAGCCCACGCCCTCGAAGTACAGCTCGGGCCAGGCGTGCGCGTCCCGCAGCCCCACCGACATCGAACCGTCCGCCTGCGGAGTCCCGGGCGTGAAGCCCACCGCCACACGGGCCGGAATCCCGAGCGTCCGCGCCATCGAGGCCATCGCGAAGGAGAAGTGGACGCAGAAGCCTTGCTTTTCCTTCAGGAAGTTCGCGATCGCGGTGGAGCCGCTGCCGGCCTGCACCTGGGTGTTGTACTGGAAGTTGCCGCTGACGGCGAAGTAGTCCTGGAGCTTGACCGCCTGCTCGTAGTGGTTGGCCGAGCCCGCGGTGACCTTGCGGGCCGTCCTAGCCACCACCGCGGGCAACGACTCCGGAACCTTGGTGAACTCGCGCCTCATCGCGGGCGAGGGCTCCGGGGCGCTCGCGAGCTGCTGCGCCGTCGGCTCCACCATCAGGCTGGTCACCTGGTACTGCACACCGCGGGTGTTCTGGCCGTGGTCGCCGACGAGGGCGCGCCCCACGGGTTCGTACCGCCAGCTGCCGTTGATGTCGACCTTGCTGGCCGGATACGGCATCGGCAGCCAGTCCTGCGCGTACCAGTCGGCCGCCGAGATCCGGGTCTGGATCGTCGCCCGCTTGACCTGGCCGGAGAGACCGATCGGCGCCGGGAACGTCTTCGGCACGTCCACGATGTGGCGCTGGGTCGGCGTCCAGGCCGTGCCGTCGAAGTCGTCCAGCGAGACGATCCGCAGATACAGGTCCTGTGTCTCCGAGGTGTTGGTGCGGTACGTCATGACCGTGCGGTCCTCGTTCACGTTCAGACTGTCGCGGAGCGAGACCACCGGGTTCACCGCGGAGATCGTGCCGCCGTCCCCGGTGCCGTTGCCCACCCCCCGCCCCGCGGCGCCCAGCAGACCTCCGTCGAACGAGGGCAGGGCGAGCGGCACGAACAGGGCGATGCCCAGCGCGACCGCGCCGATCCGCCGCCCGGTGCGGACGGGCGCGACGGCGCCGCTCGTGGACTCCGGGGAGCGGGCCGCTGCGCCGGAGCCGCCGGAGCCGCCGAAGACACGGCCCCACTGGGAGAGCCGGTCCCGGCCCTCGGCCAGCAGCAGCATCAGATAGCCGGCGGCCGCGAGCAGGAACCACAGCCAGGCCGCGCCGCCGCCGGAGAGGCCCGCGGCGACCGAGTACAGGGCGAGCAGCGGAAGGCCGGCGGGCGCGGCGCTGCGGTAGGTCACCGCGAGCGCGTCCACCGCGAGCCCGATCACCAGGACACCGCCGACCACCATCAGCCGGATGCCGTCCGACAGCGGGGCCGGAATCGAGTACCTGCCGACGTCGTCGGCGCCCGCCTGGAGCAGCGTCCCGAAGTGCTGGAAGACCTCGGGCCCGGGGACGATCACGGCGACGGCCTGCTGCCGGGCGAAGACCAGCGTCAGCAGCATCAGCGTCACCAGTGCCTGCGCCGCCACGGTCAGCGGCCGGGCCAGCGGGACCCGTCGGGTCAGCGCGCCCACACCGGTCTGCACGGCCAGCAGGAACGCCGCCTGGAAGATCCACGTCGCCGGGCTCACCAGGGGCAGCATCGCGCAGGACGCCATCAGTGTCGCCGCCGCCGCACACAGCGCCAGCCGGGCTCGCCCGCTCATACGCCACCACCCCCCGCGGTAGTCCCCGTCGACGCCACGTGCGTGCGCTGACGGTCCGCCTCCTGCCACAGGGCGGCGAGCGACGCCCCCCGCGGCACCATCACGGCGGTCCAGCCCGCCTCGCGCAGCATGCGCAGCCGGTCCACGCTCCCGTCCAACGGGCCGGGCACCTCGGTCGGTTCCCGCACCCAGGACTCGCTGTCCAGCAGAAACGCGACGGCTCCGCCGCTGCGCTGGCGCATCTTGCCGAGCACGGTCGCCTGCTCCTCGTCGAGATCGCCGAGGAAGGCGATCAGCAGTCCTTCGTTGCCGCCGCGCAGCACGTCGTACGCCCGGGACAGGCCCGTGCCGTCCGAGTGGTCGATGACGGCGAGCGTGTCCATCATCATCCCGGCGGCGTCCGCCGAGTCCTGGCTGGCGCCCGCGAACCCGTCTGCGCCCTCGCCGGGCACCGAGGTGCCGGTGTCCGTCAGGAGGCGGACCGAGAAGCCCCGTTCGAGCATGTGCACCAGCGTCGACGCCGTACCCGAGACGGCCCACTCGAAGGCCGAGTCGGGGCCCGCGCCCTGGAAGGCGATGCCCCGGGTGTCGAGCAGCACCGTGCAGCGGGAGCGCTGGGGCTGCTCCTCGCGGCGGACCATCAGCTCGCCGTAGCGCGCGGTCAGCCGCCAGTGCACGCGGCGCAGGTCGTCTCCGTAGCGGTAGCCGCGCGGAATGATGTCGTCCTCGCCGGCCAGGGCCAGTGAGCGCTGGCGCCCGTCCCCGTACCCCTTCGCCTCGCCGGTCAGCCGCACCGGCGGCAGCGCCTCCACGCGCGGGATGACCGTCAGGGTGTCGTACGTCGAGAAGGAGCGGGTCAGCTCGCACATGCCGAACGGGTCGGTCAGCCGGAGCTGGAGCGGGCCCAGCGGGTAGCGGCCGCGCAGGTCCGAGCGCACCCGGTAGGACACCTCGCGGCGGCCGCCCGCCTCGACCCGGTCGAGCACGAAGCGGGGGCGCGGACCGAGGACGTAGGGCACCTTGTCCTGGAGCATCAGCAGGCCGGTGGGCAGCCGCGAGACGTTGTCCATGCGCAGATGGACGCGGGCCTCGGAGCCGGCGGGCACGCGCCCCGGAGAGAGCCTGCGGCTGCCCGAGACCCGGTACCGGGTGCGTTGGAGCACGGTCGCGCAGACCAGCGGCAGGACCGCGAGGAGCAGGCCGACCCGGAGCAGGTCACCCTGCCCCAGGACGTACGCGCAGATCGCGGCGGCCACTCCGGCGGCCAGGAACGAGCGACCGCGTGTGGTGAGTCCGGCGAGCGCGGTGCGCAGCCCGCCCTGGTCCTCCTCGGCGGTGTGTCCCGTGCTCGCCCGCGTCATCAGAGCCTCCGGGGCGGCTGCTGACCGTAGGTGGGCGCGCCCCGGCCCATCGAGAGGCCGGACTGCTGGGGAGCGGCGGGCACCGGGGTGCGCTGGAGGATCTCCTGGACGACCTGTTCGGCCGTGCGGCGGTTCAACTGGGCCTGGGCCGTCGGCAGCAGGCGGTGGGCCAGGACCGCGACGGCGAGTTCCTGCACATCGTCCGGCAGCGCGAACTCCCGGCCGCTCAGGGCGGCGGACGCCTTCGCCGCGCGCAGCAGATGCAGCGTGGCACGCGGCGAGGCGCCGAGTCTGAGGTCGGGGTGCGTGCGCGTGGCCGCCACCAGGTCCACCGCGTAGCGGCGCACGGGGTCGGCCACATGGACCGTGCGGACCGCGTCGATCAGCTTCACGATCTCGTGCGCGTGGGCGACCGGTTGCAGGTCGTCCAGCGGGTTCACCCCGCCGTGGATGTCCAGCATCTGCAACTCGGCCTCCGCGCTGGGGTAGCCGATGGAGACACGGGCCATGAAACGGTCGCGCTGGGCCTCGGGCAGCGGGTAGGTGCCCTCCATCTCGACCGGGTTCTGCGTGGCCACCACCATGAAGGGGCTGGGCAGTTCGTAGGTCTGCCCGTCGATGGTGACCTGTCGCTCCTCCATCGACTCCAGGAGCGCGGACTGCGTCTTGGGCGAGGCGCGGTTGATCTCGTCGCCGATCACGATCTGCGCGAAGATGGCGCCCGGCTTGAACTCGAAGTCCCGGCGCTGCTGGTCCCAGATGGACACTCCCGTGATGTCCGAGGGCAGCAGGTCGGGTGTGAACTGGATGCGCCGCACCGAGCAGTCGATGGACCGCGCCAGCGCTTTGGCGAGCATGGTCTTGCCGACGCCCGGGACATCCTCGATCAGAAGATGGCCCTCGGCGAGCAGCACGGTCAGCGAAAGCCGTACGACCTCAGGCTTGCCTTCGATCACTCCTTCCACCGAACTGCGGACACGCTCCGCAGTGGCGGTCAGATCTGTAAGGCTCGCTCGATCGTCATAGGTCGTCACCCGGCCCTCCTCGGCCCGTTCGGGCCGACGCCCTGTGCGGACCGGCCCACCCCGAAACACGGACACCACGCGCGAAAGGTTCCGCGTGACGTCACACCCGCATTCTTGTTGCCGTTACCGGTTCGTGTCACTCGCCTGTGGACAAGTGGCCGCGATATGTCAGTTCTTACGGCTCTTTGGGCAACGGACGGCCGGGGTTTTTTGTGAGGAGAGGGTCCCACGAGCTGCGCAGGGCCGGCGACCGGGGGCCTGCGGGCCCCGCGGTCAGGAGGGGTCGATCTCCCGCAGCAGGCCGGTCGTGACGTCGAAGACGAAGCCGCGTACGTCGTCGGTGTGCACCAGGAACGGGGAGGTGCGCACGCGCTGCATCGACTGCCGTACGTCCTGCTCGACGTCCCGGAAGGCCTCGACCGCCCACGCGGGGCGCTGGCCGACCTCCATCTCCAGGTCGTGCCGGAAGTCCTCGGTGAGGGACTCCAGGCCGCAGCCGGTGTGGTGGATGAGGACCACGCTGCGGGTGCCGAGCGCCCGCTGGCTGATGGTGAGGGAGCGGATCACGTCGTCGGTGACCACACCGCCGGCGTTGCGGATGGTGTGGCAGTCACCCAGTTCCAGTCCGAGCGCCGCGTGCAGGTCCAGCCGGGCGTCCATGCACGCGACCACTGCGACACGCAGCACGGGGTGGGCGTCCATCCCCGGGTCGGTGAACGCGGCCGCGTATTTCCCGTTCGCGTTCACGAGACGGTCCGTGACGGTGCGCTCTGCGGCTATGGCGCCTTCGGGCTCGGTGGGAACAGATGCGGAAGTCGTCATACCCATGACGGTACTGGTCACGTATGGAGCGGTCCTGCTGTGAGAGGGGACAAAGAATGTCATCGCGCCTTGTTGTGAGGTAATCCACACGGGCGGTGACGACCAGCCCGTTCGGGTGATTCTTCCGGATCGGCGGCTTCGATCCGAGCGGCGCCCGCGACGCGCATGCCGGTTGATTGACCGCGAGACACCGTGGACTAAAGTGACGCGAAGCGGGAGGCGAGGCTCTCCCCGCTGGACTGTTTTCCCCTGGAGACCCGGCGACTTTCCGGAGTCTCCCCGCGTGCGCGGCGCGTACGTACGGCTCGGCCTCCTCCCGCTCCCGGTCGGCTGACGCCATTCATCCGGCGCCAGCAGACCCTCCCCTTCCCGAGCGGGTGGGGACCCGGCGGTGCGTATGGCCGCGCCGGACCTGAGAGGGCCCGGAATGCAAGGGCGCGAAGCGCTTACCGACGACGGTGACAGCGGGCGACCGGAGGGGCAGAGCCGACACGTCCCGGTCATGCTCCGGCGGTGCCTGGACATGCTGGCCCCGGCCCTCGCCGAGCCCGGAGCCGTGGTCGTCGACTGCACGCTCGGTCTGGGCGGTCACAGCGAGGCACTGCTCACCCGGTTCCCCGAAGTGCGACTCGTGGCCCTGGACCGCGACAAGGAGGCGCTGCGCCTCTCCGGAGAGCGGCTCGCCCCCTACGGAGACCGTGCCTCGCTGGTGCACGCCGTCTACGACGAACTCCCCGGCGTGCTCGACCGCCTGGACATCCCGCGCGTCCAGGGCGTGCTGTTCGACCTCGGCGTCTCCTCCATGCAACTCGACGAGGCGGACCGGGGGTTCGCGTACTCCCAGGACGCCCCGCTCGACATGCGCATGGACCAGACGACCGGCATGAGCGCGGCCGAGGTCCTCAACACCTACCCGCCGGGCGAACTGGTGCGGATCCTGCGGGCGTACGGCGAGGAGAAGCAGGCCAAGCGGATCGTCTCCGCGGTCGTGCGCGAGCGCGACAAGGAGCCCTTCACCAACAGCGCGCGGCTCGTCGAGCTGATCCGCGACGCACTGCCCCAGGCGGCCAAGCGCACCGGCGGCAACCCCGCCAAGCGCACCTTCCAGGCGCTGCGCATCGAGGTCAACGGCGAACTGAGTGTCCTGGAGAGGGCGGTTCCCGCCGCCGTGAAGGCGCTCGCCGTCGGTGGACGCATCGCCGTGCTGTCGTACCACTCGCTGGAGGACCGGCTGGTCAAGCAGGTGTTCGCGGCCGGTGCCGCCAACACCGCGCCGCCCGGACTGCCGGTCGTCCCCGAGCGCTACCAGCCCCGGCTCAAGCTCCTCACCCGCGGTGCCGAACTTCCCACCGAGGAAGAGGTCGCCGAGAACCGGCGAGCGGCTCCCGCCCGGCTGCGGGGGGCGGAGCGCATCCGCGAGGAAGCCGCCGAGTGAGGCGCGGGGAGGAGGAGGCGGCGTGAGCGGCAAACCCGAACTCAGGGGGCGGGCCGCCCGGCTCGCGCGGCTCCTCCCGGCCGGGGCCGGGCAGGCCGCCCGCACCCCCTTCGTGCTGCTGGTCGTCCTCCTGCTCGGCGGCGGTCTCATCGGTCTCCTCGTGCTGAACTCGGCACTCAGCGAAGGGGCGTTCCGCCTCGACGACCTCCAGAAGGAGACCAAGAGCCTGACCGACGAGGAACAGGCCCTCCAGCGGGACGTGGACGCCTACTCCGCCCCGGACGCCCTCCAGCGCCGCGCCCGCGAACTCGGCATGATCCCCGGCGGCGACCCGGCCTTCCTCGACCCCGACGGTACGGTCAAGGGCGTCCCCGGAGCGGCGGGCCGGCAGTCCGCCGCGCGGACCCCGATGAGCCCCGCGCCCGCCGTCCTCGCCCCCGTCCCGGCCGGCACCCCGAGCGCGGCCGCGATCCCGACGCGGAGCGCGGCACCCTCCTCCGCCTCGGCCACCACCCCGCGGCAGCCGTCCCCGGGCACGCCCACCGCCCGCGCGTCCGCCCCGTCCACGCAGCCCTCCACAACCCCCGGCAGGTGACGGAAGTGTCCGACAGGGAACCGCCGCGCCGCCGAGTACCCGGCCCCGCCAGGCCCGTACGGCCCGGCGGCCGCAGCCGTCCGGGGCCCGGCGCCCGCCCCGTACGCCGGCCGGCCGCGAACCGCTCCGACGGCCCGCGCGTCATCCGGCTCGGCAGCCCCCGCCCCCGCCTGCGCATGGTCAGCCTCGCGCTGACCCTGGTGATGATCGCGTTCGTCGTACGGCTGCTCCAGGTGCAGGCCGTGGACGCGAGCACCTACGCGGCGAAGGCCGAGCAGAACCGCTACGTCGGGCGGACGCTGGCCGCCGAGCGCGGCGGGATCACCGACCGCGACGGCGTCGAACTGGCGACGAGCGTGGACGCGTACGACATCACCGCGGACCCGACGATGTTCACGCGCGCGGCCACCAAGGTGGGGGACGCTCCCGAGCAGGCCGCCGCGCTCCTCGGTCCGATCATCGGCCAGGACGTGGACACCGTCGCCAGGAAGCTGCGGGCGAAGAACACCCGCTACACGCTCCTCGCGCACCGCCGCACCCCCCAGGTCTGGCAGCAGATCAAGGACCTGAAGAGCACGCTCGGCACCAAGGCCGAGACCGACCGGAACACCGTCAACGTCCTCGCGGGCGTCCTCGCGGTGCCGGCCAGCAAGCGCGTGTACCCCAACGGTGATCTCGCCGCCGGGATACTGGGCTGGGTCAACGCCGACGGCAAGGGCGGCGGCGGTATCGAGCAGCAGCTGAACAAACAGCTCACCGGCAAGGACGGCAAGATCCGCTACGCCCAGTCCGGCGGCCGCCAGGTGCCGACCGTGGGCTCCACCGAGACCCCCGCCGTGGCCGGCTCCGACGTCGAGCTGACCATCGACCGGGACATCCAGTGGGCCGCGCAGGACGCCATCACCCAGCAGGTGAAGGAGTCCAGGGCGGACCGCGGCTACGTGGTCGTGCAGGACACCAGGACCGGCCAGGTCCTCGCCATGGCCAACTCGCCCGGCTTCGACCCCAACGACCTCACCCAGGCCAACGCGGCGGCCATGGGCAACGCGGCCCTCCAGGACGCGTACGAGCCCGGCTCCACCGCCAAGCTGATGTCGATGGCCGCCGTCCTCCAGGAGAACGTGGCCACCCCCGAGACCCATGTCGTCGTGCCCAACCGGCTGCACCGCGGCGACCGGCTCTTCCAGGACGACATCGACCACAAGACCTGGGACCTCACGCTCAACGGAGTGCTCGCCAAGTCCAGCAACATCGGCACCATCCTGGCGACCGGCCAGCTCGGCAAGACCCAGAAACAGGCCGACGAGGTCCTCTACTCGTATCTGCGCAAGTTCGGCATCGGCAGTCATACCGGGCTCGGCTTCCCCGGGGAGACGGCCGGCATCCTCGCGCCCGCCGGCAAGTGGTCGACCTCGCAGCAGTTCACGATCCCTTTCGGTCAGGGCGTGTCGATCAACGCGATGCAGGCGGCCTCCGTCTACTCGACCATCGCCAACGGCGGCGTCCGCATCGAGCCGACCCTGGTACGCGGCACGAAGGGACCGGACGGCCGCTTCACACCCGCCGCCGCGCCCCGCAAGAACCGGGTCGTGAGCGAGAAGACGGCGAAGAGCCTCGCCCAGATGCTGGAGTCCGTGGTGGACGACGAGCAGGGCACGGGCATCAAGGCGCGCATCCCGGGGTACCGGGTCGCGGGCAAGACGGGTACGGCCAACCGCGTGGATCCGGCCACCGGCAAGTACCACGGATACACCTCCTCGTTCGCCGGATTCGCGCCCGCCGACAAGCCGCGGATCACCGTCTACTGCGCGATCCAGAACGCCACGAAGGGCAGCTACTACGGCGGCCAGATCTGCGGACCCGTGTTCAAGCAGGTGATGGAGTTCGCGCTGAAGACCCTTCAGGTCCCGCCCACCGGCGCCCGCGCGGCCCGGCTGCCCGTCTCGTTCGGGCCGTGACCGCACGCCAAGATCAGCACCCACGCACAACGGACCAGGAACCACTCGTGACAACGATCACTCCGGACCCCGGGGACCACTCCTCCCCGCACACCCCGTCCGCGCCCTCGCTTCGCCCCGGCGGGGGTGAGCCCGGTACGCTCACCGCCGTGCCACAAGCTGATCAGTCCCAAACCACCCAGAAGGGCGCTCCTGTGACATATCCGGGGCCGCCGCGGCCGGTTCACGTCTCCGCCATCCACCTCGCGGAGCTGGCCGATCAGCTGGGCGCCGAACAGCCGGGGAGCGAAGCCGGGGTCACGGGCATCACCCATGACTCCCGCGCGGTGCGACCCGGCGACGTGTACGCCGCCCTTCCCGGCGCGCGACTGCACGGCGCCGACTTCGTGACCCAGGCGGCCGGCCTCGGCGCCGTCGCCGTCCTCACCGACCCGACCGGCGCCCAGCGCGCCGCGGCCACCGGTCTGCCGGTCCTCGTCGTCGAGGACCCGCGCGGATCGATGGGCGAGCTCGCGGCCACCATCTACGGCCACCCGGGCCGCGATCTCCTCCAGATCGGCATCACCGGCACCTCCGGCAAGACCACGACGGCCTACCTCGTCGAGGGCGGCCTGAGGACGGTCCGCTCCACCGGGCTGATCGGCACGGTCGAGATGCGCATCGGCGACGAGCGCATCAAGTCGGAGCGCACCACGCCCGAGGCCACCGACCTGCAGGCCCTGTTCGCCGTCATGCGCGAGCGCGGCGTCGACTCGGTGGCGATGGAGGTCTCCAGCCACGCGCTGGTCCTCGGCCGCGTCGACGGCTGCGTCTTCGACGTCGCGGTCTTCAACAACCTCAGCCCGGAACACATGGAGTTCCACACGGGCATGGAGGACTACTTCCAGGCCAAGGCGCAGCTGTTCACGGCCCGGCGCAGCCGGCTCGGCGTGGTCAACCTGGACGACGAGTACGGCCGCCGGCTCGCCGAGGAGGCCACCGTCCCGGTCGTCACCTTCTCCGCGGAGGGCCACCCGGACGCCGACTGGCGCGCCGAGGACGTGGAAGTCGGCCCGATGGACTCGACGTTCACCGCGGTCGGACCCAAGGGTGAGCGGATCACCGCCCGCTCACCCCTCGCCGGCCCCTTCAACGTGGCGAACACCCTCGCCGCGATCGTCGCCCTCGCGGTCGCCGGGCTCGACCCGCAGACCGCGGCCGACGGTGTGGCCGCCGTCCCCGGGGTCCCGGGCCGGCTGGAGCGCGTGGACGAGGGCCAGCCCTACCTCGCCGTCGTCGACTACGCCCACAAGACGGACGCCGTCGAATCCGTCCTGCGCGCCCTGCGCAAGGTGACCGAGGGCAGCCTGCACGTGGTGCTCGGCTGCGGCGGCGACCGTGACAGGACCAAGCGGAAGCCGATGGGCGCGGCCGTGGCCCGGCTCGCCGACACCGCCGTACTGACGTCCGACAACCCCCGTTCCGAGGACCCGCTGGCGATCCTCGCCACGATGCTCGCGGGCGCCGCCGAAGTGCCGGCGCACGAGCGCGGCGAGGTCCAGGTCTTCGAGGACCGGGCCGCCGCCATCGCCGCGGCCGTCGCGCGCGCAAAGCCGGGCGACACCGTGCTGGTCGCGGGCAAGGGCCACGAACAGGGCCAGGACATCGCCGGGGTGGTGCGTCCCTTCGACGACCGCCAAGTGCTTCGCGAAGCAATCCAGCAGACCCAGGGATGAACTTGTGATCGCCCTCTCTCTCGCCGAGATCGCAGCAGTCGTCGGCGGGCAGACGTACGACATACCGGATCCGGCGGTACAGGTCACCGGACCGGTCGTCAGGGACTCCCGTGAAGTGGAGCCCGGCAGTCTCTTCGTCGCCTTCGTAGGCGAACGCGTGGACGGCCACGACTACGCCGAGGCGGTGATCGGAGCCGGCGCGGCCGCCGTCCTGGCGTCCCGCCCCGTCGGCGTGCCCGCCATCGTCGTCGACGACGTGCAGACGGCCCTCGGCGCCCTCGCCCGCCATGTCGTCGAACGGCTCGGCGCGACCCTCGTGGCCCTCACCGGTTCCGCGGGCAAGACCAGCACCAAGGACCTGATCGCCCAGGTGCTGCGGAGCAAGGCGCCGACCGTCTTCACCCCCGGCTCCCTCAACAACGAGATCGGACTGCCGCTCACCGCGCTCAGCGCCACCGAGGAGACGAAGTTCCTCGTGCTGGAGATGGGCGCCCGCGGCATCGGCCACATCCGCTACCTGACGGGTCTCACCCCGCCGAGGATCGGTCTCGTCCTCAACGTCGGCACCGCCCACATCGGCGAGTTCGGCGGCCGTGAGCAGATCGCGCAAGCAAAGGGCGAGCTCGTCGAGAGCCTCCCCGAGGACGGCGCCGCGGTCCTCAACGCCGACGATCCCCTCGTACGCGCCATGGCCTCCCGCACGAAAGCGCGCGTGATCCTCTTCGGAGAGTCCGACGAAGCGGACGTACGGGCCGAGAACGTCCGGCTCACGGAGAGCGGACAGCCTTCCTTCAGTCTTCGCACACCCTCCGGGTGCAGTGATGTGACCATGCGCCTGTACGGTGAGCACCACGTGTCGAACGCGCTCGCCGCGGCCGCCGTCGCCCATGAGCTGGGCATGTCCGCAGACGAGATCGCCCGCGCGCTCTCCGAGGCGGGCTCCCTCTCCCGCTGGCGGATGGAGGTCACCGAGCGTCCGGACGGCGTGACGGTCGTCAACGACGCCTACAACGCGAACCCCGAGTCCATGCGAGCCGCCCTGCGCGCGCTCGCGGCGATGGGCACAGCCCGTCGGGCACAAGGGGGTCGTACGTGGGCGGTGCTCGGTCAGATGGCCGAGCTCGGGGACGAGGCGCTCGCCGAGCACGACGCGGTCGGACGGCTTGCCGTCCGGCTCAATGTCGGCAAGCTCGTCGCGGTTGGGGGCAGGGAAGCGTCCTGGCTGCAACTGGGCGCATATAACGAGGGTTCGTGGGGTGAGGAGTCGGTGCACGTGTCCGACGCACAGGCGGCTGTCGACCTGTTGCGCAGTGAGCTGCGCCCAGGGGACGTCGTGCTCGTGAAGGCGTCCAGGTCCGTCGGGCTGGAACGGGTGGCGCTCGCGCTGCTCTCCGACGGTACCGAGGGTGAGGTTTCCGCCCGATGATGAAGCAGATCCTGTTCGCGGGAGTCATTGGCCTGTTCCTGACTCTGGTCGGCACTCCGCTGCTGATCAAGCTGCTGGCCCGCAAGGGCTACGGCCAGTACATCCGCGACGACGGCCCGCGTGAGCACGCCAGCAAGCGCGGTACGCCGACCATGGGTGGTATCGCCTTCATCCTCGCGACGATCATCGCGTACTTCCTGTCCAAGGTGATCACGGGTTATCCGCCCACCTTCTCGGGCCTGCTGGTGCTCGGCCTGATGGCGGGCATGGGCCTGGTCGGCTTCCTGGACGACTACATCAAGATCATCAAGCGGCGCTCGCTCGGCCTGCGGGCCAAGGCGAAGATGGCCGGACAGCTGATCGTGGGCATCAGCTTCGCGGTGCTGGCGCTGATGTTCGCCGACAACCGCGGCAACACCCCGGCGTCCACGAAGCTGTCCTTCGTCCAGGACTTCGGCTGGTCCATCGGCCCGGTGCTGTTCGTGGTCTGGGCGCTGTTCATGATCCTCGCCATGTCGAACGGCGTGAACCTGACGGACGGTCTGGACGGCCTCGCCACCGGCGCCGCCACGATGGTCTTCGGCGCCTACACCTTCATCGGCGTCTGGCAGTTCCAGGAGTCCTGCGCCAACGCGCAGACCCTGACCAACCCGGCCGCCTGCTACGAGGTACGAGATCCACTCGACCTCGCGGTGGTCGCCTCCGCCCTGATGGGAGCCTGCTTCGGCTTCCTGTGGTGGAACACCTCGCCGGCCAAGATCTTCATGGGTGACACCGGTTCGCTGGCCCTCGGCGGCGCGCTCGCCGGTCTCGCGATCTGCTCCCGCACGGAGATCCTGGTCGCCCTGCTCGGCGGCCTCTTCGTCCTCATCACGATGTCGGTGGTCATCCAGGTCGGCTCCTTCAAGCTGACCGGGAAACGCGTCTTCCGCATGGCCCCACTACAGCACCACTTCGAACTCAAGGGGTGGTCCGAAGTCCTTGTGGTGGTCCGCTTCTGGATCATCCAGGGCATGTGCGTCATCGTCGGACTCGGCCTCTTCTACGCAGGATGGGCAGCCAAGAAGTGACCAACTGGCAGGGCACGAACGTCACCGTCGCCGGCCTGGGCGTCTCGGGCATCCCGGCCGCCAAGGTCCTGCACGGCCTCGGCGCAGTCGTCACCGTCGTCAACGACGGGGACGACGAAAGGGCCCGGGCGCAGGCCGCGGAACTGGAGGCGCTCGGCGTCACCGTGCGCCTCGGTGACGGCGCGACCCTGCCCGAGGGCACCGAGCTCATCGTGACCGCGCCCGGCTGGCAGCCCGGCAAGCCGCTGTTCGCCGCGGCCGCCGCGGCGGGCGTCCCGGTCTGGGGCGACGTCGAACTCGCCTGGCGGCTGCGGGAACTGGACGGCAGGAAGCCCGCGCCCTGGCTCGCGGTCACCGGCACCAACGGCAAGACCACGACCGTCCAGATGCTCGCCTCCATCCTGAAGGCGGCGGGTCTGCGCACCGCGGCTGTCGGCAACATCGGCGTCTCCCTCCTCGACGCCGTCCTCGGCGACGAGGAGTACGACGTCCTCGCGGTCGAACTCTCCAGCTACCAGCTCCACTGGGCGCCCTCGCTGCGCGCCCACTCCGCGGCCGTCCTGAACCTCGCGCCCGACCATCTCGACTGGCACGGCTCCATGGAGGCGTACGCCGCCGACAAGGGCCGTGTCTACGAGGGCAATCGGGTCGCCTGCGTCTACAACGTGGCCGACAAGGCCACCGAGGACCTGGTGCGCGCGGCGGACGTCGAGGAGGGCTGCCGGGCGGTCGGCTTCACCCTCGGCGCTCCCGGACCGTCCCAACTCGGCGTCGTGGACGGCATCCTGGTCGACCGAGCCTTCGTCGAGAACCGGCAGAAGAACGCCCAGGAGCTGGCGGAGGTCTCCGACGTCCGTCCGTCCGCCCCGCACAACATCGCCAACGCTCTTGCCGCGGCTGCCCTCGCGCGCGCCTTCGGGGTGCCTCCCCGGGCCGTACGGGACGGACTGCGGGACTTCACCCCGGACGCCCACCGCATCGCGCACGTCGCCGATGTGGACCGGGTCGCCTACGTCGACGACTCCAAGGCCACCAACACGCATGCCGCGGAAGCCTCCTTGGCGGCCTACGAGTCGATCGTGTGGATCGCCGGCGGACTCGCCAAGGGTGCGACCTTCGACGAGCTGGTCGCCCGGTCGGCGAAGCGGCTGAGGGGTGTCGTCCTGATCGGCGCGGACCGCGCGCTGATCCGCGAAGCCCTGGCGCGACACGCACCGGAAGTACCCGTCGTCGAGCTCGACCGGACCGACACTGGGGCGATGCTCGCGGCTGTTCAGGAGGCCAGGAGGCTCGCCGAGCCCGGGGACACGGTACTGCTGGCCCCGGCCTGCGCGTCCATGGACATGTTCGCCAACTACAACAAGCGCGGTGACGCGTTCGCGGAGGCGGTCCGCGAACTCGGCGCCTGACCCGGCCGCCTCGCCGGGCGAACTGGGAGGGACGGACGCGTGACATCGTTGTGGCCCGGAGACGCCGATGCCCACTAGCCGTACCGGCCGGCCTCCCGTGCAGCGGGCCGGCCGGCGGCCCGCCGTCGCCGGGGTGCCGCGCGACAACCCCGTACGCCGACTCCTCACGCGCGCCCGCAAGGCCTGGGACCGGCCGCTGACCGCGTACTACCTGATCCTCGGCGGCAGCCTGCTGATCACCGTGCTGGGGCTCGTGATGGTCTACTCGGCCTCGCAGATCACGGCGCTCCAGCTGTCGTTGCCCGGGTCGTTCTTCTTCCGCAAGCAGTTCCTGGCCGCCCTGATCGGCGGTGTCCTGCTGTTCGGCGCCTCACGGATGCCGGTGAAACTGCACCGGGCGCTGGCCTACCCGATCCTGGCGGGCGCCGTCTTCATGATGGCCCTGGTGCAGGTGCCCGGGATAGGGATCTCCGTCAACGGCAACCAGAACTGGATCTCGCTGGGCGGCTCGTTCCAGATCCAGCCCAGTGAGTTCGGCAAGCTCGCGCTCGTGCTCTGGGGCGCCGACCTGCTCGCCCGCAAGCAGGACAAGCGGCTGCTGGCCCAGTGGAAGCACATGCTGGTGCCGCTCGTTCCCGTCGCCTTCATGCTGCTCGGGCTGATCATGCTCGGCGGCGACATGGGCACGGCGATCATCCTCACGGCCATCCTGTTCGGGCTGCTGTGGCTGGCCGGAGCGCCCACCCGGCTCTTCGTGGGCGTCCTGTCCGTCGCCCTGGCCATCGGCTTCGTCCTCATCAAGACGAGCCCCAACCGCATGTCCCGGCTGGGCTGCATCGGCGCCACCGAACCGGGCCCGCACGACACCTGCTGGCAGGCCGTGCACGGCATCTACGCCCTCGCCTCCGGCGGGCTCTTCGGCTCCGGCCTCGGCGCCAGTGTGGAGAAATGGGGCCAACTGCCCGAAGCGCACACCGACTTCATCTTCGCCATCACTGGGGAGGAACTGGGCCTCGCGGGGACGCTGTCGGTGCTCGCCCTCTTCGCGGCTCTAGGCTATGCGGGTATCCGCGTGGCCGGACGCACGGAGGACCCCTTCGTGAGGTATGCCGCGGGAGGCGTGACCACCTGGATCACGGCCCAGGCCGTGATCAACATCGGTGCGGTGCTCGGTCTGCTGCCGATCGCCGGTGTCCCGCTCCCGCTGTTCTCCTACGGGGGTTCCGCCCTGCTGCCGGCCATGTTCGCCATCGGGTTGCTGATCGCCTTCGCGCGTGACGACCCCGCTGCGCGGGCGGCTCTCGCGATGCGGCAACCCCGCTTTGGCAGAAAGCGGGGTGCGGTGAGAGAGTCCGCAAGGGCCGCGGGGCCCCGGAGATGGAACACGATGAGACGGCGTGCCTCTGCGGCGCGTTCGTCCGGAGAGCGGTGAATTTCGGTGCATGTCGTACTCGCCGGCGGGGGGACCGCCGGCCACATCGAGCCCGCGCTCGCCCTCGCGGATGCCCTGCGCAGGCAGGACCCGACCGTGGGGATCACGGCCCTGGGCACGGAACGCGGACTTGAGACCCGGCTCGTACCCGAGCGCGGTTACGAACTCGCGCTGATCCCTGCCGTACCGCTGCCGCGCAAGCCCACCCCCGAGCTGATCACCGTCCCCGGGCGGCTGCGCGGCACGATCAAGGCCGCCGAGCAGATCATGGAGCGGACCAAGGCCGACGCCGTCGTCGGCTTCGGCGGCTACGTCGCGCTGCCCGGCTACCTGGCGGCCAAGCGCCTCGGCGTGCCGATCATCGTCCACGAGGCCAACGCCCGCCCCGGTCTCGCCAACAAGATCGGATCGCGGTACGCGGCCCAGGTCGCCGTCTCCACGCCCGACAGCAAGCTCCGCGGGGCCCGTTACATCGGCATCCCGCTGCGCCGCTCCATCGCCACCCTCGACCGGGCCGCCGTACGGCCCGAGGCGCGCGCCGCGTTCGGGCTCGACCCGAACCTGCCGACGCTGCTCGTGTCGGGCGGCTCGCAGGGCGCCCGCCGCCTCAACGAGGTGGTCCAGCAGGCGGCTCCGTACCTCCAGCAGGCCGGGATCCAGATCCTGCACGTGGTGGGTCCGAAGAACGAACTGCCGCAGGTGCACCAGATGCCGGGAATGCCCCCGTACATCCCGGTATCGTACGTGGACCGGATGGATCTCGCGTACGCCGCGGCCGACATGATGCTCTGCCGCTCGGGCGCGATGACCGTCGCCGAGCTCTCCGCCGTCGGACTGCCCGCCGCCTACGTCCCGCTGCCCATCGGCAACGGCGAACAGCGGCTGAACGCCCAGCCGCTGGTCAAGGCCGGCGGCGGACTGCTGGTCGACGACGCGGAGCTGACCCCGCAGTGGGTGCAGCAGAACGTGCTGCCCGTGCTCGCCGACCCGCACCGGCTGTACGAGATGTCGCGTGCCGCCAGCGAGTTCGGCCGCCGGGACGCCGACGACCTGCTCGTCGCCATGGTGTACGAGGCGATCGCCTCGCGGCACCGCTAGGACCGCATGAGGGAAGGCAGGGAGCGTGGCCGGACCGACGACCGCCGACCGCGGCGAACGGCAGAAGCTGGAGTCCGGCCCGCCCCGGCCGCCCCTCATCGGGCGGCTCCGCCGCCTTCGTAGGCTCATCATCCTTTTGCTTGCTGTGCTGTTGACCGGAACCGCCGCGGTGTGGGTTCTCTACGGTTCCCCGTGGCTGCGCACGGAGCGCGTGTCGGTTTCCGGGATGCGGGTGCTGACGGCCGCGCAGGTGCGGGAGGCGGCCGACGTCCCGGTCGGATCCCCGTTGATCTCCGTTGACACGGACGCGATCGAAGCGCGACTGCTCAGGAAATTGCCCCGAATCGACTCGGTCGACGTCGTCCGGTCCTGGCCGCACGGAATCGGTTTGAAAGTGACCGAACGAACCCCGGTCCTGATCGTCAAAAAGGGCGCAAACTTCATCGAAGTGGACGCCAAGGGCGTGCGGTTCGCCACCGTTCCCGACGCTCCGAAAGGTGTGCCCGCACTGGAACTGGCGGTTTCGCGGCGCGCCGCGCTGCGCCGCTTCCCCGCCGACCGGCTGGTGCGTGAGGCGGTGCGGATCGCCGGGGAACTTCCGGGCGCCGTCGCCCGTGACACCCGTACCGTCAAGGTCCGTTCCTACGACGCCGTCTCGCTGGAGTTGACCGGCGGGCGGACGGTCGAGTGGGGCAGCGTCGAGAAGGGGCCGGCGAAGGCCAGGACGCTCCTTGCTCTCATGAAAGCCGATCCCGGGGCCCGGTACTTCGACGTAAGTGCCCCCACCGCCCCCGCATCGTCGGGCAGTTGACTCGCATCGATGCAGGCCAGCACCCTGGTTGGGCAGTGCTGCGCCTGATCACATAGGGTGAAAAGAAAAACGGGAGGTTCGGCGTGTTCGTTGAACGTGCGCCGCTTGTCGACTTAGTGTCCTGTTCGGAGAGTCCAAGGAACAGACACACTGGTAACCCTAAACTTCAGCGTTAGGGTTCGGGTCGGCGTTCGGACCGTCCCATTCGGCATCAGTCGTCGGATCGCGAACGTGCGAGGCGACGACACGTAACTCGAGGCGAGAGGCCTTCGACGTGGCAGCACCGCAGAACTACCTCGCAGTCATCAAAGTCATCGGTGTCGGCGGCGGTGGTGTCAATGCCATCAACCGGATGATCGAGGTCGGTCTCAAGGGCGTCGAGTTCATCGCCATCAACACCGACGCGCAGGCGCTGTTGATGAGCGACGCCGACGTCAAGCTCGACGTCGGCCGGGAACTCACCCGCGGCCTCGGGGCCGGAGCCAACCCGGCAGTCGGCCGCAAGGCCGCCGAGGACCACCGCGAGGAGATCGAGGAGGTCCTCAAGGGGGCCGACATGGTCTTCGTGACGGCCGGAGAGGGCGGCGGCACCGGAACCGGCGGCGCGCCCGTCGTGGCCAACATCGCCCGCTCGCTGGGCGCCCTCACCATCGGCGTGGTCACCCGCCCGTTCACCTTCGAGGGCCGGCGCCGCGCCAACCAGGCCGAGGACGGCATCGCGGAGCTCCGCGAAGAGGTCGACACCCTCATCGTCATCCCGAACGACCGGCTGCTGTCCATCTCGGACCGCCAGGTCTCGGTCCTCGACGCCTTCAAGTCGGCCGACCAGGTCCTGCTCTCCGGCGTTCAGGGCATCACCGACCTCATCACCACGCCCGGTCTGATCAACCTCGACTTCGCCGACGTCAAGTCCGTGATGTCCGAGGCCGGTTCCGCGCTCATGGGCATCGGCTCGGCCCGCGGCGACGACCGCGCGGTGGCGGCGGCCGAGATGGCGATCTCCTCGCCGCTCCTCGAAGCCTCCATCGACGGCGCCCGCGGCGTGCTGCTCTCCATCTCCGGCGGCTCCGACCTCGGCCTGTTCGAGATCAACGAAGCGGCCCAGCTGGTCAGCGAGGCCGCGCACCCCGAGGCCAACATCATCTTCGGCGCGGTCATCGACGACGCCCTCGGCGACGAGGTACGGGTCACCGTCATCGCCGCCGGCTTCGACGGCGGCCAGCCGCCGGCCAAGCGGGACAACGTCCTCGGCTCGTCCTCGGCCCGTCGCGACGAGCCCGTCCAGACGCGCCCCGCCGAGAGCCGCCCGTCCTTCGGGTCGCTCGGCAGCGTCACGCCCAAGGAGGTCGCCCCGGAGCCCGCTCCGGAGCCGGTCAGTGAGCTGCCGGTGTCCCCGCCGGTCCCGCCGTCCCGCTCCTACTCGGACAGCGCGGCCGAGGAACTGGACGTGCCGGACTTCCTGAAGTGATAGGACAACGCTCCGAAACGAGCACCGTGGGCGGCGCCCACTTCGCCTTCACCGACAGGTGGGGCGGGGTGAGCGCCGTTCCGTACGAGGAGCTCAACCTCGGCGGAGCGGTCGGCGACGACCCCGACGCCGTACGCGCCAACCGGCGACTGGCGGCCGAGGCGCTCGGCCTCGACCCGGCCCGGGTCGTCTGGATGAACCAGGTGCACGGACCGGACGTGGCCGTCGTCGAGGCGCCCTGGGACTCCTCGGAGATCCCGTCCGTCGACGCGATCGTCACGGCGCGGCGGGGGCTCGCGCTCGCCGTCCTCACCGCCGACTGCACGCCCGTCCTGCTGGCCGACCCCGTCGCCGGAGTGGCGGCCGCGGCGCACGCGGGACGGCCCGGCATGGTCGCCGGGGTGGTTCCCGCGGCGGTACGGGCCATGGTGGAACTCGGCGCCGATCCGGCCAGGATCGTCGCCCGCACCGGACCCGCGGTCTGCGGACGGTGCTACGAGGTGCCGGACGCGATGCGCGCCGAGGTCGTCGCCGTCGAGCCCGCCGCGTACGCCGAGACCGGGTGGGGAACGCCCGCGGTCGACGTGACCGCCGGAGTGCACGCGCAGTTGGAACGGCTCGGAGTGCGTGACCGGGAGCAGTCGCCGGTGTGCACGCTCGAATCGGGGGACCACTTCTCTTACCGACGGGACCGCACCACCGGGCGGCTCGCGGGCTATGTCTGGCTGGACTGATGGGGCATGACGGACCGTAAGGCTCAACTCGCCGCGAATCTGGCGAAAGTGGAAGAACGCATCACGGCGGCGTGTGTCGCCGCCGGGCGCAAGCGTGAAGAAGTGACCCTGATCGTGGTCACCAAGACCTATCCCGCGAGTGATGTGCGGATCCTGTCGGGACTCGGTGTGCGTCATGTGGCCGAGAACCGGGACCAGGACGCGGCACCCAAGGCCGCGGAGTGCTCGGATCTGCCCCTGTTGTGGCATTTTGTCGGCCAATTGCAGACCAACAAGGTGCGTTCTGTGGTCGGTTACGCGGATTTCGTGCAGTCCGTCGACCGTTCCCGACTCGTCGCGGCCCTGTCCAAGGAAGCGGTGCGGGCGGAGCGCGAGGTGGGATGCCTCATCCAGGTCGCGCTGGACGCGCAGGAGAGCGGCCGGGGTGAGCGGGGAGGTGTGGGGGTCGGCGGGATCGAGGAGTTGGCCGACCTCGTCGCGGCGGCTCCGGGACTCAGGCTCGACGGGCTGATGACCGTCGCTCCGCTCACCGGCGAGTACGCGGGCCGCCAACAGGAGGCGTTCGGGCGGCTGATGGATTTGTCGACTGCCGTGCGCCGGGCTCATCCGGCTGCGAACATGGTCTCGGCAGGGATGAGCTCGGACCTCGAACAGGCCGTGGCGGCCGGAGCGACACATGTACGCGTCGGTACTGCGGTACTCGGAGTCCGACCCGGCCTCGGGTAACGTCGCCAAGAAGTCGGACCACAGCAGAAAATATGGTCATTTCCGCCAAAGGCGGGCATAACGACCTCGTGGATCGCGGGCACTTGGCAATTCGTCAGCCGATCCACCACAGAGCGGAGGACTCAGAGCATGGCCGGCGCGATGCGCAAGATGGCGGTCTACCTCGGCCTCGTGGAGGACGATGGGTACGACGGCAGGGGCTTCGACCCCGATGACGACTTCGAGCCCGAGCTGGATCCGGAGCCCGAGCGGGACCGGCGACGGCATGAACCGCCGCACCAATCACATCAGGCGCACTCGTCCCAACGGGACGAATCGGTACGAGTGGTACAGCCCCCGGCGCAGCGCGACCCGGTGCCGCATTCCGCCTCGCTCGCCTCGGAGTCCGGGCGTCCGGCGCGCATCGCCCCCGTGGCGTCCATCACACAAGAACGTCAGAGCCTGGAGAAGAACGCCCCGGTGATCATGCCCAAGGTCGTGTCGGAACGAGAGCCGTACCGGATCACCACGCTGCATCCCCGGACCTACAACGAGGCCCGTACCATCGGGGAACACTTCCGTGAGGGCACCCCGGTGATCATGAACCTGACGGAGATGGATGACACCGACGCGAAGCGACTTGTCGACTTCGCGGCCGGTTTGGTGTTCGGTCTCCACGGCAGCATCGAGCGGGTGACGCAGAAGGTGTTCCTGTTGTCGCCTGCTAACGTCGATGTCACGGCGGAGGACAAGGCCCGCATCGCAGAGGGCGGGTTCTTCAACCAGAGCTGAGACGCAGGACCGGAAACACCGCATGGGAAACAGGGGAGAGGGAAGCACGGATCATGAGCGTGGTCGGGCAGGTCTTCTACATCGCGCTGATGTGCTTCCTCATCGTGCTGATTTTCCGGTTGGTCATGGACTACGTCTTCCAGTTCGCCCGCTCATGGCAACCCGGCAAGCCGATGGTGGTCGTTCTGGAGGCCACCTACACTGTCACCGATCCACCGCTCAAGCTTCTGCGGCGGTTCATTCCGCCGCTGCGTCTCGGGGGCGTGGCGCTTGACCTGTCCTTCTTCGTACTGATGATCATCGTCTTCATCCTGATCAGACTTGCGCAGAGCGTGATGTGAGCGATGTGAACGATACGGTCTTGCCGAATGCCGACGACTACGTTGAGGTGAAGAGATGCCGTTGACCCCCGAGGACGTGCGGAACAAACAGTTCACGACCGTCCGCCTCCGAGAAGGCTATGACGAGGACGAGGTCGATGCCTTCCTCGACGAGGTCGAAGCCGAACTGACTCGCCTGCTCCGCGAGAACGAGGACCTGCGCGCCAAGCTGGCCGCTGCCACGCGCGCGGCCGCACAGAACCAGCAGCAGCAGGGTATGCGCAAGCCGCCCGAGCAGCAGGACCAGCAGGGCCCGCCGCAGGGTATGCGTGGGCCCGGCGCTCCTGTGCCCGCCGGCATATCGGGTCCGCCGCAAGGCATGGGTGGCCCCATGGGTGGCCCGCCCCAGCTGCCGAGCGGTGCGCCGCAGCTGCCCGCGGGCCCCAGCGGCCAGGGCGGCCAGCAGGGCCAGGGCCCGATGGGTCAGGGTCCGATGGGCCAGGGCCCCATGGGTCAGGGTCCGATGGGTCAGGGTCCGATGGGCCAGGGCCCCATGGGTCAGGGTCCGATGGGCCAGGGTCCGATGGGCCAGGGCCCCATGGGTCAGGGTCCGATGGGTCAGGGTCCGATGGGCCAGGGCCCCATGGGTCAAGGTCCGATGGGCCAGGGCCCCGGCCAGATGCAGCAGATGCAGCAGATGGGCGGCCCGATGGGTGGCCCCATGGGCGGTCCCATGGGTGGCCCCATGGGCGGTCACGGTCAGCAGATGCCGCAGCAGGGCCCCGGTGGCGACAGCGCCGCGCGTGTCCTCTCGCTGGCTCAGCAGACCGCCGACCAGGCGATCGCCGAGGCCCGCTCCGAGGCGAACAAGATCGTCGGCGAGGCCCGTAGCCGCGCCGAGGGTCTGGAGCGCGACGCCCGTGCCAAGGCCGACGCCCTGGAGCGGGACGCGCAGGAGAAGCACCGCGTCGCGATGGGCTCCCTGGAGTCCGCCCGCGCCACGTTGGAGCGCAAGGTCGAGGACCTGCGCGGCTTCGAGCGCGAGTACCGCACGCGTCTGAAGTCCTACCTGGAGTCGCAGCTGCGCCAGCTGGAGACGCAGGCGGACGACTCGCTCGCCCCGCCGCGCACCCCGGCCGCGGCGTCCCTGCCGTCGTCCTCCTCGCCCTCGATGGCCCCCGCAGGCGCCGGTGCGCCGTCCTACGGCGGCAACCCGGGCATGGGCGGTGGCATGGGCGGACCGTCGCAGGGCGGACCGTCGTACGGCGGCCAGCAGCAGATGTCTCCCGCGATGACCCAGCCGATGGCTCCGGTGCGGCCCCAGGGCCCGTCGCCGATGCAGCAGGCGCCCTCGCCGATGCGCGGGTTCCTCATCGACGAGGACGACAACTGACGGCCGTGAACACGCCTTAGGCGTCGGCAGCGTTCAGGGCGGGGCCCCCGGAGATCTCCGGGGGCCCCGCCCTTTTGCGTGGGCGCGGGCCACCAGGGGCTCGTACGGGGCCCAGAGGGCGTTCGCGGGGGTGCGTGGGCTCCTGCTCGACGAGCCGGGCCCGCCCGCTCGTACGGGGCGCGCAGGCGGCCGGGGCGTGATGCGGCGGCCCGCACGTGCGGGGAGCGGCGGTCCCCGGGACCAGGGCGCCCCGGCCGCTCGTACGGGGTGTGCCCGGCGCCGGCGCCTCGGGACGGGGCCCTGGTGAAGGCCGGGGCACCCGAGGCCGGGCGCCGGAAGCGGAAGGCCCGGGGCCGCCAGGATTTCCTGGCGGCCCCGGGCCTTCCGTGCCGGTGTGCGGTCCTCGTTACGCCTTGCGGAGGCGGAACACCAGGGACAGGCCCTCGTCCGTGAACGGCTCCCCGTAGGCGCCGTCGGCCTCACCCTGGGCGAAGTCCGTGGCCAGGACCTCGTCGGCGATGAGACCGGCGTGCTCGCCGAGCGCCGCGACGACCGCCGGGTCCGTGGAGGTCCAGCGGAGCGCGATGCGGTCGGCGACGTCGAGGCCGCTGTTCTTGCGGGCCTCCTGGATCAGCCGGATCGCGTCACGGGCGAGGCCCGCCTGCCGCAGTTCCTCGGTGATCTCCAGGTCGAGGGCGACGGTCGCGCCGGAGTCCGAGGCCACCGACCAGCCCTCGCGCGGGGTCTCCGTGATGATGACCTCGTCGGGGGCCAGGGTCACGGTCTCGCCGCCGACCCCGACCGACGCCGTGCCCTCACGCAGGGCGAGGGAGAGCGCGGCGGCATCGGCCCCGGCGATGGCCTTCGCCACATCCTGGACGCCCTTGCCGAAGCGCTTGCCCAGCGCGCGGAAGTTCGCCTTCGCCGTGGTGTCGACCAGTGAGCCGCCGACCTCGGAGAGTGAGGCGAGCGAACTCACGTTCAGCTCCTCGGTGATCTGCGCGTGCAGCTCGGGGTCGAGCGTCGCGAAGCCGGTCGCGGCGATCAGCGCGCGCGACAGCGGCTGACGGGTCTTGACGCCCGACTCCGCGCGCGTGGCCCGCCCGAGCTCCACGAGCCGGCGCACCAGCACCATCTGGCGCGACAGCTCAGGGTCGATGACGGACAGGTCCGCCTCCGGCCAGGACGACAGGTGCACGGACTCAGGGGCGTCCGGGGAGACCGGGACGACCAGGTCCTGCCAGACCCGCTCGGTGATGAACGGGGTCAGCGGGGCCATCAGCCGCGTGACCGTCTCCACGACCTCGTGCAGCGTGCGCAGCGCGGCCTTGTCGCCCTGCCAGAAGCGGCGGCGGGAGCGGCGGACGTACCAGTTCGAGAGGTCGTCGACGAACGCCGACAGGAGCTTTCCGGCACGCTGGGTGTCGTACGCCTCCAGGGCCTGCGTCACCTGGTCGGTGAGCGCGTGGAGTTCGGAGAGCAGCCAGCGGTCCAGCACCGGACGGTCCGCCGGGGCCGGATCGGCCGCGCTGGGAGCCCAGTTGGAGGTGCGGGCGTACAGCGCCTGGAAGGCGACGGTGTTCCAGTAGGTGAGGAGCGTCTTGCGGACGACCTCCTGGATGGTGCCGTGACCCACGCGCCGGGCCGCCCACGGGGAGCCGCCGGCCGCCATGAACCAGCGCACCGCGTCCGCGCCGTGCTGGTCCATCAGCGGGATCGGCTGGAGGATGTTGCCCAGGTGCTTGGACATCTTGCGGCCGTCCTCGGCGAGGATGTGGCCGAGGCAGACGACGTTCTCGTACGAGGACTTGTCGAACACCAGGGTGCCGACGGCCATCAGCGTGTAGAACCAGCCGCGCGTCTGGTCGATGGCCTCGGAGATGAACTGCGCCGGGTACCGGCTCTCGAAGATCTCCTTGTTCTTGTACGGGTAGCCCCACTGCGCGAACGGCATCGAACCCGAGTCGTACCAGGCGTCGATGACCTCGGGCACGCGGGTCGCGGTCAGACCGCAGCCGTCCTGCGGGCACGGGAAGGTCACCGCGTCGATGTACGGGCGGTGCGGGTCCAGCTCCGACTGGTCGGTGCCGGTCAGCTCGGACAGCTCCGCGCGCGAGCCGACACAGGTGATGTGGCCCTCCTCGCAGGTCCACAGCGGGAGCGGGGTACCCCAGTAGCGGCTGCGCGAGAGCGCCCAGTCGATGTTGTTGTTCAGCCAGTCGCCGAAGCGGCCGTGCTTGACCGACTCCGGGAACCAGTTGGTCCCCTCGTTCTCCTCCAGGAGGCGGTCCTTGACGGCCGTCGTGCGGATGTACCAGGACGGCTGCGCGTAGTACAGGAGCGCGGTGTGGCAGCGCCAGCAGTGCGGGTAACTGTGCTCGTACGGGACGTGCTTGAAGAGCAGGCCGCGGTTCTGGAGGTCCTCGGTGAGCTTTTCGTCCGCCTTCTTGAAGAAGATGCCGCCCACGAGCGGGACGCTCTCCTCGAAGGTGCCGTTCGGGCGGATCGGGTTCACCACCGGAAGGCCGTACGAGCGGCAGACCTTGAGGTCGTCCTCGCCGAAGGCGGGGGACTGGTGGACCAGACCCGTACCGTCCTCGGTCGTCACGTACTCGGCGTTGACGACGTAGTGGGCGGGCTCGGGGAACTCGATGAGCTCGAACGGACGTTGATACGTCCAGCGCTCCATCTCGGCACCCGTGAAGGACTCGCCGGTGGCCTCCCAGCCCTCGCCGAGCGCCTTCTCCACGAGCGGCTGCGCGACGACGAGCTGCTCATCGCCGTTCGTCACGACGACGTAGGTGACGCCGGGGTGGGCGGCGACCGCGGTGTTGGAGACCAGCGTCCACGGCGTGGTCGTCCACACCAGGAGCGCGGCCCGGCCGGCCAGCGGACCGGAGGTGAGCGGGAAACGGACGTACACGGAGGGGTCGACGATGGTCTCGTAGCCCTGGGCCAGCTCGTGGTCCGACAGGCCCGTCTCGTCGCGCGGGCACCAGGGCGCCACGCGGTAGTCCTGGACCAGCAGGCCCTTGTTGAAGATCTCCTTGAGCGACCACCACACGGACTCGATGTACTCGGGGTCCATGGTCCGGTAGGCGTCGTCGAGGTCGACCCAGTAGCCCATGCGGTTCGTCAGCTCGGTGAACGCGTCGGTGTGGCGGGTCACGGACTGGCGGCACCGGTCGTTGAACTCGGCGATGCCGTACGCCTCGATGTCCTGCTTGCCGGTGAAGCCGAGCTCCTTCTCGACCGCGAGCTCCACCGGGAGGCCGTGGCAGTCCCAGCCGGCCTTGCGGCCCACGTGGTAGCCGCGCATGGTGCGGAAGCGCGGGAAGACGTCCTTGAAGACGCGCGCCTCGATGTGGTGGGCGCCCGGCATGCCATTGGCGGTGGGCGGACCTTCGTAGAACACCCACTCCGGCCGGCCCTCGGACAGCTCAAGGCTCTTGGCGAAGATCTTCTGCTCGCGCCAGAAGTCGAGCACGGCGTGCTCGAGGGCGGGCAGGTCGATCTGGGCGGGCACCTGGCGGTACGTCGGCGCTGTCATCGGCGAGCTTCCTCCAACGGACTTTCTGCCTTCCGTCGGAGGGACGAGAGCCGTGTTGCTACGGACGCCGTGTGCGGCGCGCTCCCGCGGTACCACCCTCCTTGGCTCCCCGATGCGCCTTTCGCATCAGTGAGCCCCCTCATTGGGGTCGCGATACCGGGTCTACTGGCCCCTGCGGGGTGTTCTGCCGGCGGCTCCGGGGTGATCTTCACGTCGCGCTCGCCCCCGGGCTTCCACCGTCCCCGGGTCGCTCCTGGCCGCGTACGCCGCTACTCGTCCCCATCCACGCTTCTCGCTCCGCCCAGTGTACGGGGCACCGGGGACGGCGGCCGACCGGTTTTCCCGGGCCCCGCCGTGGCCTGCGGCATGACCCGAATGGCGAGGCGCGCGCGTCCGGATCGCGGGACGCCGGGTCCGGCGGATTACCCGGCGGGGAGCTGGGCACAACGCATGCAGACTCGCCGCGCGGGGCTCGCGAGGCGGGCGAATCGTGGGCGGGCCCCGTTGCCGCGGGACAGAAGTCGATTTATCGTCCCAGCACGATTCGCGAGCAAGATCACAATATGTGAAGGGGCCGCGGCCATGGTGGCGAAGAAGACCGCCGTACAGCAGTCGGCGTCCGGCAGATCCACGAGTGCGGCGGCCCAGGACGAGGGTGGGAACAAGAACGCGCAGGCGGCCCCCGCGACAGCCGAAACGACGCTCCCGAAGACGGCCGCCACGAAATCGGCGTCCAGGAAGACCGCGTCCACGAAGAGCGCGGCCAAGAAGACGGCCGCCAAGAAGGCCACGAAGAAGGCGGCACCGGCCGCGCGGAAGCCCGCGGCCAGGAAGTCCACCGCCACGAAGAGCACCAGCACGGCCAAGAAGACGGCCGCTTCCGCGGCCCAGGACGCGGTCGAGGCCGCGAAGACGACGGGAGCCACGACGGTGGTTGCGAAGAAGACTCCTGGCACGGCCACGGCCGCGAAGAAGGCCACCGCGCTCCCCAAGGCGAGGCTCGCCGCGGCGGAGCCCGGCGAGCTCGCGGTGCGCCCGGGGGAGGACCCCTGGACCCCGGAGGAGGTCGGGGAGGCGCGCGCGGAGCTCCAGTCCGAGGCGCTGCGGCTGCGCACCGAGATCACGTCGTCCGAGGAGGCCCTGGCGGGCCTGATGCGGGACTCCGGCGACGGCGCGGGCGACGACCAGGCGGACACCGGTACGAAAAACATCACACGCGAGCACGAGATGGCACTCAACTCGAACGCGCGCGAAATGCTGGAGCAGACCGAGCGCGCCCTGGACCGCCTCGACACGGGCACCTACGGGCTCTGCGAGAACTGCGGAGACCCCATCGGCAAGGCCCGGATGCAGGCCTTCCCACGCGCCACTCTGTGCGTCGAGTGCAAGCAGAAGCAAGAACGCAGGCACTGAGTCCCGGGTGCCGCGCGCGAGCGCGGCCACCTCGCGGCCCGGGACCGCTCCGGAGCACCTGGGCCCGCGAGCGGGTGACGTACCCTCGTCCTCAGTCAGGAACCTAGGTCGAGGGACTCACTCACGTGGCAGAGGCGGAGCGCATCATCGGTACGCCGGACATTCCAGGGGCGGCGGGGGCCGATCCGGGGCAGTCCGACGGGAACGCGGCGTCCGGCGACCGCTCCGGCGCCGACGCGCCGGCGGCGGCCGAGCGGCCCAGGGGCAAGCGCCGGATCGCCGTGCTCTTCACGGTGGCCGTGCTGGCGTACGCCCTGGATCTGGTCAGCAAGATGATCGTGGTGGCGAAGCTGGAGCACCACGACTCGATCGAGATCATCGGGGACTGGCTGAAGTTCGAGGCGATCCGCAACGCGGGCGCCGCCTTCGGCTTCGGCCAGGCGTTCACGATCATCTTCACGGTGATCGCGGCGGCGGTGATCGTCGTCATCGCCCGGCTCGCCCGCAAGCTCTACAGCGTGCCGTGGGCCATCGCCCTGGGCCTGCTGCTGGGCGGCGCGCTCGGCAACCTGACCGACCGGATCTTCCGCTCGCCCGGCGTCTTCCAGGGCGCGGTCGTGGACTTCATCGCGCCCAAGCACTTCGCCGTCTTCAACCTCGCCGACTCGGCGATCGTCTGCGGCGGCATCCTGATCGTGCTGCTGTCCTTCCGGGGCCTCGACCCGGACGGCACGGTCCACAAGGACTGAGACACGGCCCGCAGGCACTGAGACAGGGTCCGCAGGCACTGAGACACGGCCCACAAAGGCCGACGTCCGGGCCGTCGGGCAGAGGCCGTCGGACGGGCCGTGGGCCGGGCGCTCACGGCCCGCGTACGGGCAGCCCGGTGGTGCCTGCCGTGCACTGGCGTTCGGGCCGTGGTCCGGCGGTGTCCGAGCCGTCCGGCATACTCGACGGGTGAGCACCGTTCCCGAGATCCGCACCCTGCCCGTGCCCGACGGCCTGGAGGGCGAGCGTGTCGACGCCGCCATCTCCCGCATGCTGGGCTTCTCCCGTACCAAGGCCGCAGAGCTCGCCGCGGCGGGGAAGGTCTCGGTCGACGGCTCGGTGGTCGGCAAGTCCGAGCGGGTGCACGGCGGCGCCTGGCTCGAGGTCGAGATGCCCGGGGCCCCCGCGCCCGTACAGATCGTCGCCGAGCACGTCGAGGGCATGGAGATCATCCATGACGACGACGACGTGCTCGTGATCGTCAAGCCCGTCGGCGTGGCCGCGCACCCCAGCCCCGGCTGGTCGGGACCGACCGTCATCGGCGGTCTCGCGGCCGCCGGCTACCGGATCTCGACCTCCGGCGCCGCGGAGCGCCAGGGCATCGTGCACCGCCTCGACGTCGGCACCTCGGGCCTGATGACGGTCGCCAAGTCGGAGTACGCGTACACCTCGCTCAAGCGGCAGTTCAAGGAGCGCACGGTCGACAAGCGCTACCACGCGCTCGTGCAGGGCCACCCGGACCCGACCAGCGGCACCATCGACGCCCCCATCGGACGCCACCCGAACCACGACTACAAGTGGGCGGTCACGGCCGAGGGCAAGCCCTCGGTCACCCACTACGACCTGGTCGAGGCGTTCCGTGCCGCCTCCCTGCTCGACATCAAACTGGAGACCGGGCGCACCCACCAGATCCGCGTCCACATGGCAGCCCACCGCCACCCCTGCGTCGGCGACCTGACCTACGGGGCGGACCCCACCCTCGCCAAGCGGCTCGGCATCACCCGCCAGTGGCTGCACGCGGTGCGGCTCGGCTTCGAGCACCCGGGGGACGGGCGCTGGGTGGAGTTCGAGAGCGACTACCCCGAGGACCTGCAGAAGGCGCTCGACAAGGTCCGCGAGGAGAGCAACGCGTGAGCGGCGGTCCGGACGGGGCGGCCACCGCCTCCCCCGCGGTGCGGGGCTCCGCGTACGCGGTGCGCGTCGCCGAGGACACCACCGACCGCGAGGCCTGCTTCGCGGTGCGCAAGGACGTCTTCGTCGGTGAGCAGGGCGTGCCCGAGGACATCGAGTACGACGCCTACGACCCCGGTGCGCTGCACGTGCTGGCGGTCCGTGAGGACGGCGTACCGCTCGGCACCGGGCGGCTGCTGGAGGGCGGGGCGGCCGCCGCGAAGACCGGCGGGGATCCGGCCGTCGGCTCGCTCGGGCGGCTCGCCGTGACGCGTGAGGCGCGCGGACTCGGCGTCGGCGCCGCGCTCGTCCGCGCCATCGAGGACGCGGGACGCGCGCGTGGCCTGACCGCCGTGGACCTGCACGCGCAGACCCACGCGCTCGGGTTCTACGAGCGGCTCGGATACGTGGCGTACGGGCCGGAGTTCCCGGACGCCGGAATGCCGCACCGCGCGATGCGCAAGGCCCTGTGAGCGGGGATTGCCGCTAGGGGCGTGGCAATGTTGAGGTCTGGTTCGACTCTGATCGTCTAGACCCCGCCGGAGTGCAGACCGTGGATCAGCTGGCCCTGCTGTTCGTGCTGTTGCTCGGGGCCGTGATCAGCGTCCCGGTGGGAGAGCGGTTCGGGCTTCCCTCGCCGGTCCTGATGACCCTGCTCGGCATGGTGCTGGCCGTGCTGGACTTCGTCCCGAACGTGGACATCCCGCCGGAGTTCATCCTGCCCGCGCTGCTGCCGCCGCTGCTGTACGCCGCGGTGCGGCGCACCTCGTGGAGACAGTTCGCCGCGAACAAGCGCCCGATCTTCCTGCTCGCCGTGGCGCTGGTGTTCGTCACCACGCTGGCCGTGGCGGCCGTCGCGAGCTCGATCGTGCCGGGCCTGCCGCTCGCCGCCGCCTTCGCGCTCGGCGCGCTGGTGGCGCCCCCCGACCCGGTCGCGGCGACCGCCGTCGCGGGCCAGCTCGGGCTGCCGCGCCGCCTGGTGTCGATCCTGGAGGGCGAGGGGCTCTTCAACGACGTGACGGCCATCGTGCTGTACCACGTGGCGATCGCCGCCGCGGTCAGCGGGAGCTTCTCGCCGTGGCGGGCCGGACTCGACCTCGTCCTCTCCGCCGTCGTCGCGCTCGTCATGGGAGTCGCCCTCGGGTGGGCGGCGAACAGGCTGATGACGATCGTCGGCGACGCCACCCTCCAGATCGGCCTGACCCTGCTGGTGCCGTACGCCGCGTACGTGCTGGCCGAGGAACTCCACGGGTCAGGGGTGCTCGCCGTGCTCACCACCGCCCTGTTCCTCGCGGAGTACGCCACCGACGCCGACGACGTCATGACCCGGCTCGCCGGGTCGACCGTCTGGGACGTCGTGGACACGCTCGTCACCGGCGTCGCCTTCGGCCTCATCGGGCTCGAACTGCACAACGCGATCCGTACGGCGGCGGGGCGGTGGGGCGAGCTGCTCGGCTGGGCCGCCACGATCGTGGTCGTGGTCGTGCTCGTACGCCTGGCGTGGCTGCTGCCCGCGACCTGGCTCACCAAGCGGCTGCACGCCAAGCGGGACTACGACGAGGAGATCCCGACGTCGTGGCGGGAGACCGTGGTCATGTGGTGGGCCGGGATGCGCGGGGTCGCCTCCGTGGCCCTGGCCCTCGCGATTCCGCTGAGGATGGACGACGGGGCGCCGTTCCCCGACCGGGACGAGATCGTGTTCATCGCGTTCGGGGTGATCATGGCGACCCTGGTGATCCAGGGGCTCACTCTGCCGTGGCTGGTCAGGAAGCTCGGGGTGCGGGCCGACGAGGACGTCGAGAAGGCCTTCGAGAAGGAGCTCGCGGTACGGGCCGCCAAGGCCGCGAAGCGGCGGCTGCGGGAGATCGAGGAGGTGGAGGAGCTGCCGGAGGAGGTCTCCGAGCAACTGCTGCGCCGGGCCTTCGAGATCGGCGTGCGGATCAGCCCCGACATGGGGGACGAGGAGCGGCGCGACGCGCACCTGCAGCGGGTGAGGCGGATGAAGCGGATGCGGCGGATCCAGGGGGAGATGATGAGCGCGGCCCGGCACGAGGTGCTGTCCGCGCGCAGCGAGCCCGGAGCCGACCCGGAGATCGTGGACCGCGTCCTGCGCCACCTCGACGTACGTAGCCTCCGCTGACCCCACGCCGCTCCGGCCGACCTCCGCTCGCGGTCCGGCGCCGCGCCCCGCCGCGCCCGTCACGCCCGCCACGCTCGGCGGCCTGCGCGGGGGCGGGCGGTCCGGCGGACCGGGAACGGGGGCGTCAGCCGCGGCCGGGGCCCGTCCGGGGCGGTTCGTGGACGTGGCGGCCGTGGTTCGCGCGGGCCGCCGCACCGTCCGCGCCGTCCGGCTCCGCGCGCCCCGTGTGCCAGGTCCGCCCCGGAGGCAGCACCCCCTCGGCGGTGTTGACGCGGGGGAGCGCGTAGGGGTGCTGTTCGGTCAGCCAGCGGATCAGCTGCTCGCGGACCGTGACCCGTACCGTCCAGATGTCGTCGGCGTCCTTCGCGGTGACCAGGGCCCGCACCTGCATGGTGTTGGGCGTCGAGTCGGTGACGGCGAGTCCGTAGTTGCGGCCGTCCCAGGCGGGGCACTCGCGCAGGATGTCGCGCAGCTTCGCGCGCATCGCCTCCACCGGGGCGGAGTGGTCGAGATGCAGGAAGACGATGCCGGTCATCTGAGGGGTGCCGCGCGACCAGTTCTCGAACGGCTTGGACGTGAAGTACGAGACCGGCATGGTGATCCGGCGCTCGTCCCACGTCCGTACCGTCAGGAACGTCAGGGTGATCTCCTCGACCGAACCCCACTCGCCGTCGACCACCACCGTGTCGCCCAGCCGCACCATGTCGCCGAAGGCGATCTGCAGCCCGGCGAAGAGGTTCGCGAGCGTGGACTGGGCGGCGACACCGGCGACGATGCCGAGGATTCCGGCGGAGGCCAGCAGCGAGGCCCCGGCCGCGCGCATCGCCGGGAACGTGAGCAGCATCGCGGCGATGGCGACCACGCCGACGACCGCGGTGACCACCCGTTGGATCAGCGCCACCTGGGTACGGACCCGGCGGACCCGCGCCGGATCGCGGTGCGCGTTCGCGTAGCGGTTGTACGAGGTGTCGACGACCGCCGTGGCGATGCTCACCACCAGCCAGGCGGCGGCGCCGATGAGGATCAGGGTCAGGGTCCGGCCGATGCCGATCCGATGCTCCACCAGCAGCTCGGCCTGGTCGTAGGAGCCTCTGAGCAGGGCCGCGAACAGGACGAGCTGGAAGGGGACTCGGCCGCGGCGGAGCAGACCCCACAGGGAGGTCTCGCTGTGCCGGTCGTCCGCCCGACGCAACAGGCGGTCCACGGACCACCCGATGAGCATCGTGAGCACGACCGAGCCACCGACGACGATCACCGGGCGCAGTACGTTCTCCATGCCTGAGAACGTAACCGGCCATCGGCGTCATGAACATGTGTTCTCCGGGCGGAACGGGGTATCCCCGCCGTCCGGCGGGGGGTTGTCTCCGTCACATGGGCGACAGCCCCTGCCACCTGCCACCTGCCACCTGCCACCTGCCACCTGCCACCTGCCACCCGCCACCCGCCGTCCCCGTCACCCGGCACGGGCTCAGGGTCTGCGGCCCGGCATGGGCCCGGGACTCGCGCCCCGGCAGGGGGCAGTCCCCTTCAGCGGGCCCGCCCAGTTCTGATCATCCGGCCCCGGGAGCCCGATCGTCCGGGCCCGGTCGCCCGGTGCTGTCCGGGTCGGGTGACGGGGACAATGGGACGCATGAACATCATGCTCTTTCACTCGACCTACGGTCCCCGGCCGGCGGTGCGCGCGGCGGCGGACCGGCTGCGCGCCGCGGGACACGAGGTGTGGACGCCCGACCTCTTCGAGGGGCGCACGTTCGAGACCGTCGAGGAGGGTATGGCCTTCTGCGACGAGATCGGCAAGGACGAGCTGCTCAAGCGGGCGGTCCTGGCCGCCGCGCCCTACTCCGAGCGCGGCCTGGTCTACGCCGGGTTCTCCCTCGGTGCCTCCATCGGCCAGACCCTGGCGCTCGGCGACGAGAAGGCCCGCGGGCTGCTCCTGCTGCACGGTACGTCGGACATCGCCGAGAGCGCGTCCGTGGACGACCTGCCGGTCCAGCTGCATGTCGCCGAGCCGGACCAGTTCGAGACGGACGACTGGCTGAGCGCCTGGTATCTCCAGATGCAGCGAACCGGCGCCGACGTGGAGATCCACCGTTACGCGGGCGCCGGGCACCTCTACACGGACCCCGATCTGCCCGACTACGACGCCGAGGCGGCCGAGGCCACCTGGAAGGTGGCGCTCGGCTTCCTCGACAGTCTGTGACCGGAGCCCCGGACGGCGGCCGGCCCGTCCGCCCGACGCACGGACGGACGCCGAGCCTTCGGGGCCCCTGGTGGGGGACCTACACGGGGTCGTACGTCCGCTCCACCGTCTGCGTGCCGCTGCGCGTGCGGTACGAACGGACCCAGGACGAGGTCGCGTTCGGGTCCGTGCGGTCGGAGACCACGTAGTAGTCCATCTGCGCGCGGTCGGCGGTGACGTCCAGGACGCCGAAGCCGTGCCGGTCGGTGTCGACCCAGTGGACATGGCGGTTGGCCGCGCGGATGACCGGTGAGGCGATGGCCGAGACGACGCCCTCGGGGACCTTGACGATGTCGTCGAGGTTGTCGGAGGTCATCGAGGTGACCACGAACTCCGTGGCGGCGGAGGGGGACAGCGGGTACGTACCGGCGTCCACCGGCACGTCGTTGGCCCAGGCCATGTGGATGTCACCGGTCAGGAAGACCGTGTTGCGGATGGCGTTGGAGCGCAGGTGCGCGAGCAGTTCGCGGCGGTCGTCGGTGTAGCCGTCCCACTGGTCGGTGTTGACGGCGATGCCCTCCTGCGGGAGACCGAGCAGCTTGGCCAGCGGCTTGAGCAGGTCGGCGGAGAGCGAGCCCACCGCGAACGGCGAGATCATCACCGAGTTGCCGACCAGACGCCAGGTGGTGTCCGAGGACTTGAGCCCGGACTTCAGCCAGTCGAGCTGGGCGCGGCCGGTGATCGTACGGTCCGGGTCGTCGACCGAACCGCTGGCCGTGGACGCCTGCTGCGACCTGAACGAGCGCAGGTCGAGCAGCGCGAGGTCGGCCAGCTTGCCGAAGCGCAGCCTGCGGTAGGTGGTGCCGGCGATGGCCGGGCGGACCGGCATCCACTCGAAGTAGGCCTGCTTCGCGGCGGCCTGACGGTCCGTCCAGGCTCCCTCGGCGCCCTCCGTGTGGTTGACCGCGCCGCCCGACCAGGAGTTGTCCGCGAACTCGTGGTCGTCCCAGATCGCGACGACGGGCGCCTTGTGGTGCAGGGCCTGAAGGTCCGGGTCGGTCTTGTAACGGCCGTGCCGGGTGCGGTAGTCGGCGAGGGTGAGGATCTCGTTGGCGGGGGAGTGCGGCCGTACGACCGTGCCGCGGGTCCCGTACTCGCCCGACTTGTACTCGTAGATGTAGTCGCCGAGATGCAGCCAGGCGTCCAGGTCGCCCCGGGCCGCGAGGTGACGGTAAGCCGAGAAGTAGCCGGCCTCCCAGTTGGCGCAGGAGACCACGCCGAACCGCAGGCCCGGCACGGCAGCGTCCGCAGCCGGCGCGGTGCGGGTACGCGCCGCCGGTGAGTCGGTGCCGCCCGCCGAGAAGCGGAACCAGTAGTCGGTGGCCGGGGCCAGACCGCGGATGTCGGCCTTGACGGTGTGGTCGGAGGCGGCCGTGGCGGTGGTGGAGCCCTTGGCGACGATCGTGGTGAACGCCTTGTCCGTGGCGACGGTCCAGCTCACCTCGGTGTCCGCGCCCAGTCCGGAGCCCGGTATCGACCGGGAGTCGGGTGTCACCCGGGTCCAGAGCAGGATGCCGTCGGGCAGCGGGTCGCCGGACGCGACCCCGTGCAGGAACACGGGCGCCTCGGCGGCGCGGGCGGGCAGGGCGGCCGCGAGCGGGGCGGCGAGGACGGCGGTGGCGGCCGCGGCCTTGACGACCGTACGGCGGCGCGGGGCGCGGGAGTTGAGGTCTCGCGCGAAATCGGATGATCTCTGTCGACTGGTCACGGGCGATGAGGTTACCGAGCAGTACAAGCCAAGAGCGGGCGAACCGGAAAAGTTCGCCCGCTCTTCGGCTTTTCGCCGCTCGGGTCACACGGACCACACGGCCCGCTCACGTCACCCGCCCGTGCCGGCGGAGGGCCCGGGGCCCTCCACGACGGCCGGACGGACCTCGACGGCGGCGCCGGTCAGGCCTTGAGGGCCGCGTCGATCGCCGTGGTGAAGTCGGCGACCGTCATGGGCACGTTGCCGCCCGTGGCGGTGAGCTGCTTGCCGTTCATCACGAGGCTCGGGGTGCCGGTGACGCCGTCCTTGTTGGTGTTCCACGTCTCGGACATGGCCAGCGCCCAGGCGTCGTACGTGCCGTTCTTGACGGCTTTCTGGAACGCGGTGTTGTTCTTGAGCGCGTCGACCGTGTTCGCCACCTTGATCAGGTAGTCGTCGCTCTTGAACTTGTCGGTCGTCTCGTCGGGGTGGTACTTCGCCGAGTAGAGCGCGCTCTTGTACTCCAGGAAGGCTTCCTGGCTCACGTTCAGCGCGGCACCCATGGCGCTCATCGCGTTCTTCGAGCCCTCGCCGCGGGAACCGATCTGGATCTTCCCGCTCTTGTCGGAGTCACCGTCGAGGAACGTGCCGCCGATGTACTGGATCTTGAACTTGCCGTCGTCGAGGTCCTTCTTGACGGTCGTGCCGACGGTCTGCTCGAACTGGGCGCAGACCGGGCAGCGCGGGTCCTCGTACAGCTTCAGGGTCTTCTTCGCGGTGCTCTTGCCGAAGACGACGGTCGTGCCGTCCTTGCCCGTGGTGTTGGCCGGGGCGACCACCTTGTCGCTCGCGACGGCCTCCCACTGGGACGGCTTGTTGTTCTGGACGACCGCGTAGCCGATCCCGCCCGCTATCGCGAGGACCGCGACGAGGGAACCGGCCACGATCGCCTGGCGCTTGATCTTGTCGCGCTTGGCCTGGCGCTCGCGTTCGAGGCGCAGCCGCTCGCGCGCCGCCGTCTTCGACTCCTGGCTGTTCCGCTTGCTCATAGTGGTGATCTCCATCGGGGACGCGCACACGTGGTACGCGGAATACGTAAGGGGGGCTGCTGGTGCTCAGGGCTGTTCTGGGGAACGTTCGTTCAGACGCCTCGCCCGGAAGCGGTGGCGGTCGAGCCGCGGCCCGGGAGCGGTGCTCGGGGGCGGGCTCAGGAGTCGTCGCTCAGGCGAGAACGGCCGGGCGGGGCGGTCCGCGTCGTCCCAGGGAGTGCACGAACAGGCGCGTACGGGCCGCGGCCGACCGGCGCGCGGTGCGCGGCAGCGGACGGGCCGGGGCGAGCCGTACGGTCACCGCGGCGACCGCGAGCAGCAGCGGCCGGAAGGTCGAGGCGGCCGCCGCGCGCAGCAACTGGTCCAGGGCGCGCTCGCCGCGGCGCAGCCAGGCGGCGGCGAGCAGACCGACGGTGACATGCGCGCCGAGGAGCAGCCAGGCGGCGGCCGGACCGGTGTTCGCGAGCAGCGAGGCGGCGTGGTCGGGGGCGCCGCCGGTCACCCGGGACAGCGGGGTGCCCACGCTGCCGCCGCCGCACAGCACGTCGAGGCCGACCGAGCGCAGCGGACCCGCCACCGGGCCGCCCGCTCTGCCGTAGCAGACGTGCTGGCCCGTGGTGAACACGGTGTCGGCGGCCAGTTCCAGCGGGACGAGCAGGGCGGCGATCCGGCCGAATCCCCGCTCACGGCCCGCCAGCGCGAAGGAGAGCGCGAACACGGCGGCGGTGATCGCGGCCACGGTGGTCAGCGGCAGCGCCACCCGGGACAGCAGCACGTGCGACGCGGCGGAGAGCGTCACGACGACGGCCGTGAACACGGCCGCGCGCGCGGCTCTGAGCTGGGTCCCGGATATGTCCATAGCGGAGGTGAGTCTCCCACGTGCTCCCGTAAGCGTCCCCTAAAGGGTTCCTGTGCGTTACGGGAGCGTTGTGAGACGGCCGGTCGCGTGGATCACAGCCCCGCGACCGGCCGTGCGTCCTACAGTCCCGGGATCCGTCCGTTGCGGAACAGGTCCACGAAGATCTGGTGGTCACCGCGCGCGCGGGTGCCGTAGCTGTGCGCGAAGTCCACCAGGAGGTCGGCGAAGCCGTCCTCGTCGGCCGCGATGGCCGCGTCGATGGCCCGCTCCGTGGAGAACGGCACCAGCTCCGAGTGGCCGCTCTCGTCGTCCGCCGCCGCGTGCATCGTGGCGGTGGACCGGCCGAGGTCCGCGACGACCGCGGCGATCTCCTCGGGGTCGTCGATGTCGCCCCAGTCCAGGTCCACCGCGTACGGCGAGACCTCGGCGACCAGCTGGCCCGCCCCGTCCAGCTCGGTCCAGCCCAGCCACGGGTCCGCGTGCGCCTGCAGGGCGCGCTGCGAGATGACCGTGCGGTGACCCTCGTGCTGGAAGTACCCGCGGATCGCGGAGTCCGTCACGTGCCGGGACACGGCCGGGGTCTGGGCCTGCTTGATGTAGATCACCACATCGTTCTCCAGGGCGTCGCTGTTGCCCTCCAGAAGGATGTTGTACGACGGCAGGCCGGCCGAGCCGATGCCGATCCCCCGGCGGCCCACGACGTCCTTCACGCGGTACGAGTCCGGGCGGGTCAGCGAGGACTCCGGAAGCGTCTCCAGATAGCCGTCGAAGGCCGCGAGGACCTTGTAGCGGGTCGCGGCGTCCAGCTCGATGGAGCCGCCGCCCGGCGCGAAGCGGCGCTCGAAGTCGCGGATCTCCGTCATGGAGTCGAGCAGCCCGAAGCGGGTCAGCGAGCGCGCGTCGCGCAGCGCGTCCAGGAGCGGGCCCTCGGCGGTGTCCAGGGTGAAGGGCGGCACCTCGTCGCTCTTGGCGCCGGTGGCCAGCGCGTGGATGCGCTCGCGGTAGGCGGCCGCGTACACCCGCACCAGCTCGGTGATCTGCTCGTCGCTGAGCGCCTTCGCGTAGCCGATCAGGGCCACGGAGGCGGCGAAGCGCTTGAGGTCCCAGGTGAAGGGGCCCACATAGGCCTCGTCGAAGTCGTTCACGTTGAAGATCAGACGGCCCTGGGCGTCCATGTACGTGCCGAAGTTCTCGGCGTGCAGGTCGCCGTGGATCCACACGCGCGAGGTGCGCTCGTCCAGGTACGGGCCGCCCCGCCGGTCCTGGTCGAGGTCGTGGTAGAAGAGCGCCGCGGTGCCGCGGTAGAACGCGAAGGCGGAGGCCGCCATCTTGCGGAACTTCACACGGAACGCGGCCGGGTCGGCGGCCAGGAGCTCGCCGAAGGCGGTGTCGAAGACGGCGAGGATCTGCTCGCCGCGTTGCTCGGCGCTGAGCTGCGTGACCGACATCGCTGGGTGCCTCCTGGTGCAGGTGCTGCGGGACATGACGGGACGGACGCGCCGCCCCCGGGACAAAGGGTCCGTCCACTTCCAACGGACGAAGATACGCGGGAGTGCCCGGGTTCCGGCGGCGAACGCCGACCCGGATTCCGCGCCCCCGCATGAAGGTACGGATGATCCTCCGCGGAGTGTCAGTCGCGCGTCATAGACTTCGACGCTGACCCCCCAGACTGTTCGCAGCCTGTCACCCATGGTTCTTCCTGGAGGCCGAAACCGTGTCGAAGCCGCCGTTCACGCACCTGCACGTCCACACCCAGTACTCGCTGCTGGACGGTGCCGCGCGGCTCAAGGACATGTTCGACGCCTGCAACGAGATGGGCATGACCCATATCGCGATGAGCGACCACGGCAACCTCCACGGGGCCTATGACTTCTTCCACACGGCGAAGAAGGCGGGCGTCACCCCGATCATCGGCATCGAGGCGTACGTCGCCCCGGAGTCCCGGCGCAACAAGCGCAAGATCCAGTGGGGTCAGCCGCACCAGAAGCGCGACGACGTGTCCGGTTCGGGTGGTTACACGCACAAGACGATCTGGGCGTCGAACCGGACGGGCCTGCACAACCTCTTCAAGCTCTCCTCGGACGCGTACGCCGAGGGCTGGCTCCAGAAGTGGCCCCGGATGGACAAGGAGACGATCTCCAAGTGGTCGGAGGGGCTCATCGCCTCCACCGGCTGCCCCTCCGGCGAGCTCCAGACCAGGCTCCGCCTCGGCCAGTTCGACGAGGCCCTGAAGGCGGCCGCCGAGTACCAGGACATCTTCGGCAAGGACCGCTACTTCCTGGAGCTGATGGACCACGGCATCGAGATCGAGCGCCGGGTCCGCGACGGACTCCTGGAGATCGGCAAGAAGCTCGGCATCCCGCCCCTGGTGACGAACGACTCCCACTACACGTACGCGCACGAGGCGACCGCCCACGACGCCCTGCTGTGCATCCAGACCGGCAAGAACCTCTCCGACCCGGACCGCTTCCGCTTCGACGGCACCGGCTACTACCTGAAGACGACGGACGAGATGTACGCCGTCGACTCCTCGGACGCCTGGCAGGAGGGCTGCGCCAACACTCTCCTGGTGGCCGAGCAGATCGACACCACCGGCATGTTCGAGGCGAAGAACCTCATGCCGAAGTTCGACATCCCGGACGGCTTCACCGAGGTCACCTGGTTCCAGGAGGAGGTGCGCCTGGGCATGGAGCGCCGCTTCCCGGGCGGCGTCCCCGACGACCGCCAGAAGCAGGCCGAGTACGAGATGGACGTCATCATCCAGATGGGGTTCCCGGGGTACTTCCTCGTCGTCGCCGACTTCATCATGTGGGCCAAGAAGCAGGGCATCGCGGTGGGCCCCGGACGTGGTTCCGCGGCCGGCTCGATCGTCGCGTACGCCATGGGCATCACCGACCTCGACCCGATCCCGCACGGCCTGATCTTCGAGCGGTTCCTCAACCCCGAGCGCGTCTCCATGCCCGACGTCGACATCGACTTCGACGAGCGTCGGCGCGTCGAGGTGATCAGGTACGTGACCGAGAAGTACGGCGCCGACAAGGTCGCCATGATCGGCACGTACGGCAAGATCAAGGCGAAGAACGCCATCAAGGACTCCGCGCGCGTGCTGGGCTACCCGTACGCCATGGGAGACCGGCTCACCAAGGCGATGCCCGCCGACGTCCTCGGCAAGGGCATCGACCTGAACGGCATCACCGACCCCTCGCACCCCCGCTACAGCGAGGCCGGCGAGATCCGCGGGATGTACGAGAACGAGCCGGACGTGAAGAAGGTCATCGACACCGCCAAGGGCGTCGAGGGCCTGGTCCGGCAGATGGGCGTGCACGCGGCCGGCGTGATCATGTCCAGCGAGCCCATCGTCGACCACGCCCCCATCTGGGTGCGGCACAGCGACGGCGTGACCATCACCCAGTGGGACTACCCCCAGTGCGAGTCGCTGGGCCTGCTGAAGATGGACTTCCTCGGCCTGCGCAACCTGACGATCATGGACGACGCCATCAAGATGGTGAAGGCCAACAAGGGCGTCGACCTGGAGATGCTCGCCCTCCCGCTGGACGACCCCAAGACCTTCGAACTGCTCTGCCGCGGCGACACCCTCGGCGTCTTCCAGTTCGACGGCGGCCCGATGCGCTCGCTGCTCCGCCAGATGCAGCCCGACAACTTCGAGGACATCTCCGCCGTCTCGGCCCTGTACCGGCCGGGCCCGATGGGCATGAACTCGCACATCAACTACGCGGAGCGCAAGAACAAGCGCCAGGAGATCACCCCGATCCACCCGGAGCTGGAGAAGCCGCTCGAAGAGGTGCTGGCCGTCACCTACGGCCTGATCGTGTACCAGGAGCAGGTCCAGAAGGCCGCCCAGATCATCGCCGGGTACTCCCTCGGCGAGGCCGACATCCTGCGCCGCGTGATGGGCAAGAAGAAGCCCGACGAGCTGGCGAAGAACTTCGTCCTCTTCCAGGAGGGCGCCCGCAAGAACAACTACAGCGACGAGGCGATCCAGGGCCTGTGGGACGTACTGGTCCCCTTCGCCGGCTACGCCTTCAACAAGGCGCACTCCGCCGCGTACGGACTGGTCTCGTACTGGACCGGCTATCTGAAGGCGAACTACCCGGCCGAGTACATGGCCGCGCTGCTCACCTCGGTCAAGGACGACAAGGACAAGTCGGCCGTCTACCTGAACGAGTGCCGGCGCATGGGCATCAAGGTGCTGCCGCCCAACGTGAACGAGTCGGAGCAGAACTTCGCCGCCCAGGGCGACGACGTGATCCTCTTCGGCCTCTCGGCCGTCCGCAACGTCGGTACGAACGTGGTGGAGTCGATCATCCGCAGCCGCAAGGCCAAGGGGAAGTACGCCTCCTTCCCCGACTACCTCGACAAGGTCGAGGCGGTCGCCTGCAACAAGCGCACCACGGAATCCCTGATCAAGGCCGGCGCGTTCGACACGATGGGGCACACCCGCAAGGGCCTCACCGCGCAGTTCGAGCCGATGATCGACAACGTGGTGGCGGTCAAGCGCAAGGAGGCCGAGGGCCAGTTCGACCTCTTCGGCGGCATGGGCGACGAGGACACCAGCGAGCCCGGCTTCGGACTCGACGTGGAGTTCACCACCGACGAGTGGGACAAGGTCTACCTGCTCGCCCAGGAACGGGAGATGCTCGGCCTGTACGTCTCCGACCACCCGCTCTTCGGCCTGGAGCACGTCCTGTCCGACAAGGCGGACGCGGGCATCTCCCAGCTGACCGGGGGCGAGCACGCGGACGGCGCGGTCGTGACCATCGGCGGCATCATCTCGGGCCTGCAGCGCAAGATGACCAAGCAGGGCAACGCCTGGGCGATCGCCACCGTGGAGGACCTCGCGGGCTCCATGGAGTGCATGTTCTTCCCGGCGACCTACCAGCTGGTGTCGACCCAGCTCGTCGAGGACGCGGTCGTCTTCGTCAAGGGGCGCCTCGACAAGCGCGAGGACGTGCCGCGCCTGGTCGCGATGGAGCTCCAGGTCCCGGACCTGTCGAACGCGGGCACCAACGCACCCGTGATCCTCACCATCCCGGCGCTGAAGGTCACTCCGCCCATGGTCAGCCGCCTCGGCGAGATCCTCAGCCACCACAAGGGCGAGAGCGAGGTCCGCATCCGGCTCCAGGGCCCGAGCAAGACCACCGTGCTGCGACTCGACCGGCACCGGGTGAAGCCGGACCCGGCGCTCTTCGGAGACCTGAAGGTGCTGCTCGGCCCGTCCTGCCTGGCCGGCTGACCCGGGCACGGACCACGCACCGAGGGGCGCATCCGGTAACGGATGCGCCCCTCGGTGCGTGCCTGGGCCTCAACAGCCCGCGCGGCGGCCTCAGTTGTGGCCGAAGCGCCTCTGATGCTTACGGGCAACATCAGCGGGGCTGCCCTGGGCCTGCGACATCGGCGACTGCTGTGCCTGTGCCGCTGACCGCTGTGCCTGCTCCTGCGCACGCTCGGCCTGCGAGGAGCGGTCCTGCTGGCCGCCCTGCTTGCGATTCTTGTTCTTGGCCATGGTGATCTGCCTCCTGAAGGGGATCTAGGGGCCAGGGCCGCGACCAGATTCACATACGCTGACAAGTGGCGCATTTCGTAGAATTACCGTGCGTAATAAGACCTGTCGGTAGGTGTTCTCCCGATCCGCCACGCCGAAGATCGAGTTCCGGCCGTTAACCTCCGCACGGTCGGGCAGACTCCAAGGAAGCCCGAAGCAAACCTCCCGGAAAGAGGGTGGATCGCGTGGACCGCTGCATCGTCCTGGTGGACGCCGGGTATCTGCTCGGGGCCGCCGCCAGTCTCCTCGCCGGGGAGCCGTCGCGATCCCGGATCACCGTCGACCACGCCGCCCTCATCCAGGGCCTTCGCGAGCGCGCCGAGTCCGACACCGAGCGGCCCCTGCTGCGCATCTACTGGTTCGACGGCGCCCCCGACCGCGTACCGCAGCCGGAGCACCGCAGGCTCCGCGTGATGCCCCGGGTGACCGTGCGCCTGGGCGCGCTGACCCGCAGCGACGGGCGCTGGGCGCAGAAGGGCGTGGACGCCGCCATGCACGCCGAGCTGACCGAACTGGCACGCAACCGCGCCTGCTCCGACGTGGTCCTCGTGACCGGCGACGGGGACCTGCTGCCGGGCATGATGGCCGCCAAGGAGCACGGCGTCGCCGTACACCTGTGGGCCGTACAGGCCGCGGACGGCGACTACAACCAGTCCGAGGACCTGGTGGCCGAGGCCGACGAGCGGCGGGTGCTCGACCGCGCCTGGATCACCAAGGCGGTCCGCGCCAAGGAGATCGGCGGGATCTGCGCCCCCTCGCCCGTGCCGCGCCCGGAGATCGCCGCCATCCTCTCCGCGCCGCTGCCCGAGTCGGCGCTCGCCGCGGCGGCCGAGCGCTCCGTCCAGGAGGCCGAACACCACCAGGCGGCCGAATCGCAGAACGGCACCCAGGAGCCGTTGCCCACCCCCAAGGGGGTCCCTACACCCAAGGACCTGGCCGCGCTCCGCGGACCGGGCACCCAGGCCGCCCAGCACCCCACCAACGCGACGCTGCGCTGGTCCTCCGACAAGGGCTGGGTCGACCGGCCCGGCGGCACCATGGAGTCCGCGGAGGCCGCCGCGCTGCCCACCCTCGCCCAGCTCACCTCCGCGGAGCAGCGGTGGGCGGACCGCGAGGAGGACATCACCACCGTCGGCGGCGACCCCTACGAGGTCGGCCAGGTGTTCGCGCGCCGCTGGATGGGGCGCCTCACCGACCCGAGCCATCTGCAGAAGCTGTCGGCGATGTACCCGCGGGTCCCGCACCGGGTGGACGGCGAGCTGCTGCGCTACGCGGCCCGCTTCGGCCTGCTCGCGCACAAGGACGACCAGATCGACGAGCACGACCGCTACGCGATCCGGGCCGGATTCTGGCGGGAGATCGATGTGCGCACCGCGACGGAGCACGCGCCCGTCGGGGAGTGAGGTACCCGTCCGGCGGCTGCTGACGGACGGGCCCGGCGGCGAGTGGCCCGAGGCCGTTCGTGAAGGTTCGCGGAGGGGCTCGTCCGGGGGCGCCACCGGCCCGGTCGCATGACAGGGCCCCGGACCACGTACTCTCGTCCTTCGTGAGTACGCGCACGGCACAGGCGGCCCGGATGGGACACAGGGGCGACGTCGTGTGCGCCGTGCGAGGTCTGACCAAGACCTATCCGGCGGTCCGCGGCCGCCGGGGCACCCCGGCGACACCCGAGGTCAGGGCCACCGACGGGGTCCGTCTGGACATCCGCCGCGGCGAGATCTTCGGGCTGCTCGGCCCGAACGGCGCCGGCAAGTCCACCCTCGTACGCCAGCTCACCGGACTGATGCGCCCCGACAGCGGCAGCGTCGAGATCCTCGGGCACGACATCGTGCGCCATCCCGAGCGGGCGGCGAGGATCCTCGCCTACCTCGGGCAGGAGTCCACCGCCCTCGACGAGCTGACCGTGTCCCTCGCCGCCGAGACGACCGGGCGGCTGCGCGGGCTCGACCTGCGCGCGGCACGGGCCGAGCGGGACGCCGTCCTCGACGAACTGGGCCTGGCCCCACTCGCCTCCCGCCCCCTGAAGAAGCTCTCCGGCGGGCAGCGCAGGCTCGCCTGCTTCGCCGCCGCGCTCGTCGGCCGGCGCCCGCTGCTGGTCCTCGACGAGCCCACCACCGGCATGGACCCCGTCGCCCGGCGCGCCGTCTGGGCCGCCGTCGACCGGCGCCGCGCCGAGCACGGCGCCACGGTCCTGCTCGTCACCCACAACGTCATCGAGGCCGAGACGGTCCTCGACCGGGTCGCCGTCCTCGACGAGGGACGGGTCATCGCCTGCGACACCCCGGCCGGGCTCAAGGAACGCGTCGCCGGCGAGGTGCGCGTCGAGCTCGTCTGGCGCGACGGCGCCCCGCTGCACGTTCCCGAGGTGGCCGCGCTGCGGGCCCGCGCCGTCGAGTCGGGCCGCCGCTGGACGCTGCGGCTCGCGCCCGAGGAGGCCCGCGCGGCGGTGGCCACGGTCACCGGCGGGGCCGCCTTCGCCGCGCTCGACGACTTCACGCTGGCCACGCCGAGCCTGGAGGATGTGTACCTGGCGCTCGGCGGCCACGCGACACAGGGACTGGTGAAGGCGTGAGCGTCCGGGGTGTGGAATCCGTACGGGAGAGGGGCGTCGTACGTGTGCGGAACAGGACGGCTGCCGGAGTGAAGGGGAGCAGTTCGACGTGAGTGTCGTACCCGCTGGAGTCCTGCCGGGCAGCGCGCTGCCGCTGGCCGAGGACGCCGGTGCCGCCGCGGAGCTGGGGCCGCGCGCGCGGCTGTGGCCGTCGCTGGCCGCCGTGTACCGCGCGCAGCTCTCCCGCGCCCGCGTCGCGCGGATCCCGCTGCTGTTCGTGGCCACCTTCCAGTCCGTCGGCATCATGATCATGATGCGCGGGGTGGTGGACGGCGGCGCCGAGGCGCGCGCCGTGGTGGCCGGGTCGACCGTCCTGGTCGTCGCGTTCGTCGCCCTCAACCTGCTCGCCCAGTACTTCGGGCAGCTCCGGGCGAGCGGCGGGCTCGACCACTACGCGACGCTGCCGGTGCCGCCGGCGGCCGTGGTGCTCGGCGCCGCGGGCGCGTACGCGTCCTTCACGGTGCCCGGCACCGTCGTCACCGCCGTCTTCGGCTCCCTGCTCTTCGGGCTGCCGCTCACCCATCTGTGGGTGCTCGCCGCGGTCGTCCCGCTCGCGGGCGCCGCCCTGGCCGGGCTCGGGGCCGCGTTCGGGCTGCTCGCCCCGCGGCCCGAGCTCGCCACGCTGCTCGGCCAGCTGGGCATGTCCGCGGCCCTGCTGCTGGGCGTTCTCCCGGCGGACCGGATGCCGGCCGTGGTGCAGTACGCCCGGGACCTGCTGCCCTCGACCTACGGCGTCGAGGCGCTCGCGCGCACGTTCGGGGCGCATCCCGACTGGGCCGCCGTCCTCGGCGATCTGGCCGTCTGCGCCGGAGTCGGGGTGGCCTCACTGGCTCTCGCGGCCTGGGCCTACCGCCGGGCGGCCGTCCGGTGACGCGGCCGACAGCGGGGCCTGGCACGATGGCAGGGTGACCGCTCCGCTGACTCCGCCTCCGCCGCCGCACGAACAGTCCCCGCAGGACCGGCAGCAGCCGCACCCTGCCTGGCAGGCTCCGCACGCTCCCGGACCCGCGGGTTACCCCGTGTATCCGGCCGCGTACGAGGCCTCCTACGGACAGGACGGGCCCGGGATGAAGACCGAACTGCGGGAGGCGGCCGTGATCACGGTCGCGCTCGCGCTCGCGGGAGCTCTGCTCGGGGTGCTCTGGTCGTGGCTGACGCCACATGTGCCGCTGATCGCGGACGCCACCGCGGTGTACCTCAAGGACACCGAGGGGGAGCAGGCCATCGGTGTCGACGGAACCTTCACTCTCCTCGCGCTGGGTTTCGGAGCCCTGAGCGCTCTCGTCGTGTTCCTCGTACGACGGCGTGGCGGGGTGCCCCTGGTGATCGCGCTCGCCCTCGGCGGCCTGCTCGGATCGCTGCTCGCCTGGCGGATCGGTATATGGCTCGGCCCCATGCAGAACGTGGTCGCGCACGCCAAGGCCGTGGGCAAGGGCGTCACGTTCTCCGCGCCGCTGAAGCTCGGGGCCAAGGGCGCGCTGCTGGCGTGGTCGCTGAGTGCCATGGTGGTCCACCTCGGCCTCATGGCCCTGTTCGGCCCCAGGGACCCCGACCCGTACCAGCAGAACCCCTACCCGGCCACACCACCGGAGCCTCCCACCGCCTGATCGGGCGGCACGAGACAGCACCGCCAGGACGCCCGGAGCCGGGCCGCCCCGCCGCCCGATGGGGATGCGCGCAGCCGGTCCGACGGGCCGCCCGGCCGGCAGACGGCCGTCGTGGACGCGTGGATCCCGGCTGCCCGGCCGACCCCCGGTGCGGATGCACTCAGTCGGGCTGCCCGGCCGGTGCCGGGGCGCCGGCCGGGTCCGGGGTCCGGGTCACGCCGGACGGCGGCCGTGGTTCGAGCGGCCTTTCCTGACGCGCCACTTGCGTTTCCGCGTTTTCTTCGACATGCCCCTCGTGCTTAACCGAGGACGCGCCGTCCGTGAAGGGTCCATACACGCCACGACGGGCGCGGACCCGGCCCGTCACGGCCGCCGCACCGGGTGCGGACGCCCCGGGGGGTCACCCGCGTCCGACGGGCGCGGTCACCGCCCCCGTGAGCTCGGCCAGGTCGGTGGGGGAGAGCTCGACCTCCAGGCCGCGGCGCCCCGCCGAGACGCAGATCGTGGCGTGCCCGGACGCCGAGGAGTCCAGCACGGTGCGCAGCCTCTTGCGCTGGCCGAGCGGCGAGATGCCGCCGCGGACGTACCCCGTCGTGCGCTCGGCCGCCGCCGGGTCGGCCATCGCCGCCCGCTTGCCGCCCACCGCCGTGGCGAGGGCCTTGAGGTCCAGGGACCCGGCCACCGGTACGACCGCGACCACGAGCGCGCCGTCCACGTCCGCCACCAGGGTCTTGAACACCCTCGCCGGAGAGACGCCCATCGCCTCGGCCGCCTCCTCGCCGTACGACGGGTGCGCCGGGTCGTGCTCGTAGGCGTGGACCGTGTACGGGACGCCCGCCTCGGTCAGTGCCACCGTCGCCGGGGTGCCGCCGGACTGCTGCTTCTTCGCCTTCTTGGCCATCGACCTTCTCGCAAGCGTCAGTTCAGGCTCGTCGGGCCGCGCGTCAGTTCCGACGCGGGCAACGACGGCAGATTACGGATGATGGCGGTCTCCGTGCGCAGCAGTTTCAGCTCCTCGCGCAGCCGGGACGCCGTGTCGGAGGCCTGCAGCAGCCGCTGTCTGGCCGGGACGTCCAGCATCACGGCGGCCGCGACGAGATAGGAGACGACCGCCGGTTCGTCCGGCAGGTCCGCGCCGGTCGACAGCGAACGCTCGCGGGCTCCGGCCAGCCGTTTCTGGTACTGGCGGAAGGCGCGCAGCACGCCCTCGGCGAGCGCTCCGGCCTCGTCCCCCGCGTCCTCGGGGAGTTCCTCCAGCTCGGCGGTCAGGAACGCCCCGGAGGCGTCCACCGACAGCAGCCGCACCCGTGTGGTGCCGGTCGCCAGCACCTCGAAGCTGCCGTCGGCGCGCTCGCGGACGGTCGCCGCGTCCGCGATGCAGCCCACCTCGTGGAAGGCCTTGAGCGGATCGTCGCCGAAACCGGCGGCGGCCCCGCGCTCGGGCACGGCGGTCCCGTCCGGCATGCCCGGCGCGCTGGGTGAGACCTCATGGCCGTCGCGGATGGCGACGACGGCGAATCGGCGGGATTCGTCCTCGGGCGTCTTGAGCAGATCGCGCATCATGGCGCGATAACGCTCCTCGAACACGTTCAGAGGAAGCACGAGCCCGGGGAACAACACCGAGTTCAGGGGGAAGAGCGGGAGCCGGACGGTGGTCACGACGCGAAAGCCTAATGGTCGACGGAGGGGACGCGTCCGCCGTGCCCACTCCATGGATGCCGATCGGGGACCGGATCGCACAGCGGAAGCCCCGAGGCGACCTCCAGACGGACACCGTCGCGCAGCTCCAGGAACTGGTCGAGCGGGTCCTCGGAGACCCGGTCCCAGGGGAACGAGGTCACGTACGGGCCGATGAGACGCAACTGCTCCAGGGCGTCCTGCCAGCGCTCCAGCCGGACCAGCACGTAGGTGAGCAGGTTGCGCACCTCGGCGGGCCACGGATCGGAGGGCGCGTAGGCCGCGGAGACCGAGATCGCGAGGTCGGCGGCGGCGTCCAGGCGCTTGCGCGGGACCTGGGGACCGCCGCCCTCGGTCAGATAGGCGAAGGCGGCACGTACCGGCAGCGCCTGGACCAGGGAGCCCGGCAGCGCGTCCTGCGCGGCCGGCTCGGCGAAGTCGAAGCACTCGCTGTGCGAGCCGTACCAGGCGGCCGAGAGGTACTGCAGAGCGGCCACGTGACAGCCGTAGTGGTGCGGGGAGCGCCGGACGGCCTCCGTCCACAGGTGCTCGAACTCGGTGTGCCCCACGTTGGTGCCGCGGGCGTGGTCGAGCGCGATCCGCCACGGCACCGGGTCGCGCGGATCGCCCTCGGCGGCGGACATGATCAGCGGGCCGACCTCGCGCAGCAGTTCCACCCGTGCGGGCGACTCCCAACCGCGCCGGACCGCCAGTTCGGCCCTGACGAGGAGGACGTCCGGGTCGTGCGGGTCGGCGGCCTGCCACTGCCTGAGCCACTCGTCGCGGGAACGCGCGAAGGTCGCGAGACGCATCGCGTACCGGTCGCGGTTCTCCCACTCGGCGGACTCGCGGGTGGTGGCCAGCAGTTCGGCCGCGGGGACGTAGTCGCCCCGGGCCGCCGCGACGAGCGCCGGACCCAGCCGGTGGTCGGGGGCGTCGAGGAGCACCTCTTCGTCGGCCGGCAGTCCGGTGGCGAGGCGAGAGGTGTTCCGTGCCATCCGGGCCGTACGGAGGAGTGCGCGCAGCAGTGCCATGGTGTCGACCATTGAAAACCGCAGGTCGAGGCTGTGCCATAGGTGCACGGTGACGCTTTCGTAAACGCCGATTGGTTGTGCGGTATGCGGTCAAGGGCGAGTAAAAGGGTCGTGTACATCTCGTGTGCGACGGTCCCGCGAGGGCGGTGCGGGGCCCAGTGGCGGCCTGGTGGCGGTGGTGCGAGCGGTCCGCGGCGGCCTGGAGGCGGTGCTGCGGGGGCTCCGCGGCGGCCTGGCAGCGGTGGTACGAGCGGTCCGCGGCGGCCCGGCGGCGGCGGTGCGGGGGCCCATGGAGCCCCCGCAGCCCAGCCGCCCCGCAGCCCAGCCGCCCCGCAGCCCAGCCGCCCCGCAGCCCAGCCGCCCCGCAGCCCAGCCGCACGGGCGGCCCAGCCGCACGGGCGGCCCTCAGCCGCGGCGGAGCAGCCGGGTGGCCCCGGCGGCCACCGTCGTCGCCAGGATCCAGCCGAGGAGGATCACCACCGCGGCCAGCCACTGCCAGCCGCCGCGCAGCTGCCAGGAGCCGACCTGGCCCAGATCGATGACCGGCAGCAGCAGGTCCAGGGCGTAGAGCGAGGCGTTCCACGGCGGATGGCCGCCGTTGACCGGCTGATGGCCGGCGTGCGAGAAGGCGACCGACGTCGCACCCCACAGCACCGCCATCCACAGGGCGGCCCGGCCGGGCCGGTACCCGTAGGCGACCGTCAGGTCCTGCGCGTAACCCCACAGTTTGGCGGCCAGCGGCAGGGTCTCGCGGCGGCGGCGCTGCTTGGCGAGCAGCACCTCGCGGGCGTCCTCGTCCTCACCGGAGTTGCGCAGCACGGTGGCCAGGCGCTCGTACGGCTCCGGGCCGTACTCGGCGGTGGCCGCCGCCACCCACTCCAGCCGCCGGGTCAGCGGGAAGGCGCCCTGCGGGACCAGGTTCTCGTAGCTGAAGCCGCCCATGTGCAGCCGGCCGGGCCCCGGCCAGCTGGACGCCCGGTCGACCAGGTTGACCACGCGCGCGCCGGACAGCACGACCTTGCCGCGCTCGGGCCGCTCGCCCAGGAAGCGCAGCTCGGGCGTCTGGACCCGGAGCAGTGACAGCTCCTGGTCGTCGTCGAAGGCGAACCGGGCCCGGTCGAAGTCGACCGCGTCACCGAACCGCCCGTCGTCCAGCCGGATGCCGCCCTGGCACTCGAACCGCTGCACCAGCGTGCCGCGCGCCGGTGTGGTGCCGCTGGTCATCAGCGGATTGCCGAGGCCGGCCGGGGTCATGTAGAGCGTGCGGTTGACGGTGAGCTGGGGGGCGTTGAGGGCGAGCCGGGTGTACGGGTTGTTCAGCCTGCTGCCGCGCAGGCTCAGCGACACGCCGACGGTGGCGCCGCGCAGACTCAGCTCGCCGTGCGACTCCAGCATCTCGGCCTGGAGGTCCTGTCCGACGGTCATGCCGTCGCCGGTGATCGAACGCCCGCGCCGGTCCCGGTAGACCACGGCCTGGTTGAGCAGCAGATCCGTGCCGATGTGCGCGTCCGTCAGCCGTACCCCGTTGTGGAAGCGGCAGCGCGGCAGATGCAGATCGCCCTCGGTGTGCAGCCGGGCCGCCTCCAGCCGGGGCACCGAGCAGTTCACCAGCCGTACGGTCGTGAACCGGGACTCCGGCAGCAGGACCTCCTTCTCGAACCGGCACCCCTTCAGCTCCACGTACGGCACCACCGTGCCGCCCGCGAGATCGAGCACATCGGTGATCCGGACGCCGGTCAGCTTCAGGGAGGCGACCCGGCCCTGGAGGGCGGGCGGCCCGTCGAGCAGCAGCCAGGCCACTATCCGGGCCCGGACACTGCGCTCGGGCCCCCAGGGATGGCCGCCGTGCGGATCGTCCACGGCCGTGTCCCCGGCGCGCAGGTCGTACACGCTGCCGTTGCGGAAGGCCTGCCACATCCCCGCTTCGGCGGCGGTCAGCTCGTCCGGCAGGTCCCCGGTGCGCAGGCCGGCCCCCTCGGTCACAGCACGTCCCTTCCTCCCCAGCTACTCGCGGGTTTCGTACATTCGTGCAATGCCCGCTCAGTGACGGCCCGAACGCTACTGGTGACGGGGATCTTCCGCGGAACCGAAGGTGGCTTGTATCAGCCATTGATACGGGCGTCCGGCGCCTCGGCGCCGTCTGAGAGAATTGTCCCCGTGCTGCAACATTTCGCGATCACTCGAATCGATCTGCGCGGCGACGCCCTCCCCGAGGGCTCCGCCCTGCGCGACCTGCTGCCCCGAGCCGACTTCGACGTCTCGGCCGCCCTGGAGAAGGTGCGACCGATCTGCGAGGCCGTGCATCATCGGGGCGACGCGGCGCTGATCGACTACGCGGAGAAGTTCGACGGAGTACGGCTGGAGTCCGTGCGTGTTCCGGCCCAGGCCCTCGCCGACGCCCTGGAGCAGCTCGACCCCGCCGTGCGCGCGGCCCTGGAGGAGTCCATCCGCCGCGCCCGTCTCGTCCACCGCGAACAGCGCCGCACGACGCACACCACCCAGGTCGTGCCCGGTGGCTCGGTCACCGAGAAGTGGGTGCCGGTCGACCGCGTGGGGCTGTACGCCCCCGGCGGACGGTCGGTGTACCCGTCGTCCGTGATCATGAACGCCGTCCCGGCACAGGAGGCCGGCGTCCCCTCCATGGCGCTGGCGTCCCCGCCGCAGAAGGAGTTCGGCGGCCTTCCGCACCCCACGATCCTCGCCGCCTGCGCGCTGCTCGGCATCGACGAGGTGTACGCGGCCGGAGGCGCCCAGGCCGTCGCGATGTTCGCGCACGGCACCGAGTCCTGCCCCTCGGCCACCATGGTCACGGGCCCGGGCAACATCTGGGTCGCCGCCGCCAAGCGCTACTTCACCGGCCGGATCGGCATCGACGCGGAGGCCGGCCCGACCGAGATCGCGGTCCTCGCGGACGACACCGCCGACCCGGTGCACGTCGCCGCCGACCTGATCAGCCAGGCCGAGCACGACCCGCTCGCCGCCGCCGTCCTGGTCACCGACTCGCCGGCCCTCGCGGACGCCGTGGAGAAGGAGCTGGAGCCGCAGGTCGCGGCCACCAAGCACATCGACGACCGGATCGTCCCGGCCCTGAACGGCCGGCAGTCCGCGATCGTCCTCGTCGACGGGATCGACGAGGGCCTGCGGGTCGTCGACGCCTACGGAGCCGAGCACCTGGAGATCCAGACCGCGGACGCGGCGGCCGTCGCCGACCGGGTCAGGAACGCGGGAGCGATCTTCGTCGGCCCCTGGGCCCCGGTCTCGCTCGGCGACTACGCGGCGGGCTCCAACCACGTGTTGCCCACCGGCGGCTGCGCCTGCCACTCCTCGGGCCTGTCCGTCCAGTCCTTCCTGCGCGGCATCCACATCGTCGACTACACGAAGGACGCGCTCGCGGACGTAGCGCATCACGTGGTGACGCTGGCGGAGGCTGAGGACCTGCCCGCGCACGGCGCGGCGGTCAAGGCAAGGTTCGGTTGGAAGGTACCCGAGGGCAAGTGACTGGCATCGACGATCTCCCCGTACGGGACGAACTGCGCGGCAAGACCCCCTACGGCGCACCCCAACTGGACGTCCCCGTACGCCTGAACACCAACGAGAACCCCTACCCGCTGCCCGAGCCGCTCGTCGAGCGGATCGCCGAGCGGGTCCGTGAGGCCGCCCGCGGGCTCAACCGCTACCCCGACCGGGACGCGGTGGAGCTGCGCACCGAGCTGGCCGCCTATCTGACGAAGACCGGCAAGCACCCGGTCACCACCGAGAACGTCTGGGCCGCCAACGGCTCCAACGAGGTCATCCAGCAACTGCTCCAGACCTTCGGCGGACCCGGCCGCACCGCGATCGGCTTCGAGCCGTCGTACTCGATGCACGCGCTCATCGCGCGCGGCACGGGCACGGCCTGGATCTCGGGCCCCCGCAACGAGGACTTCACCATCGACCTCGCCGCCGCCGAGCGGGCCATCGCCGAGAACCGGCCGGACGTCGTCTTCGTCACCACCCCCAACAACCCCACGGGCAACGCGGTCCCGCCCGGGACGGTCCTCGCGCTCTACGAGGCGGCGCAGGCGGCGAAGCCGTCGATGGTCGTGATCGACGAGGCGTACATCGAGTTCAGCCACGGCGACTCGCTGCTGCCGCTGCTCGAAGGACGGCCGAATCTCGTCGTCTCCCGGACGATGTCGAAGGCCTTCGGCGCGGCGGGACTGCGCCTCGGCTACCTCGCCGCCCACCCGGCGGTGGTCGACGCCGTCCAGCTCGTACGACTTCCGTACCACCTGTCGGCCATCACCCAGGCGACCGCGCTGGCCGCCCTGGAGCACACCGACACCCTGCTCGGCTATGTGGAGCAGCTCAAGTCCGAGCGGGACCGGCTGGTCACCGAACTGCGCGCGATGGGCTACGAGGTGATCGAGTCGGACGCGAACTTCGTGCAGTTCGGGCGGTTCGCCGACGCCCACACCGTCTGGCGGAAGATCCTCGACCGGGGCGTCCTGGTCCGGGACAACGGCGTACCGGGGTGGCTGCGGGTCTCCGCCGGAACCCCGGAGGAAAACGACGCGTTCCTCGACGCGGTACGTGAACTACTGGGCTCTGCGGGAGACATCCCCGCACCCCCGAAGGAGCAGAGCGCATGAACCGCGTAGGACGCGTGGAGCGGGTGACGAAGGAGACGTCGGTCCTCGTCGAGATCGATCTCGACGGCTCCGGCAAGGTCGACGTGGCCACGGGCGTCGGTTTCTACGACCACATGCTCGACCAGCTCGGCCGGCACGGTCTGTTCGACCTGACCGTGAAGACCGAGGGTGACCTGCACATCGACTCGCACCACACCATCGAGGACACCGCCCTCGCACTGGGCGCCGCCTTCAAGCAGGCACTCGGCGACAAGGTGGGCATCTACCGCTTCGGCAACTGCACGGTCCCGCTGGACGAGTCGCTCGCCCAGGTGACCGTCGACCTGTCGGGCCGCCCCTACCTCGTGCACACCGAGCCCGAGAAGATGGCGCCGATGATCGGCGAGTACGACACGACGATGACCCGGCACATCCTGGAGTCCTTCGTCGCCCAGGCCCAGATCGCCCTCCACGTGCACGTGCCCTACGGGCGCAACGCGCACCACATCGTGGAGTGCCAGTTCAAGGCGCTGGCCCGTGCCCTGCGTTATGCCTCCGAGCGCGACCCGCGCGCCGCCGGAATCCTCCCCTCCACGAAGGGCGCGCTGTGACAGGCCTGTCGAGCATCCTGATCGTTGTCGGCCTCTTCCTCCTCGGAGGCATCTACTCCTTCGTGAAGCAGGACATGCCCAAGAGCCTGGTCGTGCTGCTCTCGATAGGAGCCGCGATGTGTCTCGTCGCGGGTGTCATGCGGCTGGAGGTGTGGAGTTGAGCGCACCCAAAAAGGTCGTCGTCTTCGACTACGGCTTCGGAAACGTACGGTCGGCCGAGCGTGCCCTCGCCCGCGCGGGTGCCGAGGTCGAGATAACACGCGACTTCGACACCGCGATGAACGCGGACGGACTGCTGGTGCCCGGCGTGGGCGCCTTCGCCGCCTGCATGAAGGGCCTCAGGGAAGCCCGCGGCGACTGGATCATCGGCCGGCGGCTGTCCGGCGGCCGTCCCGTCATGGGCATCTGCGTCGGCATGCAGATCCTCTTCTCGCGCGGCATCGAGCACGGCGTGGAGACCGAGGGCCTCGACGAGTGGCCGGGCACGGTCGGGCCGCTGCAGGCCGACATCGTGCCCCACATGGGCTGGAACACCGTCGAGACCCCGGCTGGCTCGCAGGCCTTCGCGGGCCTCGACGCCGACGCGCGCTTCTATTTCGTCCACTCCTACGCCGTCCACGACTGGTCCCTGGAAGTCGGCAACCCGTTGCTGCGCGCCCCCCTGGTGACCTGGTCCACGCACGGCAAGCCCTTCGTGGCGGCCGTCGAGAACGGCGCGCTGTGGGCCACCCAGTTCCACCCCGAGAAGTCCGGCGACGCCGGAGCCCAGCTCCTCACCAACTGGATCGGAACACTGTGAGCAAGCTCGAACTCCTCCCCGCCGTCGACGTCCGCGACGGCCAGGCCGTCCGCCTCGTGCACGGCGAGTCCGGGACCGAGACCTCCTACGGCTCCCCCCTGGAGGCCGCCCTGGCCTGGCAGGGCGCCGGCGCCGAGTGGCTGCACCTCGTCGACCTGGACGCCGCGTTCGGCACCGGCGACAACCGGGACCTGATCTCCGAGGTCACCAAGGCGATGGACATCAAGGTCGAGCTGTCCGGCGGAATCCGCGACGACGCCTCCCTGGCGGCAGCCCTCGCGACCGGCTGCACCCGCGTCAACCTCGGCACCGCCGCCCTGGAGACCCCCGAGTGGGTCGCCAAGGTCATCGCCGAGCACGGCGACAAGATCGCGGTCGGTCTCGACGTCCGCGGCACCACCCTGCGCGGCCGCGGCTGGACCCGCGACGGCGGCGACCTCTACGAGACGCTGGAACGCCTCAACTCCGAGGGCTGCGCCCGCTACGTGGTGACCGACATCGCCAAGGACGGCACGCTCCAGGGCCCGAACCTGGAGCTGCTGCGCACCGTGTGCGCGGCGACCGACCGCCCGGTGGTCGCCTCCGGCGGCGTGTCGTCGCTGGACGACCTGCGCGCCATCGGCGAACTCGTGCCGCTCGGCGTCGAGGGCTCGATCGTCGGCAAGGCCCTGTACGCCAAGGCGTTCACCCTCGAAGAGGCGCTGGCGGCGGTAGCCCGGTGAGCGCCGTACGCCGCGTCGTGACCGGCGCGCCCTGGGAGGAGACCTTCGGGTACTCCCGCGCGGTTGAACTGCCGAACGGCCTGGTACTGGTGTCCGGCTGCACCTCGGTGATCGACGGCCAGATCGCCGAGGGCGACCCGTACGAGCAGGCGCTCAACTCCTTCAACGCCGCGTTCGCCGCGCTGGAGCAGCTCGGCCTCGGCCGCGACGACGTCGTCCGTACGCGCATGTACATCACCCATGCCCGGGACGTCGAGGCAGTCGGCCGCGCCCACAAGCAGTTGTTCGACGTCGTCCGCCCCGCCGCGACGATGATCATCGTCGCGGGTCTGGTGGACTCGCGTCTGGTCGTCGAGGTCGAGGTGGAGGCGTTCCGTGCGAGCGAGGACCGTACGGAGGCGTCGGGCGACGACCGTACGGAACAGTCCGGCGAAGACCCCGCAGAGCAGGGAGAAGCACAGTCATGACCCTGGCGGTCCGAGTGATTCCCTGCCTGGACGTGGACAACGGCCGGGTCGTCAAGGGTGTCAACTTCCAGAACCTGCGCGACGCGGGCGACCCGGTCGAGATGGCCAAGGTGTACGACGCCGAGGGCGCCGACGAGCTCACGTTCCTGGACATCACCGCGTCCTCGGGCAACCGTGAGACCACCTACGACGTGGTGCGCCGTACGGCCGAGCAGGTATTCATCCCGCTGACGGTCGGCGGCGGTGTCCGCACCGCCGAGGACGTCGACAAGCTGCTGCGGGCCGGCGCCGACAAGGTCGGCGTCAACACGGCCGCCATCGCCCGGCCGGACCTCATCCGGGAGATCGCGGAGCGGTTCGGGCGGCAGGTGCTCGTGCTGTCGGTGGACGCGCGCAGGACCGAGGACGGTTCCTTCGAGGTGACCACCCACGGCGGCCGCAAGGGCACCGGCATCGACGCCGTCGAGTGGGCCCACCGGGCCGCCGAGCTGGGCGCGGGCGAGATCCTGCTCAACTCGATGGACGCGGACGGCACGAAGGACGGCTACGACATCGAGATGATCGAGGCCGTACGCAAGCACGTCACCGTTCCGCTCATCGCCAGCGGCGGTGCCGGCCGGCTCGACCACTTCCCGCCGGCCATCGGGGCGGGCGCCGACGCGGTGCTGGCCGCGTCCGTCTTCCATTTCGGTGACCTGCGGATCGGTGAGGTCAAGGAGACCCTGCGAGCGGCGGGGCATCCCGTCCGCTGACACCCCGTTGGCTGACACCTCGCGCCACCGTTCACGTCCCGCGTGACCGCTCAGGTCGCGCGTCACGGCCCGCACCCGGCGGTTTCCGCCGCCGGGCGCGGGCCGTGTTCCGTGGAGAGCCGTGTCGGCGGGAAGGGGTGTCCCTACGGAGACGTGTCCGCGCGGAGGCCCGTCCGCGGCGCCGGGTGGCCGTGGTGCAGGCCCCCCCCGTGGGGCCGGGTGTCCGACGTCGGTTCTTGGCGTGCGGGTTCGGTGCGGGAGCGACAGGGCGACGGGCACGGCGGGCCAAGACCGGTGATTCCGCCGATGTACGAGCCGGGTCCGGGGCGGACAGTTGCCAACGCAACCACCGAGACGGACCCCGTCGTCTCGCGGCGTGCGCCTTCAACACCCCATGCCAGGGCGGCGCTTCGACCGCGGCGCGGGTCCGTTCTCCCTCACCGAGAGGACGCACCCACCGTGCAGCAGCCGAACCGCGCACTCCCCGCCGCACCCGTCGGCCCCGACCCGTCTCCCCGCCGCCCCAACCGGCTCACGAGCCGTCTGGTGCGGACCGGCCTCGCGGTGCTCCTGGCCGCGGGCGGCCTCGTCGCCGCGCAGGCCGGCGGGGCGCAGGCCATCGGAGCACCGGCCGTATCGGCACAGGTCGCCGCGAACCCGTACGAGCGCGGCCCCGCTCCCACGAACGCCAGTATCGAGGCGGTCACCGGTCCCTACGCCGTCTCCCAGACCACCGTCTCCGCGCTGTCCGTGAGCGGCTTCGGCGGCGGCACCGTCTACTACCCGACCTCGACCAGCGACGGCACCTTCGGCGCGGTCGCCATCGCCCCCGGGTACACGGCCTACCAGTCGTCCATCGCCTGGCTCGGCCCCCGGCTCGCCTCCCAGGGCTTCGTGGTGTTCACCATCGACACCCTCACCACGCTCGACCAACCCGCCAGCCGGGGAAAGCAGTTGCTGGCCGCGCTCGACTACCTGACCCAGAGCAGTTCCGTGCGGAGCAGGATCGACAGCAGCCGGCTCGGCGTCATGGGCCACTCGATGGGCGGGGGCGGCACACTGGAGGCCGCGAAGAGCCGCCCCTCGCTCCAGGCGGCGATCCCGCTGACCGGCTGGAACCTCGACACCACCTGGCCGGAGATCAAGACGCCGACCCTGATCGTGGGCGCCGACGGCGACACGATCGCGCCGGTGGCGACGCACTCCGAACCCTTCTACGCGAGTCTGCCGAGCACCCTCGACAAGGCGTACCTGGAACTCAGGGGCGCCACCCACTTCACGCCCAACAGCCCGAACACGACGATCGCCAAGTACAGCATCTCGTGGCTGAAGCGGTTCATCGACAATGACACCCGCTACGAGCAGTTCCTCTGCCCGCTGCCGCAGCCCTCTTCGACGATCGTGGCCTACCAGGGCAACTGCCCGCACACCTCCTGACCCGTCCCGCACGGTCCGACCGTGCGCGGGCGGCGGCCGCCCGTTCCGGCGGCCGTCGCCCGCGTGCGTCCCGGGCCAACCGCGCCGCGGCCGTTGTGCAGGCGCACAAGCCTTGCCCCCCAGGCCTGGGAGCGCGCCCAGCCGCTGTCCCCCGGAAGACCTTGTCCGCCCAGTTCAGAGGGGGTTTCGGGGCCCGAGCCGACAAGCGAACGCGGGGCTTCCGCCGTCGTTTACGCGGAAGTAACGTGACGGTCGTGACTGGAAACGCGACTGCGCGAAGTCCCCTCCGGACGGCGGGCCGGAACACGTTACCGCCACCCTCCCGGAGTGCGTCGAACGAGCCGGCCCGGAGCGGCGGCCCGGCCCGGCCGCCGGCTCCCGGGTACGAGCCGGAACCGCTCTCAGAGCCGGGTCCCAAGCCGCCGCCCAGGGCGCCGGGCCCGGTGACCGTGCTCCGCGCGGCCGTTCCCGGGGAGGGGAGCGGCCGCCGGTGGCCGGAGCGCCCGGAACTCCGGGCCGGCCACGGCCGCGCGCCCACGGCCCGCGACACGGCACCCGTATACGACTCCGCCCCACCGGCCGCGCCCTCCGGCTCCGCCGGGCCACCCCTCCCGGGGGCCCTGGGCCCGGATGCCCCGGCGGGGCTGTCGCTGTTGCTCGCGGCCGAGCGGGAGCGGGATGCCCGGGCCGCCGGGGCGGACGCCGGAGTGATTCTCGGGGCGGCCGGGGCGGCCGGGCTCGACGCCGGTGCCCTGGAAGCCGCCGAGGCCGCGGGACTCGTCCGGTTCGCCGGGGGCCGCGTCCGCCTCGCCGATCCGTGCCTGGCCGACACCGTCTACGCGAGTGCCCCGCCCGCCCGTCGGCGCGCTGCCCACCGCCTGCTCGCCGACGCCCATACCGGGGGACCGCACGCCCTGCCGGTTCTCTTCCACCGGGCCGCGGCGGCCACCGCTCCCGCACCCGGCATCGGAGACGCGCTCGCCGCCGCGGCGGCGCTGCCGGACGGCGGACCCGCACACGCCGAGCGTTCGGCGGCCTGGGCGCGGTCGGCCGAACTCGCCGCCGACGAGGAGTCACGCGCCGTCCGCCTGATCAACGCCGCCGATCAGGCCCGGCTGGCCGGACTGCCGCACCGCGCGCGGGAGTTGCTGTCACAGGCCGCGTGCGAGGGCTCGCGCGACGCCGTACGCGGCGCGGCCCAACTGGTGCGCGGGCAGCTCGCCCTCCAGGACGGCCCGGTCGCCGACGCCCGCGAAACGCTGCTGCTGGCAGCCGAGTTACTGGCTCCCGCCGACGCGGACCGCGCCCTGGTCGCCCGGCTTGCCGCCGTCGAGGCGTCCTGGGCGACGGGTGACGCGGCGGCCTGCGTGGAAGCCCTGGACCCCGCTCCCGCGGGGCTGGACCCCGCTCCCGCGGGGCCGGAACGCAGCCCGGCGGGGCCGGAACGCAGCCCGGCGGGGCCGGACCCCGCTCCCGTAGGGCCGGAGGCCGACCGCCGGCTCGGGGCGTACCGGGCGGGGATGTCCGCCGTGCTGCACGGCCGCCCGGACGCCGGACGGCAGCCGCTGCGGGAGATGGTGGCCCAAGGGGCGGCGACCGGACTCCTCGACGGCCCCGAGGCCCTCCTTCGGGCCGGAGGTGCCGCTCTGGTCGTCGGCGATCTCCCCGCCGCCTGCCGGGCCAACTCCCGCGCGCTCGCCGTCGCCAGGGCCCGGGGCCCGTACATCCTGGTCGCCCAGGCGCTGGAGCGCCTCGCCTACGGGGAACTGCGAGCCGGCCGCCACGCCCGCGCCCGTGCCCACGCCGAGGAGGGCCTGCGCACGGCTCTCGGTGCCGGGCAGGACAACCTCGCGGCACACCACCACGCGATCCTCGCGCTGGTGGCGTCGGTCGAGGGGTGTTCGGGGGCCGTCGAGGAGCACGCCGACGCCGCGGAACGCGTCGCCGCGCGGCACGGCCTCGTCCAGACGGCCACGCTCGCCCAGTGGGCGCGGGCCCGTGCCGACCTGGCGCGCGGCCGGCTCCCGGACGCCGCCGCGCGGCTCGGCCCCCTGGTCGGCGCCGGCCCGCGCCGCGGTCACTTCGCGGTACGGATGCTCGCCGTCCCCTGCTTCGTGGAAGCGGCGGCCCGCACCGGCCAGACCGAGGCCGCCCGGTGCGCGGTGAGCGCGTTCGCCCGTTGGGCCGCGCAGGGCACCGATCCGCAGGCCCCGGCCCAACTCGCGCGCTGCCGTGCACTGTTGAGCGGCCCGGAGGAGTGCGAGGCACTGTTCACCACCGCGCTGGCCCGACACGACGAAGTGGCCGGGGACTTCGAACGCGGTCGCACCCAACTCCTCTACGGCGCCTGGCTGCGGCGCCGGCGCAGACCGGGTGAGGCCCGGGGCCGGCTCCGGGACGCGCTGGTGTCCTTCGAGCGGGGCGGGGCCTTCGGCTGGGCCACCCAGGCGAGGGCCGAACTGCGGGCCACCGGAGACGCCGGAGCGGCCGAACCGGCCGGGCCGCTCACGCTCCTGACCCCCCAGCAGCTCCGGATCGCCCGCTGTGTGGCGGAGGGCGCCACCAATCGCGAAGTGGCGCTGCGCCTGTCCGTGAGCCCGCGCACCGTGGACCACCACCTGCGCAATGTCTTCGCCACCCTGGGCGTCCGCTCGCGCGTCGAGCTCTCCCGGCTGGTGGACCGGGCGGAGAAGACCACCGCACACCCCTAGGTACCGACCGGGCGGTATGTCATCCTGCGGGATCAGGAGGTCCGGAGCACCCGTGTGCCGCGCGTCGGCCGACCCGGGCGGCACGGACCGAGCCGACTCCGGTGGAGGACAGCGATGCAGCACCTCGTACCCGCCCACGTCCGGCCCCGGCCCGGACCGCGGCCCCCGGTACCGGCCGCGCGCCCGGCCGTCGACGCGGAGGCCCTTGCCGTGCTGCACCGCGCCGCCCGGGCGCTGATGGCGGGGCTGCCCGAACTCACGGAACGCCTGATGGACCTGCTTCGGGAGCGCGAACCCGCGTACCGCACCGCCATGGAGGCCGACGCGGAGAGCGTGCGCGACGAGGTGCGGCGCTCGCTGCGGCTCAATGTCGGATCCCTCATCCAGCCCGGTGAACTGCGCGAGGCCGCCCACCGCTGCTCATGGGCCATCGGCAGGGCCCGTGCCGAACGCGGCCTCCCGCTGGACGCCCTGCTGCGCGCCTTCCGGCTCGGCGGCGGCATGATCTGGCAGGAGCTCCTCGACGAGACGACCCGGCGTCATCCCTCCGACGCGCGTCTGCTCGTCCATGTGGCCGCCGACGTGTGGAACTTCGTCGACGACCACTGCGCCGTCGTCACCGACGCCTACCGCCAGACGGAGCGCGAGCTGATGTGGCGCCGGGAGAACCGGCTGCGGCTGATGACCGCCGCACTGCTCGACGGCACCGCGCGGATCGCCGACCTCCCGGCCACCGCCGCCGCCCTGCGCCTTCCCGAGCAGGGCCGGTACGCGGTGGTGCTGGCGCGGCTGCCCGTCGGCCGGGCGCTCGCGGACGTACGAGGGCAGGTGCGCCTCTCCGGCCTGCGGGTCCTCTGGTACCGCGACCGCGACCGGGCCGACGAGGGGAGCTACGGCATCGTCCTGCTCGACGACCGCCCCTACGACGGCGACCAGCCCTACGCCGGGGATCGACTCCACGGCGGTGACCAGCACTACGGCGGAGACCGGCCCGGTCACCGCCACGACAGCGGGTTCCTCGACACGGGCCCCGGACCGGTGCCCGGGACGGCGGCCGACGACGGTCCCGACCACGCGGCGGGCCGCGGCGGGGAGCGCCCCCGCACGCACGGGCTCGACATGGACGCCGGGGAGATCGCCCGCCGGCTGACCGCCCCGCCGGTGGCCCGGATCGGCGTGAGCCCGGTGGTGGACGGGCTCGCCGCGATCGGTGACGCCCGCCGGCTGGCCGACACGGCGCTGCGTGCCTGCCCGCGCTCGGGCGGAACCGTCGTCCTGGAGGAGCACCTGCCCGCCGCGCTCGTCGTCTCCGCGCCGATCCTCGGCGCGGCGCTCTCCGAACGGGTTCTCGGCCCGCTGCTGCGGCTGGACCTGTCCGACCGGGACGTCATGCTGGACACGCTCACGGCCTGGCTCGCCTGCGACGGCTCCGCCCAGCGGGCCGCGGGCCGCCTCTACTGCCACCGCAACACGGTCCTGAACCGGCTGCGCCGCTGCGAGCAGCTCACCGGCCGCTCCCTGACCCGGCCCGCGGACGTCGTGGAACTGTCCCTGGCCCTGGCCGCCCACTCCCTGCTCGACCCCTGACCGGCCCGTCATGGCCGGACAGGACGGCCGGTGACCGCAGCGTCCGGCGGCCGCCGGGGCCCCGGGCCCGTCTTCGTCACCCGCGCCGCGGTGGGCGGTCCCGGCGGGGTTCTCGTCCGGTGCGTACGGGCCCTGCGGCGCGCCGAGCCTCCCCGCCGACCCGGTGACCCGGTGGGCCTAGATGCCGAGCTGTTTCGCCTCGTGCAACTTGGCGATCGCGTCCTTGTCGCCGTCCAGCTCGACGTCCGCCACGCCCTGCCGGCCGAACGCGAACAGCAGCAGTTCCGAGGGCTCGCCGGTCACCGTCACCACCGGCGTGCCCTTGTTCAGTACCGCCGTCTGGCCGTTCGGGCGGCGCAGGACCACACCCGTCGGGGCGCCGCGGCCCATCAGCCGGGCCGTGCGCTCCAGGCGCGACCACAGGGCCTCCTGGAACACCGCGTCCAGCTCACGCGGCGTCCAGTCCGGCTGCGCGCGCCGTACGTCCTCGGTGTGGACGTAGAACTCGACCACGTTCGACGCCTCGTCGAGCTGCTTCAAGGCGAACGGAGAGAAGCGGGGCGGCCCCGTACGCACCAACTGGAGCAGTTCCTCGTACGGCTTCTCGGCGAACTCCGTCATCACCCGCTCCAGACGGGGCGCGAGCTGCTTGACGACCAGGCCGCCCGCGGCGTCGGGGCGGCGCTCACGCACCACCACATGCGCGGCGAGATCGCGGCTGTTCCACCCCTCGCAGAGGGTGGGGGCGTCCGGTCCCACGGCTTCCAACAGATCGGCGAGGAGGAGCCGTTCGCGCTTCGCATGGGTCGACATGTCAGCCAGCCTACGACCGGGCGGCCGCTCCGCCCAGTGGAGAGCACGGCGGATCCGGGCCCGTCCGGCCTGTGGACGACCGCGGGGTCCGGCCTGTGGACAAGGCCCGGGTACGACGGTCCGGCGCGGCACAATGGCATCCATGACCAGCACGCCTCCTCCCAGCAGCCTGGACCCCGGGATCGCCGCCCGCCTCAAGCGCAGCGCCGACGGACTCGTCCCCGCCATCGCCCAGCAGTACGACACCGGTGAGGTGCTGATGCTCGGCTGGATGGACGACGAGGCGCTGCACCGCACCCTCACCACGGGCCGCTGCACCTACTGGTCGCGCAGCCGCCAGGAGTACTGGGTCAAGGGCGACACCTCCGGCCACTTCCAGCACGTCAGGTCCGTGGCCCTGGACTGCGACGCCGACACCCTGCTGGTTCGGGTCGACCAGGTGGGCGCCGCCTGCCACACCGGGGACCGCACCTGCTTCGACGCCGACGTGCTGCTGAAGGACGCCGGCGACCGGTCCGACGGCGCCGATTCCGGTGCAGCGGCCGGGAATCAGTAAGGTCAGCAGCCATGGACCTCGAGACGTTCCGCAAGCTGGCCACCGACCGCCGTGTCATCCCCGTCGGCCGCAAACTGCTCGCGGACGGCGACACGCCGGTCGCGCTCTACCGCAAGCTGGCCGCCGAGCGCCCGGGCACGTTCCTGCTCGAATCCGCGGAGAACGGCCGCACCTCCCTGTCCTGGTCCCGCTACTCCTTCGTGGGCGTCCGCTCCGCCGCGACCCTCACCGAGCGGGACGGACAGGCGCACTGGCTGGGCACCCCGCCCGTCGGCGTCCCCGTGGACGGTGATCCGCTCGCGGCCCTGCGCGCCACCATCGAGGCGCTGCACACCCCGCAGGGCGAGGGGCTGCCCCCGTTCACCGGCGGCATGGTCGGCTATCTGGGCTACGACATCGTGCGCCGCCTGGAGAAGATCGGGCCCGGCGAGCGGGACGACCTGAAGCTGCCCGAGCTGACCATGCTGCTCACCAGCGACCTGGCCGTACTGGACCACTGGGACGGCTCGGTCCAGCTGATCGCCAACGCGATCAACCACAACGACCTCGACACGGGCGTCGACGAGGCGTACGCGGACGCCGTCGCCCGTCTGGACGCCATGGAGGCCGACCTCTCGCGCGCGGTGTCCCAGCCGCCCGCAGCGCTCCCGCCCTCGGAGCTCCCCGAGTACACCGCGCTCTGGGGCGGCCCCGACTTCCGGGACGCCGTCGAGGACATCAAGGAGCGCATCCGGGCCGGCGAGGCCTTCCAGGTCGTCCCCTCCCAGCGCTTCGAAACGCCGTGCACCGCCAGCGCGTTGGACGTCTACCGGGTCCTGCGGGCGACCAACCCCTCGCCGTACATGTACCTGTTCCGCTTCGACGGGTTCGACGTCGTCGGCTCCTCCCCGGAGGCCCTGGTCAAGGTCGAGGGCGGGCAGGCCATGGTGCACCCCATCGCGGGCACCCGGCCGCGCGGCGCGACCGTCCAGGACGACCAGGCCCTCGCCGACGAACTGATCGCCGACCCCAAGGAGCGCGCCGAGCACCTCATGCTCGTCGACCTCGGGCGCAACGACCTCGGACGGGTCTGCGAGCCCGGCTCCGTCGAGGTCGTCGACTTCATGTCCATCGAGCGGTACTCGCACGTGATGCACATCGTCTCCACGGTGACCGGCCGGGTCGCCGCGGGCCGTACGGCCTTCGACGTGCTCACCGCCTGCTTCCCCGCGGGCACCCTCTCCGGCGCGCCCAAGCCGCGCGCGATGCAGATCATCGACGAACTGGAGCCGTCCCGGCGCGGGTTGTACGGCGGCTGCGTCGGCTACCTGGACTTCGCCGGCGACTCCGACACCGCCATCGCCATCCGTACGGCCCTGCTGCGCGACGGCACGGCGTACGTCCAGGCCGGTGCCGGCATCGTCGCCGACTCGGTCCCGGCTCTGGAGGACGACGAGTGCCGGAACAAGGCGGCGGCGGTCCTGCGCGCGGTGCACACGGCGAACCGGCTCGGGCGGTAGCGCGAGGAGCGGGCTCCGGCCCGGGTGCGCCCGTGCCGGGCCGGCTCGTGCGTACCCGGCCGCGAACCGGCCGGGTCGGTCGGCCGGGGCACTCGGGCGGGCCGGCGGGGCGGGGCTGTGGGGCGGCGAAACGGCTCGGGCCGCCGGGCGGTGGGCAGTTGCCGTACGGCCCGACCGCGCCCCCGGGCCCTGCGGCCGCGGGCGAAACGCAGCCAATAGGACGAGGCTCACGCAACCCCGGATGAGGGTTCGCCCGGGGTTCAGGCGATAGTGGGGTACGTGACTGCTGTACCTCACCCCCGAACCGAAGCCGCGGGACCCGCCCGGTCCGGCCGCCGCAGCCTCGCTGTGACCCTGCTGAGCGGCGCGCTCGGCGCGGCCGTGGCCCTGCTGTCGACCCGGCAGAGCTGGGCGCAGGGGACCGCGACCGTGGCCGGCGGTGCCTTCCCGCTGACCGTCAAGGGCAGCGACATCACGGGTGTGCCCGCGGCACTCGCGATAGTGGGCCTCGCCGCGCTCGTCGCCGTCTTCGCCGTACGCCGCTCCGGGCGACTCCTGGTCTCCGCGCTGCTCGCGCTCTCCGGCGCGGGCACGGTGGTCGCCGCGGTCCTCGGCGCGAGCGACAGCTCCGCCCTCGACGAGCGGGCCGCCGCCGCCTCCGGCAACACCGCCGCCACCGCGAGCGGGCTCAGCCACACCGGCTGGCCGTACGTGGCCGCCGTCGGCGGCGCGCTGATCCTGCTCGCCGGGCTGCTCGCCCTGCGCTACGGACGGCTGTGGCCCGCCATGTCCGGCCGCTACGAGCGGGACGGCAGGCCCCGGCCCCGCAAGGCCAAGCCGGTCGACCCGGACCGCCCCGAGGACATCTGGAAGGCACTCGACCGCGGCGAGGACCCCACCGGTCCCGACCCGGCCGGGACCTAGGACCCGGCGCCCCCGGGACCCGCGCCCCGGGTCCCCCGTCCAGCCTCGGCCGGACCGACGCGCGAGGGACCACCCCCCGCTCACCGCGGGCCCGCCCGTACGGGACAATGGACGGTGAGCGTCCGACTCACACACGCATACAGCAACGAGGAGCAAGTCATGGCGGGCAGCAGCCACGGTCACACCCCGGCCGCCTGGACCGGTGTCATCATCGCCTTCATCGGTTTCTGCATCGCGGGTGCCTACATGGTGATGGCCGAACCGCTGGGCTTCTGGGCCGGCATGGTCGTCGTCGTCCTGGGCGGTGTCGTGGGCATGGTCATGCGGAGCATGGGTCTCGGCCAGCCGAAGACCTCCGACGCGCACTCCGCGAACACGGCCCGTTCGACCGTGGGCGCCGACGCCTGACCCACCGAGGTACACGGAAGGCGGCCCCGGCACACCCGCCGGGGCCGCCTTCCGCGTACCCGGGCGAGCGCCCGCCCCGCGCGAGGGGCAGAATGCGTCGCGTGAACGCCGAAACCCAGAGGGTGACGCGGACCGGGCCGGGCGCCGGCGACCTGGTGCGGCGGCTCGCCGTTCCCGGCGGGATGCTCGCGGCCGTCTCCGGGGCCTTCGCCTACGTCGGGGCGGTCGACCCCAACCAGCCCGGCCACTACCCCGTCTGCCCGCTGCTGCGTCTCACGGGCCTGTACTGCCCCGGCTGCGGCGGACTGCGCAGCGCGCACGCCTTCGTCCACGGGGACCTCGCCACGGCCCTCACGGACAACGCGCTCGCCGTCGGCGGCTATCTGGTCTTCGCGGTGGTGTGGGCCGTCTGGGTGATCCGCGCGGTCCGCGGACGGCCGACGCGGCTCGACCTCGGACCGGTCCACCTGTGGAGCCTGGGCGCGTTGGTGCTGGTCTTCACCGTTGTCCGGAACCTGCCGTCCGGCGGCTGGTTGCATCCTTGATCAAATGACAAATGTCCAGGTAGTGGGACCGGCGTCAACCGGATGCGAGGCCTAAGCCTTCCTCCGGATACCATCGCAGTGACCCGACTTTTCCGTCAGGGACGGTGAACCCGGGTCGGCTGCTCGACCGCTTCAACCGTCCACCGCAGGGAAGGGGGCCGCTCGCGTGAGTGTGCTCGACGAGATCATCGACGGAGTCCGTGCCGACCTCGCGGAGCGGCAGGCGCGCGTCAGCCTCGACGAGCTCAAGGAGCGCGCGGCGAAGGCTCCGGCGGCCAAGGACGGCGTGGCCGCCCTGCGCGGTGACGGCGTCAAGGTCATCTGCGAGGTCAAGCGGTCCAGCCCGTCCAAGGGCGCGCTGGCCGCGATCGCCGATCCGGCGGCCCTGGCCGCCGACTACGAGGCGGGCGGCGCGGCCGTCATCTCCGTCCTCACCGAACAGCGCCGCTTCGGCGGTTCGCTCGCCGACCTGGAGGCCGTCCGCGACCGCGTGGACATCCCGGTGCTGCGCAAGGACTTCATCGTCACGTCGTACCAGCTCTGGGAGGCCCGCGCGTACGGCGCCGACCTGGCGCTGCTCATCGTCGCGGCGCTCGACCAGCCCGCCCTGGAGTCCCTCATCGAGCGCGCCGAGTCCATCGGGCTCACGCCGCTGGTCGAGGTGCACGACGAGGACGAGGTCGAGCGGGCGGTGGACGCCGGCGCGAAGATCATCGGTGTCAACGCGCGCAACCTCAAGACGCTGAAGGTCGACCGCACGACCTTCCAGCGGGTCGCCCCCGAGATCCCGGACAACCTCGTCAAGATCGCCGAGTCCGGTGTCCGTGGCCCCCATGACCTCATCGCGTACGCCAACGCGGGCGCCGACGCGGTTCTGGTCGGCGAGTCCCTGGTCACCGGCCGCGACCCGAAGACCGCCGTCTCCGACCTGGTCGCCGCGGGCGCCCACCCGGCCCTGCGCCACGGACGGGACTGACCCGCCGGTGTCCGCCCCGACCCTCGCCGTACCCCGTCCGGGCCAGTGCCCCGACGGTGTACCGGCGTGCGCGGGGCCGGACCTGCCGGACGGGTCGGGCCGCGTCGTCCGGCCCCGGGCCGGATCGCCCGCACCGGCCTCGGACGCGGGGGGCTCCGTTCCGCCCGCCCCCTCGGACGGGCACCCCGTTCCTCCCGGCTGCTCCGGGAGCGGGCGGCTCCGCGTGCCGTCCGGCGCGGCCCTCCCGGCCGCCTCGGCGGCCCGCGATCCGTACGCGCGCCTGGCCCGCGGCTGCCGTCCGCGCGGCTGCCGGGCTCCCGCCCGGCGGGTGCACGGGCGCCGGGTCCGCTACGTCATCGGCGACGAGCCGGGTCAGGTCAACGGCATGCGATGGCCCGAGCGCGTACGCGCGCTCACGCCCTCCCCGGCCAGGTAACCCGCACGGGTGAACCCGGCCGGGTCCTGGTCCGCCGCGACGCGGGGACCGGGCAGAGTCCACGCCATAGGTGGACCGGGCCGCATCCACCCCGCACAGGGACCGCACCGGAATCCGGCATACCCCGGTCCCCGCGACGGCACGTCCGTCGGGCGCGCGGGCGGAGCGGCGGCAGGACGGGCGGCGTCACCGGGGCAGCACCCGGTGCCGGTGGAGCGCGAGTGCGTCCGGTTTCCGTGACCCTGTCCGATCCCGTGACCGGGGCTGTCGCCCCTGCGAGGTATCCGCATGCCCAGCGAGTTCTTCATTCCCGACCCCGAAGGCCAAGTCCCCAGCGCCGAAGGCTACTTCGGAGCGTTCGGCGGCAAGTTCATCCCGGAGGCGCTGGTCGCCGCCGTGGACGAGGTCGCCGTCGAGTACGACAAGGCGAAGGCCGACCCCGAGTTCGCCCGCGAGCTCGACGACCTGCTCGTCCACTACACCGGACGGCCCAGCTCCCTCACCGAGGTGCCGCGCTTCGCCGAACACGCCGGCGGCGCACGGATCTTCCTCAAGCGCGAGGACCTCAACCACACCGGCTCGCACAAGATCAACAACGTGCTCGGCCAGGCCCTGCTCACCAAGCGGATGGGCAAGACCCGGGTCATCGCGGAGACCGGCGCCGGCCAGCACGGCGTCGCCACGGCCACCGCCTGCGCGCTCTTCGGCCTCGAATGCACCATCTACATGGGCGAGATCGACACCCAGCGCCAGGCCCTGAACGTGGCCCGGATGCGGATGCTCGGCGCCGAGGTCATCGCGGTGAAGTCCGGCTCCCGGACCCTCAAGGACGCCATCAACGAGGCGTTCCGCGACTGGGTCGCCAACGTCGACCGCACCCACTACCTCTTCGGGACCGTCGCCGGCCCGCACCCCTTCCCCGCGATGGTCCGCGACTTCCACCGGGTCATCGGCGTCGAGGCCCGGCGGCAGATCCTGGAGCGCGCGGGCCGGCTGCCCGACGCCGCCGTCGCCTGCGTCGGCGGCGGCTCGAACGCCATCGGCCTCTTCCACGCCTTCATCCCCGACACGGGAGTGCGCCTGATCGGCTGCGAGCCCGGCGGGCACGGCGTGGAGACCGGCGAGCACGCGGCGACCCTGACCGCCGGTGAGCCCGGCATCCTGCACGGATCGCGGTCGTACGTCCTCCAGGACGAGGAGGGCCAGATCACCGAGCCCTACTCGATCTCGGCCGGACTCGACTACCCCGGCATCGGCCCCGAGCACTCCTACCTCAAGGACAGCGGCCGCGCCGAGTACCGCGCGGTCACCGACGACGCGGCGATGCAGGCCCTGCGCCTACTCTCCCGCACCGAGGGCATCATCCCGGCGATCGAGAGCGCCCACGCGCTCGCCGGGGCCCTGGAGGTCGGCAAGGAACTGGGCAAGGACGGGCTGATCGTCGTCAACCTGTCCGGGCGCGGCGACAAGGACATGGACACGGCCGCCCGCTACTTCGGCCTCTACGACAACGGCGTCGACGCGGTCGTCGCCGCGGACGCCGACAGCGAGAACGCCGAGATCGAGGGGGACGCCAAGTGAGCGGCAACATCGAGCTGTTGAGCGACACCCTCACCGGCGCCAGGGCGGAGGGGCGGTCCGCCCTCATCGCATACCTGCCGGCCGGGTTCCCGACCGTCGACGGCGGTATCGCGGCGATCAAGGCCGTCTTCGAGGGCGGCGCCGATGTCGTCGAGGTCGGGCTCCCGCACAGCGACCCGGTCCTCGACGGCCCCGTCATCCAGACCGCCGACGACATCGCGCTGCGCGGCGGGGTCAAGATCGCGGACGTCATGCGGACGGTCCGGGAGGCCTTCGCGGCCACCGGCAAACCCGTCCTCGTGATGACGTACTGGAACCCGATCGACCGCTACGGCGTGGAGCGCTTCACCGCCGAGCTCGCCGAGGCGGGCGGCGCGGGCTGCATCCTTCCCGACCTGCCCGTCCAGGAGTCGGCGCTGTGGAGGGAGCACGCGCAGAAGCACGGCCTCGCGACCGTCTTCGTCGTCGCCCCGAGCAGCAAGGACGCCCGGCTCGCCGAGATCACCGCGGCGGGCAGCGGCTTCGTGTACGCGGCCTCGCTGATGGGGGTCACCGGAACCCGGGAGTCGGTCGGGAACCAGGCCCAGGACCTGGTGGCGCGCACCAAGGCCACCACGGAGCTGCCCGTGTGCGTCGGCCTCGGCGTCTCCAGTGCCGCCCAGGCCGCCGAGGTGGCCGGCTTCGCCGACGGCGTGATCGTCGGCTCGGCGTTCGTGAAGCGGATGCTGGACGCGCCGGACGAGGCGGCCGGCCTCGAAGCCGTACGGGCGCTCGCGGCCGACCTCGCGAAGGGCGTGCGCGGAACGGCGTGACGCCAACGCGCGGATCCGTGCGTACGCCACCACGCGGATCCACACGTAAGCCACGGTGCGGATCCGTGCGTAACGGACAATCCGCTCACTCGAACGAGTGGACCTTGGACCGGGGAGGCGCGCTGCGCCTCCCCGGTTCGTTCTGCCGGATGTGAGCGAGAAGAACCGTGACGGAAAGCGCAGCGCCCGCGAGCGGCTGGCGGTCGAGCGAGACAAGCAGAAGGCCGCGGAGAAGCGCCGGCGCGCGCTGATCGTGGGGGCGTCGGTGGTCTGCGTCCTCGGCCTGGCCGCCGTGATCGGCGTCGTGGCCGCCAACGCAGGCAAGGACAAGAAGAGCGACACGTCGGGCCCGGTCGTGTCGCCCTCCGGCGCCACCGGCAAGGACAGTCTCGCGATCCCCGTCGGCAAGGACGGCGCCAAGTCGACCCTCACGGTGTGGGAGGACTTCCGCTGCCCGGCCTGCCAGGCCTTCGAGGCGGCGTACCGCCCGACCATCCACGAGCTGGTCGACTCCGGCCAGCTCAAGGTCGAGTACCACCTCGTCACGCTGATCGACGGGAACACGCGAGGCAGCGGCTCCCTCCGGGCCGCCAACGCCGCCGCGTGCGCCCAGGACGCCGGAAAGTTCCGCGACTACCACGACGTCCTGTACGAGAACCAGCCCGAGGAGACGGACGACGCCTTCGCCGACAACAACAAGCTCATCGAGCTGGCCGGAAAGGTCGGCGGCCTGGACACCCCGGCCTTCCGCGCCTGCGTCAACAAGGGCACGCACGACAGCTGGGTCCACAAATCGCACGCCGCGTTCCAGAGCAACGGCTTCTCGGGCACCCCGACCGTGCTCCTCGGCGGCAAGATCATCTCCTCGGACCAGTCGATGACGCCCGCCAAGCTCAAGCAGATGGTGGAGGCGGCCAACAAGGGCTGAGCCGTCCGCGGGCTCCGGCGCTCCCCGCCTGTCGCCAGGCCGGGAGCGCCGCACGTTATGGACCCGTTGCGGGGCTGCCGGTCGTGGGCGGCGTCCGGCACGGTAGCGTCGACCCTGCCATGGAACTTGCCTACATTCCCAGCCCGTCGCACGGTGTGCTGCACCTCGGCCCCATCCCGTTGCGCGGCTACGCGTTCTGCATCATCATCGGCGTCTTTCTGGCCGTCTGGCTCGGGAACAAGCGCTGGATCGCCCGGGGAGGGCGGGCCGGCACGGTTGCCGACATCGCGGTCTGGGCCGTGCCCTTCGGTCTCGTCGGCGGCCGGCTCTACCACGTGATCACGGACTACGAGCTGTATTTCAGCGAGGGCCGTGACTGGGTGGACGCCTTCAAGATCTGGCAGGGCGGGCTCGGTATCTGGGGCGCCATCGCCCTCGGTGCGCTGGGCGCCTGGATCGGCTGTCGCCGCCGCGGTATCCCGCTGCCCGCCTGGGCCGACGCCGTGGCACCCGGCATCGCGTTCGCCCAGGCGTGCGGACGCTGGGGCAACTGGTTCAACCAGGAGCTGTACGGCAGGGCCACGAACCTCCCGTGGGCGCTGCACATCACGTCCTCCACGGACGGCCGCGTCCCCGGCTACTACCACCCGACCTTCCTGTACGAGTCCCTGTGGTGCGTCGGCGTCGGATTCCTGGTCATCTGGGCCGACCGCCGCTTCAAGCTCGGCCACGGGCGCGCCTTCGCCCTGTACGTCGCCGCCTACTGCGTCGGCCGGGGCTGGATCGAGTACATGCGCGTCGACGACGCCCACCACATCCTGGGCCTGCGTCTCAACGACTGGACCGCGCTGGTGGTCTTCGTCCTCGCGGTGATCTACATCGTGGTGTCGTCCCGGCTGCGTCCGGGGCGCGAGGAGATCGTGGAGCCGGGCGCCGACGAGGACGCGCCGGCCGGGGACGACGAGTCCGCCGCCGGCAAGGACGAGGACCCGTCGGACGAGGCCACGGCCACGGACGGGACCGACGACGGGACCACGGAAAAGGGCACGGACAAGGCCCTGGACAAGAACGCGGACGACGACGCGGACAAGAAGGCGGCCGTGGGTGAGGACGAGGGCGACGGTGTCCCCGTCGGTCTCGACAAGCCCGCCGTTACCGAGCCCTCCGAGTCCGCCGCGTCGGTCGAGACCGCCGAGTCCGCCGAAGCGGCACCTGAGACGGAGTCCGACGCGGAGTCCGGCGAGTCCGTCTCGCGCGACGAGGCCGGGTCGGCCAAGAAGAGCTGAGTTCTCCCCGTACACGGAAGGGGGCGCCGCGTCCGGGACGCGGCGCCCCCTTCGTGTCGTCCTAGACCGGATCGTCCCAGACCGTGCCCCGTCAGGCCGTGTCGTCCCAGACCGTGCCCTGTCAGGCCAGGCGCTGGGCGAGGGCGAGGACGCGGCGGGCGCCGGCGACCACCGCCGCGTCGATGAATCGGCCGTCCGGCAGGGCCTGGGCGCCCGGATCGGCGGCGGCCGCCCTGATGACGGCCTCGGCGGAGTCGACCTCGGCCGGGGTGGGGAGGTAGGCCCGCTCGATGATGGGGAGCTGGCGGGGGTGGATGGCGGTCCGTCCGAGGAAGCCGAGGGCGCGGCCGCGCGCACAGGACGAGGCCAGGCCCTCCACATCACGGATGTCGGGGTAGACCGACTGGACCGGCGGGGGCAGCCCGGCCGCACGGGCGGCCACGACGAGCCGGGCCCGGGACCAGTCCAGGCCCGCTTCGTCGCGGACACCGAGATCGGCCCGCAGATCGCTCTCGCCGAGCGCGATACCGCGCAGCGCGTGGTGGGACGAGGCGATGGCGAAGGCCTGCTCCACGCCCAGAGCCGTCTCCAGCAGGGCGTACAGCGGGATCGCCTCGCCCTGCGCGGGGGTCGCGCCCTCCGCCACCCTTACGACGTCGGAGCGCGAGGTCACCTTCGGCAGCCGCAGCCCGGACAGGCCCGGGAGTGACGAGAGCGACTTCAGATCGGCGTCGGCGAAGGGACCGTCGAGGGCGTTGACCCGGACGTGCACCGGGACGGGCGGCGCTTCGGCGAGCAGGTCGGCGGTGGCGGCACGGGCGTACTCCTTGCGGTGCGGGGCGACCGCGTCCTCCAGGTCGACGAGGACGACGTCCGCGCCGGAGGCCAGGGCCTTGGCCACCACCTCGGGACGGTCGCCCGGCGCGTACAGCCAGGTGAGGGGGAGGAGGTTCGCGGTCACAGCGCGCCCTCCGCTCTCAGTGCCTCGATCTCGGGCCCCGTCAGGCCGAGTTCGGTGAGGACGGCGTCGGTGTCCGCGCCGTGCGGGCGGCCCGCCCAGCGGATCGCGCCGGGCGTCGCGGAGAGCCGGAAGAGGACGTTCTGCATGCGCAGCGGGCCGAGTTCGGGATCGGCGACGGTCGTGACCGTGTCCAGGGCCTGGTACTGCGGGTCGGTCATGACGTCCCGGACGTCCTGGACGGGGGCGATCGCCGCCTCCGCCTTCTCGAAGGCGGCGAGGACCTCGTCCTTGGAGCGTTCGGCGATCCACGCGCCGACCGCGCCGTCCAGGACGTCGGCGTGGCGGGCGCGGTCCGCGCCGGTCGCGAACCAGGGTTCGTCGATCACGTCCGGGCGGCCGACCAGTCTCATCACCCGTTCGGCGATCGACTGCGCCGACGTGGAGACCGCGACCCAGGAACCGTCCGCCGTGCGATAGGTGTTGCGGGGCGCGTTGTTCGCCGAGCGGTTGCCGGTGCGGGGCTGGACATGGCCCAGTTGGTCGTACCAGATCGGCTGCGGCCCGAGGACGGTCAGGATCGGCTCGATGATCGCCATGTCGACCACCTGGCCCTCGCCGGTGCGCTCACGTGCGGCCAGCGCGGTCAGCACGGCGTACGCCGTGGCCAGTCCGGCGATCGAGTCGGCCAGACCGAACGGCGGCAGGGTCGGCGGCGCGTCCGGTTCGCCGGTGATCGCCGCGAAGCCGCTCATCGCCTCCGCGAGGGTGCCGAAGCCGGGGCGGTGCGCGTACGGGCCGAACTGGCCGAAGGCGGTGACCCGGGCGAGGACCAGGCGGGGGTTGGCCGCGGACAGTTCCTCCCAGCCGAGGTCCCACTTCTCCAGGGTGCCCGGACGGAAGTTCTCGATGATCACGTCGGCGTCCGCGGCGAGCCGGAGCAGGGTCGCGCGCCCGCCGCGCTTCGACAGATCGAGTGTGATCGTGCGCTTGTTGCGGCCGAGGAGCTTCCACCACAGCCCGATGCCGTCCTTCGAGGGACCGTGTCCCCGGGACGGGTCGGGCTGGACCGGGTGCTCGACCTTCACGACCTCCGCGCCGAAGTCGCCGAGCAGGGTGGCGGCGAGCGGCCCCGCGAACAGGGTCGCGAGGTCGAGCACGCGCAAGCCGTCGAGGGAGCCGCCCTCGGTGTGCCCGTTCACGCGCCGGCCGCCTGGGCGTCGATCTCGGAGCGGTACGGCATCGAGGACGTCGCCCCGGGCTTCTGCACCGACATCGCGGCGGCCGCCGACGCCCACACCATCGCCTCCGACATCTCCCGGCCCTCGGCGAGCGCCACCGCGAGGGTGCCGACGAAGGTGTCGCCCGCTCCGGTGGAGTCGACGGCGGTCACCTTCGGCGCGCGCACCGTGATGGGGTCGGCGCCCCGGGTCGCGTACAGGCTGCCCTCCGCGCCCAGTGTGACGACGACCTCGGGGACCTGTTCGAGCAGCGCGGCGGCGGCTCCGCGCGGGTCGGTGAAGCCGGTGAGCGCGGCGGCCTCGTGCTGGTTGGGCACCAACAGATCGATGGTGGACAGGAGTTGGGGGGACAGGAACTGTGCGGGGGCCGGGGTCAGGATCGTCCGGACGCCGTGTCGGCGCGCGGCCTCCGCTCCGGCGAGCACGGCTTCCAGCGGGATCTCCAGCTGGAGAAGGAGCGCGTCGGCGCTCGCGATGAGGCCCTCGTCGCCGGGGGCGAGGGCGGTGACGGTGCCGTTGGCGCCGGGGATGACGACGATCGCGTTGCCGCCCTCGTCGTCCACCACGATGTGCGCGGTGCCGGACGGGCCCTCGGTGGTGCGCAGATGGTCGGTGTTCACACCGAAGTGCTCAAGTGTGGAGCGGAGTTGACTGCCGAAGGAGTCGGCGCCCACCGCGCCGACCAGGGAGACGTCGGCGCCCGCGTGCGCGGCGGCCACCGCCTGGTTCGCGCCCTTGCCGCCGGGGATCGTACGGAACTCCCGCCCCGTCACGGTCTCTCCGCGCTGCGGGGCCTTGGTGACATACGCGACGAGGTCCATGTTCGTGCTGCCGAGCACGGCGATATGGGTCATGGGCGAACGGTCTCCCGTTGTGTGAGGTGTGCGAGGGCGTCGAAGCCGACGCCGTCGAAGTCGGCGACGGAGGTGGCGAGCCGGTTCTTGAGGGGGGCGGTCCAACGGTCGGGCAGGCCCGCGGGGTCGCCGGTGAGCAGGCCGGCGATGCTTCCGGCGGTCGCGCCGTTCGAGTCGGTGTCCAGGCCGCCGGACACCGCCCGGCACACCGAGCCGCCGAAGTCGCCGTCCGCGTGGGTGAGGGCGGCGGCGATGAGCGCGGTGTTGGGGACGGCGTGGACCCAGTGGCAGTCGCGGTGGGAGGCGTGCAGCTCGTCGACGACCACGGCGAAGTCCGGTGTCGTACGGGCGAGCCGGACGGCGTGGCGGACCGCTCGGGCCAGCCGGGAGCCGGGCGGGACCACGGTCAGCCCGGCGCTCAGACAGGCGTGGACGTCCCGGGTCCCGGTGGTGGCCTCGGCGATGGCGGCGGCCGTGAACATCGCCGCGTACACGCCGTTGGCCGTGTGGGTGAGGGCGGCGTCGCGGTACGCCTGCTCCGCGGCCCGTCCAGGGTCGCCCGGATTGGTCCAGCCGTGCACGTCCGCGCGGATCAGGGCGCCGATCCACTCGCGGAACGGGTTGTGGCGGCGGGCGGTGTCGGGGGGCTCGACGCCGCTGAGGAGGTTGCGGTAGGCGACGCGCTCCGCGGTGAAGGTGCGGCCGGCGGGGAGTTCGTCCAGCCAGAGGCGGGCCACGTCCGCGGTGGTGAAGTCCCGGCCGTACCTCTGGAGCAACAGGAGGTTCAGCAGAGGGTAGTTGAGGTCGTCGTCCTCCGGCATGCCGTCGATGTTCTCGGCCAGGGAGGTGGTGGCGGAGCGCCGGTTCCAGGGATGGGCGTCCAGGATGTCCCGGGGGACGCCTCGCGCGGTGAACCAGGTGCGCAGCGGCCAGTTGCCGGCGGCCCTGGCCAGCGCCCGGATTCCGTCGAGGGGGAGTTTCTCGACGGGTTTGCCCAGCAGGCAGCCCGCGGCCCGGCCGAGCCAGGCCGCCTCCAGGCTCGCCCGCGGGGGAGCGGGCACGGGCGCGAACCGGGGCGGCGGCCAGGCCGGGCACTGGGCCTTGATCAGAGCCAGATCCGTCGGCTCGTCGTCCGCCAGCCTGCCCGGCAGGGCGGCCAGTTCGTCGAGGAGGTCCACCGCGAGCCGGCGCAGGGACGGTGAGGCCGGGGTCGCCGAGGCGCCCGCGCGGAGCGGGGCCGGCCGGCCGCCCGCCGCACGCCAGCGGGCGGCGACGGAGGCCGGCTCGCGGCCGTCCTGGACGGCCTGGTGGAGCTCGTGCCCGAGGAGGTCCTCGGGCTGGACCCAGGTCAGTCGGAGCACGGCGTTCCCGTCAGCGCGGCGTACGCCGCCTCGTGGGCCCGGCGGCGGTGGACGTCGCGGCCGAAGATCTCCCGGGTCACCTCGGCGAGCGTACGCGCCGGGGCGTCCAGGTCGAGGCGGCTCGACTCGGCGACCGTCTTGGCCCAGCCGTGCGGTACCTCGCCGCCCAGCGCGCCCGCGAGGGCGCCCGCCATGGTGGCGATGGAGTCGCAGTCGCGGCCGTAGTTGACGGAACCGAGGACCGCGTGCCGGAAGTCCCCGCCGGACACCAGCAACATGCCGAGCGCGACGGGGAGTTCCTCGATGGAGTGGAGCCGGGAGGGGCGCCGGGCGCCGAGGGAGGGGGAACGGTAGTCGGGGCCGACCGTGTCGTACGGGGTGACCGCCCGGCGCAGCGGGACGAGCGCCGACTCGAAGTCCGTGTGGCGGGAGGCGACTTCGCAGACCGCCTCGACGGCGGCGCGGGTGCCGTCCTTGGCCAGCGCCAGGCACGCGGCCACGACCGAGTCGGGGGTCGCGCCGGGTGAGCAGGCCGCCGCCACCGCCGCCGCGAAGACGCCCGCGGCCTCGCGTCCGTACGAGGACTGATGGGCGCCCGCGATGTCGAGCGCCTCGGCGTACGCGCCCGCCGGGTTCGCCGCGTTGACCAGGCCGACCGGGGCCATGTACATCGCGGCACCGCAGTTGACGATGTTGCCGACGCCGGCCTCCCGGGGGTCCACATGGCCGTAGTGGAGGCGGGCGACCAGCCACTTCTCGGCGAGGAAGATCCGCTGGAGGGGGAGCGCCTCGGCCTCCAGTTCCGGAATCCAGCGGGGGGTGGTCATCAGGTCGGGGACCAGGTGCTCGGCGACGGAGTAGGCGTCGAGGTGGTCTCGGACGGTGGCGTACACCCGTACGAGCGCATGGGTCATCAGGGTGTCGTCGGTGACGTGTCCGTCGCCCTTGTGGTACGGGGCGATGGGGCGGGCGGTGGGCCAGTCGTCGCCGTTCCAGGGGCCGACGACGCCGTGCACGCGGCCGCCGTGGCGTTCGGCGATCTGCTCGGGGGAGTACCCCTCGACCGGGCCGCCGAGCGCGTCGCCCACGGCGGCCCCGACGAGGGCTCCGGTGATCCGTTCGTCGAGGGTCCCTGTTCCTTCTCCTTTGGGCGTCATGCCCGAATCATCCCTCTGGGGCGGTCAGTTCCGGGGAATCGAGCGGGTCGGCGAGTCCTGTCGCTTCGAGGAGTTCGGCGAGCCCGATCAGATCCGTCCCCGTCAGCCGGGGCAGCGCGCAGCCGGACAGGGTGCGGCAGGCGTCGCGCCAGGAGGCGGGGATCGCGGCGGCGCCGCCGAGCGCCCCGGTGAGCGCGCCGGCCAGGGCGGGGGCCGAGTCGGCGACCCGGGACAGACACGCGGCGGCGGGCACCGCCTCGGCAATCCGGCCGTTCGAGGCCAGGGCCAGGGCCAGGGCGACGGGGACGGTCTCGGCGGCCGCGATGCCGTAGCTGTAGACGTGGTCGACGATCTGGTGCTCCAGCAGGGGGACCAGGGCGAAGGCGCTCTCGCTGCCCCGGGCCAGCGTGAGGGCGTGCCGGGCGTTGCGGCCGATCTCCGTCCCGGCGGGCAGTTCGGCGAGGGCCGCCTGCACGCAGGTGCCGACGTCGTGCCCGGCGAGGGCGAGCGCCACGGCGGCGGCCATGGCGCGGGCGCCGTGCACCCCGTCGCCGTCCTGGGTGTAGCGGGCGTCGAACTCGGCGAGTTCCGCGGCGAGTCCGGGGTCGCCCGGGTGTGCCACGGCGAGTACGCAGGCCCGTACGCAGGCCGCGTCGTCGAAGTAGTGGGGGTTGTCGTGTCCGGTGGCGGGCGGGCGCAGACCGGCGGCGAGATTGCCGAGTCCGGCGCGCACGGAGATCCGGGCGCGCAGCGGGAGCAGGGCGGACTCGACCTCGGGGGCGCGGTCGGCCGCGGCGGCGACCTCGCTGGCGACGGCGTTCCAGGACAGGTCGATGGACGCGCGCATCCTGCGGTCCAGGCTCAGGTCGCCGAGTGCCGTGGTCTCCCCGGCCCGCAGCACGGCCTCCGCCGCGAACGCCGCCCACTCGGCGTCGTCCGAGGGGCCGAGCCGCAGCGGTTCCGGCGGCTGGTTCAGCGCGATCGGCACGGGCAGGGTCGTCGTCGCGTTCTGCTCCGCGAAGGTGTCCAGCTCGCGGGTCAGCCGCCGGGTCCACTCGGGCATCCGGGCGGCCCGGTGCCGTGCGGCGGGCCATCCCGCGGCATCCCCCGCGGCCAGCCCGAGCAGCAGCCCCTCGATCCGGCGCGCACCCGCACCCGCGGGCACCCTCACCGAGGAGATCCCCAGCCCCCGCGCCCCCTCCACGAGCACCAGGCACTCCGCGGCCCGGCCGACCACCACCGGCTCCGACCACCCGGCAGCCAGTACGGCAGACCCCGCGGGCCCCCCGCTTTCGGCGAGTGTCGCAGGCTCCCAGTCTTCGGTGGCTGCGGCGGGTTCCCCGCCTTCGGCGAGTGCTGTGGGGTCTCTGCCTTGGGTGAGTGCCGCGGGTTCCCCGCCGTTGGCGAGTGCTGTGGGGCTCCCGCTTTCGGCGAGTGTCGCAGGCTCCCAGTCTTCGGTGGCTGCGGCGGGTTCCCCGTCTTCAGCGGGTGTCGTGGGGTCTCCACCTTGGGCGAGTGCCGCGGGCCCCCCGCTTTCGGCGCCTGCCGTGGAGCTCCCGGCGAGTGCCGTAGGCCCCCCGCCTTCGGCGAGTGTCGTGGGGCTCCTGCCTTCGGCGGCTGCGGCAGACCCCCCGCCTTCGGCGAGTGCCGCAGGCCCCCCGCCCTCGGCGGCTGCCGTCGGTGTCGTCGCCGTCGAGGGTCCCACCAGCCCCTGCTTACGGGTGTCCTCGGCCGGTGCCGCCGGGCCGACGGGTGTCGGTGTGTGCGTCGCGAGGGTGCTTCGGGACGGTCCGCCGGCCTCCGCCGGGGCGGGCGGTGCCAGTCCGGGGGGCGAGGCCGACGCGGCGCCCTCGCCCGGTGTCGGGCCGGACTCGTCCCCGGCCAGGCCGGGCCTCATGACCGCACCGCGTCGCCACCGGCGGCCGGCTCGCGGGCGTCCGTGTCCGGGCGGACGCAGGTGTGCGCGGCGGGCACGGCGCAGGCTTCCGCGGCGGGCGCGGCGCAGGCGTCCGGGGTCGGAAGAACGCGCCCCCCGGCGCCCCATTTCTCCTCGTTCTCCGGGGTCAGGAGTTCCGCCACGTCCAGGATGTGATGGCCCTCCATGGAGGGGAGGCAACTGCCACGGGCCGGTCCGATGGCCGCCGCCCACTCGGCGGGGATCGCGGACACCCCCCTGGTCGCCCCCGCCAGCGCTCCGGCCACTGCGGCCGTCGTGTCCGCGTCGCGTCCCATGTTCACCGCGGTGAGCACCGCCTCGGTGAACTCCCCGTCCGCCGCCGCGTACGCCCCGAAGGCGAGGGCCACCGCCTCGGGCGCCAGGTCGGTCCACGGGTAGCCGCCGATCACCACCGCGGAGCGCACCGCGCGTTCGCCGCGGTGCGCGACCGCGACCGCGCGGCGCAGGGAGCGGGCGGTCCAGGAGTCGTCCGGGACGACGGCCAGGGCCGAGGCGACGACCGCGATGGTGGGAGCGCCCGCCATCGCGGCGGCGACCCCCGCCGCGACCGCCTGGCCGCCGTAGATGCCCTCGCCCTCGTGGCTCACCGAGCCGTCGATCGCCACCAACCGGGCCGCCTCGGCGGGCCGGCCGGCCGCGAACACCCCGAAGGGCGCCGCGCGCATCGCGAGACCGTCGCTCCACGCGTGCCGGTGCTGGGCGGAGATCGGCGCCGCGAGCCCCCGGCGCAGGTTCTCCAGCGTGCCGCGCTCGCTGAACCCGGCGCCCCGGAAGGGCCCCTCGTCGCGGTCCGCGATCCACTGGTGCCAGGCCGACTCGACGTGGGCCACGGTCAGCGCCGAGCCGTGCCGGGCCAGCAGCAGCCCCGAGAAGATCGCGTACTCGGTGTCGTCCGTCCCCGCCGGATGCTCGGCGACATACCCGGTGATCCGGCCCCACTTGGCGCGGATCTCCGACGGCTTCATGTTCTCGGCGGGTGCGCCCAGCGCGTCCCCGACGGCGAGTCCGAGCAGCGCGCCGCGTGCCCGGTCACGGAGACCGGCGGCGTTCCCGGATGCCGGGGACGAGGGAATGCAGGCGATGGAAGCCATACGTGCCTCTCCTCTCAGGGCCCGGCCAGGTGCACGGAATGCGGCGCGCGGAACCCTTTGCGGATCTGTCCCACCTTGGCGGTTGACAAGAGCCTTACGGGGCCCACTGTCACCCGGTCGACATATGTGCATGACATGCCACGGATGAGCGTGGAGAGGCAAAAGCGCAGGTTAGCGCAGCCTTTCCTTGCTGGCGGCGGGGAATGTCGAGGCGTACTTTGAGGGTTGTCGAAAAGTGGAAACAGTCCAATCAGCACCCTGGGGGACCGGCATGGCGATCATCGAGACCGGGGCGACGCTGCACGCGGCGCACCGCGACAACCACACCCACCGCGATGTGAACGGCGGATGGCTGCGCCCGGCCGTGTTCGGCGCGATGGACGGCCTGGTCTCCAACCTCGCCCTGATGACCGGCGTCGCCGGAGGGTCCGTCTCCCAGCAGACGATCGTCATCACCGGACTCGCGGGCCTCGCCGCCGGGGCGTTCTCGATGGCCGCGGGCGAGTACACCTCCGTCGCCTCGCAGCGCGAGCTCGTCGAGGCGGAACTCGATGTCGAGCGCCGCGAGCTGCGCAAGCACCCCAAGGACGAGGAGCGCGAGCTCGCCGCGCTCTACGAGTCCCGCGGGGTGGAACCGGAGCTGGCCCAGGAGGTCGCCCGCCAGCTCTCCCGCGACCCCGAGCAGGCCCTGGAGATCCACGCGCGCGAGGAACTCGGCATAGACCCCGGCGACCTGCCCTCCCCGGCCGTCGCCGCCGTGTCCAGCTTCGGCTCGTTCGCGCTCGGCGCCCTGCTCCCCGTACTGCCGTATCTGCTGGGCGCGACCGTGCTGTGGCCGGCACTGCTGCTCGCGACGCTCGGGCTCTTCGCGTGCGGTGCCGTGGTGGCCAAGGTGACCGCGCGCTCCTGGTGGTTCAGCGGGCTTCGGCAGCTCGCTCTCGGTGGCGCCGCGGCGGGTGTGACGTACGCCCTCGGCAGTTTGTTCGGCGCGGCCGTAGGATGAAGCCTCGATCACCTATGCAAGGGACTGCATAAGTAATCGTTACCCGGCGGTTTCGATTCGTTGACCACGGGGCATGAGCCGTAAGCGCCGCAGGCAATGACGCCTGCTCCGCACACCTCGCGGCAGATCACGATCCTTGCCGCGAACCGGGCCGACGGTCATCGATCTGTCCGCTTAGGTCCCAAACCTCCGCCGCCGAGCGCGGTACCCCCGCCGCGACCCCGCGGTGTCCGCATGCTGGAACGCGATATCCGGTTCCCGAGAATCGCTCCATCATGTAACCTGCACGAAATTTTGCACCAACAGAGGGCCAACGTCGTCCCTCGGCAGCTGTCTCCCCCCTGGACCCCAAGTGGCCGGGAGGGACCCCCCGCCCCGACGACGACGGGAGAGCCGATGCGTACGCCGCGCCAGCCGTCCCAGCACTCCACGAACGACCAGAAGTGGTCCTTCATGGATGCTCGCCCTGCTGCGCAGGGTATGTACGACCCCCGCAACGAGCACGACGCCTGTGGCGTCGGCTTCGTGGCCACCCTCACCGGCGAGGCGAGCCACGCGCTGGTCGAGCAGGCGCTCACCGTTCTGCGCAACCTGGAACACCGCGGTGCCACCGGCTCGGAGCCCGACTCGGGCGACGGCGCGGGCATCCTCTCCCAGGTCCCGGACGCCTTCTTCCGCGAGGTGGCCGGATTCGAACTCCCCGCAGCCGGCGCGTACGCGGTGGGCATCGCCTTCCTCCCCGAGGACGGCGCGGCCGACGCCGTCTCACGCATCGAGACGATCGCCGCCGAAGAGGGCCTCACCGTCCTCGGCTGGCGTGAGGTCCCGGTCGCCCCCGAACTGCTCGGCGCCACCGCCCGCTCGACGATGCCGGCCTTCCGCCAGATCTTCGTCGGCGACGGTGCCAGCCAGGGCATCGACCTCGACCGCACCGCGTTCGTGCTGCGCAAGCGCGCCGAGCGCGAGGCCGGCGTCTACTTCCCCTCGCTGTCCGCGCGGACCATCGTCTACAAGGGCATGCTGACCACCGGCCAGCTGGAGCCCTTCTTCCCGGACCTGTCCGACCGCCGCTTCGCCTCCGCGATCGCGCTCGTGCACTCCCGGTTCTCCACCAACACCTTCCCGAGCTGGCCGCTCGCCCACCCGTACCGCTTCGTCGCGCACAACGGCGAGATCAACACGGTCAAGGGCAACCGCAACTGGATGGTCGCCCGCGAGTCCCAGCTCGCCTCCGACCTCTTCGGCGACAACGACAAGCTGCAGCGGATCTTCCCCGTCTGCACGCCGGACGCCTCCGACTCGGCCTCCTTCGACGAGGTGCTCGAACTCCTGCACCTCGGCGGCCGCTCGCTCCCGCACTCCGTGCTGATGATGATCCCGGAGGCGTGGGAGAACCACGCCTCCATGGACCCGGCCCGGCGCGCCTTCTACCAGTTCCACGCCACGATGATGGAGCCCTGGGACGGCCCGGCCTGCGTCACCTTCACCGACGGCACCCAGGTCGGCGCGGTCCTCGACCGCAACGGTCTGCGCCCCGGCCGCTACTGGGTCACCGACGAGGGCCTCGTCGTCCTCGGCTCCGAGGTCGGCGTCCTCGACATCGACCCCGCCAAGGTCGTCCGCAAGGGCCGCCTCCAGCCCGGCAAGATGTTCCTCGTCGACACCGTCGAGCACCGCATCATCGAGGACGACGAGATCAAGGCCGGACTCGCCGCCGAGAAGCCCTACGCCGAGTGGCTGGAAGCCGGCGAGATCGAACTCTCCGACCTCCCCGAGCGCGAGCACATCGTGCACACCCACGCCTCGGTCACCCGCCGCCAGCAGACCTTCGGCTACACCGAGGAAGAGCTGCGGATCATCCTCGCGCCGATGGCCAACACCGCCGGTGAGCCGCTCGGCTCCATGGGCACCGACTCGCCGATCGCCGCGCTCTCGCAGCGCCCGCGTCTCCTCTTCGACTACTTCACCCAGCTCTTCGCCCAGGTCACCAACCCTCCGCTGGACGCGATCCGCGAGGAACTGGTCACCTCCCTGCGCTCCTCCCTCGGTCCGGCGAGCAACCTGCTGGAGCCGACGGCCGCCTCCTGTCGCAGCGTCACCCTGCCCTTCCCGGTGATCGACAACGACGAGCTGGCCAAGCTCATCCACATCAACGCCGACGGCGACATGCCCGGCATGAAGGCCGCGACGCTGTCCGGCCTGTACCGGGTCTCCGGCGGCGGCGCGTCCCTGGCCGCCCGCATCGAGGACATCTGCTCCGAGACCGACGCCGCCATCGAGAACGGCGCCCGCCTCATCGTCCTGTCGGACCGCCACTCCGACGCCGAGCACGCGCCGATCCCCTCGCTGCTGCTCACCGCGGCCGTCCACCACCACCTCATCCGCACCAAGCAGCGCACCCAGGTGGGCCTGCTGGTCGAGGCCGGAGACGTCCGCGAGGTCCACCACGTCGCCCTGCTCATCGGCTTCGGCGCCGCCGCCGTCAACCCGTACCTCGCGATGGAGTCCGTCGAGGACCTGGTCCGGGCAGGAACCTTCCTCCAGGGCATCGAGCCCGAGCAGGCCATCCGCAACCTGATCTACGCACTCGGCAAGGGCGTCCTGAAGGTCATGTCCAAGATGGGCATCTCGACCGTCGCCTCCTACCGCGGCGCCCAGGTCTTCGAGGCCGTCGGCCTGGAGAAGGCCTTCGTCGAGAAGTACTTCATCGGCACGACGACCAAGATCGGCGGCGCCGGCCTCGACGTCATCGCCAAGGAGGTCGCCGCCCGGCACGCCAAGGCCTACCCGGCCTCCGGCATCGCTCCCGCGCACCGCGCCCTCGACATAGGCGGCGAGTACCAGTGGCGCCGCGAGGGCGAGCCCCACCTGTTCGACCCGGAGACGGTCTTCCGCCTCCAGCACTCGACGCGCTCCGGCAGCTACGAGATCTTCAAGAAGTACACGGGCCGCGTGAACGAGCAGTCCGAGCGTCTGATGACGCTGCGCGGCCTGTTCGGCTTCACCTCGGACCGTCCCTCGATCTCCCTCGACGAGGTCGAGCCCGTCTCCGAGATCGTCAAGCGCTTCTCGACCGGCGCCATGTCGTACGGCTCCATCTCCAAGGAGGCGCACGAGACCCTCGCCATCGCCATGAACCAGTTGGGCGGCAAGTCCAACACCGGTGAGGGCGGCGAGGACGCGGACCGGCTGTACGACCCGGCCCGCCGCTCGTCGATCAAGCAGGTCGCCTCCGGCCGCTTCGGCGTCACCAGCGAGTACCTGGTCAACGCCGACGACATCCAGATCAAGATGGCGCAGGGCGCCAAGCCCGGCGAGGGCGGCCAGCTCCCCGGCCACAAGGTCTACCCGTGGGTCGCCAAGACCCGTCACTCCACCCCGGGTGTCGGCCTGATCTCCCCGCCGCCGCACCACGACATCTACTCCATCGAGGACCTGGCTCAGCTGATCCACGACCTCAAGAACGCCAACCCGCAGGCCCGCATCCACGTGAAGCTGGTCTCCGAGGTCGGCGTCGGCACGGTCGCCGCGGGTGTCTCCAAGGCCCACGCGGACGTCGTCCTCATCTCCGGCCACGACGGCGGAACGGGCGCCTCCCCGCTGACCTCCCTCAAGCACGCGGGCGGCCCCTGGGAGCTCGGCCTCGCCGAGACCCAGCAGACCCTGCTGCTCAACGGCCTGCGTGACCGCATCGTCGTGCAGACCGACGGCCAGCTCAAGACGGGCCGCGACGTCGTCATCGCCGCGCTGCTCGGCGCCGAGGAGTTCGGTTTCGCGACCGCGCCGCTCGTCGTCTCCGGCTGCGTCATGATGCGCGTCTGCCACCTGGACACCTGCCCGGTCGGCATCGCCACCCAGAACCCGGTGCTGCGCGAGCGTTTCGCCGGCAAGGCCGAGTACATCGTCAACTTCTTCAAGTTCATCGCCGAAGAGGTCCGCGAGATCCTCGCCGAGCTGGGCTTCCGCACCATCGAAGAGGCCGTCGGCCACGCCGAGAACCTCGACGTGGAGCGCGCCATCACCCACTGGAAGGCGCAGGGACTGGACCTGTCCCCGCTCTTCTACGTGCCCGAACTGCCCGAGGGCGCCTCCCTGCACCAGGTCATCGAGCAGGACCACGGCCTGGAGAAGGCGCTCGACAACGAGCTGATCAAGCTGGCCGCCGACGCGCTCGCCGCGGACTCCGCGACCGACGCCCAGCCGGTCCGCGCCCAGGTCGCGATCCGCAACATCAACCGCACGGTCGGCACCATGCTCGGCCACGAGGTGACGAAGAAGTTCGGTGGCGCGGGCCTGCCCGACGACACCATCGACATCACCTTCACGGGCTCGGCCGGCCAGTCCTTCGGCGCCTTCCTGCCCCGCGGCATCACGCTGCGCCTGGAGGGCGACGCCAACGACTACGTCGGCAAGGGCCTCTCCGGCGGCCGGGTGATCGTCCGCCCCGACCGGGGCGCCGACCACCTCGCCGAGTTCTCGACCATCGCGGGCAACACCATCGCGTACGGCGCGACGGGCGGCGAGCTCTTCCTGCGCGGCCGCACCGGCGAGCGCTTCTGCGTCCGCAACTCCGGCGCCACCGTGGTCTCCGAGGGCGTGGGCGACCACGGCTGCGAGTACATGACCGGCGGCCGCGCCGTCGTCCTCGGCGAGACGGGCCGCAACTTCGCGGCCGGCATGTCCGGCGGTGTCGCGTACGTGATCGACCTCGACCGCGACAACGTGAACATCGGCAACGCGGACGCCGTCGAGGAGCTCGACGACACCGACAGGCAGTGGCTGCACGACGTCGTGCGGCGGCACGCGGAGGAGACCGCCTCGACGGTCGCCGAGAAGCTGCTCGCCGAGTGGCCCGTGTCCGTGGAGCGCTTCAGCAAGATCATTCCCAGCACCTACAAGGCAGTGCTCGCCGCCAAGGACGCCGCCGAGCGAGCCGGACTCAACGAGTCCGAGATCACCGAGAAGATGATGGAGGCGGCGACCAATGGCTGATCCCAAGGGCTTTCTGAACCACGGCCGTGAGGTCGCCAGGTCCCGGCCGGTCGAGGAGCGCCTCAAGGACTGGAACGAGGTCTACGTTCCGGGCTCGCTGCTCCCGATCATCTCCAAGCAGGCCTCGCGCTGCATGGACTGCGGTATCCCGTTCTGCCACAACGGCTGTCCGCTGGGCAACCTGATCCCCGAGTGGAACGACTACGCGTACCGCGAGGACTGGCAGGCCGCGTCCGAGCGACTGCACGCCACGAACAACTTCCCGGAGTTCACGGGTCGGCTGTGCCCCGCTCCGTGCGAGTCGGCGTGTGTGCTCGGCATCAACCAGCCCGCCGTGACCATCAAGAACGTCGAGGTCTCGATCATCGACAAGGCGTGGGACACGGGCGACGTCGCCCCGCAGATCCCCGAGCGCCTGTCGGGCAAGACCGTCGCGGTCATCGGTTCCGGTCCCGCCGGTCTCGCCGCCGCCCAGCAGCTCACGCGGGCCGGTCACACGGTCGCGGTGTACGAGCGCGCCGACCGGATCGGCGGCCTGCTGCGCTACGGCATCCCCGAGTTCAAGATGGAGAAGCGGCACATCAACCGCCGCATCGAGCAGATGCGCGCGGAGGGCACCCGCTTCCGCACGGGCATCGAGATCGGCCGCGACCTCAAGGCGACGGACCTGCGCAAGCGGTACGACGCCGTGGTCATCGCCGCCGGTGCGACGACCGCCCGTGACCTCCCCGTCCCCGGGCGGGAGCTGAGCGGCATCCACCAGGCCATGGAGTACCTGCCGCTGGCCAACAAGGTGCAGGAGGGCGACTTCGTGGCGCCCCCGATCACCGCCGAGGGCAAGCACGTCGTGGTCATCGGCGGCGGCGACACGGGCGCGGACTGCGTGGGCACCGCCCACCGCCAGGGCGCGGCCTCGGTCACGCAGCTTGAGATCATGCCGCGGCCGGGCGAGGAGCGGAACCCGGGCCAGCCCTGGCCGACGTTCCCGATGCTCTACAAGGTCACCTCCGCGCACGAGGAGGGCGGTGAGCGGGTCTACTCCGTCAACACCACCCACTTCGAGGGCGACGAGGACGGCAACGTCCAGTGGCTGCACCTGGTCGAGGTAGAGTTCACCGGCGGCAAGCTGAACCAGAAGCCGGGCACGGAGCGCAAGATCCCCGCCCAGCTGGTGACGCTGGCGATGGGGTTCACCGGCACGGACGTGGAGAACGGTGTGGTCTCCCAGTTCGGTCTGGAGCTCGACGAGCGCGGCAACATCGCCCGCGACGCCGACTTCGCGACCAACGTTCCCGGCGTGTACGTCGCCGGTGACGCGGGCCGCGGCCAGTCCCTCATCGTCTGGGCCATCGCGGAGGGCCGCTCGGCCGCCCGCGGTGTCGACCGCTTCCTCACCGGAGCGAGCGACCTGCCGGCCCCGATCCGTCCGACGGACCGCTCGCTGATGGTCTGACCCCTCAACGGTCCGACCCCTTGAACGTGTGACCCGAGGGTCACCCGAAATCGTCCCGCACAAAGGCGTGCGGAACACGAGACGGCGCCTGCCTCACTGTCCCCGACCGGACGACCTGGCAGGCGCCGCCGCATGCCCGCGGGCTGTTCCCGCCTACGGCACGTGGTACGTCTCGCCGTACACCTTCCACCACAGCGGGGTGTGCAGGTCGAGGTTCCCGTCGTAGAGGAACCGGCGCTGGGCCGTGTCGATGCGGGTGGTGTCGTGCCAGGAGTTCCTGGACTTCATGGCCGCGCGGCGGATGTCCAGGAAGATGTCGAGGTACGCCTTCTCGTCGCCTCCCTCGGACGGCGGGTTCGCCTCGCGCAGGGCGCGTTCGCGCAGACCGTAGAAGCCGTCGGCGCTGGTGCCGGGACCGTGCATCACCATGGCGTCGTAGTAGATGAACTGGCCGAGCGTGCCGAGCCCGTCGAGCTTGGCGAGCCGGACGGCGGGGTCGAAGTAGACGCTGTCGCGTTCGTGGTCCTGGGCCGCGCGGAACGCGGCGAGGCCGGACTCGTGGCGCCAGGCCGCGGGGAAGCCCGGGTCCAGTCCCTCGTGGGAGTCCGTGCCGTCGACCTTGCGCAGGGCCGGGAGGAAGCGGGCGAGCCCGTTGTCCGGGTGCTCCTCGGTGTAACGCTCGACCAGGGTGAGCAGGTCGTGGGTGCCGGTGCAGAAGCCGATGATGCCCGCCGTGTAGCCCTGGCCGTCACCGATGTCCTCGACGTAGGCGTACGCCTCGTGCCACTTCAGCGTGGAGTTCTCGGCACTCGCCACGATCTCCTGGGCCAGCTCCTTCTTGTCCGGGGCGGCCAGACCGGGCGGCGCGTCGGCGACGATCTCGCTGTCGGTCTTCCGCCCGGCCTCGGCCGACTCCTTCGCGGGGGCCTTCCTCGAAGCGGACGCCGGGTTCTTGGCGTCGGCGGTGGCCGTGTGCTCGGGCGTGGCGAGGTAGACCGTCGCCGTCACCAGCACGGGGGCGACGGCGATCAACAGACAACCCGCACGTTTCATGACGCACAGGGTACGCAGGAACGCTGTGCGTAAGGACCCCGGCCGAGGTGACGTACGGGTACAGCACGTCTGTGCCATTCGGGCGGGGATTCGGGCAGGACACGGGTCCTCGGCTCAGGTCGTGAGAACCGCCGCTACACCGCGCCGGTTCTCAGCGCCGACACCTTCAGCACCGCGAGGACCACCAGACCGGCGAGAAGCCCCACGCACACCGCCGCCTGGACCGGTGCCCGCCAACGGCCGCGGGGAGCGTACGCGAAGGCGGCCGTCACGGCACCGCCCGCCAGCAGACCCCCCAGGTGGCCCTGCCAGGACGTGAGCCCCGCCGAGATCAGCAGCCAGATCAGCAGGCCGCCCATGAAGCGGTTGACGCCGCGCATGTCCACGCCGAGCCGGCGCGCCATCACGTAGTACGCGGCACCGATGCCGAAGATCGCGCCCGACGCGCCGAGCGTGGGCTCGTTCGGTGCGATGAGCAGCACGAGCACCGAGCCGCCGAGCGCCGACAGCAGATACAGCGCCAGATAGCGGACCCGGCCGAGCTGGGCCTCGACGGTCCGGCCGATGTTCCACAGCGCGAACATGTTCATCACGATGTGAGCGATCCCGAAGGTGCCCTCGGTGGGCGGCAGATGCAGGAACGCGCCGGTCAGCAGCCGGTACCACTCCCCGTCGACCAGGCCCTCCGCGTGGTACTCGGGGGAGTGCGCGGCGTCCCAGAAGTAGTGGACCCCGTCCCCGTCCACCAGACCCGCGCCGAGCATCTCGAACCGGTCCACCACCGACGAGCGCAGCAACTCGGCCAGATAGGCCAGCAGATTGAGGCCGATGAGGGCGTACGTCACCGCCGGCACCGTGGAGATCCGGCCCCCGAAGGCCGTGCGGGCCCGCCGGACGGACCTGGCGCCCTCCTTCACGCACTCCACGCACTGGTGGCCGACGGCCGCCTCGCGCATGCAGCTCGGGCATATGTAGCGGTCGCAGCGGGTGCAGCGCACATGCGACTCCACCTTGGGGTGGCGGTAACAGGTGGTGACGGCGGACTCGGACTCCACAGCCGGCTCCTCGGAACGCACGGGTGAAAGGCAACGGTGAGCCGGTGGGGACGGCGAAGATCAAAATAGCGACACGGCGCCCGGCGGGGAACGGCAGGGTCGAGGGCGGGCCCGGCCGGAACCGCGAGCCGGCCCGCCGGTGGCCCGGCGTGATCCCGGGGATCTCGCACCGCGCGCGACGGGAGCCCGTACGGCCGGAAGCCGTCGCGTCACAGGCCCCGGACGCCCCGAATCCCCGCCCCTGACGCCCCGTTGGCTTCGGCCGGGCGGCGTGCCACCCTGGGGGGCCGAGGGGAGCGGCGTATGGGAGCACGAGAGACCGGCTCCGGCCGGAGGACCGGAGCGCCGGTGAACGGAGCTCCCGGGACCGGGACTTCACAGGAGTCCGGCGGTACGGGGACCACCCGGGCCCGCCGGGCGGCGGAGACCGGCAAGGGCGAGCGGCTCGCCGACTGGGCCGACGGACGGCTGGGCGTGTACTCGCTGGCCAAGGCCAATATGCGCAAGGTGTTTCCGGACCACTGGTCGTTCATGCTGGGCGAGGTCTGCCTCTACAGCTTCCTCGTCCTGATCCTCACCGGTGTCTATCTCACCCTGTTCTTCGAACCGAGCGGCGTCGAGGTCGTCTACCACGGCTCGTACGTCCCGCTGAGCGGCATCACCATGACGCGGGCGTACGAGTCCACGCTCCACATCAGCTTCGACGTGCGCGGCGGACTGCTGATCCGGCAGATCCACCACTGGGCGGCGCTCGTCTTCCTCGCCGGGATGCTCGTCCACATGATGCGGGTGTTCTTCACCGGCGCGTTCCGCAAGCCGCGCGAGGTCAACTGGCTGTTCGGCTGGACCCTGCTGATGCTCGGCCTCATCACCGGCCTGACCGGCTATTCGCTCCCCGACGACCTGCTCTCCGGCACCGGCGTCCGCTTCGCCCAGGGCGCCATCCTGTCGATCCCGGTCGTGGGGACGTACATCTCCTTCTTCCTGTTCGGCGGGGAGTTCCCGGGGCACGACATCATCCCGAGGTTCTTCCCCGTCCATGTGCTGCTGCTGCCGGGCATCATGCTGGGACTGGTCGTCGCCCATCTGATCCTGGTCTTCCACCACAAGCACACGCAGTACCCGGGGCCCGGACGCGACCAGAAGTCGGTCGTCGGCATGCCGTTCATGCCGGTCTACATGGCCAAGGCCGGCGGCTTCTTCTTCCTGGTCTTCGGGGTCCTGGCGATCATGGGGGCGATCGCCACCGTCAACCCCGTGTGGGCCTTCGGGCCCTACCGTCCCGACCTCGTGACCACCGGCGCCCAGCCCGACTGGTACCTCGGCTTCTCCGAAGGCCTGATCCGGGTGATGCCGGGATGGGAGATCAACGCCTTCGGCCACACACTCCAGTTGGGCGTCTTCATCCCGTTCTCGCTCTTCCCGCTCATCATGACCGCCATCGCGGTCTACCCGTTCATCGAGGCATGGGTCACCGGGGACCGGCGCGAGCACCACATCCTGGACCGGCCGCGCAACGTGCCCACCCGCACCGCGCTCGGCGTCGCCTGGCTGACGCTGTACGCCGTCCTGCTGGTCGGTGGCGGCAACGACCTGTGGGCCACCCATTTCCATCTGTCGATCAACGCGATCACCTGGTTCGTCCGCGTCGCCGTCTTCGCCGGACCCGCACTCGCCTACGTCGTCACGAAGCGGGTCTGTCTGGGGCTGCAACGCGCCGACCGGGACAAGGTGTTGCACGGCCGCGAGTCGGGTCTGATCAAGATGCTGCCGCACGGCGAGTACGTCGAGGTCCACGAACCCCTCACCCCGGCACAGCGGTTCACCCTCACCCAGCACGAACAGGCGCCGCCCTACGAGGTCGGCCCGCTCGTCGACGCGAACGGCGTGGCCCGCCGGATCGGCCCGGCCCGCAGGCTGCGCGCCCGGCTGGCCCGCGCCCTGTACGGGCCCGGCACCCGGATCCCGAAGCCGACAGCCGAGGAGTACCGGGAGCTCACGAGCGGGGACGAGCACCACTGAGACCGGCCAGCGCCTCGGCCCTGCACTCGGCCGGGGTGCCCCAGGCCGTCCGCAGGGCACGGGCCCTGGTGAACCAGAGCGACAGGTCGTACTCGGCCGTGTAACCGATCGCGCCGTGCAGCTGCAACGCCGTCCGGGCCATGGCGTACCCGGCCTCGCCCGCCGTGACCTTCGCGGCGGCCACGTCCCCCGGTGCCATCGACAGCGCGGCCCCGAACAGCAGCGGGCGCACGAACTCCAGGGCGATCATGGCGTCCGCGAGCCGGTGCTTGACCGCCTGGAACGAGCCGATGGGAACACCGAACTGCGTGCGCCGCCTGGCGTATTCGACGGTCCGGTCGAGGAGCGCGAGGCCGACCCCGAGGGCCTGGGCGGCGGTGGCGAGCCGGGCCCAGGCCAGGGCCCGGTCCGCGGCGCGGGTGACCAGCGGTCCTGCGGCCAGGAGTTCGCCGCCCGTCTCCGGCCGGGCGAGCCGCCGGGCCGGGTCCGTGGACGCGCGCACGGGGCCGTGGCCGGGCGCGAGCCGCAGAGCGTCGCCGTCCACCGCGAGCAGTACCGTCGCCGCGTCCGCGTCCAGCGCGTACCCGCCCGCCCGGACGAGCGTGGCGACGCCCTTGCCCGAGGCCAGCCCCGGCAGCAGCCGCTCGGCCGGGCCCGGCTCGCCCGACGCGTCCAGCTCGCCCAGCAGAACGGCCGCCGCGACCGTCTCCACCACCGGACCCGGAACCGCGTGCCGCCCCAACTCGACGAACGCGACCGCCAGTTCGACGGGCAGCGGGCCCACCCCCTCGTACCCCTCCGGGACGGCCAGCGCGAAGACCCCCGCGTCGGCGAGCCGCGACCACAGCGCCCGGCCGGGACCGTGGTCGCCGCCCGCCCACGCCCGTACCGCCGACGGCGTGTCCGCGGACCTCAGCATCGCGTCCAGGGAGGTGGCGAAGGCGCGCTGCTCGGTGTCGAGGAGGAAGCGCATCAGCGGCGGCCCTTCGGAAGGCCGAGCAGCCGCTCGGCGACGATGTCGCGCTGGATCTCGTTGGTGCCCGCGTAGATCGGGCCCGCGAGCGAGAAGACATACCCCTCGGACCACTCGGTGTCCGCCGACTCGCCCTCGGTGCCCAGCAGATCGAGCGCCGTCTCGTGCAGCGCGATGTCCAGCTCCGACCAGAACACCTTGTTCAGGCTGGACTCCGGCCCGATGCGCTCCCCTTCCAGGAACCGGGAGGCATTGGCGTACGTGAACAACTGGTAGGCGCGAGCGCCGATCACCGCGTCGGCCACCCTGTCGCGCAGCGCCGTGTCGGACGGGTCGCCGTGGGTGCGCCACAACGCGGCAAGCCGGTCCGCGGCGGCCAGGAAGCGGCCCGGTGAACGCAGCGTCAGGCCGCGTTCGTTGCCCGCCGTCGACATCGCCACGCGCCAGCCCTGCCCCGGTTCCCCGATCACGTCCTCGTCGGGGACGAAGACCTCGTCCAGGAACAGCTCCGCGAAGGCCGGCTTGCCGTCCAGGCGCCCGATGGGCCGGACCGTGACGCCCGGAGCGAGCAGGTCGAACATCAGATACGTCAGGCCCTGTTGGGGCTTCGCCGGCCCCGGCTCGCTGCGGAACAGGCCGAACGCGCGGTCGGCGAACGCGGCCCGCGACGACCAGGTCTTCTGTCCGCTCAACCGCCAGCCGCCGTCCGCGCGCACGGCCCGCGAGGTCAGCGAGGCCAGGTCCGAACCGGCCTCGGGCTCGGACCACGCCTGCGCCCAGACCACCTCGCCCGTCGCCATCGGCGGCAGCACCCGCGCGCGCTGCTCGGGGGTGCCGTGGTCGAAGAGGGTCGGCGCGAGGAGGCTGACGCCGTTCTGCCCGACCCGGCCGGGCGCGCCCGCAGCGTGGTACTCCTCCTCGAAGGCCAGCCAGCGCATCAGGTCCGCGTCCCGGCCGCCGTACGCCGACGGCCAGGACACCACCGACCAGCGGTCCGCCGCCAGTTCGGCCTCCCACCCGCGGTGCGCGGCGAAGCCCTCCGCGGTCTCCAAGGAGGGCAGGGGAACCGCCGGGACATGGGCGACGAGCCAGGCGCGGGCCTCGGCGCGGAACGCCTCGTCGGCGGGGGAGCGGGTGAGATCCATCGTCGGCACCTTTCGGCGGCGGGCTCCGGACGGCGGCTGGCTCCGGGAGTGACGGAGCTTCCCTAACAAGTGTTTGGTAGGTTAGCTTGGGAGCATGAGCGACGTCGAGAGTCCGGCGTACGTGTCCGGGCACGGGCTGCTGAAGGGCCGCACCGCCGTCATCACCGCCGCGGCGGGCGCCGGCATCGGCGGGGCCACGGCACGCAGGTTCCTGGAGGAGGGCGCCCGCGTCCTGATCAGCGACGCGCACCCCCGCCGGCTCAAGGAGACCGCCGAGAGCCTGGCCGCCGAGTTCGGCCCCGGCCAGGTGGCCGCGCTGCCCTGCGACGTCACCGCCGAGGACCAGGTCCAGGCACTCTTCGACACCGCCGCCGCCCTCCACGGCCGACTGGACGTCGTCGTCAACAACGCGGGCCTCGGCGGAACCTCACCCCTGGTCGACATGACCGACGAGCAGTGGTCCAAGGTCCTCGACGTGACCCTGAACGGCACGTTCCGCTGCACCCGCGCGGCACTGCGCCGGCTCAAGGAGCGCGGCGAGGGCGGAGTCGTCGTCAACAACGCCTCCGTCGTCGGCTGGCGCGCCCAGTCCGGACAGGCCCACTACGCCGCCGCGAAGGCGGGCGTCATGGCGCTCACCCGCTGCGCCGCGATCGAGGCCGCCGCCTACGGGGTGCGCGTCAACGCCGTCTCGCCCAGCCTCGCCATGCACCCGCACCTGGTGAAGGTCACCACTCCCGAACTGCTGGAGGAACTCACCGCCCGCGAGGCCTTCGGCCGGTACGCCGAACCCTGGGAGGTGGCCAACGTGATCGTGTTCCTCGCCTCCGGCTACTCCTCGTATCTGACCGGCGAGGTCGTGTCCGTGAGCAGCCAGCACGCCTAGGACGAGAATGACCGTGTGCCTACCAAGAAGAAGCCCCAGGTGACCGCCACCCCGGAGCGCCGCCGCGAACTGCTCGGCACCGCCGCCGAGGTGTTCGCCGAACAGGGCTACAACGCCACCACCGTACGCAAGATCGCGGACGAGGCCGGGATGCTCGCGGGCAGTCTCTACTACCACTTCGACTCCAAGGAATCGATGCTGGAGGAGATCCTGCGGACCTTCCTCGACGAGCTCTGGGACGGCTACGACACCGTCCTGGACGCCGGACTCGGCCCCCGGGAAACCCTGGAGGCCCTGGTCACCGAGTCCTTCCGGGAGATCGACCGGCACCGAGCGGCCGTCGCGATCTACCAGAAGGAGGCCCGGCACCTCGCCGCACAGCAGCGCTTCGCCTTCCTCGCCGAATCCCAGCGCAACTTCGAGAAGGCGTGGCTGAGCACGCTGGAACGCGGAGTGGACGCCCAGGTCTTCCGCGCCGACCTCGACATCCGGCTCACCTACCGGTTCGTGCGCGACACCGTGTGGGTCGCCGCCTCCTGGTACCGGCCCGGCGGGCAGCACAGCCCGGAGGAGATCGCCCGGCAGTACCTGTCGATGGTGCTCGACGGCATCTCCGTCCGCGAGGAGCCGTAAGCGAACAGCCGCGAACCACCCACGTCCGCAAGGGAGTCGTCATGGCAGAGGCCTACATCGTCGAAGCGGTCCGCACGCCCGTCGGGCGGCGCCGGGGAGGACTGAGCGCCGTCCACCCGGCCGACCTCGGCGCGCACGTGCTCAACGCCCTGGTCGAACGGTCCGGCGTGGACCCGGCGGCCGTCGAGGACGTCGTCTTCGGCTGCCTGGACACGGTCGGGCCGCAGGCCGGGGACATCGCCCGCACGAGCTGGCTGGCGGCCGGGCTGCCGGAGGAGGTCCCGGGGGTCACCGTCGACCGGCAGTGCGGGTCCTCCCAGCAGGCCGTGCACTTCGCCGCCCAGGGCGTCCTGTCCGGCACGCAGGACCTGGTCGTCGCCGGCGGCGTGCAGAACATGAGCCAGATCCCCATCGCCTTCGCCTCCCGCCGGGCCGCCGAACCACTCGGCCTCACCGAGGGCCCCTTCGCGGGCAGCGAGGGCTGGCACGCCCGCTACGGCGACCGTCCCGTCAACCAGTTCCACGGCGCCGAACTCATCGCCGCCAAATGGGGCATCAGCCGCCGCGACCAGGAGGAGTTCGCCCTCCGCTCCCACCAGCGGGCGATCCGCGCCCTCGACGAGGGCCGCTTCGCCCGCGAGAGCGTCGCCCACGGCGACGTCACGGCCGACGAGGGTCCCCGCCGGGACACCACCCTGGAGAAGATGGCGGCCCTGAACCCGGTCGTCGAGGGCGGCACCATCACCGCCGCCTGCTCCTCCCAGGTCTCCGACGGCGCCGCCGCGATGCTGCTCGCCTCCGAGCGGGCGGTCCGCGAACACGGCCTGACCCCCCGCGCCCGCGTGCACCACCTCTCCGTGCGCGGCGAGGACCCCATCCGGATGCTCTCGGCCCCCATCCCGGCCACCGCGTACGCCCTGAAGAAGACCGGCATGTCCATCGGCGACCTCGATCTCGTCGAGATCAACGAGGCGTTCGCCCCCGTCGTCCTCGCCTGGCTCAAGGAGACCGGCGCCGACCCGGAGAAGGTCAACGTCAACGGCGGCGCGATCGCCCTCGGGCACCCGCTCGGCGCCACGGGCGTACGCCTCATGACGACCCTGCTGCACGAACTGGAGCGCACGGGCGGCCGCTTCGGCCTCCAGACGATGTGCGAGGGCGGCGGCCAGGCGAACGTGACGATCATCGAACGGCTCTGACGACCCACACGATCACCGAGGGGCGCCGACGGCTCTCCTGCGGGCGCCCCTCGCAGGAGAGCGCCCGCGTGAGGACCGGCGCTCAGAGAGAGCGGTACACGTCGCGACGATTGCCGACCTTGACCACAAGGATGATCAGCCGGCCGTTGTCGATCCGGTAGGCGACACGGAAATCCCCGACACGCAGCCGGTACAGACCCTCATGCCCCGCGAGCTTCTTGACGTCCGCATCTTCACGGTAAGGGTCGTCGCCCAGGCGCGTCAGGGCGGTGAGAATGCGCATGGCGCTGGTCCGGTCGAGATCGCGAAGCTGTCGCTGGGCGGTGACGGTGAACCTGAATGCATACTTCATGCGGCGCCCTGGTCATCACTGAACAGGTCGGCCAGAAGGTCGGCCATGGAGACTGTGGGCTCGTCGAGATGCGCGGCTGCTTCTCGCGCGAGCATCTGGTCGGCTGCCTCCTCGACGGCGTCCAGAACCGCTATCGGCACGACGGCACCGACTCGTTCGCCTTTGCGGGTGATCACCGTGACTTCGCCGACCTCGGCGTTACTCAGGATCTCGGCCAGTCGCGCACGGGCCTCGCGGATGCTCAGCGTCTCGGTCATGGCGTGAGTGTACACCGGACTGTGTACACAAAGGATCCGCCGGAAGACTGCGGAGAGCGGCCCCCGCCTCCGCCATCACCCGCTCGACCAGTTCCGCGCACGACGGGAGATCCTCGATGACCCCCGCGACCTGGCCCGACGCCATCACCCCCAGGTCCGTCCGGCCGTCCACCATCGACGACTTGAGGAGCATCGGGGTGTTGGCGGCGAGCAGGACCTGGCTCCAGGACAGGTCCTTGCCGTGCTTCATGGCGAGGCCGTCGCGGATCACCCGGGACCAGGACAAGCCGGATATCCGCCGGAACCCGGCCGCCCGGCGCACGGCCTGGACGAGTGCCCTGGTACGGCCTGCCCGCTCCAGCGCGTCGACCAGGTCACTGCGCAGCATCCGGTGCGGCAGCCCGTCGACGGCCCTCGTCACGGTGACGTCCTTCACCGTCGCCGCCAGATACCTCGCCTTCACCGCGTCGGGGACGGTCGAGTCGGAGGTCAGCAGGAAACGCGTGCCCATCGCGATGCCCGACGCGCCGTAGGCCAGCGCCGCCACCAGCCCCCGCCCGTCGAAGAAGCCACCCGCCGCCACCACCGGGATGTCCACGGCGTCCACCACCTGCGGCAGCAGCACGCTCGTCGCCACCTCCCCGGTGTGCCCGCCGCCCTCCCCGCCCTGCACGATCACCGCGTCGGCACCCCAGGCCGCCACCTTCTCGGCGTGCCGCCGGGCACCGACGGACGGCACGACGACCACGCCCGCCGCCTTCAGCGAGGCGATCAGCTCACGGGAGGGCGCGAGCGCGAACGACGCGACGCGCACACCCTCCTCCACGATGATCCGCACCCGGTCGCCGGCGTCCCCGGCGTCGGCGCGCAGATTCACACCGAAGGGCCGGTCCGTACGGGACCTGACCTCCCGCACCGCGTCGCGGAGCTGGTCGAGTGTCATCGTCGCGGAGGCCAGGATGCCCAGCGCGCCCGCGTTCGCCGTCGCCGAGACCAGACGGGGCCCCGCCACCCAGCCCATACCGGTCTGCACGATGGGGTGCCGGACACCGACGAGCGCCGTCAGCGCGGTCTCCATCAGCGCCCGCCCCCGCCCGGACCACCGGGGACGCCCCTGCCGGGTGTGCCCCGGTCCCGCGCGGCGCGCTCCGGATCGGGCACCTCCCTGTTCCGCAGGCCCTTCGGGTCGAGCACCGTGCGGATCAACTCCAGCTCCCGCGCCGTCGGTTCGCGGGTGAACGGCACCTCGTCCGGGATCACCAGCTCGAACCCGGTCGCCTCCCCGACCTGCTCGGCGGTCACACCCGGATGCACGGACACCAGCCGCATCGCATGGTCGGGCGTGGCGAAGTCGAGGACGGCGAGGTCGGTCACCACCCGGGGCAGCCGATGGAAGCGGGTCGCGCTCGGACCCGCGGCGGCGGCCCGGTCGTACCCCACCCCGCACACCATGTCGACCCGCTCCACGAAGACACGCGGGGAGTGCTTCGGGATCCAGTAACTGGTCGGATTGTTCAGGGTGTTGACCGGGGCCCCACGAACGCCGAGGAGCTGGCGCCGGGGCCGGGACCAGTCGCCGACGCAGGAGATGTTCTGGTTCCCGAAGCGGTCGATCTGGCTCGCGCCCATCATCACGTGCCGCCGCCCGCCGGTCACCGCGGTCAGATGTCTGCGGTACGGCAGCCAGCCCTCCGGCGTGCCGTCCGGGCCGACGAGCAGCGCCTCGCCGTCGGTCAGCAGCAGATCGGGCGAGAAGGTGTGCCGGGCCAGCCGGGCGCCGATGGAGGGGATCAGGCCCATGGGGCTGGCGAGCACCTCGCCGTCGTCCCGCCACGCCTCGGCACAGGCGATCACGCAGTATTCGGCTCGGCCGGCGCTCACTGGTCCCGCTCCTTCCGCCAGGCCTGGACGGCGCTCTGATAGGCGGGTTCGTCGCCGCCGAGGAACCGCTCGGCGAACGCGGCGTAGGGCGTGGCCGCGTACATCTGCTGGAAGGCCTCGTCCCGCCCGTAGTCAGGGACGCACGACGTGAAGTGCGCGCCGTTCGGCGCCTCCACCACGCCCGTCACGGACGACCGCTGGAGCAGCAGGGTCTGCGGCGCGGCCTCCTTGGTCAGCTCCGCCGTGTCGACGATCCGCTCGCAGGAGACGTACGCCGTGTCCGCGGCCTCGCAGAACAGATCGTCGAAGTACGGGTCGGGGCCCAGGTACTGGCCGTTGCCCAGGCGGTCCGCCCGGTTCATGTGGACCAGCGCCGCGTCCAGCCGCAGGGCGGGCATCGCGACGAGTTCCTCCCGCACCCCGGTGGCCGCGTCGGGATACGGCGAAGTGACCGTCCGCAGGCCCGGGTTGACCCGCATCACGTCCGAGCCGAGCCCGGCGCGCACCGGCAGGAACGGCAGCCGGTTCGCCGCCGCGTGCAGCCCCCACATGAACATCGCCTCGTCCACCTCCGTCAGCTCGAAGGCGCCGCGTTCGCGGGCCGCGCGGTAGTGCGGTTCCAGCGGGATGGAGTCGAGCGTCGCGAAGGCGGTGACCAGGGAGCGGATCCGTCCCGCGGCGGCGAGCAGGCCGACGTCCGGGCCGCCGTACGCGACGACGGTGAGATCGGTGATCTCGGAGCGGAGCAGCGCTCTCACCAGGGCCATCGGCTTGCGGCGCGAGCCCCAGCCGCCGATGCCGAGGGTCATCCCGCTCTCCAGCCTGCCGACGACGTCCCGCGCCGACATGGTCTTGTCGCTCACCGGGGTCCCTCCTTGCCGAAGGTGTCGCGGACGCGGTCGGCCACGCCCGCGAGATTGGCCTCGAAGGTGAAGCCCTGCTCGAATCGGTAGCTGCGGCGCACGTCGACGGGGTCGATGCCGTTGATGGCGGCCTTGGCGAGCCGGATGAGGTGTCCGTCCTTGGCCGCTATCTCGCGCGCCAGCTCCAGCGCGGCGGCCCGCAGTTCCGCCCGCGGTACGACCCGCCACACCGAGCCGTGCGTGTGCAGCTCGGCCGCCGTCGCCGTGCGCGAGGTGTAGTACAGGGCCCGCATCAGATGCTGGGGGACGAGACGGGCCAGATGCGTGGCCGCGCCGAGCGCGCCGCGGTCCAGCTCGGGCAGGCCGAAGGTGGCGTCCTCGCTCGCCACGATCGCGTCCGCGTTCCCCACCAGTCCTATGCCGCCGCCCAGGCAGAAGCCGTGCACCGCCGCGACCACGGGCACCTCGCACTCGTACACCGCCGCGAAGGCCTCCGCGCAGCCGCGGTTGGCGCCGATCAGCGCGCCGTGACCGGTGGTGTCGCGCTGCATCTCCTTGATGTCGACGCCCGCGTTGAAGCCGCGCCCCTCGGATCTCAGGACGACACAGCGGACCCCGGGGTCGCTGCCCGCCGCGCGCACGGCGTCGGCCAGGTCGAACCAGCCCCGCACCGGCAGCGCGTTCACCGGCGGGAAGTCGACCGTGACGACGGAAATCCCCTTTTCCGGGGACGAGGTGGAGACACCCATGGGCACATCAGCTACCTTTCCACCAAACGTTTGTTAGGTGTGATGCGAAGCTAGCAGCGATCGCGGCCGCGCGGGAGGCCCTGTGGACAACCCGGACACCCTGGATTGCGGAGCCGCCGCCGCGGACCTCGGCGGCCGGACCGTCGTCGTCACCGGAGGCACCCGAGGCGTCGGGGCAGGCATCGCACGGGCCTTCACGCAGGCGGGCGCGCACGTCGTGATCTGCGCCCGACGGCCCCCCGAAGTCCCGTTCGAACAGGCCGACTTCGTCCCCGTCGACCTGCGCGACCCGGCCGCCGTGCAGACCTTCTTCGATTCCCTGCCCCGGCTCGACGTCCTGGTCAACAACGCGGGCGGCGCCCCCTACCGGCCCCTCGCCGAGGCCGACGCCGAGCGGCACGCCCGGGTCATCGAGCTCAACCTCACCGCCCCGCTCACCGCGTCGATCGCCGCGTACGAACACCTCAGGCGGGCCCGCGGCTCGATCGTGATGATCGGCAGCGTGAGCGGGTCGCGGCCCTCGCCCGGTTCAGCGGCCTACGGCGCGGCCAAGGCCGGACTGGAGAGCCTGGCGCGTTCCATGGCCGTCGAGTGGGCGCCCGAGATCCGGGTCAACACCCTGGTCGTCGGCATGGTCCGCACCGAACTGGCCCATCTGCACTACGGCGGCGAGGACGGCGTCGCCGCCGTCGCCCGCACCGTCCCGCTGGGCCGCCTCGCCCGGCCGTCCGACATCGGTGCCGCCGCAGTCTTCCTCGCCTCGGACGCCGCCGCGTACATCAGCGGCGCCTCGATCCTCGTCCACGGAGGCGGCGAACGGCCCGCCTTCCTCGACGCCGCCACCGCCAACAAGGACCAGCAGGGAGAAGTGGGATGAGCGCACGATCGCTGTGTGAGGGGCGGGTCGTGATCGTCACGGGCGCGGGCCGCGGGCTCGGCCGGGCGCACGCGCTGGCGTACGCCGCAGAGGGCGCCCGGCTCGTGGTGAACGACCTCGGCGTCGGCCTCGACGGCACCCCCGGACCCGACAGCCCGGCCCGGCGGGTGGCCGAGGAGATCTCCGCGGCGGGCGGTGAGGCGGTGGCCCACGGCGGGGACATCGCGACGACCGAGGGCGCCGCGTCCCTGGTCCGCACCGCCCTGGAGGCGTACGGGCGACTCGACACGCTCGTCAACAACGCCGGGTTCCTGCGCGACCGGACGCTCGTCAACCTCGACGAGGACGACTGGGACGCGGTGATGCGGGTCCACCTGAAGGGACACTTCCTGCCGCTCAGACAGGCCGCGGCACACTGGCGGGCGGAGGCGAAGGCGGGCCGCGCGCCCGACGCCAGGGTCGTCAACACCAGCAGCGGGGCAGGCCTGCTGGGGTCGGCCGGGCAGGGCAACTACAGCGCCGCCAAAGCAGGCATCGTCGCTCTGACGCTGGTCGCGGCGGCCGAACTGGGACGGTACGGCGTCCAGGTCAACGCCATCGCCCCGGCCGCCCGCACCCGGATGACCGAGCGGACCTTCGCCGACACCATGTCCGCCCCGGGAAGCGGATTCGACGCGATGGCCCCCGGCAATGTCTCGCCGCTCGTCGTCTGGCTCGGATCGGCCGCGAGCGCCGGGGTCACCGGCCGCGTCTTCGAGACCGAGGGCGGCCGGATCACGGTGATGGAGGGCTGGCGGCCGGGCCCGAGCGCCGACAAGGGGGCCCGCTGGACCCCGGCGCAAGCGGGCGAGACGGCCCGCAGACTCCTCACGGAGGCGGAGACCCCGGGGGCGGTGTACGGCGCGCGCTAGGACGCCCGGCGTGTCCCGCCCGGGTCCCCGGTCGGCTCGGCGGCGGGGTCTCCTCCGCGGCAGGCGCTCTCGGCCGGGGCGGGCCTCTTGGACGGCTGGCGGCCGTCTTGCCAGGGACGGAGGTGGTGGCTCCGCGTGGGGCGACGCCCTCCGCGTGGACGGAGGCGGGGACTTCTGGACGGCCGGCGGCCCCCGGCGAGGGTCCGGCGCATCCGTCCAGGAAATGGTGCGCGTGCGGCCGTACCGCGCCTGGCCCGCCGGACGTTCAGCGCCGGGGGCGTGTCGTACTCGCCTTCAGCACGGTGACGATCTCCGCGTGGCCGGTCTGGAGGTCGTCGCCCGCGAAGGGCCGTCCCTGGACGTCGAGGAGCTGGACCTCGACCGTCACGCCCTCGGGGGACGGACGGCGGTGGGTGACCGAGGGGTGGCCGGGGCCGTGCGCGCGGGCGAGACCCGCGAGGAGCTCGGTCTCGACGCCCACACCGAGCAGGCGGCGGGCCTCCGCCAGCGCCTCGCCCCGCGCGCCCGCCCCGTGCGCGAGCAGATCCCGCACACAGCCGGTGGAACCCCGGTGCGCGGCCGTCACCAGCGGGGGCTCGCCCGCCGGTCCCGGCCGGTCCGGGTCCGCGCCCGCCGCGAGGAGCGCCCGCGTCACCGCGGTGTGCCCCCGCCGCAGCGCCCAGGTCAGCGCGGTGAAACCGAACGCCTCCACGGTGTCCGGGTTCGCCCCGGCCGCGAGCAGGGCGCGGACCACCTCCGTATGACCACCGCAGGCCGCACCGCACAGGGGAGCGTCCGTGCCCAGGCTGAGGCGGTCGGGGTCGGCACCCGTGGCCAGCAGCAGCCGGACGATGCCGGGCCGGTCACTCACCGCCGCGACGTACAAGGCGCTCTGGCCGTCCTCGTCGACCGCCTCGGCGCTCACCCCGGCGCGCAGCAGCCGTACGACCGCGTCCTCGTCCCCCTCGTACAGGGCGGGGAAGAGCCGTGCGGTGGGGTCGTTCGCGCTCATCCTTCGACCCTCACTCGCCGGGGACGCGCGAGGCAAAGGCTTTCGGGGTGTTCTGCCTCACCTCCGCCCACGCGTCGGTAGTCCTCGCCTCCTCGGCCCGCACACGGCCCGCCCCCGGTGCGGGCACTCCGCCACCGTCGGCCTCCCGCGCTCCGGCATCGTCTACGTGTCGCACTCCAGCACCGTCCGGCACAGCCCGCACCGCGCCCGGACCCGGCCGCGTACCGGCACCCTGATGCGCTGGTGGCAGGTCGGGCACGGGAAGGAGACGCGCAGCGGGCCGCGGCCGTCGGGCGCGAAGGTGTAGGCGACACCGGAGTGGTCGGGGGCGCGGTGGTCCTGCGCGTGGCGGCGGTCCCTGGCGTAGCGGCGGCGGCCCGCCCAGCCCGCCGCGGTCAGCGGAGGCTGCTCCTCGTCGCTGCGGGCCTGTGCCATGCCCTTGGTGTACGCGGTGTACGCCTGCGGGCTGGTGAACCACACCGAGGGGTCCTCGCCGAAGACCGTGGCGCGCTTGGCGAGGACGTAGCCGAACTCCTCGGGGGTCAGATAGCCGAGCTTCTGCGAGGACGCGCTGTCCTCGCGGTAGGCGTCGAGGAGGAGCCAGCCCGCGCCGAGATAGGCCGCCGCCGTGTCGGTGAGGATCTCGTCGTCGCGGGTGCCGGGGAACGAGAGGTCGAGGCGGTGCAGATAGACGTGCATCACCTCGTGGGCGAGGGCGGCGCCGATGTCCCTGCGGTGGGTGCGGAAGCGGTCGTTCAGTTCGATGAAGTACTCGGGCCCCGCGGCGAGTTCGACGTGCGCCGCATGGGTCATCTCGCGGAAGCCGACGATCATCCGGGCGTCCGGCAGCCGGTAGTGCCGCACCATCTCGCGGGCCACGCGCTGAGCGCCCAGATGCAGGTCGTCGATGTCGGCGAAGGCCACGTCGGCCGGGGCCACGCTGGTCGCGAAGGTGTGGATCGTGTCGTACGAGAGCCGCTTGTAGAGAGCGGTGATCGACGCCCGCACCGTGTCCAGATGCGGGAAACCGTGCTGGACGGGTCCGCCGTTCGCCACGCCCGCACCCCCAGAAGCCGGAACTCCTCTCCACTGTAAACGGGGTTCCTCCCGGTGGCGGGGGAGCGGAGGCGGGGAGCGGGTCGGGCCCGGCGGCAACTGGCCGGAATGCCGCTCTTGCCCGGTACGGCGGCCGGTCCCCATAATCCCCACCAGCTTGGCAGGTCCATGCCATGAAGCGGTTCCTGTGTGCCTGCCATGCGGACAACCCCCCACGAAAGGAAGCACGTTGAAGTCTCTCAAGAAGCCCGGCGTCCTCAGAAGACTGCTCGCCGTCGGCGCGGTCGCGCTCGCCGCCGTGTCCCTGCAGCCACTGACCGCGCACGCCGCGCCCGAACCCGTCGTCGGCGGGACACGTGCCGCCCAGGGCGAGTTCCCGTTCATGGTCCGCCTCTCCATGGGCTGCGGCGGAGCCCTCTACACCAAGAGCATCGTCCTGACCGCCGCTCACTGCGTGAACGGCTCGGGCAACAACACCTCCATCACCGCCACCGCCGGCGTCGTGGACCTGCAGAGCTCGGCCGCCGTCAAGGTCAAGTCGACGAAGGTGCTCCAGGCCCCCGGCTACAACGGCAAGGGCAAGGACTGGGCCCTCATCAAACTCGCCAAACCCATCGAGCAGCCCACCCTGAAGCTCGCCACCAACACCGCCTACAACAACGGGAACTTCACCATCGCCGGCTGGGGCGCCACCCGCGAAGGCGGCGGACAGCAGCGCTACCTGCTCAAGGCCACCGTCCCCTTCGTCGACGACGCCACCTGTCAGCAGGCGTACGGCAGCGACCTCGTCCCCAGCGACGAGATCTGCGCCGGATTCGTCACCCAGGGCGGCGTCGACACCTGCCAGGGAGACTCCGGCGGCCCCATGTTCCGCAAGGACGACACGGGCGCCTACCTCCAGGTCGGGATCGTCAGCTGGGGCCAGGGCTGCGCGGAACCCGGGTACCCCGGCGTGTACAGCGAGGTCTCGACCTTCGCCGCCGACATAGCGCGGGCCGCCGCCGGCCTGTGACCCGACCCGCCGGTCCCAGGCCGGCGGGGTCACGGACTCATGGCCCACCGATCGCACCACCACCACCACCGGCACCCGTGCCAGTACGGGCACTTGGTACTGGCACGGGTACCGCACCGGCATCAGCGGCGCCCGCGACCCCCGGTCGCGGGCGTCCGCACGCGGCACCCGGCCGGCCGACGCGGACGGTCCTCCCGGGAATGCGCGGGCGGCCCAGGCCAATGGAGCGGGCGCCAGGACGCGCACTTCCGCGGGCGCGCACCGACCCGCGGCCGTAGCCGCCACCCCTCCACCGCTCACAAGGGGTGAACCGGGCGCGCGTTCCCGCCAGTTCACCACTCGGACGGCACCGTCGCCCGCCGGGCCGAGCCGCCCATGATCGGGCTCCCGCGGGCCACGTACGCTTGGACGTCATGAGCACCAGCAAGCCCCAGGAAGTCGATCCCGCCGTCGGCGCCGAACTCGCCCGGCTGCGCGACAGCATCGACAACATCGACGCCGCCGTCGTCCACATGCTCGCCGAGCGCTTCAAGTGCACCCAGCAGGTCGGCCACCTCAAAGCCGCCCACCAGCTCCCGCCCGCCGACCCCTCCCGCGAGGCGCACCAGATCGCCCGGCTCCGCCGCCTCGCCGAGAACGCGAAGCTGGATCCGGCCTTCGCCGAAAAACTGCTGAATTTCATCATCGCCGAGGTCATCCGGCACCACGAGCGCATCGCGGACGACGCGGGCACCGCCACGGCCCACCCGGGGGAGTGACACCAGGGGTCCGCAGCGGGCATCCTGCGCTGTGCACTGCCGCACAGTTCCTGCCCCACCCGCAACGCCCGTGGACGCCGCCGAGCACGCCACGCCCGTACTCGCCGGCGAACAACTCAGCCATCGCCACGGGCCCGCGTCGCGCGACCGTACGGGCATAAGCTGGTATGCCCAAACGAGGGGACGCCGGGCCATGCCGTCGGATGCCAAGATCCTCATCGTCGACGACCACGAGGACACCCTGTACGCCCTGGAGAACGTCCTGGCCCCGCTCGGCCACCGGGTCGTGCGGGCCACCGGCGGCGACGAGGCGCTCAAAGAAGTCCTGCGCGGCCAGGTCGCCCTGCTCCTCCTCGACGTACGCATGCCCGGCGTCGGCGGCCTCGACGTGGTCCGCTACCTGCGGGGCCTGGAACAGACCCAGCACATCCCCGTCATCCTGCTCACCGGCTTCGGCCCGGACGCCGCGCTCACCGCCAACGCCTTCGCCCTCGGCGTCGCCGACCTCCTGATGAAGCCGGTCGACCCCTGGGCCCTGCGCACCAAGGTCCGCTACCTGTACGAGGCCCAGCGCCGCCACCACGCCCTCGAAGCGGAGCTGCGCGAACTGCGCGCCCTCGTCAAGGAACGCGCCCCGGACCCCGCCCTCGCCCACCCCGACGGACGCGTCCCCGGCCGCCGCCGCCCCGAACCGGACCCACGCCCACCGCGGGAGGGCCCGCCCGAGCCGGGTGAGGACCGACGGGAGCCCGGAAAGGACCCACGCGAACCCCACGAGCCCAGCGGGACCCAGGAATACCACTGACCCCCGGCCCGTGACCGGACGGCGGCAAAACGCATATAGCGGACCACCCCTGTGTCCTGTCAGCGGCATCGGGCAGCATGTCCTCATGTCCGTACTGACGCGCGACGAAGCGCAGACCCGTGCCAAGCTCCTCGACGTCCACCACTACGGGATCGAACTCGATCTGACCGGAGGGGACGAGACCTTCGGCTCCCTGACCGTCATCCGGTTCACCGCCCGCGCCGACGCGGACACCTTCGTCGAGCTGAAGCCCGCCGAACTGCGCTCCGTGACCCTCGACGGCCGGCCCCTCGACCCGGGCACCCTCGACGAGAACCGGCTGCCCCTCGAGGGCCTCACCGCCGGCGAGCACGAACTGCGCGTCGACGCCACCATGCGCTACTCCCGCACCGGGGAGGGCATGCACCGCTTCACCGATCCCACCGACGGCGCGACCTACCTCTACACCCAGCTCTTCATGGAAGACGTCCAGCGCGTCTTCGCCGCCTTCGACCAGCCCGACCTCAAGTCCGTCTTCGAACTCTCCCTCACCGCACCCGAAGGCTGGACCGTCCTCGCCAACAGCGTCACCGAACACCTCGGCGGCGGCCTCTGGAAAGCCGCCCCCACCCCCCTGATCTCCACCTACCTCGTCGCCGTCGCGGCCGGACCCTGGCACTCCGTACGCACCGAGCACCGCGGCCTCCCCTTCGGCCTCCACTGCCGCCGCTCCCTCGCCCCGTACCTGGACGCCGACGCCGAGGAGATCCTCGACATCACCCGCGCCTGCTACGACCGCTACCACGAGAAGTTCGACGAGCCCTACCCCTTCGACTCCTACGACCAGGCGTTCGTCCCCGAATTCAACGCCGGCGCCATGGAGAACCCCGGACTCGTCACCTTCCGCGACGACTTCATCTACCGCTCCGCCGTCACCGACACCGAGCGGCAGACCCGCGCCATGGTCATCGCCCACGAAATGGCCCACATGTGGTTCGGCGACCTCGTCACCCTGCGCTGGTGGGACGACATCTGGCTCAACGAGTCCTTCGCCGAGTACATGGGCTACCAGACCCTCACCGAAGCCACCCGCTTCACCGACACCTGGGTCGACTTCGGCGTCGCCCGCAAGTCCTGGGGCTACGACGCGGACCAGCGCCCCTCCACCCACCCCGTCGCCCCCGACCCGGACGCCGTCCCCGACACCGCGTCCGCAATGCTCAACTTCGACGGCATCTCCTACGCCAAGGGCGCCTCGGCCCTGCGCCAACTCGTGGCCTGGCTCGGCGAGAAGGACTTCCTCGCCGGCATCAACACCCACTTCGCCCGCCACAAGTTCGCCAACGCCACCCTCGCCGACTTCATCGACAACCTCGCCTCCGCCACCGAACGCGACGTACACGCCTGGGCCGACGCCTGGCTGCGCACCACCGGCGTCGACACCCTCAGGCCCGCCGTCACCGAAGCCGACGGCCACTGGCACCTCACCGTCGACCACGAGGGCAGCCGCCCCCACCGCATCACCGTCGGCGCCTACGACACCGTCCCCGGCGAGGACAACAGGCTGACCGCCCGCGACCGCTTCGAACTCGACGTCCCCCAGAGCGAATCCGTGACGCCCCGCCCCGGCCGCCGCCCCGACCTGCTCCTCCTCAACGACGGCGACCTCAGCTACGCCAAGGTCCGCTTCGACCCCACCTCCTTCCGGACCGTACGAGCCGCTCTATCCGGCCTCCCCGACCCCCTCACCCGGGCCGTCGTCTGGAACGCCCTGCGCGACGCCGTACGCGACGGCGAACTGCCCGCCATGGCCTACATCGAGGCCGCCCGCACCCACCTGCCCCGCGAGACCGACCTCGCCCTCGTCCAGGGCATCCTCTCCTTCGCGACCGCCCATGTCGCCGACCGCTACCTCCGCCCCGAGCAGCGCCCCACCGCCCTCGCCACCCTCACCGACCTGTGCCGCGACCTCATCCGCCGCACCGAGGACGGCTCCCAGCCCGGCCTGCGCCTCACCGCCGTACGCCACCTCATCGACGTCGCCGCCCACCCCGACACCATCAGCGCCTGGTTCTCCGAGGGCACCGTCCCCGGCGGCCCCGAACTCGACCCCGAACTGCGCTGGCGCATCCTCGGCCGGCTCGCCGTCCTCGGCGCCGTCGACGACGCCGTGATCGACGCCGAACTCGTCCAGGACCCCAGCGCCACCGGCCAGGAGGGCGCCGCCCGCTGCCGCGCCGCCCTGCCCGACCCGGAAGCCAAACGCGCCGCCTGGGAGGCCATGTTCGCCTCCGACGACCTCTCCAACTACCTGTTCACCGCCACCGCCCAGGGCTTCTGGCAACCCGAACAGACCGACCTCGTCCGCGACTACGTCGAGCGCTTCTGGGCCGACGCCGTGGCCGTCGCCGCACGACGCGGCCCCGCCATCGCCGAAGCCGCCGGCCGCTGGGCCTTCCCCGCCAGCGCCGTCACCCCCGAGACCCTCGCCCTCGGCGAGAACTGCCTGCGCGACGCCGACCCCATCCCGGCCCTGCGCCGCAAACTCACCGACCAACTCGACGACCTCGCACGGGCCTTGCGGGTGAGGCAGGCCTAGGGCACTCCGCCCCAGGGTTCCGCCCCGGACCCAGCTCCACCGACGCCGGTGAGACCGATACCCCGTCTCACCGGCGTTCGCGTGCGCCGCCGTCCAAGCCGATCCACCCCGAACGACCGTACGAAGACGCCCCGATGGCCCCATCCCTCCCGCACATTTCCTCCGTACGGCAGTACCCCCAACGGCACCGAATCGTTGTCCTTGGCGGGAACACCTGCCCAAAACCCGTCCACGCCGGGAAGGACCCCGCCGCGCGTCCACCGGAGGACACCCATGAGCACGCCGCCCCTCGCCTCAGGACCCCAAGGCCCCGACGCGCTGCGGCCATTGCTCGACACCGTCCTCCACGCCCTCGCCGAAGGCGCCGCCGCCCGCGGAGGACCCCTCCCCGCCGGAGGACCCGAACACGTCGCCCGGCGCCTGCGCGCGGCCGTCGGCGACCTCCTGCCCCAGCACGGCACCGACGACGCCCTGCACACCCTCGTACGCGCCCTCGCCGAAGGCGCCGCCGACCCCGCCGACCCCCTCTGCGCCGCCCACCTGCACTGCCCGCCCCTCGCCGTCGCCACCGCCGCCGACCTCGCCGCCTCCGCCCTCAACCCCTCCCTCGACTCCTGGGACCAGGCCCCCGCCGCCTCCGAACTCGAAGCCCTCCTCACCCGGACCCTCGCCCACGAGATCTACGGCACCCAAGGCGACGCCCTCATCACCACCGGCGGCACCGAATCCAACCAACTCGCCCTCCTCCTCGCCCGCGAGACCCACCCCGGCACCCGACTCGTCTGCGGAGCCAACGCCCACCACTCCCTCCACCGCGCCACCTGGCTCCTCGGCCTCCCCGAACCCGTCGTCGTCCCCGCGCCCGCCGGCACCCTCGACCCCGCCGCCCTCGACAGCGCCCTCACCGACCTGCGCGGCCCCCTCCTCGTCGCCGCCACCGCCGGCACCACCGACGCCGGACTCATCGACCCACTCCCCGACATCGCCGAAATCTGCGCCACCCACGGCGCACGCCTCCACATCGACGCCGCCTACGGCGGAGGCCTCCTCTTCAGCGACCGGCACCGCACCGAACTCGACGGACTCGCCCACGCCGACACCGTCACCCTCGACCTGCACAAACTCGGCTGGCAGCCCGCGGCCGCCGGACTCCTCGCCGTCCGCGACCCCACCGACCTCACCCCCCTCGAACACCGAGCCGACTACCTCAACGCCGACGACGACACCGAAGCAGGCCTCCCCGACCTGCTCGGCCGCTCCCTGCGCACCACCCGCCGCCCCGACATCCTCAAGATCGCCGTCACCCTCAAAACCCTCGGACGGCACGGCATCGGCGACCTCGTCGACCAGGTCTGCGCCCACGCCCACGACCTCGCCGACCTCATCGCCGCCCACCCCGCCTTCGAGCTCTACGACCGGCCGGTCATCAGCACCGTCCTGTTCCGGCCCGCCGGCGCCACCGACGACACCGTCGCCGCCGTGCGCCGCACCCTCCTCGAAGAGGGCCGCGCCGTCCTCGGCCGCGCCACCCTCGACGGCCGCCGCTGGCTCAAAGCCACCCTCCTCAACCCCCACACCCGGCCGGGCGACCTGGCCACGCTCCTGAAACTGGTGGAAGGACACACACCCCGATGAGCCCGACGCCCCACCCCCAGCGACCCGCCGCCGAAACACCCCGCGACCTGGTGGGCATCGGCATCGGCCCCTTCAACCTCTCCCTCGCCGCCCTCACCCAGCCCCTCACCGAACTCGACACCGTCTTCTACGAACAACGCCCCGGCTTCGACTGGCACCCCGGCCTCCTCATCGACGGCGCCACCCTCCAAGTCCCCTTCCTCGCCGACCTGGTGACCCTCGCCGACCCCACCAGCCCCTGGTCCTTCCTCAACTACCTCAAGGACCGCGACCGCCTCTTCCCCTTCTACTTCGCCGAGCGCTTCCACATCCAACGCGCCGAATACGACGCCTACTGCCGCTGGGTCGCCGACAACCTCCCCGGACTCCACTTCGCCCACCAGGTCGACGCCGTCCGCTGGAACCCCGAACACGACCTCTTCGAAGTCGACTTCACCCGGCTCGACACCAACGGCGAAGCCCAGGCCCTCGGCCGCACCCACACCCGCAACATCGTCCTCGGCGTCGGCACCGCCCCCCACATCCCCGAAGCGCTCAAACCCCTCGTCGACGCCCCCGGCGTCCCCGTCATCCACGCCGCCGACTACCTCAAACACCGCGACCAGTTCCTCACCGCCGACCACATCACCGTCATCGGCGCCGGCCAGTCAGGAGCCGAGGTCTTCCTCGACCTCCTGCGCAACCGCCCCACCGGAAAAGAAAAGATCCACTGGCTCGCCCGCACCGAAGCGTTCGCGCCCATGGAGTACTCCAAACTCGGCCTCGAACACTTCACCCCCGACTACACCCGCTACTTCCACGCCCTCACCGAACCGGTCCGCGACCGCCTCGTCGCCGCCCAATGGCAACTCCACAAAGGCATCGACGCCGACACCATCGCCGCCATCCACGACGAGCTCTACCGCCGCACCCTCCACGGCGGCTGGCCCGACGCCGTCCTCACCCCCGCCGTCACCGTCCGCACCGCCGGACGCGTCGCCACCACCAAGATCGAACTCCACCTCGAACACGGCCAGCAAGGCACCCGCTCCCGCCTCACCACCAACGCCGTCGTCCTCGCCACCGGCTACCGCGAACGCCCCATCACCCCGCTCCTCGCCGGACTCGACCCCTACCTGCGCCGCGACAACGCCGAACGCCCCGACATCGACAACCAGTTCCGCCTGATCCTCGACCCCGCCGTCACCGGCCGCGTCTACGTCCAGAACGCCGAACTCCACACCCACGGCGTCGGCGCCCCCGACCTCGGCCTCGCCGCCTGGCGCAGCGCCACCATCCTCAACTCCCTCACCGGCAAAGACCCCTACCCCCTCCCCGGCCGGACCGCCTTCACCACCTTCGGCCTCGAACAGACCCCCCGCGTCCCCGCCGCCCGCCAGGAGACCCGGACACTCACCCCCCTCATCCCCCTGATCCCCCTCGTCGAAGGACGCTGAGAACCCGACGGACCCGGAGCATCCCCGCGCCGAACCCCGCGGACCTGCCCGCCCGAACGACGACGGCGCCGACGCGAAAACCCGCGCCGACGCCGTACGACCGAACCGTCCCCGCTCCAGAAAACAGGCCTACCGCCTCACCCTGGAACACGGGAGCACCACCCCGCCCTAGAACACAGGCGTACCGTCCCGCGTCAACTGCCAGTCCACCGAAGCGAACTCCTTCGGGTCCAGCACGCCCTTCGCCGTCACCCACTCCGCGATCCGCGTCCTGATCTCCGTCGACTCCGACCACACCTCGGGCGCCGACGCCACATGCGGGAACGCACCACCGCCATTCGCACGGTAGTTGTTCACCGCGAACACGAACTGCTGCGCGTCCTCCAGCGCCGCACCCCCGTACGTCAGGTTCTTGATCCGCGAACCCTCCGCCTGAGCGATGTCGATCTCGTACCGAAGCCCCGACACATAGTCGTAGTTGTAGTCCGGACGGCTGTTCGCGTTCGTCAGCTGCTCCGTGTCGACCACCGCACCCGCGGCCGTCCGCACGAAATAGTTCGCCGAATACTCCAGATACGCCCGCACCTGCGCACCCGACAACACCTTCGCGACCAGCGTGTTGTCGTACACATACAGACTCGACAGATCCCGGATCGTCACCTCACCCGCCGGAATCTCCGACGTCCGGGAGAACGGCGAAGCCTGCGCGATCACCGGCAACGACGCGTACTCCGTCCCCACCAGCGCCGCCCGCACCACATCCTCCTGCACCCTGGTGATCAGATCGATGATCGGCGCGTCCTTGTACCGAGCCTCCACCGTCGTCAACGTGTCGGTCGCCGTACCGACCACCTGATTGACGTACGCCACCACCACATCGTGCTCGTCCTTCAGCAGCCGAGTGATCCTCGGATCGTCCGCCACCGCGTTCGTGTTGCGCACCGACGCCGCCACCGACTCGACCGTCCAGCGGCCCTTCTCGAAGACCAGCCCGAAGTCGAACACCGACATCCGCTCCGCGTACGCCAGCGGCTCCGACAGCACGACCGTCCTCCCCGACGCCGTGTTCGTGACCTTCAACTCCGGGATCTCCAGATGCGCGTGACCCACCAGGATCGCGTCGATCCCCGGCACCTGCTGAGCCACCAACGCCGCTGAGTTCTCCACATACGGCAACTGATCACCGTACGAAGACGTCCCCGACGCACCCGAGTGCGCCGACACGACCACCACGTCCGCACCCATCGACCGCAGCTTCGGCACCCACTTCGCCGCCTGCTCCTCAAGACCCGGGAACGTCAACTTCCCCTGCACGTACGCCTTGTCCCAGATCGCGATACCCGGGTTCGTCAGACCCAGCACCGCCACCCTCACCGGCGGAGCGCCATGGACGTGGAACTCCTTCATGAAATACGGAGGGAACGCCGGCTTCAGCGTCTTCGCGTCCAGCGCGTTGGCACCGAGAAGCGGGAAGTGACACTGCGACTCGAACTTCCGCAGCGTCTCGATCCCGTAGTTGAACTCGTGATTCCCCAGCGCCACCGCGTCATAGCCGATCGCGTTCATCGCCTGCGCCATCGGATGCACCGGACCACCCTTGGCGGTGATCGGATCCACCTTCGCGTAGTAGTACGTCAACGGAGTGCCCTGGATCGTGTCACCCGCGTCGATGAGCAGCGTGTTGCAACGGCCCTTCTCCGCGCGGATGTTGTTCACCAGCGTCGAGATCCGCGCCAGCCCCTGCGCGTTACCCGCCTTGTCCGCGTACTCCGCGTCCTTGAAGTAGTCCCAGTTGAAGACGTGACCGTGCAGATCGGTCGTCCCCATCACCGTCAGCTCGTACCGCTTCACCGGCTTCGGACCCCCCTTTCTCGCCTCCGCGGCCTGCGCCGCCGGAGCCGCGCCCGCACCCGCGAGCGCCACCCCCGCACCTGTCACGGCGGACTTCCTCAGAAACTTCCGGCGGTTCAACGGCATGTCTCGATCTCCTCGGGAAAAGGTCAACGACGCGCGTAGATTCTGGCCCAACACCCGCCCCCGCAACAGACCCTGGAGGTTTCCATCCGATGACCTGACGGCACCGTCCACCACCCGCCCAGTGACAGAGTGGGACGTATGACCCCCGACACCGCCCCCACCACCGAGCACACCCCACCCGCCGTCCCCTACGGCACCCCCGACACACCCCGCATCGCCGTCCGAGGCGAAGCCCACCTCGAAGTCGACCCCGAGATCGCCCGCATCGGCATCACCGTCACCGCCCGCGGCAAAGACCGCCGCGAAGCCCTCGCCGACCTCACCCGCCGCAACACCCTCGCCCTCGACCTCGTCAAAACCTACGGCGACGCCGTCGAACACCTCGAAACCGGCGCCTTCACCATCAGCCCCGAACTCGGCCGCCACGGACGCGGAGAACGCGTCCGTACCCACCACGGCCACGTCCACATCACCGCCGAACTCAACGACTTCACCGCACTCGGCGAACTCACCACCGCCCTCGCCGACCTCGACCTCACCCGCGTCGACGGCCCCTGGTGGACCCTGCGCCCCACCTCACCCGCCCACCGCACCGCACGCCAGCAAGCCGTCCGCGAAGCCGTCCAACGCGCCCGCGAATACGCCGAAGCCCTCGACACCACCCTCACCGCCCTCGTCGAACTCGCCGACATCGGCGCCGAAGACACCCACCGCAACGCCTTCACCGCCCAGAACACCCGCAGCCGGAGCTCGGCCGCCCCCGGCGCCGGACCGTTCGACGACGAACCGGCCCCCCTCGACCTCGAACCCCAGCGCCAGCACGTCCACGCCCAGGTCAACGCCCGCTTCACCATGGCACCGCCACGGCTCTAGCCGCACAGGAGAACATCACGGAAAGTCACCCGTCGACTCTGCCGCGCACCCATCGCACAGCCGGACGGATACTGGACGGACGCGGCAGACAAACGCACCGGACGCGCCGGGAACCATTCTGCTCATCGGAGCACCCCGGCGCACAATTCAACAGTTGTCAATAACCCTTCACGCAAAGGTTGTTGAGTAGTCATGCGCGACGAATTCCCTACCGACCGGTAAGGCCTAGGCTCGAATCATGCGCCGAGCAAAAATCGTCTGCACCCTGGGCCCCGCCACCGACACGTACGACCAGATCAAAGCCCTGGTCGAAGCCGGAATGGACGTAGCCCGCTTCAACCTCAGCCACGGCACCCACGCCGACCACGAGGAGCGCTACCGACACGTGCGAAAGGCCTCCGACGAGACCGGCCGCAGCGTCGGAATCCTCGGCGACCTTCAAGGCCCGAAGATCCGGCTCGGCAGCTTCACCGAAGGCCCCGTACTCCTTGAACGCGGAGACACCTTCACCATCACCGTCGAACAAGGCGCCGAAGGAGACCGCGAACACTGCGGAACCACCTACGACGGACTGGCAGCGGACGTCACTCCCGGTGAACGCATCCTCGTTGACGACGGCAAGGTCTGCCTCGAAGTCACCGCCGTCGACGGCCCCCGCGTCCGGACCACCGTCATCGAAGGCGGCATGGTCTCCGACCACAAAGGCCTCAACCTCCCCGGCGTCGCCGTCTCCGTCCCCGCCCTCTCCGACAAGGACGAGGACGACCTCCGCTGGGCACTGCGCACCGGCTTCGACGTCATCGCCCTCTCCTTCGTCAGAAGCGGCAAGGACATCGACGACGTCCACCGCATCATGGACGAAGAAGGCCGCCGCCTCCCCGTCATCGCCAAGGTCGAAAAACCCCAGGCCGTCGACAACATCGACGACATCGTCGCCGCCTTCGACGGCATCATGGTCGCCCGCGGAGACCTCGGCGTAGAAATGCCCCTCGAACAGGTCCCGATCGTCCAGAAGCGCGCGGTCAAACTCGCCAAGCGCAACGCCAAGCCGGTCATCGTCGCCACCCAGATGCTCGACTCCATGATCGAGAACTCCCGCCCCACCCGCGCCGAAGCCTCCGACGTCGCCAACGCCGTCATCGACGGCACCGACGCCGTCATGCTCTCCGGCGAGACCAGCGTCGGCAAATACCCCGTCGAAACCGTCAAGACCATGTCGCGCATCGTCGAAGCGGCTGAAGAGGACATCCTCGCCAAGGGTCTCCCGCCCCTCACCGAACGCAACAAACCCCGCACCCAAGGCGGCGCCGTCGCCCGCGCCGCAGCCGAAATGGGCGACTTCCTCGGCGCTAAGTTCCTCGTCGCCTTCACCGAGTCCGGCGACACCGTCCGCCGGCTCTCCCGCTACCGCTCCCCGATCCCCCTCCTCGCCTTCACCCCCACCCCGGCCACCCGCTCCCAACTCAACCTCACCTGGGGCGTCGAGACCTTCCTCGGCCCCCACGTCGACTCCACCGACGCCATGGTCGACCAGGTCGACGAACTCCTCCTCAAGTACGGCCGCTGCAACAAGGGCGACGTCGTGGTGATCACGGCAGGCTCCCCGCCCGGAGTCTCCGGCTCCACGAACCTGGTCCGCGTCCACCACGTGGGCGAGGACGACAGCCCCAAGTAGCCGGTGCGGAGGGGCCTTCTCCTTTGCCCGTCAGTACTTGGGGCCCACGTGGGTGTCCATGAGGGCTACTGAGGCCTTCTTGGCGACGGAGATGTTGCGGGAGTTCGGCTGCTTCCAGTCGACGCCGACCAGGTCGAGGGCGTCCGTGAAGAGGCGCATGATGTCGGACGACTTGTTGGTGAAGAAGTACCGGGGGTACTCGTAGCGCTTCGTTTCTCCGGCGACCAGGCGCGTCGTCCAGTTGGTGATACGGCAGCCGTCCGAGTGGATGAGCCCCCGGATGAACTCCCAGGGGTGGGCATCGACGATTCGCCGTTGCCAGGGTGCGAGGGCGATCTCGCGGTCGTGTTTCTTGCCGGGACCGTGCTGGGGAAACAGGCAGGGCCAGTGCTTGCTCCAACTGGTGACGTATTGGCAACCCTGGCTCTGGACGCGGCAGACCTTGTTGTCGGGGCGCAGCGACTGCATCGCCACCGCGCAGGCGTCGATCAGGCCGGGCCAAGCGTCGGCGCAGGCGATGCGAAGGGAGTGGACGCCTCTCCGAAAGGAGCTGATGCAGCCGTCGCCGAGATAGAGGCCCAGCAAGTAGGCGTACGCGGCAGGATCGTCAGGCTCTTCAGGGGTGGCGCGACATCTTGGGCAGGGCTGGGAGCGGTTGCCGTCCAGGGGCTCGACGCGTATCTGCCATGAGCGGATCGCGGCTCGGGAGATCCCGGTTTCCTTGCTCACCGAGTTCAGGCTGCGCCCCTGGTCCACCATGGCAAGAGTCCGCTTGCGTGTGCCCATGTCGTACATGTGGTCACTTTGTGAGTGCTGAAGTCGCGACACGCAGCAAAAAGCGGATGTTCACCTGAATGGGAACATCCGCTTTTATCTGGCAACCTTGACATCCAAGGAAAAGTACCCCGAGTCGGATTCGAACCGACGCTGTATGGGTTTTGAATCCATTGCCTCTACCGCTGGGCTACCGGGGCTTCCTCTGAAACAGAGGGTAGCGATCACCCGCCGTGCCCTCACCTTACCGCAGCTAGGTAGGCTCTTGTCAGCAGTCCCCGCCCTGAACGAGGAGCCCCCGTGACCGCCCCCGAGTCGCCCCAGCCCGTAGACGCGCCCGACGACGACAAGTCGCACGTGCCTCCGCTGACGACCCGTGTCGTCATCGCCGAGGACGAGGCGCTGATCCGTCTCGACCTCAAAGAGATGCTGGAGGAGGAGGGCTACACCGTCGTAGGTGAGGCGGGTGACGGTGAGCAGGCCATCGAGCTGGCCCGGGAGCACAAGCCGGACCTCGTGATCCTCGACGTGAAGATGCCGAAGATGGACGGCATCTCCGCGGCGGAGAAGATCGCCGAGGAGTCCATCGCCCCGGTCCTGATGCTCACCGCGTTCTCGCAGCGCGACCTGGTCGAGCGGGCCCGTGACGCGGGCGCGATGGCGTACCTGGTGAAGCCGTTCAGCAAGAGCGACGTGGTGCCGGCGATCGAGATGGCGGTGTCCCGGTTCGCGGAGCTGAAGGCGCTGGAGCAGGAGATCGCGGATCTCACGCTGCGTCTGGAGACGCGGAAGCTGGTGGACCGCGCGAAGTCGGTTCTGCAGACGGAGTACGGCCTGACGGAGCCGGCGGCGTTCCGCTGGATCCAGAAGACGTCGATGGACCGTCGGATGTCGATGCAGCAGGTGGCCGAGGCGGTCATCGAGGACGCCGAGGAGAAGAAGGCGTCGAAGGGCTAGAGCCTGTCGCGAAAGTGCTGGTCACGGGCCGCTCGGTGATGGCCGTGACCAGCACTGTTGTTCCGTGGCGGATCGCCGGCTTCGTGCAGACACGCCTGCCGGGCGCTCGTCTGCTTTGACGTGCGCCTCTTCGGCCGCGCCCTGCTCGACACGTTTACGGAAGGCCGCGGAAGGTCCCGAGGGTCCGAGGAGGGCCGACCTGCCACAGCGGCTGTGGCGACTCGCGCAGATGCTGCTCCGCTAAGTTGGAGCTGAGATGGGACGACCTTCTTCCGCGTCCGCGAAGGTTTCCGGTGACGAGCGGCCCTGGCGCCCGTCGGCGGGTGCGTACTTCGGGCGCGCGGCGCGGCCCAAGCGTCAGGAGTCAGACATGAAGCCGAATCGCTCCATTCCGGCGTCGACGGTCATCCCCGTCCTGATCTATCCCGATGTGCGCGAGGCGGTCGCCTGGCTCGGCGCGGCCTTCGGGTTTTCCGAGCGGGTGCGGATCGGCGAGGACCATCGCGCACAGCTCGGTTTCGGCGATGGTGCCGTGATCATCGGAGACGTACGAAAAGATCGCCGCCCGCCACGCCCCGGCGAGGTCACGCACTCGACGACGGTGCGGGTGGAAGACGTTGGCGCCCACTACGAGCGCTCCCGGGAGCATGGCGCACGCATCATCATGGAACCGACCGATTTCGAGTACGGCGAACGGCAGTACAGCGCCGAGGACCTTGCGGGCCACCAGTGGACGTTCTCGCAGACGCTCGCGGATGTCGCTCCGGAGGAATGGGGCGGAACGTCCGTCACGACGGATTGACGCGTTCCCGGCGTTCCCGGCGTCGCCGCGTCGCCGCGTGGCAGTGCGGATGGCGAGTCAGCGGGGGCGCGGCCACTCATCGATAGCCGCGACCACCGCGATCTCAACGCCCCGGCGGACGGAAGAGGCCCGCACCCCTGACGGAGGTGCGGGCCTCTTCGCGCGGCCGGAGGGGCCGCGGGGGCGTGTCAGTCCTCGCCGAGGTAGGCCTTGCGGACGGACTCGTCGTGGAGCAGTTCCTGGCCGGTGCCGGAGAGGACGATGTTGCCGACCTCCATGACGTGGGCCTGGTCGGCGAGGGAGAGCGCCGCCTGGGCGTTCTGCTCGACGAGGAGGATCGTCGTGCCGGCCGCCTTGAGTTCGGCGATGGTCGCGAGGATCTTCTGCATCATGATCGGCGAGAGGCCCATGGAGGGTTCGTCGAGCATGAGCAGCTTGGGCTGGGACATCAGGGCGCGTCCCATGGCGAGCATCTGCTGCTCGCCGCCCGAGAGGGTTCCGGCGGCCTGCTTGCGGCGCTCTCCCAGGATGGGGAAGAGGTCGTAGGCGCGCTGGATGTCCTTCTCGATGCCCGCCTTGTCGCTGCGGAGGAACGCTCCGAGCTGGAGGTTCTCCGTGATGCTGAGGCGGGGGAAGATGTGCCGGCCTTCGGGGGAGTGCGCGAGTCCGAGGGCGACGATCTTGTGGGCGGGGACGTTGGCGAGGGGCTGGCCGTCGAAGAGGATGCGGCCTCCGCTGGGCTTGAGGAGCCCGGAGAGGGTGCGCAGGGTCGTCGTCTTGCCGGCGCCGTTGGTGCCGATGAGGGTGACGATCTGGCCGGCTTCGACGGTGAAGGAGATGCCCTTGACGGCTTCGATCTTGCCGTAGGCGACCTTGAGGTCTTCGACCTCGAGCAGTGCGGTCACTGGGCGGTTCCTTCCTTGCTGGTGCTGCTCTGCGCGTCGGAGTCGTCGGACGCGGCGGGGGCGTCGGACGTTCCCTCTGCCTCGGGGGCTTCCGCGTCCTGTGCGGCTTCCTCCGGCTCGGCGGACGCTTCGGCCTCCGCGGTCTCTGCGGCTTCGGCTTCCTCGGTCGCGGTGGCTTGTGCCGCGTCCTCGGTGTCGGTCGCTGCCGGGGCCTCGGCGGCTTCGGCGGCTGTCGCCGTTCCGGCCGCTTCCGCGGCTTCGACCTCGGCGAGTTCCTCCTCGCCGGGGGCGCCCTCGAAGGGGGTGCCGAGGTAGGCGGCGATGACGCGCTCGTCGCCCTGGACGACCTCGGACGTGCCTTCGACGAGCTTCTCGCCCTGGACGAGGCAGGCCACGCGGTCGGACAGGTTGAAGATGAAGCGCATGTCGTGCTCGATGACGAGGACGGCGATGCCGCGGTCGCGGATGGCGAAGACGAGGTCTTCGGTCGCGCGGGTCTCCTGGGGGTTCATGCCGGCCGTGGGCTCGTCCAGGAGGAGCAGGCCCGGCTCGCTCGCCATGGCGCGGGCGATCTCCAGCTTGCGCTGCTCGCCGTAGGGGAGGTTGCGGGAGAGGTGGTCGGCCTTGTGGGCGAGGCCGATGAACTCCAGCAGTTCCATGGCGCGTTCGCGGGAGGTGGCTTCTGCCTTGCGGAAGCCGGGGCCGCGGAGGAGGGCGGACCAGAGGCCTTCCTTGGTGCGGGTGTGGCGTCCGACGAGCACGTTCTCCAGAACGGTCATGTTGGCGAAGAGCCGGATGTTCTGGAAGGTGCGGGCGATGCCGGCGCTGGTGACCAGGTGCGGCTTGGGGGGCAGCACCGTTCCCTTGTAGGCGACTTTGCCCTCGGTGGGGACGTAGAGGCCGGTGAGGCAGTTGAAGAAGGTGGTCTTGCCCGCGCCGTTGGGGCCGATGAGGCCGACGATCTCTCCGGCGTTGACGGTGAGGTCGACGTTGCGTACGGCGGTGAGGCCGCCGAAGCGCATGGTGACGCCGGTGGCTTCGAGGACGGGGCTGGGGGCTGTGGTGGTGGTCATGGTGGTTACGCCCCTGCCTTGGTGACGCCGACGGTGGAGTCGGGAAGGCCTTGTTCGGGGATGTGGACGATTTCGTCGCTCTCGTGGAATTCGAGCTGGCGGCGACGGTTGGCGATGATGCCTTCGGGGCGGAAGCGCATGAGGACGACGAGCGCGATGCCGAAGGCGAGGAGCTGGTACTCCTTGAGGAAGCTGAGCTTCTCGGGGAGGAGGTAGAGCAGGGTGGCGCCGAGGATGGGTCCGTTGACCGTGCCCATGCCGCCGAGGACGACCGCCGCGAGGAGGAAGGCGGAGTTCGGGGGGACGGAGCCGGCGAACTGGTACGGGGCCGGGTTGACGCTGTAGCCGACGTGGGCGCTGACCGTGCCGGCGAGGCCGGCGAGGGAGGCGCCGAGGGCGAAGGCGATGAGCTTGACGCGGAAGCCGTTGATGCCCATGGCGGTGGCGGCGGTCTCGTCCTCGCGGATCGCGATCCAGGAGCGGCCGATCCGGGAGTCGGCGGCGCGGTTGAACACGACGACGACGAGTCCGGTGATGAGCAGCATCAGCAGGAAGTAGTTCGAGAAACGCCCGAGGGCGAAGCCGAGGATGTTGTGCTCGGCACCGAAGTTGAACCCGAGGATGTTGAGGTCCGGGATCATGGAGATGCCGTTGGGGCCGTTGGTGAGGTTGGGGCCGGAGGTGCCGTCGAGGTTGTTGACGGCGATGCGGAAGATCTCTCCGAAGCCCAGGGTCACGATGGCGAGGTAGTCGCCGCGCAGTCGCAGGGTGGGGGCGCCGATGAGGACGCCGAAGACGAGCGATGCGGCCATGCCGGTGAGCATGGCGGCCCAGAAGGGGAACTGGACGCCGGAGAAGCGGGAGAACTCGGAGCCGGACACGAGGGCCGCGGCGTAGGCGCCGACGCCGAGGAAGGCGACGTATCCGAGGTCGAGGAGTCCGGTGAGGCCGACGACGATGTTGAGGCCGAGGGCGACGGTTCCGACGACGAGGATGTTCACGCCGAGGTTGGAGTTGTGCTCGTTGTTCGCCACGAAGGGGAAGATCGCCGCGGCCAGGAAGGCCATGGTGGTGGCGAATCCCTTGTGGCGGGCGTTCAGTTGGGCGAAGCGGTCGAAGAGTCCGGCGGCGAGCAGGGCCCAGGTGCCGAAGACGACGAGGAGCAGGTAGCCCAGGAACGTTTCGCTCGCGTCGGGGTCGACGCCGATGCCGTAGGTGAAGACGATGAGCGCGACGGCGGTGGCGGCGGTGATGACGAGGCGCTCGCCCCAGCCGGGCAGTTTGGCGGCCGGCGGGATGAGGTCGGGCTTGGTGACGTAGTCCTTGAAGGTGTCACCGGGCTTGGGGAGTGCCAGGGTGCCGAGGACGGCGATCAGGGAGCCGACGGCGGCGACGTAGGCGCCGGGGTCGAGTGCGACGAGGCCCTTGAGGTCGACGGCGATGGCGATGGCGCTGAACCAGCTGACGGCGAACGCGGAGGCGGCGGCGAGGACGACGGGCTGGGTGGCGCCCGCCGGGTTGAGCCAGCCGAGGCCGCGGACGTTCCAGAGGGTCAGGGCGAACAGGAGTGTGAGGACGCCGGCGACGATGTCGAGGACCTGGAGTCCGGCCGGGGAGCCGTAGTAGGTGAGGTCCCCGGGGAAGTCGGACGTGTAGGTCCAGGACATGAAGGCGCTGGCGATGGTGGCGACGGCGCCGATGGCGATGAGGGCGCGGGCGGCGCTCTCGGGGAGGGCGATCAGGCCGCGCTCGGGGGTGCTGGTCTCGGTGGTTGCCATGGTGCTCACGCCCTGTCCGCGACGCGTTCGCCGACTAGGCCTTGTGGCCTGAACAGCAGTACGAGGATGAGGAGTACGAAGGCCCAGACGGAGGACCAGCCGCCGCCGCCGAGCTGCTGCATGCCCGGGATGCCGTCGATGTAGCTGGTGGCCATGGTCTCGGCGAGGCCGAGGACGAGGCCGCCGACCATGGCGCCGTAGATGTTGCCGATGCCGCCGAGGACGGCGGCGGTGAAGGCCTTGAGGCCCATCTGGAAGCCCATGTCGTACTTCACCGTGCCGTAGCGCAGTCCGTAGGCGACGGCGGCGACGGCGGCGAAGAAGCCGCCGATGGCGAAGGCGATGACGATGATGCGGTTGGTGTCGATGCCCATGAGCTGCGCGGTGTCAGGGTCCTGCGCGGTGGCCTGCATGGCGCGGCCGGTGCGGGAGAGGCTGACGAACAGCGCGAGGGCGGCCATGCACAGGGGGGCGGCGACGATGACGAAGACGGAGCCGCTCTGGATGCTGACGGAGCCGATGTGCCAGGGACCGAACGGGAGTTGGGGGAACGTCAGGTCGGTCTTGGCGTTCGGGTAGGTGTTGAACACGATCTGCTGGAGGGCCAGGGACAGACCGATGGCGGTGATGAGCGGGGCGAGGCGTGGCGCTCCGCGCAGTGGTCTGTAGGCGAAGCGTTCGGCCCCGACGGCGATGAGGACGGAGACGATTCCGCCGCCTATCAGCATCGCTGGGAGGGCTATCCACATGGATGTGCCGTTTGGCAGAACGTAGAGGTAGACCGAGAGTGCGCCGAAGCCGCCGGTCATGAAGATCTCGCCGTGGGCGAAGTTGATGAGCTGGACGATGCCGTACACCATCGTGTAGCCGATGGCGATCAGCCCGTACATCGAGCCGAGGAACAGCCCGTTGGCCAGCTGCTGCGGCAGGGTGTTCACCGCATGGCCTCCATGTGGTGGGGAGAGTTGAGCAGGGCGTATGAGGCGGGCCGCGCGGTGACGTGTGGTCGTGGCCGCGCGGCCCTGTGGTTGTGCAGAGGGCCTGTCCGGTGGATCGGACCGGGCTCACGGTGCCGGTTGGGGCGCCGTGGCCTGGTGTCGGACCGATCCGCCGGAGTGGCCCGGGTGGTGCGGATCAGCCGTTGAACGTACCGCTCTTGACGGCCTTCCACTTACCGTCGACGACCTGGTAGACGGTGAGCTGCTTGTTGGTGGTGTCACCGAACTCGTCGAAGGAGACGGGGCCGGCGATGCCGTCGAACTTGGTCTTCTGGACCTCGGACACGATCTTGGCGCGGGCGCCGTCCGGGATCTTGCCGTCCTTCACGACCGCGCCGATGGCCTTGATGATGGCCGTGGCGGCGTCGTAGGAGTAGCCACCGTACGTGCCGTAGTCGCCCTTGAGGCCGGAGGCCTTGTACTTCTTGATGAAGTCGGCGGCGGAGGGCAGCGAGTCGACGGGCTGGCCGACCGAGGTGACGAGGTCGCCCTCGGAGGTCTTGCCGGCGGTCTCGATGTAGGTCGGGGTGAACATGCCGTCACCACCGAACAGCGGGATCTTGGCTCCGCCGTCCTTGAGCTGCTTCGTGAGCTTCTCGGACTCGTCGTACTGGCCGCCGTAGTAGACCAGGTCGGCCTTGGCGTTCTTGATCTTGGTGACGAGGGCCGAGAAGTCCGTGTCGCCGGTGTTGACGTGGTCCTCGCCCGCGACCTTGCCGCCGGCCTTGGTGAAGCCGGCCTTGAAGAGCTTGGCCAGGCCGGCGCCGTAGGTCTGCTTGTCGTCGACCACGAACACCTTGCGCTTCTTCAGGGTGTTGTAGGCGTAGTCGGCCGCGAAGCCGCCCTGGAGGGCGTCCGTGGTGGCGGTGCGGAAGTACGTCTTGAACGGGCGGGACTTGGCGGTCTGCCAGTTCTTGCCCTGGGTGAGCTCGGGGGCCGTGTTGGACGGCGAGATCTCGACCAGGTTGGCGGTGTCGAAGACCTGCTGCATCTGGGTGGCGACACCGGAGTTCAGCGGGCCGACCACGCCGAGAACCTTGTCGTTCTGGACGAGCTGGGTGGCGTTCTGCTGACCGGAGGCCGGGATGGCCTTGTCGTCGAGCGCCTGGACCTTGAACGTCACGCCGGGCACGGTGTTGTTCTTGTTGGCGTCGTCGACGGCGATCTGGACGCCGCCCTGGATGCCGAGGCCGGTGGCGGAGTTCTGACCGGTCAGCGGCGCGTCCACGCCGATGATGATCTCGGTCTTCGAGCCGCTCTTGCTGTCGCCGCTGTTGTCGCGCGAGCCGCAGGCGGTCAGCGTGAGTGCTCCTGTCGTGAGCACGGCGGTGAGTATGACCATGGAACGCTGTCGCACGTTGAATCCTCTCCCTGGCGCGGCACCCCAGGGTGGGGGCCGTGTTTCTCGCCGGGCCGTACTGGGTGAAGCAGGGCCGTGCAGTGACGCGCCCGGCGGCGCGGTGACTGGCCGTGACTATAAGCGCAGGTAGGGGGAGTGGGGAGGAGCGTGGGGAAGGCTGTGACGCTCTTGTTATGCGGGGGGTGCCTCACGGACGCGGGGCGGACGATCGGAGCATTTCGGTGTGCCGGTCGAAGGCGGTTGTGTGTTCGCATGGTGAGAACGCGCTGATCCGGGTTCGTGGCGGAGAGCGGAAGCTGTACGTGGGGTGACGGGGCGGGGTGCCGCGGGGGGCGTGGTTCGGTGCGCCTCCTGGCATGGGGATTGATTCGTTACGGCAGAGGTAACCGACTGTTACCGCCGCGTGAGGCGGTCGCGGGTGTTCTGGCCGGGTGAAGTGGGTGTGGGAGGGGGCCGGTTGGGGAAGCAGAGGGCGCGCAGACCGGTCTCCAGGTCGTGGGGGTAGGTGCCGCCGAAGAGAAAGCTTTGCTGTTGCTGTGCTGTCTCGTTGCTGATGAGCAGGTCGAGATGGGGGAGGTCGATGGCGGGCGGCAGGGCGGCGCAGTCGTATACGGAGATGTGCACGGTGATGAGGCGGGGATTTCCGGCCTTCACTGTCAGTGGCAGCCGGGGTGTGGTGGTGGCGCTCAACTCGGGTAGTCCGGCGTCCACTTGGCGGACGGTGACGGGGGTGCCGCGGGCGACGTCGACCTCGAAGCGGAACGAGGTGGGTGTGATGCCGCGGCCCTCGTACCGGAGGGTGGTGACGCCGGCCGGCCACGGGTAGGGGTTCGGGGCGGCCCGGTCGGGCGGTGCGGGGCGCAGGGCGAAGAGGGCGCCGGTTGCGGTCGCGATGACGGCCAGGGCCTGGATGGTCCGCCGGTACGAGCGCGGGAGCGCGGCCCAACGGGCTTCGAGGCGCGGCGGTTTGGCCTTCAGTACGTCGGCGGGTGCGTCCTGGTGGGGGCCGTCGGCTTCCCCGGGGTGATACGGCTCGACGGGCCCGATGCCGGTCATGTCTCATGCTGGACCGACTGCGACGACGCTGCCAAGGGGGCGTGGGAGGAAGGGAGTTGAGCTCCCCGGCGGGTGTCCTGGGGACCGTTGTCCCGGGGCGGGCGGGCCGGGGGCGTGCGGTGACCGGAGGTTCCCGAGGCCGGGCCGCCCGGGGCGGGGCCGCCCGGGTGTCGGGCCGCCCGAGGCCGGGCCGTCCGGGTGTCGGGCCTTCCCAGGGCGGGTCACCTGGGGCCGGGCTTTCCCGGGTCGGGCTGCCAGGGGCCAGATCTTCCCGGAGCGAGCTCGTCCCGGGGTGGCCGCGAGCCTCCGGGCCACCCCCTGGGTCGCCCCGGGCGTCGGCCTTGCCGGGTCGGCCCCCGACGCCGGCCCGGCGGGGCCGGGTCTCGGGGGCGGCCTTGCGGGGTCGGGCCTCAGGGTCGGGTCTCGCGGGGCGGCGGGTCGTCGCGGGGTGGACCCTTCCGGGATGAGGCCTCCAGTGCCCGGCTGCCAGGGACGAGGCCTCCGAGGCGGACCGCCTGGGCGGCCGATGCTCCCGGGCGGGCCCTGGAGCCTCCCGTCGGCCGAGGGGAGGCTCCCTTCTCCCCGGATCTCCCCGGAGGGCCTGAGGAGCCTCCAGCAGGCTCCTGGGCTCCACGAGGGCCCCGGAAGCGCCCCGGGGGTGCGCGCCGGGACCCGGGGCCGCGCGTCAGCTCTGGGGCGCGTCCTTGAGGATGCAGGTGAGCCGCGCGCTGCACACGCGCTTGCCGTCCTCGTCGGTGATGGCGATCTCGTACGTCGCCGAGGTGCGGCCGCGGTGGACGGGTGTGGCCACGCCGGTGACGAGGCCGGAGCGGACGCCGCGGTGGTGGGTGCAGTTCAGGTCGACGCCGACGGCGATCTTGGTGATGCCGCCGTGGAGCATGGCGCCGACGGACCCGATGGTCTCGGCGAGCACGGCGGAGGCTCCGCCGTGGAGCAGGCCGTAGGGCTGGGTGTTGCCTTCTACGGGCATGGTGCCGACGACGCGGTCCGAGGAGGCCTCGATGATCTGGACGCCCATGCGGTTGCCGAGGTGGCCCGCGGAGAAGAGGGCGGGCAGGTCGACGCCGAGCGCGGCGTACTCGTCGATGACCCCTTGCGGGAACTTCGGGGTGTGCTGTTCGCCCATGGGGTCCGGCTCCGTTCGTCTTTGACCGCTTCGTCGTGGATGTCTCCCGACTGAGCGAACGCTCAGTCGGCTGTCGATTGTTCCAGACGGACGACCACGGACTTGCTCGCGGGGGTGTTGCTGGTGTCGGCGGTCGCGTCGAGCGGGACCAGGACGTTGGTCTCCGGGTAGTACGCGGCCGCGCAGCCCCGGGCGGTGGGGTAGTGCACGACGCGGAAGCCGGGCGCGCGCCGTTCCACGCCGTCCTTCCACTCGCCGACGAGGTCGACGTACGAGCCGTCGGCGACGTGCAGCTCGCGGGCGTCCTCGGGGTTGACGAGGACGACCCGGCGGCCGTTCTTTATGCCCCGGTACCGGTCGTCGAGTCCGTAGATGGTGGTGTTGTACTGGTCGTGGGAGCGCAGGGTCTGCAGGAGCAGGCGGCCGGCGGGGAGTTCGGGGTACTCGACGGGCGCGGCGGTGAAGTTCGCCTTGCCGGTGGCCGTGGGGAAGCGGCGTTCGTCGCGGGGGGCGTGCGGGAGGGTGAAGCCGGCCGGGTCGGCCACGCGCGCGTTGAAGTCCTGGAAGCCGGGGATCACGCGGGCGATGCGGTCGCGGATGCTCGCGTAGTCCTTCTCGAACTCCTCCCAGGGCGTGGTGCTGCGCTCGCCGAGGGCCTTGCGGGCGAGGCGGGCCACGATGGCGGGCTCGGACAGCAGGTGGGGGCTCGCGGGTTCCAGGCGGCCGCGTGAGGCGTGCACCATGCCCATGGAGTCCTCGACGGTCACGAACTGCTCGCCGCCGCCCTGGAGGTCGCGCTCGGTGCGTCCGAGGGTGGGCAGGATGAGGGCCCGCGCGCCGGTGACGACGTGCGAGCGGTTCAGCTTGGTGGAGACGTGCACGGTCAGCCGGGCGCGCCGCATGGCCGCCTCGGTGACCTCGGTGTCGGGGGAGGCGGAGACGAAGTTCCCGCCCATGGCGAAGAAGACCTTCGCGTCGCCGTCGCGCAGGGCGCGGATGGCCCGTACGACGTCGTAGCCGTGTTCGCGGGGCGGCTTGAAGCCGAACTCCTTCTCCAGGGCGTCGAGGAAGGCGGGGGCGGGGCGTTCGAAGATGCCCATGGTGCGGTCGCCCTGGACGTTCGAGTGGCCGCGGACCGGGCAGACGCCCGCGCCGGTGCGGCCGATGTTGCCGCGCAGCAGCAGGAAGTTGACGACTTCGCGGATGGTCGGCACGGAGTGCTTGTGCTGGGTGAGGCCCATCGCCCAGCACACGATGGTGCGCTCGGAGGCGAGGACCATGCTCAGGGCCTCGTCGATCCGGTCGCGGGTGAGGCCGGTGGCGGTGAGGGTCTCGTCCCAGTCGGCGGCGCGGGCGGCCTGGGCGAAGTCCTCGAATCCGTGGGTGTGTTCGGCGATGAACGCCTCGTCGACGGCGCCCTCGGTGTCGAGGATCAGCTTGTTCAGCAGGCGGAAGAGCGCCTGGTCGCCGCCGAGGCGGATCTGCAGGAAGAGGTCGGTGAGCGCGGCGCCCTGGACCATGCCCCGGGGCGTCTGCGGGTTCTTGAAGCGCTCCATGCCCGCTTCGGGCAGCGGGTTGACCGTGATGATCTTCGCGCCGTTCGCCTTGGCCTTCTCCAGGGCCGAGAGCATGCGGGGGTGGTTCGTGCCGGGGTTCTGCCCGGCGACGATGATCAGGTCCGCCTGGTAGAGGTCGTCGAGCAGGACGCTGCCCTTGCCGATGCCTATGGTCTCGGAGAGGGCGGAACCCGAGGACTCGTGGCACATGTTCGAGCAGTCGGGCAGGTTGTTCGTGCCGAGCTCGCGGGCGAACAGCTGGTAGAGGAACGCGGCCTCGTTGCTGGTGCGGCCCGAGGTGTAGAAGAGGGCCTCGTCGGGGGAGCCGAGCGCGGCGAGTTCCTCGGCGACGATCTCGAAGGCGCGCTCCCAGGCGATGGGCTCGTAGTGGTCGGCGCCCTCGGGGAGGTACATGGGGTGGGTGAGGCGGCCCTGCTGGCCGAGCCAGTAGCCGCTGCGTCCGGCGAGGTCGGAGACGGTGTGCGCGGCGAAGAAGTCCGGGGTGACCCGGCGCAGGGTGGCCTCCTCGGCGACCGCCTTCGCGCCGTTCTCGCAGAACTCCGCGGTGTGCCTGTGCTCCGGCTCGGGCCAGGCGCAGCCCGGGCAGTCGAAGCCGTCCTTCTGGTTGACGCGCAGGAGGGTGAGCGCGGTGCGGCGCACGCCCATCTGCTGCTGGGCGATGCGCAGGGTGTGTCCGATGGCGGGGAGCCCGGCCGCCGCGCGCCTGGGTTCGGCTACCTGTGGCGTGTCCTGGACCGGATCGCTTTTCGGCGGCTTGCTGGCCATCGCTGAACCCTTTCGCGTGCGCACGTCGGTGTGCGTGACTTCGTACCGCTTGGATCCTCGCACGCGTGGCCGACAGTGCCGGTCACGGGCCGGTCATGGGGTGGGGGAATCCGGGCGGCGGAGGTGAGTGCCGGGCCGGGGCGGCTCTGGATGTCAGTGGGCCGTGGCAGGATCGGGGATGTGGCAGACACAGCATCGAAGAAGACCGAGAACACCGCAGGCACGGGCCGCCCGCGCCTGATGCTCATGGACGGGCACTCGCTGGCCTACCGCGCGTTCTTCGCGCTGCCCGCGGAGAATTTCACCACCGCGACGGGCCAGCCGACGAACGCCATCTATGGGTTCGCGTCGATGCTGGCGAACACGCTGCGCGACGAGTCGCCCACGCATTTCGCGGTGGCGTTCGACGTCTCGCGCAAGACGTGGCGCTCCGAGGAGTTCACCGAGTACAAGGCGAACAGGTCGAAGACCCCTGACGAGTTCAAGGGGCAGGTCGAGCTGATCGGCGAGGTGCTGGACGCGATGCACGCGCAGCGGTTCGCGGTGGACGGTTTCGAGGCTGACGACATCATCGCGACGCTCGCCACCCAGGCCGAGGCCGAGGGCTTCGACGTGCTGATCGTCACAGGCGACCGTGACTCCTTCCAGTTGGTCTCCGAGTACACGACGGTGCTGTATCCGACGAAGGGTGTCTCCGAGCTGACCCGGTTCACCCCGGAGAAGGTCTTCGAGAAGTACGGGCTGACGCCGGCGCAGTATCCGGACTTCGCGGCGCTGCGCGGCGACCCGTCGGACAACCTGCCGGGCATCCCCGGGGTCGGCGAGAAGACGGCCGCGAAGTGGATCAACCAGTTCGGTTCGTTCGCGGAGCTGGTCGAGCGGGTCGACGAGGTCAAGGGCAAGGCCGGGCAGAACCTGCGCGACCACCTGGAGGCGGTGAAGCTGAACCGCCGTCTCACGGAGATGGTCAAGGACGTCGAGCTGCCCCGGACGGTGGCGGACCTGGAGCGGGCCGCGTACGACCGCACGGCTCTCGCGATGGTCCTGGACACACTGGAGATCCGTAATCCGTCGCTGCGCGAGCGGCTGCTGGCCGTGGACCCGGGGGCGGCGGAGGCCGAGGAGGCGCGGCCCGTCGCGGAGGGCGTCGAGATCGACGGCGTGGTGCTGGGCGAGGGCGAGCTGAAGCCGTGGCTCGCCGAGCACGGCACGGCGGTTCTGGGCGTGTCCACGGTCGACTCCTGGGCGCTGGGCACGGGGTCCGTCGCGGAGGTGGCGCTGGCGGCCGGCGAGGGCGCGGCCGTCTGGTTCGACCCGTCCCGGCTGGACGAGTCCGACGAGAACGCGTTCGCCGCGTGGCTCGCGGACCCCGGGATGCACAAGGTCATGCACAACGCCAAGGGCGCGATGCGGGTCTTCGCCGAGCACGGCTGGACCATCGAGGGTGTGAGCATGGACACCGCCCTCGCCGCCTATCTGGTCAAGCCGGGCCGCCGCTCCTTCGCGCTGGACGCGCTCTCGCTGGAGTACCTCGGCCGGGAGCTCGGACCCGCCGCCGCGGCCGACGGCCAGCTCGCCTTCGGTACGGACGAGCAGGCCGAGGCGGACGCGCTGATGGCGCAGGCCCGCACGATCCTCGACCTGGGCGAGGCGTTCGGGGAGAAGCTCCAGGAGGTCGGCGCGGCGGATCTGCTGCGCGACATGGAGCTGCCCACGTCGAGTCTGCTGGCCCGCCTGGAGCGGCACGGCATCGCGGCGGACCGGGCGCATCTGGAGGCCATGGAGCAGATGTTCGCCGGCGCGGTGCAGCAGGCCGTGAAGGAGGCGCACGCGGCGGCGGGGCACGAGTTCAACCTCGGTTCGCCCAAGCAGCTCCAGGAGGTCCTCTTCGGTGAGCTGGCGCTGCCGAAGACGAAGAAGACCAAGACGGGTTACACGACGGACGCGGACGCGTTGGCCTGGCTCGCCTCGCAGACCGAGAACGAACTGCCCGTGATCATGCTCCGCCACCGTGAGCAGGCCAAGCTGCGCGTCACCGTCGAGGGCCTGATCAAGTCGATCGCCGCGGACGGCCGCATCCACACCACCTACAACCAGACGGTCGCGGCGACGGGCCGCCTGTCGTCGACGGACCCGAACCTGCAGAACATCCCGGTCCGCACGGACGAGGGCCGTGCGATCCGCCGCGGATTCGTGGTCGGTGAGGGCTTCGAGTCCCTGATGACCGCGGACTACAGCCAGATCGAGCTGCGGGTGATGGCCCATCTGTCCGAGGACGAGGGCCTGTTGGAGGCGTTCACCTCCGGCGAGGACCTGCACACCACCGTCGCCTCCCAGGTGTTCTCCGTGGAGCGGTCCGCTGTCGACGCCGAGATGCGCCGCAAGATCAAGGCGATGTCGTACGGCCTGGCCTACGGGCTGTCGGCCTTCGGCCTTTCCCAGCAGCTGAACATCGAGGCGGGCGAGGCCCGTGCGCTGATGGACACGTACTTCGAGCGGTTCGGCGGTGTACGGGACTATCTGCGCCGGGCGGTCGACGAGGCCCGGGCCACGGGGTACACGGCGACGCTCTTCGGGCGGCGCCGCTATCTGCCGGATCTCAACAGCGACAACCGGCAGCGCCGCGAGGCGGCCGAGCGCATGGCTCTCAACGCGCCCATCCAGGGCACGGCCGCCGACATCGTGAAGATCGCGATGCTCAACGTGGACCGGGCGCTGCGCGAGGCGAACCTCACCTCGCGCATGCTGCTCCAGGTCCATGACGAAATCGTCCTGGAGATCGCCCCGGGCGAGCGGGCCAGGACCGAGGAACTGCTGCGCCACGAGATGGCGTCCGCCGTCCAGCTCACCGTCCCGCTGGACGTCTCCGTCGGCTCGGGCACGGACTGGGAGTCGGCGGCCCACTAGCTCCGGGGCCGCCTCCAGCTCCGGGGCCGCCTCCAGCTCCGGGGCGGCCTCCGGCCAAGGGCGAAGGGCCCGGCACCATGAGGCGCCGGGCCCGTACGTGGGGCGGCTCGGCCGGGCGGCTCGGCCGCGTCCGGCGGCTGTCCGCCCAGGCCGTCGGGAGTGTCACTCGCGTGGCTCTTCCGGGGCGCCCCGGGCCGGAGCGTGCCGTAAGGATGCGGGCATGGGTATACGCACGCTCCACCGCCGTACGGCCATGGCCACGACCGTCGTGGTCGCGACCATGACGGTGACCGCGGCCGTCGCCCCCCTGCTCCTCGCGCCGATGCCCGCGCTCGCCGCGGAAGCGGGCACCGCCCAACTGCGCGGGACCCGCCGGTCCTCCCACGACGAGGACCTCGACGCCCGGATGTCCCGTGACCTGCGGGCGGCGCTGTCGGCCCGCCCGGGCACCGTCCTGGTGGCGGTCCACGGCGGCGGGCCCGTCCCGTCCCGCCCCGGGCCCGGCGACCGGATGCGACTGCCGGCGGTACTCACCGGCGCCCACGCGTTCCTGAGAACCCGGGCGTACGCCCTCCGACGGGTGACCCGGGTCACCCGGGTCCGCGGCGACCGGCGCGGGTTTGTTCGCCTCCGTCTGCCACGCCGGGTGAAGACGCACATCACGACCGGCCGACTGCCCCGGGCCACGAACGGCGGGCGTGTCCACGGCATCGGAGCCTTCACCGGGCCGGCCCGTACCTACCGTGTCATCGTCCTGTCGTACGACCATCCGACGATGCCGTACCGCGCCCGCGCCGTCGAACGGGTCGCCCGAGCGGTGCACCGGGCTCTGGGGCGGGGACGCGGACTGCTGCGGAGCCTCACTCCCGGTGCCGTGGTCAGCGCGGAGCCGGACGGCTCGGCTCCGTACGGGCCGCCGCGGGGGCTGGACGAGCCGGAGCGGGACGCCACAGCCTGACCGCCGCGACGTACAGACCGAGGCCGAGGACCAGGCCCGCGCCCCCGCCGAAGCACAGCGGCGGAATGAGTTCCCACGGCTTCGCGATGGACCTCCAGTACGCCCACCAGCGCACCGCCCGCTGCACCGCGGCGGCCAGCCCGAGGCCGCCGATCACGGCGAGGGCCAGCCGGCGGTCGGCGGTGGACAGGACGGGCACACCGACGGCCGGACCGGGCGGCGTACGGCGCAGCGCGAGCACCACGAACGCCCCGATCACGACGGCCGCCACCGCCGAACTGCCGTACTGGGCGTACCAGTAGAGCGGTGAGCCGGCGAAGTTCCGCCCGAGGACGGGGAAGAGCCGCACCCCCCACCGGTCGTGATGCGTGAAGGCGTCCCACACCACATGCGTCAGCGCGCCGAGCACCGCGGAGACGAACCACCACAGGACCGTCCGTGCGCGCACCGGTTCGCGCGCGACCCCACAGCGCAGGAGCCGTGCCGTGCGCCCCTGCCGTCCCGCGGGCAGCAGGGCCACCAGCGGCTCGCGCAGCACCAGCCAGGCACCCACCAGCGTCCATGCGATCAGCACATCGACGGTGAGGACGCCGGTGAACGAGTGGGTGAACGTGCCGAACTCCATGGCCCCGGGCACCACGCTCGCCGCGTAGTAGGTGATGTCGGGCGCGAAGGAACCCGCCACGAGAACGGCGGGAATCAACCGGCCGCGACCGCTTCCGTCCCCGCGCAGGGCGGGCAGTACGGCGGCCGCGTGACTGAGAGTGAAGGGCAAATCGTCCCCCTGCGACTACGGGTGACCGGCTATGTCCGGGCTGTTGATCACTGACGGCCAGTATGCGGGACGGCGACACATGGCCAACTGGTGAATACCGGGCACGAACGGGTCCCCGCGCAAGGGAAGTTGTCGTAGGGTCGCCTGGGTCCCCGTGCTGGGGAGTACGGCCGGAGACGGTGGAAGCGGGCAGGGTTCTGAGAGACGGCAGGCTACGCCGGTCGTCCGTGGGAGGGGTTCACTCAATGGCGGCGCAATTCGGCAGGCGGCTGCGCAAGGGCGCGGCAACCACCGCTGTGGCCGCGGTCGCGGTCGCGGCCCTGTCCGCCTCGCAGGCCCCGGGAGTGAGTGCCGACGACCACGGCAGACAGTCGGCCGGTGCCGACGTCGGCCAGGGCGCGAACGACGCGGGCGAGGACGGCACCGCGACCGGCAACTCGCGCTACTACACGGACCTTCCGCCGCTGCAGAGCCCGAACCCCGCACCGAGCGCGAGCGCGGGAGAGGGCACGCCCGCCGCAACGGGCTCCGCCGAGGCGGGCATCCCGGCGACCGTGCTCGACGCCTACAAGAAGGCCGAGGCGTCGCTGCGGGAGTCCAAGCCCACCTGCAACCTGCCCTGGCAGCTCCTCGCCGCGATCGGCAAGGTCGAGTCGGGCCAGGCCCGCGGCGGCCGCGTCGACGCGGCGGGCACCACCCTCTCGCCGATCCTCGGCCCGGTCCTCGACGGCAACGGCTTCGCCAGCATCAAGGACACCGACAACGGCGCGTACGACGGCGACAGCACGTACGACCGTGCGGTGGGCCCCATGCAGTTCATCCCCTCCACCTGGGCGTGGGCGGGCCGCGACGGCAACGGTGACGGCAAGAAGGACCCCAACAACGTCTACGACGCGGCGCTGGCCGCCGGGCACTACCTGTGCCGCTTCGACCACGACCTGTCGGTCCAGGCGCAGATGAACCAAGCGATCCTCAGCTACAACAACTCGACGGCGTACCTGAACACCGTCCTGTCGTGGCTGGAGTACTACCGCAAGGGCACGCACGAGGTACCGGACGGCACGGGCACGCTGCCCTCGCACGACAGCGACGGCACGGCCACGCCGAGCCCCACGCCTCCGGTGCCGTCCCCGCCCAGCCCCCCGAAGCCGGGCGGCGGCGACCCGACGAGCCCCGCCCCGAAGCCGACTCCGCCCGCCACCCCGACCCCGCCCGCCACCCCGACCCCGCCGGTCACCCCCACTCCGCCTCCGACGACCCCGCCCGCCACGCCGACGCCCACCGAGACGGTGGACCACCTGGCGAATGTGGGCGACGGGAAGGTCACGGCGACAGCCGGCGACACGTTCGCGCAGAAGATCGCGGTACGGACCGAGGACAAGGCCGGCAAGGCCGTGGCGAAGGTCCGGGTGCGGTTCACCATCGTCGGCGACACCGACGCCACCTTCGCCGGCGGAGAGAGCGTCGCCACGACCGTCACCAACTGGTCCGGCATGGCCATCGCGCCCGCGCTCGCGGCCGGTGAGAAGACGGGCGACTTCACCGTCCGCGTCACCGTCGTGGGCCGCGTCCTGGCCGGACTCGACTACACGGCCACCGTCACCGCCCGCCAGGCCGACACCCTGGCCCGCACCGCCGACACCGCGCTCACCTGTGTGCCGGGCGGCGAGTTCGCCGACCAGGTCGAGGTCAAGGCCACCTACCAGGGCGCCACCGCGGGCAAGGTCGCCGCCACCGCGACCCTGATCAAGTCCGCCGACGACACAGGCGAGAACGACAAGGGCCCCTACTTCAAGGACGCGGACGGCAAGACCGTACGCACCCTCACGACCCTGGTCACCGACGCGGACGGCCTGCTCAAGCTGCCGAAGCTGTACGCCGACGACACCACCGGCACCTTCCTGCTCCGCGTCACCACCACCGGCGGCGCGACACTGACCGTCGAACTGACGGTGGCCGCCGCCGCTTCCTAGCACCGCGCCGCCACCGCGCGCCCCGCGCGCGCCTCCAGGGCGCCCCCTCGGCTCACGCCGCGGAGGCGCCCTGATCCGTTGTGTGCGCAACGTGTTCTCATCTCGCCCCGCCGTTGCTACGGTGCCGGACCTGACGATGTATCAGCTCCTGACCCCGGGAGGCCCGCATGCGTGCCCTCATCGCCGCCGCGACCGGTCTCGTCGCGGCACTCGCGCTGGTCCTGACCATCACGGCCATGGGCTCGCCTGCCGGACACACCTCACCGAAGCCACTGCTCACCACCGTCCCCAAGCACCCCTGACACACGCACCGGGAGGGCCGTCGAGATGCGCCGCAAGACAAGCCTGATCCTGCTCGCGCTCGCCGTGTTCTTCGCGGCGCTGTCCCCGCTGCTGCGCTGGTACGCCTTCCCGCGCCTGGCCAAGATCCCCGCGAACCAGTACCAGGACATGGTCCTGGAGGCGAAGGACGCGACCCTCCTCGACTACGGCACCATGAAGGCGAAGAAGGTCTCCGAGGTCACCGTCGTGCAGACCCTCAAGGGCAACGTCGAGGCCTCCGACCGGATCGAGCGGACCGCCGGCCGGGACGTCGTCGTCTGGGACTCCCTCTCCTACGTGCAGGGCCCCGACGGGAAGATGGTCTCCAAGCTCCCCGAGCGCTACATCTTCGACGCGCACAGCCAGGAACCCGTCCACGCCACCGGCGAGTCCGTCGACGGCGACCCCGTCACCCGCGAGGGCATCGAGTTCAAGTGGCCCTTCCGGACCGAGAAGCGGGACTACGAGTACTTCGACGCGCAGACCCGCACCTCGGCACCCATCCACTACAAGGACACCCGGACCTTCCGGGGCGTCAAGGTCTACTACTTCGAGCAGACCATCCCCTGGACGAAGGTGAAGTTCCCCAAGGTCATGCCCGTCCAGGGCGTCACCCCCGAGTCCCTCGCCAAGACCGGCACCACCCGCTGGTACACCACCGTCCGCAGGTTCTGGGTCGAGCCGGTCACCGGAGCACCCGTCTACGGCGAGGAGATCCACAAGGAGGAACTGCGCGGCGGCACACTCCTGGGCGGCCGGGACAAGGTGACCGCCTTCTCCGGGGACGTGAAGATGCGCGAGGACTACATCAGGCACACCGTCGACCTGGTCAAGTCGAACCGCACCCTCGTCCTGATGATGACCTCCTACCTCCCCTGGGGCTTCCTGCTCCTGGGCGCCGCCCTGCTGTCCCTCTCCCTGTACCTGGAGGCCCGCGGACGCAGGCCGGGCGACCAGGCGCCCGCCCCGGCGGCCGACCCCGAGCCCGTCACCGCCTGAGCCGCGCGTTCGTGTACCGCGTCGGCTCGGCGGCCGCCGGGTCCTCGGGCCACGGATGCTTGGGGTACCGGCCGCGCAGCTCCGCCCGTACGCCCTTGTAGCCGTCCTTCCAGAAGGACGCGAGATCGGCGGTCACCGCGGCCGGACGGCCGGCGGGGGACAGGAGATGCACGAGTACGGGCACGCCCGCGACGGCGGGCGAGGCGTGCAGCCCGAACATCTCCTGCAGTTTCACCGCGAGCACCGGCTGCGCGGGGTCGGCGTAGTCGACGCGGATCCTCGACCCGCTCGGCACCTCGATCCGTTCGGGCGCGAGCTCGTCGAGCCGGGCCGCCTCCCCCGTCGCCCACGGCAGCAGCCGGTTCAGTGCCTGCCCGGCGCCGATCCGGGCCAGGTCCGCCCGCCGCCGGGCACGGCTCAGCTCCGGCTCCAGCCACTCCGCCACGCGCGCGTGCAGGGCTTCGTCGGAGACGTCCGGCCACGGGTCACCGAACCGCCGGTGCAGGAACGCGAGGCGCTGCCGCAGTACCTCGGCGTCCGGCGACCACCGCAGCAGACCGAAGCCCTCCTCCCGCAGCCCTTCGAGCAGCGCGTCCCGTACGAGCCCGGGGTCCGCGTTCCGCAACGGCCGCACGGCCAGCTCCACCGCACCCAGCCGCTCCACCCGCCGGGCGACGACGTCGCCGTCGGCCCAGCGCACCTCGTCGCCCTCGGAGTGCAGACCCGCGGCGGCCCGCCGCGCCGTCCGCTCGTCGATCACCGCCGCGAGCCGCACGCGCGCGTGCCCCCTGCCGACGGGACGGTCGGCGACGGCGACCGCGAGCCAGGGAGCACCGCGCAGGACGGACCCCTCGGCGGCTTCGGCGCGGGTCCCGCCGGCCATCAGGTGGGAGCCGCCCTGCGCGCGGGCGACACGCTCGGGGAACGCCAGCGCGGCGACGAGCCCGACGACCCCGTCGTCCCCCAGGCCCGTCCGCGCACCGCCGTCCGCCCGAGTCCCGTGCCGGTCCCCGTCGTTCGGCGGGGTGCCGTCACGGCCGTCTCCGTGGCGTCCCGGTCCCTGGGCGTGCGCTCCGGAGGAGGAGGGGGAACCGGGGGAGGACGCGTGGCCGGGCGCGGGCCCGGCGCCTGCCGCGGCGGAGCGCAGCCGCCGGGACTCGGCGCGCCAGCGGGCCGCGTAGGCGTCGCCCCCGCGCCGGGCGGTGCGCCAGGCGGCGGCCAGATCGTCGCCGTACTCGCGCGGGGGCTCCTCGCTCAGCAGGGCGACCACGTCGGCGGCCCGCGACGCGCCCGCCGACGGCGTCGCGTCCAGCAGCGCCCGCGCCAGCCGGGGGTGCAGCCCCAGGCGGGACATGCGCACACCGCGTTCCGTGGCCCGCCCCGTGGCGTCGACCGCGCCCACGGCGGTCAGGACGGCCCGCGCCGCCGCCATCGCCCCGCCCGGCGGCGGATCCAGCAGGGCCAGCCCCGTCGCCCCGGGATCGCCCCAGCAGGCAGCCTGGAGGGCGAACGCCGTCAGATCGGCCACCTTGATCTCGGGGGCCGGGAACCGCGCCAGACGGCCGTCCTCCGCCTCCGCCCAGCACCGGTACACCGTGCCCGGCGCCTCCCGCCCGGCCCGGCCCGCCCGCTGCCGCCCGGCAGCCTGCGACGCCCGTACGGTCGCCAGCGCGCTCAGCCCGCGCGCGTGGTCCACCCGCGGCTCGCGCGCCAGTCCCGAGTCGACGACCACGCGCACCCCGGGAACCGTCAGCGACGACTCGGCCACCGAGGTCGCGAGGACCACCCGGCGCCGGACACCGGCCGTGAGCACCGCGTCCTGCACCGCCGCCGGAGCCCGCCCGTGCACCTGGAGCACATCGACGTCCCCGAGACCGCCGAGCTGCCCGGCGACCCGCGCGATCTCCCCGACCCCCGGAAGGAAGCACAGGACGTCACCCGGGCGCTCGGCCAGCGCCCGCCGCACCGTGGACGCCACATGCGTCAGCAGCGCCGGGTCCACCCGCATCCCGTGCGGCGGAGCCACGGGGCGCACGGGCGGCGCCCACACCGTCTCGACCGGATACGAGACACCCCGCGCCTCCACGACCGGCGCGTCGCCCAGCAGGCGTGCCCAGCCCCCGGCGTCCGTCGTCGCGGAAGCGGCGACCAGCCGCAGTTCGGGACGGAGCGCGGCCCGCACGTCCAACAGGAACGCGGCCACCGTGTCGGCGTCCAGATGCCGCTCGTGACACTCGTCGAGCACGACCACGTCGACGCCCGCCAGTTCCTGGTCCCGCTGCAGCCGCTGGAGCAGGACCCCGGTCGTGACGACCTCCACGCGCGCGCGGGGGCCGACCACGCGCTCCCCGCGCACCGTGAAACCGACGCTCCCGCCGACCTGCTCGCCCAGCAGCCACGCCATCCGCCGTGCGGCGGCACGGGCCGCGATCCGCCGCGGCTCGGCCACCACCACCCGGCGCGCCGGGCGCCCGTCGTCCAGGAGACCCGCTAGGGCCAGCGGCACCAGCGTCGTCTTGCCGGTGCCGGGCGGCGCCACCAGCACCGCGCTGCCGTGCCCCTCCAGGGCTTCGTCCACAGCGGGCAGGGCGCCACGTACGGGCAGCACGTCCAGGGCTTCGTAACGGATCACGCCCCCAGTCTCGTACGCGCGCCGAACCGGCCGCGTACGAACTCCGGGACAGCCTCCACGCGCGCGTGCCGCACCGTCACACAAGAAAACAGAAGAAGGGGAGCCGAATCGGCTCCCCTTCACTGGTCGTCCTTGATCCTTTGCCGTTCCCTCGGTCCCTCGGGTCAGTCCCGTTCGCACACGAAGATCGCCGTGCCCGGAATGAGGTTGCCGCGCAGCGGGGACCAGCCGCCCCACTCCTGGGTGTTCCAGGCGGGCCACTCGGGCTCGACGACGTCGACCAGGCGGAAACCTCCGGCCACCACGTCCCGGACCCGGTCACCCACCGTCCTGTGGTGCTCGACATAGACCGCGCGGCCGTCCTCGTCCTGCTCCACGTACGGAGTGCGGTCGAAGTAGGACGCGGACACCGTCAGGCCCTCGGCTCCCGGCTCGTCCGGGAACGCCCAGCGGACGGGATGCGTGACGGAGAAGACGAAACGGCCGCCGGGGCGCAGTACCCGGTGGACCTCCCGCAGCACCAGCACCGGGTCGGCGACGAAGGGCAGCGCGCCGTACGCCGAGCACGCGAGGTCGAACGAGCCGTCCGCGAACGGCAGCGCGCTCGCGTCGGCCTCCACCAGGGGCACGGTGCCCCCGATGCGCAGGGCGTGCTGGAGCTGGCGGTGGGAGAGGTCCAGGGCCACCGGACGGGCGCCCTGCGCGGCCAGCCAGCGCGAGCACTGCGCCGCGCCGGCGCCGATCTCCAGGACGTCCTTGTCCTTCAGGTCCTCCGCGGGGCCGAGCAGCTCGGCCTCCACCTCGTCGAGGCCCTCGGGGCACCACACGAAGCGGTCGTCGCCGAGGAACGTGCCGTGCTCGATCTGATAGTCGTCCGCGTTCCGGTCCCACCAGCCCCGATTCGCCCGGGAACTCTCGATGAGATCCGCATCACGTCGGGTGGCTTCCGGTTCGAACGGTTCGGGCTCTTGGATGATCGGCTCCCTCGTCGTACTCTTCCGTCCAACCCGTCTCGGGCGTGTCACGACAGAGGCGTCCTACTGCCCGCGTGGCCTTGTGAGACAGGTCTTGTGCCGGGATTGCGGCGATCCGCCCCGGGTGTGCGCCTTCGCGCATTGACCCTGCCCGGCTGCCCCCGTATGCTACAAGTTGCGCTGCGGGCCTGCGCTCCTCAGACGTAGCAGGCTGTGCTCGCATCTGTATGTATGTCCCTCGGTTTTCGAGGCGCCTCCGGCTTTAGCCGGGTAGGGCGCTTCCTTCACTGTCCGGCTTCTACAGGGCGAAACGGGCTCCCGGCGTAAGCAGTACCTACGACTCACTGTCCGTACCGGAGCCCTTTCCCACATGACGAGCAGCACCGAGACCACCTCTACCACGCCGCAGGTAGCGGTCAACGACATCGGTAACGAGGAAGCATTCCTCGCCGCGATCGACGAGACGATCAAGTACTTCAACGACGGCGACATCGTCGACGGCGTCATCGTGAAGGTCGACCGGGACGAGGTCCTGCTCGACATCGGTTACAAGACCGAAGGTGTCATCCCGAGCCGCGAGCTCTCGATCAAGCACGACGTCGACCCGAACGAGGTCGTCAAGGTCGGCGACGAGATCGAAGCCCTTGTTCTCCAGAAGGAGGACAAGGAAGGCCGCCTGATCCTCTCGAAGAAGCGCGCCCAGTACGAGCGCGCCTGGGGCACCATCGAGAAGATCAAGGAAGAGGACGGCATCGTCACCGGCACCGTCATCGAGGTGGTCAAGGGTGGTCTCATCCTCGACATCGGCCTCCGTGGCTTCCTGCCGGCTTCTCTCGTCGAGATGCGCCGTGTCCGCGACCTCCAGCCCTACGTGGGCAAGGAGCTCGAGGCCAAGATCATCGAGCTGGACAAGAACCGCAACAACGTGGTCCTGTCCCGCCGTGCCTGGCTGGAGCAGACCCAGTCCGAGGTCCGCCAGACGTTCCTCACGACCCTCCAGAAGGGTCAGGTTCGCTCCGGCGTCGTCTCCTCGATCGTCAACTTCGGTGCCTTCGTGGACCTGGGTGGCGTCGACGGTCTGGTGCACGTCTCCGAGCTTTCCTGGAAGCACATCGACCACCCGTCCGAGGTTGTCGAGGTCGGCCAGGAAGTCACCGTCGAGGTCCTCGACGTCGACATGGACCGCGAGCGCGTCTCCCTGTCGCTCAAGGCGACGCAGGAAGACCCGTGGCAGCAGTTCGCCCGGACGCACCAGATCGGTCAGGTCGTCCCGGGTAAGGTCACGAAGCTCGTTCCGTTCGGTGCGTTCGTCCGCGTGGACGAGGGCATCGAGGGTCTGGTCCACATCTCCGAGCTGGCCGAGCGCCACGTGGAGATCCCGGAGCAGGTCGTCCAGGTCAACGACGAGATCTTCGTCAAGGTCATCGACATCGACCTCGAGCGCCGCCGCATCAGCCTCTCGCTGAAGCAGGCCAACGAGGCCTTCGGTGCCGACCCGGCGTCGGTCGACTTCGACCCGACCCTGTACGGCATGGCCGCGTCGTACGACGACCAGGGCAACTACATCTACCCCGAGGGCTTCGACCCGGAGACCAACGACTGGCTCGAGGGCTTCGAGTCCCAGCGTGAGGTGTGGGAGACGCAGTACGCCGAGGCGCAGCAGCGCTTCGAGCAGCACCAGGCTCAGGTCATCAAGTCCCGCGAGGCCGACGCGCAGGCCGAGGCCGAGGGTGCCAGCACCTCCAGCGCGGCTCCGGCTGCCTCGGGTGGCGGCGGTTCCTACTCCTCGGAGTCGGACGACAACTCCGGCGCCCTGGCGTCGGACGAGGCGCTCGCCGCCCTCCGCGAGAAGCTCGCCGGCGGCCAGAGCTGAAAAGCTCACCGCTAGCAAGTAGCTGAAAGAAGTGGGCCCGCACCGATCCGGTGCGGGCCCACTTCTGTGTCGGCTCTGTGTCGGCCTTCTGCGCCGGCGCTTCTTCGGGAGGGCGAACGCCGATGTCCGCGGCTGGGGCCCCGAGTCGCCGGCCGAGACCACCGGCAGGGGTGCCCCGGACAAGCGCGCGTGCCGCCCTCGTAACACGCGTGTGCTGTGCTGACGGAGATCAGCCGACGGGGTCCTCACCGGCCCCGGGACTCCCGCCGGCCGCTCGTGGAGGCCGAGCGACCGGCACGGGACAGAGGCGCGGGGCGCGGGACGGGAATGTCCGTGCTCTGCACCACGTTGTGCAGTACGAACACGAGGAGGAGCGGTCACAGTGCTTGATCCGCAGGGTTTGTACGCATGGGAGCCGAAGGGGCTGGCCGTGGTCGACATGGCACTCGCCCAGGAGTCGGCCGGTCTTGTCATGCTCTACCACTTCGACGGATACATCGACGCGGGCGAAACGGGCGAGCAGATCGTCGACCGGATCCTCGACTCACTGCCCCATCAGGTCGTGGCCCGCTTCGACCACGACCGGCTCGTGGACTACCGGGCCCGGCGTCCGCTCTTGACGTTCAAGCGCGACCGCTGGACGGAGTACGAGGAGCCGACCCTTGAGGTCCGGCTCGTACAGGACGCCACCGGCGCGCCCTTCCTGCTGCTGTCGGGGCCCGAACCGGACACCGAGTGGGAGCGCTTCGCCGCCGCGGTCCAGCAGATCGTGGAACGCCTCGGCGTCCGTCTGAGCGTGAACTTCCACGGCATCCCCATGGGCGTCCCGCACACCCGCCCGGTGGGCCTCACCCCGCACGGCAACCGCACGGACCTGGTGCCCGGACACCGCAGCCCCTTCGACGAGGCGCAGGTCCCCGGAAGCGCCGAGTCCCTCGTGGAGTACCGCCTCATGGAGGCCGGCCACGACGTGCTCGGTGTCGCCGCCCATGTGCCCCACTACATCGCGCGCTCTCCGTACCCGGACGCGGCTCTGACGGTCCTGGAGTCCATCACGGCCGGGACCGGCCTGGTGCTTCCCGGGATAGCGCACGGCCTGCGGACCGAGGCGCACCGCACCCAGACCGAGATCGACCGGCAGATCCAGGAGGGCGACGAGGAACTCGTCGCGCTCGTACAGGGCCTTGAGCACCAGTACGACGCCGCCGCGGGCGCCGAGACCCGCGGCAACATGCTCGCCGAACCGGTGGACATCCCCTCGGCGGACGAGATCGGCCAGGAGTTCGAGCGCTTCCTGGCGGAGCGTGAAGGCGACGCCTGACCGTTTCTCGTAGGCTCCCGGGCGCTGGGTCTGTCAGTGGCAGGCCCTAAGCTGCGGGACATGCTGAAGGTGGGCCTGACCGGCGGTATCGGCGCCGGCAAGAGCGAAGTGTCACGACTGCTCGTCGAGCACGGCGCGGTGCTGATCGACGCGGACAGGATCGCGCGGGAGGTCGTCGCGCCCGGAACTCCCGGGCTGGCGGCGGTGGTCGACGCCTTCGGCGACGACGTGCTCGCTCCGGACGGCGGCCTGGACCGGCCGAAGCTCGGCTCGATCGTCTTCGCCGACGCGGAGAGACTGGCCGTCCTGAACTCGATCGTGCACCCCCTGGTCGGCACGCGCTCGCGCGCGCTGGAGGACGAGGCCCCCGAGGGCGCCGTCGTCGTCCACGACGTTCCCCTGCTCGCGGAGAACGGCCTGGCCTCGCTGTACGACCTCGTGATCGTCGTGGACGCCCACCCCGAGACCCAGCTCGACCGCCTCGTCCGCCTGCGCGGCATGACCGAGGACGACGCCCGCGCCCGCATGGCCGCCCAGGCCCCGCGCGACAAGCGCCTGGAGATCGCGGACATCGTCATCGACAACGACGTACCGCTGGACGAACTGGAGCGGCGCGTAAGGGATGTATGGGGCGATCTCGTGCGCAGAGCCCGGCAGCCCCAGGAATAGCGCCTCCCGGCAGGGGCGTTGAAACCCTGCAGCGAGGGAAGGACTCTGCCGTGCCCGAGACCAGCGGACCGACCGGACGTTCTCCGGAGACGCACGTCATCGACTTCCGCGCCGCCGAGCAACTGCTCGCCGCGCGCGACCCGCGGGGTGCGGTGAAGCTGCTCGACCCCGTGGTCGCCGCCCACCCGGAGAACACCGCGGCCCGGCTGCTGCGTGCGCGGGCCTTCTTCGCCGCCGCGCAACTGCGCCCGGCGGAGCTGGAGTTCACGATCGTCCTGGAGCGCGAGCCGGACAACGCTTTCGCGCACTTCGCGCTCGCCCGGACCTACGAACGCCAGCGGCGCCCCGAGCAGGCGAAGCGGCACTTCAGACTGGCGGCCGCACTCGACCCGAAGCCGCAGTACCTGGAAGCCGCCCGCTTCGACTCGTAGCCGGCCCGCGCGAGACGGCGGTGGGAGCGTGCGAGTCGACGCCACCCGGCGGGAGCGTTCACGGCTCCCCGCGCGGCACGTCGCACATCAGGGGTCCGTCCGGCGGGTTCAGGGGTGCGAGGGCCTCGACGGGCGACGGCGCCGCGGCGGCCGGTACGCGGGCCGGTCGTCCACGGGCTCGTACGGGGGGACGTCACGGCCCGGCTGGTAGTGCGGACCCTGCCTGATGTGCCGAAGGATCATGGTCATGTCGACGGTGACGACCACCCAGAGCACACCGCAGGCGACCGCCCATCCCGGCCGTCCCACCAGGATGAACGCGACCGTCCCGAAAATGGCCCAGACCAGACCCCAGACGCTCAGCCACAAGCGCATCCGCAGAGCACTGCGCGCTGTCATCGGTTCACTGCCCGTACGCATCAGGACCACCACTCCTACGAAGAAACGTACTCTTCGTCGTGCACGTTCACCAAGGGAGAAGCGGTCCGGACGGCGACCGCCGGGGGAGGCGACGGTGCTGCTGAAGGCGCTGCGGGCGGACGCGAGGCTCGCCGAGTGGCTGAGGGACCTGGAGAGCGAGGGCTCCGCGTGGCGGGAAGCGGAGCTCCCGGACGCCGACGAACTGCCCGACATCCTGCTCGACCTTGCCGTGCCCCACGAGCACATCAACGAACTCGTCGCCCTGCGAGCCCGGTTGGCCGCCGACCCGGAGGCCATGACCCTCCTCGCGCGCTGTGTCACCCGCTTCGTCCGGGACATGGGAGAGATCGGCAAGGGCTGGGAGCCGCCCGCATTCCCCGCGACGGCGGGAGCACTCGGGCGCTGCTTCCATCTGTACGTCTTCATAGCGGCGCTTCCGTACGTCCGCGCCCACCACCGGGAACGCGGAATCCCGGAGGACGTCTCGCGGCGCACCTTCGCCGATCTCGGCCGCCATGTGTCCGTGCACCACAGAAGGGCGGGCGGCCCCGGACTGCTGTTCCCCTGGTGGATCGCCCTGCACTTCCACGGCGAGCTGTTCCAACTGGGCCGGCTCCAGTTCCAGCGGGTGCTCCTGGGGCGGCGCACGGCCGCCGCCGTCGCGGCGGCGGGACTGGACCTCGGCCCCGGCGACCCCTGCCTGAGCCTGCACATCACCGACTTCCGCGGCCCTCTCTCCCCGACCGCCTGCGACCGTTCGCTCGCCCTGGCCCGGGATTTCTTCGCCCGCCACTACCCCGACGAGCGCCACGGCACAGCCGTCTGCGACTCCTGGCTGCTCGACCCGCAGCTCAAGCGGTATCTGCCCGCCGACTCCAACATCATCCGCTTCCAGGACCGCTTCCACCCGCTGAGCGAGGAGACGACCCCGGACGACTCGGTGCCCATCGGCTTCGTCTTCGGCGATCCGGAGCTCCCGCTCGACTCCCTGCCGCGGCGCAACAGCGTCGAGCGCGCGGTGGTGGACCATCTGCGCGCGGGCGGACATTGGTACGGCGGGCGAGGCTGGTTCGCGCTGTAGTCCGTCCCGGCCTCGCGCGCGGCTCGGACTGGTGTCCTTCGAACATGTCACTCGAACGAGTGATGGGGGGAGGGAACAGGCCCATGGAAGCCGTCCGTTGGACGGATATGAGGATCGAGAAGCGTCAGGGACACCAGGGAACGGGACCCGGGGCCATCACACCGGACGGCTGCGCGGTCGAGTTGTACACCCGCCTTCCCGTCGGAGCGGAACCGGGCATCATCACCGCCGCCGTGCCCGCCGCCGCGCACATTCTGGAACTGGGCAGCGGGGTCGGCCGGATGACCCACCCCCTCCTGGATCTGGGGTTCGCGGTCACGGCGGTGGACGAGTCCGCGGACATGCTGGAGCACGTCCGCGGGGCGCGCAGGATACGCAGCAGCATCGAGGACCTGGACCTCGGCGAGAGCTTCGACGTCGTGCTGCTGGCGTCGTTCCTTATACATACCGGGGACATCGGGGTACGGAGGGCGATCCTGGACACCTGCGTCCGCCATGTCGCGGACGACGGCTGCGTGCTGATCCAACGCGAGGGCGAGGACTGGCACACCGATGTGCCCCGCGAGCGCATCGACCCGTCCGGATTCGTCGTGCGCATCGTGTCCGCCGAGCCCGTCGGGGAGGGGGTCGACTCGGTGCGCGCGGAGTACGCGTTCCCGGACGCCACCTGGACCCAGACGTTCCTGTCCCGCCCTTTGACGAAGGACGATTTCGAGGAGGCGCTGGCGGAGGCGGGTCTGAAGGTGGACCGGTATCTGACCGACGACGGGGTGTGGGTGAGAGCCGTGAAGGGGTGAGGGCCATAAGGGGGAGCGCATCGGCGCTGGGAGAGGAGGGAGGGGGACGGGGGCGGGGGAGAGGGGGACGGAGGAGGAAGGGGGGAGTGGGCGGCGGTCGAACGGCTGGGACAAACCCCGTCCCGCGCCGATGAGTTCCGGGTGGCCGTCCGGTCTGTCTCTGTGAAAGCAGCGACCACCGCTTCCCACAGGAGACCACCGTGTCCGAGACCACCCTGCCCCTCGCCACCCCCACCCAGGGTGCCGGCGCCCCCCGTTCCCGCAGCGCCCGCGTGTCCCTGACCGCCCTGCAGATCGTCCTCGGCCTGTTCTACGCGATCGCCAGCGCACTTCCCAAGCTGATCGCCTACCCCTCGGCGGCCGAGTCGTTCGACAAGCTGGGCTGGGGTCACACGGGCATGTACATCATCGGCGTACTCGAACTCGCCGGAGGACTCGCCCTGTTGACCCCGTTGCTGGACTCGGTGGCGGCGGTGGCGCTCAGCGCGCTGATGGTCGGCGCGTTCGTCGTCAACGTCACCGTCGTCCACGGCCCGTATGTGGCGACCCCGCTGATCCTGATGCTGCCGCTCGCCCTCATCGCCTGGGCCAGGCGCGGCCACACGACCGAGCTGCTCCGCCTGGTACGCCGATGGGCGGGACGTCGAGCGTGACGGCCGGGCAAGGGCGAAGGGCTCCCCCGGGTCCGGGGGAGCCCTCGACGACGTACGACGGCACGTCGGCTTTCCGAAGGTTCAGGAGCCCGAGGTGCCGGAGGAACCCGATGAACCTGTGGAGCCCGATGAACCGGTGGAGCGGGGACCGGCCCAGGGAGGACCCGTCCAGCGGGGACCGGCCGAGCGGCGGGAATCACCCGTGGACCCGGTCGCCCCCTTCGTACCGGTGGACGGGCCGGAGGAGCTGACCGGGCCGGACGAGCCTGTCTGCATCCCCCGCAGACGCTCCAGCTCGCGGCGGTCCCGTTTGGTCGGGCGCCCCGCACCCCTGTCCCGGATGCCCGCCGGGGCCACGGTCTCGCGCGGCGGAGGCGGGGGACTGTTGTCGACGTAGCACTCGACGGCGACGGGCGCGCCGACCCGCTTGCGGATCACACGCTTCACGACGACGATCCGCTCCCGGCCCTCGTGCCACAGGCGTACCTCGTCGCCCACGCGTACCGAGTACGCCGGCTTGACGCGCTCACCGTTGACCCGGACATGCCCGCCTTTGCAGGCCGCGGCACCCATCGAGCGGGTCTTGACGAGACGGACGGACCAGATCCAGGCGTCGACCCGCACGCTCTCGCCGCCGGCAGGCCCGGCAGCGGAGGCGGTCCTGGCCGCGGAGGCGGCGGCAGTGGTGGAGGCTTCCGCGGAAGCCCTGGCCGAAGCGGTCCCGGAAGCCGCCGGCGCCGCCTCGCCCGCGCCGTGCGAGCCTCCGCCGCGCGGGGTTCCGGCATCCACGCTTCCGGCACCCGGGTTTCCACCGCGCGTGCCTGCGGCATCCGGGTTTCCGGCACCCGAGGTTCCGCCACGCGAGGTTCCGGCATCCGGGTTTCCGCCGCGCGTGCCTGCGGCAGCCCTGCCCGTCATCTTCCCGTCAGCACCCTGAGAAGCCATGGCTCGACTCTAATACCCGCGGCCCGGCACACCGCCCGCCTTTTCCGTCGCACGGACCACCCCGGATGCGTCCTTCCGCGAGTGCGCCGAGGGTGTCGAGTGAGGCAGTCCGGGAAACGCCAGAGGGGACCGCGGTGGAGACAGCAGCGAAGGCCGACGCGTCGATGGACGGCCTCCGCGCCGGTCCGGAGCCGCTCGCCGCCCTCCCCTCCGTCGCGTTCCGTTCGGGGGAGGTGCCGGTCCGGTGACCACGCCGACCGATGTCGAGCCGCCCGGGACCGAAGAGCCGCCGCACCGGCGCACGTTCACGTTTCCCAGTGCTCTGACCGTCCTCGCGATCGTCACGATCGCCGTGTGGGCGCTGGCGTTCCTGATCCCGGCCGGGCAGTACGACCGCACTCCCGAGGGACGGCCGATCCAGGGCACCTACCACCGCGTCGACTCCGGGCAGAGCTTCGTCGACCGCCTCAACGATCTGTTCCTCTCGCCCGTCAACGGCCTCTACGGAATCCTGGACGAGAAGAGCGCGCAGGTCGGCCCCGAGTTCGCCGGTGAACTGTACGGCAGCGCGGGCGTGTTCCTCTTCGTGCTCGCCATCGGAGCGTTCATCACGGTGGTGTTCGCGACGGGTGCCCTCGACCGGGGCATCGGTCTCCTCGCCCACCGGCTGCGGGCGCGTGGGGCGCTGCTCATCGCGGGCATCATGCTGGTGTTCTCGGTGCTGGGCACCGTGGAGGGCTTCGCCGAGGAGACGCTGGGGTTCTACGGGCTGATCGTGCCGTTGATGCTGGCGCTCGGCTACGACCGGATGGTCGCCGTCGGCACGATCATTCTCGGCGCGGGCATCGGGGTGCTGTGCTCGACGGTGAACCCGTTCGCGACGGGCGTGGCCTCGTCCGCCGCCGACATCTCGCTCGGCGACGGCATCGTGCTGCGGTTCGTGATGTGGGTCGTGCTGACGGCGGTCACGATCGCCTACGTCATCCGGTACGCGCGCCGGGTCCAGAAGAGTCCGGACCGCTCGATCACCGGCTTCCTGCCCGGGGACCGCGAGCATGCCCAGGAAGCGGCGGCGGGCGGGGTTCCCGAGCTGACCGGTCTGCACAAGGCGGTCCTGGCCACCACGGCCCTGGTCTTCGCCTTCATGATCTTCTCGGTCGTGCCGTGGTCGAGCGCGCTCACGGGCAAGGCGGACGCCCGGCCGTACGGGTTCGAACTCGGCTGGTCCTTCCCCGAGCTGGCGGCGCTGTTCCTGTGCGCGGCGGTACTGGTCGGGGTGGTGGCGCGGATGGGCGAACAGAAGCTGAGCGCGACGATCGTCCAGGGCGCGGCGGACTTCATCTCACCGGCACTGGTGATCGTGCTGGCCCGCGGAGTCACCGTGATCATGAACAACTCGAAGATCACGGACACGGTTCTGCACTCCATCGAGGGCATCGTGGAGGGCACCTCCTCCAGCCTCTTCGCGATCATCGTCTTCATCGTGAACCTGCCGCTGGCCTTCCTCATCCCCTCCACCTCGGGCCACGCGACCCTCGCCATGCCGATCCTGGCCCCGCTCGCCGACTTCGCGGGCGTCTCCCGCGCGGTCGTCGTCACCGCCTGGCAGTCCGCCAGCGGCTGGATGAACCTCTGGGTCCCCACCACCGCCGTCACCATCGGCGGAGTCGCCCTCGCCAAGGTCGGGTACGACAAGTACCTCCGCTTCCTCTGGCCGCTCCTCGCCATCCTCTTCCTGCTGATCTGCGGATTCCTGGCGGTCGGCGCGTCGATGACCTAGCCGCCGGTGGAGCGTGGGATCGGAGAGCGGCGCGTGGAGAGCCGGGCCCGGGCGGACGCGTCGTACGGTGGTGAGGTGGACAGCAGTGGTCCGAACGAGGACGGTCGGGCAACCTCCGCGGAGAGGGTAGCCTCCGCGGAGAGGGCAGCCTCCGCCGATCCGGCAGCGTCTGTCGAACCGGCAGCCTTTGTCGATCCGGCCGTCCGCGCAGGCTCCGCCGGACCTGCGGTGCCGGCCGATCCTGCTGTCCGTGCAGCCTCCGCCAGTCCTGCAGCCTCCGCCAGTCCTGCAGCCTCCGCCGGTCCTGCGGTCCCCGCTGGTCTTGAGGTGCCGACTGGTCGTGAGGTGCCGACCAGTCCTGCGGTGTCGGCCGGTCGTGCGGTGTCGGCCGGTCCTGAAGTGTCGACCGGTCCTGAGGTGTCGACCAGTCCTGCGGTGTCGGCCGGTCCCGCGTCGGGTCGGGGCGGTGTGGTCGACCTCGGCGGGCTGGACGCGCGGATCGCCGGCTGTCGGGCCTGCCCGCGTCTTGTCGCCTGGCGCGAAGAGGTGGCCGCCACCAAGCGCGCCGCCTTCGCGGACCAGACGTACTGGGGGCGTCCGGTGCCCGGGTTCGGGCCGGCCGACGCCTCCCTCCTCGTCGTAGGGCTCGCGCCCGCCGCGCACGGCGGGAACCGTACCGGGCGGATGTTCACGGGGGACCGGTCGGGCGACGTGCTGTACGCGGCGTTGCACGAGCTCGGACTGGCCTCGCAGGGGACCTCCGTGAGCGCGGACGACGGACTGGAACTGTACGGCGTACGCGTCACCTCTCCCGTGCACTGCGCGCCACCCGCCAACAAGCCGACCCCCGAGGAGCGGGACACCTGTCGGCCCTGGCTCGTCGAGGAGTTGGGTCTGTTGCGGCCCACCCTGCGGGCCGTGGTCGTGCTCGGCGCGTTCGGCTGGCAGGCAGCCCTGCCCGCCTTCGCGGAGGCCGGGTGGAGGGTGCCTCGGCCGCGACCGGCCTTCGCGCACGGGGCACGGGTGACGCTCGGACGACGACCGGAGCCGGACGGCACCGAGCCCGCCTCCGTCGAGCTCTTCGGCTGTTTCCACGTCAGCCAGCGCAACACCTTCACCGGGCGGCTCACCCCCGCGATGCTGCGGCAGGTACTGGGCGCGGCCGCGGAGTCGGCGGGACTGGCGACGCGCCCGCCACGGGATCGGACCCGCGCGAGCGATGAGCCCGAACCCGGAACCCGGCGGGGCACGGACACATAGGCGGCCGGGCGCGGACGCATAGGCGGCCGGTCGCGGGGATTCGGGGCTGCTCGCGGGGGCGTGGAGGTGGGTGTCAGGCGCAGTCGGGCTCGATCTCCGCCGCCGGTTCGTCCTCCGGGACGACGGCGGTCGCGGTGATCTCCACGAGCTGCCCGGTGTACCCGAGGCAGGCCACCCCGAGCAGGGTCGAGGAGTGCGGGCCGATGCTCAGCCCGGACGCCTCGACGACATTCCAGACCGAGGACAGCACGGCCGGTTCGGCGCTGACGACGTACACATCGGTCGACACGACATGGGCCATGCCGCTTCCCACGGCTCGCAGTTGCTCGTCGAGATTGTCCAGCACCTGCTCGGCCTGCCGTACCGGATCGCCCGCGCCGACCAGCTTCCCGTCGGCGTCGAGCGGCACGGATCCGGCGAGGAACGCCAGCTTCGTCCCCGCCTCGACGACGGAGGCGTGCGAGTAGACGGGCGGCGCGAAGAGACTGGGAACGGTGACACGCTGGACCACGGGGGCTCCCTGAAGTAGGGCTTTCGACTGTGTGACGGACAACCTGTCGATGATGCGGGTCCGACGACGGCTCCCGCATCCCCATTACGACCGGGCGCGCCTCTTGCCCGGGTGAATAATCCTTCGAACACCCCCGGCCTACGCTGCTACGGTCACGGCGTGGCGAAACTCAATCAGATCATCGCAGTGGAGAAGGGCATCAAGTCCAAGTCCCATCAGGACCTGACGGCTGCTCATCATGGCCTGCAGAAGCCGGCGTTGCTCGCCGGTATCTCGCGGACGTATCAGCCGAAGGACGAGGAGGGCGAGCAGTTGCCGCCCGAGTCGACCCGGGTCCAGGTGCAGGCCGAGGACGTGCTGCGGGCCACCGCGGCGACCCTGACGCGGCTGTTCGACGTGACCGCCACCAAGGACTGGGCCAACTGCGCGGCGACGGCCGATGTGCTGGTGGACGGTCGGGTGCTCGTCGCCGACGTGCCGGTGTCCTATCTGCTCTTCCTGGAGAAGCAGCTCACCGATCTCAACACCTTCGTAAGGAAGCTGCCGGTCCTCGACGCCTCCGAGTCGTGGGTACGGGATCCGTCCACCGACGCCTGGAAGACCGAGCCGGTGCGGACCCTTCGTACGAAGAAGGTGCCCCGGAACCACGTCAAGGCCGAGGCCACCGAGAAGCACCCGGCCCAGGTCGAGGTGTACTACGAGGACATCCCCGTCGGATACTGGACGACCGTCAAGTTCTCCGGCGCCCTGCCCGCGCGGCGCGTGAACGAACTCCTCGACCGGGTCGAGAAGTTGCAGCAGGCGGTGAAGTTCGCCCGCGAGGAGGCCAACGGCGCGGACGTCGTCGACCAGCGCGTCGGGGACGCTGTTTTCGGCTACCTGTTCGCACAGGGGTAGCCTCTGGACTCCCCGGCCACCACGCACCACGGCCGGGGTGCGCGAGGAGCGCAAGCTGAACCTGAAGCTTGTCGTGAATGCACGGTTCCAGTGGAGGTTCGAGTCCTCCCCGCGGCACCCAACGGCACTCCGGTCCCCGGAGTGCCCACGCGCCGCGGTAGCCCAACTCGGCAGAGGCAGACCGTGATCAATCTCAGACTATTGCTCCAGACTCAGTATTCGCCGCCGATCGCCGGATCGACCGGGCCCAGGCCCCAGTACGCCGAGATGCTGGTTCAAGTCCAGTCCGCGCAGCTCGATGCGTGGTGGTCCAAAGGCAGGACGCGGCGACATAACGACTGACCTGGGTTCTCAAGCGTGCCGGCGTGCGACATGGCGGCATCTCAGGGTCCGGGGGCCGGCTACGCCCTCGGACCCGCTCCTCTCCTCGGACGTGTCACTCCACGTCCCCCTCACGTCACGCGTATCCGCGAAGCCCCACGCCCGTCGCCCCGCGAAGCGCCGTACCCGTATCCCCGCGAGCCCGTCGCCCGTCGTCCCGCGAAGCCCCGCACCCGTCGCCGCGCGGAGCGCCGTACCCGTATCCCCGGATGGTCACCTTCGTCTCCCGTGAAGTGTCACGTCACGGAAATGCCCGCGTTCGATTTCCGCGGGCGACACGCACTACCCTGGTCACGACACGAGCCCGGCCGACGTCGCCCGAAGGCACCCGCCCTCGCCCGACAGGAGCCCCGTGCACCTCACCCGCCTCGCCGTACCACCCTGGCTCGCCCATGCCCTGCGCGCGCAGCGCGGCCCGGTCCCCTGGAACGCGGTTCTGCGGGGCGCGCTCGCCGCCGGGCCGCTGTTGCTCGTGGCCGTACTGAGCGGTCGTACCCCACTCGGAGTGATCGCCGCCCTCGGCGCGATGCTGGCCGGGATCAACGACAGGCCTGGCAGCCGACGGGTCGCCGTCGAGCGGCTCGGGGTGCCGGCCCTCGCGGGAGCCACCGGTCTGCTCATCGGGTCGTACGCCGGACAGCACACCGGCGCGGTCACGCTCACGCTCGTCCTCACCGGGCTCGGACTGTTCGCCGGAGGCGTCAGCGCGGTCGGACCCGTGGCCTCCGGGGCGGGGACCCAACTGCTGGTCGCCTCGGCGATCGGGGCCGGGATGCCGCTGCCCGAACCGGGGTGGGTGCGCGCGCTCCTCTTCCTCGGCGGGGCGGGCTGGCTGCTCGCGCTCCGGCTCGCACTGCCGACGACCGCGGTGAACGCCGGGGACTACCGCTTCGACGGGGAGCGTGACGCCGTCGCCGGGGTCTACGACGCCGTCGCCCGACTGCTGCTCGCGGCGGGCGGACCCGACGCGACCCGGCGACGCGTCGCCCTGACGGCGGCCCTCGACCAGGCGCAGGACGCGCTCGACGGGCCCCGGCTGCGGCGGTACGCCAGTTCCACGGCCGAGCGGCGGCTGCACGCGCAGTACGCCGCGGCCCTGCCGCTCGCCGAGGCCGCGACCGCGCTCGCCTGGTCGGGCGAGGCGGTGCCCGCGCGGGCAGCGGAGGGCCCGCGGCGGCTCGCCGTCGCCGTCCGCACCGGCGCGCCCACCGGTCCGCTGCCGGCGCCCGCCGTCCCCGGCGCCCGGTTCCGCCCGCGGGGTTCCGGCGCCGCTTCGACGTCGGACGCACGGCCGCCCGTGCGACGGACCGCGCCCTCCGTCGTCCCCGCGCTGCGCGCCCTCCACGACGCCCTGCTGCACGCGGCCGAGGCGTTCGACCGGGGTTCCGGGAACGTCCTGCACGCCAGGCGGCGTACCGCCGTGTCCCTGCTCCGCACCGCTCTCGGTTCCGCGGGGCGCGAGTACGGCATCCGGGTCGCGCTCTGCTTCGGCGCGAGCGTCGCCGTGGCCCAGGCCCTGCACCACGCGCGCTGGTACGGCAACCACCCGCACTGGTACTGGCTCCCCGCGACCGCCGTCTTCCTCGTCAAGCCCGACCTCGGGCCGCTCGCATCCCGCGTGCTGTGCCGGGCGGCGGGAACCGTCCTCGGCGCGGTCGCCTTCGCGGGGCTCGCCCTCGTGCTGCCGCGGCCGGAGGGACTCGTCGCCCTGGTCGCGGTCAGCGGCGCGCTCATCCCTGTCGCCACCCGGCACTTCGCCGCGCAGACCGCCGTCGTCACCGTCCTCGTCCTGTCCCTCGTGATGGTCGGCGGTGAGCCGCAGGCCTCCTGGAACCGGATCGTGGAGACGCTGCTGGCCTGCGCGATCGTGCTGCTCGTCGGGCATCTGCCGACGCTCGGACAGCGGGGCGGGACCGTGCGGGCGAGGCTCACCCGGGCCACCGAGGCGGCGGACGTCTACCTCGTCCATGTGCTGAGCGACGGCACGGCCCGTGACCGCACGGGCCGCTGGGTCCTGCGCCGGGAGGCCTATCGCGCGCTCGCCGAGGCCCGTGCCTCGATCGACCTCGCCGCCGCCGAACTCCCCGCCCTGGCACGGCACTCCGAGGGTACGGACGGGCTCGCGGCCACCCTGGAACGGCTCGTCGACACGACCACGGCATGCGCTGTGCAACTCGACGACACCGGACGGCTCACGCCCGAGCACAGCGACCGGATCGCCGAACTGCTCGGTGAACTGGCCGAGGGGCGCGAGCGGGCGGGACTCGGGGCGGCGCCCGTGCCTCCCGTCGCGGTCTGACGCCCGGGGGCTCGTTCGGTCCGTGCCGGATGCTCGCCGGCACCGGAAGAATCTTGGCGACATTTCGATGAGTTCTGCTTCTCCCGGGCGTCCACCACAGAGTAGGCACCCTTCCGTAGGAGGAGCACATGACGCTTCCGCAGATCGTCTCGCGTGAGGAGTGGCAGGCGGCGCGCGAGGAACTGCTGGTGAAGGAGAAGGCCGCCACCCGCGCGCGTGACGCCCTCAACGCGGAGCGACGCGGGCTGCCGATGGTCGAGGTCGACCAGGAGTACGTCTTCGAGAGCGGCGACGGAAAGGCGGCGCTGCCCGAACTCTTCCGCGGACGGGACCAACTCGTCGTCTACCACTTCATGTTCGCGCCCGATTGGGACGCGGGCTGCCGTAGCTGCTCGGCGTTCCTCGACCAGATCGGGCACCTCGCCCATCTGCGGTCCCGCGGAACCGAGTTCGCCGCGGTGTCCCGGGCGCCGTACACGAAGATCCTGCCGTTCAAGGCCCGGATGGGCTGGACCGTGCCCTGGTACTCGTCGTACGACAGTGACTTCAACTACGACTTCCAGGTGTCGTTCGCCGATCCCGAACCCTACGAGCGGCCCGGGATGAGCTGCTTCCTGCGCGACCGCGGACGCGTCTTCCATACGTACTCCACCTACGACCGTGGCCTCGACGGCCTGGGGTCGACCACCTCGCTCCTGGATCTCACCGCGCTGGGGCGGCAGGAGGAGTGGGAGGAGCCCGGGGGCCGCGCATCCGCGCTGGGGGCGCCCGCGGGCAGCGAACGCGTCCGGTACCACGACGAGTACGAAGTCTGAGGCGCGCGTACGAAGCCCGACGCGACGGGCCCGAGGGCCGACGAACAGGCACGGTGACCCGGTCTACCACCTGGTGTCGACTTCGTCTCAGTACCGTCACTTCCAGAGCCGTTCACCCCATGGCAGGCGTTTAACTCTGCACAGCAGCGCGACATGGAGGTAAAGGGTGAACGGGCGAATGGTGCTGGAGCGTTTTCCCGCCGGGGGACCACGCGGGTCGTGGCCCGCGGAGGAGTTCGCGCAGGCGCGCCGCCAGGAGGGGCAGGCCGCCGAGGTCGTCATGGATCTCGCCTCCGACGCCTTCCTGGTCGTCGTGGGTGGTGTCGACAGCGGCGAGTGAGAGCCGTGAGTGAGAGCCGAGAGTGAGGCCGTCGGGTGAGGCGGTCGCGGTCGATCCCCCACGGGCGCGGATCAATTCCCTGCGGGCCGTGAAACGGGGATCAGGCGCTGATCGGCCGTGACCAGGCCGGTGTCGTTCCCGTGGCCCGGCACAGGGCCAGATAGAGGGGGATCGGCGGGGTATACGGAACCGTGCTATCCGGTTTGTGGATGAGCCCGGGAATCCCCGGTGAGTCCGGCACGACCGCACCCGTGACGTAGTGGGCGGGCGCCGGCCACTCCAGGGCGACATCGGAGTCGGAGGGAACGATCCACCACCACTGCGTCGCGTCCGCGTAGACGCAGCCCACACGCGGCAGCCTCGACAGGAGCAGCGGTCCGAAGTGGGCGGGCACCGACACCGCGTCGCAGCCCAAGGGCACCTTCATGCCTTCGGGGACGGGGAGACGCCTCGGCGGCCCGGACGGTCGCCGTCCGCGCTTCATGCGCACCAGCGTGTCCAGGCTCAGGACCCGCGCCGCGGGCCCCGCCGCAGACGTACGGCTCACAGGCTCTCCCGATCCCGATCTTGGCTCCGAATCCGACTCAGACTCCGGCTCTGGTCCTGTCTCTGGCTCCGGGCGGAGGGGTACTGGGGGTTCCCCATGGTTCCCGCCCCCCAGTAGCCCTCCGTCCCCGTGCCCCGGCCCTCGTTCGGGGGCTTCTTCGCGCTCCAGCCCAGGTCGGCCCGCGGGCCGGTGTCCGGGTCGCGCGGACCCGGGTCGGACCGGACCTCGCGGAGCCGGCCGTGCGGCCCCGCACCCGGTTCGGCCTCGAACTCGACCTCCGGCCGGTCCGGATCATCCATGTCGTGCCGGTCGTCCAGATCGTGCCGGCCGTCCAAGTCGCCCTGGTCCGGCCAGGTCTCCCCGGCGGTCTCGGCCGTGTCATGGGCCCGGCCTGCGGAGCGCGCGATCTCCGCCCACACCAGCAGGCCGGGCCCGGTGTCCTGGGCCCCCCAGGCCCTGGACACTGCCGCGACGAGAAGCAATCCCCTCCCGTGCTCCTCGTCGGGCCGTTGCGGTGAGGGGTGTGGCTCGCCGGGAGCGCATCCCTCGTCACACACGGCTATGCGCACCAGGTCGTCGGCATCGTGCAGTTCGCAGACGACGCGTTGCCCGGCGGCATGCACGATCGCGTTGGTGACCAGTTCCGAGACCACGAGGGCCGCCGTGTCACAGGTGTCCTCGCACACCGCCCAGCCGGACAGGCGGGACCGGGTCAGGCGTCTCGCCTGAGCAACGGAGCCCGGGTGTGCGGCCAGTTCGAAGCGGAACCGGCGCTCGGCGGCGGCACCGGGGTGCTGCCCCATGGCGGCACGGAGACCGGACCGGTCTTCGGCTGCGTCTGTTCCTAACGGCGCGGACGGAATCACGGTTGCCACTATCTCCCCGCCGTGAACACTTGGCAAGACTCACTCTGAAAAATGCAGAGTGCCGTGTGACGCCGTGGGGGCGCGTGGCACACTGCTGGCAACAGCAAGCCGAGCGGCGCCAGTTGGGATCGTCGAGGAAGACGAGGAAGAACCCGGACGGCGCCAACGGGGCTGTCCGGACTCAGTGGAGGTGGGACGTGAGCGAACCGCGGTCCGCGCCGACGGTCGGCCAGGTCGTCCTCGGCCGGCGACTGCTGGACCTGCGGGAACGCGCGGGTCTCAAGCGTGAGGAGGCCGCGCGGATCCTGCGTGTCGCCCCCGCGACGGTCCGCCGTATGGAGATGGCCGAGGTCTCCCTCAAAATTCCGTACCTCCAGCTCCTGCTGAAGTCGTACGGCGTGGGGGACGAAGAGGCCGAGGCCTTCGTCCAACTGGCCGAGGACGCCAACAAACCCGGCTGGTGGCAGCGGTTCCACGACATCCTGCCCGACTGGTTCTCCATGCACGTCAGCCTGGAGGGCGCGGCCGCCCTGCTGCGCTCCTACGAACCCCACTTCATTCCCGGCCTGTTGCAGACCGAGGACTACGCCCGCGGCGTCCTGAAGGCCGGGGCCATCGGGCAGACCCGGCCCGAGGACATCGAGCGCCATGTGGCGCTGCGCATGCAGCGGCAGAATCTGCTCACGCGTGAGGACGCGCCCCGGATCTGGGCCGTGATGGACGAGACGGTGCTGCGCCGCACCATCGGCGGTCCCGAGGTGATGCGTGCTCAGATCGACAAGTTGCTTCAGGCCACGAAGCTGCCCCATGTGACGCTGCAGGTGATCCCGTTCTCCTCGGGTCCGCACCCCGGCACGTACGGGCCCTTCGTGCTGTTCCGATTCGCCATGCCGGAACTCCCGGACATGGTCTACAGCGAGTACCTGACCGGCGCCGTCTACCTGGACGCGCGTTCCGAGGTGGCGACCCACCTGGAGGTCATGGACCGCATGGCGGCTCAAGCCGCTACGGCACATCGCACGAAGGAGATCCTCCGGGATCTCCGCAAGGAGCTGTGAATGGAACGCATCACGCCGGAACGCATCAACCCGCGAATAGGCGACGTGCGCATCTACAACGGAATGCCCGCCCGTGAACTGGGCAGTGAGGGCTGGCACAAGCCGTGGAGCGGCGGGAACGGCGGCAACTGCCTGGAGGCGATGAAACTCGCCGACGGCCGTATCGCCGTGCGCCAGTCGGCGGATCCGGACGGTCCCGCGCTCATCTACACGCCCGGCGAGATGACCGCGTTCATCCAGGGCGCGAAAGCGGGAGAGGCGGACTTCCTTCTCTCCTGAACGACTTGCTTCCCCTTGTCCTGACTTTTCACTTGCCCCGACTTCCTCCCTCCCGACTTCCCTGTCTCTCGACTTCCCTGTCTCTCGACTTTCCTGAATTTGGTTCTGAATTGATCACCCACCACGGCGCGGACTTACGGAGACCGTCATGACCGGGCAGCCCCCCATCGGAATCGACACGAGCAAACCCCATCCCGCGCGGATGTACGACTGGTACCTCGGCGGCAAGGACAACTACCGCGTCGACGAGGAGATGGGCCGCCAGATGCTCGCCCTCGACCCGAGGGTGCCGGTCATGGCCCGGGTCAACCGCGCCTTCATGCAACGCGCCACACGCTGGCTGGCGGAGAACGGCGTGCGGCAGTTCCTCGACATCGGCACGGGCATCCCGACCGAGCCGAACCTTCACCAGATCGCCCAGGCGGTCGCGCCCGACGCGCGGGTCGTGTACTGCGACAACGACCCGATCGTGCTGGCCCACGCGGAAGCCCTGCTGCGCAGCTCGGACGCGGGAGTGACCGAGTACCTGCAGGCCGATGCGCGGGACCCGGACGCCATTCTCGACGGGGCCAGGAAGGTCCTGGACTTCAGCCGGCCCGTGGCGCTCTCCCTCGTGGCACTGCTCCACTTCGTCTCCGACGCGGACGGTGCGCACGCCCTGGTCGGCCGGCTGCTGTCCGAACTGCCCTCCGGCAGCTACCTGATGATCACCCACGCCACCGCCGACTTCACTCCCGAGGAGTCGGCGGCGGCGATCGCGAAGCTCAAGGCGGCGGGCGTCACCCTGGCACTGCGCTCCCAGGAGGAGTTCACCCGCTTCTTCGACGGCCTCGACCTGGTCGAGCCGGGCGTCGCGGTGGTCCACGAGTGGCACCCGGAACTGGGCGAACCGGTGCCGGGACAGGACGACGGGGTCATCCCCGGGTACGGGGCCGTGGGACGCAAACCGTAGGTGTCGCGGGAGAGTCGCCCGACCGGACACCCCGTCCACGTGTTCACGGCCATGGGGTGCGGAGGCGGGAACACAGCGGCGCGGACTCGATGGTGGGGCGCGGTGGTGGGCGCGCGGCGGCGGGGTGAGGGCTTCCCGGGGAAGAAGCCGGGGCCCCGGGGTCCGGCGCGGCGGCCCACCGGCCTGGGGCCCGGTGCGGCGGCCCACGGGTCCGGTCCGGTGCGGCGGCCCCTCGGGTCCGGTCGGGTGCGGCGGCCTCCCCGGGTCCGGGGTCCGGTGTGGCGGCGCTACGCGGTCATGGGCCGGTCGTACGGTCCGATCGGGGCCGGCAGGTGTCCGCGCCCCGCCCCGCTCAGCGCCCGGTCCACGGCCGCCGCGACCGCCCGGCCCTCGGCGATCGCCCACACGATGAGCGACTGGCCGCGGGCCGCGTCCCCGGCGGCGTACACCCCGGGAACGTTCGTGCCGAAGCCGGCGTCGCGGGCGATCGTGCCGCGCGGCTCAAGTGCCAGTCCCAACTGGTCGATCAGGCCGTCGTGCCGGTCCGGGCCCGAGAATCCGAGGGCGAGCAGCACGAGGTCGGCCGGCAGGGTCCGCCCGGAACCGGGGACCGGGCCGCGCCGCTCGTCGACCGCGACGAGATGCAGCGACCTCACACGCCCGTCCGCGCCGCCTTCGAAGTGCAGCGTGGACGCGGCGAAGAGCCGCGCGTCCGCGTCCGCGGCGGGCGCCGTGCCCAGCGTGCCCGCCTCCTCGTGCGCGGCGGAGAGCCGGTAGATCTTCGGATACGTCGGCCACGGCTCGGCGTCCTCGTCGCGCTCGGCCTCCGGCTGCGGATAGATGTCGAGCTGGGTCACGGACGCGGCGCCCTCGCGCACGGCGGTCCCCAGACAGTCGGCCCCCGTGTCGCCGCCGCCGACGATCACCACATGCCGTCCCGCCGCGGACAACGGGGAGACCTCCAGGTCCCCCTCGCACACCCGGTCGGCCAGCGGAAGGTATTCCATCGCCTGATGAATGCCGGCCAACTGCCGTCCGGGGACGTCCAGTTCACGCCAGGTCGTGGCCCCGAGCGCCAGGATCACCGCGTCGTAGCGGGCCTTGAGCTCGGTCGCCCCGATATCGGTGCCGATCACCGTCGACGTACGGAACTTGGTTCCCTCCGCGCGCATCTGCTCCAGCCGCCGGTCCAGATGCCGCTTCTCCATCTTGAACGCGGGGATGCCGTACCGCAGCAGGCCGCCGATCCGGTCGGCCCGTTCGTACACGGCCACCGTGTGCCCGGCCCGCGTCAACTGCTGTGCCGCGGCGAGCCCGGTGGGCCCCGATCCGACGATCGCCACCGTCCGCCCCGAGAGCCGGTCCGGCGGACGCGGCGGGGTGAGACCGTCCTCCCAGGCGCGGTCGGCGATCGCGACCTCGACGTTCTTTATCGTGACCGCCGGCTGGTTGATCGCCAGCACGCAGCCGGCCTCGCACGGCGCGGGGCACAACCGCCCGGTGAACTCGGGGAAGTTGTTCGTGGCGTGCAGCCGGTCGCTCGCCGCCCGCCAGTCGTCGCGCGACACGAGGTCGTTCCACTCGGGGATCAGATTGCCCAGCGGGCACGCCTCATGACAGAAGGGGACACCGCAGTCCATGCACCGGTCGGCCTGTTTCTCGATGATCGGCAGCAGGGCTCCGGGAACGTACACCTCGTTCCAGTCCCGTACCCGTTCCCGGACAGGCCGACGCGGGTACTCCTGGCGCGGTGTGGTCATGAAACCCTTGGGATCGGCCATGGCCGTCTCCCTCATGTACGCGTACCGGTGCGGGGCCGCACGGCCGCCGGCCGTCATCGGCCACGGAATCCGGGCGGCACTCCTTTCCCGCCACGATACGTCCCCCGCGCGGGCGCCGCCGCCCCAGCCGACGGCGGGCCGACGGCCTGGTCAGGAGACCGGCGACTCAGGTGAGGGCGAGCGCGTACGACACCGCCGCGGCGGCCGAGGCGACGGCGCGGACGTGATTCCACCGCGTCCACTGCCGTACGTACGCGGGCCAGTAGGCGGCCTCCTCCGGTGTCCCGGGGTCCAGTCTCTGCAGGGCGTCATTGCGCGGGACGTTCGCCGCGATCGTCACCCCGAACGCCCCGAACAGATACAGCGCGCTGCCGAGCAGTAACTCCACCGTCCCGTCGTCCGGCAGCAGGACGAACGTCACCACCGCGAGCACCGAGCACAGCATCGCCGACCCGACGAACACGATCATGAACGGGGGGCGGACCGCCGCGACGTTGATCGCCTTCATCGCGGCGACCCCCTGCGCGGGCGGCAGCTGGGTGAGCGCCCTCATCACGAAGGTCGAGAACCCGCAGAACACCCCCGCCACCAAGCCGCAGCCGAGCACCCCCAGCACCGTCAGCACGAAATACGGTCCATCGATCATGTCCACTCCCGCGTCGAACCGGCCGGACCCAAGATCCTGCACAGCGCCGACCGTCACCACAAGCGAAATCCGCCACGACGGCCCTGGTCCGGGCCGACCGACACGGACACCCGGGTGAGCGCCCCCGCACAACGGTCGGGCCGCCCCCTCACGCCCGAGCGCCGACTTCCTCGTGCTCGCGCCACTCCAGGAGCCTCGTGTCCACGTCGGCCGCGATCCGACGGCGCGCCTCGTGCCGCGGAACGCCACTCATCAGCAACTGGTCGTACGGAGTCTCCGTGTGCCGTACGGACGCGCGGACCGCCGCGGTCACCGCCGCCTCGGACAGCGCGCGACCCGCCGAGCTCCGCCCGACGCGTCCGCTGCCGCGCACCGAGGCGTGCGTGGCGATCGCCCGCGCCCGGTCGTCCGGACAGCGGGGGAACAGCCGGCGTATCTCCCGTGCGAACACGTCCGTGAAGCGGACGTCCTCCGCCTCCCGGCGCCGCGCGTCCCGTGCCCGGCGTCGCCTGCGCGCCTCCGCGTCCGCCAGACACCGCTCCTCGGCCAGAGCGAGCGCCGCCTCCTCGACCATGACGCCCTGCCGCTCGTACCGGCCCCGTCTCCGGTTGAACCGCACCACCACCGCGGACAGCGCGCCGCCCTCCCGCGATCTGCGCGTCAGGGCGGTGTCGCCGCGAGGCAGGAACACCAGGTGCCCGAGATCCGCGCAGTCCAGACACCTGGGCGCCCCCTCCTCCAGCACCAGGAGCGCGAGCGGCCCGCTCCGGCACTCGACACAGCGCCGCTTCTTGAGCGGCTGGACGACGAGGAGTCCGTTCCGGTGCGGAGGATCAGCGATCGGAGCCATACGCGGTTCCTTCCCCGCACCGCCCCCACATCTACGTCGTCGCCCGACACCCCGACACGCTTTCCGCACCCCGACACCTCGCCCGCCCCGACTTCCGGCCGCTCTCTCATGCCCCGCCTTCCGGCTGCCCTCGCATGCCCCGTGCTTCGGGCGCCTTCGCTCGCCTCGCGGCGCGACACCTCGCTCGCCGCGGGTTCCGGTTCCGGGTGCCTTCGCCCGTCCCGCGTCCCCCGCCCCGACACCTCCCGCACCCCGCGTTCCGGGCGTCCTCTCATGCCCCGTGTTCCGGGAGTATTCGCTCGTCCCGTGTCCCGGCACCTCCCGCTCCCGTGCTCCGGGTGCCTTCTCATGCCCCGCGTTCAGAGTGCCTCGCCCGCCCCGCCCCGCCCCGCCCTGCCTCGCGTCGCGGCGCCTGTCACGTCCCGGGCGCCCGACGCGCCCGTACGCCCTTGTGTCCCCGCGGCCCGATACCTCGGCGCGGCGGGGGCCCTGCCGTCCGATGCTGCCGCCCGCCGGCGATCGGGGACGCCCTCCGTCGCGCGGGGGCCGCCGGGCGTCCCGGCCGTCCGGTGCCGTACTCGCCCGCTTGCGGCCCGCCTTGCCGGTCGGGACCGCGTGGGCGCACGGCATCATGGGCCCTGTGCGACTCGAAGCGATCACCTGGGAACGGCTCGGCGACCTCCTCGCCGACCGTCTGCTCGACCTGAAACCGCAGGACGGCAGCCCCTGGCCGCGCGTTGCCTTCGACGCGGCCCCGGCCGCCCGCCCCGGCGAACTCGCGCACCGCGTCTCCGAAGCGCTGCGCCTGCGCGGCCGTACCTCACTGGTCGTCGGCGCTGAGGGCTTTCTGCGCCCCGCCTCGCTCCGGCTCGAATACGGTCACCAGGACGTCGAGGCCTATTACGACGGCTGGTTCGACACCGGCGCTCTCTGGCGCGAGGTCTTCGGTCCACTCGAACCCGGCGGCGACGGCAGGGTCCTGCCCGACCTCCTGGACCCTGCCACCGACCGGGCCACCCGCAGTCCCTACGTCCAACTCCCGCCCGGCGGAATCCTGTTGCTCCATGGCCCCCTCCTCCTGCGCCACTGGTTCCCGTTCGACCTCAGCGTCCACGTACTCCTCTCCCAGGGCGCCCTCCGCCGCCGTACCCCCGAGGCGGAGCACTGGACCCTCCCCGCCTTCGCCCGTTATGAGAGCGAGGCGGACCCGGCCACCGCGGCCGACGTCCTGGTGCGAGCCGACGACCCCCGCCACCCGGCCTGGAACGGCTGACCGCGACCGCCGGCACGTGCCCCAGGTGCGCGGCCCCTGGGGCACGGCGAGAATGAAGGGCGCCGGGACTAGCGGTGTGTTCCGCGCCGCGCCGGCCGTCCGGCACCGGGAGGTACTACATGACCACCGCCGGAGACATCATGCACCGTGGTGCCCAGTGGATCCCCGCCCACGAGACCCTGGACCGCGCCGCCCAGCTGATGCGCGAGCTCAACGTGGGCGCCCTGCCCATCAGCGACCAGAACGAACGACTCTGCGGCATCCTCACGGACCGCGACATCGTCGTCGGCTGTGTGGCCATGGGGCACGACCCCGCACAGGTCACCGCGGGCGAGATGGCCCATGGCACACCGCGTTGGATCGACGCCGGAGCAGACGTCGGCGAAGTGCTCCAGGAGATGAAGGGGCACCAGATCCGCAGGCTGCCGGTGATCGAGGACAAGCGGCTTGTCGGCATGATCAGCGAGGCCGACCTCGCCCAGCACGTCAGCGACGAACAACTCGCCTCCTGGGTCGAGAGCGTGTACGCGAGGGGCACGAGCGGCGCGATGGGCTGAGCCCGCCGATCCGATCGTTCCTCCCCTGCGTGCCGAGTGCGCGACGCGTGCTCTCGTCCGGCCGGCCGTGCCGGGCGGGAGACGTGTCAGAGCCAGCCGTTGCGCCTGAATCCCCGGTAGAGGACGAGACAGCCGACGGATATGAGGCCGATGACGATGGGGTAGCCGAACCTCCAGTGCAGCTCGGGCATGTTGTCGAAGTTCATTCCGTACACACCGCAGACCATGGTCGGGACGGCGATGACCGCCGCCCATGCCGTGATCTTCCGCATGTCCTCGTTCTGCGCCACCGTCACCTGCGCGAGATGTGCCTGCAGGATCGAGTTGAGCAGTTCGTCGAAGGCGGCTATCTGCTCGGTGACCCGCAGCAGATGGTCGGAGACGTCCCGGAAGTACGCCTGTATCTCCGGGTCGACCACGCGGGTCGGCCGGGTCGCCAGCTCCTGGATCGGCCGGGCGAGCGGGACCACGGCCCTTTTCAGTTCGAGGAGTTCACGCTTGAGCTGGTAGATGCGGCCCGCGTCCGCGCGTGCGCCGTTCTCCGCGAACACATCGGCCTCGACCTGGTCGATGTCCGACTGGACGGAGTCGGTGACGTTCACATAGTCGTCGACCACATGGTCCGCGATCGCGTGCAGGACCGCGGCCGGCCCCTTGGACAGCTGCTGCGGATCGGACTCCAGTCCCTCGCGGAGCGGGCCCAGGGATCCGTGCCGTCCGTGCCGCACGGTGATGACGAAGTCCGGCCCGACGAACACCATGATCTCGCCGGTGTCCACCACCTCGCTGGTCGCCGTCAACTCCTTGTGCTCCACGTAGCAGACCGTTTTGAACACCGCGAACAGCGTGTCGCCGTACCGCTCCAGCTTCGGACGCTGATGCGCCTCCACCGAGTCCTCGACGGCCAGTGGATGCAGGTCGAAGAGCTCGGCGATGCCAGCGAACTCCTGGTCGGTCGGTTCGTGCAGCCCGAGCCAGACGAATCCCTCGTCGCGTTTGCGGATCCGCTGCACGGTGTCGACCAGATCGCGGCCTTCGGGGATGCGGACGCCGTCCCGGTATGCCACACAGTTCACCACCGAGGAGCCCAACGGCGACCGGGCGGGGTGACTCAGGTCGACCCGGCGCCTGCGCCGCGTCAGCCGGGCCACTCTGCGGAGGCCGTCGACCGCGCCGAGAGCCGTCACCTTCCGCAAATTCCCTGCCATGGACATCTGGATCTCCTCGCGTGGGTCTCCCCGGGCCGCACTGTGCGCCTGGCGCGCCAGTCTGCCAGGCCTGGTCGGACACCGGAAAAGGCTGTGGGAACGGAAGGTTCCGTTCCGCCGTTCCGGCTGCCCGGACGGCTCGGCTTCACGCGGCGGAACCCGGCCGCGCCCGAGCGCGTCGGGCGGGAAACCGGCAGGTGGCGCGAGTGCCGGCAAAGGGAGCGTCGACGATTCGCGAGAAGGGGGTCAACTGGGATGATCTCCCCATGACGCAAGCCGACGGGTATCTCCTCGACAACCAGCGGACCGAGGCGGGGCAGCGCTTCGACGCCTTCGCCGCTCTCTTCGACCCCACGACGTTCCGGCACATGGAGCGCTTCGGCGTCGGGTCCGGATGGCGCTGCTGGGAGGTCGGGGCGGGCGGCACGTCCGTCGTGTCCTGGCTGGCCAAGAAGGTCGGTCCGACGGGGAAGGTCGTCGCGACCGACATCGACATCTCGTGGGCGGCCTCCGCGGCGCGCTCGCCGGTCGAGGTCCGCGTCCACGACGTCGCCGCGGACGAACCGCCGGGAGAGGGGTTCGACCTCGTGCACGCCCGGCTCGTGCTGGTCCATGTACCGGACCGGGACCGGGCGTTGAGGTCGATGATCAAGGCCCTGCGGCCCGGCGGCCGGCTCCTCGTCGAGGACGCCGACCCCGCCCTGCAGCCCCTGCTCTGCCCCGATGAGTACGGCCCCGAGCAGCAGCTCGCGAACCGGCTGCGCCAGGGCTTCCGAAAACTGCTCGCCGAGCGCGGTGCCGACCTCGCCTACGGCCGCAAACTCCCGCGACTGCTGCGGGAGGCGGGACTGCGGGACGTGGAGGCCGACGCGTACTTCCCCGTCACCTCACCCGCCTGCACCACGCTGGAATCCGCGACGGTCCGTCAGATCCGCGACCGGCTCGTCACCGCCGGCCTGGCCACCCAGGAGGAGATCGACCAGCACCTGGCGAACGTCGCCGCCGGATCCATGGACCTGGCGACAGCGCCGATGATCTCCGCCTGGGGGCGCAAGAACTGAGCGAGGGCGGGAAGCCGCTTCGGACGCCTGGAGGCGTCCTCAACCGGACGCCGTGACACGGCCTAGGCGTCAGCGGACTCGCGTCTCTCCTCCACTTCGCTGTCGGCCTCCCGCCGGCGGTCGTCCACCGACCCGCTCCACCGCCCTCGCGCCCGCCGCGCACCCCGCCTGCGCCGCGTCCTCGGCACCGGCACCGGCGAGCAGGGCGGCGAGGAACGCGCCGGTGAACGCGTCACCGGCGCCCGTCGTGTCCCGTGGCGTCGCGGGCAGCGCCGGAACAGCGGCCCGGACGCTTCCGGAACGGGCGACCAGGGCCCCGTCGCGCCCCAGTTTGGCGACGACCAAGGGGAAGTGGTGGCTCAACTTGGCCACCGCGTCGGCCGGATCGGGCAGCCCTGTCAGCAGGCACGCCTCGTCCCGGCTCGGCAGCAGGACGTCCACGCCCGCGCAGAGTTCGAGGAATCGGTCCACGCCCAGCTCGTCGAGGAACCCCGCCGACGCCGGGTCGAGGCTCACCGGCACACCCCGCGCGCGTGCCGACGCCAGGACCACCGACACCAGCGCCCGGCTCGGCTCGGAGAAGAACAGGTAGCCCGACAGATGCAGCCGCGCGACCCCGTCGAGCAGTGTCGGCGACCAGTCCTCAGGTGCGAGCCGCAGCGACGCCCCGCTGTCCGTGAGGAACGTACGCTCCGCCGACGCGCCGGTGTCCACCAGGCAGATCACCGTTCCGGTCGGCGCCTCCGGATCGGTCACCAGAAGGGGCCGTACGCCGCTCGCCGCGAGTTCGCGCCCGTGCCACGCGGCCGCGTCGCCGCCCACCCGGCCGAGCAGCCGTACCTCGGCACAGCCCTCGTACGCCGCCCAGCACGCGACGTTGGCGCCCGCGCCGCCCGGTACGGTCCGGATGGCGGCGACCGTGTCGGTGCCGGCCGCCAGCGGCCCGCGATACCGGGCGACGACATCCGTGACCACGTCCCCGACGACGAGCAGAGCGCCTTCGGCGGCCCGCGCGGTCCGGCCCGCCTCCGGACGACCCGCCCCGCTCCCACCCCACTCCAGGTCGCCTCGACCGGTGTCACGGGTGTCACGGGCTTCGTCGGCGGCCCCGGTCGCGCCCCCTCGTCCCGTCCGGCCCGCCGCCCCGGCCGACCCGCCCCCGCGGCCGGTCGAGGCGCCGCCACTGCCCGGGGCGCTCCGGTCCGTGCCGCTCACGCCCCCGCCCAGGCCGCCGCGATCCGCCCCGCGAGGCGTACGTTGCCGCGTACCGCCGCCAGATTGGCGCGGAGTGAGGCACCGTCCGTGTGCCGGACCAGATAGCCCAGCAGGAACGGTGTCACCGCCTGTCCTGTCACACCCTCCGCCTGGCACGCCCGCAGCGCGTCGGCGAGCACGCGCGCGTGGAGCCCGGGATCGAGCTGCTCGTCCTCGGGCACCGGGTTCGCGACGATGAGCGACGAGTCGGGGGCGAGCAGCGCGTCCTGAGCGCGCATCACCTCCGCCACCTGCCCGGGCGACTCCAGGGTCCAGTCCACGGGGTGTCCCGAGTCGGACAGATAGAAGCCGGGGAAGCGGTCCGTGCCGTACCCGGCCACCGCCACGCCCAACGTCTCCAGGCGCTGCAGGGTCGCCGGAACGTCCAGGATCGACTTGACGCCCGCGCACACCACCGTGACGCGGGTACGTGCCAGCAGGCCCAGATCGGCGGACTCGTCCTGGGTCACCGTCCACTCGCGGTGCACACCGCCGAGCCCTCCCGTCGCGAACACCCGTACCCCCGCGCGGGTCGCCAGCAGGGCCGTCGCGGACACGGTCGTCGCTCCGCTCGCCCCCGCGGCCACCGCGAGCGGCAGGTCGCGGTGGCCCAGCTTGCGGATCCCGTCCTCGTTCGCGACCCGCTCCAACTGCTCCTTGTCCAGGCCGACGTGAGGCCGGCCGTCGAGCACGGCGATCGTGGCGGGTACCGCACCCTCCTCCCGGACGACATCCTCCAGTTCGAGCGCGACCTGCAGATTGCGCGGCCGGGGCAGCCCATGGGCGATGATCGTCGACTCCAGGGCCACCACCGGCCGACGCGCTTCGAGCGCCTCCCGTACCTCTTCGGACACCACGATCACGCGCCTGCCTCCTGTCACCGGTCGACGTTCCCCGTCCTTGGATCTCTGGCGAGCGGCGCGCCCGGCCAAACCCCCGCGCGGAGAAGGGGTGCTCCACGCGCGCGGGAGCACCCCTTCGACGGCCCGGATCAGACAGGCCGCACGCCCGTCAGCGCCCCATGGGGATCGAGGACGTACTTGCGGCAGGCACCCTGGTCGAACTCGGCGTAGCCGCGCGGCGCGTCGTCCAGGCCGATCACCGTCGCGTTGACCGCCTTGGCGATGTGCACCCGGTCGTGCAGGATCGCCTTCATCAGCCCCCGGTGGTAGCGCATCACCGGGCACTGGCCCGTGGTGAACCGGTGGCTCTTGGCCCATCCCAGGCCCAGACGCACCTTCAGCGTCCCGGTCCTCGCCTCCTGGTCGATCCCTCCGGGGTCGTCCGTGACATAGAGGCCCGGGATGCCCAGGGCGCCGCCCGCGCGCGTGAGCCCCATCAGCGAGTTGAGGACGGTCGCGGGCGCCTCCTGACCGTTGCGGCCGTGCGCCCGTGCCTCGAAGCCCACGGCGTCGACGGCCGCGTCGACCTCGGGCTCACCGAGGATCTGCGCGATCTGGTCCGTCACACTGCCCTGGGAGACGTCGACGGTCTCGCAGCCGAAACTCCGCGCCTGGGCGAGGCGTTCGGCGTTGAGGTCCCCGACGATGACGACGGCGGCGCCCAGCAGTTGCGCCGACGCGGCGGCGGCCAGTCCGACCGGGCCCGCCCCGGCGACGTAGACGGTCGAACCGACCCCGGCACCGGCGGTGACCGCGCCGTGGAATCCGGTCGGGAAGATGTCCGACAGCATGGCCAGATCCAGGAGCTTCTCGCGCGCCTGGTCGCGGTCCGGGAACTTCAGCAGGTTGAAGTCCGCGTACGGAACCATGGCGTACTCGGCCTGGCCGCCGACCCAGCCGCCCATGTCGACATAGCCGTACGCCGCTCCCGGACGCGCCGGGTTCACGTTCAGGCAGATGCCGGTGTTGCGCTCCTTGCAGTTACGGCACCGCCCGCAGGCGATGTTGAACGGCACCGACACGATGTCCCCGACCTCGATGAACTCGACGTCCGGACCGCGCTCCAGTACCTTTCCGGTGATCTCGTGTCCGAGGACCAGCCCCTCGGGTGCGGTCGTACGGCCCCGCACCATGTGCTGGTCACTGCCGCAGATGTTGCTGGCGAGCACTTTGAGAATGACTCCGTGCCGGCACTTGCGGCCGACGTTGTCGCGAGCCACGCCCGGCCCGTCCCGCAGTTCAAGCGTCGGATGGTCGATGGTCCTGACCTCGACCGCACCCGGCTTGAGATAGGCGACTGCCCTGTTTCCGCTTCCGCTCATGCGTGATCGCCGTCCCTTCGGCTCCGTGATTCGGACGCCAGCGGCTGTTCGCACGGCGGAGTCTGCTACCGGCCGCGGGGTACGGCCACCCTCCGCGTCAGGACTTTCTCGAAGTGCCGTGCGACGCCGGGCCCGTCGGGGGGACCCTCGTCGTCCCGGGCGGCGGCCCGGCCCTTAGGGTGTGCGCTCATGACCATGAACTCCCAGGCCACGCCGTCCTTCGCCGTGCACATCCCCGACGCCGAACTCGAACCCGAGCCGCTGGACCCGGCCCAGATCGTCTCCGGCGACCCCGTCGTGACGGGCAAGGTGCTGTGGGAGTCCGCCGACGGCAAGCAGTTGCGCGGCATCTGGCAGATCACGCCCGGCGTGGTGACCGACACCGAGGCGAACGAGCTCTTCGTCGTCGTCAGCGGTCGCGCCACCATCGAGGTGGAGGGCGGCGACGTCATCGAGGTGGGCCCGGGCGACGCGGCGTTCCTGCGCGAGGGCGACCGTACGACGTGGACGGTCCACGAGACGCTGCGCAAGGCGTACCACATCAGCCTCTGAGGAACGGACGCGCACACGGTCCCGGTGGTGACCTCAGAACAGCGGCTCCGGGAGGACTCCTTCCAGGGCCAGCAGCTTCCGCTTGGTCTCCAGGCCGCCACCGAAACCGCCGATCCCGCCGTCGCTCTCGACCACCCGGTGGCAAGGCACCACGACCGGCAGCGGATTCGAGCCCATGGCCACCCCCACGGCCTGGGCCGCCCTGGGCTCGCCCACCCGCCCGGCCAGGTCTCCGTAGGCCACGACGGAACCGAACGGAACGCCCGAGTTCAGCTCGCGCAGCACCTGGCGGTTGAACCCCGAGATCAGCGACCAGTCGAGCGGCAGGTCGAAGTCGTGCCGCTCGCCCGCGAAGTACGCCTCGACCTGGCGTACGGCCTCGGCGAGCAGCGGGGACCCGGGCGCCTCGACGGGCTCGCTGCCCAGCCGGTCCGCGAGCCGGTCGAGCGCCCTGTCGCGCACCTCGTCCGTCGCGTGAAAGACGACGTTGACCAGGCCCTGGGGCGTCGCCGCGAGGAGCAGCGGACCGATGTCCGTGCCGACGACGCACCACACGACCTGCTGCTCGTACCGCCCGTGGCTGTTCATGCGCTCCACCGTACGGCCCGCCACTGACAACGCCCGGGGCGCGGAACCGGCACGTGTCCGCGCCCCGGGCGACGGCGGGCTAGCGCAGAGCCCTCCGGATCACGTCGGGCACGTTCGTGATGACGCCGTCCGTCCCGAAGCCCGCCATGCGCCGCGCGGTGGCCGCGTCGTCGACCGTCCAGGCGAAGACCTTCATGGGGCCGTGCGGACCGTGGAGCGCGTGGACCGCGGAGACGTAGCCGGCCGACAGCGACCGGTGATCGGCGTTGATCTGGTCGGCGAACCTCGCGTACCGGGGCAGTTGTGCGACGGGAGGCGTCCCCAGGAACGCCGTCGTGATGCCGGGCCGCAGATCGTGCACCGTCCGGACGCTGGCCGCGCTGAAGCTCTGGACGATCAGCCGGTTCCGGAGGTGCACCGGATCGAGCCAGCCCTCGTTGCTCAGGAGCCTGAGCGTCTGCCGCTCGATGCCCGGATAGAGCTCAGGGTTCTTGATCTCCAGGACGAGCTTCTGGTGGTTGCGCGAGACACCCTCCATGTACTCCCGCAGCGTCGGCACCCTCGCGCCCGCGAACCGGGGGCCGAACCAGCTCCCGGCATCCAGACGGGCGATCTCGGCCGCGGTGAAGTCCTTGACCTTCCAGGGGCTTCGGCCGGGATAGACCTTCGCGACGTCGGTCGTGCGGGCCAGCGAGGCGTCGTGGAGGACGACCAGCCGACCGTCCCTCGTGCGCTGGACGTCGTTCTCGACCCAGTCGAACCCCAGCGCGGCCGCGTGGTCGATGGCGGCCAGGGTGTTCTCGGGCGCGTAGGCCGAGGCACCGCGATGGGAGACGACCAGCGGTGCCGTGATCCGGTCGCCGGCCTTGGCGTGCGGGCTGGGCAGTATCAGAACGGCTCCCCCAAGAAGCGCGGCGGTCGTGGCGGCGGCAACGCGCGCGTGCATGCGTTCTCCTCGCGTCGGACGATCACGGTCGGTACAAGACTGACAGCAGAGAGTCGACAGAGGGGGGAAGTGGGATGACCGCGGATTGAATGGAGTTGTCCAAGTCCGCTCACTGGCGCCGCACAAGTGGGGAGAGGTCGTGATTCTTTGCCGGATTATCGTTCGACCATTCCGGTGGGGGTCATACTCTCGCCTCAACCCGGTCCGCTCCGGCGGTCCGGAGGGCGGGGGCGTTCCGGACAGTTCCAGGAGTAACAGGGCGGGAAAGGCAGCCGCGCATGCAAGGCACGGTCGACGGCTTCACTTACGGACTCGTGACACCGCTGGTGGCGTACTTCATGGCCTGCCTGGGCGGAGCTCTGGGGCTTCGCTGCACCACCAGATCCCTGCTCGTCGCCGGCTCCTGGCGAGCCGGCTGGCTCGCGCTCGGCTCGGTCGCGATCGCGTCCGGCATCTGGACGATGCACTTCATCGCGATGATGGGATTCACGGTCGAGGAGACCCCCGTCCACTACGACAAGCCGACGACGTTCGCGAGTCTGGGCGTCGCCGTCCTGATGGTCGGTGCCGGGATCTTCATCGTCGGCTACCAGGGTGCGACCGGGGCGGCGCTCTTCACCGGAGGGACCGTCACGGGCCTGGGCATCGCCTCGATGCACTACCTGGGCATGGCCGGGATGCGGCTCAACGGGAAGCTCGCGTACAACACGCTCACCGTCTCCGCCTCGGTCGTCATCGCCGTCGTGGCCGCCATCGCCGCCCTATGGGCCGCGGGACAAGTACGCGGATTCCTCTGGAGCGTGGGTGCGAGCCTCGTGATGGGGCTGGCCGTCAGCGGTATGCACTACATGGGCATGGCCGCGCTCAGCGTCCATCTGCACGGCCCGACCGGCGGCACCCCCGCCGGGGAATCGGCGGCCGCGCTCCTCGCGCCCATGATGATCGGCCCGCTGGCCTTCCTCTGCCTGGCGGGCGTCGTCGTGATGTTCGATCCGCAGATGGTCATGGGCAGGCCAGACCGGCGCCCCGCCGAGATCAGGCGACCGGGCATCCCGGCCCATCACGTCGCCTCGCGTCCCGGCCGTCGTCCGGCCGCCCGCCCCGTGCGGGAACGCGGATACAGCCGTTCCCGGACTCCGCAGAGCAGGTGATGGGGCCCGGTTGTCAGTGCGGGGTCGTACGGTGGATTCCATGCGGCCCGTATCCAAGATCGAACGTTCGGTGGCGCCCTTCGAGGTCGTCAGCTCCTTCCAGCCGGGCGGTGACCAGCCCACGGCCATCGCCGATCTGGAGAAGCGCATCCGCGCAGGTGAGAAGGATGTCGTCCTGCTGGGCGCGACCGGCACCGGCAAGTCCGCCACCACCGCGTGGATGATCGAGAAGCTCCAGCGCCCCACGCTGGTCATGGCACCGAACAAGACGCTCGCCGCCCAGCTGGCCAACGAGTTCCGCGAGCTGCTGCCGAACAACGCGGTCGAATACTTCGTCTCGTACTACGACTACTACCAGCCCGAGGCCTACGTCCCCCAGTCGGACACCTACATCGAGAAGGACTCCTCGATCAACGAGGAGGTGGAGCGCCTGCGCCACTCCGCGACCAACTCGCTGCTGACCCGCCGCGACGTCGTCGTGGTCGCCTCGGTGTCCTGCATCTACGGCCTCGGTACTCCGCAGGAGTACGTGGACAGGATGGTCAGCCTCAAGGTCGGCGACGAGATCGACCGCGACGACCTGCTGCGCCGCTTCGTCGACATCCAGTACACGCGCAACGACGTGGCCTTCGCGCGTGGCACCTTCCGGGTCCGCGGCGACACCATCGAGATCTTCCCGGTGTACGAGGAGCTCGCCGTCCGCATCGAGATGTTCGGCGACGAGATCGAGGCACTGTCCACGCTGCACCCGCTCACCGGTGAGGTCATCACCGACGACGAGCAGATCTACGTCTTCCCCGCGTCCCACTACGTGGCGGGTCCCGAGCGCATGGAGCGCGCCGTCAACGACATCGAGAAGGAGCTGGGGGAGCGCCTCGCCGAGCTGGAGAAGCAGAGCAAGCTCCTGGAGGCCCAGCGCCTGCGCATGCGGACGACGTACGACCTCGAGATGCTCCGCCAGATCGGCTCCTGCTCCGGCGTCGAGAACTACTCGATGCACTTCGACGGCCGTGAGCCCGGTTCCCCGCCGAACACCCTGATCGACTACTTCCCGGACGACTTCCTGCTGGTCATCGACGAGTCGCACGTCACCGTTCCGCAGATCGGCGCGATGTACGAGGGTGACGCCTCCCGCAAGCGCACCCTCGTCGACCACGGCTTCCGGCTGCCCTCCGCACTGGACAACCGCCCCCTGAAATGGGAGGAGTTCCAGAAGCGCATCGGGCAGACCGTCTACCTCTCGGCGACCCCGGGGAAGTACGAGCTATCCCGATCGGACGGCTTCGTCGAGCAGATCATCCGCCCCACCGGCCTCATCGACCCCCAGGTCGTCGTCAAGTCCACCGAGGGCCAGATCGACGACCTGGTGCACGAGATCCGGCAGCGCACCGAGAAGGACGAGCGCGTCCTGGTCACCACGCTCACCAAGAAGATGGCCGAGGACCTCACCGACTACTTCCTGGAACTGGGTATCCAGGTCCGCTACCTGCACAGCGACGTCGACACCCTGCGCCGCGTCGAGCTGCTGCGCGAACTGCGCGCCGGCGAGTTCGACGTCCTGGTCGGCATCAACCTGCTGCGCGAGGGCCTCGACCTTCCCGAGGTCTCCCTCGTCGCGATCCTCGACGCCGACAAGGAGGGATTCCTGCGCTCGGGAACCTCCCTCATCCAGACCATCGGCCGCGCGGCGCGCAACGTCTCCGGCCAGGTCCATATGTACGCGGACAAGATCACCCCGGCGATGGAGAAGGCCATCGATGAGACCAACCGCCGCCGGGAGAAGCAGATCGCTTACAACAAGGAGAGGGGCATCGACCCGCAGCCCCTCCGCAAGAAGATCAACGACATCGTGGCGCAGATCGCCCGTGAGGACGTCGACACGGAGCAGCTGCTCGGCTCCGGTTACCGCAAGACGAAGGACGGCAAGGGTGCCAAGGCCCCCGTGCCCGCGCTGGGCGGCAAGGCGGCCCGGGCCGCCAAGTCCGCCAAGGGCAAGGAGACCGTCCCGACCGACCGTCCCGCGGCCGAACTGGCCGGGCAGATCGAGGAGATGACGGAGCGGATGCGCGCCGCGGCAGCCGATCTCCAGTTCGAGATCGCGGCCCGGCTGCGCGACGAGGTGTCCGAGATGAAGAAGGAGCTGCGGCAGATGAAGGAGGCGGGAATCGCCTGACGGCCGCTCCTGCGACGCCGGACCTCGGCTGATGCGCACTGTGTTGCAAGACCGACACAAAGTCCGCCCCAGGGTTCGGCGCTGTCGGTGCCGCTGCGTAGGGTTCTGCTCATCCGCGGACTCCGCGGCAACAGGGGACAGTTCGAGAGGGGAACAGCGCGTGACGGTCAACATGACCAAGGGTCAGGCCATCAGTCTGCAGAAGAACGACGGGGGCACGCTGACCGCGGTCCGCATGGGACTCGGCTGGCAGGCGGCTCCTCGGCGCGGCCTGTTCGGCTCGCGCACCCGCGAGATCGACCTCGACGCCTCCGCCGTGCTGTTCGCGGACAAGCAGCCCGTCGACGTGGTGTTCTTCCGTCATCTCGTCAGTGACGACGGCTCGGTGCGGCACACCGGTGACAACGTGGTCGGCGGCGCGGGCCAGGGCGGTGACGACGAGTCCATCCTCGTCGACCTGCAGCGCGTCCCGGTCCACATCGACCAGATCATCTTCACCGTGAACTCCTTCACGGGCCAGACCTTCCAGGAAGTGCAGAACGCGTTCTGCCGTCTGGTCGACGAGACCAACGGCCAGGAGCTCGCCCGCTACACCCTGGCCGGCGGCGGCCAGTACACGGCCCAGATCATGGCGAAGGTGCACCGCTCCGGAACCGGCTGGCAGATGACGGCCCTCGGCGCGCCGGCCAACGGCCGCACCTTCCAGGACCTGATGCCCGCGATCCTGCCGCACCTGTAGGCGGTCGGCACACGCACGCAGCGACATAGGGGGACAAGACGATGACGGCCGAGCTGGTCAGGGGGCAGAACCACCCGCTCTCCCAGGTCCGTCTCGAGGTCCGTGTCTCGGCCGGGAAGCCGATCGTGGCCGGGGCCACGCTCAGCGACGAGCAAGGCAGGGTCCGAGGCGTCGAGTGGGTGGCCCACCCGGGTGCGCCCACGCTCCCCGGGCTCGAGGTCTCCCAGCAGGCGGCGGCCGATCACCGGCTCGCCTTCGACCTGGACGCCCTGCCGCCGACCGTGCACCGGGTCAGCGTGCTGCTCGCGCTGCCCGCCGGGGTCGGCGGCCCGGTCCGGTTCGGCGCTGTGGCCGCCCCCTTCGTGGCGGTCACCGGCCTCGACGGTTCCGAGATTGCCACCTACACCCTCACCGGCCTGGACGCCGAGTCCGCCGTGGTGGCCCTGGAGCTCTACCGCAGGCAAGGCGCCTGGAAGGTCCGCGCGGTCGGCCAGGGTTACGCGGGCGGCCTCGCCGATCTCCTCACCGACCAGGGACTCCCCGAGGCCCGGCAGCTCGCGGGCAGTATCAACGAAGCGGTGGCGAGGGGCCTCGCGCGGTCCGTGGCGGCTCCCCCGCCACGCAGCCCGGACGCGGACCGGTCACGGCAGGCGGCCAGCTCGGCCCCGGGACAGGATCAGCCGTACGCCGGGCCCGGAGCGCAGGGCGTCCCCGGGACCGTGGCGCCGCAGCAGTCCCCGTACGACACGCCAGGTCAGCAAGGAGTCACGGCTCCGCAGACCGGGGGTCCGGGCGGCTCGGCGCAGCCCGACACCTCCGCGGTCACCCAGCCGTCGCCGCCCGCCGTCGGCCCCGTCGACTACAGCCACCCCGGCCGGCAGACCACCGCTCCGCCGCCGCCCCCGCCGACCGCGCCTCCGGCCCAGCCCGGACAGCCCGCGCAGCCGGTCGCGGGCGACGCGACCGGCTGGTCCATGGAGGAGCGGCTGTACAACCAGGTGTGGGGGATGTTCGAGGACCTGGCCAGGACCGTCGCCGCGTACCGCAGCGCGGTCGACTTCGCCGACTCGCGCATGGAGAAGGAGCTCGACGAGGTCCTGTCCGACCCGCGCAGCCGGATCGGCGGGCAGGGCGAGGCCGCGCGCGAAGCCGCCCGCGCCAAACACGCGCACCTGGTCGACCAGGCCCGAGCCGTCCTCGACCGGGATCTCGCCCAGCTCGTCGCCGAGACCGAAGTGGTGGAGCCCGCGCTGCCGATGGCCTGCGCACGCTGGGACAACCCGGTCTGGCACGGCTACCGCGCACCCATGGAAATACCCATGGCGCTGCGGCTCGGCGACCTCCGCCTGCCCGAGAGCGAGAACCTCAGCATCCCGATGCTGGTACGCCTGCCGCTGGAACGGGGCCTGTGGATCGACAGCGGTCGTGCCTCTCTTGAGGGCACGCTCGCGGACTCCGACCAGGTGCGACGCCTGGCCATGGACACCGCCGTGGCGCACGCGGCCCGGTTGCTCGCCGTGTATCCCGTGGGCGAGTTCACCGTGCACGTCATCGACCCGGCCGGCGCCGGAGCCTCGTCCCTGGCGCCTCTGACGCGGTCCGGGGTGCTGGACAGGCCGCCGGCCGTCGGTGCCGCCGGTGTGGCGGAGGTACTGACCCGGCTCACCCAGCGCGTCGACCTGGTGCAGATGGCGATGCGCGGGGGAGCGGCCGACGCACTGCCGCCGGACCTCGACACCGCCGAGCAACTGCTGATCGTCAACGACTTCCCGCACGGTTTCGACGACCGTGCCGTGACCCAGCTCCGCTACCTCGCGGACGAGGGGCCGGCCGTCGGTGTCCATCTGATGATGGTGGCCGACCGGGAGGACGCCGCCGCGTACGGACCGCTGCTCGACCCCCTCTGGCGGTCGCTGCTGCGGATCACGCCGGTGCCCGACGACCATCTCGCCGACCCCTGGGTCGGACACGCGTGGACGTACGAGCCTGCTCTCGTTCCCGCGAACAGCCAGGTGCTGCAACAGGTCCTCGCGCAGGTGGCGGCGGCCCGGAGGTCGTGGAACCGCTGACGCCGACTCCTTCGGACTCCCGGACCTCAGCGATCGCCAGGCGGCTTCGTCAAGCATCGGCAAAGCGCTCCGACCAGCCAACTTGGTTCGTCTTTTACTAAACCCTTTACCTTTCCTTGGTGATTCGGGTACTCTTTTTCCATACGGAGGGGAGTACTCCCTACCTGCTGCGACGCACCCGTCAATACGGATCGAGTCAGATCCCGGGGCGTCGGCCCGCAGGCTCCGGGGCGCACCCAGCGCCCCGCCGGCCTCGGGTGGAAGAGACCTCCGGTGGCGAACGACGCTGAAATCTGCCGTTACGTACTGCCGGAGGCGCAGTGAATGTTTCCCTGACCCTGTGGGTCCTGACCATCGTGGGGCTGGCCGCACTGATCGCGGTCGACTTCTTCATCGGCCGCAAGCCGCACGACGTATCGATCAAGGAAGCCGGAATCTGGACCGTCGTCTGGATCGCCCTCGCAGGGCTGTTCGGACTCGGACTGCTCCTCTTCGCCGGTGGAGAGCCGGCCGGGGAGTTCTTCGCCGGCTTCATCACCGAGAAATCGCTGAGTGTCGACAACCTCTTCGTCTTCGTCCTGATCATGGCGAAGTTCGCGGTGCCCTCCAAGTACCAGCAGCGAGTGCTCCTGGTGGGCGTGCTCATAGCGCTCGTCCTGCGCACGATATTCATCGCCGCGGGCGCCGCGATCATCGCGAACTTCGCGTGGGTCTTCTACATCTTCGGCGCGTTCCTCATCTACACCGCCTGGAAGCTGATCCAGGAGGCCCGGGCCGACGAGGACGATGAGGAGTTCGAGGAGAACAGGCTGCTGAAGGCCGCGGAGCAGCGCTTCGGCGTGGCCGACCGCTATCACGGCACCAAACTGTGGATCCGGCAGAACGGCAAGCGCGTCATGACGCCGATGCTGGTTGTGATGCTGGCGATCGGCACCACCGACGTGCTCTTCGCGCTCGACTCGATCCCCGCGATCTTCGGCCTGACGCAGGACCCGTACATCGTCTTCACGGCCAACGCGTTCGCGCTGATGGGTCTGCGGCAGCTCTACTTCCTCATCGGCGGCCTGCTCAAGAAGCTCGTCCACCTCAGCTACGGTCTCTCGGTCATCCTCGGCTTCATCGGCGTCAAGCTCGTCCTGCACGCGCTGCACGAGACCGGCGTCCATGTTCCCGAGATATCCATCCCGGTCTCGCTCGGCGTGATCTGCGCCGTCCTCGTGGTCACCACGATCACCAGCCTGACCGCCACCAGGAGGCAGTCGGCGCGTGAGCGGGCCGAGAGCGCCCCGAAGGAAAGCGTCGACGTCTGACCCGGTCGTACGCGGCGACAGCTACCTCCGGGAGCGGTGCGGGGCGCATTGCCCGCCACCGCTTCCGGAGGTAGCCCGGGACCCGGCCGTCTCCCGCGCGGGGCAGTCCGTCCGCCGCGCGGCCCGGGGCGGGGCTCGCGCCGCCGGAGTGCGGGGCACGCTTCCTGCTGCGACGATCGCGGCATGATCGTTCGCCTCCGGTCACTCGCGACGCGGTGGACCACCGTGGTCCCCGTGATCGCGGTGGTGCTGCTGGCCTTCACCTGGGGGCGCGACCTGCCCGCCGCGGTTGTCGCCCTGGTGACGTTGGTCCTCGCGGGCTCCGTGCTGGCCGCGGTGCATCACGCCGAGGTGATCGCCCATCGAGTGGGTGAACCCTTCGGATCCCTCGTCCTCGCTGTCGCGGTCACGATCATCGAAGTGGCCCTCATCGTCACCCTGATGGTGGACGGCGGGGCCAAGAGCTCCACACTCGCCCGTGACACGGTGTTCGCCGCGGTGATGATCACCTGCAACGGGATCGTGGGCCTGTGCCTGCTCGTCGCCTCGCTGCGCCACGGACTCGCCGTCTTCAACGCGGAAGGCACCGGGGCCGCCCTGGCGACCGTCGCCACGCTGGCCACGCTCAGTCTCGTCTTCCCGACCTTCACCACCAGCAAGCCAGGTCCGGAGTTCTCCACCGCGCAGCTCACCTTCGCCGCGGTCGCCTCCCTGGTCCTGTACGCCCTGTTCGTGACGACCCAGACCGTGCGGCACCGCGACTACTTCCTGCCGATCACCCGACAGGGCCAGGTCATCGACGTGGACGAACACGCCGACGCCCCGTCCGCCCGGGAAGCCGGGATCAGCGTGGGACTGCTCGGCCTGGCCCTGATCGGTGTGGTCGGCCTCGCCAAGGGGGTGTCGCCCGCCATCGAGTCCGGGGTCGAGGCCGCCGGTATGCCGCACTCCGTGGTCGGTGTGATCATCGCGCTCCTGGTCCTGCTCCCCGAGACCATCGCGGCCCTGCGGTCCGCCCGCAGGGACCGGGTGCAGACCAGTCTGAATCTCGCCCTCGGTTCCGCGATGGCCAGCATCGGACTGACCATCCCGGCGGTGGCTCTGGCCTCCGTCTGGCTCTCCGGACCACTCGTTCTGGGCCTCGGTCCCACCGAGATGGTGCTGCTCACGCTGACCGTGGTGGTGAGTTCCCTGACGGTCGTTCCGGGGCGGGCCACCCCCCTCCAGGGTGGCGTCCATCTGGTCGTGTTCGCCGCCTATCTGGAACTGGCCGTCAACCCCTGACCCGCCGTCACTCGACGGCGGGTACGACCACCGGCCGGGGCACCGGCCGGGTCTCCGGCAGCAGCGCGAAGCACCCGAGGCTCAACAGCGCGATCCCCGTCAGATAGGCGGCCACGCCCCACGGCACACGCTCCCCGCTCGCCATCGCCGTCGCCACGATCGGGGTGAGCGCGCCGCCGAGGACCCCGCCCAGGTTGTATCCGACGGCCGCGCCCGTGCAGCGCACCCGGGGTTCGTACAGCTCCGGCAGATACGCGCCGATGACCGCGAACATGGTGATGAACGCGATGAGCGCCACCAGGAAGCCGAGGAACATCAGCAGGGGTTCGCCGGTCGACAGCAGTCCGATCATCGGGAACATCCACAGAGCGGCGCCCGCGCAGCCCGCCAGGCACAGGGGCCGCCGTCCGTAGCGGTCTCCCAGCAGCGCCATCACCGGTGTCAGTGAACCCTTCACCACCACAGCGGCCATGATGCAGGTCAGCATGACGGTGCGGCTCACGTCGAGCCGTTCCACGCCGTAGGCGAGCGCCCAGGTCGTCACCGCGTAGAACACGGCGTATCCGACGGCGAGTCCGCCGGCCGTCAGCAGGACGAGCCGCCAGTGGTCGCGCACCACCTCGGCGAGCGGCACGCGCGCGTGGTCCCCCACCTCCAGGAACCGCGGGCTCTCCGCGAGCGAACCACGCAGCCACAGCCCGGCCGCCGCGAGCACCCCCGCCGCCCAGAACGGCACTCGCCAGCCCCACTGCGCGAACTGCGCGTCGGACAGCGTCGCCGACAGGGCCAGCATCACGCCGTTGGCCAGCACGAACCCGGCGGACGGGCCGATCTGGGGGAAGCTCGCCCACAGGCCGCGCCGCTCGGCCGGCGCGTGCTCGGCCGTCAGCAGCACGGCTCCTCCCCACTCGCCGCCGAGCCCGAGACCCTGCAGAAAACGCAGCACCAGAAGAAGCACGGGAGCGGCGGCACCGATGCTGTCGTACGTCGGGACACAGCCGACCGCGACGGTCGCCGCGCCGGTCAGGAGCAGCGAGGCCAGCAGGACCGGCCGCCGCCCGCGCCGGTCCCCGATGTGCCCGAACAGCACCGACCCGAGTGGACGGGCGACGAAGCCGACGCCGAAGGTCCCGAAGGCGGCCAGTGTCCCCGCCAGCGGCGAGAACGTCGGGAAGAACAACGGTCCGAGCACCAGGGCGGCCGCGGTCCCGTAGACGAAGAAGTCGTAGAACTCGATGGCCGTCCCGGCGAGCGAGGCGGCCGCGAGCCGCAGCATGGAGGGTGCCCTTACGGTGCGTACGTCGTGCATGCCGGATCAACTACCCACAGTGATCAGCGGTTACGGGGGCGTGCGGGAGCGCGGTGTGCGTCAGCAGGTGACGGTGATGCGCCGGGCCCGTCCGCCGACCCGGCCGGCCCCTCCGTAGGGGAGGACGATCTGCGGATCGGTGTGCCCGAGGTCCACATCGAAGACGACCATCATGGCGGGGGCGTACGAGCCGTCACCCTTTCGGTGCATCGTGGTAGACCGGGTCCGAGCAGCGGTCCTTGACGGGCCGGCAGACCCGAAGGACCGGAGGAAACGTGCCCCGCACCCTCGCCAGCGCCCCGATCATGATTCTCAACGGGCCCAACCTGAACCTTCTCGGGCAGCGGCAGCCGGAGATCTACGGCTCCGACACGCTCGCGGACGTGGAGGCGCTGTGCGCCAAGGCCGCGGCCGCGCACGGTGGCACGGTGGACTTCCGGCAGTCCAACCACGAGGGTGAACTGGTGGACTGGATCCACGAGGCCCGGCTGAACCACGCGGGGATCGTGATCAACCCGGCCGCCTACTCGCACACCTCGGTCGCCATCCTGGATGCGCTCAACACCTGTGACGGACTTCCCGTGGTGGAGGTCCACATCTCCAACATCCACCAGCGCGAGGAGTTCCGGCACCACTCGTATGTGTCGTTGCGTGCCGACGGGGTCATCGCGGGCTGCGGGGTGCAGGGGTACGCGTTCGGGGTGGAGAGGGTGGCGGCACTCGCGGGGACGGGGCGCGCGGACACATGACCGTCGTGGGGAAGCGTCCGCCCGCCGTGACGTCCGCCCGCGGTGACGTCCGCCCGCGGTGACGGACGCCAGGCGTGGCGGACGCCGTGGTGCCGGACGTCCGGGGTGGCGGACGCCGTGGTGACGGACGTCAGGGGTGGCGGACGCCTGAGGTCAGAGGCGTCCGGTCGCCACGATCCGCTTGAGGAAGCGTTGCGTGCGTTCCTGCTGCGGGTCGCCGAAGACCTGCTCGGCCGTGCCGCGTTCAAGGATCACGCCGCCGTCCAGGAAGCAGACCTGGTCCGCGACCTCGCGGGCGAAGCCCATCTCGTGCGTGGCCAGGACCATGGTCATGCCGTCCTCCTTCAGGTCACGCACGACGCTGAGGACTTCGCCCACGAGTTCCGGGTCCAGGGCGGCGGTGATCTCGTCCAGGAGGAGCAGCTTGGGGCGTACGGCCAAGGCCCGCACGATCGCCGCCCGTTGCTGCTGGCCGCCGCTCAACCGGTCCGGATACTCACCCGCCTTGGCACCGAGCCCGAGCCGTTCCAGCAGTTCACGCGCGTGTGCCTCGGCCTCCGCGCGGCGCACGCCGTGCACCCGGCGCGGGGCGAGGGTGATGTTCTCCAGGACCGTCATGTGCGGAAAGAGGTTGTAGGCCTGGAAGACGACGCCGATCCGCCGCCGTACCGCGTCCTGATCGGCCCGCGGGTCGGTGATCTCCTCGCCGTCCAGCCAGATCGCGCCGTCGTCGATCTCCTCCAGGAGGTTGGCGCAGCGCAGCAGCGTGGACTTGCCGGACCCGGAGGCGCCGATCAGCGCGGTCACCGTGTGCGGGGCGACCTCCAGATCGACGTCCCGCAGTACGACGGAGTCACCGAAGGTCTTGCGGACGGACTCCATCCGCAGCATCGGACCGCCGGGGACGGGGGCCTTGCTCATACGGTGCCTCCCTGGCTGCGGCGCCGGTCCATACGGGCGGTGACCCAGTCGGTGAAGCGCGTCATGGGAATGGTCAGAGCCACGAACAGCAGCGCCGCGACGATGTACGCCGTGTAGTTGAGACTGCGGCCCACGATGATGTCAGCGGAGCGCATCGCTTCCACGGCGCCGCCGATGGAGACGAGGCTGGTGTCCTTCTGCAGGGACACCATGTCGTTGAGGAGCGGTGGCACCTGACGGCGTACGGCTTGCGGCAGCACCACATGGCGCAGCGTCTGCCGCGTGGTGAGGCCCAGTGAACGTGCCGCGGCCCGTTGCGAGGGATGGACGGATTCGATGCCGGCGCGGACGACTTCGGCGACGTACGCCGAGTAGGTCAGGACCAGGCCCGTGCCGCCCAGCAGGACGGGGTCGTTGGTGACGCCCTGCAACTGGAGCGCCGGGACGCCGAACACGACGATCGACAGACAGATGATCAGCGGCAGACCGCGGAAGAAGTCCGTGTACGCCGTGGCGAGGGCGCGCACCGGCCAGTACATCGGGCCCCGCAGGGTACGGGCGACGGCTATCAGCGTGCCGAGCACCAGCACCACGACACCGCACACGACGAACAGCCGGAGATTCAGCCAGAGGCCTTCGAGGACCTTCGGGAAGGCCTCGCGCGCGTAGGGCGCGTCGAAGAACGTCTCCTTCGTGCGCGGCCAGCCCGGCGCGTCGACGACGACGAGGTACAGCACCACGGCCGTGAGGAGTGTGGAGAGCGCGGCGACGGCCGTCGAACGGCGGGCGCGGGCGCGCCGATGGCGCTCGCGCTCGATCCTCCGCCGCGAGGGGACGTAGCCGTCGCCCCCGCCGGGCATGTCGCCTTCGGCGGTGTCCTCTCCCGACTCCTCCTTCATCTGCGTCACTTGAGCACCGGGGCGTCGACGGCCTCGGACAGCCACTGCTTCTCGATCCGCGCGAGCGTGCCGTCCGCGCGCAGGGCGTCCACGGCCTTCGTCACGCACGAGGTCAGCGCGCTGCCCTTGTCGAGGACGAGCCCGAACTGCTCCGGCGTACCACCCTGGTTCTCGAACTGCCCGACGATCTTCGCGTCGGTCACCTCGGCGGCCGTGATGTAGAAGGCGGTCGGCAGATCGGTGACGATGGCGTCCACCTGGCCGTTCTTCAGCGCCGACTTGGCCTGGTCGTTCTTCGCGTACGCGGCCGGCTGCCGGGCGGGCTTCACCACGTCGTCGATGTAGTTCAGGCTGGTGGTGCCGACCTGGGCGCCCAGCTTCAGGCCCTTGAGGTCCGCGAGGCTCTTCGCCTTCGCGGCCTTGGAGCCCTTCAGCGCGATGACGGCCTGGCGCACGTCGTAGTAGCCGGACGAGAAGTCCACGGCCTTCTTGCGCTCGGCGCTGATCGACACCTGGTTGATGTCGAAGTCGAAGGTCTTCGCACCGGGCGCGAAGGCCTTGTTGAAGGGCACGCTCTGCCAGACGACAGCACCCTCGGCGTAGCCGAGCTGCCGCGCGACGGCGTACGCCACCGCCGACTCGAAGCCCTTGCCGTTGGCGGGCTTGTCGTCCTTGAACCACGGCTCGTAGGCGGGCTCGTCCGTCGCGATGGTGAGCTTGCCCGAGGTCTGCGTCCGCAACGAGCCCTTGGCACAGGTCTCGGCGGTGCTTCCGGACCCCTTGCCGGACGCCTTCTCCTCCGGCTGCGGGGCGCAGCCCACGGCGAGGGCGAGCAGGGCGACGGTGCTGGCGGACGCGGCGCGCCGCAGGGCGTGTTGGGCGAGATGCATGGCGGGAGAGTGACAGCGAACCATGCTGTTTGTCCAGGTCACGGCAACAATTGTCCGCATGGTGGGAACGTGTGTTGCAGTCCTGTGAACACCCTGGACGCGACGGGTCCGGACGCGCGCCCCGGACTCATCGGCCGCGGGCGGTGGAGAGGTTGCGGGGTCGGTCCGACGGGGTGGGGGACTCTGCGCCGCGCGCCGGGCACGCACGCGAGGCGTCATGCCCCGCGTGCGTGCCCCGCGCTCGCGTTCACCAGCCTCGTGCGCGCCACTCCGGCAGATGCGGGCGCTCGGCGCCCAGCGTCGTGTCGTCGCCGTGGCCGGGGTAGACCCACGTCTCGTCCGGCAGTACGTCGAAGATCCTCGTCTCGACGTCGTGGATGAGACGGGCGAAGGCGTCCGGGTCCTTGCGCGTGTTGCCCACCCCGCCGGGGAACAGGCAGTCGCCCGTGAACACGTGCGGGTGACCGTGCGGGTCGTCGTAGACGAGGGCGATCGAGCCCGGTGTGTGCCCGACCAGGTGGCGCGCGGTGAGTTCCACGTTCCCCACCTTGACCGTGTCGCCGTCCTGGAGGGTGACGTCGGTCGGCACCGGGATGCCGTCCGCGTCGTCCCGGCCCGCGTAGGTGCGGGCGCCCGTGGCGGCCACGACCTCGGCGAGAGCCTGCCAGTGGTCGCCGTGCTGATGGGTCGTCACGACGGAGGCGATGCCGTCGTCACCGATCAGGGTGAGCAGTGTCGAGGCGTCGTTCGCCGCGTCGATCAGGAGCTGCTCGTCGGTGGCCCGGCAGCGCAGCAGATAGGCGTTGTTGTCCATCGGGCCGACGGCGACCTTGGAGATCATCAGGTTCTGCAGCTCGTGCACGTCGGCAGGGCCGCCGACCGTCACCGCTCCGCTGTACGTCATGACGGCAGCCTATAGCGGAGGGAGCGCCGGAAGCGGCCCGCCGTCGACGGCCAGCCGCGAGCCGTCGCGGCGGCCGCACAGCCAGCCGAGCAGATCGGCCGCCGGGCCCTGGACCGTGACGGATCCGCCCCCGGCTCCACCGCCCGTGGTCCACATCCGGCCGTCGCCGGCGTCCAGCACGGTGGGGGGTACGTCCTTGTGCCCGCCGAACCGCTCCGCCAGGAAGCCGATCTCCCGGATCACGAACTCCTCCGGCAGATCCTCGAGCTCGTAGCCGATGCCCAGATCCACATGGTGCAGGTCGACCTCGACCCACCGTCGGAACGGCACCCGGGCCGCGGAGTCCGTGACCCCGTTGCGCAGCTCCACCGTGCGGGACCAGTCGGCGGGAGCGGCTCCCGTCTCCCCGAAGCGGGCCGCGCTCTCGCGCACGTCGGCCAGCTGTGCGTCCAGGTGGCGCGGCGCGTCCCGCTCGATGTCGGCGTCCCGGGTGGTCGCGGAGGCGTACATGGGGCGCCCCTCCAGAACGTTCACCAGGGCGTCCGCGTTGCGGGCCAGGTGAGCGAGCACATGCCCGCGGCTCCAGCCGGGAAGCCGTGACGGTTCGGCCACGGCGGCGTTGTCCAGTTTGGCGGCTGCGGTGAGCAGTCGCTCCGTCGCGTCACGTACAGACGCCAGGTCGCGCACATGATCCATCATGAGGTCGACCCTAGCCCCGCCACACGTTCGGGTGAAGCTGGTCGGCCACGGCCGTAAATCGAATACGCGTGCTATAAGCTCGGAGGCGGCGTCGGGCATGCTGGATGGCCCGGGATTGTTGTGAAGCAGGGAAAGCAACCGGCGCTGTCAGTGGCTCCCCCTAGTCTGAGAAGACGGGGGCCTGCGGCCCCTGTCACTTCTCTGAAGAAAGGTGCGGACCGGCGTGGCCGACCGTCTCATCGTCCGTGGAGCGCGCGAGCACAACCTGAAGAATGTCTCGCTCGACCTCCCGCGCGACTCGCTCATCGTGTTCACGGGCTTGTCGGGGTCGGGCAAGTCCTCCCTCGCCTTCGACACGATCTTCGCCGAGGGCCAGCGGCGCTACGTGGAGTCCCTGTCCTCGTACGCCCGGCAGTTCCTCGGCCAGATGGACAAGCCGGACGTGGACTTCATCGAGGGTCTCTCCCCGGCCGTCTCCATCGACCAGAAGTCGACCTCGCGCAACCCGCGCTCGACGGTCGGCACCATCACCGAGGTCTACGACTATCTGCGGCTGCTCTTCGCGCGCATCGGCAAGCCGCACTGTCCGGAGTGCCGGCGCCCCATCTCCCGCCAGTCGCCGCAGGCCATCGTCGACAAGGTCCTGGAGCTCCCGGAGGGGAGCCGCTTCCAGGTCCTGTCGCCGCTGGTGCGCGAGCGCAAGGGGGAGTTCGTCGACCTCTTCGCCGATCTCCAGACCAAGGGGTACAGCCGTGCCCGGGTCGACGGCGAGACCATCCAGCTCACCGAGCCGCCGACGCTGAAGAAGCAGGAGAAGCACACCATCGAGGTGGTCATCGACCGCCTCACGGTGAAGGACTCCGCCAAGCGCCGTCTCACCGACTCCGTGGAGACCGCCCTCGGGCTCTCCGGCGGCATGGTCGTGCTCGACTTCGTCGACCTTCCCGAGGACGACCCCGAGCGCGAGCGCATGTACTCGGAGCACCTGTACTGCCCGTACGACGACCTGTCCTTCGAGGAGCTGGAGCCCCGCTCCTTCTCCTTCAACTCGCCCTTCGGCGCCTGCCCCGAGTGCACCGGTATCGGCACGCGCATGGAGGTCGACCCCGAGCTGATCGTCCCCGACGAGGACAAGTCCCTCGACGAGGGCGCCATCCACGCCTGGTCGCACGGGCACACCAAGGACTACTTCGGCCGGCTGATCGGCGCTCTCGCGGACGCGCTGGGGTTCCGGACCGACATCCCGTTCGCCGGCCTGCCGCAGCGCGCGAAGAAGGCCCTGCTCTACGGCCACAAGACGCAGATCGAGGTCCGCTACCGCAACCGGTACGGACGCGAGCGCGTCTACACCACGCCCTTCGAAGGGGCCGTCCCCTTCGTCAAGCGGCGGCACGGCGAGTCCGAGAGCGACGCCAGCCGTGAGCGCTTCGAGGGCTATATGCGCGAGGTGCCCTGCCCCACCTGCCAGGGCACGCGCCTCAAGCCGCTCGTCCTCGCGGTCACCGTCATGGAGAAGTCGATCGCCGAGGTCGCCGCCATGTCGATCAGTGACTGCGCGGACTTCCTGGGGGCGATGAAGCTCAACGCACGCGACAAGAAGATCGCCGAGCGCGTCCTGAAGGAGGTCAACGAACGGCTGCGCTTCCTGGTCGACGTCGGCCTCGACTACCTGTCGCTGAACCGCGCGGCCGGCACCCTCTCCGGCGGTGAGGCCCAGCGCATCCGCCTTGCCACCCAGATCGGCTCCGGGCTCGTCGGCGTCCTCTACGTCCTGGACGAACCCTCCATCGGCCTGCACCAGCGGGACAACCACCGGCTGATCGAGACCCTCGTCCGCCTCCGCGACATGGGCAACACACTCATCGTCGTCGAACACGACGAGGACACCATCAAGGTCGCCGACTGGGTCGTCGACATCGGCCCCGGCGCGGGCGAGCACGGCGGCAAGGTCGTGCACAGCGGACCCTTGAAGGAACTGCTCGCCAACGCCGAGTCGATCACCGGCCAGTATCTGTCGCGCAAGAGGCAGATCCCGACCCCGGACATCCGCCGGCCCGCCGACCCGGGCCGTAGGCTCACGGTGCACGGCGCCCGCGAGAACAACCTCCAGGACATCGACGTGTCCTTCCCGCTGGGCGTCCTCACGGCCGTCACCGGCGTATCGGGTTCCGGCAAGTCGACGCTGGTCAACGACATCCTGTACACGCACCTGGCCCGTGAACTGAACGGCGCGAGGAACGTGCCGGGGCGGCACACGCGCGTGGAGGGCGACGACCTCGTCGACAAGGTCGTGCACGTCGACCAGTCGCCCATCGGCCGTACGCCCCGCTCCAACCCGGCGACGTACACCGGAGTCTTCGACCACGTCCGCAGACTGTTCGCCGAGACCACCGAGGCGAAGGTCCGGGGCTATCTGCCCGGCCGCTTCTCCTTCAACGTCAAGGGCGGCCGCTGCGAGAACTGCTCCGGCGACGGCACGATCAAGATCGAGATGAACTTCCTGCCGGACGTCTACGTCCCCTGCGAGGTCTGCCACGGGGCGCGCTACAACCGGGAGACCCTGGAGGTCCACTACAAGGGCAAGTCCATCTCCGAGGTCCTGGACATGCCGATCGAGGAGGCGCTCGACTTCTTCGAGGCCGTGCCGGCGATCGCCCGCCACCTCAGGACGCTCAACGACGTCGGCCTCGGCTACGTCCGGCTCGGCCAGTCCGCGCCGACGCTGTCCGGCGGTGAGGCGCAGCGCGTCAAGCTCGCCAGCGAGCTCCAGAAGCGCTCCACCGGCCGCACGGTGTACGTGCTCGACGAGCCGACCACCGGCCTGCACTTCGAGGACATCAGCAAGCTCATCACGGTGCTGTCCGGTCTGGTCGACAAGGGCAACACGGTCATCGTCATCGAGCACAACCTCGATGTCATCAAGACCGCGGACTGGGTCATCGACATGGGCCCCGAGGGCGGCAACGGCGGCGGTCTCGTGATCGCCGAGGGCACGCCCGAGGAGGTCGCCGGCGTTCCGGCCAGCCACACCGGCAAATTCCTGCGCGAGATCCTCGGCGCCGACCGGATCAGCGACGCCGCTCCCGTGAAGGCCCCCCGGAAGACGGCCGCCAAGAAGACGGTCGCCGCCGGGACGACGGCGAAGAAGGCGGCCACGAAGACCGTCAACAGCACGGCCACCAAGAAGGCGGCCGCGGCGAAGAAGACCGCCACCAAGACGGTCGCCAAGAAGGTGGCCCCCGCGAAGAAGACCACGCGGGCCCGCAAGGCCTGATCCGACCGGTCCGCGCGTCGGCCCGGCGACTCCCCACCACACGGCGCCCCACGGGAACTCCCCGCGGGGCGCCGCCCGTTGCGACCTTGACTGCTTGGCTGCCGCGGTTCGGAACCGTGGGGTTGGCGGACGGGCGTTCCTACAGGTCGCCGAGTTCGCGGGCGTACGGCGGTTCGGCTCCGGCGCGGGAGCAGGTGACGGCCGCCGCGCGGGCCGCGAAACGCAGGAGTTCGGTCCAGCCGCGGGGGCCCAGTTCCGCGAGTGCGGTGGCGGACAGGGCGTTCCGGGTGGCCAGGCCGTGCAGCAGGGCCGCGTTCACGGTGTCACCGGCGCCGATCGTGTCCACGACGTCGACCGGTTCGCCGGGCACCGAGTGGACCGAGCCGTCCCGGGTGAACGCGGTGAGACCGTCTCCGCCCTGCGTGACGACCACGGCCGCGGGGCCGGCGGCCAGCCACTCCCGAGGGGTGCCGCCGAGCCAACGGGCGTCCTCCTCGGACAGCTTGAGCAGGGAGACCGACGGCAGCCAGCTCCTGAACCGGGCGCGGTAGGCGTCCGGGTCGGGGATCAGACCGGCGCGGACGTTCGGGTCGAGGGTCGTGAAGACGCCCCGGGCGGCGGCGGCCCGCATCAGCTCCTCGTACGCGCTCGCGCCGGGTTCCAGGACGAGTGAACAGGTGCCGAAGGACACCGCCCGCGCCGCGTCGGGGAGTCGCGCCGGGGCCGAGAAGAGACGGTCGGCCGTGCCCTCGACGTAGAAGGAGTACGCGGCCGAGCCGTCCGTGCCGATCGTGGCGACGGCCAGGGTCGTCGGTTCGTCGCCGCGCTGCACGGACGACACGTCGACGCCGGCGTCGCCCAGTCCGGCCAGGAGGGCCTCGCCGAACGCGTCGCGTGAGACGCGGGAGCAGAACGCGGTGGGGGAGCCGAGGCGGCCGAGTGCCACCGCCGTGTTGTAGGGGCCGCCGCCGAGACGAGGCAGCAGGTCCGCCAGGGCGCCCGCGCCCTGCGGCACCAGATCGATCAGGGCCTCACCGGCGACGACGATCACGACGCGGGTCCTTTCCTCGGTATCTCGGGGCTCTCGGGACGAACGGCGCTCTCGGGGCAGCCGCACGAGGTGCGGTGGACGAAGACGGAGGGAAGCCGGACGGTGCGGCTCTCGCGGTGCGGTGACGCCAGCCGCTCCAGGAGCAGGCGGACCGCGGTGGCACCGATCTCCTTGCCGGGCTGGGCGATCACGGTGAGCCGGGGCGTGAACAGATCCGCCCACGAGAAGTCGTCGAAGCAGCACAGCGCCAGGTCGCCGGGCACGGACAGGCCCCGGTCGCGCAGGGCCCGCAGGGCGCCGATGGTCATGGCGTTGTTCGCGGTGACGAGCGCCCCGGGCGGCGCCCCGAGGGACAACAGCCGGTGGGTGGCCTCCTCGGCCGTACCCGCCCGGGAGTCGCCGTGCGCCACGAGCCGTTCGTCGTAAGGGAGTCCGGCGTGCGCGAGGCCGTGGCGGTAGCCGGTGATCCGCTCCGTCGTGGTGCTGAGTCCGGGCAGGCCCGCGATCAGCCCGATGCGCCGGTGCCCGCGCTCGGCGAGGTGGGTGACCAGGTCCGCCATGGGCCCGGTGTTCTCGGCACAGACCTGGTCGTGGCGGAAGCCGTCGGCGGGGGAGTCCACGAGCCGGTCCAGGAGGACGGTGGGTACGTCGTGCCGCGCGAGGTACCGCAGGAGTGCGGCGGGGGTCGCCGAGGGCGCGATGACCATGCCGTCCACGCGTCGTTCGTGCAGCAGTCGGACGACGGTGCGCTCGTGCTCGGGGTCGTCGTGCGGATCGGCGATCAGCAGGCCGTAGCCGTGTTCCAGGGCTCCGGCCTCGACACCCTGGAGGGTCTCCGTGAAGTACGGGTTGCTGATGGCCGACACCGCGAGCCCGATGGACCGCGTGCGGGAGGTGACGAGGGAACGGGCGAGGGTGTTGGGCGTGTAGCCCAGCTCCTCGATCGCGTCGAGAACGGCCTGACGTGTGCGGGGCAGCACCGGACGGGTGTCGTTGAGGACGTGCGAGACGGTCGCGATGGACACGCCTGCCCGTCGGGCCACGTCGACCATCGTCGCCATGGCACTCCCTCCTCTCGCACTCGGGTGCCCGCCCGTGAAGGAACCCGGGTGCCGATCCGCACGGAACCCGGTCGTCCGCCCGTGAACATATCCCGTCAGCGCCTGACGTAAACGCTTACGCATACGCTTGCGTAAGCGTTTACGTCCAGGATCGCGCCGACCGGCCCCGCAGTGAGCGGAATGATCTGTACCGGTATGGTCGACGCGCGACAACCCTCGCCGTGTTCTGAGTCGTCGCGCTCGGCGGAGTGTCCGCGAGCACCCTCGACCAGTGGAGATGCCATGTCCGGCCGTCCGTCCGCGACCCGTCGTACCGTCCTGCGAGGAGCGGCGCTCGCCCCGGTCGCCGGGCTCGGCCTCGCCGCCTGCTCCGGGGGCGGCGGTGGCGGTGGCGGAACTCCCGCGACGCCGACCGCTCCCGTCGTCCTGGGCGCGGAGAGCGAGGTCGCCAAGGGCGGTGCTCAGCTGTACCAGGACGAGAACGTCGTGGTCAGCCGTGCCGAGGACGGTTCACTGAAGGCGTTCAGCTCGATCTGCACCCACGCCGGGTGCGCCATCAACAAGTTGCAGGGCACGACGCTCGTATGCCCTTGTCACGGCAGCGAGTTCGACGCCACGACGGGCAAGGTGCTGAGGGCCCCGGCCACCGTGCCGCTCCACGAGCTGCCCGTCGAGGAGAAGAGCGGGAAGATCGTCGCCGGGCCGGGCGCCTGAGCGCGGGCCGGATCGAGCCGGTTGCCGCACCGGAGCGTGGACCGGACGGGGCCGGCGACAGCCCTGGAGCGCGAGGTGGACGGGCCCGGGTTCCGCACCCCGGTGGGTGGTCACTCCCAGTCCCAGCCGATGCCCACGATCCCCGACCGCACGCGCTGTTCGACCAGGTGCACCGAGCGGTGGCGGCCGCTCAGCGGCAGTTCCTGGCGGCCGCTGCGCGGGGCGGCCGCCGAGTGCTGGGTGAACCGGTGGCAGCGCACGGGCAGCGCGTTCTCCGCGAAGTGCACCTGGAGCGCGTACTGCCCGCCCGCGAAGCCGAACCCCCGGACGTACTCGCTGGACGTCCCGGCCGTGCCGTCCTCGAAGGCGTACCGGAAGAGGTACGTGTCGCCTGCCCGCAGCCGGGTGTCGAAGAGCAGTTCGGCGACCAGCACGCCGGTGTCGCGGTGCCAGCGCACCCGGCCCGTACGGCAGTTCTCCAGAGCCCGGACGGCGGTCCGCTCCGGTGAGCATCCCGGGTCGCCGTGGTGGATGGCCATGTAGCGGTCGACGCCGTCCTTGTGGGCGCGCGCTATGTGCTGCGATTCGCGGCCCAGCAGTTCGCGATGGGCGCCGATGCGGACCCGTTCGTGATGGCCGATAGTGTGCAGACCGCCGTCGAGCGGGGACTCCAGTTCGGCCAAAAATCGTTCCAGGACGCTCGAAGCCTCGACCAGGGAGCGGTACGAACGCCTCGTGGGGCGCTCCGGATCAGGTCGCTCCTCGGCCTCGGCCAGCAGTCTTATCAGGGACTCGTCGGGCAGCTGGAGTATCTCCTCCAGGGCGCGGACGGCCCGCAGCGACTCGGGCCGCTGGGGGCGCCGGGCGCCCTGCTGCCAGTAACTCAGGCTCGTCACCCCGACCTTGACGCCGTAGCGCGACAGATGGTGCTGGACGCGTTGCAGCGGCAGCCCGCGGGCGGTGATCGCGGCGCGCAGTGCGACATGGAAGGGGCCGCCCCGCAAGGCCGTGTCCAGTTCCGCCGTGGCGACGTCCGCGTGCTGTCTGCCGTACCGCATGCAGGGGCCCTTCTGTGGATGTTCACGACGGCTGGTCAGGCCGTTCGAGCGGTTCTTCGGCGCCGCCCGGTGGGCGCGCGGGGGCTGTTCACCGGCGGGTTTCGCCGTTCACGCCCCGAGTTCCCCCGCATTGAAGCGTGTTGACCAAGTCCCGACAACACCTGATGCTCAACATGGCTCACCGCAGCCCCCGGACGCGCTCCTTCCCTCCCCGACCCCCACTCCGGAGCAGACACGATGCGCCACAGACGACGACTGGTCGCTCTCGCCGCGGTTCTGGCCGCCCTGGGAGCCACTCCGGCGGCCGCGGCCGCCGGGCCCGCGGCAGGTCACCCCGGCACGCCCGTGCACGCGGGGCCGCTCGCGCGATCGGCGCCCACGCGGCTCGGCGCGGCGGCCGGGCACGGCGCCCCCAGGATGGAACGCGCGGCGAGCGGGGACGACCGCGGACCCGGACGGGGCGGGGGCGGCGACAGGGGACCCGGACGGGGCGGGGGCGGCGACAGGGGACCCGGGCGCGGAGGTGCGGATACCCGGGACGCCGCCGCGACCGACCCCTTCGTCGTGGTGGCGTCGGCGACGGCCGGGGCGGGAGCCCTCGTCGCGCTCGTCCTGAGCGTCTCGCGCGCCCTGCGCCGGCGGCGCGGCTGACAGGGCGAGGGAACGCCGGGACGCCCGGACGGAGCGTGCGGGCGGCGTACGTCTCCGGGCGGGCCGTGACGACCGCCGTCGGGAGGCAGGGAGGCAGGCCCCACCGGTGACAGCGGCGGGGCCTGCCTCCCTGGTGCCGCACCGGCGCCCGACCTCGTCCTCCGTCCACAGGCGGGCCGGGAGCCGACCGCGCTGTCGGCCCGCGCCAGTAGGGTGTGTGACATGGCCGACCCCTCCAGCTACCGCCCCAAGCCGGGACAGATCCCGGACTCCCCCGGGGTGTACAAATTCCGCGACGAGCACCGCCGGGTGATCTACGTCGGGAAGGCGAAGAGCCTGCGCCAGCGCCTGGCGAGCTACTTCCAGGACCTGGCGAATCTCCACCCGCGCACCCGCACCATGGTGACCACGGCCGCGTCGGTGGAGTGGACGATCGTGTCCACCGAGGTCGAGGCCCTTCAGCTGGAGTACTCCTGGATCAAGGAGTACGACCCCCGGTTCAACGTCAAGTACCGCGACGACAAGAGCTACCCCTACCTCGCCGTGACGATGAACGAGGAGTTCCCGCGCGTACAGGTGATGCGCGGCCACAAGAAGAAGGGCGTGCGCTACTTCGGTCCCTACGGGCACGCCTGGGCCATCCGCGACACCGTCGACCTGCTGCTGCGCGTCTTCCCGGTCCGCACCTGCTCCGCCGGTGTCTTCAAGAACGCCTCCCGCACCGGCCGGCCCTGCCTTCTCGGCTACATCGGCAAGTGCTCGGCCCCCTGTGTCGGCCGGGTCTCTTCCGAGGAGCACCGCGATCTGGCCGAGGAGTTCTGCGACTTCATGGCGGGCCGGACGGGGACGTACATCCGCCGCCAGGAGCAGCAGATGACGGACGCGGCCGAGGAGATGGAGTACGAGCGCGCGGCCCGGCTGCGGGACGACATCGAGGCCCTGAAGAAGGCCATGGAGAAGAGCGCGGTCGTACTCGCGGACGCGACCGACGCCGACCTCATGGCGGTCGCCGAGGACGAGCTGGAAGCCGCGGTGCAGATCTTCCACGTGCGCGGCGGACGCGTGCGCGGTCAGCGGGGCTGGGTCACGGACAAGGTGGAGGCGGTCACCACGGGTGACCTCGTCGAGCACGCGCTCCAGCAGCTCTACGGCGAGGAGACGGGTGACTCCGTCCCCAAGGAGGTGCTCGTCCCGGCGCTGCCCGAACCGGTGGAGCCCGTCCAGGAATGGCTCACCGAGCGCCGCGGATCGAACGTGTCGCTCCGCATCCCGCAGCGCGGTGACAAGAAGGCGCTCATGGAGACGGTGCGGCGCAACGCGCTCCAGTCGCTCGCCCTGCACAAGACCCGGCGCGCCTCCGACCTGACCACCCGATCGCGGGCGCTGGAGGAGATCGCCGAGGCGCTCGACCTGGACAGCGCGCCGCTGCGGATCGAGTGCTACGACATCTCGCACCTCCAGGGCGACGACGTGGTGGCCTCGATGGTCGTCTTCGAGGACGGGCTCCAGCGCAAGGGCGAGTACCGGCGCTTCCAGATCAAGGGCTTCGCCGGCCAGGACGACGTCCGCTCCATGCACGAGGTGATCACGCGCCGCTTCAAGCGCTACCTCGTGGAGAAGGAGAGGACGGGGGAGTGGACGGACGGCGAGGACACCCCAGCGGAGCCGTCGGAGACCCCCACGTCCGGCAGCCCGCTGACGGAGGCGCCCGCCGCGGGGACCACCTCCTCCGGGACCGCGCTCGCGGGGACCACCTCCTCCGGGATCCCGCTCGTGGAGGCCGCCTCCACCGGGACCGCCCTTTCCGGTGCTCCCCTCCCCGGGAGCGCCTTCTCCGAGGAGGACGGCCGGCCCAAGCGTTTCGCCTACCCCCCGCAGCTCGTCGTCGTCGACGGTGGCCGGCCGCAGGTGGCCGCCGCCCAACGGGCCCTCGACGAGCTCGGTATCGACGACATCGCCGTCTGCGGACTCGCCAAGCGCCTGGAGGAGGTGTGGCTGCCCGGCGAGAGCGATCCGGTGGTCCTGCCGCGCACCAGCGAGGGCCTGTACCTGCTCCAGCGGGTCCGGGACGAGGCCCACCGCTTCGCGATCACCTACCAGCGCGCCAAGCGGGCCAAACGCTTCCGGGCGGGCCCCCTGGACGACGTACCGGGCCTGGGCGACTCACGCAGACAGGCACTGATCAAACACTTCGGCTCCGTGAAGAAACTCCGGTCCGCGACGATCGACCAGATCTGCGAGGTCCCCGGCATAGGGCGGAAGACGGCGGAGACCATCGCCGTGGCCCTCGCCGAGGCGGTTCCGGCCGCACCCGCCGTGAACACGGCCACTGGAGAGATCATGGAAGACGACGAACACGCGGCGCCCGGGACGACTGCGGGCCCCGTGGAGGAGCCCGTGACCGCGGGCACCTCGGACGAGCGACGGGGGCAGGAGACATGACCGAGAACGACGCGCGTGAAGAGGAACGCCCGGCGCAGGGCACCGAAGAGCACGGGACGGCAAGCGAGGATCACGCGGAGCACGAAGCACCACGGGAAGACGGAGCACAGGTGGGTACGGGCATCGAGACGGCCGGGACCGGGGTCCCGGACGCGGCCATTCCCGAGCTGGTGATCATCTCCGGTATGTCCGGAGCCGGCCGGTCCACGGCCGCCAAGTGTCTGGAGGACCTCGGCTGGTTCGTCGTCGACAACCTGCCGCCCGCCCTGATCCCCACCATGGTGGAGCTCGGCGCCCGGTCCCAGGGCAACGTGGCCCGGATCGCGGTCGTCGTCGACGTACGCGGCCGGCGCTTCTTCGACAACCTCCGCGAGTCCCTCGCCGACCTGGAGTCCAAGCAGGTCACCCGGCGGATCGTCTTCCTGGAGTCCTCCGACGAGGCCCTGGTGCGACGCTTCGAGTCCGTGCGCAGACCGCACCCCCTCCAGGGCGACGGCCGCATCGTGGACGGCATCGACGCCGAGCGTGAACTGCTGCGCGAGCTGCGCGGCGACGCCGACCTGGTCATCGACACCTCCAGCCTGAACGTGCACGAGCTGCGCGCCAAGATGGACGCCCAGTTCGCGGGCGAGGAGGAGCCCGAGCTGCGGGCCACCGTCATGTCCTTCGGCTTCAAGTACGGCCTCCCGGTCGACGCCGACCTGGTCGTGGACATGCGCTTCCTGCCCAACCCGCACTGGGTCCCCGAGCTGCGCCCCTTCACCGGCCTGAACGAAGAGGTCTCGGCGTACGTCTTCAACCAGCCCGGCGCCAAGGAGTTCCTCGACCGCTACGCCGAGCTGCTCCAGCTGATCGCCGCCGGATACCGGCGCGAGGGCAAGCGCTATGTGACCATCGCGGTCGGCTGCACCGGCGGCAAGCACCGCTCGGTGGCGACCGCCGAGAAGCTCGCCGCCCGCCTCGCCTCCCAGGGCGTGGAGACCGTGCTCGTGCATAGGGACATGGGGCGCGAGTGACCGGACGCACTACCCTGCGGCTGAGCCGGCTGCGCCGGGAGATCCCCGGGGACCGAGCCGCCCAGCCGGTCGCGGCGCGCGGGGCCAAGCCACGCCGCCGCGGCGCCCAGCCCAAGGTCGTCGCCCTCGGCGGCGGCATGGGGCTGTCCGCCTCGCTCGCCGCGCTGCGCCGGATCACCGGGGACCTCACCGCCGTCGTCACCGTGGCCGACGACGGCGGTTCCAGCGGCCGCCTGCGTGACGAGCTGGGCGTTCTCCCGCCCGGTGATCTGCGCAAGGCGCTGGCGGCGCTGTGCGGCGACGACGAATGGGGCCAGACCTGGGCCCGTGTCATCCAGTACCGCTTCCAGTCCAAGGGCGACCTGCACGAACACGCCGTCGGCAATCTGCTGATCGTCGCCCTGTGGGAACAGCTCGGCGATCACGTCCAGGCTCTCGACCTGGTCGGCAAGCTGCTCGGCGCGCACGGCCGGGTGCTGCCCATGTCCGCCGTTCCCCTGGAGCTCCAGGCCCTGGTCAAGGGGCACGATCCGGACAGTCCCGACGAGGTCGCCACCGTGCGGGGCCAGGCGAACGTGGCGCTCACCCCCGGCGAGGTCCAGTCCGTGCACGTCGTGCCGCACGATCCGCCGGCCGTGCCCGAGGCCGTGGCCGCGGTCCTCGACGCGGACTGGGTGGTTCTCGGCCCCGGCTCCTGGTTCTCGTCGGTCATACCCCACCTTCTGGTGCCCGAACTGCTGGACGCCCTCAGCCAGACGCGGGCCCGCCGGGTACTCTCCCTGAACCTCGCCCCGCAGCCCGGAGAAACCGAAGGCTTCTCCCCGCAGCGTCATTTGGAGGTTTTGGGACGACACGCCCCTAAACTCGCCCTGGACGTGGTGCTGGCCGACGAGGCCGCCGTGCCCGACCGCGAGTCTCTCGCCGACGCCGCCAAGCGGTTCGGTGCCGCGGTCGAGCTGGCGCCGGTGGCTCGGACCGACGGATCTCCGCGGCACGACCCGGAGCTGTTGGCCGCCGCGTACGACCGTATTTTTCGGATGCATGGAAGGATCGGCCCATGGCGATGACGGCAGCGGTGAAGGATGAGATTTCCCGGCTCCCCGTCACCCGGACGTGCTGCAGGAAGGCGGAGGTTTCCGCCATTCTGCGGTTCGCGGGCGGCCTTCACCTGGTGAGCGGCCGGATCGTGATCGAGGCGGAGCTGGACACCGCCATGGCGGCGCGCCGCCTGAAGCGGGACATTCTGGAGATCTTCGGCCACAGTTCCGAACTGATCGTGATGGCGCCCGGCGGGCTGCGGCGCGGTTCGCGCTACGTCGTGCGCGTCGTCGCGGGCGGTGACCAGCTGGCCCGCCAGACCGGGCTCGTGGACGGGCGGGGCCGCCCGATCCGCGGGCTGCCGCCGCAGGTGGTCTCGGGGGCCACCTGCGACGCCGAGGCGGCCTGGCGCGGGGCCTTCCTGGCCCACGGCTCGCTCACCGAGCCCGGCCGCTCCTCGTCCCTGGAGGTGACCTGCCCGGGGCCGGAGGCCGCGCTCGCGCTGGTCGGCGCCGCCCGCCGGCTGTCGATCGCGGCGAAGGCCCGTGAGGTGCGGGGCGTGGACCGCGTGGTCGTCCGCGACGGGGACGCCATCGGCGCGCTGCTGACCCGCCTCGGCGCGCACGAGTCGGTGCTGGCCTGGGAGGAGCGGCGGATGCGCCGCGAGGTCCGCGCCACGGCGAACCGGCTCGCCAACTTCGACGACGCCAACCTGCGCCGCTCGGCGCGTGCCGCCGTCGCCGCCGGGGCCCGGGTCCAGCGCGCGCTGGAGATCCTCGCGGACGAGGTGCCGGAGCATCTCGCCGCCGCCGGACGGCTGCGCATGGAGCACAAGCAGGCCTCCCTGGAGGAGCTGGGCGCGCTCGCCGACCCGCCGCTGACCAAGGACGCCGTCGCGGGCCGTATCCGCAGGCTGCTGGCGATGGCCGACAAGCGGGCGCAGGACCTCGGGATCCCCGGGACGGAGTCGAGTCTGTCCGAGGAGATGGCGGACAACCTCGCGGGCTGACCCGGACCCGCGGGGCGACGTGAAAGACGTACGGGATTATCTGACAGAAGCTCAATATGCCGGTGTCGACGCCCACTTGGGAGGTCGGCACCGGCGTTGATCGTCCGGCGAGGCGCCCTTGACTTGACCTTGAAGTGTCATGAGCCTGGCATCTGTTCGCTGCTGTGGCGGACCAGCGCAAGGGGGACTCATGAGACGAAGAGCGAGCGCGATCCTCGCTACCGGCGCGCTCCTGCTGGGCGGTGCGGCCGTGGCGCCGATCGCCCAGGCGCAGAACGGCGGTTCACCCGGGCCCGACGCGAACGCCGTGAAGGTGTTCCGCGCCGAGATCACGAAGCAGCAGGTACCCCTGCTGCTCGCGGCCGGCCAGGACGGTCACGAGCTCGGCGACACGACCTGGAAGAACGGCAGGAGCACGGTCGAGGTCTACGTCACCGACCAGCAGGCCAGGAAGCTGGAGAAGCAGGGCGTCGAGCTCACCGAGCACACGCTCTCCGCCAAGGCCGAGAACCGGGTCGAGGGCGCCGCCCAGGGGGTGTTCCGCCCGTACAGCGGAAAGGGCAACCTAGAGGAGGAGATCATCAGGACGGGTCAGGCCAACCCCGGCCTGACCAAGGTCGTCTCCATCGGCAAGACCGTGAACGGCCAGGACATCCTCGCGCTCAAACTGACCAAGGGTGCGAGGACGACCAAGGACGGCGCCAAGCCGTCGGTGCTGTACATGTCCAACCAGCACGCGCGCGAGTGGATCACGCCCGAGATGACGCGGCGGCTGATGCACTACTACCTGGACAACTACGCCACGAACAAGCGCATCAAGAAGATCGTCGACTCCACCGAGCTGTGGTTCGTCCTGTCGGCCAACCCCGACGGCTACGACTACACGTTCAAGGACGCCGACGCCCGCCAGTGGCGCAAGAACATGCGGGACGTGAACGGCGACGGCGTCATCTCCACCGGTGACGGCGTCGACCTCAACCGCAACTTCGCCTACAAGTGGGGCTACGACGACGAGGGTTCGTCGCCCAACCCCACGAGTGAGACCTACCGCGGGGCCGCCCCCGGCTCCGAGCCCGAGACCAGGGCGCTCGACAGCTTCGAGAAGCGCGTCGGCTTCAAGTACGGCATCAACTACCACTCCGCCGCCGAACTGCTGCTGTACGGAGTGGGCTGGCAGGTGGCGACGCCCACCCCGGACGACGTGCTCTACAAGGCCCTCGCCGGCACCCCGGAGAACCCGGCGATCCCGGGCTATCACTCCCAGGTGTCCTCGGAGCTGTACACCACCAACGGCGAGGCGGACGGCCACGCCGGCAACGTCAACGGCATGGCGATGTTCACCCCTGAGATGTCGACCTGTCAGACGGCGTCCGACCTCGACCCGAACGACTCCTGGAACGCGGCCGACTGCGCCTCGGTGTTCACCTTCCCGGACGACGAGAAGCTGATCGAGCAGGAGTTCGAGAAGAACGTCCCGTTCGCGCTCTCCGTCGCCGAGACCGCGGCCCACCCCGACCAGCCGTCCTCCTCGGTCGGCATCGCCGCCCCCGACTTCACCCCGGCCCCCTTCACGACCTCGTACTCCCGGGGCGCCGACCAGGAAGTCTCCGTCGTCGTCCGCAAGTCCGTGCGCGACAAGGAGCTCAAGTACCGCGTCAACGGCGGCCGTACGCACGACAGGGCGCTCAGGCCCTGGCGGGGCGGCGAGACCTACGGCGGCTCGGACAACCTCTACTTCGACGAGTACCGCGCCAAGGTCAAGGACGGCGACCCGGGCGACAAGGTCGAGGTCTGGTTCACCGGCGAGACCAGGAGCGGAAAGCGCACCTCCAGCACGCACTTCACGTACACCGTGGCCCAGCGGCCGCGGGCCGACGTGCTCGTGGTCGCCGAGGAGGGCGCGGCCGCCACACAGGCCCAGACCTACGTCGACGCGCTGAAGGCCAACGGCAGGAAGGCCCTCGTCTGGGACGTCGCCACCCAGGGCGCGCCCGACGCGCTCGGCGTCCTCGATCACTTCGGGACCGTCGTCCACTACACCGGTGCCCTGCGGCCCGGCAACGCCACCCAGCTCCAGCTCCGGGCCTTCCTCAATGAGGGCGGCAAGCTGGTCGAGGCGGGCGAGCTGGCCGGCGGCAGCGTCGACCTCGGCGGCGGCACCCTCTCGAACGACTTCAGCCAGTACTACCTGGGCGCCTACTCCCGTACGTCCACTCCCGGCGCGACCGGCTTCACCGGCTCGGGGAAGCTCGGCGGCGCCACGGGAGCCATCGGTGACGCGCCCGGCAACCCGCTGAACGCGGCGGGCACCTACGGCGTCACCTCGGACTCGCTCGCCGCCGCCCAGTACCCCCAGTTCGCCTCCGGCGCGGGAGCGGGCCAGTTCAGCGGGACCGCCAACCCGTACGGGCCGTACGCGGGCTCCTACATGGCCGCCGCCGTCCACACCGACGACTCCTACAAGCGCCTCACCCGCACCATCGACCTCACCGGTGTCGGCGCCGCCGACAAGCCGACGCTCCGTTCCCAGCTGCTCTGGGACACCGAGCCCGGGTACGACCACGCGATCGTCGAGGTCCACACGACCGGGGCCGACGACTGGACCACGCTTCCCGAACTGGGCGGTGCCACCTCGGCCACCGTCCCGACCGAGTGCGAGGCCGGCTTCCTCGCCCAGGAACACCCGTGGATCAAGCACTACCTGACCGTGAGCGCGTCCGGCTGCACGGCCACCGGCACCAGCGGCGCGTGGAACAGCTTCACCGGCGCCTCCAGCGGCTGGCAGCCGGTCGCCTTCGACCTGAGCGCGTACGCCGGCAAGTCGATCGAGGTCTCCTTCAGTTACATCACCGACCCGAGCACGGGCGGTCACGGCCTCCTCGTCGACAACGCCTCCCTCGTGGTCGGCGGCACCGCCACCGAGACGGAGGGCTTCGAGTCCTCCCTCGGTCCCTGGAGCGTCGCCGGACCGCCCGCGGGCAGCCCGGCCGTCCTGAAGGACTGGGCGCGCACCGGGGAACTGTTCAAGACATATGGAGCGGTCACCACGGACGACTCCGTACTGCTCGGCTTCGGCCTGGAACACGTCGTCTCGGCCGCCGACCGCGCGGCCCTGATCGGTAAGGCGCTCTCGGCACTGAAGAGCTGACTGAGCGTGACAATCGCATGAACAGCACGGGCGGTCCGTACCCCTACTGACGGGTACGGACCGCCCTGCCGTGTATGGCCCTACTCGATGTCACTCCGGGGGCCTCAGGGAGGTAGGGTCGTAGGCGGTCGGGGACATCCCATACAACTCGCCGACATCTGAGTCGGCGTACCTAACGAGGAGATCGGTTCGTGACGATCCGCGTAGGCATCAACGGCTTTGGCCGCATCGGTCGTAACTACTTCCGCGCGCTGCTGGAGCAGGGTGCTGACATCGAGATCGTGGCTGTCAACGACCTGGGTGACACCGCGACCACCGCCCACCTGCTCAAGTACGACACCATCCTGGGCCGCCTCAAGGCCGAGGTGTCGCACACCGCCGACACGATCACCGTCGACGGGCACACGATCAAGGTCCTGTCCGAGCGCAACCCCGCGGACATCCCGTGGGGCGAGCTGGGCGTCGACATCGTCATCGAGTCGACCGGCATCTTCACGAAGAAGGCCGACGCCGAGAAGCACATCGCCGGCGGCGCCAAGAAGGTCCTCATCTCGGCTCCGGCCAAGGACGAGGACATCACCATCGTGATGGGCGTCAACCAGGACCAGTACGACCCGGCGAACCACAACATCATCTCCAACGCCTCCTGCACCACCAACTGTGTGGCGCCGATGGCCAAGGTTCTCGACGAGAACTTCGGCATCGTCAAGGGCCTGATGACGACGGTTCACGCGTACACGAACGATCAGCGGATCCTGGACTTCCCGCACTCGGACCTGCGCCGCGCCCGCGCCGCCGCCGAGAACATCATCCCGACCACGACCGGTGCCGCCAAGGCCACCGCCCTGGTCCTCCCGCAGCTCAAGGGCAAGCTGGACGGCATCGCCATGCGCGTCCCGGTCCCGACCGGTTCGGCCACCGACCTGGTCGTGACGCTGCAGCGCGAGGTCACCAAGGACGAGGTCAACGCCGCGTTCAAGAAGGCCTCCGAGGACGGCGACCTCAAGGGCTTCCTGACCTACACCGAGGACCAGATCGTGTCCTCGGACATCGTCGGCGACCCGGCCTCCTGCACCTTCGACTCCTCCCTGACCATGGTCCAGGAGGGCAACACGGTGAAGATCCTCGGCTGGTACGACAACGAGTGGGGTTACTCCAACCGCCTCGTCGACCTCACGGTCTTCGTCGGCGGCCAGCTCTAACTCCCGGAGCAGGCACCTCGATGTGAGCCAGGGCTCGGGCAGCGCGACGCCGCGCTGCCCGAGCCCTGTGCTACGTAGTGATCGATCAGCCCTCTCGGATCTGAAGAGCCTTCCCTAGGAGTCCCTTTATGAAGACGATCGACGAGCTTCTCGCCGAAGGCGTGGCCGGCAAGCGGGTCTTCGTCCGCGCCGACCTCAACGTGCCGCTCGCCAACGGCCTCATCACCGACGACGGCCGCATCCGCGCCGTCCTGCCCACCGTCAAGGCCCTGGCCGAGGCGGGCGCCAAGGTGATCGTCGCTTCGCACCTGGGCCGCCCCAAGGGCGCCCCGGACCCGGCCTTCTCCCTCCTGCAGCCCGCCGAGCGGCTCGGTGAACTGCTCGGCGCGCCGGTCGCGTTCGCGCAGGACACGGTCGGCCCCGCCGCCCACGACGCGGTCGACGGCCTGGAGCCCGGCCAGGTCGCGGTCATCGAGAACCTCCGCTTCAACGCCGGTGAGACGTCCAAGGACGACACCGAGCGCGGCGAGTTCGCCGACCGGCTGGCCGCCCTCGCCGACGTCTATGTGGGCGACGGCTTCGGTGCCGTGCACCGCAAGCACGCCTCCGTGTACGACCTCCCGGCCCGTCTGCCGCACTACGCCGGCTACCTCATCGCCACCGAGGTCGGCGTCCTGAAGAAGCTCACCGAGGACGTCAAGCGGCCCTACGTCGTCGCGCTCGGCGGCTCCAAGGTCTCCGACAAGCTCGCCGTCATCGACCAGCTGCTCGGCAAGGCCGACCGCATCCTGATCGGCGGCGGCATGGCCTTCACCTTCCTCAAGGCCAAGGGCTACGAGGTCGGCTCCTCGCTGCTGCAGGAGGACCAGATCCCGGCCGTCACCGAGTACATGGAGCGCGCCGAGAAGCTGGGCGTCGAGCTGGTGCTCCCGGTCGACGTCGTGGTCTCCCCCGGATTCCCGGACCTGAAGGCCAAGGCGCCCACCGAGCACTCCGCCGTCGACGCCGACAAGATGCCCGAGGGCCAGCTCGGCCTGGACATCGGCCCGAAGACCGGTGCCCTGTACGCGACCAAGCTCGCCGACGCCGAGACCGTGTTCTGGAACGGTCCCATGGGCGTCTTCGAGCACCCCGACTACGCCGAGGGCACCAAGGCGGTCGCCCAGGCCCTGGTCGAGTCCGAGGGCTTCACCGTCGTCGGCGGTGGTGACTCCGCCGCCGCGGTGCGCACCCTCGGTTTCGACGAGACCGCATTCGGCCACATCTCGACCGGTGGCGGCGCCTCCCTCGAATACCTCGAGGGCAAGACGCTCCCCGGCCTCGCCGCACTGGAGGACTGACCTACATGAGCACGCGCACGCCGCTGATGGCGGGCAACTGGAAGATGAACCTCAACCACCTCGAGGCCATCGCCCATGTCCAGAAACTCGCCTTCGCCCTGGCGGACAAGGATTACGAGGCCTGTGAGGTCGCAGTCCTGCCGCCCTTCACCGACCTGCGCTCCGTGCAGACCCTGGTCGACGGCGACAAGCTCAAGATCAAGTACGGCGCCCAGGACCTCTCGGCGCAGGACTCCGGTGCCTACACCGGTGAGATCTCCGGCTCGATGCTGGCCAAGCTGAAGTGCACGTACGTGGCCATCGGCCACTCCGAGCGCCGCCAGTACCACAACGAGACCGACGAGATCGTGAACGCCAAGGTCAAGGCCGCCTACAAGCACGGTCTGACCCCGATCCTGTGCGTGGGCGAGGAGCTGGACGTCCGCGAGGCGGGCAACCACGTCGCGCACACGCTCGCGCAGGTCGAGGGCGGTCTGAAGGACCTCCCGGCCGAGCAGGCCGAGTCCGTCGTGATCGCGTACGAGCCCGTCTGGGCCATCGGCACCGGCAAGGTCTGCGGCGCCGACGACGCCCAGGAGGTCTGCGCCGCGATCCGCGCCAAGCTCGCCGAGCTGTACTCCCAGGAACTGGCCGACCAGGTCCGTATCCAGTACGGCGGCTCGGTGAAGTCCGGAAACGTCGCCGAGATCATGGCGAAGCCCGATATCGACGGCGCTCTGGTCGGTGGCGCGTCGCTCGACGCCGACGAGTTCGTCAAGATCGTCCGGTTCCGCGACCAGTAAGTATGCGGTAGCGGCGATTCGTCGTACCCTTGCGGGGGTCTGGTGCCGTTGCGCCGGGCCCCCGTCGTCCATCCAGTTCCGAGGAAGTTGGTCCAGCCGTGGTTTTGGGGTTCTCGATCGCCCTGATCGTCTTCAGCCTGCTGCTGATGCTGCTGGTGCTGATGCACAAGGGAAAGGGCGGCGGCCTGTCCGACATGTTCGGTGGCGGCATGCAGTCGTCCGTCGGCGGCTCCTCGGTCGCCGAGCGCAACCTCGACCGCATCACCCTGATGATCGGTCTGCTCTGGTTCGCCTGCATCGTCGTGCTCGGTGTCTTGATGAAGATCAACAACTGATCACCGGCCGACATCGGTACGGCAGCACAACTGCACATTACGCAAGCACATTCCGCACGTAAGGCCCCATGTCCGGTACGCGCCTCCAAGCGCCGCCTATCATGGGGCTTGCGTCTAGGGGTGGGGATGTAACTCCAATCACTGGACGCGCGTTGGGCCTTACGTAGACTGAGGCGGCTCGCAGCGAAGCGTCACGCCGACTCGCTTCGCGGCACCATCACGCAGGGAGTTACGACCGTGGCAAGTGGCAACGCGATCCGAGGAAGCCGGGTCGGGGCGGGGCCGATGGGCGAGGCCGAGCGCGGCGAGTCCGCGCCGCGGCTGCGCATCTCCTTCTGGTGCTCCAACGGGCACGAGACGCAGCCCAGCTTCGCCAGCGACGCGCAGGTCCCCGACACCTGGGACTGTCCGCGCTGCGGCTTCCCCGCCGGACAGGACCGGGACAACCCGCCGGACCCGCCGCGTACCGAGCCCTACAAGACGCACCTCGCGTACGTACGGGAGCGGCGCAGCGACGCGGACGGCGAGGCGATCCTCGCCGAGGCGCTCGCCAAACTGCGGGGCGAGATCTAGGAGTTGAGAGCCGGCCGGGCACCCACAGGTGTCTGGCCGGAGCCGTTTCGGACGACCTCGCGACGGAGCAGTGCTCCGCCGCCGGGCCGTGCCGCCGGTATGTCCTGAGGGCGACCCGGTCACGCGGATGCAGCAGCGCGCCCCGGAATTCACGGGAACGCACCGGCCCGGCACCGCGCACGGTCCCCGGCTCTTCGCCGGACGCCCGGTGTGGGCGCGGCGCCCCGCCCGCCGAACGGACCGGCCCCGTTCGCGCCCGTACCTCTCACCCTCGCCGTCATCGCGCTGATACCCGGGGTCAAGCGGGACGTATCTGTTGTTGAGCCGGAGGACGCACCACGACAGCTCGCGTCCAGCCCTGATCAATTAGGTTGGGACCGGCAGCGGGGCAAGGTACGCAGCAGCACAGGCAGGAAAGAAGGCGGAAGTCCGAGATGAACGCAGACAGCCGTACCCGGCTCAACCAGACGCCCGAGTGGACCGCTCTGGCCAAGCACCGCGAGGAACTCGCGGACACCCATCTGCGCGACCTGTTCGCGGCCGATCCCGGGCGCGGCTCCGGCTACTCGCTCCAGGTCGGCGATCTGCACGTCGACTACTCCAAGCACCTGGTCACCGACGAGACGCTGCGGCTGCTGCGTGAGCTGGCCGCGGCGACCGACGTGTTCGGGCTGCGGGACGCGATGTTCCGGGGCGAGAAGATCAACGTGACCGAGGACCGTGCGGTGCTGCACACCGCGCTGCGGGCGCCGCGGGACGCGGTCGTGGAGGTCGACGGGGAGAACGTGGTGCCGGCCGTGCACGCGGTCCTCGACAGGATGGCGGGTTTCGCCGAGCGGGTGCGTTCGGGCGAGTGGACCGGTCACACCGGCAAGCGCATCAAGAACGTCGTCAACGTCGGTATCGGCGGCTCGGACCTGGGTCCGGCGATGGCGTACGAGGTGCTGCGCCCGTTCACCGACCGCGGACTCACGCTGCGGTTCGTGTCGAACGTGGACGGCGCGGACCTGCACGAGGCGGTGCGGGACCTGGACCCGGCGGAGACGCTGTTCGTCATCGCCTCGAAGACGTTCACCACGATCGAGACGATCACCAACGCGACCTCCGCGCGGGACTGGCTGCTGACCGGGCTGAAGGCCGGTCAGGAGGCGGTGGCTCGGCACTTCGTGGCGCTGTCGACGAACGCGGAGAAGGTCGCCGACTTCGGGATCGACACGGCCAACATGTTCGAGTTCTGGGACTGGGTCGGCGGCCGCTACTCCTACGACTCGGCGATCGGCCTCTCGCTGATGATCGCGATCGGCCCGGAGCGCTTCCGTGAGATGCTCAACGGCTTCCACCTCGTCGACGAGCACTTCCGCACGGCCCCGGCCGAGTCCAACGTGCCTTTGCTGCTGGGTCTGTTGGGTGTCTGGTACGGCAACTTCCACGATGCCCAGTCGCACGCCGTGCTGCCGTACTCGCACTACCTGTCGAAGTTCACGGCCTATCTCCAGCAGCTCGACATGGAGTCCAACGGCAAGTCCGTGGACCGTGAGGGCCGCCCGGTCGAGTGGCAGACCGGCCCGGTGGTGTGGGGCACGCCCGGGACCAACGGTCAGCACGCGTACTACCAGTTGATCCACCAGGGCACGAAGCTGATCCCCGCCGACTTCATCGGCTTCGCCGAGCCCGTGGCCGATCTGCTGCCGGGCCTGGTCGCCCAGCACGACCTGTTGATGGCGAACTTCTTCGCGCAGACGCAGGCGCTGGCCTTCGGCAAGACCCCGGACGAGGTACGGGCCGAGGGGGTGCCCGAGGAACTGGTGCCGCACAAGACGTTCGAGGGCAACCACCCCACGACCACCATCCTGGCCCGGGAGTTGACGCCTTCGGTCCTCGGCCAGTTGATCGCCCTCTACGAGCACAAGGTGTTCGTCCAGGGCGCGATCTGGAACATCGACTCCTTCGACCAGTGGGGCGTCGAACTCGGCAAGGTGCTCGCCAAGCGCGTCGAGCCCGCCCTCACCGAGGGCGCCGACGTCCCCGGACTGGACGACTCGACCAAGGCTCTGGTCGCCAAGTACCGGACGCTGCGCGGCCGTTAGGCGATTGCGGGGAAGCGGGTGGCGGGAGTCCGCCCGCTTCCCCGGGCGCGCCGCCACGGCGACCGCCATCGCAGTCCTGGAGATGAACCGGCTTCGCCGCCGGGCGGGGGCGGCAGGGCCGGAGACCCTGCCGCCCCGGCTCAGGCGGAAGCCGGCGGATAGAGCGAGCGCGGCAGTTGGGACGCGGCGGCCGCGTCCAGGAGCCACAGGGTGCGGGAGCGGCCGTACGCGCCGGCCGCGGGAGCCTGGATCTCCCCCGCGCCGGACAGGGCGATGGCGGCGGCCTCCGCCTTGTCCTCGCCTGCCGCGAGCAGCCACACCTCGCGGGCGGAGCGGATCGCGGGCAGGGTCAGCGAGATCCGGGTCGGCGGCGGCTTGGGCGCTCCGTGCACGCCGACCACCGTCCGCTCCGTCTCCCGCACCGCGGGCAGCTCCGGGAAGAGCGACGCCACGTGCGTGTCGGGCCCGACGCCCAGCATCAGGACGTCGAAGGCCGGAACGGAGCCGTGGTTCTCGGGCCCGGCGGCCTTGGCGAGCTCCGCCGCGTACGCCTCCGCCGCCGCCTCCACGTCGGCGCCGTGCGGACCGTCGGACCCCGGCATCGTGTGCACCCGGGCCGGATCCACCGGCACCGAGTCGAGCAGGGCCGCGCGGGCCTGGGTGTCATTGCGCTCGGGATCGCCCTCGGGGAGGTACCGCTCGTCGCCCCACCACAGGTCCAGGCGCGCCCAGTCGACGGCGTCCCGGGCGGGAGCGGCCGCGAGCGCCGCGAGGAGCCCGTTGCCGTTGCGCCCTCCGGTGAGCACGATCGAGGCGTAGCCGCGCGAGGCCTGCGCGTCCACGATCTTCGTGATCAGCCGCGCCGCCGCGGCCTGGGCCATCAGTTCCTTGTCGCGGTGGACGACGAGCTGCGGAGTGTTCACTCGGCGGCCGCCTTGTCCGCCGCCTTCTTGGCGAGCGTCTCCGCCACCCCGGCGGGGGAGTCCTTGACGACCGGGGCCGCCTTCGTGGCCGTCGCCGTCCCGCCGGGGGACCCGGCCCCGGCGGTGTCCGCCGGGGCGTTCAGCCGGTCCACGCCGAAGCGCAGCGCCGAGGCGTAGGTGTCGTCCGGGTCGAGGCGGCGCAGCTCCTCGGCCATCAGCTCGGCCGTGTCACGGCGCTTGAGCGCCACCGCGCGGTCGGGCTGCCCCTGGATGGACAGCGTCGCGAGCGTCCCGTCCGCCCGGTCCAGGACGATCGGGCCGCAGCTCGTCTCCAGCCGCACCGCGGTGAGGCCGGGGCCCGAGGACAGCGACCGCTTGACGGGGACCTCAAGCCGGTCCGCGAGCCACATCGCGAGCAGCTCGCAGCTCGGGTTGAACTCCTCGCCCTCCACCTCGACCGCGTCCACGTCGCAGGTGACCTGGTCCAGGGCCGCGGCCAGCATCGAACGCCAGGGCGTGATGCGGGTCCACGACAGGTCCGTGTCACCGGGGGTGTAGGCCTCGGCGCGGGCGTTGAGCTCCCGTACCGGAGCCTCGGCGGCGTAGGTGTCGGTCACCCTGCGCTGGGCGAGCGAGCCGAGCGGGTCCTTCGCCGGGTCGAGCGGCGCGTTCACCGGCCACCAGACGACGACGGGCGCGTCCGGCAGCAGCAGCGGCAGGACGACCGACTGGGCGTGGTTGATGACCTCGCCGTACAGACGCAGCACCACCGTCTCGCCGGTGCCCGCCTCCGCTCCGAGCCGCACCTCGGCGTCGAGCCGTGACTTCGTGCGGTCGCGGGGCGAGCGGGAGACGCGCTTGATGACCACGAGGGTGCGCGAGGGGTGCTCGCGCGAGGCCTCGTTGGCGGCCTTCAGGGCGTCGTAGGCGTTCTCCTCGTCGGTGACGATGACGAGGGTGAGCACCATGCCGACGGCGGGGGTGCCGATGGCCCGCCGGCCCTGTACGAGCGCCTTGTTGACCTTGCTGGCCGTGGTGTCCGTGAGATCGGTCTTCATGGGCGACGCCAGCTCCGTCCGTCTCGTTCGAGCATTTCGTCCGCCTCGACGGGACCCCAGGTGCCCGAGGGGTACTGCGCGGGCTTGCCGTGCTTGTCCCAGTACCGCTCGATCGGGTCGAGGATCTTCCAGGACAGCTCGACCTCCTCGGTGCGCGGGAAGAGGTTCGAGTCACCGAGCAGCACGTCGAGGATCAGACGCTCGTACGCCTCAGGGCTCGACTCCGTGAAGGACTCGCCGTACGCGAAGTCCATCGAGACGTCCCGGATCTCCATGGAGGTGCCGGGCACCTTGGAGCCGAAGCGGACCGTGACGCCCTCGTCGGGCTGGACGCGGAAGACGATCGCGTTCTGGCCCAGCTCCTCCGTCGCCGTGTGGTCGAAGGGGGAGTGCGGGGCGCGCTGGAAGACGACCGCGATCTCGGTGACGCGGCGGCCCAGACGCTTGCCGGTGCGCAGGTAGAACGGGACGCCCGCCCAGCGGCGGTTGTCCACCTCCACCTTGATCGCGGCGAAGGTGTCGGTCTTCGACTTGGGGTCGATACCGTCCTCCTGGAGGTAGCCGACGACCTTCTCGCCGCCCTGCCACCCCGCCGCGTACTGGCCGCGGACCGTGCTCTTGCCCAGGTCCTTCGGCAGCCTGGTCGCGCCGAGCACCTTGGTCTTCTCCGCCGCGAGCGCGTCCGCGTCGAAGGAGGAGGGCTCCTCCATCGCGGTCAGTGCCATGAGCTGGAGCAGGTGGTTCTGGATGACGTCACGGGCGGCGCCGATGCCGTCGTAGTAGCCGGCCCGGCCGCCGATGCCGATGTCCTCGGCCATGGTGATCTGCACGTGGTCGACGAACGACCGGTTCCAGATCGGCTCGAACATCGTGTTGGCGAAGCGCAGCGCCAGGATGTTCTGGACGGTCTCCTTGCCCAGGTAGTGGTCGATGCGGAAGACCTGGTCCGGGGCGAAGACCTCGTGCACGATCGCGTTGAGTTCCTCGGCCGACTTGAGGTCGTGACCGAAGGGCTTCTCGATGACCGCGCGGCGCCACTGGCCGTTCGACTGGTCGGCCAGCTTGTGCTTCTTCAGCTGCTGGATCACCACCGGGAACGCGGACGGCGGCACGGACAGATAGAAGGCGAAGTTGCCGCCCGTGCCCTGCGCCTTGTCCAGCTCCTCGATGGTCGAGCGCAGCCGGTCGAACGCGTCGTCGTCGTCGAAGGTGCCCTGGACGAAGCGCATCCCCTGGACGAGCTGCTGCCAGACCTCCTCGCGGAAGGGCGTACGGGCGTGCTCCTTGACCGCGTCGTGGACCTCCTGGGCGAAGTCCTCGTGGGCCCACTCGCGACGGGCGAACCCGACGAGGGAGAAGCCCGGCGGCAGCAGTCCCCGGTTGGCGAGGTCGTACACCGCGGGCATCAGCTTTTTACGTGACAAATCGCCCGTGACGCCGAAGATGACCAGGCCCGACGGCCCCGCGATACGCGGGAGCCGTCGGTCTGCGGGGTCACGCAGCGGGTTGCTGCTCGACAAGATTTCAGCCCTCCGAAGGGGCGAGGCGCTGGAGCTCCGCCTCGGTCGACTTGAGCAGGTCGTTCCAGGCGGACTCGAACTTCTCGACGCCCTCGTCCTCGAGGAGCTGGACCACGTCGTCGTAGGCGATCCCGAGCTTCTCGACGGCGTCGAGTTCGGCGCGGGACTGCTCGTACGTACCGGCGATGGTGTTGCCGGTGATCCGGCCGTGGTCCTCGGCGGCCTCCAGAGTGGCCTCCGGCATGGTGTTCACGGTGTTCGGCGCGACCAGCTCGTCGACGTACAGGGTGTCCTTGTACGCCGGGTCCTTGACGCCGGTCGAGGCCCACAGCGGGCGCTGCTTGTTGGCCTGCGCCCGGTCGAGGACGGCCCAGCGGTCGGTGGAGAAGACCGCCTCGTACGCCTCGTACGCGAGCCGGGCGTTGGCGAGGCCCGCCTTGCCGCGGGCTGCCTTGGCCTCGGGGGTGCCGAGCGCGTCGAGCCGCTTGTCGATCTCGGTGTCCACGCGGGACACGAAGAAGGACGCCACGGAGTGGATCTTCGAGAGGTCCAGGCCGCGCTCCTTGGCCTTCTCCAGGCCGAGGACGAAGGCCTCCATGACCTCGCGGTAGCGCTCCAGCGAGAAGATCAGCGTCACGTTGACGCTGATGCCGAGGCCGATGACCTCGGTGATCGCCGGCAGACCCGCCTTGGTGGCCGGGATCTTGATGAGGGTGTTGGGGCGGTCCACGAGCCAGGCAAGCTGCTTGGCCTCGGCGATGGTCGCGGGGGTGTTGTGCGCCAGCCGCGGGTCCACCTCGATCGAGACCCGGCCGTCCTGGCCGCCGGTCGCGTCGAAGACGGGACGCAGGATGTCGGCGGCGTCGCGGACGTCCGCCGTCGTGATCATGCGGATGGCTTCCTCGACGGTGACCTTGCGGGCGGCGAGTTCGGAGACCTGCTGCTCGTAACCGTCCCCGCTGCTGATCGCCTTCTGGAAGATCGACGGATTGGTGGTGACGCCCACGACGTGCTGCTGGTCGATCAGCTCGGCAAGGTTGCCGGACGTGATCCGCTTGCGCGACAGGTCGTCCAGCCAGATCGCGACGCCTTCCTCGGAGAGGCGCTTGAGTGCGTCTGTCATGGAAATTGCATCTCCTACGTGTCGTATTTCAGCGTCAGCGCTGGGCTGCGGCGATCGATTCCCGGGCGGCTTCGGCGACGTTCTCGGCGGTGAAACCGAATTCGCGGAAGAGCACCTTGGCGTCGGCCGAAGCACCGAAGTGCTCCAGCGAGACAATGCGTCCGGCGTCCCCGACGAATCGGTGCCAGGTGAGACCGATTCCGGCCTCGACCGAGACACGGGCCTTCACCGAGGGCGGCAGGACGCTGTCCCGGTACCCCTGGTCCTGCTCGTCGAACCACTCCACGCACGGCATGGACACGACCCGCGTGGGGATGCCCGCGGCCTGGAGCTGCTCGCGCGCCTCGACGGCCACGTGCACCTCGGAGCCGGTGCCGATGAGGATGACCTCGGGCGAGCCGCCCTCGGCCTCGAACAGCACGTAACCGCCCTTGGCGGCGTCCTCGTTCGCCTCGTACGTCGGCACACCCTGACGGGTGAGCGCGAGACCGTGCGGGGCGCCCTTGCCGTACACCTTCGTGTAGCGCTTGAGGATCTCGCGCCAGGCGATGGCCGTCTCGTTGGCGTCCGCGGGGCGGACCACGTTGAGACCGGGGATGGCGCGCAGCGAGGCCAGGTGCTCGACGGGCTGGTGGGTCGGGCCGTCCTCGCCGAGGCCGATGGAGTCGTGCGTCCACACGTACGTCACCGGCAGGTGCATCAGGGCCGACAGGCGGACCGAGTTGCGCATGTAGTCGGAGAACACCAGGAAGGTGCCGCCGTAGATGCGGGTGTTGCCGTGCAGCGCGATGCCGTTCATCTCCGCGGCCATGGAGTGCTCGCGGATGCCGAAGTGGATCGTGCGGCCGTACGGGTCGGCCTCCGGCAGCGGGTTGCCCGCCGGGAGGAACGAGCTCGTCTTGTCGATCGTGGTGTTGTTCGAGCCGGCCAGGTCGGCCGAGCCGCCCCACAGCTCGGGGATGACCGCGCCGAGGGCCTGCAGCACCTTGCCGGACGCGGCACGCGTGGCGACACCCGTGCCCGCCTCGAAGGCGGGGAGCTTCTCCTCCCAGCCGGCCGGCAGCTCGGTCGCGGCGATGCGGTCGTACTCCGCGGCGCGCTCCGGGCTGGCGGTGCGCCAGGCGGCGTAGCCCTTCTCCCACTCGGCCTTGGCCTGGGCACCCCGGTCCAGGGCCTGGCGGGTGTGGGCCAGCACCTCGGCGGCCACGTCGAAGGACTTCTCCGGGTCGAAGCCGAGGACCCGCTTGGTGGCCGCGACCTCGTCGTCGCCGAGCGCCGAGCCGTGCGCGGCCTCGGTGTTCTGCGCGTTCGGGGCGGGCCAGGCGATGATCGAGCGCATCGCGATGAACGACGGCTTGTCCGTCACCTTCTTCGCGGCCTCGATGGCGTTGTAGATGGCGTGCGGGTCGAGGTCGCCGTCCGGCTTCGGGGCGACACGCTGGACATGCCAGCCGTACGCCTCGTAGCGCTTGACGGTGTCCTCGGAGACCGCGGTCTCCGTGTCGCCCTCGATCGAGATGTGGTTGTCGTCCCACAGCAGGACGAGATTGCCGAGCTTCTGGTGCCCCGCCATGGAGGAGGCCTCCGAGGAGATGCCCTCCTGGAGGCAGCCGTCACCGGCGATCGCGTAGATGAAGTGGTCGAACGGGGACTCGCCCTCGGGCGCGTCCGGGTCGAACAGGCCGCGCTCGTAGCGGGCGGCCATCGCCATGCCCACCGCGTTGGCGACACCCTGGCCGAGCGGACCGGTCGTGGTCTCCACGCCCGGCGTGTGACCGTACTCGGGGTGCCCGGGGGTCCTGCTGCCCCAGGTCCTGAAGGACTCCAGGTCGTCCAGCTCCAGGCCGAACCCGGCCAGGTAGAGCTGGGTGTAGAGGGTCAGGGACGAATGGCCGGCCGACAGCACGAAGCGGTCGCGTCCAACCCAGTCGGTGTCCGCCGGGTCGTGCCGCATCACCTTCTGGAAGAGGGTGTAGGCGGCGGGCGCCAGGCTCATGGCCGTACCGGGATGGCCGTTGCCGACCTTCTGTACGGCGTCGGCGGCCAGGACGCGGGCGGTGTCGACCGCCCGCTGGTCCAGCTCGGTCCACTCGAGGTCTGTGGTGGTCGGCTTGGTGCTCACCCTGGGTCAGGGCTCCTCTCCACATGTCACACATGTCGAAATGCCGGTGCACTGGGCGCCCCGGCCGTTGTCGAGCCTACCCCCGTGAGTACGTGCGTTTTTTCGAGTCATTCCAGACTGCCGGGACTCATCGGGATCCGCCTCCCGACTGGGCCGTTCCGTGTTCGACACGTGAATACGGAGCCGCTCGTCCGAGTGCTCAATCGAGTGTCGATCGGCTCTTCCAGCGGCACCGTCCAACACGAGCGCACCCCCGCGAATGCCGGGGTCTGGGCAACGTCTACAGTGGCGTGGTACGCGTGAGCCTTTGCGGGGAATTCATTCCCGGGGCTTGCTGGGATGTCTCTGTCAGGGGTGTGCGTGACGGCCGTCGAATCCCGTCCAGCCGGTGTGCTCGGGACGAGCAGCAGCCGGGGCCAGCGGCCGTTCGGGGCCCGTCTGAAGGCGTTCGTGGCGCTGACCAAGCCGCGGATCATCGAACTGCTGCTGATCACCACCGTTCCGGTGATGTTCCTGGCGCAGCAGGGCGTGCCCGACCTGAAGCTGGTGCTCCTCACCTGCCTCGGCGGCTATCTGTCCGCGGGCGGCGCCAACGCGCTGAACATGTACATCGACCGCGACATCGACGCCCTCATGGAGCGCACCTCGCAGCGCCCGCTGGTCACCGGGATGGTCAGCCCCCGTGAGTGCCTCGCGTTCGGCATCGCGCTGGCCGTCGTGTCGACGCTGCTGTTCGGTCTGGCCGTCAACTGGCTGTCCGCCTGGCTGTCGCTCGGAGCGCTCCTCTTCTACGTCGTCGTCTACACGATGATCCTCAAACGCCGTACCTCGCAGAACATCGTGTGGGGCGGTATCGCCGGCTGCCTGCCCGTGCTCATCGGCTGGTCGTCCGTCACGAACTCCATGTCGTGGGCGCCGGTCATCCTCTTCCTCGTCATGTTCTTCTGGACGCCGCCGCACTACTGGCCGCTGTCCATGAAGGTGCGTGACGACTACGCGCGCGTGGGCGTGCCGATGCTCCCGGTCGTCGCGAGCAACAAGGTGGTCGCCCGCCAGATCGTCATCTACAGCTGGGTGATGGTCGCGGTCTCGCTGCTGCTCACCCCGCTCGGGTACACGGGCTGGTTCTACACCGTGGTCGCGCTCGGCGCGGGCGGGTTCTGGCTGTGGGAGGCGCACGGTCTGCAGAACCGCGCCAAGGCCGAGGTGGCGGGCGGCAAGCTCAAGGAGATGCGGCTGTTCCACTGGTCCATCACCTATGTGTCGATCCTCTTCGTGGCCGTCGCGGTGGACCCCTTCCTCCGCTAGGCCCCTTCCTCCGCCGGGGTCCTCCACGGGACCCCTTCGCCGGACCGGCCGGTCCGGCCGGGGCCCGCGTGGCCAAGGCCACGCACCCCTCCCGTCGCCATTCGATCTACCCGTCGGTAGCATCCTGGCCATGGCAGACACCCAGCAGATCGACGAGACCGCCGGCACCGTGCAGGACCCCAGGGCCGGGCGTGCCGCCGCCAAGCTCGCGCAGCGGATCACCGCCTTCTCCAAGGCGCACGGCGGGGCCGAGGCGCAGGTCGCCTACATCGGACAGCGCGGCGCCCGCATCGTGCTCGTCGGTGAGGACGGCGGCTGGGGCGACCTCGTGGCGACGAGCTACGAGATCGCCGAGGACGCCGTGAAGAAGGCCGGGATCACCGTCCACGAGACCTTCGACGGAGAGTTCGCGGCCAAGGTGAAGACCGGTCCCTACGAGTGGAAGCGGATGGCCGGCATCCAGCTCGGCGGCCCCTCCAACGACTGACGGGTCACCCGTCGCACGGACGGCCGACAATCATCGGCGGTTCGCACGGGGTGTGCGCGACCAACACCTGACACCCGGCTCAGCCGTTAGGACCTGGAAAGCAACGGTCCGCTCGCGGGGAGTCCGGATGATCGAAACGCCGTCCCTGGTGGACCAGTACTGCCACGGCGTACTGCGGACGGAGCTGGGCCTCGGCACGTTCGAGGCCCACCTCGCCAGGACCGAGGGGCCGCCGGCCGCCGGCACGACCTTCTTCGACACCCAGACCGGGTTCGCCGTACGACGCTGGTGTCCGCCCCTGCTCGGGCTCGAACCGCACTGCACGCCGGCCCACTATCTGGCCCGGCGCCGCGAACTCGGCGTACTGGAATCGGGCCGCAGACTGCTGCGCGGCAGCGGCATCACCACCTATCTCGTCGACACCGGGCTGCCGGGCGATCTGACCGGGCCGGGCGAGATGGCCACCACGGGAGCCGCCACGGCCCACGAGATCGTCCGCCTGGAACTGCTCGCCGAACAGGTCGCCGACACCTCCGGAACCGTCGAGTCCTTTCTCGCCAACCTCGCCGAGTCCGTCCACGGAGCCGCCGCGACCGCGGTCGCCTTCACCTCCGTGGCCGGTGTGCGGCACGGTCTGGCACTGGCGCCCGAACCGCCGGGACCCGGGGAGGTGCGGGGCGCGGCCGCCCGCTGGCTGGCCGGGCGCGGGGTGGGCGGCACGCTCACCGACCCCGTCCTGCTGCGCCATCTGCTGTGGATCGCGGTCGCCTCGGGACTTCCCCTGCAACTGCACGCCGGATTCGGTGAGCCCGGCCGGCGCATCGACCGCACCGACCCCGCGCTGCTCACCGACTTCGCCCGGGCCACGGCCGGCCTCGGCACCGACCTGGTCCTGCTGCACGGCTACCCGGACCACCGGCACGCGGCGCATCTCGCGGGCGTCTTCCCGCATGTGTACGCCGACCTGGGCGCCGCCCTCGTCCGCACCGGCGCACGCGCGGCGGCCGTCTTCGCCGAGGTCCTGGAACTGGCCCCCTTCGGCAAGCTCCTCTTCTCCAGTGGGGCACATGGTCTGCCCGAACTCCATGTGATCGGCGCACACCTGTTCCGCGAGGCACTCGCACGGGTGCTCGGCACCTGGGTCGCCGAAGGCGCCTGGGCACTGGCCGACGCCCAGCGGGTGGCGGCCCTGATCGCGGCGGGGAACGCCCGTCGGGTGTACGGGGTGGAGTGAGCCCGGCGGGCGTGATCGCCGGGCCAGGTCGCGTGCCCTTCCCCGGGGCGCCGGGCGGCACCAGACTGTCCGGATGACCGACGAGCCCAGGATGACCGACGAGGCCACCGTCCGGCTGCTCGACCGCTTCCTCGCTGATCTGAGCGCCCTCGCCCCGGTCGCCCTGTGGGCGCACGGTTCGCTGGCCGGTGGCGACTATCAGGAGGGGCGCAGCGACCTCGACCTGATCGCGGTGCTGGACGACCCCGTCCGGTTCGGCACCGTACGCGAACTGATCCGGCTGCACCGGCGGCTGCGTGCCGACGAGCCGCTGGCCGGGAAGCTGCACTGCAGCTACCTGACGCCCGGGACGGCGGCCGGTGCCGAGCGGCCGTATGTCACCTGGGCCCACAACGGTCCGATGCGCCGGCCGGTCACCCCGGTCACCCGCCGTGAGCTGCACGCCTTCGGGCGCGTCCTGCACGGCGTACCCCCGGCGGACCTGCTGCCACCCGTTCCGGAGGGGGAACTGCGGGCCTTCGTCGTCCGGGACCAGAAGGAGTACTGGCGTCCCGCGGTGGACAAGGCCCGGCTGTGGACCCAGGACGTGTGGGTCGACCTGGGCACGGTCACCTTCGCCCGGGCGACGGTGACGCTGCGGGACGGGCGGCTGATCTCCAAGGGGGAGGCCCTCGGCCTGCTCCCCGGGCTCGGGGCTCCGGCGGAGCTCGTCGACGACATCGGGCGCCGGCGCTACGGGGACCCGGCGCCGCCCACCCGCGAGTGGGCGCGGCGCCGGGCCGGGCTGACGAGAGACTTCCTCGGCCCCGCGATCGACGGCCTGGTCGCCGCGTACGAGGGGTCCACGCGCGCGTGAGGATCCGCGAAAGGACTACGCGCGCGTGAGGGCCGACGTGGTCACGGGGCCCGGCAGGTCCGCCACGGCCTCCGGTCGTTCGCGCAGGGCCAGCAGGACGCGCACCACGCCGATCCACACCAGGCAGGAGCCGAGCATGTGCAGGGCGACCAGGGCCTCGGGCAGATGGGTGAAGTACTGGACGTAGCCGATGACACCCTGGGACAGCAGGATCAGGAACAGGTCGCGGGTGCGCCGCAGGGGGCCCTGGGGGGCGTCGACCGCCTTGAGGACGAACCACAGGGCGAAGGTCAGCGTGACGACGATCCAGGCCAGCACGGCGTGCAGCTTGGCCACGGTCTCCCAGCTCAGGGGGATGCGGTCGACCTTGCTGGAGTCACCCGCGTGCGGGCCGGCACCGGTGACGACCGTGCCGGCCGCGATCAGCAGGACGGCGGCGACGACCAGGAACCACACGAGCTGCTGCACCGACTTGCCGACGAGCGGCCGGGGCGCCGCGTCGCCCTCGCGGGTGCGCTGCCACATGAGCGCGGCGACGGTGATGAGCGCCGTGGAGAGCAGGAAGTGGGCCGCGACCGTGTAGGGGTTGAGGCCGACCAGGACGACGATGCCACCGAGGATCGCGTTGCTCATGACGATCCAGAACTGGGCCCAGCCGAGCCGGGTGAGGCTCCGCCGCCACGGCTTCTGCGAGCGGGCGGCCACGATCGCCCACCCGACCGCGGCGCACAGCACGTACGTCAGCATGCGGTTGCCGAACTCGATGGCGCCGTGGAAGCCCATCGCGCTCGTCGCCGTGAGCGAGTCGTCGGTGCACTTGGGCCAGGTCGGGCAGCCGAGGCCGGAGCTGGTGAGCCGCACGGCACCGCCGGTGACGACGATGACGACCGACATCACGAGGGCGGAGAGCGCAGCGCGCCGCACCGTCCGGGAGGCCGGGGTCCAGCGTTCGGCGATGAAGGCGAGCGGGTTGCGCACCGCGCTGAGGGCGTCGGCTCGGGTCAGGTTCGGCACGCGCACCATCGTAGGGGGCCGCTTGTGCACGCTTTCACGAGGGTCCGCCCGGGCGGCGCGCCCGCTTACTCCCAGCGGAAGAACCGGCCGGCCGCGCCGAGCCCCACGACCGCCCAGACGGCCAGGATCCCGAGGTCGGCCCAGGGCGTTCCGGAGCCGTGCTGGAGCACGTCCCGCAGGCCGTCGGAGAGCGCCGAGATGGGCAGCAGGCCGAGCACGTCCTGGGCGCCGGCGGGGAACTTGTCCAGCGGCACGATCACCCCGCCGCCGACCAGGAGCAGCAGGAAGACGAGGTTGGCGGCGGCCAGCGTCGCCTCGGCCTTGAGCGTGCCCGCCATGAGCAGTCCGAGCCCGGAGAAGGCCGCCGTGCCGAGCACCAGCAGGAGCAGGACCGCGAGCGGGTTGCCGTGCGGCGACCAGCCCAGCGCGAAGGCGATCACGGTGAGCAGGATCACCTGGAGAATCTCCGTGACCAGTACCGACGCCGTCTTCGCGGTCATCAGGCCCCAGCGGGGCAGCGGGGAGGCGGCCAGTCGCTTCAGGACGCCGTACCGGCGCTCGAAGCCGGTGGCGATGGCCTGGCCGGTGAACGCCGTCGACATCACGGCGAGCGCCAGGATGCCCGGCGCCAGGAAGTCGACCGCCTCGCCCGCACCGGTGTCGATGATGTCGACCGAGCTGAACAGGACGAGGAGCAGCGTCGGGATCACGACGGTCAGGAGGAGCTGCTCGCCGTTGCGCAGCAGCATCCTCGTCTCCAGCGCCGCCTGCGCGCCGATCATGCGGGGCAGCGGGGCGGCGCCCGGCTTCGGGGTGTACGTACCGGCGGTGGTCACGGACACAGCTCCTCGCCGGTCGGTTCCAAGCTGGGTCCCGCTCATGAGCGCAGCTCCTTGCCGGTCAGTTCCAGGAAGGCGTCTTCCAGGGTGTGGCGTTCGACCGAGATCTTCTCCGGCATCACGCCGTGCTGGGCGCACCAGGACGTCACGGTCGCCAGCAGTTGCGGGTCGATCTCGCCGCCGACCCGGTAGGCGCCCGGTGTCAGCTCGGCCGCCGTGGAGTCCGCCGGCAGGGCCTTCAGCAGGGAGCCCACGTCGAGTCCCGGACGGCCGCTGAAGCGCAGGGTGTTCTCGGCGCCGCCGCGGCACAGCTCCTCGGGGGAGCCCTGGGCGACGACCCGGCCCGCGTCGATGATCGCGACGTCGTCCGCGAGCTGCTCGGCCTCGTCCATGTAGTGCGTGGTGAGGATCACCGAGACACCGTCGGAACGCAGGTCGCGGACCAGGTCCCAGGTGGCGCGGCGGGCCTGCGGGTCGAGACCGGCGGTCGGCTCGTCGAGGAAGACCAGCTCGGGGCGGCCGACGACGGCCATGGCGAGCGCGAGGCGCTGCTGCTGGCCGCCCGACAGCCGCCGGTACGTGGTCCGGCCGCAGCCCTCCAGGCCGAGCCGCTCGATGAGCGCGTCGACGTCCAGCGGATGGGCGTGCAGCTTCGCGACGTGGCGGAGCATCTCGTCGGCGCGGGCGCCCGAGTAGACGCCGCCGGACTGGAGCATCACGCCGATACGGGAGTGCAGCTCCCCGGACTGTCTCGCCGGGTCGAGGCCGAGGACGCGCACCGTGCCGGAGTCCGGCTTCCGGTACCCCTCGCAGGTCTCGACCGTGGTCGTCTTGCCCGCGCCGTTGGGTCCGAGTACGGCGGTGATGCCCGCCGTGGCCACCAGGTCGAGGCCGTCCACCGCGGTCTTCGTGCCGTACCGCTTCACCAGGGCCTGGACCTGGACCACGGGCTCGCTTCGCATGAGGAGCAAGTCTAGGGACGTCCGCGCGGCCCGGAACCGCCGGGGGCCGTATCCACGTACAGGTCCCGTGGACGGTGCACGGGCAGCCAGCGCTCCGCGTACGCCACCGCGTCGGCCACCGGGAAGAGCCGCGCCGCGGCCGCGCCCACGGTGCCCCGTACGACGGGACGGTCCCGTTCGAAGTCGGAGCCGAGCTCCTCGAACAGCTCGGAGGTGATCGACAGTTCGCGCACCTTCCGCCAGCCCGTCGGGGACGGGCGTCCGACCTCCACGACGGGCGAGGGGACGCGGTACTCGGCCAGGTGGAAGCTGGTGCAGGTGCCGTAGCCGGCGCCGAGCAGCAGGACACGGGCGCCGCCGGCCTCCAGGCGGGCCAGCGGGCTCCGCTCGCCGAGCCGGCAGTCGGGCGCGTGGCCTTCGACGATCGCCGCCGCGCCCGGGCCCACTGCCGCGAACGAGGTCTCCGGGTGGGCGCTGCGCAGGGCGCCCGGCCAGTTGCGGACGGTCTCGGGTATCACGCCGACCCCGCGGGAGGGCGTCACGCGGGGGTCGTAGGCGGGCATGGTCGCCCGGATGGTCGGCCACCACTCCTCGGGGACCGGGGGACGGCTCCACAGCGCGGGGTCGGAAAGGTCGCCGGACTGCGTGGGGACCACCAGGGTGCCGTCCGGACCTACGGCGTCGAGCAGTCCTTGGACGACGGTCACGGGGCCGCCGTTCACCCAGCCGAGGGAGCTGAGCGAGGAGTGCACAAGAAGCGTTTCTCCCGGTCGTACGCCCAGGGCGCGCAGGTCCCCGGCGAGGGTGTCCCGGGTGACGAGTGGGCCGGTCGGAGGGGGTGTCGGCATGGTCCCGGAGTCTTCCCGAAAGAGGGTCCCGACACCACCCGATTGATCGATCAAAGATCGTTTGCCCAGGTCACATTAGGTATACCTAAGTGACGCAGCGCACCGCCCGCCCGGGAGGGGGCGGCTTGTCAGGCCCTGAGGAATTACGCAACAATGGTGTTGTGAAATACGTTGGCGAGGCTCGGGAGACCCCCACGGGGCCCCCGCAGGAGGAACTCGCGACCGGTGAGCGCTCGACGCGCAACCGAGTCGTGCGGTCCATCCTGGACCACGGCCCGTCGACCGTCGCCGACCTGGCGGGCCGACTGGGGCTGACCCAGGCTGCCGTACGCCGTCATCTCGACGCGCTGGTCGCCGACGACGTCGTGGAAGCACGTGAGCAGCGGGTCTACGGAGCGCGTACGCGCGGACGTCCCGCCAAGGTGTTCGCCCTGACCGACTGCGGCCGGGACGCCTTCGACCAGTCCTACGACAAGCTCGCCGAGGACGCCCTGCGCTGGATCGCCGAGCGCGAGGGCGGGGACGAGGCGATTCTCTCCTTCGCCCGCGCCCGGATCGCCGCACAGGCCGGGGCGTACCGCGAGGCCGTCGAGGCCGCGACCCCCGAGGAGCGCACGGAAGCGCTGGCCAAGGCGCTGAGCGCCGACGGGTACGCTGCCACGGCGCGCAGCGCACCGGTCGGCGAGCAGCTCTGCCAGCACCACTGCCCGGTCGCACATGTCGCCGAGCGGTTCCCGCAGCTTTGCGAGGCGGAGACGGAGTTCTTCTCCCAGCTTCTCGGCACGCATGTCCAGCGGCTGGCCACCATCGCCCACGGCGACGGGGTGTGCACGACGTTCATCCCCAAGATTTCGCAAACCACTCACAACGCATCTGCAAGCACCGCCGGGAGGAACCCCGCATGACGCTCCCCATCGAGGAGACTGCCCACCCCGAGCTCGAGGGTCTGGGTACGTACGAATACGGCTGGGCCGACTCCGACGTGGCCGGTGCCTCCGCCAAGCGCGGCATCAACGATGACGTCGTCCGAGACATCTCCGCGAAGAAGAGCGAGCCGGAGTGGATGACCAAGCTCCGTCTCAAGGGCCTGCGCCTCTTCGAGAAGAAGCCCATGCCCAACTGGGGCTCGGACCTGTCGGGCATCGACTTCGACAACATCAAGTACTTCGTGCGCTCCACGGAGAAGCAGGCGGAGTCCTGGGAGGACCTGCCCGAGGACATCAAGAACACGTACGACAAGCTCGGCATCCCCGAGGCGGAGAAGCAGCGCCTCGTCGCCGGTGTCGCGGCCCAGTACGAGTCCGAGGTCGTCTACCACCAGATCAACGAAGAGCTCGAGGCGCAGGGTGTCATCTTCATGGACACCGACACGGCGCTCAAGGAGCACCCGGAGCTCTTCAAGGAGTACTTCGGCACCGTCATCCCGGTGGGCGACAACAAGTTCGCGTCGCTGAACACGGCCGTGTGGTCCGGCGGCTCCTTCATCTACGTGCCGAAGGGCGTGCACGTCGAGATTCCGCTCCAGGCCTACTTCCGTATCAACACGGAGAACATGGGCCAGTTCGAGCGGACCCTGATCATCGTCGACGAGGGCGCCTACGTGCACTACGTCGAGGGTTGTACGGCGCCGATCTACTCCTCGGACTCCCTGCACTCCGCGGTGGTCGAGATCATCGTGAAGAAGGGCGGCCGCTGCCGCTACACGACGATCCAGAACTGGTCGAACAACGTCTACAACCTGGTCACCAAGCGCGCCGTGGCGTACGAGGGCGCGACCATGGAGTGGATCGACGGCAACATCGGCTCCAAGGTCACCATGAAGTACCCGGCCGTCTACCTGATGGGCGAGCACGCCAAGGGCGAGACCCTGTCCATCGCCTTCGCGGGCGAGGGCCAGCACCAGGACGCCGGCTCCAAGATGGTCCACATGGCGCCGAACACCTCCTCGAACATCGTGTCGAAGTCGGTGGCGCGCGGTGGCGGCCGTACGTCCTACCGCGGTCTCGTCGAGATCGGCGAGGGCGCCCACGGCTCCAAGTCGAACGTGCTGTGCGACGCGCTGCTCGTCGACACCATCTCCCGCTCGGACACGTACCCGTACGTGGACGTCCGCGAGGACGACGTGTCCATGGGCCACGAGGCGACCGTCTCCAAGGTCTCCGAGGACCAGCTCTTCTACCTGATGAGCCGCGGTCTGACCGAGTTCGAGGCGATGGCGATGATCGTGCGCGGCTTCGTCGAGCCGATCGCCAAGGAGCTGCCCATGGAGTACGCCCTGGAGCTCAACCGGCTGATCGAGCTGCAGATGGAAGGCTCGGTCGGCTGACCCCGCCCCTCCGCAACAGCAGCCAGCGAATTCTGACGTAGGAAGAGAGCAGACCGACAGCCATGGCTGAGGCTCAAATTATCCCCGTGGGCTCCACGACCGCGGGCCAGATCGCGGTGGCCGCCGAGTCGACCGTCGCCACGCGCATGAGCGCGCCCCCGTCCTTCGACGTGGCGGACTTCCCCGTCCCCCACGGCCGCGAGGAGGAGTGGCGGTTCACCCCGCTGGCGCGCCTGCGCGGGCTGCACGACGGCACCGCCGTCGCGACCGGCGAAGGCGTACGGATCGACGTCGAGGCCCCCGAGGGTGTCACCGTCGAGACCGTCACCCGGGACGACGCCCGCCTCGGCAGGGCCGGCACCCCGGTCGACCGCGTCGCCGCCCAGGCGTACTCGGCGTTCGAGAAGGCCGGTGTCGTCACCGTCCCCAAGGAGACGGTGCTCACCGAGCCCATCCGGATCGCCGTCCGCGGCGAGGGCGGGGTGGCCTACGGCCACCAGGTCATCGAGCTGGGAGCCTTCGCCGAGGCCGTCGTCGTCATCGACCACACCGGTGACGCGGTGCTCGCCGCCAACGTCGACTACGTCCTCGGGGACGGCGCCAAGCTGACCGTCGTCTCGGTCCAGGACTGGGACGACAAGGCGGTCCACGTCGGCCAGCACAACGCGCTGATCGGCCGTGACGCGACCTTCAAGTCGTTCGTGGTCACCTTCGGCGGCGACCTCGTGCGCCTCCACCCCCGCGTCACCTACGCGGGCCCCGGCGGCGAGGCCGAGCTCTTCGGTCTGTACTTCACGGACGCCGGCCAGCACCAGGAGCACCGCCTCCTGGTCGACCACAACACCCCCCACTGCAAGTCGAACGTCATGTACAAGGGCGCGCTGCAGGGCGAGGGCGCGCACGCGGTCTGGATCGGTGACGTCCTCATCGAGGCCAAGGCCGAGGGCACGGACACCTACGAGATGAACCGCAACCTGGTTCTGACCGACGGCGCCCGCGTCGACTCCGTGCCGAACCTGGAGATCGAGACCGGCGAGATCGTCGGCGCCGGCCACGCCTCCGCGACCGGCCGCTTCGACGACGAGCAGCTCTTCTACCTGATGGCCCGCGGCATCCCCGCCGACGAGGCCCGCCGCCTGGTGGTCCGCGGCTTCTTCGCCGAACTCGTCCAGCAGATCGGTGTCGACGACATCGAAGAGCGCCTTCTCGTGAAGATCGACGAGGAGCTGGAGGCGTCGCTCTGATGCCCGGCACCTTCGTGCGCGTCTGTGGGCTGAGCGAGCTGGAGGAGGACACCCCGAAGCGGGTGGAACTCGACGGCACGCCGGTCTCGGTCGTGAAGACCGAGGGGGAGGTGTTCGCGATCAACGACATCTGCTCGCACGCGAACGTCTCGCTCTCCGAGGGCGAGGTGGAGGACTGTCAGATCGAATGCTGGCTGCACGGCTCCGCGTTCGACCTCCGCACCGGCAAGCCGTCCGGCCTTCCCGCGACGCGCCCCGTCCCCGTATACCCCGTACAGATCGAAGGGGACGACGTGCTCGTCTCCCTCAACCAGGAGTCCTGAGGAACCCATGGCAACGCTTGAAATCCACGACCTGCACGTCACCGTCGAGGCCGACAACGCCACGAAGGAGATCCTCAAGGGCGTCGACCTGACCGTGAAGCAGGGCGAGACGCACGCCATCATGGGCCCCAACGGCTCCGGCAAGTCGACCCTCGCCTACTCGCTCGCGGGCCACCCGAAGTACACGATCACCAGCGGCACCGTCACCCTCGACGGCGAGGACGTCCTGGAGATGTCCGTCGACGAGCGCGCCCGCGCGGGCCTGTTCCTGGCGATGCAGTACCCGGTCGAGATCCCCGGCGTCTCGGTCTCCAACTTCCTGCGTACCTCCGCCACCGCCGTCCGCGGCGAGGCCCCCAAGCTGCGTACGTGGGTCAAGGAGGTCAAGGAGACCATGGCGCGCCTCTCCATGGACCCGGCCTTCGCCGAGCGCAATGTCAACGAGGGCTTCTCCGGCGGTGAGAAGAAGCGCCACGAGATCCTTCAGCTGGAGCTGCTCAAGCCGAAGATCGCGATCCTCGACGAGACCGACTCCGGCCTCGACGTCGACGCCCTGCGCGTCGTCTCCGAGGGCGTCAACCGCGTCCGCGAGACCGGTGAGGTGGGCACCCTGCTCATCACGCACTACACGCGCATCCTGCGCTACATCAAGCCCGACTTCGTGCACGTCTTCTCCGGCGGCCGCATCGTCGAGTCCGGCGGCGCCGAGCTCGCGGACAAGCTGGAGAACGAGGGCTACGAGTCGTACGCAGTCGACGCGAAGGGTGGCGTATCCGCGTGACGCAGCTGCCGGGCCTCCTCGACACCGAGGCGATCCGCAAGGACTTCCCCATCCTGGACCGCCAGGTCCACGACGGTAAGAAGCTGGTGTACCTGGACAACGCGGCGACCTCGCAGAAGCCGCGCCAGGTACTGGACGCCCTCAGTGGCTACTACGAGCGCTACAACGCCAACGTCCACCGCGGTGTGCATGTGCTCGCCGAGGAGGCCACGGCGCTGTACGAGGGCGCGCGCGACAAGGTCGCCGCGTTCATCAACGCGCCGAGCCGCGACGAGGTGATCTTCACGAAGAACGCCTCCGAGTCGCTCAACCTCGTGGCCAACATGCTGGGCTGGGCCGACGAGCCCTACCGCGTGGACCACGAGACCGAGATCGTCATCACGGAGATGGAGCACCACTCCAACATCGTTCCGTGGCAGCTGCTGTCGCAGCGCACCGGCGCGAAGCTGAAGTGGTTCGGCCTCACCGACGACGGCCGTCTCGACCTGTCGAACATCGACGAGATCATCACGGAGAAGACGAAGATCGTCTCCTTCGTGCTGGTGTCGAACATCCTGGGCACCGTGAACCCGGTCGAGGCGATAGTGCGCCGCGCCCAGGAGGTCGGCGCCCTGGTCCTGATCGACGCGTCGCAGGCCGCGCCGCACATGCCGCTCGACGTCCAGGCCCTCCAGGCCGACTTCGTGGCCTTCACCGGCCACAAGATGTGCGGCCCGACGGGCATCGGCATCCTCTGGGGCCGCCAGGAACTCCTGGAGGACCTTCCGCCGTTCCTCGGCGGCGGCGAGATGATCGAGACCGTGTCGATGCACTCGTCGACGTACGCCCCGGCGCCGCACAAGTTCGAGGCGGGCACCCCGCCGATCGCGCAGGCGGTCGGTCTGGGCGCGGCGATCGACTATCTCTCCGCCATCGGCATGGACAAGATCCTCGCCCACGAGCACGCGCTCACCGAGTACGCGGTGAAGCGGCTCGCGGAGGTCCCCGACCTCCGGATCATCGGCCCCACCACGGCCGAGGACCGCGGCGCGGCGATCTCGTTCACGCTGGGCGACATCCACCCGCACGACGTGGGCCAGGTTCTCGACGAGCAGGGCATCGCGGTCCGGGTGGGTCACCACTGCGCCCGTCCGGTGTGCCTGCGGTACGGAATTCCTGCGACCACGCGAGCGTCGTTCTATCTGTACTCCACGCCGTCCGAGATCGACGCTCTGATCGACGGCCTGGAGCACGTACGGAACTTCTTCGGCTGAGGGGCTGGCTGGGAACGTGAAGCTGGATTCGATGTACCAGGAAGTCATCCTGGACCACTACAAGCACCCGCACGGGCGCGGTCTCCGGGACGGCGACGCCGAGGTGCACCACGTCAATCCCACGTGCGGTGACGAGATCACCCTGCGTGTGAAGTACGACGGCGAGCGGATCGAGGACATCTCGTACGAGGGCCAGGGCTGCTCCATCAGCCAGGCCTCGGCCTCCGTACTGAATGACCTGCTGGTCGGCAAGGACGTGTCCGACGCGCAGAAGATCCAGGAGACCTTCCTGGAACTGATGCAGTCCAAGGGTCGGATCGAGCCGGACGACGCGATGGAGGAGGTGCTGGAGGACGCGGTCGCGTTCGCCGGCGTCTCCAAGTACCCGGCACGGGTCAAGTGCGCCCTCCTCAGCTGGATGGCGTGGAAGGACGCGACGGCCCAGGCTCTGGGCGAGAGCGCCGAGAGGAAGACGGCATGAGCGAGAACACTGTGACATCGGAAGAGACCGCCGTGACGTCGGACGGGACCGTTGCGACGACGGGCGGGACGGCTGTGGCGTCGGGCGAGAGCCTGACGACGAAGCCGGCCTCCGAGGAAGAGGTCCGCGAGGCGCTCTACGACGTCGTCGACCCCGAGTTGGGCATCGACGTCGTCAACCTCGGCCTCATCTACGGCATTCACATCGACGACGCGAACATCGCGACGATCGACATGACCCTGACGTCCGCGGCCTGTCCGCTCACCGACGTCATCGAGGACCAGGCCAAGTCCGCCACGGACGGCCTCGTCAACGAACTGCGCATCAACTGGGTCTGGATGCCGCCGTGGGGCCCGGACAAGATCACGGACGACGGCCGCGAGCAGCTTCGGGCGCTCGGGTTCAACGTCTGAGTTCTCGGGACCGCGGTACGCGGAATTCGGTACGGGGCGGCACCTTCGGGTGCCGCCCCGTCGCGTTCTCCGGAGGTGGCCCCGGGCTCAGGCCAAGCCCCGCACCAGACGGAACGCCGAGTCCGCCCGGTAGCGCCTGTCGTGCTCCGAACGGCCCAGCAGGAGCTGGAAGTTGCGATGGCGCAGGAAGCGGCCCGGGTAGTTGACCGCCTCCAGCATGACGGCGCCGGAGTAGGAGGACGCCCGCGGACAGAAGGTGGCGTCCTTCCGGAAGAGGGCGGAGCCGTCGTCGCGGTCGGCGTGCAGCACGAAGTCGCGGTGGCGCAGGTAGGACCCGTCGGTGGTGGCGAAGGAGTAGCAGGAGGATTCCGCCAGTCCGGGGACCACCTTGAAGCTGGCGGCCCGTCGGGTCGCGGCCGGGCTGCCCGCGCCCACCGGGTCGAGCCCGACCTGACCATCACTCACATGCCAGTAGCGGTCGGGGTAGTTGACCGCCTGGACGGACTTCAGCGAGGTGACCGGCCGGGGCGGGGAAGTGGTGCCGGAGGCGGGCGTCGACGGTCCGGGGGTGGGCCGGCCGGACCCCGGCGAGGTGGAGGGCCGCGGGGTGGAGTCCGGTGAGGCCGAGCGGGCGGTCGCCGGCGAGGCCAGCGCGTTCTTGCCGGCCGGCGCCGAGCTCGCTCCGGCGGGAGCGCCGGGGAGGAAGGGGTTCATCGTGTCGGCCGTGGTCCTGTTCTCCGCGCGACTCTGTGACGGATCGTCAGAACGGTTCGTCTGTACGGAGATCACGACGACGGCGGCAACGGCCACGACCACGGCGAGCCCGCCGGCCAGCCAGAGCCGACGTGTCCCGGGCAGCCTGCCCTCGTCGTCCGGCCTGGCCGCGTCCCAGGGGGCCGGGAGTACGGGAACGAGATCGGTCGGCACCGGGTAGGGCGCGCCGCGCGGGGTGGGGCGCCAGGGCACTATCTCCCTGGAGGGGGCGGGGTGGTCGGGCCCGGATCCGGGCGCCACTTCTGGCATACGCGTTCCTAAGCGGGGAGGGCGAGCGCGTGAGAGGGCGACGCGAGGGGTGGGGAGGGTGTGGGCACACGGAGCGGGACGGTCATGGAGACCAGGTGTGCGACCGGTGAAACAGTAGTGGAACCGGTGACTTCTGAGCAGTCGTTTCCCGCACCGAAACCGGGAATCACGTGCCACGTTCTCGGAGAATTGCCCCCAGAGTCGGGGGAGTTGGGCGGAGCTGAGTACTGGCGGTGAGCCGGCTGTGAGCCGGTCCTGCGCTGCGGAGGCGCACTGGGACGCGGTGCGGTGGGGTCGCGCGGGGCAGGACCCGGTTTCCGGGGTTCGTCCGACGGGCGCGGCGCGCGGTCGCCGCTCGGCCTCGTCGGGGCGTGACGGCCGGCCTCCTGGGCGATTCCGTGCGGCCTCTCGTCGCCCTCCTCTGTCTGGTGGCGGCCCTCCTCGCTCCGGGGGAGACTGCCGTTCATGGCTGTCTCCTTCCACCACCTCGTCGTCGACGCCCACGACCTGCCCGCGCTGGCCCGTTTCTGGTGCCAAGTCCTCGACTGGCGCGTGCTGTTCGAGGCGGAGGACGAGATCGTCATCGGCTCGGACGCGCACGCGCCGCCGGGACTCTGCTTCGTACCGGTCGCCGAGCGCAAGACCGTCAAGAACCGGCTCCACATCGATCTCGCGCCGGACGACCAGGCCGCCGAGGTCGAGCGGATCCTCGCCCTCGGGGCGCGCCGGGCCGACGTCGGGCAGGGCGAGGACGTGAGCTGGGTCGTCCTCGCCGACCCCGAGGGCAACGAGTTCTGCGTGCTGCGGCCGAAGAGCTCGCTAGTGGACTGAGCCGGGTGTCTCCGGTCCGCCGTGCGCCTCGGGAGCCGCGGCCGCGCGTATCAGCACGTCCGCCAGGCCCTCCCGGCGGATGCGCTGATCGATGTACAGCAGGTTGCTCACCAGGGGCAGCAGCACCATCGAGAGCAGCTGGGTGACGATGCTGGTGATCACCGTGACCACCAGGTAGGGGCCCAGATCGGGTACGGCCTGGGCGAAGAAGTCCGACATACGTGTTGGCGGCGGCGCCGAGGGGTCGTACCGCGGGGTCGGGGCCATGATCATGAGCGGCACCCTGATCACGAGCGATCCGATCACCACGATCAGGCCGCCGAGCAGCGAGATGCCGCACGTGCGCCACCACGCGCCGCGTATCAGCCGGGCCGAGCGCCGCATCGCCGTCAGGGGAGAGGCTCCCTCCAGCACGGCGGCGGCCGGGGCGAAGCTGAACAGGACGTAGAGCCAGAGCGTCAGCGGCATGGAGAGCAGCAGGAGCAGGAAGCCGGTCCCGAGCGCCATGAAGGGATCGGAACCCGCCATGGACAGGGCCGCCAGGACGAAGAGCAGAGTGAACAGTGCCATCGGCACCAGGACGATCAGGCCCGTCAGCAGCATCACGCCGAGTACGGACGGGGTGCGCGGCCACGCGCGCCGCCAGACGGCACCGACACGGGCCGGTCGCCCGAGGACGGCGTCGTGCAGGGTGGCCGCGGACGAGGCCTGGACGAAGGCGCCGGCCACGAGCCCGCCCAGGAGGCCGGTGATCCAGACGGAGCCGAAGGCGATCAGGACGGCACGTACATCGGTCCAGTCGGCCGATCGGGGAGCCGAGAACATGCGATGCAGCTGGTGCGTCGTCGCGGCGTAGGCGAGACCTCCCAGTCCGAGCGTCAGGGCCAGCAGCGCCAGCCCGACCAGCCCGGCGAGCCCGAACAGCGGCTTCGCGTAACGGCGCATCGTGGCGAAGACCCCGCCGAGGACCGTGTCCACGCCGAGCGGGGCCAAGGGGATCACGCCCGGCTTGGGCGGTCGCGGCGGCGCCCAGTGCCAGCCGCCCGGGTTACCCCCGTACGGTCCCCAAGGGCCGCCCGGCGCACCCCCGTACGGTCCCGACGGCCCTGACGGTCCCCACCCAGAACTGTCCGACATGCCCCTCGCGCTCCACACGTTGTCGGGAGTCTGTTCGACTCCGGCCCCCTTGTGATCGCGAACGATATCCGCTGGGGCTCATGGTGCCCATGGCATATACGGGATCCATACGAGCCCGGCGGCCGACGGGAGTTGCGGACACCTGTACACAGCGCGCGAGCCGCATGTGTACGGTTGTACGCATGGGATACGTACTGCTCGCCGGAGCCATCGCGGCGGAGGTCGGCGCGACCACCGCGATGAAGTACACGGAGGGTTTCAGCAGGCTGTGGCCGTCCTTGCTGACCGTCCTCGGCTATGTCGTCGCCTTCGCGCTGCTCGCGCAGACCCTGAGGACGGTGTCGGTCGGCACGGCGTACGCGATCTGGGCCGGCGTCGGCACCGCGGCCATCGCGGCGATCGGCATGCTGTTCCTCGGCGAGGGACTCACGGTCGCCAAGGCCGCCGGGCTCGTGCTGATCATCGGCGGAGTCGTGCTGCTGAACCTGGGCGGGGCGCACTGATGGGCGCGCCCGGCACGGTGTACGCAACCGTGCCTGGCACTGTGCCCGGCATGGTGGATGGGACCGTGCCCGGCATGGTGGACGGAGGCCCGTGATGGCGCGCCGGTACGACCCCGAGCGGCGGCAGCGGATCATCGACGCGGCGATCCGCGTCGTCGGCGCCAAGGGCATCGCCGGGCTCAGCCATCGCTCCGTCGCCGCCGAGGCCGATGTGCCGCTCGGCTCCACCACGTACCACTTCAAGACCCTCGACGAACTCATGGTCGCCGCCCTGCGCCAGGCGAACGAGGGCTTCGCCAAGGTGGTCGCCGCGCGCGGCACCCTGGAGGACACCCGCGCCGACCTGGCCGCCGAACTCGCCGGACTGATCGGCGAATGGCTCGCCGGCGACCGTACGGGCGTGGAGCTGGAGTACGAGCTCTACCTCGCCGCCCTCCGCAGACCCGCCCTGCGCCCGGTCGCCGCCGAGTGGATCGACAGCCTCGTCGAGCCGCTGACCCGGCGCACGGATCCGGTCACCGCGCGGGCGCTGGTCGCCCTGCTGGACGGGATCTGTCTCCAGGTGCTGCTGACGGGGACGTCCTACGACGAGGGATACACGCGCGAGGTGTTGACCCGGGTCCTGCCGGGAGACGGGGCGACCGGCGGCGACCAGTAGTCGGGGCCGGCGACCGGGGGCGGTCCGCCATGCGGGAAGGGTGATGCGGGGTGGCGGGGGACGGTCCGGGGCGGTGGCCGGGGGCGGCGACCAGTAGTCGGGGCCGGTGACCGGGGGTGGTCCGGGGCGGCCATGCGGGACGGGTGATGCGGCGGGCGACGCGGGGCAGCCCGGGGACGGGTGGCCGGGGATGGCCCGAGGTGCTGGCCGGGGACGGGTGGCCGGGGACGGTCGGGCGCCCGGTGGCCGAGACGGCTCGCGCACCGGTTCGCCCGCGCGGGCCCCGCCAAGTTAGGTTCTACCCATGACCGACACGACTGCTTCTCGTACCACCGGCGCCGTCGCCGCCGGGCTCGCCACCCTCACCGCAGACGGCACCGTTCTCGACACGTGGTTCCCCGCGCCCGAACTCTCCGCCGAGCCCGGCCCGGCCGGCACCGAGCGGCTGTCCGCCGAGCGCGCCGTGGAACTGCTCGGCGAGGGAGCCGCGCAGGCCATCGGCCCGGACGCCCGCCGGGGCGTCGAGGTGGTCGCGGTCCGTACGGTCATCGCGTCGCTGGACGACAAGCCGCTCGACGCGCACGACGCCTACCTGCGTCTGCACCTCCTCTCGCACCGCCTGGTGAAGCCGCACGGCCAGAACCTGGACGGCGTGTTCGGCCTGCTCACCAACGTGGCCTGGACCTCGCTCGGTCCGGTCGCCGTCGACGACATCGAGAAGGTCCGGCTGAACGCGCGCGCCGCGGGCCTGCACCTCCAGGTGACCTCCATCGACAAGTTCCCGCGCATGACGGACTATGTCGCGCCCAAGGGCGTCCGCATCGCCGACGCCGACCGGGTACGCCTCGGCGCGCACCTCGCCGAGGGCACGACCGTCATGCACGAGGGCTTCGTGAACTTCAACGCGGGCACGCTCGGCACGTCCATGGTCGAGGGCCGCATCTCCGCCGGAGTCGTCGTCGGCGACGGTTCCGACATCGGCGGTGGCGCGTCCACCATGGGCACCCTCTCGGGTGGCGGCAACGTCCGCATCACCATCGGTGAGCGCTGCCTCGTCGGCGCGGAGGCGGGCGTCGGCATCGCCCTCGGCGACGAGTGCGTGGTCGAGGCCGGGCTGTACGTCACCGCCGGCACGCGGGTGACGATGCCCGACGGCGACATCGTCAAGGCCCGCGAGCTGTCCGGGGCTTCGAACATCCTCTTCCGTCGCAACTCGGTCACCGGAACGGTCGAGGCACGCCCGAACAACGCGGTGTGGGGCGGCCTGAACGAGGTCCTGCACAGCCACAACTGATCACCGGCGGCCGTGGCATGCGGCCGTCCAATCGATCACTGCTTTGACCTGCTGCCGAGCTGTCGGCACCTGTCGACGTTGGTCACCATCGAGCGCCCTTCCACGGCCCGGGAGGGCGCTCGTGCGTTGACGTCTGCCCTCTGAGTTCGCTCGCTGCGCGGTGCGGCGTGTCGGAACGGGGCTCGATGGTCGCTCGCGGATCCGGCTGTGGCCGCTTCGGTGCACCATCGTTGGCCGACGTTGTGTCAGCCCGACGGGTCATGCACTGACGGCCAACTCGCGTGCCCGCTGACGGGCTTGGGATCTCACTTCCGTGAGCCGACCGTGGAACGGGTTGTGGCGGTTCTGGTCGAGGTTCAGAGGCAGGTCGAGTTGAGAGATGAACTCCGACTCCATGGTCCATGGTTCGTCGTGCTCGATCCAGCACACTCGGGCGTTCCCCGCCATCCACTGACTGAGGGCGGCTTCCCCGGCCTTGCCGAAGGTCATGCGCGTCCCGCTCCTGCCTACTCGACGGAGCTCGATCCCGAGCAGGCAACCAAGGGTGAGGCGAAGCGTCGATCCGGCCGCGTTGCCTCGGTAGTGATACCGCACGCGCTTGCGCAGGTTCTGTGTGCTGGTCCGGTTCGCCATGTACCGCGGGGCTATACCGACGTAGAGCAGGCGCCCGGCCGTGAGATCCGCACAGGGCGCCTGTTCGAAGTGCCACCCGTAGACCCCGGCCGCCGCCGGCACCGGGCTCGGGCGCGACAAGACCTCCGGTGCCGACCACAGCTGATCCGGTTCGGTGAGGGCGGCATGGGCCACGGAGCCTCCAAGGTCGGCGGGCTAGTTGGGCGCAGAGTACTGGCTGCTCACGTGAGTCCCAGCGGCAGACCGGGTACCGCAGCTTTGTAAGGGCGGACGTGTAGGGCTGTTGGACTGCGCAGGTCACCCCTGGTTCGGAGAGTCCCCAGCTCGGCGGCATCTCTGGGCTGCCGCGAACCGTCGTTGACCGTGGTTGACCGCACGATGTGGCACGGCCGTGGCACGCAACGACACCCGTTCTGGGAGTTCGAGCAGGAAGAGGCGCCCAGCCACCGGCAGGCGTCTATACGCCCAGAGGGCTCAAGATGGTCAATCGTTGCCGCGATAAGTGCTGCGACAGGCACAATGGACGATGCCCCACGGCCCGCATTTTTCCGTCTGCCGCAGGGTCATGCAACAGTGAGAAATTTCCGATCGAGGCTGGAAGAGAATGCTGTCAATCGTCATTTCGAGTGTTGCCGTCATCGTTAGCTTCATCTCGCTTTTCGTAAGTAGACGCAAAGATAAGCGAGATATCTTTCTAAAACTTCACGAGCTGCTGGTTAGCCCTGAACTGCAAAATGGCAGACGCGTTCTGTTTCAACTCCACGCGCGAGTCGGTCGAGTGGAAGATTTAAGTGAGGCCGACTACGCCAGCGCGAACCGGGCTCTGGCGTCGCTCGATATAGCAGGCCTGTACTGTCATAAGAAGTACGTGAGCGAGAAGGAAATTCTAGATCTTTGGGCCCCCTCTCTGGCCAGAATGAAATATGCCGCCGGCCCTTTTCTTCAGCATCGAGATTCGTTCTGGTCGGGCATCCCCACGTGGCCGCATTACCGACGTCTGGCCGACCATGCGGAAGAGTATCTAAGATCACGGGGGGTCGATATTGATCAGTTCGTCACCCCGGTTCCTCCTCTTTCTCCGGGACCTTCGGACCCATCATAGTTTTCCTTGTGTCAGTGGACTCGCATAGCACTGACACTTCACATGCTCGGCCTTCTCAAGCACATCAAGCTATTACGCGGACCGAGGGAACGAGCGGTCGGCGGAACGACTTTGGGCGGGAGTTGCCATGGGGCGAGTTATCGTGGCCCCGTAAGCTTTCGGTGCGTCGGGCAGTCTGTAAATCTGCCGGCTTAGGGATACGACTACGACCACTTGCGCCGATGGCTCCGCCAACGCGGCGTTCACCACCGCATCGCCCGCAAGGGCATCGAGTCCTCCCAGCGGCTGGGCAGCCACCGCTGGGTGGTGGAGCGCACCGTGTCCTGGCTGGCCGGCTGCCGCTGCCTGCACCGCCGCTACGAGCGCAAAGCTGAGCACTTCCTCGCCTTCGTCGGCATTGCCGCAGCTCTCATCGGCCACCGCCGACTTGCCAAAGGGTGACGTCCTAGACTGACGAGCGGCCAGAATGTGACGGGGGCATGGGCGTGAGCACTGGTGTGGATATGAGCGGCGAAGTGTACTTCGACCCTTTCCTGATATCTGCAGTACGGGCCAGGGACACCGACGCTATGGAAAACCTGCTCCTGGCAGGCGCCGACCCCGACGTGCATGACGAACGCGGAACACCAGCACTATGCCTGGCGATCGAGTTGTACGCCGGAACCGCCGCCCGTCTACTGGCCGAGCATGGTGCCGACCCCGAGCAGTACGGACCGGACGGTGTGCCGCCATTGCGCAAGGCCGTCGACTCGGGCTCGCCGACGCTGGTCGAGGCGGTCTTGCACGATGAGTCCCGGTGGCGTCAGCGCAAGGCCGAGCTACTGGAAATGCAGAACCTCGCCCAGCACTGGCATGAGATGGGTACCGAAGCGGAACTGCGGCGCCGTACCGGCGCGCAGGGCCCCTTGGCTCGGACCCGCGTCCAGGACGACGAGTTCACGGTCGTCAACGAGCTCTCCCTCGGTGGGCTGACAGTGCGCGACGGGCATGCGGCGATCCTCACGCATCTGGAGGCCACGCTCGACGTCCAGACCTCCTTCGAGGAACTGATGGACCGCGCACTGACCCGCCCCGACCAGCAGCACGCCGTATGGCTGACTTCCACCATCCTTTTGGCGAACCGCCGCGACCAGGACACCTGGGACGCCGCTGCGGCCCTGCGCGTCCACCCAGACCCGGCTCACCGGCTGTTCGGTGCAGAGGTGTTGCGACTGACCCATCTGTTCGACGAGAGCGACGAGGAACCCTTCGCGGGCCCCGCCCTGGAGCTCTTCGTCGACTGGTCGGGCCGGGAAAGTGACGCCGCCGTGCTCACCGAGGTGCTGGTCGGCCTCGCCGACCACGCCGACCCGCGCGCCGACGCAGCCCTCCTGCCATACGACAGCCATCCCGACGTCCGGGTGCGGCGCGCGGTAGCCTCCGCCTTCGACCAGTGGTCACGGGCCTTTTCCCCCGTCATCCGGGAGACGTTGCTGGGTCTGATGACCGACCCTGACGCAGAGGTGCGGCAGCGGGCCTGCCACACGGTCGCCGACGGCAGGAGCCGCGATCCCACCCTCGCCGACGGCATGGCAGAGCTACTGGACGATCCAATCCGCCAGGTCCGGGTCGTCGCCGTGTACGGGCTCGCCCTCCATGACGACGAGCGGTGCGTGGAAGGCGCAGGTCGTCTTCCCCCGGCGCCGCCCGGCGCCCCATACGAGTATGACCTCGACGAGGTATGGCGGTACAAGCTGCGCCGCGATGATCGCTGACACCCGGGCCGGGACGTCAGGGCCGGAAGAACACCAGGTACCGGCAGCCTTTGCCTGACGGCATGTGGCCTCGAACGAGGCCACATGCCACTGCCTTGGGGGGCCTGGCGCAGGGTACAGACCGTTACTGGTACCGGCAGCGCGCCGAGAGGTTTGAAAGGGATCAGGCAGTCACCAAAGGTAACGACGTCTTAGCCTGCCCAGGTTCGAACTCTGGCGCCGCCGGCATCCCCCTCGGTCGGGAGAACGGCATGCATGCCCTCCGCCACTTCTGCGCCTCCGTGCTCCTGGACGCGGGGGAGAGCATCAAGGCCCTGAGCGAGTACCTCGGCCATCGCGACCCGAGCCTCACCCTCCGGAGGTACACGCACCTGATGCCGAACAGCGAGGCGCGCACTTGGGCCGCCGTCGACCGGGTCTTCCGGGACCCGGAGAGCACCGAAGACGGCCCCGATACGGCCCACGGGGCAAGTTGACCCCCTGACCTGCAGCGCAATCAGAACAGCCACAACTGATCACCGGCGGCGTTGAGTCGCCACCGCCTGAACGGTCGTCGCGCTGAACTGCTGCTGAACTGTCGGCAGTTGATGTCGGTTGTCGACGCCGGCTGTTGACGCCGGTCGTCATCGAGCGCCCTTCCACGGCCCCTGGGCCGCCCGGGAGGGCGCTCGTGCGTGAGCGCCGCTCCAGGAGCGTTCCGGAGACACCGGGGCCTGGGCTAGGGCAGGTCCAGCTCGCCGACCGTCTGACTCCCGCTCGTCTCGCCGGTCGGACGGAAGCCGAGCCGCAGGTAGAAATCCTCCGGACCGTCCTTCCCCGGATGCCAGGTGGTCGTCATCCGGGTGCCGCCGCGGCTGCGGATCTCGGCAGCGACGGACTCGACCGCGAAGCGGCCGTAACCCCGCCCCTGCGCACCGGCGGCGATGTTGAGACGCCAGAGCCCGGAACGGATGTCCGTGCCCGATCCGTCGCCCAGCCAGTCGATGCCGAGGAAGGCCATGAGGAAGCCGACAGGTCTGCCGTCGTCAAGGATGAGACGGGGCCAGGCTGTTGTGGGATGGACATACGCCTCGGCCAGCGACTTCACGACCGGCGCGACCAAGTGCTCCTGCTCCGGACGGACCCGCACGCCGATGGCGGCGTCCATGTTGTCCGGAGTGATCTCCTCCAGACGGAGTGTGTTCGGCATGGGGAAACCCTAAGCGGTTGATCGAGTGGGCCACGAACCCGGCCGCGCCCGCGGTCGGTGCCCACGGCGCTGTCGGGGTAGCGCACTCGCTACGCGTCCAGGCTCGCGGCGAAAGCCGCAAGGGCCTCGAAGTCGGGCTCGCGCAGGCCGAGTCGGGGGTTCACGTGCTGGAGGAGTGCGGGGGCGGGATGGCGGGCGGTGACGAACACCGTGTCGGCCGGCCCCTGTTCGTCGTCCACCCAGGCGAAGGGGCGGCCCTCGGCGTGGGCCACGATGCGTTCCGTCTTCCAGTGGACGCCGTCGGGGCGCTCGGCGAAGAGAGCGCCCGTGAAGTCGACGTAGGGGAGTTCGGGGAGGCCGATCACGGGGGCGATCCAGCGGTTGGCCGCGTCCATCCACGTGGTGGCCCAGCACAGCTCGTAGCCGAGACCGAGGAGAGCGCGGCCGTGGTCGGGGTGGAGCCAGACGCGCAGCGGCCGCCCGGGCTCCAGCGCCACGCGGATCGTCGTGTATCCCTCGGGCCGACGCTCCTTCTGGGCCGCGTACGGATTGAGCGGGCCGTCGACGTCGAGGAACAGCAAGGGTCGGCTCATCGGGTCACGGTACGGGAGACCGGGCTCGGGGACGGGAGTGTTCGGCTCGGCTCGACCCGGGAGGTATGCCCGGGAGCGTCGGTGTGTGTCGTCAGGGGGCAGGGGCGCGTCGTGAGAGGTGTGGAATTTCTTGCGGCGCAGGCATAGCGCCGAGGGGCCGCACGCGTCACAGCAGGTACAGGGGCGGGACACGAAGCCCGTCGAGGCAGAGAAGGTGACGATGGATGCCGAAGGGCTCGAAAGCTTCAGACAGTTCGTGGCCGGCAGGTCCGCAGCCCTGCTGAGGACCGCCGTGCTGCTCAGCGGCGGTGACCGGCACGCGGGGGAGGACCTGTTGCAGGGTGCCCTGGCCAAGGCCGCCGGTCGCTGGCACCGCATCGACGAACCCGAGGCGTACGTACGGCAGGTGCTCTACCGTCAGCAGATCAGCCGCTGGCGACTGAAGTGGCGGCGACGCGAGGTCAGCGTCGCCCATCCGCCGGAGACCGGTCCGCCTGGCGCCGACACGGCGGCCGCCGTCGACCTGCGCCTGGTGATGCGCGAGGCACTGTCCCGGCTCACCGCGCGCCAGCGCACCGTCCTGGTGCTGCGCTACTTCGAGGACCTGCCGGAGGCCGACGTGGCCCGGCTGCTGGGCTGTTCCGTGGGCACCGTGCGGTCCACCGCCCACCGCTCCCTGGCCCGGCTGCGCGTCCTCGCGCCCGAACTCGCCGCGCTAGCCCCCGCCGCCGGTGAACGGCCGTCGTCCCGTGACTACTCGCCCGTGGAGGTACGGCCGTGAACATCGAGGAACTGCTGGGCGAGACGCTGCGCGAGCAGGCCGCCGAACAGCCGCCACCCGGCCCCGGCCTCGCCGACCGGGTCCTGACCGTGCGCAGGCGCCGCCGGACCCGGCGCATCGCGTCCGTCGCGGTCGCCGTCGCCGCGGCGGTCACCGCGGCGGTCGGGGTGCCGCGGCTGGAGTCCGGTGGACACGACGTACGCCCCCTGGGAAAGGTGGACCCCAAGCCGAAGGCTCCGACGGCCGCGCACCCGGCGCAGTCGCCGGTGCGCTCGCTGGTCGCGGCCGGGCGTACGGCCATGGCCGCGTACTACACCCAGAAGACCGACTGGCGGACCGCCCACAAGGGCATCAGGATGCGCACCTACTGGCTGCTCGACCCGAAGTCCGGCCACTACAAGAAGGACACCCGGTGGTCGTGGGTCGCGGTGGCCCCCGGCCTGCGGACCGCCGCCGTACTGGAGCAGCACCTGCCCGTGCGCCGGATCGGCCTGCTCGACATCGCTAGCGGCAAGGTCGAGCGGTGGATCCCGGTCGACCACCCAGTGGGAGGGCTGGAGTTCTCGCGCAACGGCACGAAACTCGTCGCGACGACGTACGAAGAGAATCCCGACATCATGACGAGAACGGGCGCCGAGGGCATCCCCGTGCCGGTGATGTCCTCCCGCACCGGGTTCTACGTCTTCGACGTGGCGTCGGGGAAGGGCTCGTGGGCCGCGGTGGGGGTGCAACGGGACAACCAGGGCCACGAGATCAACCTCCGCCAGGACTTCGAGTTCTGCCGCGACGGGAGGACCGTCACGGGCAGGCAGTCGGGCGCGCCCACCGTTCGTTTCTACGACGCGTCCGGCCGGGAGGTGGGCGTGCCCGAGGGGGAGCGGTACAACACCGTCGCGGCCGGCCTGTCGCCCGACGGCACCCGGCTCGCCGGGGAGTTCGCGGGCAAGAAGTGGCACACCTCCTCGTGGATCCTCGACCCGCACACCGGCAAGCACCTGGCCGAGGTCCGCGGCCAGATGCTGCTCGTCTGGGCCGACGACAAGTCCCTGATCGCCTGGGACATCGCCAAGGGCGACAAGAACGAGTTCCACAATCGGCTGGTGCTGGTCACCATCGGCAGTGACAAGGAGGTGCCGCTCAGCGGCTTCCTCCGGGGCACCGACGACTCGGTGGGGCGCTGGGAGCCCGTCTTCGCCGATCGCTGAGCCTTCCTCGCCGGCCGCTCACCAGACCACCGTGAACTCGTCCGTGAACTCGTCCGCGACCTCGGCGAGCACCGCCCGCAGCCCGTCGGCCGTCTCCCGGTCGGCGGGCCGCAGCGGTGCCCGGACCGGGCCGGCCGGCAGCCCGAGCGCGGCCAGCAGCGCCTTCGCGGTGACCGTGCCGGGCAGTCCCGCCCCCGTCGTCGCCTCGATCAGCGGCAGGGCCCGCCGCATCAGCCGGGCCGCCCCCGCCGTGTCGCCGCCGTCGAACGCGTCGAGCACCGCGCGCATCAGGCCCGGTACGACGTTCGCCACCGTGCTGACGTACCCGGCGCCGCCCACCGCGTACAGGGCGAGCGCATGCTCGTCGCAGCCCGCGTAGTACGCCAACTCCGTTCGGGCCAGCACTCTTTGGGTGCCGAGCAGGTCGTACGCGCAGTCCTTCACGGCCACGATCCGGCGGTGCGCGGCGAGCCGGATCATCGTGTCGGGTTCGATGCGGGTGCCGGTGCGGCCGGGGATGTCGTAGAGCATGAGCGGGAGTTCGGACGCGTCCGCGACCTCGGTGAAGTGTGCCTCCAGCGCGTCCTGCGGCGGCTTCGAGTAGTACGGGGTGACGACGAGTACGCCGTCCGCGCCCGCCTCCCCGGCCGCCAGGGCGAGTTCGACGGTGTGCCGGGTGTCGGACGAGCCGACGCCGGTGAGCAGGCGGGCCCGGTCGCCGACCGCCTCGCGGACCGCGCGTACCAGCGCGGACTTCTCCGCGTCCGAGGTGGTCGGCGATTCGCCGGTGGTTCCGTTCAGCACCAGGCCGTCGCAGCCCCCGCGCACCAGGCGGTCGGCGAGGCGCCCGGCGCCGTCGAGGTCGAGCGCGCCCGCCTCGGTGAACGGTGTGATCATCGCGCAGAGCGCCCGGCCGAAGGGCGCCGGAGACCGGTCGGAGTTCGTCATACGAGCAGTCTCGGCGCGATGACCGTACAGCTCCACTTAAATCTTCTACCGCATATCGCTAAGCACTGCTGAGAGGTGCTGTCGGGTCCTCGGCCCGAGGCCCTATGTACCGTTCCGCCCTTCATGGGTCACCATGGACCGGAAGGTCACCGACCGCAGGTCATGGGAGGCGTCATGAGGCTCGGCAAGGCACTCGCCACCGGAGTCGCGGAGGAACGGGCCCACGCGGACGAGGACACCTTCGAACTCCCCCGGATCGTCGAGGAGTCGGAGGCATCCGTGCCCGATGAGGTTCCGGCCGGCCGATGAGGCTGCGGCTCCCCGAGGAACGCCCGACGGAGCCGCCGACCGGATACAAGATCGCCCACCCGGTGCTGTCCCAGGACGGCACCAGGGCCGGGTTCACCGGAGTGTCGCTGGGCGGCGCGCTGCCGTACGGAGTGCTGGACGAGGCCCGCTGTGTCTACGGGCGGCGGCACCGCGCGCCGCACCGCCGCTGCGACTGCGGCTTCCACTGCGTGCTGGAGTCCTCCGCCGCCGAGGCGATGCTGTGCACCGCGGAGCACCGGGCGGCCGTCCTCCTCGAAGTCTCCGTACTCGGCGCCTACATCCGCTTCGAACGCGGCTTCCGGTACGCCCGCCAGCGGGTGCGCGGTGCCGCCGTCGGCCCCTGTGGCTGCGGTGCCGTGGCCGAGTCGCTGGCCGACGCGGGCTGGGGGCGTCCGGGCTGGCGCGCCCTGACGGCCGCCTGCGCGGGTTGCGTACGGGGCCGTACGTCGCTCTCGCTCGCCTCCTTCGCGCGGCTGGCCGGGGAGGGGCTGCGGGTCCGGGCGGCCGGTGGTCCCGCGGTCGTCGCCGCCGCTCTCGGGGTGCCGGAGCTGGTCGCCGAGGCGGCGCTTCTCCAGGCCCGACTCGACTGGTTCCAGAGCCAGTTGGCCCGACTTCGTGATCGGGGACCGCAGGGATAGCCGCGTCCGGTCCGGGTACCAGAGCCTCCATGGGCGAGAACGGCGAGCGGCGAGAACTCCTTACCTCTGCCTCGTGCTCGCCGTGAACCTGCTCCGAGGGCGGTACAGCGGTCATCGACGGCACCGTTGAGATCCGTCGGCGGAGCTGGAGGGGAATGATGCGGCGGCGGACCGGACCCCGGCCCGCTGCCGCATCGTGGGCCGGACGACCGCCCGCCCCCTACCCCTCTGCCGTCCGACTTGTCGACCGCCCGGCCGTCCCGCCCTCATGTCCCCGGCCGACGCCGGTCCGGACGGCTCGCCCCGCCATCGCCCCGCCGCCTCGCCTCGCCGCCTCGCGGGAACGCCCCGGCCCCGCGCCGTCACACCCGCTCGGCGGCGTCCCGCCCAGCCCTCTCGGGCAGCGGCACGATCCCGCTGTCCACCTTCTCCCGGGCCGCCCGCAGTGCCCGCAGCCGCGGGGGCCATGCGCGGGTGTCCCGGGGTTCGACGTAGGGCTCCTCGGTCGGGAGCCGGCCGTGGGTCATGGCGCGCTGGCGGGCGACCTCCGCGTCGAACTCCAGGCCCAGCAGGATGGCCAGGTTGGTGAGCCAGAGCCACACGAGGAAGATGATGGCGCCCGCGAGCGTGCCGTACGTCTTGTTGTACGAGCCGTAGCCGGCGGCGTACACGGCGAACCCGGCGGACGCGGCCAGCCAGATCAGGGTGGCGACGACGCTGCCCGGACTGAACCAACGGAAGCCGCGGCCGGAGACGTTGGGAGCGGCCCAGTAGAGCAGCGCGATCATCAGCTCGACGAAGACCAGCAGGACGGGCCACTTGGCGATCGACCATGCCGTGATCGCCGCGTCGCCGAGCCCGATCGCGGTACCGGCCCGTTCGGCCGGCGGCCCGGTGAACACCACGATGACCGCGCTCCCGGTGAGGAGCACCATCAGCGTGACGGTGAGCCCCAGCCGCAGCGGTGTGACCTTCCAGACCGGCCGGCCCTCCGGCAGGTCGTACACCGCGTTGGACGCGCGGATGAACGCGCCGACGTACCCGGACGCGGACCACAGCGCCGTGCACAGGCCGATGATCGCCAGCACCCCGCCGGTACCGCCGCTGTCGCCCAGTTGCGCGACCGCGTCCCGCAGGATCTCGCGTGCCGGGCCCGGGGCCAAGTCCCCTACGCCGTCCAGGAGTTCGTCGGTGACGCGCTGCCCCATGACACCCAGCAGCGACACCACCACGAGCAGGGCGGGGAACAGCGACAGTACGCCGTAGTAGGTCAACGCGGCCGCCCGGTCGGCGAGTTCGTCGTCCCGGAACTCCTTCACGGTGCGCCATGCCACGGACCACCACGCTCGCGCGGGCAGTCGGACCGGGCCGTTCTTCTCCCCGGATCCGGTCCTCTCCCCGGATCCCGCCGCCGCCGAGCCCGAGCCCGTTCCCGTGCCCCTATCCGCTTCACTGCCGGTGCCCCTGCCGGCCCCCGCCCCTGCGCCCCCTCCCGCGCCGGTGTCGGGCCCCGTCCCCGTCCCCATCCCCGTGTCCGGAAGAGCCCGCCGCTTCGATTCCGGTCGCTTCTCGCCCATGCCTGGCGTGTTGCCCGGATCGCGCCGCTGAAGCCCACCGGGGGCATCCAGGTCGTACGACCAGCCGACGATTCGAGTCGCCTGGACAAAAAAATTGTTCGGTGGGAGGGTGGAGTCATGTTGGACGTGACCGTAATCGAGGACGCCGAGGCCGCCGCCGTGTCGCTGGACCCCATACGGGCCCGGCTGCTGGCCGAACTGGGTGTCGGACCCGCATCGGCCGCCATGCTGGCCGGCAAGGTCGGTCTGCCCCGGCAGAAGGTGAACTACCACCTCAAGACGCTGGAGCGGCACGGCCTCGTCGAGCTGGCGGGCGAGCGTCGCAAGGGCAATGTCACCGAGCGGCTGATGCGCGCGACCGCCGCGTCGTACGTGATCTCCCCGCTCGCGCTTGCCGCCGTGCAGCCCGATCCGGACCGCTTCCGGGACCAGATGTCCGCCCGCTGGCTGCTCGCGCTCGGCGCCCGGCTGGTCCGGGACGTGGGCTCGCTCGTCACGGGCGCCGCGAAGGCCCGGAAGCGACTGGCGACGTACGCGCTCGACGGCGAGGTGACGTTCGCGTCGGCCGCCGACCGGGCCGCGTTCATCGAGGAGCTGACGGCCGGGGTCGGCGCGCTCATCCGCAAGTACCACGACGGCGACGGGGAGGGCGGGCGTCCGCACCGGATCGTCGTGGCCGTCCACCCCACGGTCAGACCCGAAGCCGTGGCCGGGCCCGGAGCCGTGGCGCGCACCGAAGCCGCGGCCGACGCCGAGGCGCCGCCGGAGGCCGAAGCCGCGGCAGGACCTCGGGCCGTGGAAGCATCTCAAGACGTGGAAACAAACGCGGGCCGCGAAGCCGCCCACTGATCATTCAGGAGTCATCATCATGCCCAAGGAATTCGAGATCGCCCGCGAGTACGAGGTCGACGTTCCGCCCGCCCGGATGTGGGAGGCGATCACCAGCGGCAGCGGCGGCTGGCTGTGGCCCGTGGAGTACGAGCCCCGCCAGGGCGGCGCCGGTCCCTTCGGCAGCATCATCACCGCCTGGGACCCGCCGCACCGGCTGACCGTCCGCACCGAGGACGTCCCGTTCCCGACGCAGAGCCTCAACCAGATCGACCACACCATCGAGGCCCGCGACGACGGCCGGCGCTCCTGGGTGCGGTACGTGCACAGCGGCATCTTCACCGACGACTGGGACAACCAGTACGACGGTGCCGACAAGCACACCGACTTCTATCTGCACACCCTGCGCGAGTACGTGACCCACTTCGCCGGCCGCCCGGTCGCCTTCGCGACCTTCCAGGGACCCGGCGCGTCCACCGCCGACGACGCCTTCGCCGCCGTCGGACGGGCGCTCGGCCTCGCGGACGACACCGCCGAGGGCGCGCGGGTGCGGGCCGAGGGACCCGGCGGCCAGGCCTTCGACGCCGTGCTGGACTACCGCAACCCGTACTTCATCGGGCTGCGCACCGACAGCGCGCTCATCCGCTTCTTCGGGCGCAACCGCTGGGGCGCGCCGGTCGGCATCAGCGTCCACGACTTCGCGCCCGACGCCGACGCCAAGGGCAACGAGACGGCCTGGACCGGCTGGCTCGACGGGGTCTTCGCGGGCTGACCCGCGGGCTGACCCGCGGGCTGACCCGCGCGCCGACGCCGAGGTCCGCGCAGGCGAAGAGCCCGGCCCCCCGGACGACGGGGCCGGGCTCTCGCGTACCGGAGCGACCGGTGACCAGTGGCCGACGATCGCCAGCCAGCCAGCCAGCCAGCCAGCCAGCCAGCCAGCCAGCCAGCCAGCCAGCCAGCCAGCCAGCCGGCCATCAGCAGCCGGTGGCCAGTGGCCCTCGATCAGCGGCCGGTGATCGCCGGCCGCCGATCAGTGGTCGGCGACTACGGACGGAACCGCAGTACCTGCGGGTCGTGGTCGCTGATCTGGTCGGAGAACTCCGAGTTGATGTGCACGCTGTCGTACTCGAAGTCGCAGCCCCTGCGAATCGACGGGCTGACCAGGATCTGGTCGAGGACCTGCTGGTTGCCCTGATAGTCGTACGTGTAACGCTCGCTCTTCGGCAGCGACTTGATCGCCGACCAGAGCTCGCCGTCACCCTCCAGGATCTTGGCGGTGTCCGAGAACTCGAAGTCGTTCATGTCGCCGAGGGCGAGCACGTCGGCGTTCTTCTGCGTCTTCAGGATCTCGTCGACGAAGGCGTTCACCACGGTCGCCTGGGCGTGCCGCTGGACCTCCGAGCTGCGCGTCGGGGGCTGGTACTGCGCGGTCAGCCCCTGGTCACCACCCTTGGAGTTGAGGTGGTTGGCGATCACGAAGACGGTGTGGCCGCGGAAGACGAACTCGCCCGCGAGCGGCTTGCGGCTGCTCGTCCAGGCCGTGTTGGCCGGGTCGATGCGGCCGGGGGACGCGGTGAGCTGCGCCTTGCCGTGCACCTTCGTGACGCCGACGGCGGTCGTGGAGTCGCCGCCCGCGCGGTCCGTGAACGAGACCCGCTCGGGGTTGAACAGGAAGACCTGGCGGATGTTGCCGCCGGGCTCGCCGCCGTCCTGGTCGTTGACCGGGTCGATGGAGCGCCAGTCGTACTTCGGGCCGCCCGCCGCGACGATCGCGTCGATCAGCTTGTTCACCGTCTGGTCGGCGGCGACCGTACCGTCGTCCGTCGCGCCGTTGTTGTCCTGGATCTCCTCCAGGGACACGATGTCGGGCGACTGCAGGTTGTTCACGATCGCGGACGCGTGAGCCGCGAACGTGGCGTCGGACGGGTCCAGGTTCTCGACGTTGTACGTCGCCACCGCCAGCTCGCCGCGCGCCTGCTTGTGCGTGGTCTCGCGCTCCAGGCCGCCCTTCTGCAGGGTGCCCAGCTGGCCGGCGACCAGCGTGTAGCCGCCGAACTGGTTGTAGTCGAGCGGACCCGCGGTGGTGCCGGTGAGCTTGTCGCCGACGTTCGCGGCCGGGAAGTCGGCGGTCGCGCCGAGCGACTGGACCTGTATCCGGCCGGTGTTCTGCGAGGTGTACGAGCCGTACAGCGAGCCGCCCCGGCGGGTGGCGTGCTCGTGCGGCTTCACCGTGACCCACAGCTCCGCGTACGGGTCCGTGGCGGTGACCACGCGGGCGTCGGAGACCTGGACGTTCATGCCCTCAAGGGACTCGTAGTAGTCCAGGGCGTACTGCTTCGGGTCCAGGGGCAGAGCGTTGACCGAACCGCTCGCGGCGGTGTCGCCCGCGGGGGTGTAGAGGTCCGGCACGGACTTCGCGTCGACGACCGTCGCGGCCGGGACGGCGTTGCCGCTGGAGACGACGGTGACCGTCGGCTTGCCGATCTCCGTCACGGACTGGTTGCCGGTGGAGACGCCGCCCGGGACGTACTCCGAGACCGTGCCCGTCACCGTGACCGAGTCGCCGACGGCGACCTTGGGGGTGGAGCTGGTGAAGACGAAGACGCCCTCACTGGTGGCGGGGTCCGCGTCAGGGGTGGGGTCCTGGAACCAGAAGCCCTTGGACGAACCATAGGTCCGCACGCCGGTGACGATGCCGGCCACGTCCGTGACCTTCGTGCCCGCGAGGGGGGACGTCCGGGTGGTGCCCTGGATGTCGTGGATGTGGACGGTGTCCGCCTGGGCCGGGGTGGTGAGCACCACGGCGGAGACGGTGGAACAGACCGCGGCGACGGTCAGCGCGCCGATGCGCGCGGTTCTCTTGCTCGGCAAGGGAATCCCTCCGGGGACGTTCATGAGCGCCGGGACGAGGGTGGACGGTGGGGGGAGCGCGACCTGCTTGCGGGCCAGTGACGCGCGTAGAAGGGCTTGGGCCACACGGCCGTTGAACTTCTACGCGCGTCAATCTCGTGTGTAGCGAGGGGAGTTGTCAAGGTTTCGGCGGTGTACGAGACCTGTCGGATACATGAACCGGGCGGCATGGGTGGAAATCCGTCTAGGCTGAGCAGTTGGCACGGACGTCCCGGGCCGCCTTCGGATCTCCGGGTCCGCGGGCGCCCGGCGGGGTCCGGCGCCCGCCGTGGCCGACGGTGCCCGCCACCGTCCGGCGCGGCTCCGGGCGACAACTCGCCTGAACCGCTTGCCCTGCTCGTCGTGGTTGTTCGGAGGAGAACTCAGCCGATGTCAGACAGCTCTTCCTTGCCGCCCGTGCGGCTGCACTCCGAGGCGCAGCTCGCGCGGGCCGCGCTCGCCGCGCCGCTGCTCTCCCGCGCCGCGCGGCTGGCCCGCTGGGCGGGCCCCGCCACCCGCGTCGGAGCGGGGGGCGAACTCGTCGAGGAACAGCTTCCCGAGGCCGCCGGCGTTCTCGGCCTGTCCGGCGACGAGGCCGCCGCCCTCGCCGGCGAGGCCTGGCGGGTGGCCGTCGACGCCGGGCTCGTCGAGGTCGTCGACGAGGAGGAGGGCACCGTCGGCACGGGCGAGGACCTCGCCCTGCTCACCTCCGGCGCCCCGCAGGACGTCCTCGGCGTCTGGCTCGGCGCGCTCGACACCGTGCTGGCCGACGCGAGCGTGCCCGACCTCGGCGATCTCGTCGACGCCATGGACGGGGAGGGCGAGATCGATCTCGCCGCCCTGGACTGGGACCCCGAGGCGGAGTCCGACTTCCTCGACGGGGTGCTCGGCAACCTGTATCTGCTGACCGTCGGCGAGGACGCGCTCGGCGAGGTGCCGGTGCCGCTGCCCGCGCTCGCCGCCTCGATGATCCTGCCCGACGACATGGGCGAGCCCACCAACGACGTCCTGGAACAGGTCTCGAACGCCATGATGCGGCTCGACGACCAGTTCCGGCTGCTGGAGCCCATCGGCCTCGTCGAGTTCCAGCCGGTCGACGAGGCCCTGATGGCGGACGCCGCCGAGGAGCCGCCCGCCGCCGACGACATGGACGTGTCGCGCTACGGGGTGGTGCGCCTTACACCGCTCGGTCTGTACGGACTGCGCGCCCGGCTGATCGAGGCGGGCTTCTCCGCCCCGGCGGTCGGCGAGCTGACGGACAAGGGCGCGGACGCCCTGCTGGACGGCACCGCCGACTTCCCCCCGGCCGCCGCGCAGGCCGAGATCGAGCAGTGGCTCGCCCGGCGTGAACCGCTGTCCGCCGCACAGGAGCTGCTGTCCGCGGCGCGTGGCGCCGACAGCGGAGCCCCGCTGCGCCGGCTGCACTGCCAGCAGGCGCTCGCCCTGGTCGGTGTGGAGGCCGAGACCGCGCTGCGCGAGGTGCTCGACGACGCCGAACTGGGCGGTCTCGCCCGGGTCTGGCTCTCCGAGCACGGCGCGGCCGACGTGCCCCCGCCGTCCGAGTCGATGGTCTTCTGGCTCACCATCGACACGGTGGCGGCGCAGCTCGCCGCCGAAGGGAACTCCGCCGAACTCCAGGCGCTGGTGGAGGGCCTGGCCCAGCAGCACAGCGGCTTCTTCGACTCGGCGTGGCGGGTCGACCACCCCGCCGCCCCGGACGTCCTGGAGGCCATGGGCCGGCTGCACCCCGACAAGAAGGTGGCCAAGGAAGCCCGCAAGGCGGCGTTCAAGGCGCGATCGCAACAGGGAGGCTGAACGGGGCGCCCCGTGCAGCGAGCCCGTGCCGTGACCTGGCGCGGTGAGCCGGTGCGGTGAGCCGGGACACGGACGCGGGGACAGGGGCGCGCGGACAGGGACGCGGGGACACGGACGCGGGGACAGGGGCGCGCGGATACGGGCGCGCGGAGCCTCGCGTTCCCCCTGCGCCGGTCGGGTGGATTCACCCAAGCGGGACCTCCGAAGTCGGCGCGCGTTCAACTCGCGTTCAGTCGGGGGCGGGACGGTGTGGCCGCGAACCGAGGTCGTCACCCCCGCACGACAGTCCGAGTCCACCGTCACAGGAGACATCACATGTCGCTCACTCGCAGGGACTTCGCCAGACAGTCCGCGATCACCGGCGCGGGCGTGGTCCTGACCGGCAGCGTCGGCGCCCTCGCCACGGCCCCGAATGCGCTCGCCGCCACGGAGACGGTCACCGACGGCGCGGCCGAGGACGCGGCGGAGGCCCGGCACGGTGGCGTCGGCTACGGTCCCCTCGTCACCGACCCGAAGGGCCTCCTCTCGTTGCCCGCCGGGTTCTCCTACCGGGTCATCACCTACAGCGGCCGTACGAAACTGGACTCGGGTGAGTTCACGCCGTCCAACCACGACGGCACCTCCACCTTCGACGGCCCGCGCGGCGCCACCCTCCTCGTCAACAACCACGAGCTCAAGGGCCCCCGCGCCGGCTGGACATACCCCGTGCCGCTCACCGAGGGACTGGTCTACGACCCGGCCGCGTCCGGCGGCTGTACGGTCGTCGAGGTGCGCCACGACCAGGTCGCCGAATGGGTCGGCGTCGCGGGCACCTCCACCAACTGCGCCGGCGGAAACACCCCTTGGGGCACCTGGCTCACCTGCGAGGAGACCGAGGACAAGGCCGGCCAGAACGGCATGACCAAGGACCACGGCTACGTCTTCGAGGTCGACCCCCAGGACCGCCGCCGCAACAAGAACCCCAAGCCCGTGAAGGCGCTGGGCCGTTACGCCCACGAGGCCGTCGTCGTCGACCCCCGGCGCGGCCGGCTCTACCTCACCGAGGACGCCTCGGGCCCCAACGGCCTGCTCTACCGCTGGACGCCCCCGCAGGGCTTCGAGCACGGCCACGGACAGCTCGCCACCCTCGCGGACGACGCCGGGGCCCTCCAGGCCTTCAAGTGCTTCGACTCCGGCGGCAAGTTCGTGGACGACCTCTCCCGCGCCACCCGGATCGGCACGGTGTACGGCGTGGACTGGGTCGACGTCCCCGACCGTGACGCCGGGACCGTCTCCGTCCGCAAGCAGTTCACCGACGGCCAGGTCACCCGCGCCCGCAAGCTCGAAGGCATGTGGTGGGGCGACGGCGGCGTCTACGTCGTCTCCTCCTACGCCCGCGCCGAGAGCCCCGGCCAGGCCCACGACGGAGCGGTCTGGTTCTACGACCCGGGGCGCCGCACCCTGACGCTGAAGGTCCTCATCGGCGTGAACCCGAACCCTTCCGAGGACGGCGCCTTCGACGGCCCCGACAACATCACCGTCTCCCCGTACGGCGGCCTCGTCATCGCCGAGGACGGCGAGGGAATCCAGCACCTCTTCGGCGCCACCGAGAGCGGCCGTACGTATCCGATCGCCCGCAACGAGCTCAACATCGGCACCGCCGAGGCGCCGGCGTACAGCGAGTTCACCGGCGTCACCTTCTCGCCCGACGGCCGGACCCTCTTCGCCAACATCCAGGAACCGGGCATCATGCTGGCCGTCACCGGCCCCTGGAAGCGCCAGAAGCGCGGCTGAACTCCCGCCGGTTCCAACGGAATTAATTCGCTCGCCCGACGCGCGGCCACCCTCCTAAAGTGATGCATGTCCAGGTGCGAAGGCAGGACCTACTTCCACTGATAATGGGGCGGTCGCGGGTTCGAGTCCCGCCATCGGTACAACGCGCCGATGTAGCTCAGGGGTTAGAGCACCTACGTCGGTTCCGCCGACTTCGATCTCTGGACACCACAACTTCACGCACCTCCCGGTGCGCGGGCCGCAGCTACTTCTCTTTCAAAGAATCCACGCCGCGGCCGACTTGATCTCGGGAGGCGCAGCTCATGGTGGGTGCCCGGTGCGCAGGCAACGGTTACTTCATTGGGATCGGAAGGTCGCGGGTTCAAGTCCCGTCATCGGCTTCAGGTCGGTGTAGCTCAGTCGGTAGAGCATCTGAACAGTTCCGTCGCCGACTCCTGATCTCGGGCACCCTCCATTTGCTGTGCCTCCCTCCGAAACACGACGTCACCGTCGCAGAAGGAATTCGGGGGAATTCACCATGGCACGATTCAACACCAAGGCGGCCAAGGCGCAGCCCACTTCCCGCGTCACGTCCACCGGCCGTGTGCTGCGCACCCACCAGGGCGGCCTCGGCCGCGAGCGCGACGCGCGCTCCGAGCTCTTCCTGCTCGCGATCGCCAACTTCGTCTCGCAGCAGACCTTCTACGAGACCGGCGCGGACCGCGACGACCGGTTCGCCACGCTGGTGCGCGAGCTCGCCGTCGCCGACCCGTCCTGGACCGCCGCACTGCTCGGCTGGCTGCGCGGCGAGGGCAACCTGCGCACCGCCTCGATCGTGGGCGCCGCCGAGTACGTGAAGGCACGCCTCGACGCGGGTGCCACCGACGGCCCCGCCAACCGGCAGGTCATCGCCTCCGTGCTGCGCCGTCCGGACGAGCCGGGCGAGCTGCTCGCCTACTGGACCTCCCAGTACGGCCGCAACGTGCCCAAGCCCGTCAAGCGGGGCATCGCCGACGCCGTACGCCGTCTCTACAACGGCAAGTCGCTGCTGAAGTACGACACCGCGTCCAAGGGCTACCGCTTCGGCGACATCCTCAACCTCGTGCACGCGGCGCCGGACCCCGCCAAGCCGTGGCAGGGCGACCTGTTCCAGTACGCGCTGGACCGGCGCCACAACCCGGACACGGCGGTCGTCCCCAAGTCGCTGCCCATGGTCGCCGCCCACCGGGACCTGATGGCGCTGCGGCCCGCCAAGCGGCGCAAGGTCGTGACCGGCGCGCAGGGCGCGCAGCGCCTGGCGGACGCGGGCATGACCTGGGAGGCGCTGGCCGGCTGGCTGCAGGGACCGATGGACAAGGCGGCCTGGGAGGCCGTCATCCCGTCCATGGGCGCGATGGCGCTCGTCCGCAACCTGCGCAACTTCGACGAGGCCGGTGTCAGCGACGAGGTGGCGGCGCGGGTCGCCGCGAAGATCAGCGACCCGGCGGAGGTCGCGCGTTCGCGGCAGTTCCCGTTCCGCTACCTCGCGGCCTACCAGCACGCGCCGTCGCTGCGCTGGTCGTACCCGCTGGAGCAGGCGCTCGGCCACTCGCTGGCCAACGTGCCCGCACTGCCGGGCCGGACCCTGGTGCTCGTGGACCGCTCGGGTTCGATGTTCTACTCGCGGCTGTCGGAGCGCTCCGAGCTCAACCGGGCCGACGCGGCGGCGATCTTCGGCACGGCGCTCGCGCTGCGGGCGGCGGACGCGGACCTCGTCGAGTTCGGCACGACCAGCAAGCGAGTCGAGTTCAGCACGGGCGAGTCGGTGCTCAAGGTCATCGGCCGGTTCGGTGATCTCGGCGGCACCAACACGAGCGAGGCCGTCCGCGAGCACTACAGGAAGCACGACCGGATCCTGATCGTCACCGACGAGCAGGCCACGTACAGCCACTACGGCGACCCGACCGAGCAGGTCCCGGCGCACGTACCCGTCTACACCTGGAACCTCGCCGGCTACCGGGCGGGCCACGGCCCGTCCGGAAAGGGCAACAGGCACACCTTCGGCGGACTCTCGGACGTGGCCTTCCGGCTGGTGCCGCTGCTGGAGTCGGCGCGCGACGCGGACTGGCCGTGGGCCTGAGGAACCGGCGCGGGCCCGTGGGCCAGGCGGACGCGTGAGGCCCCCGGGCTCGTGGGAGGAGCGCGGCCCGTACTTCGGTGCGGGCCGCGCTCTTCGTGCGTACCGGGATGTCAGAGGGACTGGGCCGCCGGTTTCACCATGCCTCGGACCGTGCGGGACTTGACGAACTCGCCCATGGCCGTCATGTCCCATTCACCGGAGAACTGCTTGATGAGCTTGGCCATCATGACGCCCGTCTGGGCCTCGGCGTTGGTGAGGTCGAAGCGGACGAGCTCCTCGCCGGTGGTGGCGTCGATGAGGCGGCAGTAGGCCTTGGCCACCTCGGTGAACTTCTGGCCGGAGAAGGAGTTCACGGTGAAGACGAGGCCGGTGACCTCCGGGGGCAGCCGGCCGAGGTCGACGGTGATCACCTCGTCGTCTCCGCCGCCCTCGCCCGTGAGGTTGTCGCCGGCGTGCTTGATCGCGCCGTTCACGATGGAGAGCTTGCCGAAGTAGCAGCTGTCGATGTGGTTGCGCTGCGGGCCGTAGGCGATGACCGAGGCGTCCAGGTCGATGTCCTTGCCGAGGAACGCGGGCTCCCAGCCGAGGCCCATTTGGACCTTGGAGAGGAACGGACTGCCGCCCTTGACCAGGGAGACCGTCTGGTTCTTCTGGAGGCTGACCCGGCCCTTGTCGAGATTGATCTTGCCGGTGGAGGCGGGGGCCACCGGGGGAGCCGGGGGAGCCGGGGGAGCGGCCGGGACCGGCGGTGCGGTGACGCGCGGGTCCGTCGGCGGGGCCGGGGGCGCCGCCGGGGGCTGCGGTACGGAGGCGGGCCGGGCGGCGGCGGGGGCGGGTTCCTCCACGCTCACGCCGAAGTCGGTGGCGATGCCCGCCAGCCCGTTCGCGTAGCCCTGGCCGACCGCGCGGGCCTTCCAGGCGCCGTTGCGGAGGTAGACCTCGACGATCACCAGGGCCGTCTCCGCGCCCAGCTGGGGCGGGGTGAAGGTGGCCAGGACCGTGTTGGCGTCCGCGTCGCGGATCGTCGCGGTGGGTTCGATGCCCTGGAACGACTGACCGGCCGCGTCGGGGCTCGCCGTGACCACGATCTTCTCGATGCCCGGGGGGACCGCGGTGGTGTCGACCGTGATCGCGTCGGGCGCCGTGCCGCCGCCCGAGCGGTAGGTCACGCCGGGGCCGGCGGGCTGGTTGTAGAAGATGAAGTCCGCGTCGGAGCGCACCTTGCCGTCGGCGGTGAGCAGCAGGCTCGACACGTCGAGCCGCACCGGTGCGGAGACGTCCACCGTCACGCGGGAGACGGGGAGAGGGATGTTCGAGCCGGGGGTCATAGCTGTCATGACTGGGGTAACGAGCGGAGGCGCTTTACCGTTCCCTTACCCAAGGGTGAGTTGCGGGGGCATGTCCTCCTTCGCCCCCGCAACCCGGACTCGGTACCAGGGCCAACCTGGACTCGGTACCAGGGCCAACCCGGACTCGGTTCTAGGGCACGACGACGATCTTGCGGCCCACGCCCGACGCGAACTGTTCCAGGGCCTCGGGATAGCTCGTCAGGGGGAGGCGGTCGCTGATGAGGACCGACGGGTCGAGGACGCCCGTGGCGAAGAGCTCCGCGGCACGCTCGAAGCTGTGGAGGACGGCCATCGAGCCGGTGATCGTGAGCTCCTGGTTGTAGATGCGGTACGGGTCGATGGTGACCCGGGTGGCGTAGTCGGCCACGCCGAACTGGAGGAAGGTGCCCGCCTTGGCCACCCGGTCCAGGCCGTCCTGGATCGCGGCCGCGTTCCCCGTCGCGTCGACGACCACGTCCCAGCCCCGCGGGCGGTCCAGTTCGTCGGGGTTCGCCGCCGCCCCGGAGACGCCGAGCAGCCGGGCGGTGGCCAGCCGCTCGGGGTTCACGTCGACGACGTCCACGCTCGCCGCGCCGGTGCGCTTGGCGAGCTCCAGCATCATCAGGCCCATCGTCCCGGAGCCGTAGATCAGGACGTGGGCACCGAGCCGGGACCGCAGGACGTCGTAGCCGCGGACGGCGCAGGAGAGCGGTTCGATCAGGGCCGCGTCCTGGGTCCCGACGTGTTCGGGGAGCTTCACGCAGTTCGCGACGGGGGCGGTCGCGTACTGGGCGGCGCCGCCCGCGGTGGTCACACCGATGGCGGCCCACCGCTCGCAGAGGTTGTTGCGGCCCGTACGGCAGTGGCGGCACTCGTGGCAGTACAGGGACGGGTCGACGGCCACCCGGTCGCCGACCACGAGCTCCGTGACCCGGGTGCCGACGCCGACCACCTCGCCGGCGAACTCGTGCCCCGGCACGATCGGCAGTTCGGGCGCGAACTCGCCCTGGAGGATGTGCAGATCGGTGCCGCACAGGCCGCAGGCGGCGACCTCGACCACGACCTCGCGGGGGCCCGGCGTCGGGTCCGGGACCTCGGCCACGACGGCACGCCCGACGGACTCGATGACTGCGGCCTTCATTTCACGGCTCCCAACGACAGGCCCTGGACCAGCTTGTCCTGGGCGGCGAACCCCGCGGCGAGCACCGGCAGGGAGATCACGAGCGACGCGGCGCACACCTTCGCCAGGAACAGGCCCTGGCTGGTGATGAATCCGGTCAGGAAGACGGGGGCGGTCTCCGCGACCACGCCCGTGAGCACCCGGGCGAAGAGCAGTTCGTTCCAGCTGAAGATGAAGCAGATCAGGGCGGTGGCGGCGATGCCCGGCAGGGCGATGGGCGCCACCACGCGGGTGAGGACGGTCGGCAGCCGGGCGCCGTCGATCCGCGCGGCCTCGATCACCGCGACGGGGACCTCGGCGAGGAACGACTGCATCATCCATACCGCGATCGGCAGGTTCATCGAGGTGTAGAGGACGACCAGCAGCCAGATGTTGTCGAGCATGCCGGTGTTCTTGGCGAAGAGGTAGATCGGCAGCAGACCGGCCACCACCGGCAGCATCTTGGTCGACAGGAAGAAGAACAGGACGTCCGTCCACTTCTTCACCGGGCGGACGGAGAGCGCGTACGCGGCCGGGAGGGCGAGGAGCAGGACGAAGACGGTGGACACGACCGACGCCACCGTGGAGTTGACGAGCGCGGGCCAGGGGCTCGCGCCGCCGCCCGTGCCGAAGAACTCCCGGTAGCCGTCGAGGGTCAGGGCCGCGCCGAAGGACGGCGGGTTCTTCGCCGCGTCCGGCTCGGAGTGGAAGGACGTCAGGGCCATCCAGGCGACGGGCAGGAAGAAGACGATGCCCAGCACCCAGGCCAGCAGGCCCAGGCCGGTTCCCCTGGCGCGGCGCGCGCGGACGTGGGGCGCGGTGGTGCTCATCAGCGGGACCCCTCCTCGCGGAACAGGGACGACACCACGCGCAGTGCGAAGGTCGCGATGACGATCGAGCCGATGACCACCAGGACGCCCGCGGCCGAGGCGAGGCCGTTCTCGTGGGCCTGGTAGAAGCTCTGGTAGACGGTGTAGGGCAGGTTCGCGGTGCCGAGGCCCCCTGAGGTGAGGGTGAAGACCGCGTCGAAGTTCTGGACGATGTAGATCGAGCCGAGCAGGGCGCCCAGTTCGAGGTAGCGGCGCAGATGCGGGAGCGTGAGGTGGCGGAAGACCTGCCAGTCGTTCGCGCCGTCCACCCGGGCCGCCTCGATCTGCTGGTGGTCGCGGCTCTGCAGGCCGGCGAGCAGGATCAGCATCATGAACGGCGTCCACTGCCAGACCAGGGACGCTTCGACCGCGAGCAGCGGGGTGTTGGAGATCCAGTCGGGCTGGGGACCGCCCACATAGTGCAACAGCCCATTGAGCAGGCCGTATTCAGGGTTGTAGAGCACATGCTTCCAGAGGAGGGCCGCGGCGACCGGGACCACCAGGAAGGGCGCGATCAGCAGGGTGCGGACGATGCCGCGCCCCCGGAACCTCCGGTCCAGGAGCAGGGCCAGGACCAGGCCGAGGACCAGGCTGACGAGGACGACGGTGACGGTCAGCAGGATCGTCGTCCAGACGGAGTGGCGCAGACCGGCGTCGGACAGGACGTCCGAGTAGTTGCCGAAGCCGGTGAAGCGGCGGGCCTTGGGATAGAGGGCGTTCCAGTCGAAGAACGAGATCACCAGCGTTGCCACGAAGGGCAGTTGGGTCACCACGATCATGAAGACCAGGGCGGGGAGCAGCGGGCCGCGGGTGGCCCAGGCGCGCAGCCGGGCGGACGGCTGCCGATGGGTGCGTACGGGGGGAGCGGCCACGCGGGCCGTGGTCGTGGCGGTCATCGTCCCTCGTACTCCTTGGAGATCTTCTCGGCGAGTTTCTGGGACTTGCTCAGCGCCGAGTCGACGGACTGGCGTCCGGCGATGGCCGCGCTGATCTCCTGCGAGACCTTGGTGCCGAGGTCGGTGAACTCGGGGATGCCGACGAACTGGATGCCGGGCGCGGGGCGCGGCTGTGTTCCGGGGTCGCGCGGCCGGGCGCCCTCGATGGCCTCGCGGGTCATCTCCTGGAAGGCTCCGGCCTCCTTGCGGTAGGCGGCGTTCGTGTACGTCGACGCGCGTTTGCCCGCCGGGACGTTCGACCAGCCCGTGGTGTCCCCGACCAGTTGCTCGTACCGTCGGCCGGAGGCCCAGGAGATGAACTTCCAGGCCTTGTCCGAGTTGTGCGAGGCCTTCTGGAGTCCCCAGGCCCAGGTGTAGAGCCAGCCGGAGGACGCGGTCTTCTCGACGGGGGCCGGGACGTAGCCGAGCTTGCCCCGGACCGGGGAGTCCTTGGCCTCCAGCAGGCCCGCGGCCGAGGTGGCGTCGTACCACATGGCCGTCTTGCCCTGGGTCATGTTGTTGAGGCACTCGGCGAAGCCGGACTGGGCGGCACCGGACTCGCCGTGTTCGCGTACGAGGTTCACGTAGAAGCGGGTGGCCCTCTCGAACTCCGGTGAGTTCAGGCGCGCTTTCCAGCCCTTGTCGAACCAGGTGCCCCCGAAGGTGTTGACCACGGTGGTGAGGGGAGCCATGAGTTCGCCCCAGCCGGGGAGGCCGCGCAGGCAGATGCCCTTCATGCCGGGTTCGGCCCCGTCGGCGGCGGCGGCCAGCCTGCCCACCTGCTCCCAGGTGGGGTGCGCGGGCATGGTCAGCCCCTTCGCGGCGAACACGTCCTTGCGGTACATCAGGAAGGACGACTCGCCGTAGAACGGCTGTCCGTAGAGCTTTCCGTCGGCGGCGGTCAGCGACTGCCGCATGGGCTTCAGGATGTCCTGCTCGTCGTAGGCGCTGTCCTCGCGTACGTACGAGTCCATCTCGTGCAGCCAGCCGTTGCGGGCGTAGATCGGTATCTCGTAGTTGGAGAGCGTGGCGACGTCGTACTGGCCCGCCTGGTTGGCGAAGTCCTGGCTGATCTTGTCGCGGACGTCGTTCTCCGGCAGGACGGTGAAGTTCACCTTGATGCCGGTCTCCCGGGTGAAGTGGGCCTCGGTGAGTTTCTGCAGCTCGACCATCTGCGGGTTGTTGACCATCAGGACGTTGATGGAGTTCCCGCCGGAGCCCGTCCCGCCCGCTCCGGTCCAGCAGCCGGAGAGGAGCGGGGAGAGCAGCGTCCCTGCGGCGGCCGCGGCGAGCAGTGCGCGCGGCCTCCGTCGGCTCGGGGTTCGCATGGATCACTCCTGGAGGAATGGGTGGATAAAGGGTGGGTCGGGGCGTAAGGGTGCCCCGCAGTGGGTGAGTCGGGCCGTCGGGTTCGGTGGGGGTGGGGGAGATGGCGGTTCGGGTCGGCCGGGGTGTCAGACGCGGATGACCTGGGGGCCCTGGAGCGAGTAGCGGTGTGCCTCGGAGGCCGGGAGCAGCGTGCTCGTGACGATCGTCTCCAGGGCGCCGACGCCGGCGAACCGGCAGAAGCTGACGGCGCCGAACTTGGTGTGGACCCCGGCGAAGACCGTGCGCCGGGAGGCCCTGATCGCCTGCGCCTTGACCTCGCTGACCGCCGGGTCGGGGGTGGTGAGGCCGTGTTCGCGGGAGATGCCGTTGGCGCCGATGAACGCGAGGTCGATGACGAAGCCGGCGAGCATCTTCGTCGTCCAGTGGTCGACCGTCGCGAGGGTGCCGGGGCGGACCCGGCCGCCGAGCAGCAGGACGCTCGTGTTCCCGGCCCCGGCGAGCGCGCCGGCCGCGGCGAGGGAGGCGGTGACCACGGTCAACGGCCGGTCCCTGGGCAGTGCTTCGGCGATGAGCTGCGGGGTGAAGCCCTCGTCGATGAAGACGGTCTCGGCGTCCCCGGTCAACTCGGCCGCCGCGGCGGCGATCCGGCGCTTCTCGGGCACATGGCTGGTGGTGCGGAAGGCGAGTGTCGTCTCGAAACCGGCGCTCTCCACGGGATAGGCGCCGCCGTGGGTGCGGCGCACCAGGCCGTGGTCCTCCAGGGTGCGCAGATCGCGCCGTACGGTCTCCTTGGCGACGCCGAGTTCGCCGGCGAGTTCGGTGACGTCGACCGAGCCCGTGCGGCGCGCGGTCCGGACGATCTCGCGCTGCCGTTCTTCCGCCGTCATCGCCGCCATGGCCGTCACCCGCTCCCTCGCGCTCCGTCACGCGGTGCCCGTTCGGGCCCGGTGGAGCCCTTGAGGGAAGTTCTACAGCGGGCGTCGGTCGCGGACCAGGCCTGTTGCGGGCCCGATACTGCCCGGCTGGGCCCGTTCGGTGCCGTGGCCGCCCGCGGCGGACCTGGGGCGGAGCGGGTGGTGAGGTGGGATCGGGCAGAGTCCGTGCCCGAACACGGGAGCGGGCGGGCCCGTTCGGTGCCCGCCCGCCGTTTCGCCGCCCGTCCCCGCCGTGGCGTCAGTACGGCCAGACCGGCGGGTGCGTCGTGAAGTGGCCGCCCAGGTGGGCGTGGTCCGGGTTGCCCGGGTCGAGGTCGCCCTGCTCGGCGATGATCTTCTCGGCGTACGGCTCGGAGTCGTCGCGCGGCTCGTAGCCGAGGGCCCGCGCGCTCGAAAGGTCCCACCACAGGCGGGTGTTGGCGGACGAGCCGTAGACGACCGTGTGGCCGACGTCCTCGGCGGTCAGGGCCGCGTGGAAGAGCCGGGCGCCGTCCTCGGGGCTCATCCACACCGAGAGCATGCGCACGCTGGTGGGCTCCGGGAAGCAGGACCCGATGCGCACCGAGACGGTCTCCAGGCCGTGCTTGTCCCAGTAGAACTGGGCCAGGTCCTCACCGAACGACTTGGACAGGCCGTAGAACGTGTCCGGGCGGCGCGGGGTGTCGATCGGGATCAGCGGGTCGTCCCCCCGCGGGCGCGGGGTGAAGCCCACCGCGTGGTTGGAGGAGGCGAAGACGATCCGGCGTACGCCTTCCTCCCGCGCCGCTTCGTACAGGTTGTACGTTCCCTCGATGTTGGCCTTGAGGATCTTGTCGAAGGAGGCTTCCAGGGAGATGCCCGCGAGGTGGATGATCGCGTCGACGCCCCGCACCGCCTCGCGCAGCGCCGCCCGGTCGGCGAGGTCCGCGGTGATCGCGTCCGGCTCGCCCTCGACGGGCAGCACGTCGAGCAGGCGCAGCTCGTAGCCGTACTCCGGCAGTAGCCCGCGCATCAGGGTGCCGAGTCCGCCGGCGGCGCCGGTGAGCAGAACGGTGCGGGGAGCGGGCATGCGGGGGTCTCCTCGGTGCGGGCCGGCGGGTCGGGGCGGGCTCCGCCGGGCACCCGGCGGAAGGCTCTGAGGCATGGCCGTATTCGTGTATGACATTCACATCCATGGACACGCTAAGGAGCGTCGACGCGCCACGTCAAGTGTCACGTGGAGGGGGGAAATCCGCCTTCGTGTTGCGGGTTTGTGTGCTTGACCGGCCCCGAGGTGGCGGCTTAGCGTGGGCGTGTTCAGAGATATGGACGTGGATCAGAAACGTGCACTCGGTGGGCACCTTTTAAGGGAGAGTCCGTGACGTCAGCCCCTCTTGCCGCTCGGCTGAGCATCCCCAGCGGGCCGCTCTTCTTCCCCGTCACCGCGTACGGCCCCGACGGCACCGTCGATCTCGACGTCTACCGGGAGCACGTGCGGCGCGGCGTCGAGGCCGGAGCCGCGGCGGTCTTCGCGTGCTGCGGCACCGGCGAGTTCCACGCGCTCGTGCCCGAGGAGTTCGAGGCCTGCGTCCGGGCGGCGGTGGAGGCGACCGCGGGACGCGTGCCGGTGGTCGCGGGCGCCGGATACGGGACCGCGCTCGCCGTGCGCTACGCGCGCCTCGCGGAGGCCGCCGGAGCGGACGGGCTGCTCGCCATGCCGCCGTATCTCGTCTCGGCCGGGCAGGAGGGCCTGCTCCGGCACTACCGGGAGATCGCCGCCGCCACCTCCCTGGACGTCATCGTCTACCAGCGCGACAACGCCGTCTTCACCCCCGGGAGCGTGATCGAACTCGCCCGCACCGACGGGATCATCGGGTTCAAGGACGGGCTCGGCGACCTGGACCTGATGCAGCGGATCGTCAGCGCCGTACGGAGCGAGGTGCCCGGCGACTTCCTGTACTTCAACGGCCTGCCGACGGCCGAACTGACCGGACTCGCCTACCGGGGACTGGGGATCACGCTCTACTCCTCGGCGGTCTTCTGCTTCGCCCCCGAGATCGCGCTGGCCTTCCACCGGGCCCTGAACACCGGCGACGACACGACCGTGAACCGGCTGCTGGACGGTTTCTACCGGCCCTTCGTCGACCTGCGGGCGCTGGGACGCGGCTACGCGGTCGCCCTCGTCAAGGCGGGCGTCCGGCTGCGCGGACTGGACGTCGGCGAGGTGCGGCCCCCGCTGAACGAACCGGCCGAGGACCATGTCAAACAGCTCGCGCAGCTGATCGACCGCGGGTACGCGCTCCTTGAGGAGGACATGTGAGGACGTCGGCGTTCCTGTACCCCTGGGACGTCAACGGCGACCCGGAGGCCGCCGCCAGGACGGCCGCGCTCGGGGTGAGCCAGGTGACCCTCGCGTCCGCCTACCACTCCACACGCGCGGCGACGCCCCGCCACCCCCGGCACCGGATCGTCACGGCCTCGCACGCCGCCGTGCTGTACCCGGTGGACGAGGCACGGTGGCAGGGGCGCGCCCTGCGCCCCTACCCGGCCGGTGACTGGGCGCCCGGCGACGCGTACGGCGAGGCCGCCGCCGCGCTCGCCGGGGCCGGGCTCGACGTCCACACCTGGGTCGTGCTCGCTCACAACTCCCGTATGGGGGAAGAACATCCGACGACTTCGGTCGTCAACGCCTACGGGGACCGCTACCCCTGGGCCCCCTGCGCGGCCCAGCCCGCCACGCGCGCCTACCTGGCCGACCTCGCGGTGGAGGCCGCGGTCCGGCCCGGCGCCGCCGGCACGGAACTGGAGTCGCTCGGCTGGTACGGGCTCGCCCATCTGCACGCCCACGACAAGATCGGCGGCGCCCCGCTCGGGGACGCCGGCCACTACCTCATGTCGCTCTGCTTCTGCGCCGCGTGCGCGGACGGATACGACCGACAGGGCCTCGACGCCGAGGAGTTGGCGTCGTTCGTACGCGGAGCCCTGGAGCCCGTGTGGCGGGGGGCGCCGTCGGACGGGGGCTGGACCGGGGTCGAGAAGCTGCTCGGGGCGCGGACCGCCGGGCTCACCCGGGCGTGGCGTGACGAGGTGGCCCGGTCGCTGCAGGAGCGGACGGTCTCGGCGGTACGCGCCGCCGCGCCGCCCGGCTTCCAGGTCCTTCTGCACGCCGACCCGGTGTCCTACCACTGCGGCGCCAACGCCGGAGTCGACCCGCGGCACGTCCTGTCCGTGGCCGACGGAGTGGTGGTGCCCTGCACCGGGGGTGCCGGTCCGCTGACCCCGTTCGCGGAGGCCGTGCGGGCGGGCGCGCCGGGGCGGGTCCTGGCCGCCAACTTCACCGTGGTGTCGGGGATGGGCGGCCGGCCGGACACCCTGGCGGCGGACGCGGCGCACGCGGTCGAACTCGGCGCGACGGAACTGCGGCTGTATCACGCGGGGTTGGCCTCGGACACCGACCTGGAAACGGTACGGGGGGTGCTGGCGGGGCTGTAGCCCCGGCCCCTCGGGCGGGCATGTCCAGCCCCTCCGGCGTGTACATCCACCCTCCGGCGTGATGATCCAGCCCCTCCGGCATGTGAGGAGCGGGGTCCGGGGCGGACCCCGGGTGCGATGGGGTCCCCCCGGTCGAGCGCAGCCGAGACCGTGGGGGAGGGAAGGGGCGGAGGGGGCGAACACCGTCCTGCCTTCAGTCCGCGACCGGCACCGGGGCGACCCGGAACAGAGGACCCAGGGTCACCAGCCGGATCAGCCCCAGCGCGGGCAGCAGAACCCGGTAGTCGACCAGTTCGACGAGCCCCGCCCCGAGCGCCAGCCCGACGGCGTTCGGCGCGAACAGCAGCGTGTTCAGGGAGGCGGAGACGCGCCCCAGCAGGTCGTCCGGGGTCTGCCGCTGAACCGCCGTGTACGCGGCGATGAGCGCGCAGGGCAGCCCGACCCCCGCGGCCGCGCTCGACGCGAGGGCCACCGCGTCGTCCGGAACGGCCCGGAGGACGACCGCGACGGCGGTGAGGGCGATCCCCGAGGCGGCGAAGCGCCGTTCGCCCAGCCGCCGCAGAAGCGTCCCGGACACCAGCCCGACGGCGACCGAGCCGGCGCCCTGTGCCACGTACAGGACGCCGACGTACGTGGGTGAGTGACCCAGCCCCTCCGCCACGGCGTAGACCGTCGAGCCGCAGATCCCCCCGAAGAGCATGGTCGTACCGCCGGCGATCACCAGCGGCCGGAGCCCGGGGTGGCGCAGGAGATGACGGACGCCCTGCGCGGTGCGGGTCCGCAGACTCCCGGCGGGCACGGGGACCGGCGGGGCCTCGCGGACGCGCAGCAGCGCGAACACCGCCGCCGCGAGCGCGAACGTCACCGCGTCCAGGAGCGCCACCCGCGGACCGCCGTACGCCGCGTAGAGGCCCGCCCCGGCGAGTGGCGCCAGCAGTTTCATGCCCTCGTTGGCCGTCATGCGCAGCCCGTTGAAGTCACCGAGGAGGCGCTTGTCGAGCGCGCCGGCCAGCAGTGCCGTCTCGGCGGCGTCCTGGACGACGCCCAGAGCGCCGTAGACCAGGAGCACCGCGAACAGGATCCACAGGCGGCCCCGCTCGTCCACGGCGAACAGGATGGGCAGGAGCGCCGCCAGCACCAGATGCGAACCGATGAGCAGAGGCCGGCGGCGGGTCCGGTCGGCGAGCGTGCCGAGGACGGGGCCGATCAGGGTGGGGGCCCAGAGGGCGAAGACGCACAGCGCCGCCAGGCCGTTCGAGCCCGTCAGGTCCTTGACCCAGATGCCCGAGGCCAGCCACATCGCCGACGTGCCGAAGCCGGAGACGACCGTTCCGGTCAGATAGAGCCCGGCGTCGCGATCGGCCAGAACCCGCGTAACTGTCCATGTCATGGCAGGTGATCGTGGTTCTAAGGCGGCCCGGAGGGGATCGGACAACTGCCTTAGACCGGGCGGTCCGGCGGCCGGGCCCGTGCTTCCCGCACACGAACGGGGCGGCGTACTCCGACGGGTGCCGGGGTACGCCGCCCTGGGGTGGGACGGGTCTGCGGGTCGGGCCGTGCGGTCATGCCGGCTATTTCGGGTCGCGGTCGAACTGCGCCTTGGACCAGCGGTGGCCGAGGACGCTCAGGCCCAGGCACCAGGCGAGGGCGATCCACCCGTTGTTGCCGATCCCGGTGCCGAGGAGGAGCCCGCGCAGGGTCTCGATGGCGGGGGTGAAGGGCTGGTACTCGGCGATCGGCTGGAACCAGCCGGGCATCGAGTGCAGCGGGACGAAGGCGCTGGAGATCAGGGGCAGGAGGATCAGCGGCATGGCGTTGTTGCTGGCCGCCTCGGCGTTGGGGCTGCCCATGCCCATGCCGACCGCGATCCAGGTGAACGCCAGGGCGAAGAACGCGAGCAGGCCGAAGGCCGCCAGCCATTCCAGAGGGGTGGCATCGGTCGAGCGGAATCCCATGGCGACGCCGACGGCGCCGACGAGGACCACACTCATGATCGCCTGAAGCACGCTCCCGACGACGTGTCCGAACAGCACGGACCCGCGGTGGATCGCCATCGTGCGGAAGCGGGCGATGATGCCCTCGTTCATGTCGGTGGCGACGGAGACCGCGGTGCCGACCACGGTGGAGCCGATCGTCATCAGCAGGATGCCCGGGACGATGTAGGCGATGTAGGCGGAGCGGCCCGCGCCGCCGCTCATGGTGTCGCCGAAGATGTAGACGAAAAGCAGCAGGAGCATGACAGGCGTGAGCAGCAGGTTCAGGGTGAGGGAGGGGTAGCGGCGGGCGTGCAGGAGGTTGCGGCGCAGCATGGTGGTGGAGTCGCGTACGGCGAGGGAGAGGGTGCTCATCGGACAGCCTCCTTCGGCTGGTTGGGCTGGTTGGGTACGGTGCCGCCGGTCAGGGCGAAGAAGACGTCGTCGAGGTCGGGGGTGTGGACGGTGAGTTCGTCGGCTTCGATGCCGGCGGTGTCGAGTCGGTCGAGGACGGAGCGCAGGGCGCGCTGGCTGCCGTCGCTGGGGACCTGAAGGGTGAGGGTCTCGTCGTGCGGGGAGGCTTCGTCCAGTGCGGAGGCGGCGGTCCGGTAGGCGGCGGGGTCGGTGAAGCGGAGGCGGACGTGTCCGCCGGGGACGAGTCGTTTGAGTTCGTCGGCGGTGCCCTCGGCGGCGATCCTGCCGTCGTGCAGGACGGCGATCCGGTCGGCGAGTTCGTCGGCCTCCTCCAGGTACTGGGTGGTGAGCAGGACGGTGGTGCCGCCGGTGACGAGTTCGCGGATGATGCCCCACATGGTGTGCCGGGAGCGGGGGTCGAGGCCGGTGGTGGGTTCGTCGAGGAAGATGATCCGCGGGTTGCCGACCAGGGTCATGGCGATGTCCAGGCGGCGTTTCATGCCGCCGGAGTAGGTGGAGGCGGGCTTCCTCGCGGCCTCGGTGAGGTCGAAGCGCTCCAGGAGTTCGGCGGTGACCTGTCGTCCCTCGTGCTTGGAGAGGTGGTGCAGGTCCGCCATCAGGAGCATGTTCTCCTCGCCGGTGATCAGCCCGTCGACCGCGGAGAACTGTCCGGTGACACCGATCGCGGCACGTGCGGCCTGGGCCTCGGTGGAGAGGTCGTGGCCGCCGACGCTGATCCGACCGGAGCCGGGGCCGGGGGAGATGAGCGTGGAGAGGATCTTGACGACGGTCGTCTTGCCGGCGCCGTTCGGGCCGAGCAGGGAGAAGACCGTTCCCTCCGGGACCGTCAGGTCGATGCCGTCGAGGACGACCTTGTCACCGTAGGACTTGCGCAACTCGTGCGCCGAGATGGCCGGGTTGGTCATGGGGTGCTCCTTGATCGCGGTTCAGAGGCTGCGGGCGGTGATGGTGCCGTGGGTGGTGGTCGCCCGGAGGGCCAGGGCGGGGGTGGTGTCGGAGTTCTTGAGGGTGTTGTCGATCCGGCCGTAGGTGGTGCCGGCGTCGAGGGTGGCGGAGACTCCGGCGGCCGCGCCGATGTTGATGTCGCCCTTCTGGGTGCTCAGGGTGAGCGTGCCGCGGACGGCTTCGGTGATGGTCAGGTCGCCTCGCTGGGTGCTGATCTCGCCGGGGCCGGTCAGGCGGCCGATGGTGATGTCGGCGTCGAGGCCGGTCAGGTGCACGGTGTCGGCCTCGTCGAGCTTGACCTGGCCGTGGGCGCCGTCGAAGGTGAGGTCGCCGAGGCGCCCGACGCCGCGGAGTCCGGCGGCGGCGGCCGTGGCCTGGACGCGGGAGCCGGCGGGGAGCTGGACGGTGACCTCGATGGAGCCGGAGGGGCCGAGGAGCCGGTTCCTGGCCTGGGGGGTGCGGACGCGCAGGACGCCGTCCTGGTAGGTGACCTCGGTCTGTTCGGCCGTCTTGATGTCGCGGCTCCTGGTGGCGTCGGCGGGCAGGATCTCGACGGTGGTGTCCGCGCGGTCGGCGGCGATGAGCCGGATGTGTCCTGCGGTGATGTCGAGGACGGCCAGGACGGCGGCGGGGGTGTCGAACTTCTGCATGGTGCTCTCCTTCGTCTGTCGCGTCCGCGGTGGGTCCGTCTCCGCGGTTCGCGTTTTCCGATGAAGGAAACGCTACGTTGCATTCGAGGTCCGAGCAATGCTGTTGTTGCGTCAGATTGCTTTAGCCGCAGGTGATAGCCGTGAAATCGTTGCAATGATTTTGAGAGCGAATGCAACAGGCCGCGATGCGTTCGTTGCAATGAAATGCCGGTGAACGCTATGCTGGGGACACACGGACCATGAAGGAGGCCGCGATGCCGGGAGGCAGACTCACCCAGCAGGAACGTCAGCAGATCGCGCTGGGACTGGCCGACGGCCTCGCCTACGCCGAGATCGCCAGGGGTCTGGACCGGCCGACGTCGACGGTCACGCGCGAGGTGATGCGCAACGGCGGCCCCACCGGCTACCGCGCCGAACTGGCGCACCGCGCAACCGAGAACCGCGCGCACCGGCGCCGGCAGGCCACCCCCCTGGCGGCCGACGCGCCCCCGCAGCCGCACGGGCGCGACGCCGAGGCGGTGCGCGCCTACGAGGAGGTGTTCACCGAGGTCATCATGGCCACGGGCGCGCCCACGATGATGGCCCGCGTGATGGCCTGCCTCACCCTCACGGACTCCGGCAGCCTCACCGCGGCCGAGCTCGTCCAGCGCCTTCAGGTCAGCCCGGCGTCCGTCTCCAAGGCGATCACGTTCCTGGACGGCCAGGGACTCATCCGCCGGGAACGCGACGAACGCCGCCGTGAACGCTATGTCGTCGACGACGACGTCTGGTACCAGGCGATGATGGCCAGCGCCCGCTCCACGGCCCAACTCGTCGAGACCTCACGGCACGGCGTCAGCATCCTCGTCCCCGGCACCCCCGCCGCCACCCGCCTGGAGAACATCGCCCGCTTCCTCGACTTCGTCTCCGAGAACCTCGCCCGCGCTGCGGAACAGGCACGGGAGATCCTCCACACCAAGCCCGCCACGGCCTCGGGCGGCGTGGCTCCGGGCGGCGCGGCCGAGCCGGGGCCGGACAGCGCATAGGCCGTCCGCCACGACTCGGCGCTGCACATGGGGCGCCCGGACTCGATCTGTACGTCTGCCGACCGTACGACCATCGATCCGGGCGTCCGCCGGTGTTCGCTCAGTTCTTCAGCAGGTCGCAGACGAAGTTCTCCTCGACCGCGCGCAGTTTCTTCAGGAGTTCGGGCTTGGTCGCCTCGTTCACCTGGGTGGTGAGGGAGAAGGTCAGCGACCGCCGGCCGTCGGGTGTGGCGGCGATGAGCTGGGTGTAGCCGGGGAAGTTGCCGGTGTGGCCGAGGACCACTCCGCAGCGGGTGGAGTACCGGAAGATCGCCGCCCCCGCCTTGTTCCTGCCGGGTCCCGCGGGCTCGGAGGCCCCGTCGATCCAGCGCCGCTGCTCGCGCAGGGTGGCCGGGGAGATCAGCGCCCCGCCCGCGTAACCGCGGATGAAGCGGGTCATGTCCGCCGGAGTCGAGACGATCCCGCCCGACGCCCACACGCCGGAGGCGCTGAGCACCTCGCTGACGTCCTCCGGGGCCTTCGGTGGCTGGACGTCGTAGCCGTGCATGTACGGCTCGGGCATCTCGTAGCCCTGCGGGAGGCTCGTGTCGCGCAGGCCGAGCGGCCGGTAGACGAGCCCTCGCAGCAACTGCTCGTAGCGCTTGCCGGTCGCCGCCTCGGCCATCAGCGCGACCGCGATGTTGTCGGAGTTCGAGTACTGGTACCGCGATCCCGGCCGGAACAGCAGTGGGTCACCGGCCACGTAGTCGAGCAGCCGGCGCGAGTCGAAGTGGTGGTGCGGATCGGTGGTGAGGATCTCGATGAACTCGGGACTCTTCGTGTAGTCGGGCAGTCCGCTGGTGTGGTTCAGCAACTGGCGCAGTGTCACGGCGTGCCACTTCCGCGGCAGTGACGGCAGACGGCGGCCGATCGTGTCGTCGAGGGAGAGCGCGCCCCGGTCCACCAGGCCCAGTGCCACCGCACCGCTGAACGCCTTCGCCGTGCTCGCGATCCGCATGTGGTCGTCCGGTGCGACCGGACGGCCGCTCACGATGTCGGCGACTCCGGCGCGCACGACCCGGGACCCGCCCTCGCGGCGCAGGACGGCGATGACGCCGGGCGGACCGCCGGGGCTGCGCACCAGTTCTTCGAGCTGCCGGCGCAGCCCGCGGTCGTGGTCAGGGGCGCCGGTGGCGGGGCCGGATCCGGCGTCGGCCGGTGCGGACACGGCGCCCGTCAGGCACGCGGCTGCCAGCAGGACGCCGAGGAACGGGCGCGGTCGGATGCGGCGGGGCAGTGGCATGGGGTTCTCCCGAGTAGGGCGGGGGCCGGGGCACGCCCAGCTTCGGCCCGGGTCGATCCACTCGCCTGCGCCGCTGCTGCATACGGGGGAGCGCGCCGCCCGGTGTTGGGCCGTCCGGCCGCCCCGGCGCGTGATCCCGGGCCGGGAAGCCGATGAGTTCCGGGTACGGGCGGGGTCTACCTCACGGGCGCCCCCAAGGCCTCGCCCTGAAGTGGATACGAGTGCGGACATGCGTTCTGAGGAGAATCGGATGACAGACCAGACCTTCGACTTCGGGCCGCAGGCCCTGATCGTGGCGCGCCTCGCGGAGAGTGTCACGGACGAGCAGCTCGACGGGGCGACCCCCTGTCCGGCGTACGCGGTGCACAACATGCTCGGACACCTGAACGGACTGGCCGTGGCCTTCCGTGACGCCGGGCGCAAGGACCTGGGCCCCACGACCGACACCAGCCCGGCCGCAGCCGTGCCCGACATCGAGCCGGGCTGGCGCGAGAGCCTGCCGAAGGCGCTCGACGAACTCGCCGACGCCTGGCGGGACCCGGCCGCCTGGACCGGCATGACCCGGGCGGGCGGAGTGGAGCTGCCGGGTGCGGTCGCCGCGGCCGTGGCCGCCGACGAACTGGTCGTGCACGGCTGGGACCTCGCGCGGGCCACCGGCCAGGAGTACGCGCCCGATGCCGCCGCGCTCCAGGCCACGCGCGGCTTCCTCACGGCCGTCGCCGAGGACCCGACCCGGGTCGGCGGCATCTTCGGTCCCGTCGTCGCGGTACCGGACGACGCGCCCCTCCTCGACCGCGTCATCGGCCTCAGCGGCCGGGACCCCGGCTGGAAGCCGTAGCGCAAGGAGGGGCAGCCCCCTGGCCGGAGGCCGTGGCGGGGAGCGTTCCCGGCCCGATCCCGGCCGGGAACCGCAGCGAAGGAGCGGGCCGCGAGAGCCGTGATCCGCCTTCGCCGAATCACGGAAGCACACACATCGGAACCGGGTGGAGGCGGCCGGGCCGCACGCCTCCAGGAAGGCCGCGCGCCTTCGCGCAGGGTGTACGCCGCCGCGTAAGCCGCGCGCCTCTACGAAGGCCATGCGCCTTCGTGCAGGGGGTGCGCCTCCGCGTAAGCCGCGCGCCTCCAGGTAGCGCTGAATGCCTCCGTGCCCCGCGCACTTCGCGCCCCGCGCACTTCGCGCGGAGGTGCGTACCTCCGCGCTGGCCGCCCCGCCCTCGCTCCCGCCTTCGCCGAACGCGGGCGCCGACGCGAATCCGTTCCGCGTCCGTGATCCCGACCGGAATCGCGAAAGTGAACAGTCGGAGCGCCAGGCCCTCGGCCGGTCGGGCGTGAACCGTCCGGTGCTCGGCGTCCGCACGTCACCTCGATTTCCTTTGTCGGAAGCGTTGACGAAACACGGTCACGCTCCTACCTTCAACGCGTCGTACTTCGTACGTCATATATGAGACGCGATATGCGAGATCCGGGACCGAAGTCCGCGATCGGTGCCCGGCTCCCGTGATCCGAGACGTGAGACCAGAGAGGCGCGCATGACCTCTGTGCCCACCCCGATCCCGTCCCGCACGCAGTTCGTGCTGGAGGGGATCAAACACCGCATCCTCACCGGGCAGTTGACCCCGGGACAGGCTCTGGTCGAGACCGACCTCGCCGCACAGTTCGGGGTGTCGAAGACCCCGGTGCGCGAGGCGCTCAAGACCCTGGCCGGCACCGGGCTCGTCGTGATGAACCAGTACAAGGGCGTCACGGTGCGCATGGTGGACGCGGACATGGCGCGCGAGGTGTACGACGTACGGCTGCTCCTCGAACCCGAGGCGCTGCGTCGGGTGGTGCGCCGCGGAGCCTCCCTCGACGCCGCCCGGGACGCGCTCACCCGTGCCGACGACGCCGCCGACACCGCCGAACGGTCCCTGGCCAACCGGGAGTTCCACCGCGCCCTGTACGTCCCCTGCGGCAACCCGCTGCTCGGCCGGATGCTCGACGAGGTGCGCGACCAGGCCGCTCTTGTCTCGGCGGTCGCCTGGGCGGCCGACCCCTCCTGGGAACGGGAGGCGAGCGAGCACCGGGAGATCCTGCGGCTCGCCCTCGACGGTGACGCAGACGCCGCCGCCGGAGCGCTCCGCGCACACATCGCGTCGTTCGTGCAACGGGCCTTCCCCCAGGGCCAGGAAGAGGACGGACAGGAATGACAGCGACGTTCGAGACCCAGCGGGCGGCCCTCGCCGAGGTCGTGGCGATCCCGGTGACGCCGTTCGCCGAGGACGGCACGATCGACCGGGACACCCACCGGGTCCTGCTGCGCCGACTGATCGACGGCGGCGTCCGCACCCTCACCCCCAACGGGAACACCGGCGAGTTCTACGCCCTCACCCCCGAAGAGCGCCGGATCGTCACCGAGTTGACCGTCGAGGAGGCCGGCGACCGCGCGGTCGTCCTCGTCGGCGTCGGGCACGACGTACCGACCGCCGTCGCCTCCGCGCGGCACGCCCGTGCCCTCGGCGCACCGATGGTGATGGTCCATCAGCCCGTGCATCCCTACGTCTCGGAGAGCGGCTGGGTCGACTACCACCGGGCCATCGCGGAGGCCGTGCCCGAGCTGGGCGTCGTGCCCTACATCCGCAACGCGGGGCTCGCGGGCGCGCGGCTCGCCGAACTCGCGGACGCCTGCCCGAACGTCATCGGTGTGAAGTACGCCGTTCCCGACGCGGCGCGCTTCGCGTCCTTCGCGCGGGACGCCGGGCTGGAACGGTTCGTGTGGGTGGCCGGACTCGCCGAGCCGTACGCTCCCTCGTACTTCTCGGCCGGCGCCACCGGCTTCACCTCGGGTCTGGTGAACGTCGTACCGGCCGTCTCGCTGAACATGATCGAGGCGCTCCGGTCCGGCGACTACCCGGCCGCGATGAAGGTCTGGGAGCAGATCCGCCGCTTCGAGGAACTGCGCGCCGCGAACGCCTCCGCGAACAACGTCACCGTGGTCAAGGAAGCCCTGTCCTCGCTCGGGCTGTGCCGCCGCGACGTCCGTCCGCCGAGCAGGCCGCTGCCCGCGAGCGAGCGGTCCGAGGTCGCGGCCATAGCCGCCGGATGGTCCCTGTGAAACGGCCCGAGGACCTCAGAAGCCATCAGTGGTACGGCACCGACGGGCTCCGCTCGTTCAGCCACCGGGCCAGGACCCGGCAGCTCGGCTACCTCCCCGAGGAGCACCTGGGCAAGCCGGTCGTCGCGATCCTCAACACCTGGTCCGACATCAACCCGTGCCATGTGCACCTGCGCGACCGCGCCCAGGCGGTGAAGCGGGGCGTGTGGCAGGCCGGTGGATTCCCGCTCGAATTCCCGGTGTCCACGCTGAGCGAGACCTTCCAGAAGCCGACCCCGATGCTCTACCGCAATCTGCTCGCGATGGAGACCGAGGAACTGCTGCGGTCGTACCCGGTGGACGGGGCCGTGCTGATGGGCGGCTGCGACAAGACCACGCCCGCGCTGCTGATGGGGGCCGCCTCGGTCGATCTGCCGACCGTCTTCGTGCCCGCCGGGCCGATGCTGCCGGGGCACTGGCGCGACGAGGTCCTCGGCTCCGGCACCGACATGTGGAAGTACTGGGACGACAGGCGCGCAGGTCTCATCGGCGACTGCGAGATGACCGAGCTGGAGAGCGGGCTCGCCCGGTCGCCGGGGCACTGCATGACCATGGGTACGGCGTCCACGCTGACGGCCGCCGCCGAGGCGCTCGGCGTCACCGTGCCCGGCGCGTCGAGCATCCCCGCCGTCGACTCCGGACACGACAGGATGGCCGCCGCCGCGGGGCTCAGGATCGTCGAACTCGTCCACAAGGACCGCAGGTTGTCCGACATCCTCACCGCGGACGCCTTCACGGACGCGGTGACGACGGTGCTCGGTCTCGGCGGTTCGACGAACGCCGTGATCCATCTGATCGCCATGGCCGGACGGGCCGGGGTCACCCTCACGCTGGACGACTTCGACAAGATCGCCCGGACCGTGCCGGTGCTCGCCAACGTCCGGCCCGGTGGACGGACGTACCTCATGGAGGACTTCCACTTCGCCGGCGGTCTGCCCGGGTTCCTGTCGCGGATCACCGATCTGCTGCACCTGGACCGGCCCACCGTGTCCCACGACACCCTGCGCGAGCAGTTGGCGAACGCCCGGGTGCACAACGACGACGTCATCCGCACCCGGGAGAACCCGGTCGCGGCCGAGGGCGGAGTGGCCGTCCTGCGCGGCAACCTCTGCCCCGACGGCGCCGTCATCAAGCACATCGCGGCGGAGCCGCACCTGCTCAAGCACACCGGTCCCGCGGTCGTCTTCGACGACTACCGCACCATGCAGCGGACCATCGACGACCCGTCGCTCGGCATCACCGCGGACAGCGTCCTCGTGCTGCGGGGCTCCGGCCCCAAGGGCGGTCCGGGCATGCCCGAGTACGGGATGCTGCCCATCCCCGACCACCTGCTCAAGCAGGGGGTCCGGGACATGGTGCGGATCTCCGACGCCCGTATGAGCGGCACGAGTTACGGCGCGTGCGTGCTGCATGTGGCGCCCGAGTCGTACGTCGGCGGCCCGCTGGCCCTCGTGTGCGACGGGGACACGATCACCCTGGACGTAGAGGCACGGTCACTCCGGCTCAACGTGGACGACGCGGAGCTGGAGCGCAGACGGGCGAAGTGGACCCCACCGCCCGTCCGGTACGAGCGCGGCTACGGAGCGCTCTACAACGAGCAGATCACCCAGGCCGACACCGGCTGCGACTTCGCGTTCCTGGCCCGGCCGGGCCAGGTGCCGGACCCGTACGCGGGCTGAGGCCCCCCGCACCCCGCACATGGAAGTGCTCGATCCATGTGGTCGTAGCAAGCGCTTCCTGCACTCACAGTACTTGCCCCACTGCGAACGGAGAACAGTCATGGCACAAGCCGCAGCCGTGGCGAAACCGCCCGCGCCACCCCGGCGGCGCCGTGCTTCCGCGACCCCGCGCAGGCTCCCGTATCTGCTGATCGCACCGGCGGCCCTGCTGATGCTGGGCTTCATCGCCTACCCCGTCATCAGCGTCTTCTACTACAGCCTGCAGAACTACAACCCCACCAAACCGTGGCGCAACGGCTTCGCCGGCTTCGGCAACTTCACGCACGCCTTCACCCAGGACCCCCAGTTCTGGGACACGCTGACCTTCAGCGCCAAGTGGGTCGTCGTCGAGGTCGGCCTCCAGCTCCTGTTCGGCCTGGTGCTCGCGCTGATCGTCAACCAGACCTTCGTGGGGCGGGCGTTCGGGCGGGCGCTGGTCTTCTCGCCATGGGCCGTCTCCGGGGTGCTCACCTCGGCGATCTGGGTGCTGCTCTACAACTCCCAGACGGGCATCACCCGTTACCTCGCGGACGCCGGTATCGGCTCGTACGGGACGAGCTGGCTGTCGGACACCTCCACCGTCTTCCCGGCGGCCGTGGTCGCCGACCTGTGGCGCGGGGTCCCCTTCTTCGCGATCCTGATCCTCGCCGACCTCCAGTCCGTCTCCAAGGACCTGTACGAGGCCGCCGAGGTCGACGGAGCCAGCCGCGTCCGGCAGTTCCTGCACATCACGCTGCCGCACCTCAAGGACGCGATCGTCCTCTCCACGCTGCTGCGCGCGGTGTGGGAGTTCAACAACGTCGACCTGCTCTACACCCTGACCGGCGGCGGACCCGCGGGCGAGACCACGACCCTCCCGCTCTACATCGCCAACACCAGTGTCGACGCCCACAACTTCGGCTACGCGTCGGCCCTCACGACGGTCGCGTTCGTGATCCTGCTGTTCTGCTCGATCGTCTATCTGCGGCTGAGCAAGTTCGGAGGCGGGGACAAGTGATCACCAAGGACGCCGGGACGATCGCCCCGGCCGCACCCGCCCCGCCCGTCGAGGAGCCCCGCCCGCGCGAGCGGAGGAAGCACCGCGCCTGGGACGAGGTCCCGCGCCGGCACATCTACGTACCCCTGGGCATCTACCTGCTCTTCACCCTGATCCCCTTCTACTGGATCCTGCTCTTCGCGCTGCGCCCGGCCGGGTCGACCTCGCTCGTGCCCTGGCCCATGACCTTCGAGCACTTCCACAAGGTGTGGACTGAGCGCAGCTTCGGGACCTACTTCCAGAACAGCGTCCTCATCGCCGTCGCCACCCTGGTGATGACCACGCTCGTCGCGCTCGCCGGCGGCTACGCGCTCGCCCGCTTCGACTTCAGGATCAAGCGCGGCTTCATGCTCGCGCTGCTCTGCTCGCAGTTCGTGCCGGGTGCGCTGCTCCTGGTCCCGCTCTTCCAGATCTTCGCCGAGCTCCGGATGATCAACTCGCTGGTCAGCGTCATCATCGCCGAGACGGTCTTCCAGCTCCCGCTGTCGATGATCCTGATCAGCGGGTTCATCAGGAACGTGCCGTACTCCCTGGAGGAGGCCGCCTGGGTGGACGGCTGCAACCGCTTCGACGCCTTCCGGATCGTCGTACTCCCGCTGCTGCGGCCCGGGTTGATCGCGGTTGGCTCCTTCGCCTTCGTGCACGCCTGGAACCACTTCCTGTTCGCCCTGATGTTCCTCAGCGACCAGAGCAAGCAGACCATCCCGGTCGGCCTCAACACCCTGATGAGCTCCGACAGCGTCGACCTGGGCGCGCTCGCCGCAGGCGGCATCATCGCCGCCGTCCCCGTGGTCGTCGTGTTCGCCTTCATCCAGAAGTGGCTGATCACCGGATTCAGCGCGGGGGCGGTGAAGGGATGACGGCCCTCTCGCAGCAGGGTGGCGCCCGCCGCCCGGACGGTCCGCGGACCGCGCCGGCCGGAGCCACGGCGCACACCGGTCCGCGGGCCGCGCCCACCACTGCCCCGGTGAACACGACGGCCCCCGCACTCCCGCTGCCCGTCGTCCTCGCGGGCGCCCGGGGCCATGGCCGCTGGCACCTGGACAACATCCGCCGGCTCCAGGACAAGGGCCTGGTACGCCTCGTCGGCGTCTGCGAGCTGAACCCGCTCGCCGAGGAGGAGCTCGGCGGGCAGCGCGTCGAGCAGTCCGCCGACTTCGGGGCCCTCCTCGACTCCACCGGCGCCGCCGCCGCGGTGATCTGCACCCCCATCCCCACCCACACCGACCTCGCGCTGACCGCCGCGCGCAAGGGCGTCCACCTGCTCCTGGAGAAGCCGCCCGCGCCCTCCTACGCCGAGTTCCGGCGGATGGCCGAGGGGGTCGCGGCGGCCGGGGTGGTCTGCCAGATCGGCTTCCAGTCGCTCGGCTCGCACGCCGTCCCCGCCATCAGGAAACTCATCACCGAGGGCGCGCTCGGCCGGGTGACCGGCATCGGCGGGGCAGGGTCCTGGGCGCGCGACGAGGCTTACTACGGGCGCGCCCCCTGGGCGGGGAAGCGCCGGCTGAACGGCGTGGACGTGGTCGACGGCGTCCTGACGAACCCGCTGGCCCACATCGTCGCCACGGCCCTCGCGCTGGACGGTTCGACCCGTGCCGAGGACGTCACCGGCATCCGGACCGAGCTGCTGCGCGCCAACGACATCGAGTCCGACGACACCTCGTGCGTGCGGGTCACGACCGCCGGGGGCCGGATCACGGTCGCCGCGACGCTCTGCGCCGAACAGCCCGGCGAACCGTATGTCCTGGTGCACGGCACAGGGGGCCGGATCACCTTCTGGTACAAGCAGGACCGCGTCCTCGTGCAGCGGTCCGGACACGGCCCCGAGGAGATCGAGTACGGCCGTACGGACCTGCTGGAGAACCTCGTCGAGCATCTGAGCGGCGGCGCCGAACTGCTGGTCCCACCGGAGTCGACGGGCGCCTTCATGAAGGTCGTCGAGGCGATCCGGCAGGCACCCGACCCGATCGCGCTGCCCCCGGACGCCTGGGCGACGCTCCCCGGCGAGCGGCGCCGTGTCGTACCCGGTGTCGACGGATTCGTCGCGGCCGCCGCGGAGACCCTCGCCCTCTACTCCGAGCTGGGCGCCCCCTGGGCGCTCCCGACAGAGGTGAGCACCCGATGAACAACGACTCGCTGGTCCTGCGGATCGGCGGCCGGCCCGTCGGCCGGTACGTCACCCGGCCCGCACTGCCGGACCGGCTGTCCCCGCGTCCGTACCTGCACCCGGTCACCACCCTGGCGGGCACGGCCGTCACCGAGCTCAGCCCGGCCGACCACGCACACCACCTCGGCGTCGGTGTAGCCGTACCCGACGTCGAGGGGCACAACTTCTGGGGCGGGCGCACCTACGTCCGCGACCAGGGGCCGACCGAGCTCGACAACCACGGCGCCCAGCGGCACTCCGCGTTCCAGCTCTGCGACCCGGACGGCTTCGTGGAGGAACTGCGCTGGATGGCCGCGGGCAACGAGCTGCTGCGGGAACGCCGTACGGTCGCGGCCGTCGGACTCACCGACTCCGCCTGGGCGCTGGACTTCACCTTCTCGCTCACCAACGTCACCGCGGGCGGGCTCTCGTTCGGCAGCCCGGCCACCAACGGCCGGCCGGGCGCGGCGTACGGCGGCTTCTTCTGGCGGGCCCGCAAGGAACCGGACGCCCCCCGCGTGTTCACCGCCGACGCCGAGGGCGAGGAGGCGGTCCACGCGACCACCGCCGACTGGCTCGCCCTCGCGGGCGCCGGCTGGACGCTCGTCCTCGCCGGGGCCACCGCCGCGACGCGCCGGGACCCGTGGTTCGTGCGCACCGCCCAGTACCCGGGCGTCGGTTCCTCCCTCGCCCACGACAAGCGGCTCATCGTAGAGGCGGGGGACACGCTCGTACGCCGGGTGGTCACCGTCGTCGCCGACGGAACCCTGGACCGGAGCGGGGCCGCGGCGCTGGTCCGCAAGGCGGTGAGCCCCTGATGGCCCTGCCCTCCGCCGACCTCGGTGACGGCACGTACCGCAACCCGGTCCTCGACGCCGACTGGTCCGACCCCGATCTGCTGTGCGTGGGCGACGACTTCTACCTCACCGCCTCCAGCTTCGGCCGCGCCCCCGGGCTGCCCCTGCTGCACTCCCGGGACCTGGTCAACTGGACGCTCGTCGGACACGCCCTCCAACGCCTCGACCCGGCGAGGGAGTTCAGGACTCCTCGACCCGACTGCGGGGTGTGGGCACCCGCGTTGCGCCACCACGACGACCGCTTCTGGATCTTCTGGGGCGACCCCGACCACGGCATCTTCCAGGTCAACGCCCCCGGGATCAGGGGACCTTGGACCCGACCGCATCCGGTCAAGGAGGGCAAGGGACTCATCGACCCCTGCCCGCTGTGGGACGAGGAGAGCGGCGAGGCGTATCTCGTGCACGCCTGGGCCAAGTCCCGCTCCGGCGTGAGGAACCGGCTCACCGGACACCGGATGCGGCCCGACGGCACCGGTGTGCTCGACGAGGGGAAGGTGATCGTCGACGCCGATCTGATTCCCGGCTGGTTCACCCTCGAAGGACCCAAGGCCTACCGGCACGACGGCTGGTTCTGGATCTTCGCGCCCGCCGGGGGAGTCGAGACCGGCTGGCAGGGCGCCTTCCGCTCGCGCGGCTTCTTCGGGCCCTACGAGGAGCGGGTGGTGCTGGAACAGGGGAACACCCCGGTCAACGGCCCGCACCAGGGCGGCTGGGTGCGCACGGCGGCCGGCGAGGACTGGTTCGCGCACTTCCAGCAGCGCGGGCCCTACGGCCGGGTGGTCCATCTCCAGCCGATGCGGTGGGGGGCGGACGGCTGGCCCGTGCTCGGTGACCGGGGCTCCCCCGTCGCCGTACACCGGAAGCCGAAGCTGCCGGCCCAGCCGCCGTCCGCGCCCGCCACCGACGACGACTTCCCCGGCGGCCGTTTCGCGCGTCAGTGGCAGTGGACCGCCAACCCCCAGGAGGGCTGGGCCACCCAGCACTCCGGCGACGGACTCCGGCTGAGCTGTGTCCGGACGGCGGACGCGCACGACCTGCGCCGACTGCCCCACGTGCTCACCCAGCGGATGCCGGGCGCCGCCGCCACCGTCCAGGTCGACCTGAGCCTCGACAGCGAGGAGCCCGGAGCGCGGGCGGGGCTCGTGGTGCTCGGTGACGCGTACGGCTGGATCGGGCTCCAGCGACAGCCCGACGGATCGGTCCGGCTCGTGCACCGGTTCGCCGAGCGGGCCACCGGGGAGTCGTCCGACACGCGTTCCGGGCCGTGCCGGGGTGAGCGTGACGCCGCACCCGCGCGGCCCGCGCCCGAGGGCCGGGCCCGGCTGTGGACCGAGATCGGCGCGGGCGGCCGCTGCCGCTTCTCCTACGACGTCGGTGGCGGCCGGCAGTCCTCGGGGCAGGTCTTCGCCGCCACCCCCTGGCGCTGGGTCGGCGCCCTGCTCGGCCTCTTCGCGCTCGCCCCGGCCGGCAGGGGACACGCCGGCGCCGCCTCGTTCACGCGATTTCGTGTCACTCCGACCCTCTGAGGGTCACTTCCCGCCGTTCGTCCGCCTGTTGGGAGCCGAAATGACGCACCTCCGTAGCAAGCGCTTGCCGGATGTGGAGGGAAGGGCGCGCCCCTTCCGGAAGCAGCCGGGTGCCGATCTCCGAGAACACCGCACCGACCCCACCACCCCGTTGGATCCAGAAGAAGAGAGCCGACCCGTGAAGAGAAGCCCACTCAGGAGCAGCCCACTCGGCACCGGTGCACCGCGGACCGGTGCGCCGAAGACCGGCATCCGTGGCGGCAGGCGCGTCGCCGTGGCCGTCGCCCTCGGTTCCGTGCTCGCGCTGACCGCCACCGCCTGTGGTGACAACGGCAGCGGCAGCGCGGGGGACAAGGGCACCGAGGGTTCCGGCAAGGGCGAGATCACCTTCTGGGACAACAACGGCGGTGTCCGCACCGACATCTGGAAGCAGATCATCGCCGACTTCGAGAAGAAGTACCCGGACATCAAGGTCAAGTACGTCGGCATCCCGGCGGCCAGTGCCCAGTCGAAGTACGACACCGCCATCCAGGGCGGTGGCCTGCCCGACGTCGGAGGCGTGGGCACCGCGATGCTCGCCGAGGTCGCCGTCCAGGGAGCGCTGGAGCCGCTGGACAGCCGGATCGAGAAGAGCGCGCTGAACGGGAAGCTGAGCCAGAACCTGCTGGACGTCAGCCGGGCCGCGGGCGGCGGAGACACGCTGTACCAGGTGCCGACCTCCGCCAACAACGGCACGCTCTGGTACCGCACCGACCTGTTCAAGGCGGCGGGCCTGGACGCGCCGACCTCCTGGTCGAAGTTCTACGACGCGGCCGCGAAGCTCACCGACAAGGGCAGGAACAAGTTCGGCTTCACCATCCGCGGGGGAGAGGGCTCCATCGCCCCGGCACTGGACGCGGCGTACGGCCAGAGCGGCATCACCTCCTTCTGGAACGGCGACAAGACCACGGTCAACGACCCGAAGAACGTGGCGGCCCTCGCGAAGTACGTCGCGCTGTACAAGAAGGTCACCCCGTCCGCCGACGTCAACAACGACTTCACCAAGATGGTCGCGCAGTGGGACAGCGGCACCATCGGCATGCTGAGCCACAACCTCGGCTCCTACCAGGACCACTTGAAGGCGCTGGGCGCCGGCAAGTTCCGCGGCGTCCCGAACCCCACGCTGGACGACGGTACGCGCGTACAGGTCTCCAACCCGGTCGACGGGCTGAGCCTGTTCAAGTCCGGCAAGAACAAGGCGGCCGCCTGGAAGTTCATCGAGTTCGCCGTCTCGGCCGCGGAGAACTCCAAGTTCAACGAGTCCGCGGGCCAGGTACCGGCGAACACCGACGCCGCGAAGGACGCGTGGATCCAGCAGGCCGAGCCGACCAGGCTCGCCGCCGAGGCGCTGAACGGCACCGGCACCAAGATCGTGCAACTGCCGTACTACCTGCCCGACTGGAACACCGTCTCCAAGGCCGACAACGAGCCGAACTTCCAGAAGGTGCTGCTCGGCAGGATGAGCGCGAAGGACTTCCTGGACACGCTGGCCGACCAGTTGAACAAGGCCCAGGCGGACTGGAAGGCCCACCACTAGTCCGGCGCGCCCGCCGTGGCCGGCCGCGGCCGGCCACGGCGCGCGCCCCCGCACCGCTGTCGAAGCCTCCGTCGACCTCTATGGAACCTCCGTTGAAACCCTCTGTCGAAAGGCACACGCCCGTGTCCCTCACGCGCAGACAGGTCACCTCGGCGGCCGTGGCCGCCTTACCCCTCGCCGTCGCCGCGGCGGCACCCGCCTCGGCGCGCCCGCACCGCCGGCCGCGCACCCTCCACATCGCCGGTGATTCCACCGCCGCCCAGAAGTACGCCGACGCCGCGCCCGAGACCGGGTGGGGCATGGCCCTGCCGTTCTTCCTCCACGAGGACATCGTGGTCGCCAACCACGCGGTGAACGGCCGTAGTTCGAAGAGCTTCATCGACGAGGGCCGCCTCGCGGCGATCCTCGACGTGATCCGGCCCGGCGACCTCCTGCTCGTCCAGTTCGGGCACAACGACGAGAAGACCGCAGACCCGACGCGCTACACCGAGCCGTGGACGACGTTCCAGGACTGTCTGCGGCAGTACGTCGCGGGCGCGCGGGACCGGGGCGCCCGGCCGGTGCTCGCCACCCCGGTGGAGCGCAGGAAGTTCGACGCGGACGGCAACGCGGTGCCGACGCACGGCGACTACCCGGCGTCGATGCGCGCGCTCGCCGCGGACGAGCACGTGGCGCTCCTCGACATCCAGGCCCGCTCGATCGCCCTGTGGCAGCGGCTCGGCGTCGAGGAGACGAAGAAGTACTTCAACTGGACCGCGACCGAACAGGACAACACCCACTTCAACCCGCCCGGTGCCATCGCCGTGGCCCGTCTCGTCGCGGCCGGACTGCTGCACCGCCGGGTGCTCTCGACCCGGGACGTACGCCGTCTCGACGCGGAGATCCCCGAGTCCTGGATCACCTGGCCCACCGCCTGAACACCTGAGCCGAAAGAGGGAGCCGCACCATGAGCACACAGAAATGGCATGAGCACGTCACAGAGTGGAGCGCGATCACCGCGCGCAGAGCGGCCGTCCTGATCGGCTGCACCGCCCTGGTGCTCGCCGTCACCGGCACCACCGCCGGGGCCGGGCCCCGCGAGCTCGGCCGGCAGACGCTCGCAGCGAACGACGGCTGGGCGTCCGCGGGGACCGGTACCACCGGCGGTTCGGCCGCGGCGGCCGCGCAGGTCAGCACGGTCACCACCTGGGCGGAGTTCAAGGCCGCACTCGCCGCCGGCGGCACCGCGCCGAAGATCATCAAGGTCAGGGGCACGATCGACGCCAACGCCGAGGGGTGCGACTCCTTCGCGGCGCCCGGCTACGACTTCGCCCGGTACCTCGCCGACTACGACCCCGCCGTGTGGGGCTACGACCAGGTCGTCAGCGGTGAGCAGGAGGATCTGCGCGCCGCCTCGGCGGCCAACCAGGACACCGCCATCAAGGCGTACGTCCCCGCCAACACCACCATCGTCGGCATCGGCCGCAACGCGGGCTTCAAGGGCGCGAGCCTCCAGATCAAGGCCGTCGACAACGTCATCGTCCGCAACCTCTCCTTCGAGAGCCCCCTCGACTGCTTCCCGCAGTGGGACCCCACCGACGGCGACACCGGAAACTGGAACTCCGAGTACGACAGCGCGGTCATCTACGGAGCCACGCACGTCTGGCTCGACCACAACACGTTCACCGACGGCGCCCACCCGGACAGCTCGCTGCCGACGTACTACGGCCGGATCTACGAACAGCACGACGGCGAACTGGACATCGTCAAGGGCGCCGACTACGTGACCGCCTCCTGGAACATCTTCGCCGACCACGACAAGACCATCCTGATCGGCAACAGCGACAGCGCGTCCACCGCCGCCGTGGACCGCGGCCACCTGAAGGTCACCCTCCACCACAACCTGTTCACCGGTCTCGTCGAGCGCGCCCCGCGCGTGCGCTTCGGACAAGTGGACTCCTACAACAACCACTTCGTGGCCGACTCCACGTACGGCTACAGCTACGGCATCGGCATGGAGTCCCAACTCGTCGCCGAGCACAACGCGTTCACGCTGCCGGACTCGGTCAGCGCCGCCCTGGTCCTCAAGAAGTGGAAGGAGGCGCCGCTGACCGCCGCCGACAACTACGTCAACGGCCGCCCGACCGATCTGATCGCCGTGCACAACGCGGAGATCCCCGCCGAGACGCTCCAGTCCGGTGCCGGCTGGACACCGGCCCTGCGGACGAAGATCGACGCGCCGAGGGCCGTTCCCGGCATCGTCGACCACCGCGCGGGCGCCGGAAAGATCTGCTGACCATGACCGGACACCCCGTCTCCAGAAGGGCGTTCGTCGCCGCGGGCACCGGAGCCGCACTTGCTCTCGGGCTCGCGGCGCCCGCCCGTGCCACCGGGCGCCCGTCCAATGGGCACCCGCCCTTCGGACGCCACGGTTCGCCGTCCAAGCGGCTCGACGCGAAGACGCTGTACGTCCACCCCGGCGGCCTCGGCGACCACACCACCGTGCAGGCCGCCGTGACCGCCGCGACCGGCCCCGGATACACCCTGGTCATCGCGCCCGGTGTGTACCGCGAGACGGTCTCGGTCGGAGCGGTCGACCCGGCGACCGGTCTGCCCGGCGCCGCGGGGTCCGAGATGACCTGGATCGGCGCCTCCGACGACCCGCGCGAGGTCGTCGTCGTGTACGACAACGCCAACGGCACGCCCAAGCCCGACGGTTCGGGCACCTACGGCACCACCGGATCGGCCACGACCACCGTGCGCACCGACGGGTTCACGGCCCGCTCGGTCACGTTCGCCAACGACTGGCTGCGCGCCGACCACCCGGGGATCACCGGCACCCAGGCCGTGGCGATCAAGGTGCAGGGCGACCGCTCGGCCTTCCACGGGTGCCGCTTCCTCGGCCACCAGGACACGCTGTACGCCGACTCGTTCGCCCTGGGCACCTTCGCCCGGCAGTACTACCGCGACTGCTATGTCGAGGGCGACGTGGACTTCGTCTTCGGGCGGGCGACGGCGGTCTTCGAGTACTGCCACTTCCGCACGCTGAACCGTACGGACCTCGCCGGGGCCCCGTACGGCTTCGTCTTCGCGCCGTCCACGGCCGTCGCCGATCCGCGCGGATACCTGGTCACGCGGAGCCGGATCAGCAGCGCGGCGCCGGACGCGTACTACAAGCTGGCCCGCCCCTGGGTGCCCGGTTCGGACCTCACCGCCCGCCCGATGCTGACCGTCCGCGACACCCGCCTGGACGCAGGCACCGACGCCGTAGCGCCGTACACGAACATGTCAGCCGCCTATCCGTGGCAGAGCCAGCGTTTCGCCGAGTACCGCAACACCGGACCCGGCGCGGTGATCACCGTCCCGGAGAACCGTCCCCAGCTCACCGACGAGGAGGCCCGCTCGGCGACCCGGGAGGCGTACCTCGGCGACTGGACGCCGGGGAGGGGGTGCTGAGATGCGCAGGCGCACGCTCCTCGCCGGCGTGGCCGGGGGAGTCATGGCCCTCGGCGGCACCCCGGCCGCCGCGCACGGCCGCCGTGTCCTGCACGTGTGTCCCGGTGACTCGGTCCAGGCCGCCGTGGACGCGGTGGACGGACCCGGGCAGACGATCGTCGTCCACCCGGGGACGTATCGCGAAGTGGTCGACATCCCCGCAGACAAGCGGGAGTTGACGCTGCGCGGTGCCACCCGCGACCCGCGCGACGCCGTGATCGTCTTCGACCGGGCGAACGGCACGCCGAAGCCGGACGGCTCCGGCACGTACGGGACCGCGGGCTCCGCGACGCTCACCTCGGCGGCGCCGGGACTGACCGTCCGCGGGCTCACGATCGCCAACGACTGGCTGCGGGCCGACCATCCGGAGATCACCGGCACCCAGGCGGTCGCGGCCCGCGTCACCGGCGACCGCTCGTCGTTCGCGCGGGTGCGGCTGCTCGCGCACCAGGACACGTTGTTCGCGGACACCAGCGACCTGGCCGCCTTCGACCGTCACTTCTACCGCGACTGCTACATCGAGGGCGATGTCGACTTCGTCTTCGGCCGGGCCACCGCCGTCTTCGAGCGCTGCCACTTCCACACGCTCGACCGGGACGTCTCCTTCAGGCCCGAGGGAATGGTCTTCGCGCCGTCCACGGCCCGCGCGAACGCGTACGGCTTCCTGGCCGTCGGCGGCCGTGTCACCTCCGGCGCCGAGGACGGGGCGTACAAGATCGCCCGGCCCTGGGTCCCCTCGTACGAGACCACGGCCTGGCCCTCGCTCGTGGTCCGCGGATGCGAACTCGGGCCCGGCATCGACGCGGTGGCGCCCTACACCGACATGCGCGCGGCCTATCCGTGGCAGTCCATGCGCTTTCGCGAGTACCGCAACACCGGACCCGGCGCGGTGATCACCGTCCCGGAGAACCGTCCCCAGCTCACGGACGCGGAGGCCGAGCAGCACACCCGTGCCGCGTATCTCGGCGACTGGCGTCCGTGATTCCCCCGTTCCACTCCCCAGCACGACGAAAGGACCGCACTCCATGTCTCGTCGTACCGCTCTCGCCCTGAGTGCCACCCTGGCACTCGGCGCAGGCCTCGCCGTCCTCCCCACCCAGGCGCAGGCCGCCACCGTCGTCGTCTCCACCACCGCCCAACTGACCAGCGCCATCTCCAGTGCCACCGCCGGAACCGTCATCCAGGTGCGCGGCGGCACCTACTACCCGACGGCCACGCTCCAGTCGACGACCAACGGCACGTCCTCCTCGCCGGTCACGCTCACCGCGTACGGCTCCGAGACCGTGAAGATCGACGGATCCTCGCTCCCCTCGGGCTCCTGGATCTTCAAACTGACCGCCGACTACTGGAACGTCTCCAACATGACGTTCCAGAACTCCCCGGACAGCGCGGTCGTCTGCCAGTCCTGCACCGGCACCGTCTGGAACAACATCAAGACCATCGACGGCGGCGACTCCGGCTTCACGCTGACCGGCGACGGCACCGTCAACAACACGGTGAAGAACATCGACTCGTACGGCAACTACGACGCCGCCACCCACGGCGAGAACGCGGACGGGGTCGCCGTGAAGTTCGGCTCGGGCACCGGCAATCTGATCACCGGGGCCCGCCTCTACAACAACTCGGACGACGGCATCGACTTCTGGTCGTTCTCCTCGCCCGTCACCGTCGAACACTCCTGGTCCTTCGGCAACGGCAAGAACCGCTGGGGCGATTCGGCCTTCGCGGGCGACGGCAACGGCTACAAGCTGGGCGGCGACGGCGAGGTCGTCGCGCACGTCATCAACAACTCCGCGGCCTGGGACGACGCGGGCAACGGCTTCACCGAGAACTCCAACACCGGCGCCATCGTCATCAACCGCACCACCGCCTACGCCAACGGCAACTACGGGTACTACTTCGCCACCAGCTCCGCCAAGCTCGGCAAGAACCTTGCCGTGGGCAACGGCGCCTCGGTGTCCAAGGGTTCCTCGGTGACCTCGGCCGGCAACAACTGGGACTCCGGCATCTCCACCCCGTCGTTCGTGTCCACGGACGCGAGCACCACGTACAACGCCCGTTCGTCCAGCGGCGCGCTGCCCGCCACGACCTTCCTGACGACGGGCAGCAGCAGCATCGGCGCCACCATGAACTGACCGCCGCCCCGCAGGGCGGGGACTCAAAGAGTCCGGCGCGAGGCCCAAGTCGGCCGAAAAGTATGTATCGATCCGGCAAAAGGCCTCGCGCCCAAGGACGTTACGCGCGTAGAAACCTGTCATGCATAAGCCACTGCGCATCGCGGCCGTCGCCGCCACCTGTGTCGTCGCCGGTGCCGCCCTGTACGGCACCGGCGTCGCCACCGCCGGTCAGTCGACGGCGAACTCGACGCACGAGCCTTACAACATCGGCGTCCTCGTCAAGGACATCGACACTTACTACGGCACCACGGCCGACAGCAACGGGGTGTACCAGGCGTCCCCCGACAGCCCCTACGCCAAGGACCTGGCGCGCCTCGACGCCGCCGCGAAGCGGCACATCGACGAGGCGGCCCGCAAGGCCCACCACCGGCACGAGAAGGCCGCGGTCGTCTTCGACATCGACGACACGCTGCTGCTCTCGCTCGACTACGAGAAGAAGACCAACTACACCTACAACTCGGCCTCCTGGGCGGCGTACGTCGCCCAGGCGGACCGCCCGGCCGTCTTCGGCAGCCCCGAACTCGTCGAGTACGCCGCGTCCAAGGGCGTCACCGTGTTCTACAACTCGGGCCTGAAGGAGTCGCAGCGCGTCTCCGCGGTCGACAACCTGAAGAAGATCGGTGTCGACGTCAACCTCGACGCCGAGCACATGTTCCTCAAGGACGCGGCCAACCCGCCCGCCTACCTGAGCGGTTGCGCCACCGTCACCGCCTGGAACTGCACGACCGTGCAGTACAAGGCCGGTACCCGCAAGCACATCGAGTCCCTCGGGTACGACATCGTCGCCAACTTCGGCGACCAGTACTCGGACCTCGACGGCGGCTACGCCGACAAGACCTACAAGCTCCCGAACCCCACGTACTTCGTGAGCTGACGCGTCCCCCCACGGGTGAACGCCCCCGCCGGTCGTCACCGGCGGGGGCGTTCCGCTGTCGGCCGAGGGGGGCTCAGGCCGACAGGCCCACACAATCGATGACGTCAAATACGAACGTGTGGTTGTTTCCGGGGTGCGATCGAATCTCCGGACCCCGGACCCGGACCCCGTCGTGGGCGAACACGGACAGGTCTATGAGCTGTCGGCGGTGCGGTCCGCGAAGTCACCTGCCACGGCGGGCCGTTCGCCGCCCTTCGTGGTCGCCGTCACCGTGTAGCGGTCGTCCTTCGCGTCCCGGCCGCCGCGATCGTGGTCGTACTGGCCGGCGAAGACCCACTCGCCCGGCCAGACCGTGCGGCCCGGCTTGAGCGCCCAGGTGTAGACGAGGAAGCCGTCCCGTTCAGCGACCGTCGTCGCGAAGTCGCTCTCGGGCAGCGAACGCCAGGCGCCCGCTTCGTTCACCCCGCCGGTCTGCCTGACCTTCAACTCGACCTTCAAAGACGTGAGTCGGTCGTCGGTCCGCAGGGTGACATCGCTCTGTGCCCAGAAGTCGTTGCTGTGCGGGTCGACCGTGCCGTCCGACCACAGCGGGCCTCGCACGGTGCTCCCGGCGGGCGGAGTCCTGGGCGCGGCGGTCGCGGTCGCCGTGGCAGTGGCCGAGGACGACGGACCCGGCCCGCCGGACTCCTTCGGCGTTCCGGAGCTCCGGCCGGGGGCGGGGGTGACCGGTGCCCGGCCGGTCGGGTCCGGCGACGGGGCGGGGGTCGGCGGGACCGCGACGGTCTGCCGCGGTGCGGAGTCGTCCCTCACCGCCGAGGCGACCGCGTAACCGCCCAGCGCGAGGACGCCCGCGACCGCGACCGTGGCGCCGGCGACCCGGGCCCAGCCGGGCAGCGGCGGGCGGGCCGCATCCCTCCCGGTCCGCCGCTCACCGGCACCCGCCAGGCCGCGTTCCACCCGGGCCAGGATGCGCGCGCGGTCGGGCTCGTGCGCCCCGGCCGTCTCGCGCAGCCGGGCGCGCAGCTCGTCGTGCACGTCCCGAGCCTCTCTCATCGGTCCCGTCCTCCGGCCCCGCCCGCGGGCAGCGCCCCCGCGTGCATCCGCACCGCCGCCCCGTCGGCGCCGAGCAGCCGCTTCAGTTCCGCCATGCCCTTGGACGTCTGGCTCTTCACCGTACCCACGGAGATCCCGAGGGCGAGCGCGGTGTCCTTCTCCGAGAGATCGAAGGCGTGCCGCAGCACGACACAGGCGCGCTTGCGGAACGGCAGCCGGCGCAGCGCCTCCTGGACATCGACCGCGCCCGCCACGTCGGGGTTCTCGGTCCTGTCCGCGCGCTGCGACCAGAAGAGGGTGATCCGCCGGCGCTCGCGCACGGCCGCGCGGATCCGGGTGCGGGCGAGATGGGCGACCACCCCGCGCGCGTACGCCGCCGGACGGTCCGCCGCCCGCACCCGGTCCCAGCGGTGCCACAGCGCGAGCAGCGCGTCGGCCGCCAGATCGTCGGCGGCGTCCGGCTCACCCGTCAACAGGTTGGCCAGGCGTGCCAGTTCGGCGTAGTGCCGTTCGAAGAAGGCGTGGAACTCCACGGAGGCGGCGTCGTCGACGACAGTGCCCACGGGGTACCTCTCCTCGCTTCGGCTGTGGCACCGGTGCGGGTGCGGCGTATACGGCCCCTGCCACCGCTCCCCGGTGATTCACCCGTGGGGAAAGGGAGTTCCGGTGGGGCGGGGTGCGGAAGCGTACCAGCCGGTCGTGCGGGCCTTCGAACGATGTATGGCAGGCCGAACTCGATTCCGTAACACGGGGAAAACCTGAAAGCAGTTGATCGGGGGAACAATCCAGCCAGCATCCGCACACCAGCACGCAGGCAACGAGGAGAATCGCGATGTCCGAAGCGCAGAAGGTCGACAACCGGCCAAGTGCCGCCCCACCGGCGGCAGGCGGGGTCGACGGCTTCTTCAAAATATCCGCCAGGGGCTCCACCTTCGGCCGGGAGATACGCGGCGGGTTCGCCACGTTCTTCACCATGGCGTACATCCTTGTCCTGAACCCCATCATCCTGGGCAGCGCCAAGGACAAGTTCGGGCACACCCTCGACACCGGCCAACTGGTCACCGCCACCGCACTGGTGGCGTGTGTCATGACCGTCATCATGGGCGTCGGCGGCAACCTCCCGCTCGCCATCGCCGCGGGCCTCGGCCTCAACGCCGTCGTGGCCTTCCAGTTGGCGCCGCTGATGAGCTGGCCCGACGCGATGGGTCTGGTCGTCCTCGAAGGCGTCCTGATCTGCGTCCTGGTGCTCACCGGGCTCCGGGAAGCGATCATGAACGCGATCCCGCAGCAGATCAAGCAGGCCATCGGCGTCGGCATCGGCCTGTTCATCGCCTTCATCGGCTTCGTGGACGCCGGGTTCGTCAGCCGTATCCCGGACATCGCGAACACCACCGTCCCCGTGCAGCTCGGTGCCGTGGGCCGCCTCACAGGCTGGCCCGTCCTCGTCTTCTGCCTCGGTGTCCTGCTGACCATCGCGCTGCTCGCCCGCAAGGTGAAGGGCGCGATCCTCATCAGCATCGTGACGATGACCGTCGTCGCGATCGCCGTCAACGCCGTCGCCGACATCAAGAGCTGGGGCCTGACCAGCCCGAAGGTCCCGGACAAGATCGTCGACACCCCGGACTTCGGGCTCATCGGTCACTTCAGCCTGTTCGGCGGCTTCGCCGAGGCGGGGGTGCTCACCGCGGTCCTGCTGGTCTTCACGCTGATCCTGTCGGACTTCTTCGACGCCATGGGAACCATCGTCGGGATCAGCGCCGAGGCCGGGCTGCTCGACGAGCAGGGGCAGGTGCCGGGCATCGGCCGGGTCCTGTTCATCGACGGCGCCGCCGCCGTCGCGGGCGGTGTGGGCTCCGCCTCCTCCAACACCGCCTACATCGAGTCCGCGGCCGGTGTCGGCGAGGGTGCCCGCACCGGCTTCGCCAACCTGATCACCGGCGGCCTCTTCGGCCTCGCGCTCTTCCTCACCCCGCTGCTGACCATCGTCCCGCTCCAGGCCGCGGCGCCCGCGCTGATCGCGGTCGGGTTCCTGATGATGACCCACGTCAAGCACATCGACTGGGACGACTTCGAGATCGCGATCCCGGCGTTCCTGACCATCGTCGCGATGCCGTTCACGTACTCCATCACCGACGGCATCGGTGCCGGATTCCTGGCCTACGTCGTCATCAAGACGGTGCTGGGGAAGGCGAAGGAGGTCAACTGGCTGCTGTGGGCCGTCTCGGCGCTGTTCCTGGTCTACTTCGCGATCGACCCGGTGGAACAGCTGCTCGGCGTGAAGTGATCATCCGGCTCTCGTGAGGGGCGGCCCGTACGGGAAGTGACCGGCTCCACGTGCCGGAAACCGTAAGGGGCGGCCCCGCGCCGATCGGTGCGGGGCCGCCCCCTGTACGAGCCGGTGTGCCTCAGTTCTTCAGGGCCGCCCGCATCATCGCCCTGGCGACCGGTGCCGCCAGTCCGTTGCCGCTGACCTCCGAGCGCGCCGCGTCCGACTGCTCGACCATCACCGCGACGGCGACCTCCTTGCCGTTCGAGTCGGACTTCGCGTACGACGTGAACCAGGCGTACGGCGTCTTGCTGTTCTTCTCGCCGTGCTGGGCCGTGCCGGTCTTGCCGCCCACGGTCGCGCCGGGGATGAGCGCGTTCGTGCCCGTGCCCTTCTCGACGACCGTCTGCATCGCGGACCGGAGCTGCCGGGCCGTGTCCGAGCTGACGATCTCCTTCGTGCCGGTGCTGTCGTCGTAGTTCCTCAGCACATCGCCGTTGGAGTCGCTGGTCTGCGACACCATGTGCGGCGAGACCAGCTTTCCGTCGTTGGCAATAGCGGCGGACACCATGGCCATCTGGAGCGGGGTCGCGGTGACGTCGTACTGTCCGATGCCGGTCAGCGCGGTGGACGACTTGTCCATGCCGGTCGGGTAGACGCTGGTGTACGCCCGCACCGGCACGTCCTGCGCCGTGTCGTTGAAGCCGAACTTCTCCGCCATCACCCTGACCTTGTCCTGGCCCAGGTCGACGGCCATCTTCCCGAAGACGTTGTTGCAGGAGTACTGGAGCGCGACCCGGATCGAGGCGTTCTCGCACGGCGCGGACGCGCTCTCGTTCTTCAGGGCGGTCGTCGTCCCCGGCAGGGTGTACGGGTTCGGGCTGTCCGTCCTCGCGTCCACGTCCGCGTAGAGCCCGTCCTCCAGCGCGGCGGCGGCCACGACCAGCTTGAACGTCGAGCCCGGCGGCAGCGGCTGCCGGAGCGCGCGGTTGACCAGCGGCTTGTCGGGGTCGCTGGTCAGCTTCTTCCAGAGGCTGTCGTTGCCCGCGCTGATCGCCGTCGGGTCGTACGAAGGGGTCGAGACGACCGCGAGGATCTTGCCGGTCTTCGGGTCGATCGCGACGGCCGCGCCCTTGTTGCCGCCGAGCGCCGCGTAGGCGGCCTTCTGCACGCCCGGGTCGATCGTCGTGATCACGTCACCGGGGTCGGCGCGCTTGTTGGCGAGGGAGTCCAGCGGGTTCTTCAGCCGGAGGTCCGTGCCGTCCAGCAGCTTCTGGTAGATGCCCTCCAGCTGGGTGGCCCCGTACACCTGCGAGCTGTAGCCGGTGACCGCCGAATACAGGCTGCCGTCCGTGTACGTCCGCTTGTACTTGAGGTCGCCCCCTGTCGTCTTCGCGGAACCGGTGATCGCGTCGCCGGCCACGATGATGTTCCCGAGCGGGTTCGCGTACAGCGAGATCATGTTCCGTCGGTTGTTCTTGTCGTCCGCGAGTGCCCTGCCGTCGTAGAACTGCACCCACGTCGCCCTGACCAGCAGGGCGAGCACGAGCAGCAGTGTGAAGACGGCGGCACGCCTGATCGTCTTGTTCATCCCGCACAGAAGGACGAGCGATCAGGGGCGAATCGTTCCCGTCCGCCCGGTTTTCTCATGCATCCCTCATGGAGTCACCGGGCGGGCGGCTCGCCCGTCAGAGCCTGCGGGTGGCCAGCGTGAGGCGGTCGCGGGCGTCGAACAGGGCGTCCTTGACCATCTGCTCGTGCGCGGGGGTGAGCCGGGCCACAGGCACCGAGCAGCTGATCGCGTCGCGGGCGGGCGTGCGGTACGGGATCGCCACACCGAAGCAGCGCAGTCCCAGCGTGTTCTCCTCGCGGTCCACCGCGAAGCCCTGCTCCCGCACCTGGCGCAGCTCCTCGATGAGCTTCTCCCGGTCGGTGATCGTGTGCTCGGTCAGCGCGGGGAGCGTCTCCGGCAGCAGTTTGCGGACCTGCTCGTCGGTGTGCGTGGCCAGCAGCGCCTTGCCGAGCGAGGTGGAGTGGGCGGGGAGCCGGCGGCCGACCCGGGTGAAGGGGCGCAGATAGTGCTGGGACTGCCGGGTGGCCAGATAGACGACGTTCGTGCCGTCCAGGCGCGCGAGGTGGATCGTCTCGGTGGTGTCGTCGGAGAGACGGTCGAGGGTGGGACGGGCCGCGGCGACCACTTCGTCACCGTCGATGTACGAGGTGCCGACGAGCAGCGCCCGGACGCCGATGCCGTACCGCGTACCCGTGGCGTCCGTCTCGACCCAGCCGAGCTCCACGAGCGTCCGAAGCAGCATGTAGAGGCTCGACTTGGGATATCCGACGGCTTCCTGGACCGCGGCCAGGGAGTGCATTCCGGGCCGGCCGGCGAAGTACTCCAGCAATTCCACGGTCCGCACCGCGGACTTGACCTGCGCCCCGCCGCCTGTCTCGCCTGCCGACATCGCCCTTGACCCCTTCGTTGGACGGGAAATAGTCTCCGACAGGAGATTCACCATCAGAGACAGCGTTCAGCATATCGAACACCCCTGGTGAGTGACACAAGAAATGTGGCATCACATCTGAAGGGACCCGCGGTGGCAGCAGCACCAGTCTGGAGTGTCGACCCCCGTACCGGGAAGCAGCGGGAACAGGTCGCGGTGGAGGCCACGGCCCAGGAGGTGGACGAGACCGTCCGCGCCGCGAACGCCGCCCGTCCCGCGCTCGTCGACCGCACCGTCCGCGCCGCGTTCCTGCGCACCGCCGCCGACCTGCTCGAAGGCTCCAAGGACCACCTCGTCGAGGCCGCCGACGCGGAGACCGCGCTCGGCCCGGTCCGGCTCACCGGCGAACTCGCCCGCACCTGCTACCAGTTGCGCGCCTTCGCCTCGATCGTCGACGAGGGTGCCTTCCTCGACGTCGTCATCAACCACCCCGACGGCACGGCGACCCCGCCGATCCCGGACCTGCGCCGCTACAAGGTGCCGCTGGGCGTCGTCGCCGTGTACTCGGCCTCGAACTTCCCCTTCGCCTTCTCGGTCGCCGGCGGCGACACCGCGAGCGCGCTGGCCGCGGGCTGCCCGGTCGTGGTCAAGGCCCACCCCGACCACCCGGCGCTCTCCGAGCTGGTCGCGGCCGTCCTGCGCCGCGCCGCCGCCCGGCACGACATCCCCGAGGGGGTCATCGGTCTCGTCCACGGCTTCGAGGCCGGGGTCGAGCTGGTCCGCCACCCGCTGGTCGCCGCGGCCGGGTTCACCGGCTCGGTCCGTGGCGGGCGCGCGCTGTTCGACGCGGCCTCGTCGCGTCCGGTGCCGATCCCGTTCCACGGTGAGCTCGGCTCCCTCAACCCCGTCGTCGTCACCGAGGCCGCGGCCGCCGAGCGTGCCGAGGAGATCGGCGCGGGACTCGCCGGATCGATGACGCTGGGCGTCGGTCAGTTCTGTGTGAAGCCGGGCCTGGTGCTCGCTCCGGCCGGCGCGGCGGGCGACCGTCTGCTGAAGTCCCTGACCGACGCGGTGAGCGACACCGCTTCCGGGGTCCTGCTCGACCACCGCATGCGCGACAACTTCATCGCCGGGGTCGCCGAGCGCGCCGGACTCCCCGACGTACAGGCCCCGGTGACACCGGGCGCGGGCGGCGAGCACACGGTGAGCCCCGGCTTCCTGACCGTGCCCGCGAGCAGGCTCGCGGCCGGGGGCGAGCACGACCTGCTCCTGGAGGAGTGCTTCGGGCCGCTCACGGTCGTGGCGCGCTACGAGGACGAGTCCGAGGCCGGCGCGGTGCTCTCCCGGCTGCCGGGCAACCTCACGGCCACCGTGCAGCTCTCCGCGGAGGAGGCGGCGGGCGAGGGGCGCGGCGCGGAGATCCTCGCCGAACTGACCTCCCTGGCGGGCCGCGTGCTGGTGAACGGCTGGCCGACCGGCGTCGCCGTGGCCCCGGCCCAGCATCACGGGGGCCCGTACCCGGCGACGACCTCGACGTCCACCTCGGTCGGCGGCAGCGCCATCGAGCGCTGGATGCGGCCGGTGGCCTACCAGGGTGTGCCCGAGGCCCTGCTGCCGCCGGAGCTGCGCGACGACAACCCGCTGGGGCTGCCGCGGCGGTACGACGGGCGCCTGGAGCGATAACCCCCGGCCGGTGTCCGTGGGGCCCGGTGTCCGAGTCGGTGCCCGCCGGTTCCGCCGGTCTCCGCCGGGCCGCCGGTGTCGCGGGTGCCGCGTGTTCGATCACGCGGCACCCCGAGTCCGCCGAGGGTGCCGCCGTGGACCTGAGAGACTCGGGGCATGGACGTCACACTCCCCGAACTCCCCTTCTCCCTCCGCACCTACGGCCCCGGCGGGCACTGGTCGTACGAGGACGGTGTGCTCACCGGCTGGGCCGGGCCCCGGCAGGACCGCTTCGTACCGCCCACCGGTGAAGGACTCGACCCGGCCTCGGACGCGCCCCGGCTGCTCGGCTCGCCCGAGGGGGACTTCCAGCTCATCGCCCGCGTGACGGTCGGTTTCGGGGCGGCCTTCGACGCGGGCGTGCTCTACGTCCATGTCGGGGAGCGGGCCTGGGCGAAGCTGTGCCTGGAGTACTCCCCGGACGTGCCCACCGTCTGCACGGTGGTCACCCGGGGACACTCCGACGATGCCAACTCCTTCACCGTGGAGGGCAGTTCCGTCTGGCTGCGGGTGAGCCGCACGGACCGTGCCTTCGCCTTCCACGCCTCCCGCGACGGCGAGCGCTGGACCTTCGTCCGCCTCTTCACCCTGGCCGACGAGAAGGAGACGGGGGCGGCGCTGGTGGGCTTCATGACCCAGTCGCCGATGGGGGAGGGCTGTGTGGTGACGTACGACGGAATCGAGTTCCGGCCCGACTGGCCGAGCGACCTCCGCGACGGCAGCTAGCGAGCGTCGCCGGTCCGGTTCGGCGCCCGGCGGGTGCGGAACCGGACCGGTGGCGGGCACGTCCTCAGTTGCATGATCGAGGACCGTGTGGACCATGTGGGCCGGATGATCAGGACCGCCCTCCCCGCCGAGGCGGCCGGTGTCGCCGAACTGCACGCCCGCGCCCGGGCGACGTACTACCCCGGCGGGGTGCCGCAGGACGGCACCGACTGGCTCGCCGGCTGGCGGAGCGCCATCGAGCGCCCCGACGGCCATGTGCTGTGTGTCGTGCAGGACGCCCGGATCGTGGGCATCGCCTCTTTCCGTACGGCCGAGGGCGCACCCGCCGACACGGTCAAGCTCTACCAGTTCCATGTCGACCCCGACCGCTGGCGGGCCGGTGTCGGCACGGCCCTGCACGCGGCCTGCGTGGAGGAGTGGAGGGCGGACGGGAAGAGCGCGGCGACGCTCGACGTGCACGTCGACAACCTGCGCGCCCAGGCCTTCTACGCCCGCCTCGGCTGGGTCCCGGACCCGGAGAACCCGCCCGCCGAGGGCGATCACCACCGGTATCTGCGGTACGCGGTGACGGGGACCGGACCCGGAACGGCTCCCCGGGCGGTGCCCGGGGAATGACCCGAGCCGTTTGAACGTTCACATACTGACGTCCCCGGAGGGTGTCCCGTATCCGCACGACCTGAAGAGAGCCGAAGAATGCGCGTCGAAATCTGGAGCGACATCGCCTGCCCCTGGTGTTATGTCGGAAAGGCCCGTTTCGAGAAGGCGCTGGACGCCTTCCCGCACCGGGACCAGGTCGAGGTCGTGCACCGTTCCTTCGAACTCGACCCGGGCCGCGCCAAGGGCGACATCCAGCCGGTGATCACGATGCTCACCAAGAAGTACGGCATGAGTGAGACCCAGGCCCAGGCGGGCGAGGAGAACCTCGGCACGCAGGCCGCCGCCGAGGGCCTCGCGTACCGCACCCGGGACCGCGACCACGGCAACACCTTCGACATGCACCGCCTGCTGCACCTCGCCAAGGCGCGGGGCCGTCAGGACGAGCTGATCGGTCTGTTCTACCGGGCCAACTTCGCCGAGGAGCGGACCGTCTTCGGTGACGACGAGCGGCTCGTGGAGCTGGCCGTCGCCGCCGGCCTCGACGAAGGCGAGGCCCGCCGGGTGCTCGCCGACCCGGCCGCCTACGCCGACGACGTCCGCGCCGACGAGCGCGAGGCCGCCGAGCTGGGCGCGAACGGCGTCCCCTTCTTCGTCCTCGACCGCACCTACGGCGTCTCCGGCGCACAGCCCGCCGAGGTCTTCGCCCAGGCGCTGGCCCAGGCCTGGGGCGAGCGTCCGCAGCTCACCCTGATCCAGGACGAAGGCGGCGACGCGGAGGCCTGCGGTCCGGACGGCTGCGCCGTTCCCCAGCACTGACCGGCGCGGGCCGGATTCCCGGCGCCGGGAGACGCGGGTCGTGTCCCGGCGCCGAAAGGCGCAGGTCGGAGCCGATTCATAAGCGCTCCTTGGGGGAATCACGTAAAAGTCCGCAATGGACTTGGGCATGTTCGGGGCCCAGAGTGGTCCCATGGAGACCTTCGAGACCCTCGTCCGTTCCGAGTTCGCCGCGAAGAACACCTATCTGAACACCGCGAGTACCGGACTGCTCCCGGCCCGCACCGTGGCCGCGATGCGGGCCGCCGTGGAGTCGGTGGCCGCCGGGCAGCCCGCCGACATGTTCGCGGACGTCGAGGCGGCCCGCTCGTCGTTCGCCCGGCTCGTCGGGGTGCCCGACGGCCGGGTGGCGGCCGGGGCCTCGGTCGCCGTGTACAGCGGACTGATCGCGGCCTCGCTGCCGCCGGGTGCCGAAGTCCTCACCGCGGAGGCGGACTTCAGCTCCGTCGTGACCCCCTTCCACGTCCGCGGCGACCTCAAGGTCCGCGCCGTCCCGCTGGAGCGGATCGCCGAATCCGTGCACTCGGGCACCGCGCTCGTCGCGGTGAGCGCCGCACAGTCCGCGGACGGCCGGATCGCCCCGCTGGCGGACATCCGGGAGGCGGCCCGGGAACACGGAGCCCGTACGTACATCGACGCGTCCCAGGCCGCCGGATGGCTGCCGCTGGGCGCGGACGCCTACGACTACGTCGCGTCCGTCGCGTTCAAGTGGCTCGTCTGCCCGCGCGGTGTGGCCTTCCTGGTCGTCCCGGAGGACCTCGGCGGACTCACCCCGGTGTTCGCCGGCTGGGTCGCGGGCGAGGCCCCCTGGGACAGCTGCTACGGCCCCGTGGAGGAACTCGCCCACTCCGCACGGCGGTTCGACGAGAGTCCGGGCCTGTTCGCGTACGCCGGAGCGCGGCATTCGCTGGAGCTGGTCGAGGAACTGGGCGTGGAGCGGGTGTACGCCCACGACCTGGCGCTCGCCGACCGCTTCCGCACCGGCCTGCGGGAACGGGGTCACGAACCGGTGCCCGCCCCCGGCTCCGCGATCGTCTCCGTACCCGGACTCGGCGGTCTTCAGCCCGAGTTGAGCCGAGCCGGGGTCGAAGTCTCCGACCGCGCGGGCCATTTGAGGGCGGCATTCCATCTCTACAACACCCCGGACGACGTCGACAGGCTGCTCGGCGCGCTGCCCGGCTGAACGGCCGCGGACCAGCTCCGCCCGCACGGGCGAGGCGCCCGGTCACGCCTCACAGCGAGGCGCCCCGTCATGCCCCGCGCGGCTCGGCGCGGGGCACGACGGGACGGCGGTCATGCCGCGGGCACCGGGGGAGGACGTCACCGCACCGGCGTGAAGTCCCGCGCCCCGATGAACTCCGGCCTGCGCACGGGGGCCGCGAAGGGTTCCACCGCCGCGTTCTCCACGCTGTTGAACACGATGAAGACGTTGCTGCGCGGGAACGGGGTGATGTTGTCCCCCGAACCGTGCATGCAGTTGCAGTCGAACCAGGTCGCCGAACCGGCCCGGCCCGTGAAGAGCTTGATGCCGTGCCGGCCCGCGAGGTGGGTGAGTGCCTCGTCGGAGGGCGTTCCGGCGTCCTGCATCTGGAGCGACCGCTTGTAGTTGTCCTTCGGCGTGGCCCCCGCGCACCCGAGGAACGTCCTGTGCGACCCCGGCATGATCATCAGGCCGCCGTTGGTGTCGTGGTTCTCGGTCAGGGCGATCGAGACGGACACCGTCCGCATGTTCGGCAGACCGTCCTCGGCGTGCCAGGTCTCGAAGTCCGAGTGCCAGTAGAAGCCGCCGGCCCCGAATCCCGGCTTGACGTTGATCCGTGACTGGTGGACGTACACGTCGGAGCCGAGGATCTGCCGGGCCGGGCCGACGACGCGCTCGTCGCGGACGAGCCGGGCGAAGACCTCGCTGATCCGGTGCACCTCGAAGACGGAGCGGATCTCCCGCGTCGTCGGCTCGACGATCGAGCGTTCGTCGGCACGGACGGCCGGGTCGGTGACGAGCCGTTCCAGCTCCTGCCGGTAGACGGCGACCTCGTCCTCGGTGATGAGCTCCTCGACGGCGAGGAAGCCGTCGCGCTCGTACGTCTGGAGTTCGGGCACGGTGATCGGGCCGGGTTCGTCCGGCGCGCCCCAGACGACCGGGTCCTGGCGGGGCACGGCCACTTCGGTGGCGGCGCGGCTGGGGTACGGATCGGTGAGTGTGGTCATCGGTGTGTCACACCTCCTCGGGTTCGGTGAGCAGCGGGTAGACGCCGTTCTCGTCGTGGTCCTCCCGTCCGGTGACCGGCGGGTTGAAGACGCAGACGCAGCGGAAGTCGGTCCTGGGACGCAGGGTGTGGCGCTCGTGGCCGTTCAGCAGGTACATCGTCCCGGGGGCGATCCAGTGCTTGTCGCCGGTCTCCTCGTCGGTGAGTTCGGCCTCGCCCTCCACGCAGAGCACGGCCTCGATGTGGTTCGCGTACCACATCGACGTCTCCGTACCGGCGTACAGGATCGTCTCGTGCAGGGAGAAGCCGACCTTCTCCTTGGCGAGGACGATGCGCTTGCTCTCCCAGGTACCGGTCGCCGCCTTCACGTGCCGGTCGGTGCCTTCGACATCCTTGAACGAACGGACTATCACGGTGGTGCGATGCCTCTCTCTCGTGCTTCTCGTGGTGTGCGGCGGTCTGGTCAGACGGTCTCGCGGACGGCGCGGGCGAGGGTCCGCAGGCCCTCGTCGAGCTCGTCGGGGGTGATGGTGAGCGCGGGCAGCAGTTTCACGACCTCGCTCTCGGGGCCGGACGTCTCGATGAGCAGCCCGAGTTCGAAGGCGCGATGGGCGACGCGTCCGGCGCGCGCCTTGTCCTTGAACTCGATGCCCCAGACGAGCCCGCGACCGCGGTACTCCTTGATGTCGGCGAGGTTCTCCTCGGTGATGGAGATCAGCGCCTGTTCGACCTGCTCGCCGCGGGCGCGGGTCTGCTTCTCCATGGCGGAGCCGTCGGCCCAGTAGGTCTCCAGGGCGGCGGCGGCCGTCACGAACGCCGGGTTGTTGCCGCGGAAGGTGCCGTTGTGCTCGCCCGGCTCCCAGATGTCCAGCTCGGGCTTGAACAGGCACAGCGACATCGGCAGTCCGTATCCGCTGATGGACTTGGAGACGGTCACGATGTCGGGCACGACGCCGGCCTCCTCGAAGGAGAAGAACGCGCCGGTCCGCCCGCAGCCCATCTGGATGTCGTCGACGATCAGCAGCATGTCGCGGCGCTCGCACAGGTCGGCCAGGGCGCGCAGCCACTCGGGCCGCGCGACATTGATCCCGCCCTCGCCCTGCACGGTCTCGACGATCACCGCGGCGGGCTGGTTGAGGCCCGAGCCCTGGTCCTCCAGGAGCCGTTCGAACCACAGGAAGTCCGGGACCAGGCCGTCGAAGTAGTTGTCGAACGGCATCGGGGTGCCGTGCACCAGGGGGACACCCGCGCCCGCCCGCTTGAAGGCGTTGCCGGTCACGGCGAGCGAGCCGAGCGACATCCCGTGGAAGGCGTTGGTGAACGACACGATCGCCTCGCGCCCCTTCACCTTGCGCGCGAGCTTCAGCGCGGACTCGACGGCGTTGGTGCCCGTCGGCCCGGGGAACATCACCTTGTACGGCAGATCGCGCGGCCGCAGCACCAGGTCCTGGAAGGTCTCCAGGAAGCCGCGCTTGGCGGCCGTCGACATGTCGAGTCCGTGGGTCACCCCGTCGCGTTCCAGGTAGTCGATCAGGGCCCGTTTGAGCACGGGGTTGTTGTGCCCGTAGTTCAGGGACCCGGCGCCTGCGAAGAAGTCGAGGTACTCGTGTCCGTCCTCGTCGTACATCCGGCTGCCCCGGGCGCGGTCGAAGACGGTGGGCCAGTTGCGGCAGTAGCTGCGCACCTCCGACTCCAGGGTCTCGAAGACGCTCAGGTCCGGCTGGGTGATGGTCACGGCGAATGGCTCCTCGAAGTGTGGGGGGAGGAAGAGAGAAGAACGGGGAGGGAGGAGAACGAGGGGAGAAGAACGGGGGGAGGACGCGGCGCGGGAGGTCGGCGCGGGGGCGCGGGTCAGGGGGCGAACGGGCCGATGCGGTACAGCACTTCGGGGTCGTGCGGTCCGTCGGGGAACTGCCCCGCACCGAACAGCACCTCGCGCTCGACGGCCGCGCCGTGACGCCGTGCGTACGACGTGAACAGGCGCTCGGAGGCGGTGTTGCCCGGCGTGATGGTCGTCTCGACGACGGACAGCCCCCGCTCGGCCGCCACCCGCGCGGTCAGCCCGTCGAGCAGTCGCGCGGCCAGTCCCCGGCCGCGGTGCGCCGCGTCGACGGCCACCTGCCACACGAGCAGGGTGCGCGGGCGCTCCGGGCGGATGTACGCGGTAACGAAGCCGACGGGCCGGCCGTCGGCGTCGCGTGCCACCGCCGAGGTGCCGGCGAAGTCACGACACCACAGCAGATAGCTGTAGGAGGAGTTCAGGTCGAGGGTTCGGGAGTCCTTGGCGATACGCCAGAGGGCGGCCCCGTCGGCCACCTCCGGACGGTCGATCCGAAGGCCCTCAGGCATTTCCAGGAATTCCGCTGACAGGTCTGCGTGTGCGGCGGTCATGCGGATTGAATTTACCGACGGAAAGTTCAAATTGCATCGTCGGGTGGGGTTACGTACGGCGCACCCATGTGTTATCACGCGCCCGTGAAAGGCGGGCGATCCCTGTGCCTTTCCGGGCGGTTTCGACCGGATAATACCTAGGAAATCGGGCGCGCTATGGGGTGTGTCACAGTATCGAAATGTGCAGGTGACCTGCGCGAATCGCCTCACAGGCGTTCGCGGGATCTTTGTGTTTAGGTACGCGGAGAGCGGGCAGGAGAATGCGGGAGGCTATGCCGGATCAATCGAATGAATTCAGCTTCGAATTAACGGCGGGATAAAGGTGGGAGTGGGATGCGCAATTCCCGTCGCGTGCAATGCGCCGGGAGGCCGGTGTCCCCCGTCCCGGCGGAGGCGCGGACGCCTCCGCCGGCAGCCTCGCGGTCAGCCCCAGGCCAGTGCCACGGCCCGGCGCGCGCCCTCCAGGTCCACCGGGAAGCCGGACTCGGCCAGCGCCGCGCCCAGGCCCGCGAGGCTGGAGTGCACGACACCCCGGGTCGCGTCGGGACCGTAGTGGTTCACCCGGATCATCGACTGCGCGAGAGCCCCGCCGCCCGCGGCGAGCGGCAGCGCGGGATCCGCGGCCAGCGCCTTGGCGACCACGGCGGAGGCGTCCACGTCCTCGGGCACCCGCAGCGTGGTGGCCACGGGGGCCGCGTCCGGGGCCGCGTGCACATACGGGGCGAGGCCACCGCCGAGAGCCACGGCTCCCGCCCGGGTGGCGGCGGCGGCCGAGGCGTGACGGGCCATCACCGCGTCGAGCCCCTCGCCCTCGATCCGCTCGACACACGCCTCCAGGGCCAGCATCTCCAGCTGCGCGGGAGCGTGCAGCAGCGCCGTGCGGCCCGCGTCGACCCAGCGCTCCTTCCAGTCCAGCAGGGACAGGTAGGAGCGGCGCGGCGCGCCGGGGTTCGCGGCCATCCGCGCCCACGCCCGATCGCTCACGGACACCGCCGACACCCCGGCCGGTCCGCCCATCGCCTTCTGTGCCCCGATCACGCACAGGTCGACGCCCCAGGCGTCCGGCAGCACCGGCTCGGCGCCGATCGACGCGACGGCGTCCAGGTAGAAGAGCGCGCCGTGCTCGCGTACGACCTCGCCGATCTCCGCGACCGGGTTGGTGTTCCCGGTGGCGGCCTCGGCGTGCACGAGCGAGACGAAGTCGATCGACGGGTGCTCGGCGAAGGCCTCGCGGACCTGCTCGGCGGTGACGGCGTCGTGGAAGGGCACCGCCAGATCGATCACGGTCGCCCCGCAGTCCCGCAGCCAGTTGCCGAAGGTCTGGCCGTAGGGGCCGGTGATCACGTTCAGGGCGGTGGTGCCGGGACCGGCCGTGCCGCGAATCGCGCCCTCCAGGGGCAGCAGCGCCTCGCCCTGCATGATCACGACGTCCTGCTCGGTGGAGAGAAGGCGGGCGACACGGTCCTCGATCGACGCGAAGCGGGCGGCGCTCAGCGGCGCCAGGTCAAGGAAGGGGTGGGTCACGGTGGTGCTCTCTTCGCTCACGGTGGGGTCGACGATCAGAGCGTAAACCGGCGCCTCGTCGCCCACCCGGACCGGCGAATTCTGAGGCCAGACGGCCCAATCACCATCGGATTGATTTGAGCAACCCAAACCTTTCCTTATAATCAGAACCCTCTGTTCCCTCCACAGGAGGTCTCCGTGTACTCGGTCCTCGGACGCCGGACCCGCATTCTGGCCGCCACCACCGCCACGGCCGGGCTGCTGCTCGTGGCCGGCTGCACGTCGGACGGCGGCGGCAAGACCACCGCGAACGGGGTCCCGCTGGTCAAGAGCGGTCAGCTCACGACCTGCACCCATCTGCCGTACCCGCCCTTCCAGTCGGAGATCGACGGCAAGGTGCAGGGCTTCGACGTGTCGCTGATCGACCTGGTGGCCAAGAACCTGGGCGTGAAGCAGACCATCGTCGACACGCCCTTCGAGAACTTCAAGACGGGCGCGTTCCTCAACTCCGAGCAGTGCGACCTAGCCGCCGCCGGTATGACGATCACCGAGGAGCGCAAGAAGAACGTCGACTTCTCCGACCCGTACTTCGACGCCACCCAGGCCGTCCTGGTCGACAAGAACAGCGGCATCAACTCCTTCGCGGACCTCAAGGGCCAGAAGGTCGGTGCCCAGGCGCAGACCACCGGTGAGGAGTACGCGAAGAGCAAGGGGCTCGACCCCGTCTCCTTCGAGTCGTCCGACGCCGTCCTCAACGGCCTGCGCACCGGCCAGGTCAAGGCCGTCGTCATCGACTACCCCGTCGTCCAGGGGTGGCTGAAGGACAAGGCCAACGCCGACGCCTTCAAGGTGGCCGACAACCTCAACACCGGTGAGCAGTACGGCTTCACGGTGAAGAAGGGCAACACCAAGCTCGTCGCGGCCATCAACAAGGCCATCGCCGACGCGAAGGCCGACGGCACGTACAAGAAGCTCTACGAGAAGTGGATCGGCCCGTACGACGCGTCCGCGGCCTCCCCGTCCGCGTCATGAGTGATGCCGACACACCTCTCCAGCCCCGCAGGTCCGGCCTGAGCCGGCGCCGGAAGCGCTCGATCTCGCGCGGTGTGCAGTACGCCGTCTTCGTCGCCGTCGTGATCGCCTTCGCGGTCACGGCGGACTGGGGCCGTCTGCAGAACCAGTTCTTCCAGTGGGACCTGGTCAAGCGGATGTTCCCGGAAGTCATCACGCTGGCGCTGAAGAACACCGTCCTCTACACGGTGTTCGGTTTCACCGTCGGACTCGTGCTGGGCATCGTCGTCGCGCTGATGCGCCTGTCGTCGGTGGGCCCCTACCGCTGGGTGGCCGGGATCTACATCGAGGTCTTCCGGGGTCTGCCCGCCCTGATGATCTTCATCTTCGTGGGCGTCGCGGTGCCGCTCGCGTTCCCGGGCACGGAGATCATCGGCGGAACGTACGGAAAGGTCGCCATCGCGCTCGGCCTGGTGGGGGCCGCGTACATGGCCGAGACGTTCCGCGCGGGCATCCAGGCCGTGCCCAAGGGGCAGATGGAGGCGGCGCGTTCGCTGGGGTTCTCGCACGCGCGGGCCATGGTCTCGATCATCGTCCCGCAGGCGTTCCGGATCATCATCCCGCCGCTCACCAACGAGCTCGTGACCCTCTTCAAGGACTCCTCGCTGGTGCTGTTCCTCGGCGTCACCCTGGAGGAGCGCGAACTGTCCAAGTACGGCCGCGACCTGGCCAGCACGACCGCCAACTCCACGCCGATCCTGGTCGCGGGCCTGTGCTACCTGCTCGTCACGATCCCGCTCGGTTTCGTCGCGCGACGACTTGAGGCGAAGCAGAAGGAGGCCGCTCAGTGACCACCCCCGAGATCCGGGTGAAGGGCCTGCACAAGTCCTTCGGCGACAACGAGGTCCTGCGCGGTATCGACCTGGAGGTCGCCCGGGGCGAGGTCGTCTGTGTCATCGGCCCGTCCGGCTCCGGCAAGTCGACCCTGCTGCGGTGCGTGAACCTGCTGGAGGAACCCAGCAAGGGCCAGGTGTTCGTCGGCGGTACGGAGGTCACGCACCCGGACGTCGACATCGACGCCGTACGCCGCCGTATCGGCATGGTCTTCCAGCAGTTCAACCTCTTCCCCCATCTGACGGTGACCGGGAACCTCGCGCTGCCGCAGCGCCGGGTACTGGGCCGGGACAAGGCGGAGGCGGCCCGGATCGCCGCCGAGAACCTCGCCCGGGTGGGCCTCGCGGAGAAGGCGGACGCCTATCCGGCCTCGCTCTCCGGCGGCCAGCAGCAGCGCGTCGCGATCGCCCGCGCGCTCGCCATGGGGCCCGACGTGATGCTCTTCGACGAGCCGACGTCGGCGCTCGACCCCGAACTCGTCGGCGAGGTGCTCGCCGTCATGCGGATGCTCGCCGACGAGGGCATGACGATGATGGTCGTCACCCACGAGATGTCCTTCGCGCGCGAGGTGGCCGACCGGGTCGTGTTCATGGACGGCGGTGTGATCGTCGAGGACGGCGCCCCGGCGCAGGTCATCGGCAACCCGGCCCACGAGCGGACACGGCACTTCCTGTCCCGGCTGCTCGACCCGGCGATGGCGGACGTCGAGGACAGCGCACCGGACCGGCCGGACCAGGAGTAGGACCGGCCGGGGGAGGAGCGGGACCGGCCGGGGGAGGAGCGGGACCGGGAGGGTGAGCGGCGGGAGCCGCCTTACTAAGGTGCCTCTCATGAGCGATCACCCGGTACTGCACGTTAAGGGGCGGGTCGTCGTCGGACCCGACGACGTCCGCGACGAGCTGTGGGTCGTCGGCGGCCGGATCTCGTACGAGCGTCCCGGCGGCGCCCGTGACGTCCGCACCGTCGAGGGCTGGGCGCTGCCCGGTCTGGTCGACGCGCACTGCCATGTCGGTCTCGACGCCCACGGCCCGGTCCCGGCGGACGTCTCCGAGAAGCAGGCGCTGACCGACCGCGACGCCGGCACCCTGCTCGTCCGGGACGCCGGCTCGCCCTCCGACACCCGCTGGATCGACGACCGCGACGACCTCCCGAAGATCATCCGGGCGGGCCGGCACATCGCCCGCACCCGCCGTTACATCCGCAACTACGCCCACGAGATCGAGCCCGAGGACCTCGTCGCGTATGTGGCCCAGGAGGCCCGGCGCGGCGACGGCTGGGTCAAGCTCGTCGGGGACTGGATCGACCGCGGCACCGGCGACCTGAGCGCCTGCTGGCCGCGCGAGGCCGCCCGGGCGGCGATCGCCGAGGCGCACCGGCTCGGCGCCCGGGTCACCGCGCACTGCTTCGCCGAGGACTCGCTCCGCGACCTGGTCGAGGCGGGCATCGACTGCATCGAGCACGCCACCGGGCTCACCGAGGACACCATCCCGCTCTTCGCCGAGCGCGGTGTCGCCATCGTCCCCACCCTCGTGAACATCGCGACCTTCCCGGATTTGGCGGCCGGCGGCGAGTCCAAGTTCCCCCAGTGGTCGGCGCACATGCGACGGCTGCACGAGCGCCGCTACGACACCGTGCGCGCCGCGTACGACGCCGGAATCCCGGTCTACGTGGGCACCGACGCGGGCGGCTCCCTCGCGCACGGCCTCGTCGCGGCCGAGGTCGCCGAGCTCGTCACCGCCGGCATCCCGCCCGTCGAGGCGGTCTCCGCCACCGCCTGGGGCGCCCGGCGCTGGCTCGGGCGGCCCGGCCTCGACGAGGGAGCGCCCGCGGACCTCGTGGTCTACGAGGAGGACCCGCGCGCGGACGTACGGGTGCTGGCGGCTCCGCGACGGGTGGTCCTCAACGGGCGGATCGTCGGCTGACGTGGGTGCGGCGGGCGCGGTTGACGGAGCGTGACGGTCGGGGTGGTGTGCTCGTTACGCACTGTCTGCCGTGCACCGGCGTGTCAACCGGCGTCGGCCGGCGCGTCAACCAGCGCCTTCACCCAAGGGTGTTGAGCAAGTGGCGGTGGGGAACAGTCGTGCCTCGGGATTCGAAGACGTGCGCGGAAACCCCACGAAGGAGTGAACTCACGCCAGGTGGCTGACTGTTCACTCTCGGTGCGTAATTCTTTCCGGGTCCCAGGCTTTCTTCTATGGGGGTCCCACCCTTGAACAGCATCAACCACCGTATGCCCGTGCGCCGTTTCGCCGTCACGGCGGCGGCCACCGTCCTCGCCGCGGGTCCCGCCGCGCTGGCCGGCGCGGGCTCCGCACACGCGACCGCGGACCATGGTCGCGCGAGCGCCGTCGTGCTCCGCACCGGACTCGACGTGTCCCTCCTCAGGAAGTCCGTGAACGTCCCGCTCGCGGTCTCCCTGAACGAGGTGCAGGCACCGGAGAGTGCCGACAAGACCGCGCTCACCGCCCGGTTGGACGGCGTCGACCACGGGCGCCCGTTCAGCGTGCTGCGCGCGGACGTCGCCACCGCCGAGGCCACCGTCTCCGCCGGGAAGGCCGAGGGGTCCACCCGTCTCGCGCACGCCGCCGTCCATGTCCCCGGACTGCCGCTGCTGTCGCTCATCGAGATCGAGGACGTGACCTCGAAGGCGACCTGCGAGGCGGGGAAGAAGCCCGTCGCCACCGCCAACCTGCTGGGGTCCGTGAACGTCCTCGGCAAGAAGGTGACCCTCTCGACGGGCGGCCCGACGCACGTGCGGGTCCCCGGGGTCGGTGAGGTGCGGCTCGACCTCTCCAGGACCGAGACCACCTCCCGGACGGCCGCCGCGTCAGCGCTCGAACTCAAGGTGTCCATCAACCCGTTGAAGCTGAACGTGGCCGAGGTGGAGGGCACCCTGACGCTGGCGAAGGCCACTTGCGAGTCACCGGCGGCGCCCGTCGCCCAGGAGGCAGCGGCCGGCCCGTCCGAATCCGCCGACCCGGTGGCCTCCGGGGAGAAGGCGCCCGCGGAGAAGGCGCCCGCGAAGGCCCGCGAGGCGAAGCCGCAGGGTGCTCACGTGGAGCAGGGTCTCGCCGAGACCGGGGGCAGCTCCACGACGCCGTATCTGGCCGGCGGCGCGGTGGCGCTGCTCGCCGCGGGCGCCGGAGCGGTCGCCCTCTCCCGGCGCCGCCGGAGCTGACGGGCCACCGGGGTCCGGTCGTCGCCACCCGGACCCCGCACCTCGAACACCGGATGCGCTGAGCGGTCCCAGCCCGTCCGGCCTACGAAACCGGCCCACCCCGACGCCCCCGCCACGAGGGGCGCCGGGCCCCGCCCACGGCAGGGGTCGGCCCGACTCCGGCTACGGCCGGGCTCGCCGGACTCCGGGACGGCGGGGGGCCGCGGGGTTTCGCTGCCGGCGGGGCCGTTGGACGCGGGGGCGCGGGGGCTTGGCGGGCGTCGGGGGCCGCCAGGTCTCGGGTACGCCGGGGCTTCGGGTGCGGCCAGCGGCCGCAGGGCTTCGGGGCCGCCAGGTCTCGGGTGCTGCCGGATTGCGCGGACTGCCGGGGGCGCCGGGCTTCGGGGTACCGGGCGCCGGGTTTCGGGTACGGCCAGAGGCCAGAGGCCTTAGGGCGGCGGGGCCGCGAGGGCTTCGGGGCGCCGGGCCACGCCCACGGCAGGGGTCGGCCCGACTCCGGCTACGGCCGGGCTCGCCGGACTCCGGGACGGCGGGGGCCGCCGGACTTGGGGGCACGGAAGCTTGGCGGGCGTCGGGGGCCGCCAGGGGGCGAGTGCTGCCGGGCTGCCGGGTTTCGGGGTAGGGGGCTTGGCGAACAACAAGCCGGGCCTTGGGTACGCCGGGGCTTGCGGGTACGGCCGGAGGCCGTGGGGTTTCGGGGGTGCCGGGGCTCGGCGGGCGTCGGGGGTCGCCAGGTCTCGGGTATGCCGGGGTCTCGGGTGATGCCGGGTTGCGCGGGCGGTGGGGCCCCGGCTTCGGGGGCGGCCCGGAGGCCGGGCTACGGGGACGGTGGGGGCCGGCGGGGCGGGGTGACCCCGCTGCCGCCGCTCACGGTCATCGCCCGGTCCAGGGCCTGCAGGAAGCCGTTGACCGTCTTCCGGTCCCGTACCGCGATCCGCAGCCACTCGTCCCCGAGCCCGGGAAACGTGTCCCCGCGCCGCACCGCGAACCCGAGATCGCGAAGGGCCCGGCGAACCCCCGCGGCCCGCGGCAGCCGGACCAGGACGAAGGAGCCCTCCGCGGGCTCCACCACCCGCAGCCCGTCGGTGCAGGCGAACTCCCGCAGTCCCGCGACCAGATGGTCCCGGTCCTTCGCGATCCGCCGCGCCGCGTGCGCCGCCTCCGCGAGTGCCTGCGAGGACATGCAGACCTCGGCCGCCGCGAGCGCGGGCGTGGAGACCGGCCAGAGCGGCTGGGCGCGCTCCAGCGCGGCGATCGTCCCGGGACCGGCGAGCACGTAGCCGATCCGCAGCCCCGCGAGACCCCAGGTCTTCGTGAGGCTGCGCAGGACGACGAGTCCGGGCACGTCCGTCCGCCCGGCCAGGGACTCGCGCTCACCCGGCACCGCGTCCATGAACGCCTCGTCGACCACCAGCACCCGCCCCGGGCGGGCCAGTTCGGCGATGGACGCCGCCGGGTGCAGGACCGACGTCGGATTGGTCGGATTGCCGATCACGACGAGGTCCGCGTCCTCGGGGACGGCGGCCGCGTCGAGCCGGAAGCCGTCCTCCTCGCGCAGCAGGACCCGCCCCACCGCGTGGCCGGCGTCCCGCAGGGCGGCCTCCGGCTCCGTGAACTGCGGATGGACGACGACCGGCCGGCGTACCTCCAGAGCGCGCGCGAGCAGGACGAAGGCCTCGGCCGCGCCCGCCGTGAGCAGCACCCGCTCCACCGGCAGCCCGTGCCGCGCCGCTACCGCGGCCCGCGCGGCCCGCCCGTCCGGGTAGGCCGCGAGACCGGGCAGCGACGCGGTGATCCGGTCGAGCAGCCAAGCGGGCGGGGTGTCCGCGCGGACGTTCACGGCGAGATCGGTGAGCTTGGAACCGTCGTCGCGCACCTCGGCGTCCCCGTGGTGCCGCAGATCGTGCCCGCCCTCGGCGGCCTCTTCAGTGCGCATGGGAATGCGTGTGTCCCCCGTGATGGTGGTGACCGTGTCCGTCGTGGTGGCCGTCGTCGTCGGGGTGGAAGTGCGGCTGCTGGGGGAGCCCCACCTTGTCCTCGAAGCCGGGCAGCGCGATCCGGTAGACGCAGGAGTCGCAGTTCATCCGCAGGTCGCCCTTGACCGCCTCCCGGTAGCGCTCCATGACCAGGTCGAGCAGTTCGGGCTCGGGGCCGATGACCTCGGCGGAGCCCACCTCGACCCCCGGGTGCGCGGCGGCCCAGTCGTCCGTCTGCCGCCGTACCCGGTCCGGGAGGATGCCGGTGAACAGGAAGTAGGGCAGCACCACGATCCGGCGCGCGCCCAGCTTCACACAGCGGTCCAGGCCGGACGGCACGTCCGGCGCCGCCAGGGACACGAACGCCGTCTCGACGCCCGCGTAGCCGCGGCCCTCCCACAGCAGCCGCGCGGCCTTGTGCACCTCGGCGTTGGCGTCCGGGTCGGTGGACCCGCGGCCCACGAGCAGCACCGTCACCTCGGCCCGCCCCTCCGGGGTCCGGGCACCGCCGCCGAGAGCCTCGTCGAGGCGCCGCTCCAGCACGGCGAGCAGCGACGGATGCGGGCCCAGCGGACGCCCGTACGTGTAGGAGATGCCGGGGTGCCGCTCCTTCTCACGGGTCAGCGCCGCCGGGATGTCGCCCTTGGCGTGCCCGGCGGACACCAGCATCAGCGGCACGGCGGCGAAACGTCGTACCCCCCGCTCGACGAGTTCGGCGACCGCGTCGCCCAGCGGTGGCGGCGACAGCTCGATGAACCCTCCGGCGACGGGCAGTTCGGGATGGCGGCGCCCCAACTCCCGTACGAAGGAGCGGAAGGCCTCGGCTCCGGCCTCGTCCCGGGTGCCGTGTCCGGCGATGAGCAGGGCGGGGGGCGGGGTGGTCACGATGTCTCCTTGGCGGCCGGGACGGCCTCGGCGGTCGGCTGGGTCGTCCCGGCCCGGTCGGTCTTCGCGGACCGGTCGGCCCGAGTGGATCGCGAGGCCTGGTCGGCCCCTGGAACAGGGTGGTACAGCAGGGCGTTGAGCGCGGCGGCCGCGACCGCCGAACCGCCCTTCTCGGACACGTTGCTGACAGCGGGCAGGCCGCTCTCGCGGAGCGCGGCCTTGGACTCGGCGGCGCCGACGAAGCCGACGGGCAGCCCGATGACGAGCGCCGGACCGGCGTCGAGGCGCAGCAACTCCTCAAGGGCGGTGGGCGCGCAGCCGATCACCCACAGCGCGCCGGGCCCGACCTGCTCGTACGCGAGCCGGACCGCGTGCGCCGAACGCGTCAGTCCTGGGCCCGACTCGGCGTCCTTGAGCCGGCAGACGGTGGCGCGGCGCGTGATGCCCGCCGCGACCATCTCGACGTCCACCACGACGGGCGCCCCGGCGTGCAGCGCCGCGTGCGCCCGTATCAGGACGTCCTCGTCGGTGACGAGATCGCTCGCGTACTCCAGGTCGGCGGCGGAGTGGATCACCCGCTCCACCACCGCGCGGGTCAGCGGCGGGAAGTGCGAGGTGTCCAGGCGGGCCCGCAGCCGCCGGAAGGACTCCTGCTCGATGGGGTGCACGACCCGGCTCCCGGGGAACACCCGGCTCGTTTGGCTCACTTGGGCTCCTCCTGCCAGCGGTAGCCGCGCGGTGTCACGATGCGGCCGGCGATCTCACGGGTCGCCGTGTTGCCCACGGTCACCACCGTCATCATGTCGACGATCGCCGGATCCAGGGACCCCAGCGACGTGATCCGGCTCGACTCGTCCGGGCGGGAGGCGTTGCGCACCACACCCACCGGCGTCGTGGGCTCCCGGTGCTCCGCGAGGATCGCGAGCGCCTTGGGGAGCTGCCAGTCCCGGCCCCGGCTGCGCGGGTTGTAGAAGGTCACCACGATGTCGGCCTCGGCCGCCGCGCGCACCCGGCGCTCGATGACCTCCCACGGTGTGTGCAGGTCGGACAGACTGATCGACACATGGTCGTGGCCGAGCGGCGCGCCGAGGATCGCCCCGGCCGCGAGCGCCGCGGTCACCCCCGGCACCCCGACGACGTCGATGTCGTCGGACGCCTCGGCCAGCGCGGGCGAGGCCATCGCGTACACGCCCGCGTCGCCGCTGCCGATCAGCGCGACGGCCTGCCCGCGGCGCGCCTGCGCCACCGCCGTGCGGGCCCGCTCCTCCTCGGCGCCGAGCCCCGACTCCAGGATCAGTGTGCCGGGCCGCAGCAGATCGCGGATCTGGTCGACGTACTGGTCGAGCCCGACGAGCACGGCGGCCCGCCGCAGCTCCGCCGTCGCACGCGGGGTCAGCAGATCGCGTGCTCCGGGGCCGAGGCCCACGACCGCGAGCCGTCCGCGGCCCGGCCGGCGCACGACGGCGCAGGTCGCCATCGCGGGCTGCCCGTCCGCCCGCACCGACTTCCGCTTGGGGACGAGGAGTTCACCGCCGCCCATCAGCGCCGCCGCCTCCGCGACGGACGGGGTCCCCACGGCCGAGAGGGGCGCGTCGGACGGGTTCGGGACGGTCACCGCCGCCAGTTCCCCGGCGGTGTACGTGACGACCGGGACGCCGAACCGCTCGGCGGCCCCGACGATGCCGGGCTCCTCGGACTTGGCGTCGACGGTGGCGAGTGCGGCCACCGACCCGGCCGAGAGACCGGCCTCCCGCAGGGCGTCCTCGACGAGTCCGAGGACCTCCTCCACGGGCGCGCCCCGGGAGGCGCCGACCCCGACCACGAGGGACGGCGGGCGCAGGACGACCTCGCGCGCGGCGGCTTCACGCACGCGGTCCGAGACGCGGACGACGGCGGCCCCCGGCGCGGCCGGGCTCCCCACGTTCGGCGGCAGCGCGGGCAGCGGCCAGACCGACTCCGCCTCCAGCACCACCGGTTCGCCGTCCAGCATGGCCCGCGAGACCCCGGCGACATCCCCCTCCACCGGGAGACCCAGGGTGTCGAGACCGGGCACCCCCACCGCGTCGGTCGCCGTCGTCACCACCGGCTCGGCCCCGAGCAACTCACCCACCTCGCGGGCGAGTTCGTTCGCCCCGCCCGCGTGGCCGCCGACCAGCGAAACGGCGAACCGCCCCGCCTCGTCGACGCACACCACCCCGGGGTCCGCCCCCTTGTCGACGAGCAGCGGCGCCACGAGCCGTACCACCGCGCCCGTGGCGAGGAAGCACACCACCTGGTCGCACTCCCCGAAGGCCCGCCGCACGGCCTCCGCCACGGGTCCGTCGTACACCCGGGTACGCGTGGACCATGCCGAGGCGAGCCGGTCACGGGCCGCCGCTCCCGCCGCCGTGGCGGAAATCAGGCCGATCACTGGGGGACTCCTTCGATACGGGCCGGAGGCCGGACGCCCCACAGCACAAAGACGGGATTGGTCGCCGCGAGCCGGGACACGTCCCCCGGCAGCGGGGCGAGCCGCGACGACTGCAACAGGACGCCGTCGCAGGCGAATCCGGCGGCGGTGAGCGCGTCCCGGGCGGCCGGAACCCGGTCCAGCGAGGCCATGGCGATCACGACGGCGCGCCGGGCCCGGCGCGCGCACACCGTGACGATCGCGGGCAGTTCACGTCCGCCGCCGCCGATGAACACCGCGTCCGGATCGTCGAGTCCGGACAGCACCGCGGGCGCGGCCCCGTGCACCACCCGTACGTCGACGCCGTGCGCCGCCGCGTTGGCGAGGACGCGGTCGCAGCCGTCCCGGGTCTTCTCGACCGCGGTCACCGCGGCACCGAACCGCGCGCACTCGACGGCCACGGAACCGGAGCCCGCGCCGACGTCCCAGACCAGTTCGCCGAGCCGCGGTCCGATCCGGGCCAGTGCCAGCGCCCGTACCTCGAACTTGCTGATCATCGAGTCGCGGTGGGCGAACTCGCTCTCGTCCAGGGCCCATCGGTCGGGTCCGGCAACCGGCCCCGCGACCGTCCGCACGGGATTCAGGGTCCGCGACTCGTCCAGGCACAGCACGACACTGACCGCCGTCCCCCAGTCGCGGGCGGCGGCGTCGGCGGGCGTGACCCGTTCGACGCGCTCGCGCTCCGGGTCGCCGAGGGCGCTCGCCACGACGAGGACGCGCTCCGCGCCCCGGTGGGCGAGGGCGGCACCCAGCTCGGCGGGCCCGGACCCCGGCCCGGTCAGCACGGCCACCTTGGGCTGCGACCGGCAGACCTGGACGGCCGTACGGAGGTCACGTCCGTGCGCGCTGACCACCACCGCGTCGTCCCAGGGCAGCCCGAGCCGGGCGAACGCGGTCGCCACGGACGAGACAGCGGGGCGCACGTCCAGCCGCTCGCTCCCGAACCGGCCCGCCAGCGCCCGCACGATCCCGAAGAACCCCGGGTCGCCGGAGGCCAGCACCACGACCGGTCCGCCGTGCGCCCCGTCGTCCAGATAGCGCTCGATACGGTCGAGGGCGGGCGCCAGCGGCCCGAGCACCACCTGCTCCGCCCGCTCCGGCGGCCGGGCCACCACCAGATGCCGCCCGGCACCCACGACGAGCCCGGCCCCCGCGAGCACACCGCCCGCTTCAGGGGACAGCGGAGCGCCGGTGCCCGTACCGACGACCGTGATCACCGTGTCGCGGTCCCCGAGGACGACGGACTCTCCCGTCGGGGCGACGGACTCCTCCCGCGCGCCGACGACCTCCGCGGTCACGACGCGGGGCCCTGCGCACCGCTCCGGCGCGCGGCGCGCAGCTCGGCGCGCGCCTGCGGGTCCGCCTTGCGGAAGCCGTGGAAGTGACCGGGGTGGTAGAGGTGCGAGCGGGTGCCGCTCGCGGCGAGCGCCGGGCCCACCAGGAAGAGGGTGTGCTTCCAGAGCTTGTGCTCCTTGACGGTCTCCTCCAGCGTGCCGATCGTGCACTTCACGATCAGCTCCTCCGGCCAGGTCGCCTGGTAGGCGACCACGACGGGTGTGGTCGTCGGATAGCCGCCCTCCAGCAGCTCCCGCACGAGCTGGCCGCTGCGGGCCGCCGACAGGAACAGCGCCATCGTCGTGCCGTGCTTCGCGAACTCCCGTACGTCCTCCCCGGGCGGCATCGGCGTCTTGCCGCCGCCGAGCCGGGTCAGGATCACCGACTGCGCGACCTCGGGAATCGTCAGCTCGCGCTGCGCGATCGCGGCCACCGCGGAGAACGACGAGACCCCCGGCACGATCTCCGTCTCGATACCGAGCTCGGCGCACCGGTCGACCTGCTCCTGGGTACCGCCCCACAGGGCCGGGTCGCCCGAGTGGATCCGCGCCACCCGCAGGCCCTCGGCACGGGCCCGCCCGTACACGGCGACGACGTCCTCCAGCGACATCGTCGCGGAGTCGAGGATCTCGGCGCCCTCGCGAGCGTGGTCGAGGACCTCGGCCTGCACCAGGCTCGCCGCCCAGATCACGACATCGGCCTCGGCGATGGCGCGCGCGGCGCGGAACGTCAGCAGGTCGGCGGCGCCGGGGCCGGCACCGACGAAGGTCACTTTGCCGGTGGGGGCATCGGCCATGGGAATCGGTCCTCTCCTACGAGAAATCAGGGGTGCTGCGAAAGGTTCAGTGGGCGCGGGGCCGTCGCCCCGGGTGCGCGACCCGGGGTTGATCGGATAGCAAGGGCCTATGGCGGTCCTCGTCGCGCTCGGCGCGTTCCTGATGACGCTGGCCGGCGGCTGGACGGCGCAGCGCGTGACCGACCGCCGCCATCTGGTCCTCGGCCTGGCCGGCGGCCTGATGCTCGGCGTGGTCGGCCTCGACCTGCTGCCGGAGGCGCTGGCGGCGGCGGGCACCGAGGTGTTCGGCGTTCCGGCCGCGCTGCTCCTGTTCGTGGCCGGCTTTCTGCTGGCCCATCTGGTGGAACGCCTGCTCGCCCACCGCCAGGCCGCGCACGGCGGCGACGAGCACGACGGACGCGCGCCCGAGGTGGGCCTCACGGCGGCGGGTGCCATGGTCGGCCACAGCGCGATGGACGGCGTCGCGATCGGCGCCGCCTTCCAGGTCGGCGGCGGTATGGGCCTCGCGGTCTCGCTCGCGGTGATCGCCCACGACTTCGCGGACGGCTTCAACACGTACACGATCACGAGCCTGTACGGGAACGCCCGTCGCAAGGCCCTGCTCATGCTGTACGCGGATGCGGCGGCCCCCATGATCGGCGCCGCCTCCACCCTCTTCTTCACCATTCCCGAGCGGCTGCTCGGCGGCTACCTCGGCCTCTTCGGTGGCGTACTGCTCTACCTCGCCGCCGCCGAGATCCTCCCGGAGGCACACCACGAGCACCCCGCCCGCTCGACCCTGTTGTGCACGGTCGCGGGCGTGGCCTTCATCTGGCTGGTGGTGGGCCTCGCGGGCTGAGCCCGAGCGGCCCACCCCGCTCGCCGGGCGGACCGGGTCCGAGGGGTCCGCCCCGTTCGCCGGGCGCGCGGGGTCCGAGCGGTCCGCCGCGTTCGACGGGTGGGCGCAGGTCACAGCTTTCCGCCGCGTTTCCCGTCGCGGCGCGCGGGCGCGATGAGGGTCGAGAGGTAGGGGAGCGGCTCCCCGTCGAGCTCGCCCGCCGGGCGGATCGACTCGTCGTCGAGGCCGAGCGCGGACCCCCACACGGCGTCGTCGATCCGCCCGCTGTCCCGCAACGCCCGGGCGACCTCCGCGGCCTGCCGCCCGAACTTGTACGCGACCACGGTGCCGGGCCCGTTCAGCGCGTCCTTGAGCACGGCGGACCCCGCCGTCACCGGGACGAGCGTGAGCGGCTCGGTCCCCTCGGTGAGAACGGCCCCCGACCGCGCGGCGAGGTCCTGCATGGCGGTGATGCCGGGCACCGTCTCCACGACCGTGCCCGGGACCAGCTCCGCGATCGTGTGCGCGAGATAGGTGAACGTCGAATACACGTTGGGGTCGCCGATGGTGGCGAAGGCGACCGAGGCGTGCCGGCCGAGCAGGTCGGCCACCCGCGCGCCGGCGGCGTCCCAGGCTGCCTCGCGCCGCCCCCGGTCGCTCCGCTCGTTGAGCGCGAACACCACCCGGACGACCTTCTCCTCGGGCACGTAGTGCAGGACGGTCGCCTCGGCCCGCCCGCGCTCGCCGCCGTCCTTCCCGTCCGGCGCGGCCATCACCGGGACGACGACGACCTCCGCGGCGCGCAGGGCGTTGACACCCTTGACGGTCACCAGCTCCGGGTCGCCGGGGCCCACCCCGACCCCGATCAGCTTGCTGCTCATGACGTCAGGCACCTCTCGACGAACCGACGGGCCACACCGGGCTCGGACGCCCAGTGCGTGTGCAGATAACTCGCGTGCACACCGCGTTGCACGAAACCTTCGACGCGCCGCTCCGGGGCGCGCATCCCCCAGGCGGGAGCCGCACCGGCGCCGGGCTCCACGACCGTCCGGTGGAACTCGTGCCCGCGCATCCGGGTACCGGCCGCGGCGAGCACGCTGTCGCCGAGGGCCACGGCGTCCCGGTAGCCGAGGGTGAGCCGCTCGTCCATCCGGGCCGTGGCGTCGATCACCCCGCACATGGGCCGGCCGTCGATTTCCCGCGCCAGATACAGCAGTCCGGCGCACTCGGCCGCGACCGGTGCCCCGCCGAACGCCAGCTCGGCCACCGCCTTGCGCAGCGGCTCGTTGGCGGACAGCTCGGGCGCGTACACCTCGGGGAACCCGCCGCCGATCACCAACCCGCCGGTCCCTTCGGGAAGTTGCTCGTCCCGGAGCGGATCGAAGGTGACGACCTCGGCTCCGGCGGCGGTGAGCAGCTCGGCGTGTTCGGCGTAGGAGAAGGTGAACGCCGGGCCACCGGCCACGGCAACTCTGCGCACCCCGGCCGAAGTCCGGTCCGCCGGCCCGTCGTCCCCTCGCGGACGGGCCGGGCCGGGCCCCGGGGAGGCGGCCACGGCGGTGGAGGGGGAGAGGGGCGGCAGGGACGAGGGAGGAAGCGCCTCGGCCGCGGCCGAGGCGTGAACCCCCTCGGCTCCGGCCGGGGAACGCACCGCCTCGGCCGCGTCCCACGCGGGACCCGGCACCGCACCCGCACCGCGCGCCAGCGCGAACAGCGCGTCCAGGTCGCATCCGGCGCGCACCTGCGCGGCCATGGCGGCGACCGCCTCGACCGCTTCCGAGCGCCGTTCGGCGACCGGCACGAGTCCCAGATGGCGCGACGGCGTGTCGATCTGCGGAGCCCGCCGCAGCACGCCGAGCACCGGAACCCCGGACGCGTCCAGCGCCTCCCGGAGCATGGCCTCGTGCCGCTCGGACCCCACCTTGTTGAGGATCACCCCGGCGACCCGCACCTCGGGGTCCCAGGAGGCGAACCCGTGCACCAGCGCGGCCACCGACCGCGACTGCGAGGACGCGTCGACGACCAGCACCACCGGAGCCCGCAGCAGCTTCGCCACCTGGGCCGTGGACGCGAGTTCGCCCTCGCCCGCGGCCCCGTCGTACAGCCCCATCACGCCCTCGACGACCGCGAGATCGCACCCGCGCGCCCCGTGCGCGAACAGCGGGCCGATCAACTCGGTGCCGCACAGGTAGGAGTCGAGATTGCGTCCCACCCGCCCGGTGGCGAGCGCGTGGTACCCGGGGTCGATGTAGTCCGGCCCCACCTTGTGCGGGGACACGGCGAGCCCCCGCGAGGCGAAGGCCGCCATCAGCCCCGTGGCGACGGTCGTCTTGCCGCTGCCCGAGGAGGGCGCGGCGATGACCAGCCGGGGAACGGACGAGGTCACCACTCGATGCCCCTCTGCCCCTTCTGCCCGGCGTCCATCGGATGCTTGACCTTGGACATGTCGGTCACGAGATCGGCGAAGTCGACCAGCTTCTCAGGAGCGTTGCGCCCGGTGATCACGACGTGCTGGGTGCCCGGACGGTCCCGCAGCACCGCGAGGACCTCGTCGGTGTCGATCCACCCCCAGTGCATCGGGTACGCGAACTCGTCGAGCACGTACAGCTTGTACGTCTCGGCGGCGAGGTCGCGCTTGACCTGTTCCCAGCCCTCGCGGGCCTTCTCCTCGTTGTCCATCTGCGCGTCGCGCTGGACCCAGGACCAGCCCTCGCCCATCTTGTGCCAGTCGACGGACCCGCCCTCGCCCGAGGCGCCGAGGACCCGCAGCGCGTTCTCCTCGCCGACCTTCCACTTCGCCGACTTGACGAACTGGAACACCCCGATGGGCCACCCCTGGTTCCAGGCGCGCAGCGCGAGCCCGAACGCGGCGGTGGACTTGCCCTTGCCGATCCCCGTGTGCACGACGATCAGCGGCCGGTTACGACGCTGACGGGTCGTCAGACCGTCCTCCGGTACGACACTCGGCTGTCCCTGCGGCACTACGCGGCCCTCCTCGAAGTCCCCTGCACACCCTGCACGTCCCGGACGAGCCCGGCGATGGAATCGGCCCGCAGCGCGTCCAGGGTCACCGGCGTGCCGCCCAGTTCGCCCGCGAGCTGACCCGCGAGCCCGAGCCGTACCGGCCCCGACTCGCAGTCGACGACCACCGAGGCGACCCCGTCCGCCGCGAACAGCCGTGCCGCGCGACCGGCCGTGGCGACCGGCTCGGCCCCGCCCGTGGCCCGTCCGTCGGTCACGACGACGACCAGCGGCCGCCGGGCTGCGTCCCGCAGCCGCTCCACCCGCAGCACCTCGTGGGCCCGCAGCAGCCCGGCCGCGAGCGGCGTCCGGCCGCCCGTCGGCAGCGACTCCAGCCGGGCCGCGGCCGCGTCCACGGAGGAGGTGGGCGGCAGCGCGACCTCGGCGGCCGACCCGCGGAACGTCACCAGACCCACCTTGTCCCGCCGCTGGTACGCGTCGAGCAGCAGGGACAGCACCGCGCCCTTGACGGCGCTCATCCGCTGCCGCGCCGCCATGGAGCCGGAGGCGTCCACCACGAAGAGGACCAGGTTGCCCTCACGGCCCTCGCGCGTCGCCTGCCGCAGATCGTCCCGCCGTACCACCAGACCCCGGCCCGACCGTCCGCGTGCCCGCTGGTGCGGGGCGGCGGCCTGCACGGTCGCCGCCAGGTGCAGTTTGGTGAGGGCCCCGCGGGGCCGCCGCGATCCCGTCGTGCGTCCGTGCTCGGTCCGCGCGCGCGAACGCCGTCCGGCCGCGCCCTCGCCGAGGCCGGGAACGCTCAGCGTCTTCGTGCGGAACGGCTCGGCGGCCCGTACGGGCGACTGCTCGCCGGCGCCCTGCCCGGCCGGGGTCTGCCCGTCGTCCGACGGCTCGCCCTGCGCCGGGATGTCACCGGCGGGGGAGCCGTCGTCCGGCCCGTCCTCGGGCGGCTGCCCGCCGCCCCCGGGCCCGTCGGGATCGGGGTCCGGGTCGTCGTCCTGCGACTCCCTGTCCGAGCCGCCGAACTCCTCCAGGGTCTCGTCGAGCTTGTCCTCGTCGATGCCGGGCGCGTCGAACGGGTTGCGCCGCCGCCGGTGCGGCAGCGCCAGCAGCGCCGCCTGCCGTACGTCCTCGGCGATCACCTCGGTGCGTCCCGCCCAGGCGGCGAGCGCCGTCGCGGTCCGCGCCATCACGATGTCGGCGCGCATGCCGTCCACCTCGAAGGCCGCGCAGGTCGCCGCGATCTGCCGCAGCGGCCCGTCCCCGAGCCGCACGGAGGGCAGCAGCGCCCGGGCCGCCACGATCCGGGCCCGCACGGCGGCCTCCTCGTCGGCCCAGCGCGCCGCGAAGCCGGCCGGGTCGTCGTCGTAGGCCAGCCGCCGCCGCACCACCTCGACCCGCCGGTCGGGCTCGCGCGAGGCCGCGACCTCGACGGTCAGTCCGAACCGGTCGAGCAACTGCGGCCGCAGTTCGCCCTCTTCGGGGTTCATCGTCCCGACGAGCAGGAACCGGGCGGCATGCCGTACGGAGACACCCTCGCGCTCGACGTAGGAGGCGCCCATCGCCGCCGCGTCCAGCAGCAGGTCGACCAAGTGGTCGTGCAGCAGGTTGACTTCGTCGACGTAGAGGATGCCGCGGTGGGCGTCGGCGAGCAGGCCCGGCTCGAAGGACTTCACTCCCTCGGCGAGCGCCCGCTCGATGTCGAGCGCTCCCACCAGCCGGTCCTCGGAGGCCCCCACGGGCAACTCGACCATGCGGGCCGGGCGGTGTGTGCCGGCCGCCGCCTCGTGCGGGCCGTCCGGGCACGCCGGGTCGGGAGCCGCGGGGTCGCACGAGAAACGGCACCCGGGGACGACGGCGACCTCGGGCAGCAGCGCCGAAAGGGCGCGCACCGCCGTCGACTTGGCGGTGCCCTTCTCGCCGCGCACGAGGACTCCGCCGACCGCCGGACTGACAGCGTTCAGCAGCAGCGCGAGCCGCAGGTCGTCCTGGCCGACCACCGCCGTGAACGGGAACGGGGTACTCACTGGTCGTCGCCCTCCAAGTCGCCTTCGAGCTCCAGATAGGTGGCGCGCAGCCGTTCCAGCGTCTCCGCGTCCGGCTCCGCCCACAGCCCGCGGTCGGCCGCCTCCAGCAGCCGCTCCGTGATGCCGCGCAGGGCCCACGGGTTGGACTTCTTCATGAAGTCCCGGTTCTCCGCGTCGAAGACGTACTCCGCGCTCAGCTTCTCGTACATCCAGTCGTCCACGACCCCGGCCGTGGCGTCGTAGCCGAAGAGGTAGTCGACGGTCGCCGCCATCTCGAAGGCGCCCTTGTAGCCGTGCCGGCGCATCGCGGCCATCCAGCGCGGGTTGACCACCCGGGCGCGGAAGACCCGGTGCGTCTCCTCGCCCAGGGTGCGGGTCTTCACCTGGTCGGGCACGGCCGAGTCACCGACGTACGCCTCGGGGCTGGCGCCCGTCAGATGGCGGACCATCGCGACCATGCCGCCGTGGTACTGGAAGTAGTCGTCGGCGTCGACGAGGTCGTGCTCGCGGGTGTCGACGTTCTTCGCCGCGACCGCGATGCGCCTGAACGCGGTCTCCATGTCGCCGCGCGCCGCCCGCCCGTCGAGCCCGCGCCCGTAGGCGTAGCCGCCCCACACCGCGTACACCTCGGCGAGGTCGGCGTCCGAGCGCCAGTTGCGGGCGTCGATCAGCGGGAGCAGACCCGCGCCGTACGCGCCCGGCTTGGAGCCGAAGATACGGGCGGTCGCGCGCCGCCGGTCGCCGTGCTCGGCGGTGTCCTCGTCGGCGTGCTTGCGCACGTAGTTCCGGTCGGCGGGCTCGTCCAGCTCGGCGACCGCGCGCACCGCGTCGTCGAGCAGACCCACGACGTGCGGGAACGCGTCCCGGAAGAAGCCCGAGATGCGGACCGTGACGTCGATGCGCGGGCGGCCGAGCTCGTCGAGCGGGACGATCTCGAAGCCGGTCACGCGCCGCGACGCGTCGTCCCACGCCGGGCGGCAGCCCAGCAGCGCGAGGATCTCCGCGATGTCGTCGCCCTGGGTGCGCATCGCGGACGTGCCCCAGACCGTCAGTCCGACGGACGTCGGGTACGCGCCGGTGTCCTGGAGGTAGCGCTGCACGAGCGAGTCCGCGAGGGACTGGCCGACCTCCCAACTGAGCCGGGACGGGATGGCCTTGGGGTCGACCGAGTAGAAGTTGCGGCCGGTCGGCAGGACGTTGACGAGCCCGCGCGTCGGCGAACCGGACGGCCCCGCCGGGACGTAACCGCCGTTCAGCGCCTTGAGGATGTGCCCGATCTCGTCCGTCGTCCGGGCGAGCCGCGGTACGACCTCGCGGCAGGCGAACTCCAGCACCGCGACGGCGTCGGGGAGTTCGGTGCCCAGTACCTCGCGCACGAGCGCCGGGACGGCGGCCGGGTCCCAGCCGCGCTCCTCCAGGCCCAGCGCCGCCCGGCGGCACAACTGCTCCAGCAGGTCGATCGCGTCGGCGGCCGTACGGGCCGGGCCCTCGACCAGGTCCGTCAGTTCGACGGGCGCCTTCACCGGAGCGCCCGGCTCGGCGAGCAACTCCTTCTCCACCAGGCCGAAGTGCTCGGCGAGCGCGGCGCGCAGACCGGGCAGCGCGTTCGCCGTGCCGCCCCACACCTGCGAGGCGCGCAGCACGGCGAGCACGAGGTTCACCCGCGGCTCGGCCTCCGGACCGCCGCCCAGGATGTGCAGTCCGTCGCGGATCTGCACGTCCTTGATCTCGCAGAGATAGCCGTCGATGTGCATGACGAAGGAGTCGAAGTCGCCGTCGTCCGGCTGCTCGTCGACGTGCAGGTCGTGGTGGAGCTCGGCCGCCTTGACCAGCGTCCAGATCTGCGCGCGGACCGCCGGGGCCTTCGTCGGGTCCAGGTCGGAGACCAGCGCGTACTCGTCGAGGAGCTGCTCCAGCTTCGCGAGGTCGCCGTAGGTGTCGGCCCGGGCCATCGGCGGTACGAGGTGGTCGACGACGGTGGCGTGCCCGCGCCGCTTGGCCTGGGTGCCCTCACCGGGGTCGTTGACGATGAACGGGTAGACCAGGGGGAGTTCGCCGAGGACGGCGTCGGGGGCGCAGCCGCCGCTGAGCCCGAGCCCCTTGCCTGGCAGCCACTCCATCGTGCCGTGCTTGCCCATGTGCACGACGGCGTCCGCGCCGAAACTGTTCTCCAGCCAGCGGTAGGCCGCCATGTAGTGGTGCGACGGCGGCATGTCCGGGTCGTGGTAGATCGCGATCGGGTTCTCGCCGAAGCCGCGCGGCGGCTGGATCATCACGACGACGTTCCCGAACTCCAGGCACGCCAGCACGATGTCGTCGCCGTCGGTGTAGAGGGAACCCGGCGGCTCGCCCCAGGCCTCCAGCATGCCCGCGCGCAGGTCGGGGTCGAGCGTGTCGAACCAGGCCCGGTAGTCGGCGAGCGGCACGCGCGCCGGGGCGGCGGCGAGCTGTTCCTCGGTCAGCCACTCGACGTCGTGGCCGCCGGCCGCGATGAGCCGGTGGATCAACTCGTCGCCGTTGTCCGGGTATTCGGTGAGGCTGTAGCCGGCGTCGCGCAGCGCGTCGAGCACCCGCACCGCCGAGGCGGGGGTGTCGAGGCCGACCGCGTTGCCGACCCGCGAGTGCTTGGTCGGATAGGCGGTGAAGACGATCCCGAGCTTCTTCTCCGCGTTCGGCTTGTGCTTCAACAGCGCGTGCCGCAGGGCGATTCCGGCGACCCGGGCGGCCCGCTCGGGGTCGGCTACGTAGACCGGGACGTCGTCCGGGCCCTGCTCCTTGAAGGAGAACGGCACGGTGACGATCCGGCCGTCGAACTCCGGGATCGCGACCTGCATCGCCGCGTCCATGGGGGACAGCGCCGCGTCCGACGCCTCCCAGGCGCTCTTCGACGAGGTCAGGCAGAGGCCCTGGAGCACCGGGATGTCGAGGTCGGCGAGCGCTCCGATGTCCCAGGCCTCCTCGTCGCCGCCCGCGGACGCCTCGGAGGCGTGGGTGCCGCCCGCCGCGAGGACGGTGGCGACCAGGGTGTCGGCCCGGCCGAGGATCTCGTAGAGGGCCGGGTCGGCTCCGCGCAGTGAACCGCAGTACACGGGAAGGGCGTTGGCGCCGCGCGCCTCGATCGCCTCGCACAGCGTGTCGACGAACGCGGTGTTCCCGGACAGCTCGTGCGCCCGGTAGAACAGCACACCGACGGTCGGCCGGCCCTCGACGAACTCACGCTCGCCGCGGACACCGAACTCGGCTGTCCTGTGCGGCTCTTCGAAACCCTCACCCGTCAGCAGCACGGTGTCGGAGAGGAACCGGGCCAGCTCGGCGAGGTTGGCGGGGCCGCCCTCGACGAGATAGCGCAGCGCCTCCGCCACCACGCCCGCGGGCACCGACGACTCGGCCATCAGCTCGGCGTCCGGGACGGACTCGCCGCCGAGCAGCACGGTCGGGATGCCGGACGCCTTCAGGAAGGCCAGCCCGTCCTCCCAGGCCCGCTTGCCGCCGAGCAGCCGTACGACGGCGACGTCCGCGCCCTCGACGAGCGCGGCGAGTCCGTCCGCGACGTCCACCCGGGTCGGATTGCCGATCCGGTAGGCGGCGCCACTGGCACGGGCCGCCAGCAGGTCCGTGTCGGCGGTCGACAACAACAACACTGTGCTCATGCGGGTGCTCCCGGTGGAATGAAGGGCAGTCCTTGCGGCGCGCCGGACTCGATGAGCCGCCACAGCGCGTCCGTGTCCGCGTGTTCCTCGATCAGGTCGCCGAGCCGGTCCAGCTGCTCCTCGCGCAGCGCCGCGAACGACGTGTCGGCCGCCGGTACGAAGCGGCGGCCCGCGGAGGCGGCCACCTCGCGCAGGAAGGCCCGCCGGAAACCGTCCGACTCCAGTGAGCCGTGCCAGTGCGTGCCCCAGACGGAGCCGACGCGGCACCCGTCCAGGCCGTGTCCACGGTCATCGGAGATGAACGCCTCGCCGCCGGTCACTTCGGCGACGCCGTGGTGGATCTCGTACCCCTCGACCTGCTCGCCGAGGGCCTCGCCGACCGGCCGCGTCAGCGTCTTCTCCCGCGCGAACCGCACGCGTACGGGGAGGAGTCCGAGCCCGTCGACCCGACCGGCGCGCGACTCGACCTCGTCCTCGATGTGCTGTCCGAGGAGCTGGTAGCCGCCGCAGATGCCGAGCACGGGACGGCCCTCGGCGGCCCGGCGCGCGATCGCGTCCGCGAGGCCGCGCTCACGCAGCCATGCCAGTGCCTTCACCGTGCCCCGGGTCCCGGGCACGATGACGAGATCCGCGTCGGCCAGTTCCTCGGCCCGGTCCACGAACCGCACGACGACGCCCGGTTCGGCGGCCAGCGCGTCCACGTCGGTGAAGTTGGACATCAGCGGGACCGCGCAGACGGCGACCCGCAGGATGTCCGCGCCGACGGGGGAGGAGACGGTGGACTCGCGGACGGCCCCGCGCAGCGAGACCCTCAGCCCGTCCTCCTCGTCGATGCCCAGACCGTGCTGGAAGGGCAGCACACCGTAGGTGCGGCGCCCGGTGAGGCCGTGCAGCATGTCGAGGCCGGGCTCCAGCAGGCCGACGTCCCCGCGGAACTTGTTGACGAGGAACCCGGCGACGAGCGCCTGGTCCTCGGGCGACAGCAGGGCGACCGTCCCGAAGAACGAGGCGAACACACCGCCCCGGTCGATGTCGCCGACGACGAGCACGGGGAGCCCCGCGTTCCGCGCCACCCCCATGTTCACGATGTCGGTGCGCCGCAGATTGATCTCGGCCGGGCTGCCGGCCCCCTCACAGATCACCGCGTCATACGTGCCCCGCAACTGGGCGAGACAGTCGAGGACCGTCCCGAGGAGTGCTTCCTGGCGTCCTCCGCGCAGCCTTTCGCCGGGTGCCCCGGCGCCCGGCAGCGGCTCCCCGGCGGGTCCGGACGTCCCGAAGAACCCGCGCGCGCTCATCTCGCCCACCGGCCTGCCCATCAGGACGACCTGACTGCTGCGGTCGCTGCCCGGCTTGAGCAGCACGGGATTCATCAGCGCGGTCGGCTCCACGCGGGCGGCCTGCGCCTGCATGGCCTGCGCCCGCCCGATCTCGGCGCCCTCGCGCGTCACGAACGAGTTCAGGGACATGTTCTGCGCCTTGAAGGGCGCGACCTTGACGCCCTGGCGCACCAGCCACCGGCAGATCCCGGCGGTCACGACACTCTTTCCTGCGTCCGAGGTGGTCCCGGCGATCAGCAGCCCCCCGCTCATGCGGTGCGCCCCTTCCTGGTGAGCAGGACCGTGAGCAGCACCCGTCCGGCGGCGCTCACGCCGAGCGCGAGCCGGCCGACGCGCCGGGACAGCCGTACGGCCCGCTCGATGTCGTGGGTGTGGACGGCGCGCCCCGCTTCGTTGAGCACGGGCCGGTGCTCGACGCGTCCCCCGTACGAGAGGGTGCCGCCGAGCCGGACGCCGAGCGCGCCCGCGAAGGAGGCCTCCACGGGCCCGGCGTTGGGGCTCGGATGCCTGCAGGCGTCCGCGCGCCAGGCGCGCACGGCGCCCCGCGGGTCGGACCCGGCCACGGCCGCGAGGACGGCGGTGAGCCGGGCTCCGGGCCAGCCGGCGACGTCGTCGAGCCGGGCGGAGGCCCAGCCGTAGCGCCGGTACCGCGAGGACTTGTGCCCGACCATGGCGTCGAGCGTGTTCACGGCGCGGAAGGCGACGAGTCCGGGCACACCGGCGACGGCGCCCCAGACCAGGGCGCCGACGACGGCGTCGGAGGTGTTCTCGGCGACGGACTCGACGACGGCCCGCGCGATCCCGTCGGCGTCCAGCGCCTGCGGATCGCGGCCGCACAGACGCGGCAGCAGCTCCCGGGCGGTGTCGAGGTCACCGGCCGCGAGCGCGCCGCCGACCGCCCGCGCCTCCCGGCCGAGGGAGGTGCCTCCGACGACGGTCCAGGTGGCTGCGGCGGTCAGGGCGACGGAGGCGGCAGGCGAGGCGCGTACGGTACGGCTCGCGAGCGTGGCGAGTGCGGTGGCACCGCCCACGCAGACGGCCGTGTGCAGGGCGCCCCACCCGCGGTGGTCCCGCCACAGGGTCCGCTCGACGGCCGCGGCGGCCCGCCCGAACACGGCGACCGGATGCCCCCGGCGGGGATCGCCGAGCAGCAGGTCGCCGAGAAGGCCGGCGGCGGCGCCGTACGCGAAGACGCGATCGGCTCGCACGGGGTCAGCCCGCGGTCTGGTGGAGTGGAACCCTCGTACTCAGCGGAACGGGCAACGGGCAGCCGCGCATGGCGATATGTCCTCACTCAGGGTGTCCACGCCCTGGTTCGACGAGACCGGCGGTGAGAGTTCCTGGCTCCCGGGGAGTTCCTTCCCCGATGACAGTGGCGGGACCGCGCCGGATTCGCACCGGCTTCCTCTCATGCCGCCGTACTTGGCTCCGGCAGTCCACCACGGGGTGAGAACGGCCGTCAACTGGCTGTTGACCTGCGGGGGGACAGTGTGCGCAGGCCCACATACGCGTGGGGTGCGGGACGGTGATCCGTCCCGCACCCCACGCGCGGTGTCGCCCGGAGCGGCCCGGTGCCGGGCCGCCCGTTCCGGGCTACTTGGTGATGATCAGGGAGATGCCGTACGCCACCGCCGCGGCGCAGGCCGCGAAGCAGACGTACGCGCCGGTGGCCGCCGCGACCGCGGAACCGCCCTGGGCCGACTCCTTCTTGGAGAGGCCGGCGACGCCGAGGGTGAAGAGGGCGACGAGGGCCACGGTCACTCCGAGGCTGACCCCGAAGACGGACCCGAGGGCTGACCAGTCGATGTTCATGCTGTTGCTTCCTTCGGTTCTCAGGCCACGGCGGACGGCGTCGACGGGGCCGCCGCGGGTTCGGCGGGAGCCGGGATGGTGGCCGTGAGACCTTCGGTCACGGTGCCGGCCGGGGGCGGGGTGACGGCGGCGATGGCCTGCGTCACCACACCGGCGGGCTCCTCGGTGTCGTTCACGTTGTTGTGGTCGATCACCTCGCGGCGCGAGCGGCGCCAGATCGCGAAGCTGGAGCCGACCAGGAAGACGGCGACGAGCGCGGTGCCCCAGGCACCGAAACCGGTCACCCACTCGGCACCGGCGCCGACCAGGGCGGCGGCGGGCAGCGTGAGGACCCAGGCGACGACCATCCGCTTGGCGGTGGACCAGCGGACCACACCGCCCTTGCGGCCGAGGCCCGCGCCCATCACGGAGCCGGAGACCGAGTGCGTGGTGGAGAGGGAGAAGCCGATGTGCGAGGAGGCCAGGATGACCGTGGCCGCGCTGGTCTGGGCGGCGAAGCCCTGCTGCGGCTGGAGGTCGGTCAGGCCCTTGCCCATCGTGCGGATGATGCGCCAGCCGCCCAGGTAGGTGCCGAGCGCGATCGCGAGACCGGCGGAGAGGATGACCCAGACCGGCGGGTCGGCGTCGGGAGCGACGGCGCCACCGGCGACCAGGGCCAGGGTGATGATGCCCATCGTCTTCTGCGCGTCGTTGGTGCCGTGGGCCAGCGAGACGAGGCCCGCGGAGGCTATCTGGCCGGCGCGGTACCCCTTCTTGGTGGCCTTGGTGTCGGCGTCACCGCTCAGCTTGTACGACAGCCGCGTGGCGACCATGGCGGCCACACCGGCGACGATCGGGGCCGCGACGGCGGGCAGAAGCACCTTGCCGACCAGGACGTCCCCGTGCACCGCGCCGGTACCGGCGGAGGCGATCGTGGCGCCGACCAGGCCGCCCATGAGGGCGTGCGAGGAGCTGGAGGGAAGTCCGACGAGCCACGTCACCAGGTTCCAGAGGATCGCGCCGACGAGCGCGGCGAAGATCACCTCCGGCTTGATTCCGGATTCGTCGACGAGGCCTTTGGAGATCGTGTTGGCGACCTCCACCGAGAGGAAGGCGCCGACAAGGTTGAGGGTGGCGGACATGGCCACCGCGACCTTGGGCTTGAGGGCGCCCGTCGAGATGGTGGTGGCCATCGCGTTGGCGGTGTCGTGGAAACCGTTCGTGAAATCGAACACGAGAGCGGTGACGATCACGATTCCGAGGAGGAGCGTGATGTGTTCCATTTACCCAGGCTTCTGTTTGGACGTCAGTGGCAGGTGGACCGTAGGCAACCTGGGTGAACGGAAGATGAACTGGGTCGTACTTCGCGGTGTCCCGAAGAGCGAATCGCCCCTCCGCTTGTGTCGGAGGGGCGACCCCCCGGGTTCGAACGGATGCGGAATCTCGTGCTCCGCTTGGGTCAGCGCCCCAGGGCGAGTTGTTTGAGCCGGGCCGCGGATCCGTTGAAGAGATTCTGGTCACCCGGCAGGCTGCCGCTGTTGCCGTACTGCCAGAAGGTCCACGCGGACCACCCCGCGGGCAGCGCTCCGGTGTCCGTCGCGCCGTAACGGGCCAGCCACAGCGTGTGATCCGCGGCAAATGTCCGGCTGGAGCCGGTGCAGGTGTTCCACCAATGCGTTGTGGTGTAAATCACAGGGCGCAGGCCCGTCTCGCGACGGGTCTCGTCGCTGAAGGCCCTGATCCAGTTCACCATCGCGGCCTTGTCCAGGCCGTAGCACGTGCGTTTGCCGTAGGGGTTGTACTCGATGTCCAGCGCGGGCGGCAGCGTCCAGCCGTCGGCGCGCCACGCCCCGCCGTTGTGTACGAAGTACGCGGCCTGCGCGGTGCCGGACGACTGGTCCGGTACCGCGAAGTGGTACGCGCCGTGCAGGATGCCCGCCTCGCGCGCGCCGTCGTACTGCCGGGCGAACCAGGGGTTGCGGTACGTGGTGGACTCGGTCGCCTTCACGTAGACGAAGCGGGCACCTTTCGCCCTCGCGTTCCGCCAGTCCACGTTCTTCTGGTGCGAGGAGATGTCGTGCCCTCTGGTGCTGCCCGCGGCCTCGGCCGGGAGCGTGGTCAGGGTGGCGCCCCCCAGGGTGAGCGCCGCCGCGAAGGCGGTCGCGGCGACCCGGGCGCGACGACGGGACGGCTGGTGGTCACGGGCCATGTTTCCCCCCGGAAATGGCGACGTGTACGACAAATCCCCCAGAGGCTACGGGAAGGCCGGGACTCGTCCGTCGATCCCCGGCCATTCGCGACCGGGAGGCGATAGATGCCCATATGCACCCTTACGGAGGCCCGGCTTCCGCCCTAGAGTGCGCCCGCCCGGGATGCGTCCACGGCCACGGCTGGCAGGATCGCGGCATGGCTGAGCGGCACCGGTACACGGGGGACGGACGGGAGGACCCACGGATGACGGACGAGGACGACGAGCGGGACGGGTCGGCCGCGCGGGACGCACGGGAAGTCCTCGGCCGGGCCTGGGACGAGCTCGTCGCGACGGCCCGCAGGACGGTCGCCGACGGGCTCGTCGTCGGCACCTCGGGCAACGTCTCGGTCCGCGTCGGCGACACCGTCCTGGTCACGCCCACGGGCGTGCCCTACGACCGGCTGACGCACGACGACATCGTCGGCGTGGACCTCGACGGCCGGCAGGTGCTCGGCTCGCTGCTCCCGACCAGTGAACTGCCGATGCACCTCGCGGTGTACCGCGCGACCGGCGCACAGGCCGTCGTCCACACCCACGCCGCGCACGCGACGGCCGTCTCGGTCCTCGTTCCCGAGCTCCCGCTGATCCACTACATGGCCGCGGCCCTCGGCGGCCCGGTCCGCGTCGCCCCCTACGCGGCCTACGGAACGGCGGAGTTGGCCGAGAACACGCTCCGGGCCCTGGCGGGCCGCTCGGCCTGCCTCCTCCAGAACCACGGCACCATCGCCCACGGAGCCTCCCTGGAGCAGGCGTACGACCGCACGGCCCAGCTCGAATGGATGTGCCGCGTCTGGCTCCTGTCCTCCTCGGTCCCCGGCCTCGCGCCCGCCCTGCTCTCACCGGACCAGCTCCGTGAAGCGGGGGAGCGGCTGCGCGGGTACGGCCAGCGGCCGTAGGGCCCGCCGGGTCGGCCCGCGCCCCCGGGTCCGCCGAGCGCCGGCCGTCACCCCTCGGGGCGCTCCCGCTGGCCGATGGCGCGGTACCCCGGGAAACTGGTCGGGTGCGCACCCTAAGAGCCACTGCAGCGGCCGTCACCGTAGCGCTGGCCGCGGGCGCGGCCTCCGTGGCGGCGGGCCGGTTCGCCAGCGACGCCGCGCTGAAGACCAGGCCCGGCAAACCCCTGCCCACCGAGCACCGGCTCACCGTGCACGCCACGACGGCGGGCGGTGTCACCCTCACCCGGACCCTCGCCTCCCGGCGCCCGGGAACCTACGGCCTCGCGGGCGACGGCTCCCACGCGGTCGCCGGCCCGCTCCAGAACTCCGTCCCCCACACCGCCGACACCGTCGTACGCCGGCTGGAACGGGTCACCCACGGCTCCCTGGACCCCGGCGACAAGGTGTGGCTCACCCCGAACCTGTACGTCGGCGACCCCGGATCCGCCCTCGGGCTCGAACACGCCGACGTCGACGTGCCCGGCGAACTCGGCGCCCTGCCGGCCTGGTTCGTGCCCGCCGTCCGCGACACCTGGATCATCACGGTGCACGGCCTGGGCACCACCCGGGAACACCCCATGAACGTGATGGAGTTCCTGAACGGCCGGCACTTCCCCGTGCTCGACCTCGCCTACCGGGGCGACCTCGGGGCACCCCGCCCCCCGGACGGCCTGAACCACCTCGGCGAGACCGAGTGGCGCGACCTGGACGCGGCCATCCGCTACGCCGTGCGGTACGGCGCCGAGCGGGTCGTCCTCTACGGCTGGTCCACCGGCGCCACCATGGCGCTCCGCGCGGCCGCCCACTCGGCGCTGCGGGAGCGGATCTCCGGGCTCGTCCTGGACTCGCCCGTCCTCGACTGGGAGACCACGCTGCGCGCCCTCGCCCGCGCCCGCCACACCCCGGGCTTCCTGCTGCCGCTCGCGGTGCGCGCCGCCCAGGGCCGCACCGGTGTAAGCGGCGACCGCATCGCGCACGCCGCGCTTCCGGGCGGGCTCAAGGTGCCTACGCTGCTGGTGCACGGCCCGGACGACACCATCGCCCCCTGGGGCCCCTCCCGCCGCCTCGCCGCGAGCCGCCCCGACCTGGTCACCCTGCACACCGTCCCGAACGCCCAGCACGGCGCGATGTGGAACGCCGACCCGGCGGGCTACGAGGAAGCCCTGCGCCGCTTCCTCACACCTCTGATGTAGGTCTGCCCGCCACTGACACCGACCTCCCCGGTCCAAGCCGCACCCGATGTGGACCACGCACACCGATCCCGCCCCGCGCGCCGGAGTGAAGCGGCCGCACGCCCGCGGGCACCGGCGTCGCCCGTCCCCGGAACGAGGCTCCGGCCGCCCCGCGCGCCCCCCGGCGCGGGCGGGCCGACGGGTGGGCCCAGGGCGTGCGCGAGGGGTCCCGGTCCGAGGTGACGGCGTACTTCCGGTTCGGTCCTGAACAACTCCGCGCGGCCTGCTTTCCCGCGTGTCGGACACCCCGGGAAGGCCGCGCGTCCACCGCCCCCGTGGCCTGCGACGGCATTCCGTTTGGGTTTTCGGACTGTCAACCGCAAGACTGCACCCGTGACGTCCCGTAACCCGCGCGACTCCAGGCTCCGACTCGTCAGCCCGCGGTCCCTCGCGGCCGCTCCCCGAGCGGTGACCCAGCGCCGCACGCGCCGCCCCGCACCGCGACCGCCGGAAGGCACACCGCCGCCCGCGGAACTCGCCCGCATGGCGCGCACCGGCCTGTCCGACGCGGCCCGCGTCGCGCGCTGGGCGGACGCCGCCCTGCGCCCGGGGCGCGACGGCGCGAACCCCGGCGGCAAGGGCGCCCTCTCCGACGCCACCGCGGAACGCGCCGCCGACGATCTCGGACTGACCCCGGTCCAGGTCCGCGGAGACTGGGACACCGCCCGCCTGTCCGGCCTCATCGAGGTGCACGGCGACACCGCCCGCCCGGGATGGCGGCTGCGCGCCTGGAGCCGCGACGACAGCGCCGTGCTGCGCGGCTGGGTCGCCCTCTTCGACGCCTGGTCCCTCGCGTATCCCGAACCCGTGGACCGCGAGCCCGCGGCGGTGGCCGAGGTCGTCTCCGCGATGCCCCAGGTGCTCTCCTTCCTCCAGCTCTCCGCCGGGCCCGTCCCCGTGGACGACCTCCTCGACCTCCTCGGGCAGCGCGTCACGGAACTGCGCACCGAGCGCTGCGAGATCCCCTACGGCCCCCGTCCCGAGCCCGCCCCGGACCCCGCCGAGGTTCCGGACGCCCCCCTCGCCCCCCTCCTTGACTGGGCCCTGCACGCCCTCGCCTCCGTCGGCGCGCTGACCTACGGCGAAGGACAGGCCACCCTCACACCGCTCGGGAGCTGGGCGGTCTGGGTCAAGCTGGAGCAGATCTGCGTCGCCGCGCAGAGCCCCGCCGGGAACATCGAGCAGTCCGCCGAGGACATGCTCCGCGGCTGCGCCCAGCTCCGCCCCAACGCCGCCCGCGCCGAGTACCGCGCCTGGCTCGCCGCCCGCCCGGTCGGCGGCGCCGTCACCGAACTCATCGACGCCGCCCGCGGCGAGGACGCCCTCACCCGCGGCCTCGCGTTCGAGGCGCTGCGGGTGGTCGGTGCCCCCGCCGAGCCCGATGTGCGCGCCGTGGTCGAGGAGACCCCGCTGCGCCCCTACGCCCTGCTGTGGCTCGCCGAGCACGACGGATACGACCCCGAGGACGCCCACGAGGTCCTCACCCGCGCCGAGTCCACCTGGCTGTGGGTCGACACCGCGGCCGCCGTCGCCGACCACGGCGAGGCCCCGCTCCTCGTCCGTCATCTGGAGTCCGCGGTGCAGCCCACCGTGCCCGCGCTGCTCGACGAGGTGCGGGCCGTCGGGCACCCCCGCACGGTGCAGGTACTGGTCGCGCTCGCCGCCGCCCACCCGGACCCGGCCCTCGCCAAGGCCGTACGCCGGGCCGCCTTCCAGGTGCACACCGGGGGGAGCTGACCGGGGAGCGGGCCGTTGGAGAGCGGGCCGGAGACAACAGGCCGGGGGGAGCCGATCCGGGGAGCGCGCCGGGAGCGGCGGCGCGGGGCGCCGCCGGCGGGTCCTAGGCCGTTATCTCGGGGGCGTACGTGCCGAAGCTCCAGATGTTGCCCTCGATGTCGCGGGCCATGTAGTCCCGTGAGCCGTAGTCCTGGTCGGTCGGGGCCATCAGGATCTCCGCGCCGTGGTCCACGGCCCGCTGGTGGTGTGCGTCGACGTCGTCCACGACGATGTACACCCCGCACGGGCCCGCGCTCTTCATCGCCTCGTCGAAGCGGCCGCCGCGGCCCTTGGAGCCGAGCATCACCGCGCCGTTGCCCTGCACCAGCTCGGCGTGCATCACCGAGCCGTCCTCACCCTCGTAGACGGACAGCTCGGTGAAACCGAAGGCCTCCGTGAGCTGCCTGATGGCCGCCTTCGCATCGGTGTACAACATCGAGGGGTAGATGCTCGGGCGCCCGCCGTTCATACCGGTCATGCCGATCACTCCGTCCCGTCACACTGCCGGAATCCGATCCGCTGCCCAGTCTGGCACCGGCCACTGACAACGCCCCGAGGCCCGGAACCCGCTCCGGCCTCCCGCTCACCGGAACGTGTTGCACTGCGCCATGTCGCCGCTGGTGAAGCCCTGGTAGAACCACTGCTGCCGCTGCCGTGCCGACCCGTGCGTCCAGGTCTCGGGGGTCACCCGGCCCTGGTACCTCGACTGGATCCGGTCGTCGCCGACGGCCGCCGAGGCGTCCAGGCCGTCGCGGATGTCGGCGTCCGTCAGCGAGGTCAGCAGCGGCTTGCCCGTCGACGAGGACGGTGTGGTGGTCGCGTGCCGCGCCCACACCCCCGCGTAGCAGTCGGCCTGGAGCTCCGTCCTCACCGAATTGCTGTTCGCGCCGGTCACACCGTCCTGCGACCTGGCCAGTGTGCCCATCAGGTTCTGCACGTGATGCCCGTACTCGTGCGCCACCACATACGCCTGCGCGAACGGTCCGCCGCCGGAGCCGAACTTCGTACGAAGATCGTCGAAGAAGCCGAGGTCCAGATAGACCTTGCGGTCGGCGGGACAGTAGAAGGGACCGACAGCGGACGTCGCGCTGCCGCAGGCGGTGTTGACCCGGCCGCTGAAGAAGACCGTGGGGGCGCGGGTGTAGGTGCCGCCCCTGCGCGCGAACTCCTGGGTCCAGTAGGCCTGGACGCTGTTGACCACCGCCACGGTCCGGCAGTCCTCCTGGGCGTTCGCGTCCCGCCCCGTCCGGCAGGTCCGCTGGAGCTGGGCGAGGGACGAGGCGGTCGCTCCGGGCCGGTCGGCGTCCGAGGAGAGCCCGAGCTGGTCGGGACCCACCCCGAAGAGCAGTCCGACGACCAGGGCGATCAGACCGGCGAGCCCGCCGCCGACGGTCGCCCGGCCGCCGGGGATTCGACTGCCGCGCACATCCTGCACCTCGGAGGTGTCCAGGTCGGCGTCGTCGTCGAACTGCATGGGCGCCCCGCTTCCTGCCGTACGTCGCTCCGTGGCGTCATCCTCGTACGCTCCCGGACCCCCGGCTCCGGCCCGCGGTCCGAACGGGCGACGCCCGGGACCGGGCCGCCGCTCCGGGAGGCGCCCCCGGCCGCTCGTGTGCCTCCGCGCCGCCCTCCGGCAGCGGGACCGGCGAGAATCATCACAGTGGGAGCGGCGGGATCACCGCCGCGGACGACCGCGACCGGAGCACCCCGGGCGGCATCCCTCGGGTGCCGAAGGGCTGCCGGAGGCCCACCGAAGAGGCGCCGAGCAGCCGTCGAGCAGCCCGCGGAGGGGCACCCGGGAGGCGTCGAGCAGGTACCGGGCAGGCACTGATCCGGCACCCGGCGGCGGGGCGAGTGTCACAGTGCCGGACGCCCGCACACCGGAAAAGCGGTTGCACCGCCCCGTTAGACTTGGCCCATGGCCATTCTCCTCGCGCATTAGACGGCGGGAACGTCCTCAGCCGTCCACCCCGCCAACAATCCTGCCCTGGAGTCTGTCCGTGATCTCCGCCTCCGGTATCGAGCTGCGCGCCGGCGCCCGAATCCTCATCGAGTCCGCGACCTTCCGCATCACGAAGGGCGACCGCATCGGTCTGGTCGGCCGCAACGGCGCGGGCAAGACGACCCTCACCAAGATCCTGGCGGGCGAAGGCCAGCCCGCCGCGGGAACCGTCGCCCGCTCCGGCGAGGTCGGCTACCTGCCGCAGGACCCGCGTACCGGCGACCTCGACGTCCTCGCCCGCGACCGCGTCCTGTCCGCCCGCGGCCTGGACGTCCTGATCCGCAAGATGCGCGAGAACGAACAGCGCATCGCCAACGGCTCGGGCGCCACCCGCGAGAAGGCCATGCGGCAGTACGAGCGCCAGGAGACCGAGTTCCTCACCAAGGGCGGGTACTCCGCCGAGGCCGAGGCCGCCACCATCGCCGCCGCGCTCAACCTGCCCGACCGCGTGCTCGGCCAGCCCCTGCACACGCTCTCCGGCGGTCAGCGCCGCCGTATCGAGCTGGCCCGCATCCTCTTCTCGGACGCCGACACCCTGCTGCTCGACGAGCCGACGAACCACCTCGACGCCGACTCGATCGTCTGGCTGCGGGACTACCTGAAGACCTACCGCGGCGGCTTCATCGTCATCTCGCACGATGTCGACCTCGTCGAGACGGTCGTCAACAAGGTGTTCTACCTGGACGCCAACCGCGCGCAGATCGACGTCTACAACATGGGCTGGCGGCTGTACCAGCAGCAGCGCGAGGCCGACGAGAAGCGCCGCAAGCGCGAGCGCCAGAACGCCGAGAAGAAGGCCGCCGCGCTGAACTCGCAGGCCGACAAGATGCGCGCCAAGGCCACCAAGACGGTGGCCGCGCAGAACATGGCCAAGCGCGCCGACAAGCTGCTCGCCGGCCTGGAGGCGGTCCGCGTCTCCGACAAGGTCGCCAAGCTGCGCTTCCCGGAGCCCGCGCCCTGCGGCAGGACCCCGCTCATGGCCGAGGGCCTGTCGAAGTCGTACGGCTCCCTGGAGATCTTCACCGATGTCGACCTGGCCATCGACAAGGGCTCCCGCGTCGTCATCCTCGGCCTGAACGGCGCCGGCAAGACGACCCTCCTGCGCCTGCTCGGCGGCGCCGAGAAGCCCGACACCGGCGAGGTCATCGAGGGCCACGGCCTCAAGCTCGGCTACTACGCCCAGGAGCACGAGACCCTCGACCCCGAGCGCACGGTCCTGGAGAACATGCGCTCCGCCGCGCCCGACCTGGACCTGGTCGAGGTCCGCAAGACGCTCGGCTCGTTCCTGTTCTCCGGGGACGACGTCGACAAGCCGGCCGGCGTGCTGTCCGGCGGCGAGAAGACCCGGCTCGCGCTCGCGACCCTCGTCGTCTCGTCCGCGAACGTGCTGCTGCTCGACGAGCCGACGAACAACCTCGACCCGGCCAGCCGCGAGGAGATCCTCGGCGCGCTGCGCACCTACAAGGGCGCCGTCGTCCTCGTCACTCACGACGAGGGCGCCGTCCAGGCGCTCCAGCCGGAGCGGATCATCCTGCTGCCGGACGGCGTCGAGGACCTGTGGGGCTCCGACTACGCCGACCTGGTGGCCCTCGCCTGACCCGTGCGCGGCCTCCGGCAGGGGGCCGGCACCACGTGATCGAATGACTGATCCACTGCGTATGGATCATTCGGCCGATCCGTGATCCATCATCTGTGTGAGATCTCCTCGTACCGAGGTGTGTCCTACATCGATTTCGCGGCCGAGTCCTTTGTTCCCAAGGGCTCGGCCGTCTTGTGTCGCTGACCAGGCACTTCGCGGCCCAACCCGTTCGGCTGTACGGGCGGCGCCAGCCGGAACCGTTGATTCCACTCGTGGGGACGGGCTCCTGTCGTCAAAACCGTGTCTTACGGACCTTGCCGAATGGGTGGCCATGACGCCCGAAAGGGGTGATCATGAGAGTCCAGAGCGCACTTCCCATGAGGAGGACCGGGTGGCCGAGACTCTGAAGAAGGGCAGCCGGGTTACCGGCGCCGCGCGCGACAAGCTCGCGGCAGACCTGAAGAAGAAGTACGACTCCGGTGCGAGCATCCGAGCGCTGGCCGAAGAGACCGGCCGTTCGTATGGCTTCGTGCACCGGATGCTCAGTGAGTCGGGTGTCACGCTCCGAGGGCGTGGCGGAGCGACGCGGGGCAAGAAGGCCGCCTCGGCCTGAGGCCGGGCGTCCCCATCGGCTTCGGTGGTGACCACCCGGTCGGTCGGGTGACCGACCGGGTGGTTACTGTGCAGTCACTTAGGTGCGTTCCTCGTGTCTTCGCGGGGTGCGCAGCTGATCCGACCGCACCCATCGGAGGCACCCCATGGCTTCGCTCGACAAGGATCTCGACCCGGTACTCGACAAGGACGGCGTACGGCTCACCGTCGACGGCGCGATCGCCACGGTGTCGCTGACCAATCCGGCCAAGCGCAACGCCCAGAGTCCTGCTCTCTGGCGGGCCTTGACGCAGGCCGGCCGGTCACTGCCGGGCTCCGTCCGGGTGGTCGTCCTGCGGGCCGAGGGCCAGTCCTTCTCCGCGGGGCTCGACCGGAAGGCGTTCACGCCCGAGGGCTTCGACGGGGAACCGTCGTTCATCGACCTCGCGCGGGGCTCCGACGCCGAGCTCGACGCGACCATCGCCGAGTACCAGGAGGCGTTCACCTGGTGGCGGCGCAGCGACCTCGTGTCCATCGCCGCCGTACAGGGGCACGCCATCGGTGCGGGGTTCCAGCTCGCACTCGCCTGTGACCTGCGCGTCGTCGCCGACGACGTGCAGTTCGCCATGCGCGAGACCAGCCTCGGCCTCGTGCCCGACCTCACGGGGACGCACCCGCTGGTCAGTCTCGTGGGATACGCCCGTGCGCTCGAGATCTGCGCCACGGGCCGCTTCGTCCTGGCCGAGGAGGCCGAGCGCACCGGGCTCGCCAACCTCGCCGTGCCCGCCGAGCAGCTCGACGCCGCCGTGCTCGACCTGACCGCGGCGCTGCTGGCCGCTCCGCGGGATGCCGTGATCGAGACGAAGGCGTTGCTGCGCGGGGCGCAGGAGCGGTCGTACGAGGAGCAGCGCACCGCCGAGCGGGCCTCCCAGGCTCGTCGGCTCCGCGACCTCGCGGGCGTGGGCGAGTAGCTCCCTCCGATCCGGGGCCGTCCGCGGCGGAGCACCGCCGTGAGGACGGGGCGTCCCGCTGCGCGGGTTGAGTTGCCGGGCGCGGGCGCCCCTCGTCGGCTGCACGGGGCCGCGTTCTCCGGAGCCGGGGCTCCCGGCGTACGGCGGTCGTGGGCGGGGGCCCGGTTCAGTGCGGCCCCGGATGGGCGCGCCGGGTCACCGCCGTCACCAGTACCGCCACGGACGGGGTGTCCCGGGCTGCCCCGGTGATCGCGGTTCTGGCCGCCCGCGCCACGTCCGCCGCCCGCTCGTCCCCGGAGACCTCCAACTCGACCCGGATGTGGCGGCGCGGCAGGGCCGGGTCCGTGGCCGGCGTGCTCTCGACGTGGACCGGTCGGCCCAGCACGTCCGTCAGACGGGTGACACCCGGGACCGCCAGCGCGGCCGCCGCGATCCGAGCCTCCTCGGGATCCTTCGGCACGGCGGCCGCCCGCCCGCCGCCGCCCGCCTCCCCACTCGCCCCCACCCCGGCCCCGCCCGTCCCGCTTCCGCCCGCTCCGGCCGTGCCCGTCCGGGCCGCGCCCTCTCCGGTCCCGCCCGTCCCGGCCCCGCCCGCGGCGGCGTCGGCCGCTCCGGTTCCGTCCGTCTGGCCGTTGCCCGTGTCGGCCTCGCCCGCTCCCGTTCCGGCCGTCCGTCCGGCGGCCGCTCCGGTGCCTGCTGCCTCGGTTCGGGGCGTCCGGTCGTTGGTTTTTTCGGTGTCGGCCGCCCGGGTGTCGGCCGCCCGGGTGTCCGTCGGTCCGGTTCCGGCGCGCCCGGCGTGGGGGGCCGGCCCTGTTCCGGGGCGTTGCGAACCGGCGGCCGCCGGGATCGCCGTGGGTGTCCCCGGTACGCCGGTAGGCGGGTGGGGCGCGTCCGCCTCCAGCAGGTCCGTCACCCGTAGGTCCACCTCGCTGACGTCGAGGCCCAGGAGCCGCGTCGCGGCGGACACCACGGTCAGGCGCAGCCGGGCCGCGACGGCGGGGAGGGGTTCGGCGCCCGGGGCCGTGGGATCCGCCGAGGCTGCGAACTCCGCGGTGACGCGCAGCGGACCGGGCGGCAGGGCGCTGGGCGGCGGCGGTACGGGCGAGGTGCCGGCCCCCTGCGGATCGGCCGACGCGATCCGCAGCGACCCGAGCCGCACCCCCGCCACGACCGCGGTCTCACGCCGCAGCACCGACTCGGCCGCCTCCTCCGTGATCCACGTGCCGTCGAGCGCGAGCCCCAGCGGCAGGAGCCTGCCGAGCCCGAGCTGATGCCGTACCACTTGCGTCCACCGGTCCGCCGTCATTGCTCCAGCGTGCCCCATCCACGGCGCGCGACCGCGCGACCCGACCTACTGTGAGCAGAGGAGGACGACCGAAAGGGACGTACGGCGATGACCGACATGACCGAGCGGAACCGGACGGACAGCCCCGACCTCGAGAAGGAGGGCCAGCAGACCCGTAAGCCCACCAGGCGCGGCGGTGGAGATCCCGCCACGCGGGGACGGACCACGATCGCCGACGGAGTCGTGGAGAAGATCGCCGGGCTCGCCGCCCGTGACGTAGTCGGTGTCCACACGATGGGCAGCGGGCTGAGCCGGACCTTCGGAGCGGTACGCGACCGGGTGCCGGGCGGGTCCAAGTCCGTGACCCGGGGTGTGAAGGCCGAGGTCGGCGAGCTGCAGACGGCGCTCGACCTGGAGATCGTCGTCGACTACGGCGTCTCGATCGCCGACGTGGCGCGGGATGTGCGCGAGAACGTCGTCGCGGCCGTCGAGCGCATGACAGGCCTCGAAGTGGTGGAAGTCAACATCGCGGTGAGTGATGTGAAGCTTCCCGAGGAAGAAGACGAGGAGCCGGAGACGCGGCTCCAGTGACCAAGGGGCCACCGGAACGCCCTGGAAACCCCGGCAACCGCACCATGAGTGATCACGCGGCCACCGACTGCTGAGGAGCGCATCATGAGCTTGGCCGTGATCGGCATGATCGCCGGAATGGCGCTGGCCTTCGCCGGGTACTTCGGCGGTTTCGGCGCCTTCCTCCTGGTGGCGGCCCTGGGCGCCGTCGGGTTCGTCGTAGGACGGCTCCTGGAGGGGGACCTGGACATCGGCGACTTCTTCCGCGCCCGTGACGACCGGCGGCGGTGACGCGTGCCAGGTCATGTGGACCGGCTCGGTGAGAGTCGGCCGGGCCTCGCGACGGTCGAGGCCCCCGAGCGGGGCGCGACCCGGATCGCCGACCGTGTCGTCGCGAAGATCGCGTCCCAGGCGGCGCGTGAGGCGCTTCCCCCGCTGCCCGCCGACGCCGTGCCCCCGCACGCGACGGTCGTCGTCCGGCGGCTGGCGTCGGGCTCCGGCGGTGCGGGCGGCACACCGACGCACAGTGCCCAGGTCCGGGTCAGTCTCGAACTCGGCTACCCCTCCGACATCGGCGCACAGTGCGGTGCGGTGCGTCGTCATGTCACCGAGCGGGTAAGGGCGTTGGCGGGAATGGAAGTGCCGGAGGTGGCCGTCCAGGTGGAGCGGCTGCACCTGGCGCACGGGCCCGGCGCGGTACAGGGGAGGACGCAATGAGCGAGCCCCAGGGCTCCGAGAACACCCGGAAGATGCCCGTACTGGAGAAGTCGGAGCAGGGGGAGGACGCGGGCGCGCTCGGGCAGTCCGCCTCCGCGGCCGCATACGAACCGCTGGACACCGTCGGCGACGAGGACGGCCGGCAGGGCCGGTTCTGGTCCGCCCGCCGTGTTCCGGCGGGCGTCCTCGCGCTCCTGCTCCTCGTCGCGGCGGGCGCCTTCCTGTACGACGTCGCGGCCGTCCGCGCGGGCCGGAACGCACTGCGCTGGCGCACCTGGCTGGCCCAGCAGCTCGCCGAACGGCCGCTCGACGACACCGCTGTCCTGGTCGGCGCCGGGATCGCGGCCGCGGTCGGACTGTGGCTGATCGTCCTGGCGGTCACGCCCGGACTGCGGGACGTGCTGCCGATGCGGCGCACCCACGCGGACGTCCGGGCCGGACTGCACCGGGGCGCCGCCGCGATGGCGCTCCGCGACCGGGCCATGGAGGTCGCCGGTGTGCAGTCGGTCCGGGTGCGCGTGAAGCGCCGGAAGGTCGACGTGCGCGCGGTGTCGCACTTCCGGGAACTCGACGATGTGCGCGCCGACCTCGACACCACGCTCGCCGACGGCATCAAGGGACTGGGGCTGTCCCGTTCGCCCGCCCTGTCGGTGCGTGTCGCGCGTCCCGGACGGAAGGGGTGAGGTCCGTGCTCCGGATCGTCAACCGTGTCCTCATCGGCTTCGTCGGGCTGGTGCTGCTCGTCCTCGGCGGCTCGGTGCTCGCCGTCGGACTCGGCGTACGGCCGCCGTCTTGGTGGATCTACGACGGGCGGCACGACGTGCTGCTGAGCACGGCCGATCGGACCAAGTGGCGGGACCAGGGCTGGTGGTGGCCCGCCGTCATCGCCGCGTTCGCGGTGCTTCTGCTGCTCGGCCTGTGGTGGCTGGTCGCCGTCGTGCGGCGCCGAAGGCTCGCCGATGTGCTCGTCGACACGGGCGACGGCGCGGGAGCGCTGCTGCGCGGGCGGGCCCTGGAGGGCGTGCTGGCCGCCGAATCGGCCCGGCTGGGCGGGGTCGACCGGGCGCACGTCCATCTGACCGGCCGCCGTACGCTGCCCGAGGCCCGTGTACGGCTCCTGCTGGAACCCCATGTGGACCCCGGGCACGCGCTGCACCTGCTGACCGTGGAGGCGCTCGCCCACGCACGGGACTCGGCCGGCCTCGCCGCGCTCCCCGCTGAGGTCCGCCTGCGCGGCGTCAAGCACGGCGCGGAACGCGTGAGTTGACCGACGCGTGCCCAGCAGGCCCCCTGTGGGGGCCGCCCGCTTCCGGGGCACCCCGCCGGGCGTCCGGCAGCCGCATCCCGGCGAGTTCGGTGCGCAGGTCCGGCTGCACGGGGTCAACTGCCGGACGGAGCACGTGAATCGAGCGGTGCGTGCTTGCGGGCGGCCCTGTCGGGGCCGCCCGTTCCCGGACGGGCCGGATGGCCTGCCGCTTCCGGGCGGGCCCCGGCAGGCGTATCCGTTTCCGGGCGGCCCCGCAGGCTTGTTCGCCTCCGGGCGGGCTTCCGCTGGGCGCGTCGGCTGCCGGGCGGGCGTCCCGGAGAGGTGACCCGCCGTGGGGCCCGCCGGCTGCCGGGGGCTAGAACCCGGAGCGCATGCCGCCGTCCACCGGCACCATGATGCCGGTGAGGTACGACGCCGCGGGGGAGAGCAGGAACGCGGCCGTGCGGCCGAACTCGTCCGGGGTGCCGTAGCGGCGCAGCGGGATGCGGGACTCGTTGGCCGCGCGGGTGGCCTCGGGGTCGGCGGACAGCCCGTCCAGTTCACGGACGCGGTCCGTGTCGATACGGGACGGCAGCAGCCCGAGGACCCGGATGCCGCGCGGGCCCAGCTCGTTCGCCAGGGACTTGGCGAAGCCCGCGAGGCCCGGACGCAGACCGTTGGAGATGGTCAGCCCGGGGATCGGCTCGTACACCGAGCCGGAGAGCACGAAACCGACGACACCGCCCTCGCCGAGCTCCGCGGCGGCCGCGCGGGCCAGCCGGACGGCACCGAGGAACACCGACTCGAACGCGACCATCCACTGCTCGTCGGTGTTGTCCGCGGCGAACCCGGGCGGCGGTCCGCCCACGCTGATCAGGATGCCGTCGAAGCCGCCGAAGTGGTCACGGGCGGCCGCGATCAGCCGGGCCGGGGTCTCGGCGGCGCCGTTGTCGGCAGCGACCCCGACCGCGTTCGGGCCGAGCGCGGAGGCGGCGTCGGCCGCGCTCTTCGCGTCGCGCCCGGTGACGACCACCTTCGCGCCGTCGGCGACGAGTTCACGCGCGGCGGCGTTGCCCAGGCCCCGGGTGGCTCCCGTGACGACGTACACACGATCCTTCAGTCCAAGATCCATGGCCCCATCCTCTCCTATCCCGGTGGTGCGGCCCCTTCCGTGTTTCCCGCCTCTTCGACGCCGTACAGGCTGAGGGCGGACACCACCAGACCGATGTGGCTGAAGGCCTGCGGGAAGTTGCCGAGCTGGCGGCCGGCGACGGGGTCGTACTCCTCGGAGAGCAGTCCCAGGTCGTTCGTGAGGCCGACCAGCCGCTCGAACAGCTCGCGCGCCTCCCGCGTACGGCCCGTCAGATGCAGCGCGTCCGCGAGCCAGAACGAGCAGACGAGGAAGGTGCCCTCGCCGCCCGGGAGCCCGTCGACGCCGGTCGTCGCGGCGCTGTAGCGGCGCACCAGGAAGCCGTCGGGGGCGAGTTCCGCGCGGACCGCGTCGATCGTGCCCACCACCCGCGGATCGTCCGGGGGCAGGAAACCGACCCGCGGGATGAGCAGCAGGGAGGCGTCCAGCCCGGGTGAGCCGTAGGACTGCGTGAAGGTGTTCCGGACGGGGTCGAAGCCGCGTTCGAGCACCTCCCGGTGCACGTCGTCGCGCATCGCCCGCCAGCCTTCGAGATCGCCGTCGAGTGCCGGGTCGTCCTCCAGTCGCGCCACGCCTCGGCCTCCTCGTGGTAACCGGCCGCGAGGAGCGCGCCGAGGGTGAGCGTGGAGTCGCGCAGCCAGCAGTAGCGGTAGTCCCAGTTGCGGACGCCGCCGAGCTCCTCGGGCAGTGAGGTGGTGGGGGCGGCCACGATGCCGCCGGTCGGCGCGTAGGTGAGGGCCTTGAGGGTGATCAGGGAGCGGACGACGGCGTCCCGGTGGGGCCCGTCGTAGCGGCAGCGCGCCGCCCACGCCCGCCAGTCCCGGACGCTCGTCTCCAGTGCCTCGAAGGGATCGCGCAGGGGCGGCCGGGGCCGGTGCGAGGGGTGCCAGGTCAGGACGAAGGCGACCTTCTCGCCCGCTTCCACGGTGAACTCCGAGTGCGTGCGGAAGTCCTTGCCCCAGGTGTGCACGGGCGGTTCGCTGCGCAGCCACACCGAGTCGGGCCCGGCGACCGCGACCCGGTGGCCGTCCGAGCGGCGCATCCACGGTACGACCGAGCCGTAGTCGAAGCGCAGCCGGAGCAGACTGCGCATCCGGACCCGGCCGCTGAGACCTTCGACGACGCGTACGACATCGGGGGCGTGCTCGCGCTGCGGCATCAGGTCGGTCACCCGGACGGAGCCCTCGGCGGTGTCCCACTCGGTGTCGAGCACCAGCGTGTCCGGGCGGTACGCGCGCCGGGTGCAGACGTCCGCCCCCTCGGGCGCGATCCGCCAGTGACCGTTGTCCTCGTCGCCCAGCAGGGCCGCGAAGCAGGCCGCGGAGTCGAAGCGAGGCAGGCACAGCCAGTCGACGGAGCCGTCGCGGCCCACCAGAGCGGCGGTCTGCTCGTCCCCGATGAGGGCGTAGTCCTCGATGCGGCGGTGCACGGTGGACGGGTTCCCGACGGGGGCGACGGCCAATCGGGCCGCCAGAGTGGCGTGAGCGCCCGCGGCGCGGCGGGACGGGACGGGACGTGACACGCGACGGGGGAGTCCCGGGCCCCGCCCTCGAACCCTCGGGCCTCGAAGGTCCCGGCCTCGGACCTCGGGCTTCGAGGGTCCCGGCCTCGGGCCTCGAACCTCCGGGCCCCGCCCTCGGGTTAGACCCCGGCCGGTTCCGCCGTCGGCGCGGTCCGCGCGGCGGCTGCCTCCGCCCGGTCGCGGCGCTCGCGGCGGACCAGGATCACCCAGCCGACGGGGACGCCCGCGGAGAAGAGCCACCACTGGATCGCGTACGCCATGTGCGGGCCGATGTCGCTGTGCTCGGGATCCGGGATCAGTTCGGGGGAGTCGCCCTTGGGCTCCGGCGCGGTCTGCTCGATGTAGCCGCCGAGGACCGGCCTGCCGAGCCGGCGGGCCTGCTGCCCGCTGCTGATCAGCATGACCTGACGGGCGGGCAGGCCCCGGACGTTCTTGATGCCGCTGTCGGCGGTCGTCTGGTCGGCCATCAGCCGGCCGGTGACGGTGATCTCGCCCTGCGCGGGGGCCGGGATCTTCGGGAAGGCGGTCTGCGCGCCGTCCGCCGGGACCCAGCCGCGGTTGACCATCAGGACGCGGCCGTCGGCCAGGACGAAGGGGGTCAGGACGTGGTAGCCGACCTCGCCGTCGGCGTTGGTGCGGCGCCGTACGACCTCTTCGTGCGCGGTGTCGAAGTGCCCCCTCGCCGTCACCCGGCGGAACAGGTCGTCGTGCCCGATCTCCTGCCCCGGCCGCGTGACCGACTCCGCGGGCACCGGCTTCGCGGTGAGCGAGTCGGAGATCACCGTGTTCAGGGCGACCTTGTGTTCATGCCGGTGCAGCTGCCAGAAGCCCAGCTTGATCATCGTCGGGATGAGTGCGAGGGCCACGAGGGTGAGGATCACCCACTGCCGGGAGAACAGGAAGCGGTACACCCCATTGACGGTACTCGGCACGATTCGGCCCTCGACGGGAGGGTCCCGCCGAGGGCCGTACGCGGGTCTGTCCTGGGCCGGGCCGGTGACTGTCCGGTGGGGCCGGAATGCCGGTCCGGGCGGGGGCTCACACCTTGTCGATGATCCCCGCCTTCCCCTCCGCGCGGGCGCAGTGCGCGCCGCAGTACCAGTGGCCCTCGACCTCGACGCCCTGGCCGATGACCTGGACGCGACAGTGCTCGCAGATCGGGGCCATCCGGTGGATCGCGCAGGAGAAGCAGTCGAAGACGTGCACCGCACCCTGTGCGTGCACCTCGAAGGTCATTCCGTAGTCATTGCCGCATACTTCGCATCTCGCCATGCGCCACAGGGTGGGGTGCCGGGGCGGTGCGGGCGAGCGGGTGCCGGGCGAGTCGCCCGTCAATCACCCGTACGTCCGTCACCCTTCCGACGCGGGTTCGACATCCCGCAGCAGTTGTCCGAACGCGGCCTCGTCGATCACCGGTGTCCCGAACTGCTTGGCCTTGAGCACTTTCGAGGTGCTGGAGTCCGGGTCGTTCGTCACCAGCAGGCTGGTGAGCCGGGACAGGCTCGTCGCGACGTGCAGACCGGCCTCGACGGCCCGGTCCTCCAGTAGTTCGCGATCGACGGACGTGTCCCCGGAGAACGCGACCCGCATGCCCTGCTTGAGCGGTTTGTCCGACTCGTACCGTCCCGGGTTGGGGTGGGGGCAGGCGGGGCGTTTACGGGAGGGACGCCAACTCCCGGACGGGTAACCGCCGGAGGCGTACCCCCCGCCCCCGCCCTGTCGTCCGATGCGCGGCGCCGCGGGGCTGTCGGACCACTCCTTGAGCGGCAGGCACTCCAGGAGAGGCAGGCGCACCCCGTCGCGTGCGGCGGCCCGCAGGCTCGGCCGGAACGCCTCGGCCAGCACGCGCGCGTCGTCCAGCGCGTGGTGCGCCCGCTGCTGTACGACGCCGAAGTGCGCGGCCAGCGACTCCAGCTTGTGGTTGGGCAGCGGCAGGCGCAGCTCCTTGGAGAGCGCGATGGTGCACAGGCGCTGGCGCACCGGCGCCTCGCGCTCGGCGCGCGCGTACTCCCGGGCGATCATCGACCAGTCGAAGACCGCGTTGTGCGCGACCAGCACGCGCCCGTCCAGGCGGGCGGCGAACTCCTCGGCGACGTCCTGGAAGAGCGGCGCCCCTTCGAGCATCTCGCTCGTCAGACCGTGGATCCAGACAGGGCCCGGGTCCCGTTCCGGGTTGACCATCGTGTACCAGTGGTCCTCGACCTCGCCGCGGGCGTCCAGCCGGTAGACGGCGGCGGAGATTATCCGGTCGTCGCGGGCCAGTCCTGTGGTCTCCACGTCAACGACCGCGTATCCCTGCGGATACGCGGCCGGCCAGGAGGCTGGGGACGCTGCGGTCGTGAGGTCTTCGAGCATGGTCAATGAGGATACGGGCCCTGACTGACATTCCGGTGCCCGCCTTCCCGGATCCGGGACCCCCGGGAGCCCCGTCACCGGGCCACCCGCGCGGGGTTCCGGCAACCGGGCGCGGCGGGCGGGGCGTTGACGCCCGGCTCGGCGCCGTCACCAGGTCGCCCACCGTCGGGGGAGCAGGACCGCGGCCGTCGACCGGCCCGGGCCGCAGCCGGTGCACGGCTCCGTTCGCGCCCCCGGGGGCGACGCCGCCGCGTACCAGGGCGAGCGGCCCACGCTTCTTCCCGGCCGCCCCGGCGCCGAGACCGTCCGGGTCGTCGGCCGGACGCCGTCGTTCCGGGGCTCCAGAACGCCCGCCCGCCAGGTCGTCGTACAGGGCCACGTACAGGCCGAGGTCCAGGCCGAGGTCCAGGCGGATTCCGGCGAGCAGTGGGCGCACGGTCGCGCGCGTGCGCCGGCAGGAGCTTCACATCGCCCCGGTCCTGCGGCGGCAGAGGCGTCCGCCGGGCCGGCGACCGGAGCAGCGTCCGCACGCGACCTGCTCGCCGGTCCGGCCCGGGATCGGCTGGGCCCGCCGCCGGACCCGGACGTCCGGTCGGCGCACGGCTATGGACCTTTCGCCCGTGCGGTGCAAGCGTGCTGCGCGGTCCCAGCAGGTAGCGCCTACGAAGGGCGGTACGGACATGGCACGAGTGAGGTACGGCGCACGGACCGAGGCGGAGATAGCCGCCTCGCGCACCGCGAGCTCCAGACTCCCCGACATCTGGTCCACCGGTGTGGTGGCCGTCTGGGAGAGCGACCCCGACGCGGTCGCGGCGGTCCTGCCGCCCCCGTTGAAGCCCACCGCACGGCCTCTGGTGCGGGTGAACATCAGCAAGGTCGATCTGCCCGGATATCCGCTGGGCGCGGGCTCGTTCGCCGTCGCCGCGGCGCACGAGGACGTCGAGGGCTGGTATCCGCTCGTCATGCCGATGACCCACGAACGGGCCCTGATCGGCGGCCGCGAGGTCTTCGGGGAGCCCAAGAAACTCGGCGAGGTGACGGTCGAGCGCGACGGTCTCGTCGTGCGCGGCGTGCTCGCCCGGCACGGCATCGCCTTCGTCGAGGTGCGCGGCGCGGTGAGCGGTGCCCTGCCACTGCCCGAACCCGCGCAGAAGACCGACTTCTACTTCAAGTTCCTTCCCGCCGTGGACGGTTCGGGCTTCGACGCCGACCCGGTCCTCGTGCACTGCGTGCGCAACGAGAAGGTCCGCAGGCTGGAGCGGGTCACCGGGGACGTAGTCCTGCGCGAGTCGATGTACGACCCGGTCGCCGACCTGCCCGTGCGCCGGCTGGTGGGGATCACCATCGGTGAGAAGACCACCGACCAGAAGGGCCGGGTCGCCGAACGCGTCAGCGGCCGGGCCCTGTTGCCGTACATCCACCAGCGCTACGACGATCCGCGGCAGATCCTCGACGGTCCGCCCGAGGGGAGCGTCTGATGGAACTGCGGGCGGGACAGGTCGCCGTCGTCACCGGCGCGGCGAGTGGCATCGGCCTCGCGATGGCACGGCGGTTCGCGGCCGACGGGCTCAAGGTGGTCCTCGCCGACGTCGAGGAGGGCGCCCTGGAGAAGGCCGCCGGTGAGCTGCGCGAGGACGGCGCCGACGTCCTCGCGCGCGTGGTGGACGTCGGGGAGCGCTCCGAGGTCCTCGCGCTCGCCGAAGATGTGTACGGCACGTACGGCGCGGTGCACGTGCTGTGCAACAACGCCGGTGTCGGCTCCGGTGCCGAGGGCCGGATGTGGGAGCACGACCCGAACGACTGGAAGTGGGCCTTCGCCGTCAACGTGTGGGGCGTCTTCCACTGCGTCCAGGCGTTCGTGCCCCGGATGATCGCCGGGGGTGAACCGGGCCACGTCGTCAACACCTCGTCCGGCGACGGCGGGATCGCCCCGCTGCCCACCGCCTCCGTGTACGCGGTCACCAAGGCGGCCGTGGTCACGATGACCGAGTCGCTGTACGCGCACCTGAAGGCGGAGCACGCGCGCGTGGGCGCCTCCGTGCTGTTCCCCGGACCCCACATGCTCCGCACGGGCCTGTGGGAGTCGCACCGCAACCGGCCCGAGCGGTACGCGAAGGAGCGGCCCCGCAGGACCCCGTACCGCAGCCTCGGACAGTGGGAGGCCGCGATGAACGAGGCGGGCCACGAGGTGCGGTTCACCCCCGTCGAACAGGTCGCCGACCTGGTCGCCGAGGGCATCCGCGAGGACCGCTTCTGGCTGCTGCCCGAGAGCGAGCACAGCGACCGGCAGATCCGGGCCCGGTCGCGGTCGATGCTCGACCGGTCCGATCCGTCGTACCTGGAAAGCTTCATCCTCGACTGAGGGGGCGCGGTGCCCGAACAGGATCCGTATCTGATCATCTCCTCCGACTGCCACGCCGGACTCCCCACCGAGGAGTACCGGCCCTATCTGGACTCCCGTTTCCACCGGGACTTCGACGAGTTCCTCGCGGGCCGTGACCGGCGCCGCGAGGAGATGACCCGCCTCGGCATCCGCAACGAGGCCTTCGCGGACAAGTGGTTCCACGACAACGAGGAAGGCCTGCGCGGTGGTTGGGACAGCGCGCAGCGCCTCAAGGAACTCGACGGCGACGGGGTGGCGGCGGAGGTCGTCTTCCCCGACGCGGACGCCGTGGACAGCAGGACCGCCGCTCCGTTCGGCGTCGGCCTCGGTCTCTCCGGCGACCAGGACCCGGAACTCGGCATGGCGGGCGCGCAGGCCCACAACCGCTGGCTCGCAGACTTCGTCTCCGAACACCCCGAACGGCACTGCGGGGTCGCCCTGTTGCCGGTCACCGGCGAGACCGGACGCGTGGTCGCCGAGGTGTACCGGGCCAAGGAGTCCGGCCTCGGCGCGCTGATGATCCCCTCCATGTGGGTCGACAAGGAGCCGTACCACGACCGCCGTTACGACCCCGTGTGGGCGGCGGCCGCCGAGTGTGCGATGCCCGTGCTCACGCACTCCGGCGCCGCGCCCCGCCATGAGTACGGCGACCACCTGGGGATCTACGTCTCCGAGGTCACCTGGTGGCCCGCGCGCCCGCTCTGGTTCCTGCTCTGGTCGGGGGTCTTCGAACGGCACCCCGGACTCCGGTTCGGCGTCGCGGAGTCGGGCTGCTGGTGGCTGCCCAACCTGCTGTGGTTCATGGACCGCCTCTATCTCGGCGCGCACGGCGGCAAGAAGCTGTCGCCCTTCGCCGAGCTGAAACGGCCCCCGCACGAGTACCTGGACCGGCAGGTCTTCATCTGCGCGACCAACACCAAGCGCCGCGAACTCGCCCAGCGCTACGAGATCGGCGTCGACAACATCCTCTGGGGCAGCGACTTCCCGCACCCCGAGGGCACCTGGCCCGACACCCGGACGTGGCTGGCGAAGACCTTCCACGACATCCCGGTCGCGGAGACCCGCCGCATGCTCGGCCTCGCGGCGGCCGAGGTGTTCGGCTTCGACGTCGGTCGACTGGCCCCGCTCGCCCGGCGGATCGGCCCCACACCGGCCGAACTGGGCCAGCCGGACGACCAGTCGGCGGTCGAGGCGTCCTGGGCCCGCTCGCGCGAGGTGGGCCGCCACTGGCTGACGGACCACGACTTCCCCGTGCTGGGAGTGAGCCCATGAGCGCCGAGGACCGCTACACCGTCATCTCCGCGGACTGCCACGCGGGCGCCGATCTCCTCGACTACAAGCCGTACTTGGAGCGCCGGCACCACGAGGACTTCGACGCCTGGGCGGCCGGCTACGTCAACCCGTACGAGGACCTGCTCGCCGACACCGCCGACCGGAACTGGAACTCCGGGCGGCGCGTCGCGGAGCTGGAGGAGGACGGCATCGTCGCGGAGGTGGTCTTCCCGAACACCATCCCGCCGTTCTTCCCGTCGGCCTCCCTGATGGCACCGGCCCCGACGGCAGGGGAGTTCGAGCAGCGGTGGGCGGGTCTGCGGGCCCACAACCGCTGGCTCGCCGACTTCTGCGCGGCGGCGCCCGGCCGGCGCGCGGGCGTCTTCCAGATCCTCCTGAACGACGTCGACGCGGCGGTCGAGGAGATCCACCGGTCGGCGGGCGCGGGCCTCAGGGGCGGTCTGCTGCTGCCCGGTACACCCCCCGGCTCGGGCCTGCCCGAGCTGTACTCGTCGGTGTACGACCCGATCTGGGCGGCCTGCGCCGAACTGGGTGTCCCGGTGAACCACCACGCGGGCTCCGCCTCGCCGCCGCTGGGGGACGAACCGGCGGCCCGCGCGGTCTACATGGTGGAGACGACCTGGTTCTCGCACCGGGCGCTGTGGCACCTGGTGTTCGGCGGCGCGTTCCGCCGGAACCCCGGCCTGAGACTGGTGCTCACCGAGCAGGGCTCGGGCTGGATCCCCCGGGTGCTCGACATGCTGGACTACTACCACGAGCGGCTGGTCGCGGCGGCGGGCAGGGCGTCGAAGGCGTCGACCGCCGAGTCGAAGTTCGGCGCGGGACTGGCCGCGACGATGGGCGAACGCCCCTCCGAGGTCTGGCGTGACAACTGCTTCGTCGGCGCCAGTTTCATGCGCCCCCACGAGGTGCCGCTGCGCGACCGCATCGGCCTCGACAAGATCATGTGGGGCAGCGACTACCCGCACGACGAGGGCACCCATCCGTACACCCGCGAGGGCCTGCGCATCGCCTACGCGGGTCTGCCCCGTGCCGAGATCGCGGCGATGGTCGGCGGCAACGCGGCCCGTGTCTACGGCTTCGACCTGGCGTACCTCGACGAGATCGCCGCGAAGGTCGGCCCCACCGTGGCCGAGATCGCCGAACCGCTCGGCACCCCGCCCGCCGACGCGACGAGCCCGGTGTTCGCGAGAGGGGGTTCGGTGCGGGTGTGGTGAGCCGGTCCGGCATCGCCCGCCCCGGATGGGATCCTCCCCGAGTGACGCAACCGACGCACGACGAGCCCCACGACGAGGCCGGCGAGCCCCACGGCGGCACCCTCGGCTCGCGGCTGAACTGGCTGCGGGCCGCCGTCCTGGGCGCCAACGACGGCATCGTCTCCACCGCGGGCCTCGTCGTCGGCGTGGCCGGCGCCACCAGCGACCGCGCCGCGCTGTTCACCGCGGGCCTCGCGGGACTGCTCGCCGGGTCGATGTCCATGGCGGCGGGCGAGTACGTGTCCGTCTCGACCCAGCGGGACTCGGAGCTGGCGGCCCTGGCCACGGAGAAACGGGAGCTCAAGGAGCAGCCGGAGGCCGAACTCGAAGAGCTGACCGAGCTCCTGGAGCGGCGCGGTCTGTCGCGGGAGGTGGCGCGCGAGGCGGCCGGACAGCTCACCGAGAGGGACGCCCTGCGGGCCCACGCGTCCGTGGAGCTCGGCATCGATCCCGACGACCTGACCAACCCGTGGCACGCGGCATGGGCGAGCTTCCTCGCGTTCACCGCCGGAGCGCTGCTGCCGCTGCTGGCGATCGTGCTGCCGCCGGCGGCCTGGCGGCTCGGCGTCACCGTGGTCTCGGTGCTGGCCGCGCTCGCCCTCACCGGCTGGAGCAGCGCGCGGCTGGGCTCGTCGGACCCGTGGCGCGCGGTGCTGCGGAACACGGCCGGGGGAGCGCTTGCCATGGCGGTGACGTACGCGGCCGGAGCGCTGCTCGGAGCGGCGGGCGTATGAGCGCCCGGCCGGACACGGGTATCGCCCTTGGCGGAGATCACCAAGAAGCAAGCGCGTACCGGTGGTAATACTTGTCGGTAACAGCCTCTGTACGCGGCCGACCAGCGCATCTACCGTTCACCCATGCCGAACCTGCCCGATGTCGTGCTGTGGTCGATACCCGCCTTCGTGCTCCTCGCCGTGATCGAGATGGTGAGCGTCCGGATCCATCCGGACGAGGACGCCGCGGGTTACGGGACGAAGGACGCCGCGACCAGTCTCGGCATGGGACTCGGCAGCCTGTTCTTCGACTTCCTGTGGAAGAGCCCGATCGTCGCCGTCTACGCGGCGGTCTACGAACTGACCCCGCTGCGGGTGCCCGTCCTGTGGTGGACGATCCCGCCGATGCTGCTCGCGCAGGACTTCTTCTACTACTGGTCCCACCGCGGCCACCACGTCATCCGCGTCCTGTGGGCCTGTCACGTCGTGCACCACTCCAGCAGGAAGTTCAACCTCACCACCGCGCTGCGCCAGCCCTGGACGGGCTGGACGTCGTGGCCGTTCTACCTCCCGATGGTCGCCCTCGGGGTGCACCCGGCAGCGCTCGCGTTCTGCTCGTCGGTGAGCCTGGTCTACCAGTTCTGGATCCACACCGAGCGCATCGACAGGATGCACCGGTGGTTCGAGTTCACCTTCAACACGCCCTCCCACCACCGCGTCCACCACGCCTCCCAGGGCGGCTATCTGGACCGCAACTTCGGCGGCATCCTCATCGTCTGGGACCGGCTCTTCGGATCGTGGGTCGCGGAGACCGAACGGCCCGTCTACGGCCTCACCAAGAACATCACCACGTACAACCCGGTGCGGGTGGCCACCCACGAGTACCTCGCCATCGCCCGGGACGTGCGGGCGGCGGCGAGCTGGCGCGAGCGCGCGGGGCGCGTCCTGGGCGGACCCGGCTGGCAGCCCGCGCCCCCGGTCGCCACGCCGACCACGGCCGCCGAGACCACCGCGCGCACCCGGGGGAGGGACACCGCCGCGCAGACTCCGGCGACGGATTCCGCCGCCCGGACCCCGGTCGCGGAGTCCGCCGCGTGACCCCGCGTCCGGCGCGCGCCCTGCTCGTCGCCTTCGTGCTGGTGGCCGCCGTGGACCTCCTCTCGCTGCTCGCCGGATCCGACCTCGGGCACCGGATCGCCAAGCCGCTCCTGATGCCCCTGCTCGCCGCCTGCGCGGGGGTGCGCGGCGGACCCCGGCTGCTCGTCGCGGCCCTGCTCCTCGGCTGGTGCGGCGACCTGGCGCTCATGTCCGACGCCGACCCCGCGTTCCTCGTCGGCATGGCCTGCTTCGCGGCCGGGCACGTGTGCTACCTCGTGCTCTTCCGCCGGACGCCGCGCGGCGGGCGCGCTGCGTGGCTCCCCGGCGCGTACGCCGCCGTCCTCCTCGCCCTCGTCGTCCTCCTGTGGCCCGGTCTGCCGGCCGGGCTGCGCGTCCCCGTCGCGGGATACAGCCTGCTGCTGACCGCGATGGCGTACGGGGCCACCCGGCTCGGGCCCGTCGCGGCGCTCGGCGGCGCCCTCTTCATGCTCTCGGACACGCTGATCGCCACCGGAGTCGCCGACTGGCCGCAGCTCCCGAAGGCCGCCTTCTGGATCATGATCACGTACGTCGTGGCCCAGTTTCTGCTGGTCCAAGGCGTGCTGGGCCCCCTCGCCGCGCGACGCGCCCCCGCGGCGGCGTACGGTGAGATGCGCTCGACCACCCCCTGAGCGCATCTCACCGACGTACCGCACGAGAGGGACCCTCGCCATGCGCGCCACCACCATCCACGCCCCGTTCGACATGCGCGTGGAGGACGTGCCCGAGCCCATGGTGCAGTTGCCCACCGACGCGATCGTGCGGGTGCTGCGCTCCTGCATCTGCGGCAGCGACCTGTGGGCGTACCGCGGCGAGGCGGCCCGGCAGCCGGGCCAGCGGATCGGGCACGAGTTCCTTGGCATCGTCGAGGAGACGGGCTCCGCGGTGACCGGTGTCCGGCGCGGCGACCTGGTCGTGGCGCCCTTCATGTGGTCCGACGGCGTGTGCGAGTACTGCCGTGACGGACTCACCACGTCGTGCCGGCACGGCGGCTTCTGGGGCTCGGTCGGCTACGACGGCGGACAGGGCGAGGCCGTGCGCGTTCCCTTCGCCGACGGCACCCTCGTACGGCTGCCCAAGGAGGCGGCCTCCGACGACCACCTGCTGTCCGCCCTGCTGACCCTGTCCGACGTCCTCGGCACCGGCCACCACGCGGCCCTGGGCGCCGGCGTGCGCAAGGGCTCGACCGTCGCCGTCGTGGGTGACGGGGCCGTCGGCCTGTGCGCCGTCCTCGCGGCCAAGCGGCTCGGCGCCGAGCGGATCATCGCCCTCGGCCGGCACCAGGTGCGCACGGACATCGCGCGCCGCTTCGGGGCCACGGACGTCGTCGCCGAGCGCGGCGAAGCGGCCGTCGAGGCCCTGCGCGAGCTGACCGGTGGCCAGGGCGCGCACTGCGTCGTCGAGGCCGTCGGCACCGAGCAGTCCATGAGCACGGCCGTGAACATCACCCGCGACGGCGGCGCCATCGGCTTCGTCGGCGTGCCCCACGGCAGCGGTACGGGCCTCGACCTGGGCGTCATGTTCGACCGGAACATCGCCCTGCGCGGCGGCGTCGCCCCGGTGCGCGCGTACATCCCCGAACTGCTGCCCGACGTTCTCGACGGCACGATTGACCCGTCGCCGGTCTTCGACATGACCATCGGCCTGGAGAGCGTGCCCGAGGGCTACAAGGCGATGGACGAGCGGACCGCGCTGAAGGTCCTCGTCACCAACTGACTCCCGGGTCCGCGGCCGCGGACCCGCCGTCCCTCGCCCTTCTGCCGCTGCCCGTCCGGAGGCTCACCACCGGATGGGCAGCGGCAGCGCCGTCAGCAGGCCCGACACCGCGACGACCGCGCCCAGCGCCACGATCTCCGCCCGCGCGGGGGAGCGGGCGCCGAGCGGGTCCGCCGCGCGGCGCAGCCGCAGCCGGGCCGCGAGGGCCAGGACGGCGACGGCGGCCACGAGGAGGACCTTCGCGAGCAGGGCGCGCCCGTACGCCGTCGACGTCAGCTGGTCCAGGACCGTGCCGGGCGGCATCCGGCGCAGCGCGCTCCAGACGCCCGTCGCCGTGACCGTCGCGAACAGTACGGCCGCCACGCGCGCGTAGAGACCGAGCAGCGTGGCACCGGCCCGACCGCCTCCGGCCGCCGTCCCCGGTCCGGTGGCCGCAGCCGCAGCCGTGGTTCCTACGGCAGTCGCAGTCGTAGTCCGGCCGGTGGGATCGGTCTCCCGGGTTCCCGTGACCGCACCGGTCGCGGTGCGCCGGCCGTGCAGCAGGCGCAGGACGTGGAGCAGGCCGCCCGCCCACAGCGCCGCGCATGTCAGGTGCACCAGGGTCAGACCGGAGCCGAGCAGCGCGTCGTGCTCCGCCGGGGGATGCGCGCGCAGCGCCTCCGCGACCGCCACCACGGCCGGCGGCCACACCCGGGCGGCCGGGCGGTGCGAGCGGGCACAGAGCCAGGCCGCCGCGAACGCGTCGGTCTCCACAAGCGCCAGCCGGCCGTCCCGGGTCCGGTACAGCCCGCCGATGTCGATGTCGGAGAGGTGATGCGGCAGCAGATTGCCCGTCGCCACCACGGAGGCCAGACCCAGCGCGACGACGAACCCGGCGGCGGCCGCGTACGCCGCCCAACTGCGCGGCGCCGCCATCGTCGACGCCCCGGGCACCCGGCGCGCCAGCGCGGACGCGAACACCTCTCCCACAGGGACGCAGAGCGCCGCGAACAGCACCGACCGCAGCAGCGCGATGCCATCGGCCCCGGGTGCCGCGGCTTCCCCCGTACCGGTGAGCGCGGTGCGCGGGCCCAGCAGTGGGATCAGGGCCGCGACGGCCACCAGGGCGAGTACGGCGACGGCCCGGTGGGTGGCCCGCCGCGGCGCGGTCCCGCCCGCGACCTCGTCCCCGCTCGGGTCCGCGGTCCCGGCCGTCGAAGCTGTCAACGTCCCCCCCCAGGATCGTCGCCGGCGGTCACAGATCCGGGCAAGTCACCGTAACCCGTTCGGTGTTCGAGGACGAGAGGGCGAGGGGACGAGGGAGAGGGGGTGAGGTGGTGAGGGGGTGGAAGGGCTCGGGCGCGAGGCTCACGCCCAGCGCGCGGGGTCCGTACCCCAGAGCCCCGGTGGGCGTGACCAGTCGGTGGGGCCGCCGGTGAAGGAGACCGGGGGCAGGGCATGGCCGAGGAGGCCGAAGGGGCTGTTCCGCTCGGACAGCCAGGGGTCGGGACGGCCGTACGGCTCTGCCGCCACCGGGTCCGGCAGCGCGCCGGGTGCCTCCTCCCGCCCGATGCCGTCGGTCAGCCACATCGCCGTGCGCGCCAGCGCCAGCCGTACGACGCACCCGCGGCCGTGCTCCTCCCGCTCGGTCAGCGCGCGCAGGACGGCCGCCGCCAGCAGATATCCGGTTCCGTGGTCGAGCGCCTGCGCGGGCAGCGCGCCCGGCCGCTCGGGCGATCCCTCCGCCATGGCGATCCCGGTGGCCACCTGCACCAGGCTGTCGAAGCCGCGCCGCGCGCCCCAGGGCCCGTACGTCCCCCACGCCGACACCTGCGCCACGACGAGGCCGGGGTTCCCCTCGGCCAGCGCCTCCGGGGAGAGCCCGAACCGGTCCAGGGCGCCGGGCCGGTAGCCGGTGACGACGACGTCCGCCGTCGCCAGCAACTCGTCGAAGGTACGCCGGTCGGCCACCAGGTCCAGTACCGCCGAGCGCTTCCCGAAGCCCGTGTCCGCGTGCGCGTCCGGGTCCTCGGGCAGCCGCGGCCCGTCCACCCGCAGCACGTCGGCGCCCAGCAGGGCGAGCGTGCGGGTGGCGACGGGGCCCGCGATGACCCGGGTCAGGTCCAGGACGCGCACCCCGGCGGCGGGCGACAACGGGGGGCCGTCGCGCAACGGGGCGAGGGCTCGCGCGCCCGCGGTGGCCGGCTCGCCCCGCTCGGACGGCCTGTCCCAGTCGGTCAACGGCCGCCCGGCCAGGGCGAGAGCCTGCTCGTGGACGGCCCACTCCTTCGCCGTGCGCAGCGCGACGGCGAGCCCGCCGGCCGCGTACACCGTCTCCTCGACCTCCCGCGCGGACCGTCCGGCGAGCACCCCGGCCACGTCCTCCGCGGTCGCGTCGTCCGCCGCCCCCAACGCGTCCAGCAGCCGCGCCCGGTGATGCGGATAGTTCGCGTGTGTCCGTACCCAGCCGTCCGCGGTCCGCCAGAAGCGGGACAGCGGCGCGAAGTTGACCGGCGCGCGCCCGTCGATCCGCAGATGCCGCTCGCTGACGAACGCCGTGGCGACGGCGCCGTCGTCCACGCTCACCCGCGGCACCCGCGCGAGCCCGGCACGCCGGGCCCCCAGCTCGGCGGCCGCCAGCGCACAGGCACCCACACAGGCGCGCGCCGACTCGCGTACGGGCAGCCGTGCCTCCAGCGCACCCGCACGCGCCACGGTCGAAACCCCGGGGAGCAGCGCCGGGTCTCCGCCCAGTTCCCGCCACACGACGGCCATCGGTGAATGCGTCATACCGGCACTATGCAGCGTGGACGCGATCAACATACGAGGCGGCCGGCGACGGCGCGGCCCCGGTCGCCGAGCGGGTCGACCGGGGCCGCGGGACGTTCTGCGGGCGCTACTTGACCGCCCGCAGGGCGTTGACGATCCCGAATCCGTAGAAGCCGTTCACGTGCTTGCCGCCCGCGCAGGTCGCGTCCACGACTCCGTCGCCGTTCCCGTCGTACGGGGCGGTCGGGCAACCCGGGTTGTCCGCCTGGGCCTTGAGGAGGATCTGGAGCTGAGCCGGCGTAGCCCAGGGGTACTTGGACTTCAGCAGTGCGGCCACGGCGGCGACGTGCGGCGTCGCCATCGAGGTGCCCTGGAGCCAGCCGTACGTGTTGTTCGGCAGCGTGGAGAGGATGCGGCCGTTCTGCGACGGCGTGTCCGGGATCTGATACCGGTCGCCGCCGGGCGCCGCGACATCGATGACACCGTCGCCGTAGCTGGAGAAGTACGACTTGGCGCCCTTGACGCCGGTCGAGGCGACCGTGACGACACCCGGCAACTGGGTAGGGATGTCGAAGCACTTGTGCGGGTCGACCGTCCGCGTCGTGGCGGTCGAGTCGTCGGGGCTGGACGCGTCGGTCAGCGCGTTCGAGTCGAGGTCGTCATTGGAGTTGCCCGCCGCCGCGATGTTCAGCGTGCCCTTCCGCTGGGCGTACAGCTGGGCCCGGTCGACGGCGTCGACGATGGCCTTCTGGTCGGGGTCGTCGACGCAGTTGTACAGCCAAGGGTCGACGTAATAACTGTTGTTGGTGATCTCGACGCCGTGGTCGGCGGCGAACACGAAGGCGCACACGACGCTCTCCGGGTAGAACAACTGGGTGGAGTCGGGCTCGGCCACCGTGATGCCCGCGACCTTCACGCCGGGGGCGACTCCCGCGACGCCGATACCGTTGCGGGCCGCCGCTATCTCGCCCGCGACGTGCGTGCCGTGGTAGTGGTCGGCGTCAACCGGGCGCCAGGCGCCGTACGTCGTGTCCGGCTTGCCGCCCACGCAGTTGGCGGACTGCGAGGCCGAGAAGTTCGGCGCGATGTCCGGGTGCGTGTCGTCGACGCCGACATCGATCACGGCGACGGTCACCTTCTTGCTGCCCGGGTTGACCGCGGCCGCCTTGTCGGCGCCGATCGCGCGCAGGTCCCACTGGTCGGCCTCAAGAGGTTCCTCGCCCGCGGACGCGGTCTTCGCGACCTTCGCGGCCTCGGCGGCCGACAGCACCTGCACCGCGCCCTCGTCGGTCGTCGCCGCGGAGGTCAGCGGCGAGGTACGGGTGGCACCGGCCGACTGCACCCCGCGCACCGTCCGGATCTGCCGGCCGAAGTCCGGGTTCGCCGAGTGGACGACGATGACGCCGATCTGCTCGTACGCGATGACGACGCTGCCGCCGGCCGCGCCGATGGCCTTCTTCACCGACTCGATCGTGCGGTGGTCCGTTGTCGTGTTGACCACGTACGAGAGGTTCGGCCCGTCCGCGGTCGTCGCGGCGGGCGCGGTGAGAGGGGTGGCGGACGCGGCGCCCGGCAGGAAGCCGAGCGAGGCGGTGAGCGACAGAACGACCGGCACGGCGAGGGCGAGACGTCGTCTGGAACGCAGATGAGCCATGGGATCTCCACATCATCCGGAAAACGGAGCTGCCCGAACACGGATGGTGCTCGGGCAGGTACATGACGGAATGGTGCAGGCCGAAGCTATCCTCCCGCCGACCGGGCCAGCAATGACTTGCGGCCACGACTTCCGAAAGAAGCCAGGGGAGTTGAACCGGTCCACGCGTGGCGCCGTGACCTTGGGCAGGGAGCCCGTGGACGATCGAGCCCCCCGCAAGGATCACCCAACGGGTGTGAACCGTCGCTTTCCGCCACGTGACGCCCGCCGCTGTGAGATCAACGTCCCATGTCCGCACCCGAGCCGTCCCCGCCCCCCTCCGCCGCTCCCGACCTGCCCCCGCCCACCGTCGCAACCGCACCCGCAACGCGAGGAGACACCGTGGCCACCGACGCACCACCGCCCGCGAAAACCGGGACTCCGTTCCCGTCCACCGAGGAGTTCACCCAGATGCAGGAGAGCGCCGAATTCGGTGAACTCCGCAGCTCCCACCGCTCCTTCGCCTTTCCGCTGACCGTCGGATTCATCCTCTGGTACCTGCTGTACGTGCTGCTCTCGAACTACGCGGACGACTTCATGGGCACCAAGCTGTTCGGCAACGTCAACGTCGCCCTGGTGCTCGGTCTCGCCCAGTTCCTCACCACCTTCCTCATCGCCTGGTGGTACTCGCGGCACGCGGCCGCCCAGCTCGACCCCAAGGCCGACGCCATCAAGTCCCGGATGGAGGGCGGCGCATGAGCTCCGCACGGACGACCGCGCACACGACGCTGCTGGCCGCGGGCGAGGCGAGCCAGCACCGGCCGCTGATCATCACCCTCTTCGCGGTGTTCGTCGCCGCGACCCTCGTCATCACCGTCTGGGCCGGCCGCCAGACCAAGAACGCCGCCGACTTCTACGCGGGCGGCCGCCAGTTCACCGGCTTCCAGAACGGACTCGCCGTCTCCGGCGACTACATGTCCGCCGCGTCCTTCCTCGGCATCGCCGGCGCCATCGCCCTCTTCGGCTACGACGGCTTCCTCTACTCCATCGGCTTCCTGGTCGCCTGGCTGGTGGCCCTGCTCCTGGTCGCCGAGCCGCTGCGCAACTCCGGCCGCTACACGATGGGCGACGTGCTCGCCTACCGCATGCGCCAGCGTCCGGTCCGTACCGCCGCGGGCACCTCCACCATCGTCGTGTCGATCTTCTACCTGCTGGCCCAGATGGCGGGCGCGGGCGTCCTCGTCTCGCTGCTCCTCGGCATCACCAGCGACGGCGGCAAGATCGGCATCGTCGCGCTCGTCGGCGTCCTGATGATCGTCTACGTCACCATCGGCGGCATGAAGGGCACCACCTGGGTCCAGATGGTCAAGGCGGTCCTGCTGATCGTCGGCGCCCTGCTGCTCACCTTCCTGGTGCTGCTGAAGTTCCACTTCAACGTCTCCGACCTGCTCGGCAAGGCGGCCGAGAACAGCGGCAAGGGCTCGCCGTTCCTGGAGCCCGGCCTCAAGTACGGCGCCACGTCCACCACCAAACTGGACTTCATCTCGCTCGGCATGGCGCTGGTCCTCGGCACCGCGGGCCTGCCGCACATCCTGATCCGCTTCTACACCGTGCCCACCGCCAAGACCGCGCGGAAGTCGGTCAACTGGGCCATCGGTCTCATCGGCACCTTCTACCTGATGACCCTCGCCCTCGGTTTCGGCGCCGCCGCGCTGATCAAGCCGGACGAGATCATCGCCTCCAACAAGGCGGGCAACACGGCGGCACCGCTGCTCGCCCTGCACCTCGGCGGCGTCGACTCCACCTGGGGCGCGGTCCTGCTCGCCACCATCTCCGCCGTCGCCTTCGCCACGATCCTCGCGGTCGTCGCGGGACTGACACTCGCCTCGTCCTCGTCCTTCGCGCACGACATCTACGCGAACGTCATCAAGAAGGGGCAGGCGTCGGAGAAGCAGGAGATGGCGGCCGCCCGGTACGCGACCGTCGGCATCGGGGCCGTGTCCATCCTGCTGGGCGCCCTCTCCCGCGACCTCAACGTCGCCGGCCTGGTCGCCCTCGCCTTCGCGGTCGCCGCCTCCGCCAACCTGCCGACGATCCTCTACAGCCTGTTCTGGAAGCGGTTCACCACCCCGGGCGCGCTCTGGTCGATCTACGGCGGCCTGGTCACGGCGGTCGGCCTGGTGCTGTTCTCCCCGGTGGTCTCGGGCAAGCCCACCTCGATGTTCCCGGACGTCGACTTCCACTGGTTCCCGCTGGAGAATCCGGGCCTCATCTCCATCCCGGTCGGCTTCCTGCTGGGCTGGCTGGGCACCGTCCTGTCCAAGGAGGAGCCGGACGCCGGCAAGTACGCCGAACTGGAGGTCCGCTCCCTGACGGGCACCGGAGCACACTGAGGCACGGCACGCGCGGGCCCGCCGCAGGCCACCGGTGGATCACCACTGGTAGGTCCCTACGACGGGCCCGCGCCGCGTCTCGTGCGATCGGGACGCTGTTCCCGCCCGTCCTGTCACGTAGGCTCGCAGGTGTCCGGAAAACGAGATCGGCATCGAGGGAGGGGGCCCACGTGCTCATCGACACCTACGGCCGGGTCGCCACCGACCTGCGTGTCTCACTGACCGACCGGTGCAATCTGCGGTGCACGTACTGCATGCCCGAAGAGGGACTGCAGTGGCTCGGCAAGCCCGATCTGCTCACGGACGACGAGATCGTCCGCCTGATAGGGATCGCGGTCACCGGCCTCGGCATCGAGGAGGTCCGCTTCACCGGCGGCGAGCCCCTCCTGCGCCCCGGCCTGGTCGGCATCGTCGAGCGGGTCGCGGCCCTCGCCCCCCGCCCCCGGATGTCCCTCACGACCAACGGCATCGGCCTCAAGCGCACCGCGGCCGCCCTGAAGGCCGCGGGCCTGGACCGGGTGAACGTCTCGCTGGACACCCTGCGCCCCGACGTCTTCAAGACCCTCACCCGCCGTGACCGCCACAAGGACGTCATCGAGGGCCTCGAAGCCGCCCACCACGCCGGTCTGACCCCCGTCAAGATCAACTCGGTCCTGATGCCGGGCCTGAACGCCGACGAGGCCCCGGACCTGCTGGCCTGGTCCGTGGAGCACGACTACGAACTCCGCTTCATCGAGCAGATGCCCCTGGACGCCCAGCACGGCTGGAAGCGCGACGGCATGGTCACCGCCGGCGACATCCTCGCCTCGCTGCGCACCCGCTTCGAGCTCACCGAGGAAGGCGCCGACGAGCGGGGTTCCGCGCCCGCCGAGCGCTGGATCGTCGACGGCGGCCCGCATCGCGTCGGCGTGATCGCCTCGGTCACCCGCCCGTTCTGCTCGGCCTGCGACCGCACCCGCCTCACCGCCGACGGCCAGGTGCGCACCTGCCTCTTCGCCACCGAGGAGACCGATCTGCGGGCCGCGCTGCGCTCGGGCGCGCCCGACGAGGAGATCGCCCGCCTCTGGCGCCTCGCGATGTGGGGCAAGAAGGCCGGAGCGGGCCTGGACGACCCCTCGTTCGTGCAGCCCGACCGCCCGATGTCGGCGATCGGCGGCTGAGCCGGCGGGCTATCCCTCGCCGCGCTCCACCGGCCCGGAGGCCTCCCACTCGTCGAGCGTCACGACGTCCTTCAGGAACCCGCGCACACCGAGGAACTGCGACAGATGCTCGCGGTGCGCCTCGCACGCGAGCCAGGTCTTGCGGCGCTCGGGCGTGTGCAGTTTCGGGTTGTTCCAGGCGAGCACCCACACGGCGTCCGCGCGGCAGGCCTTGGCCGAGCAGACAGGGGTGGCGGGGTCGGAGCCGGGGGCGTTCGGAATCACCCTGCCGACCCTAGCCGAGGCCTCGCGCGACGTGTTCCGCGCGGTGGGCCGGCCGCTCCGGGAAAGGGCTTCTACGGCCCGACAAAGGCGACGCCGAGCAGCCACGGGGGGAGCTGCCCGGCGTCGGTCCGTCGCTCCGACGGGGGATGCGGAGCGCGTACGAAGTATGTCACGGGTCACCCGCCGCCCGGCACCGGAACAACATGATTGATCTGAGCTTTTCTTGAGCTTGTTTGCGCGGCGATATTCCGTTTTCGGAGGATCCCTGGATGACCGTCCGAGGCCGAACCGGCTTTGCGGCAAGGCGAGTTCGGGAACGAAACGAACCCGGTCCGGCCTCAGCCCAAGTCGTGCGGTTCGGCTCGCTGCGGCGCTTCGGGACCGGTCTCTGCGCCCTCGTGGAACGGCTCCCCGGAGCCGTCCTGCCGGGGCGCGGCGATCATCGGACGCAGCGGAGCGGTGACGAACGTCGAGGGCAGCGAGGGCGTGTTCTCACGTCCCGCGTTGGCGATGACCACGGCGACGTACGGGAGGAGAATCCCGAGCACCAGCGCGACGAGAGCGACGGGCCGTTCGACGTTCCACAGGGTGGCCGCCAGGATCACGGACACCGTCCGGACGGACATCGAGATGACATAGCGGCGCTGCCGGCCGCGGACGTCGTCGTCCAGTCCCTGTCTGGCTCCGGTGATCCGGAAGACCTGGACGTTGCTCTGCTTCCTGATCACTTTCCACCACCTGCCTGCGTCGGACGCTCCCCGGTCCGTACCCGGCACGGACCCGTCGAGGAAGCGGGCCCGGACTGCTTCCACGTTACGCCGCGTCTGCGCCGCGTTCGAGAGCGGGGCATGTCCTGACTGGGTGGACATGATGCGCCGTAGCGCGTATGGCTCTGCCCGACATGCGCCGTATGGAGGACAGCAAGACACTGACGGTACCGCTCACGGGGAGCGGTGCTAGGAGGCGGTCATGGGCTGGCTGTGGGCGATCATCGTCGGGTTCGTGCTGGGCCTGATCGCCAAGGCGATCATTCCCGGGAAGCAGCACAGCCCGCTCTGGCTGACCACCATCTTCGGGATGCTCGGCGCCATCGTGGGCAATGCCCTCGCGCGCGCCTTCGGCGTCGCGGCGACGTCCGGCATCGACTGGACCCGTCACCTGTTCCAGCTGATCGCCGCGATCGTCATCGTGGCGCTGGGCGACATGGCGTACATGGCCCTGTGGGGGAACAAGAAGGCGCAGCAGCGGGCGTGACCCCGCGCGGACGGACGAAGGGCGCGGGCCGCTTCCCGATCCGGGAAGCGGCCCGCGCCCTCGCTGTCGTCGGAACGCTCAGCCGCCCGTGACCTCGACCGCGGCCAGGCTCTTCTTGCCCCGTCGCAGCACCAGCCAGCGCCCGTGCAGCAGGTCCTCGGCCGCCGGGACCGCGTCCTCGGCGGCGACCTTGACGTTGTTCACGTACGCCCCGCCCTCCTTGACCGTGCGGCGCGCGGCGGACTTGCTGGCCACCAGGCCGACCTCGGCGAACAGGTCCACGACGAGACCCGCCTCGGCGACCTGGATGTGCGGCACCTCGGACAGGGCGGCGCTCAGCGTCCGCTCGTCGAGGTCGGACAGCTCGCCCTGACCGAAGAGCGCCTTGGACGCGGCGATCACGGCGGCCGTCTGGTCGGCGCCGTGCACCAGCGTCGTCAGCTCCTCGGCCAGCGCGCGCTGGGCGGCACGGGCCTGCGGGCGCTCCTCGGTCTGCTTCTCCAGCTCCTCCAGCTCCTCGGGGGACCTGAAGGACAGGATGCGCATGTACGTCGAGATGTCCCGGTCGTCCACGTTCAGCCAGAACTGGTAGAACGCGTACGGCGTCGTCATCTCGGGGTCGAGCCAGATGGCGCCGCCCTCGGTCTTGCCGAACTTGGTGCCGTCCGCCTTGACCATCAGCGGCGTCGCCAGCGCGTGCACATGGGCCCCGGGCTCCAGGCGGTGGATCAGGTCCAGGCCCGCCGTGAGGTTGCCCCACTGGTCGCTGCCGCCCTGCTGCAACGTGCAGCCGTAGCGTCGGTACAGCTCCAGGAAGTCCATGCCCTGCAGCAGCTGGTAGCTGAACTCCGTGTAGCTGATGCCCTCCTCGGACTCCAGGCGCCGGGCCACGGAGTCCTTGGTCAGCATCTTGTTGACGCGGAAGTGCTTGCCGATGTCCCGCAGGAACTCGATCGCCGACAGACCGGCCGTCCAGTCCAGGTTGTTCACCATGACCGCGGCGTTCTCGCCCTCGAAGGACAGGAACGGCTCGATCTGCGAACGCAGCCGTGTCACCCAGTTGGCGACCGTCTCCGGGTCGTTCAGCGTGCGCTCGGCCGTCGGGCGCGGGTCACCGATCTGACCCGTCGCGCCGCCCACCAGGGCGAGCGGCCGCAGCCCCGCCTGCTGGAGCCGGCGCATGGTGAGCACCTGCACCAGGTGACCGACGTGCAGGCTGGGCGCGGTCGGGTCGAAGCCGCAATAGAACGTGACGGGACCGTCCGCGAGCGCCTTGCGCAATGCATCTTCGTCGGTGGACAGGGAGAACAGCCCCCGCCACTTCAGCTCGTCGACGATGTCCGTCACGGTTCTCGTATCTCCTTGAGTGGTCTCGTGAATCAGGTACGAGGTTATACGCCCTGGCTGACAGAGCTCATATTGAAGTCCGGCACCCGCAGGGCGGGCATCGCGGCCCTGGTGAACCAGTCGCTCCATTCCCGGGGCAGCGTCTTCTCCGTCCGCCCCGCCTCGGTGGCCCGCCCCAGCAGGCCCACCGGCGACTCGTTGAACCGGAAGTTGTTCACCTCGCCCACGACCTCGCCGTTCTCGACGAGGTAGACGCCGTCCCGGGTCAGCCCGGTCAGCAGCAGCGTCGCCGGGTCGACCTCGCGGATGTACCAGAGGCAGGTCAGCAGCAGACCGCGCTCGGTCGCGGCGACCATCTCCTCCAAGGAGCGGTCCTCGCCGCCGTCGAGGACGAGGTTCCCGATCGTCGGCGTCACCGGCAGCCCGGTCAGGCCGGCGCTGTGCCGGGTGGTGGAGAGGTGCCGCAGCTCGCCCTGGTGGATCCAGTCGGTGGCCTTGAGCGGCAGCCCGTTGTCGAACACGGAGGCGTCGTCGCCCGAGGAGTGCGTGAGGACGAAGGGCGCGGACTCCAGACCCGGCTCGTTCGGGTCGCTGCGCAGCGTCAGCGGCAGCTCGGTGAGCCGCTCGCCGATCCTGGTGCCGCCCCCGGGCTTGCTGAAGACGGTCCGGCCCTCGGCCGCGTCCCGGGCGGCGGCCGACCACATCTGGTAGATCAGCAGGTCCGCGACGGCGGTCGGCGGCAGCAGCGTCTCGTAGCGCCCGGCGGGCAGCTCCATCCGCCGTCGCGCCCAGCCGAGCCGTACGGCCAGTTCCGCGTCCAGCGCCGCCGGGTCGACGTCCTTGAAGTCCCGCGTCGAGCGTCCCGCCCACGCCGAACGCGTACGGTCCGGGGACTTGGCGTTGAGTTCCAGCGTGCCGTTCGGCTGGTCGTGCCGCAGCCGCAGCCCCGTCGACGTACCGAGGTAGCTGGAGACGAGCTCGTGGTTGGCGAAGCCGTACAGCTCACGGCCGCCGGCACGCGCGCGGGCGAACGATTCACCGAGAGCCGGCGCGAAGTCGGCGAAGACGGTGGAGGAGGTCTCGGCGGGCGCGTCAGCGAAGTCCGGGGACTCCGGTACGCCCGTCACCAGCGGCCGGCCGTCCTCGGCGGGACCGGCCCCCCGCGCCGCGGCCTCGGCCGCCCGCACCAGGGGCTCCAGTTCGTCGGCGGTCACGGCCGAGCGCGACACCACGCCCGACGAGGTCCCCTCACGGCCGTCGACGGTGGCGATCACGGTGAGCGTGCGCCCGCGCGTGACCCCGTTCGTGGTGAGCGCGTTGCCCGCCCAGCGCAGGTTGGCGGTGGACTGCTCGTCGGCGATCACCACACAGCCGTCGGCCCGGGACAGTTCGAGGGCGCGCTCGACGACCTCGTGCGGCTTGCTCGTACGGGCGCTCATCGACCGGCCTCCGACGTGGTGTTGAGACTGTGCTGTCCCGGGAGGCGACCCCCGGACCCCCGGACGTTCCCCTGCTGAACGCTCATCGACCCGCCTCCGAGGTGGTGTTGAGGATGTTGACACCCTTGAAGAGGGCGGAAGGGCAGCCGTGCGACACCGCGGCGACCTGGCCCGGCTGGGCCTTGCCGCAGTTGAACGCACCGCCGAGGACGTATGTCTGCGGGCCGCCCACCGCGGCCATCGAGCCCCAGAAGTCGGTGGTGGTCGCCTGGTACGCGACATCACGCAGCTGACCCGTGATCCGGCCGTTCTCGATCTTGAAGAAGCGCTGGCCGGTGAACTGGAAGTTGTAGCGCTGCATGTCGATGGACCAGGACCGGTCGCCGACCACGTAGATGCCGCGGTCGACGCCCCCGATCAGATCCTCGGTGGCCAGCCCGCCCGGGTCCGGCCGCAGTGACACGTTGGCCATCCGCTGCACGGGCACGTGCCCGGGGGAGTCGGCGTACGCGCAGCCGTTGGACCGCTCGAAGCCGGTCAGCCTCGCGATCCGCCGGTCGAGCTGGTAGCCGACGAGCGTGCCGTCCTTCACCAGGTCCCAGGACTGGGCCTCGACGCCCTCGTCGTCGAAGCCGATGGTCGCGAGGCCGTGTTCGGCGGTGCGGTCACCGGTCACGTTCATCAGATCGGAGCCGTACCTGAGCTTGCCGAGCTGGTCGAAGGTGGCGAACGACGTCCCGGCGTAGGCGGCCTCGTAACCGAGCGCCCGGTCCAGCTCGGTGGCGTGCCCGATGGACTCGTGGATCGTCAGCCACAGGTTGGACGGATCGACGACGAGGTCGTACACCCCCGCCTCGACGCTCGGTGCCCGCATCTTCTCCGCGAGCAGCTCGGGGATCCGCTCCAGCTCGGAGTCCCAGTCCCAGCCGGTGCCCCGCAGGTACTCCCAGCCGCGCCCGGCCGGCGGCGCGATCGTCCGCATCGAGTCGAACTCGCCGCTGGACTCGTCGACGGCGACGGCGGTGAGCTGCGGGTGCAGCCGCACCCGCTGCTGGGTGGTCACGGTCCCCGAGGTGTCGGCGTAGAACTTGTTCTCGTGCACGGTCAGCAGCGAAGCGTCGACATGGTTGACACCGTCCGCCGCCAGCAGCCGCGCGCTCCAGTCCGCGAGGAGGCCCGCCTTCTCCTCGTCCGGCACGGAGAAGGGATCGATCTCGTACGACGAGATCCAGGTCCTGTCGGCGTGCACCGGCTCATGGGCCAGCTCCACCCGCTCCTCGGAACCCGCCGCCTTGATCACCTGGGCCGACAGCTTCGCCATCGCCACGGCCTGCGAGGCGACCTTCGCGGCCGCGTCCATCGTCAGATCCACGCCCGACGCGAACCCCCAGGTCCCGCCGTGCACGACCCGCACCGCGTACCCCAGGTCCGTGGTGTCCGAGGACCCGGCCGGCTTGGCGTCGCGCAGCCGCCAGGACGCGCTGCGCACCCGCTCGAAGCGGAAGTCCGCGTGGTCGGCGCCCAGCGCCCGCGCGCGCGCGAGCGCGGCGTCGGCGAGTGCGCGCAGCGGTAGCGCCGTGAAGGCTTCGTCGATGGAATGAGGCACCGAGGTCTCCCTGCTGTCGTGGCCCGTCGGGTCCGATCATGTCGCGCGGGCGGCTCCGGCTGCCACGCCTTTGCCGTGACCGGGCGCGTCTTTCGGCCGCGCCGTCGGCTTTGAGGCCCTACGGCCTCGGCTTTCTGTAGGGATCCGACAGCAGTCACCCGAACCCACTGTCGGTGCCCGATTCTCCCGGAGGCCAGGGGGACCGATAGGTTTTCGAGGAAGGCGCCTGTATTGCAGGGGTTTCCGTCCGCTAACGAAAGGGTGATCCGTTGAGCCGCTCGGTTCTCGTCACCGGAGGCAACCGGGGCATCGGCCTCGCCATCGCCCGAGCATTCGCCGACGCAGGCGACAAGGTCGCGATCACGTACCGGTCCGGTGAGCCGCCGGCCGCCCTGACGGAATTGGGGTGCCTGGCGGTCAAGTGCGACATCACCGACACCGAGCAGGTGGAGCAGGCCTACAAGGAGATCGAGGCCGAGCACGGCCCGGTCGAGGTCCTGGTCGCCAACGCCGGCATCACCAAGGACCAGCTCCTGATGCGCATGTCCGAGGAGGATTTCACCTCGGTCATCGACACGAACCTCACGGGCGCCTTCCGCGTGGTCAAGCGCGCCAACCGCGGCATGCTGCGGGCCAAGAAGGGCCGCGTCGTCCTGATCTCCTCGGTCGTCGGCCTGCTCGGCTCGGCGGGACAGGCGAACTACGCCGCGTCCAAGGCCGCCCTGGTCGGCTTCGCGCGTTCGCTCGCCCGTGAGCTCGGCTCGCGCAACCTCACCTTCAACGTCGTCGCGCCCGGCTTCGTCGACACCGACATGACGCAGGCGCTCACCGACGAGCAGCGCGCGAACATCGTGTCGCAGGTGCCGCTGGGCCGCTACGCGCAGCCCGAGGAGATCGCCGCGGCGGTGCGGTTCCTCGCCTCGGACGAAGCCTCGTACATCACTGGAGCCGTCATCCCGGTTGACGGCGGACTGGGAATGGGTCACTGATCACCATGAGCGGAATTCTCGAAGGCAAGCGCGTCCTGATCACCGGTGTGCTGATGGAGTCCTCCATCGCCTTCCACACCGCGAAGCTGGCCCAGGAGCAGGGTGCCGAGATCATCCTGACCGCGTTCCCGCGGCCCACGCTGACCGAGCGCATCGCCAGGAAGCTGCCGAAGCCCACCAAGGTCATCGAGTTGGACGTCACCAACGAGGAGCACCTCGGGCGTCTGGCCGAGGTCGTCGGCGAGGAGCTGGGCAGCCTCGACGGCGTCGTGCACTCCATCGGTTTCGCACCGCAGGACGCGCTCGGCGGCAACTTCCTCAACACGCCGTTCGAGTCGGTCGCCACCGCCATGCACGTCTCGGCGTTCTCCCTGAAGTCGCTGACGATGGCCTGCCTGCCGCTGATGCAGAACGGCGGCTCCGTCGTCGGCCTCACCTTCGACGCGCAGTACGCCTGGCCGCAGTACGACTGGATGGGCCCGGCCAAGGCCGCCCTGGAGGCGACCAGCCGCTACATGGCGCGCGACCTGGGCAAGCAGAACATCCGCTGCAACCTCATCTCGGCGGGCCCGATCGGCTCCATGGCCGCCAAGTCCATCCCGGGCTTCGGCGAGCTCGCCTCCGTGTGGGACACCCGCGCGCCCCTGGAGTGGGACCTCAAGGACCCGGAGCCGGCCGGCAAGGGCGTCGTCGCCCTGCTGAGCGACTGGTTCCCGAAGACCACGGGCGAGATCATCCACGTGGACGGCGGTCTGCACGCCATCGGCGCGTAAACGCTTACGCCCCGTATCGACGCCCCGTTTCCCGCAGCGCGCGGGGAGCGGGGCGTCGCCCGTTCGGCCCATTCGACCGGGCGGCCCGGACCCCCTGCCCCCCACGCTGGGAGAACGCACCGCCCCGCAGCCGTACGGCCGAGGAGGTCCCCTTGTGCGCCTGTCCCGCCGTTTTGCCCCGGTGTTCGCCGCTGTAGCCCTGGTGATGGCCGTGCCGTACGACGCGACATCCCACACGCGCGTGGAGGGTGCCTACGGCGGGGCCGGGAGCCCCGCCGCGTCCCAACCGTTCGGTGCCGAGTGCCGGACCACCGTCACCGGCTCCCATGTCGTCGCGTACTGCCACAACCCCTATGTGGGCACCGACCGGGTCAGCCTGCACGTCGAGTGCGCCCGCTGGTGGGACATCGACACCGACAGCGCCCCGGTCGACGTCGGCCCCGCGATGACGGTGCGCCTGGCCGGCCGCTGCTGGAAGGAGATCCGCACGGTCTGGATCACCCACGGGCCGTGAGGTCGGCGCACCCGCGGCCGGTACCCGCCTTTGCGGGGTGCCCGGCGGCGGGTGTCCGCGCCGGCGGTTCGTGACGCCTGGCGCTCCCGCGGCCGGTGTCCGCACCTGCGGGTCGTGAGGTCCGTAGACCCGGCGGCCGGTGTCCGCGCCACGCGACGTGGCGTCCAGCCCCCCGGGGGTCCGGCGCCCGCGTCTGTCGGCCGCCCCGGCGCGTGCCTCGCCGGTCGATCCGTCCGGCCTGGCCTCCCGGGCGTCCGGGGCTCCCGCGTCTACGCCTGGCCCTCCCGGGCGTCCGGGGTGCCCGCGCCTACCCCTGGCCCCCCGGCCGTCCGGGGCGGCACTGGAACGGATAGCTCGCGGCCTCGGCGGCCGCGCCCTCCGCGTCGCCCGTCCGGATCGCGTCCACGAGCCGGGTGTGGTCCATGTACGTCTCCGGCGTCAGCTCCTTGCCCACGTCCTCGCGCAGCCAGTCGCGCAGCACCTCGCCCAGATCCGCGTACATCGCCGTCATGACGTCATTGCGGGACGCGGCCACCACCGCCAGGTGAAAGGTCGCGTCGGCGGCCACGAAGGCCTCGGCGTCGCCCGATTCCCAGGCCTCCTCCCGGCGTACGAGAAGTGCGTCGAGCTGCTTCAGATCGCGCTCGGTGCGCCGCTCCGCGGCCAGACTGGCGGCGCTCGACTCCAGCGTGGAACGCAGTTCGGCGATGTGCCGCGGGTCGGCGTCCGCGAACCGCCGGTGCATCACACCCGCCAGCTCGCTGGTCGCCACGACATAGGTGCCGGAGCCCTGCCGGATGTCCAGCAGCCCGTTGTGGGCGAGCGCCCGGACGGCCTCGCGCACGGTGTTGCGGGCGACGCCGAGCTGGTCGACGAGCTCCGGCTCGGTGGGGATACGGGAGCCCACCGGCCACTCGCCCGAGGTGATCTGGTTCCGCAGCTCGGCGATGACCTGTTCGGACAGGGCCGAACGGCGGGGATGGCTCAGCGGCATGGCGGTCCTTCGTACGGGCCCGGGTGTGGTCGTTCGCGCGGGGCCGGAGGTTCCGGAGATTAACGCAGCAGGATTGGACAGCCAATCATCCCATGATTCTATGATGGGCGTCATGGCCATCGAGGAGACCCGGACCACGACGACGTCCCCAGCGGTACGCCGCTCCACCGAGAGCACGGCACCCGAATCGTCGTCCACGCGCGCGTGGACGACGCGACTGGTGGTCGCCGGAATCGTCCTCGCCGCACTCAATCTGCGCCCGGCCATCACCAGCCTCGGAGCCCTCCTCGAAGAGGTGCGCGACGGCCTCGGCATGAGCGGCAGCGTCGCCGGACTGCTCACCTCCGTACCGCCCCTGTGCTTCGCCGTCTTCGGTGTGATGGCACCGCGTCTCGCCCGCCGCTTCGGGCCCGCCGTCGTCGTCTGCGCGGGCATGGTCGCCATCACCGCGGGACTGGTGCTGCGCCCGTACGTCGGCGGGGTGGCCGGCTTCCTCGCCGCCAGCGCGCTCGCGCTCATGGGCATCGCCGTCAGCAACGTCCTGATGCCGGTGATCGTCAAGCGCTGGTTCCCCGACAAGGTCGGCTCCATGACCGGCCTGTACTCGATGGCGCTCGCCCTCGGCACCTCGGTCGCCGCGGCGGTGACCGTCCCGATGACCGACGCCCTGGGCGGCAACTGGCAGTCCGGGCTCGTGGTGTGGGCGGGCCTCGCGGCGGCGGCCGTGGTCCCGTGGATTCTGCTCGTACGCGCGCGGGGCACCGTTTCCCCCGCCGACGGCCGCGAGCCCGCCGCGCCCGCCACCGGCGTCCAGGAGATCCCCGCGCCCGGCGCGGCCCCTACCGGCGACCGGACCGCCGAGGCCGTCGCCGCCCCGCACGAGCCCGACGGACTGCGCATCACCCGCAGCCGTACGGCCTGGGCGCTCGCCGTCTTCTTCGGCCTCCAGGCCACCGCCGCCTACATCACGATGGGCTGGATGGCACAGATCTTCCGCGACGCGGGTGTCGCCGCCGGTACCGCCGGACTGCTTCTCGCCGTCACCATGGTGATGGGCGTACCGCTGGCCTTCGTCATCCCACGCCTGGCCACCCGCCTGCCCCACCAGGGGCCCATCGTGGTCGCCCTCGGCCTCTGCGGACTCGCCGGATACGCGGGCCTCTACCTCGCCCCCGCGGCGGGCGCCTGGGCCTGGGCCCTGCTGCTCGGCGTCTCCAACTGCGCCTTCCCGCTCGCCCTCACCATGGTCGGCATGCGGGCCCGGACCGGCGCCGGTGTCGCCAAGCTGTCGGCGTTCGCCCAGAGCACCGGCTATCTGATCTCGATCCCAGGACCGCTGCTCGTGGGCGTGCTCTACCAGCACAGCGGCGGCTGGGGCCTGCCGCTCGCGATGATGGCCGGGCTGATGATCCCGCAGATCGGTGTCGGCATCCTGGCGGGCCGCGACCGCACCGTGGAGGACGAGGCGGCCGGATGACCGCACTCCGGGAAGCGGGCCCCGGCGGCGGTGGAACGGACCGGGGGTGCGAGACTGGCCGCATGCCTGTGCTCGACCCGAACCCCCAGAACAGCCAGAAGAAGCTGCTGCTCGTGCTCGGCGCGATGCTGGCCATCACGGTGATCATCGGCATCATCGCGTCCATCGCGTCCCCGTGAACGGCGTGGTCGCCCCGCCGGCGACCGCACGCTGACCGTCGCCGCACCGGTGCCGTGGCGCCCCTCCCGGCCCTCCGGCACGCAGCGTCCCTGACGCAAGCCTGCCCGACGGCCCGCCCGCGGGTCCGGGGTGGGGCTAACCCCCCATCCCCTAGGGGGTGAGTGTCAGGGTCAAGTGGGTGGATCACCGGATGGGCCGAAGGCTCCGGAGTCCGTAGTTTCGAGTTGTGGCCGCGCGGCGCGGCCACGCACACTCGAAGACCCACGGAGGCGGCATGTCGGCCCCTACGCACACCCGGCCCCACCCGGCGACCACGGGCCGCGTGGACATCCGACTGCCCTGGTGGGCCCTGGCCCTGCCCACGCTCGCCTTCATCACCCTGCTGGTCATGATCCTCAACCCGGTGGACGCGCACGCCGCGGGCAGCGACCCGGCGATCACCCATATGTTCGAGCGGGTCCAGCAGGCGGTCCTCCACAACACCCCGTGAGCCGTTCGCGCCCCCGCGCACGACCGCACCCACCGCATTCGAGCCACCCGCCTCCTGCCGCGCCGATCGCTCCACCGCACCTCGCGCCGTACCGCACGGACGGACCCCGCCCGCAACCCGGGAAGACCGTTTCCCCTCTCAAAGGGTGAGCCATCGCCCCTGACGGAGCACGACGTCACCCTCACCGGGGGACCGCATCAACTCCCTGCGCCCCATGGCATGTTTCGTGCGAAGCTGGGACGCATGAGCGTCGCAGAACCCCGCAGGATCGTCCTCTTCCGGCATGCGAAAGCCGACTGGCCGGAGATGTCCGACCATGAGCGGCCGCTCGCCGACCGGGGCCGCATGGACTCCGCTGTCGCCGGACGCAGACTGGCCGACACCGGCATCCCTCTGGACCTGGCCCTCTGCTCCACCGCGATCCGGACCCGCGAGACATGGAAGCATGCCGTCCAGGAGCTACCGCACCGGCCGAAAACGGTCTATGAGGAGCGGCTCTACGAAGCCTCGCCCGGCGAGCTCATCGCCGTGCTCAACGAAACCCCGGACGACGCGCACAACGTGATCCTCATCGGTCACAACCCGGGCGTACACGGCCTCGCCGACGTTCTGGCGGGCCGTGCCGAGGGCGACACCCGTACCCGGATGAACGCCCACGGCTTCCACACAGCCGCCTTCGCGGTGCTCTCGTTCGAGGGCCCGTGGAAGTCCCTGGAGCCCGGATCGGGCACCCTGACCGACTACTGGGCTCCGACGCAGTAGAACCCGCCTCTACGTCGACGGGGCCCCGCACCGCCACGGTGCCGGGCCCCGTCCGTCGTGCACGTCACTCAGTGGGCGTTGTCGTCCTCGTGCATGTCGGCGGCCTCGACCTCTTCGCGGGTGACGCCCAGCAGATAGAGGACGGTGTCGAGGAACGGGAAGTTCACCGCGGTGTGCGCGGCCTGCCGTACCACCGGCTTGGCGTTGAAGGCGACCCCGAGGCCGGCGGCGTTGAGCATGTCGAGGTCGTTGGCGCCGTCGCCGATCGCCACGGTCTGGGCCAGCGGAACCCCGGCCTCGGCGGCGAACCGGCGCAGCAGCCGCGCCTTGCCCGCCCGGTCCACGATCTCCCCGGTGACCCGGCCCGTCAGTTTCCCGTCGACGATCTCCAGCGTGTTGGCCTGGGCGAAGTCGAGCCCGAGCCGGTCCTTCAGGTCATCGGTCACCTGCGTGAACCCACCGGAGACGACCCCGACTTGGAAGCCGAGGCGCTTCAGCGTACGGATCAGCGTGCGCGCGCCCGGCGTCAGCCGCACTTCCTCGCGCACCTTCTGCACCACCGACGCGTCCAGCCCTTCGAGGAGCGCCACGCGCGCGTGCAGGGACTGCTCGAAGTCCAGCTCGCCCCGCATGGCGGCCGCCGTCACGTCGGCGACCTCGGCCTCGCACCCGGCGTGCGCGGCGAAGAGCTCGATCACCTCGTCCTGGATGAGCGTGGAGTCCACGTCCATCACGACAAGACGCTGGGCCCGCCGGTGCAGGCCCGCGGCCACCACGGCGATGTCCACGCCGAGCGCCGCCGCCTCGGTCACCAGCGCGGTGCGCAGCGCCTCGGTCTCCGTACCGGACACCGCGAACTCGACCGCTGTCACCGGGTACTTGGCCAGCCGGAAGATACGGTCGATGTTGCCGCCGGTCTTCGTGATCCGGGCGGCGATGGCGGCCGTCGACTCCGCGGTCAGGGGGTGCCCGAGCACGGTGACCAGCGAACGTCCGGATCCGCGCGGGCGGTTGTCGCCGAGGCCGGAGATGATCTCCGCCTGCATCTTCATCGATTCCGCCCAGCTGTGGACGGTGGCCCGCAGATCGCCTTCGAGGCCGGCGGGCGGCTCGGTCACGAGCGCGCACAGCACGATCCGGCCCCGGGTGACGACCTGCTCGATGTCGACCACGTCGACGGACCAGGCGGCGAGGGTGTCGAAGAGTCCGGCGGTGATGCCGGGCCGGTCCTTGCCGAAGATCTTGACAAGAAGGGTGGGCACATCAGAGGTCTGCGAAGCGCTCATGGTGGTCCCACCGTATCCGGCACCCAGTGCCTCCCGCCCGCCCGGTCCGCCTGCCGGACACGGAACAGTGGGTGACACCCAAACGGCACACCGGTGACCAACGGACCACCCCCGCCGCGCGGGGGCGTCCACCACCTCCCACCCCGCCCGGCCCGCCGACCCCCGACACCACCCCGAGCCGGAAGCCCGCACCCCTGGGCCGGGCACCCGCACCCCCGGGGCTCCGCCCCGCACCCCCGCGCCGGGCACCCGCACCCCTGGGGCTCCGCCCCGCACCTCTGGGGCTCCGCCCCGCACCTCTGGGGCTCCGCCCCGAACTACGCTCCTCAATCGCCGAAGGGGCTGCCCCTTGGCCCCGCTTCTCCACCCCCCGAGGGGATGAAGTCTGCCCCCGCACCCGGCCGCGTACCGAGGGGGCCGTGCCCGGATGGGCGCAAGCCGGGTACCACCTGCACCCGGCCGCGTACCGAGGGGGCCGTGCCTGGGTGGGCGCAAGCCGGGTACCACTCGCACCCGGCCGCGTACGGGAGGGGTCGTGCCGGTACATCCCTGATGTCCGTCGCTTACGTTCGGGTCGATCGGCAGTTCGCACAGGTAGCCGACGTCTGATCCAGCGGCGACGGACTGGGATGTACCGGCACGGCCCCGACCCACCCCCACCGGACCCGCGCATCCTCAGCGTCGAGGCCCGCGCGGAGGCGGCGGTGGGCCTTCTCCCGGCGCGGGCGGAACAGGCGGCGGCGGTGGAGGCAACGGCGGTGGCCCGTCCTGCCTCCGCTTCGGGCGGGGCGCTCCGATCGGCCCCACCACGGTGGGCGCCCCATAGACGTCACCGGCCGGCCGGGAACCTCCCGGGCCAGGCCGCCGATCCTCCGGTTCCCGCAACTGGTCCGGCACCTTCAGATACGGATTGGTGTCCGGGTTGGGAGCCCGGTACGACCCCCCGGGCCGGTACGGCCCGGCATTCCCACCGGCACCGACACCGGCACTCGCACTCGCACCAACCCCCGTCCCACCACTGCCGAGCCCCTCGGCCCCTCTGGGCTCCCCGGACCCCCCGGACCCCGCACCCCCCGAGTCACCCCGTGCCACCCCCGCGGCCCTCCGCCCCGCGGCCCCACTCGCACAGGCCAGCAACGCCCCCACACCCCCGGCCCCCGCCCCCCAGAGGGCACCCAGTACCAACGCCACCCCCAACCGCCCGTGCAACGTGATCCCGGCCCCGAACGCGTCGAACCCGAGCACGGACAGGGAGGCGTCCACCGACACCTCCGTCAGCCACGCGAGCAGCGGCAGTGCCAGCGCCGTCACGACCCCGAGCCGAAGTGCGCAGCGCCCGGCGAACCGCAGCGCGCTATCGCCCCGTACAGCCGAAGCACCCGGCACCCCCGCAGCGGCGGCATCCCCGGCCCGTACAAATGGCGTACGCGCGGCCGTCAGGACGCCCGCGTACAGCATCATGAGGGCGGCGGCGACGGCCAACAGCCATACGCGCCCGTCGAGTTCGGCGAGACGCCCGAGGGTGACCGGCCGGGACGCGTCGACCGTGAGCAGCCGGTCGAGGGGATCGGGCAGCAGCTTGGCCAGCTCGCCGGTCGCCTTGCCGTCCCACGGGACGAAGAGTCCGAGGGGGACGCCGAGCCAGACCCCGTTGGGCGCACCCAGCAGCGCCGCGCCGGCGACCCGCTTCGGGTGGTCGTCGCCCACCGCCGCGTACGCCGCCGCCGCGAGCCCGGCCAGGACCGCGACCAGCAGCACGGCGGCGAGCGAGGAGACGGCGGGCCGCACCACGCGGTGCACGGCGTCCCAGCCGCGCGGCAACGGCGTACGCCGGGAGGCCAGCAGGGCGATCAGCAGGACCCCGGCGGCCCACGCGGCCCCGCCGAGCAGCGTCGGCGTGGTGTCGACGGAGAAGCCCACGGCCGCCTTCGCCTTCACGAGATCGCCGATCCTGCCGGGCAGCAGGCCGCCGAGGTCCCCGAGCCCGCCCGGGAGTTTGTCCGTGATGTCACCGAGCCCGCCGCCACCCCCCGTGACCTTGTCGAGCCCGAGCTTGCCGCCGTCGATCGTGATGACGTCGTGGCCGGCCCAGGCGAGCCCGCCCAGCGTCGCCACGAACACGACGACCACCGAGCCCGCCCGCGCCAGGAGTTCAGCCGGCGCGACGACAACTCCGGCCCCGCGCAAGGAACGTAGGAAGAACCAGGACATCAGCAGGGCGCCGACCAGTCCGACGCCCAGCGGTGTGATCTGGATGGCGGTGTGCGCCTCCGCCCCCTTCAGCCCGAAGGCGGAGACGTTGCCCGACGGCGTCACCGCGCCGTTGGCCCCGAGCGCCACCACCGCGGCGGTCATGGGGCCGAGCGAGGCCGCCGAGTCCGCGCCGAGCAGGTGCAGGCCGAGCGCGGCGGTGCCCGCCATGCCGATCAACGCCCAGCTCACGGAGGCGATCGCGGACAGCAGCACGTCCCCCCACGGCACGCTTCTGGTGCTCCCGCCGTGGTGCATGGTCCCGATGCTCATCGCCAGACCCCCCGATCCGCGCCGCGGTGATCCCCGCGAATGTCCCCCTCGCGTGGGATTACCACTCTCCGGGCCGGTTTCAACCCCGTCAACGGAAACGGACAACCCGCCCGCGGAGTGTCCTTCACAAGGCCCGACTTTCGGTCAGGCGGCCTGTACTGAAATAGTTCCCCACGATGTTCGACATCCCTAGACTCCCTGCGACGGGGGAAACTCGGGGGACAACTCAGTGGGGCTGGAGTGCCGGAACTCGTACTGGAATTGAATGGACGGACCTGGACGCTCGACGCGTCCAGGCCCTACACCCTCGGACGTGATCCGCAGGGTGACATCGTGCTGGAGGACGCCAGGGTCTCCTGGCGTCACGCCACGATCAGCTGGAACGGCCGTAGTTGGGTCATCGACGACCACGGGAGCACCAACGGCACGTTCGTACGGGGGCAGCGGATCCACCAGATGGAGATGGGCCCCGGTTCGGCCGTGCATCTGGGCAACGCGACCGACGGACCGCGCCTGAGCGTGTCAGGTGCCGCGGCCTCGGTGGCGCAGCCGCAGCAGACGCCGCTCGCGGCGCAGGGCGCAGGCCCCGGCTGGGCTCAGCAGCCCACGCCGCAGGCGCCGGAACAGGCCTCGCAGCAGCAGCCGCAGCAGGCGGCGAGCATTCCGCAGCAGCAGGGACCCGGTGGTGGCGCGGGGGCGCCGCCGGTCTACGGCGACCGTAGCCCGACGACCTTCCACCAGTTCTCGCTCGGCCGTGTGATGCGCATAGGCCGCGCGCTGGAGAACGAGCTGGTGGTCTCCGACCTCCAAGTCTCGCGTCACCACGCCGAGTTCCACGCGACGCCGGACGGCCGCTTCGAGATCCGTGATCTCGGCTCGCACAACGGCACGTACGTCAACGGTATGCCGATCGCCAAGGGCGGCTCCGCGCTGCTCGGCCCGAACGACATCGTCGGCGTCGGCCACTCGACGTTCCGTCTGGTCGGCGACCGGCTGGAAGAGTTCGTCGACACCGGTGAGGTCTCCTTCTCGGCCCGCCACCTGACGGTCACCGTCGACGGCGGCAAGCAGATCCTCAAGGACGTCTCCTTCGGCGTACCCGAGAAGTCGCTCGTCGCGGTCATCGGCCCGTCGGGGTCCGGCAAGTCGACGCTCCTGAAGGCGCTCACGGGCTACCGCCCCGCCAACCAGGGTGACGTCCTCTACGACAACCGGAACCTGTACAAGCAGTTCGCCGAGCTCCGTCAGCGCATCGGTCTGGTCCCGCAGGACGACATCCTGCACAAGGAGCTGACCGTCAAGAAGGCCCTCAAGTACGCGGCCAAGCTGCGCTTCCCCGCCGACACCACGGGCCAGGAGCGCGAGGCCCGGATAGACGAGGTGCTGCGCGAGCTGAAGCTGGACATCCACAAAGAGAAGAAGATCACCTCCCTCTCCGGTGGCCAGCGCAAGCGGGTCTCGGTGGCCCTGGAGCTGCTCACCAAGCCGTCGCTGATCTTCCTGGACGAGCCGACTTCCGGTCTCGACCCGGGCATGGACCGCGATGTCATGCAGTTGCTGCGCGGCCTCGCCGACGACGGCCGTACGGTCCTCGTCGTCACCCACTCGGTGGCGGAGCTGGCGATCTGCGACAAGCTCCTCGTGATGGCGCCCGGCGGCTCCGTCGCCTACTTCGGTCCGCCGGAGGAGGCGCTGAACTTCTTCGGCTACGAGACCTGGGCCGACGTCTTCTCCGCGTTCGAGAACTACCGCGACTACGACTGGGCGGGCCGCTGGAAGGGTTCGCAGCACTACCAGATGTACGCCGCGGACATCGACGCGGTGGCTCCGCAGTCGACGCAGATGCCGCCCGCGCAGGCGATGAAGCCGCCGAAGCCGCAGAGCTGGGGCTCCCAGCTGATGACGCTGATCCGCCGCTACGCATCGGTGATCGCGTCGGACAGGGGCTTCCTGGCGCTGACGGTGATCCTGCCGGCCGTCCTGGGCTCGGTCAGCCTGCTCATCGACAACGGCAAGACGCTGCTGGTCAACGACAAGGTGCTGCCCTCGGGTGCCCATGTCGCGAACGGCACGGCCACGACCGTGCTGCTGATCCTCGCGGTCGGCGCGTGCTTCGCGGGCGCCGCCAACTCGGTCCGTGAGCTGATCAAGGAACGGGTGATCTACGAGCGCGAACGCGCGACGGGCCTGTCGCGTTCGGCGTACCTGATGTCCAAGGTGATCGTCCTCGGGGTGATCACCCTGCTGCAGGGCGCTCTGGTCGGTGCCATCGGCTTCGGCAGCCGTGAGGTGCCGGCCCAGGGGCTGATCCTCAAGAGCCTGCCCAAGATCGAGCTCACGCTGCCGATCATGGCTCTGGGCTTCGTGTCGATGATGTTCGGCCTGATCATCTCTTCGCTGGTGAAGACCGCGGAGAAGACCATGCCGCTCCTGGTCATGTTCGCGATCGTCCAGGTCGTCTTCACCGGCTGTCTGTTCATCCTGAACGGCACGGTGGGCGTCAACCAGTTCTCGTACCTGATGCCGGCCCGCTGGGCGGTGGCCGCCTCCGGCGCCACGCTGGACCTGAACAACATCTTCCCGAACCAGGACGACCCGACGAGCACGGACCCGCTGTGGAACCACACGGCCGGGGCCTGGACCCTGGACATGATCGCGCTGGTCGTCCTCGGTGTGGTCTGCGGCTTCTTCGTGGCCCGCTTCCTGCGCCGCCACGAGCCCGAGGTCATGCGCAAGTAGACGCCCGGGAACGACGCGAGGGCGGCACCCCGGATCGGGGTGCCGCCCTTCGGCGTCTGTGGGGAACTCCGCGCTGAGTCCTCAGTACGCGCTGTTCACGTTGTCCATGGAACCGTACTTGTCGGCCGCGTAGTTGCAGGCGGCGGTGATGTTGGCGACCGGGTCGTAGATGTTCCACGAGGTACCGGCCACGTGGTACGCCTTGAACGTCGGCGGGATGACCTGGAGCAGACCCTTCGACGGGATGCCGTTGATGGCGTTGATGTCCCAGTCGTTGATGGCCATCGGGTTGCCCGAGGACTCACGCATGATGTTCTTGTGCAGCCCCTGGTAGGTGCCGGGGATGCCCTTGGCCTTCAGGATGTCGAGGGACTGGCGGATCCAGCCGTCGAGGTTGTTGGCGTACGTCTTCGCGGCGACCGTCTGCAGCTTGATGCGCTGCGTGGAGCGGCTCGCGACGGCGGACTCGGCGCGCGACGCTGCGGCCTTCTTCTTCGCCGCCGCGTGCGCGGCCGTCTTCTTCTTCGCGGCCTGGGCGGCCGCCTTGTGCTTCGCGGCCACCGCGTCGGCGGCCTTCTTCTTGGAAGCGGCCGTGGAGTGGGCCGCCGCCTTGTGCTTCGCCGCGATGGCCTGGGCCTTCAGGTCGGCACCGGCCAGGGCGCCGGTGACGCCGGCCTTGACGTCCTTGATCTGGTGCCCGGTGTAGGCGACCTGCGCCGTGGGGGCGGCGGCGTCGTCCGTGGTGGTGTGCGAGTTGCCGGGTACCAGGGAGAACGCGAGGGCGGCGGCACCGAGGGTGGCCACACCGGCGATCGAAAGCTTGTGGAGCTTGGTCAGCGTCGGACGATGACCAGGAGTGGTGATGTTCTTGGGCATGACTGATGGACCTCTTCGAATAGCGCGGAGGTCGCTCTTCGTCCCGGCGGGGGACTGTGTGTTTCCGGAACAAACGCTGCGGGGGAGAACCCGCCGCGCTGAGCGACAACGCAATTCTTAGCGGTCGCAAAATGCCCTGGCAAAGCTGTGACCTACGAAGCCGGGTAGTGGAGACGGAAGGGGCAAATCGGGGCAGACTGGCACGTCTTCCCTGCTCATCTTGTCCCTTTTATCTCCTATGCTCCTTCGTACGTGACCTGGACCCTATGCGCGGGCTCACATGGCACCCCGGCCGATCTGACTGCTAGTTGCGCACGCAATGCTCAGAGTGAGGGCCCTCCTCCGGGAGGATCAGGTGTACGTCCCCGAACTCGTGCCAGAGGTAGCGCGCCCGCAGGGCCTCGGCGTAACCGCGGTCGATCGCCGCCCCTCCCGCGATCGCCTCCAGCATCAGCAGATGCGAGGCCTCCGGCTCGTGCAGCCCGGTCAGCAGCCCGTCGACGGCCCGTACACCGCGCTCCGGGGTCACCACCAGGCCGGTCCAGCCCCGCGCGGCCCGGACCAGCCCGTCCGTGCCGGTCGCCGACTCCACGGCCCGCACGGCCGTCGTACCGACCGCGATGATCCGGCCCCCACCCGCCCGCGCCGCGTTGATCAGCCGGGCCGACACCGCGGACACCTCGTACCGCTCCGGATACGGCGGCTCGTGCGCCTCGGCCGACGCGACCCCCGTGTGCAGCGTGACCGGCGCGAACTGCACACCCCGGCTCACCAGCTCCGCCACCAGACGCGCGGTGAAGGGGCGTGCCGCGCTCGGCATCTCCGCGCTGCCCCCGCCGTCGGCGGACGGCAGCGCGAACACCGTCTGGTAGACGGACAGCGGCTGGTCCCGCTCCGTATAGGAGTAGCGGATGGGCCGCCCGTGCCTCCGCAGCAGTCCCGGTACGTCCGTGTCCGGCACCCGCGCCCACCACAGCCGGGGACCGCGCGCGGACAGCGGTTCCTCCAGGACCAGGGGTACGGCCCCGGGCAGACGCACCACTGTTCCCGCGGGGCCGCCCGCACGCGCACGCGTGGTCCCCATCCCGTCGGGATCCCGCAGTTCGACCGCCCACCGCCCGTCGTCGCCACGCGTGGAGAAATGCACCACCACACGCGCGTGGCCGAGCCACCCGTCCACGGCCGCCGCCAGGGTGGCCGAGGTGTTGACGATCAGCAGATCCCCCGCCCGCAGCTCCCCGGGCAGCTCCACGAACGCGTGGTGCGACACCGCGACACCGCGCGACACCAGCAGCCGTACGGAGTCCCGGTCGCGCCCGGGGCCGCGCTGCTCCGCCGGCACCCGGGCCGACAGCTCCTCCGGAACCTGCCCCCACGCCCGGCCGCCCCCGGCCTGAGGAACCCCCGTCGCCGTCGTCACCGCTCCTCCAGCAGCGCCGCCGCCGTGTAGCGCCCACTGGCGGGCCGCTCGTCGAGCAGACGGAGAAAGGCCGGAACCACGCTCTCCGGGGCCGGCCGCGGATCACCGTCGTCCGGTACGGCCGCCCGGTAGAGGTCCGTGCCCATGTCCCCGGGGTCCACGGCCCACACCCGCAGGCCGGACTCCTCCTCGCCGAGCACCGCGGAGAGGTGGTCGAGCGCCGCCTTGGAGGCGCCGTAACCGCCCCAGGTCTCGTACGCCTCCGCCGCGGCGTCCGAGCTGACACCGACGACCGCGCCCGCCCCCGCCGCCCTCAGCAGCGGCAGCGCCTCCTGGACCATCCCCAGGGCGGCGACCACATTGACCTCCAGGGCCTGCCGCAGCCCGTCCAGGCCCAGCTCCTCCAGGCGCACCAGCGGCTCCGCGCCCAGCGCGCTCGCGTTGTTCACGAGCAGGTCGACACCCCCCAGCCTCCGGGCCGCCGCCACCAGCGCGGCACGGTGATCCGCGTCCGTCACGTCCCCGGGCAGAGCCTCCACCCGGGTCCCGTGGGCGGACAGCGCCTCCGCGGTCTCCTTCAGCACCCCGGCCGTTCTGGCGTCGAGCACCAGGTCCCAGCCGCGTTCCGCCAGGGCCGCGCCGAGCGCCCTGCCCAGCCCCTTCGAGGCCCCCGTGATGATCGCTACCGGCATGACATCCGTCCCCTCACTCAGGCCGCCTTCCCGGCGGGTGCCCTCACGGTAGGAACGGGGCCCGCCCGGCCGCCTCGTGCGCGGGCCGTAATGATCAGGGGCCCTTCGGCCTAGGCCCAATGGCCGGGCGGACGCCGGCACGGGTCCGATACGCGGTGTCACACCCCGCCGGTAGTTTGGGGTCATGAGTCACGGACCCCGGTCGGGCCTGTACGCGGTGAGCACCGCGCTCCTGGCCATGAGCAGGCACCTCGAAGTGCGCGACGTCCTCAAGACGATCGTCGCCTCGGCGCGCGAGCTGCTCGACGCGCAGTACGCGGCGCTGGGCGTGCCCGACGACCACGGAGGCTTCGCCCAGTTCGTCGTCGACGGTGTCAGCGACGCACAGTGGAAGGCCATCGGACCCCTCCCGCGCCAGCACGGCATCCTCGCCGCGATGCTGCGCGAGGCCCGCACCGAGCGCCTGGCCGACGTACGCAGGGACCCCCGCTTCGAGGGCTGGCCCGAGGCCCACCCCGACATGTCCGACTTCCTGGGCCTGCCCATCCGCGACGGCGACGAGGTCATCGGCGCGCTCTTCCTCGCGAACAAGCGGTGCCCGGGGCAGGGGCACTCCCCGAACCCCGAGCCGGAGGGAAGCTGCGGCTTCACCGAGGACGACGAGGAACTCCTCACCATCCTCGCCCAGCACGCGGCCATCGCCCTGACCAACGCCCGGCTCTACGAGCGCAGCCGCGAGCTCACGATCGCCGAGGAGCGCTCCCGGCTCGCGCACGAACTGCACGACGCCGTCAGCCAGAAGCTGTTCTCCCTGCGCCTCACCGCGCAGGCCGCCGCCACCCTCGTCGACCGCGACCCCTCCCGGGCCAAGGGCGAACTCCAGCAGGTCGCCGCGCTGGCAGCCGAGGCCACCGAGGAACTGCGCGCCGCCGTCGTCGAGTTGCGCCCCGCCGCCCTCGACGAGGACGGCCTGGTCGCCACCCTGCGCACCCAGATCCAGGTCCTGGACCGCGCCCACTCCGCGCGCGTGACCTTCACCAGCCACGGTGTACGAGCGCTGCCCAACTCCCAGGAGGAGGCGATGCTGCGAGTGGCCCAGGAGGCCCTGCACAACGCCCTGCGGCACTCCGGCGCCACCCGTGTCGACGTCAGCCTGGTCAGGCGCGGCCCCGGTGCCGTCCTGCACGTCATGGACGACGGCAGCGGCTTTGACCCCACCGCGATACGCAGCGCCGGCCGCCATCTCGGCCTGGTGTCGATGCGGGACCGGGCGAGCGGGGTCGGCGGAACACTCACCGTGGAATCGGCGCCCGGAAAGGGCACCATGATCGAAATGGAGGTCCCTGGTGGCTGACGCAATCAAGGTGCTGCTCGTCGACGACCACCAGGTCGTCCGCCGGGGACTGCGCACCTTTCTCGAAGTGCAGGACGACATCGAGGTCGTCGGAGAGGCGTCCGACGGAGCCGAAGGCGTCGCCCGCGCCGAGGAGTTGAGACCCGACGTCGTCCTCATGGACGTCAAGATGCCGGGAATGGACGGCATCGACGCGCTGCGCAAGCTCCGCGAACTCGTCAACCCCGCACGCGTGCTGATCGTCACCAGCTTCACCGAGCAGCGCACGGTGGTGCCGGCGCTGCGCGCGGGCGCCGCCGGGTACGTCTACAAGGACGTGGATCCCGACGCGCTGGCCGGAGCCATCCGCTCGGTCCACGCGGGGCACATCATTCTCCAAGCCGAGGTCGCGGGCGCCCTGTTGTCCCAGGAAGAGGTCAACTCGGGCCAAGGGAGAGGCGGTTCGCTCACCGACCGGGAGCGCGAGGTGCTCGGCCTGATCGCGGACGGCCGCTCCAACCGGGAGATCGCCCGTGCCCTCGTCCTCTCCGAGAAGACGGTGAAGACACACGTTTCGAACATCCTGATGAAGCTCGACCTCGCCGACCGCACCCAGGCCGCGCTCTGGGCGGTACGGCACGGGATCGCGGACTGATCGTCAGGGGGTGTCCCACCAGGGGATCCACGCGCCGGCGCACCCCCTCAGGAGACGGGCGGGACGGTGCCAACGCCCGGCAACTCGGGGGGTTCCGACCCGGGATGAGATTCATACCGTCGGGTGTATGTCACCCGGATGGCGCATCCTCTCCGGGGGCCGGCCGTTCTCCAGTGCGCCGCGGCGGACTGCCGCGGTGTTCGCGAGGAGGGGTTTCACACGTGAAGAACCTGAAGAAGGTCACAGCTGTCGCGATGGTGGCGGGCGGTCTGGTCGCCGCCGGTGCGGGCATGGCTTCGGCCGCGGACGGCGCGTCGGCGGCCGGCCAGGCCGTGGGCTCCCCGGGCGTCGTCTCGGGCAACCTCGTCCAGGCCCCGGTCGACGTTCCCGTGAACGTGGTCGGCAACAGCGTGAACGTCATCGGCGCGCTGAACCCCGCGTTCGGCAACCTCGGCCTCAACCGCTGAGTTTCCCCACCGGAACGATCACGGCCACCGGCCCTCCGGGAAATCCCTGGGGGCCGGTCGGCTTGTCGGCTCATCGGCGGACTGCACCGGACGGGGCAAACCCTGCGGCCCCCCGTGCCGTCCCCGGCTCTGCGGCGTTGCTCAGGTACGACCCGCGGCGGGTCGGATTCGTGAACGCAGGAGGAACACTTCCCATGAACATCGCCAAGAAGGCCGCTCTGGCCGTCACCGTCGCCGGTATCGCCGCGGGAGCTTGCGCCGGTGCCGCCGTCGCAAACTCGGGCGCCGAGGGCGCGGCCGTGCAGTCGCCCGGCGTCCTCTCGGGCAACGTCGCGCAGGTCCCGGTCCACGTCCCCGTGAACGTGGTCGGCGACAGCGTGAACGTCATCGGCGCCCTGAACCCGGCGTTCGGCAACGCGGGCGTCAACGGCTGAGCCCCACCGCCCACAAGGGCCCCGCGAACGGAAACGTTTCGCGGGGCCCTTCCGCATGCACCTCAGCTCACTCCTCAACCGCCGGGGCGCTGAATTCCCCCGGCCCAGGGACCTGACGGTCCACCACGACGCGCCCGCGGCCGGGTACGCACGGAAGGGGCCGTGCCGGTACATCAAATGCCCGCAGGCCGGACGGATCAGCACCCACGCCCACTTCGAAACGCCGGTGGGATCCGTTCGGATGCGGGCGGATGTACCGGCACGGCCCCGCCCCCCAACGTCCCGGAGCCGGACACCGAGCCGAGCCGAGCCGAGCCGTGCCGAGCCGTGCCGAGCCGAGCCGAGCCGAGCCGAGCCGAGCCGAGCACCGAGCCGAGCCGAGCACCGAGCCAAGCTCAGCGCGCCCCCCGCTCCATCTCCTCCACGAACGCGTTGTACGCGGCCACCTGCGCCCGCCGGGCCGTCCGCTCCACCGGGCGCAGGGCCTCGGCCCGAGCGGACATCTCCGACGCGCTCACCGCGCCGCCGTGCCCGCTCTCGTACGCCACGGAAATCAGCATCCCGACCCGCTGAGCCAGCTCCAACACGCGCACCGCGCGCGGCGGGTACCCGGGGGCCAGCACCTCGTGCCCCCGCTCGGCCCGCGCCCGGTACGCCTCGATCGCCGCAGCCGCGACCGGCCCCGACCCGGCCACGTCCAGCCGCGCCAGCACCTCCGTCGCCTCACGGAGCGCCTCCGCCAGCTCCCGCTCGGACTCCCCGAGCGAGGGCACATCGGCGGGCGGAGCCTCCCGTACGGCGAGGCAGTGCCAGACGACCTCGACATGTACATCGCCGGCCGGCCCGGCCTCGTACACCTCGGGCACGAGCCCCAGCGCCGCGCCGTGACAGACCACGGCCTCCTCGGCGTCGAGGGCGCGCGCGTTGAACGCGGGCGGCCCGCTGAGCCCGAGCGGATGCCCCGGCGCGGGCAGCGCGACCCGCAGTCCGGTCACCCCGAGTCTGCGCAGCCGGCCGAGGGCGAGCGTGAGCCCGACGGGCCCCGACTCGCCGGGCAGCCCCTCGACCCGGTGCACCGCGTCGTCCCCGACGATGGCGAGCACGGCGTCGTCCGGCGAAACAAGTCCGGCCAATAGGGCATTTCCCCATGCCGCCAACTGTCCTGAGCGTGGTTCCGAGAGCATGCCCCCACCCTAAGGACCGGCCGATGGATCGGTGCGGCCGACCGGTGGCGTAGGTTTTCCCTGGGGGCTTCGTCCACAGACGTAAGCGACGGCCGAGACTGCAATGGGAGACAACGCGCTCATGAGCGATGTACTGGAGCTGGTGGACGTATCCGTGGTCCGCGAGGGCCGGGCTCTGGTGGACCAGGTCTCCTGGTCGGTCAAAGAGGGAGAGCGCTGGGTCATCCTCGGCCCCAACGGCGCCGGGAAGACGACCCTCCTGAACGTCGCCTCCAGCTACCTCTTCCCCAGCGCGGGCACCGCCACGATCCTCGGTGAGACCCTCGGCCAGGTCGACGTCTTCGAGCTGCGCCCGCGCATCGGCATCGCCGGCATCGCGATGGCCGAGAAGCTCCCCAAGCGCCAGACCGTCCTGCAGACGGTCCTGACCGCCGCGTACGGCATGACCGCCGGGTGGCACGAGGACTACGAGGACATCGACGAGCAGCGCGCCCGCGCCTTCCTCGACCGCCTCGGCATGAGCGACTACCTGGAGCGCAGGTTCGGCACCCTCTCCGAGGGCGAGCGCAAGCGCACCCTGATCGCCCGCGCCCTGATGACCGACCCCGAACTGCTGCTCCTCGACGAGCCCGCGGCCGGCCTCGACCTCGGCGGCCGCGAGGACCTCGTGCGCCGCCTCGGCCGCCTCGCCCGCGACCCGATCGCCCCCTCCATGATCATGGTCACGCACCATGTCGAGGAGATCGCCCCCGGCTTCACCCACGTCCTGATGATCCGGCAGGGCAAGGTGCTCGCCGCCGGCCCGCTGGAGCTCGAACTCACCTCGCGCAACCTCTCCCTCTGCTTCGGCCTCCCGCTCGTCGTCGATCAGGTCGGCGAGCGCTGGACCGCGCAGGGCCTCCCGATGGCCTGAACCGTCGCGGCACGCGGACGCACACCCATCACCCGGCGTACCCGACTTGATCGCGCGCTCTGTCCGCCGGGGGAGCGCGGACCTACCATGACCGTGTGAACGACATCAACGCATGGGTGTGGTGGCTGGTCGGGGCGGCCGGACTCGGCATCCCGCTCGTGGTGACCGCCATGCCGGAGTTCGGGATGCTCTCCGTCGGCGCCGTCGCGGCGGCGGTCGTGGCGGGCCTCGGCGGCGGTGTCGTCCTCCAAGTACTCGTCTTCGTGGGCGTGTCGGTCGCGCTCATCGCCGTCGTACGCCCCATCGCCGCCCGGCACAGCGCCCAACGCCCGCAACTCGCCACGGGAATCGAGGCGTTGAAGGGCAAACAGGCCATCGTCCTGGAACGCGTGGACAGTTCGGGCGGGGGCCGCATCAAGCTCGCCGGAGAGATCTGGTCGGCACGCGCCCTCGACGCCGGACTGGCCTACGAGGTGGGCCAGGAAGTCGATGTCGTGGACATCGACGGAGCCACGGCGATCGTCATGTGACCTCGTACAACGCAAGTGAACCGAACGCCCCACGTGGCAGACGACGTTCTGTCAGACTCGTCCAGCAAGATCTTCAACACCCATAAGATCTTTCGGAATTACCGAGTGGAGAAGGGTACGGGGAGCATCGATGGAACCGATCATCATCGTCCTGATCATTCTGGTGGTGCTGGTCTTCATCGCCCTGATCAAGACCATCCAGGTCATCCCACAGGCCAGCGCCGCCATCGTCGAGCGCTTCGGCCGCTACACGCGGACACTGAACGCCGGCCTGAACATCGTCGTCCCGTTCATAGACTCGATCCGCAACCGCATCGACCTGCGTGAACAGGTCGTCCCGTTCCCGCCCCAGCCGGTGATCACCCAGGACAACCTGGTCGTCAACATCGACACCGTCATCTACTACCAGGTCACCGACGCGCGAGCCGCGACGTACGAGGTCGCCAGCTACATCCAGGCGATCGAGCAGCTCACCGTCACCACCCTCCGCAACATCATCGGCGGCATGGACCTGGAGCGGACCCTGACCTCCCGTGAGGAGATCAACGCGGCCCTGCGCGGCGTCCTCGACGAGGCCACCGGCAAGTGGGGCATCCGCGTCAACCGGGTCGAACTGAAGGCGATCGAACCGCCCACCTCCATCCAGGACTCGATGGAGAAGCAGATGCGAGCCGACCGCGACAAGCGCGCCGCGATCCTCACCGCGGAAGGCATCCGGCAGTCGCAGATCCTCACCGCCGAGGGCGAGAAGCAGTCCGCGATCCTGCGCGCCGAGGGCGAGGCCAAGGCCGCGGCCCTGCGCGCCGAGGGCGAGGCCCAGGCCGTCCGTACGGTCTTCGAGGCCATCCACGCCGGAGACCCGGACCAGAAACTCCTCTCCTACCAGTACCTCCAGATGCTCCCGAAGATCGCCGAGGGCGACGCCAACAAGCTCTGGATCGTGCCCAGCGAGCTCGGCGACGCCCTCAAGGGCCTCAGCGGCGCCATGGGCAACTTCGGCAACCTGGGCGGGGGTTCGGGCAACTCGGGCAACCGCGGATCCTCCTCGGACTCCGGCGGCGGAAACGAACGCCGCGAGAAGCCGTCCATCACGGACTGATGCCGTACGACGACGGGGCCCACCTCCACAGGGAGGTGGGCCCCGTCGTCGTACGGACGCGGTACGGTTACGCGGCCGGCTGGGCCAGCCACCCCGGCAGCGCGTCGAAGTCGTCCTGGCCGAGCGCCAGCAGCATGGCGTCCGCCGGTGTCGGCTCGAACGGCTGCCGCAGCAACGGCATCTGGGCCTGCTCCGGCGTACGGGCCGCCTTGCGGTGATTGTCCTCGGCGCAGGAGGCCACCGTGTTCAGCCACGAGTCCTGGCCGCCCTGGGCACGCGGGACCACGTGGTCCACGGTCGTGGCCCGTCGGCCGCAGTAGGCGCACCTGTGCCGGTCACGTATCAGCACACCCCGCCTCGACCACGGCGCTTGTCTTCGGAACGGCACCCGGACGTAGCGGCAGAGCCGGATCACCCGGGGCACGGGTATGTCCAACGCCGCTCCGCGCATGCGCAGTTCGGGGTGGGCCTGCTCGACGACGGCCTTGTCCTGCAGCACCAGAACAACGGCTCGGTTCAACGTCACCGTCGACAGCGGCTCAAAGCTCGCGTTCAGTACCAGCGTGTCCCGCATCCAGCCCACCTCCTCCTGCGCACCGGCCCACCTGCGGCGGGCTGGGATCAACTCTGGCCGGGCACGCCGAGATGGACAACGCAATAAAAATGCCCGCCCCTGATCACTTCCATGACCAGAGGCGGGCAAACGTTCGGCGAACGTCAGTCTGCGGCAGGAGCCGTGTACTCACCGATCAACTGGGCGCGCGCCAGCGTGTGGAACCGCAGATTGAAGCCCACCACGGCGGGCGACACCTCCGCGTCGGGACCGAGCTTCTCCTGATCCACGGCGTACACCGTGAAGACGTACCGGTGCGCGGGATCGCCGGCCGGCGGCGCCGCGCCCCCGAAGTCCCGGGACCCGTAGTCGTTGCGCACCTGGACCGCGCCGTCGGGCAGCCCCTCGAACTTGCCGCTGCCCGCCCCCGTCGGCAGCTCCGTCACCGAGGCCGGGATGTCGAACACCACCCAGTGCCAGAACCCGCTCCCCGTCGGGGCGTCCGGATCGAAGCACGTCACGGCGAAGCTCTTGGTCTCCGCCGGGAAGCCCTCCCAGCTCAGCTGCGGCGAGGTGTTCCCGGCCGCGTGGACCTGCGCGTCCTTCAGCACCGCGCCCGGCTCGACATCCTCGCTGGCGACCGTGAACGCCGGCACCGGCGGATGGAAGTCGTGCGGGAGCGGCGGCCTCTTGAGCTCGGTCACGTCAGTACCTCCTGAACGGCGGAATCCGTATGCCGAGCCTAGAACCAGCTGCGCTTGCTGCCGACCTCCGACAGCCACTGGTTCAGGTATCCGGCCCAGTCCGTGCCCTGGAAGTCGTGCAGCCCCACCTCGAAGGAGCGGTACGAGTCGCTGCCCTCACTGAAGAGGCCCGGCTTCTTGTCCATCTCCAGGATGACGTCCATCGCACGGTCGTCCGCGACGAAGCTCAGCTCCATCTGGTTCAGCCCGCGGTACTGCGACGGCGGGTAGAACTCGATCTCCTGGTAGAACGGCAGCCGCTGACGCGTGTTCCTGATGTGGCCGCGCTCCATGTCCGCGTTCTTGAAGCGGAAGCCCAGCCGGATGAAGGCGTCGAGAATCGCCTGCTGCGCGGGCAGCGGGTGCACATTGATCGGGTCGAGGTCGCCCGAGTCGATGGCACGGGCGATCTCCAGCTCGGTGGTCACACCGATGTGCATCCCGCGCAGGCTCTGCCCGTCGATCATGGTGACCGGCGTCTCCCACGGGATCTCCAGCCCGAACGGAACCGAGTGCACGGCACCCGCCTGCAGCTCGAAGGCCCCGCCGAGCCGCAGCTTCGTGAACTCGATGTTCTGCTTGTACTCCTGGTCGTCGTGGCCCTCGACCTCGACCGTGGCCTGCAGGCCGACCGACAGACCCTCGATCGACTGGTCGACCGAGCCACCCTGGATCCGCACCTCACCCTGGACGACGCCGCCCGGAACGGTGTTCGCCTCGGTCAGCACCGTCTCGACCGAAGCCCCGCCGGCCCCCAAGCTAGCGAGCAGCCGCTTGAACCCCATGTCGCACTTCCTCCCCAGGCAACGCCTGTTCCGTCCTGTGTCCGTCTGGATCCCTTGATCCGTACAAACGCGATCCGGCCCCGGCCGGTTCCGCGTCCTCACCCTTACAAGGGAGAGGACCTCTGACCACCCCGCCGACGAGCGTCCGTCCGGACCGAGCCGCACCGCCCCGGACCGCGCCGCGGCGGTCAGTGCGGAGGGACTACGCTCGTACGCCATGATCGCGGCCCCTGACCGTACGCCCCTGAACCGGGACTTCTTCGACCGCCCTGTGCTGGACGTCGCCCCTGACCTGCTGGGACGCATCCTCGTACGACTCACCCCGGACGGTCCGATCGAACTGCGCCTCACCGAGGTCGAGGCCTACGACGGTCCGGACGACCCCGGCTCGCACGCCTACCGCGGTCGCACGGCCCGCAACGGCGTGATGTTCGGCCCGCCCGGTCATGTGTACGTCTACTTCACCTACGGCATGTGGCACTGCATGAATCTGGTGTGCGGTCCGGAGGGCAGACCGAGTGGGGTCCTGCTCCGGGCCGGCGAGGTCACCGAAGGCGCGGACCTCGCTCGTAAACGTCGACTCTCGGCCCGAAACGACAAGGAACTGGCCAAAGGACCGGCCCGCCTCGCGACGGCACTGGGGGTGGACCGGTCACTCGACGGAGCGGATGCCTGCGGCCCGTCGGGCTCCCCCCTGACCATGCTCAGGGGTACGCCCGTCCACTCCGACCAGGTACGCAACGGACCGCGCACCGGAGTCTCCGGCGACGGGGGCGTTCATCCCTGGCGTTTCTGGGTCGCCGACGACCCCACGGTGAGCCCCTATCGCGCTCATGCGCCCCGCCGCCGCTCAACTTGACGCGCCCCTGGGGGATCCGTAATGTAGCCCGAGCCGCTTGAACCGGTTACGGCGTTCAGCCAGCAGCCGAGAGCGGCCAACCCACTACCTACGACTTCCCTCCAGCGGGGGCTTATTCGGCGTGCCTGCATGCCTGAATTCGAACTCGCGGAACTCGATTATGAGTCGCTGCGGGAATCGGCTAGCGTAGTGAATGTCGAAAGGCCGCGAAACGCGAAAGCGCTGAAAGGCCCGAGGACAAACCCCGCTGACTGGGAGTCAGGCCCGAAAGGATCTGATAGAGTCGGACTCGCCGGAAAGGGAAACGCGGAAGCGGGAACCTGGAAAGCACCGAGGAAATCGGATACGGAAACGGTCTGATAGAGTCGGAAACGCAAGACCGAAGGGAAGCGCCCGGAGGAAAACCCGAGAGGGTGAGTACAAAGGAAGCGTCCGTTCCTTGAGAACTCAACAGCGTGCCAAAAATCAACGCCAGATTTGTTGATACCCCGTCTCCGGCCGATCGGTCGGGACGAGGTTCCTTTGAAAAAGTCCTGCCGGGCATTGTTCCGGTAGGCGCATCAGCGAGGACGCTGTGAACCGAAGGGATTATTCCTCCCTCCGGTTCCGCTCTCATGATGTTTCACCGGATTACCGGTAAACATTCACGGAGAGTTTGATCCTGGCTCAGGACGAACGCTGGCGGCGTGCTTAACACATGCAAGTCGAACGATGAACCACTTCGGTGGGGATTAGTGGCGAACGGGTGAGTAACACGTGGGCAATCTGCCCTTCACTCTGGGACAAGCCCTGGAAACGGGGTCTAATACCGGATAACACTCCTGCCTGCATGGGCGGGGGTTAAAAGCTCCGGCGGTGAAGGATGAGCCCGCGGCCTATCAGCTTGTTGGTGAGGTAGTGGCTCACCAAGGCGACGACGGGTAGCCGGCCTGAGAGGGCGACCGGCCACACTGGGACTGAGACACGGCCCAGACTCCTACGGGAGGCAGCAGTGGGGAATATTGCACAATGGGCGAAAGCCTGATGCAGCGACGCCGCGTGAGGGATGACGGCCTTCGGGTTGTAAACCTCTTTCAGCAGGGAAGAAGCGAAAGTGACGGTACCTGCAGAAGAAGCGCCGGCTAACTACGTGCCAGCAGCCGCGGTAATACGTAGGGCGCAAGCGTTGTCCGGAATTATTGGGCGTAAAGAGCTCGTAGGCGGCTTGTCACGTCGGGTGTGAAAGCCCGGGGCTTAACCCCGGGTCTGCATTCGATACGGGCTAGCTAGAGTGTGGTAGGGGAGATCGGAATTCCTGGTGTAGCGGTGAAATGCGCAGATATCAGGAGGAACACCGGTGGCGAAGGCGGATCTCTGGGCCATTACTGACGCTGAGGAGCGAAAGCGTGGGGAGCGAACAGGATTAGATACCCTGGTAGTCCACGCCGTAAACGGTGGGAACTAGGTGTTGGCGACATTCCACGTCGTCGGTGCCGCAGCTAACGCATTAAGTTCCCCGCCTGGGGAGTACGGCCGCAAGGCTAAAACTCAAAGGAATTGACGGGGGCCCGCACAAGCAGCGGAGCATGTGGCTTAATTCGACGCAACGCGAAGAACCTTACCAAGGCTTGACATACACCGGAAAGCATTAGAGATAGTGCCCCCCTTGTGGTCGGTGTACAGGTGGTGCATGGCTGTCGTCAGCTCGTGTCGTGAGATGTTGGGTTAAGTCCCGCAACGAGCGCAACCCTTGTTCTGTGTTGCCAGCATGCCCTTCGGGGTGATGGGGACTCACAGGAGACTGCCGGGGTCAACTCGGAGGAAGGTGGGGACGACGTCAAGTCATCATGCCCCTTATGTCTTGGGCTGCACACGTGCTACAATGGCAGGTACAAAGAGCTGCGAAGCCGCGAGGCGGAGCGAATCTCAAAAAGCCTGTCTCAGTTCGGATTGGGGTCTGCAACTCGACCCCATGAAGTCGGAGTTGCTAGTAATCGCAGATCAGCATTGCTGCGGTGAATACGTTCCCGGGCCTTGTACACACCGCCCGTCACGTCACGAAAGTCGGTAACACCCGAAGCCGGTGGCCCAACCCCTTGTGGGAGGGAGCTGTCGAAGGTGGGACTGGCGATTGGGACGAAGTCGTAACAAGGTAGCCGTACCGGAAGGTGCGGCTGGATCACCTCCTTTCTAAGGAGCATCTAGGCCGCCAAGCTTGCTTGGTGGTCCAGGGCCATTACGTCGGCACACGTTCGACGGTGGTTGCTCATGGGTGGAACGTTGATTATTCGGCACTCTTGACTGTCTTCTCCTTCCAGTACTGTCCTTCGGGGCGTGGAAAGAATGAGGGAAGCAGGAAGAGAGTCGGGCACGCTGTTGGGTGTCTGAAGGTACGGCCGAAAGGCTGCCTTCAGTGCCGGCCCCGGTGAAACACCGCGTAAGTGGTGTGTGACGGGTGGTTGGTCGTTGTTTGAGAACTGCACAGTGGACGCGAGCATCTGTGGCCAAGTTTTTAAGGGCGCACGGTGGATGCCTTGGCACCAGGAACCGATGAAGGACGTGGGAGGCCACGATAGTCCCCGGGGAGCCGTCAACCAGGCTTTGATCCGGGGGTTTCCGAATGGGGAAACCCGGCAGTCGTCATGGGCTGTCACCCATACCTGAACACATAGGGTATGTGGAGGGAACGCGGGGAAGTGAAACATCTCAGTACCCGCAGGAAGAGAAAACAACCGTGATTCCGGGAGTAGTGGCGAGCGAAACCGGATGAGGCCAAACCTTGTATGTGTGAGACCCGGCAGGGGTTGCATGCAAGGGGTTGTGGGATCTCTCTTTCACAGTCTGCCGGCTGTGAGACGAGTCAGAAACCGTTGATGTAGGCGAAGGACATGCGAAAGGTCCGGCGTAGAGGGTAAGACCCCCGTAGTCGAAACATCAACGGCTCGTTTGAGAGACACCCAAGTAGCACGGGGCCCGAGAAATCCCGTGTGAATCTGGCGGGACCACCCGCTAAGCCTAAATATTCCCTGGTGACCGATAGCGGATAGTACCGTGAGGGAATGGTGAAAAGTACCGCGGGAGCGGAGTGAAATAGTACCTGAAACCGTGTGCCTACAAGCCGTGGGAGCGTCGCGCATTGAGTTTACTCAGTGCGTCGTGACTGCGTGCCTTTTGAAGAATGAGCCTGCGAGTTTGCGGTGCGTTGCGAGGTTAACCCGTGTGGGGAAGCCGTAGCGAAAGCGAGTCCGAATAGGGCGATTCAGTAGCGCGCTCAAGACCCGAAGCGGAGTGATCTAGCCATGGGCAGGTTGAAGCGGCTGTAAGAGGTCGTGGAGGACCGAACCCACCAGGGTTGAAAACCTGGGGGATGACCTGTGGTTAGGGGTGAAAGGCCAATCAAACTCCGTGATAGCTGGTTCTCCCCGAAATGCATTTAGGTGCAGCGTCGTGTGTTTCTTGCCGGAGGTAGAGCACTGGATAGGCGATGGGCCCTACCGGGTTACTGACCTTAGCCAAACTCCGAATGCCGGTAAGTGAGAGCGCGGCAGTGAGACTGTGGGGGATAAGCTCCATGGTCGAGAGGGAAACAGCCCAGAGCATCGACTAAGGCCCCTAAGCGTACGCTAAGTGGGAAAGGATGTGGAGTCGCACAGACAACCAGGAGGTTGGCTTAGAAGCAGCCACCCTTGAAAGAGTGCGTAATAGCTCACTGGTCTAGTGATTCCGCGCCGACAATGTAGCGGGGCTCAAGCGTACCGCCGAAGTCGTGTCATTGCAGCAATAGGGCCAACGCCCGCTGTGATGGGTAGGGGAGCGTCGTGTGCCGGGTGAAGCCGCGCCGGAAGGCAGTGGTGGACGGTTCACGAGTGAGAATGCAGGCATGAGTAGCGATACACACGTGAGAAACGTGTGCGCCGATTGACTAAGGGTTCCTGGGTCAAGCTGATCTGCCCAGGGTAAGTCGGGACCTAAGGCGAGGCCGACAGGCGTAGTCGATGGATAACCGGTTGATATTCCGGTACCCGCTGTGAAGCGTCAAACATTGAACCAGGCGATGCTAAGTCCGTGAAGCCGCCCCGGAGCCTTCGGGCAAGGGGGAGTGGTGGAGCCGACGGTCCAGACCTGTAGTAGGTGAGTGATGGGGTGACGCAGGAAGGTAGTCCATCCCGGGCGGTGGTTGTCCCGGGGTAAGGGTGTAGGCCGTGTGATAGGCAAATCCGTCACACATTAAGGCTGAGACCTGATGCCGAGCCGATTGTGGTGAAGTGGATGATCCTATGCTGTCGAGAAAAGCCTCTAGCGAGTTTCATGGCGGCCCGTACCCTAAACCGACTCAGGTGGTCAGGTAGAGAATACCGAGGCGTTCGGGTGAACTATGGTTAAGGAACTCGGCAAAATGCCCCCGTAACTTCGGGAGAAGGGGGCCATCACTGGTGATCCGATTTACTCGGTGAGCTGGGGGTGGCCGCAGAGACCAGCGAGAAGCGACTGTTTACTAAAAACACAGGTCCGTGCGAAGCCGTAAGGCGATGTATACGGACTGACGCCTGCCCGGTGCTGGAACGTTAAGGGGACCGGTTAGTCACTCTTCGGGGTGGCGAAGCTGAGAACTTAAGCGCCAGTAAACGGCGGTGGTAACTATAACCATCCTAAGGTAGCGAAATTCCTTGTCGGGTAAGTTCCGACCTGCACGAATGGCGTAACGACTTCTCGACTGTCTCAACCATAGGCCCGGTGAAATTGCACTACGAGTAAAGATGCTCGTTTCGCGCAGCAGGACGGAAAGACCCCGGGACCTTTACTACAGTTTGATATTGGTGTTCGGTTCGGCTTGTGTAGGATAGGTGGGAGACTGTGAAGTGCGGGCGCCAGCCCGTGTGGAGTCGCCGTTGAAATACCACTCTGGTCGTGCTGGATGTCTAACCTGGGTCCGTGATCCGGATCAGGGACAGTGTCTGATGGGTAGTTTAACTGGGGCGGTTGCCTCCTAAAGAGTAACGGAGGCGCCCAAAGGTTCCCTCAGCCTGGTTGGCAATCAGGTGTTGAGTGTAAGTGCACAAGGGAGCTTGACTGTGAGACCGACGGGTCGAGCAGGGACGAAAGTCGGGACTAGTGATCCGGCGGTGGCTTGTGGAAGCGCCGTCGCTCAACGGATAAAAGGTACCCCGGGGATAACAGGCTGATCTTCCCCAAGAGTCCATATCGACGGGATGGTTTGGCACCTCGATGTCGGCTCGTCGCATCCTGGGGCTGGAGTCGGTCCCAAGGGTTGGGCTGTTCGCCCATTAAAGCGGTACGCGAGCTGGGTTTAGAACGTCGTGAGACAGTTCGGTCCCTATCCGCTGTGCGCGTAGGAATATTGAGAAGGGCTGTCCCTAGTACGAGAGGACCGGGACGGACGAACCTCTGGTGTGCCAGTTGTCCTGCCAAGGGCATGGCTGGTTGGCTACGTTCGGGAGGGATAACCGCTGAAAGCATCTAAGCGGGAAGCCTGCTTCGAGATGAGTATTCCCACCCCCTTTGAGGGGTTAAGGCTCCCAGTAGACGACTGGGTTGATAGGCCAGATCTGGAAGGCGGGCAACCGCTGGAGGTGACTGGTACTAATAGGCCGAGGGCTTGTCCTCAGTTGCTCGCGTCCACTGTGTAGTTCCCAGACAACGAACGGTTGTGCTGGCTGAACAGTTCCACTTACTTAATTGAAGAGTGTGCTTGTTCGCTGCCCGTTCGAGGCCTCGTTCATGACGAGGTGTCTGACAGGGTTTCGGTGGTCATAGCGTGAGGGAAACGCCCGGTTACATTCCGAACCCGGAAGCTAAGCCTCACAGCGCCGATGGTACTGCAGGGGGGACCCTGTGGGAGAGTAGGACGCCGCCGAACAATCTTTGGAGGACCCCTGGTCCCAGCGACTCGCTGGAACCAGGGGTCCTTTTTGTTTTTTCCGAAGCGCGCCGAGTACCCGGCTGCGCGAGAATGACTTGCGGTACCAATGACAGGAGTCACCATGTCCACCAACTCTCCCGACGAGCGACCGGAGCGCGACCAGCGCCGTCGTGACAGTGGTGACCGCGGTGACCACCGCGGGGGCCCGCGCCGAGACAACGACCGCGGCGGCTCCGGCCGACGTGACGACCGCCGTGACGGCGACCGTGGCGGAGACCGCGGTGGCTTCCGCCGTGACGACAACCGCGGTGGCGCCGGCGGCGCGGGCGGCCGTGACAGCGGCGGCCGGCCGCCGTTCCGTCGTGACGACCGTCCGAGCGGTCCGCGCCGCGACGACCGTACGTCCGCCCCGCGTCGCGACGGGGACCGTCCTGCCTTCAACCGTGACGATCGGCCCAGCAGCCCGCGCCGTGATGACAACCGCGGCGGCGGTAGTGGCGGCGGCTTCCGTCGCGATGACAACCGTGGTGGCAGTGGTACCGGTGGCGGCGGTTTCCGCCGTGACGACAACCGCGGCAGCAGCAGTGGTGGCGGCTTCCGTCGCGATGACAACCGCGGTGGCGGTAGCGGTGGTGGGTTCCGTCGCGACGACCGTGGCGGCAGCAGCAGTGGTGGCGGTTTCCGCCGTGACGACCGTGGTGGCAGCAGCAGTGGCGGGTTCCGTCGCGATGACAACCGCGGTGGCAGTGGAACCGGTGGCGGCGGCTTCCGCCGTGACGACAACCGCGGCAGCAGCAGTGGTGGCGGCTTCCGTCGCGACGACAACCGCGGTGGCGGTAGCGGTGGTGGGTTCCGTCGCGACGACCGTGGCGGCAGCGGTAGTGGTGGCGGTTTCCGCCGTGACGACAACCGTGGTGGCAGTGGTACCGGTGGCGGCGGCTTCCGTCGTGACGACCGTGGCGGCAGCGGTAGTGGTGGCGGCTTCCGTCGCGACGACAACCGCGGTGGCAGCAGCAGTGGCGGGGGCTTCCCCCGTGACGACCGCGGCGGCAACAGCGGTGGCGGTTTCCGTCGCGACGACCGTGGCGACTTCCGCCGTGACGACAGGCGCGACGACCGTGGCCCCCGTCGCGACGCCGACCGCCCGCCCTTCCGCCGTGACGACAACCGTGGCGGCAGCGACTTCCGCCGTGACGAGCGGCCCAGCACTCCGCGTCGCGATGACGACCGTGGCGGCTTCCGCCGTGACGACAACCGTGGCGGCAGCGACTTCCGCCGTGACGAGCGGCCCAGCACTCCGCGTCGCGATGACGACCGCGGTGGCTTCCGCCGTGACGACAATCGCGGCGGCAGCGACTTCCGTCGCGACGAGCGGCCCAGCACTCCGCGTCGCGATGACGACCGCGGTGGCTTCCGCCGTGACGACAACCGCGGCGGCGGTGGCGGCGGCGACTTCCGTCGTGACGAGCGCCGTGGCGACGACCGTGGTGGGTTCCGCCGTGACGACAACCGCGGCGGCAGCGACTTCCGCCGTGACGAGCGGCCCAGCACTCCGCGTCGCGATGACGACCGCGGTGGCTTCCGCCGTGACGACAACCGCGGCGGCAGCGACCGTCCGCCCTTCCGCCGTGACGACCGTGGCGACTTCCGTCGCGACGACAACCGTGGCGGCGGCAGCGGCGGCGGGTTCCGAGGCCGTGACGACCGGGGCCGCGACGACCGTGGCCGCGGTGGGCCGCGCGGCGACGACCGGCACGGTGGCGGCCGTTTCCGCGACGAGCGGGAGCGGGACCGTGAGCCGATCAAGCGGCTGCCGATCCCGGACGAGGTCACCGGCGAGGAGATCGACAAGGACGTACGGCAGGAGCTCATGAGCCTGCCCAAGGGCCTTGCCGAGGAGGTCTCGCGCAACCTGGTGATGGTGGCCCGGCTCATCGACGAGGACCCCGAGGGCGCCTACGCGTACTCGAGGATCGCCCTGCGGCTGGCGTCGCGTGTCGCGGCCGTGCGCGAGGCGGCCGGCTTCGCCGCGTACGCGAACCAGAAGTTCAGCGAGGCGCTCGCCGAGTTCCGCGCCGCGCGCCGGATGACCGGCAGCGTGGAGCTGTGGCCCGTGATGGCGGACTGCGAGCGCGGTCTCGGCCGGCCCGAGAAGGCGCTGGAGATGGCCGGGGCGCCCGAGGTGCAGAAGCTGGACAAGGCGAGCCAGGTCGAGATGCGGCTCGTGGCCGCCGGTGCCCGGCGGGACATGGATCAGCTGGAAGCCGCGATCGTCACGCTGCAGAGCCCGGAGCTCGCCTCGAACTCCGTACAGCCCTGGACCGCGCGGCTGCGGTACGCCTACGCCGACGCGCTCCTGGCCGCCGGCCGTGAGGGCGAGGCACGCGAGTGGTTCGCCAAGACCGTCGAGTCCGACAAGGACAGCAGCACGGACGCCTCCGACCGGCTCGCCGAGCTGGACGGCGTCGAGTTCGTCGACGCGCTCGTCGAGGACGACGAGGCCGGGAGCGGCCAGGCGAGCGCGTCCAAGGCCGGGACGGACGTCCACGCCGAGGACGGGCACCAGGACGAAGAGGATGAGGACGACGACGAGATCGAGTCCGTGACCACGGACGGGATCACGGACGACGTCGACGACCTCGACGACGAGGACGAGGACGAGGACGAAGACCTCGACAGGGACGACGACGAGGACGAGGACGACCGCGAGGACGACGCTCCTCACCGTCCCCAGAGCTGACGTCGGACACGTCTGACACTGCGGGACAAACACGTGGGCGGTGGGACACCGGAAGGTGTCCCACCGCCCACGTGGCGTTTCCGGGTCCGTGCCCCCTCAGGGGGCGAGCGCCCGCAGGACCAGACCCGACGCCGGCTTCGGGCCGAAGGACGTCGACTTGCGCGGCATCGTGACCCCCTGGCGGGCGAGATCGCGTACGACCTCCTCGTGGACCGGGTGCATCAGGACGGCCGTGCCTCCGTCCTGTTCCGCCTTCTCGACCGTGGCACTCGTGTCGTGGATGTACGCGATGTGCGCGGGGGAGTCCTCCGGGATGCCCCACACATGGTCGAGGAGTACGGCGTGCAGGACCGTGGCGTCCAGCGTGCGCCAGGCCTCCGGCCGGTCGGCCGGGACCGTACGGGCGAGAAGGTCCGGCGACGGGCGGTCGACGAGGTGGAAGGAGCCGTCGCCGGCGAGGAGGAAGGCGTTCCCCTCGGAGGCCGCCTCGGACAGTGCACCCAGCGCCTCGGCGAGGGGCACGTCGAGGTGACGTACGCGGAAGGAGTCGCCCAGGCCGGCCAGTGCCTCGGCGACCGGCAGGCGGTGCAGCAGGCGGTGGATGGCCCGGACGCGCAGCGGATAGCGGCCCGTGTCCACCAGAAGGACCAGACCGTAGTCCCAGGGGCTCGGCGAGGGGTGCTCCGCGCGTAGACGCAGATAGGTCGCCCAGCGGTGATGGCCGTCGGCGATCAGGGCCTGGTGCCGGCCGAGATCCGTCCGGATCTCCGCGAGCTCCGCCGGGTCGGTGACCGCCCACAGGCGGTGGCTGATGCCGTCCTCCGTGGTGGTGGACAGCAGCGGTGTCCGGGCGACGGTGCGTTCGATGACGGCGGCCGTGCCGGCCCCGGAGCCGTTGCCGCGATAGGTCAGCAGCAGGGGTTCGAGGTTGGCCGAGGTGGCGCGCATCAGGGCCGCGCGGTCGGCGATGACGTGCGGCATCACGTCCTCGTGCGGGAGGACGACGCCGTCGGACGGCTCCGACAGGCGCAGGTTGCCGATCACGCCCCGCTGCAGCAGGTCGCCGTCGCGTTGCTCGTACACGTACAGGCCCGGCTCGGGATCGGCTGCCAGGATGCCCTCCGACAGCCAGTGGCGCAGCGTGTCGGCGGCCTGCTGGTTGCGGGCGGCGGGAGTGCCGTCCTGCGGGAGGATCAGCCGGACGATGTTGTACGGGTCGGCGGATTCGAGTTCGAGCAGTCCGTCGGGCCGGACGATGACGTCGTACGGCGGGGATGTCACGGCGGCCAGGCTGCCGACCCGGTCGGGGTCGTAGCGCAGGCCTCGGAACGGGGTGAGTTCGAGGCCGCTCCCTGCCGGTGTTTCCTCCTCGGGACCTGCATAGTTCATTGGGGCATCGTAAGTGTGTCAGTGGCATGCGCGATGATCGGGGCAAAGGGATCGAACGAGGAGCGATGTGCAATGAGCCAGACCGTCAGGACGCGGCCCGAAGGCAGTGGCCAGGCCCTGAGCGAGGCGTACGACACGGCGCTGCTGGATCTGGACGGAGTGGTGTACGCGGGCGGTCTCGCCATCGCGCATGCCGTGGAGTCCCTCGGGACGGCGAGCAAGGGCGGCATGCACCTCGCGTACGTCACCAACAACGCGCTGCGCACTCCGGACGCCGTCGCCGAGCACCTCACGGAGCTGGGCATACCGACGGAGGCCTCGGACGTCATCACCTCGGCGCAGGCCGTGGCCCGGCTCATCAGCGAGCAGGTGCCCGCGGGGGCGCGGGTGCTGGTCATCGGGGGTGACGGGCTGCGGGTCGCGCTCCGTGAGCGCGGGCTGGAGCCGGTCGACTCCGCGGAGGACGAGCCCGTCGCGGTCGTTCAGGGGTACGGCGGTCCCGATCTGACCTGGTCGCGCTTCGCGGAGGCCTGCTACGCCATCGCGCGCGGTGTGCCCTGGTTCGCCTCCAACACCGATCTGACGATTCCGGGCGCACGCGGGATCGCGCCGGGCAACGGCGCGGCGGTCGAGGTCGTCCGCATCGCCACGGGCGCCGAGCCGCAGGTGGCGGGCAAGCCACTGCCCCCGATGCACCGAGAGACGATTCTGCGGACCGGGGCGAAGCGGCCGCTGGTGGTCGGTGACCGGCTGGACACGGACATCGAGGGCGCGTTCAACGGCGAGGTGGACTCGCTGCTCGTCCTCACCGGCGTGACGGACGGGGCGCAGCTCCTCGCCGCTCCGCCGCAGCACCGGCCGACGTATGTCGACGCCGATCTGCGCGGGATGCTCACCGGTCAGCCGGAGGTCGTCGAGGCCGGCGACGGGTTCCGCTGCGGGGGCTGGACGGCGACGGCCGGAAGCGGGGAGCTCGAACTGACGGGCGAGGGCGAGGCCCTCGACGGTCTGCGGGCCCTGTGTGCCGCCGCCTGGACGGCCGCCGGAGAAGGCGGTTGCGAGCTGGACGGGGGCAAGGCGCTGGCGCGCCTGGGGCTGTAGGCGTCACGGCTGGGGGTGCGGGCGGATCATCGTCGATGCGAGGGTAGGCTAACCTAACCTCGTGTTGGTCGACAGTCCTCCTGAACAGCGCGCGGAAACCGCCCCCGCGCCCCCAACCCGCCGGGCGATACGGACTCTTGGGCTCCTCGTCTCCGTGGGTGTCCTGCTGCTGGTCGCCCTGGCGAGTGTGGCGATCGGGGCGAAGGCACTGCCGCTGGACCAGGTGTGGCACGGCCTGTTCCACGACTCGGGGACCTACTCCGATGTCGTGGTCGGCGACCGGATCTCCCGAACCGTGCTCGGGCTGCTGGTCGGCGCCGCGCTCGGGCTGTCCGGCGCCGTCCTCCAGGCGCTCACCCGCAATCCGCTGGCCGACCCCGGTCTGCTCGGCATCAACGCGGGCGCGTCCGCCGCGGTCGTCACCGCGATCACCTACTTCGGCGTCACCTCGCTGAGCGGCTATGTCTGGTTCGCCTTCGTCGGGGCGGCCGCGGTCGGGGCCCTGGTCTGGTTCCTGGGCGGCAGCCGGGGCGCGACGCCGGTACGGCTCGCGCTGGCCGGAACCGCCATCAGCGCCGCGCTCTACGGCTATCTGCAGGCCGTGATGATCATGGATGACGCGGCGCTGGGCAAGATGCGCTTCTGGACGGTCGGTTCGCTCGCCTCCGCGACCGACTCGACGATCAAGCAGGTGGCCCCCTTCCTGGCCGTCGGCACGCTGCTCGCGCTGGCCCTCGCCAGGCCGCTGAACGCGGTGGCCATGGGCGACGACACCGCCCGGGCGCTCGGCGCCAACCTGAACCGCACCCGCGCGCTCTCCATGGCCGCCGCCACCGTGCTGTGCGGCGCCGCTACCGCCGCCTGCGGACCGATCGTGTTCGTCGGGCTGATGGTCCCGCACGTCGTCCGCTCCTTCACCGGCCCCGATCTGCGCTGGATCCTGCCGTACGCCACGGTTCTGTCGCCCGTGCTGCTGCTCGGCGCCGATGTCCTCGGGCGGATGGTCGCCCGGCCGGCGGAGCTCCAGGTCGGCATCGTCACCGCGGTGCTCGGCGGTCCGGTCTTCATCTTTCTCGTACGGCGACGGAGGACGGCGCAGCTGTGACGACCCGACGTATCCGACCGGCCGGGGCCCAACGCCTCCCGGCATCTCCCGCCCGCCGTGTCCGGGCCGTCCGCACGGGCGGCGGCGGGCTGTCCGTCCGCCTGGACATCCGCACCTTCGCCGTGGTCGTGCTGCTGCTGGTGGCCGCGGCCACCGCGAGCGTGGTGCTCATCGGCACCGGCGACTTCCCGATCCCGCCCGGTGACGTGCTCAGGACCCTGGCGGGCGACGGCAGCGCGAGCCAGGAGTTCATCGTCCACGACCTGCGGCTGCCGCGTGTCCTCGTCGGGCTGCTGGTGGGGGCCTCGCTCGGGCTGGGTGGAGCGCTCTTCCAGTCCATCTCGCGCAATCCGCTGGGCAGCCCGGACGTGCTCGGCCTCGGGCAGGGTTCCACGGCCGGCGCGCTCATCATGATCGTGCTGTACTCGGGCAGCGCCACCGAGGTCGCACTCGGGGCTCTCGTCGGCGGCCTCGTGACCGGGCTCGCCATCTATCTGCTCGCGTGGAAGCGGGGGGTGCACGGCTATCGGCTGGTCCTGGTCGGTATCGGTGTCTCCGCGATCGTCACGGCGGTCAACGGCTATCTCCTCACGAAGGCCGACATCGTCGACGCGGCCCGCGCCGTCGTCTGGATGACCGGCTCCCTCAACGGCCGTGACTGGGCGCAGGTCTGGCCGCTGCTCATCATGTGCCTGGTCCTCGTCCCTCTCGTGCTCGGCAACGCGCGCGGGCTGCGGATGATGGAGATGGGCGACGACGTGTCGTACGCCCTCGGAGTGAGCGTCGAGCGGACGCGACTGCTGCTGATGGTGGCCGCGGTCCTGCTCACCGCGGGCGCCACGGCCGCCGCGGGACCGGTCGGTTTCGTGGCGCTCACCGCGCCGCAACTGGCCCGGCGGCTCACCCGGTCGCCCGGACCCAATCTGGTGCCGTCCATGTGCATGGGCGCGACCCTGCTCATCGTCGCGGACTGGGCCTCGCAGCGGGCGTTCGGCGCCGACCAGTTGCCCGTCGGCGTCGTGACGGGAGTCCTCGGCGGCGTCTATCTGCTGTGGCTGCTGGTCACCGAGCGCAAGGCGGGCCGGATATGAGCGGCCCGGCCCGGCCGAGTGTGAACGTCGAGGCGAACCCGACCGCGAGCGGCCCGGCGAACCCGACCGCGAGCGGACCGAAGAGCGCGGCGCGGGTGAACGACCGGGCGCACGAGAACATCCCAAGGAGCACTGTGAACCGCCTGTCCGCCGACAACGTCACCCTCGGCTACGACCAGCGCGTCATCGCGGAGAAGCTGTCGGTGGAGATCCCCGACAACTCGTTCACGGTGATCGTCGGCCCGAACGCCTGCGGCAAGTCCACACTGCTGCGCGCCCTCTCGCGCATGCTGAAGCCCTCGGTGGGGCGTGTGCTGCTGGACGGACAGGTCATCCAGTCGATGCCCGCCAAGAAGGTGGCCCGCACCCTCGGACTGCTGCCGCAGTCGTCGATCGCGCCGGACGGGATCACGGTCGGCGACCTGGTCGGCCGGGGCCGCTACCCGCACCAGGGTCTGCTGCGCCAGTGGTCGGCGCAGGACGAGCGGGTGGTCCGGGAGTCGATGGCCTCGACCGGCGTCGCCGAGCTCGCCGATCGCTTTGTCGACGAATTGTCCGGCGGTCAGCGCCAGCGGGTGTGGATCGCGATGGCGCTCGCCCAGCAGACCCCGCTGCTCCTCCTCGACGAGCCGACCACCTACCTCGACATCCAGCACCAGATCGACGTCCTCGACCTGTGCGCCGAGCTCCACGAGACGCGGGGCCGCACGCTGGTCGCCGTCCTGCACGACCTCAACCACGCGGCTCGGTACGCCACCCACCTGATCGCCCTGCGCGGCGGCGAGGTCGTCGCCGAGGGCGCGCCGAACGACATCGTGACGGCCGACCTGGTCGAGGAGGTCTTCGGGCTGCGCTGCCAGGTCATCGACGACCCGGAGACCGGGACACCGCTCGTGGTGCCCGCGGCGCGCAGGGCACGGGCGAGGGCCGCCACGGCCGCCGAGGAAGCGTCCTGAGCCGGGGCTACAGAAGCGTGCCGAGCCGGAGCTACAGAAGCGTCCTGAGCCGGAACAGGTCGCGCAGGCCCGCCTCCAGCTTCACCCGGCCCGATCCCCAGGCCTTCGCGAAGTTCAGCTCGCCGTTCACCATGGACACCAGGTCGTCGCCGCTCATGGTCAGACGGATCTGGGCCCTCTCCGGGGGCGGCCCCTGCAGCGTGTCGAGCACCTCGATCCGGCCACCCCTGAGCCGGCCGACGAAGGTGATGTCCAGGTCGGTGATACGGCAGCTCAGCGAGCGGTCCAGGGCCGCCGCGGTGCGGACGTCGCCTTCGGCGCTCGCCATGTTGTCCGAAAGTTTGTCGAGTGCGGTGCGGCACTCCTCAGTCGTCGCCATCGTGATCGACGGTACCGCAGCCCTTCGCGGTAGCGTCGGGGCATGAACGACTCAGTGCCCGAGGGCGCGCTCCCCGAGGCCGTGACCGCGGCGGAGCCCGGCCCGCCCGCCGGAGCGGCGCCGCAACCCGCGTACGACCCCGCCGCGCCGGCCCCGCTGAACGTCCCGCGCGTCCCCTCGGGCGACGCCGGCGTCGACCAGCGGCTCGACCGGCTGGCCGACGCCGACGACCTCGCCACGGACGGACATGTCGAGGTGTACGAGGATGTGCACCGGGGGCTGCGCGACGCGCTCACCGCGCTCGACGTCCGTCCGGGAGTTCCGGCTCCCGCCGGTCAACCGACCGCCGGCCCTCGATGAGACCCTTCGGGGCACACCCGTCCATGCCGTACGACCGCAGGAGCTGAACCGAACGTGGCAGGAGTGGCACGCCGCCGCCTCGACGCCGAGCTGGTCCGCAGGAAGCTCGCCCGTTCACGCGAGCACGCCGGACAGCTGATCGCCGCGGGCCGGGTCAGCGTGGGCAAGACCCTCGCGACCAAGCCCGCCACCCAGGTCGAGACCGCCGCGGCGATCGTGGTCAGCAAGGACGACGACGACCCCGACTACGTCTCGCGCGGCGGACACAAGCTCGCCGGCGCGCTCGCCGTCTTCGTGCCCGAGGGCCTGAAGGTCGAGGGGCGGCGGGCGCTGGACGCCGGCGCGTCCACCGGGGGCTTCACCGACGTCCTGCTGCGCGCGGGCGCCGCCCACGTCGTCGCCGTGGACGTCGGATACGGACAACTCGCCTGGTCTCTCCAGAGCGATGAACGCGTCACCGTCAAGGACCGTACGAACGTACGCGAGTTGACGTTGGAGGCGATCGATGGGGAGCCCGTGGACCTTGTTGTCGGGGATCTGTCCTTCATCCCGCTCGGACTGGTGCTGCCCGCCCTCGCGCGGTGCACGGCGCCGGATGCCGACCTGGTGATGATGGTCAAGCCGCAGTTCGAGGTGGGGAAGGACCGGCTGGGCAGCGGCGGTGTCGTGCGCAGCCCGGAGCTGCGCGCCGAGACCGTGCGCGGTGTGGCGGGGCGGGCCCACGAACTGGGGCTCGGAGTGAAGGGCGTCACCGCAAGTCCGTTGCCCGGACCCTCGGGCAATGTCGAGTACTTTCTGTGGCTGCGTGCCGGGGCACCCGAACTCGACCCGGCCGACGTTGACCGTGCAGTGGCGGAGGGGCCGCGTTGACACAGACCCGAGCTCGTACAGTTTTCCTGCTGGCCCACACCGGGCGGCCGGCAGCCATCCGCAGCGCCGAACTGGTCGTCCAGGGGCTGCTGCGCTCCGGGATCGGCGTACGGGTGCTGGCGGCCGAGGCTGCCGATCTGCCGCTGCCGGACGAGGTGGAACTGGTCCAGGAGGCCACTCCGCAGTGCCTCGACGGCTGCGAGCTGCTCATCGTCCTCGGCGGTGACGGAACGCTCCTGCGCGGCGCCGAGTTCGCCCGTGCCTCCGGGGTGCCGATGCTCGGCGTCAACCTCGGACGGGTCGGCTTCCTCGCCGAGGCCGAGCGCGACGACCTGGACAAGGTGGTCGACCGGGTCGTCACCAGGGCCTACGAGGTCGAGGAGCGCATGACGGTCGATGTCGTCGTGCACCGCAACGGCGACATCGTGCACACCGACTGGGCGCTGAACGAGGCGGCCGTGCAGAAGGTGTCCGCCGAGAAGCTCCTCGAAGTGGTGCTGGAGATCGACGGGCGGCCCGTCACCGGGTTCGGCTGCGACGGGATCGTCTGCGCGACCCCGACCGGTTCGACGGCCTACGCCTTCTCGGCGGGCGGGCCCGTGGTCTGGCCCGAGGTCGAGGCCCTGCTGATGGTGCCGATCAGCGCGCACGCCCTGTTCGCCAAGCCGCTGGTCACGTCACCGGACTCGGTGCTCGCGGTGGAGGTGCTGCCGCACGTCCCGCCGGGCGTGCTGTGGTGCGACGGGCGGCGGACCGTGGAGCTGCCGCCCGGCGCGCGCGTCGAGGTGCGGCGCGGCGCCGTGCCCGTGCGGCTTGCCCGGCTGCACCACGCGTCCTTCACCGACCGGCTCGTCGCCAAGTTCGCGCTGCCGGTCTCCGGGTGGCGCGGAGCACCGCACTAGAAACGCGCCCGGCACCCGGTTCTGCCCGGGTGCCGGGGCACTTCCACGCGGGTCCTCGGCGAACGAGACCACCCCCGGAAGGTAACGCTCGGTTCTCTTTGCGGGGGGCGGCGTCGCACGGGGCTGGGAAAACCTCGTATGGTCGGGGACGTGTTGGAGGAGATGCGGATACGGTCGCTCGGAGTCATCGACGACGCGGTCGTCGAGCTGTCACCAGGCTTCACCGCCGTGACCGGTGAGACCGGCGCGGGCAAGACGATGGTGGTCACCAGCCTCGGGCTGCTGCTGGGCGGGCGCGCGGACCCGGCCCTCGTGAGGATCGGCGCCAAGAGCGCGGTCGTGGAGGGGCGGATCAGCGTACCCGCGGGCGGGACGGCCGTCGTACGGGCCGAGGAGGCGGGCGCCGAGCTCGAAGACGGTGTTCTGCTCATCAGCCGTACCGTTTCCGCCGAGGGGCGCTCACGCGCGCACCTGGGCGGGCGCTCGGTGCCGGTGGGCGTGCTCGCCGAACTCGCCGACGAACTCGTGGCGGTGCACGGCCAGACCGACCAGCAGGGGCTGCTCAAGCTGTCCCGGCAACGGCAGGCCCTCGACCGGTACGCGGGTGACGCGGTCGCCGTGCCGCTCGCCAAGTACACGGGCGCCTACCGCCGGCTGCGGGCCATCTCGGCCGAGCTGGACGAGATCACCACGCGCGCCCGGGAACGGGTCCAGGAAGCCGACCTGCTGCGCTTCGGACTCGACGAGGTCGCGGCCGTGGAGCCGCGCGCGGGCGAGGACGTCGAGCTGGCGGCGGAGGCGGAGCGGCTCGGTCACGCGGAGGCGCTCGCATCGGCCGCCACGGCCGCGCACGCGGCGCTGGCCGGCAATCCCGAGGACCCGGAGGGCATCGACGCGGCCACACTGGTCGCGGGCGCCCACCGTGCCCTGGAGGCCGTACGGTCGCACGACTCGGCCCTCGCCACGCTGTCCGGGCGGATCGGCGAGATCGCCATCCTGCTCGGCGATGTGGCGGGCGAACTCGCGGGCTACGCCGACGACCTCGACGCCGACCCGCTGCGGCTGTCCGCGGTCGAGGAGCGCCGGGCCGCCCTCACCCAGCTGACCCGGAAGTACGGCGAGGACATCGACGCCGTGCTCGCCTGGGCCGAGCGGAGCGTCGAGCGGCTCACCGAACTGGAGGGCGACGACGACCGGCTCGACGAGCTGACCGCCGAACGGGACGCGCTGCGCGGCGAACTGGGCGGACTCGCCCAGGCGCTGACGGACGCCCGTACCGAGGCGGCCGAGCGGTTCGCCGCGGCCGTGACCGCCGAACTGGCCTCGCTCGCCATGCCGCACGCTCGCGTGTCCTTCGAGCTCCGGCAGACCGACGACCCGGAGGGGGTGGAGGTCGGCGGACGCACGGTGGCCTACGGCCCGGCCGGTGTCGACGAGGTGGAACTGCTGCTCGCCCCGCATCCCGGGGCGCCGCCGAGGCCCATCGCCAAGGGGGCGTCGGGCGGTGAGCTCTCACGCGTGATGCTCGCTGTGGAGGTCGTGTTCGCGGGAACGGACCCCGTACCGACGTATCTCTTCGACGAGGTCGACGCCGGGGTCGGCGGCAAGGCCGCGGTCGAGATCGGGCGGCGGCTGGCGCGGCTCGCCAGGACCGCGCAGGTCGTCGTCGTGACGCATCTGCCGCAGGTGGCCGCCTTCGCCGACCGGCAGTTGCTGGTCGAGAAGACGAACGACGGGTCGGTGACCCGGTCCGGCGTGAAGGTGCTGGAGGGCGAGGACCGGATCCGCGAGCTGTCCCGGATGCTCGCCGGTCAGGAGGACTCCGAGACGGCTCGGGCCCACGCGGAGGAACTGCTCGCAACGGCCCGCTCCGACGGCTAGGACCGGTCGTCCGGTCGATCATGGCCGGAGACACGGCGCCCGGCACCGCGTCTCGCCGCGCTGTCGGGCACGCCCGCGTACGCCCGGATCGGGGGCGGCTCTCCACCGTGCGACACACGGCACCGGAGGGCCGTCGCCCGCTGCGACGCGAAGGGTCGGTCAGGCCGGACAGGCCTGACCGGGCGGCCCGCCCCGCGTGGCCGGGCCGCCCGCCGAGCGGATTCCGCCCTGGCCGCTCGTCCGCCCTGCGCGGCCGCTCATGTCGCCCCGTGGCCCCGGCGTCCGGACCGTCGCGCGAGCCCGTCTAGGGTGATCGCATGATCATGCGTATGGGCCGGAGTGCCGGATTCGGTACCGCCGCCGCGGTCACCCGCGCGTGCTTCGTCGCCCTGCGGTCCCGCCCGCCGGGCGGCGCCGCCCGCTGGACCCGCGCCAACTACGCCGGGCGGACCGTCGGGCTGTACGCGGGCCCCGCGACCGCCGTGGGCTCGGCGTTCGGGGCCGCGCGCGTCCACCCCGCCGCCGGGCTGGCCGTCGCCGTCGCCGGTGTCTGCGGGGCGTACGACGATGTCGCCGGAGCGGAGGACCCCCGGCGGGGGTTCCGGGCGCATCTGGGGGCGTTGCGCGGCGGTGAAGTGACCAGCGGGGCGGTCAAGTTGTTCGGGATCGCGGCGGCGGGGCTGGCGGCAGGCGCGGTTCTCAAGGAGCGGCCCGTCGACAGACTGCTCGCGGGGGTCGTGATCGCCGGTACCGCGCATCTCGTCAACCTTGTCGACGTGCGGCCGGGGCGGGCCGCCGGTGCCGTCCTCGCGCTGGGCGTGCCCGGAGTGCTGCGCGGCGGGCCCGCGGGCCGACTGTCCGCCGTGGCGATGGGCGCCGTGGCCGCCGTACTCGCCGACGACCTCGGCGAGCGCGCCATGATCGGTGACACGGGCGCCCACGCCCTGGGCGCGACGCTGGGTACCGCCGTCGCCCTGGGCAACGGGCGGGCGGGTCTCGCCGCCCACGCGGCGGCGCTGGTGGCCGCGACGGTCCTCGGGGACAAGGTCAGTCGGGCGGCGAGGACGTTGGGGCGAACCGGGGAGTGAACGGCCCGCGACGCGCCGCCCGCCGTGCGACGCGCCTCGTGGTGCGAGGGCGCACTCCCGCCGTGGGAGATGCCTCGTGGTGCGGAGGCGGATCTTCGCCGCGGGCGTGCCCTGTGGTGCGAGGGCGCGTTTTCGATGACCTGGATGGTTTGCGAGGCGGGAGGGGGCTTCTGGGCGTCGGAGGGCCCGCGATGCCTGGGTGGTTGCGGGTGCCGGGAGTCTGCCGGTGTGGTTCCGCCGTCACCGGATGGGCTACACGTCACTCGTGAGGGTGATCGTCGTCGCAGGGTTGCCCCGTCTGACGTGCCCTCGTCGTGATGGCGGTGCCGGAACGTCCGAGCGGCCTGGCATCCTTGGCGTCAGTACGCGGTGCACGACGTGCGGTGAACCCCCCTCCGCCCGACCCTCTGTACGTTTCCTCGTGACCGTCCGACGCCGAATCAGGAGCCCGGCCACGTGAGCCACGTGAGCAGCCACTCACCGCACGGCCAGTCGCCGCTGCGCACCGTACAGGTGCTCGGCGGCGGAAGCGCGGGCAGCAGCGCGCATGTGCGGTCGCTGGCCTCGGGCCTGGTCGCCCGGGGGGTGCGGGTCACCGTGTGCGCTCCGGCCGAGGCCGACCGCGTGTACGGGTTCACCGGAGTGGGCGCGCACCACGTTCCGGTGCCCCGCAGCAGTGATCCCGCCTCCGTGTCCGCGCTGCGGGCCGCCTGCGCGGACGCCGATCTCGTACACGCGCACGGGCTGCACGCGGCGCTGCGGGCGGCGCTGGCGCTGAGCGGGCGGCGCGTTCCCCTCGTCGTCACCTGGCACACCCGCTCTGAGGCCGACGGTGCGCGGGCCCACGTACTGCGGCTCCTTGAGCGGCGGGTGGCCAGAGCCGCCGCCGTGGTGCTCGGGACCTCGTCCGACCTGGTGGACCGGGCGCGCCGCCGGGGAGCGCGTGACGCGCGACTCGCCGCCGTCGCGCTGCCCGCGCCGCGCCCGCCCGTCGAGCCCGCGGAACCCGACCGGTCCCGGCACAAGGCGCGGGCCGAACTCGGCTCCACCGACCGGCCGTTGCTGATGGCGGTGGGTTCGCTCGACCGGCACCGCGGCTATCACACCCTGCTGGACGCGTCGACGGCGTGGTGCCGGCTCGATCCCGTGCCGCTGCTGGTGATCGCGGGGGAGGGGCCGCTGCGCGCCGCTCTCCAGCGCCGGATCGAGGACGAGGAACTGCCGGTCCGGCTCGTCGGGCGCCGCGACGACATCACGGAACTGATCGCGGCCGCGGACCTCGCGCTGCTGCCGAGCAGGTGGGAGTCCCGCTCGGTGCTGGCGCAGGAGGCCCTGCACGCGCGTGTGCCGCTCGTCGCCACAGCGGTCGGGGGCATCCCCGAAATGGTCGGCGACGCGGCCGAGTTCGTCCCCTACGGGAACGCGAAGGCGCTCGCCGACGCCGTCGTACGACTGCTCGCCGATCCGGAGCGTCGCCAGGTTCTGCGGGAGAAGGGTGCCCGGCAGGCCGCCACTTGGCCGACCGAGGACGAGACCGTCGCCCAAGTGCTCAGCGTCTACGACGAGTTCACCCAGCCCCGACCGCTGGGCCGAAACACGCCCTAGGGAACATGCCGGCGCGCCCGCAGTGCCAGGCTCAACGCCAGTACCGTCTGCGGGTCGTCCAGGTCAGTGCCCAGCAACTCGCCTATCCTGGCGAGCCGGTTGTAGAGGGTCTGCCGGTTGAGGTGCAGCTCGCGGGCGGTCTCGGCCTTGCGGCCCGCGTGCGCCAGGTACGTCTGCAGGGTGGGGAGCAGGGGCGGCTTGGAGCGCAGGTCGTGGTCGCGGAGGGGACCGATCGCGCGCTCCACGAAGGCGGCCAGGTCGGGGTGCTCGCGCAGCCGCCACAGCAACAGGTCGATGTCCAGACGGCGGGCGTCGTACCAGGGGCGGTCCGTCAGGCCCTGTGCCGCCGTGGCCGTCTCCGCCGCGTGCCGCAGCCCCGCCGACGCGGCCGCCCAGCCGCCCGCGACGCCGACCACCACTACCGGCGGCTGCGCCCCGGGCCGCTGCATGCCGGCGCGCTCCACCCCGGCGCGCAGCGCCGCCGCGACACGGTCCGCGACGGCCGCCCGCTCCGACTCCGAGCGCAGGCCGAGCAGCAGCGGGACCCGCCCCTCGACCGGGCGGACGCCCAGCAGGACCGGGACACCCACCGACGCCAGCTCCTCGGCGACCGCGCGGGCCAGGACCGCCCAGCCGCCACCGGGGGCCAGACCGTCGGCGAGTCGCATCACGACCGGCAGGAGCGGGCCGGTGCCGGGCTTGAAACCGAGCACCCGGGCCTGCGCGGGCGCGTCCTCGGCCTCGATACGGCCCTCGGCCAGGTCGGTCAGGAAGTCGCCGCGCCCCCGCGCCGCCAGTTCCTCCTCCTGGCGGGCCTGCATCAGCACGACGGCCAGGATGCCCGCGGCCCGCTCGGCGGCGATCCGGTGCACCGGGGCGACCGGCGCGCCGACCGGCAGCAGCACCAGGCGGGCGCGTACGGAGCCGGTGCCGGGGCCACCGCCGGGCACGTCGACCAGGGTGGTTCCCGCGGGCGGGTCCTCCTTGTGCTGGCCGCGCAGCCCCTCCCAGACCTGGAGCGGGTCGGCGCCCGCGGACCCTGCTCCGGCGGCGTACAGGAGCTGTCCGTCGGCCGACTCCAGGAAGACCGGGTTGCCGCTGAAGTCGGCGAGGATACGCAGGACTTGAGGCACTCCGCCGCCGCCGAGCAGGGCCTCGGTGCAGCGCCGGTGGACCTCCTCGGCCTGCTGGAGCAGTGCGTAGTGGCCGTTGACGATCTCGGTGTGGACCTCTTCCGTGACCGTCACGAAGGGCACCTCGCGGTGGAGCTGGACCAGCGGCAGGCCGGTGGACCGCGCCGTCTCCACGAGCGCGGCCGGCAGCCGGGTGAAGCGCGGGCCGAGCTCCACGACGAGCGCCGCGATCCCGCGCTCGGCCAGGGTGCGGACGAACGCGCGCTGGTCGGCCGGACGCGTGCCGAGACCGTATCCCGTGGTCAGCAGCAGTTCGCCGCCCTTGAGCAGCGAGGCGATGTTCGGGACCTCGCCGGCGTGCACCCAGCGCACGGTCCGCTGCAGCCGGTCGGCCCCCGCGATGATCTCCGGCAGCCCGCTGCGCAGTCCGGGCAGCTCAAGGGCGCGCTGCACGGTGATTCCGGCGCCTTGGGTGTCGTAACGGCTGTCCATGCAGCGGACGCTACCCGCGGACGGGTTCCCGGGGCATCTCCGGCCCCCGACCGGCGACGAACGACCGGCGATGGGCGACGGTCGGGGGCCGGAGCGCCGGGGGCGGCGCGGTCAGGCGGCCGCGCGTACCGGGGTGATGTTGTGGTTGAAGCGGAAGACGTTGTCCGGGTCGGACTCGGCCTTCACGGCGGCCAGCCGCCGGAGGCGGGTACGGCGGACGGGGTGCGCCGGGGACGGTCCGTCCGTCCGGCGCACCCGCTCCGGGCGGGCTCAGCCGCCGTACGCCCCGCTCGCCGTCAGCCGCAGGGCCGTGTCGATCAGCGGAACGTGGCTGAAGGCCTGAGGGAAGTTCCCGACCTGGCGCTGCAGACGCGGGTCCCACTCCTCGGCCAGCAGGCCGAGGTCGTTGCGCAGGGCCAGCAGCCGCTCGAAGAGCTTGCGGGCCTCGTCGACCCGGCCGATCATCGCGAGGTCGTCCGCCATCCAGAACGAACAGGCGAGGAAGGCGCCCTCGTCACCCTCCAGACCGTCCACGCCCGCGTCCTCGCCGGAGGTCGGATAGCGCAGGATGAAGCCGTCCGAGGTGGACAGCTCGCGCTGGATCGCCTCGATGGTGCCGATCACACGCTTGTCGTCCGGCGGCAGGAAGCCCATCTGCGGGATCAGCAGCAGCGAGGCGTCGAGTTCCCGCGAGCCGTACGACTGGGTGAACGTGTTCCGTTCCTTGTCGTAGCCCTTCTCGCAGACGTCCCGGTGGATGTCGTCGCGCAGTTCGCGCCACTTCTCCAGCGGACCGTCGGCGTCCCCGGACTCGATGAGCTTGATGGTGCGGTCCACCGCGACCCAGGCCATCACCTTGGAGTGCACGAAGTGCCGCCGCGGGCCCCGGACTTCCCAGATTCCTTCGTCCGGCTGGTCCCAGTGGTCCTCCAGATAGCGGATCAGCTTCAACTGGAGGAGCGAGGCGTAGTCGTTGCGGGAAAGGCCCGTCATATGGGCCAGGTGGAGGGCCTCGGTGACCTCGCCGTAGACGTCGAGCTGGAGCTGGTGCGCGGCGCCGTTGCCGACCCGGACGGGCGCCGAACCCTCGTACCCGGGAAGCCAGTCGAGCTCGGCCTCGCCCAACTCCCGTTCCCCCGCGATGCCGTACATGATCTGGAGGTTCTCCGGGTCGCCCGCGACCGCGCGCAGCAGCCACTCGCGCCAGGCGCGGGCCTCCTCGCGGTAGCCGGTGCGCAGCAGCGAGGAGAGGGTGATGGCCGCGTCGCGCAGCCAGGTGTAGCGGTAGTCCCAGTTGCGTACGCCGCCGATCTCCTCCGGGAGGGAGGTGGTGGGCGCGGCGACGATGCCGCCCGTGGGCGCGTACGTCAGGGCCTTCAGTGTGATCAGGGAGCGGACGACGGCCTCGCGGTAGGGGCCGTGGTACGTGCACTGGTCGACCCAGTCGCGCCAGAACTCCTCGGTCGCCTCCAGGGACTGCTCCGGCTCGGGCAGCGCGGGCGGCTGCTTGTGCGAGGGCTCCCACGAGATCGTGAAGGCGATCCGGTCGCCCGGCGCCACCGTGAAGTCGGCGTACGTGGTCAGATCCTTGCCGTACGTCTCGCAGTCCGTGTCGAACCAGACCGAGTCCGGTCCGGCGACCGCGACCGTGCGCCCCTCGTGCCGGTGCACCCAGGGCACCACACGGCCGTACGAGAAACGCATCCGCAGCGCGGAGCGCATCGGCACCCGGCCGGTGACGCCCTCGACGATCCGGATCAGCTGCGGCGCGCCGTCACGCGGGGGCATGAAATCGGTCACCCGGACCGTGCCGCGGGGTGTGTCCCACTCGGATTCGAGGATCAGCGAGTCGCCGCGGTACCGGCGGCGCGCCGCGGTGGGCGGCTGGGCGTCGGCCGCGTGGGCGGGCCCGAGCCGCCAGAATCCGTGTTCCTCCGTGCCGAGCAGTCCCGCGAAGATGGCATGGGAGTCGAAGCGGGGCAGGCACAGCCAGTCGACTGTGCCGTCCCGGCAGACCAGCGCGGCTGTCTGCATGTCTCCGATGAGTGCGTAGTCCTCGATGCGCCCGGCCACGTGCATCTCCAGTCGAACGGCCACGGCGCCCCTGCGCGGGGCGGTCGCTCTTGCGGTCAAAGGGAACGTAGGTACTGCGGAAATCTAGGCAATGGGGAGTCGGTAACTGCGGAACGTCGATGATGGGGGACGTCCGTCCTGCGTCGCTGCGAAACGTCAGTTGTCGGTTGCGATGGGCGATGCGATTGTCGTCTCGAAACGAACTGACAGGCCCTCTTTGTTCCGGATACGGACGGGATGGTGCCGTGTGCCGGACAGGCTCGGCAGCGAGTGTCCGAGCAGGATACGACGCACGTGGAAGATCCGCGTGCTGCTCCGGGCAACCCGGCTGAGCCGATCGAGTGAGCGGTGTGCGGGGTGTGTGCCCAGGTGTGCGCGGAGCGTGGCCGGAAGCAGCCTCGTCCGGTCGCTGATACCCTGGTAGCCCGTGGACCGGTGGGCAAGAAACCCCCGAACCGCAGCGACGGCACCCCCGGAAATCTCCGGGTCCCACGCCGGCACGCACCCCAGACCGCGACCACGGGAGCCCCCTCTTGGCCATGCCGCCCAGTGCTTTTCGAAACAGCACAGCCACGACGACCAAGCACATCTTCGTCACCGGGGGTGTCGCCTCCTCCCTCGGCAAGGGACTGACGGCCTCCAGCCTGGGCGCGCTGCTCAAGGCGCGGGGTCTGCGGGTCACGATGCAGAAGCTCGACCCGTACCTGAACGTCGACCCGGGCACCATGAACCCGTTCCAGCACGGCGAGGTGTTCGTCACCAACGACGGCGCCGAGACCGACCTGGACATCGGGCACTACGAGCGCTTCCTCGACGTGGACCTGGACGGTTCGGCCAATGTGACCACCGGCCAGGTGTACTCCACCGTCATCGCCAAGGAGCGGCGCGGCGAGTACCTCGGTGACACCGTGCAGGTCATCCCGCACATCACCAACGAGATCAAGCACCGCATCCGCCGGATGGCGACCGACGACGTCGACGTCGTCATCACCGAGGTCGGCGGCACGGTCGGCGACATCGAGTCGCTGCCGTTCCTGGAGACGGTCCGCCAGGTCCGTCACGAGGTCGGCCGCGACAACGTCTTCGTCGTGCACATCTCGCTCCTGCCGTACATCGGCCCGTCGGGCGAGCTGAAGACCAAGCCGACGCAGCACTCGGTCGCGGCGCTGCGCAACATCGGTATCCAGCCGGACGCGATCGTCCTTCGGGCCGACCGCGAGGTCCCCACCGCCATCAAGCGCAAGATCTCGCTGATGTGCGACGTCGACGAGGCCGCCGTGGTGGCGGCGATCGACGCCAAGTCGATCTACGACATCCCGAAGGTCCTGCACACCGAGGGCCTCGACGCCTACGTCGTCCGCAAGCTGGACCTGCCGTTCCGCGACGTGGACTGGGCGACCTGGGACGACCTGCTCGACCGCGTCCACAACCCCGTCCACGAGATCACCATGGCGCTCGTCGGCAAGTACATCGACCTGCCCGACGCCTACCTCTCGGTCACCGAGGCGCTGCGCGCCGGCGGGTTCGCCAACAAGGCCCGCGTCAAGATCAAGTGGGTCACCTCGGACGACTGCAAGACCCCGGCGGGCGCGGCCAAGCAGCTCGGCGACGTCGACGCGATCTGCATCCCCGGCGGCTTCGGCGACCGCGGTGTCTCCGGCAAGGTCGGCGCGATCCAGTACGCCCGCGAGAACAAGATCCCGCTGCTCGGCCTGTGCCTCGGCCTGCAGTGCATCGTGATCGAGGCCGCGCGGAACCTGGCCGACATCCCCGACGCCAACTCCACCGAGTTCGACTCCGGCACCGGCCACCCGGTCATCTCCACGATGGCCGAGCAGCTCGACATCGTGGCGGGCGAGGGAGACATGGGCGGCACCATGCGCCTGGGCATGTATCCGGCCAAGCTCGCCGAGGGCTCGATCGTGCGCGAGGTGTACGACGGCAAGGAGTACGTCGAGGAGCGCCACCGTCACCGCTACGAGGTGAACAACGCCTACCGCGCCGAGCTGGAGAAGAAGGCCGGTCTGCAGTTCTCCGGCACCTCCCCGGACGGCAAGCTCGTCGAGTACGTCGAGTACCCGCGCGATGTCCACCCGTACCTGGTGGCGACGCAGGCGCACCCCGAGCTGCGCTCGCGCCCGACCCGTCCGCACCCGCTCTTCGCGGGCCTGGTCAAGGCCGCGGTGGCGCGCAAGACGGGCAAGTAGGGCCAAGTAAGGCCAAGCGGCATCAGGTTGTACGGTGACCGGGGTGCGGGTCCGCGGGTGTTCCCGCGGGCGCGTGCCCCGGTTCCGTCACCGGACCGGACTCTTTTTGCGTGTGGGAGGACAGGCCATGACGATCAAGGACACCCCCGAGGAGTGGGAGGTCCGGGCGACCGAGACCCCCTTCAAGGGCAACAAGACCTCGGTGCGCACCGATGACGTGGTCATGCCCGACGGATCGGTCGTCCGCCGCGACTACCAGGTCCACCCGGGCTCCGTGGCCGTACTCGCCCTGGACGCGGATGACCGTGTCCTGGTCCTGCGCCAGTACCGCCACCCGGTACGCCAGAAGCTGTGGGAGATCCCGGCGGGCCTGCTCGACATCCCCGGCGAGAACCCGCTGCACGCCGCCCAGCGCGAGCTGTACGAGGAGGCGCACGTCAAGGCGGAGAACTGGCGGGTGCTGACCGACGTCTACACCACGCCCGGCGGCTGCGACGAGGCCATCCGGATCTTCCTGGCCCGCGAGCTGTCCGAGGCGCAGGGCGAGCGGTTCGAGGTCGAGGACGAGGAGGCCGACATGGAGCTCGCCCGCGTCCCGCTCGACGAACTCGTCGGCGGTGTGCTCGCCGGCGACCTGCACAACAACTGCCTGGTCGTGGGTGTCCTCTCGCTCGTCGCCGCGCGCCAGGGCGCCGGACTCGACGCGCTGCGTGAGGCCGGGGCGCCGTGGCCCGCACGCCCCTTCGAGGCCTGATCCCGCCTCCGGAGGGTCCCTCCGGGGCCTGATTCCGTCTCCCGGGGGCGACCGCCGGGGCATCGTCCCGCTGCCGGACGGTCCCTTCGAGGGCCGGTCACACCGCCGGAGCGCCTGTGCCGTCCCGCCGTCCCGCCCCGGACGGGTCGTATACGTCCGTTCGGGGCTGCCGGTCCTACGATCGCTTGATCCGATCGGGGGACGTCTCCGCCACGCTCCGCCCGGATCGTCGCAGAGCGTGAACTAGGCTCTGGAAACGCCCGCACCGGAGTCCCGGCGGGCTTGCGCGTGCGGTGGAACGGGAGCGTGGCCCGTGGCGGATCAGGCGGTGGACGACGGCGGCACCAAGGTGTCGGCCAAGGGGCAGCGCCCGGCTGCCGGGTCCGCTCCTACGAAGAGTCAGTTCCTGGGCCGTGCAAGAGAGTTGAAGGAACTCCGGGCGGACATCGAGCGGGCGGGGCTCGACACCATCGCGGGCCGCAAGGCCCCGCGGGCGCGGGTGCTGCTCATCGCGGGCAAGCCCGGCTCCGGCCGCACCGCGCTCGCCGGCCGGCTCGCCGCCCAGGTCGCCGAGAGTTACCCCGACGGCATCCTGCGCGCCAAGCTCACCGAACCCGACGGCACCCCGGTGCCCACCGAGGTCACCGCGCGGGAACTGCTCACCGCCCTCGGACTCTCCACACCCCCCGGAGCCGACGCCGACGACCTCGGCGAGCGGCTGCGCGAGGCCCTGGCGATCCGTCGGGCGGTGCTCCTGCTCGACGACGCCGCCGACGCCGAGCAGGTCGACGCGCTGCTGCCCGACTCCCCGGACTGCCTGGTCATCGCCGTCTCCGGCGGGCCGCTGACGGGCATCGCGGACGTCCGCCCCTGCACGCTCGGCGGTCTGGACACCAAGTCGGCCCTGGAACTCCTGGAGCAGTTCACCGGCTCGGTGCGCGTCACCGTCGACCCGCTCGCCGCCGAGGGTCTGGTCGAACTGTGCGCGGGCCAGCCCACCGCGCTGGTGCTGGCCGGCGGCTGGCTCGCCGCACGCCCCGCCTCCGCCGTCGCCGATCTCGCCAAGCACCTGCGCACCGAGGGCGAGGACGGTACACCGCTGGCCCGTGTCTTCCGGCTCTCGTACGCCTCGCTGCCGAGCACCGCCGCGCGGATACTGCGACTGCTCTCGCTGGCCCCCGCGGGACTCGTCGACCCGCACACCGCCTCCGCGCTGGCCGGCTGCTCGGTCCAGGTGGCGCAGACCACGCTCGACGAATTCGTCGCCCTCGGCCTGCTGCGGTCGGTTCCCTCACCGCTGCCGCAGTACGAGGTACCCGGCTGTTTCCAGCCAGTGCTCAGGGCGCTCGTCGAGACCCATGACCGGCCCGCCGAGGTGCAGCTGGCCCGCGCCCGCATGCTGGAGCGGACCGTACGCCTCCTGGTGTCCTGCCGCGCCATCACCGAGACCGACAGCTCGCCGGCCCGCGAGAAGCTCGCCGGAATGCCCCGTGCCCTGCGGTTCTCCAGTCCCCGGGCGGCCGAGGACTGGCTGCGGCTGCGCCGGCCCGCGCTCCTCGCCTCGGCCCGGCTGGCCGTCGCCGACGGGGAGCTGGACACCCTCGCCCGACGGCTGATGGCCGCCCTCGTGCGGGCGATGGTCGTCCATTTCGGCACCCAGGCCGCGGCGTCCGAGCTGTACGGGATCCACCGTCTCGTCCTGGACGTCGCCGAACGCCGGAACCTGCCCCGGGAGAAGGCCGCGGCCCTGCTCAATCTCGCGGACCTGGACGCGCAGACCGGCCGTACGACCGACGCCCTCGCCCGCTACCGGGCCGCGCTGGACGCCGGACGCGAGGCGAACGACCCGTACGCGACGGGCCGCGCGATGGAATCCGTAGGCGGCGCCCACCAGGAACTCGGGGACTACGACCGGGCCGCCGACTGGTACGGCAGGGCGCTCGCCGAGCGGCTCGCGCGCGGCGAGCGCGTGGACGCCGCCCGGCTGTACGGACGCATCGCCACCGCGCACACCTACGCGGGCCGCTACGGCGAGGCGCTGGTCAACTGGCGCGCCGCGGTCGCGGGACACCGCAAGAACGGTGATGTCGCCGCCCAGGCAAGGGCGTTGAGCGAGACGGCGCGCGTCCAGGAGTACGCGGGACGGCCCGAGGAGTCGTTGCGCACCTGCCAGGAGGCGGTCGAGTGGGCGCGCCGCGCGGACGACGTACGCCTGCAGGCCGCGTTGCAGCTCAGGCTGGCCGACACCCTGGACCGGCTCGGCGACCCGGCTGCCGCCCGGCTGCACCGGGCGGCGGCCGAGCGCATGCTGGGAGATGAGCTGCCGGAGAGCGCATCCGACATGGAACACGACGCTAACGCCTACGAAATCCGCAGTGCATCCGCTGAAGATTGATGCATTGAAAGGCTAGACAGAGAGAATCCCTTCATTAGACTGGCTCCGCCGCGTTCTTCCGTGGTGTCTCCCGGTGTGCTGCCGTACGTCGGGTATGACATGCATTGCCTGGCTTGCATCGCCTCGGCATGCATAGCCCCAGAGCCCTCTGAGTCAAGGACCGTGATCGACGTGAAGGTCGGCATCCCCCGCGAGGTCAAGAACAACGAGTTCCGGGTGGCCATCACCCCCGCCGGCGTGCACGAGCTCGTGCGCCACGGCCACCAGGTCTTCGTCGAGCAGAACGCCGGTGTCGGCTCCTCGATCACGGATGAGGAGTACGTCCACGCGGGCGCGCAGATCCTCCCCACCGCCGACGAGGTCTGGGCCACCGCCGACCTGCTGCTGAAGGTCAAGGAGCCCATCGCGGAGGAGTACCACCGCCTCCGCAAGGACCAGACGCTCTTCACCTACCTGCACCTGGCCGCGTCCAAGGAGTGCACGGACGCCCTGCTGGAGTCCGGCACCACGGCGATCGCGTACGAGACCGTCGAGCTGCCGAGCCGCGCGCTGCCGCTGCTCGCCCCGATGTCCGAGGTCGCGGGCCGGCTCGCCCCGCAGGTCGGCGCGTACCACCTGATGCGCGCCAACGGCGGCCGGGGTGTCCTGCCCGGCGGTGTCCCCGGTGTGCTGGCGGCCAAGGCCGTCGTCATCGGCGGCGGTGTGTCCGGCTGGAACGCCGCGCAGATCGCCATCGGCATGGGCTTCCACGTGACCCTGCTCGACCGCGACATCAACAAGCTCAAGGAAGCGGACAAGATCTTCGGCACGAAGATCCAGACCGTCGTCTCCAACGCCTTCGAGCTGGAGAAGGCCTGCCTGGAGGCCGACCTCGTCATCGGTGCCGTGCTGATCCCCGGTGCCAAGGCTCCGAAGCTGGTCACCAACGAGCTCGTCTCGCGGATGAAGCCGGGAAGTGTTCTTGTCGACATCGCGATCGACCAGGGCGGCTGCTTCGAGGACTCGCGTGCCACCACGCACGCCGAGCCGACCTTCCCGGTCCACAACTCGGTCTTCTACTGCGTCGCCAACATGCCCGGCGCGGTGCCCAACACCTCGACGTACGCGCTGACCAACGCCACGCTGCCGTACATCGTCGAGCTCGCCAACCGCGGCTGGGCCGAGGCGCTGCGCCGCGACGCCGCGCTGGCCAAGGGGCTCAACACCCATGACGGCAAGGTCGTTTACCGTGAGGTCGCGGAGGCGCACGGCCTGGAGCACCTCGAACTGGAGACCCTGCTCGGCTGAGTCTCCCGAAGGCTCCAGGAGTCGACATTGCGGCCGACTCCTGGCCGACAAAAGGCGATACGTCAACACGGGTCGTCAACAGCGCGTACCCGGCCGGACCTTGCCCGACAAGGTCCGGCCGGGTGTGTGTCGGGTCACTTTGCGACACTCGTTCAACTCGCCACGAACGTAACTCTTCAACCGATTCGCACACCGGTGAAACCTGCCGTGCGACGGCCTTACGCCCTTGACAGAGGGGTGTTCGGTTGCCGACACATCGGGTCGGGTCCGGCGGATTGTGTTGCTGCGGACCGGTGACACGCCATAGAGTCGCCAACCGTCGGCATGGTGCCACGCTGACCTATCGAGAAGTTTCCTGGTCACCAAGGAGGTAAGACGACTTGTGAATGAGTCGACATTTACTCCCGGGGGTGGTCAACCAGGAATGCCGGCGCGGGGCCAGAGCCCCACGGGGCTCGAGGCTGTCGGCTCCGTCGCTGTCCGCACCTTCGCAGCCCATCAGAGTCCCCGGATGACTCAGACAGCACACCCGAGCATGGATGGCCATCACGTGAACGCCATGGCCGGCAACGGAAGTGGCGAGAACCACACCCACTTCGCCGACTACGACGAACTGCCCGAGGGGCACTTCTACGACCCCGACGCCGAGTACGAGCCCGACCCGGAGTACGCGGCCACGCTCGCGCCCGACGCGGCCCGTCAGCGCCGTGAGCGCATCGGCCCGACGGGGCGCCCGCTGCCGTACTTCCCGATCCCGGGTCCGCTGACCAGTCACGGCCCCGCGACGATCATCGCGATGTGCAACCAGAAGGGCGGCGTGGGCAAGACCACGTCGACCATCAACCTGGGAGCCGCGCTCGCGGAGTACGGACGCCGGGTGCTGCTCGTCGACTTCGACCCGCAGGGCGCGCTGTCCGTGGGTCTCGGCGTCAACCCGATGGAGCTCGACCTCACCGTCTACAACCTGCTCATGGAGCGGGGCATGGCGGCCGACGAGGTGCTCCTGAAGACGGCGGTCCCGAACATGGACCTGCTGCCCAGCAACATCGACCTGTCCGCCGCCGAAGTGCAACTGGTGAGCGAGGTCGCCCGCGAGTCCACGCTCCAGCGCGCCCTGAAGCCGCTGCTGGCCGACTACGACTACATCGTGATCGACTGTCAGCCCTCCCTCGGCCTGCTCACCGTGAACGCGCTGACCGCGGCCCACAAGGTGATCGTGCCGCTGGAGTGCGAGTTCTTCGCGCTGCGCGGTGTCGCGCTGCTCACCGAGACCATCGAGAAGGTCCAGGAGCGGCTCAACCCCGATCTGGAGCTCGACGGCATCCTCGCCACGATGTACGACTCCCGCACGGTGCACAGCCGTGAGGTGCTCGCGCGCGTCGTCGAGGCCTTCGACGATCACGTCTACCACACCGTGATCGGCCGGACCGTCCGCTTCCCGGAGACCACCGTCGCCGGCGAGCCGATCACCACCTACGCCTCCAACTCCGTCGGTGCCGCCGCCTATCGCCAGCTCGCCAGGGAGGTGCTCGCCCGGTGTCACGCCGAGTGAGTCTGCCGGGGGCCGACGAACTGTTCCGTACCACCGGGGGCATGGCACTCCAGTCATCCACCCCCAACCGTCGGACCAACGGCGAGGCCCGGGTGCCGGCTCCGGCCGGCGAGAGCGACGCGGCGGCGGGGGAGGACGCGCCCCAGTCGGTGCCCGTCCAGGGCGGTGACGGCGAGGGCGACGAACATGTCGCCGCCGGCGCCGAGTCGTCCGGCGCGGGGGAGTCCCGCAGCCGGGGCGGCGCCCCGGACCGTTCGGGGCGGCGTCAGCCGGGGCAGGAAGGTTCTGGCGCCCCTTCCACGTCGGTGCAGTCGTCCCGCAAGCGGGCGCGCGCCGCCAACCGCCGGCCCAGCGGGCGGGAGCGGCACGACGAGAAGATCACGGTGTACGTGTCCGCCGAGGAACTGATGGACCTCGAACACGCGCGCCTGGTGCTCCGCGGTGAACACGGGCTCGCCGTCGACCGGGGACGGATCGTCCGCGAGGCGGTCGCCGTGGTCCTCGCCGATCTGGAATCCCGGGGGGACGCGAGCATTCTCGTACGACGGCTGCGCGGGCGGTAGCGGTAGCCTTCGACGGCTATGACCTCGAACGTCCCGCCCCCGTCCGCCGCCTCCGGCGGCCGTAGGCGTGCGCTGGGGCGCGGTCCTGGGACCGCCCCGGCGCCGGTCGAGGCCCCGTCCGAGCGGTCCGTCCCGCCGGCCGGACCACCCGAGGCCCCCACCGAGCCGCCCGGGACGCCCCGTGAGGCGGCCGAGAGCCCCGCAGACCCCGAGACACCGACCGAGCCGCCCCCGGCGCCAGGGACCCCCGCGGAGCCGCCTGAGGCGCCTGCGGAGGCGCCGGGAGCCTTCGCCGGGCCCGAGACGCCGGTCGAGCCGTTCGAGACGCCCGCGGAGCCGCCTGAGACGCCCGAGCCGCCTGAGGCGCCCGCGGAGCCGTCCGAGGCGCCCGTGGAGGCGCCTGGAGCCTTCGCCTCGACCGGGACGCACGTCGAGCGGGCTGCGACGCCAGGGACGGCGTCCGGACCGGCTCCGGGGGCCGAGGTGTCCGCCGAGGGCTCCGACGCCGCCGACGACTCCCGTGACGGCGTCTTCAAGGTGCGGCTCTCGAATTTCGAGGGGCCCTTCGATCTGCTGCTCCAGCTCATCTCCAAGCACAAGCTCGATGTCACGGAAGTGGCGCTCTCCAAGGTCACCGACGAGTTCATGGCGCACATCCGGGCGATGGGCCCGGACTGGGACCTCGACCAGACGACCGAGTTCCTGGTCGTCGCGGCGACCCTGCTCGATCTGAAGGCGGCCCGGCTGCTGCCGACCGCCGAGGTCGAGGACGAGGCCGATCTGGCCCTCCTGGAGGCGCGGGACCTGCTGTTCGCGCGGCTGCTCCAGTACCGCGCGTACAAACGGATCGCGGACATCTTCAACGCGCGCCTCGAAGAGGAGGCCCGCCGCTACCCCCGTACGGTCGGCCTGGAGGCGCAGTACGCCGAGCTGCTGCCCGAGGTCGTCATCAGCATCGGGGCGGAGGGGTTCGCGAGGCTCGCCGTGAAGGCGATGCAGCCGAAACCCAGGCCTCAGGTGTACGTCGACCACATCCACGCGCCGCTCGTCAGCGTCCAGGAACAGGCCCGGATCGTGGTGGCGCGGCTCAGGGAACTCGGCGAGGCCAGCTTCCGCTCGCTCGTCGAGGACACCGAGGACACTCTCACGGTGGTCGCCCGCTTCCTGGCCCTGCTGGAGCTCTACAGGGAGAAGGTCGTCGCCCTGGACCAGGAGGAGGCCCTAGGGGACCTGATGGTGCGCTGGACGGGCGGAGAGGGCGACGACCGGCCCCGGGTGACCGACGAGTTCGACCGGCTCCCGGAAGCGGTGAAGGACGACACGGGGCGCGGGACCAAGGAGGAGAAGGCGTGAGCGAGGAGACCACCCACACCCCCGCGGGGCCGCGCACCGCCGCGGACCTCGAACTCGGGCCCGCCCTGGAGGCCGTCCTGATGGTGGTGGACGAACCCGCCACCGAGGAACACCTCGCCAAGATCCTGGAGCGGCCCAGACGGCAGGTCGCGGACGCGCTGCGCGCGCTGGCCGACGAGTACACCGTCCAGGGCCGTGGTTTCGAGCTCAGACTGATCGCGGGCGGCTGGCGTTTCTACTCGCGTCCCGCCTACGCGAGCGCCGTCGAACGCTTCGTCCTGGACGGCCAGCAGGCCCGCCTCACCCAGGCGGCCCTGGAGACGCTGGCCGTCGTCGCGTACCGCCAGCCGGTCAGCCGATCAAGGGTCTCGGCGGTCCGCGGAGTCAACTGCGACGGCGTGATGCGGACCCTCCTGCAGAGGGGTCTCGTCGAGGAGGCGGGCACGGAACCCGAAACAGGTGCGATCCTGTACACGACGACGAACTACTTCCTGGAGCGAATGGGCCTGCGTGGTCTGGACGAGCTCCCGGAGCTCGCGCCCTTCCTCCCCGAGGCGGACGCGATCGAAGCCGAGACGCTGGAAGGGGTCCCGTCGTTCGATCCGGATGCACCGGATGCAGATGCAGACGACACGACGACGACGGAACTTTGATGCGAAGCAGTGGCAGCGGCAGTGGCAGGAACAGCGGGCGCGGCAACCCGCGGGGAACCGGCGGGAGTGGCGGTTCGCGCGGTAGCGACAGCCCCCGTGGAACCGGCGGGGGCGGTGGCTCACGTGGGAGCGGCAACCCGCGTGGGGCCGGCGGTGGCGGTACCCGCGGGGCGAGCGGTGGCGGCTCACGCGGGACGGGCGGGAGCGGCTCCCAGCCGAGGAGCGCGGCGGGTCGCGACGACCAGCCGAAGCGTCCCAGCAAGCCCCGTCCCGAGGAGCGCCGCTACGACGTAGGCCCCGGCGGCACGCACGAGGGCCCGAAGTCCGGGCGCGGAGCCTCCGCGCGCGGAGGCGCCAAGGGCGGCCCCAAGCAGGGCCAGCAGCGCGGCGGCCGGACGGAGCCCGCGCGCTCCCGTGAGTACGAGACGCGGACCGAGGAGCGCAACCGCGACCGGTACGCGGGCAAGCCGGACATCAAGTTGCCCAAGACCTTCCCGGGCGCCGAGGAGGAGGGCGAGCGCCTGCAGAAGATCCTCGCGCGAGCGGGCTACGGCTCCCGGCGCGCCTGCGAGGAGCTGGTCGACCAGGCCAGGGTCGAGGTCAACGGCCAGATCGTCCTGGAGCAGGGCCTCCGTGTCGACACGGAGAAGGACGAGATCAAGGTCGACGGGCTGACGGTCGCCACGCAGTCGTACCAGTTCTTCTCGCTGAACAAGCCGGCCGGTGTCGTCTCCACGATGGAGGACAACGAGGGCCGCCAGTGCCTCGGCGACTACGTCACGAACCGCGAGACCCGGCTCTTCCACGTGGGCAGGCTCGACACCGAGACCGAGGGTGTCATCCTGCTCACCAACCACGGCGAGCTGGCACACCGGCTGACCCACCCGAAGTACGGCGTGAAGAAGGTCTACCTCGCGCACGTCGTGGGCCCGATCCCGCGTGACCTGGGCAAGCGTCTCAAGGACGGCATCCAGCTGGAGGACGGGTACGCCAAGGCGGACCACTTCCGTGTCGTCGAGCAGACCGGCAAGAACTACCTCGTCGAGGTGACCCTGCACGAGGGCCGCAAGCACATCGTGCGCCGCATGCTCGCCGAGGCCGGCTTCCCGGTCGACAAGCTGGTGCGCGTCTCCTTCGGCCCGATCACCCTGGGCGACCAGAAGTCGGGCTGGCTGCGCCGCCTGTCGAACACCGAGGTCGGCATGCTCATGGCCGAGGTCGGTCTGTAGCCCTGAGCGGTCCTCCGTAAGCCCTTGGATCCCGCGCGGATCCAGCGGGCCGCGGACACTGCACGCGTACGACGGCCGGTCCCGGAACTTCTCCGGGGTCGGCCGATTCGTTTTCGCCTCCCGGCCGGTCTGTACCGGTGAACGGACCACCGGTGTGCCCCGGTGCGCCCCCGTGGGAACGAAACGAAGGGAGCGGCGATGACCGCGACGACGGACCGCGACGATTTCGTCCGGCTGACCGATCCGTACCGGCGGGAGCTGCTCGCCCACTGCTACCGCATGCTCGGCTCGGTCGACGACGCCGAGGACCTCGTCCAGGAGACGTATCTGCGGGCCTGGCGGTCCTACGAGGGGTACGAGGGCCGGGCCTCCCTGCGCACCTGGCTCTACCGGATCGCCACCAACACGTGTCTGACGGCCCTGGAGGGGCGGGGACGCCGTCCACTGCCCACCGGGCTCGGCGGGCCGGGAGACGCGCCCGAGGGGCCTCTGCGGGCCCCCGCGACGGACATCCCCTGGCTCCAGCCGCTGCCCGACAGGCTCGTCGACCCGGCGACCGTCGTCGCGGCGCGCGGAAGCCTGCGGCTCGCCCTGGTCGCCGCGCTGCAGAACCTCCCCGCACGGCAGCGGGCCGTGCTCATCCTGCGGGACGTGCTGGCCTGGCGGGCCTCCGAGGTGGCCGCCCTGCTCGACACGTCGACCGCGGCGGTCAAGAGCATCCTCCAGCGCGCGCGTGCCCGGCTCGACGAGGTCGCGCCCGAGGAGGACCTGGTGGTCGAGCCCGACGGCGCCGACGACCGCGAACTCCTCGACCGCTACGTGCGGGCCTTCGAGAACGCCGACATGGAGTCCCTGCTGGGGCTGCTGAGGGACGGGGTCGAGCTGGAGATGCCGCCCCACCTGGAATGGTTCAGTGGCAAGAAGGACGTCCTGCGGTTCCTGCGGGTACGGGTGCTCGCCGGGCGCGGGACGGGATGGATCCGCATGCTGCCCGTCCGGGCCAACGGGCAGCCCGCCGTGGCCGCCTACGAGCGCGGGGTCGACGGCGTGCTGCGCGCGCACTCGGTGCAGGTGATCACCGTCGAGGAGCACGGCGTCGCACGGCTCACGGTCTTCCTGGACCCGGCGCTGTTCGCCGCCTTCGACCTGCCCCCGGTGCTCGCGTGAACGCCGGAGAGCTGCTGGAGCGGTCGCTCGCGTACGCGCTGGGCAGCGTCGCGGCGGTGCCGCGCGAGGGCCTGGGGTGGCCGACGCCGTGTGCCGAGTGGGACCTGGGGGAACTGCTGCACCACCTCGACGACTCGGTGGAGGCGCTCCGCGAAGGTGTCACGGACGGGCGGGTCGGGCTCTGTCCGGCAGGTCCCGCCGCCGATCCGGTGAGCGCCTTCCGCGAGCGGGCCGGCGCCCTCCTCGGTGCCTGGGCGGCGATGTCCGCGGCCCGGCCCGTCCCGGCGGTGGGGGACCGCTCCATGGACGCGGGGCTGCTGGTGGCCGTCGGCGCCCTGGAGATCGCGGTGCACGGCTGGGACGTCGCGCGCGCCTGCGGCTCGGCACGGCCGATCCCGTCCGCGCTCGCCGCTCGACTGCTGCCGCTCGCGCACCTCGTGGTGGCGGACGCCGACCGCGGTGTGCGCTTCGCCGACCCGGTCGACGTACCACCGCGGACCCGGCCCGACGGTCTGCTCCTCGCGTTCCTCGGCCGGAGCCCCCGGCCGCGATTCCTTTTCGGCGCGGGCCCGGTCCGTCTTCCGTGATTGATCCTCACGGAAGGAACCGTCATGACCGACACCACCGCACGCGCCCCCGTCCAGCGGCCGTCCGCCGTGCCCGCACGCCGTGTGTGGACCGTCGTCCTGGCCGGGCTCGGGGCGCTGCTCTGCTCGCTCGACGTGGTCGTCGTGGCCACCGCGCTGCCCGCCCTGCGGGCCGACTTCGGGGCGAGCCTGTCCGACCTGGAGTGGACGATCAACGCGTACAACCTCGTCTTCGCCTGCCTCACCCTGACCGGGGCCGCGCTCGGAGACCGCTTCGGGCGGCGGCGCATGTACGTCGTCGGGCTCGCCGTCTTCACCCTGGCCTCGGCTCTCGCGGCGCTGGCCCCGGGACCGGGTCAGCTGATCGCCGCGCGGGTGCTCCAGGGCGCAGGCGCCGCGGTCCTGCTGCCGCTCACCCTGACCCTGATCAGCGAGGCGTTCCCGGCCGAGAAGCGGGGCGTGGCCATCGGGGTCTGGGGCGGGGTGACCGGCCTCGGTGTGGCGGCCGGACCCGTGCTCGGCGGCGCCGTCACCGAGGGCCTGTCCTGGCAGTGGATCTTCTGGCTGAACGTGCCGACGGGGCTCGCCATGCTGCCGCTGGCCGCCCTCAAACTGCGCGAGAGCCGTGGTCCGCGTCCGCAACTCGACGTCGTGGGGCTGCTGTTGGCCGCAGTCGGGCTGACCGGCCTGGCCTGGGCGGCGGTGCGCGCCCCGCAGGCGGGCTGGGCGAGCGCCGAGGTGGTGGGCGCGCTGGCCGCCGGAGTCGTCTTCGTGGCGGCCTTCCTCGGCTGGGAGCGGTCGGGGGCGCGCTACCCGATGCTGCCCCTCGGGTACTTCCGCAGGCGAGCCTTCTCCACCGCCAACGGCGTCGCCTTCCTGACGTTCATGTCGCTGCTCGGCTCCTTGTTCATGATCACGCAACTGTTCCAACTGGGCCTCGGCAACTCGCCGTTGCAGGCCGGTGTCCGCATCCTGGTGTGGACCGGAATGCCGCTGGTCGTGGCACCGCTCGCGGGCGCGCTCGCCGACCGGTTCGGGAACCGCCCCTTCATGCTCGGGGGGCTGGTCCTCCAGGCGACCGGCCTCGGGCTGCTGGCCTGGCAGGTGCAGCCCGGCGTCGGCTACGGACGGCTGGTGCTGCCGCTGATCGTCGCGGGCGTCGGTATCTCGATGGTCTTCCCGACCGTCGCGAACGCCGTGACCTCCTCGGTGCCGGCCGCCGACGCGGGGGTCGCCGCCGGCGTCAACAACGCGCTGCGCGAGCTGGGTGGGGTCTTCGGGATCGCCGTCGCCGCGGCCGTGTTCACGCGTTACGGGGGCTACGGTTCGGCAGCGGACTTCGTCGACGGCTGCGGTCCGGCGCTGTGGGTCTCCTCGGGAGTCGCCGCCGCCGGAGCGCTCGTCGCCGCTCTCGCTCCGGCGCGCGCTCGGGCGCAGGGACCCGGCACGGGCCGTAACGAGGTCCCGCGGCCGGAGGCGTCGCGCGCCGGGACCTAAGGGCTGTCCCGTAATCCCCGGCGGGCGCACAACGACAGCTACGGCACTCCCCCAAGCTCTTCGAGCAGGGGGGACCCCCACGCCGCGTTGTCGGATCGCCCGAATACGCCCAGTATGAGGACGACCCTCCGCCTTGCGATGCACCGCATCTGACGCCGCGCGCTGATCCACCGGGGATTACGGGACAGCCCTTAGTCGCCGTCGCCCCCTCGGAGGTGCTGCCCCGTCCCGCCGACCCGTCTCCCGAGCCGGCTTCGGGAGCTCAACTTGCCTGGCCGGAAGTCTTGTTGACGCCGCCTCGCTCCCTTTATAGTCGTACTGACCATAGTCAGGCTGACCATAAAGAGGGGCGTGGGGGCGGTGACAGGCGAAGGCCGTGCGCCGGGGGGCGCGGCACCCGCGGGCTACGACAAGTACGCCTTCGAGCCCTTCGCCGTCACCGTCGACCTGGCCGTCCTCACGGTGCGCGCGGGCGCGCTCCAGGTGCTGCTCGTCGAGCGGGGCCGGGAACCGTACGCCGGCCGCTGGGCCCTGCCCGGCGGCTTCGTGCTGCCCCGCGAGTCGGCCGAGGCGGCGGCCCGTCGCGAACTCGCCGAGGAGACCGGCCTGTCGGACATCTCGGGACTCCACCTGGAACAACTGCGCACCTACAGCGAACCCGACCGCGACCCCCGGATGCGGGTCGTCTCCGTCGCGTTCGCCGCGCTGCTGCCCGACCCTCCCGAACCGCACGGCGGCGGCGACGCGGCGCAGGCCCAGTGGCTGCGGTTCAACGCGCTCGGCCCGCTCGCCTTCGACCACGACCGGATCCTCGCCGACGCCCACGAACGCGTGGGCGCCAAGCTGGAGTACTCCTGCCTCGCCACGGCCTTCTGCCCGCCCGAGTTCACCCTCGGAGAGCTGCAGCAGGTCTACGAGACGGTGTGGGGCACCGCGCTCGACCGGCCCAACTTCCGGCGCAAGGTCCTCGCCACGCCCGGATTCGTCGAACAGGTCCCCGGCGCCGCGCGCCTCACCGGCGGCCGGGGCAAACCCGCCGCCCTCTACCGCGCGGGCGGCGCGAAAGTCCTGCATCCACCCCTGCTGCGTCCCACCTCGTAAGGACGGCCCCGATGACCAGCACGACCCTAGCGAAGCGCGCCGCCACCGGTTCCCTCATCGGCCTGGCCCTCGGCGACGCGCTCGGGTTCCCCACGGAGTTCAACTCCGTGCCCGACATCCTCGAGAAGTGCGGCCCCTGGCGGCAGATGGCGCTGCCGAGGCCCGCGATCGTCACCGACGACACCCAGATGACACTGGCGCTGGCGAAGGGGATGCGCACCGCCATGGACAGCGGTCTGCTCGGCCCGCTGCGGATGGAACGGCCGGTGCGCGAGGAGTTCGTGAAGTGGTACCGGTCGCCCGAGAACAACCGCGCCCCCGGCCGCACCTGCCTCGTCGCCTGCGACCTCCTCAAGAACGAGAAACTCCGGTGGCAGGAGGCGAGCCAGACCGGTTCCAAGGGGTGCGGCGCCAACATGCGGGTGGCGCCCGTCGGACTCGTCGGCGGGCTCAGCGAGGAACAGCGCGCGGGCGCCGCGCAGTTCCAGGCCGCGCTCACCCACGGCCACCCCACCGCGCTCGCCGCCTCGGACCTCACCGCGCACACCGTCCGACTGCTCGGCCAGGGCGTCGAACCGTCGGCGCTGATCGGCCTGCTGCTCTCGTACGCGCACGAGAACCGGCACCGGTACCACTCCCGTTGGCTCGGCGACCTGTGGACCTTCTGCCAGGACGGCGGCCCGGAGCAGTACATCTCCCGCGGCTGGGACGAGTGCATCGCCGTCCTGGAGAACCTGCGGCACGCCGTGCGCACCGCCTCGCCCGAGGCCGACCCCTGCCTGGCGACCGGTGCGGGCTGGGTCGCCGAGGAGGCGTTCGCCACCGGCCTGCTGTGCTTCCTGATGTTCGTCGACGAACCCGTCACCGCGCTGCGCCGGGCCGCCTGCACCTCGGGCGACTCCGACTCCATCGCCTGCCTGACCGGGGCGTTCGCGGGCGCCTGGCACGGCTCGGAGGCCTGGCCGACGGCCTGGGCCGACCGCATCGAGTACCAGAGCGACCTCATGTCGCTGGGGGCGCTCTGGGATGCTTGAGGGATGACAGACGTCCTCGGCATCGGCACCGACCTCGCGAGCGTGGTGGGCGGGCAGCCCGACCCCGTGCTCTTCGCCACCGTCTCCGGGGCCCATCTGTACGGCTTTCCCTCGCGCGACTCCGACGTCGACCTGCGCGGCGTCCATCTGCTGCCGACGGCCGACCTGGTCGGGCTGCGCGAGCCGGAGGAGACCCGGTCCCGCATGTGGTGGGAGAGCGGCGTCGAGATGGACCTGGTCACCCACGACCTGCGCAAGTTCGTACGGCTGATGCTGCGGCGCAACGGCTACGTGCTGGAGCAACTGCTCTCGCCGCTCGTCGTGCGCACCGGCGACGGGCACCGCGAACTGATCTCACTCGCCCCCTGTGTCCTCACCCGCCATCACGCCCACCACTACCGGGGGTTCGCGACCACCCAGTGGCGGCTCTTCGAGAAGAGCGGTGAACTCAAGCCGCTGCTCTACACCTTCCGCGTGCTGCTCACCGGCATCCACCTGATGCGCAGCGGCGAGGTGCAGGCCGATCTGCCCACCCTGGCAGGGCAGATCGAGTCCCCGGCGTATCTGCCGGACCTGATCGCCGTGAAGGCGGAGCGGGAGCACGGGGCCGCGGACGTCCCCCACGCCCGCGTGAAGGAGGACGTGGAGCGGCTGCACACCCTCCTCGACGAGGCGCAGGAGGCCTCGGCGCTCCCGGACGCCCCCTCGGGGTACGACGCTCTGCACGCCTTCGTCGTCAGGGCCCGCCTGGACGGCGTCGGGGAAGACCGGAACGGCGGCCAGGGGGGTCGGGACGGTGTCCGGGAAGGTCTAGGGACCACCGTCGGGGTCCTGGAGCGCTGAGGCGCGGCGGACCCGGACCAGGAAGTCCTCCACGCGCGCGTGGTCCGGCCCGGACGGGAGCGGGCTGCGGGCGGCCGCCTCGTCGGCCTCCGTCGCCAGCCGGGACATCCAGCGCTCGACCTCGCCCCAGGACACCTCGCCCCGCTTCACCGCCAGCAGCGGCTCGCGCTGCTCCCCGACGTCGATCGTCAGTGAGCCGCTGTGCAGCAGATCGCGTGAGCTCATCAGCAGGCGCAGCAGATGCATGGCGTGCTTCCAGCGCGGGGCGCCGTGCGTGCGGACGTCGGCCTCCAGCTTCTTGCGCTGGCCCAGCGCGTACCCGGAGAACGTCTCGTGCGCCCGGCGGGACAGGAACGCCTGCCGGAGGGCGAGGAGTTCGCGCCCGGTGTCGTCCACGTACTCGACGACCGGGGAGTGCAGACACTCCAGGATGTTCGGATTGGCGCGCAGCGCGAGCGCGCAGAACCGCTCCAGCTCCCAGCTGAACTGCTCCTCCGCGGGGCCCTCGACATGTGTCGGCGGCTTCTCGAAGCGCCAGAACAGCGCGGTCGGGGCGAGGAAGACGCCCCGGCGGTCCGTGTCACTGCCGTCCGTGGCCAGCCCGAAGGCCCGGGAACCCATCACACAGGAGTAGATCGTGTGGTCCCGCACCAGCCTGAGGGCCGCTGCCGGGACCGCCGCCCCGGAGGGCGCGGGTGACACGGGTGAGGCCGGGGGCACCTGGGGTGCCCGGGGTGCGCGAGGCTCGGAAGGCATGCCCGGAGCGTACGGGCCGCCTCACGCCAGACGGATCGAGTCCCCCTCCACGGTGATCTTCTCCGCGGGCAGCGGACGCGGCGCCGGACCGGCCTTCACCGCCCCGTCCTCGACACTGAACCTGCTTCCGTGGCAGGGGCAGTCGATGGTGCCGTTCGCGACCTTGTTCACCGTGCAGCCCAGGTGCGTGCAGATCGCAGAGAAGGCCTTGAAGTCGCCCTTCGCCGGCTGGGTGACCACGACCTTCTGGTCCGTGAAGATCGTGCCGCCGCCCACCGGGATGTCGCCCGTTTTGGCGAGCTCCTGGCCGCTGGACGCCTTCGGGGACGAGTCCGAGGAACTGTTGCCGCTGCCGTACTGGCTGCACCCCGCGAGCAGCGCGGACGCCCCCGTGGCGAGGATCACCGTGCGCCGCGTCGAGCGGTGGGTCATGTCGTCACTCCGAACGTACGGAAGAACCAGAAGGCGGACGTCAGCCAGATGGCCGTGAGCACGGTGAAGACCAGGCCGCCGATGATCGGCAGCAGCCAGCCGGGCAGGCGCTCCCAGCGGAGCAGCAGCATCTTGGCACTGAAGACACCGAAGAAGAAGCAACCGAGGAGCGAGTGCGCCAGCACGCGTGTGCTGTACGTCTGATAGCCCAACGCGTACAGGCAGTGCACCGCGACCGGCACCGCAACCAGGAACGCGATCCGTCCCGACCACCGGTGCAGCGCGGACGCCCAGCCCGGGCCCGGCAGCTTTCCGTACATCATGAGCGCCGAGACGAGCTGGACGAGCGCGAAGAAGAACGCCGTCGTCGCCAGCCAGGACTTCACCGCGCCCGTGCTGCTGAAGCCGGCGAGGTTGAAGGCCGTTCCCGCCGGGTCGTGGACCTTGCCGTAGACGCCGAGACCGACCGCGACCGCCGCGGCGACCAGGGCCGGGACGAGATAGCGGGCCGGGCCGGGGCCCCGGGCGGGTGGTGGAGAGGGGAAGCCCCGGGTTGCGGCGTTCGGGTCCACGGTCATGAACGGCTCCCTGCGGAAGAGGCGGTCAGGGGGTGACGGGGCGCGCGATGATCTTCTGTCCGTCGATCGTCACGGCGCCGGTCTCCGGGTCGATCACCGGTGCCGCGGACGGGGTGCCGTCCCGCTCGACGACGCCGACCTGCTTGCCGCCCGGCAGCACGATCCAGCCGCCGTCGACCTTCGCGCCGCGCACGGTGGCCGTGGCCCGGTACAGGCCCGAGGGCTTGACGGCCCGGTCGGCCGTGAAGCCGTAACGCTGCCCGCCGACCTCGGCGGTGCCGCGGAGCCGCTTGCCGCCCTGGAGGGTCCCGGTCAGCTCGTCGCCGTCGGCGCCGGTGAGCTTCATGCTGCCGTCGTCCCGCACATCGCCCTTGAGCCAGGACTCCTTGTCGTGCCCGTCGCAGAAGTACGCGATCGCCTTGCCGCCCCGCAGGGAGACCGCGACCGCCGAGGTGTTGTCGTCGGTGCGTCCCGCGTAATCCGCGTTGGGCACTGGGCTACGGGTGGGTGAGGGGCTGGGCGAGGGGCTCGCCGACGGCGAGGAGGAGCCCGGCGGCGCACTGGCCGACACCGAGACGCCCGGCGACGCCTGCCGGTACGGGTTCGACGCGTTCTTCGCCCCCGTCATCGCGTTGAGCGACAGCATGAACACGGCGAGCACCAGCCCCGCGAGAAGGGTGAGAAGGGGTCCTGGACGCTTCATTCGGGCCTCCCCCGAGGCGAGTCTCCTGCAATCAGAGCGGACTCGCGCGTCCGCGTCCAGAGGCGCACGGGCGCGTTCTCACCACAAGTGGCGGAATAGGGCGATTCGGGTGACATCTGCGGAGTCCGGGGCGGGGCGGACCGCCTCCGTCCGGCCGCATCCGCGAGGGCGGGACCGTCATGGGTGACGATCCCGGCGGTCTGCCGGGCGCTCCCCTCGGTGGGAGCGGGTTCCCGTCTCGTCAGGCGGGCGCCGCGCACCCGCGCCCGGAGGGCTGACTACGCTGGTGTGACAAGACGTGTACACAGATCAGCGAGGAGCATCACCGTGGCGGTACGAGCGGTCCGGGGCGCCGTCCAACTGGAACGGGACGAGGCCGGCCACATGGACGAGCAGGTCAGCGACCTGCTCACCGCCATCCTGGAGCGCAACGCGCTCACCACGGAAGACCTGATCAGCATCTGGTTCACGGCCACGCCCGATCTGCACAGCGACTTCCCGGCGGCCGCCGCGCGCAAGCTCGGCATCGTCGACGTGCCGCTGATCTGCGCGCAGGAGCTGGACATCGAGGGCGCGATGCCCCGGGTCGTCCGTGTTCTCGCCCACATCGAGTCCGACCGGCCGCGCGCCGACGTCGTGCACGTCTACCTGGGCGCCGCGGGCGCGCTGCGCAAGGACATCGCCCAGTGAGGACCGCGCTCGTCATCGGAACCGGGCTGATCGGCACGTCCGCCGCCCTCGCGCTCGCCGCGCGCGGCGTCGTCGTCCACCTCGCCGACCACGACCCGGAGCAGGCCCGCACGGCGGCCGCGCTGGGCGCCGGCACGGACGAGGCACCCGAGGGACCGGTCGACCTCGCGATCGTGGCCGCACCACCCGCGCACGTCGCCGCGACCCTCGCGGACGCCATGCGGCGCGGTCTCGCCCGCGGCTACCTGGACGTCGCCAGCGTCAAGGGCGGTCCCCGCCGCGAGCTGGAGGCGCTCGGCCTCGACCTCACCCCGTACATCGGCACGCACCCCATGTCGGGCCGCGAGAAGTCCGGCCCGCTGGCCGCGAGCGGCGACCTCTTCGAGGGACGGCCCTGGGTGCTCACGCCGACCCGCGACACCGACACCGAGGTCCTGAACCTCGCCCTGGAGCTGGTGTCGCACTGCCGTGCGGTGCCCGTCGTGATGGACGCCGACGCCCACGACCGCGCCGTCGCGCTCGTCTCGCACATGCCGCACCTGGTGTCCAGCATGGTCGCCGCGCGCCTGCAGCACGCGGAGGAGACGGCGGTACGGCTCTGCGGGCAGGGCATCCGCGACGTGACCCGGATCGCGGCCTCCGACCCCCGGATGTGGATCGACATCCTCTCCGCGAACCCCGGCCCTGTCGCGGACCTCCTCGCGGACGTCTCCGCCGATCTCGACGAGACGGTCCAGGCGCTGCGGGCCCTGCAGTCCTCCGACGAGTCCAAGCGCCGCGAGGGTGCCACCGGCATCGAGGACGTCCTGCGCCGCGGCAACGCGGGCCAGGTCCGCGTCCCCGGCAAGCACGGCTCCGCGCCGCGCGCCTACGAGGTCGTGGCCGTGCTCATCGACGACCAGCCCGGTCAGCTCGCCCGCATCTTCGCCGACGCGGGGATGGCCGGGGTCAACATCGAGGACGTACGCATCGAGCACGCGACCGGCCAGCAGGCCGGTCTGGTGCAGCTGATGGTGGAGCCGAAGGCCGTGCCGGTGCTCGGTGCGGCGCTGCGGGAGCGGGGCTGGGCACTGCGCCAGTAGGACCGTCGGCCTGCGCCGCGGCGCGTCCGGACAGCCCGTCCGGACAGCTCGCCCCGACAGCGCGCGCGGCCGGTCGCGGCTGCCTCCTCGTGGACGACCGCGGACGACCGTGGACGGCCGGGGGAGGCGCGGTCGTGCGAAGCCCGGGAGGCGCCCTGGCACCCGGTGGTACGGGCACGTCGGCGGGGATCGGCGCGGGCCCGGGCCGTGCGCGGGCGGGCTCCGCGAGCGGCCCCGGGGCGGGCCAGTAATACGGGGCCCGTGGAGCCAGTAACCTTGTGCGGGGCGCGATCGTGTCCCGCAGAGACCTCCACCCCGCACCAGGAAGGTGTTCCCACCGTGGACAACGGCGCCGCCCGTACCGCTCCGGCTGTGATTGTCGCCATCGACGGCCCCTCCGGCACGGGCAAGTCGAGCACCTCGAAGGCCGTGGCCGCCAAGCTCGGTCTGAGCTACCTGGACACCGGGGCCCAGTACCGCGCCATCACGTGGTGGATGGTCAGCAACGGCATCGACCTCACGGACCCCTCCGCGATCGCCGCCGTGGCCGGGAAGCCGGAGATCATCTCCGGTACCGACCCGGCCGAGCCGACCATCACGGTCGACGGGACCGACGTCGCGGGCCCGATCCGCACCCAGGACGTCACCTCCAAGGTCAGCGCGGTCAGCGCCGTGCCCGAGGTGCGTGCCCGGATCACCGAGCTGCAGCGCACCCTCGCCGGGTCCGCGCCGGCCGGCATCGTCGTCGAGGGCCGGGACATCGGCACCACCGTGCTGCCCGACGCCGACCTGAAGATCTTCCTCACCGCCTCCCCGGAGGCGCGTGCCGCCCGGCGCAGCGGTGAGCTGAAGGGCGCGGACATCGACGCGACCCGCGAGGCGCTCATCAAGCGGGACGCGGCCGACTCCAGCCGTAAGACCTCCCCCCTCGCCAAGGCGGACGACGCGGTCGAGGTGGACACCTCGGACCTCACGCTCCAGCAGGTCATCGAGTGCGTCGTCACCCTCGTCGAGGAGAAGCGGGCCGCCAAGTGACCGCACCCTCCGCGAGACGCGCCGACGTCGGGCGCAGGATCGGCGTCGGCCTGATGTACGGGCTGTTCAAGCCGCGCGTGCTCGGCGCCTGGAAGGTCCCCGCGACCGGTCCGGCGATCCTGGCCGTCAACCACTCGCACAACATCGACGGGCCGATGGTCATGGGCGTCGCGCCCAGGCCCACCCACTTCCTGATCAAGAAGGAAGCGTTCATCGGCCCGCTCGACCCGTTCCTGCTGGGCATCGGCCAGCTGAAGGTGGACCGCGAGATCGCCGACCGCACGGCCATCACCGACGCCCTCGGCGTCCTGGCGGCCGGCGGCGTCCTCGGGATCTTCCCGGAGGGCACCCGGGGCGAGGGCGACTTCGCCTCGCTGCGGGCCGGGCTCGCGTACTTCGCGGTGCGCAGCGGAGCCCCGATCGTCCCGGTGGCGGTGCTGGGAAGCTCCGACCGGACCAGCAGGCTCACCAAGGCGCTGCCCCCGCTGCGCAGCAGGGTCGACGTCGTCTTCGGCGACCCGTTCGAAGCGGGCGACGGCAGCGGCCGGCGCACGCGCCAGGCGCTGGACGAGGCCACCGGCCGCATCCAGAAACAGCTCAGCGCACACCTTGACCACGCCAGGCGTCTGACAGGGCGCCCGGAAAACGCCGGGCGCCCCGTCGGGCGTTAGGCGACACTTAGTAGTGGATCATCCGGTTTACGGGCGTTCCACCGATCACCACGAATGAACGACGAGGTACGGACTTCATGAACGACCACATCCAGCCCGACGGCTCGGCGGAACACGAGCACGGGGCGCTTGGCGATGCCGAGTACGCGGAGTTCATGGAGCTCGCCGCGGAAGAGGGCTTCGCCGTCGAGGACGTCGAAGGCGCGATCGAGGAGGCGGGCCACGGTCCGCTGCCCGTCCTCGCCGTCGTCGGCCGCCCGAACGTCGGCAAGTCGACCCTGGTGAACCGCATCATCGGCCGCCGCGAGGCCGTCGTCGAGGACAAGCCCGGCGTCACCCGCGACCGCGTCACCTACGAGGCCGAGTGGGCGGGCCGCCGCTTCAAGCTCGTCGACACCGGCGGCTGGGAGCAGGACGTCCTCGGCATCGACGCGTCCGTCGCCGCCCAGGCCGAGTACGCGATCGAGGCCGCCGACGCGGTCGTCTTCGTCGTCGACGCCAAGGTCGGCGCCACCGACACCGACGAGGCGGTCGTGCGCCTGCTCCGCAAGGCCGGCAAGCCCGTCGTCCTGTGCGCCAACAAGGTCGACGGCATGAGCGGCGAGTCCGACGCCTCGTACCTGTGGGCCCTCGGTCTCGGCGAGCCGCACCCGGTCTCCGCGCTGCACGGCCGCGGCACCGGCGACATGCTCGACGCCGTCCTGGAGGCGCTGCCCGAGGCCCCGGCGCAGACCTTCGGCACCGCGGTGGGCGGCCCCCGCCGCATCGCCCTCATCGGCCGCCCGAACGTCGGCAAGTCCTCCCTGCTGAACAAGGTGGCCAACGAGGACCGCGTGGTCGTCAACGAGGTCGCGGGCACCACCCGTGACCCGGTCGACGAGCTCATCGAACTCGGCGGCATCACCTGGAAGTTCGTCGACACGGCGGGCATCCGCAAGCGTGTCCACCTCCAGCAGGGCGCCGACTACTACGCCTCGCTGCGCACCGCCGCCGCCGTCGAGAAGGCCGAGGTCGCGGTCATCCTGATCGACGCGTCCGAGACCATCTCCGTGCAGGACCAGCGGATCGTCACCATGGCGGTCGACGCGGGCCGTGCCATCGTCCTCGCCTTCAACAAGTGGGACACCCTCGACGAGGAGCGCCGCTACTACCTGGAGCGGGAGATCGAGACCGAGCTCGCCCAGGTGGCCTGGGCGCCCCGGGTGAACGTCTCGGCCCGCACCGGCCGTCACATGGAGAAGCTCGTCCCGGCGATCGAGACGGCCCTGGACGGCTGGGAGACCCGTGTCCCGACCGGCCGCCTGAACGCCTTCCTGGGCGAGCTGGTCGCCGCCCACCCGCACCCGGTCCGCGGCGGCAAGCAGCCCCGCATCCTGTTCGGCACGCAGGCGGGCACCAAGCCGCCGCGGTTCGTGCTCTTCTCCTCCGGCTTCATCGAGCACGGCTACCGGCGCTTCATCGAGCGCCGACTGCGCGAGGAGTTCGGCTTCGCGGGCACGCCGATCCACATCTCGGTGCGGGTGCGCGAGAAGCGCGGCGCCAACAAGAAGAAGTAGCGCCCACGGGCAACGCGTGAGGGGCGGCTCCCCGGGGGAGCCGCCCCTCACGCATCACCGCTCAAAAAGACCTGCCGCTCAAAATCCCGCCGCTCAATGGCCCCTGCGCGGTGCGGGCGGCAGCGCGGCCGGGATGTGGTGCATCCCGGTGCCGTGCTGGCGTGCGCCCGGCTGCCAGACGGCCGTCGCCGACGTGGTCGGTCCGTGCTGCGCGGCGATCTGCCGCGCGGTGTGCGCCCCCGCGCTGTACGAGCTGTACGAGCCCGAGCTGAACGAGTTCGAACCGCGCCCGAGGCTCCCGAACGCCGTGAAGCCCAGGTTCTCCTCGCCGTGCCGGTCGCCGGGCAGGGTCCTGAACGATCTGACCCACTCGGCGTAGAGCGCGTCGTAGATCGGCGTGGCTGATGAGCCGCCCTGAGAATCCTGCACCGGTCGCGACGCCGGCACCTCTCTGCCCGAACGGATGGGGGAGCCCGAGGGAGGGACCGGCTGGAAGGGCCGGTGGCCGGGGACGTCGTAGGTGTGCACGTACGTGCCAACGACCCCGCCGCCCAACAGATGCGGCCGGCACGGTCATTTCACGGGTCGTCCGGAGTGATCGGCGCGCGCGGGGGCGCGACGGCGCGGGGAACCGCGCGGGCGGCCCTCGGCCGGTACCGGCCGCACACACCCGGTTCCCCGCCGAACGCCCGCGCGGCGCCCCGTCCTCAGTTCCCGCCGAGCCTGCGCACGGTGCCCTGCGGTGCGCTCACGTACCGGCGAGCGGCATCGCGGCCGCGACCAGCTTTCCGTTGGCCGCCGCCTTGTCGAGCGCGTCGCGCAGCAGGTCCTCCCGGGGCTGACGGCCGATCGAGCCGACCGGCGCCGCGAACAGGAGCACCTGCTGGTGCTTGTTGGCGGCGGCGCGCCAGCTGTCGGTGACCTGGAGCGCCTGGTGGGCCTGCCACCAGGCGACAGGTGAGCCGCCGCCGGTGCCCGGCTGGAGCACGGCGTGCAACTGGCCCGCCGCGAGCAGCACGGACCAGCCGTGCAGGACCGGCGGTACCGAGTTCAGCTCGATCGCGGGCATGAAGCCCTGCTCGATCAGCAGGGGCAGGAAGTCGTCGCCGATGTCGGTCGAGCCGGGTCGCACGATCGGGCCGGTCGGCTCGACGACGAGCGCCGGGTGCAACTCGCCGTTGATCAGCACGAGTCCGCTGGTGACACCGAGCACGGCCTGTTCGGGGGCGATGTCGGTGGGCGGGCCGTCGGGGTGGATGGAGCGGACGGCGCCCTGGAGTTGTTCCTCGGTGACCTGTACGACCTGCGAGGGCAGGCAGCTGGCGTGGGCGAAGGCGAGGACGGCGGTCTCGTCGCCGATGAACAGGACGGTGCTGGTGCGCTCCTGTTCCGAGTCGCCCGGGGTGCGGCACGACGTGCAGTCGTAACTGCCGGGGGCGTTCTCTCCGGCGAGCAGCCGGTCGGCTTCTTCGTCGCCGATCTCGGCGCGTACGTCGTCGCTGACGTCGAGCATGCGCGGCACGGTGGCTCCTCGGGATGCGGTGCGTGGCGGTGCCGGGTGGCTCCCGGCCCATGAATCGGGGGTTCCCGGCTCATGAAGATGTCAACGGGTGATCTGTGGCCGGAGTCACGCTCGAGAGCGAACGGAATCGAACCATCCGACGCCCAGGGTGAAGGCGCCCCCGGAATTGGTTACTCCCAGTCAACTTCAGCCAGCCCGAAGGAAGTTGATGGGGTGAACTGAGTCACAGATCGCATGAGGCGCAGGTCGACAAATCCGGAAATCACCCTATGAAGTGGGTGGCCGAAAATCGATGATACCCGCGGTAACGGCTAACTGGCCTCGAATGACAAAGAGTTGGTTGATATCGGGGCGCCCGGGTCCATAGGTTCCTGCGCTGTGTGCAACGAGCACCGCTCGGGTACGTCCGCCGGTTCGATCCGCAACGGATCACAGCACAGCCTCCGGTGGACGGGTCGGAGCACGAGGGCCGCGTCCTACGCGCAGGCCGTCGCGCCCCGTCCTGGGGGACCCCGGGTGTTTCGAGAGGGAACTACATGTCCGCATGTGCCGACAGCACTCACGAGAACAGTCATAAGGCTCGTACGGCGAACAGGACACGTACGACGGCGGTCCTCGCCGGGGCGGCACTGCTCGCCCCGCTCGGACTCCTCGCAGCGACCGGCCAGGCCGCCGCGGCCGACAGTGGAGTGTGGGACCGCATCGCCCAGTGCGAGAGCGGCGGCAACTGGCACATCAACACCGGCAACGGCTACTACGGGGGACTCCAGTTCTCCGCCGGCACATGGCGCGCCTACGGTGGCTCGGCGTACGCGCCGACCGCCGACCGGGCGTCCAGGGGCGCGCAGATAGCCGTCGCGAGCAAGGTCCAGAGCGCGCAGGGGTGGGGGGCCTGGCCCACCTGCTCGGCCCGAGCGGGGGCCTACGGAAGCGCGCCCGGCTCCCCGGGTGCCGGGTCGGCCACGGGCTCCGCGACCACCAGGTCGGCACCGAAGTCCGCGCCCGCGCCCCGGTCCGCCCCGGCGAAGCGGGAGCCGGCGAAGACGCCGGCCCGTCCGTCGGGCCATGTCGGCCGCGGTTCGTCCCGCGGCGACTACACCGTCCGCCAGGGCGACACCCTCAGTGCCATCGCCGCGCGGCACGGGACCACCTGGCGGAAGATCTACGCCGCCAACACGTCCGTCATCGGCGGTGATCCCGACCTGATCGTGCCCGGGCAGCGGCTCGACATCTGAGCCTCGCTCCCCCCTCGTCCCGGGCACGGAGCCCCGCCCGGTCGTCCGACCGGGTGGGGCCCCGGGCGTGCCGGGCGCGGCTGGGCGGGCGAGCGGGCCGGGGTGCTTAACGTGGCCCGATGTCCTTCATGCCGAGCGAGCGGAACCTGCCGACCACGCGGACCGCGGCCGGACCGCCGGGCGGACGGGTGCGGTACGCGGCCGTGGCCGCCGCCGCACTGGCCGCCCTCGTGCCCCAGAGCGCGGCCGCCGTGCCGCCGCCCCCGCTTCCGGGCCCCCGGGCCGCCCGGACGGCCTACGACTGCGCCAACGACGAGTGGCCCTGGACCTGTCTCGCCGAGTGCGAGAGCAGCGGGCACTGGCACGCGAACACCGGGAACGGCTACTACGGGGGCCTCCAGTTCTGGCAGTCCACCTGGGTCGCGTTCGGGGGACTCGCGTACGCTCCCCGCGCCGATCTCGCCACCCGCGCCCAGCAGATCAAGGTCGGCAAGAACGTGCAGGCGGTCCAGGGGTGGGGCGCCTGGCCCGAGTGTTCCCGGACGTACGGACTGCAGGGCCCCTTCCATGTGGTGAAGAGCGGCGAGACGCTTGCCTCGATCGCCCGCAAGTACCGGGTCAAGGGCGGCTGGCAGACCCTCTACACGGTCAACAGGAAGAAGATCGGCAGCAGTCCGAACCGGCTGGTCAAGGGCATCCGGCTCGTCATTCCGAAGGCCACGGGCGCCGCCCGGAGCGAGGCCCCCGCCCTGTTCGGCCCGTCCCTGGACCCGGCGGTGCGCCGCTCCGCGCCGCCGTCTCGGCCGCCTCTCCGCTGAACACGACCGCGCCGCGGCGCAGTTCATGGACGTACGTCGTCCGGCCCGTCCGCTCGCGCAGCCCCGGCGGCAGCCGCTGCTCGGCGACCACCACGCACGCGTCGAGGGCGCCGAGCAGCGCGTACGTCCGGGCCGCGACCGCCGGCGACATGCCCTGCGCGGGTTCGTCGACGAGCACCACGCGTACGCGGGCGGACAGGGCGCGGGAGAGGGCGAGCATGCGCTGTTCGCCGCCGGAGAGGGTGCCGGCGCGGCGGGGGAGGAGCGGGGCCAGCCGCGGGTAGGCGTCCAGGACGGCCGTGAGGTCGGCCCCCGCCAGCTCCAGGTTCTCCCGGACGGTCAGGGAACCGAACACGGCCCGGCGTTCCGGGACGAGGCACAGTCCGCGCCGGGCCCGCTCGTACGCGGGCAGGCGTGTCACGTCGGCGCCGTCCCAGACGACGGCGCCCGCGGACAGCGGCACGGCTCCCGCGAGGGCGCGCAGCACGGTCGTACGGCCGGAGCCGTTGCGGCCCAGCAGGACGGTGAGGCCGGGGCCGGGCGCGACCAGGGTCACGCCGTGCAGGGCCTCCATGGGCCCGTAGCGTACGCGCGCGTCGCGCAGGGCGATGCTCATCCGCCGGTCCTCGTGTCCAGGACGCGGTCGGCGGGCCCCGAGGCGACGATCCGCCCGGCCGCCATCACATGGACGGTGTGCGCCAGGTCGGCGACCAGATCGAGATCGTGCTCGACGACCAGGAGGGCCGTGCCGTCCGCGGCCAGCGCCCGCAGCACCCGGGCCAGCGCGGTGACCTCGGCGGCGTCCAGGCCGGCCGCCGGTTCGTCGAGCAGCAGCACCCGCGGGCTCCCGGCGAGCGCCCGGGCGAGTTCGACGCGCCGCAGCGTCCCGGTCGGCAGCCCCGCCGCGGGCAGTGAGCGCACCGGTCCGTCGAGACCGAGCAGCCGCAGTGTCCGCTCCACCGGCTCCGGACCGCAGGCGCGCCCCTGCTCGGCGCCCACGCGCACGTTCTCGGCCACGGTCAGCGACGGGAAGACCGCCAGTTGCTGAAAGGTCCGCGCGATCCCCAGCCGGGTCCGCGCGTGCGCGGCCAGCCGGGTGATGTCCCGCCCTCCCAGCAGCACCTGCCCGCCGGAGGGGCGCAGGGTCCCCGCGAGACAGTGGAAGAGGGTGCTCTTCCCGGCCCCGTTGGGCCCCACGACGGCCGTCACCCGTCCTGCCGGGATGTCGACGGAGACCCCGTCGAGAGCGGTGAACCCGCCGTACGCGACGCGCAGCCGACGGGCGGTCAGCGGGGACGGCGGAGCCGGGACCCGGCGCCCGGTGCCCTCCGCCGCCGGCCTCGTCGCACCGGGCCTGCCAGGAGACCCGGCCGTCACGGGGGGAGCCGGGGGCTCGGCCCGCGCCGGGCGGTCGGGCGGGCCGGCCGGTCCCGCGGGAGTCGGACCGGAGCCCGGCGCCGTGGACGCCGGTCCCGGTCGGGACGGGCGGCCCGGTCGCGGCTGCCGTGCGGGGGGCGCCTGCCGTGCCGGGCGCGCACTGTCCACCGGCCGCCGCGCGTCCGGCGGGTTGTCCGGCCCCCGGCCGCCCTCGCCCGGGCAGCGCGAGGCGGGCGGGCCTGAGCGGTCCGCGGGCGTGGTCGGCCCGGGTGGGCCGGAGTGGCTCAGGGCCTCGGCCGTCACGGGGAGCGCCGGGGGCTCGGATGTCCGGCCGGGGGCGGTCAGGGGCACCGCGCCCGTGGGTGCCCGCGGCGCGAGCGTCCCGGGCCGTGTCACGTCCGGCCGGAGCAGATACCGCCGCACGCGCTCTCCCAGGGGTGTCAGGGTGGCCCGGCGATGCAGCCGGAGCCGGGACGTCGTCGCCCGCAGAGCCGCGTAGGGGCCCTCGGGGAAGCGGCCGACGAGGACGGCGAGGAGACCGATCAGGGCGGCCGCCACCCCGCCGCGTGCCCCCGCGTCGAGCCCGACCAGCAGAGCCGCGGCGGCGAGCGCGCCGAGGACGCTGTCGGCACCGAGCACGACCACCGCCGCGAACCAGAGGAGGCCGCGCACGGGGTCGTACGCGGTGGCGTCGAAGGCGCGCACGCCCATGCCGAGCATGCCGCCGCCCAGCGCGGCCAGCGCGGCACCCGCGACGAACGCGGTCAGCTTCAGGGCCGGGACCCGGACGCCCGCCGCCGACGCGCCCGCCTCGTGGTCCCGCATGGCCGCCAGGGCACGGCCCGTCCGGCCCCGGCGCAGCGTGTGCGCGGCGAGCAGCGCGGCGGCCAGCAGGAGGAGTTCGAGTGCGTAGTACGCGCGGTCGTCGCCGAACCCGGCCGGGCGGGCCAGGGAGAGGCCGGACACCGCGTACGGCTGCGCGAAGACGAAGCGGCTGACGCCCACGCCCACCGCGAAGGTGGCCACCGCGAGCGCCAGGCCGTGCCGTTCGATGGCCGGCCACCCGGTCAGTACACCGAGCGGGGCCACCAGGAGCACGGCCACCGCCAGCGCGGCCAGTTCGGGCAGCCGCGGCACCCCGGGGAAGCGGCCCGCGGCCAGCAGCGCCGTGAAGAGGGCGCCCAGACCGGCGTACGCGGCCTGCCCCAGCGAGATCTGGCCACCGCGGCCGGTGACCACGACCAGGGACAGCAGGACGACGCCGAGCGCGGGCACCTGCACCGACGTGTGCAGGTCCGAGCCGGCGAAGCCGAGGGGCAGCAGGAACAGGACGACGGCGACGGCCCACGTCCCGGACGGTGTCCGCACGCGGGCCGGCGCCGTGCGCGGGAGCGCGTCGCGGGTGCCGATGCCGGGCAGCACGAGCGCGGCGACCAGCAGCGCGACCACGAAGAGATTGGCGCCGACGGCCTGGAGCAGCGGCTCCGCCCAGCCCGAGGGGTGCAGCCGGGTCAACTGGCTCTGGGCGACACCGATGCCGAGGGCGACGGCGACGGCGACCGGGAGACTGCGCATCCGGGCCGCCACGGCGACCGCCATCACCTCCATGACGAGCAGCGGCAGCCCGTACGGATCGAGCCGCACGTACGGTGCGAGGAGCACGCCGGTCAGGCCCGCCGTGAACGAGCCGAAGGCCCAGCCCGCCGCGGCCACCCGGTCCGCGTCGATCCCGCCGAGCACCGCGAGCGGGCGGTCGTCGACGACGGCCCGCAGTTCCGTGCCGAAGCGGGTCCAGCGTGTCACCGCGCCCACGCCCGCCACCAGCGCCGCGGCCACCGCCAACTGCCCCCATGGATCGGCCGACACCAGCGTCGGCGCGTCCGCCCGCGCCCCGGTTCCCCACACCAGCGCCGCCCCGCCGACCAGCAGCACGAACACGCCGATGGAGGCGACGAGGGTCTGCGCCGGGTCGCCGCCGAGGAGGGACAGCGGGCGGAAGACGAAGCGCTCCAGGGCCATGCCGATGGCCGGGGCGACCAGCAGCAGGGTCACCGAGGCGCCGAGCGCGAGCGGCCAGCCCCACTCGACCGTGAACTGGCGCAGCAGATACGCGCACACCATCGCGATCGCGCCGTGCGCGAAGTTGAGCACGCCGGTGGCGCGGTAGGTGACGACGAGCCCGATCCCGGTGAGCGCGGCGGCACCGCCGACCGAGAGCCCGGCGAGAGTGAGGTCGTACGTCAGCGAGGACATCAGTCGTCCGGATCGCGGGACGGGTCATCGGGAGCGGCCGGGAGACCGAGTGCGGACGGGCGTTCGGCGAGAGGGGGCCCGCCGACGACGGGGGAGGGCGGCCCGGCGGCGGTGGGGTCGTCGTCGGCGTCCGGCTCGCAGATCGGGCACGGCCCCAGGTCACCGCTCGCCAGGACGCGCGAGTCGACCGGTGCGGCCTCCGGCTTCCCGGCGACCAGGGGGCAGTCCGCGCGGTGGTACAGAGTGCCGCCGGGCACCATGCGGAGCTCGCCGCTGACGGCGACGGGCGCGGCGGTCGCCGCCTGCGCCGCATCCTCGGCGTCGGCGGACCCGGCGGCCACCAGCAGCCCGTACAGCTCTTCGACGCGGGCCGCCGCCGTCGCGTTCCTGCCGTGCGTGAGCAGCACCGCGCCCGCGATGATCAGCGCGGCGCCGGGCACGGTGCAGGAGGCGAGGTAGGGCAGCTGGCGCTCCGCGTACCGCTCGCCGGAGATGCCGTACCAGCCGATGAAACACAGCACCGCCCCCGCGGCGAGCGCGGCCCAGCCGGCCCACAGGACGGGGTGCACGGTCCGCAGTCGAGCTGTCCGCATCCGGACTCCCACACGTCGTGTATCTGTCCATGTCAGCCAATGGCTTGCACTATGCCTCCTGGAAGCTGACCCTGAAAGCACCGGGTGCACCTGGCCCGGACCGACACCCGGTGGTGAGCCAGATGGTTCTCGGGAGCGACCTCAGGCGGGGGAACGCCAGGGGAGTGGTGGCGACGGCGGTCCTCGTCCTCGCCGCGGCCCTCACAGCGTGCAGCGACGACAGCGGAGGCGCGAGTTCGGCTCCGCCCACCCCCTCCGTCGAGCATTCGACCAGCGCTCGGCCCAGCGCCACGGCTCCGGCCGACCCGGCGGCGGCCCAGAAGGAGATCAAGCAGAACTGGGAGAAGTTCTTCGACCCGGCCGTCTCCGCGAAGGAGAAGCAGGCCGTCCTGGAGAACGGCGACCAGATGGCGCAGGTGCTGAAGGGCTTCAACGGCGACCAGCGCGGTCAGCAGGTGAAGGCGAAGGTCGAGAAGATCGAGTTCACCTCGCCGACCGGGGCCGACGTGACCTACACGCTGACCCTCAAGGGCGCCACCGCCCTGCCGAACGCCTCCGGGACGGCCGTCGAGCAGAACGGCACCTGGAAGGTCTCCGTCAACACGCTCTGCGCGCTGGTCCAGCTCAGCGGCGACGCGTCGTCGAGTGCCGCCCCGGGCTGCTGAGCAGCGGTGCGGCGCACAGCGACCGGCGCCGCCGTCGCGGGACTGCTGCTCCTGGTGGGCACCGCCTGCGGCAGCCGGCTCCCCGAGAGCGACTTCGGGAACCGGGCCACGCCCACTCCCCGTCAGGCCGCCGCGCCGATCCGCGTCGGCATCATCAGCAGCGCCACCAGCCCCGTCGGCGGCTCCGCGTTCACCGGACCGCGGGACGGGGCCAAGGCCTACTTCGACCGGCTCGACGCCCGGGGCGGCATCGGCGGGCGGCCGGTCGAGGTGCGGCTGTGCGACGACGGCGGCAGCGGCGTCGGCGACAACACGTGCGTGCACCGGCTGATCGACGAGGACAAGGTCGTCGCCCTCGTCGCCACCACCGCGCTCGACTACGCGGGCGCCCCCCAGGTGTCCCACGCGCGCGTGCCCGACATCGGCGGCCAGCCCATCGGCCCCGCGTACGACACCTATCCGCATCTCTACGGGATCTACGGCAGCCTCGCGCCGCGCGACGGCACGCCGGGCTGGGGCGGCACCCTGTACGGCGGCACCGAGGTCTACCGCTACTTCAAGCGCGTCCAGGGCGCCCGCGCGGCCGCCGTCGTCTCCTACAACCAGTCCGCGTCCGCCGCCTACGCCAGGCTGGTCACCCAGGGGCTCAGGGCCGAGGGCTACCGGGTCGTCACCGAGCAGGTCGACTTCGCGCTGCCCGACTTCCGGGCCGCGGCGGCCGACCTGAAGGCCCAGGGCGCCGACCTCGTCTTCGACGCCCTCGACACCCACGGCAACGCCCGGCTCTGCAAGGCCATGGACGATGTCGGCGCCCACGTCATCGCCAAGGTCACCAACGTCCAGAACTGGACGTCCACCGTGCCCGAGGACTACAAGGACGCGCCGCGCTGCCGCAACGCGCTGTGGGCCACGGGGTCCAGCCGCAACTACGAGGACACCGGCGACGCCGCCGTACGGGAGTTCCGCGACGCCACCGAGGGGCTGAAGTCCCCTTCCCAGTGGCAACTGGAGGGATGGGCGGCCGCACGGTGGTTCACGGACGCGGCGAAGTCCTGCGCCCCGGCGGAGATCACGCGCGCGTGCGTCGACGCGTACATGGACCGGGGCAGGCCCTACTCGGCCGGCGGGCTGCTGATCCCCGTCACCTACGAGCGGCTGGCCAAGCCGCCGAAGACGCGCCGCGCCTGCCTCTCGGTGGCCCGCTGGCGCGACGGCAGGGGCTGGGTCTCCCAGGGGGACATGAACACGAACTGCTTCGACGTACCGCAGATCCCCTACCGCCCGTGAGGGCCGCCGCCGTCCCCGGGGCTCCCGGGCTCCGTTCCGGAGCGCCGTCCCGGACCCGGCCGCCGCTCCTCGGCCGCCGGAGGGGCCGGCGGCTTTCTCCGTTCTCCCGTCTCCTTGCGGACCGTAGCTGTCCGCAAGGGCTGGCAGACTCGGCGGCATGTTGGAGACATCCGCACGGCTGCTGCGCCTGCTCTCGCTGCTCCAGGCCCATCGCGAATGGTCGGGCGCGGATCTCGCCGGGCGGCTGGGCGTCACCCCGCGCACGGTCCGCCGTGACGTGGACCGGCTGCGCGAGCTGGGCTATCCCGTCAACGCGAGCCCGGGTACGGGCGGCGGCTACCAGCTCGGTGCGGGGGCCGAGCTGCCGCCGCTGCTCCTGGACGACGACGAGGCCGTCGCCGTGGCCGTCGGACTGCGCACGGCGGCCGGGCAGGGCATCGAGGGCATCGGCGAGTCCTCCGTGCGCGCCCTCGCCAAGCTGGAACAGGTCCTGCCGAGCCGGCTGCGGCGCAGGGTCGGCGCCCTGAACGCCTTCACCGTGCCGATGCTGCGCGGTCCGCAGCCCTCGGCCGTCGACCCCACGGTCCTCATCGAGCTGGCCAACGCCTGCCGCGACAGCGAGCGGCTGCGTTTCGAGTACCGGGACCACGCGGGCTCCTCGACGCGCCGCACCGTCGAGCCGTACCGGCTGGTGTGCACCGAGCACCGCTGGTACCTGGTCGCCTGGGACGTCGACCGCGACGACTGGCGTACGTTCCGGGCCGACCGCGTCGCGCCCCGGCCGCCGCACGGACCGCGCTTCACGCCCCGTACGCCACCGGCCGGGAACCTGGCCGAGTACGTCTCCAAGGGCGTCTCCACCCGGGCCTACGCCACGAACGCCGTCGTGCGGCTGCTGGTGCCGCTGGAGGAGGCGGCCGCGCGGGTCTCCCCCTCGGCCGGGACGCTGGAGGCCGATGGCCCGGACCGCTGTGTTCTGCGCACCGGGGCGGCGAGTCTCGACGTCATGGTCATTCACGTGATGCTGATGGGTTTCGAGTTCGAGGTCCTCGAACCCGCCGAGCTCGGCGACGCGATCAGAACGGCCCGGGACCTGCTGTCCCGGGCACTGGAGAGGCCGGGTCCCGGGGGTCCGCCCGACGCCGCCCGCGTCCCGTGAAGGGCACCGCGGGGGCCGACTGGAGCCGTGCGGGGGTTCTGTGCCGGAAGCGTGTATTTCTTATGCGGCGTCAGCTCCGGTGGCGCGCGGCGGAATCGGAGGGGACCGAATGAAAGGCGTCGGCGAGCGCGAGGGCGCACATTCCAAGCGCCTATTCGGGACTCCCGTACGACGGCTCCGAATTACGTTCGAAGGTGTGGTGAACAGTAGCGCGACCCTTCATACGGATGACGGAGTTCGCCGAAACACGTGTCGGGATCCTGTGACAGAAGCGTGACCGGCGGAGGATAGGTGACGCTTGGTCGCCGATCGGGCTTCCGCCGCCGGGGCGCGCCGCCTAACGTGGCGGTCATGGCAACCGATCCCCCCTCTGCCGCAGAGCCGCAGGACAGTCCGGACAGCTACGTCGGACTGGAGGTGAGCGAGGCCGAGGAGCGCGCGCGGGAGCACGGCTGGTCGTCGGTGCGCTCGCTGCCGCCCGGCGCGATCATCACCATGGAGTACCTGGTGGGGCGGCTGAACTTCGAGGTCACCGACGGTACGGTGACCCGCGCCTGGAAGGGCTGACCGCCCGGCCGGGACCGGACGCGCCGCCCGCCTCGGCACCGGTGGGCCGGAACACGGGCGGGTGACGCGACAGGACACGTGAAGGCCCCCGGCTCGATGAGCCGGGGGCCTTCACGGTGCGGGGAGAGGCTGTGCGTACCGGCCCCGCGGTGTTCAGTTGCCGGTCAGCGGCCGGGCCGAGGCGGCGGTGGCCGCGCGCGCACGCTCCGGGTGCGGCGGGCGGCGGCTGCCCGCCGGTGTCACCGGGGTGCGCTCCGAACGGGCGGTGTGCGGACCCGGGGCCAGGTGGACGGGGGCTCTGGGCGGACGGGAGGCGACCGTCTCCCGGGCCGGGACCTCGCTGTCCACGGCGGTGGGCCGGGTGGCCATGACCGGGGCGCCGGCCGGCGAGGGAGCGGGTACGGGTGCCGGCACGGGCGCCGTACGGCCGCGACGGTCGCGCCACAGGTCGCGCAGCGAGAAGATCCCGGCCTCGGAGCGGGCGATCAGCGGTTCGCACCAGGGCAGCGCCAGCAGGATCAGCAGACCCGCGGCCCAGCCCAGCAGGACATCGCTCAGCCAGTGCGTACCCAGGTAGACGGTGGTGAGGCCGACCCCGAGCGAGGTCACGGCGGACAGCGCGGAGAGCCAGCGCCTGGCTCTCGGGGTCGACGCCAGATAGGCAAGGATTCCCCAGGTCACGACGGCGTTGGCGGTGTGGCCCGAAGGAAATATATCGCCGCCCAGGCCCATCTCGTTCGAGCCGATGGTGATGGCGTAGTGCGGGCCCAGGCGGCCCATGCCGAGCTTCGCGGCGCCGACCGTGATGTTGAGCAGCAGCAGGGACGCGCCCAGGGTGAGCAGCGGGCGCAGCGTGTGCTGCCGCCAGGAGCGCCAGCCCAGCCACGAGGCGACCATCACGGCGGTGGGGCCGCGCTGGCCGAGCACCACGTAGTAGTCCAGGAACGCGTGGATCTCCGGCCACTGCTGGTACGGCCGGAAGAACATGACCTGCCAGTCGAACCGGACCAGCCACGACGTGATCGCCACGGCCCACACGATCGCCAGGTAGAAGGCCAGGGTCGCCGCGAAGAGGACGACCCTGTGCCGACTCATCCTCGGCACATCGATGTGGGCCGGTCGTTCCGGCTCACGGTCCAGCCGGGCGAAGACCCGGTCCAGACGGGTGAGGTTTCGTTCGGTACGCACTCAATCGACGTTACAGCGAGTGAGCTGCGTTCCAGGCCGATTCACTCGGTTTGTGATGACGATGTGATGTGGGATTCCTCTCAGGATCATGTTCATTTCCAAAGAATCCGCAATCCCCGGCGTGCGGAGCCTTCAATTCCATTGATCCTTTATGGCTTCGCTTTTATGGCACTTATATATTCGTTCACCGGATGATGGTGTGGAATTCTCCGGTCGCTCACCGCCCGCGCGCGGGCGCGCGGCGGGGCCGGTCAGGGAGGTCCCGAGCCGTTCAGCCAGAAGGCCCCGTAGACCGCCGAGGCCACCGCGACACCTCCGAGGACCAGCGCCGACCTGGACGTACGCAGCCGGGCCAGGGCCACCGCGAGAGGGAACAGGAGGGGGAAGGCGGGGAGCAGCAGGCGGGGTTTCGAGCCGAAGTAGCTCGACGCGCACAGGGCGAGCGCGATGACGACGCCGGTGTAGACCAGGAGCGCCGGCGGCTGACCCTGCCGTACGCACGTCACGTAGAGCCACAGGACCAGCGCGACCCCGGCGATCAGTCCGGCACCGGCCAGGGCGCCCGGGAACGAGGTGAACTTCTCGGCCACGAAGCGGCCGAAGGCGTAGCCGCCGTCGAAGCCGTTGCGCCAGCCCGCCTGGACGTCGAGATAGCCGAGCGGGCCCTTGCCGGTGCGGTGCCCCACCCACAGCACGTAACCGGCGGCGCCCAGCGGCGCGATGATCATGGCGAGGGCGCGCCGCCACCGGCGCGCGCCGTCCGTCCGGGGCGCGCTTCCGTCGCGCGGGTGCTCTCCCACGAACGAGGTAATCGCCGCCACCCACAGCGCCGCGACCACCGCGCCCCCCACCGGCCGGGTCAGCCCGGCGAACGCGGCGAGCAGGCCCGCTGTCAGCCAGCGGCCGGTCAGCACCGCGTACAGCGACCACGCGGCGAGAGCCGTGAACAGTGACTCGCTGTACGCCATCGACTGCACGACGCCGACGGGGAGGACGGCCCACACCAGCGCGGCGCACACCCCCGCCCGGCGGCCGTGTACATGATCGGCGACCGCGAAGATCCCCCAGGCCGCGGCGAGCGAGGCCGCCGCCGACACGAGCAGGCCCGCGTCCGGGTACGACAGCGGGGTCACCGCCGAGCCGAGCCGCTCCAGCCAGGGCAGCAGCGGGAAGAACGCGAGGTTCGAATGCACGTCACCGTTCGGGAGGCGGACCTCGTAGCCGTAGCCGAGTTCGGCGACCCGGGTGTACCAGAGCGAGTCCCAGCGCTGCGACAGCAGGCGGTGGGCGCTCCTGCCGTCCGCCGCGCTCCACAGGGCGAGGGTGATGAGCCCCAGGACGCGCACGGCCGCGTACCCGAGGAGGGCGGGTGCGGCGCGGCGCAGGGCACCCGCGAGGGGCGGCGTCGCGCCGGGCGTCTTCGGATCGGTCACGGGCTCGATTATCGGCCGCCCCCGGAACCGGCGGGCCGGGCGGGGGTGTGACGAGCGGTGCGGGCGTGGCGTACGCCACACTCCCGGCCAGGCGAACGTGAGAGGTCCGCCACGTGTCATCGGCGAGAACTCGCGTACGCTGACGGCTCACTCGCCTTTGTTGCGTGGGCCCGGGATTCCGCTCTTCGGGCCGCAGCCCCCAGGGAGTCCCCACCCTGCGGATCCGCCGGACGCGAGGGAATCTCTGGAGGTACGTACATGTCCGGGACGACCACGGCCGCTGCGCGATGCCGTCGGGAGACCGGGGCCGGTGCCAACCGCTGGGTCGTCCTTGTCGTCCTGTGCGTCAGCCTGCTGCTGGTCGCCCTCGACGCCACCGTGCTCCATGTCGCGGTGCCCGCCGTCACCGAGGACCTGAAGCCCGGCGCGATAGAACTGCTCTGGATCGTAGACATCTACCCGCTCGTCTGCGCCTCGCTCCTCATCCTCTTCGGCACGCTCGGTGACCGCGTCGGCCGCCGGCGGATCCTCCTCCTGGGCTACGCCCTGTTCGGCGTCGCCTCCGGCATCGCGGCCTTCTCCGGGAACGCACAGCTCCTGATAGGCGCCCGCGCCCTGCTCGGCGTCGGCGGCGCGATGATCATGCCCGCCACGCTGTCGATCCTGCGCCAGGTCTTCCCCGACCGGCGCGAGCGGGCGCTCGCGATCGGCATCTGGAGCGCCGTCGCCGCCGTCGGCGCGGCGGTCGGGCCGCTGCTCGGCGGCTTCCTCCTCGAACACTTCTGGTGGGGATCGGTCTTCCTCGTCAACATCCCGCTGATGATCATCAGCCTGCCGGTCGGACGGCTGCTGCTGCCCGAGTCCCGCGGTGACCGCGACGGTCCCTGGGACGTGGTGGGGGCGCTCATGGCCGCCGCCGGTCTGTTCGGACTCGTCCTCGGTGTGAAGCGCCTCGGCGGCGGCGAGGCGCCCCTCAGCCCCTTCACCCTCGCGCCGCTCCTCCTCGGCGCGGTGCTGATGGCCCTCTTCGTGCGGCGGCAGCGGCGGCGCGCGCATCCGCTGGTGGACCTGCGCATGTTCGCGCGTCCCGCCTTCAGCACCTCGGTCGGATGCATCGTCCTCGCCATGCTCGCCCTCGTGGGGCTCGAACTGATCGCCGCGCAGTACCTGCAACTGGTGCTCGGCCTGTCACCGCTCCAGACGGGGCTGCGGCTGCTGCCCCTCACCGTCGCGGCGATGGCCGCCGGGCTCGCGGGGGCGAAACTGCTGCGGCGGTTCGGGCCGCGCGCGATGGTCTGCTTCGGGTTCTGTCTCACCGCGGCCGCCGTGGTCACGCTCACCGCGATGGGCGGGCACGACAACACCGGGCTGCTGCTCTTCGGCTTCGTGCTGCTCGGCTTCGGTCTGGAGACCACGCTCTTCGGGGCGTACGAGTCCATGCTGAGCGAGGCGCCGCAGGCCCAGTCGGGCGGCGCGGCGGCGATCGGCGAGACCTCGTACCAACTGGGCGCCGGGCTGGGGATCGCACTGCTGGGCAGTGTGATGAACGCGGCGTACACGCCGGGACTGTCGTCCGTCCCCGGGGTCCCGGCCGCCGATTCCACGGCGGCGGGCCATTCGCTGGGCGAGGCGTACCAGGTCGCGGACCGGCTCGGAGGCGCTTCCGGCGGCGCCCTGCGGCAGGCCGCCCGTGACTCCTTCGTGCACGGACTGCATGTGACGCTGCTGGTGAGCGCGGGTCTGTTGCTGCTGGGCGCCGTGATGGCGCTGCGGCTGCCGCGGGTCATGGACTGCGGGGCACCCACGACGGACTCCGCCCCTGGCGCGTACTCCGGCCGGGCCGAGAACGCCGGACCCGCCGAGGACGGCTCCGGCACGGACTCCGCCCCGGGCCCGGCAGGAATCCCGTCCCCCCGGGACATCACCGGGACCCGGGTCTCCGCCTAGAGACCCCGGGGTGCGCCAGGGGGACTCCGGGTCTCTGCCCGGGACCAGGGGCGGCGGCATGATCCGTGCGAGAGCCGCCGGGTCTCCCTGGACTTGCGGGACACTGCGTCGTAACGTCGGGCCGAGATCCTTAACTAGCGGTGCTAGTTATCAACCTGCCGGAGGCTGTCGTATGTCCGCGTCCTCGAAGCTGCCGCCCTTCGACCCCGCCGATCCGCTCGGCATCGACGACCTGCTGGACGCGGAGGACCTCGCGATCCGCGACACCGTGCGGACCTGGGCCGCGGACCGGGTGCTGCCGTATGTCGCCGACTGGTACGAGAAGGGCGAGCTGCCCGGCATCCGGGAACTGGCACGGGAACTCGGCGGAATCGGCGCGCTCGGCATGTCACTCCAGGGATACGGGTGCGCGGGGGCCAGCGCCGTGCAGTACGGCCTCGCCTGCCTGGAGCTCGAAGCCGCCGACTCCGGGATCCGTTCGCTCGTCTCGGTCCAGGGCTCCCTCGCCATGTACGCCATCCACCGCTTCGGCAGCGAGGAGCAGAAGCTGGCCTGGCTGCCGGGCATGGCCTCCGGCGAGATCATCGGCTGCTTCGGACTGACCGAGCCCGACCACGGCTCCGACCCCGGTTCCATGCGCACGCACGCCAAGCGCGACGGCGGGGACTGGGTCCTCAACGGGCGCAAGATGTGGATCACCAACGGTTCCGTCGCCGGGGTCGCCGTCGTCTGGGCGCAGACCGACGACGGCATCCGCGGCTTCGTCGTGCCCACCGACGCACCCGGGTTCTCCGCTCCCGAGATCAAGCACAAGTGGTCCCTGCGGGCGAGCGTGACCAGCGAACTGGTCCTCGACGACGTACGGCTGCCGGCCGACGCCGTCCTGCCCGACGTCGTCGGCCTCAAGGGCCCGCTCGCGTGCCTCTCGCACGCGCGGTACGGGATCGTGTGGGGCGCGATGGGCGCGGCGCGCTCCAGTTTCGAGTCCGCCGTCGCCTACGCGAAGATGCGGGAACAGTTCGGACGCCCCATCGGCGGCTTCCAGCTCACCCAGGCCAAACTCGCCGACATGGCCGTCGAACTGCACAAGGGGATCCTGCTCGCCCACCACCTGGGCCGCCGCATGGACGCGGGACGGCTCCGCCCCGAGCAGGTCAGCTTCGGCAAGCTCAACAACGTACGCGAGGCCATCGAGATCTGCCGTACCTCGCGCACGATTCTGGGCGCCAACGGAATCTCGCTGGAGTATCCCGTGATGCGGCACGCCACGAACCTGGAGTCGGTGCTCACGTACGAGGGCACCGTCGAGATGCATCAGCTCGTGCTGGGCAAGGCGCTCACCGGGCTCGACGCCTTCAGGTGAAGGCCCCGCTCGTGAAGCCCCGGCAAGGCAGGGCCGGTGAGCGGCCCTGCCTCAGCTCTGGTTGAAGAAACCGTCCGTCTGACGGCTCGCGGCCTCGCCGCTGACGATCTCCGTGTTGGCCGGGGTCAGCAGGAAGACCCGGGTCGCCACCCGCTCGATGGTGCCGCGCAGGCCGAAGGTCAGTCCGGCCGCGAAGTCCACCACGCGCTTGGCGTCGGACGCCTCCATGGACGTGAGGTTGATGATGACCGGGACGCCGTCCCGGAAGAGTTCGCCGATACCGCGTGCGTCCCGGAAGCTGTCCGGGGTGACCGTGCCGATCCGGCGGCCCTTCTCCTCCGCCGTCTCGGAAGCAACCTTCACGCGCGGGTCGGTGACCCACGCGTCGCCGGAGTCCTGACCCTCGGCGTAGTCGTCGTCGTAGTAACGCTCGTCATCGTTGTCGTCGACGAGGCCAAGCCAGGCACTCGCCTTGCGCACCGATCCCATGGACGCCTCCTCTCACAGCGGTCTTTCGTGCTTCCGCATCCCCATGGTCGTCCATGATGCGGATGTCGCGCCAAGTGGATAGACGCCGCGCGGGGGTTTCGTGACGGTACTGGTGCACAGCGAATCCGTCGAGAGCCCGCGTGCCCCAAGGGTCGTACGGTATGCGGCTGCTGACTGTGAGTGAAATATGATTTCTCTCGGCGACCGGGTGACGAGCGGTGCGTACGGGTGAACGGGGTCCTCGATACGATGCCGCACCTCGACGTCGTACGTGTCACGGGGGAGTGTCGTGTTCGGAATCGTGAGGCCCTGCGCCCACCGCCTCGGTGAAGGGCTCAAGACGCAGTGGATGGCGCATCTGTGCGGGCTGTGTCTCGCACTGCGCGGGGACCACGGCCAGTTCGCGCGGGTGGTCACCAACTACGACGGCCTGCTGATATCGGTTCTGACGGAGGCTCAGGCCGAGCGCACGACGGGATGGCGGCGCACCGCCGGTCCCTGTCCGCTGCGCGGCATGCGGACCGCCTCCGTCGCGCAGGGCGAGGGCGCGCGGCTCGCCGCCGCCGTCTCGCTGGTGCTCGCCTCGGCGAAGGTGCGCGACCACGTCGCCGACGGGGACGGCCTCCTGGCGCGCAAGCCGGTCGCGGTCGCCGCGCGCCGGGTGGCCGCGAGCTGGGGGCGGGCCGGGGCGCGTACGGGATCCGAGGTCGGCTTCGACACGGCCGTCCTCGTCGACGCGGTGGACCGGCAGATCGGCGTCGAGGCGCTGGCCGGGCCCGGAACGCCGTTGCTGACCGTCACCGAACCCACCGAGACCGCCACCGGCGCGGCCTTCGCGCACACCGCCGTCCTCGCGGGCCGCCCCGGCAACGCGGTGCCGCTGGCCGAGGCCGGCCGGCTCTTCGGGCGGCTCGCTCATCTGCTGGACGCCGTCGAGGACAGGGAAACTGACGCCGCGTCGGGTGCCTGGAACCCGCTCACGGCCACCGGGACCTCGCTCACCGAGGCCCGTCGGCTCGCCGACGACGCCCTGCACGGTATACGGCTCGCCCTGCGGGAGGCCGAGTTCACCGACAGCAGGCTGGCGCATGTCCTGCTCGCCCACGAACTGGGACGGTCGGTGGACCGCGCGTTCGGGACGTCGGGGTGCGGGCATCCGGCGGAGGGCTCCTTCGGGCCGCCGCCCCAGCACGGAGGCGGCCCGTACGGCGGCAGCCCCTTCGGCGGCGGGCCGTCCTTCCAGCCCCCGACCCCCGGCAGGCGCGGATTCTGGGCCGGCTGCGCGTCCGCCATCGGGCTGTGCTGCACCTGCAAGATGTGCTGCGCCGCCGAGTACGAGGGTCCGTGGTCGCGCAAGAAGCGTGGAGGATGCCTGAACGACTGTGACTGCGACTGCAGTTGCTGCGAGGCGTGCCAGTGCTGCGAATGCTGTGAGTGCTGCTCGTGTTGCGACTGCGGGTTGTGACGGCGCGCTCGGAGCACTCCCGTCGGGGGTGCTCCGAGCGGTCGGGGAGCGTGCTGGGTCAGTCTCGGTCCTGCTCGGTCCGCCTCGGTCCTGTTCGGTCCCGCTCAGTCCTTCAGCTCCGGCGGGGAGATCTGTGACCTCGTGATCGCCGAACCCTTCGTGCCCCACTTGTCGAGGATCTTCTCGTACGTTCCGTCGGCGATGAGCCTGTTCACCGCGGCGCGGAAGGCGGGTGCCAGCGAGCTGCCCTTCTTGAAGGCGAAGCCCACGTCGAGACGGTGGAACTCGTTGAGGAATCTGACCCCTTGCTGGTGGGCGACGGCGTAGCGCAGGCCGTTGATGGTGCTCATCACGAGGTCGCTGCGGCCTTGCTGCAGCGAGGACCAGATGGCGCCCTGCTCGCTGTACGTCTGGACCTTGTAGTCCTTCTTGCCCGCCTCCCGGCAGACCTTCTTGTTCTCCTCCAGAGTCGCCTCGAAGGTCGTCCCGGCCGCGGTCGCGACGTTCAGCCCGCAGAGCTGCCGGATTTCGGTGATCTTCGGCAGCTTGCTGTCCGCGCGAGTGGCGAAGCCCTGGCCGTCGTTGACGTAGGTGACGAAGTCGATCACCTTGCGACGTTCGTCGGTGACGCCGAAGTTGCTTGCCCCGAAGTCGTACTTGCCGCTGTCGAGGGCCGGCAGGATCGCCTCGAAGCTCGCGGACTCGTGCTTCAGCTCGATGCCGAGGGTCTTGGCGACGGCGTCCGCGAAGTCGACGTCCTGCCCGGTCAGCGTCTTGCCGTCCGCCAGGTAGGAGGTCCCGGGCGGTGAACCGGACACGCTGATCGCCACGGTCAGTGAACGGGTCCCGGCCGGCAGCAACTTGGCGGCGGCGGCATCCTTGCGGATCGGCGAGACGACGTCCGTGGTGGGAATCTTGTCGGCCCGCGCCGCGGCCCGGGCGGTACTTCCGGCGGCGGCGCCGTCCGTACCGGATCCGCACGCGGTGACCAGCAGGGCCACCGAGGTAAGCAGCGCAAAGGACGCAAAATGCCTGTTTCGGGTACGCGAGAACGTACGCATGGTGTGCGGTCTCCTGAAGGCAGGGAGTGAAGAGGCGCAAAGGGAGGGGAGGGGTGCGCGTGTGAAGGCGTGGGGAAGAGGAGAAACGCGGAAGGCGCCCGTCCGGGACGGGGACACGCAGGGGGGTCAGCTCAACAGGAAGAGGACCACACGCGACCGAAGTCGATGTGGGAGCGCTTGACCAGCCACTGCCGCGAATGCATGGGCCAAGTGGAACAGGCATCTGTTTGTGCGTCAACTGCCCTGAGACGTACGGCTCACAGTATGGACAGCCTTGACATCGAGGGGAAACGCCCCCGTACTCTCATGCCACGGCCCTGCTGAGGGGCTCGGCCGTACGGCGCTCCCGGGCGCCCAGCGTGACCTGTGTGAAGGCACCCGTGTTCGACTCGACGCATCACGGAGTCTTCGCATGTCCTCCGACACCCTCACCGAGGTCGCCGCCGCACCGGACGAAGCGGCCTCCCTGCGCATCGTCCCAAGGCGTCGCACCGGCCTGTGGACCACCGCCGTCGCGGTTCTGGTCCTGCTCGGGCTCGCCCTCAACTCCGTAGTACGCAATGACGCGTTCCAGTGGGACGTCGTCGGCGAGTACTTCACCTCCGCCTCCGTGCTGCGCGGACTGTGGCTCACCCTCTGGCTGACCGCGGTCGTGATGACGCTCGGCTTCGCGCTCGGCACCCTGCTCGCCGCGCTCCGGCTGTCCAGCAACCCCGTACTGAGGACGGTGAGCTGGGGATACGTCTGGCTCTTCAGGTCGATGCCGATCCTGGTCCAGCTGCTGTTCTGGTTCAACATCGGGGCGTTGTACCCGCAGATCCTCGGTGTGCGCACGGTCGACCTGCTCGGCCCGGTGACCGTCGCCGTCGTCGGCCTCACCCTGCACGAGGCCGCCTACGCCGCCGAGGTGGTGCGCGGCGGCATCCTCTCCGTCGACCGGGGGCAGATCGAGGCCGCGCAGGCGCTGGGCCTGAGCCGGTGGCGCCGCTGGTGGCGGATCGTGCTGCCGCAGGCGATGCGCTCCATCGTCCCGCCGGCCGGGAACATGCTGATCGGCACCCTCAAGGGCACCTCCATCGTCAGCGTGATCGCCGTGCAGGACCTGCTCTACTCGGTGCAGCTCGTCTATCACCGCACCTACCAGGTCATGCCGCTCCTCATGGTGGCCACCCTCTGGTACATCATCGTCACCTCGGTCCTCGGCGTCGGCCAGCACTACGTCGAGAAGCACTACGCGCGCGGTTCGGAGCGCACCCGATGAGCACCGGGCGCCCCTCGTTGGTGATCGTCGGGGCCGGGCCGCGGGGGACCGGTCTCCTGGAACGGATCGCGGCCAACGCGGCGGAGCTGTACGGCGGTTCGGGGCTCGACATCCATGTCGTGGACCCGTATCCGTCGGGTGCCGGACGCATCTGGCGCGAGGAGCAGTCGCCGCTGCTGTGGATGAACTCCGAGGCGCGGGACGTCACGATGTTCACCGACGAGAGCGTCGACATGGCCGGACCGGTGCTCGAAGGGCCCACGCTCGACGTGTGGGCGGGCCTCGACGGGCAGACCTTCGCGGGCCGGTCCCGACAGGGCGCCTACCTGCGGTGGGTGTACGAGCGTGCCGTGGCCGCCCTGCCGCCGGGCATCCGGGTGCACCGTCATGCGTGCCGTGCGCTGCGGGTGAGCGGACCCCGTGAGGGCCGCCAGCAGGTGTGGCTGGAAGGCCGTCCCCGCCCGCTCCTCACCGACCTCGTCGCGTTGACGATCGGTCATCTCGACGCCGAACTCGACACCGAGCAGAGCCGGTTGGCCGCGTACGCGACGGAGCACGGGCTGGTCCATCTGCCGCCGGACTTCACCGCCGACAGCGACCTGTCGGCTCTCGCGCCCGGCGAACCCGTCCTGGTCCGCGGCTTCGGGCTCGCCTTCGTCGACCTGATGGTGCTGCTCACCGAGGGGCGCGGCGGGCGGTACGAGGGCGACAGCTACCTGCCCTCGGGGCGGGAGCCGATCCTGTACGTGGGCTCCCGGCGCGGGGTCCCCTACCACTCGAAGATCGGCTACGGCTGGGAGGGCGAACGGCCTCCGCTGCCACGGTTCTTCGGGCCCGCCGAGGTCGACGCCCTTCTCGCCCGCTCCGAGAGGCCCGACTTCCGGCGGGACGTGTGGCCGCTGATCGAGAAGGAACTCGGGTTCGCGCACTACCACCGCCTGTTCGCGGCACACCCCGAGCGCACCCGGGTCGCCTGGAGCGACTTCGAGGAGAGGTACGCCGCCGGTTCCGGTGCCGAGATCCGGGCCCTGGTGGCGTCCGCCGTGCCCGACCCGGCCGACCACCTCGACCTCGCCGCGCTCGACCGTCCGCTGGACGGGGTGCGCCACGCCTCGTACGACGACCTGCAGGACGGACTGCGGACGTACATCGAGGACGACATGAGGAGACGTCATGATCCGTCGCACAGCGTGGACCTGGCCGTCTTCCACGGGTTGCTCTCCGTCTACGGGCAACTGGTCCAGCTCGGTGACACGGGCCCGTGGTGGCACGGCTTCTTCAGTTGTGTGGCGTCGGGGCCGCCCGGACCCCGGCTGCGTCGGATGCTCGCCCTGTCGCGGGCCGGGATCCTGCGGTTCGTCGGCGCGGACATGACCGTCACCGCCGAGGACGGGGTCTTCCGGGCGGGCAGCTCCACCGTGCCCGGCGCGACGGTCGAGGCCCGGGCGCTCGTCGAGGCCCGGCTGCCGCACCCCACCGTCGAGCGCACCCGGGACGTACTGCTGCGCGAGCTGTACGCGGACGGGGCCGCCGCGACGCCCGAGGGGCTGCTCGCCGTCGACCCCGCCGACGGGCGCGTCCTGGAACGCTCCGGCACCCCGCACCCCCGGCGCTTCGCGCTCGGCCCGCACACCGACGCCCGGGGCTCGGGCGCCTTCACCCGGCCGCGTACCGGCGGCCCGGCCTTCCGGCAGAACGACGCGACGGCGCGCGCCGCGCTCACGTTCCTGCGGGCACTGTCCTGTCACGTCGCGGCCTGACGCCTCTTAGGCATCCCGCACGACGACACCTCGCGAAGGGAATCACCCGATGAGCACCTCCACGGCCGGCCCACCGGTCATGGTCGACATCAAGTCCGTCCACAAGCGCTTCGGTTCGCTGGAGGTGCTGAAAGGGGTCGACCTCGCGGTACGGGCCGGAGAGGTCACGGTGATCCTGGGACCCTCCGGATCCGGCAAGTCGACGCTGCTGCGGACCATCAACCACCTGGAGAAGGCCGACCGGGGCCGGATCAGCGTCGACGGCGCGCTCGTGGGATACCGGCGCTCCGGCGACACGCTGTACGAACTGCCGGAACGCGAGATCCTCAAGCAGCGCACCCGGATCGGCTTCGTCTTCCAGAACTTCAACCTCTTCCCGCACCTCACGGTGCTGGAGAACATCGTCGAGGCCCCGCTCTCCGTGCTGAAGCGCCCCCGGAAGGAAGCGGCCGGGACCGCGCGCGCCCTGCTCGACCGGGTCGGGCTCGCCGACAAGGCCGACGCCTATCCGAAGCAGCTCTCGGGCGGGCAGCAGCAGCGGGTGGCCATCGCCCGCGCGCTCGCACTGGAGCCGAAGCTGCTCCTCTTCGACGAGCCGACCTCCGCGCTCGATCCCGAACTGGTCGGTGAGGTCCTCGACGTCATCAGGGACCTGGCGCACCAGGGCACCACGATGATCGTCGTCACCCATGAGATCGGGTTCGCCCGCGAGGTCGCCGACACCGTGGTCTTCATGGACGACGGCCGCATAGTCGAGCAGGGCGCCCCCGCAGACGTACTCGACCGGCCGCAGCACGAACGTACCCGGGCCTTCCTCTCCAAGGTCCTCTGAGAACCCGGTCGCCCACCGGAAGCGGTCGCGGCGGAGCCCGACGAGGGCGTTCCGCGCGGAATACACGGGCACCACGTCGCACGCGCACCTCGGCCCGGCCGAGCCTGTATGGAAGGGTTGATCACATGACGACGGACGCACCCGAGGACTGGAAGCACTGGCAGGAGCACCGTGTCGCGACGGTGTCCGCGCCGTACGGCCCGCTCGCGCTCACCGGAACCCATTGGATCGAGGACTATCCGGAAGGGCGACTTCCGGACATCCCCGGGCAATGGGCCGTCAAGGGCGAGGGAGTGGCCCTGACCGCGGCCGCCGAGGACGGGCTCACCGTCGACGGCGAGCCCTTCACCGGCGACATCGTGCTGGACGCCGACTACGGGCCGACCGACGGGGCCCGGGTCGGGCGCGGGGAGCGGCGGTTCGTCGTCCTGGTGCGCGAGGGGATCTGGGGAGTACGCCACTACGATCCCGCGGCACCCGCCCGGCAGGCCTTCGCGGGCATCGAGGCGACCCCGTTCGACGGGCGCTGGGCGGTGCCCGGACACTTCACCCCGTACGGCGAGGGCCGTACCGTGCGCGTCGAGAACGCCGACGGGGTCACCCGGGGGCTCGCACTCGGCGGAGTCCTCGCCTTCACCCTGGACGGGCAGGACCTCACTCTCCAGGTGTCGGTCGAGAGCGACGGCTCGCTGTGGGCCGTCTTCGCCGACACCACCAGCAGGGACAGCAGTTACCGCTTCCGGTTCCTGCGCCCGGCGGCGCCCGACGCCGAGGGGCGCACGACGGTGGACTTCAACCGGGCCGTGCTTCCGCCGTGCGCGTTCTCCGACCATTTCGTCTGCCCGTTCCCGCCGCCCGGAAATAACCTGAGCGTGGCCGTCGCCGCGGGGGAGCGCCGACTGGGCTGAGGCCCCCGGGACTCAGGAAGGCACGGGGGGAAGCTGAAACCTTCAGTGGTCCGATGATCAATCTCCTCCGGGTGGAGGCAAGTTGAACGCTGCACGGCCGAAAGGCGCCCTTGCGTCTGTCGGCCGTGCCGCCGAATACTCCCCCTCAGCGCTTGTCAGGGGCATGGCTTGTCCGGAATCCGGACGGGCGGCCCCGGGCTGCGCCTCACGGGCCCCAACCCCACTACACGAGGGCCCCTTACTTCCCTTCGGAGGAATGAAACGTGAGGATCAAGCGCACCACCCCCCGTGGCGGAACGGCGAGACGGAGCCGGCTGATCGCCGTCACCACCGGGCTCGTCGCCGCCGCAGCGTTCGCGGTCCCCAGCGCGAACGCGTCCGACGCCCAGACGTTCAGCGCCACCCAGCTGAGCAGTGCCAAACAGTCGGTACTCAAGTCCGATGTCGCGGGCACCGCTTGGGCGGTCGACGCCAAGACGAACCGCGTGGTCGTCACCGTCGACAGCACGGTCTCGAAGGCCGAGATCGCGAAGATCAGGCAGCAGGCGGGCGGCAACGCGGCCGCGCTGACCATCAAGCACACCTCGGGCACCTTCAAGCCGCTGATCACCGGCGGCGACGCCATCTACGGCGGTTCCTACCGCTGTTCGCTCGGCTTCAACGTGCACAGCGGGAGCACCTACTACTTCCTGACCGCCGGCCACTGCGGTGAGGTCGCCTCCACCTGGTACTCCAACTCGGGCCACACCACGACGCTGGGCACGAACGTCGGCTACAGCTTCCCGACCAACGACTTCGCGCTGGTCCGCTACACCAACTCCTCGATCGCGCACCCGAGCGCGGTCGGCAGCCAGACGATCAGCAGCGCTGCCACGCCGAGCGTGGGCACGACGGTCTACCGGCGCGGCTCGACCACCGGTACGCACAGCGGCAAGGTCACGGCCCTGAACGCCACCGTCAACTACGGCAGTGGTGACGTCGTCTACGGCATGATCCAGACCACGGTCTGCGCCGAGGGCGGGGACAGCGGCGGTCCGCTGTACGGCGGCAGTGTGGCCTACGGTCTGACCTCCGGCGGCAGCGGCGACTGCACCTCCGGCGGCACGACCTTCTTCCAGCCGGTCACCGAGGCGCTGAGCTACTACGGCGTGAGCGTCGGCTGACCGACCGGTCGCGGACGGACCGGCCGTCGGTCGACTCGTCGACCACCGGCCCGGCACCCCCCACGGTATTCCGCGCGACCGGACCCAAGGCGAACAGGCGAGCCCCCGCACCCGACCGGCGTGCGGGGGCTCGCCCTTGTTCCCGTGACGGGGTTACCTTCGAAGCGCACGCTGTACACGCCCGGTGCGCCACGTCGGACCCTGGGGGGCCGTGATGGTCGAGGAACTGGTGGCGGCGGGAGTCTCCGTCGTGTCCGTGGGGCTGGTCTACACGATGACCGCCGCCCGCGTCGTCAAACAGTACGAACGGGGTGTGGTGCTGCGGCTCGGCAAGCTGCGCTCCGAGGTGCGCGGTCCCGGCTTCACGATGGTCGTGCCCTTCGTGGACCGGCTGCGCAAGGTCAACATGCAGATCGTGACCCTGTCCGTGCCGGCCCAGGAGGGCATCACCCGGGACAACGTCACGGTCCGGGTGGACGCGGTCGTCTACTTCAAGGTGGTGGACGCGGCGAACGCGGTCATCCAGGTCGAGGACTACCGCTTCGCGGTCTCCCAGATGGCGCAGACCTCGCTCCGCTCGATCATCGGCAAGAGCGACCTGGACGACCTGCTGTCCAACCGCGAAATGCTCAACCAGGGCATGGAGTTGATGATCGACAGCCCGGCGATCGGCTGGGGCGTGCAGATCGACCGCGTCGAGATCAAGGACGTGTCGCTGCCGGAGACGATGAAACGGTCCATGGCCCGCCAGGCCGAGGCCGACCGTGAGCGCAGGGCCCGGATCATCAACGCGGACGCCGAACTTCAGGCGTCCAAGAAGCTGGCACAGGCCGCCGAGGTGATGTCCGAACAGCCCGCGGCACTCCAACTGCGACTGCTGCAGACAGTGGTGGCCGTCGCGGCCGAGAAGAACTCCACCCTCGTCCTGCCCTTCCCCGTGGAACTGCTGCGCTTCCTGGAACGAGCCCAGCCCGCCCCACCCGCCCAACCGGCCCCGCCCGCCCAGTCGGTGGCGGCGCCCGAGCCGGCGCCCGCCCCTCAGCGGCCCGCCGTGCCCGATCCCCAGAGGCCCGCGGTGCCCGAGCAGGCGTCCGCTCCCCGGCAACCCGCCGTTCCCGAGGGGCCCGCCGTTCCCGAGTAGTCCGTCGGGTGCCGACGCGGCGGGAACGTACTGCGACGCGAAGTCCCGGCACCACGTCGTCAGCGTGCTCCGACAAGGTCGTCGTCGCCGCCGACCGTACGGGCCGGGTGCCGCGCCGAGGCGATCTCCACCTGGTCGGACTCCAGGGGCGGGCGGATCGCGATCGGCCCGACCTCCGGCGGGAGCGGCTTCCGGCGCTGTCCGCGCCCGGGGCATCCGGGTGTTTGCGCAGGTGGGACGGGTTCGAACGGGTGTCGTACAAGAGTTCGAGAATTGGTCTATGGTGGGGGTGAGGTAGCTGGGAACAAGTGTTCGAGAGCCGTAAAGGTTCACAGGTCGGGAGGTGTGCGTGCCGGGATTCACGCATCTGCACACCGCCTCCGGGTTCTCCCTGAGATACGGGGCCTCGCACCCGGAGCGCCTCGCCGCGCGTGCCTCCGAGCGGGGTATGGACGCCCTCGCGCTCACCGACCGGGACACCCTCGCGGGCTCGGTCCGGTTCGCCAAGGCCTGCGCGAAGGCGGGCGTCCGTCCGCTGTTCGGCGTGGATCTCGCGGTCGGGGAGCCCGTACGGGGGGAGCGGCGCCGCACCCCGGTGCGCGGCGGTGCCTTCATCGACGAGTCGGCACCCCGCGCGACCTTCCTCGCGCGGGACGGCGCGGCCGGCTGGGCCGACCTCTGCAGGATCGTCACGGCGACGCATGCGGGCGGCCGGGAGGACGGCCCGCCGCTGCTGCCCTGGCCGGACAACCACGCCGAAGGCCTGACCGTGCTGCTCGGCCCCGGCTCCGACGTCGGCCGCGCACTCGCCGCGGGCCGCCCCGACCGCGCGGCCGTGCTGCTCGGGCCCTGGCGGGAGATCTACGGCGACGCCCTGCGCCTCGAAGCCGTCTGGCACGGCCGTCAGGGCACCGGTCCCGGCTCCCTGCGGCTGGCCGCCCGCACGGTCGGCTTCGCCGCCGAGCAGCGCGTACGTCCCGTGCTCAGCAACGCCGTCCGGTACGCCGACGCGGGCCTCGGCCCGGTCGCCGACGTGCTGGACGCCGCCCGCCGGCTCGTCCCCGTCGACCCCCGGCGCGAGCTGGACTCCGGCGAGGCCTGGCTCAAGGACGAGGCCGCCATGCTGGGCGCCGCCGAACGGATCGTGGAGGCGGCGGGCTACCGCCGTGACACCGCGCACCGGCTGCTCGAACAGACGCGGGCCACCGCCGCCGCGTGCCGCGTCGACCCCGAGGACGACCTCGGCATCGGCGGCGTGCACTTCCCCGAACCGCGTCTCGTCGGCGCGGACCGGCGCGGCGCCCAGCGCGTCCTGGCCTCCCGGGCGGCGGCGGGCATGGTGCTGCGCGGCTACGCGGGCCGGCGCGCGTACTGGGAACGGATGCACCACGAGCTGGACATCATCGCCCACCACAACTTCGCCTCCTACTTCCTGACGGTCGCTCAGGTCGTGGACGATGTCCGGGAGATGGGCATCCGGGTGGCCGCGCGCGGCTCCGGGGCCGGCTCCCTGGTCAACCATCTCCTCGGCATCGCGCACGCCGATCCCGTCGAGCACGGGCTGCTCATGGAGCGCTTCCTGTCCAAGCGCCGCCCGGTGCTGCCCGACATCGACATCGACGTGGAGTCCGCGCGCCGCCTGGAGGTCTACCGCGCGATCATCGGCCGGTTCGGCACCGAGCGGGTCGCGACCGTCTCCATGCCCGAGACCTACCGGGTCCGGCACGCCGTCCGTGATGTGGGCGCCGCCCTCTCCCTGGACCCGGCGGAGATCGACCGGATCGCCAAGGCCTTCCCGCACATCCGCGCCCGGGACGCCCGCGCGGCCATGGACGAACTCCCCGAACTGCGCGAACTGGCGGGGGAGAAGGACCGGTACGGCAAGCTGTGGGAGCTGGTCGAAGCCCTCGACGCCCTCCCGCGCGGCATCGCCATGCATCCGTGCGGGGTGCTCCTGTCCGACGCCTCCCTGCTCGCCCGTACGCCGGTCATGCCGACCAGCGGCGAGGGCCTGCCCATGTCGCAGTTCGACAAGGAGGACGTCGAGGACCTCGGGCTGCTCAAGCTCGACGTGCTGGGTGTGCGGATGCAGTCCGCGATGGCGCACGCGGTGGCCGAGGTGGAGCGGGCCACGGGGGACCGGCCGGACATCGACGCGGTGGCGCCGGGCGACCCGGCGACGTACGGGCTCATCCAGTCCACCGAGACGCTGGGCTGCTTCCAGATCGAGTCGCCGGGCCAGCGGGACCTGGTCGGACGTCTGCAGCCCGCGACCTTCCACGACCTCGTCGTCGACATCTCGCTCTTCCGGCCGGGGCCGGTCGCCGCCGACATGGTGCGGCCGTTCATCGAGGCGCGGCACGGCCGGGCGCCGGTCCGCTACCCGCACCCGGACCTGGAGGGGCCGTTGAAGGAGACGTACGGAGTCGTCGTCTTCCACGAGCAGATCATCGACATCGTCGACATCATGACCGGCTGCGGGCGCGACGAGGCGGACCGGGTGCGCCGTGGGCTCTCCGACCCCGAGTCGCAGGGGCGGATCCGGTTCTGGTTCGCCCAGCACGCGACCGCGAAGGGGTACGACGTCGAGACCGTCGCGCGGACCTGGGAGATCGTCGAGGCCTTCGGGTCGTACGGCTTCTGCAAGGCGCACGCCGTCGCCTTCGCCGTCCCGACGTACCAGTCGGCCTGGCTGAAGGCCCATCACCCGGCCGCCTTCTACACCGGGTTGCTCACCCACGACCCCGGGATGTACCCGAAGCGGCTGCTGCTGGCGGACGCGCGGCGGCGCGGGGTGCCGATCCTGCCGCTGGACGTGAACCGGTCGGCGGTCGCCCACCGTATCGAACTGGTGTCTGAATCGGCGTGGGCCGACGGCTCCTCCGGCTCCTCCGATTCCGCCGGTTCTGTGGACTCCACGGGCTCCGCCGACCCGGCCGGCCGCTGGGGCGTCCGGCTGGCGCTCTCCGACGTGCACGGCATCGGCGAGGCCGAGGCCGCGCGGATCGCGGACGGGCAGCCGTACGCCTCGCTGCTCGACTTCTGGGAGCGGGCCCGGCCGAGCCGGCCGCTGGCCCAGCGGCTCGCGCAGGTCGGCGCGCTGGACGCGTTCGGCGCCAACCGCCGTGATCTGCAACTCCACTTGACCGAGCTGCACCGTGGGTCCCGGGGCGCGGGCGGCGGTCAGCTCCCGCTGTCCGGCGGGCGGAACACCGCCTCCGCCGGACTGCCCGATCTGTCCCCGGCGGAGCGGCTGAGCGCCGAGCTGGGCGTGCTCTCGATGGACGCCTCCCGCAATCTGATGGACGACCACCGTGCGTTCCTGGGGGAGTTGGGCGTGGTCACGGCCCGTCGGCTGCGTGAGGCGCGGCACGGTGAGACGGTTCTGGTCGCCGGTGCCAAGGCGGCCACCCAGACCCCGCCGATCCGTTCCGGCAAGCGGGTCATCTTCAGCACGCTGGACGACGGGACGGGCCTGGTCGACCTCGCCTTCTTCGACGACTCCCACGACGCCTGCGCCCACACCGTCTTCCACTCCTGGCTGCTGCTCGTGCGCGGAGTGGTGCAGCGCCGCGGCCCGCGCAGCCTCAGCGTGGTGGGCTCGGCCGCCTGGAACCTCGCCGAACTGGTCGAGTTGCGTGCCGAGGGCGGCCTCGACGTGGTGGCGGCCCGACTGGCCGAACCCGCACCGGAACGGCCGGGGGCGCCGGGGGAGCAGAGGGATCCGGGCGGCCCGGGGGAGCCGCGGCGGCCGGGAGCGTCCGGCGACGGTGATCCGGCCGGGGGCCGGACGATCCGGATGCCCACGGGGTACGAGATGCACCCCTGGGCCGATCTGCGTCCCGCGGGCGAAGGGCCCGCGGGCGGAAGGAAGTTGTGGCACCAGAGTCCGGGGAGTGCGGGATGACCATCCTCTGCGTACGTTTCCAGCTGCCTTCGACGCACGAGGCGGCTCTGCCTCGACTCCTCGGCGTACTGGAGGAGTTCACGCCCGTCATGGAGGCGCTGCCACCCGACGGCGCCCTGCTCGATCTGCGGGGTGCCGAGCGGTACTTCGGGCGCGGTGCCGTCGAGTTCGCCTCGCTGATCAGGGTGCGGACCCTCGCCCTGTACGGGATCGACTGCGTGGTCGGCGCCGGGCCGGGCCCGATGCTCGCGCGGATGGCACTGCGCGACGCCGCCCCCGGGGTGACCCGTGTCGTGCCCCGGGAGCCGGACGCCGTGGCGGAGTTCCTCGCCGGCCGGCCCGTCGCCGCGCTGCCCGGCGTCGGCGGTTCCACCGCCCGCACCCTGTGCGAGTACGGCCTCGACACCATCGGCAAGGTCGCGGCCGCGCCCCTGTCCACGCTCCAGCGCCTCACCGGCGTCCGGGCCGGCCGCGAACTGCACGAGAAGGCGTCCGGCGTCGACCGGAGCCGGGTCGTACCGAACGCCACCTCGCGCTCTCTGGCCGCCGAACACCCCTTCGAGTGCGACGAGTTGGACCCCTCCCGGCATCGCCGCGCGCTGCTCTCCGTGACCGGGGAGATCGGCACCCGGCTGCGCGCGCTGGAGAAGGTCTGCCGCACGCTGACCCTCACCGTGCGCTACGCCGACCGTTCCGCGACCACGCGCAGCCGCACCCTCAAGGAGCCGACGGCCCACTCCTCGACGCTGACCGGCACCGCGTACCGCATGTACGAGGCGCTCGGCCTCCAGCGTGCCCGGGTCCGGGCGATCGCCCTGCGCGCCGAGGGCCTGACCCCCGCGACGGGGGCCTCCCATCAGCTCACCTTCGACCCGGTCGACGAGAAGGTCCGGCGCATCGAGGAGGTCGCGGACCGGGCCCGGGCGAAGTTCGGCCCCCATGTGATCGGCCCGGGGACACTGGCCGCCTGACTCCCCGTACGCGGGTGAGGCGGCCTCCCGCCCCCTCCGGCGGGCCTGTCCGGCCCCTGGGCGGCCCTAGTTGGCCCAGGGCGGTGTGAGGACCGAGCCGTCGGCCAGTTCCGCGCGGAGGCCGATGGAGGTGGTGACCCAGGAGAGCGCGGTCTCCTGGGCCGGATTCTCGATGCCGAGGGCCACGCCCGGGGTGATGACCACGGTGTCGCCCGCGGTGATCCGCTCGGTGCGGCCGTCGAGCGTGACGAGCAGTTCGCCGGAGAGGAGATGGAAGATCTCCTCGCGGTCGACGGTGTGTACGGGGGCCCGGTGCCCCGCGGGGATCTCCGCGCGCCAGGCGCACAGCTCCTTGCTGCCGCTGCGGGGAGCGGCGTACGAGACGAAACGGGCGCCGTGGATCTCGTGGACGACGGCTTCGGACGAGCGGATGACGGACACGGGTGCCTCCTGGGTCGGGAATTTGGTCAAGTAGCTTGACCAAGCTTTCAGGAATATGGTCAAGCAGATTGACCAAATCGTCAAGGGTGTTTCAATGCACGCGTGCAGAACTCCGAGGCCATGGCCCTGACCGCCGCCCTGCTCGCCACCGCCGGCGAGCTGACGCAACGTATCCACGAAGGCGTGGTCGCCCGCGGATTCGCGGAGCTGCGCCCCGCGCACGGCTTCGCCTTCACGCGGCTTGCGCCGGACGGGGCCACGGTCACCGAGCTCGCCGCCCATCTCGGGGTCACCAAGCAGGCCGCCAGTCAGCTCGTCGAGGAACTCGTCCGCAAGGGGTACGTCGAGCGGCGGCCGCACCCCGACGACGCGCGGGCCAGGCTCGTCGTACTGACAGGGCTGGGGTGGGAATGCACCCGTGCGGCGGAAGAGGCGGCGGCGGACGCCGTTCGGGCGTGGGCCGAAGTGCTGGGAGAGGACGAAATGCGCGCGTTGTATACGCGTTTGCTGCGCATCGCGCCCTACGGTCCCATCAGGCCCGCCTGGTGACAGCGCGCTGACCATGGCAGTCGCTCTGGTTATCACTGGAAGTTTTTACTGACGCGTAACTTCACACTTCTGCTACTCGACCGTAACTTGACGAGTGAACAGCATCCTCGTGATCCGGATCACAGGGCGTAAACCCCCACAACTCCCTTGAGCCGCAAGGAGATCACTCGATGCTGCCCTGGAAGCGAGTGCTCAGACCCCTGGCCGCGCTGCTGCTGACCGCTGTCGTCGCGGTCATCCCCGCCGCCACAGCACACGCTGATTCCGCCCCCAGCAGTGGCTGGAACAACTACTCCTGCAAGCCGTCCGCCGCCCATCCCCGCCCTGTCGTCCTCGTCCACGGCACCTTCGGGAACTCCGTCGACAACTGGCTGGCCCTCGCGCCCTACCTGACCAGCCGCGGGTACTGCGTCTTCTCCCTCGACTACGGGCAACTGCCCGGCGTCCCCCTCTTCAACGGCCTGGGCCCCATCGACCAGTCGGCCGCGCAGCTCCAGGTCTTCGTCGACAAGGTGCTCGCCGCGACCGGCGCGGCCAAGGCCGACCTGGTGGGCCACTCGCAGGGCGGCATGATGCCCCGCTACTACCTCAAGTTCCTCGGCGGAGCCGCCAAGGTGAACGCCCTCGTCGGTATCGCCCCCGACAACCACGGCACGAACCTCGACGGTCTCGCCAACCTGCTGCCGTACTTCCCCGGCGCCGCCGGCCTGCTGTCCGCGGCGACTCCGGGACTCGCGGACCAGGTCGCCGGCTCCGCGTTCCTGACCAAGCTCAACGCGGGCGGCGACACCGTCGCCGGCGTCCACTACACGGTCATCGCCACCAAGTACGACGAGGTGGTCACGCCGTACAACTCGCAGTTCCTGACCGGATCCGACGTCCACAACGTCCTGTTGCAGAACCTGTGCGGGCTCGACCTCTCCGAGCACGTGGCCATCGGGATCTTCGACCGGATCGCCTACCACGAGGTGGCGAACGCCCTCGACCCGGCGCACGCCTCCACCACCACCTGCGCCTCCGCGTTCAGCTGACCGGCCGACCGGCTCGGCGGACCACTCGTCCATGGTGGTCCGACCGGGCATGCCCGGCGTGATCGTTCGACCGGCCGCGTTCCGGTCCTTCCGGAACGCGGCCGGCTGAGCACGCCGCCGGGGGCTGTCCGACCTGAGCCGCCGGTCAGCCCCCGGGAGTCGTCCGGCCGCCAGTGCCCGTCCGGCAATTCACACCGTTGCCCGCCGGGCGAACGGGAACTGCCGGGCAGGCCCTAGCGGCCGCGCCTGCTTCCCGGCGTCGCGCGCCGCCGGACCGAGGCGAACAGCGCCGCGGCACCGAGCGCCAGGGCGGCGGCGCCGCCGATCGCGGCGTACGAGGTCGAGGAGTCGCCACCGGTCTCGGCGAGATCCCGGGAGGAACCGGCGGCCTCCGGCAGGTTCCCCGCGGGGTCCGAAGCCGCGCCGACGTCCTCGGCGGTCTTCGCGTCCGCGGTGGTCCTGGTGTCCCCGGCGTCCCCGGCGGAGTCCGCGCTCGTGGCCGGCGCCGCCGACGTACCGGCTCCGCCGCCCCCGTGGCCGTGGTGGTCCACGGTCGACCTGCCGCTGCCGTCCTCGATCTGCCGGTCGGTGGGCGCGGACGCGCTCGGCGCGGGAGAGGTGCCGCCGCTCGCGCCCTTGCCGCCGCCCGTGTTCTCACCGCTGCCGCCGAACGCGACGTCGGAGCACGAGTAGAAGGCCTCCGGACTGTCCGAACGCTGCCAGACCGCGTACAGGAGCTGCTTGCCGGAGCGCTCCGGCAGGGTGCCGGAGAAGGTGTAGAAGCCGCCCGAGGCCGCCGGGTCCGTGACCGTCGCGACCGGGCGTGCCAGGTCCAGATCGCCCCAGGCCAGCGGCTGCGACGGGTCGTAGCCCGGCTTCGTGATGTAGACCTTGAACGTGCCCTTGTGGGGCGCGGTCACCCGGTACCTGAAGGTGTACGGGCCGCTGCTCACGCTCGTCGCGGGCCAGTCGGAGCGCGCCAGGTCGAGTCCCTTGAACTCGGTGCTGCCCGCGCCGCACAGCTTGCCGTCCGGGATCAGCTCCTGGTGCCGCCCGTTCGCGTCGCCAATGCGGATGCCGTTCCAGTCGTAGAGCGCCTGGGTGCCGCCCGCCGCGACGGCCGCCCTGCAGGCGTCCGACCGGGGGTTCTCCGGACCCTCCGCGTAGCACTGGGACACCCGGCTCACCGGGTCCCCCATCGAGCCGTGCGCCGAGGCCGGAGCCGCGGCCAGCGCGGACAGGGCGAACGGGGCGACACCGAGCACGGCGACGCCGACGGCCTTGCGGCGTGCGGACATGGGGGAACTCCTCGAACGGTCCTGGTGCGCGGGGGCGAGTCCCGCACGGCGTTCCGTGCGGGGATCCCGTGGGGGGCGATCAGAAAACTAGCCCCAAGAAACCGCGAAATCGCCTGCTGGAGGCGGGTGATGGAGATCCTTATGGCGCTGTTAAGGGAGTACTGAGACTGCGATCAGGTAGGTAGCGTGCGGGACATGAACGAGACGACCGAGGAGTTCCGGGGGACGCCCGAGGCGTTCGGAGTACGGGCTGCCGTCGCCGCGGACGTGCCCGCCGTGAAGGCCGTGATCGACGCCGCGTTCCAGCCGTACGTCGAGCGCATCGGACTCGTTCCGGTGCCCATGGAGGCGGACCACGCGGCGAATGTCGCGGCGGGTCGGGTGTTCGTCACGGGGGAGCCGGTGACGGGGCTCGTGGTCGTCGAGGAGCGCGCCGACCATCTGTACCTCGACACCATCGCGGTCCACCCCGATGCCCATGGCCGGGGCATCGGGGGACGGCTGCTGCGTTTCGTGGACGCACACGCGCGCGCCCTCGGACTGGACGAGATCAGGCTCTGCACGAACGCGATGATGTGGGAGAACCGGAAGATCTACCCGAAGTTCGGGTACGAGGTCATCGAGCGGCGCGCGGACGGCCCGTACGACCGGATCCACTACCGCAAACGGCCGGCGGTCTGACGGAGCCCACCGCACGGGGCCGGTCCGAGGGGGCCCATCACGGCCCGCACCGACCGGTGCCGATCGCGGGCCGGCGGCGGGTCCCCGCCGCGAACCGCTGATCCGGCGGCGCGCTCGTGGAGGCCGTGCTCCATGGGGCCGCGGCGGCTCAGCCGTCCGGCCACCAGGTGCGCGCGATGTCCTTCCGGACCTCCGGGCGCTCGGCGGGGCGCACCTCCGGCTCGTCCCGCGCACGGCGGGAGTCCGGCTTCCTCAGGGGCTTCTGCACGGTCACACGGCGCATGGCTGCCTCCTTGCGTCTACCGGAATCCGCGGTTGTACGGAGGTAGACCCTTTCGGGGAGAGTTCCTCATCGGTCGCGATCTGTCTGTGGCGGCGGTCACCCGTGGGCTGTCCTCGGTGGGCACCCGTCGATTGTCAGTGGTGGGTGCCACTCTGGTACGCATGGTGAGCAACAGTGGCATGAATCCGGGAACAGGCGTCGACTGGGACGCCGCGTCAGCCACCTTCGACGAGGAGCCCGACCACGGTCTGCGCGATCCCCTGGTCCGTGATGCCTGGGCCGCCCGGCTGGGCGACTGGCTGCCCGAGCGGCCCGGTGACCTGCTCGACGTGGGCTGCGGCACCGGCAGCCTGTCACTCATCGCGTCCGAGAGAGGCCACCGGGTCACCGGCGTCGACCTGGCGCCCCGCATGATCGACCTCGCCCGCGCCAAGCTGGCGGGACGTGACGCGGTGTTCCTCCTCGGTGACGCGGCGGCGCCGCCGGTCGGCGAGCAGCGCTTCGACGTCCTGCTCAGCCGTCATGTGCTGTGGGCGCTGCCCGATCCCGGGCGCGTGCTGCGGCACTGGCGCGGACTGCTGCGCCCGGGAGGGCGGCTGGTGCTGGTCGAGGGCGTGTGGGGGACCGTGAGCCCTGCCGGTATATCCGCCGAGCGGCTGACCGCCCTGCTGCGGCCGCTGGTGTCCGACGCGGCGGACCTGCGTGTGGAGCCGCTGTCGGCCGACGCGCGGCTGTGGGGACGGGACGTCGACGACGAACGGTACGCCGTGGTGGCCGGCTTCTGACCACAGCCGCCTGCCGATCGGGGCCGACACACGGCAGAACCGGCGTCGGCACAACCAGAGTCGGCGCCGACACACCGGAACCGGTGCCGAGACACCAGAGCCGACGTCGGCGCACCAGGGCCGGCATCGGCGCCAGAACCCGGCGGCGGCACCGGTGTGGGCGGCGGCAGCGGTCGGGTCTCTACGCCAGCAGCGCTTCGAAGCCGCCCTCGTGTGCCAGGGCTTCCAGGTCGTCCAGGGCCTTCTCGGCTGCGGCCGCGGCAGCCGGGTCGGTGACCGCCAGGCCGCTCTCGGCGAACTCGTCCTCGTCGAGGCGCAGGACGTCCGCGCCGTCGGCCGAGAGCCACAGATCCAGGTCGAGGTCCTCGACGACCACCCGGCCCCCGGAGACGGTGGCCGGCCGGGTGATGTCGCAGTACCAGCCCTTGCGGACGCCCGCCGCGTCCCGGACCTCCTTCACCGAGTACCAGCGGTCCCGCCAGTAGTACTCGGTGAAGACATCGCCCCGCTCGAACCGTACGAAGCCGAAGTCGCGGACGGTGTCGCCCGCCCAGGGTGCGCGCACGATCACCCGGGTGCCGTCGTCGGCGAGCAGCTCGGCCGGATAACTGATCTTCGTACGGCCTGCCTTGACGAGCACGATCTCCCACGAGCCGGGCGTGTCAGCCGAGGTCACGGACATACCTCACCTCCGTTGCGCAGACTTGATAACCGAACCAGGTGTTGATCGCCAGCATCGGCCCATTGTCGGCGTCGTTGCCCGTGAACGCCTCCGTGAACCCGGCCGCGCGGGCCCGGTGCAGGGAGTGGTTCTTGGCGAGTTTGGCGAGACCCCGGCCCCGGAAGGCGCGGCCGGTACCCGTCATCACGGTGCCGTAGCGGGTGCCGCCGTCGGTGCGGGCCGCGCTGAACGCCGCCGGGCGACCGTCGACGAGCGCGACCGAGGTGAGCTCGTGACTCAGGAGCGGGTGGTGCCAGGTCTCCGTCAGCCAGGCCTCGTAGTCCGTGAACTCGCGGTCGAGGTCGCTCGGTTCGTCGAGGAGCGTCTCCGCGTCCAGTACGAACAGCGGCCGCGGGTCGTCCGCGAAGTCCGCCCCGGTGCGCAACTCCACGCCGGACGGCGGTGGTTGGAGGGACGGCAGGGTGCCGTTCGCCAGGTCGAGGCGGAGGAAGCGCGCGGAGCGGGAGGCGCGATAACCCCGCTTCTCCGCGAAGGCCCGGTTCGCGGGCGCGTCCAGCACCCAGGAGAGCAGCCTGGTCGCGCCCAGGGCGGCGAGCCGTTCCTCGGCGGCGCGGGCCAGCAGCGAGCCGGCGCCGCGTCCCTTCTTCTCCGGGTGCACATAGATGTTGACGTTCCCCTGACCGGGCTCCGGGCTGTCGTGCACGAGCCCGACCTGCGCGGTGCCGATCGCTTCGCCGTCCTCCTCTGCCAGCAACGGCTGGTAGTGGGCGTCGGGATGGGCCTGTTCCAGGTCGTAGGCGACGGATTCCGGGGTGAAGAGAACGAACGGGAGTGCCTGGTGACGGATACGGGCGAAGGTCGCGGCGTCCGACGGGTCCCCGCGCCGCAGTTCGCGAACGATCAAGGTCATGGCATCGCACGCTACGCGGGGGCCGTGTGCGGATGCCTCTCATTTTCCGGCGGGTACGGGACAATCGCCGCGTGACCCTGAAGATCCGCATCGCAGAGGGGGCCGCGCCGTACGAGCAGGTGCGCGCCCAGATTTCCGAGCAGGCCCGGTCCGGCGCGCTGCCGGTCGGCTACAAGCTGCCCACCGTACGGGGGCTGGCCGAATCGCTCGGCCTCGCGGCCAACACCGTCGCGAAGGCCTACCGGGCCCTTGAGTCGGACGGGGTGATCGAGACGCGGGGCCGCAACGGTACGGTCGTGGCCGCCGCCGGGGACGCCGCGGAACGCGAGGCGGCGTCCGCCGCGCAGGCCTATGCCGAGCGGGCGCTACGGCTCGGCCTGACGGAGAACGCCGCCCTGGACGCCGTACGAGACGCACTGAGGGCAGCCTTCGAAGCCGACGCCTAGCCGCTCCCGGCGTCACCCGGGACCCGGGCTCGACGTGGGCCGGGTCCCGAGGTGGGCCGGGTCCCGAGGTGGGCCGGACTCGACACCGGCAGGGCCTCGACACGAGCAGGTCCCCGGCGGCGGCCTGGACCCCGACATCGGTCGGCCCTCCGGCACCGGCAGGGCCTCGGCACCGGCAGGTCTCCGACACGAGCAGGTCCCCCGCGGCCGCCTGGACCCCGACATCGGTCGGCCCTCCGGCACCGGCAGGGCCCCCGACACCGGCAGGGAACCGCCCGTGGCGGGAGCCTGTCCACGGCATCGACCGGGACCCGCGCCCGCGGCCCACGCCCGTCGGTCTTGGGCCGCCCAAGGCGTCGGCCAAGGCTCACCCCCCGGCACCAGCCGGGGGCCCGGCCCGGTCACGAGCCCCCAGCGGAGGCCGAGTCGGTGCTCAGGCCGGGTCTACCCCGGGCGCGAGCTCACCTGCCGACACCGTCCCGGTGCCAGCCCGAGACCGCCCCGGCATCAGGTCGGTGCTCATGCCGGGTCTACCCCGGGCACGAGCCCATCCGCCGACACCGTCCCGGCGCCAGCCCGAGACCGCCCCGGCATCAGGTCGGTGCTCATGCCGGGTCTACCCCGGGCACGAGCCCATCCGCCGACACCGTCCCGGCGCCAGCCCGAGACCGCCCCGGCATCAGGTCGGCGCTCAGGCCACGCCTACGCCGGGCGCGAGCCCATCCGCCGAGACCGGGCCCCGGCGCCGGCCGAAACAGGCCCCGGCGCCGGCAGAGACCGCCCCCGGCGTCAGCCGGAGGGGCCCGGTGGCTGTCGAGGCGCGCTCCCGGCTTCTGGGCCGGGGGCCGTTTCTACAGATACAGCCCCGCGTCCGCGCCCTCGCGCTGGTCGGGTACCGACGTCGGGGTCGTTCCGCGGCGCAGTGCGTACAGCTCCGCGAGGGTCGCGCCCTCGCGTGAGACGCCCTCCTCGGTGCCCAGCCAGCCCACCGCCTCGCGGCGGGTGAGCGCTCCGACCTCGATCCGGGCGAGGCAGCGACCGGGACGGACGACGGCCGGGTGGAGACGCTCCAGGTCCTCGTTCGTCGTGACGCCCACGAGGACGTTCCGGCCCTGGCCGAGCAGGCCGTCGGTGAGGTTGAGCAGCCGCGAGAGCGCCTGGCCCGCGGTGTGCTTCGCCTCGCCGCGGATCAGCTCGTCGCAGTCCTCCAGGAGCAGCAGCCGCCAGCGTCCCTTGCCGGTGCCGTCCTCCTCGCCGATCGCGATGTCCATCAGATAGCCGACGTCGGAGAAGAGCCGCTCGGGGTCCAGCACGCAGTCCACCTGGCACCAGTCCCGCCAGGAACGGGCCAGGGTGCGCAGGGCGGAGGTCTTGCCGGTACCGGGCGGGCCGTGGAGCAGCAGCAGCCGGCCCGCGATGTCCTCCGGGGTCGTCTTCATCAGGCGGTCCATGGCGTCCGCCACCGGCGCGGTGTAGTTGGCGCGGACCTCCTCCCACGTCCCGGCCGAGATCTGCCGGGTCGTGCGGTGCGGGCCCCGGCGCGGCGACACGTACCAGAAGCCCATCGTCACGTTCTCCGGCTGCGGTTCGGGCTCGTCCGTCGCGCCGTCCGTCGCCTGCTTCAGCACCTTCTCGGCCAGCTCGACGCTGGTCGCGGTCACCGTGACGTCGGCGCCCCGGTTCCAGCGGGACACCAGCAGGGTCCAGCCGTCGCCCTCGGCGAGGGTGGCGCTGCGGTCGTCGTCACGCGCGGAGCGCAGCACCCGGGCGCCGGGTGGGAGCAGGGTGGCCCCGGACCGTACGCGGTCGATGTTCGCCGCGTGCGAGTGCGGCTGCTCGCCCGTCGCGAAGCGACCGAGGAACAGGGCGTCGACGACGTCCGACGGTGAGTCGCTGTCGTCGACGTTGAGCCTGATCGGCAGAGCGTCGTGTGGGTTCGCAGACATGCCGCCATGATCTGTCATACGGGTGCCCGGTGCACCCGGTTTCCGCGGTGCGTCGTGTGTGTCGCCTTCGGTCCCGCTCTTCCGGTGTATCCCCTCCGCCCTGTTACAGGGCTGTGGGGTGACGGGATCTGTCCCGCGCCGGATTTCCCCCGTTACTGTGGCCCATGATGGGACGTCATGGGTGGAATTCGGGGGCGGGACGGTGGCGCCTCGGCGCGCTCGTCGGCGTGTGCGTGGCCGTGCTGGCCCTGGTGGTGACCCTGATCAACACCCAGCCGGGGGACGGCGGGAGCACCGCGGGCACCACCCGCGACGGAGACAAGGTGCACGGCACACCGGTGACTCCGCCCCGGACGGCGGGACCGGAGGTCGGCTGGGGCTTCACCCACACCCAGTTCAGCGCCGACGAGGGCAGTGCCACCGCCACCGATCGGGTCGAGGGGCTGATCGGCAAGGACCAGGTCCAGCTGCCGCAGAACCAGCACATCATGGGCTGGGGCGCGGGCAACCCCGAGCCGTCCAAGGGGCGTTACGACTTCTCCGAGTTGGACAGCCGCATCGACTTCGTCCGCAGGTCCGGTGGCACCCCGATCATCACGCTGTGCTGCTCACCGGACTGGATGAAGGGCGGCGAGTCCGGCGCCGACAAGACGAACTGGAGCCGGTCGTCGCTGGAGACGGCCCCGGAGCCGTCCCACTTCGCGGACTTCGCCGCGCTCGCCGCGACCGTCGCCCGACGCTATCCCGACGTACGGCACTTCATCGTCTGGAACGAGTTCAAGGGCTTCTGGAACGACAGCAAGGGCCGTTGGGACTACGAGGGTTACACCCGGCTCTACAACCTGGTCTACAAGGCGCTGAAGAAGGTGGACAAGGACATCATGGTGGGCGGCCCCTACCTGGTCATGGACAGCTTCGACCCGCGCCGGACCCAGGACGCCTCCCCGGCCGTGCGGGGCACCTGGGGGGCCATGGACCAGCGGGTCCTGGACGCCTTCGACTACTGGAACGAGCACAAGGCGGGCGCCGACTTCGTGGTCGTGGACGGCTCCAGCTACACCGAGGACGACGACACGCTGCCCGACGAGTTCGCGGCCACCGACAAGCTCACGGCCGTCGGCGACTGGGTGCGCGAGCGGACGCACGGACTGCCGCTGTGGTGGGCCGAGTACTACGTCGAACCCGCCGACGGCAACGACGAGCGCGGGGGCTGGTCCGAGAACCACCGGGTCGCCGTCCAGGCGAGCGGCCTGATCGCGATGGTCAAGGGCGGCGCCTCCTCCGGCTTCTACTGGAACCCGGAGAAGGAGAAGGGCACGGGCTGCGCCGGCTGCCTGTGGACGCCGACCGACACCGCCGACGGGGGGAAGGAACTCCCCATGTACGACCTGGTCTCCCGCTTCGGCAGGGCGTTCCCGCCGGGGACGGCCTACGAGAAGGTGTCCGTCGCCGCGGACGACGTGCCCAACGTGCGCGTCCTCGCCTCCGGCAGGACCGTCCTCGTGGTCAACACCCTGGACCGGCCGATCAGCGCGAAGGTCGACGGGAAGCGGTTCGCCATGGCGGCCTACGGGGTGAAGTGGCTGAGCCGGTAGTCCGGCCGGGCCACTTCACCCCGTACGTACGGCTCCGCGCCCGCCGTGCCGCCGGTCTCACTTCATCGTCAGGAACCGCTGCACGAGTGAGGCCAGCAGGACGGCCAGCAGGGGCAGCGAGAACCAGAAGCTGCTCTGCAGCCACTGCAACTGCCGCACGCCGGGCCGCACCGCCACCCGGACCCACTCCCGTGCCGTCAGCAGCACGATCAGGGCGACGGCCGCGAGGCCGCCGACGACCGACCAGGGCGTCCAGGTCACCTGCGGTCCGATCGGTCCGGGATCGGCCCGCGGGACCCCGCCCCCGGGCTGCTCGCGCAGTGCGTACATCGTCACGTCGTCGTTGACCAGGACCTTCCTCAGCTCCGCCCGCCGGTCGAGGTTGGTGATCAGCCGCGACTCCCAGGTCGTCGAATAGCCCACGTCCATCTCGAGGTAGACCACCTGGCTGCGGTTGACCATCAGATACGAGTTCGGGCCGGCGTCCTTGAGCGACTTGACCAGCCCGGACACCAGGACCGGGTCGACGGGCGCGAGGGTGGGCACGTACTGCACCTTCTCCATGTCCTTGGCGCCCCACGGCATCGCGGGTGTCACGTTGTCGACGGTGTTGTTGCTCATCCACAGCAGCCGGACCGTCGGATCGTCGTGCGCGTACACGTAGTTCATGGCGGCCACCTCGCCCGGCCTGATCCGCTCGAAGGCCTCGTTGCCCCAACGGGCCACCAGGAAGCCGCCCATGAGGAGCAGGCCCGCCATCAGGGCGGCGACCGGGGCGAGGCTCACCCGGTCCTTGTCGCGCTCCTCCGAAGTGACTCCGGTGCGCGGGAAGAGGGCGAGTCCCGAGAGCAGGGCCGCGCCCGGAACGGCGAACATGAAGACGCGCAGGGCCATCTCGCCGCCGTACGACTGCATGCCGAAGCCGAGGAACGGCACGAAGGTCAGGACGAGCAGCGACCGCTCCCGGTACCCGTGCTCGCGCCGCCGCCACCAGCCCCAGCAGGCGAAGACCATCAGGGAGCCGGCCAGCAGCACCCGGGCGTACAGCACGAGCTTGTGGGTCGAACTGCCGCCCTGGATACGGCCGGAGACCGACGTCGACACGTTGCTGCCGACCCCGCCCACCCCGCCGAACAACTCGTTGAAGTGGCCCGACCAGTACGGCTCGGCCATGAAACCGACCCAGACGGCGACCAGGACGGCGAACAGGATGGGCAGACCGCGCAGTTCGGAGCGGCCGACGAGGACGAGGACCGCCAGGACGCCCAGCATCACGAACGGGGTGAGCTGGTGCGCCGGGACGGTGGCCGCGAACAGCCCGATCAGGACCAGCAGGAGCACGGCCCGCTGCCGGCGGTCCGCCGGTTCGACCTCGGCCTCGCCCGGCCTTCGCGTCGCCCACAGCACCCGCGGCGCCCGGAACCACACGAGCAGGATCGCCACGAACATCAGGTACAGCAGATAGGTGAAGCCCTGCGGGGAGAAGTAGTCCTGGCCGACCCAGCCGCAGAGGGCGAAGAACCAGATGCCCGTCCACTTGGCGCGCCAGCTCGCCCTCATCGAGCGTACGAGCAGGAACATCGGTGCCAGATAGAGGAGTTGGATGGTGAGCGGCCACCAGCGGATGACCTCGGAGAGGTCGCTGACCCCGCACGCCTTCGCGACGAACGCGGCCGCCGCGAAGAAGCCGGGCCAGCTCCAGCGGGCGTCCAGGTCCGGTACGGCGGACCCCGTGCGGTCGATGAAGTCCAGGAACCCGAGATGCTGCCAGGCGGTCGCGAACCGCGGTTCGGTCTCGATGACGGCCGGCAGGGCGTGCAGGGACGCGACCGTGGCGAGCAGGGTGATCAGCAGCAGGCCCCGGTGCTCGCCGTTCAGCCAGAGCAGCGAGGCGAAGACGGTGACCAGCAGCGCCGCGCCGACGAGGGTGGGCAGCGGGAGCACGGAGATCAGGCCGAGGCCGCCCATGCGGGCCAGGGAGTCGTCGTCGAGGCTCAGCGCGGGCACCCAGTAGAGGAGCAGCGCGGAGAACAGGAGACAGCCGAGGAGGACGCCCGGCTTCGAGGGACGCAGGACGCGTCGGCGCCAGGACAACGGCGGCTCACCGGGCGGCCGTCGGCCGTCGGCCGCCGTCCCCGCCCCGGTCGCCTCCCGGGCTCCGGTCGCAGTCCCCACCTCGGTCGCCGGGCGGACCCCGGTGGCGGGCTGGGCCTCGGCGGCCGGGCGGGCCTCGGCGGCGGTCCGCGCCTCGGCGGGCGAGCCGCCGGCCGGTACGCCGGTATCCGGCGTGCCGCGGGTCGGCATACCGCGGGCCGGGGCGGCGTCGGACGGTGTGCCGCGCGTGCCGTGCGGAGCACTGCCGGAGTCCCGCGCCTCGAACGGGGAGCCGGTCTCCGGTGTCTCCGACGGGCCGAGCGACGCCTCCGAGCCCGGCTCGCGCGCCTCGACCGGCAGACCCACGGACGGCTGCCGCAGCGCCCAGGTCGGGCGCCGCACCGCGGGTGTCCCGCTCGGCGGCGTGCCGGGACCCGGCCGTACGTCGGGCCTGCGTTCCTGGTGGTCGAAGTCGACGTGGACGCCGAGCGCGAGGGTGTCCGAGTCGAGGGACCAGCTCGGGCCCCGCTTCTGCTCGCGCGGACCCGTGGCGGGGGCCTCGGGTGCCCCCAGATCGGCGAGGTCCCCGTCCGGCGCCACGTCCTCGGGCCGTTCGACGGGCGGGGCGGTGCGGACGATCCTGAACAGTCTGGGCGCGGCGATCGTCACGATCACCGCGAGGCTGGAGATCTCGGCGACCCCCGCGCCGGTCAGCCCCATCCGGGGCAGCAGGAACAGCGTGAGGCCGAGCACCAGAACGCACAACAGGCCCTGGAGATAGGCGAGTCCGGAGGTCCGGCTCTGGGCGCGCAGGACGGCGAAATAGGTCTCCATGACCACCCGCAGCAGCGCGCCGACGGCGAACCAGCGCAGCAGCGGGGTCGCCGCGTGCGCGTAGCCGTCGCCGAACACGTGCAGGATGAACGGGGCGCCGACGAAGAGCAGTCCGCACACCGGCAGCATGATCCGGGTCATGCGCCTGAGCGCTGCCCGGGTGTCGGCGGCCAGCCGGGCCGGCTCGTGCGACCCCTCGACGGTCAGCGAGGCACCCATGTTGATGGCGAGCAGGTTGACCGTGCCGCCTATGGTCGTGGTGATGTAGAAGTACGCGTTGTCGGCGGAGCTGACCTGCGACGCCACGATCACCGGCACGAGATAGACCACGGCGAGCGAGAACAGCGAACCGGTGTAGTCACCCGCGAGGAAGCGGCCGATCTCCTTGAGCGACGGCGGTTTCGCGTGGTCCTTCGTCGCCTTGATGTGCCGGGGGACCAGCCGCCGGAACACCAGCAGCCCGAGCGGCACCACCGACAGGGCGATGGCGGCGACCCAGGAGACGAAGACGCCCGACGTGGGGATCGCGGCGGCCAGTGCGACCAGCAGCACCAGCTTCACGGCGGAGAACACCGTGTTGCCCACCGGCACCCACAGCGCGCTGCGCAGCCCCGTCAGCACGCCGTCCTGGAGCGTCAGCAGCGACCAGGCGACGACCGCGATGACGAACCCGAGCCCGTGGAGCGTGCCGTGCAGGAAGCGGTACGAGGGCCCCCACGCGTTCAGCGTGAGCAGGAAGATCCCGGCGGCGAACGCCACGACCACCGAACTGCCCGCGTACGTACGGAAGATGAGCCGCCCGGTGGCACGCCCCGCGACCGGGATGAAGCGGGCGAGCGCGCCCGTCAGCGTCACCGCGGTCACACCGGCGAGGAGCTTCATCGCGGCGATCGCGGCGGAGCCCTGACCGACCGCCGCGTCGGTGTAGTAGCGGGCGGCGAGCAGCCAGTACCCGAGGCCGAGCACCGCGGAGATCCCGGTGTTGAGCATCAGGGCGTAGGCGTTGCGGAAGAGCTGGCTGCCCCCGTCGGCCCCCTTGCCGCCTCTGCCGGGCAGCCGGAGCCGGCGGCCCGGCCGCTGCTCGGGCGCCTCGGTCGTGGGCGTGGAGGCCTGGGTCGTGGTGGTCGTGTCAGACACGGGAACGGATGGCCTTCCGGCGGACCTGTCGTGCTCTTCGGACCATGGCGTACCCCTTGGTGAGGGCGCGGTCCCTGGCGAAGGTACGGGTGATCGCACGGCCCTCGACCAGCCGCTCGAACTCCTCGATACCGGTCGTACGGCGCACGGTGACGCGCTGCAGGGCGTACGGGCCCTGGCGGCGGCGCGCGAGGCCGTTGCCGACGGCGAGCGACTGGGCGAACCCCGCCTCACGCACCGCATGGCGCACCCGCGGGCTGGAGTAGCCGTAGGGGTACGCGAACGACACCGGGCGGGTGCCGAGTTCGCCGGCGATGATCTCCTGGCAGCGCAGCAGCTCGAACCGGAGCGCGTCGTCCGTGATCTGGTCGAGCTGCGGATGGGTGTGGCTGTGCCCGCCGATCTCCGTCTGTTCGCCCGCGAGCCTGCGCACCTGGCTCCAGTCGAGCATGGCGTCGAGGCCGCCGCCGGTGTCGTACGCGCCCCGGATCCAGCCCGTCGAGACGAACAGGGTGGACGCGAAGCCGTACTTGGCGAGCGCGGGCAGGGCGTGCCGGTGCACGCCGTCGTAGCCGTCGTCGAAGGTGATCAGGACGGGGCGCGCGGGCAGCGGTCCGCCCGAGCGCCAACTCGACGCCAGCCGGGCGGTGTCGAGGGGGGTGAAGCCGCGGTCGTCGAGCAGTGCCATCTGCTCGGCGAACGCCTCGGGGGAGACGGACAGCGCCCGGGTCGCGTCGTTGGGCGACCGCGCGATCGAGTGGTACATCAGGATCGGTACCGGTTCGGTCATGCCGCCGCCCCCTCGTCGTCCGCGTCCGGGCCCCCTTCGACCGCCGTGACCGGGACCACGGAGAACGCGGCGCCGCTCCGGCGGGCCCGGAGGCTCCCGAGTACGTACCCTCCGGCCGCTGTCAGTACCCCGGCGACGATGGCGCCCGCGCGGCCCGCGCCGCCCGGCCGGGCCAGCGCCGCGTCCCGCAGGCCGCGCAGCACGCCGGCCGGCAGTACCCGGGTCGAATAGCGGCGTTCCGACTCAAGTCCCTTGCCGGCTCCGACACTTCGGGCGACCAGGGCCTTGGAGAGGCCTTCGGCGTAGGCGCGGGTGCGGAAGTAGCCGAAGTGCTCACGGACTTCGGGCACCCGGTGGTGGATCACCGCCCGGTCGTCGATCAGCAGGATCGCGTCCGGCCGGGCACGGGTGAGACGGATGCACAGCTCCGTCTCCTCGCAGCCCAGCGGGCGCTTGTCGCCGTCGCGGCCGATGCCGGTCGCGAAGCCGCCCGCCGCCTCGAACGCCGTCCGGCGGAAGGAGGCGTTGCCGCCCAGGACGTTGCGGACCCGTACGCGGCCCGGTGGCAGCCCCTTGTACGTGCAGCCCACCACCCAGTCGAACTCCTCGGGGAACCAGGCGGGACGGCGGCCGGACGCCCAGATCGGCACCGTACGGCCGCCGACGGCCATGACCCGCGGATCGGTGTAGTCCTCGGCGAAGTGCAGCAGCCAGTCCCGTTCGGCGACGGCGTCGTCGTCGAGGAAGGCGATGACGGCCCCGCGCGAGGCGGCGATCCCGGTGTTGCGGCCGGCCGACAGACCGCGGGGGCCCGCGTTGGCGAGCACCCGCACCCCGTCCGTCTCCTTGTACTCCCCGCTCAGCCGTTCCAGGAGGACGGCGTTGTGGTCCACGACCAGCAGTGTCTCCAGGGCGGGCAGGGTCTGCGCCCGCACCGAGGAGACCGCCGCGAGGATGTCCTCCCAGCGGTCCTCGGTGTAGACGCAGATCACCACGGAGATGTCCCGCGTGCTCAAGACACCTCTCCCCGGCCGGAGTCGAGCTGCGCCGCGTGCGGCCTGCGGCGCAGCGCGCGCCGGTTGGAGCGTTCCCCGAGGATCACCTTGAGCACCCGCAGTCCGTCCCGCACGGCGCGCAGATTGCTCGTGCCGTGGATGCGGAGGTACTCGTGGCTCGGTATCTCCTGCACCTTGAGCCCTGCCTTGACGACCCGGATGTTCATCAGGGTCTCGACCTCGAAACCGGTGCAGTCGAGTTCGATCTTGTCGAGGCAGTGCCGCCAGAACGCGTTGTAGCCGTAGCAGAGATCGGTGTAGCGGGCGCCGAACTTGGCGTTGACGGTCGCGCAGAGCACGCGGTTGCCGAGTTTGCGGATCGGCGTCATGTCGGAGGTGCCGCCGCCGTTCGCGAACCGCGAGCCCTTGGCGAAGTCCGCCCCGGACACCAGCGCGGATACGTACGACACGATCTCGTGGCCGTCCGCCGAGCCGTCCGCGTCGACCATCACGATGATGTCGCCGGTGCACGCCTCGAACCCGGTGATCAGGGCGTCGCCCTTGCCCTTTCCGCGCTGCTCGACGACCTTGACGCCGGGCCACAGGTCACGGGCCACCTCGACGGTGTCGTCGGTGGAGTTGCCGTCGACCAGGACCACCTCGTGTATCCACGAGGGAAGGGTCTTGAAGACGTAGGGGAGATTCTCCGCCTCGTTCATGGCGGGAATCACGACACTCACCGGTGGCGTGATGGCCAGGTGAGAGGAGATGGGCCGGTACGTGGCGGCCACGGGTGGATCGTCGCCCGAGATGGCTGGGCGCAGGACTGAGCTCATGAGTCTGGTCCCTCTCGTCCGGTGGACCGCCCGCCCCTGGGCGGTCCGTCTCTTTGTCCGGTTCGAAAGGGGGGTTCTCACTGACGGCATGCCGAAATGGACCTCCGGGCATGCCGGGTGAGCTGGCAAAGCTGGCCGGCTCCGAAGAGAGAAGCCGGTCGCGCGGCACGACTCGGCACAGGTCTGGTCACCGAGTACGGCACCCCCCAACCGCGCCCCGCGCCGGGATCCATCGCGGTCCTGAGCCCTCCCCTGGAGCCGCTGATGATGGACCGATGCGGGTGAGATGTACGACGGTATTGACGATTGAGTCTGTATGGCAAGACCTGGAACGAGGCCTCACCTTTTTGTTGGTTTGACCGTTACTCAACACCTCGAACGGATTTCTCCCATCCGTTTGAGGGTTCCACAGGCCGGCTCGAACGGCTCCGGCCGGGTGTCGCCACCCACCCCTCGGGCGCGCGGATGTGCCGCGTCCTCGGGGAATCCCTGGTGTTCCGGACCCTGTCCGTCAGTGGTCCGTTCCGCCCCGCGTACGGCCTCGTCCTCGCCGGACCAGGGTCGGTGCGAGGATCAGCGAGCTGAGCGCGGCCACCGCCACGATCCCGCCGGGGACCGACCAGCGGTGCACGGCGAGCATGCCCTGGGCCACCAGCATGTTCAGGGTGACGGCGCCGGCGACGGACGCGAGGACGCGCCCCAGGGGCTCCAGTCCGCGCAGTGCGGCCGCGACGGCCGCCGACGGCGCCGCGAGCAGGAAGAACAGCGAGAACGGGCCGCGCAGAGGTGAGTCCACGTCGGCGAGCGCCAGAAACGCGCCGACGCCGCCGATCACGGTGGCGGCGCCCGCGAGCAGTGGCAGGAGGTCCCTCCCCGGACCTCGCCGCGACCGCTCCGCGGTGTCGGACGAAGAAGTCTTGACATGTATGGCCTGCATTGGCGACTTTGCCCCCTGAAGCGCCGGATGCCGGGTTTCAATGTGGCGCAGTCGGCGTGTGGCCGTCAAGGTTCGGACGGCGTTCCCGGGATTTCTGGTCGTCTTTGAACGACTGCTTCCGAAGTCGGCGGTTTCCTTCGGTAACTGCCCGGCACAGCAATGGAGTTGACGATTCGTCACTTCATGTCGTCAGGCTGTCATGGACATGTAGCCAAATATGTGATGAACAGGGACGGAGTCGGAGGTCGGGGCCGAAAGAGTCTTGGCATGGACACTTCCTGTCAACACGCGTAGCTGCTACCAAAGTTGTGGCAGAGATCCTGCTAAAGGGAGGTTCCATGAGACGTCCCAGATTTTCGGCATACATGACCTCACTCCTCCTCGCCGTCGGCCTCGCCCTCACCGGGGCAGCCGCGGCGCAGGCCCAAACCGCGGCGGCCACCGGCTATGTGGCGCTCGGTGACTCGTACTCCTCCGGCGTCGGCGCCGGGAGCTACATCAGCTCCAGCGGCTCCTGCGACCGCAGCACGAAGGCGTACCCCTACCTCTGGAACGCCGCCCATTCACCCTCGTCGTTCGACTTCACCGCTTGCTCAGGCGCTCGTACGGGTGATGTCACGGCGAATCAGCTCGGCCCGCTCAGCTCCTCCACGGGCCTCGTCTCGATCACCATCGGCGGCAATGACGCCGGCTTCTCCGACGTCATGACGACCTGCGTCCTGCAGTCGGAGAGCACCTGCCTCGCCCGCATCGCCACGGCGAAGGCGTACGTCGACTCCACGCTCCCCGGCAACCTCGACTCCGTCTACTCGGCGATCAGCGCCAAGGCCCCGTCCGCCCATGTGGTCGTCATCGGCTACCCCCGCTTCTACAAGATCAACGGTAGCTGCGTGACCGGACTCTCGGACACCGAACGGTCCGCGATCAACGGCGCGGCCGACTATCTGGACAGCGCGATCGCCAACCGCGCCGCCGCCCACGGCTTCACCTTCGCCGACGTCAGGGGCAACTTCACCGGCCACGAGATCTGCTCCAGTGCCGTCTGGCTGCACAGCCTCAACTGGCTGGACATCGGCGAGTCGTACCACCCGACCGCGACCGGCCACTCCGGTGGCTATCTGCCGGCCTTCTCCGGAGCGGTCTGACCCTTCGGGCACCGCCCCGGAACCCATCGAGAAGCACCCGTCCCGCAGGGGAGAAGGCCCGCCCCGTCCAGGGGCACCGACAGCGCCGCAGCCCCGTCAAGGGGTTGCGGGCACGGATGCGGAGGCCCCGTCCGTCGGGGTCTCCGTCGCACAGGTGATGGTGAACGGAACGGAGCCGGAGGTCACGCGGACCGGGCTGCGGACCTCCACGCTGATCTCGTTGGCGAACTCCCCGCTCGAGTCGTACGTCGTCGCCACCACCGTCTTCTGCTGTGTTCTGCCGCCGTCCGCGGGGAACGAGAGCGTCTTCCAGTTCGGATCGGTCACGTCACCGGTCTTCGTCACCCAGCGGTACTCGATCTCCGCCGGAACGCGCCCCACCGTGAAGGTCGCCGTGAACGAAGGGGCCTGTGTCGCGGGCGGCGGACAACTGCCCCTGTAGTCGGTGTGCCGGCCCGAGATCGTCACCTGCACCGTCTGCGCGGGCGGAGCGGTGGTCGAACTCCCGCCCCCGGGAGCGCTGCTGGAGGGACTCCCGCCGCCGGTCGCGCCGGCCGAGGCGCCGCCGCTCTTCTTGCCGCCGCTGGTCCGACCGCCGTCGGTGGTGCCGCCGCTGCCCCCGCCGCTGCTCCCCTGCCCGCTGTTCGCGGCGTTTCCGTTGTCATGGTTCAGCAGGGCGTACGTCAGCCCGCCGAGGGCGAGTGCCAGCGCCACCAGGCCCGCGATCAGGGCGACGGCCGCGCGGCGACCGCGGTCCGGTTCCGGCGCGGAGGTGGCCGCGGGCACGGTCGCGGGAGGCGGACCGAACCCCCGGGGCGGTGTCGGCGAGGACGGCGACGGCTGGTTGAACGCCGCGATCGTCGGCGCGTCGGAGGCCGCCGGCGCGGCGCCCATCGGCCGGGTGGGCGCGGTACCGCCCGCCGCGACCACGCGCAACTGGTGCTCGGCCGAGTCGGCGCTCGTCCGCTCGGCCGGGTCCTTGGCCAGCAGCCCCTCGATGACGGGGGCGAGCGGACCCGCGCGACGGGGTACCGGCAGCGGCTCGTCGACGATGGCCCGCAGGGTGCTCAGCGGAGTGTTCTGCCGGAACGGCGAGTTGCCCTCGACCGCCGCGTACAGCAGCACCCCGAGCGACCACAGATCCGACTCGGGTCCGGGGGTACGGCCCAACGCCCGCTCGGGGGCCAGGAATTCGGGGGACCCGATGACCTCGCCGGTCATGGTCAGGGCGGAGCTGCCCTCGACGGTCGCGATGCCGAAGTCCGTCAGGACGACCCGTCCGTCGTTCGCCATCAGGACGTTGCCCGGTTTCACATCCCGGTGCAGCACTCCCGCCTCGTGCGCGGCGCGCAGCGCCGCGAGCACCTCGGCGCCGATGTGCGCGGCGCGCTCCGGCGCCAACGGCCCCTCGGCGTCCAGCAGATCGGAGAGCGCGATGCCACGCACCAGCTCCATCACGATCCAGGGCCGGCCGTCCTGCATGGCCACGTCGTACACGGTCACGACATTGCGGTTGGAGATGCGGGCGGCCGCCCACGCCTCCCGCTCCAGGCGCGCGTACATCCGCTCGACCTCGGACGACGGAAGCCCGGCCGGGGCGCGGACCTCCTTCACGGCGACCTCGCGTTGCAGTACTTCGTCGCGGGCGCGCCACACCGTCCCCATGCCGCCTTCGCCCAAGGGCGACAGCAGCCGGTAGCGCCCCGCGATCACACGTTCACTGCCCGGATCTTCGGACACGTGCGTCCCCCATTCGCATCCGCGCGTTTTCTCCCCAAAAGTAGCTCAGCCGAGTACGGATGCCGCCCCCTTGAGCACCAATCCGGCCCCGAGGGCCAGAACGATCAGCGCCGATCCCAGGGGCGCGGTCCTGCGGACCAGCAGCACGAGGCGGCCCTCGGCCCATCGCGGGCGACGGGCCAGGGCCCGGTTCATCCCGCCGCCGAGTCTGACGACGGCGAACCCGGCCGCCGTCAGGGTCAGGGCGAGCCCGACGCCGTACGCGAGAACGAGGAGAAGGCCGAACCAGGCCTGTCCGAGCGCCGCGGCACCCACGAGCACGACCACCGCCGACGGACTGGGGACCAGCCCCCCGGCGAAGCCGAGCAGGATCGTCCCGCGGAGGGTGGGGGCGATCTCGTGGGTGTGACTGAAGCCGCCGTGGGTGTGTTCGAGGGTGCGGGAGCGGGGGGTTCCGCCCGAGCGATGGTCGTGCTCGTGCGGGTGCGGGTGCGGGTGCGGGTGGGTGTGGTCGTGGTCGTGGAGTCGGGGCGCGGGTGCCGTCGCGGTGGCAGCGCCGGCCGTCACCGACGCGGCGGCGTGAGCGAGTACCAGGGGGCGCGTCGGGTGGTCGGCGTGCCGGTGCGGAGCGTCCGCGTGGTCGTGGTCGTGTGTGTGGTCATGGTCATGCGTGTGCCCGGGGGCGGGAGAGTGCTCGTGGTCGTGCGTGTGGTCATGGGCCGGGGCCCGGTCGCGGCCGTGCTCGTGAGCGTGCCCATGGTCGGAGTCGTGTGCGTGCCCATGGGCGGAGTCGTGGGCGTGGTCGTGCGAGTGACCCGGGTCATGAGACTCCCCGTGGTCGTGGTCGTGGTCGTGGTCGTGGTCGTGGGTGTGGCCGTGGTCGTGCCCGGAGGGCCGGTTGAGCCAGGCCCGGCGAAGGAGGGTCGTGCCCGCCACGGTGACCAGGACGCCGCTGGACACGCCCAGCCAGGCGATCACGGAGGGGGTCGCCGCCGAGCCCGCGGTGACCAGCAGGCCGAGCGCGACGACCCCGAGTGTGTGGGTGACCGTCACGGAGGCGGCCAGCGGCAGCACGTCCTTCATCCGGGCCCGGCCCCCGCGCGCGGCCGCCGTCGCCGCCATCAGGGTCTTGCCGTGGCCGGGCGCGAGCGCGTGCATCGCGCCCAGGAAGACGGCGATGACCAGGGCCAGCGCGGCGAAGCCGAACGTGAGGTGGTGCCGGGCCACCAGGTCGTTCAGGTACTGGGTCCAGCGGTCGGCGCCGCGCGGCAGTACGGAGGCGGCCGGAGCGTCGCGCCGGTCCTCGACCAGGGCGGGACCGCCGGGGCGGACGCGCAGCGACGCGGTCGCGGTGTCGGCGGGCGAGGAGAGCAGGGCCTTGGGGTAGGTGGTCAGCTCCGCCGACACCGACTTCCCCGGTACGTCCGAGGAGGTGAGCGTCATCCGGTCGCCGCGGGCGGTGATCTCGCGCCAGCCGGGGCCCCGTTCGGCGCCCGCGCTGTGGAAGCCCACGGTGACCGTGCCCGCGCTCGGCAGGGGCGCCGTCAGCCGGCACTCCACCCGCAGGGTGTTGAGTCCCGCCTGCCCGGGCCGCAGACGGGCATGGCTCGCGCCCGACTTGAGGGCGACCCCCCGGCCGCCGACGGTGACCTTGCTGCCCTGGGCCGCGTTCTCGCACCGCTGCCGGGCCCACTCGGCCATCCCGAGCCTCTTGATGTCGGGCTTGGCCTGGGTGGCGGGGATCTCGGCCAGGTCCTCGACGTGATCGATCCGCAACTGCCCCGGGGCCGCGACCAGTCCGTCGTACCGGTTGACGGTGAAGTTGCCGAGCGGATGCGCGCTCGCCTGTCCGGAGGGGACCAGCACGAGCGCGCAGGCCGCGGTCAGGACCGTTCCGCAGACGGCGAGGAACCGAGGCGCCCTCACCGCGCGGCCTTCAGCGCGGTACGGGCCTTGCGGGCGCCCAGCGGCGAGAATCCCGGGTTCAGGTCGAGGGCCGCCTTCAGCGCCGTGCGGGCCTGGTCGGCGTGGCCGGTGGCCTGCTCGATGATGCCGCGGTGATAGAGGAAGGAGGCGTTGCGGTACCCCGTCGCCGTCGCCTTGCGGGCGTACGGCAGGGCCTCCGCGTCGTGGCCCGACACATGCAGGGCCCAGCCGAGCGCGTCCGCGGTGTGCACGGTGTGCCGGCGGGCCCACTCGGCTCGGGCCGCCTGGAGAGCGGCCTTGTGGTCGCCGTGGTCGGCGGCGGCCAGCGCGGTGTCGAGGTCGGCGTTGACACCGTAGGAGTGGGCGAGGGAGATCCAGGCGTTCACCAGCGTGTACTGGTCGCGGGCCTTCTGCGCGTCGCCCGCGGCGCCCCGTGCCTCGTACAACTCGCCCAGCTCGACGAGGGGTTGAGGGAGCGGGTAGCGCTGTACGACCAGCTCCATCCCCTTGATCGCCGCCGCCCGGTCGCCCAGCGCGGCCTGGGCACGGGCCCGGCCCTCAAGTGCGGGGAGGTAGTTGTCGTCGGCGGCCAGTGCCCGCGCGTAGTACGTCATGGCGGAGTGGTAGTCGCCCTGGCTCCAGGCCAGTTGGCCGAGCGCGGTCGTGACGTACGAGACGTCGCCACGGCTGGTGGCCGTGTCGAGGGCCTGCAGCAGGACCCGGCGAGCGGTCTTCACGTCGCCGCGCAGCTCGTGGACGTAGGCGTACCGGGTGAAGACGGGGACGCCCGGACGCCGGGCGTCGGCCAGGTCCGCCGCCTTCGACGCCTCGTCGTAGCGGCCGAGTTCGACGAGCGCGTCGATGCGGGAGGACAGCGCGCGCTCGCTGTAGGGGTTCTGCTCCAGCGCGAGGTCCGCGTACTTCAGGGCGTCGGCGAAGTCGTGCCGGGCGGCGGCGAGCGCGGCCCGTCCGGCGAGCGCGGGATCGTAGCCGGGGCGCAGTTTCAGCGAGCGGTCGAGAGCCTTCTGCGCCTGCGGATAGCGCGAGGGGTCGCCCTTGGTGCGGGCCTGTTCCACATAGGCGAGGCCGAGCGTCGCCCAGCCGCCGAAGTCCTTGGGCTGGGAACGGAGTTGGGCCTGGAGGGCGAGGATGCTCGCGTCGAGGTCGCCGCTCGCGAGGAGCTGCGGTGACACGCCGTTGGACACGGGGGCGACGGCGGGGGTCGTCGCGCCGTCCCGCAGGGCTCCGAGCACCACCGCGCCCGCGGTCATGGCGACGGCCAACGCGGCAGCACAGAAGCCGAGTTGGGCCGCTCGCCAGCGACGCTGCGACTGCGACAGCCGACGTACCGCGGCCACCCGCTCGTCGGCCACGCCCGCGACGTCCGCGGTGCCCTCGCCGGACGCGACCGCCGAGGGTTCCCCACCGGACGCCGCTTTCGCGGTGTCCCCGCCGGAGACGACCTGGCCGGTGTCCTCGACGGACGCGGCTTCGCCGGTGTTGTCCTCGACGGGCGTTGCCTCCGAGGTGCCGCTGTCGTGCGGCAGCACCCCTGTGTCCTCGCCGTCGGTGGGAGTGTCCTCGACGGGCACGGCGCCCGTGGTGTCCTCGGCCGGAGTCGGAGCCGCAGTCGCTTTCGCGGTGTTCTCGGTGGGCGTGGCCCCCACGGTGCTGTCGTCGGGCGTGGCCTTCGCGGCGTCCGGCGTCGCGTTGTCGTTCGTACGCGGGGACATGCCCTCTCCTCAAGATCCTTGGCGGAACGGTCGTTGCGGGGGGTGGGGGCGGCGCGGCCCGCACCGTGGGGGATTGAACTGCGTGCGGGCCGCGCCAGTCGGTGAGCCGGGTCAGTAGGCCCGGTTGTACGTCCGTCGGCGCCACCACAGCAGACCGGAGCCGATGAGCAGGATGCCCGCGGCGCCCGCCGCGGCGGAGCCCGCGATCAGCACGGTGTCGGTCCCGCCGCCGGAGGCCCCGGCGGGCTGGAGCGCGTCGCCGAGCTGGCTGCGCACGTCGGTCCCGCTGGTCGTGCCCTTGGCCAGGGCGCCGCGCGAACCCGAGGTCGGCTCGGCCACGTACGGGAAGGACTTCTCGAACTTCTTGTCGTTCTTGTCCACCGCGTCGCCCAAGTCGTTCTTGGAGCCGACCAGTTCACCCTCGACGACCTGGAGCGAGGCGTCGATCACGTCGTCGGTGAGCCGGCGTCCGTTCGGGAAGCCCGCGTTGTCGCCGTCGAGTACTCCGAGCCGCTTCGGGTGCATGGACGGCTTGATCGAGGTGTTGAGGCGCAGTTCCTCCGCCGGACGTACGTGGGGCGGCTGGTTGAGGCCCTTCACGCCCTTCAGGAACACGTCGACCAGGTCGTTGCGGGGCTCCGCCGGGGCCTTGATCTTGTAGATCGACTCGATCAGCTTCGGCAGCTCGGGGTTGGTCACGTTCTTCAGGAACTGGCCGTCGTCCCAGGGCGCGGACGCGTTGAACTTGTCCTTGTCCTTCTGCGGGTTGACGACCTCGTTGACCAGCGGCATGCCGAGACGCGAGACCTGACGGTAGTTGCCGCGGGCGTCCCTGCGCTGAGTGGTGGACCAGATGCCGACGATCGGCTGTCCGGCCGACTCGCGGATCATGTCGTTCGGAACCTGCAGGGCTATGGAGTTGACGTTGTAGCCCTTGAGCGTGTCCCGACCGACCTCGGACAGGTTCCCGCCGTAGAGCAGGTCGAAGACGCGCAGATCCAGGAAGAACGGGTCGTCCGCCTGGCCGGCGAACGTCGTCGCGCCGCCCGCGGTCTTGGACACCGCCTGGTAGCGCAGCTTGGCGTAGTCCGGCATCGAGGCCTTGCCGACGTCGGACGGCGCGACCGGAACATCGTCCGCGATCTTGGTCTTCGACACCAGCCTCTGGTTGTGCAGTCGCAGTACGTCGATGTCGTACGTCTGCGTGATGTTCAGGTCGGGGTCGTCGAGGCTGGTGACCGGACCTGTGTTGTAGAGGAAGGTGTTGCCGTTCTTGCGGTGCGTCTTGAAGGTGTAGCGGTAGATCAACTCGCCCTGTGCGTCACCGTTGTTGTCGATGTGGATGTCGTACTGGGCGTCGTCGGCGAACGTGTAGAAGTTCGGGCCGCCGGCGGGTTCCTCGAACGGAATCCAGTTCGCCACGATCGTCGTCGTGTCGGGCTTGTCCGGGCTGACGAACGCGTACACGTCCGTGTTGTCGTACTGGGGAGTGCCCGAGATCAGCGGGGCCTCCCGGTGGCTGGAGGCGGAGGCCGCCCCCGGTGCCAGCGCTGTCGCGCCGGCGGCTGCGAGCCCCCCGGCGGCCAGCGCACCGCATACGAGGGTCGTGAGAGCCCTGCGTCCCACACCGCTCCTGGAGATAGGTGTCATGCCGTCCGTCCTCTGTCCAACTTGCCTGACGCACGCCATTCGGAGCGGTCGCCGGGGTGGATTGGTCGAATCCCAAACGTGTTTACGGCGGTTACCTCGGCTTGTTTCATCGGCGTGCCCTTTTCTTCGGCGACGGCCCGCGGACCGGCCGGCCGCGGAAGCGCGAAAACGCCGGCCGAGGACACCCGGACCGGCCGGCCGGCGGCACCGGGACCCGCCGGCCGTCGGCGGGCGGACCGATCGCTCGTCGGTACGCGAACTGATCGGCGACGGACACGCGTTTTCGGCTCGCTGATCCGTAACCCATCCGTAGACGGGTTCGCTGCGAAGACGTAAGGGAAAGGACGGGCCGTGCACGGCCGGAGAGGGGGACGGGTGGAGGCTGACGAACTACTGGTGCTGGTGGCCGGAGGCGACCAGAAGGCGTTCGAGGAGCTGTACGGACTGGTGTCCGGGCCGGTGTTCGGACTGGTGCGCCGTGTGGTGCGGGACCAGGCGCAGTCGGAGGAGGTGTCGCAGGAGGTCCTGCTCGAACTCTGGCGCTCCGCGGCGCGGTTCGACCCCGGACGAGGCAGTGCCCTGTCCTGGATCCTCACCCTCGCGCACCGCCGGGCCGTGGACCGGGTGCGCAGCGCCCGCGCGGCCACCGAACGAGAGCAGCGCGAGGGGCAGCGCAACCACCACCCCGCGTTCGACCAGGTCGCCGAGGAGGTCGAGGCCGGACTCGAACGCGAATGGGTCCGCCGCTGCCTCGACCGGCTCACCGCCCTGCAACGCCAGTCCGTCACCCTCGCGTACTACGACGGCTACACCTACCGTGAGGTCGCCGAACGGCTCTCCCTGCCGCTCGGCACCGTCAAGACCCGTATGCGCGACGGGCTCACCCGCCTGCGTGACTGCCTGGGAGGTGTCGCGTGAACACCACCGACCGCCTGCCCGGCCACGATCGGCACGGAAGAGAGGGGGGTGCCGCATGAGCGTCCTCGACCGACTGCTGGGCCGCGATCTGCACTCCCTCGCCGCTCCCTACGCCCTCGACGCCCTGGCGAGCGACGAGCGGCGCCGATTCGAACGCCATCTGAAGGGCTGTGACCGCTGTGCCGAGGAAGTGCGGGCATTGACCGAGGACGCCGTGCGGCTCGCCTGGTCCACGGCGGCGTCCCCGCCGGCCGCGCTGCGCGAGCGCGTGCTGGCCGCCGTACGGACGACACCTCAGGAACCGGCCGTCCGGGACCTGTCCCGCGACCTGCCCCGGGCGCGCGCCGCCCATCAGCCCACCCGGGCGCGTGCCCCCAGGCTCCGCCCGCTGTTCGCCCCGCTCGCCACCAGCACGGCCGCGGCGGCCCTCGTCGTCGCCTCCCTGTTCGCGGTGCAGGCGACCCAGGCGCGGGACGACCTGGACCGGGAGCGCGCCCAGGCGCGTGAGATCGCCCACGTTCTCGCGGCACCCGACGCGCGGGCGACCGGAGATCGGGACCCACAGGGCCGCGGAATCGGAGTGGTCGCCTCCGCGTCCGAGCGGAGCGCCGTCGTGACGTTGAGCGGGCTCGGCGCCCTGCCGGACGGGCGCGTCCGTCAGCTGTGGCTCATGCGCCCCAACGAGAAACCGCGTTCTCTCGGCCTCTTCGAGGGCGACACGCCCCTCGTCGCCGACGGACTGAATACGAACGCGACGTCACTCGCAGTGACCGTGGAACCTCACGGGGGCTCAGCACAGCCCACTACCAGGCCCGTTGTCCAACTCGCCCTGGAAACGGTTGGATTCGGAGAGTAATCGTCAACCCCCTTGCGGGGAAGGTGAATCCTTTGTCCGAGATACACGAGCGCCACGAGGGGGCGATAGGGTTAGTCTGCCCGGGCCGGGTGGACTTGTACGGGTGGGGAGTGACATGGAACAGATAACAGTGCGCGGCAGGGCACGCGTCCCTGCGATCACGTGCGGGAGCAGCGCGACCAGTTCGCGCCTCGACCGTCATCTCGCGGTGCTCGGCGGTCCCGCCATACCGCAGCGCGAGACGGTCGAGGCGACGTCACTGATGCGCGAGCTCACGGCGCGTGACACCGCGCACGACAGCGGCTCCAGGGGTGCGCGCGTGCGGCGGGTCTCGCTCTTCGCGCCGCTCAGGCGGCTGCGCCGTTCGCTGTTCGGCGACCGCTGAGCGGCTTTCGGCACCGGCGTTCCCCGACCCGCGCTCCGGCGACTCCACCGTTCCGGCGCAACGCTGCCCTTCCGCGTCCGTCATCCCCACGGCGGGCAGCGGCGCCCGGTGGTCACCACGGCCGGAGCGCGGGTCACCACCTTCACTGAGCCGTACGGCTCAGCGCACCACTCCGTCCCGCCGCAGCTCGGCGACGTCCGCGTCCGTCATGCCCAGCGCCCGCAGCACCACCCCTGTGTGCTCACCGAGCCGCGGGACGGCCCCCATGCGTGCTTCCTCCCCGCCCGGCAGCGTGATGGGAGGCAGCAGCGCTCGCAGCGGCCCGACCGGTGACCCCACCTCGCGCCAGCGGTTCCTGGCCGCCAGTTGCGGATGCTCCGCCACTTCCCGTACGTCCCGCAGCCGGGCGCAGGCGATGCCCGCGGCCTCCAGCCGGGCCACGGCCTCGTCGGCGCCGAGCGCGCCCAGCGCCTTCGCCACCAGCGCGTCCACCCGTTCCCGGTTCGCCACCCGCGCCGGGTTCGTCGCGAACTCCGGATCGTCCGCCAACTCCGGTCTGCCCAGCACCTGTTGGGCGAGCCGCCGCCACTCCCGGTCGTTCTGCACCGACAACAGCACGCGCCCGCCGTCCACCGTCGAATAGACGTCGTAGGGAACGATGACGGCATGGGCGAGGCCGGTGCGTTCCGGAGGTGTCCCGCCGTGCATCGCGTGGTGCAGCGGATGCCCCATCCACTCGGCGAGCGCGTCCAGCATCGACACCTCCACCGGGCCCCCGCGGCCGGTCGTCCCGCGCCGCACCAGTGCCGCCAGGACCCCCGAGAACGCGTACATGGCCGCCGCGATGTCCGCGGCCGGGATGCCCGCCTTCACCGGCTGCTCGGGCGTCCCCGTCACCGACACGAGCCCCGCCTCGCACTGCACGAGCATGTCGTACGCGCGTTTGCCGGCGTACGGCCCGGACGCCCCGTATCCCGAGATGTCCACGGCGATCAGCCGCGGATGCTCGGCGCACAGGGTCGCCGCGTCCAGGCCCATCCTGGCCGCCGCCCCCTGGGCGAGGTTCTGCACGAACACGTCCGCGTCCGCGACGAGCCGCCGTACGACCTCCAGCCCGCGCGGATCCTTCAGGTCGACGGCGACGGACTCCTTGCCCCGGTTGCACCACACGAAATGCGAGGCCAGGCCCCCGGCCGCGGTGTCGTAGCCGCGGGCGAAGTCCCCGCCGTCGATCCGCTCGACCTTGACGACCCGGGCGCCGAGATCGGCGAGCTGCCGGGTGGCGAAGGGGGCGGCGACGGCTTGTTCGACGGCGACGACGGTGATGCCTTCGAGGGGCAGAGGCTGTGGCTGCATGCCGTGGATCATGGCCCCTCGGCAATACTTTTGTCATGCACGGATGTCGACGGGGTGATCCGGTGTCTTCGGGCGGGACGTTCCTAGATCAGTGCGAACTGGCCCTCCGGGCCCTCTTCGTGGTGGTCGAGCACGGAGGCAGGGCGGCGAGCCGTGTCCGGGACCGGGAGCACTCCGGCCGTGCGCAGCTCCGCCCGGGTGATCGGTGATCGAAGCTCCAACTCGGCCTGCTGGGGGCGCAGTTCCGCGAGCAGCGCGAGCACGGTGATGAGTTCGAGGAGCTCGGACGTCCACGCCTGCGGCCAGCCCGCGGGGCCGATCGCCTCCAGGGTGCCCGGTTCGGGTGTCCCGGTCCTGGCCGCGAACCACTGCTCGATCACGCGCACGCCGTCGACCTCGAAGTCCCAGGCCTCGGGCGGTACCGGTGAGATCCTGCCCTCGCCGAGGTGCAGGGACTCCTCGGCGCGGTCGTAGTACGGGTCGGTGAGGAGGGGCCCCGCGGTCCGGCCGGCTCCGTGGGGGAGGGCGGTCAGTGGCGCGCGCACATACGGGCGTCGGCCGCCGGGCAGCTTGGGGCGCTCGCCCCCGCGGCGCATCAGCCTCAGCATCCGACGTCCCAACTCAACGCCGTACGCCCAGAGTTCGGGGTCGGCGGTGAGCGGAACCGTGCAGCCGTCCCGGCCGCGCCGGGCGACCGCCATCGTCCAGGCGAGGACGTCGACGGGGGCGGGGGAGTGGCCGAGCCGGGTGCCGAGATGCTCCGACAGGCCCGGTGCCAGGTTCGGTTCACGGCCGCCGGGGCGCCGGTAGAGAGGCCGCACCCGGCCTCCGCGGCCGGCGCTCAGCGGCAGCGCCGAGGCGGCCAGCAGGGCCGGACCGGACGCCTCGGGCCCGGAGCCCTGCTCGACCACGAACACCTGGTCCTCTCCGGCCACCCGCCACAACTCGGGTCGGGCCGCGTCGATCAGCCGGTGGTCGGGAATCAGCCACTGCTCGTCGAAGGGTGCGCTCAGGACGCGGACCGGGTCCGGGCAGGGGGCCGACGCCCGCGCGAGGCGCCCCGTCCCGCTGGACTGGCCCGGCAACTGGGCGACCGCCGAGTGCGTCGTACGCGCCCGAGTCGGCCCGAACAGCGCCTCGCGGTCCGGCCCTTCGGCGCGTACGAGGGCGTCCCAGCGCGCCTTCAGGGAGGCCGTGTCGGGCGCCGTCGGCCACCTCCGGCCCAGCTTCGGCGGTGCGACGGACCACGGCATGAGGTCCGCGAGCAGCGGAGCGGCGTCGGGCGTCACGCTCGGCATCGTACGACGCGGGCCCCTCGTACGGTCCCCGTACGGCACGGTCAGTGGGCGTCGAGGGTGACCGTGAACGAGAAGCGGTCGCCCCGGTAGTGGATGACCGCCACGTCCAGCACCTGCCCGTCCTTGCCGTGGATGACGCCGGTGTAGCGCAGGATCGGGCTGAGCAGCGGCACTTGGAGCAGGCGCGCCGTCTCCGGGTCCGCGAGCCTGGCCTCCACCGTGTCGGTGATCCGGCCGATCCCGACTCCGAGCACGTCCCGCAGCACCTTGGTCATCGGCCAGCGGATCAGATCCTCCCGGTCGATGCGGTCGGCCAGCTCGGGCCGGAGGTAGTTGCGCGCGTGGTTCGTCGGCTCGCCCGTGGCCTCGTCGCTGCGCAGCCGGTGGTACGTCGCCACCTCGTCCACATCCGGGAAGAATTCGGCCAGTTCGCCCGGGACGGCCGCCTTCCCCTGGTCCAGCAGCTCGGTCGTCATGCCCGACTGCTGGGCCACGATCGCGTCCACCGAGCCGAGCAGCCGCACGGGCGAGCCCCGCCGCGCGCTCGGCTCGATGAACGTGCCCCGCCGGCGGTGCCGGGTGATGAGCCCCTCGGCCTCCAGCTCCTTGAGCGCCTGCCGCATGGTCAGCACGCTCACCCCGTAGTGTCCCGCGAGCTGCTCCTCGGTGGGCAGGCGCAGCGGGTCCTGGGGGGAGCGGCCGAGTATCGAGGCGCGCAGGGACTGCGACACCTGATACCAGAGCGGCAGCTTGCGGTTCAGGACGATCGAGTCCGGAGCGAAGGAGGTCACGAGGTATCCGTACAGGTCGCGGGCGTGGAAGGCAACGGCCGGCGACGCCTCAGTCGGCCGCGGGGAAGTGCCGCCGGAGGCCCTGCCACACGTCGTCGTAGCCGCGCTGGAGATGCTCCGCCCGTGCCGCCTGGGCCGTCGCGGTCACCGGCCAGCGCGTCTCGAACATGAACGCGAGCCCGTCGTCGATCTTCTGCGGCTTCAGCTCGGCGGCGCTGGCGCGCTCGAACGTCTCCTGGTCCGGTCCGTGCGCCGACATCATGTTGTGCAGTGAGCCGCCGCCCGGCACGAAGCCCTCCGCCTTCGCGTCGTACGCGCCCTCGACGAGTCCCATGTACTCGCTCATCACGTTCCGGTGGAAGTACGGCGGCCGGAACGTGTCCTCGCCCACCAGCCAGCGCGGCGCGAAGACGACGAAGTCGACACCGGCCAGGCCCGGGGTGTCGGACGGGGACGTCAGCACCGTGAAGATCGAAGGGTCCGGGTGGTCGTAGCTGATGGAGCCGATCACATTGAAACGGTGCAGGTCGTAGATGTACGGCACATGGTTGCCGTGCCAGGCGACCACGTCCAGCGGCGAGTGGCCGTACGTCGCCGTCCAGAGGTTGCCGCAGAACTTGTTCACCACCTCGACGGGGCCCTCGACGTCCTCGTACGCGGCGACCGGGGCGAGGAAGTCCCGGGCGTTGGCCAGTCCGTTGGCGCCGATCGGGCCGAGGTCGGGCAGTTGGAAGGGCGCCCCGTAGTTCTCGCACACATAGCCCCGGGCGCCCCGGCTCCGCCCGCCCTCGGGCGCGGTGTCCAGCAGCTCCACCCGGAACCGCACCCCACGGGGGATCAGCGCCACCTGGCCCGGTTCCACGTGCAGCAGACCGAACTCGGTGCGCAGCAGGAGGCCGCCGCGCTCCGGGACGATGAGCAGCTCGCCGTCGGCGTCGCTGAACACCCGCTCCATGGACGAGTTGGCGTGGTAGAGGTGCACCGCCATGCCGGTGCGCTGGGCGGCGTCTCCGTTGCCGCCGAGCGTCCACAGGCCCGCGAGGAAGTCCGTCCCGGCGGGGGGCTCGGGCAGCGGGTTCCAGCGCAGCCGGTTCGGGTCGGGCACCGACTCCGTGAAGGGCGCCGTCCGCAGGGTGCCGTTGTCGGTGCGGGTGAACGCGGGGTGCGCCGCCGACGGCCGGATCCGGTACAGCCACGAACGCCGGTTGGACGCCCTCGGCTCGGTGAACGCGGAGCCGCTCAGCTGCTCCGCGTACAGGCCGAGCGGTGCGCGCTGCGGCGCGTTTCGGCCGTGCGGCAGGGCCCCGGGGGCCGCCTCCGAGCTGTGTTCGTTGCCGAATCCGGAGAGGTAGGCCAGCCCTTCGGCCGTCTTCCTCGCGTCCCCGCTCATGATCGCTCCCTCGCGCCTGATTCCTATGCATCACCGTAGGATTCAGTCCCGTCCCGCGCAAGAGGCCGGCCGGGCGCACCGGACGGGATCGGCCACGAGCCGTGCGCGGATCTTCGCGGGGTCCGCGCACGCGGGCCGGTTCGGGCACGGGCCGGGCGTGCTTCGGGTGCCTCCGGGACCGGCTCGGGGGGTGGCCGGAATTCGCGCGGTCGTAGTACTCCGGAGTGGCCGCGCGGTCCAATAACCCGACTCCAGGGGGATCCGGCCGTAAGGGGCCTTGTTCTACGCTCCGGGACATGCGGTGGACGCGTGGACTGCTCACCGCGCTCGCGGTCTGCGCCCTGCTCGGCGGAGCCGCGGGCTGCGGCACCGGTGGAGCGCACGGGCGGGAGGTCACGGTCTCGGCCTCGCCCGTGGGCACGTTGCTCGACGGGACGGACGAGGAGGGACGGCTCTTGCGTGAGGTGGGCAGGCAGGGGGCGCCCGAGGTCGCGATCGAGATCCAGCCGGATTCCTCGGACAACTGGGACGTCCGGCTGACCGTCCGCAACTTCCGCTTCTCGCCCGCCGGTGTGCGCGCCGTGCCGGTCGCCGGGCGCGGCATCGCCCACCTCTACGTGGACGGCCGGACCGTCGCCCGGCTCCGCACCGCCGATTACCACCTGGCCGGGCACCTCCTGCCGCGCGGCACCCACCACATCACCGCGCGGCTGTACGCCGACGACGGCACCGTGTGGGCCGTCCAGGGCAAGCCGGTCGAGAGCACGGCCGACATCACGGCGTCCGGCCCGGAGTCGGCGACACCCTGAGCGGCGGCCCCGGGGGCGGCGGCCTGGCCCCCGGAGACGCCGACGTCGACGGCCGCGACAACCGCGCCGCAGGTCATACCGGGGACGGAGATCCCCGGGGCGAGATGAGTGGCCACGGCACGCAGGTGCGTACTGAAGGGGGAGGTTCACCGGACCCCGGCGGAAAGGCATCATGAAGACCGTGCCCCATGCGACCTCGCTGCGCAGAGCGCCCGTACAGCGGCGCAGCGCAGAACGACTGACCAGAATCCTCGACGCCTGCGCCGACCTCCTCGACGAGGTGGGCTACGACGGTCTGAGCACGCGGGCCGTGGCCCAGCGGGCCGGTGTGCCCATCGGCTCCGTCTACCGCTTCTTCGGCAACAAGCGCGCGATGGCCGACGCGCTCGCCCAGCGCAACCTGGAGATCTACGCCGAGCGCGTCACCCGGAGCCTGCGGGAGGCGGAAGGGGGAGGCTGGCGGGCCGCGATGGACGCGGTGCTCGACGAGTACCTGGCCATGAAGCGCACCGCGCCGGGCTTCTCCCTGGTGGACTTCGGCAACCAGATACCGGTGGGTGCCCGCTACGCCGAACCCAACACCAGGGTCGCCGACCGCCTCACCGAACTGCTCTCCGGCTATCTCGACCGCGCCCCGGACGACGATCTGCGCCGCTGCTTCCTGATCGCCGTGGAGACCGCCGACACGCTGGTCCACCTCGCCTTCCGGGTCGATCCAGACGGGGACGAGCGGATCATCGAGGAGACGCGCGTGCTGCTGCGGGCGTATCTGGCCAGGGTCCTCGACTGACCGGTCGTCTCCCGGACGTGGAGAGTCGTAGGGGCATCCCCGCCCGAAACCTGGCGAGCCGTGCTGACGTTCCCGCCCGGAGCCCGGAGCCCGGAGCCCGGAGCCCGGAGCCCGGAGCCCGGAGCCCGGAGCCCGGAGCCCGGAGTAGGCGGCAGGGAGCGGGGAGTCGGGAGCGCGGTCGGCGCGCGGAATTCCGGCGTGACCCCCGGTGGACCCTCCCCGTCATGCGTACCGGTCGGTATGCTCAGTGCGTCCGTGTGCCACCGAAGCCACCGCCCTCCGGGAGGACCCGTGTCCCGCACCTCCGGCACCACCCCCGACTCCCGCACCGCCCTGCGCGTCTGTCCCCTGTGCGAAGCCACCTGCGGGCTGACGCTGACCATCGAGGGGACCCGGGTGACCGGCGCCCGCGGTGACCGCGACGACGTGTTCAGCAAGGGCTTCATCTGCCCGAAGGGCGCCTCCTTCGGCGCCTCCGACGGCGACCCCGACCGACTGCGCACCCCCCTCGTGCGCGAGGACGGTGAACTGCGCGAGGCGACCTGGGAGGAGGCCTTCGACGCGGTGGCCGCCGGGCTGCGCCAAGTCGTCGAGCGGTACGGACCGAACGCGCTGGGTGTCGTCCTCGGCAACCCGAACGTGCACACCATGGCAGGCGCCCTCTACCCGCAGGTCCTGCTCGGCGCCCTGCGCACGCACAGCGTCTTCACCGCCTCCACGGTGGACCAGATGCCCAAGCACGTGTCGAGCGGTCTGCTGTACGGAGACGCCAACGCGATCCCCGTGCCGGACCTGGACCACACCGACCACCTGCTGCTCATCGGCGCCAACCCGCTTGAATCCAACGGGAGTCTGTGCACCGCCCCCGACTTCCCCGGCAGGCTCCGGGCGTTGCGGGCCCGCGGCGGCACGCTGACCGTCATCGACCCCCGCCGGACCCGCACGGCCAAACTCGCCGACCGTCATGTGGCCATCCGCCCCGGCACCGACGCGTCCCTCCTGGCGGCGATGGCGTACGTCCTCTTCGAGGAGAAGCTCGTCGACCTCGGCGCGCTCGCCCCGCACGTCCTGGGTGTCGACGAACTCCCGGACGCTCTAAAGGACTTCACCCCTGAGGCGGCGAGTGCGGCCTGCGACGTGGACGCCGGGACCATCCGGGAGCTGGCGCGCGAGCTGGCCGCCGCGCCGACCGCCGCCGTCTACGGCCGGATCGGAAGCTGCACGGTCCCGCACGGCACCCTGGCGAGCTGGCTGGTGGACGTCCTCAACATCCTCACCGGCAACCTCGACCGGCCCGGCGGCGCCCTCTTCCCGACGGCCGCCACCGACCGGTCGCCCCGCCCCGCGGGCCCCGGCCACGGCTTCGCGCTCGGCCGCTGGCACAGCCGGGTGAGCCGGCACCCGGAGGCCAAGGGCGAACTGCCGCTGGCCGCCCTGGCGGAGGAGATCGACACCGCGACCCCCGAAGGCAGCCCGGTCCGCGCCGTCATCGCCGTCGCCGCCAACCCCGTTCTCTCCGCACCCGACGGCCTCCGCCTCGACAAGGCGCTCGACTCGCTGGACTTCATGGTCAGCGTCGACCCGTACCTGAACGAGACCTCGCGCCACGCCCACGTCGTACTCCCGCCGCCCCCGCCCTCCCGGAGCGCGCACCACGACTTCGCGTTCAACACCCTCGCCGTCCGCAACCAGGTCCGCTACAACCGTCCCGCCGTCCCCCTGGAGGAGGGCCGGATGGCGGAGACCGAGATCCTCGCCCGGCTCGTCCTCGCCGCGACCGGTATGCACGGCGCCGACCCGTCCGCCGTGGACGCGATGGTCATCGACGGCACCCTCGCCAAGGCGGTCGGGGACACCACGTCGCCGGTGCACGGGCGCGACCCGCGGGAACTCGCCGCCGCCCTCACCGGTGAGAACGGTCCCGAGCGCCGTCTCGACATGATGCTGCGCCTCGGCCCCTACGGCGACGGCTTCGGGGCGCGGCCCGACGGCCTGACCCTGGACGGGCTGCTCGCGCACCCGCACGGCATCGACCTCGGGCCGCTCGCCTCCTGTCTGCCGGGACGGCTGAAGACCGGCAGCGGGAAGATCGAGCTGCTCCCCGGGCCGATCGCCGGCGATCTGCCGCGTCTGCGCGAGGCGCTGCGCGAGCGCCCGGCGGCCATCGTCCTGGTCGGCCGCCGTCATCTGCGGTCCAACAACAGCTGGATGCACAACGTTCCGGCGCTGACCGGCGGTTCCAACCGCTGCACCCTGCACGTCCACCCCGACGACGCGGCCCGGCTCGGGCTCGCCGACGGGTCGGCCGTACGCGTCAAGGGCGCCGGAGGGGAGGTGACCGCCCCCGTGGAGGTCACCGACACCGTGCGGCGCGGTGTGGTGAGCCTCCCGCACGGCTGGGGACACGACCGCCCCGGCACCCGGATGAGCCACGCCGCCCTGGACCCCGGCGTCAACGTCAACCAGCTCCTGGACGGCTCGCTGCTCGACCCGCTGTCCGGAACGGCGGTCCTCAACGGGGTCCCCGTGGAACTGGCGGCCTGCCCCTGAGCCGGCACCGCGGCCCGGGGCCAGGGCGGAGACGTGCCGAGCCGTCGTGGCCCGGGGCTTCCTTGCGCCGGAAGAGCGATACCTGACGGGTGACCGGGCGCCGTTGCTGATCTTTTCGCGGCGTATGTGAGAAGTAGTCAGATGAACTGAAGTTTGTATGAAAATCATCTGATTCGGAGGAACTCGCATGTCCACCTCGTCCCTCTCGTACCGCCCCGGTGTCCGCCGAGGCGCCGGCGCGCTCGTGGCCCTCACCGCCCTGGGCACCGCCCTCCTCGGCGCCCAGGCCGCCGTCGCCGCCCCAGGTGACAACGGCGACGTCAAGGTCCACGACGCGAACACCGCGGTCGACAACCAACGGGACGACCCGAAGGTCTGCCACTTCTACCTCGACGGCTTCAACTTCGACCCGGGGCAGCGGATCACCTGGTCCATCGTGACCCAGCCCCTGGTCGCGGGCGGCGCCAACCTCAGAGGCAGCCTGGACCTGCCGACCGGTCAGGGCCGGACGCCCCTGCCCAACCTGACCCTCCCGGACGGCCAGTACAAGCTGACCTGGCGGTTCGTGGGCGAGAACGGCGCGGGCAAGAGCAAGGTCTTCAAGGTCGACTGCCCGATCGGCGGTCCGACCTCGACCGCCTCGCCGACCCCGACGCCCACCGGCCTCGGCGGTGGCCCCGGCGGTGGCTCCGGCGGACCCCAGGGCGGTCCGGGCGGTCCCAACGGAGGTCCTCCGGCGGGTGGCGGCGGTCTCGCCCACCCGCAGAACTTCTCGCCGGTCGCCGGTGCGGCTGCCGCGGGTCTCGCGGTAGTCGGAGGCGTCGTGTTCCTGCGGCTGCGCCGACGCCCCGATGGCGCCGCGTAGACGACGGAGGCCCTGGTACCGGACGCGCGCCTACCGCCTGACGCGGACCCTGGTGGTCACCGTCGCACTGGTGGCGGGCGGCGTCTGGTGGGCGGGGGACGGCGAGCCCGCCGGCCCGGTGGCGTCCGGCGTCGTACGCGACGCCGGTGCCGCCTCCCCCGCTCCGGCCGGTAGGGCGGGCGCCGGCCACGCGCCGGACGCCCGCCCCGGCGGTGACGCACCCGGCTCCCGGCCGCACCGCCCCCCGGCCGCCCGTCCGGCCCGGCCCGCGTCCGAGCCCACGCCGCTGCCGCGCTCCCGGGCCGCCTCCCTGCGCATTCCCTCCCTCGGCCTCGACGCGCCGGTCGTCGGCCTCCGGCTCGACCGCGACCGGAAGCTCACCACGCCGCCCATGGACCAGCCGAAACTCGTCGGCTGGTACACGGACGGTCCCACGCCCGGCGAACGCGGCACGGCCCTCGTCGTCGGCCACCGCGACACCCGGACGGGACCCGCCGTCTTCGCCCCGCTCGAACGGATCCGGCCCGGGGCGCGCGTGGAGGCCCGGCGCGTGGACGGCCGCGTCGCCGTCTATACGGTCGACGCCGTACGCACGTACGCGAAGGCGCACTTCCCCGACCAGGAGGTGTACGGGAACCGCGGGCGGCCCGAACTCCGGCTGATCACCTGTGGCGGCGCCTTCGACAGGAAGACCGGATACGCCGCCAACGTCATCGCCTTCGCCCACCTCACGGTGATCCGGGGCCGGACCGGCACCCGGTGAGACGCGCCGCCGGGCACCGGACCCGGGCGCCCGGCCAGGGCCGGTGCCCGGCGCCGGCCCGACCGGTATCCGATCGTCCGTTTCCGCCCGTACCGAACCGGCCCGTCCGATACCGCCGAGTGTCTTCCCCCGGGTGTGTGCGGTCCGTTAGCTTCCGTGACTCAAGGTCCCGTACGACCCGTACGGGACGACCGGCCGCGGAGCACCAGCGCCTTGCACGCCCCCGGGGGCACCTGTCATGACACGCGCCATCTCCCTGCACCACGTCAGCAAGTCGTACACCCGCGGGGCCCGCGTGGTGGAACGGCTCTCGCTGGACATCCGGCCCGGCGAATTCCTCGTCCTGCTCGGCCCCTCCGGCTGCGGCAAGTCGACCGTGCTGAGGATGATCGCGGGGCTGGAGGAGGTCACCGAGGGCGAGGTGCGGCTGGACGGGGAGTACGCCAACGACCTGCCGCCGTCCGAGCGGAACATGGCGATGGTGTTCCAGAACTTCGCCCTCTACCCGAGCATGACCAGCCGCGACAACATCGGCTTCCCGCTGCGCATCGAGACGCCCGGCGAGGACCCGCGCGCCCGGGTGGACGCCACCGCGCGGATGCTCGGCATCCAGGATCTCCTGGACCGCTTCCCCAACCAGCTCTCCGGCGGCGAGCGGCAGCGCGTCGCGATGGGCCGGGCGATAGCCCGCCACCCCTCCGCCTTCCTGATGGACGAGCCGCTGTCCAACCTCGACGCCAAACTCCGCAACCACCTGCGGGCCGAGATCTCCCGGCTCACCAGGGACCTGGGCGCCACCACGGTCTACGTCACCCACGACCAGGCCGAGGCCATGTCGCTCGGCGACCGGGTCGCCGTGCTGCGCGGTGGAGTCCTCCAGCAACTGGGCACGCCCCGCACGGTCTACGGACTGCCCGCGAACGTCTTCGTCGCCGCGTTCATCGGCACCCCCCGGATCAACCTGCTGCGCGGGCTCGTCCGGGCCCCGCTCGACGGGGCCATGACGATCAGCCTCGGCAAGCAGTATCTGCGGCTGCCCGAACCCCTGTGCCTGGACCACCAGTTGCTCCGGGTGCAGCAGGGCCGTGAGGTGATCGTCGGGCTGCGCTCCGAGGCCGTCCGGCTCGCCAGGCCCTCCGAGGCGCGGCCCGGCGAGGTGGCGATCAGCGGCCTGGTCGAGCATGTCGAGTTCCAGGGGCACGAGGTCCTCGTCCACTTCAACACGGGCTCGCGGCCCGCCTTCGTGCCGGACCTGGAGTCGCCGCGGCCGACGCGGGCGACGCGTCGGCGTCGGCGGGACGGCACCGTCCTGGACCGGCTCCGGGGGCGCGCCGGGGCGCTGCGGGCCGGGCCGGTCGTCGTCCTCGACCATCCCTCGGACGCGGAGACCGATCTTCCCGGACAGACACCGCCCGAGGGCCGGCTGCCCGGCGATCTGGTGGTGCGCACCACGCCGGACATCGAACTCCGCCACGGCATGCAGGTCCCGCTCCTCGTGGACATCGCCCATCTGTTCGTCTTCGACCGGAACGGCGAACGGATCTGCCCGGCACCGGCGCGGCTGCCCGATCTGGAGGAGTGAGCACCGGGCGGGGCCTCCCGCGCGGCGGGTCCCCCTGGCGCCGCAAAACTATCACCGCTAGTTTAGGGTGCGGACGACGCTGCCCCGCCCGGGAGGAACACGATGAAGGCACATGACGGCATGTACATCGACGGGGCCTGGCGCCCCGCCGCCGGACGGGACACGATCGAGGTCGTGAACCCGGTCGACGAGCAGGTGATCGGCCGTGTCCCGGCGGGCTCGGCCCTGGACGTCGACACCGCCGTACGCGCCGCCCGCGCCGCGTTCCCCGGCTGGGCCGCCACCGCGCCCGCCGAGCGGGCCGCCCGGCTGGCCGCGCTCAGGGACGTCCTGGCGGCTCGCAAGGACGAGATCGCCGAGACCGTGACCGCCGAGCTCGGAGCGCCGCTCGCGTTCTCCCAGGCGGTGCACGCGGGCGTCCCGGTGCTGGTCGCCGGTTCCTACGCCGAGCTGGCGGCGACGTACGCCTTCGAGGAGAAGGTCGGCAACTCGACCGTCTACCAGGAGCCCGTCGGTGTCGTCGGCGCGATCACGCCCTGGAACTATCCGCTCCACCAGATCGTCGCCAAGGTCGCCCCCGCGCTCGCCGCGGGCTGCACGGTCGTGCTGAAGCCCGCCGAGGACACCCCGCTCACCGCCCAGCTCTTCGCCGAGGCCGTGGCCGAGGCCGGCGTCCCGGCCGGTGTCTTCAACCTCGTCACCGGCCTCGGCCCCGTCGCGGGGCAGGCCCTCGCCGAGCATCCGGACGTCGACCTGGTCTCCTTCACCGGCTCCACCGCGGTCGGCAGGCGGATCGGCGCCACCGCGGGCGCCGCCGTCAAGCGCGTCGCCCTCGAACTCGGCGGCAAGTCCGCCAACGTCATCCTGCCGAGCGCCGACCTCGCCAAGGCCGTGAACGTCGGCGTCGCCAACGTGATGTCCAACTCCGGCCAGACATGCAGCGCCTGGACCCGCATGCTGGTCCCCGCCGACCGCTACGACGAGGCGGTCGAACTGGCCGCGGCCGCCGCCGCGAAGTACGGCGACCGGATCGGCCCTGTCGTCAACGCCAAGCAGCGGGACCGGGTGCGCGGTTACATCGAGAAGGGTGTCGCCGAGGGCGCGCGGCTCGTCGCGGGCGGCCCCGAATCCCCTCGTGAACAGGGCTACTTCATCAGCCCCACCGTCTTCGCCGACGTCACCGAGCGGATGGCGATCGCGCAGGAGGAGATCTTCGGCCCGGTCCTGTCGATCCTGCGTTACGAGGACGAGGAGGACGCCCTGCGGATCGCCAACGGCACCGTCTACGGGCTCGCGGGCGCGGTGTGGGCCGGCGAGGAGTCCGAGGCGGTCGCCTTCGCCCGGCGCCTCGACACCGGCCAGGTCGACATCAACGGAGGGCGCTTCAACCCCCTGGCCCCCTTCGGCGGTTACAAGCAGTCGGGCGTCGGGCGCGAACTCGGCGCCCACGGCCTGTCCGAGTACCTCCAGACCAAGTCCCTCCAGTTCTAGGAGCGTTCACGTGGTTCGCGCCGCTGTCCTTCCCGCCGTGGGTGCCCCGCTGGAGATCGCCGAGATCGAACTCCCCGACCCGGGACCGGGCCGGGTCCGAGTCCGGCTGGCCGCCGCCGGGGTCTGCCACTCCGACCTGTCCCTCTCCAACGGCACCATGCGGGTGCCGGTGCCCGCCGTCCTCGGACATGAGGGCGCCGGTACCGTCGTCGCGGTCGGCGAAGGCGTCACCCAGGTCGCGCCCGGCTCCCGAGTTGTCCTCAACTGGGCTCCCTCGTGCGGGACTTGCCACGCCTGCTCACTCGGCGAGGTATGGCTGTGCGCCGACGCGCTGACCGGCGCGGGAAGTGTGTACGCCCGTCGCGCCTCCGACGGGAGCGATCTGCACCCGGGCCTGAACGTCGCCGCCTTCGCGGAGGAGACGGTGGTGCCGGTGTCCTGCCTGCTGCCCGCCCCGGACGGCATCCCGCTCACCGAGGCCGCCCTGCTCGGCTGCGCGGTCCTCACCGGATACGGCGCCGTCCACCACTCCGCCAAGGTCCGGCCCGGCGAGACCGTCGCCGTGTTCGGCGTCGGCGGGGTCGGGCTCGCGGCGCTGCAGGCCGCCCGGATCGCGGGCGCCTCGAAGATCGTCGCGGTCGACGTCTCACCCGAGAAGGAGGGGCTCGCCCGCGAGGCCGGGGCCACCGACTACGTCGTCGCCTCCGACACCACCGCCCGTGACATCCGCGCCCTGACCGGCAAACAGGGCGTCGACGTCGCCGTCGAATGCGTCGGCCGAGCCGTCACCATCCGCACCGCCTGGGATTCGACCCGGCGCGGCGGCCGCACCACGGTCGTCGGTATCGGGGGCAAGGACCAGCAGGTCACCTTCAACGCCCTGGAGATCTTCCACTGGGGCAGGACCCTCGCGGGCTGTGTGTACGGCAATTCCGACCCGGCCCGCGATCTGCCGGTGCTCGCCGACCACGTCCGCGCGGGCCGCCTGGACCTCGGCGGCCTGGTCACCGACCGCATCGCCCTGGACGGCATCCCGGCGGCCTTCGACAACATGATCGCGGGCAAGGGAGGGCGGGCGCTGGTGGTCTTCTAGGGCGCCAGGCGTGCCAGGCCCGCCAGGCGTCGCGGGCCGGACGGGACTTCCGAAACACGCCCTGGGCCCCCGGGCCGCCCTGGAGGGGCCTGCCCCACCCCAAGGCGGCCCGGGGTCAGGCCTGTTCGGCCCGGGACTCCGGTGCCGCGCCCGTCGAGGACAAGGGAGTCGCGGTACCAGCGGCGGGGGCGGCGTCCGTCCCTGCCGGTGGCGCGTCCGTCGGTCCGGCGACCGAGTCCGGGACGGGCGCCGACGCCGTACGCCGCCGGGGCCTGGAGCGCGACACCGCCACGCCCGCCAGGCACAGCGCCCCGCCCGCCAGCGTCAGCAGCCCCGGGACCTCGTCGAGGAAGAGCCAGGACATCAGCACCACCAGGGCGGGCACCGCGTACGTCGTCGCGCCCATCCGGCTGGCGCTCGTCCGGGCGAGGGCGTACGCCCAGGTCGTGAACGCCAGCGCGGTCGGGAAGACGCCCAGGTAGACCATGTCGAGGGTGGCCGGGAGAGGAGCGGCGGCCGCGTCGTGGACGAGCTGTCCCGTGAACGGCAGACACACCACGGCCCCGACCAGACAGCCGTAGGCCGTCACCTGGAGCACGCTCGCGCGCCCGAGCGCCGGCTTCTGCGCGACGACCCCTCCGGCGTACGCGACGGCGGCGAGCAGGCACAGCACGACACCGAGCACCGAGGAACCGCCGCCGCCGGACATCGAGAGCCCCACCGCGACCGCCCCCGCGAACGACACCGCCATGCCGGCGAGCAGCCGCGGCGGCATGGCGTCCCCGAGCAGCCGGGCGCCCAGCAGGGCGATCAGGATCGGGCCGATGTTCACCACCAGCGCCGCCGTACCCGCGTCCACCTGCTGCTCGCCCCAGTTCAGGGCCACCATGTAGAACCCGAACCACAGCACCCCGGATATCGCGATGCCGCGCCAGGCGCCGCGCGGCGGCAGCCCCTCGCCGCGCACGACACAGACGGCGCCGAGCACCAGAGCTCCCGCGAGCAGACGTCCGAGGGCGAGCGCGCCGGGCGAGTAGGCGGCACCCGCGCTGCGGATCGCGACGAACGCGGAGGCCCACAGCCCCACGGTGACGGTGGCCGCACCGGCGGCGAGCAACTGCGGACGCCGGTCGACCGGCGCGCTGCGGGAGATGTTCGTCATGCTCTTGAGACTAGGCGGGGCGAGGAGATCGGTCGCGCGGATTTCGGACCCGGAGGTCGTGGGCGCACAGGGGGAGGAACCCCAGCTCAGCCCGGCGCGGGCGGCCGGCACGAGTCCGCTCGGGCTTCCCGGGCGTCCAGCCCGGTCAGGCCTCCTGGGCCAGCCCCGCGTACTGCACCGCCAGGCCGTCCAGCAGCGCGCCGAGCCCCGTCTCGAAGGCCCGCTCGTCGATCTTCTCCTGCTGTTCGGCGAGGAGGTGCGCCTGCCCCAGATGGGGATAGTCGGCGGGGTCGTACGCGCTCTCGTCGTCCACGAAACCCCCGGCGAACGACCCCAGCGCGGACCCCATGATGAAGTACCGCATCAGCGCCCCGATCGAGGTGGCCTGGCTCGGCGGCCAGCCCGCGTCGACCATGGCCCCGAAGACGGCGTCGGCGAGCCGCAGTCCGGCAGGCCGGCGGCCCGGACCGCGCGCGAGGACCGGGACGATGTTCGGATGGTCGCGCAGGGCGGCACGGTAGGAGACGGCCCAGTCGTGCAGCGAGGTCCGCCAGTCGCGACCGTCCTCGAACATCGACAGGTCGACCTGTCCGCTCACCGAGTCCGCGACCGCTTCCAGGATCTGGTCCTTGGTGCGGAAGTGGTTGTAGAGGGAGGGTCCGCTCACCCCGAGCTCCGCGGCGAGCCGGCGGGTCGAGACGGCCGGCAGCCCCTCGGTGTCCACCAGGGCCCGCGCCGTCTCGACGATGCGGTCGGTGCTGAGGAGGGGCTTGCGCGGTCGGGCCATGGCGCACATAGTAGGGCTGCACCAGTAAACTAGCAGTGCTAATTTAAATGTACGGCTTTCAAAGTCCGCTATCTGTGGGGTGACCCGGCATGAACCTTGGGCTCAGCGATGAGCAGACCGCCGTCCGGCAGCTCGCCCAGGACTTCGTGCGCCGCGAGATCGCCCCGCACGTCGTCGAGTGGGACCGCGCGGAGGACGTCGACCGGTCCATCGTGAAGAAGCTCGGCGAGGTCGGCTTCCTCGGCCTCACCGTCGACGAGGAGTACGGCGGCAGCGGCGGCGACCACCTCGCGTACTGCCTGGTCACCGAGGAACTGGGGCGCGGCGACTCCTCCGTGCGCGGAATCGTCTCCGTCTCGCTCGGGCTCGTCGCCAAGACCGTCGCGTCCTGGGGGGGCGAGGAGCAGAAGCGGCGGTGGCTGCCGGGGCTGACCTCCGGCGAGTACGTCGGCTGCTTCGGACTCACCGAGCCGGGCACCGGCTCCGACGCGGGCCAGTTGTCGACACGGGCCGTACGCGACGGCGGCGACTACGTCATCAACGGCACCAAGATGTTCATCACGAACGGCACCTGGGCCGATGTGGTGCTCCTCTTCGCCCGCTCCACGGACGCCCCGGGCCACAAGGGCGTCTCCGCCTTCCTGGTGCCGGCCGACACCCCCGGTCTGAGCCGCCGCACCATCCACGGCAAGCTCGGGCTGCGCGGCCAGGCCACCGCCGAACTCGCCTTCGAGGACGTGCGCGTTCCGGCGAGCGCCATGCTGGCCCCCGAGGGCAAGGGCTTCGCCGTCGCCATGTCCGCGCTGGCCAAGGGCCGGATGTCGGTGGCCGCCGGCTGTGTCGGCATCGCCCAGGCCGCGCTGGACGCGGCGGTGACGTACGCGACCGAGCGCGAGCAGTTCGGCAAGACCATCGCGCACCACCAGCTCGTCCAGGAACTGCTCAGCGACATCGCCGTCGACGTGGACGCGGCGCGGCTGCTCACCTGGCGCGTCGCCGATCTCATAGACCGCGGGCTGCCGTTCGCGACGGAGTCCTCGAAGGCCAAGCTGTTCGCGTCCGAGGCCGCCGTGCGCGCCGCGAACAACGCCCTCCAGGTCTACGGGGGTTACGGCTACATCGACGAGTACCCGGTCGGCAAACTGCTGCGCGACGCCCGCGTGATGACCCTCTACGAGGGCACCAGTCAGATCCAGAAACTGGTGATCGGGCGCGCGCTGACGGGTGTCTCGGCGTTCTGACCCCGAGTCGCGCGAGCGGGCGCGTACAGGTCGGAGTGGGTCCGGGTCCGAGTGGGCACGTGTCCGAGTGAGTACGTGTCTGAGTACGACGACGGATGTGGCGGCGGCCACATCCGCCGATCCTTGTCCCATGACCGAGACACCCGTCAAACAGCAGAACACGGCCGCCTTCTACGGTCAGGCCGTGGCGTCGTTCTCCGTCGCGATGGCCGCCACCGCGCTCGGCATCTTCAAGCTCCAGGCCGACGCGTGGGTGCGGGGCTTCCTGGCCGTCGCCGTCCTCTATCTGGTCACCTCCTCCTTCACCCTGGCCAAGGTCATCCGTGACCGCCAGGACGGGCCCCGCCCGGGCGCCCGGGTCTACGACCCTTTCGAGAAGCTCTGAGCCCCGCCCGGCCATGACCTGGCCGAAGACGCTAAGCGCTCGCTCAGGTTCGGGGGTATGGTGTTCACCCTGTCAGTCGAGAAGGGGCGAACAGCGATGAGTACGGCGCAGGAGACGCCCGGCGGCGAGATGCAGCCGTGGGCCGAGGTGACCCCGGACGCGGCACGGCGGCTGCTCGTCGCCGCGGTGGAGGCCTTCGCCGAGCGCGGGTACCACGCGACGACGACCCGGGACATCGCGGGCCGCGCGGGCATGAGCCCGGCCGCGCTGTACATCCACTACAAGACCAAGGAAGAGCTGCTCCACCGGATCAGCCGTATCGGCCACGACAAGGCGCTGGACATCGTCCGCAGCGCGGCCGAGGGCGAGGGCACGGCCGCCGAGCGGCTCTCCGACGCCGTACGGTCCTTCGTGCGGTGGCACGCGGGCCAGCACACCACCGCCCGCGTCGTCCAGTACGAGCTCGACGCCCTCGGGCCCGACGCGCGCGCCGAGATCATCGCGCTGCGCCGCCAGGTCGACGCGGAGGTCCGCAGCATCATCCAGGACGGTGTCGAGGCGGGCGACTTCGACGTCCCGGACGTCCCCGGCACCACCCTCGCCGTGCTGTCCCTGTGCATCGACGTGGCCCGCTGGTTCAACGTCGACGGTCCCCGGACGCCGGACGAGGTCGGCGCGCTCTACGCGGACCTGGTCCGGCGGATGGTGGGGTACAAGGGGTAGGCGCCCCCCGCGGGCCCGGGACGTGGGCGTGGGTCAGAGGTAGTAGCGCGAGACCGACTCCGCGACGCAGACCGGCTTGTCGCCGCCCTCGCGCTCCACGGTGAAGGCCACCGAGACCTGGACTCCGCCGGGCACGTCGTCCACCGCGGTGATCGTCGCGGTGGCGCGCAGCCGCGAGCCGACGGGCACGGGGGCGGGGAAACGGACCTTGTTGGTCCCGTAGTTGACGCCCATCTTCACGCCTTCGACGCCGATCAGCTGCGGGCCGAAGAGCGGCAGCAGCGACAGGGTGAGATAGCCGTGCGCGATCGTGGTGCCGAACGGACCCGTCGCGGCCTTCTCGGGATCGACGTGGATCCACTGGTGGTCGCCGGTGGCCTCCGCGAACAGGTCGATCCGCTTCTGCTCGACCTCGACCCAGTCCGTGTACCCCAGCTGCTCGCCCACGGCGCCCCGCAGTTCGTCGACCGTCGCGAACATCCTCGGCTCTGCCATGTCCTGGCCTCCCGCATCTCATAGTCTAAGCGACTGCTTAGCATGGTCGGCCGCGCGGCGCATGTCAACGGAACGCACGTGTGACGCGCTGGGTAGGTTGGAGGAGTGCCCCAGATCCCCGAGACGGTCCACGAGCTGACCGTCGGACAGTTGTCGGCCCGCAGTGGCGCGGCCGTCTCCGCCCTCCACTTCTACGAGTCCAAGGGCCTGATCAGCAGCCGCCGCACCTCGGGCAACCAGCGCCGCTACCACCGTGACGCGCTGCGCCGGGTCGCCTTCGTCCGGGCCGCCCAGCGCGTCGGCATCCCGCTCGCCACCATCCGCGAGGCGCTCGCCGAACTCCCCGAGGAGCGCACCCCGACGCGGGAGGACTGGGCCCGGCTGTCGCGGACCTGGCGCTCCGAGCTCGACGAGCGGATCAAACAGCTCGGCCGGCTGCGCGACCACCTCACGGACTGCATCGGCTGCGGCTGCCTCTCCCTGGAGAACTGCGTGCTCTCCAACCCCGACGACGTCCTCGGCGAGCGCCGGTCCGGCTCCCGGCTCATGGTGGAGCGGACCGGCGCGCAGCCGGCGCCGCCGCCGCAGGAGCGGAGGCCCGCGGCGGCGTGCGAACCCGGGCCGCGCCGGGAACCGGCGGCGGGGGACTGCGGCTGACGTGACGTCCCCGCGCCGCTCGAAGCCCTGCTCGAAGCCCTGCTCGAAGCCCTGCTCGGAACGCCGCTCGAAGTCCTACTCGAACTCCGTGCCGCCCTTGCGGGTCAGGTACGCCGGGCTGACCGCCTTCGCGATGGCGCGTCCGCCCGTCACCGGGCTGTACCGCTCGGCGGCCACGAAGGTCCCCTCCGGCCCGGTGGGGGCGGGAGCGCCGGGGCGGATCACGACGCCCTCGCGCAGGTGCAGCCCGCGACCGGACACGGTCTCCCTGCCGGAGGCGGCCTCCAGGACGCGTTCGATGTCGTACGGGCCCTCGTACAGCCTTGGTACCAGCGGGAGTTCGCCGGTCAGCAGCTCCTGCGCGTCCAGCCAGCGGATCTCGCCGTCGATCTCCGCGGACACGTCGAACACGGCGTAGCCGATCGTCTCGCGGCGACCGTCGGCGCCGTACGACAGGTCCTGCACGCCCGCCCCGTACACCTCGCCGAAGATGCCGACGCGGCGCGCGCCGAGGCGTACGGCGATGCGAGCGGCGGCCTCCGCGACGCCGTGACCGCGTACGGCGCGCCAGTACAGGTTGCGCGGATCCTCCTTCAGGGCGAGGGACTTGGCGCCGAAGCCCTTCGAGGAGACATGGACGCGGTCCTCGTCGGCGAGGTAGGTCAGCAGGCACGCCGAACCGTGCAGCTTCTCCGTCAGGACGACGGGCTCGCCCGGGGTGAAGATGTCCGGGTACCGCTGGATGTTCTCGATGTCGACCCAGGGCAGCAGTCCGGGCGCCGACTCGACCTCGCCGCTCATGGTGGGCGGAACCGGCGGTACCCATTTCACGATGCCGAGCGACTCGGCGAAGTCCGTGCCGTCCTCGGCGGCCCGCGCCAGATCCACGTCCGCCAGCGCCTTCGGCCGGCACACGATGCCCTGCGACAGCTCGCCGCGCAGCCGTACCGCCCTGACCCGGTCCGACGCGCTGCCCGCGAGACGCCCCGTCAGCCCCAGCTCCTCGATCAGCCCGGCCGGCAGCACGGACTGCTCCGGGATGTAGAGGGCCCACTCGCCGGTGCGGTAGGCGCCCTTGGCGACCACGGCTCGGTACAGGCCCACCTGGGCCAGTTCGAGCGCGTCGGCGTTCGGGTGTTCGTGGACGGTCAGCATTTCGGCGGTGACGCGCAGCGTCGACATGGGGGACTCCTCGGGTGGCTCAGCCGTGTTTCATCGCCCCGACTGTCCATGGCGAAAACCCCCTGGAACCAACGGATTCCCGCCTGCTAACCTCGGCCGCCGCGCAGACGTCGCGTCAGCTCCGGCGCGCGAGGCCGCCTCCGGCCGGACGAGCCCGTTGAGACCTCCGTCGCCCGCGGTTTCCCGGACAACGCCCGCTTCCCGTCCGGGAGTCGGAGGGGTCCCTTCCCCCGCGCTCGGTCAGTGCGGCGAGGTCCGCAGTCCTCGGGCCGCGGCGCGGACCGGATGCGGGCCAGACACGGCTCCCCCGTTCGGCCGGCGTCCGGGGCCGGACAGTGTCGTCCGAGGCGCCGACTCGGGCCGCCCTCGGCCGCGCGGCGGGTCATCGGCACCGTTGGCATCGGCACGACGGCGCCGTCGTGCCGATACGGACGCTCTGTTCGGACGATACGGACGCTCTGTTCGGACGGACCGGCACCCTGCCCCCGATGGTGCCGGACACCACCGGCGATCAGGACGCCAGGAACCGCGCGCCCGGTCGCGGACCCTCCGCGGCCGACGGCTCACCCGCAGTTCCCTGTCCGGTACCGCTCAGCCCGGCGGCGTCCCGGCCGCCCGGCCCGGCGAGGCGTTCACGCGGACACGAGCAGCCGGACGCGCCTGGCTCCGGCCAGCGCTTCCGGGGTCAGGACGGGCCGCGGCACCACGATTCCGCAGCTCGTGCAGACGGGACCCGACGACGGTTCGTGGGCCAGGTCGTACATCCATACAAGGCGCTCACCGGCGCACACCGGGCAGACAGCGCCCGGCTCGCGCTCCAGTGCGGCGATCAGCCGTCGCAGCACCTCTGCCAGTGGTTCATGGGGGTGGACACGGGGGTTGTCGCACCAGGCGACACCGAAACCGCCCCAGGTCAGCCGGTGCCAGTCGTCGACACTGCCCGGCCTGCGCAGCCCGTCGTGCTTCTCCTTCTTGCGGCGCTGCGCGAACTCGACCTCGTAGGCGAGCCAGACGGAGCGGGCCTCCTCCAGTTCGTCCAGTGCGGCCACGAGCCGCACCGGATCGGGGGACCGGTCCTCGGGACCGAACCCGGCCCGGGAACACAGATGGTCCCAGGTCGCCCTGTGCCCGTAAGGGGCGAACCTCTCCAGGCACTTGCGCAGTGAGTACCGCCGTAGTGCCAGATCACACCTCGGATCTCGCACCTGTCTCGCCAGACTCCGGAAACCGGCCATCGCCCTGCACCTCCGTCACACCTGCACCTGTACTCCGGTCACTTCGGCGCCGTCTCGTACGGACGTCGTCGAGTAGACGTATCGACAAGCGATTCGGCTCCATCCAATTTTCCGATGACCGCCACAAGCCCCTCGCCGAGTGCCCTGGACCTACCTCCCGTTGCTGTCAGCCGGCTGTACACCGGCTGTCCGACGCGCTCCGTGCTCGCGATGAATCCCAAAAACTGACGCATGTTCATCTTCAAACTCGGGGATACCGGCGGTAACGTCCGGCCCACCCCCCGTCGGTAGGAGCTGACATGCCACCGAGCACCCCACGCACCACCCTGGACAGACTGAGAACTCCCCGCAGATTCCCCAAGTTCCTCAAGGCGGCATCCCTATGCGTGCTCATTGCCGGCCTTTTGTCGCCGCTTTCCCAGGCGGCCGCCGCCGACACCTCGATCGCCGCGAACGACTACTGCGGCGGCCAGTGCTCGGACATCCTGCCGCCCGGTGAGAACGGCAACGCGACCCTCGCCCAGATCCTGCTCAACCAGGCCTTCGGCACCCAGCCCAGTCACGCCGAGGACCAGCTCGCCACGTACGGCAACCTGGCCTCCGGTCGCTCCACGCTCACCGACGCCAAGATCAACGACTTCTTCAACGACGCCTCCTTCGGCGTCGCCTCCAACCAGGTCGAGTCGACCACCAAGCCCGGCGGACGCACCGATGTGACGATCGTCCGCGACAAGAAGACGGGCGTGCCGCACATCACCGGCACCACCCGCTACGGCACCGAGTACGGCGCCGGCTACGCCGCGGCCCAGGACCGGCTGTGGCTGATGGACGTCTTCCGGCACGTCGGACGCGGCCAACTGACCAGCTTCGCGGGCGGCGCGGCCTCCAACCAGGGCCTTGAGCAGGAGTTCTGGCGCAACGCGCCCTACACCGAGGCCGATCTCCAGGCTCAGATCGACGAGGCGACCAGCAGGGCCGGCGCCCGCGGAAGCCAGGCCCTCACCGACGCCAACGCCTATCTCGACGGCATCAACGCCTACATAGACGCCTCCGACAGCGGCCGCTACTTCCCCGGCGAATACGTTCTGACCGGCCACAAGGACTCCATCACCAACGCCGGCACCATCGACCACTTCAAGCTCACCGACCTGGTCGCGCTGGCCTCCGTCATCGGCTCGCTCTTCGGCTCCGGGGGCGGCGGCGAGGTCAACAACGCCCTCTCGCTGCTCGCGGCCCAGAACCAGTACGGAGTGACCGAGGGCACCAAGGTCTGGGAGTCCTTCCGCGAGCGCAACGACCCGGAAGCGGCGCTCACCGTGCACAACGGGGAGAGCTTCCCGTACGCAGCCAGGCCCGACACCCCGCAGGGCGAGGCGCTTCCCGACGCCGGCTCGGTGACCCAGGAGCCGCTGGTCTACGACCGCACCGGCAGCGCGGCCACCGCGAGCGCGACCAGCGCCTCGGCCACGGCGGCAAAGACGTCGCTCACCTCCGCCAAGCGCGGGATGTCCAACGCCCTCGTGGTCAGCGGCAAGTACACCGCCAGTGGCCACCCGATCGCCGTCTTCGGCCCGCAGACCGGCTATTTCGCGCCACAGCTGCTCATGCTCCAGGAGATCCAGGGTCCGGGGCTCAGCGCGCGCGGCGCCTCCTTCGCGGGTCTGAGCATGTACGTCGAACTCGGCCGCGGCCAGGACTACTCCTGGAGCGCGACGACCTCCGGCCAGGACATCATCGACACCTACGCGGTCGAGCTGTGCCAGGACGACTACCACTACCTGTACCACGGCACCTGCACGGCGATGGACAAGGTCGAGCGGACCAACTCCTGGACGCCGACCACCGCCGACGGCACCGCGGCCGGCTCGTACCGCATGCAGGTCTACCGGACCAAGTACGGGCCCGTGGAATACCGCGCGACGGTCGGCGGCAAGAAGGTCGCGTACACCACCCTGCGCAGTTCCTACATGCACGAGGCCGACTCGATCATCGGCTTCCAGATGCTCAACGACCCCGACTACGTGAAGAGTCCGGCGACCTTCCAGAGCGCGGTGCAGAACATCAACTACACCTTCAACTGGTTCTACGCCGACTCGGCGCACACCGCCTACTACAACAGCGGCGACAACCCGGTGCGGGCGAACGGGGTCGACGCAGAGTTCCCGGTGTGGGCCCAGGCCGCGTACGAATGGCAGGGCTGGGACCCGGCCACCAACACCGCCTCCTACACCCCGGCGTCCGCGCACCCCAACTCGGTCGACCAGGACTACTACATCTCCTGGAACAACAAGCAGGCCAAGGACTACACGACGGCCTCCTGGGGCGACGGTTCGGTGCACCGCGGCGACCTGCTGGAGGACCGCGTCTCCAAGCTGGTCGCGGCGGGCGGAGTGACCAGATCCGCGCTGGTGAAGGCCATGGCCGACGCGTCACTGGCCGATCTGCGGGCCGAGGACGTGCTCCCGAACCTGCTCAAGGTCGTCAACAGCTCTCCGGTCACGGACTCCACGGCCGCGGCCGCGGTGAGCAAGCTGTCCGCCTGGGTGACGGCGGGCGCCAAGCGCACCGAGACCTCGGCGGGCTCGCACACCTACGCCGACGCCGACGCGATCCGCATCCTGGACGCCTGGTGGCCGCTGCTGGTGAAGGCGGAGTTCCAGCCGGGGCTCGGCAGTGACCTGTACACCGCGTTCGGCAGCAACCTCCCCGTCGACGAGGCGCCGTCGGCCGGGCACGGACCGACCGGCTCGCACGCCGGAAGCTCCTTCCAGTTCGGCTGGTGGAGCTATGTCGACAAGGACATCCGGGCCGTGCTCGGGGAGTCCGTGCAGGGCGGCCTGTCGCAGAAGTACTGCGGCGCCGGCAGTCTCACCGCCTGCAGGGACGCCCTGATCAGCTCGCTGAAGGAGGCGGCCGGCAAGACCGCGTCGGACGTCTACCCCGGCGACGACCAGTGCTCGGCGGGCGACCAGTGGTGCGCCGACTCGATCGTCCAGCGGACGCTCGGCGGCATCAAGCACGGCAAGATCACCTGGCAGAACCGGCCGACCTTCCAGCAGGTCGTCGAGTACACCTCGCACCGGTGAGCACGGAACGGCGCCGACAGGACAGGCTCTAGGAGCGATCGGCACCGGAGCGGCGGCGGGTCAGCGGACGCGGCCCGCCGCCAGCACCACCTGCGCCAGTTCGCGATGGCAGATGTCGCTGTGCGCACCCGCCGGGGCGCCGCCCCGGCACACCACCGAGGCGGCGTCGACGTTCACGCACCCCGACACCGGCAGCCGGGTGCGCAGGGCCTCCGCGAGCGTCAGCGCCCTGGTCCCGGGCACCGCCTGCACCCCGTCGTGGCCCATCGCGCCCCACTGCTCGCCCAGGGCGCCGCCGATGCCGAAGTCCGCCACGACGGACCGGTCGTCCCCCGCCATCCGCGAGGCCAGCGGGTAGATCGTGCCGAGCGCCGCGTCGAAGCGGGAGTAGCAGCACACCAGGGGGCCGTCGATCCGGTTGTACTGCCCGTCCAGCACCCCGCTCGCCCGTGCGTCGTGCGGCAGCCGCGCCGCGAACGCGTAGTGGGAGAAGGCACCTTGGAGCAGGGTCACCGACTTCACCGTGCGCACACCGGGGGGCAGTCCACGCAGCGCGAAGGAGACCAGCCGGCCGCCGAAACTGTGCCCGACCAGATGTACCCGTACGTCCGGTGCCGCCGACGCGAGCCGGCCGATCGCCCGGCCGAGCCCGCGTTCACCGACGGTGCCCGCCCGCCGCTTCATCGCGTAGTACGTGGCCTGGCGCAGCAGTTCGAGCGCGCCGTCCCACGGCCGGGGCAGCGCGAACGCCTCGGCGCCGGGGCCCGCGGCCCCCGCGAGCGCCCGCGCGAACTCGGCGCACACCGTCGGGGTGTCCCCGAAGAGCATCTCGGGATCGCTCTCCGGTACGCCCTCCGCCAGGGTGTCCGCCGCGAAGGAGTTCTGCGGTCCCTGCGGCCGGACCTCGACGAGCAGCCGCACGAGGCGGCCGAACTCCTCCAACGAGGCTCCGTCGTACGGCTGTTGGTCGAGAAGCCGGTCGATCTGCTCGACCACGCTGGCGCGGCCGGGGAACACCTCCAGAAGGGCGTGCCGGGTGTTCTTGCCGAGCGGTGAACCGGTGTCCGGGACGGCATCGGCGGCCACCGACGGACGGAAGTCGGGGATCGGCTCGTCGGAGAAGCGCATCGAGGGCCAGACCACCCCCACGTAGCCGAGGCGCGCGGTCGGCGCGAGTCCGGGGACGGGTTCGAAGAACTGGCTGAAGAGCCGGGTGGCTCCGGCGCGGTCGTTGTTCCAGCCGTGCGTGAAGACGATCAGGTCGCGGACCTTGCGGCGCGGCACCTCCTCGATCCACCGGTCCCGCTCCGGGCCGTCCGGGTCCCCGTCCGCGTCGAAGGTCAGCTCCCAGTAGGGAGAGACGCTCATTGCAGGATCCGTCATGACAGGCCCCCTGTCCCCGCGGGCGGTGCGTTATGGGCGCATCGTCCACCCGGCGGGGAAAGTTGGCCATACATCACGACCTATCCGTTCCGCATCCGTCACTCGTCCGTGGAAGTGAGGGGCGTGTCACTTGTAGATGAGGTAATGCTCGCGAACCCGGCGGAAGGCCGCCAGCTCGTCCTGCCAGGCCGCCACGACCTCGTCGGTGCCCGCGCCCGCGTCGATCATCGTGCGCACCAGCGTCGAGCCCGTCAGCTTGTCGATCCAGTCGTCGGAGCGCCAGGCGAAGCCGCTCCAGACCTTCCTCGCGGTCACCAGAAGGGCGATCCCGGTGCGGACGGGGTCGTACGCCGCCCGGTCGTGCACATGGATCTGCACGCCCCCGATGGTCGTGCCCTGGAACTTGGAGAAGGTGGGAGCGAAGTAGGCCTCTCTGAAGTGCACGCCGGGCAGCCCCAGTTCACCGGCCGCCGCGGCCCAGCGCCCGTCGACCCCCGCCGCGCCGAGCAGTTCGAACGGCCGCGTCGTGCCCCGCCCCTCCGAGAGGTTCGTCCCCTCGAAGAGACACGTCCCGGAGTACACCAGCGCGGTGTCCGCCGTCGGCATGTTCGGGCTCGGCGGCACCCAGGGCAGCCCCGAGGAGTCGTAGAAGTCCGCGCGCCGCCAGCCCGACATGGGCACGGTGTCCAGTTCCACGGGCGCCGCCAGGTACTCCCCGTTGAAGAGCCGGGCCAGCTCCGCCACCGTCATCCCGTGCGCCTGCGCGATCGGCTGCCGCCCGACGAACGTCGCGAACTCCCTGTGCAGGACCGGCCCTCGGGCCGACCGGCCGGTCACCGGGTTCGGCCGGTCCAGCACCACGAACCGCTTGCCCGCGAGCCGCGCGGCCTCCATGCAGTCGTACAGCGTCCAGATGTACGTGTAGAAGCGCGCTCCCACGTCCTGGATGTCGAAGACGACGGTGTCCACGCCGGACGCGGTGAAGATGTCGGCGAGGGGCTGACCGCTCTTCGAGTACGTGTCGTAGACGGGGAGTCCGGTCGCCGGGTCCTCGTGGCGGCCCTCGGATCCGCCCGCCTGTGCGGTGCCCCGGAAGCCGTGCTCGGGGCCGAAGACGGCGACCAGGTCCACGCGGGCGTCGGCGTGCATGACGTCGACGATGTGGCGGACGTCACGGGTGACGCCCGTGGGGTTGGTGACCACGCCGACGCGCCCGCCGCCGAGCCGGGAGTACCCGGCAGCGGCGAGCCGCTCGAAGCCGGTGCGGAGCCGGGAACCGGGGGCCGTGGCAGGCACCGCCGCCCCCGCGGGCAGGGGCGTCAGGGCCGCGGCGGCGGTGCCGGCCGCGAGCAGTGACCGTCGGGACATACGCATGGGTGACCTCCGTGATCGCGGAAGGCTGGCACCGGCACGCTAAGGGCTCCCGGGGGAAGTTCGTAGAGGACGGCACCCACCGGCCTGTCGTGGCTCGTCGGACGGTCGTTCGAGCCACCGCCGGGAACCCTTCCCTTGTTACATACCGACTGGTTAGTCTGGCGTCGCAGCAGAGCCGTGTCACGTCGCGTCGAAGGAGACCCGTGGTGGAAGCCGTGCAGGGTGCGGGAGTGGTCGTCACCGGAGCGGGAGGCGGCATCGGGGCCGCGCTGGCCCGTCGTTTCGCCGCCGAGGGAGCGCGGGTCGTCGTCAACGACCTCGACGCGGACAAGGTGAAGGCGGTGGCCGACGAGATCGGCGGCATCCCCCTCGTGGGCGACGCCTCGCTGATCGTGGCCGAGGCCCGGGACGCCCTCGGCGGCACGGTCGACGTCTACTGCGCGAACGCGGGAGTCGGCTCGGGAGGCTCCGAGGCGGCCGACGAGTCGGTCTGGGCCCTGGCCTGGGACGTCAACGTGATGGCGCACGTACGCGCGGCCCACGCGCTGCTGCCGGACTGGCTGGAGCGCGGCAGCGGCCGTTTCGTCTCCACCGTCTCGGCCGCCGGACTGCTCACCATGATCGGCGCCGCACCGTACAGCGTCACCAAGCACGGCGCGTACGCGTTCGCCGAGTGGCTGTCGCTGACGTACCGCCACCGTGGTCTGAAGGTGCACGCGATCTGCCCGCAGGGCGTGCGCACGGACATGCTCGACGCGACCGGCAGCGCGGGCGCCCTGGTGCTCCAGCCGACCGCCGTCGAGCCCGAGGCCGTGGCCGACGCGCTCTTCGAGGGGATCGCGCAGGACCGCTTCCTGATCCTTCCGCACCCCGAGGTCGCCGGGTACTACCAGGCGCGGGCCACCGACCCCGACCGCTGGATGACGAACATGAACCACCTCCAGCAGAAGTGGGAGGCCGCCGAGTGACCCGCTATGCCGACCGGCCCTGGGTGGCCCTGCTCAACGAGGCGCAGCGCGGACCCGTGAGCCCCGCCGACACCCTGGTGCACGCCCTCGGGGAGGTCGTCGCGCGGACCCCGGACCGCACCGCGCTCGCGTACTTCGACGGGCGGCTGAGCTATCGCGAGATCGACGAGCTGAGCGACTCCGTGGCCGGGCACCTCGCCTCCCGCGGCGTGGAGCGCGGCGACCGGGTGGCGATCATGCTCCAGAACTCCCCGCACTTCGTGCTCGCCCTGCTCGGGGCGTGGAAGGCCGGCGCGACGGTCGTTCCGGTCAACCCGATGTACAAGTCGGGCGAGGTGGGGCACGTCCTGCACGACGCGCAGGTCGGCGCCCTGGTCTGCACGGACCGCGCCTGGGACGCGTATCTGCGCGAGACCGCCGCCGACTCGCCCGTCCGGGTCGTCCTGACGGCCTGTGAACTGGATCTCCAGACCCGCGACGACCCGCGGGTGCTGTCCTTCGAGCGCCTGCCCCGGGACCCGGGGGCCGACGACCTCCTCGCCGTCGCCCGGCAGGGGCACAAGGCGCCGGGCGACCGTGCCCTCGGCCCGTCCGACATCGCGCTGATCAGCTACACCTCGGGCACCAGCGGCACTCCCAAGGGCGCCACCAACACGCACGGCAACATCATGTACAACGCCGAGCGGCAGCGGACCGGCCTCGCGCTGCCCGAGGCCCCCGTGTACTTCGCGATGGCGCCGCTGTTCCACATCACCGGGATGGTCTGCCAGCTCGCCGCCTGCCTCGACAGCGCGGGCACCCTGGTCCTCGCGTACCGCTTCGAGGCCGGGGTCGTCCTGGACGCGTTCGCCGAACACCGGCCGCTCTACACGGTCGGCCCCTCGACCGCCTTCATGGCGCTGGCCGCCCACCCGGCGGTCACCCCGGACCACTTCTCCTCCTTCGTGAACATCTCCTCCGGCGGCGCCCCGCTGCCGCCCGCCCTCGTCGAGAAGTTCCGGGCCGGCTTCGGGCCGTACATCCGCAACGGCTACGGGCTCACCGAGTGCACCGCGCCGTGCGCCGCGGTGCCGCCCGGCCTGGAGGCGCCGGTGGACCCGGCCTCCGGGACCCTGGCCGTGGGAGTGCCGGGTCCGGACACGGTCGTCCGCATCGTCGACGACCTGGGCGCGGAGGTCCCGTTCGGGGAGCAGGGCGAGATCCTCGTCCGCGGTCCGCAGGTGGTGCCCGGCTACTGGCGGCGCCCCGAAGCCACCGCCGAGACCTTCCCGGACGGCGAACTGCGCACCGGCGACATCGGCTTCATGGACGAGAACGGCTGGCTCTACGTGGTCGACCGGAAGAAGGACATGATCAACGCGTCCGGCTTCAAGGTGTGGCCGCGTGAGGTCGAGGACGTTTTGCACACCCATCCGGCGGTCCGTGAGGCGGCCGTCGTCGGGATCCCGGACGGTTACCGCGGGGAGACCGTCATGGCGTACATCAGCCTGCGGCCGGGCGCTACCGAGGACCCCGCCGCGCTGGCCGAGTACTGCAAGGAGAGACTGGCCGCCTACAAATATCCGCGGCGGGTGGAGATCCTGCCCGAACTGCCGAAGACGGCGAGTGGGAAGATCCTCCGTCGGGAACTGCGTTCCCGGTCCCAGGACCCTTCGTAGTCCCCAGCACTCCTCGCGGACGACGGTTATCGACGTGAACGCACGAAAGGCAGGTGGCGGCAGTGCCCAGGACGACGGACGGTGACGGTACGCCCGTCCCGCAGCGGCTCCTCGCCGCCGCCACCCGGCTCTTCGCCGAGCAGGGTTACGACCGCACCTCGGTGCAGGAGATCGTCGAGGCGGCGGGCGTCACCAAGGGGGCGCTGTACCACTACTTCGGCTCCAAGGACGACCTCCTGCACGAGGTCTACGCGCGCGTGCTGCGTCTCCAGCAGGAACGGCTGGACGCGTTCGCCGACTCGGACGCGCCGGTGGAGGAGCGGCTGCGGGGCGCGGCGGCCGACGTGGTCGTCACGACCATCGACAACCTCGACGACGCCTCGATCTTCTTCCGTTCCATGCACCACCTCGGCCCCGAGAAGCTCAAGCAGGTGCGGTCCGAGCGGCGGCGCTACCACGAGCGCTTCCGCGCTCTGGTCGAGGAGGGCCAGAAGAAGGGCGTCTTCTCCACGGCCACCCCCGCAGACCTGGTCGTCGACTACCACTTCGGCTCGGTCCACCACCTGTCGACGTGGTACCGCCCCGACGGCCCGCTCGCTCCCCAGCAGGTCGCCGACCACCTGGCGGACCTGCTGCTGCGCGCACTGCGCCCCTGAGCACGTCAATCGCCGGAGGGGCTGAGAATCAGCCCCTCCGGCGATTGAGGAGCGGGGGTCCGGGGGCAGCGCCCCGGGTTCGGGACGGGAAGGGGCGGAGGGGGCGAAAAACTCCCCCCGCCCCGTCGGCGTCAGACGTACTTCTTGATCTCCCGGTACGCCAGCGAGCGCTGGTGGACCTCGTCGGGACCGTCGGCGAGCTTCAGCGTCCGCGCGGCGGCCCACAGTTCGGCCAGCGGGAAGTCCTGGCTGACGCCGCCGGCGCCGTGCAGCTGGACCGCCTTGTCGAGGATGTCGACGACCGTGCGCGGAGTGGCGATCTTGATGGCCTGGATCTCCGTGTGCGCGCCCTTGTTGCCGACCGTGTCCATCATCCAGGCGGTCTTCAGGACCAGCAGACGCAGTTGCTCGACGGCGACCCGCGCGTCGGCGATCCAGTTCTGTACGACGCCCTGCTGGGCCAGCGGCTTCCCGAACGCCGTACGGGACACCGCCCGGCGGCACATCAGCTCGATGGCACGCTCGGCCATGCCGATCAGCCGCATGCAGTGGTGGATCCGGCCCGGACCGAGCCGCGCCTGCGCGATGGCGAAACCGCCGCCCTCCTCGCCGACCAGGTTGCTCACCGGGACCCGGACGTGGTCGAAGACGACCTCCGCGTGCCCGCCGTGGGAGTGGTCCTCGTAGCCGTACACCTGCATGGCGCGCCGCACCACGAGGCCCGGAGTGTCGCGCGGGACCAGGACCATCGACTGCTGGCGGCGGATGTCGGCGCCGTCCGGGTCCGTCTTGCCCATCACGATGAAGATCTTGCAGTCGGGGTTCATCGCCCCGGAGATGTACCACTTGCGGCCCGTGATGACGTACTCGTCGCCGTCCCGCTCGATCAGCGTGGTGATGTTCGTGGCGTCGGAGGAGGCGACCTCGGGCTCCGTCATCGCGAACGCGGAGCGGATCTCCCCGGCGAGCAGCGGCTCCAGCCACTGCTTCTTCTGGCGCTCGTCGCCGAACTGGGTGAGCACCTCCATGTTCCCGGTGTCGGGGGCCGCGCAGTTCAGCGCGGTGGGCGCCAGGTGCGGGCTGCGGCCGGTGATCTCGGCGAGCGGCGCGTACTGGAGATTGGTCAGCCCGGCACCGTACTCGGCGTCCGGCAGGAAGAGGTTCCACAGGCCCTGCCTGCGGGCCTCGGCCTTCAGCTCGCCGACCACGGCGGGCGTGTCCCACGGCGAGGCCAGCAGAGCGCGCTGCTCCTCCGCGACGGCCTCCGCCGGATAGACGTACTCGTCCATGAAGGCGAGCAGCTTCTGGCGCAGCTCTTCGGTGCGCGCGTCGAATCCGAAGTCCATGGCGGATCAGCCTTCCTGAAGGGTGGTCAGGCCGTGCTCGATGAAGACGGGGACCAGTTCACCGATGCGGTCGAAGCCGCCGCCGACCGTCTGGCCCTTGGTGTAGCGGTAGTGGATGCCCTCCAGGATCACGGCGAGCTTGAACCAGGCGAAGGCCGTGTACCAGGAGACCGCGGAGACGTCGCGCCCCGAGCGCGCGGCGTACCGCTCGACGAGCTCGGCCGCCGCCGGGTGCCCGGCGGCCGAAGCGGTCGTGCTGATGGGGGAGTTGGGCAGGTTCAGGCGCGTGCTGTACATGACGAGAAGCCCGAGGTCGGTGAGCGGATCGCCGAGGGTGGACATCTCCCAGTCCAGGATCGCCCTGATCCGGTCGTCGGGCCCGATCAGCACGTTGTCGAGCCGGTAGTCGCCGTGGACGACGGTGGGCGCGGGGGAGTCGGGCAGTTCGCGGCCCAGGGCGGCGTGCAGTTCGTCGATGCCGGCCAGCTCGCGGTTGCGGGACGCGTCCAACTGCTTGCCCCAGCGGCGCAGTTGCCGGTCCAGGAAGCCCTCGGGCCGGCCGAAGTCGGCGAGACCCACCGCGGCCGGGTCCACCGCGTGCAGTTCGACCAGGGTGTCCACCAGGCCGATCACCGCGTCGCGGGTGCGCTGCGGGCCGAGCGGGGCGAGCTGGTCCGCCGTGCGGTACGGGGTGCCCTCCACGAACTCCATGACGTAGAACGGGGCGCCGAGCACCGACTCGTCCTCGCACAGCAGCACGGGGTTCGGGACCGGGACGGCCGTCGGGTGCAGCGCGCTGATCACCCGGTGCTCGCGCTTCATGTCGTGCGCCGTGGCCAGTACGTGCCCCAGCGGGGGCCGTCGTACGACCCACCGGGCGGTGCCGTCGGAGACCGCGTAGGTGAGGTTCGACCGTCCGCCCTCGATCAGTCGGCCGGTCAGCGGGCCGTTCACCAGTCCTGGCCGCTCACGGTCGAGCAGGCCGCGCAACCGGTCGAGATCGAGACCTGGCGGGTGGTCCGGGCTCATCATTGCTCCTCAGCACACGGGAACGGGACGTGACCATGATGCCGACCAGTCGGTATGTCGTCCAGCGGCTGCGCGAAACGTGATCGGCGTCTCCCCCGGAGCGCGCGGGTCCGGGGGAGACGCCGTCGGGGCGAAAGGGTCAGTGATCGTCCCAGTGCCCGTCGTGCTCCGCGTGCCGATGGCCGTCGTGCAGATAGTCGACGTGATCCCCGTGCGTCACGGCGGGATGTCCGCAGCCCTCGCCGTGCTGGTGGGCGTGCCGGTCGTGCGCCGCGTGGCCGCTCGGCTCGCACTCGTCCCAGTGTCCCGAGTGCTCGCGATGCAGATGTCCGTCGTGCGCGTAGTCGACGTGGTCCCCGTGCCGCACCTCGGTGTGGCCGCAGTCCGGATCGTGGACGTGCTGGTGGGTGGGGTGCTCCTGGTGAAGGGTGGTCATCGTGCTCACCTTCGGCTGTGACGTGCGGTGGGGTGCCCGTTCGGTGCGCCTCCCGCGCCGAGCGGGGGTGGGGCGACACCTCAGGCTATCGCCGCAAACCGTCATGATTCGGGCTATTTCCTGGCGCGTGGCGCCCGGGTACGGGAGAGCGGGCCGAGGCTGTCGCGACCGTGCGCCTCCCGCCCCGACAGCCCCGACAGCGTCATGGTCGCCGCTGGAACGCGCGGCCGCCGGAACGCGGTCACGGGGAAGCGGCCGTCACCGCTCAGAACACCAGCGCCAACGCGCACACGGCCAGCGCCACCGTGCACAGGGCCGTCGCCGTCGCGTGCCGGGGAGGGAGCGGGGTGGGGCCCGCGGGGCCCGCGGTCGCCAGTGTGCGGATGCGGCGGTGGGCGAGGCCGAGGAACGCCAGCCAGAGAACGCAGCAGAACGCGCACGCCACGATTCCGGCGGCCGAGTCCCTGTCGTGCAGGGCCGCCTTCGCGGCGAGTACGGCGGCGACGGTGCTGGAGAGGGTCGTACGGCGCCAGGCCAGCCGCGTGCGTTCCGGCTGGAGGCCCGGGTCCCGTTCCTCCCGGGCGGGCGTGGTCATCCCGCCCAGCCGACCAGGACCACGACGACCATCGCGACCGCGACGACCGCCACGACGATGCTCAGCACCGCCGGGAAGCGCGACACCGGCAGGTCCTCGCCGCGCCGCATCGCCCGTTCGCAGCGCACCCAGTGATTGACGGCCCGCAGCGCGCAGAGCACGCCCGCCGCCAGCAGCGCGAGGGCGAGACCGGCTCGCCAGGCCCAGCGCAGGTCCGGCAGGAACTGGTCCACGGCGAAGCCCCCGCCGATGAGGGCGAGCGCCGTGCGCAGCCAGGCCAGAAAGGTCCGCTCATTGGCCAGCGAGAACCGGTAGTCCGGGGTCCTGCCCTCGTCCCGGATCTCCTGCGGCGCGAACCACAACCGGACATTGCGCACGAGTTCGATCACGCCCAGGACCCTACCGGGGAGCCCGGCGCGGGACGCTGTCAGTACCGCCCGGGCCACCCGGGACCGGCCGGGCCGTCCGCGCTCAGTCCATCGCCCGGTAGTCCCTGAGCCGCTGGTAGCCCGCCAGTCCGTCCGGTACCCAGTTCCACTCGGGCAGCCGGCGCTCCAGTTCCTCGTCGGTGAGGAAGGAGTGCCAGGCGACCTCCTCGGCCTGCGGGTCCACCGGAAGCTCGCAGCGGACCTCGTACACGGCCGACCACCAGGTGGCGCCGGCCCCGTCGTCGTACAGGAACGTGAACAGGGGGGTCGGCCGGGGGAGACCGGAGACGCCGAGTTCCTCCTCGGCCTCGCGGAGCGCCGCGTCGTCGTAGGACTCGCCGGCACCGACGACCCCGCCCACGAACATGTCGTAGTGGGAGGGGAACACCAGTTTGGTGGCGGTGCGCCGATGGACGAAGACCCGGCCCTCGGCGTCCCGCGCCTCGATGAACACGCACCGGTGGCGCAGCCCGCGCGCGTACGCCTCCCCGCGTGGGGACTGCCCGATGACCTGGTCGTTCTCGTCCACGATGTCGAGGATCTCGTCAGCGGCATTCATGGACCCATCCAAGCAGCCGGCGACTCCGCCGGAGGTGGATCGGCGGGTGCGGATCTCCCTCAGTGCGGCTGGAGGTCCCGGGAGCGCTCCGGTTCCGCCGTGCCCGAGGGCATCGCCGGGTGCATCCCCAGCAGGATGATCCCGGCCACGACACCCGCGAGCCCCGCGGCCTGCCAGGCGAGTGCGCCGGCATCGGTGCGCAGCTGGTCCCCGAGGAAGCCCACCCCGCAGGCGATGCCGGCCAGCGGCTGGGCGGCGGTGAGCGCGGGCAGCGACATCCTCAGCGGTGCCGTCTCGAAGGCGCTCTGGACCAGGATCAGCCCGGTCACGCCGAGGGTGATCACCGCGTACGGCTGCCAGCCGGTGATCAGCTCGGTCCAGCCGCCGGCGCTGAACCGCTGGCCGCTGACCCGGGTGAGCGCGTCCTGAAGGCCGTACAGCAGCCCCGCGGCGGTGGCGAGCAGCACCGGCCCCGCGCTCAGCCGGGACCGCTTGGCGTAGGTGGTGAGCAGCAGGGCGAGCCCGACCACGATCCCGATGATCAGCCAGTGCCGCAGCGGGTCGCTGACGGCGTCGCCGCCCTGCGGCTGCCCGGCCACGATGAACGCGGAGACACCGCCCGCGAGCAGCAGGAGCCCGGCCCAGCCCTGCTTGCCGAGCGGCTGCTTGGTCTGGTGGCGGGAGAGCGCGAGGGCGAAGAGCAGGTTGGTGGCGAGGAGCGGTTCCACCAGCGAGACCTCGCCGTTGCCCAGCGCGATCGCGCCGAGGACCATGCCGCACACCATGAGTCCGATACCGCCCAGCCAGCGCGGGACCCGGATGAGGTCGAGCAGCAGGCGGGGGGAGAGGAAGTCGCTGAGCGGGGCGTGCGAGGCCGCGTTCTGCTGGAGCACGAAGCCGAAGCCCAGACAGCAGGCCGCGCTCACGGCGAGGACCAGAACCAGTACCGACACGCTGGGTACCTCGATACATCGGGAGTCGGGGCGGGCCAGTGGTGCGTATCCCGCCGACTGTAGTGCCATGGGCCGGGGGCCTGCCCCCGGGAGTACCGAGAACCAGGCAGTTGACTCGGTCACCTTCCTTGCCGAAGGATCTGACCGATCAGTAACAAGTGCCGGTCGGCCGTGCGTACGGTCGACCACCACCAATGTCTCACCAACCAGCACGCTGTCGATCGGTTCGTGACAAATGTCATCAAAGCGCCCTTTTTGGCACCGACCCGATCCGACCAGTCGGAATGTCGAGAGGACGGGCCCATGGCCTACGACGCAGATGTGATCGTCATCGGAGCGGGCCTCGCGGGGCTCGCGGCGACCGCGGAGCTCGTCGACGCGGGCCGCAAGGTGATCCTCCTGGACCAGGAGCCCGAGCAGTCGATCGGCGGCCAGGCGCACTGGTCCTTCGGCGGACTCTTCTTCGTCGACTCGCCCGAACAGCGCCGCATGCGGATCAAGGACAATCACGCGCTCGCCCTCCAGGACTGGATGGGCACCGCGGGCTTCGACCGCCCCGAGGACCACTGGCCGCGCCAGTGGGCCGAGGCGTACGTCGACTTCGCGGCCGGCGAGAAGCGGCCCTGGCTGCACCGGCAGGGTGTGCGCTTCTTCCCGGTGGTGGGCTGGGCCGAGCGCGGCGGCTACGACGCCAACGGGCACGGCAACTCGGTGCCGCGCTTCCACATCACCTGGGGGACCGGCCCCGGTCTCGTCGCGCCCTTCGAGCGGCGGGTGCGGGAGGGGGTCGCCCGCGGCCTGGTCGAGCTGAGGTTCCGGCACCGGGTCACCGGCCTGTCCGGCAGCGCGGGCTCCGTCGACACCGTCACCGGCGAGGTGCTGGAGCCGTCCGCCATCGAGCGCGGCCAGGCCAGCAGCCGTACGGTCACCGGCGCCTTCGAGCTCAGGGCCCAGGCGGTGATCGTCACCTCCGGCGGCATCGGCGGCAACCACGACCTCGTGCGCGCCAACTGGCCCGAGCGGCTCGGCACCCCGCCCGAGCGGATGATCTCCGGAGTCCCCGCCCACGTCGACGGCGCGATGCTCGGGATCGCCGAGGAGGCCGGCGCCCGTCTCATCAACCGCGACCGCATGTGGCACTACACCGAGGGCATCCAGAACTGGAACCCCATCTGGGACAAGCACGGCATCCGCATCCTGCCGGGCCCCTCCAGCCTCTGGCTGGACGCGCGCGGCAACCGGCTTCCGGTGCCGCTCTTCCCGGGCTTCGACACCCTCGGCACCCTCGAACACATCATGCGGACCGGATACGACTACACCTGGTTCGTCCTCGACCAGAAGATCATCGGCAAGGAGTTCGCGCTCTCCGGTTCGGAGCAGAACCCCGATCTGACCGGCAAGTCGATCAAGGGCGTCATCGGACGGGCCCGCGCCGATGTGCCCGGTCCGGTCAAGGCGTTCATGGACAACGGCGTCGACTTCGTCGTGGAGAACGACCTCGCCGCGCTGGTGCGCGGGATGAACGCGCTCACCGAGAAGCCGCTCATCGACGAGGCGGCGCTGCGCCACGAGATCGTCGCGCGCGACCGGGAGATCGCCAACCCCTTCACCAAGGATCTCCAGGTCATGTCGATCCGCGGAGCCCGCAACTACCTCGGCGACAAGCTCATCCGCACGGCGACCCCGCACCGCATCCTCGACCCCAAGGCCGGTCCGCTGATCGCGGTGCGCCTCAACATCCTGACCCGCAAGACCCTCGGCGGTCTGGAGACCGACCTCTCCTCGCGGGTGCTGACGGAGGGCGGCGAGCCGCTGGCGGGTCTCTACGCGGCCGGTGAGGCCGCCGGGTTCGGCGGCGGCGGAGTCCATGGGTACCGGTCCCTGGAGGGCACTTTCCTCGGGGGCTGCCTCTTCTCCGGCCGCACGGCCGGCCGTGCGGCCGCCGAGGCGGTGAGCTGACCGAACCGGGGCGGCCGTTCGTGCCGTGGTCCGGGGCGGCTGTTCAAGCCACCGGACCACGGCGGCCGTACGACACGTCCGAACAGGGCGGCTGTTCGTGCTGGAGAGACAAGCGGGCTGTTCAAGTCGCCGGTAAAGGGCGGTCGTTCGGGACAATGTGCGTGATGTGCAGCCAACTGCGGCGCAAGTAAAGGCAGTTGACACGTGTAGTGATTTGGCCGGAGCTTGACTTGAACCCGTGGCTCCGGGTTTGCTGTGCGTGATCACCCTTTGACGAACCGCGCATGTGAGGTTGAGCAGCGGTGTCACCACCCCCACCTCCCCTGGGCCGCGGTCGCAAGCGGACGTCCCAGGCCTTCGACGCCGCCCTCGACGACGCCGAACTCGCCGCCGCACGCACCTCGTTGAACCAGGGGCGGTGGACGGACGTCCGCTCACTGCTCGCCGCGACCGGCGAGGACTGGGACCGTCGCGGGCACCGCGTCACCGTGCTCGCGCAGGAGTCCGCGACGCTCGCCTGGGCCCGCGACTGGCAGCTCGCCGAACCGGAGTCCCCCGACGCGGCCGTACTCCTCGGCTGCGCCACCGTGGAGCGTGCCCTGCACGGCAAGGAACGCCCGGAGAGTGCCCGCGAGGCCTGCCACCGGGCCGCGGCCCTCGCCCCCGGCGACCCGACCCCCTGGCTCGGCCTGCTCGTCCTGGAGCGCGCACTCGGCGCCGAGGACGAGATGGTCCGGCTCTTCGACGAGGTGCGCCACCGGCACGCCGTCCACCACCACGCGCACCATCTGATGGTCGCCCGGCTCGCGGAGCGGCGTGCCGCCGCGGGCCAGGACCCCTTGCACGAGGTGTACGACTTCGCCAACTGGGCGGCCGAACAGGCGCCCGCCGACTCGCCGCTCGCGATCCTCCCGGTCGTCGCGCACGCCGAGCGCTTCCGGGTGCTCGCCGGGGCCGGGATCGAGGCCGCCGACCCGGTGGCCTCCGGACACTGGGCCGGGCGCCGGGCCCGCCAGGTGCTGAAGGCCGCCTTCGACTGGTGGCTGGAGTGGGAGCACGGCACCCATCCGCGCCGGCTCGTCGACCTCAACTTCCTTGCCCACGCCAAGATCTGCGAGGGCCGGGACGGCGAGGCCGCCGCCCTGTTCCACCGCATCGCGGAGCACGCCACCCCGGCTCCGTGGTCGTACCCGGACCGCGATGGGTACCAAGCCTTCCGTGCCGCGCGCGACAGCGTGCTCGGCACGGTGTGAACGCCCCCCCCGAAGACCGACATCCGAAAGGACGACCCCGCGATGACGACGGGCAGTTCGAGCACACCGAGTACGTCGAGCACGGGAAGACCGGACGCCGACGGCGCCGGCATCAGCACCTTCAAGGGCCAGGACAGGGCCCTGCGCGCCGGCCGGCTGGGTACGGCGGGTCTGCTCCTGTCCGTCCTCGCGGCGACCGCCCCGCTCATGGTGGTCGCGGGTGTCATGCCCACCACATTCGCGGTGATGGGAATCGTCGGGCAGCCGCTTCTCTTCGTCATCCTCGGCATCGTCCTCGTGCTCTTCAGCATCGGATACGCCGAGATGAGCCGGCACGTCCACAACGCGGGCGCCTTCTACGCGTACATCTCGCGCGGACTCGGCGGCACCCCGGGCGCGGGCGCCGCCGCGGTCGCCCTCGTCGCCTACAGCGCGCTCCAGGTCGGCATCTACGGACTCTTCGGCTTCGAGGTCTCCGGGCTGTTCGCCACCTACCTCGATACCCAAGTCGCCTGGTGGATACCGGCGTTGGCCGCTGTGCTCGTCGTCGGCGCACTGGCCTGGCTGAAGATCGACGTCAACGCCTGGGTACTCGGCGTGCTGCTGATCATCGAGGTGGCCCTCGTCGTCGTCTTCGACGTGGCGGCCGTCGGCGATCCCGCCAAGGCGGGCCTGTCGCTGCACGCCTTCAACCCGGACACCCTCACCGGGGCGGGCGTCGGCACCGCGCTGTGCTTCTGCATCGCGGCCTTCACCGGCTTCGAACAGGCCCCGGTGTACGCCGAGGAGACCAGCCGCCCGCACATCCTCGTGCCGCGCGTCATGTTCCTCGCGATCGGATTCGTCGCCGTCTTCTTCGCGGTCAGCTCCTGGGCGCTGACCATCGCCACCGGCCCCTCGGCGATCGTCGGGACGTCCCAGAAGCAGAGCGCCGGGCTGCTGTTCTTCCTCACCGAGTCACGGCTCGGCTCCACCTTCACGGACGTCCTGCACGTGCTGTTCGTGACCGGCATGTTCGCGGCGCTGCTCAGCTTCCACAACGTCGTCGCGCGGTACGCCTTCGCCATGGGCCGTGAGGGACTGCTGCCCAGCGCCTTCGGCCGCACCACCGAGTCCAGCGGCGCTCCCGGCACCGGCTCGCTCCTGCACACCGTCGTCTCGCTGATCGTGGTCGGCGGCTTCGCCCTGGCCGACGACAAGCCGACCGGCGACCCGACCGCGCCCGTGCTCCAGTTGTTCACCTGGGGCGGCAACGTCGGAGCGCTCGGCGTCACCCTCCTCATGGCGGCCGCCTCGCTCTCGGTCATCGTGTTCTTCGTCCGCCGCGGCGCGGCCCGCGCCCAGTCCTGGCGGCTGGTCACCTCCGCGATCGCGGGCGTCGCCCTGCTCGTCATCGCGGTCTACACCGTCAAGGACTTCGACGTTCTCGTCGGCGCGGGTCCGGACTCCGTCCTGAACGTGCTGCTGCCCGCGGTCATCGGGCTCGCGCTGGTCGTCGGACTGGTCCAGGGTCTGGTGCTGCGCTCCCGCAAGCCCGAGGCGCACGCCAGGATCGGCCTCGGCAACGAGGCGTTCCAGTTGGACAAGGCGGCCGAGTCCACCTCCTGATGAGGCCCGGCCGTCCTCTTCGGGGCCGATGTTCCCGGACCGTACGTAAGAAGAGATGACGGAACGCTGACGAGCACCCGCCACCGCTGGCTTTTTGGTGGTCGCGGGTGCTCGAATCAAGGGGTGAACACTGAAAGGCCCGGGGCCTCGGACCCGGAGCGACCGAGGTCGCGGAAACCGGAGGGCCCGGAGCGGCCCGACTCTCGCGAGCCGGAACGGCCCGAACCGCGGGCTCCCGAAGAAGAAGACGAGCACGAAGCGCGCGAAGAGCACGGTGCGCACCAAGAACACCAAGAACACCAAGAACACCAAGAGCACGAAGAACACTGGGAACCCGGCGAGCGCGGCAGGCCCGTCGGCCGGCGGGTGCTGCTCGGTACGCTCGGACTCGGCGCGCTCGGCGTCCTGACCGCGCCCACACTCCAGCGCGGCATGGACGCCTTCCTCGCCGGCGCCTCCCAGCGGGACCCCACCGGTCTGACCGGACTGCTGCCCAACGGCGGTGGCTTCCGCTACTACTCCGTGGCCGCCTCCGTCCCCCACCGGAACGAGACGAACTACCGTCTCACCGTCGACGGCCTGGTCGACCACCCCACCAGCTACACCCTCGCCGACCTGCGCGCCCTGCCCCAGACCCGCCTGGTGCACGACGTCCAGTGCGTCACCGGCTGGCGGGTGCCCGGCACCCCCTTCGAAGGCGTACAACTGTCCCACCTCCTCGACGCCGCCGGGGTGCACCACTCGGCCGGGGCGATCCGCTTCACCTGCTTCGACGGCACGTACACGGAGAGCCTGACCATGCGCCAGGCCCGCCGCCCGGACGTCCTGGTGGCCCTGCGCATGCAGGACAAGCCCGTCGGCCACAACCACGGCGGCCCGGTCCGCCTGTACGTGGCCCCGATGTACTTCTACAAATCCGCCAAGTGGCTCTCCGGCATCACCGTCACCAAGGACGTCCGTCCCGGGTACTGGGAGGACCGGGGCTACGACGTCGACGCCTGGGTCGGCCGTTCGAACGGACGCGACGATGAACCCACGAGTTGACGGCCCCCCGGCCGTATCCGCGCACTCCTCCCGCGTACGGCGTTTCACCCCGGCCGAGCGCTGGGTGCACCGGGTCACCGCCCTGCTGATGGGCGTGTGCGTGGCCACCGCCGCCTGCCTCTACATCCCCCAGTTCGCCGAACTCGTCGGCCGCCGCGAACTCGTCGTCCGCGTCCACGAGTTGGCGGGCGTGATGCTTCCGTTCCCGGTCCTGGCGGGCCTGGTCTCCCGGGCGTTCCGCCGTGACCTGGGGTTCCTGAACCGCTTCGGCCCGCACGACCGGGTGTGGCTGCGGGCGGTGCGCCGCCGCGACAAGGACCACCGGTCCCGTCCGGCCGGCAAGTTCAACGCCGGACAGAAGATCTACGCCGCCTGGATCGCCGGGGCCACGCTGGTGATGCTGGGCACGGGCCTGCTGATGTGGTTCACCCACCTCGCCCCGCTGGTGTGGCGCACCTCGGCGACCTTCGTCCACGACTGGCTGGCCCTCACCGTCGGCATCGTCCTCGCGGGCCACATCGGCATGGCGCTCGGCGACCCGGAGGCCCGGAGGGGGCTGCGCACGGGATCGGTGAGCCGCGACTGGGCCGACCGGGAACATCCTTTGTGGCGGCCGTGAGCGGGGACTGAGACGACGGCCGGGCCGCGGGGAGGACCGAATCAGGTCCTCCCCGCGGCCCGGTCCCGTCCGGACAGGCTCCCGACGCCCGCGCGGGGGCGCTGGACAGGGGGTGCTAGGGCGTGTTTCGAAAGTCCCGTCTGGCTCGCGACGCCTGGCACGGCACCTCGCCGCGTTGTCGGGATCGCCCGAGTACGCCCAGTACGCGGACGACCCTCCGCCTTGCGATGCACCGCACCAGACGCCGCGAGCCCCGCCCTCCGGGCGGACGACGCTACTTTCGAAACACGCCCTAGATGACGAGGGACAGCAGCAGCACCAGCGCTCCGCCCACCACCGAGATGATCGTCTCCATGACGGACCAGGTCTTCACGGTCTGGCCGACGTCCAGCCCGAAGTACTCCTTCACCAGCCAGAAGCCGGCGTCGTTGACATGGCTGAAGAAGAGCGAGCCCGCGCCGATCGCGAGGACGAGCAGCGAGGTGTGGGTGGTCGACATCCCGGTCGCGAGGGGCGCGACCAGCCCGGCCGCCGAGATGGTGGCCACGGTCGCCGAGCCGGTCGCCAGACGGATGGCGACCGCGATCAGCCAGGCCAGCAGCAGCGCGGGTACCGACCAGTCCTGGGAGATGTCCAGGATCATCCGGCCCACGCCGGAGTCGATCAGCGTCTGCTTGAAACCGCCGCCCGCGCCGACGATCAGCAGGATGCCGGCGATGGGAGCGAGGGACTTCTCGACGGTCTTCGAGATGCGGTCCTTGGTGAAGCCGGCCGCGCGGCCGAGGGTGAACATGCCCACGATCACGGCCGCGAGCAGGGCGATCAGCGGCGCGCCGACGACATCGAAGACACGCTGAGTCGTGTCCGCCGGGTCGTCGACGACGATGTCCACCAGCGCCTTGGCCAGCATCAGCACCACCGGCAGCAGCATGGTGGCGAGGGTGGCGCCGAAGCTCGGGCGCTTCTCCAGATCCTCCGAGGCGCGCTGCGGGATCATGCCGTCGGGGGCCTGGACGTCGACCCAGCGGGCCGCGTACCGCGAGAACACCGGACCGGCGATGATCACCGTCGGGATCGCCACCAGGACACCGAGCGCGAGGGTGACGCCGAGGTTCGCCTTGACCGCGTCGATCGCGACCAGCGGGCCGGGGTGCGGCGGGATCAGCCCGTGCATCACGGACAGGCCCGCGAGCGCCGGGATACCGATGCGCATCAGCGAGTAGTTGCCGCGCCTGGCGACCATCAGGACCACCGGGATCAGCAGCACGATGCCGACCTCGAAGAACAGCGGCAGACCGATCACCGAGGCGATCAGCACCATGGCCCAGGGCAGGGCACGTCCGCCCGCCTTGGCGAGGATCGTGTCGACGATCCGGTCGGCACCGCCCGAGTCGGCGAGGAGCTTGCCGAGGATCGCGCCGAGGGCGATCAGGACACCCACACCGGCCACGGTCGAGCCGAGTCCGGTGGTGAAGCTGACGATGGTCTTGTCGAGCGGGGCCCCGGCGAACGCGCCGAGGGCCAGTGAGCCGATGGTCAGGGCCAGGAAGGCGTGCAGCTTGAACCTGGTGATGAGCAGGACGATGACGGCTATGCCCGCCAGCACGGCTATGCCCAGTTGAGCGTGGCCCGCCGAGGTGATCGGCTCGACGGTGTCCGCTGCCAGCATCTCGACACTGAGTCTGGTCACGGTTGTTCCTTGCTTGAGAAACGGACGCGGGGAGGGTGGTGCGTGAAGGAGGGCCTTCCGGACAGCCTTCGGGAGGCCCTGCGAAGGAAGGCACGGGAAGGCACCCGGAAGGCGCGGGAAGGCAGGGGAAGGCGTGGGGGAGAGACACCGGCGGGACGAACACCCCCGCCGCGCGGGGTGGTTCGGCACCGGGAAGGACGGGTGACACCGCGTGGGAGGGCGTCACCGCGAGAGTGGCGGCTGCGGCGGCGGTTACCGTCCGGGCGGCGTCAGGGCGCCGAGCGCGGCCACGGCCCGCTCGGTGATCTCGGCGGGGTCGCCGGACACGTCGACCCGGACCCCCGCCTCGTCCGCCGCCAGCGGCTGGAGCGTGGCGAACTGCGAGTCCAGGAGCGCCGTGGGCATGAAGTGCCCCGTGCGGTGCGCCATCCGGTCCTCGATGAGCGCGCGGTCACCGGTGAGGTGGACGAAGACCACCCCGGGCGCCGCCGCCCGCAGCCGGTCCCGGTAACCGCGCTTCAGCGCCGAGCTGCTGACCACACCGCCGAGCCCGGCCCGGTCGTGCGCCCAGTGCCCGATGGCGTCCAGCCAGGGCCACCGGTCCTCGTCGGTCAGCGGCGTCCCGGCCGTCATCTTGTCGATGTTGGCCCGCGGGTGGAAGTCGTCGCCCTCGGCGTACGGAACGCCGAGCCGGGCGGCGAGCAGGGGACCGATGGTGGTCTTTCCGGTGCCTGCGACGCCCATGACCACGACGACATGGGGGGTGGGACTGTGCTGCATCGCGCTCTCGCTGTCTTCGTCGACATCTGATCTCGACGCCACTGAAACGTATTAGGTACGACTAATTCAAGAGTGTGTGACATATAAGTCTGACTTTTTGTTCTCGCCGTCACCCTCGTACCCTGGCCCCATGACCACACGGGGCCGGGGGCTGCACGGACACGTACTGGAAACCCTCGGGCCGGCGATCACGGCGGGCGACTACCCGCCGGGGAGCGTGCTGCGCACCGACGAACTCGCGCAGCGCTTCGAGGTGTCCCGCTCCGTGATGCGCGAGGCGGTCCGGGTGCTGGAGTCCATGTACCTGGTCGAGTCGCGTCGGCGCGTCGGCGTGACGGTCCGCCCGAAGTCCGAGTGGAACGTCTACGACCCGCAGGTCATCCGCTGGCGGCTGGCCGGCGCCGACCGTCCCCACCAGCTGCGTTCGCTCACGGTCCTGCGCTCGGCGATCGAACCCGTCGCCGCGGGACTGGCCGCCCGGCACGCCACCGCCGAGCAGTGCGCGGAGCTCACCGAGTGCGCGCTCGGCATGGTCGCCACCTCACGCGGGCAGCAACTGGAGGCGTATCTCGTCCACGACGTCGCCTTCCACCGGGTCATCCTCAACGCGTCGGGCAACGAGATGTTCGCCCGCCTCGGTGACGTCGTCGCGGAGGTACTGTCCGGCCGGACCCATCACGAGGTCATGTTCGAGGACCCGGACCCGGCCGCCGTCACCCTGCACGTGCAGCTCGCCGCGGCCGTCCGTGAGGGCGACGGGCCCCGCGCCGAACGCCTCACCCGCGAGATCACGGTCGGCGCGCTCCAGGAACTGGACGTCCTGGCACCCTGACGGCCGCCGCGCCCGGCCGTCAGTCGAGGAACTCCCCGTCCACGTACACCCAGGCGCCGTCCACCCGCTCGAACCGGCTCCGCTCGTGCAGCGAGCCGCCCCGGTAGGAGGCCCGGAAGGTCACGGTCCCGGCGCTGTGGAACGCCGAACCCTGGCCCGAACCGAGGATCTCCAGGCCGGTCCACCGCATCCCGGGGTCGAACTCCACCAGGGCCGGCCGCGTCCGCGGATGCCAGGTCCGCAGCAGATACCCCTCGTCCTCCTTCACGAAGGCGCAGTACCGCGACCGCATGAGCGCCTCCGCGGTCGGCGCCGCGGCCGCGCCGCGGTGGAAGCGCCCGCAGCAGCGGACGTACGGCTGGGCGAGCCCGCAAGGGCAGGAAGGGCTGGTCATCCCGTCATTCTCCCCGGACCCGGGCCGGGTCCGCGCTCGGCGCCGGATAGGTGGGCGGGTAGGCGGGCCGGGCGGGCAACTGCGGGGCCGCCTCCGGCAGCGGCGGCAGCGCCGTCCTGTGCAGCCACGCATCGAAGAGGTCGTCCAGAGGCTCGGCCGCGTAGCGCGAGACGTGCGAGGTGAAGACGGCCGTGGTGACCGCGCCGCCCCGGTGCAGGGTCGCCCAGCCGCGCAGCATGCGGAAGAAGGCCTCGTCGCCCAACGCGCAGCGGATCGCGTGCACGGTGAGCCCGCCGCGCTCGTAGAGCCGGTCGTCGAACATCAGCTTGCGGCCGGGGTCGGACAGCAGCAGGTCCTGCGGCAGCGCGGACAGCTTCCGGTGCGCGACGGCGGCCAGCTGACGTGCCGGGCGCCCGCCCGAGCGTTCCGACCACAGCCACTCGGCGTACTTCGCGAGCCCCTCGTTCAGCCAGATGTGCCGCCAGTCCGCGATCGTCACGCTGTTGCCGAACCACTGGTGCGCCAGCTCGTGCGCGATCAGCCGCTCCGAACCCCGCGATCCGTCCAGATGGTTTGCGCCGAACAGCGACAGACCCTGCGCCTCGACCGGGACGTCGAGCTCCTCCTCGGTCACCACCACCGCGTACTCGCCGAACGGGTACGGCCCGAAGACGCTCTCGAACAGCTCCATCATCGCGGGCTGCCGGGCGAAGTCCCGGGAGAACTCCGGGAGCAGTTGCGCGGGCAGATGCCCGGACTGCGGTACGCCCCCGAGGCCCGGGTCGCCGAGCAGCACCGTCTGGTACTTCCCGATCGACAGGCCCACCAGATAGCTGGAGGTCGGCGCCGACTGCTCGTACACCCAGGTGGTCGTCGACGCCTTCGTCGTCCGTGTCAGCAGACGGCCGCCCGCCACCACCGCGTACGCGGAGGGCGTGGTGACCGAGATCTGGTACGCGGCCTTGTCGGCCGGCCGGTCGTTGCACGGGTACCAGGACGGCGAGCCGACCGGCTGGCTCGCCACCAGCGCCCCGTCCTCCAGCTCCTCCCAGCCGATCCCGCCCCAGGGGCTGCCGACCGGCTTGGGATTGCCCGACCAGTGCACCTCGACGGTGAAGGCGGCACCCGGTCGTATCGGTTTCGGCGGACGCATCCGCAGCCTGCCGCCCCGGTGCGTGTAGTGCGGTGCCTTGCCGTCGACACGGACCCGGCCGATCCGGAAGTCGGCCAGGTTCAGCTGGAACTCGGTCAGCGGGGAGCGGCCCGCTATGGCGTTGATCCGCGCGGTGCCGGAGAGCCGGTTCGGGCCGGGGCGGTAGTCCAGCGCCAGCTCGTACCGGTGCACCCGGTAACGGGAATCTCCGTTGGCCGGGAAATAGGGGTCCGGTCCCGCTGACTGCTGAACGCTCACTGCTGCGACTGCTCCCTGCCCTGTGCTCGACGTGCCGCTGTACCGCCCTTCCCGTCCGATCAGGTCAAGTCTGCTACGAACGCCAGGCCTCGATCGGATTGCCCAGCCAGCGGGTGTCGTCGGGAACGGACTCCGCCGCCATCACCAGCGACGCGGGACCCAGGGTGGAACGGGCCCCGACGGTGCTGCCGGGCAGGACGATTCCGCCCGGACCCAGGGTGGCGCCCTCACGGAGGACCACAGTATCCGTCCGCAAGATCCGGTCGTGGAAGAGGTGGGTCTGCAGCACACAGCCCCGGTTGACCGTCGTCGCGTCCCCGAGTGTCACGAGGTCGGTCTCCGGCAGCCAGTAGCTCTCGATCCACGCGCCCTTGCCGATCCTGGCTCCCAGCCCCCGCAGCCACGCGGTCATCAGCGGCGTACCGGGCACGGAACCCGCCAGCCACGGCACGGCGACGACCTCCACGAACGTGTCGGCCAGCTCGTTGCGCCACACGAAACCGCTCCACAGCGGATGCTCACCGGCACGGTGCCGGCCGACCAGCAGCCACTTCGCCACGATCGAGACCAGGCACCCCAGCACACCCACGGCGAGCAGCACGGCCCCGGAGAACGCCCACGCCCACGGCCCCAGCGCGCAGAGCGCGGCGACCGTCAGCACGGCCAGCGCCGCCGAGCAGAACACCGGCACCAGCCGGCACAGCTCGACCAGACCGCGGGCCCACAACAGCCGGGCGGGCGGATCGTACGTACGGCTCTGGTCGCCGCCCTGCGCCGCGCGCGGCAGCTTCATCGGCGGCAGCCCCAGATACGAGCTGCCCTTCTTCGCCTTCTTCGGCGTCGCCGACAGCACACCGACCAGACCACCGTCCGGCACGCTGCGGCCCGGAGCCGTCATCCCCGAGTTGCCGAGGAACGCCCGGCGGCCGATCTCGGCCCGCCCGATGCGCATCCAGCCGCCACCGAGCTCGTACGGCGCGGTCAGGGTGTCGTCGGCGAGGAACGCGCCCTCGCCGACCGTCGTCAGACTCGGCAGCGCGAGCACGGTCGACACCTCGGCGCCCCGGCCGATCCGCATCCCGAGGAGCCGCAGCCACACCGGCGTGATCAGCCCGGCGTACAGCGGGAACAGCGTCTCCCGGGAGCGGTCCATCAACTGGGTGACCGTCCAGGCCTGCCAGCCGATCCGGCTGTGCGTCGGATGCGTGCCCTCGTGCAGCCCGAGGCTCAGCAGCCGTACGGAGGCCAGGAGCAGCACCGCGTACGCCAGACCGAACGCGAGCGTCGCCGGCACCAGGGCGATCCCGGCACCGCGCAGCGCCGTCCCGAGCCCGGCGTCCGCGCCGACGAACACCCGGGCCACCAGCAGCGCCGCGACCGCGGCCAGCACCGGCAGCGCGCTCAGCGCGAACCCGGTCGCGCCGTACATCGCCCGCCAGTACGTGCCGCGCTGCGGCCGGTCCTTGGGCCAGGCGCGCTTCGCCTTGCCGAGCTTGCGCGCGGGCGCCCCGGCCCAGCGCTGCCCGGTCGGAATCTGCCCCGCCACGGCGGAACCCGGGGCCACCTCGGCACGCTTGCCGACCCGGGCCCCGGGGAAGAGGATGCTGCGCGTTCCGACCACGGCACCGGCGCCCACCTTCACGGGGCCGATCTCCAGCCGGTCACCGTCCAGCCAGTACCCCGACAGGTCCACCTCCGACTCGACGGCTGCCCCGCGGCCCAGCTTGAGCATGCCGGTCACCGGAGGCAGCGAGTGCAGATCCACGTCCGGGCCGATCCTGGCGCCCAGCGCACGGGCGTACCGCTCCAGCCAGGACCCGGTCAGCGAGGTCGCGCCGCTGAACCCGGCGAGCCGCTCGGCCGTCCAGAGCCGCAGGTGGACACTGCCACCGCGTGGATACCGGCCGGGCTTCACCCCGCGCAGCAGCAGCCGCGCACCGCCCGCGGCGACGGCGAGCCGTCCCGGCGGGCTGAAGAGGACGAGCGCACCCGCGCCCACCAGCCACCACGAGGTGTCCGGTGCCCACGGATACGGACCGAACCAGTGCAGTACGTTGCCGAGCGCGGCCAGCGCCACGGTCCAGCGCAGCCCGAGCAGGCCGAACAGCGGGATCAGCACCAGGAGCTGGACCAGCTTGGCGCGCAACGGGACGGGCGCGACGATCCGCTCGGCGCCGTCGTCCTGGCCGGACTTCTCCAGATGCCGGGCCAGCTTGCGCAGCACGGGCTGCTGGTAGACGTCGAGCACGGCGGCGTTCGGGTAGCGGGCGCGCAGCCGCGTGGTGAGCTGGGCGGCCGCGAGACTGCTGCCGCCGATCGCGAAGAAGTCGTCGGCGGCTCCCCCGACGGGGATGCCCAGCACCTCGCTCCACTGCTCGGCGAGCCAGGCCTCGGTGCCGTAGAGCTGCTCCTTGGCACCGGCGGCCTCCAGACCCTCCAGCGGCCAGGGCAGCGCGTTCCGGTCGACCTTGCCGGACGTCCGGGTCGGCAGGTCCTCGACCGGCGCGATCAGCGGCACCAGCGCGGCGGGCAGTTCGGCGCGCAGCTTCTCGACGGCCGCCGCCCGGTCCCAGCCCTCCTGGGTCACGACGTAGCCGACGAGGAGCTGATTGCCGCCGCGCGCGGTCCGCACGGCGGACGCCGCGCCCGCGACACCGGGCAGCGCCTGGAGCGCCGCGTCCACCTCGCCGAGCTCGATCCGGCGTCCGCCGAGCTTGATCTGCTCGTCGGCGCGGCCGAGGAAGATCAGTCCCTCCGGTTCGGCCTTGACCAGGTCACCGCTGCGATAGGCCCGCTCCCAGCCCAGCGACGTGAGCGGCGCGTACTTCTCGGCGTCCTTCTCCGCGTCGAGGTAGCGGGCGAGCCCGACCCCGCCGATCACCAACTGGCCGCTGCCGCCCATCGGCACCAGCTCGCCCGCCTCGTCGACGACCGCCAGCTCCCAGCCGTTCAGCGGCAGCCCGATCCGGATGGGCTCGTCGCCGGTCAGCAGCGACGCACAGGCCACGACGGTCGCCTCGGTCGGCCCGTAGGTGTTCCACACCTCCCGGCCCTCGGTCACCAGCCGCTGCGTCAGCTCCGGCGGGCAGGCCTCGCCGCCGAAGATCAGCAGCCGGACGTCGTTGAGGGTCTCCGGCTCCCACAGGGCGGCGAGGGTGGGCACGGTGGAGACGACGGAGATGTCCTGCTCCACCAGCCAGGGCCCGAGGTCGGCGCCGCTGCGCACCTGGGAGCGCGGTACGGGCACCAGGCAGGCCCCGTACCGCCAGGCCAGCCACATCTCCTCGCAGGAGGCGTCGAAGGCGACGGAGAGGCCCGCCATGACCCGGTCACCGGGGCCGATCGGCTCCTCGGTGAGGAAGAGGCCGGCCTCCGCGTCGACGAAGGCGGCGGCACTGCGGTGGCTCACGGCGACGCCCTTGGGCCTGCCGGTCGACCCGGAGGTGAAGATGATCCACGCGTCGTGCTCGACGCCGGGCCGCCCCGCGGGAACCTCGGAGCGGCCGTTGACGGTCAGTTCGTGCCCGGCGCCGATGACAGCGCGAACCTCGGCCTCGCCGAAGACCAGCTCGGCCCGCTCGGCGGGGTCCTCGGCGTCCACCGGGACATAGGCGGCACCGGCGGCGAGGACGCCGAGGATCGCCACGTACAGCTCGTTCGTGCCGGACGGGACCCGCACGCCGACCCGGTCGCCGAGTCCGACCCCGGCCTCCGCGAGCCGCCGGCGCACGGCCTCGGTCTCGGCGGCCAGGGCGCGGTAGGTGAGGGCGCGTCGGCCGTCGTCGAGGGCGGGCTCGTCGGGGTAGGCCCGTACGGAGGCGTCGAGGATGTCGATGAGCGTGCGCGGTGAGGCGGCCGAAGCGGCGGAGAAGCGCGCCTGGTCACCGAGCTCCGCACGCACCTCGTCGTCGGACAGCGCGAGTACGGGGCCTTGCTGGAGGGCTGCCATCGGGTCCTCACGTGTTGTTCCCGGAGACTCCGGGGAGCCGGTGGGCCCGCAGGTACGCCTGGGGATATTCCGGTCCAGCTCCGAACAAGCCTGCAATTTTAGTACGACGCTAGCCGCGGACCTGGAGATCAGCGATGCGAAGCCCTCCTCAGGAGCTACTGGAACCCCTGGTTCCGGTGCTGTGACGTGGGGATATGTCAGCGTGACGAGATCTGCCCCACATCTTTGCGTAACCCTGTGGACACGTTGAGCGAGGGCCCCGGCCGGACGGCCGGGGCCCTCGCCCCACGGGTGCGCTGCTCCTCCGCTCGGTCCCGTCGGTTTCCCGCCGGGTCAGCTCGTGCTGCAGGAGACCGTCGGCCAGGTCCAGGTGCCGTTGGTCTGGATGGTGACGCCGAAGTTGTTGCCGCTGCCGTTGGGTTTCGCGGTGAGGACCTGGGCGCTCGGGTAGCTCGCGCTGATGTTCCAGGTGGAGAGGATCTTCTCGGGGGCGGGGACGTTCATCGTCACGGTCCAGTTGCTGGAGCCGGTGACCGCGACGTTGAGGTTGTACCGGTCGCTCCACTGCTGGCCGGCCGAGAGGGTCGCGGTGCATCCGCCGCCACCGCCACCTCCGCCGCCCGTGCCGCCACCGTCGGGGGCCACGGCGCGGCCGGTCTGCGGAGAGATCATCCCTGCGCACAGGCCGCGCGAGGCCAGTCCCTGCGCGATGCGCGGGATCGCGGCGATCGTGTTGGCCGGCCAGTCGTGCATGAGGATGATCTGGCCGTTGGTGAGCCGGCCTGCGGCCTGCACGATCGCGTCGGTGCTCGCGCCGTTCCAGTCCTGCGAGTCGACGTCCCAGATGATCTCGGTCAGGCCGTACTTGGCCTCGACCGCCTTCAGTGTCGCGTTGGTCTCTCCGTAGGGGGGTCTGAACAGTTTCGGCGTGCCGCCGCCGGCGGCGGCGATGGCCTGCTGGGTCCGGGAGATCTCCGAGTCGATCTGCGCCTGGCTCTGCTGGGTCAGATGCGGGTGGGTGTAGCTGTGGTTGCCCACCCACATGCCGGCGTCGACCTGGGCCTTCACCTGGGCGGGGCTGGACGCGGCGTACTGGCCCTCGTTGAACATCGTGGCGCGCAGCCCGTTCTGCCCGAGCGCGTTGAGCAGGGTCGACGTGGTGCTTGACGGCCCGTCGTCGAAGGTGAGCCCGACGTACCCGGTGCAGGTGGCCGCCCGCGCGGGGCCGGCGTCGAGGGCGACGGGGCCCAGGGCCGCCGTCGCGACGACGGCCAGTCCCGTGATCAGCGGGCGTAACGAGCGGTGTGGCGCGTGTGCCATCCGGAATCTCATGTGAAGCGGTCCTCCAGTCTCGGGGGTGCGGGGGTCAGCTCGTGCTGCAGGAGACCGTCGGCCAGGTCCAGTTGCCGTTGGACTGGATGGTGACGCCGAAGTTGTTGCCGCTGCCGTTGGGTTTCGCGGTGAGGACCTGGGCGCTCGGGTAGCTCGCGCTGGTGTTCCAGGTGGAGAGGATCTTCGCCGGGGACGGCACGTTCATCGTCACGGTCCAGTTGCTGGAGCCGGTGACCGCGACGTTCAGGTTGTACCGGTCGCTCCACTGCTGGCCGGCCGAGAGGGTCGCGGCGCACCCGCCGGTGCCGCCACCGCCACCTCCGCCGCCCGAACCGGCGTCGCCCAGCGTGATGTTGGAGTTTCCGCTGCTCTGGTAGCCCTCGGTCGCGAGGATCATGTAGTAGTTGAAACTGCCCAGGTTCATTCCGGCGCGGGCCCAGGCGTCGAAGTGGTTTCCGGTGGTGATCGTGCCACCGGTCCGCTTCGACTGCCGGACGCTCCAGTACTGGTCGAAGGTGCGCGTGCCCTCGACGGAGGGGGCGTTGGTCCGCGTCGTCTTGTAGATGTCGTACGTGCCACCGTCACTGGTGACGGTGCCCATGAACGTGCCCGTGGGCCGGTAGGTGCCCCAGTTGTCGACGATGTAGTACTCGACGAGCGGGTTCGACGTCCATCCGTAGAGGGACAGGTAGCCGTTGCCGGACGGGTTGAAGGTGCCCGAGTAGGTCACACTCCTGCGTCCTCCGTTGGCCCAGCCCTTGCCGGCGACGAAGTTCCCGGTGTTGTTCCATGTCGTGCTGTAGTTGCCTGCGGAGCCCAGGTTCATGGACACCGTCCCGCCGCTGTCGGTCCAGAACGAGTAGTAGTACCCGTTGTTGGTGCCGGTCTGGTTCGAGCTGACGACCGTGTCCGCCAGGGCGGTGCCGGGCAGGGTCATCGCGGCCACGGCGACCAGCAGCATGGTGCAGACACCGCTGATGAGCAGCCTGAAGTGCCGGAACGCCGCTGAGCGGCCGCTGCCGCGGCTCGACGGGTGTGCGGATGCGTCGATCATGTGCGTGTTTCCTCCTCGTCCTCGTGAGGCCGGTGGGGGCCGGGCAACGTGACACGACCGCGCGAGGGGCTGTGCGAGGGACTCGCGAGGGTCGCGGAACAGCGGTGCGGGCGACCGGGCGTCGACGTCGCGCAACACGGCCGGGCTGTGCTCGGTGAATCGCGAACAGTGTTGAGCTGGCCCTGTCAACTGTCAATAGTTTCGGCATCGATGCCGAAACATTCGTCCCGCGCCCAGCGTCCAAGTGCTGGAGTAGGACCAGCTCAGATGCCACTTCCGGCCTTCTCCTGAAACCTTGGTCTCCGCGTGTGGATCACGTGAGATCAAGAGTGAGGATGGATTCTTCGAAAGTTTCGAAAGATTTCCAGATCGTGTCGTCGGAGGTGGGAAGCGAACCCGGACACGGCTCGCGCTTTCGGTCGGCCGTCGCGACACCGCCGGAAGACGGGTGATCCGACCCGCGCCCCGGGGTCCTCCCACGTGGCTCCGGCAGTCGTATGGGTCGGGGTGATTTATGGTGACTCCAGGAGTACGCCCCTACCGGAGGTGCAATGATGCGCGCCGCGGCAGCGATCGCCTCCCTGGCTGTCAGCGTGGCGCTCATCGTCGCGACATCGGCTTGTGACCAGGGCGGGTCGGCGTCGTCCAAAGCCCACTACGGCGAGTGCCCGGTCTCGGGGCACTACGGGGAGTTTCACCTGTCACCCCGGACGGCGGGCGCCCTCACGGTCAAAACGACCCTGCCGGCGCCCGGCTGGTGGAACGGCGGCAACACGCCGGCCTCCATCACGAGCGGCTACGAGTACTGCATGGCCGCCAACATCGCCTACCGCTCCGGACTCGACCGGGTGAAGGTCGAGAACGCCCCCTTCCCGGTGGTCGTGTCCGGCCGGACCAAGGACTTCGACCTGGCCCTGGCGCAGATCACGATCACCCCTGAACGGAGCAAGGTGGCCGAGTTCTCCCCGCCCTACCTCTCCTCGACCCTGGGAGTGCTGATCAGGGACGGCGAGAAGATCAACGGGGACAACATCCGTGACGTCCGCATCGGAGTGGCCGAGGGCACCACGGGCCAGGAGTTCGTCAAGAACCGCCTCAAGCCGACCAAGCCCGTCACCGCCTTCCCCAACGACCCGGACATGGTCACGGCGCTGGAGAAGGGACGGATCGACGCGGTCGTCCACGACACGACGATCCTGTTGGGGTATCCCCAGAAACGGGAGGGCAGGGTGCGCCTGGTGGGCCAGTACAGGACCGACCAGGGTTACGGCGCCCTGTACCCGAAGGGGTCGCCCAACAGGGACGAGCTGGACCGGATCATCAGGCAGCTGATCGACGACGGAACGCTCACCAAACTGTCGGCCGTCTATCTGGGGGCCGCTTTCGGCCAGGACCCGGCCAAGATCCCGTACTTCACGGTCGACAACGGCTCCTGAACGCTCCGGCCGTGCGCGCACCCCGGGGCGGCGGTCCCGCCTGGGTCCCGCCTCACAGGTCCGCCATGAGGAGACCGCTCAGGTCCCCGGCGGCTCCGGCGTCGAGCGCCTGCTCAGCCCAGATGATCTTGCCTCGGTCGGTGTACCGGGTCCCCCAGCGGCGGGACATCTGCGCGACGAGGAACAGGCCGCGGCCCCCCTCGTCGGTGAAGGTCGCGCGGCGCAGGTGCGGGGAGGTGCTGGTGCCGTCGGCGACCTCGCAGATCAGGCTGTCGCCGTCGCGCAGCAGCCGCAGGCTGATGGGGCTCCCTCCGTACCGGATGGCGTTCGTCACCAGTTCGCTGACGATCAGCTCGGTCGTGAAGGCGGCCTCGCCGAGCCCCCAGGATTCCAGCCTGCGAGTGGCCTCCGCGCGGATGCGGGGCACGGCCGAGGGGTCGTCGGGGACCTCCCACTCCCCGACCTGCTCCGGGTCGAGCAGCCGGGTGCGCGCGACGAGCAGGGCGACGTCGTCACTCGCCCTGGTGTGCAGCATCGCGTCGAGCACCACCTGGCAGGTGTCGTCCGGGGTGGCGCCGTCCGTACCGGCGAGCGCCTCCCCCAGCATGCCGAGCCCGACGTCGATGTCACGGCCGCGCGCCTCGACCAGGCCGTCCGTGTAGAGGACCAGCCGGCTGTCGGCGGCCAGCCGGAGCTCGGCCGTCTCGACCGGAAGGCCTCCTCCGACGCCGAGCGGCGGGGCTACGGGGATGTCGGGGAAGGTCACGGAGCCGTCGGGCGAGACCAGCGCCGGACCCGGATGACCCGCCCGGGCGAGAACACACCGCCCGGAGACCGGATCGTAGACCGCGTACAGACAGGTGGCACCGGTGATGGCCTCGGTGTTGCCCTCGGCTGCCGCGTCCTGGTCGATCCGGGTGATCAGGTCGTCCAGGTGCGCGAGAAGCTCGTCCGGAGGCAGGTCGAGGGCGGCGAAGTTGTGCACCGCGGTTCTCAGGCGGCCCATCGTCGCGGCGGCGTGCAGACCGTGCCCGACGACGTCGCCGACCACCAGGGCCACCCGGGCCCCCGGCAGCGGGATGACGTCGTACCAGTCGCCGCCCACCCCCGCCTGGGCGGGCATGTACCGGTGCCCGACCTCCAGGGCGGACAGCTCGGGGAGCGTGCCGGGCAGCAGGCTGCGCTGGAGGGTGACGGCCGTGGTGTGCTCGCGGGTGTACCGGCGCGCGTTGTCGATGCACACGGCCGCCCGGGCGGCCAGTTCCTCGGCGGGGGACAGGTCGTCCGGCTCGAAAGGGTCCTGCTCCGAACGCCAGAACTCCACGACCCCCAGCAACTGGCCGCGGGCCTGGAGCGGCACCGAGATCATGGAGCGGATACCGAATTCGATGACCTTGCGGGCCCGCTCCGGGTCCTGGGCCCGCCAGCCGTCAGCCGTGGCGAGATGCTCCACCAGGACCGGCCGGCCGGTGGTGATACCTATGGCCACGGGGTTGCCGGGCACGTAGTGCATCAGCGTCCCGACAGGGTGAAGCGGCGCGTCCTCGCGGACACCCGCGGCCGCGATACGGCGCATTTCCGTGCTCGCCCCCGTCGGTTCGCCACCCTGGAGCACGGATTCCACCAGCTCGACGGTGGCGAAGTCCGCGAAGCGCGGGACCGCCACCTCGGTCAGCTCCTCGGCGGTGCGGTTCATGTCCAGGGTGGTGCCGATCCGCGTGCTGGCCTCGTAGAGCAGTTGCAGGCGCCCGCCCGCCACGTCCGCCCGGCCCGCGAGGGCGCGCAGCTCCGTGGTGTCCCGCAGGGTGGCCACGCTGCCCCCCTGCGCGCCCACCGGCCGCACGCTGACCGCGAGCAGGATGTCCCCGGCCAGGAAGACCTTGTCCGTGGCCGTGCGGCCCGATCCGAGCAGTCCGGCCAGGGCCGGGTTCAGCCCGAGTCCGGTGACCGGCCTGCCCTCGGCCTCCGGCGGCAGTGCGAGCAGCCGGCGCGCCTCGTCGTTGGCCAGCAGCAGCCTTCCGTCACCGTCCAGAATGATCACGCCTTCACGGACCGCGTGCAGCACCGCGTCGTGGTGCTCGTACATCCGGGTCATCTCCACCGGCCCCAGGCCCTGGGTCTGGCGCCGCAGACGCCCGCTGACCAGTGCCGACCCGCCCGCGGCCAGCAGCAGCGCGACACCTCCGGAGGCGAAGAGCACCGGTAGCTGGTTCTTCACCACGCTGGTCACCTTGTCCACCGTGACCCCCACGGTGACGAGGCCGACCGCGGTCCCCTTCTCGTCGAAGACCGCCACCGTCGAGTCGACCGCCTTCCCCAGACTGCTGTCGAACGTGGTCTGGTGGGGCTCGCCCTGGAGCGCCTGGCCGTAGGAGGTGGAGACGTGCTTCCCGATCTGGTCCGGGTCCGGGTGGGTCCACCGGAAGCCGTAGGGGCTCAGCGCCACGACGTAGTCGACTCCGGTCTTCTTGCGCACCGCCTCGGCGTGCGGCTGGAGAGCCGCCGTCGGGTCGTCGCTCTTCATCGCCTCCGCGGTGCCGGGGGCGTTCGCGAACGACTCGGCCGCCACCAGCGAGCGGTCGGCGGCTTCCTGGATCGCGCGGTTCCGGTCCTGGATCACGAGCACCACCACGGCCGTGGCGATGAGCAGCAGGACGACCACCAGTTGCAGCAGGAAGACCTGACCCGCGACGCTGCGCGGCTTCCGCAACAACAGCCGACGTCGGCCGGCCGAATGGTGACGGGCCTTCGGGCCGGCTTCCGGCGGCCCGGCCTTCGGCGGCGAGCGATCGCCCCGTCGGCTCGCTGGGACGTATCGCCCAAGTTTGCCCATTTTCCCAGTATCAGTGACCTGCCCGGCGGGCGCGGCTCAGGACGGGACCGGGCTGGGCCGGTCGGGCCGGTGCCGTGGCGGGCGAAGGCTCCGGGAACGAAGAATTCCCGGTGAGTCAGGGACTCACCGGGAATTCGTGAACATATTCGGGGACAGTCTCGTGAAGGTCCCGACTGGTGTCCGAGGGGGGACTTGAACCCCCACGCCCGATAAAGGGCACTAGCACCTCAAGCTAGCGCGTCTGCCATTCCGCCACCCGGACAAGGTGTTTGTCGCGCGGGTTTCCCTCGCGGCGACAGAGGAAACATTACCAGGCTTTCGAGGGCCTCCGATCACCCCCCGTCGCCGCGTGAACGGCGTGTGACGGGCCGGGACCGGCCTTGGGGCGGGAAGGGGATCGGGGAGAGGATGAGGGGGACCACCAGCGGCGACAGCGGGAGGAAGCAGCGTGAGCGAGAGCGGCACGACCAGGAACGTCACGGGCGAGGACGAGGTAGTGGACCTCTGTCGTGAGCTGATCCGGATCGACACCAGCAACTACGGGGACCACTCGGGCCCGGGCGAGCGCAAGGCCGCGGAGTACGTCGCCGAGAAGCTCGCAGAGGTCGGACTGGAGCCGCAGATCTTCGAGTCGCACAAGGGGCGTGCCTCCACGGTGGCCCGGATCGAGGGCGAGGACCCGTCGCGGCCCGCGCTGCTCATCCACGGCCACACCGATGTCGTACCGGCGAACGCGGTGGACTGGACCCACCATCCCTTCTCCGGCGAGATCGCCGACGGGATGGTGTGGGGCCGCGGCGCGGTCGACATGAAGGACATGGACGCCATGACCCTGGCGGTCGTACGGGAGCGGATGCGCACCGGCCGCAAGCCTCCGCGTGACATCGTCCTCGCCTTCCTCGCCGACGAGGAGGCGGGCGGAACGTTCGGCGCCCGGCATCTGGTCGACAAGCACCCGGATCTCTTCGAGGGCGTCACGGAGGCGATCGGCGAGGTGGGCGGGTTCTCCTTCACGGTCAACGAGAAGCTGCGGCTGTACCTCGTCGAGACCGCGCAGAAGGGCATGCACTGGATGAAGCTGACCGTGGACGGCACCGCCGGACACGGATCGATGATCCACAAGGACAACGCGATCACCGAGCTGTCCGAGGCGGTCGGCCGGCTCGGCCGGCACAAGTTCCCGGTGCGCGTGACGAAGACCCTGCGGCACTTCCTCGACGAGCTGGGCGACGCCCTCGGCACCGAGCTCGACCCGGAGAACATGGACGAGACGCTCGCCCGGCTCGGCGGTATCGCCAAGCTCATCGGCGCCTCCCTGCAGAACACCGCCAACCCGACCCAGCTCGGCGCCGGTTACAAGGTCAACGTGATCCCCGGGCAGGCCGTCGCACATGTCGACGGACGCTATCTGCCGGGCTACGAGGAGGAGTTCCTCGCCGACCTCGACCGGATTCTGGGCCCGCGCGTGAAGCGTGAGGACGTGCACGCGGACAAGGCCCTGGAGACCGGCTTCGACGGCGCCCTCGTCGACGCCATGCAGACCGCGCTCTCGGCGGAGGACCCGATCGCGCGCGCCGTGCCGTACATGCTCTCGGCCGGCACCGACGCCAAGTCCTTCGCCGACCTCGGCGTCCGCTGCTTCGGTTTCGCCCCGCTGAAGCTGCCGCCGGAGCTGGACTTCGCGGGCATGTTCCACGGCGTCGACGAGCGGGTGCCGGTGGACGCGCTCCAGTTCGGCGTGCGGGTACTGGACCGATTCATCGACGCGTCGTGACATGGAGTGACACGTCGTGACATGGCATGGCATGGCGTCGCCGGGCCGTCCCGACGACCCGCCGACCGGTCGTGCCCACCTTCCGGCGACGTGTCGTGGGGTGTTGACGCCGACATTCGCCCGTGCGTGCGGAGGCCGCCCGGGACGGGTGAATGCGACCATAAGCCCATAGCTCTAGTAATCCCTCCTCGTTACAGGTGTTGCGATCCGCTGCTTGGGATCGCATTTGCCTACAAGGAGGAATAATGATCAAGAAGATCGTCGCCGCCGCGGCTGCCACTGGTGGTCTGGTTCTCGCGGGTGCGGGTCTGGCCGTCGCCGACTCGGGCGCCCAGGGCACCGCTGTGCAGTCCCCGGGCGTTGCCTCCGGCAACGTCGTTCAGGTGCCTGTTCACATCCCGGTGAACGTCTGCGGCAACACGATCTCCGTGATCGGGCTGCTGAACCCCGCCTTCGGCAACGCCTGCGTCAACCACTGACGTTGTGCCTCGTCCCGTGAGGGGGCACCCCATGGGTCACCTCATGGGGGTCACTTCGTGAAGGTCTGAGCTCGTCGGCCTCGGAGTGCGCGCCATGCGCTCCGGGGCCGACCGGCTTTCCGCGCACACGTCCCGTCCCGTGGGCGTGCGCGTGTTCCGGATGGTCCACGTCCCCAGGACTGTTGGTCCACGTCCCAAGGACTAAGGCAGGGATTCAGCTATGCGACAGGTCACCCGCAAAGGCCTGATGACCGTGGCGGCGGCCAGTGGTGTGCTCGCGGTCACCGGTGTCTCCGCACACGCCGACTCGGGCGCGATCGGCTCCGCGTCGGGCTCTCCCGGCGTGCTGTCGGGCAACACGGTGCAGGCGCCGGTGAACGTGCCGGTCAACGTCTGCGGAAACACCGTGAACGTGGTCGGGCTGCTCAACCCGGCGATGGGCAACGCCTGCGTCAACCACGGCGCCCAGGGGGGTGCGTCCGGCGGTCACGGCGGCCGGGGGACCCGCTCGGGCGGTGGCTCGTCGGCCGTCGGCCACACCGGTCACTCGCCGGGGGTGGGTTCCGGCAACCATGTACAGGTGCCGGTCGACGTCCCGGTCAATGTCTGCGGCAACAGCGTGAACGTCATCGGGGCGGGCAACGCGACGGCGGGCGACGATTGCGCCAACGACGCGACGGGGGGTGGCCGCCACGCGCACGCGCCCGGCGGCCACGAGACACCCCGGCCGGGACACCCGGGTCAGCCGGGCCACCCCGGACACCCGGGCCGGCCGGGCCACCCCGACCACCCTTGTCCGCCGGGCCACTCCGAGCACCCGGGTCACCCCGGTCACCCTGGTCACCCCGGTCACCCCGGTCAGCCGGGCCATCCCGGTCACCCGGGACACTCCCAGCACCCTGGTCACCCCGGTCACTCCCAGCACCCCGGTCACCCGGGGCAGCCCGGAACCCCCGGCCTGCCGGGCACCCCGGGTCAGCCGGGCACGGTCCCCGCGGGCAGCGGCCCGCACCATGGTGGTGTCTCGCAGATCGGTCAGCCCGGCTCGCGGGCCGCTGTGCGGACCGCCCCGGACAGTGCGGCGCAGCTCGCCCACACGGGCAGTGAGCTGCCGCTCGGCGTGGTCGTACCGGCGGGGGCCGCCGCGCTCCTGGCCGGAGCCGTGCTCTACCGCCGGGCGCGATCGGCGGCGTAGCGCACCGATGGAGTGATGATCACATCAGGGTGAGACGCGCAGTCGGGAGCCGGGCCGGTGCGGCGCAGGAGTGATCGCTGCGCGGCACCGATGTGACCGGCCGCCACGGCCTTGGCCCGTGACCCGAGCGACGGTGCGGGCCCCGCGACGGCGGGGCCCCACCGGTTCAGCGGCCGTCCGTCACCACGTGGCACGCACCTGGCGGATGATCCGTCGGCGCATCCGCACTCTGCGGCTGCCGTCGCGCAACAGACTCAGGCGGTCCAACTCCCAGTGTCCGTACTCGGCATGGTCCGTCAGCAGACGTGTCGTCTCCTTGCGGGAAACCCCGCGAGGTACGTACACGTCGACAAATTCGTATTCCGGCATCGCATCTATTGTGCGGGCAGAGGCCCTGTACGGATAGCGTCTGCACTATGTCTGATGCTGTGCAGCCCACCGCTGCCGAGGTACGTGCCGCCGCCGAGGCGGTCAAGACCGCACTCGACCGCCACCTGGCCGCGGTCGAGCGCAGGACGGGCGACGACGACCCGGCCGTGTACGAGGCGTTCAACGAGCTCGCCGCGGCGGCCGAGGAGTACGACGAGGTCCTCTACGACCGCTATGACGAGGTCACGCCCTTCGAGATCCCCGGCAGTGACGACACGCTGCCTCCGTACACCGGACCCGAGGAGCCGAACGCGCTGAGCGTGGTGATCCGCCGGGACTACGCGGTGGTGGAGCCGCAGCGACTGCTGGCGCAGGCCCAGCGGGTGGAGGCCGTGGAGGAGGACGGCGCCACCGCCACCGAGGGCTTCGACGCGGCGTCCGGCACCGTTCACGGTGCGCTCGGGGTCCTCTTCGGAGAGTTCGAGCCGGACGAGATCGCCACCCGGCACAAGGAATTCGGACTGGAGGAGGGCGACTCCACACTCTGGGTGACCGCCGCGGACGAACCCGCCGAGCCCGGTGAGTGGCTGGAGGCACCCTTCGAGTCGATCGACCCGCAGCGTGTCGTCTGCCGTTTCGACGTCAGCGCCGTCTTCGACGACGAGTCGGACGACGACGATCTGGACGACGACCTCGGCCCCGACGGCGAGACCGACCCGCTGGACGGGGACCGCTGAGGCGGGCCCCTCACGACGCCGCACACGGGTGGCGGCCACCGGATTTCCGGTGGCCGCCACCCGCGTTTCGCCGCACCGCCGCACTCTTCGCACCGCCGCACCGTTCACAGCGGTACGGACACCCAGGGGCCCAGCCGCACTCGTGCTGCGGCCCCCTGTCCAAGGGTCCGGCGCGCTGATCAGCCCTGTGCCGGTGCCTGCGCCTTCAGCAGGGCCTGGAGGCGCGTGGTGCGCGGCTTCTGGGGGACCTCCGCCACCGCGTGCGGCAGGGCCTGCTCCACCCCGTGCACGACGGACAGGTGCCGCTCGGCCCGCCCGAAGGCGGTGTAGACCCACGGCCGGGTCAGGGCCGCCGCTGCGTCGCCGGGGAGCACCACGACCGCGGCGGGCCAGCGCAGGCCCACCGCCTGGTGCGCGGTGAGCGCCCACCCGTGCCGTACGGCCTGCTCCACCCGCTCCTTCGGTACGACGACAGGGGCGCCCGAGCACTCGAGGTGCAGGCCCTCGGCGTCGGCCTTCACCACATGGCCCGGCAGCGTACGACCGGGTGCGGGGGAGTAGACGATCCGGTCGCCCGGGTCGAAGCCGCCGAAACGGCCGGGACCGGGATTCAGCCGTTCCTTGAGAGCGGTGTTGAGCGCCCTGGTGCCGACCGCGCCGCCGTGTCCCGGGGTGATCACCTGTGTCTGCTCGGCCGGGATGCCGATAGCGCGCGGCACCGAGTCCGCGACCAGCTGAACGGTCCGGTGCACCGCCTCGCCGGCGTCGCGCACCGGGACGATCACGACCTCCTTGCCGGGCGCCTCGACCTGGTTGAGCTCGCCGATGCCGACCCCGGACACCAGCTCGCCGATGGGGCCCGGGTCAGGAGTCCGCGAAGCCACCTGCGGGCAGGCGCGGGCGGCGAGCAGGTCGGCGAAGACCCGGCCGGGCCCCGCCGACCAGAGCACCCCCGGATCACCGCTCAGGACGAGGCGGGCCCCGTCCGGCAGCGACTCGGCGAGCATCGCCGCCGTCTCGACGTCGAGCTGCGGCGCGTCGAGGACGACCAGGACGTCCAGGTCCAGGGCGCCGTCCGTGTCCCGGCCGGGACCCTCGCTTCCGGAGAGGAGCCCGGCGACGGTGGCGACACCGGTCGCCGCCCCGTCGGCGGGACCGTCCGCGGGGGCGCCGGTCTCTCGGGCCGGGAAACCGTCGCGGCCCACTGCGGTGTGCGTCGCGGCCCAGCCGCGCAGGCCGAGCCCCCGCGCCGCGCGCAGCAGCGCCGCGGCCTCGGCCCGGGAGGCGTCGCCGCCGGTGTGCAGGACCAGGCCGTGCGTGGCGACCGCCCGGATCAGCTCCCCGGCGGAACGGGGTGCCGCGGCCGCGGCCCGCTCCCAGTCGGCGGCCGAACCGTCCTCCTTCGGCACCGAGTTCATCACCCGGGCGAGTCCGTCGGCGAGGCTCTCCTCGGCGAGCGCGTACCGCTCCAGGCCGATCAGGATCCGCACCGGGCGCTCCTGCGGCTCCTCGGCGTCGTCGTCCGCGTCGTCCTCGGGCGCCGGGGCCGGGGGAGCCGTGTCCAGCGCGTCCTGGAAGACGAGGGCCTCGCCCTCCGCCAGAGCGCTCTGCACGGCCGCGTCCGGGTCCGGCACCGAGCGCTGGGAGAGCGCGGCGGTGAGCTGCGGGGCGTCCAGCGCGGTGTGCCCGGCGACGGCCGCCTGTTCGAGCAGCCACAAGGTCAGTGCCATGCCACGACGCTCGTCGTCCGGGCCGCACTCCGCGCCGAGCAGTTCCCGGGAGAACCCGTCGGCCTGCTCGGGCCGTACTCCGGGAACCCGCAGCAACTGCCAGGGGTCCTCGCGCAGTTGGTCGTCGGCTCCTTCGCCCAGGACCGCGACGACCTGTGCGGCGAGCGCTTCGGGGGCGCCGCCCGCAGCCAAGACGGCACGGACGGCCCCGACGGCTTCCGGCGCGGCGGTCGGGGCGGGCGCGGTCGCGGCGGCCACAGGTCGCGGTCGCGGTACGGGCTCCTGCGGGGCCCTGCGCGGTTCGGGAGCCGGCTCACGGAAGGCGGTGGACACGGGCTTCTCGCCGCTCTCCACGGCCCGCACCGCCGCGAGCAGGTCCGCGGCCGTGCCGCTGAGCTTGGTCCCGGCCTCGATCGGTGCCTGCTTCTCGGCCTTCCGCCGCTCGATCCGCTCCCGCTCCACGCGCTGGGCCGCCAGTTCGGCAGCCGCCTCGGACAACTGGGCGGCGCCTTCGGCGGGTTCGGCCCCCGCGGCGGCCTCCGTCCCGGCGACGGCCTCCGCGTCCGTACCGTCGCCCGTGACGGTGGCCTCGTCCCCCGAAAGGTCCCCGGAAGGGTCCCCGTCCGGGGAACGCGTGTCCGCGTGGCCCACGTCCTCGCCCGTGTTCCGGGGGGTGCCGGCGGTCGTGTCCGCGCCCGGCGTCCCCGGCTCCGCGTCCTCCGTGGTCTCGGGCTCCGTGCTCACAGCGTGCTCCAGTCGTGATCGGGATAGTGGTGCACCGGGGCCGACACGTCGTCGAGCGCCCGGCAGATCTCGTCAGGAAGACTAAGGGTCTCCACTGACAACGCGGCCGTGAGCTGCTGCGCGTTGCGCGCGCCGACGATGGGCGCGACGACTCCGGGCCGGTCGCGGACCCAGGCGAGCGCCACCTGCAGTGCGGTCACGGCGAGACCGTCGGCCGCGGTCGTCACCGCCTCCACGATTCTGCTCGCCGTGTCGTCGAGATACGGGGCGACGAACGGCGCGAGGTGTTCCGAACCGCCCCGGGAGTCGGTCGGCGTCCCGTTGCGGTACTTGCCCGTGAGCACGCCCCGGCCCAGCGGCGAGGAGGGCAGCAGGCCGATGCCCAGGTCGAGGGCGGCGGGCAGCACCTCCCGCTCGATGCCGCGCTGGAGCAGGGAGTACTCCATCTGCGTACTGGCCAGCCGGGTGCGTATACCGGGTGCCGCGAGCTGCCAGGTGGCGGCCTTGGCGAGCTGCCAGCCGCAGTAGTTGGACACGCCCGCGTAGCGCGCCCGGCCGCTGCTCACGGCCAGGTCGAGGGCCTGGAGGGTCTCCTCCAGGGGTGTGCAGGGGTCGTAGCCGTGGACGTGCCACAGGTCCACGTAGTCGGTGCCCAGGCGGGCGAGCGAGGCGTCCAGGGCCGACAGCAGATGGCTGCGCGAGCCGTCGAAGCGGCGGTCGGGGTCGCGGACGCTGCCCGCCTTCGTCGAGATGACCAGGTCCCGGCGCGGCACGAGCCCTTCCATGAGCTGCCCGAGGAGGTACTCGGCCTCGCCGTCGCCGTACACGTCCGCCGTGTCGACGAGGGTCCCGCCCGCTTCCCAGAACGTCTTCAAGAGGTCCGCGGCGTCATGCTCGTCGGTGTCCCGCCCCCAGGTGAGGGTGCCGAGTCCGATCCGGGAAACACGCAGGCCGGTACGGCCGAGATGCCTCTGCTCCATGGACGCCGAGATTACTGTCCGGCACCGGCCGTGTGGGGGCCTGTGGACAACGGAAATCTCACCGATTGCCGCACGTGACACCCGGTGGAGGGTGCCGGAGTCCGCCACCCGGGCACCCGGGAGGACACAACGGGCGGCACCGGCCGGACGCGAGCGGCGGCGAAGGCCGCCGCGGCAGGGTCTCCGGCACCGCACCGAGAAGGCGAACGCGCCGCTCCCCGCCCGGGGCGCACGCACGCTAGGGTCTCGGACACAGGGACGTTACTGATCGGTAAGGGGAATCGGCCATGCAGCTCGGCATCAATCTCGGCTACTGGGGCGCCGGAATGGACGCGGACAATCTCGCCGTCGCCCAGGAGGCCGACCGGCTCGGATACGCCGTCTGCTGGGCCGCCGAGGCCTACGGCTCCGACGCGGCCACCGTGCTCAGCTGGGTCGCCGCCCAGACCGAGCGCATCGACGTCGGTTCGGCCATCTTCCAGATCCCGGCCCGGCAGCCCGCGATGACCGCGATGACCGCCGCGACGCTGGACTCGCTGTCGGGCGGCCGCTTCCGCCTCGGCCTCGGTGTCTCCGGGCCGCAGGTCTCCGAGGGCTGGTACGGCGTCAAGTTCGACAAGCCGCTGGCCCGCACCCGCGAGTACGTGGAGATCGTACGCAAGGCGATGACGCGTGAGCGGCTGTCGTTCGAGGGCGAGCACTGGACCCTGCCGCTGCCGGGCGGTCCCGGCAAGCCGCTCAAGCTGACCGTGCACCCGGAGCGCGAGCACATCCCGCTGTACATCGCCGCGATCGGCCCCAAGAACCTGGAGCAGACCGGCGAGATCGCGGACGGCGCGCTGCTCATCTTCCCCTCGGCCGAGCACCTGGAGGACACCGCGATCAAGTACCTGCGCGCGGGCCGGGAGAAGGCCGGGAAGACCATGGAGGGGTTCGACGTCTGTCCGACCCTTCCGCTCGCCGTCGGCGCCGACAAGGACGTCCCCGCGCTCGCCGACATGTTCCGCCCGTACACCGCCCTGTACGTCGGCGGCATGGGAAGCCGTAAGCAGAACTTCTACAACCAGCTCGCCCAGCGCATGGGCTACGAGAAGGAAGCCGCCGAGATCCAGGACAAGTACCTGTCCGGCGACAAGGAGGGCGCCGCCGCCGCCATCCCGCACGCGCTGATCGACCAGACGACCCTGCTCGGCTCGGTGGACCGCATCGCCGACCGCATGAAGGCGTACGCCACCGCCGGGGTCACCACGCTCACCCTGGCCCCCGCGGGCTTCACCCTGGAGGACCGGATCGCCTCGCTGCGGGCCGGCTCCGACGCCCTGGAGCGGGCCGGACTCGCGTAACCGGGCCGGGAACGGCGCCGGAGAGGTTCTGCGGCCGTGGTGGGGGCTCGGGGGTCTTCCCCGCCACGGCCGTCACGGGGAACAACGCGCCCGCGGCCCCTTGGTTACGCCCCCGGGCCCCTCTCGTCGTCCACCGTTCGGCGGATTTGTCCGACACATCGGTTGCCGGGCGGCCGTCATCCCATTTGACTCGTTTTCTGCGCAACTCTGCAGAGAGGGTGTCAACGATGCTGTCCGCCAGGAGCCTGTTCCAGGAGATCCTCGACAACGACGAGTCGTACCGGCTCTTCTGCTCCATCGCCGCCAGCGGGGAGTCGCAGGGGGGCTGGGAGAACGCCCGGATCGCCGCACTGGTCCCCGCGAGCGAGCGCGAGCTCGCCCCCAAGATCGCCCGGCACGGCGCAGACGAGGACAAGCACGGGCGGATCTTCAACGCCCTCATGAGGAAGCGCGGCCTCGAACCGGTCGAGGTCCCGTCCGACACCGACTACACGATGCTCCTGGAGCGCCACGGCATCGGTCTGGCGCACGACAGGCTCAAGGGCGACCGGCCGCTCACCGTGCGGGACATCGTCACCTATCTGGCCCACAGCCGGGTCACCGAACAGCGCGCCTCCGAGCAGATGGACCTGCTGCGCAGGCACTTCGCCGACCACCCCGACATCGGCCGCGCGGTGAAGATGATCTCGGCCGACGAGGACAACCACCTCGCCTACTGCCACGAGGAACTGCTGCGCCTGGCGTACGCCGGTCACGGCCGTGCCATCCAGCGGACCCTGCGGGAGTGCGCGCTCGCCGAGATCCGCGTCTACCGGGACGTCAGCCTCGCCGTGATGGCCCACATGGGGCGCCTCCTCGGCTGGTCCAGGGCCCGGGCGGCCCTCCTCGCCGCGGGCATCCACGCCGTGTACGCCTACGAGAGGGCCGCGGGCTGGCGCCGGATGGTCTCGCTGGCGTTGCCCGACCGGCGCGGCGCGCTGAACGGCCCCACCACCACGGCACCGGAATTCGCCTGACGGCACGCGGACCTACAGCCAGCCCCTCCGCTTGAAGAGCCCGTAGAGCCCGATCTCCAGTACGACCATGCACACGATCACCGCCGGATACGACCACAGCCAGTGCAGCTCGGGCATGTGGTCGAAGTTCATTCCGTAGATCCCCGCGATCATCGTGGGGACGGCCGCCATGGCCGCCCACGCGGAGATCTTCCGCATGTCGTCGTTCTGCCGCACGCTCATCTGCGCGAGATGCGCCGAGAGGATGTCGGAGACCAGCCGGTCCAGGCCCTCCACGGACTCGTTGACCCGCAGCAGATGGTCGTTGACGTCACGGAAGAACGGCTGCGCCTTGGCGTCCACGAACGGCACGTCGGTCGCCTTCAGGCCCGAACCCGAGAGCCGGGCCAGCGGCACCGCCAGCGGGACGGTCGCCCGGCGGAACTCCTGCACCTGCCGCTTGAACGCGTAGATCCGCGAGGCGGTGTTCCGTGAGCCGCCGAGCTGCGGCGAGAAGACCTCCGCCTCCAGCTCCTCCAGGTCGGTGCCGAGCTCGGTCGCCACGTCCAGGTAGTGGTCCACCGCGGCGTCCGCGATCGAGTACAGCACCCCCGTCGGCCCGTGCCGCAGCATCTCGGGGTCCGACTCCAGGCGCCGCCGGACCGCCGTCAGCGGCGACTCCTCGCCGTGCCGCACGGTCACCACGAACGAGTCGCCGATGAAGACCATGACCTCACCGGAGGTGACGGTGTCGCTCTCCGGCTCGTACGACACCGGTTTGAGGACCACGAAGAGCGAGTCCTCGTACACCTCCAGCTTCGGGCGCTGATGGGCTTTGAGGGCGTCCTCGACCGCCAGCGGATGGAGCCCGAACTCCTCCGTGACCAGGTCGAACTCCTTCTCGGTGGGCTCATGCAGGCCGATCCACACGAAGGCGTCGCCCTCGGCGCGGCACTGTGCCAGGGCGTCGGAGAGGTCGTCTGGACCCTCCGTCCGGCGTCCGTCACGGTAGATGGCGCAGTCGACGATCACGGAGCGCATTCTCCCGTCGTCGTGGCCGCGTCGCACAGCGGGGGCCGCTTTCCACAGGGCCCGTCGGCTCCACCGGCCGTCCGTTTACGCTGGGCCGCATGCCCACCCTGATCCTCGTCCGGCACGGACGTTCCACCGCCAACACCGCGGGACTGCTCGCCGGCTGGACACCCGGCGTCGCCCTCGACGAGCGCGGCACCCAGCAGGCCGCGGCGTTGCCCGGCAGGCTCGCCGGGCTGCCGATCGCCGAGGTCGTCACCAGTCCGCTCCAACGCTGCCAGGAGACCGTCCAGCCGCTGCTGGAGGCCCGCCCCGAGGTCCCCGCGCACACCGAGGAACGCATCGGAGAGGCCCACTACGGCGACTGGTCGGGCCGCAAGCTCGCCGAGCTCAAGGACGAGCCGCTGATGGACGTCGTCCAGGCGCATCCTTCCGCGGCCGCGTTCCCGGGCGGCGAGTCGATGCGGGCCATGCAGACCCGGGCCGCCGAGGCGGTGCGCGAGTGGAACGCGCGCGTGGAGCGCGACCACGGCGGTGACGCGGTCTATCTCATGTGTTCGCACGGCGACATCATCAAGTCGCTCGTCGCCGACGCACTCGGACTTCATCTGGACCTCTTTCAGCGGATCTCCGTAGAACCGTGTTCCATCACAGCGATCCGTTACACCCGGTTGAGGCCCTTTCTCGTGCGTCTCGGGGACACCGGTGATCTCGCGTCCCTGGCGCCGCGCGAGGAGCCCGCGAGCGGCGACGCTCCGGTCGGGGGCGGTGCGGGCGCACCGTGATCGTCGGCCGCAGTAGGGTGAAGCGGTCGAACCAGCACAGTAGTTGTCAACCCGTTCTCAGCCGATGCGGGCCCGGCGCGGTCAGCCGGCCCCATGCCGATTCAATGGAGACAGGACGTGTCCCGTCAGGTGTTCCTCTACGACCCCCCGGACCGCTTCGTGGCCGGTACGGTCGGGTTGCCCGGACGCCGTACCTTCTTCCTGCAGGCATCCTCGGGCCCTCGGGTGACGAGTGTGGCCCTGGAGAAGACCCAGGTCGCCGCGCTGGCCGAACGGATGGACGAGCTCCTGGACGAGGTCGTCCGGCGCACCGGGGGCAGCGCCCCGGTCCCGGCGATGGCGTCCACCGAGGTGTCCGACACCGCGCCCCTCGACACACCGGTGGAGGAGGAGTTCCGGGTCGGCACCATGGCACTGGCCTGGGACGGCGAAGAGCAGCGCATGATCGTCGAGGCGCAGGCACTCGTGGAAGTCGAGGCCGAGTCCGACGAGGACCTCGCCGAGGCCGAGGAGCGGCTGCTCCAGGACGAGGAGAACGGCCCGCCGATGCTCCGGGTCCGCCTCAGCGGCGCGCAGGCCAGGGCCTTCGCCAAGCGCGCACTCGACGTCGTCAACGCCGGCCGGCCCCCCTGCCCGCTGTGCAGCCTCCCGCTCGACCCGGAAGGACACGTATGTCCGCGCCAGAACGGATACCGCCGCGGAGCGTGACGACCGCCGAACTGCTCGCCCGGGGTGAGCTGAAGGTGCGCGGACAAATCCGTGAGGCCTCGAACGCGGTGCTCTACTGCTCCGTGTCGTACGAGGGCCGCGAGGCGTTCTGCGTCTACAAACCCGTCGCCGGGGAGCGCCCCCTGTGGGACTTCCCCGACGGCACGCTCGCCCAGCGCGAGGTCGCGGCCTACGAGGTCTCCGAGGCGACCGGCTGGGGGCTCGTGCCCACCACCGTGCTGCGCGACGGGCCCTACGGCGAGGGCATGTGCCAGTTGTGGATCGAGGCGTCCGCCGCCGAGGACGGCGCCGGGCTGCTCGCGCTCGTGGAGGGCGAGGAACCCGCCGAAGGCTGGAAGGCGATCGGTTTCGCCGAGGTCGACGAGGGCCGGACGGCGCTGCTCGTGCACGCCGACGACGTCCGGCTGCGGCGGCTCGCCGTCCTCGACGCCGTGATCAACAACGCCGACCGCAAGGGCGGCCATCTGCTGCCCGCGCAGGAGGGCCACCTCTACGGCATCGACCACGGGGTCACCTTCAACGCCGAGAACAAGCTGCGCACGCTGCTGTGGGGCTGGGCGGGGGAGCCGCTGACGGCCGAGGCGCTGGACGTCCTCGCCTCCCTGCGTGACGCGCTGGCACCGGGCGCACCGCTGGCCACCCGCTTGGCCGAACTGGTCACCGCCGTCGAGATCGACGCCACACGCGCGCGGGTCGGGGCGATGCTCGCCTCCGGGAAACACCCCGAACCGAGCGGGGAATGGCCCGCGATCCCCTGGCCCCCGGTGTAGCGCGGTTCCCCGTCCGCACCGGGCGGGGAACCGCGCAAGGGGGTCGTCCCGGCCAAGAGGTGCTGCCCGGTTCGTATACGGAAGTCCCGTCCGGTTAGGCTCATGACATGTATGCCTGGCCCGCTTCTGAGGTCCCCGCCCTGCCTGGTGAGGGCCGCGACCTCCGGATCCACGACACCGCGACCGGTGGGCTCGTCACCCTTGCCCCCGGTCCCGTCGCCCGTATCTACGTGTGCGGCATCACGCCGTACGACGCCACCCACATGGGACACGCGGCGACCTACAACGCGTTCGACCTCGTACAGCGCGTGTGGCTCGACACCAAGCGGCAGGTTCACTACGTCCAGAACGTGACGGACGTCGACGACCCGCTCCTGGAGCGGGCCGAACGCGACGGCATCGACTGGGTGGGACTCGCCGAGAAGGAGACCGCCCTCTTCCGCGAGGACATGACCGCCCTGCGGATGCTGCCGCCGCGCCACTACATAGGCGCAGTCGAGGCGATACCCGGCATCGTGCCGCTCGTCGAGCGGCTGCGGGACGCCGGAGCCGCGTACGAACTCGAAGGCGACGTCTACTTCTCCATCGAGGCCGACCCCGACTTCGGCAGGGTGTCCAACCTGGACGCCGCGACGATGCGCCTGCTCTCCGCGGAGCGCGGCGGCGACCCTGACCGCGTCGGCAAGAAGAACCCCCTCGACCCGATGCTGTGGATGGCCGCCCGCGAGGGCGAGCCGAGCTGGGACGGCGGCTCACTCGGCCGCGGCCGGCCCGGCTGGCACATCGAGTGCGTCGCCATCGCCCTCGACCACCTGGGGATGGGCTTCGACGTCCAGGGCGGCGGTTCCGACCTCGCCTTCCCGCACCACGAGATGGGCGCCTCGCACGCCCAGGTGCTGACCGGCGAGTTCCCGATGGCCAAGGCGTACGTCCACGCAGGCATGGTCGCGCTGCACGGCGAGAAGATGTCGAAGTCCAAGGGCAACCTCGTCTTCGTGTCCCGGCTGCGGCACGACGGGGTCGACCCGGCCGCCATCCGCCTCGCGCTGCTGGCACACCACTACCGGTCCGACTGGGAGTGGACGGACAGCGTCCTCGAAGAGGCCGTCGCGCGCCTGGAGGACTGGCGGGCCGCGGTGTCCCGGCCCGACGGGCCCTCCGCCGACACGCTCGTCGAGGAGATCCGCGCCGCGCTGGCCGAGGACCTCGACGCACCGGCCGCGCTCGCCGCGGTCGACCGCTGGGCCGCGCTCCAGCACGAGAGCGGCGGCACGGACGAGGGCGCTCCCGGCATCGTCTCGCGGGCCGTCGACGCGCTGCTCGGTGTCGCCCTGTAGTACCTGGTTCCACCTCGTCCCGCCGTGCCCGCAGGGGAGCGGCGGAACGGACGAGTGCCGGGCGGAGAACCTCCGCCCGGCACTCTTCATGTCGCTGGAACGCCCGTCCCTACCTGGTCACGATGACGGACTGGACGGCGCCGGTGCCGGTGTCGTAGATCCCGTAGACCTGCTGCCCGTAGGCGAAGGCCTTCTGGACCACGTCGTGGGTCACCTGGTTGGGGTTGACCAGCCGGCGCCAGGCGTTGTCGATGAACAGGTAGAGGGCCTGGGGCTGGCCGGGGAGCGCGGTGACGACGTCCTGGAAGTGCTGGGCCGCACCGATCGCCAGGGCCCGGGTCTCGACGGCGCTCTGCAGGATCAGCGGCTCGCCGTGCTGGATCTGCTGGTGCAGGTGCTGCTGCTGACCGCCGGCTTGCTGACCACCGAACTGCGGACTACCGAACTGCGGACTGCCGAGCTGCTGACCGCCGAGCTGCTGGAGCAGTTGCTGGAACGGCTGCTGCTGTCCGAGCTGCTGGAGCTGCTGCTGCAGGTGCTGCGGAACCTGCTGACCGAACTCGTGCCGGCCGAAGGGCTGCTGCGTCTGCTGCCCGATCGGCATCTGCTGGGCGCCGGACATCTGCTGCCCGATCGGCATCTGCTGCGTGCCGGACATCTGCTGCCCGAACGGCGCCTGCTGGCCGATGCCCTGCTGCTGGTAGGGCGACGTGCTCGGGTACTGCTGCTGTCCCTGCTGGCTCATCTGCGGGATCGTGCTCATGCGGGGGTGCCACCTTCCATCAATGGTTGGTTGCGTTCCGTTGTGTGCGTTGCGGTCCGTTACGTCTGTCGCGGTCCGGGAGAACCGGATCCTCAGCCCGTGACGACCAGGCCGACGATCTCGTCGTCCGAGAACCAGACCCGTACGTCGGGCCGTCCCCCCACAAAGGCGGAGTGCACCGCCTGACGGATCTCGGGGGACGGGTTGTCCAGGTTGCGCCAGGCTCCGGACACGTACAGCCGGAGCCTCGGCGGGAGTTCGCGCGGATACGGCAGCAGCTCGTCCCAGTACCGTTCGGCCTGGCCCGAGCCGACCGCCTCCGGCAGCAGATGGGTGACCGCCGCCTTGATGTCCGGCCGGCTGCCGATCCGCTGGGACGCGGGCCGGCCCGGTGCGTCCTGCTGCGGGGAACCCGTGGCCCGCAGTACCGCGCGCGCACGCTCCGGGGACATCGGCGCCTGCCCGGCCGCCTTGAGCATGCCCTGCAGCGCGGCCAGCGCGCCGACCACCACCGGGGAGGCGGAGGAGGTCCCGGAGAACGTGTCCGTGTACCAGGCGATCTCCTCGGCGCCGCCCTGCAGATCGCCGGGCCGGTCCCAGAAGCCGCCGGTGGTCGTGACCTCGCGTCCCCAGCCCTGCGCGTCCACGCGTGCCCCGTAGTTGGAGAACGCGAGCCGTGAGCGGTCCGGGCCGTGGTCGCGGCCGTGCGTGCCGGGCGGTGGTGCGCCCGCGCCGACCAGGATCGCCCCGGAGGACGGGTTGGAGGGGTTGAAGGGGTTGCGCCACCACTCGGGGAACTCCGGAGGGCGGCGTTCGTACAGGGCGTCGTCGAGCGACTCGGCGCCGTTGCCGGCCGCCGCCACCACGAGGATGCCCCTGGCGGTGGCGTACTGGACGGCCGCGAAGTTGTCGGGCCACCATTCGAGCGCGATGTAGCCCTCCTGGCTGTCGCGCTCCTCGAAGTCGAACCGGGGCCCAGGGGCCTGCAGTTCGACCAGGATGAGGTCACCGGGGCTCAGCCGCTGGGCCGCCGCGTGGATCGCCGCGGCCGTTCCGACACCCTGGAAGGAAGCGGCGGCGGTCACGGCGTCGGGCGTGATCCCGGTGATCCCGTGCTCATTGCGGTCGCCGCCGATCACACCGATGGCGGCGGTGCCGTGGTTGCGCCAGGCGAGGTCCGTGTGAGGGGTGCCCACGACGACGCCGGCGAGTTTGGACGCCAGGTCCTCGTGGCCGAGCTGCCAGGCACCCTCCACGTCGATCACGGTGACGCTCCGGCCCGAACCGCCCGGCCGCTGCCAGGCCCAGTACGCGTCGACGCCCTCGGGCGCCGGACGCAGGTAGCCCTGCCGGCTGGTGAAGTCGGGGGTGACGGGCGCCCCTTCCTTCAGCCGCTGGCTGTCGTCGGCGCTCCGGCCGGTCCACGGTGCCGAACCCGTCGAGGCCGGAACGGCACCGGGCTTCACGTACGCCGTGTCGATCTCGGGCAGCGCGGCGATCCGCGCGCGCAGTTCCTGGGCACGGCTGCGCACACCGCGCACCCGGTAGAAGAGGGCGAGGTCGGGCCCGCTCCCGGTGCCCGTCGTCGCCGACTGCTGAAGCGTCGCCGCCGACTGCTGGAGCCGTTCCTCGCTGCCGAACAGCGGCTCCAGGGCAAGCTGTTCGTCGCTGAGGAACATGTCCAGGGCCGAGACGTCGGCGCCCGCCGCCGAACGTACGCCCTCGGCCCGGGCACGCAGCCGCGCCTCCGGGCGGGCGACGACGATCAGCTCCTGCTCGGCTCCTCGGTAGGTGAATCCCGCTCCGTCGGGCCCCGGCCCGGACGTTCCCGGGCCGTGCGCCGGCTGTACCTGGTCGGTCATCGCGTGCCGCTCCCTTCGATCCCTGGGGGTGCCGGTCCTTGCGTATGCCGTTCGTCGGTCGGGTCGTTCGATGCGTGGGTCGTTCCGCCGTGCCGTGTGCGGTCCACGGTCGGCGCGGTGCGCCATGTCCCGTCGCCGGTCGGCGCCTTCGGGGCACAACCTGGCACGCCCACGGCGTCCCGTCCACCCCGTCTTCGCCAACTTGGTTTGAAAACAAGTTGAATTGGGAAACCTGTGCAATCCGGCTGGAAACAGATGTCACGCTTCAATCAGGCCAAATACGGCCGAGACGGATGTCATGTGCCGGGACGACAGCGGTTGTTGACGGCACGGCACGGCTGAGGGGCGGGACGCGTCGTGCGCGTCCCGCCCCTCAGCCGTGCCGTCCGGTCGTTCCGTTCAGTCCTCGGAGGGGTCCGACGTGTCGGAGGGACCGGAGGGGTCCGGCGTCTCCGGCGAACCGGGCGACTCCGCCGCGTTCGACGGATCGTCCGCCCGGCTCGACGGATCAGGGGAGCCCTCGGGGTCCGTCGCGCGTCCCCGGGCTCCGGACCCGGTCCCACCGGCCGGTTCGTCCGGCCCCTTCGGCGGCTCCGCGTCCGGCCCGCCGTCCTGCCCCGCGTCCGGCTCGGGGCGCTGCGCCGTCGGAGGCCGTCCCCGTCCGCCGGGCGTGCCGGGGGTGTCGCGGAGGTACGACTCGCCGCTCTCCGTGGCATGGCCGCCGGACCCGGCGGCCGGACCGCCGCCGTCCCTGCGGCGCAGATAACGCTCGAACTCGCGCGCGATGGCCTCGCCGGACGCCTCCGGCAGTTCGGCGGTGTCCCGGGCCTCCTCCAGCGTCTGGACGTACTCGGCGACCTCGCTGTCCTCGGCGGCCAACTGGTCGACGCCGAGCTGCCAGGCCCGCGCGTCCTCGGGCAGCTCGCCCAGCGGAATGCGCAGGTCGATGAGGTCCTCCAGGCGGTTGAGCAGGGCCAGCGTCGCCTTCGGGTTCGGCGGCTGCGACACGTAGTGCGGTACGGCCGCCCACAGCGACACGGCCGGTACGCCCGCGTGCGTGCACGCCTCCTGGAGGACGCCGACGATGCCGGTGGGGCCCTCGTACTTGGTCTCCTCCAGGTCCATCGTGCGGGCCAGGTCGGAGTCGGACGTGACCCCGCTGACCGGCACCGGACGGGTGTGCGGGGTGTCGCCCAGCAGGGCGCCCAGGATCACCACCAGCTCCACGCCCAGTTCGTGCGCGAAACCGAGCAGTTCGTTGCAGAACGAGCGCCAGCGCATGGACGGCTCGATGCCCCGGACGAGCACGAGATCGCGCGGCTTGTCGCCGCCGATCCGGACCACCGACAGACGGGTGGTCGGCCAGGTGATCTTGCGAACGCCGCCGTCCAGCCACACCGTGGGGCGGTTCACCTGGAAGTCGTAGTAGTCCTCGGCGTCCAGCGCCGCGAACACCTCGCCCTTCCACTCCTTGTCCAGATGCGCCACCGCGGCGGAGGCGGCGTCGCCGGCGTCGTTCCAGCCCTCGAACGCGGCCACCATGACTGGGTCGATCAGCTCGGGAACCCCCTCCAGCTCGATCACCCAGCGCCTCCTTCCGATGTGCCCTCGCGTACGCCTCAACCTTACGGCGTGCCGAGGGGGCCTCCGCAGCCCCCTCGCACGGGGGAGTGAACGGATCACTGCCCCGCCGACGGGCCGGAAACACGCGTGACTCCATCCCGGCCACCCCGCGGTCGTCCGAGCCGTCCCTGACCAACTCGCCGGGAGAACGGTGACGTTGCCGGGCACCCGGACGACGGACCGATGACGGCGAGAGATCCGAGGCGCGATGCTCGCGCGGGGTCCCGGCGACCGCGTCCCCCTGGGCCGGACGGCCTTTCGCAAGGAGCGGCGCGACAGCCCCGGTCCGGCCGTGCGGTGCCGGCCGTGCGTGAGGGGCGGCACCCCCCGTGGGAGCCGCCCCTCACCCGGCCGCGGGCGCCTACGCGCCGTCGAGAAGGCCCTGCACCTTGGCGCGGACCTCGTCGGTGGCGAGACCGCGGATCGTCAGCGTCGTACGGCGGCGCAGCACGTCGTCCGCCGTCTCGGCCCACTCGTTGTCCCGGGCGTACACGACCTGCGCCCAGATCTCCGGGGCGTCCGGGTGGACGCGCTCGCCGAGCGCCGGGTTCTCGTTGGCCAGCCGGGCGATGTCGAAGGCCAGCGAGCCGTAGTGGGTGGCCAGATGCCTGGCCGTGTCGGCGGCCATACGCGGGCCGGGCGCCGGGCCGTCCACCAGCAGACGGTGGGCGACCGCGCGCGGGTTGGCGACGCCGGGGAGCGGCATCCTCTTCGGCAGTTCGGAGATCGGCTCGAAGTCCTCGCCCAGCGGGTGGCCCGGCAGCGCCTCCAGCTTCTTCATGACCGTACGGCCGATGTGCCGGAAGGTGGTCCACTTGCCGCCCGCGACGGACAGCATGCCGCCCCGGCCCTCGGTGACGACCGTCTCGCGCTTGGCCTTCGACGTGTCGCCGGGGCCGCCCGGCAGCACCCGCAGACCGGCGAAGGAGTACGTGATCAGATCACGCGAGAGCTGCTGGTCGCGTATGGAGAACGCGGCCTCGTCGAGTATCTGGGCCGTGTCCTTCTCGGTGACCGAGACGTCCGCCGGGTCGCCCTCGTACTCCTCGTCGGTGGTGCCGAGCAGGAGCATGTCCTCCCACGGGAGCGCGAAGGTGATGCGGTACTTGTCGATCGGCGTGGCCAGCGCGGCCTTCCACGGGGAGGTGCGCTTCAGGACCAGGTGCGCGCCCTTGGACAGACGGATCGAAGGAGCCGCGTTCGGGTCCTCCAGCTTGCGCAGGTGGTCGACCCACGGGCCGGTCGCGTTCAGCACGAGCCGGGCGTTCACGCCGAACTCGTCGCCGGACAGCCGGTCCCGCAGCTCGGCGCCCGTCACCCGGCCCCGGGTGAAGCGCAGTCCCGTGACCTCGGCGTGGTTCAGGACCGCGGCACCCGACTCGACGGCCGCGCGGACCGTCATGAGGGCCATGCGGGAGTCGTTCATCTGGTCGTCGCCGTACACGGCCACGGCCTTGAGGTTGTCGGTGCGCAGCTCGGGCACGTCCTGCGCGGCCTTGGAGGGGCTGAGCAGGTGTCCCACGCCGTCACCGAAGGCCGACAGGGCGGAGTAGGCGAAGACGCCCGCTCCGAGCTTCGCCGCGCCGTGCGGCCCGCCCTTGTACACGGGGAGGTAGAACGTGAGCGGGTTCGCCAGGTGGGGGGCCACCTGACGGGAGACCGCACGGCGCTCGAAGTGGTTCTCCGCCACCAGCTTCACCGCGCCGGTCTGCAGGTAGCGCAGACCGCCGTGGAGAAGCTTGGAGGAGGCGGAGGAGGTGGCGCCGGCGAAGTCGCCGGCGTCGACCAGCGCCACCCGCAGCCCGGACTGCGCGGCGTGCCAGGCGGTGGAGATGCCCAGGATGCCGCCGCCGATGACGAGGAGGTCGTACGTTGCCTTGGAGAGCTGCTCCCGGGCCTCGGCGCGGCTCGGGTTGGAGCCGGAGGCCGGGTGCGTGCCGAGGGCAGGCACGGACTGCAGGGTGGGCTGGCTGGTCATTGCGGGTTCTTACTCCTCGTCAGTTCTCGTCTTCGATCCAGCCCATGGTCCGCTCGACGGCCTTGAGCCAGCTCTTGTACTCACGGTCGCGGACGTCCGCGGCCATGTTGGGGGTCCATTCCGCGGCCCGGCGCCAGTTGGCGCGCAGGTCCTCGGTGTTGGTCCAGAAGCCGACGGCGAGGCCGGCGGCGTAGGCGGCGCCGAGGCAGGTGGTCTCGGCGACCATCGGGCGCACCACGGGTGCGTCCAGGACGTCGGCCAGGGTCTGCATCAGCAGGTTGTTGGAGGTCATGCCGCCGTCGACCTTGAGCGCCGTGAGCTCGACGCCGGAGTCCTTGGTCATGGCGTCGCTGATCTCACGGGTCTGCCAGGCGGTGGCCTCCAGGACGGCGCGCGCGATGTGCGCCTTGGTGACGTACCGGGTCAGGCCGGCGATCACACCGCGGGCGTCGGGACGCCAGTACGGGGCGAACAGACCGGAGAAGGCCGGCACGACGTACGCGCCGCCGTTGTCCTCCACCGAGGAGGCGAGCGTCTCGATCTCGGCGGCGGACTTGATCAGGCCCATCTGGTCGCGCATCCACTGCACCAGCGAGCCGGTGACGGCGATGGAGCCTTCCAGGGCGTAGACCGGCTCCTGGTCACCGATCCGGTAGCCGACGGTGGTCAGCAGGCCCGAGTACGAGTTGATGATCTTGTCGCCGGTGTTCATCAGCATGAACGTGCCGGTGCCGTACGTGGACTTGGCCTCGCCCTCGGAGAAACAGGTCTGGCCGAACAGGGCCGCCTGCTGGTCGCCGAGCGCGGAGGCGACCGGGATGCCGCCGAGGATCTCGCCGAGCGGGCCGCCGGTGACCTCGCCGTACACCTCGGCGGAGGAGCGGATCTCGGGCAGCATCGCCAGCGGGACGCCGATGGACTCGGCGATCTTCTCGTCCCAGGCCAGGGTGTGCAGGTTCATCAGCATGGTGCGGGACGCGTTGGTCACGTCGGTGACGTGCTTGCCTCCGTCGACACCGCCGGTCAGGTTCCAGATGACCCAGGTGTCCATGGTGCCGAAGAGGATGTCCCCGGCCTCGGCGCGCTCCCGCAGGCCCTCGACGTTGTCGAGCAGCCAGCGGGCCTTCGGGCCGGCGAAGTACGACGCGAGCGGCAGGCCGGTCTCGCGGCGGAAGCGGTCCTGGCCGACGTTGCGGCCGAGCTCCCGGCACAGGGCGTCGGTGCGGGTGTCCTGCCAGACGAGGGCGTTGTGGACGGGCTCACCGGTGTTCTTGTCCCACAGCAGCGTGGTCTCACGCTGGTTGGTGATGCCGATGGCCTTGATGTCCTCGCGGGTGATGCCGGCCTTCGAGATGGCTCCGGCGACGACCTCCTGGACGTTGGTCCAGATCTCGGCGGCGTCGTGCTCGACCCAGCCCGGCTTCGGGAAGATCTGCTCGTGCTCCTTCTGGTCGACGGAGACGATGCGTCCGTCGCGGTCGAAGACGATGCAGCGGGACGAGGTGGTGCCCTGGTCGATCGCGGCGATGAAGGGGCCGGCGGTGTGTGCGTCGGTCACGGTGTGCTCCTGGTGTCCGTGGAAAGGGGCTGTTTACGGCGCGGTGCTTCAAAGCGGTGCTGTGCGGCTCGCGGCTCAGTGGGGCGCGGCTTCCAAGCGTGCTGGAGCGGGGACTCCTAAGCGAAGGCGACGTTGTAGATGCCTGCTGCGATCGAGCCGCCGATGAGCGGACCGACGACCGGTATCCAGGCGTAGCTCCAGTCGGAACCACCCTTGTTGGGCAGGGGGAGCAGGGCGTGCACGATGCGCGGACCGAGGTCACGGGCCGGGTTGATCGCGTAGCCGGTGGGGCCGCCGAGCGAGAGGCCGATGCTCACCACCACGAAGGCGGTGATCAGGGCGCCGAGGGTGCCCAGGCCGTTGCCGTTGTCGTTCAGGCCCTGCGTGAGGATCGCGAGGATGAGGACGACGGTGCCGATGATCTCGGTCGCGAGGTTCTGCGCGATGTTCCGGATCTCGGGGCCGGTGGAGAAGACGCCGAGCACCGGGCCCGCGCCGGTCTCCTGGGCCTCCACGGCCTTGGTCCTGGTGGCCTGCGCACCCGGACCGCCGACGATCTCGCGGTCGGTGAGGTGGGCGAGGAACTGGCCGTAGTAGGCGACCCAGACCAGCGCAGCGCCGATCATGGCGCCGAGGAGCTGACCGCCCCAGTAGGTGGCCAGGTTGCTGTAGTCGTCGTCCTTGATCGCGATCGCGAGCGTCACGGCCGGGTTGAGGTGCGCGCCGGACAGCGGCGCCGAGATGTAGACCGCGGTCATGACCGCGAAGCCCCACCCGAAGGCGATGGCGAGCCATCCGGCGCCGCGCGCCTTGGAGGCCTTCAGCGTGACGGCGGCGCACACGCCACCGCCCAGCAGGATGAGAACGGCGGTACCGATGGTCTCGCCGATGAAGATGTCGGAGCTGGACACCCGCGACTCCTTTGTCCTTCGTCCAGGGGAAGCCGAACCCCGGGTCCCACCGGTGGTTCGTGCTCTCGGGGAGTGAGAGCGGTCTCGGCCCTGGCATTGCCACACTCTAACGCGTATTGCCGGTAGGTGTTCGACAATGTCGACCGATGGACGGGAGTCTTGCTCTAGCGTCACCGGCTCGTCAAGGGTCCTGTTATCGAAAACGCGATCGTTATTGATCGCTGTGTGCTATCGGTGCGTCGTCGCTGGTCCAGGGGCATGACAAAGGCCGGGAAGCATGCGGCTTCCCGGCCTCGACCCGTGTGAATCCCGGACCTCTCGCGCGACGTATCCCGAACCGCTCCCGGCGCGCGCGGGGGCCGTGCACGCCTGTGACCCGCCCGCCGGGCGGCGGGCGGGTCAGAGCGGTTCGTCGAACGCCGTACGCGTCAGAAGCGTCCGGCGCCCAGGTCCCGCGACACCGCGCGGGCGCAGTCCCGTACGGCGGCGATCAGATCGGGGCGCAGCTCCCCGTCCTTGCAGACCCGCTCCACGGCCCCGGTGATGCCCACCGCGCCGACCGGCATCCGCCGCCGGTTGTGGATCGGGGCGGCCACCGAGGCGACCCCCGTCCAGGTCTCCTCGACGTCGTCCGCGTACCCGCGCGCGCGGGTAACGTCGAGGACGCCCTCGAACAGGTCCAGCTCGCTGATCGTCCGCGGCGTGAACGCCTTGCGCTCGACCTCCAGGACCTCGCTGTGCGCCACCGGGTCGTACGCCGACAGCACCTTGCCCAGGGCCGTGGAGTGCAGCGGCTGCATCGCCCCGACCTCAAGGACCTGACGGCTGTCGTCGGGCCGGAAGACGTGGTGCACGATCAGTACGCCCTGCTGGTGCAGCACGCCCAGGTAGACGCTCTCGCCGCTGGAGCGGGCCAGGTCGTCGGTCCACACCAGGGCCCGCGCCCGCAGCTCGTGCACATCGAGATAGGTCGTGCCCAGCCGCAGCAGCTCGGCGCCCAGCTGGTAGCGCCCGGAAGCCGTGTCCTGCTCGACGAACCCCTCCTGCTGGAGGGTGCGCAGGATGCCGTGGGCCGTACCCTTGGCCAGGCCCAGCGAGGAGGCGATGTCCGACAGGCCGAGCTGCCGCTCGCCGCCCGCCAGCAGCCGCAGCATCGCCGCTGCCCGTTCGAGCGACTGGATGTTCCGTGCCATCGCCGTGCTGCCTCCGTCCCCTTGGGCCGCCGGCGTGCGACTGCCCGCTACCGTTCGGCAATGTCGAACACTACCGGTCGTCACCGAGCTCCCGCCAATGGGCGGTCGCCCCACGTTCCGTCCGTCTCGGCACCGTGGCCGCCCACGCCACACCCGTCCGGCTCGTGGACGCCCATGCCTGATCCACGGTGCTCCGGGCTACCCTGACGGCGTGCGCCTTCCATGGGAAGCGCAAAGCCGACAGCCGTCGCACTCCAGGGAGCACCTTCATGGCCTCGTTGCCGAACCCGTCCCTTTCGTCCGGTCTCTCCGAGGGCCGGGAGCGAACCGACGCACTCCGAGAAGCGCTCGCCACCCGTGTCGTGGTGGCCGACGGCGCGATGGGCACGATGCTCCAGGCGCAGGACCCGACGCTCGAGGACTTCGAGAACCTCGAGGGCTGCAACGAGATCCTCAACGTCACCCGTCCCGACATCGTGCGCTCGGTCCACGAGGCGTACTTCGAGGTCGGCGTCGACTGCGTCGAGACGAACACCTTCGGGGCGAACCACTCGGCGATGGCCGAGTACGACATCGCGGACCGCGTCCACGAGCTCTCCGAGGCCGGCGCACGCATCGCCCGCGAGGTCGCCGACACCTTCGGGGCCCGCGACGGCCGCCAGCGCTGGGTCCTCGGCTCGATCGGCCCCGGCACCAAGCTGCCCACACTCGGCCACGTCTCCTACGGGACCCTGCGCGACGGCTTCCAGGCCAACGCCGAGGGTCTGCTCGCGGGCGGCGCCGACGCGCTGATCGTCGAGACCACCCAGGACCTGCTGCAGACGAAGTCCTCCGTGCTCGGCGCGCACCGCGCGATGGAGGCGACCGGCGTCCGGGTGCCCCTGCTGGTCTCGATGGCCTTCGAGACGACCGGTACCATGCTGCTCGGCTCCGAGATCGGCGCCGCGCTGACCGCGCTGGAGCCGCTCGGCATCGACATGATCGGCCTGAACTGCTCGACCGGCCCCGCCGAGATGAGCGAGCACCTGCGCTATCTCACCCGGCACTCCCGCATCCCCCTGCTGTGCATGCCGAACGCCGGTCTGCCGGTCCTGACGAAGAACGGCGCCCACTTCCCGCTCGACGCCGAGGGCCTGGCCGACGCCCAGGAGAACTTCGTACGGGACTACGGCCTCTCCCTGATCGGCGGCTGCTGCGGCACGACCCCCGAGCACCTGCGCCAGGTGGTGGAGCGGGTCAACGGTGTCACGCCCCCCGAGCGCAGCCCGCAGCCCGAGCCCGGTGCCGCCTCGCTCTACCAGACGGTCTCGTTCCGCCAGGACACCGCCTACATGGCGATCGGTGAGCGCACCAACGCCAACGGCTCCAAGAAGTTCCGCGATGCCATGCTGGAGGCCCGCTGGGACGACTGCGTGGAGATGGCCCGCGACCAGATCCGCGAGGGCGCGCACATGCTCGACCTGTGCGTCGACTACGTCGGCCGGGACGGCGTCGCCGACATGGACGAGCTGGCCGGCCGTTTCGCCACCGCCTCCACCCTGCCGATCGTGCTCGACTCCACCGAGGTCGAGGTCCTGCGCGCGGGCCTGGAGCGCCTCGGCGGCCGCGCGGTCCTCAACTCCGTCAACTACGAGGACGGCGACGGGCCCGAGTCCCGGTTCGCGAAGGTCACCCGACTGGCGCAGGAGCACGGTGCCGCGCTGATCGCGCTGACCATCGACGAGGAGGGCCAGGCCCGCACCGTCGAGACCAAGGTCGCCATCGCCGAACGGCTCATCGAGGACCTCACGTCCAACTGGGGCATCCACGAGTCCGACATCCTCATCGACACCCTGACCTTCACGATCTGTACCGGCCAGGAGGAGTCCCGCAAGGACGGCATCGCGACGATCGAGGCGATCCGCGAGCTCAAGCGCCGCCGCCCCGACGTACAGACCACCCTCGGCCTGTCCAACATCTCCTTCGGCCTCAACCCGGCCGCCCGCATCCTGCTCAACTCGGTCTTCCTCGACGAGTGCGTCAAGGCGGGCCTGGACTCGGCCATCGTGCACGCCTCCAAGATCCTGCCGATCGCCCGGTTCAGCGAGGAGGAGGTCACCACCGCCCTCGACCTCATCCACGACCGCCGGGCCGAGGGCTACGACCCGCTGCAGAAGCTGATGGCCCTCTTCGAGGGAGCCACCACCAAGTCGCTGAAGGCGGGCAAGGCCGAGGAACTGGCCGCGCTCCCCCTGGACGAACGCCTCAAGCGGCGGATCATCGACGGCGAGAAGAACGGCCTGGAGAGCGACCTCGCCGAGGCCCTCCAGGACCGGCCCGCCCTCGACATCGTCAACGAGACCCTGCTGGACGGCATGAAGGTGGTCGGCGAGCTGTTCGGCTCCGGCCAGATGCAGCTGCCCTTCGTCCTCCAGTCCGCCGAGGTCATGAAGACGGCCGTCGCCTACCTCGAACCCCACATGGAGAAGTCGGACTCCGAGGGCAAGGGCACCATCGTGCTCGCCACCGTGCGCGGCGACGTCCACGACATCGGCAAGAACCTCGTCGACATCATCCTGTCCAACAACGGCTACAACGTCGTCAACCTCGGCATCAAGCAGCCTGTCTCCGCGATCCTGGACGCCGCCGAGGAGCACAGGGCCGACGTCATCGGCATGTCCGGGCTCCTCGTCAAGTCCACGGTGATCATGAAGGAGAACCTGGAGGAGCTGAATCAGCGGGGTCTGTCCGCGGACTATCCCGTCATCCTCGGCGGCGCGGCCCTGACCAGGGCCTACGTCGAACAGGACCTCTACGAGATCTACCAGGGCGAGGTCCGCTACGCCCGCGACGCCTTCGAGGGCCTGCGCCTGATGGACGCGCTGATCGGCGTCAAGCGCGGAGTGCCCGGAGCCGTGCTGCCCGAACTCAAGCAGCGCCGGGTACGCGCCGCCGCGGACGTGGCCGTCGAGGAGCGCCCGGAAGAGGGCCATGTCCGCTCCGACGTCTCCGTCACCAACCCCGTTCCGGAGCCCCCCTTCACCGGCACCCGCGTGATCAAGGGCATCCAGCTCAAGGAGTACGCCTCCTGGCTGGACGAGGGCGCCCTGTTCAAGGGCCAGTGGGGCCTCAAGCAGGCCCGCGCCGGCGACGGCCCCACGTACGAGGAACTCGTCGAGACCGAGGGCCGACCCCGGCTGCGCGGACTGCTCGACCGGCTCCAGACCGACAACCTGCTGGAAGCCGCCGTGGTCTACGGCTACTTCCCGTGCGTCTCCAAGGACGACGACCTGATCATCCTCGACGAGCGGGGCAACGAGCGGACCCGCTTCACCTTCCCCCGCCAGCGCCGCGGCCGCCGGCTGTGCCTGGCCGACTTCTTCCGCCCGGAGGAGTCGGGGGAGACCGACGTCGTAGGCCTCCAGGTCGTCACCGTCGGCTCCCGGATCGGCACGGAGACCGCCAAGCTCTTCGAGGCCAACGCCTACCGGGACTACCTCGAACTGCACGGCCTCTCCGTGCAGCTGGCCGAGGCGCTCGCCGAGTACTGGCACGCGCGCGTGCGCTCCGAGCTGGGCTTCGCGGGGGAGGACCCGTCCGAGGTCGAAGACATGTTCGCCCTGAAGTACCGCGGCGCCCGCTTCTCCCTCGGCTACGGAGCGTGCCCCAACCTGGAGGACCGCGCCAAGATCGCCGAGCTCCTGGAGCCCGAGCGCATCGGCGTCCACCTCTCCGAGGAGTTCCAGCTGCACCCGGAGCAGTCGACCGACGCGATCGTGATCCACCACCCGGAGGCGAAGTACTTCAACGCACGGTGAGCGATCCGACGCGCCGCGCTCCGCGCTGCCGCGCACACTGATCGGATAAGTCGTACACTGGTCGGTCCATCGCAGGCCGGTTGTCCCCTGACGCAAAAGGGGGCGACCGGCCTGATCGTCCCTCAAGGAGGTGCGCCAGGATGACCAGTACGGTCCCCGCGCTCGGAACTCGTACGGCCGAAGGCTCAGCCCTGCAGGCCGTACTCCTCGACATGGACGGAACCCTGGTGGACACCGAGGGCTTCTGGTGGGACGTGGAGGTCGAGGTCTTCAAGGCCCTCGGGCACGCGCTGGACGACTCCTGGCGCCATGTCGTGGTCGGCGGTCCCATGACCCGCAGCGCGGGATTCCTCATCGAGGCCACCGGTGCCGACATCACCCTCCCCGAGCTGTCCGTGCTGCTCAACGACGGGTTCGAGGAGCGCATCGGCCACTCCCTGCCCCTGATGCCAGGTGCGGCCCGGCTCCTCGCGGAGCTCGCCGCGCACGAGATCCCCACCGCGCTGGTCTCCGCCTCGCACCGGCGGATCATCGACCGCGTCCTGGGCGCGATCGGCTCCCACTTCTTCGCGCTGACCGTCGCGGGCGACGAGGTGGAGCGGACCAAGCCCTACCCCGACCCCTATCTGCTCGCGGCCGCACGGCTCGGCGCCGAACCGGCCCGGTGCGCCGTCATCGAGGACACCTCGACCGGGGTCGCCTCCGCCGAGGCCGCGGGCTGTCATGTGGTAGCGGTCCCCTCGGTCGCGCCCATCGCCCCCGCCGCCCGCCGAACGGTGGTGCGGTCCCTGGAAGAGGTCGACCTGCCCTTTCTGCACCGTCTGATGACCGAAATGCGCTGAACGGTCACCGGGTGCGGCGGGGCATTCACTCTGCGTGCGGAACCGAATGCCGGCGAAGGTCCGGCGCTTCCCTGTGGTAAGCGCGAGCGAGGACCCGTCGGCAATTCATTTCGGGGCGGATGGCCAAATTCCGGTACTGCTCAATCAATTTGACGGTGTGACGTTCGACACGTGGTGGAGGGTCGACAGTCGGACCGACTTGTGCGCGCAACCCCCATTCGTGAAGACCTCGCGTGCCCTTGTGTCCCGATTGATGAAAGGCTGCACTAATCCTTCCCGTGTCGGGTTATCGGTGCGTCCACGCCCGGTTTCGCAGCGTGAGCGGAAGGCGGCTCCGGCATCTGATGGCCGACCTTGTGCCGCGGACTAATGTCATCGCGAGAACATCGCCGTGACCCCGTGACCCGCCGCGCCACCCTTGCATGCCGGTTCGCGGAAACTACAGCTCTGGAGAAACACGAGCATGAACCGCAAGACTTTGGTGCTGCCGGCCGTGGTTGGCCTGCTCGCCCCGGTGCTCGCCGCGTGTGGTGGGTCCGCCAGCGGGAGCAACAGCGGCGATGCCATCGTTGTCGGCACCACGGACGCGTTCTCCGCGTCGAAGGACGCCCCGGCTCCGTTCGACCCGGCCTACGCGTACGACGTCGGCACCTGGAACGTGCTTCGCCAGACCGTGCAGACGCTGATGGTCCAGCCGCGTGGTGACGGTCAGCCGCAGCCCGAGGCCGCCGAGAAGTGCGGCTTCAGCGACAGCGGCAACGAGCGCTACTCGTGCACGCTGCGCGAAGGCCTGGAGTTCTCCAACGGTGACCCGATCACCGCGAAGGACGTCAAGTTCTCGATCGACCGTGCGAGGGCCATCAAGGCCGACAGTGGTGTGTTCGCCCTGCTGTCCACCATCGACACCGTCGAGACGCGGGGCGACCGCGAGGTGATCTTCCACCTCAACAGCGCCGACGCGACCTTCCCGTTCAAGCTGTCGACCCCGGTCGCCGGCATCGTGAACCCGCAGGACTACGAGAAGAACAAGCTGCGCGACGGCTTCTCCGTCGACGGCTCCGGGCCGTACACCTTGGAGACCGAGGTCAAGGACGACAAGGTCGTCAAGGCCGTCTTCACGAAGAACTCCCACTACAAGGGGCAGTTGAAGATAAAGAACTCCAAGGTCGAGATGCGCTCGTACGACAGCGCGGCGGCCATGGGCACGGCCCTCGAAAAGGGCGACATCGACCTGATGACCCGCTCGATGACGCCGGCGCAGATCAACAAGCTGAACGACGCTTCGGGCGGCAACATCAACCTGAACGAGATGCCCGGCCTGGAAATCCGCTACCTCGCCTTCAACACCGACGCCCCGTCGGTGAAGTCGACCGCCGTCCGCCAGGCCATGGCCCAGCTCATCAACCGCGGTGAGCTCGTCTCCAAGGTCTACGGTTCCCAGGCCGAGCCGCTCTACTCGATGGTCCCGGCGACCATCACGGGTCACTCCAACGCCTTCTTCAACAGGTATGGTGACCCGAGCGTCGCGAAGGCCCAGTCGACTCTCGGCAAGGCCGGCATCACCACTCCGGTCAAGATCACCCTGCACTACACGACCGACCACTACGGCACGGTCACCGCGCAGGAGTTCGAGATCCTGAAGAACCAGCTCAACAAGAGCGGCCTCTTCGACGTCACCATCCAGGGCACGTCCTGGGACAAGTTCGTCCCGGCCGAGCGCGCCGGCAAGTACGACGTCTGGGGCATGGGCTGGTTCCCCGACTTCCCCGACGCCGACAACTTCCTGGCGCCGTTCCTCGACAAGGACAACTTCCTCAAGTCGCCCTACTCGAACAGCAACATCATCAACAACCTGATCCCCGCCTCCCGGCGCGAGGCCGACCGCCTCACCGCGTCGAAGAGCCTCACCAGCATCCAGGACATCGTCGCGAACGACGTCCCGCTGATCCCGCTCTGGCAGGGCAAGCAGTACATAGCCGCGCGTGACGACATCACGGGCTCGGAGTGGGCGCTCAACTCCTCCTCCACCCTCCAGCTGTGGGAGCTCAGCCGCGGCGTCAGTGAGTGACGGAACCATCCGGACCGGGGCCTTCGTGCCCCGGGTCCGGCCCGGGGCCCTACGGTCCCGGGTTCGCTAGATCCAACGACAAGGCACGTGCAAGTGAACATGCGTAACCAGTGGCCAGTCCTGCCGATCGTGGCGGGGCTGGCCTCCGGCCTGCTGACCGGCTGTGGTTCGGAAACGGGCAATACAGGGAGCAGCGACTCCTCCGTGGTGATCGGGATGTCCGACGACGTCCTGGCCACCGACCCGGCTTCCGGCTACGACCCAGGATCGTGGCTGTTGTTCAACAACGTCTTCCAGTCGCTGTTGAGCTTCCCCAACGGCGCAACCGAGCCCGAGCCAGAAGCGGCCAAGGAGTGCGCGTTCACGGACACCGGCACCAAGGTGTACAAGTGCACGCTGCAGGACGGCCTGAAGTTCAGCAACGGTGACGCGCTCACCTCGGCGGACGTGAAGTTCTCCTTCGACCGCATGCTGAAGATCAACGACGGTGCCGGCCCGGCGATCATGTTCCCCATGCTCGACAGGGTCAGCACCCCGGACGCCGGGACCGTCGTCTTCCACCTCAAGTACGCCGACGCCACCTTCCCGAGCAAGATCGCCTCCGGCGCCGGCTCGATCGTGGACCACCAGCAGTACGCCACGAACGCGCTCCGCAAGGACAACGAGGCTGTCGGCTCCGGCCCGTACAAGCTCGACTCGTTCAGCGACGACAAGGCCGTCTTCTCGGTCAACGCGAGCTACAAGGGCACCGTCAAGGTCAAGAACACCGGCGTCGCGCTGAAGTTCTTCCACGGCGACCAGTCGGGCCTGCGCAAGGCCCTGCAGAGCAAGCAGATCGACGTCGCCTACCGAGGCCTCGCCGCCGACGACATCGCGAAGATCCAGAACCAGTCCGCGACCGACAGCGGCATCAACGTCGTCGAGGGAACCAGCGCCGAGGTCCAGCACCTGGTCCTCAACATGGACGACCCGGTGACCGGCAAGCTCGGCGTCCGCAAGGCCATCGCCTACCTCCTCGACCGCGACGCCCTCGTCAGCGACGTCTACCAGGGCACCGCGACCCCGCTGTACTCGATCGTCCCCTCCGGCGTCACCGGGCACAGCACGTCCTTCTTCGACACCTACGGCGCCCACCCCTCGCAGTCCAAGGCCGCGGACGCGCTGCGCACCGAGGGCATCACCGGCAAGGTGAAGCTCACCCTCTGGTCGACCCCCTCGCGCTACGGTCCCGCCACGGACCAGGAGTTCAAGGCGATCGCCAAGCAGCTCAACGCCAGCGGACTGTTCGACGCGACCGTGAAGTCCGTCGCCTTCGGCCAGTACGAGAAGGACATCGCGGCCGGCAAGTACGGCGTGTACGTGAAGGGCTGGGTGCCCGACTACCCGGACCCGGACAACTTCACCGCCCCGTTCTTCGGCAAGGGCAACGTGCTGAGCAACAACTACACGAACCGCACCATCACGGGCAGCCTCATCCCGAAGACGGCCGCCCAGAGCGACCGCGCCTCGACCGAGGGCGACTACGGCAAGCTCCAGGACCTCGTCGCCCAGGACGTGCCGGTCATCCCCGTCTGGCAGGCCAAGCAGTACGCCGTCGCGCGCGACAACGTCTACGGCCTCGAGAACTGCCTCGACTCCTCGACCGTGTTCCGCTTCTGGGAGATCCACAAGGCCTGACCCCGCACGCGCCGGTGGCCGCCGTACGCGAAGGGCGCCCGTTCCTCATCGGAACGGGCGCCCTTCGCGCTGCCTGGACCCGCGGGGCGAGCACCGGGACCGGGACAGCCCCGGCCGACCGGCGTCACTGCGCCCCCGGACGCACCAGCCCGCTCTCGTACGCGTACACCGCGGCCTGCACCCGGTCACGCAGCCCCAGCTTCGTCAGGACATGCCCCACATGCGTCTTGACCGTGGTCTCGCTGACGAACAGATCGGCCGCGATCTCCGCGTTCGACAGCCCCCGTGACACCAGCTTCAGCACCTCGACCTCGCGGTCGGTCAGCGTGTGCAGCGTGTCCGGAACCGGCTCGTCGCCCGACGGCAGATGCTCCGCGTACTTGTCGAGCAGCCGGCGCGTGATGCTCGGCGCGAGCATCGCCTCGCCCGCCGCGACCACCCGGATCGCCTGCACCAGCTCATTGGCGGGCGCGTCCTTGAGCAGGAACCCACTGGCACCCGCGCGCAGCGCCTCCACCACGTACTCGTCGAGGTCGAACGTCGTCAGGACGAGGACCTTCGCCGGACCGTCCCGGCCGGGACCGGTGATCTGCCGGGTCGCCTCGACACCGTCCATCCGCGGCATACGGATGTCCATCAGAACCACATCGGGCTGCAGCGCACGCACCTGATCGAGCGCCTGGAGACCGTCACCGGCCTCGCCGACGACCGCGAGATCCTGCTCCGCCTCCAGAATCATCCGGAAGCCGGTGCGCAGCAGCGGCTGGTCGTCGACCAGTAGGACGCGGATGGCCACGTGAGTCTCCTTCGCTAGTCCGGCCCCATTCTGCCCTGCTACTGGGCGCCCGACCCCGGCGCCCTGACCGGGAGCGGATATGCCGGGGGCGTACCACCGAATTCCGGACACACCGCCTGGTGGTCGCACCAGCCGCACAGCTTGGTGGGACGAGGCCGCCACTCACCCGTCTCCGTGGCCTCCCGGATCGCGTCCCACAACGCGAGCAGCTTGCGCTCCACCCGCTCCAGATCCGCGATCTCCGGGTCGTACGTCAGCACGTCACCGCTGCCCAGATAGACCAGCTGAAGACGGCGCGGGATCACCTGCTTCAGCCGCCACACCACCAGGGCGTAGAACTTCATCTGGAACAGGGCACCCTCGGCGTACTCCGGCCTGGGCGCCTTCCCCGTCTTGTAGTCGACGATCCGGACCTCGCCCGACGGAGCCACGTCCACCCGGTCGATGATGCCGCGCAGAGTGAGCCCGGAGTCCAGCCGCGCCTCCACGAACAGCTCCCGCTCCGCCGGCTCCAGCCGCGTCGGATCCTCCAGCGTGAACCAGCGCTCCACCAACCGCTCGGCCTCGGTGAGCCAGCGCGCGAGCCGCTCGCCCTCCGGGTCGTCGGCGAACAGCTCCACGACCTCCGGCTTCGACTCCCGCAGCCGGTCCCACTGGGCCGGGATCAGCGACTTGGCGCGCGGCGCGGTGCGGTCCGCGGCCGGGGCGTCGAAGAGCCGCTCGAGGACCGCGTGCACCAGGGTCCCCCTGGTCGCCGCCTCGCTCGGCTTCTCCGGCAGCTTGTCGATCACCCGGAACCGGTACAGCAGCGGACACTGCATGAAGTCACTGGCACGCGAGGGCGACAGCGAGGCGGGCGCGCGGGCGACCGCCGCGGCCGGTACGCCCTCGGCGGGCACGCCGCCATCGGTGGCCGCGGCCGCTTCTTCGGGCACGGCGCCCTCGGTGCTGGTTTCCATGACAACAGACCTTACGGCCCGCCACTGACAGTGAGCCGTTCCCGGCGGGGACGACGGCGCGGAAAACAGAGGGGGTGCCGGGGCGGATCGCGCCGCGACGGCCGCATACCATCGACCCCAGACCCTCCTGCTCCGCACGAACCGGGAGCCGGAGACGCTTCGAACGAGGGGACATCGTGGACGAGAGCGGCGGGAGCGGGCAGCCGCGGTCCGGCACGGGCGAGGCGGCCGAGCACCACGAGAGGCCCCCGGCCTCCGCCGGTCCGGCCACCGGCGCACGCCCCGGACCGGCCGGGCCCGGCACCCCCACCGGGCCGGCACCCACGGCCCCCGATCACGACGCCCCGACCCGGACGGACCCCGACCGGGACACCGGCACCCGGACCGAACCCCCCGCCCGGCCCGTGGCCGATCCCCCCGAGGCCACCGCGGCCGACAGCCCCACGGAATCCGGGGCCCACGACGACAGCACGGCCACGGACCGGACCCGACCCGAGGCACGCCCCACACCCGGACCGGAAGCCCCGTCCGACGCCGGAGCCTCCCGCGACCCGCTGGTGAAGACCCCCGCCTCGGTCGAGACCCCGGTCTCCGCCGAGACGCCCGCCCCCGCCGAGACCGTCGGCGCCCCGGGACACACCGAGCAGACCGGAACCCACGGCGAGCACCCCGACCCGTCCGACCGCCGCGCCGAGCCCCACGCGGGGCCGGCACCCGGCACGGACCGGAACGACCCCGACGGCGCCCACCGCACCCTCGCCCGCACCGGCAACAACAACGGGAAGAGGCGGCCACCGCGCCGCGCGAAGGAACCCGGCGGCGGACTGCTCATGGGCCGGCCCTTCGGCGTACCCGTCTACGTCGCGCCGAGTTGGTTCCTCGTCGCGGCCCTGATCACCTGGGTGTTCGGCGGCCAGCTCGACCGCGTCCTGCCCGAACTCGGCGCAGCCCGCTACCTCGTGTCCCTCTTCTTCGCGGTCGCCTTCTACGCCTCCGTACTCGTCCACGAACTCGCCCACACCGTCGCCGCCCTGCGCTTCAAACTGCCGGTGCGCCGGATCCAGCTCCAGTTCTTCGGCGGCGTCTCCGAAATCGAGAAGGAGGCCGAGACCCCCGGCCGGGAGTTCGTCCTGGCCTTCGTCGGCCCGCTGCTCTCCCTGATCCTCTCCGGCCTCTTCTACCTGGCCATGCTGCCCGTCGAACCCGGCACCGTCCCCGGCGTCCTGCTGGCCGGCCTGATGGTCTCCAACCTCATCGTCGCCGCCTTCAACCTGCTGCCCGGCCTGCCCCTCGACGGCGGCCGGATGCTCCGAGCCGTCGTCTGGAAGATCACCGGCAGGGCGATGAGCGGCACCGTCGCCGCCGCGTGGGTCGGCCGCGCCCTCGCCGTCTCCGTACTGATCGGGCTCCCCCTGCTCACCCAGTCCCAGGCCCTCGGCGCCGCCCCGGAGAACGTCGGCGGCATGGACACCATCACCGACGCCCTGCTCGCCGCCATCCTCGCCGCGATCATCTGGACCGGCGCCGGCAACAGCCTCCGCATGGCCCGGCTGCGCGAACACCTGCCGGAACTGCGCGCCCGATCCCTCACCCGGCGCGCCGTCCCGGTCGAGACCAGCACCCCGCTCTCCGAGGCACTGCGCCGCGCCAACGACGTCGGCGCCCGCGCCCTGGTCGTCGTCGACGCCGACGGCGAACCGCTCTCCCTGGTCCGCGAGGCCGCCATCGTCGGCGTACCCGAGCACCGCCGCCCCTGGGTCACCGTCAGCGGCCTCGCCCAGGACCTCACCGACGGCATGCGGGTCTCCGCCGAGCTCGCCGGCGAGGACCTCCTCGACGCCCTGCGCGCCAGCCCCGCCACCGAGTACCTGGTGGTGGAGGACTCCGGCGAGATCTACGGAGTCCTGTCCGCCGCGGACGTCGAGCGCGCCTTCGTCAAGGCCATGGCCCGGCCCTCCTGACCGTGGTCGGCGGCCCCGCCGGGGACCGGTAGGCTGTTCACATGTCCGAACCGACCGGTGCCGCCCGCAGGCGCGGGCCCTTCAAGGTCGGGGACCAGGTTCAGCTGACCGACCCCAAGGGCCGCCACTACACGTTCACGCTCGAGGCCGGGAAGAACTTTCATACCCACAAGGGTTCCTTCCCCCACGACGAGCTGATCGGTGCTCCCGAGGGCAGCGTTGTCCGCACCACGGGGAACGTCGCCTATCTCGCGCTGCGCCCCCTGCTCCCCGACTACGTCCTGTCCATGCCCCGCGGCGCCGCCGTGGTCTACCCCAAGGACGCGGGGCAGATCCTGGCCTTCGCCGACATCTTCCCCGGCGCCCGCGTCGTGGAAGCGGGAGTCGGCTCCGGCTCGCTCAGCAGCTTCCTGCTGCGCGCCATCGGCGACCAGGGCATGCTGCACTCCTACGAGCGCCGCGAGGACTTCGCCGAGATCGCCCAGCAGAACGTGGAGCGCTACTTCGGCGGACCGCACCCCGCGTGGCAGCTCACCGTAGGCGACCTCCAGGACAACCTGAACGACGCCGACGTCGACCGCGTCATCCTCGACATGCTCGCTCCCTGGGAGTGCCTGGAGGCCGTCTCCAAGGCGCTGGTCCCCGGCGGCATCCTCTGCTGCTACGTGGCGACCACCACCCAGCTCGCGCGGACCGTCGAGTCGATCCGCGAGATCGGCTGCTTCAACGAGCCGACCGCCTGGGAATCGATGATCCGCAACTGGCACATCGAGGGCCTGGCCGTCCGCCCGGACCACCGGATGATCGGCCACACCGGCTTCCTGCTCACCGCCCGCCGCCTCGCGGACGGCGTCGAGCCGCCCATGCGCCGCCGGCGCCCCTCCAAGGGCTCGTACGGCGAGGACTACTCCGGACCCAACGCGGACGGCGGCGCCGCCCGCTGACGTACCCAACACACCACGCCTGTGGCCGAGTTCCCGGAAGCTCCCGGGAACTCGGCCACAGCGCTTTCCCGCTGACCCGCCATCAGAACCGGCGGACGGGCCCGCCGACCCCGCCGACCCCGTCGGCAGGCCGCTCGCACGGCTGCTGACGGGTCCTCACGAAGTCGGAGGAGGAGTCCGGGGCGGGCGTCCGACAGACGGCCCGGAGTGCGGACGACGGGGACGTCGTGAACCCGGCCCGGGGACCCGGGACCCCCGCGGGTCGATGGCGCGGAGGACGGTTCCACGGCCCAGCGGCCCGGCGCGGCCGCCGCCGGGCCGCTGGGGATGCCGTCGGCCGGGGCTGCCGCGGGCGGACCGACGCGCCCGCCGCTCCGGCCCCCGGGCTCCACGCAAAGGCCCGCGCCGGGGTGCCGCCCGGAGCCCGGCCGGGCAAGGCCGCTGAGCCCGCCGGCAGGGCGTACGGGAGGTGGGGGAGGGGTCGGGCGGCAGTCCCTCGGGGTGCCCTCCCGATGGCCCTCCCCACGGCCCTCCCCACGGTCCTCGCGGCGGGCCTCCCCGCGACCTTCCCCGCGGTCCTCGTGGCGGCCCGGGCTGGCCCGTCCCGAGACCCCGCCGGAGACTTCGACGGAACCCTTCACAAGTCCGGACCCCGCCGTTCCACCAGGCTGTGACGTGTGGCACCATGCGGGTCACCCCACCCCCACCGGCACAGCCCTCGCGGGAGACACTCCTAGTGCAGCAATCCGTTGTCCCGGAACTGGCACACACGCAGACCAGCCCCATCCAGTGGGTGGCGACAGCCACCGCCATCGCCGGAGTCGTGGCGCTGTCCTCCGTCCTGCATCCCGACCCGGCGAGGGCGGCCCAGCCCGGCGCCGGCCCGAAAACGGCGACGGCCCCCGCGGTCGCCCCCGACCCGACCGGCGTGGACTTCCCGATCAACTGCGGACCCGTCAAGGTGCTCGTCCAGAAGAAGGCCTCCGGGGACCTGGACGGCGACGGCCGCCCGGAGACCGTGGCCGTCGTCCGCTGCGACGCCGGCTCGGGCACCCCGCCCAACGGCGTCTACGTCCTCACCCAGGCCGAGGGACAGAAGCAGCCCAGAGTCGTGGCGACCCTGGTCGACCCCAAGGACCGGCTGAGCGTCACGGACTTCGCCGTCCGCGACGGAGCCGTCACCGCCACGCTGCTCGGCTACTCCTCGATCGACATACCGAGTTGCTGCCCGGACCTCAAGGACAGCGCCAAGTGGCAGTGGAAGAACGGCGCGTTCATCCGCTCGACGCCGTCCGAAGCACGGAGTGCGTGAGCGCGCCCCCGGCGCACGGTCCGAACAAAAGAAAACACCCTCCGCACAGCGGAGGGTGTGAGGAACCCGACATCCGGTGACGCGGGGTGCCCGAAAGGTCACTCCGCGTCGGGACCGAAGACCTCGACCTTGTCCGAAACCCGACGGACGTGGATGCAGTCCCCCGGACACTCCTTCGCCGAGTCCGTCACATCACGCAGAAGCGGCAGCGGTACGGGCGTTGTGGCACCCACCGCCTGAAGGAGCTCGTCCTCGGGGCTCTTCACATAGGCCAGGCCGTCAATGTCCAGCTCAAAGACCTCGGGCGCGTACTGGACACAGATCCCGTCGCCGGTACAGAGATCCTGGTCGATCCAGACCTCAAGCGCCTCGCCGTCGACTCCGGCCTCCTGCTGCACGGTCATTTCTCCTGCCGTTTTCTGCGTCGAGCGGACCGAAGACTGGGGAATCGGGCCAGCTCTGACGGGTGTTGAACACTTCGACCCTACCTCCGCCCGCTTCCCAATCATGTTCGGTGGGTATTCCCCTGGCGTGAGGGAGAGCGCAAGGGTGAAGATCGGACACACCCCGACAGTCTTTGTGATCTAGGGGTTTCAATCGACACCCACCCAGGTAGGGTCTGGAAGCGTCCAGCTCCCCTTGGAGGAGGTGAGGACCGTGGCAGCCCACGACGACGACATGAACCGCGGCATCCGCCCGGGACGAGGGTCCGATGACCCCGCCGGGCAGATTGCCTACCTTGAGCAGGAGATCGCCGTCCTGCGACGCAAGCTCGCCGACTCTCCGCGGCACACGAGGATTCTCGAAGAGCGGATCGTCGAGTTGCAGACGAACCTGGCAGGCGTGTCCGCACAGAACGAGCGGCTCGCCAACACGCTCCGTGAGGCCCGCGACCAGATCGTGGCCCTCAAGGAAGAAGTCGACCGGCTCGCACAGCCGCCGGCCGGCTTCGGTGTCTTCCTCACGGCGAACGAGGACGGCACGGCCGACATCTTCACCGGGGGCCGCAAGCTCCGGGTGAACGTCAGCCCCAGCGTGGAGCTCGACGAGCTCAGGCGCGGCCAGGAAGTGATGCTCAACGAAGCTCTCAACGTGGTCGAGGCCATGGAGTACGAGAGCTTGGGCGAGATCGTCACCCTCAAGGAGATCCTGGAGGACGGCGAGCGCGCCCTCGTGCAGGGTCACACCGACGAGGAACGGGTGGTACGGCTCGCGGAGCCGCTCCTGGACGTCAATATCCGTCCCGGGGACGCCCTGCTCCTCGAACCCCGTTCCGGCTATGTCTACGAGATCGTTCCGAAGAGCGAGGTCGAGGAACTCGTCCTCGAAGAGGTCCCGGACATCGGCTACGAGCAGATCGGCGGTCTGGGCGGCCAGATCGAGATGATCCGCGACGCGGTCGAGCTCCCCTACCTCTACCCCGACCTCTTCAAGGAGCACGAACTGCGGCCGCCCAAGGGCGTCCTGCTGTACGGGCCCCCCGGATGCGGAAAGACGCTCATCGCCAAGGCCGTGGCCAACTCGCTGGCCAAGAAGGTCGCCGAAGTGACCGGACAGGCCACCGGCAAGAGCTTCTTCCTCAACATCAAGGGCCCCGAGCTCCTGAACAAGTACGTCGGTGAGACCGAGCGGCAGATCCGGCTCATCTTCCAGCGCGCACGGGAGAAGGCCAGCGAGGGCACCCCCGTCATCGTCTTCTTCGACGAGATGGAGTCCCTCTTCCGCACCCGTGGATCGGGCGTCAGCTCGGACGTGGAGAACACCATCGTCCCGCAGCTGCTCGCCGAGATCGACGGCGTGGAGGGCCTGCAGAACGTCGTGGTCATCGGCGCCTCGAACCGCGAGGACATGATCGACCCCGCCATCCTGCGGCCCGGCCGGCTCGACGTGAAGATCAAGATCGAACGCCCGGACGCCGAAGCGGCCAAGGACATCTTCCAGAAGTACCTCACCGAGCGTCTCCCGCTGCACTCCGAGGACGTCGGAGAGCACGGAGGCGACCGGGCGGCCACCGTCCACGGCATGATCCAGACAGCCGTGGAGCAGATGTACGCCGAATCCGAGGAGAACCGCTTCCTGGAGGTCACCTACGCCAACGGTGACAAGGAAGTCCTCTACTTCAAGGACTTCAATTCCGGCGCAATGATCGAGAACATCGTCGGCCGCGCCAAGAAGATGGCCATCAAGGACTTCTTGGAGCACAGCCAGAAGGGCCTCCGGGTCTCCCACCTCCTCCAGGCATGCGTGGACGAGTTCAAGGAGAACGAGGACCTGCCGAACACCACCAACCCGGACGACTGGGCCAGGATCTCCGGAAAGAAGGGTGAACGGATCGTCTATATCCGTACGCTCATCACCGGAAAGCAGGGCGCGGACACCGGACGCTCCATCGACACGGTGGCCAACACCGGTCAGTACCTGTAAAAGACAGGGCGGCTGCGGGTGCCCAAGACGGGTATCCGCAGCCGACTGCTTTTCAGGTCAAGGCCGGAGTGGAGCAATGACGCAAATGATCTCCCCACCAGCGCAAAGGCGTTCTAGGCTCTTTCGTACCGCCGAGTCGCGCAGTGCGGGGACGGGCACCGCACACGCACCGGAGCGCCAGCGGTACTTGAGCAGCGCCCCCGACCGAGGGCGCCGCCGGGCAAGGAGGGCCGCATGACCGTACGGCGAGTAATGGGCATCGAGACGGAGTACGGGATCTCCGTCCCCGGTCACCCCAACGCCAATGCCATGCTCACCTCGTCCCAGATCGTCAACGCCTACGCGGCGGCGATGCACCGGGCGCGCCGCGCCCGCTGGGACTTCGAGGAGGAGAACCCGCTGCGGGACGCACGAGGCTTCGACCTCGCCCGGGAGACCGCCGACTCCAGCCAGCTCACCGACGAGGACATCGGCCTGGCCAATGTCATCCTCACCAACGGTGCGCGGCTGTACGTCGACCACGCACACCCGGAGTACAGCTCCCCCGAAGTCACCAACCCGCGGGACGCCGTCCTGTGGGACAAGGCCGGCGAACGCATCATGGCGGAGGCCGCCGAACGGGCGGCCCAGCTCCCCGGCGCCCAGCCGATCCACCTCTACAAGAACAACACCGACAACAAGGGCGCCTCGTACGGCACGCACGAGAACTACCTGATGAAGCGGGAGACCCCGTTCTCGGACATCGTGCGGCACCTGACGCCGTTCTTCGTCTCACGCCAGGTCGTCACCGGAGCGGGCCGCGTCGGTATCGGCCAGGACGGACACGAGCACGGCTTCCAGCTCAGCCAGCGCGCCGACTACTTCGAGGTCGAGGTCGGCCTGGAGACCACCCTCAAGCGCCCCATCATCAACACGCGCGACGAGCCGCACGCGGACGCCGAGAAGTACCGCCGGCTGCACGTGATCATCGGGGACGCGAACCTCTCCGAGATCTCGACCTATCTCAAGCTCGGCACGACGGCGCTGGTCCTCTCCATGATCGAGGACGGCTTCATCGCCGTCGACCTGGCCGTCGACCAGCCCGTACGCACCCTCCACCAGGTCTCCCACGACCCGACCCTCAAGCGACTGGTCACACTCCGCAGTGGGCGCACGCTCACCGCGGTCCAGCTCCAGATGGAGTACTTCGAGCTGTCCCGCAAGTACGTCGAGGAGCGCTTCGGGGCGGACGCCGACGAGCAGACCAAGGACGTCCTGCTGCGCTGGGAGGACACCCTGAACCGCCTGGAGAACGACCCGATGACCCTCTCCGGAGAGCTCGACTGGGTCGCCAAGCGTGAGCTCATGGAGGGCTACCGGCGCCGGGACGACCTCGACTGGGACGCCGCCCGGCTGCACCTGGTCGACCTCCAGTACGCCGACGTACGCGCCGAGAAGGGCCTCTACAACCGTCTGGCGGCCCGGGGCAAGATGAAGCGCCTGCTGGACGAGAACGAGGTCGAGCGGGCCCGTACGACCCCGCCGGAGGACACCCGCGCCTACTTCCGCGGACGCTGCCTGGAGCAGTACGCGGACGACGTGGCGGCGGCCTCCTGGGACTCGGTGATCTTCGATCTGCCGGGCCGGGACTCCCTCCAGCGCGTCCCAACCCTTGAGCCCCTTCGCGGAACGCGTAATCACGTCAAGGAGCTCCTGGACCGCTGTCGTACGGCCGAGGACCTGGTCAGGGTCCTCTCGGGCAACTGAGCTTCCGCCCTGGCGGCACCGGCCGGGCAGGGTGGAATACCGGCGTTACGGGAATCATCGAGGTGGTCCCCGTACGTTGTGGCAACTGCGGGGCCGATGTCGGACCCTGCTTGTAGGGTCTGATCAAGAACGTCGAACCGAGCGGGGTGAGGGTTATGGCGACCAAGGACACCGGCGGCGGACAGCAGAAGGCGACGCGTTCCACCGAGGAGGTCGAGGAGCAGGCGCAGGACGCACAGGCGACCGACGACCTCAAGGAACGCCAGGAAAAGCTGAGCGACGACGTCGACTCGGTTCTTGACGAAATTGACGATGTACTCGAGGAGAATGCCGAGGATTTCGTGCGCTCCTTCGTGCAAAAAGGTGGCGAGTAGAGGAAATTCGCACCCCTAGCCTTCGAACTGAAGGTGACGGGGGATTGGGGTGACAGGCGATCTGAACGTGAAACATTGCACGGGATGTCGGCGCGACTTGCCTCTTGAGGCGTTCGCGAGCGACAGGAACCGGCGTGATGGCCTGCAGCCGCGATGCCGGGAGTGCGTGGCAAAGTACAGCGCCGCGCACTACCGGCACCGCCGGGAGGCCATGGGTAAGCCGGTACGGGAGAAGGTGGACGTTCCGGCCGGGCACAAGCTCTGTCGCACGTGCGGTGAGGTGAAGCCGCACGACGAATGGCATCGAAACGCCACTGCATCGGACGGGCTGTCCACGCGCTGCAAGGCGTGCCGGGCGGTTCAGGGGCGGCAGGACCATCTGAAGCGTCAGTACGGCATCACCGAAGCCGAGCGTGACGAGCTGATCGCTTCTCAAGGGGGCGTCTGCTGCATATGTTTGTCAGCCCCGGCGGCGCATGTGGATCACTGCCACGAGACGGGTAGTGTCCGAGGCGTACTGTGCTTCAGCTGCAATGCCGCGCTGGGGCAGTTCAAGGATCGGCCCGATGCCATAAGGCGGGCTGCCGCATACGTGGAAGGAAACGCGTGGAAGCCAACACTCGTAGCACCGGGCGTCTACCGGCTGCCTTCCTGACGCCCGGTTCCTCGTCCTTCATGGATTTTCTCTCCGACCACCAGCCGGAGATGCTCCCCGGCAAGCGGCAACTGCCGCCCGTCCAGGGCGTGATCGAGGCCCCGCACGGCACGACCATCGTCGCCGTCACCTTCGCCGGCGGAGTCGTCCTCGCCGGTGACCGGCGGGCCACGATGGGGAACGTCATCGCCCAGCGCGACATCGAGAAGGTGTTCCCGGCCGACGAGTACTCGGCGGTGGGCATCGCCGGTACGGCCGGCCTCGCCGTCGAGATGGTGAAGCTGTTCCAGCTGGAGCTGGAGCACTTCGAGAAGGTGGAGGGCGCCACGCTCTCCCTGGAGGGCAAGGCGAACCGCCTGTCCACGATGATCCGTTCCAACCTCGGCATGGCCATGCAGGGCCTCGCTGTGGTCCCCCTCTTCGCGGGCTTCGACGTGGACCGCGACCGGGGTCGCATCTTCTCCTACGACGTCACCGGCGGCCGCTCCGAGGAGCACGGCTACGCGGCCACGGGCTCCGGCTCGATCTTCGCGCGCGGCGCCATGAAGAAGCTCTACGCCAAGGATCTGACGGAGAGCCAGGCCACGACGCTGGTCGTCCAGGCCCTGTACGACGCGGCCGACGACGACTCGGCGACCGGTGGTCCCGATGTCGCGCGCCGGATCTACCCGATCGTCACCGTGATCACCGAGAGCGGCTTCCGCCGGCTCACCGACGAGGAGTCCTCCGAGATCGCCCGCGCGATCCTGGAGCGGCGACTCGAGCAGCCCGACGGCCCGCGTGCCGCCCTGCTCTGAGACCGGTCCTCTTTTCCCAGGTGATCCAGTGACTTCGACAGAAAGGGACGGATAGCCGGTGTCGACTCCGTTCTATGTCTCACCCCAGCAGGCGATGGCCGACCGGGCGGAGTATGCCCGCAAGGGCATCGCCCGTGGTCGCAGCCTGGTCGTGCTGCAGTACGCCGACGGCATCGTGTTCGTCGGCGAGAACCCGTCCCGCGCGCTGCACAAGTTCAGCGAGATCTACGACCGGATCGGCTTCGCGGCCGCCGGCAAGTACAACGAGTACGAGAACCTGCGGATCGGTGGTGTGCGTTACGCCGACCTGCGCGGCTACACGTACGACCGGGACGACGTGACGGCCCGTGGGCTCGCCAACGTGTACGCCCAGACGCTGGGCACGATCTTCTCGTCCGCGGCGGAGAAGCCGTACGAGGTGGAGCTGGTGGTCGCCGAGGTCGGCGACACGCCCGATGGCGACCAGATCTACCGACTGCCGCACGACGGTTCGATCGTGGACGAGCACGGTTCGGTCGCCGTGGGCGGCAATGCCGAGCAGATCAGCACCTATCTGGACACCCAGCACCGGGACGGGATGTCGCTGGCGGCGGCGCTGAAGCTGGCGGTCCAGTCGCTGTCCCGGGAGCCCAACGGTGGTGAGCGGGAGATTCCGGCGGAGCGGCTGGAGGTCGCGGTACTGGACCGGACGCGTCCGCAGAAGCGGAAGTTCAAGCGGATCGTGGGCCGTCAGCTGTCCCGGCTGCTGGAGGCCGGGGGCGCGGAGACCGCGACCGAGGCCGAGGACGCCGACGACGAGAAGTGAGGTCCTGGTTCGACCTCGCACCCGCTGGCCGGGTGCTCATACGGAAGGGGCCGCCCCGGCGCACGCCGGCGCGGCCCCTTCCGTATGCGGGTCCGTATGCGGGTCCGGGTCCGGTGGGCCGGGGCGGGAAGGAGGGCGTCTAGGTGGCTGGAGGGGCCGTGGAGCCCCGTACGACCAGTTCGACGGGGATGTCCTCCTGCGGGGGTGTGCGGCCGTCCAGGACGGCGAGGAGGGCCTGCATGCCCTGTTCGCCGAATCGCTCGGCGTCCAGGCGGACCGTCGTGAGTTCCGGGTCGAGGGCGCGGGCCAGCGCGAGGTCGTCCAGGCCGGTGATGGAGATGTCCTCGGGGATGCGCAGGCCGAGGCGGCGGGCCGCCTTGTAGGCGCCCGCGGCCAGTTTGTCGTCGTCGCAGATCACGGCCGTGGGGCGCGGTCCCGGGGCGGAGAGGGCCGTCTGGGCCGCCGCCAGGGCGTCCTCGAAGGAGATGGGGGCCCGCGCGACCCGGAGGCTGGTTCCGGGGACCTCGACGAGGCAGGAGGCGATTTCCTGGGCGCGTACCTCGAAGGTCCAGGACGGGATGTCGGCGGCGAGGTGCAGGAAGCGGCGGTGGCCCAGTCCCAGGAGGTGGTCGGTGACCTGGCGTACGCCGTCCGCGATGTCGAGGTTGACGGTGGCCGCGCCCTGGCTGCCCGCGGGGTCGCTGTCGAGCATGACGAGGGGGAGTTGGTCGCCGCGGATCGCGGTGAGGGCGTCGGCGGCCATGGAGGAGGCGATCACGCCGTCGAGGGCGGCCTGGGCGGAGCCGAAGGGGTCGCGGGCGGGGCCGATGCCTTCGGGGGAGGGGTAGAGGACCACGCCGAAGCCGTGCTGGGCGGCGACGCGGGCCGCGCCGGTGTAGACGCCGGCGAAGAACTCGGTGGTGAGCGCGGGGACCACCAGGAGGACGGTGCGGGTGCGGCCGAGGCGGAGGTTGCGGGCGGCGAGGTTCGGGCGGTAGCCGAGTTCCTGGGCCGCGTCCCGGACGCGTTCGGCGGTGGCCGAGGAGACCCGGCCGCGCCATTTGTCGCCGAGTACGAGGGACACGGCTGCCTGGGAGACCCCGGCGGCCTCGGCCACGTCCCGGCTCGTGGGGCGCGTACTACCTCTTGCCACCGTCGGCCTGCTCCTTCGTCTGGACTCCCGGACAGCGCACATGGTACGTATGGAGCGGTAAGTTATACGTAACACGTGCACGTCGCGCACTATCTGGAAGGCAGGCCATGGCCGCGGGATACCTGGAGATCCTCAGGGCGAGGCACGCCGCCCGGCTGCTCGTCGGCACGCTCGTGGGGCGGCTGCCGAACGCGACGGCGGCCATCGCCGTCGTGCTCTTCGTCCGGGCCGAGGGCGGCACGTACAGCCTCGCGGGAGCGCTCGCCGCCGTGTACGGGGTGGCCAACGCGGTGGGGCAGCCGCTGCTCGGCCGGCTCGTCGACCTGTACGGGCAGCCACGGGTGCAGCTTCCCGCGGCGGTCGTCTCGGCCCTGGGGATGTGCGCCTTCGCCTTCGTCGGGACGGGCCGGCCGGGTCTCGCCTGTGCCGCGATGGCCGTGGCCGGGCTCTTCACGCCGCCTCTGGAGGGAGGCCTGAGGGCGCTGTGGCCGTCGGTCCTGCGCAAGGAGGAGCAGGTGCACACCGCGTACGCGATGGACGCGGTGGCGCAGGAAGTCATGTTCACCGTCGGACCGTTGCTGGTGACGCTGTGCGTCTCGCTCTGGTCGGCGCGGGCCGCGCTGCTGATCCTGAGCGTCATCGGCGTCCTGGGCGCCCTCTCCGTGGTCCTGTCGCCGCCCTCGCGCGCGTGGCGTTCGGCGCCGCGCGAGGCGCACTGGCTCGGCGCCCTGCGCTCTCCGGGGCTGCTGGCGCTGCTCGGGGCCTTCCTGTTCGTCGGGATCGCGCTCGGCTCGATCACGGTCGCCGGGGTGTCCTACGCCGACGCGCACGGCGGGGACGCGGTGTACGGCTGGCTGATGGCGGGCATCGGCCTCGGCGCGCTGCTCGGCGGCACGGTGTACGGCGCGCGTCGCTGGGGCGGCGCGCCGGAGCGGCGACTGCGGGTGCTCGTGGCCCTTCTGGCGGTGTGTTACGTCCCGCTGATGCTGGTGCCCGGTCCGGTCGCGATGACCGCTCTGGCCACGCTCGCCGGGGTGTTCCTCGCGCCCTGCATCGCGTGTGCGTTCGTCCTGGTGGACCGGCACGCTCCGGCCGGCACCGTCACCGAGGCGTTCTCCTGGCTCGTGACGACGTTCACCGTCGGCGCGTCGGTGGGAACGGGCCTCGCGGGGCCGGTCGTCGAGTGGGGCGGGGCTGCCCGGGGCTTCGCCGTTCCGGGTGTCGCGGGCGTGGCCGCGCTGGTGGTTCTGCTGGCCACGGGCCGGGTCCTCGCAGCTACCGGGAGGGGCGAGGTCGTTGCGGTCTCATCGGAAAATGATCCAAACCGAGCCGTCGAACCCCGTTTCAGCTAGGGGGATCGGGCGTAATGTTCAGTCATGGACCGCCGCATTTTCGGGCTGGAGAACGAGTACGGCGTCACGTGTACGTTCAGGGGACAGCGACGCCTGTCTCCCGACGAGGTGGCGCGGTACCTCTTCCGCCGTGTCGTGTCATGGGGCCGCAGCAGCAATGTCTTTCTGCGGAACGGTGCCCGCCTTTATCTCGACGTGGGATCACATCCGGAATACGCGACACCCGAATGTGACAACGTGACGGAGCTCGTCACCCACGACAAGGCCGGCGAGCGCATTCTCGAAGGACTCCTGGTGGACGCCGAACGACGCCTGCACGAGGAAGGAATCGCGGGCGACGTCTATCTGTTCAAGAACAACACCGACTCGGCAGGCAACTCCTACGGATGCCACGAGAACTACCTGGTGGCGCGGCACGGGGAGTTTTCCCGGCTCGCGGACATCCTCATTCCGTTCCTCGTCACGAGGCAGCTGCTGTGCGGTGCCGGCAAGGTGCTGCAGACCCCGCGCGGTGCCGTCTACTGCGTGAGCCAGCGAGCCGAGCACATCTGGGAGGGTGTCAGCTCCGCGACGACCCGCTCCCGGCCCATCATCAACACGCGTGACGAGCCGCACGCGGACGCGGAGCGCTATCGGCGGCTGCACGTCATCGTCGGCGACTCGAACATGTCCGAGACGACCATGCTCCTCAAGGTCGGTGCCACCGATCTCGTGCTGCGCATGATCGAGGCGGGCACCGTCATGCGTGACCTCACCCTGGAGAACCCGATCCGGGCGATCCGCGAGGTCAGCCACGACATCACGGGCCGCCGCAAGGTGCGTCTGGCCAGCGGCCGCGAGGCCTCCGCGCTGGAGGTGCAGCGCGAGTACTACGAGAAGGCCGTGGACTTCGTCGAGCGGCGCGGCATCCGTACCGGAACCGTCGAGCAGGTCCTCGAACTGTGGGGCCGTGTGCTCGACTCGATCGAGGCCGAGGACCTCGACCGGATCGGCACCGAGATCGACTGGGTCATGAAGTACCAGCTCATCGAGCGGTACCGGGCCAAGCACAACATGACCATGTCGCACCCCCGGGTCGCGCAGATAGACCTCGCCTACCACGACATCCACCGTCGTCGTGGCCTCTACTACCTGTTGGAGAGGAAGGGGCAAGCCGCACGGATCTGCAACGACTTGAAGATCTTCGAGGGCAAGTCCGTGCCGCCGCAGACGACTCGGGCCCGGCTGCGCGGGGACTTCATCCGGCGGGCTCAGGAGCAGCGCCGCGACTTCACCGTCGACTGGGTGCACCTGAAGCTCAACGACCAGGCGCAGCGCACGGTGTTGTGCAAGGACCCGTTCCGTTCGGTGGACGACCGGGTGGAGAAGCTCATCGCCGGAATGTGAGCCGGGAGTTCCGCGGGTGAAGCGGAACGCAACGCGGGGCGCCGTACGTTTTCCGTACGGCGCTCTTCTCACGTCGTAGAGTTGCGCGCACGCCATCAACCAAGATCGACCGATACGAGGCCCCCACCGTGCGCCGACGCTCACTCCTTCTCTCCGTACCCGCTGGACTGGTCACACTCGCCGGATGCGGTGACGACGGCAAGTCAGACACGGCCAAGTCCAGCAGCAGCCCGTCGCCTTCGGCCTCTGCCGCGGCCTCCGCGCCGCCCCCGCCGAAGATCGTCGACGGTCCGCTTCCGGCGATCACCGCGGGTACGAAGTTCGGTGAGAAGCCGACCGTCGCCAAGGGCACCGGGGAGCCGTCGAAGGACCTCGCGGTGCGGACGGTCATCGCGGGCGGCGGTCAGACGGTCGCGGAGAACGACTACATCCAGGCCAACTACCTGGGTCAGATCTGGGCCACGGCGAAGGTCTTCGACAACTCGTACGACCGCAAGACGCCGCTGGTCATCCAGCTCGCGCAGGGCGGCATCATCGACGGCTGGCGTTACGGTCTGGTGGGCAAGAAGGCCGGCAGCCGCGTCGAGATGTCCGTCCCCCCGACCTGGGGCTACGGCACTCAGGGCAACGCGAAAGCGGGGATCAAGGGCACCGACACGCTGGTTTTCGTGGTCGACATCGAGGCCACGTTCAACTCGAAGAGCTCCGCCAAGGGCAAGAACGTGGCGCAGAGCGACGCGGCGCTGCCGAAGGTCGGGACCAACACGGACGGTGCCGCCCCCAAGATCACGGTGCCGAAGTCGAAGGCTCCCACGGCGCTCGTGGCGAACTATGTGATCGAGGGCGACGGTGACGTCGTCAAGGCCGACAGCGCCGTCCTGGTGCAGTACGAGGGTGTGCTCTGGGACACCGGCAAGGAGTTCGATTCCACGTACAGCCGGAACCAGCTCACGTCGTTCTCGCTCCAGCAGGTCGTCAAGGGCTGGGCGCAGGGCCTGACCGGCAAGAAGGTCGGCAGCCGCGTCCTCATCGTGATCCCGCCGAAGCTGGGCTACGGCGACAACCCGCCGGCCGGCAGCGGTATCAAGAAGGACTCCACGCTCGTCTTCTCCGTCGACATCCTGGCGAAGATGTAACGCCGTCGGTGATGTAAGACTGTCCGTGTTGCCCATACGTACACAAGCAGGAGCAAAGACGTGAGCATCGAGAAGCCCGAGATCGACTTCCCGGGCGGCGAGCCCCCGGCGGAACTCGAGATCAAGGACATCTGGGAGGGCGACGGCGCCGTCGCCAAGGCGGGCGACTTCGTCAAGGTCCACTACGTGGGTGTGGCCTTCTCCACCGGCGAGGAGTTCGACGCCTCCTGGAACCGCGGCGCCCCGCTGGAGTTCAAGCTCGGCGTCGGCCAGGTCATCAGTGGCTGGGACAAGGGCGTGCAGGGCATGAAGGTCGGCGGTCGTCGCCAGCTGGTCATCCCGGCGCACCTCGCGTACGGCGACCGCGGCGCCGGCGGTGCCATCGCGCCCGGCGAGACGCTGATCTTCGTCTGCGACCTGGTCGCGGTCTGAGACCGGCCCCGGACCGTACCCGGGTCCGGGTCGCTGGCGGGAGCGGACCATGAGGAGCGGATCATGGACCAAGGGTCCGGTCCGATCTTCGTACGCCGTGTGATCAGGGTCTGACAGGATCCGATCATCTGGGGCCCATGCCTGTCCGGGCATGGGCCCTCGGCTTTTGCCGCGACACTTCGGAGCGGTACGGTCATCGGTCGGAAGCACCATAGGAAGGGCGTCGATGGCCATTGCCAAGGCCGAGCGGCTGATGAACCTCGCACTGTGTCTGCTCGGGACGCGGCGGCCGCTCAGCAAGCGCGAACTCCGCGAGTCCATCGAGGCCTATCTGGAAGCGGGGTCGGACGACTCCTTCAACCGGATGTTCGAGCGGGACAAGGACGATCTGCGCGAACTCGGTCTGGTCATCGAGACGGTGGAGAACCTGGACGGCGAGGTCGGCTATCTGGCCCGCCGCGACAGCAACCGCCTGCCGCCCATCACGCTCGACGCCGAGGAGGCGGCCGCCCTCGGTCTGGCCGCCAAGGTGTGGCAGCAGGCCCGGCTCGCCGGTGCCGCCAGCGGGGCGCTGCAGAAACTGCGCGCCGCCGGTCTGCCCGAGGACGTGGACCCGTACGGTTCCCACGGTGCCCTGGAGCCGCACATCCCGGTCCACGAGAGCGCCTTCGAGCCCTTGATGCTGGCCTGCCGCGACCGCCGCCCGGTGATCTTCGACTACCGCAAGGCCACCGCCGCGCACCCCGGGACGCGGCACGTCGAGCCCTGGGCCCTGGAGTGCTGGCGCGGTCACTGGTACCTCGCGGGCTGGGACCGCGACCGCGGTGCCGAGCGCGTCTTCCGGCTCTCCCGGATCACCGGAAAGGTCCGTGCCCGCGCCGGGCGGTACACGGCCGAGGTGCCCGATGTCGTCACCGTGCGCGAGACGGTGGCCGGCTGGGCGGGGGAGATCACCGACCGCTCCGCGCTGATCCGGCTGCGCTCCGGCGCCGGCTACCCGCTGCGGGCCAAGGCCGTCTCCGTACGGGAACTGGGCGGCGGATGGGACGAGTTGGAGATTCCGTACGGGCACGGCCTGGACGCCTGGCTCGTCGAGTTCGGCCCGGACGTGGTGGTCCTGGAGCCGACCGAACTGCGGGCCGATGTGCTCGACCGGCTGCGCGCCGTGGCCAAGGGCTGAGGGGAAGAGTAAGAAAGTGGCAGGAAAACCGGCTCGGCCCACGAACGCGATCGACCAGACCCGGCGGATGCTCTCCCTGGTGACGTATCTGCGCGAGCGCCCCGGCGCGCGCGTCGGCGATGTCGCCCGTGCCTTCGGGATCACCGAGGACGAGCTGATCTCCGACCTGGACGTGCTGCCCCTGTGCGGGACCAGCTTCCGCGGCGGGGATCTGCTCGACATCGACACGGACGGCGACCGGATCTGGTGGCACAACCCCGACGATGTCGCGGAGCCGCTGCGGATCGCCGCCGACGAGGCGACCGCGCTGCTGGTGGCCGCCCGCGCGGTGTCCACGCTGCCCGGTCTGCGCGAGGGCGACCGGCAGGCGCTGCTGCGGGCCACCGCCAAGGTGGAGGCCGCCTCGGGGGAGGCGGCGAGTGCCAGTTCCCGGCTGTCGGTGACCTTCGAGTCCGAGGGCGGTGTCTTCGCCGACGTGGACCGGGCGATCTCCGAGCGACGCCGGCTGTGGATCCGCTACTACTCGCCCTCGCGGGACGAGCTGAGCGAGCGCGAGATCGACCCGATCCGCCTGGTCAGCGTCGGTCACACCTACGTGGAGGCCTGGTGCCGCCGCTCCGAGGCGCGGCGCACCTTCCGGCTCGACCGGGTGGCCGAGATCCGCATCCTGGACGAGCCGTCCGCGCCTCCCGAGATCGAGCTGCGGGACCTCTCGGAGGGGCTGGTCCAGCCCGCGGCCGAGGATCCCGAGGTGGTCGTCGAGGTCGGTCCCGGCGGTCGCTGGGTCGCCGAGTACTACCCGCACGACAGCGCGGATGAGCTGCCGGACGGCGGGCTGCGTATCACCTTGCGGACCCCCGATCCCACGTCGCTGCGGCGGCTGGCCCTGCGTCTCGGCGGTGACGGCCGGATCGTCTCGCCGCAGGACCTGGCGGACAGCGCCCGGAGTGCGGCCCGCGAGGCGCTCGCCGCCTATGACGGGCCGGACGGGCTCGAAGGGGTGGGGGACAGGCCGTACGAGGGGCGGGAGCAGGGACTTTGAGCACGTCGTCGAGGTCGGGTGCGCCGGGCAGGCCGGGCACCTCGGAGAAGCCGGGTGCGGTGCGGCGGGCGGCGACGCCCGGCCGCGCGGGGATGCCGGGGGCTCCGGGATGGACCGGGTCGCCCGAGGGGGCGCCCGCCATGGCGGGCCGCGCCGGGCCGCCCACGGGTGCGCCGGGCAGGCCGGGGCGGACGGGGTCGCCCTCGGGCGGATCGGAGATGACCGTCGGGGCCGCCTTCGCCGGGATGCGGCGGGCGGTCGAGGTGATGTTCAAGGCCGCCTGTCCCGACTGCCGGGCCGGGTTCGAGCTCACGCCGGGCGCTCTGCGCCTGGCCATCGGCGCCAGCAGCCGCACCACGTTCTACTCGTTCACCTGCCCCGCGTGCGGCTCCGCGGTCCGCAAGCCCGCGGGGGAGCGCATCGTCGAACTGCTCACCGGGGGCGGGGTCCGCACGCTGCGGGTGCACTCCACCCTCTAGGGTCGTCGTCATGTTCTGGCCGATGTTTGCGATCGCCGCGGGCTTTCTGGGAATCACGGTTCTCGGAGTGCTCGCCGTCCGTGTCTTTCTGGAAGCGGAGCGTCTGGGCCGGCAGGTGGCCGACTCCGCGCGCCGTATCGGCACGGCCGCCGATGACCTGGAACGCGCCGCCGCGGTGGCCGCACGTTCTGTGGATGCGGTATGAGTCGCTCCACGGATGCGCAATGCGTCACGCCAGCCTGTCGACTTCATGCCGGGGCCAGGTACGCTCAGGGGCGCGGCCCGGAGAATGAGGCGCGGGTCGCGAACTGGGAGTACGCACAGGGATTGCCCCGCGTTCACCCCTGAGCGTTACGATCGCTGGCATCACGATGATCGGACACCTGTCCGATCGATCGGACAGCACCCCGACCATGCAGCCTCGGTGAGAAGGTAAAGACTTATGTTCGGAAGGCTCGGAGCTCCCGAGATCATTCTCATCCTCGTCGTCATCGTCCTGCTGTTCGGCGCGAAGAAGCTTCCGGACATGGCGCGCTCCCTCGGCAAGTCCGCCCGGATCCTCAAGAGCGAGGCCAAGGCGATGAAGGAAGAGGGCAGCACCCCGGCCCCGGCCGGCCCGCCCAGCACCGACGAGCAGACCCCCGCTCAGCGCACCATCCAGGCCGCTCCCGGCGACGTGACCAGCTCGCGTCCGGTCAACGAGCCGACGGACACGACCCAGCGCTGAACGCAGGGCCGGTGACCTCCGGCCCGCCGCATGAGATGAGGATGTGGGTTGCTCAAGTCTGCCCGCAACACGGAGAAGGACCCCGAGGGGCGGATGCCCCTCGCGGACCATCTTCGCGAGCTCCGCAACCGGCTCGCGAAGGCGGTGCTGGCCATCGTCATAGTGACGATCGTCGCGGCCTTCTACTACAACAGCATCATCAACTTCTTCACCAAGCCGGTCCTGGACTCCATCGGGTGTCCGGAGACCTTCGCCGAGCTGGCGAAGGCGCCCAAGAATCATCAGTGCGCGCAGATCACCATCAACGGTCTGCTCGCCCCGTTCACCCTGGCGCTGAAGGTCTCCTTGATGGCGGGCGTCGTGCTCGCCTCGCCGATCTGGCTCTACCAGCTCTGGGCGTTCGTCGCGCCGGGTCTGCACAGGAGTGAGAAGAAGTACGCGTACGCGTTCGTCGGTACCGGCGTCCCGCTGTTCTTCGGCGGCGCCTTCTTCGCCTACAAGGTGCTCCCCACCACGGCGAAGGTGCTGATGCAGTTCACGCCGAGCGGCGTCAAGAACCTTCTGCCGCTGGACGATCTGCTCGACCTGGTCACGCGCATGGTGGTGGTCTTCGGTCTCTCCTTCGAGCTGCCGCTGCTCCTGGTGATGCTCAACCTCACGGGCATCCTCACCGGTCAGCGCATGCTCGGCTGGTGGCGCGGCATGATCATCGGCATCACGGTCTTCGCCGCCGTCGCCACTCCCAGCACCGACCCGCTGACCATGATGGCGCTCGCCGGGCCGATCTGGATCCTGTACTTCGGCGCGGTCGTCTTCTCGCTGCTCAACGACCGGCGCAAGCGCCGGCGCGACGAGTCGGGGCCCGCTGACGACGAGGCCTCCGATCTCGACCTCACCCCCGAGGACATCGGCGGCATCGAGGACGTGACGGCGCCCCGGACCCTTCCGGAGCAGGCGAGCTCGGACCGGGTGAACGGTTATGACGACGTGACCTGACGAAGCCCGGTACCTCGTAGGGTCAGCCTGTGACCAGCGAGATCACCCTCTTCGTCAACCCCACCGCGGGCCGCGGCCGGGGCGCCCACGCGGCGCTGCCGGCCGCTTCCGCTTTGCGTGCCGCGGGATTCTCCGTGCGGACCGTGCTCGGCGAGAACGCGGCGGACGCGCTCGCGCGTGCGCGCGAGGCGGTCGCCGGCGGCACCGGCGCCCTCGTCGCGGTCGGCGGTGACGGCATGGCGAACCTCGCCCTTCAGGCCGTCGCCGGGACCCGCACCCCGTTCGGTCTGGTCGCCGCCGGGACGGGCAACGACTTCGCGCGCGCCCTCGGCCTGCCGATGGGCGACCCGGCGGCCGCGGGACGCCTGATCGCCGAGTCCCTCGGGACCGGCCGGCTGCGTGACGTCGACCTGGGCCGGGTGAACGGCACCTGGTTCGGCACCGTCCTCGCCTCCGGGTTCGACTCCCGGGTCAACGACCGCGGGAACCGGATGCGGCTGCCCGTCGGCCGCTTCAAGTACGACGTCGCCATGCTCGCCGAGCTGGCCGCCTTCCGGCCCTTCCCGTACCGCGTCACGCTGGACGACGGAGAGACCCGGGAGATCGAGGCGACGCTCGTGGCCGTCGGCAACGGATCGTCGTACGGCGGCGGCATGAGGATCTGCCCCGGCGCGGACCTCGATGACGGGCTGTTCGACATCACGGTGGTCGGGGACTGCACCCGGGCGACGCTTCTCAAGATCTTCCCGAGGGTCTACCGGGGCACCCACGTCGACCATCCCGTGGTGAGCGTGTTCCGGGCGGCCCGCGTCGAACTCCTCGCCGAGGGCATCACCGCGTACGCCGACGGCGAGCCGCTCGGACCGCTGCCCCTCACGGCGGAGTGCATACCGGCAGCCGTACGCGTCGCCCTTCCCTGAGCTGCGCGGATCCGAGGTTTCACGGCATCTGATACGGATAATGATCGTCCTCATGTCAGTGGCTCCCGGTAGTCTCGAAAGCACGATGACAGAGGATCTCTCTCCGGCCGAGCGGTACGCGGCAGCACGCAGGCGCGCTGCCGAGCAGGCCACCGCGCTCGGCTCCTTCCGCGAGATGTACGACTTCGGCCTCGACCCCTTCCAGATCGAGGCCTGCAAGGCACTCGAAGCGGGCAAGGGAGTGCTGGTGGCCGCGCCCACCGGCTCGGGCAAGACGATCGTCGGCGAGTTCGCCGTCCACCTCGCCCTCCAGCAGGGCAAGAAGTGCTTCTACACGACGCCGATCAAGGCACTCTCCAACCAGAAGTACGCCGACCTGTGCCGCCGTTACGGCGCGGACAAGGTCGGCCTGCTCACCGGTGACAACAGCGTCAACTCCGAGGCACCGGTGGTCGTCATGACGACCGAGGTCCTGCGCAACATGCTGTACGCGGGGTCACAGACCCTCCTCGGACTCGGCCATGTCGTGATGGACGAGGTGCACTACCTCTCCGACCGCTTCCGCGGCGCCGTGTGGGAGGAAGTGATCATCCACCTCCCCGAGTCGGTGACCCTGGTGTCACTGTCGGCGACGGTGTCGAACGCGGAGGAGTTCGGCGACTGGCTGGACACCGTGCGCGGCGACACCCAGGTGATCGTCTCCGAGCACCGGCCCGTCCCGCTGTTCCAGCACGTGCTGGCCGGCCGGCGGATGTACGACCTCTTCGAGGAGGGCGAGGGCCAGCGCAAGGCCGTCAACCCCGACCTCACGCGCATGGCGCGCATGGAGGCGAGCCGTCCGTCGTACCAGGACCGCAGGCGGGGCCGCGCCATGCGCGAGGCCGACCGGGAGCGGGAGCGCAGACAGCGCTCGCGCATCTGGACGCCCGGCCGCCCCGAGGTCATCGAGCGGCTCGAGTCCGAAGGGCTGCTGCCCGCCATCACGTTCATCTTCAGCCGCGCGGCCTGCGAGGCCGCCGTGCAGCAGTGCCTGCACGCGGGCCTGCGGCTGAACGACGACGCGGCGCGCGCGCGAGTCCGTGAACTCGTCGAGGAGCGCACCGCCTCCATCCCGGACGAGGACCTGCACGTCCTCGGCTACTTCGAGTGGCTGGAGGGCCTGGAGCGCGGCATCGCGGCCCACCACGCGGGCATGCTGCCCACCTTCAAGGAGGTCGTCGAGGAACTCTTCGTCCGCGGCCTCGTCAAGGCGGTCTTCGCGACGGAGACCCTCGCGCTGGGCATCAACATGCCCGCCCGCTCGGTGGTGCTGGAGAAGCTCGTCAAGTGGAACGGCGAGCAGCACGCCGACATCACCCCCGGCGAGTACACCCAGCTGACCGGCCGTGCGGGCCGCCGGGGCATCGACATCGAGGGCCACGCGGTCGTGCTGTGGCAGCGCGGCTTCAGCCCCGAGCACCTCGCGGGACTCGCGGGCACCCGCACCTATCCGCTGCGCTCCAGCTTCAAGCCGTCGTACAACATGGCGGTGAACCTCGTCGAGCAGTTCGGGCGGCACCGCTCGCGCGAGCTCCTGGAGACGTCCTTCGCGCAGTTCCAGGCCGACAAGTCGGTCGTCGGGATCTCCCGGCAGGTGCAGCGCAACGAGGAGGGTCTCGAAGGCTACAAGGAGTCGATGACCTGCCACCTGGGCGACTTCGACGCGTACATGACCCTGCGCCGCGAACTCAAGGACCGCGAGACCGAGCTGGCCCGGCGGGGCATGACGGAGCGCCGTGCCGAGGCTGCCGTCGCCCTGGAGAAGCTGAAGCCGGGAGACGTGATCCATGTGCCGACCGGCAAGTACGCCGGACTGGCGCTGGTGCTGGACCCCGGGCTGCCCGCCGGCCGGTCCAACGGTCACCGGGGCTTCGAGCAGCACGACGGACCGCGTCCCCTGGTGCTCACAGCCGAGCGCCAGGTGAAGAGGCTGGCCTCGATGGACTTCCCGGTGCCGGTCGAGGCGCTCGACCGGATGCGGATCCCCAAGTCGTTCAACGCGCGTTCGCCGCAGTCCCGTCGGGACCTGGCGTCCGCGCTGCGGACCAAGGCCGGGCACCTCGTCCCGGACCGGCACCGCAGGAAGCGCGCCGAGGCCGCCGACGACCGCGAGATCGCCCGGCTGCGCACGGAGATCCGCGCGCACCCCTGCCACGGGTGCAACGACCGCGAGGACCATGCCCGTTGGGCCGAGCGCTACCACCGGCTGCAGCGCGACACCACGCAGCTGGAACGCCGGATCGAGGGCCGGACGAACACCATCGCCCGCACCTTCGACCGGATCGTCGCCCTCCTCACCGAGTTGGACTATCTGCGTTCCGACGAGGTCACCGAGCACGGCAAGCGGCTCGCCCGGCTGTACGGCGAACTCGACCTGCTGGCCAGCGAATGCCTGCGCGCCGGCATCTGGGACGGCCTCTCGCCGGCCGAACTGGCCGCCTGCGTCTCGGCGTTGGTGTACGAGTCCAGGGTCGCCGACGACGCCATGGCGCCGAAGGTGCCGTCCGGCAAGGCCAAGGCCGCGCTGGGCGAGATGGTGCGTATCTGGGGCCGGCTCGACGCCCTGGAGGAGGACTTCGGGATCAACCAGACCGAGGGCGTCGGCCAGCGCGAGCCGGACCTCGGTTTCGCCTGGGCCGCCCACGAATGGGCGTCCGGCAAGGGCCTCGACGAGGTGCTGCGCGAGGCCGAGATGCCCGCCGGTGACTTCGTGCGCTGGTGCAAGCAGGTCATCGACGTCCTCGGCCAGATCGCGGCCGCCGCGCCCGTCTCGGGCGGCGAGAGGTCGACGGTCTCGAAGAACGCGCGCAAGGCCGTCGACGGACTGCTGCGCGGGGTGGTCGCCTACTCGTCGGTGGGCTGACGGGCGGCGGCCCGTCCGCCGGTGTGGCGGGCCGAGCCGACACGGCCGGTGGGATGCCACCCCCTGCTGTCCGGGGGCGGCACCTCACCGGCCGCGCTTGTTCCGGCGGGGTGCTGAGGTCGGCTCCACGCCCGTTCGGTGTGACGCGGCGGACGGCTCCCTGGCTGGTCCGGCGGGGTTCACCCGGCGACCCCGCGCCCGTCTCGCGAGACGCGGCCCACGACCGCCCGCCCGTTTCCGGTGGGTGCGGCCCGCGGTTCCGGTCCCGTGCCGCCGGGGTGAAACCGGCGGCACGCGTCCGTCTCGGCGGGATGCGGCTGACGGTCCCGTGCCCGTGCCGGACGGGTGCCGGTGGGGGCACGGGTGGGTCAGTGGTCCGGGTGGCGGCTCACGTACGCGCGCCAGCCTCCGTACTCCGTGATGTCGGGCGCGCCGTCCAGCGCGCCGGGTTCGCAGAGGAAGCCGGGCACGCTGCTGCCGTCGGCCAGTTCCACGCTGCCCAGTGCCATCGGGCGGGGGAGCGCCGCCAGCAGGCGTCCGAGACCGTCCGCCGGGAGACTCCACACCTCGGCCTCGACGGCGGCGCCGCCCGCGCCGACATGCACGAGGCCCGGCTTCGGCGGGCTGGTGGCCAGGGCGTGCAGGCGGTAGACGGGGGCGGTGGTGGTCGTACGGTCCAGGCGGGCGCCCAGGGACAGCAGTTGCGGGTTGAGCGGCTGGCCGGACAGATGCGCGCCGACCACGGCGAGGCGCATCTCCGGTTCCAGCGAGCGGGCGATCCGGGCGAGCCGCTCGTCGGTGAACGCCGGGCCGATCAGCATCACGCCGAAGGGAAGTCCTGCGGGTGTCCGGCCGGCCGGGACGGCGACGGCCGCCAGGTCGAAGAGGTTCGTGGAGTTGGTGAAGCGGCCCAGCCGGGCGTTGGCGCCCAGCGGGTCGGCGGCGACCTCGGCCAGGGTGGGATGGCCGGGCGCGGTGGGCAGGAGCAGCGCGTCGGCGTCGGCCAGTTCGCTGAGCGCCCGGGCCCGCAGGGAGGCCAGCCGTTCCTGGTCGGCGTACAACTGGTGCGCGGGGATGTCCCGGGCGCGGGTGATGATCCCCGCGACGGTCGGGTCGAGACCCGCACCGCCCTCGGCGGTCAGCTTGTCGACAAAGCTCCCCACCGCCGTGTAGCGCTCGGCGACGAAGGCGCCCTCGTAGAGCATCGCGGCCGCCTCGGTGAAGGGCGTGAGGTCGAGGGTGCGGACCTCGGCCCCCGCCGCCACGAGCCGCCCGGCCGCCGCCTCGTACGCCTCGGCCCAGCCCTCGTCCAGTTCGCCGAGCTGTTCCGTCGGAGGGACGGCGACGCGCCAGGGGCCGGGGGCGCGCTGGGGGAGCGGGGGGAGTTCGCGACCGGAAGGGGACGCCATGTACGCGAGGGCCTGTTCGGCCTCCGGGAGGGTGCGGGCGAACACGGTCACGCAGTCCAGGGAGGCGCAGGCGGGGACGACGCCGGTCGTCGGCACCAGGCCACGGGTCGGTTTGAGGCCGACGATGCCGTTGAACGCGGCGGGGACGCGGCCGGAGCCGGCGGTGTCCGTGCCGAGGGCCAGGTCGACGATGCCGAGAGCCACCGCCACCGCGGATCCCGAGCTGGAGCCGCCGCTGATCCTTTCCGGGTCCAGGGCGCCGCGGACCGCGCCGTGCGGAGAGCGGGTGCCGACCAGGCCGGTGGCGAACTGGTCGAGGTTCGTGGTGCCGAGAACGACCGCTCCGGCGGCGCGGAGGCGGGCGACCGCGGGGGCGTCGGCCTCCGGCGTGTACGCGTAGGCCGGGCAGCCGGCGGTGGTGGGCAGGCCCGCCACGTCGATGTTGCCCTTCGCGGCGAACACCGTGCCGGCGAGCGGGAGGTGCTCGCCCGCGGCGACCCGGGCGTCCACGGCACGGGCCTCGCTCTCGGCCTCCGGCCGGGGGCGCAGGTCGATCCAGATCTCGGGGCGGTCCGCGGCCTCGATACGGGCGTACGCCAGGCGGACTCGGGTGAGGGCGGACATCGGAACTCCTTGTACGGGTACGGGTGCGGGCCCGGTGCCGTATCGGCGCGGCGCGGCGCGGCTCGTGCGGGTGGCGGGTCGGGTGGCGGTGCTGGGTCAGTGGGGTCAGGGGGTCGGGGTCTCCGGGGGAGCGAGGACCAGCAGGGCCGTGCCCGCCTCCACCTGGTCGCCCGGTCTGGCGAGGATCCGCTGGACCACGCCGTCGACCGGGGCGGGGACACGGGACTCCATCTTCATCGCCTCCAGGGCCAGCAGAGGCTGCCCCGCCGTCACCCGCTCGCCCGGCTTCACGTTCAGCTGCCACACCGACGCGGCGAACTCGGCCTCGATCAGCCGGCCGCCCTCCGGGACACTCACCTCGACGGCCGGCGCCGCCGGGACCCCGGCCGTCTCGGCGCGGGTGAACTCGCCCGCCGCCTCCCAGGCGTCCCGTTCGGCGGAGAAGGCGCCTCCCTGCCGGGAGCGGAACTCCGCGATGGACTCGGCGTTCTCGGCGAGGAAGTCCTCGTACGCGGCCAGCGAGAAGGTGCCCTCCTCGACGCGCGGCACGAAGCGGCCGGAGATGATGTCGGCGCGCAGTTCCAGGAGTTCGTCAGCCTCCACCGGGTACCACTTGATCCGGTCGAAGAAGCGCAGCAGCCAGGGCGAGCCCGGCTCGAACGCGCCGCGCTGCTGCCAGCCCGACCACACCTGGGTCGTACGGCCGACGAACTGGTAGCCGCCGGGGCCCTCCATGCCGTAGACGCAGAGGTAGGCGCCGCCGATCCCGACGGAGTTCTCGGCGGTCCAGGTGCGGGCGGGGTTGTACTTGGTGGTGACGAGCCGGTGGCGGGGGTCGAGCGGGGTGGCGACCGGGGCGCCCAGGTAGACATCGCCCAGGCCGAGGACCAGGTACTCCGCGTCGAAGACCGTGCGGTACACGTCGTCCACCGAGTCCAGGCCGTTCACGCGGCGGATGAACTCGATGTTCCACGGGCACCAGGGCGCGTCGTCGCGGACACCGGCCATGTAGCGGGCGATGGCCTCGCGGGTGGCCGGGTCGTCCCAGGACAGCGGGAGATGGACGGTGCGGGAGGGGACGACGAGCTGGTCGCTCGGCGGGAGCGCGCGGACCGTGCGCCGTACGGTGTCCAGGAGTTCGCGCTGGGGGAGCCGGCGCGGGTCCGCCTGGATCTGGAGGGAGCGGATGCCCGGCGTCAGATCCGTGACACCGTCGAGCGCGGCCTCGGTCACCGCCTCCATCAGGGCGTGGACCCGCATGCGCAGGGCGAGGTCCAGTTGCATGGGACCGAACTCGACCAGCAGGTTGTCGTCGCCGCTGCGGCGGTACGTCACATCGCCGTCGCGGGCGAGTACACCGCCGTCGACGATCGCGGGCCGCTGTGAACCGTCGTCGGCCAGCGGGGCGAAGCGGACGGTGTCGCCGGGGCGGAACTGGCCGAGCTTCCAGCGCTCCGTGCTGACGACGGTCGCCGGGCAGACGAAGCCGCCGAGCGAGGGGCCGTCCGGGCCGAGCAGCACCGGCATGTCGCCGGTGTAGTCGACGGCTCCGACCGAATAGGGAGTGTCGTGGATGTTCGAGGGGTGAAGCCCGGCCTCGCCGCCGTCCGTGCGGGCCCAGCGGGGCTTCGGTCCGATGAGCCGCACGCCGGTACGGGCCGAGTTGAAGTGGACCTTCCAGTCCGCGGCGTAGAAGTCGTGGATGTCGTCCTCGGTGAAGAACTCGGGCGCGGCGTGCGGTCCTTCGAGGGCGCCGACCCGCCACTCGGCCGTGAAGCGGGGGCGTTCCGCGGGGGGCACGGGTGCCCCGGCCGCCGTGGCGGCGCCGCCGTGCAGGACGTCGCCGGTCCGCAGCGTGCGGCCGCCGTGGCCGCCGAACCGGCCGAGGGTGAAGGTGGAGGCGCTTCCGAGGAACGCGGGCACGTCCAGCCCGCCGCCCGCGAACAGCACATAGGTGCGCAGTCCGTGCCCGGTGGGCGCGCCGACCTCCAGCACCGCCCCGGCCGGCACGGTCACGGGCTCCCACTGGGCGACCGCCGATCCGTCCACGGTGACCGGCGCGGGAGCGCCCGTGACACAGACCGTCGTGGCGTGGGTGAACCGCAACGCCGGTCCCTGCAGGGTGCATTCGAGACCCGGTGCACCCTCGGGGTTGCCGAGCGCCCGGTTGCCGAGCCGGAAGGACAGGTCGTCCATCGGGCCGCACGGCGGTACCCCGACCTGCCAGTAGCCGGTGCGGCCGGGCCAGTCCTGCACGGTGGTGAGCGTGCCGCCGGAGACGACCTCGACGCGCGGGGTGGGGTCGCGGACGTCGGCCAGAGTGGCCGTCGAGTGCCCGGCCCGCCGGAAGGACGGTTCGGCGAGCGCGGCCCGCACCAGACCGAGGTTCGTCTCGATCCCGTCCACCCGGGTCCTGGCCAGGGCCTCGTCGAGCCGTTCCAGGGCGTGCGCCCGGTCCGGCCCGTAGGCGATGATCTTCGCGAGCATCGGGTCGTACGAGGTGGTCACCTCGGTGCCCGTCTCGACCCAGCCGTCCACCCGGACCCCGCCGGGGAACTCCACCCGGGTCAACAGGCCCGCGCTCGGCCGGTGTTCGCGTGAGGGGTCCTCGGCGTACACCCGTGCCTCGACGGCGTGACCGCGGGGCTCGCCGGGATCGCGTACGACATCGGACTCGCCTCTCGCGAGGCGCAGCATCCAGGCGACCAGGTCGACGCCGTAGATCTCCTCGGTGACCGGATGCTCCACCTGGAGACGGGTGTTGACCTCCAGGAAGTACGCCTCCTCGCGGGCGGCGTCGTAGACGAACTCGACGGTACCGGCCGAGCGGTAGCCGACCGAGGCGCACAACTCGCGGGCGGCGGAGGCCAGTCGGTCGCGCACGGGGGAGGGCAGGCCCGGGGCGGGGGCCTCCTCCAGGACCTTCTGGTTGCGGCGCTGGAGCGAGCAGTCGCGGTCGCCGAAGGTGACGACCCGGCCCCGGCCGTCGCCGAAGACCTGCACCTCGACATGGCGGGCGTGCTCGACGAGGCGTTCGAGGAAGACCCCGGCGGAGGAGAAGGAGGCCGCCGCGACGCGCTGCACCCGGTCCCAGGCCTCGGTCAGTTCATCGGCGGATCGACATGCCGACATGCCGATGCCACCGCCCCCGCCGGTGGCCTTGAGCATGACGGGATAGCCGATGCTCCCGGCCGCGTCGAGGGCCTCGGGAAGGCCGGCGAGCAGCCCCGTGCCCGGCGCCAGCGGCACTCCCGCGGCCTCGGCGGCGGCCCGCGCCGTGTGCTTGGCGCCGAACAGCTCCAGCTGTTCCGGCGTCGGTCCGACGAACACGATCCCGGCGTCCTCGCAGCGCCGCGCGAACGCGGCGTCCTCGGACAGGAAGCCGTACCCGGGGTGGATGGCCCCGGCCCCGGTGTCCTTGGCCGCCTTCAGGACCAGGTCGCCGTCGAGGTAGGACTCCTTCGCGGGGGCCGGGCCGAGGCGTACGGCCTCGTCGGCGAGCCGGACGTGGGGCGCGGCGCGGTCGGCGTCGGAGTACACGGCGACCGTGCGCAGGCCCAGTTCGCGGGCGGTCCGGATGATCCGGACGGCGATCTCGCCGCGGTTGGCGATCAGCAGGGTGTCGAAGGTCATGCGGACGCCCCGATCGTCATCGCGACCGCCGTCGGTTCGAAGCCGTTGCACGGGTTGTTGATCTGAGGGCAGTTGGAGACCAGCACGATCACCTCGCGGTCGGCGCGCAGGCTCAGCCGCAGTCCCGGCGCGGAGATGCCGTCGACGATGCCGAGGGTGCCGTCCTTCTCGACCGGCACGTTCATGTACCAGTTGATGTTCGAGACGAGATCGCGTTTGCCGAGGCCGTAACGGGCGCCTTCCGCGAGGAAGTTGTCCACGCAGGCGTGCTGGGACCAGGTGTGGTGTCCGTACCGCAGGGTGTTGGACTCCTTGGAGCAGGCGCCGCCGACCGTGTCGTGCCGGCCGACCTCGTCCTCGACGACCGTCATCAGCGGGGTGTGCTCGTTCGACATCAGCACACTGCCCGTGGTCAGGAAGATGTTCCCCTGCGCCTGGATGGTGTCGGGCGCGCTGTAGCGGACGGAGGTGTCCCCGGCGTCGTACACCAGGAAGTCGACGGCCTGGTTGCCGTGCAGATCGGTGACGGTGAGCGTCTCGCCCGCGCGGACGACGGCGGACCAGGCGGCCCTGGCCGGGACGGTGACGTGCGTCATGCGAGCCCCCTCGTGGCAAGGTGTTCGGCGGTGTTGAGGAACGCGCGGCGGCCTTCGGGCGTGGCCTCCCACAGCGGGTCGCCCGCCGCGGTCGCCCGTGCGCGCCAGGCCAGCACCTCCAGGGGGCCGCTCGTGTAGGCGGGGCGAGGATCGGCCGGGTGCGGCACGTTCGCCATCAGTACGGTGACGTCCTGCTCGGCGCGCAGGGTGACGCTGCCACCCGCTCCGGCCGAGCCGGTGAAGTCGAGTGAGCCGTCGTCGCGGATCTCCACCCCCTGGAAGAAGGAGAGCGAGGGCGGCAGGTCGCGGGGCCCGAGCCCGTTCTTGGCGGCGGCCAGCTTGAACAGCTCGCGCCCGGCCGGGGACGCGGACTGCGGAGTGCCGTCCCCGTACCGCTCGGTGTTGCGTACGAGCGTGGAGGTGCCGCACAGGGCGTCGTGCCGTCCGGAGGAGTCGGTGACCACCGAGGCCAGCACGCGGCCCTGGTCGGAGAGGAGCAACTGCCCCTGGCCCAGATAGGCGTTCCACTGGACCTTGACGGTGTCGGCGACGTTCAGGCGTTCCCACGGGCGGTCCGCGACGTACAGCAGCAGATGCGCGCAGGCGTCGCCGGTGAGGTCGGTCAGCCGCAGTTCGGTGCCCCGGGCCAGCACCTTGTGCGTGTAGTTGCCGCCCGCCACGGTCTCCGCCCACACCAGATGGCCCGCCTCGCAGGGCGGCGCGGGCCAGTCGCCCGCGGGGACCACGGGCATGGCCTCCGCACGGGTTCCCTGCTGGGCGCGGGCGTGGTCGCGTGCTCCGTAGGTGGTCGCTGTCGCCATCGCGGGTCCTCCGGCTCCTGGGTCATTTCTGTCGCTTGACAGAAATTAGGGGCGGGGTGGGTCGCGGCCATGTCCCTCGTGTTGCCGGGTGGTTACCTGTCCCTCACCGGGGCGCTCCGCCGGGGGCGGCCCGGTGAGGGCGCCGCCGCCCGTCCTTCTCGCGCGCGTCGCGCCGCCGGTCGGCGCACGTCGGGTGTGCGAGGATCGAACGCATGGGAACGGGTGGCGGACGACGGGTCGGCAGGCCACGGGCCGCGCAACGGCCGGACAGCGGGCTGACGCCACGCGCCGAACTGCTCGACGCGGCGGCCGAGTTGTTCACGACCCGGGGATACGCGGCCACCACCACCCGCGCCGTCGCCGAACGGGCGGGGATGCGCCAGGCGTCCATGTACCACTACGTGTCCGGCAAGGAGGAGCTGCTCGCCGAGCTCCTGGAGTCCACGGTCACGCCCTCGCTGGCCTTCGCGCGCGAGCTCCTCGCCGATGACACGGCGCCGGCGGAGGGTCGGCTGTGGGAACTGTGCCGCACCGACGTGGAAGTGCTCTGCGGGGGCCCGCACAACCTCGGCGGTCTCTATCTGCTTCCCGAGGTGCGCACGGAACGCTTCGCCGGCTTCCATGCCGTACGCGCCGAACTCAAGGACACCTACCGTCAGTTGCTCGCCGCCACGGCGGCCGGCGGCGCGCTCGCCAAGACCGAGCTGGATCTGCGGACGGATCTGCTGTTCGGGCTGATCGAGGGAGTCATCCTCGTGCACCGCTCGGACCCGCAGCGCCCCGTCTCGGCGTTCGCCGAGGCCACGGCGGACGCGGCGCTGCGCATCGCCGGAATCTGAGCCCTCACCGCCGCCTCACCTCGCCCTCTCGTCGCCGCTCCACGGCCGCTCCGGCGTCGCTCCGCCACCGCTCCGGCGTCTCTCCGGCGTCGCTTCCGTGCGGCGATCGGGGGTTTTCGCGAGCCCGCACGTCATCACGCAGCGTGTACGCATGGGGGCACAGCGTGTAAATGGGGCTGAGGGTACTCCAGTCCTATGGGCGGTTTCAGGCGCTTGCTGAATATGACACAGCGTTGATCCGGTCGGACTAAGCTCGCCCGCAGCGCACCGAGTTGGGATGTATTCGTGCGCTTGTTCCCAAAAGTTCCGAAGATCTCGTTTGATCCGTGTCGATCCATGACGTTTCCCCCACATACCTCCCGCACCCCCCAGCCGACTTGTCTCAGAGGGCATACATGGTGAGTGTTCAATCGCCTCCCGGTGACAGTGAACTTCCCTACGCGCGCGTGCTGTTGCTGCCGGCCATACTGATGGCGGTGGCGACCGGCGCCGCAGTCGCGGCGGTGACCGAGCCGGCCCGGGGCGCGGTCGCCCTGTGCGGCGGCTTCGCCACGCTGCTGGTCATCGCGATCGGCGGCGAAGCGGTCCGTCGCGGCCGTGTCGCCCGCGACCTGCGGGCCGAGTTCGCGGGCCGAGCCGCCTCCCTGGAACAGCGCGTCGCCGCCCACGACCAGGAGATCGTGCGGTTCACCCAGGAGACCCTGCCCTACGCGCTCGACCGACTGCACGACGGGGACTCCCCCTCGGAGGTCGTGCGGACCCTGGGCCGCGACAACCCGGACCTCCGCGACATCCCCAAGTCCCAGAAGGACTTGCTGAAGAAACTGCTCAAGATCGTCGACACCGAGGAGTCGATGCGCGACGCCGCGCAGCGCTCCTTCGTCAACATCGCCCGGCGCGTCCAGGCCATCGTCCACCAGCAGAACAACGAACTCCGAGAGATGGAGGAGGACCACGGGCGCAACCCCGAGGTCTTCGACGACCTGCTGCGCATCGACCACGGCACCGCGCTGATCGGCCGGCTCGCCGACTCCATCGCGGTGCTCGGCGGCGGCCGTCCCGGACGCCAATGGCCCGAGCCCGTACCGCTGTTCAGCGTGCTGCGCGGCGCGATGTCGCGCATCCTGGAGTACCGGCGCATCGAGCTGCACAACATCGTCGACGTCGCCGTCACGGGCGTGTCCGTCGAACCGCTCATCCACGCCCTGGCCGAGCTCCTGGACAACGCCACCCGGTACTCGCCCCCGCACACCAGGGTGCACGTCACCGCGATCGAGGTGCAGACCGGCGTCGCCATCGAGATCGAGGACGGCGGCGTCAGCCTCAGCGACGAGGCCCGCGGCAAGATCGAGGAGCTGCTCCGGCTGGCCGCGGCGGGTGTCGACCCGAACGTCATGGGCCAGGCGCCCCGGCTCGGCATGGCCGTCGTCGGACGACTCGCGCAGATGTACAACATGCAGATCTCGCTGCGGCAGTCCGCGTACGGCGGCGTCCGCGCCGTCATCGTCGCACCGCGCGCCATGCTCACCGACGACTTCGCCCCCGGTCTCGCGCACGGCATCGGAGCCACCTCCGTGGCCGGCATCGACAACGGAGGGGTCGAGGGTCCGGCGCGCAAGCCCAAGAAGCGCCGGCCGACCACCGGTCCCCGGATCCCCTCGTCGAGCGGCGACCCCCGCGAGGACGACGTCCCGGTGGTCACCGAATGGACGCCGGGCGGTCTGCCGCAGCGCCGCAGCCGGGTCAAGGTCCCGCTCAGCCAGCGCTACGCCGAGGCGGCCCGCGCGGAGCGGGAGGCAGCCGGCGGCGCCGACCCGTGGGAGCCGGAACCCGAGCCCGAACCGGACGAGAAGGAGCCCGAACCCGGCCTGTGGGTCGAGGCGTTCATGAACGGACTCAAGGGTGACCCTGACCCGACCGCATTCAGCACGGACAACCAGCCGGCCCCTGCCGAGGCCGACGACGAGGGGGACCTCAAGTGATCCAGCAGCGAGCCAACTTCGACTGGATGCTCAAGGAACTCGCCGACGGAGTGCCGGGCATCCAGCAGATCGTGGTGCTCTCCGCCGACGGACTGCGCATCGCCCGCTACGGCGGCGACCCGGACGCGGCCGACCGGGTCGCCGCGGCCTGCGCGGGCCTGCAGAGCCTGGCCGGGGCCGTCGCCGGCGAGATCCCGAGAAGCGACGGCCGGATGCGGATGGTCATCATCGAGATCAACGGCGGCTACTTCTACCTGATGTCGGCGGGCCCCAACGCCTATCTCGCGGTACTCGCCAACCAGACCGCGGAACCCGGGCTGATGAGCAACCGCATGCGCGACCTCGTCGTACGGATCGGCGCCCATCTGACGAGTCCGCCGCGGCGCAACGGGCAGACCGTATGACTCCTCCGCAACGCCGGCGGCGCCAACCCAAGGAGCGGCCCCCGGAACCTCCCGCAGCGGTCCTCCCCCTCGCCGGCTCGGAAGGCCGCGAGGGGGAGGACGACCAGGGCAAACCGAAGAACCCCGAGCGGCTGTACGTGCTCACCGGCGGCGGTGACGCCGGCGACCGGGCCGAGCTCGACCTGGTCACGCTGGTCGTGACACGTGCCGCCCCACCGCAGCCCGCCACCCAGCCGGAGCAGTCGGCGCTGCTGCGGCTGTGCAGGGCCCCTTTGTCCGTGGCCGAGATCTCGGCCTATCTCAATCTGCCGTTCAGCGTGGTGACCGTCCTGCTCACCGAGCTGCTGGCGGCCGAACTGGTACAGGCGCGCGCCCCGATCGTCCGTCAGGCGCTCCCCGACCGTTCCCTCCTCGAAGCGGTGATGCATGGACTTCAAAAGCTCTGACACCGTCACGGGTCCTCGCGCCGAGGACCACCTGCCGCACACCGCGCAGGCGGCGGTGAAGATCGTGATCGTGGGCGGCTTCGGAGTCGGCAAGACGACCATGGTGGGCTCCGTCAGCGAGATCAAGCCGCTGACGACCGAGGAGACCATGACGCAGGCCGGCATCGGAGTCGACGACAACTACGGGTCCGAGACCAAGACGGCCACCACCGTGGCCATGGACTTCGGCCGGATCTCCATCACCGACCAACTGGTCCTCTACCTGTTCGGTACTCCGGGCCAGGAGCGCTTCTGGTTCCTGTGGAACGGCCTCTTCGAGGGAGCGCTCGGCGCGGTCGTGCTGATCGACACCCGCCGGCTGGAGGTCAGCTTCGACGTGATCGGCCGGCTGGAGGAACGCGGTGTTCCGTTCGTCGTCGCGATAAACGACTTCCCCGACGCGCCCCGGTACCCGGTCGAGGACCTGCGGGCCGCGCTCGACCTCTCCGAAGAGATCCCGATCGTGAAATGTGACGCGCGTCGCAGGGCGTCGAGCCGCGACACGCTGATGACCCTGATGCGGTTCCTGCATTCCCTGGCGATGACTTCGGCGCGCGTCTGAACGCCGTACGGTGAAACGGCATCCGTTCGCCAACTCCCCATTCACAGAACGCAATTGAGCTTCGGAGCGATCATTGTGACGACCGAATCCCATTCTCCGGCCGGTACCGAAGAACCCCCGCTCGGCGCCCCGCCCCCCGGCTGCCCCGCCCATGGCATCCGCGCCGGCGGCGGACCCGGTGTCGGTCCGGGCGGACTGCGCCGCCTGTACGGGCCCGAGGCGGAGGACCTGGACGCGCTGTACGAGAAGCTGCGGGCCGAACACGGCCCCGTCGCGCCCGTGCTGCTCCACAACGACGTACCGATCTGGGTGGTCCTCGGGCACGCCGAGAACCTGCACATGGTCAGCACGCCCGCGCACTACGCGCGCGACAGCCGGCTGTGGACCGCCGTCCAGGACGGCACGGCGGGCGACGACCATCCGCTCGCCCCCCATATCGCCTGGCAGCCCATCTGCTCGCACGCCGAGGGCGACGAGCACCTGCGGCTGCGCGGAGCCGTCACCGGCGCCATGTCGACCATCGACTTCCGCAGCCTGCGGCGCTACATCAACCGCGCCACGCAGCGCCTGGTCAACGTGTTCTGCGAGCTCGGCGAGGCCGATCTGGTCGGACAGTTCGCCGAGCACCTGCCGATGTCCGTGCTCTGCGAGATCATCGGCATGCCCGAGGACTACAACGACCGCATGGTGCAGGCGACCCGTGACCTGCTCAAGGGCACCGACACCGCGATCGCCAGCAACGAGTACGTCATGGGCGTGCTGACCCAGCACACACTGCGCCGCCGTGCCGAGCCCGAGGACGACTTCACCAGCCATCTCATCAACCACCCGGCCCGGCTCACCGACGACGAGGTGGCCCAGCACCTGCGGCTCGTCCTGCTCGCGGCGTACGAGGCCACCGCCAACCTCATCGCCAACGTGCTGCGCATGGTGCTCACCGACCCGCGATTCCGCGCCCAGTTGAACGGCGGGCAGATGACCGTGCCCGAGGCGGTCGAGCAGTCCCTGTGGAACGAGCCGCCGTTCAGCGCCGTCCTCGGCTACTTCGCCAAGCAGGACACGGAGCTCGGCGGTCGGCGCATCCGCAAGGGCGACGGACTGCTCTTCGGGATCGCGCCGGGCAACGTCGACCCCCGCATCCGCCCCGACCTGGCCGCCAGCATGCAGGGCAACCGCTCCCACCTCGCCTTCGGCGGCGGTCCGCACGAGTGCCCCGGACAGGACATCGGCCGCGCCATCGCCGACGTCGGCGTCGACGCCCTGCTGCTGCGGCTGCCCGACGTCGAACTCGACTGTGACGAGGGCGACCTGCGCTGGCGGGCGTCCATGTCCTCGCGCCACCTGGTCGATCTGCCCGTGCGGTTCCAGCCCAAGCCGACGCAGGACGTCATGCAGCGGCCCTCCGTCCGCGCGCTGCCCCCGCAGCGGTCCCACTGGCAGGTCACGACGGACGGTTCGGCGCCGGCCTCGCCCATGTCGCAGCCGGTGACCCCGCCGCCCGTCCCGGCCCCCGAGCCCGCCCGGCTCGGCGCCTGGCAGCGGCTCCTGCGCTGGTGGCGCGGCTACTGATCCCCGGTGGTCCGGTCCGACCAGGCGTCGTACGAGGCCCACGCCTCCAGTACCCGCCCGCTCACGAACCGGTGGGCCCGCCCGGTGACCGGATCGGTGAACTCCAGTGCCCGAGCCAGCAGTTGGAGCGGGCGCCGGAAGTCGCCGGCCGGCACCGGACCGGTCACCACCGGGTACAGCGGATCGCCGAGGATGGGCACACCCGACGCGCTCATGTGCACCCGGAGCTGATGGGTCTGACCGGTACGCGGGGTGAGCCGGTAGCGGCCCAGCCCGTCCCGGTGTTCCACCAGTTCGATCCCGGTGACCGCGTTCGGCTCGCCCGTCACCTCCCGCGCGGCCATCACCCCGCGCTCCTTGAGGATGCGGCTGGTGACCGTGCGCGGCAGGGCGAGAGCGGAGTCGTACGGCGCCACGGCCTCGTACTCCTTGCCGACCAGCCGGTCGCGGAACAGCGACTGGTACGCGCCGCGTTCCTCCGGCCGTACGGTGAACAGCACGAGTCCGGCGGTCAGCCGGTCGAGGCGGTGCGCGGCGCCCAGCTCGGGCAGCCCCAGTTCCCGGCGCAGCCGGGCGAGGGCTGTTTCCGCCACATGGCTGCCGCGAGGTGTGGTGGCGAGGAAGTGCGGCTTGTCGGCGACGACGATGTGCTCGTCCCGGTACACCACGTCGAGCGGGAACGGCACCGGTTCCTCGTCGGGCAGCTCCCGGTGGAACCACAGGAACATCCCCGGCGCGTAGGCCGCTTCGGCGGTGAGCGGCCGTCCGTCCTCGCCGACGATCTGACCTTCGTCGATCATCGTGTCGATGACCCCGTCGCCCGCCGCGAGCCGCTCCACCAGGTACTCCCGCACGGTGGGCCGGCTCCCCTCCCGCGGCAGTCTGATCCGCACGGGGTCGACCCCGTGGCGCTGCGGGAGGGGAGAGGGCGGGATCCGGGGCTTGCGTCTCACCCGGTCAAGCGTACGAGGCCGGGACCACCTCGGGAGCCCCGGCCGCCGTCGCCCGAGCCCTGAAGGCCCGATACCCGGCGCCCGCGGCCAGCGTCAGACCGAGGAAGAGCAGGGTGAACCAGCGGAAGTACCAGTGCCCGCCCGCCGGGTCGTACACCGCGGCGCGCGGCCACGCCAGGTTGACCGTCATGAAGAGGCCGTAGACGAGGGCGAGCGCGTTGACGGGGACGCCCCAGCGGCCCAGGGAGAAGAGCGGGGCGCCGGTCTCGTCGGTGCCGTCCGCGGTGAACCGCCCGCGCAGCCGGCGCACCAGGAGCGGGCCGGTGACCATCGCGTACGCCAGGTACAGCATCACGATGCAGGTGGTGCCGATCGCCAGGAACGCGTCCGGGGAGGCGAAGTTCAGGAGCAGCAGGGCCGCCGCGAGGACGCCGACGACCAGGGCGGGGGCGCTCGGCATGCCGGTGCGCGGGTCCACCTTCGCGAGACGGCCCGAGAAGGGGAGCCGGCCGTCGCGGGCCATCGAGAAGAGCATGCGGCAGGCGGCGGTCTGGATCGCCAGGGTGGCCACCGCGATGGCCACCACCACGTCGGCGAGCAGTGCCCGGCCGACGCCGTCGCCGAGGCTGCTGGTCAGGACGTAGCTGAGTCCGTCGACGCCCAGGCGGCCGTCGGTGAGGCTCGGGGCGGCGAGCAGTCCGCCGAGCACGATCAGTCCGCCGAGCAGGCCCGCCGCGCCGAGGGCGGTGAGGATCGTGCGCGGTGCGGTGCGCCTCGGGTGGTGGGTCTCCTCGCTCATCTCACCGGCGCTGTCGAAGCCGATCATCACGTACGCGGCCATGAACGAGCCGACCATCAGCGCCCCCAACAGGCCCGTGCCGCCGGCGGCACCGGTGTGGAAGGTGATGCCGGGGGAGCGCTCGGAGTGGGTGAGCAGCAGCACGATGATCAGGACGGCGCCGATGATCTCGGCGGTGACGCCGACTCGGTTGATCGCGGACATCACCCGGTTGTCGAGGACGTTCACCAGCGTGGTCAGGACGAGCAGGACGACGCCGAGGACGGCCGCGTTGGCCGCGCCGTCGGGACTGGTCGGGGCCGGATCGCTGCCGACGAGCTGGAAGCCGGACCAGATCGCGGGCAGCACCATCTGCAGGGCGAGCGCCGCCGCGGCGACCACCACGATCTGCCCGATCACCATGATCCAGCCGGCGAACCAGCCGAAGGAGGGGTTCGAGAGACGAGAGGACCACTGGTAGATCGCGCCGGAGATCGGGTAGCGCGCGGCCAGTTCCGCGAAGCAGGCGGCGACCGCCAACTGGCCGATCAGCACGGCCGGCCAGGTCCAGAAGAAGACCGGGCCGCCGAACGCGTACCCGAAGGCGAAGAACTGGAAGACCGTCGTGAGGACGGAGATGAAGGAGAAGCCGGCGGCGAACGAGGCGTACCGGCCGAGGCTGCGGTGCAGCTCCTGGCGGTAGCCGAACTCGGTCAGGGAGCGGTCGTCGGTGGACTCCGGCGGATCGGGTCGTACGTCGGAGGGGGCGGTGGTGGTCACGGCGGCACCTGCCTTCGGCGCGGAAGGGAGAGGGATTCCCAGGAATTCCTGTCGGGTGACAGAAATTAGGGAGGCCCTGTTTCGCCCGCGTGACGCGGCCGTGTCGCCGACGGGCCGAAGTCCTCACGTGTCCGCAGCCCTGGCTCCGACGCGATACATCGTGTCTGTTGACGCGGGCGTCCGGTCGCGCGGGCGGTGGCCGGTCGAGCTCGTGGGTGGGGTGCGGCCCGCGGTGGTCGCCCCGCCCGGCTGCCCGTACGTACGTCAGGAGGCGGCCCGCGTCACGCGGGCCGCCTCCTGGTGGCGTACGGGGGACGCGCCGGCGTCAGGCCGACGCCTCCTGCTCCGCCTCGACCTGGGCGTTCCACTCGCGCTTGCCCGCCTGCCAGCCGTCCTCGTTGTGACCGAGGCGCCAGTAGCCGGAGATGGACAGGTCGTCGCGCGAGATCCCGCGCTCGACCCGCAGCAGCCCCCGCAGTTCCTTCACGAAGCCCGCCTCGCCGTGCACGAACGCGTGCACCCGGCCCTCCGGGAACTCCAGCGCTCGTACGGCCTCCACCAGCGCCGCGCCCACGGGCCGGTCACCGCGGTGCAGCCAGACGACCTCCGCGGCGGAGTCGATCTTCTGCTCCTCCTCGGGTCCGGAGACCTCGACGAACGCGCGGACGACGGCGGCGTCGGGCAGCGACTCCAGCGCGGCGGCGATCGCGGGCAGCGCGCTCTCGTCACCCGCGAGCAGATGCCAGTCGGCGCTCGTGTCGGGCGCGTACGCGCCACCGGGTCCCATGAACCGGACGACCTCGCCGGGCTGCACCCGAAGCGCCCACGGCCCGGCGAGTCCCTCGTCGCCGTGCACCACGAAGTCCAGTGTCAGCTCGCGCACTTCGGGGTCCCAGGCGCGCACGGTGTACGTCCGCGTCACCGGCCACTGCTCGCGCGGGAACTCCTCGCGAATGCGCTCCATGTCGAAGGGCTCGGGATACGTGACACCCGCGGGACCGAAGAGCAGCTTCACATAGTGGTCGGTGCTGGTGCCCGCGGCGAAGTCCGCGAGAGTGTCGCCCCCGAGGACCACCCGTTGCATGTGGGGGGTCAGCCGCTCGGTCCGCACGACCTTCGCGGAGTGGGGCTTCCGGGGCTTGCGTTCCGGGCGCTCTGCCATGACTGCCTCCTGATTCACATGCTTAGGCTTACCTAAGTTAGCATCCCTTCCTCTGTGACACCTATGCATGAGGCGGTGCCCGTCGTGCCAGAAGTGTTCGGCTAGGTCTGCAGGGTCGTGAGCAGGCGGTGCAACGAGCCGCCCAGGCCCCAGCGCTCGGCCAGTTCGTCGAGTGCGGCGGGATGCGCGGGCGCGTGCGGCAGCGCCGTGTCCACCTCGGGCAGCGGTACGTCCCCGGCCACCTTGACGACCGTCGGCGCCACGGCGAGGTACGGCCGCGACTCGTCCAGACGCTTGCGCTGAGAGGGCGTCAGCTTGGCCTTGGGGTCGTCGACCGCGGCCATGATCCCGGCCAGGTCGCCGAACTCGGCGAGCAGTTTGGCGGCCGTCTTCTCCCCGATGCCGGGCACCCCGGGCAGTCCGTCGCTCGGGTCGCCGCGCAGCAGGGCCAGATCCGCGTACCCCGGGCCGTCCACGCCGTACTTCTCGCGCAGCCAGGCCTCGTCGGTGAGCTGGAGCGTGCCGACGCCCTTGAGGGGGTACAGCACGCGCACTTCCCGCTTGTCATCGACGAGTTGATACAGGTCACGGTCGCCGGTGACGATGTCGACCGGGCCCGTGGCGCGGCCGGTGAACGTGCCGATCACGTCGTCCGCCTCGTACCGGGCGACCCCCACGCGCGCGATGCCCACCGCGTCCAGGACGGCCTCGATGACGGGAACCTGCGGGGAGAGCGTGTCCGGCACCTCCTCCTCGTCCGGGCCTGTCTCCGTCTCCACCGCGACCCGGTGCGCCTTGTACGACGGGATCAGGTCGACCCGCCACTGCGGGCGCCAGTCCGCGTCCATGCAGGCCACCAGGTCGTCCGGGCGGTGGTCCTTCACCAGGCGGTCGATGAACTCCAGCAGCCCGCGCACGGCGTTCACCGGAGTGCCGTCCGGGGCCTTCACGGATTCCGGCACACCGAAGTAGGCGCGGAAATACAGCGAGGCGGTGTCGAGAAGCATGAGTCGTCGAGTCTGCGTCGTCACGTTCCGCATCATGCCGTACGCCACTGACAGTGACCTGGACCACTCCCGTGTTTGCTCCGTGTAAGCGTGGGCAGGCGCCGCCTCTGAACGGACTCGGTTGTGCATTCAACCGTCACCAGCCGTCGGGAACGTCGAAACCGTTGGTCCAACCCGTTCCCCGCGTTCGAACGAGAGGCACACGTGTCATCCAGGCTTGAGGCCGATCATCTGTACAAGGTGTTCGGAAGACGATCGAAAGCGTCCGTGGAGCGGCTCCGCCAGGGGGCCGACCGTGAGGAACTGCGCGCCGACGGCATCACCGCCGCGGTGATCGACGCGTCCTTCACGGTGGAACCGGGGCAGATCTTCGTCGTCATGGGCCTGTCCGGATCCGGGAAGTCCACGCTGCTGCGCATGCTCAACGGACTGCTGGAACCGACCGCGGGGCAGGTGCGCTTCGACGGCCAGGACCTCACCGCGCTCAGTGCGCGCGAACTGCGCGAGGTCCGCTCCCGGAAGATCAGCATGGTCTTCCAGCACTTCGCGCTGTTCCCGCACCGCAGCGTGCTGGAGAACGCCGGTTACGGTCTGGAGGTCCAGGGTGTACCGGCCGCCGAACGCAGGGAACGGGCGGCCACGGCCCTCGAACTCGCCGGACTGGCCGGCTGGGAGAAGTCCTGGCCCGACGAACTGTCCGGCGGAATGCAGCAGCGCGTGGGGCTCGCCCGCGCGCTCGCCACCGACGCCGACCTGCTGCTCATGGACGAGTCGTTCAGCGCGCTGGACCCGTTGATCCGACGGGACATGCAGGACCAGCTCATCGAGCTCCAGAAGAAGCTCAAGAAGACCATCGTCTTCATCACGCACGACCTCAACGAGGCGATGCGCCTCGGCGACCGGATCGCCGTCATGCGGGACGGCCGCATCGTGCAGATCGGCACCGCCGAGGACATCCTCGTCCGGCCCGCCGACGACTACGTCGCCTCCTTCACCCAGGACGTCGACCGCTCACGGGTGCTGACCGCGGGCGCCGTCATGGACACGCACGTGCGCGGCGACGAGGCCGGCTGCACCTGCGAGACCGCCGCACCGGACACCTCGTTCGTGGACCTCTGCGCGATCAGCGCCCGGCTGTCCCACCCGGTCGCGGTCCTCGACAAGGAGCACACTCTCGTCGGTGTCGTCCCCCGGCAGCGGCTCGTCGGCTTCCTCGGCGACGAGCAGGGCACGCCCGAGCCATGTCCCGGCTCGCGCGGCGCGGAGGTGAAGGCCGGTGCCTAGGATCCCCTTCGGCGACTGGGTCAACAGCGCGGTCGACTGGCTGCTGAACCACATGGCGTGGCTCTTCGACTTCCTCAAGACCGTGTTCTCGGGCACCTACGACGGCATCGACGCCGTCCTCCAGGCGCCCCAGCCCCTCCTCCTCGCAGGCATCTTCGCCGTCGTCGCCTTCTGGCTGCGCGGCACCTCGGCCGGTGTCCTCACCTTCGTGGGCTTCGCCTTCATCGACTCCCTCGAACTGTGGGAGGACGCGATGGTGACCCTCTCGCTGGTCCTCGTCGCGACGCTCATCGCGCTCGTCGTGTCGGTACCCGTGGGCATCTGGGCGGCCCGCTCCGACCGGGTCAGCGGCATCGTCCGGCCGGTCCTCGACTTCATGCAGACGCTGCCCGCGATGATCTACCTCATCCCGGCGATCCTGTTCTTCGGCACCGGTGCCCCCGCCGGCATCGTCGCCACCCTGATCTTCGCGCTGGCCCCCGGTGTCCGCATGACCGAGCTGGGTATCCGGCAGGTCGACAAGGAACTGGTCGAGGCCGCCGACGCGTTCGGCACCACCCCGCGCGACACGCTGCTGCGTATCCAGCTCCCGCTGGCGCTGCCCACCGTCATGGCGGGCGTCAACCAGGTCATCATGCTGGGCCTGTCCATGGCCGCCATCGCGGGCATGGTCGGCACCGGCGGTCTCGGCGGTGACGTCAACGAGGCCATCGGGCAGCTGAACGTCGGCCTCGGTTCCGAGGCGGGCGTCGCCATCGTCATCCTCGCGATCTACCTGGACCGCATGACCGGCGCGCTGGGCACCCAGGTCTCCCCGCTCGGCCGCCGTGCCGCCGCCAAGGCGCGCGCCGCGCAGGGTCCGAGGATCTGGTCGTACCGCCCCCGGCCCGTCGTGGCCATGGCGGGTGTCGTCGTACTCGCCCTGGTCGCGGGCGGCATGGGCGTCCTCGGCGGTGCGGGTTCGACCTCCACCGCGGCCGACGGCGAGAACGTCGGCCAGGGCAAGAAGGTCACCATCGGCTACATCCCCTGGGACGAGGGCGTCGCCTCCACCTTCCTCTGGAAGGAGATCCTGGAGGAGCGCGGCTACCAGGTCGACGTCAAGCAGTTCGACGCCGGCCCCCTCTACACCTCGCTCGCCCAGGGCGACGTCGACTTCGAGACCGACTCCTGGCTGCCGACCACGCACGCCCAGTACTGGAAGAAGTACGGCAGGCAGCTCGACGACCTGGGCTCCTGGTACGGCCGCACCTCGCTCGAACTGTCCGTGCCCGCCTACATGAAGGACATCGACTCCCTGGAGGACCTCAAGGGCAGGGCCGGCACCTTCGGCGGCAGGATCACCGGCATCGAGTCCAGCGCCGGGATGATGGGCCTGCTCAAGAGCAAGGTGCTCAAGGAGTACGGGCTCGACAAGGAGTACAAGGTCGTCGACAGCTCCACGCCCGCGATGCTGGCCGAGCTGAAGCGCGCGTACGCCGCGAAGAAGCCGATCGTCGCCACGCTCTGGTCGCCGCACTGGGCCTACAGCGACTACAGGCTGAAGAAGCTCAAGGACCCGAAGGGCGCCTGGGGCAAGGGCGACGGGGTGCACACGCTGTCCCGCAAGGGCTTCGCGCAGGACAACCCGGTCGTCGGCACGTGGCTGAAGAACTTCAGGATGACCGAGAAGCAGCTCACCGGCCTCGAAGCCGAGATCAACAAGGTCGGCAAGGGCAAGCAGCAGGACGCGGTGCGCGCCTGGCTGAAGAAGAACCCCGGAGTCGTGGACAAGCTGGCCCCGGTCAAGAGCGCTTCCGCCGCCACCCCGGCCGAGGCGAAGCGCCCGCTGGACGTCGCCTGGTTCCCCTGGGACGAGGACGTCGCCGTCACCTACCTCTGGAAGAACGTGCTGGCCCGGCGCGGCTACACGATCGACCTCAAGCAGATGGACGTCGGCCCGGTCTACACCGGCCTGGCCTCCGGCGATCTCGACCTCAACTTCGACGCCTGGCTGCCGTACGCCCAGTCCAACTACTGGGACCAGCACAAGAAGGACCTGAACGACCTCGGCACCTGGTACAAGCCGACCTCCCTGGAGGTCGCGGTCCCCTCGTACGTGAAGGACGTCAAGTCGCTCGCCGACCTCAAGGGCAAGTCGAAGACCTTCGGCGGGAAGATCATCGGTATCGAGCCGGGCACCGGTGAGATGAACCTCCTGAAGAAGAAGGTCCTTCCGGGCTACGCACTGGACAAGGAGTACAAGGTCGTCGACGGCTCGACGCCGGCGATGCTGGCCGAACTGAAGCGCGCGTACGCCAAGAAGGAGCCGGTCGCGGTCGTGCTGTGGTCGCCGCACTGGGCCTACAGCGCGTACAGGCTCACCAAACTCGCCGACGACAGGAAGCTGTTCGGCGAGGGCAACACGATCCGTACGATCTCCAGCAAGAAGTTCCCGGGCCAGTACCCGAAGCTCACGGAGTGGATCAGGAACTTCAGGATGAGCGAGGCCGAACTCGGCGGCCTGGAGAGCGAGATCAAGCAGCGCGGGCAGGGGCACGAGGAGGACGCCGTGGCCGCGTGGCTCAAGGAGCACCCGTACATGGTGCGGAGGATGACACCGCAGTAGGAGGCGAGCGGTCCACCGCGAGACGCGGCGAACGGTTCGCGCCGAGGCGCGGTGAGCGGTTCACTCCGAGGGGTGGTCCTTGTCGTACGGGTTCCCTTGACCCGTACGACAAGGACCACCCCTCTCGGCGTTCCCGGGGACCGCGGACGCCGTCCGCATCCTGGCGGAGCCCGGTCCGCACGTCTGGGCGACGACACCGGCGGTCACGCACTGGCGTACGAGAGAGATCCGGACAACCGTGACGCGGTACGCGACCGTCCCGTCCCGGCAGGCTTCCGGCCCCCGGCGTCGGCCCCGCGGCCGGCGTGCCGCCCCGCCCCGCGCACGGCCGTGAAGGCCCGCCGCACGTCGACTCCGTGCCCGGCGGCACGGCCGGCCATCGGCCGCCGAGGGCCGCGAAGCGAAGCGGAAACGCCAACTGCGCACCGGGAGAACGGACTTCACGCCCGGAGCGAGCCATCGGCGGGCCCGCACGCACATCCCGCCCTGGTGATCGGCCCTTTCGTCCCGTCCGGGAGGAGCGCGGCCGCGGGCGTGCGACGGCTTGCGCGGTGGCGCGAACTGTAACCCTCACACTCCCTCGATGTGACAGCGATGTGACGGGTGCATGAAACGGTTTGCCGAACATGCGTAGGGTGCAAACAACTCATCAGAAGCGGCGGACCGGAAATCCGGACGGTTCGCGGACCGACGACGCGAGGGAGGGAGCCGGAGCCATGGGCGACCACAAAGAACAGCCCCTTCGGGTGGGTGCGGCCGTACGGCGACGACGTCGGGCACTGCGGCTCACCCTCGCCGTCGTGGCCGAGCGCAGCGGCCTGTCGGTGCCCTTTCTCAGCCAGGTGGAGAACGAGCGGGCGCGGCCCAGCAGAAGTTCCCTGGAACGAGTCGCCGACGCTCTCGGCACCACCGCCGTCGAACTGCTCGCCGCCGCCGACCCGGCGTGCAGTGTCGATGTCGTACGCGCGGACGCGGGCGCCGAGTTCACCCCCGAGGCCCACGCGCGCCCGCTGGTGCGCGGCCACCACCAGTTGCACGCCGTCGAGTTCACCGGCGACCACGAAGAGGGACGCGAACTCCAGCACCGCAACGACAAGTTGATGTACGTCGCCGACGGTGCCGTCGAGGTCGAGGCGGAGGGGCGGGCCCATCGGCTCGGGCGCGGCGACACGCTCTATCTGACGGGCGGGGTCCGGCACCGCTGGCGCGCCACCGTGCCGGACACCCGGGTGATCGTCGTCGAGGTCGCCGATCACATCGACGCGGTGGAGGACCGGCACAACTCCGGCAGGCGCTGAGCGGCGCGGCCGGGGACGGTCCGCCCGAGGACGCCGCGGGAGAGGCGCCCGTGGTCGTACGGCGGGCGGGAGCGGCCGGGTACCGCCCGGCCTCCGCGGGAGCGGACGGGGCGGGAGCGGACGGGGCGGGAGCGGACGGTTCGCGAGAGGACGGCGGGGGAGTGAACGGCGCGGGAGAGGCGGACGGCTGTGCGGGTGGTGTCCCTCGTGCCCTCGCTCACGGAGGCGGTGGCCGAGTCCGTACCCGCCGTCCTGGTCGGTGCGACCGACTGGTGCAGCCGTCCCGCGGACCTCGACGTCGTCCGGATCGGGGGCACCAAGAACCCCGACGTCGACGCCGTCGTACGGCTCGCGCCGGACCTCGTCGTCGCCAACGAGGAGGAGAACCGGGAGCCCGATCTGGCCGCTCTGCGGGAGGCGGGGATCGAGGTACTGGTCACCGAGGTGCGGGACGTGCCCGGGGCCTTCCGTGAACTGGACCGGGTGCTCGGCGCGTGCGGCGTGCGCGGCCGGCCGCGCTGGCTGGACGCGGCGGAGGCCGCCTGGGCGGAGCCGCCCGCACCCACCCGCCGGATGACCGCGATCGTCCCCGTCTGGCGGCGGCCCTGGATGGTGCTGGGCCGGGACACCTTCGCCGGAGACGTCCTCGCCAGACTCGGCGTCGACAACGTCCACGCCCGCCACGAGGACCGCTACCCCCGCATCGCGCTCGCCGAGCTGACCGCGGCGGCCCCGGACCTCGTGGTGCTGCCCGACGAGCCGTACCGCTTCACCGCCGACGACGGTCCCGAGGCCTTCCCCGGAGTGCCGTGCGCCCTCGTCGACGGACGCCTGCTGACCTGGTACGGACCGTCACTGGCCGAGGCCCCGGCACGGCTCGGCGAGGCGCTGCGAGCGGCTCGTCCACGGAGGTAGCTTCGCGGCACGGCGGGCGGGAACGACGAGCCGACATCCGCGAGGCCTTCCGCTGTCCCGCCCGCGCCCGGTCACCTTGCGACGGGTCGACCGGTGTCAGCCGGTGGAGGCACGAGAGCGAACCGCGGGGGGCCGGTCGTCGCGGCGGTCGTACCGCAGCGACGGCCGGTGCAGGATCTCGCCGAGCCAGTCGGTGGTGAAGGCCGCCAGGACCTCGGGCGGACCGGTCAGCTCACGGGGCACGATGTCCGGGTGCTCCTGCGTGAATGCGAAGTTGCAGATGTGCAGTTCGGTGCAGCGTACGGTGTCCGCCTCAAGGGACGCGCCGAGCACGAGGAAGCGTGACCGCTGGTGGCTGAGGTCCACGACGAGGCGCATCTCGTCGTGCTCCCTGGTGTCGCCGTCGTCGTCGGGTTCGTCGTGGGGAAAGAACAGGACGTATGTGTCGTCCGGCGGACAGGGCCATTCCGCGGCGCCCCGGCGAACCAGGCGCAGGAACTCGCGCTGGGACGGATCGCAGTTCTCAGGGATTTTGTCGCGTTCGTCGAACTCGAACCAGAGGGGGTCCATGGGAGGCATCGTAGGGTCCGGCCGGCCCGCCGTTCGAACGGGTTTCGGCGCGGTCCCCCAAGCCGGTCCCCGCCGCCGGACCATGGTCCCCGACCGGGAGTTCCGGTCCGGCGGCGGGTTCGTTCAGGCCGCAGGCCGGTCGGGCGCCAGCAGCTCCCGGAGTTCGTCCATCGCCTCGCGAAGCCGGTCGGCGAACGTCCGCATCTGCCCGGCGACGGCCGACGGCGTACTCAGGTAGAGGTTGAACCGCTCGGGAAGCAGCACGTAGGCGACACCGATGCACTGGCTGCTGGTCGACCCGAAGCCGAAGTACTGGATGTTGACGGACGGTGCGGAGCTCGTGCTCAGGTAGTCGTCCCGCATGGTCAGCCAGCCCGGGGACCGGTACAGCGCGGGCTGCTCGGTCACCCCGAGCTCGGCTCCGCGCCGCCGCTGGATCAGCTCCAGCTCCCACAGGTGCTGCTCCGGCACCTGACCGGCCTGGCACGCCTTCGCGCGCGCCACATGGGCCTGGGTGGCCGCCCGGAACGCGGCGCGCCGGGCGTCCGCGTCCGCCGCCGGGTCCTCCATCGCCGCCACGAAAGCCACCATCTCGGGGGTGACGACGCGCATGGCCTCGGTCCGCCCGTGCCGGTACTGCCGGGTGGCGATCGACTCGTACGTGGCGCCCAGGAGCCCCTTGGCGCGCTGGTGGGCGAGCTGGTAGGCGGCCTGGACGAACGCGTCGGGCGAGACGCCCAGCGCCTTGGCCGCGCTGCTGCCGAAGTCCGCGAACGACAACGTGCTGGTCGCGGTGTTCTCCCCGTACTCCGCGAACGACTCGGCCGCGGAGCGCGCCCGCTCCCGCAGCGCGTCGTCCAGTTCGAACACGATCGGCTCCAGCACCGGGATCCCCTGGGAGCGGGCTCCGGACTGCCGGGACTGCTCCTCGGCGGGGGTGTCGAGCAGGGCGTCGGTGAAGCTGAGGATCGTGGTCCCGTCCAACTCGCAGTGCTCGACGTTGATGCCCGCCCGTCCGTCGGCGAAGACGACGAAGGACACGGCCTTGTCGAACCAGCGGTTGCCTCGGTCGCCGTACAGCAACTGGTCGCAGGCGTCCTGGACGTCCGCGGGGGCGAAGTCCTCCAGAGCGACGCAGAACAGGGCGGTCTCGACCGTGTCGAGGGCGTCGGCGTTGCGGGGGTGGCAGGCGAGAAGGGACTCCCGGGCCGTTGCCCACTCGGCGCGGGCCATGGTGGTGAGGTGGCCCACCGAGGTGTCCGCGCCGGCCGGGTCGGCCTTCATCACGGCGCGCAGCCCCGCCTCGATGTCGTCCAGGCTGTGCGGGACACCGTCCGGCCCCAGCACGTCCAGCCGGAACATGCCGCCCCGGAAGAACACCACCACGTGCCGGGCCTCGGACGGGCCGGGCCACTCCTCGGTGTAGGGGGCGCGGACGGTGTCCTGCCGCGCACCGGGGATACGCGTGCTGGAGAACAGGAACTTGTTCTGCACCATCGACTGGGGTGCTCCGCGCTGCACCACCGGTGGGATCAGCCCCTGATCGAGCTGCCGCTTGTGGTTGAGGGCCCCGGCGACGAGCCCGGCCGTCCGCTCCACCTGTGCCTGGCCGGAGTCCTTGAACAGGAAGAAGAAGTTGGCGTTGAGGGCGATCCGGTCCCGGCGGCCCAGGTACCGGTACGGCCAGAAGGTGTCGAGCCAGCTGTGCACGCCCTCCGTGGAGTCGTACTCCTCCAGCGCGGCGTGCAGCACCCGGCCGGGGCCACCGGGCCGGAGGAAGGCGGCGACCTCCGCCTCGGTCGCCGACCGCTCGTCGGCGGTCAGCAGCGGTGTACACCAGGCGAGAAACCGCTCGCAGCTCGCGTCCAGCGTGGGCAGCGGCACGCGCGGGAGGCTGTCCTCCTGGGCGAAGGTCGCGTTGCCTGACGCATCCTGACTGGTCTTCAACTCTGTTCTCGATTCGGATCGTTGTTGCCTGTGCGCTGACCTGTGATGTCGTCGTGCGGCCGGGAGAGGTAGAGCTGTGCGTACAGCCAGCCTTCCGTCTCCAGGCCCTCTGGATCCACCCCCGCGGCCGACATGCCGTCGAGCACGAGCGCCTGCTCCTGCGGGGACGCGAACCGCCGCTGCCTGAACACCTCGTCGACGCGGACGGTCCGGTAGCCCAGATCCGCCAACGCGCGCTCGACGGGGTCGAACGGGAACATCCGCAGCACGAAGTGCGCCATCCAGGGCCGGCGGACGCCCTGTGCCCGGACGACTCGTGTGAGGGTCCGCTCGGTGACGTAGCCGACGCAGCCCGTCGAGATCACCAGGTCCGCGCCCGAGAGCTGGGCGCGCTGTCGCCGGGTGGGCTCGTGCTCCTCCAGGTCGGCGTGCACCGCGCCGTCGAGGAACCCGGCGTCGAGAGCGTAGGACAGCGCGCTGCCGGAGGTGTCGAGGCCGACGAAGCGGATCGCTCGCGGCGGTCGGCGCGAGCGGGCCAGCTCCCGGTCGCGGGCCAGCAGCGTCTCGCGGCTCTCCTCCGCGCGCTCCTCGTCGCCGTAGCGCTCGTACAGCTCGTCCATGGTCGCGTCGTACTTCAGCAGGGCGGCGTTGATCCCGTACGAGCAGCCGATGTCCAGCACCTTGGGCACCGGGACGTGCCGGGACTCGCGGTACTCCGTGATGATCTTGGCGAAGTAGGGCTTGGCCTGCTGTGGAACGCCGTAGTCGAGTGGGCGCAGCGCCCTGAAATAGGTTCGCGGATCGGGCTGGTCGTAGATGTGGTCGAGGGTGACTTTTCCGGTCGCGTCGAAACGCACAGGGCTTACTCCTCCGTGGGATCGCACAGGGGGAAACGGCCTACGGCGACTGCGGGTTCTCTTCGCCCGCTAGTCGAGGAGCCGGTCGCCGCGGACCGCACGGCCCTCGGCCGCCAGGTGCTCGGGCAGCACCCGGCCGAAGAGCTGCCGGGTCCGTTCCACGCTCCCGATGACTCCGGGGCGCTCGCTGTAGGCGAATATCGCGGAGTGGCGCGCGACCTCGCCGCGCACCGGGCTCACTCGGTGCAGCGAGTAGCGCCCTTTGAACAACTGCAGGTCACCCGGTTGGAGGGGGAGGCGGTGGGTCAACAGCTCGCCTCGGCCGTCCAGTACGTCCCGGACGTCGTCGAAATTCTCCTGCCGCGCGGTCCGGATGTTCGGGCAGTACTCGAAGACGCCGCCGTCCTGCGCCTGTTGGGTGAGCATGCTGACGGTGAACTCGTTGGTGTCGAAGTGCCAGGGGTGCTCCAGGCCCGGTGCCACGACGTTGAGAACGAGCCCGGAGAGCGGGTCCGCCAGCTCGTGCAGCTCCGGCAGTTCGAAGCAGCGGGCGATGAAGTGCCGGAACACCGTGTCGGAGTAGAGCCGGCTGATGAGGGAGTCCGCGGGGATGCGGTCCCGGGCGACGAACGCGTTGCCCCGCTCGAAGGTCTTCCGGCCCGGATGGTCCGCCGGCAGCGCCGAGTCCACCGCGATGTTGTAGACGTTCACGGTCTCGACATCGTGGTGCGCCCGGGGCGCGATGGCCGAGCACTCCTGCCGCAGCACATCGCGCAGCGACGGGCGGACGAAGTCCGGCAGCACGGTGCAGCCGTGGGCCGACAGGTCGCGGCGGGCACGGGAAACCACGGCCCGTCCCCGGGCGCTCGCGAGTTCCGACAAGGGATAGCGGGCCGTGTCGACGACCTGGTCGAGCGTCAGGGCTTCCAAAGAGCGCATTCGATCCTCTCCGCATGGGCCGCCCCTCACGTCGGTTCCCTCGTCGGCCCGCCACCTCGTTACCCACACCCGGGACGAGTGATGCAGCCCGTGCGGTCGACCGGTCCTCACTCTCGGTCCTTCGGTAACTCGGCTGGCAGCAAGGGCACTTGAAGTTCCCACAGCGGCGCCGTGTTGTCTGTGACGCGTCACACTGCCCAACTGTGCGCTCCGACATGCCTCCGAGGGTTCGGCACTGGCCGACCGTCGCGTGGCGGGCGGCCCGGAGACCGGAGTCTGCCGGAGCGGGCGGAACGGCAGCGATCCCGAGCGGATGTCCCGCCCGGGATCGGGTGAAGGCCGGAAGCGAGCCGCGAGGGGCTACCGAGGGGTTACCGAGGTGCTGCGAGCAGCTTGCCGTCGACCAGGCCGTGCACGGTGCGTACGGCGGCCACCGACCAGGCCGCGACCAGCAACGCGTACAGGGCGACGGCGAGCGTGTCGAAGGCGGCCAGGCCGGTGTGCCGGGCCAGGCTCTCCGAGCCGGTCACACAGGTCCCCACCGGGAAGGTGAACGCCCACCAGGTCATCGCGAACCCCATGCCCTGGCGGCGGGCCCGGACGGTCATCGCGACGGCCAGCGCGAGCCACAGCAGCGCGAAGCCCAGCACGGGGACGCCGTAGAGGACGGCGAGGAGGGCGAAGCCCTGGTCGTACGGCGCGGGCACCACGCCGGGCGCGGCGTCCGCGAACTTGCCCACCGCGGTCGTCGACTGGCCCAGCGGACCGAGCACCAGGAACAGCGTCGGGGTGAGCGCGAGCGGCAGCGGACCCGCGGTGACGAGCCGGGCGAAGATCATCGGCAGCATCACGAGGGTCGCCAGCAGGCTGATCCCGAACATCGCCACACAGGCGAGGAGCAGCGTCTCCCGGGGCTGTCCGGCGGGCAGATGGGGGACCAGCAGGGGGCCGAGCGCGGCCGACACCATGGGGGCGACGATCGGCAGCAGCCACACGGGGGACGCCTGTCCGGGCTCGATGCGATGCCGTACGACCATGAGGTAGGGGACGGTCACCGCGGCGGCGAGACCGATCAGCGTCCCGGCGACGAACAGGACACTGTCCACGGCGACCGCCGCCTGCGTCCCGATCCAGTCCCGGCCGACGAGCAGCGTGCCGCCGCCCACGGCGAGCAGCGCCATCGAGAGGCAGCCGTAGAACGGGGCCATGGCCGGGTCGAGGAGGTGGGCGCGGGCCTGGTCGCGGTGGTACGTCCAGTGCAGGGCGCGGGCGGCGAGCAGTGACACCAGCAGGGTGAGCGACAGGGCCCAGACGACCGTGCAGGCGGTGCGCAGACCCGGCACGTCGCCGGGCAGTCCGGCTCCGGCCGTGGCCACGATCGCGGTGCCCATCACGGAGGCGTACCAGTTCGGGCCGAGATGCCGGACCGCGGCGATGCCGCGGTTCCCCGGGACACGGGTGGTGTTCGTGCCGGGGACGATTCCCGCCTGATGGGCGGACAGGGGCTGGGCTGCGGTGACCATGGCTCCACGGTGGCGCTCCCGCCGGCTCCCCACCAGGGAGCGCGAGCCTATGAGGGCATAAGCTGGCTTTATGAGCAGCAGTGCTGAGGACCGCCGTGAATAGCGGCGCCGACAACCGGCCCGGCACCCAGATCGCGCACCGGGTGCCCGATCTGGGCGCGCTGGAACTGCTGCTGGCGGTGGCGCGCCTCGGGAGCCTCGGGCGGGCCGCGCGCGAACTGGGGATCACCCAGCCCGCGGCGAGCAGCCGGATCCGTTCAATGGAGCGACTGCTCGGGGTGGCGCTCGTCGACCGTTCGCCGCGCGGCTCCCGGCTCACCCGGGAGGGGGCGCTCGTCACGGACTGGGCGCGCCGGGTGGTGGACGCGGCCGAGGCCTTCGACGCCGGGGCGCAGGCGCTGCGGGACCGGCGCGACTCGCGGCTGCGGGTGGCCGCGAGTATGACCATCGCCGAGTATCTGCTGCCCGGCTGGCTGATCGCGCTGCGCGCGCAGCGCCCCGACACGGCCGTGTCACTGCTCGCCGGGAACTCGGCGACCGTGGCCGAGCGGCTCCTGTCCGGTGAGGCGGACCTCGGCTTCGTCGAGGGGCTCTCGGTGCCGTCCGGTCTCGACGCGACCGTCATCGCGCACGACCGGCTGATCGTGGTGACGGCGCCCGGACATCCCTGGGCGCGTCGCCGGGCGCCGCTCGCCGCGGAGGAGCTCGCCGCGACGCCGCTCATCCTGCGGGAGGAGGGGTCGGGGACGCGTCAGGTCCTCGACTCCGCGCTCGGCGGGCTGGCCCGTCCGCTGATCGAGCTGTCCTCGACGACGGCGGTCAAGGCCTCCGCCGTCAGTGGTGCCGGGCCCGCCGTCCTCAGCGAACTCGCCCTGGGTGAGGAGCTCTCCGCCCACCGGCTGGTGAGCATTCCGCTCGCCGGCGTGCGGCTCGCCCGCGCCCTGCGAGCCGTCTGGCCCACGGGGCACCGTCCCACGGGCCCGGCCCGCGATCTGCTCTCCCTGACGCGGGGCGCGGCCTGAACCCAGGTGAACCCGGGGGCGCCCGACCGCAGAGGCGGCACGGGGTGCCGCCTGACCGGACAGGCCCTTTCTCGCCCCCTCCGCCCCTACCCGTCCCAGCACTCGGGGGCGCTGCCCCCGGACCCCCGCTCCTCAAACGCCGGAGGGGCTGGAAGTGGACGCCTGCTCCTCAAGTGCCGGAGGGGCTGGTTTTGGACGCCCGTTTCTCAATCGTTGGAGGGGCTGGACTTCGACGCTGCCGCGACCAGGCCCCGCATCACCCGCAGGTCGTCGCCCATCTCCGGGTGCCACTGGACTCCCAATACCCAGGCCGGGCCGGGGAGTTCGATCGCCTCCACGGTGCCGTCCGCCGCGTGGGCGGAGACCAGGAGATCGGCTCCGAGGCGGTCCACCGCTTGGTGGTGGTACGTCGGCACATCGCACGGCTCCGGTACGAGACCGGCGTACCGCGTCCCGGGTGCGGGCGTCACCTCGTGGTGTCCGACGACGCCGGTGTCCTTCACATGCCCGTCGAGGTGCTGGACGAGGGTGCCCCCGAGGGCCACGTTCAGGAGCTGGTGGCCCCGGCAGATGCCTAGGAGCGGGGTGCCGGAGTCCAACGCGGCCCGGATCAGGGCGAGTTCCCAGGCGTCGCGCTCGGGAGCGGGCGGGCCCGTACGCGGGGAGCGCTCGGCTCCGTAGCGGACGGGGTCGACATCGGGGCCGCCCGCGACGACCACCGCGTCGAGCCGGGCGACGGTCTCGGGCGCCAGGGCCGAATCGTCCGGCGGCAGCATGACGGCGAGTCCGCCCGCCCGCTGCACGAGCCGCGGATAGCCCGCCGGCAGCAGCGCGGCCTCCAGTTCCCACACGCCCCAGCGCGCCCCGACCTCCAGGTACGTACTCACACCGATCAGCGGCCTGCTCACGCGCTTCTCCCTCGGATCCGGGTCGCCACGACTCCCATGGAACGTCAATGGAAAGGTCTCATACCTTTGGGGGATGAGGGGCGGAAACACCATGGGCCCCGCACGTCCCGTCCGCTCAGGCCAGGAACCCGCGCAGCAACGCCGCCGTGCCCGCGCAGTGCTCCCGCATCATCTCCCGGGCCCCGTCCGCGTCCCCGTCGAGGACCGCCTCGACGAGGGCGGTGTGCTGGCGCTGCGAGTGCTCCAGATTGCGGACCAGGAGCGGGATGCAGTCGAGCAGGTCGTTGACCGAGGCGCGCACGGCCGCGTACCGCGCGGTGAGCGAGGGGGAGCCGCACAGCTCCGCGAGCGTGAGGTGGAGCATGGTGTCCAGGCGCCGGTAGTCGGCCAGCGGGGCGTCGTTCGTCCGGGTCAGCGCCTCGCGCAGCCGGCCGGCCTGCTCCGCGTCGAGCCCGTGCGACGCGCAGAGCCCGGCCGCGCCGACCTCCAGGACCTCACGGAAACGCAGTACGTCCTCGATGTCGACCGCCGCGACCCGGCGGCGCAGCTCGTGCTCACCGGGGGTGTCGGTGCGTGCCAGTACGAAGGTGCCGCCGTAGCGGCCGCGCCGCGACTCGACCAGACCCTGGTCCTGGAGCACCTTGAGGACCTCGCGCAGCGTCACCCGGCTGACCCCGAGCCGCTCCGCCAACTCCCGCTCGGCGGGCAGTCGTTCACCGCCCGGCACCAGGCCCAGCCGGACGATCTGGAGGATCTGCTCCAGCGCCTCCTCGAAGCCGTTGCCCGCCCGCACCGGCCGCAGCACCGGCGTCAGCCGGTCGTCCGTCCCGCGGTCGGGTTCCTCCCTCGTCATCCGGTCGCGCCCCCTTCCCAAGCAATGGTTCTCCGCAATACCTTATGGCTCTCGGCTGACCCAAGGAGGCTTTTCCGGTGGCAGACCGCACACCCCCGCTCGCCGTCGAAGAACTGCGCCGTCTCGTCGAGGCCGGGGACATAGACACGGTCGTCCTGGCCTTTCCCGACATGCAGGGGCGGCTCCAGGGCAAGCGGTTCGCCGCGCGCTTCTTCCTCGACGAGGTGCTGGAGCACGGCACGGAGGGCTGCAACTACCTCCTCGCCGTCGACACCGACATGAACACCGTCGACGGATACGCCATGTCCTCCTGGGACCGGGGCTACGGCGACTTCGCCATGCACCCCGACCTCGCCACCCTGCGGCGCGTCCCGTGGAACGAGGGCACCGCCCTGCTCATCGCCGACCTCGCCTGGAACGACGGCTCCCCGGTGGTGGCCGCGCCCCGCCAGATCCTGCGCCGCCAGCTCGAACGCCTCGCCCGGCTCGGCTACACCGCCCAGGTCGGCACGGAGCTGGAGTTCATCGTCTTCAAGGACACCTACGAGCAGGCCTGGGACACCGGCTACCGCGGACTCACCCCGGCCAACCAGTACAACATCGACTACTCGGTCCTCGGGACCGGCCGCATCGAGCCCCTGCTGCGCCGCATCCGCAACGAGATGCAGACCGCGGGCCTCACCGTCGAGTCCGCCAAGGGCGAGTGCAACCCCGGCCAGCACGAGATCGCCTTCAAGTACGACGAGGCCCTGGTCACCTGCGACCAGCACGCCGTCTACAAGACCGGAGCCAAGGAGATCGCCTCCCAGGAGGGCGTCTCGCTCACCTTCATGGCGAAGTACAACGAGCGCGAGGGCAACTCCTGCCACATCCACCTCTCGCTCGCCGACGCCGACGGCACCAACGTGATGGCCGGCTCCGCCACCGACCCGGGCGGCATGTCGGAGGTCATGCGTCACTTCCTCGCCGGGCAACTGGCCGCCCTGCGCGAGTTCTCGCTCCTCTACGCGCCCAACATCAACTCGTACAAGCGCTTCCAGCCCGGCTCCTTCGCGCCGACCGCCGTGGCCTGGGGGTACGACAACCGCACCTGCTCGCTCCGCGTCGTCGGCCACGGCCGCTCGATGCGCTTCGAGAACCGGCTGCCCGGCGGTGACGTCAACCCGCACCTGGCCGTCGCCGGACTCGTCGCGGCCGGTCTCCACGGCATCGAGCAGAAGCTGGAGCTGCCCGAGGCCTGCGCCGGCAACGCCTACACCGCCGAGTACGCGCACGTCCCCACCACCCTGCGCGAGGCAGCCGAGCTCTGGGAGAACAGTGCCGTGGCCCGCGCCGCCTTCGGCGACGAAGTGGTCGAGCACTACCGCAACATGGCCCGCGTCGAACTGGAGGCCTTCGACGCCGCGGTGACCGACTGGGAGCTGCGCCGCTCCTTCGAACGCATGTGAGGACCCCCTTGTCGCACCCGCCCACGTCCCCCTCGTCCACATCACCCTCGTACACCTCGCCGCCGTACGACCACGAGCTCCAGGTGCTCGACCCCGCCACCGAGGAGGTCGTCGCCACCGTGCCGGCCGCCTCCGCCAGGGACGTGGGCGACGCCGTCGTACGGGCCGGCCGGGCACAGGCGGGCTGGGCCGCGCTCGCGCCGGCCGACCGCGCCCGGCTGCTGCGCCGCTTCGCGGCCGTCGTCGACGACCACGTCGAGGAACTGGCCCGCCTGGAGGTCCGCGAGGCGGGCCACACCCTCGGCAACGCCCGCTGGGAGGCGGGCAACGTCCGCGATCTGCTCGACTACGCGGCCGGGGGAGTGGAACGGCTGACCGGACGTCAGATCCCCGTCGCGGGCGGCCTCGACATCACCCTCCTCGAACCCCTCGGCGTCGTCGCGGTCATCGCGCCCTGGAACTTCCCCCTGCCCATCGCCGCCTGGGGCACCGCGCCGGCGCTCGCCGCCGGCAACGCCGTCATCCTCAAACCCGCCGAGACGACCCCGCTGACGGCACTGCGGCTGGCCGAACTCGCCCTGGAGGCAGGCCTGCCCGAGCACCTCTTCCAGGTGCTCCCGGGCGCGGGTCCGGTCACGGGCGACGCGCTCGTCGAACACCCCGGCGTCGCGAAGATCGTCTTCACCGGGTCGACGGCCGTGGGCAAGCGGGTGAGGGCGAAGGGGTCCGCCCTCCTCAAGCGGGTCACCCTCGAACTCGGCGGCAAGAGCCCCAACATCGTCTTCGCCGACGCCGACATCGAGGCCGCCGCGGCGGCCGCCCCCATGTCGTTCCTCGACAACTCCGGCCAGGACTGCTGCGCCCGCACCCGCATCCTCGTCCAGCGGTCCGTCCACGACCGCTTCCTCGAACTCCTCGCCCCGGCGGTCGAGTCGGTCGTCGTCGGCGACCCCTCCGACGAGCGGACCCAGATGGGACCGTTGATCTCCAGGGTCCAACTGGAGCGCGTACGGTCCTACGTCGACGCCGACGCGCCGGGTATCCGCGGCAAGGCCCCCGAGGGCCCCGGCTTCTGGTTCCCGCCCACCGTCCTGACCGGCGTCGACCCCGGCGCGCGCGTGGCCGTCGAGGAGGTCTTCGGCCCCGTCGCCGTCGTGCTGCCCTTCGACGACGAGGCCGACGCGATCCGGCTCGCCAACGCCACCGACTACGGCCTGTCCGGCTCCATCTGGACCCGCGACATCGGCCGCGCCCTGCGCGTCTCGCAGGCCGTCCGCGCCGGCAACCTGTCCGTCAACTCCCACTCCAGCGTCCGCTACTCGACCCCCTTCGGCGGCTTCAAGCAGTCGGGAATCGGCCGCGAACTCGGCCCGGACGCCCTCACCGCCTTCACCGAGACCAAGAACGTCTTCATCAGTACGGAGGGTCCCGCCCAGTGACTTCAGACACCCCAGAGACCATCTGCCGCCGCCTGGTCGGCCGCACCGCCGTCATCACCGGCGCCGCCAGCGGCATCGGCCTCGCCACCGCGCGCCGGCTCGCCTCGGAGGGCGCCCACGTGGTCTGCGGCGACATCGACGAGCAGCACGGCAAGGCCGTGGCCGAGGAGGTCGGCGGGACCTTCGTCAAGGTGGACGTGACCGACCCCGAGCAGGTCGAGACCCTCTTCAGGACGGCGTACGAAACCTACGGCTCGGTCGACATCGCCTTCAACAACGCGGGCATCTCGCCGCCGGACGACGACTCCATCCTGGACACCGGCCTGGAGGCATGGAAGCGCGTCCAGGAGGTCAACCTCACCTCCGTGTACCTGTGCTGCAAGGCCGCCATCCCCTACATGCGCCGCCAGGGCAGGGGCTCCATCATCAACACGGCGTCCTTCGTGGCCCGGATGGGCGCGGCGACCTCCCAGATCTCGTACACGGCCTCCAAGGGCGGGGTGCTCGCCATGTCCCGTGAACTGGGCGTCCAGTTCGCCCGCGAGGGCATCCGGGTCAACGCCCTGTGTCCCGGCCCGGTCAACACCCCGCTGCTCCAGGAGCTGTTCGCCAGCGACCCCGAGCGGGCCGCGCGCCGGCTGGTGCACATCCCGGTCGGGCGGTTCGCCGAGGCGGACGAGATCGCGGCGGCCGTCGCGTTCCTCGCCAGCGACGACTCCTCCTTCGTGAACGCCACCGACTTCCTGGTGGACGGAGGCATCTCGGGCGCGTACGTGACGCCCCTGTAGGCCGGCCACGGGTACGGCCGGCGGGCGGGACGGCCCGGTCGAACCCCGACCCCGCGGACACCGTGTACCGCTCGTCCCGGCACGTCCTAGAGTGCCGGGATGAGCATGACGCCTCCGCCCGGCTGGTACCGGGACCCGTCGTACCCGCTCGTCGAGCGCTGGTGGGACGGGACCGCGTGGACCGACCACCGGCGTCAGCCCGAGACACCCCCGGAGCCCCTCGTCCGGCCCCCGTCACCCGGCGGCTCCGGCCGGGCCAAGGCCGTCGCTCTCGGGACCGCCGGCGTCGTCCTCGTCGCCGCGATCGTCACGGGCGCCGTGCTGCTGCGCGGCCACGACAGCGGTGACGGGTCCGCGGCACGGACCACCCCAGCCGTCGCGTCCCCGACGGCGGCCGACGGCCCGGCACCGTCATCGGCCGGGCCCTCGCCGTCGGCCGGCGATCCCTCCGTCGTCGTCGACGAGCTCGACGGCGTCACCTTTCCGGTCCTCGACGGCTGGGCACGGCCGCAGTACGTCGTCGACCACGACACGGTGCTGACGACCCCGGGCACCTACGACTGTCCGGGCGACCCCGGTCTGTGCCGGCACGGCCGGGTCACCTCGCGCACGGCGACGGCCACCGACGAGACGTCCCCCAAGGCCCTGGCCGAGGGGGACATCAAGGACGCCTCCGACAGCTCGTACGGCCACGACCTCGTCGGCAGCCGCCCCTACCGGGGTGTCACCTCCCACCGGCTGGTGAAGGCCGGCTCGGTCGCCGTCGCCGGGCGCGCCGGATACCTCGTGCGCTGGAAGGTCACGACGGGCGTGGGGCCCGGGGGATACGTCGAGTCGCTGGCCTTCCCGTCCAGCGTGGGCTCGCAGTCCCCGGTCATCGTGCGTTTCGCCTTCGACGCCGGTGGCGACGGACCGCCGCTGTCCGACATGGACCGGATCACCCGGGGGATCCGGTCGGTCGGCGAGAAGGCCGGCGGTGGCGGTGTGGGCAGCAGCATCGGACCGTCGAAGTGAACGGTCCCGTGGCGGCCGGGTGTCCGGTGACCCGGCCGCACGCGTAGGGGCGCGGGAAGCCCCGGCGGATCAGAGGAAGGTGTGACCCTCGCCGCGATAGGTCGGGACGGCGGCGGTGACCGTGTCGCCCTCGACCAGGTGAAGGGTGTCGAACCGCTCGCACAGCTCACCGGCCTTCGCGTGCCGGAACCACACCTTGTCGCCGATGAGCAGATCGTCCGCCGGGGAGCCCAGCAGCGGGGTCTGCACCTCGCCGGGACCCTCCTGGGGGTCGTACGACAGCCCCTCCGGCAGATACGGGACGGGCAGCCGGTCGGCGCCCGCGGCTCCGGACGCGGGATATCCGCCGCCCAGCACGGTCACCACACCCACGCCCGGCCGGCGCACGACCGGCTGGGCGAACAGCGCGGCGGGGCGTCCGCTGAAGGACGTGTAGTTGTCGAAGAGCCTCGGCACATAGAGCCCCGACCCGGCCGCGATCTCGGTGACCGCGTCCTCGGCGGCCGTGTGCTGGACGCTTCCGGTGCCGCCGCCGTTGACGAACTCGAGGTCCGGCTCGATGGCCCTGACCGCCCGGACCACGTCCGCGCGCCGCTGGGCCAGCTCCTTGCGGGCGGTGGCCTGCATCAGCCGTACGGCACGCGAGCGCAGGGGCCGACCCGATATGGCGTCGCCGACGCCCGCGATGTGGCCCTCGTACGCCATGATCCCCACCAGCTTGAAGCCCGGCGCGCGCTTGACGGCACGGGCCATCTCCGCGACCTGGGCGGCGGAGTGCAGCGGCGAACGCAGCGCGCCGACCCGGACCCGGCCGCCGAACAGCTTGAGCGAGGTGTCCAGTTCCAGGCAGACCCGCACGACCTCGGTGCCGCCCTGGCGTGCCTCGTCGATGAGACGGAGCTGCGCCGGGTCGTCGACCATCACGGTCACCGCGGCGGCCAGCTTGGGGTCGCCGGTCAGCTCGGCGTAGGCCTTGCGGTCGGCGGACGGGTAGGCGAGCAGGATGTCGTCGAATCCGGACCTGGCCAGCCACAGCGACTCGGCGAGGGTGAAGGACATGATCCCCGCGAAGCCGTCCCGGGCGAGGACGCGTTCGAGGAGGGTGCGGCAGCGGACGGACTTGCTGGCGACACGGATCGGCTTGCCGCCGGCCCGGCGGACGAGGTCGTCCGCGTTCGCGTCGAAGGCCTCCAGATCCACGATCGCGACGGGGGCGTCGAGGTGAGCGGTGGCCCGGTCATAGCGGGCCCTGTCGGCGGCACGGGCAGTCATGGCCGAAGCCTGCCAGACTCCATTACCGCAGGGTAGGGGGACGTTCCGGGCAGATGCCCCGGCGGCTCGTACTGGTTCCCGCCGGACGCGCGTCAACCCGTAGAGTGACGCGGACGCAGGGAGGAACGACCTTGCCCCGGCGGGCCCTGCCCGGGGTGACGGTCCACCGGCGCGGGTATGCGTGCCCGTGGCGGGCCCCTTCCGCGCACGAGAGACGGTTCGCCGAGTTCCGGGGCGGCCGACAGCCCGGTACGAGGAAACGGGGGGTGCATGAGTACGGAAGCGCGGCGTGCCTCGAACACCCCGGGCCCCACCCCGTCGCCTGCCGAGGCCCCGTCGGCGCAGCCGACCCCACCGGCTCCGGCCGGACGTCCGACCCCGCCGCCTCCGGCGGTCCCGTCGCACCCTGCGACCCCTCCCATGACTTCGGCCGCTCCGGGCCGGTCCGCTCGGACGGCTCCGCCCGGCGGGCCGACCCCGGCGAAGCCGGTTCGTTCGCCCGCGCCGACCCTGGCGGGCGGGGAGGACTGGTCCGCCGAGGATCCTCCGCCGAACCCACCGGTTTCCCCGTCCGGGTCCGGACACCCCGCGTCCGACCGTGCCCCGGCGTTCCCGCCGCGCCCCGGGAACCCGCCCCGTGGCGCGGCTCCGTCCGTGCCGCCGCAGCCCGTCGGGCCGCCGTCGGCGCGGGAGTGGTCCGGTTCACCGACCGGGCGGCCCGCCGCTGAAGGAGGGTCCCGCCCCTTCGGCGACGGTTCCGCCCCCGCTTCCGCCCCGAAAACCCCGCCCGCGCCCGGCTCGGCGCCGGACTTCCCGCGGTTTTCCCCACCGGCTTCGCCACCGACCTCCGGGCTGATTTCCGCGCCGGGACCCGTACACGCCTCGCGGGTGCCTTCGCCGCCGCGTTCCTTCGACTTCTTCGACACCTCGGCAGAAACAGCCGAAACAGCCGAAACAGCCGGCACGCCAGGCGCACCTAGGTCCGCCTCGCCCTCCGGACCCGGGCCGACGTCGCTCCGCACGCCGGGGCCCGCGTCGGCGGGCGCCCCGGAGTCGGGCCCGTCCGGCACACGGGGGCCCGCCTCGTCCGGCAGGCCGACGTCAGCATCGCGCGGTGTGCCGGGTGCAGCAGTGCCGGGCGGGTCGACGTCCGCCCCGTCCGGTACGCAGAGGTCGGCCGCGCTCGGTGCGCAGAGGCTCGACTCGCCCGCCGCGCGGGGGGCTGCCTCAGGCACGACGTCAGGGTCCGTAGCGACCGGTGGGCCCGGCTCGGTCTCGGGTGGTGGGCGGGGGTCTGCCCCGGGCGGGCTGCCGACGTCCGCGTCGCGCGGTGTGCCGGGGGGTGCCTCGACGAGTACGTCGGGGTCTGCCCCGACCGGTGCGCCCGGGATCGGTTCGACCGATGGGCCCGGGACCGGTTCCACCGACGGGCCCGGGATCGGCTCGGATGGCGGGCCGGGGATCGGCTCGACCGGCGGGTCGGGGGCAGTCGTGTCCGGCAGGCCGGGGGCGGTCTCGCCCGCCGCGCCGGCGTCCGTCTCGCCCGGCAGGCCCTGGTCCGCCTCGTCCGCCGCGGCGGGTTCGGTCCCGTCCGGTACGCCGGGCTCCGACAGGCCGCGGTCCGGCTCGGCCGGCACGTCACCGGCCGCCGCGCAGCGTCCGGCGGTACCGTCCGCCGAGTCGCGCCCGCCCTCGGAAGCCGTCCCGCACGGTCCCTCGGCATCCCCCGCGGAGCGCCCGGCCCGGCCGTCGGAGGCCTCGGAGCGCTCCGCGCCGGACCCCGCTCCGCAGGGTCCAGCATTGGCGTCCCGGCCGGACGGCCGACGCTTCCCCCACCTGCGCCCCGAGGCGCGGCCGGGCTCGTCGGCCCCGCCGCCCCCCGCCGCCTCCGCCCGCTTCCCGGACGCGCCGCCCGCCACCGCCGAGCCGGCTCGCCCCGATGGGGAGCAGCCCACCGCCGCACCGTCGCGACCCGTCGGGACACAGCGCCCGGCCCGACCGCCGTACCCCGCCCGGCCGGAGGGCACCACCCCGCCGCGACGCCCGTCCGAGCCCCCGCGGCCCGTTGAGCCTCCGCGAACTCCCGGTTCCCCGCGGCCTGTTGAGTCCCCGCGAACTTCCGTACCCCCGCGGCCCGTTGATTCTCCGCAGCCCACCGAGCCTCCGCGAACTCCCGAGTCCCTGCGGCCCGTTGAGTCCCCGCGAACTTCCGAGTCCTTCCGGCCCGTTGAGCCTCCGCGGGCCACCGAGCCTCCGCGAACTTCCCAGCCCTCGCGGTCCTTTGAGGGGTCGTGGTCCTCCGAGTTCTTGGAGCCGTCCGCTCCCTCGCGCGACTTCGGGAACTCGCGGTCGTCCGAGCCCTCTCAGCCCGTTGTGCCCCCGCGTTCCTCCGAGGCCGCGGCCCAGGGGCGGCCCGGAGCGGCAGGGCCTGCCCCCGTTTCCGGGGACGGGCTCGCGGAGGCGGCCCGGCTGATGCGGTCCGCCCAGGGGGAGCAGGCCGCCGGCGTCTCCCCGGCAGCAGCTCCGCTCACGCCGTCCCCGTCGGCCGTGCCCGCCGAGAGGGCCCCCGGCGCGCAGCGCCCGTTCGTGTCGTTCGCCGAGCCCGAGACATACGGCGGCGACACCGGGCGCACGCGCCCGTTCCGTGGACGGGCCCGGCCCCGTACCGTCACCGCGGCGGCCTGCGTGGTGCTCGGACTCGGACTCATCGGCGGTGCGGTGACCGGAAGTTGGCTCACCGGCGGCAACGCGGACGGGCCCGGTTCGTCCGGCGCCTTCACGGCGGCCGGAGAGCTCTGGCACAGCGTCCCCGTGAACCAGTTGTTCCCGCCGACCGTGCGCGGCGACGGGGCGGGCCCCGGCGGTTCCGACCGCACCTGGACCCGGATCGCGGTCGCCCCGGACACCGGCTGCAAGGACGCCTTCGATCCGCTGCTGCGCCAGGCCCTCGCCCCCGTCGGCTGCCTGCGGCTGCTGCGTGCCACCTACGTGGACGCCACCCGGAGTCATGTCACCACCGTCGGCCTGCTGTTCACGAAGGCGGACGCCGCGGGCATGACCTCCCTGAAGGCACGCTTCCGCAAGGAGGGCCTGGACCGGCGTGCCGACCTCATGCCGCGCCCCTACGCGGCGAAGGGCACCGACTCCGCGGGCTTCGGCAAGGCGCAGCGCGCCTCCTGGACCGAGTCGGTCCTGACGGACGCTCCCGTCGTCGTCTACGCCGTCTCCGGCTTCGCCGACGGGCGCGCGGTCGCCACTCCGGAGCCCGCCGCCGAAGCGATGAAGCCGGACTCGACCACGGCCCCGGCCCAGGCGGGCCTCGGCCATGAGGCACAGGGCCTCGCAGACCGGGTCGAGCGAGGGCTCCGCAAGACCGTCACCTCGGCCACGGAGAAGCCGTCATGACCCGCAAGGCCGCCCCCGTCAGCCGTACGCAGCGGACCCGTCCGCCCCGCCCGCCCGAAGCGACCGCCGGGGCCGGGCACCCCGCCGTGCCCGGGAACACCGGCGCAGCCGTGGCGAGCGTCCCGGCCGAGCGGAGCCGGCCGGCCGGACCGATCGGCGTGAGCCGGCTGTTCCGCAGGCCCGGACCGATCGGCACGGCCTTGTCGTTCCGCACCGCCGAGACCGCCGAGACCGCCGAGACCGCCGAGACCGCCGAGACCGCCGAGACCGCCGAGACCGCCGAGACCGCCGAGACCGCGACCGCCACTGCCACCGTCACCGCGACCGTCGGCGCCACCGCCGGGTCCGCTGACGGCGGTGATCGCGTCGGCCGCCTGGGCGCGGCCCCGGTGTTCCGCGGGCCCCGGCTCTCGCGCAGGTCCGGCGCCCTCGCCGCCGTTCTCGCCGCCTCCCTCGCCCTGGTGCCCTCGACCGCCGCGCACGCCGACGGCATACGGGCCCAGCAGTGGGGCCTCGACGCGATGCACACGCAGCAGGCGTGGCGTACGACCAAGGGCAGGGGCATCACCGTCGCCGTCCTCGACACCGGCGTCGACTCCCGGCACCCGGACCTCGCGGGCAACGTGCTCGCCGAAAAGGACATGGTCGGTTTCGGCGCGAGCCGCGGTGACCGGGCCTGGGCCCGGCACGGCACCGCCATGGCGGGCATCATCGCCGGACACGGCCACGGGGCGGGGCACGCCGACGGTGTCATGGGGATCGCCCCGCAGGCGAAGATCCTGCCCGTCCGCGTGATCCTCGAAGACGGCGACCCGGCCCGCGCCAAGGCCCGTAACACCCGGGGCAACGCCCTCGCGGACGGCATCCGCTGGGCCACCGACCACGGGGCCGACGTCATCAACCTCTCCCTCGGCGACGACTCCAAGTCCGCCCACCCGGAGCCCGCCGAGGACGAAGCCGTCCAGTACGCGCTGAAGAAGGGCGTCGTCGTCGTCGCCTCGGCCGGCAACGGCGGTGAGAAGGGCGACCACATCTCGTACCCCGCCGCCTACCCCGGCGTCATCGCCGCGACCGCCGTCGACCGCTACGGAACCCACGCCTCCTTCTCCACCCGCCGCTGGTACGCCACCGTCAGCGCCCCGGGCGTCGATGTGGTCATCGCGGACCCGGACGACCGCTACTACGAGGGCTGGGGCACCAGCGCCGCGTCCGCGTTCGTCTCCGGCGCGGTCGCGCTCATCGAGGCCGCCCACCCGGGTCTGTCCCCGGCCCAGATCAAGCAGTTGCTGGAGGACACCGCCCGCAACGTTCCCTCCGGGGGCCGCGACGACTCCCGCGGCTTCGGCTTCATCGACCCGGCCGCCGCCATCACGGCGGCCGGAAAGCTCAAGGCCGAGGGCCTCAAGCCGGCGGCATACGGCCAGAAGTACTTCGGCACCGGCCCCGACACCCACGGCGACGACAGCGGTCCGGCCGACTGGGCCGGACCCCTCGCGGGCGTCCTGGGCCTGGCCCTGCTCGGGGCGGCCGTGTTCCTCTGGCGCGGCCGCAGAAGCCCGCACCCGTTCGACCGGCGGCCCTGACCAGGACCGGAGTTCGGAGCGCCCACCGGGTACCCGCCCTCGCCTCTCAGACCTCGGCGTTTCCGCCCTCGCCTCTCAGTCCTCGGCCGAGTCCTGGAACGCGGACAGTGCGGCCTTCGACACCGCTTCCACCAGTGAAATGCCCTTCGCCTGCGTGGAGTTCCCGTTCGACAGGGCCGCCACCAGGTAGTCGTGGCCGTCGGCCGAGATCCGTCCGATGCTGTTGATGTCCCACAGTCCGGTCGTGCTGCGCGCCAACCAGCCGTTCTTCAGGGCCCATCGGGAACCGTCGGCCGCGGCCGACACCCCCCACCGCTGGTCGGTCTCGATCTCGCCCATGAGGCCCTGGAGGTAGGACCGGGAGGTTCCGCTCAGCTTCGAGTCCTCCCCGAACACCTGGCGCAGCAAGGTCAGTTGATCGCTCGCCGTGGTCTGGGTCAGCCCCCACAGCTCGCCGTCGCCGCCCTGCGTGTGCGTCAGGCCGAAGCGCTTGTTCGCGGCGTCCAGGCCGTCGGCCCGGCCGATCGCGGCCCACAGCGCGGTCGCCGACGCGTTGTCGCTGTGCTCGATCATCGCGGTGGCGTACGTCTTCTCCCGCGCGGTGAGATGCCGGTCCGCGTCCTGCGCCTGGAGCAGCAGCGCGGCCAGGATGTTCACCTTGACGATGCTCGCGGTGTCGAAGGCGGCGTCACCATAGGCGGCGCTCTCGCCGGAGTCGACGTCGAGGACGGCGACCGAGGTCTTCGCGTCGGCCGCCACCTTCACCGACCTCAGCGCCTTCGCGAGCAGCGCGGCCCGGTCCACCGAGGGCTCCGCCACGGGTTCCACCGACGCCTCCTCGCTCACGGCCGGCGACGAAGAGGGAGATGCCGGCGCCGCCGACGATACGACGGCCGTGCCGTCGTGCGCCTGTGCCTTCATGTACACCGTGCCGGCCGCCGTGACTCCGACGAGGACGGCGGAGGCCACCGCGATATAGAGGAGTGGCTTGCGTCGGGAGGGCCGGGCGCGACGCCCGCGTGCTCTGTGACGGTCCATCCGGTGATGCTCGACGGCTGGGCTGTGCCCGCGGTTAGACGCGTGTTAGAGGTGTGTCAGGGAAGACTGAGAAACTCATGAGTTCCGTCAACTCCGGGTTTCGAGGGCCGCACAAGCGCAGCAGCATCCCCCCGATAGGGTCGGGGACCGTGGCGAACAAGAACATTCCCGACTCCGGCTTCTCCGACGACGACGGCTCCGCCGACCCCCGGCTGAGCGCTGCCCTCGCGGCGTGGTCCGCGGACCGCACCTCCGTGCCGCCCGTCCTGGAGGCACTCACGGGTGCCCGGCTGCTCGTGCCCGTCGTGGCGATCCTCGGAGAGGTCGAGGAGGACGCGAACGGGCTGCGCCGCGAGAAGACCAGTGACATGGCGGTGCCCACGCTCAAGGCCGGCGACCGTACGGCCCTGCCCGCCTTCACGTCCACGGACTCGCTGGCCCGCTGGGACCCCGAGGCCCGCCCCGTCGCCGTACGTCTGCCGCAGGTCCTGGAGGCCGCGGCGCACGAGAAGGCCGACACGATCGTGCTGGACCTGGCCGGGCCCGTGTCCTTCCAGCTCACCGGATCCGCGCTGCTCGCGCTCGCCGAGGGACGTACCACCGCCGACCCGCTCGCCGACCCGGCCGTGGTCGGGGCCGTACGGGCCGCGGTCGCCGCCGAGCCGCTGGTGGTCCGCGCCCATCTCGGCCCGGGGCCGGCGGACGGCACCCTCGCCCTGGTGCTCGACCCGTCGGCCGTCCCCGCCGAGACCGCCCGCGCGGTGGCCCGGCGTCTCGCCGCCGACGAAACACTGAGGGCCCGCCTGGTGCGCGGCCTCGACCTGGCACTTCTGCCGGCCGAGGCGACGCCTCCGGGCGAGCCCCTGTACGTACGCGGGTAGCTGCGCCGGTACGGACACGGGCGGGGCCGCGTCCGTACGACGTGAGGTCGCGGGTCAGCCGTAGACGGGGCCCGTGTACTTCTCGCCGGGGCCGTGGCCCGGCTCGTCCGGGACGAGCGAGGCCTCGCGGAACGCGAGCTGGAGCGACTTCAGACCGTCACGCAGCGGCGCCGCGTGGAAGGAGCTGATCTCGGTGGTGCTCGCGTCGAGCAGCCCGGCGAGCGCGGTGACCAGCTTGCGCGCCTCGTCCAGGTCCTTGTAGGCGTCGCCCTCCTCGGTGAGACCGAGCTTCACGGCGGCTGCGCTCATCAGGTTGACGGCGACCGTCACGATGACCTCGACCGCGGGGACCTCGGCGATGTCGCGGGTCATGGTGTCGTAGTCGGGGTTCTGGGGAGGGGTGTCACTCATGCCCCACACGATAGGCCCCGGCGCGCGCACCCCCGCCCGCGGGAGCCTCGCCGCGGGTCCGCGGCTGGTCCGCGGCGGTTCTGTGCCGGACCGGTCGCCCGGGCCGTCCGCCGCGTGGGCGGCGGTGAGGAGTCCGCCGGTTAGCGCGTACCCGGCGGAACTGCTAACCTTGTGTAACGACCGGTCGGACACGTATGTGCTCGGCCCACAAGTGGAGGCTCCGATCTCCCACCCGACTGTCCTCCGGGACGGCGGGTCACCCGGTCAGGCGGCCCCCACCGTTCCGTACGGACGGTGGAGTCGCCCGAATTCGCGCCCCGCGGTTGACGCGGCGGTGCTCCGGTTGCCATGGAGCCCCGCCTGTGTCCCGTCCGGGGCATTTTTCATGTGCCACGGTGGTTGGTCCCATTGTCATCAGAGACATACGCGGCTGTCCGCCAGACCGCCGTGTGGTGCTACCGAGGAGGATCCATCAGCACCGAGCCCCGCATCAACGACCGGATTCGCGTTCCCGAAGTGCGACTTGTCGGTCCCAGCGGCGAGCAGGTCGGGATTGTTCCGCTTGCCAAGGCCCTTGAGCTTGCTCAGGAGTACGACCTCGACCTGGTCGAGGTGGCGGCGAGTGCTCGCCCGCCCGTCTGCAAGCTCATGGACTACGGGAAGTTCAAGTACGAGTCGGCCATGAAGGCCCGTGAGGCGCGCAAGAACCAGGCGCACACGGTCATCAAGGAAATGAAGCTCCGGCCGAAGATCGACCCGCACGACTACGACACCAAAAAGGGTCACGTCGTCCGGTTCCTCAAGCAGGGCGACAAGGTCAAGATCACGATCATGTTCCGTGGTCGCGAGCAGTCCAGGCCGGAGCTCGGCTACCGACTGCTGCAGCGTCTCGCCACGGATGTCGAGGATCTCGGGTTCATCGAGTCGAACCCGAAGCAGGACGGCCGAAACATGATCATGGTTCTCGGTCCGCACAAGAAGAAGACCGAGGCGATGGCCGAAGCCCGTGAGGCTCAGGCGGCTCGCAAGGCGGAAGCGAAGGCCAACCCGGGTCGTTCGCAGAACGCCGCAGACGATGACATCGCCGACGGTGAGCTCACCGAGGACGAGATCACCGAGGACGAGATCACCGAGGACGAGTCCGTCCAGGGTGAGTCCACCGAGGCCGAGTCCGTCGAGGCCCCGGCCGAGGCATCCGCCGAGGCCTGATCCCAGGGCGCATGCCCCGGGATGGCAATCCATACATATGACGTTCCACCGTGCCCGGTCCAGCGACCGGGCACCGGAACGCCACTGACGAGGAGAGAACGGCGCTATGCCGAAGAACAAGTCGCACAGCGGTGCCAGCAAGCGCTTCAAGATCACCGGCTCCGGCAAGGTGCTCCGTGAGCGCGCCGGCAAGCGCCACCTGCTCGAGCACAAGTCGTCCCGCGTGACGCGTCGTCTCACCGGCACCGCCGAGATGGCCCCGGGCGACGCCGCGAAGATCAAGAAGCTTCTCGGCAAGTGACGTACCGGCGCCCAGCGCCGCACGTCTGAATCCGGGACCCCATCGATTTCGGGTCGTGTGAGTCCAACCACGGCCCCGCTACAAGGAGTTAAAAGTGGCACGCGTCAAGCGGGCAGTAAACGCACACAAGAAGCGCCGGGCGATCCTCGAGGCGGCCAAGGGCTACCGCGGCCAGCGTTCGCGCCTGTACCGCAAGGCCAAGGAGCAGGTCACCCACTCGCTGGTCTACAACTACAACGACCGCAAGAAGCGCAAGGGCGACTTCCGTCAGCTGTGGATCCAGCGCATCAACGCTGCGGCCCGCCAGAACGGCATGACGTACAACCGCCTCATCCAGGGTCTGAAGGCCGCCAACATCGAGGTGGACCGCAAGATCCTCGCGGAGCTGGCCGTCAACGACGCCAACGCGTTCGCCGCGCTCGTCGAGGTCGCGCAGAAGGCCCTGCCGTCGGACGTCAACGCGCCGAAGGCCGCGTGACGCTGCGCCGGCTTCAGCCGATGTGACGAAAGGACCCGCAGGTTTCGGCCTGCGGGTCCTTTGCTGCTGAGGCCCGCTGAGGCTGTCCGTTCGGGTGCCGGCCGTCGGGGGCTGATCGCTCCCCCGAAGTCTCGGCTCCGCTCGAACAGGGGGACCCCCGTCGCGGCGCAGCCGCAGATCGACACGGGCCCGCGTCCCCAGGGGGTCGCAGGCGCCCCCGGATATCGAAGGTGAACCAGAACATGCCCCCCGCCGCCCCCGAGCTGATCTCCCCGCGCTCGCCGCGTGTCCTGGCCGCCCGGCGGCTCGCCAGGCGGAACTTCCGGGGCAAGGACCGGCTGTTCCTCGCCGAGGGGCCGCAGGCCGTCCGCGAGGCCGCCGCCCATCGCGCCCACGGCACCGCCACCCTCGTGGAGCTCTTCTCCACCGTCGAAGCCGCGGAGCGCTACGCCGACATCATCGGCGAAGCCCGCCGGGCCGGCGCCCGCGTGCACCTCGCCGACGAGCAGGTCATCGCCGACATCTCCACCACGGTCACCCCGCAGGGCGTCGTCGGGATCTGCCGCTTCCTCGACACCCCCTTCGAGGAGATCCTCAGGGCCGGGCCCCAGCTCGTCGCCGTCCTCGCGCACGTCCGCGACCCCGGCAACGCCGGGACCGTGCTGCGTTGCGCGGACGCCGCGGGCGCCGACGCCGTCGTCCTCACCGACGCGTCCGTCGACCTCTACAACCCCAAGGCCGTACGGGCCTCCGTCGGGTCCCTGTTCCATCTGCCCGTCGCCGTCGGTGTGCCCGTCGAGCAGGCCGTGGCCGGACTCAAGGAAGCGGGCGTCCGCATCCTCGCCGCCGACGGCGCGGGCCAGGACGACCTCGACGACGAGCTCGACAAGGGGACCATGGGCGGCCCCACCGCCTGGGTGTTCGGCAACGAGGCCTGGGGGCTCCCGGAGGAGACCCGCGCGCTGGCCGACGCGGTCGTGCGCGTTCCGATCCACGGAAAGGCCGAGAGCCTGAACCTGGCCACGGCCGCGGCCGTATGTCTCTACGCGTCAGCCCGTGCACAGCGCGCCTCCACAGGGTGCCGTTCCGTGACCGACAGCTAGTAGGGTGACGGGCTCGGGGGCCCTCTGCGTCGGACGAGAGGTGGGGTACGGGGATGAGCGTCGGCACGGGCGGTGCCCAGAGCGCGGTGCGAGCACGGGACGTGCGCGGCACATCCGCGTCCCCGCACGATGACACCGCCGGAGCCGGTCCCGGTCTGGGGATAGACCCCGACGACCTGCCCGACGGGATCGTCGTCGCCGACGAGGACGGCCGGGTCATCTGCTTCAACGCCGCCGCCGCCCGGATCACCGCCGTCCCCGCCGCCGACGCCCTCGGCCGGCGGCTCGAATCGGCGCTCCCCCTCGAAGACCTGGAAGGCCGCCGCTGGTGGCAGATGACCGACCCCTACGGCGGACTCGCCATCCGCAACAGCCAGCCCGAGCGCAATCTGCTGCTCCCCGGCGGCCATGAGGTCCTCGTCTCCGCCCGCTATGTGCGCACCAGGCCCACCGGACCCGTCCGCCGGGTCGTCGTCTGCCTGCGCGACACCGAGGCCCGCCGCCGCACCGAGCGCAGCCACGCCGAGCTGATCGCCACGGTCGCCCACGAACTGCGCTCGCCGCTCACCTCCGTCAAGGGCTTCACGGCGACCCTGCTCGCCAAGTGGGAACGCTTCACCGACGACCAGAAGAAACTGATGCTGGAGACCGTCGACGCCGACGCGAACCGCGTCACCCGGCTCATCGCCGAGCTCCTCGACATCTCCCGCATCGACTCCGGGCGCCTCGAACTGCGCCGCCAGCCCGTCGACATCGGCGCCGCGGTCGGCCGGCACATCCAGGCGTACGTCGCCTCGGGCCAGCCCGCCGACCGATTCCTGCTGCGCATCGAGCAGCCGCTGCCCGCCCTCTGGGCCGACCCCGACAAGGTCGACCAGGTGCTCAGCAACCTGATCGAAAATGCGGTGCGGCACGGCGAGGGAACCGTCACCATTGACGTGGCACCCTCGGTCTCCCCGCGTGAGCGGGCGGAGGACGAGGGCGCGGCGAGTGCCACCACGTCGGTCACCGTGAGCGACGAGGGCACCGGAATCCCGGAGGAGTCCATGAACCGCGTCTTCACCCGCTTCTGGCGGGGCAGCAAGCGCGGCGGCACCGGTCTCGGGCTCTACATCGTCAAGGGCATCGTCGAAGCCCACGGCGGCACCATCACGGTCGGCCGCGCCCCCGGCGGGGGAGCGGAGTTCCGATTTACGTTGCCCGTGGGCACCCCGGCGTATCTCCTGTAACGCCGCAGCGGCCCCCACGGGCTCATCCGCACGGGAGCACCGCGAGGACGCCCAGTCCTGGGCAGGCCCCCACCCCCGTTAGACTCGGCCTTTGGCACCTTTGCGTCCACTCATCTGCGGACGATGCGTCTCCGAGTCGATGACGGGGACCCTCAGCCAGCCAACCGGAAGCACGGGAAGAGATGTCGGCACCTAATAAGTCGTACGACCCTGTAGAGGTCGAGGCCTTGAAACCGGAAGAGATCGAGCGCATGCGGGACGAGGCGCTCGGCGCCTTCGCGGCCGCCGGTGACCTCGACGCGCTCCAGGAGGCCAAGGTCGCCCACACCGGCGGCACCTCTCCGCTGGCCCTCGCCAACCGCGAGATCGGCGCGCTGCCCCCGCAGGCCAAGGCCGCGGCCGGCAAGCTCGTCGGGCAGGCCCGCGGCGCCGTGAACAAGGCCCTCGCCGCGCGCCAGAGCGAGCTGGAGGCCGACCGTGACGCCCGCGTCCTGGTCGAGGAGGCGGTGGACGTCACGCTGCCGTACGACCGCGTACCGGCCGGCGCCCGGCATCCGCTCACCACCATGATGGAGCGGGTCGCGGACGTCTTCGTGTCCATGGGATACGAGGTCGCCGAGGGCCCCGAGGTCGAGGCGGAGTGGTTCAACTTCGACGCCCTGAACTTCACGCCCGACCACCCGGCCCGGCAGATGCAGGACACCTTCTTCGTCCAGGGCCCCCAGGGCACGGAAGGCGACGAGTCCGGTGTCGTGCTGCGCACCCACACCTCGCCGGTGCAGGCCCGCGCCCTGCTCGACCGGGAGCCGCCCGTCTACGTCGTGTGCCCCGGCCGCGTGTACCGCACGGACGAGCTCGACGCCACGCACACCCCGGTCTTCCACCAGATCGAGCTGCTGGCCGTGGACGAGGGCCTGACCATGGCCGACCTCAAGGGCACCCTGGACCACATGGTCCAGTCGCTCTTCGGCTCGGACATGAAGACCCGGCTGCGCCCGAACTACTTCCCCTTCACCGAGCCGTCCGCCGAGATGGACATGCTCTGCTACGTCTGCAAGGGCGAGTCCGTCGGCAACCCCGACCGCCCCTGCCGGACCTGCTCCTCCGAGGGCTGGATCGAGCTCGGCGGCTGCGGCATGGTCAACCCGCGGGTGCTCGTCGCCTGTGGCGTCGACCCGGAGAAGTACAGCGGATTCGCCTTCGGGTTCGGCATCGAACGGATGCTGATGTTCCGCCACAACGTAGAAGACATGCGAGACATGGTCGAGGGTGACGTCCGGTTCACCCGGCCGTTCGGGATGGAGATCTGATGCGGGTCCCGCTTTCTTGGCTGCGGGAGTACGTCGACCTGCCGGCGACGGAGACCGGGCGCGACGTCCAGGCCAAGCTCATTTCGGCAGGCCTCGAGGTCGAGACCGTCGAGCCGCTCGGCGCCGACCTCAAGGGCCCCCTGGTCGTCGGCCAGGTGCTCACCATCGAGGAACTGACGGAGTTCAAGAAGCCCATCCGCTTCTGCACCGTCGACGTCGGCACCGCCAACGGCACCGGTGAGCCCCAGGAGATCGTCTGCGGCGCCCGCAACTTCGCCGTCGGCGACAAGGTCGTCGTGGTGCTGCCCGGCGCCGTCCTGCCCGGCAACTTCGCGATCGCCGCGCGCAAGACGTACGGCAAGACCTCGCACGGCATGATCTGCTCCGGCGACGAGCTCGGCATGGGCGACGACGGCAGCGGCGGCATCATCGTGCTGCCGCCGGAGATGGAACCCGGCACCGACGCGATCGAGCTGCTCCAGCTCGTCGACGAGGTTCTCGACATCGCCGTCACGCCCGACCGCGGCTACGCCCTGTCCCTGCGCGGTGTGGCCCGCGAGGCCGCCATCGCGTACGGCCTGCCGCTGCGCGACCCCGCGCTGCTCGACGTACCGGCCCCGAACGCGTTCGGCTACCCGGTGCGGGTCTCGGACCCGATGGGCTGCGACCGCTTCACCGCCCGTACGGTGACCGGCCTCGACCCCGACGCCCAGTCCCCGATCTGGCTGCGGCGCCGACTGCAGAAGGCCGGCATGCGCCCGGTCTCGCTCGCCGTCGACATCACCAACTACGTGATGCTGGAGCTCGGCCAGCCGCTGCACGCCTACGACCGCAGCCGGGTCCAGGGCACGATCGGCGTGCGCCGGGCCGAGCAGGGCGAGAAGCTCACCACCCTCGACGGCGTCAAGCGCACGCTGGACGCCGGGGACCTGGTGATCACCGACGACCGCGGCCCCATCGGCCTCGCGGGCGTCATGGGCGGCGCCAACACGGAGATCGACGACACCGAGGGCACCACGACCGAGGTCGTCATCGAGGCCGCGCACTTCGACGCGATCTCGATCGCCCGCACGGCCCGCCGTCACAAGCTGGCCTCCGAGGCGTCCAAGCGCTTCGAGCGCGGTGTCGACCCGCAGGCCGCCTCCGCGGCGGCCCAGCGGACCGTCGACCTGCTCGTGCTCCTCGCGGGCGGCACCGCCGACGCCGGGGTCACCGACGTGATCACGCCGTCCGCGCCGCACACCATCACCATCCCGGCGAACCACCCGGACAAGGTGGCCGGTGTCGACTACGGCCGCGAGACCGTCGTGCGCCGCCTCCAGCAGGTCGGCTGCGACGTCTACGGCCAGGACGAGCTGCTCGTCACCGTGCCTTCGTGGCGGCCCGACCTGACGGACCCGAACGACCTCGCCGAAGAGGTCATCCGGCTGGAGGGCTACGAGAACCTGCCCTCCACGCTGCCCAAGCCCCCGGCGGGCCTCGGCCTGACCGGCCGGCAGCGGCTGCACCGCCGGATCGGCCGCGCGCTGGCCGGCGCGGGATACGTCGAGGCGCTGAACTACCCGTTCATGGGCGAGCAGGTCCTCGACCAGCTCGGCCTGGCCGACGACGACCCGAAGCGCAGGCTCGTCAAACTGGTCAACCCGCTCTCCGACGAGGAGCCCGCGCTCCGTACGACGCTGCTGCCGGGCCTGCTGCACGCCCTGCGCCGCAACGACGGACGCGGCAGCCACGACCTGGCGCTCTTCGAGACGGGCCTGGTCTTCCACCCGCAGGAGGAACTGCGGGTCGCCGGGCGGCTGCCCGTCGACCGCCGTCCCACCGACGAGGAGATCGCGTCCCTGACCGCCGCGCTGCCCCTCCAGCCCCGGCACGCCGCCGTCGTCCTCGCGGGCGCCCGCGAGCAGGCCGGCTGGTGGGGCAAGGGCCGTCCGGCCGACTGGGCCGACGCGGTCGAGGCCGCGCGCACCCTGGCCCGCGAGTCGGGGACCGAACTCCTCGTCCGCTCCGGCCAGTACGGGCCGTGGCACCCGGGCCGCTGCGCCGAGCTCGCCGTCGTCGTGGAGGGCGCGGAGCAGGTCATCGGGTACGCCGGTGAGCTGCACCCCGGTGTGCTGAAGACGCTGGGCCTGCCCGCGCGCACCTGCGCGATGGAGCTCGACCTGGACGTGCTGGAGCGCGCGAGCTCGGGCCACCCCAAGGGGCCCAAGATCTCGACGTTCCCGGTCGCCACGCAGGATGTCGCGCTGGTCGTCGACAAGTCCGTCCCGCACACGGACGTCGAGGCCGCGCTGCACAAGGGCGCGGGTGAACTCCTCGAATCCATCCGGCTGTTCGACGAGTACGAGAGCGAGCAGCTCGGCGAGGACAAGAAGTCCCTCGCCTACGCGCTGCGGTTCCGTGCCGCCGACCGCACACTGACCGTCGACGAGGCCTCCGCGGCCCGCGACGCGGCGGTGGCGCTGGCGGCCGAGCGCACGGGAGCGGTGTTGCGCGGAGCCTAGAGGCTCCACCGGGTGTGCCGGGGGACCGTGCGCCGTCGGGTGGCCGTGGATCGTCCACGGCCGGACGGCGCACGGTCCCCCGCCGCCTTTTCCGGTCGGTTCCCGCCGGTCTCGGCCTGCCCGGTCCGGTCGGTTCCCCCTGACTTCCGGACTGCCCGCAGCGGGCGGTTCCCGGGCTCTGCCTGCGGAGAACGGGCGGTACCACCGCTCCGGCCTGCATAAATGCGCGCGCCGGAAGACACCTCACTCATTCGGGTGACATGTCCGGGCGATCCGGCCCGGCCGGGCCGGGCGGTCGACAGAATCGGACCGGTCTCTCCGAGGCCGTCTGCGCTGTCCGTGCCTATTGGGGGGCCAATCGGCATGATCCGTATCAAGGCTGGGGTTCCCCGCAGGGCGACGCTCCGGACGCATTCGCGGAACCCGGCCAGGGCGGTCCTCGGGCCGCGGCGCCGCGGCGGTCGGCTGAGGGCCGGCTTCGACCGGGCGGTGCGCGGTCGCAGACCCCGCATCGGGTTCACCCGTGGGGACTGCGGACCGGGCACGCACGGCCGTCTCGGTCACCGGGCCCGCCGCACGGCCGACCGGGCGCCGCTGCGCCGGGCGGTGAACCTGGGGCTGCCCGCGGTCTGGGGCGCGCTGGCGATCTCGTACAAGATGGCCTGTCCGCTCGCCCAGCAGAACGGACTCGGTGCCCGCATCGTCACCAGCGCCGTCTTCTTCGCGGTCGGCGCCGGTCTGATACTCCATGTCAGAAGAGCGCTGCTGCGCGAGCTCCGGCAGGTCCGCAGGGTCGCGGGCGCCGCGCAGAGCGTGCTGCTGCGCCCGCTGCCACCGCGTATCGACGGGCTGAACATCGCCGCCGCCCAGCTCTCCGCGGACCACGGCGCGAGCATCGGCGGCGATCTGTACGAGGCGATCGCCACCGAGCACGGGGTACGGGTCGTGATGGGGGACGTGCGCGGGCACGGGCTGGGCGCCATCGGGACCGTGGCCGCCGTCCTCGGCAGCTTCCGCGAGGCCGCGCACGACGAACCCGAACTCGGCGGCGTCCTGCGAAGACTGGAGCGGGCGCTGGGGCGGCATCTGTGCGAGCGGGACCGGGCCGAGCATCTTTCGGCAGGCCTCGACCCCGACAGCCCGGCCGCCGAGGAGTTCGTGACCGTTCTGCTGCTGGAGATCCGCGGCGACGGCGAGGTGCACGCCCTCAACTGCGGCCATCCCTGGCCGTATCTGCTCGGCAGGGGCCGCGTCCGGCCGCTCGTGCGTGCCGAACCGCTGCCCCCGCTCGGGCCGTTCCCGCTGCCGCCCGGTCTCCCGGCCGAGCCCTGCGGCCGACTCCGGCCCGGCGAGGGTCTCTTCCTGCACACCGACGGTGTCGAGGACGCGCGGGACACCCGGGGGCGGTTCTTCCCGCTGCTCCCGGCGCTCACGGCGGCCGTCCGCGACGGGCCCGTCGTACCGCAGGCCGTGCTGGGCGCGGTGTTCACCGGCCTGCTGCGCCACACCGGCGGCCGGCCCGACGACGATGTGGCGCTCCTGGTGCTCCACAACGACCGTCGGCCGGTCGCCCTGAATCAGGGCCGTGTGTCCCATCACCTGCCCCGCTAGGGCGAGTTGTGGGAGCGGCGGCATGCGGTTCCGCGCTCCCGGCGGCGACCGGCCACGGGACCCGCGCCCGGACGACCGGAGTCCCGCGGTCGCCCCGGCCGGGCCGGCTCTGCCGTCCGCCCGGCCACGGAGTGTCGGGCAGGCGGCCGGGCGGACGGCGCGGAGCGGGCCGCCGTACTGTACGAGGGGGAGCCGGCGGCCCGGCCGGCCTCTTGCGAGGCATTTCAGTCAACCGGTACGAAACCCTCTGCGACAGCGCGCGTACCGCGCGAATGCGGGCATTCCCTTCACACCCCGTGTGAAGGGGGAGTACTACTCTCTCTGGTGCGGTCCGGCACGGTTCGCGCGGTCGGTCACGATCTGCGCCGTCGGCAACGAGCCCTCGGGGGGCCTTCCATGCAGCCCAACACTCTGCTCGACGCGATCCTCGACGAGGCAGGCATCTCGCACGCGGGACTCGCCGCCCACGTCAACCAGGCGGGGCGGGCCCGCGGTCTCGCGCTGCGCTACGAACACACCGCCGTGGCGCGGTGGTTGAAGGGCCAGCGGCCGCGCGGCCAGGTGCCCGACCTGATCTGCGAGGTGCTCGCGGGGCGGCTGCACCGGCCCGTCACGCTCGACGACATCGGCCTCGGGGTCCCCGGCGAACCCTCCGCCCCGCACGCCGGCACGCTCTCCGGATTCGTCGAACGCGCCACAGCCCTGTGGCGGTCCGACGAGCAGCAGCGCCCGCACATCCTCGGTGCCCCGGCCGTCACCGGTACCCCCGCGGTGATGCCCGTGTGGGAGTGGGAGAACCCGCCCGAGGACGTGGACGTCTCACGCGGCGGCCGCCATCACGTCAGCATGGCCGACATCGAGATGCTGCGCGCGGCGCGGGCCCACTACGAGCAGATGTACCGAAAGGCCGGAGGCATCGCGACCCGCACCCGGATCGTCGGCTTCCTCAACTCCGAGACCGCCCCCTTGCTGCGCGGCGGCTACACCGACGCCACGGGTCGTCAACTCCACCGTGCCACCGGCGGGTTGGTGGCCATCGCGGGCATCTGCGCCTATGACTCCGACGCGCACGGACTCGCCCAGCGCTACTTCCACCAGGCACTGCGGCTGGCGAAGGCCAGCGGGGACAGGGGACTTGGCGCCTACGTCATAGCTCTGCTCGTCAACCAGTCGCTGTTCATGCGCGAATACCGGCAGGCGGTCGCCTTCGCCGAGGCCGCGCTGCGTGCCGCGGGGCGCCACATCACCCCGGCGCTCGCCTCCGACCTGTACGCGATGCAGGCAAAGGCGTACGCACACCTCGGCGACGGCAGCAGCGCGCTGTCCTGCATACGTCGTGCCGAGCAGGCCGCCGAGCGCATCCGGCGCGGTTACGAGCCCGACGAGACCGGCTATGTCCAGCCGGGACTGGTCAACGTACAGGTGGCGGAGGCGTTGCTCAGCCTCGGCGACCTGGTGGCCGCGGCGGAGCACGCCGTGGCCGCCGTGGACACTCCGGCGCACGACCGGGGGCGCGTGCACCGGCTGGCCATGCTCAGCCAGATCGAACTGCGCCAGGGCAATGCCGACAAGGCGGTGGCGACGGCCGTCCAGATGGCGGAGCAGGCGCGGGGGATGGAGTCCCAGCGGCTGCGTGACAGACTCCGCGCGGTACGCGAGCACCTGGTGCGCAGCGGTTGTGCGGGCACGACCGAGGCGGCCGAACTGATCGACGGCGCACTGCGCGTACCGCTGTAGGGAGCACCCCGGACAGCCGCTTCACGGGCCGCTTCGGGCGGTCCCTTCACGAGCCCTGCCGGAACGGCGGCCGCCGTTCCGCCGGTCACTGTTCACCGCCACCGCGCTGCGCTCCGACCCCTGTGAGCCCTGCTGCCAGGACGCTGCTGCTGCGATATTGCCATCTACTCGGCGGAAGGTGGCAGAACCGTGCAGTGGACGAAACAGAACGAACAAACTGTCTATGAAAACCGCTGGTTCAGCGTCAATCTCGCAGATGTGGAGCTGCCGGACGGGCGGCACCTCGATCACTTCCTGATCCGGCTGAGGCCCGTCGCCGTCGCCACGGTGGTGAACGAGGCCAACGAGGTGCTGCTCCTTTGGCGGCACCGCTTCATCACCGACAGCTGGGGATGGGAACTCGCGGCGGGTGTGGTGGAGGACGGCGAGGACATCGCCGTGGCGGCGGCCCGCGAACTGGAGGAGGAGACCGGGTGGCGGCCGGGACCCCTGCGGCATCTGATGAGTGTCGAGCCCTCCAACGGGCTCACCGACGCCCGGCACCACATCTACTGGGCCGACGAGGGTGCCTACACCGGACACCCCGTGGACGACTTCGAGTCCGACCGCCGGGAATGGGTTCCCCTGAAACTCGTTCCCGACATGGTCGCCCGCGGTGAGGTCCCGGCCGCCAACATGGCGGCCGCGCTGCTCCTCCTGCACCATCTCAGGCTCGGGCAGGACGCGTTGCCCTGAACCGTTCCCCCCTCACAACTCCCTGGGCCGGGCGGTTCCTAGCGGCCCAGGGCCTGCCAGACCGCGACGGCCAGTGCGCCCACGGCCGCGACGACGGCGACGGTGGGCAGTGGCCAGCGCGTGTGTTCCAGCGCGACGATCCGTGTGCTGAGGTCATCGAGATCCTTGGCCGTCTGGTCGTCGCGCTGAGTGAGCAGTGCCAGCCCTCCCTCGATGCGGGTGAACCCCACTTCGAGGGACCGGCGTAACTCCGCGAGTTCCTTGGGTGCCACGGGATGCTCGGGGTCGGCGGTCACGGGTCCGCTCCTTTCCGTAGTCGGCACATCCCTTGTCCGTGCACGGAAAGTCAACTCGCCTGGTGGACGCGTGGGGAGCGTGTGCGCGGGGCATATGCGGGCCCGGTGCGCACACGGCGTGTGAACGGCGCGGGCCCGGCACCGCGAAGGGTGCCGGGCCCGCGCCCGCCCTGCCTCCGAGAACGGAGGTCAGCGCTCCGTTGTCACTGGCCGTACGTGTAGAACCCCGAGCCCGACTTCCGGCCGAGGCGTCCCGCGTCCACCATGCGCTGGAGCAGCGGGGGAGCGGCGTACAGCGGCTCCTTGTACTCCTCGTACATCGAGTACGCGACCGAGGCCACCGTGTCGAGACCGATCAGGTCGGACAGCTTGAGCGGGCCCATCGGGTGGGCGCAGCCCATCTCCATGCCGTTGTCGATGTCCTCGCGGCTCGCGATACCCGACTCGAACATCCGGATCGCGGACAGGAGATAGGGGATCAGCAGCGCGTTGACGACGAAGCCCGAACGGTCCTGGGCGCGGATCGCGTGCTTGCCGAGAGCCTTCTCGGCGAACAGCTGGGCGCGCCCGATGGTGCCCTCGGAGGTGGTCAGCGCCGGGATCAGCTCCACGAGCTGCTGCACCGGCGCCGGGTTGAAGAAGTGGATGCCGATGACCTGGTCGGGACGCGAGGTCGCGACGGCCAGCTTCACCAGCGGGATCGAGGAGGTGTTGGAGGCCAGGATGGCGTCCGGTCGGGTCACCACCTGGTCGAGCACCTGGAAGATCTCGGTCTTGACCTGCTCGTTCTCGACGACGGCCTCGATCACCAGGTCGCGGTCGGCGAACTCGCCGAGGTCCGTGGTGAAACTGAGCCGGTCCTGAGTGGCCTTGAGCTCGTCCTCGGAGATCTTTCCGCGCCCGGCCGCCTTGGAGAGCGAGGTGAACAGCCGGGTCCGGCCGATCTCCAGGGCTTCGCCGGTGGTCTCGGCGACCTTGACGTCCAGGCCGGCGCGGGCGCACACCTCGGCAATGCCGGCCCCCATCTGGCCGCAGCCCACCACTCCGACGCGTTCGATGTCGGTCACATCGTCCCCTTCGCTGATCCGCACGGCCTGGCAGGTCTGCCGTTGTTCGGTCCCTGCTCCGAACGTGCACGTTACTCCCAAGTATCGATGATCGATCGTCGGGGTGGGGCATGCTGGGCGACGGGACGTTCCGTGACCGGACGGATGCGCTGCGCAGGGGGTACGGAGATGGGACGACTGCCACGCCGGGCGTTCGCGACGGCCGCGCTCGCGGCGCTGTCGGGACTCGGCACGGCGGGGGACGTCGCGGCGTCCCCGGACCCGGCGGCGCGGCGCGGGCGGGCGGCCCCGCGCGCCGTACGGGGCATGTGGCTCGCGACCGCCTCGCACCGCGACTGGCCCTCCCGCACGGGCCTGAGCCCCGCCCGGCAGCGCGCCGAACTGCTCGCGCATCTCGACACGGCGGTACGCCTGCGCCTGAACACCGTGTTCTTCCAGGTCCGTCCCGCCGCCGACGCGCTGTGGCCCTCGCCGTACGAGCCGTGGTCCGAGTACCTGACCGGCGTCCAGGGCCGGAATCCAGGCTGGGACCCACTGGGCACCGCGGTGCGCGAGGCCCACGTACGCGGCCTGGAACTGCACGCCTGGTTCAACCCGTACCGCGTCTCGGGGCAGCCCGACCCCGGCAGGCTCGCCGCCTCGCATCCCGCCCGTGTCCACCCGGACTGGACCGTCCGCTACGGCGGGAAGCTCTACTACGACCCCGGGCTGCCCGCGGTGCGGACGTTCGTCCGGACCGCGATGCTCGACGCGGTCCGCCGCTACCCGGTCGACGGCGTGCACTGGGACGACTACTTCTATCCGTACCCGGTACCCGGCGAGGTCTTCGACGACGACGCGGCGTACGCCGAACACGGCACGGGCTTCTCGAGCAGAGCGGCCTGGCGGCGCGCCAACATCGACAAACTGGTACGGGAGACGGCCGCCGCCATCAAGAAGATCCGTCCCGGGGTCCGCTTCGGGATCAGCCCCTTCGGCGTCTGGCGCAACGCGTCGACCGACCCGCTCGGCTCACCGACCCGGGCCGGCGTCGAGACGTACGACGATCTGTACGCCGACACCAGGAAGTGGGTCAAGGAGGGCTGGATCGACTACATCTGCCCTCAGCTGTACTGGAACATCGGCTTCGCCGCCGCCGACTACGCGAAGCTGCTGCCCTGGTGGGCGCGGGTCGTCAGGGGCACGGGCGTTCAGCTCTACGCGGGTGAGGCGCTCTACAAGGCGGGTGAACCGGCGCAGCCCGCGGCCTGGCAGGACCCGGCCGAACTGTCCCGGCATCTCACGCTGGCCGCGAAGTACCCCGAGGTGAAGGGACACGTCTTCTTCGCCGCCAGGGAGGCCGCCGCCGACCGCACCGGGGCGATGGCGCGGATCGTCGCCGACCACTACCGGCAGCCTGCGAGGCCCCCGCGCTGAGGGTCCGCCGGGGGCCCGCGGGCCCTCGGCGCGGACGCTGCGCCGTTGGTCCGGCGTCCGTCCGGCTCTTCCTCTTCCTCCTGCTACTGCGGCATGTCCATGTGGCGGATCTCGGAATCCGGGCCCGGCGAGCACACGGCCTCGTGACCGTCCTCGAACCGCACGCGGTAGGGGGGAGCGCCTTCCGCTCCCATGACCTCGGTGATCTCCGCGACCTTGTCGTGCCGGCCGACGGTCCTGCCGTGCTGCACCAGCTGGTCGCCTTTGGTTGCGTGCATCTGAACGGTCTCCTCGTCCTGTACGGGAGTTACGGTTCGCGGCCTCAAGTCTACGGCCGGGGGCCCGGGTTGGCCCGGCCCGTGCGGGCCGGTCAGTCCCGCGCCCGCTGGGTGAGAGCGATGCAGACGAGGACGGCGGCCGCCGTGAGGGGCGCCGCCGGGGTGAGCCTCTCGCCCAGGAGCAGTACCGACCACACCAGTGTGAGCAGCGGCTGAGCGAGCTGCAACTGGCTGGCCTTCGGAATCCCGATCGACGCCATCCCCCGGTACCAGACGACCAGTCCGAGGAACTGCGAACCGGCCGCGACCCACAGCAGCCCGGTCACGCTGTGCGCCGTCAACCGCACCGGCTCGTACGACAGGGCCACCAGCGCGCCCGGCACGCTGAGCGGCAGACACAGGACCAGGGCCCAGCCGATCACCTGCCAGCCCGGCATCACGCGGGCGAGCCGGCCGCCCTCGGTGTATCCGGCCGCGCAGATCAGCAGGGCGCCGAACAGATAGGCGTCCGCGCCGGTCAGGGCGCCACCGCTCTGCTGCACGGTGAACGCGATCACGGCGGCCGCGCCCGCGCAGGCCGCCAGCCAGAACATCCGCGACGGCCGCGCGCCGGTCCGCAGCGACGAGAACAGTGCCGTCGTGAGCGGCAGCAGCCCGACGACGACGGCGGCGTGGGCGGTGGTCGACGTCCGCAGGGCGAGGGTCGTCAGCAGCGGGAACCCGAGGACGACACCCGCCGCGACGACGGCCAGGCCCGCCAGATGCCGCCGGGCCGGCAGGCGGACCCGCAGAGCCAGCAGGCAGCCGCCCGCGACGACCGCCGCGAGGACGCAGCGCACGGCCACCAGCGACCAGGGGCCGAAGCCCTCCAGCCCCCAGGCGGTCGCGGGGAAGGTGAGGGAGAACGCCGTGACGCCGAGGGCCGCCTGGAGGGTGCCGGCGCGGCGGTCCGTCGGCGCCGGGCTCCGGCGCGGGCCGTCGGCCGCGGGCTCGGTGTGTGTGCTGACCGCTATCCCGGTCCGGTCGATAGCGCTACTCTCTGTTCTCATGCAAGAGCGTAGCAGTGTGAGTGATCTGGCCAATCAGCTACGGCAGGAACTGAACCGCTACTCTCCTGGTGGAAAGCTGCCGTCGAGCCGCGCGCTGGTCGAGCGGTTCCGTGTGAGTCCGGTGACCGTGTCGCGGGCGCTGGCCCAACTGGCGGCCGAGGGGCTCGTGGTCACCCGGCCCGGTGCGGGCGCCTTCCGGGCACGGCCCCGGGCCGCCACCGCGCCCACCGGGGACACGTCCTGGCAGGAGGTCGCGCTCAGCGCGGACGCCGCGGCCGAGGTCGTCCCCCGCACCGTGGACGCGTCCGGAGTCCTCGCCTCGCTCGCCGCGCCACCGCCCGGTGTCGTCGAGTTCAACGGCGGCTATCTGCACCCCTCGCTCCAGCCGGAGCGGGCGATGGGCGCGGCCCTCTCCCGGGCGGGCCGCCGCCCCGGCGCCTGGTCCCGGCCGCCCATGGAGGGTCTGCCCGAACTGCGCGAGTGGTTCGCGCGCGGGATCGGCGGGGCGATCGGCGCCGCCGAGGTGCTGGTCGCGGCGGGCGGCCAGGCCGCCCTGACGACCGCGCTGCGCGCGCTCGCGCCGCCCGGCGCCCCGGTTCTGGTCGAGTCACCCACGTACCCGGGCATGCTGGCCATCGCCCGGGCCGCGGGCCTTCGCCCCGTTCCGGTCCCGGTGGACCCCGACGGGGTGAGGCCCGCGCTCCTCGCCGACGCCTTCAGGGCGACCGGAGCCCGGGTCTTCGTCTGCCAGCCGCTGTTCCAGAATCCGACCGGTGCCGTGCTCGCGCCCGAGCGTCGTGGCGAGGTGCTGCGCATCGCGCGGGACGCCGGAGCCTTCGTCGTCGAGGACGACTTCGTGCGCCGCCTGGTGCACGAGGACGCGGGTCCGCTGCCGCGCCCACTGGCCGCCGAGGACCCGGACGGAGTCGTGGTGCACGTCGGGTCCCTGACCAAGGCGACCTCGCCGAGCTTCCGGGTGAGCGCACTCGCCGCGCGAGGTCCGGTGCTCGAACGGCTGCGCGCCATCCAGGTCGTCGACACCTTCTTCGTGCCGCGCCCGCTCCAGGAGGCCGCGCTCGAACTCGTCGGCTCGCCGGCCTGGCCGCGTCATCTGCGCACCGTCTCGGCCGAGTTGAAGGCCCGGCGCGACACCATGACCGCCGCACTGCGGCTGCGGCTCCCCGAACTCGCCCTGCCTCACATCCCGTTCGGCGGCTACCACCTGTGGGCGCGGCTGCCCGACGGCACCGACGAGTCCGCGCTCGTCGCCGCCGCCCTGCGCGCGGGGGTGGCCGTCGCTCCCGGCCGCCCCTACTTCAGCGCCGAACCCCCGTCGGCCCAGATCCGGTTGAGCTTCGCGGCGGTGGCCGGAACGGAGGAGATCACGGAGGGCGTACGGCGGCTGACAGCGGCCTACAACGAGACGCGCACCTGAGCGACAGCCGACCGAGCCCCGCGCCGAGCCCGAAGCCGGGCTCGGCCCCCGCCGGGTCCTGGTCCCCGCTCGGCCCCCGTCCCGGTCCTGGTCCCCGCCCGGTCCCGGTCCCGGTCCCCGCCCGGTCCCGGTCCCAGACCCGGTCCCGGTCCCGGACCCGGACCCGGTCCCGGACCCGGACCCGGACCCGGTCCCGGACCCGGACCCCGTCCCGGACCCGGACCCGGTCCCGGGCGGAGTCGGACTCGGGCTTCGTGTCGGGTGGAGTCGGGTCCTGGCTCCGGCGGGGCTGCGACCTCGTGATTCTCGGGCCGCGTCGCCTCGCGCGGGTCGCGCTCGCCGTGCCCGGCCCGTGCTTCCCGGCCGCGGCGGCGGGACGATCGAATCCGGGGTCCCCGGACAGCCGGGGCACGGGTCGGAAGCCGATGGGTCGGTGAAGATTCGAATACTCTGCGTAACACCCTTGACCTGCGGAGTCCCGCGTTCCACGATCTGCGCATGCAACTTCGGGTCACGTTCGTCGCCGCCGCGCGCAGCTCCTCGCTGCTCGCGGAGCGCTTCGAGGACGACCGGCCGCTGGACCAGGCGGGATGGGAAGAAGTGCAGCGCGCCGCCGCGGGGCTGCTGCCGCTGGCGGCGGCCGAGCTGCGCTACTGCGCGCCGACGCCCCGCAGCCGCGCCACCGGCGACGTCCTCGGCTACGCCCCCCTCGTCCAGCTCGCCCTGCGCGACTGCGACATGGGCCGCTGGCGCGGGTTCACCCTGGGCGAGGCCATGGCCCGCGAGCCCGAGGCCGTGGACGCCTGGCTGGCCGACCCGCGCTCGACGCCCCATGGCGGCGAGGCTCTGCTGTCCTTCATCGCCCGTGTAGGCGCCTGGCTCGACACCCGGCCGGGGGACGACGGAGGCAGCATCGTCGCGGTGGCCGAGCCGTCGGTCGTACGGGCCGCACTGGTCTACGCGCTGAAGGCGCCGCCGTCGACGTTCTGGAACATCGACGTCCGCCCGTTGTCGGCGATCACCGTGACGGGCCGGGCGGGCCGCTGGAATCTGCGTTTCGACGGGGTGGTCCCTCAGCCCAGGCGTGTGTAACGGGTGGTGAGCACCAGATCCTTCACGGGCCCCCGCACCCGCCAGACGGACCGCCAGTGGTCCTCGTCCGGGACGGTGAACTCGCCCCGGTAGAGATCCGCCGCGCACGGATGGTCGGCCACGTACCGCCCGCTCGTCAGGTCCAGGTCGTGGAACGGACGGCCGTCGGAGAACCGTACGAGAGCGGTCCCTGGGCCGGAACCGGGCAGGAACCGCAGGGTCCGCTCGGCAGGCCGTGCGACGCCCTGCCAGACGAACGTGCCCGACTCCTGGTGCAGCAGCCCCGTGTCCTCCAGCGGCGCGAACACCGTCGTACCGCTGAAGCGCCCCTCCGCCTCGCTCGCGAGGTCCCGCACGGTGCGCTCCACCCGCCAGCTCCCGGCCAGGTACGCCAGCACGTCCCGCACCGGCCAGAACTCGCCCATACCGCCTCTTTCTCCGTCCCGCCCGGTGCCGCGCGACCCGTCGACGCGCTCCTGCCCCTGCACCTGTCCTGTGCCCATCCTGCCGTGCGACTCCCTGAACGGGATCCGGCACCTCGAACGGCGGGCCGTCGGTGCCTCCCGGGAGTCAGGCGGCGCCGGGGCCGGCCGCGGGCCGCTGCCCGACCGGCAGCAGCCCACGCTCCCCGAACACCTTCTTCGCGACCAGGGTGGCGTTCATCGCCTTCGGAATGCCGCAGTAGACGGCGGAGTGCAGCAGTGCCTCGACGATCTGCTCCGGGGAAAGTCCCACGTTCAGGGACGCGTTGACGTGCACCTCCAGCTGGGTCTCGCAGCCGCCGAGCGCGGTCAGCATGCCGAGGGTCACCAACTGGCGGTCGCGCGGGGCGAGTCCGGGCCGGTCGTAGATGTCGCCGAAGGCCCAGGCGACGATCTGGTGCCCCAGTTCGGGGTTGATGTCGTCGAGCGCGGCGACCACGCGCTGACCGGCCCCGCCGTCCACCCGCTCAAGGATCTTCAGACCGTGCTCGAAACGCTCCTCGCGGGTGGTGGACTCGGTGCTGTTCACGGCGTCGCTCATCTCGGGTCGTCCGATCCCGGCCGCTCCAGCAGCCGTTCGTAGTGGTCGATCTTGTCGTCGAGCGCGGAGGCGTTCCTGCGCAGCACGCGGATCCTGTCCCTCAGCTCGGCACTGTGTTCACGGAGCATCGCCAGCCGGGCGGGGACCGTCGCGTCACCCTGGGAACGCAGCTCCGCGAACCGCCGCATGTCCGCGATCGACATGCCGGTCTCCCGCAGCCGGATCAGGAACTCCAGCCAGGCCAGGTCGGCCGCCAGGTAGCGCCGCTGGTTCCCGGTGGTCCGGCCGACCCGTTCGATCAGTCCGGCCTTCTCGTAGTACCGAAGCGTGTCGTGCGAGAGGCCGGTGCGTTCGACGACCTGGGCGATCGTGAGGGTCGGCTCCGCGGGGCGCGGGAGGGGCTGTCCGCTGGTCATGGGGAAACCGTAGAACCTGGAGCACGCTCCAGGTCAAGCACCGCCGAGGAGCACGCTTGGACCGCTGGAGCTGGAGCTGGAGCCGGGGTCGTGGACTGGAGCTGGAGATGGAAATGGAGCTAGGGCTGGAGCCGCAGCCCGCAGCCCGCAGCGCGCAGCCCGAAGCCCGTAGCCGGGGCTGTGGCGGCGGCGTCGTGGGTCGGGTCCCGCGGGGCTGGGCCGGGACGCCGGATCAGGAGCTGCGGCGGGGCTTGCCGCGCTTCGCGCCGCCCTTCGGGCCACCGGTACCGCTGCTCCGCGGGTTCCGGCCCGTGGCCTTGCCGCCGCCCTTGCCGCCCGTCCTGCCGGGCGCGGGCTTGCGTCGCGCGCCCCCGCCGGAGTCCGACTTCCGGGGCGTGGCCTTGGCCGCGCCCCGGTCCTTCTGCTGCTCCGCGGCCGGGGTCTGGGCGCGCCCGCGCGTGCTGTTGACCGTGCGGCCGCGCACGATGCCGATGAAGTCCTCCACCAGCCCGGTGGTCCGGTCCTCGGGCCAGGCCAGCGCGACGCGTGACTCGGGGGCGTCCGTGACCGTCCGGTACGTGAGGTCCTTGCGGTGGTGGAGTCGGGCGAGGGACTGCGGAACCACCACGACCCCGATGCCCGCCGCGACGAGCTCGACGGCGTCCTCCGTGCCGGCCGGCCGCTCCAGCGCGGGCTTGCCCGGCAGGCGCTCCCAGTCCAGCGGGTCGTCGAGCGGATGCAGCACGATGTCGTCCTGGAGGTCCTCCGCGCAGACCTGCTCGACCGCCGCCACGATGTGATCCTTGGGGACCACGACGACCGTCGTCTCGGTGTAGAGGGGGATCGCGCTGAGATCGTCCCGGTCGACCGGCAGCCGGACGAAGCCCGCGTCGGCGTCGCCGCGCCGCAGGACGTCGTACACCTCGGCGGCGGACACCGGGACGAGGGTCAGGGGTACGTCGGGCAGTCGCTCGCTCCAGACCCGCACCCATTTCGAGGGCGTCACCCCCGGAACGTAGGCGAGCCTGAACGAGGGGGACGCTTCGGAGCCGGTCACCACGTCAGATTACCCGGCGTGCCAGGGGTGCCGTACCGGCGATGGTCGGCGGGGGCCCGCGCGCTCGATACCCTTGACCCCATGAGTTCGCACCAGACCGCCCAGACGATGAAGCCCGCCACAGCGGCGAAGAAGCTGGGTGTGTACCTCGAGGCCACACCCGCCGAGTTCCAGGAGGGTGCCGTCTCCCGTGCCGAGCTGAACGCGTTGCAGACCGAGCCGCCCGAGTGGCTCCAGGAGCTCCGCCGCAACGGGCCGCACCCGCGGCCGGTCGTCGCGGCCAAGCTCGGTGTCTCCATCGCCGGGCTCGCCCGCGGCGGCGTCAGCGAGGCGCTCACCACCGAGCAGATCGAGGCGCTGAAGACCGAGGAGCCCTCGTGGCTGCGTCGTGAGCGCGCCACTCAGGCCGAGGCCCGCAAGGAAGCGGTCCGCATCAAGGAGAAGAACGCGGAGCGGGACGCCAAGCGTTCCTGACCCGGGCGCCCGCCGGGGATCCCAGCCGTCGGTCCCCGGGGTGCCGCCGCGCCCGTCGGAGCCGGTAGGGCCGGGCGGCTAGGCCCGCGGTCCACGGGCCTAGCCGTGCGGGAGCCGGGTCACGCCGGTGAGGGTCAAGGCGGCCGGGAGCGCCCCCGAGCCGAGGGTGGCGGCGAGCTGTTCGGCCGAGTCCCGGGTGAAGCTTCCGGAGATGTCGGCGGTGCCGCCGTCGAGTCGTCGGCCGACGGACGGGGCGGAGATCACGGTGCCGTCCAGGACGATGGCCAACTCGTTTCGCGGCACGGTGTTCACGTACAGGCTTCCCGTCAGGGCGGAGAACTGCCGGGTGCCGACGGAGTCGAAGTCAAGCCGCACGATCCAGTTCCCGGTCTGCGGGTCGCGCACCGCCTTGGCCGACGAGACATGCGAGCCGTCGACGGCCGTCGGACCCAGCGCGTACTTGGCGCGCGGGGAGGCCGCGTCGCCGTCGGACGCGCACGCGACGACGGAGTCCTGGGCCGGGGCGTCCCTTTCCGAGGCGGGCCTGTTCCGCTGTGAGCAGTCCAGCGCCGCGAAACGCCGCTGGAGCGCTGCGTCCTGCGCGCTCCCTTCGGCCGGGGCCGACGCGGTGCCGGCACTGGCGCTCGCCGACCCGGCGGCACGCGGGCGCAGGCCCTCGGTGACGGCGCGCCCCTGAGCGGGGTCGGCGCTGGGGGTCGGCTGCGGCGGCTGCGTCGCGCCGGGCGTCTCCTCGGCCAGCACGGGGCGGAAACCGAGCCGGCCGGGCACGCCCAGTTCCATCAGGCGCTTCTCGTCGGCGCTGGGACCGGTGACGGTGACGGTGCCTTCCTGAGCCTCGATCCGTACGTCCGTGAGTCCCAGCGCCTTGGCGCGCGCCCGCATCCGGTCCGTGGTCCGGCGTACGTCCGAGGCCCCCGTCGACGAGGTCCCGGCGAAGGTCAACGCGGACAGCCGGGAGTCCGCCGCGCCGGAGGGCGCGGCGGTGCCGCTGCCGCGGACGCCCCCGGCGTCGCCCGTCGAGCGGTCCACGGAGCCGGGGCCGGATTCCGCTCCGGAGCAGCCCGCGAGCGTCACCGCGGCGACGCAGAGGAGGAGAGCCGTGTGCGAGGCCTGGGGGAGACGCATACGGGGATGCTTCCAAGCAGGTGACGCCCGACGAGGCGGATGCCAGGCTTTGATCGGAATTCATCCGGCGGGCTTGCTCTTTTGCTTCAGGTCCGATCATGCGGCGCGGTGTGCGCGACACAGACTGGTCGCAGGTCGTCGCCCTCTACGACCAGCTCGTCCGCATCGACCCCTCGCCGTTCGTCGCCCCCGACCGAGCCGTCGCGATCGCCGAGCTCGACGGCCCGGAGGTGGCGCCGGCGGCCGTCGACCGACTCGTGACGAGCCGGCCGGCTGTCACGCCTACCACGCGACCCGCGCCGACCTGCCGCGTCGGCCGGGCCGCGGTCAGGAGTCGCGCGGCCTACGACAGGGCCATCGAGCCGGCGGGCAACACCGCCGAGACCGCCGAGCTGACGCGCCGCCGCGACCGGCTGCGGTAGCGCCCTTCCGTCCCGAACCGGCGACCGGTCGCCGGGGACACCCCACCGCCGACCGGATGCGGGAGCCGCCCCCCTGCCCCGGACACGGGGTGGCGGCTGCGCCGGTCGCTTGGGCGGGGCCAGGCTGTCAGAGTGGGTCGAGGCGGGGCTTGAGCAGGCAGAACTCGTTGCCCTCCGGATCGGCGAGCACGTGCCAGGAGGCATCCGCGGGCTGACCGATGTCGACGCGTTCGGCACCGGCGGCCAGGAGGCGCTCCAGCTCGGCGTCCTGGTCGCGGTCGGTGGGGTTGACGTCGATGTGCAGCCGGGCGTGCCCGTTGTCCGGCGCGTCGTCGTGGATGAGGAAGAGCGTCGGCTGCGCGCCGCCGAACCCTTCGCGCGGACCTATCTCGACGTAGACCTTGTCCTCGCGGTCGAGCACGGTGAAGTCCAGGACCTCGCACCAGAACCGTGCCAGCGCCTCGGGGTCGTGACACTTGAGCACGATCTCACTGATACGGCATGCCATTGACGCGACCTACTCTCGGCGGGGGGAACTGCCAGGGTGGCCGCACGCGGATGTCATGGGCCCCCTGCAGTGAGAACAGGATCGCGACCGTACCGGGCGAGGCCTGCCGGGTCGAACGGATTTCAGCCAGTTGTCAGGCCAAGTCGCGGGCCGAGGCCCGCGGATCGCGCGGCACGGCGACGGGCCGGCCGCCACGCGGGCCGACTCCGCCGACCGGACCGGCCGACCCGACCGCGAAGGGGCCCGATCGGCTTCCCGGTCACGACCGCCCCGCCGCCGCCCCGAGAGGCGATTGCATAAACGTGCAGCGAAACGTATAGTCATGCCATCCAAGAGGAGGGTTCCATGGCGATGCGTGCGGCGGTGGCGGGAGCGAGTGGGTACGCGGGCGGGGAACTGCTGCGGCTGCTCCTGGCGCACCCCGGGATCGAGATCGGCGCCCTGACCGGCAACTCCAACGCGGGCCAGCGGCTCGGGGCGCTCCAGCCCCATCTGCTGCCCCTCGCGGACCGCGTCCTCGCGGAGACCACCCCCGAGGTGCTGCGCGGTCACGACGTGGTGTTCCTCGCGCTGCCCCACGGGCAGTCCGCCGCGGTCGCCGAGCGGCTCGGCCCCGAGGTCCTCGTCGTCGACATGGGCGCCGACTTCCGGCTGAAGGACCCGGCCGACTGGGAGCGCTTCTACGCCTCCGCGCACGCCGGGACCTGGCCGTACGGCCTCCCCGAACTGCCGGGCGCGCGCGCCGCGCTGGAGGGGTCCAAGCGCATCGCGGTGCCCGGCTGCTACCCGACGGCCGCTTCCCTGGCCCTCTTCCCGGCGTACGCCGCCGGGCTGGCGGAGCCCGAGGCGGTGATCGTCGCGGCCTCCGGCACCTCCGGGGCCGGCAAGGCGCCCAAGGCGCACCTGCTCGGCAGCGAGGTCATGGGCTCGATGACCCCGTACGGCGTCGGCGGCGTGCACCGGCACACCCCCGAGATGATCCAGAACCTCAGCACGGCCGCCGGGGAGCCCGTCACCGTCTCCTTCACCCCGACCCTCGCGCCGATGCCCCGCGGCATCCTCGCCACCTGCAGCGCCAAGGCCAGGCCGGCGGTCACCGCCGAGTCCGTACGGGCCGCCTACGAGAAGGCCTTCGCCGACGAGCCCTTCGTCCATCTCCTTCCCGAGGGTCAGTGGCCCGCCACGGCGTCCGTCTACGGTTCCAACGCCGTTCAGGTCCAGGTCGCGTACGACGCCGCCGCGCACCGCATCATCGCGATCAGCGCCATCGACAACCTGACCAAGGGCACCGCGGGCGGTGCCGTCCAGAGCATGAACCTCGCCCTCGGCCTCCCCGAGGAGCTGGGGCTTTCCACGATCGGAGTCGCACCGTGAGCGTCACGGCAGCACAGGGATTCACCGCGGCCGGGATCGCCGCCGGAATCAAGGCGAACGGCAACCCGGACCTGGCCCTCGTGGTCAACAACGGGCCCCGCCGCGCAGCCGCGGGCGTCTTCACCTCCAACCGCGTGAAGGCCGCGCCGGTCCTGTGGTCCGAGCAGGTCCTCAGGAGCGGCGAGCTGACCGCCGTCGTCCTCAACTCCGGTGGCGCCAACGCCTGTACGGGCCCCAAGGGCTTCCAGGACACCCACGCCACCGCCGAGAAGGTCGCCGAGGCGCTCGGTGACACGGGTGCGGGCAGCGTCGCCGTGTGTTCGACGGGCCTCATCGGCGTGCTGCTGCCGATGGACAAGCTGCTCCCCGGCATCGACCTGGCCGTCGCCGAACTCGGCCCGCACGGCGGCGAGAAGGCCGCCATCGCCATCAAGACCACCGACACCGTGCACAAGACCTCCGTCGTGACGCGCGACGGCTGGACCGTCGGCGGCATGGCCAAGGGCGCCGGCATGCTGGCCCCGGGACTCGCCACCATGCTCGTCGTGCTCACCACCGACGCGGACGTGGACGGCGCGGTCCTCGACCGGGCGTTGCGCGAGGCCACCCGCACCACCTTCGACCGCGTCGACTCCGACGGCTGCATGTCGACCAACGACACCGTGCTGCTGCTCGCCTCCGGGGCCAGTGAAGTCACCCCGGAACAGGGCGAGTTCGCCGAAGCCGTCCGTGCGGTCTGCGACGACCTCGGCCAGCAGTTGATCCGTGACGCCGAGGGCGCCAGCAAGGACATCAAGGTCGAGGTGATCAACGCCGCGACCGAGGACGACGCCGTCGAGGTGGGCCGCTCCATCGCCCGCAACAACCTCCTCAAGTGCGCGATCCACGGCGAGGACCCCAACTGGGGGCGGGTGTTGTCCGCGATCGGCACCACCGCGGCCGCCTTCGAGCCGGACCGGCTCAACGTGGCCATCAACGGCGTCTGGGTCTGCAAGAACGGTGGGGTCGGCGAGGACCGCGAACTCGTCGACATGCGCTACCGCGAGGTCCACATCGTCGCCGACCTCGCCGCGGGCGACGCGACCGCCACGATCTGGACCAACGACCTCACCGCCGACTACGTCCACGAGAACAGCGCGTACTCCTCATGAGCAATGTGACCCGCAAGCACACCGCTCTGCCCAAGGCGCAGATCCTCATCGAGGCGCTGCCCTGGCTGACCCGGCACCGGGGCAAGACCGTCGTCGTCAAGTTCGGCGGCAACGCCATGATCGACAGCGAGTTGAAGGCCGCCTTCGCCCAGGACATCGTGTTCCTGCACCATGCGGGCCTCAAGCCCGTCGTGGTGCACGGCGGCGGTCCGCAGATCAGCGCCGCCCTCGACCGGCACGGCATCGTCAGCGAGTTCAAGGCGGGGCTGCGCGTCACCACCGAGGACGCGATGGACGTCGTCCGCATGGTGCTGGCCGGACAGGTCCAGCGTGAACTGGTCGGACTCCTCAACGAACACGGGCCGCTCGCCGTGGGCCTCACCGGCGAGGACGCGCACACCATCACCGCCACCAAGCACCAGCCCACGATCGACGGCCAGTTGGTCGACATCGGGCGGGTGGGCGAGATCACCGCGATCGACACGGGCGCGATCGAGGCACTGCTCGCCGACGGCCGTATCCCGGTCGTCTCCTCGATCGCCCGGAGCCAGGACGACGGACATGTCTACAACGTCAATGCTGATACGGCGGCTGCGGCACTCGCTGCCGCACTGGGTGCCGAAACCCTCATGGTCCTCACGGACGTCGAGGGCCTCTACGAGGACTGGCCGAACAGTGACGAGGTGATCAGCCGCCTCACCGCCACCCAGCTGGAGAAACTCCTTCCCGAGCTGGCCAGCGGCATGGTGCCGAAGATGGAGGGGTGTCTGCACGCCGTACGCAACGGCGTCACGACCGCCCGTGTCATCGACGGCCGGGTCCAGCACTCGATCCTGCTGGAGATCTTCACCGACGAAGGCATCGGCACGATGGTCGTGCCGGACGACGAGGAAGCGGGGGACGTCGCATGACCGGCAGCGTGACGAACGCGGAGCTCACCCAGCGTTGGCAGGGCTCGCTCATGGACAACTACGGCACCCCGCGACTGCCGCTCGTCCGTGGCGCCGGGACGAAGCTGTGGGACGCCGACGGCAACCAGTACCTCGACTTCGTCGGCGGCATCGCGGTCAACGCGCTCGGCCACGGCCACCCCGCGATCGTCGAGGCGGTCAGCCGGCAGATCGCGGAACTGGGCCATGTCTCCAACCTCTTCGTCGCCGAACCGCCCGTCGAGCTCGCCGAACGGCTGCTCCGGCTCTTCGGCCGCGAGGGCCGGGTGTACTTCTGCAACTCGGGGGCCGAGGCCAACGAGGGCGCCTTCAAGATCGGCAGGCTGACCGGCCGGACCCATATGGTCGCCACCACCGGCGGCTTCCACGGCCGGACCATGGGCGCCCTCGCGCTCACCGGCCAGCCCGCCAAGCAGGAGCCCTTCCTGCCGCTGCCCGGTGACGTCACCCATGTCCCGTACGGCGACGCGCAGGCCCTCGCCCAGGCGGTCACCCAGGACACCGCGCTGGTGATCATCGAGCCGATCCAGGGCGAGAACGGCGTCGTCGTGCCGCCCCCCGGCTACCTCAAGGCGGCCCGCGCGATCACCGCGGCCACCGGTGCCCTGCTCGTCCTGGACGAGGTGCAGACCGGCATCGGCCGCACCGGCAACTGGTTCGAGTACCAGGCCCACGAGGGTGTCCTGCCCGACGTCGTCACGCTCGCCAAGGGCCTCGGCGGCGGACTGCCGCTCGGCGCCACCGTCGCCTTCGGCCGCGCCGCCGGGCTGCTCAGGCCCGGCCACCACGGCACGACCTTCGGCGGCAACCCGGTCGTCTGCGCCGCCGGACTCGCCGTGCTCGACACGATCGAGTCCGAGGGGCTCCTGGAGAACGTGAAGCGCGCGGGCGAGAGACTGCGGGACGGAATCGAGGGCGCCGGCGACGGTTCCGGCCATCCGCTGATCGACCATGTCCGGGGTGCGGGACTGCTCCTGGGTATCGTGCTCACCGAGCCGCTCGCGCCCCAGGTGCAGCAGGCGGCTCAGGACGCCGGTTTCCTGGTGAACGCGCCCGCCCCCGATGTCGTACGGCTGATGCCGCCGCTGAACCTCGGCGAAGACGAAGTGGACGCGTTCCTCCGGGCCCTTCCCGGCATCCTCGACGCAGCCAACGGGGACGGATGATCCCGGGAAATGGGACGACGACGATGAGTCAGGCGCAGGACCACGAGCACGCAGGGCCTGCCGTGCCGCAGACCCGCACCGCACGCCACCGCCGGATCGTGGACATCCTCAACCGGCAACCGGTGCGCTCGCAGAGCCAGTTGGCGAAGCTCCTCGCCGACGACGGGCTGAACGTCACTCAGGCGACGCTCTCCCGGGACCTCGACGAGCTGAACGCGGTCAAGATCCGCAACAACGACGGCGACCTCATCTACGCGGTGCCGAGCGAGGGAGGGTTCCGCACTCCGCGCGCGCCGCTGGGGGAGTCGGCGAAGGAGGAGCGGATGCGCAGGCTCTCCTCGGAGCTGCTGATCTCCGCGGAGGCCTCGGCGAATCTCGTGGTCCTGCGCACCCCGCCGGGGGCGGCGCAGTTCCTCGCCTCGGCGATCGACCAGGCGGAGCTGCACGACATCCTCGGCACGATCGCCGGGGACGACACCCTGCTGCTGATCAGCCGTGGTCCGACGGGTGGGCAGGCGCTGGCCGATCATCTGCTGCGGCTGGCCCAGAACGATCACTGACCGGAACCACGACCGGTACGACGGCCGGAACCACGACCGGTACGACGACCAGTACGACGGCACGTGCCGCGCCCGATACGACGGTGGGGCGCACCCCGGAGCTCCGGGGTGCGCCCCACCGTCGTATGTCCTGACGAGCGTCACCCCAGGCGCTGGGCGAGCCCTCCCGTGCATCTGACCTCGTCGCCCGCCGTGATGAGCAGCGCCTCGATGTCCGGCAGCGACTCCAGCCAGTCGAGGCCCGCCCGCGAGCCCATCGCGAAGGCCGCGGTCGCCCAGGCGTCCACCCAGGTCAGTCGCGGGCCCACCACGGTCACGGCCAGCAGGTCGGTGACCGCGGACCTGCCGGTGCGGGGATCGACGATATGGGCGCCGCGTTCGGCGGTGCCGGAGGTCGCCACCGCCAGTTCCTCGACACCGGCCGCGGAGACGACCGCGGCGAGCGAGCCCGGACGGAGCGGGTCGGACACGCCCACCCGCCAGGGGCGGTGCGGCCCGGGGACGCCGCACAACTGGACGTCGCCGCCGCCGTTGACGCTGACCCCGCTCGCCCCGGCCGCGGCGAGGTGCAGGGCCGCGCGTTCCGCGGCCCAGCCCTTGACGATCCCCGTCGGGTCGAGCTGTCCCTCGTAGCGCGTGCTGAACCAGCCGTCGCTGACCCGTTCCGCCTCGGCGCCCAGATCGAGCACCTCGGCGACCTCCGGGTCGCACTCCTCGACGGTGAGTTCCCCGCGTACCAGCCGCGAGATCTGGCTGTCCTCGCGGTAGGTGCTGAACACCTCGTCCACACGGTGGAGTTGGGCGATCGCCTCCTCCAGTGCGGCCTGCACGGCTTCGGGTTCACCGCCGCGCACGTCGAAGGAGAAGACGGTGCCCATCACTTCCTCGGCGTGGCGCAGCGCCTGCGGTGCGTCCTCCGCGGCCTCAGACACCGGCCTTGTCCAGAGCCGACTGGAGGGACTTCTTGTAGCCGTCGCTGGTGTAGGTGGCGCCGGAGACGGCGTCGATCTGGGCGCTGCCCGCCTTGACCGCCTCCTGGTTGAGCTTGGGCACGGCGAGGGCCGTCTTCTGGTCGCTGACACCGCCCTTGGGGGCCTGGACCGCTTCGGCCTTGGTGACCTTGTTGCCGGAGAGGGTGAGCCGGACCTGGACGGGGCCGTACTGGGTCTGGGTCACGGTTCCGGTGACGACGCGCGCCTGGGCCGCCGGGGCCGGCGCGGCCGAGGACGCCCCGGCCTTTCCGGAGGAACCCGCGGAACCCGAGGACCCCGCGGATCCCGTCGTGCCGCCGGCGGTCTTCGCCTTGTCCAGGGCCGACTGCAGGGACTTCTTGTAGCCGCCGCTGGTGTAGGTCGCCCCCGAGACGGCGTCGATCTGGGCGCTCTGCGCCGCGACGGCCTCCTGGTTGAGCTTGGGGACCGAGAGGGCGGTCTTCTGGTCGCTGGTCCCGCCCTTGGGGGCCTGGACCGCGTCCGCCTTGGTTATCTTGCCGTCGACCATGGTCAGCCGCACCTGGACCGGCCCGTACTCGGTCCTCACCACGTCACCGGTGACGGTCCTGGTACCCGACTGCTGGGCCGTGGCGCCCTGGGCCGCTTCCTGCCCGGCCGCCGTCTGCTGGGGCGCGACCGCGCCCTGTGCCGACGCGGCGGCGGGGTCGGACGCCGGCTTGAGCGCCAGCAGCAGCACGATTCCGGACACGGTGGCGGCGCTCGCGAGCACGAACCGCCGAATGGGGTGACTCTTCTTCATTGTTCCTGACTCCCGTCGCTCACATCTCGAACGACTCGTGATGGATGCGGCGGGCGGGGACCCCCGCGCCGCGCAGTGCGTCGTACACCTGCTGTGCGAAGCCGGGCGGCCCGCACATGAAGACGTCGTGGTGGTCGATGTCGGGCAGCTTGCGGCGCAGGGAGTCCGCCGAGATGTCCGGGCGCTCGCCGTCGGGGCTGTTCACCGCGTACATCAGGCGTGCCCCGCGCTCCTTGGAGATCGCGGCGAGCTCGTCCCACAGGGCCAGGTCCTGGGTGGTGTTGGCGCGGTAGAGCAGCGTCAGGTCGCCGGACGCGCCGGGGAGGGTCTCGAACAGCGCCCGCATCGGGGTGATGCCGACACCGCCCGCCACCAGGAGCACCTTGCCGCGACTGCGCTTGCCGGCGGTCAGCGCGCCGTACGGGCCCTCGGCCCAGACCCGGGTGCCCGGCTCCAGATCACGCAGGGCGGCGCTGTGGTCGCCGATCGCCTTCACGGTGATGCGCAGCATGTTGGGGCGGGGTGCCGCCGAGAGCGAGTACGGGTGGGAGCTGAAGCGCATCCCCGGCGCCAGGAAGCGCCAGCGGAAGAACTGCCCCGCCTCCGCGCCCATCCGGTGCAGTTTGCGCCCGCTGATCAGCACCGACACGATGCCGGGCGTCTCCTCGATGACGGCCTGGACCCGCATCCGGTGCTTCAGGTTCAGCCGGATCGGAGAAAGGATTCGGTACCAGACGACCAGCGCGGTCACCGATCCGTAGAGCCCGTACCAGACCGTCTTGGCGACGGGTTCCACCGCGAAGTCGTTGCCGGTGGAAAGCTGGTGCCAGAACGTCAGGAACACCGCGGCGTACGTCAGCAGGTGGACGTGGTACCAGGTGTCGTACGGGATCAGCTTGCGGAGCCAGCCGACGGATATGAACCCGATGAGCACGAGCAGGCCCGTGCCGATCGCGGCCTTGCCCATGTCGGGCAACTGGTTCACCGAGTCGATGGTCTGCTGCACGATCTGGCCGAGCCCCTTGCCGGCCTGCAGGGCGTAGCCCCACATCGTCAGGAAGAGGTGGGCGAGGACCAGGCAGATGGTGTAGCGGCCGGTCATGGCGTGCCAGCGCGCCACGCGGTCGGATCCCACCCTGCGTTCCAGGGCGGGCACGCGGGCCATCTGCAGCACCACGAGCGCCATCAGATACCCGGCGAGCAGCCCGGTGATCCGGCCGGCGTTGAGGATCCTGCTGTTGTTGTCCGCGATGGACGGGGTATCCATCCACCACAGCCAGATGACCGCCGCGGCGCCGGCCCAGACGGCGAGCAGCAACGGGACGGCGGGCGAGCGGCGAGGGCGGATTCGGCGCATGGTCTGGCGCCGCGCGGCGCGGCCACCGGCGATCGTGGACACGGTTCCTCCGTGTTCGTCCTGGAGAGACGGGGTGAGGGGAGTGGCCCCCTGGCCCAGAGATACGGTCCGCGACGCCCGTGCGTTCAGAGGCCCGCGGAGTCCAGTGCGGACTGGAGCGACTGCTTGTATCCGCCGCTGGTGTAAGTGGCTCCGGACACCGAGTCGATCTGGGCGCTCTGCGCTGCCAGCGCTTCACGCCTGAGCTGGGGAATCGCGTAACTGTTGATCTCCTGGTCCCGGGGATTCTCCGAAGGATAGGCGACCGCGGTGGCATCCGTGATCCTGCCGTCCTTCAGCGTGATCCGCACCTGGACCGGACCCCAACGGGTCTGCACCGTATCGCCGGTGACGGTCCTGGTCCCCGTGCTCTTGGAACCCCCGGAGGTTCCGGAGGAGCTTCCCGAGGAGGTTCCCGGGGAGGGGGAGGAGGAACGACCCACCGACGAGGAGGCGGAGGCCGGTGCCGGTGGTGTGTGCGGCTTGAGCGAGAGCAGCAGGACGACGCCGGTGACCGTGGTGGCGGCGGCCAGCGTGATCCGCCGCAGCGGACGGTTCTTCTTCAGGGCGTGCACGGCGGCCTCACAGCTCGAACGACTCGTGGTGGATACGGCGGTCGGGGACACCGGCGGTGTGCAGTGCCCCGTACAGGTCCCGCGACAGCGCGGGCGGTCCGCAGAGATAGACGTCGTGCTCGGCGATGTCCGGAACGGCCTCGCGCAGCGACTGGGCGGTGAGCCGCGGGCGCGTGCCGTCGGCGGCGTTGACCGCGTACAGGACGCGGGCCCCGCGCCACCGCGCGATGTCCTCCAGTTCGCCGCCCAGCGCCAGATCCTCGGCCGTACGGGCCCGGTAGAGGAGGGTGACCCGGCCGGGCAGCGTCTCGAACAGCGCGCGCAGCGGGGTGATGCCGACGCCGCCCGCGATCAGCAGGGACTTCGACGAGGTGGCCCGGTCGGCGGTCAGCGATCCGTAGGGGCCCTCCGCCCACACCCGGGTGCCGGGACGCAGCAGCCCCACCGCCGCGCTGTGGTCGCCGAGCGCCTTCACGGTGATCCGCATGCGGTCCGGCCGCGGCGGCGCCGACAGCGAGTACGGGGTCGAGGTCCATCGCATCCCGTCCGCGAGGAACCGCCAGCGGAAGAACTGGCCCGCTTGCGCGTTCAGTTCGTCCAGCTTCTCCCCGCGGATCACGACGGAGAAGACCCCGGGGGACTCCCGGTGCACGGACTCCACGCGCAGCCGGTGGCGCCGGTTGAGCCGTACGGGTGCCAGCAGCCGGAACCAGACGACGAGCGCGGCCGTACCGAGGTAGAGGGCGTACCAGGCGGCCTGCGCGACCCGGTTGCCGACGAAGTCGGAGCCGAGCGCGAGCTGGTGGAAGAAGGTCAGGAAGACCGCCACGTACGTCAGCAGATGCACGTAGTACCAGAACTCGTGACTGATCCGGCGGCGGGCCAGGCGCGCCGAGGTGATCCCCACGGCGAACAGGATGACCGTGCCGGTCGTCGCCTTCAGCATGTCCGGGTAGTCGAACACCACGCTCAGCGTCTCGTGGACGACGCCCGTCCCGTCCTGGGCGGCGTAGCCGAAGAGGATCAGCGTGACGTGCGCGACCAGCAGGCAGACCGTGTACCGGCCGGCCATGGCGTGCCAGCGGGCCACCCGGTCGGAACCGACGCGCCGCTCCAGGAGCGGGACCCGGGCCATCAGCGCCACCAGGACGGCGCAGCCGTAGCCGCACAGCAGCCCGGCGATCCGCCCGGCGTCCGTCAGCCAGCCGGCGAGACCCACCACCGACGGTGTGTCGGTCCACCACAGGGCGAGGACCGCGGCCGCTCCCGCCCACAGCAGGGCCAGCAGCGGCCCGGCGGGCGAGGGGCGCGGCCGTCCGCGTCCTCGCGTCCTGCGCGGGTCCGCGGCCCGCTCGTACACCGTGGTCATGTTTCCGTCCTTCTTCCGGCACTCCGGGAGGAAACTGTGCGTCGCGAACCTCTGAGGAGGCTCTGAACGGGCGTGATCGGTGCGGACTCACAGGAAACTGAGAGCGAAGGGGAGGAAGGGGAAGGGGAAGGGCGAGGGGCCGGTGCGGGCGCGCGAGGCGAGTGCCCTGTGGCAGAGGCGCCTCAGAGACGACTCAGAGGAAACTCAGAGCCCGCGCGGCCGGGCACGTCCCTCCGGAGGGGCGATGCTGGAAGACGACATGAACTCTCCCTCCCCAGCCCACGGCACCCCCCGCCCCCCGGCCTCCGGTACGGAAACCGGTGCCGACGTCGCTCCGGAGCCCGGGACCGCCCCTTCCCGGGGGGCCGCCAGGGCGCCCTCGCTCACCCGGCCCGACGGCACCCCCGTGCGTGTCCTCGTCGTGGACGACGACCCGGACCTGGCCGAGGTCCTGTCCGGTGCGCTGCGCTACGAGGGCTGGGAGGTCCGTACCGCGGGCGACGGCGCGTCGGCGGCAGCGGAGGCGCGCGAGCTGCTGCCCGACGCCGTCGTCCTCGACGTGATGCTCCCGGACACCGACGGCTTCGCCGTCCTGCGCGACCTGCACACCGTGCTGCCGGACGTGTGCGTCCTCTTCCTCACCGCCCGGGACGCCGTGGAGGACCGCATCGCCGGGATCACGGCCGGCGGCGACGACTACGTCACCAAGCCGTTCAGCCTGGAGGAGGTCGTCGCCCGGCTGCGCGGACTGCTGCGCCGCGCCGGTATGGCACGCCGGATCGACGAGGGCCCGCGGCTCGTCGTCGGGGACCTGGCGATGGACGAGGAGGCCCGGGAGGTGACCCGGGGCGGCGACCTGATCGAGCTGTCGCCGACGGAGTTCGAGCTGCTGCGCTTCCTGATGCGCAACCCGCGCCGCGTACTCAGCAAGGCGCAGATCCTCGACCGTGTGTGGTCCTATGACTTCGGGGGCCAGGCCCATGTGGTCGAGCTCTATATCTCCTATCTGCGCAAGAAGGTCGACGTGGGCCGCGAGCCCATGATCCACACGGTCCGGGGCGCCGGGTACGTCATCAAGCCCGCGGTGGCCCGGTGAGCGCGAGCACGCCGGGCAGGGCCGGGCGCCGGTGGCTCCGGCCGGCCTCGGCCCTGCGCGCGCTGCCGCGCCCGCGCACCATGCGCGCCCGCCTCACGGCGGGGCTCGTGGTGCTGCTCGCGGTCGGTTGCGCGGCCGTCGGGGTGGCCGCGGTCTACGAACTGGACGGCTTCCTGACCGGCCGCCTCGACCAGCAGTTGCAGGACGCCGGGGCGCGGTTCCCGGCGAGCCTGGAACACAGCCTGGCGAAGCCGACCGACCACGACGGCGACGAGCACGGTGACACCCGCAGACAGAGCACCGGCACCTTCGGGGCGCGCCTGGTCGGCACGGACGTCACCAACGCGGCGGTCGTGCCGTCCGGTACCGGCACGGCCGTCCGGAACGTGGATCTGACCGCCCGCGACGAGGCCGTGCTGGCCGCGGTCCCGGCGAACGGCCGCGCCCACACCGTCCGTCTGTCGGCTCTGGGCGACTACCGGGTGCTGGCGACCCCCGGCAAGGACGGTGACGTGCTGATGACCGGGCTGCCCACGGAGCCGGTCGACGCGGCCGTGCACCAGCTTGAACTCGTCGCCTCCCTGGTGTCCGGCGTGGCCCTCGTGGTCGCCGGAGTCGCCGGGGCGCTGTGGGTGCGCTGGTCGCTCCGCCCGTTGAACCGGGTCGCCGCCACCGCCACCCGGGTCAGTGAACTCCCGCTCGCCAGTGGCGAGGTGGCGCTTCCCCCGCGCGCGCCCGGGGCCGACCCGCGCACCGAGGTGGGCCGTGTCGCCAGCGCGTTCAACCGCATGCTCGGCCATGTCGAGGACGCGCTCACCAAACGGCACGCGAGTGAGGAACGGCTGCGCACCTTCGCCGCGGACGCCAGCCACGAGCTGCGCACCCCGGTCGCCTCGGTCCGCGGCCACGCCGAGCTCGCGCTGCTGCACCCCGGCCCGGTGCCCCCGAAGGTGACCCGCGCTCTCGAACGGATCGCCGCCGAGTCGGCGCGCATGGGCGAGATGGTCGACGACCTGCTGCTGCTCGCCCGGCTCGACGCGGGCCGCCCCCTGGAACGGCTGCCCGTCGACCTCACCCACCTCGTCCTCGACGCGGTCACCGACGCCCGCGCGGCGGGCCCCGGCCACCGCTGGGTCCTGGAGCTGGCGGAGGAGCCGGTGACCGTGCCCGGCGACGCCCACCGGCTCCAGCAGGTGCTGGCCAACCTGCTGGCCAACGCGCGGGCCCACACACCGGTCGGCACCAGGGTGACGGTGTCCCTGGAGGTGGAGGGCGCGGAGGCGCTGCTGAAGGTGCGCGACGACGGGCCCGGGGTTCCCGAGGACGTCCGGCCCGGCGTCTTCGAGCGTTTCACCCGGGCGGACCGCCGCCGCGCGGACGGCGCGGGCAGCGGAGCGGGGCTCGGCCTGTCGATCGTGGCGGCCGTGGCCGAGGCGCACGGCGGCACGGTCGCCCTGGAGAGCCGCCCGGGAGCGACCACGTTCACGGTCCGGCTCCCCGCGGACTGAACCGTGTCCGCCGGTCAGCCGGTCTTCCGTCTGTCCGCACGTCCGGTCCGCAGGGTTCGCCGGTCCGTCAGTACCGGGTGACCGCCGTCGCCCCCTTCGCCGTGCCGATGGCGATGTGCGGTCGGCGCGCGGGCTCGGCCCACGCGAGGATCCGCCGCATCGCGCCCGCCGGCACGGACACACAACCGGCCGTGGGACCGATCCCGTTGACGTGCAGGAAGATCCCCGCGCCACGGCCGCGCACCGGCCGGTCGTAGTTGAACCCGATGACGAAGGCGTACTCGTACTGCTTCTCGTACGCGATCAGATGCTCGGACTCCTCGGCCCGGCAGTCCCCGGGGCGAGGCTCGGTCCAGCGGTTGTACGACCGGGAGGCGTTGTCCTGGCACCACCAGGAGTCCTGGCGCACCCGGCGGTACGGCATCGAGGTCCCGTCGGGCGCCGCCCCGGTCCCGAACGCGTACGGCAGCTCGTACAGCCCGGTGGGTGTGGTGTTCGTGCCCTGGAGCCGCGCCCCGCCCTCGACCAGCCCGCGCGCCCCGAACCGCGCGGGGGCGGATCCGGCCCGCACCCAGTGTCCGCCCCGCAGGTCCCACCAGGTGAGGGTCCCCGCGGTGGCGTTCTCGCGCGGCGCCTCGGCGGTGATCAGCTGCGTTCCGCCGCCGGTGTCGGCCAGCCCGGCGGGAAGCCCGGCAAGGGGCGGCGGCCCGCCGGGGGCCAGGGCGAGCAGGGACGCGGACGCGAGGGCGGCGGCTCCGAGGCGCATGGCTCAGACCGTACTGGGGGGCAACGGAAGCGGCAGCCCGGGCAGTCCGTCCAGGCTCGTCGCGATGTGCTCCTTCTTGGTGAAGTACTCGTTCAGCGAGGTGTCGTCCTCGCGCGCGAAGCGCCTGGCATGCAGGTCGCGGTCCTCGTCGTACGACATGGTGGGCACCGCGTAGCCGCAGGAGTCGCGGACGAGTTCGGCGGTCACGACGATGATCGCGCGCAGTCCGTGCAGGGCGGGATCGATGGCGGGGAACCGGGTGAGGAGTTCCTTGAAGCGCGGGTCGTCGCGGAAGACCGGCTCGCCGCGCCCGTGCACCCGGACGATGTTGGGCGGGCCCTGGAAGGCGCACCACATCAGCGTGATCCGGCCGTTCTCGCGCAGATGCGCGATCGTCTCGGCGGTACTGCCGGCGAAGTCCAGATAGGCCACGGTCAGGTCGTCGAGTACGGCGAACGATCCGCTGAGCCCTTTGGGTGACAGGTTGACCGTGCCCTCCCCGGACAGCGGCGCGGTCGCGGTGAAGAAGAGGGGCTGCGCCTCGATGAACGTGCGGAGGCGGCCGTCGATGCGCTCGTAAGTCTTTCCCATGTCTAACGATTATCGGGGAAAGCCGTTCGCCTGTCTAAGGAATTGCGGGTTCCGGCGGTGTCGGTCAGGGCCACCGCCGGAACCCGTGGCAGCCCCGGCCGTCATCGGCGGAACGGCCGGGCGCCTGTCACGTCACTTGGTGAGCGTGCAGGCGGCGAGGGAGTCCAGTCCGGTCGGCTTGGCGGCGGTGCGGCCGATGGAGATCGCGATGCGGTCGATCGTGGAGGTCCGCTTGTCCTTCAGGGGGCCGAGGATCGCGTTCTGGACGAAGTTGGCGCCGCCCTGCCCGACGGTGTTGGCCAGGCGCGTGTTGGCCTCGGCGATCTGGGTGTTCAGGAGCGCCAGATTGCGGTCGACCTCGGCCTGTGCGGAGGCGGGCACGGCGGGGAGCTTCGAGGCGACGTCCGGGCAGGTGATGGTGCCGGCCGCGGTGGCGGCGCCCGTGCCTCCGGCGGCCCCGCCGGCCTGCGCCGTGGCGGTGGCGCTCGGCGCGGCGGCACCGGTGGCCGCGCCGCCCGCGCCCGCCACGCCGTTGAGCGTGCAGGGTGCGAGGGAGTCCAGTCCGGTCGGCTTGGCGGCGGTGCGACCGATGGCCGTCGCGATGCGGTTGATGGTCGCGACGCGCTTGTCCTTGAGCGGGCCGAGGATCGCGTTCTGGACGAAGTTGGCACCGCCCTGTCCGACGGTGTCGACCAGCCGCTTGTTCGCCTCGGCGATCTGGGTGTCGAGCAGGGTGAGGTTACGGTCGACCTCGGCCTTCGCGGTGGCGGGGACCGCGGGCAGGCTCGGCGCGACGGCCGGGCAGTTCACCGTGCCCGCGGCCGCGGCCTTCGTCGTGGCGTTCTGCGCGTCGCTGCCGTGCGTCCCGCCCGCCAGGGCGCTGCCGGTGATCACCGCCGCGGACAGCACTACGGCGGAGGCTCCGCCGATCATCACGACGCGCCGCTTGTTGTACTTCGGAAGAGCCCTGGACATGCGGAATCCTCACTCGGGTCGGGGGCGGACGACGGCCCTTGTTCGACTGGTCGGTCGTCGTTCGTGTGTCTGCCGTGCGCGAACGCGGCGCCTGCGTTCAGCGGGATGTACGCGACAGGGGGTGCGGCTGTTCAACCCTCGGTGAAGATTCCTCGGCCGAGCGTGCCCGGGCGGGCCGCGATTGACGAATCATGCAGACTCCTGCATACTCATGCATGTCAGCGAATGCACTGTGAGGAGAATCCCGTGACCGAGCGCGTCGTACTCGCCTACTCAGGCGGTCTGGACACCTCCGTCGCCATCGGTTGGATCGCCGAGGAGACGGGCGCCGAGGTCATCGCCGTCGCGGTCGATGTCGGCCAGGGTGGCGAGGACCTGGACGTCATCCGTAAGCGCGCCCTCGCGTGCGGCGCCGTCGAGGCCGAGGTCGCGGACGCCAAGGACGAGTTCGCCGACGAGTACTGCCTCCCGGCGATCAAGGCCAACGCCCTCTACATGGACCGCTATCCGCTGGTCTCCGCCCTCTCCCGCCCGACGATCGTCAAGCACCTCGTCGCCGCCGCCCAGAAGCACGGCGCCACCACGGTCGCCCACGGCTGCACCGGCAAGGGCAACGACCAGGTGCGGTTCGAGGCCGGCATCGTCGCCCTCGCCCCCGACCTCAAGTGCATCGCCCCGGTCCGCGACTACGCGATGACCCGGGACAAGGCGATCGCCTTCTGCGAGGAGAAGCAGCTCCCGATCGCCACCACCAAGAAGTCCCCGTACTCCATCGACCAGAACGTCTTCGGGCGCGCGGTCGAGACGGGCTTCCTGGAGGACATCTGGAACGCCCCGATCGAGGACATCTACGAGTACACCTCGAACCCCGCCGAGGCCCGCGAGGCCGACGAGGTGATCATCACCTTCAAGCAGGGTGTCCCGGTCGCCATCGACGGCAGGCCCGTCAGCGTCCTCCAGGCCATCCAGCAGCTCAACGAGCGCGCCGGAGCCCAGGGCATCGGCCGGATCGACATGGTCGAGGACCGGCTCGTGGGCATCAAGTCCCGTGAGGTGTACGAGGCTCCGGGCGCGATCGCGCTGATCACCGCGCACCAGGAGCTGGAGAACGTCACCGTCGAGCGTGAACTCGCCCGCTACAAGCGGCAGGTCGAGCAGCGCTGGGGCGAACTGGTCTACGACGGCCAGTGGTTCTCCCCGCTCAAGCGCGCCCTGGACGGCTTCATCGACGAGGCCAACCAGCACGTCAACGGCGACATCCGGATGACCCTGCACGGCGGCCGCGCGGTCGTCACGGGCCGGCGCTCCGACACCTCGCTCTACGACTTCGACCTCGCCACGTACGACACGGGCGACACCTTCGACCAGGCCGCGGCCAAGGGCTTCATCGACATCTACAGCCTGTCGTCGAAGATCGCCGCCAAGCGGGATCTGGCCTGAGCCGCACGGGACTTGGCGCGGGCCGTGTCGTGTCCGCCGCCTCGAAGCCTCCCGAGCACTAGCCTTGCAGCCGCCTCCTCACTCGCGCGTGGGGAGGCGGTGGCACATCCACACCTTTCGAGGAGTAACGCAAGTGAGCAGCAACAGCGGTGACGTCCGGCTCTGGGGCGGACGTTTCGCCGACGGTCCCGCCGAGGCCCTGGCCAAGCTGTCCGCGTCGGTCCATTTCGACTGGCGCCTCGCGCCGTACGACATCGCCGGTTCGCGCGCCCACGCGCGCGTCCTGCACGGCGCGGGCCTGCTCACCGAGGACGAGCTCACGCGCATGATCGAGGGCCTCGACCTGCTGGAGTCGGCTGTCGCCGACGGTTCCTTCGTGGGCACGATCGCCGACGAGGACGTGCACACGGCTCTTGAGCGCGGTCTCCTCGAACGCCTCGGCCCCGACCTGGGCGGCAAGCTGCGCGCCGGCCGCTCCCGCAACGACCAGGTGGCCACGCTCTTCCGCATGTACCTGCGCGACCACGCCCGGATCATCGGGGGTCTGATCGCCGACCTCCAGGAGGCGCTGATCGGCCTGGCCGAGGCGCACCCGGGTGTGGCGATGCCCGGCCGTACGCATCTCCAGCACGCCCAGCCCGTGCTGTTCGCGCACCACGTCCTCGCCCATGTGCAGTCCCTGTCCCGGGACGCGGAGCGGCTGCGCCAGTGGGACGAGCGGACGGCGGTCTCGCCGTACGGCTCCGGCGCCCTGGCCGGTTCCTCCCTCGGCCTCGACCCGGAGGCGGTGGCCAAGGACCTCGGCTTCGAGCACGGCAGTGTCGCCAACTCCATCGACGGCACCGCCTCCCGCGACTTCGTGGCGGAGTTCGCCTTCATCACCGCGATGATCGGCGTGAACCTCTCCCGGATCGCGGAGGAGGTCATCATCTGGAACACGAAGGAGTTCTCCTTCGTCACCCTCCACGACGCGTTCTCCACGGGCTCGTCGATCATGCCGCAGAAGAAGAACCCGGACATCGCCGAGCTCGCGCGCGGCAAGTCGGGCCGGCTGATCGGCAACCTGACCGGGCTGATGGCCACCCTCAAGGCCCTGCCGCTGGCGTACAACCGCGACCTCCAGGAGGACAAGGAGCCGGTCTTCGACTCCTGCGACCAACTGGAGGTCCTGCTCCCCGCCTTCACCGGCATGATGGCCACGCTGACCGTGCACCGCGAGCGGATGGAGGAGCTGGCCCCGGCCGGCTTCTCGCTCGCCACCGACATCGCCGAGTGGCTGGTCAAGCAGGGCGTGCCGTTCCGTGTCGCGCACGAGGTCGCCGGTGAGTGCGTGAAGGTCGCCGAGGCGGACGGCAAGGAACTGGACGAGCTGACCGACGAGCAGTTCGCGAAGATCTCGGCGCATCTGACACCGGAGGTGCGCTCCGTCCTCAACGTCGCCGGCGCCCTCGCCTCGCGCGACGGCCGCGGCGGTACGGCGCCCAGCGCGGTCGCGGTCCAGCTCGCCGAGATCAGGACGGACGTCGCCGCCCAGCAGGCGTGGGCCGTGGCGAAGCACAAGAAGTAGCCCGCCCGCGGAGCGGACACGGTCCGCGCGCGAGGGCGGGTGCCGTACGACGGAGGGCGTCGCGGGTTACGTTGGCCGGAGCCGTAAAGGAGCCGACCGAACGGAACCGCGATGCCCTTCGCACGTCTCGCCTCAGCCACGACTCCCACCGCCCACCTCGGCCTGGGGCTCGCCGCCGTGGGCAGGCCCGGCTACATCAACCTCGGGCGCGAGGACGACCTCCCGGCCGACCGCAGTGTCGACGCGCTGCGCGAGCGCACCCTTGAACTCCTCGAAGCCGCCTACGCCCAGGGCGTGCGCTACTTCGACGTGGCCCGCTCCTACGGCCGCTCCGAGGAGTTCCTCGCCGACTGGCTGAGCGGCCGCCCCGGCATCGACGACATCGTCGTCGGCAGCAAGTGGGGCTACAGGTACACGGCCGACTGGCGCACCGACGCCGAGGCGCACGAGGTCAAGGACCACGGCCTCGCCATGTACGAGCGGCAGCGCGCCGAGACCGCGGAGCTGCTCGGCGACCGGCTCGACCTCTACCAGATCCACTCGGTGACCCCGGACAGCCCGGCCCTCACCGACAAGGAGCTGCATGCGGCACTGGCCGAAGCCGCCGCCGGGGGCCTGTCCATCGGCTTCTCCACCAGCGGGCCCGCGCAGGCGGAGGCGATCCGTGCCGCGCTGGCCGTCACGGTCGACGGCGCGCCGCTCTTCCGTACCGTCCAGTGCACGTACAACGCCCTGGAGACCTCGGCCGCGCCCGCGCTCGCCGAGGCCCACGACGCCGGACTCACGGTGATCGTCAAGGAGGGCGTGGCCAACGGCCGGCTCGCCGGAACCCATGCCCCCGACGTGTTGCGTGCCGTCGCCGCCGAGACCTCCCTGGGGTCCGACGCGGTCGCCCTCGCGCTGATCCTTCGGCAGCCCTGGGCGGGTGTCGTGCTGTCGGGGGCCGCCACCGTCCTCCAGCTCGCCTCGAACCTGCACGCGGCGGTCGTCGACCTCGACGACGACCAGGTGTCCCGGCTCGCGGCCCTCGCGGAGGAACCGCGGGCGTACTGGGAGCGACGCGGGCAGTTGCCCTGGCACTGAGCGTTTGAGCGCGGGCAACCACGCGGGAATCCCGTCGAGCGCCTCCTGAACCGGGAAGTCGGGTACTTCCCGAGCGGGGGAGTCGGGCGCCTCCCGAGCGAGGAAGTCGAGCACCTTCCGAACCGCGAGGGCGTGAGACACCCGCGCTCCGAATGAGACATTGATGTCTCATGTGCGGTACAGTTGTCTCATGGCTGTCGACCGTGACCACGTGCTGCGCAGCGCAGCCGCCCTGCTCACCCGCAAATCCACCGCGACCATGGACGAGGTCGCCAAGGCCGCCGGGATCAGCCGGGCCACCCTGCACCGCCAGTTCGCCGGCCGGGACGCGCTCGTCCGCGCCCTGGAGGCGCTCGGCATCGAGGAGTGCGAGGCGGCTCTCGACGCGGCCCGGCTCGACGACGGCCCCGCCCAGGAAGCCGTGCGCCGGCTGGTGCGGGAGCTGGAGAAGGTGGCGGGACTGCTCGCCTTCCTCTACACGGAGAACCAGCTCTTCGAGGGCGACGGCCAGCACGAGGGCTGGGCCCGGCTCGACGCCCGGATGGCCGCGCTGTTCCGGCGCGGCCAGGAGGACGGCGAGTTCCGCATCGACCTCACCCCGGCCTGGCTCACCGAGGCGCTCTACGGACTGATGGCCTCGGCCGCCTGGGCCGTGACCGAGGGCCGGGTCGCCGCCAAGGACTTCCACCACATGATCGTCGAGCTGCTGCTCGGCGGCGCGCTCAGGGGAGAGGAACCATGACCAGCACCCTGCGGCCGGCACCCGTGACGGAGGTGCAGCAGCGCCCCCGCCGTTGGCTCGCGCTCTGCGTCCTCGTTCTCGCCGTGCTGCTGGTGGCCGTGGACGCGACCGTCCTCGGCCTGGCCACCCCGTACATCAGTGAGGACCTGCGGCCCTCCGGCACCCAGCTCCTGTGGATCGGTGACGTCTACTCGTTCGTCATCGCCGGTCTGCTCGTCTCCATGGGCAGCCTCGGCGACCGCATCGGCCGCAAGAAGCTGCTGCTCGTCGGCGCGACCGCGTTCGGCCTCATATCCGTCCTCAACGCCTATGCCACGACACCCGAGTTGATGATCCTGGCGCGGGCGCTGCTCGGTGTCGCGGGCGCGACCCTGATGCCCGCCACCCTCGCCCTGATCCGCAACATCTTCCACGACCCGCGCGAGCGCAGCCTGGCCATCGGCATCTGGGGCGCGACGGCCTCCGCGGGCACCGCTGTCGGCCCCGTCGTCGGCGGCTTCCTGCTCGAACACTTCTGGTGGGGTTCGGTCTTCCTCATCAACCTTCCGGTGATGGTCGTGCTCGTCCTCGTCGGCCGCAGGCTGCTCCCCGAGTCGAAGAGTCCGGACCCCGGACCCTGGGACCTGGTCAGCGTCGTGCTCTCGCTCGTCGGTGTGATCGGCGTGGTGTACGCGGTCAAGGAGCTCGCCGCGCACGGGCCGAGCGGCGGGGCGTTCGCCGCGGGCCTGTCGGGCTGCGGCGCGCTCTTCTGGTTCGTGCGCCGCCAACTGACGCTTCCCAAGCCGGTGCTGGACGTCCGGCTGTTCCGCAACCGGGGATTCTCCGGGGCCGTGCTCGCCGACCTGTTCACCGTGCTCGGCATGTCCGGACTCGTGTTCTTCCTCTCCCAGTACCTGCAACTCGTGCAGGGGAGAGGCCCGTTCGAGGCGGGACTCGCCGAAGTCCCCGCCGCTGTCGGCGCGGTGGCGGCGGGGCTGGTCGCGGGGCGGGTCGCGCGGCGGTTCTCCGTGCGCACCGTGGTCTCCGCCGGACTCGCCGCGGTGGGCATCGCGCTCGGCACGCTCACCGTGCTCGACCGGTCCACCGGCTATCCGCTGCTCGGTGCCGCCCTGCTGGTCGTCGGTGTCGGCGCGGGCTTCTCGTTCACCGTCACCGCCGACGTCATCCTCTCCGCCGTGCCCAAGGACCAGGCGGGCGCCGCGTCCGCGGTCTCCGAGACGGCGTACGAACTCGGCGCGGCCCTCGGCATCGCGCTGCTCGGCTCCATCGTGACCGGCGTCTACGCGGGCTTCGCCGGCCCCGCGGGCACACCGGCCGGGGCGCACGACTCGCTGGGCGGAGCGGTGGAGGCCGCCGGAAGCCTGCCCGAGCACACCGCGGAGACCATGCTCACCGCGGCCAGGGACTCCTTCGTGGACGGTCTGGCGCTCGCCTCCGGCGCGGGCGCGGCGGTCCTGCTCGCCACCGCGGCGGCGGCGTGGTTCCTGCTGCGCGGCCAGAAGCTGGAGACCTAGGACAGCCCTCCGGATCGTCCTCCCGGACCCACTGGTCGTACGAAACGGGTGGGCCCCGACCGGCAACCGCCGGTCGGGGCCCACCCGTGTGCGATGTCGCGGGGCCGAAGCGCTAGGGCGTGTTTCGAAAGTCCCGTCTAGCTCGCGACGCCTGGCACGGCACCTCGCCGCGTTGTCGGGATCGCCCGAGTACGCCCAGTACGCGGACGACCCTCCGCCTTGCGATGCACCGCACCAGACGCCGCGAGCCCCGCCCTCCGGGCGGACGACGCTACTTTCGAAACACGCCCTAGGCGGCCTTGGCCTTGGTGGCGTACATGTCGACGTACTCCTGGCCGGAAAGCCGCATGACCTCGGTCATCACGGAGTCGGTCACGGCGCGCAGCACGTAGCGGTCGCGGTCCATGCCCTCGTAGCGCGAGAACTCCATGGCGGGACCGAAGCGGACGGTGACCTTGCCCGGCCGCGGGATGCCCGCGCCGCCCGGCTGGAGCTTGTCCGTGCCGATCATCGCGAAGGGGACCACCGGGGAGCCGGTCATCATGGTGAGCCGGGCGATGCCGGTGCGGCCGCGGTACAGACGGCCGTCGGGGGAGCGGGTGCCCTCGGGGTAGATCCCGAAGACCTTGCCGTCCTCCAGGACGCGGCGGCCGGTCATCAGCGCGGCCACGCCACCGTTGGCGCCGTCCCGGTCCACCGGGATCATGCCGACGCCGGTGAAGAACCACGCCATCAGGCGGCCCTTGAGGCCCTTGCCCGTGACGTACTCGTCCTTGCCGATGAAGAGCACCTGCCGGTCGCAGACCAGCGGAAGGATCATCGAGTCGATGAACGTGAGGTGGTTGCCGGCCAGGATCACCGGGCCCTCGCCCGGGATGTGCTCCACGCCTTCCACCTGTGGGCGGAACATCAGGCGCATGATCGGTCCGAGCACTGCCTTGATGAGCGCGAAGCGGGACAACGGGCCCTCCGGTGTCAAGGGATCGGTATGGAGTATGTGCAGGTGAGGACGATACTCGCGGTTCCCGGATGATTGCACATCGGGTTCATCGACTGGATACGCACTGTTGACCTACGTTTACCTGCGGTTGCGTGTCCGCGAGCGCCGGACATCGGGGCGACACGATGTGACGGACATCGCGCGCCGTACCGGCGAACGGGTGATCCCGTCATGGACCGCCGCCCGTCCGCCGCGGTTCCACGCCTACCCACGACCGCCGGACCGATGCCGACGGACCGTCATGTTCCGCATCCCGTACGACATCCGGGGTCACCCACTGTTCCGCCGCGGGCCTCCCTCCCGTCACCCGGGGGCCCCTACGATCGTCCCGCTTCGACAGGCAGGCACCAACGGCGGGAGGAGCCCTCATGGGGGCACGGAAGTCGAACGGTCAGGAGCGGGGCACGGCGCGGCGGACGCTGCTGGGGGCCGCGGTACTCGGGGCGGGCGGAGCGGCGCTCGGCCTTCCCGGAGCGGCGAGCGCGGACGAACGGCACGCGGGCGGCGGCTACCGGAGCCTGCCCAGACCGACCGTCATCGGCCACCGCGGAACCAGCGGCTACCGGCCGGAGCACACCTTCGGCTCGTACCAGCTCGCCCTCGACCTGGGCGCCGACGTCGTCGAGGCCGGCGACCTCGTACCCACCAGGGACGGACACCTCGTATGCCGTCACGAACCGGAGATCGGCGGGACCACGGACGTCTCGGCGCACCCCGAGTTCGCCGGCCGCAGGACCACCAAGACGCTCGACGGGGTCCCCACCACCGGCTGGTTCACCGAGGACTTCACGCTCGCCGAGCTGAAGACGCTGCGCGCCGTCGAGCGCATCCCCGCCAACCGCCCGCACAACACCCTCTACGACGGCCGCTGGGAGATACCCACCTTCGAAGAGGTGCTCCGCTGGCAGGACGAGCAGACCCGCAGGCGCGGCAAGCAGGTCTGGATCTACCCCGAGACCAAGCACCCCACCTACTTCCGGGCGCTCGGCCTCGGCCTGGAGGAGCGGGTCGCCGAACTGCTGCGCAAGCACGGCAAGGACAGGAAGGACTCGCCGGTCATCCTCCAGTCCTTCGAGCCGAGCAGCATCCAGCGGCTGGACAGGCTCGTCGGCAACCCGCTCGTCGTCCTGCTGTCCGCGGCGAACACCCGTCCCTGGGACTTCGTCGCGACGGGCGACCCCCGCACGGTCGCCGACCTCGTCACTCCCGAGGGCCTGAAGTGGATGGCCTCGTACGCCCAGGGCATCGGCCCCACCCTCGACCTGGTCATCCCGAAGGACAAGGACGGCAACCTCACCACGCCGACCACGCTCGTCGCCGACGCGCACCGGGCGGGCCTGGTGCTGCACCCGTACACCATGCGCAACGAGAACCCGTTCCTGCCCACGAGCTTCCGCAAGGGCACCGCCCCGGACGCCTACGGGGACGCCTTCGGCGCCTTCCGGGTCTACTTCGAGACGGGTATCGACGGTGTCTTCACCGACAACGCGGACACCGCGGTACTCGCCCGGGCGGACTTCCTGGAGCGGTGACCCGGGCACCCCGGGCCGTCGACGGGAGGCGTCCGAGGAGCGAGACCGGTGTCCGCGTCCGTCAACCGATGACCCTGTCACCCCGGATGGGGTGACAACCGGCCGTCCCGGCAACCTCTCGCCGGGGCGGCCGCGTCGTGCCGCACATGACCCCCGAGATCGTTTCCGCGCTGCGCCCGCTGCTGGCCGCCGAGGCGTCGGCCGAGGCCCACGCCTCCGGCGCCGAACGCGGCGACCTGGAACAGGCCGTCTGGCTGCGCCTCCTGGAGCTCCTGGACACGGCGGGACCGCCCGTCGACCCGCAGCGCTGGGTGCGCAGGGCCGTGCGCACCGAGGCCCGCCGCAGCCGGCGCCGGTCCCGCGTCGAGCAGCCGTACGCCACCGAGCCCGCGGACGACCGCGGCCCGGGTCCCGAACAGCAGGCGATCACCGCCGCACGGCGCCGGGAGCTGCACGAGGCCGTGCGCCGGCTGCCCGGCCGCTGCCCGGGCCTGCTGGCCGCGCTGCTCTCCCCGGAGGACCTCACCTACCGGGAGATCGCAGGTGAGTTGGGTATCTCACAGGGCAATCTTGGTCCGGAACGTTCCAGATGTCTTGGATGTCTTCGCCGATTGCTGACCGCGGAGGTTGCGGCCCGCTGACGACGGGGATAGGAGTGGGGGACGACCGGTTGAACAGGTGAGCGGGAGGCATGCACACATGGGCATGAGCGTGACCATCTCGGCGGCGACCGAGCAGGATGCGGAACAGATCCTGAAGCTGCAGTACCTCTGCTATCAGAGCGAGGCCGAGCTGTACGGCGACTACGGCATCGAGCCGCTCACGCAGCCGCTCGACTCGCTCAGGGCGGAACTCGCGGGCGGCACCGTACTGGTGGCCAGGCTCGGCGACGAGGTGGTGGCCTCGGTACGCGGCGCCGTCGACGCCGACGGCACGGCCCGTATCAGCAAACTCATCGTGCATCCGCGCATGCAGCGGCACGGCCTCGGCGGACGCCTGCTCGACGCGATCGAGACCCGGCTCGGCACCGAGGGAGCGGCCACGTCCTTCCAGCTGTTCACCGGCCACCGCAGCGAACGCAACCTGCGCCTGTACCGCAAGCACGGTTACGCGCCCGTCTCGCAGGAGCAGGTGGGCGAGCGCATGACGCTGGTCACCCTGGCCAAGGGCGCCGACACCGGGGCGTACGCCACCAGCGCCTGAACGCGGCCGAATCCGGCGGGCGGTTGCCCGCCGGCCTCCGCCGGCCGCCTGTCGGCCGCCCTCAGGCGGCGGTCGTACGCGCCTTGCGCAGCCAGTACATCGCCGACAGCGGCAGCAGGACCGGGATGAAGAGATAGCCCATGCCGTAGTCCGACCACACCGTGGCGTCGGGGAAGGCGGACGGCTGGACCAGCGTCCAGGTCCCGACGGTCAGGACACCCGCGAGCTCGGCGGCGCAGCAGACCAGCGCCGCCCTGCGCGCCTTCTCGCCGCCGCGCACGAGCGAGTACGTGATGAATCCGTAGACGAGGCCGGCGACCGCGGAGAGCGTGTAGGCGAGCGGCGCCTTGTCGAACTCCGTGGAGATCTGCACGGCCGACCGTGACACGGCACCGACCACCATCACGCCGTACAGCCACAGCAGCAGGATGCCGGGGCCGCCGATGAGCCGCGCGCGCTTCTCGCCGGCCGGCGCCTCCCGCGGGATCACGCCCTGCCCGTCCCGTTCGTCCTGCGTGTTCCGCTCGTCCCGAGGCACGCTCGTGTTCTCCTCCGTGGCCGTCATCTCAGCCTCCCCAGATGTCGTAGAGCCGGACTTCGAGCACGGCGAGGACGACGCCGCCGGCCGCCACCGTGACCGAACCCCAGCGGGTGCGCTCCGCCAGCGACATGAACCCCGCGGCGGGGATGCACGCGAAGGCGCCGATCAGATACGCCACGAAGATCGTCGTGCCCTGCTCCGCCTTCTCGCCGCGCGCCAGCTGGACGACGCCGATCACCAGCTGGACCAGGGCGAGCAGCGACACCACGGCCATGCCGATGAAGTGCCAGTCCTTGGTGGGCTGGTCGCGGTGGGCGGCCCAGCCGCACCAGGCGGCGAGCGCGAGCGCGGCGACGGCGGTCGCGACCGTCAGGGCAACAAACATGCCGTGACCCTATTACGGGCCAAAAGGCCTGATGCCCCCGCCCCCGGGCTGCCCCGTAGGGTCGACGGCATGAAGATCCACGCTGAAGCCCTCCTGTTCGACAACGACGGAACCCTCGTCTCGTCCCTCGAGTCGGTGAACCGCTGCTGGACCCAGTGGGCCGGGGAGTACGGGATCACCGCCGAGGACTTCGCCCGGATCGCCCTGCACGGCCGCCCCGCCGTCGAGATAGCCGCCGACCTGCTGCCCGCCGAGGTCGTCCCGGAGGCGCTCGCCCGGATCGAGCAGCTGGAGGTCGAGGACGTGCCGGGCGGCGTCGTGGCGCTGCCCGGAACCCTCGCGCTGCTCGACGCGCTGCCCGCCGAGCGCTGGGCCGTCGTCACCTCGGCCACCCGCCGGCTCGCCGACGCCCGCCTCGGCGAGGTCGGGATCCGTCCCAAGACGCTGATCGCCGCCGACGACATCACCCGGGGCAAGCCCGACCCCGAGCCGTATCTGCTCGCCGCCCGCGAACTGGGCGTCGACCCCGCCCGCTGCGTCGTCTTCGAGGACGCCCCCGCCGGGCTCCGGGCCGGCCGCGCCGCGGGGATGACCACCGTGGCGTTGGCCACAACGCACCAGGCCCACGAGCTGGACGCCGACCTCGTCGTCGAGAACCTCTCCGCCCTGTCCGTACTGGTGACGGACACGGGAGTGGAGATCTCCGTCCGGCGATGAACACCGTCCACGGCTGTCCGCTATTCGGACAGCGGTGGCGGCCCCCGGTCCCCGGTCTGCTTTACTTCATTCCATGACCACGACGAGCAGCCGCATCCTTGCGACCGAGGCGACCACGACGCCCGGTGCTCGTTGTATGTGTCGAATGTGTGCCTGCTAGAGGGCCCTCGCACCACCGCCTGATCCCGCGCCCCGAAGCGGGATCGTCGCGCCCTGTGTCCGTACCGCGTACGTGACCGGGCTGCCCAGCGCACACGTTCTCCTTCCGGTTCCATCGCCATCGCGAGAACCGTGCCGCGTTCCCGACCGAATGCACCCGTGCCCGGCGCACACCCACGCCCCGCACTCGACAGTGACGGAAACCCCAGTGATCACGACAACGGGCCTCACCAAGGTCTACCGCTCGCGCGGCCGTGAAGTGACCGCCCTCGACGGCGTCGATCTGCATGTGCGCGAAGGCGAGGTGTACGGCGTCATCGGCCAGTCCGGCGCCGGCAAGTCCTCGCTCATCCGCTGCGTCAACCTCCTGGAGCGTCCCACCTCCGGCACGGTCACCGTCGCCGGCCAGGACCTCACCGCCCTCGTCGGGCGCGGCCCGCGGGCCGGCCGGGAGCTCCGCCAGGCCCGCAGCCGGATCGGCATGGTCTTCCAGCACTTCAACCTGCTGTCCTCGCGGACGGTCCAGGAGAACGTCGAGCTGCCGCTGGAGATCCTCGGCGCATCGGGGAAGGCGCGCAGCCGCAAGGCGCTCCAACTGCTCGACCTGGTCGGCTTGTCCGACCAGGCCAAGGCGTACCCGGCCCAGCTCTCGGGTGGTCAGAAGCAGCGTGTCGGCATCGCCCGCGCGCTGGCCGGCGACCCGAAGGTGCTGCTCTCCGACGAGGCGACCAGCGCCCTCGACCCGGAGACCACCCGTTCCATCCTTCAGTTGCTGCGCGACCTGAACCGCCAGCTCGGTCTCACCGTCCTGCTCATCACCCACGAGATGGACGTCGTGAAGACGATCTGCGACTCGGCCGCCCTGATGGAGCGGGGCCGCATCGTCGAGTCCGGCACCGTCAGCGAACTCCTCGCGACGCCCGGCTCGGAGCTGGCCTCCGCGCTCTTCCCGGTCAGCGGCGAGGCCTCGGGGGACGACCGCACGGTCATCGACGTCACCTTCCACGGGGAGTCGGCCACCCAGCCCGTCATCTCGCAGCTCTCGCGCACCTACAACATCGACATCTCGATCCTCGGTGCCGCGATGGACACCGTCGCGGGCAAGCAGGTCGGCCGGATGCGCATCGAACTGCCCGGCCGCTACGAGGAGAACGTCGTGCCGATCGGGTTCCTGCGTGAACAGGGTCTGCAGATCGACATCCAGGGGCAGCAGCCCGTCCTGGTGAAGGAAGGTGCCAAGTGACCTGGTCCGAGATGCAGCCGCTGCTGTCCCAGGCGTGTTGTGACACGCTCTACATGGTCGGCTGGTCCACGCTGATCGCGGTCGTCGGCGGGTTGCCGCTCGGTGTCCTGCTCGTCCTCACCGACCGCGGCGGCCTCCTGCAGAACGTGGTCGTGAACAGGGTCATCGGGCAGATCGTGAACGTCGCCCGCTCGCTGCCGTTCATCATCCTGATGGTCGCGCTGATGAGCTTCACGCGCACGATCACCGGAACGACCATCGGACGCGAGGCGGCCATCGTCCCGCTCGCCGTCGGCGCGATCCCGTTCTTCGCACGGCTGGTCGAGACGGCCGTCCGCGAAGTCGACGGCGGGCTCGTCGAGGCGGTGCAGGCGATGGGCGGCAGCACCTGGACCGTCGTCCGCAGGGTCCTCGTACCGGAATCGCTGCCGTCGCTGATCTCCTCCGCGACGACCACGGTCGTCGCCCTCATCGGCTACTCGGCGATGGCCGGGACCGTCGGCGCGGGCGGGCTCGGCGACATCGCGATCCGCTACGGCTACCAGCGCTTCGAGTCCGGACTGATGTGGATCACGGTCGCCGTCCTCGCCGTCGTCATCTCGGCCATCCAGCTCGCCGGCGACTACGCGGCCCGCACCCTGCACCGGCGCGGCGGACACTCCGGTGCCGCCCCCAGGCTGCGGCTGCTGAAGACCAGGAAGCCCGCCTCGGCAGACGTCGGCAAGGCCGCCTGAACCACCCAGTGGTCCCCGCTCGGGCCCCGGTCCTCCCACTCCCTGGATTTCCCCGTTCACCAACGGGGCGGCTCCACCCCATATGGAAAGGCACTTTTCGTGCGTAACACCGCCAAGATCACCACCGCCGTCCTCGCCGCCGGAGCGCTCACCCTCGGGCTCAGCGCCTGCGGCTCCGGCAAGGACTCCGCCTCCGACACCAGCGGCCCGCTGATCGTCGCCGCCAGCCCGGTTCCGCACGCCGAGATCCTCGAGTACATCAAGGACCACCTGGCGAAGAAGGCGGGCCTGGACCTGGAGGTCAAGGAGTTCACCGACTACGTCACGCCGAACACGGCGACCGAGGACGGGTCCGTGGGCGCCAACTACTTCCAGAACAAGCCGTATCTCGACGACTTCAACAAGAAGAACGGCACCCACATCGTGCCCGTCGTCACGGTTCACCTGGAGCCGCTCGGCCTCTACTCCCACAAGGTGAAGAGCGTCGGCGCCCTGAAGAGCGGTGCGACGATCGCCGTCCCGAACGACACGGTCAACGAGGCCCGCGCGCTCAAGCTGCTCGCGGCCAACGGGATCATCACGCTCAAGGACGGGGCGGGCAACAGCGCGACGCCCAAGGACATAGCGAAGAACCCGAAGAACCTCACGTTCAAGGAGCTGGAGGCGGCCCAGACCCCGCGCTCCCTGGACGACGTCGACGCCGCGGTCATCAACGGCAACTACGCCATCGAGGACCACCTCAAGCCCGCCAAGGACGCCCTCGTCCTGGAGTCGGCGACGGACAACCCGTACGGCAACTTCCTCGCCGTCAAGAAGGGCAACGAGAACGACCCGCGCGTGAAGAAGCTCGCGAAGCTCCTCACCTCGCCCGAGGTCAAGAAGTTCATCGAGGACAAGTACGCCGGCTCCGTCATCCCGTCGTTCAAGTAGGCCTGGGACCCGGCCACTCAAGGCCGGCGGCCTCCCTCGTCACCGCACGGGGTCCACTCCATTACCCGGAGTGGACCCCGTTGTGCCGTTCGGTGGTTTCATGCTGCATGCTGGGCAGTTCAGCGGACCCGACGGTATATCAGGTCCGAAGTCCCCGACGGTTACGGAGCGTCGCATGACGAGCACCTTCCCCGACATCTCCATCAGCACGGAGCGGTTGGTCCTGCGTGCGCTCGACGAGGACGACGTGTCTCCGCTGGCCGAGATGATGAACGACGAGATGGTGGCGGCCTGGACGTCCATCCCGCAGCCGTTCACCGAGGACGGCGCCCGCGACTGGGTCAGCGACTACGCGCCCACGGAACGCGCGCGGGGGCGCGGACTCGACCTCGCCGTCACCGAGTTCCTCACCCAGCGCCTGGTCGGCGTCATCCAGCTCGGCAAGACGAACTGGCGGGTGCGGTCCACCGAGCTCTCCTACATCGTCGCCCCCTGGGCGCGCGGTGAGGGCTACGCGTCCGAAGCCGCCCTCGCCACCGCCCGATGGCTCTTCCGCGACCAGAAGTTCGAGCGCATCGAGCTGCGCACGGCCGCCGACAACACCGCCTCGCAGCAGGTCGCCCAGAAGATCGGCTGCATCAGCGAGGGAGTGCTGCGCAACGCCTGCATAGCGCGCACCCGGACCGAGGACGGATCCTGGGCCGACCTGCGCACCGACTTCATCGTGTGGAGCCTGCTGCCGGAGGACCTCGACGGCGTGGGCGGGCGCTTCGCCGACACCGGGGGCTACACCTCGTTCTCCGACTGGAACTGAACCCCGGGCGGACGCACGGTGATCCGCGACGCCCCCTTCGGCGTACGGAACGATCGCGGGGGGTCATCCACGGTCGCGTCGAGTCATAGGGGTGCACGGCGTCCACCTCGCCGGACGCGGCGCCCCTGGACCCCGCATCCGTCTTCCGGGCACGCCGGAACCGCTCCCGCGCCACACCGCCGACACCCCGCCGCCGGGTCGCACCAGGTACCCTCACGGAGCCCGCCCGGGCTGCACCTGCCGACCTGCGAAGACCTTCTGGAGACTGACGACGATGGCCGACCGGGTCACGGTGATCGGCTGGGACGGCTCGCCGCCGACCGTCGCGGCGCGCTCCGCCCTCGGTGCCGCCACGCTGGTGGCCGGCGCGGCCCACCATCTCGCGCTCCCCGAAGTGCCCGAGGGCGCCGAACGCGTCCGGCTCGGCAGTGTCGCCCTCGCCGCCCGCCGGATCGCGGGCCACCGGGGCACCGCCGTCGTCCTCGCCGACGGGGACCCGGGATTCTTCGGCGTCGTACGCACCCTGCGCGCGCCCGAGTTCGGCCTGGAGGTCGAAGTCGTGCCCGCCGTCTCCTCGGTAGCCGCCGCCTTCGCCCGAGCCGGAATGCCCTGGGACGACGCACAAGTGGTCGTCGCACACAGCCGCACGCTGCGACGCGCGGTGAATGTATGCCGAGCCCACACCAAGGTGGCTGTCCTCACCTCACCTGGCGCGGGACCCGCCGAACTCGGGCTGCTCCTCGAAGGAGTGCACCGCACCTTCGTCATCTGTGAGGAACTCGGCACCAGTCGCGAACAGGTCACGATCCTGACCTCGGACAAGGCGGCCGACCACACCTGGCGCGACCCGAACGTCGTGATCGTCATCGGCGGCTTCGTGGCGGCGGCCGAGGGCGGCGGCTGGATCGCCGGCCGGGAGCCCGCCGGTGGACCGCGCGGCTGGGCGCTGCCCGCGCGGGCGTACGGCGGAGCACTCGGCGAAGGCGAGACCGATCTGCTGCGCGCCGCCCAACTCGCCCGGCTGGGACCGCGCGTCGGCGACCTCGTCTGGGACATCGGCTCCGGCAGCGGAGCCTTCGCCACCGAGGCCGCCCGCACCGGTGCCGCCGTCATCGCGGTCGACCGCAGTCCGGGCTCCTGCGCCCGCACCGAGCACGCGGCCCGCCGCTTCGGCGTCCAGATGCAGATCGTGCACGGCAGCGCCCCGCACATTCTGGAAGACCTTCCCGAACCCGATGTCGTCCGCGTCGGCGGCGGGGGAGTGGCGGTCGTCTCCGCCGTCGCCGACCGCCGCCCCCAGGGCATCGTCACGCACGCCGCCACGCGCGACGCGGCCGAACTCATCGGCCGCGATCTGACCGAGCACGGCTACGACGTCGAGTGCGCTCTCATTCAGTCCGTCGAACTCGACACAAGGGCCTGGACGGAGAAGGAGCGGAGCGTCGCGTTCCTGCTCAGCGGCCGTCTGCCGGATCGCGCCCCGTGATCCTGTTGTCGTACTGCGCGCGGTAGGCTGGCCGATCGTTGTACCGCTCCCGGGAGATCGGCCTTTCGTAGGCCAATGTCCGGAAAACCCGCCCGTTTTGAGGCGTGTGTGGTACGGCAGAACCGGAGGACGCGCAACGTGGCGCAGTCCACAGCGGGCGCTCGCGGATCACGCTGTCGCGAGGGCGGGATGACCGGGACAATGCCAGTTAATGGCTTTGTCGTCTTTGTTGGCCGGTCGTTCGTGCCGCTGGGCACGCACGCTCGTTCTTCACTGTGGGGCGGTCGGTGCGCCGTTCCGGGCGAGCTGGACTTGGAAGCACTAACCGATGGGCGAGGGGTACGCATGACCGACACCGGCCAGGTCCCGGGCGAGGGATTGCCGGAGAGCGTAGGCATGGTGGAGCAGCCGGGCGTCACCACGCCGGGCGCGTACACCTTCGTCGACTCCTCCGAGAACCCCGTCGAGGACGACGACCTGCTCCTGATGCCGGGCGCGCCGGGTGCCCAGGGCGCCTGGGGCAACGAGGTGCCGCCGCCGACCCCCATGCCCTTCACCGACGAGCCCGGCCCGCACGAGACGGACGGGCGGGACACCGGCGCGATCGACCTCGCCGCCGTCCGCGCCCCGAGCCCGGCGCCCGCCCCGCAGCCCGTGACGCCGCGCCGCCCGCTGCACCTCGGCCCGCCCACGCCCGACGGTTCGTCCAGCCCGGTGCGCTCCCTGGCCGACCGCGGACCCGCGGGTTCCCGCGTCGGCACCATGACGACTCCGGTCACTCCCCTGCGCCACGCGGGCCCGGCGACCGTCGGTCCTGAGTACCTGGACGTGCCCCCGCTCGGCGAGGCCCTGCCGCAGGGTGCGGTGCCGTGGGGGACTCCGCCGGTCGGCGGCGAGACCACCGCGGCGGAAACGGCCGTCACGGAGGCGGGACAGCAGCCCGGGTCCCCGGTGAGCGTGGAGGCCGAACCGGTTCCCGGGGCGCCGCAGGCCGTGGAGGCCGAGCAGCCGTCCGGGTTCGTACCGGTCCCCTTCGTCCAGGACCCGGCCCCGGTCCCGGCGTCGGCGCCGGACGCCGCACAGGTGTCGCTGCCGGCGGCGGACGTGATGCCGTCGGCCGACGTGATGTCGCTCGACCTCCAGGACCAGGTGGACGTACAGGTTCCCGAGGCCGCGCCCGCGCCGGACGGTCAGCCTGCCCCGGAGGCTCCCGAGGCCGCGCAGTTCGCGGACGCCCCGTACCTCCAAGGCGAGCCCGACGCCGCCGGACAGGCCGGTGGTGAGGCGGAGGCCTTCGCGCCCGAGGCCGCACCGGTGCCGGTCGCCGAGGACGCCGCCGATGTCCTGCCCGCTCAGCACCTCGACCCGGCCGATGACCTCGCCGAGCCGCAGGCCCCGCAGCAGCTCGCCGGCGAGGAGGCGTACGGAGCAGGCCTCGCCGAGCCCGGAGCCCAGGACGCCGCGTTCCCCGAACCCGCCGCCCACCTGCCGGAACACGCTGTCCGATTCGTGGACGAGGCATCCCTGCCCGGGACCGAGCAGTCCCTCGGTGCCGGGGTCCCGCTCGCCTTCGAGGACCAGGAGTCCGCGCTGTCGGCGCTCTCCGCGCGCTCGGCGGAGGCCTCGCAGGGCGGCCAGGGCATCGTCCTCGACGACTTCCAGGACCGGCGGTTCACGGACCGGGCCGCGTTCGCCGAGAACGGCGCGGCCCTCTCCGAGGAAGCCGCCCCCGCCTACGAAAGCGCCGCCTTCGCCGGGCCCGGCACCGCCGACACCCCGCACGGCGTACCGGTGGGCGTGGCCGCGCACGCCGAGGCCCCGCACGCCGAGGCCACGGACCACTCCCACGGTGATCAGTACCACCCGGCCCACGGCGACCAGCACCACGCGAGTGGCCCGGACCCGGCGGGCGTCCCCGGATTCCCCGGCGCGCCCCTCGTACCCCAGGCCGACCAGAGCCTCGGCCGGTTCGTGCCCGTGGACGGCACGGTGCCGACGACTCCGCACCTGGCCCCGACCCCGCCGCACGGCATGACCGTGCTGCCGCTGCCCGCCGAGGAGGAGCAGCCGCCGGCCCAGGAGCACACCGCAGCCGCGGCCGCCGTGGCGCCCGCCCCGGTCGACGAGACCGTGGCACAGGCGGAGCCGATCGTCCCGGCACCCGTGCCCGCCCCCCGGGAGGCGGAGGCCGCGCCCGAGGCCGTGCCCGTACCGGAACCGCTCGTCGCGGAGCCGGAACCCGTAGTCGCACAGCAAGCGGAGGACCTGCGCACCCAGGTCGCCGACCAGGAAGAGAGCACGGCCGTGGCGGAAGACGTACGAGAGTCCACCGGCCCGGCGGCTCCCGGCTACAGCGACGCCGAGCGCGAGGCCGTCCTGCGCGTGATCCGCGAGCGCCGTGACATCCGCAACGGCTTCCGCAGCGACCCGATCCCGCACGACGTGCTGCTGCGCGTCCTGGAGGCCGCGCACACCGCGCCCTCCGTCGGCCACTCCCAGCCCTGGGACTTCGTCGTCATCCGCTCCGCCGACACCCGGCGCAGCATGCACGAACTCGCCCAGCGCCAGCGCGAGGCCTACGCCAAGTCGCTTCCCAAGGGCCGCGCCAAGCAGTTCAAGGAACTGAAGATCGAGGCCATCCTCGACACCCCGGTCAACATCGTCGTCACCGCCGACCCGACCCGGGGCGGCCGGCACACCCTCGGCCGCCACACCCAGCCGCAGATGGCCCCGTACTCCTCCGCCCTCGCGGTCGAGAACCTGTGGCTCGCGGCCCGCGCCGAGGGCCTCGGCGTCGGCTGGGTCAGCTTCTTCGACGAGCGGGAGATGGTCCGCGCGCTGGGCCTGCCCGAGCACCTCGACGTGGTCGCCTACCTCTGCGTCGGATACGTCGACGAGTTCCCCGACGAGCCCGAGCTGATGCAGGCCGGCTGGTCCAAGCGCCGCCCCCTGTCGTGGGTCGTGCACGAGGAGACGTACGGCCGCCGCGCGCTGCCCGGTGAGGAGCCGCACGACCTGCTCGCCGAGACGGTCTCCAACATCCGCCCGCTGGACGCCAAGGCGCTCGGCGAGGCGTGGGAGCGCCAGAAGCGGATGACCAAGCCCGCGGGCGCCCTCGGCATGCTGGAGATCATCTCCGCGCAGTTGTCGGGCCTGTCCCGGATGTGCCCGCCGCCGATCCCGGAGCCGGCCGCCGTCGCGATCTTCGCGGGCGATCACGGCGTGCACGCGCAGGGCGTCACCCCGTGGCCGCAGGAGGTCACCGGGCAGATGGTCGCCAACTTCCTGGGCGGCGGCGCGGTCTGCAACGCCTTCGCCAACCAGGTCGGCGCCGAGGTCTGCGTCGTCGACGTGGGTGTCGCCTCCGACCTGCCGGCCACGCCGGGTCTGCTGCCGCGCAAGGTCCGCGCGGGCACCGCCGACATGACCACGGGCCCCGCCATGACCCGCGAAGAGGCCGTCGCTGCGCTGGAGGTGGGCATCGAGACGGCCCGCGACCTGGTGGCCGCGGGCAACAAGGCGCTGCTGACCGGTGAGATGGGCATCGCCAACACGACCGCGTCGGCGGCCCTCATCTCGGTCTTCACCGGCGCCGACCCCGCCGAGGTGACGGGCCGCGGCACCGGCATCAACGACGAGACCCTGGCCCGCAAGACCGAGGTCGTCCGCCGCGCCATCGACTTCCACCAGCCCGACCCGGCCGACCCGATCGGCGTCCTCGCGGCGATCGGCGGCCTGGAACACGCCGCCATGGTCGGCCTCCTCCTCGGTGGCGCGTCCCTGCGTACGCCGGTGATCCTGGACGGCGTCAGCGCGGGCGCCGCGGCCCTGGTGGCCCGCGCCATCGCCCCCGAGGTCCTGGCCGCCTGCATCGCGGGCCACCGCAGCGCGGAACCCGGTCACGTGGCCGCCCTGAACAAGCTGGGCCTGCGCCCCCTGATCGACCTCGACCTGCGCCTCGGCGAGGGCACCGGCGCCCTCCTGGCGCTGCCCATCGTCCAGAGCGCGGCGCGGGCGATGCACGAGGTCGCGACGTTCGACTCGGCCGGGGTGACCGAGAAGTAGGCCCGACGGCACCGGCGGGTGGGCAGGCGTCCGGAGCTGCCCGCCCCGCCCGGCCGTAGGCTGGACCCCTGTCCGGGCCCCTGCCGAAGAAACCCCACGTCAGGGCCGCTCCAGAGTCGCAGCGCGCCCCCACCGCACAGCCCGCCCGTACGAGGAGCCGCACCTCCATGGCCGAACACCCCGCCTACCCCGTAGGTCTCCGCCTCGCCGGCCGTCGCGTCGTCGTCCTCGGCGGTGGCCAGGTGGCCCAGCGCCGGCTTCCCGCGCTCATCGCGGCGGGCGCGGACATCCACCTCGTGTCACCCGGGGCGACCCCGTCCGTCGAGGCGATGGCGGACGCGGGCGAGATCACCTGGACGAGGCGCCCGTACGAGGAGGGCGACCTCGCCGACGCGTGGTACGCGCTCATCGCCACCAGCGACCCGACGGCCAGCGCCGAGGCCTCGGCCGAGGCGGAGCACCGGCGCGTCTGGTGCGTCCGCTCGGACGACGCCGACGCGGCGACCGCGTGGACCCCGGCCACCGGCCACAGCGAGGGCGTGACCGTCGCCGTCCTCACCACGAACGCCAAGGGCCGCGACCCCCGCCACACCGCCGCCATCCGCGACGCCGTGGTCGAGGGACTGCGCGACGGCACGCTCGTCGCGCCGCACCACCGCACCCGTACCCCCGGCGTCGCCCTGGTCGGCGGAGGTCCCGGCGACCCCGACCTGATCACGGTCCGCGGCCGCCGGCTGCTCGCCGAGGCCGACGTGGTCATCGCCGACCGCCTCGGCCCCCGCGACCTGCTCGCCGAACTCCCGCCGCACGTCGAGGTGATCGACGCGGCGAAGATCCCGTACGGCCGGTTCATGGCCCAGGAGGCCATCAACAACGCGCTCATCGAACACGCGAAGCAGGGCAAGTCCGTCGTCCGGCTGAAGGGCGGCGACCCGTTCGTCTTCGGCCGGGGCATGGAGGAGGCCCAGGCGCTCGCCGAGGCGGGCATCGCCTGCACGATCGTCCCCGGCATCTCCAGCTCGATCTCGGTGCCGGGCGCGGCGGGCATCCCGGTCACCCACCGGGGTGTCGCCCACGAGTTCACCGTGGTCAGCGGCCATGTGGCCCCCGACGACGAGCGCTCCCTCGTCGACTGGCCCGCCCTCGCCAAGCTGCGCGGCACCCTCGTCGTCCTCATGGGCGTCGACAAGATCGGCAGGATCGCCGACACCCTCGTGGCGCACGGCAGGCCGGCCGACACCCCCGTCGCCCTCGTCCAGGAGGGCACGACCGCGGCACAGCGCCGGGTCGACGCCACCCTGGCCACCGTGGCCGAGGCCGTTCGCGCCGAGGACGTACGGCCGCCCGCGGTCATCGTCATCGGCGAGGTCGTGAACGTGGGCCCCGGACTTCCCGAGTAACCACGGGTAACCCAACCCGTTCCCAGCCGTTGGCACCGCACCCAGGACAAGGCAGTATCACCCTGTGGCCGATCTCATCACCGTCGAGAACCCCGACGACCCGCGTCTGCGTGACTACACGGGCCTGACCGACGTGGAACTGCGCCGCAAGCGCGAACCCGCCGAGGGCCTGTTCATCGCCGAGGGCGAGAAGGTCATCAGACGGGCCAAGGACGCCGGGTACGAGATGCGTTCGATGCTGCTGTCCGCCAAGTGGGTCGACGTCATGCGCGATGTCATCGACGAGCTCCCGGCACCCGTCTACGCGGTCAGCCCGGAGCTCGCCGAGCAGGTCACCGGCTATCACGTGCACCGCGGAGCGCTGGCCTCCATGCAGCGCAAGCCGCTGCCGACGGCGGACGAACTGCTGCGGTCGGCCCGTCGGGTCGTCGTCATGGAGTCCGTCAACGACCACACCAACATCGGCGCCATCTTCCGCTCCGCCGCCGCCCTCGGCATGGACGCGGTGCTGCTCTCCCCGGACTGCGCCGACCCCCTCTACCGCCGCTCGGTGAAGGTCTCGATGGGCGCGGTCTTCTCGGTCCCGTACGCCCGGCTCGACACCTGGCCCAAGGGCCTGGAATCGGTGCGCGACGCCGGGTTCAACCTGCTCGCCCTCACCCCGGACGAGAAGGCCAGGTCCCTCGACGAGGCCGCTCCGCACCGGATGGACCGGGTCGCGCTCATGCTCGGCGCGGAGGGCGACGGTCTGTCCACCCGGGCCCTGATGGCGGCCGACGAATGGGTCCGCATCCCGATGGCCCACGGCGTCGACTCCCTGAACGTGGGCGCGGCGGCCGCGGTCGCCTTCTACGCGGTGGCGACGGGCCGCCCGGAGAGCTGACGACCGGTCGCCGCCCCGGAACGACCGACATGCGGGGCGCGGCGCTCCCCCCGGACTGCCGGCGGTGCCGCCGTTCGTGAGAGGCGTGCCGGGGCCTGGCGGGCGCCGGTGTCCTGGCCCTCGGGGCCTGGCTAGCCGCCGTACCGCTCGGCCGTCGGGCCGCCCGCGGGCAGCGCCTCGTGCGACGACCGCCCCTGGTGCACGTCCTTGCGCGGGTCCCCGTCATGCAGCCCTCGGGACGGCCCCTGGCACCCCTGGGCCGCCGCGATGCCGAGCGCGACCAGCAGCGTCACCACCACGAACACGAAGAGCCGCTGGCGCAGGAGCCGCGGATTGGCGGGCCGCCTGCCGGTTCCGGTCGTCCGCGGACCCGGCCGCCCGGCGCCGCTGCGGGGCGCAGGCCTGTTCCCGGTGCGACCGGTGTTGCGGACGGGCGCCGGCCGCGATCCCGACCGCGAGCCGCCGTTCGTCCCGCCGACGCGCGGCGGGGGAGTGCTCCCCGGGCGCCGCTGGGTGCGCTGCTCGGCGTACTGCTCGGCCAGGCGCCCCGTCGGCCGGTCCGGGTCCGTGCGCGGCGCGGGCGGCCTGGCGTCCGCCATGCCCTGGGCCTCGCGGGCCGCGATCTCCTTGAGCCGCAAGGACAGTTGGAGGGTGCTGGGCCGCTCCTCGGGGTCCTTCGCCAGACAGGCCCGCACGAGCGGCGCGAGCGCGTCCGGGACCCCGTGCAGATGCGGTTCCTCGTGCACCACCCGGTAGAGCATCACTTCGGAACTGCCCTGCCCGAAGGGCGAGTCCTGGGTCGCCGCGTACGCGAGCGTGGCCCCGAGCGCGAACACGTCGGTGGCCGGGGTGACGGCGGCGCCGCGCACCTGCTCCGGCGCCAGGAAGCCGGGGGACCCGACCGCCGTGCCGACGTGCGTGAGCGTGCTCGCCCCGGTCGCCCACGCGATACCGAAGTCGATGATCCGCGGCCCCTTCGGGGACAGCAGGATGTTGGACGGCTTGAGGTCACGGTGGACCACCCCGGCCTCGTGCACCGCGACCAGACCCTCGGAGAGGGCGGCACCGACGGCGGCCACGTCGGCGGCCGACAGCGGCCCCTCCTCGGCGACCTTGTCGTGCAGGGAGGGGCCGGGCACGTACTGCGTGGCGAACCACGGCCGGTCCGCCTCCAGGTCGGCGGCGACGAGCCGGGCGGTGCAGCCGCCCCTGATCCGCCGGGCGGCCGAGACCTCGCGCGCGAACCGCGAGCGGAACTCCTGATCCTCCGCCAGATCCGGCCGGATCACCTTCAGCGCGACCCGCTGGCCACGCCGGTCGGAGCCCAGGTAGACCACACCCATGCCGCCCGCGCCGAGCCGTCGGTGAAGCCTGAACGAGCCGACGACACGCGGGTCCTCGCGCCTCAGGCGCATCATCGCCATGTCCATCCCCGCTGCCCGGTCCGTTTGACGAGCCCCAGCTTACGTTTCCGCGGCCGGGTGCGCGCAGAGGCCGCGCCCTCTCGTCCCGATCGATTGTCAGTGCCGGGTGGGAAACTTGAAGGGTGGTCAGAGAGCGTGCGAACAGCGCCTCTTTGGGCCGCCTGTGATCCCAACCATCCATCGCAGAAGGGGGATTGAGCCCGTGAAGGGTGACCGCGTGGAGATAGTCGTGGACGCAGGGGACACGACGCGTACGTACGAGGTGGTGGCGAGCAGGGCGGGTCGCCGAGTGGAGACGGCGGTGCGCCGAGGTGTGGTGGAAGTGAGCGAAGTCACGCGAAACGGGTCAGTTGTACGGACCGCCCGCTTCATGGCGACTCGGGTACTGGCGCTCGTCGAGCAGCCGGTCCCCCGGCAGGACAGCTCGGAACAGTAGGCGCACATCGGACGCGCCCTCGGGGAAGACCCTGAGACCCGGGTCCGCGTCTCCACCCACGGTAGTACTCCGCAGGTCATAGCTCATCCTCCGGGAGGCCCGGCAATCGGTACGAGGGCATGACGACCCGACGGGGCCGGGCGCCTAGATTTGAGGTCAAGCGGCGGGTGCAGCACTCGTCCCCCGAGGTCAGACACCCGCCGCTGCCAGGTACAGAAGAAACTCGGTCAGGAGAGGGACCATGGCCCACACGGCACCGCGGACAGAGCTCCGCTCGCAGGGACGCAAGGCATACAGCGCCGCGTTCGGCACCCGCCAGGGTCGGCGCCACCCTTTGGTGGCGACAGCGATGGTCCTTCCTCTGGCGGCCCTGCTCGTAGTCGTCTTCGGCGGCTGGGACGCGGTGGTCACACAGGCGTCGTCCGTGGGCGTGATGCTGGGGCGCTGAGCGGCGCCCCAGGCCCGGAAGAGCGGTCCGGGCGGGGACATCCGGCCATGAAACCCCGTGGGGACGGGGGTGCGGCGGACGGCACAAGATGCCCGCGCAGCTGGGGAGCTGCGCGGGCATCTTTTTGTCGGTGCGCGGTGCGCGGTGCGCGGTGCGCGGTGCGCGGTGCGCGGTGCGGCCGTGCGGCCGTGCGGCCATGCGGCCATGCGGCGATGCGGAGGCATCGCGGTGCCCGGTGTGCCGGGGGCCCGGACCCACCTGCGTACCCTCTCCGGCAGACGTCGTACAGGCCCGTCGGACAGCACCAGGGGAGATCCGTGACCGCAGACAGCCTGCTGCCCGCACTCGCCGCCGCGGCGCGCCGCGCGGCTCACCCGGCGGCGGCTGTGCCCGGCCCCCGTGGTGCCTGCTCCCGCGGTGCCTGCCTCTGCGGTGCCGAGGACGCGCTGCTCGCGGACCGGGACGACGGCACGGTGGTCCGCCATGGCGCCGTCGTCGCGAAGGCGCACGCCCCGGACACGGACCCCGCCGCGCTCACCCGCCGGCTCTCGGTGGCCGCGGCCCTCCCGGGTGTCCTGCTGCCGCCGCTGAACCCCGCCCCCGCCGAACTCCTCGGCCGCCGGGTGACCCTCTGGCCGTACGGCGTTCCCGTCGACCCCGATGCCCCAGACGCGGCTCCCTGGGAGGAGGCCGCGACCCTGCTGGCCCGTCTGCACCGGCAGCCTGTCCCGGACGGGCTGCCGCCGATGCGGGGGCCCGCCAAGGCGGCCCGCGCGCTGGCCCGGCTGCGCGCGGCCGGATCGCACCCGGCCGCCGCCCCGGTCCTGCGCGCCTGGGCGGCCCTGCCCGCCTGGGCGCGGGACGAGGCCCCGATGCCGCACGCGACCACCCTGTGCCACGGCGACCTGCACCTCGGCCAGCTCCTGCGCCACCCCGCGCCGGACGGCCCCTGGCTCCTCATCGACGTCGACGACCTGGGCGCCGGCGACCCGACCTGGGACCTGGCCCGTCCCGCCGCCTGGTACGCCTGCGGACTGCTGCCGCCCGACACGTGGCTCCGCTTCCTGGCCGCCTACCGGGCAGCGGGCGGTCCGGCCGTGCCCGTAACCGGCGATCCGTGGCCCGCGCTGGATGTCGCGGCACGTGCCCTCACCGTGCAGACCGCCGCCCTCGCCGTGGCCAAGTCCGCTGCCGCGCGAAGGCCGTTGGACGAGGTCCAGCAGGCGGTGGTCGACGCCTGTGACCGAATGAGTCCCGCCCCGCCCGAGTTGACCCGAGGTTTCGCGACGTAGGGTGCAACCGACCGAAGCCGGACAGTGTCTGTCCTGGCGGAAGCAGTACCGAACGGCGAGGAGTTGAGCCGAGCATGCAGTGTCCGAAATGTCATGCGCCGATGCACACGTACAACCGCAATGGCGTCCAGATCGAGCAGTGCAGCGGCTGCCGCGGGATATTTCTCGACTACGGCGAGCTGGAGGCACTGACCCGCGTGGAGTCGCAGTGGTCCCAGCCCGCGCCGCCGCCCCCGGGCGTCCCGCAGGCGTACCCGTCCGCCCCGGCCCCCGCCTGGGGTGCCCCGCAGCACGGCGGGCACGGCGGCCACGGTGGTCACTACGGCGGCCACGGCGGCCACGGTGGCCACCACGGGCACAAGAGCTTCGGCCACATGCTCTTCTCGTCCTGAACGACCGAGGGGCCTCCTCCCGAGCGGAGGGGGCCCCTCGTCGTGCTCCGGATGCTCGGGGTGCTCGGGATTCTCCGAGTACGACGAAGCCCCCGACCGTACGAAACGGCCGGGGGCTTTGCTGGTGCGCGATACTGGGATTGAACCAGTGACCTCTTCCGTGTCAGGGAAGCGCTCTCCCGCTGAGCTAATCGCGCAGGTCACGCGGCCGGAGCCACGCTTGCTGCTGGTACTGCGTGCGCGATACTGGGATTGAACCAGTGACCTCTTCCGTGTCAGGGAAGCGCTCTCCCGCTGAGCTAATCGCGCGGGGATCCTTGCGGATCGAGTCCTTGCGGACCAGTGGACGATACTGGGATTGAACCAGTGACCTCTTCCGTGTCAGGGAAGCGCTCTCCCGCTGAGCTAATCGTCCTTGGAGGTGGAGACGGGATTTGAACCCGTGTAGACGGCTTTGCAGGCCGTTGCCTCGCCTCTCGGCCACTCCACCAGGAGTGCGGGTTCGGGAAGATCCCCCACTTCCTGCGAGCGGACGACCAGGTTCGAACTGGCGACCTCAACCTTGGCAAGGTTGCGCTCTACCAACTGAGCTACGTCCGCTTGTCGTTTCCGTGGCGCTTGCGCGTCCCGGCGACGAGTTGAACTCTAGCGGATTCCCGGGCCAGCACAAAAACGCGTTTGCGCAGCGTGCTGCGGTCTGTCCGCCCGAGGACATGGTCAGGGCACCCGCGGGACACCCGCCCTAGACTCGTCTGCGTGCTCGACCTCCCTCCCCTCGCCCGCTTCGGTGGCCTCGTCGCGACCGGTCTCCTTGATGTCACCAGCGATCCCGCGGCCCTGGACTCGACCGGCTTCTGGGCCGTCTCGGCCGACTTCGAAGGGCGCCTGACCTGCGCCCGCTTCCAGGACGTACGAGAGGAACCGGTGCCCCCTCCGGTACCCGGCCGGTGGCACGGACCGGCGGCCGGTGACTGGAAGTCCTCCCTCGACCGCGCCGCGTACACCGCCGGTGTGCGGCGCATCCGCGAACACATCGCCGCCGGCGAGGTCTACCAGGCGAACCTCTGCCGGGTGCTCTCCGCGCCCGTCCCTCCCGACGCGGACGTCGACGCGCTGACCGCGCTGCTGGCCCGCGGCAACCCGGCGCCGTACGCGGGAACGATTCGGCTGCCGGATCACGGAGTGGAGATAGCCACCGCCTCCCCGGAGCTCTTCGTGCGCCGCGCGGGCCGTTCCGTCGAGTCGGGTCCGATCAAGGGCACCGGACGTACCGAGGCGGACCTCCTGGAGAAGGACTACGCCGAGAACGTGATGATCGTGGACCTCGTCCGCAACGACGTCGGCCAGGTCTGCGCCACCGGCACCGTGACCGTGCCCGACCTGTGCGTCGTCGAGAAGCACCCGGGGCTCGTGCACCTCGTCTCCACCGTGGGCGGTGAGCTGCGCGAGGGCGTCGGCTGGCCCGGACTCCTCGCCGCCGCCTTCCCGCCCGGCTCCGTCACCGGCGCCCCGAAGTCCAGCGCGCTGCGGATCATCGACGCCCTGGAGACCGCGCCCCGAGGCCCGTACTGCGGAGGCATCGGCTGGGTCGACGCCGACCGCGGCACCGGCGAGCTGGCCGTGGGCATCCGTACGTTCTGGATCGACCGCGCCGACGGCGTCCTGCGCTTCGGTACGGGGGCGGGCATCACCTGGGGGTCGGATCCCGAGGGGGAGTGGCGGGAGACCGAGCTGAAGGCGTCCCGGCTGCTCGCGGTAGCGTCGGGAGAGTACGACGCGGGTGACGGGACTCCCACGGATTGACCACGGCTTGACCACGGATCGACCAGGGACCCACCCGGTTCCGCGGACGACGCCGGGAACCCCGGCCGGAACGCCACGCCGGACGACACGTCCGGCACATCCACGCATGCGAGGTAGGGACCAGTGAAGCTTTGGCTCGACGGCGGGCTGCAGGACATCGAGGCCGCCCGCGTCTCCGTCTTCGACCACGGACTGACCGTCGGTGACGGCATCTTCGAGACCCTGAAGGCGGTCGACGGCCGGCCCTTCGCGCTGACCCGCCACCTCGACCGGCTGGCCCGCTCGGCGCGCGGTCTCGGTCTGCCCGAGCCCGACGCGGACGAGGTGCGCCGCGCCTGCGCCGCCGTCCTCGACGCGAACCCGATGCCGCTCGGCCGGCTCCGCATCACCTACACCGGCGGCCACGGCCCGCTCGGCTCCGACCGCGGCGAGCACGGTCCGACGCTGGTCGTCGCGCTCGGCACCTCCGCCCCGCGCCCCGACTCCACGGCCGTCGTCACCGTCCCCTGGACCCGCAACGAGCGCGGCGCCCTGACCGGCCTCAAGACCACCTCGTACGCCGAGAACGTCGTCGCCCTGGCCCGCGCGCGTGAACACGGCGCGTCCGAGGCGCTGTTCGCCAACACGGTGGGCCAACTCTGCGAGGGCACCGGGTCCAACGTCTTCGTCGTCCTCGACGGCGAGATCCACACCCCGCCGGTCGCCTCCGGCTGCCTCGCCGGCATCACCCGCGCCCTCACCGTCGAGTGGACCGGCGCCAAGGAGACCGACCTGCCGATGGACGTCCTGGAGCACGCCGACGAGATCTTCCTGACCTCCACGCTGCGCGACGTGCAGGCCGTGCACCGGGTCGACTCGCGTGAACTGCCGGGCGTACCGGGCCCGGTGACCGCCAAGGCCATGCGCGTCTTCGACGAGCGGGCCGGGGACGACCTCGATCCCTGACCGGGCGTCGGGGCCACCGGCCCCTGATCGCACGGTAATTCGGCTGACCGCACACCTTTCAGCGGGTACAACTCCCCTGATGACCACCACCCTGCGGCCGACCGAGCCGCTTCAGAGCGCCACCGACGGGACGCGTTCACGCCGCTACCAGGTGTGCGTGAACAGCCGTCCCGTCGGCCGGGTACACCTCGCGACGGACCCCGCCCCGGGAGCCAGGGGACCGTCGGTCGCCAGGATCCACGAGCTCCGCATCGAGGAGCCGGACCGCGGTCGCGGCCGGGGCACCGTGGCCGCTCTGGCGGCCGAGGAGGTGGCGCGCGGCTGGGGCTGCCGGCAGATCGAGGTGACCGTTCCCGGCGCGGCCGCCGCGGCCCTGGCCCTCACCCGGGCGCTCGGTTACGTGCTGCGCAACCGCCTGATGGAGAAGGTGCTGGACGGCCCCGTGCCCGTCCTGCCCCCGGGCAGCACCGACCGGCCCATGACCCCGGACGAGTACGGGATCTGGGACCGCGCGGGCAGACAGCAGTACGCCGAGGACTGGATCCGGCGCGGTGTACCGGAGGCCGACGCGCTCGCCAAGGCGAGCCGTGACTTCGGCGGCGCGCTGCCGCAGGGCCCGGCCACCTCGGACATGTGGCTGAGCGTCCTGGAGCACGAGGGCGTCCCCGTCGGCGATCTCTGGCTGGGGCGCCGGGGCGGGCGGGCCTTCGTCTACGACGTCGGGGTCCGCGCCGACCGGCGCGGGCGAGGCCACGGCCGGACGCTGATGCGGCTCGCCGAGGCACGGGCGACGGCCGCCGGACTCGATCGCATCGCTCTCAACGTCTTCGCGGGGAACACCCCGGCCGAGCGGCTCTACGCCTCTCTCGGCTACGACACGACGGACTACTGCCTGTACAAGACGCTGCTCTAGCGGGGCTCCGGCTCCACGGGACCCCGACGGCGGGGCTGCCGCACGGCCGGCCGCCGGTGTCAGGCCTGTTCGGCGAGCAGCCGGTCGGCGATCTCCTCGATCCGCTCGCGCAGTCCCTCCTGGCTCTTGCCGCCGTCCAGCAGCTCACCGCCGATGACGTACGTCGGGGTGCCGGTGACACCGATCGCCTTGCCCTCGGCCTGGTCGGCGTCGACGATCAGGATGTGCCGGCCGTCGATCAGGGCCGTGTCGAACTCCTCGGCGTCCAGGCCGAGTTCCCGCGCGACCTCGATCAGGAGGGCCTCGCCCTCGCGGTCCAGCTCCTCGACGCGACCGAGCACGGCCTCGATGTACGGCCAGGCGCTGCCCTGCTCGGTGGCCTCCTCGGCGGCCTGCGCCGCGGCGAAGGCGTGCTTGTGCTTCTCCAGGGGGAAGTGCCGCAGCCGCAGCTCCAGGCGGTCGCCGTAGCGGGCGCGCAGCGCGCGCAGGTCGGCGAGGGCGCCGCGGCAGTCGGCGCACTGGAGTTCGCACCAGACGTCCAGGACGACGGGGGCCGGGCGTGCGGTGGAGGGGGCGGAGGAGTCGTTCATGGGACCCAGTCTCCCAGTCCGGTGAGGGGGCGGCCCAACCGGGACCTGGGGAGGACGGTGACCCCGAGATGTCCCTGAGGTCTGCCCGGACCGTGGCATACCGGGCATGTGACGGTGCAGGATGGAGGGGACGAGGAAGCATGTCCCACCGAGCCCTGCCTGGAGGACCGGAATGATCGCAGAGACCGTCTGCTCCGCCGTCTCCGTCGCGGGCCTCGGCATCGCCGCGGTGACGGCCTACCGCAAGCGTTTCCTGTCGGCCGCGAGGATCGCCGCCTACTCGCTGGTTCCGATCGGCCTGGTCATGACCGGTGTGGTCGGCTGGCTGGCCGACACCGCGTTCAGTCCGACCGCGTGGGCCGGCTTCGTGGTGCTCGGCGGCGCCTGGGTGCTGTTCATGATCACCCGCGCGGTGGAGCGGCGTGGCGGCGGGACGCGCAAGGAGCGCAAGGCCGCCAAGGCCGCCGCCCAGCGGGAGGCGACCGCTCCCGCCGCTTCGGCCCCGACACTCGGCCAGGGCGCCGGCCTCGCCACCCGGCCGACCGCGACACCGCGGGCGAAGGGCTCCGGCGACGAATTCAGCGACATCGAGGCGATCCTGAAGAAGCACGGCATATGACCGGCTGAGGCGACACAAGATCGCACGCGTGTCGCAGGGAGCGCGCGGAACCGTTCATGTTCGAGCGCGCCCGTCACATGATCCAGCGAACTCCCGTATATTCCGGGCGTGTTGATCGCGGAGGCGGTGCTCTCTGCGTCATCATCGCCCGCGAGATGCTGGACACAACAACGAGCGACACCGCTGTTCCGTCCGAGGAACGGCGTGGTTGTCTCTTCGCGCTCTCCCAGCCGCCGCTGATGATCTTCCTTGCGGTGATCGGCTGTCTGCTGCTCATGGCTTCGCTGCACGACCTGCTGCTGCTCTGAGCTGTACACGGAGCCCCTGGCGTCACCCGCCGAGGGCTCCGTCAGTCCGGCCCCTCCGGAGCGTCGGCCGGTATCCCGGCACGGGGCCCGCACGGACGGACGTCCTGCCCGGACCGGATCAGCCCGCGGCTTCCTTGCGGCGCGCCCGGTAGGCGGCGACGTGAAGCCGGTTCCCGCAGGTGCGGCTGTCGCAGTAGCGGCGGGAGCGATTGCGGGACAGATCGACGAAGGCCCGTCGGCAGTCCGGAGCCTCGCAGCGGCGCAGCCGTTCCTGCTCCCCGGCGACGACGAAGAAGGCCAGCGCCATCCCGCAGTCCGCCGCGAGGTGGTCGGCGACCGAGGCGCCGGGCGCGAAGTAGTGGACATGCCAGTCGTAACCGTCGTGGTCCGTCAGACGAGGCGTGGTGCCGGCGGCGGCGACCAGTTCGTTGATCAGCGAGGCGGCGTCACGCGGATCATCGGCGGCGAAGATCCCCGCGAACCGGCCGCGAATGTCCTGCACGGCCGCGAGGTCACGCTCCGACAGCACCCCCACATCACTGATCTCGTGCTTTCGCACGAAATCGGCCAGGGACGGTACATCGGCGAGCCCGTCCGCCGTCCCGTCCTCCGGCGCGGTGTTCACCAGATCCACCACGGCGTCGAGCGCGCACCGGGTGTCGTGGGTGATCAGCACGTTTCGCTCCCTGGCCTGGGGGTCGGGCGAGGGCGCCCGCCCGATGCTGGCCGATCGTAGTGGCTTCCCGGCGCGGCGGGGACGGCCGCGGGGTCGCGAGAGCGGGGAGCCCATGTCAGGGGGCGGCCTGCGGGAGCGAGAGCCCGAGTTCCCCGGGCGGCCCGGAGAACGCGGGTCCCTGGCAGGGTGACCGCGGGCCGGTGGGCGGAGATGCCCGGACGGGCGGGCCCGGCGGGTGGGCGCCGGCAGGCGGAAGGGGTCCGGCGGGCCGGGTGGGGACTCCAGGCCGAGGGCGTCGGGCGAGGGGAGGCGTGAGGGGCCCGCCGCGCAGACCGGTGGACGCGCGTCGGCGCCGCCGCCGCGGGACTGCCCGCGGCGCCGGCGCCGATGCCTCCTTATGCGGTTGTCTAGGCCCGAGCCGTCTCCCCGAGTGGACGGCGCCGGGCGGCTCTGTGGTGACGCGTCAGCTCTCGGCCAGGATGTGTGAGAGCTCCGTGTCGAGATCGAAGTGCCGGTGTTCCGTGCCGGGCGGCACGGCTGCGTCCGTTCGCTTCAGGAATGACTCCAGGGCCCTCGCAGGGGCTTCGAGCAGGGCTTCGCCCTCCGGAGAGCTCAGGGCGATGCATACGACGCCCTGGCCGTGGCTTCGGGACGGCCAGACTCGGACGTCGCCGGTACCGGTGGGCCGGTGCAGGCCCTCGGCGAGGAGGTCGCGGGCGAACACCCACTCGACGGTTTCCTCGGCTCCGGTGTGGAAGGTGGCGTGCACGGCGTAGGGATCGGCCGTGTCATACCGCAGTCCTGCGGGTACAGGCAGTGAGGACTCGCTCGACACAACGAGGCGCAGGTGCAGCTCGCAGCTGACCGTGGTGTTCATAAGCGCCAGGGCCTTTCGCTCAGTGTGCGCTCGGGGATTCGCACGTCGGCGAAATCGACATGCCACCTACGGTGCCGTTGTAAACCCCTCTGAGTGTTTTGCGTGTCTTTATGTAACTCATCCGGCCGAGGGCGCGATCTCCGGATAGGGCCATTCCGGTGACTGGTTTCTCTCGGGTAGGGTTTGGTCGTATGAATACGGGGAGTGACGAGCCGGGCGAGGTCGCCATGGTGGACGACGGGGCGAAGAATGAGCGAGCGCTCGGTTCGCGGGCGCCCGAATTCATCAAGGCGCGCCGCGCGCTGCACATGAGCTGGCAGGTGGGCGTTTTCGTCGTGGGGCTCGCGGTGGTCGTCGCGGGCGTGATCATGCTTCCGCTGCCGGGTCCCGGCTGGCTGGTGATCTTCGGCGGCATGGCGATCTGGGCGACCGAGTTCGTCTGGGCCCAGCTGGTGCTCCGCTGGACGAAGCGCAAGGTCACGGAGGTCACGCAGCGGGCGCTCGACCCGAAGGTCCGCCGCCGCAACATCGTCATCACCACGGTCGGCCTCGTGATCGTCGCGGTCCTCGTCGGTGTCTACCTCTGGAAGTTCGGCCTCGCGATGCCCTGGAACGTCAAGCAGTGACGTGGCCGGCCAGGGCCTCCTTCGAGCCGTCCCGGCTGGTCGAAGCCACCCCCTGACATGGGGTAATGTTCTCCCTGCGCCCGGGCGATTAGCTCAGCGGGAGAGCGCTTCGTTCACACCGAAGAGGTCACTGGTTCGAACCCAGTATCGCCCACACATACGACAGAAGGCCCCGAACCACGACACCGTGGACCGGGGCCTTCTCGTTTGTCGCGGGGCTGGACGGGACCGGCCGAAGGACCAGGTCCGGGCCACGTCGCACCGGCCCCGGGACCGGTCGACCGGGATCGCCGGGGATACACGCGACGGGGCATCGCGGGCCCCCCATCCGGATCCGCATCCGCAATCGCACTCCCGCATCACTCCCACTCGCAGTCGCACGTGCACGCGCAGAGTCCCTGGCTGGTCAGGATGGAACGCGTCGCCCGGGAGCGGAGCGCACCGGCATGTTCCCGGCCGCCTGGCCTTCTGCATGAGGTCCGACGGGGGCGTGGGTTCGGCCGTTGTGCCGCATCCGTGGCCGTAGTGGTAGTTGCTGTTGCTGGCGTCGAGTTTGTGGGACCGGAAACCGGATCGCGCGAGCTGGCGAGGGCAGGGGCAGGGACAGCAGCATGGACATTGGACATGGACATAGGTATGGGCATGGGCGGGCCCAGGGAGCGCGGGGTAGGCGCCCGGGCGCGCCGGGCCTGACGCTGTCGCTCCGTAGCCGTTGATGCCCACCGGATGAGCCGATCCGATCTGCCGCGCGCTGAGCCCGGCCGGCCGCGCCGACTCGCACCGGTCCGCGTCGGCTTGGCCGCCGTGGACGGGCCGAGCCCGTCGGCGCCGTGCGGACTCGGGTCGATCCGGGCCGCAGGCTCGACCCGACGTGGCCGACTCGACGGGCTCGGCCGACGCTGCCGGATCACCACAGGTCAGTGCCGGTCGTCACAGGTCAACGCGGGTCAAGGCAGGCCGGGTCGGCCCGGCCCGGGGTGGTTCGACCTGTGTCTTCAGGGTCCGCTGGGCAGGCTCGGCGCGAGGCGGAACTGGATCGGTCAGGGCTGCTCAAGTCGGAGCGGAGAGAGCCGGGTCGGAGCGGTCGGGTTGGGGTCGGGTCGGCTCTGACAGCCCCGGATAGCTGTTCAACGCTGGACCTGTCGGGCCGGTCACCTGTCCCCGAGTCGGCGCCGTCGGCTGGGCCCAACCCGGGCCAATCGCGGTCCCAGCCTGGGCCCGACGTGGGTTCAACCGGCCCAACGTGGGTCCAACTCGGACCGATGCAGGTTCAACCCGGGCCCACGGGTCCAGCCCGGGGTGCTGCAGGTCCGACCCGCGCCGGACGGTCCAATCGGGGACCACCGTGGGGCCAGCCAGGGTCGCTGTAGTTCCAACCTGGGCCCACGGGTCCAGCCCTTGCCCACTGCAGGTCCGACCAGGCCACTTCAGGTCCAACCTGTGCCTGCGGGTCCAACCCGCGCAGACCACGGGTCCAGCGCCGGATTATCCCGGGCCCACCGTGAGTTCGCCCCGGGCCACGGCAGTTCCAACCTGGGCCTATGGGTCCAGGTCAGGCCCGCTGCAGGTCCGACCCGCGCCCGCAGGTCCAACCCGGGCCCACGGCAGGTCCAACCTGCGCCCGCCGGTCCAGCCCGGGCCTGGTGCCGGTCCCACCCCGCGCCCGCAGGTCCAGCCGGGGCCCACTACGGGCCCAACTCCGGGCCCAACTCCGTGCCCACGGCAGCTCTACGGCGGCCCCGACCCCGACCTCGCGCCGCTTGGCAGCCGCGACGGATTGACCGGCGGCCGTCCCGAGCCATCGGCAGCCCCCTGAGCCACTGCAGGTCCAACCTGCACCCGCGGGTCCAACCCGCGCGTACCGCCGGTCCAACCGGGGCCCACCGCAGGCCCGAACGCGCTCCCAACTCCGGGCCCACTCAGGCCCAACAGCCCGACCCAGACCTTGCGCCGCTCGGAAGCCGCGACGGAGTCGACCGCCAACCGTCCCGAGCCATCGGCAGCCCCTGAGCCGCTGCAAGTGCAACCTGCACCCGCGGGTCCAACCCGCGCTTACCGCCGTTCCAATCGGGGCCCACCGCAGGTCCGAACCCGTGCCCAACTCCGGTCCCACCGCGGGCCCGACCCCGACCTCGCGTCGCTCAGAGGCCGCGACGGATCGACCGGCGGCCGTCCCGAGCCATCGGCAGGCACCCCGAGCAACTGCAGGTCAACCTGCGCCCGCCGGTCCAGCCTCGGCCCGGTGCAGGTCCAAGCGGGGCTCACCGCGGGCCCAACCCGCGCCCAACTCCGGGCCCACCACGGGCCCCCGGGCCCAATGGCCCGACCCCGACCTCGCGCCGCCCAGCAGCCGCGACGGAGTCGACCGGCAGCCGCCCAGAGCCATGGGCAGCCGCCCCGAGCCACCGGCAGCCACCCGGGGCGACTCCGGGTCCCACCCGGAGCCCGACCCCCCCCCACCAAGCAAACCCGCCCCGCCCCACCGGCAGCCACCGGGAGCGACTCCCGGAGCGGCTCCGGGGCCCACCGGCCAAGCACCTCGTGAGCGGCTCCGGAACCCACCGGCCGGCACCAGGGGGCCGACTCCAGGGCCCGCCGCAGCCACCCCGAGTGGCTCCGGGGTGGCTGCGGCACCTCTAGAGCGACTCCGGGACCGACCAGCAGGCACCCCGGGGGCGACTCCGGGCCCCGGCAAGCACCCCGGGGGCGACTCGGGGCCCCCGGCAACCACCCCGGCAGCCATCCCGGGGTCAGCTCCGGCGCCCCCCCGGCAGCCACCCCGTGACCGTCTCCGGTCCCCACCCGGAGCCGCCCACCCTCACGCTCCGTTCCCCCCACCCCCGCCGACACCCCGTCACCACCCCTCCCGGCAGTACATTTTCAGCCGCGCTCCCACCCCGCCTCATCGCCCGAGGGGCGTTCGGCGGGTCGACCGCGTGCGCTCGACCTGCGTACACCCCTCCGTGCGCGCGGGCCCCGCCGCGGAGCCCGGTGGGACGGGATCGCGGCGCCCCACATCAATTCCTGTCCGAATCATTGACGCGCCCGGAACCCCTCCGTAGCTTGTGCCAGCAAGCGCTTACTTGAAACGATTCATGCAGCGGTGTCGACGGTGCGGGGAGGCCCGACAGTGGGAAACAACGGGAGTGTCGAGAGGCGGACGGTCCTCAAGGCGGCCGGAGCTTCGCTGGCCGCGCTGGGGCTGGCCACGACGACGGGCTGCGGCGGGGACGGCGGCAGCGGCGCGGACGGGACGGTGACGATCCGTTACGCCTGGTGGGGTGCGGACGAGCGGGCGAAGCGGATCAACCAGTCCATCGCGCTCTTCGAGAAGAAGTATCCGAAGGTCAAGGTGAAGACGGACTTCCAGGATTATGTGGCCTTCTGGGAGAAGTTCCAGACCCAGGCCGCCGGCGGAAATCCGCCGGACGTATTCCAGAACGCCGTCGGATTTCTGCGGAAGTACGACAAGCGGGGGATCCTGCTCGACCTCAAGTCCCAGGTAGACGCCGGAAATCTCAGCCTGAAAAACTTCCGCGCCGGGGTCGAGAAGGTCGGACAGGTCGACGGAAAGCAGCTCGGAATTCCCGTCGGATCCAACACCATGTCACTTGTCATCGACGAGAAGGTGTTCGACAAGGCGGGTATCAAGCCGAAGCAGGGCTGGACCTGGGACGAGTACTTCGCCGCGCTCAAGCGTATTCACGACACCCAGAAGGTGGCAGGCGACACGGGCTACTTCAGCATCATGTACCTGTACGACCTCTACCTCCGGCAGAACGGCAAGGCGTTCTTCACCAAGGACGGACTCGGTTTCGACGAGGCCGATCTGACGGAGTGGTGGACCGACGGCTACAACCGCGTGAAGGCCGGCATCATCACCGACCCCAAGCGGGTGGAGCAGGACAAGCCCAAGTCCTCGCTCTCGGCGGGCCACGCCGCCTCCGAGTTCACCTGGGACAACTTCACCGTCCGCTATACGGCGGAGGGCGACAGCACTTACGGCCTGGCGCCGATCCCGACGACCGACGGCAAGCAGACCGGCCAGTACCTGGCCTCCCTGATGCTCAGCGCCTCCGCGCACACCGAGCACCCCAAGGAGGTCGCCCAGTTCATCGACTTCATGGTCCACGACCCCGAGGTCGGCAAGATCATGGGCTACGACCGGGGCATCCTCGCCACCACCGAGCAGTTCGACGCCTTCCACCCGGCCGACGCCCCCAGCAAGGCCATCGCGCAGTACGAGCAGGACGTCGCCGCGGCGGGCGTGCTCGGCACGATCACCCCGCACCCGGCCGGCGCCGACACCGTCGAGTCCGCCTTCCTGCGCATCGGCGGTGACATGTCGCAGGGCACCACCAAGGTCTCCGACGCGGTGAAGCAGTTCTTCTCCGAGGCGAAGACGGCCCTCGCCACGTGATGGGAACCGCTGTGACGCTCGTCAAGGACTCCCCGCCCGACGCGCCGGAGACACGCCCCGCGGCCGCCGCCCCCGAAAGGCGCCGGGGACGCCGGGACAATCTCGCCGGCTATCTCTTCATGTCGCCCTGGATCGCGGGCTTCCTGCTGCTGACCGCGGGCCCGATGGCGGCCTCCCTCTACTTCGCCTTCACCGACTACAACCTCTTCGACGCGCCGCGGTGGGTCGGCTTCGACAACTTCACCACGATGTTCGACGATCCCCGGTGGCAGAAGTCGGTCGAGGTGACGGCCAAGTACGTCGTGATCGGAACCCCGCTCAAACTGCTGCTGGCGCTCGGGGTGGCCCTGCTCCTCGCGCAGAGCCGCCGCGGCCAGGCCTTCTACCGGGCCGCGTTCTACGCCCCGTCACTGATCGGCGCGAGCGTCTCGGTCGGCTTCGTCTGGCGGGCGCTGTTCTCCGACGGCGCCGTCGTGGACCGTGCGCAGTCGTTCCTCGGTCTCCACACCGGAGGCTGGGTCGGAGACCCGGGCTGGGTGCTCTACAGCCTGATCGCGCTCACCGTCTGGCAGTTCGGCGCCCCCATGGTCATCTTCCTGGCCGGGCTCAAACAGGTGCCGAAGGAGCTCTACGAGGCGGCGGAGATGGACGGCGCGGGACCGCTGCGCAGGTTCTGGAGCATCACGCTGCCGATGATCTCCCCGGTGCTGTTCTTCAACGTGCTGCTGGAGACCATCCACTCGTTCCAGATCTTCGGATCGGCCTACGTGGTCTCCAACACCACCTGCGGTCCGGCGGACGCCACGCTCGTCTACACCTGCTACCTCTACCAAAAGGGCTTCAAGGAGTCCCAGATGGGCTTCGCCTCCGCCATGGCCTGGATGCTGCTGCTCGCCGTCGCGCTGGTGACGGCCGTCCTCTTCTGGTCGCAGAAGCGCTGGGTGCACTACGAGGAGGACTCCCGATGAGCGGCATCACCGGCAAGGCGCTCGGCTCCGCGGCCCCGACCGACCCGACCGACCCGACCGACCCGGCCGCCCCGCGACGCCCACGCCCGCCCGGACGTGAGCGCGCCGGCTCGCTCGCCTGGCACATCGGGGCCCTGGTGGTCCTCGCGGTCGTCCTCTACCCCGTGCTCTGGGTCCTCGGCGCCTCGTTCAAACCGAGCCGCGAGATCATCGGCAGCCTGCAACTGTTCCCGACCGGCCCGATCCTCGCCAACTTCAAGGGGCTGGCCGACGGCATCGCCGACATCTCGATCGCCACCTTCTTCCAGAACTCCCTCTTCTACGCGCTCGGTTCCGTCGTCGGCATCCTGATCTCCTGCTCGCTCACCGCGTACGCCTTCGCCAAGATCCGGTTCGCCGGGCGGAACCTGCTCTTCTCCCTGATGATCGGCACGCTCCTGCTGCCGTATCACGTGCTGCTCATCCCGCAGTACGTGATGTTCCAGAAGGCCGGTCTGGTCAACACGTACGTGCCGCTGCTGATCGGCAAGTACCTGGCCACCGAGGCGTTCTTCGTCTTCCTCATGGTGCAGTTCATGCGGAACCTGCCGCGCGAGCTGGACGAGGCGGCGCGTCTCGACGGCTGCGGGCATCTGCGGATCTACTGGTCGATCGTGCTGCCGCTGTGCCGCCCGGCGCTCATCACCAGCGCGATCTTCACCTTCATCAACGCGTGGAACGACTTCATGGGTCCGCTGATCTACCTCAACGAGCCCGGCAAGTACACGGTCTCGCTCGGCATGATGATGTTCCGCGACCAGGAGGGCATCGCCAACTACGGCGGCATGATCGCGATGTCGCTGGTGGCGCTGATGCCCGTACTCCTCTTCTTCCTCGCCTTCCAGAGGTATCTGATCGACGGTATGGCGACGTCCGGACTGAAGGGCTGAGATGACCGTCACCCAGCCGAGGGCCCGCGCCGCGGCGGTCCCTCCCGCGCGCCGGCCCCGCGGGGCGCAGGCCGCGAAGTCCCGTCGGGCCCCCCGGGAATCCGTCCTCGCCGAGAGGTTCGCCGTCTTCGCGGAATGTCTGCTCACCGGTGTGTGGATCGCGGTGGCCTCGCTTCCCCTCGTCACCGTTCCCGCCGCTTTCGCGGCCGGCACGCGGCACTTGCGACGCCGGACGGCTCATGAGGGCGGCGGATGGCGGGAGTTCACGGCCGACTTCCGGGCGGCCGTACGGGGCGGCTGGCTCGTGGGAACCGCCGGATGGGCCGGTGCGGCGGCGGTCTGGGTGGACGTCCAGGCCGTGCGCGCCGGGATCCCCGGTGGTCCGCTCGTCGGCGCCGTCGGGCTCTTCGCGCTGATCGGGGGAGCGGTCGCGGGACTGCGCGCCGCCGCGGTCTGGGAGCCCGGGGCGGCCTGGCGCGAGCTGCTCGCGGACGCGGGGCGTCGTATCGTCCTCGATCCCGCCGGGTCCTTCCTGCTCATCGGCGGGCTGGTCGTGGTGGCCTGTTCCGCCCTGCTCGTCGCGCCGCTGGCGGTCCCCGTCCTGGGGGCCGTCGCGGCGGCGGCCGTCGCCGTCGAGGAGCGCCGACGGCGCCGTTGAGTCCGCACTCCCGCGGGCCGGGGTCCTGAGCGCCCGGCCTGTCTCCGTCATGCCCTTATCTCTGTCATGCCCCTGACCATCCCGCAAGGAAAGGAAAGGCCATGTCTCCCATCCCCCGCAGGTCCCTTCTCAAGGCGGCGGCCGCCGCCGGAGCGGCCGCGCAGTTCAGCTGGGCCCTCGGAAGCGCGAACGCGCAGGCGGCCCCCAGGGCGGAGGCCGCCGACGCGGACCCGGTGACCCTGGACTGGCTGGAGGACGGCGGCCTCGGCGCCGCCCCCGGTTCCACCGTGGGCGTTCCCTGGCCGAAGGGCGCGTACCGGCGGGACCAGACGTTCGCGCTCACGGACGCCGACGGGGCGGCCGTGCCCGTGCAGTCCTGGCCGATCGCCTACTGGCCGGACGGATCGCTCAAGTGGACGGCGCACGCGGTGAGTTCGGACGCGGGCAAGCTCACGCTGGCAGCCGGGGAACCCACCGCGCCGGAGCAGAGGGTCACCGTCGACAAGAGCGGCGGCACCATCGGCATATCGACCGGGGTCATCACCGCGAAGATCGGCAGGAGCGGCTCCACGCTGGTCAAGTCCGTCACCCGCGGCACGACCGAGATCGCCAGGAACGGGCGCCTCGTCCTCATCCGCCAGCCGGAGATCGAGGACGAGGACCAGGGCGCCGAGAAGTTCGAGCGCTTCGAGAGCGCGATCTCCGCGGTCGAGGTCGAACAGGAGGGCCCGGTGCGGGCCGTCGTCCGCATCGACGGCAAGCACCGCAAGGGCGACCGGAGTTGGCTGCCCTTCTCGGTCCGCCTCTATTTCTACGCGGGCGCCGACTCCTTCCGCATGGTCCACACGATCACCTTCGACGGAAAGCAGGAGCCCGGAAAGAGCAGCGGCGACTTCGTCCGCGGGCTGGGTGTCCGCTTCACCGTGCCGATGCGGGACGCCGCCTACGACCGGCACATCCGCATCGGCGGCGAGGGGACGGGCCTGCTGCGCGAGGCGGTCAAGGGCATCACCGGGCTGCGCCGCGACCCCGGAGCCGCGGTCCAGGCGGCCCAGTTCGAGGGCGAGAAGCTCGCCGACCCGTCCACCTGGGACCAACGCGTCACGACCCGGCTCCAGTACATCCCCGAGTGGGGCGACTACACCCTCTCCCAGCTCTCCGCCGACGGGTTCACCCTGCGCAAGCGCACCAGCAAGGGGTACGGCTGGATCGGCGCCGGCGGTGGCCGACGCGCCTCCGGTTTCGGTTACGTCGGCGGACCGAGCGGTGGATTCTCCTTCGGGCTGCGGGACTTCTGGGAGAAGTTCCCCGCCCAGCTCGACATCCGTGACGCCCACACCGACGAGGCCGAGGTGACCCTCTGGCTCTGGTCGCCCGAGGCGCGCCCCATGGACCTGCGCTTCTACCACGACGGCATGGGCCAGGACACGTACGCCGAGCAGCTCGAAGGCCTCAACATCACCTACGAGGACTACGAGCCGGGCTTCGGCACCCCCTACGGCATCGCCCGCACCTCCGAACTGCTCTTCTGGGCCAACGAGTCGACCCCCACCCCCGAGAAGCTCGCCGAACAGGTCGACGCCGTACGCGTGTTGCCCCAACTCGCCGCCCCGCCGAAGCAGTTGATCAAGGCGAAGGTCTTCGGCCCGGGCCTCTACTCCGAGCCCGACCGGTCCACACCCGCCAAGGCGAAGATCGAGGACCACCTCGACTTCCTCTTCACCTACTACAAGGACCAGGTGGAGATGCGCCGTTGGTACGGATTCTGGGACTACGGCGACATCATGCACTCCTACGACCCGGTCCGGCACCAGTGGCGGTACGACATCGGCGGCTACGCCTGGGACAACTCCGAGCTGTCGCCCGACCTCTGGCTGTGGTTCGCGTACCTGCGCAGCGGCCGGGCGGACATCTTCCGCTTCGCCGAGGCGATGACCCGGCACACCGGCGAGGTCGACGTCTACCACCTCGGCCAGTGGGCCGGTCTCGGCACCCGGCACGGCGTGCAGCACTACGCCGACAGCGCCAAACAGCAGCGCATCGCGAACACCACCTATCGGCGCTACTACTACTTCCTCACCGCCGACGAGCGCGTCGGCGATCTCATGCACGCCAACGTGGACTCCGACGAGACCTTCCTCGCCCTGGACCCGCTGCGCAAGATCCGCACCGAGCCGTACACGCCGGACCGTCACGCGCTGTCGATCGGCTTCGGCACGGACTGGAGCGGGCTTGTCTCGGCGTGGCTGACCGAGTGGGAACGCGAGGGTCCGAAGTGGGAGAAAGCCAGGGCGCGGGTGCTGTCGACGATGGAGACCATCGCCGCGCAGCCCAACGGCTTCGTCCAGGGCTCCGGCCTCTACGACCTCGACACCGGCCGGTTCGCCGTCGCCGCCGAGCCCGTGGTCGGTGTCTCGCACCTCTCCGCGGTCTTCGGCCTGAACGAACTGTGCGCCGAACTCATCGACCTCGTGGACCTGCCCGCCTTCAAGGACGCCTACCTCGACTACTGCCGCTACTTCAACGCGACCAAGGCCGAGCAGGCGGCCCGTTACGGAACCAACTTCGGCACCCTGCTGCTCTTCCAGGGCCACTCCCGGCTCGACGCCTACGCCGCCGTGCAGACCGGTGACACCCAACTCGCCACCCGTGCCTGGGCGAAGTTCTACAGCTCCGACGGCTACACCGAGTCCTCGCCGTGGAAGACGGAGAAGCTGAGCGGTCCCGTCACGCTGGTGCCGGGCAGCGAGGCCAACTGGGTCTACACGAACGACACGGCGCTCTACGGCCTCGCCGCCATCGAGAACCTGGCACTCCTGGGCGACAGGATGCCTTCGTGACCGCGCGCTCGGTGACCGGCTAGTCCATCCTCCCCAGCACCTCCCGCACCCGCCGCGCGTCGCGGATCCGCTGCTCGTACGTGGCACCCAGCGCGAGCAGCAGCAGACCGGCGAGTGCGGGAGGCGCCCAACGGGGGAGCGCGTCCACCACCTGCACGATGTACGGGGCGAGTTCGTGCAGGGCGTCCAGGACGAGCACGCTGCCGCCCAGCACCAGGGGGGCCTGCAGACGGTGCCGGGCGCCCAGCAGGGTGACGGCGAGCGCCGCCGCGCCCAGCAGCAGCGGGCGCTGCCACTGCGCGTCGCCCCACGCCGCGAAGAGGCTCGGCACGAGCGTCATGGCCAGACCCGGCGCGTACGCCGTCCACGACGACACCGCCGTGTCCCGGCGGCGCCTGAACGCGCCCACCAGCAGCGCCGGAACGGTCACCGGCAGTGTGTACGCCTCCGGGAAGGCGACGCCCCAGGCCGCGAGGCGCACCCAGGCGGCCAGCACGAACAGGGCCACGGCCGCGTATCCGACGGCGCGCCGGTCCTCCCGTACGGCCGTGCCGGCTGCGATCACCCCGCACAGCGCGAGGACCGTGGCCAGCATGGCCGGTTCGGCCACCGCGAGCCCTGTGGCGAGCAGCCCCGCGAGGGCGCCGGTGACCTCGATCGACACGGTCGTCGGTCCGTCGTCGACGTGCGCCGCGAGCAGGGCGGCGACCACGGCCACGACCAGCACGAGCAGCGCGGTGTGCTGGGGGCGCAGGCCGAGGGAGGCGCCCGTCGCGCAGGCGAGGGCCGCCGCGTACCCGAGCGACGCGGGTGCCGTGACCGGACCGAGGCCCGGCCGCGTGGCGGCGGCCGCGAACAGGACGGCCAGCACGCCGAGAACGGTCAGTGTCGCGGCCTCGGAGGCCAGTGCGAGGAAGGCGAGGCTGAGGGAGGTGAGAAGGGCGAGCACCGGCGCCGTCACCGAGGGGTGCGCCCGGCGCGCGGACCAGAGCAGGCCCATCACCGTGATCCCGTGCACGGACAGCCCGGCCGCGTAAGGGAGTTCGAGGGTCGCGGGGAGGACGAACACCGTCGCCCAGGTCAGCGTCAGCGCGCAGGCCAGGGCGTGCGGACGCCACGTGTCGGCGCGGACGGCCACCACCAGGGCCGCCGCGACGAGCCCGAGAACGAGCGGAGCCGTGGCCGCGTCCGAGGGCCAGGGCGGGCCGCTCGTGACCGCGTCCCGCGCGTTCGCCGGAGCACCGGACCAGACCGAGCCCGCCCGGCCGACCGGTCCCAGCACGGTGATCACGACCACGGGCAGGGCCCACGCCACGGCGAGGGCGCCCACGCAGCCGGAGGCCAGGGCGAACCCACGGCGTACGGGCTCCGGAAGTCCCGTCCGCGCGACGGCCAACAGGGCCAGCCCGCAGGCGAGATGACCGGGAACGGACCATTCGCCCGGCACGGCCGTGCGCAGCACGCCGCCGAACGCGACGACGGTGATCAGGCCTCCGGCCGTGGCGGTGCCGGTCGCGACGCCCGGCTTAGGGGTCCCCCACGCCGCCGCCGTCGCGATCGACGCGGCAAGGAGGAGGAGCGCCGCCGCACGGGCGGCGGCGCTCGGGCCGGCGGCCGTCCAGGACAGCCAGCCGGCGGCGAAGGTGCCCCAGCCGCCCAGGCCGTACGCCCCGGCGGCGGCGACGACGCGGAGGGACCTGTGGGGCGTGCGCAGCGCGAGCGCCGTGTCGAGCGCCGCCGTGACCAGCAGCGCGGCCGTGACGCCGTGCGCACCCGCGGCGGCGGCCACCGCCCAGAGGAGCAGCGGCAACTGCGCGGCGACCACGGCGGCGGGCAGCGGCAGTCGCAGCGACGGACCCGCGGCGGCGGCGACCCCCCGCCGTCCGGCACCCGTGCGGGTACCCGTGCCGGCGCTGACGCCGAGGGCCGGGCCCGAACCCGGCGCGGCTTCCCGCGGTCCCGTCCCGCTCCCGGCCCGGTGCTCTCCCGCACCCTCCGCGGACGGCTCCGAGGAGCCCGGGGTGCTGGAGGCGCTCCGGGCGGCCGATGTACCCGGGGCACCCGACGCGCCGGGGAGGCCCGGGGCGGCCGAGGTGTCAGGGGCGGCCGGTGCGGCCGCGGAGGCCGGCCGGGGTTCGGGCTTCCGGCGCCGCGCGCCCAGCGCGTGTCCGTACGCCGCCCACATCGCCGCCAGGACCGCCGACGCGACCGCCGCGTAGCCGACGCCGTCCGTGCTCGGGAGCGCGACCGCGTACAGCGCGTACGCGTCCAGGACCGTCAGCGCGAGGCCGAGCCCCGCGAGAGCCTCCGCGGTCGAACGCAGACCGCGCCGCAGCAGGAGCGCGGGCGCCCCGAGCGCGGCCAGCGTCACCGCGCCGAGCACCAGCGACCGCCCCGCGATCCCGAGCTGTCCCCAGCCGACGAGCGTGAACGCGACGGCGGCGACGGTCAGCAGGACGCCGCCGAGCAGCAGGAGCGTGTTCTGGACACCCGGTGCGGTGGCCTCGGGCCGAAGAGCCGGGGAGGCCGGGGGCGCCAGGGGCGTGGTCCGCACGGGCGGCGGCTGGAGCACGCGGACCAGCCAGGCACGCCGGGTCAGCAACACGGCCCGGCGGGCGTCGAGTTGCCGCAGCTCGGTGTCGAGGAGCAGCAACTCCTCGGCGGGGGAAGGAATCTGGGACATACCCGGAGTGTGGTGCCGGTCACGTCCCCGGACATGAGCGCGGGTACTCACGCCGTACTCAGATCGGCGCACGGGCACGGCCGGTACATCCGCCCGGCAGTGGGCACACTCGCTCCATGGACTGGAGCCACTACCGCTTTCACACCGTGTGGGAGCTGCCCGCGCCACCGGCGGACGTGTACGCGCTCCTGGAGAGGGCCGAGCACTACCCGCTCTGGTGGCCCCAGGTGCGCGAGGTGACCCCCGTCGACGACCGCAGCGGTGTCATCCGGATCCGCTCCGTCCTGCCGTACGACATCACCATCACCGCCCGCGCGGTGCGCCGGGACCCGGTGGCCGGAGTCCTGGAGATGGCGATGTCGGGCGACCTCGACGGCTGGGCGCGCTGGACCTTCGAGGCCGCCGGGCCGGGCACCCGCGCCCGGTACGACCAGGAAGTGCGCGTGACCACACCGCTGCTGCGGCGGCTCGCCGTGCCGGGACGCCCGTTCTTCCGCGCCAACCACGCCCTGATGATGCGCGCGGGACAGCGCGGACTGAGGGCCCGTCTCGAAGCGGTTTGAACCCCACCCGCCGGGACCTGTATTGTTCAGTGCGTTCCCGGGCGATTAGCTCAGTGGGAGAGCGCTTCGTTCACACCGAAGAGGTCACTGGTTCGAACCCAGTATCGCCCACCCGGAGAAGACCGGTCCGTCGCAGACGGACCGGTTTTTCGTTGTGCCCGCGGGCATCGCGGCCGGTCAGGCCGCCGCCTGCAGATCCGGGCGCAGCGGCCACGCGGGGTCCACCGCCTCCGGCGCACCGCTGCGCGCGAACCAGGCCTGCAGCCCGCGCGCCTGTGCCGCGTGCCACACCGTCTGGAGCGTGTGCAGCTCGGACGGCGACAGCCGCTCCAGCCGGGCCGAGAACCGGCGCCCCACCGCACGGACGACCTCCAGCGAGGCCAGCGCGTCGGCCGCCGCGTCGTGCGCGCCCTCCAGCGGCACCTCGTAGTGCGCGCACAGATCGGTCAGGGTGCGGCGGCCCTTGCGATAGCGGTCCAGATGCTTGTCGAGGACACGGGGATCGAGCACACGCAGCGAGGCCGACTCGAACCAGTGGTCGAGGGACGAAGCGCGATGCCTGCGCAACTCCCGGTCCAGCAGCGTCAGATCGAACGGGGCGTTCATCACCACCAGCGGCCGACCCGCCGCGGCCTGTTCGCCCAGCTCCCGGGCTATCTCCTCCATCACGGGCGACGGCCAGCGGCCGTTGCGCTGCAGATGCTCGTCCGTGAGCCCGTGCACCGCCGTCGCCCCCGCGGGCACCGGCACTCCCGGGTTCACCAGCCATCGGGTCACCCTCGGCCGGGCACCCGCGGCGTCCTGGACGACGACGGCGGCCGACACGATCCTGTCGGTCTCGACGTCCACGCCCGTGGTCTCCGTGTCGAACGCGGCCAGAGGGCCTTCGTACCAGCACGTCATACGTACACAACTCCTCGTTCACCCACGGCAGCTGACGCACCGTCTTCTGCCTGTTTGGTGATACCCGGGCTGTTTGCGCCGTACGCCGGAAGGAGACAACAGAGGTACGGGTCTTTGCAGTTCAGCGACCCGTCGCGGGGATACACCAAGCCTGGAAGGCTGTTGGACTCATGGCACTCGCGCAGCCCGAACGGGGCGGGCTGCTGTCCCAGCGGACGGCACCCCATCGCGGATCGCTCGCCACCACCGCCTGCATGGAGACCTTGCAGGTCGGCTATCTGCACGCCGTCGCCGCGGCCGCCGGCTGCTCGCTGTCCCAGCCGTTTCCCGACAACGGCATCGACTGGCACGTCAGCCACAGCGCCCCCGGGCACACGGTCGACGACGAAGTCACCATCAAGGTGCAGCTCAAGTGCACGTACCAGATCCCGCCGAACCCTCCGGGGCCCGCCTTCTCCTTCACGCTCGACAACGAGCACCTGGCGAAGCTCGCGCGCACCCCGGTCTCGGTCCACAAGATCCTGGTCGTGATGCTCGTGCCCAGATCCCAGGACGACTGGCTGCGCGCCAGCCACGACCGGCTCGACCTGCGGCACTGCTGCTACTGGATCAACCTCGCCGGACACGCCGTCACGGGCCGGCGCCGGACCACCGTCCGCATCCCGACGGCGCGGATCTTCGACGACCGGGCCCTCTGCGAGATCATGACGAGGGTCGGGACGGGAGGCAGGCCATGACACACCGCCCCATCGACGAGGTACTCAGGCCGGTCAGGCCGCACCCCGCCGAAGCGCTCTGGAACGATCCGCCCACGCCCGACCGGGTCGACCCCGCCGTCTTCGGCGCGCTGCTGCGCCGACACGGCTGGCAGCGCCGCGGGGGAGCGGCCGGACGGTACGGCCGATGGACCCCACCGGGGCCCGGGGGCGGCGGCACCAGCCTGCTGGTGCCGGAGAACCGGGCCTTCCCCGACAGCGACGACCTCCTCGGCGAGGCTCTCGTCGCGCTCGCCCGCAGCGGTTCACCGTCCGCCCGCGACGTGCTCGTCGCGCTCGCCGTGCCCAGCGACGAGATCCGCTGGTGGCGGGACGTGCCGACCGGGCCCGTGGGCGCCGCGCCCTGGACCGTCGAGGAGCAGCTGCGCGGCGCCGCCCGTCAGATGCTGCTCGCCGGCGCGCTCGCCACCCGCGCGCGGGCCGGCTACTACGGCGCCCGCCACCGCAGGTCCGCCGCCGCCTCCCTGGAGAACGTCCTGGTCGGCGCGGAACCGGGCGGCCGCGGCCTCACCGCCTTCGTGCCCGTCACCACCGGCCGGCCGCTCGCCGTACGGCTGCACGAGGCGCTGTGCGCCGCCCGCGAGGCCATCGACTACCAGCGGGCCACCGGCGGCATGGAGGCCTTCGACGCCGCCGTCGAGGCGGGCGCCAGCCATGAACTGATGGAAGCCCTGGTGGCCCTCGTCCGGGGCACCGAGGGCGCCCGGATCACCGTCGAGTGGTCCCCTGCCGCAGGCGTCCCCGAGGGCGGCGCGAACCCCGCGGAGCCCGTCGAGTTCTCGCCCGGCGACCTGGCCGTGCTGCGCGCTGCCGGGGTCCGCTATCTGCGCGAGGAGCCGTCCGTGCCCGTGCGGATCACCGGCGCCGTGGTGCGGATGCGCCGGTCGGGCCCGCGCGGGGAGGGCACCGTACGGCTGCGGGTGATCGCGGGCGCCGAGGTCCCGCACGTCCGGATGACCCTCGACGAGGAGGCGTACCGGATCGCGGGCCAGGCCCATCTGGTCGGGCTGCCGGTGCGGGTGCACGGGCGGCTGGAGAGCCGCGGCGGCTTCCGCAGGCTCACGGACGCCTCCGGGGTCGTGCCGGTACAGGTCGACGAGGCGGAGCGGGACCGGCTGATGAAGTCGCTCCAGGAGAATCTGGACTTCTTCGAGGAGGCGTGCAGCGAGGACTGAGGCGCGCGTCCGGGGAGGACCGGGGCGCACTGTCCACAACCGTTTCGCGGAGGGCACCCCGGGCTCGGTAGGATTCGGGGCATTGCCATGCCATGTCGTATGTGGTGTGGCGTCGCCTTCAGTCAGGAGAGTCCGGTGTCAGACGTCCGTGTGATCATCCAACGCGATTCCGAGCGGGAAGAGCGCGTGGTGACGACGGGCACTACGGCCGCCGACCTCTTCACCGGCGAGCGCACCATCGTCGCGGCCCGCGTGGCCGGCGAGCTGAGGGACCTCGCGTACGAGGTGCAGGACGGCGAGGAGGTCGAGCCCGTCGAGATCTCCTCCGAGGACGGTCTGAACATCCTGCGCCACTCCACCGCGCACGTGATGGCCCAGGCCGTGCAGGAGCTCTTCCCCGACGCCAAGCTGGGCATCGGCCCGCCGGTCAAGGACGGCTTCTACTACGACTTCGACGTCGAGAAGCCCTTCACGCCCGAGGACCTCAAGGCCGTCGAGAAGAAGATGCAGGAGATCCAGAAGCGCGGGCAGCGCTTCTCGCGCCGCGTCGTCACCGACGAGGACGCCCGCGAGGAGCTGGCGGCCGAGCCGTACAAGCTGGAGCTCATCGGCATCAAGGGCTCCGCGTCCACGGACGACGGGGCGAACGTCGAGGTGGGCGGCGGCGAGCTGACCATCTACGACAACCTCGACGCCAAGACCGGCGAGCTGTGCTGGAAGGACCTCTGCCGCGGTCCCCACCTGCCCACCACCCGCAACATCCCGGCGTTCAAGCTCATGCGCAACGCCGCCGCGTACTGGCGCGGCAGCGAGAAGAACCCCATGCTCCAGCGCATCTACGGCACCGCCTGGCCCTCCAAGGAGGAGCTGAAGGCGCACCTGGACTTCCTCGCCGAGGCCGAGAAGCGCGACCACCGCAAGCTGGGCAACGAGCTGGACCTGTTCTCCATCCCGGAGCAGATCGGCTCCGGCCTCGCCGTCTTCCACCCCAAGGGCGGCGTCATCCGCCGGGTCATGGAGGACTACTCGCGCCGCCGGCACGAGGAGGAGGGCTACGAGTTCGTCTACACCCCGCACGCCACCAAGGGGAAGCTCTTCGAGACCTCGGGCCACCTGGACTGGTACGCCGACGGCATGTACCCGCCCATGCAGCTCGACGAGGGCGTGGACTACTACCTCAAGCCCATGAACTGCCCGATGCACAACCTGATCTTCGACGCCCGCGGCCGCTCGTACCGTGAACTGCCGCTGCGCCTCTTCGAGTTCGGCACCGTGTACCGGTACGAGAAGTCGGGCGTCGTGCACGGTCTGACCCGTGCCCGGGGCTTCACGCAGGACGACGCGCACATCTACTGCACCAAGGAGCAGATGGCGGAGGAGCTCGACAAGACGCTCACCTTCGTCCTGAACCTGCTCCGCGACTACGGCCTCACCGACTTCTACCTGGAGCTGTCCACCAAGGACCCGGAGAAGTTCGTCGGCTCGGACGAGGTCTGGGAAGAGGCCACCGAGACGCTGCGCCAGGTCGCCGAGAAGCAGGGCCTCCCGCTGGTCCCGGACCCGGGCGGCGCCGCCTTCTACGGCCCGAAGATCTCCGTGCAGACCAAGGACGCCATCGGCCGCACCTGGCAGATGTCGACCGTGCAGCTCGACTTCAACCTGCCCGAGCGCTTCGACCTGGAGTACACCGGCCCCGACGGCTCCAAGCAGCGCCCGGTCATGATCCACCGCGCGCTCTTCGGCTCCATCGAGCGGTTCTTCGCCGTGCTCCTGGAGCACTACGCGGGCGCGTTCCCGGCGTGGCTGGCGCCCGTCCAGGCGATCGGCATCCCGATCGGCGACGCGCATGTGGAGTACCTCCAGAAGTTCGCCGTCGAGGCCCGCAAGAAGGGCCTGCGCGTCGAGGTCGACGCGTCCTCGGACCGGATGCAGAAGAAGATCCGCAACGCGCAGAAGCAGAAGGTGCCCTTCATGGTCATCGCGGGCGACGAGGACATGACGGCCGGCGCCGTCTCCTTCCGCTACCGCGACGGCTCCCAGGAGAACGGCATCCCCCTCGACGAGGCCATCGCGAAGATCGCGAAGGTCGTCGAGGAGCGCGCGCAGGTCTGACCGGCAGGCCCTGCCTGCTCATGACACGAAGCCCCCGGGAAGCTCAGCGCCCCGGGGGCTTCTCGTCGCCCTCGCGCGAGAACACCTGCAGCAGCCACGAGGAGAACGACCCCGTCACCGCCCCGAGCAGTGCCAGACCGCACACCATCATGGCGACCGCGATCACGCGCCCCCTCGGCGTCACCGGCGTCACGTCCCCGTACCCCACCGTCGAGAGCGTGGAGGCGGCCCACCACAGCGAGTCGCCGAACGTGACGATCGTCGCGTGCGGCGCCTGGTACTCCGCCTGGTAGACGGCGAGGGAACCCGAGAACCCGAGCAGCAGGACCGCGATTCCCGCGTAGAACATCACCCGCGCGTACAGCGGGAGCCGTGGCTCTCCGCGGCGCCGCAGCACGGCGTCGTAGAGCTTGACGACCCGCAGGGGACGCAGGAGGGGCAGGACGAGCACCACGGTGTCCAGCAGATGACGGTGGACGAACCGGAGGCCCTGGCCGCTCAGCCGCCAGAGGACCAGGTAGTCGACGAGGAACGCCGCCCAGGTGACCGCGATCACCATGAGGCAGGCATCCCGGCCGACCCGGGGCAGACCGTGCGCCAGCACGTGGACCGCGTACGCGGCGAGGAACAGCAGTGACGCGACCCCGAGCGGTACCTCGGTGCGCTGCTCCCAGCGGGTCATCGGGCTGTCGTGGTCCATGGCCCCAGCTTGGCCGCAGGCGGCTTTGCGCGGCACCCGCCGACACGCCGCGAACGGGCGAAGCAATATGCTGCAACACATGACGAGTGAGCCGGAGCAGCAGATCGGAGTGGGAACGCAGGACGCGTTCCAGCGCCTTTGGACGCCCCACCGGATGGCTTACATCCAGGGCGAGAACAAGCCGACCGGCCCGGGGGCCGACGACGGTTGTCCCTTCTGCTCGATTCCGGCCAAGTCCGACGAGGACGGGCTGATCGTGAGGCGCGGGGAGCAGGTGTACGCGGTGCTCAACCTGTACCCGTACAACGGCGGGCACCTGATGGTCGTGCCCTACCGGCACGTCGCCGACTACACGGACCTCACCGGGCCGGAGACCGCCGAACTCGGCGAGCTGACCAAGCAGGCCATGACCGCCCTGCGCACCGCCTCCGGCGCCCACGGCTTCAACATCGGCATGAACCAGGGCACGGTCGCGGGCGCCGGCATCGCCGCCCATCTGCACCAGCACATCGTGCCCCGCTGGGGCGGCGACACCAACTTCATGCCGGTCGTCGGCCACACCAAGGTGCTGCCCCAACTCCTCGCGGACACCCGCAAGATGCTGGCGGAGGCCTGGCCCACCGCGTAGTCCGGTCCGGGGCGCCCCCGCCGCGGGGCCGCCCCGTCCGCCGCGCGGCTACGCGTCGTACAGGTCGGCCTTGCGCGGCGAGGCGTCCTGCACCGACGTGCTGAGGAAGGCCGAGCGGTTGCCGAACTTCTCCGTGTCGACGCCGTTCTCGGCGAGGACCTTGATCGCCGCCGCGTGCACCACGCGAAGCACGGGGGTCGCGGCCCGCAGCGCGTCGTCCGCCATGAAACGGTGCCGCCACGGCTGATCCGCCCAGGCGTGCCGCAGCCCGAACGGCTCGGGCAGCGCGAGGCTGCCGCCGAGCCAGTTCAGCAGCGGCGGATACCAGGTGAGGGGCGCCCGCGCGGCGAGCCGCACGACCTCGTCCGCGGTGACCAGCGGCAGGCTCACCTTGCGGGTCTCCCAGAACCTGACGGCCTTCGCGACCTCCTTGGTCGGGGCCTCCGGCTTGCTGGTGAACAGCGGGTTCACCGGACCCAGCGCGTGCCCGGTCACCTCGATGCGCAGCGTCTGGTGCAGCACCGTCACCGTGATCATCATCGTGATGATCAACTGGCCGTCCCAGAGCGTCCACTGGACCCCGAGGTAGTGCCGGTCGCCGCTGCCGAACTGCTGCTTGTTGCAGATGTCCTGGACGGCGTGCGTCTTGATCGTGTAGGCGTCCACGTCCGTGCCGCCGGGCCGGGACACCGCCTTCGCGTTCTCGCCGATCGGTGTCACGATCCAGTGCTTTATCGAAGGCGCCGGAAAACCACCGGTGTTGAGCGGACCGCGCTCCAGCATGCGCAACTGGTCGTGGATGTTGCGGATGACGTCCCAGCTTCGGAACGGGTGGATCTCCTTGCCCGCGTCGCGGGCCACCAGGTCCTCGGCGAGCTGCCAGCTTCCCCAGCGGGTGCCCATGCCGAGTATGCCCTTGGGGCCCGCGTAGAAGACCGAGTTGGACTGCTGCTCCGCGGTGAGCCGGGCGAGCGCCTGGCGCAGCCGCTCCGCCGCCGTCTCACCGGGGCTGCCGGGGACCGCCTCGGGAATCTTGGCGCCGATGCCGCCGCCCGACAGCAGGTTGTCCCAGCGGGCCCGCAGATCCTTGGCGGTGCGCTCGCAGATCTGCTTCGCCCACAGCCAGCCGACGACCGGGAGGACCACCGCGGCGCGCGCGTACAAGGCCCAGAAGCCCGTGAACGGCATACGGATGAGGAAGAGCACGGCCAGTGCGCCGACGGCGACCAGGAGGGTGGTGCCGAGCGCGGAGGCGCGCTTGTCCTCGCGCTTGGCGATCTGCGTACGGATCTGGAAGACCAGCAGCCACACGATCAGTCCGGGCAGGAACAGCAGCCCGCAGGGCACCATGACGGCCGACAGCCAGTTGTCGCGGTCCCGGCGGATGTTGGTCGCCGCGAGACAGTGCTCCACGACGACCTGCGGCTCGGTGCCGAAGGACTGGATAAGGGGGGCGCGGCCCGCGCCCAGCATGCGGGCCGTGACGGCCCCCGAGAAGGCCTCGCCGAGATTCGGTGCCAACAGCTTGATCCGCCCGGCCTTGACCGTGGACTGGTGCCATTCGTTGTCGGCCTTGAGGATCTCCTCGACCGGACTGTCGCGGTACGCCGCCGAGGCCAGGGCGAAGGTCGCCGCCGTCTGCCCCGCGGAGCCCGTGAGCGGCACTTGCGCCCCGGGAGTGAAATCGAAACCGTCGAACGCCACTTCCGCCCCCATCGCCGCCGCACCCGCTCCTGCGGCTTTCCCGACTTCGGTGTCCCGCACACCTGTTGATCAGGTCTTCGTCTTGATCAGGTTCTCAGCGTATCGGGCGTGGCCGACATTCGTCGGCGGACGGCGGAAGCCGCCCACCGACGAGCGAAGTCGCCCGGGAAGTCCCCGACCGTCAGGCGCCGGGGTCCTGTTCGCGGAGCCGTTCGGCGATCTGCTGCGGCATCGGCTCGTGCCGGGCGTAGCGCCGGTCGAACCGTGCGGTGCCGTGCGAGATGGACCGCAGATCGACGGCGTACCGCCCGATCTCGATCTCCGGCACCTCGGCCCGTACGAGCGTGCGCCCGACGCCCGTCTGCTCGGTGCCGACGACCCGACCGCGCCGTCCCGACAGGTCGCTCATCACCGGGCCCACGTAGTCGTCGCCCACCAGGACGGTCACCTCGGCCACCGGCTCCAGAAGATGGATCTTCGCGTCGCGAGCCGCCTCCCGCAGCGCGAGCGCGCCCGCCGTCTGGAACGCGGCGTCGGAGGAGTCCACCGAGTGCGCCTTGCCGTCGAGGAGCGTGATCCGTACGTCGATGAGCGGATGGCCCGCGACCACGCCCTTGGCGGCCTGGGCCCGCACACCCTTCTCGACGGAGGGGATGAACTGCCGGGGCACGGCGCCGCCGACGACCTTGTCCACGAACTCGATGCCCGAGCCGCCGGGCAGCGGTTCGACCTCGATCTCGCAGATCGCGAACTGGCCGTGCCCGCCGGACTGCTTCACATGGCGACCGCGCCCGGCGGACGGCCCGGCGAACGTCTCCCGCAGCGAGACCTTGTGCGGGACCACGTCGACCTGCACGCCGTACCGGTTGCGCAGCCGTTCCAGGGCGACGTCCGCGTGCGCCTCGCCCAGGCACCACAGGACGACCTGATGGGTGTTCGGGTTCTGCTCCAGACGCATCGTGGGGTCCTCGGCCACCAGCCGGCCGAGCCCCTGGGAGAGCTTGTCCTCGTCCGCCTTGCTGTGCGCCTCGATGGCGAGCGGCAGCAGCGGGTCGGGCATCTGCCACGGCTCCATGAGCAGCGGGTCGTCCTTGGCCGAGAGGGTGTCCCCCGTCTCGGCGCGGTTCAGCTTCGCCACCGAGGCGAGGTCGCCGGCGATGCAGTGCGTGAGGGAGCGCTGCTGCTTGCCGAACGGCCCGGACAGGGCGCCGATCCGCTCGTCGACGTCGTGGTCCTCGTGGCCGCGGTCGGTCAGTCCGTGTCCGGAGACGTGCACCGTCGCGTCGGGGCGCAGGGTTCCGGAGAAGACGCGGACCAGGGAGACCCGGCCCACATACGGGTCGGAGGCGGTCTTCACGACCTCCGCGACCAGCGGGCCGTCCGGGTCGCAGGCGCTCACCTCGCGCGCTGCGCCCGCCGGTGTGGTCACGGTCGGCGCGGGGCGCTCCAACGGCGTGGGGAAGCCGCCCGTGATCAGTTCGAGGAGCTCCACGGTGCCGAGTCCCTGCCGGGCCCCCTCGGCGGCCGGGGCGGCGGCCAGCACCGGGAAGAAGCTTCCGCGGGCGACGGCCCGTTCCAGGTCCTGCACGAGTGTCTTGAGGTCGATCTCCTCGCCGCCGAGATAGCGGTCCATGAGCGTCTCGTCCTCGCTCTCGGCGATGATCCCCTCGATCAGCCGGTTGCGGGCCGCCTCGATGAGCGGTTGCTGTTCCGGTCCGGGCTCCGCCTCCTTGCGCTCTCCCGACGAGTAGTCGAACAACTGCCGGGTGAGCAGTCCGATCAGGCCGGTCACGGGCGCGTGCCCGTCCGGCGCCTCGGCGCCGTGCAGCGGCAGATAGAGCGGCAGTACGGCGTCGGGGTCGTCCGCGCCGAACGCCTCCGCGCAGATCCGGGTCATCTCCTCGAAGTCCGACCGGGCCGATTCGAGGTGGGTGACCACGATGGCCCTCGGCATGCCGACGGCCGCGCACTCCTCCCAGAGCATCCGGGTCGAGCCGTCCACCCCGTCCGACGCCGAGACGACGAAGAGGGCCGCGTCCGCCGCTCGCAGACCGGCCCTCAACTCCCCGACGAAATCGGCGTACCCGGGGGTGTCCAGAATATTGATCTTGTATCCGTCCCAGTCGACGGGTACCAGGGAGAGCTGCACCGAGCGCTGCTGCCGGTGCTCGATCTCGTCGTAGTCGGAGACGGTGCCGCCGTCCTCCACGCGGCCCGCCCGGTTCACCGCTCCCGCCGTCAGGGCGAGAGCCTCCACCAAGGTCGTCTTGCCCGATCCGCTGTGGCCGACCAGCACCACATTCCGTACGGACGCGGGGTGGTCGGCCGCCGTAGCCCTGCCGGCGGCTCCGGGGTGTGCATTCGCCTTGTCGCCCATGGCCTTGCCTCCCGTGCACGGTGAGGTCTCTGTGGGCGCGGGACATGCCGAAGCCTCCCCCCGGACTCCGTCCCGGGGGCACCCCCAGCGGTGGCGGCTCCGGTGACGCCCCGCGGTGTCTTCGAGCTTTGCACTCGTGTCACGGTGCGTCCATACAGTGGACGCGATCGCGCCGTGACACCGACGGCATCGGGTCGTGACACGGGGTGCGGGTGCCCGACCATCGCACAAGCGCACGCGTGGCTACGATGGGCCAGCCGACGGCCAGCAGGGGCCGTGCGGCGACACCGACCCTCGGGAAGGCCATGCTGAACAAGTACGCGCGTGCATTCTTTACGCGTGTCCTCACACCGTTCGCCGCGTTTCTCATCCGCCGGGGGGTAAGCCCCGACACGGTCACCCTCCTGGGCACGGCCGGAGTGATGGCGGGCGCGCTGGTCTTCTACCCCCGGGGAGAGTTCTTCTGGGGAACGATCGTCATCACGCTCTTCGTGTTCTCCGACCTGGTCGACGGGAACATGGCGCGCCAGCTCGGCCGCTCCAGCCGCTGGGGTGCCTTCCTGGACTCCACGCTCGACCGGGTCGCCGACGGCGCGATCTTCGGCGGCTTCGCGCTCTGGTACGCGGGCAACGGCGACGACAACGTGCTGTGCGCCGTCTCGATCTTCTGCCTCGCCAGCGGCCAGGTGGTGTCGTACACCAAGGCCCGTGGCGAGTCGATCGGCCTGCCGGTCGCGGTCAACGGTCTCGTGGAGCGTGCCGAGCGGCTGGTGATCTCGCTGGTCGCGGCGGGTCTCGCGGGCCTGCACACGTTCGGGGTGCCCGGCATCCAGGTGCTGCTGCCCATCGCGCTGTGGATCGTCGCCGTCGGCAGTCTCGTCACGCTGATCCAGCGCGTCGTCACCGTCCGCCGGGAGGCGGCCGAGGCGGACGCCGCGGCAGCGGCCCAGAGCAGTGAGGCCACCTCGTGACCAGCCTCCGTGACCGGCTGGTCGACGGTGCCTACGCCGCCGGCTGGAGCACCGTCAAGAAGCTCCCCGAGCCGGTCGCGGTGCGCCTCGGCCGGCTGATCGCCGATGTCGCCTGGAAGAAGCGCGGCAAGGGGGTGCGGCGGCTGGAGAGCAACTACGCGCGCGTGGTGCCCGACGCGACACCGCAGCGGCTCGCCGAGCTCTCCCGGGCCGGCATGCGCTCGTACCTGCGCTACTGGATGGAGTCGTTCCGGCTTCCCGCGTGGAGCGAGGAGCGGGTGCGGAACGGGTTCGAGATCGAGGACGTGCACCTCCTCACCGACGGGATCGCCTCCGACCGGGGCGTCATCCTGGCCCTTCCGCACATGGCGAACTGGGACCTCGCGGGCGCCTGGGTCACCACCGGACTGAGGACGCCGTTCACGACCGTCGCCGAGCGCCTCAGGCCCGAGTCGCTCTACGACCGTTTCGTCGCCTATCGCGAGGGCCTCGGCATGGAGGTCCTGCCGCACAGCGGCGGTGCCGCGTTCGCGACCCTGGCCAGGCGGCTGCGCGACGGCGGACTGATCTGCCTGGTCGCCGAACGGGACCTCTCCGCCTCGGGCGTCGAGGTCGAGTTCTTCGGCGAGGCGACCCGGATGCCCGCGGGACCGGCTCTGCTCGCCCAGCAGACCGGCGCGATCCTCCTGCCCGTGACGCTCTGGTACGACGACTCGCCCGTGATGCGGGGGCGGGTGCATCCGCCGGTCGAGGTCCCCGGGTCAGGTACCCGTGCCGAGAAGACGTCTGTCATGACACAGGCGTTGGCCGACGCCTTCGCCGACGGGATCGCCGACCACCCGGAGGACTGGCACATGTTGCAGCGTTTGTGGCTCAAGGACCTCGACGCCGGGAAGGCTCCCCGAGAGGGGTCCGGCACGCAGGATCCCGAGAAGAGGACCCCGTGAGGATCGGCATCGTCTGTCCGTACTCCTGGGACGTCCCGGGCGGCGTCCAGTTCCACATCCGCGACCTGGCCGAGCATCTGATCGGCCTGGGGCACGAGGTCTCCGTCCTCGCCCCCGCGGACGACGACACCCCGCTGCCGCCGTACGTCGTCTCGGCGGGCCGGGCCGTCCCGGTGCCGTACAACGGCTCGGTGGCGCGGCTGAACTTCGGCTTCCTGTCGGCCGCCCGGGTGCGGCGCTGGCTGCACGACGGCACCTTCGACGTGGTCCACATCCACGAGCCGTCCTCGCCGTCGCTGGGCCTGCTGACGTGCTGGGCCGCACAGGGCCCGATCGTCGCGACCTTCCACACCTCGAACCCGCGTTCCAGGGCGATGGTCGCCGCGTACTCGATCCTCCAGGCCGCCCTGGAGAAGATCAGCGCGCGGATCGCCGTGAGCGAGTACGCCCGGCGCACCCTCGTCGAGCACCTCGGCGGTGACGCGGTCGTCATCCCGAACGGTGTCGACGTCGACTTCTTCGCCCGCGCCAAGCCCAAGCCCGAGTGGCAGGGCGACACCATCGGCTTCATCGGCCGCATCGACGAGCCCCGCAAGGGCCTGCCGGTGCTCATGAAGGCCCTGCCGAAAATCCTGGCCGAGCGTCCGCAGACACGGCTGCTGGTCGCCGGACGCGGCGACGAGAAGGAGGCCGTGGAGTCGCTGCCCGCGGAGATGCGCTCGCGCGTGGAGTTCCTCGGCATGATCAGCGACGAGGACAAGGCCCGCTTCCTGCGCAGCATCGACCTGTACGTCGCGCCCAACACCGGCGGCGAGAGCTTCGGGATCATCCTGGTCGAGGCGATGTCCGCCGGAGCGCCGGTGCTGGCCGCGGACCTCGACGCGTTCGCCCAGGTCCTCGACCAGGGCGCTGCGGGCGAACTGTTCGCCAACGAGGACGCGGACGCCCTGGCCACCGCCGCGGTACGCCTGCTCGGCGACCCGGAGCGCAGGGCCGCACTGCGCGAGCGGGGGAGCGCCCACGTACGGCGCTTCGACTGGTCGACGGTCGGCGCGGACATCCTGTCCGTGTACGAGACGGTCACCGACGGCGCGGCCGCGGTGGCCACGGACGAACGCACCGGCCTCCGGGCCCGCTTCGGCCTGGCCCGCGACTGACCGGCCCCGCCCGGAACCGTCCGACCCGGCTCCCGGCGCGGGGCACGCCGGTCGTGCCCCGCACCGGACTCCCGGACGGGGAGGGCCCGTTCGTCCCGCGGGTCCCGGGACGCGACAGAACCCGCGCACGGCTCCCGCACCCGGTGGCCGGTCCGCCTCGCGGACGGGCACCGACCGGGCCCCGGAGGCCGGCTGCGCTCCGTGCTCCGTGCGCGGGTGCGCGGGTGGGTGTGCGCCCCTTCCCCGGTGGGACGCCGGCGGCCCACCGGGCCGACCCGGCGCGGCCCGGCCCCGCGCTCCCGGCCGGCAGGGGCGGTCGTCCGGGACGGGGCTCGGGGCACCCGCTGAACGCAACTTCCCGTGTCCGCCGGGAAGCGGGGGCGGTTCATGTTGCGCACGGGGCCGGAGGGGCCCACGCGCCCACACGGGTAGCCTTGCCGCCCGTGACCGCAACCCTCATCTGGATCCTCGTCGGCCTCGTCGCGATCGGCCTCTACCTGAGCTGGACCGCCGGGCGTCTCGACCGGCTGCACGCCCGTATCGACGCCGCCCGCGCCGCCCTCGACGCGCAGCTCCTGCGCCGGGCCTCCGTGACCCAGGAGCTGGCCACCTCCGGGGTGCTCGACCCGGCCGCCTCGATCGTGCTCTACGAAGCGGCGCACGCGGCCCGGCAGGCCGAGGAGGAGCAGCGCGAGGTGGCCGAGAGCGAGCTGAGCCAGGCCCTGCGGGCGGTGTTCGGGGAGACCCAGCAGGTCGAGGCGGTACGCCAGGTGCCCGGCGGCGAGGAGGCGGCCGGCGAGCTGGCCCAGGCCGTGCGCCGGGTGCCGATGGCGCGGCGCTTCCACAACGACGCCGTACGCGCCGCCCGCGCCCTGCGCCGCCACCGCAAGGTCCGCTGGTTCCGCCTCGCGGGCCACGCCCCGTTCCCGATGGCCTTCGAGATGGACGACGAGCCCCCGACGGCCCTGGCGGACCGCCCGACCACCTGAGGCACGGGGAGAGAGCGGACGAAAACGATCCACCGCCTCCCCATTGGCCCTTGCAGTGGACTGGTCACCTCGCGTTTCCTCGGAGCTGAACGAATCCACTTTCACCGAGTGAGGTCAACCCGTGTCCAGCACGCTCTCCAACTCCGCCCAGCCCGCTGAGAACACCGCGATCGGCACCGCCCGCGTCAAGCGCGGCATGGCCGAGCAGCTCAAGGGCGGCGTGATCATGGACGTGGTCAACGCCGAGCAGGCGAAGATCGCCGAGGACGCCGGTGCCGTGGCCGTCATGGCCCTGGAGCGGGTCCCCGCCGACATCCGCAAGGACGGCGGCGTCGCCCGGATGTCGGACCCGAACATGATCGAGGAGATCATCGAGGCGGTCTCCATCCCGGTGATGGCCAAGTCCCGCATCGGCCACTTCGTCGAGGCCCAGGTCCTGCAGTCCCTCGGCGTCGACTACATCGACGAGTCCGAGGTCCTGACCCCGGCCGACGAGGTCAACCACTCCGACAAGTGGGCGTTCACCACCCCCTTCGTCTGCGGCGCCACCAACCTGGGCGAGGCCCTGCGCCGCATCGCCGAGGGCGCGGCCATGATCCGCTCCAAGGGCGAGGCCGGCACCGGCAACGTCGTCGAGGCCGTCCGCCACCTGCGCCAGATCAAGAACGAGATCGCCAGGCTGCGCGGCTTCGACAACAACGAGCTGTACGCCGCCGCCAAGGAGCTGCGCGCCCCGTACGAGATCGTCAAGGAGGTCGCCGAGCTCGGCAAGCTCCCGGTCGTGCTGTTCTCCGCCGGTGGTGTCGCCACCCCCGCCGACGCCGCGCTCATGCGCCAGCTCGGTGCCGAGGGCGTCTTCGTCGGCTCCGGCATCTTCAAGTCCGGCGACCCGGCCAAGCGCGCCGCCGCCATCGTGAAGGCCACCACCTTCTACGACGACCCCAAGATCATCGCGGACGCGTCCCGGAACCTCGGCGAGGCCATGGTCGGCATCAACTGCGACACCCTCCCCGAGACCGAGCGCTACGCCAACCGCGGCTGGTAGTCACATGAGCACTCCTGTCATCGGTGTCCTGGCGCTCCAGGGCGACGTACGGGAGCACCTCATCGCCCTGGCCGCGGCGGACGCCGTGGCCAGGCCGGTGCGGCGCCCCGAGGAGCTCGCCGAGATCGACGGCCTGGTCATCCCGGGCGGCGAGTCCACCACCATCTCCAAGCTGGCCGTCCTCTTCGGAGTGATGGAACCGCTGCGCGCGCGTGTCCGCGACGGCATGCCCGTCTACGGCACCTGCGCCGGCATGATCATGCTCGCCGACAAGATCCTCGACCCTCGTTCGGGCCAGGAGACCATCGGTGGCATCGACATGATCGTGCGCCGCAACGCCTTCGGGCGGCAGAACGAGTCCTTCGAGGCGGCGGTGGCCGTGCGGGGTGTCGAGGGCGATCCCGTGGAGGGCGTCTTCATCCGCGCCCCCTGGGTCGAGTCCGTGGGCGCCGAGGCCGAGGTGCTCGCCGAGCACGGCGGTCACATCGTCGCCGTACGGCAGGGAAACGCGCTCGCCACGTCGTTCCACCCGGAGTTGACCGGCGACCACCGTGTTCACGGTTTGTTCGTCGACATGGTGCGCGCGAACCGGACACCGGCGTCCTTGTAGGATCTGTGGGGTCTTCCCAGGCTCCCGATGCCTGGGGGAGTCCGTACAGGTTGGGTTACGCGAAGGAGACAGGCAGATGTCCGGCCACTCTAAATGGGCTACGACGAAGCACAAGAAGGCCGTGATCGACGCCAAGCGCGGCAAGCTCTTCGCGAAGATGATCAAGAACATCGAGGTCGCGGCCCGCACGGGCGGCGCCGACGTGTCCGGCAATCCGACGCTGTTCGACGCCATCCAGAAGGCCAAGAAGAGCTCGGTCCCGAACAAGAACATCGATTCCGCGGTCAAGCGCGGAGCCGGTCTCGAAGCCGGTGGCGCCGACTACGAGACGATCATGTACGAGGGTTACGGCCCGAACGGTGTCGCCGTGCTCATCGAGTGCCTCACCGACAACCGCAACCGCGCCGCCTCGGACGTCCGCGTCGCCATGACCCGCAACGGCGGGAACATGGCCGACCCCGGCTCCGTGTCGTACCTGTTCAACCGCAAGGGCGTCATCATCGTCCCCAAGGGTGAGCTGGCCGAGGACGACGTCCTCGGTGCCGTGCTCGACGCGGGCGCCGAAGAGGTCAACGACCTCGGCGAGTCCTTCGAGGTCCTGTCCGAGGCCACCGACCTGGTCGCGGTGCGCACCGCGCTCCAGGAGGCCGGCATCGACTACGACTCGGCCGACGCCAACTTCGTCCCGACCATGCAGGTCGAGCTCGACGAGGAGGGCGCCCGGAAGATCTTCAAGCTGATCGACGCCCTGGAGGACAGCGATGACGTGCAGAACGTCTTCGCCAACTTCGACGTCAGCGACGAGGTCATGGAGAAGGTCGACGCCTGATCGAGGGCTTGCCCGGAGCGGCGGGCCGACGGGACACACCCGTCGGCCCGCCGCTCTGTCAGTGGCACCCGATAGCCTGCACGAACTGGGGGTATCCCCAGCGACGGCCGGTGAGATCGAAGGAGGGCCCGGGTGCGGGTGCTGGGTGTTGACCCCGGGTTGACCCGGTGCGGTGTCGGGGTGGTCGAAGGAGTCGCCGGGCGGCCCCTGACCATGCGCGGCGTCGGTGTCGTACGCACCCCGGCGGACGCCGAGCTGGGCCTGCGCCTGGTCGCCATCGAGCAGGGCATCGAACGCTGGCTCGACGAGTACGATCCCGAATTCGTCGCCGTGGAGCGGGTGTTCAGCCAGCACAACGTCCGGACCGTGATGGGCACCGCCCAGGCCAGCGCCGTCGCGATGCTCTGCGCGGCCCGCCGCGGCATCCCCGTCGCCCTGCACACCCCGAGCGAGGTCAAGGCCGCCGTCACCGGCAACGGACGCGCGGACAAGGCCCAGGTCGGCGCCATGGTCACCCGCCTGCTGCGGCTCGCCGAACCCCCCAAACCCGCCGACGCGGCGGACGCCCTGGCCCTCGCCATCTGCCACATCTGGCGAGCCCCCGCCCAGAACAGACTCCAGCAGGCCGCCGCGCGGATCGGTCCCGACCGGGCCGTCGCGCAGAACAGACTCCAGCAGGCCGCGGCCGCACACGCCTCGCACCAAGCATCGAAAGGCCGTACCGCATGATCGCCTTCGTCAGCGGCCCGGTCGCCGCCCTCGCCCCCGACTCCGCGGTCGTCGAGGTCGGCGGCATCGGCATCGCCGTCCAGTGCACGCCCAACACGCTCGCCGGGCTCCGCACGGGACAGCAGGCCAAGCTCGCCACCTCCCTCGTCGTCCGCGAGGACTCGCTCACCCTCTACGGCTTCGCCGACGACGACGAGCGCCAGGTCTTCGAGCTGCTCCAGACCGCGAGCGGAGTCGGCCCCCGCCTCGCCCAGGCGATGCTCGCCGTGCACAGCCCGGACGCCCTGCGCCGCGCGGTGGCCGGAGGGGACGAGAAGGCACTCATCGCCGTTCCCGGCATCGGCAAGAAGGGCGCCCAGAAGCTGCTGCTCGACCTCAAGGACCGGCTCGGCGCGCCCGTCGGCACCGGTGGCCCGGCCGTCGGCACGGCCGTCACCGCGGGCTGGCGGGACCAGCTGCACGCGGCCCTCGTCGGCCTCGGCTACGCGACCCGCGAGGCCGACGAAGCGGTTTCCGCCGTCGCCCCGCAGGCCGCCGCGGCCGAGGGGAACCCGCAGGTCGGCCAGCTCCTCAAGGCCGCGCTGCAGACCCTGAACCGAGCTCGCTGACCGGAGCGGGCCCCCGGGACGGGCGTGTGCCCCGGCGGGTACCGCGCCCGCCGAACCGCCGACCGCCCCACCACCACGAGACCACGAGGCACCACCGATGAACTGGGACGACACGAGAGACGAAGCCGCCGACGAGCGGTTCGTCGACGCCGCCGCTGAGCGGCTGGTGGGATCGGTCGCCGACGGCGAGGACCAGGCGGTCGAGGCCGCCCTGCGTCCCAAGGACCTGGACGAGTTCATCGGCCAGGAGAAGGTCCGCGAGCAGCTAGACCTGGTCCTGCGCGCCGCCCGCGCGCGTGGAGCCACCGCGGACCACGTACTCCTTTCCGGTGCACCCGGGCTCGGCAAGACCACCCTCTCCATGATCATCGCGGCCGAGATGGGCGCCCCCATCCGCATCACCAGCGGCCCCGCCATCCAGCACGCCGGAGACCTCGCCGCGATCCTCTCCTCCCTCCAGGAGGGCGAGGTCCTGTTCCTGGACGAGATCCACCGCATGTCCCGGCCCGCCGAGGAGATGCTCTACATGGCCATGGAGGACTTCCGTGTCGACGTCATCGTCGGCAAGGGCCCCGGGGCCACCGCCATCCCGCTGGAGCTGCCCCCGTTCACACTGGTCGGCGCCACCACGCGCGCGGGCCTGCTGCCGCCGCCGCTGCGTGACCGCTTCGGCTTCACCGCGCACATGGAGTTCTACGAGCCCGCCGAGCTGGAGCGGGTCATCCACCGTTCCGCCGGCCTCCTCGACGTCGAGATCGACACCGACGGCGCCGCGGAGATCGCGGGCCGCTCCCGCGGCACGCCCCGTATCGCCAACCGCCTGCTGCGCCGCGTGCGCGACTACGCGCAGGTCAGAGCGGACGGGACCGTCACCCGGGAGATCGCCGGGGCGGCGCTGAAGGTCTACGAGGTGGACGCGCGGGGCCTGGACCGTCTCGACCGCGGTGTCCTCGAAGCCCTGATCAAGCTTTTCGGCGGCGGTCCTGTTGGATTGTCCACACTCGCTGTCGCTGTGGGGGAGGAGCGTGAGACGGTGGAGGAGGTCGCCGAGCCCTTCCTCGTCAGAGAGGGACTCCTCGCCCGCACTCCCCGTGGCCGGGTGGCGACACCCGCGGCATGGGCCCATCTCGGCCTCACGCCGCCGAGCCGCTCAGCAGGCGGAAACGGACAACAGGACCTGTTCGGGGCGTGACGGCGTGCGCACGTACCGGGGCAGGAACCCCGGTGCCATGCTGAGCGTTGTTCCCTGAGTGCGGACTCGCTTAGACTCCGCCGATGCCGCCCATGTCGACGGCATACATACCCCCATCCAGCAGGCCGCTCACCTTTGCGGTCGAAGAAGGAAGTTCCGACCCGTGAGTCTCGTGACCCTCCTCCCGTTCATCGTGCTCATCGGGGCCATGTTCCTGATGACCCGGTCGGCCAAGAAGAAGCAGCAGCAGGCGGCTTCCATGCGCAACGAGCTGCAGCCCGGCTCCGGCGTGCGCACGATCGGTGGTATGTACGCCACAGTCAAGGAGGTCAACGAGGAGACCATCCTCCTTGACGCCGCTCCGGGTGTGGACCTGCTCTTCGCGAAGAACGCGATCGGTGCCGTCCTCACGGACGACGAGTACAACCGCATCGTGCACGGCGTCGAGCACGACCTGAAGGCCGACGGCACCGTCGTGCCGGACGACGCCTCCTCCCTCACCGAGACCGACGAGCCCGCCGCCGACGCCTCTTCCGACGCCTCCGACGACAAGCCCCTCGACCTCGGCAAGAAGGACGCGGCGGACAAGCCGGCCGACGAGACCGTGGAGGCGAAGGCCGACCAGGCTTCCGACGTCGACGCAGCAGAGCCGAAGAAGACCGACGGCGAGGCCGAGGCGAAGTAGCCACGACCCGGGAGCGGGGCGCGACCCGTTCGCGCCCGCACCTCCTGGGACGTGCTGTTCTCGCACGGAGTCCCGACACCATGGCATGGCCGTCCACGCGCTCACCCGGCGCAGGGCGGCCCGAGAGGGAGTACGAGAAGGTGGCAGCACCGAAGAAGGGCCGGAGCGCGAGCGCCCAGAGCAGGCCGGGGCGCTCGCTGGCCCTGATCCTGATCGCCATCGCGGCGCTCACCGGAGGGATGTTCGCCTCCGGGCACACCACTCCGCGTCTCGGCATCGATCTCGCCGGCGGCACGAGCATCACGCTCACGGCGAAGAACGAGCCGGGCCAGCCCAACGCGATCAACAAGACCAACATGAACACCGCGGTCGACATCATGAACCGCCGTGTCAACGGTCTCGGTGTCTCCGAGGCCGAGGTTCAGACCCAGGGATCCGACAACATCATTGTCAACATCCCCAAGGGCACGAACTCCAAGCAGGCGCGGGACCAGGTCGGCACCACCGCCAAGCTCTACTTCCGTCCCGTGCTGGCCAGCGAGGTCTCCGGGGGTGCCGCGTCGGCCAGCCCGTCGCCGAGCGCCTCCGGCAGCCCCTCGGCCAAGGCCACGGACAAGGCGACCTCGTCCTCCTCGGCCCCCGCGACCCCGTCGACCTCCGCCACCACTCAGGGCCGCGCGGTCACCGACGCCCTGAAGGCGGGCTCCTCGCCGTCCGCGAGCAGCACCCCGAGCTCCTCGGCCTCCTCCAGCGCCGCGCCGTCCGCGAGCGCCAGCGTGGACCCCGCGACGGCCAAGCTCCAGGCCCAGTTCGCCGCGCTCGACTGCTCCGACAAGACCGCCCGCGCCACCGCCGGTGCCGGCGCCAAGCCGACCGAGCCGACCGTGGCCTGCGGCCAGGACAAGAACTCCGCCGGTCAGTGGGAGAAGTACGTGCTCGGCCCGGCCGCGGTGTCCGGCACGGACATCAAGAAGGCCGCCGCCGTCTTCGACACGCAGAGCGCCCAGGGCTGGAAGGTCACCATGGACTTCACGTCCGGTGGCTCCAAGAAGTTCGCGGCCATCACCAGCAAGCTCGCCCAGAACCAGGGCACGCAGAGCGAGTTCGCCATCGCCCTCGACGGTGAGGTCGTCTCCGCCCCGACCGTCAGCCAGGAGCTGACCGGTCCCGCGGAGATCTCCGGAAGCTTCACCCAGACCGAGGCGCAGGACCTGTCCAACATGCTGAAGTACGGCGCGCTGCCGCTCAGCTTCAAGGAGTCCAGCGTCACCACGGTGACCGCCGCGCTCGGTGGCGAGCAGCTGCACGCCGGACTGGTCGCCGGGGCCATCGGCCTCGCCCTGGTCATCATCTACCTGGTGCTCTACTACCGCGGCCTGTCGATCATCGCCATCGCCTCCCTGGGCGTCTCCGCGATCCTCACCTACGTGCTCATGGCGCTCCTCGGCCCGGCCATCGGCTTCGCGCTGAACCTCCCGGCCGTGTGCGGCGCGATCGTCGCGATCGGAATCACGGCGGACTCGTTCATCGTGTTCTTCGAACGCATCCGGGACGAGATCCGTGAGGGCCGCTCCCTGCGGCCCGCCGTCGAGCGCGCCTGGCCGCGTGCCCGGCGCACCATCCTGGTCTCCGACTTCGTGTCGTTCCTCGCCGCCGCGGTGCTCTTCATCGTCACCGTCGGCAAGGTCCAGGGCTTCGCGTTCACCCTCGGTCTGACCACGGTGCTCGACGTCGTCGTCGTGTTCCTGTTCACCAAGCCGCTGATGACGCTCATGGCCCGCAGGAAGTTCTTCGCGGAGGGTCACAGCTGGTCCGGCCTCGACCCGAAGCGTCTGGGCGCCAAGCCGCCGCTGCGCCGCACCCGTCGCGCGTCCGCCCCCGTCGACACGAAGGAGGCGTGAGATGTCGAAACTCGGCACCCTCGGCGCCCGGCTCCACCGCGGTGAGATCGGCTACGACTTCGTCGGCAAGCGCAAGATCTGGTACGGCATCTCGATCCTGATCACCATCACGGCCATCCTCGGCCTGACGGTGCGCGGCCTGAACATGGGCATCGAGTTCCAGGGCGGTGCCGTCTTCACCACGGGCAAGTCCAGTGTCTCGGTGAGCCAGGCGGAGACCTTCGCGCGTGACGCCTCCGGCCACGAAGCGGTCGTCCAGAAGCTCGGCAACGGCGGCCTGCGTGTCCAGATCGCCGGTATCGACACCGACAAGTCGGACGCGATCAAGGACAAGCTCGCCGCCGACCTGAAGGTCGACTCCGAGCAGATCAACGCCGACCTGGTCGGCCCCAGCTGGGGTGACGAGATCGCCAACAAGGCCTGGGAGGGCCTGGCGATCTTCATGGTCCTGGTCGTGATCTACCTGGCCATCGCGTTCGAGTGGCGCATGGCGATCGCCGCGCTGGTCGCGCTGATCCACGACATCACCATCACGGTCGGCATCTACGCCCTGGTCGGCTTCGAGGTCACCCCGGGCACCGTGATCGGTCTGCTCACGATCCTCGGTTACTCGCTCTACGACACGGTCGTCGTCTTCGACAGCCTCAAGGAGCAGACCAAGGACATCACCAAGCAGACCCGCTGGACCTACAGCGACATCGCCGACCGTTCGATCAACAGCACCCTGGTGCGTTCGATCAACACCACGGTGGTCGCGCTCCTGCCGGTCGCCGGCCTGCTGTTCATCGGCGGCGGCGTGCTCGGCGCGGGCACGCTCAACGACATCTCGCTCTCGCTGTTCGTCGGCCTCGCGGCCGGCGCGTACTCCTCGATCTTCATCGCCACGCCGCTCGTCGCCGACCTCAAGGAGCGCGAGCCGCAGATGAAGGCCCTGCGCAAGCGGGTCCTCGCCAAGCGGGCCCAGGCGGCCGCCCAGGGTGAGCCCCTGGAGCAGCGGGTCACCGAGTCGTACGAGGACGACGAGGCGCAGGACGTCCAGCCGGCGGTCGTCGGTCCCCGCAACCAGCCCGCGTCCCGCACCCGCGGCCGCGGCCGGCCCTCGGGGAAGCGCCGATGACCGGCATCGAAGAGCTGCTGTCCAGCCGTATCCGTGACGTGGCCGACTACCCGGAGCCGGGAGTGATGTTCAAGGACATCACCCCGCTCCTGGCCGACCCGGCCGCGTTCGCCGCGCTCACCGGCGCGCTCGCGGAGATCGCCGTGCGCAGCGGAGCCACCAAGATCGTCGGTCTGGAGGCGCGTGGCTTCATTCTCGGAGCACCGGTCGCCGTCCACGCCGGGATCGGTTTCATCCCCGTGCGCAAGGCGGGCAAGCTCCCCGGAGCGACCCTGTCGCAGTCGTACGACCTGGAGTACGGCTCCGCCGAGATCGAGGTGCACGCCGAGGACCTGAACGGGGACGACCGGGTGCTGGTCGTCGACGACGTCCTCGCCACCGGTGGCACCGCCGAGGCCTCGCTCCAGCTCATCCGCCGGGCGGGCGCCGAGGTCGCGGGCGTCGCCGTGCTGATGGAGCTCGGCTTCCTGGGCGGCCGCGGCCGTCTGGAGCCGGCTCTGGCCGGGGCTCCGCTGGAGGCGCTCCTGACGGTCTGAGGACCGTGCGGCACCTCTCCGGGATACGACCCCCGGAGAGGCTCCCGAAAGCCCTGAGACACCCGTAGGACACCGTGGAGGCGGGCCCGGAGGAATCCGGCGCCCGCCTCCGGCGTTCCCCGGGTACGAGGCCGCCCCCGGCGGCCGACAGAGAGTCCGGCGCCAGGGATCGCTACCATGGGGTTTCCGGAGCCTGACCGGGGGACCCGGATCGCGCACGAGGAGCCCTCTTGCCAGACGAGGCCCAGCCACTCGCCCCCAGCGCGGAACGCCTGGGGCGAACCGCCTCCACCCAGCCCGAGCCCGCCTCGGGCCCCGCGGAGACGCCCGCCCACGACGTCGCGAGCGGGCCGGTCGAGCACGCCCAGGCCGCGCCGGACGACACGGCGGCCGAGCAGCCACGTCCCAAGCCGGCCCCGGCCGAGCGCCCCGCGACCACCCCGGCGGTCCGTCCGGCGGCAGGTCAGCCCTCGCGTTCCGGCGGCTCCTCCAACCGCGTCCGCGCCCGCCTCGCGCGTCTCGGCGTCCAGCGCTCGAACCCGTACAACCCGGTTCTGGAGCCGCTGCTGCGGATAGTGCGCAGCAACGACCCCAAGATCGAGACGGCGACGCTCCGGCAGATCGAGAAGGCGTACCAGGTCGCCGAGCGCTGGCACCGCGGCCAGAAGCGCAAGAGCGGCGACCCGTACATCACGCACCCGCTCGCCGTCACCACCATCCTCGCCGAGCTCGGCATGGACCCGGCGACGCTCATGGCCGGTCTCCTGCACGACACGGTCGAGGACACCGAGTACGGCCTCGACACCCTGCGCCGCGACTTCGGCGACCAGGTCGGGCTCCTCGTGGACGGTGTCACCAAGCTGGACAAGGTCAAGTTCGGCGAGGCGGCCCAGGCCGAGACCGTGCGCAAGATGGTCGTCGCCATGGCCAAGGACCCCCGCGTCCTGGTCATCAAGCTCGCCGACCGCCTGCACAACATGCGCACCATGCGCTATCTCAAGCGCGAGAAGCAGGAGAAGAAGGCGCGCGAGACCCTGGAGATCTACGCGCCGCTCGCCCATCGCCTGGGCATGAACACCATCAAGTGGGAGCTGGAGGACCTCGCGTTCGCGATCCTCTACCCCAAGATGTACGACGAGATCGTCCGGCTGGTCGCCGAGCGCGCTCCCAAGCGCGACGAGTACCTCGCCATAGTGACCGACGAGGTGCAGTCCGACCTGCGCGCGGCGCGGATCAAGGCGACCGTCACCGGCCGTCCGAAGCACTACTACAGCGTCTACCAGAAGATGATCGTCCGCGGCCGTGACTTCGCGGAGATCTACGACCTGGTGGGCATCCGCGTCCTCGTGGACACCGTCCGCGACTGCTACGCGGCGCTCGGCACCGTGCACGCGCGATGGAACCCGGTCCCCGGCCGGTTCAAGGACTACATCGCGATGCCGAAGTTCAACATGTACCAGTCGCTGCACACGACGGTCATCGGACCCAACGGCAAGCCCGTCGAACTCCAGATCCGTACGTTCGACATGCACCGCCGTGCCGAGTACGGCATCGCCGCGCACTGGAAGTACAAGCAGGAGACCGTGGCCGGCTCCTCCAAGATCCGCACCGACGTGCCCCGGGCGGCCAAGGGCAGCGCCGGCCAGGACACCGTCAACGACATGGCGTGGCTGCGCCAGTTGCTCGACTGGCAGAAGGAGACCGAGGACCCCAGCGAGTTCCTGGAGTCCCTGCGCTTCGACCTGTCGCGCAACGAGGTCTTCGTCTTCACGCCCAAGGGCGACGTCATAGCGCTGCCGGCCGGTGCGACGCCGGTGGACTTCGCGTACGCGGTCCACACGGAGGTCGGCCACCGGACGATAGGAGCACGGGTCAACGGCCGGCTCGTACCGCTCGAATCCACCCTGGACAACGGCGACCTGGTGGAGGTTTTCACCTCCAAGGCGGCCGGCGCGGGCCCCTCCCGCGACTGGCTCGGCTTCGTGAAGTCCCCGCGCGCCCGCAACAAGATCCGCGCCTGGTTCTCCAAGGAACGCCGCGACGAGGCGATCGAACACGGCAAGGACGCCATCGCCCGCGCGATGCGCAAGCAGAACCTGCCGATCCAGCGGATCCTCACCGGCGACTCCCTGGTCACCCTCGCGCACGAGATGCGCTACCCCGACATCTCGTCCCTGTACGCGGCGATCGGCGAGGGGCATGTCACCGCCCAGAGCGTCGTCCAGAAGCTCGTCCAGGCCCTCGGCGGCGAGGAGGCGGCCACCGAGGAGATCGACGAGTCCGTACCGCCCGCGCGGGGCCGAGGCCGCAAGCGGCGCAGCAACAACGACCCCGGTGTCGTCGTCAAGGGCGTCGACGACGTGTGGGTCAAGCTCGCCCGGTGCTGTACGCCGGTGCCGGGTGACCCGATCATCGGCTTCGTCACCCGCGGCAGCGGCGTCTCGGTCCACCGCAGCGACTGCGTGAACGTCGACTCGCTCTCCCGCGAGCCCGAGCGCATCCTGGAGGTCGAGTGGGCTCCCACCCAGTCCTCGGTCTTCCTGGTCGCCATACAGGTCGAGGCCCTGGACCGCTCCCGGCTCCTCTCGGACGTCACCCGCGTCCTGTCCGACCAGCACGTCAACATCCTGTCCGCGGCCGTCCAGACCTCCCGCGACCGTGTGGCCACCTCCCGCTTCACCTTCGAGATGGGCGACCCCAAGCACTTGGGGCACGTCCTGAAGGCGGTACGGGGAGTGGAGGGCGTCTACGACGTCTACCGCGTGACATCGGCCCGCAGACCCTCCGACGCCTGACACCCGCGGTCCGCCCGGCCGGGCGGACCGCGGACACACGAAGGGGCTCCCGTACGGTGCGTACGGGAGCCCCTTCGCGTAGGTCCGTCCGGCGGATCAGCCACCGAACCGATGTCCGATCAGCCGCCGAACTCCTGAAGGCCCTTCAACGCCTGGTCCAGCAGCGACTGACGGCCGTCCAGCTCCTTCTGGAGCTTGTCGGCCTTCGCGGTGTTGCCCGCGGAGCGCGCCGCCTCGATCTGGCCCTGGAGCTTGTCGACGGCGGCCTGCAGCTGACCGGTCAGACCCTCGGCACGCGCGCGTGCCTCCGGGTTCGTCCGGCGCCACTCGGTCTCCTCCGACTCCTGGAGGGCCCGCTCCACCGCGTGCATCCGGCCCTCGACCTTCGGGCGGGCGTCGCGCGGCACGTGGCCGATGGCCTCCCAGCGCTCGTTGAGGGAACGGAAGGCCGCACGGGACGCCTTCAGATCCTGCACCGGGACGAGCTTCTCGGCCTCCTCGGCCAGCTCCTCCTTGAGCTTCAGGTTCTCCGTCTGCTCGGCGTCACGCTCGGCGAAGACCGAGCCGCGCGCCGCGAAGAACACGTCCTGGGCACCGCGGAAACGGTTCCACAGGTCGTCCTCGTGCTCGCGCTGGGCGCGGCCCGCGGCTTTCCAGTCCGCCATCAGCTCGCGGTAGCGGGCCGCCGTCGGTCCCCAGTCGGACGAGCCGGACAGCGACTCGGCCTCGGCGACCAGCTTCTCCTTGGTCTTGCGGGCCTCCTCGCGCTGCGCGTCCAGCGAGGCGAAATGCGCCTTGCGCCGCTTGGAGAACGCCGAGCGGGCATGCGAGAAGCGGTGCCACAGCTCGTCGTCCGACTTGCGGTCGAGTCGCGGCAGCCCCTTCCACGTGTCCACCAGCGCGCGCAGCCGTTCGCCGGCCGACCGCCACTGGTCGCTCTGCGCCAGCTCCTCGGCCTCGACGACCAGCGCCTCCTTGGCGTGCCGCGCCTCGTCGGACTGCTTGGCCCGCTGGACCTTGCGTTCCTCACGGCGGGCGTCGACCGTCTCCACGAGCTTGTCCAGCCGCACCTTCAGCGCGTTCAGATCGCCGACGGCGTGGTGGGCGTCCACCTGCTCGCGGATGTGATCGATGGCGGTCTGGGCGTCCTTCGCCGACAGGTCGGTGGTCTTCACCCGCTTTTCGAGGAGGCCGATCTCGACCACCAGGCCCTCGTACTTGCGCTCGAAGTAGGCCAGCGCCTCATCGGGGGAGCCGGCCTGCCAGGAACCGACGACCTGCTCGCCGTCGGCCGTACGCACGTACACGGTCCCCGTCTCGTCGACGCGGCCCCACGGGTCGCTGCTCACAGCGCCTCCTCCACATGATGCCTGCGGGGGGCGTCAGAGCCCCCTGGCATCGTCCACAGTTTCGTCACGGCCAACATAGGCGACCGGCGGGGCGGCTGTCCGCATCCCGCGCGACCGAAATTCAGCAGGCGGCGGTCAGGATTTCGTCACGGTCATCTTGTTGATGACGACCGTCGCGTTGGGTGCCCCGTCGCCCTGGCCCGTGCTCTCGCCGGCCGCCGCGATCTTCTTCAGGACCGTCAGGCCGGACTTGGAAATAGTTCCGAACGGTGTGTAACTGGGCGGAAGCTTACTGTCCTGGTACACCAGGAAGTACTGGCTTCCGCCGGTGTGCTTCTGGCCGGTGTTGGCCATGGCGATCGTGCCCGCCGGGTACACACCGCTCGTCAGCGTCTTGTCCTTCAGATTCTCGTCCGGGATCGTGTAGCCGGGACCGCCGGAGCCCTGGGCCGTCGGGTCACCGCACTGCAGCACGTAGATGCCGTTGGTGGTGAGCCGGTGGCACTTGGTGTGGTCGAAATAGCCCTTGCCGGCCAGGAAGTCGAACGAGTTCACCGTGTGCGGGGCGGCGGACGCCTTGAGGGCGATGTCGATGTCACCGCAGGTGGTCGCCATCTTCATGGTGTAGGCCGCGGACGTGTCGATGGTGACCGCCGGCTCCTTCTTCCACGTGAGCGTCTTCACCGAGCCCGCGGCGGGCTTCGCGCACGGATCGGGCGCCTTGCTCGGCGCGGCGCTGGGAGACGCGCTCGGCGTCACCTCCGCGCCCGCGTTGGCCTTCTTGCCGTCGCTCTTGAAGACCCCGGTCGCGTAGGCCGTCGCACCGCCCGCGACGACCACGCCGACGACCGCCGCGATCACCGCGTTACGTGTATGGGTCCTGCGCCGCGCGGATGTGCGGCGCTGCTGCTGTCGCAAGAACTTCTCCCGGGCGAGCTGACGCCGCCGCTGTTCCTGGCTGACCACCGGGTTTCTCCTCGTGCGTCTCGTACGTCGATTGGGGCGCGTGCGTCTTGTGAGCCGACCGCCTGCGTGTGCCCCGTACCGTATATGGGTTCGCTGAGGAATCGGCAGCGCCGGTAGGCTCTGATCCACAGCCACCCGCCCGTACGACACCAGCGCGTACGCCACCACGAAGGACGATCGTGCTCATTGCCGGGTTCCCCGCCGGGGCCTGGGGGACCAACTGTTACCTGGTCGCCCCCGCCGCGGGTGAGGAGTGCGTGATCATCGACCCGGGCCATCAGGCCGCCCAGGGAGTCGAGGACGCGCTCAAGAAGCATCGGCTCAAGCCCGTCGCGGTCATCCTCACCCATGGCCACATCGACCACGTCGCCTCGGTCGTCCCGGTGTGCGGGGCGCACGACGTGCCGGCCTGGATCCACCCCGAGGACCGGTACATGATGAGCGACCCCGAGCGGGCGCTCGGCCGGTCGATCGGCATGCCGCTGATGGGCGAGCTGACCGTGGGGGAGCCCGACGACGTGCGGACGCTCACCGACGGCACGAAGCTGGAACTGGCGGGCCTGGACCTGTCCGTCGCGCACGCGCCCGGCCATACGAAGGGGTCGGTGACGTTCCGGATGCCCGAGAGCGCGGACATCCCGTCCGTGTTCTTCTCCGGGGATCTGCTCTTCGCCGGCTCCATCGGACGCACCGACCTGCCCGGCGGCAGCATGGACGAGATGCTCGACTCGCTGGGCCGCGTGTGCCTGCCGCTCGACGACTCGACCGTGGTGCTGTCCGGCCACGGCGCCCAGACGACCATCGGCCAGGAACGCGCCACCAACCCGTATCTGCGGCAGGTGGCCGCCGGCCAGGGAGCCTCGCCTGCTCCCCGACGAGGAATGTGACGAGAGACTTTCGTGAGTACTTTCCAGGCCCCCAAGGGCACGTACGACCTGATTCCGCCGGACAGCGCCAAGTACCTCGCCGTCCGCGAGGCCATCGCCGCGCCGCTGCGCGACTCCGGCTACGGCTACATCGAGACGCCCGGCTTCGAGAACGTCGAACTGTTCGCGCGCGGTGTCGGTGAGTCCACCGACATCGTGACCAAGGAGATGTACGCCTTCGAGACCAAGGGCGGCGACAGGCTGGCCCTGCGCCCCGAGGGCACCGCCTCGGTGCTGCGCGCGGCGCTGGAGGCCAACCTGCACAAGGCGGGCAACCTCCCCGTCAAGCTCTGGTACTCGGGCTCGTACTACCGCTACGAGCGTCCCCAGAAGGGCCGTTACCGCCACTTCTCCCAGGTGGGCGCCGAGGCGATCGGAGCCGAGGACCCGGCGCTCGACGCCGAGCTGATCATCCTGGCGGACCAGGCGTACCGGTCGCTCGGGCTGCGGAACTTCCGCATCCTGCTGAACAGCCTGGGCGACAAGGAGTGCCGCCCCGTCTACCGGGCCGCGCTGCAGGACTTCCTGCGCGGCCTGGACCTCGACGAGGACACGCTGCGCCGCGCCGAGATCAACCCGCTGCGGGTGCTCGACGACAAGCGCGAGGACGTCCAGAAGCAGTTGGGCGGGGCCCCGTTGCTGCGCGACTACCTCTGTGACGCCTGCAAGGCGTACCACGAGGAGGTGCGCGACCTGATCACGGCCGCGGGCGTCTCCTTCGAGGACGACCCGAAGCTGGTGCGGGGGCTCGACTACTACACGCGCACCACCTTCGAGTTCGTGCACGACGGTCTCGGATCGCAGTCCGCGGTGGGCGGCGGCGGCCGTTACGACGGGCTGTCCGAGATGATCGGCGGACCCGCGCTGCCGTCCGTCGGCTGGGCGCTGGGTGTCGACCGTACGGTGCTGGCACTGGAGGCGGAGGGCGTGGAGCTCGAACTCCCCGCGGCCACCAGCGTGTTCGCGGTCCCGCTCGGGGAGGAGGCCCGCCGGACGCTCTTCGGTGTGGTCACCGAACTGCGCAGGGCCGGTGTCGCCGCCGACTTCTCGTACGGCGCGAAGGGGCTCAAGGGCGCGATGAAGAACGCGAATCGCAGCGGGGCCCGCTACACGATCGTCGCCGGTGAGCGTGATCTCGCCGAGGGCGTCGTGCAGTTGAAGGACATGGAGTCCGGGGAGCAGACGGCGGTCGGCGTCGGCGAGATCGTGGCCGACCTGCGGTCCCGCCTGAGCTGAGCCGGGCTCGTCCGGCCGGGACCGTCCCCGCGGACCGCACCCGCGAACGCCCGAGGGGCTGACATCGGTCAGCCCCTCAGGCGTCGGGAGCCGCGGGTCCACCCGGGCCGGAGCCCCTCAGCCGTCGCGCCGGGACTTCCAGCGGAAGGTCAGCAGGCACAGCAGAAGCCCGCCGACGCACCACGCGCCGAGCACCAGGGCGATCCGCCCGAACTCCCAGTCACCGGCCTGTTCGAGGACCTTGGCGGAGTCGGGCAGGAACACCCCGCGCAGCCCCTGGCACATCCACTTGAGGGGGAACAGCGCGCCGATGTTCAGCATCCAGTCCGGGATGGTGTCGATGGAGATGTAGACGCCGGAGATGAACTGGAGCACCAGGAAGGGCAGGACGACCACGGACGTGGCGCTCCTGCCCGACTTCGGGACCGAACTGATCGCGATGCCGAGCAGGGCGCAGGCCGTCAGACCCAGGACGAAGATCCAGCCGAAGTCCGCCCACCTGCCGGGGTCCGAGGGCAGGTCCACGCCGTACAGCGTGGTGCCGACGACGAGCAGGACCGCCGTCTCCAGGGCGCCGGTCACGAGAACCAGCCATATCTTGCCGAAGAAGTACGCGGCCGGCGGCATCGGTGTGCCGCGCAGCCGGCGCAGCACCTTCTCGTCCCGCTCGATCGCGATCGAGATGCCGAGGGACTGGAAGCTGGTCGACATGATGCCCGCGGCCATCATCGCCGGGACGTACAGCTGGGAGGCGGTGATGCCCGCGCCCTTCACGTCGTTGCTGAAGATCGACGCGAACAGGAACAGGAAGACCACCGGGAAGGCGAAGGTGAACACCACCTGGTCCCGCTGCCGGAAGAACTGCCTGATCTCCAGAGCGCCGCGCCGCAGCCCCAGCCCCCAGGCGCCGGGCAGCCGGCCGTTCGCGGTCCTCGTACGCGGGTGTACGTCGGTCGTGGTCATCGCGCGTCCTCCAGCCCGGTCAGCCGCAGATAGACGTCCTCCAGGGTGGGGCGGCTCACCCGGAGCCCCGGGATCTCCCCGTCGAAGCGGTGCGTGAGTTCGGCGACCGTCCTGGTGGGGGTGTCCGTGCGCTCGCTGCGCGGGCTGCCGTCGCCCTCCGTCCACTCGACGGTGGCCTCGGTACCGAAGCGCTCGCGCAGCGCGGCCGGTTCGCCCTCGGCGACGACCCGGCCCCGCGCGATGACGGCCAGCCGGTTCGCGAGGGCTTCGGCCTCCTCCAGGTAGTGCGTGGTCAAAAGGATGGTGGTGCCCTCGTCGGCCAGCTTGCGGATCAGTTCCCAGAACTGCCGCCGTGCCGCCGGGTCGAAGCCGGTGGTCGGCTCGTCCAGGAGCAGCAGTTCGGGGCCGCCGATCACCCCGAGGGCCACATCGAGCCGCCGGCGCTGGCCACCCGACAGCGACTTGATCCGACTGCCCGTCTTCTCCTCCAGGCCGACCAGACCGATGACTTCCTCGGGGTCGCGTGGATTCGGGTAATAACGGGAGAAATGCCTCACGGTCTCCCCCACCGTCAACTCGGCGGGCGCTGATTCGTCCTGCCAGACGATTCCGACGCGTGAGCGCCACGCGCGCGTGGCCGTCGCCGGGTCCGAGCCGAGCACGGAGACCTCGCCCGCGTCCCGCCGCCGGTTGCCCTGGAGGATCTCCACGGTGGTGCTCTTGCCCGCGCCGTTCGGTCCGAGCAGGCCGAACACCTCGCCCTGCCGGATACCGAGATCGATGCCGTCGACGGCGGTGACGTCCCCGTACTGCTTGCGCAGCCCCCGTACGTCCACCGCGAGTTGATCCGCGTGTGCTGTCATGCCGACGAGGGTCCCCCAGAACCGAACGTTCCGGGACGGCCCCGCGTACTTTCTTATGTCCACCGAACGGTGGACCGGCGGGCGTGTGCGGCACAATGAGCCTGCCCGCTGGCCCCTTCGAAGCTACGGAAACGGCGTGATGAGCAAGACGACAGTCAAGGACGCCCCGACGGACCAGGAACGCCCCGCCGCTCCCCGGACGGTCGGCGGCAGCCGTGCCCTCGCACTGCTGCTGGTGATCACGGGTGCCGCCGGTCTGCTCGCCGCGTGGGTCATCACGATCGACAAGTTCAAACTGCTGGAGAACCCGAACTTCGTGCCCGGGTGCAGCCTGAACCCGGTGGTCTCCTGCGGCAACATCATGAAGAGCGCCCAGGCCTCGGCCTTCGGCTTCCCGAACCCGATGATGGGACTCGTCGCCTACGGCATCGTGATCTGCGTCGGCGTGAGCCTGCTCGCCCGGGTCACCTTCCCGCGCTGGTACTGGCTGACGTTCAACGCCGGCACCCTCTTCGGGGTCGCGTTCTGCACCTGGCTCCAGTTCCAGTCGCTGTACCGGATCAACTCGCTCTGCCTGTGGTGCAGCCTCGCCTGGGTCGCCACGATCACCATGTTCTGGTACGTGACCTCCTTCAACGTCCGCAACGGCTTCCTGCCCGCCCCGCGCTGGATGAAGAGCTTCTTCGGCGAGTTCACCTGGGTCCTGCCGACGCTGCACGTCGGCATCATCGGCATGCTGATCCTGACCCGCTGGTGGGACTTCTGGACCAGCTGACGGGGCCGCGGGGAGCCGGGCCGGGGGACCGACGGCCCTGCGGGGATTGTCAGTGGCCCCCGGTAGGGTTCTTGACGTGGAGCCCGACCTGTTCACCGCCGCGGCAGAAGAACGCCAGGAGAAGGACCCGTCCAGCAGCCCCCTGGCGGTGCGGATGCGTCCGCGCACCCTCGACGAAGTCGTGGGGCAGCAGCATCTGCTGAAACCGGGCTCACCCCTGCGCAGACTTGTCGCGGAGGGGAGCGGCGGCCCGGCCGGACCGTCCTCGGTGATCCTCTGGGGTCCGCCGGGCACCGGCAAGACGACCCTCGCGTACGTCGTCTCCAAGGCCACCGACAAGCGCTTCGTGGAGCTCTCCGCGATCACCGCGGGCGTCAAGGAAGTGCGCGCGGTCATCGAAGGCGCCCGCCGCGCCACCGGCGGCTACGGCAAGGAGACCGTCCTCTTCCTGGACGAGATCCACCGCTTCAGCAAGGCCCAGCAGGACTCCCTGCTCCCGGCCGTGGAGAACCGCTGGGTGACCCTGATCGCCGCGACCACCGAGAACCCGTACTTCTCGGTGATCTCACCGCTGCTCTCCCGCTCCCTCCTCCTCACCCTCGAACCGCTCACGGACGACGACCTGCGCGGCCTGCTGCGCCGGGCCCTCGCCTCCGAGCGCGGTCTGAAGGAGACCGTCGCCCTGCCAGGCGACGCCGAGGAGCATCTGCTGCGGATCGCCGGCGGCGACGCCCGCCGCGCACTGACCGCCCTGGAGGCCGCGGCCGGCGCGGCCCTCGACAAGGGCGAGCCCGAGATCACCCTCCAGACGCTGGAGGAGACGGTCGACCGGGCCGCGGTGAAGTACGACCGCGACGGGGACCAGCACTACGACGTGGCCAGCGCGCTCATCAAGTCCATCCGCGGCTCCGACGTGGACGCCGCCCTGCACTATCTGGCCCGGATGATCGAGGCGGGCGAGGACCCCCGCTTCATCGCCCGCCGGCTGATGATCTCCGCCAGCGAGGACATCGGCCTCGCCGACCCGAACGCGCTGCCCATAGCGGTGGCCGCCGCCCAGGCCGTCGCGATGATCGGCTTCCCCGAGGCCGCGCTCACCCTCAGCCACGCCACCATCGCCCTCGCGCTGGCCCCGAAGTCCAACGCCGCGACCATGGCCATCGGCGCCGCCATGGAGGACGTGCGCAAGGGCCACGCGGGTCCGGTGCCGACGCATCTGCGCGACGGGCACTACAAGGGCGCGGCCAAGCTCGGGCACGCGCAGGGCTATGTGTACCCGCACGACCTGCCCGAGGGCATCGCGGCCCAGCGGTACGCGCCCGAGGAGCTCGCGGACCGGGAGTACTACACACCGACCCGGCACGGCGCCGAGGCGCGCTACGCGGACGCGGTGGAGTGGACCCGCAAGCGCCTCGGTAGAGGGCGGTAGTGAGCACCCTGTAACATGTCTCGAAGCGCTGCGTCCCGCGTCCGGCTCCGGTCGGAATCACCCAACGGGACATGCAGCCGGAACCCCGACACCGTACTCGTACGGCGAGGGGATCCAGGAGCGTCGCGCACCGTCGAAGGTGTCGCGGGCTGCCCACCACCACCCGGCTTCCGGGAACGGTCGGTGGGCTGCTCGTGTGCTGCACGTAGTGCCCAGACCAGGGAGCGGCTGCCCGGCAGGCCCATCAGGGCCCGCAGGGTTTCCCAGGCTGCGGATGCGACCTCCTTTAACCCGGGTGAGCCGGAATAAGGAAAGAGAAACAGACAGTGGCGAATCAGTCCCGCCCCAAGGTCAAGAAGTCGCGTGCGCTCGGTATCGCGCTGACCCCGAAGGCCGTCAAGTACTTCGAGGCCCGCCCCTACCCGCCGGGCGAGCACGGCCGTGGCCGCAAGCAGAACTCGGACTACAAGGTCCGTCTGCTGGAGAAGCAGCGTCTGCGCGCGCAGTACGACGTGTCCGAGCGCCAGCTCGTCCGCGCCTACGAGCGTGCCGCCAAGACGCAGGGCAAGACCGGTGAGGCTCTGGTCATCGAGCTGGAGCGTCGTCTCGACGCGCTGGTCCTTCGTTCGGGCATCGCCCGCACGATCTACCAGGCCCGCCAGATGGTCGTTCACGGCCACATCGAGGTCAACGGCCAGAAGGTCGACAAGCCCTCGTTCCGCGTCCGTCCCGACGACGTCGTGATGGTCCGCGAGCGCAGCCGCAGCAAGACGCTGTTCGAGGTTTCCCGCGCCGGTGGCTTCGCCCCCGACGGTGAGACCCCGCGCTACCTCCAGGTGAACCTCCCGGCCCTGGCGTTCCGCCTGGACCGTGAGCCGAACCGCAAGGAGATCCCGGTGATCTGCGACGAGCAGCTCGTCGTCGAGTACTACGCCCGCTGATCTTCTTACAGCGGACGCGGTACCACCTGCGCGTCAGTGTCAGCCCGTCGTCTCCCCGCCCTTCGCGGTGGGCGAGACGGCGGGCTCTCGCATGTCCGGGGGCAGCCTGCGCGGCGACGGCACCGCCCCGAGCGGCGGAGCCCCGGCCCCCTTGAGCGCACGGGCGACCGCCGCGTCCTGCCCCAGCAGCTCTCCCGCCCGTACGCACTCCTCGTACCGCTCGTCGCCCAGCCCCCGCCTGGCCAGGGCCGCACAGCGCTCGTGCGGCGCGTTGTAGTAGGCGGAGCCGAACAGCGGCAGACCCACCGACGGCCACATCCGCGAAGCCGCCCCCTGGAGCAGCGCGGCCTCGGCCGGGTCGCCCTCCACCGCCGTGACCAGGGCGAGCAGCTCGACCGCGAGGACGGCGCCGAGCAGATCGTGGAAGGTGTGCGCGATACCGAGGCCCTGCTCCAGAAGATCCCGGGCCCGTGCCTGATCGCCCTCGACCTGGGCCTGGTACGCCAGGACGTACAGCGCGTACGCCAGCGCCCAGCGTTCCCCGTGGTCCTCGCAGACCCTGCGGACGTCCTCGCACAGCTTCACCGCGCCCGGCATGTCGCCCTGGAAGGCGAGCGCCATCGCGAGCTCCACCTGGCCCATCAGCACATTGCTGTTGAGCTCGCCGATCTCGTGATAGCGGTCCAGCGCCGAGCGCAGCAGGGCTTCGGCGCGGGCCATGTCGTCCGTGACCAGGGCCAGACAGCCGGTGCGGTGCTCCGCGTAGGCGACCGCTACCGCGTTCTCCGAGCGCTCCGCCTCCTCGCGGCACTCCTGGAGCGCGGATAGCGCGGGCACCGAGTCCCCCTGGAGGACCGCCACATAGCCCAGCACCCACAGGGCCTTCAGCCGCGACTGATCGCGGTCGCCGTCGAGCTCGACGCTGCGCTCCAGCCAGTGCCTGCCCTCGGAGAGCCGGCCGCAGCCGACCCAGTAGAACCACAGGGCGCCCGCCAGGTACTGGCCCAGGTGCGCCTCGTCCGGTGCGGTCAGCGAGTACTCCAGGGCGCAGCGCAGATTCGGCAGCTCCGTCTCGACGCGCGCCGCCACCTCGCCCTGCCGCGGTGAGAACCAGTCCAGCTCGCACCAGGTGGCCAGACCCATGTACCAGTCGCGGTGCCGGCGCCGCAGCCGCTCCGCGTCGCCCGTCGCCTCCAGCCAGTCCGCGCCGTAGGCCCGGACCGTGTCCAGCATCCGGTAGCGCACCCCCGCCGACGTCTCCTCGCGCGACAGCACCGACTGCGCGAGCAGTTCGCCCAGCACATCGAGGACGTCGTCGGCGTGCAGGCCCTCGCCGCTGCACACGTACTCGGCGGCCTCCAGGTCGAACTGCCCGGCGAACACCGACAACCGCGACCACAGCAGCCGTTCCCCCGGAGTGCACAGTTCATGGCTCCAGCCGATGGCCGTCCGCAGGGTCTGGTGCCGCGGAGGCGTGTCGCGCGCACCGCCGGTCAGCAGCCGGAAGCGGTCCTCCAGCCGGGCGAGGAGCTGCGCGGGGGAGAGGGCGCTGAGCCGTCCCGCCGCCAGCTCCACCGCCAGCGGGATTCCGTCGAGCCGCCGGCAGAGCTCCTCGACATCGGAGCGGTTCCCCTCGTCCAGCGCGAACCCGGGCACCCGGGCGGCCGCCCGGTCCGCGAACAGCTCCACCGCCTCCGCCCCGGCCAGCGGAGCCAGCGGGAACAGCCGCTCGCCCCCGATGTCCAGCGGTCTGCGGCCCACGGCCAGCACCCGCAGTCCGGGTGCCCGCCGCAGCAACTCGCCCACCAGCGAGGCGGTCACGTCCACCAGGTGCTCGAAACCGTCCAGGACCAGGAGGAGCCGGCGCTCCGCGACATGGTCGAGGAGCACCTGCCGCGGCGGCTTCGCGGTGTGGTCCGTCAGACCGAGGGCCTCGACCACCGCGTACTCGACGAGTTCCGGGTCGTGCACCGCGGACAGGTCCACGCGCCACACCCCGTCGTGTACGTCCGCCCTTACCGCCGCGTGCGCGGCGAACCGTGTCTTGCCGATGCCTCCCATACCGGTCACCGTGACCAGCCGGACCGTCTCCAGTGCCTCGGCCAGCCCCGCGAGCTCGGTGGAGCGCCCCACGAACGCGTCGAGTTCCAGGGGCAGATTGCCGGGTGCCGCGGGGCCGGGACGCCGGGCGCGGTGAGAACGCTGCATGAGACACGGAGCGTACTGACCCGCTAGCACTCCGTACAATCGCTTCGCGCAACTCCACGCTCCGCAGCCGTTAAATGCGGTACGGAGCCCCGGCCCCGGCGCGATAGGCTCGGGTGACGACTTTTCGATGTCCAGGCACACAGTCAGGGAGCGGGTGCACAGTGTCCGGTGGTGAGGTGGCCGGGATCCTGGTGGCCGTCTTCTGGGCGATCCTGGTCTCCTTCCTCGCCGTCGCACTGGTGAGGCTGGCCCAGACGCTCAAGGCGACGACCAAGCTCGTGGCGGACGTGACCGACCAGGCCGTCCCGCTCCTGGCGGACGCCTCGGCGGCGGTGCGCTCCGCGCAGACCCAGATCGACCGGGTCGACGCCATCGCCTCGGACGTCCAGGAGGTCACGTCGAACGCCTCGGCGCTGTCGACGACCGTCGCCTCCACGTTCGGTGGCCCGCTGGTCAAGGTCGCGGCGTTCGGCTACGGCGTGCGCCGGGCCATCGGAGGCCGTCGAGAGAATGTGCCCGACAAAGCGTCCCGTCGTACCGTGATCGTGGGCCGCACCGTCCCGTCCGCGCGGCGGGGAAAGCGGAAGAAGGACTGACGCAGCGATGTTCCGCCGTACGTTCTGGTTCACCGCAGGCGCAGCCGCGGGTGTATGGGCCACCACCAAGGTCAACCGCAAGCTCAAGAAGCTGACCCCCGAGAGCCTCGCGGCCCAGGCCGCGAACAAGGCGATCGACGCGGGCCACCGGCTCAAGGAGTTCGCGCTCGACGTCCGCGACGGGATGGCCCAACGAGAGGCCGAACTCGGCGAGGTGCTCGGCCTGAACGAGCGCCCGGACCCCGAACTGCCCCCGCAGCGCCGTATCGCCGAGATCGGCGACGGTGCGCGGTTCGGCGACAGCAAGCAGATCAAGTACATCGAGAACACGACGTACTCGTACAACCGGAATGAGGACCACTGATGGAGTCGGCTGAAATCCGCCGCCGCTGGTTGAGCTTCTACGAGGAGCGCGGTCACACCGTCGTCCCTTCGGCGTCGCTCATCGCGGACGACCCGACTCTGCTCCTGGTCCCCGCCGGCATGGTCCCCTTCAAGCCGTACTTCCTCGGCGAGGTCAAGCCGCCGTGGTCGCGCGCCACCAGCGTGCAGAAGTGCGTACGCACGCCCGACATCGAAGAGGTCGGCAAGACCACCCGGCACGGCACGTTCTTCCAGATGTGCGGCAACTTCTCCTTCGGCGACTACTTCAAGGAAGGTGCCATCACCTACGCCTGGGAGCTGCTCACCTCGCCCCAGGACAAGGGTGGTTACGGCCTCGACCCCGAGCGTCTGTGGATCACGGTCTACCTCGACGACGACGAGGCCGAGACCATCTGGCGCGACAAGATCGGTGTCCCGGCCGAGCGCATCCAGCGCCTGGGCAAGAAGGACAACTACTGGTCCATGGGCGTCCCCGGACCCTGCGGACCGTGTTCCGAGATCAACTACGACCGCGGCCCCGAGTTCGGCGTCGAGGGCGGCCCGGCGGTCAACGACGAGCGGTACGTGGAGATCTGGAACCTGGTCTTCATGCAGTACGAGCGCGGCGAGGGCACCTCGAAGGACGACTTCGAGATCCTCGGCGACCTGCCCAGCAAGAACATCGACACCGGTCTCGGCATGGAACGCCTCGCCATGATTCTGCAGGGCGTGCAGAACATGTACGAGATCGACACCTCCATGGCCGTCATCAACAAGGCCACCGAGCTGACGGGTGTCGAGTACGGCGCCGCGCACGGCTCCGACGTCTCGCTGCGCGTGGTCACCGACCACATGCGCACCTCCGTGATGCTCATCGGCGACGGCGTGAGCCCCGGCAACGAGGGCCGCGGCTATGTGCTGCGCCGCATCATGCGCCGCGCCATCCGCAACATGCGGCTGCTGGGCGCCACCGGCTTCGTCGTCAAGGACCTCATCGACGTCGTGATCGCGATGATGGGCCAGCAGTACCCGGAACTCGTCAGCGACCGGCAGCGGATCGAGACCGTGGCCCTCGCCGAGGAGGCCGCCTTCCTCAAGACGCTGAAGGCCGGCACGAACATCCTCGACACGGCCATCACCGACACCAGGGACTCCGGCGGCACGGTCCTCGCCGGCGACAAGGCGTTCCTGCTCCACGACACCTGGGGCTTCCCGATCGACCTCACCCTCGAAATGGCCGCCGAACAGGGCCTGTCGGTGGACGAGGACGGCTTCCGCCGCCTGATGAAGGAGCAGCGGGACAAGGCCAAGGCCGACGCCCGCGCCAAGAAGACCGGCCACGCCGACCTCGGCGCCTACCGTCAGATCGCCGACGCCGCCGGAGAGACCGACTTCATCGGCTACGACCGCACCGAGGCCGAGTCGACGGTCGTCGGCATCCTCGTCGACGGCGTCTCCTCCCCGGCCGCCACCGAGGGCGACGAGGTCGAGATCGTCCTCGACCGCACCCCGTTCTACGCCGAGGGCGGCGGCCAGATCGGTGACACGGGCCGCATCCGGGTCGACACCGGTGCCGTCATCGAGATCCGCGACTGCCAGAAGCCCGTCCCGGGCGTGTACGTCCACAAGGGCGTCGTCCAGGTCGGCGAGGTCACCGTCGGCGCCAAGGCCCAGGCCACCATCGACGTCCGCCGTCGTACGGCCATCGCCCGCGCCCACTCGGCCACGCACCTCACGCACCAGGCGCTGCGCGACGCCCTCGGCCCGACGGCCGCCCAGGCCGGTTCCGAGAACCAGCCCGGCCGCTTCCGCTTCGACTTCGGCTCCCCGTCCGCCGTCCCGACGGCCGTGATGACCGACGTCGAGCAGCAGATCAACGAGGTGCTCGCCCGCGATCTGGACGTGCACGCCGAGATCCTGAGCCTCGACGAGGCCAAGAAGCAGGGCGCCATCGCCGAGTTCGGCGAGAAGTACGGCGAGCGCGTCCGCGTCGTGACCATCGGCGACTTCTCCAAGGAGCTGTGCGGCGGCACGCACGTGCACAACACCTCCCAGCTCGGCCTGGTCAAGCTGCTCGGCGAATCCTCCATCGGCTCGGGCGTACGGCGCATCGAGGCCCTGGTCGGCGTCGACGCGTACAACTTCCTCGCCCGTGAGCACACGGTCGTCGCCCAGCTCCAGGAACTGGTCAAGGGCCGCCCCGAGGAGCTTCCGGAAAAGATCTCCGCCATGCTCGGCAAGCTGAAGGACGCCGAGAAGGAGATCGAGAAGTTCCGCGCGGAGAAGGTCCTGCAGGCCGCCGCCGGTCTCGTCGAGTCCGCCAAGGACGTGAACGGCGTCGCCCTGGTCACCGGCCAGGTTCCGGACGGCACGGGCGCCGACGACCTGCGCAAGCTGGTCCTCGACGTGCGCGGCCGTATCCAGGGCGGACGGGCCGCCGTGGTGGCCCTGTTCACGGTCTCGGGCGGCAAGCCGCTCACCGTCATCGCCACCAACGAGGCCGCCCGTGAGCGCGGTCTGAAGGCCGGCGAGCTGGTCCGCGCGGCCGCCAAGACCCTCGGCGGCGGCGGTGGCGGCAAGCCGGACGTCGCCCAGGGCGGCGGCCAGAACCCCGCCGCCATCGGCGAGGCCATCGACGCGGTCCAGCGACTCGTCGCCGAGACGGCCAAGTAAGAAACGGCCCAGAAGATGCGCAGAGGACGCCGGCTCGCGATCGACGTCGGGGACGCCCGGATCGGGGTCGCCTCGTGCGACCCCGACGGGATCCTCGCGACACCGGTGGAGACGGTCCCGGGACGTGACGTCCCGGCCGCCCACCGCCGGCTGCGGCAGCTCGTCGAGGAGTACGAGCCGATCGAGGTCGTCGTCGGGCTCCCTCGTTCCCTCAAGGGGGGCGAGGGCCCCGCCGCGGTCAAGGTCCGTGCCTTCGCCCAGGAGCTCGCGGGCGGGATCGCTCCCGTTCCGGTGCGGCTCGTGGATGAGAGGATGACCACGGTGACGGCCGGTCAGGGGCTGCGCGCCGCGGGCGTGAAATCGAAGAAGGGCCGGTCGGTGATCGACCAGGCTGCCGCCGTCATCATCCTGCAGCAGGCGCTGGAATCCGAACGGGTGTCAGGTACATCGCCCGGCGAGGGCGTCGAAGTGGTCATCTGATCGCGATACGGTAACGTTCCGCCCGATGCGGTGGCGTTCGAACAGCCCTCGCACAGTAAAGAGGCGGACGGGAGCCGAGCCATATGAGCCGGCCGCTGCCGGCTCGCGGCTCGTAGGGGATCGATGACTGAGTATGGCCGGGGCCCTGGCTCCGAACCGTGGCATCCGGAGGACCCGTTGTACGGGGACGGCGGATGGGGCGGACAGGCCGCCGACGGCCAGTCCGCCTACGACGGCGGCCAGCCGCAGCACTATCCGCAGCAGCAGGCGCAGCAGGGCGACTGGGGCAACGGCCAGCAGCAGTACCAGCCCCAGGGCCAGCCGGGGCAGTACCAGGACCAGCAGCAGTACCCCGGTCAGGGTCAGCAGCAGTACGGCGACCAAGGTCAGCAGCAGTACCCGGGCCAGGGCCAGCAGCAGTATCCCGGTCAGGGTCAGCAGCAGTTCAACGGCCAGGGCCAGCAGCAGTACCCGGGCCAAGGGCAGCAGCAGTATCCCGGTCAGGGTCAGCAGCAGTACGGCGACCAGGGTCAGCAGCAGTACCCGGGCCAGGGCCAGCAGCAGTACGGCGACCAGGGCCGGCAGCAGTATCCCGGTGAGGGGCAGCAGCAGTACCCCGGCCAGGGCCGGCAGCAGTACGCCGACGGCGGCCGGAATTCCGGGGCGCAGGGCCAGACGCCCTACGTCGCCGATCCGGCCGACCCCTACGCCGGCCAGTACACGGGTGAGCAGCCCGACTTCTACAACACCCCCGACGCCTATCCGCCGCCCGAGCCGCCCGCCCGGCGCCGCGCGGAACCCGAGCCCGAGCCGGACTGGGACCCGGGGCCGGACCAGGGCGAGCACGCCTTCTTCGCCGGTGGCGACGACGATGACGACGACCTCGACGACGATGACGATCCGAAGGGCCGAAAGGGCCGCGGGGACCGCAAGGGCCGGGGCGGTGACACGGGCAAGAAGAAGCGCCGCAGCGGCTGCGCCTGCCTTCTGGTCGTCGTGGTTTTCGGAGGCGCCCTCGCCGGAGCCGGGGTTTACGGCTATCACTACTACCAGAATCGTTTCGGCTCGGCTCCCGACTTCGCGGGCGACGGTTCGGGACAGGTCGCCGTCATCATCGCCAAGGGCGAGGGCGGTTATGTGATCGGCCAGAAGCTCAAAGCGCTCGGTGTCGTCAAGAGCGTCGATGCCTTTGTCTCCGCTCAGCAGGAGAATCCCAAGGGCAAGTCGATTCAGGCCGGTGCCTATCTCCTGCGCAAGGGGATGTCGGCCGCGAGCGCCGTCGACCTGATGCTCGACCCCAAGAGCCAGAACAACGTGACCGTGCCTCCCGGTTTCCGTAATGCCCAGGTGTACACGCTGATCGACAAGAAGCTCGGGCTCGCCGACGGCACCACCGGTCGTGTCGCGAAGAAGGAATACAAGAGCCTGGGGCTTCCGAGCTGGGCGAACAGCAACAAGGAAATAAAGGATCCGCTGGAAGGATTCCTTTACCCGCTCACGTATCCCGCGGCCAAGGGCATGAAGCCGGAGACCGTGCTGAAGTCCATGGTCGCGCAGGCCAACAAGAAGTACGTGGCGCTGGGACTCGTGGCGAAGGCGAAATCCCTCAATCTCGACAATCCCTTGCAGGTGGTCACGGTCGCGAGCCTGGTCCAGGCCGAGGGCAAGACGCACGACGACTACCGCAAGATGGCCGAGGTCGTCTACAACCGGCTGAAGGCCACCAATACCGAGACCAATCGGAAGCTGCAGTTCGACTCGACCTTCAATTACCTGAAGGGGCAGAGCAAGATTCACATCAGTGAGTCCGAGATCAACAGCAACCCGGACCCGTACAATACCTATTACCACGCGGGTCTGCCGCCCGGTCCGATCGGTAACCCGGGTGCCGACGCCTTCAGAGCGGTGTTCAACCCCACGAAGAACGGCTGGCTCTATTTCGTGGCGACAGACGGTCAGAACAATACCGAATTCGCCAAGACCCTGGCTCAATTCGAGAAACTCAAGGATAAGTTCAATGCCAGCTCGGGCAACTGATGCCCGCCGGGCCGCGGTGCTCGGTTCCCCGATCGCCCACTCCCTGTCCCCGGTGCTGCACCGGGCCGCGTACCGCGAGCTGGGCCTCGCGGACTGGTCGTACGAGCGCTTCGAGGTCGACGAGAAGGCCCTGCCCGGTTTCTTCGAGGATCTCGGACCGGAGTGGGCCGGGCTGTCGCTGACCATGCCGCTCAAGCGGGCCGTGATGCCGCTGGTCGACGAGATCAGCGAGACGGCGGCCTCCGTCGAGGCGGTCAACACCGTCGTGTTCACCGAGGACGGACGGCGTGTCGGCGACAACACCGACATCCCCGGGATGGTCGCCGCGCTGCGCGAGCGCGGGATCGAGCAGGTCGACTCGGCCGCCGTTCTCGGTGCCGGCGCCACCGCGTCCTCCGCGCTGGCCGCCCTCGCGCGGATCTGCACGGGCGAGGTCGTGGCGTACGTCCGCAGCAAGGAACGGGCCGCCGAGATGCGGCAATGGGGCGAGCGGCTGGGCATCGAGGTGCGCACCGAGGACTGGGCCGACGCCGAACAGGCGCTGCGGGCGCCGCTGGTGATCGCCACGACCCCGGCGGGCACCACGGACGCGCTGGCCGCCGCCGTCCCGGAGCGCCCCGCGACCCTCTTCGACGTGCTGTACGACCCCTGGCCGACCGACCTGGCCGCGCGCTGGTCGGGGTACGGCGGAGCCGTGGTGAGCGGGCTCGATCTCCTGGTGCACCAGGCGGTGCTCCAGGTCGAGCGGATGACCGGGCGGACGCCCGCGCCGCTCGGCGCCATGCGCACGGCGGGCGAACACGCGCTCGCGGCTCGGTAGGCGATCCGGTCGAGGTCGGTGGGGTGCCTTTTGGCGGGCCTCTCCGGCGCGGGGCACCCCCTGGTGAGGTGAACCCCGGCGCGGCCGGGGAGACGGCCGCCGAGACGGTCCGCCACGGGCTCGCTCCGGTGGCCCCTGGGGCCTACGCGGGGTCGTGCGCCCCGGCCGGGAGCGTCCGCCTGATGGACCTGCGGCCGGTTCGGGCCTGCGGACGTGGGAGGATCGGAGACGGCGGGCCAGGGCCGCGCACCCGGTCGCGCCGTAGCCGTACGCGAGGACGCGTGTACGCAGCAGCAGTACCAGGGCGCGAGCATGAGGAGCACCGTTGAGCAGGTTGCGCTGGCTGACCGCGGGGGAGTCCCACGGTCCCGCACTCGTCGCGACGCTGGAGGGTCTTCCCGCCGGCGTCCCGATCACCACGGAGATGGTGGCGGACCACCTCGCCCGGCGGCGCCTGGGCTATGGACGCGGTGCCCGGATGAAGTTCGAGCGCGACGAGGTCACCTTCCTCGGCGGCGTACGGCACGGCCTGACCCTCGGTTCCCCGATCGCGATCATGGTCGGCAACACCGAATGGCCCAAGTGGGAGCAGGTCATGGCGGCCGACCCGGTCGCCCCGGAGATCCTCGCCGACCTCGCCCGCAACGCCCCGCTGACCCGCCCCCGGCCCGGCCACGCGGACCTCGCGGGCATGCAGAAGTACGGCTTCGACGAGGCCCGGCCGATCCTGGAACGCGCCTCCGCCCGTGAGACCGCGGCCCGCGTCGCGCTCGGCGCGGTCGCCCGTTCGTACCTCAAGGAGACGGCCGGGATCGAGATCGTCTCCCACGTCGTCGAGCTCTGCTCCGTGAAGGCCCCGCAGGGCGTGTACCCCACCCCCGCAGACGTCGACAAGCTCGACGCCGACCCGCTGCGCTGCCTGGACGCCGACGCCTCGAAGGCGATGGTCGCGGAGGTCGACCAGGCCCACAAGGACGGCGACACGCTCGGCGGCGTCGTCGAGGTGCTCGCGTACGGCGTCCCCGTCGGCCTCGGCTCGCACGTGCACTGGGACCGCAAGCTGGACGCTCGTCTCGCCGGTGCCCTGATGGGCATCCAGGCGATCAAGGGCGTCGAGATCGGCGACGGCTTCGAACTGGCCCGGGTGCCCGGCTCACAGGCCCACGACGAGATCGTCAACACGCCCGAGGGCATCAAGCGGACGTCCGGGCGCGCCGGCGGCACCGAGGGCGGTCTGACCACCGGCGAGCTGCTGCGCGTCCGCGCCGCGATGAAGCCGATCGCCACCGTGCCGCGCGCGCTGGCCACCATCGACGTCGCCACCGGAGAGGCCGCCAAGGCTCACCACCAGCGCTCCGACGTCTCCGCCGTGCCTGCCGCGGGCATCGTCGCCGAGGCGATGGTCGCCCTCGTCCTCGCGGACGCGGTGGCCGAGAAGTTCGGCGGCGACTCGGTCACCGAGACCCGTCGCAACGTCCGGTCGTACCTTGAGAACCTGGTCATCCGGTGACCGCCCCACGGCTCGTCCTGGTCGGCCCGATGGGGGTCGGCAAGTCCACGGTGGGCGCGCTCGTCGCCGAGCGGCTCGGCTGCGGCTACCGGGACACGGACGACGACATCGTGGCCGCCGAGGGCCGCACGATCGCCGACATCTTCGTCGACGAGGGCGAGTCCGCCTTCCGCGCGATCGAGAAGCGGGCGGTGCGCGAGGCGCTCGCCGGATACGACGGTGTGCTGGCGCTGGGCGGCGGTTCGGTCCTCGACGCCGACACCCGCGCGCTGCTCGTCGGCCACCAGGTCGTCTACCTCTCCATGGAGGTGGAGGAGGCGGTCCAGCGCACCGGCCTGAACGTGGCCCGGCCGCTGCTCGCCGTCAACCCCCGCAAGCAGTGGCGCGAGCTGATGGAGGCGCGCCGCCATCTGTACACCGAAGTCGCCCGCGCGGTCGTGGCGACCGACGGACGCACCCCCCAAGAGGTAGCCCAAGAGGTCCTCGACGCACTGGAGTTGAAGGAAGCATGAGCGAGGCAGTGACCCGTGTCCAGGTCGGCGGCAGTGCGGGCACCGACCCCTACGAGGTCCTGATCGGCCGTCAACTCCTCGGTGAGCTCGGCGGGTTGATCGGCGACAAGGCCAAGCGGGTCGCCGTGATCCACCCCGAGGCGCTCGACGGCACCGGCGAGGCGCTCCGCGCCGACCTGGCGGAGCAGGGCTTCGAGGCCGTCGCCATCCAGGTGCCGAACGCCGAGGAGGCCAAGACCGCAGAGGTCGCGGCCTACTGCTGGAAGGCGCTGGGCCAGTCCGGCTTCACCCGCACCGACGTCGTCGTCGGCGTCGGCGGCGGTGCCACCACCGACCTGGCCGGGTTCGTGGCGGCGACCTGGCTGCGCGGGGTGCGCTGGATCGCCGTCCCCACCACCGTGCTGGCCATGGTCGACGCGGCGGTCGGCGGCAAGACCGGTATCAACACCGCCGAGGGCAAGAACCTCGTCGGCGCCTTCCACCCGCCCGCGGGCGTGCTCTGCGACCTGGCCGCGCTCGACTCGCTGCCGGTCAACGACTACGTCTCCGGGCTCGCGGAGATCATCAAGGCCGGCTTCATCGCCGACCCGGTGATCCTGGACCTCATCGAGTCCGACCCCGAGGCGGCCCGTACGCCAGCGGGCCCGCACACCGCCGAACTCATCGAGCGTTCCGTCAGGGTCAAGGCCGAGGTCGTCTCCGGCGACCTGAAGGAGTCGGGGCTGCGCGAGATCCTCAACTACGGCCACACGCTCGCCCACGCCATCGAGAAGAACGAGCGCTACAAGTGGCGGCACGGCGCGGCCGTCTCGGTCGGCATGCACTTCGCCGCCGAACTCGGCCGTCTCGCGGGCCGGTTGGACGACGCGACCGCCGACCGGCACCGCACGGTCCTGGAGTCCGTCGGTCTTCCGCTGAGCTACCGCTACGACCAGTGGCCCAAGCTCGTCGAGAACATGAAGGTCGACAAGAAGTCCCGCGGCGACCTGCTGCGCTTCATCGTCCTCGACGGACTGGCCAGGCCGACCGTCCTGGAGGGGCCGGACCCGGCCGTCCTGCTCGCGGCCTACGGCGAGGTCGGCGAGTAACAGGCTCCGCCCGGCACGGACTTATGGTCCGGAGAAGGCCTGCTCAACCCGTTTTGCCCCTCCGTCCCGGGCACTTCGCAGGCTCCCCGGCCGTTCACACAACGGCGGCCGGGGAAGGTACCGTTCGGTAGCGACGGGACCGGCGTCCCGTCCACCAGCGCACATCGCCTGTACGAGACGGAGTGGCACCGGATGCAGCACGCAGTGGGGGCTCCGCTGCCGCCGCCCCACCAGCCGGGGCAGGAACCGGCCGCCGGATGGTCGCCGGCCGGTCAGTACCCGGGACAGCGGGGTCCCGCGCCCGCCCCGGGCTTCGCCGGAGCGCCGGTGCCGCCCGGCGCCCCTCCCGCCCAGGCCCCGCAGCATCACCTGCCGCCGCACCAGATGCCCCCGCAGCCTCCGCAGCACGCTGCGGCGCCGCCCCCGCCACACCCTCCCGTCCCGCCCGCGCCGGACACCACCGGGCATGTGCGGCTGCCCCCGGGCGTTTCGGTGGCCATGCCGAGCCCGCCGCCCGCCACCGGCGCGCCCGATCCGGCGGCCACCACGCTCGCGGTCCTGCTCATCGGCCCCGCGGGCGCCGGAAAGACCAGCGTCGCCAAGTACTGGGCGGACCACCGCCGGGTGCCCACGGCCCACATCAGCCTCGACGACGTACGCGAATGGGTGCGTTCGGGCTTCGCCGACCCCCAGTCGGGCTGGAACGACCATTCCGAGGCGCAGTATCGTCTCGCCCGCCGTACCTGCGGCTTCGCCGCCCGCAACTTCCTGGCCAACGGCATCTCGTGCATCCTCGACGACGCCGTCTTCCCGGACCGCCCGGTCGTCGGCCTCGGCGGCTGGAAGCGGCACGTGGGCCCCGGGCTGCTGCCGGTGGTGCTCCTGCCGGGCCTGGAAGTGGTCCTGGAGCGCAACGCCGAGCGCTCGGGCAACCGCAGGCTCAGCGACGAGGAGGTCGCGCGCATCCACGGCCGGATGGCCGGCTGGTACGGCTCCGGGCTCCCGATCATCGACAACTCGCAGCTCGACGTGGCGGCGACGGCCCGCGTCCTGGACGACGTCCTGGCCCGGTCGATCGCCAGCCCGCCCCAGTGGTGAGCCCGCCCCAGTGGTGAGCCCGCCCCAGTGGTGGGCCCGCCCCAGTGCTGAGCGGGCCCCGCGTTCGCCCGTCCGCGCGCCGGTCCACCCGTCCGGCCCTCTGAACCGGCGACATCCGGCCACCGCTCGTACGCTCGGTTCATGTCAGAGGTGTACGCGACCCGCAGAGAGCGGCTCCGGGAACGCAGTACGGCGGGCGGCAGCGCTGCCGCGCTGGTGACCCGCCCCGCCAACGTGAGGTATCTCGCGGGCGCGGCGCCGCACGGCGCCGTGCTCCTGCTCGGCGACGGCGAGGACATGCTGCTGTGCGCCGGTCCGCCGTCCGGCGAAGCCGTCGAAGGCCGCCCGGACGAAGCCCTGAACGTGCGGGTGCTGCCCCGCGCCGGCGGTGATCCCGCGGTCGCCGCCGCCGGTCTGGCGGCCGGCCGGGGCGCCGAGTCCCTGGCGGTCGAGGAGCACCACCTGACCGTGACGCGGCACCGGGCCCTCGGCTCGGTCGCGCCGCAACTGCGCCTGGCCGACCTGGGCGGCGCGGTGGAGCAGCTCCGCGTGATCAAGGACGAGGAGGAGATCTCCTCCCTGCGCATCGGCGCCGAGATCGCCGACCAGGCGCTCGGCGAACTCCTCGAATCCATTCTCGTCGGCCGCACGGAACGCCATCTCGCCCTGGAACTGGAACGCCGGCTCGTCGACCACGGAGCGGACGGACCGGCCTTCGCGACCTCGGTCGGCACCGGCCCGAACTCGGGACGGCGCGGCCACCGGCCCACCGACCGGCGCGTCGAGGAGGGCGACTTCCTCTCCGTCTGCCTCGGCGCGACCTACCGCGGCTACCGGTGTGAGATCGGTCGTACGTTCGTGATCGGCACCTCGCCGGCCGACTGGCAGATCGAGCTGTACGACCTCGTCTTCGCCGCCCAGCGTGCCGGACGGGAGGCGCTGGCACCCGGCGCCGCCTACCGCGATGTGGACCGCGCGGCCCGCCAGGTTCTGGACTCCGGGGGCCATACTGAAGGCCTTCCACCCCTGACGGGGCACGGTGTCGGGCTCGAAATCGACGAGGACCCGCAGCTTGCCCCCGCGGCCATGGGTAAACTGGACGCTTGCGTGCCGGTCACCGTCGAACCGGGGGTCCACCTTCCGGGCCGGGGCGGTGTCAGGATCGATGACACGCTCGTCGTACGCCCTGAGGCGGACGGCGGACCCGAGCTACTCACCATTACGACCAAGGAGCTGCTCGCGCTCTAGCTCTTCGAGCTGTGCGCCTGCGCCGGGGTCGTCCACGTCAGTCCAGGAGATTCCGCAACCGTGGCTTCCACGAACGACCTCAAGAACGGCCTGGTGCTCAAGCTCGACGGAGGCCAGCTCTGGTCCGTCGTCGAGTTCCAGCACGTCAAGCCCGGCAAGGGCCCGGCCTTCGTGCGCACCAAGCTGAAGAACGTGCTCTCCGGCAAGGTCGTCGACAAGACGTTCAACGCCGGCGTCAAGGTCGAGACGGCCACGATCGACAAGCGCGACATGCAGTTCTCCTACATGGACGGCGAGTACTTCGTCTTCATGGACATGGAGACGTACGACCAGCTCATGGTCGAACGCAAGGCCGTCGCCGACGCTGCCAACTTCCTCATCGAGGGCTTCACGGCCAGCGTCGCCCAGCACGAGGGCGAGGTGCTCTTCGTCGAGCTGCCGGCCGCCGTCGAGCTGGTCATCCAGGAGACCGAGCCGGGCGTCCAGGGCGACCGCTCCACCGGTGGCACCAAGCCCGCCACCCTGGAGACCGGCCACCAGATCCAGGTCCCGCTCTTCATCACCACCGGTGAGAAGATCAAGGTCGACACCCGCACCAGCGACTACCTCGGCCGGGTGAACAGCTAACCGTGGCTGCCCGCAACACGGCCCGCAAGCGCGCCTTCCAGATTCTCTTCGAGGGCGACCAGCGCGGCGTGGACGTCCTGACGGTCCTCGCGGACTGGATCCGGCACTCCCGGTCAGACACCCGGCAGCCGCCGGTCAGCGAGTTCACGATGCAGCTGGTCGAGGGTTACGCCACCAAGGTGAGGCGGATCGACGAGCTCATCGCGCAGTACGCCGTCGGCTGGACGCTGGACAGGATGCCGGTCGTCGACCGCAACATCCTGCGCCTCGGTGCCTACGAGCTGATCTGGGTCGACGAGACCCCGGACGCCGTGGTGCTCGACGAGGCGGTGCAGCTGGCGAAGGAGTTCTCCACGGACGAGTCGCCCTCGTTCGTGAACGGCCTGCTGGGCCGGCTGAAGGACCTGAAGCCGTCGCTCCGCCGCGACGAGGACTAGCCGACAGCCGTAGCCGTACGGCCCGGAGGGGACGTACGGAACGCCGGAGGGCCCGCAGCGATCGTGCTGCGGGCCCTCCGGCGTTCCCGTGCGGGTTCTCGGCGTTCCGGTACCTCGAAGGCTCCCGAGGCCCGCAGACGGCCGCCGGGGTGGCCGGAACCGTCAGGTTCCGGCCACCCCGGCGGCACGTTTCTGCAGAGCTGTCCTAAGGGATTCAGCCCTCGTCGTGGGCGACCGCGCGGCGCGCGTCCGCGTCCAGGACGCCCCAGCTGATCAGCTGCTCGGTCAGGACCGAGGGGGACTGGTCGTAGATCACGGCGAGGGTGCGCAGGTCGTCCTGGCGGATCGACAGCACCTTGCCGTTGTAGTCGCCGCGCTGGGACTGGATCGTCGCCGCGTAGCGCTGCAGCGGGCCCGCCTTCTCGGCCGGCACGTGCGCCAGCCGCTCAAGGTCGAGGACCAGCTTCGGCGGCGGCTCGGCGGCCCCGCCCGGAGTGGTGCCGGGCAGCAGCTCCTGGACCGGAACCCCGTAGAAGTCCGCCAGCTCGGCAAGGCGCTGCACGGTGACAGCGCGGTCGCCGCGCTCGTACGAACCGACCACGACCGCCTTCCAGCGTCCCTGGGACTTCTCCTCCACTCCGTGGAGGGAAAGGCCCTGCTGGGTGCGGATGGCGCGGAGCTTGGCCCCGAGCTGTTTGGCGTATTCGCTGGACATATAGCTCCCCGGACGCTGTATCAACGTGCGGCTCCGCCGCGCGGCTGGTGACTCACTGTGAGGTTACGCAGCGTTACTCTCCCCCGTCAAGCCGAAGGATTTTCGACCGGCCCCCGCACGGGTGTCGCCGGAGGTGGCTCAAAGGGATGTGATCAGGTGCGTTGCCGGGCTGGTAGCGTTGATGGCGCAATTCCGACGTCCTTTAATGATCCGTCCCGTGAGGCGGAGAAGGAGGTCCGTTTCCTATGGACACTCAGCACGACAGGCAGCAGTACGAAGCCGATGCGCGGCCCGTTCTGGAGGCTCCCGACATCGAACGGGTGCTGACGCGCATCGCCCACGAGATCGTCGAACGCGCCAAGGGCGCCGACGACGTGGTGCTCCTCGGCATTCCGACCCGGGGTGTCTTCCTGGCCCGCAGACTGGCCGAGAAGCTCCAGGAGATCACCGACCGCAAGATCCCGGTCGGCTCCCTCGACATCACCATGTACCGCGACGACCTGCGCATGCACCCGCCGCGTGCGCTGGCCCGCACCGAGATCCCCGGTGACGGCATCGACGGCCGCCTCGTCGTCCTCGTCGACGACGTGCTCTTCTCCGGCCGCACCATCCGCGCCGCGCTCGACGCGCTGAACGACATCGGCCGCCCGCGCGCCGTGCAGCTCGCCGTCCTGGTCGACCGGGGCCACCGCGAACTGCCCATCCGCGCCGACTACGTCGGCAAGAACCTCCCCACGTCGTTGCGGGAGACGGTCAAGGTCCAGCTCGCCGAGGAGGACGGTCGCGACACCGTGCTGCTCGGTGCCAAGCGGACCTCCCCGGGCGAGCCCCAGTAGCACTCCGGTCCCCGCCACCGAGTGCGCTCCCGCGCGCCCGCATGCCCGAATCCTCCCTGAACTTCCTTACGGAGCCTGACAGATGCAGCGTCATCTCATCTCGGCCGCCGACCTCACCCGCGACGACGCCGTCCTGATCCTCGACACCGCCGAGGAGATGGCCCGGGTCGCAGACCGGCCGATCAAGAAGCTGCCGACCCTGCGCGGCCGCACCGTGGTCAACCTCTTCTTCGAGGACTCGACCCGCACCCGGATCTCCTTCGAGGCCGCCGAGAAGCGCCTCTCCGCGGACGTCATCAACTTCACCGCCAAGGGGTCGAGCGTCTCCAAGGGCGAGTCACTCAAGGACACCGCCCAGACCCTGGAGGCCATGGGCGTCGACGCCGTCGTCATCCGGCACGGCGCCTCCGGAGCCCCCTACCGGCTCGCCACCTCCGACTGGATCGACGCCGCCGTCATCAACGCGGGCGACGGCACCCACCAGCACCCCACGCAGGCCCTGCTCGACGCCTTCACCATGCGCCGCCGCCTCGTCGGCCGGGACGCCGGGATCGGCCAGGACCTGGCCGGCAAGCGCATCACGATCGTCGGCGACGTCCTGCACAGCCGCGTCGCCCGCTCCAACGTCGACCTGCTGCACACCCTCGGCGCCGACGTCACCCTCGTCGCGCCGCCCACCCTGGTGCCGGTCGGCGTGGAGAGCTGGCCCTGCGAGATCTCGTACGACCTCGACAGCACCCTCTCCAAGTCCGACGCCGTGATGATGCTGCGCGTGCAGCGCGAGCGGATGAACGCGGCGTTCTTCCCGACCGAGCGCGAGTACTCGCGTCGCTACGGGCTCGACGGCGAGCGCATGGCGAAAATGCCGGAGCACGCCATCGTGATGCACCCCGGCCCGATGGTCCGCGGCATGGAGATCACCGCCGAGGTCGCCGACTCCGAGCGCTGCACCGTCGTCGAGCAGGTCGCCAACGGTGTCTCCATCCGCATGGCCGTCCTGTACCTGCTCCTGGGCGGCAACGAACCCGCCGTCACCCACACCCGTACCGAGGAGAAGTAAGCACATGAGCAAGATCCTGATCCGTGGTGCGAGGGTGCTCGGCGGCGAGCCGCAGGACGTCCTGATCGACGGCGACACGATCGCCTCCGTCGGCACCGGGCTGTCCGCCGAGGGCGCCGAGGTCGTCGAGGCCGACGGCAAGGTCCTACTGCCGGGCCTCGTCGACCTGCACACCCATCTGCGCGAGCCCGGCCGCGAGGACTCCGAGACCGTGCTGACCGGCACGCGCGCGGCGGCGAGCGGCGGCTTCACGGCCGTGTTCGCCATGGCCAACACCTTCCCCGTCGCCGACACCGCCGGCGTGGTCGAGCAGGTCTACCGGCTCGGCCGGGAGCACGGCTACTGCGACGTGCAGCCGATCGGCGCCGTCACCGTCGGCCTGGAGGGCAAGAAGCTCGCCGAGCTGGGCGCCATGCACGAGTCCGCGGCCGGAGTCACGGTCTTCTCCGACGACGGCAAGTGCGTCGACGACGCGGTGATGATGCGCCGCGCGCTGGAGTACGTGAAGGCCTTCGGCGGCGTCGTCGCCCAGCACGCGCAGGAGCCCCGCCTCACCGAGGGCGCCCAGATGAACGAGGGCGTCGTCTCCGCGGAGCTCGGACTCGGCGGCTGGCCCGCGGTGGCCGAGGAGTCGATCATCGCCCGCGACGTCCTGCTCGCCGAGCACGTCGGCTCCCGCGTCCACATCTGCCACCTGTCGACCGCGGGTTCCGTCGAGATCGTCCGCTGGGCCAAGTCCCGCGGCATCGATGTCACCGCCGAGGTCACCCCGCACCACCTGCTCCTGACCGACGAACTGGTCCGGTCGTACAACCCGGTCTACAAGGTCAACCCGCCGCTGCGCACCGAGCGGGACGTCCTGGCGCTGCGCGAGGCGCTGGCCGACGGCACGATCGACATCGTCGCCACCGACCACGCGCCGCACCCGCACGAGGACAAGGACTGCGAGTGGGCCGCCGCCGCCATGGGCATGGTCGGCCTGGAGACCGCGCTGTCCGTCGTCCAGCAGACGATGGTCGAGACCGGACTGCTCGACTGGGCCGGCGTCGCCGACCGCATGTCCGTCAAGCCCGCGCTGATCGGCGGGGCCACCGGCCATGGACGCCCCGTCTCGGAGGGTGAGCCCGCCAACCTCACGCTCGTCGACACGGCATACCGTGGGACCGTGGATCCCGCTGGCTTCGCCTCGCGCAGCCGCAACACCCCCTACGAGGGCCGTGAGCTGCCGGGCCGGGTCACCCACACCTGGCTGCGGGGCAAGGCCACCCTCGTCGACGGGAAGCTCGCGTGACACCTCTCATCTCCTTGGCCGCCGCCGGACAGAAGTCCGCGGAAGTGACCGACTGGTCCGCCCGGATCGGCTGGCTCGTCGGCCTCGCCCTCTTCGTCGCGCTCGTCTACTGGCTGATGCGCGAGGGCTGGAAGTGGCGTGGCACCCTCCAGGGCGACCTGCCCGAGCTTCCCACCGCGCCGGAAGACACCGGCCCGGCCAGACTGAGCATGAGCGGCCGCTACCACGGCTCCACCACCGCCGGACAGTGGCTCGACCGCATCGTGGCGCACGGCCTGGGCACCCGCAGCCGGGCCGAGCTCACCCTGACGGACGCCGGACTGGACGTCGTACGCCCCGGCGCGGACGACTTCTTCGTCCCGGCCTCGCAGTTGCGCGAGGCACGGCTCGACAAGGGCATCGCGGGCAAGGTCCTCACCGAGGGCGGGCTCCTCGTGGTCACCTGGGCGCACGGCGACAGGCTCCTCGACTCCGGATTCCGCTCGGACCGCGCGGCCGAGCACAACGAATGGGTCGACACCCTGAACGACATGATCAACAAGACGGAAACGGAAGGCGCACGATGACGACCTCCACTCAGGGGAACGCCTCGCAGAGGGAAAAGGCGCTTCCCGCCGTGCTCGTCCTGGAGGACGGCCGGGTCTTCCGCGGCCGCTCCTACGGGGCCGTGGGGGTGACCTTCGGCGAAGCCGTGTTCTCCACCGGGATGACCGGCTACCAGGAGACCCTGACGGACCCGTCGTACCACCGCCAGGTCGTCGTGATGACCGCCCCGCACGTGGGCAACACCGGCGTCAACGACGAGGACCCCGAGTCGGGGCGGATCTGGGTCGCCGGATACGTCGTCCGCGACCCCGCGCGCGTGCCCTCCAACTGGCGGTCGCGGCGCTCGCTGGACGAGGAACTGCGCAGCCAGGGCGTCGTCGGCATCAGCGGCATCGACACCCGCGCCCTCACCCGCCATCTGCGTGAGCGCGGAGCCATGCGCGTCGGCATCTTCTCCGGCAACGCGCTGCCCGACGGGGGCACCATGCTCGCCGAGGTGCGCCAGGCGCCCGAGATGAAGGGCGCGAACCTCGCCGCGGAGGTCGCCACCAAGGAGCCGTACGTCGTTCCCGCGATCGGCGAGAAGAGGTTCACCGTCGCCGCCGTGGACCTCGGCATCAAGGGCATGACCCCGCACCGGATGGCCGAACGCGGCATCGAGGTGCACGTGCTGCCCGCGACGGCCACCGCCGAGGACATCTACGCCGTGAACCCGGACGGCGTGTTCTTCTCCAACGGCCCCGGCGACCCGGCGACCGCCGACGGTCCCGTCGCCGTCATGCGGGAGGTCCTCTCCCGCAAGACCCCGCTCTTCGGCATCTGCTTCGGCAACCAGATCCTCGGCCGGGCCCTCGGCTTCGGCACGTACAAGCTGAAGTACGGCCACCGCGGCATCAACCAGCCCGTGCAGGACCGTACGACCGGCAAGGTCGAGGTCACCGCGCACAACCACGGCTTCGCCGTCGACGCCCCGCTCGACGAGGTCTCCCAGACGCCCTACGGCCGCGCCGAGGTCTCCCACGTCTGCCTCAACGACAACGTGGTGGAGGGCCTCCAGCTGCTCGACCAGCCGGCCTTCAGCGTCCAGTACCACCCGGAAGCGGCGGCAGGACCGCACGACGCGGCCTACCTGTTCGACCGCTTCACGTCTTTGATGGAAACAGTCCCGATGGAGGGCCAGCGTGCCTAAGCGCACCGATATCCAGTCCGTCCTGGTCATCGGCTCCGGCCCGATCGTCATCGGCCAGGCCGCCGAGTTCGACTATTCCGGCACCCAGGCGTGCCGTGTCCTGCGCGCCGAGGGCCTGCGGGTCATCCTCGTCAACTCCAACCCGGCGACGATCATGACCGACCCGGAGATCGCCGACGCCACCTACGTCGAGCCGATCACCCCCGAGTTCGTCGAGAAGATCATCGCCAAGGAGCGCCCCGACGTCCTGCTGCCGACCCTCGGCGGCCAGACGGCCCTCAACACCGCGATCTCCATGCACGAGCAGGGTGTGCTGGAGAAGTACGGCGTCGAGCTGATCGGCGCCAACGTCGAGGCCATCAACAAGGGCGAGGACCGCGACCTCTTCAAGGGTGTCGTCGAGGCCGTCCGCGCGAAGATCGGGCACGGCGAGTCCGCCCGCTCCGTCATCTGCCACACCATGGACGACGTCATCAACGGCGTCGACACGCTCGGCGGCTACCCCGTCGTCGTCCGGCCCTCCTTCACCATGGGCGGCGCCGGCTCCGGCTTCGCCCACGACGAGGAGGAGCTGCGCCGCATCGCCGGACAGGGCCTCACGCTCTCCCCGACCACCGAGGTGCTCCTGGAGGAGTCCATCCTCGGCTGGAAGGAGTACGAACTGGAGCTGATGCGCGACAAGAACGACAACGTCGTGGTCGTCTGCTCCATCGAGAACTTCGACCCCATGGGCGTCCACACCGGCGACTCCATCACCGTCGCCCCGGCCATGACACTCACCGACCGCGAGTACCAGCGGCTGCGCGACATCGGCATCGCGATCATCCGCGAGGTCGGCGTGGACACCGGCGGCTGCAACATCCAGTTCGCGGTCAACCCCGAGGACGGCCGCATCATCGTCATCGAGATGAACCCGCGCGTCTCCCGGTCCTCGGCGCTCGCCTCCAAGGCGACCGGCTTCCCGATCGCCAAGATCGCGGCCAAGCTCGCCGTCGGCTACACGCTCGACGAGATCCCCAACGACATCACCGAGAAGACCCCGGCGTCCTTCGAGCCGACCCTCGACTACGTCGTCGTGAAGGCCCCGCGCTTCGCCTTCGAGAAGTTCCCGTCCGCCGACTCCACCCTGACGACCACCATGAAGTCGGTCGGCGAGGCCATGGCGATCGGCCGCAACTTCACCGAGGCGCTGCAGAAGGCGCTGCGCTCGCTGGAGAAGAAGGGCAGCCAGTTCACCTTCGTGGGTGAACCCGGTGACAAGGCCGAGCTGCTGCGCGAGGCCGTCCGTCCCACCGACGGCCGCATCAACACCGTCATGCAGGCCATCCGCGCGGGCGCCACCCAGGAGGAGGTCTTCGAGTTCACGAAGATCGACCCCTGGTTCGTCGACCAGCTGTTCCTGATCAAGGAGATCGCGGACGACCTGGCCGCCGTCGCCAAACTCGACCCCGAGCTGCTCGCCGAGGCCAAGCGGCACGGCTTCTCCGACGTCCAGATCGCCGAGATCCGCGGGCTGCGCGAGGACGTCGTCCGCGAGGTGCGGCACGCGCTGGGCGTGCGCCCGGTCTACAAGACGGTCGACACCTGCGCCGCCGAGTTCGCGGCCAAGACGCCGTACTTCTACTCCTCCTACGACGAGGAGTCCGAGGTCGCGCCGCGCGAGAAGCCCGCGGTGATCATCCTGGGCTCCGGCCCGAACCGCATCGGCCAGGGCATCGAGTTCGACTACTCCTGCGTCCACGCCTCCTTCGCGCTCAGCGACGCGGGCTACGAGACCGTGATGGTCAACTGCAACCCCGAGACCGTCTCCACGGACTACGACACCTCCGACCGCCTGTACTTCGAGCCGCTGACGCTGGAGGACGTGCTGGAGATCGTGCACGCGGAGTCGCTGGCCGGTCCGATCGCCGGTGTGATCGTGCAGCTCGGCGGCCAGACCCCGCTCGGTCTGGCGCAGGCGCTCAAGGACAACGGCGTGCCGGTCGTCGGCACCCCGCCCGAGGCGATCCACGCCGCCGAGGACCGCGGCGCCTTCGGGCGGGTCCTCGCGGAGGCGGGGCTGCCGGCCCCCAAGCACGGCACCGCCACCACCTTCACCGAGGCCAAGGCCATCGCCGACGAGATCGGCTACCCCGTCCTCGTCCGGCCCTCGTACGTCCTCGGCGGCCGCGGCATGGAGATCGTGTACGACGAGACGCGGCTGTCCTCGTACATCGCCGAGTCGACCGAGATCAGCCCCTCCCGGCCGGTCCTGGTCGACCGCTTCCTCGACGACGCGATCGAGATCGACGTCGACGCGCTGTACGACGGCGAGGAGCTCTACCTCGGCGGCGTCATGGAGCACATCGAGGAGGCCGGCATCCACTCCGGCGACTCGGCGTGCGCGCTCCCGCCGATCACCCTCGGCGGGTTCGACATCAAGCGGCTGCGCGTCTCGACGGAGGCCATCGCCAAGGGCGTCGGCGTCCGCGGCCTGATCAACATCCAGTTCGCGATGGCCGGCGACATCCTCTACGTCCTCGAAGCCAACCCGCGCGCCTCGCGCACCGTCCCCTTCACCTCGAAGGCGACCGCGGTGCCGCTCGCGAAGGCCGCCGCCCGCATCTCGCTGGGCGCGACCGTCGCCGAGCTGCGCGCCGAGGGCCTGCTCCCGGCGAACGGCGACGGCGGCACCCTGCCGCTCGACGCGCCGATCTCCGTCAAGGAGGCCGTCATGCCGTGGTCGCGGTTCCGCGACATCCACGGACGCGGCGTCGACACGGTGCTCGGACCGGAGATGCGCTCCACCGGCGAGGTCATGGGCATCGACTCGGTCTTCGGGACGGCGTACGCCAAGTCGCAGGCGGGCGCCTACGGCCCGCTGCCCACCAAGGGCCGCGCCTTCATCTCGGTCGCCAACCGGGACAAGCGCTCGATGATCTTCCCGGCGCGCGAACTCGTCGCCCACGGCTTCGAGCTGATGGCCACCTCCGGCACGGCCGAGGTGCTCAAGCGCAACGGCATCCACGCCACGGTCGTGCGCAAGCAGAGCGAGGGCGAGGGCCCGAACGGCGAGAAGACCATCGTCCAGCTCATCCACGACGGCGAGGTCGACCTCATCGTCAACACGCCGTACGGCACCGGCGGCCGCCTCGACGGCTACGAGATCCGCACGGCGGCCGTGGCCCGGTCGGTCCCCTGCCTGACGACGGTGCAGGCGCTCGCCGCCGCCGTCCAGGGCATCGACGCGCTCAACCGCGGAGACGTGGGCGTGCGCTCGCTCCAGGAACACGCCGAGCATCTGATCGCCTCGCGCGACTAGCGGCCCTGAGGGGGACACCGGAAAACGGTGTCCCCCTCTTCATGCGGCCCCCTGCCCCTTCAAGAGGCGCCCCTCACCGGGCTCTTTCGAGGACATGATCATGTACAAGCTCTTCTTCGACCTCGTCTTCAAGCGGATGGACCCGGAGCAGGCCCACCACCTCGCCTTCCGCTGGATCCGCCTCGTCGCCCGCGTCCCCGTCCTGCGCACCTTCGTCGCCGCCGTGCTCGCGCCGCGCTACGAGGAACTGCGCACCGAGGCGCTCGGCCTGCGCATGCACGGGCCCTTCGGCCTCGCGGCGGGCTTCGACAAGAACGCCGTGGCCATCGACGGCATGTCGATGCTCGGCTTCGACCACATCGAGATCGGCACGGTCACCGGGGAGCCCCAGCCCGGCAACCCCAAGAAGCGGCTGTTCCGCCTCGTGCCGGACCGCGCGCTGATCAACCGCATGGGATTCAACAACGAGGGCTCCGCGGCCGTCTCCGAGCGCCTGGCGGCCCGTACGCCCGTCTTCCGGACCGTCGTGGGCGTCAACATCGGCAAGACCAAGGCCGTCCCGGAGGAGGAGGCCGTCGGTGACTACGTGAAGTCGGCCGAACGCCTCGCCCGGCACGCCGACTACCTCGTCGTGAACGTGTCGTCCCCGAACACCCCCGGGCTGCGCAACCTCCAGGCCACCGAGGCGCTGCGCCCGCTGCTCGGCGCCGTCCGTGAGGCAGCCGACCGCGCGGTCACCGGCCGGCGCGTCCCGCTGCTGGTCAAGATCGCGCCCGACCTCGCCGACGAGGACATCGACGCGGTCGCCGACCTCGCCGTCGAACTCGGCCTCGACGGGATCATCGCCACGAACACGACCATCGCGCGCGAGGGGCTCGGTCTGACGTCCGACCCCTCGGTGGTGAAGGAGACCGGGGGCCTGTCCGGAGCGCCGCTCAAGTCACGCTCCCTGGAGGTGCTGCGCCGCCTCTACGCGCGCGTGGGCGACCGCGTCACCCTGGTGGGCGTCGGCGGCATCGAGAACGCCGAGGACGCCTGGCAGCGCATCCTGGCCGGCGCCACGCTGGTGCAGGGCTACAGCGCCTTCGTCTACGAGGGCCCCTTCTGGGGCCGCGCCATCCACAAGGGGCTCGCCTCCCGCCTGCGGACGAGCCCGTACGCCACCCTCGCCGACGCGGTCGGCGCCGACGTGAGGAAGCCCGTATGAGACTGGAACCCTTCGGCGCGCGCCTTCGCCGCGCCATGGACGAGCGCGGTCCCCTGTGCGTGGGCATCGACCCGCACGCCTCCCTGCTCGCCGACTGGGGGCTCGGCGACGACATCGCGGGTCTGGAGCGCTTCAGCCGCACGGTCGTGGAGGCGCTGGCCGAGCGGGTCGCCGTCCTGAAGCCGCAGAGCGCGTTCTTCGAGCGGTTCGGGTCGCGCGGGATCGCCGTCCTGGAGAAGTCGGTCGAACAGGCGCGTGCGGCCGGGGCGCTGGTCGTGATGGACGCCAAGCGCGGCGACATCGGCTCGACCATGGCCGCGTACGCCGAGACCTTCCTGCGCAAGGACGCGCCGCTGTTCTCGGACGCGCTGACCGTCTCGCCGTACCTGGGCTACGGCTCGCTGAAGCCGGCGGTGGAACTGGCGCGCGAGAGCGGTGCGGGTCTCTTCGTCCTCGCGCTCACCTCGAACCCGGAGGGCGGCGAGGTGCAGCACGCCGTCCGGGCGGACGGACGCACCGTCGGAGCGACGATGCTCGGGCACCTCGCCGCCGAGAACGCGGACGAGCGGCCGCTCGGTTCCTTCGGAGCGGTCGTCGGCGCCACGCTGGGCGATCTCTCCTCGTACGACCTGGACATCAACGGCCCGCTCCTGGCGCCCGGCATCGGTGCCCAGGGAGCGACGGCGGCCGATCTGGCGGGTGTCTTCGGATCCGCCGTGCGCAATGTCGTCCCGAACGTGAGCCGGGGTGTTCTGCGTCACGGTCCCGACGTGATGGCCCTGCGCGAGTCCGCGGAGGGGTTCGCGGAGGAGATCAGGGCGGCCGTGGCGGCCGCCTGAGTCCTCCGACAGCCGTTCGACAGTCCTCCCACGAGTGTCCCGCGGGTGCCCCGAGTCTGAATACATTCTCAAATCCGGGGAGTTATGTCGGAAATGTCGGGCCCCAGGGAGGCTGACCAGGACTTTTCCTCTGTTCTCGCTGACTCCGGCGCACTTGCCCGCTAGTCTCCGTCGAGTGGGGCACCTCCCGCGGCCTCAAGGGGGCTGTGGGAGGGATCGGGCAAGCGTGTTGCTCGTAGCTCCCAGGTGTGGGGCGACTAGGTTCCTCACCGGTCCGTATCCGACAGTTCGACATCCGAGGTGACGTAGGCGTGGCTCTTCCGCCCCTTACCCCTGAACAGCGCGCAGCCGCGCTCGAAAAGGCCGCCGCGGCTCGCCGGGAGCGGGCCGAGGTCAAGAATCGACTCAAGCACTCCGGCGCGTCCCTTCACGAGGTCATCAAGCAGGGCCAGGAGAACGACGTCGTCGGCAAGATGAAGGTCTCCGCTCTCCTGGAGTCCCTGCCGGGCGTGGGCAAGGTCCGCGCCAAGCAGATCATGGAGCGACTCGGGATCTCCGAGAGCCGTCGTGTTCGCGGTCTCGGCTCGAACCAGATCGCCTCTTTGGAGCGCGAGTTCGGCGGTTCCGGCGCCTGAGTCCTGGACACCCCGGGATTGCTGGAATAATCGCTGTATGGCTGCAACATTCCGGGGGACGACCCCCGTGCCCCCGGACGTACGTCCGCGGCTGACCGTGCTCTCCGGCCCCTCAGGGGTCGGCAAGAGCACGGTCGTCGCTCATATGCGCAAGGAACACCCCGAGGTCTGGCTCTCGGTGTCGGCGACGACCCGCAAGCCCCGCCCCGGTGAGAAGCACGGAGTCCACTACTTCTTCGTCACAGACGATGAGATGGACAAGCTGATCGCCAACGGCGAGCTCCTGGAGTGGGCCGAATTCGCCGGCAATCGCTACGGGACCCCGCGTGCGGCCGTCCTGGAGCACCTGGAGTCGGGAGCGCCGCTCCTCCTGGAGATCGACCTCCAGGGTGCCCGGCAGGTCCGCGAGTCCATGGAGGACGCGCTGCTGGTGTTCCTGGCCCCGCCCTCCTGGGAGGAATTGGTCCGCAGGCTCACCGGACGAGGCACCGAAGCGCCCGCGGTGATCGAGCGCCGCCTGGAGGCGGCCAAGATCGAACTGGCGGCCGAGCCGGAGTTCGATGTCACCCTGGTCAACACCTCCGTCGAGGACGTGGCGCGTGAGCTGCTAGCCTTGGTGGAAGTTGTTTGATCTTTCAGGTCAATTTCCACCTTTCGGAAGGCAGAGCGTGTCCTCTTCCATCACTGCTCCCGAGGGCATCATCAACCCTCCGATCGACGAGCTTCTCGAGGCCACCGACTCGAAGTACAGCCTGGTGATCTACGCGGCCAAGCGTGCCCGCCAGATCAACGCGTACTACTCGCAGCTCGGCGAGGGCCTCCTCGAGTACGTCGGTCCGCTCGTCGACACCCACGTCCACGAGAAGCCGCTGTCGATCGCCCTGCGCGAGATCAACGCGGGTCTGCTGACCTCCGAGGCCGTCGAAGGCCCCGCCCAGTAGTCGTTCATTTGCTCATCCCAGGCCCGGCGGCGCGACTGCCGGGCCTGTGGTGTGTCATGGAGTCGTACGTTTCCGAGCCGGGGAGAGACGGTGGACAAGCCGAAGGTCGTTCTGGGGGTCAGCGGTGGCATCGCCGCGTACAAGGCCTGTGAGCTGCTGCGACGACTGACGGAGTCGGGCCACGACGTGCGCGTCGTGCCCACCGCGTCCGCGCTGCACTTCGTCGGCGCCGCCACCTGGTCCGCGCTCTCGGGCCATCCCGTCTCCACCGAGGTCTGGTCGGACGTCCACGAGGTCCCGCACGTCCGCATCGGGCAGCACGCCGATCTGGTGGTGGTCGCCCCGGCGACGGCCGACATGCTGGCCAAGGCCGCCCACGGACTGGCCGACGACCTCCTCACCAACACCCTGCTCACCGCCCGCTGCCCGGTCGTCTTCGCGCCCGCCATGCACACCGAGATGTGGGAGCACCCGGCGACGCAGGAGAACGTGGCCACCCTTCGGCGGCGCGGTGCCGTGGTGATCGAGCCCGCCGTGGGGCGGCTGACCGGCGTGGACACCGGCAAGGGGCGGCTGCCCGACCCGGGGGAGATCTTCGAGGTCTGCCGCCGCGTGCTCGCCCGTGGGGTCGCCGAACCGGATCTCGCCGGCCGCCATGTCGTCGTCAGCGCGGGCGGCACCCGCGAGCCCCTGGACCCCGTCCGCTTCCTCGGCAACCGCTCCTCCGGCAAGCAGGGGTACGCCCTCGCCCGTACCGCCGCCGCCCGCGGCGCCCGGGTCACGCTGATCGCGGCGAACACGGGCCTCGCGGACCCGGCCGGGGTCGACGTGGTCCAGGTCGGAACCGCCGTGCAGATGCGTGAGGCGGTGCTGAAGGCGGCCCCGGACGCCGACGTGGTGGTGATGGCCGCCGCGGTGGCGGACTTCCGCCCGGAGGTCTACGCCGCCGGAAAGATCAAGAAGAAGGACGGTCAGGAGCCCGAGCCGATCGTCCTCGTCCGCAATCCGGACATCCTCGCCGAGATCGCCAAGGACCGGGGTCGCCCCGGCCAGATCGTCGTGGGATTCGCCGCCGAGACCGACGACGTCCTCGCCAACGGACGGACGAAACTGGAACGCAAGGGCTGCGATCTCCTCGTGGTGAACGAGGTGGGGGAGCGCAAGACCTTCGGTTCCGAGGAGAACGAGGCGGTGGTGCTCGGGGCCGACGGCAGTGAGACCCCGGTGCCCCACGGACCCAAGGAAGCACTGGCCGAGACGGTGTGGGACCTCGTGACACACCGACTGGTATGAAGGCTCACCCATCCCTCCTGTCACCACAAAGCCAGCAAAAACGGGCGTGGCGAGTCTGGCGGAGAGTGATGGAGATGGCGCAGAATGCCCGTGCCGCAGGTCACAGGGGTTTCGAGAGGCGAGACAGGGGTCCCGCGGCTGAGTGCGACCGATAAACTGTTCTCGGACGACGCCGGGCGCAGCCCCCGTCCCGTCCACCAATGATCAGCCAGCAGCCGCTGCAACCACAGGGAGCGTTGTGTCCCGTCGCCTGTTCACCTCGGAGTCCGTGACCGAGGGCCACCCCGACAAGATCGCTGACCAGATCAGCGACACCATTCTCGATGCGCTCCTGCGCGAGGACCCCACATCCCGGGTCGCCGTGGAGACGCTCATCACGACCGGCCTGGTGCACGTGGCCGGAGAGGTCACGACCAAGGCGTACGCGCCGATCGCCCAGCTCGTTCGCGACAAGATCCTCGAGATCGGCTACGACTCGTCGAAGAAGGGCTTCGACGGAGCGTCCTGTGGCGTGTCGGTGTCGATCGGCTCCCAGTCCCCGGACATCGCGCAGGGTGTCGACACGGCGTACGAGTCCCGTGTCGAGGGTGACGAGGACGAGCTGGACAAGCAGGGCGCGGGCGACCAGGGCCTGATGTTCGGGTACGCGACGGACGAGACCCCGAACCTGATGCCGCTCCCGATCCACCTCGCGCACAAGCTCTCGCGCCGGCTGTCCGACGTCCGCAAGAACGGGACCATCCCGTACCTGCGTCCCGACGGCAAGACCCAGGTCACCATCGAGTACGACGGCGACAAGGCGGTCCGTCTGGACACCGTCGTCGTCTCCTCGCAGCACGCCTCGGACATCGACCTGGACTCGCTGCTCGCTCCCGACATCCGCGAGTTCGTGGTGGAGCCGGAGCTGAAGGCCCTCCTCGAAGACGGCATCAAGCTGGAGACCGAGGGCTACCGCCTGCTGGTGAACCCGACCGGCCGCTTCGAGATCGGCGGCCCGATGGGCGACGCCGGCCTCACCGGCCGCAAGATCATCATCGACACGTACGGCGGCATGGCCCGCCACGGCGGCGGCGCCTTCTCCGGCAAGGACCCGTCCAAGGTCGACCGCTCCGCCGCGTACGCCATGCGCTGGGTCGCGAAGAACGTCGTCGCCGCGGGCCTCGCCTCGCGCTGCGAGGTCCAGGTCGCCTACGCCATCGGCAAGGCCGAGCCGGTCGGTCTGTTCGTCGAGACCTTCGGCACCGCCAAGGTCGACGCCGAGAAGATCGAGACCGCCATCACGGACGTCTTCGACCTCCGTCCGGCGGCCATCATCCGCGACCTCGACCTGCTCCGCCCGATCTACGCGCAGACCGCCGCGTACGGTCACTTCGGCCGCGAGCTGCCCGACTTCACGTGGGAGCGCACGGACCGGGTGGAAGCGCTGCGCAAGGCCGTGGGCCTGTAGTCCCGAAGGCTTCGTCAGAGCCGTGAGGCCCGGTACCCCTCGGGGTGCCGGGCCTCACGGCTGCCCGGAAACCTCCGGTCCCGGCGGGCCGTCGTCCGTACGCTGGTGATCTCCCGGTGCGATGGCCGCGGTTACTTCGGTGGAGTACGCCCATGGCGTGCGGTGAATCTGGATCACGTTCCGCTGCCGCCCGGATCTCGGGAGAACCGCCGTCGTCCCGCCCGGTGCCGTGGCGAAGGCGCCCCGAGGGCGTTCACGATCCGCGGCCGGCCCGATCGCGGGCGGGCGGCGCTGTCGGTGCGGTCTGGTAGGAATACTGCTGTGAGCAGCGCGAACGGGCACCCGGCAGAGGGCGCGGACGGCGCGGGTGGCGCGGACGGCGCGCCGCCCGAGCAGCTTGCGCTGATCCGGGAGACCGTGCGCCGGGCCAAGGCGCCGAAGGCGAAACCGCGGACGTGGCGGGGAGCCGCGCTGGCGAAGGAGCTGCCGGTCGCGCGGGTGCTCGTCGACAAAGGGGTGCTGCACCTCGACCGCTACTTCGACTACGCCGTGCCCGAGGAACTGGACGAGGCCGCGCGGCCGGGCGTGCGGGTGCGGGTGCGGTTCGGTGCCGGCGGACGCAATGTGCGGGACGGCCGGCGCGAGGGCGGCGGTCTGATCGACGGATTCCTCGTCGAACGGGTCGCCGAGTCCGACTACTCAGGGCCGCTGGCGGCCCTCGCGCAGGTCGTCTCGCCCGAGCCCGTCCTCGGACCCGAACTGCTCGGACTGGCCCGTGCCGTCGCCGACCGGTACGCGGGATCACTCGCCGACGTCCTGCAACTGGCCGTTCCGCCCCGGCACGCCCGAGCCGAGGCCCGCGAGTCGCCGGCGCCTCCGCCGCCCCCCACCGCACCCGACCCCGGGACCTGGCGGCGGTACGGGCGGGGCGCGGACTTCCTCGCCTCGCTCGCCTCCGGCGGTGCCCCGCGCGCCGTGTGGACCGCGCTGCCCGGCCCCGAGTGGGCCGAGGAGATCGCCCGCGCGGTGCAGGCCACACTCGCCTCCGGGCGCGGCGCGCTCGTCGTCGTACCGGCCGGGCGGCCCGCCGCCCGTGTGGACACCGCGCTCACGGCCCTGCTGGGGAAGGGCCGGCACGCCGTGCTGACCGCCGACGCCGGCCCGGAGAGGCGCTATCGCGAGTGGCTCGCCGTACGACGGGGGTCGGTACGGGCCGTGGTCGGCACCCGGGCCGCGATGTTCGCGCCCGTGCGGGATCTGGGACTTGTCGTCGTCTGGGACGACGGCGACGCCGGACACAGCGATGACAACGCTCCCTTCCCGCATGTCCGGGAGGTGCTGGAACTACGGGCCTCGCGCGACAAGTGCGGCTTCCTGCTGGGTAGTTGGACGTGCACGGTGGAGGCGGCGCAACTGATCGAGAGCGGTTGGGCGCTGCCGCTGGCCGCGGACCGGGAACAGGTGCGCGCCGCCGCTCCGATGGTGCGGACCGTCGGCGACGGAGATCTCGCGCGCGACGAGGCCGCTCGGGCCGCCCGGCTGCCCACGCTCGCCTGGCAGGCCGTCAGGGAGGGGCTGCGGCACGGGCCCGTGCTGGTCCAGGTGCCCCGGCGGGGATATGTGCCCCGGATGGCGTGTGCCCAGTGCCGGGCTCCCGCCCGGTGCCGGCACTGCGCGGGGCCGCTGGAGGCGCAGGACGCCCAGGCCCTGCGCTGCGCGTGGTGCGGGCGGGACGAGGCGGCCTGGCACTGCCAGGAGTGCGGCGGGTTCCGGCTGCGGGCTCAGGTCGTGGGCGCCCGACGCACCGCGGAGGAACTGGGCAGGGCCTTCCCCGCGGTGCCGGTGCGTACGTCCGGGCGGGAGCAGGTGCTGGACACGGTGCCGGCGTCGCCCGCGCTGGTGGTGAGCACGCCGGGGGCGGAGCCCGTCGCCGAGGGCGGCTACGCGGCGGCACTGCTGCTGGACGGCTGGGCGATGCTCGGACGGCCCGATCTGCGGGCCGGGGAGGACGCGTTGCGCCGCTGGACAGGGGCCGCCGCGCTGGTCCGTCCGCAGGGGGCGGGCGGCACGGTGGTGGTCGTGGCCGAACCGACCCTGCGGCCCGTGCAGGCGCTCGTACGGTGGGATCCCGTCGGGCACGCGGTGCGTGAACTCGCCGAGCGGGCCGAGCTGGGATTTCCGCCGGTCTCCCGGATGGCGGCGGTGTCCGGGGCGCCGGAGGCGCTCGCCGGGTTCCTCGCCGCCGCCGAACTGCCGCCCGACGCCGAGGTGTTGGGGCCCGTGCCGCTGCCGGCCGGCGAGGCCGGGCGGCCCCGGCGTCCCGGTGGGCCGCCGCCCGGGGAACCGGGGGAGCGGGTGCTCGTCCGGGTGCCCCCGGGGAGCGGCGCCGCGCTGGCGGCCGCGCTGAAGAGCGCGCAGGCGGCGCGGCTGGCGCGCGGCGGGAGCGAGCCCATAAGGATCCGGATCGATCCGCCCGACATCGGGTGAGATCCAGTGCAGGCAGGTGCAGGCAGGTGCAGGCAGGTGCAGGCAGGTGCAGGCAGGTGCAGGGAGGCGCAGAGGGGGAGGAGCAAGGGGGGAGCGGCGGACGTAGGACTGCCTCCCGGGGGCCTTTGTGCCGGGAGGCAGTTGCCGTCTCGGGGGCCGGTCAGCCGTTGCGCGGTGCCGGGAAGGCCGTGGACCTGACCTCGTCGCGGAGCGTGGGGCTGCCGGCCGTCGGCTGGGTCGGCATCGAGCGGGCGGCGGGGACGATCGGCATCGAGGGGAGGGCGGTGTTGACGGCGACCGCGCGCGTGTCGGTCGTCTCCGTGGCCCGCTCCGCCTCGGCGGCGGCCTGGGCGGCGGCGCGGCGCGCGCCGTAACGGCGGTGCACCGCCTGCTTGGTGACCCCGAGGGCCGAGCCCACCGCGTCCCAGGAGAAGCCGAGTGAGCGGTCGAAGTCCACGGCGGCCGTCACCAGGGTCTCGACGCTGTCCCGGAGTTCCTGGGCGAGACGGACGGTCGGGGCGGGAGCGCGTCCGTAGACGACGAAGCCCGTGGACGGGCCGGAACGGCGCGGGCGGTAGACGTTGCCCAACTGGGCGGTGAGCGTGCGCAGTGCGTCCACCTGCCGGCGGACCCGCTCGATGTCCCGCACCAGCAAGTGCAGGCTGGCCCGAGCCTGGGCGTCGTGGGTTGCGTGGTCGGCCATGAACAAGCCTCTCGAACCGGCGTTGAAAAGGATCGGACCGCTCATCCGCAGCCCGCTGTGGTCAACTCTTTCTTGACCAACGCGTGGACGGGTGAGTGGTCACGCTGCGGGGGCGCAGGGGCATATGCACGGGGCGCGTCCTCATCTGTACGCCCCCCGTTGTGGGGTGGACGCGCCCCCTCGGGCCGCTGGGCGGCCCGCGCCGCCCGCACCGCACCGCCCGCGCCGCCCGCACCGCATCGCCCGCGCCGGTGCGCGGACCGCCCCCGACGTGGTGATCCGCGGGCCGCACCGTCCGCGCGGGCCCGAGGCCTTGGCCCCGTGCGGAACCCCCGAGCCCTTGGGCCGCGCGCGGCATAGACTGGTGCGCTGCCCCGTGCTCCGCCTGAACCGGCACGCGCGCGGGGGATGGAAGAGCTCCCGCCCGAGAGGCCAACCGCCACCCATGAAGCTCGTCTTCGCAGGTACCCCCGAGGTCGCCGTTCCCGCCCTGGACGCCCTGATCGCCTCCGGGCGGCACGAGGTGGCCGCAGTCGTGACCCGGCCGGACGCGCCGGCCGGACGGGGGCGACGGCTCGTCGCGAGTCCGGTCGCCGTGCGGGCGGAGGAGGCCGGGATCGAGGTGCTCAAGCCCGCCAAGCCCCGGGACGAGGAATTCCTGGCCAGGCTGCGGGAGATCGGCCCCGACTGCTGTCCCGTCGTCGCGTACGGGGCGCTGCTGCCCCGGGTCGCCCTCGACATCCCCGCCCAGGGCTGGGTCAACCTGCACTTCTCCCTGCTGCCGGCCTGGCGCGGCGCCGCCCCCGTCCAGCACGCGATCATGGCCGGCGACGAGATCACCGGCGCCACCACCTTCCTGATCGAGGAGGGCCTCGACTCGGGGCCGGTGTACGGCACCGTCACCGAGGAGATCCGGCCCACCGACACCAGCGGGGACCTGCTCACGCGGCTCGCCTTCGCCGGATCGGGACTGCTCGCCGCGACGATGGACGGGATCGAGGACGGCACGCTCAAGGCCGTACCGCAGCCCGCCGACGGCATCAGCACCGCGTCGAAGATCACCGTCGAGAGCGCCCACGTCGACTGGACCGCCCCGGCGCTGCGCGTCGACCGCGTGGTGCGCGGCTGCACTCCCGCCCCCGGCTCCTGGACCGTCTTCCGGGACGAGCGGCTCAAGCTCATCCAGGTCGCCACGGTGCCCGACCGCACGGACCTGGCCCCCGGCGAGCTGTTCGTCGCCAAGAACAACGTGTACGTGGGCACCGGTTCGTACGCCGTCGAGCTGCTCTGGGTGCAGGCCCAGGGCAAGAAGCCGATGCGCGCGGCGGACTGGGCCCGCGGGGTGCGGATCGCCTCCGGCGAGCGCCTCGGCGTCTGACGTCGGCCCTGCGGCGTACGCTGATAAGCGCATCTTTTTCCTGGATCCGGAGCACCTTTTTCGTGACTGAGCAGCCCCGTCGGCCGCAGAAGCCCGGCAAGCCCTACCGCCGCCCCCAGAAGGACCCGGTCCGCATGCTCGCCTTCGAGGCGCTGCGGGCCGTGGACGAGCGGGACGCGTACGCGAACCTCGTCCTGCCGCCGCTGCTGCGCAAGGCGCGGGAGAAGGGCGACTTCGACACACGGGACGCGGCGCTCGCCACCGAGCTGGTGTACGGCACGCTGCGCCGCCAGGGGACGTACGACGCCGTCATCTCGGCCTGTGTCGACCGGCCGCTGCGGGAGGTCGACCCGCCGGTCCTCGACGTGCTCAGCCTCGGCGTCCACCAGTTGCTCGGCACCCGCATCCCCACGCACGCCGCCGTCTCCGCCTCCGTCGAGCTGGCCCGGGTGGTGCTCGGCGACGGGCGGGCCAAGTTCGTGAACGCCGTGCTGCGCAAGGTCGCGCGGCAGGACCTCGACGCCTGGCTGGAGCAGGTCGCGCCGCCGTACGACGACGACCCCGAGGACCATCTCGCCGTCGTGCACTCGCACCCGCGCTGGGTCGTCTCCGCGCTGTGGGACTCGCTGGGCGGCGGCCGGGCCGGCATCGAGGACCTGCTGGAGGCCGACAACGAGCGGCCCGAGGTGACCCTCGTCGCCCGGCCCGGACGCTCCACCGCCGAGGAACTCCTCGACGCCCTCGACGAGGACTCGGCGCTGCCCGGGCGCTGGTCGCCGTACGCCGTGCGGCTCACCGAGGGCGGGGAGCCGGGCGCCATCGACGCCGTCCGCGAGGGCCGCGCGGGCGTCCAGGACGAGGGCAGCCAGCTCGTCGCGATCGCCCTCGCGAACGCGCCGCTCGACGGGCCCGACCGGGCCTGGCTGGACGGCTGCGCCGGACCCGGCGGCAAGGCCGCGATGCTGGCGGGCCTCGCCGCCCGGCGAGGCGCGACGCTGCTCGCCTCGGAGAAGCAGCCGCACCGGGCCGGGCTCGTCGCCAAGGCGCTCGCCGGGAACCCCGGCCCCTACCAGGTCATCGCCGCCGACGGGACCCGCCCGCCGTGGCGGCCCGGCACCTTCGACCGGGTGCTCATGGACGTTCCCTGCACGGGCCTGGGCGCGCTGCGCCGCCGTCCCGAGGCCCGCTGGCGTCGCCGCCCCGAGGACCTCGACGGCTTCGCGACGCTCCAGCGCGGGCTGCTGCGTACGGCGCTCGAATCGGTGCGGGTCGGTGGTGTCGTCGGGTACGCGACCTGTTCGCCGCACCTCGCCGAGACCCGCGCGGTCGTCGACGACGTCCTCAAGCACTTCGAGGGCGGCTCCGCCGAACTGTTCGACGCCCGTCCGCTGCTGCCCGGCGTGCCCGGCCTCGGGGACGGCCCCGACGTACAGCTCTGGCCGCATCTGCACGGGACGGACGCGATGTACCTGGCCCTGATCCGCAGAACCGGCTGACCCCACGGCGCGACCGGCGCGTCCGGCCCGTCCGGCCGTTGGTTTCGTCCGGCCCGCGGTGGGCGGCGCCGCGCTGCCCACCGCGTCCGCCTGTCGCGGTTCGCTTCGTCAGCCGGGCGGCGAAGCCGGGTCCGAGGCCTGCCCGGGTCCTTCGGTTTCGCCGGGTGTTCCGGGGGCCCCGGGAGCGTCCGGCTCGGCCGCGTCCGGGGGCGGGACGCCGCCGTCCTCGTGGGCGAGCCGGTGGGGCCACCACACCTTGGGGCCCACGTCGAGGAAGAGCGCGGTGACCAGTACCGAGCGCACCACGAAGGTGTCCAGGAGCACGCCCAGGGCGACCGCGAAGCCGATCTCCGCGAAGCCCACGATCGGCAGGGTGCCGAGGGCCGCGAACGTGCCCGCGAGGACGAGACCGGCGGAGGTGATCACCGCCCCGGTGGTGGCGAGCCCCGTCACCACACCCTCGCGAGTCCCCCGGTGCCCCGCCTCCTCGCGGATGCGCGTCGTCAGGAAGATGTTGTAGTCGATGCCGAGCGCCACCAGGAACACGAAGACGAACAGGGGGAAGGCCACGTCCTCGCCCGCGTAGTCGAAGATGTGCCGGAAGGCCAGCGCGCTCACACCGAGGGCCGTGGCCAGCGACAGCACCACGGTCCCGATCAGCAGGAGCGGAGCGACCAGAGCGCGCAGCAGGACGCTCAGGACCAGCAGGACCACCAGCAGGACGAGCGGGATCACCAGGTAGTTGTCGTGCGTCTGGGCCTTCTCCATGTCGAGCAGGGCCGCCGAGCCGCCGCCCACCTTCGCGTCGGCGCCGGGTACGGCGTGCACCGCGTCGCGCACCCGCTCGACGGTGGCCTTCGCCGCCGCGCTGTCGGAGGGGGCACGGGTCGTCGCCTCGAACAGCACCCGGCCGCCGTGCTCGGGCGCGGTGCCCGGCGGCACGCCGATGCTCGTCGGCACCACCCCCGGGTCCGCCGCCACGGTACGGCCGACCTCTCTGCCCTGCGCCGTGTTGGACACGATCACCAGCGGATCCCCGTCACCCGCGGGGAAGTAGCGTGCCGAGACCTCCTGGCCGACGATCGAGTCCGGTCTCCCGGTGAAGGTGTCGGCGTTGGAGATGCCCGCGGCCCGCAACTGGATCAGCCCCAGGGACAGCACCCCCAGCGCCAGTGCCGTGGCCACCCAGGTCGTCCGGGGGCGGCGGGCGATCCGGCGGCCCATGCGCGCCCAGACGCCGCTCTTGGTCGGATCGGCCGAGCCGACGTGCGGGACGGCGGGCCAGAAGATCCAGCGCCCGAAGACCAGCAGCAGGGCGGGGAAGAGGGTGAGCATGGTCAGCAGGCCGACGCCCACGCCGATCGCCGCGACCGGTCCGAGACCGCGCGTCGAGTTCATCTCGGCGACCAGGAGCACCAGCATGCTCAGCACGACCGTCGCCCCGGAGGCGAGGATGGCCGGACCGGCCCGGTTCATGGCGAGTGCCATCGCCTCGTGGCGGTCCTCGTGGCGGCGCAGCTCCTCGCGGTAGCGGGCGACCAGCAGCAGCGCGTAGTCGGTCCCCGCGCCGAACACCAGCACCGTCAGGATGCCCGCGCTCTGCCCGTTGACCGTCAGACCGGCGTGTTTCGCCAGCAGATAGATCAGCGCCTGCGCCGTGAACAGCGCGACGACCACGCCGAGCAGCGGGACGAACAGCAGGGTGGGGCTCCGGAAGGTGATCAGCAGCATCACGACGACGACGGCCATCGCGGCGTAGAGCAGGGTCGAGTCGATGCCCTTGAAGGCGTTGGAGGAGTCCGCGGCGGTACCGCCGGGCCCGGTGACGTGCACGGAGAGCCCGTCGCCGCCTTTGCCCACCTGGTCGCGGATGGAGGCGACGGCGGGGGAGATCCGCTGCCAGCCGGCCGCGTCCATCGTGATGGGGACGTAGATCTGCGCGGCGCGCGGATCCACGGGCCGGTCGAAGGCCGGTCCCCGGGTCTCCGCGCCGCGGACGCCGTGCTCCCGCAGTGCCTTCACCTGCTGGACGTCCTCGGCGATCTGCCGGCGGTCCTGTGCCGTCAGACCGTCCGGGCGCGCGTAGACGACGACCGCGGGAATCTGCTCGGGCCGGAACTCGTTCGAGATGTCGAGGACTTGGGTGGACTCGGCCGAGCCCGGCAGCCAGGACTGGGCGTCGTTGTCCTGGGCGTCACTGAGCTTCGCGCCGAGCGGTGCCACGAAGACGAGCACGAGCAGCCACAGGGCCAGGACCAGCCACTTGGACCGGCGTCCGCACACGATCCCGATGGCCGCCCGCTTCCAGGCGTCGAGCTGCTTCATGCCCACCCCCGAGGTCGGACGCGGCGCCGCTGGGCCGCCCAGCATGGCATGCCGGAGGGTCGTAGGACATCCGCGGAACAACCCAGGTCCGGACCGAGGCGGGCAACCGGCCCGGGACATGGCAGTCTTGGGGCATGGCCGTGCAGATCAACCCCAGCATCCTGTCCGCCGACTTCGCCCGTCTTGCCGAGGAGGCAAGGGCGGTGGAAGGCGCGGACTGGCTCCATGTCGACGTCATGGACAACCATTTCGTACCGAACCTCACGCTCGGGGTGCCGGTCGTGGAGTCTTTGGCCCGCGCGACGGACACACCGCTGGACTGCCATCTGATGATCGAGGACCCCGACCGGTGGGCTCCCCAGTATGTGGAAGCCGGTGCGGGCTCCGTAACCTTCCACGTGGAGGCCGCCGCCGCGCCCGTCCGGCTCGCCCGTGAGATCCGGGCCAAGGGTGCCCGTGCCTCCATGGCGCTCAAGCCGGCGACCCCCATCGAGCCGTACGAGGACTTGCTGCCCGAGCTCGACATGTTGCTGATCATGACGGTCGAGCCCGGATTCGGGGGTCAGGCCTTTCTTGACATCATGCTCCCCAAGATCCGCCGCACGCGCGAGTTGATCAGCAAGCACGGCCTGGAACTGTGGCTCCAGATCGACGGCGGTGTCTCGGCGTCCACCATCGAGCGGTGCGCGGAGGCGGGCGCCGACGTGTTCGTCGCCGGATCGGCGGTGTACGGGGCGGCGGACCCGGCCCAGGCGGTACGTGCACTGCGCACCCAGGCACAGGAGGCGACGGCCCATGCGTCGTGGGCGTGCGACCACTGAACCAAGGGAACGTGAACGCCGCCCATCAGGGCGGATCAAGTGCGCCGGATCTGCAAGGATGAACGGCGAATCCAGAGTGTGAACAGAAGTGAGGAGATCGCCGTGTCGGGTATGTCGGCGGGCCGGTCAGCCATGCGGATGGGACCCGCTGAGCTGGTCCAGGCGGCGGCCATGGCCCGCCGCTTCTACCTTGAGGGCAAATCCAAGATCCAGATCGCCGAGGAGTTCGGCGTCAGCCGCTTCAAGGTGGCCCGGGTCCTGGAGACCGCTCTCGAACGGGATCTCGTGAGGATCGAGATCCGCGTCCCGGCCGAGCTGGACGCGGAGCGCTCGGACGCGCTGCGTGCCCGCTACGGCCTGCGGCACGCCGTGGTCGTCGAGTCCCCGGCCGAGGCCGAGGAGTCGCCCGACCCGGAGAACCTCGGCGAGGTGGCCGCCGACCTGCTCGGCGAGCTCGTCAACGAGGGCGATGTGCTCGGTCTCGCCTGGGGCCGCTCCACGATCCACATGGCGGCGGCGCTCGACCGGCTCCCGCCGTGCACCGTGGTGCAGCTGACGGGGGTGTACGACGCGGGTACCGCCGAGCGCGGCTCCGTCGAGGCGGTCCGGCGCGCCGCGCAGGTGTCGGGCGGCGACGCCCACCCCATCTACGCGCCGATGCTGCTGCCCGACGCGGCCACCGCGGCGGCGCTGCGCAACCAGACGGGGATCGCCCGCGCCTTCGAGTACTTCGACAAGGTCACGGTCGCCTGCGTCTCCATCGGCTCGTGGGAGCCGGGCATCTCCACGGTGCACGACATGCTCAGCGACGAGGAGCGCGCCCACTACGCGTCCCTCGGTGTCGCCGCCGAGATGTCCGCGCACCTCTTCGACGCCGAGGGCCGGCGGGTCGGGCGTGACCTCGGCGAGCGCTGCATCACGGTCGAGGCCGACCGGCTGCGCCGTATCCCCGAGGTCGTCGCCATAGCGGGCGGGCAGCGAAAGGCCGCCGCCATCGACGCGGTGCTGCGGTCCGGGCTCGTCACCAGTCTGGTGACGGACACCTCGGCCGCGGACGCGCTGATGACGGCGGGACCGCCGCCGCGCCCGGCGCTGAACCGGGCCGACCCGGACGGGCCCTGAGGAGAACACCCAGAGCGCGCCGCGAGGGGACGGCCGTGGCAGCATCGACGTCATGCTGCTGCGGCCGTCCCCTCGCACGTTCGCGGGCCGCCTGCTCGCGGGACTGCTGGTCTGTCTGACGGTCCTGCTGGCGGGCTGCTCGTCGACGGGCACCGCCGCCCCCGGCGACTCCGCCGCCACGGCCGCGAGCGGTGGCGCGGCGGTCCCCTCCTGGGCCGGCGGCCTGCCGGTCGTCCCAGCGGCCGCGCTCCCCGCCGAAGCGCGGGCCACCCTCGTGCTCATCGACCGGGGAGGCCCCTTCCCGTACGCCAAGGACGGCGCCGTCTTCGGCAATTTCGAGCGGGAACTGCCCGGGGAGGCCAACGGGTACTACCAGGAGTACACGGTGCGGACCCCGGGCGAAGGCGACCGCGGGGCCCGGCGCATCGTCACCGGGCGGCACGGGGAGATCTTCTACACCGACGATCACTACAACTCGTTCAAGGCGGTGCTGAGATGACGCACGGTCCGCTCGCGCAGGTGTGCCGCTCCGCCGGATGGCAGGTCACGGAGCTCGATCTCACCGGTGTGCTCGACAAGGCCGGCTTCATGGCGCGCTGTGTCCGCGCCCTCGACCTGCCGGAGTGGTTCGGGCGGAACTGGGACGCGCTCGCCGACGTCCTCGGCGACCCCGACTGGGGACCGGCCAGCCCGGGCAGGCTCCTCGTCGTGACCGGCTGGCGCCCCTACGCGAGGACGCGGCCCGACGAGTGGGAGACGGCCCAGGAGGTCCTGGAGTCGGCCTCCGGCCACTACCAGCAGTTCGACGCCACGCTCTCGGTCGTCCTCACCCTTGGAGGATCCGACCAATTGCCCCCTGACCAGCCTGGATGATCTGTCCGGCGACCGTACGGGGGCTGTCGTGGGACAATGAAGTACGTGCTCTTCCCCCTGGCTGACCTGTCCGGGGGCCACCTCTGATCGACTGGGATGTGCAGGCACGTGCGTTTCCTCAACGACATCCAGCCCCCGTACGACCTGACGTACGACGACGTCTTCATGGTGCCCAGCCGCTCCGCTGTCGGCTCGCGTCAGGGCGTGGATCTCAGCTCTCCCGACGGCACGGGCACCACCATCCCGCTCGTCGTCGCCAACATGACGGCGATCGCCGGCCGCCGGATGGCCGAGACCGTCGCCCGCCGCGGGGGCCTTGTCGTCATTCCGCAGGACATCCCGATCGAGGTCATCACCGAGGTCGTCTCCTGGGTCAAGGGGCGCCACCTGGTGCTCGACACCCCGATCCGCCTCGAACCCCACCAGACCGTCGCCGACGCGCTGGCGCTGCTGCCCAAGCGCGCGCACAACGCGGGCGTCGTCGTGGACGAGAACAGCCGTCCGGTCGGTGTGGTCACCGACGCCGACCTCACCGGTGTGGACCGCTTCACCCAGCTCTCCGAGGTCATGTCCAAGGACCTGCTGCTCCTCGACGCCGACATCGAGCCCCGAGAGGCGTTCAACCGGCTCGACGGCGCCAACCGCCGCTACGCCCCCGCCGTGGACGCGGACGGCAAGCTGGCCGGCATCCTCACCCGCAAGGGCGCCCTGCGCGCCACCCTGTACACGCCGGCCACCGACGCGGGCGGCCGGCTGCGCATCGCCGCCGCCGTGGGCATCAACGGCGACGTGGCGGGCAAGGCCAAGCAGCTGCTCGCCGCGGGCGTCGACACGCTCGTCATCGACACGGCGCACGGCCACCAGGAGTCGATGATCAGCGCCGTCCGGACGGTCCGCGCCCTCGACCCGCAGGTGCCGATCGTCGCGGGCAACATCGTCGCCGCCGAGGGCGTCAAGGACCTCATCGACGCGGGTGCCGACATCATCAAGGTCGGTGTCGGCCCCGGCGCCATGTGCACCACCCGCATGATGACCGGCGTCGGCAGGCCCCAGTTCTCCGCGGTCCTGGAGTGCTCGGCGGAGGCCAAGAAGTACGGCAAGCACGTGTGGGCCGACGGCGGTGTCCGCCACCCCCGTGACGTCGCGATGGCGCTGGCCGCCGGTGCGTCCAACGTCATGATCGGCTCCTGGTTCGCCGGCACGTACGAGTCGCCGGGCGACCTCCAGCAGGACGCCAACGGGCGGCTGTACAAGGAGTCGTTCGGCATGGCGTCCGCGCGCGCGGTCAAGAACCGCACCAGCGAGGAGTCCGCGTACGACCGCGCCCGCAAGGCGCTGTTCGAGGAGGGCATCTCCACCTCGCGGATGTTCCTCGACCCGTCCCGTCCGGGCGTCGAGGACCTGATCGACTCCGTCATCGCGGGCGTCCGTTCCTCCTGCACGTACGCGGGCGCCAACTCCCTGGAGGAGTTCGCCGAGAACGCGATCGTCGGTATCCAGAGCGCGGCGGGCTACGCCGAGGGCAAGCCCCTGCACGCAAGCTGGAGCTGACCGCCCCCGTTCCCCGTACGGCCCCTGTTCCCTCCCGGGAGCAGGGGCCGTACGCGTGTCCCTGCTGGGTGACGGGACCGTACGCGCGGGTGGCCTCGGAAGGAGATCCGGAAGAGAGCTGACGACCCGTCAATTCAGCGGTCTCCGTGGCCCGGTAGCCCGCCGAAAGGCGCCTCACGCAACCATCGAAAGGCCCCGCGCAACGAACACGCGGCCGGGATGCGATGAACGCAACGATCTTGCGGAGATGCGCAAGGTTGCTGCATTACGCCCGTGAAGCCGGACTCATAGGGTCAAGCGCTGTACACAGGCGTGGCGGGAACCCCGCTCGGTGGGTCCCTCCTGTCGGGGGAGCCGCCGGTTCCCGTCCTCGTCGACCCACAGCGATGAAGGAGCCAGCGCGTGCTCGACCAAGGCGCACCCCCGCAGTCCCCACCCATGTCGACCGCGCCCTCCCCGGGGGTCGGCGCGCGGCTCATGCGCCGAAAGCCGGTGGAACGCCTGGTGGAGGAGGGCGGCCAGGGCGAGGGAGGCTCGTTGCGGCGCTCCCTCGGCCTGTGGCAGCTCACCATGATCAGCATCGGAGCCACGCTCGGCACCGGCATCTTCGTCGTCCTCGGTCAGGCCGTCCCCAAGGCCGGGCCGGCGGTCACCCTGTCCTTCGTGATCGCCGGTCTCACGGCGCTCTTCTCCGCCCTCTCCTACGCCGAGCTGGCCGGCACCATTCCGGTCGCCGGATCCTCGTACTCGTACGCGTACGCAACGATGGGCGAGCTGATCGCCTGGATCTGCGGCTGGTGCCTGGTCCTGGAGTACGGCGTCTCGGTCGCGGCCGTCGCGGTCGGCTGGGGCGAGTACCTGAACGAACTGCTCGACGGCACCATCGGCGTCACCATTCCGGACGCGCTGTCCGCGCCGCCCGGTGACGGGGGCATCTTCAACCTGCCCGCGCTCATCGTGGTGATGCTCGCGATGGCGTTCCTGCTCGGCGGAGCGCGGGAGTCCGCGCGCGCCAACACCATCATGGTCACGGTGAAGATCGCCGCGCTGGTGCTGTTCTGCGCGATCGGCGTCCAGGGCTTCCGCTCCGGCAACTACGACCACTTCATGCCGCTCGGCATGGCGGGCGTCAGCGCCGCCGGCGCCACCCTGTTCTTCTCCTACATCGGCTTCGACGCCGCCTCCACCGCCGGTGAGGAGGCCAAGGACCCGCAGCGCGACCTGCCCCGCGCGATCATGCTCTCGCTGGTCATCGTGACCGCCCTGTACGTCCTCGTCGCGGCCGTCGCCGTCGGCGCGATGCCCTGGCGGCAGTTCGGCGACGCGCACGCCGCGCTCGCCGAGATCATGAAGGACGTCACCGGGCAGACCTTCTGGGGCACGCTGCTGGCGGGCTGCGCGGTCATCGCCATCGCGAGTGTCGTGCTGACCGTGCTCTACGGCCAGACCCGCATCCTGTTCGCGATGGGCCGCGACGGCCTGGTGCCCAAGGTGTTCGCCAAGGTCCACCCGAAGACCGGCACGCCCCGGGCCAACACGGTCATCGTCTCGCTGTTCTGCGGTGTCCTCGCCGCCGCGATCCCGCTCGGCCAGCTCGCCGACGCCACCAGCATCGGTACGCTCTTCGCCTTCGCACTGGTCAACGTCGCCGTCGTCGTGCTGCGCCGGACGCGCCCGGCCATGCGCCGTACCTTCCGGGTTCCGCTCGCTCCGGTGCTGCCCGCCATCGGCTTCCTGCTGTGCGTGTGGATGATGGCCAGTCTCTCCGCCGTGACCTGGGTGGTCTTCGGAGTCTGGATGGCCGTCGGGCTCGTGTTCTACTTCACTTATGGCTACCGCCGGTCCCGGATGGCGACCGTGGAACCCGTCGCCGAGCAACCGTAGAACTCCTCGCAGAAAAGTGAACCACCCGCAGTGCTGAACGATCTCGACGAACGCATCGTGCACGCCCTCGCCGAGGACGCCCGTCGCTCCTACGCGGACATCGGGCAACTGGTCGGGCTGTCCGCGCCCGCCGTGAAGCGGCGGGTGGACCGGCTGCGGGCCACCGGGGCCATCACCGGGTTCACCGTACGGGTGGACCCGGCGGCGCTCGGCTGGGAGACCGAGGGCTTCGTCGAGATCTACTGCCGGCGGAACACCTCGCCGGAGACCATCCAGCGGGGCCTGGAGCGGTATCAGGAAGTCGTGGCCGCCTCCACCGTCACCGGGGAGGCGGACGCGGTGGTGCAGGTCTTCGCCTCGGACATGCGGCACTTCGAGCGGGTGCTCGAACGGATCGCGGGGGAGCCGTTCGTGGAACGGACGAAGTCCGTCCTCGTGCTTTCGCCGCTGCTGCGGAGGTTTTCCTCGGGGTCGCCCACGTAGTCGGCGCCCCCATCAACGCTGGTGCGCCCGAGGGGGTCGGGGGGCCTGCCTCCGCGCGGCTGCGGGATTGTCGTGGCTGGGCGCGCAGTTCCCCGCGCCCCTTACGGGCGCTCCCGCGCCCGGAGCGGACCGCTACTCCGCTGTCTTCCTCGCCAGGGCGTTGTTCCCGATGGAGTTGTGGACGCTGAAGCTCACCGCGTCCGAGCGGTAGCGGTCGTCGGACCATTCCACCGGGCGTCCCTCGCGGGTGGTCGTGACGCGGCGGACGCGCAGCAGGGGGCTCGTGCGGCGGACTCCGAGCAGGTCGGCGTCCCGGGCGCCGGCCGCGACGGCGTCGATGACGTGCTCGCCGTACGCGAAGACCAGACCGGTGTTCTCGAAGAGCCGCTGCGTGACGGAGGGGCACTCGGGCTCGATCGCCGCCACCGCGGGGGAGATCCAGTCCGCGTACACCGTGCGCTCCAGCAGCACCGGCTCGCCGTCCAGGCCGCGGACCCGCAGCACATGCAACACCTTTGTCCTCTCGCGGAGTTGGAGGCGTACGGCGTCCTCGGCGGTCGCCGGGCGGAACTCCTGCGCCACCACGTGCCCCGTCGCCCCGCGCCCCATCGCGCGCGCCCACTGGGCGAAGCTGCGCAGTTCGGCGAAGCTCTGGCTGCGGCGGCCCGCGAGGACCACCCGGCGGGCGCCCTGGCGTGAGCCGATGAGCCCCTCGGCGGTCAGGGCCGCGACGGCCTGGCGGACCGTGCCACGCGAGACGCCGTACTGGGCCGCGAGGTCGGTCTCCGCCGGCAGCAGGCTGCCCACGGTGTACTCCTCGCGGTCGATCGCCCGCCGCAGCTCCTCGGCGATCTCCTCGTGTCGCGCCGCCATTCTTCCCCTCTGATCCGACCGCTGTGCACAGTGTGATCAGCCTAATCGACATCGGACGCCGATCCGCTGCGGCCGGGATTGTGCAGGGAATGGGGGGTCACGGTTTCACCAAAGTTTACGAACAGGACACCATCGGCGGGCCTACTGGGGCCAACTTGTTCAGACAAGTTCTCCGTCCCGCTCCACCCTCGTGCGTCACCCTGGAGAGACCGTGACCGTGTTCCTGCCGAGGACCGCCCTCCTCACCGGCGGCATCGCCGTCGCCGCAGCACTCACCCTGAGCGCCTGCGGCGCCGCTCCCGACGACAAGGCGACCACCGCCGACGGCAAGAGCGCGGCCACCGCGACCTCCGCCGCGGACTTCGGTGGTCTCGACGCCCTCGTCAAGGCGGCCAAGAAGGAGGGCACGCTGCACGCGATCGCCCTTCCCCGCGACTGGGCCAACTACGGCGCCCTCATAGACGGCTTCACCAAGAAGTACGGCATCAAGATCGAGGTCGAGAGCCCGGACGGCACCAGCCAGGACGAGATCAACGCCGTCACCTCGCGCAAGGGCCAGGACCGCGCCCCCGACGTCCTCGACCTCGGCAGCTCCTTCGCGCTGAGCGCCGCCCAGCAGGGGCTGCTCGCCCCCTACAAGGTGACCGCCTTCGGCGACCTGCCCGCGGGACAGAAGGATTCCGCCGGGCGCTGGTACAACGACTACGGCGGCTACATCTCCATCGGCTGCGACGCCAAGAAGGTCAAGGAGTGCCCGACGACCTTCAAGGACCTGCTCAAGCCGCAGTACAAGGGCCAGGTCGCGCTCAACGGCAACCCCACCAAGTCCGGTTCGGCCTTCGGCGGCGTGTACGCGGCCTCACTGGCGAGCGGCGGCTCCTTCGACGACATCCAGCCGGGCCTCGACTTCTTCGCCAAGCTGAAGAAGAACGGCAACTACACGCCCGTCGAGTCGACCCCGGCCACCGTCGAGAAGGGCGAGACGCCCATCAGCATCGACTGGGACTACCTGAACGCCGGTTACGCCGACGAGTTCAAGTCCAAGGGCGTCGACTGGAAGGTCTCCGTGCCCTCCGACGGCCAGTTCTCCCAGTACTACTCCCAGGCCGTCAACAAGGACGCCCCGCACCCGGCGGCGGCCCGTCTGTGGCAGGAGTACCTCTACAGCGCCGAGGGCCAGAACCTCTGGCTCAAGGGGTACGCCCGCCCGGTCCTGATGCCCGCGATGGAGAAGGCCGGCACGCTGGACAAGACGGCCGCCGCGAAGCTCCCCGCGGTCTCCGGGACGCCGAGCTTCCCGACCGAGGACCAGCAGAGCAAGGCCAAGACCGTGCTCGCCCAGGGCTGGGGCAAGGCCGTCTCCGGATGACCACCGCTCTCACCGAGGCCCCGGCCGACGTGGCGCCCGCCGCTGCCCACCGGCAGCGGCGGGGCCGCCGCGCCACCGGTCCGCTCGCCGTCCTCCCGCTGCTCGTCTTCGTGGCGGTCTCCTTCGGCGTTCCCGCGCTCGCCATGCTGGGCGGCGCCTTCACCGTCAAGGACCAGACCACCGGCGCCAGTTCGTACACCACGGCGAACCTGACCGGCTCGTTCCAGGGCGCGTACCTGACCGCTCTGATCGGCAGCGTCAAGCTGTCCGCCGTCTCCGCGGGTCTGGCGACCCTCCTCGGACTGCCGCTCGCCCAGGCCGTGGTGACCTCCCGCTTCCGGGGGCTGCGCGAGGCCGTGCTCACCGCCTCCGGGGTCCTCGCCAACTTCGGCGGCGTCCCGCTGGCCTTCGCCTTCGTCGCGACCCTCGGCAACTCCGGCGTGCTGACACGGCACTTGAGCCTCGCCGACAAGGGCTGGAACCTCTACAGCTTCTGGGGTCTGGTCGTCGTCTACCTGTACTTCCTGATCCCGCTCATGGTCCTCACCATCACGCCCGCCCTCGACGGCCTGCGCTCCCAGTGGCGCGAGGCGGCGCAGAACAACGGCGCCACCTCCGTCCAGTACTGGCGGCACGTGGCGCTGCCCGTCCTCATGCCCTCGCTCCTCGGCGGACTCGTGCTCCTGTTCGGCAGCGCCTTCGCCGCGTACGCCACCGCCGCCGCCATGGTGGGCAGCGCGGTGCCGCTCGTCACCCTGCAGATCGCCGACGCCATCTCCGGCAACGTGCTGGTCGGCCAGGAGAACGTGGCGCTCGCCCTCAGCCTCGACATGGTCCTCATCGCGGGCCTGGTCATGGCCGTGTACCTGCCCCTGCAACGACGGAGCGCGCGATGGCTCGCCTGAACCTGTGGCGCTGGGTGGTCCTCGCCCTGGCCGCGCTGTACTTCCTGGTGCCCATGGCCGCGTCCGTGATCTTCACGGTCGACGTGCCGGGGCAGGGCGTCACCTTCGACGCCTACAGCCAGATCGTGTCCGCCGACGGATTCGTCTCCAGCCTGCTGCTCTCGCTGGAACTCGCCGCCGCGACCATCGTCGTGGTGCTGCTCCTGATGGTGCCCGCCACCGTCGCGCTGCGGCTCGGCTCGCCGAAACTGCGGCCGGTCGTCGAGGTGGTGTGCTCCCTGCCGCTGGTCGTCCCGCCCATCGCGTTCGTCGCGGGGATCGCCACCGTCCTGAAGTGGGGGCCCGAATATCTGTCGCGCACCCCGCTGTTCGAGACGTTCGTGGCGATCCAGGACCCGGGCTTCCCGGTCGTCCTCGTCCTCGCGTACGTCGTGATGGCGCTGCCGTTCGTGTACCGGGCGCTGGACGCGGGGCTGCGGGCCGTCGATGTCCGCACCCTCGTCGAGGCGGCCCGCAGCTGCGGCGCGAGCCGGCCGCAGGCGCTCGTGCGCGCGGTGCTGCCCAATCTGCGCGGCGCGCTGCTCAACGCCTCCTTCCTCACCCTGGCCCTGGTGCTCGGCGAGTTCACGGTCGCGCGCCTGCTCGGCTACCAGCCGTTCGCCGTGTGGATCTACAACATCGGCGGCTCGCAGGCCCAGATGTCCGTCGCCGTCTCCGTGCTCAGCCTGTTCGTCACCTGGGCCCTGCTCCTCGCGCTCGCCGTCTTCGGCGGCCGCTCCCGTACCGCTTCCGCCTCCCAGGGACAACCATGACCGCCGCCACACCCGACAAGGCCGCCACCGTCGAATTCCGGGGTCTCAGGCGGGAGTTCGGTCCGACCGTCGCCCTCGACGGCCTGGACCTCGCCGTCCGGCCCGGTGAACTCCTCGCCCTGCTCGGCCCCTCCGGCTGCGGCAAGACCACCGCGCTGCGCATGCTGGCCGGCTTCGAACATCCCGATTCCGGTGAGGTGCTGGTCGACGGCCAGGACATCACCCGGGTTCCGGCGCACCGCCGCGACGCCGGGATGGTCTTCCAGTCGTACAGCCTCTTCCCGCATCTGAACGCCCTGGACAACGTGGCCTTCGGACTGCGGATGCGCAAGGTGCGCACGGCCGAACGGCGTTCCCGCGCAGCCGAGTTGCTCGACCTCGTGGGCCTCGGGGACAAGGGCGAACGGTTCCCGCACCAGCTCTCCGGAGGCCAGCAGCAGCGCGTCGCGCTGGCCCGCGCGCTCGCCCTGCGGCCCCGCGTCCTGCTGCTCGACGAGCCGCTCTCCGCGCTGGACGCCAAGGTGCGGCTCTCGCTGCGTGAGGAGATCCGCCGCCTGCAACTGGAACTCGGCATCACCACCCTGTTCGTGACCCACGACCAGGAAGAGGCGTTGTCCATGGCGGACCGGGTCGCGGTGATGCGGGCCGGCCGGCTCGAACAGTGCGCGTCGCCCGCCGAGTTGTACGGGCGCCCCGCCACCGCCTTCGTCGCCGAGTTCGTGGGCACGATGAGCCGGCTCCCGGGAACCCTCGACGGCGACCGGGTCGAGGTGCTCGGGAGGCGACTGCCGGTGGACGGGGACGCGCCCGCCCCGGGGGAGGTGCATGTGCTGGTACGGCCCGAGGCGGTCCAGGTGAGCGCCGACGACACCGGTGACGCGCGGGTCGTGGCCACCGCGTTCCTGGGCGCGGCCACCCGCGTGACCGTGCGGCTCGCCGACGGCACCGAGGTCAAGGCCGACCTGCCCACGCACGAGGCCGCGACGCTCACGTCGGGCGCCGCCGTGACCGTCACCCTGCCGGACCGTCCGGTCCTGGTCGCCGAACGCACGGGCTGAGGAGCGACCGGCATCGCCCGCACGAGGCCACCGGCAGGCCGCCCCGCCCGGGCGCCCGGCACCGCGACGGGCGCGGCCTCCGGAGGCAGGCCCGCCCGCGGCAACGGGGGCGCGGCCCGCGAGGACCGGCAGCGGTCCCCGGGTGGGCGCGCCGTCGCGGTCCGCGCCGCGGACGGACCCTGCGTCACCCGGCCCCGGATTCCGGCTCCGGTACCGGCGTGACGGCCGGGCCCGGCGCCGGGCGCCCTGCCCCGCCCGGTCCCCGGACCGGCCGGCGGGCGTCGTGTCCTGCCCTGCACTGCACTGCCCTGCACTTCACGGTGCGGACAGGTTCGCGCGGTCGGGGTCCGGGCGTCGTACTCGCCCGACTGTCCGGACCGGCCGGTGGGGCGCCGTGTCGGGCACCCCGCGGTGCGGACGGGTTCGCACAGTCGGCACCCGAGCGCCCCACCCGTCCGGCGCCCGGACCGGTCGGCGGGTGCCCGGCCCGGCACTCGGGGGTGCCGGGCCGGCGGGCCGGTGGGCCCGGGGGCCCGTGGCGGACGCGTGTGCCTCGCTGCCAGGTCGGCATCGCGCGGCCGGGGTGCCCGGCCGTTCAGGCCCGCGCGATCCCGGCCTCGCACCGCCGGTCCGGCGCCCCGGCAGCCGCCCCGGCCCCACCGCCGCGGAATCGACCACCGCATTCGATGCCCCTCACCCGAACCCCTCACCCGAACCCGTCACTCGATCCCCCACCGAGAAAAGAGAACCCAGTGACCCACCGCACCACCGCCCGGCCTCCCCTTCAGGCCGTCCTGTTCGACATGGACGGCACGCTCGTGGACACCGAGCGCCTGTGGTGGGAGGCGGTGGAGCAGGTGGCCGACGGGTTCGGGCACGTGCTGACGGGGGCCGATCAGCCGCAGGTGCTCGGGCGGCCCGTCGAGTACACCGCCGCGTGGTTGGCCGGGATCACCGGTGGGCCGGGAGAGGGGATCGCCGCCGAACTGCACCGGCGGTTCGCCGACCGGGTCCGAACGGGCATCGTGCCCCGCCCGGGGGCGACGGAACTGCTCGACGCGCTCGCCCGTGAAGGTGTGCCCACCGCTCTGGTGACCGCGTCCCCGCGCGCGGTCGCCGACACCGTTCTCGAAGCGCTCGGCGCCGAACGCTTCGCCGTCTCCGTCACCGCCGACGACACCGAACGCACCAAGCCCGCCCCCGACCCCTACCTCGCCGCCTGCCGGGCTCTCGGCGTCGAACCCGCCGCCTGCGTCGCCGTCGAGGACACCCAGACCGGCGTCACCTCCGCCGAGTCGGCGGGCTGCGCCGTCCTCGCGGTGCCCTCGCTCGCGCCGATCGCGCCCGCGGCCGGCCGCACCGTGCTCGGCAGCCTGGAGGGGGTGTCCCCGGCCCGGCTGCGCGCGATGGTCGCCCCGGGCGAGCTGCGGGTGATGACCTGGAACCTCTGGTTCGGCGGCACCAAGGTCGACGGGTACCGCGAGAAGCAGATCGAGATCATCGCCGGGACGGGCGCGGACGTGATCGGCCTCCAGGAGACGTACGGGAGCGCGGCACGGGAACTCGCCGACGCCCTCGGCTGGCATCACCACCAGGCGGGCGACAACCTCGGCGTCATCAGCCGCCACCCGATCACCGCCCGGCTGGGCGACCCGGACGTCGGTTTCTACGGGGGGACCGGCGTCCGGCTCGAACTGGACGGCGGGCAGCGGGTGGACGTCTGGAGCGTCCACCTGGACTGCGCCCCGTACGGTCCGTACGAGGCACGCTTCGACGGACTTCCGGCGGCCGCGCTGATCGCGCACGAGAGCGGGCGGCTCGCCCGGATGGGGGAGATCCTGCGGCGGATCGCCGACTCCGCCGAGGAGTCCGTGCCCGTCGTCCTCACCGGCGACTTCAACGTGCCCTCGCATCTGGACTGGCCGGATGTCGCCTGGCCGGTGACGCGGGCCGCCGAGGAGGCGGGCCTGCGCGACTCCTACCGCGCGGCCCACCCGGACCCGGTACGGGATCCCGGGCACACCTGGTCGCCCGTCCACGCCGAGCACGAGGACGGCAGCGGGCGCCAAGAACCGCAGGACCGGATCGACTTCGTCCTGCACCGGGGCCTGACCGTCCTCGACTCCCGCACTCTGGTCAGCGGCACTCCGCGGGCCTGGCCGGAGGTGGCGGGCAACGACTGGCCCTCCGACCACGCGGCGGTCGTCACCGTATTCGCCCTGCCCGGCCACGAATGAGGGAAGGTGTCCCGTGACGGCGTGCAGCGTGCGTTGAACGCTCAGTCAGTCCGGACCATTGCGGTACGGGCTCAACATCGACTAGTTTGAGCCGCGCGCCCGCTACCCGCGAGTAACACATGGGTTACCACACGTCACCCGGCCATCCGACCGTCCTGTCGTCCTGGGGAGACCATGCGCTGGCCCTTCGGTCGTCCGTCCACGGTCCGTTCGCGGATCGTGGCCCTCTCGATCGCTCCGGTGATCGCCCTGATGACACTGTGGAGTTTCGCCATGGTGTCCGTCACCGGGGAACTCCGCGCACTGGTCCGCCTCCAGGGTGTCTACAACACCTTCGGTACGCCGGTCGACACGGCGGTAGGCCAGATCCAGATCGAACGACGCCTGGCCGCCGCCTACTTGGGCACGCGGCAGGGAACGGCGGCAGGCGTCGCGCTGCTGGCCCAGGAGCGCCGCACCGACCGCGCGGTGACCGCCCTGCGCGCGGCGGTCCGGGGCGGGGACCGGGGCAGTCTGTCCGGTCAGCAGCGGCAGGCGCTCGACGCCATGCTCCATTCCGTCGACGGGCTGGAGGGGCTCCGCGACCGGGTGTTGTCCCACACCGTCACCTGGGACCGGGCCGTGGCCGAATACAGCACCCTGGTGGAGCCCTCGTTCGACGTCGAGTCCGCGCTGACGGCGCTCCAGGCGGGTCAACTGGCCCGTGAGTCACAGACGGTCGTCGAGCTGGTGCGGGTCCGGGACTTCGTGTCCCGCGAGGACGCGCTCGTCGCCGGGGCACGAGCCGCCGGAAGCCTCACGGACGGCCAGTACGACACCCTCACCGCGACCGTCGAGGACCGCCGGGTCTTCGAACGGACCTATGTGCCCGACCTTCCGGCCGACTCGCGCGCCCTCTTCGAGGACTTCCAGCGCGACGACCTCCACAAGGAGCTGACCCGGGACGAGGACGCCCTGCTCCGGGCGGGCGCGCGGCGCGCGGGCGAAGCGGTGGCGGCCGGCTCCTGGCGCACCACCACCGACCGCGCCGTCAAGCGGTACATGCGGCTGTGCACCCGGTCGGCGGTCAACTCCGCCGCGCGCGGGCGGACGTTCGCCTACCAGGAGCTGGCCAAGGCCGCGATCGTCGGCGTGCTCGGCCTGGCCGCCGTGGGCCTGTCCCTCTGGTTCGCGGTGCGCGGCGCCCGGCGGATCTCGCGCCGCCTGGAGTCGCTGCGGGACGCCGCCGATCTGCTGACCAATCGTCAGCTTCCGCACGTCATGGAGCGGTTGAGCGCCGGAGAAGAGATCGACGCCGCCGCCGAGGCGCCGCCGCTGGCCGACGTGGAGGCGGTGGCCGACGAGATCGGCCAGGTCGGCCGGTCCTTCAACACCGCCCGGCTCGCCGCCGTGGAGGCCGCCGTCAAGCAGGCCACCCTGCGCCGCGGGCTGTTCGCGGTGCTCCTGAACATCGCCCGCCGCAACCAGGCGCTCGTCCACCGCCAGCTCAAGCTCGTCGACACGCTGGAGCGGCGCACCGACGACCCGGACGTCCTGGACGACCTGTTCCGGATCGATCACCTCACCACCCGGATGCGGCGCCACGCGGAGAGCCTGATCATCCTCTCCGGCTCGGCCCCGGGCCGCCGTTGGCGTCGGCCGGTACCCGTCGCCGAGGTGGTGTCCTCCGCGGTGAGCGAGATCGAGCAGTACGCGCGCGTCGTGGTGCCCCCGATGCCCGAGGTCGGCGTCGCGGCGGACGCCGTCGCCGACGTCGTCCATCTGATCGCCGAACTCGTCGAGAACGCGACCGTGTTCTCACCGCCCCGCACCCAGGTGACCCTGCGCACCGGACGGGCCGGGAGCGGCTTCGTCCTGGAGATCGACGACCGGGGCCTCGGCCTCGCGCCGGACCAGATCGACGAGGCCCACCGCACCCTCACCACGCCGGAGGACTTCGACCCGACCCGGCACGACCGGCTCGGGCTGTACGTGGTGGGGCGGCTCGCGGCACGCCACGGCATCAAGGTCACACTGTGCCGCTCGCCGTACGGCGGTACGACGGCGGTGGTGCTGTTGCCGGAGGCCGTTCTCGCGCCGGTGGACCCGGCGCGCCCGGCGGCGGACCCGGAACCGGTGGGGCTGCCCGTCCGGACCGGCACCCTGGTCCTCCCGGGGCAGCGGAGGACGCGGCGTGAACTGGAGGACGGCACCGCGCCGCAGGAGGCTCCGGTTCCGGACCCGCCGGTGCTGCCCACCCGGGTCCGCCAGCGGGCCCTCGCCCCCGAGCTGCGCGACGCGGCACCCGTGGCCGACGGGGCGCCGGAGCGCGAGGTCACGGCGGAGGAGATGCGCGCCGTCTTCGGGGCCTTCCAGCGCGGCCTCGACCGTGGCCGCAAGGGCCTGCCCACACAGCCGGAAACCGGCGGGCCCGGTACAGCGCGGTCCGGCCCCGCCGCGCAGCGAACCGACACCGAGGAAGGGACGGACGCCGACGATGCGCCCTGACCAGCTCCCAGAGCACCCCGCTCGCACCCTGGAGGCCCGGAACCCGGAACCGGCGGGTGCCGCCGCCGACCCAGGGGGCGACGGGGACCGGCCCGGCACCGATCTCGGCTGGCTGCTCGACGACCTCGTGGCCAGGACCGACCACGTCCGCCAGGCCGTGCTCCTCACCGCCGACGGTCTCCCGCTGAGCTGCTCGGACGGCATGCGCAGACGGGACATCGAGCACCTCGCCGCGGTCTGCGCCGGCTTCCACAGCCTGGCCCGTTCGGCGGGCGAACGCTTCGCCGCCGGCGGTGTGCGCCAGACCATGGTGATGCTCGACGACGCCTACCTCTTCATCACCCCGGCGGGTGACGGAAGCCGGCTGGCCGTGCTCAGCGAGGTGCAGACGGACGTCGGACAGCTCGCCCACGAGATGGAACTGCTCGTCCGCCGCGTCGGCCGCCACATGGCCGCCGCCGTACGTTCGGCGGCTGACCCCGCGGGCCACTGATCCGGCCGTGACCGACGACCACTGGTACGAGGACGAGACAGGGCCGATGGTCCGGCCCTACACCGTCACCGGGGGCCGGACCAGGCCCTCGGACCGGCACGTCATCGATCTGATGTCGCAGGTCACGGTCCTGGAGACGGACGGTGGACGGCCCGGCGTCGATCATTCGTCGGCGGCCCTGCTCGACCTGGCCCGCCGCGGGCCCCGGCCGGTCGTCGAGCTCGCCGCGGACGCCGACCTGCCGCTGACCGTCGTCCGCGTCCTGCTCGGCGACCTGGCCGAGGCCGGTCTGGTGCGCATCGACGAGCCGCACCGTCCGCCACCCGGAGGCCCGGTGGCCGACCCGGAACTGCTGCGCGAGATCGTGGAGCGGCTGCGCGAACTGTGAGCCCCCCGAAGCGCCCCGCGGTCCGAACCGGCGGGCGAGCCGGCCGCGCGTCCGGACGGCTCTGAGACGGGGTGCGGGCCGGTCCGGACCGGCCCGAGCCCGGCTGGTGAGCCGGACACGCGTCCGGACGGGTGGGCGAGGCGCGGGTCTGGACCGGTCGGAGAGCGTGGCAAGGGGCTCCTTCCGGCGGTGCGGCCGGTGCGTCGGTGCGTCGGACGCGGGGGCCAGGGTGCTGGAATTCTCAGGGGGCGGCCTGTCTCCGGGCTGTCCCCGCGGTCGCTCCGCCCCGGGGCGCGGAACCCGCCTGTGACCTGCGCCTCCCTGGGGAACGGGGTCATGACGGGGCCCGCGGCGAGGTGCGCAACGAATCGCCGCCGAGCGCCCTACGCACGCAACGAATCGTTCGGTGGCGCGCAACAGGTCCGTCTTGTCCGCCCGAGCCGGCCGACCGTACCGTCTATCTGGCCCCCGAATCCCCCTTCGTACCGGTGGAGAACCCGCATGCGCACAGCCCTGCTCCAGAGCTCCGGCCGCCCCGGCTCGATCGTCGAGAACCTCAAGGTGCTCGACGACGCCGCGGGCCGCGCCGCCGCGTCGGGCGCCGGGCTGGTCGTGACGTCGGAGATGTTCCTGACCGGCTACGCCATCGGCGACGACATCGCACGCCTCGCCGAGCCCGCCGACGGCGACTCCGCCGACGCGGTGGCCGACATCGCCACCCGCCACGGCGTGGCGATCGCCTACGGCTACCCCGAGCGCGAGGCCGGACCGGGTGAGGGCGAAGGCTCCCAGGCCGACGGCGCGGCGAGGGTCTTCAACTCCGTGCAGTTGATCTCCGCCGACGGCGCCCGGCTCGCGAACTACCGCAAGACCCACCTCTTCGGCTGCTTCGAGCACGACCACTTCACGCCCGGCGACCAGCCCGTCGTACAGGCGGAACTGGACGGACTGCGGGTCGGCCTCATGATCTGCTACGACGTCGAGTTCCCGGAGAACGTCCGCGCGCACGCCCTCGCCGGCACCGACCTGCTGCTCGTGCCGACGGCGCAGATGCACCCGTTCCAGTTCGTCGCCGAGTCCGTCGTCCCGGTCCGTGCCTTCGAGAACCAGATGTACGTCGCCTACGTCAACCGCACCGGTCCGGAAGGGGAGTTCGAGTTCGTCGGACTGTCCACGCTGGCCGGGCCCGACGGAGTCGCCCGCGCCCGAGCGGGCCGCGGCGAGGAACTGGTCCTGGCGGACGCCGACCCCGTACTCCTCGCGGCCTCGCGTGAGACGAACCCGTACCTGAAGGACCGCCGCCCCGGTCTCTACGGGTCCCTCGTCTGACCTCCCGTCCGGACCCCCGGTCCGGCCCGGCCGAACCAGCCCTCCCCTCACCAGTTTTCGCGCAAGGAGTCCGTACCCCATGACGTCCACCGTGCCCAACGCCGTCCAGCACGCCGACGTGCAGCAGCCGCCGATCACCATGTTCGGCCCGGACTTCCCCTACGCCTACGACGACTTCCTCGCGCACCCCGCGGGCCTCGGGCAGATACCCGCGACCGAGCACGGCACCGAGGTCGCCGTCATCGGCGGCGGACTGTCCGGCATCGTGGCCGCCTACGAGCTGATGAAGATGGGCCTCAAGCCCGTCGTCTACGAGGCCGACGAGATCGGCGGCCGGCTGCGCACGGTCGGTTTCGAGGGCTGCGACCCCTCGCTGACCGCCGAGATGGGCGCGATGCGTTTCCCGCCCTCCTCCACCGCCCTCCAGCACTACATCGACCTGGTGGGACTTCAGACCCGCCCGTTCCCCAACCCCCTCGCCGAGTCCACGCCTTCGACGGTCGTCGACCTCAAGGGCGAGTCGCACTACGCGACCTCCGTCGACGACCTGCCGCAGGTCTACCGCGACGTCATGAACGCCTGGAACGCCTGCCTGGAGGACGGCGCCGACTTCTCCGACATGAACCAGGCCATGCGGGAGCGCGACGTTCCGCGCATCCGGGAGATCTGGTCGAAGCTCGTCGAGAAGCTCGACAACCAGACCTTCTACGGCTTCCTCTGCGAGTCGGAGTCCTTCAAGTCCTTCCGGCACCGCGAGATCTTCGGCCAGGTCGGCTTCGGCACCGGCGGCTGGGACACCGACTTCCCGAACTCCATCCTGGAGATCCTGCGCGTCGTCTACACCGAGGCCGACGACCACCACCGCGGCATCGTCGGCGGCTCCCAGCAGCTTCCGCTGCGGCTGTGGGAGCGCGAGCCGCAGAAGATCGTCCACTGGGCGTACGGCACCTCGCTGTCGACGCTGCACGACGGCGCCCCGCGTCCGGCCGTGACCCGGCTGAACCGCACCGCGGGCAACGGCATCACGGTGACGGACGCGAACGGTGACATCCGCACGTTCAAGGCGGCGATCTTCACCGCCCAGTCCTGGATGCTGCTCTCCAAGGTCGCCTGCGACGACTCGCTCTTCCCGATCGACCACTGGACGGCGATCGAGCGCACCCACTACATGGAGAGCTCCAAGCTCTTCGTCCCCGTCGACCGGCCGTTCTGGCTGGACAAGGACGAGGAGACGGGTCGTGACGTCATGTCGATGACGCTCACCGACCGCATGACGCGCGGTACCTACCTCCTGGACGAGGGCCCGGACAAGCCCGCCGTCATCTGCCTCTCGTACACGTGGTGCGACGACAGCCTCAAGTGGCTGCCGCTGTCCGCGAGCGAGCGGATGGAGGTCATGCTGAAGTCGCTCGGCGAGATCTACCCGAAGGTCGACATCAGGAAGCACATCATCGGCAACCCGGTGACCGTGTCCTGGGAGAACGAGCCCTACTTCATGGGCGCGTTCAAGGCCAACCTGCCCGGCCACTACCGCTACCAGCGCCGCCTGTTCACGCACTTCATGCAGGAGTCGCTGCCCGAGGACAAGCGGGGCATCTTCCTCGCCGGCGACGACATCTCCTGGACGGCCGGCTGGGCCGAGGGCGCCGTCCAGACCGCGCTGAACGCGGTCTGGGGCGTCATGCACCAGCTCGGCGGGACGACCGACCCGAGCAACCCCGGGCCCGGCGACGTCTACGACGAGATCGCCCCGGTGGAACTCCCCGAGGACTGATCCTTCCCCGCGGGGCGCGGGGCGCGGGGCGCGCGGCGTGCGGGTCAGACCCCGGCCGCCCGCGCCGCCTCGTACACCTCGGCGGCCACGTCCTTCAGTTCCTGGGCGTCCCGCACCGAGCTCTGGAGGTCGAAGAAGATCTCGCCGAGACCGAGCTCGGCGTGGGCGACCAGATCCTCGACGATCTGTTCGACGCTGCCCTGGAAGGGCTGGCGGTCCCCGCCCTCGTACCCCTTCGCCGTGTACTGCGGGTTGGTCCGCAACACCGTGCGCAGCGGCTCGGTGCGCCCGCGCTCGGCGGCCAGGTCCTGCAACTGGGTCCACTGCGCGGCCAGTTGTTCCACGCCCATGCCGATCGGCATCCATCCGTCGGCGTGGTCGACGAGCCGGCGCCGCGCCCTTCCGGTGTTGGCGGCGAGCAGGATCGGGATCGGCCGGGCCGGCTTGGGGCCGACCGCGGCCGACGCGATCTTCGTGAGCCTGCCGTCGTGGACCACCGGGTCGGGACCCCAGACCGCGCGGCACACCTCGATCACCTCGTCGAGGACCTGGCCGCGCTCCTCGAAGGGCCGTGCGGACGCCGCCGCGTACTCGTCGAGCGACCAGCCCGTGCCGAGGCCCGCCACGACACGGCCGCCGCTCGCGGCGTCGAGCGAGGCGAGCGCCTTGGCGAGCTGGAAGGGCACGTGCAGCGGGGCCACCAGGACACTGGTGCCGAGCTCGGCGCGTTCGGTGGCCGCGGCCGCGAGGGTCAAGGTCACCAGCGGGTCGGCGACCCCGCGGTACGCCTCCGGCCAGGCAAGTCCCTCGATGCCGTACAGCCCCTGCGTCGGAGGATCGGGGAACAGGGCCCGCTCGAAGACCCAGAGGCTCTCGTACCCGATGGATTCGGCGGCGCGCGCCACGTCGGGCACGTCCCGTCCGAGGTCGTACTGCTTCATCTGCGGGAGGGTGAGGCCGAGTCGGGTCGTCATACCCGTGTACTCCTTCGCGTCAGAGTGTGCCGACCGATCAACGTACAGTGGCCGCCCCCGGCTTTCGGCGAGGACCGCACCGCGTGGCCGGATCAGTCCGGCAGGGGAGTGAGCAGCATCCGGCCGACCAGGCCCACCGCCGCGTCGAGGCGCCCGGCGAACTCCTCGGCCAGATCCGGGAGTCCGCGCAGCGCCCACAGGGCACGCGCCGCCGCCCAGGTCGCCTCGCGCGCCCGCTCCAGACTCCACGAGCCGAGCAGATGGGTGAGCGGATCGGCGATCTGGAGCAGGTCGGGGCCCGGCATCAGTTCTTCGCGGATGTGTTCCTCCAGCGAGACGAGGAGGTCGCCCACACGGTCGAACTCGTCCTCAAGGTCCACCGGTTCGCAGTCGAGCGTACGACAGGTGTCCACCACGGCGAGCGCGAGATCGTGCCCGATGTGCGCGTTGATGCCCGCGATCGCGAACTGCAGCGGGCGTACCCCCGGATGGCGGCGGAAGCGCAGCAGCGGCCGCCAGCAGGCGGGTGCGCGCCCCTCCTCGGCCACCGCCAGATAGCGCTCCGCGAACCGTACGTCCAGCGTGATCGCGGTCCGGTGGTCCGGGAAGACCCCCGCGTCCAGACGCCGGTCGAACTCCTCGGTGACGGTGAGGTAGACGCGGTTGAAGACGGCGAGCCCGTCCCGCCCGGGGAGCTCCGCGGCCAGGGCGCGCATACGGGAGACGACCGTGTCAACGGGAGTGGTGAACTGTGCCGACTGCGCCATGGGGGCAGCGTCCCAGTCCTAGGGTGGCCGACGTGCCGCCGGGCCGAAGGCTTCCCCAGAACGGGGGAACGCGGCCGGGCGGGAGTGGGGGGAACCGTACGTGTCAGGTCTACGTGCCCAGCGGCCGGTCCGGCGCGGGACCGAACGCGACCGGTCCGCCGCGCGCGGTGTCATGGTCACCGTGGCCTCGGTCGTGGTGGCGGTCGGCAGCGCGACGGGGGTGGTGTCCGCGCTCGACGGCGGGCGGCCGGCCGAGGACGCCACCTCCCTGGTGACCCCCTCGCCCCGCCTCGGCCCGTCGCCCGGAGGGACCGCACCCTCGCGCGCCTCGGCCGTGCCGTCGGGGCCGGCCTCCCCGAGGCCGTCCGCCGACCCCTCGCCGAGCGTGCGGCCGTCACGGACCGCGGCGGCCCCCGCTCTCCTCTACCGTCATCCCGACTCCCAGGTGCGCGACTGGGTCGACACCCACCCGGGTGACGCCCGGCGCGCGGTCATCGCGTCCCGGATCGCCGACCGGCCCGCCGCGGTGTGGTTCGCGGACTTCACGCCGTCCACCATCAGCGGGCGGGTCCGGGCCGTGACGTCGGCCGCAGCCGCGCGGGGCCGGGTGCCCGTCCTCGTCCCGTACGCCATCCCGCAACGCGACTGCGGCGGCGCCTCGGAGGGCGGGGCGCCCGACCTCGCCGCGTACGACGGCTGGATCGACGGGATCGCGGCGGGGCTCGGTTCCGGCGAGGTCGTCGTCGTCCTGGAGCCGGATTCGGTCGCCGAGTCCGACTGCCTCGGCGAGGCCGCGCGGGCCGACCGCTTCGCCTCGCTGGCCCGCGCGGGCCGTGTCCTGAAGGCGGCGAACCCCAGGGCCCGGGTGTACTACGACGCGGGCAACTCCGACTGGAACCCGCCCGGCCGGCAGGCCGCGCTGCTCCGCCGGGCGGGCGCGGCCTCACCCGCCTCCTCCGACGGCGTCTTCACCAACGTCTCCAACTTCAACCGGACGAGTGACGAGATCACGTACGCCCGCCGGGTGCTGTCCGCGCTCGGCGGGCCGGCGGGCCTCGGCGCCGTCATCGACACCAGCCGCAACGGCAGCGGTCCGGCCGCCGGCGGCGCGTGGTGCGATCCGCCGGGCCGCAGGATCGGGGAGGCGCCGACCCTGAGCACGGGGGAGGCCGGGATCGACGCCTATCTGTGGGTGAAGCCGCCGGGCGAGTCGGACGGCTGCCGGGGCGCGGCCGGGACCTTCTCGGCGGAGTACGCCTACGAACTGGCGCGCTGATCCCCGGGGTCGTCGTACGCGGACGTCCCGGCGTCGAGCAGCGGTTCCTGCTTGAGGTGGGCCGGGGCCATCGCCCGCAGCGCGTGGTAGCCGGTGATCACGACGATGGTGCCGAGCGCGATGCCGTTCAGCGAGAAGTTGTCGGTGAACTTCAGGGTGACACCGCCGATGCCGATGATGATGCCCGCGGCGGCCGGCACCAGGTTCAGCGGATTGCGCAGGTCCACCCGGGCGTTGAGCCAGATCTGGGCGCCGAGCAGGCCGATCATGCCGTACAGGATGACGGTGATGCCGCCGAGGACGCCGCCCGGGATCGCCGCGACCACGGCGCCGAACTTGGGGCACACGCCGAAGAGGAGGGCGAAGCCGGCGGCGGCCCAGTAGGCGGCCGTGGAGTAGACCCGGGTCGCGGCCATCACGCCGATGTTCTCGGAGTACGTGGTGTTGGGCGGGCCGCCGACCGCGGTGGAGAGCATGGAGGCGGCGCCGTCCGCGGAGATCGCGGTGCCCAGCTTGTCGTCGAGCGGGTCGCCGGTCATCTCGCCGACGGCCTTGACGTGCCCGGCGTTCTCGGCGACCAGGGCGATGACGACGGGCAGCGCGACGAGGATCGCCGACCACTGGAACGCCGGTCCGTGGAAGGACGGCAGCCCGATCCAGTCGGCCTTCTCCACGGCGGAGAGGTTCAGGCGCCAGTGGTCGGTGACCTTGCCGCTCGCGTCCGGCGAGTGGATCCGGCCGAAGACCCGGTCGAAGACCCAGGAGATCACGTAGCCGAAGACCAGCCCGAGGAAGATCGCGATGCGTGACCAGAAGCCGCGCAGGCACACCACGGCCGCTCCGGTGACCAGCATCGTGAGCAGGGCCGTCCACTGGTCCTGCGGCCAGTAGGTGGACGCGGTCACCGGCGCCAGGTTGAAGCCGATGAGCATGACCACCGCGCCGGTCACGATCGGCGGCATCGCGGCATGGATGATCCGAGCCCCGAACCGCTGGACGGCGAGCCCGACCAGGAACAGCGCGACCCCGACCACGAAGCACGCGCCGGTCACCGTCGCGCTGGTGCCGCCCTGCGCGCGGATCACGGCCGCGACGCCGACGAAGGAGAGCGAGCAGCCGAGGTAACTGGGCACCCGGCCGCGGGTGGAGAGCAGGAAGATGACCGTCGCGACACCGGACATCATGATCGCGAGGTTGGGATCGAGTCCCATCAGGACGGGTGCCACGAAGGACGCCCCGAACATGGCCACCACGTGCTGGGCGCCGAGCCCGAAGGTCCGGGGCCAGGAGAGGCGTTCGTCGGGGCGGACGACCGCTCCCGGGGCGGGGGTCCGCCCGTCGCCGTGCAGTTTCCAGCGCACACCGAGGTCCATGTGTGGATTCGCTTTCTCTGTACGTGAATCTGTCCGGACCATTGTCACGGTTGAACAGCCGCCCTACGCTCACACGGTCCTACTCATGAACATCGTTCATATGTCTGATCGGAGTGTTCCGTGAGTGCACGATCCAGACTGGGCGTGGCGTTCGCGGCGGCCACCGTCGCCCTCGCCTCCGTCCTCGTTCCGTCGGCGTCCGCCCGTACCGCCCCGGTGGCCGTCGCTCCGGCGCCGCCTCGCGCCGCGTCCCTCCTCGCCCCGGCGTCGTCGCCCCGCGCCGCGTCCGGGGTCCCGGGGACCGTGGTCCTCGACGGCGGCCGGCTCCGGCGGACCCGCGTCCGCCTGGACCACGGGGACCGCCGACTCGCCCGACCGCTGCGGGAGTTGACGGCCCGCGCCGACAACTGGCTGGACCAGGGCCCCTGGACGGTCGTCGACAAGCCGAAGCCCGCCCCCGGCGGCGATGTTCACGACTACCTCAGCCAGGCCCCGTACTGGTGGCCCTCGCGGCCGGCCACCGCCGACAACCCCTGGGGCTGCCCCTACGTCCAGCGAGACGGGCAGCGCAACCCCGAGGTGGACACCGGCACCGACCGCCAGGACGTCGAGAAGGTCTTCGACTCGACGTACGACCTCGCGCTCGCCTGGTACTACACCGGCAGGAAGCGGTACGCGGAAAAGGCCTCCGAGGTCCTGCGCACCTGGTTCCTGGACCCGGCCACGAGGATGAACCCGAACCTGGACCACGGCCAGTTCATCCCCTGCAAGTACGACGGACGGGCCATCGGCGTCATCGACTTCTCGCAGTCGTACACGAGCGTCCTCGACGCGATCGCCGTCCTGGACACCGGCGCCCCCGGCTGGTCCCGGCGCGACCGGGCGGCGATGCTCGACTGGAACACCGGTTTCCGCGACTGGCTGACGGACAGCGCCTTCGGCAAGGAGGAGGGAGCCGCCGCGAACAACCACGGCACCTTCTACGACCTGCAGCTCGCCGCCCTCGCGTACGCCACCGGCGACCTGGCCCTCGCCCGGCGGACCGTGCTCGCCGCGCGCGCCCTGCGCATCGACCCGCAGATCGCCGCCGACGGAAGCCAGCCCCAGGAACTGGCCCGCACCCGCAGCTGGCACTACTCCACCTTCGACCTGGTCGCCCACACCCGGCTCGCGGCCATCGGCCGGCATGTCGGCGTGGACCTCTGGTCGTACCAAGGGCCGGACGGCCAGAGCCTGTTCAAGGCGGTCGACTACCTGCTGCCCGCGGCGACGGGCGCGGAGCCGTGGAACCGTCCCGAGCTGGAGTTCCACCGGTTCGCGGCGAGCGACGTCGTGCACGCGGCGGCCGACGCCGGGGACCGGGCGGCGCGGGCCGCCGTGCCGGGGCTCGAAGCACCGCCCGGCGGCGATCTGTGGGAACTGCGGCCGGCCGCCGAGCAGCTCGACTCGATCACCGGCTGATCCCTCCCGGAGAGGGCTCCTGAGCGTTTGCTTAGGATGGGGGTGGCGTTTCAGCCACGCTTGTCCCGTCCGCACGCCTTACGTCCCAGGAGCCCCGCCCGTGACCGCCGAAGCCCCCGTCGCCCCCGCCCTCCCGTACGGACGGCTCCTGCCCGTCACCGTCCACTTCGACGACCTCGACGCGCTCGGCCTGCTGCACAACGCCCGCTACCCGCTCATGGTCGAGCGCGCCTGGACCACGCTGTGGAACGAGCGCGGCTTCGGCTTCGAGGGGGACTGGGAGGCGGCGGGCGACTCGTGCAACGCCGTCAAGGAACTGCGGATCACCTATGAGGCACCGGTCAGCCGCCCCGGCGCGTACGCCGTCCACCTGTGGCTGGAACGGCTCGGGAACACCGGACTCACGTACGGTTTCCGCTTCTGCTCCCTCGACGGTGCGGTCACCTACGCGCACGGAACCAGGGTGCTCGTCCGGCTCGACGCCGGGACGCTGCGCCCGACGCCGTGGAGCGACCGGTTCAGGGCCGTGGGCCAGGAACTGCTGCGGTCGCGGGACTGACCTTCGGACGGTTGCGGTCCCCCGCGCGCAGCACACCCGCGAGCGCGGTGAGCCCGAACGCCAGGACCGTGACCAGCCCGAACGACACCATCAGGCTCGTCGCCTGGGCCACCGACCCGATCAGGCTCGGCGCGATCAGCCCCGACGTGTACGTGATGGTCGCGACGCCCGCGATGGCCTGACTGGGGTTCGGGCCGCTGCGTCCGGCCGCCGCGAAGCAGAGCGGGACGACGACCGCGATACCGAGGCCGAGCAGCGCGAAACCGCACATCGCCACCGCCGGATGCTCCGCGACGACGATCAGCAGTCCGCCGAGCACGGCCAGCACACCACCCGCCCGCACGGTGCGTACGGCGCCGAATCGGTTCACCACCGAGTCGCCGACCAGCCGGGCCACCGCCATGGTCAGCATGAAGCCGGTGGTCGAGGCGGCGGCGAGACCGGCCGAGGTGTCCAACTGGTCGCGCAGGTAGACCGCCGACCAGTCCAGGCTCGCGCCCTCCGCGAACACCGCGCAGAAGCCGACCGTGCCGATGAGTAGCGCCGACCGGGGCGGCAGCGCGAAACGCGGCGGCGGCTCCTCGTCCTCGGCGGGCCGCAGATCGAGCACCCAGCGACAGGCGGCGAGACCGACGAGCGTGAGGGTCGCCGCGGCCAGAACGTGGTGCAGGCGCGCGTCCGTCCCCAGTTGGGCGGCGAGCGTGCCGGCCGCGGCGCCGATCAGGGCGCCGGCGCTCCACATGCCGTGCAGCCCGGACATGATCGACTTGTCGAGCCGGTTCTCGACCTCGACACCCAGCGCGTTCATGGCGACATCCGCCATCCCCGCCGTGGCGCCGTAGACGAACATCGCGATGCACAGGGTGAGCAGGTTCGGCGCGAGGGACGGCAGGACCAGCGCCAGCGTCCACAGGGCCATGAGCCCGCGCAGCGCCGTACGGCTGCCGAAGCGGTGGGTGATCCGGCCGGCCAGCGGCATCGAGCAGGACGCGCCGAGCGCGGTGAAGGCGAGGGCGAACCCGAGCTGCCCCGCGCTGACCGACGCATGGTCCTGGATCCACGGCACGCGAGTCGCGAAGGACCCGGTGACGGCGCCGTGCACGGCGAACACGGCCGCCACGGCGTACCGGGCGCGCTTCACCTCGCGCTGGTCGTAGACCACTTCACTCATGCTCCTGCCCCTCCCCGTGTGATGGTTCCCCGTTCCGCCGCCGTAAACTATCAGGAACCCTGCCTGATAGATAGACAACTGTCGGCCGCCCGCCCGCCGGACGGCCCCGCCGATCTGGGAGGATTCCCGGCATGCCCGCATCCCCGAGCACCGCACGGGCCATCAACGACCGGCTCGCCCTGCGGCTGTTGCAGCAGGAGGGCCCGTTGACGGCAGGGCGGTTGAAGCAGCTCACCGGACTGTCCCGGCCGACCGTCGCGGACCTCGTCGAACGCCTCACGGCCTCCGGTCTCGTCACGGTCGTCGGGGAATCGGGGGAGCAGCGGCGCGGCCCGAACGCCCGGGTCTACGGGATCGTCGCGGACCGCGCCCATCTGGCCGCGCTCGACGTCCGTACGGAGGGAGTCTCCGTCGTCGTCTCCGACCTGGTCGGTCACGTCCTGGCCGAGGAGTCCGTGCCGATCGGCGGGGACACCGGGACCGGACCCGCGGTGGAACAGGCGGTCGCGCTGGTCGAGCGGGTGGCGAAGGCGGCCGGGGTCCGCGGGGCAGGGCCCTCGCCCGCACGGGTCCGCGGGTGGGGCGGGCTGCACACCGTCGGCATCGGCGCGCCGGGCCTGATCGACCCGGCCACCGGCGAACTCCGCGACTCCTCGGGCCTGCCCGCCTGGCACCGGCGGCTGGTCGCCGCCCTCCAGGAACGGCTCCCCGAGGCCCGCGTCCTCGTCGAGAACGAGACCAACCTCGCCGCCCTCGCCGAACAGCGCGACGGTGTCGCCCGCGACCGCGACACCTTCGTCCTGCTGTGGCTCGGTCACGGCACCGGCGCCGCCGTCGTCCTCGACGGCGCCCTGCGCCGCGGCGCCTCCGGAGGCACCGGGGAGATCGGCTTCCTGCCCGTGCCCGGCACCACGTCCCTCCCCTCGGCGACCGACTGCGGGGGCGGCTTCCACTCGCTGGTCGGGTCCGCGGCGATCGCGGAGCTGGCCGCGCAGCACGGGGTCCAGGCGCGGCCCGAGGGCTATGAACCGCACGCTGCGGCGCTGGTGCGCAAGGCGCTGGCGACCTCCGGCCCGGCGGCCGCCGACGGCTTCCTCGACGCCCTCGCCGACCGCCTGGCCATCGGGGCGGCCTCCGTCATCGCCGTTCTGGACCCCGGCTGCGTGGTCCTCGGCGGCGAGGTCGGCCGGGCCGGCGGCGCCGCGCTCGCCGCACGGGTCGAGCGGCGGCTCGTCCGTATGTCACCGCTCCCGACCGAGGTGCGCGCGAGCACGCTGGGCGGCGGCGCGGTGCTGCGCGGCGCCCTGCTGACCGCGCGCGACGGCGCACAGGACGAACTGTTCGCCCCGCCGTCGTCGCGGTAGGTCCCCGCCGGCCGGCCGGCGTCGAGGACCCCGCCGAGATCCCCGCCGTCGTACGGCCTCCCCGAGGGCGGCGCGCGTTCAGCGCGGGTTCTGGGAGCGCGCTCGCAGGAAGTCCTCGAACGTTCCGTTGCCCACGGCGTGCCCCGGGGTGAGGTGGTGGCCCTCCCGGAACGCCCGGTAGGCCTTGCCCGCCAGAGGTACGTCCAGCAGCGGGCGCCGCTTCCCGGTGGCGCGCAGGTGGGCGGCGGCCAGTGAACGGAACGTGCGCACCTGGGGCCCGCCCATGTCCTCGACGCGCCCCGCGGGCGCACCGGCCGCCAGTTGGGCCAGCCGGTCGGCGACCTCGGCGACCTCGATCGGCTGGTCGGAGATCCCGGCGGGGAGGATCAGTACGGGCAGCTTCGCGAGCCCCGCGAGGACCTGGGCGACGAGGTCGTGGAACTGGGTGGCGCGCAGGATCGTCCAGCCGATCCCGGACCCCTCGATCAGCTTCTCCACGGCCCACTTGCTCTTGTAGTAGCCGAACGGGACCCGGTCCACGCCGACGATCGAGATGTAGACCAGATGCGGGACGGCCGCCCGGCGCGCGGCCGCGATCAGTCGCTCGGCCGCCCGCTCGTCGCCTCCCCGGGGTGAGGTCGCGCAGTGCACGATCGCGTCCACCCCTGTGACGGCCGCATCCAGGCCGATACCGCCCTCGCGCAGATCGACGGCGTACACCTGCGCGTGCCGGCTGAGCACCCGCACCTCGTGCCCGTCGGCCCGCAGCCGCTCGGTGACGAGCCGGCCGAGGGTTCCGGTACCGCCGGTCACCAGGATCCTGGTCATGGGGTTCAGTCCTTTCGACGCCCGGACGCTCCCGGCCGGAGCACCCTTCACCACTGGAGACCGGAGAGCCCCCGCGGAGGTGACGACACGCCGAGCGGGGCGATGTCCTCGTTCCGCGTGGGCTCACTTCCCTGTCCTGTACGGGTTCAGGTTCGCGCCTCGCACGGGCGCGGGCGACACGGCCCGGAGCCGGCGTTGGGGTCGTCGCCACGCCTTTGGCCTCGCGGAGGCCGTGGGCCCGCGGAGCGCACGGGTTCCGGCGGCGCGGGGGGTCCGGCGGTCCGCCCGTGCGGCTGGGGGACCCGGCGGCGGGGCAAGGGCCTTCGTCACCGCCGCCGGGTCGATCGTGGGGGGACCGGCGATGAACGATCACGCAGTCTTGATCGAGGACACTAAGAGGACTAGACCATAGCGTCAATAGGTATGGACCAATTGTGGGGCCGGGTCGTGCCACCGCGCGACAAGGCCCAAGGCCGCGCCCCGCGACGGGGGTTGACCGGCGAAGCCGCTCCGTGGAAGTCCAGGCCGATCGGTTGTGAGCCACCCCACAGAGGTGCGGCCGCATGGCCGTCGGCCGGGCGTGGCACACTGGCCCTGTACCAGAAGCAGCGCACTCCGGGGTCGGTGTAATTCCGAACCGGCGGTTACAGTCCGCGACCCGGCCGCTTCCAGCGGCCGGTTGACCAGGTGAAATTCCTGGACCGACGGTTAAAGTCCGGATGGGAGGCAGTGCGCGGCGGGCGGGCATCTGTGCGTGCTGCCGTTTGTCGCTCCTCGTCCTGAGGGACGAGTGACCTTTCGGCGTCGCTCCCGGTTGCTGCTGTTCGCTCATTCTGTCGTCATCGACAGCCCCGGAGTCCGTGCCCTATGAGGCAGGAGGACCCGGGAAGTGTTCACCGGAATCGTCGAAGAGCTGGGTGAGGTCACCGCCGTCGAGACGCTCGACGACGCCTCGCGTTTCCGGCTGCGTGGCCCCGTCGTCACGCAGGGCGCGCAGCACGGCGACTCCATCGCCGTCAACGGAGTCTGTCTCACCGTCGTCGAGCACGAGGGCGACGAGTTCACGGCCGACGTCATGGCCGAGACCCTGAACCGCTCCAGCCTCGGCGTCCTCACCGTGGGCTCCCGCGTCAACCTGGAACGGCCCATGGCCGTGGGTGAGCGCCTCGGCGGTCACATCGTGCAGGGACACGTCGACGGCACCGGCGCGGTCATCGAGCGCAAGCCGTCCGACAACTGGGAGATCGTCAAGATCTCGCTGCCCGCCGACCTTTCGCGCTATGTGGTCGAGAAGGGCTCCATCACGGTCGACGGCATCAGCCTCACCGTCGTGGACGCCGGTCCCGACTACTTCACGGTCAGCCTCATCCCCACCACCCTCGACCTGACCACACTGGGCCGCAAGCAGCCCGGCGACCCGGTCAACCTCGAGGTCGACGTCATCGCCAAGTACGTCGAGCGGCTGCTCGGCGCCCGCGGCGAGCAGCCCACCGGTCTGCCCGGAGTCCAGGGGGCCGGGCAGTGAACTGGCTCAACTCCGAGGCCTTCGTCCTGCTCGACCAGCACATCATGTGGTCGGACATGATCGGCAACGTGATCGGCCTGATCGCCCTCGCGCTCGGCTGGCGGCGCTCCGTGTGGAGCTGGCCGGTCCAGCTCCTCTCCGGCCTCGTCCTCTTCGTGGCGTTCTTCGGCCACCTCACCGGCAGCGCCGGCAAGCAGGTCGTGGTCATCGCCGTGGCCCTGTGGGGCTGGTGGCAGTGGAACCGCGGCGAGGGCGAGGACGGGCGCGTCTCCGTACGGTTCGCCACCTGGCGCGAGCGCGCGTACATGGCGGGCGCCGCGGCTGTGGGCACCCTCGCGGTCAGCGCCCTGTTCCACGCGTACCCGAAGCTGTCCTGGGACCCCTGGCCCGACGCCTACATCTTCGTCGGCACGATCGTCGCCATGTACGCGCAGGCCCGCGGCATGGTCGAGTTCTGGTTCGCCTGGCTGCTGGTCGACCTGGTGGGCGTCCCGCTCAACTTCGCCAACGGCTACGCCTTCTCCGGTTTCGTCTACGTCCTGTACGGCGCGCTCGTCCTGTGGGGCCTGCGCGACTGGTGGCTGCGCTCCCGCGAGGCCGGGCAGCCCGTCCTGGAAGGAGCCCCGGCATGACAACGGCGCCGGTTTGGTACAGCACCGGGCACGATCAAGATGCCTCGGACTTCGCGCTCGACCCCGTCGAGCAGGCCATCGCCGACATCGCGGCGGGCCGCCCCATCGTGGTCGTCGACGACGAGGACCGGGAGAACGAGGGAGACCTCGTCGTCGCCGCCGAGATGGCGACCCCCGAGATCGTCGCGTTCATGATGAGCGAGTGCCGCGGGCTGATCTGCGCGCCCATGGAGGGCGACGAACTCGACCGGCTGCGCCTGCCGCAGATGGTCGACGACAACACCGAGTCGATGAAGACGGCGTTCACGGTGTCGGTGGACGCGTCCGCCGCGCACGGGGTGACCACCGGTATCTCGGCCGCCGACCGCGCCGCCACCCTGCGCCTCCTCGCGGACGGCACCTCGGGCGCCGACGACTTCGTGCGCCCCGGCCACATCTTCCCGCTCCGCGCCCGGCCCGGCGGCGTACTGGCCCGCAACGGCCACACCGAGGCCGCGGTCGACCTGGCCCGGCTGGCCGGACTGCGCCCGGCCGGAGCGATCGTCGAGATCGCCGGCGAGGACGGCCGGATGCTGCGGCTGCCCGAGCTGATCCCCTTCGCCCGCAAGCACGGCCTGACGATCATCTCCATCGAGGACCTGGTCGCCTACCGCCGCTCGACCGAGTTCACGGCCTCGGGCGAGACCGGTGCGGCCCCGGCCGCACCCACGGTCCGACGCGAGGCCGAGGTCCATCTCCCCACCGCCTTCGGCGAGTTCACCGCGTACGGCTACCGCTCCACCGCCGACGGGGTCGAGCACGTCGCCCTGGTCCACGGCGAGATCGGCGACGGCGAGGACGTCCTCGTGCGCGTCCACTCCGAATGCCTCACCGGTGATGTCTTCCACTCGCAGCGCTGCGACTGCGGCCCCCAGCTCCAGACCTCCATGGAACGCATCCAGACCGAGGGCCGCGGCATCGTGGTCTACCTGCGGGGCCACGAGGGTCGCGGCATCGGCCTGCTCTCCAAGCTCCGCGCGTACGAACTCCAGGAGCGCGGCCGGGACACCCTCGACGCCAACCTGGAACTCGGACTGCCCGCCGACGCCCGGGACTACGGCGCCAGCGCGCGGATCCTGGAGGACCTCGGCGTCCGCAGCCTGCGTCTGCTGACCAACAACCCCGACAAGACCGACGCGCTCGTCCGGCACGGCCTGCGGGTCGTCCGGCGCGAGCCCATGCCCGTCCAGGCGGGCGAGCACAACCTGCGCTACCTGCGCACCAAGCGGGACCGGATGGGACACGACCTGCCCTGGCTCGACACGACCACCGTGTCGGCCTGCGGGAGCCAGTGACACCGCACGACCGGAACCACCGGCGGGGCACGGAGCTTCCGGCGACACAGCACTTCCGGCAACACGGCGGTACCGGCCACCCGGCGGTACCGGCGGCACAAGCACAATCGGCAACACAGCACAGCGGGACTGAAGGAGAGACGTGAGCGGCAAGGGTGCACCCGAACTGTCCGTACGCAACTGCGGCGACCTGCGGGTCGCGGTCATCGCGGCACAGTGGCACGACAAGGTGATGGACGGTCTCGTCGACGGCGCGCTGCGCGCCCTGCACGAGCTGGGAATCGACGAGCCGACCCTGCTGCGGGTCCCCGGAAGCTTCGAGCTGCCGGTCGCGGCCAAGGTCCTGGCGGGCCGCGGCTACGACGCGATCGTCGCGCTCGGCGTCGTCATCCGCGGCGGAACGCCCCACTTCGAGTATGTGTGCCAGGGCGTCACCCAGGGCCTCACCCAGGTCTCCATCGACACCGGCGTCCCGATCGGCTTCGGTGTGCTGACCTGTGACACCGAGGAGCAGGCCCTGGACCGCGCGGGCATCGAGGGCTCCAACGAGGACAAGGGGCACGAGGCGGTGACGGCCGCGGTGGCGACGGCGGCCACCCTCCGCTCAGTATCCGAACCCTGGCACTGAGGTACGGCACCGAGCGCGTAGGCTGAGGACCACCATGTCCAATAAGACGTTCGAGGAGCTCTTCACCGAGCTCCAGCACAAGGCCGCCACGGGCGATCCCGCCACTTCGCGCACCGCCGAACTGGTGGGCAAGGGCGTTCACGCCATCGGCAAGAAGGTCGTCGAAGAGGCCGCAGAGGTCTGGATGGCCGCCGAGTACGAGGGCAAGGACGCCGCCGCCGAGGAGATCTCGCAGCTGCTCTACCACGTCCAGGTGATGATGGTCGCGCGCGGGATCTCCCTCGACGACGTGTACGCGCATCTCTAGGGGCCGATCTCCGCGTCGCCCCCACCGAGACCCGTCCACCTGTCCCGACCCACTCCGAACAACCTCGAGCAAAGGAAGCCGACCTCATGCTGCGCATCGCCGTCCCCAACAAGGGTTCCCTCTCAGGACCTGCGGCGGACATGCTGCATGAGGCCGGCTACCAGCAGCGCCGGGAGGCCAAGGAACTGCGGATCGTCGACCCGACCAACGAGGTCGAGTTCTTCTACCTCCGCCCGCGCGACATCGCCATCTACGTCTCGTCCGGCCGGCTCGACATCGGCATCACCGGGCGCGACCTCCTGATCGACTCCGGAGCCAACGCGGAGGAGATCCTCCCGCTCGGCTTCGCCCGCTCCACCTTCCGCTTCGCCGCCAAGCCGGGCACCGCGAACGGCATCGCGGACCTGAACGGCACGACGGTCGCCACCTCCTACGAGGGCATCGTCGCCAAGCACCTCGCCGACCACGGCATCGACGCCTCCGTCGTGCACCTCGACGGCGCCGTCGAGACCGCCATCGAACTCGGTGTGGCCGAGGTCATCGCGGACGTCGTCGAGACGGGCACCTCGCTGCGCAACGCCGGCCTGGAGATCTTCGGCGAGCCGATCATGAAGTCCGAGGCCATCGTCATCCGCCGCGTCGGAGCCGACCTGACCGAGGACGCCGAGCCCAAGGTGCAGCAGTTCCTGCGCCGGCTCCAGGGTGTCCTGGTCGCACGGACGTACGTGATGATGGACTACGACTGCCGCGCCGAGCACCTGGAGAAGGCCGTCGCGCTCACTCCCGGTCTGGAGTCGCCGACCATCTCGCCGCTGCACAACGAGGGCTGGGTGGCCGTCCGCGCCATGGTCCCCTCCAAGGAGGCCCAGCGGATCATGGACGACCTGTACGCGCTCGGCGCGCGGGCCATCCTGACCACGGCGATCCACGCCTGCCGGCTCTGACGGGACCTCCGGACATGTCTGACCTTCCTCCCCTTCCGATAACCTTCCGCCCCGCCCGTACCCGGGCCGTGCTCCTCACCGCGGGTGCCTCGATCCTTGTGGTCATCACCACGGTCGCGATGCTTCTGGAGCAACTCGGCCCGGGGGAGAAGCTCAGCTTCATCTTCACCGCGGCGCTGCTCTTCGGAGTGCTCCTGCTGCTCTCGCGGCCCAAGGTCGTCGCCGACGAGAGCGGTGTCACCGTCGTCAACATCGCGAGCCGCCGGCACCTGGACTGGGCGGAGATCGTGCAGGTCAACCTGCGTCCCGGCGACCCCTGGGTGTTCCTCGACCTCAGCGACGGCACCAGCCTGGCCGCCCTCGGCATCCAGCCGGGCATCGCCAAACAGCGCGCCATCGAGGACGCCCGGACGCTGCGCGCGCTCACCCTGGCCCACGCCATCCGCGAGCCCGACGGGCACCGCGGCGAACATCAGGGCTGACTCTCGGCCTTCCACCCTGCCCTGAGAGCCCATGTCTTGATTAATCTGTTGGCGGAGGCGTTTTCACCGCGCCTCCGCCTCCGATGTGCTCCGGCCCTCAGAGGCCCCCTGCTACCCGAGGAGTGACTCCCTCCAGCGATGGACGGATCGTCCTGTAGTACCTGCGCCGCCCCCTTCCGACATAGCGAGGCGGCGGCATGACCATCCCCCTGTTGCTCCTTGGCGCGGCGTTCCTGCTGATCCTCGCCAACGGATTCTTCGTGGCGGCCGAGTTCGGCCTCGTCACCGTCGAGCGCCCCGACGCCGAGAAGGCCGCGGCCGAAGGCGACAAGCGCGCCGCCACGGTCGTCGAGTCGCTGAAGGAACTGTCCTTCCAGCTCTCCGGCACCCAGCTCGGCATCACCATCACCTCCCTCGTCGTCGGCATGCTCGCCGAACCGGCCCTGGCCGAGCTGCTGGACGGCCCGTTCGGCGCGATCGGGCTGCCCGCGGGCGCGGTGCCCGGCATCGCGGTGGTGACCGGCATGCTGGTGGCCTCCGCCGTCCAGATGGTGCTCGGCGAACTCGTGCCCAAGAACTGGGCGGTGTCCAAGCCGCTCCAGGTCGCCCGGTTCGTCGCCGGCCCGCAACACGTCTTCGCCCGCCTCTTCCGGCCGGTGATCGCCGCCCTCAACACGGTCGCCAACCGGCTCGTCCGCGCCCTGGGCGTGGAACCCGCCGACGAACTGGCCTCCGCCCGTACCCCCGGCGAACTCGTCTCCCTGGCCCGCCACTCGGCCCGGGCGGGCGCGCTGGAGCAGGACACCGCGGACCTCTTCGTCCGCACCATGTCGCTCGCCGACCTCACCGCGCAGCACGTGATGACCCCACGGGTGAAGGTCAGCGCCCTCCAGTCGTCGGCGACCGCCGAGGACGTGGTCAACCTCACCCGCGCCACCGGCCTCTCCCGCTTCCCCGTCTACCGGGAGCGGATCGACGAGATCGTCGGCATGGTGCACCTCAAGGACGCCCTCGCGGTCCCCTCGCGCGACCGGCTGCGCACCCCCGTCGGCCGGATCGCCCAGACACCGCTGCTCGTCCCGGAGACGCTGCCCGTGCAGCCCCTCCTGGAGCGGCTGCGCAGTGAGCAGCCGATCGCCGTCGTCGTCGACGAGTACGGCGGCACGGCCGGTGTGGTCACCCTGGAGGACATCGTCGAGGAACTCGTCGGCGAGGTCCGCGACGAACACGACGACGTGCTGGGCGAACCGCCCGAGCTCGCGGCCGCTCCTCCCGAGGACGGCAGGCCCGCCTGGGACGCCGACGGCAGCTGCCGGGTGGACATCCTGCAGCGCATAGGCCTCGACGTACCCGAGGGACCGTACGAGACCGTGGCGGGCCTCGTCGCCGACCTGCTCGGCAGGATCCCGGCCCCCGGCGACAAGGCCGAGCTCCCGGGCTGGCGCCTGTCGGTGCGGCAGGTCGGGCACTACCGTGCCGAACGCGTCCGCCTGGTGCGGACCGCGCTCGCCCCGGAGGCGGTCCGATGAGCATGCTCCAACTCCTGTTCGCGGGCCTGCTGGTGCTCGCCAACGGCTTCTTCGTCGGCGCGGAGTTCGCGCTCGTGTCCGTGCGGCGCAGCCAGATCGAACCGCTGGGTACCGCACGTTCCCGGCAGGTGCTGTACGGCCTGGAGCGTCTCCCGCAGATGATGGCCGCCGCCCAGTTCGGCATCACCATGTGCTCGCTGACCCTCGGCGCGGTCGCCGAGCCGACCGTCGCCCGGCTGCTGGAGCCGCTCTTCGCGGCGGTCCGCCTGCCTGACGGGGTCATCCACCCCCTCGGCTACGTGATCGCGCTCGCCCTCGTCGTCTTCTTCCACCTCGTCATCGGCGAGATGGTCCCGAAGAACCTGGCGATGGCCGCGCCCGAGAAGACGGCCCTGTGGCTCAGCCCCGGACTGGTCGCCTTCGCGCGGGTGTGCCGGCCGGTCACCGTGGGCCTCGGCGCCTGCGCGCGGCTGATCCTGAAGCTCTTCCGGGTCGAGCCCAGGGACGAGGTCGAGGCGGTCTTCACCAGCGAGCAGCTCAACCGGCTGGTCGAGGACTCCGGACAGGCGGGCCTTCTCGACCCCGAGGAGCAGGAGCGTCTCGAGGACGCCCTGGAACTCGGTTCCCGGCCGGTCACCGACGTCCTGCTCGACAGCGGTTCGCTGGTCACCGTCGACCCCTCGGTCACCCCGGGCCAGGTCGTCGCGCTCACCGCGCGCACCGGGTACTCCCGGTTCCCGGTGGTCGCGGAGAACGGCGCCTTCATGGGCTGCTATCTGCATGTGAAGGACGTCCTCGACCTGGAGGAGTCCGAGCGCGCGGTCCCGCAGCAGATGTGGCGCCCGATGACCACGCTGCGGTCCGAACTCCCCCTGGACGACGCCCTCACCGTGATGCGCCGCGCCGCCACCCACCTCGCCCAGGTCGCCGACGCGACCGGGAAGGTCCTGGGCCTGGTCACCCTTGAGGACGTACTGGAACTGCTGGTCGGTGAGGTACGGGACCCGGCGCACCGCAATCTCGCGCCCGTACGGGTCGCGGAGCCGCGCCCCAGCCAGGCCCCCGAGGAGGCGCTGGCGAGCTGATCGTGAGCGTGGGCCCCGGTCTGCCGGCGGCCGTAGGACCGGGTGGCGGTCGTACGGTTCCGGGGGACCGGGGCCTTCTCACATCGCCGACGGATCCTGCGGTCCGCGTCCCGACAGGACCTCCCCGTAGGCCTGCATGAGGTCGGGCAGCCGCAGGGTGGAGAGGTCGTCGCGCGAGGGTGTGCCGGGGTATCCCGACAGCCGCAGATCGCGGTACGCGCAGCTCTTCTCGTACAGGGTGCGCAGGAAGCGGCCGTTGCCGAGTTCGTCGATCCAGCCCTGGTCGACGACGTGTCCGGCGATCGAGCGCAGTTCGTCCAGCGCCTCCTCGTCCCAGATGTCGCCGTTCTCGGCGGCCAGCACCTCACCGATGGAGGTCAGTTCGAGGGGGCGGTACGAGGGGAAGTCCACACGGCTGGTGAAGCGGGAGGAGAGACCGGGGTTGGCGGCGAGCAGCCGGTCCATGCCCTCGGGGTAGCCGGCCAGGATGACCACCAGGTGGTCGCGGTTGTCCTCGGCCCGCTTCAGCAGGACCTGGAGGGCCTCGTCGCCGTACGCGTCGCCCTTGCCGTAGCCGGAGTTGGACAGGGAGTACGCCTCGTCCACGAACAGGACGCCTCCGATGGCCGAGTCGATCAGCTCGTTGGCCTTCACGGCGGTCTGGCCGAGGTACTCGCCGACCAGGTCGGCTCGCTGGGCCTCGACGAGATGGTCCCCGCCGAGCAGCCCGAGCGCGTAGAAGACCCGGCCGAGGATGCGGGCCACCGTGGTCTTGCCGGTGCCCGAGGGCCCGGAGAAGACGAAGTGCCGTTTGGGTGGCTGCACCGGGAGGCCCTGCCCGGTGCGCAGCCTGGCCATGTTCAACTGCGCCGACAGCGCCTTGACCTGCCGTTTCACGGGCTCCAGACCCACCATGCGCTCCAGTTCGTCGAGCGCCTCCTCCAGTAAGGCGGGGTCGGTCGGTCCCGCGGGCATCGGCTGCACCGGCACCATCGCCTTCTCCCGGAAGCCGTCCGTCTGGGCCGGCAGCCCGCCGGGCGGCGACGGATCGGGCTCCGAGAACCTCAGGTCACGTCCCTCGGCACCGAACAGCGGATCCATGCCGTCCGGGCTCTCCAGCACGTCCTGCCCGACCCCGGCGAGTGTGATGGCCGCGAGGTCGGCGGCGGCGTCGTCGTACCCGTCCCCCTCGGAGATGGCCGCGAGCCGCGCCGAGGTGTCCATGAAGGAGGGGTCGACCCGGTGCACCGCCCGGTACAGGGGCAGCGCGGCGGCAGACCGTCCGGTGCCCTCGTGGGCGCGGGCCAGCCAGTAGCGCAACTCCTTGCGCTGCGGCTGCTCGCTGCGGCAGCGCATCAGCGCGGACGACAGCAGCGGCTCGGCCTGCCCGAACATCTCCAGCCGGACCCGCGCCATGCCGCCGAACAGTCCGGCCTCTATGCCGAGCATGGCATCGTTGATCAGCGGATCGGTGTGCCGTACCAACTGCTCCCAGTCCTTGACCAGATAGGCGCGGCAGGCGTGCAGGAACCGCACCTGGTGGTCCGCGTCGACCGGCGGCAGGCCGGCCAACGCCCGGTCCAGTTCGGGGACATGACGTCCGTCGAGCCAGTGCGAGGCGTGCGCGAGCAGCAGGTCGCGCGGGCTCTCCAGCACCGGCTGAACCCACCAGCCCAGCCAGTACCAGGAGTTGAGCGTGCGCCGGTGGCGTGAGCGCTGTTCGCCGAAGCGGTCCCGGTGCCGGAACATCCGCAGCAGCGCGGTCGTCGTGTCCACCCGTAGCGCGTGCAGTCCGAGCCAGCCGTCCGCCATACCGGGGTCCATCCGGACCGCGGCGCGGAACTCCTCCTCCGCCTGCGGATAGGCGCCCATCGTGTAGGCGTCCACACCCCGCAGCCAGGCGAGGTCGGCCGGGGCCTCGGGGCCCTGCGTGCCGAAGTCCATCACGTCCCCCACAAACCGTGCCCCCGATGGTCGGGAAGTGCCTCGCGGATCAGGACACCCCCCTTGCCGCCGGGCAGGTGCCCGTCGGCAGCTCTGGTCGAACGACTGTGCCGCGGACGGGAGTTGAAGCGGTGCGCAGAGCAGCCGTCCGAAGGTCGCACCGAGAGGCATCGTACCTGCGGTTCATGGGCCTGCCGAAGGGTGCCGCACACCCCGTTCCACGAGGTGGGAGCAGATGGGGCGCACTGGGCGCGGTGACCCAGGGTGAGCAAATCACGCCGGGCGGCGTCCGGAAAGAGCCGGTGTGGGCAGAACGAAGCCCCCGATCACGGGGGAACAACCGGGGGCTTCGCGACTGCGGGCGGCTCCCGAAGGGCCGCTGCTTCAGAACGTAAGACCTGTACGGCCCCCTGGTCAAGCAGAGTTGAGAGACCGAGGCAACTTCTCCGGAGTGGCTCTTCACAACTTCACCACGCTGCGGATGGTCCGTCACGTTGAGTGATGAACTGGTCCGGTCCAGGCGCCTCAACGGGTCCCGGGAGCACCTCGTACCCCTGTGGACACTGCCGCACCACATGGTCCGCGAACGGCCGCGTGGGGTCCTCGGTGAAGTGCCGGCGCTCGGCGTGGACCCATCCGGCCCAGAAGTCGCTCTGCGCCTCACCGTCCCGTCGTCGCCCTCGCGCCCATGCCTCCTCGTGCGGCAACTCCATCCACAGGAGCCCCGCGAGCCACGGGCGCAACGCGCGGCGCCCCGCACCGACACCCTCCAGCAGCACCACGGGCGCGGGCGGCAGTTCACGCACCGGACCGAACTCCCGGGCGGTCCAGTCGTACGGGGCGTAGTGCGCCGTCCCGCCGCGCCCGAGCGGTTCGATCACCTCGCTCAGCAGGCGCCCGGTCCAGCCGAAGAGCTCCTCGTGGGTGGCGATGTCGTCGAGGTGCAGGACGGGCGCGCCGTCCAGCACCGTCGCCAACTCCCCGGCGAACGTGGTCTTTCCGGAGCCGGCGTGACCGTCCACACCGATCAGGCGGACGGGACCGCAGGAGGGCGGCAGCCGACGCAGCCGTGCGGCGAGGGCGTGAATGGGGTTTCCCGGAGTGAGGTGCGAGGTGGGCATGGTCCTGGGGAACATTCTATCGAGGCGCTGTTCACAGCGGATCCACGGGTTCAGGGTAGTGCCGCATTGAACCATTGATTGAACAATCCTCAAGACGTTCGGGCGCCCGCTCCAAGATTTCCCCGCCCAGCGGAACCAGGTATTTCAGATAGGGCGTTCCGGTACTCGATGATGCTGAGTAGGGTTCCTGTTGCGCAACGGCGAAGCGTCGTACGGGGATGGACAGGGGAAGATGGCCGCGGGGTTATTCGAGGGGCAGTATGTGTGGCATCCGGCGGCCGACGACCGCAGACTCGCGAGCGTCTGCATGGATGTCCGGGCCGGCCGTTATCTGAGCGCCCATGAAGCTCTGGCTGAGACCGGCGGCGACTTCGGATTACGGGCCCATCGCTCCCTGGTCCTCGCCTCCGAGGCCGCCGACTCCGACCTCGCCGAACGCTGGCTGGCCGAGGAGCAGACCCCTGAAGCCGCGCTGATGTGGTCCCGGGTGGCGGTGCTGCGGGCGTTACGCGCGGCCGACGCCAAGGACGACCGGGCCGAGGCCCTGGAACGCATTGCGCTGACGGCCTGCGACCGGGCCGCGGTGATGGACCGGGCCGATCCGACCCCCTGGGTCGCCCGGCTGTCCATGGCCCGGCTGCACGATCTGCGCGACCCCGCCCCGCAGGGGCTGCTGACCCAGCCGCCGGGCCCCTGGCGCCTGTTCTCGCACATCCTCCGCCTCGATCCGTGGAACCGTGAGGGCCACCACCGGTTCCTGGCGTTCTTCTTCACGCGGTACGGCGGCTCCGTGAACGCCGCCTGGGACGTCGCCGCCTTCCTGAGCCAGCGCGCCCCCGCCTCCTCGTCGCTGCGGCTGCTGCCGCTGGTGGCCCTGGTGGAGAGCTACAACCCCTCGCAACTGCTGGTCGACCGCACCTGGGAGCAGCCGCAGTGGCGTTCCACGGCGCTCGCGATCTACCAGCACTGGCTGCCGGAAGCCTCCGGATACCGCTTCACGCCGGTGCTCGACCTGGCGTATCTGGCCCACGCGCTGTTCATGGCGCAGCGCGAGTTCGAGGCGCGCGCGGTCCTCATGGCCATGGGGCCGTACGCCTGCCGCATGCCGTGGAGCGTCTTCGGGGAACCCGAGGACCAGCTCTCCCGCGCCCGCCGCGCCTGCGGCCTCCCCGTGCCGGGGGCCGGCTGACCGGCCGCCCTCGCTCCCCGACGTCCTGAACCACCCCAAGAGAGAGGTCAGTTGTGTCAGAACGGATATCGGCCCCACGCCAGAAGGCCCGCGCCGGAGAGGATTCCGCCGCTCTCGACGACGACGCGACGCTGCACGCGATGGGATATCCGCGAAAACTCACCCGCCGATTCCAGGCGTTCGACAATTTCGCGATATCTTTCACCATCATCAACATCATCTCGGGCATTTTCTCGTCGTTCGGGTTCGGAATGAACGCCGGTGGCCCGCGCATTCTCGTGTTCGGCTGGATCGGCGTCTCCGTGATGGTGCTCTTCATCGGCGCCGCGATGGCGGAAGTGGCCTCCGCCTATCCGACCAGTGGGGCGCTCTATTTCTCCGCCGGAAAGCTCGCCAAGCGGCACAAGGGCGCGTGGTCCTGGTACACGGGATGGCTGAATTTCGTGGGTCAGGTGGGCGGCACGGCCGCGACCGGGTACGCGGCCGCCACCTTCATCCAGGCGTTCGTCTCCCTGCAGTGGCACTCGTACCGGCCCACCGCCGAGCAGACGGTCCTGATCACCGCGCTCATCATCGTGCTCCAGGGGTTGGCCAATACCTACACCGTCCAACTGGTCGCCCTGCTCAACCGGATCTCCGTGTGGTGGCTGCTGGTAGGGCTCGTAGTGATCGTGAGCACACTCATCGTGATGCCCGACGACCACCAGTCGGCCTCGTTCGTCACGCATTTCGCGAACAACACCGGTTTCACGAACGGGATTTACGGAGGGATGCTCGGCCTGCTGGTCACGAGCTGGACCTTCACGGGCTTCGACGGCAGCTTCCACATGTCCGAGGAAACGGTGCGGGCCACGGTCAACGCACCGAAGGGGATCACCCGTTCGATCGGCTATTCGGCGGTCACCGGGCTCATCCTGATGCTTGCCCTTGTGTACAGCATTCATGATTATGACCAGGTCGCCGGCTCCTCGGCGCCGCCCGTCCAGATTCTCATCGACGGGCTTGGCATGGGCATGGCGAAGTTCATTCTGCTCATCGTGATCGGGTCCATGCTCTTCTGCGGTCTGGCCAACCTGACCAGCAACACCCGGCAGATCTTCGCCTTCTCCCGGGACGGCGCGATGCCCGGCTCCCGCTGGTGGCACTCCGTCTCGCCCCGCACCCGTACGCCCGTCAAGGCCGTCTGGCTGGCCGTCGCCTGCTCGCTGGCCCTCGTCCTGCCCGGCTGGTGGTCGCACACCGCCTTCACCGCCATCGTCAGCGTCAACGTCGTCGGACTCTTCCTCGCCTACGCCGTGCCGATCTTCCTGCGGCTGCGGCTCGGTGACGAGTTCCAGCCCGGCCCCTGGAACCTGGGCCGCTGGAGCAAGCCCGTCGGGTGGGTGGCCGTGGTCTGGGTCCTCGCCAGCAGCGTGCTCTTCATGCTGCCCCAGGTCTCGCCGATCACCGGGGACAACTTCAACTACGCCTCGATCGCCCTGGCCGTGGTGCTGATCGTCGCGACGGTGTGGTGGTTCGCCACGGCACGCCGCCGTTTCCAGGGCCCCGTCAGCTACGGCCGCCCCGACGAGGTCGCCGCCATGGACCTCGTCTGATCCTCCGTCCGCCCGGGCCCCGGCCCCCGCCGGGGCCCAGGGCGTGTTTCGAAAGTCGCGTCCGGCTCGCTATGCCTGACACGGCGCTCCCCCAAGCTCTTCGAGCAGGGGAACCCCCACGCCGCGTTGTCGGGATCGCCCGAGTGTGCCCAGAACGCGGACCACCCTCCGCCCTGCGACGCGCCGCACCGGACGCCGCGAGCCCCGCCCTCCGTGCGGACGACGCTCCTTTCGAAACCCGCCCTCGGCGTCCCAGGTCATGCCAGTGGTCCCGACCAATATTGGTGGGCGCGGCACGGGCCGAAGTGCTGGCAGAAGTCGGCCCCCGGCGTACATAGTTGGCCCACGACAGAGCATTGGGCCCGCCCGTTCCGGACACCTGGGGGTTCTCCACCCATGAGCAGAGCCGAACAGCCGTCCCGCAGAATCGTCCTGGCCGCCGCGGTCGCCGCGGCGGCGGTGGGGGCCGCGGGCCCGCCGGCCGCCGCCGCCCCGCACCGCCGGACCAGGGCGCCCGGCGGACTTGTCGACAACCGTGCCTGGACCTCGTACAGCGACTGGCGCGCCGGCAGCGCACGCGGCGCGCGGGCCGTACGGGGCGCGCGCCCCGGCCTGGTGATCGCCGCCCCTGCCGGTACCTCGGACTACACCGACCCGCACACCGGCAGGACCGCCACCTGGGAGTACGCGACCTGGACCTCGCCGGTCCACCGGCTCGCCGTCCCCGCCACGGAGACCATCGCCTCCTGGAACGCGCACACCCCGGCCGGCACCTGGCTCCAGGTCGAGCTGACCGGCACGTACTCCGACGGCACGGACACCCCCTGGTACGTGATGGGCCGCTGGGCCTCCGGCGACCAGGACATCAGGCGCACCTCCGTGGACGACCAGACCGACGGCCGCAGCACGATCTGGACGGACACCTTCTCCATCGACGACGCGGCCTCCGGCCTGCGCCTCGTCTCGTACCGGCTGCGCCTGACCCTCTACCGCACCCCGGGCACCAGGATCACGCCCACCGTGTGGAGGCTCGGCGCGATGGGTTCCGACATCCCGGACCGCTTCACCGTCCCGGCCTCGACCCCGGGTCTCGCCCAGGAGCTGAAGGTCCCGCGCTACTCGCAGGAGATCCACGCCGGCCAGTACCCCGAGTACGACAACGGCGGCGAGGCCTGGTGCAGCCCCACCTCCTCGCAGATGATCATCGAGTACTGGGGACGCAGGCCCACGGCCGAGCAGCTCGCCTGGGTCGACCCGGCGTACACGGACCCCCAGGTGTGCCTCGCGGCCCGCTCCACCTACGACTACCAGTACACCGGCTGCGGCAACTGGCCCTTCAACGCCGCCTACGCCTCGACGTACAAGGACCTCCAGGGCGTGGTGACCCGGCTCGGCTCGCTCACCGATCTGGAGACGCTGATCGCCGCCGGAATCCCGGCCATAACGTCCCAGTCGTTCCTCAAGACCGAGCTGACGGGCGCGGGTTACGGCACCTCGGGCCACCTCATGACGGTCATAGGGTTCACCGCGGACGGCGACGTGATCGCCAACGACCCCGCGTCGCCCGGCGACGACGCGGTGCGCAGGGTCTACAAGCGCTCGGAGTGGGAGAACATCTGGCTGCGGACCAAGCGCTACAACGCCTCCGGGAAGGTCGTCTCCGGAACCGGCGGGGTCTGCTACCTGTACTTCCCGGCACATCTCTCGGCGCGGCAGCGCAAGGCGCTCGCGGCGGTGGGCGTCCGGTGATCCGCGTCCGGGTGATCCCCGGCGGATGATCCGCGTCCGGTGATCGGCTAGCGGTGTTCACGGGGCGGCCTCCGGGCGAAGGGGGCCGCCCGCCCGGCTTTCGGGCCATCCGGCTCTCCGGCCATCCGGTCGGCCGGCTCTCCGGCCGGGCACTCGGCCGACGGACCGCAGGCCTGTGACGAGACGCACACCGGGCGGGCGCCGCCGCGGAATCCAGCGGGCCGCGCGGCCGGCCCACGCGTGGACGTGACCCAGCTCTCTACCGGTGCGGGCGGCTCCGGTGGCAAGGTGGTCGGGTCGGCGGGGAGCCGACGGGAGGCGGGGGATTCCACCGCACCACGACGTCAGCGAGATGCCATGACCGCGAGCTCCGCCACCGCCCCTCGTCTTCGCGCCCGCACGGGCGGCCCCGGGAACGACGGTCCGAAGATCCTCGAACACGTCCTGGGCTGGGTCTTCGTCGTGGTCGTCGCGATGCTGGTGACGCGGCTCGGCCTGCTCTGAGCCCCCGGGGCGACAGAGGCGCCGATCGCACCCGAATGGGCGGTCGGCACGGTTCTGCCATACTGCGCATGTTCCGTCGGCAGTTGGAGACCAGGGCCGGAATTGAATAATAGTCAACAACGTGGCGTCGACCGCCCCCAGGCGCGGGGCACCGACCGCTCACTGGCGCGCCGCGCCGAACTCATCGCCATCGGACGGAAGTTGTTCGCCGACACGTCGTACGACGCGCTGTCGATGGACGACATCGCGCGGCAGGCGCATGTCGCCAAGGGGTTGATCTACTACTACTTCAAGTCCAAGCGCGGCTATTACCTCGCCATCGTCGAGGACTCGGTCGCGGATCTGGTCTCCCGGGCCGCCGACGGTCTGGAGCTGCCTCCGGTGGAGCGGGTCCAGCGCACGATCGACGGCTATCTCCGCTATGCCGAGCACAACCAGGCGGCGTACCGCACGATCATCACCGGCGGCGTGGGCTTCGACACCGAAGTGCAGGCGATACGCGAGGGTGTGCGCGAGGCCATCGTCGCGACGATCGCCGAAGGGGCGTACGGCAGGGGCAGGGTCGGTCCGTTGCCGCGCATGGCGCTGCTCGGCTGGCTGCACGGCGTGGAGGGGGCCACCCTCGACTGGATCGGCCACCCGGCGCTGCCGCGCGACACCATGCGCGAGCTGCTCGTGAAGATGCTGGGGGGCACGATGCGCGCGGTCGAGGAACTCGACCCCGCCTATGCGGCCCCGCCCGACGCCCGGCGGGACAACTGAGGGAACGGTATGAGGACTAGACCATTGTGTCAATGGTTCGGACCAGTCGCCCGTGTCCCCGACGCGTACGTGGCCGGCGTCCTCGGCCCGTGATCGTCCCGCGGTGCGAACGTGCCTCCGTTCGGGCGTACTCCGGGCGCCACGGCCGCTGGTCGGCGGGTTCCGTGATCCGGACCGGGAGCATCGGCCGGGCCAGGTGAGAGCCGGCGGCGCCGCTCCACCGGGGCGCGCGTTCGCCGGTGCGCCCGACAGGGAGGAGCATCGCCGTGCCCGATCGCACCCCGCGGCCGGTGGACCGTCGACCGCCCACGGACGAGGTCCGGGATCTGATCGCGCTCGTCCGTGACATCGCACGGCGCGAGATCGCCCCGAAGGCGGCCGAGGAAGAGGACGCCGGGCGCTTTCCGCGCGAGGTCTTCGGACTGCTCTCGGCGTCCGGACTGCTGGGACTGCCGTACGACTCCGTCCTCGGCGGCGGCGGACAGCCGTACGAGGTCTACCTCCAGGTCCTCGAAGAGCTCGCCATGGCCCGCCTCACCGTGGGCCTCGGCGTCAGCGTCCACACCCTGGCCTGCCACGCCCTCGCGCACTACGGCACCGAGGCGCAGCGGGCCGAGTACCTGCCCGCGATGCTCGGCGGCGGCCTCCTCGGCGCGTACTGCCTCTCCGAGCCGTCCTCGGGTTCCGACGCCGCCTCCCTGCGGACGAGGGCGGTGCGGCAGGGGGACGACTGGGTGATCACCGGCACCAAGGCGTGGACCACGCACGCCGGGGTGGCCGACTTCTGCACCGTGTTCGCGCGCACCGGCGGCGAGGGCTCGCACGGCATCATGGCCTTCCTGGTGCCGGGCGACGCCGAGGGGCTGAGCGCGGCGCCGCCCGAGAGGAAGATGGGCCTGAAGGGGTCACCGACCGCGCAGGTCCACTTCGACGGGGTGCGGGTCGCCGACGGCCGGCGCCTCGGCGAGGAGGGCCAGGGGTTCGCGATCGCGCTGTCGGCGCTCGACTCCGGGAGGCTCGGGATCGCGGCCTGCGCGACCGGCCTGGCCCGGGCCGCGCTGGACGAGGCCGTCGCCCACGCCACCGCCCGACGCCAGTTCGGGCGGCCGGTCGCGGACTTCCAGGGGCTGCGCTTCCTGATCGCGGACATGGCCACCCGGGTCGAGGCCGGCCGGGCGCTCTGCCTGGCCGCGGCACGGCTGCGCGACGCGGGGCGTCCCTTCTCGAAGCAGGCGGCCATGGCCAAACTGCTGTGCACGGACGGCGCGATGGCGGTCACCACGGACGCGGTCCAGGTCCTCGGCGGGTACGGGTACACCGCCGACTTCCCGGCGGAGCGGTACCTGCGGGAGGCGAAGGCTCTCCAGATCGTCGAGGGCACCAACCAGATCCAGCGCATGGTCATCGCACGCCACCTCCTGGGGCCCGAGTCGCGCTGATCCGCCGGGGACCACGGGACCGCCCTCAGCCGCGTGCGTCCCGGTGCGCGCCGAACTCGCCCTGCGGGTCCGCGCTCACGCCGAACTCGTTGCGCGGGTCCCGGGACACGTTGGACGGCCCCTCGCCGCGCCGGTCCCGGACCGGGACGAACCGCGGCTCGCCCCGCGGGTCCGCGACCGCGCCGAACTGCCCGTACCCGTACATCACCGAGGGCGCCGCCAGTCGTGCCCACTCGGGGTCGTGGCGGCCCGGGAGCGTGCGGCCGTGATCGGCCCAGGCGCGCATCAGGGCGCGGTAGATGGGCGGATCCTGGACCGGCGGGGGTGGCGGTGGCGGCGGTGCCCAGAGAACCGATTCCGCCGGAGCCGGGACGAGGATCCGGCGGCGGCGCCCGGTAACGGAAGGTGTGGGGCTCATACCGGGGCAACGTCCGGGCGGGCGGACAGGTCACCCGCCCCTGGAATCGGGCGTGCGTTCGCGACGGCCCCCCTGAGAGGTCCGCGCTGTCTGGTCCTCCGTCCCCATCTGACGTACCGTCAATCGGGCCGCCGGGGGCCGTACCCTTCCGGGCGACGTCAACTGCCGTGCTCCCTGGGAGGCTTGACGTGACCGACGACCGCCCCGTCCCCCTCGACGAGTACCCCGTGCACCAGGTCCCGCTGTCCATGAAGCATGTCGCCGGCGGCGACCGGAACGCCTACGACCGCTGCATCTTCCACGTCCTGGACCACCGGGGCCGGGCCCTGCTGATCCTCGGCCTCGGCGTCTATCCGAATGTCGGTGTGATCGACGCGTACGCCACCCTGCGCCTCGGCGACGCGCTGCACGCGGTCCGGGCGTCCGACGCGCTCGGCGACGACCGGATGAACCTGGCCGTGGGACCCCTGCGGATCACCGTCGAGGAACCGCTGCGCCGGTTCAGGCTCCGTTCGGACGACGACTCACTGGCGTACGACATCACCTGGACCGCGGACTTCCCGGCCCTCTGGGAGCCGCACCACGTCCAGCGGCGCGGCGGCCGGCTCACTCTGGAGGGCCGGCGCTTCGTGCAGGCGGGCGCCGTCGAGGGCGTCATCCGCGTCGGAGGCCACGAGATGACCGTCGGCCCGGGGGAGTGGACCGGCACCCGCGACCGAAGCTGGGGGGTACGCCCGATTCCGGGGGAGGAGGGCGGCCGACTCGCCGCCGAGAACCCGGCCGAGGGCTTCCACTGGATCTGGTGCCCGGTGCGCTTCGAGGACCGCTTCCTGATGGTCGTCGTCCAGGAGGACGCCGACGGATACCGCTCCCTCAACGACGCGATCCTGGTGCGCGACGGCGAACGCGACCTCCAACTCGGCTGGCCCCAGGCCGACATCACCTACCGTCCCGGCACCCGGCAGCCCGTCTCGGCCGTCCTGCACCTCACCCGCCCGGCGGACCGCAAGCCGCTGGAACTGGAGGTGGAGGTGCTGGCCTCGTCGCCCCTCGCGGTCGGCGCGGGGTATCCGCCGGCCGACGACTGGCAGCACGGCACCTGGCGCGGGCGCGGCTGGACCGACCGCCGCGTCCACGACCTCTCCGATCCGGCCGCCCACCGGCTCGCCGGCTACGGGGTGACCGACCACTCCGCCCGCTTCACCCTCGACGGGCAGGTCGGCTACGGGATCTTCGAGCACGGCTCGTTCGGCCGCCACGACCCGAGCGGCTTCACCGGCTTCGACTCGGTCGCGCCCTGAGAGGAGTGGGGAGATGGCCACGGCACCCCGCCCGCGGACGACCACCCGCGACCCGCAGGACCTCGCGCGCAGGCTGACCGCCTGGCTCGACACCCGCCTGCCGGGCGCCGAAGCGGTGAACGTGACCGTCCCCGAGTCCAACGGCATGTCCAGCGAGACCCTGCTGTTCGACATCGAACACCCCGAACCACCGCTGAGGGCCTGCGCGTTGAGGCTCGCGGCGGACCCGGGCGCGTACACCGTGTTCCCCGTCTACGACATGGTGCGGCAGTACCGCACCATGCGTCTGGTCGCAGAGCGCAGCGATCTGCCGGTGCCGCGCGTGCGCTGGCTGGAGGAGGACCCCGGGCCGCTCGGGGCGCCGTTCTTCGTGATGGAACGGGTCGCCGGGCGCGTCCCCCCTGACGTCATGCCCTATACGTACGAGGGCAATTGGCTGCACGCGGCGAGTGACCTCGAACGCGAGCACCTGGAGGCGGCCTCGATCGCGCTCCTCGCCCGGCTGCACGACCAAGTCCCGCCGAAGGAGGCGGACTTCCTCGCCCTGCCCGGGGACGGCAGTCCGCTGCGCAGGCATGTCACGGCCCAACGCGCCTACTACGCCTGGGTGACCGACGGACGGTCGCGTTCACCGCTCATCGAGAGCGCGTTCGACCGGCTGGAGGCCATGTGGCCGCGCGACGAGGGCGCGGCGGTGCTCAACTGGGGCGACGCGCGCATCGGGAACGTCGTCTACGACGGCTTCGACCCCGTCGCGGTGCTCGACTGGGAGATGGCGGCACCGGCCCCGCGCGAGGTCGACCTCGGCTGGACCGTCTACCTGCACCGCTTCTTCCAGGACCTGACCGTGGGCTTCGGGCAGCCGGGGCTGCCCGGCTTCCTGCGCCGCGACCGCGTCGAGGCCCGCTACGCCCGTCTCACCGGACGCACCCCGCGCGACATGGACTTCTACACGCTGTACGCGGCCCTGCGGCACGCGATCGTCATGCTGCGCATCGCCTACCGCCAGGCGCACTTCGGCGAACTGACCGTCCCTCCGGACCCGGACACACTGATCCTGCACCACGGCAGCCTGCGGGCCATGGTGCAGGGCAGCTACTGGACCGAACCGGGCGTCGCCCGCTGAGCGGGCCGACCGGTCAGGCGGCGCGCCGCATCTCGGGGACGCGCATCGGGCGCGAACCCTGCCCGCCCACGTGGGAGAACGGCTGCGTACGCCAGTCGAGGCCCTGCGGAAGCGTCAGCAGCAGCGCGGTGTCCTGCTCCTGGGGTTCCGCGGTCTCGTCCGCGGGCCGCGCGTCGGCGGCCGTGCGGCCCGTGCCCGAGCAGACCGTGAGCCCGAACGGGTTCCACGGGGAGGCGCACAGCGCGTGCTCCGGCAGCACTTCCTCGTCCGCCAGCAGCGCGATCGGCTGCGCGCAGTCCGGGCAGATCACCCGGAACATCTCGAAGGTGTCGTACGCGTCGAACTCATCGCCGTCCAGGGCGTCGGATTCGACACCCTCCGGCTCGGGTTCGAGAACGGACTGCTGCCGCTTGGGCGCGGTACGACCAGGGCGCTTAAGACTCTGCATGGGATTCTCCCCCTCGGGTGGGCCGACAAGGCGCTGCGACCTCGACCACAGCAAGCACTTCCCGTCCCGTCTCTGCGGTAATCACGTGAACATCACGGACCCGGTTGCATCCATGTGTCGTTCGTCACATGCCGCCCGCAGGTGCCTGGCCCGGTGGAATTTCTCCGCCGGGTGGCGCGCGACTGACTCTAAGCCACATCACAAAGCGGGTATGACCTGCGCCGCTGAGGTATCCCGCGGGATCAACGGCCCTGTAGGTTCTTGCGCCATGGAGGAGCTGGACCGACAGATCGTGCAGCTGCTCGTCGAAGACGGGCGGATGAGTTACACCGACCTGGGCAAGGCCACGGGCCTGTCCACGTCCGCCGTGCACCAGCGGGTGCGCCGGCTGGAGCAGCGCGGGGTCATCCGGGGCTATGCCGCGGTCGTGGACCCGGAGGCCGTCGGGCTGCCACTGACGGCCTTCATCTCGGTGAAGCCGTTCGACCCCAGCGCCCCCGACGACATCGCCGAACGCCTCGCGGGTGTCCCGGAGATCGAGGCCTGCCACAGCGTCGCGGGCGACGAGAACTACATCCTCAAGGTACGGGTCTCCACCCCGCACGAACTCGAGGAACTCCTCGGGAGGCTGCGGGCCCTCGCGGGCGTGTCGACGCGGACCACGGTCGTCCTGTCGACGCCGTACGAGTCCCGCCCACCCCGCATCTGACCGACAGGCCCACCCGCCGTCCGCGTGCCGGGCCGAGCGGACGCGGGGCGGCGCCGCGCCGACCCCACCCGGGCGACGGCCGGCCGCCCACAGGCGCGAGACTGTTCCCATGAGTGAGAGCACCGCCCCGTCGGACACCGTGCTGCTGCGCGGTGGAGAAGTCCACAGCCCCGCCGACCCCTTCGCCACCGCCATGGTCGTGGAACGGGGACAAGTCGCCTGGGTCGGCTCGGAAGGAGCCGCCGACGCCTTCACCGACGGCGTCGACGAGGTCGTGGACCTCGCAGGCGCCCTGGTCACCCCGGCGTTCACCGACGCGCATGTCCACACCACCGCCACCGGGCTCGCGCTCACCGGCCTCGACCTCTCCGACTCGCCGTCCCTGGACGCGGCGCTCGCCCTCGTAAGCGACTTCGCCGCCGCCCGCCCGGCCGACCGGGTGCTGCTCGGCCACGGCTGGGACGCAGCCCGCTGGCCCGGCGGCCGCCCCCCGACCCGTGCCGAGCTCGATCGGGCGACCGGTGGGCGCCCGCTCTACCTCTCGCGCATCGACGTGCACTCCGCGGTGGCCACCAGCGCGCTCCTGGACCTGGTCCCCGGAGTCACGGCACGCGCCGGGTACGCACCCGACGGTCCGCTGACCCGCGACGCCCACCACGCCGTGCGCGCCGCGGCCCTCGGCGCGGTCGGCGGCGAGCAGCGCACCGCGGCCCAGCGGGCCGCCCTCGCCCACGCGGCATCCCTCGGCATCGGTTCCGTGCACGAGTGCGCGGGGCCCGAGATCTCCTCCGAGGACGATTTCACCGGCTTGCTGCGGCTCGCCGCCGAGGAGCCCGGACCGAGGGTCGTCGGCTACTGGGCCGACCGCGACGTCGAGAAGGCACGGGCTCTCGGCGCCCTCGGCGCGGCCGGCGACCTCTTCGTCGACGGCTCCCTCGGCTCGCACACCGCCTGCCTGCACGAGCCGTACGCGGACGCCGGCCACACCGGCGTCGTCCACCTCGACGCCGACGCCGTCGCCGCGCACGTGGTCGCCTGTACCGAGGCGGGCCTCCAGGCGGGCTTCCACGCCATCGGGGACGCCTCGGTGGCCTCCGTGGTCGAAGGCGTCCGCGCCGCCGCCGAGAAGGTGGGCCTGGCCCGCGTCCGCGCCGCCAGGCACCGGATCGAGCACGCCGAGATGCTCACCCCAGAGACCGTCGCGGGATTCGCCGAACTCGGCCTCACCGCCTCCGTACAGCCCGCCTTCGACGCGCTGTGGGGCGGCGAGGACGGTATGTACGCCCAGCGCCTGGGCGTGGAACGGGCCCGCACGCTCAACCCGTTCGCGGCCCTGCTGCGCGCCGGCGTCCCGCTGGCCTTCGGCTCGGACAGCCCCGTCACCCCGCTCGATCCCTGGGGCACCGTGCGTGCCGCGGCCTTCCACCGGACGCCCGAGCACCGGGTGTCCGTGCGCGCCGCCTTCACGGCCCACACGCGGGGCGGCTGGCGGGCCGTCGGGCGGGACGACGCGGGCATCCTGGTGCCCGGCGCGCCCGCGGACTACGCCGTGTGGCGCACCGGCCACCTCGTCGTGCAGGCCCCCGACGACCGGGTCGCCCGCTGGTCCACCGACCCCCGCTCGGGCACCCCCGGACTGCCCGATCTGACCCCCGGGAACGACCTGCCCGTCTGTCTGCGCACCGTGGTCGGCGGACGGACGGTATTCGTACGGCCTAACGAGTGATGTACCCGGGGCGCCGGGTCGCGCGCACGGCCCGGCACCCTGTCGTGCGACCTGCGCATCCTCGGCGCTGACCAGGGCTTTGTCGGAAAAGGCGCAGATCAAGCCAGTGTTGACAGCTGGCCGCAGGGGGCGGGTAGGTTCGGCCGGGTCCACCACCGGACGGCCGACCGGGGAAGTCCCGCACGGCCTCGCAGCGCCGCTGGGTCAGGGGTGGTGTGCCGCACCGGCGCACCGCCACTGGGAGCCAGGCCCAGCGCCCGCGCCACGAGGCGAGGGAACGTTCCGACAAGTCGGCAGGTGCGACCCGGGTGGGGCCCGGACGTTCAGTAGACAACGGCTTTCGGTCGACCCGCAGCCAGCGGGTCCCTGGTCGGCCCGAAGGGCGCCGGGCCCCGATCCGCAGGACACGATTCCGTGTCGGCGCGTCCGCTCTTACCCACCTCTTGGGGAATCGACACCCCCGTAGGACCGCCGCGACGCGGCAGCGCAGGTTGGGCGCACTATGGTGGACCCCTGCGTACGGATACGAAGGGGCAGCAGTGAACGACGGCGACGGGACCCTCGCGGCGGAAGCCCAGGGGAGGCGGTTCGGTCCGCTCGGCACGGCCTTGGTGATCATTCCGACCTACAACGAGGCGGAGAACATCAAGAAGATCGTCGGCCGGGTGCGATCCGCCGTGCCCGAGGCGCACGTTCTGGTGGCGGACGACAACAGCCCCGACGGCACGGGCAAGCTCGCGGACGAACTGGCCGCCGAGGACGACAACGTCCAGGTGCTGCACCGCAAGGGCAAGGAAGGTCTCGGCGCCGCCTACCTCGCGGGCTTCCGCTGGGGCCTGGACAACGGCTACGGCGTGCTCATCGAGATGGACGCCGACGGCTCGCACCAGCCGGAGGAGCTTCCCCGCCTGCTGACCGCCCTCAAGGGCGCCGACCTCGTGCTCGGCTCGCGCTGGGTGCCGGGCGGCCGGGTGGTGAACTGGCCCAAGTCCCGCGAGTTCATCTCGCGCGGCGGCAGCCTCTACTCCCGCGTCCTGCTCGACGTACCGATCCGGGACGTGACCGGCGGCTACCGCGCCTTCCGCCGCGAGACCCTCGAAGGCCTCGGTCTCAGTGAGGTCGCCTCCCAGGGCTACTGCTTCCAGGTCGACCTGGCCCGCCGCGCCGTGAGGGCCGGCTACCACGTCGTCGAGGTCCCGATCACCTTCGTCGAGCGCGAGCTGGGCGACTCCAAGATGAGCCGCGACATCCTGGTGGAGGCGCTGTGGCGCGTCACGACGTGGGGTGTGGGAGAGCGGGTCGGGCGGATCACGGGCCGCGGCAAGCAGCTCTGACGCCGGCGAGGCGGCTCCGACGCGGGCCGTGTCGCGGGCTCCGACGCGGGCCGTGTCGCCGGGCCCGGGTGGTCGCGTCCCCCGGCGGCGTCGAGGCGGCTTGTGCGCCCTCCCGGGCCTCTGGGCTCACCCGCCCGTCCTGAGGCCTCTACGCGGCCACGGCAGGCCTTCCCGTACCCGCACAGGCTGCGGTCGCAGGCCGTTCCGGCTCCCGTGCGGGCCGGGAGCGACCTGACGCCCGTGCGGGCAGGAGGCGGCCTCGTCGCCGGTGCGGGCCGTCGGCACGGCCGTCGGTGAGCGGTCCCGACGCCCGGACCGGGCCGGTTCCCCGGTGCCGGTGACTGATGATCATCCGTTTATCCCGTACTGAGGCGGGCCCAGGCACACTGGGACCATGACGACAGGCGCTCCGACCCCCGTTCACCCCGCCCGCCCGCGGCGCTCGCGGCTGCGTACCTTCCTGCCGCTCGGTGTCGCGGTGTGGCTGGTGCTGGAGATCTGGCTGCTGACCCTCGTCGCGCGCGCAACAAGCGGTTTCACGGTGTTCCTGCTGCTGGTCGCCGGGTTCGTGCTCGGCGCCGTGGTCATCAAGCGGGCCGGCCGCCGTGCTTTCAGGAACCTCAGCCAGACGCTGCAGCAGGCCCAGAGCGGTGCCTCACCCACGAACGAGGGCGGCCGGGGCAACGGCCTCACGATGCTCGGCGGCCTGCTTCTGATGATCCCGGGTCTGATCTCCGACGCGATCGGCCTGCTCCTGCTGGTCCCGCCGGTCCAGAAGGGCCTCAGCCGCTACACGCAGCGCGCCTTCGAGCGAAGGATGCGGGTCGCCGCCCCGGGTACCGTCGGCGACGCCTTCCAGCAGGCCCGTATGCACCGCCCCGACGGCAAGGTGGTCCAGGGCGAGGTCATCAGGGACGACGAGCCGCGCCGGTCCGGCGGCACCTATCCGCCGCTGAACGGCTAGCCCCGCCACGGCACCCGGCCGCGGAGGGCGTCCGGGCCGAGCCGCCGTCGTGCGGGCCGGTCGGCCGCCGTATCGGAAGCGGGGCCTCGGCGGCGTACGGAAAGCGGCGGGGACCCGAGACGCGAGACGCACGGGAAACGGCGTCCCTGCGCGGCCTACGGGACACGGGCCCTGGCCCCGGTACGGGACACGGCCCGTACACGGGCCCCGGCCCCCGCGAACTCATCGGAACGCACGAGACCGCGGACCCCGTACTCGACGTACGGTGCCCGCGGTCTCGGCGTGCGGTGTATGCCGCTCGACCCTCGGAGGGGTCAGGCGGACTTGCGGCTGTCCCGCGGATGCACCGCGATGTTCATCGCGCCGGAGCGAAGAACGGCCAGACGCTCCTCGAGGACCTCTTCGAGCTCCTCGCGAGTGCGCCGTTCCATCAGCATGTCCCAGTGCGTGCGCGCGGGCTTCGCCTTCTTCTCCTCAGGGCCGTCCCCGTCGACGAGAAGTGCCTGGGCCCCGCAGACCTTGCACTCCCACTCCGCCGGAATTTCGGCCTCCACCGAGAAGGGCATCTCAAACCGGTGCCCCTTCTCGCATGCGTACTCCACCGCCTGGCGCGGGGCCAGGTCGATGCCGCGGTCCGTCTCATAGCTGGTCACTACGAGGCGTGTGCCGCGAAGAGCTCGCTCACTCATGAATCGTGCCTCCCGGGCTTGTCGCCCACAGGACAGGTGTCGCTGTCGTCGTCATCCGGTCAACGTCCGGTCGGCGGTAAAGATTCCCGTTGTGGGTCATGCGTCGCCGTCGTAGCCGCCCCTTGTTGTACCCACCGTCGCCCGGTTTGTCACATCTGGCATCAGATGTCACCCAACGCTTCAGTATCATTGACGCGCAGTAACGGTACGCCAGGCAGGCCAAACGCGTACACTACCGCTCTTTGGCCCCGGACGCTAAATCCTCTCGGGTACCGGATTGCCCGCGTCGCGCACCGCCTGCCGCACCGGCACCCGCGCGAGCAGGACGAATCCGATGACGAAGAAGACCACGAGCGAGATGATCGCGTCCCGGTAGCTTCCCGTGAGCTGGTAGGTCAGCCCGAACAGCAGCGGACCCAGCCAGCTCATTCCGCGGTCGCTCATCTCGTACGCCGAGAAGTACTCCGCCTCCTTGCCGCTGGGCACGAGGTGCGAGAACAGGGAGCGGGACAGCGCCTGGCTGCCGCCGAGGACCAGTCCGATGCCGGAGGCGAGCACGAAGAACCACACGGGCGCGCCCGCGGGCAGGAAGTATCCGGCGCCGAGGGTGAGGGTCCAGGCGACGAGCGAACCGAGGATGGTGCGTTTCGCGCCGTACGTGCGGGCCAGCCGGCCCATGCCGAGCGCACCCCCGACCGCGAGCACCTGGACCAGGAGTACGGCCGTGATCAGGGTCGACTGGCTGAGTCCCAGCTCCTCGGAGCCGTAGACGGAAGCCTGTGAGATGACCGTCTGGATGCCGTCGTTGTAGATGAGGTAGGCGAGCAGGAAGGAGAGCGTGAGCGGCTGGCCGCGCATGTCGCGCACCGTGGCCGCGAGCTGCCGCCATCCGTTGGCGGACGACCGTCCGGCGGAGGGCGTGCGCCGATCACGCAGTCGCCTCAGCGGTACGAGGGTGAAGGCGCCCCACCAGACACCCGCCGAGGCCAGGCAGATGCGCACGGCCGTCGACTCGGAGACCCCGAAACTGTCATGGGCCGTGAACAGGATCAGGTTCGCGACCAGGACCAGTGAGCCCGCCGCGTACCCGAAGGCCCAGCCCCGGGAGGAGACGGCGTCGCGCTCCTCGGGCGGGGCGATCTGCGGCAGGTAGGAGTTGTACAGGACCATCGACACGGCCAGCGAGGCGTTCGCGACGATCAGCAGCAGCCCGCCCAGCAGATAGCGGTCGCCGTCCAGGAAGAACATGCCCGTGGTGGCTCCGGCGCCCAGGTAGGCCGCGGCGGCGAGCAGCGGCTTCTTGCGGCCCGTGCGGTCTGCGGCGGCGCCCGCCATCGGCATCACGAAGATCGACACGATGACGGAGGCGGAGACCGTGTACGCGAAGAAGGACCCGGCGCGTACCGGGATCCCCAGCGGATGCACGAACCCGTCCGCGCCGGCCGCGTGCTTGGCCACCGCTGTCAGATAGGGGCCGAGGAACACGGTGAGCACGCTCGTCGAATAGACGGAGCAGGCCCAGTCGTAGAAGTACCAGCCGCGTTGTTCTCGCCGGCGCTCGGTGGCCTCCTCGGCCGCCCCCGCCCGCACGGTGTCCGTGCTCACCCGTGCCCTCGCTTCTCCGTGAAGGGACCGCGCGAGGAGGCTCAGAACCAGGTGCCCCGGTCTTCCAGGACCTTGCGCAGCGTGTCGATGTGATCGGTCATGATGCCATCGACTCCCAGGTCCAGGAGCCGGTGCATGGGTTCCGGTTCGTTCACGGTCCACACGTGCACCTGGAGCCCGCGCGCGTGGGCGGCCCGGACGAAGCGGCGGTCGACCACCGGCACGCCCGACTGCGTCTCGGGGACCTGGGCCGCGATCGCGGAACGGCGCACCGCGGCCGGTACGCCCCATGAACGCAGCCGCAGGTTGAGCACTCCGCGGGTGCCGAACGACGTGGCGAGGCGCGGCCCGGCCCGATGCTGGGCGCGGGCCACGCGCGCCTCGGAGAACGAGCCGACGCAGACACGGTCCCAGGCGTCCGCGCGGCCGATCAGATCCAGCAGCGGGAAGAGCGCGGGTTCGGCCTTCACGTCGACGTTCCAGCGCACCTCGGGGAGCTCTTCGAGCAGCTCCTCGAAGAGGGGGACGGGCTCCTGGCCCGCCACGCGCGCGTGGCGCACGTCGTCCCAGGGGAGGTCCGCGATCCGGCCCGCCCCGTCGGTCACCCGGTCCAGGGTCGTGTCGTGGAAGGCGACCAGCCTGCCGTCCGCCGTGGCGTGCACATCGGTCTCGATGTAGCGGTACCCGGCGTTCACCGCCCGCCGGAACTGGGCCAGGGTGTTCTCCAGACCGTCCGCCGACCCGCCGCGGTGGGCGAAGGGGATCGGGCCGGGATGGTCGAGGTACGGGTGACGAGTGCGCGTGCTCACCCGGGCAGTATGGCGCGCTCCGGTTGAACTGTGGCGACAACGGCGCTGCCGACCGGTGCCGGACGGGCGGCGAACAGGCGCAGGAAGAGCTGGGCGAGGGGCCCGATGGCGACCGCGTAGAGCACCGTGCCGACACCGACCGTGCCGCCGAGCGCGAAGCCGGTGGCGACGACCGCCACTTCGAGGACCGTACGCACCAGACGGACCGATCGGCCCGTACGCCGGTTCAGCCCGGTCATCAGACCGTCGCGGGGGCCCGGGCCGAAGCGGGCGGAGATGTACAGGCCCGTCGCCACACCGTTCAGCACGATGCCCGCCACCATCAGCGGAATCCGTACCGCCAGGGCGTGGACGTCCGGGACCAGTGCGAGCGTGCCGTCCATGGCGAGGCCCACCACGAAGACGTTGGAGACGGTGCCGAGGCCCGGCCGCTGGCGCAGCGGGATCCACAGGAGCAGCACCGCCGCGCCCACGATGATCGACACCACGCCGATCGTCAGACCGGTCAGCTCGGCGAGACCCTGGTGCAGTACGTTCCACGGTTCCAGCCCGAGACCCGCCTCCACGAGGAGCGCCGAACTCCCGCCGTACAGGGCCAGTCCGGCGTAGAGCTGGACGAGGCGGCGGGGGAGCCGGCCGGAGCCGGGTGGCTCGGCGGACTCGGAGCGGGTGGTCATGGGATGCCCCCAGTGGTGGTAGTGGCCTGATACATGACACTCTGTGGCGGGGGAACTTGCTTCATCCATGGCCAATTCGGGGAAGGTGGACTGGAATCATGGCCCAGTGGACTTCGGCGGTAGGGGCCGCACAGCTCGCCCGGCTCCTCAACTCCCAGCAGGAGCGGCCGGCGGGCCCGGGGACCCGGCGTCCGCCCGCGTACCGCGCGCTGGCGGACGGCGTGCGGCTGCTCGTCCTCGAAGGGAGGGTCCCGGTCGCCGCGCGGCTGCCCGCCGAACGGGAGCTGGCGCTGGCCCTGTCCGTCAGCCGTACGACCGTCGCCGCGGCCTACGAGGCGCTGCGGGCCGAGGGCTTCCTGGAGTCCCGCCGCGGAGCCGGTAGCTGGACCGCGGTCCCCGCCGGGAACCCGCTGCCCGCGCGAGGCCTGGAACCGCTGCCTCCCGAGACCCTCGGCTCGATGATCGACCTCGGCTGCGCCGCGCTGCCCGCGCCCGAGCCGTGGCTGACCCGCAGTGTCCAGGGCGCCCTGGAGGAACTGCCACCGTACGCGCACACGCACGGCGACTATCCGGCCGGGCTGCCCGCGCTGCGCGCGATGCTCGCCGAGCGGTACACGGCACGCGGTATCCCCACCATGCCCGAGCAGATCATGGTGACCACCGGCGCCATGGGCGCGATCGACGCGATCTGCCACCTGTTCGCGGGCCGAGGCGAGCGCATCGCCGTCGAGTCGCCCTCGTACGCCAACATCCTCCAGCTGATGCGCGAGGCCGGGGCCCGGCTGGTGCCCGTCGCGATGGCCGAGGGGCTCGCCGGCTGGGACATGGACCGCTGGCGCCAGGTCCTGCGCGACGCGGCGCCCCGGCTCGCGTACGTCGTCGCCGACTTCCACAATCCCACCGGGGCGCTCGCCGGCGAGGACCAGCGGCGGGGGCTGGTGGACGCGGCGCGATCGGCGGGCACCGTCCTCGTGGTCGACGAGACGATGAGCGAACTGCACCTCGACGACGGTCTGGAGATGCCGCGTCCGGTGTGCGGCTTCGACCCGGCGGGCTCGACCGTGATCACGGTGGGCTCGGCGAGCAAGGCCTTCTGGGCGGGCATGCGGATCGGCTGGGTGCGGGCCGCGCCCGACGTCATCCGCAGCCTGGTCGCCGCGCGCGCCTACGCCGATCTCGGTACGCCCGTGCTGGAGCAGCTCGCGGTGAACTGGCTGCTGAGCACGGGGGGCTGGGAGCAGGCGGTCGACATCCGGCGCGGCCAGGCCCGGGACAACCGCGACGACCTAGTCGCGGCCCTCCGCAGGGAGCTGCCCCGGTGGGAGTTCTCGGTGCCGCGCGGCGGCCTCACCCTGTGGGTGCGCACGGGCGGTCTGTCCGGGTCGCGGCTGGCCGAGGTCGGCGAACGTGTCGGCGTACGGGTGCCCTCGGGGCCCCGGTTCGGGGTGGACGGCGCCTTCGAAGGCTATGTGCGACTCCCCTTCACCGTGGGCGGTGCGGTCGCGGACGAGGCGGCGGCGCGGCTCGCCGCGGCCGCCCGGCTGGTGGAGACCGGCGTGAGCGGCGGGGACGACGGCCCACGGACGTTCGTGGCGTAGCCGAACGGACGCGGGCTCGACCCATGTGGGCTGGATCCATGTGGGCTCGATCCATGGGGGGTCGGTGCACGCGGGCCCGACCCATGTGTACGCCGGAGGGGCCGGAGACCCGCCCGGGTCTCCGGCCCCTCCGGCGTACACGTGAGGGCGGGGGTGGTGTTCCTACCCCTCCGCCGCCGCGATCCCGGCGACTTCGGCGACCTCGGAGGGCGCCTGTTCCGCGTCTCCCGGCGTGGTCCGCTCCGGGAGGAGGTCGAGCACCGCCCGCCGGTGCGTCTCGCTCGTGGCGTCGTCGTACGGGTCCGGTGTGGCCGGGACCTGGAGGCGCAGGACGGGACCCGTGCCGAGGCGGGCGTAGCCGCGGCCCGTCGGCACCTCCCGGGTCGGGGTGGTGTGCGGGGGCGCACCCAGGACCGCTTCGAGCTGGGAGGCCGAGGCGGCGCCGAGCACCACGCGCGCGCGGGTGTGCTGCCGTACCGCGTCACTGAGGAAGTCGAGGTTCTCGAAGTGCTCGGCGATCACGAGGGTGACGCCCGCCGCGCGGCCGTGCCGGAGCGGAATCTGGAGCAGGGCCTGCGGGTCCCCCCGTCCGTCGGCGGCGGCCAGATGGCCGAGCGCGCCCGGCCGGTCCAGCAGGATCCACAGCGGGTTCTTGATGTCGTCGGGGGCCGGATGCCCCGCCTGGCGGGCGCGGTTCGCGGCGATCAGCCGTCGCTCCGTCTCGTGCGCCGCCCATTCCAGACTGGCGATCGCCCCGGCCGCCGCGCACTCGACGGCCAGTACGCCGTCCCGCCCGGTCAGGCACGCGAACTCGCCGGTGCCGCCGCCGTCGACGATGACGACATCGCCGTACTGGAGGGCCTGCAGGGCGATGGAGCGCAGCAGGGTGGTCGTGCCGGTGCCCGGTTCGCCCGTGATCAGCAGGTGCGGCTCGGTGGAGCGGGCGCCCGTGCGCCAGACGACCGGCGGAACGTCACGCCGTTCCTCGCCGTGGGTGAGGGGGAGCGTGCGCTGGACGTCGGCCGGATCGGTGAAGCCGAGGACCGTCTCGCCGGGCGCGGTGACGAAGCGCTGGGCGGCGATGTCGGTCGGGAGGGGCGGCAGGACGGTGACGGTGAGTTCGTTGCCCTCCTCGTCCCAGTCGAAGTGGTACTCGCGGCCGCGGCCCGACTTGGCGTGCAGGAGCTGCTCGATGCGGGCACGGGAGTCCGGCTCGCCGTCCGTGAAGTACGCCGGGTAGTGGACGAGCAGACGGGAGATCCGTCCGTCGTCGTCGAAGTCGTACGAGGTGAAGGCCTTCTCCCAGTCGCCGCCGTGGGCGTACAGGGGAGCGGGGTCCTCGGCGGCGCAGAAGTACGGGACGAGGGCTTCGTAGAGGGACTGCAGACGTCCGGTCTGTGCCTCGTCGGGACCGGTCGCGGGCGGTGGGGTGCGCTCGCGACCGGTCCAGGCCGCCGCCGCCATCAGACTGATGACGGCGAGCAGCGGTCCGTACGGCACCAGGGCCACGACCAGGATCACCGAGGCCACCAGGAACAGCAGCGGTCCGCGCCGGTCCTTGGGGGTGGCGGCCCACTTGCGCCGTCCGGCGGCGGCCAGCCGGCGCAGTCCACGGGTGACCGTGATCAGTGGATGGAGGACATCGGTGGCGCTGTCGGCTGCCGTCCGGGCCAGCTCCCGGCTCTTGGCGATCTGTGCGGTGCCGTTGCTGAGGATGCGGGGGAGAGGGCGCCGAGCCACTGCTGTCTCCTGGAGGTGCGTACGAGGTGGGGGACGTCGTCAGAACTTGATCCCGCCGAGGAGGCCCGCCAGGCTCTCCCCGCCGGCCTTGATGCTCGGCGCGATGGCCGTGCTCGCGAGGTAGAAGCCGAAGAGTGCGGCCACCAGTGCGTGCGACGCCTTCAGTCCGTCCTTCTTGAAGAAGAGGAAGACGATGATGCCGAGAAGGACGACGCCTGACATGGACAGAATCATTTGAGCTCTCCTGGTTCGTGGGGACGGTCACCATGAGTTGTTCCAGGATCACAGCATGTATCCATACGATAAAAGGTGCAACTGGGTGAAATACGACTGATTTCACCCACGCGGTGGAGCTGTCTTGAGCCGCCTGAGCTGGTCTGTTGCTTCCGATGCGTACTTTGTGATCTTTGCCGTGGGCGGTGCCGTCATGTGCCGCCGGAGCCAGTACCCTGTCGATTCACCCGAACGGTTGCAGTGAGAGGCGGTCCGGCCGATGAGCGAAGCCCCCGATCCGGAGGTCGTGGAGCTGGCGACCAAGATCTTCGATCTGGCGCGCCGCGGTGAGACGGAGACGCTCGTGGCGTACGTCGACGCGGGTGTACCGGCCGACCTCACCAACGACCGCGGCGACTCGCTCGTGATGCTCGCCGCCTACCACGGCCACGCGGAGGCGGTCCGCGCCCTCCTGGAGCGCGGTGCCGAGGCCGACCGTGTCAACGACCGGGGCCAGACCCCGCTCGCCGGTGCCGTCTTCAAGGGTGAGGACGCCGTCGTCCGGGTCCTCCTGGCCGCCGGCGCCGATCCGGCCGCGGGCACCCCCTCGGCCCTCGACACGGCGCGCATGTTCGCCAAGACCGATGTGCTCGAACTGTTCGGCACGTCGTGACTCGAACGTTCTGACCAGGCGGAACGCAGGAAAAAAGGGAGGCGGTACGGGGCCGCCGGAAATACGGTCGCGGCAGGAAGAACAGCCGAGTCATCATGACGACGTGATTCACGGACGTGATGGCTGGGCAGAAGTTGCCGCACCGCGCGGGCCGTGACGCGGCCCGCATGGGCCACCGACGAGAGGCAGAGGAAGATGGTCTACAGCAAGCAAGAGACGGCGGGCGCCCCGACGTGTTGTCACGCGGCCAGGTAATGCAGGATCCCGGTTGCGTCGACGCTTGATGTGAGGCTGTTTCCCATGTTCGATCCGGTCATAGCGCCCAGCGGAACCCTGCTCGGCCTGCTCCAGAGGGGCCGCGGCGACGGCACGCTGCACGCGCTCACCGCACCGCGGGCCGAAGCGCTCGCGGCACTGAACCACTGTGTGCTGAGCGACCCCCGCCACGACTGGCAGGTGGAGAACCGCTCCCTGTACTACGCCCGTCTCTACCTCGATCTCAGCGGTGAGCTCGACGAGATCGAGCGGCACCTCTTCGACGCCGAGGACGTCCTCGACGACTGCGAGTCACGCACCGGGCTCGCCCTCGCGGTCCTCGGACACCTCGCCTCGTACGGCAGGCGCGACGCGCTCGCGCTGCTGCGCCGGTACGCGGCCGTCGGCTCCAACTGGGCCTGGGCGCTCGACGAACTGGCCCTTCGGGACGACGACGCGGGCCTGCGCGCCCTCGCCGCCCCCGTGCTCGCCCGGTTCCCGGCCGATCCGGAGGGCGAGGCCGCCCTCGCCGCCGTCGTACGCGACTCCTTCGAGCCACGGCCCTGGCGGCTGTGGGCCGACGATCCGCGTGCGTCCGTCGCCACCCGCGTGCGCGCCGCCCAGGAATCCGGGTCGTTCGACCGCTGGCAGCGCCAGATGCGACCGTCCGGGCCCCGCCCCGGGTGGAGTGTCGGCGCCGTCTTCGAGTGGGCCCAGCAGGGCCTCGACCGCGGAGCCGCGCTGCACGTCCCCGCCGCCCGCTGCCTGACCGCCGTCGCCGGACCGGAGGACCGTCCCGAGATCGTCGAGGCCGCGCGTCACGGCGGGGAGGGAGCCCGCTGCACGGCCCTGCGCTATCTCGCCGACGGAAACGACCCGGACGCCCTCGACCTGATCGAGGCGGCGTCCGCCGCCGCCTCGACGACCGTCGCCGAGGCCGCCGTCGACGCCTTCGAACGGATGCGGAGCGTCGCCGCCGTGGACCGGGCCCGGGGCTGGGCGCACCGGCCCGACGCCCTCGGCGCCGCCGCCGGCCGGATGCTCGCCTGCCGGGGCGGGGCACAGGACCGCGACCTCGTCCTCGCCGCCCTGCGCGAGGCCGTTCGGGGCGAGGGCCCCGACGCGCCGACCCTGTGGACCCTCGTCGACGGCACCGGACGGCTCGGCATCGCCTGCGCCGCCCCCGTGCTGCGGCACATCTACCGGGAGACGGCGTCATCGCATCTGCGCCAGCGCGCCGCCCGTGCCCTGGCCGCCACCGACCCCTCCTTCCCCGCCGGCTTCGCCGTCGAGTGCCTGTGGGACTGCGAGGAGACCACGCGCGAGATCGCCGCCCGGCACGCCGAGACCGGTGACGCGCGCGTGGTGGACCAGCTGCGCCGACTGGCGGCGGATCCGGCCGAGGAGGCCGAAGTCCAGACAGCCGTACGGAGCAGGATCGGGCCCGACATGCCGGCCGTATGAACGTTCGGCGACCCGGGAGTCAGGAGCGCGTGGACGGGGGCTGACCTGGACGGGTGCGGAGCGCAACGCTCACGGGACGTTCATCGCTCGCATAGATCGACGTTGACGCGGCCACGTCCAGTGCGGCGAGAACACCCGTATGCGTGTCGTCATCGTGACCGAATCCTTTCCCCCCGATGTGAACGGCGTGGCCCACTGCGCGCTCCAGACCGCCCGGCACCTCGTCGATCGCGGTCACGCTCCCCTTGTCGTCGCCCCCGCCACCTCCCCCAGGATCTCCGCCGCCCCCGAACAGGGAGGGGCTCCCACCGGGCTCGGGCCCGACGCCCTCGCGCCCTGCCCGGTCGTCCGCGTCCCCTCGATCCCGCTCCCGGGCTATCCCCAGGTCCGCGTCGCCCTCCCCAGCCGGCGTGTCGCCGCGGCCATCACCGAGCACCGGGCCGACCTGGTCCACCTGGCCAGCCCCTTCGTCCTCGGCGTCCGCGGCATGGCCGCCGCCTCCCGGCTCGGCATCCCCGCCGTGGCCGTCTACCAGACCGACCTCGCGGGATACGCCCGCACGTACATCAGCGCGGGTGAGGCCACCGCGTGGCGGCGCATCCGCTCCGTGCACGCCGCGGCCGACCGGACGCTCGCCCCGTCCAGCGCGGCCCTGCGCGACCTGGAGGCGCACGGCGTGCCCAGGGTGCGGCTGTGGGCGCGCGGTGTCGACACGGACCGTTTCCGTCCCGACCGCCGCGACGAGGCGCTGCGCCGCCGGCTGGCGCCCGACGGCGAGCTGATCGTCGGCTACGTCGGCCGGCTCGCCCCCGAGAAGCACGTCGAACTGCTCTCAGGGGTCTGCGGCTTGGACGGCGTCCGCGTCGTCGTGGTCGGCGACGGACCCAGCGAGGCCACCCTGCGCGGCGCGCTCCCCGGCGCGGTCTTCCTCGGCCGGCGGACCGGAGACGAACTCGCCCGGATCTTCGCGTCGCTGGACGTCTTCGCGCACACCGGCCCCTTCGAGACCTTCTGCCAGACCGTGCAGGAGGCCATGGCCAGCGCAGTGCCCGTCGTCGCGCCCGCCGTGGGCGGACCGCTCGACCTGGTCGCCCACGGGCGCACCGGGCTGCTCGTCCCGCCGCGCGACGCCGACGCGGTCCGGGACGCGGTGCGCGCGCTGGCCGCCGATCCTGGGCTCCGGGCCGCCTACGGCGCCGCCGGGCACGCCATGGTCGAGGGCCGCACCTGGGCCGCGGTGGGCGACCAGCTCATCGGCCACTACGAGGATGTGCTCTTCGCACGGAAGCTGGTGGCGGCATGAGTCTGCGCATCGTAAGGCTCGCCAACTTCGTCGCCCCTTCCTCCGGCGGTCTGCGCACCGCGCTGCGGGAGCTGGGCGCCGGCTATCTGGCCGCCGGCCACGAACCGGTGCTCGTCATACCCGGCGAGCGCGCGAGCGACCGCGACACCGGGCAGGGACGGGTGATCACGCTGCCCAGCCCGCTGCTGCCCGGGACCGGCGGCTATCGGGTCCTCACGGACAGACGGCGGGTGGCCCGGCTCCTGGAGTCGCTCGCCCCGGACCGGATCGAGGTCTCCGACCGCACCACCCTGCGCTGGACCGGCGTCTGGGCGCGACGGGCCCGGGTGCCCGCGGTGATGGTCTCCCACGAGACCGCCGACGGGGTGCTGCGGACCTGGGGACTGCCCGAGGGGATGGCCCGGCGGACCGCCGACGCCCTCAACGTCCGTACGGCGCACACCTATTCACGGGTGGTGTGCACCACGGAGTTCGCCGAGCGCGAGTTCGTGCGCATCGGCGCCCGCAATGTCGTACGCGCCCCCCTGGGCGTCGACCTGGTGAACCGGCACCCGGAACTGCGGGATGCGGCACTGCGTGCCCGTCACGCGCGCGCGGACCAGGTCCTGCTCGTGATGTGCTCCCGGCTCTCGGTCGAGAAGCGTCCCGGTACGGCGCTCGACGCGCTGGAGGCGCTGCTGCGGCGCGGCGAGCGGGCCGTGCTCGTCGTCGCCGGGGACGGACCGCTCAGGGCCCGGCTGGAACAGCGGGCCCGGGAACGGAGGCTGCCCGTCACCTTCCTCGGGCACATCGCCGACCGCACCCTGCTCGGTTCGCTCCAGGCCTCGGCGGACGTGTGCCTGGCACCCGGGCCCGCGGAGACCTTCGGGCTCGCCGCCCTGGAGGCGATGGCCTGCGGCACCCCCGTGGTCGCCAGCTCGCTCTCCGCCCTGCCGGAGATCGTCGGCTCCGCCGGCGCGACCGCCGCGGACAGCGGGGACTCCTTCGCGGACGCGGTACGGCTGCTGCTCGGCCGTCCCGAACGCGGGCGCAGGCAGGCCGCACGCGCGCGTGCCGAGTGCTTCGGCTGGGACGCCGCCGTGTCGGGCTTCCTGGCCGCTCACGACGCCGTGGCCGGAACACGGCCGCGTCTCCAGGAGGGCGTGGCATGAGACCCGTTCGGTTCGTCGCCCTCGGGGACTCGCTGACCGAGGGCGTGGGCGACCGGGTCGGGGACCGGTGGCGGGGGTGGGCCGAACTGCTCGCCCCGGGGCTCGTCCCGGCGGACGCGCCCGTCGCGTTCACCAATCTCGCGGTCAGCGGGGCGCAGACCCGGGACGTCCTCGAACGGCAGACCCCGGCGGCGCTCGCGCTGGAGCCGGACGTCGTCTCCGTGGTGATCGGCGTCAACGACACCCTGCGGTACACCTTCGACATCCGTTCGGTCGCCGAACGGCTCGACACGGTGTACGCGGCGTTCCGCGCGCGGGACACGGTCGTGATGACGGCCTGTCTCCCCGACCCCGGCTCGATGCTCGGCCTGCCGGGAGCCCTGGCCCGCCCGCTGGCCCGGCGGCAGCACGCGGTCAACACGGTCGTGCACGCGCTCTCCGAGCGGCACGGGGCGATGCATCTGCACGCCGCGGAGGAGGAGTGGTTGAAGGACCGCGCCGTGTGGAGCGCCGACCGGCTGCACCCGGGGGAGCTGGGGCACCGTCGGCTCGCCCTGCGCTTCCACACCCTGCTCACCGAGGAGGGCGTCGCCACCGGGTCCACGCCCTCGGGCGAGCCCGAATTCCCCCCGCCGACGCGCTCGGCGAGCCTGTGGTGGCTGGCCACCGCGGGAACGGGATGGGTGGCCCGACGCTGCACGGACCTGCTGCCCCAACTCCTGACCCTCGCGGCGTCCGAGGTGCGCCACCGGGCCCGGGGCACCAGCTCACGCCTCGACCTCAGCGCCTCGCACGCCGTCGCGTCCGCCCTGGCGGCCCTGTCCGTGTCCGAACAGCCGGACGCGGCGTGAAGGGCGGACGGAGGAGGCGCGAGGGAGGGTAGGGGGCATCGGCGCGACCACCGGACCACCGGACCGGCGGGACTGGCGGACCGGCGGGACGGGCGGAACAGGCCGTCTGCGTACGGACCCTGACGGCACGTCAGCGGCGGCGTACGGCCACGAAGCGCACCGGTATTCCCGGGACCGCCTGAGCCGCCGCCGGGAGGTCACCGGCACGGACGACCGCGATCACCGGGTACCCCCCGGTGGTCGGGTGGTCGGCGAGGAAGACGACCGGGCAGCCGTCGGGCGGCACCTGGACCGCTCCCAGCACCATGCCCTCACTGGGGAGTTCGCCCGGGACAGCCCTCTCCAGGGAGGGCCCTTCCGTACGCAGGCCGATGCGGTTGCTCGCCGACGACACCCGGTAGGCGCGGGTCGTGAGGGTCCGTACGGCCGACTCCGTGAACCAGTCGTCGCGCGGGCCGAGGGTCACCCGCAGGACCAGCTCGGCGGGCGGGGCGCGATGCGGAACGACGTCCACGCGCGCGTGAAGGGCGCCGGGGTGCCCGAGGGGAAGCACCGCGCCGTCCGTCAGCGGCGGCGGGCCGAGCCCCGAGAGAAGGTCGGTCGAGCGGCTGCCGAGCACCGGATCGACCGCCACACCACCGGACACGGCCACATAACTCCGCACCCCCGCGCGCGCGGAACCGACGTCCAGGAGTGCCCCAGCGGGCACCCGGACGGGAGCTCCCCAGGCGGCCGGGCGGCCGTCCACCGTCACGGAGCAGGGCGCGCCGGTCACCGCCACGACGACCGCCGAACGCGGGCGCAGGGCACATCCGTCGAGTGTCGTCTCCAGCACGGCGGCCTCGGCGGGGTTGGCGACGAGCCGGTTGGCCAGGTCCGCCGCGGGCGTGTCGAGGGCCCCCGAGCGCGGTACGCCGAGATGGGCGTGGCCGGGCCGCCCCTGGTCCTGGACGGTGGTCAGGGCCCCGGCCCGCGCCACCGCGAGGGCCCGGTCGCTCATGAACACCCCGCCGGTACGAAGCGGACCCGGGCGCCGGGAGCCAGCAGCGCTGCCGGTACCCGCGCGTGGTCCCACAGCACCGCCTCCGTCGTGCCGATCAACTGCCAGCCGCCCGGCGAACTCCGTGGGTACACGCCCGTGTACGGGCCCGCGAGCGCCACGGAGCCCGCGGGAACCGCCGTCCGGGGGGTCGCCCGGCGCGGCACGTCGAGCCGTGCGGGCAGCCCCGTGAGATAGCCGAAGCCGGGCGCGAACCCGCAGAAGGCGACCCGGAACTCGGCCGCCGCATGGATCCGTGGCACGTCACGCACCGCCACCCCCCAGAGGGCCGCCACGTCCGCCAGGTCGGGACCGTCGTACCGTACCGGGATCTCTACGGCGTCGTCCGCGCGCGCGTTCAACGGGGGGATCTCCCAGCCGGGCAGCCGATCGGCGAGCCGCGCGGGGTCGTCCAGGCCGTCCAGGAGAACCGTGCGCGCCGCCGGGACGATCTCCCGCACCGACAGCGAGCCGGCCGCACGGCGCCGCACCAGCTCGGCGTGCAGTGCCTGCGCGGCCTCCCCCGAGGACACCTCGACGAGCAGCGCCCGGTCGCCCACGAGCAGGGCCTTCATACCGAGGCCGGCAGGAACCGGCTCCGTACCGTCGACGTCGGGAGCCGGGTTCGTACCGGCGACGGCGGGAGCCGGGTCCGTACCGTCGTCGGGCCGCGTCCTCATACGAAGGCCTCCACGAGGACGCCCGAGGACTCCAGCCGGGCGCGCACCCGGCGGGCCAGGTCGACCGCGCCGGGCGTGTCCCCGTGCAGGCACAGGGAGCGCGCGCGGACCGGCACACGCTCCCCGGAGTGGGACGTGACCACTCCGGACCGGGCCAGGCCCAGCGAGCGTTCGACGACGTCCCCCGCGTCCGTGATCACCGCTCCCTCCTGGGTGCGCGGTACCAGCGTGCCCTCCCCGGTGTACGCGCGGTCCGCGAACGCCTCGGTGACGACGGGCAGTCCGGCCCGCTCGGCCACTTTCAGGAAGCGCGAGGACGGCAGCCCGAGGACGGGCAGACCCCCCGCCCCCGTCCCGATCCCGGTGCCCGCGAGCACGACCCCCTCGACGACCGCCGCCGCCTGTTCCTCGTCGTGCACGACACGGTTGTAGAGCGCGCCGTGCGGCTTCACGTACGACACCCGCGAGCCCGCCGCGCGCGCGAAGACCTCCAGGGCGCCGATCTGGTAGGCCACTTCGGCCACCAGCTCGGCGGGTGGCACGTCCATCGCGCGCCGCCCGAATCCCGCCAGGTCACGGTAGGAGACCTGGGCGCCGATCCGTACGCCCCGCTCCGCCGCGAGTTCGCACACCCGCCGCATGGTGACCGCGTCCCCGGCGTGGAAACCGCAGGCCACGTTGGCGCTGGTGACGACGGACAGCAGTTGTTCGTCGTCGGTCAGCCGCCAGCGGCCGAAGCCCTCGCCGAGATCGGCGTTGAGATCGATGCGGGTCATGAGCTGGTCTCTCTCCTCTTCCGGCCTCTTCAGGCCACTCGGTACTGCTCGTCGCGGGTGTCCGTGAGGAACATGCGGCCGGGCGCGTGGGTGATCGCGAACGGTGGGCGGGAGGCCATCACGGCCGCCTGGGGCGTCACACCGCAGGCCCAGAACACCGGGATGTCGTCCGCGGCCGCGATCACCGGATCGCCGAAGTCGGGGCGCGAGAGGTCCTCGATGCCAAGACCCGACGGATCGCCGCAGTGCACCGGACTGCCGTGCACGGCGGGCAGCAGACTGCTCTCCCGGATCGCCGCGCTCAGGTGTTCGGGCGGCACCGGACGCATGGAGACAACCATGGGGCCGTGCAGGTGTCCCGCCGGGCGGCACTGGCGTGCCGTCACATACATCGAGACGTTGCGGCCCTGTTCGATGTGGCGCATCGGGACGCCCGCCGAACTCAGCGCCCACTCGAAGGTGAAACTGCAGCCGATCAGGAAGGACACCAGATCGGACCGCCAGTACCCGACGACGTCCGTGGGCTCCGCCACCAGCGCGCCGTGCTCCCACACCCGGTAGCCCGGCAGGTCGGTGCGCAGGTCCGCGCCGGCTGCGAGCGGGGTGGTCCAGGAACCGGCGTCGGTGACGTCGAGGACGGGACACGGCTTCGGGTTGCGCTGGCAGAACAGCAGCATCTCGTACGCCCAGTCGGCGGGCACCGAGACGAGGTTCGCCTGGGCGTGGCCCGCGGCGATTCCGGCGGTGGGGACCGACAGTCCCGAACGGAACCGCCGGCGGGCCTTCGCGGGGGTCCACGCGTGCGCGTGAGCGCCGGTCTTCAGCGGGCCCGGCGAGCGGTCCCCGGAGCGGGACGGCGGCCGGACCTGGACGGTGTCGTTCACAGCAGCTCCTTGCCACGCGTCTCGGGGAGCCCGATCAGGGCGAGTGCGGCGAGGGCGTAGCCGATCGCGCCGAAGACCAGCGCGCCGCCCACACCCCAGCTGTCGGCCAGGAAGCCGACCGTGGTGGGGAAGGCCGCGCCGACGGCCCGCCCCGTGTTGTACGCGAAGCCCTGTCCCGTGCCCCGCACCGCCGCCGGGTAGAGCTCGCTGAGGAAGGAACCGAAGCCGCTGAAGATCGCCGACATGCAGAAGCCGAGCGGGAAACCGAGCAGCAGGAGAAGGGTGTTGGCGCCGCTCGGGATGTTCGCGTACGTGAGGATGCACGCCGCCGACAGGATCGCGAAGAGCAGGATGTTGCGCTTGCGGCCCAGTCTGTCGGTGAGGAGACCGCCGGTGAGGTAGCCGAGGAAGGCTCCGGAGATCAGGAGCGTCAGATACCCGCCGGTCCCGACGACGGACAGCCCGCGCTCCGTCTTCAGATAGGTGGGGACCCAGGTGGCCAGCGTGTAGTAGCCGCCCTGGACGCCCGTCGAGAGCAGCACCGCGAAGAACGTGGTGCGCAGCAGACCCGGGGCCTCGGCCGTGCCGGGCTTGAAGATCGTGGTGAACGACCCCTTGTCCGCGCTCTGTTCGCGGACCGCGGCGGACTCGGGCGCGTCCTGCACCCGGCGCCGGACCCAGACCACGAGCAGCGCCGGCAGCGCTCCGGTCCAGAACATCACGCGCCAGGCGAGGGCGTCGTCGAGGTACTGGAAGACCAGCGTGTACACGACCACGGCCAGGCCCCAGCCGACGGCCCAGGCGCTCTGGACCGCGCCGAGGGTGCGTCCCCGGTGCCGGGGGCTCGCGTACTCGGCGACCAGCACCGCCCCGACGGCCCACTCGCCGCCGAAGCCGAGGCCCTGGAGTGCGCGGAACACCAGCAGCGTCTCGTAGTTCGGTGCGAAACCGCAGGCCACGGTGAACACCGCGTACGTGATCACGGTGATCATCAGCGCCTTGACGCGTCCGATCCGGTCAGCGACCACGCCCGCGACGGCACCGCCGACCGCCGAGACGACCAGGGTGACGGTGGTGAACAGGCCGGTCTGGCCGCTGTCGAGGCCGAAGTACGCCGCGAGGGCGACCATGCTCAGCGGCAGGGTGAAGTAGTCGTACGAGTCGAGGCCGTAGCCGCCGAACGCGCCGCCGAAGGCGCGGCGGCCCCGCGGGCCGAGGGCGCGCAGCCAGACGAACGCGCCTTCCTGGGACGTGGGTTCACCCGTGACGGGTGGCGTGCCGGCGGTCAGGGCCTGAGGTGGAGGGGGCGTGCTCATGGGCACCTCGCAGTGAGGGACGGAGCGTGCTTGAGGACTGAGCCGTGCCGTGCCGTGCGGAAGCCGTGGGCGCGTCCCTTCGGGGAGCCGCCCGTTCGACAAGGTAGAGGATCGTTGAACGATCCTTCAATACCCGTGTTGTTTCGTTCTTGTATCTGCGGTTGAATTCCGGGCATGGCAGAGCTGACGGAACTGGCCGACGACCGCGCCCTGTTGGGCCGCACCAGCACGGCCGAGAGGGTTTCGGACATCCTCCGGAGCCGGATCGCCGAGGGCTTCTTCCCGCCCGGGACACGGCTGTCCGAGGACAGCATCGGCGGCGCGCTCGGCGTCTCGCGGAACACGCTGCGGGAGGCGTTCCGGCTGCTCACGCACGAGCGGCTGCTCGTGCACGAACTCAACCGGGGGGTCTTCGTGCGGGTGCTCACCGTCGAGGACGTCGAGGACATCTACCGCACCCGGTCCCTCGTCGAGTGCGCCGTGGTCCGCGGTCTCGGCGGCCCTCCCTACGCCGTGGACGGGATCGCCCAGGCCGTCTCCGACGGGCAGCGGGCGGCCCGCGAAGGTGACTGGAAAGGAGTGTCGACCGCCAACATCCACTTCCACCGCGAACTCGTCGCGCTCGCCGGCAGCGCCCGTACCGACGAGGTCATGCGCAGCGTCTTCGCGGAGCTGCGCCTCGCCTTCCACGTGGTGGACGACCCCCAGCGGCTCCACGAGCCCTACCTCGTGCGCAACCACGAGATCCTCCAGACCCTCCGAGCGGGCGACCGGGACGGGGCGGAGCGCCTGCTCGCGGTCTACCTCGACGACTCGCTCAAGGGTCTCGTCGAGGTGTACGCCCGCCGCGTGGCCGACGGGGGACAGAGCACCGGCTGACGTGGGGCACGGGAGCCGCTGATGCCGCTCCCAGGGCGCCGGGGCGGGTGCCCGGGTCCTTGGGGTGGGCGGTGGTGGCGGTCGTCCGGGGCCGGAGCCTGCCCGGGGATGGGGGAGCTGTGTGTGCCGTCGGTCTCATCGAGCCGCCGTACGCGAGTCCGGCCCGGCGGGGCGGGCCGGGCCCGAACCGGTGAGCAGGAGCGGTGCCGACGGTGTGAGGTCGGCGATACGGGCCCGGTGGGCGTGCGGTGTCCGACAGGCGCGGGGCCGGTCGGAGCGGCCGGTTCGGGGCCCGCGCCGGGGCGGCGGTCGCTTCTGCGCCGTTTCGACCGTTGTCGGACCGAGGACCTAGTCTGTGCACCGTGACTTCGCCTGCATCGACGGACAGCGTTCCGCCCCAGCTCAGCGCGGGGCCGCGCCCGGCGCCGGGCCCGGCCGCCGACGAGGGCCTGGCGCGGCGGCTGCGCGCGCTCGCCTGCACCGCGCCGCTGCACGACCTGGACGTGCGCAAGGCGAACCTCGCGGGTGAGTACACGGTGTACGGCATGGCCGAGGTCGCCCTCGCCGCCATCGATCTCGTCACACTGAACATGGACTTCGACACCGGCGCCGACCACGACCAGATAGTGGCCAGGCTCATCCCGCGCATCGCCGCCCAGGCCCCCCGGCGCCCGGTCGCCGAGCACGAGCGCGTGGCCCGCTGGGTCCTGGAGAACCTGATCAACGTCGGCAGCGTCGACCGGGGCTTCCGCGCGGTGTACGGCACCTTCGCCCCCGACGGCACCTATGTGCGCCGCGACTACGACTTCAAGCTGATCGAGGAAGTACCGGGCTACGGGGGCAGCGTCTACCTCCGTACGACCGACGAAGCGGTCAACGTCCTCGTCGGCGCCCTCGACACGGACGTCACCAGCGCGCAGATCGCCGCCGAGGTCAAGCTTGAGGTCCTGATCAGCCGCGGCCGGCTGGCCGACGCACAGCTCGCCGCCGAGCAGGCCCGCTACCGGACCGTGCAGTACGCGGAGACACTGCGCAAGGCCCTGGACGCGACCCGGCGCAACGTGCGGGCCGTCGACTGGCTCCAGGCCGTGCCCGACATGATCGCCGAGGCCCTGGACCACGTCGCCGACCGGTACCGCCACGAGAACGCGATCCTCACCAACATCCGCAAGGCCCGGGACGAGTCCGAGGACCCCGAGCAGAAGCGGCGTGCCGCCGAGCTCGTCGACATAGTCAAGGACTGCATCCGACGGCACACCCAGCTCCAGTCCCGCCTCCTGGAGGCCGGCCCGCTGTTCCGCGCCGAGCAGGACCGGCAGGCCTTCGGAACCCCGATGACGACCTCGGGGATCGACCTCTACGGCCATCTCGTCGCGCCGGTGCTGCCCCTGCCGCTGGAGCGGGCGCTGCGCGTGACCGACGCGTTCTTCGCGCGCGGGACGGGTCTGCGCACACCCGTCGCCGTACGCGTCGGGGACCTCGTCGACATCCTGCTGACGCCGCCGCTGGAGCGGGAGCACCTCGGCGCGGAGATGCCCGAGCCCGACCTGATCGCCACCCCGGACGACAGCCGGTTCAGCGACGAGCAGCTCGCTTCCGCCAAGGAACTGCTGAATCTGCCCCCCGACGCGCCGCGCCGGCTGTCCGGGCTGCTCGCGGAGGCCCGCCGCCGCGATCCCGAGCTGCCCTACCTGGTGGCTCTCCTGGCCGTGCACGCGGCGAGCCCGCCGGTCGGCACGGCCTACCGGCAGGGCGAGGAGCGTCTGCTGTTCGCCGTGGACGACGGGACCGAGCTGGACGATCCGGAGTTCGGCGGGGCCGACCTGATCGTCGGCATGGCCCTGCTCGACGCGGCCGGCATGAAGGCGGACCGGGCATGAACCCTCCACCGCACGAGCGCGAGCACCAGGGCGGGCCGGGGGAGCGCGCGTCGCGGCGAACCGTCGGGTCCGTCGCCACCGCGCGCGTCGGCGCGACGAAACCGTGCCGCTCCGTCCGGCGAGCCCCGCACCGGGCACCCGCCCCCTCCCGCGTACGTACCCTCGTACCTCTGGACCTCGTCCTTCCGAACAAGGAGCCCCAGCCGTGACCGAGCACGTCGAGTGGAGTGAACCGGAGGCCACCGCCGCACCGGCGAACGCCCCCGTCACCCCTGCCGACGCCGCCGACGCGGCGCGGCTCGTCGCCTTCGGGCTGCAGCCCAAGCTGCAGCCCGCGCGCGACCAGGAGTACGCCGAGCTGCTGCGCCGCTACCGCGAGGACCCGCCCTTCGCACGGCTCGCCGACGCGGTCGCCGCCGGGCTGGGGCTGATCGTCCTGGAGGTGTCCCCGCGCGCGGGGATGGCGGTGACCGCCGCCGAGGACTCCGTCTTCGCCGTCCGCATGGGCGACTACGCGCGTCGCGCCTCGACCGACTCCGGAGACCGCTTCCTGCACGGACTCGCCCACCTCGCCGTGGCCGCCCTGGCCTTCCCGCGCCCCGAGGACCTCGCCGACGACGGCTACATCGGGCGCGTCTCGGTCAACGGGGTCGACGCGTTCGTACGACAGGCCTGCCGGCGCCTGGAGGAGCGCGCCGAGGAGACCGGCGAGAACACCGACCCGGCGACCGACGCCCCCGGACTGGAGGCGGCCTGGCGGATCTGGGCACGGCGCAGCTCCACCGGGGCCACCAAGGACGCGCGAAGGCTGTCCGGCTCGACCACGGGCATCATCGCCAAGGCCGTCGCCTTCCTCACCGACTCCGGGTTCCTCCAGCGCACCGGGGACGACGCGGGCGGGACGTACCGGACGACGGCCCGCTATCAGCTCCAGGTCCGTGACATGGCGGGCAGCGCGGCCATGGCCGAACTGCTGGAGCTGGGCATCGTCCCGGTGACCGACGGCACGGCGACGCTGCTGCCCGCCGCGGACACCGACGACCTGGAGCTCGTGGCCGGAGCCGGACTTCCCTTCCACGCCTGACGTCCGCCCGCAGCCCCCGGCTCCCTCCCCCCACGACCTCACCTCCCCACACGACTACGAGAGTCCGCCGCCATGTACGAGCTGTCCCGGGTCCGCCTCTACTCCATCGGGCCCGCCGGTGCGCGTTACGCCGACACCGTGCTGGACCTGCGCGGAGTCGGCGAGCCCGTGCCCGACCCCGCGCCCACCCAGGCGGAGTTCTTCGAGGAGGAACCGGTCGGCCCGCCGCGCAGGCCCGCGCCCGCCGGCGTGCTCTTCCTGGAGAACGGCGGCGGCAAGTCGGTCCTGCTCAAGCTGATCTTCTCGGTGATGCTGCCGGGGCACCGCAACACCCTGGGCGGCGCCAGTTCCGGCGTGCTGCGCAAGTTCCTGCTCGCCGACGACTGCGGACACGTCGCGCTGGAGTGGCAGCACACGCTGACCGGTGAGTGCGTGGTGGTCGGCAAGGCGAGCGAGTGGCGCGGACGGCAGGTCTCCAACGACCCGCGGAAGTTCGCCGAAGCCTGGTACTCGTTCCGGCCGGGGCCCGGACTCAGCCTCGACAACCTGCCGGTCGCCGAGGCCACCGCCGTACGGCCGACCGCCGAGGGCACCTCCGGGGCGCAGGGCCGGCGCCGCACCATGAAGGGCTTCCGCGACGCGATCACCGAGGCCGGCAAGGCCTACCCGCACCTGGAGGTGCACTGGGAGGAGATCCACGACCGCTGGAACGAGCACCTCGGTGACCTGGGCCTGGACCCCGAACTCTTCCGCTACCAGCGGGAGATGAACGCCGACGAGGGCGAGGCGGCCGGCCTCTTCGCGGTCAAGAAGGACTCCGACTTCACCGATCTCCTGCTGCGCGCGGTCACCGACACCCGCGACACGGACGGGCTCGCCGACCTGGTCGGCGGCTTCGGCAACAAGCTGGGCCGCCGCGCCGAACTCATCGCCGAACGCGACTTCACCGCCGGTTCCGTGGACCTGCTCGGCCGGATCGTCGACGCCGCCGAGGCACGATCCCGCGCGCGTGACATCCACACCGGCGCCGAGCGGCGGACGCGCACGCTGGCACGTCGGCTGTCCGCGCGGGCCGTACGGGAGCGCGTGCGTGCCGGGGAACTCGCCCAGCGCGTGACCGCCGCCGCGTACGCCGTCACCCACGCCGAGGGCGCCCGCGAGCGCAGTGCGCTGATCGCCGCCGAACTCGCCTACCGCCACGCCTCGCTGGCCCTCGCCGGCGCCGAGAAGTCCGCGGCCGCGCAGAAGCGCGAGCTCGCCGACGCCCGCACCCTGCACGCGGCCTGGCAGGCAGCCGAGGCCGTGCTGCGCCACCGTGCCGCCGCCGACCGCTCCACCCGCGTGGCCGACGCGATCCGAGAGGCCGAACGGGACGCCGCTCCCGCCCTCGCCGCCCGCGCCAGGGCCGCCGTCGACCTCGTCCGCGCCCTGCACCGGGCCGCCGAGGGCGCCGAGTCGCTCGCCAACGAGGAGGAGGAGCGGTCCGCGGGACTCCAGGAGGTCGGCGAGACGGCACACGCCGACTCGACGGCCGCCGCCACCGCCGCACAGCGCGCCCGCAGCGAGGTCGGGCATCTGCGCCAGCGGCTGGCCGAGGTCGAGCAGGAGACCGCCGAGGCGGTCCGGGCCGGCTGGCTCGACGACACCGCCCCCGACGCCGACCCGGCTCGGGCCGCCCTGGCCGCCAGCGACGCCGAGAAGGCCGCCGTCGCCGACTGGGACACCGCCCGTGAGGCCTCGCGGCGCGCCGCCGACCAGGCGCGCGAGGCGGCGTCCGCCGAGTCCCGCGCCGAGCTGACCGCGGCCCGCGCGGCGGACGCGGCGACGGCCGCGGAGCGGTCGTACGAAGCGGAGCGGCGCACGGCCGAGGTACTGGCGCAGGAGGAGCGCCTCGCGGAACTGCTCAGCCTGCCCGGCACGGACACCCGCCGCGTCGTTCCGCGGCCGCGCCGTGACGAGGAGTCCGACGGTCCGGCCGACCTCTCGGACGCTGCGCCGCTGGCTCCCGAAGAGCTCGACCGGTACGCCGACGAACTGCGCGAACTCCTCGACGACGGGGTCGCCTCCGCGGAGCGGCAGCTCTTCGAACTGCGCACCGCCGCGGCCGACGACGCGCGGATCCTCGGGGCGCTCGGCGACGGCGGGCTGCTGCCCCCCGGCCCGGACGTCCTCGCCACCGTCGAGTACCTCGGCGAGCACGGCATCCCGGCGCTGCCCGGCTGGCGCTACCTCGCGCAGGCCGTCGACCCCGTCGACCACGTGCGCGTGCTGGCCGCCCGGCCCGAACTCGTCGACGGCGTGATCATCACCGACCCGGACACCCACGCGCGGGCCCGCGAGGCACTCAGCGAAGCGGCACTGCTGCCGCGCTCGGCGGTGGCCGTCGGCACGGCCGCCGCGCTGCTCGCCCCGACCCCGGCCGGCGACGCGGGAGACGGCGGTGTCTTCCTCGTACCGCCGAACCCGGCCATGCACGACGAACACGCGGCCGACGAGGAGCGCCAGACGCTGCGGGCCCGCACGGGCCTGCGGGACGAGGAGATCCGTACCCTCGCCGCCCGCCTCGGCAAGGACCGGGAGCTGGCCGCGCGGCTCGCCTCCTGGCGCACCGGCTGCCCCGCGGGGCGGCTCGCCGAACTGGCGGCTGCCGCCGGGGACGCGCGCGCGTTCGCGGAGGAGGCCGAGGCCGAACTGGCCGAGGCCCGCACGGTCCGGGCCGAGGCGGACGAGACGGCGGCCGACGCCGCCCGAGTACGCGACGAGCGGCAGGAGGCCGCGCAGAAGGCCCGGCGTGCCGCCGACGCCCTCGCCGGACTCGCCTTCCGGCTGCGTGAACGCGCCGGATGGCAGGTCAAGGTGCGGGAACTCGCCGACGAGGCGGCCGAGTCGGAGGCCCGCGCCCAGGTGTGCCTGGAGCGCGCCCGCGCCGCCGACGAGGACCGCCGCGCCACCCAGCGCGCCGCCGACGACGCCCGCCGCACGGCCCGCGCGCTGCGCGCCGAACGCGCCGAGATCGCGGGCGCCCCCGACGAGGTGACCCAGGACGCGACGCCGCCGGCCAAGGCCTCGCTGCCCGCCCTGCGGGAGGCCTACCGGGCCGCGTCCCAGCTGTACGAGCAGGTCGGCGTCGGCGCCGACCTGCGGTCCGAGCAGGCTCGGGCCGAGAGCGACGAGAGCGCGGCGCTCGCCGACCTGGACCGGCTCAGCAACAAGGTCCGCACGCGGGCCGCGCAGCTCCTGGAGTCGCCGGACGGTTCCGACAGCCCCTCCCGGCAGGCCGCCGCGGCAAGGGCCGAGGAACTGGTGCAGCTCCTGGAGACCAGGATGTCGACCGCCAGCGAACAACTCGGGCGGCTGCGCGGCGAGGCCGAACGGCACGCGCCCGAGGACGGCGAGGTGCACACCGAGCTGGCGGACGAACTCGTTCCGGCCGACGCCGAGCACGCCCAGACCCTGCTGCGCACCGCCACCACCGAACTCGCCTCCCGCACCGAGGCGTTGAACCGGGCCCGCGAGGCACACGCGGAGTTCCTCGACGCCCACCGGTCGGCCGAGGACGCGGCCGGCGGTTTCGACGAGACGTCGGCCCTGCTCAGGGATCTGATCCGGGAGCACGTCGACGAGGAGCAGGACGAGGTTGAGCCCTACCCCGGCACCCTCGAAGAGGCACGGAACTCCGCCGCCGAGAGCCGCCGCTCGCTGCGGGGCTGCGCCGCCGACCTCTCCACGGCCGATTCCGCCGTCCGCGAGGCGAGCGACATCCTCGTACGGCACGCCAACTCCACCCGCTACGAGCAGGTCCGCACGCCCGCCCGGCAGCAGATCCGCGAGCTGCCCGCCTCCTCGCTGCCGGAGCACGCGCAGAAGTGGGCGGACGCGTTCGCGCCCCGGCTGCGCGTACTGACCGACGAACTGGAGCAGTTGGAGCGCAACCGGGACTCGATCGTGGACCGGTTGCGCGGGCTCGTGGAGTCCGCCCTCGCGACACTGCGTTCCGCGCAGCGCCTGTCGCGGCTGCCGGAAGGACTCGGGGAGTGGTCCGGGCAGGAGTTCCTGCGCATCCGCTTCGAGGAACCCGACCAGGCCACCCTCACCGAGCGGCTCGGCGAAGTGGTGGACGAGGCCACCCGTGCGGCCGTCAAGAAGAACTCCGACATGCGGCGCGACGGCATGTCGCTGCTGCTGCGGGGAGTCGGCGCGGCGCTCCAGCCCAAGGGCGTCGCCGTCGAGATCCTCAAGCCGGACGCCGTGCTGCGCGCCGAACGCGTCCCCGTCGGGCAGATGGGCGACGTGTTCTCCGGCGGGCAGCTGCTCACCGCGGCCATCGCCCTGTACTGCACGATGGCCGCGCTGCGCAGCAACGACCGCGGCCGTGACAAGCACCGGCACGCCGGCACCCTGTTCCTCGACAACCCCATCGGGCGCGCCAACGCGACCTATCTGCTGGAACTCCAGCGGGCCGTCTCGGACGCGCTCGGCGTCCAACTCCTCTACACCACCGGTCTGTTCGACACGACGGCGCTCGCCGAGTTCCCTCTCGTCATCCGGTTGCGCAACGACGCCGACCTGCGGGCCGGGCTGAAGTACATCAGCGTGGAGGAACATCTGCGGCCGGGGCTGCCGCGTGAGGCGCCCGCCGGGGAAACCGTGCACACGGAGATCACCGCGACGCGGATGTACAAGCGCCCGGCGCCGGTCACCCCGTAGGGACCCGACGGTGGCGGAACCGCGGGCCGTCCACGGCCGGCCGCGCGGTTCCCCCCCCCACCCGGGACCGTCCGCGGACGGTCCCGTGGTTGCACGGGACCGTCGATGGGCGGTCCCGCGGTTCCACCGGCCTCTCCGCGGGCGTTCCGCGGTTCCCCGCGTCTCGCGCGGGGTGCTGTCCTAGGCGTCCTCCTTCAGCAGGTCGGAGCACTTCTCGCCGATCATCATCGTGGTGATGCACGGGTTCACGGAGATCAGATCCGGCATCGCCGAGCCGTCCGCGACCCGCAGGCCCTCGACCCCCTTGACCCGCAGCCGCGCGTCGAGCGGGGCCGAGGCGTCGTCGTCCGCGCCCATCTTCACGGTGCAGGACGGGTGGTAGACGGTGTTGTGGGTCCGGTGGATGTAGTCGAGCAACTCGTCGTCGGACCTGATGTCCGGCCCGGGGGCCAGCTCCGCGCCCGCCCACCCGCTCAGCGCGGGCCGTGCGGCGATCCGCCGGGCCAGCTTCAGCCCGTACGTCATCACCCGCACGTCGTGTTCGTGCGTGAAGTAGCGCGGATCGACCCTCGGTTTGTCCCGGTAGTCGCGGGTGCGCAGCCGCACGGTGCCGCGGGACTTGGCGCGCGTGACGTTCGGGGTGAGGCAGAACGCGTTCTCCGACGTGGGGAATCCGTGCCGCGCGGTGTTCATGTCGAAGGGCACCGAACCGTAGTGGAACATCAGGTCCGGCCGGTCCAGGCCCGGTTCGGTGTCGTAGAAGATGCCCGCCTCCCACCACTGGCTCGACGTGGTGGGCATGGGCTGCCGGGCCTCCCACATGATGACGCCCTCGGGGTGGTCCTGGAGGTTCTCGCCGACGCCCGGCGCGTCCACGGCCACGTCGACCCCGACCTCGCGCAGATGTCCGGCGGGCCCGATGCCCGACAGCATCAGCAACTTGGGCGTGTCGATGGAACCGCAGGACACGATCACCTCACGGCGGGCGCGGACGGTCCTGGTGTGGATCAGATCCGGGTCGAGGTACTCGGCGCCGACACACCTCCGTCCTTCCAGGACCAGCTTCTTCGCCCGCACCCCCGTCCGCACCGAGAGGTTCGGCCGCTTGCCCATGAACGGGTGGAGGTACGCGACCGACGAGGACTGTCTGATGTTGTTCTCGTCGGAGTTGATCTGGAACCAGTTGGCGCCCCGGACCACCGTCCTCCCGCTGTTGAACGGCGTGGTCGGGATGCCCTCCTGGGCGCACGCCTCCAACAGGGCCGCGCCGCACGGGTCTTCGCCCTTCAGCGTGCGCACCTTCACCGGGCCCGTGCGGCCGTGATGGTCGCCCGGAGCGTCGTTGGACTCCAGCCGCCGGTACAGCGGGAAGAGGTCGGCCGAACTCCAGCCCGTACAGCCCGCGGCGGCCCAGGCGTCCAGGTCCTCCGCGGGTGCCCAGAAGGCGATGCAGGAGTTGTGCGAGGAGCAGCCGCCGAGCACCCTGGCGCGGGCGTGCCGCATGAAGCTGTTGCCGCTGGCCTGCGGCTCGACCGGGTAGTCCCAGTCGTAGCCGGATTCCAGCAGGCCCATCCAGCGGTCCAGTCTGAGGATGTCGTCGTCGCCGACGTCGCTGGGTCCGGCCTCCAGGACGCACACGCTGACGGACGGGTCCTCGCTGAGCCGGGCCGCGACCACATTGCCGGCGGTACCGCCGCCCACCACGACATAGTCGAACTCATCGTTGCTCATGAGCTGTTGGCCTCCTTCAGTCGGCCGCGGGAGTGGTGAGCGGAGCCGTGGCGGCGGGGCGCAGCCGGTGTTCGTCGAGGACGCCGGTGCGGTGCCGCTGGATGAACCAGTAGTAGGCGAAGCCGCCCGCCCCGATGACGGCCACGAACAGCACGGCGCCCCAGCGCAGATACCAGTGGAACGGCGCGGCGGCGTTGTACACCTCGGCGCGCGGCCAGATCAGGTTGACGGTCATGGCCGCGCCCCAGACCACGGCGACGATGTTGACGAGAAGGCCCCAGCGGCCCAGCGAGAACTTGCCGTCCCCCGCGGGCTGCCACGTGCCGCGCAGCCGGGACACCAGCATCGGCACGGTCACGCCGAGGTAGGCGAGATAGATCATGACGATGCCGATGCTGGTGACCACGGTGAAGATCTGCGGCTGGCGGATGTTCACGACGAGGATCGCGACGGCCAGCACGCCGATGATCACCGCCGGCAGTACCGGGGTCTTGAAGCGCGGGCTGACCCGCGCCATCAGCGAGGATCCGGGCAGGTTGTTGTCCCGGGACATCGCGAAGGCCAGCCGGATCGCCGCCGTGTGCACCGCGAGCGCGCACACGGTGACGGCTATCAGCACGCACCACAGCATCGCCTTGCCCGCCGTCGGGCCGAGCACGTCGAGCACGATGTACTGCAGACCCTCCGTGGACAGCTTCTGCCCCTTCAGGCTGGAGACGCTCATCAGCGCGAGCAGCAGCACCAGGCCGCCCAGGACGAACGAGGCGACGATCGCGCGGATGATGGCGCGCGGTGCGTTGCGGGAGGGGTCCAGGGACTCCTCCCCGAGCGAGGCCGCCGTGTCGAAGCCGTACATCACGTACGCCGACGCCAGCGAGGCCACCAGGAACGCGCCGAGATAGCCGGTCGAGTGCCCGGTCCCCGTACCCGCCGTCTCCGTGACCACCTGCGGTCCTCGGGTGATGTGGACGGCGAACAGCACGATGAGGACGACGGTGGCGATCAGCTCGATGAAGACGCCCGCGCTGTTGATGGTGGCCATCAGCTTCACACCGAAGGCGTTCACCAGGGTCGTGAAGAGGATGAGCACCGTGGCCAGGACGACCGCGTTGGTGGCGACGTCGTACTTCCCGGTCCCGTCCCCGACGAACTGGAAGAAGGAGGAGATCTGCGGGAGCGTCAGCTGATAGGCGAGCGCCACCGCCGAGATCGTCACGATGGAGGCGATCAGCATCATCCAGCCGGCCAGCCAGCCGAGATGCGGATTGCCTATCTTCTTCGACCAGTTGTACACGGAGCCCGCCACGGGATAGCGCGCGGCCAGCTCCGCGAAGCAGAGCGCGACCATGAACTGCCCGGCGAAGACCATCGGCCAGGACCACCAGTAGGCGGCACCGCCGCTGGCGTAACCGAAGTAGAAGAGCTGGAAGGTGCCGGTGAGGATGGAGATGTAGCTGATGCCGGCGGCGAAGGTGTGGAAGTTGCCGAGGGTGCGCTTGAGTTCGGGTCGGTAGCCGAACTCGGCGAGCTCGGCGTCGTCGTGATGGTGTGGTCCGGACGGTTGCTCGGTGGTCTTCATGAGCGGACTCCAGGTGGGCCTGGGGACGGGGTGAAGGAGCGGCTCGTGCGGGTGCCGGGTTCTTTGGTGGGGCGGCACGCGGGCAGCGTGCCCGCGTCGGTGGGCCGGGGCGGCCGGAGTGCGCCGCCCCGGACGATCCGGATCAGGCGAACCAGCCCTGCGGGGACGGGTCGGTGTTGCGCCAGATGTGCTTGGCCTCGCGGTACTCGGCCAGCCCCGACGGCCCGAGTTCGCGGCCGAGGCCGGACTGCTTGAAGCCTCCCCACTCGGCCTGCGGGACGTAGGGGTGGTAGTCGTTGATCCACACCGTGCCGACGCGCAGCCGGGCCGCCACGCGCTGGGCCTTGGCCCCGTCGGTGCTGAAGACGGCGCCCGCCAGCCCGTAGACCGTGTCGTTGGCGAGGCGTACGGCCTCGGCCTCGCCGCTGAACCGCTCCACGGTGAGCACGGGCCCGAACGACTCCTCCTGGACCACGGACATGTCGCCGCTGCACTCGTCGAGGACGGTCGGCGGATAGTAGAAACCCCTGTCGAGGCCGGGTCCCGTCGGCCGTGCGCCGCCGCAGCGCAGTACGGCTCCCTCCGCCAGCCCCTTGGCGACGTACGCCTCGACCTTGGCGCGATGCGCCGCCGAGATCAGCGGCCCGGTCTGCGCCGACTCGTCGAACGGCCCGCCGAGTCTGATCCCCGAAGCCCGCCGAACGAGCTCGTCGACGAACCGGTCGTGCAGGGTGTCCTCGACCAGCAGCCGCGCACCCGCCGAGCAGACCTGCCCGGAATGCAGGAAGACCGCGGTCAGAGCCATGTCGACGGCCGTCTCGAAGTCGGCGTCGGCGAACACGATGTTCGGGTTCTTGCCGCCGAGTTCGAGCGCCACCTTCTTGACCGTCCCGGCCGCGGCGGCCATCAGCCCGCGCCCGGTTCCGAGGCCCCCGGTGAAGGAGAGCAGGTCCACGTCCGGATGATCGGCCAGCGGGGCGCCCGCTTCGGGGCCCGCGCCCAGCACCAGATTGGCCACGCCCGGCGGCACACCGGCCTCCTCCAGGAGCCGCATCAGGTGGATCGCCGTGTGCGGAGTCAGCTCGCTCGGCTTGAGGACGAAGGTGTTGCCCGCGGCGAGCGCCGGCGCCACCTTCCAGGCCGTCTGCAACAGCGGATAGTTCCACGGGGTGATCAGCCCGCAGACCCCGACCGGTTCGTACACCACGCGGCTGTCGACGCTCGGCGTGCCCGTCTCGATGACCCGGCCGGTCTCGGCGGCGGCCAGCCGGCCGAAGTAGCGGAAGCAGTTGGCGATGTCGTCGATGTCGTACTCGCTCTCGACGAGCCGCTTGCCGGTGTCCAGCGACTCTGCGCGCGCGAGAGCGTCCTTGTCGCGGACGAGGAGGTCGGCGACGCGCAGCAGCAGGTCGCCGCGGTCCGCGGCCGGGGTCGTGGGCCAGGGGCCCTCGTCGAAGGCGCGGCGGGCGGCGGCGACGGCCTCCACCGTGTCCTTGCCGCCCGCCTCGTCGACGACGCCGACCAGGGAGCCGTCGGCGGGACAGCGGATCTCCCGGGTGCCCTCGTCGAGCGGGCCCCGCCATGTTCCGTCGATGTACAGGTCAGGCACGTGGGCCTCCCAGTCGCGCGATCAACCACTCGTGGAAGATCCCGATGTGATGCTCGGTCGGAACCAGCACACCACCGTTGCGATAGGCCCGGGACGCCATCGCCGGCTGTGTCCTCTCACAGGCTTCGAAGTCCTGCTCGTTCACCCGGTGGAAGAGCTCCACCGACTTGGACACGTCCGCGCCCGACTCGACGACCTCCGGGGCGTAGAGCCAGTCGCACTCGACCACCGTACGGTCCTCGGCGAGCGGGAACATGCGGTGCAGGATGACATGGTCCGGGACCAGATTGACGAAGACCGTCGGTTTCACCGTGATCGCGTAGTAGCGGCGGTCCTGGTCCTCCGCGACCTCGGGCAGTCGGGCGAAGCCCTCGCTGCCGTCGACCGTGAAGCCTCTGATCTCCTTTCCGAACTCGGCGCCATGGCCCACGTAGTACTGCGCCGCGTAGCCCTGCGCGAACTCCGGGAGCACCTCGGTCAGTTCGGGATGGATCGTGGCGCAGTGATAGCACTCCATGAAGTTCTCGACGAGCAGCTTCCAGTTCGCCCGCACGTCGTAGGTGATGCGGCGGCCGAGCGCGAGGTTCTCGGCGCCGTAGTGCTCGATGGCCGCCGCGGTGCCGAGCCGCTCCACGGCCGCGCCCGTCACCGTCTCCTCGAAGGAGGGCGGCTCGTCGGCCAGGCACACCCAGGCGTAGCCGAGCCATTCACGCAGGGCGACCTTGACCAGGCCGTACTCGACGCGGTCCACGTCCGGCATCTTGACCAGGTTCGGCGCCGCGATCAGCTTGCCGTCGAGGTCGTACGTCCAGGCGTGGTACGGGCATTGGAGGTTGCGCCGGACCTCGCCCGACTCCTCGGCGCACAGCCGGGCGCCCCGGTGGCGGCAGATGTTGAGGAAGGCGCGCAGTTCACCCGTGCGGGAGCGGGTGATCAGGACGCTCTCCCGGCCGACCTGGACGGTGCGGAAGGCTCCGGGCCCCGCGAGATCCGCGGAGCGCACCGCGCAGAACCACATCGACTCGAAGATCCGCTCCTGCTCCTGTCGGAAGATCTCCGGATCGGTGTAGTAGCGCCCGGGGAGCGTGGGGATCAGGCTGGGGGAGCCAGGGGACGGAGAGACAGGGGTCGTCGTCACGTGCGTACTCCTCAGGCGGGCGCGGCGGCGAGGCGGTGGGGGTCGAACAGACCGATCGGGTGCTCGGTGGAGCCGTCGAGGGCGAGGTCGGCGAGGATCTCGCCGACGACCGGCACGAACTTGAAGCCGTGTCCGGAGAACCCGCAGGCGACGGTGACGGACTCCGGGTGCGCGGGATGGCGGGCGATGACGAAGTGCTCGTCGGGGGTGTTGGAATACATGCAGGTGGCGGCTTTGAGGAAGGAGCCGGGCAGAGCGGGGACGCAGCGGGACATGTGGTCGGCCATGGCCCGGATCTCGTCCTCGTGCACGGTCCGGTCGATGTCCTCGGGGGTGCACTCGACGCCCTTGCGGAAGAAGGCGACCTTCGCGCCCAGCTCGGGTCCGTCGATGGCGGGGAAGCCGTACACCTGGACTCCGGCCGGGTCCTCCCAGATGTAGATGGGATGCCTCTCGGGCACGAACGGCCCCACCCCGCCCGCCGGCTGGAACCAGTACATGACCTGCCGCTCGATCCGGAAGGGCACTCCCAGATCGGTGAGCAACCGCGGCGCCCACGCTCCCGGGCAGATCACCAGTTGACCGGCCGTGTACGTGTTCTCCGCCGTGTGCACGCGCACGCCGTCCCGGTACGGCTCCCAGCGGGTCATCGGCTCGTCGAAGTGCAGGTCGGCGCCCTGCCGGGTGGCGAGCTGGAGGTGCGCCGCGACGGTGTTCTCGGGGCGGAGGAGTCCCGCTCGCGCCTCGAACAGCGCGACCTCGTCGTCACGCGGATTCAGGGTCGGGAAGCGGCGCCGGATCTCCGCCGCGTTCAGCATCTCGTGGGGCAGGTCCCACCGCTGCGCCGAGAGCAGCGAACCGGAGACGGTCCGTGAGTCCGGGCGCCCGACCATCACGCCGCCGCACAGGGTGGCGATGTCGCGGCCCGTGGCCCGCTCCAGTTCGTCGTACAGCTCGTAGGCGCGCAGCAGCAGCGGGACGTACGCCGGGTCCTCGAAGTAGGACTGGCGGGTGATGCGCGAACCGCCGTGGCTGGAGCCCCGGTTGTGCACGGGGCCGAACTTCTCCAGGCCGAGGACGCGGGCACCGCGGGCGGACAGATGGTGCGCGGCGGCGCTGCCCATGCCACCGAGACCGATCACGATCACGTCGTACGTGGGGGACACAGGGCCTCCTCCTGCCTTTTGGTCCGGCTCTTGACTCCTCATCGGATTCAACGGCGGATTCGGTTCATCTTCGGATCGAAGAGCGGTTCCTCGGCGACGGTCGCGGGGAGCATCTCGCCGAAGTAGCCGATGTGCACGCCCGTACCGGTGGGGAGAGACGGCAGCCAGGCGTACGCGACACAGCGGCCGAGCGTGTAGCCGTACGAGGCGCTGGTCACGTATCCGGCGGGGGCGCCGTCGACATGGACGGGCTCCTTGCCGAGGACGACGGCGGCGGGGTCGTCGAGGAGGAGCGGGGTGAGCCTGCGGGCAGGCTCCTGTGCCGCGAGGGCCTGCAGGGCCTCCTGGCCGACGAAACCATCCTTGTCCATGCGGACGGCGAAACCGACGCCCGCCTCGTACGGATTGTGCTCGTCGGTCATGTCGGTGCCCCAGGCCCGGTACCCCTTCTCCAGGCGCAGGGAGTTGAAGGCCGAGCGCCCGGCGGCGATCACGCCGTGGGGCCGTCCCGCATCCCAGAGCGTGTCCCAGAGCCTGAGCCCCAGGTCGGCCGTGGTGTACAGCTCCCAGCCGAGCTCCCCGACGTAGCTCAACCGCAGGGCGGTGACCGGGACATGCCCGAGGTAGGTCTCCTTGGCGCGGAAGTAGCCGAAGCCTTCGTGTGAGAAGTCGTCGCGGGTCAGCGGCTGGACGAGGTCCCGGGCGAGCGGACCCCACACGCCGATGCAGCAGGTGCCGGAGGTGATGTCCCGGATGTGCACGTCCTGCGGCGCGTGCCGCAGCAGCCAGTCCAGGTCGGCGGGGGAGTTGGCGCCGATCTGGAAGCGGTCGGGCGCCAGCCGGGCGACGGTGAGGTCGGAGCGCACGCCGCCGGTCTCGTCGAGGAGCAGCGTGTAGGTGACCGCGCCGGGCTTCTTGCGAAGGTTGTTGGTGGTCATGCGCTGGAGGAAGGTGAGGGCGCCGGGGCCGGTCACTTCGAGACGGCGCAGCGGGGTCATGTCGTACAGGGCGACCCTCTCGCGGGTCGCCCTCGCCTCGGCAGCGGCGATCGGGGACCAGTAGCGGGCCGACCACGCGTCCCGTTCCGGGAGGGGACCGAGCGTGTCGGTGAGCGGGGCGTTCGCCTCGTACCAGTGCGGCCGCTCCCAGCCGCCGCCCTCCAGGAACCGCGCGCCGAGCTGCTGCTGCCGGGCGTGGAAGGGGCTGACCCGCAGAGGGCGCGGCTGCTCCATCGGCTGGAGGGGGTGCAGGATGTCGTACACCTCGGCGAACTGTTGCGCACCGCGTTCAAGGACGTACGACGGTGAACGCTGTGCGTCCTCGAAACGCGTGAGGTCGCATTCGTGCAGGTCGACCGAGGCGCGGCCGTCGACCATCCACTCGGCGACCGCCTTGGCGACACCGGCCGAGTGGGTGACCCAGACCGCCTCGGCCAGCCAGAAGCCGCGCAGTCGCCGGGACTCCCCGAGCACCGGCATGCCGTCCGGGGTGAAGGAGAAGACCCCGTTGAAGCCCTCCTCGATCTCCGTGGCGCGCAGTGCCGGAAGCAACCGGCGGCAGTCGTCCCAGCTCGGCGACCAGTCCTCCTCGGTGAACGGGTACGAGGACGGCATCTCCCTGCCGTTCGCGCGTGCCTCGTCGTACGGGAGGATCCCGAACGGGTCGACCGGCAGCGGCCGGTGGGCATAGCTGCCGATGCCGATGCGGTCGTGGTGCTCGCGGAAGTAGAGGTCGCGGTCCTGGAAGCGGAGGATGGGCTTCGAGGCTTCGGACTCCGCTCCGGCGAGTTCGGGCAGCGGCCGGGTCCGCGCGTACTGGTGCGCGAGCGGTTGCAGGGGTACGTCGACTCCGGCCATGCGTCCGATGACGGGCCCCCAGAAGCCGGCGGCGGAGACGACGTGATCGGCGCGGAACGTGCCCCGGTCGGTGACGACGCCGGTGACTCTGCCGTCCACCCGCTCGATGCCCGTGACCGTGTGACGGTCGAGGAAGCGGGCGCCCCGCCCGGTCGCGCGCTCCATCTGGGCGCGGGCCGCGAGCAGGGCGCGGGCCAGCCCGTCGTCCGGGGTGTGGAAGCCGCCGAGGACGGCCGACCGGTCGATGAGCGGCCAGAGTTCATTGCACCGGTCGGCGTCGACGATCTCGCCGCGGACTCCCCATGAGGTCGCGTAACCGGCCCTGCGGTGCAGGTCCGCCATGCGCTCGGGGGTGGTCGCGAGCTCCAGTCCGCCCACCTGGTCGAAGCAGGAGACGCCGTCGACCTGGAGGGAGGAGAACTTCTCGACCGTGTAGCGGGCGAAGGCGGTGAGCGTCTTGGAGGGGTTGGTCTGGAACACCAGGCCCGGTGCGTGCGAGGTGGAGCCGCCTGGGGCGGGCAGCGGGCCCTGTTCGAGAACGGTGACGTCGTTCCAGCCGCGGGCGGTCAGTTCGTCGGCGAGTGAACAGCCGACGATACCGGCGCCGATGACGACGACACGGGGACGGGGTGCGTGCGTGCTGGACATGCCCCTCCTTGCCGGGTGGGGGAGTGAACGCGCTCAGGTTGCCGGGGTGTTGGACAGCTCAGCGGGCGGTCACAGGACCACCACCGATCGGAGCACCTCGCCGCGGTGCATCTTCGTGAACGCCTCCTCGACCTGGTCGAGCGAGATCGTCTCGCTGACGAAGGCGTTGAGGTCCAGCAGCCCGTACAGGTACTGGTCGATGAGGAACGGGAAGTCGCGGCTCGGCAGGCAGTCGCCGTACCAGGAGGACTTCAGGGCGCCGCCGCGCGAGAACAGGTCGATCAGCGGCAGGTCGATCCGCATGTCGGGGTCGGGTACACCCACCTGGACGAGTGTTCCGGCGTGGTCGCGCATGTAGAAGGCCTGCTTGTACGTCTCCGGCCGGCCCACCGCGTCGATGGCGATGTCGACTCCGAATCCGTCGGTCAGCGCGCGCACGGCCTCGACCGGGTCCGTTCCCCGGGAGTTGACGGTGTGGGTGGCACCGAACCTTTCCGCGAGGTCGAGCTTCCTGTCGTCGATGTCGACGGCGATGACCTTCATCGCGCCGTTCAGGCAGGCTCCCGCGATGGCCGCGTTGCCCACGCCGCCGCAGCCGATGACGGCGACCGTGTCTCCGCGCCCGACCCGGCCGGTGTTGACCGCGGCGCCGTATCCCGCCATCACACCGCAGCCGATCAGCCCAGCGGCCTCCGGCCGTGCCGCCGGGTCGATCTTCACCGCCTGTCCGGCCGCGACCAGGGTCTTCTCGGCGAAGGCGCCGATGCCGAGGGCGTTGCTGAGCGGGGTGCCGTCGAGGAGGGTCATCGGCTGGGTGGCGTTGCGCGAGTCGAAGCAGTACCAAGGGCGTCCGCGGCGACAGGAGCGGCAGGTGCCGCAGGGGGCACGCCAGGCGAGGACCACGTAGTCGCCGGGGGTCAGGTCGGTGACACCCTCGCCGACCGCCTCGATGGTGCCGGCCGCCTCATGGCCCAGCAGGAAGGGGAACGCGTCGTTGACCGCGCCCTCGCGGTAGTGCAGATCCGTGTGGCAGACCCCGCAGGCCTGGACGTCGACGAGTACCTCACCGGGCCCCGGGTCGGGAACGAGGATCGTCTGCACCTCGACGGGTGCGCCCTTTTTGACAGCGACTACGGCACGGACCTCGTGGGGCACGATCAGCTCCTCTGCTGTTGCGCATTACACGATGGGTTGCGTGATGAGGAACATACTGAGAACGCCGTCATGGGGCCGTCAAGAGGCGGGAGTTAACCCTTGGCAAAAGGAACCGGGGGCCCGAAACGTGGCCGACACACAGTGCCGCGGGGCCCCGGAGAGTCCCGGCCCCGCGCCGTGACGAGGGCGCCCCTTCAAAGGGTGCGGGGCGGGGCGGCGGCGGGGCGAGGTGGTGGCGGTGATGCTCCGCGGCGGAGGCGTCACCGGTCGGGGCCGGCGGTGGCCGGCCCCGAGTGCTCCGGCGGGGTCGGACCGGTCGGCCGCCTCAGCCGTCTCAGAACCCGTAGCCCATCCGGCGGGACAGCTCCGCCCCCGCCGCCACCGTCCGTTTGGACAACTCCGGCAGGCGGTCCGCGTTCAGCCTGTACACCGGTCCCGACACGCTGATCGCGGCGATCACCTTGCCGTCGTGCGCCCGCACCGGGGCGGCCACCGCGGCGAGCCCCAGCTCCAACTCCTCGAGCGTGACGCCGTAACCCTGCTCGATGACGGCTTCCAGCTCCCCGCGCAGGGTCGACGGACCGGTGATCGTGCGCTCCGTGAAGCGCGGCAGCGGGCGGGCCAGCAACCCCTCCCGCAACGTGGGGGACATGTGCGCGAGCAGCACCTTCCCGCTGGACGTGGCGTGCAGCGGAGTGCGTCTGCCCAGCCAGTTCTGAGCCGTGACCGACGCGGTGCCGCGGGCCTGCATGATGTTGACCGCGGCGTCGTCGTCCAGGACGGCGATGTTGACGGTCTCGCCCAGCTCGTCCGCGAGTTCGCGGCAGACCGGGACGCCCTCCTGCGAGATGTCGAGGCGTACCGCAGCCGCTCCAGCGAGGCGCAGCAGGGCCGCTCCCAGGTAGTACTTGCCGCGGTCCTTGGCCTGTGCGACCAGGCCGCGGTTCTCCAGGACGCCGAGCAGCCGGAACGCGGTGGACTTGTGCACGTCCAGTTCCTCGGCGATCTCGGTGACGCCCGCTTCGCCGAGCCGGGCGAGGATCTCCAGCACGCTCACGGCGCGGTCCACCGACTGCACGGCGCTGCCCGCTCCCCTGCCGCTCTGGTTCTCGGGGGTCTCGTCGGGGCGTTCAGCCCGCTTCTGCGTGCGCGTCATAGGTCAACTCTCACCACCTGACGGCCCTGTTCGGGCCGCATCTGCGGGAAGCCCTTGACGAGACGGGATTCCCGCGCGGATTCTGTTGCGCATAGCGCTCCCTCGTGCGCCATACGAAACATCATGTTACCGAAGCGTCCGGAACCCGGAAGGTTCCCGACGATCTGGACCTGAGAGGTCGCGGACGAGAACGTCCGTACCTAGAGGGGGGCCCATGATTCCCGTCTGCCGCCTTGAAGACCTCCCCGAGGGCGAATCCGTCCGCGTCGGGACCACCCCACCGGTCGCCGTGTTCAACGCCGACGGTGAGCTGTACGCCATCGACGACACCTGCACCCACCAGGACGCCTCTCTCTCGGAGGGCTGGCTGGAGGGCTGCCTGATCGAATGCCCGCTGCACGCCGCCTCGTTCGATCTCCGCACCGGCCGGCCGACGTGTCTCCCGGCCCGCCGCCCTGTCCGCACCCACCGCGTCACCGTCGACGACGGAATGATCCACGTCCACCTCGCCGCGGAGGAGGGCTCCGCCGCGTGAACTCCCCGACTCCGGTCCCTGCGTCCCGCTTCGGTCCCGTGGCCGGAATCGACGCCGCCCGCCGAGCCTGCCCGTCGGTCCCGGAAGCCGGCGATGCAACTCGCCTCCCTCACAAGGCTTATATGCCTCACGAGTCCCACAAGCGCCGTGTGACCACAGGGCGCCGGGCGGTCCGCGTGAGCCGTCCGGGGCGCACGAGCCGCCTCGGCCGCCTGCGTCACCTGAGCGCCACGAGCCGCAGCGACGGGCCGGGACCTCTGGGCGCCACGAGCCGTCGTGACGCGGGGCGGGACCTATGAGAACCGTGACCGTCGTCGGTGCCTCCCTCTCCGGTCTGTACGCGGCACGCGAACTGCGCGCCCAGGGCTTCGACGGACGACTGGTGATCGTCGGAGACGAGTCCCACCGCCCGTACGACCGGCCTCCGCTCTCCAAGGACTTCCTCACCGGTCTCGTCGGCGAGGACCGACTCGCCCTGACCGACGCCGAGGAGAGCGCGGAACTCGACGCCGAGTGGCTCCTCGGCGTACCCGCCCGCGGTCTTGACGCCCGTGGCCGCACGGTCCTCCTGGACGACGGCCGCACTGTCCCCACGGACGGAGTGGTCATCGCCACGGGCGCCTCCGCCCGCCGCCTCCCCGGTGGCGACCTCCTCGGCGTGCACACCCTGCGCACCCTCGACGACGCCCGTGCCCTGCGCACGGAACTCACCTCGGGACGGCGCCGCGTCGTCGTCATCGGCGGCGGCTTCATCGGTTCCGAGACCGCGTCCTCATGCGCGGCCCTCGGCCATGACGTCACCGTCGTCGAGGCGGCCCCACTGCCACTCCTTCCTCAACTCGGTCCGAACATGGCAGCCGTGTGCGCCGCACTGCACCGGCGCGCGGGCACCGGCCTCGTCACCGGAACCGGCGTCGCCGGGCTCCGGGGGAGTGGTGGCGCGACACCCGCGGTCACCGGAGTGAAACTGTCCGACGGTCGCTCCCTGCCCGCCGATGTCGTGATAATCGGCATCGGCGCCGCCCCGAACACCGGCTGGCTGGCGGGTTCGACGCTCGCCCTGAACGACGGAGTGCTCTGCGACGACGGCTGCGTGACCGGACTCCCGCAGGTCGTCGCCGTCGGCGACGTCGCCCGGGTCGGCGGCACCCGCGCCGAACACTGGACCTCCGCCACCGAGCAACCCCGTGTCGCGGTGGGCAACCTGCTCGCCGGACGAACCGTCGCGACCGTGCGGACCCTGCCCTACTTCTGGTCGGACCAGTACGGCGCGCGGATCCAGTTCGCGGGCCGGCGGCACGAATCAGACACGGTCCGGGTCGTCGAGGGGGCTCTCGACGACGGTGGACCGGCCGAGGGCGGCTTCCTCGCCCTCTATGAGCACGCAGGCCGCACGACGGGGGTGCTCGCGGTCGACCGCCCCCGTCCCTTCATGCGTGTCCGACGTGAACTGGCGCGCGGCGAGGACCCGGTGGAGCCGACGATGCTGTGAGCGCCTGACTCCGGTCTCCCCGAGCCGATGCGGGGTGCGGGGCGCCGAGGTCCGGCCTCCCGCACCCGCACCCTCGGGGCTCAGGCCGAGCAGGCTGACGCGCCCTTCACGAGTGCGACAACTGTCCGGCTCCGCCCCGCCTGCGTATCCGCTCCTGGGCACGCGCCGAGATCCGTGCCTGGCGCCTGGCCTTGCGGCGCTCGCGCCGGAGTGCCCGCGCGGTGCTGCTCGGCACCGAGACCACGCCGTTCCGCTGGTTCCACACCTGCCGTGTCACCCAGACGTCCAGGGCTGCCCAGGTGGCGACCACCGTACTGGCCACGCTGCTCAGGACCATCGGGAAGGCCAGCCAGGACTCCGTCATCGTGCACAGGAAGGCCACCACGGCCTGTATCAGCGTCACCGCGATGATGAGTACCGCGCGCACGGCCGACGTACGCACCGGATCGGGCAGCCGGCGCCTGCGCGCGGGTTCCTCGATCCACAACGGCCGGTAGTACGACCGTTCTTCGTCGTTCTCGTATCCGTCCGTGGCGGCGCCCCTCCCGTCGACCCGGCGGCCGACCCTGCCCATGGCGGCGTCCCGGAGGTCTGCCGCACCGAGCCCGCCCGTCGCGGCCCGTCCGTCAGTCAGGCCGTCCCCAGCCGCCGGAATGTCGCGATCCGGTGCCAGGGTGGCCAGTTCTGCCGCCTCGCGTGTCGCGACGCCTGTCGCGGGTGCCCCGCTCCGCTCCGCCGTGCCCATCAACTTGTCACTCCCCACCGCCCAGCAGTCCTCTTCGCACGGGTGTCTCGCGACCCCCGCCCCCCAGTGGCTGCCCGGCTTACGCTCTTTTACGCCGCCTGAGAGCGGCATGCGGCGCCTACGGCCGATTCCGCCCTCAATTCCCGTACAGAAAGACGAACGACCTGCCCCGAAGATTCCCGCCGAGCGAAGAATTCCGGCCAACTGCCGAAGTTCTCCGCTCCGATGCGATCCGGCCCCAAGTGCCGGATTCAGGGAGGCAATCTCCCCCAATGAACGGACAACTCCCCATGTCTCGTTCCCCGTCGGGGCAGGACCGCGCCCGGACGGGTCTTCGAGTTACCTCCGGGTCAGTAGTAGGCTCACGCCGTTTGTTGACGCACATGTGTACCCCCGGCCGAGGGGGTCGAGCTGGGGGAGGCCATGCGCTTTCGCGGGAAGTCCATCCGCAGGAAGATTGTGGCGCTGCTTCTCGTGCCTCTGGTGTCCCTCACCGCGATCTGGGCTTTCGCGACCGTGCTCACGGGGCGGGAGGCGAGCCGGCTCTTCAGCGTCTCCGACATCGTGGAGAAGATCGGCTACCCGACCGAGGACACCGTCAGGGTCCTCCAGCAGGAACGCCGGCAGACGCTCGTCTACCTGGCCGATCCTCGCGCGTCCGACGGACACACGGCGCTGGAGCGAAGCCGCAGCGCCACGGACCGCGTCCTCGCGAAGGTCCGCAGGAACGCCAAGGACAAGGGCGTACGCAAGGAACTGGGCGGGGGCACCTCGGAGCGCCTCACCTCCCTCCTCGACGCCGTCGAAGGGATCCCGTCGCTGCGCAGCGGCATCGAGGACGGCACCGTCAACCGCGCCCAGGCACTGGGCCTCTACAACCGGTTGATCGACCCCTGCTATGTCCTGCTGGCCAACCTGCACGTCGTCGACGATGTGGAGCTGGACAAGCAGAGCCGCGCCCTCGTCAATGTGTCCCGCGCCCGCGAACTGCTCTCCCGCGAGGACGCCCTGCTCGGCTCCGCCCTGGTCGACGGTCACCTCACACGGGACGAACTGCGCGAGATCTCCGACCTCGTGGCCCAGCGGACCCTCCTCTACGACGTCAGCCTGCCGTTGCTGCCCTCCGCTGAACGCGACCGCTTCGAGCGCTACTGGCGGAACGCCGGCACCGCGCCCCTGCGCGTCGCGGAGCAGGCCGTCGCCGATTCCACGGCGGGCTCGCCGAGCGGCGTCACCGCCAGGAGCTGGGACGGCGCGGCCGGGCACGTGCTCGCCGAACTCGGCGAACTCGAGGACCAGGCGGGCGACCACTACCAGGACCGGGTCAGGCCCGTGGCCATGGGCGTCATCCTCAAGGCCGTCGTCGCGGGCGTGGTCGGTCTGATCGCATTGCTGATCTCGCTCTTCATGTCCGTGCGCATCGGCCGCAGCCTCATCCGCGACCTGCGCCGGCTGCGGCTGGAGGCCCACGAGGCGTCCGGTGTACGACTGCCCAGCGTCATGCGCCGCCTCTCCGCCGGTGAACAGGTCGACGTCGAGACCGAGGTGCCGCGCCTGGAGTACGACAGGAACGAGATAGGCGAGGTCGGCCAGGCCCTCAACACCCTTCAGCGCGCCGCCGTCGAGGCGGCCGTCAAGCAGTCCGAACTGCGCGAGGGCGTCTCCGAGGTCTTCGTGAATCTCGCGCGCCGCAGCCAGGTGCTCCTGCACAAGCAGCTCACCCTCCTGGACACCATGGAACGCAGGACCGAGGACACGGACGAACTGGCCGACCTGTTCCGCCTCGACCACCTGACCACCCGGATGCGCCGCCATGCCGAGGGACTGGTCATCCTGTCCGGCGCGGCGCCGTCCCGGCAGTGGCGCAAGCCGGTCCAGCTCATGGACATCGTCCGCGCCGCCGTCGCCGAGGTCGAGGACTACGAACGCGTCGAGGTACGCCGACTGCCGCGCATCGCCGTCACCGGCCCCGCCGTCGCCGACGTCACCCACCTGGTGGCCGAACTCCTGGAGAACGCCACGGTGTTCTCGCCCCCGCACACGGCCGTCCACGTCGTCGGTGAGCGGGTCGCCAACGGCTTCACCCTGGAGATCCACGACCGTGGCCTCGGCATGGCCGCCGAGGCACTGCTCGACGCCAACCTGCGGCTCGCCGAGACCCCCGAGTTCGAGCTCTCCGACACCGACCGGCTCGGCCTCTTCGTGGTCAGCCGGCTCGCCCAGCGGCAGAACGTCCGCGTCTCCCTCCAGCCGTCCCCGTACGGCGGTACCACCGCGGTCGTCTTCATGCCCGACTCCCTGCTCACCGACGACGTACCCGACACCAACGGCATCGGCTTCCGCCTCGACCGCACCCTGCCGACCAAGGACGCCGAGACCGAGGCGAGCCGCAAGACCGCGCTCACCCAGTCACCGGTGCGTCTGCCGGGACTGCCCGCCTCGGTACTGGACGGCCCCGTCGAGCTGGAGTCGCCGGTCGACCTGGACACGCTCACCGGATTCCCCGGCGCTCTCGGCGACGACGACAGCGAACGCGGCGGACTGTTCCGTCCCAGGCGCTCCATCGCCGGGGTTCCCGCAGGGCGGCACCAACTGGCCGGCGCCGACGACTCCGCCCACCCCGGCGACGACGATCGTGCGGGCACCGCTCCCGTCGCGCTGCCGCGACGCCGGACGCCCAAGCTCGTCAGCTCCCACGGTCGCCCTGTCACCCAGAGCAGGTCATGGCGCGACCGCACGGACGACGACGCGGATCGCGACCTCGGATCGACCCAGGACCTGGGCGCACCCTCGGCCCCGGGGCCGAGAGAGCGCGCGGATCTCCCGGAACGCGGGGCGACGGAACTCGACGGCCCCAAACCGCTGCCCAAGCGGCGTGGCGAACGGTCCGCGGCCGCGGCACGGCACGGCGCCGGCCGCTCCGGTGATCCCGGTCCGCGGGAGGCCTTCGGCGCACCCGACAGACCCGGGCTCCGTGAAGCTCCCGACCCTCGCAGGAGCCCCGGCCTCCGTGAGGCCACCGGGCATCCGGACGCCCCGGCGCTGCCCCGGCGCAGCCGCGGCAGCGCATCGGCCGCGGGACCGAACGACACGACCTCGCGCCACGACACAGCCGTGGGGCAGACGGAACCGGGTACCACCCCGCTGCCCCGGCGCGTCCGGCAGGCCAGTCTGGCCCCGCGGTTGAAGGACGGACCGGCTCGGCTCGCCGACCGTGACAAGGCCCGCGACGGCACGGGGCCGGACCCCGCCGACCGGGACGCCGACGAAGTACGCAGCCGGATGGCCTCGCTCCAGCGGGGCTGGCAGCGCGGCCGCGAAGAGAACGCCGTGGGCGACCAGGCCCAGGACGGCTCAGCACGACGAACGACAGAGGGGGACGGTCGATGACCGCACCGAAGGCCGCAGGGCCCACCGCGACCAGCAGCGTGTCCGGCGAGCTGAACTGGCTGCTGGACGAACTGGTGGACCGCGTCGCCAGCATCCACAAGGCGATCGTGCTCTCCGGAGACGGACTTCCCACCGGGGCGTCGAAAGACCTCACCCGGGAGGACAGCGAGCACCTGGCCGCCGTCGCCTCCGGTTTCCACAGCCTCGCCAAGGGCGTCGGCCGGCACTTCGAGGCCGGCAGTGTCCGCCAGACCGTCGTGGAACTCGACGAGGCCTTCCTGTTCGTCACGGCAGCCGGCGACGGCAGTTGCCTCGCCGTCCTCTCGGACGCCGACTCGGACGTGGGCCAGGTCGCGTACGAGATGACGCTCCTCGTCAAGCGGGTCGGCGTACATCTGGCGGCCAGTCCGCGCACCGATCTGCCTTCGGGCGGGTAGTGGGACGGCATGAGCGGAGACGGTCAGGGAAGACGCCACTGGTTCGACGACGAGGCGGGACCGGTGGTCCGTCCGTACGCCATGACACGTGGCCGCACCACCAGCGCGACCCAGCATCGCCTCGATCTGATCGCGCTGGTGGTCACGGAACAGCACGCCGAGGACCCCGAAGCGGACCACACACTGTCCCCGGAACACGTGGACATCGTCGAACTCTGCCGTGACGCCCCCCAGTCGGTCGCCGAACTCGCTGCCGAACTCGATCTGCCCATCGGAGTGGTGCGGGTCCTCATCGGGGACCTGGTGGATGACGAAATGGTCCATGTGACACGTCCCGTACCCCCTGCCGAGCTGCCGGACGAGAGTATTCTGCGCGACGTGATCAGTGGCCTCCAGGCGCTCTGAGCTGGGCGGAAACGGGGAACAGACGTGACAGGCTGGCAGTTCTGGGTCGACCGGGGCGGTACCTTCACGGACATCGTCGCGCGGCACCCCGACGGCCGGCTGCTCACGCACAAGCTGCTGTCCGACAATCCGGCCCGCTACGCCGACGCGGCCGTCGCGGGCGTCCGTGAACTCCTCGACAGCGAAGGGGACGCCGAGGGAGCCCGGGTCGACGCCGTCCGCATGGGGACCACCGTCGCGACCAACGCCCTCCTGGAACGCAAGGGCGAACGCACGCTCCTCGTCATCACCCGGGGCTTCCGCGACGCCCTGCGCATCGCCTATCAGAACCGCCCGAGCATCTTCGCCCGCGCGATCGAACTTCCCGAAATGCTCCACGAGCGGGTGATCGAGGTCGACGAACGCATCGCCGCCGACGGCACCGTCCTGCGAGCCCCCGATCTGGACGCACTCGCCGTTCCCCTCCAGGAGGCGTACGACGACGGGATCCGCGCGGTCGCCGTGGTCTGTCTGCACAGTCACCTCCACCCCGCCCACGAACAGGCCGTGGGCGAGCTGGCCGCCCGCGTCGGCTTCCCGCAGATCTCCCTCTCCAGCGAGGTCAGCCCACTGATGAAGCTGGTGCCGCGCGGTGACACGGCCGTCGTCGACGCGTACCTGTCGCCCGTGCTGCGCCGCTACGTCCAGCGCGTCGCCACCGAACTCCGGGGCGTACGGCTGATGTTCATGCAGTCGAACGGTGGCCTCGCCGAGGCCGGTCAGTTCCGCGGCAAGGACGCCATCCTGTCCGGACCGGCGGGCGGCATCGTCGGCATGGCCCGGATGTCGCAGCTCGCCGGCTTCGACCGCGTCATCGGCTTCGACATGGGCGGTACGTCCACGGACGTCTCCCACTTCGCCGGAGAGTACGAACGGACCTTCATCACCCGGATCGCCGGGGTCCGGCTGCGCGCCCCGATGCTGGACATCCACACGGTCGCGGCGGGCGGCGGATCGGTGCTCCACTTCGACGGCTCCCGCTACCGCGTCGGCCCCGACTCGGCCGGTGCCGACCCCGGACCCGCCTGCTACCGGAACGGCGGCCCGCTGACGGTCACCGACGCCAACGTCGCACTCGGCCGCATCCAGCCCGCCCACTTCCCGAAGGTGTTCGGCCCCGGCGGGGACCAGCCCCTCGACGGCGACCTGGTCCGCGACCGGTTCACCGCCCTCGCGCACGAGATCCGCGAGAGGACCGGCGACGACCGAACGCCCGAGCAGGTCGCCGAGGGCTACCTGCAGATCGCCGTCGCCAACATCGCCAACGCCGTCAAGCGGATCTCCGTACAGAAGGGCCACGATGTCACCCGCTACGCGCTGACCACCTTCGGCGGCGCGGGCGGCCAGCACGCGTGCATGGTCGCCGACTCCCTCGGCATCCGCAGCGTCCTGGTCCCGCCCATGGCAGGCGTCCTGTCCGCCCTCGGCATCGGACTCGCCGATACGACAGCCATGCGCGAACAGTCCGTCGAGGCGCCCCTCGAACCGTCCTCGATGCCCGCCGTCCTCAAGACCGCCGACGATCTGGAGGGCGCGGCCCGCGCCGAACTCCTCGCCGAGGACGTCCCCGAGCACCGCATCCGGATCACCCGCCGGGCCCAGCTCCGCTATGACGGCACCGACACAGCGCTGACCGTCGAGCTGACCGAGCCCGACACCATGACCCACGCCTTCGAAGAACGCCATCGCGCCACCTACTCCTTCACCCTCGACCGTCCGGTCGTCGTCGAAGCCCTCTCCGTGGAAGCCACCGGTCTCACCGAACCCCCCGATCTCTCAGTCCTCGCCCCCTATGAGGCCGCCCCCGCATCCGGCCCGGTCACCGCGCGGACCGTCCGCCTCCACACGGGCGGCTCCTGGCACGACGTGCCCCTGCACCGCCGCGCGGAACTCCCGCCCGGTGAGACCGTGACCGGACCCGCGATCATCGCCGAAGCAGGCGCCACGACCGTCGTCGACGACGGCTGGCGGGCCGTGACGACCGACGACGGGCATCTGGTCATGGAACGGGCGGCGGTCACGGAGAGTTCCGATCTCGCCACGGAAGCGGACCCCGTTCTCCTTGAGGTCTTCAACAACCTCTTCATGTCCATCGCGGAACAGATGGGCGCCCGGCTGGAATCGACCGCCCAGTCGGTCAACATCAAGGAGCGCCTGGACTTCTCCTGCGCCCTGTTCGACCCCGACGGCAGCCTGGTGGCCAACGCCCCGCACATCCCCGTCCACCTGGGCTCGATGGGGACGAGCGTGCAGGAGGTCGTCCGGCGGCGCGGGGACACCATGCGGCCGGGCGACACCTACGCCGTCAACGATCCCTACCACGGCGGCACCCACCTTCCGGATGTCACCGTGATCACTCCGGTCTTCGACACGGAGGGTGAGCGGATCCTGTTCTACGTCGCCTCGCGCGGCCACCACGCCGAGATCGGCGGCATCGCCCCGGGCTCCATGCCGGCGAACAGCCGGACCATCGACGAGGAGGGCGTCCTCTTCGACAACTGGCTGCTCGCCGAGAACGGCCGCTTCCGTGAAGCGGAGACATCGGCGCTGCTCACCGGGCCGCCGCATCCCTCCCGCAATCCGCAGACCAACCTCGCGGACCTGCGTGCGCAGATCGCCGCCAACCGGAAGGGCGTCGACGAAGTCGCCCGGATGATCGAGGACTTCGGGCTCGACGTCGTCCAGGCGTACATGAAGCACGTCCAGGACAACGCGGAGGAAGCGGTGCGCCGCGTCATCGACACACTCCAGGACGGCGAGTTCGCCTACGAGACCGACTCGGGGGCGGTCATCCGTGTCCGTGTCTCGGTGGACCACCGGGCGCGCTCCGCCACTGTCGACTTCACGGGTACGTCCGCCCAGCTGAGCACCAACTTCAACGCGCCCTTCGCCGTGGTCAACGCCGCGGTCCTGTATGTCTTCCGCACCCTGGTGGACGACGACATCCCGCTCAACGACGGCTGTCTGCGCCCCCTCCGCATCGTCGTGCCGCCCGGGTCGATGCTCGCCCCCGAACCCCCGGCGGCCGTCGTCGCCGGCAATGTGGAGACCTCCCAGGCGATCACCGGAGCCCTCTACGCGGCACTGGGTGTGCAGGCCGAGGGCTCCGGCACGATGAACAACGTCACGTTCGGCAACGAGCGCCACCAGTACTACGAGACCGTGGCCTCGGGATCGGGCGCGGGCGACGGCTTCCCGGGCGCGCCCGCCGTACAGACCCACATGACCAATTCACGGCTCACGGACCCCGAGGTCCTGGAGTGGCGACTGCCCGTGCGGCTCGACGAGTTCGCGGTGCGCCGCGGCAGCGGAGGCCAGGGACACTGGCGGGGCGGCGACGGCGCCGTACGCCGTATCCGGTTCCTGGAGCCCATGACCGTGTCGACGCTCTCCCAGCACCGTAGGGTGCCGCCGTACGGCATGGCGGGCGGCGAGCCTGGCGCTCTCGGTGTCAACCGGGTGGAGCGCGCCGACGGCACCGTCACGGAACTCCGCGGAAGCGACGCGGCCGACGTCGGCCCCGGCGACGTACTCGTCATCGAAACCCCCGGCGGCGGGGGCTACGGCCCACCGCCGCACGACCCCCATCAAGCAGGAGAAGAGATCGATGATCTTCGGGCGTTCTGAGCGCGGCAAGCCTCCGGTCGAGCCCGTCACGCTCAAGATCCTGGTGGCGGGCGGCTTCGGCGTGGGCAAGACGACCCTCGTCGGCGCCGTCAGCGAGATCAAGCCGCTGCGCACCGAGGAACTCCTCACCGAGGCGGGCCGGCCCATCGACGACATCAGCGGCGTGGAGGGCAAGCACACCACCACCGTCGCCATGGACTTCGGCCGGATCACGCTGCGCGAGGACCTGGTGCTCTACCTGTTCGGGACCCCCGGCCAGGACCGCTTCTGGTTCCTCTGGGACGAGCTCGCCACGGGCGCCCTGGGGGCCGTCGTACTCGCCGACACCCGCCGCCTGGAGGACTGCTTCGCCGCGGTCGACTACTTCGAACGGCGTTCCATACCCTTCGTGGTCGGCGTCAACTGCTTCGAGGAGTCCTCCCGTTACCCGGCCGAGGACGTCCGCGTGGCCCTCGACCTCGACCCGGGTGTTCCGGTCGTCCTCTGCGACGCGAGGGACCGGGAGTCGGTCAAGGAGGTCCTCATCCGCGTCGTCCAGCACGCGATGGCGTACGCCGCGGCCCTGCGCGAGGCCGTCACGACCTGACACGCCCGAGGCGTCGCCCGTCCTCGCCCCGCACAGGTGCGGCCCGTACCCCCACCGACTGGGGTACGGGCCGCGGTCATGCACGCGCGTGGTCGACGCCGGACCCACGCGCGCGTGGACACCCGTTTCGCGTCGGCGCGTCACCCGCGCCGACGCCTCGCGCGCCCGAGCCGACACTCCGGCCGCGAAGCGTCAGCCGATGGCGTCGTCGTGCCAGCCGAAGCTCTTCTCCACCGCCTTGCGCCAGTTGTGGTACTCGCTGTCGCGCACCGAGGCCTCCATGGACGGCGTCCACTCGACGTCCTTCTGCCAGTGCGACTTCAGTTCGTCGAGGTCGTTCCACACCCCGGTCGCGAGCCCGGCCGCGTACGCGGCACCCAGACAGGTCGTCTCGGAGACCTTCGGACGGATCACCGGAACACCGAGGACGTCCGCCTGGTGCTGCATCAGCAGATTGTTCTTGGTCATGCCACCGTCCACCTTCAGGGTGGTGATCTGCACCCCGGAGTCCTGGTACATGGCGTCCACGACCTCACGCGTCTGCCAGCTCGTCGCCTCCAGGACCGCGCGCGCGAGGTGCGCCTTCGTGACGTACCGCGTGAGGCCGGTGATCACCCCGCGCGCGTCCGAGCGCCAGTAGGGGGCGAACAGGCCCGAGAAGGCGGGCACGATGTACGCGCCGCCGTTGTCCTCGACGCTCGCCGCCAGTGTTTCGATCTCGTCGGCGGAACGGATGATGCCCAACTGGTCCCGGAACCACTGCACCAGCGCGCCCGTGATCGCGATCGATCCTTCGAGGCAGTAGACCGGAGCCTCGGTGCCGATCTTGTACCCCATGGTCGTCAGCAGCCCGTTCTTCGAGGGAACGGGCCTGTTGCCGGTGTTCAGCAGCAGGAAGCTGCCGGTGCCGTACGTGTTCTTGGCCGTGCCCACGTCGTAGCAGGCCTGCCCGAAGACCGCCGCCTGCTGGTCGCCGAGCGCCGACGCGACGGGGACGCCGCCGAGTTGGCCCACGGCGGTGCCGTACACCTCGGCGGAGGACCTGATCTCGGGAAGCACCGCTTCGGGGATGTTCATCGCGGAGAGGATGGACGGGTCCCACTGGAGCGTTTCCAGGTTCATCAGCATGGTGCGCCCGGCGTTGGTCACATCGGTGACGTGCCGCCCGCCGTCGGTGCCGCCGGTCAGGTTCCAGATGAGCCACGAGTCGATGGTGCCGAAGGCGATCTCACCGCGCTCGGCGCGGGAGCGCAGGCCCGGCACGTTGTCGAGCAGCCAGGCGGCCTTGGGTCCGGAGAAGTAGCTCGCCAGAGGCAGGCCGGTGTGCTCGCGGAAGCGGTCCTGGCCGTCCGTGCCGCCCAGTTCGTTGCAGAGCGCCGAGGTCCGGGTGTCCTGCCAGACGATCGCGTTGTGGACGGGTTTGCCCGTGGCGCGGTCCCACAGGACCGTCGTCTCGCGCTGGTTGGTGATACCGAGCGCGCTCAACTGGTCGGCACGCAGCCCGGCCTTGGCGATCGCTCCCGCCACGACGGCCTGCACCTTGGACCAGATCTCGGTGGCGTCGTGCTCCACCCAGCCCGGTTTGGGGAAGATCTGGCGGTGCTCACGCTGGTCGACGGCGACGATCGCGCCGCCGTGGTCGAAGATGATGCAGCGGCTGGAGGTGGTGCCCTGGTCGATTGCGGCGACGTACTTCTCGGCGTTGTCCGTCATGTCGTCCCCTTACGTGCTCTTCGTCAGGAGGCTGCGTTCTCTTCAGGAGGCCGTACTTCAGGAGGCCGTACTTGAGGGGGCCGCGCCATCGGGGTGGCGGCGTTTCGTCAGAAGGCCAGGTTGTAGATCCCGGCGCCGATGGCGGCACCCGCGATCGGGCCGACCACCGGAATCCAGGAGTATCTCCACTCCGAGGTGCCCTTGTTGGGAATCGGCAGCAGCGCGTGGGCGAGGCGCGGCCCCAGGTCGCGGGCCGGGTTGATGGCGTACCCCGTGGGACCGCCCAGCGAAAGGCCGATGCCCACCACGAGGAAGGAGATGAGCAGGACCGGCAGGCCCGCGTCGCCGATGCCCGCGACGTGCTTGCCGCCGCCGACCAGCGCGAGGATGGGCAGCATCAGGGCGGCCGTGGCGATGATCTCGGTGATCAGGTTCTGCACCGGGTTGTCGATCTCGGGGCGTGTGGAGAAGATCCCCAAGGTCTCGATGGCCTTGTCCTCCTCTGAGTTGAGGCTGAACTGGCCGAGGTAGAGCAGCCAGCACAGGACCGCCCCGACGATGGCGCCCGCGAACTGCCCGAGGAGGTAGAAGGGTACGTCCGACCACTTCGTCGATCCCTCGATCGCGAATCCGATGGTGACGGCCGGGTTGATCTGTCCTCCGGACAGTGGCGCCGAGGTGTAGGCGCCGGCGAGGACGCCGAAGCCCCACCCGAAGGCGATGACGATCCAGCCCGCTCCCTGGGCCTTGGACTTGTTCAGGGTGACGGCGGCGCACACCCCCGCGCCGAACAGAATCAGGATCGCGGTGCCGATCAACTCGCCGACAAAGATGTCTCCGTTGCTCATGGCGGCTCCTAGGCTCACGCCCGGGGCGATCCGCTCCGGGCCACCGTGCAGGGTGCGTTTCCCATGGCTACTTCAGCCGAAGGCAGGGAGATCCCGCGCCCCGCTCGGCGTCCGTGACGAGCGTGCCGTCGCAGCGGAATCGCCCGCGGGGGACGGCCTGGGTACAGGTCGGAGACCCGAGCGGTGCGGTGCCTGAAGACGCCCAATTGCGGCGATGCCGACTGACACCCGGAAGTGTTCACCGGCGCTCAGGGGGCGTCAAGGCAGCGGACTGCAACGGTTCAAGGGCGCAAAGAGGACACGGCGGGGCGGAGCTCCGACGCCGCACGCGCGGACCATCCTCGGTCAGCCGGTCAGCCGGTCAGCCGGTCAGCCGGTCAGCCGGTCAGCCGGTCAGCCGGTCAGCCGGTCAGCCGGTCAGCCGGTCAGCCGGTCAGCGTCTGCCCGTACGGTGCCATGCGCACAGCCCCCGTGCCACGCCGGATCTCATGACCGGGCAGTCCCGCTCGCCCCAGCACCCAACTCGCCCCGTCCAGGGCCTTGGCGGCCTGCTTGAGAGGCGCCAGAGAGGCGGCAGCCTGCCGGTGGTCGATGACGCTGCCGGGGGCGCACAGCACCGTGGCCAGCGACAGGGTGACGGCCCGGCCGCCCGCTGCCCAGGGAGTGTCGAGCACCGAGGCCGCCAGCGGATCGAGGGTGTCCGGGTCGGCGAGGACCAGGAAGTCGTCGCCGCCGATGTGCCCGACGAGCGTCGCCTCGGGTGTCGCGAGCCGCAGCGCCCGCCCCACCGCGCGGATCAGTTCGTCGCCGGCCGCGAACCCCGCTCCGTCGTTGACCTGCTTGAAGTGGTCGATGTCCAGCCAGCTCAGCGTGAACACCCGGCCGTCGGCGATCCGCCGGTCCACCTCCCCGGTGATCGCGTCCGAACCGGGCAGCCGGGTCAGCGGGTTGAGCCCCGCGGCCTCCTCGACCCGGCTCTCGGACAGCGCCCGTACGAGGTCCGCGAGACGTACGACGCCCACACACCGCCCGTACCGGTCGACGACCGCGACATCGTCGGACGTACGGTCCCGGTCCCCGTCCGCGACGACGTCGAGCACTTCCCAGGCCGTGGCGTCGACGCCGACCGTGCGCGGCGCGTCACCGAGCCTGACGGCCGGCCGGTCGGCGTACAGCGCGTGCCCGTAGCGCCCGGACATCGACAGCAGGAACCGTGACCGGTGCACCGACCGGACCGGAGTCCCGGACGGGTCCACGAGCAACACCCCGGAGACGTCGGGTGAACCGGTGAGCAGAGCCCTGACCTGTCCGGCCGACGCGGTCGTCGGCAGCAGCGCGGCCGGGCGTACGAACTGTCGTACGGACGGCCCGGACCGGGACGCGGCGCGGACGCCGGGCGACAGGGCCGGAACGTATACGTCCGCCGACGGCAGCCGGGCGGGCGGCGCGAAGAGTTCGCCCTGCGCGAGCTGCGCACCCGCCGACACCGCGGCGGCGCACTGCAGTTCCGTCTCGACGCCTTCGACGGACAGCAGCGCGCCGAGCTGTTCGCACAGTGTCCGCATCGCGCGCACCGCGGCGGGCCGCGACAGCAGGGACACGTCGAGTTTCATCAGCTCGGGCGCGAGATCGGTGAGCAGGCGCAGCGGTACGTCGCCGTCCCCGACCCCGTCCGCGCAGATCCGGAAGCCATCGGCGCGCACCTGGGCCACCGCCTCCAGCAGGGCGTGCTGGGGCACGTGCGTGTACGGCGGGCCGACGTCGACGGTGACTTCCCACGGCAGCCGGCCCGCCTCCCGTACTTCGTTCCGCAGTGCCGAGAGCCCGCCGAGATCGGCCAGGGTTCCGGCGAACACGTTGACGTGCAGGGGCAGCAACGTCTCTCTTCGGGCGGCGGCCCGGATGGCCAACGCGGCCAGCCGGCCGTCGAGTTCGGGGTCGCGGCGGGCCTGCGCCAGGATGTCTCCGGACTCCGGACGGGCGAGTATCTCCAGCGCCGCGACCCCTCCGGTCGTCAGATTGACGACCGGCTGGAAGGCGAAGCGGACAGTATCCGTCCAGGAGGGCACAGCAGCATGGTGTCGCCGTCGTCGTACGCCGGTGGGCGATTCATGAGGTGTTCACACAGGATTCCGCGGTCGTCACAGTGGGTTCGTGCGAGCGTCCGGACGACGGTCCGGCGCGGTCGGCAAGGAGCACCGCAGCGTTCACCGCACCACCACGACCGAGGAACCGTGTCCGAACAGCCCCTGGTTCGCGGTGATTCCCACCCTGGCCCCGGTGACCTGTCGGTCACCCGCGCTGTCCCGCAGTTGCCATGCCAGCTCGCACACCTGGGCGATGGCCTGCGCAGGAACCGCCTCTCCGAAGGAGGCGAGCCCGCCGCTGACGTTCACCGGTATGCGCCCGCCGAGTGCCGTGGCGCCTTCCCGCAGCAGCTTGGCGCCCTCGCCCTCACCGCAGAGCCCGAGGTCCTCGTACCACTGCAACTCCAGGGCCGTCGACAGGTCGTAGACCTCGGCGACCGAGAGATCCTCGGGCCCGATGCCCGCCTCCTCGTAGGCGGCCTGCGCTATGGACGCCCGGAACGTCCCGGCCGGGGGCTCCACCGCGACCGCGGAGTCCGTGGCGATGTCCGGCAGATCCAGCACGGTGTTGGGGTAACGCGGCGTCACGGTCGACACCGCGCGGATGCGCACCGGCTCGCGGGCCCCGTGCCGGCGTGCGAACTCCATCCCGGCCAGCACCACGGCCGCCCCGCCGTCGGAGGTCGCGCAGATGTCGAGCAGCCGCAGAGGGTCGGCGACCACGGCCGACGCGGCGACCTCCTCGGCCGTGACCCGCTTGCGGTAGCGGGCGTTGGGGTTGAGTGAGCCCAGTGCCGCGTTCTTCACCTTGACCTGTGCGAAGTCCTCCGGAGTGTCGCCGTAGAGGGCCATCCGGCGCCTCGCGTACAGCCCGAAGTACGTCGGATTCGTCGCCCCGAGGACCCGGAAGCGCAGCCAGTCCGGATCGTCCGGCCGGTCCCCGCCGACCGGTCGGAAGAAGCCTTTGGGTGCCGCGTCCGCGCCCACCACGAGGACCACCTCCGCCAGGCCCGAGAGGATCTGCGCACGTGCCGCATCGAGTGCCTGCGCTCCGGACGCGCACGCCGCGTACACGCTCGCGACGCGTGCCCCCTGCCATCCCAGCGCCTTCGCGAACGTCGCCCCCGCCACATACCCCGGATAGCCGCCCCGCACGGTGTCCGCTCCCACGATCGAGCCGACGTCGCGCCAGTCGATGCCCGCGTCGGCCAGTGCCGCACGTGCCGCCGCGACCCCGTACTCGACGAAACCCCGTCCCCACTTGCCCCACGGGTGCATTCCCACGCCGAGCACCGCCACATCGCCTGTCATGCCGTCACCACCCCCCGTCCTTCGCCGCTCGTGCCGTCACCGCAGTGGGCCGCCAGTGCCACGTCGTCCAGGTCGTCTCCGCGTCCTCGTGCAGCACACCGGGGACGACCTCCACCTCCATGCCCACCGCCAGATCGGCGACGGTGATCCCGGGAGCCGCCTGGCCGAGGACCACGAGTCGCTCGGATTCCAGCTCCACAGCGATCAACGCGTAGGGCTTCCATGAGAGTTCCGGATCGGTCACATAGGGTGACGGAGGTCGGTACCGGCTGTCGGTGTACGACCAGACCCGGCCGCGGGGGGACAGGGGGATCTCGGTCAGCTCACCGCCCGCGCATCCGGGATTGCGGCAGAAGGTGTCCTCGCGCGGGAAGAACACCGCGGCGCACGTCGAGCAACGGGTGCCGAGCAGGCGGAAGTCGTTCCCTTCCCCGGTGAACCACCCCTCGACGACAGGTGTGCGTGTGTGCGACACGGTCCCTCCACGACACTTGATCTGACGGGTCGTCAGAAGTGTGTCACGGGCGACGGGAATTGGGCAGGGCCTCTCGGCGAACCGAAGGGCACCATTCGGGCGTCGGAGTACCTGCCGGGGTGGCCGGGACCCACGGGGGTGGTCCCGGCCACCGCGCGCAGCGCGAACTGCTCGACCACCACGCCCCAGTGCTCACCCGTCATGCCCACTCCTCACACTCCTCAAGGCCCACCCCGTAGTACCCGCCCTGAAGTCGTCTTCCTGAAGTCGTCCGTCCTGAAGACGTCCGTCCGGTGATCGGCTACAGTCCGCGGCGTGTCCGCAACCCCGCACCCACCCGCCGACTTCGCGCCGGGATCGCACTGTTCGAGCTGTGGCGCCGCCTACGGAGAGGGAATCTCCGGCTGGCCCCGCACCTGCGCCGCCTGCGGCACGGTCGCCTACCGCAACCCTCTGCCGGTCGCGGTGGCTCTGCAGCCCGTCTACGACGACATGGGCGCCTCCTTGGTCGTCATCACCCGGACCATCCTCCCCGCGCGCGGGGGAGTGGCTCTGCCCGGGGGATTCATCGACCACCGGGAGGACTGGCGGCACGCCGTCGTGCGGGAGCTCAAGGAGGAGACGGGCATCGACGCGCCGAGCAGGGAGGTGCGGCTGGCCGACGCGATGAGCTCGCCCGCGGGCCATCTGCTGCTCTTCGGACTCCTCCCGGAACGCCCCGCCGCCGACCTGCCGCAGTCCGTGGCCACGGACGAGACGGAAGGCTGGCATCTGCTGCGCCGGCCCGCCGAACTCGCCTTTCCGCTCCACACCCTGGCGACCCGCGCCTGGTTCGAGGGACGGTACATCTGACGGCCGGGAAGCCCTCGGCTACAGACCCCGCACCCGTACGGGACGCGACGGCTCGCTGAGACCTCCCGAGCCGTCGGCCCGTCGCACCAGCACCTCGTCGCCTTCCCAGCGCGTCACGTAGCGCTCGGCCTCCGGTTCCTCCCACCCGTCGCCCGCGTCCGGCACGACCAGGCCGCCTCCGCTGCGCCCGCGCGCGGGCGCCCACGCCTCCAGCTCCAGACGGCCGTCGCCGCCGCGTACGGGCAGGACGGTACCGGCCCGCGCGAGCACCGGAACGCGCGACAGGGGGGCGTCGACCAGCACCTGCGCCGGCCCCTCGTACGCCTCCTCGGTGACCGTGTCGTACCAGCGCCCGCGCGGCAGTTGGACGGCCCGCCGGCCCACCCCTCGCTCCAGTACGGGCGCCACGAGGAGGCTGTCGCCGAGCAGGAAGGCGTCCTCGCAGTCGCGCAGCGCCCGGTCCTCCGGATTGCCCCACCACAGCGGGCGGACGTACGGGGCGCCCGTGCGGCGCGCGGTGTGCGCCAGCGTCACGAAGTACGGGAGCAGCCGCCGTCGTTCGAGCAGCGCCACGCGCGCGTGCCCCAGCACCTCGTCCCCGAACTCCCATGGCTCCCTGCGCCCGGCTCGCAGGCTCGCGTGGGTACGGAAGAGCGGGAGGTACGCCCCGAGCTGGAACCATCGCAGGTAGAGCTCGGGTGAAGGGCTGCCGTCGAAGCCGCCCACATCGGGTCCCGAGTAGGGAACGCCGCACAGCCCGAGCCCCATCACCAGGGACAACGACGCCCGCAACCCGGGCCAGCCGGTGGCCACGTCCCCGGACCAGGTCCCTCCGTAGCGCTGGAGTCCCGCCCACCCGGAGCGCGAGAAGAGGAACGGCCGCTCCTGGGGCGCGAGTTCACGCAGCCCTTCGTAGGCGGCCCGGGCCATGCCCAGCGCGTACACGTTGTGCGCCTCGCGGTGATCACCGCCACGGCCCTCCAGGGAGTGCCGGGCCGAGCGCGGCAGCGTCGGCTCCCCGAAGGCCGTGAACGACGTCGGCTCGTTCATGTCGTGCCAGAACCCCGCGAACCCCTGCGCCAGCCGCTCCTCGTAGAGCCTGCCCCACCACGCACGCGCCCGTGGGTCCGTGAAGTCCGGATACACCGACTCTCCGGGCCAGACGACCCCCCGCACAAGCTGTCCGGAGGCCTCCCGGACGAAGACGTCCTCGGCGAGACCGCTGTCGTACACGGCGTTGCCCGGCTCGGCCTTGACCGCGGGATCGACGATGGACACCAGACGGATCCCGTCCCGCCGCAGCTCGTCGGCGAACACGGGAAGCTTCGGGAACCTGTCCCGATCGACGGTGAACACCTGGTGGGCGTCGTAGTGGTCGATGTCCAGATGCACGGCGTCCAGCGGCAGGCCCCGCTCCTGGTAGCCCGCGACGATCCTCCGTACCTCCTGCTCGCTGCCGAAGCCCCATCGCGCGTGCTGGTAACCCAGTGCCCATGCGGGCGGCAGCGCGGCGGCACCGGTCAGCGACGCCCAGGAGTGCAGCACGCGCGCGGGAGTCCCCACCATCACCCAGTAGCGCAGCGGGCCGCCGTCCATGCGCAGCTCGCACGATCCGGCGCGGTCGTGCCCGGAACCGGCGCCCTCCTTGCCCTCGCGCAAGGTCACTGTGCCGTCCCACGTGGTGTCGTGGAACACGAGATGCGTAGCCGCGTCGGCGACCACCATCTGCACGGGCATCGTGAGGTACAGCGGATCGTCGCCCGGTTCGAACGCCCGTCCGGGATCGGTGTTCCACAGCCGGTACGTCCCGTCGCGCAGCCGGGACCCCGCCGCCCGCCCGCCCAGACCGAAGAAACGGGCGTCGGCCGCCACTTCGGAGCGTTGCATCCAGCGGGCCGCGCCACCGTCGACGGGTTCCCACCACCGGGGCGGCAGATCGCGACGCAGGACCACTCCACCTGGGGTGAGCACCTGGATCGCGCCGTGCCGTGAGACCACCACGGTGACCCGTTCGGCCACGACCCGCCAGCCGCCGTCCTTGTCCGGCTCCAGAAGGGCTCTCGGGTCCGGCTCAGGGCAGCGGCCGGCTAGGGCGTACGACGGCTCCGGCGCGACCGCGTCCCAACCCCAGAACACCGCTCCGCCCACGGTGACCGTGATCCGCAGCTCCGAGCGGGTGAAGCGGACGACTCCGCCCCCGGGGCCCGGCTCCACCCCGAGCACCGGCCCGGGGACCCGCGCGCGCTCCGCGCCCCGCTGCGGCAACCCGGTCGCGTCGGCACGCCTCCTCCGCCACGCGGCCCGTACCGTGAGCAACCTCTGAGTGGCACCCCCCGAGCCGACCGCTTTCACCGAACGCACCAGGTCACGACCGTCCATGCCGCTCACCCTGCCACTACGGGGGCCTGATCAGTGAGCCGTTCAACTGCCGTTCACCTGTAGCGACACCACATCTTCATGTCGCCGACTATGTGCGGCGTGCCCTGGTGCAGAAGTCGATCACATGGCATCGTCCGTGTCAGCCGCGTGACGCGCACACCCCCGCTCGTGCGCGACCGACGCACACGACGCGCACAGTCCGGGAGCCGCCCCATGTCCACCACGAACCCCTCGCCGCTCTGGCAGCCGACCGACGAGGTCATCGCCCAGGCGCAGGTCACGAAGTTCCAGGCCTGGGCGGCCGAACGGCACGGAGCCCCGTCCGACGGCGGCTACGAGGCACTGCACCGCTGGTCGGTCGATGAGCTGGACACCTTCTGGAAAGCTGTCACCGAGTGGTTCGGCGTACGGTTCTCGACCCCCTACGCGCGCGTGCTCGGCGACCGGTCCATGCCCGGTGCGCAATGGTTCCCCGGAGGGTCCCTCAACTACGCGGAGCACGCCCTGCGCGCCGCGGACACCCGCGCGGACGAACCGGCCCTCCTGTATGTCGACGAGACCCACGAGTCCGTCCCCGTGACGTGGTCCGACCTGCGCCGCCAGGTCGGCTCCCTGGCCGCCGAACTGCGCGGCATCGGCGTCCGCCCGGGAGACCGCGTCAGCGGCTATCTCCCGAACATCCCCCAGGCCGTGGTCGCCCTGCTCGCCACAGCGGCCGTGGGCGGGGTCTGGACCTCCTGCGCCCCCGACTTCGGCGCCCGCAGCGTCCTCGACCGCTTCCAGCAGGTCGAACCCGTGGTCCTGTTCACCGTGGACGGCTACCGCTACGGAGGCAAGGAGCACGACCGCCGTGACACGGTCGCCGAACTGCGCCGTGAACTGCCCACCCTGCGCGCCGTCGTGCACATCCCGCTGCTGGGCACCGAGGCACCCGAGGGCGCCCTGGACTGGTCGGCCCTGACCTCCGCCGACGTGGAGCCCGTCTTCGAGCAGGTGCCTTTCGACCACCCCCTGTGGGTGCTCTACTCCTCCGGCACGACCGGCCTCCCCAAGGCCATCGTCCAGTCCCAGGGCGGCATCCTCGTCGAGCACCTCAAGCAGCTCGGCCTGCACTGCGACCTGGGCCCCGAGGACCGCTTCTTCTGGTACACGTCCACCGGCTGGATGATGTGGAACTTCCTCGTCTCCGGCCTGCTCACGGGCACCACGATCGTGCTCTACGACGGCAGCCCCGGTTACCCGGACACGGGCGCGCAGTGGCGCATCGCCGAACGCACGGGAGCGACCCTCTTCGGCACGTCCGCCGCGTACGTCATGGCGTGCCACAAGGCGGGCGTCCACCCCGCGCGCGACTTCGACCTCGCCCGGGTGCGGTGCGTCGCCACGACCGGCTCACCGCTGCCCCCCGACGGATTCCGCTGGCTGCACGACGAGGTCCGCGAGGACCTGTGGATCGCCTCCGTCAGCGGCGGCACCGATGTGTGCTCCTGCTTCGCCGGTGCGGTACCGACGCTCCCGGTGTACATCGGTGAACTCCAGGCCGCCGGCCTCGGCACCGACCTGCAGTCCTGGGACCCCAGCGGAAAGCCCCTCACCGACGAGGTCGGCGAACTGGTCGTCACCAATCCGATGCCGTCGATGCCCATCCGCTTCTGGAACGACCCCGACGGCAGCCGCTACCACGACAGTTACTTCGACACGTATCCCGGAGTGTGGCGCCACGGCGACTGGATCACCGTCACCTCACGAGGCTCGGTCGTCATCCACGGACGCTCCGATTCGACGCTCAACCGGCAGGGCGTGCGCATGGGGTCGGCCGACATCTACGAAGCCGTCGAGCGACTCCCGGAGATCAAGGAGTCGCTCGTCATCGGTGTCGAGCAGCCCGACGGCGGCTACTGGATGCCGCTGTTCGTCCACCTCGCCCCCGGTGCCGTCCTGGACGAGGATCTCCTGAACCGCATCAAGGGGACGATCCGTGAACAGCTCTCCCCGCGCCATGTGCCCGACGAAGTCATCGAAGTACCCGGAGTGCCCCACACCCTGACCGGCAAGCGCATCGAAGTGCCCGTCAAACGCCTGCTCCAGGGCGCCCCCATGGAGAAGGCCGTCAACGTCGGCTCCGTGGACAACGTCGAACTCCTGCGCTTCTACGAAGAGCTGGCCCGCGCGCGCGGCTGATCAGCCACCGTAGGTGGCCTCGGACTCGCCCAGCACGGCGGCGAAGTCCGAGGCCAGGCGCACGGCGTCCGCGGGTGGGAGTTCCGCGACCGAGATACGCACGCCGGCCGCGGCCGACGTCCTGAAGCGCGCGCCCGCCGCGACCCACCATCCGTACGAACGCAGCCCGTTCACGACCGCGGACTCGTCCCGCACGGGTACCCAGACGTTCAACCCGCTCACCCCGTGGGCCCCCAGACCGCGGTCGGCGAACTCACGGAGCAGCGCGTTCCGACGCGTCGCGTACGTCTCCTGGGCGCGCGCCACCAACGCGTGCGTGTCCTCGTCCGTCATCAGCCCGTGCACCGTCTCCTGCAGCAGATGACTGACCCAGCCCGACGTCAGCAGAAGGCGACCGTCGTGCCGGGCCAGTGTCGTCGGATCACAGGCGGCGGCCGCCCACCGCAGATCGGTCCCGAGGAACTTGCTCACCGTGCGCACATGAACCCAGCGGTTCAGCCCTCCCGAGGTCAGCGTGCGCAGTGGCGCGTCAGCGACCGACGACGCGTGATCGTTCTCCACGACCAGCACATCGGGCTCCTCCTGGAGTACGTCGACGAGCGCGTCCCGCCGTTCGTCCGAGAAGCTGCCGCCGCAGGGATTCTGCGCCCGCGGACTGCACACCACCGCGCGTACCCCCGCCCGTAGAGCCGCACGCAGGGCTTCCGGGCGGATGCCCCGGTCGTCCACCGCGACCGGAACCGTGCGCAGTCCCAGGGCCGTGACCAGGTCCAGCAGGTGGTGGTAGCCGGGATCCTCCATCGCGACCGCGTCCCCGGGACGCAGCTCCACCGACAGCAGCCGCCCGATCAGATCCAGCGCACCATGAGCGAACGTGACGTGCTCGGCCGGAACCCCGTCGGGCGCCAGCCAGCCGCGCACCGCCTCCTCCAGCCGTGCCAGACGCGGCGTGCTGCGATGCGAGCGCGCGCCGGGGGAGAGCCGCGACGGCGGCACCAGCCGGGGAAGCAGTGCGGGGTCAGGATGCCCGCCCGCCAGATCGCGCAGACCGTCCGGCACGCGCGGCGGCCGCCGTGACGCCACCGCGGGCGCGGCGGCGACCACGGTCCCACCGCGCCCGCGGGTCACCACGATCGCGCGCTGCCGCAGTTCCTTGTACGCCGTCGCGACCGTCCCCGGGCTGACGCCGAGCCGGTCGGCGAGGCCGCGCACCGGAGGCAGTGCCGTACCCGGCTCCAAGGCGCCTTCAGCCACGCCGCGTTCGACGGACGCGGCAATTCCCTTGGCCGTCGTCCCAGTGATCGAATATTGTGTTGCCACGTAGAAGATTATGTATCAATACATAATCCGGCGCAAGGGGGAGCAGTGAGTCCGACGCATCGCGCAGCGGCATGGTCGACACGCATTCCAGGAGGCCCCGACGGCCGAAGAATGCTCTGGATCGCCCTGGTCGACCGCATCGGCAGCGGCCTGTGGGCATCGGTCTCCGTCCTGTACTTCACCTACGTCACCGGCCTCTCGGTCACCCAGATCGGCACCCTCGTGGCCGCGGCCGGCGCCGTCGGCATGGCGGGCGCGCCGCTCGGCGGGCGCATGGCCGACCGCCTGCCGCTCACCCATCTCCTGATCGCCCTCCAACTCCTGCGCGCCGTCGCCTCCTTCGCGCTGCTGACCACCGACAACTACGCCCTCCTCGTGGTGTTCTCCGCAGCGGGCGGCTTCGGCGACCGTGCCGCGAGCGTCCTCACCAAGCTCTACGCGGCCCGCGTCTCGGGACCCGACCGCGTCCGCTACCAAGCCGTCAACCGTACGGTCGCCAACGCCGGCTGGGCCCTGGGCGGCCTCGCCGCGGCCGGCGCCCTCACCATCGGGACCACCGCCGCGTACCAGTGGCTGCTCGCGGGCGACGCCCTCTCGTTCGTGGCCGCCGCCCTCGCGACCGCCCGCTGCGGCGAACCACCCTCGGTCACCCGGACGATCGCCACATCGAAGGACCCCGCCCCCGCGGCCCGAGCCGCCAGTCCCTGGCGCGACCGCGCCTACCTCGCCTACGTCGCCACCGAGACCGTCCTGTTCCTCGACGACGCCGTGTTCAAGGTCGGGCTGCCCCTGGCCATCGCCCACTCCGACCAGGCTCCCCACGGCCTCGCGCCGCTGCTGATGGTCCTCAACAACGTGATGGTCGTGACCCTCCAGGTCCCCCTGGCCCGGCTCGGCGCCACCACGGCCGCGGCCCGCGCACTGCTCATACCGCTCTCCGCCTTCTTCGCCCTCGGCGGTGTCGCCATGGCGCTCTCGGCGACGGGCGGAGCCATGGCGGTCACCCTCTTCCTGACCGCGGGAGCCGTCACCTTCACGGTGGCGGAGATGCTCCACGCCACCGTCTCCTGGGAACTGTCCGTGGCCCTCGCCCCCGACACCGCCCAGGGCTCCTATCTCGGCGTCCACGGACTGGCACAGGCCGCGCAACGCAGCATCGGGCCACTCGCCGTCACCGCGGCCATCGCCACGGGCCCCCTCGGCTGGACGCTGTTCGGCGCGACCATAGCCGTGACCTGCATGTTCCAGCATCGCATCGTGCGCGACCGACTCCCGCGACCCGCATTGTCAGTGCCGCCGGTTACTGTGAGTGAGCATTGATCGACTGTGCGCAGGGGGAAGAATGCCAAACACCGAGCACCGAACCATGCGACGCGTACTGCGCCGCGAAATCGCCGGCACGATCGGCCTGCTGACCGACGAACAGGACTTCCGGGCGATGCGGCGCTACCGCACCTTCGCCTTCGAGGACCACACGACCTATCTTCGGCAGGTCGAAGCCCTGCTCAAGACCCTCGCCGCCCAGGGCAGCCACACGACGGTGGCGCTCTTCGACCCCGAGGAGTACGCCGAGTACTGCGTGGACAGCGGCCTGGAGCCCGACACCCCGGCGAGCCGCACCCGCTTCACCGCACAACTGGCGGCGACCGGCCCCACCGTTCCCTACGACGGACAGCCCCTCGACCAGTTGCTCCCGGACCTGGTCGACGAAGCGGTCCGCCGGGCCACCTGGGAGTACGCGACCACATTCCTGGCCCGCATCGGCACCTGCGCGACCTGCGGCGAGGACATCGGCCGCGCCTCCTTCATCCGCGCCGCCCACCTCCTCACCCGTGTCATCGACACCGCGGGCCCGGGAGACCTCCATCTCGTGTGCAGCGTCTCGACAGCGCCCGACACACTCGTCGCCGTGCTCCGGGCGGAGGACCGCGCGGAAGGCACGACACGCCTCGACGAATCCGAAGCCCTCGAATTCACCACCGTCCTGGCCCTCGGCATCGCGACCCGCAGCGCCAGCGGACTCGTCATGCGCACCACCGCACCCGACAGCACCGACCGTGTCTACGGATGGCGACTGCGTGGGGAGGACCTGGAACCCCTCACCGCCGGGGAGGTGTTCGACGCTTACTGCACCGACATCGAATCCGGAGACCTCGTCTCCCCGGAATCGGGCGTCGACTACTGCGAGCCGCCCGATCTCGGTGACGACGGAAAGGGGACGGGCCACACGCACTGAACGCGAGAGGGGCGCCCCATCCGCAGATGGAGCGCCCCGTTACCGCCAAGGCGGTCGCCCGGTGGACGGAACGGTCCGGCTATTCGCCGGACAGCACCGCCTGAGCCGCGGTGCGCGCCTCTTCCGCCGTGTCCGTGGCACGCGCGGCCGAGGCGGCACGCTCGCACTGGGCCAGCGTGTACTTCGCCAGCGTGGCCCGAACATAGGGAATCGACGCCGCGCCCATCGACAGGGAGGTGACGCCCAGGCCGGTCAGCACACAGGCGAGCAGGGGGTCCGACGCGGCCTCACCACAGACACCGCAACTCTTGCCCTCGGCCTTCGCCGCCTCCGCGGACAGTGCGACCAGGTCGAGCAGAGCCGGCTGCCACGGATCCTGCAGACGGGACACCGCGCCCACCTGCCGGTCGGCGGCGAACGTGTACTGCGCGAGGTCGTTCGTCCCCAAGGAGAGGAACTCGACCTCCTGCAGAATCGACCGGGCCCGCAGCGCGGCCGACGGGATCTCCACCATCGCGCCGAACTTCGCCCGCAGCCCGGCCGCACGGCACGCGTCCGCGAACGCCTTGGCGTCCGTCCGGTCAGCGACCATCGGAGCCATCACTTCGAGATAGACAGGCAGTCCGTCCGAAGCCTTCGCGAGCGCGCTGAGCTGCGTACGCAGCACGTCGGGGTGGTCGAGCAACGAACGCAGACCCCGCACGCCGAGCGCGGGATTCGGCTCGTCGGCCGGAGTCAGGAAGTCCAGTGGCTTGTCCGCGCCCGCGTCGAGCACCCGCACCACGACACGGCCCTCGGGGAAGGCTTCCAGCACCTGGCGATACGCCTCGACCTGCTTCTCCTCGGACGGCGCGTTCTTGCTGTCGTCGAGGAAGAGGAACTCGGTACGGAACAGGCCGACGCCCTCGGCCCCGGCCTCCACTGCCGCGGGCACGTCCGCCGGACCGCCGACGTTGGCCAGCAACGGCACCTTGTGCCCGTCGGAGGTGGCGCCGGGACCCGTCGAGGCGGACAAGGCCGCCCTGCGCTGGGCGGCCGCGGACTCCAGCTGCGCCTTCTTCTCCTCGCTCGGCTCCACGAAGACCTCACCCGTGCTGCCGTCGACCGCGATCACGGTGCCCTCGGCGAGCTCACCCGCGCCGGGAAGCGCCACGACGGCCGGTACACCCAGGGCACGCGCCAGGATCGCGCTGTGGCTGGTCGGCCCGCCCTCCTCGGTGACGAAGCCGAGCACCAGGGTCGGGTCCAGCAGCGCCGTGTCGGCGGGCGCGAGGTCACGCGCGATCAGGACGTAGGGCTCGTCGCTGTCCGGGACGCCCGGCATGGGCACACCGAGCAGCCGCGCGACGATACGGTTCCGCACGTCGTCGAGATCCGCCACACGACCTGCGAGGTACTCGCCGGCGCCGGCCAGGAGCGCCCGGTACGCGGCCAGCGCGTCGTAGACCGCACGCTCGGCCGTGCTGCCGACGGCGATCCGCCGGTCCACGTCGGCCATCAGCTCGGGGTCCTGGGCCATCATGGCCTGAGCCTCGAGCACTGCCTGGGCTTCGCCCCCCGCCAGATTGCCGCGCGCAATCAGGTCGGCTGCCACAGCCTCCACGGCTTTGCGGGCACGGCCCTGCTCGCGCCCCGCGTCCTCCGCCGGGATCTGCTTGGCGGGCGGTTCGAGAACCGCCGTTCCCATATGCCGAACCTCGCCGATGGCCACACCGTGGCTCACGCCGACGCCTCGCAGCGTTGTCTCCATCTCACCCGTCTCCGATAGTGCGGCAGGTATCGCCGCCGTGATGGTTGTCGAACGCGCCGTCCGGGACGGCGTCGATGTCACTGCCAGCCGAAGAGTTCGTCGCCGGCCTTCACATCGCCGTTCTCGCGGACGTCGGAGAGGGAGTCCGCCGTGGCTTCGAGGGCCACGACCGGACACACCGGGGATTTGCCGGCCGCCTCGACGGCGGCGGGGTTCCAGCGCACGACGCTCTGACCGCGCGTCACGGTGTCCCCCTTGTTGACGAGCAGCTCGAAGCCCTCGCCATTGAGCTGCACGGTGTCGATGCCCAGGTGCGTGAGCACCCCGTGGCCCTCGCCGTCGACGACGACGAACGCGTGCGGATGAAGGGAGACGATCACTCCGTCGACGGGAGCGACAGCCTCCGAGGGCTCACGCACGGGGTCGATCGCCGTGCCGGGGCCGACCATCGCCCCCGAGAAGACGGGGTCCGGTACCGCGGCGAGTCCGATGGCGCGTCCTGCAAGAGGGGACGTCACGGTGGTCATGGGAAGCCTCCGAGGGGTGGAGATCTATACGGGCCGTCACTGCCTGTCTGTCCCGGACAGCGCACTGTTGAGCAGGGTATGTCATATGAAGTGCCGGTTCCGCGCGAGAGATCCCGGTTGGCGCCGTAGAGGAGCAGGGCAAACGATTTGCGCCCGCTCCCGCACCCCATGTAGAGTCGTACTCCTGCTTGAGGCTGAGCGGCGTGACCAAGCGTCGTTGCCCGGCAGCACCCAACTTGTCAGATCCTATCTCGGGGTCCCCTTCCGCATGTCTGCGGGACGGTGGTCAGAGAGACGGAAATCCACTGATAGAGTCGGACTCGCCGGAAAGGGAAACGCGGAAGCGGGAACCTGGAAAGCACCGAGGAAATCGGATACGGAAACGGTCTGATAGAGTCGGAAACGCAAGACCGAAGGGAAGCGCCCGGAGGAAAGCCCGAGAGGGTGAGTACAAAGGAAGCGTCCGTTCCTTGAGAACTCAACAGCGTGCCAAAAATCAACGCCAGATTTGTTGATACCCCGTCTCCGGCCGATCGGTCGGGACGAGGTTCCTTTGAAAAAGTCCTGCCGGGCATTGTTCCGGTAGGCGCATCAGCGAGGACGCTGTGAACCGAAGGGATTATTCCTCCCTCCGGTTCCGCTCTCATGATGTTTCACCGGATTACCGGTAAACATTCACGGAGAGTTTGATCCTGGCTCAGGACGAACGCTGGCGGCGTGCTTAACACATGCAAGTCGAACGATGAACCACTTCGGTGGGGATTAGTGGCGAACGGGTGAGTAACACGTGGGCAATCTGCCCTTCACTCTGGGACAAGCCCTGGAAACGGGGTCTAATACCGGATAACACTCCTGCCTGCATGGGCGGGGGTTAAAAGCTCCGGCGGTGAAGGATGAGCCCGCGGCCTATCAGCTTGTTGGTGAGGTAGTGGCTCACCAAGGCGACGACGGGTAGCCGGCCTGAGAGGGCGACCGGCCACACTGGGACTGAGACACGGCCCAGACTCCTACGGGAGGCAGCAGTGGGGAATATTGCACAATGGGCGAAAGCCTGATGCAGCGACGCCGCGTGAGGGATGACGGCCTTCGGGTTGTAAACCTCTTTCAGCAGGGAAGAAGCGAAAGTGACGGTACCTGCAGAAGAAGCGCCGGCTAACTACGTGCCAGCAGCCGCGGTAATACGTAGGGCGCAAGCGTTGTCCGGAATTATTGGGCGTAAAGAGCTCGTAGGCGGCTTGTCACGTCGGGTGTGAAAGCCCGGGGCTTAACCCCGGGTCTGCATTCGATACGGGCTAGCTAGAGTGTGGTAGGGGAGATCGGAATTCCTGGTGTAGCGGTGAAATGCGCAGATATCAGGAGGAACACCGGTGGCGAAGGCGGATCTCTGGGCCATTACTGACGCTGAGGAGCGAAAGCGTGGGGAGCGAACAGGATTAGATACCCTGGTAGTCCACGCCGTAAACGGTGGGAACTAGGTGTTGGCGACATTCCACGTCGTCGGTGCCGCAGCTAACGCATTAAGTTCCCCGCCTGGGGAGTACGGCCGCAAGGCTAAAACTCAAAGGAATTGACGGGGGCCCGCACAAGCAGCGGAGCATGTGGCTTAATTCGACGCAACGCGAAGAACCTTACCAAGGCTTGACATACACCGGAAAGCATTAGAGATAGTGCCCCCCTTGTGGTCGGTGTACAGGTGGTGCATGGCTGTCGTCAGCTCGTGTCGTGAGATGTTGGGTTAAGTCCCGCAACGAGCGCAACCCTTGTTCTGTGTTGCCAGCATGCCCTTCGGGGTGATGGGGACTCACAGGAGACTGCCGGGGTCAACTCGGAGGAAGGTGGGGACGACGTCAAGTCATCATGCCCCTTATGTCTTGGGCTGCACACGTGCTACAATGGCAGGTACAAAGAGCTGCGAAGCCGCGAGGCGGAGCGAATCTCAAAAAGCCTGTCTCAGTTCGGATTGGGGTCTGCAACTCGACCCCATGAAGTCGGAGTTGCTAGTAATCGCAGATCAGCATTGCTGCGGTGAATACGTTCCCGGGCCTTGTACACACCGCCCGTCACGTCACGAAAGTCGGTAACACCCGAAGCCGGTGGCCCAACCCCTTGTGGGAGGGAGCTGTCGAAGGTGGGACTGGCGATTGGGACGAAGTCGTAACAAGGTAGCCGTACCGGAAGGTGCGGCTGGATCACCTCCTTTCTAAGGAGCATCTAGGCCGCCAAGCTTGCTTGGTGGTCCAGGGCCATTACGTCGGCACACGTTCGACGGTGGTTGCTCATGGGTGGAACGTTGATTATTCGGCACTCTCAGTCATCTCGGGCTGCCAGTACTGCTCTTCGGAGCGTGGAAAGCTGATCACGAGTGGTTGAGGTGTCGGGCACGCTGTTGGGTGTCTGAAGGTACGGCCGAAAGGCTGCCTTCAGTGCCGGCCCCAGTGAACTTGCCTCCGGGCAGGGTGATGGGTGGTTGGTCGTTGTTTGAGAACTGCACAGTGGACGCGAGCATCTGTGGCCAAGTTTTTAAGGGCGCACGGTGGATGCCTTGGCACCAGGAACCGATGAAGGACGTGGGAGGCCACGATAGTCCCCGGGGAGCCGTCAACCAGGCTTTGATCCGGGGGTTTCCGAATGGGGAAACCCGGCAGTCGTCATGGGCTGTCACCCATACCTGAACACATAGGGTATGTGGAGGGAACGCGGGGAAGTGAAACATCTCAGTACCCGCAGGAAGAGAAAACAACCGTGATTCCGGGAGTAGTGGCGAGCGAAACCGGATGAGGCCAAACCTTGTATGTGTGAGACCCGGCAGGGGTTGCATGCAAGGGGTTGTGGGATCTCTCTTTCACAGTCTGCCGGCTGTGAGACGAGTCAGAAACCGTTGATGTAGGCGAAGGACATGCGAAAGGTCCGGCGTAGAGGGTAAGACCCCCGTAGTCGAAACATCAACGGCTCGTTTGAGAGACACCCAAGTAGCACGGGGCCCGAGAAATCCCGTGTGAATCTGGCGGGACCACCCGCTAAGCCTAAATATTCCCTGGTGACCGATAGCGGATAGTACCGTGAGGGAATGGTGAAAAGTACCGCGGGAGCGGAGTGAAATAGTACCTGAAACCGTGTGCCTACAAGCCGTGGGAGCGTCGCGCATTGAGTTTACTCAGTGCGTCGTGACTGCGTGCCTTTTGAAGAATGAGCCTGCGAGTTTGCGGTGCGTTGCGAGGTTAACCCGTGTGGGGAAGCCGTAGCGAAAGCGAGTCCGAATAGGGCGATTCAGTAGCGCGCTCAAGACCCGAAGCGGAGTGATCTAGCCATGGGCAGGTTGAAGCGGCTGTAAGAGGTCGTGGAGGACCGAACCCACCAGGGTTGAAAACCTGGGGGATGACCTGTGGTTAGGGGTGAAAGGCCAATCAAACTCCGTGATAGCTGGTTCTCCCCGAAATGCATTTAGGTGCAGCGTCGTGTGTTTCTTGCCGGAGGTAGAGCACTGGATAGGCGATGGGCCCTACCGGGTTACTGACCTTAGCCAAACTCCGAATGCCGGTAAGTGAGAGCGCGGCAGTGAGACTGTGGGGGATAAGCTCCATGGTCGAGAGGGAAACAGCCCAGAGCATCGACTAAGGCCCCTAAGCGTACGCTAAGTGGGAAAGGATGTGGAGTCGCACAGACAACCAGGAGGTTGGCTTAGAAGCAGCCACCCTTGAAAGAGTGCGTAATAGCTCACTGGTCTAGTGATTCCGCGCCGACAATGTAGCGGGGCTCAAGCGTACCGCCGAAGTCGTGTCATTGCAGCGTATAGCCCCAACGGGTGTTGTGATGGGTAGGGGAGCGTCGTGTGCCGGGTGAAGCCGCGCCGGAAGGCAGTGGTGGACGGTTCACGAGTGAGAATGCAGGCATGAGTAGCGATACACACGTGAGAAACGTGTGCGCCGATTGACTAAGGGTTCCTGGGTCAAGCTGATCTGCCCAGGGTAAGTCGGGACCTAAGGCGAGGCCGACAGGCGTAGTCGATGGATAACCGGTTGATATTCCGGTACCCGCTGTGAAGCGTCAAACATTGAACCAGGCGATGCTAAGTCCGTGAAGCCGCCCCGGAGCCTTCGGGCAAGGGGGAGTGGTGGAGCCGACGGTCCAGACCTGTAGTAGGTGAGTGATGGGGTGACGCAGGAAGGTAGTCCATCCCGGGCGGTGGTTGTCCCGGGGTAAGGGTGTAGGCCGTGTGATAGGCAAATCCGTCACACATTAAGGCTGAGACCTGATGCCGAGCCGATTGTGGTGAAGTGGATGATCCTATGCTGTCGAGAAAAGCCTCTAGCGAGTTTCATGGCGGCCCGTACCCTAAACCGACTCAGGTGGTCAGGTAGAGAATACCGAGGCGTTCGGGTGAACTATGGTTAAGGAACTCGGCAAAATGCCCCCGTAACTTCGGGAGAAGGGGGCCATCACTGGTGATCCGATTTACTCGGTGAGCTGGGGGTGGCCGCAGAGACCAGCGAGAAGCGACTGTTTACTAAAAACACAGGTCCGTGCGAAGCCGTAAGGCGATGTATACGGACTGACGCCTGCCCGGTGCTGGAACGTTAAGGGGACCGGTTAGTCACTCTTCGGGGTGGCGAAGCTGAGAACTTAAGCGCCAGTAAACGGCGGTGGTAACTATAACCATCCTAAGGTAGCGAAATTCCTTGTCGGGTAAGTTCCGACCTGCACGAATGGCGTAACGACTTCTCGACTGTCTCAACCATAGGCCCGGTGAAATTGCACTACGAGTAAAGATGCTCGTTTCGCGCAGCAGGACGGAAAGACCCCGGGACCTTTACTACAGTTTGATATTGGTGTTCGGTTCGGCTTGTGTAGGATAGGTGGGAGACTGTGAAGTGCGGGCGCCAGCCCGTGTGGAGTCGCCGTTGAAATACCACTCTGGTCGTGCTGGATGTCTAACCTGGGTCCGTGATCCGGATCAGGGACAGTGTCTGATGGGTAGTTTAACTGGGGCGGTTGCCTCCTAAAGAGTAACGGAGGCGCCCAAAGGTTCCCTCAGCCTGGTTGGCAATCAGGTGTTGAGTGTAAGTGCACAAGGGAGCTTGACTGTGAGACCGACGGGTCGAGCAGGGACGAAAGTCGGGACTAGTGATCCGGCGGTGGCTTGTGGAAGCGCCGTCGCTCAACGGATAAAAGGTACCCCGGGGATAACAGGCTGATCTTCCCCAAGAGTCCATATCGACGGGATGGTTTGGCACCTCGATGTCGGCTCGTCGCATCCTGGGGCTGGAGTCGGTCCCAAGGGTTGGGCTGTTCGCCCATTAAAGCGGTACGCGAGCTGGGTTTAGAACGTCGTGAGACAGTTCGGTCCCTATCCGCTGTGCGCGTAGGAATATTGAGAAGGGCTGTCCCTAGTACGAGAGGACCGGGACGGACGAACCTCTGGTGTGCCAGTTGTCCTGCCAAGGGCATGGCTGGTTGGCTACGTTCGGGAGGGATAACCGCTGAAAGCATCTAAGCGGGAAGCCTGCTTCGAGATGAGTATTCCCACCCCCTTTGAGGGGTTAAGGCTCCCAGTAGACGACTGGGTTGATAGGCCAGATCTGGAAGGCGGGCAACCGCTGGAGGTGACTGGTACTAATAGGCCGAGGGCTTGTCCTCAGTTGCTCGCGTCCACTGTGTTGGTTCTGAAACCACGAACAACCGTCGTAGCTATGCCACGGCTCCGGTTGACAGTTTCATAGTGTTTCGGTGGTCATAGCGTGAGGGAAACGCCCGGTTACATTCCGAACCCGGAAGCTAAGCCTCACAGCGCCGATGGTACTGCAGGGGGGACCCTGTGGGAGAGTAGGACGCCGCCGAACTAAAATTAGAGCTCCGGCTCTTGGGAATTCATATCCCGAGAGCCGGAGCTTTTTTGTTTTCCGGACAGGATCTTCCCGCACCATCTTCCCCGATGACGTCCACCGCCTTGCCTCCCCCTCTGCGCCGTGGCGTCGGGGCTGCGGGTAAGGTCAGGGGGCATCGTTGGCTCGTTTCCCACAGGAGGCCCCCGGGTGGAGGTCCAGGAGACCCGTGTTCAGACGGACCGGGTCCTCACCATCCCGAACATCCTCAGCATGGCGCGTCTCGTCGGCGTACCCATCTTCCTGTGGTTGATCCTCAGGCCGGAGTTCGGTGGTCCCAAGAGCGACGGCTGGGCGCTGCTCGTGCTCATGCTGAGCGGTATCAGCGACTATCTGGACGGGAAGCTCGCCCGGCGCTGGAACCAGATCAGCAGCCTCGGCCGGCTGCTGGATCCCGCGGCCGACCGGCTCTACATTCTGTCGACGATCGTCGGTCTCACCTGGCGCGGGATTCTTCCGATCTGGCTGACGGCCGCGCTTCTCGCGCGTGAGCTGGTCCTGCTGGTGATGGTGTGGATCCTCCGCCGGCACGGCTATCCGCCCCCGCAGGTGAACTTCCTCGGGAAGGCGGCCACCTTCAACCTGATGTACGCCTTCCCGTTGCTGCTGCTCAGTGACGCGAGCGGCTGGATCGCGTCAGTGGGCGCTATTTTCGGATGGGCGTTCGCCGGATGGGGTACAACGCTGTATTGGTGGGCAGGAGTCCTCTACGTGGTACAGGTCCGCCGGTTGGTCCGGGCGGACACCATGGCCGATTGAGCTCGGCCCGATTGGGCGGCTGTAGTGCCCCGATGGCCCGCGCTCGAAAACTGCGGGACAATCAGGACGGGTGAAGTCGGCTGTACCGTCGTCTCTTCAAGGAGGACGCTTCCGACATGAAGGCCGTCGTGATGGCCGGCGGCGAAGGCACACGCCTTCGCCCAATGACCTCAAGCATGCCCAAGCCGCTCCTGCCGGTGGTGAACCGCCCGATCATGGAGCATGTGCTCAGGCTGCTCAAGAGGCATGGGCTCAGCGAGACCGTCGTCACGGTCCAGTTCCTGGCCTCAATGGTCAAGAACTACTTCGGTGATGGTGAAGAGCTCGGCATGGAGCTCACCTATGCCAATGAGGAGAAGCCACTCGGTACCGCCGGGAGCGTCAAGAACGCCGAGGAGGCGTTGAAGGACGACGCCTTCCTCGTCATCTCCGGCGATGCTCTCACCGACTTCGATCTCACCGAACTCATCAACTTCCACAAGGAGAAGGGCGCGCTCGTCACCGTCTGTCTGACGCGCGTCCCCAATCCGCTGGAATTCGGTATCACCATCGTGGACGAAGAGGGCAAGGTCGAGCGCTTCCTGGAGAAGCCGACCTGGGGCCAGGTCTTCTCGGACACCGTGAACACGGGCATCTACGTCATGGAGCCCGAAGTCTTCGACTACGTCGACGCCGATGTCTCCGTCGACTGGTCCGGCGACGTCTTCCCCCAGCTGATGAAGGAAGGCAAGCCGGTCTACGGCTATATCGCCGAGGGCTACTGGGAGGACGTCGGCACGCACGAGAGCTATGTGAAGGCCCAGGCCGACGTCCTGGAGGGCAAGGTCGACGTCGAACTCGACGGGTTCGAGATCTCCCCGGGCGTATGGGTGGCCGAAGGCGCCGAGGTGCATCCCGACGCCGTACTGCGCGGGCCGCTCTACATCGGTGACTACGCCAAGGTCGAGGCGAACGCCGAGATCCGCGAACACACCGTCGTCGGCTCCAACGTCGTGGTCAAGAACGGCGCGTTCCTCCACCGGGCCGTCGTGCACGACAACGTGTACATCGGTCAGCACAGCAATCTGCGCGGCTGCGTGGTCGGCAAGAACACGGACATCATGCGTGCCGCCCGGATCGAGGACGGCGCCGTGATCGGCGACGAGTGCCTGGTCGGTGAAGAATCGATCATTCAGGGCAACGTCCGCGTCTATCCGTTCAAGACCATCGAGGCCGGCGCCTTCGTCAACACCTCGGTGATCTGGGAGTCGCGCGGTCAGGCCCACCTCTTCGGAGCCCGTGGTGTCTCGGGGATCCTGAACGTCGAGATCACCCCGGAACTGGTGGTGCGACTGGCGGGGGCCTATGCGACGACCCTCAAGAAGGGTTCCACCGTCACCACGGCCCGTGACCACTCCCGAGGTGCCCGCGCGCTGAAGCGAGCCGTGATCTCGGCGTTGCAGACCAGCGCCATCGACGTACGCGACCTCGAGAACGTACCGCTCCCTGTGGCCCGGCAGCAGACGGCCCGGGGCAGCGCGGGCGGAATCATGATCCGGACGACGCCCGGAGTGCCGGACTCCGTCGACATCATGTTCTTCGACGGGCAGGGTGCGGACCTCTCGCAGGGCGGGCAGCGGAAGCTGGACCGGGTCTTCGCGCGGCAGGAGTACCGGCGCGCGTTCCCGGGTGAGATCGGGGACCTGCACTTTCCCGCCAGCGTCTTCGACTCGTACACGGGATCGCTGCTGCGGAACGTCGACACCACCGGTATCGCCGATTCCGGGCTGAAAGTGGTCGTCGACGCGTCCAACGGCAGTGCCGGACTGGTCCTGCCCAGCCTTCTGGGCAAGCTCGGTGTGGACTCCCTGGTGATCAATCCCGGTCTCGACGAGTCCAGGCCGACCGAGACGGTGGAGACGCGGCGGGCCGGCCTGGTGCGGCTGGGCGAGATCGTCGCGTCCGCGCGGGCCGCGTTCGGAGTGCGCTTCGACCCGGTGGGCGAGCGGCTCTCGCTCGTCGACGAGAAGGGGCGGATCGTCGAGGACGACCGGGCCCTGCTCGTCATGCTCGACCTGGTGGCCGCCGAGCGGCGCAGCGGGCGCGTGGCACTGCCGGTCACCACCACTCGGATCGCCGAGCAGGTGGCGGCGTACCACGGCACGCAGGTGGAATGGACGACCACGTCGCCGGACGACCTGACGAGGGTCGGCCGCGAGGAATCGACGATCTTCGGCGGCGACGCGCGCGGCGGGTTCATCATTCCCGAGTTCAGCGGCGTCTTCGACGGCGCGGCCGCGTTCGTACGGCTCATCGGGCTGGTGGCGCGGACTCAGCTCACGCTCAGCCAGATCGACGCGCGGATTCCGCGGGCGCACGTCCTCAAGCGGGACCTCGCGACTCCGTGGGCCGTGAAGGGTCTGGTGATGCGCCGGGTCGTGGAGGAGGCGGGAGACCGCTTCGTGGACACGACGGACGGCGTACGGGTCGTGGAGACGGACGGGCGCTGGGTGATGGTGCTGCCGGACCCTGCCGAGGCGGTCACCCATCTGTGGGCTGAGGGTCCGGACGACGCCTCCGCGGAGGCTCTGCTCGACGAGTGGTCGGCCGTTGTGGACAGCGCCGGCCGCTGAAACGATCTTCACTCGTGCGTGTCGGACATGTGTCCCCAAGGGGGCCTGTCCGGCACGCTGGTGGGGCCATTCGGAGGTAGCACCCACGACGTGCGACGATGTGCGGCATGCCGCAGCAGCCCCCCGTTCGGAGCAGTGCTCCGCGCCCCTCGCGCCCGGACGCCTCCATGTCGCTGCTCACCAACGTCATGGACCACAGCCTCGACGAGGGGTACGCCGAGGCGGCAGCCCGTAGGGAGGCCGAGGGCGTCGGTGGCATGCCCAAGACGGTCCGGGCCAAGCTCGGTCTCGCCGCGGGTCTGGTGCTCGCGGCGCTCGTGGTCACCGTGGGGGCGGCGAACGCGCGGATAGCGGCCCCTGTCGTCGCCAAGGAGCGTCAGGAGCTCATCGACCGGGTCGGGCGCGAGACGTCGGCCGCGGACAAGCTGGAGAGCGGTGTCGACACCCTGCGTGCCGATGTGAGCGCCCGCCAGCGTGCGGCGCTCAAGAAGGACGGCGGGGGGCAGGCCGACCTGGTGAGCATCCTGTCGGGTGCCGTGGCCGTGCACGGACCGGGCGTGAGGCTCGTCGTGAACGACGCCAAGGAAGCCAGCACCGGCGGGGACGGCACCAATCCGCGGGAGACCTCGGGATTCTCCGACACCGGACGTGTCCGGGACCGTGACATGCAGCGCGTCGTGAACGGTCTGTGGGAGTCGGGTGCCGAGGCCATCTCCGTCAACGGACAGCGGCTGACCGCTCTCTCGGCCATCAGGGCCGCCGGTGACGCGATACTGGTCGACAACAAGCCGCTCGTGCCGCCGTACACGGTGCTGGCGGTGGGGGACGGCCAGCGGCTCAGCACCAGGTTCCAGAACAGTGCCGACGGGCTGTATCTGCATGCCCTGCAGGAGAACTACGGCATCCGGACCAGCATTTCAGCCGAGGGCGACGTCCGGTTGTCCGCCGCACCGAGTGTGATCGTACGTACAGCAGAGCCGAGCACAGAGAAGGGCACACCGTGATCGCCGTACTGGGCCTCGTCGTGGGAGTCGTGGCTGGATTGTTGGTCCGGCCCGAGGTTCCGGCGGTTGTCGAGCCTTACCTCCCGATCGCCGTTGTGGCGGCGCTCGACGCCGTCTTCGGCGGTCTGCGCGCGATGCTCGACGGCATCTTCGACGACAAGGTCTTCGTGGTCTCGTTCCTGTCGAACGTCGTCGTCGCAGCGCTGATCGTTTTCCTGGGTGACAAGTTGGGCGTGGGTGCCCAGCTGTCCACGGGTGTCGTGGTCGTCCTCGGCATCCGGATCTTCTCCAACGCCGCGGCGATCCGCCGGCATGTGTTCCGGGCGTGAGGCCGATGAGTAGCGAGAACGAAGAGAACAACGAGAACAACGAGATCGAAGAGATCGAAGAGGAAGCACCCGAGAACCCGCTGCGCGAGGAGCTGCCCGCAGAGGTCCCCGCGGCCGCTCGGGAGCCCGAACCGGAGACGGCCGACGAGAACGTCGAGACGCCTCCGTCCGGCCGTCGGAGGCTGGTCGAGGGGTTGTGGCCGCCGCGGGTGTCGCGTGCCCAACTCATCGTCGCCGTGCTGCTGTTCGGCCTCGGCTTCGGCCTGGCCGTGCAGGTGGCGTCCAACAGCGACGGCGACAGCGCGCTGCGCGGCGCGCGTCAGGAAGATCTCGTGCGCATCCTCGATGAACTCGACAGCCGCACTCAGCGTCTTGAGGACGAGAAGCAAGGACTCGAGGATCAGCGCACCGAGCTGGAGAACAGCTCGAACCAGGCCGAGGAGGCCCGCAAGCAGACGGTCGAGAAGCAGAAGCAACTCGGCATTCTGGCGGGCACCGTGGCCGCTCAGGGTCCTGGCATCACTCTGACCATCGACGACGCGAAGGGGACGGTCAAGGCGGACATGCTGCTCGACGCGATCCAGGAGCTGCGCGCCGCCGGTGCGGAGGCGATCCAGGTGAACGGCGTGCGCGTGGTCGCCGGGACCTATCTGGCCGACTCCGGAGGCGGAGTGAAGGTCGACGGGAACAAGATCACCCAGCCGTATCGTTTCAAGGTCATCGGCAAGCCGCAGGATCTGGAGCCGGCGCTGAACATTCCGGGAGGTGTGGTGCAGACGCTGGAGAAGGAGCAGGCCACCGTCACGGTGAACGGCTCGACGAAGATCGTCGTCGATGCCTTGCGACCGGCGGAGCGGCCTGACTACGCTCAGTCGTCCTCCCGGTGAACGGCGGTCGCATGGGGGTCGCCGGGCGAGGGCAGGAGGTTGCGGGGGGTCGGCGCACCGAATGGGTGGTGCGTGGTGGAAACTGTCTGGTGGATACGGACGTTGTGAGGATGTCCGGGTCGACCGGTGTGTTCAATCAGGGTTCGTCCTGCCCCACGGGCGGGTCTGTTTCGGTCAAGGGGAATCGCCCGTGAAGTTGTTTGCGAAGTTGTTCGGCAAGAGCACGCGAGAGGACAGTGGCGACAACGCGACTGCCCGTCACCGTGCACCGCGCCAGGGAGACGCGGAGGCCCAGAGCGGCGATCGCCCGCTGTTCCGGGACCAGGTCACCGGTCCCGGCGGTCAGGGCGCGTCGTCTGTTGACCCTGCCCAGCCGGGCCGCATAGGTTTCGGGGAACCGTCAGCCTCAAGCACGGGTGGAGGGTTCGCCTCCGATCCGTATGCGTCCCATGCCCCTGGTGGGCAGCCGCGGCAGGAGGATCCGTCCATGTCGGCCCAGGTGTGTTCGAGGTGCGGGAACCGCAACGCGGAGAACAGCCGGTTCTGTTCCAACTGCGGTGCGCCGCTGCGGGGTGGACCGGAGCGTCCCTCGGAGCAGACGTCCACGATCTCCATCTCCGGCATCGAGGCGTACGACGCCGAGGTGACCGGTCAGACGGCGTCGCCGATGCTCTCCCCGGAGGCTCAGGCGGCGGTCGACGCGCTGCCGGTCGGCTCGGCGCTGCTGGTGGTGCGCCGTGGCCCCAACTCGGGCAGCCGCTTCCTGCTGGACGGTGAGCTGACCACGGCGGGGCGTCATCCGCAGAGCGACATCTTCCTCGACGACGTGACGGTGTCGCGTCGGCACGTGGAGTTCCGTCGCGTCGCGGACGGCTCGTTCACGGTCGCCGACGTCGGCAGCCTGAACGGCACGTACGTCAACCGGGAGCGGATCGACCAGGTCCCGCTGTCGAACGGTGACGAGGTGCAGATCGGCAAGTACCGGCTGGTGTTCTACGCGAGCCAGCAGGGCGTCTGACCCTCCCCCAACTCCGTCCGGGGGGACACCGAGGGAATGTCCATGCTTCAAACACCGAGCGGCGGTGCCGGCAGCGGTACCGCCGCCACGGACAGTGGGCTGATGAGCATCGGCGCGGTGCTGAACATGCTGCGCGACGAGTTCCCCGAAGTCACCATCTCCAAGATCCGATTCCTGGAGTCGGAGGGGCTCGTCGAGCCGCGGCGGACCCCTTCGGGGTACCGCAAGTTCAGCGCGGACGATGTCGAACGCCTCGGCCACGTCCTGAGGATGCAGCGCGACCACTACCTCCCGCTGAAGGTGATCCGCGAGCACCTGGACGCCCTGGAGCGCGGTGAGAAGGTGCGTCTGCCCTCCGTGGGCCGCCAGCGCGACGCCGGTGAGGGAGAACCCGCGGGGGAGCTCTACGGCGAACCCGAAGGCCCCACCGCGGCCCGGGTGGGCCGTGCGGAGCTGCTGGCCGCCGCGGAGATCGGCGAGCAGCAGCTCCAGGAGTGGGAGTCGTACGGGCTGATCGGGCCTCTGCCGGACGGTGTGTACGACGCCGAGGCGGTGACCGTCGCCGCGCTCGTCGTCGAGCTGGGACGCTTCGGGATCGAGCCGCGCCATCTGCGGGCGATGAAGGCCGCTGCGGAGCGTGACGCGGGACTGGTGGACCAGGTGGTCGCCCCCCTGCGGCGGCACCGCAATCCGCAGACGCGGGCGCACGCGGAGGCCCGTACGAAGGAACTCGCCGGCCTCACGGTGAAGCTGCACGCGGCACTCGTGCAGACCGCGCTGGGCGTGCGACTGCGCTGATCCGGCATACCGGAGCGGGCCGCGGATCGTCTACCCGTTCTGTGCCCGACTACCCAAACGTCCCGGGCACGGCCTAGGGTTGCTGTGTGAACGAGCTCGATGTCGTAGGTGTCCGGGTCGAAATGCCCTCCAACCAACCGATCGTGCTTCTGCGTGAAGTGGGAGGCGACCGCTACCTCCCCATCTGGATCGGACCGGGGGAGGCGACGGCGATCGCCTTCGCTCAGCAGGGCATGGCCCCCGCACGACCGCTGACCCACGACCTGTTCAAGGACGTGCTGGAGGCCGTCGGCCAGGAGCTCACCGAAGTACGCATCACGGACCTTCGCGAGGGCGTCTTCTACGCCGAGCTCGTGTTCGCCAGTGGGGTCGAGGTGAGTGCCAGGCCGTCCGACGCCATAGCGCTCGCCCTGCGCACCGGAACGCCGATCTACGGCAGCGACGGGGTGCTCGACGACGCGGGTATCGCGATCCCGGACGAGCAGGAGGACGAGGTGGAGAAGTTCCGCGAGTTCCTCGACCAGATCTCGCCCGAGGACTTCGGAACCAACAGTCAGTGAGGCCCGGGAGCGGAGCGCCGCTCCGGGTGGCATTTGCCCAGGGTCGGTGTGGTGTGCCGCGGCCCGCGCGGAGAGCATTCGGCTAGCCTTTCCCCGCGGTAGGGCACGGGAAACCACTCTTAGGGTGATTATCACTCGGCGTGCCGAGTGTGGCGATCGTTGACGCGCCCCTGGTGACTGCCTACCGTCGAGAAGGCAGGTCAAGGACGGAGGTCGGCGTGAGAAGCAGCGGCGACGGTACGGCTGGGGGTGCTCCCGGACGCGGTCCGGGGGAGAGCGGCCCGTACCCTCCCCCAAGCTCTCGGCTCGACTCGAGCAGGGGGTACCCCCAGCATGGCGGCGCGGCGGACCATGTTCCGCGGCGGCCCACAGCAGTGCCCGGTGAGGGAGGGGCCGTTCCCGAGGAGGTCGGTTACCGCGGGCCCACGGCGTGCGCGGCCGCGGGCATCACCTACCGGCAGCTGGACTACTGGGCGCGGACCGGTCTGGTCGAGCCCAGTGTGCGTCCCGCCTACGGGTCGGGCACGCAGCGTCTCTACAGCTTCCGGGACGTGGTGGTCCTGAAGATCGTGAAGCGGTTCCTCGACACCGGGGTGTCGCTGCAGAACATCCGCACCACGGTCCAGCATCTGCGGGAGCGCGGCTTCCAGGACCTGGAGCGCATGACGCTGATGAGCGACGGCGCGACGGTCTACGAGTGCACCTCGCCCGACGAGGTCCACGCGCTGCTCCAGGGCGGCCAAGGGGTCTTCGGGATCGCCGTGGGCGTGGTGTGGCGGGACGTGGAGAGTGCCCTGTCGCAGTTGCACGGGGAGCGCGTGGACACCGGCGAGACGCTTCTCGGGCACAACCCCGCCGACGAGCTGGCGCGCAGGCGCAACCGCGCGGTGTGACGCGCGGCCTCCGATGACGCGATGCCCCGGAGTGCCGGGGCATTGTCAGTGGCGTAGGGCAGCATCGGTGATGTGAGAACCGCGCCCACGATCCTGCATCTCGACATGGATGCCTTCTTCGCCTCGGCGGAGCAGGCGTCCAAGCCGAGCCTGCGCGGGAAGGCCGTCGTCGTGGGCGGGCTGGGACCCCGCGGGGTCGTGGCCACGGCCTCGTACGAGGCGCGCGTCTTCGGGGTGAACTCGGCGATGCCCATGGCCCAGGCCCGCAGACGCGCACCGAACGCCGCCTATCTCGTACCGCGCTTCGGGCTCTACCGTGAGGTCAGCGAGCAGGTGATGGGGCTGCTGCGGGCTCTGTCGCCGCTCGTGGAGCCGCTGAGCCTGGACGAGGCGTTCGTGGACCTGGAGGCGGGCGGGACGGCCTGGGACGACGCCTCGGCGCGGCTGGCCGGTGCCAAGCTGCGCGCGGACATCCGGGCGGTCACCGGGCTCACGGGATCGGTGGGGCTCGCCGCCTCCAAGATGCTGGCGAAGATCGCCTCGGAGCAGGCCAAGCCCGACGGTCTCGTGCTGATCGAGCCGGGCACCGAGCGCGCGATGCTGGGCCCCATGCCGGTGCGGACGCTGCCGGGCGTTGGGCCGGCTACCGGCGACCATCTTCGGCGGGCCGGGATCACCACAGTCGAGGAGCTCGCCGAGGCGGGCGAGGACGAGCTCGTACGGCTGCTGGGGAAGGCGCACGGGCACGCCCTGTTCGCGATGGCGCTGGCCCACGACGTGCGGCCCGTGGTGGCCGAGCGGGAGACAAAGTCGGTGTCGGTCGAGGACACGTACGACGTGGACATCCACGACCGGGTCCGGGTGGAGCTAGAGGTGCAGCGGCTCGCGGACCGGTGTGTGGGGAGGCTGCGCCGGGCCGGGCTGTCGGGGCGGACCATCGTGCTGAAGGTGCGCAGGTACGACTTCTCGACGCTGACCCGGTCCGAGACGCTGCGGGGACCCACGGACGACCCCGGGGTCGTCCGTGAGGCCGCCGCGCGGCTCCTGGAGGGCGTGGACACCACGGGAGGCGTGCGCCTGCTGGGGGTCGGTGTCTCGGGGCTCGCCGACTACACGCAGGAGGACCTGTTCGCGCAGGCGCAGGCCGCCGCCGTGGGGGAGCCGACGGCCGAGGAGCAGTCCGTGGACGAGCCGCCGGCCGGGGGGACCCCTGTGGAGGAGGGGCCGCCCGCGGTGCGGCGGTGGCCCGCGGGGCACGACGTGCGTCACGAGGAGTACGGGCACGGCTGGGTGCAGGGCAGCGGGCTGGGGCGGGTCACGGTGCGGTTCGAGACGCCGTACTCCGAGCCCGGCCGGGTCCGGACCTTCCGGACGGACGATCCGCGGCTGGAACCGGCGGATCCGCTGCCCCTGGTGGAGCGAAGACCCCGGGACACCGAGGCGTTCCCGGCGGGTGCCGGACCGTCGGGGTCGCGGGCCGCGCCGCGAGGTCCGGACGGCGGCTCGGACCTGGACCGGGACCGGCGTGCGGACCGGGACCGGGCCCAGGGCACGGGCCGGGACCTGGGCCCGGACAGGAGCGCGGGCCCGGACGCGGGCCCGGAATGGAGTAAGGGTCTGGATGTGGGCCCCGTCCCGGGCGTGGGTGCCGGCGCGGGGCCGGGCGTCCGGGACGCTCAGCCGTCGTCCGTGCCCGCCAGTCGGCCGAAGTCCCGGTCCGGCGGCGGAGGGGACGCCACGTCGAGTCCGTAGTGGTGGTAGAGCTGCAGTTCCTGCTCGGGGGAGAGGTGGCGCCCGACACCGAAGTCGGGGGCGTCCTTGATCAGGGCTCGCTCGAAGGGGATGCGCAGCGTCCCCTCGATGATCTCGCTGGGTTCGAGCGGTACGAAGGCGTCCCTGCTGAACAGGCCGGTGCGTATGGCCGCCCACTCCGGGACGCCGGTCGCGTCGTCGAGGTAGATCTCGTCGATCGTGCCGATCTTGGTGCCGTTGCTGTCGAACGCCTTGCGGCCGATCAGGTTGCGCGGATCGATGTCGGTCTGCACGGTCCCTCCAGTGGTCGCAAACTCATCCGTAAGTACTACAAAAGAGCACATCTGTGAAGGCGGCCACTCGAAGGCTGTCGTCTTGTCCTCGCTGGTAGGCTGGCAAACGGCTGCTGATCCCGTGCGGGAGAGTCCTCCAGACTTCACCGGAGGCGCCGAAGGAGCAACTCCTCCCCGGAATCTCTCAGGCTCACGTACCGCACGGACGAGGTCACTCTGGAAAGCAGGGCGGTGCCTATGGCTCCGCCCTCACCGACGGTGAAAGCCGGGTCGTCCACGGACACCCGGTGAAACTCTCAGGTTGAGATGACAGAGGGGGAGGCCGTCGGGGTACCCGTGCCGGGGTGCCCCTCGAAGGTCGCGTCAGACCAGGAGGCCTCCGCCATGACCGCCCCTCGCATTCCGCTCTCCGAGCTCGAACAGGGAATTCCCTTCGAGCAGCGCCACATCGGCCCCGACTCCGAAGCCCGGGCCAAGATGCTCGCGCACATCGGCTACGGCTCGCTCGACGAGCTGACGGCCGCCGCGGTGCCGGACGTGATCAAGAACGCCGAGGCCCTGAAGCTGCCGGCCGCCCGCACCGAGGCCGAGGTACTGGCCGAGCTCCGCTCCCTCGCGGACCGCAACGAGGTGCTCGGCTCGATGATCGGGCTCGGTTACTACGGCACGTTCACGCCGCCGGTGATCCTGCGCAACGTCATGGAGAACCCCGCCTGGTACACCGCGTACACGCCGTACCAGCCGGAGATCTCGCAGGGCCGCCTCGAGGCGCTGCTGAACTTCCAGACGGTCGTCGCCGAGCTGACCGGCCTGCCGACCTCCGGCGCCTCCCTCCTCGACGAGGGCACCGCGGCCGCCGAGGCGATGGCGCTGTCCCGCCGTATGGGCAAGAACAAGAAGGGCCTCTTCCTGGTCGACGCGGACGCGCTGCCGCAGACCATCGCCGTCATAGAGACCCGCGCCGAGCCGACCGGCGTCGAGATCGTCGTCGCCGACCTCGCCGACGGCATCCCGGCCGACCTCGCCGGGCGCGAGATCAACGGCGTGCTGATCCAGTACCCGGGCGCCTCCGGTGCCGTACGCGACATCAAGCCGATCATCGAGCAGGCGCACGAGCTGGGGGCGGTCGTCACCGTCGCCGCCGACCTGCTCGCCCTGACCCTGCTGACCTCGCCCGGCGAGCTCGACGCGGACATCGCGGTCGGTACGACCCAGCGCTTCGGTGTGCCGATGGGCTTCGGCGGACCCCACGCCGGCTACATGGCGGTGCGCGAGAAGTTCGCGCGCAGCCTCCCCGGCCGGCTGGTCGGCGTGTCCGTGGACGCCGACGGCCACAAGGCGTACCGCCTCGCCCTGCAGACGCGTGAGCAGCACATCCGTCGCGAGAAGGCGACGAGCAACATCTGTACGGCTCAGGTCCTCCTCGCCGTGATGGCCGGCATGTACGCCGTCCACCACGGTCCCGACGGCCTGCGGACCATCGCGCGGCGTACCCACCGCTACGCCACCGTCCTGGCCGCCGGGCTCACCGCCGGCGGTGTCGAGCTCGTGCACGGCGCGTACTTCGACACCCTCACCGCGCGGGTCCCGGGCCGCGCCGCCGAGATCGTGGCCGCCGCCCGCGACCACGGGGTCAACCTCCACCGGGTCGACGCCGACCAGGTGTCGATCTCGTGCGACGAGACGACCACGCGCGACCAGCTCACCGCCGTGTGGACCGCGTTCGGTGTCGAGGGCGACATCGAGGCGCTGGACGCGAGCGCCGAGGACACCCTGCCGGCCGCGCTGCTGCGCACCGACGAGTACCTCACGCACCCCGTGTTCCACCAGCACCGCTCCGAGACGGCGATGCTGCGCTATCTGCGCAGGCTCTCCGACCGCGACTACGCGCTCGACCGCGGCATGATCCCGCTGGGCTCCTGCACCATGAAGCTCAACGCGACCACCGAGATGGAGCCGGTCACCTGGCCCGAGTTCGGGCAGCTCCACCCGTTCGCGCCCAGCGAGCAGGCCGGCGGCTATCTGACGCTGATCCACGAGCTGGAGGACCAGCTCGCCGAGGTCACCGGCTACGACAAGGTGTCGCTCCAGCCCAACGCCGGTTCGCAGGGCGAGCTGGCCGGTCTGCTGGCCGTCCGCGGCTATCACCGCGCCAACGGCGACGAGCAGCGCACCATCTGCCTCATCCCGTCCTCCGCGCACGGCACCAACGCCGCCAGCGCCGTGATGGCCGGCATGAAGGTCGTCGTCGTGAAGACGGCGGACGACGGCGAGATCGACGTCCAGGACCTGCGCGCCAAGATCGAGCAGTACCGCGACGAGCTGTCGGTGCTGATGATCACGTACCCCTCGACGCACGGGGTGTTCGAGGAGCACGTCGCCGACATCTGCGCCCAGGTGCACGAGGCCGGCGGCCAGGTCTACGTCGACGGCGCCAACCTCAACGCCCTGGTGGGCCTCGCCAAGCCGGGCCACTTCGGTGGCGACGTCTCGCACCTCAACCTGCACAAGACGTTCTGCATCCCGCACGGCGGCGGCGGTCCGGGCGTCGGCCCGGTCGGTGTGCGCGCGCACCTGGCGCCGTACCTGCCGAACCACCCGCTGCAGCCCGAGGCCGGTCCCGAGACCGGTGTCGGCCCGATCTCGGCCGCTCCCTGGGGCTCCGCGGGCATTCTGCCCATCTCCTGGTCGTACGTCCGGCTGATGGGCGGCGAGGGCCTCAAGCGCGCCACCCAGGTGGCCGTGCTCTCCGCCAACTACATCGCCAAGCGCCTGGAGCCGCACTACCCGGTGCTGTACACCGGTCCGGCCGGTCTGGTCGCGCACGAGTGCATCATCGACCTGCGCCCGCTCACCAAGGCGACCGGTGTCAGCGTCGACGACATCGCCAAGCGCCTCATCGACTACGGCTTCCACGCGCCGACGATGTCGTTCCCGGTGGCCGGCACGCTGATGATCGAACCGACCGAGTCCGAGGACCTGGGCGAGCTCGACCGGTTCTGCGACGCGATGATCGCGATCCGCGCGGAGATCGAGAAGGTCGGCTCCGGCGAGTGGGCGGTGGACGACAACCCGCTGCGGGGGGCGCCGCACACGGCCGCCGCGCTCGGCGGCGACTGGGAGCACCCCTACAGCCGTGAGGAGGCCGTCTTCCCGGCCGGTGTCTCGGCCGCCGACAAGTACTGGCCGCCGGTGCGCCGCATCGACCAGGCGTACGGCGACCGGAACCTCGTCTGCTCCTGCCCGCCGCTGGACGCCTACGAGGACTGATCAGCGCTCGGCACGTGGACGCCTACGGGGAGTGATCACCCTCGGTCATGCGTCGGGGCCGGTTCGGAGAGTACGTCTCCGGGCCGGCCCCTCGTGTGTCTGGGCGGCCTGTGACGGCCGCCCGGGTCGTGCGGCTCAGGCGGCCGTCATCACCTGCGCGCCGCCCAGCGGGCGGTGCGGGGCGATGATCTGGCCGTCGGGCAGGAGCTCACCGGTGTCCTCGAAGAGCAGAACGCCGTTGCACAGCAGGCTCCATCCCTGCTCCGGGTGGTGCGCCGCGAGGCGGGCGGACTCCCGGTCGGCTGATTCGGCGGAAGGACACGGTGGCTGGTGCTGGCACATGGATGGGATCTTTCGCTGGGTCGAGGTGTGAGTGATGGCTGTCGTGTCTGTCTTGCGGCTTGAGGTACTCATGGCCGCCCCCCGTTGATGTGTGGTCTGACCCCAGTGTTGCCCCACGGGCGCCAATCCGCAGGGATTTGAGGGCACCGCTTCTCACAGGTTGATGACGCATCACCCCTGCGGAGGGTTCACCCCAACTGCGTTGCCCTTTCGGGTGGTTCGACGTGGCCGAATGGGGCTAGTCCGGTCGGTCCGGGAGCGCGTTTCCCCTCGTACGAGCGCCATGAAGCCCTAACGAGCGAGTGGCGCTCGGGTTCGGTGGAAGCGGCGTGCCCCGCGGCCGGGTTGCGGCTGCGGGGCACGGACGTGGGGTCTTGGAGACGGGCTACGGAGGCCGGTTCGGACGGGGGGCCCGGAGGCGAGCGAGGGCGCCGGGGCTCAGGCGGGCGAACTGAGCAGGGGGGCCGGGGTGACGCGATGGGTGAGGACCGGCAGCAGTTCGGCGACGCGGTACGGACGGTGCGCGGCGATGCCGGGCGGGGCGGGCGCCAGCGGGACCAGGAGATCGGTGGCGGCCGGATGGCCGGTGGCGCCGTCCGCGGTGCAGTCGCCGTGCAGCCAGAGGGTCAGCATGTACAGCTCAGGTACGGACAACAGGCGTGCTTGGTAGGGCTGTTGCATGGTCTCGGCCTGCCGCAGCGCGCGTTCCGTCGCGGCGATGTAGGGACCCTCGAAGAAGCGCGAGAAGGCCCAGCCGTCCGGGGTCAGCACGGTGTCGGCCGCGGCCACGGCACGGTCGCCGCAACGGATCAGGAAACGCCACCCGGCGAGCCGGGTGGCGGAGGCGCCCGCGGGAGTGATGCGATCCAGGACGTGGACGGGGAGCGGGAGTTCGGGGGTGGCGGGTCCCTGTGCCAGGCGCAGGGACGGGGTGCGGGCTTCGCGGACAGCGGTGGGGGAACCGAGTGCCGTGACAACGGTGCGCAGGGCGGGCGCGGGAGCCGGGGGTACGTGCAGCGGCATGGTGGGTCGCCTCTCATTCGACAGGCACAGTGGCGCGAGGGCGGGGGCGGACGGCGCTGTCAGCTCTCGGGTCAGAGGGGCGAGGGGTCTGGATCTGCCGACAGGGTGTCGCCTGCCGTCGTCACCGTGACGACAGGACCTAGGACCGCGAGCGCCAACTCTCTGCCTCGGTAGCGGAGTTTATACGACGCGTGTTCAGGCGTTGTTTCGTCTAGTCGTTCCGAATACGAAGAACAAGGCGCTATTCGGTCGATGAAACGAGAGGTTCATCCCGATTCTGCGCGGTCGAACCGCGGTGACCTCGGAATACTCCGCCGGAGCGGTCGGCCGATTCTCGTCGGCGTTTTTCACGAGATCATGTCGGGCGGTAAACTTGCTGAATGCTCCATGCCCGGTGAATGTGCCCGGGGCCGGTTTCCAGCGTAGCGGTCGAAGAGCGCGTGCGGGACGTTATGGATCGCGTTGCCTGGGCATCATCCACCGTGACCCGGGACGCCAGGGCCGGAGCGTCGGCCTGCCCATCCGAGGAGGGACACTTCGATGGGGGAGAAGGTCGTGGCAGGAACGTTTGGCCTGTCCGATCGGCAGCGCTACCGCGACAAGCTCCGCCAGTGTCTGACGGGGCTGGAGCGACTGCTGGAGGAGAAGCGGTTCGACCGCCCGAAGAATCTGATGGGGCTGGAGATCGAATTGAATCTCGCCGGACCCGACGGCATGCCCAGAATGATGAATGGGCAAGTACTCGAAAGGATTGCGAGCCGCGACTTCCAAACAGAACTCGCCATGTTCAACCTGGAAGTCAACATAGCCCCACACCGCTTGGGCGGCCGGGTATTCGACCGGCTCGCCGAGGAGATCCGCACCTCGCTCGCCTACGCGCATCGGAAAGCCAGCGAGGTCGACGCCGGGATCGTGATGATCGGCATTCTGCCGACGCTCGGACAGGGCGATCTGGTGTCCTCGAATCTGTCGGACGTCGACCGCTACACCCTTCTCAACGACCAGATAGTGGCCGCGCGCGGAGAGGACTTCGCGCTCGACATCGACGGTGTGGAGCGTCTGGTCTGCCGGTCCGGATCCATCGCGCCCGAAGCCGCGTGCACCTCCGTCCAGTTGCACCTGCAGGTCACGCCGGACCGGTTCGCGGACGTGTGGAACGCGGCGCAGGCGGTCGCCGCCCCGCAGGTCGCGGTCGGGGCCAACTCGCCCTTCCTGTTCGGGCGCGAGCTGTGGCGGGAGTCGAGGCCCCCGCTCTTCCAGCAGTCCACCGACACCCGGCCGCCGGAGCTGCAGGCGCAGGGAGTCCGGCCGCGCACCTGGTTCGGCGAGCGCTGGATCTCCTCGGCGTACGACCTCTTCGAGGAGAACGTGCGGTTCTTCCCGCCCCTGCTGCCCATCTGCGACGAGGAGGATCCACTCGGTGTCCTCGACGCGGGAGGCGTGCCCAAGCTCGCCGAACTGGTGCTGCACAACGGCACGGTGTACCGCTGGAACCGGCCGGTCTTCGGCATCGCCGACGGCGTTCCGCATCTGCGTGTCGAGAACCGGGTGCTGCCGGCCGGCCCGACCGTCACCGATGTCATCGCCAACGCCGCCTTCTACTACGGGCTGATCCGGGCGCTCGCCGAGGAGCCGCGCCCCGTCTGGACGCGGCTGCCCTTCGAGGCCGCCGCCGCCAACTTCGACGCGGCCTGCCGGCACGGCATCGACGCACGCCTGGAGTGGCCCCGGCGCGGTCGCTACGGCGGGACCACGCAGGTGGACGCGGCGAACCTGATCCGCGACGAGCTGCTGCCGCTCGCCTACGCCGGACTGGACGCGTGGGGTGTCGAGCCCGCGGACCGGGATCTCTACCTCGGCGTGATCGAGGACCGGTGCCGACTGCGCGTCAACGGCGCGACCTGGCAGGCGGCCACCTTCCACCGGGCACTGGAGAAGGGCTTCGGCCGGGAGGCCGCGCTGGCCGCGACGACGAGGCGCTACGGCGAGCTGATGCACCTCGGGGAGCCGGTGCACACCTGGCCGGTGGGACTGCCGGAACCGGTTCCGCTGGGGTGAGGTGACGTGGGAGCGTCCGGGGGCGGTACTGGGTACCGGGCGACGGCTCTTGGCCGTGTCCGCCGGGACCTGGCCGCCGATTCCCGCGCCGTGCCCACTGGTGCCGTGCCGTGCCCTGCCCGCGCTGCGCTGCCGTGTGCCCGTGGTGTCCCGCGGGTGACTGCTCCGCGGTGGCGGGTGTCCGCCGGCCACCGCGGGAGCGGGCGCGGTGCGCGGTCGGGTGGCGGTCAGTTCGGAGTTACCGTGCCCGCGGCCGTGATGGCCCTGAGCATCGCCGCGTGGATCTGTGACGGCTCGTTGACCCGCTGGCCGGAGCCGCCGGTCGCCCGCGCGATCTGATCGACCTCCCGCTGATCGCTGTCGGGCCCCACCGCGATGGCGATCAGCGGCACCGGGCGTTCCGGGTCGGCCAGCTTCTGCAGCTCGGTGACGAGATCCGACCGGGAGATGCTGCCGGGGTCCTGGTTGACTCCGTCCGTGAGGACGACCAGCGCGTTGAACCGGCCCTTCGCGTAGGAGGCGACGGCCGCCTTGTACGCGGCGAGGGTGGTGTCGTACAGCCCGGTCGCTCCGTGCGGGACCGGCTTCAGGGAGCGGAACGCCGAGGCCAGTTTCTCGCGCTGGGTGCGGGTTCCCTTGACGTCGCCGAGCCGCTCGGTCGGCACGAGGACGCGGTAGTCCTTGTGGCCGTCGAGTTTCGTGGAGAACTTCCACAGGCCGATCTCGTCCTCGGAGGTGAACGTGGCGAGCGCCTGGAGCAGCGACTCCTTGGTGACGTCCATACGGGACCGGTGGCCGCCCGGCAGTGGCTCGGCCATCGAGGAGGAGGCGTCGACGACCGTGGTGATCCGGGCGCTCTCCATCGTGATCGTCCACATCCCGAGGGCCTCCTGGAGCACGTCCTTCGACGAGGGTTCGGCCAGGAGGTGCGCGTACGGCTGCGGATATCTCCCGCCCGCCTCGGTGACCAGCGTGTCCGACGGGCTCTCCGCGTCCGTGCGGAAACCGGACTTCCGCAGGAACTGCCGGGGCGCCGCCTCTGCGAGCAACGTCATGAACCGCAGGGCCGCACGGCTCTCGTCCGTGCTCAGGTCCGACTCGTCGACCAGGGTGTACGGGTAGTCGAGGAGGGGCGCGCCGTCCGTGGGATAGAAGAGGTCGAGGTCGTCGTCGCCGTCCGCCGCGGTGTTGTGGGCGAACGCCGCCTGTTCGGAGAGGATCAGCGCCTGATTGCGCCGGGAGTCGCTCCGCGCGGGGCCCGAGGAGTCGCGGGGCAGGCTGTCCAGGAGCTTGGCGTCGTCGTCGGACGTGTGCCGGGCGAGGGTCTTGACCATCGCGGCGGCCTGGACGTCGCCGCCCTTGACCCGGGAGGCGGCCGCGCTGAGCCGGGCGAGTGCGAGCAGCCCCGTCGAGCTGCGGGCGGGATCGGTCGCTCCCAGACTGAGCCCCTTGTCCCGCAGGGCCGTCCCGGCCAACTCGGTCCAGCTGTACGTCTTCGTGGGCCAGCCCAGCACTCTGGCGGCCGAGGGGACCATGGCGACGCCGACCGGTGAGGAGGCGACGTTGCCCAGGCTGGTGACCTGTGTGGCGGCGCTGGTCCCGGTGACCCGCTGGACCCATGCGTCGGAGTCCGGCACCCAGACCTGCGCTTCGGACTTCTTGCCCGAGCGGAGCGCGTCGGCGACCTCGTAGGACTCGCGGGCGCTCACACTGACGTCGAGGCAGCGGCCGTCGGCGGTGACGTTCTTCGCCCGGGCGTCCGCGGCGGCGGCCCTGAGCGCGGGCGCGATGTCCGGCGAGGCGGTCACCGCTATGTGCACGGCGTCGTCCCGGCAGGAACCCCCGAGGGAGAACAGGCTTCCGTGGAGGGCGGCGGCCGTCCCCCCGGCGACGGTGACGACGAGAGCCGTCGCGAGGGCCACATTGCGGCGGCGTGCGCGGATCCGGGGGTCGGCGGTGCCCGCCCGGTCCGCGTCGGGCAAGCTGTGACGTCCCATGACGGTGAGGTCCCTCCCAGATGAGCCTGAGCCGTGAGACAGCCGCAGAGCAGGCGAGGGGAAGTACGCCCCATATGGCGCCCGTCCCCCGACGGCCTGTCGCGCATGATCTTCGTAACTTCTTTCGAGACCCTAGCGGGGCGAAGATGGGGATGCGGCGGGATTACCCAACTGGAGGCGGGAGTGCACGTGGAGGCGGGATCGGTGGCCGATTCCTTTCCTGAGGAGAGGCTGACCCGACGGATTCTCCGGGACGAGACGCTGCTCGTTCTGGCGTTGTCGCTCGGCGCGAGCGGAGTGTCCGCGCTGATCAGTTTTGTCGGGTCGGTCACGAAACCGGGGGGTCTCAAGGACCAGGCGGCCACCCTCAACGCCTCGGCGGCGCCCGGCCGGCCCTGGCTGGACCTGGCCTGGCAGCTCTTCGGTATCGCGTCGGCTCTGGTGCCGGTCGCGCTCGTCGCGCACTTGCTGATGCGTGAGGGGCGGGGGATGCGTGTGATCGGTTTCGACCGTACGCGTCCCTGGCCGGACCTCGGGCGCGGTGCCATGGTCGCGGCCGTGATCGGCAGTACGGGAATCGCCTTCTATCTGGCGGCGCGTGGGTTCGGCGCCAACCTCACGGTGGTGCCCGAGGCGCTGCCGGACGTTTGGTGGAAGTTCCCTGTGCTCATCCTCTCGGCCGTGCAGAACGCCGTCCTGGAGGAGGTCATCGTCGTCGGGTATCTGCTGCGCAGGCTGGGGCAGTTGGGCTGGACGCCGGGGACCGCGCTGGTGGCGAGTGCGGTGCTGCGCGGCTCGTACCACCTCTACCAGGGCATCGGCGGGTTCGTCGGCAACATGGTGATGGGCGTGGTCTTCGTCTATCTGTACCGGCGCTGGGGCCGTGTCGGACCGCTCGTGGTCGCGCACTCGCTGCTCGACATCGGTGCGTTCGTTGGGTACGCGCTGCTGGCGGGGAAGGTCGGCTGGCTCCCGACGGCGTGAGGGGCGACTCCGGCCGCCGATCGGCGGCCGGCTGATCCCGAAGGGGCGTACGGCCGTTTCGTACGCCCCTTTCGTGTACCGCCGAGCCGGTCCCGTGTGCTGTTACGCCAGCAGCTCGCCGTCGATGACCGTGACCGCGTGCCCCGAGAGGAGGGTGCGGTCGCCACGCACCTCGGTGCGGACCAGGCCGGAGCGCGGGGAGGCCTGCAGGCCTGTGAGAGCGGCGCGGCCGAGGCGTTCTGACCAGAAGGGCGCGAGCGCCGTGTGAGCGCTGCCGGTCACCGGGTCCTCGTCGATGCCGACGTTCGGGAAGAAGCAGCGGGAGACGAAGTCGTAGCCCCTGGAGGGGTCTTCGGCGCGGGCGGTGGCGATAATGCCCCGCTCGGAGTACCGGGCGAGAGCCTTGTGGTCCGGGGTGAGGCCGCGGACCGTCTTCTCGTCGGCGACCTCGACGAGCAGGTCACCGGTGTTCGGGCCGGTGTCGAGGGTGCGGAGCGGCTCGGCGCCGAGCGCCTCGGCGACACCGTCCGGTGTCTCGACCGGGGTGAGGGGTGCGGTCGGGAAGTCGAGGGTGATCGAGCCGTCGGCGGCGGGGGTGGCCATGAGGACGCCACTGCGGGTGGCGAAGCGGACGGGGCCCCGGTGGGCGCCGGTGGTGTGCAGGACGTGCGCTGCGGCGAGGGTCGCGTGTCCGCACAGGGCGACCTCGGTGGCGGGGGTGAACCAGCGCAGGGCCCAGTCGGCCTCGCCGCCTTCGGGAAGGCGGTGGGTGAACGCCGTCTCCGCGTGGTTGACCTCGAGGGCCACCTGCTGGAGCCAGGCCTCGTCCGGGAACGAGTCGAGGACGAGGACCCCTGCCGGGTTGCCGGCGAAGGGGCGGTCGGTGAAGGCGTCGACGATACGAATGCGCATATCCCGAAGCTAGCGGTCCCGGGAAGCCACTCGCCAAGGCCAATCCGGCGGATCTGGCCCCTTGTCGATGCGGGCGGGCCTCATGGACCGGCGTCTCGCCCCGCACGCGTCTCACACCGGCGTCTCGCCCCGCACGCGTCTCGCACCGGCGGGCGGCTCGCGCACCACCGCCACGCGAGCCACCGATCCCGCACGTGCCACCGGTCCCGCACGTGCCACCGGTCCCGCACGTGCCACCGGTCGCGCCCGAGCCACCGGTACCCCGGGAGTCACGCGTGGCGCGACTGGCACGAATGGCGGGGCACTGTCCCGGCTGCCGGATGGCTGTGCCGACGCGTCCGAGCTCCTGAGCTGCTGGGGAACTTCCGGTGACCTGCTGGTGAAGCGGATCTGCGGCGGTCTGCCCGGATCGAGGAGACTCCGCGGGCGTGCCCGTGACCTGTCTCGGTGAAGGTTGGACGTGTCTCGCCGAAGTTGAATGGACGCCCGTCCGTCTCAGTGAAGATTGATCACAGGCTGGTCTGTCTCAACGAAACTTGATCGCCCAGCTCGGACCCCGACGCTGGGTACTGCGGGCGGTCCGCGCATGATGGCCGCCATGGAGAGCGCGATCGAGAAGCTCAAGGTCTGGTTCCGGTTCGTCCCGCGCGAGGGGTGGTTCCCTCAGGACATCGAGGGCCTGTGGGCGACAAGACTCAGTGCCGACACAGCTGCGATTGAGAACGTCCCGTTCCTCCAGGACGGCGTGGCCGAGGGGGACGTTGTTCAGTTCCAGACCGATTCAGATGGACTGCACTGGGCTGTCGGACGGGTCAGTTCAGCTGGCAACTGCACGGTTCGCGTCGTGCCCGTCCCCTCTGGGCTGCTGGGCCGTAGCCCTCATGCGGTGCATCAACGCCTGGCTGTCTTCCACCTTGGCGGTGAGGTCATGAGCACGGACTTCCCCATGGTGGCCTTCAACGTCCCGGCCGACGCGGACTTCGCCGGAATCAAGGCACTGCTGAGTCAAGGACAAAACGAGGGCTGGTGGCACTACGAGGTCGGCTGCGGGACCGACGAGTGGTGGAACGCCTGACCCCGGGGCTGGATCGACGGCTTCCGGCCGGGGTCACGGTCAGCTGTGCATCTTCGGCTTCTCGGGCCAGCCGTGGGAGAGTCGATAGCAGGTGTCCCGTCTCACCGAAGGTTGACGGGCCCTAATCTCAGGCGAGCCTGACCGCCCAGGTCACTAGGCCCGGGGTCGTCGGCACAGGGTCTAGAAAGCCTGTGGATCGCTCGCCTACGAACCGATCCAAGAGGGGCGGACGTCGAAGCGACCGGAAGCCCCGTAGTCCGACAGGCGGGTGCGATCGGGCTCGATGATCTTCAGAATGTCGCAGGCGTAGGCGACGGTGTCGGGTCCTCGTGCGGCTGCGATCTCGGCGTAGAACAGCCATAGTCCCTGCCGGGCAGTCTGCTGGCACGCTTCCGAGACCTCTTCGTCGTCGTTGTAGATGAGTCTCAGTATCAGGTCGAGGATTTCGGTCCTCGCACCGACGGACAGCTCTTGTGTGAGGGCTGCCATCAGCACCGACACAGCAGGAACAGCCGGCTCCTGCGGGAACGACTGGATCATGAGGTGGTTTTCGAGGCCGAGAGCCCACGCGTCTTCCCGCTTCTTGGCGGCTGCCAGCAGCAGGAAGTCGCCGGGCAAATGAGCCGCGCTGTGTTCGCACGCGCATCGGAGCGCGGCCCAGTCGTACCTGTCCAGCTCCGCCTTCATGAGCTCACCGGCGTTCAAGCGCGTGCCTCCACGATGGTCACCGCGACAGCCCTGTTTCCATCTGCCTGTCGCAACTCGCACGCCGACGGAGCGGGATTGCCACCGGGCGGGAGTGCCTCGGCGACGATACCCGGCCCGATGACCTTGGCGGTCAGACTCTCCTGAGACGAGGGCCCGCCCGTCAACCTTCGGTGAGAACCGCTCAGCCTTCGGTGAGACGGGACAGCCCGCCCTTCGCCAAGGGGCTTGTCACTCGAACTCTTCCGATATATCGTTGACGCATCGCGACCGATCAACGATGGAATGGAGTGATTGCGATGCGTTCCCGTGGAGAAGACTTCGGATACGAACACGGACATGGACACGGACACCACGGCGGACCCGGCCCTCGTGGTCGGGGCGGCTTCGAGGGGCTGCGGGGGGCTTTCGGGCCCTTCGGGCCGGGCGGTCCCGGTGGTCCCGGCGGTCCTGGCTTCGGTGGACCCGGCTTCGGCCCGGGCCCCTGGGGCGGGCGCGGCGGCCGGGGCGGACCGCGGGGGCGGGCGCGGCGCGGTGACGTGCGCGCGTCGATCCTCGCCCTGCTCAAGGACCGGTCCATGCACGGTTACGAGATGATCCAGGAGATCGCCGAGCGCAGCGGCGGGGCGTGGAAGCCCAGCCCGGGTTCGGTGTACCCGACCCTTCAGCTACTGGAGGACGAGGGTCTGATCACCAGCGAGGCGGAGGGCGGCAAGAAGCTGTTCTCGCTCACCGAGTCCGGTCGCAGCGCGGCCGACGAGGGTCCCGACGCGCCGTGGGAAGAGGCCGGGCGCGGGGTCGACTGGGAGTCGCTGCACGAGATCCGGCAGGCCGGATTCGGCCTCATGGAGGCCTTCGGCCAGGTCTGGAAGACCGGCAGCAAGGGTCAGCGCGACAAGGCGCTGGCGGTCATCAACGAAGCCCGCAAGAAGCTGTACCTGATCCTCGCCGACGAGGACTGACGGCGTGCTGTGGTATCTGCCGGCGCCTCGCGGAAGTGTTTCCGCGGGGCGCCTTTCCGCATACGGAGCGCCGGGCGCCGCCTCGTGCGACGCGGGGAGGTGCGGGGCTCAGGCCACCAGCCCGGCCAGCTTGCGCAGCGACTCGTCGAGGGCGGCCGTCGCCGAGTCCTTGAGCTTGCCGGCCATCAAGGAGACGGCCGCGCCCGTGAACTCGCCGTCGATGCGTACCGACGTGGCGTCGCCGTCGGGGGTGAGCGTGTAGCGCGTGGAGACGTTCACCGCCATCGGACCCTTGCCGTGGATGGCCAGGGTGCGGCCGGACTCCAGTTCCTCGATGGTCCAGGTGACCTCGGCCGGGAAGCCCATGAGCTTCATGTTCTCCGCGAAGGTGCCGCCGACTTCGAGCTTTTCGGGGCCGCCGTTCGGGAAGTTGGTGTGCGTCGCGTTCCACTCGCCGTAGGCGGACCAGTCCGTGAGCTGGGCCCAGATCTTCTCGGCGGGCGCCTCGATACGTGCTTCCGCGCTGACTTCGGCCATGCGACCACCCCTTCGTGTCGGGCGCTGCGCCCGGCGCAGCTACGGTGTCGCGGAACGTAGCCCCAGGTCCTGGAACATTCAATACTGATGAACCGTCAGAAATTGTGGAGAGGGCAGTGGAGGGGGAGGGGGCGACGGGCCGGTGGTCCGGTCGGGCCGCGACGAGCGCGCGTGGAGCCGGGGCGGCGGACGCGCGCGAAGGTGCGAGGGAGAGTGTGCGAAGGTGCGAGGGAGCGTGCGCGAAGAGGCGATGGGGCGTAAGCCGGTGCGGCCCGATCGGTCGGGGGCGCGAAGCGAGGCGGCGTGCGCCTCGGGGGGAAATCGGCGCGAAGTCATCCGTAAGGAGGAGAACCCGCGCAGGGATGCCCACCCTGTGTCGGATCTGAAGATGCTGCCCGCCGCGGATGACCCGGCGGCACGGGACTGATGGGGTAGAGGTTGTGTCGTCCCGTATCCCCCAGCAGTCCGCCGCCGCGAGCGGCCCGAACCGGCCCGGCATCGACGCCGGCCTCAGCGCGGAGCTGGCCCCGGTGGTCTCCGGTGCGCGCAGAAGAGCGCTGCGCGACGGGGACCGGCAGATCGACACGGCCCATCTGCTGCACTCCCTGCTGGAGTCCGACCCCGAGGTGCGCGCCGTCTTCGAAGGCGGGCCGCAGATGGCCCGGCTGCTCGGCTACCTCGTCCAGCGCAGCATCGGATACGGACTCCGCTGGCAGAGCGCCGTCGCGGACACCGGTGCTGCTCCGGTGGCCGCCGGTGGAAGCTGGTCCCCGGTGGCGGCCGCCGCCATGGAGAAGGCGTACGAGCGGGCCGTCCTGCGGGGTGACGAACGGGCCCGCGGTCTCGACCTGCTCGCGGCCCTCGTCGCCGACCCCCGGTCACGGGCCGTCGAGGTCCTCGCGCGCGCCGGTGTCGAGCTGTCGCCGCTGCTGGAGCGGATCGAGAGCGGTTGCGCGGACCGCGCGAGCGGCGGCGACACGGGCCACGCGGACTGCTGAGGCCCCGGAGGGCGCGGGAGAACAGGCGCTGCGACTGCGCCTGGGCCATCGCGCCCAGCACCTGGTGGTCGAAGGGAGTGCGGGACCGGGTCCGGACCGGGCGCGCCGGACCCGGTCCGGACCGGGTGCGGCGGAACGAGCCTGCGGATGCCCTGACTTGGTGTTCCGTCGCGCCGCCCGGCGGTCATCGTCGCGCCCGGGTGTCCGAGTCCAGCCGATGAGACAGGTGTCATCAGGGGTGACGCTCATGTCGTCGCCTGTCATCATGTGGCCGTGCATACGTCTCAAAGGAGTCAGGCCAACCACGGAAGAGGCGTCGGCCTGGGCCTCGCGCTCGTGTCGGCGCTCGCCTTCGGGGGATCGGGTGTCGCGGCCAAGCCGCTGATCGAGGCGGGACTCGACCCGCTCCACGTGGTGTGGCTGCGGGTCGCGGGCGCCGCCCTCGTCATGCTGCCGCTCGCCGTGCGGCACCGGGCGCTCGTGAAGCGGCGCCCCGCGCTGCTCGCCGGGTTCGGACTGCTCGGCGTGGCCGGTGTCCAGGCCTGCTACTTCGCCGCGATCTCGCGCATCCCCGTCGGTGTCGCCCTGCTCGTGGAGTACCTCGCCCCCGCGCTGGTCCTCGGCTGGGTGCGCTTCGTGCAGCGCCGTCCCGTCTCGCGCGGCGCGGCCCTCGGGGTCGTCCTCGCGGTCGGCGGACTCGCCTGCGTGGTCGAGGTGTGGTCGGGGCTCGGCTTCGATGTCGTCGGACTGCTGCTCGCGCTGGGTGCCGCCTGCTGCCAGGTCGGCTACTTCGTGCTGTCCGACCAGGGCAGCGACGCGGGGGAGGAGGCACCCGACCCACTGGGAGTGATCGCGTACGGGCTGCTCGTCGGCACCCTCGTGCTGACGGCGATCGCGCGTCCCTGGACCATGGACTGGTCCGTCCTCGCGGGCGGCGCGGACATGAACGGGACGTCGGTTCCCGCCTCGCTGCTCCTCGGCTGGATCGTGCTCGTCGCCACCGTGGTCGCCTACGTCACCGGGGTCGTCTCCGTACGCAGACTCTCCCCGCAGATCGCGGGCGTCGTGGCCTGTCTCGAAGCGGTGATCGCCACCGTCCTGGCCTGGGTGCTGCTGGGCGAACACCTCTCGGGGCCGCAGATCGTCGGCGGATCCGTGGTCCTGCTCGGCGCGTTCATCGCGCAGTCGTCGGCCCCGGCGAAACCCTCGCGGGAGCCGGTCGCGAGCGGGCCGGGGGACGCCGAAAGGGAACTGGCGGCCCACGGAACGGCCGTCTAAGGTGCTGATCGTGCCTTCGACGCTCGTTCTTCCGCCTCCGGCCGCCTGAGGCGGGCATACCGGAACACCGGCCCGGCCCAGTGCCGGGCGGAACGGCGCTGCCCGCAGACGAAGTCCGAGGACCTTTCCGTACGCCCTGCCCCCGAGGCACGGGCTGCGACGCGGTCCCTTCCCGAACTTCTGACCTTCTGCGGAACTGCGGAGAGAACACGTGTCGAACACCGCTGTCGGCCTGCCCGTCGGGCGAGGCCTGCTCTATCTGATCGTCGCCGGTGCCGCCTGGGGCACCGCGGGCGCCGCCGCGTCACTGGTCTACCGGGCCGGCGACCTGGGACCGGTCGCCCTCTCCTTCTGGCGCTGCGCGGGCGGACTCGCCCTGCTGCTCGCCGTACGCGTGCGCCCCGGCCGACGCCCCGTCCTGCGCGCGGGTGACCCCGTGGTGCGCGAACCGCTCGGCCGGAAGGCGCTGCGGATCGGTCTGACGGGCCTCGGGCTGGCCCTCTTCCAGACCGCCTACTTCGCGGCCGTGCGGGAGACCGGACTCGCGGTGGCGACCGTCGTCACCCTGGGCGCGGGTCCCGTGCTCATCGCGCTGGGCGCCCGGTGGGTCCTGGGGGAACGGCTCGGCCGGGGCGGGGGTGCCGCCGTCGCCGGGGCACTGACCGGGCTCGGCGTACTGGTCCTGGGTGGTGAGGGCGCCACCGTGCGCCCCTGGGGTGTCGTGCTCGCGGTGCTCTCCGCGGCCGGATACTCGGCGATGACGCTGCTCACCCGGTGGTGGGGCCGCGACGGCCGCGCCGACGGGTCCGGTACGACGGTGTGGACGTTCGCCGTCACCACCGTCTGCCTGCTGCCGCTCGGGCTCGCCGAAGGGCTGGTCCCGCATGCCGCGCACCCGGTCCGGGTGCTCCTGCTGCTGGCGTACATCGCCGCCGTTCCCACGGCGCTGGCCTACGCCCTCTTCTTCGCCGGGGCCGCGGTCGTCCGCTCCGCGACGGTGTCCGTGATCATGCTTCTGGAGCCGGTCGGCGCGGCCGCGCTCGCCGTCGGTCTGCTCGGCGAGCGGCTCACCCTGCCGACGCTCGTCGGCACCCTGCTGATGCTCGGCTCGGTCGCCGGACTCGCGGTGGCGGAGGCGCGCGCCGCCGGGGCCGAACGGCGCGCGGCGCCCCAGGAGGTGCTTCTCGTGTGAGGTCCGGGGGAGCGGCGCTGCCGGTGTTCCCGAGGGGGCGCCGCGGCCTGCGCCGGCCCGGGTGGGAGCCGGGGTGTCCGTCCGTGTGGACCGGGGTGCGGGTCCGTGGGGCCCGCACCCCGGGCTCAACCGCTCGTGTCCCGGTGCACCGCCCGTTCGGGCGGCACCCTCACCGGGCGGTCAGGTAGTCCGGCACCTCGATGCCCGGGGCCAGGTCGTCCGCAGGGACCGGGGCGCCGTACCCCTTGGTCAGCGGGAGTACGCCGGTCCAGTGGGGGAGGCCGAGATCCTCGGGCTCGTCGTTCGGGCCGCCGCTGCGCACCTTGGCGGAGACCTCGTCCAGATCCAGGCTGATCACGGCGGTGGCCGCGAGCTCCTTGGCGTTGGCGGGCCGGGAGTCGGCCGAGCGGCCCGGGACGACATGGTCGACCAGCGCGTCGAGCGCCAGACGCCGCTCGTCGGGGTCCGTCACCTGGTGGGCGACGCCGTGCACGACCACGGAGCGGTAGTTGATCGAGTGGTGGAAGGCCGAACGGGCCAGCACCAGTCCGTCGACGTGCGTGACGGTCAGGCAGACGGCCAGCCCGGGATCGGCCTGTCCGGTCATCCGCAGCGGGCGCGAACCCGTCGAGCCGTGCACGTAGAGGCGCCCGCCGACCCGCGCGTACAGCGTGGGCAGGACGACCGGCGCGCCGTCACGGACGAAGCCGAGGTGGCAGACGTACCCCTCGTCGAGTATCGCGTGCACCAGCTCGTGGTCGTACGCGGCGCGTTCCCTGGATCGGGTGGGGACGGTGCGGTCGGTCGGGGTGTAGGCGGCGGACCCCGTCGTCCTCGGCTCGGTGCTCGTCTCCGACATTGCCTTCTCCATTGCACTAGTGCATAATCTGTTTTGTGCTAGGAGAGTATCGGATCGAAGGGCGTCGCGCAGCCGACATCGCCGCCAGTGTCGAGCGCGCGGTCGGATCGGGTGACCTGGAGCCGGGGCAACTACTGCCACCCATGCGGGAGTTGGCGGACGAGCTGGGGGTCAACGCGAACACCGTCGCGGCCGCCTATCGCACGCTGCGCGAGCGCGGGGTCATCGAGACCGCCGGCCGGCGGGGCAGCAGGGTGCGCCCGAAGCCGGCCACCACAGGGCGTGAGTACCTTCGCGTCGAGGTCCCCGAGGGGGTGCGGGACATGGCCGACGGCAACCCCGATCCCGCCCTGTTGCCCCTCCTCGTCGAGGCCTTCGCGGCGGCGGCCCGGGAGTCCGGCCGGCATCCCGTGCAGTACGGGGAGGACGCCGTCGAACCGGAGCTGGAGCGACTCGCCCGCGCCGCACTCGACGCCGACGGTGTGCCCGAGGGGCCCGTGGTCGTCACCTCCGGATCGCTCGACGCCGTCGAGCGCGTCCTGATGGCCCACCTCAGGCCCGGCGACGTGGTGGCCGTCGAGGACCCCGGCTGGGGCAGTCTGCTGGACCTCGCTCCGGCGCTCGGGCTGCGTACGGTCGGGGTCGGCGTCGACGACGAGGGGCCGCTTCCCGAAGAGGTGCGGGGTGCGCTGGCGGCCGGGGCGCGGGCGCTGATCGTCACCGACCGGGCACAGAATCCCACCGGCGCCGCGGTCACCGGCCCACGCGCGCGTGCCCTGCGGTCCGTGCTCCGGGAGTACCCGCGGACCCTGCTCATCGAGGACGACCACGGTCACTCGATCGTCGACCTGCCCCTGCACCCCCTCGCCGGGGTCACGCACAACTGGGCCTTCGTCCGGTCCGTCGCCAAGGCGTACGGGCCCGATCTCCGGCTCGCCGTGCTCACCGGCGACCCCGTCACCGTCGATCGCGTGCACGGGCGGCAGCGGCTCGGGCCCGGCTGGGTGAGCCGCCTGCTCCAGAAGGCCGTGGTCCATCTGTGGACGTCCGGCGTCGTCGACGCCGGGGCCGTGGCGGCCGCGTACGGGGAGCGCCGTGACGCTCTGATCGCCGCCCTGAAGGCGCGCGGTGTCGAGGCCCGTGGGCGCAGCGGGATGAACGTCTGGATCCCCGTCCCGGACGAGACCGGGGCCGTCTCCCGGCTGCTGCACTCGGGCTGGGCGGTCGCGCCCGGCGCCCGCTTCCGGATGAGCGCTCCGCCGGGTATCCGGATCACGGTCTCGACGCTTCGGCCCGAGGACACCGAGCCGCTCGCGGACGCCGTCGCGTCCGCCGTGGGACCGGCACCCGCCCGCCGGTACGTCTGACCCCGCCCGACGGTACGACTGAGGCGGCGCCCCGCCGGAGCCCGCACGGTGCCCGACGCCCCGCCGGAGCCCGCGATGCCGGGCGGCGTCAGGCGCCCCGTACGGCGGTTGCCTGCCGGCGGGCCGTACGACGGGTGTCACCGGGCTTGCGCGACGGGTGGCACGGGGCCCGCGCCACGGGTGGCGTGCGGGCCTGACGGCAGGAGTCGTGGGGCCGGGACCGCGCGTGCCGCGCGCGTCAGCGGCGCGGCCTCGCCTGGGTGAGGGCCGCGCCGGCGAGGACGATCACCGCGCCGACCGGCGTCGACCAGGCCAGCGACTCGCCGAGGATCGCGACACCTGCGGCGGTGGCGATGACCGGGATGAAGTACGTGACCATCTGGGCCGTCGTCGGGCCGACCTCGGCGACGATGCCGTACTGGACGAGCATGGCCAGGCCGGTGCCGAGGGCTCCCAGTGCGACGACCGCGAGCAGCGGCACCCAGGCGACATGGCTCGGGAACGTGGTGAACAGCGGGGTGACGAGGGCCAGTTGAGCGGTGGCCACGAGCAGTTGGGCGCCGGTCATCGACAGATGCGAGTAGCCGGTGCCGGCCAGGGTCCGGCGGACGTAGATCCAGCCGACCGGATAGCTGAGCGAGGCGAGCAGTGCCATCGCCGTGCCCGTGGCGTCCAGGCCGTGGAAGCCCTGCCAGACACCGAGGACCGTCAGGACGCCGAGGAAGCCGAGGCCGAGACCGGCCACCCTGAGCCGGGTCGGCCGGTCCTCGGAGAGGGCGACCAGCGAGAGGGCCATGCCCCACAGGGGTGAGGTCGCGTTGCAGATGCCGGCGAGCGTGGAGGGGATGGTGAGCTCGGAGTAGGCGAAGAGGGAGAACGGCAGCGCGTTCAGCAGGAAGGCCGCGACCGTGAGGTGCCCCCACGTCCGCGCGCCGCGCGGCAGCCGCTCCCGCTTCACCGCCATCGCCGCCGCGAGCACCGCCGTCCCGAACAGCAGCCGCCCGAAGGTGACCTGGAAGGGCGCGTAGCCCTCGGTGCCGACCTTGATGAGCAGAAAGCTGAAGCCCCAGATCAGTGACAGGGCGCCGAAGCGGATCCGCCAGTCGAGGGTGGTGCGGGGCCGGGGTTCGACGCCGGTCGGCGTGACGGGGCGGGGGGAGGCGACGGTGCTCATGGGGGCAACAATGAGGCAGAACAATCTCGTAGCACAAGCGAGAATACTCAAGTGATATCTCGTAGCATCACTTACATGTTGAATCTGGAGCGACTGCGCACCCTCGACGCCCTGGCCCGGCACGGCTCGGTGAGCGGCGCGGCCGAGGGGCTGCACGTGACCACGTCGGCCGTCTCCCAGCAGATGGCGAAACTGGAGCGCGAGGTGGGACAGCGACTGCTCGCCAAGAACGGCCGTGGCGTGCGCCTGACCGACGCCGGACGGCTCCTCGCCGAGCACGCGGCACGCATCCTGTCCCAGGTCGAGCTCGCGCAGTCCGACCTGGAGGCGCAGCGTGGTCAGGTGGTCGGTGAGCTGCGGCTGTCCGCGTTCCCGACGGCGGCGCGCGGGCTGTTCCCCGCGACGCTCGCCGAGCTGCGTGAAGAGCACCCCGGACTCCGGGTGCGCTCCAGCGAGCTGGAGCCGGAGGCCGGGGTCGCGGGAGTGTTGCGCGGCGACCTGGACCTGGCGGTCGTGCTCGACTGGTACAACAAGCCGATGCCGCTGCCCGACGGCCTGGTGAAGGCGTCGATCCTCGACGACCCGGCCGATGTGGCGATGCCGGCCGGTCATCGGCTCGCGGGCCGCGCCGAGGTGGACCTCGCGGACTTCGCCGACGACGAGTGGATCACCTGGGGCGAGGGCGAGTTCTGCCACGAGTGGCTGATGTTCACGCTGCGTTCCCAGGGCGTCGAACCGCGCATCGGGCACCGTGCCGGGGAGACGCACACCCAGCTCGCACTCGTCGCCGCCGGGCTCGGTGTGTGCGTGGCCCCGCTCCTCGGGCGCCGTCCGATGCCCCAGGGTGTCGTCACCGTGCCGGTCCGGCAGCGGGTCCGTCGCCATGTCTACGTCGTGTGGCGGGCCGACGCCGACCGCCGGCCGTCGATCAGGGCGGCGGTGGACGCCTTGCGCAGGGCCGGTGAGGCCGTCGAGTAGGGGACGGTGAGGGGCGGGTCCGCCTACAGCGGAGGGAGTTTGCGGAAGTCCCAGGAGGCGATCGCGTCCGGGGTCAGCCGCATCCAGGCGTGCCGGCCGTCGTGCGGCATCTCCTCCAGGCCGAAGTTCTTGCGCGCGAACAGGGTCTCAGGGACGTCGAGTTCGGCGCACAGTTCCCCGGTGCGGGGGAACTCGCCGACGAACTCCACCGTGCCGGACAGCTCCACGCCCCGCAACTCCCCGTAATCCTCACCGGAGTCGACCACCACCGCGACCCGCGGGTCGTTGCGCAACTGCACCCAGCGCTTGCTGCGCACGACCGAGTAGAGCCACAGCGAGGTGCCGTCCCAGGTGAACCAGAGGGCACTCACATGCGGGACCCCGTCCTTGGACACGGAGGCGACGCGGCAGGTGCGCTGGGTGGTGAGGAACTCGTCCAGTTCACCGGGAGTCATCATGATCTTCCGGCCTCTGCGCTGAGTGACGGCCATACGGTCCCCTCGTCTTCTCTGTGTCTCGGCTCTGTCCGTGCCGAGCTGTGTCCGCGGCCCGCCCCGGGCCGCACCTGTACCGGCCGAGTCCGGATCCGGCTCGGGCCGGTCCGTTGCGTACCCGGCCAAGGGGCCCCGCAACAGTTCTTGACGTTCCGTCAGAAAAGCATGAGGCGTCTTCCGTCCTCACGCAATGGTCGTTACTCTCGCCCGTCCCGACCCGCGACGACAAGGAGAGCCATGCCGTCGTTCGAGCAACTCAGCGAACTCCTCGACCCCGTCGGCACGGTACTGCTCACCGTGGAGTGCCAACAGGGTGTCGTGGGCCAGGACAGCGCGCTGCCCGAACTCGCCAGGGAGGCGAGGTCGTCCGGAGCGCTCACCCAGGTCGCCCGGCTGGTCGCCGCCGCGCACGAGAGCGGGGTGCAGGTGATCCACGCGGTCGCCGAGCGCCGTCCCGACGGTCGCGGCGCGAACCGCAACGCCCGGCTGTTCCGCGCGGCCGAGCGACTGCCCGTACAGCAGCTGACCGGCACGACCGCGGTGCGGATCGCTCCGCCCATCGAGGTCGCCGAGGAGGACTTCGTCGTACGGCGGCTGCACGGTCTGTCACCGATCGAGGGCACCGACGTCGACCCGCTGCTGCGCAACCTGGGCTGCCGCACTCTCGTCGTGACCGGGGTCTCGGCCAACATCGCCGTCCCCAACGCGGTGTTCGACGCGGTGAACCGCGGCTACACCGTCGTCGTGCCCGCCGACGCCATCGCGGGGGTGCCCGCCGAGTACACCCCCGCGATGATCCGCAACACGCTGGCGCTGGTCGCCACGATCACGACCACCGACGACGTGCTCGCCTGCTTCAAGGGACGCCGCTGACGCCGGCCCTCGGGCGGTCGCCGGTCAGGCGAGCTTGATCGAGTCCCCGTCGACGGTGATCGTGGCGGCGGCCAGCGGGCTCGTCGCGGGCCCCTTCTTCACACTGCCGTCGGTGGCGGAGAACTGGCTGCCGTGACAGGGACAGGTGATGACCCCGTTCGCGATGCCCTTGACCGCACAGCCCTGATGGGTGCACTTGGACGAGAAGGCCTTGAAGGTACCCGCGGCCGGCTGGGTCACCACGACACCCTTGTCGGCGAAGACCTTGCCGCCGCCCTCGGGGATGTCGCTGGTCTTGGCGAGCTCCGTGCCGCCCGCGTTCCCGGCCGCGCCGTTGTCGCCGCCGCCCGAGCCCCCGCTGCTCGCCCCGTTGCCGGAGCCCACGGAGTCGGAGGCCTTGTCGTCCGCCCCGCACGCGGTCAGCGCGACGGCGAGTCCTGCCGCCCCGACCGCCGCCACGACGGTGCGCCGGGCCGGTGCCTGTGCGGGGTGAAGCGATTCGCTGGTCATGCTGGCTTTCCCTTCAGCGGACGTGATGTGGATCTGCTCAGAGGTACGGCCCCACCGTGCGCCCTGTTCACGGGATGGAGACTTCTTGACCGGATCGACAGCGCGCCGACAGGGGAGCCGCATGGGTCATGATCCACCCCGGCCGCCGGATCCGGGCGCTCCCACGGCCGGCGGCCCGGGTTGCGTCCGCCGTCCGGGACCACCCCAGTAACCTGGGGCGATGCTCAAGGAAGTGAACGCCACCCGCTACATCACGCCCTTGCGTGAGGGCGGTTCGCTGCCGGGACTCGTCGAGGCCGACGACCTCGGGACGTACGTCATGAAGTTCACCGGCGCGGGACAGGGGCGCAAGACACTCGTCGCGGAGGTCGTCTGCGGTGAACTCGCCCGCCGGCTCGGCCTGCGGGTGCCCGGCCTGGTGACCATCGGCCTCGACCCGGTCCTCGGACTCGCCGAACCGGACCAGGAGGTCCAGGAACTGCTGAAGTCGAGCGGCGGCCAGAACCTCGGGATGGACTTCCTCTCCCGTGCCATCGGCTTCGACCCCCTCGCCTTCGAGGTGAGCGCCGAGGAGGCCGGCCGGATCGTCTGGTTCGACGCCCTGGTCAACAACGTCGACCGTTCCTGGCGCAACCCCAACCTGCTGATGTGGCACGGCGACCTGTGGCTCATCGACCACGGCGCCACGATGATCTGGCACCACCACTGGCCAGGAGCGGAGGCCTCCGCCGCCAAGCCGTACGACATCTCCGACCACGCGCTCACCCCGTTCGGCCCGGACATCGCCTCGGCCGCCGCCGAGCTGGCCCCGCTGGTCACCGAGGAACTGCTCGCCGAGGTCACCGCCGAGATCCCCGACGCCTGGCTGGCGGACGAACCGGGCTTCGACTCGGTGGACGCGCTGCGGCGCGCCTATGTCCGGCCGCTCCTGGCGCGCGCCGGCGTCATCCATGAGCGGATCAAGGGCGGCGACGGCATCGAGGGGGACAAGTGAGCGAGCGGGACGTCTTCGAGTACGCGCTGCTGCGCGTGGTGCCGCGGGCCGACCGCGGCGAGTGCTTCAACGCGGGTGTGCTGGTGTACTGCCGCGCCCACTCCTTCGTCGCGGTACGCACCCATCTGGACGAGGCCAAGCTGTTCGCGCTCGACCCGGACGCCGACGTGGCGGGCGTACGGGCCGCGCTGCGCGCTGTCGAGAGCGTCTGTGCCGGTGGGAAAGTCGCAGGTCAAGCAGCAGGTGACGACGCCGGACGGCGTTTTCGCTGGCTGATCGCGCCGCGCTCGACCGTGGTCCGGCCGGGCCCGGTGCACACCGGCCTGACCGCCGACCCGCGGGTCGAGACGGAGCGGTTGCTCCAGCTCCTCGTCAGGTAATGGATCACATGCGCGCGGTGTGCCGTTGACACCGGGTGCCAGGGCTTCTAGCGTCACGTCTGCTGAAGGTACTAAGCGGTCGCTCACCGGACGGGCGTACCGTGCGAGCCGCGGGTCTTCCGGGACCCCGAAGACTCCGCAAGGGTGTCGAGACAGCTTGGCCGGGCTTGGGCCGGCTTTTCCAAGGGCGAGGAGAACCAGCAATGTCCACCACTGAGCAGCGCGTTGCCGTAGTCACCGGTGCCGCGCGCGGCATCGGCGCCGCGACCGCCGTACGACTGGCCGCGGAAGGCCGCGCCGTCGCGGTGATCGACCTCGACGAGGCCGCGTGCAAGGACACCGTGGAGAAGATCACCGCGGCCGGCGGCAAGGCCCTCGCGGTCGGCTGCGACGTCTCCGACGAGGCCCAGGTGGAGGCCGCCGTCGCGCGGATCGCCGAGGAGCTCGGCGCGCCGACCATCCTGGTGAACAACGCGGGCGTCCTGCGCGACAACCTGCTGTTCAAGATGAGCGCGTCCGACTGGGACACCGTCATGAACGTGCACCTGCGCGGGGCCTTCCTGATGGCGAAGGCCTGCCAGAAGCACATGGTCGACGCCAAGTTCGGCCGGATCGTCAACCTGTCCTCGTCCTCGGCGCTGGGCAACCGCGGCCAGGCCAACTACTCCACCGCCAAGGCCGGTCTCCAGGGCCTCACCAAGACCCTGGCCATCGAGCTCGGCAAGTTCGGTGTGACCGCCAACGCCGTCGCGCCCGGCTTCATCGTCACCGACATGACCGCCGCCACCGCCGCCCGCGTCGGCATGGACTTCGACGACTTCCAGGCCGCGGCCGCCACCCAGATCCCCGTGCAGCGCGTCGGCAACCCCGACGACATCGCCAACAGCATCGCCTTCTTCACCGGCGAGGCCGCCGGATTCGTCTCCGGCCAGGTGCTGTACGTGGCCGGCGGACCGCTCAACTAGGCGCGAGGGAAAAGCACATGACCACGCTCCCCGAACTCTCGGGCAAGGTCGCGCTCATCACGGGTGCGAGCCGCGGTATCGGCTACGGCGTCGCGGAGGCACTGGTCGCCCGCGGCGACCGGGTCTGCATCACGGGCCGCAACGAGGACGCCCTCAAGGAGGCCGTCGAGACGCTCGGCGCCGACCGCGTCATCGGTGTGGCCGGCAAGGCCCACGACGAGGCCCACCAGGCCGTCGCCGTGCAGCGCACCATGGAGGCCTTCGGCCGTGTCGACTTCCTGGTCAACAACGCCGGTACGAACCCGGTGTTCGGGCCGATGGCCGACATGGACCTCAACGTGGCGCGCAAGGTCTTCGAGACCAACGTCGTCTCCGCGCTCGGTTTCGCCCAGCAGACCTGGAAGGCATGGCAGAGCGAGAACGGCGGCGCGATCGTCAACATCGCCTCCGTGGCCGGTCTCGCGCCCTCGCCGTTCATCGGCGCGTACGGCATCAGCAAGGCCGCGATGATCAACCTGACGGTGCAGCTCGCGCACGAGTTCGCGCCCAAGGTGCGCGTCAACGCCATCGCACCCGCGGTGGTGAAGACGAAGTTTGCGGCCGCACTGTACGAGGGCCGTGAGGCGGAGGCCGCCGCGGCCTACCCGCTCGGCCGGCTCGGCGTGCCCTCCGACATCGGCGGAGCCGCCGCGTTCCTCACCTCGCAGCAGTCGGACTGGGTCACCGGCCAGACGCTCGTGGTGGACGGCGGGATCTTCCTCAACGCCGGAGTCGAGTGACCCGAGGGCCGGCCGGCTGCTCCCGAGTGAGGGGACAACCAGTCGGCCCTTGTCGGAAGTCGACAACCGGCCGGCCGTCTCCGAACGGTGCGCGGGCCGATGTCCGCAGTGCCGACGCGTTCACGGAATACTGACAACGTACTCACATACGTGCTGATCAAGTGCCCTGCCGGGAATTCGGTTCCCCCGGTGGGGCACTGCGGTATGGTCTCCCGACCCTTGGTACGGCGGATCGAGGAGCGTGCACGTGTTCAACCGGAACCGATGCCTACGACAGTTGGCGGCGATCACGTCCATAACCCTGGTGGCGGGGTGCGGCCTGCTCTCCTCGGGATCGTCCGACGACAAGGGACCGATCGTGGTGGGCACCACCAGCGCCCCGAGCACGCTCGACCCGGCCGCCTCCTGGGACGGTTCGTGGGAGCTGTTCCGCAACATCTACCAGACGCTGCTGAGCTATCCGAACGGCTCGGTCACCCCGCGGCCCGACGCCGCGGAGAAGTGCGCGTTCACGGATGGAACCAACCGCACCTACCGCTGCGAACTGCGTCCGGGCCTGAGGTTCTCCAACGGCGACGCCCTCGACGCGTCGGCCGTCAAGCACTCCGTCGACCGGATCAGAACGATCGGCGTACGCGGCGGTCCCGCCGGTCTGCTCGGCAGTCTCGACCGCGTCCAGGTGCTGGGCAGGCGTGTGGTCGTCTTCCGGCTCGACAAGCCGGACGCCACCTTCCCGTTCGTCCTCGCCACGCCCGCGATGTCGATCGTCGACCCCGCGGACTATCCCGCCGACGCCCTGCGCGAGGACGACAAGGCCGTCGGCTCCGGGCCGTACAGCCTGGCCTCCTACACGGACGGCAAGCAGGCCGAACTCGTCAGGAACGACCGCTACGAGGGCTTCGCCCAGCGCAGGAACGACGCCGTCACGATCCGCTACTTCCAGGACTCGGCCCAACTGGCCGGAGCCCTGAAGAGCAAGAAGATCGACGTCACCTACCGCGGCCTCGCCGCCTCGGACATCGTCGCCCTGCGGGGCCAGGGCGCCCGAAAGGGCATCCAGCTCATCGACGGCACGGGCACCGAGATCAGCTACCTGGTCTTCAACCCGAAGGACCCGTGGGCGGGGAAACCCGCCGTCCGCAGGGCGATCGCCCAGATCGTCGACCGGCCGGCCATCGCGCACAAGGTGTACTGGGGCACGGTCGACCCGCTCTACTCGATGGTCCCGGCCGGCCTGAGCGGCCACACCACCGGCTACTTCGACGCGTACGGAAGCCCCAGCGCGGCCAAGGCACGCAAGATCCTGCGGGACGCGGGCATCGGCGAACGTGTCCCGCTCACCCTCTGGTACACGACCGACCGCTACGGATCCGAGACCGCCCCGGAGTTCCGCGAACTCAAGCGCCAGCTCGAAGACTCCGGCCTGTTCACCGTCACGCTCAGGAGCCGCCCCTGGAAGACCTACGAAGCGGGCTACCGTGCGGGCGACTACCCGGTGTTCGGCCGCGGCTGGTTCCCCGACTTCCCCGACGCCGAGAACTTCATCGCCCCCTTCGTCGGCGAGCGGAACGCACTCGGTACGCCCTATCCGGCCCCGCGCATCACCGACCATCTGCTGCCCGAGTCGCGCGGCGTGAGTGATCGCGCGGCGGTGGCCCAGCAGTTCGAGGAGGCCCAGCGCATCCTCGTCGACGACGCCCGGCTGCTGCCACTGTGGCAGGGCAGGCAGTACGTGGCCGCGAGCGAGGAGATCTCGGGCGCCGAGCGGGCACTGGACCCGTCGACGATCATGACGATGTGGGAACTGGCCCGCAAGACGAGCTGGTGACCGGCCCGGTGAGCAGGTGCCGGAGTCCGGTCCGGCACCGCTCCCGGCGTGCCGCGGGAGCACACCGTACCGGGCCCGGGGCCCCGACGCGGGCCCGGAACCGATTGTCAGTGGGCGACGGTAGGTTCTGTGGTGAGGAAGTCATCGCACATCGAAGGAAGTTGACGTGACCGATATCGCCATGCTGCCCGAGTCCTGGCGCGGCGTCCTGGGCGAGGAGCTGCAGCAGCCCTACTTCAAGGAACTCACCGAGTTCGTCGAGGAGGAGCGCGCGAAGGGCCCCGTCTACCCTCCGCGGGAGGAGGTCTTCGCCGCGCTCGACGCCACCCCGTACGAGCGGGTGAAGGTGCTGATCCTCGGTCAGGACCCGTACCACGGCGAGGGCCAGGGACATGGCCTGTGCTTCTCGGTCCGTCCCGGGGTGAAGACCCCGCCTTCCTTGCGGAACATCTACAAGGAGATGAAGGAGGAGCTGGGCACCCCGGTCCCGGACAACGGCTATCTGATGCCGTGGGCCGAACAGGGTGTGCTGCTGCTCAACGCGGTGCTGACCGTCCGCTCCGGCGAGGCGAACTCGCACAAGGGCAAGGGCTGGGAGAAGTTCACCGACGCGGTCATCCGCGCGGTGGCCGACCGCCCCGACCCGGCGGTCTTCGTGCTGTGGGGCAACTACGCGCAGAAGAAGCTCCCGCTGATCGACGAGGAGCGGCACGTGGTGGTGAAGGGGGCGCACCCCTCCCCGCTGTCCGCGAAGAAGTTCTTCGGCTCGCGTCCGTTCACGCAGATCGACGAGGCCGTGGCCGCCCAGGGCCATGAGGCGATCGACTGGCGCATCCCGGACCTGGGCTGAGCGCCGGGCCGCTGGGCGGGACCGTCACCGGCCTGGCCCAGCGGCGTACGGGGGCGCCTGAGCGGGATTGCCGACGGCTGCGGCTAGCGTCGTGCGGGACAGTGACGATCCTGGAGGACGCGGTGGCGGAGCAACAGGAGCAGGCGGCGCCGGACGCCATGATGACCCGGATCGGACAGGCCGTCATGCTGCACCACGCCGGTGACCGCGAGGAGGCCCGTGGCCGCTTCCTGGCCCTGTGGGGAGAGATCGGCGAGGGCGGCGACGCCCTGCACCGCTGCACCCTGGCGCACTACATGGCCGACACCCAGGACGACCCCACGGACGAACTCGCCTGGGACCTGCGCGCTCTGTCGGCGGCCGAGGAACTGACGGACGGCCGGGTCGCCGAGCCCCACCAGTCCCTCGCCGTGCGCGCGTTCTATCCCTCGCTGCATCTGAACCTCGCCGCCGACTACGCGAAGCTCGGCCGCTCCGAGGCCGCCCGCACGCATCTGCGCCGGGCCCGCGCCGCGGTCGGCGCCCTCGCGGACGACCGGTACGGGGACGGTGTGCGCGCGGCGATCGGCCGCCTGGAGCTGAGACTCCGGGACACCGGCACCGCGCCGGAGACCGGCCGCTTCGGCGGCTCCGGGGGCGAGACCCTGGGGCCGCCGAGACAGCGGCCCTGAGCCGTCCCGCCGGTCCCGGGACACCGTCAGTTTCCGTAGGCCTTCACGCAGATGACCGCCTCCGGACTGTCCGCGCCCCAGCCCCCGAACTTCTTGCCGAGGGCGCACACGTTCGAACGCTTCGGAAGGGTGGGGGCGCCGGGCGGGCCGGCGACTCGGGGTTTCGCCTGCCGGGGTTCCTGGCGCGGGACCGGGCGGGCGGGCCGCGGAGGAGCCGGGGGTGCCACGGCCTGGGACGGGGGAGCCGCCCGCCGTGACGTCTCCGCGTCGGGAGATGGCTTCCGTGAGGGGCCGACGCGCTCCAGCGCCTCCCGCGCCGGTTCTTGCATGTTCTTGGGCTTCGCCCTGCCGTCCGGATGCGGCGCGGCGGGCCGGGCCGGGGCGGAAGGGGAGCCGGAGGCGGGTGGCCGCTGGACGGTCACACAGCCCGAAAGGGCGGTGACTGCCACGGCGACCAGGAGCGTCGCGGTCGTCGTCGTTCGATACACCCGCGCAACTCTGCTGGTTCCCGACCGCTTTGGGGGAGCGGAGAGGCACAGGATGCCCCGCACGGGTGATCCTTCCGCCCCTCCGGCGGGCACGGACGTCGGCGAGCTGACAGGCTGCCGGGGGACACCGTCGTGCCGGCCCACCCATCCGGACCGGCCCGGTCGGCCGTCCCGGGCGCCCACGGCGCGTACCGGGGACTCGAACGGCCGCCATCGCCCGGAAGGCCCTCCGGGCGGCCCGGACGAACAGCGGGAGCGCCCACGCCGTGGTCACCCTGCGCGGTACGGCGATCCCCGCCTCGGCCGGGACGAGCCCGGGCTCGTGCCGCGCGGCCGAGGCGGCATCACCGGACGGCGGTCGCGGCGACGGCCGTATGCTTCCGACGGGACCCGCTCTGCGACTGAAGGAGACCCTGGTGAAGGTCGGCTGCATCGGACTCGGCGACATCGCGGAGAAGGCGTATCTGCCGGTGCTCGGCGTGCAGCCCGGGATCGAACTGCATCTGCAGACGCGGACGCCCAGCACACTCGACCGGATCGCCGACAGCCTCCACCTGCCGCGGGCGCAGCGCCACACCGACCTGACGGACCTGCTGGCCCAGGACCTCGGCGCGGCTTTCGTGCACGCTGCCACGGTCGCCCACCCGGAGATCGTCACGCGGCTGCTGGAGGCGGGCGTACCGACGTACGTCGACAAGCCCCTCGCCTACGAGCTCGCCGCGTCGGAGCGGCTGGTACGCCTCGCGGAGGAGCGGAACGTCAGCCTCGCGGTCGGTTTCAACCGGCGTCACGCGCCCGCCTACGCCCAGTGCGTCGAGCATCCGCGCGAGCTCATCCTGATGCAGAAGAACCGCACGGGGCTGCCCGAGGAGCCCCGCGCCATGGTCCTCGACGACTTCATCCACGTCGTCGACACCCTGCGGTTCCTGGTGCCGGGCCCGGTCGACGACGTGACCGTGCGGGCCCGTGCCGAGGGCGGGCTGCTGCACCACGTCGTGCTCCAGCTCGCCGGAGACGGATTCACGGCCCTCGGTGTGATGAACCGGCTGAGCGGTTCGAGCGAGGAGATCCTCGAGGTGTCGGGTCAGGACACCAAGCGCCAGGTGGTCAACCTCGCCGAGGTGATCGACCACAAGGGGCAGCCGACCGTACGACGGCGCGGCGACTGGGTGCCGGTGGCCAGACAGCGCGGGATCGAGCAGGCGGTCCTCGCGTTCCTCGACGCGGTGCGGGCGGGCAAGGTGCTCAGCGCCCGGGACGCGCTGGCGACTCATGAGCTGTGCGAGCGGGTGGTACGAGCGGTTCAGGAGCGGTCCGCCGCAGTCTGAACGCGCGCGCTCCCTCCGTCACGCACAGCGCCGCCATCACCAGCAGGGCGCCGTGCACCGGCCAGTCGCCGAACCGGACGTACGGGGTGACACCCCGGGCCAGTGGAACCTCGTAGACCACCGCGCTGCTCGCGTCCGTGCCGAGCCAGGAGCCGATGCGCCGACCGCTCGGGCCGTAGACCGCGGAGACGCCCGTCAGTGTCGCGTGCACCATGGAGCGGCCGGTCTCGGCGGCGCGCAGCGCGGCGAGCGAGGCATGCTGCTCGGGCGCCCAACTGTGCTGGAACGTCGACGTCGAGGACTGGGCCACCAGCACCTCGGCGCCGTCCTGGGCGAGATGGCGGCTCATGTCGGGGAAAGCCGTCTCGAAGCAGATCATCGGGCCGACGCGCAGCCCGTGTCCGACGTTCATCACCACCTGCTCGGTGCCCCGCCTGCGGTCCTCGCCCGCCGCCTTGCCGACGGAGGTGGCCCAGCCGAGCAGGGAACGCGCGGGCACGTACTCGCCGAACGGGACCAGCCGCATCTTGTCGTAGCGGTCGCCGGTAGGGCCCTGTGGCCCCACCAGGACCGAGCTCTTGTAGATGCCGGGCCGGTCGGAGCGGTGCGCGTCCACGTTCACCAGGATGTCGGCGCCGACCTCGCGGGACAGCGCCGTGACGCGGCGCGCCAGATCGGGCCGGTCGGCCAGGTCGAAGCCGACGCTGCTCTCGCCCCAGACCACCAGGTCGGCGCCCTGCCCGGCGAGTTGCCTGGTCAGTACCTCCTCGCGCGCGAAGCGCTTGTCACCGCTCGTGCTGCCGTCCACGACACCGGGCTGTACGACCGCGATCCGCACCCGGCCGTCGACCTCCGGACGCGGCGACCACACCCAGGCCGCCGAGGTCGCGGCGGCGGTCGCGACCAGTCCGGCCACGGCGGGCATACGGGACTCGCGCACCGAGACCAGCACGGCGACCGCGACGTTGACCGCCACCACCAGGAAGCTGAGCAGCCACACCCCGCCGACCGAGGCCAGCCGCAGCGCGGGCTCCACCTGCCACTGACTGGATCCGAGCAGACCCCAGGGACCGCCCAGTCCCTGCCAGGACCGGACGAGTTCCACCATCAGCCACCCCGACGGCAGGACGAGGAGGGCGGCACCGACCCGGCCCGGTGAGGGCACTCCGGCCAGGAACCGCCGGACGAGCCAGCCCCAGGGGGCCCACAGCGCGCCGAGCAGCGCCGCTATGACCACCAGGAAGACATTCAGACTCGGCAGCAGCCAGTGGTGGACGGCCAGCATGAAACCGAACCCGCCGAGCCAGCCGTCGTACGCGGCACGCCTGCCCGTGGGGGCCGAGCGGGCCAGCAGGATCCAGGGCACCAGCGCCACGTACGCGAACCACCACCAGGAAGGGGCGGGGAAGGCGAGCATGGGCAGCGCTCCCGCCAGCGTGGCGACGACACCGCGCCGTCGAGGGGAGACCAGCCATGGGCCGAGTACACGGTCGGGCCTCTTCATCCGTCGCCTCCCTGCCCCGTGGTCCCTCCAGTGTGCGCGTCGCCGGCGATCTCCGACAGGGGGCATCGGGACCGGCGGGGGCGCGCCGGCCGGGAAGCGCCCCAGGCCGCGGGGGCGGGCCCCGTGTTCACGGGTGGGAGTCGGCAGGGTGGCTCTCAGGGGGTCCACGGGTGTGTGCCGACGCCGGGGCGCGCACGGTGTTCACGGGTGCGTGCCCGCGCGGGTGGGTCAGGTGGTCGCGGGCGTGTGCCGGGGCTGCGGCAGCCGGCGCCACTTCTCCTGGACGACCACCCGACTCAGTCGCCAGCCGTCGTTCGTGCGCAGCAGTGAGAAGGCGTACCGGCCACCGCACACGAGGTCGGGCGCGGTGGACTCGCCGTCCTGGCCGGCGAACCGCATGGGATTGATGTAGTCCGCCTGCACCTGGGCCGTGTCGCCGGTGTCCTGATCCAGGACGCCGAACCGCAGGCGCCGGTTGACGATCAGATGCTGGCGCATCGCGAACAGTTCCAGGCTCTGCGCGAGCCATCCGGCGACCGCGGTGGCGTCGCCCTCGATGCCGCCCGCCGAGCGGTAGTCGGCGCGGCCCTCAGTCGTGAACAGCCCCCGGTACGCCCCCCAGTCGCCGTCGTCCACTGCCACCGCGTACGCGGTGACGATCTCGTCCACGGCGAACCGGTCCAGCACGGTCGCGAGCTCCACACGCTGCGTCATCGGCTCAGTGTTGGCCACCTGGCCTGCCACGCCAAGGGCTGTGCGGGGATATTAGGTGTCGGGCGGGTCACGATCGTCAGGAGCGGCAGCCGCGGGCTCGCGGCCATGACCGGTACACCGCTCGCGGCGGACGGGCACGTCGTCGTCGCCGGTTCCCGCGGTGGTCGGGCGGGCGGTTCGGTCAGGGCGCTCCGGAGCCGCGGACGGGCCTACGCCGCCTCGATGATCTCGCCGCGTATCGCCTCGGCCCACTTCACGACCAACAGCTCGTACTCCGCCCGCTCCTGTGCGGACAGGGAGCCGCCCGTCCGCGTCCACAGGGCGCGGATCTGTTCGTTCAACGCGGCAGCAGACCGCACGGAACCAGGCGGAGTGACATCGGGGGACATGAGCACCACCCTAGGCGCAAGGACTGACACTGCGCTACCGGGCGGCTACTCAAGCCATATGTGCTTCGTCACGGCGGATCCGGCCGGTACTCCGCGGTGTGCCGAACTGCCTTTCCCCGGGCGCAAGTTGTCCCTGTGGCGGCGCTGCCCCGGGACAGCGGCCGACGAGCGGCCCCGCCGCGAGCCCCGGTCCGCGTTCACGCGTGAGAGCCGTCGGGACGCACGCGGGAGCGACGCGGAACGGCGTCGGGCGGACGCGCTCGAACCCGCCCGGGGCGATCCGGGGTTCTGTCGCGGGCTCAGCCCTTCGGCGCGCTCGCCTCCGCACGCTCGGCCCACACGCGCGCCGCGAGCGCGTCCGCCTCGTCCTGCGGGATTCCCGCCTTGACCAGGATGATCCCGCGACTGCCGTCCGGGAACTTCACACTGCGCGCCTCCGTGCCCAAGCGGCCCAGCGTCGGTTCCTTCGGCATGATCCACCTTCACTTCAGTCGGGGAGACCACGCTAAAACGCATCACCAAAGTCCGCAGAAGTGTTCGGCCAGACGGCCTACAGCGCCGTCCCCGCGGACGAACGGCCGGTTCAGCCGGCGGATTCGGCGGCGTGCGGGCTCAGCACATCGGTGCCGACCAGCCCGATGATGACGAAACCGAGCGCGATCCGGTACCAGACGAACGGCATGAAGCTCTTGTGGGAGATGAACCTCATGAACCAGGCGATCACCGCGTAGCCGACCGCGAAGGCGATGACCGTCGCGAACAGGGTGGGCCCCCAGGAGACGTGGCCCTCCGCCGCCGCGTCCTTGAGTTCGAAGGTGCCGGAGGCGAGGACGGCGGGCATGGCGAGGAGGAAGGAGTAACGGGCCGCCGCAGCACGGCCGTAGCCCATGAAGAGGCCGCCGCTGATGGTGGCGCCGGAGCGGGAGACCCCGGGGATCAGGGCCATCGCCTGGCAGGCGCCGTACAGCAGACCGTCCTTGGTGTTCAGGTCCTCAAGCAGTTTGCGCTGCTTGGCCGCCCGGTGTCTGCCGCCCGTCTCGTCGCGTGCCGCGAGCCGGTCGGCGACGCCTATGACCACGCCCATCACGATCAACATCGTGGCGGTGACCCGGAGATCGCGGAACGGTCCCTCGATCTGGTCCTTGAGCGTGATCCCGAGCACCCCGATCGGGATCGAGCCGACGATCACGAGCCATCCCGTCCTCGCGTCCTGGTCGCCGCGCATCGCCTTGTTCACGAGCGAGCGGAACCACGCCGACAGAATCCTCCCCACGTCCTTGCGGAAGTAGATCAGGACCGCCGCCTCCGTACCGAGCTGCGTGATCGCCGTGAACGCGGCACCGGGGTCCTGCCAGCCCGCGAACGCCGCGGTGAGCCGCAGATGCGCGCTGGAGGAGACGGGAAGGAATTCGGTCAGCCCCTGGACGAGTCCGAGGATGAGGGATTCAAACCAAGACATGAAGTTACGTCGTCCAAGTGCTGATCGTGGAAAGGGAGATGGGGTCGGCGACGGGGGACGGGAAGGGAGCTGGAGCCGGTGAGCAGGTGCTGGGAGACGGGCGCGCCGGACCGCGGTGCGGGGTGATCGCGGGCACTGAGGGCAGCCTAACCTCCGCGTGCGAGGGCCCGGCCACGGGGGCTGCGGGGCGTGACCGCGCGGTGACCGGGGTGTTGACCCGCCGCCCGGCCCCGGCTTACGTTGCAGCGGCGGGAAAGCGCTTGCTGCGACCGGTGCGCGTTCGGTCCGCGGGACGCGTCCGGCCGGTGGCGACAGGCGCGGGCCGTTGTCCGACCTCACGTCCGATGGAGCGCTGATCAGGTAGATGACCGCATCCCGTACCGCGAACGACTCCCGGGCCTCGACGAGGCACGCACCGCGCACACCCCTCGACGGCCGCCGTGTCCGGGTCGCCGTCGTCGGCGCGGGTGCCATCGCCCGGGGGAGTCATCACCCCGCACTCGCCCGGCTCGCCGAGGAGGGCGAGACGGAGATCGTCGCCGCGGTGGACGTCGCCGAGGGCGCGGTACGGGAGTTCTGCGCCCGTGCGGGCATTCCGCACGCGTACACCGACCTGGACCGCATGCTGGAGGAGCGGCGGCCCGATCTGGTCGCGGTCTGCACCCCGCCCACTCTGCACAGGGAGCAGACCGTCGCGGCCCTGCGGGCGGGAGCGTGGGTGTGGTGCGAGAAGCCGCCCGTGCCGACGCTCGCCGACTTCGACGCGGTCCGGGCGGCGGAGGGCACCGACGGCGGGCCGTACGCCGCGATCGTCTTCCAGCACCGTTTCGGCTCGGGCGCCCGGCACGTGAGGCGCCTGATCGCGGAGCGGGCCATGGGCCGGCCGCTCGTCGCGCACTGCCAGACCACCTGGTACCGCGACGCCGCCTACTACGCGGTCCCCTGGCGCGGCCGCTGGGCGACCGAGGGCGGCGGGCCCGCGATGGGGCACGGTATCCACCAGATGGATCTGCTCCTGGAACTGCTGGGGCCGTGGACCGAGGTGCGCGCGATGGCGGCCCGTCTGGTGCACGACGTGGAGACGGAGGACGTCTCGACCGCTCTGGTCCGCTTCGCGAACGGCGCCCTGGCGACCGTCGTCAACAGCGTTCTGAGCCCCGACGAGGTCAGCCGCATCCGTGTCGACTGCGAGCGCGCCACCGTCGAACTCACCCACCTGTACGGCCACCGCAACGACGACTGGCGGATCACCCCGGCGCCCGGCGTGCCGGATGCGGACGCCGCGGCCTGGCGCGACTTCGGCGCGGACGTGCCCAGTTCGCACCTCGCGCAGTTGCGGGATCTCGTCGCGAGCATGCGCGCGGGCGAACGGCCGCGCGGCAGTGGCGCCGACGGGCGGACCAGCCTCGAACTGATCACCGCGCTCTACAAGTCGGCGTTCACGGACACGACCGTCCGCGCGGGGGAGATCGGCCCGGGGGACCCGTACTACACGGCGCTGCACGGCGGCGCTCCCGGCTGGGCGCCCGCCGAGCCCGCCCGTACGAGTGCGGGCGCGGAGGCCAGGGCATGAGCGAGCTGTCGGGGTCAGCCCTGCGGATCGTCCACACGCACGGGGAGCGCGTCGCGATCAGGGAAGTCTCCACCGGCGTCGAGCTGTTGAACTACGTCTACCGACCGGAAGCCGCCTGGGAGTCCCCGAAGCCCTACCTGCACCCCTTGCGGACGCTGGCCGGCGACGTCGTCACGGACTACCGCCCGAACGACCACCGCTGGCACAAGGGTCTCCAGATGACGGCCTCGCACCTCTCCGGCCAGAACCTGTGGGGCGGCAACACCTACGTCCCGGGAAAGGGGTATCTCGAACTCCCGGAGCGCGTCGGGTCGATGGAGCATGTCGCCTTCGACGAGCTCGTCGCGGAGGGCGGCGACGCTGTCATCTCCGAGCGGCTCACCTGGCATCCGTACAGCGGTGAGCCGTGGGCCGAGGAGACGCGCCGGATCGAGGTGTCCGACGTCGATCCCGGGGCGGGCTCCTGGGCGCTGACCTGGACCACCGCCGTCACCAACCGCCGCGCGGAGCCGCTGCGTTTCGGCAGTCCGACCACCGCGGGGCGCCGAATGGCGGGCTACACGGGCCTGTTCTGGCGCGGACCGCGCGGCTTCCGGGACGGGCGGGTCGTCGGACCGGAATCGGAGGGGCCCGACCTGATGGGGCGACAGGCTCCCTGGCTCGCGTACTCGGGCGAGCACGACGGCCGGGACGGTCACGCCACCCTCGTCTTCGCGCACGCGCCCGAGAACGACCACGACGGGTCGCGGGGCGCCCACCCGGCCCACTGGTTCGTGCGCAACGAACCCTTCGCCGCGGTCGCACCGTCCCTGGCCTTCTTCGATGAACTGGAACTCGCGCCCGGCGACACACTCACCCGCCGCTACCGGGTGGTCGTCGCCGACGGGTCCTGGGAGCGCGAGGACATCGTCAAGTACCTTGCGGAGCACCCCTGGTGAGCGCCGAGCCTCCCGGATTCCCCGGGCTTCCGGGCGCGGTGGCCGTGTCGCGTCTGCGGGTGTACGACTGGCCCGCGGCCGACGGTGTGTGCGGCGGAACGCCCCATCTGCACCTGACCTGTTCGGAGGCGTACGTCGTCACCGGCGGGCGCGGCTCGGTCCAGACGCTGACCGCGTCGGGGTACGGGGTGACGCCCCTCGTGCCGGGTGCGGTGGTCTGGTTCACCCCGGGCGCGATCCACCGGCTCGTCAACGACGGCGATCTGCGCATCACCGTGATCATGCAGAACAACGGCCTGCCGGAGGCGGGCGACGCGGTCATCACCCTGCCTCCGGAGTACCTGACCGATCCCGGCACCTACGCGGCGGCCACCGTCGTCCCCGCGGACGCGCCCGAGGAGGAGCGGGCACGCTTCGCCCGTGCCCGCCGTGACCTCGCCCTGGAGGGGTACGGCGCGCTGCGCGACGCGGACGGACCCGCGCCGCTGGCGGCGTTCCACCGGGCCGCCGCCGCCCTGGTGCGGCCACGCCTCGCGGAGTGGCGCGACCGGTGGCGGCGCGGCGCCGAGGCCGCCGCCGCGACCACCGGGGACCAGCTCGACCGGCTGGAGCGGGGTGACGCGTCGCATCTCGCCGCGGCCATCGTCCGGGCCGAACGGCCTTCCGTGCGGGGCCGGTTCGGAATGTGCGGACGGCTCGACGTCTACGAGACGGCCGACTAGGCCGTAGCATCGCCCGCCGCCCGCCGCCCGCCGCCCGCCGCCCGCCGCCCGCCGCCCGCCGCCCGCCGCCCGCCGCCCGCCGCCCGCCGCCCGCCGCCCGCCGCCGGTGTCTGCGTCTGTGTCTGCGTTCGCGTCCCCCGGTGGCGGCGGCTAGGCCGCGGCCGGACCGGTCACCGTCCAGCCCGGGGCCTGGGGGTGTGCCGTGAGATCCTCGTGCTCGACCCGTTCTCCGCACTCCTGGCAGACCACCTGGGGGACCAGTTCGTGGCCGCAGGTGTGCTCCAGCACCATGGGGCGGAAGCCGTCCTCCTGGAGATGCCGGTCTCCCCACGCCATGAGCGTCAGCAGGACGGGTTCCAGTTCGAGGCCCGCCCGGGTGGGCCGGTACTCGTAGCGCCTGGGGCGGTCGCTGTACTCCGCCTTCTCCAGCAGCCCGGCGTCCACGAGTCGCTTCAGCCTGGTCGTCAGCACGTCGCGAGGGGCGCCGGTGTTGCGCACCAGCTGGTCGAAGCGGGTGGCGCCGAGCGACACCTCGCGCAGGACCAGCAGGGAGTACTTCTCGCCGACGAGGGCGAGTGTCGCGGCGATCGAGCAGGGGCGAGGGTCCTTCATGCGGCCAGTCTACGGAGGTGGGTTGGATGTTCCAACTCACTGGGTTACTCTTGGGTCACTTGGAGAGTTGGAAAATCAAACTCACCGGGTTCGAAGGCCGGATCCGTCCGGTCGCCGGTTCCCCGACCTCAGAGACCTGAGAGGCATCCCATGCGTGACGCCGTGATCGTCGAAGCCGTACGCACTCCCGTGGGCAAGGGCAAGCCGAACGGCTCCCTCGCCCACGTCCACCCCGTGGAACTCCTCGCCCACACCCTTCGCACCCTCGTCGAGCGCACCGGTATCGACCCCGCGCTGATCGACGACGTCATCGGCGGCACCGTCGACCAGGTCGGTGAGCAGGCCATGAACACCACGCGGTACGCGGTGCTGTCGGCGGGTTTCCCGGAGACGGTCCCCGCGACGACGGTGGACCGTCAGTGCGGCTCGTCCCAGCAGGCCGTGCACTTCGCCGCGCAGGGCGTGATGTCGGGGGCGTACGACATGGTCGTGGCCTGCGGTGTGGAGTCGATGAGCCGGGTGCCGATGTGGTCGAACGTGCCGGCGGGCGCGGATCCCTTCGGCCCCGGGGTCGCCGGGCGCTACCCCGAGGGCCTGGTGCCGCAGGGCATCAGCGCCGAGCTCATCGCAGCCAAGTGGGGCATCACCCGCGAGCGTATGGACGCCTTCGCCGTCGGCTCGCACGAGAAGGCTGCCGAGGCGTGGAGCGGCGGTCTGTTCGACGCCGAGATCGCGCCCCTGGAGGGTGTCACCCGGGACGAGTGCGTCCGTCCGGGCAGTACCCCGGAGATACTCGCCGGGCTGAAGCCCGCGTACTACGACCCGGGTTTCGGTGAGCGCTTCCCGCAGATCGACTGGTCGGTCACGGCCGGGAACGCGAGCCCGGTCAACGACGGCGCGTCCGCCGTGCTCATCACCTCGGGCGAGACCGCCGCACGCCTCGGGCTGCGGCCCATCGCCCGGCTGCACAGCTTCGCCGTCACCGGTTCGGACCCGCTGCTGATGCTCACCGGCGTCATCCCGGCCACCGAGAAGGTGCTGCGCAGGGCTGGGCTGGACCTCGGCGACATCGACCTCTTCGAGGTGAACGAGGCCTTCGCCGCCGTCGTCCTCGCCTGGCAGCAGGAGACGGGCGCCGATCTGTCCAGGGTCAACGTGCACGGCGGGGCCATCGCGATCGGCCACCCGCTCGGCGCGAGCGGCACCCGCCTCACCACGACCCTTGTCCACGCGATGCGCGCCCGCGGGGCCCGTTACGCGCTGCAGACGATGTGCGAGGCGGGCGGACTGGCGAACGCGATGATCCTGGAGGCGGTGCGCCCGTAGCGGCTGCGGACTCCGGACGGAGTGCGGCCCGCGCCGGCCGTGGATTCCGAAGGGAGGCGGCCCGTGGCGGGCGTGGATTCCGGTGGGAGTGCGCCCGTCGCGGCGCGGTGTCTCAGTGGCCGCGCAGGTGGTGGCGCTTGCGCCAGGCGACCGCCGTTCCGGCGAGGGCGGGGACCGCGATGAAGGCCATCGCGATCAGGAAGGCCGGGGACGTCGGCGCCGACGCACGGGCACCGGCGACGGCGTACGCGGCGGTGTTCGGGATCGAGCCGAGCGCCGTCGCGACCAGGAACGGCAGCCAGCCCATGCGGGACACGGCCGCGCAGTAGTTCGCGGCCCAGAACGGCACACCGGGGAACAGCCGGGCCACCATCATCGAGCGGAAGCCGTGCCGGCTGAGCTGACCGTCCGCCGCCTTCAGCCAGCGGGCCCGCAGCAGTGGCCGCAGCGCGTCCTGCCCGAGGATCCGGCCGAGGCCGAAGGCGACACCGGCGCCGAGCACCGTGCCCACCAGGGCGGTGCCCAGGCCCAGTTGGGAGCCGAACAGAGCTCCGGCCGCCAGATTGAGCAGCGGTCTGGGGACGAAGGCGACCGTGCACATCCCGTACGCCGCGGCGAACGCGACAACCGCCGCGGCGCCGCCGAGCTGGGGCGGCCAGCCGTCGGCGAGCAGCCGCTGCGGATCGAGGAGGAGCACGCTCGACCCGGCCGCCGCGAGCAGCACGACCAGCAGGGAGAGCCGCGACCAGGGCGAGACCAGCGCTCTCAGGAAGCGTGCGGGCAGGCCGGTGCGTGCGGCGGTCAGGACCGCGGGTGCGGCGACGGCGATCTCCGTGCCCACGACCGGGTCGGCGGCGGTGAGCTCCGTGGCGGCGGCCTGGGGAGTGGCCGTGGCGGTGCCCCCAGAGCGGGTGGTGGCATCGAGCATTCCGGTGACACTAGCCGACGTACGTATGTGATCGCCGTATGGTTCGTCTCATGGGCGTCACGGCTTCCGGAACATCCGGTGCGTGCTTCGAGGCACCGGACAGCGTCCTCGCGGACACCGTCCTGGAACGGCTCACGACCGTCTATCCGACGGCCGCCGACCCCCGGCGGGCCGCGTCGATGCGCGCGTACATGAAGGACATCGCCCCCTTTCTCGGGCTGGCGACGCCCCAGCGCCGTGTCCTGTCCCGGACGGTGCTCCTGGACACCGCCCGGCCCGATGAGACGGACTGCGCGGCGCTCGCCCTGCGCTGCTGGCGGCTGCCGGAACGCGAGTACCAGTACTTCGCCGTCGACTACCTGCGCCGCCACGTGACGCGCCTGTCGTCGGACTTCCTGCCGGTGGCACGGCACCTCGTCTCCACCGCCTCCTGGTGGGACACCGTCGACCCGCTCGCCGCGCACGTGGTGGGAGGCCTGGTGGCGGCCGACCCGCGGCTGCGGACCGACATGGACGCCTGGATCGAGGACGACGACCTGTGGGTCGCCCGTACCGCGCTGCTCCACCAGCTCCGTCACAAGGAGGCCACCGACACCGGACGCCTCTTCGCGTACTGCGTCCGCCGGTCGGGCCATCCCGACTTCTTCATCCGCAAGGCCATCGGATGGTGTCTGCGCGAGTACGCCAAGACCGATCCGCGGGCGGTACGGGACTTCGTGGCCGCGGAGCGGGAGAGGCTCGCTCCGCTGTCCGTGCGCGAGGCGCTGAAGAACATCGGCCCCTGACGTGGCGGACGCGGCCCCGTTCCCCGTACCCCGCGGGCTCCCGACGCACCGCCCGCACCATCCGTAGCGCCCGCACCGAACCCGTCCACAGGGCACCGAAAACCATTCGACGTGGGCGGACGCGTCGGCGATGATCTCCTCATGTTCCGGTACGCCTTCCTCCTCGCAGCATCCGCGGTCGCGGATGCGCCGAAGGCTGCCGTCCCGATCGTCACGGCAGCCGTCGACGGCGCCCGAAGCTGACCCTTCCCGGATTGTCCGGCGGACCCCGCAGGGGGAGGGTCGGTAACTCCTGGGGGTCCCCGTCCCGGCCCGAGCGCGCCGGGGCCATCACTCAGCTCCGCTGACACTGAAGAGGCTTCGAGGTACAGCCATGCCCAAGACGGCTTACGTGCGCACCAAACCGCACCTGAACATCGGCACCATGGGTCACGTCGACCACGGCAAGACCACCCTGACCGCCGCCATCACCAAGGTCCTCGCCGAGCGCGGCTCCGGCACCTTCGTCCCGTTCGACCGGATCGACCGCGCGCCGGAGGAAGCCGCCCGCGGCATCACCATCAACATCGCGCACGTCGAGTACGAGACCGACACCCGGCACTACGCGCACGTGGACATGCCGGGCCACGCCGACTACGTCAAGAACATGGTCACCGGCGCGGCCCAGCTCGACGGGGCGATCCTCGTCGTGTCCGCGCTGGACGGGATCATGCCGCAGACCGCCGAACACGTGCTGCTCGCCCGGCAGGTCGGCGTCGACCACATCGTCGTCGCCCTGAACAAGGCCGACATGGCGGACGAGGAGCTCGCCGACCTCGTGGAGCTGGAGGTCCGCGAGCTGCTCTCCGCGCAGGGCTACGGGGGCGACGCGGTACCCGTCGTGCGGGTGTCCGGCCTCAAGGCCCTTGAGGGGGACCCCCGTTGGACCGCGGCGATCGACGCGCTGCTCGACGCGGTGGACACCTACGTGCCGATGCCCGAGCGCTATCTCGACGCGCCGTTCCTGATGCCGGTCGAGAACGTGCTCACCATCACCGGACGCGGAACGGTCGTCACCGGTGCCGTGGAGCGCGGCACGATCCGCGTCGGCGACCGCGTCGAGGTGCTCGGCGCCGGTGTCGACACGGTGGTCACCGGCCTGGAGACGTTCGGCAAGCCCATGGCGGAGGCGCAGGCCGGCGACAACGTGGCGCTGCTGCTGCGCGGTGTGCCCCGCGACGCGGTCCGCCGCGGACACATCGCCGCCGCGCCCGGCAGCGTCGTACCCAGCAGCCGTTTCACGGCGCGGGTGTACGTCCTGTCGACGCGCGAGGGCGGCCGTACGACCGCGGTCTCCACCGGGTACCGGCCGCAGTTCTACATCCGCACCGCGGACGTGGTCGGCGACGTCGACCTCGGCGAGCGTGCCGTCGCCCGGCCCGGCGACACCGTCGTGATGACGGTCGAGCTCGGCCGCGAGGTGCCGCTGGAGCCGGGCCTCGGCTTCGCGATCCGGGAGGGCGGCCGGACGGTCGGCGCCGGGACGGTGACATCGGTCGGCTGACGCCCGGACCGGTAGGTCGGCCGGTTGACGTCCGGCGCGGGGGTCCGGTCGGTCGACGCCCGGTCCGGGAGTCTGGTCGGCCGCCGTCCGGTCCGGGAGGTCGGTTGATTGACGTCCGGTCCGGGAGTCTGGTCGGTTGACCTCCGGTCCCGTAGGTCGGTCGGCTGACGTCCGGCGCGGGAGGCCGGTCGGTTGTCGCCCGGTCGGTGCATCGGTCGGGCCGACGGCCTGCCGGTACGGGGACGCGGGTGCCCGCCATGACAGGGCGGGCACCCGTTCGTGCCGTCGCCGGTGCCGCACAATGGACCCGTGGACGAGCCGATACCCGTGACGCGGGCCGTGGATCACGGGACCGCCAAGCTGATGCCCGACGTGGACCGCGAGCGGGCGTGGCTGCTGACCGTGGACGGCGCGCCCCAGTCGTACGTCGATCTCGACGAGCCGACCCACCTGGAGTTCGAGTACACGCGGCGCCTCGGGCATGTGCTGGACACGGTCACGGAACCGGGACGCGCCCTGGACGTGCTGCACCTCGGCGGCGGGGCGCTCACCCTGCCCCGCTACGTCGCGGCCACCCGACCCGGCTCACGGCAGGACGTGGTGGAGGCGGACAAGGGACTGCTGGAGATGATCGTCGAGTGTCTGCCGGTGCCCGACGGCACGGGCATCGAACTGCACCGCGCTGACGCCCGCAACTGGATCGAGGCCGCCGCGCCCGGCACCGCGGACATCCTGATCGCGGACGTCTTCGGCGGCTCGCGGGTACCGGCGCACCTGACATCCACCGCCTACGCGGGCGCCGCCGAGCGTGTGCTGCGCCCCGACGGTGTCTACCTCGCCAACCTCGCGGACGCGGCGCCGTTCGCCTTCCTCCGGTCCCAACTCGCCACGTTCTCCACGGTGTTCGAGGAGATCGCCCTCATCGCCGAACCCGGCGTGCTGCGCGGCCGGCGTTTCGGCAACGCCGTCCTGGTTGCCTCGCACCGCCCGCTCGACACGGCCGCGCTGGCCCGTCGTACCGCTGCCGACGCCTTTCCGGCCCGGGTCGAACACGGCCCCGGACTGCGGCACTTCATCGGCGGGGCGGCTCCGGTGCGCGACGAGGACGCGGTGCCGTCACCCGAGCCGCCCGGCGGAGCCTTCGGCATCGGCTGACGCGAGCCCCGTGCCCGGCACCGGAGCGGGAGCGCCATGTGCCGGAGCGGGAGCGCCCTGTGCCACCGGCCGGGTCCGCCGCGTCAGATTCCGGACGTCCGGCACGCACAGCACCGCCGCCGTGACCACCGCGACCAGCGTCGCGCAGCCCCACAGCGCGGATGTCCGGCCGAAGGCCTGCTCCGCGGGACCCGCCAGCGCCGTGGCCAGCGGGACCATCGCGATCGACCCGAACCAGTCGTACGCCGAGACCCGCGAGAGCTTGTCCTCGGGGATCTCCTGGTGGAGCGCCGTCATCCAGGAGACACCGAACACCTCGATCGCCAGACCGCTGACGAACATCACGGCGTACAGCGGTCCCACCGGCACGGGCACCGCGAGGGCGGCGGCGGGCGCCGCGAGCGGGAAGACGCACAGCGTGCCCGCGAACAGCAGGCGACGGGGCTTCCAGCGGGTCATGAGCAACGCGCCGCCGACGGTTCCGGCGCCGAACGCGCCGAGCGCCAGCCCCCAGGGCCCCGCGCCGCCGAGGCTGTCCCGGGCGACGAGCGGACCGTAGACCGCGTCGGCGGCCCCGACGACCGCGACCACGACGGAGAACTGCGCCACGATCGCCCAGAGCCAGGGCCGTGCGACGAACTCGCGCCAGCCGTCGCGCAGATCCGAGAACAGCCCGCCGCCGGGCTCACGCGGCGGTATGTGGCCGACGTCGAGGAACGAACGCAGCGCACCGGCGACCGCGAACGCCACCGCGTCCACGGCGAGCACCCAGCCCGGTCCGATCACGGCCACCAGCACGCCGCCCAGGGCGGCGCCGCCGAGGCCGGCGCCCTGCATCGCCATCCGGAACATCGCGAACGCGCGGCTCGCCTGCTCCCCGCGGACGGAGGACATCAGCATGCCCTCGGCGGCCGGGTTGAAGAACGCCTGCCCGGTGCCGCCGAGCGCCGACAGCAGCATCATCTGCCACAGCCGTGCCTCACCGGAGAGGACCAGGAAGGCGAACGCCGCCTGCGACACACAGTTGAGGGCGTTGGCCGCGACCATCACCCGGTGCCGGGGCAGCCGGTCCGCGACCGCTCCGCCGATCAGCAGGAACAGCACCAGCGGCAGGGTGCGCGCCGCGGCCACCAGGCCGACGTCACCCCCGTCGCCGCCCGTGCCGAGCACCGCGAACGCCGAGGCGATCAGGGCACCCTGGCCGCCCAGGTTGGTCACGACCGCGGCGGCGGTCAGCAGGCTGTAGTTCCGGCCCGCCCAGGAAGGGCGGCGGGAGGGGCGGGACAGGTCGGCGGCTGAGGTCACCGGGAGACTATCGCCGCCGTGGGCTCGACTTGCCAAACCCGGCGCGCGCGCTCCGGGCGCCATGCGGAGACCCGAGCGGTGGACCGGGCCTCTGCGCGGTCGCTCACCGCACTGCCGGACCACCGCCCGCCGGAAACCGGAGACGACGCCGGGCCGGTGTCCGCGGACACCGGCCCGGACGCTTGAACTCGGTCAGCTGTTGTCCCAATTGCCCGGGTTGTTCGACACGTCCTCACCGCAGGAGAGGATCTCGTCCTTCTCCAGGAGGCACATCTGCATCCTGGCCGAGGACATGTTGTCGTGATCCTCGAACTTCACGTACGTGTCCCAGCCGTCGGACGACAGGTAGCCCCCGGTCACCTTGTGCATGGTCCAGTAGGTGACGCCCCGGTTGTGGCTGTTCGTGATGACCCGCACCCCGACACTGTGGCCGTCCGACTTCTGGTCCTGCAGGTGCAGCTTGAGGGGGCTGATCGACCAGGGGCTGGTCCAGGTGTAGTAACCGGTGGCCTCGCCCCAGGCCGTGTCGACGTGCAGGGTGTCCTGCGAACCCGCGGCGCAGGCGGGCGAGGCGGTCAAAGGAAAAATGACGGCGACGGCTGCCGCGGCGCCGGTGAGCATGGCGCGCTTGACGAGCATGTGTCCCCCTGTGCAATGGAGTTGACGGTGACCACGAACGTTACCAGCAAGTAATTTGACTGGTCTTCCGTCACTCGGTGGGTGCGTTCTTCGAGAGGCGCACCGTGCTCAAGATCTTCGCCACCGTCGCGCCCGCACGCGGCGGCGCCGGAGGCGTGCGTTCCGTTCCGTCGGGCCTCCCCCGCTCCCGCCCGGGGAGGAGGAGCCGGGGTGACCGAAGTCGCGCGGGGACGGAGGGAGCCGGGGCGGCCGGGGCCGTGCCCCGGCCGTGGGGTCAGGAACCCGTCGGGTCGCCGTGCAGCCGTACGGTGCTGAGGATCTTCTTCACGGTCGCGTCCGGGATCTCGTCCTTCACGCCCTTGGCGCCGTAGAGCGTCCAGGAGACGAAGTCGCCCGCCGAGTTCTTGAAGGCGAACGTGGTCGCGGCGCCGTCGGAGTCGCACTTGCCCTTCTTGGGAACGCCGCTCGAGTACGTGGTAACGACGCTGCCGCTGACGCCCGAAGCCGTCGTGTACGCCTTGGGCTTGCCGATCCTGAGCAGCTTCTTCGACGCGGTCTTCTGGTCCGTGTATCCGCCGAAGACCCACCAGGCCGAGTCGTTGCGCGCGACGTCGTCGGTGTTCTTGGCGCCGCTCTGCCCCTTGGTGCCCGCGGCCGCCAGCGACGAGTCGTCCGTGCGGCCGTCCTTGTCGTCGTCGGAGGTGCACCACTTCTCCTTGAGGATGGCGGGCGCGGACATGCCGATCAGGGCGGAACCGTCACCCTTCTTCTTGTCCTCGAAGAAGATGAAGGTGCCGGGGGTCTCGACCTTCCAGTCCGGCGGCACGTCGAAGGCGGTGCCCCACTTCGGGTTCACGACGACCTTCCAGCCGTCGATCGTCGCCTTCTCGTCGTCGCCGCCGCGCGGGTTGGCCGCGCTCGCACTCGCGCTCGCCGAGGTGGAGGCCGACGTCTTCGGGGACCCGGACGGGTCGCCCCCGGCCTTGTCGTCCTTGTCGCCACCGCCCAGGACGAGGAATCCGGTGACTCCGGCCGCGATCACGACCGCCGAGGCCGCGACGATCGCGGTGATCTTCGTCTTGTTGCCGCCACCGCCACCGCCACCGCCACCGCCGCCGCCCCCGGACGCCTGGGGCATGCCGAGAGGATCCGACGGCGCTCCCCACTGCGGCTGCCCCGGCTGCTGTCCGTACGGACCGGGCTGCGGATACCCCGACTGCTGGTATCCGGGCTGCTGGTACGGATTCGGCTGCTGGTACCCCGGCTGCTGGTACGGGTTCTGGTCCTGCGGATTCTGCTCGCCCCCGGGCGGCTGCTGTCCTGGCCACATGGCTGGTAACGATAGAGGGGCCCCTGACCCGGGTGCCACGGCGGTCCCCGAAACGACCGCGCAGGCATGCCACTTGTCCCATTGATCCCGGCTCGGAACTCCACCTGATCCCGGCCGGGGCCTCTGTCCCGTCCTGGCGTGCCGACTGATCCCGGCTCAGGAACCCGTCGGGTCGCCGTGCAGGCGGACGGTGCTCAAGCCCGTACCGGAGTGCGGCTCGGTCTGCCGTGCTGATCGACATCCGTGCTGATCGACTTCCGCGCCGGACGGGAGGGCTGGCCAATAATTGCTACCCATGGGTAACATCGGGGTATGAGCGCAGACCAGATGACGATCGGCGAGATGCTCGCCGCGACCGTGCCGATGGCGCGGACCCTGAACCTCGAGTTCGTGGAGACCACTCCGGAGAAGGCCGTCGTGGCGCTCCCGGACCAGGGCGAGTTCCACAACCACGTCGGCGGACCGCACGCCGGTGCCATGTTCACGCTGGGGGAGTCGGCGAGCGGGGCGATCGTTCTCGCCGCCTTCGGGGACCAGCTCTCCCGTGCCGTGCCGCTCGCGGTCAGTGCCGAGATCGCGTACAAGAAGCTCGCGATGGGCCCTGTCACGGCCACCGCGACGCTCGGCCGGCCCGCTGCCGACGTCGTCGCCGAACTCGACGCGGGCCTGCGCCCCGAGTTCCCCGTCGCCATCGCCATCCAGCGCGGTGACGGCGCCGTGACCGGTGAGATGACGGTCATCTGGACGCTCCGCCCGAACGGCTGAGTCCCTCCCGCGCGCAGGGCCCCGATCGGGACGTACGACCCGATAGGGGCCCTCGGCCGTTTCAGGGGCTCGCCCGCTTCGGTCACGGTCACGGATACGGTGCGGCTGACGGCTGACGGCTGACGGCTGACGGCTGACGGCCGACCGGCCCCGGTCAGCCGTGCGGCGCCCGCAGGGTCACCGTCTGGGTGACCCGGGTGCAGAGCCGGCGCCGGTCGTCCTCGATGTCGCACTCCACCACCGCCGTGTCGCGTCCCACCCGCAGGACGCGGGCCTTGGCGTACGCGGCTCCCTCGCGTACCGGCCGCAGGAAATGGGTGGTTGAGGTGGTGGTGGCGGGAACGGCGCCCACGGGGCCGTTCAGCGCGGCGCACACCGCCGAGGCGACGTCGGCCAGGCCCATCAACGCGCCCCCGTGCAACCCGCCGCCCGCGGTGGACAGTTCGGGTACGAAGTCGAGTTCGGCGTCCACGCCCTCGGCCGACAGGGCGGTGAAGCGCACTCCGAGGGTCCTGGCGTACGGAGCCATCGCGTAGATGTCTTCGGCGGTGACCGTCATATCGGGCTCCTTGTGGGAGGGCTGGGACGGAAGTCGGTGATCCGTTCTATCAACTCCCTTGCCCGCAGGGGGAGTTACGGGCAAGAGAGTTCCAGGAGGCCGACGGTTCGGCCCTGCGGAACCTCATGAGGTCCTGGCTGGGGAGCGAGCACCTGTTCCCTTCGGGCCGTCCGTGCCCGACCCTGGCCTACGGGCGGGGCGCGCGCGTCGCCCGTAGGCCACGGCGACGCGCCGGGGAGCGGGAACGAGGAGTGCGAGCGTGGGCGTACGCGGGCGGACGGCTGTTCTGGTGACCGGTGGCAGTGGCTTCGTCGGGAGCCATCTGGTGAGGCGGCTGCTGGAGAGGGGCTACCGGGTCCACACCACCGTACGAGGGACCTCGAACGCGGCGAAGACGCGGCCGCTCGTCGAGATGCGGGACGCCTTCCCCGGCAGGCTGACGCTGTTCGAGGCGGACCTGCTGGCCGAGGGGTCCTTCGACGCGGCGATGAGCGGCTGCGATGTGGTCTTCCATGTGGCGTCGCCGTTCCTGATGCCGGAGAGGATCAAGGACGGCCGCAAGGACATGGTCGACCCGGCCCTGCTCGGCACGCGCAACGTGCTGGCGGCGGTGGAACGGACACCGACGGTCGAGAAGGTCGTCCTCACCTCCACCGTCGGCGCGATCTTCGGCGACTACGTCGACGTGCGGAGCATGGACGGCGGTGTCCTGTCGGAGAAGTACTTCAACGCCACCAGCACCGTCGAGAACAACCCGTACCACTACGCGAAGACGCTCGCGGAGCGCGCGGCCTGGACGGCTGAGGCGGCCCAGGACCGATGGCGTCTGGTGTCCGTCAACCCCGGCCTGGTCCTCGGCCCGTCCCTCACCCCCGCGTCGGAATCCGGCAGCCTGTTCCTGCTGGACGAACTCTTCAAGGGCTACTTCTTCTACGGCGCCCCCGATTTCAGCTTCACCACGGCGGATGTCCGCGAGGTCGCGGACGCGCACATCGCGGCGGCGGAGCACAGCGGCGCCAAGGGCCGCTACATCGTCGCGGCCGAGACGATGACGTCGTTCCACGACATGGCGCGCGTCATCCGCGACCGGTATCCCCGCGCCCTCCGGCTGCCCCGCAATGCGCTCCCGCACTGGCCGGTCCGCGTCCTCGGCCCGGCCTTCGGACTCACCCAGGACTACATCCGCAAGCACCTCGGCATCCGCTTCGCCGTGGACAACAGCAGGAGCGTGCGGGAACTGGGGATCACCTACCGCCCGGTCGAGGAGACCCTGCTCGACCACTACGAGAGCTGGAGGCGGCGGGCGTGACGAGCCCCACGTCCCGGCCCCTGTTCAAGCCGACCAGGTAGGCTTCCCGGCGGGCGCCCCGGGAGAACCCACCCCGGATGATCACGCGAAACGCGATCGCCCGGTCACGCACACCGAAACGGGAGGAACCGGCGTTGCACGTCCAGGACTGGCTCGAGACGGTGCCCGCGGTCAGCATCTACGCGCTCGTGGCCCTGGTCATCGGCGTGGAGAGCCTGGGTATCCCGCTGCCCGGAGAGATCGTCCTGGTCTCGGCGGCGCTGCTCTCCTCGCAGCACGGCGGTATCAACCCGGTCGTCCTCGGCGCGTGTGCCAGCCTCGGCGCGATCGTCGGCGACTCCATCGGCTACGCCATCGGCCGCAAGGGCGGACGCCCGCTGCTCGCCTGGCTCGGCGCGAGGTTCCCCAGACACTTCGGCGAGGCCCACGTCGCCACTGCCGAGCGTTCCTTCCAGAAGTGGGGCATGTGGGCCGTCTTCTTCGGCCGCTTCATCGCACTGCTGCGGATCTTCGCGGGCCCGCTCGCCGGTGTGCTGCGCATGCCGTACTGGAAGTTCCTGATCGCCAACGTCCTCGGCGGCGTCATCTGGGCCGGCGGCACCACGGCGGTCATCTACTACGTCGGTGTCGTCGCCGAGTCCTGGCTGAAGCGCTTCTCGTGGCTCGGCCTGGTCGCCGCGGTGCTCATCGGTCTCGCCTCGATGCTGATCGTCCGCCGCAAGGCGAAGAAGGCGGCCACCGGGCACGGTGCGGCGGAGCCGGAGCCGGTCCCCGCCGCCGAGTAGAGCGGCTGCCCGGAGCTGTCGGATCTGTCCGGTCTACTCGTGGATCTCGCGGTGCGCCTTCGCCAGTTCCACGTAGAAGACGCCGTTCAGTGAGATACCCTCGCGCTCCTCGTCCGTCAGCGGACGCTTGACCTTCGCGGGGACACCCGCGACCAGTGAGCCCGGCGGGACCCGCATCCCCTGGGGCACCAGAGCCTGCGCGGCGACCAGCGAGCCGGCCCCGATCACGGCCCCGTTGAGCACCGTGGCACCCATGCCGATCAGACAGTCGTCCTCGACCGTCGCGCCGTGCACGACGGCGTTGTGGCCGATCGAGACGCGCTCGCCGACGGTGAGGGGGAACCCGGGGTCCACGTGCAGAGTGCAGTTGTCCTGCACATTGGTGCCGGCGCCGATGACGATCGGGCCGCCGTCGGCGCGCAGCACCGCGCCGTACCAGACGCTCGCGCCCGCGTGCAGCGTGACGTCTCCGATGACCACGGAGGTGGGCGCCACGAACGCCTCCTGGTCCACCCGCGGGTCCTTGCCACCGATTCCCTTGATCAGCGCCTGCTGCGTCGTCACCGTGTCACCGTCTCGTCGTCTCGTGGTCCGGTCCCTCTGCGTACACGGGCACCGTATGTCATCGGCCCCGCACCCCCGGTGGGGTGAAGATCACAGCCGTGCGGCGCCATCGGCGCGGTCCGCGCTGAGTACCGTGAGCGGGTGTCCAGGAGCAAGAACACGTTCTCATCATGGCGGCGACGCCTCGCGCAACGCGCTGTCCACGCGGGCTGGGCGTGGGTGCGGCGCGCGGGTACGGTCTCGGCCGAGCGACCGGGTCGGTTCCGCTTCGGCGCGATGGGCGAGAACACCAGACTGGCCTTCCCGCTGGGTACGGTCTTCGGCGAACCCTGGATCCACCTCGGTTCGTACTGCATCGTCGCCGAGCAGGTCACGCTGACCGCGGGGCTGATGCCCGATCTCGACCTCGGTTCCGAACCGATCCTGCGCATCGGGGACGGTGTCGTGCTCGGCCGCGGCAGCCATGTCATCGCCGACACCACGGTCACGATCGGCAGCGACTGCTACTTCGGGCCCTACGTCTACGTCACGTCCACCAACCACTCGTACGACGATCCGCACGTGCCCATCGGCAAGCAGTGGCCGCGGATGGAGCCCGTGGAGATCGGGCCCGGCTGCTGGATCGGCACCGGTGCGGTGATCCTGCCCGGCGCGCGGATCGGGCGGAACGTCGTGGTCGCCGCCGGTGCGGTGGTGCGCGGTACGGTGCCCGACCACTCCGTCGTCGCCGGGGCACCCGCGCGGGTCGTCCGGCGCTGGGACCCGGTGGCCGGCTGGCAGCCCCCGCTGCGCACACCGCCGCCGGTGCCGATTCCCGACGGGGTGACCCCGGAGCAACTGCTGGCGCTGTCGGAACTGGACGAGGAGACGGTCGCGCGGCTCGCGGAACTGGACCTCGACGCGCAAGGCGCCGCCGACGGCGTACACGCGCAGTCGGGCGACATCCGCGCCGAGTCCTGAACCGCGGCCGCATCCGCGCCGAGTGAACCGCGGCCACATCCGCGCCGAGTCCTGAACCGCGGCGACACCGCGTCCTGAACCCCGGCGGCACCGCGTCACCGTTCGGGCCGGACGCGCCTCCTCTGTCGGGCGGTGCTGGTCCGCGGTTGCTGGTCCGTCGTCCGCACTGGACGGCGCGTCGCCCGGGACGCCCGGTCCGGTGACCGTGGCGGATGATCCGTCGCCCGGGACGGCCGGTCCGGTGATCGGAGTGGCTGGTCCCTCGGCCGGAGCGGGCATGGTCTGGCCCTGGGGGCCCCTGAGCCGGTTCAGCCGGTCGCCAGCAGTACCGTGCCGACCAGCGCCAGCGTCGCTCCCGCGGCCTGCACGGCGCGCAGCCGTTCCCTGAGGACACCGCGTGCGGCCAGGGCGGTGACCACCGGGTACAGCGAGGCGAGGACCGCGGCGACGGTGACCGGGCCGTGCTGGGCCGCGACCGAGTACGTGCCGTTGGCGGCGACGTCGGCGAGGCCGACGAAGGCGAGCGCGGGCAGCGAGGCCCAGGGGAAGCCGCCCTCGGGGAGGGCGGACGCGCCCCTGCGAACCGAGACGGCCAGCGCCGTGCCACCGGTGACGACATTGGTCACGCGCTGCACGAACAGCGCCAGGAAGAGGCCGGTGACCGAGGACGACGCCTCCGCGATCAGCGCGAACACCGTGCCGAAGCCGGCGGCCGCGATCAGCGTGAGCAGGATCGCCTGCCGCTGCACGGGGGCTCCTCGGAGCTGGGGCCCGCCCGCGAGGACGACACCCGCCACGGCGACCGCGATGCCCGCGACCTGAATCAGCCCGGGACGCTCCCCGAGGAACAGGCCGACGCCGATCGGGACGGCCACGGCCAGCGAACCGAGCGGGGAGACGACACCCATCGGCCCGAGCGCGAGCGCCTTGTAGAAGGAGAGCAGGGCGACCGGCCCCACCAGTCCAGCGGCGACCGCGAACCACAGTTGCGGCCCGGCGGCGCTCCAGCCGCCGGTGGCCAGCACGATCGCGCCGAGGACCACCGCCGCTATCGACTGGGAGGCCACGACCACGGTGAGAGCGGGCGTGCGCCGGGTCAGCAGACCTCCGCCGAAATCGGCCAGGCCCCACAGGAGGCTGGTGGCCAGGGCGAAGAGTGCTGTCACGGGGTGCCTCGCAGTACAGTTCGGTGGACGATCAGGTGCACCACACGATAGTTCATCTGATTGAACTCTGTCATTCAAAATATTGGACGGAATGTGTCGGATCTCGACCTGCTGACTCAGTCCCTGGCGCGCAATGTGAAGCGGTGGCGCACCGAACGCGCCTTCACTCTGGAGGCGCTCGCCGCCCGCGCCGGAGTCAGCCGCGGCATGCTCATCCAGATCGAGCAGGCCAGGACCAATCCCAGCCTCGGTACCGTCGTCAAGATCGGCGACGCCCTCGGCGTCAGCATCACCACCCTCCTCGACTACGAGCAGGGGCCCAAGGTCCGGATCGTCCCCGCCGAACAGGCCGTACGCCTGTGGCACACCGAAGCGGGCAGCTACAACCGGCTGCTGGCCGGCACCGAGGCGCCCGGCCCGCTGGAGATGTGGGACTGGCGGCTCATGCCGGGCGAGGGCAGCCCCTCGGACCCGCATCCGGCCGGCACCGTCGAGCTCGTGCACGTCATCGCGGGCGACATGACCCTCACCGTCGACGGGGTCGAACACCTCGTCCCCGAGGGGGCGAGTGTGTCGTTCGAGGCCAACACCCCCCACACGTACGCCAACAAGGGTGAGATTCCGGTCGAGATGGTCATGGCCGTGTCGGTCCCGCTGGTGCAGTGACGCCCCTGGCGGGCCGGTCGCCCGGCGTGCTCCGAAGGCTTTCGGTGCTGCCGGTCGCGCCGGGCGCCGAAGGCTTCCTGAGGGCCGGTTCGGACGGCTGTTAGCGTGCCGTCATGCGCGCACCCATCGGACACTTCGACCACGCCGTCCCCGCCCCCGACTGCCTGGACGAACTCACCCGCCCCGTCGCCGACGCCGTGCGCGGCTGGGGCGGCGGCACCCCCGCCGAGCAGATCGTCTACGTCGACACGAACCCCGAGTGGGCCGACACCGCCACCTTCGTCGAGCACTACGGCAAGGAACTGCTCGAACGGTCCGCCAACTGCGTGGTCGTCTCCGGCAGGCGCGGCGCCGAGACCACACTCGCCGCGTGCGTCGTCCTGTCGACGACCCGCGTCGACGTGAACGGTGCCGTACGCCGTCAACTGGGCTCCCGGAAGGCCTCGTTCGCCCCGATGGACACCGCGACCGGCGAGACCGGCATGGAGTACGGCGGGATCACGCCCGTCGGACTCCCGGGCGACTGGCCGGTGTTGGTGGACCCGGCCGTCGTCGAGCTGCCGTACGTGCTCGTGGGCAGCGGCCGCAGGCGCGGCAAACTCCTGCTCCCCGGCAAGGCGTTCGCGGAACTGCCGAACGCGGTGGTGCTGGAGGGTTTGGGGATCGCCTGACCGTCCACGCCGGGAAGCCGAACCGCCGGCGTCCCGACGCGGTCCGCCCCGCGGGGGCGGCTTCGGTTCGGGCCGCGGTGGGAGCCCTGGGGACCCGCTGTCGGAGGGAATCCGCCCTTGTCGAAGGGGCGGCGCCGGTCGGCGTGCGGTGTGGTGTGGTGCCAGGTGCCAGGTGCCAGGTGCCAGGTGCCAGGTGGGGTGAGGCGAGGCGGGCGGTGAGGTCAGGTGAGGCGAGGCGGGCGGTGGGGGGTGGGATCCGGTCTCGCCGGGCGCCGACGCCCGTTCACGCGACGGCGTGATGCGCCAGCGTCCGGTGAGGATCCGCCTCACCGGGTGCCGCCGCCGGATCGGCGTGGACCAGCGCGGCGGTCAGTTTCGGGACGGCGTGCAGCAGGGCGTGTTCGGCCTCCACGGCGATGTCGTGGGCCCTGCGCACGGTGGCCTCGCCGTCCACCACGACCGCCACCTCGGCGCGCAGCCGGTGCCCGATCCACCGCAGCCGCAGTTCGCCCACGTCGCGCACCCCCGGGACCTGCCGCAGCGCTTGTTCGGCGCGGTCCACCAACTCCGGCTCCACGGCGTCCATCAGGCGCCGGAAGACCTCCCGGGCGGCGTCGCGCAGTACCAGCACGATCGCGGCGGTGATCGCCAACCCCACCAGCGGGTCCGCGCGTTGCCATCCGAGGGCCGCGCCGCCCGCGCCGACCAGCACGGCGAGCGAGGCGAATCCGTCCGTACGGGCGTGGAGTCCGTCGGCGACCAGCGCGGCCGAGCCGATCTCTCGCCCCACCCGGATGCGGTGCCGGGCGACCCACTCGTTGCCGCCGAAACCGATGAGCGCGGCGGCCGCGACAAAGGGGAGGTGCCGTACCGGCTGCGGATCGAGCAGTCGGCCGACCGCCGCCCAGGCGGCGAAGACGGCGGACGCGGCGATCGTCAGCACGATCGCGACGCCGGCCAGGTCCTCGGCCCGTCCGTAGCCGTAGGTGAAGCGCCGTGTCGCCGCGCGACGGCCCAGCACGAAGGCGACCCCGAGCGGCAGGGCCGTCAGCGCGTCGGCCGCGTTGTGCACGGTGTCGCCGAGCAGTGCGACCGACCCCGACAGTGCGACGACGGCCGCCTGCGCCAGGGCCGTCGTGCCGAGGACGGCGAGCGATACCCATAGTGCGCGCATGCCCAGGGCCGACGATTCCAGCGCGGAGTCGACCTTGTCGGCCGTTTCGTGGGAATGGGGGGTGAGGAGGTGGCGCAGCCTGCTCCCGAGGCCCGGCGCATGGCTGTGACCCCGCGGTCGGGAGCGGGGATGCCGGTGCGGCCGACCGGGGGAGCGGCCCTGGCGGTGCGCCTGCCGGTGCGAGGGCCCGTGCTCGTGGCCCGGCCCGTCTCCGTGCGCATGGCCCCGTCCTTCGGCGTCCCCGGGGTCGAGGTCGCCGTGGCCGTGGCTCTCGCCATGACGGTGGTCGAGGTCGTGGTCGTGGTCGTGATGGTGCCGATCGTTCACGTACGTCCCCATTCCGTGTGCGGGAGTGGACGCGCGGGTGCCCACCCGGCCATTATGTGCGTATGAGCGCACGCATGCACCTATCACCTGCGCACGATGCGCACCCGCGCACTCCGGGCGAGGAACAGTTCGCGCTCGCCGCCGAGCTCCTCGCCCTCCTCGGTGACCGCACCCGCCTCGCGCTGCTGCATGCTCTGACCGGTGGCGAGGCCGATGTCACGACGCTGACCGAGGCGTGCGGGGCGGCCCGTCCGGCCGTCAGCCAGCACCTGGCCCGGCTCCGGCTCGCCGGGCTCGTGAACACGCGGAAGGAAGGGCGCCGGGTGATCTACTCGCTCGGGGACGGACATCTGCGCCGCGTGGTCGACGAGGCGCTGAGCCTGGCGGACCACCGGCTGTCCGACCGCCCGGCGCACGACTGAGGGCCACCGCACCGCTCCGCACCGCGCGGCGGCTAGGGCGCGGCCGACGGGCGGGCGCCGGAGTCGAGGCGCGGTCGAGCCCGCGCACAATCCGCACGGTCGGGGCGGCGCACACGGCCGGGGCTGCGCACGGCCGAGCCCGCGAAGGGCGGTGGCCGTCAGTGGGCGACGCGGTCGCCCGCGGGCGCCCCGTCGGCCTCGCTCTCCTCGCCCTCCTCCAGCAGGTTCGCCGCCGCGCCCACGATGCTCGGGTCCGGGCTGCCGACGACCTCCGCGTCCTTGTCCGCGTAGGCGAAACGGGCCAGGACGCTGCGCATGGCCTCGACGCGGGCCCGCTTCTTGTCGTTGCTCTTCACCACGGTCCAGGGCGCCTGCTCGGTGTCCGTCTCGCGGAACATGGCGACCTTGGCGGCCGTGTAGTCGTCCCAGAGGTCCAGCGAGGCCAGGTCCATGGGGCTGAGTTTCCACTGCCGTACCGGGTCGACCTGACGGATCGTGAAGCGCGTGCGCTGCTCGCTCTGGGAGACCGAGAACCAGAACTTGATCAGGTCCACCCCGTCGTCGACGAGCATCCGCTCGAAGGCGGGCGCCTGCCGCATGAAGCGCCGGTACTCGTCGGCGGTGCAGAAGCCCATCACGCGCTCCACACCGGCCCGGTTGTACCAGGACCGGTCGAACATCACTATCTCGCCCGCGGTCGGCAGATGCTCCACGTACCGCTGGAAGTACCACTGCCCGCGTTCCCGCTCGGTCGGCTTCTCCAGCGCCACCACCCGGGCCCCGCGCGGGTTGAGATGCTCGGTGAAACGCTTGATCGTGCCGCCCTTGCCGGCCGCGTCACGCCCCTCGAAGACGACGACGAGGCGTCGGCCGGTCGCCTTGATCCAGCTCTGCAGCTTCAGCAGCTCGATCTGCTGGAGCCGCTTGTGCCACTCGTACTCCCTGCGCTCCATGCGCTCCTCGTACGGGTAGTTCTCCCGCCAGGTGTCCACCGGGCTGCCGTCCGGCCGGATCAGTACGGGGTCGTCGTGGTCGGTGTAGTCCACCCGCATACCTGCCAGCAGTTCCGTCATCCGGCCCTCCTCTTCCCGTGCTCCGATTGTCCGCCGATCAGCTCGTTCTCGCCGTTTCGGCGGAATTGCGGGACGATCACGACGACCTCGGCGAGTGCGGTCCGGCCGAGACGCATCCGCGGAACCCTCCTCGGCTCAGGCGGCGGTGCGCTCGTGGACACCGCCGACCGTGGTCCGTCCCGCGATGGAAGCAATCGGAGGAGTACGGCGGGAGAACCTGAGGCGAAGGCGACGCGTGCGCGGGTCGAGCTGACCGCTTCTCCACGGACCCGTCCGGCAACTCACTTACACAGCGCATGACTTGATGGTGCGTCAACTCGCTTGTGTGCGAAACCTCGTGCGGACGAGGATGACGATCATGCCGACCTTCACCGCCTCCGACGGAACCCGACTCGCCCATCACACGAGGGGCGACGGCGAACCGCTGCTCTGCCTGCCCGGTGGACCGATGCGTGCCTCCGCCTACCTCGGTGACCTCGGCGGCCTGACGCGGCACCGCAGGCTGTGCGTGCTCGATCTGCGGGGAACCGGCGACTCGGCACCACCGGCCGACCCGGCGACGTACCGCTGCGACCGGCAGGTCGACGACGTCGAGGCGTTCCGCGCGCACCTCGGGCTCGACCGGATCGATCTGCTCGCCCACTCGGCGGGCGGCGACCTCGCGCTGCTCTACGCCGTCCGCCACCCGGGACGCGTCCGTACCCTCACCCTGGTCACCGGACGGGCACGGGCCCTCGGCGTCGACTTCACAGCCGAGCACCGCGCGGAGGGTGCCGCACGGCGCTCGGCGGAGCCGTGGTTCGAGAGCGCACGCGAGGCCTACGGGCGCATCTGGGCGGGCACGGCGACCGATGCCGACTGGGACGCGGCCACCCCGTTCTTCTACGGGCGTTGGGACGCGGTGGCACGGGCCCATGCCGCGACCGACGTCGAGCAGACCAACGAGGACGCGGCCGACCGCTACGTGGCCCCCGGGGCCTTCCGGCCCGCCGAGGCCCGCGCGGTGGTGGCCGCCTGGGACACGCGCGTGCTGCTCGTCACGGGCGAGCTCGACAGCGGGCCGCTGCCCCGCGTCGCCGTCGTCGTCGCGGACCTGTTCCGCCGGGCCGAACTCGCGGTCCTGCCGGGCGCGGGCCACTTCCCGTGGCTCGACGTTCCCGAGGTCTTCCGGGAGACGGTCGCGGGTTTCCTCGACCGCGAGGACGGTCGCGAGGACGACCGAGAGGACGGTCGCGAGGGCGACCGGAGGGGCTGAAGGAGCAGGAGCAGGGGCAGAGGCAGAGGTGCGGGGCTCGGGTCGGCAGCCGGGACCTTTCGGTGCTCAGTTCAGCCTCAGGTCGATCCACTCCGCGGTCTCGCCCGGCAGCGCGTAGCGCTCGGTCTCCACGAAGCCGTGGCGTCGGGCGAAGCGCAGGCCGGCCTCGTTGGCCGCGAGGACGACCGTCTCGATCACCTCGGCGCCCGACGCGCGCGCCTGGTCCAGGGCGCGTGTGTACAGCTCCTCGCCGAAGCCCCGTCCGCGGTGCTCGGCGAGCACGCGCGCGATCACGGTCGCCGTCGCGCTGTCCGCGACGGGCGGACGTACGGTCGTGCAGCCCACCAGGACGTCGCCGAGGTACGCGACCTCCAGGCGGTTGCGCCGGACGCGCTCGCGCACGTCGTCCAGCGACATGGCGGCGGGCGGGACGATCACGTTGTGGACATGCTGCCAGTCGGCGAGGCGGGCCTCGTCGTCCGGCGCCTCGATACGAAGGATGGACACCGGAGCATGTAATCGGCGCGACCTGCGCGAAGTCAACAGCCTTTTCCCGGGCCCCTCTTGAGCCCGCCCGAGACCCCGATCCCGGGGCGGGGGCGGAAGATGCCCCGGGGTCGGTGAAGCGCCGGCCCGGTCGAACCCCGGACCCGTCGAGCCGCGTCGCTCGGTTCAGGTGAGGCGGGGGATCTCGATGGCCGGGCAGCGGTCCATCACCATGTCGAGCCCGGCTTCGCGCGTCCGCTCGTACGCGGCCTCGTCGATGACGTCGAGCTGGAACCAGACGGCCTTGGCGCCGATGGCGACGGCCTCGTCCGCGACCGCCCCGGCGAGGTCGCTGTTGACGAAGACGTCGACGACATCGACGTCGAAGGGGATGTCCGCGAGGGACGCGTACCCCTGCTCCCCGTGAACCGTCTCGGCCTTCGGATGCACGGGCACGATCCGCTTACCGTAGCGCTGCAGGACGTCGGCCACGCCGTGGGCCGCACGCCGCTGGTTCGACGACAGGCCCACGATCGCCCAGGTGTCGCCCCGCTCGGTGAGGATCTTGCGGATCGTCTCTGCGTCGCCGTACACGCTCGGCCTCCGGGTGAATCGGTAGGGGTCTGTCATGCGCCACAACGTCGGGCGGGGCACGGTGATTCCTCCCGGCCGCCGTCGACGCGGAACGCCGGTGGTCACCGGCCGGGTGCCTGCCCGGGGGAGGCGTTCACCGCGGTGCCGTGTTCACCGTGCGCCCGCAGATGATCGAGGAGCAGACGGTTCAGCGCCTCGGGTGCCTCCTCGGGGATCCAGTGGCTGACCCCCGGGAGGATCTCGAACCGGTACGGCCCGTCGACCCAACGCCCGGTGTCCTGCGCGGCGGCCGGACCGAACGCGGTGTCCTCCGTGCTCCAGGCGTACAGCGTGGGGACCCCGATGACGCCGATGGCGCCGTCGGGGCGGCCGGACCGGTACCAGTTCAGTGCCGCGGTGAGAGCGCCCGGCCGGGACAGGTGCCGCACATAGGCGTCGGCGCTGTCCGGCGGCACCCTGCCCGCGAAGAGCGCGCGGAGCAGCCCCGCGTCGTCGGCCAGCATGCGCTCCTCGGTGGCGGGCGTCTCACGCCAGTCGCGCATGTAGTGGGACCGCGCGCGCTGGTCCTCGTCATCGCGCAGAGCCCCGGCGAGGGCGCCGGGGTGCGGGGTCGAGACGACCGTCAGGGTGCGTACGCGCCCCGGATGCGCGGAGGCGGTCCACCATGCCACCGCGCCGCCCCAGTCATGACCGACCAGGTCGAACGCCGGCCAGCCCAGTTCCTCCGTGATCGCGACGACGTCGTCGACCAGCACGCCGATGCGGTAGTCCTCGGGACGCGTCGGGCGGACCCCCGGGGAGTAGCCGCGCTGGTCCGGTGCCACGACGCGGTAGCCGTGCGCGGCCAGCGCCGCGATCTGCCGCCGCCACGCCAGCCCTGTCTGGGGAAATCCGTGCAGCAGCAGGACCGGGCGCCCCTCGGGCGGACCCGCCGCGATGGCGTCGAACACGCCGACGGCGGTGGAGATGCTCAGCTCGGCCACGATCCACTCCCTCAAACCGACTGGTCGGTCAGCCTTCAGGCAGCGCCGGCGGATTGTCAAGGTCGCGCGTGTCGAGGCCGTGCCGTTCACGGACCCCGGCACGCGTGCCGCTCCGCGGTCCGCCGCCTCGGCCGGGGTGACCGGGCGGGCCGCCGGTGAAGCCGGAGCCGGTGTATGCCGTCGGCGGTGGGCCCAGGAGCTTCTTGAACGCGGCCGTGCAGGCGGCCGGGTTGTCGTAGCCCAGCAGGGCCGCGACGCGCGTGACGGGCGTGACGGGCGTGCCCGTCGTGAGGTGCCGCAGGGAGGGCGTCGGCGACCGGGTTGAAGGGGCTCTCGCTCATCGACTTGGCGCCGAGCGGCCCGATCCACTTCACCACCTGTCCCGGCTCGCCGACCGCTTCGGCCTGTGGACCCGCCCCGCTGTGCGCGGACGCCCCGACCTCGCCCCTCACGCCGCCGGACGCCGCGGGCACCCGACGCGCCGGCTCGTCGACCGCGCGTGACGGCGACCACGCGGCACCGGTACTCGAACTCCGGCAGGCGTCACGGAGCGCGGGCGCATGTCCGGAACGGCCCCCGCCTCCCCGCACCCGGCCGTACGCCCGCCTAGGCTCACCCCGTGCTCCGAATCCTCGACGCCCGTACGGGCGAACCCATCGACGCCGCCCTCGTCGGCCGCGGCCTGGTCCGTGTCCACGCGCACCCGCCCGGGTTCGGCATCACGGGTCTGCGGGTGCTCCTGGTCGCCGATGTCCTGGCACGAGCCCTGGAGATCGGCGGCAACCCCGTCTGGGCGACCGCGACTTCGACGCCGGACCCGGCAGACCCATCGGGCTCGGCGGATCCATCGGGCCCGGCGGATCCTTCGGGCCCGGCAGGCCCGGCGGACCGTTGGGACGGGGCGGCCCTCCGGGCGCGCGCCGCCGAACTCGGAATCCGGCCGTTCGAGGACCACCGCGACGCGGGGCCGGGGCCGGTGGCGACCCGGACCATCGAGGTGCTCGCGCCGGGGGCCGCCGCGACGGACGGGCCGCGCGTCGCGGTGGCGCCCGTCGACGCCGGGCACGGCCCCGCAGCCGCTCCCGGGGATCCGACCGCACTGCGGCTGGCGCTGCTCGCGCGGCGCAGGGATCAGCCCCTGCGCCTCGACGCCCCCGTCCTGGCGGAGGCCGAGGACACGCTCGGCCGCTGGCGCGCCGCCGTCGCCGGATGGGCCACCCGGCCCTCCAAGCCGGTCCCCGAGGACGTACGCCTGCGGTTGCGCGCCGCGTGGGAGGACGACCTCGACATTCCCGCCGTGCTGGGAGTGCTGCGGTCGGTGGAGACGTCGGACATCGCGGAGGGCGCCCGTTTCGAGACGTACGCCTACGCCGACCGGCTGCTCGGCCTCGAACTCACCCGCGAGATCGGAGCGTCCCGGTGAACGACCGCGCCGCCGCGGGCCCGAGGCGAACTCTGGTCGTCCTTCGGCACGCCAAGTCCGCCTGGCCCGACGGGGTGCGCGACCACGAGCGGCCCCTCGCCGCCCGCGGCCGGCGCGACGCCCCGGCCGCCGGACGCGCCCTGGCGGGAGCCGACCTGCTGCCCGATCTCGTGCTGTGCTCGACCGCCGTACGTGCCCGGCAGACCTGGGAGGCGGCGGCCGAACAGTGGGGCACTCCGCCGCCCGTACGGCTGGAGGGCAGGCTGTACGGGGCGGACGTACCGGAGTTGCTGGAAGCTGTGCGCGAGGTTCCCGAGCATGTGCGGACTCTGCTGCTCGTCGGGCACAACCCCGGGCTTGAGGAGCTGGTCCTCGAACTCGCCGGGGAGGGCCTCGACGACTCACTGGCCCAGGTCCGGACGAAGTTCCCCACCTCGGCCGTCGCGGTCCTGGTCTGGCACGGCAGCTCCTGGCACGAACTCGGCCCCGGCGACGCGCTGTTGACGGACGTCGTCGTGCCGAGGGGTGAGAAGGAGTGAATCCCGGCCGCCACGCGCGTCCGGCCATGACCGCGGGCTCGGTGTCCGGCCGGTCCCGGCCGTGGCCCACGTGTGCTCGCCGGGGAGGATCGGATGCCCGCGCGTCAGTCAGTCGGTCCGGTCCCGGACCCGGGGCCGCGCGCCGCGGCGGGTGACCGGCGGTTCGGGCGGCCTCCCGGTCCTGGCCGGTCGGCCGTGCCCGCGGGCAGCGCATACGCTGGCCCGATGCAGGACGAGTACCGCACAGTGGCCCGCACGGGCGTGCACGAGACCGAGGTCAACCGCTCCCGTTTCCTGTGCGCCCTCGCCCCGGCGGCCACCGAGCGGGAGGCCCAGGACTTCGTCGCCGCCGTCCGCAAGGAGCACGCGGACGCCACCCACAACTGCTTCGCGTACGTCATCGGCGCCGACGCCTTGGTGCAGAAGGCGAGCGACGACGGTGAACCGGGTGGCACCGCGGGTGTCCCCATGCTCCAGATGCTGCTGCGCCGCGACCTGCGCTACGTCGTCGCCGTCGTCACCCGCTACTACGGCGGGGTCAAGCTGGGCGCCGGCGGACTGATCAGGGCGTACGGAGGCTCGGTGGGCGAGGCGCTGGACGCGCTCGGCACGATCACCCGCCGCCGGTTCCGGCTGGCCACGGTGACCGTCGACCACCAGCGGGCCGGCAAGGTGCAGAACGATCTGCGCTCCACCGGGCGCGAGGTACGTGATGTGCGTTACGGCGAGGCGGTCACCATCGAGATCGGGCTGCCGGACGCCGATGTGGAGGCCTTCCGGGCGTGGTTGGCCGACGCGACCGCGGGGACGGCCGGCTTCGAGCTGGGCGGGGAGGCCTACGGAGACGCCTGACAAACCGGGCAATCTCTACTTATCGATACATTCCGATGACGGTCATGGCGGGCCGATACGGGAGTAACCACCCGTGATGTCAGACCCGGCCGTTACCCTTCGGGGATCATGAGGCTCCTGCACACTTCCGACTGGCATCTGGGCCGGGCGCTCCACCGGGTGAACATGCTCGGCGCCCAGTCCGACTTCATCGGTCATCTCGTCACGACCGCGCGCGAGCGCGAGGTGGACGCGGTGGTCGTCTCGGGAGACGTGTACGACCGGGCCGTCCCGCCGCTGGCCGCGGTCCAGCTCTTCGACGACGCCCTGCACCGGCTGGCCGACCTCGGTGTGCCCACCGTGATGATCTCCGGGAACCACGACTCGGCACGCCGGCTCGGCGTCGGCGCGGGACTCATCGGGCGCGCGGGCGTCCATCTGCGGACCGACCCCGCGGCCTGCGGCACACCCGTCGTGCTGACCGACGCCCACGGCGACGTCGCCTTCTACGGCCTGCCCTATCTCGAACCGGCCCTGGTGAAGGACGCTTTCGGGGTGGAGAAGGCGGGGCACGAAGCCGTGCTGGCCGCCGCCATGGACCGGGTCCGCGCCGACCTGGCCACCCGTGCTCCGGGCACCCGCTCCGTCGTCCTCGCGCACGCCTTCGTCACCGGCGGCGAGGTGAGCGACAGTGAGCGGGACATCACCGTCGGCGGTGTCGCCTCCGTGCCGGCCGGAGTCTTCGACGGCGTCGACTACACCGCCCTCGGCCATCTGCACGGCAGCCAGACCATCGCCGAGCGCGTGCGCTACTCGGGCTCCCCGCTGCCGTACTCCTTCTCGGAGGCGGAGCACCGCAAGAGCATGTGGCTCGTGGATCTCGGCCCCGGCGGCTCGCTGACCGCGGAGCGGATCGACTGCCCCGTGCCCCGCCCGCTGGCGCGCGTCCGCGGACACCTGGAGGACCTGCTCGCCGACCCGGACCTGGAGCGCCACACCGGTGCCTGGGTCGAGGCGACCCTCACCGACCCGGTGCGGCCGGCCGACCCCATGGCGCGGCTCGCCGACCGCTTCCCGCACACCCTCAGCCTCGTCTTCGACCCCGAACGCTCCCCGCAGGCCCCGGACGTCTCGTACGCCCGCAGGCTCGCGGGCCGCAGCGAGGAGCAGATCGCCGAGGACTTCGTGGCCCATGTGCGCGGCGCGGGCCCCGACATCCGGGAACAGGCCGTGCTCCGGGACGCGTTCGACGCCGTCCGCGCCGCCGAGACCGTACGGGAGACCGCCCGGTGACTTCCCGTCCGCCGTACACCCAGCGGGCCCCCCGCCCGGAGACCGAGGAAATCCGATGAGGCTGCACCGCCTTCACCTCACCGCCTTCGGCCCCTTCGGCGGCGCCCAGCAGGTCGACTTCGACGAACTGTCCACCGCCGGGCTCTTCCTGCTGCACGGGCCGACCGGCGCGGGCAAGACCTCCGTCCTCGACGCCGTGTGCTACGCGTTGTACGGAGCGGTTCCCGGCGCCCGGCAGGGCGGTCAGGGCATCGGCCTGCGCAGCGACCACGCGGCACCCGCCACCCGCACCGAGATCCGCCTCGAACTCACCGTCGCCGGAAGGCGGTTGGAAGTCACCCGGCAACCCCCCTTCGAGCGCCCGAAGCTGCGCGGCACGGGTACCACGACCGAGAAGGCGCAGACCTGGCTGCGCGAGTACGACTCCGCGGCGGGCTCCTGGAAGGACCTCAGCCGCTCCCACCAGGAGATCGGAGAGGAGATCACCCAACTGCTCGGCATGAGCCGCGAGCAGTTCTGCCAGGTCGTGCTGCTGCCCCAGGGCGACTTCGCGCGTTTCCTGCGGGCCGACGCCGAGGCCCGCGGCAAGCTGCTCGGCCGGCTCTTCGACACCCACCGCTTCGCCGAGGTCGAGAAGCGCCTCGCCGAGCGGCGGCGCACGGCCGAGGCCGAAGTGCGCGCCGGTGACGCCGCGTTGCTGGCCGACGCGCACCGGATGCACCAGGAGGCCGGGCCCATGGCGGAGGAGCCGCTGCCCGACCTCGCGCCCGGCGATCCGGGCCTCGCCGAGGCCGTGCTCTCCTGGGCCGCGGTGGCCCGCAGCGCCGCCCGCGAGAGCCTGACCATCGCCCACTGCGCGCGCGGGGCCGCCGAATCGGCGCAGGCCGTCGCCGACCGGGCGCTCGACGACGTACGCGAAGCGGACCGGTTGCAGCGCCGGTTCGCCGAGGCGCGGGAGCGCGCCGCGCGACTGGAGGAGCACGCCGACGCCCACCGGGACGCCCGGGGGCGAATGGAGCGGGCGCGCAAGGCCGAGGCGGTGGCCCCGGCGCTCGACCTGCGCGACTCCGCCGAGGTGGAGCACCGGCGAGCGGCCGCGGGGGAGACGCAGGCGCGGGCCGCCCTGCCGGAGACGTTCGCCGGTGCCGGAGCGCCCGGTCTCGCGACCGCCGCGCGCAAGGCGGCCGAAGAACTGGGCGGGCTGGGGTCGGCTCGCCGCGCGGAGCGACGCCTCGCCGAACTCGGCACGGAGCGAGCCTCGTTGGACCGGCAGGAGCGAGCCGACGAGGACGTTCTCCAGGACGCCGAGAGCTGGCTGGCCGGCTGGGAGGACACCCGCGCGGACGTCGAGGCGCGGATCGACGCCGCGCAGGAGGCCGCGTCGCGCGCCGAACAGCTCGCCGTCCGGCGTGAACCGGCTCTCCAGCGACTCGCCGCGGCCCGCCTGCGCGACGCGCTGGCCCACGACACCGGGAGCGCCCGGGCGCGAAGCCTCGCCGCGCGCGAGCACGCGACGGCGGTACACGCCCGCTGGCTCGACCTGAAGGAACAGCGCCTCCAGGGAATCGCCGCCGAACTCGCCGCCGGACTGGTGGACGGCGAGTCCTGCGCCGTGTGCGGGGCCACCGAACACCCCGCGCCCGCCCGGAAGATCGACGGTCATGTCGACCGCGAGACGGAGGAGCGAGCCCTCACCGGCTACCGGCAGGCCGAAGAGGAGCGCGCCGAGGCCGAGCGCCGGCTCGGCGTCGTACGCGAGGCGCTGGCCGCCGCGACGGCCGAGGCGGGTGACGCCCCGACCGGACAACTTGAGCAGCAGGCGGAGGAGTTGGAGCGGCTGCACACCGAGGCCCGTGCCGTGGCCTCCGGCCTGCACGCCGCGCGCGAGGCCCGCGAGCAGGCGGAGCGGGAGCACGGGCGGCGGCTGGCCGCCCAGCAGGAGGCGGCTCGTAGGGTCGCCTCACGGGCCTCGCTCAGGGATTCCCTCGACCGCGAAAAGGTGTCGCTGGAAGCGGAGTTGGAGCAGGCCCGGGGTGCCGCTGGGAGTGTGTCCGAGCGGGCCGCGCAACTGGAGCGGCAGGTCGCGCTGCTGACCGAGGCCGCGGACCGCGTCGGAGTGGCACAGGACGTCGCACGGCGCCTCAAGGAGGCCGACGCGCGGCTGGCCGACGCGGCCTTCCGCGCCGGATTCGAGACCCCGCAGGCCGCGGCCGCCGCGCTGCTCGACGACGCGGCCCACCGCGATCTCCAACAGCAGCTCGACGCGTGGCAGTTGGAGGAGTCCTCGGTACGCGCCGTACTCGCCGAGGCCGACACCGCCGACGCGGCGCGCCGCCCGCCCGCCGACCTGCGGGGCGCCGAGCGGACGGCCGAGTCCGCCGCCCGGCGGCTGCGGGACACCGCGTCGGCGCGGGACGCGGCGGCCCACCGCTGCGCGGAGCTGGACGCGCTCTCCACCCGTGCGACCAGAGGCGTCAGGCGGCTCGCCCCGCTGCGCGAGGAGCACGACCGCGTGGCCCGGCTGGCCGGTCTGGCGGCCGGCACCTCCGCGGACAACGAACGCAGGATGCGCCTGGAGTCGTACGTCCTGGCCGCCCGGCTGGAGCAGGTCGCCGCCGCCGCGACCGTCCGCCTCCAGCGCATGTCCTCGGGGCGCTACACCCTCGTCCACTCCGACGACCGGGCGGGCCGGGGACGCAGCGGGCTCGGACTGCACGTCGTGGACGCCTGGACCGGACGGGAGCGCGACACCGCGACACTCTCCGGGGGCGAGACCTTCTTCGCCTCCCTCGCCCTCGCCCTCGGTCTCGCGGACGTGGTCACGGACGAGGCCGGCGGGGTGAGGCTCGACACGCTCTTCATCGACGAGGGCTTCGGCAGCCTCGACGACCAGACCCTCGACGAGGTGCTCGACGTCCTCGACTCGCTGCGGGAACGCGACCGCAGCGTCGGCATCGTCAGCCATGTCGCCGACCTGCGCCGTCGCATCCACGCCCAGTTGGAGGTCGTGAAGGGGAGGACGGGGTCGGTCGTACGGCAGCGGGGTGCGGACGCCTGAGCCGGGTGCTGGGGTGCTGGGGTGCTGGGGTGCTGGGGTGCGGGGCGTGCGCCGGGTGCCGGGGCACGGACGCGTGCGCCGGGTGTCAGTGGCCCAGCGGGCGGCGTGGCAGCGGTGAGGAGTAGACGACGCTCGTCGTCACCGAGCCCAGCGTGCCGATCTTGCCCGACACCGTCTCCAGGTGGCTCATCGAACGTGCCGCGACCTTGATGACGAAGCAGTCGTCGCCCGTGACGTGGTGTGCCTCCAGGATCTCGGGCGTGACCTCGACGAGGTCGTGGAACGGCTTGTAGTTGCCGTTCGGATACCTGAGCCGGACGAACGCCAGGATCGGCAGTCCGAGGCTCTCGGGGTCGACGACGGCCGCGTACCCCTGTATGACGCCCGCTTCCTCCAGGCGGCGCACCCGCTCGGTGACCGCGCTCGCGGACATGGAGACGGCTCGGGCCAGCTCGGCGAAGCTGGACCGGCCCTCGCGCTGGAGGACGTCGAGGATGCGCCAGTCGGTGGCGTCCGGGGAATACGCGGTCATCCGTGATGAATACCAGGAGAATCCCCGGCCGATCAAGAGTGTCTCCGTGGATCGCCACTTCAGGGCTGAGACCGACGGACGTAGATTTCTGGCCATGAAGTCCCGCGGGGTTCGGTGCGCGAGAAGCACCGGGGTGGCAATGACGACACCGGTCCGGCGGGGCCAGCCAGGGAGAGAGGTCAGGCCATGACTGCGACTGCTGACGGCATCACCACCGCAAACGCGTCCGATGCCACCACCGGAACGGTGTCCGGCATCACCACCGGAACGGGGTCCGCCGGCGCCACCGGAACGGTGTCGCGCACCACCACCGGAACCGTGTCCGGCGCCGCGGCCGGAGCCACCACCGGCACGGCGACCGGTGCGGTGACGGGTGCGGTGACCGGTGCGGTGACCGGCACTGCGACCGGTGCGGCGAAGGGAGGGGAGGGCGTCCAGGCCGGTGGTGCCGTGACTCCCTCCCCGGCCGGAGTGAATTCCGTTCTGCGGGTGGCGCCGGCGTCTCCGGCCGCGGCCGCCGCCTACTTCGGCGCGAGCCTCGCGTTCCACGCGGACGTCTCCGACGTGGCCGCCGCCCTCGCGGCCGACGGCGACCCCGGGTTCGTCGTCCTCGACTCCCGCTCCGCCGCGTCCTGGGACCAGGGACACATCCCCGGCGCGGTCCACCTGCCCACCGCCCTCATCGCCGAGCAGGCCGATCGGCTTCTCGACAAGTCGGTGCCGGTCGTCACCTATTGCTGGGGCCCCGGATGCAACGGCGCGACCCGCGCGGCCCTCGCCCTCGCCCAACTCGGCTTCCAGGTCAAGGAGATGCTCGGCGGATTCGAGTACTGGGCGCGCGAGGGCTTCGAGTTCGAGACCTGGCAGGGGCGTGAGCACCCCGCCGCGGACCCGCTGACGGCACCCGTGGACGCGGAGGACTGCGGCTGCTGACACCGGGGAAAGGGGCTCGCGCGGAAGGCTCGGGCACCGGCGTCCCGCGCCGATGTCCGGCTCCGGCCTCCCGGGGATGCCTGCCGTACAGGGGCGGTTGGCCGCCGTGTAGCTTCTGCGCATGCCAAGATACGCGGACCCCGGTGCGGTCCAGTGGGTCGAGTCGGGCGGCGGGCCGCTCATAGCGATTCCGGAAGTCGTGCTCCCGTTCTGGTCGGGGGCCGACGGCGACGACATGTCCTGCGACTACGACCGGGCCTGCGACGTCGAGGGGTTCGTCGGTCTCCTGCCCGTGGGCGACACCAGGGCCCTGGTCCTCGGCGACGATCCCGCCTCGACCACCTACCTGCCCGAACACGGCGTCTTCGTGCGCTGGTGCGCCGCCGAGTCCGAGGACGAGCTCCTCTCCGTCGTCCCCGCGGCACTCGCGGACGCCGTGTGGGAACCCGAGGTGCACTGGAACGTGCCCGGCCCCGTCGTCCTGTTCGACGCCGCCTGGCCGGGTGCCGCCTCCGAGAACACGGACCACCTGAGGGTCGTGCTCGAACCGGGCCGGTACGCGGTCCGCGCGGCCCGCGTCGAACCAGGGCCCGAGACGTGGGTCGGCCTCGTACAACTGCGCAGGGCGGCGCCCTGACGCCGGGCGCGGCGGCCGGGTGCCGGCCGCCGCGCGGGATGGTCAGAGCCGGGACAGCTCGTCCACCAGGTCGTCCAGGCCCAGAGAGCCCTGGGACAGGGCCGCCATGTGCCAGGCCTTGGCGTCGAAGGCGTCACCGTGGCGCTTCCTCGCGTTCTCGCGGCCCAGCAGCCAGGCGCGCTCACCGAGCTTGTAGCCGATGGCCTGGCCGGGCATCGTGAGATAGCGGGTCAGCTCGCTCTCCACGAAGTCGGCCGGGCGACTGCTGTGCGAGCCGAAGAACTCCTGCGCCAGCTCCGGGGTCCAGCGCTCGCCCGGGTGGAAGGGCGCGTCGGCCGGGATCTCCAGCTCCAGGTGCATGCCGATGTCGACGATGACCCGCGCGGCACGCATCATCTGCGCGTCGAGGTAGCCGAGGCGCTGCTCCGCGTCGGTGAGGAAGCCGAGCTCGTCCATCAGCCGCTCCGCGTACAGCGCCCAGCCCTCGCAGTTGGCGCTGACCTGGCCGACGGTGGCCTGGTAGCGGGACAGGTCGTCGACGACGTACGCCCACTGCGCGAGCTGGAGGTGATGGCCGGGTACGCCCTCGTGGTACCAGGTCGAGACGAGGTCGTAGACGGGGAAGCGGGTCTGCCCCATGGTGGGCAGCCAGGTACGGCCGGGCCGCGAGAAGTCCTGCGAGGGGGCGGTGTAGTAGGGGGCGGCGGCACTGCCGGGCGGGGCGATGCGGGACTCCACCTTCCGTACCGGCTCGGCGAGTTCGAAGTGTGTGCCGTCCAGGGCCGTGATCGCCTCGTCCATCAGCTCCTGCAGCCACCGCTGGACCTCTTCGACGCCCTCGATGTGCCGGCCGTGCTCGTCGAGGTGCGCGAGCGCCACCCACGGCGTCGCCGCGCCGGGCAGGATCTTCTCGGCCTCGGTCCGCATCTCGGCCAGGAGCCGGTGGTACTCGGCCCAGCCGTACGCGTACGCCTCGCCGAGGTCGAGATCCGTACCGTTGAAGTAGCGCGCCAGCCGTGCGTACCGCTCGTGGCCCACCGTGTTCGGCGCGCCCTCGACCGTGGGCGCGTACACCTCGCGCATCCAGTCCCGCAGGCCCACCAGCGCCTCGGTCGCGGTACGCGCCGCCGTGTCCAGATCCTCGCGCGCGGGGTCGGGGGCCGCCGAGACGAAGTCCTCGAACCAGCCCCGGCCCTGGCCGTCCGTGTCCGACCACTCGGTGAGCTGGTCGATGAACGTCGCGGTCGGGCGCGGGCCCGCGTACAGCTTGCGGTCGAGTCCGAGTGCCAGGGACTCCCGGTAGCCCGCGAGCGCGGCCGGTACCGCGCGCAGCCGCTCGGCGACCACGGCCCAGTCCTCGTCGGTCTCCGTCGGTGTCAGGGTGAAGACCTGCCGCACACTGTGCACCGCCGTGTGCAGATTGCCGACCGACCGCAGGCCCTCGCCCGCTTCGTGGACGGCCAGCGCGGCGGTGAGCCGCTCACGCAACAGCCGGGCGCAACGGCGCTCGATGTCACTTTCCGCGCCCGGCTGCCGCTCCGCGTCGTCCAGCCGCGCGAGGGTCGTCCGCGCCAGCCCGGCGACGGCCTCCTGGCCGGCGGGGGAGGTGTCGGGGAGCCTGCGGTGGCTCTCCTTCACGCCGAGGTAGGTACCGAGAACCGGGTCAAGGGCGATGAGCTCGTCGACGTAGGCGTCGGCGACAGCGCGGGGCAGCGGGTTCTTCGTCAGTGACATGCGCACATCCTCATACGAGGACGGGCACCGCGTCAGCCCGGTCAGCCGGGCTTTTCACCGGATCAGCCGGATTTGGCCGGGGGTGACGCGCCCGTCCCGGCGGGCGGCAGCAGGGGGCCGCAGTCCCACTGCTGGAAGATCAACCGCGTCTCGACCCGCGCCACTTCACGCTGCGAGGTGAACTCGTCGAGCACCAGCCGCTGCAGATCCGCCGCGTCCGCGACCGCGACATGGACGAGGTAGTCGTCCGGACCCGTGAGGTGGAAGACGGTCCGGGACTCCGGCAGCAGCCTGATCCGGTCCACGAACGGCCCCACCAGCTCCCGGCGGTGCGGACGGACCTGTACGGACAGCAGCGCTTCCAGACCCCGTCCGAGCTTCGCCGGGTCCAGCCGCAGCTGATGGCCGAGAATCACCCCCGCCCGCCGCAGCCGGGTCACCCGGTCGAGGCAGGTCGAGGGCGCGACCCCCACCTGCGCGGCGAGATCGCGGTACGTCGTCCGTGCGTCGTTCTGCAACAGCCGCAACAGATGAAGATCCACCGGATCGAGTACGACGGAATCGGCCATGGCGCGAACGTAACACGGGATGTGGCGCCCGAACCCCGCCCGGTGTTCAGGCTTCCGCCCATGGACTCCGTTGTGTACGACAAGCAGGGCGCGCTGGGCGCGCAGGACGATCTAAGCGGTGGCGGCCGGGTCTTCGCGGCGGCTCCTTCCCGGGCACTCGCCACCGAAGCCGTGCACGCCGGCCGGGAGGATCTGGCGGCTCTGGGGCTGCACGCGGCCCCGATCGACCTGTCCACCACGTATCCGTCGTACGACAGCCGGGGTGAGGCCGCCCGGATCGACGCCTTCGCGGCCGACGGCGCCGAACCGGAGGGCCCGCCCGTCTACGCCCGCCTCGGCAACCCGACCGTGGCCCGCTTCGAGACCGCCCTCGCGCGCCTCGAAGGTACCGAGAGCGCGGTCGCCTTCGCGAGCGGTATGGCCGCGCTGAGCGCCGTCCTCCTCGTACGGAACGCGATGGGGCTGCGCCATGTCGTCGCCGTACGTCCGCTGTACGGCTGCAGCGACCACCTGCTCACGGCCGGGCTGCTCGGCACCGAGGTCACCTGGGTCGACCCGGCCGGCATCGCCGACGCGCTGCGCCCCGACACGGGCCTGGTGATGGTGGAGTCCCCGGCGAACCCGACCCTCGCCGAGCTCGACCTGCGGGCCATCGCCCACTCCTGCGGTTCCGTCCCCCTCCTCGCCGACAACACCTTCGCCACGCCCGTGCTGCAACGGCCCGCCGAGCACGGCGCGCGCCTGGTCCTGCACAGCGCCACCAAGTACCTGGGCGGACACGGCGACGTGATGGCCGGAGTGGTCGCCTGCGACGAGGAACTGGCCCGGAAGCTGCGCCAGGTGCGCTTCGCGACGGGAGGTGTCCTGCACCCGCTGGCCGGCTATCTGCTGCTGCGTGGCCTGTCGACCCTGCCGGTACGGGTCCGGGCGGCGTCCGCGAACGCCGCGGAACTCGCCCGTCGGCTCGCCGCCGATCCGCGCGTCGCCCGGGTCCACTATCCGCGCATCGGTGGCGCCATGATCGCCTTCGAGGTCCATGGCGACCCGCACGAGGTGATCGCCGGGGTCCGGCTGGTCACCCCCGCCGTGAGCCTCGGCAGCGTGGACAGCCTCATCCAGCACCCGGCCTCCATAAGCCACCGCATAGTCCCCTCGGCGGACCGCCAGGACGCGGGCGTCAGCGACCGCCTGCTGCGTCTGTCGGTGGGCCTGGAGGACGTGGACGACCTGTGGGCCGACCTGGAGGGGGCACTGGGTTTCACGAGCAGGGGGTGAGACACCGGAGCCGAGGACTCCGGGGAGGCCCGGCGGTGCCCGCCGGTACCGGGCACGGGCGGCGGAACCCGGGCCGTGCCCGCCGGCACGTGACCCGGGCGGCCGGGGCCACGTATGACCGGGGGCGCGCATGACCGGGGGCACGGGCGGACGGGCCCGCGGCCCCCGGGGACTCGGGAACTCGGGCTAGTTCCGGCCGGTCCACGTTCCGTGCTGGGCATGGTCCTGGCCCTGGCCCTGACCGTACGGCAGCCGTGAGGTCACCGGGGTCGTGTCCAGGCGGGCGGTGATGACCAGGGTTCCCTCCTCGATCTGGTAGTCGAGCGGGAGGCCCAGGCTGCGCATGGCCGCCACCATGCCGGTGTTGGACGCCTGCGTGACGGCGTACACGCTCTCGCAGCCGGCCTCGACGGCCATCGTCACCAGACGGCCGAGCAGTTCGACCCCGATGCCGCGCCGCTGCCAGTCGTCCTCGACGAGCAGCGCGACCTCCGTCTCGTCGCCGTCCCAGAGGAGATGGCCGAGCCCGACGATCCTGCCTGATGCCGTCTGCACGGCGAGGGTCCGCCCGAAGCTGGGGCTGAGCAGATGGTTGAGGTAGCGGTCCGCGTCCCCGACGGGGCCGTGGTACCGCATGCTCAGCGTGCGCGGCGAGCAGCGATCGTGCATCGCCTTGGCGGCCTCGACATCGGAGACGTCGGCACGCCGCACGGTGATCGCGTTGCCCTCGGGAAGCGTCAGCATGTCCTGCCCGCCCGGAATGCGCGGTCCGAGCCGCGCGTCCAGCTCGACCAGTGCCCGCGCCCGGGCGAACTCGGTCGGTGTGAACGGCAGATACGGCCGCTCCACCGTGATCACCCCGCCCTCCGGCGCCCGCAGCCGCATCACGGTGTCCTCCAGTGCTCCCTCCACGGGAGCCCCCTGCGCGGCCCGGCCGGAGACGGGGGAGGTGGCGGGCAGCGAGCGGATCGTGCACCGGCCGAGCAACTGCCTCAGCGCGAGCGGGAGTTCGGAGGCGTCGAGGGCTGTGCGGGTGGCCAGGCCGAGTACCCGGGTCGGCGCGTCCACCAGATCATGGGCGTCGGCCCGCTCGATCCAGGTGGCGGTGCCGCCCGCCTGCGCCACATTGCGGGTGATCTCGGATGTGGCCAGTCCGGCGGGAGCGCGCAGCAGGAACTCGTCGACCGTCCCGTCCGCCAGCGGGTGCGTCTGGAGGCTCAGGATGTCGACCTGGCGCTGTGCGAGCGCCGTGCACAGTGCGGCGAGCGAACCCGGCGCGTCCTTGACCGTCGTGCGCATCCGCCACAGCACGGTCGCCTCCGCGACGGCCACCGGTGCGGCGGTGCCCCCTTCCTCGCCGGGAGGACCGGCGGCTCGCCCGTCGCCGGGCGGCCGGGGGCCCGTATCGCTCACCGGTGGTGCGTGACCGTGACGCCGTGCCCACCATGTGTGGAACCCCACCGTCGCGGCCAGGATCACCGCGGAGGTGACCAGCAGCGCGGGACCGTCCGGCCCGTGCCCGATCAGATTGGCCACACCGTCCGCGACCGCCACGGCCGTGAACAGCGCGGCGAGTTCGACGACGTCCCGCCGCCAGTGGTGAACGGGCCGGCCGTGTTTCACACGCTTCACATCAGACATGTCTGGAGTCATACAGTCACTGTGAAGGAACGGTGTTGCGTGATCACGAACGGCTTGTGACTGATCGGTTAAGTGTCTTTCTGTCCTTTTTGTAGTTCTTTTTACGGGACTTTTGCCTCGACCGCGCCAGCGGGCTACCCACCTGCTCAGGGCCGTCGGGTCCCTGACCGCCGTGTGCCGGCGGCGTGGCGGCCCTACGTCACGCGGCGGCCTCCTGCGTCAGCGCCGTCCGTAGCCGGCGGGCCTGCGTCACCACCTTGGACGAGCCGCGCCGCCCCGCGGTCCCGGCGAGATGCGCGAGATCACCGCGCGCCCCGGACCGCTCGGCGCAGTCGGCGGCGACCGCCAGCAACTCGCCGAGCCCCCGCACCGGCCCCCCGCCCGCCCCGTCCGTGGCGAGGCCGGCCAGCAGGGCGGGCAGCAGGTCGCGCAGGACCGACCAGACGGTGGCGTACGCCCCCGTGGCCGCCGCCATGCGTATCGACTCGGCCAGCCGGGACGGCTTGACCGCTCCCCGGCACACCAGCTCGCCCACGTCCGTGCCGAGCCGCCCGGCGTCGAGCTGCCCCCGCGCGGCGAGGATCAGCAGGGCGTCCACCGAGGAGAGCCGGTCCTCGGGGTGCCGGGCGCCGAGCCCGTACGCCACGCACAGGTGCACCGCTTCGCCCGCGGTGCCGTCGGCCTCGGCGAGGAGCGGCAGCAACGCGGCGTCCGCGCGGCTGTCCTCCACCGCGGACGCGCTGATGTCACGCAGCAGACGTGCCGCCACCAGCTCCCGCCGACCCGGTACGACGGCCGGCCAGTGCCGCCGGTCCATGACGCCCCAGTGCCGGCAGTACCAGCGATCCTTGAACACCGTGAAGGGGCGTCCCAGCGGCCGGAACTCAGGGGGGAACAGGCCCTGAATCTCCTCCAGTTCGCCCAGTTCCAGCAGGATGCGCACGCCCGCGGTCCGGCGGCGGCTCTCCGGCAGCGGGGGAGCCTCGGCGGTGAGCCAGTGGGCCAGCCGGTACCCCTCGGGACTGCCGAGGGCACGCGCTCGCACCGCCGCTGCCGCCGCTTTCGTACGGTCGTCGCGCCGCACCCGGAGCAGGGCCTGCGCGAAGTCGGCGGCTCCCGGCCGGGCGTCGAGCCGCCGGTACTCGGTGAGGCGTGCCACCAGCTCGTCCGGTTCCAGCAGCCCCGTGTCCCACGTCGGAGTGGCCAGCAGGAACGGCATCGGGTCGGCGCCCAGCCGGTACGCCACCTCCCACAGGCGCGCCTCGAAAGCGCGGGACAGGGCGCTGTGGTGACAGTTCCCGCTGGTCGTGCCCCGCTGCACCGCCGAGTGGAGCGTGTCCGTCCCGACCCGCTCGAACAGGGCCGCGAGGACGACCTCAAGCCCCTGTGGCGACTCACGGAAATACCTGCCCGTTCTCGCATACCGCGGATCGCCGTCCTTCCACCAGCACCGCGCGACCACGGGGGCGAGGGCCTCTACCAGGGCGTCCCGGTCGTCGTGGGCGTGACGGACCAGACCGTCCAGGGCGCGCTCGAACGGGGCGACGCCACCACCGGCGGCCAGCAGCGCGCTTACCTCCTCGGCCAGTTCGGCAGCCGAGTCCGGCGCCGCCGCCAGCCGAGCCGGCACCGGAGCGGGCGGGAGCACCTCCTCATGGACCACCGGGGCGTCGTCGAGAGCCTCGACGCCGAGAAGTCGACGAGCCCGCAGTCGCAGTCCCGGGCTCAAGTCGTCGGTGAGTTCGCCGAGTCGGTCCCGGGCGCCGCCCGCGTCGGACAGCGCGCAGACATGGCGCTCCACCAGCTTCAGCGCGCGCTCCTGCACCTCCGTGTCCTGGTGCCCGAAGGCTTCCGCGACCGCGGGCAGCAGCACATCCGCCGCGGACGGATCACGCCTGAGGACCTTGCCCAGCAGGACGAGCTGGGCCCGTACCAGCTTCTTCTCGGTACGGAAGAGCACGCCCGCGGACATCTCGGCCAACTGCCGTGACGTCAACTCGCCGTCCAGTGCGAGGGAGGCGAGCACCGACTGCGCGTGCCAGGCGACAGCGGGCATGGCCTGGGAGGCGAGCGCCGTCCAGTCGGCGCAGCGTTCGCTTTCCTCGTCCCGCGTCGGGCCGAGGGACGACAGCAGGCGCAGGAACACCCGCTGGTCCGCGGGCACGCCGCCGCGCAACAGCCGGGCCACACAGGCGTCCAGCAGCACCTCGCGGTCGAGGCTGCCCTCCTCGGCCAGTTCGGCGAGGGCGTTGTACCAGCTGCCCGGCCCGTCGCCGAACAGCCATGCGATCTGCCCCGTGACGTCCAGCGACTCGAAAAGAGCGGCGACCATTCCGGGCAGGTGCGGCTCCTGGCGCAGTCGCTGCACCACGGTGCCTCCGCCGTGCCACGACGCGCCGATGTGCTCGAACCAGCCCTGCACATAGGCGTCGGTCGTCGGAGCCTCACAGCCGGACAGTGCCACCAGCCCCGACAGCAGGGCGAACGGGACCCTGGATGTCACCGGCCGACCGGCGAGCCGGTACGTGAGGTCGGCGAGCCAGTCGGTCTCACGGTCGCCCAGCACATGGAGGAGGACACCGGGGGAGGCCTGGGACCAGCGCATGTCGGCCGCGGCGATCCAGGCCGCCGCACCCGCGGCCCCCGAGTGGCAAGCGGCTCCCGCCGCGTGCAGCGCGGGGTGGGCCACCCGGGACCCCGCGTTCCACGGAGCGGTCCGTAACTCCTTGCGCAGTTCTTTCAACGCGGGCAGACAGGCCCTGCGTTCGGCATCGGTCATCCCGTCCAGGAGACCCGCGGCCTCGGCCGTCCGCCCCGCCCGTACCGCGTTCAACAGTGCCTCGCCGCTCATCGCCCATCGCCCCCGTCGACCCGAACTTCCAGAAACCCATCGTGGTGCCCGCCGCCCGGAGCCGGACCGCCCCCGCGCTCGGTCCGAGCACCCCGCCGCACCATGCGCACCGCGAGGGCGTGCTTGCAGGGCCCTCGTCCGCCCCGGTACTTCGCCCACCACAGGCAGGAGCAGCTCAGCCTGCCCGCGTCGTCGCGGACCCGATGCGGATGCCCGTCCTCGGCGGTGACCGTGCCGACGGCACCGTCCAGGGCGACCGCGCCCGCCAGGACCAGGGCCCGGGCCGAGCGCAGACGTGGATTGTGCCGCTCGACCCGTCCCGCGCCATAGGGGAGTTCGCGGTGGAAGTACGCGGCCTCCGCGGTGTCGAACCCCACCCGTCCCGACGTGCCCAGCCTGACCAGGGCGGCCCGCACCCGCTCGGCGGGCAGGCCGGACGCGGCGGCCAGGTCACCCACGTCGACGCGCGGCTCCCAGGCCAGCAGCACCGCGATCAACTCCGCGTCCTCCGCCGACTCGTCGGTGGCGAGGGCGTCCAGCACCCCGCCTTCCCCGGAGAAGCCCCGGGAGGCGTCCGGGGACAGCGTGAGCGTGAGCCGCATGCCGGGCAGGACGACCTCCCAGGCGCCGGCCGCGACGGTGTCGCCGGTGACCGGTGGGCCGTACACCCGTAGGGCCGTCGCATGGCGCAGCACCCGCTGGAGCGCGATCAGCCGTTCCGGGCCGGGCAGGCACACCGCCCCCGGAACCGGCCGGGTCGTCGGACGAAGGCCCCGGCCCGCCGGCACCACCCAACGCGAGCCGCCCGACGTTCCACGCGCGGTGCCCCGCGGCAGCGAGCGAAGGAACCGCACGGCCTCCGCCGCGGGCAGCTCGGCCCGCAGGTCGAACCCGGCCGCCGTCACCTGGGCCTCGGCGAATCCGCGCAGCCAGCGGTCGGGCAGCGGCACCTTCTTCTCCACCAGCGGCCCGTCCACGGTGGTCACGGCCATCTCCTCGGGGCCGACCCGGAGGTGCAGCGGATCGTCCGTGCCGATGCGTGAAAGGGCCTCGCGCAGCGGGTTGTTGACGTCGACGTTCGTCGTCCCGTGCCCGATCTCGTCCCCGTCGAGGCCCGTCCTCAGGACGTCCAGACGCGCGTACACCCCACCGCAGCCGGAGAAGGACTCGAACCGGAGCCGGTCGCCGTTGCCCGTGACGACCGGGTCCAGGGAGGCGCGCGACTGCGGCTGGTAGTACCGCGCCGCCGCGACATCGGCCACCGCCAGCAACCCCGCGGCCGCCACGTGGGGCGACGTCAGAAAGCCGGCGAAGAACGTCGGATGGTCCTCGATCCCCGTGGGCGTCGCACCCCGCGAGGTCTCGAGCCCCAGGCGCCGGCCGTCCGGTGCGGACCGCAGCGCGGAGGGTCGGGTGTAGGCCACGGCCTGCAAGGATCGCGTCATGCAAAAACCGTAGGGGCGACCACTGACAATCGCCTCTGACCTGCGACGACTTGCTCGTCACATGCCTTGGACGACTGACCGGCCGTGCCGTGCGCCGGGGAGGGACCGGAGTGCGGCACGGCGGATCGAGTGCCTACTGCCCTACGCGCCCCGGCTGGAGCACCTGCGTGAACAGCACCGTCCCGTCCTGCTCGCGGAGCCGCACCGTCAGTTCGCCGCTGTCGCCGTCGATGTCGACCTCGCCGAAGAACTGATAACCGCCCGCGGGCGAGACGTTCGAGGCGGCGGGTGCCTTCACGAACACGCGCTCAGGACCGAACGTGCCGTCCAGCGCGCTGGCAGGGAAGGCGCCGGCGTTGAGGGGACCGGAGACGAACTCCCAGAACGGCTCGAAGTCGGCGAAGGCGGCGCGCGACGGCTGATAGTGCTGAGCCGAGGTGTGGTGCACGTCGGCGGTGAGCCACACGGTGCCGGTGATCCGCCGGTGCTTGACGAAGCGGAGCAGTTCGGCGATCTGCAGCTCACGTCCGAGCGGTACGCCCGGGTCGCCCTGCGCCACCGCCTCGATGTTCGGCCGGCCCTCGGTCGTGTCCGGCACGACGAGGCCGAGCGGCATGTCCGCGGCGATCACCTTCCACACGGCACGCGAGCGCGACAGTTCGCGCTTCAGCCACTCCAGTTGCCCGGCGCCGAGGATGCCCCGCGGGTCCGTCGTCCGGTCGTCCGGGGAGTTGGCGTCGCGGTAGGTGCGCATGTCGAGGACGAACACGTCCAGGAGCGGACCGTGGCGCATGACGCGGTACACACGGCCGTCGCGGCCGGCGGGCGGCAGGGTCGAGACGGGGAAGTACTCGCTGAACGCGCGCCGGGCCCGAGCGGCCAGCACGTCGACGCTCTTCTCGGTGTAACGCGTGTCCGTCGTCGCGATCACCTCACCCGGGTACCAGTTGTTGCGCACCTCGTGGTCGTCCCACTGGACGACGGAGGGCACCTGGGCGTTGAACCGTTTGAGGTTGTCGTCGAGCAGGTTGTAGCGGAAGTTGCCGCGGAACTCCGCCAGCGACTCGGCGACCTTGGACTTCTCCTCCGTCGTGATGTTCCGCCAGGTGCCGCCGTCCGGGAGCGTGGCCGTGGCGGCGATCGGGCCGTCCGCGTAGATGTTGTCACCGCTGCACAGGAAGAAGTCGGGGTCGAGCCGGGCCATCGCGTCGTAGATGCGGTAGCCGCCGATGTCGGGGTTGATGCCCCAGCCCTGCCCCGCCAGGTCCCCCGACCACAGGAACCGCACGCCGTGGCGCCGCCCGTGCGCAGTCGTACGGAACGTCCCGCTCACCGGTTCGCCGGTGCGCCGCGGATCGTCGGGGTCGGCGAGCACCACGCGGTAGTGGATCTGTTCGCCGGAGGGCAGTCCGCGCGGCCGGGTGGTCCCCGTGAAGTCCGTGTCCGGGCCCAGCAGCGGACCGTGCCATCTGACCGGGTCGCGGAACGACTCGGTCGCCGAGGTCTCGACGATCATCCGGGCCGGGCGGTCGGAGCGGACCCACACCAGGCCGGAGTCGGCGGTCACATCACCGGCCTGGACGCCCCAGCCCGCCTTCGGCCGGCCGGACAGGGCGAACGCCGGTGCCGCGCCGAGCGCGGTGGGCAGGGCCAGTGCCGCCGACGCGGCCAGGGAGCCGCGCAGCAGGCTGCGGCGGCCGGGGAACGAATGGGGCGGGCGGTACGACATGGTTGCGCCTCCGGGGACGGATTCGGCCGGTGTGCAGTGCCACACCTACTGGTGCGCCGCAGCGCACACGGAAACCACGGGTGAACAACTGGCCGCGAACGGCGGGGAATTGCCGCACGACTTCGGAGCCGGCCCGGTTCGGCCGGGCATGCCGGGCGGGTTGGCAGGGCAGATCGGCCAGGGCGGGGCGGCGCATGGCCCGGCCGGATCCGGCGGACACGGACCCGTCCGGCCCAGGCCCGGTGCAGGTGCTCAGTACGGCGACGCGCTCCCGTGTGGGTGCCTCAGGGCGCCGGGGGCCCGTCTCGGCCGTCCCCGTCGCGCACGGCGTCCGCCATCAGCCGCACGCCGTCGCGTATCCGCGCGGGCGGCAGATGCGCGTACCCCAGCACCAGTCGTACCTCGTCCCCGGCCGTCTCCCCGTAGTGCTCCGAGAGCCGGACCACCACCCCGGCCGCCGTGGTCCGTGCCAGGAAGCGGTCCGGTGGCCCGTAGCGGTCGGGCAGCGCGGCGACGACGTGCAGGCCCGCCGCGATCCCGGACACCTCGGTGCCGGGAAAATGCTCCTCCAGGGCCGCGACGAGGACGTCACGCCGCTCCCGGTAGGCGCGCTGACAGCGGCGCAGGTGCCGGTCGTAGTCGCCGCGCTCGACGAATCGGGCCAGCAGCGCCTGGTCGAGCACCGGGTTGCCGAGGTCCATGGTGCGTTTGCGCTCGACGACCTCCTCGACGTGGGAGGCGGGGACGAGCAACCATCCGAGCCGCAGCCCCGGGGCGAGCGACTTGCTGACCGAGCCCGTGTACGCGACACGCTCGGGGTCGAGCCCCTGGAGCGCTCCTACCGGGGCGCGGTCGTAGCGGAACTCGCCGTCGTAGTCGTCCTCGATCACCAGACCGTCCACGGACCGGGCCCAGCCGAGGAGTTCGGTGCGGCGCCGTGCCGAGTACGCGATCCCCGTGGGGAACTGGTGGGCGGGTGTCGTCACCACGGCCCGTACACCGGAGGCCCGGAGCGGCGCGACGGCCAGACCCTCGCCGTCCAGCGGCAGCGGTACGGTGCCGACGCCGGCCGAGGCGAACAGGGAGCCGAGTTCCGGACTGCCCGGATTCTCGACGCCCACGCGGGGTGCTCCGCGCGCGTGGAGCACGAATCCGAGCAGCGTCATCGCCTGCGCGACCCCGGAGACCACGATGACGCGTTCCGGGTCCGCGACCACGCCCCGGCGGCGGACGAGCAGTTCGGCGAGGGCGGTCCGCAGCCTCGGAAGACCGCGCGGATCCGGGTATCCCAGGGCCTCATGCGGCAGTTCGGCCAGCACCCCGCGGTGGGCGGCGGCCCACACGGTGCGCGGGAAGAGTGACAGGTCGGGGGTTCCCGCCACGAAGTCGGCCCGCACCCCGGCGGGCCGTGGAGAGTGATCACGCGCGCGTGGGCCCACCGCGCGGACCGCGCCACCGACCCACGTACCGGCACCGCGGCCACTGCGCAGATAGCCCTCGGCCGTCAACTGCTCGTACGCCTCGGTGACCAGCCCCCGCGACACGCCGAGATCACCGGCCAGTTCCCGGCTGGACGGCAACCGGGTGCCGGGAGCCAGCCGCCCGGAACGGACCGCCGTACGCAGCGCGGCCTGCAGCGTGCGGCCACGCGCGCGTGGTGGAGCCGCCGCGGCCGGCAGGAGCAGCTCCCAGGCGGCCGACCAGGGCGCCGCCGCCGCGCCCGGCGGCGCGGACTTCGGCGGGCCTCCAGGATTGGTCCCCGATGACGTCATGGAAGTGGACCTTAAGCCGGACCACGTTCGTTCATAGCGTCATCCCCATGAACGCCACCACCACCCGGGGCTCACTGCTCGCCGCCCTCGCCTGTGTCCTAGTCGGAGGGTCCTTCACCGCCAACAGCGTCCTCGGCCACTACCCGTACGCGGGCGGCCAGTTCCTGCGCTACGGCCTCGCCTGCGTCCTTCTGCTGCCCCTCGTCGGCCGGGGCGGCGCCGCCCCGCTGCGGGGACTGGCGGTCCGTCAGTGGGGGCGGCTCGCCCTGATCGCGGCGGTCGGTATGGTCGGCTTCAACCTCGCGGTTCTCGCCGCCGAGCGGACGGCCGAACCGGCGGTACCCGGAGTCTTCGTGGGCTGCGCCCCGGTCGTCGTCGCGGTGCTCGTGCCTCTTCGGCAGGGCCGTCGTCCGCGGCACCGGATCCTGTACGGAGCGCTGATCGTCGCCGTGGGCGCCTTCGCCGTGCAGGGGTGGGGCCGTACGGACGGCGCGGGGATCGCCTGTTCCGTGGGCGCGCTGGCCGGGGAGGCGGGCTTCGCCGTGCTGGCCGTACCCGTACTGCGGCCCCTCGGGCCACGGCTGCTGTCGGCCACCGTGTGCGGGATCGCCGCGGTCGAATCGGCGGTGGCCGGGGTGATCACCGACCGCGGAGCGTGGCTGCGCGTGCCGGACGCCACCGAGGCGACCGCGTTGCTGTGGCAGGCGGCGGTCGTCACGGTCGTCGGTTTCGTCTGCTGGTACATGGGCGTGCAGCGCATCGGCGCGGAGCGCGCCACGCTCTTCTCCGGCCTCGTCCCGGTCGCCGCCGCCTGCACCGCGCCGTTCGTGGGCACCGGCTCCTACGGGCTCGCGCAGGCCGCGGGGAGTGCCCTCGTGGGCGTCGGAGTCGCCCTCGGGTCGGGCGCGTTGGGCTTCGTCGCCGGACGCGGCGCACGGGCTGCCGCCGAGCACGGCGGGCGGCACGGTTCGCGTGCTACCCGCCGGGGCGTGGCCGCCCGTCCCTCAGCGGCTGCCGTCGAGGATGACGCGGGCGACGAGCGCCGGGTCGTCGTTCATCGGGACGTGGCCGCAGCCGGGCAGCCGTACCAGCCGGGCCCGCGGAATGATCTGCTTGGCCCGGATGCCCTGGCGGCGCATCAGCAGGCGGTCGCGGGTGCCCCAGGCCACGGTGACGGGCAGCGCCGGGATGTCGTGCGTGAACCGGACGTCCGTACCCGCCCGGAAGGTCTCGGAGAACCCCTCGGCATGGGCCAGGGCCAGGGTCTCGGCGACGACCGCGTCGGCTGAACGGCGGCCGGGCCGGGCGTAGATGGTGCTGGTCAGCACCGTCCGCCCGGCCGCCGAGCGCGAGAGCCGCTCGACGACCGGGAGGGGCATGCGCCGGGCCGCCTGCCGCATGGCGATCAGCACACCGAAGGCGTAGCGCCGCTCCACCGGCGACCAGAACCCGGCGGGCGAGAGCGCCGTGACGGACCGTACGAGCTTCTCGCGGCCCAGTTCCAGGGCCAGCAGCCCGCCCAGTGAGTTGCCGGCGACGTGCGGCCGTTCGATGTCCAGCGCCTCGCACAGCGCGCCGAGCACGGGCACCACCGTCGCCAGGTCGTGGGTGAGCCCCTCGGGCAGCCCCGGGGACGCGCCGAAGCCGGGGAGGTCGACGGCGATCACGTCGCGCTCGGCCGCGAGGATGGGGATGACCGGGTCCCAGGCCTGGCGGTGATGGCCGATCCCGTGCAGCAGGAGCAGCGGTTCGCCGGTGCCCACGCGCGCGTAGGACAGGGTGACCGCCCTCGGGCCGCTCGGGGAGGGGAGGCTGACGGTGACCGTGTCGGACATGGGACTGCTCCTCGTCTGGACGCCGTGACGAACCAACTCGTAGACAGCTTGTCAGCAACTGCTACCGACGGGTAGCCCCCGTCCCCGGATCCCGCCCCGCCTGCCGGCGGCCCGCGCTAGCGCGCCCTGTGCACCTCCACGTTGAAATCAGGGTCTCCGGTGCTCTGGAAGAGGGTCAGCCACAGCGGCAGATACATCTCCGCGGCCCGTGCCGTCCGGATGCCCCCGAGATCGAGCACGCGGTGCGCCGGCCAGCCGAACCCGCCCAGCAGCGCCGTCACCTGCTCCTTCGCGCTCTCGTCGTCCCCGGAGACGAAGATCTGGTGCTCACCGGGCACCCTCGTGGGGTCGACCATCACCTGGCAGTTGACGGTGTTGAGGCTCTTCACCACGCGAGCCTGCGGGAACGCGCGCTGGATCTGCTCGCCCACACTGTCCGACTCGACGGGGGACAGACGCATCTCGCCGTCCTCGAACGCCAGCGGGTTGGAGACGTCGAGCAGCACCTTGCCGTTCAGACGCTCCTCGCCGGCCGACCGCAGCACGTCGAGCGCGACCCGTCCGCCCACGGCGTTCACGACCACCTCGCCGAACGCGGCGGCGTCCGCGAACGTGCCGTGGCGCGCCGCGGGTCCCGCGCCGCCGGCCCACTCCACGGCGGCCGCGTTGTCCTTCGTCCGCGACCCAAGACACACCTCGTGCCCCAGTTCGACCAGCTTGCCGGCGAGCGCGCGTCCCACGTCGCCCGTGCCCAGAACCCCGTAACGCATCGTCGTTCCTCCCGTGTCGAGACCGCGGGCCGGTGGCGGCCCGCGGTCATTGTGCTCCGGGGCGGCGATTTCGCCTGGACACGAACGAAGGTGTCGGGTGGGATGGTGCGGTGGAAACCGACACCGCGACCGATGTCTTCGAGGAACACCGCCCCGTCCTGACGGGCGTCGCCTACCGCATGCTCGGTCGGGTGGCCGACGCCGAGGACGTGGTCCAGGAGGCGTGGCTGCGCTGGTCCGCCGACGACCGGTCGGACGTGCGGGAACCGCGCGGCTATCTGGTCCGCGTCACCACCCGGCTCGCCATCGACCGGCTGCGCCAGGTCCAGTCGCGCCGTGAGGCGTACGTCGGACCGTGGCTTCCGGAGCCGTACGTCACCGACTTCGGCGACAGCGTCCCGGACGGTGCCGAACGAGCCGTTCTCGCGGACTCGGTCTCCCTCGCCGTGCTCGTCGTCCTGGAGTCCCTGTCGCCGCTGGAACGCGCGGTGTTCGTCCTGAGAGAGGCGTTCGGCTATCCGTACGCCGACATCGCGGCCGTCCTCGACCGCGGCGAACAGGCGGTGCGCCAACTCGCCGGGCGGGCGCGCAGGCATGTCGAGGAACGGCGGCCGCGTTACGAGGTCGACCCGGCCGAACGCCGTGACCTCACCGAGCGGTTCCTCGCCGCGGCGAGCGAGGGCGATCTGGAGGGGCTCATGTCCCTGCTGGCGCCGGAGGCGCGGCTCATCGGCGACAGCGGAGGCCTGACCCGGGCGCCGCTGCGGATCCTGGACTCCGCCGACAAGGTCGGCCGCTTCGTCATCGGCGTCACCAAGAAGGGCGTTTCCGGCCTGGAGTTCCGCTTCCTCGAGGTCAACGGCGGTGTCGCGGTGCTCGCGCTCTCCGAGGGCAAGCCGGACAGCGTCATCCAACTGGACGTCGCGGACGGCCGCATCCAGTGCGTCTACATCGTGCGCAACCCGGAGAAGCTGGTGTCGCTCGCCACCGAGTAGTCCCTCCCGGACGCCCCCGTCCGAGCCACCGCGTGACAACGGAAGCCCCCGTCTTTGGACGGGGGCTTTCGGCGTCATGTCGCGAACATCGCCCAGCGAGAACACCCCGTGAACGCTCCGCGGCGGGACACCCGCGCAATCCGCAAGGGATCGAGGATTGGTCTTGACCAAGGGTGGGGGCGGCCCTATCGTCGCAGGGATAGTGCAGGAACCTTTAATAAACAAGGGCGCTAAAACGCTGGCGGGCCACGGCGATTGCGGAGGACAGGGTGGGGACCACGCAGTTGGAATCGGTGCCGGAACCTAAGTACTGGCATCTCAAGACCGTGCTCAGCGAGGCACTGGACTCCGAGTTCGCCGTGGGCGAGATCCTGCCCAACGAACGTGATCTGGCGGCCCGTTTCGGGGTCGCCCGGGCCACCTTGCGCCAGGCGCTCGAACAGCTCGAACTGGAAGGCCGGCTGCAGCGCCGCCGGGGCGTCGGCACCACCGTGGCCCCGCCGCGCATGGGCGTGGCCGTCGGGACCGAACAGCACGTGTGGCCGGGAGCGGCGGGCGACGCCTGGCACCCCGCGGACTGCACCGTGGCGGCACCGCCCGCGTCGGTCGCGGCCGTCCTGGAGACCGCCGCCGACGAACCGGTGCACACGGTGCGCCGGTCCCGGGTGACGCACGGTCAGCCCGTCGCCGCCGAACTCCTGTACATCCCGGCGTCGTCGGTGCCGGACCTGTCGGCGATCGACGCGCCGTCGGGTGCCGCACGCGCGCGTGCCGTGCTGCGGGAGCTGCAGCGACTGGAACTGGAGGGCCAGGACCGCGCCGTAGAGCTGGGCTCGGCCCGCGCGGACGACGCCAAGGAGCTCGACCGCCTCCCCGGAGCGCCCGTTCTCGTCGTCACGACCCGCTACTTCACCGAGGGGCGCACCGCCGCGGTCTCCGTGGCGACGTATCGCGCGGACACCTGCCGGCTCACGTTCGCCGACTCCGGCGGTGTGGAGATCCACCACGACCCGGAGCGTCGCGCCTCCTGAGCCGCCCCGCCCGGTGCGGCCCGTTCTTCGAGCCGCACCCCGGAAACACACACGTCGCGCCCCGGAACCTTCAGGGGCGCGACGCTCTTCGTGGCTGTGGCTGTGGCTGTGGCTGTGGCTGTGGCTGTGGCTGTGGCTGTGGCTGTGGCTGTGGCTGTGGCTGTGGCTGTGGCTGTGGCCGTCGCCTCAGCGGCGCGCCGTCACGGTGCCCTCCACCGCGAACAACTGCTCCTCCACATGGTCGAGGGCCAGTCGCAGCGCCCCGGTGGCCACCGCCGCCTCGCCCAGCAGGGAGAGGGCCACCTTCGGCGGACGCAGGCAATAGCGCGCCAACTCCCGCCGCAGTGGCTCAAGTACACCGTCCAGGCCGGCCGCCCAGCCGCCGATGACGACCAGTTCCGGATCGAGGGCGAGGACCAGGGCGGCGACGTCGTGCACCAGCCGCTGGATGAAGCGCTCGACGGCCGCACGGGCCCGCTGGTCGCCGCCCTTGGCCAGCGCGAACACCTTGGCGACCGCCTGCTCGTCGAGCGGGTGCAAAGGCTCGTCCGTGGTCGACAGCAGTGTCTCGGGCGTGACGTCACGGCCCAGCAGATGCAGCGCGCCGATCTCCCCGGCCGCCCCGCCGTAGCCCCGGTGGAGCCGCCCGCCGATCAGCGAGCCGGCGCCCGGACTCAGCCCCGCCAGGACGAACACGACGTCGTCGGACTCGGTCGCCGACCCCTTCCAGTGCTCGGCGACCGCCGCCGCGTTGGCGTCGTTCTCGACGAGCACCGGGCACTTGAAGGAACGGCTCAGCCGCTCGCCCAGCGGCAGGCCGGTCCACTCGGGCAGTGCCGTGCCCAGGCGTACGGTTCCGTCGGCCTCCACGATGCCGGGGCTTCCCACGCCCACCGCGCGCAGGGAGCTACGGGCCACACCGGCCCTGCGCAGCAGTTCGGCGACCGCCAGCCGCAGCCGTTCAAGCCGCTCGTCGGCGGACGCCGTCTCGTCCACGTCCTTGGCCATCGCGCCCATCACGCGGCCGTCCAGGTCCGCGAGGAGCGCCGCGACGCGGTGCGGGCCGATCTCCAGCCCCAGCAGATGTCCTGCCTCGGCCCGGAACCGGAACCTGCGCGCCGGACGCCCCTGGCGCCGCGTGGCACCCTCCTCGGCCGCCTGCTCGACGACGAGCCCGTTCTCGATGAGTCCCTCGACGACCCCTTCGACCGTCGGCCGTGACAATCCGGTCACCCGGGTGATCTCGGTGAGGGTCGCGCAGTCCGTGGCCCGCAAGGCGTGCAGCACCACTGCGGAATTGATCCGTCGCAGCAGAGAGGGATCCCCGCCGGTCAACTGCCCCAACGTCCGTCCTCCCAGCTTGTACGCGTGTTGGCCGGATCGTACTCGTCGCCGGGGACCCCGGCGAGGGCCGGGGACCCTTTCCTGTTCCCGGGTCGCTCTCGGCCCCACCCGCGGGGCGTCGTCAGCCGGGCGCCACGAACCCGGACTCGTAGGCCGCGATGACCGCCTGCGTGCGGTCCCGGGCTCCCAGCTTCGCCAGCACGGAGCTGACGTGCGACTTGACCGTCTCCGTCCCGACGGCCAGCCGGGTGGCGATCTCGGCGTTCGACAGCCCCCGGGCCATCAGCCGCAGCACGTCCGCCTCGCGCTCGGTCAGGGCGGCCCTCTCCATGGCCGCCCGAGCCGCCGGATTGCCCCCGTCGTCCCCGTACTCGGCCGCCAACTGCCTCACGGAGGCGGGGAAAAGCAGGGACTCGCCCTCAGCGACCAGGCGCACGGCGTGCACGATCTCGGCCGGCCGGGCCCGCTTCAGGAGGAACCCGTCGGCACCCGCGCGCAGCGCCTCGTAGACGTATTCGTCGTTCTCGAACGTCGTCACCACGAGGATCTTCGGCGGATCGGTGACGCTCCGCAGCACGGCGCGGGTGGCCTCGATACCGTCCATCAGAGGCATCCGGACATCCATGGCCACCACGTCCGGCCGCAACCGCCGGACCAGCGGGATCACCGCGGCGCCGTCGGCCGCCTCACCGACGACCTCGATGTCGGGCTGCGCCTCCAGAACGGCGCGCAGCCCCGCGCGTACGAGGGGTTCGTCGTCGACGAGCAGAACGGTGATCGGCATCCGGCCAGCGTAGATCAGCCGAGGGGCAGCTCTGCATGCACCTGCCAGTCGCCCTCGTGCGGGCCCGTCCGGGCGCTGCCGCCGAGCAGCGCGGCCCGCTCCCGTATGCCGCGCAGGCCGGTGCCCCGCCCGGGCCCGGTGATCCCGGCCGGCAGCGGATTACGCACCTCCAGGGCGAGTGCGCCGTCCTTGACCTCGATCAGGACCCGCACCGGGACGCTCCCGGCATGCCGCAGCACATTGGTGAGGGACTCCTGGAGGATGCGGTAGCCCTCCCTGGACACCGGACCCGGCACGGTCTCCAACGGGCCCGTCACCTCGGCGTCCACCTTGGCCCCCGATGCGCGCGCCGACTCCAGCAGCCGGTCGGCGTCGGTCAGCGTGGGGCGGCTGCTCACGGGACGCCGTGCTTCGCGCAGCACACCCAGCACCCGTTCCAGATCCTCCAGGGCGGCGCGTCCGGTCTCCTCGATGGCGACCAGGGCGCGGGCCGTGAACGCCGGGTCGTCGGCCGCCCTCGCCGCGCCCGCCTGCACCACCGCGACCGTCAGCGCGTGACCGATGGAGTCGTGGAGCTCACGGGCGATGCGATTGCGCTCCAGGAGCTGCTCGGTCCGCTCCTCCAGCGCGGCGAGCCGCTCGGTCGGGGAGGGGCCGAGGAGCCGCCGCGCCAGCGCGGTGGTCAGCTCACCGAGGCCGACCACCGCGCCGTACAGGGCGAGCAGGGGCAGCGGGATGAGCAGCGCGCAGCTCCAGTGCGGGTCAAGGAGCCTCACCACCGGGTCGTTGCCCGGCCGGTAACCGAGGGCCGCCCTGGTGAGATCGACGGCGAACATGGGCAGCCAGACGGTGGCCATGGAGGTCGCGAAGCCGAGCAGGAGGCGCGCTTCCAGCCAGAGCACGGTCCGCCACCGGTCCCGCGGTCCGACCGATGGAGTGATGGAGAACGCCGTGTCCTCACCGGTCCGCTCGCCCGGCGCCAGCATGAACCGCGCCTGAACACCCTCGCCCCGCCGCACGGCCGGGACCAGCCCCAGCGGAACGAGCATCAGCGCGGGCACCCACGGCCTCGAATCGTCGATGAACAGCCACACGCTGACGAACAGCATCGGCACCCACAGGTGCAGCAGACGCGTGTACGTCGTTCCCCACAGCAGCGGGCGCAGAAACCGGGCCATCGCGCAATCGTGCCAGCCGGCACCGACAGCGGACCTCCCCCGGGCGGGGGAGGGGGTCCCCACCCGCGGGGGACGCACGGACCGGCCGGAGACGGCCAGGCTGGGCCCATGACCAGCATCGACGTCCAAGACCTGACCAAGGAGTACGGCGGCAGGCGCGCCGTGGACCACCTGACCTTCAGCGTCCTCCCGGGCCGCGTCACCGGATTCCTCGGCCCCAACGGCGCCGGAAAGTCCACCACCATGCGGCTCGTGCTGGGCCTGGACCGGCCCACGTCCGGCACCGCGATCGTCGGGGGCCGGGCCTACGCCACCCTCGACGAGCCGCTGCGGACGGTGGGCGCCCTCCTCGACGCCGGTGCGGCGCACGGATCGCGGACCGCCCGGGACCATCTGCGGGCGCTCGCCGCCACCAGCCGCATCCCCGGACGCCGGGTGGACGAGGTGCTGGAGGAGACGGGGCTCGCCGCGGTGGCCCGGCGCCGGGTGAAGACGTACTCCCTCGGCATGCGCCAGCGTCTGGGCATCGCGGCCGCACTTCTCGGCGATCCGCCCGTGGTGCTCCTCGACGAACCGTCGAACGGGCTCGACCCCGAAGGGATCATCTGGATAAGGGAGTTGCTGCGCCGACTGGCGAGGGAGGGACGCACCGTCCTCGTCTCCAGCCACCTCATGAACGAGTCCGCGTCCTTCGCCGACCAGCTCGTCGTCCTCGGGCGCGGCAGGCTTCTCGCCGACACGCCCATGCGCGAGTTCATCCACGCGCGCGTGCAGCCTCGGGTCCGGGTACGCAGCACGGACAGCGGCGCGTTGGCGGGCCTGTTCGCGAAGCACGGCATCGAGGCCGTCGAGGGCGCGGACGGCCGCTGGACCGCACTCGACGCGCGGCTGGAGGACATCGGGCGGCTCACCTCGGCCGCCGGTCTCCCGATCCTCGAACTCGCCGCGGAGGAAGCCACGTTGGAGCAGGCCTATCTGGATCTGACAGCCGCCGAGACCGAGTTCGCCGCCGCCCCGACCCAGCCTCAGGAGGCCTGACCGTGTCCTTCGCACCCGTGCTCCGCGCGGAATGGATCAAGATCCGAACCCTGCGCTCGCTCCTCTGGGGCCTGCTCGGCGTCCTGGCGGCGACGGTGGCGTTCTCGGCACTCGCCGGACTCGACGACTCCGGTGAGCGGGACTTCGACGCGCTCTTCTCGACCTTCTCCGGTGTCAGTTTCGGCCAGATCGCCGCCATCACCTTCGGAGCGCAGGCGGTGTCGGCCGAGTACCAGGGCGGCGCCCTGCGCGTCTCGCTGGCGGCGGTTCCGGACCGGGGGCGCTGGTTCCTCGCGAAGACGGTGGCGATCGGCGGACCGGTCCTGGCCGTCGGCCTGGTCACCGGTGCGGTCGCCCTGGTCGTGGGGACGTCCGTGCTCGGTTCCAGGGCGGACGGGCTGATCTGGGCGGAGGAACTCCGGGGGGTCGTCGGCTGCGCGCTCTACCTGACCTTGATGGCCCTGTTCGCGGCGGGTCTGGCGGCCGTCCTGCGCAGCGGGGTCGCCACGCTGGGCATCCTGATCCCCTTCCTCCTGATCGTCTCCTTCGTCGTCGGGGGAGCGTCGGGGAGTGTGGCGGACTTCCTGCCGGACCAGGCGGGGCAGACGGTTCTGCACGAGACATGGGACGGCGCCCTGGGGCCGTGGAGCGGGCTCGGCGTGACCGCGCTGTGGACCGCCGCCGCGCTGGGGGCGGGCGCGTGGTGCGTCCGGCGCCGGGACGCGTGACCGCACCGGCCTCCTGACGCCTCACCCATTGTCAGTGCCGGCCGCTTTACTGGACGTCATGACCATCGCGCAGTGTCTCGCCGTGATCGACCGGCTGTGCTCCGAGGACTTTCCCGCGGAGCGCAGTGGGTCTTTCGGCGGGTCGTACGGCGGTCCCGGGGGACCAGGGTTCCATGTCGTCGAGTTACAGCGGAGCGCGGGTCCCGCGAGGGGGCGGTACGGCGGGCGGGAGGAGCCGGATCGGTTCGACGTGGAGCCGTCCGAAGCAGAGCACTCCGAAGCAGAGCACTCCGAAGCAGAGCACTCCGAGGCGGAGCAGGCAGAGCAGTTCGAGGCGGAGCGGGAGGCTCTCGCGCGACGGCTCGCCGACCGGTGGGGGGAACCGGGCTGGATGAGTCTCGACGGCGTGTTCCTGCGCGTCCAGCAGGGCGACGAGCGGATACCGGAGCCCTGGGCCTCCCTCGGTTCGCACATGAGGAACGCGCAGGTGTGGGAAGCGGCCGGCACCGGCCGCTGGGTCGCTCTCGGCATCTCCCGGCTGGGCGAGGACCAGGAGTTCAGGCTGCTGGCCGTGATCACGGAGACCGACCCGCCCTGACTCAGGAAGCCTGGGCCGCCGCCCGCAGCCGGCCGTACTCCTCGGCCATCGTCGCCGCGGTCCAATGCGCGTTGAGCCCACTGGGGTTGGGCAGGACCCACACCCGGCTCGCCCCGATCGTCCGCTCCTGCGGGCCGATCCCGGCCCTGCGCTCCTCGAAGGCCGCCCGGTACGCGGTCACCCCCACGACCGCCAGCCATCCCGGGCGCAGCCGCTCCACCTTCTCGCCCAGCAGCCGTCCGCCCTCGCGGTACTCCTCGGCACTCAACTCGTCGGCACGGGCGGTCGCCCGTGCCACCACATTGGTGATGCCGAGTCCGTAGGAGAGCAGTTCGTCCTGCTCGGACGGCCGCAGGAGCCGCGGAGTGAACCCGGAGAGGTGCAGCACCGGCCAGAACCGGTTGCCGGGCCGGGCGAAGTGATGGCCGGTGGCCGCTGTCATGAGGCCCGGGTTGATGCCGCAGAAAAGCACCGAGAGGCCGTCCGCGACGACATCCGGCACGAGCCGGTCGCGGGCGGCCTCCAGGTCCGCTCGGGTGAGCCGCGTCAGAGGATCGCCCCGGGCGTGTAGCCGGCGGCCTCCGGGTGCTGCTTCACGATCTCCTCGACCCGGCCGACGACGACGGCCACCTGGTCGGCCGCGGCGCCCGTGAAGGACAGCTTGTCGGCCATCAGCTCGTCGAGCTGCGCGCGGTCCAGCGGGATCCGCTCGTCCGCGGCGAGCTTGTCGAGCAGTTCGTTGCGCTCGGCACCCTGCTCGCGCATGGCGAGGGCGGAGGCGACGGCGTTCTCCTTGATGGCCTCGTGGGCGACCTCGCGGCCGACACCCGCGCGCACCGCGCCCATCAGGACCTTGGTCGTCGCGAGGAACGGCAGGTAGCGGTCCAGCTCACGGGCGACGACCGCGGGGAAGGCGCCGAACTCGTCGAGGACGGTCAGGAAGGTCTCCAGCAGGCCGTCCAGCGCGAAGAACGCGTCCGGCAGCGCGACCCGGCGCACCACCGAGCAGGACACGTCACCCTCGTTCCACTGGTCGCCGGCCAGCTCGCCCGTCATCGACGCGTAGCCGCGCAGGATGACCATCAGGCCGTTGACGCGCTCGCAGGAGCGGGTGTTCATCTTGTGCGGCATCGCGGAGGAGCCGACCTGGCCGGGCTTGAAGCCCTCGGTGACCAGCTCGTGCCCGGCCATCAGCCGGATGGTCTTCGCCGTCGAGGACGGCGCGGCGGCGAGCTGGACCAGGGCGGTCACCACGTCGTAGTCCAGGGAGCGCGGGTAGACCTGGCCGACGGAGGTGAAGGCCTGCGAGAAGCCGAGGTGCCCGGCGATCCGCTGCTCCAGGTCCGCGAGCTTGGCCGCGTCCCCGCCCAGCAGGTCGAGCATGTCCTGGGCCGTGCCGACCGGGCCCTTGATGCCGCGCAGCGGGTAGCGGTCGAGCAGCTCCTCCAGGCGGCCGTACGCGACGAGCAGTTCGTCGGCGGCGGTCGCGAAACGCTTGCCCAGGGTGGTGGCCTGCGCGGCCACGTTGTGCGAGCGGCCGGCCATGACCAGCTCGGCGTACTCGCCGGCCAGCTTGGCCAGGCGGGCGAGGACGGCCACCGTGCGGTCGCGCATCAGTTCGAGGGAGAGCCGGATCTGTAGCTGCTCGACGTTCTCGGTGAGGTCGCGGGACGTCATGCCCTTGTGCACGTGCTCGTGCCCGGCGAGGTCGTTGAACTCCTCGATCCGCGCCTTGACGTCGTGCCGGGTGACCTTCTCGCGCTCGGCGATGGAGGCGAGGTCGACCTGGTCGAGGACACGCTCGTAGTCGGCGATGGCGGCGTCCGGCACCTCGATCCCGAGGTCCTTCTGGGCCCGCAGCACGGCGAGCCAGAGCTGACGCTCCAGCTTGACCTTCTGCTCGGGGGACCAGAGCGTGGCGAGCTCGGCGGAGGCGTAGCGTCCGGCGAGGACGTTGGGGATACGGGGCTTTGCAGGCGCGGCAGTCACGTGTACGGAGCATACCGGCTGTACGGCGGGGGTCCTGTTATGTCCGCCGCGTCCAGGACGCGCAGGTCGGGGCGGAGCTGCACCCCCCGGCGGACCGGGGTGTGCGTGAGAGGTGCGGGGACGGGGCGGAGGTGTCGCACTCAGCGGGCACCACGGACCACGTCGTCGCTCCTGCCGTCCGTCGGTGGTCCCGACGGAAAGATGCTCAACTTCCTTTGAGTAGAATGGAGTTGTTCATCGTATTGGTGGACAGAGGTTGTGATGGATCGTTTTCGCAGGGCCGTACTCAGGAACCCGAACGCGGGGGGCGGCTGCCGTAGCCGGCCTGCGCGTGCGGATCGGGGTGGGTCTGCTCGCTGCCTACCACAGCGCGCAGACCTCCGTACGTCTTCGAAGTGAACCGGTCGTGGGCGAGGGTGAGCTCTGCCGTGATCAGCTGGTTGCGCTCATCGTTGACCTCCTCGATTTCCTGCATGAGCTGGGAGTTCTTGGCGCGGAGTGCCGTGTTCGCGTTCCGCGCCTCGTCGAGGGCTCGGGCGTGACTCCCGAGTCGGATGGCTGTGATGGTGGCCCGGCGGGCCATGGCTTTCTCTCGCTGGGAAAGTTCCAGTTCGCGCTTGTGCATGTCCAGTTCGAGGCGTCGTCGATGTTCCGCCAGGACGCTGAGGTCATGCCGTGTGCGGGCATCGACCTGGTTGACCGTGTGGCGGAGCAGGGTCGCTAGGACCCCGGCCACTCCCACGGTTAACAGGCCGATCCCGACTGTCGCCAACTCCCATGTATGGTGCCAGACGCCCTCGCCCACGAATGTCCAGCCGGCTGTGCAGCTGGCGGCGGACGCGGATGCCAGTCTGTACGCCACGTTTCGTTACCCCCTTGCAGTGGCCCCCCGGTTGTCGTCGGCATCGAGATCCTTCTGGAGCTCGATCGCTTGGACGATGTTCCCGCTGAGCATTGTGCGGATTCTGAGATCAGTGATTCCCCATGCGTCCATGGCCTCCTCCGGGGTGAGTGTGACTGAGGCTACCCTCCGTACCGCAGGCTGAGGCCCGTGTTCCGGCGGAAGCATCCCGCTGTTGACCAACATTTCTCGCTGGTCGAGGCCAAGTACTGACGCCCATGTGGTCAGTTGCGAGGGGAGGGGGAGGGTCTTCCCTTCCAGTGTTCTGCTGATCGTCGTCAGGCTCACTCCAATCGAGATGGCCAGCTGAGCCCGGCCACCGGCTCGTGGGCGGACGTCGTACCCGGCCGCTGTCGCGGCATTCGTCAGGTACTCGCCAACCCTCCTTGCGAGAGCTTGTCGCTCACCGCGGGACTCGTGGGGGGACTCTTCCATGCTCCGCATGCCCGGAGAGTAGCGCGCATGTATGCAACTTGCACGCGACTTGCATGCGTGCATCTTCGCAGGTCAAGAGCCATATGGGTGTCGTGGCAGGCCAAGGGGGACGGTTCGCACTCCAGTTCCCAACAAAAAGTCTCGCCGTCATACCGGCGAAGCAACTTGCGTACGTGTACGCAAGTTGCATATGTTGCATGACTGTGAGTTAGTCGCACGTATGCAAGTCCCTTTGAGGGGACCCTATTTGCACCGCCTCGACATCAGCTCGACCAGGCTCCGGAGCTGCGAGGCATCTGCGGGGACGCCTCGAAACCCTTCGGACACGACGACCCGGTCATCCGGCACCCGAGGCCGGCCATGGCTGGAGCGCACCGTCGCAGCACCTGCCCACCGCAGTTCATCCACTCATGAACGGAGTAGGCCTTGATCGTCGAGGCTAACGCCGCCACACCGCGGTTCGACACTAGAGAACCGGCCCTTATCGCCCGTGCGCTCGCGGGTGACCGGGACGCGTTCGGGGAGCTCTACGCTCTGCACCACCCCGCGGTGCTGGCCTACGTGCAGCGCCGCGTACGCAATCGGCAGGTCGCCGAGGACATCACCGGCGAGACCTTTCTCAACGCCTGGATGAAACGCGGCACTTTCACCTATCGCGGCATCGGCTTCGTCGGGTGGCTGATCACCATCGCCCGTAACAAGGTCATCGACCATTGCAAGAGCGCCCAGCGCCGCGAGTTCGTCGTCGAGGACATGCTCGGCTTCGACGAGGACCTCACGGTGAGCACCGAGGACACCGTACTCATCAGCCTGGACGAGGAGTTGCTGCGCCGCGCCCTGGAACAACTGAGGCCACCCCAACGCGAAGTCCTCACGCGCCGCTTCCTGATGGAGTTCTCGGTACTGGAGACGGCGCGCCAGATGGAGCGGTCCGAAGGGGCCGTGAAGACGCTTCAGTTCAGGGCGCTGGCCAAGCTGCGTAGCGAGTACCTGGGGGTGGCGGCATGACGACAGTGCCCGAGATCCGTACGGCCGTCGAAGCGCACCTCGCCGAGCAACTCGGCACATTTGCCAGGGAGTTCGTCGCCGAACTGGAGGCCCAGGGCCGACTGGTGGAAGTGGGCGGGGCCGGCGTTCTCGAACGGCTGCGGACGCAGGTCGAGACCTGGCAGAACTGCCCCGAGGCGTATCACGCGGCCGTCGACACCATCGTCGAGGACTGCGGCTACCCGAGCGAGGTCGCGATGAGGATCGCCACCGCGCTGAACCGCAAGGGGCTGATCCCGGGCGGCGACGACTCAGACCCCCGGCACGATGGTGCTCCCGAGTCCGCTCCGGACAGGGCGGAGCCGGCCTCCCGCCGCGTCGTTCCCGAGCCCCGGCACGACTACGGTCCCGCGTCCGTGCCCGACCTCACGGACCCGGTGTTCGGCGGTGAGGTCCTCGAGCCCCGCCACGATCACGGGCCCGCGCCCGTGCCCCGCCCAGAGAAGCCGGCCGGCGGCGACACCGAGCCGCAGCACGAGCGTGCCTCCGCGTCCTCGCCGCTCGTACCGGCCGCGCGCGGTGCGATCGTGCTGCACCTCGCCGACCGCGGCGCCGGACGGGTGATGGCGGAGCACGGGGCGGCGCCGGTACCCAAACGCGTCGACGGCCAGGTCCCGCGGGTCCGCCCGGCCGCCGCACGGAGCCGCAAGGTCGGCTGGGGCAGCGCCTCCGCCCGCGCGGTCTCGGTGGCCGCGGGCCTGCAGTCCGACCACCTCGCGCGGCTGGAGGCCATGCAGATCAGGGCGGACGGCGAGCGGGTCACGGTGGCCATCAAGGCCACGTCCCTGGCCGACTGGGAGTACTGGCTCGACGCGATCGGGGCCCCGCGCAACGTTCGGACCAGGACGGCCGGGCACGCCCAGGTGGCCGCCGGAACCCTGGACGGAGTCGCCGTCCACCTCACCGCGCACGGCGTTCCCGAACTCCTCCAGGAGGCGAGCGACGCAGCCGTCGACCCCTTCTACCTCTGGGGGCGGATCTACGACCTCGGTCTGGGGCAGACCGACCGGACCGACCGCATCTGGCTGTCCCTCGGTCGGCGGCAGGACGAGCGCGGGATGCCCCTGCTGATCCTGCGCGGCACGGACGGTCCCCCTTATCCGCTGGCCTCGATCGTCATGGCGCACGGCCCGCTGACCGCGACCCCCCTCCCCTCCGGCCCGGCGACCGGGGACAGCGCGTGACCGTCACCGGCGTCCGCCGCATCAACTGGCTGTTTCTCACCCGTGGGGACCCTCACCTCTGCACGAGGCCGACCTAGGCTCCGCGTCCACGAACCTTCCCGGGCCCTGTACTGCACCTGGCGCAGAACATCCCTGATGAGGAGTAGGCGCGGTCGTCCGGAGTGGCTGGTTTCCCACCCTCCTGACAGCTCCCCACAGCGGTGCCGATGGGGCACATCGGCCCTGATCCGTCCACCGATGGCGTGTCGGTGCCAAAAGGTACGCACCCGTCTTTGCCCCGGCCACGCCCGCTGGCCGGTGCCGGGAAGTTCCCCGGGCGGTGCTCAGGGGCGTACTTCTCAGGCCAACGCATGAGTGCTTTGATGTTGATTCCAGCGGGGTTTCCCCGCTGGCCTGTTACTTGCCATCCCCTCCAGGGTGGCGAGACGGCTCCTCTCCATGCTCCGCAAAGCTGGAGGGGCCGTCGGCTGGGCCCGGCGCGTACGCCGGGCCCGGCCGTAGTTCCGGGGCTCGTGGGTGAGCGCATCATCGGCACTCCCGCGCTGTCGAGCGCCCCCTGTGCGCCCTGTGACGGTCCAGGGGCGAACAGGTAGCGTCCTCTTCATGCGGAGCATGGGCCGCCGTGCCACTCGAGAGAGGGGCACGGCGGAAGCCGTCCCCTCGACGCTCCGCCGAGCCACCGCGGCTCGGCGCTCGTGGCCGACCCGCGCGGCCGCCACCGAGCATGGGGCCGGCCCGTGGCCTCGGAGTCGCCTCTGTGGATCGCGGCCTCAGCGGCCGTGGCCGCCCGTGACGGGACCCTCGTAGGGAAGCAGTTCGGGCCGTTTCGCCGGAAGTCCGTCGCCGGACGAGCGCCCCGTCAGCCGTCGTCCGATCCACGGCAGCAGATGCTGCTGGGCGAAGCGGGCGTCGGCGGTGCGGCGGGCGAGCCAGCCGGGCGGCGGGGTGGGCGTCATCGGGGTGCGCCACTCCGGGTCCTCGGCCTCGTACCCCAGCGTCTGCCACACGGCCTCCGCCACCCGGCGGTGCCCTTCGGCGGACAGGTGCAGCCGGTCCACGTCCCACACCCGCGGGTCGGCGAGCGAGGGCGCCCCGTAGAGGTCGACCACCAGCGTGTCGTGCCGCTTCGCGAGATCGTCGACGATGGTGAAGAGCTCCTCCATGCGGGGCCGGAAGCGTTCGAGCACCGGACCGCTGCGGCCGGGGCTGCGCATCAGGACGAGCCGATCGCAGGCGGGGGCGAGCCGTTCCACGGCCTCCTCCAGGAGACCGCGGACCCGCCCCATGTCGACCTTGGGTCGCAGGGTGTCGTTGAGACCGCCCACCAACGTGATCACGTCGGGCCGCATGGCGACGGCCACGTCCACCTGCTCGGCGACGATCTGCCCGATCAGCTTGCCGCGCACGGCGAGGTTGGCGTAGCGGAAACCGGGGGTCCGGGCCGCCATCCGGCCCGCGAGGAGGTCGGCCCATCCTCGGTACGAACCGTCGGGCAGCAGGTCCGACATGCCCTCGGTGAAGGAGTCGCCGATCGCGACGAGGCTGGTGTAGGTGGCATTCATCTGCATGGCGGAAGAGATGGTAACCCGAACACATACTCATCGGTCGGTCGGACCGCTCCCTCCGCCGCCCGAGCGGAGCGATGTGCCCGCGCCGAGGCGCGCCGATGCCCTCGCGCCCACCCGCCCGACCGGTCGCCAGGGCGATGCCCGTCCGGCCTGGACGCCGGCCGGCCCGGCTGCGAGCCCGGGGTCAGTCCCGGACCCGACCGGCCCAGCGGGGACCGCGGGCCGGGACCCTGGCGGGCGGGCCGGGACCCTGGCGGGCGGGCCGGGACCCTGGCGGGCGGGCCGGGACCCTGGCGGGCGGGCCGGGACCCTGGCGGGCGGGCCGGGACCCTGGCGGGCGGGCCGGGACCCTGGCGGGCGGGCCGGGACCCTGGCGGGCGGGCCGGGACCCTGGCGGGCGGGCCGGGACCCTGGCGGGCGGGCCGGGACCCTGGCGGGCGGGCCGGGACCCTGGCGGGCGGGCCGGGACCCTGGCGGGCGGGCCGGGACCCCGGCGGACCGGCCGGACCCGAGTGGCGCGGCCGGGACCCCGGCGGACCGGCCGGACCCGAGTGGCGCGGCCGGGACCCCGGATCACGGCTTCCTACGCCGGCTGTCCGAACAGTTCTCTCAGGACGTCTTCCATGGTCACCAGGCCCGTCAGCCGGCCGTCGCTGCCCATGACGCCCGCGAGATGCGTACGGCTGCGGCGCATCGCCGTCAGGACGTCGTCCAGGGGAGTGCTCTCCCGGACGCGGGCGATCGGGCGCATGTCCTCCACCCGGAACGGGACCCCGCGCGGGGTCGCGTCCAGCGCGTCCTTGACGTGCAGATAGCCGACGATGCGGCGGCCCTCGTCGACGACCGGGAAGCGGGAGTAGCCCGACTCGGCCGACAACCGCTCCAGTTCCTCCGGGGTGACGCCCACCCGCGCGTAGACGACGCGTTCCACCGGGAGCACCACGTCCTGGACGGGGCGGCGGCCCAGTTCCAGTGCGTCGTGCAGCCGCTCCTGGGCGCGGTGGTCGATGAGCCCGGCGGCGCTGGAGTCCTGGACGAGGCGGGCCAGCTCGTCGTCGGAGAAGGTCGCGGAGACCTCGTCCTTGGTCTCGACCCGCAGCAGCTTCAGCAGCCCGTTGGCGAAGGCGTTGACCGTGAAGATCACCGGGCGCAGTGCGCGGGAGAGCGCGACCAGCGGAGGTCCGAGCGTCAGCGCCGTCCGTACCGGCTCGGCGAGCGCGACGTTCTTCGGCACCATCTCGCCGAGCAGCATGTGCAGATACGTGGCCAGGGTGAGCGCGATGACGAAGGACACCGCGTGGCCGGCGCCGGAGGGGACGCCCAGAGCGTGGAACAGGGGCTCCAGCAGATGCGCGATCGCGGGTTCGGCGACGATGCCCAGCACCAGGGTGCACAGCGTGATGCCGAGCTGCGCGGTCGCGAGCAGCGCCGAGAGGTGTTCGAGGCCCCAGAGCACGCTCCGCGCCCGCCGGTCGCCCCGCTCGGCGTGCGGCTCGATCTGGCTGCGGCGGACCGAGATCAGCCCGAACTCGGCGCCCACGAAGAAGCCGTTCACGACGAGCGTCGCGAGCCCGATCAGCAGTTGTACGGCGGTCATCGCGCGCCCTCCTCGGCGTCGTCCGGTGCGTGCAGCAGCACGCGGGCGGCCCGCCGCCCCGAGGCGTCCACCACGTCGAGCCGCCACCCGGCGGCCTCGACCCGGTCTCCCTCGGCGGGGATGCGGCCGAGCTCGGCCGCGATGAACCCGGCCAGCGTCTCGTACGGTCCGTGGGGCACCCGCAGACCGACCCGGACGAGCTGGTCGGTCCGGGCGGACCCGTCGGCCGAGAACAGGGCCCGGCCCTCGTCGTCGGTGCCGACCTGGGCGAGGTCGGGCGTCTCGTGCGGGTCGTGCTCGTCGCGTACCTCGCCGACGACCTCCTCGACGATGTCCTCCAGCGTCGCCACCCCCGCCGTACCGCCGTACTCGTCGATGACCACGGCCATGGTGCGACGGTCGGCCAGCCGGTCCAGCAGGCGGTCGACGGTCAGCGACTCCGGTACGAGCAGCGGCTCGCGCATGATCCGGGAGACGGGCGTCTGCGTCCGGCCCGCCGCGGGCACGGTCAGCACGTCCTTGATGTGCGCGACGCCGACGACCTCGTCGAGCGTCTCCTGGTAGACGGGGAAACGGGACAGGCCGGTGGCCCGGGTCGCGTTCGCCACGTCCTCGCAGGTCGCCTGGACGTCCAGCGCTATGACCTGGACGCGAGGTGTCATCACGTTCTCCGCCGTCAGGTCGGCGAGGTTCAGGGTGCGCACGAACAGCTCGGCGGTGTCCGCCTCCAGCGCTCCCTCCTTCGCGGAGTGCCGGGCGAGCGCCACCAGCTCCTGGGGTCCGCGGGCGGAGGCCAGCTCCTCGGCGGGTTCGAGGCCGAAGCGGCGTACGACGTGGTTCGCCGTGTTGTTGAGATGGGCGATGAACGGGCGGAACGCGGCGCTGAACCAGCGTTGCGGGGTCGCCACCCGCTTGGCCACGGCCAGCGGTGCGGAGATCGCCCAGTTCTTGGGCACCAGCTCGCCGACGACCATCAGGAAGAGGGTCGACAGCGCCGTACCGATGATCAGGGCCACCGAGTTCGACGCGGAGGGCGGGACGCCGATCGACTCCAGGGGACCCGCGATGAGCTTGGCGATCGAGGCCTCGGAGAGCATGCCGACGACCAGGTTCGTCACGGTGATGCCGAGCTGCGCGCCGGAGAGCTGGAAGGTGAGGTTGCGTACGGCCTTGAGGGCGCCGGAGGCACCCCGCTCGCCGCGCTCCACGGCTCGCTCCAGCTCGCTGCGTTCGACCGTGGTCAGCGAGAACTCGGCCGCCACGAAGCCGCCGCAGGCCAGCGACAGCAGAACCGCCACCAGCAGCAGGAACACTTCGGTCATCGGGTCACCTCCGTCCCATGATCGGCCAGGAGCGAGGGGATCGCGCGATGTCGGCGGCCACCGTGAGGATCACGGCTCCGGGTATGGGGAGGCTCGCCCATGGGCGGAGGCTCACACCTTTCGTCAGAGGAACGATGGTCCGACAAGGGTAAAGGAAAAGCAAAGGCGGCCTCCTCGGTGGCCGCGTCGGGCCGTCGGCGCCGCGGAGCTCCCCCCATCTGCGGGGCTAGTCGGCGAGCGGCTTCACCCAGCGCCGCCACTGTTCCTCGGGCGTGTACCCGGCGGCCCGCCAGACATGGTGGGCGGTCTCGTTGCGTTCCAGGACCATGGCGTCCCCGCGCCGTCCCCCGAGCCGTACGAAACGTTCCTCCGCGGCGGCGAGCAGCGCCGAGCCGACACCGAGGCGTCGGCGTCCCGGGTGGACCGCCAGCCGGTAGAGATGACAGCGCCAGCCGTCGAAGCCGGCGATCACCGTGCCGACCAGCTCCCCGGCGCGCTCCGCCAGCAGCAGTGCCTCGGGATCACGGGCGACCAGCCGCTCCACGCCGCTCCGGTCGTCACTGATGCTGGTGCCCTCGGCGGCCACCTTCCAGAAGGCGAGAACGCTGTCGAGGTCCTCGGACCGCGCGGCCCGTATACGCAAGTCGGTCATGGTCCGATCCCATCACGCGCGCAACGCACCGGAACGGTATTTCCGCCATGCGGACGGTCACCGCCCGCGCAGCGCGCGCACCACGGGAGCGAAGGTCTCCAGGTTCGGCTCCAGCACCGTCAGATACGAGAAGCCGTAGCGCTCCCGCTGGGTGCGCAGCTGCTCGACGATCTGCTCCACGGTGCCCACCAGGACGATGGGCAGTTCCAGCACCTGCCGCTCGGTCAGGCTCGGGATCCGGGGCAGCCAGGGCCGTACGGCGGCGTGGCGGTCGTCGGTGACGGCGACGATCTGGATCAGCAGATTGAGCTCGGCGGGTTCCTCGCGCGCGGCGGCCGCCTTGCGGTAGACGGCGACGCGTTCGTCGAGCTCGGTGGCCGTGACCGGTTCAAGAGAGCCGTTCGGACGGGTGCGCGCGCCCGTGAACGCGGTGATGTCGGCGTGTTCCGCGGCGATCCGGAGCATCCGGTCGCCGTTGGCCCCGATCAGCAACGGCACCCGAGGCGGCCCGCCGGTCGGCGGCGCGGGAGCCTCGCCGCCCGGCCGCGGCGAGGACCGCAGGAGTTCGTCCGAGCCGCTGAGGCGCTCCAACTCCTCGACCGTACGCAGGAGATGGTCGACACGCTCGCGCGGGCTGCCCCAGGGCAGGCCCGCCGCCTCGTGCTCCGCGGCTACGTATCCGGTGCCGAGTCCGAGTTCGAGACGGCCGCCCGTGAGCGCGTTCGTGGTGGCCACCTCACGGGCCAGCAGCGCCGGATTCCAGAAGCCCGCGTTGAGCACGAACGTGCCCAGCCGGGGCCGCTCGGTCGCCCCGGCGGCGGCGACCAGGGAGGGGAACGGGGCGGGCATGCCCAGATGGTCCGCCACGGTGATCACGTCGTAGCCGAGTTCCTCGGCGCGGCGGCACTTGGCATCCCACTCGGCGGCGGGCGCCGGGTCGATCAGGCTGACACCGAAACGGAACGGGCGCGCCATGAACCATCCCTTCCTCTGGGGGACTCGCCCCGGCCGGGGCGGACCGGGGAGAGCCGGACGGGCGGGAACCGGACCGGCGGGCGCCGGAACGGGGAGAGCCGGTCACTCGTGCGCGATGGCCGCGAGCACGTTCATCCGCGACGCGCGCAGGGCCGGAAGCAGCGCCGCGACGACACCGACGACGGCCGAGCCGATCACGACCGCGACGATCGTCGTCCAGGGGATCGCGAGCGCCTTCATGCCCTGCAGCGCGAGCACCCGCTGGACGCAGACACCCCAGATGATCCCCAGCCCCAGCCCGAGAACCGCGCCGAACACGGCGATCACCACGGACTCCAGACGGATCATCCGGCGCAGCTGGCGCCGGCCCAGACCGATGGCGCGCAGCAGCCCGATCTCGCGGGTGCGCTCCACCACCGACAGGGCGAGGGTGTTGACCACACCGAGCACGGCGATGACGATCGCGAGTCCGAGCAGGGCGTACACGAGGTAGAGCAGCACGGCGATCTGGTCGTGGACCAGCTTCTTGTAGTCGGCCTGGTCGCGGACCTGGACCTGCGGATACGGGGTGAGGGTCTTCTCCAGACGGGGGCGCAGCCGGTCCGGGGCGGTGCCCGGGGCCGCGTTCACGTACAGCGCCGAGTCCTGTCCGCCGGGCACGTACTTCTCGATCGTGCCGAAGCCGACGACGAGTCCGCCCTGCATCCCGAACCCGCCGCTGCCGGCCTGGTCCGTGAGAGCGCCCACCGTCAGCTCGGTCCTGCGTCCGGCGGGGAACTCGACGGGGATCCGGCTGCCGACCCGCACGTCGTGGTCCTCGGCGAACTTCGCGTCCATGGCGATGCGCCCGTCGCCGAGCGCCGCGGCGGTGTCGCCCCGCGCGTACGTGATGTGGGCGACCTCGTCGAGCCGGGGATCGTAGGCCGCCGCGGTCGTCTCCACCCGCTTGCCGTCGGGCAGTCGGACCGCGACCGGGGTGAACCGCTGCCGGACGACGAGCCCGACCCCCTCGGTGGCGCGCACCTTGTCCGTGACCTCGCGCGAGAACGGTACGAAGTTGGCGTTCTGCAGCACGAAGTCGGCGCCGAGCGTTCTGTCGATCTGCTGGTCGAAGGACTTGCTCATGGACGCGCTGGCCACGGACATCCCGCCGACCAGCGCGAGACCGACCATCAGCGCGGCCGCGGTGGCGCCGGTGCGCCGTGGATTGCGCAGCGCGTTGCGCTGGCTCATCCGGCCCACCGCACCGAAGAGGGCCGGGAACGCGCCCCCGAGGACACGGATCACCGGCCGGACGAGGAGCGGCCCCGCGATCACCGTCGCGATCAGTGTCAGGACGACCCCGAGTCCCAGCAGGGAGGCCGCGGTCGAGGTCGTCGTCGCGGCGGCGCATCCCGCGAGAGCGGCGGCCCCGGCCGCGCCGACGACCGCGCCCACCACGGCCCGTACCCGCAACGGCCTTCCCACGCCCGCGACTTCGGCGTCCGAGAGCGCCGCCATGGGGGAGACCACCGCCGCACGCCTGGCCGGGAGATACGCCGCGACGAAGGTGACACCCACCCCGACCACGTACGCCGCCACGGGCGTGGCCCAACCGATCACCATCTCCGTGGACTTGAGGTTCATGCCGAACGCGGTCATCAGCTTGATCAGCCCGACCGCCAGCCCGATCCCGGCCGCGAGACCGAGGGTCGAGCCGACCAGGCCGAGGAGCAGCGCCTCGGTGAGCACCGACCGGCGTACCTGACGGCGGTCCGCGCCGAGCGCCCGCAGCAGCCCGAGCTCCCGGGTGCGCTGGGCGATCAGCATGGAGAAGGTGTTGACGATGAGGAATATCCCGACGAGCACCGCGATCCCTGCGAAGCCGAGCATCACGTACTTGATGACGTCGAGGAATCCGCCGAGTTGGGCGGCAGCCGACTTCGCCTGCTCCCGCGCGGTCTTCACGTCGTACGACCCGGCGCCGAGTCCGGCGGAGACGCGCTGCTTGAGCACGGCGTCGTCGACACCCGGCGCGGCGTCCACGGAGACGCTCGTGGCGACGTCGGAGGCGCCGAGCAGCTTGGTCTGCGCGGTCGGCGTGTCGAGGAAGATCAGCGCGGCACCGGGGTTGGTGGTGGTGAAGGTGGCGATCCCGACGATCCGCACCTTGAACGAGCCCGGCTGCGCCTGCACGGTCAGGGTGTCGCCGATGCCGAGGTGTTTCTTGTCCGCGGTGTCCGCGTCGAGCAGGGCTTCGCCGCCGTGCGGCTCGTGTCCGGAGGTCAGCTTCACCGGACTGCGCTCGGTGATCTGCCAGTTGGTGACGATGGTGGGGGCGCCTGTGGTCGGCCCGACCGACTTGTTCGCGCTGTCGACGACCGGGGCGTTCTCCACCGAGACGTCGACATGGGTGGCGGCCACTCCGTCGACCTTGGCGAGCCGGTCGGCGAGCGAGGCGGGCACGGTCTCGGTGGCGCCGGTCGGAAGCTGCGACGTGAGGTCGTTCTTCGGTTCCACGGTCACATCGGCCGCGGTGGAGGCGAAGAGCCGGTCGAAGGTGCGGGTCACCGTGTCCGAGAAGATGAGGCTGCCCGCGACGAAGGCCACGGAGAGCACGATGGCCAGCGCCGACAGCAGCAGTCGCCCTTTGTGCGCGAGAAAGCTTCGCAGTGTCGCCTTGAGCACGACCGCCTCAGTCCTTGTCGGGGGTTGCGTCACCGGAGCCGCTGCCGGGAGCGGCGTCGCCGGAGCCGCCCCGGGCCGTGTCGCCGGCGGCGGCGACCGGAGTCGTGCCACCCGCGCCGTCGGAGCGGGCCGTGCCGCTCAAGTCGGCATCGGTGCCGGCCGCGGCACCGAACTCGCGGTCGGGCGTGGCTCCGCCGGGCTCGCCGCGCCCGCCGTCGAAGGTCACCCGAGTCGTGTCGAAACGCTTCATACGCTCCAGCACGGCGTCCGCGGAGGGCCGTTCGATCTCGTCCACGATCCGCCCGTCCGCTAGGAAGAGCACCAGGTCGGAGTGGGCGGCGGCGCCGGGGTCGTGCGTGACCATGACGACGGTCTGGCCCAGTTCGTCGACGGCCCCGCGCAGGAAGCCGAGGACTTCGAGGCCCGCGCGGGAGTCGAGATTGCCGGTCGGCTCGTCCGCGAAGATCAGCTCGGGCCGGGAGGCGAGCGCCCGGGCGCAGGCGACCCGCTGCTGCTGTCCCCCGGAGAGCTGGGCGGGCCGGTGCTTGAGCCGGTCGCGCAGCCCGAGGGTGTCGATGACCTGGTCCAGCCACTTCTGGTCGGGCTTCTGGCCCGCGATGTCCATGGGCAGCGTGATGTTCTCCGCCGCGTTCAGTGTGGGGATGAGGTTGAACGACTGGAACATGAAGCCGATCCGGTCCCGTCGAAGCCGGGTCAGTTCGCGGTCCTTCAGCCCGGTGATCTCGGTGTCGCCCAGCCAGACCTGTCCTGCCGAGACGGTGTCGAGGCCCGCCAGGCAGTGCATGAGGGTGGACTTCCCGGAGCCCGAGGGCCCCATGACGGCGGTGAACCGGCCGCGCGCGATGTCCACGTCGACGGAGTCGAGAGCCAGGACCGTGGTCTCGCCGGAACCGTACGCCTTGGTCAGGCCGCGGGCGCGGGCGGCGATCCCGTCCCCCTCCGCGCGGCCGGGAACCTGCTCCGCAGCAGCTGTGGACAAGACCGCCTCCTCCTGTGGTGGATGTCCGGACTCCCCGTCCGGCCCGAGCGTAGTGTGATCGAAGGCACACCGGGTATCCCCCGTAGGTCCCGCGCGGGTCTCCGCCCCTGGGTGTGGCCCCGATATCGATGTAAGGGGCAATCTCCACCGGCGCCCTCCCCCCGGCGGACCGCTCCCCCTTGCCTGTGCTAGCGATATCGCGCTAGCTTCGAAGGATGGCGAAGACTCAGCTGAACGTCCGGGTGGACGAAGGCACGGCGCGGGCCGCCCGGGAGCGAGCCCTGGAACGGGGGATGAGCGTGAACCGCTACATCGAGGAGCTGGTCCGGCAGGACACCGGCGAAGTGGGCCACACCTTCGTGGAGGCGGCCGCCGACTTCATGAAGCAGTACGAGTCCGTCTTCGCCGAGGAATTCGGCGCGGACCGTGAAGGCGCCCGCGAAGGTCGTCGTTGATCCCTTGAGCAGTCTCAGAGTCGATCTTGCCTGGCTCCTCATGATCGCCGAACAGAAGACCCCCGGAGATCCCCAGGTCACCGACTGGGGAGCGCTCGTCGCCGCCGTCAGCCGGCACGAGGCGGAGATCTTCGGCATTCCCGTCTACGACAGCCCGCACGCCCGCGCCGCCGCGCTGCTCCAGCTCCTGCTGCACGTCCCGGCGCTCGAACGCTCCAACGCGATGTTCGCCTCGGCCGTCGCGTACGCCTATCTCGTCGCCAGTGGCCTCAAGGTCGTCACCTCACCCGAACAGGTGCGGGAGCTGGCCCGACTGGTGAAGAGCGGTGACGCCACCGTGCACGACATCGCGCACGAGCTGCGCCGCTGGAGCCTGTGAGGCGACTCCCGCGGCCGACCCGTACCCGTACCCGTCTTAGTCGAGCGGGCGGCGGGCCGTGCCCAGGACGCAGTACGACGTGGGGAGGCGGGGACCCTTCTCGGGCATCAGCAGCCTTCGGTACGGGCCCAGTTCGAACCCCGCATCCCGTAGAGCGGCGATCGGGTCGCGGGCCACGTGACAGCCGCCGCACAGCCGCGGCCACACCGTGGCGTCCAGGCCCCGCTGCACGGAACCCATCACCCGGCCGCCACCCCTGCCGTGCTCGAAGAACCGCACCGTGCCGCCCGGGCGCAGCACCCGCCGTACCTCGGCGAGCGTCCTCGGCAGGTCCCGCACGCTGCACAGCACCAGCGACAGCACGGCGGCGTCGTACGCCTCGCTCTTGACCGGCAGGGCCTCCGCGGCACCCGGCGCCACATCGACGGGCACCTCGCAGCGCAGCGCCGCCTCCACCGCCAACTGCCGGAGCATCCGCTCGGGTTCGATGGCGACGACCTCCGAGACCGTGCCCGGATAGTGCGCGAAGTTCAGGCCGTTGCCCGCGCCGATCTCGATGACCCGCCCGGACAGACCGGTGAGCAGCCGGTCGCGGACCCGGCCCATGCCCAGCCGGGTCTCCGCGCCGACGCTGAAGCGGGCGTAGTAACGGGCGAACACCGGATGGTGCACGGCCTCCGGAGAGACCTTGCCGGAACCGGCCGGACGGAGCGGCTTGAACGGCATCAGGGACCTCCCGGGGGACTGGGCTCACTGGGATTCTCCCCCTGGGACGTCCGCCGCACGCGCCGCGCGTGCGGGGTGCCGTCTACGCCAAAGGTGCCGATGCGCGTGCGCAAGGGAACCCCTCGTTCCCGGCGCCTCCGGGAACGAGGGCCCTGTCAGATCCTGTGTGCCGCGGCGAAGGCGTCCGCGTTCCAGCGTCCACCCAGCCGGTGGTCGAGCCAACCCGGCGCCCCCGCGCGGAAGTCGGCGGGGGAGTGTGACCCCGCTCCCGCCGGGACCGCGCCCAGCAGAGGTGCCCCGGACACCGCCGGGAGATCCGCGAGATTGCAGCACATCGCCAGATCGGGGGAGTCCGGCCAGCTACCGATCACCACACCCGCGAAGTCCAGCTCCCGGCGCCGTAGTTCACGTGCCGTCAGTTCCGTGGTGTTGAGCGTGCCCAGTCCCGCCGACGCGACCACCAGCACGGGTGCGTCGAGCAGCCCGGCCACGTCCGCCAGCGTCCCCTCCTCGTCGTCGAACCGTACGAGCAGACCGCCCGCGCCCTCGACCAGCACCAGATCGTGCTCGGTGGCCAGCTTGGCCGCGGCCTCCGCCGCCGACTGCGCGGACACGGCCGCGAGGCAGGCCCGCCGGGCGGCCGTCGCCGGCGCCAACGGCTCCGGATAGCGGCCCAGTTCGAGCGTCGTGACCGCGCCGGCGAGCCGGGCCACCTCGTCGGCGTCGCCGCGCTCGTCCGGTCCCACGCCCGTCTGCGCGGGCTTCAGGACGGCGACGGACCGTCCGGCCGCGAGAGCGGTCGCGGCGACGGCGGCCGTGACCACCGTCTTGCCGACCTCCGTGCCCGTCCCCGTGATCACCAGTACCGTCATCTCAGCCCTCCCGCGCCGCCGCGCACACCGCGCGCGCGATGCGTGCCAGATCCGTGTCGCCCGTGACGTAGGGCGGCATCGTGTAGACGAGGTCGCGGAACGGCCGCAGCCACACGCCCTCGCGCACCGCGGCCGCCGTCGCCGCCTTCATGTCCACCTCGTGGTCGAGCTGGACGACTCCGATCGCGCCGAACACGCGCACGTCCCGGACGCCCGGCAGGGAGGCGGCCTCCGCGAGGCCGTCCCGCAGGCCCGTCCCGATCCGTTTCACCTCGGTCCGCCAGTCCTGTCCCAGCAGCAGGTCGATCGAGGCGCACGCCACCGCGGCGGCGAGCGGGTTGCCCATGAAGGTCGGGCCGTGCGCGAGCACCGGGACCTCGCCGCGCGAGATGCCCTCGGCCACCCGGCTGGTGCACAGCGTCGCCGCCATCGTCAGATAGCCGCCGGTCAGCGCCTTTCCGACGCACATCACGTCCGGGGTGACACCCGCGTGGTCCGCCGCGAACAGCTCACCCGTACGGCCGAAACCCGTCGCGATCTCGTCGAAGACCAGCAGCACGTCGTGCGCGTCGCAGGCCTCGCGCAGCACGCGCAGATACGCGGGGGAGTGGAACCGCATCCCGCCCGCGCCCTGGACCACCGGCTCCACGACGACGGCGGCGAGCTCGTCGGCGTGGAGCCCGATCAGCTCACGCAGATGATCCGCGTACGACTCCTCGTACTCCGTCGGCGGCGCGTCGGCGAACACCTGGCGCGGGAGCACGCCCTGCCACAGCTCGTGCATCCCGCCCTCGGGGTCGCACACCGACATGGGCTGCCAGGTGTCCCCGTGGTAGCCGCCGCGCCAGGTCAGCAGCCGCTGCTTGCCCGGACGGCCCAGCGAGCGCCAGTGCTGGAGGCACATCTTGACGGCCACCTCGACCGAGACCGAACCGGAGTCGGCCAGGAAGACGTGCTCCAGCCCCTCCGGCGAGATGTCGACGAGCCGCTTCGCGAGCTGGACGGCGGGCTCGTGGGTGAGCCCGCCGAACATCACGTGGCTCATGCGGTCGAGCTGGCCGCGTGCCGCGTCGTTCAGGACCGGGTGGTTGTAGCCGTGGATCGCCGACCACCAGGACGACATCCCGTCGACGAGCTCGCCCGTGCCGTCCGCCAGTCGCAGCCGGACCCCGCTCGCCGACTCCACGACCAGCGGGTCCTGGCGGCCGGGCATCGGCCCGTACGGATGCCAGACGTGCCGCCGGTCGAGGTCGAGCAGTTCCCGCACGGACAGGTCAGGCATTGGGCGCGAGATCCGTTCCGGCACCACGGCGACGCACGGAGACGAGGTCCGTACGGGCGTCGGAGGACGCCTCGGACACGGCCGCGGGCACCTCGGCCGGAGCCGCGGAGGCCGAACCGCACACCCCGCCGCCCTGCTGGGACCCGCAGCCGGCCTCCGCGTGCGAGTCGCACCCGGCGCCGCCGTGCGATCCGCAGCCGTCCTCGGCGTGCGATCCGCAGCCGCCGCCCGACGGAACGCGGTGCTCCGGCAGCGTCACCTCACCCGCGTTCTCCACCTCGAACCCGGCGTCCGCGATCATGTCCAGGTCGGCCTTGCCCGCCTGGCCCTCACTGGTCAGGTAGTCACCGAGGAAGATCGAGTTGGCGAGGTGCAGGGCGAGCGGCTGGAGGGTGCGCAGATGCACCTCGCGGCCCCCGGCGATACGGACCTCGACGTCCGGGCAGACGAACCGGACCATGGCGAGAATGCGCAGACACCGCTGCGGGGTGAGGTTCCACTCCTTGGCGAGCGGGGTGCCCTCGAACGGGATCAGGAAGTTCACCGGAACGGAGTCGGGGTCGAGCTCGCGCAGCGCGTAGACCACGTCGACGAGGTCCTCGTCCGACTCGCCCATGCCCGCGATCAGACCCGAGCAGGCGGACAGCCCCGCCGCGTGCGCCTTCTGGACGGTGTCCACCCGGTCGGCGTACGTGTGGGTGGTCGTGATCTCCCCGTACGTCCCCTCGGACGTGTTCAGGTTGTGGTTGTAGGCGTCCGCGCCCGCCGCGCGCAGCCGCTCGGCCTGGCCGTCGGAGAGCAGACCGAGGCAGGCGCACACCTCGACGTTCTCGTTCTGGTCCTTGATCGCCTTGATCGTGTCGGAGACCCGGTCCACGTCACGGTCGCTCGGACCGCGCCCGCTGGCCACCAGGCAGACCCGCTTGGCGCCCCCGGCGAGCCCGGCCGCCGCGGCCTTGGAGGCCTCGTCGGGCTTGAGCCAGCTGTACTTGAGGATGCCGGCCGTGGAGCCGAGGCGCTGCGAGCAGTACGAGCAGTCCTCCGGGCACAGGCCCGACTTCAGGTTGACGAGATAGTTCAGTTTCACCCGTCGGCCGAACCAGTGCCGGCGTACCTTGCCGGCCGCGGCCACCACGTCCAGCACGTCGTCGTCCGAGGTGGCCAGTACGGCCAGTGCCTCTTCGCGGGTCGGCAGCTCGCGCCGAAGCCCCTTGTCCACCAGCGTGTTCAGCAGGTCCATGAGGTCCGATCCTGGACTATGCGACCGCTCTCGGCCAAGGAGAGTTTGCACAACAGAGATGGTTCGACGTGTGGGGTATGTAACACGACTACCACAGTACGTAGGGTCCACAGAGGGCACGGAAGACCAGGTCAGAGGCCAAGAGTCCGGATCTCACCGCCGATTTGGTGAGAGACATGAGCGAGACGCAAGGGCCGGTGGATCAGTATGGAGGGTTCCTACAACACCCCCGAAGGGGCTGTTTCCTCAAGCGCCGTGCGTGACGTGGTGCGGGCTGTTCTGGAAGCTCTCGACATCCCCACCCTGCGATCGTAGGGGACCGCGAGGCGCACGACCGGATCTTGAGCGGACGGGCCACGGACGCGGCAATCACGCTCCGCAGCACGCTGGACGGGTGGACCAAGACAGCCGAAGAGATTCTCGACTCACTCGCCCGCTTCTGCCGACGGATCTCTGGCGCATCACACGAGGTTCTCTTCATGGTGGTCGCCGAGATGGCGGAGATCGAGCCGGAGTCCATCCACGAGCGGACCCTGATCGGCCTGGACATTGCTGCGGCCAACGGCAACCACGGCGGCTGGCCCCCGGTTGTCGACGCCGACATGCTCACCGTCGCCCTGAGCCGCCGCAATGGGATGGAGTTCTCGCGTGGACGCCGACCTGGTGCCGGTCGAGCGGCGCATGTGCGTCAGATAGTGGCCCGGAGCTTCTCGGTGAACTTGAGGCATTGCCGTGCGAGGATACAGATCGTGGCGAGACGCGGTGGTGTGGTGGTGCGGTCGTCGGGGGAGGTGCCGACAGGGCCTTGACCCCGGACTTTGAACACGTCTACGCGGCTTGGGCCAGAGTAGTTGCTGTTGGTTGGAAGTCGTTCTCGTAGGCGATCGGGGACCGCTGCCCGAGGCGGGAGTGCCGGCGTCGGGTGTTGTATCGGGTCAGCCAGCGGAAGGCGTCGAGCCGTGCCTGGCGCTCGTCCGGCCGGCCTTTGCGGCCCTTGAGCGTCTCCCTCTTGAAGCCAGCGTTGAAGCTCTCGGCTGCGGCATTGTCCGCGCTGGACCCGACCGCTCCCATGCTCTGCCGGACCCCTGCTGACCTGCAGATTTCAGCGAAAGCCCTACTCGTATATCACGACCCGTGATCCGTATGCATGATCGCTCCCTTGAGACTGCCGCGGGTCTGCTCGGCGGCCGCCAGGGCGTCGATGACGAGCTCGGCTCGCATGTGATCGGCGATCGCCCACCCGGCCAGTCGGCGTGAGGCGAGGTCGATGACAGTGGCGAGGTAGAGCGGCTTCGCGCCGTTGACCGGCAGATACGTGATGTCGCCGACGTACTTCGTATTCACCGCGGCTGCGGTGAAGTCACGTCCGATCAGGTCCGGTGCCTTCGCCGCGGCCGGGTCGGCGAGCGTGGTGCGGTGTCGGCGGCGCAGGCGGAACCCCTCGAGCCCGATGCTCCGCATGATTCTCGCGACGCGCTTGTGGTTGACCACCGGGCCGCCCTCGTCGCGGAGTTCAGCGGTGATTCTGGGGGCTCCGTAGGTGCCGTCGAAGTCCTGGTGGATCTTGCGTATCCGGGCGGCGAGCTCGGCCTCGACGGCTTGCCGGGCCGCTCGTGCGGCCGCGGTGCGGCTCCAGTAGTAGAAGCTCGAGCGGGAGAGGCCGAGGGTGTCGCAGAGCCGCTTCACGCCGTGACGGCGCTGGTGATCCTCAACGAACTGGCAGCGGTTCACCAGCGCGTCTCCGTCGCGAAATACCGGGCCGCCCTGCGGAGAATGTCGCGCTCCTCCTCCAGCTCACGGATCCGCTTCCGGGCAGCGGCCAGCTCCGCCTCGACGGCGTTACCACCGGCCGGCACGACGGCCGACGGCGAGGAGTGGGCGCCGGAACGACGTCCGTCGGCAGCGCGGATCCAGTTCCGCAGTGTCTCGGTGTTCACTCCGAGACCGTCGGCGACGGACTTGATCGTCGCTCCTGGCCGCGACCGGTACAACGCGACCGCGTCCGCCTTGAACTCGGCGGGATAGTGCTTCATCCCCACGGGGACTCCGTCCTCCTGGACCATCAAGATCCAAGTGTCTCCGGTGTCCAAAACCCGGGGTCAGGGCCCCACTTGCGTTCGCCCGTCCAGCCTTCTCCTTGCCTGTGGCTCCCCGATGGCCAGGGTGCCCTTGGGCTTGAACGCTCAGCTTCACACCTCGCCGTTACCAACGACGCATGTGAGCGCGGAGACGGGCCCGAATACTGGCCCCAAGGGCGGCCGTTCTATCCGTCCTTCATGTGGCCGTCCTTACTCGATCGGAGCGACTTCGTGTCGCACAGTCCGAGGATGCGACCGCCTTCGAGGGCCGCGACGGCGGCAAGGGCGAGGTCAAGTGGACCGGCAGCCGTGCCGACCTCGTCGTCGGCTCGAACTCCGAGCTGCGTGCGCTCGCCGGGGTCTACGCGAGCGATGACGCGAAGGATAAGTTCGTGAAGGACTTCGTGTCGGCGTGGGACAAGGTCATGAACCTGGACCGGTTCGACCTCGTGTGATCATCACGTGCGGGCCGGCCGGCCTCGAGTCGGCCGGCCCGCACGTTCTCAGCCGGGCAGACGTGGCCACGTCCGCCCGGCTTTTCCATTTCCGTCGGCGGACCCGTGCGGCCTCCGTGGCCTCCGCAGACTCGTGAAGCAGGACCCACGCGTGGTGGCCTGGCCCCCGGCGCGCGGTCGGTGCTCCCGCGCCTTGTGACCGATGCCATAGACGCCCCGCTCGCAGCCCCGGCGGCCGTCCGCTTGAAGACGCCCGGCGACCGGCCGGGGCCGCGCCGCCCGGATCGCCAGAACCCCTGCCCCGTAAGGCCGTCGAGGGATCGGCGAAAGCCGGACCAGTCGCCGGAAAATCTCTTTGCGCAGGCTGTGCCCGTGCGTCGCGCGGCGGCGGTCCCCGTGGCCCTCAAGCGGCGGTGCAAGCGGATCGGCAAGTATTTCAGCAAGGAAATCTCAAGTCCCGTGGCGCACAGTCGTTTCCAGGACGGCGAGCCGCGCCGCACCGACGTTCACCTGCCCCGGCCTCCGGACGGTGAACACCCCGGACGCCTGAGCGTCGCGCGGCTCCCGGCCTCGACTCCGGTCCCCTGCTGCGAAGAGAGACGCGTCCGATGAGCCACGACAACACCATCGCCATCGTGGGAATGGCCTGCCGCTTCCCCGGCGCCGGGGACGTCGCGGAGTTCTGGGCCAATCTGCGCGCCGGCGCCGACGGCATCAGCCGCTACGACCGCGCGGAGCTGCTGGCCGCGGGTGTGCCGCCGTCCCTGGCGGACCACCCCGACTACGTTGCGGCCCGCGGATCCATCTCCGGAGGCGACACCTTCGACCGGCACTTCTTCGGCTACAGCGCCGCCGAGGCGGAGTCGATCGACCCGCAGCAACGCGTCTTCCTGAGCTGTGCGTCGCAGGCCCTCGACGACGCGGGCCTCGACCCGGAGCGCGAGACGGGCTTGATCGGTGTCTACGCGGGCTGTGACGTCAGCGCGCCGCAGCACATCGACCGTGACGACCCGTCGGGGGCCACGGTGCGGATCATCGGTTCGCAGAAGGACTTCCTGGCCACCCGGGTGGCGTACAAACTCAACCTCAGGGGCCCGGCCCTCACCGTCCAGACGGCCTGCTCCACCTCGCTCGTCGCGGTGCACCAGGCGGCACGCGCGCTGCTGGGCTACGAGTGCGACGTCGCACTGGCCGGTGGCGTGAACGTCCGGCTGCCCGAGGCGGGCGGCTATCTCTACCAGCGGGGCAACATCCTTTCCAGGGACGGCCGTTGCCGCACCTTCGACGCAGAGGCCACCGGCACCGTCAGTAGCAGCGGAGTCGGCGTCGTCGTACTCAAACGCCTCGACGACGCACTGGAGAACGGCGATCGCATCGTCGCCCTCATCAGGGGATCGGCCGTCAACAACGACGGCGGCGCGAAAATCGGCTTCACCGCCCCGTCCGTCACCGGTCAGCGTGACGTCATCGCCATGGCGCTGGCACAGGCGGGGGCCGAGGCCGGCGGCATCGGCTACGTCGAGGCGCACGGCACCGGCACCCGCCTCGGCGACCCCATCGAGGTCGCCGCGCTCACGGCGGCGTTCCGCGAGAGCACGGACCGGACCGGCTACTGCAAGCTGGGTGCCGTCAAGGCCAACATCGGCCACACGGGTGCCGCCGCCGGCGTCGCGGGGCTGATCAAGACCGCGTTGATGCTGCGGCACCGCACCTTCGTCCCGACCCCGCACTTCACCGAGTCCAACCCAGAACTCAAGCTCGCCGAGAGCCCGTTCGAGATCAGTACCCGCGACGAGACGTGGCTGTCGACGGGCCCGCGCCTGGCCGGCGTCAGTTCCTTCGGTATCGGCGGCACCAACGCACACGTCGTCATGGAGGAGCCGCCCGCCCTCCCCGCCGTGCGGCCGGACCTGCCCGGCGAGGCGGGTAGCGCGGACGAAGGGGCGGCGCAGCCCCAGGCGCTGTGCCTGTCCGCCGCCTCCGCGCAGGCGCTGCGGACCCTCAGCCGGCAGGTCGCCGAACGCCTCACCGCCCAGGACGCCCCCGAACTGGCCGACGCAGTACGCACGTTGGAGGCGCGCCGACGCTTCCCGCACCGTCGCACCGTCGTCGCCACCACCCGCGAACAGGCCGCTGTCGCACTGCTCGGCGACCCGGGCCCGGGGGTGCGGGCGGCAGCGGGGACCGCGGCGGCGTTCCTCTTCCCCGGCCAGGGAGCCCTGCGGGCGGGGCACGCAAGGGCCGCGTACGAGAAACTGCCGGTCTTCCGGGAGGTCTTCGACGAGTGTGCGGCACACGCAGGTGACCGGTTCGGGGCGGACCTGTCCGCCCTGCTCAACGGCGCGGACGCCGACTGGTTCACCGACACCCGGCACCAGCAACTCGGGCTTTTCGTGCTGGGATACGGACTCGCCCGCCAGCTCGGTGCCTGGGACATCCGGCCGGTCGCGATGTTTGGCCACAGCATCGGGGAGTACGCCGCGGCCACCCTGGCCGGACTGTGGACGCTGCCCGAGGCCCTGTCCGTGGTGTGGGCCAGGGGCCAGGCGATGAGGGACACCGCGCCGGGCCGGATGCTGGCCCTGCGGTGCGGGGAGGAGCGGGTGCGCACGCTGCTGAACGACGAGGTCGCGCTCGCCGTGGCGGGCGGCGACCACGTGGTCCTGTCCGGGCCGGTGGACCGGATCGAGGAGATCGCCCTGCGGGTGCAGGGCGAAGGGGTCACCGGGCGGCTGCTCCGTACCGAGCACGCCTTCCACTCGCCGATGATGGCACCTGCCGCGCAGGCGCTGCGCGAAGCGGTGGCTGCCACGTCTGCGCGTACCCCGAGCATGCCGTTCGTCTCCGGCCTCACCGGTGCCTGGGCGGACCTGGACGCGGTCCGGACGCCCGGCTACTGGGCGGACCAACTCCTGGGCGCCGTACGGCTGCACGACGGTCTTCGGACGGTGGCCGCCGAGGGAGCGCGGTTGCTGGTCGAACTCGGTCCGGGGGACCAGCTGAGCCGGCAGGCGCGACGGACGGTCGGCGACGGCGCCCTCGCCGTTCCCTTCCTCGGCCGCGACCCGGAGCAGGAGGACGCGGGTGTGCTGGAGGCACTCGGCAGGCTGTGGGAACACGGTATCGAGGTGCCGTGGCGCACCCTGCCGAAGCAGCGCACCGGACGCCTGGTGGAGCTGCCCCCGCACCCGCTGGCCGCCACCCGGTACGCCGAACCGGCCGGTCCCGGCGCCCCGGCCGCGCCCCGCCCCGCCGCCCTGGCACCGACAACCTCCGTGGCGGCCCAGGCTGCCCGGCACGGACATCCCCGGGCTGCCGCGTCACCTGCCGAGGACTCTGCGGGCACGACGCTCGACGCGGTACGTGAGCTCTGGTGCGAGGCTCTCGGCGCTACCGCTGCCAGGGACGAGGACGACTTCCACACGCTGGGCGGCGAATCGCTGCTCCTGGTCCACCTGCTGGCCCGGATCCGGGAGCGCACCGGGGTGAGCATCGCCGCCGCCGAGACCAGCTCCGGGTTCACCTTCGGCCGGCTGGCCGAGCTGGTCCGTCAGGCAGCGCCCGGCCCCTCGCACCCCGCGGCGCCGGACACCGGGTTCGCCGACATCCCCGATCTGACCCTGCTCCGCGAAGGCATGGGCACGCCGCTGTTCCTGATGGCACCGGCCGCGGGCACCACCCTGTGCTACCGCCACCTGGTCTCTCGACTGGCGGGCGATCGGCCCGTGTACGGCATCGAGTCGCCCCGCCCGGCCCCCGGCGACCGCGCGCTGAACCGGCTGGAGGACATCGCCGCACACCACGTCCGCGTGCTGCGCCAAGTCCAGCCGGAAGGGCCGTACGTACTGGGCGGCTGGTCGTTCGGGGCGATGACCGGGCACGAGATGGCCCGCCAGCTCGCGGAGGCCGGGCAGCGGGTGGCGCTGCTGCTGGCCGTCGACGGCTTCATGCCCCACACCCACGGCCGGCCGGTGGCCACCCGGGCCGGCTGGCTGCGCGAGGCACTGGCCCTCCAACTGCGCGCCCTGGCAGCGCGGGGCCGCGCGAAACTGCGCCACGAGCGGCCGACGCGGGACGGCGCGGCGCCCGAGGGACGGGTGGCCAGGATCGAGGAGCTGGCCGCCGCTGCCGACGGCAGCGGGGCCGAACACGTCCGCATCCACAACGCGAACCTCACCGCCACCCTGCGGCACCGTCCGCGTCCCGTCCCCGGCGGCCTGGTGCTGCTCAAGGCCGCCGCCGACAGCAAGGTGTGCCGCAGGCTCCAGGCCCACCTGGCCCCGCTGTACGGCGGCGAAGTCAGCGTGACGCCGGTACCGGGCGACCACTGGTCGGTCCTGTCCACCGTCCACGCCGACGCCGTGGCCGCCCTGATCGATCCTCACCTGGCGGCGCTGGACTGAGCTCCCTCGCTCCCACACGAACTGCCGTACCGCCAGGGCGACTTCCTCCCTTCACCCACCCCGACCACTTCACGCGAGGGTTTCCATGCCAGAGACGGACAACACCGCCTGCCCGTACGCCGAGGGCGCGGCCCAGGGCGTCATCGCACTCGACGCCGACTTCACGCAGGACCCGCATCCGGTGCTCGACCGGCTGCGCGAAGCGGGCCCGGTGCAGCACGTGCGGCTGCCCAACGGGGTCGAGCGGTGGCTGATCACCCGCTACGACGAGGTCATGGCCGCGTTCGGTGACCCGCGGCTGAGCAACGAGCTGGCCAGGGGCCTGCAGGACTCGCTGCCGCCGGAGCCGCTGCCGATGCGCTGGAAGGTCGCCCTGCGCACCAGCGCGCTGCTGGGCCGTGCGATGGCCAACCTCGACCCGCCGGACCACGACCGGCTGCGCAAGCTGGTGGTCCGCGCCTTCAGTGCCAAGCGCATCGACGGCATGCGGCCGCGTATCCAGGAGGTCACCGACGAACTGTTCGACGCGGTCGCGGGCCGCGAGGAGTTCGACTTCGTCGAGGCGGTCGCCAACCAGCTGCCGATCATCGTGATCTGCGAGCTGCTGGGAGTCCCGGCCGCCGACGCCGACGTCTTCCGCACCGCCGCCACCGTGCTCGGCGGCATGCAGGCCGACGACGAGGCCGCCGCGGCCACCATCGCGGCACTGGACACCTTCGAGTCCTACGTCCGCGACCTGGTCAAGGCCCGCCGGGCCGAACCCGGGGACGACCTGTTCAGCGCTCTCACCACCATGGCCGGCGACGGGCAGGGCATGACCGACGACGAACTCGTCAGCATGGCCGGCCTCTTGCTCTTCGGCGGCTACGAGACCTCCGCCCAGCTCATCGGCAACGCCGTCCTGACCGTGCTCCAGCACCCGGAGCAGTTCGCCGCACTGCGCGCCGACCCCGCCCTGCTGCCCGCTGCCGTCGACGAGGTGCTGCGCTTCGAGGGCCCGGTGAACCCGGGCCTGAACCGCTACGCGCTGGAAGACGTGGAGATCGGTGGCGTGACCATCCCGAAGGGGTCCTACGTGATCCTCGGGGTGGCCGGTGCCAACCGCGACCCGGGCCACTGGGCCGACCCGGACCGGTTCGACATCGCACGCGACACCGGCACCGCCAGGCAACTGGGCTTCGGCTACGGCCTGCACTACTGCATCGGCGCGCGCCTCGCCCAGATCGAGGTCGAGATCGCGCTCGGCACGGTCCTGCGCCGCTACCCCGCACTGCGGCTCGCGGTCGCCCCCGAGGACATCACCTGGCGCGCCGGGTCCGTGCGCGGCGTCTGCGAACTCCTGCTGCGTACCGCCTGACCGGGCTCGCAGCGAGCCTTCCCTGTTCTTCGACCAGAGCGAGAGGTGTGTGCATGTCCGGGATCGCCGGATGGGTTGACCGCAGGCGCGACCTGACCCGGGAGCGGGCCGCCGGGGCCGCGATGACGGCACGGATGACGGCCCGTGGGATGTACGGCGAGCGGCTGTGGACCGATCGCGAGGTCCTGCTCGGCCACCGGGCAGGCTCGGCGGCCACGGTCGGCGCCCAGCCCTACGTCCTCACCGAGGGCGGCCGTACCGTGGCCGCGATCACCTTCGACGGTGTCCTGGACAACGCCGCACAACTCGCCGCCCGGCTGCCGGGGTGCGAGGGGCGCCCGGCCGGCGGAGACCCGGAGGTGGTGCTGCGGGCCTGGCTGGAGTGGGGCTCCGGCGCGGCAGGGCAGCTCGACGGGACCTTCGCGTTCGCCGTCTGGGACGCCCGCGGGTCCGAACTGGTGCTGTGCCGCGACCGGTTCGGGACCAGGCCGCTGAGCTTTCTGACGCTGCCCCAGGGCGTGCTCTTCGCCTCGGAGGCCGCCGCGCTCTGCGCCCACCCCCTAGTGCGTCCGGAACTCGACGCCGAGGGCCTGTGTGCGCTGCTGTCCCAGGTGCGCAGCCCCGGCCGGGGTGTGCTCGGCGGCATCCACGAAATCAGGCCGGCGCATCTGATGCGCTTTCGTCCCGGCGGGGTGAGCGAGGAACGCTACTGGTCACTGACGGCGGCCCCGCACTCCGACGACCTCCCCACCACCATCGCCACCGCCAGGGAGCTGCTCGGCGAGGCCATCGACCGAGCGTCGGGCGGTGACCGACCCGGCGTGCTGCTCTCCGGCGGACTGGACTCCAGCACGCTGACCGGGCTGGTCGCCGAGCGGGCGCACGGAGCACCGCGGACCTTCACGGTCGCGTTCGGTGACAGGGCCGCCGCGGTGCCGGACCGCCCTTACGCCGAAGCGGTTGTGGACCTGCTGGGCTGTGACCACACCGAAGTCCTGGTCGCACCGGATCAGTTGAGCGACCCGCTCGCCACCGCCGCGGTACTGGCCGCCAAGGACAACCCGTCGCCCTTCGGCGACAAGAACCTCACGCCCTACCTGTTCTACCGTCAGGTCGCCGCGCAGTCACCGGTGGTACTCAGCGGCGAGGCGGCCGACGCGGTGTTCGGCGGTCTGATCACCGAGGACGAGCGGCAGAGCACCCGCGACGAGACCTTCCCCTGGATCGAACGCGCCCGGGCGTTCGGCATCCCCCACGGGATCGGCACCGGGCTGTTCGACGGCGGTCTGCTCCGCGAGATCGGCCTCAGCGCGTTCTGCGCGGACCGCTACCAGGAGGCACGAGCCGAGGTGGCGCACCTGCCGGGTGCCGGCGAAGCGGACCGGCGGGCGCGGGAGATCGACCACCTGCACCTCACCCGGCTGTACGAACAGGCCGTCAACCACTCCGAGCGGCTCGGCTCGGCGGCCGGCCTGGACATCCGCTTCCCGTTCGCCGACCACCGTCTGGTCGGCTACCTCTACAACGTCCCGTGGCGGATGAAGTCCTTCGACGGGCACGACAAGAGCCTGCTGCGCGCGATCGCCAAGGACCTCGTGCCGGCCTCGGTGCTGGAACGCCGCAAGGTGCCGTTCCCCATCACCTACGACACCGGCTACAAGGAGTTCCTCACCGGCCGGCTGCGGCAGGTGCTCGAGGACCCGGCCGCACCCGTCCTGCCGCTGCTCGACCTGCCCGCCGCCTGGCGGATGGTGGACGACCCCCGGCTGATGGACCGCGGCGGATGGCTGGGCCGGGCGGACGCCGAGATGGTCCTGCAGACCGATGACTGGCTGCGTGACCGTCAGGTCCGACTGGCCCTGTGACGGGCGGCCGCAGCCGCCCACCGAATCCGCCGTCAACCGACCGCCGCCCGACCGGGCGGCCCCCCACCGGATGAGAGCCACCGCAGATGACGACCTCACTCGACGTGCCCGGGATCCAGGACCTCTTCGACGCACAGGCCGCCCGCACCCCGGACAAGGAAGCCCTGCGCGACGTCACGGGCTCACTGACCTACCGGCAGACCGCCCGGCGCGCGGACCGACTGGCCGCGCTGCTGCACGAGATGTGTCCGCAGCCCGGCGCCCGGATCGGACTCCACCTGGACCGCGGCGCCGATGTGGTCGTGACCATGCTCGCCGTGCTCAAGAGCGGGCACACCTACGTACCGCTCGACCCGGCCTACCCGGCCGAGCGGCTGCAGTTCATGGCCGAGGACGCGGACCTGGAGCTCGTCGTCTCCGACCAGGAGGTCCCCGATGCGCTGGCCGGCGTTGCGGTGCTGCGCCTGGACGACCTTCCCGGAGAGGACCGGAACGTCCCCGCGGCGCCGCTCCCCGTCGCCCCGGCGCAAGCCGCGTACGTGATCTACACCTCGGGATCCACCGGGCGCCCCAAGGGCGTGCTCGTCCCGCACGGCAACGTGCTTGCCCTGGTGCGCGCCTGCCGGCGCCACTACGTCCTCGACGAGGACGACGTGTGGACGATGTTCCACTCGTACTCGTTCGACTTCTCCGTCTGGGAGATCTGGGGCGCGTTGCTCAGCGGCGCCACCCTGGTGATCGTCCCGCACGCCGTCGCCGCCTCGCCGCAGGCCACCCTCGACCTGCTGGCCCGCGAGCGCGTCACGGTCATGAACGTGGTGCCCTCGGTCTTCCGTCACCTGGTGCGGGCAGCCCGTAAGGGCGAGGCGGTGCCGCGCTCGCTGCGCTACGTCATCTTCGGCGGCGAGTCCATCGACGTACGCGATGTACGGTCCTGGCGCGAGCTGTTGGGGCGCGACACACGTTTCGTCAATACCTACGGCCTGACCGAGGCGACCGTCTTCGTCACCTACCGGGCCCTGACGGACCGGGAGTTGGACGCTGAAGCGCCCCAGGAGGCGCGGCCCGAACCGTTTACCCTGGACATCGGTGAGCCCCTCGACGGCTGGCAGGTCAGTGTCCTCGGCGACGACGGCAGGCCGGTGGCCGTGGGGGAGACAGGCGAGATCCACGTGAGCGGTGACGGCGTCGCCCTCGGCTACCTGGGCCGGTCCGAGCTCACTGCCGAACGCTTTCCCACCCTGACCGGACCGGACGGCGCCCGTCGCAGGCACTACCGCAGCGGCGACCTGGCCCGGCTGATGCCCGACGGCATGTACTGCTACGCCGGGCGCGCCGACGACCAGGTGAAGATCAACGGCTTCCGGATCGAGCTGGGCGAAGTGGAATCGGTCCTGCGCGACGCGCCCGGAGTGGCCGAACTGGTCGTCGTCAAGACGATGAGCCGGGTCGGCGAGGCCATGATGACCGCCTTCTACACCGCGCGCCCGGGCGCCGGCGACCTCCGCGACACGCTGCCCGCCCACGCCCGCCGAGCCCTGCCCGGCCACATGGTCCCCGGCCGCTTCACCGCGCTGGCAGAACTTCCCGTCAACCCCTCCGGCAAGACCGACCGCAAGGCCCTCGCGGCCCTTCCCGCCACCACGCGGCGCTGACCACCGCCGCCGCACGACCACACGACTCCCGAGAAGGACCGCGATGCCCGCACGCAGCCGCAACCTCGCCAGCGACCCCGACCGGCGCAGCTTCCTGGAGGAGCTGTACCAGGGGCGCTTCCGCTGGGACCTGATCCGCCCCTTCCCTCAGCAGGATCCGGTCGACCGCAAGAAGGGGGACGCGGCCGTCGCCGGCCTCGGCGACTTCTTCCACGGCCGCCTCGATCCCACCGAGGTCGACGAACAGGCAGCGTTCCCGGCCCAATTCACCGATGCGCTGCGCGCGCAGGGATACCTCAAACTCCAGGCGGACATCGGACTCGGCGGACACGAACTGTCCTGCCTGAACACCTTCCGGGTCATCGAGGCCGCCGCGAGCCGGTGTTTCCCCGCCGCGGTGCTGATGGGAATCGAGAACTCGCTGGGTGCCGGCGCCCTCCTTCCCATCATGCCGCCCGGCCCGCTCGCCGACCGGGTGGCCCGTCAGGTGCGCTCCTCAGGGCTGTCCGGCAGCGCGGACACCGAGCCGTCCGGCGCAGCCAACCAGGGCCGCACCACCACCGCCGTCCCGGTCGAGGACGGCGCCGCCTACGTCCTGAACGGCCACAAGGTCCAGGTCGTGAACGCTCCGGAGGGCGAGCTCTTCACCGTCACCGCGGCGGTACGGGGTGAGGACGGCGAGACACGCAACCGGCTGTTCGTCGTGGACGCCGACACCCCGGGATTCTCCCGCGGCGGATCGCAGGCGCTGATGGGGATGAAGGGCCTGCCCTTCGGGTGGATCACCCTGAACGACGTCCGGGTTCCCGCGGAACGCCTGCTGGTGGAGGCGGAGAGCGAACACACCTCGCGGCTCACCCCGGCCATCTCCCGGCTCGTGGTGCGCGGACGCCTCTACATCATCGCCGCGCCGTCCCTCGCGGTCAGCAGGCTCTGCCTGGACTGGATGCGTGAGTTCGTCGGCCGACGCCGTATCGACGGGCGCGATCTCGGGGAGTACGAGGAGATCCAGCGGCGGCTGGCGGACTGCCGGGCGGACACCTACGCACTGGAATCCGTGGCGATGTGGAGCCTGCTCGGCATCGACAACCAGGCAGAGGTCAACCTGCTGTTCGAGCAGAACTCGGCGAAGAACATCTGCTCCCTGCTCGGCTGGCGGGTTGTGGAGACCACCATGTCCGTGCTGGCCGGCGAGGGGTACGAGACCGCCGGCAGCAAGGCCGCCCGCGGTGTCACCCCCAGTCCCGTTGAACGGGCCTTTCGCGACATGCGCGGCCTGCGCATCACAGGCGGCGTCGACTTCCTGCTCGACAACTGGACCGCCGCCCGCACCATCCTGTCGTACTACTACCCGGATCCCGATCCGGCCGACGACACCACCGCCGGCCCGGTCCTGGCCCCGGAGCTGTGCGCCCGCAACGCCGCCCACCTGGACCATGTGGCCGACGGGATACGCCGGTTCGGGGAGATCTGCCGGGACCTCACACGCCGTCACCCCGATCGCGCGGCCCTGGTCGCGCGGGAACGACTGATGATCCTGCTGAACCAGATCGCCACCGAGCTGCTGACCATGGCGCTGAGCCTCGCCCGCGCCGCCTCGCAGAGCGAGACGGACCCGGGTGCCCAGGACCTCGCGGACCTGTACTGCTCGGCCGGCCGGCTGCGGCTCGCCGACCTGCACCACCGGCTGTCGGCACATGACACCGGTGACGAACCCGACTTCGCGCGGGTGGCCGACGCCTGGCTGGCCGAAGAGGCTCCCGCCGCCCCGCTTCACGCTGTGAGCGCCGATGTCCGCGAGGCCGGCCGATGAGGAAGGAACTCCCCATGAGCGTCACCCCGCAGACCCGACCCGTCGACACCGCACCCGGGGCCGCCGGGCCGCCGACACCCTCGCAGAGCCTGCCGCTGTCGGTCGGCCAGGAGGCCATCTGGATCGGCTGGCAACTCGACCCGCAGCAGTGGACCCACATCATCCCCACCCCCTTCCGGGTCCACAGCACCCTGGACCCGGCCCGCCTGCGCGAGGCTGTCGACGCCCTCGGGGACGCCTATCCGCAGCTGCGGGCCCGGGTGGTCGGCGCCGCGGACGGCCTGCGGCTCGACTGGTCCAACGCGCCCCGGATTCCCGTCACCGAACACATCGCCGACGGTCCGCTCGACGAGGCCGTGCGCCGTACCTGGCAGCGCCCCTTCGACCTGGTGTCCGGCCCGCTCGCCAGGGTCGACGTGGTGCACGGCCCCGACTGGACGGTGCTGCTGGTGGCCGTGCACCACCTGGTGTACGACGGCGCCTCCGTCCTCACCCTGCTCGACGGACTCCGTGAGGCCTACGCCGGACTGCCGGTGCGCCCCGACGACCACCGGGAACCGCTCGCGGACTTTGCCCGCAGGTCACGCGAACTGGCCGACACACCGGCCGGTGACACCCAGCGTGCACACTGGCGCGAGGCCCTGCGGGACGTACCCGTCCTTGAACTCCCGGCCACCGTCGACGAACTGCGGTACACCAGCCACAGCGACGCCGTCGACTCACAGCTGGCCGACCGTCTGCGGGCCCGCGCCGGGGAACTGGGCGTTTCCTACTTCACGGTCCTCTACGCGGCATATCTGGCCGTGCTGCGCCGCTGGACCGGCCAGGACGACCTGGTGGCGACCATCCCCTTCCACGGACGCACCGACCCCGCGCTGAGGGAGAAGGTCGGCTACTTCGTCAACGCCCTGCCGGTCCGGCACCGCATCCCGGCCACGGCGACCTGCGCACAGCTGGTCCACGAGGTGCGGGGCACCGTCAAGGAGGCCCTCGCGCACGGCGAACTCCCGCTGCCGGCCATCCTGCGCGCCGCCGGTCTGACCGGACCCGACGCCCACGCCCGGACCCACCGCACTGTCTTCCAGTACTGGCACGCCGGGCTGCGCGCCGACGTGGACGTCCAGCGGCTGGAGCTGAAGGCGGGCGACACCTCGTGCACCCTGAGCCTGCTCGACATGGAGAGCAGTGCCGATTACGCGCTGGCCGTCATGGTCCGCGAGGACTCCGGCGGCACCCATGTGCTGTGGAAGGACCCGGCCGGCACTGTCGGTCCGACCGTGCTGCAGGCCATGAACCAGGACTACCGGCAGGTGCTGGAGACCCTCGCCGACGCCCCGCACACGCCCCTCGCACACTTCGCCGACCGCATCGACACCCCGGCAGGCCCGGTCTCCGCCGAGCGGCTCGCCGCACTGGCCGCGGGCCACCCCGCAGTCGCGGCCGCCGTCGCCACCCCGGCCTGCGGTGACGCGGACGCCGCCGTCCGGGTACGCACGAACGGGCCGGTCGACGCGGACGAGCTGACGACGTTCGTGTCCGACGCCTGGCAGGGCACGGCGCCCCGGGTGCGGTGGAGCTTCGCCACCGATCCCGGGGACCGCGCGCGTGACGCCGAGGCGGACGCTGCTGCGGCCGGTACCGGGCGGGCGTCGACGGTCGAGGTGCTGGTGGAGCTGTGGCAGGAGGAGCTGGGGGTTGACGACGTCGGTGTCGACGACTCGTTCTTCGAGCTGGGCGGACACTCGCTGCTCGCGGCGTCACTGGTGGGTGCCGTGTCGCGGCGGTTCGGCTGCGAGGTGCTGCTGCGCGGGCTGTTCGAGTTCCCGCGGCTGGGCGACTTCGCCGCTCACGTCGACGAACTGCTCGGCCATCACAACGGGGAGCCTGTCGGTCAGGGAGCCGTGGCGGCGGATCCCGGCGTGTCCGCTGCACCGCAGGACGCACTGCGGGACGCAACTCAGGGCTCAACTCACGGCGCACCACAGGACGTTCTCCAGGACGCACCGCGAAACGGCACCGTCGTGGCCGACGGCCCGGCGCCGGACGTCGCGGCCGAGGACTCCTTCGCGGCATCGAGTTTCCAGGAGCGCATCTGGCTCGCCGAGCGCCTGGACCCCGTCAAGGCCACGTACAACGTGCCGTTGGTGTGGCGGATCCCCGGACGCATGGACGCCACGGTGCTCGCCCGTGCCCTGGCCCTGCTGGTGGCACGCCACGAAATCCTGCGCACCGCGTTCACCGAGCGGGACGGCCGGCTGCGGCAGACCGTGGGTGAGCCGTGGCGGCCGCACCTCGACACGCTCGACCTGCGCGACACCGCCGACCGCGACGGTGCGCTGAACGCCTGGCTCGACGCCGCCGCGCACCACCCCTTCGCCCCTTCCTCGGGCCGGTTGCTCACGGCGGGTCTGGCGGAACTCGGCGACGCGGAACAGATCCTCTGCGTCGTCCTGCACCACCTGGTGTGGGACGGCGAGTCCGCCGAGGTGTTCTTGCGTGAACTGGACGAGTGCTACCGCGAGGCCGCCACACCGGCACCGGCGGCGGCTCCGTCCCTGGTTCCGGTTCCGTCTTCGGGTCCGGTCCCGGCCGCGGTCCCGGTGGAAGCCACGCACCTGCGGCCCGCCAGCGCCCATCAGGAACGCATGGGATTCATCGATCAGTTCGAGAAGGGGGTGGTCTATCCGACCGCCCCCGTCTACCACAACCTCCCGCTCTTCCTCCGGCTCGACCGCGTGCCCGACCCCGAGGAACTGGCCCTCGCCGTCACCCGGCTGGAACGCGCGCACGAGGCGCTGCGTACCAACCTCCTGCTCACCGAGGGACGCACCGTCCAGCAGATCACCGACGGCACCCGCGTCAGCCCGTGCTGGTTCGACACCGTGCCGGTCAGTGCCGCCGAACCACCGGCAGCGCTGCGCGCATGGGCGGCCGAGCCCTTCGACCTGGCAGCCGAGCCCCTGTTCAAGGTGGCCGCGCAGCCCGCCGAGGACGGCACCGGCTGGCTGGTGCTGACCGGTCACCAGGCGGTCGTGGACCGCATCGCCCTGACCGTGGCCGCCCGCGAACTGCTCGCGGCGCTCGCCGGCGAGGAGCCTGCCACCAGCAGCTATTGGTCCTGGCTGGAGGGGATCTCGCCTGAGGCGAAGGAGCGGGATCTTGCGGTACGGGCCGAGGCACTGCGCGGGGACACCGACCCGCTGCCGTTGCCGGAGCGCCGTACCCGCGCGGCCATCCACGTGTACGAGGAACAGTCCGTCCCGCTGACCGTTCCGCAGGCCGCCGTGGTCCGGGACTTCGCCGACGCGCACGGCCTGACCGGTGAAGACGTCCTGCTCGGCGTCTTCACGGCGCTGCTCGGCTGGTACTCCGGCCGGCAGGAGATGATCCTCGGCGTCGCGCACGCCGCCCGCACCGGCTCGGACGCCGGGATCGTGGGCCCGCTGGCCAACCTGCTGCCGCTGCGGCTGTCGGCCCCGGTCGGCGACTCCTTCACCCGTATCGCCGTCGACACGGCACGGGAACTCGCCGGCGCCCGCGCCCGTGGCCTCGCCCCCTTCGACGAACTCGTCAAGCGCGTCGACCCGGCCAAGGACATGAGCCGTACCGCCCTGTTCGACGTGCTCTTCTGCTACGCGGACGGTCCGCGGGAACTCGCGCTGCCCGACGGATCCCGGGCCGCCCTGGTCGAACTGGGCTCCGGCTACGGCAAGTACGACCTCACGCTCTTCCTGCGGCCCGGCGACGACGGGTTCGACGGCCGCCTGGTGTTCAACGGCCGGTACTTCGACGAGGCGCAGATGACCGCTCTCGCCGAGCACTACGTCAACCTGCTCGACGCCCTGCTGAGCACCCCGGACGCCCCCGTCGGCGACGCCGACCCGCTCACCCGGCGCGAACGGGAGACCCAGCTGCGGGTGTGGAACGCCACCGACGCGGACTACCCGCAGGCCACGCTGCACGCACTGATACGCGCCCAGGCGGAGGTCCGGGGCTCCGCGACGGCCCTGACCGACGCGGGCCGGCACCTCAGCTACCGCGAACTCCTCGACCGGGCCACCGCGTTGGCGCGCAGGCTGGTCGCCGAGGGAGTGAGTCCCGGCGAACTCGTGGCGTTGCTGCTGCCCCGCGGTGCCCGGCAGGTCGAGGCGATGCTCGCGGTCCTGCTGGCCGGTGCCGCGTACCTGCCGGTGGACCCGACAGTCCCGGCCGACCGCAAGACGTTCATCCTGAGCGACTCCGGGACGCGCTGGGCGCTCGTCGACGGCGAGGCCAAGGACCAGCCCGGTCTCACCGGGTTCGGGGGACAGGTGGTGGCCCTGGACGAGCAGGTGACCGATGTCCCGGCCGACGCCCCCGCACTGCCTGAAGTGCCGCTCGACGCGCCCGCGTACTGCATCTACACCTCCGGCACCACCGGTCGCCCCAAGGGTGTGACGGTCAGCCATCGCAACGCGGTCCGGCTGATCGACAACGACCGCTTCCCGTTCGCGTTCGGGCCCGACGACGTGTGGACGCTGTTCCACAGCTACGCCTTCGACTTCTCGGTGTGGGAGGTGTTCTGCGGCCTGGCGCACGGAGGCCGGGTGGTGATCGTCGCCGACGAACAGGCCCGCGACGCCCGCCAGTTCTGGCAGCTGATGCGGCGCGAGCGCGTCACCGTGCTCAACCAGACGCCCAGCGCCTTCCGCCAGTTGCTGAGTGTCGAGGAGGAACCGGCGCCCCTTGACCACCTGCGCTGCGTGATCTTCGGCGGCGAGAAGCTGCAACCCGCCATGCTGCGCGGCTGGCTGGAGCGCCGTCCGCACGTGCGCCTGGTGAACATGTACGGCATCACCGAGACCACCGTGCACGTCACCTTCCGTACCGTCACCCGTGCCGACGCGGAATCGGACACCAGCGTCATCGGCACGCCGATCCCCACCACCACGGTCCACCTGGTCGACCCGCTGACCCGGCGGCGGCTGCTGCCCGTCGGCGCGGTCGGCGAGATGCTGGTCGGCGGAGCGGGCGTCACCGACGGCTACCTGGGACGGCCCGAGCTGACCGCCGAGCGCTTCGTGGCAAACCCGTTCGGCTCCGGCACCCTGTTTCGTACCGGCGACCTGGCCCGCTACCGCACCGACGGCACGCTGGAGTTCCTCGGCCGGGCCGACTCCCAGGTGCAGTTGCGCGGCTACCGCATCGAGCCCGGCGAGATCGAGAGCTGCCTGCGGGAGCACCCCGGCGTCGGCGAAGCCGTCGTCCAGCTCGAGGACGACCGCCTCGTGGCCTACGTTCAGCCGCGCGCCGAGGCGCCGGGTGCGGCACAGCTGCGGGTGCACCTGGCGGCGAAGCTGCCCGAGTACATGATTCCTGCGCACTATCGCTCCGTCACCGAGATCCCGCTGACGGCCAACGGCAAACTGGACCTTGACCGACTGCGCGGGCTCGGAACCTCGCTGGCCACCTCCTCGTCCCGCGAACCTGCCACGCCGACGGCACGGATCGTTGCCGCCGCCTGGGCCGAACTCCTGGGTGTGGAACGGGTTTCGGCCGACGACTCCTTCTTCGGGCTCGGCGGACACTCGATGCTGGCCGTCCGTCTGCTGGGCCGGCTGGGACGGCAGTTCGGCCTCATCCTGCCGCTGCGCGTCCTGTTCGAGTACCCGAGCCTGCAGGACTTCGCCGACCACATCGACGCCGAGGGCGGATGCCCGGCCGACGGCGTGGAAACGGCCACGCACCCCACCGGACCGGAGGCCGACGGCACGCCGGCCGCCGGCTTCCAGAAACGGATCTGGCTGGCCGAACGCGCCGACCCCGACTCCGCCCGCTACAACGTGGTCCTCGCCTGGCGGTCCCCGGCCGCCCTGGACCCCGGCCGGCTGCGCGCGGCGATGGCCAGTCTGGTGGCCCGGCACGAGATCCTGCGCACCCGGTTCGTCGAGAAGGGCGACCAGCTCCTTCAGGTCGTCGGCGCGCCGTGGACGCCGGAACCCGAACGGCTCGACCTGCGCCACGCCGCCGACCCCGACGCGGGCTTGCGCGAGTGGCTCGACGAAGCCGCCGCCCGCCCCTTTGACCCGGCTTCCGGCCAGCTGCTGCGATGGGCCCTGGCCGATCTGGGCGACCGGGGCTGGGCCCTGCTGTGGTGCCTGCACCACCTCGTCGTGGACGGCGAGTCCGTCCCGGTGATGCTGGCCGACCTGGAGCACGGCTACCGCACGGACGGCCCCCCGGCCGCTGCCCCGGTGCAGTACCGCGAGTGGGTCGCCGACCGGCAGGCCGAACGTGATGCGCCCGGCCACGCGGCGGGCCTCGCCCACTGGAGCGAGCGGCTCGCCGGCGCCCCCGCCTACCCGCGGCTGTCCGAGCCCGACGCCGCGGAACCGCACGGTGCGGTGGCCGCCGTGCTGCCCGCCGACACCCTGGACCGGCTGCGGCGGGTGCAGAACGAGCAGGGCGTGTCGTGGTTCATGGTGGTGTCCACCGTGCTCGCCGCGGTGCTGCACCGGTGGTCCGGAGACCAGGACATCACCTTCGGTGTGCCGGTCTCGGTCCGCGACCGCGCCCGCTTCGGCACGCTCGTCGGCCCCTGCCTCAACACCCTCGTCCTGCGGTCCGACCCCGGACCCGACGCCTCGTTGGGCGATCTGCTGCGGTCCATGCGCACCGAGGTGCTCGGCGCCTTCGAGCACCAGGGTGTGCCGTTCGAGGACGTCATCGAGCGGCTTCAGCCCGAGCGTCGGGCAGGACGCACCCCGTACACCGATGTCACCCTCAACATGAACCTGCTCAGCGGGCGGCGCACCTCACTGGGCGACGTGGAGCTGAACCCGCTGTTCTTCGAGTCGTTCTGGCGTCAGGAGACGAAGTTCGGCCTGACGGTGACCCTCTCCGAACAGGACGGTCGGCTCACCGGCGTCTTCTCCTACCGGGGGGACCGCTTCACCGCGGCGGACGTACGCACCCTCGCCGACAGTTTCGGCCGGCTGCTCGCGGCATTCCCCACCGCTCTCGACCGTCCGCTGCACGACGTACCCGTCACGTCCGCAGAGCCGCGGACCGGCCAGGACCTCGCGCAGCAGTCCGCGCAGCTCACCGCCCTGTCGGACCAACGGCGCCCGCAGTACCGGGACTTCGTGGCCGCCCAGGAAGCGGAGCGTGACGGCGGGCAGCGCGCCGCGGCCCTCCGCCACTTCGCCGGACGGCTCGCCGGGGCACCGGAGTACCTCGACTTCCCCGCGCCGTCGGCCGCGGGCCCCAACGGGACCGTACCCGTGGCGCTCCCGGACGGCTTGCGTGAGCGGCTGCGCCCCCTGCAGGACGCCGGTTTCTCGGTCTACCTGGCGGCCGCCGCGGCCCTCGCGGTCACGTTGCACCGCTGGACCGGGCAGGACGACATCGTGTTCGCCACTCCGCTCGCCAACCGCGAACGGCCCGAGTTCACCGAGTTGCTGGGCCCGTGCCTGAACACGGTGGTCCTGCGCTCGCAGCCGGCTGAGGGCGCCCGGGTGCGGGATCTGCTGGAGTCGGTGCGCGGCGAACTGCTCGGCGCCTTCGAGCACGGCAGCGCGCCCTTCGAGGACGTCGTAGACGCGCTCAGGCCTGCCCGCCGACCCGGCCGCACCCCGTACGCGGACGTCACGCTCAGCCTGGAGACGACGGCGCCACAACCGCCGTCTGTCGGTGGACATCGCCTCCAGCCCTTCGTCCACGACCGCGCCGGTGCAGCCTTCGTGGGCAAGCTCGGTCTCACGGTCGTGGTGTCGCTGACCGGCGACAAGCTCGGCGTCGCAGTGTCCTACCGCGGTGACCGGTACCGGCGGGAGGACGTCGAAGACTTCGCCGCCCTGCTTGGCCGGGCCCTGACGGTGCTGCCCGGCAGCCTGGACGAGCCGCTCGCCGCACTCGACCTGGTCGGCGACGACCGCGACCGGCTGCTCGGCCGGGAGTGCGGACCCCGGGCCGCCCCCGCCACCAGCGTGCCGCAGCTCGTCGCCCGGTGGTGCCGTGAGCGACCCGACAGCCCGGCCGTGGAGTCCTCGCGCGGAACGCTCAGTTACCGAAGGCTCGAACAGCGGGCGGACGCCCTCGCGGCCAGGATCAGGCCGTACGTGCACGGCGCTGACCCCGTCGTCGCGCTGATGCTGGACCGTGGCGAGGACTTCGTCGTGGCGATGCTCGCCGTCTGGCGGGCCGGTGCCGCGTTCTGCCCCGTGGAGCCCGGACAGCCCGACACGCGCGTCGACTTCATCCTCGGCGACGTGCGCGCCTGCGTGGTGGTCACCGCCGGACCGCAGGACCCCGCACACCGGCGGCTCGCCGAGCACGGCGCCACCGTCCTCGCGGTGGACGCACCGGCCGACGCGGCACATGTCCCGGCCACCGCTGCCCTCCCGGACCCGGAGTCGACGGCATACGTCATCTACACCTCGGGCACCACGGGCAGCCCCAAGGGCGTAGTGGTCCGGCACCGCAGCGTGGCCCAAGTCGCCCTGTGGGGGGCCGAGTCGTTCGCCCTCGGTACCCAGGACCGGGTTGCCCAGCTGTTCAGCCCCGGCTTCGACGCCTCGCAGTGGGACGTGTGGAGCGCCCTGGGCTCCGGCGGCTGCCTGGTCCCGTACGAGGCGCGGCGCCTGGACATCCCGGGGCTGGCCGACTGGCTCGACCAGCAGCGGATATCGGTGTGCCTGGTGATGACCCCGGTCGCGGAGGCCGTCTGGGCCAGCTCGGCCGTACAGCCGCAGTCGCTGCGCTGGATGCTCGTCGGCGGCGGCGCCCTGACCCGGCGGCCACCGGCCAGCCTGCCGTACCGGGTACGCAACGTGTACGGGCCCACAGAGACCACCATCTTCGCGCTCAGCGGTGATCTCCGGCACGACGGCGACGGGCCGCTCAACAACCTCGGCCACCCGCTCTCCGGCGTACGGGTCCATGTGCTCGACCCGCACGGCAACCGGTGCCCAGCCGGTGTGGTCGGTGAGATCTGCGTCGCAGGGGCAGGCGTCGCGGTGGGCTACTGGCGCCGGCCCGAACTGACCGCGGACCGCTTCCGCGCCGGCACGCCCGACGGCACCCCCGGTCCCGTGTACCGGACCGGGGACCTGGGACGTCGGCTGCCGGACGGCTCGATCGAGTACCGGGGCCGCGCCGACCGGCAGTTGAAGATCCGCGGCTACCGGATCGAGCCCGGCGAGATCGAGGCCGCCCTGCTCAGGCAGGACAGCGTGGGCCAGGCCCTCGTGCACGGCGACCCGTCCCGTACCCCCGCCCTGGTCGCCTATCTGGTGCCCGTTGGCAGTGAACGGCCAGGCGCTGCAACGGTGTTGGAGCATCTGCGCTCCCACGTACCGTCTTACATGGTTCCCGAGGCCGTCGTCTGGCTGGACGTAGTGCCGGTCACGGCCAACGGCAAGGTCGACGAGAGCAGGCTGCCGGTCCCCGGACGGCAGGATCTGGCGTCGGCCGCCACCTGGGTCGCGCCCGACGGAGACCTGCAGCAGCGCATCGCCGGCCACTGGGAAGAGGTGTTGAGCACGACGCAGGTCGGCGCGCACGACAACTTCTTCGACCTGGGCGGCAATTCACTGACCCTGGCCACCCTGCACTCCCGGCTGGTGGCGGACCTGGGGCGCCCGCTGGCAATGGTCCAGCTCTTCGAGCACCCCACCGTCGCCGCGCTCGCCGGACTGCTCGGTGAGGCCGGAGCTCCGGCCCCCGTACCCGGCCGGGATCGGGCCATGGACCGGGTGACCCGGGCCCGGCAGGCGGCGGCGGTCCTGCGCGCCCGGCGGGGCCGGTAGGACCGGGCAATTCCCCAGGGCGGGCGGCGACTTGAGGGCGCCGCCCGCCCCGGGCCACGACGTGAGGGCCGCCGCACCGCGCAGTACGTACCGCTGCGGCCGCAGGACGAACGAGGGAGGAACGACATGGTGGCATCCACGACGACCGAGCCGCAGCCCGGGACCGGTCCCCAGGACACCGGGCCCGGCCAGGGCGCCCGTCTGAAGGCCCTGCGGGTACTGCTGTGCGCGGAGGTCCTGTCGATGACGGGTTCCCAGCTCAGCGCTGTCGCCCTGCCCTGGTTCATCCTGGAGACCACCGGCTCGCCCGCCTTCATGAGCCGTGTCATGGCCGCGCAGATGGTGGCCGTGGTGGTCTTCGGCGTCATGGGCGCCGCGCTGGCGGGGCGTCTCGGACCGAGGCGGGTGATGCTCATCTCGGACACCGCGCGGGGCCCGCTCGTCGCTCTGGTACCGGTCCTGCACCACTGGGGACTGCTGCCGATGCCTCTGTTCATGGCCATCCTCTTCGCGGTCGGTGCCTTCTTCGCGCCGTACGTGGCCAGTCAGCAGGCCGTGCTCCCGGCGCTGGTCGGTGACGACGAGACGATGCTGAGCACCGCCAACGCCCGGCTGCAGGGCGCCACCCGGCTCACCATCCTGCTGGGTCCGCCGCTGGCTGGCCTGCTGATCGCCGGGCTCGGGGCCCCCGTCGTGCTCTTCCTCGATGCCGTCAGCTACCTGGCCGCCGCGTTGCTCGTCCGCTGGGGACTGCCCGGCCACCTGGTCACCCGGCGCCAACCGGACCGGGGCAGGCTGCGCGACAGTCTCCGGGTCCTGGTGAAGAACCGCATGCTCACCTTCTGGTCGCTGGCCCAGGCACTTGGAGAGATGGGCTGGCAGGCGATGTTCGCGCTGATCCCGGTCTTCGCGCTGCTGCGCTACGACGGCTCCTCGGCCCTGGCCGGCACACTGCTGGGAGCCTTCGGCGGCGGTGCGCTGGCCGGCACCCTGCTCGTCAAACCCGCCCTGCGCCGGGTCTCCAGCATGCGGCTGGCCGTCGTCGGACGGGTCGGACAAGGGCTGTTGTTCCTGGCCCTGCTGCTGCCCCTGAACGCGCTGGGACTTGCCGCGTTCCTTTGCGCGGTCGGCCTGCTGAACGGGATCTCCAACGCCCCGATGATTGCGGTGCGCACCACCCTCATCCCGGAGAGGCTGCGATCGATGACCCTGACGGTGATCGCCGCCTTCGCACTGTCCGGCGGCTCGCTGGGCCTCGCGGTTTCCGGGACGGCGGTGGAATCGCTCGGCCTGTCCAGGACGTTCACCGTACTGGTCGTGCTCCAGGCGTGCGGCACCCTGCTCTTCCTGCTCGGCCTGACCGCCGCGCCCCGCACGACCAGGTCCGGTGACAGGGCGGGCGGTCAGGAACAGCAGGCGGTGAGCGGGTGAGACGGCGGATCCGGTGCACGGGGCCGTCGGCTCACCTGCCGCAGCGGCGCGAGGACAGCGGGGCGCCCCGGCCCGCCCCGACACCCCGCTCGTGGCGCTGCACAGGTACCCGGTGCGCATCGGGTACGACCTCGGGCGGCCCGCCGGAGCCGAGCAGTTCGGCACACAATCGCCCGGCGGGGAGCCGTGCGTCGAGATACACGGCTCGCCGCGGCGGCGGACCTCGGTGAGCAACTCCTCAAGCGTGGCCCGCGCGTCTTCGTCGAGACCGGCGAGATGCTGTGCCTCGGCCATGAACCCCAGATGCAGCGGAAGCCGCAGCAGCGTCCGGGAACTCCGAAGCCGCTCGATCGCCGAGGTGAGGCGGACGATGCCGCTCTCGGCGTCGCCCAGATGGGTCACGGCCCAGCCCTGGCAGACCTCCAGCATCGCCTGCCAGTAGCGCAGCCCGTACCGTGCCGCGACCTCCGCCCCTCGCACGCTGGAGCGTTCCGCCCCCTCCGCGTCGCCCTCCAGGGCAGTCAGCACCGCTTCCACGTACAGCGCGAAGGTCTGGTCGGAGGGACGGCTTCCGGAGCCCGTCAGCGCGAGGAGCTCCTGGCGCCGCCGCGTGGCGGCCTGCCGGTCGCCGAGCAGCCAGTGGGTCAGCGTGTTGCAGGAACGGCACGAGACCCGGGGGTCGTGCTGGAAGATCGTCGAGAGCTGCGGTCCGCCCAGCGGGAAGAGCCGGTCCGCCAGTGCGACGCCGCGTTCCAGTTCCTCCAGTGCCGCTCTCGGACGCCCCTGCACATGCAGCACCACGCCGGTGCCGTAGGACGCGCCGAGCACGGCCACCGGGTCCTGGCCGATGGCGGCCAACTGGCGTAACCGGGTGGAGAATTCGAGCGATTCGTCGTACCTGCCGGTCACCAGGTGCGCGGTGCACAGCGACCACAGCACCGACGGATGGTCCGCCGTGCCGGTCACGGCGTTCAGCTCCCGGCTGCGGCTGAGCGCGCGTTCGGCCTCCGCGTCGCCGTAGCCGCAGGTGGTCGCCAGGATCTGCCCCAGCTGCACATGCAGACGGCGCCCGATGTCGGGCGGCGAGGGCGCGTCCACCGGCAGTTTCTCGCTGAGCGCCAGCGCGCGACGCAGCCACGTCTCCGCCTGTTCATAGGCGAGCCGGTGCTCTGTCTGCTCCGCGGCCTCGAGCAAACAGCGGCAGGATGTCGGGGGGCGGCAGTTCGCCCTCCGCCCGCCAGGCATGATGGGCCGTCCGCTCCGCATCCGGCCGGCTGGCGCCGCCGCTGGTCAGGGCCCGCGCCATGGTGGCGTGCAGCCGGGCACGCTCCTGCGATGGCAACTCGTCGTAGAGCGTCTCCTGAACCAGGGCGTGGGTGAAGTACACCCGGCCGGGCGTACACGGATCCTCCCGTAGCAGTTGCGCGCGCACCGCCGCGTCCATCGCGGCGGCTACCGGCAACTCCGCTGCCAGCGCCGCGTCCACCAGGCCCGTGTCGACCTCGGTGCCCAGGACGGCGCAGGCCTGCAGCAGGCGCAGTGACTCGGCGGGCAGCGTGGCGAAACGCTGCCGCAGCACCTCCCGGACCCCGGTCGGCACCCGCGCCAGCAGCAGACGCGTCGCCTGTGGCTCGTGCAGGTCCTCGGCATCACCGAGCAGTGACAGCAGCTGGGTGACGAAGTACGGGTTGCCCTTGCTGCGTTCGTACAGCATCCGCACCAGCGCGGACCCGACCGCGGCGCTGCCGGTCTCGTTGCGTACGAGCGTGCCCACCGTCTCCTCCGACAGGCCGGTGAGCCGCACGGTGGTGGTGCGCGGGTTCCTGAGCACTTCGCCGAGCGTGCGCTGCAGCAGTGGGGTCACCTCGATGTCGGCGTCCCGCGCGGTCACCACGATGCCGAGGGAGCGCCGTGGATGCCGGGTGGCCAGCAGCCGCAGCAGGTCCAGTGAGGGGGCGTCGGCCCAGTGCAGGTCCTCCAGCAGCAGCGTCAGCGGATGCTTCGCCGCCACCGCGAGCAGGACCTCGCACACCGCGTCGTAGGTCCGGAACCGCTCCTGCGCCCACGGGGCGTCCTGGCCGGCACCGGTGTCCCCGGTGACCAGCAGCTCGGGCATCAGCGGCGACAACGGCTGCCGGAACGGGGCGGCGGCGGCCTCGAAGGTGTCCGGGAAGGCAGCGGCCAACTGGCGCAGAACCTGGGCCCACAGCCAGTTCGGCGGCATGGGCCCGGGCAGACAGTGGCCCCAGACGACGTACGGTCCGGTGCCTGCCGGACGCCGGTCGAGTTCCATCAGCAGCCTGGTCTTGCCGATCCCGGCCTCGCCCATGACCAGGGTCAGCCGGCCCTGCCCGCTCGCGGTGTCCGCCACCAGTGCGCACAGGGCGGACAGTTCCTTCTCCCTTCCAAGCAGCGCGTGTTCGCCGCTGGGGGGCGGGCCCGGTGAACCGGCGGCGCCCGCATCCACGGCGCCGGCCGAAGGCTCTGCGGCGGGGGCCGGTGTGCTTGGCGGCGGGGGATCGGGAGGCCCCTGCGGTCGGCGGTTGCTCCGGTGTTCCGGCACGGCAGCGGGCCGAGGCGCCATGTGCCCGCCGAGGATGGCGTCGTGCAGGGACCGGAGCTGCCCGCCGATCGTGATGCCGAGTTCCTCGTCGAGACTGGCCCGCGTCCGCTCGTAGACGTGCAGCGCCTCGGCCTGCCGTCCGAGCCGGTACAACGCTGTCATCAGCTGGCCCACGAGCCCTTCGCGCAACGGGTATGTACCGGCCTCCCGTTGCAGGTCGGCCACGGCCGCCTCGGGTTCGCCCATGTCCAGGTACGCGTCGGCGCGAGTCTCCACCGCTGAGAGACGCAACTGCTCCAGACGGGCGCTCTCCTCGGCGAGCGGACCGTAGTCCGCCAGGTCGAGGAACGGCGGTCCCTGCCACAGATCCAGCGCCTCGGTCAGACGGGCCCGGGCCCCCGGGCTGTCGTCCGCGGACCGCAGGCGCCGCCCCTCGCCCACGAGCCGCTCGAAGTGGCAGGCATCCACCTGTCGCGGGTCCACGTCGAGTACGTAGCCCGAGGCGTGGTAGCGAACCAGACCGGCCGGGTCCTGGCCGGGCAGCCCGGCGGCAAGAGCGTTGCGCAGGTGGGAGACGTAGCTCTGCAGCGACGCCTTGGAGTGTCTCGGGGGCCGCGCTCCCCACAGTTCCTCGATGAGCTGCCCGGCCGGAACCGTCTTGCCCAGGCGTATCAGCAGCAGTCCGAGCAGTGCACGGCGCCGGGGAGGCCCCAGCGGGAACTCTCCGGTCGCGGTCCGCGCCGACATCCGCCCCAGAATCTGTAACTGCGGCCAGCGCGGCGTGTGTTGCGGTGCCCCCTCCGCGTGCTTGACGGGTTGGGTCAACTGTTCCGGATCCCTGGTGCCGAATTCGTTCCTCACGTGTCCCATCGGTCCCACCGGTGCTCCCCGACCCCCGAACGAAGCATGTGATATGTGCCTTTCCCTTCCGGTAAGAGATGTATGTCGTGATGCAACCAGTCGTGGATCTTGGCGCGGAGCGCAGAGGCGACCCAGGAATCCCCGCCCTTGGGCGATGCCCGGGCAGAGCGATAGAGCCGCGCCGCCGGGGCGTACGGGGGTCAGGGCGCAACAGGCATGCTGCACCCGGCACTTGAGTTGCCTGGCGCCGGTGACCAAGCCCCCGTTTCAGGGAATGGTTGCCCTCGAAATCGTAAAGAGTTGTACTTGAAATGGAATTCCGTGCGTCGCCGGAATCCTGCTTGAGTTGGTGTTCGTGGGCGAGTGGAGTGCTCGCATATCGCCAATGGGCAGGGCCTGAGGCGTCACGTCCGGGCGCCTTGCCGGTCGGCAGGGGAACGTCAAGGCGCAGCGGCCGCAGGGCGTGGCCCCGGTCTACGGGACATCCGGCGTGGCGGCGTCACCAGGTCGGATGCGTCGGCAGGAGTGGTCGCTGCAGGCGGAGCCGACCGGCGCGCACGGAGCGGGGCCATCCTGCAGAGGGTGTCGCGTGGAATTCCTGCAGTTATTCTGAATTCCTCTCGCGGCGCGGCACATCGGTCTCTTGTTCCTCAGAGTGAGAGAGTCCCGGTCGGTGAATCCCGTCCATCGGCGTAGGGCAATGTGACATTTGTTGCAGAGTTGAGACATCCTCAGTAAAAGAAGTCGACATCGTCGTCTCGCCGCGGCGCCCGAGCAGCCTTGGCCCACGCACCGCTCAAACCCAGTCGACCACTCACACTGCGCCGCATTCCAGGCAGTTCCACCGGCAGAAATCGCATCCGGCATACTTCTGCCGGGGGCTCGCGTTCGGGCCGGTCCACGCCGATCAGGGGAGATCGACCATGGGCGACGGCATACCGGCCACGGCCGATTTCGGCCGGCAACTCCGTGCGCTCCGTACACACGCGGGGCTCACTCAGGAGGAGTTGGCCCATGCGGCGGGAGTGAGCGTCCGCGCGGTGGCGGACCTGGAGCGGGGACGGGCCAAAGGTCCGCAACGCCGAACCGTACAGGCCATGGCCGAGGCGCTCGGGCTGGACGCCGACGATGCCCAGAACCTGGAGCGGGCAGCCCAACTGGGCCGGCCGCGCCCCCGGCGCAGCGCCACCCCGCCGGCCTATAACACGCTGGCCCTGCCGCGCGACATCCAGGACTTCACCGCGCGCGGCCCGGCCCTCGCCGAATTGGTCACCCTGGCCGAGAACACGGACCCCGGCCATCCGCCGGTCGTCGTGATCTCGGGCCAGCCCGGTCTCGGCAAGACATCCTTCGCCGTGCACGCCGCACACCACCTCGCGGCGCATTTCCCGGACGGACAGTTCGCCCTCGACCTGCACGGCATGAACCCGGAGCCGACCGCCCCGCGCGAAGCGCTCGGCCGCCTGCTGCGGGCGTTGGGCCTCGCCGAGCGGGCTGTCCCTCTCGCCACGGACGACCGGTCGGGACTCCTGCGTTCCGTGCTGCGCGAGCGCCGCGTGCTGATCCTGCTGGACAACGCAGTGGACGAATCACAGGTCCGCCCCCTGCTCCCCGGCGCCGGACCGTCCCTGACGATCGTCACCAGCCGGCACACCCTCGCCGGCCTGGAGGCGGTCCACCGCAGCGAACTCGCGCTGCTGAAACGGGAGGAGGCAGTCCAGCTCCTGACCCGCATCATCGGTACGAAGCGAGTTCAGGAGGAGGCCCAGAGCGCTCGCGACCTCGTGGACCTGTGCGGTCACCTGCCTCTTGCCGTCCGCATCGCCGGCCAGCGACTCGCCGGGCGGCCGCACGAACACCTGGGCAAGCTGGTCGCCCAACTCGACGTGGCCGGACGCCGATTGGACACCCTCCAGGCCGGAGGCCTGCGCGTACGGGCAGCCTTCGCGCTCTCGTACGAGCAACTGCCGCCGCCCACCAGGACACTGCTGCGCCGAGCCGCACTGGCCGCCGGAACCGACTTCAGCCCCGAGGCCGCCGCCCTGCTGGCCGAGCAGCCCATCGAGGAGGCGGCCCGGTGCGCCGAGGAACTCGCCGATGCGGGGCTCCTGTTGCCAGACCCGGGCACCGAGCGCTACCGCTTCCACGATCTCCTCAGACTGTTCGCCGCCGAACGGCTGTCCGACGAGGACGGCGCAGCGCTGAGCGAAGCCGCGCAGGACCGGACCGCCCAGTGGATGCTGCGCAGGGCCACCGCCGCCGCGCTCCGCTTCGACGCCGCCCGCCATCAGGACGCACCCGACGGCGACCCCGACCCCGCACGCGCGCCCGCCGACCGGGCTCAGGCCCGTGCCTGGCTGGAGGCCGAGCAGGCTCAGTGGTTCGAGGCCCTGCGCCGGTCCCAGGCCACCGGACGCCACCAGCAGGTCCTCGACGCGGCAGAGGCGATGCACTGGTTCTCCGACCTGACCCAGCACTGGGAGCTGTGGCCCGAGGTGTTCCAACTCGCCGTCGACGCCGCACGGGCCCTTGCCAGCCGACAGGACGAGGTTGTCCACCTCAACTACCTTGCCTGGGCGCACAACACCTGCGTCTACGACCACCACGCCGCACTGCAGGCCGCGGGCACGGCGCTGGCCGTGGCACGGGAGATCGACGACCAGCTCCAGATGGGCTGGGCGCTGGGTTACGGGGCGGCAGCGCTGTACCGGCTCGGCCGCCTCGACGAGGCCATCGTCTGGCTCCAGGACTCCGCTGCCTGTCTCAGCGGCCAGACCTCCCCGCAGAGCCGCCTGGCCGAGCTGTCGACCCTGAACATCCTGGGCAACTACCTGCGCGAGAGCGGCCGAGCCGAAGAAGCCCTGGCCATTCACCGGCGCAGCGAGGCCATCTGCCGAACCGGGATGCCGGGGCAGTCACCCGAGCTGATCTCGCTGTACCAAGCGGCAATCAGACAGCACCTCGGCAACGACCTGGCCGCACTCGGTCAACGCAGCGACGCCGAGGTGTCCCTCCGCAAGGCACTGGCCACGTTTGAGGCCGCGCAGATGCTCTCATGGAGCGAACCCGCGCGGCTCGACCTCGCCCTGGTCCTGCGGCAGCAGGCCCGCTATCAGGAGGCGCGCGAGGAACTGCTCGCCGCCCAAGACTCCCTGGGTGAACTGAACAGCCCTCGCCAGGCGGAGGCAGCCGCCGAACTGCGCGAAGTCGACCAGGCCATCGCCGGTCCGGGGACGTCCTGCTCGTGATCCGCTCTTGTCCGCACGGGAAGAGCACCGGTCGAACAGCGGATGGTCAGAACATGGACCTTACGACGGCCCGTGCAACCCACGAGCAAGGTAGGACCGCACGACCGTCATCGCCACAGCCGTCCTCGCCCTGGAGAGGCATTACTGAAAACGCTCATCGACTCGACAGACTGTGAGAGACGATCATCCCGAGAGGGCGTGATCAAGCATCTGACCTGCGTTGATTCTCTGCTTGACATTAACCGGTGTGGGTATTGCCACATCTCGGGCCGCGGGAGCGACCGCTAGGGTCTGTGCACTGCCTACAAAACACCGCCACCGCACCAGCGGCGAGCCCCGGAGGACACATGGCGTTCGGCTGGATCGACGAGCAGGCCGAGGCGCGCCGCCGGGCCGGACTCGTCCGTACGTTGCGCCCGCGTCCCGCCGACTCGCCGCTCCTCGACCTCGCGAGCAACGACTACCTCGGGCTCGCCCGCCATCCGGAGGTCACCGAGGGCGCGGCACGGGCCGCGCGTGTCTGGGGCGGCGGCGCGACCGGCTCCCGGCTCGTCACCGGCACCACCGAACTGCACACGGAACTGGAACGCGAGCTGGCCGAATTCTGCGGCTTCGAGTCCGCGCTCGTCCTGTCCTCGGGCTACGCGGCCAACCTCGCCGCCGTCACCGCGCTCGCCCCGCACGGCTCGCTGGTCGTCTCGGACGCGGGCAACCACGCCTCCCTGATCGACGGCTGCCGGCTGGCCCGGGGCGCCACCCAGGTGGTCGGGCACGCGGACCCCGACGGCGTGCGCAAGGCGCTCGGCACCCACGACGGACCCGCCGTCACCGTCTCCGACACGGTCTTCTCGGTGGACGGCGACGCGGCACCGCTCGCCGGACTCGCCCTCGCCTGCCGGGAGTACGGCGCCGGACTGATCGTCGACGACGCGCACGGACTCGGTGTCCTGGGTGACGGCGGCAGGGGTGCCCCGTACGCGGCGGGGCTCGCGGGGGACCCGGACGTCGTCGCCACGGTCACCCTCTCCAAGTCGCTGGGCAGCCAGGGCGGCGCCGTCCTCGGCCCGGCCGCGGTCATCGACCATCTGATCAACGCGGCGCGCACCTTCATCTTCGACACCGGGCTGGCGCCGGCGGCGGCGGGCGCGGCGCTCGCGGCGCTGCGGCTGCTGCGCCGCGAACCCCAGCGCGCGGCGCGGGCGCGTGAGGTGGCCACGGCGCTGCACACCCGGCTGACGGCGGAGGGTCTCTCCGCGGTACGACCTGACGCGGCCGTGGTCTCCGTGCGGGCACCGTCCCCCGAACGGGCGGTGCGATGGGCTGCCGACTGCCGCGAGGCGGGCCTCGCCGTCGGCTGTTTTCGTCCCCCGTCGGTGCCCGACGGTATTTCGCGGCTGCGGCTGACGGCCCGCGCGGATCTCACGGAGGAGCAGATCGAGCGCGCGGTGGACGTGATCAGCCGGAACCGGTGATCCTGTGGAGCGGTGAAGCGACGAGCCGTGGAGCTCTGGAGCTCTGGAGCGGTGAACTGGTGAGCCGTGGAGCACTGGAACGGTCGGTGGAGCGGTGAACCGTGCGGGGTCAGTTCAGCCCGGTGATGAACCCCTCCCAGACGCCGGGGGTGAACAGCAGGGCGGGGCCCGCGACGTTCTTGGAATCTCGCACCGCGACCATTCCGGACCAGGGTCCGGAGCGCGGGCGTGCCGTCTCGACGCAGTTGTTCATTCCGGTACTGCGGCTGCTGCGCAGCCATCGCACATGGTGCAGTGAAGTGCTGGAGGGTACGTACCGAGGCATTGCGGACATGAAGGTTGCCTCCTTACGCGCCGTCACCTATCCCGGCGATGTAGTCCAACGAGTCCTCGGGCGAAAGGGCATGGAACCGAAGGGCGTTGAAGGCCTCCGTGTAGGCCTGGAGGTCTTCTTTCCGTTCGAGATAGAGGCTACTCGTCAAGTGGTCGAGAACAACCACATCCAGATCAGTTGTGTTCGGAAATGAGAAAATAACGAAAGGGCCGGTGACTCCGATGTGGGCCCCGGCGGCGAACGGCAGTACCTGGAGCCGCACTTGGGGCAAGGCGGCCGCCTCCGTCAGTCGACGTAACTGGCGGGCCATCACATCGGGGCCGCCGACCTCCCGTCGTAACACCGCCTCGTCCAGGACCGCGGACAGTTCCAGCGGCGGGTTCGCACGCAGTACGTCCTGTCGGGCGAGCCGCACCTCGACCAGGGTGTCGAGCTTGCTCTCGTCCAGTCCGTCCACCGCGGCCCGCGTCACCGCCCGTGCGTACTCCGGCGTCTGCAGCAGCCCGGGTACGACGGAGGTCTCCAACGTGCGTATGGCGCTGGCCCCCGACTCCAGGCTGATGAAGTCGCGGTACGCCGGCGGGAGCACCCCGCGGTAGGCGTGCCACCAGTGGTGGCGGCCGTTGCCCTCGGAGCCCGCCAGTACGACGAGGAGTTCGCGCAGTTCCGGGTCCTGAACCGCGTACGCGTTCAACAGGCGTTCCACGTCGGCCGGTTTCACCCCGCTGATGCCGGTTTCGATGCGGCTCACCTTCGACTGGTGCCAGCCGAGCAGGCGTGCCGCCTCGCCGCTCGTGAGGCCCGAACCGGCGCGCAGCGCGCGCAGTTCGGCGCCCAGTTTGCGGCGGCGCACCGCGGGACCGTGCTGCATGGCTGTTCTCCTTACTCCTTCCAAGCCGCCCGAATACGCTCTGCCGACGCAGAGTTCACCGCATCGAGCGACAGATATATGCATTACTCGGTGGATCGCACCCGCGACCGTCCCGGTAATGGCAGTCTGGCGCAAGCACCAGTCCGGGACCGTACTCGAACCAACCGCTCGGTGTCGGGCTCCGGTCCCGTGGGAAAGGGACGACGTCGCCATGGCAGATCACCAGGAAGCATCCGTCACGCTGCCGAGCGAGCCGGCCTCGGTTTCCGTGGCCCGGAAATTCGTCGCCGAAGTGCTCGCCGAATGGGGCCTGCCGCGCGACTGCGAGGCCGCCGAGACCGTACGGCTGATCGTGTCCGAACTGGCCACCAACGCCGTCCAGCACACGTTCGGACAGTCGCCCACCTTCACGGTCGGGGTTCGTCTGGAGCGGGAGGAGCAGTTGCGCATCGGGGTCACCGACAGCCATCCGCGCTTCCCGAAGCGGCTGCCGGCGGCTGTCCAGCAGGACAACGGCCGCGGCATGGTGATCATCCGCTGGCTGACCGCCGAGTGCGGCGGCAGACTCACCGTCCGGCCGACCAGGGAGGGCGGCAAGACGGTCTCCATCGAGCTCCCGTGGACGGTGCCGGTCGAGCCGGTGCCGGCCGGGGGGCCTCAGGAGCCCTGAGGGTCTCAAGGACCGGTCCTCGGGGCAGGCCGCGCGGGCAGGCAGCAGGGGCGGCCGGTGCGGCCGAGCGCTTCGGGACGGCTGTCGGTCCAGGGAGCTCGAACGGCCCGGCCGGGTCCCTAGGCGTCCGGCCGGTTGCCGGGCCGGTGCTGTCCGGCCCGGCCGAAGGCGCCGCGCAACAGGGCACGGAACGCGTCTGCCGCAGGCGACGTCACATCCGTCCGGTGCGCGACCGAGATCGTGCGGCGCAGATCCCCCGGCTCCAGCAGCCGTGTCCCCACCGGCGTCGCGGCCGTCGCCGCCACCATCTCCGGTACGACCGCGACCCCCAGCCCGGCGCTCACCAGCGCGCACACCAGGGCGTACCCGGGAGTCTCGACGAGTACCGCGGGCGTCGCCCCCGCCCGGGCCAGCGCCGCCTCCACGCCCTGCCGCGGCGGGTGGTCGGGGGCCATGCTGATCAGCGGCTGCCCGGCGAGCCCGGTGAGCGGCAGCCGCGCCGAGCCCCCGGCGAGGAGGTGGCCAGGAGCGGTCACCAGCACCAGTTCCTCGACCAGGACCGGCTCGACGCCCACGGACGACGGCAACGGGACCGGCGGAGCCGGCTCGTACGTGTGCGTGAGCGCCAGATCCACCTCGCCCGCCGCGACCGCCGCGATCCCGTGCGGAGGTTCGTAGTCCGCGACCGCGAGCGCCACGTCCGGGTGGGCCCGGCGGAAGGCGGTCAGTACGGGCGGCAGCAGATGGATGCCCGCCGTCTGGAAGGTGCCGAGGCGCAGGGTGCCGCCCGACAGTCCCGTCAGCCGGGCCAGTTCGTGCCGGGCCAGCTCCATCTCGTCGAGGACCCGGCGGGCCCGCACGACCAGCAGCTCACCCGCGCCGGTGAGCCGCGTCCCGCGATGCGAGCGCACCAGCAGGGTCGCCCCCGCCTCCCGCTCCAGCTTCGCCACCTGCTGGGACAGGGCCGGCGGGGTATATCCGAGACGCTCCGCGGCCCGGGTGATCGACCCTGCCTCGGCGACCGCCACCAGCGCCGCGAGCCGTGTCGGGTCGTACATCGCATCCCTTCCGGACCGGCGTCACCCCGCCCGGTCTAAACGATCGCTTAAGACCGGCCCAGGATATTCGACATACCTGCTGAAGGCCCGGGCCGGGCAGTCTGAGGGCATGGACGCACAGCTCATCGCCTTCACGGGCGTCGCCGCGGGCATGGTCGCCATGCCGGGCGCGGATTTCACCGTCGTCGTACGCAACGCCCTCGTCTCGCGCCGGGCCGGGGTCGCGTGCGCCCTCGGCATCACGGGCGGGCTGCTGCTCCACACCGCGCTCGCCGTCGCAGGGGTCGCGGCGGTCCTCACCGCCGTCCCGGCGCTGTTCCGGACGCTCCAACTGCTCGGCGGCGCCTATGTGCTGTACCTGGGCGCGCGGACGCTGCGCTCGCTGGGCCGTCCGCGTGAGCGGGAGGCCGACGCGGAGCGGCCGGGCCCGGGGGCGCGTCCGCTCCGGCAGGGCTTCGTCACCAACGCGCTCAATCCCAAGGCGCCCATCACCTTCCTGAGCCTGCTGCCGCAGTTCGTGCCCGCGGGCAGCCCCGCGATGCCGCGGACGCTGCTGCTGGCGCTGATCGTGGTCGTGCTGGCCCTGGTGTGGTTCCCGGCCGTCGCGCTGCTGGTGGACCGGCTCGGACGGTGGCTGCGCGGACCGCGCGCCCCACGCGCCGTGGAGGCGGTCACCGGCGGCGCCCTCACCGTTCTGGGCCTTGTCCTGGTCCTGGAGCCGCTGAGGAGCTGAGACGGCGCCGCACCAGCCACGGCAGCAGTCCCCACAGGGCCACGCAGACGGCCAGGGTGCCCGCGCCCGCCGCGATGCCCGCGCCGCGCCCCAGCACCACGTCCACGACGAGCAGCACCGAACCCGTCAACGCCAGCATCAGGACGCACAGGCCGACGGTGGCCAGCCGCGAGGAGACCTGCACGATGGTCGCTTTGGCGTGCCGCTGGAACAGCGACCGGTGCAGCGCCGCGGGGGCCGTGAAAAGGGCGGCGGCCAGCACCGACAGCAGCAACGTCACCACGTAGGTCGCACGCTGCACGGTGTCCAGGGAGGGGAAGCGCTGGGTGAAGGCGAGCGTCAGCAGGAAGGCGAAGAGGATCTGCACCCCCGTCTGGGTGACGCGCAACTCCTGGAGCAGCTCGGCGAAGTTGCGGTCCGCCCGTTCGAGGGGTGTCTCGTCGCGGCCGGACGTCCGCGTCTCCTGGGGAGGGTCGCTTCGCGCGGACGTCTCGTTCCGGGGCGTGCGGGCCGGGTCGGCGGTCATGGGGAATGAGTAACCACTCCGGCCCGTCTCGCACACGCCTCACACGCCGCGTGTCCCCGGGGCGGCGGTACGCGCCGCGTACCGCCGCCCCGGGGACAGGATCAGCTGACCCTGCCGTACCAGACGCTCCTCGTCCAGATCTTCTGGAGCTTCACCACTTCCCCGGTCTTCGGGGAGTGCCAGATCTTTCCCTTCCCGGCGTAGATGCCGACGTGGTACACGTTCCGGCCCGAGTGGAAGAACACGAGGTCACCGGCCTTGCGGTGCGAGGCCGAGACATGGTGCGTCTTGTTGTACTGCGCCGCGGCCGTACGAGGCAGCTTCTTGCCCGCCTTCTTGTACGAATAGAGCGTGAGCCCGGAGCAGTCGAAGCGGTGCGGTCCCGTGGCGCCCCACTGGTAGGGGGAGCCGTGCTTCGACGCCGCGACCTGGAGTGCCCTCGTCGCAAGGGTGGCCGCCTCGGCGTCGGGTGCGACGCCGGGGACCACGAGGCTGCCGCCCACGGCGGCAAGAGTGAGCGCCGAGGCCGTACCGGCCCGGGTCCACAGCGACGGGACACGATTGAGCGCAGTCATGCGCAACCCTTCGTCAGCCGCCTGTGAAGGATGACCTGTCGGATTCGGGCTGGCGAAGTTGCCCGGCCGCAGCTGCGGCTTCACCCCAAGGACCGCCCGGAACCGTTCCGGCGACCCGTCTAGCTGGGTCCTCCACTCCTGCCGATGCACATCTGTCGACCGGTCATCCGGGCGGCGGCAGGACTCGGCGTCCGCCCGGACCGCCCCGCCGCTGTGGCGGGGGCTTGTCGTCGGAAGGGATCTTCACTCATGAGTGGCGGAAATACCGAGCGGAACCGGCGTTTTGTGGGCTTACTCACCACTCACCCGTTCGGGTGGACACCCCTCTGTTCGAGGGGGTGTTGGAGACATCGACGACGCCCGCACCTGCGGCTAAGGGCTTCATCCCGCCTTTCTGGTCGGCGTGTTGCGCAACTCGGAGGGGTCGCAGAAAGGATCGTTCAATACGCCATCGGGGGGTACACCATCCGGTCCGTTTGAGTCCCGGACCGGACACCGCGGGGCGGCGGCGTGTACCGGCTCGAAAGTGTGGGTGCGTCAACTGCCGGACTCGGGCGGCACGGTGACCCGGGCCGCGCGCCGCTCACCGTCCAGAACCCGCAGGGCCTGAGCCAGCGTCGGGGCGTGCATCTCGCTCTCGCCCCGTTGGTGCATCAGAGTGAGCGCGTCCCGCAGGGCCGCGGCCTTGACGACCAGTGCCTGAGCCGCCCTCAGGCCGCGATAGGTGTCCCCGGGGCGGGACGGGTTGATCCGGCCGAGCAGGTCGACCACGTCGAGGTAGCGGTCGATCAGCTCGGCCTCGGCGCGGGTCAGCGCGGGCAGCGGCGGGAGGTCCGGGATCATCGGCCGCTCACCTCGCGCCGCGCGTCTCGAACGAGGTCCTGCGGCTCGGGCCGATCCGGTCGATCAGCCCATAGGCCAGCGCCGCCGGAGCGTCGAAGATCTTGTCCCGTTCGATGTCCGCTGCGACCTGCCCCGGGCTCTGTCCCGTATGCCGTACGAGCAGGTCCTCAAGCGTCTCGCGGGTACGCAGCAACTCCCCGGCCTGGATGACCAGGTCGCTCGTCCGCCCCTGGAGCGGCTCGTGGGCCGACGGCTGGTGGAGCAGGACGCGCGCTCCCGGCAGCGCGAGCCGCTTGCCCGGCGTGCCGCCGGCCAGCAGGACGGCCGCCGCCGATGCCGCCTGGCCGAGGCAGATCGTCTCGACGTCGCAGGTGACGAACTGCATCGTGTCGTAGATCGCGGTCATCGCGCTGAAGGAGCCGCCCGGAGAGTTGATGTAGAGCGAGATGTCCTGCTCGGGCGCCTGGTGTTCGAGGTACATGAACTGCGCCGTCACGTCGTTCGCCGAGGTGTCGTCCACCGGCGTCCCGAGGAACACGATCCGCTCGCCGAGCAGCTTCGAGTACGGATCCAGCGTCCGGTGTCCCGTGCTGGTCCGTTCGGTGAATTCGGGCAGGACGTAGCGGGCGGACGGGCTGTCCATGGCGCGCCTCCTCAGGTCTGTAAAAAATGTACAGGACGTACGCCTCTGTGGAAGAGGGCCATGCTGACAGCGAAACGGCGGGCGTCCGCCTGCGGGAGTGGGCGGGCGCCCGTGTGCGGGAGCCGGTGGCGGGCTGCTCCGTGCCGTCCGCCTACGGGATCGCGCGCTCCGCGGAGCGCTGGAGGCCCGGTCTAAGCTGGACGTCATGGCCTACGAGATTCCGGTGACGCAAGCCAGGGCTGAGCTCGCCGAACTGATCAACCGCGTCGTGTACGGCGGTGAGCGCGTCGTCGTGACGCGGCACGGGAAGCCCCTCGTCGCCCTGGTCTCCGCCGCCGACCTGGAGCGCCTCGAAGAACTCCAGGAGCCCGCCGACGAACAGGTGATCAGCGCACTGTCGAGCGTCCGCGAGGTGGCGTCCGCGCCCCGCGAGCGGCAGCGGTTCGGCATCGCCGCGGAGCACCGGGGACCCAGCGCCTCCTAGCCGCAGGCGCGGGGACCCTGGCTCCGGCCGGTACGGCGGCCACGACTTCGGCCCCCCGGCGCCCCCGTACAACCGCGCGGTATGCCGTATACGGTCCGGCCCCCGACGGCCCCGTGGCTTTCCGGGGTGCCGGTGTGGTCCGGTCGGGCGGAACCGGCGAAGCGGGACGGCCTCGCGGGCCCGAAGGGGTCCTGCCGTCCGGCCCGGAAACGGCCACAGGCTGGTTAACGTCCTCGAAACTCCGGCCAACTAGCGTGCCCATCCACGCCACCAGGGGTTTTGGTGGCTGCGGCCACCGGGCCCCGCACGGTCCGGAGCGAGGATGTGAGGTGGGACGCCGTGCAACTGACCCCGCACGAGCAGGAGAGGCTGCTGATCCATGTGGCAGCCGATGTCGCCGAGAAGCGCCGGGCCCGCGGACTGAGACTGAACCATCCCGAGGCGGTCGCCCTGATCACGTCGCACATCCTCGAAGGCGCCCGTGACGGCCGTACCGTCGCCGAGCTGATGTCCTCCGGGCGCAAGATCCTCACCCGGGACGACGTCATGACGGGCATTCCCGAGATGATCCACGACGTCCAGGTCGAGGCGACCTTCCCGGACGGCACCAAGCTCGTCACCGTCCACGACCCGATCGTCTGACGGGGGAGCGCGCCATGATTCCCGGAGAGATCCTCTTCGCCGACGGGCCCGTCGCCTTCAACGAGGGCCGTGAGGTCACCCGGCTGACCGTCCTCAACGCCGCCGACCGGCCCGTGCAGGTCGGCTCCCACTACCACTTCGCCGAGGCCAACCCCGGTCTGGACTTCGACCGCGGCGCGGCGCGCGGCAAGCGGCTCAACGTGGCCGCCGGCACCGCCGTGCGCTTCGAGCCGGGGATCCCCGTCGACGTCGAACTCGTCCCGCTCGCCGGCGCCCGCGTGGTGCCCGGACTGCGCGGGGGGACCGGAGGTGCCCTCGATGCCTGAGATCTCGCGTGCCGCGTACGCCGATCTGTTCGGTCCGACGACCGGCGACCGTATCCGTCTCGCGGACACCGACCTGCTCATCGAGATCGAGGAGGACCGTTCCGGCGGGCCCGGCCTCGCCGGCGACGAAGCGGTGTTCGGCGGTGGCAAGGTCATCCGGGAATCCATGGGCCAGGCCCGCGCCACGCGCGCGGAGGGCACGCCGGACACGGTCGTCACCGGTGTCGTGATCGTCGACCACTGGGGGATCGTCAAGGCCGACGTCGGCATCCGCGACGGCCGGATCACCGGTATCGGCAAGGCCGGCAACCCGGACACCATGGACGGGGTTCATCCCGACCTGGTGATCGGCCCCGAGACCGAGATCATCGCGGGCAACGGGCGGATCGTGACCGCGGGCGCCATCGACGCGCACGTCCATCTGATCTGTCCGCAGATCGCCGACGAGGCGCTCGCCTCCGGCATCACGACGCTCGTCGGCGGCGGCACAGGCCCCGCCGAGGGCTCCAAGGCGACCACGGTCACGCCCGGCCCCTGGCATCTGGCGCGGATGCTGGAGTCGATGGAGGGCTACCCGCTCAACTTCGGTCTGCTCGGCAAGGGCAACACCGTCTCGCACGACGCGATGCTGTCGCAGATCCGGGGCGGCGCGCTCGGCCTGAAGATCCATGAGGACTGGGGCTCGACCCCGGCCGCGATCGACGCCGCGCTGACCGTCGCCGACCGCACCGGCATCCAGGTCGCCATCCACACCGACACCCTCAACGAATCCGGGTTCGTCGCCGACACCCTCGCCGCCATCGCCGGACGCGGCATCCACGCGTACCACACGGAGGGCGCGGGCGGCGGGCACGCGCCGGACATCATGACCGTGGTCTCCGAGTCGTACGTGCTGCCCAGTTCCACCAACCCGACCCGGCCCTACACCGTCAACACCGCCGAGGAACACCTCGACATGCTGATGGTCTGCCACCACCTGAACCCGGCGGTGCCGGAGGATCTGGCCTTCGCCGAGTCCCGTATCCGGCCGTCGACCATCGGGGCCGAGGACATACTCCACGACCTCGGCGCCATCTCGATCATCTCCTCGGACTCCCAGGCCATGGGCCGCGTCGGCGAGGTCATCCTGCGGACCTGGCAGACGGCCCATGTGATGAAGCGGCGTCGGGGTGCCCTGCCGGGCGACGGCCGCGCGGACAATCATCGTGTACGTCGCTATGTCGCCAAATACACGATCAACCCGGCGCTCGCGCAAGGGCTCGCCCGCGAGATCGGCTCCGTGGAGACCGGCAAGCTCGCGGACCTGGTGCTCTGGGAGCCCGCGTTCTTCGGGGTCAAGCCGCACCTGGTCATCAAGGGCGGAATGATCGCGTACGCGCAGATGGGCGACGCCAACGCGTCCATCCCGACGCCGCAACCGGTGCTGCCCCGGCCGATGTTCGGGGCGATCGGGCGGGCCCCGGCCGCCAACTCGTTCAACTTCGTGGCACCGCTGGCCATCGAGGACGGGCTGCCGGAGCGGCTCTCGCTCGGCAAGCGGTTCGTCGCCATCGAGTCGACGCGGGCGGTGACCAAGGCCGACATGCGGGAGAACGACGCGCGGCCCGAGGTGCGGATCGACCCCGACAGTTTCGCCGTGCACATCGACGGAGAACTCGTCGAGGCGACTCCCGCCGCCGAACTGCCCATGGCCCAGCGTTACTTCCTCTTCTGATGTCCCGGGCAGCGCTTCTCGTCCTGGCCGACGGCCGCTTCCCCGCCGGAGGGCACGCGCATTCCGGAGGGGCCGAGGCGGCCGTCAAGTCCGGGCGGATCACCGGGGCGGCGACCCTGGAGGACTTCTGCAGGGGCCGGTTGCACACGACCGGTCTCGTCGCGGCCGCGCTGGCCGCGGCGGGGGCGCTCGGGATCGACCCGGTGTCCCTGGACGCGGCCGCCGACGCGCGTACGCCCTCCCTCGCGCTGCGGGTCGCCGCGCGTCGGCTGGGACGGCAGCTCGTGCGGGCGGCCAGGGCGACCTGGCCTTCCGCCGAACTCGACGCGCTGGCACGGGAGTTCCCCAAGGGAGCTCATCAGCCGGTGGTGCTGGGCGTGGCAGCGCGGGCTGCCGGTCTGGGACCCGAGGACGCCGCCTACTGCTCCGTGTACGAGTGTGTCAGCGGGTCGGCGTCGGCGACGGTACGGCTGCTGAGTCTCGACCCGTTCGACGCGACGGCCGCGCTGGCCCGCCTCGCGCCGGAACTGGATGTCGTCGCCCACGCTGCGGCCGGCGCGGCGCGGAGGGTCCTCGACGACGGGGTCGAGGCACTCCCGGCGGCGTCGGCGCCGCTGCTGGAGATCAGCGCGGAGGCGCACGCGGCCTGGCCCGTCCGTCTCTTCGCGTCGTAGCGAGCGCGGACCCTCGAACGGCCGAGGACCCGAGGGCCCTCGCGATGCCGGGAGCCCGCGGATCTTCTCGGGTCGCCCGGAGTCCGCTGGACATCCCGTGCGCCGTACCCGTCCCGGAGGTGTCGGTCCCGCTCGATCCGGCAGCGGACCCATAGCCTCCGGGGCAGCCGCCCCCCATACACCGCCGCCTGCCCCGAAAGACCTGGTCCGCGAACGACGGACAGGCCGCCTCGGGACCGGCGCGTACCGAACGAAGCTGGAGCCGAACCATGCACCTCGACCACACCCACGACGGGCCCTCCGCGATCAGCGCCGACGCCCACCGCCCCGACGGCACGCGCCGCGCCCTGCGCATAGGGCTCGGTGGACCCGTCGGGTCCGGGAAGACCGCCACCGTCGCCGCGCTCTGCCGGGCGCTGCGCGACGAACTGTCCCTCGCCGTCGTCACGAACGACATCTACACCCGGGAGGACGCCGAGTTCCTGCTCCGGGAAGCGGTGTTGCCGCCCGAGCGCATCACCGCCGTCGAGACCGGCGCCTGCCCGCACACCGCGATCCGGGACGACATCTCCGCGAACCTCGAAGCCGTCGAGGACCTGGAGGACGAGATCGGGCCGCTGGACCTGATCCTCGTGGAGTCCGGCGGCGACAACCTCACGGCGACCTTCTCCAAGGGGCTGGTCGACGCCCAGATCTTCGTGATCGACGTCGCGGGCGGGGACGACATCCCGCGCAAGGGCGGCCCCGGTGTCACGACGGCCGACCTGCTCGTGGTGAACAAGACCGACCTCGCGCCGTACGTGGGCTCCGACCTGGGACGGATGGCGACCGACGCCAAGGCGCAGCGGGCCGAACTGCCCGTGGTCTTCCAGTCGCTCAGGACCGAGGACGGCGTCACCGCGGTCGCCGGCTGGGTGCGGGAACGGCTCGCCGCGTGGACGGCATGACGACGGCCGGAGTACGCGCCACCGCGCGGATCGAGGCGAGGGACGACGGCCGGGGAGGGACCTCGCTGCCGGTGCTCGACGGGGAGGGCCCGCTCGCCCTGCGCCGGATCCGGAGCGGCGGGTCCGAGGCGCGCGTGATGCTGGTCGGGGCGATGAGCGGACCGCTCGGCGGCGATCACCTCACCGTCGAGGCGCGGGTCGGTCCGGGCGCGCGGCTGCGGGTCGGTTCGGCCGCCGCCACCATCGCCCTGCCCGGACAGGCCAAGGGAGAGGCGCGCTACGACGTCCGACTGGACGTCGCCGACGGAGGCGAACTGTGCTGGCTGCCCGAGCAGTTGATCTCGGCCGGTGGCAGCGAACTGTCCGTCTCCTCGCGAATCGACCTGACGGGCGGTGCCCGGCTCGTCTTCCGGGAGGAGCAGGTGCTCGGGCGCGTGGGTGAGGAACCCGGGCGGCTCACCAGCCGTCTCACCGTGCGACGCGACGGACGGGCCCTGCTCGACCAGGAGTTGGCCTGCGGTCCCGGTGCGCCCGGCGGCTGGGACGGGCCCGCCGTCCTCGGGGGCCATCGTGCTCTCGGGCAACTGGTCGTCGTAAGGCCGGAGTTCGAGAAGGAGATGCCGGCGGCGCGACTGCTGGGCGAGTACGCGGCGCTCACGCCGCTCGTCGGGCCCGCCGTGCTCGTGACGGCGCTCGCCCCCGACGCCTTGCTGCTGCGGCGGCTGCTGGACCAGGTGCTTAACGATCTCACGTGACGTCAACTGTCTTGCTGGGAAGGCTGATTCGCGCCAGTGTCACCGCTCAGCGGAACACGACATACCGGCTATCGGAATGGTAAAGAACACCGGTCGCATCTGTTCTCAGGGACCTCACAGCCGAAAGGATCCCCGTATCAATCGCAACGATGTACGGGGAGGTCACACTTGAGGTCCAAGAGACCGACGAAGCGGGTGGCGGCGCTGGGTTCGGCCGGAGCGCTCGTCACGGCGACCCTGATAGCCGGAGCCGTGGCGGCGCCGACGGCCACCGCCGACTCGCGGCACGGCCGGAGTTACGGCCAGAGCCGCGAGCAGCGCGGAGCGGCCGTCGCCGCGGAGCGGGCCGCCAAGGCCGGGATCGACTGGCAGGACTGCCCGGCGGACTGGGGATTCGAGAAGCCGATCCAGTGCGGCTGGGTCAGCGTGCCGCTGGACTACGCCCACCCCTACGGCAAGCAGATCAAGCTGGCCGTGGACCGCATCGGGAACACCGGCACCAAGGAGGAGCGTCAGGGCGCGCTCGTCTACAACCCGGGTGGTCCCGGCGGTTCGGGCATGCGCTTCCCGCGCCGGGTCACCACCAAGAGCCCCCTGTGGGTGAACACCGCGAAGGCGTACGACTTCGTGGGCTTCGACCCGCGTGGTGTCGGCCACTCGGCGCCCATCTCCTGCATCGACCCGCAGGAGTTCGTCAAGGCGCCCAAGGCGGACCCGGTCCCGGACTCCGAGGCGGACAAGCTCGCCCAGCGCAAGCTGGCCGCGGAGTACGCCGACGGCTGCGCCCAGCGCAGCGGCAAGGCCGTACTGGCGCAGATGACCACGCCCAACACGGCGCGCGACCTCGATGTCATCCGGGCCGGGCTCGGCGAGAAGAAGCTCAACTACCTGGGCGTCTCCTACGGCACCTACCTCGGAGCCGTCTACGGCACGCTCTTCCCCGGGCACGTGCGCCGCATGATCGTCGACAGCGTCGTCGACCCGGCGCGCGAGAACATCTGGTACCAGGCCAACCTGGAACAGGACATCGCCTTCGAGGGCCGCTGGAAGGACTGGGAGGACTGGGTCGCCAAGAACGACGCGGCCTTCCACCTCGGCGACACCCGCGCCAAGGTGCAGGACCAGTGGCTGAAGCTGCGTGCCGCAGCGAAGAAGAGCCCGCTCGGCGGCGTCGTCGGCCCCGCCGAACTGATCTCCTTCTTCCAGAGCGCCCCGTACTACGACTCCTCGTGGGTGCCGGTCGCCTCGGTGTTCAGCAAGTACGTCGCCGGTGACACCCAGGCGCTCGTCGACGCGGCGTCGCCCGACCTGAGCGACACGGCGGGCAACATCTCCTCGGAGAACGGCAACGCCGTGTACACGGCCGTCGAGTGCGCCGACGCCCAGTGGCCCACGAGCTGGAAGAAGTGGGACCGGGACAACACGCGACTCAACGCCGAATATCCCTTTATGACCTGGGCCAACGCATGGATGAACCTTCCGTGTGCCTCCTGGCCGGCCAAGCAGCAGTCGCCGGTGGAGGTGAGGACCGGCAAGGGCCTGCCGGCCGTCCTCATCGTGCAGTCCACGAACGACGCCGCCACGCCCTACCCGGGGGCTGTCGAACTGCACAAGCGGTTCAAGGGCTCCCGCCTGATCACCGAACAGGGTGCGGGCTCGCACGGCGTGACCGGTCTGGTCAACCCGTGCATCAACGTGCGGGTGGACTCCTACCTGCTCACCGGCAAGACGGACGCCGCCGACGTGACGTGCGCGCCGCACGCCACTCCGCAGCCGTAGTCCTTGTCGCATGAGGGGGCGGCCGGTTCGTCCGGCCGCCCCCTCCGTCGTGCGCTCGGGTGCCCGGCCCGTCAACTCAACTCAAGGGCATGCGGGGGAACTTGCGTCCCGCCTCCGCCTTCTCCGCGGCGTCCTCGGCCTTGACGACGGCCGCGTACCGGTCGACGTACTCCTGCTCGGAGAGGGTCAGGATGGCGTACATGATCTCGTCGGTGATGGCACGCAGAATGGCCTTCTCGCCCTCCATCCCGGCATAGCGCGAGAAGTCGAGGGGCTTGCCGAAGCGGATCACCACGGGGTGGATCCGCGGGAGCTTCCTGCCCGGGGGCTGGGCCTCGAAGGTGCCGATCATCGCGCACGGGATGACCGGGGCCTGGGCCCGGAGGGCCATCACCGCCACACCGACCTTGCCCTTGTAGAGCCGTCCGTCGTGCGAGCGGGTGCCTTCGGGGTAGATGCCGAGCAACTCGTCCTTGCGCAGCACGCCGAGCCCCTCGCGGATCGCGGCCTGCCCCGCCTCCTTGCCGGAACGGTCCACCGGGATCTGCCCGATGCTGCGGAAGAAGACCGCCGTCAGCCGGCCCTTGATACCGGGCCCGGTGAAGTACTCGGCCTTCGCCAGGAAGGTGATCCGGCGTTTCAGGATCGCCGGCATCAGGAAGTGGTCCGCGAAGGACAGGTGATTGCCTGCCACGATGGCGGGGCCCGACGACGGTACGTGCTCAAGGCCCTCGATCCGAGGCCGGAAGACCAGCCTCAACAAGGGACCCAGAAGCACATATTTGAGTACGTAATAAAACACTGGGGCGCTCCTCGTTTCCCCCGGGGAGCGATCAGTGTAGGCGCGGCCGTCGCCGGGCGTAACCGCTGCGGTGTCACCCTCTGTGGCCACTTGGCCGGTATCGGATCCCTTGCGTCACTGCCGACCGCACGGACCCCTGGAAGCTGCGGGAGTTCCGCGGCCGTGACGGCGACGGCGGCGTCGGCCGGACGGCCGTGCCACGCGTGCGCTTGACCGGAATCCCCTCGTCCGTCGTGCCCGACCGGGTCACCCACTGCACCTGGCCCGCCGTCCCCGGCGCCCTCCCGGAGTGGACGACGGTCCGGGCCGGGGCGGCCGTCCGGGGCGCGATCGAGCTCAACCGCGGCTCGGGTGAACTGGAGGTCGGACTGCTCGCCGCCGACGGCACCCGGTACGGCCTGACCAGGCACCGCCCGGGGGCGCCGTGGAAGGAGACCGAGGTCTCCCGGCAGCCGGAGTGGACCCACACGGCGCTGCGCGGCATCCGGCAGGGGGTCGCCCGCGCCACCGCGGGGCCGTACGGCGTGTCCGTGGTGACCGAGACCGGGGCGAAGGCCAGGGAGTACACCCTCCGCACCGGACCGGCGCGACTCGTCGGGCTGCACGCCGGCGCCGACGGGAACCTCCATGTGGCGGCCCTGGCCGACGGCAAGGTCCGGTGCTGGTCCGAGACCTGGGCGGAGAACTGGATGCCGGTCGGACTGTGGGAGGGGTGATCGAGGGGCCGGGCGCCGGGATCGGGCGACCGCGGACGGGACCCGGGAGACGGGCCCGGGCGGCCGCCGTCCAGGAGACGGGAAGACGGTCCTCGCACCGCGAAGGGAAGAAGGTCCTCGCACCGTGACGGGCGGGCGCCTCTGCGCCCGCCCGCGGTCGAGCGGCCGGTATCCCTGCGGTGACCACTGGGCCGAGGGGCAGGTGCCCCCTCCGGTGGCCACGGGGCCGGTGTCAGATCCCTCGCGTCAGGACCTTCTCCAGAGCGCCCAGAGCCGACTGGAGCTCCTCGGCCGTGATGGTGAGCGGCGGCGCCAGCCGAATGGTCGAACCGTGCGTGTCCTTGACCAGGATCCCCTCGTCCATCAGGCCCCGGCTGATCTCGCGGCCCGTGCCGATGGACGGGTCGATGTCGACACCCGCCCACAGCCCGCGCGAGCGGAAGCCCTCGACACCCCGGCCCACCAGGGCCGCCAGCCCGTCCCGCAGCAGCACACCCAGCTCGGACGCCCTCCGCTGGTACTCACCGGTCTCCAGCAGGCCCACGACCGCCGAGCCGACCGCCGCGGCCAGCGGATTGCCGCCGAACGTCGATCCGTGCTCACCAGGACGCAGCACCTCCAGCACGTCCCGGCGCCCGACGACCGCGGAGACCGGCACGATGCCGCCGCCGAGCGCCTTGCCGAGCAGCAGCAGGTCGGGGACGACCGACTCGTGGTCCACCGCCAGCGTGGTGCCGGTACGGCCGAGGCCGGACTGGATCTCGTCCGCGACGAACAGGCAGCCGGTGCGGGTGGTGAGCTCGCGGACGCCGGCGAGATAGCCGTCGTCCGGGATGACCACGCCCGCCTCGCCCTGGATGGGCTCGATGAGCACCGCGGCCGTCGTCTCGTCGATCGCCGCTTCGAGCGCGGCCAGGTCGTTGTACGGAACGACCCGGAAGCCGGGGGTGAAGGGGCCGAAGCCGGAGCGGGCGCTCTCGTCGGTGGAGAAGCTGACGATCGTGGTCGTACGGCCGTGGAAGTTGTCGGCCGCCACCACGATGGTCGCCCGGCCGGGCTCGACGCCCTTCACCTCGTACGCCCATTTGCGGGCCACCTTGATGGCGCTCTCCACCGCCTCGGCGCCCGTGTTCATCGGCAGGACCATGTCCAGGCCCGTCAACGCGGCCAGGGACTCGGCGAATCCGGCCAGCCTGTCGTTGTGGAAGGCCCGCGAGGTGAGGGTGAGCCGGTCGAGCTGGCGGTGGGCCGCCTCGATCAGCACCGGGTTGCGGTGGCCGAAGTTGAGGGCCGAGTAGCCCGCCAGCATGTCGAGGTAGCGGCGGCCCTCGACATCCTCGACCCAGGTGCCCTCGGCCCGCGCGACGACCACCGGCAGCGGGTGGTAGTTGTGCGCCAGGACGGGTTCCTCGGCCCGTATCAGTTCGTCGGAGCTGCGCGTACCGGCTACGGGGGACCCGGTCGTACGGGCGGGAGCGGTCATGAGCGGATCTCCTGAGTGCAGCACTTGATGCCGCCGCCGGCCTTGTGGAACTCCGACAGGTCGACGGGGACGGGGACGTAGCCGTGGCGGGCGAGCTGGTCCGCGAGGGCCTCGGCGCGCGGCGCGATGAAGACGTGACGGCCGTCGGAGACCGAGTTGAGGCCGAAGGCGAGGGCGTCGTCGCGGGTCGCGAGCACCGCGTCGGGGAACAGCCGGGTCAGCACCTCGCGGCTGCCCGGTGAGAACGCCTGCGGGTAGTACGCGATGTTGTCGTCGTCGAGGGCGAAGAGCGCGGTGTCCAGGTGGTAGAAGAGCGGATCAACGAGCTGAAGGCTGATCACCGGGACGCCGAAGAACTCCTGGACCTCGCGATGGGCCTCGGGCGTCGTACGGAATCCGGTGCCCGCGAGGACGTACCGGCCCGTCGGGACGAGATCACCCTCGCCCTCGCACACCGACTCGGGGCGGTAGACGTCGAAACCGGCCGCCTTGAACCAGGTCTCGTACGCGGTGGACTCGGGGCGGCGTTCGGGCGCGTGGAAGGACGAGCCGAAGACCCGGCCCCCGAGCACGAGCGCGCAGTTCGCGGCGAAGACCATGTCGGGCAGGCCGGCGACGGGTTCGATCGAGTCGACGGTGTGGCCGTACGCGCGATAGGCGCTGATCAGCGCCTGCCACTGATCGCGCGCGAGACCGACGTCCACGGGGTCGTCGGGACGCATCCAGGGGTTGATCGCGTACTGCACGGCGAAGTGTCTGGGTTCGCAGACGAGAAAGCGCCGGGGACGCGGCACACGGCTGTCGGGCACAGAGGGGTTCCTCCGCTTCCTGCGGTGTCGACTGGTGGGATGCCTCCACGGTAGGAAACGGGGGATACGGGCGACAAGCGACGAGAGCTGCGCGTATACGCAGTACTGCTGCGTGATCGGCTGGGTCAGCGCACGTTTCCTGCGTCGTCCGGAGCCGCGTGGGTCGCTCCGGCCTCCGGGGCCTCGGGCAGCAGATGGGAGAGCACCATGTAGCTGACCGTCTTCCGGATGAAGGGCTCCACCCGGATGCGCTCCAGCACCTCCTCGAAGTGCTCCACATCGACGGCCCGTACGTGCAGCAGCGCGTCAGCGCCCCCGGTCACGGTCATCGCCGCGGTGATCTCCGGATGGTTGCGCACCACCTCCGCGAGCCGCCGGGGCGGCGCGGCGCCCTCGCAGTACACCTCCACGTACGCCTCCGTGCGCCAGCCCAGTGCCGCGGGTTTCACCGTGGCCGTGAAACCGGTGATCACACCCGTCTCGCGCAGCCGGTCGACGCGGCGCTTGACGGCCGTCGCGGACAGTCCGACCGCGGCGCCGATCTCCGCGAAGCTCGTCCTGGCATTGGCCATCAAGGCCGTGATGATCTTGCGGTCGAGCTCGTCGAACATCGCGGGCTTGCTGTTCATGGCGGCACTGTATCCAGCGGCAACCGCCGACCGGCCGGGGACAACGGCCATGTCCCGCACATGTCCAGCCACGCGAATCGCTCTTACACTCCACTCTCATGCTGCGCGCGCTCGCCGTCGACGACGAACAACCCTCGCTCGAGGAACTCCTCTATCTGCTCAACGCCGATCCCCGGATCGGCAGCGCCGAGGGCGCGAGCGACGCGACCGAGGCACTGCGCAGGATCAACCGGGCCCTGCAGTCCGGACCCGGCGGACCCGAGGCGATCGACGTCGTCTTCCTCGACATCCACATGCCGGGCCTGGACGGGCTCGACCTCGCCCGGCTGCTCGGCGGGTTCGCCCAGCCGCCGCTCGTCGTGTTCGTGACCGCCCACGAGGGATTCGCCGTGCAGGCCTTCGACCTCAAGGCCGTCGACTACGTCCTGAAGCCCGTACGCCGCGAACGGCTCGCCGAGGCGGTCCGGCGGGCCGTCCAACTGAGGGACACCGCACCCCTGATCCCCGTCCACGAGCCCGACCCCGACCACATATCCGTCGAACTCGGCGGCGTGACCCGCTTCGTGGCCGTCGAGGACATCACCCACGTCGAGGCCCACGGCGACTACGCCCGGCTGCACACCGCGCAGGGCAGTCACCTGGTGCGCATCCCGCTGTCCACCCTCGAAGAGCGCTGGCGCTCCCGCGGGTTCGTCCGCATCCACCGGCGCCATCTCGTCGCCCTGCGCCACATCGGCGAACTCCGCCTGGACGCGGGCACGGTGAGCGTCCTCGTCGACTCCGTCGAACTCCAGGTCAGCCGCCGGCACGCCCGCCAACTGCGCGACCTGCTGCTGCGCCGGACCACGAGCTGAGGAGCACCGCGTGCCGCAGGACCCCACCGACCGCCGTGTGGTCGTCACCGGAGCGCCCCGGCGCACCCTCCGGACGTCCGGCTACTACCGGCCGAGGACCGAGATCGACGAGCAGACCACACTCGGCCACACCTACGTCCGCTCGCTGATGCGCAGTCAATTTCGCGCTGCCAGTGTGACGTTGGCCGTCCTGGTGCTGCTCGTCGGACCGCTGCCACTGGTCTTCGCGGCGATGCCGGACGGCTCGGCCCTCGAATGGGCCGTCCTCGGCTTCGGCGTGTACCCGCCGCTCGTACTGCTCGCCCGCTGGTACGTGCGGCGGGCGGAACGCAACGAGAAGGACTTCGTGCGCCTGGTCGAGGACCGCTGAACCATGAACGAGAACTACTCCGTTCCCGCCGTGGCCCTCGTCGTCGTCGCGACCGTCCTGGTCGGCGCGTTCGGGCTGCGCATATCCCGGACCACCTCCGACTTCTACGTCGCCTCACGCACCGTCGGACCCCGGCTCAACGCGGCCGCGATCAGCGGCGAATACCTCTCGGCGGCCTCCTTCCTGGGCATCGCGGGCCTGGTGCTCGTCCAGGGACCGGACATGCTCTGGTACCCCGTCGGGTACACCGCCGGCTATCTCGTGCTGCTCCTCTTCGTCGCCGCACCGCTGCGCCGCTCCGGTGCCTACACGCTGCCCGACTTCGCGGAGGCGCGGCTCGGGTCCCAGGCGGTGCGGCGACTCGCCGGGGCGTTCGTCGTCGGCGTCGGCTGGCTCTATCTGCTGCCCCAACTCCAGGGCGCGGGACTGACGTTGGCGGTGCTGACCGACGCGCCCGACTGGTTCGGCGGAGTGCTGGTCGCCGTCGTCGTGGTGGCCACCGTCGCGGCCGGCGGCATGCGCAGCATCACCTTCGTGCAGGCCTTCCAGTACTGGCTCAAACTCACCGCCCTGCTCGTCCCCGCGCTCTTCCTGGTCCTCGCCTGGCAGTCCCACGGCGCCCCCCACGACGCCTTCGACGAACCGCCGACCTTCCGCGAACGGCGCGTGGTCCAGGTCGACGCCACACTCGACCTGAAGCTGTCCCGGCCGCTCACCGTCACCGCGACGGGCACCGTCGACGGCCGCCGGTACGAGGCCGCGCGCGTCCGGCTCCCGCGGGGCGCCCACCACATCGAGAGCGGCACCCGGCTGACCTTCGGCCCGGGAGACCCGGTCCCGGCGGCCGACCGCGGCAGCGACGGCGCCATGTCGACCTCCCTGGCCGCCGGGCGCCAGGAGCGCCCGCTCTACGCCACCTACGGGCTGATCCTCGCCACCTTCCTCGGGACGATGGGCCTGCCCCACGTCGTCGTCCGCTTCTACACCAGCCCGCACGGCGTCGCCGCCCGCCGGACGACCGTCGCCGTCCTCGGTCTGATCGGCGCCTTCTACCTCCTCCCGCCCGTCTACGGAGCGCTGGGCCGGCTGTACGCCCCTGAGCTCAGCCTCACCGGCGACGCGGACGCGGCCGTACTCCTGCTGCCCGACCGGATGATCGGCGGAGCCGGCGCGGACCTGCTCGGGGCACTGGTCGCGGGCGGAGCCTTCGCCGCGTTCCTTTCGACCGCGTCCGGACTGACCATGGCCGTCGCGGGCGTGCTCACCCAGGACGTGCTTCCCTCCCGCGGTGTACGGCACTTCCGGCTCGGCACCGTACTGGCGATGGCGGTACCGCTCGCCGCGAGTGTGCTGGTGGGCGGGCTGCCCGTCGCCGACGCGGTGGGGCTCGCGTTCGCCGTCTCCGCGTCCTCGTTCTGCCCGCTGCTCGTCCTGGGCATCTGGTGGCGGCGGCTCACCCCGCCCGGGGCGGTGGCGGGGATGATCGGCGGCGGCGGCGCCGCCCTCGTCGCCGTCGCCGCGACGATGGCCGGTTATCCCGGTACGACGGGGTCCCTGCACGCGCTGCTCGCCTGGCCGGCGCTCTGGTCGGTGCCGCTCGGATTCGTGACGATGGTGCTGGTCTCCCTGGCCACCGCCACCCGGGTGCCGGCCGGGACGGCGGCGATCCTCGCCCGCTTCCACCTCCCGGAGGAGCTCACGGACGGCCAGGTCCGCGCGGCGGTGAGCGGGACAGCGAGCGCGGCGGCGGGCGCGAAGGAGGCCGGGCTGTGAGGATCTCGCCCAACGGGGCGCGGGGTGAGGGGCTCTCGCCGGAGGTACGGCGGGCCCGAAGGCCGCCGGGACGGCTGCGCGGGCGCCGTCTCCCGGGTGGGGTGACGGCCGAGGCACGCGGCGAGACGTCCGTGGCGGGCGTGGCGGGCATGGCGGGCGTGGCAGATGTGGCGGCCGTTCGGTGGCCGCCGGGACGGCTGCGCGGGTGCGGTTCCGCGGGTGGGGTGGCGGGCCGGTGAGCGGGTTCATCGCCGGGCTGTGCGTCGCCGCACTCCCGTTGCTGGCGGCCGGGTTCTGGCTCGGCAGGCGCACCGCACGGCCCGAGAACCTCGGCGGGCTGGGCACCCCGGTCGAGCACGCCACCTTCCAGACCCTGCACACCGCCTCGCTGGCCGCGCCCCCGCTGCGCGCGGGGCTCACCGGGGAAACGGCCCGCCGCTCCGCCCGGCGGTTGCGCACCCTGCTCGGCACGGACGCGCTGTGCCTCACCGACCAGGAGACGGTCCTCGCCTGGGACGGCGTCGGCGCCCACCACCGCACCGAGGTCATGGAACGCCTCGGCGGCCCGCTGGAGACCGGCCGCGGCGAGGCCTTCCGGCTGACCTGCGAGGAGCCCGACTGCCCTCTGCGCTGGGCCGTCGTCGCACCGCTCACCGTCGACGACCGGGTGCACGGCGCGCTCGTCGCCTGCGCGCCCCGCGAGTCGGCCGTTCTCGTACGCGCCGCCGGTGAGGTCGCCCGCTGGGTCTCCGTCCAGTTGGAGTTGGCGGACCTCGACCAGTCCAGAACGCGGCTGATCGAAGCCGAGATCAAGGCACTTCGTGCCCAGATATCACCGCACTTCATCTTCAACTCGCTCGCCGTGATCGCCTCGTTCGTCCGCACCGACCCGGAGCGGGCCCGCGAACTCCTCCTGGAGTTCGCCGACTTCACCCGCTACTCGTTCCGCAGGCACGGTGACTTCACCACCCTCGCCGACGAACTGCACGCCATCGACCACTACTTGGCGCTCGTCCGGGCCCGATTCGGTGAGCGGCTGTCCGTCACCCTGCAGATCGCGCCCGAGGTACTGCCGGTCGCGCTGCCCTTCCTCTGCCTCCAGCCCCTCGTGGAGAACGCCGTCAAACACGGACTGGAGGGCAAGACCGACAAGAGCCACATCAGCATCACCGCGCAGGACGCGGGCGCCGAGGCGCTGGTCGTGATCGAGGACAACGGCGCCGGCATGGACCCCGAGCGGCTGCGCCGCATCCTGTCCGGAGAGGCCAGCCCCTCCGGAGGAATAGGACTCTCCAACGTCGACGAACGGCTGCGCCAGGTGTACGGCGACGATCACGGCCTCGTCATCGAGACCGCGGTGGGAGCGGGGATGAGGATCACCGCCCGGCTTCCCAAGTACCAGCCGGGCGTGCACTCCGCCGCCCGGCGCCCCCGCCAGTGACCGGAGCGACCGGCGCGAACCGATGGACCGGACGCGGGCCGACAGGCGCGGCGCGAGCCGGGAATGCCCGGACCGGGAAGACCCTGGGCCGGGCGACCGGAGCGACCGGGGTGCGTGCCGGGCGGGCTCAGGTGCTGTGCGAGGCCACCATCCCCAGCGTGATCAGACCGAGCACGACCCAGCCGAACCACAGCCAGCCGTTACTGCCGAGCGCCACCGTGTAGGCCGTCACCATGACGAGCCCGCCCACGGTCAGCACCCCCATCGTCTTCGTAGAACCGGGCATCGCAACACCCTCCTCCAGGCGGGTCCGCGACGCGGGCCGTGGCCTTCGGGGCCATTTTCACCCGGAGGGGGACGCTTCGCCAGAGCCGCGCGCACTACGTGGCCCCCTGCGCCGGGCGCTTCCCCTTCTCGATGAAGCAGACCACGAGGTAGTACGGCTGAGCCCACACACCCGCACTGCGCACCCCATGACTCCAGTGGGTGGAGGGGTCGTAGCCGTGCTGTTCCGGTGGCGCGTCGACCGCGCACTGGTCGTTCGCCTCCTCCAACGGGTCCGCGCCGGGCCGGTGGACTCGGAGACGGGTGATCTCGACGACCTTCCCCACGGGGTGCTTGTCGCACGCGACCAGCTCGAAGTGCGTGCTCACCCGGTGGTCGCCGCCCACATGGCCCAGGCAGTCGCCCCGCTGCATCTGGGTCGCGTCGGTGAAGGCCATCCCGTACGGACGGAGGTCCCCGAGCGGCCCGAACACCGGGCCGTACCGGCCCGCGAGCAGGCAGGCGACCGTGCCGCCCGTGGTGGCGAACCCGTCCCGGGTCGGCACGACGGCCATGCTCCTGACGTTCCAGGCGAGCCTGCGGGCGGTGTCCTCGGTCTTCTTCTCGCACCGGCGCGAGCCGTCACGGCGGGCCGCGTCGAACGAAGGCGCCTTGTACACCGTCATGACCTGCGCGTCGGGGCTCTGGTCGTGACAACTGGGGTCGAGCCTCAGCCGCGGCACGGTGGCGCTCCTCCACAGGGGCGGCTCACCGAGGACGCAGTCACCCCGGTGCAGCGGTTCGACGAGCCCGACCGTGTCGCCGTACGGCAGCCGGGTCGCCCGGTACGCCCCCGCGTACCAGATCAGACCGGCCGACAGGCCGAGCGCGAGCAGCACGGCGGCCACGGCTCGCGGGACGCGGGGCGGCTTTCGCCGTCGCCGTCCAGGGGGGCCGGGGACCGGGCCGGGCGGTCCTCCGTGCCAGGGCGGCCCGAAGCCCGGCCCGTGTTCCGGCCGAGGTCCGCCCGGCGCCGGAGGGCCGGGCTCGTGCCGCGGCGGCGGGGTGTACGCGCCGTGGGCATGGCCGGTGGGCTCGTAGGGGCCCGGCCCCCCGGGCGTCGCCGGGCGCGGTCCCGCGCCGGGAGCGGTGGGGGCGTCGGGGGCGGAAGAAGGGTGACCACCCGGGGCGGCGAGGCCCTGGTCGTGAGCCGGACCGTACCCGGTGGCACCCGCCGCGGGATACGGCTCCGGCCCGTCGGCCGCGGGATACGAACCGGGCAGGGACCGGCTCCGGTCACCGACAGGTTCGGAAACACCCGGCGATCCGTCGGGGGTGACGAACCCCGACCACGGTGGGCGGGAGCCCGGGTCGAGGCGGGTCGGCGGATGGGGCTGCGGTGTGAGGATCCGGGCCAGTGCCGACGCCGTGTCCTCGGGGGAGAGCCGCAGTGCGGGGTCCTTGACCAGCAGCGCCTCCACGACCGGCCGCAGGGCGCCCGCCCGCAGCGGTGGCGGGGCCTCCTCCAGGACCACGGCGGTGATCGCCGCGAGATCGGTGTCCCGGTCGAACGGCCCGTGCCCCTCCACCCCGAAGTACAGGGTGCAGCCCAGCGAGAACAGATCGGCCGCCGCGGTCGGCGGACCGCCCGTCGCCCGCTCGGGGGCCAGATAGCCGGCCGTGCCCACCAGGACCGAGGTCTGGGTCCAGCGGGTCTCCAGGGAGTCGGGCTGGACCGAGATCCCGTAGTCGGTGAGCAGGACGCGGGCTTCCGCGTTCCCGGCCCGGTCCGGGGCGAGCAGGATGTTGGCGGGCTTCACGTCCCGGTGCATGATGCCGCGTTCGTGCCCGGCCGTCAGGGCGTCGAGGACCGCGATGCCGATGCGGGCACAGGTGTCCGGGGCGAGCGGGCCGCGCCGGGCGAGCCGGTCGCGCAGGTCCTCCGCACCCGCCACGTACTCCATCACGATCCAGGGCAGGCCCTCGTGCTCCAGGACGTCGTGGACCGTCACGACGTGCGGGTGCCCTCGGAGCACGGCCGCGTGCCGGGCCTCGGCGCGGGCCCGTGCCGTCCGGGACGCGTGCTCCGCGCCGCTCTCGGGGGCATCGAGGAACCTGATCTCCTTGAGCGCCACCTCACAGTCGAGCCGTTGGTCGTGCGCGAGCCACACATGGCCCATCCCGCCCGACCCGACCCGGTCCACGAGCAGATACCGGCCGGCGATGATCCGGCCCACACCCGACTGCGACGACCCAGGCGCCATCAGGTCGTTCCCGCCGCGGGGGAGGACGGGCCGCCGGAGCCACCGGTGCCCCCGGACACGGCCGAGCCGGAGTCGCCGGTGGCGGTGTCACCGGCGCCGGTGCTGGTGTCGCCAGAGGCTCCGGCGGCGGTCCGGCCTGTGGTGGCCCCCGTGGTCGTGCCGGCCAGGGCACCGGTTGTGGTCCCGCCCGTGACGGCCCCGGTGGTGGTCCGGCCTGAGCCGGTGTCGCCTGTCGTGGTCTCGCCTGCGGCGGAGCCCGATGTGGCCCCGCCGGCGGTGTTCCGGCCTGTGTCGGTCCCGCCGGCCGCGGCACCCGCAGTGGTGCCGCCCGGGGTGTCTCCGGTGCCGGTCCGGCCCGCGGACGTGGCGCCTGTCGTGGTCTCGCCGGTCGCGCCTGCGCCCGTCGCCGCGCCTGTAGTGCTCGGCCCCGTGCCGGTCTCACCCGTGGTGGTCCCCGTGCCGGTTTCACCGGGGGTGGCTCCCGTGCCGGTCTGACCCGCGGTGGTCTCATCCGTGCCGGTCTCGCCGAGGGTGGCTCCCGTGCCGGTCTCACCCGTGGCGGCCCCCGTGCCGGTCGCACCCGCGGTGGTCTCACCGGGGGTGCCCCCCGTGCCGGGTCGGCCGGAGGCGGGACCCGTGCCCGTCTGACCCGCGGTGGTCTCGCCCGTGCCGGTCTCGCCGGGGGTGGTCCCCGTGGGTTGGCCGGAGGTAGCCCCCGTGCCGGTCTCGCCGGTGGCCGGGTCCGTGCCGGTGTCACCCGGTCCGGTGGAGGAACCGTCCGGGGCCGGTGTCAGCCCGCCGGTGTCCGGGGGAGTGTCCGAGCCCCCGTCGGCGCCCGGGTCGGACAAGAACAGCGTCACCGGCGTCCCCCACTCCAGGGAGCCGCCCTCGTCGGGCCGGGAGGAAGTGACCCGGGCGTCGTCCGGTGGCGGCGTGCCGCCGCCGTAGGCCAGGGCCAGCCCCGCCTTCGTCAGCCGCCCGCTCGCCTCGGCGAACGTCAGGCCCGTCACCCGCGGAACCGTCGTCCGCGCGTGCGGGTCGAAGGAGGTGTCGGCCTCGCCCTCCGTGCCCAGCGGGCGGCTGATCCCCCGGTCCGGGTTCTCGACGTCCACCAGCCGGAGCCGGCCGATGGGCGCCTTCCCCGGAGGCGGCTCGACGACGACGATCCGGTCCTGCCGATAGCCGGACCATTTCCTGTTTCCGTCCTTGAACCCCACCGAGGACTTTTCGAGGTTCGCCGCGGACGGCCGCAGCGGATTACCGCAGGAGCACTTCACCGCGGGCAGTCCGCGGCGGTCGACCAGAACGGCGATTCCGGCCTGGAGCAGAGCGTCGAAGGGGACGGCCCTGCCGTGTTTGTACGCGTGATTGGTCACGAGGGTGTCGTGACGCAGTACAACGGGTGTGAGCCGGTCGATATAACCGGAGATCCCGTCCGGCCGGATATTCAGAACGCGCGCCCATTCCCGCGCCCTGGCGGAGTTCTTGGGGTCGGTGAGGAATTTCTTGAGCTTCCCGACGACACAGGTACCGGGCCGCGCCGAGCCGCCGAAGTCGGGGCCGGGTGTGGCGGACCCGCCCGGTCCGGTCGTGCCACCGCCACCGCCGGGCCGTCCGGTGCCTGGGCTCCCGCCCCGCCCGCCGGTGCCCCGGCCTCCGCCCTGGCCCCCGTCGCCGTCGTCGCCACCGGGCTCACCGACGGGTGTGCCGCCGTACAGCCCCGGGCTGTTGCTGGCCTGCACCCCGCCGATCGGCCGTGCCCGCGCTGTGCCGCCGGCGTCCTTGCCGAGTGTGCCGTCCTCCTTGAAGAAGGGATCGGCCTGCGAAACCCCCGCGGCCACCGCACGGATGGCGAACAATTGATCGGATTTACCGCACCCGCTGATTACCAGAACGGAAACCAGCAGTAAAGCCGTCCGCCGTACCGCACATAACCCGGCCCTTTGCATGACTGCGCGAAATGTCATGACCGCTTCCCCCTCGCGGTTCCCCCCTGCGCTCCGCGAGCCGAAGACCGGGCACGGAGTTTCGCCTCCATGCTACTGAACGGAAATGCCTTTCACGCAAGGGTGAATGGCAGGGTTGATTCAGTGGCCGCGTGCGTTGAGTGAGGCCAGATAGGCGTTGTACGCCTCGAGTTCCTTGTCGCCGTCCCGGTCCGCGGCCCGGTCCTGGCGCTTGGCCTGCCGTTGCTCGGAGCTGTGCCACTGGAAGAGCAGCGCGAGCAGGACGAGGACGGAGGGGATCTCGCTGAACGCCCAGGCGATACCGCCCGCGGCGGTCTGGTCGGCCAGCGCGTCGATGCCGAGGGAGGCCGGCGGGTTCTTGTACGACTCGACCATCGGCTGCGAGGCCATCATCAGCGCGATGCCGAAGAACGCGTGGAACGGCATGCCCGCGAACAGCTCCAGCATCCGCATCAGGTAACCCGGGCGGTGCGGGCCGGGGTCCACGCCCATGATCGGCCAGAAGAACACCAGCCCGACGGCGAGGAAGTGGCACATCATCACGACGTGGCCCGTCCTGGAGCCCATCAGGAAGTCGAAGATCGGGGAGAAGTACAGGGCGTACAGGCTCGCGATGAACAGCGGGATGGTGAACGCCGGGTGGGTGATGATCCGCATGTACCGGCTGTGCAGGAACATCAGCAGCAGTTCGCGCGGCCCCTTGCTGCCCCGCTTCGCCGCCACCGGCAGCGCGCGCAGCGCCAGCGTGATCGGCGCCCCGAGCAGGATCAGGATCGGCGACAGCATGCTGATCACCATGTGCTGGACCATGTGTGCGCTGAACATGACCATGCCGTAGTCGTTCAGCCGGGAGCAGGTGACGAGCAGTACCGTCAGCACGCCGATGACGAAGGAGGCCGTACGCCCCCACGACCAGGCGTCGCCGCGCCGCGCGAGCCGCACGACACCCCAGCCGTACAGCCCGAGCCCGAGCAGGCAGGCGACGAGGAAGAACGGGTCCGCGGACCACATGAGCCCCCGCCCCAGCGTGAACGGCGGCAGATCCATGGTCATGCCGTGCCCGCTGTGATCCATCCGCCGGCTCCTGTTTCGTACTGGTTGTGCGCTGTCTGTCCGGACCAGACTAGAACTGCCCCCGGCCGCCGCTGCGACCGGGGGCAGTTCTCGTCAGGCGCGTCTCAGAGCACGCACTCCGCCTCGGCGTAGCGCTCGTCCGGAACCGTCTTCAGGGTCTCGACCGCCTCGGCGAGCGACACCATGACGATGTCGGTCCCGCGCAGCGCGGTCATCTTGCCGAACTCGCCCCGGTGCACGGCCTCCACGGCGTGCCATCCGAACCGGGTCGCGAGCACGCGGTCGTACGCCGTCGGCGTGCCGCCGCGCTGCACGTGCCCGAGGATGACCGGCCGGGCCTCCTTGCCGAGCCGTTCCTCCAGCTCGATGGAGAGCTGCCGGGCGATGCCCGCGAACCGCTCGTGGCCGTAGATGTCCTTGCCGCCCTCGTCGTACACCATCGAGCCCTCGCGGGGCTTCGCGCCCTCGGCGGCGACGACGATGGCGAACCGCTTGCCCGCCTCGAACCGCTCGCCGACCCGCGCGGCCAGCTCCTCGATGTCGAAGGGGCGCTCCGGGACGACGATGGCGTGGGCGCCGGCGGCCATGCCGGAGTGCAGCGCGATCCAGCCGGTGTGGCGGCCCATGACCTCCACGATCAGCACACGCTGGTGGGACTCGGCGGTGGTCTTCAGCCGGTCGAGGGCCTCGGTCGCGACGCCCACGGCCGTGTCGAAGCCGAAGGTGACGTCCGTGACCGCGATGTCGTTGTCGATGGTCTTCGGCACGCCGACGATGGGCAGGCCGCCGTCCGACAGCAGGCGGGCCGCCTTCAGCGTGCCCTCGCCGCCGATCGGGATGATCGCGTCGAGCCCGAGGTCCGCGACATGTCCCTTGGCCCGTTCCACGCCGTCACGCAGATGCGCGGGCTGGACCCGGGAGGAGCCGAGCATGGTGCCGCCGCGAGCCAGGATTCCGCTCACCGCGTCGAGGTCGAGCTTGAGGTAGTCGCACTCCAGGAGGCCCTTCCAGCCGTCCCGGAAGCCGATGACCTCGTCGCCGTGGTCGACGACGGCGCGGTGTACGACCGACCGGATGACGGCGTTCAGGCCGGGGCAGTCGCCGCCGGACGTGAGGACACCAATGCGCATAGCCCGAAATACCTTCTCAACGTGGTCCGGGGACCGGACCACGTTGTCCGGCAAGGATTCCTGCCACCCTACCGGCGGGAGGGGGCCCGGCCGCACTGTGCGTCCGCCTGCTGGACGCACCCGCTCACCTGTGCGGATGCGGTTTCAGACGGGCCCCGGAGGGGGTGCGACGGACCGTCCGCCGCAGCGGAAGGGTTCCTCCCGGGGAACGCGAAGAGGAACCGTTCCTCCTTGAGGAACGGTTCCTCTGGCCCGACGGCGGGTCGGCCCTACGCGGGCTGCTGGGCGGACGCGATGCGCTCGGAGCGCAGCGCCTCGTACCAGCGGTCGTCGATCGGCGGCAGCGCGTTGACGTCGAGGGCCAGCTTCAGGAGCAGGTCCGCGATCTGCGGATTGCGGGCGAGGACGGGCCCGTGCATGTACGTACCGAACACGGTGTCGTTGTACGCGCCCTCCGTGCCGTCGCCCGTCCCGTTGCCCTTGCCGAGCCGCACGTTCGCGAACGGGCGGGCGGTGGGCCCGAGGTGGGTGACGCCCTGGTGGTTCTCGAAGCCGGTCAGCGGGGGCAGACCGAGCCGCGGGTCGATGTCGCCGAGGACGTCGCCGACGCACCGCTCGCCCTCGCCGCGCACCGAGACCACGTCGAGCAGGCCGAGGCCCGGCTCGCGCTGGCCGAGGTCGTTGATGAACTCGTGCCCGAGGATCTGGTAGCCGGCGCAGACGGAGAACACGATCGCGCCGTTGCCGACCGCCCGGTCCAGACCGCCGTCGCGGCGCAGCCGCTCCGCCGCGAGCCGCTGCGGCCGGTCCTCGCCGCCCCCGATCAGGTAGATGTCACCGGAGGTGGGGATCGGCTGGTCGCTGCGCACGTCGACACGGGCCACGTCGAGGCCGCGCTGACGGGCCCGGCGCTCCACGACCAGGGCGTTGCCCTGGTCGCCGTAGGTGCTCAGCAGGTCTGGATAGATCCACACCAGACGCAGGCTGTTGTCACTCATTCTCTTCGTCCTCCGTGGCTCAGTTGCCGACACGACGCCTCAAGTCCTGGAATGCGGTGTAGTTCGCGATGACCTCGATGCGTCCGGGCGGTGCCTGCTGCACGGCCTGGTCGAGGGTCTCGCAGACCTGGAACTGCTGGTTGGCGACTTCGAGGCGTACGGCGAGGTCCAGCTTGCGGTCGCCGAGGACGAAGATCGGGTGCCCGGTCAGGCGGGTGTAGTCGACGTCCCACAGCCAGGACGTGTCGGTGCCGTCGGCGCCGCGCGCGTTCACCGACAGGATGACCGGGGTCGGCGGCGGGTCGATCAGGGAGAAGGTCTCCAGCCAGCCCGCGGGGTTCTTGGCGAGCAGCAGACGCAGGTCGCGCTGCATGAACTGCACCACGTCGTAGCGTCCGGCCACCGCCTGCACCTGGTACATGCGCTCCAGGGCGACCTGCGGCGGCACCCCGAAGACGGCGGCCACGGCGGCCGACGAGGCGGCGTTCGCCTTGTTGGCGCGGCCCGGCAGCTGGAGGTGGATCGGCCACGCGGATCCGTGCGGGTCGAGAACGTGGTCCCCGGACAGGGCCCAGGTCGGGTTCGGACGGCGGAAGCCGCAGTCGCCGCAGAACCAGTCGTCGCCGGGGCGCTGCATCACCCCGCCGCAGGACGGGCAGGACCAGGCGTCGTCCTTCCACATCTGACCGGCCGCCACCCACATGACGTTCGGCGAGGAGGACGCGGCCCAGACCACCAGCGGGTCGTCCGCGTTGGCGACCACGACGGCCTTGGAACCGGCCAGCCCCTCACGCCAGTGCTCGGCCATCATGCGGGTCTCGGCGGCCCGGTCGAGCTGGTCGCGCGAGAGGTTCAGCAGCGCGATGCACTTCGGGTCGGTGTCACGTGCCACACCGGCGAGGTACTTCTCGTCGACCTCGATGACCGCGAACTTGGCGTCCGAACCCCCGGCCAGCGCCGAGGTGATACCCGCCGGCATATTGGCGCCGAGCGCGTTGGACACGACCGGGCCCGCGGCGCCCAGCGCCTCCGCGATCAGCCGCGTGGTCGTGGTCTTGCCGTTGGTCGCCGACACCAGGATCACGTCCAGGTGTGTGGCCAGCCTCGCCAGCAGGTCGGGGTCGAGCTTGAGCGCCACCCGGCCACCGATCACCGATCCGCTGCCGCGTCCGGCGGCTCGCGAGACGGCAGCCGCCGCCTTGCCCGCCGTCACAGCCAGCTTGGCCCGCGGCGACAGCGGGTCCGAGTTGCCTGACATCGTTTCTCGATCCTCCTTGCGTACGCGCCGCGCCTCTGCCCCCGGCACCGTGTGGGCCTCAGCCTATCGAGATCCACTCACGTGCCCGAATCGCGGCACCACCTAGGTGCCGGCGCGGCATGCGCGCGCCTACCAGGACCGTACCCTTGCCGCCATGCGACACGGATCCATCCCGGGCACCCACGGGCGCGTCCGGCCCCTCACCCTGCTCGGCGACCCCGTGCTGCGCGGGGCCTGCGAGGACGTCACCGACTTCGGCCCCCAACTCGCCCAGCTCGTCGAGGACATGTTCGCGACGATGTACGCGGCCGAGGGCGTCGGCCTCGCCGCGAACCAGATCGGCGTCGGACTCAGGGTCTTCGTGTACGACTGCCCGGACGACGACGATGTCCGCCATGTCGGGCATGTGGTGAATCCGCGTCTCGTCGAGGCGGACGGCGTGGTCCTGCGCGGACCTGAGGGCTGCCTCTCGCTGCCCGGTCTGGAGGCCGGCACCGAGCGGTACGACCACGCGGTCGTCGAGGGGCGCACGGTCACCGGTGAGGCGGTCACCGTGCACGGCACCGGCTGGTTCGCCCGGTGCCTCCAGCACGAGTGCGACCACCTCGACGGCGGGGTCTACGCGGACCGGCTCACGGGCTGGCGCCGGAAGCGGCTGCTGCGCCAGGTGGCGCGGGCTTCCTGGAGCGGCTGACAGGGCCCGGTGCCGTCGGCCGTGTCCGGCCGGTGGCACCGCGCCCCTGACGGGGTGTCCGCGTGAGTCCGGGTCAGAAACCCGGTCCGCCGACGCGGTCGCCCGCGGCCGCGAGGCGGCCCCACAGCAGGTCGGCCAGGCTTCGTACCAACTCGGCGCGCGTGCACGGCCGTTCGCCGAGCCACCAGTCCCCGGCGGCGTGCATCATGCCGACGATCCCGTGGCCCCAGACCCGGGCCAGTTGCTGGCTGCCCGGCCCGAGGTCCACCCGCTCCTCGATGACCTCGGCCAGTTCCTCGCCCATGCGGCGCAGCACCGGGGCGGAGTACTTGCCCACGTCGAAGCCGGGATCGCCGGGCTGGCCGCCCTCGGCCGGATGCATCAGGAAACGGTAGACCTGCGGCCGGGCCTCGATGGCGGCCAAGTACGTATCGAGCGTCGCCTCGACGCGCTCACGCCGTTCGGCCGGGGCGTCCAGGGCCGCCCGCAGCGCTTCGAGGAGGGCGTCGGTGTGCCGCTTGGCGAGCGCGGCGTAGAGGCCGCCCTTGTCGCCGAAGTGGCGGTACAGAATGGGCTTCGTGATGCCGGCCTCGGCGGCGATGGCGTTCATGGAGGCCCCGGGGCCGTCGCGGAGCACCACTCTGTCGGCGGCTTCCAGCAGTTCGCGCCGGCGGCGGTCGGCGGACCTCTGCTGATCGGTCCGCTGTGTGGTGTCCATGTGCTCTCCCCACCCGTGGTGATTCGGTGACGCCTGCGCAAACTAACACTGATCGTCGTATGGGTATCGAACGGGCTGCCGAGCCGGGCCCGGGAGTTGACTTTTCCTACTAGCCGGTAACAGACTCCAGTTACCGCAAGTAACAGTTTAGTGCAGCGCTGGAGGGGACATGGCCGAGTTCACCATGGAGCTCAACGACGAACAGAAGGAGGTCCGGGACTGGCTGCACGGCTTCGCCGCCGATGTCATCCGCCCCGCGGCCGCCGAATGGGACGAGCGCGAAGAGACTCCCTGGCCGGTCATCCAGGAAGCCGCGAAGGTCGGCATCTACTCCCTGGACTTCTACGCCCAGCAGTACTTCGACCCCACCGGTCTCGGCATACCGATGGCCATGGAGGAACTGTTCTGGGGCGACGCGGGCATCGCCCTCTCCATCGTCGGAACCGGCCTCGCCGCCGTGGGTGTCCTCGCCAACGGCACCGAGGCACAGATCGGCACCTGGATCCCCCAGATGTACGGCGATGCCAACGATGTCAAGGTCGCCGCCTTCTGCTCCTCCGAGCCCGACGCCGGCTCCGACGTGGCCTCGATGCGCACGCGCGCCGTCTACGACGAGGCCAAGGACGAGTGGGTCCTGAACGGCACGAAGACCTGGGCGACCAACGGCGGCATCGCCAACGTCCACGTCGTCGTCGCGGTCGTCGACGCCGAACTCGGCTCCAAGGGGCACGCCTCCTTCATCGTGCCGCCGAACACCCCGGGCCTGTCCCAGGGCCAGAAGTTCAAGAAGCACGGCATCCGCGCCTCGCACACCGCCGAGGTCGTCCTGGAGAACGTCCGTGTCCCCGGCTCCTGCCTGCTCGGCGGCAAGGAGAAGCTCGACGAGCGCCTCGCCCGTGCCCGCGAGCGCGCGAAGGCGGGTGGCGGCGAGCGCGTGAAGAACGCCGCGATGGCCACCTTCGAGGCGTCCCGGCCGGCCGTCGGCGCCATGGCGGTGGGCACCGCGCGGGCCGCGTACGAGGTCGCCCTCGACTACGCCAAGACGCGCGAGCAGTTCGGCCGCCCGATCATCGACAACCAGGGTGTCGCCTTCCAGCTCGCCGACATGCGCACCTCGATCGACGCGGCCCGACTGCTGGTCTGGCGGGCGTCCTGGATGGCGGTCAACGGCAAGCAGTTCACCGCGGCCGAGGGCTCGATGTCGAAGCTGTTCGCCAGCGAGACGGCGAAGAAGGTCACCGGCCAGGCGATCCAGATCCTGGGCGGCAACGGCTACACCCGCGAGTACCCGGTGGAGCGGATGCACCGCGACGCTGCCATCTACACGATCTTCGAGGGGACCAGCGAGATCCAGCGGCTGGTGATCGCCCGCACCCTGTCCGGGATGCCGATCCGCTGAGCCCTCCGCGCGGGCCGGGGGCCGGTCACGGCCCCCGTCGCCCACCGGACCTGCGACATCGCGTCGGGCCGCGCGGAACCGGGACGCCGGGGCCGGGCATGGCACCCTGGTCGAAGGGGCTCGGAGTCTGCCGGACCGAAGGAGCGCGTGATGACGCGGACGGCCAGGGAAGTGCTGGAGGGCGTCACCGGGAAACTCGCCCCTGACCCCCATGCCAACCGGCTGCTGCCCGTGATCGCCCGGGGCGCGGCCCAGCGCACCACACTCGCGGCCCTGGCCCTCGAACAGCGCCATGTGATCGCCGCGGACCACCGCGCGTTCCTTCATCTGGCCGAACGCTCGGCGGCGGTTACGGAGACGTCGGCGGCCGAGCCGGCGAGCGCCGCTTTCTTCGAGATGCTCGCGGAGGGTGAGGCGCTGGCCGGGGAACGGCTCGCCGCCTTCGCCGACGCGGTGGGCGCCGACGAGGTGCTCGCGGCGTCGTACGAACCGCTCGCCGACTGCCAGGCCTATCCCGCGTACGTCGCCTGGCTCGCCCTGAACGGGGAGCCGACCGACGTGGTCCTCGCGATCGGCGCGAACTTCGCCGCGTGGGGCGGCTACTGCGAGACGATCGCCGAGGCGCTGCGCCACCACTACGGCTTCGACGACGAGGCCTGCGGCTTCTTCGACCTCTTCGCCGCGCCCGCCCCCGAGCTGGAGAGCCGGGCGCTGGCCGCGGTGCAGGACGGACTCGACGCCGGACGGGTCTCGCACGACGACGTCCACCGTCAAGGGCGGCTGCTCCAGGCCTACGAGACGAAGTTCTGGCACGCCCTGTGGGAGCTGGACCAGCGCGTCGTCTGAGGCCGGGAGCGGGGCCCCGGGCGGGACCGGCCGGGCCGGAAGGGCCCCGCGCCCACCCGGTGCCGGGCACGCGCCGAGAGCCCGGCAGGCGCCGTGAGCCGGGCGGGGACCCGTGACTCCGTCAGGGACCCGGCGCCCGGCATTGCCCCCGCGCCGGGCGCGGCCCGGTGCGCAGAGGCCCGTGTCCGGCCGGGTGCCGTCGCTTCAGCGACCGTTCGTGCCGCTGCTGTGCGCGATGCAGGCCACGTCGATCCGGTCGGCCAGCTTGGCCAGTTCGATCGTGAGCGCGGCCACCGTGTCCTCGTCGAGGCCGTCCTGGCCGGCCTCCACCAGATGCAGCCATCGGCCGCCCAGCGTGCGCAGCAGCTTGCTGACGTCGGCGGCGGCCACCTGCAACGTGCCGCGGTCGTCGACGATCAGGGGGAGGGTCACTTCGCGGTTCACAGGGGCGATCGTAACTGCGGAACGCTCACGCTCCGTGCCATACGGTGGTGATGTTGCAGAACTCGCGGATTCCGTGTCCCGAGAGTTCACGTCCGTAACCCGACCGCTTCTCCCCTCCGAACGGGAACGCGGGGTGCGAGGCCGTCATTCCGTTGAAGAACACGCCCCCCGCCTCCAGATCACGGACGAACCGGTCCACCTCGGCCTCGTCGCGCGTCCATACGTTCGAACTCAGCCCGAACGGGGTGTCGTTGGCGAGGGCCACCGCCTCGTCGAGGCCGGCGGCCCGGTAGAGCGTGGCGACCGGGCCGAAGGTCTCCTCCTGGTGCACGCGCATGGCGGGTGTGATGTCGGTGAGCACGGTCGGCGCGTAGTACCAGCCGCTCCCGAAACCGCCGGGGCGTTCGCCACCGCACAGCACCGTCGCGCCGTTCTCCACGGCGTCGTCGACCAGTTCCTCCAGGTCGGCGCGGCCCTGCTCGGTGGAGAGCGGTCCGATCTCGGTGTCCTCGTCGAGCGGGTCGCCGACCTTCAAGGCCCGCATGCCCACCGCGAACCGCTCCGCGAAGGCGTCGAACACGTCGGTGTGCACGATGAACCGCTTCGCCGCGATGCACGACTGCCCGTTGTTCTGCGCCCGCGCCGTCACGGCGATCCGCGCCGCGCGCTCGATGTCGGCAGACGGCATCACCACGTACGGGTCGCTGCCGCCCAGCTCCAGCACCGTCTTCTTCACCTCGTCCCCGGCGACCGAGGCGACCGCCCGGCCGGCCGGTTCACTGCCGGTGAGGGTGGCCGCCTTGACGCGCGGGTCGCGCAGGATGCCCTCGACGGCCGCCGAGCCGACCAGCAGCGTCTGGAAACAGCCCTCGGGGAAGCCCGCCCGGCGGAACAGGTCCTCCAGGTACAGGGCGGTCTGCGGCACGTTCGAGGCGTGCTTGAGCAGGCCCACGTTGCCCGCCATCAGCGCGGGCGCGGCGAACCGCACCACCTGCCAGAGCGGGAAGTTCCACGGCATCACCGCGAGCACGGGACCGAGCGGCCGGTAGCGCGCGATGACGCGCGAGGCACCCGAGTCCTTGGCGTCGGCCACGTCGGCCACCTCGTCGGCGAGCAGCTCCTCGGCGTGCTCGGCGTACCAGCGCATGGCCTTCGCGCACTTGGTGGCCTCCGCGCGGGCCTGCTTGACGGGCTTGCCCATCTCGGTGGTCATCACCCGGCCGATGTCCTGGACGTCCTCGTCCAGAAGTTCGGCCGCGCGGTGCAGCAGCCGTGCCCGTTCGGCGAACGAGGTGGTGCGATAGGTGCGGAACGTGGCCTCGGCGGTGGCGAGCCTGCGCTCGATCTCCTCGGCGCCGAGGGCGTCGTACGTCTTGAGCGTCTCGCCGTTCGCCGGGTTCACCGTCGCGATGGGCATGGCCGACCTCCTGGAAGCGGACTGTTCTCCGACCCTCCCGCGCGCTGCCGTGCGGCGCAACGCGGAGGCCCCCGGGGTGAGCCGGCGCTACTGGCCGAACGCCGACTCTCCGGCCGAGTGCTCAGCCAGGCGGTCGAGAAACACGGTCTGCGCCTTGACTAGCAGAGTCCGGGCCCGCTCCGGGGCCATCCACTCCACCCGGTCCAGTTCGGGGAACTCCTGCCGCTGTCCCGACCTCGGCGGCCATTCCATCGTGAACGTGCCGGGAACCATGGCCGCCGGATCGAGCTCCGCCTCGATCGCCCAGGCCGTGACGACCTTGCCGTTCGTCTGCGTGACCTCACCGAGTGCGACCGCCTCCCCGTCCGGCGGTGGCAGGCCGAGCTCCTCGCGGAACTCGCGGCGGGCCGCGTCCCAGGCCGTCTCGTCGGGCCCGTACTCGCCCTTGGGAAGGGTCCAGGCCCCGGCGTCCCGCCGAGCGTAGAACGGGCCGCCCATATGGCCGATCAATACCTCCAGACCGTTGCCGGTGTGCCGGAACAACAGCAGTCCCGCGCTCCGCTTTCCGTGCTGTCCTTCGCTCATCGCGTCACCTCCGGGTGGGCGGCCAGCAGGGCGTCGACGGTGTCGGCCTCGGCCGGCGCCTTGTCCTCGCGATAGCGCACGACCCGTGCGAAGCGAAGGGTGACGCCGGCCGGGTAGCGGGTCGACCTCTGCAGACCGTCGTAGGCGATCTCGACGACGAGTTCGGGCCGTACGGTCACCACGTGACCGTCGTCCTCGACGGCGAGCTCCCGGAGCCGCTCGGTCTGCCAGGTGAGCATCGCGTCGGTCATGCCCTTGAACGTCTTGCCGAGCATGGCGAAGGACCCGTCGGAGGCGCGGGCGCCCAGATGCAGATTGGAGAGCTTGCCGGTTCGGCGCCCGTGACCCCATTCGGCCGCGAGGACCACCAGGTCGAGTGTGTGCACGGGTTTGACCTTGAGCCAGGCGGCACCGCGCCGGCCGGCGCTGTAGGGGGCGTCGAGGGCCTTCACCACGACGCCCTCGTGCCCCCGGGCCAGGGCGTCGGCGAGGAACGCCTCGGCCTCGCCCGCGTCCTCGGGCCCCGCCACCAGGGTCCGTCGCACCCGCATCGGCTCGGGCACCAGCCGCGCCAGCTCCTCGTGCCGCTCGGCGGACGGCAGGTCCAGCAGCTCCCGCCCGTCGACGGAGAGGGCGTCGAAGAAGACGGGGGAGACGGGCACCGTCCGCGCCGCCGCGGCCACGTCCACACGGGACCCCACCCGGCCGGCCGTCTCCTGGAAGGAACGCGGCCGCCCCTGTTCGTCCAGCGCGATCACCTCACCGTCCAGGATGAACCGCTCGCCCGGCAACTCCCGTGCGGCAGCGGTGAGTTCCGGCAGCCGGTCGGTGATGTCGTCGAGCGTGCGGGTGTACACGCGGACGTCCTCGCCGTCCCGGTGCAACTGGACCCGGATGCCGTCGAGCTTCTCCTCGACCGCGCAGGCGCCGAGCTTGCCGACCGCCTCGGACACGGAGGCGGCGGTGTGCGCCAGCATCGGCAGCACCGGGCGGCCGACGGTGAGCCGGAAGCCCGCCAGGGCCCCCGGGCCGTCCGCCAGGAGGGCCCGTGCCACCGCCTGCAGCGAGCCGGCCAGCATCACCGCCCGCCGTACGTCCCCCGCGGGCGCCCCGGTCGCCTCGGCGAGACCCTCGACCGCGACGGCGTCCAGCGCGCCCTGGCGCACCTCACCGGTGAGCAGCCCGAACAGGAAACGCTGTTCGTCCTCGGTGGCCGCCCCCATCAACTCGCCCACCAGGCGCGCCCGTTCCGCTTGCGAGCCGGTTCCGGAGACCTTGCCGAGCGCGGTGAGCCGGGCGTCCACCTCGCGCACGGTCAAGGTGGGTTCGGCGGCGGGGGCGACCCGTTCGCCCAGCACCTTCCAGCCGATGCCGAGCCGGCCCTGGGGCAGCCGGCCGGCGAGATACGGGATCACGACCGGCACGTCGTCCGCGTCCGCGTCGCGGAACAGCTCCGCGAGCAGAGCGGTCTTCCGGGACCGCGCCGAGGTGGCGGCGACCTCCTGGGACACCTGGGCGAGCCGGCTCAGCAGCATGCAGCCATGGTGCAACGCGGACGCCGGGTTCACACCCGTACGGGCCGAAGGACCGGCTCGGCGCGCCCGTCGGCACCGGTGGCCCGGCCGTCGGCACGACCGTCACCGCGGGCGCGGTCGTACGGCTGCCGTGGCGGCCCGGGGGCGCGGGCGTCGTCCGGCGGCCAGTCGTTCGGGGCTCGCCCGAGGCCGGCCACGGAACGACTGGCCGCCGCCTGGCGGCGAAGCCGTGCCATCGGGCTGAGGGGGGTCGGCCGTGCCCCGGGGCAGCCGCGTCCTGGCGCGCGGTGGGAAGGCCGGCCGTCGCCCTAGCCCCGTGCGACGGCCGCGTCGAGGTCGGTGAACAGGAGTTCGCCGTTGAGCGTGGCCGCCGCCCGGTAACCACCGCTCGCCGCGTTCACCACCTGCTCCGCGAAACCGGCGGCGTTGCCCGCGGCCCAGACCCCGGGCACGCTCGTCAGCCCGGTCGGGTCGACGACCGGGTAGCCGCCGAACGGCGTCTCCCGCAGCTCCGCGCCCAGCCGGTCGAGCAGGCCGGTCCGCGGCACCGGGCGCGGTGCCACGAACAGCACCGAGCGGTCGTACACCGTCCCGTCCACGAGCCGCACCCCGGTGAGCCGGTCGTCGCCCACCACCAGCTCCGCGACCTCGCCCGGCACCACGGCGACCCCGGCGGCGGCGAGCCGGCGCCGGTCCTCGTCGGAGAGCTCGTCCTCGGCCACCGTGTGCAGGAACAGCGTGACGTCCTTGGACCACTGGCCGACCATCAGCGCCTGGTGCACGCCCATCGGCGTACCGGCCAGCACACCGAAGGCCTCGTCGCGGACCTCCCAGCCGTGGCAGTACGGGCAGTGCAGCACATCGCGTCCGAAGCGCTCGGCGACGCCCGGCACCGACGGCAGCTCGTCGACCAGGCCCGTGGTGACGATCAGGCGGCGCGCGTGGACGGTGCGACCGGCCCCGAGGGTGACGTCGAACTCCCCGGCGCCGTCCCGGACCGCGTCCACCACCCGGTCCCCGACGATCTCCACCCCGTAGCCCTCGACCTCCCGCCGCCCCTTGGCGAGGAACTCGGCGGGCGGCATGCCGTCCCGGGTCAGATAGCCGTGCAGGTGCGCGGCGGGCGCGTTGCGCGGCTCGCCGGCGTCGACGACCAGCGTGCGGCGCCGCGCCCGGCCGAGTACCAGCGCCGCGGAGAGCCCCGCCGTGCCGCCGCCGATGACGGCCACTTCGTATGTCCCGGTCATGGTGACCACCTCCACGGAGAAGGTCGCCCGGCTCGGGCCGTATTGACAAATGGCTTTGCCGATTCTGCAATGAGGGAGTGAGCGACGGGATGAGTGACGGGATGAGGGGCGCCCCCGCGGGGGTGAGCGGCGGGGCCGGGCCCAGGGCGACCGGCGACGCGGCGACGGACGAGGTCCTCGCCGAGGTGGGTCCGCGGCTGCGCCGGATCAGGAAGGACCGCGGTGCGACGCTGGCCGGGCTGTCCGAGGCGACCGGCATCTCGGTGAGCACGCTCTCGCGGCTGGAGTCCGGGCTGCGCAAGCCCAGCCTGGAGCTGCTGCTGCCCATCGCGCGGGCCCATCAGGTCCCGCTGGACGAACTGGTCGGCGCACCGCCCGTCGGTGACCCCCGGGTGCGCGCCGAGCCGATCGTGCGGGGCGGCCGGACGCACTGGCCGCTGACCCGCCAGCCCGGCGGACTCCAGGCCTACAAGGTGGTCGAACCGCAGCGGACCCCGGAACCGGACCCGCGGACGCACGAGGGCTACGAGTGGCTGTACGTGCTGTCCGGGCGGCTGCGGCTGATGCTCGGCGAGCACGACGTGGTGCTGGGGGCGGGGGAGGCGGCGGAGTTCGACACCCGGGTTCCGCACTGGTTCGGGTCGACGGGCGAGGGGCCCGTGGAGTTCCTGAGCCTGTTCGGGCCGCAGGGGGAGCGGATGCACGTACGGGCGCGGCCCAGGGCGCGGGGCGAGGAGCCGTGAGGGCGGGCGGCGGGACGGCTCGCGGCGCGCGTGGCGAAGACGACGGACGCCTGCTGTTCCCAGGTGGGCAAGCGACCGCTTAGTATGCGATCGACCCCGGTCAGACGACGGCAGTCCCCTGGAGGCCCCGCATGCAGGCATGGCAAGTGCACCAGAACGGCGAGCCCGCAGAGGCGATGCGCCTTCAGGAGGTGGATCGGCCGACCCCCGGTGACGGTCAGGTCCTGCTCAAGGTGCGCGCCGCGAACATCAACTTCCCCGACGCGCTGATGTGCCGCGGCCAGTACCAGGTCAGGCCACCGCTGCCGTTCACGCCCGGGGTGGAGATCTGCGGCGAGACCGAGGACGGGCGCCGGGTGATCGCCAACCCCGCACTGCCGCACGGAGGATTCGCCGAGTACGCGGTCGCGGACGCCGCCGCCCTGCTCCCGGCACCCGAAGCCCTCGACGACGCCGAGGCCGCGGCCCTGCACATCGGCTACCAGACCGGCTGGTTCGGCCTGCACCGCCGGGCCCGGCTGGAGGCCGGCGAGACCCTGCTCGTCCACGCGGCGGCCGGAGGGGTCGGCAGCGCGGCCGTACAGCTCGGAAAGGCGGCCGGAGCGACCGTCATCGGTGTCGTGGGCGGCGCCGACAAGGCCGCCGTGGCGCGCGAACTGGGCTGCGACGTCGTCATCGACCGCCGCGCCGAGGACGTCATAGGCGCCGTCAAGGCGGCGACCGGCGGACGCGGCGCGGACGTGATCTACGACCCCGTCGGCGGCGAGGCCTACACCCAGTCCACCAAGGTCGTCGCCTTCGAGGGCCGGATCGTGGTCGTCGGCTTCGCGAGCGGCTCCATCCCCAGCCCCGCGCTGAACCACGCCCTCGTCAAGAACTACGCGATCCTCGGCCTGCACTGGGGCCTGTACAACACCAAGAACCCCAAGCTCGTCCTGCACTGCCACGAGCAGCTCACCGAGCTGGCCGCACGGGGCGCGATCAAGCCGCTGGTGAGCGAGCGGGTGCCGCTGAGCGGGGCGGCCGCCGCCGTGCAGCGGGTCGCCGACGGAGTCACCACCGGGCGGATCGCCGTGGTCCCCGCACTTCAGAACGGAGCCGCCGCATGACCGACGCAGCCGAACTGCGCCGCCGCACCGAGGAGTTGCTCGCCGCGCATCCTCCCCTGGAGACCGACCGACTGGACTTCCTGAAGGCACGTTTCGACGCCGGACTCGCCTGGGTGCACTACCCCGAGGGCCTCGGCGGCCTCGGCGCACCGCGCAGCCTCCAGGCCGTCGTGGACGCCGAACTGGCCGCCGCGGGCGCGCCCGACAACGACCCGCGGCGGATCGGGATCGGCCTCGGCATGGCCGCCCCGACCATCCTCGGCTTCGGCACCGAGGAGCAGAAGCGGCGCTTCCTGCGGCCCCTGTGGGTCGGCGAGGAGGTGTGGTGCCAGCTCTTCAGCGAGCCCGGCGCGGGCTCGGACCTCGCCGCCCTCGGCACCCGCGCCGTCCGCTCGGACACCACCGAGGACGGGAGCGGGGGAGACTGGGTGATCAACGGGCAGAAGGTGTGGACCTCCAGCGCCCACGTCGCCCGCTGGGCCATCCTCATCGCCCGCACCGACCCGGACGTGCCCAAGCACCGCGGCATCACCTACTTCATCTGCGACATGACCGACCCGGGTGTCGAGGTGCGGCCGCTGCGCCAGATCACCGGCGAGGCCGAGTTCAACGAGGTCTTCCTCACCGACGTCCGCATCCCCGACGCGCACCGCCTCGGCGAGGTCGGCGACGGCTGGCGGGTCGCGCAGACCACCCTGATGAACGAGCGCGTCTCCATCGGCGGCATGCGCATCCCGCGCGAGGGCGGCATGATCGGCCCCGTCTCGAAGACCTGGCGCGAGCGGCCCGAACTGCGTACCCACGACACGCACCAGCGGCTGCTGAAGCTGTGGGTCGAGGCCGAGGTCGCCCGGCTCTCCGGCGAGCGGCTGCGCCAGCAGCTCGTCGTCGGCCAGCCCGGCCACGACGGCGCCGGCATGAAGCTCGGCTTCGCCCGGCTCAACCAGGAGATCAGCGGGCTGGAGGTCGAACTCCTCGGCGAGGAAGGCCTGTTGTACGAGGACTGGACGATGCGCCGGCCGGAGCTGGTCGACTTCACCGGCCGGGACGCCGGGTACCGCTACCTGCGCTCCAAGGGCAACAGCATCGAGGGCGGGACCAGCGAGGTCCTGCTGAACATCGTCGCCGAACGCGTTCTGGGCCTGCCGTCCGAGCCGCGCACCGACAAGGACGTCGCATGGAAGGACCTCGCCCGATGAGCCAGGAGAGCACCCAGCCGGATCTCCTCTACACCGAGGAGGAAGAGGCTCTGCGGTCGGCGGTCCGGGACCTGCTGACCGACCGCTGCGACCCCGCCTCGGTGATCGCGCGCACCGAGTCGGACGCCCCGCACGACATCGCTCTGTGGAAGGCGCTGGCCGACGGAATGGGCCTGGCGGGCCTACTGGTTCCGGAGGAACTGGACGGCCAGGGAGCCACGCACCGCGAAGCCGCCGTCGTCCTGGAGGAACTCGGCCGGGCGGTCGCGCCCGTGCCGTATCTGACGAGCGCCGTGGTCGCCACGGAGGCACTGCTGGAGTGCGGCGCCGACGACCTGCTCACAGGGCTGGCGTCCGCCACGTCGATCGGCGCGCTGACCGTCGGGCTGCACATCGCTCCCGGCGCCGCCTTCGCGACCGTACGGCTGGAGAACGGCGCTCTGCACGGTGAGCTGACGGGCATCGCCGATGCGGCGGGCGCGGACCTGCTGCTCGTGCCCGCGGACGACGGAGGCCTGTACGCGGTGGACGCCTCCGTCGCGACCATCACCCCGCAGGTGTCCCTGGACCTCACCCGCCCCCTCGCCACCGTCACGCTCACCGGCGCCCCCGGCCGTCGGCTCGGCGACGCCGAACCGGCCGTACGGCGCGCCCTGCGGGCCGGCGCCGGACTGCTCGCCTCCGAGCAGCTCGGGCTCGCCGACCGGTCGTTGACGGAGACCGTCCGCTACCTCAAGGAGCGCAAGCAGTTCAACCGGCCCGTCGGTGGGTTCCAGGCGCTCAAGCACCGGCTGGCCCAGCTGTGGCTGGAGGTCGTCAACACCCGCGCCGCCGCCCGGAACGCCGCCGACGCGCTCGCCACCGGCAGCGCGGACAGCGACCTCGCGGTCGCCGTCGCCCAGGCGTACGCGGCACCCGCCGCCGTGCACGCCGCCGAGGAGGCGCTCCAACTGCACGGCGGCATCGGCATGACGTGGGAGCACCCGGCGCACCTGTACCTCAAGCGCGCCAAGGCCGACTCGATCGCCTACGGCACGGCCGGCGCCCACCGCGCGGCCCTGGCCGAACTGGTCGATCTCCAGGCGCCCTGACAACGTCCCGAGAAAGGCCCGCCCCACCCGGGGCGGGCCTTTCCGTGCGCCCGCGACGTGCGGGGGAACGTCCAAGGAACGCCGATGACCTGGGCGGTCCCGCGGAGTTCCCGGACGCCCGCGACCGACGGTGGAAGACCACCCGTTCGGGGGACACGTCAACCGCCCGGACGGACCCTCCGCTACGCCACACTTACGGCCGAACGCCGCGAAGTGGACGTGGCGGAGGAGGTTGACGATGGCCATTTCCATCTCTGTGGTGCTGCTGCTCCTGGTGCTGGCGGTGATCTTCCTGCGCAACGGAGGGCTGAAGATCTCCCACGCGCTGGTCTGCGCCCTGCTCGGATTCCTGCTGGCCAGCACGAGCATGGCCCCGACCATCCACAGCGGTCTCACCGCGACGGCGGACATCGTGGGCAGCCTGACGCCATGACGTGCCGCCGCGTCACGGACGCGTGAAGACCCCGATCCCGTTCGGGACGGGGCGCTCCGCTCCGCCGCTCGGATGGTTGAGGACACTGACGGTGGCCGCCCCCGCCCACCGGGCGACCATCGTGGTGGATCCGCCGCCGTCGAGGCTGAAGGCGTCCTGCGAGCCCAACTGCCTCATGGCCGCCGTCACTTCGGCGATGGTGAGCCCGCTCCGGAACTCCGGGGCGCCGTCCAGGGCGAGGAGCTGCATCCGGCGTCCGTGGTCGGAGAAGCCCACCGCGGTCCGTACGGCGGAGGTCCTGTCGTCCAGACCCGGCAGCGGCACGCCGTCGGTCATCATCGGATAGCCGCCGACCGCGAACCGGTACGGCACCCGGGAGGACTTCGCCACCAGGCGGTGCCGCACTCCCACCCACTCGCCCACGGACAGTCTCCGCAGCTCCTGGGCGCCCGCCTCGCGGCCGACCAGCACGGTGGTGCCCGGGGCGATGGCTCCGCCGCCCGGAGCGTCGGCGGCGGACACGACCCGCCCGCGGCGGACCGTCACCTCGTAGGTGTCTGTGCTGCACGGCGCGGCCCGGTCCGTGTCCGTGCCGCAGGTCGCGCGCACCCGCGAGACGCTGCCCCAGTCCGCGGTGAACGCGCCGACGGAGCCGACCGGCAGCGCGTACTGGTTGAACCCGCCGAGCGGCCAGGTGCCGTCGGGGCTGCGGACGGACCCGTCGAGGGCCACGCTGTCCAGCCGGGCCCGGCGGTCGACGCCCACACCGAACACGTCCTCGGTGGTCGTGCCTGGCGGCAGGGCGGGGCCGAACCGCTGGCCGTTCGGGACCGCGGCCTTGAGCCCGCGGCCGCTCGCGATCGCCGGACCCACGGTCGCGCCCGTCGCCTCGACGCCCGGATGCTGGGTCTCCGTGATGTCGAAGAAGTCGCCGTTCACCCCGGCGACCGCGCCCCGGGAGTCGGCCAGCTCGGACACCGGCTCCCTGGACGCCACGGCGCCGGGGTGAAGGAGGTCGACGCGCACATGAGGATTGCGCAGATCGATGTTCAGCACATGCGCGTGCGCCACTCCCTTGGCCGCCGGGATGTCCAGCTGTGTGTACTCGACGCCGGGCGCGATGTCGGTCGCGCCCTCCGCGCCGCTGGCCGGCGCCGCACCCACGAGGGCGGCACCGGCCAGCGCTCCGCTTGCCGTGAAGACCGTCAGTGCTGTTCTGAACCGTCCGCTTCGACGCGTCACAGTGCCCCCTGATGTCTCGTCAACTTTCGCAGGACTCAGGGGAATTGCACCAGAGGACGGTACCCGGGCCGGCGGCTAGGCGCCGACGACGCGCGAACGGATCAGAAAACGCACTCCTTCGGGTGCTTCGAGGGAGAAACCGCTGCCCCGGCCCGGCACGACGTCCACGATCAGCCGCGTGTGACTCCACAGCTCGTACTGGCTCTTCGAGATCCAGAAGGTGATCGGCTCGTCGACGCCCTCGACCGCCAGCTCGGCCAGCAGCACGTCCGAGCCACCGGTGCGGAACTCCCCCTCCGGGTAGCACATGGGCGCGCTGCCGTCGCAGCAGCCGCCCGACTGATGGAACATCAGCGGTCCGTGCTGGGTGCGCAGTCGCCGCAGCAGCTCGGCGGCCGCGGGCGTCAGCTCCACGCGCGGGACGACTTCCATCGGCGCTCCCCCTCGGGTCTCACGGCGTTCACGGGACAGCCGACCATCCCGGACGTTGCGAGAGGGTTGCACGCCCCGGACAGGGAAGAGGCCGGCCCCCGGTGGCGCCCGCGCGACGCGGGTCGTCACCGAGGACCGGCCTCGGAGCGTTCGATGCCGGCGGACGGGTGCCGGCGGGCGGGGCGGCTCAGCAGATGCGCGGGAGTTGCTCCCCGAGCGGCATGTCCACCACGCGGGTGCCGCCCAGACCGGTGGCCGCGACGACCATGCCCGGGTGGTCCGGGACGCAGTGGCCGATCGCCACGGACTCCTTGCCGAGCGGGTGGGCGCGCATCGCCGCGAGCACGGCGTCGGCGTGTTCGGCCGCCACGAACGCCACCAGCTTGCCCTCGTTGGCCACGTACAGCGGGTCGAGGCCGAGGAAGGCGCAGGCGTTGGCGACCGTGTCCGGGACCGGCAGGGCACGTTCGTCGAGGGTGATGCCGACCCGCGCCGCCGAGGCGATCTCGTTCAGGGAGGTGGCCAGGCCGCCGCGGGTCGGATCGCGCAGCACGTGGATGTCGGGGCAGACGGCCAGCATGTCCGCGACCAGCCCGGCGAGCGAGGCGGTGTCGCTCTGGATCTCGACCCCGAACTCCAGCCCCTCCCGCACGCTCATGATCGCCACACCGTGCACGCCGATCGGCCCGCTGACCAGCACCACGTCACCGGGGGCCGCTCGCTGCGGACGGATGTCGACGCCGTCCGGGATCAGCCCGATCCCGGCGGTGTTGATGAAGATGCCGTCGCCGTGGCCCGCGTCGACGACCTTCGTGTCGCCGGTCGCGATCACCACCCCGGCCGTCCGGGCCGCCTCGCCGAGCGCCTCGGCCACCCGCCCCACGACGGAGAGCTCGACGCCCTCTTCGAGGATGAACCCGCAGGAGAGGTAGGCCGGTACGGCCCCCGCCATGGCCAGGTCGTTGACCGTGCCGTTGACGGCGAGGTCCCCGATGCTGCCGCCGGGGAAGAACAGCGGCCGTACGACGAAGGAGTCGGTGGAGAAGGCCAGCCGGGCCCCGCCCAGCAGCAGATGCGCGGAGTCGCCGAGCTCGGCGAGCACGTCGCCGCCGAAGGCCGGCGCGAACAGGTGCTCCACCAGTTCCGCGGAGAGCGTGCCGCCACCGCCGTGCCCCATCACGATCCTGTCGTGGTCGCGCAGCGGCGCCGGGCAGGTCCAGGACGAGAAGTCGACGGGAGCGTATGCCGAGTCAGCCAACGGAGCTCGCCTCCTTGTCCGGGGTCTCCAGCCGCCGGTAGAGGTAGTAGGCGGCGCACGCGCCCTCGCTGGAGACCATCGTCGCGCCCAGCGGATTGCGCGGGGTGCACTCCTTGCCGAACGCGGCGCACTCGTGCGGCTTGATGAGGCCCTGGAGCACCTCGCCGCTGCGGCAGACGGTCGATTCCTCGGTCTGGATGCCGGTCACCGAGAAGCGGTACTCGGCGTCGTACTCGCGGTACTTGGGGGACAGCCGCCAGCCGCTCTGCGGAATCATGCCGATCCCGCGCCAGGCCCGGTCGGTCACCTCGAAGACGTCGGAGAGCATGGCGCGGGCCGCCGGGCTCCCCTCGGCCTGCACCGCGCGCGGGTAGGCGTTCTCCACGGTGTGCTGTCCCGCCTCCAGTTGGCGTACCGCGCGGCGGATGCCCTCCAGGATGTCGAGCGGTTCGAAACCGGTCACCACGATCGGCACCCGGTGGCGCTCGGCCAGTTCGGGGTACTCGCCCATGCCCATCACGGTGCAGACGTGCCCGGCGGCGAGGAACGCCTGCACCCGGCAGTCGGGCGAGTTCATGATCGCGTCGATGGCCGGGGGCACCTTGACGTGCGAGACCAGCAGGCTGAAGTTGGCGATGCCCAGCTTCTTGGCCTGATAGACGGTCATCGCGTTGGGCGGCGCCGTGGTCTCGAAGCCGATGCCGAAGAACACGACCTGCCGGTCGGGGTTCTCCTGCGCGATCTTCAGCGCGTCCAGCGGCGAGTAGACGACGCGTACGTCCGCGCCCTCGCTCTTGACCTTGAACAGGTCGCGTCCGCTGCCGGGCACCCGCAGCATGTCGCCGAAGGAGCAGAAGATCACGTCCGGGCGGGAGGCGATCTCCAGCGCCTTGTCGATGATCTCCAGCGGGGTCACACAGACCGGGCAGCCCGGCCCGTGGATCAACTCGATCTCCTCGGGGAGGAGTTGGTCGATGCCGTGGCGGATGATCGAGTGCGTCTGTCCGCCGCAGACCTCCATGATGGACCAGGGCCGGGTGGTGACCGCCCTGATGTCGTCGAAGAGCCGCTTGGCGAGGACCGGATCGCTGAACTCGTCCAGGTACTTCATGACCGCGCCTCCTTCTCGGCGCCCTCCAGGGGCGGGAGTCCGGTTCCGGCGGGGCGTTCGGCGCCGGCGTCCCGGGCGGCCTTGCCCCAGGCGTCGCCGAACTCCTCCTCCAGCACTCCGAGGTTCTCGAAGAGCTCCAGGGTCTGCTTCGCCGACTCCTCGTCCAGCCGCTGCAACGCGAATCCCACATGGACGATGGCGTAGTCACCGACCTTCATGTCCGGCACGTACTCCAGACACACGTCCTTGACGACGCCGCCGAAGTCCACCTTGGCCATCCGCGTCGCGTCGCGTTCCTCGATCTCCAGCACTCGGCCGGGTACGGCCAGACACATGACTCGCTCCTGACTCGCTCCAGCGCTCCTGTCGCGCTAGTCCCGTGCTCGGGCGGCGACGATCAGCTGCCCGAGGGCCAGACCGCCGTCGTTGGGGGGAACCCTGTGGTGCCTCAGTACGGTGAAGCCGTCGCGTTCCAGGACGGCGCCGCAGCCCTCGGTGAGCAGGGCGTTGCAGAACACCCCGCCGCTGAGGGCGACCGTGCGGATGCCGGTCCTGACTCGTGCCACCGTGCACACCTCCAGGACCAGATCGACCACGGCCCGATGGAACCGACGGGCCACCGGCCCGGCCGTGACACCGGCCCGGACGTCCGCGACGGCGGCGGCCAGGACCGGCGCCGGATCGGCGATCAGCGGCACCTCGGGGTCCTGACGGACCGCTCTCAGCATGAACCGGTACGCGTCGTTCCGCTCGTCGTCGGCGAGCGGCCCAGCCAGGTCGCCCAGCGCCGCGTTCTCCAGCTCCATCGCCGCCTGCGCCTCGTACTCCACCCGGTGGCAGACTCCCGCGAGCGAGGACACCGCGTCGAAGAGGCGTCCCATGCTGGACGTGGGAACGCAGTTGAGCCCGCGTTCCAGCTGCCGTTCGAGCAGCCGCCGCTCCTCGGGGGTGGCGGCCGCGGCGCACGGCAGCTCGTCCCGCCAGGGCAGCCCCGCCGCCCGCAGATGCGACAGCGCCATCCGGTAGGGGTTGCGTACGGCCGCGTCGCCGCCCGGCAGCGGCACATAGCCCAGATGGGCGAACCGCCGGTATCCGTCGTAGTCGGCGAGCAGTACCTCGCCGCCCCACACGGCCCCGTCGTCGCCGTAACCGGTCCCGTCGAACGCGACCCCGATCACCGGGGCCGAACCGTCGAGACCGTGCTCGGCCATCGCCGAGGCGACATGGGCGTGATGGTGCTGCACCTGGCGCAGCGTCAGGCCGCGCTCCTCGGCGGCGCGCCGCGCCCACTGGGTGGCGCGATAGCCGGGATGCCGGTCGGCGACCAGCAGGCGCGGCGCGACGGCGGTGAGGTCCGTCAGATGGCCGGTGGCCCGCTCGAAGGCGGTCAGGGTGGCCAGGTCGTCCATGTCCCCGACGTGCGCGGACAGCCAGGCGTAACGGCCGTCCCCGGCGCAGAAGGTGTTCTTCAGGTCCCCTCCCACCGCCAGCGCCGGGACCACGGGCACGGGCAGCGCGATGGGGAAGGGGGCGTAGCCGCGCGAGCGGCGCACCGGAAGCTCGGCTCCCGCGCAGACCCGGACCACCGAGTCGTCGCAGGGCACGTGGATGGGCCGGTCGTGCGCGAGCCAGGCGTCGGCCAGTCCCGCCAGCCGGGTGAGCGCCTCGTCGTCGTCGGTGACGATGGGCTCGCCCGAGCGGTTTCCGCTGGTCATGACGAGGACGTCCGGACCCGGCGGATCACCGGGCAGCCCGAGCAGCAGCCGGTGCACCGGGGTGTAGGGGAGCATGAAGCCGAGGTCGGGGCTGCCGGGCGCGACTCCCGCCGCGATCTCGCCACCGGCGCCCGCCCGCCGCCGCAGCAGGACCACCGGCTTGCGCGGCCCGAGCAGCAACTCCCGCTCCAGCGAGCCGACATGGGCCAGCCGCCGGACGGTCTCCAGCGAGCCTGCCAGCACCGCGAAGGGTTTGCCGCCGCGGTTCTTGCGTTTGCGCAGGGTGCGGACGGCGGCGGGATCGCCCGCGTCGCACGCCAGGTGGTAGCCGCCGATCCCCTTGACCGCCACCACGGCGCCCTCGGCCAGCAGCCGACGGGCCTCGGCGAGCGCCTGTCCGTCGCGCAGCTCGCCCGGATCGTCCGGCCCGGTGCGCAGGGTGAGCCGGGGGCCGCAGGCGGGGCAGGCGATCGGCTGGGCGTGGAAGCGCCGGTCGGCCGGGTCCGCGTACTCACGGGCGCAGTCCGCGCACATCGGGAAGCCCGCCATGGTGGTGCTGTCCCGGTCGTACGGCAGCGAGGTCACGATGGTGAACCGCGGACCGCAGTGCGTGCAGGTGATGAAGGGGTGCCGGTACCGCCGGTCGGCGGGGTCCGCGAGTTCGCTCAGACAGGCGTCGCACGTCGCGGTGTCCGGGGAGACCAGCGTGCGGCCCGGCCCGCCGGAGGAGGGGCGGATGGTGAACACCGAGCCGTCGTTCTCCAGCGGTACGGCACGGTGCTCGACCGACTCGACGACCGCGAGCGGCGGCGGGCGGGTCCCGATCCGCGCGCAGAACGCGGCCACGTCGGCGGCCGGGCCCTCCACCTCGGCCTCGACGCCCCGCGCGTTGTTGGTGACCCAGCCGGTCAGCCCGAGTTCCTCCGCGAGGGTGTACACGAAGGGCCGGAAACCCACTCCCTGGACGACGCCCGTGACGGTGACGTGCCTGCGCTCGCGGCCCGGCGCCGGTGTCACGGCGTGCGCCCCCGCACCGGACTGCGCTCGGCCCCCGGCTCGTGCTCGTGCTCCCGCTCCAACGGGTGCCCGGCGGTGTGCACGTGTCCGTCCCCGTCGCTGTGCGCGGGCCCGTCGCCGTGCGCCTGTGCCTGGCCGTCCCCCCGCGGCTGTCCGTGTCCGTTCCCGTCGCCGGGTCCGTGGCTGTGCAGGTACCGCTCGTGCTGCCGGGCCAGGACGGGTACGTGCGTCTCGTCGCCGGCCGCGCAGCGCAGGACATGGGCCAGCAGAGCGTCGACACCCTGGCCGGTGCGGGCCGAGGTCTCCAGGACCGGCACGCCGGGATTGACCTGCTGGACACCCCGCAGGAACGCCTCCCGGTCGAAGTCGACGGCGTCCGCGATGTCGGTCTTGGTGATCACGACCAGGTGCGCGAGCCCGAACGCGGCCGGGTACTTGACCGGTTTGTCCTCGCCCTCGGTCACCGACGCGAGCGCGACGCGCAGGGTCTCCCCGAGGTCGTAGGACGCGGGACAGACGAGATTGCCGACGTTCTCGACGAACAGCAGCCGGGTGCCCTCGGGCAGCCAGCCCTCCAGCCGCCGCTGGAGCATGCCCGCCTCCAGATGGCACAGCCCGTCGGTGAGGATCTGCTGCACCGGTGCGCCGGAGCGGGCCAGCCGGGTCGCGTCGTTCTCGGTCGCCAGGTCGGCGGTGACGGCGGCGGCCGGTGTACCGCCCGCGACGGCGCGCCCCAGCAGTTGTTCGAGCAGGGCCGTCTTGCCGCTGCCCGGACTGGACAGCAGATTGACCGCCACCGTGCCGCGGTCACCCAGGTAGCCCCGCAGGGCCAGCGCGTTCTCGTCGTTCTTGGCGAGCACGGCCTGATGCAGGTCAACGGTGCGGCACATGGCCCGCCTCCTCGTCGTGTACCGGCAGCCCGGACGGGGCGGCGCGTGGCCCGTCGTCCGGACCCTTCCCGTCCCGGGGCCCGTCGGTCAGGGTGACCCCGACGATCTCCAGTTCCCGGCCGCCGAGCAGGGTCAGCGTGGCCCCGCAGGCGGCGCACCACAGCACCGGAGGCATTCCGGTCGGCGCCTCACGGCCGCAGCCGTCGCAGCGGCCCCGCGCATCGACAGTCTCGATCAGCAGGCGGGTCCCCGCCAGCGCGGTGCCCTCCGTCGCCAGGCCGAACGAGAAGTCCAGCGCCTCGGGCACCACCCCCGCGAGCTCGCCGATCCGCAGGGTCAGTGTCTCGACCCCGCGGCCCTGTGCCCGTACGGCTTCCTCGACCTGTTCGACGACCGCCACGGCGATGGACAGCTCATGCACGGCCCGCACCTCCCGCCGCCGAGCCGCCGGGCCCCCGCGCGTCGCCGGGATGTGGGGCGCGCACGGGGCTGGTTACTCTGAGAACACGATGACTGGGCATGAGGTCGAGCGACGCGCTCTGCTCACCCCGGTGCTGCTCCTGTTGCTGGCCGAACGCCAAGGTCATGGCTATGAGCTGGTGCAGCGCCTGGGCGCCTTCGGCTGCGGTGACGCCGACCAGGCCCATGTGTACCGGCTGCTGCGGGGCATGGAGAGCAGCGGTGAGGTCACCTCGCACTGGCACGCCTCGGAGAGCGGTCCCGCGCGCCGCGTCTACGCGATCACCCAGCAGGGCGCCATGAACCTCGCCCTGTGGTTCGTCCGCCTGGGCGAACTCCACGGCACCCTGCATCTCTTCCTGGAGCGGTATGTGCAGCTCGAGGACGTCGGCGGCCGCGCGGGCCGGCGCGAGGGCGCGGGGCCGGGCGCCGGCCCGCGCCCACCGGATCATGCGCGGCCGCCCGATCACATGCGCCGCATGCGCAAGTAGCGGCGGATGTCCGACAGGTTCCTCGCGACTCCGTAGGCCACTACAAGGCCCGCGGCCAGGCCCACCCATTGCCATTCCATCCTTGCCTCCATCGTGGTCAGCTCCTCGGTCAGTTCCTCGGTCAGCTCCTCTGGGGTACCGAGGCAGCGCGGCGTACCAGGTCGAGCACCAGGTCGGCGGCGGCGTCCACCGCACCGGCCACCGGGGGAGTCAGCCCCATCCCCTCGTCGGTGTCGCGGGGTTCGCAGCCGACGACGTACACCTCCTGGGGGAGGGTGCCGCCCGCGCCGGCGTGCAGATCGTGCAGCAGGGCCAGCACGGTGGCGGGGTCCATGGCGTGCGTGTCCAGCGGCCCCGGCTCGGGCCGTGCCGCGGGGGGTCCGGGCCCCACGTCGATCGTGTAGAGCGTGCCCGGCGGGCCTCCGCGGCTGACGATGTCCACCAGCACGAGGGCCTGATAGCCCTCCAGCAGCCGGTAGGCGAGGTGCACTCCGCGGATGCCGGTGTCCATCAGCTCGACGCCGGGCGGCAGTTCGGGTCCGCGGACCGCCAGTCGCCGTACGGTCTCCACCCCGAAGCCGTCGTCCTGGAGGAACACGTTGCCCACTCCGGCGACCAGGACGCGGGGTGTCTGCTCCCGGCCGGGAGCGCCGGACGGGGCGGTGCCATCAGGTCCGGTCATGGCGCCTCCTCCTTGAGCGGGGCCACCTCGTCGGGCTTGAAGTAGAGGAAGCGGCCCTGGGCACGGCGTACGTCGGTGCCGGGATCGTCGTCCACGACGACGGCGAGATGCGTCTCGCCGTCGAGGTCGCCCACCACGGCCTCGACCGTGGCGTGCCGGCCGAGGAGGAAGGCGTCCTGGGCGTCGGTCCGCCGGGCGCCGGGGGTGAGCAGGACCCTGCTGCCGGCCCGCACGGTCTCGCCGTCGATGACGACGGCGCCCGGCACCTCGGCGGCCTCGGCGTCCTGCGCCGGGTCCCACCAGGGGTGTCCGGGGCCCTCGGGGAGACTCGGCCCGGTGTCGGGGGCAGCGGGGAGCGGCTCGCCCGTGAGGTCCTCGCCGGTGATCTCACGGAGCCCCCGGATCGCCCCGTGCAGCCGCTCGCGGACCGCCTCCGGCATGTCGTCGACCAGGTCGATGACGGCGGCGGCGCGGGTGTCGGTGCCGCGTGCCTCGCGCTTCTCGCGTTCGGTGAGGGCGGCCGTGCGCAGCGAGAGGATCTCGTCGATCTCGGTGGCGTCGTAGAGGGGCCCCGGGCTCTCCTCGGCGACGGCGGGGTGGTCCTCCAGGATGATCGGCGAGGACAGCATGACGTCGTCCGTACCGGGCTCTCCCGCGAGTACGGGCCAGGTGAGGTCGTTCCGGCAGCTCGCGGCGGCCGGGCGGGCCCACTCGGGCGGGTCGGTCAGGGACAGGAACCGTCCGCCGGGGACGCCGAGCAGCAGATGGGTGCCGATCAGGCTGTGGGCGAGGGCGGTCTCGCGGTCGGTACCGGCGTGCTCCGGTGCGGTGGTGGTGTTGTGCACGCTCACCGTGAGCCGCAGCACCCGGTAGGGGCCCGGCAACTCCTCGACGCGCGGGCGCAGTTCGCCGGTGAGTCGCCGCCTGCGCCGCACCAGGCGGCCCAGCGTCCGGCCCTCGGCGTCGGTGACCGGCTCGTATTCGACGGCGTCCGGCAGGTCGAACCGTACGGCGTGGGCGGCGAATTGATCACCCGTCAGTTCGGCGAACGTCTCATGGATCAGGACACGCTCCTCGTGCCCCTCGTCCCATGGCACCAACACCCGGTCGGGAAGGTCGAGTTCGGGGACCTCCGTGTAGCCCCCGTCGGGGTCGAGCCGTTCGACCGTGCGCCGCCGTACGTGCAGGAAGCGCAGTTCGGCGTGGAGCCGGTCGCCGTCGCGGGGTTCCAACAGGCACTCGGTGCGCTGCACGGAGTGCTCCCCGGTCGTGGCGGTCCAGGCGGGCGGCACCAGGACGCCGAACTGCCAGCGCAGTTGGTTCTTCGCGGCCGAGGCGCGGTAGGGGTAGAGGACGTATCCCTCGAACAGGACGGCGTCGGCCACCGCGCGGGCCTGCTCGAAACGGCTCTCCAGGGGATTGCTCATCTCAGTCGGCCCCCTTCTTCGCGTCGGCGGTGGCGAGGAGTTCCTCGAAGACCCGCTCCCAGGACGGCAGCGCGCGCGAGGAGCGGTAGCGGCGCAGGGCGTCCAGCACGTCCAGCCGGACGCGCAGCCAGCCCGAGTTGGGGAAGTACTGCTCGATCATGTTCCGCCACACGTCCACCGGCATCCGGTACGCCGTCTCCTTGTGCCACGGCACCGGCTCGGCCCGGAAACCGTCCCGGCCGGTGAACACCGTGCCGGAGAAGAGCAGGAGCAGCGGGATCTCACCGCGGGACAGCGCCCGGAAGTACGAAGCGGACGCGACCTCGGTGTCGTAGGTGCAGGGCACCGGGAGGTCGACCTCCGTAGAGCCGGTGAACGCCGGTACGGTGATGGAGGCGTGGGTGAACTGCAACGGCTTGAGCGTGCTGCTCCAGCGGCTCGGCTCGCCGAACAGGTCGCCCAGCATGCCGACCTCGTCCGGATCGTAGGACCGTCCGGCGGGCTCGATACGGATCTGGCAGCGCAGCGCGACGGCGTGCACGGGCTGGTGATCGGCCTCCTCGATGCGCAGCCCGAACAGCAGTGTCGGCCCGGCTCCGTAGGGCTCGGGGCGCACCCCGGTGCAGGTGAACTGGAGATCGGTCACGGGGTACCCCCGGGGTTCTCCGCGCTCCCCGCGTTCGTCAGCGGACGGGCGGCCGCCGTGATCCGCTCGAAGAACTCCTCGATGTCCGCGCGTGCCTCCGTGCCGCCGTCGAAGCCCTTCCAGTGCAGCCGCATCCGGCCGACCAGCTCGTAGCAGACGTCGACCGGGACGAGCGTGCACGTCACCGAGCCGCCGCGTCCGCGGTGCAGCAGCAGCGCCTCCACATCGGGTTCCAGCAGCTCCGCGAGCCGGCTGCGTCCGAGCACCGAGTCCCAGGTCTCCGGATCGAGTTCGCTCTCCGTGGCGCCCGCCGGGCTCGGGTAGAAGGCCGCGAGCCGGTCGAGTTCGGAGTTGCGGAAGAAGAAGGCGAGCGCGACCGGGATCTGCAGCCGGTTCCAGTCCGCCTCGTCCAGGACGAAGCCGGGATCGGTGAGATACCGGTCCGGGACCGCCCGGAAGCGGCCCTGCCCCGCGCCCGGCCGGAGGAAGAGGAGATGGCAGGGCGGACAGGCGCACTTGAGGGACCGTCTGGAGGTGTCGACGAGATGCCGGTGCGCGGCGGGCAGCGGTTCCCCGCACAGGTCGCAGCGCTCGCCCTCGGGCGGCGGCCTGCGGGTGAACTGCTTGAGCACGTCGGTGGTCATGGCCCCGCCCCCAGCAGCTCGCCGGGCAGTGCCACCCGTACCGACCCGTCCTCCTCCAGCAGCGGTACGGGCTCCAGGTGGCCCCGGTCTCCCCGGCCCGCCCGGTGCGCGTCGAACTCGGCGGCGCAGCCCGCGCACCGCAGCAGTTCGCCGTCCAGTGCCGCCGGAGCGAGGCTGGCGGCACAGACCGGGCAGCGGTCGCGATAGGCGTAGAGCTGCCCCGGCAGACGGACCAGCAGCAGGGTGCGGCCGGCGACCTCGGTGACCCCGGTGGCCCTCTCGCCCAGGGGCAGTGCGTGGGGGCCCAGGGTGTACCAGCGCGCCGGATCGCCGGGTTCCGGGGAAGGAGCCGGATCGCCTGGAGCGTCGTCCGGGCGGTGCGGCAGGATCTGGAGCAACGCGGGCTGCGGGCTCTCCTCGGCCATTCCCTCGACCTCGATGTGCTCGACCTCGGGTGCGATCCGGGCGACCGCCTCCTCGATGGTCCAGCGCACGGTCTGGGTGGAGGACGGGCAGCCGTCGCAGCTGCCGCGCAGTCTGAGCCGCAGCGTCGGACCGTCCGCCGCCTCCAGATCGAGCCCGGCCACCTCGACGTCGCCCGCGTGCGAGCCGAGGTAGGGGCGGACCTTGTCGAGGGCGCGGCCCACCCGGGTCGCGGTGTCCTCGGGATGCAGATCGTGCAGGATCAGCAGATCGCTGACGAGTTCGTCGGCGGTGAGGACGGCGAGGGGATCCGCGCCGTCCGGGGCGGAGCGCAGCAGGCGTACGGTCCGGGCCAGGCCCTCGCCGTAGAACTCCATGAGGCAGCGCACGAGTTCGTCCGCGGTGTCGCGCGCCTCCGGTCCCGCCTGCTGCGCCAGCTCGTCGAGCAGCGCGCCTATCCGCTCGCCCGTCTCCTGTCCGGCCATCGGCAAACCCCTCTTCTGAGGAAGGTCAGATCGTGCGGGAGGTCGGTTTCCGGGGAGTCCGGACCTTGGTGAAGGTACGGATCCCGGGGGAAGGTCAGACCGCCAGTCCGCTCAGCCCCGTCGGCATGTGCGTCTGCTGGACGGTCTTCCCGCCACCGACGTACATGTGCACGCCGCACGGCAGGCAGGGGTCGAAGCTGCGGACGGCCCGCATGATGTCGATGCCCTTGAAGGTGTCGGGCGGGTTCTCCTCGAAGATGGGCGTGTTCTGCACCGCGTCCTCGTACGGGCCCGGTGTGCCGTAGCTGTCGCGCACACTGCCGTTCCACGGAGTCGGCGGGTACGGGTGGTAGTTGGCGATCTTGCCGTCCCTGATCACCATGTGGTGGGAGAGGACGCCCCGGACCGCCTCGGTGAAGCCGCAGCCGATCGACTCGTCCGGCACGTCGAACTTCTCCCAGGTCTGGGTGCGTCCGGCGCGCACCTCCTCCATCGCCTGCTCGGCGAAGTGGAGGGCGGCAGCGGCGGCGTACGCCTGGAAGTAGGTACGGGCCCGGTTGCGTTCGAGGGCGTTGCTCCACTGCGGGATCTTCCACTCCAGCGCCATCTCCGGCTTGGTCATCGTGCGCGGCAGGTTGATCTGCACGCTGTGCCCGGTGGCCTTGATGTAGCCGATGTCGACGAGCCCGGACAGCGCCGTGGACCACAGCCGCGCGATCGGGCCGCCACCGGTGTCCAGCGCCAGATGGTCGGTGCCGTCGAACCAGCGCGGTGACATCACCCAGCTGTACTTGTCGTCGAAGTCCCGCTTCTGCGGGGCCGGGATGGTGTGCTGGTTCCACGGGTGCCGCTCGTCGACGGGGTTGCCCAGCGGGTCCCGCTCGACGAACTTCTCCATGCCCGACCAGTCCTCGTAGTACGAGCTGCCGAGCAGGATGCGGATGCCGAGGTTGATGTCGACGAGGCTGTTGGTGACCAGCTTGCCGTCCACGATGACGCCCGGGGTGACGAACATCCGCCGGCCCCAGTTCTCCATGTTGGCGTACTGGAAGTCGCAGTACTCCGGGTCGTTCAGCGCGCCCCAGCAGCCCAGCAGCACCCGGCGCCTGCCCACTTCCTCGTACCCGGGCAGGGCCTCGTAGAAGAAGTCGAAGAGGTCGTCGTGGAGCGGGACGACCCGCTTCATGAACTCCACGTAGCGGGTGAGCCGGGTCAGGTAGTCGGTGAAGAGCTGGATGGTCGCGACCGTGCCGACACCGCCCGGGTAGAGCGTGGAGGGGTGCACATGGCGGCCCTCCATCAGACAGAACATCTCCCGTGTGTAGCGGCTCACTTGGAGCGCCTCACGGTAGAACTCGCCCTCCAGCGGGTTGAGCGAGCGCATGATGTCGGCGATGGTGCGGTAGCCGTGGTCGGCCGCGTGCGGGGCCTCGGTGCGCTCGGCGAGTTCGAGCACTCCGGGGTTGGTCTCGCGGACCATCCGCTCGCAGTAGTCCACGCCGACCAGGTTCTCCTGGAAGATGTTGTGGTCGAACATGTACTCCGCGGCCTCGCCGAGGTTGATGATCCACTCGCCGAGGTGCGGGGGTGCCACGCCGTACGCCATGTTCTGGGCGTACACGGAGCAGGTGGCGTGGTTGTCGCCGCAGATGCCGCAGATCCGGCTGGTGATGAAGTGCGCGTCGCGCGGGTCCTTGCCGCGCATGAACACGCTGTACCCGCGGAAGACGGACGAGGTGCTGTAGCACTCCGCGACCCGCTTCGCCTTGAAGTCGATCTTGGTGTGGATGCCGAGACTGCCCACGATGCGGGTGATCGGGTCCCACGACATCTCCGTGAGGCCGTCACCGGCAGGCTTGTTCGTCGCCGTCGCCATGGTGCCGCGCCGCCTTCCTGTCGAGTGTCATGCTCAGCGGGTAACCGTGGTCACCACGGGGCCTGGTAGCCGGTCGTGAGCTCCTCGCCCTTGCCGCGCCACTTCGGTTCCTTGTCGACGGTCTTCGCGGTGATGTTCCGCAGTCGTCTTATGACCGAGCCGTAGATACCGCTCGCCGTCGCGGACACATGGCCGCCCGGCGGCTCGTCCATGAACGGCATGAACTTGTCGGGGAAGCCCGGCATGGTGCAGGCGATGCAGATGCCCCCGACGTTCGGGCAGCCGCCCACGCCGTTGATCCAGCCGCGCTTGGGCACGTTGCACTTGACCACCGGACCCCAGCAGCCGAGTTTGACCAGGCACTCCGGCGATCCGTACTCGGAGGCGAACTGTCCCTGCTCGTAGTAGCCGGCCCGGTCGCAGCCCTCGTGGACGGTGGCGCCGAACAGCCAGGTCGGCCGCAGCTCCTCGTCCAGCGGGATCATGGGTGCCGCGCCCGCCGCCTGGTACAGCAGGTAGAGCAGGGTCTCGGAGGCGTTGTCGGGGTGCACCGGGCAGCCCGGGATGCAGACGATCGGAATGCCCGCCTTGGACTTCCACTCCCAGCCCAGATAGTCCGGCACCCCCATCGCGCCGGTCGGATTGCCGGCCATCGCGTGGATACCGCCGTACGTCGCACAGGTCCCGATGGCGACGACGGCGAGCGCCTTCGGGGTCAGCCGGTCCAGCCACTCACTGGTGGTGATCGGCTGGCCCGTCTCCGGATCGTCCCCGAAGCCGCACCAGTAGCCCTCCGGTTTGACCCGCTCGTTCGGTATCGATCCCTCGACGACCAGCACGAAGGGCTCCAGCTCGCCCCGGTCGGCCTTGAAGAACCACTCGACGAAATTGTCCGCGCCCTGTACGGGTCCGCACTCGAAGTCGATCAGGGGCCAGTGGACCGCCACCTTGGGCAGTCCCGGCAGGGCACCGAGCGCCAGCTCCTCGATGCTCGGCTGGGTCGCGGCGGTCAGCGAGACGGAGTCCCCGTCGCAGCTCAGCCCCGCGTTGATCCAGAGAATGTGGACGGTCGGGTCGTCCTGCGCTTCGTCCTGCGCGACGGGTTCGGCCGTCGTCGCGGTCGGGGCGTCCATGAGCCCTCCTGGGAATCAGCTCATTCAGGTCATAGCTGGCCAAACAGCCTTTCCTATGGTTACCGCCAGGGAGGGCCGACGGTAAGTGCGAACCGGCCCTATCGTCGTCGCGCACTGTGGCGGCGAGCGGTCCGCGGCGCGGTCGACCTCGCGGTCCGGTCCTCCGGCCTTCCGGCCTTCCGGTCCTCGGGCCTTCCGGTCCTCCGGCCTTCCGGTCCGGGCGGCGCACGTCCCGGCTCGCGCCCGGCACCGTTTTCCGACGGCGGCTCGCCGCGGCCGCGTTGTTGGCTAGGGTGGCGGGTGCCCGGCCCAGTTCGCACTCGACGTGTTCGCCCCGACGGGAGGGGGAGGTGCATCGCATCCGCCGACTGCCAGAGCACGGTGAGCGGTGGGTGGTGCGCGCGCTCCCCGGCCCGGGGGAGAGCCACCGCCCCGCCGACGTGGGGCGCGGCGACCGCCTCGCCGACCTGGGGCGCGGTTGCCGGTCCAGGTGTCGGCGGCCGGGTCCGCCGGACGCTGCCCGGCCCGTGGTGGGCGGGTGACCGGCCGGCCGCCGCCCGCGGCGCTGCCCCCGGCCCTGCGCCCGTTGCTCGGGCCGATCGCGGCCCTGGCCGCGCTGGTGGTCGTCGTCCTCGGGGTCCGGTACGCCGGCGACAGCGGGCCCGGCACGCTGGACGCGCGGATCCTGGCGGTGGTGGACGGTGTGCGGTCGCCCTGGCGGCAGGTCGCTCTGGCCCTGGACTTCTTGGGGGAGCCCGTGGGAGCGGCGACGCTGGTCGCGGCCACCGTGACGGGCTGCCTGCTGCTTCGGCGTCCTCGCGCGGCGGTGCTCGTCGTGGCGGGCGCCGGCGTGAGCGTGGGCACGGCGACGTTGCTCAAGTCCCTGGTGGGACGCACCATCCACGGCGGGAACCTGTCCTACCCGAGCGGGCACACCGCCTTCGCCACCTCGCTCGCCCTCGTGGTGACGCTGCTCGCGACCGGCCGGCTCGGCCTCGGCCGGAAGAGCGGCACGTTGCTCGTGCTCGGCGCGGCGCTGGTCGCCGGCACCGCCATGGGCTGGGCGCAGGTGGGCCTGGGCGCGCACTACCCGACCGACGTCCTCGGAGGCTGGTGCACCGCGCTGGCGGTGGTACCGGCGACCGCGTGGCTGGTCGACCGGGTGGCTGACCGGCCGCTCGACCGTCCGGCTGACCCGCCGGCCGACCGTCCGGCTGACCCGCTGGTCGGCCGGACGGCCGACGCCGTTCGCCGGGAGCGTCGCTGACGTCGCGTCACGCCAGCCGGCGGAACACCGGCTTCACCGGTCGTCCGGCCAGCCAGGGGGTGGGGTCGGCGGCGTCCAGTGCCTTGCGGTACACCGCACAGGCCTGGGCCACCACGTCGACGGTGTGATCGATGTCGGCGTCGTCGAGCGCGCTGCTCACCACGAACGACGGGGCCAGCACCCCGCCCGCGAGGAGCCGGCTCAGGAACAGGGTGCGGTACCGCTGCGACGGCTGCCGGTTCTCGTCGAGGGTGGCGAAGACCAGGTTGCTGGCCCGGCCCCGGACGACGATGTGCTCGCCGACTCCCATGGCGGACGCGGCGTCGCGGACCCCGGCGGCCAGCCGCTCGCCGAGGGCGTGCAGCCGCGCGGTGACGCCCTCCTCGGTATAGGTGGCCTGCACGGCCATGGCGGCCGCCAGGGAGTGAGTTTCCGCACCGTGCGTGGTCGACAGCAGGAACACCCGGTCGCCGGGGTGACGCAGCCCGCCCAGCTCCATCAGATCGCGGCGCCCGGCCAGCGCGGAGACGGCGCATCCGTTGCCCAGCGCCTTGCCGAACGTGGAGAGGTCGGGGACGACGCCGTACAGGCCCTGGGCGCCCGCCTCGGACCAGCGGAAGCCGGTGATCATCTCGTCGAAGACCAGTACGCAGCCGTGCCGGTCGGCCAGTTCGCGCAGACCGGCGAGGTACCCGGGCGGCGGTTCGGTGTGGGTGGCGGGTTCGAGGACCAGGCAGGCGACCTCGTCCCGGTACCGGGTGAGCAGCTCCTCCGTGGCGGCCAGATCCCCGTACGGGAACGTCACGGTGAGCTCGTTGGTCACCGCCGGGACACCGGCGGACATCGGCGTGGTGCCGATGAACCAGTCGTCGACGGAGAAGAACGGATGGTCGGCGCAGAGGGCCACCCGCGGGCGTCCGGTGGCGGCGCGGGCGAGGCGCACCGCGGCGGTGGTGGCGTCGGAGCCGTTCTTCGCGAACTTCACCATCTCGGCGGTCGGCACCGTGGCCAGGAAGCGTTCCGCGGCCTCGACCTCCACGATGGACGGCCGGACGAAGTTGCTGCCGCGGTCGAGTTCCCGCCGCACCGCCTCGATCACGCGCGGGTGGGCGTGGCCGAGGCTGACCGACCGCAGACCGGAGCCGTACTCGATGTAGCGGTTGCCGTCGATGTCCCACACGTGGGCACCGCGGCCGTGGCTGATGACCGGGGCCAGGTTGTCGGGATACTGGTCGTCGCCCTTGGCATAGGTGTGCGCGCCCCCCGGGATCATGGCGTGCAGCCGCTCGTTCGCCATCCGCGAGCGGGGGAGGAGGAGTTCTTGGGTGTCTTCGGTGGGCACGCAGACCTCAGCTTTCTCTGTGCTGCAGGACCTTGGCGAGGCTCGGCGCCTCCCGGTCCCGTTGGGACATCGAGGTGACCGGCAGCGGCCAGGGAATGGCGAGCTCCGGGTCGTCGAAGGCGATCGTCACGTCCTCGGCCGGATCGTGCGGACGGTCGATCTTGTACGAGGTGTCGGCGGTCGCGGTCAGCGCCTGGAAGCCGTGCGCGCACCCCGCCGGGATGTACAGGGTCGCCTGCGTCTCGCCGGACAACTCGAAGAAGGCCCGGTTGCGGTACGTCGGCGATTCGGGCCGAAGGTCCACGACGACGTCGAAGATCCTCCCGTACGAGCACCGCACCAGCTTGGCCTCGCCCGCGCCGGACCGCAGGTGCAGGCCGCGCAGCACGCCCCCGGCCGAGCGGGACAGGCTGTCCTGGATGAAGGCGTCCGGGTCGAGGCCCACCGAGCGGACCACGTCGGCGTCGAACGTGCGGCAGAAGAAGCCGCGTTCGTCGGCGTACGGCGTCGGCTCGAAGAGGTATGCGCCGGTGATCTCGGGGACTTCGGTCGCTTTCATGGAGCCTTCCGTGAGGTGGGGGCGTGGCCGGTCGCCGGGAACAGGGCCGCGGTCAAGGAGGCGAACTGGTGGTCGAGTCGCCGGGCGGCGGCCAGGTTCCGCTCGATGAGCGTCCGCCTCAGCTCGGCCGAACTCTTCTCCAGCGCACGGAACTGTTCGAGCAGCCGGTCCGCGTCGACCTCGCGCGCCGGGTGGCGGTAGGCGCCGAGGCCCATCTCCTCCATGAGCGAGTCGCTCTTCGCCGCGTAGCAGAGAGCGAGCACCGGCGTACCGGTCTTCAGCGCGCAGATCAGGTTGTGGTACCGGACCGCCACCACGGTGTCGGCAGCCGCCATCTCCTTCATCAGGTCGGTCAGCGAGGACGGCTCGGCGGCGGTGACCAGCGGCGAGTCCACCGCGCCGAGTATCGCGGCGACGACCGACGTGTCGCACTGGTCACCGGTGAGCAGCCGGACGGTCCTGCCCTCCTCGGCCAGCGTGCGGACGAACCGGGTCGTCCCGTCGAGGTAGCGCCGGTATATCTCGTCCGCCCGGGCGCGGTCGTCGTTGCCGCCGTGGAAGTCCATGACGCCGACGCAGACCGGGCCCGGTGGGGCCGACGGGTCCCAGGGCGCGCTCGTCGGCGGCGTCGGCAGGGAGAACGCGAGGTCCGGGTAGACCTCGTCGCGCGCGGTGTCCACGCCCATCGCCCGCATCGCTTCACGGGACTGCGCGTCCCGGTACGACCGGTACGCGGCCAGCCGCGCCGACCAGCGCACCAGGGCCCGGGTCGGCCGGTTCCCGATCGGCGCGGCCCCGACGCCGACCAGCGCCACCCGGGTGCGCAGCAGCCGGCCGCTCGCGCAGAGCAGGAACAGCGAGTACGGGAAGCCCCACGGCCGCAGCGGCAGGGTCGCCTCCAGGACGCCCATGCCCGGCACGATCACCACGTCGTGCCGGCGCACCCAGGAGGCGGTGCGGAAGACGTCGACGAGTTTGCCCAGCCCCTTCGCCGCGACAGCGCCCGCACGGGAAGCGGTCCGGTACTCCCCGCGGTACCAGTGCAGCCGCGTCGCGGGGATCCCGAACCGGGTCGTCACGGCCTCGGGTCCGCCGCACAGCGCGTCCACGACCACATCCGGGTGTTCGGCGCGGAGGTAGCCGAGCACGGCTTCGAGCGATCCGTCGTTGCCGAGGTTGCCGGAGCCGAGCAGGCCGAACACCCCGACACGCACCGGGGCCCCGTCGGCGGCCGTCATGTCCGCCGCCCGTCACGGCCCGCGACCAGCGCGTCGACGGAGACGGTGACCCGGCCCGGGTCGACCGGGGCGCGGTCCTCGACCCGCTCACCGGCGCCCGGCCGGACCCGGCTGGTCATCCACGCGGCCAGGTGGCGGTAGCACGCGCGCCGGTCGGCGGGGGACAGCGGCGCCCGCCGGATCGCCGCGACGAAACCCCACAGGTACTCGGCGAGCAGCCGGGGCGTCGGGTGCAGCGGGCCTGCCCGGCGCGGGTCCAGGTTGACGCACCGGGAGCGCTTGGAAGGGTTCGCCCGCTCGGCGCGCGTGGGGTGGTCGCGGCGGAAGTACAGCAGCTCCGGCACCTGGTGGAAGGCCCCGTGCAGGGTGATCTCGGCGACGAACGTACGGTCCGCGTGGTGGTAGCTGTCGAGCGGCTTCACCCGGCGCAGCATGTCGGCCCGCATCACCCCGTAGAAGTCGTCGCCACCCGGCTCGAACAGCAGACTGCGGAAGCGCTCCGGCGCGTTCGGGGAGTCGGTGGCGAGCGTGTACTCGTAGGGGACCTTCACCTTGCCGTCGCCGTCGATGACCGCCTGGCCGGTGTGCGCGAGGATCATCTCCGGCCGCTCGTCCAGCGCCTGGACGCAGCGCAGCAGCAGGTCCCGGCCGTACAGGTCGTCGTGCGAGGCCCACTTGAACAGCTCGCCGCGGGACTCGGCGAACACATGGTTGTGGTTCGGCGTGGCGCCGATGTTCCGGGGCAGCCGGAGGTACCGGATGCGTGAGTCCCGCGCGGCGTACTTGCGGCAGATCTCCTCGGTCCCGTCGGTCGAGGCGTTGTCGGAGACGACCAGCTCGAAGTCCTCGTAGGTCTGGCCGAGCAGGGCGTCGAACGACTCGGCCAGGTACTCCTCGCCGTTGTACACGGGCAGGCCGATGCTCAGCCTGGGTCGGGCGTTCATGAGGTCCTCACTTCGGGGATGGGAGCGCGGTGGCGCTCGTTCAGGGCGGACCGCAGTTGCAGCCACCACACGGCCGAGCCGCTGATGGTCGCGGCGGCGACGCCCCAGGCCGAGCCGGCCGTGCCGGCGACGGCCGCTCCGCCGAGGCCGCCGCCGATGTAGCAGGCGGAGGCGAACAACTGGCAGCGCAGGCTGCGCCGGGCCGCGCCGAGCGCGCGCAGCCCGGCCGCCGCGCCGGTGCCGAGGCCCGCTCCCGCGACGCTGAAGGTGATCTGCACGATGAGCTCCGAGGAGGAGTGCCAGACGTCGCCGAGCACCGCCTCGCCGAACCGGCCGGGCATCAGCAGCAGAGCCGCGCCCCAGAGCAGCGCGCCGGCGGCCTGGCCCCCGCCGAGGAGGAGGCAGAACCTGCCCAGTTGATGCGGGGCCTGCCGCAGCACCCGCGCCGCCTCCGGGACGGTGACCAGCGAGAGCCCCATGAGCACCGCCAGGAACGGGCCGAGCAGGAGCTCGGCGCCCCGCACCGCGCCCACCGCGCTCACCCCGACGATCGCCCCGAGGCCGTACGCCCGCAGCTGGCTCGCGCCGCTGAGGCTCACGTTCTCGACGAGGTACCGGTAGCCGAGATCGCGTTGTTCGCGCAGCCAGTCGCGCGCCTCGGTCGTCCGGGGCCGGATGCCGGACTGGATGTAGCCGTACCCCGCCGCCACCGTCGCGGACGCGCCCCAGGCGAGCACGAAAGCGGCCACGCTGCCCACCCTGGCCGCCACCACCAGGGCCGGGACGAGCGCGACCCCCCAGACGACGTCGTTGACGAACGCCTTCCGCCCGGCGCCGGCGGCGAAGAACGAGAACCGCCAGGCGTCCTGGAGCAGCAGCCCGGGCAGCATGATCCCCAGGGCGGCGAACGCCGGTCCCACGCGGCCGCCGAGGCCGAGCCCGGCCACGAGGCACACCGCGCCGAGGGCGGCCCCGACGCCGAGCGCGGTACCCGTCGACCGGCCCACCGCCCCGCGCCAGGACGTGTCCGGCACGCCGCTGAAGCGCACCACGAGCGGGTCGGTGGCCAACCCGCGGGAGACGTTGAGCACCACGCCGTACGTCACCCAGGCGAGGCTGAACACGCCGAACGCGGTCACTCCCAGCGAGCGGGCCACGTAGATGCCCACCGCGAAATTGCTCACGCTGGAGGCCGCCTGGTCGGCCAGTCCCCAGGACAGCCGGCCGACCATGGCCCGCTTGGCGGTCCGCAGGGTGGATCCGCCCGGGACCGCCGACGGCGTCGTCTTCTCCCCCTCGGTGGTCATCGGCCTCATGCCTTGATCAGTTCGGCGCCGCACAGGGCGTCGGCCGCGGCGGCGACGGTGTCGAACGGCAGCCCGGACCGCTCGGCGACGTCCAGCAGACTGTGCTCGCCGTCGGAGAGACTGAGCACCCAGAGCATCGCCAACTGGGCCTGCTTGGCGTCGCTGCGGCCGCCGAGCGAGTCGTACAGCCCGCGGCGGCCGAGCTGGGGCTCGCCGTAGGGGCTGAGGTTGACGTAGCTCCGGTTGCGGTCCAGGACGGCGAACGCCTCGCGGCACACGGCGAGCGTGTCCGCCATCGCCTCCGGGGTCACGAAGTCCGGGTTGTCCGCCGAGGTGTGGTACTCGGGGTACCCGGCGTACGGGGTCCGGCTGAGCGAGCCCACGCCGAGGTCGAACCCGGGCGAGCAGTACTGCCGCTCGTCGTACCCGTACGGGGTGAACTCGTTGACCTGGTGCGGGCGTTCGGAGGAGGCCAGCACGTGCCGCATCACCCGGTCGATCTCCGCGTCGCCGCGCCTGCTCTGCTTGTACGTCAGTTGGCCCGAGTCGCCCGCGCAGGCCAGCACCAGCCCGTGCTTGACCCGGTCCACCCGTTCCGCGTTGCGGGCCAGCCAGGTGATCGCCCCGATGGTGCCGGGCGCGTAGATGAACCGGTAGGTGTAGTAAGGCGTTTCCCGCGTCAGGGCGCGGGCCAGGAACGTCGCCACCGCGATGCCGGCCAGGTTGTCGTTGGCCAGCGACGGGTGGCAGACATGGCAGGAGACGATCACCTCGTCGGCGACCTGCCCGGGGACCACGTGCTCGGCGTAGGTGAGATGGCCGTCGGCGAGGGTGGAGTCGACGCGCACCTCGTACTCGCCGTCCGGCAGGGCGTCCAGGGTCTCCTGGGCCAGGCAGAACCCCCATTCCGGCTTGTAGTAACTGGTGCGGTACGGAACCCAGTTCGGGTGGTCGGGCAGGGTGTACAGGTGCTCGCGCAGCTCGGACAGCGGCATGGTCGCCGACACCGGCACGCTGTAGCCGAGCACGTGCAGGCTGGACGCGGCGAAGTCGACGACCCGGTTGCCCGCGGGGTCGGCGATGTACGCGTCCCGGATGTTCCACTCCTGGGGCACCGTCCAGTCGAGCACCTGGGTCCCCGTCGGCACCTCGTGCGTCTGCAGCGGGACGTACTCGCCGACGATGTCCAGGGTGGCGCGCACACCGTCTCCGGTGATGCTCCGGCACAGCGGGTACATCCGCTCCACCAGCGCGTGCATCTCCTGGCCCGCCGTGCTCATCGGCGCCACCGCAGGGTGTCGTCGACGGTGCCGGCGTCGGACGCCGCGCGCAGCACGGCAAGCCGGGTGAAGCGCTGCTCGAAGCTCTCCCGGGTCAGCCCGTGCTTCCGGTAGGCGTCGGCGAGTTCGAGCGCGCCCTGCTTCACCGTCCACTCGCAGTCGAAGCCGGGAACCGCGGCGCGGAACCGGGAGAAGTCAACCCTGTACGAACGAGGATCGGCACCGTTCTCCCCGGTGATCACCACCTTCGAGCCGGACACCGCCTCGGCGACCTGCTCGGCGATCTCGGCGACCGTGACGTTGTTGATCTCGCTGCCGATGTTGAACTCCCGGTCGTGCACCGCCTCGCGCGGAGCGGTCAGCGCGGCCGTGAAGGCCCGTGCGATGTCGGCGGCGTGCACCAGCGGGCGCCAGGGGGTGCCGTCGGAGAGCACGAGGACCTCGCCGGACAGCAGGGCGTGCCCCACCAGGTTGTTCAGCACGATGTCGGCGCGCAGCCGGGGCGAGTAGCCGAAGGCGGTGGCGTTGCGCATATATACCGGGCTGAAGTCGCCGTCTGCGAGCGATTGCAGGTCTTCCTCCACCCGCACCTTGGATTCCGCGTACGGCGTCACCGGGCACAGCGGGGCGTCCTCGGTCACCAGGTCGTCACCGCCGGCGGCGCCGTAGACGGAGCAGGTCGACGCGTACAGGAAGCGCCGCACCCCGGCGTCGCGGGCCAGCCGTGCCAGCCGCACGGAGGCGTGGTGGTTGATGTCGTAGGTGAGGTCCGGCGCCAGCGATCCCAGCGGGTCGTTGGACAGCGCGGCCAGGTGGATCACGGCGTCCACACCGGCCACGTGCTCGGCCGTGACGTCGCGCAGGTCCACCCGCGGTCCCGGCGGGTCGGCGGGCGTCGGGCCCAGCACGCAGTCGGCGAACAGGCCGGAGTCGAGACCGACGACCTCGTGCCCGGCGGCCGCGAGGATCGGGGCCATCACGGTGCCCAGATAGCCCTGGTGTCCGGTCAGCAGTACGCGCAAGGTTCATTCCCCCAGGTCGAGAGTGAGTTTGGTGATGTCGAACGCCTCGGCGTAGCGCGTGTGGCATTCGATGCCGCGGATCCGTGCGAGGCCGAGGAAGGCCTCCCGGTCGAACCAGGGCCTGTGCCGCTGCGAGGGGTAGTGCTCCTGCAGCAGCCGCACCTTCTGTTCGGCGGTCTCCGGCGACAGCGGCTGGTACGCAGCCGGACGGCCGAGATCGCCGTCCCACTTGACGATCTCGTAGCCGAGCACGAGGTGGTCGCGGAACGCGGTGGGCAGCAGCTTCGCCAGGCTCCGGTGATCCTGGTGGGCGTCCTCCGTGCGCGGGCCGAGGACGAGATCCGGCTCCGTCCGGGCGCGCAGTTCCTCGACCGCGCCCTTGGCCTCCTCCCAGTGCGCGGGCATCCGGCCGTCCGGCAGCTTGAGCACGGTCAGCCGAAGATCGGCGCCCGGGCAGAACGCGGCGAGCGCGGCCCGTTCCTCCTGCTCGCGCTCGCCGCCACCGCCGGAGAGCACGAGTGCGTCGACGCGGACACCCGGTCGCGCGAGGCACAGCGTCAGCAGCGTGCCGCCGGCGCCGATGGCGATGTCGTCGCAGTGCGCGCCCACCGCGACGATCCGGTCCAGGCGCCCTGCGCCGAGCCGGATCACGCCGTCGCTCCGGCGCCGTTCCTGCCGCCGGTCGCGCTCGCCCCCGCGCCGTCCCGTTCCCACACGGCCCACGGGCGGTCGCCCCGGGTGTAGGCGTCGTCGAGCGCCGCCCGCTCCTTCACGGTGTCGGTCGGCTTCCAGAAGCCGCGGTGCTGATGCGCCACCAGCCGTCCGCGCTTGGCCAGTTGGGCACATCCGTCGGCGACCAGGTCCCCGTTCTCCGGTATGTGGTCGAAGACCTCCTGGCGGAGCACGAAGTAGCCGCCGTTCTCCCACAGCGGCATGTCGCTCACCGCGGTGATGCCCCCCACCAGACCGTCCTCGCCCAGGTCCACGCAGTGGAACGACGACTGCGGCGGCACCACCATCATCGACGCACCGGCGTCGCGCCGGGCGAACCGGTCGATCATCTCCGGCAGCGGGGCGTCGGTGAGCACGTCGGCGTAGTTCGCGAGGAACATCTCGTCGCCGTCCAGATGGTGCCGCACCCGGCGCAGCCGCTCCCCGATCGGCGACTCGACACCGGTCTGCGCGAAGGTGATCGTCCAGTCGGCGATGTCGGTGGACAGCAGCTCGGTCCGCCCGCCGCGCAGCACGAAGTCGTTGGACGTCGTCTCCTCGTAGTTGAGGAAGAAGTCCTTGATGTGGTGTGCCCCGTACCCGAGGCACAGGATGAACTCCGTGTGCCCGAAGTGCGCGTAGTAGCGCATGACATGCCAGATCAGCGGCCGCGGGCCGACCATCGCCATCGGTTTGGGCACGTCGTCGGAGGTTCCGTTGCGCATACGCATCCCGTAACCGCCGCAGAACAGAACGACCTTCACGACTTGACCTCGACAATGCTCAGTTCCGGGATGGGGAAGACCAGCCGGCCGCCCCACTCGTGCACGAAGGACAGCTGCTCGACCAGCTCGTCCCGCAGGTTCCACGGGAGGACGAGGACGTAGTCCGGTCTGTCGGCGGCTATCCGCTCGGGCGGCAGGATCGGGATGCGGGTGCCCGGGGTGAACCTGCCGTGCTTGTAGGGGTTGCGGTCGACCGTGTACGCGAGCAGGTCGGGCCGGATGCCGCAGTGGTTGAGCAGCGTGTTGCCCTTGCCCGGGGCGCCGTAGCCGACGACCGTCTCGCCGCGTTCGGCCGCGTCGATGAGGAACCGCAGCAGGTCCCGGCGCACCTTGGCCACCCGGGCGGAGAACTCGGTGTACCCGGACAGCTCCTGCAGCCCGGCGGCCTTCTCCCGGTCCAGTACCTCGGCCACCCGTCCGCTCGGCTCCCCGGCGACCTCGGCGGGCCGGGCCCACAGCCGGATGGAGCCGCCGTGCGTGGGCAGCAACTCGACGTCCACGAGCGTGAGTCCGCCGCTCGCCAGCGCCCGGGCCGCGGACGCGACCGTGTAGTACTGGAAGTGCTCGTGGTAGATCGTGTCGTACTGGTTCTCCTCGATCAGGGTCAGCAGGTGCTGCACCTCGATGGAGACCCAGCCGTCGTCGGCGACCAGGGCACGCAGCCCCTGCGTGAACCCGACCACGTCGGGGATGTGCGCGTACACGTTGTTGGCCACGACCAGGTCCGCCGGACCGTGCTCGGCGCGGACGGCCGAGCCGGTGTCCGGGGACAGGAACTCCGTGAGCGTGGGCACACCCGCGTCCCGCGCCGAGGCGCCGACGTTCACCGACGGTTCGATGCCCAGGCAGCGGATCCCCCGGTCCACCACATGCCTCAGCAGGTACCCGTCGTTGCTCGCGACCTCGACCACGAAGGCGTCGGAGCCCAGCCCCAGCCGCCGTTCGGCGTCGGCCACGAACGTGCGCGCGTGCTCCACCCAGGAGGTCGAGAAGGAGGAGAAGTACGCGTACTCGCTGAACGTCTCCTCCGGCGTGATCAGCGGTGGGATCTGCGCGAGCCAGCAGTCCGTGCAGACCCGCAGGTGCAGCGGGTACGCCGGTTCCGGCCTGTCCAGTTGGTCCGCGGCGAGAAAGCTCTCGCACGGCGGGGTCGCCCCCAGGTCGACGACGCTCACCAGAGCCGCCGAGCCGCAGAGTCGGCATCGTGTCATCTACTTCCCCCCATCCCGCTCGCGCGGCAGTCCCCGCAGCGAGCCAGTGCTGTTGTCCCCCGACGGCGACGGGCTGTCCCCGCCGCCCGACCGACCCGCGATCGCGGTGCGGTACCCCTCCACCAGGCGTTCGAGGCCGACGGCAGGGCTGAACCCCTGCTCGTAACGGCGCCGGGCCGCCCGGCCCATCTCCCGGTTGCGGTCCTTCTCGACCGCGATCCGGCGTATGCGGGACGCGAGCGACGCGGACTCGCCCGGCCGGTGCAGCAGCCCGGTCACCCCGTCCTCGACGAGTTCGACGAAGGCGCCGTGTCCGGCGGCGACGACCGGGACCCCCGCCGCCATCGCCTCCACGACCACCAGGCCGAACGCCTCCAGCCACGTGGAGGGAGCCACCACGGCGAGCGACCGCGCGATGGTCTGCCGGCACTCTGCCGTGTCGTAGAGCCCGACGTACCGGACGTCCTCCCGGCCCGCCGCCCAGGCGGTCACCTCCGGCTCCAGCGGCCCCGTACCGGCGATCACGAGCGGGACGCCCACCCCGCCGTCGGCGGCCAGTTCGTCCCACGCGGCCATGAGCAGCCGCACGCCCTTGGCCTCCGCGAGGCGGCCGAGATAGAGCACGTGCTCACCGGCGCCCGTCCGGCGGACGCCCGGCTCGGGCACGAAGTTGTGCTTCACCGCCAGCCGCTCCGGCGGCATCCCCGACCGCACCAGCACCTCGCGCTGCGCCGCGGAGATGCAGAAGAACCGCTCCACGCCGGACCACCACCGCCGCCGGTTGACCGACAGGCTGACCGCGAGCGGCACCGTCGCCAGCCGGGAGCCGCGGTAGCAGCCGTGCCGGACGGCGGGCAACGGCGTGGAACCGACGCACTCGGTGCACGGCCGGCCGTCCCGCTGAAGCGTGCCGGGCGGGCAGACCTGGGTGTAGTTGTGCAGCGTGGCGACGGCGGGTACGCCGGCGTCGGCGCAGGCGGCCAGCACCGCCGGCGACAGGAGCGGGAAGACGTTGTGGATGTGCACCACGTCCGGCCGCCGCGTGCGCAGCGTGGCGGCCAGCTCCGCGCGGACCGCCGGGTTCCACGGCACGAGCAGCGGTATCGCGGCCTTGCCCAGCAGGGACCGGGCGGCGATGTCGTCGCTGCGCCGCTCGAACACCTCGACCCGGTGGCCGGCCCCGCGCAGCAGCTCCACCTCCTGGTCGACGACCTTGTTCTCCCCGCTCGGCTGCGCCGAGGCGTAGCGGTTGTGCACCACGAGGACGTGCATGCTCAGGTCACCTCCGATCTCTGGGCCCATCGCGGGACGCGTCTTCGAGGGACTGCGGGCACCGGAAGGGGAGCGGCCGCGGCAGGTGCCGCCAGCAGCGAGGCGGCCAGGGCCAGATGCAGCAGATACGGCGAGGCGTCGCCCAGCCCGGCCTCGGTGTACGAGGCGATCGCGCAGTAGCTGATCAGGAAGATCGCGCAGGCCCTCGACAGCGACGGCGGACGCAGCAGCGCCACACCGCCCAGCACGATGATGATCGCCGCCACCAGGGCGACGCCGGTCACACCCTGCTCGTTGTAGACGGCCAGCCAGCTGTTGTCGATCGGCAGCCCGCCGAACGACTTGTCGCCCAGGCCCGCGCCGAACAGGTACTCGGTGGTGGTCCGGGGTGCCGCCAGCAGGGCGGCCCAGACCTTGGCCCGCCCGGTGAGGCTGGAGAAGTTCTCCTGGCTCTGCCCGCGCAGGAACCACGCCTGCAGCGCGGAGGCGAACCCCACCGCGGCCACGGCGGCGCACACCACCGCCCAGGCGAAGAACCGGCGGGCGGCGGCGCTGGTCAGGACGAGCGAGCCGATGGCCAGCGCCAGCCCGAGGAGCAGGCCGAGCGTGGCCGTCCGGGTATGGGTCAGCGCGAGCAGGACGAGTGACGGCACGATGATCACCACCGCACTGGCCCGGTCGGTCCGGCGCCCCAGTACCAGCAGCACGGTGAGCCCGATGATCACCGCCGCGTACTGTCCGATCTGCGGCGGGGTGAGCGGCCACAGCGCGCCGACCAGCCGCCCGCCGTAGAGGTCGGGCAGCGCCGCGCCCGGTGAGACGACCAGGCCGGCGGCCACCGACCCGAGCACCGCGAAGTACATCCGGATGTGATGCCGCACGAACGTCAGGCCGCCGTCCCACCAGCGGCTGAGCAGCCACAGCGTGCCGACGAAGAGCGCCAGCCGGGCGCAGCGGAACAGCGCGCCGAAACCGGACTCCAGGTTCGCGCTGGAGATCACGCTCAGCACCAGGAGCAAGGTGAGCAGGAAGACGAAGGAGCTGGCCCGGATGCGCAGCCGGACGTTGACCGCGAGCGCCAGCGCGAACGCGGCGACCAGCGCGCCCATGGTGACCATCTGGATGAGGGAGCGGGGCAGCGGGACGATGGTCTTCGCCCCGGCGGAGCCGAGCGTGTTGAGGATCAGCAGCCCCCAGACGAGCCCGGCGACCTTCGGTGTGCCGCCGGGGCGCGGTTCGGCGCCCGGCCGCGTGTCCGCCGTGTCCGTCCCGCCCGTCGGCCCGCCGCGCAGCGGGTTTCCGTCCATCTCAACCACCGTCCCGGGGGTCGAGGGTGCTGCCGGTGTCCTGCTTCTCGGGCGTCGACTGCCACTGCCCGAAGTCGAGCACCCGGCTCGGGTCGTGGGCGACGAACTTCCACGGTCCGACGTAGACGTTGTCGTGCCAGCGATTGTGCTGTTTGTAGGTGATCGCGTCGGCGACCCGCTTGCCCTGGTAAGGCGACCAGTCCGGATAGGTGCCGTAGTTGGCCAGCACCGCCATCCGGTCGCACTTCACCGTGCAGTCGACGACGGACTTGTCCAGCACGAAGCGGTTGTCGTGGATGTCCACCCGCTGGGTCTTCCACCGGCAGTCGGAGTAGAGCGGTGCCGTGGCGATCGCCGGCTTCGCGCAGCGGTGGGTGTCCCGCACCAGCAAGGTGCAGTCACCGGACGAGGTGTTGGCCGGACTGTTGCAGAACCGGTCGGCGTTCTCCCAGAGGGTGATCCCGGACCAGTTGTCCTCCAGCACGTTCCGAGAGATCTCGATCTTGTCGGTGCGGGCCCTGACCCGGGGTTCGCCGCCGGACTCGGACAGGTAGATGGTCGCGTACGGGAAGGTGTCTCCGCGGTCGGCCTCCCTGCGGCCCTCGACCCAGTTGTTCCGCCGGATCAGGTTGTTCCTGATGACGGCGTTGTAGCTGGTCTCGTAGATCAGCGCGGCACCGTCGTTGGCCTCCAGCACGTTGTTCTCGATGCGGAAGTCGTTGTTGTCGGTGTCCGCCCACAGTCCGGTTCCACGGTTGTCGTGCACCCAGTTGCCGCTCACGTCGGCGCCGTCGACGGCCCAGAACTTGATGCCTCCGGTGCAGCCGCAGCCCTCCCGCCGCCGCTCCCAGTCGCCGGTGTTGTTGCCCACGATCTCGTTGCCCTCGACCACCAGGCCGGTGATACGGCCGGTTCCCTTGTACGCGTTCATGCCGTACTGGCCGTTGTCGCGCAGGCAACTGGCGCGGACCTGCTGCCGGGCACCGGCCATCAGCCCGGCGCCGGAGTTGTTCTGGATCGTCGCGTTCTCGATCAGCCACCCGTCGGCCGAGTCATGGTTGACCACGCCCTCGTCGGGCGGCGCCACGAACCGCTGCACGGTCAGGTAGCGGATGGTGACGTCGCGGGCGCTGCCGCCGAACGCGTACTGGTTCTTCTTCCGGCCGTCGAGCACCGCGCCCGGCGCACCGAGGTAGCGGTCGCCCTTCTTCGGGATGACCTGGGCGTAGCGGTCCGGTTCGAGCCGGTGCTTGCCCGGCCGAAGCCAGAACGTGGTGTGCGGGGGGCTGTTCTTGGTCTTCGCCGCCAGGTCACCGACCACCGCGGGGTCGACCGTCACCGCGCCCGCCGGTGCCTTCGCCGGCCCGGCCGCGGGCTCGGCGCACACCCGGGCCACGGACCGGGCCGCGGTCGTGGAGGGCGCGGCCTTCGGCTCCGCCCCGGCGCCCGGTGTGCTCTCACAGCCGGTCGCCGTCAGCAGGGCCAGCGCCAGCGGTGCCGCCGCCCACGCCCGGTTCCGCCTCTTGATCCCCACGCGCCCCCCCTAGCCGTGGAACCTGAGTACGGTGGTGAACCCCTGCGCGCCGTCGGCGAAGCCCGTGCCGATCAGCGTCGTGGCGGGTTCCTTGCGCCCGAAGCCGGCGGAGTACCAGCCCAGCGGCGGGTCACTCTCGCCGCGATGCGCCACCCAGCTCAGCTCCCCGGGCAGGTCGAGCAGCGCGGAACGGTCCTCGCCGTCCCGGGTCCAGGTGAGCAGGGCCCGGTCGCCCGTCAGGTCCGCGGCGATCGCCGGTCCGAGGTGGAACGCCAGTTCCACGGCCCGGCGCGGGCCGCGCACCTCGTCGACCACCCGCAGCTCCTGGCTCGCGGCCGTCAGCTCCACCCGGCGGCGGTGCACGGAGGACTGGTAGCCGTCGTGCTCGGCACACCAGCGGGCCGTCCCCCCGGCGGAGGCCTCGGACGTGTCCGCGGCCAGGACGCGGCTCACGGCATGCCGGGTCCACAGGAACGGGCCGCCGGAGACGGACTGGTCGGCGCCGTCCAGTCGCAGGGTGTTGTGGCCGAGGGTCGACCGGAAGTACTGCCGCCACTCGGGTTGTCCGTGGTAGCAGTACGTCCCGGGGTCGGCGAGCACGTCGACCCCGTCGTGCCGTACCTCCACGGACAGCGCGTCCGCGTGGCCGTGCGCGGCGATGGAGAGGAAGCCGTGCGGACCGCCGTCGCAGCGGCACCAGATCTCCGCCGGGCCGCGCAGGATGGTCATGCCCGCGTCCGCGAAATGGTCCGGTCGGCTCGCCGGGCGGGTCACGGCCGGTGCGGTTCCCTTCTCCGGGTACGGCCGGACGAGCGCGGCCAGCAGCGGGGTGCGCACGTCGGTGCCGGTCACCGTCGGCCACCAGGCCAGTCGGCCGAACACGGCGTCCCCGGTGGCCAGCAGCGAGGCCCAGCGGTCGGTGCCCTCGCCGTCCACGACCAGGCCGTGCCCGTCGTCCGCGTCCCCCTGGCGCGGCGGCCGCAGCCGGTTGTCCACGACGGCCGCGAGCGCGTCGGTCATCCGCAGCAGGACCAGCCGGATCGACTCGGGGACCGGCACGCCGGCGGCGTCCGCCTCGGCCACCGCGGCCAGGCCGAGCTCCAGCACCAGACCGTGGTACTCGGTGGCCAGCTCGCGGTTGAGGCCGGATTCGAAGGTGTTGGCGCGCAGATGCCGCTCCAGCGACCGCAGCGCGTCGGCCCGCCAACGCGCCGAGGAGGGGAACCACCCGAACGCGCAGGCCGCGGCGAACTGCCCGGCGGCCTCGGCGATGACGTGGTTGTTCGCCGAGGACCCCCGGCTGGGGAACGCGGCCAGCCAGCGCTGGTGGTGCCAGATCTGGCTCAGCGCCACCGGGTTGTCCTCGAACAGCCCGGCCGCGCCCGGCCAGCCGTCGAGCAGCCGGCGGATCCACACCCAGGACAGCAGCCGGATGCCCAGCTCGATGCCGCTGATCCAGTGCACGCCGCGCAGCGGTGCGTTGGCCCTCCACCAGGACCGCAGGTGTCCGGCCACTCGCTCGGCGTACCGCTCCTCCCCGGTGATCGCGTAGGCGGCGGCGAGCACGGTGAGGTACTGATGCCGGGACAGCTCCCAGATCTGCTTGATGTCCCCGACCGCGTCCTCGTTCCGGTACGGCACGTCGAAGGCGTAGCCCCACGGGGCCCGGCGCCCGGTCTTCGGGTCGCACCACCAGTCCGGGTCGTCGAGATCGTCGCGGACCACCCCGAAGTACTCGGCGTGCCCGTCCATCAGCCGGTCCGCCTCGGTGATGAGACGCTTCGCGGCGTCCGGAGGTATCGCGGCGATCGTCCCGGCGGGCAGTACCGCGGTGAACCGGGCGCCGGTCACGGCCGGGCAGTCGGGCCGCGCCGACCGCCACCGCCGTCTGCGCACCGCGTCACCCGCCCGGCCGCCGATCTCCCCCGGCCCCATCCGGGACAGCCGCCGCAGGTACCAGCCCGCGCTCATGGTCATCGTGCCCTCGCCAGCGTCACCGGCGCGCCACCGGCCAGGCCGGCCTGCACGGCGAGGGTGGCCGCCGTCGTGGCGACCAGCGACTCCAGCGGCACCGGCATCGGCCCTCCGGTACGTACTGCCTTGACGAACGCGGCCAGTTCGGCGGACTGGCCCTTGTCGCGGGCCTTGGGCAGCCGCGAACTGACCCACCGCTTACGGCCGGCCGTGCCGTCGGAATACACCGAGGCACGGACGAAGTCGTCGAGCCGCAGCACCTTGCCGTCCGCGACCAGGTCCAGCGTCTCCTTGGGGAATCCGGCAGCGCCGTTGGTGACGTAGCTGATGGAGGCGGTGGATCCGTCCGGATAGCGCAGCAGGACCTGAAGGTCCTCGTTGCCGGACGGGGCGACCGCGTACACCGAGACCGGGTCGGCGTCCAGAAGCCAGCTCGCCGTGTCGATGAAGTGGCCGCCCTCGCCGGCGAACCGCGAGCCCTCGGTGCCCTGTTGGAGGTACCAGCTGCCGTGTCCGAGGTGGCCCGCGTTGACCAGGTAGCGGAGGCTCGCCGGCCCGGTCCGGGTACCGAACCGCTTCCCGGCCTCCTGCAGCACCGGCGCGAACCGGCGGTTGAAGCCCACCTGCAGCCGGTCGTTGCCGGACTCCTCCACCGCCGCGAGCACACCGGCCAGTTCGTCCTCGGTGAGCGCCAGCGGCTTCTCCACGAACACCGTCTTGCCGGCCAGCAGGGCCCTGCGGGTCAGTTCGGCGTGCGAGCTGTGCCGGGTGACGACGAACACGGCGTCGATGGAGTCGTCGCCGAGCACGGCGTCGAGATCGGTGGTCGCTTCGGCGAAGCCGAACTTCCGCTGCGCGTTGGCCGCGGACAGCGCCGTCGTGGTGACGACCGTGGACAACTCGACGCCGTCGCGCTGTGCCAGGTGCGGCAGCAGCATCGACGTCGCGTAGTTCCCCGCGCCGACGAACGCCAGCCGGACCGGCGCGGCGGCGGACCGGGCCGGGGCGGACGCTCCCGCGCCGCGCCGCACCGCGGGCACGGCCATCGCCGGGGCTGCCGTTTCCCCCGCTTCCTCCGAGTCCTCCTTCTGCTCGGGGTACCGGAACAGCACGGCCACGGCCTTCAGATCCCCGTCCTTCAGGCGCCGGTACGTCTCGACGGCGTCGTCGAAGTCGGCGATGTGGGAGACCAGCGGTTCCACGTCGACGCTGCCGCGGGCGAGGAGATCGAGGAAGCACGCCAGGTTGCGGCGCTCGGTCCAGCGCACGTAGCCGATCGGGTAGTCCCGGCCTTCGAGCTCGTACTCCGGGTCGTAGCGCCCGGGGCCGTACGAGCGGGAGAACCGGACGTCGAGCTCCTTCTCGTAGTACGCGTTCCACGGCAGGTCCAGGCGGCACTTGCCGATGTCGACGACCCGGCCGCGGTCCCGGCAGAGCCTGGCGGCCAGCTCGACGGGCTGGTTGCTGCCGCCGCCGGCGGCCAGGTACACCTGGTCCACGCCGTGACCGCCGGTGAGTTCGGCGACGGCGGCTTCCACGGCCGCGGAGGCGGGATCGCCGCAGGCCGCGGCGCCCAGTCGCTCGGCGAGTGCGCAGCGCGCCGGGTCGGGGTCGGCCCCGACGACGCGGACCCCCGAGGCGACGAGGAGCTGCACCACGAGCTGCCCGATCAGCCCGAGGCCGACGACCAGTGCCACCTCGCCGAGCTGCGGCTCGCCCTGGCGGACGCCCTGCATCGCGATCGACCCGACGGTGCCGAAGGCCGCGTGCCGCGGCGCGAGACCGTCCGGCACCGGGGCGTAGAGGTTCTTCGGCACCCAGTTCAGCTCGGCGTGCAGCGCGTGCTCGTTGCCGGCGCAGGCCACGAGGTCGCCGACCTTCACGTCGTCGATCCCGGCGCCGACCTGCTCGACCACCCCGCACAGGGAGTAGCCCAGCGGCGTGTAGGAGTCCAGCTTGCCCATCACCTTGCGGTAGGTGGCGGGCACCCCGTTGGTGGCCACGCTCTGCATGACCTTGGCCACCTGGTCCGGCCGGGAGCGGGCCTTGCCCAGCATCGACATCCCGGCCTCGGACACCTTCATGAGCTCGGTCCCCGTGGAGATCAGCGAGTAGGCGCTGCGGACCAGTACACCGCCCGGCTTGCACCCCGGCACCGGCACGTCGAGTACCGCCAGCTCGCCGCTCTTGTAGTTCTGTACAACCTGCTTCACCCGAAGTCCCCTTGTTCTAAGCCGTCTTCTACGCCGCCGAGCGAGCGTTCCCGCCGGACCCGGAGGTCGCGTCGCGGTACCAGTACTCGAGGGTCAGCACATGCCACAGATGCTTGGAGAAGTCCCGCTGCCCGGCGGCGTCCTCGGCGACCATGCGCGCCAGCGCGTCGCGGCGCAGGAGCCCGGAACCGACGAGCACGCCGTCGTTGACCACCTCGCGCACCAGCGGTGCCAGATCCCGGCTCATCCAGGCCCGCAGCGGGGCGCTGAACAGGCCCTTGGGCCGGTACACGATCTCCCGGGGCAGGACCGAGGTGGCCGCCTCCTTGAGGACGGCCTTGCCCTGCCGTCCGACGATCTTGCGGTCGCCGGGTACGGCGAACGCCGCCCTGACCACCTCGACGTCCACGTACGGCACCCGCACCTCGGTCGAGGCGGCCATGCTCGACCGGTCCGTATAGGCGAGGTTCAGGCCGGGCAGGAACATCCGGGCGTCGCCCAGGCACATGCGGTTGACGAAGTCGTCGAGGTCGTTGTCCTGGTAGACGTCCGCGTGCTCGGTCAGTACGTCCTGGACCGTCCCGGCCAAGTCCGGATCGACCAGGGCGAGCAGTTCGTCCTGGTCGTACATGGTGTAGCTGCGCCGGAACGCGGTCTCCTCCGGCAGATCGGCGAAGGAGAGGAACCGCTTCGCGAAACGCACCGACCGGTACCCGCGCCGGGCCGTGGCGACCGGCAGCCGGTCCACGGCCCTGGACAGGCCCCGCCGCAGAGGCCGCGGGACGCGCTGGTAGCGCAGCGCGATCAGGTTCGCCAGGTGTTTGCGGTATCCGGCGAACAGCTCGTCGGCTCCCATCCCGGAGAGCATCACCTTGACCCCGGCCTCCCGGGCGGCCTGGCAGATCAGGAACGTGTTGATCGCGGCGGGGTCGCCGATCGGCTCGTCCAGGTGGTACGTCATCTGCGGCAGCAGGTCGAGCACGTTCGGGGCGATCTCGATCTCGTGCAGGTCGACGCCGAACCGCTCGGCGACCTGCCGGGCGTAGCGCAGGTCGTCCGGCATCGCCTCGAACTTGGCGTCCTCGGGGCGGAACCCGATCGTGTAGGCGGAGATCCCGGGCCGGTCGCGGGCCGCCAGCGCGGTCAGGTAGCTGGAGTCGAGACCGCCCGAGAGGAACGTCGCCACGGGTACGTCGGAGAGCAGATGACGCCGGGTCGACTCCTCGACGACGGCGGCGATGTCCGGCAGTTCGCCGCTGAGGTACCGCTCCCGTCCCTCGGCGGCGACGTCCTTGAGGTTCCAGTAGCGGCCGCTGTCCACCCGGCCGTCCGGGCGGAACCGGAGCCAGCTCCCCGGCGGCAGCTTCTCCGCCTCACGGAACGCGCACCGCGAGTCCGGCACCCAGTAGTACAGCAGCGAGGCCACCAGCGCCCCATGGTCCACCTCCAGCGAACCACCGGTCACGGCGGCGAGCGCCTTGAGCTCGGAGGCGAACACCAGACCCTCGCCGCGCCGGAGCAGGAACAACGGCTTGATGCCCAACTGGTCCCGGGCGAGCACCAGTTCACCGGTCCGCTCGTCGAAGATCCCGAACGCGAACATGCCGCGCAGCCGGGGCAGGCAGTCCGTGCCCCAGCGCCGCCACGCCTCCAGCAGCACCTCCGTGTCGGAGGTACCGCGGAAGCGCACCCCGGTGGCGGCCAGCTCGGCCCGCAGTTCGGGCGCGTTGTACAGCTCGCCGTTGTACGTCAGGACGAGGCCGCCCGAGACCATCGGCTGGGCGCCGGTCTCGGACAGGTCGACGATGGCCAGCCGACGGTGCCCGAGGTGGACCTCGCCGTCACCGAGGGGGTGGCTGTACCGGCCGGACCCGTCCGGACCGCGGTGGGCGAGGGTGTCGGTGAGCCGGTCGGTCACGGCCTTCCCGTCCGGCCATCGGTAGGTGCCTGCGATGCCACACATGTCTAGCGCGCCTCCTGGTCGCTGTCCGGGACGCGTGCCGCCCACATCGGCAGCCGCTCGTTCGTCCGGCGGCCCGTCCCGTTCTGCTGGGCCGGCGGCCCGCTCCGGCCGCGCAGCGCGGTGGACGGCCCGTCCCACAGCGTGCCGTCGGTCCGGTCACGCGGATCGGGGTCGATCAGCACCGCGCCGATCACCGCGATGCGCTGGTCCGCGAGCTGCCGCGCCACGGTGTGCAGCCATGCGGTGCTGCCGTGTCCGGCGCGCACGACGAGCACGGTCCGGGTGCCGAGGTACTGGAGGTCGGTCCACGCCGTGCCGGGCGCCACCGACCCGACCCCGAGCCGGCGTTCCTGGGGGGACACGGCCCCGGCCCGTTCGCCGCTGACCACGGTCGGGTCTCCTGGTCTCGGGCGGTGCCTGGTGAGCTGCAGGCCGGGCAGATCGTCGACGACGACCACCGGCCCCTCCGCCGCCAGTGCCCTGGCGAGGTCCATCGCGATCACGCTGGTACTGCGCGCGCAGCCCAGTTCCAGCAGCGACACCGGTTCCGTGGAGCCGTGCAGCCGGGCCAGTGACGTGGTGAGCCGTTCGCGTGCCGTCCGGAACCGTCGGCGCTTCCACAACCTGGGCGACCGGCTGGGCAGTTCGGCGATGACCGAGGTGCCGAGGTTCGCCGCGATGTCCCGGCGGAGCACGGGGCGGTCCGCCACCACCGTGCCGACCGCGGCCACTGCGAGCCCGAGTGCGAGTCCGAGGACGAACCCGATCACGGCGTCGGTGGCGGCGGCTTTGGGCAGGGAGGTTCGCACCGCGCGGGGTGCGTCCACGACCTGTGTGCCGGCGACGAGTTGGGGCGTGCCGATGCGCGCCTCCGCGGCGCGCTGGCTGAAATCGGTGATCCGTGAGGTGAGTTCGGCCCGGCTGGCGAAGAGCGACTCCAGGTTCGCCGACGCCTTCGGCCCGCCCTGCGACGACCCGTCTCCGATCGCCTTGTTGACCTGGGCGAGTTCGCCCTGCATCCGGTCACGCTGGTCGAGCAGGGCCTTGGCCTCGGCGTCGGCGGCGTCCTTGATCCGTGTGACATGGTCCGCGACGAACGCGTCGGCCAGCGCCTTGGCGCGGGCCACCGCCTGCGCGTCGGTGTCAGCCGTCACGGTGATCTGCAGCAGGTTGTTGGTCAGGCCGACAGCCCCGTAGTCCCGCATGAAGTCCTCCGGTTTTTCCGGGGACCCGAGGGACCGCAGGGCCTGGGCGGCGATCCGTGTGGTCTGCAGCAGCCCCACGTCGGTGCGGATCAGCGTTCCGGGATCGTTCGGCTGGTCCTCCTGATGCGCGACCAGCACCTTGGCCACGGCGGTCGGCGGTGGCGGCAGCAGGACCGCCACCGCCGTGCCGGCGAGCAGCCCCAGCAGCGCCATGGAGCACCAGAGGCGGCGCCGCCTGCGCACCGCCACCACCAGCGCCTGCAGGTCGAGCAGCGGAGCGGCGGCCGGCGACTCCGACGTCGTACTCGTCGTCACCCTGAACTTCCCTTCACGTCGTTGCCCACCGCGAGCACCGGCGTGGCGGCATCCCGAGTACGGCCGGCGGTTTGCTTGGCACGGGCCCGGACCGCGCCGGCGAGGACGATGCCGACGACCTCGTGCTTGGCGTCCGCACAGGCCTCGGCGATACCGGCGAGCTCGGCCGCGGTCCAGGCGCCCGCGCCGAGCACGACCAGGGCACCGGACTCGTTGTCGCGGTCCGGCACCAGTGGCTGGGAGGCCGAGACCCCCACCACCCGCAGCATCGGATCGTTCCCGGCCTCGGCGACGAGCTGCCCGGCGGCCCGGCGGGCGATCTCGTCGCCCTCCGGGACGAGGACCAACAGACGTCGGGGGGACGGCAGTTGGTCCCGGAGGCGGGAGCACACCCGCCGGTAGCGGATCTGCCTGCTCGCCTCGTCGCCCGACGACTGAGGGGTCGGCATGTCCCACCGGATGTCCACACCCAGCAGCCTGCGGATCCGGGTCCGGGTGCCACGGCCCTCCGGCCGGTGCGCGGACCGTCCACCGGGCACGTCGACGGTGCCCAGCAGCGTCGAGCCCAGCGCGGCGGAGATCTCCGGTTCGCTCCGCAGCCGGCGGCTCATCCGTACGGCGGTGAGATGGCCGATGACGGCGAGCAGGAAGAAGAGCAGTGCCCCGCCGGCGATGAGCTGCGTCCTCGTCGGCGGTGCCTCGCCGGTCGGCCGGGCGGCCGACCCCATGACGACCATGTTGGCCTTGTTGGCGGCCGGGCCGGCCTGGTCCAGTTTGGTGATGGCCTCCTGCAGCGAGGTGCGCAGCTTCTCCAGCTCGGTGCGGGTCTGCACGCCCTCCACGGTCTGCCCCGGATCGGCCGCGTCGGCCAGGTCGGTGATGTGGCGGTTCGTCTGCACCACCATCTGCTGCAGTGCCTCCAGCTGCCCCGCCGCTTCGGGGTCGGTGTTGTCGTCCACGATCCGCGCGGCGAAGGTGACGAACTGCCGGGCCACCTCGTCGGAGAGCTGCTGTGCGCGCTTCGGGGTGTCGGCCGTGCCCGAGATCTTGATGATGTTCCCGTCGGCGGCCTTGGCGGTCACCCGATCCTGCAGCGCGCTGCCGTTGACCCCGTGCCAGTGGAGCGTGGCGGCCGCGCGGTCGATCACCACCGAACTGGTCGCCACCTCCGTCTGGGTCAGCAGCTCGCGCTCCTCCCACGCCCCCGGCAGCAGTACCGACGCCGACGTCGTGTACCGCGGCGGAAACAGGAAGGAGGCGCCGTAGCCGACGAGCGCACCCACCACGGCGAGGATCGTGAGAAGCCGCCAGCGGCGGCGGACAATCCGCCCGATCGTGACCAGGCGTATCGTGTCGTCGTTCAACGCTGCGGCCTCCGCCCGGGCCGGTCCGGGCCGGCCGTCGGCACCGGAGCGCCGTCACGGCAGGCAGCGGCGTAGGCGGCGAGCAGCGAGCGCTGGGAGTTCCGCCAGGAGAGCGGCCCGTTGATCCGCTCCTGGCCGGTCTTGCCCATCCAGGCCCGCTTCTCCGGATCGTCCAGCAGCAGCGCGATGAGCCCGGCGAACTCGGCCTCGTCGTTCGCGGGCGCGTAGACGGCGGCGTCACCGGCGGAGACCCGCGCCTCCCGCAGGTCGAACGAGACGACCGGCCGGCCCATCACCATGTACTCCAGGACCTTGTTCATGGTCGACACGTCGTTGAGCGGATTGCGCGGGTCGGGGGAGAGGCACACGTCCGCGGTGGACAGGTAGCGCACCAGGTCGGCGTCCGGAATGCGCCCGGTGAACTGCACCTGCTCCGAGAGCCCGAGCCGCCGGGACAGTTCCACCATCGCGTCGAAGGTGTCACCGGCGCCGACGAACACCGCGTGCCAGTCGGTCCGTCCGAGCTCGTCGCGCAGCTTCGCGAGCGCCCGCAAGGCGTAGTCGACGCCGTCCTGCGGGCCCATGACGCCGAGGTAGCACAGCAGATGAGGCTTGCCACGCTTCAGTTCCGGCTCGGGCGGTACGGGGTGGAACCGGTCGGTGTCGGGCGCGCTGCGCACCACGAAGACGTCCTCGGGCCGCCGGCCGCCGCGGCGCACCGCGGTGTCCTTGTAGCTCTCGTTCGTGGCGAGCACGACGTCCGCCGCCCGGTAGGTCCGCCGTTCCAGCGCGCACACGGCGCGGTAGAGCAGATCCTTGCCGCGGTCGAACCGGGAGAGGTACAGCTCGGGTACCAGGTCGTGCTGGTCGAAGACGAACCGCGCTCCGCGCCGCTTCAGCCACAGTGCCGGCAGGAACAGCAGGTCGGGCGGGTTGCAGGCGTGGACCACGTCGACCGGGCCGACCTTCCGGGCCAGCCGGAACGTGTGCCACAGCGCCGATCCGTACTCCCGCAGGTAGCCGGCCGGCCCTCCGGTGGCGGCGCGCAACGGGTAGCGGTGGATCCGCACCCCGTCGATCTCCGCCTCCGGCTCGGTGTCCCGCTTACTGCCCTGGGGACAGATGACGTGCACCTTCCATCCCGCGTCGCGCAGTGTCGTGCATTCCTGCCACACCCGCCGGTCGAACGGCACCGACAGGTTCTCCACCAGGATCAGCGCACGCCTGCCGTGCCGTTCGCCGCTGGTCGTGTTACCAAGCAAGGCCCATGTACCCCGGTTCGGTCCGGCGCGTCTCGGCGTCGGGAAGATGGATGAGGTCGACGATCACCGGGCCGTCGCCGCCATGGGGCAGCGCCGACAGCACGGCCGGATCCCTGGTTCCGACCAGGCACACCTCGGCGTGTTCGAGCACCTCGCCGACGGAATCCGCGAGCAGTTGCGCGAGGTGCGGCAGCCGGGTCTCGACGTACTCGCGGTTCGCGCCGAGCAGCCGGGAGAGGCTCACGTTGGCGTCGTGTATCCGCAGGTCGTAGCCCTTGCCGAAGAGCCTCTCCGCCAGCTCGACGAGCGGGCTCTCGCGCAGGTCGTCGGTGCCCGGCTTGAAGGACAGCCCGAACAGGCCCACCCGGCGCTTGCCGGTGCGCTCGACCAGGTCCACCGCGCGCTGCAGATGGTCGGAGTTGGAGGCCAGCACATGGGAGAGGATGGGCACCGAGACGTCGGCGCGCTGTGCCGCGTGGACCAGACTCCGCAGGTCCTTGGGCAGGCAGGAGCCGCCGAAGGCGAAGCCGGGCCGCAGGTAGGCGGGGCTGATGTTCAGCTTGCGGTCGGCCAGGAACACGTCCATCACCTGGTGCGAGTCCACCCCGAGGGCCTGGCACACGGCGCCCAGCTCGTTCGCGAAGCCGATCTTGAGGCCGTGGAACGCGTTGTCCGCGTATTTGATCGCCTCGGCCGTCGGGACCGGCACCCGGAACACCTCGCCGGGCAAGCCCTCGTACAGCGCCACCACCGCGTCGCCGCTTGCCGGGTCGAGCTCGCCGATGACGGTCTTGGGCGGGTCGAAGAAGTCCCGCACGCTCGTGCCCTCGCGCAGGAACTCCGGGTTGACCGCGACCCCGATGTCCACCCCGGCCATGCCGCCGACGTACTTCTCCAGGATCGGCACCAGCAGGTTCAGGCAGGTGCCCGGGAGCATGGTGCTGCGGAACACGATGGTGTGCCGCCCGCCCCGCTCGGCCAGCGCGGCGCCGATCTGCTCGGTGACCCGCTCCAAGTACGTGGTGCACAGGCTGCCGTTGGGCTCCGACGGGGTGCCCACGCAGACCAGCGACACCTCGCTGTTCATGACCGCCTCGCGGACGTCGTCGGTGGCGCGTAACGCTCCGGTCCGTACGACTTCGGCGATGAGCTCGCCGATACGCTCCTCGACCACCGGGGCCTTGCCGTCGTTGACCAGGTCGACCTTCACCTGGTTCACGTCCACCCCGACGACCTCGTGCCCCATGCTGGCCAGGCACGCGGCCGACACACAGCCCACGTAGCCGAGCCCGAAAACGCTGACTCTCATGACCCGTTCCTCCCCCCAGGCAGGCCCGTCGGGCCTGCGTTCCGCGTGCCGGCCGGACGGCGGCTCCCGCGCATCAGTAGGCCCCCTGCCCGTAGAGCACCGCACGCAGCGTCTTCCACAAGATCACCGTGTCCAGGGCGAGCGACCAGTCCTCCACGTACCGCAGGTCCAGCCGGACCGCCTCCTCCCACGACAGGTCGCTGCGTCCGCTGATCTGCCACAGGCCGGTGAGTCCGGGCTTGACCAGCAGGCGCCGGCGGATGTCCGGGCCGTACGCGGCGGACTCCTCGGGTAACGGAGGCCGCGGACCGACGAGCGACATCGATCCGGTGAGCACGTTGAAAAGCTGCGGGAGCTCGTCGATCGAGTACCGGCGCAGCACGGTTCCCACCCGGGTCACCCGGGGATCCCGGCGGAGCTTGAACAGCAGGCCGGCCCCCTCGTTGCGGTCGGCCAGCTCCGCTCGTGCGCCGTCGGCCCCGGCGACCATGGTGCGGAACTTGAGAATGGTGAACTCGCGGCCGTCCTTGCCGACTCTTCGCTGGCGGTAGAACGCCCCGCCCCGGCTGTCCATCAGGACAAGCAGTCCGACGAACACCATCAAGGGCGCGAACAGCATCAGCAGAATCGTTGCGCCTATGCGGTCGACGACCCCCTTGATCGCCCGGCGTCCGCCGGTGAAGGTCGGCATGCTGACCCGCAGCAGCGGGATCCCGAGCACCGCGTCGATGTGCAGCCGCGGGCCGGCCACCTCCATCAGCACGGGAGCCACGATCATCTCGGCGTCGCTGCCTTCGAGGTTCCAGGCCAGCCGCTGCAGCCGGTCGGGCGACCAGTGCGGGTCCGGCGTGACCGCGACGACCCGGTAGCCGTCGCGGTGGACGTGGCCCGCGACGTCCGCCAGCCGTCCGACGACCTGCACTCCGTCCAGCTGGTCACCGTCGGCCCCGAGACCGTCCGTCGTGCACACCGCGTCCACCCGCCAGCCGAGGTGCGGGAACTTGCGGGTCCGGGTGATCAGGTCGCGCACGGTGGCCAGGCTCCCGGCGGCGAGCACCGGTCTCAGGCATCGCCCTTCCTTCCGCTGCTTGTGCAGCCAGAGGCGCAGCAGATACCGCGCCGTCATGGTGACGAGAGCGATCGCGGGGATGGCGACGAAGATCCAGAGTTTGATGTTGCGCGAGGTGAGGGCGATCCCGCCGAGCGCCAGCACGACGGTCGCCGTGAAGAGCGAGCGTCCGAGCCGACGGAACTCCTCGGCGCCCTGGCCGAGCACGGCCGGAGACCACGACCGGCTCACCGCGAGGGCCCCCAGCACCAACAGCTCGGTGCCGAACGCGAGAATGCCCCACTTCTCGTGCCAGTTGGCCGCGTCCCGGGCCCCGAAGAAGTTGCCGATCGCCGCCACCACGAAGGCGGTGGCCACCGTGTCGCTGGTGACCACGGCGCGGCGGTACCGCTGTTCCCATTCGATCGCGGGCTGTCTGATCGCGCCGTTCGTCAGACGCTCGCGCGCCGACGGAAACGGGCTGGCTAATCCCCCTTGCCGCACAGAACCCCCCAGGTCCCGCAGTGGTTCGACGTGTTCGCCTAACACTGTTCCTCCCCCCGGGAGGCCCCCGCCCCCCGCACAGTTCCTCCCCTTCGGGAGGCCCCCGCCCCCCGCGCACTGTTCCTCCCCTTCGGGAGGCCCCCGCCTCCCGCGCGCGGCATCCCCGCTGTTTCGGAGCTGCTTGGTCAACCCGCCCCGGCGCCAGTGGACGCGCAGGTTCCGCCGGACTCCCGAGGGACGCCGGAACCCTTCGAAACCTCGGGTGCTCCCCGCACCCGAGCCCCCCTCGCGGGTTCCAGGAACCGATCACCCCCAAGTCTGGCGCCGGGTGCGCGAATACTGGCTTTCCGTGGCGCCGGACCTATAGATCATTACTGGTCGCCTCGTGTCCGAACATCTGAAGCATGGTCAATCTAGACCATCGGGGCCTGTATGAAGAGAGGCATGTGTGTAATTTGTGCTTGAGTTTTGAAGGTGGGTCCTGTGGGCGCCCGAGGCGTACAGGGTGGTCGAACCGGGCTACGGGGCAGGCGAGTTGACCGTGGTGGTGTCCGGCGACATGTCCCGGAGTGTGCCCGGCCGGCTCAAGGTCGGTTCGGGGGAGTGTCCGCGGCCCGTCGCGTGGGCGAACCGCCCTTCGAGGGACGTGGTCGGTGTTTTGTTCGGGCCGCCGGTTCGGTCTGACGGGGCAGGGCGACCAGGTGGCCGCCCACGGACGTGGAAGGTGGCGCCTCGTGTTCGCCGCGGTCCCGCGGGGCTCCGGCCCATCGGCCGCCGGCCGGCTCGGGGCGGTCCGCGATCTCCCACCGGATCCCGAACGATTAGAGGTGGGCGCACCCGAGTGCGGGCCTCTCCCGAACGGCGGCGGAATCGGGCATGATGGGTCATCCGTACCGGTCAAGCGACTCTACGCCGTTGTCAGAACTGAACCATTCACCGTTCACACACGTCGAGCGGATGTCGCTCCGTCGTACCCGTCACACGCTGCCCGGCCACATCCGCGCAGCGGTGCGATCCGGTGGCACCGCGACAGCAGCAATGTCGTCAACCTCGGAAGGAAGTCCCGTGGCGCCGGTGCTTGTTGGACGCGAAGGAATACTGGCCGGAGAGCGCATACCGGTGATCGGCACCCGGGTCACCTTCGGGCGCAATCCCGAGAACACCGTCGTCGTCTCCAGTCTGAGCGTCTCGCGCTTCCACGCGGAGATCGTCCTCGACGACACCCAGGGCTACGTGCTCCGCGACTGCGGAAGCAGCAACGGCACCGCGGTGAACGGTGAGGAGATCGACTCCCAACTCCTCAAGCCCGGGGACGACATCACCATCGGGGACCAGGAGTTCCGCTTCGAGGTCCCGGACGCCATGGAGACGATCATGGCGCTCTCCTTGCCGAGGTCCCTGACCCACGGTGACGAGGAGACCGAACGCGGGCCCGTGCTGCGGGTCACCATCGCGGGCGGCGGCCCCGTCGGCCTGTCGCTCGCCCTCCTGCTGGAGCACTTCCTCGGCGCCCAGGTGGACATCACCGTCTACGACGGCCGCTGGCGCAAACAGGGCCGCCGCATCGTCTGGAAGGACGTGAGCCAGGGCAATGTGCGGCGCCAGCAGGTCGTGACCGTGCAGAGCCGTCAGTACCTGAGTCTGCCCGAGGAGGCGCAGGCCCGGCTCTTCGACCCGGACAACTACACCGAGATGTGGCCCTCCGGCCCCGACTCGATCGGCGATCACCACCCGCGCAACATGCGTATCGCCTACATCGAGGACCGGCTTCTGGAGGTGGCCAACGAGAAGCCGGGCCGGATCCGGCTCGTCCCCGCCCGGTTCAGCGTCGACGAACAACAGGACGCCCTGACCACCCAGCACGTACTGGCGATCTGTGACGGCGGGCGGTCGCACACCCGTGAGTACTTCGCCGCCAAATTCGGCAAAGCGGACGCGTCCATCTACTCGCTGAACGACCGGCATCTCCAGGACGTCATCCTCGGACTGCGCGTGAAGTCGGCTCTGGCCGATCCCATGGCGGTACTGCTGACCGTCGGGCAGAACCGGTTCCTGCTGAACTCCCTGCGTGGCGAGGGGTTCCTCAACATGCGCCTGACGGACGCGGAGGCCGCGGAAGTCGTCGGCATCGACCCGGTCCGCCGTGTCTTCGAGGAGTGCATCGCCTCGCGTCCCTGCGTCATGGGGCGCGACGAGCACGGCGACTTCCGGTGCTCCACGCACAGCACACTGTTCCTGCCGGCGCTCATCAGGGGCTCGGCCCTGTGGAAGCGGGTGGGTGAGGGGCTGCGCCTGTTCGGGGTCGAGCCCCACGAACTGAACGCGGTCACCTCATTTCGCCTGGACATGGTGCAACGCCCGCGATTCACGGCCGAGTTGCTGCCACCGACGGCCAACTCCACCGGTACGTACGGCTTTTTGCTGGGTGACGCCGCCAACTCGATCCACTTCTGGCCGGGCCGGGGACTCAACAGCGGCCTGGCCTCGGCGATCTCGCTCGCACGGTCCCTCAACGGGGCGTGGAACGGCAAGCCCTTCCGGGACGCCGACTTCCTGCGCCACGAGGCCGCCATGTCGATGCTCCAGTACCGCCACAAGAGCCGTGCCTGGAAGGCGATGGTGACCACCGACGACCAGGGCGCCACCTGGGCGATCAAGGACATCATCGCGCACGGCATCGACGGAATCGCCGAGGAGCCGGACCGCGAGGCCGACACCGCGACGCTGCTGGAGCGGCTGCGCGGGATCCGCTCCCGGCTGGCGAAGCGCATGTCCGGGCTGCCGGACGACGAGGCCATCCTGGAGCGGCTGGGAACCCTGGAGGACGGCACCCTGCGCATGCTGGTCCTCAGCGGTGCCTGGGACACCCTCACCATGGGCGGCGAGGAGGTCGACATCGACATCTTCTACGGGCAGGACTCCGCCGCGGCGGCGGCCGCCGTCGAGGCACTGGAGCCGGCCGTGCCGCTCTGAGCGGGACCGGAGTGATCGTTCACTCGACCCGCTTGCACCGTGGAGGGCCGGAGGTGCGCGCTAAGGTGCCCGTATGCGCGCACGCTTCGCGGGATGGCCCGAGGGGGCGTTCGACGTCCTGATGCGGTTGCAGGGCGAGCCTTCGCAGTCCCTGCGTGAGGAGTGCAGAAAGGATCGCGAGCGGCTGGTGCGGCAGCCGATGATCGCGCTGCTGAACGAAGTCGCGGACAGGGACCTGGAATACGACGACTTCTCCGTCTGGCACTACCGCACGAACGCGTGGTGGTGGCAGCACCAGAGCGCGGTGATCCGGGTTGCGCGCAATGTCGAGATGGGCCTGCGCTTCGATCTCGACGGCCTGCGGATCCAAGGGGCCTGGTGGTACCCCGTTCCCGAGCAGATCAGAATGTTCCGGCAGGCGGTGGCCGCGGAGGACAGCGGCCGCAGACTCGTCGACCTTGTCGAGGAGCTGAGGGGCCGGGACTACGAGGTCACCGGTGACCTCATGAAGCGGGTTCCCCGGGACTACCCGGCTGATCATCCCCGCGCCGGACTCCTGCGGCACCGCTCGTTGATCGCCGCTCGGCCGCTGGGGTGCGATGCCTGGCTGCACACCCCGGAGGCGGTGGATGTCGTCCTCGCGGCGCTGGGGGAGCTCAAGGACCTGATGTCCTGGCTGGCCCGGCACGTGAAGGTCTGACCTCCGCCCTGCGGACGGGGACTACGGCTGGGTGGGCCGGTGCGGGGAGCGGAGCACGAGCAGGGTGATCTCGCTGGGGGCGAAGACGCGGAACGGCGGGCCCCAGAAGCCGGTGCCGCGGCTGGTGTAGAGGCGGGTGCGGTCGCCGTGGTGGCTGAGACCGGCGACGACGGGCTGGTCGATGCGGACCAGGTGGTGGAAGGGCCAGATCTGGCCGCCGTGGGTGTGGCCGGAGAGCTGGAGGTCGACGCCCGCTGCCGCGGCCCGGTCGACGAACTTGGGCTGGTGTGCCAGGAGCAGGACGGGGAGCTCGGGGTCGGCGCCGCTCAGGGCTCCGTCGAGGTGGGCGCGGTGGCCCGCCAGGCCGGACGACTCGGCGGTGACGTCGTCCACGCCGGCGACCACGAGGGTGTCGCCTCCGCGTTCGAGCAGCAGATGGCGGTTGCGGAGCGGCTCCCAGCCCAGCTCGTCCATCAGGTCTACCCAGCCCTGGGCCTCGCTGTAGTACTCGTGGTTGCCGGTGACGTACACACGGGCCCAGGTGGCCCGCACGGTGCCGAGCGGGGTGGCCTGGGCGCGGCGGCGTTCGGCCGTGCCGTCCGCGATGTCGCCGGTGTGGCAGACGAGGTCGGCCTCCAGGGTGTTCACCGTCTCGCACACCCGTGCCGACCAGCCGGCGCGATCGAGTGGGCCGTAGTGGGTGTCGGTGATGAGGACGACCCGTGTGCCGTCCAACCCGGCACCCAGCCGCGGGAGTTCCACGTCGAGTCGGCGCACGCGCGGCACGCGGCGGGCCTCGTAGTACCCCCAGGCGAGCAGCACGGCGGTGACGCCGAGGACGGCCCATGTGACGATTCGGGCCCGGTCCTGGCTCCCGCCGACGCCGGCCACGGTCAGGGCGAGCCGCAGGAGGACGCCGAGCAGAACGGACCAGGTGAACAGCACCCAGCTGGCACCGAGCAGGGTGTCACCGACGATCGCCGCCCGGTCCTGCTGGCGACGGCCGTGGCCGCGCACCATCGCGAGCGGCATGCCGACGAGGCCGAGGGCGAACAGGGCGGTGCCGGCCAGGATGACGGCCAGGGACCAGTTCTGGCCGGTGTACAGGAGCGCCCAGCACGGCACGGCCCACAGCAGGACGGGCGCGACCAGGGGGATGTAGCGCATCAGGCGGTGCAGTCGGCTCTGCCGCGGCGCTCGCGCTTCACTGTCGGCGGATCGGGTGTTGCTGGTGTCGGTCACGCTGCCCCTCTCTGACCAGGCTGCCGTCCCGCGCACTGTATCCGGTCGTCCTCGGCGGGCCGCACGGGTGGGCGGAGAACCCCTCGCTCCACGGGGCCGCGGTCATGAACGGGCGGAGCGGTCAAGTCGCCTGCTGGTCCGATCGGGTGGAGGGGGCCCGGACGAGGAGTTCGCGGTCCGTACAGCGGTGGGCTTCGGACCGTTCGCCGTTCGGCTCGGCCGGCGTCGCGCCGACCGGCCGGATCGGGGCGGTGCGGTCGGCGAGACGCCGACCGCGTCACGACAGCGCGCTCCTTCAGGCCGAGACGCGCTCCGCTTCGGGGGTCGTGGCCAGGTCCGCCACCGCGTCGAGGACCGCCTGTGCGCGGGTCCGCAGGTCGGCCGTGGGGGCGAAGCGGCCCTCCTCGTCGACGTACGACTCGATGGCCGGGACGGACAGCGTCCGCAGGGCGGGGCGCAGGCCGACCCGGCCGAGTACGGGCCGGATCATCTCGATGGCCGGGGCACCGCCGGTCTTGCCCGCGCTGTAGCTGACCAGCCCCACGGGCTTGTTCTGCCACTCCTGGTACAGGTAGTCGATCGCGTTCTTCAGCGGGGCGCTGAAGCCGCCGTTGTACATCGGCATCACGAAGACGAAGCAGTCGCCGGCCGCGATCGTCGCGCTCCAGTCCTTCGTGTGCCGGTGGCGGTAGACGCCCGCCTCCGGGTGCTCCGGCTCGTCCATGAAGGGCAGCGCGATCTCGCCGAGGTCGAGCAGCCGGGTGTCGAACGCATCGTGCTCCGTGGCGAGTTCGGCGATCCAGCGCGCGAGCGGGCGGCCGGCCGAACTGGGGCGGGTGCTGGCGGAAATGATGTGCAGACGGGGCACGGTCCGGTTCCTTCGTCCGAGGGGCGGCCCGGGTCCGTACGGGGGATGTGACGGACCCGGGCCGGGCACAGGAACGGTGACGGGCCGTCGGGAGATGGTTCCCCGGGCCCGGTCACCATGTGATTGACATGTCACCTAGTACCGTAGGGACGGGCGGGTGATACGTCAACCATGCATGGGTATGCTGCCGTTGTGAACGATGAGCCTCGCTGGCTGACAGATCGCGAACAGCGCGCGTGGCAGGCGTACCGTCGGCTGTTCCTGTTGCTGAACGCCCAACTCGTCCGTGACCTGGGCCGCGACAGCGGGCTGTCCGAACCGGACTACGACGTACTGTCCAGCCTGAGCGGCAGCCCGGACCACCGGCGCCGGGTCAGCGAGCTGGCCGCCCGCATGCTCTGGTCACGCAGCCGCCTCTCCCACCACCTGGGCCGGATGGAGCAGCGGGGCCTGGTGGTGCGCGAGGAGTGCGCGACCGACGGACGGGGCGCAGTCGTCATCCTCACGGACAAGGGGAAGCGGACCATCGAGACGGCGGCGCCCCTGCACGTCGAATCGGTGCGCCGTTACTTCGTCGACCTGCTGACGCCCGAGCAGATCGACGTGTTCGCCGAGATCGGCGAACACGTCGTGGACAACCTCAAGCGCACCGGCGACGGCGCCTAGTGCCGTGTCGAGCAGAGTTCGCCCTGTTGTTGCCCTGTGCCACGAACCGCAGCGGTAACGAGTCGCTGCTGTGCGGGTGTCAGGGTCCCGGACCGACGAAGGGGGCCGCTCGTGGCCAAGGTCAACATCAGTCTCGATGCCGAACTGGTGGTGGAAGTGATGGTGCTGGCCGGGGTCGGCTCGCCCCAGGACGCCGTCGAAGCGGTCGTGCGTGACTACATTGCCCGCGGGCACCGCACCGAGGCACGCACCGAGCTCAAGGAGCAGAGCCTGCGAGAGGTCGAGGTCAAACCGCAGGACCCTCAAGGCTGACCACTGTGATCGTGTGACGTCGCTCCAGCTCCGTTGGCACGCCAAGGTCCGGGGACAGGGCGGGGTCCTTGCCCCTGCCGCGGGGTTCGGCCCGCCGGCGTCCGGGGTGGGGCCGGAGTCGGCCGGCTCGACCAGGCTCCAGGCCGGGAACGGCAGGCCGTGCTCGGCCGGCTCGGACTTCGCGATCTTCTTGGTCACCCGCCGTTCCGGCAGAGCGAACGTCTTCGGGCGCCCGCCCTTGTCCTTGGGACAGGGCGCCTCGAAGCCGTCCGCGTTGAAGTTGTGGATCACATCGTGGACCCGGTCAGGTCACCACCGATCCGGTGCCCCGGCGAACGATCCGCAGCAGCCGCTGCCCCTCGTCGTCATCGATCTCACGCACCCGCACAAGCTCAGCCCCGAGGACGGCACGGCGGGCGCCTACCGCTCGGACCGGTACTCCGGGCGGCGCCTCACGACAGGGCGAAGGTTGCCTGATGCGGCACTCGCTCCGTCCCGGCTGCCGGTCATGGTGACTGGAAGGCGAGCCGGACCGCGAAGCCGATCAGCAGGAGTCCGGTGATCTGCTCGATCCGGGCGCGCACCCGCGGTCGGCGCAGCCACTTGCCGAGCCGGTCCACGGTGCACACGTACACGCTGAACCAGAGCGCGTACAGCATCGCGAACAGCAGCGACAGCAGCAGCGCCCTGGGCAGCACACTTCCCCGGGTGGGCAGGAACTGCGGCAGGAAAGTGACGAAGAAGAGCGCCACCTTCGGGTTGAGCGCGTTGGACAGGAAGCCGTGTCTGAGGTGCCGGGCGCCCGGTCGCGCGGACGGGTCCGCATCCTCGTCGGCCGGCGGCTCCCGCCGGGTGCGCCGGGCCCCGCGCAGGGTCGCGACGCCCATCCACACCAGGTAGGCCACCCCCACCGCCTTGAGCACGGTGAAGGCGGTCGCCGAGGCGAGCAGCAGGGCCGAGATGCCGAGCGCGGCAGCCGAGACATGGACGCTGAGCCCGAGCATCCCGCCGACCATGGTCAGCAGCCCGGCCCGGCGTCCGCCGGTGAGCGAGTTCCTGGTGATCAGGGCCTGGTCGGGGCCGGGGATCATGATGAGCACCAGTGAGGCGGCGGCGAAGGTCAGCACGGGCCGCTCCGGTCCGCGCCGCTCACCGAGCCCAGGGTCGCGGCCAGCGCCCGCAGTACCGGTGCCGGCCGCTCGCGCAGATAGAAGTGGCCGCCGGGGAACCGCCGGACGGCGGTCCGGTCCGTGGTGTGCTCGCGCCAGGCCTCCAACTCCCCTGCGGTCACCCGGTCGTCCTCTCCTCCGAACACCGTGACCGGTACGGGCAGCGGTACGGCCGGACGCCAGGTGTAGGTCTCCAGGACCTGGTGGTCCGCGCGCAGCGCGGCGGCGGCCATCCCCCGCAGCTCGGGCGAGGCCAGTACCTCGTCGGGGATGCCGCCGTGGGCCCGGGCGACCGCGTCGAGCAACTGGTCGTCGGGCAGCCGGTGCACCTGGCCCGCCACGCGCGGCAGATGGGGAGCCGGGTGGGCGGAGACGACCAGGTGCGCGGGCAGCGGGCGGCCCGCGGCCACGAGGGCCCGGGTGATCTCGTACGAGACGAGCGCACCCAGGCTGTGCCCGAAGAACACGAACGGCCCCTCGGTGGGCGGGACTTCGGAGAGGAAAGCCTCGACCAGCCGGCGCATCGAGGTGAGCGGCGGTTCGGCGAGGCGCGGGCCGCGGCCCGGCAGTTGGACGGCGTGCACCCGGGCGCGGCCGAGGCCCCGGGCCCAGCGCAGGTACTCCGCGGCGGAGCCGCCCCCGTGGGCGAAGCAGTACAGCTGGAGTCCGGTGGCCCTGGGCGGTCCGCTGACCAGCCAGCGGGGCGGGAGTACGGCGCTCACCGGCCGCTCGCTTCCGCCGGGAGCGGGGCGCTGAGGTGGCGGGCCAGGGCGTCGGCCGTGAAGTGGGCGAACACCTCCTTGGGGCGCAGCGGGAGGCTCAGTTCGTCCCGGACCCCGGCGCAGATGACGAGCGCGGTGGCCGAGTCGACCCCCAGCAGGTCCAGCGGGGTGTCCGGGTCGATCCGGTCCGGGGACACGTCGAGGATCTCCGCGAGGAGGCCGATGAGCCAGGCCGTGACGGAGGCGTGGGTGTGCTGCTGGGCCGTGTCGTTCGCGGGGGTCATCACTTCTCCTCGGGCAGGAGCTCGGACGGGCCCAGGAGCTGCCCGAGGTGTCCGTCGAGCGCTTCGACCGTGGTGTACTGCAGGACCGTGCGGACCGAGACGTCGATACCGAACGCGGACTGCAGCCGAGCGGCCAGGCGCGCGGCGAGCAGGGAGTCGCCGCCGGCCTCCAGGAAGTCGTCGCCGAGGTCGACCTGGCTCAGCCCCAGCAACTCCTGCCAGATGCCGACGAGTTTGCGCTGCCGGTCGGTGCGCGGCGGCCGGGCCGGACGGCCCCGGACGGAGCCGCGCGGGCCCGCTTTGGCGAGGGCGGCGCGGTCCACCTTGCCGGTGGGGCTGAGCGGCAGTTCGTCGAGGGCGAGGAACTGGGCGGGGACCATGTGCCGGGCGAGCCGCTCGGCGGCGTAGGAGCGCAGTGCGTCGGGGGCGAACCGGCGCCGCGTTCCGGCGCTCCGGGCGGCGATGACGTCGAAGCCGACCGACGCGGGCCCTCCGGTGGTGGTGAGCCGGGCGGAGTCGGTGAACCCGGCCGCTGCCAGCTCCTGTTGCCATTGGGAGCGGTCCAACAGGCAGTGATCGGTGCGTAGTTCGGTGTCCGTGAAGTTGTCGAAGCCCTGTTGGAGGCCCATGACCAGGTCGAACCAGGGGTGGAAGGTGGTCTGTTCCACCAGCAGGAGCACTCCACCGGGGGCCAGGACCGAGCGCAGGGCGTGCAGCGTGCGGCGGATGTCGCGCATGTCGTGCAGCACGCTCGCGGCGACGACGAGGTCCGCCGACCGGCCCTCGAAGCCCTGCGCGGCGGGCGGCTGGTCGAGGTCGAGGACGTCGTAGCGGACGAACGGGAAGGCGGCGAACTCGGTGCGGGCCCGGTCGAGGAAGTAGCGCGAGATGTCCGTGAACGCGTACTCGGTGCGGTCGCTGGGCAGCAGCGGCAGCAGGTGCCGGGTGAGGGAGCCGTATCCGGAGCCGACTTCCAGGACGGTCAGGGGACGGTCGGCGGGCGCCTCGGCGACCAGCGCGCGCACCGCGCCGGTGGCGGCGGCGTACGTGGGGCCGAAGAGGCGTGCGTAGATGCCGGGGGTGCGGTCGGAGGCGTACAGCTCCGCGGAGTGGCGGCTCTGGGTCAGCACGTCGGTCAGGTCGCCGGCGAGGGAGAGCATCCACTCGCTGACGTCCTCGGGGATCTCCAGGACCTCGCCGAGGACACGGCGGGTGCGCTCGCGCAGGCCGGCGGGGAGGTCGGCCGGCAGTTCGCGGGCCACCTCCGGGCCGCCATCGGTGCGCCGCAGATACCCGGACTGCTCCAGGGACCTGACGGCGCGGGCGAGCCAGCGTGTGTAGCGGGGGGCCACGCCTGCGCCGCGCAGGCCCGCCGGGTCGAAGGGGGCGCCCGGCAGATGGGGCAGGCCGAAGGCGCGGAAGGCGCTCGCGGTGGCGGTGGTGTAGACCTCGTCGAGGACGTCCCAGGCCCTGCGCAACTGCTCCGGATCGGGACCCTCGGCGGGTCGGCCGGCGCTCGCGGCGAGCGCCTGCCACTGGCGGTCGCGCAGCGCGGTGTCGGCCCGCTCGGTCACGAACAGCGTGTCGTCCTCCTTGACGGGGACGACATAGCCGAGGAGCCGGGTGGCGCCGTCCTGACCGGCCGCCTTCACGACGACCGCGCTGTCGACTCCGGGGTGCGCGGCGAGTGTCGCCTCGATCTCGCCCAGTTCGACCCGGTGCCCGTTGATCTTCACCTGACCGTCCCGGCGGCCCAGGAACTCGATCGTGCCGTCCGGCCGGTAGCGCCCGAAGTCGCCCGTGCGGTAAAGGCGTTCACCGGTCCGCGGGTGCGTCACGAAGGAGGCCGCGGTGCGCTGCGGGTCCGCCCAGTAGCCGCGGGCCAGGCCCACCCCGCCGATGTGCAGCTCGCCCGCCGTCCACACCGGGCAGGGCTCCATCCGGGAGTCGAGGACGTGGAAGGTCTGGTTGCGCAGCGGGGTGCCGTACGGGACGCTCTTCGCGCCCGGCTCGACCTCGCCGGCGGGATGCTGGATCGACCAGATCGACGCCTCGGTGGCGCCGCCCAGGCTGACGACCTCGGCGTCGGGCCACAGGGCGCGGACGCGGTCGGGCAGGTCGACGGGAATCCAGTCGCCGCTGAGCAGGACGAGGCGCAGCCGGCCGGGTATCTCGCCGCCGGCCTCCAGGTGTTCGACGAGCATCTGCATCTGCGCCGGGACGGAGTTCCACACGGTGACCCCGTGCTCGCTCATCAGCTTGGCCCAGTGGGCGGGTTCGGCACGCAGGTCCGGGTCGGGGAGCACGAGGGCCGCGCCCGCGGCGAGTGCGCCGAAGGTGTCGTAGACCGACAGGTCGAAACCGAGGTCGGCGAGACCGAAGACGCGGTCCTCGGGTCCGACGCCGAACCGCTCGTTGATGTCGAGGACCGTGTTGAGGGCCGCGCGGTGCTCGATCATGACCCCCTTGGGGGCGCCGGTCGAGCCGGAGGTGTAGATGACGTAGGCGAGGTCGGCCGGGCCGGCCGGCCCCGACGGGTGGCGCCCGGAGGCGCCGGGTCCGGGCCGGGCCTCGCCGACCGGGATCCGGGGCAGGTCCCGGGGCCAGCGCGTTCCGGCGTCGCGGCTCGTGTCCGTGAGGACCGCCAACGCCCGCCCGTCCGTGAGGAGTCGGGCCCTGCGTTGCTCGGGCAGGGCGGGGCTGACGGGCAGATAGGCGCCGCCGGCCAGCAGCACGCCGTACGTCGCGGCGATCTGGTCGGCGCCCTTGGGCAGCCCGATCGCCACGAGGCGGTCGCTCAGCCCGTCCTCGGCGAGGGCGGCGACCTCGCCGGCCAGGTCGCCGGCGAGGGCCGCGAGTTCGCCGTAGGACAGACAGCGGCCGCCGGCCACGACGGCGGTGCGGTCGGGGTGCCGGGCGGCCCGGTCGAGGAACGGATCGTGGAGGAGGCCCGCGGGACGCTCGCCGGACGTGTCGTTGGCTCGTTCCCGGCCGGTCAACTGGTGGGCGGGCAGGGTGAGGACGATCTCCTCGTCCCAGCGGGAGTCGTCGTCGGCCAGCCGGGCGACCAGGGAGCAGTAGCTTTCGAACATGTCGTCGAGGAGGCCCGCGGGGAAGAGTTCCTCCACGCAGTCCCAGGTCAGGTCGAGGGAGCCGGTGATGTCGACGACCTGGTGGTCGAGCCACACCTGCGGGGTCTGGCTGACCCGATAGGAGATGTCGCCGAAGTAGTCCATGGAGCCGGACACGTCGGCCGCGGTCCCCAGGCCGCTGGTGAACACCACCGGCATGGTCTCGAATCCGCTCTGCAGTCCGAGCCGCCGCCGTTCGCGCAACGCCTCCAGCGCGCTGACCTGCCGGTGCCTGAGGTCCTTCTGGAGCTGCACCTGAGTGGCCTCGACGCGTTCGACGAGCGTCCGGCCGGTCGACGCGTCCGTCTCCAGCAGGCAGATGGAGGTGAAGTCGCCGACCATACGGCCCAGATGGGGGTGCACGGTCCGTTTGCCGGAGCCGGCGTCGGCGAGCAGCAGCGGGAGGCGGTTGAAGAGGGTGAGGTTGAGCGTGAAGCGGCGGGTGCCGCTCCACACGGCGAGGACCTCGGAGAAGAGGGTCGCCAGAACCGCGGTGGGGGTCAGGCCGCGCTCCTCGCAGCGCCGCTGCAGCGTCTTCCAGCGGTCCTCGGGCAGATGGAACTCGCGGTGGGTGAAGCGCGGTTTGTGGACGCTCACCGGCGACTTGGCCAGCGGCAGGTCGGGCGGCGGGGCGAGCGTGGCGGCCCGTGAGGTCCAGTACTCCAGGGCCTTGCGGTAGCGGGGGGCCTGCGAGCCCCGCTCCAGTTCGAGGGCGTATTCGCGGAACGTCACGTCGATCGGCGGGAGTTCGAGGTCCGGGTCCTGGCACAGCGCGCTCCACTCGCTGAACAGCAAGGTGAGGCTGGCCAGGTCGACCATCAGCAGGTCGAGGCTGACGTGCAGGCGGTCATGGCCCGGCAGACGGGAGAGCCGGATGTCGAACAGCGGCCAGTCCGCGGCGGAGTAGACATGGTGCGACATCTCCTCGCGCACGGCGGACAGCGTGCGCTCCCTGTCCTCCTCGGAGGCGGAGCGCACGTCGGTACATCGCACCTCGAACTCGGGTACTTCCTCCAGGACTTGTTGCCGGCCGTCGGCGCCGACGACGGCGCGCAGCATGTCGTGGCGGGCGACGAGCCGGCGCCAGGCCCGGGAGAGCACCCCGGGGTCGAGGCGACGGCCCTCCAACTCGAAGTAGGCGTGCGGCGCGACGTTCCCGAGGACGAAGTTGGGGCCCCGGCCGACCCAGTAGGCGTACTGGATCTCCGTCAGGGGGAAAGGCTGGAACCGTTCGGCTCCGGGCGCGGAGCGCATGGGACGTTCGACCATGACATACCCTCACTTTCCGTCAGGCTTGGGTGTGTTGGGCGGTTGCGTGGACGGCCTGGCGCTGCCTCCGGCTGGTCAGCAGGCCGGTCAGGGTGGTCAGCGCGGTGCAGCTCGCGGCGAGTCCGAGCCATACGGCGGTGGCGCTGCCGGTGGCCGCGAGACCGACGCCGATGGAGGGGCCGGCGAACTTGCCGGCGCCCATCATGGAGTTCACCATCGCGTTGGCCTTGGTGAGTTCGCGGTCGGGCACCATGGAGATCAGCCAGGGGTGGAACGAGCACGAGTAGGCGCACTCGCCGAGCCCGAACAGGACGACGTACAGGATGAGTCCCGCCATGCGCGGGCCGGTCGGCGCGAAGGCGAAGAGCCCGGCGACGACGTAGCCCGCCACCCACAGGGTGACCGCGACGCGCAGGCCGGCCGTCTCGGGCAGCTTCTCCAGGCGGCGGGTCATCGGCCGCTGGCCGATGACGACGACGATCACGTCCACGAAGAGCATCAGCGACACCATGAACAGCGGCATGTGCATCAGCCGGGTGCTCACCAGCGGGGCGGTGGCGTCGAACTGGCTGAAGGCGAACAGGGCGGCCGTGAGCTGGAACAGCGCGACCGGCAGCATCACCTTCCACAGCCCGAGCACCGGCAGCGGCGGCGCGGCCGTGTCGTCGCCCTGGCTCGCCGACGGCCCGGCGGCATGGCGGCGCACCAGCCAGATCGCCGCGGTGAGCGGCAGGATTCCCACGGCGTTCGCCAGGAAGAAGTACGGGATGATCGTGCGGGGCAGCACCAGGGTCAGCAGCCCGGACAGCAGCGAGCCCCCGGCGAGTGTCGCGTTGAGCACCGCGTAGCGGCGGGCGAAGACCTGGCGGCGTTCGTCCGCCGTGATCAGCCCGTTGATCAGCGGGATGATCGCGGCCATGAACCCGCCCTGTCCCGCGCCGACCGCCACGCCGGCGGCGATCGCCGTGGGCAGCGTGCCGACCACGGGCACCGTGAGGTATCCCGCGAGCCAGAGCAGGGTACCCAGGACGCCGAGGGGTATCCGGCCCAGTTTCAGCGCGCCGGTGGAGAGCAGCAGCGCGACCGCCAGGTTGGCGCCGCCGCTGAACGCGAAGAACACCGCCACGCCGGCCGTGCCCACGCCCGGCCGGTCGGCGAGGTAGATGGCGGTGTAGGGCATGGCGAGGCCGAGGCAGAAGGACGACAGTCCGTGCGCGCCGATCAGCGTGTCGACGGGACGCCACCGGTCAGGCCACCGCATGGGCGCCCGCCTCGTCGAGCGGGGTGACGTCGGCGTCGATCAGCGGGAGGGCGGTGTCCAGCGCCCGGCCGCAGGCCTCCTCGTCCGCACCGGCGGCGACCAGTACGGCGAGCCTCGGGATGACCTGTCTGGGCGGCAGCAGCAGCCGGGTGCCGGGCTCGGCGAGCACGTCGGCGTGCGCGATGCCGGGGACCGAGACGGTCTCGTACACGCCGACCCGGCGCACCGTCCCGTCGTACGACGGGTAGTGGAAGCGGACTTCGGCGCAGCCCTGCCGGGTCGGCGTGAGGTCGGGGGTGCGGCCCAGGGCCAGTTCGGCGGCGGCGACGACCAGGTCGATGCCGGTGGCGAGCCGGGAGGCGTACGGGATGAGGTCGCCGCCGAGCCGTCCGTTGAGCTCGACGAGCCGGGGCCCGGACGGGGTCAGCCGTACCTCGGCGTGGGTGACGCCCACCTCGATGCCGAGGACCCGGTGTGCCTCGGTGACGAGTTCCGCGACCTCCGCGGCCCACGGCTCGCCGGTCCAGCCGGTCACGAGGTGGCCGACCTCCTCGAAGTGCGGTGCGAAGCCGAGGCGTTTGCGGGCCACGTGCACCGGGGTCGCCTCGCCGTCGCGGACCACGCTGTCGACGCTGATCTCCGGACCCGGCAGATACTCCTCGACGAGGACGCCGAGGCCGGTGGGCAGGCTCCCGTAGGAGGCGCCCGCCGCCAGCGCGAAGCCGTCCCGCACCTGGCCGGTGTCGGTGGCGAGGACGACGCCGATACTGCCCGCCTGGGCCCGGGGTTTGAGGACGACGGGGTGGCCGATCGACGCGGCGATCCGCTGGGCCTCCTCGGCCGTGCGGGCGAGGCCGTGGCGTACGGCGGTGACGCCGGCCGCCGCGAGGAGCGTCCTGGTCAGGTACTTGTCCCGGCAACGGGCCGCCGATCGGGCCGACATGTGCCGCAGGGAGAGCTTCTCGGCGGCGCGCGCGGTGGTTTCGAGGACGGTCTCGCCCCAGGTGAGCACGCCCGCGCCGGGCCCGGCCAGCTCGGCGAGCGCGACCGTCACGGCGTCCTCGTCGGTGGGGTCGGCCTGCCGCCAGTCGGCGAGGTAGGGCAGCTGCCAGGTCGGTGCGGCGGGCAGCACGGCGGACAGCCGGTAGCGCTCGGCGAGGGATTCCAGGGCGTAGCGGCGGTAGGGTGCGCTGCCGCTGCCCACGATCGTGAGATGCGGCGTGCCGTGGGGCATGGCTCTCCTCTCCGTCCGGTGAGGGTGCGGTGATGGGGTCGGGCGGGGGCGGTTCAGGACGGGATCCAGCCGTAGGCGTGGTCGATGCGGAAGGCGACCGTGAGCCTGCGGTCGGCGACCATCGCCGCCCGGTACTCGTCCCAGTCGGGGTGCTCGCCCTGGATGGCGCGGTAGACGGCGACGAGCTGTTCCACGGTGTCGTCGTGCGGGTCGGCGGCGACCGGGGAGAGGACGGCGGTGCCTTCGTAGACCGCGTAGGCACCGCCGTCCTCGGACGTCAGGTACAGGCTGATCCGCGGGTCGCGGCGCAGGTTGTGGGTCTTGGCCCGGTCGGCGGTCGTGGACAGGCGGACGGTGCGGCTCGGGGCGTCGTAGCAGAAGTCGACGTTGGACAACTGGGGTCTGCCGTCGGCCTTGAGGGTGCACAGGGCTCCGCGCCCGCGCCCGGCGAGCAGGGTCGGATGACGGTCGAATGCGGTGGTGTCGGGCACGGTGGTTCCCTTCGGTGGTTCGCGGTGGCGCGGTCCGGTTCAGGAGCGGCGCAGCTCCAGGAGACGGAAGTCGAGGGTGGTGTCGGGGTCGGGGCTGCGCCGCTCGCTGCGGACCACCTCGACGGTGAGGCCGGCCCGGTCGCACAGGCCGGTGAGGAGCGAGGTGTTGCCGATGCTGCAGAAGCCGAGGAACAGGCGGCCGTTCGGGGTGAGCCGGTCGGGGGCCTCCTCGACGTAGCGGCGGTGTGCCTCGTAGCCGGGGTCGAAGAAGGCGTGGTGCAGATCGGTCTCGTTGACGAAGTCCTCCGGAGCCTCGGCGAAGTTGGAGTTCCAGAAGACGACGTCGTACCTGTCCTCGGGGTCGAGGGCGGAGAACAGGTCGCTGTGCAGGGCGCGGGCCCGGTCCCCGACGTGGTGGCGTTCGATGTTGCGGCGGGTGTTCTCGACGGCGGCCTCGGCGATGTCGAGGGCGGTCACCCGGCGGCAGCCCGAGAGCGCGGCCGTCACCGCCGTCACCCCGGCGCCGGAACCGACCTCCAGGAACGAGCCGTCGACGGGATAGGGGAGCCAGGACGAGAAGAGCTCGGTGACGGGGGTGTAGGTCGGGCTGAACACGCCGTCGAGGAGGTACCAGTCCCGGCCGAGCAGCGTGAACTCCTGCGGGCGCGCCCGGTCTTCCTGGTGCCGGCGCAGCAGGGCGCTGCCGCGCCCGAATCCGGTGATGTCGCGGTTCTCGGTGGGTGGCATGCGGTCACGCTCCTTCGGGGGTCTCGACGAGGGCGAGGACCCGGGTGGGACTGCCGGAGCCGCCGACGATGGGCAGCGGGCCGGCGATGAGCAGCGCCCCGGTGGGCGGCAGGAGCTGGAGGTTGCGCAACTGGGTCAGGCCGTACTTTCCGGCGCCGTGCAGATACCAGTGACAGGGGTAGGGCTGGTCGAAGTCGCCCGCGAGCCCGGCGTCGGTGCCGACGGTCTCCACGCCGAGGCCGGCCAGTGGCGTCTCCTCGGCCAGCCAGCGGGCGCACTCGGGGGCGACCCCGGGGGTGTGCCTGTCGTTGAGGAACCGCTCCGGGTCGTCGTTGCGGGCGTCCCAGCCGGTGCGGTAGAGGAGCCAGCCGTCCTCGGGCAACGGGCCGTGCTCGGCGGTCCAGGCCTCGATGTGCTCACGCCGGAGCAGGAAGTCCGGGTCCTTCTCCGCCTCGGCGCCCAGGTCGATGACAGCGGCCGGGCCGACCAGCCGGCGCGGCGGCACCTGTGCGACGTCCTGGTGGGTGCGGCCCGAGAGCCAGTGCACGGGGGCGTCGAAGTGGGTTCCGGTGTGCTCGGAGAGCCGGATGTTGTTCCAGTAGACGGTGGGGCCCGGCGCGTCGAAGTTGCTGATCACCTCGCGGCTGAACGGCCACGGCTGACCGCGCTCCGGCGGCAGGGAGATGATCGGTGTCCGCTCCGACAGGGGCGTGGTCAGGTCGATCACCTGGACCGTCCCGCCGCGCAGCGCCGTCAGCAGCCCGGCGAGCACACTCATACCGTGCCCTCCCCGGCCTGGGCCGTGAGCGGGGTGAGCCACTCGGGATGTTTGCCACGGGCGCGCACCGCGTCGTCGTAGTGCCCCTGCAGGGCGCGGGTGAGGGGGCCGGGGAGTCCGTCGCCGATCGGCAGCCGGTCGACGCTGGTGACCGGGAGCAGCTCGGACATGGTGCCGCACAGGAACACCTCGTCGCAGACGTAGAGTTCGGTGCGGTCGATCTCCCTGCGGCGCAGCGGCAGCCCCAGTTGCTCGTCGGCCAGGGTGGCGACCGTGTCGACGGTGAGCCCTTCCAGTACGCCGCTGGTGCCGGGCGGGGTGACCAGCTCCCCGTCGCGGACCATCACCATGCAGGAGCCGGGCGCCTCGGCGACCGTGCCGCGCGCGTTGAGGAGCAAGGTGGTGTCGAAGCCGTTGCGCAGCGCCTCGTGCTGGGCGAGCCGGCTGTTGTGGTAGTTCGCGCCCGTCTTGATGCGCGGCGGCATCGCGTCGTCACTGATGCGCCGCCAGGAGGAGATGCAGGCGGCCACTCCGCGGTCGTGGGCGGGCGGGCGCGGCACGGGCGTCGAGGTGATGTGGACGCCCGTCTCCGTGGTCGTGGTCATCGGGTCGAAGCCGGGACCCATGCCGAAGTAGGCGACCACGCACACGTGGGCGTCGGTGCCGAAGTCGTTGGCGAGCACCAAGTCGGCGCAGGCGCGGGCTAGTTGCTCCGGGGTGTAGTCGATCTCCATGCGCAGGCTCTTCATCGAGCGGCGCAGCCGGGCCAAGTGGTCGTCCATGCGGAACGCGTTCAGCGAGCCGTCCTCGGCGACATAGGCCCGTACACCTTCGAAGACGTTCGCGCCCCAGAAGGCGCCCTGGCTGCGGGCGTGGATCACGCACTGGTCCCAGGGGACGAGCCGCCCGTTCAGCCAGGCGTACTCGGGGGTGGTCGCGGACATCAGCGGGTTCCTTTCACGAGAGGCCGGTCGAGGGCGGGCGAGCCGATGGCCCGGTGCAGCGCGGCGGTGAACTCGGCCCCGCTGCGTCCGCGGGCGGCGAGGTGGCCGTCCGGCCGGACGAGCCACCAGGTGCCCGGACCGGCCCCGTAGACGGCGAGCAGTGCGGAGTCGGCGGCGCGGGCGACGGTGACCTCGGGGGGCAGCGCGCCGGCCGGCGCCGGGTCCGGCAGCACCGCCACGATCCGCACCGGCGGGTCGGCGGGCCGGGCGCGCACCTGCGCGGCCAGGGCTTCGGCGGCCCGGGCGTCGGGGGCGAAGCACAGGGCGACGAAGCCGTCGCCGAGCAGTCGCCGCAGCCGGGTCCGGGTCCCGTCCACGTCCACGACGCCGTCGGGCGCGAAGGCGCCGAGCAGCGGGACACCGGGATCTGCCTCCACCAGCGGTGAGTCCCGGTAGACGTACGGTTCGGCCATACGGCCGCTGTTGACGCGGTCACTGGCCCGGCCCAGCCTGCGCGACAGCGTCAGCACGGCCGAACGGGCCCAGCGGCGCAGCGCGTTGGGCGGCACCATGAAGCGGATGGTCGCCTCGGTGACGCGCAGGTTCTCCAGCGCCGCCGCGTACCGCTCGGTGTGGTACGACTCCAGCAGTTCCTCGCCGGCCCGGCCCTCGGTGATCAGGGCGAGCTTCCAGGCGAGGTTGTCGGCGTCCTGGATGCCGCTGTTCATGCCGCGCGAGCCGTACGGCGGCAGGGCGTGCGCCGCGTCGCCCGCGAACAGGATCCGGCCGGCCCGCAGCCGGTCGACCACCCGCTGGTGGAAGCGGTAGGTGCTGACCCAGTCGATCTCGTACGGGACGTCGCCGATGACGTCCCGCACCCGCCGGTCGAACCGGCCGTCGGCGCGTTCGGCGTCGACGTCGGCGTCCGGAGGCAACTGCCAGTCGATGCGCCAGATGTCGTCCGGCTGCGGGTGCATCACCAGTTGGCGGCCGGGATTGAAGGGCGGGTCGTAGTGGAAGTGGCGTTCCTTGGCGAGCGGGAGCTTCGCCCTGATGTCGGTGATCAGGAACCGGTCCTTGTGGGTGTATCCGGTCCACTCGACGCCGACGAGCCGGCGCAGCGAGCTGCGGACACCGTCGGCGGCGACCAGGTGGCCGAAGCGAAGGGTGCGCTCGCCGTCGGGGGTGCGTGCCAGCACGGTGACCGAATCGGCGTCCTGGGTCACGTCCACGATCTCGTGGCCCCAGCGCAGCTCGCAGGCGGGGTGGGCCTCGGCCGCGTCCAGCAGGATCTGCTCGATGCGGTACTGGGAGATGTTGACGAAAGGCCCGAAGCCGGGGCCGTGCGGGTACTCGGCGGACCGGATCACCTTGTTGCGGACATAGGTGCGGGCGACGGTCCAGGTGACGCCCTCGTCCTTGATCGGCTGGGCGCAGCCGAACTTGTCGAGGATGTCGAGTACGTCTCCCTGGATCAGACAGGCCTTCGAGCCCTGTCTGACCAGTTCGGGGTCGGCGTCGAGCAGGACACTCGGTACGCCGAGGGAGGCGAGGCGCACCGCGGTCACCAGGCCGACGGGTCCGGCGCCCACGATGCCCACGGGCGCGTCCAGTTCGGTCATCGGGTCCTCGCCGTCCCTTCGCCACTCATCGCGTCCGGCACGTCGACGGTGCGGAACACCGGGATGTCGCGCACGGACTTCAGATAGGGGGTGCCCTCGGTGTAGCCGGTGCCGGTGGCCTCGCCGAGCATGCGCACGGCGAGGCGGTAGTGGGTCTGCCGCCAGCGCAGCAGCGCGCGGGCGAAGCCGGCCAGGGCGAGCTCCAGCCGCTCGACCTCCTCGGCGTCCAGGTCGCCGGAGTCGCGCGCCGCCAGGTAGGCGTCGTCGAGCGTGGGCCGGCCCAGCAGGACGCGGGTGCGGACCTCGGGCACCGAGCGGTAGGCGGGCGAGTCGACGCGCCCGGTGTCGGGGGTGCGGCACAGCGACTCGACGATCTTGTAGTTGCGTGACTGGATCGCGCTCGCGCCCTCGGTGAACGCGCGGAAGGTGCGGAACGCCTCGACCTGCATCGTCGCCAGCATGGAGAACAGCGGAGCGGACTCGCGCAGCGCCGCCGCGGAGCCGTTGACGAAGTGCAGCGCACGGTCGACCTTGCGCTCGTCCAACGCGTCGATCGCTGCCCGCAGTTGGACCGCGAGCAGTGCGAACGTGGTCTCGAAGGCCTGCAGCACGCGAAGGAACATGTACTCGTCGTGGGAGGTGTCCACCGGCAGCACCCCGAGTCGGACGGCCTGCCGCTCGGCGAGCGACATGTCGGCGGTGACCACGGAGCAGGCCTGACGGACCAGCCCCACGGGATCGCTGTCGCCGAGCCCGCCGTCCAGGGTCATCCGGGCGAGGGCCGGCCGGATGACCCGCAGCCCGTGCTTGCAGCGCTTGGCGACCAGTTCGGCCGTCGGCCGCATCTTGGGCAGCAGCGTGCTGCGGCCGTCCAGGGTGGCGAGTTCGAAGGAGAGCGCGTCCGTCACGAGCTGCGCCACGAGCCGGTCGCAGCGGGAACGGGCGAACACCGCCCGTTCCACGGGGTCGTTCACGCTGGGCAGCTGGAGCAGTTCGAGCGCGAGATAGGTGGGGTAGTCGTAACGCCCGTCCGGCTTGTCCAGGGCGGTGTTCAGGAACGCGGACAACAGCCGCACGTCCGGCCAGGGACAGTGCACGGTGGGTAACAACTCACGTATTCGGGAAAGGAGGCTGAGAAGTTCGGGGGCGACAAAGTGCTTGCCGACCTGGTGGTAGTGGCGCACGACCACTTCGTAGGGGAACTTCTGCGGGTCGGGGTCGTGGAGCCAGCACCGCAACTCTGCTTGTGGCATGAGAACCTGCCGTTCGACCGGTGATCGGACTGGTGGGGTTAGCGCTGTTTCGGTGCGCCGAGGGCCGCGCACAGTGCGGCCACGTCGTCGGCGTTGTTGTAGTAGTGGAAGGAGAGGCGTACGACGTCACCGCGCGGGCTCACCGCGATGCCCCGGTCGGCGAGCCGGGCGGCAAGGGCGGGTGGATCGGCGGCGAGCAGCCCGATGTGGGCGCCGCGCCGCTCACGGGGCAGGGCGCGTACCCGGTGTCCCAGAGCGGTCAGGCGGTCGCCCGCCAGGTCGGTGAGGTCGTGTACATGCGCCCGGACCGCGTTCGGGTCCAGGGAACGGATCAGCCGCAGCCCGGCGTTGGCCGCGTAACAGGCGGGGATCGCGGGTGTGCCGGTCTCGAAGCGCGCCGCCGTGGGCGCGAAGTCCAGCCGCCTGGGGTCGAAGGCGAAGGGGTCGACGCGGCCGAACCAGCCGGTCAGCCGCGGTTCGCGGGGCATGCCCCCGGGTTCGCGTACGTACAGGAAGGCGAGCCCGGGAAGGCCGAGCAGGTACTTCGCGGTGCCGGCGACGAGGTAGTCGCACTCCAGCCGTCGTACGTCGACGGGTGCGACCCCGACGGCCTGGTAGGCGTCGACGAACACGTCGGCGCCCGCGTCGTGGGCGGCCCGGGCGATCCGCTCGGCGGGCAGCCGGTCGGCGTCCTGGTAGCCGATCAGCGGCACCGATACGAGCCGGGTGCGCTCGTCCGTCAACTCGGCGTATTCCTCCGCCTGTTCGGCGTGAACGACCTCGGCACCGCGCGGTCGCTGGGCGAGCCAGACGTGCGCGACGGAGGGGAACTCCAAAGTGGTGGTGACCACCTTGGGCCGGGCCGTCCACTCCAGGGCGGACGCCACCTGGTAGGCGCCGACGGAGGCGTTGGGCACCACCGCGATCTGGTCGGTCCGGGCGCCGACGAGCGCGGCGAACTGTACGCGCGCCAGCCGCACCTGCTCCTCGAACAGGGCCCAGGGCGCGCCGCCGTCCGCCATGTCGTCGAGCATCCGCGCCAGTGCCGTATCCAGGTCCGCCGAGCGGGCTCCGAGGCTGCAGCCGGCCAGGTGGACACGGCGCTCCAGGACGGGGAAGCGCTTGCGGAACGCGTCGGGTGCCGGTGAGAGGTCCGGGTTCACGCGGACTCCGCCTCGTGATAGCGCCCCATGGGGCCGGTCTGCGTCAACTCGGTGCGGACGGCCCACAGCCGGGGGAAGAACTTGTACTCGATCAGCCGGGCCAGGACGTCCACAGGAGTGCCCTGGGTGCCGACCACCTGGGTGCCGATGATGCGGGTGGTGACCTTGTAGTGCCGCACCCGCCACAGGGAGACCCGCTCGTCCCACTCCACGAGGGCCTCGGCCAGCCGGTGTTCGGCGCTGCCCTGGCGGTCGCGGTACAACTCGGCGAGTTCGACGCCCCGTTCGGCGATCAGCGTCGTGAACACGCTGTCGAGCAGGCGTCCGCACCGCTGCACCGAGCGCCAGCCGGGCGAGTCCGCGCCGGAGCCGTGGCCGAGCACGGTGCGAATCGTCTGGAAGTCCCACGGCGACAGATGGCGCATCATCTCCAGCTGCCCGGTGATCAGTTCGACGCCGAGGGAGGCCCGGCGCAGCAGGGCGACGGCGGCGTCCGGTTCGCCCGCCCGGATCCGCGCGGCGGCCTCCCCCAGTTCGGAACCCGCCAGCTTGAGCCACAGTTCGGTCGACTGGTGGACGACCTGGAAGAGCAACTCGTCGCGGTGGACGACGTCTTCGGGGCGTCTCTGGAGCGAGAGCAGGGCGTCCGTGCGCATGTAGCGCGCGTAGTCGTCCTTGCCTTCGCCGTCCAGGATCTGCTCGGAGTAGTCCCTCATCGCGACACCTCGGGTATGCGTACGGTCAACGGCTCGACGGGTTCGGCGCTCACCCGGAAGTGAGCGGCCGTGGCGGTCAGCGCGGTCTCCACCTCGGCGCTCGACGCGCCCCGGAAGCGGAACCGGCCGCCGACGTGTTCGTAGTAGGCGTCCGCGTCGGGCAGCACCTCGCCGGGACGCAGCAGCGCCTCGGCGTAGGGTCCGGGGCGGCGGCCGGTCATGGGGGTGGCCTCGGTGATCACGCAGGGGCGGGCGGCGGGCGCGGGCACCAGCAGCCAGCCGCCGACGGCCCGGCCTGTCGGACGGGGCGGCGTGACGGGGCGGCGCCCGAGCTGCAGGTCGAACGCGGCCCGCATCAGGTCGTAGCCGTGCACCTCGCGCCAGACGAAGGGGATCTCGGCGCCGCCGACCCGGGCGCCCACCTCCAGGAAGACGCAGTGCGTCCGCCCGCCCCGGCGCTCGACGAACAGCTCCAGGTGGAACGGTGTCGGACCGGTGGTCAGCGCCCGCAGGAAGGCGGTGGCCGCGGTGGTGACCGCCCGGTTGACCCGGGGATCGTCCTCCTCGACCGAACCGAGGAAGGTCCTGTCGTCGCGGAAGCCCAGGCAGCTGTTGACATAGCGGGAGGCGCGCAGACAGGTGGCCCTGCGGCCGTCGAAGACACCGTCGACGTGGTAGATCGGGTGCGGGTTGAACGCCTGGACGATCAGGGGCCGCCCGGCCGGGTCCGGCAGCGCGGCCAGGTCTTCGGGGCCCCGCAGGACGAGCACGCCGTCGCTGGAACCGCCGACGCGCGGTTTGACGACGAGCGGCCAGCCGGCGCGGCGCCCGAGGGCGAGCACCGAGTCGGCGTCGTCGACGACGCGGAACTCGGGCACCGGCAGGCCGGCCCGGTCGACCGCCCGGCACATCAGGTACTTGTCGCGGAACGCCACGAGTTCGGCGGTGCGCGGCCCCGGCAGGTTCCACTCCTCGCGCAGCCGGGCGCCGGTCATCAGATCGCCCTCCTTGAGCGCGACGACGCCCTGCGGCCGCCCGTGCCGGCGGGCCAGGGTGTGCACCGCGGCGCGTACGTCGGCGAGGTCCTCGGTGCTGGTGACGGTCACGGTGTCGGCCGCCGCCGCCGGGACGGCGTCCTGCCCGACACGGGTGCTCACATAGGTCACCCGGTGGGTGGCGTGGTCGAGATAGCGGGCGTATTCGGCGTACTGCTCCTTCCATCGGTTGACGACCACGACATGTGATCGTCCGTCGGCGTCCGGAGGGTGTCCGGTCATGCCGCAGGCTCCCTTCACGGGCTACGTGGGTGTACGGCGCCCAGGCACGGCTCTGGGCGGGGTGGGCTCAGGGCCGGGCGAATGCGGTGTGTGCCGCCTCGGGGTGGCGGGTCGTCGGGGCGGGGGTGACCCCGGCCCGCCGCCGGGCGGGTCAGGCGGGAACGGTGAAGACGCAGGTGCCTCGGGTGCCTGGGTTGGCGTAGGCCACGACGGCGCCGTCCTCGGGTCTGAGGGCGCGGACGAAGGCCCCGGCGTATCCCTCGGCGTCGACGAAGACGCCCCAGTTGGCCACCCAGTCCTGGGTGTCTCCGGTGTCCGCGTCCAGCACCGGCTCGCCGGCCGGGCGGACGCGTTCCTGCACCACGTGGTCGCCCGTGGTGCGGGTGGCGAGGGCCTCCTGCCACTGGGCGTCGGTGACCTCGTGGCCGACCACCGTGCCGACTCCGCCGTGGCCGACGCCCGGCTTGAGGACCAGATTCTCGCGATCGGTCCGGCAGCGCTCCAGCAACTCGGTGTGCTCATCTGCGGGTTGGCCGGCTCGGCTCAGCAGCCGGGTCCAGGGCATGACGCGGTCGACGACGGCGCGTTCCGTGTCGGAGAGCGTCCGGCGCACCCGCGGGTCGTGCAGCATCGCGAGGCTGCCCTTGCTGGCGAACATCGCCCCTTCGAGGGTCGTGTAGAACGCCGTACGGCCCGTCCGGTGGGCGGTGAGCAGCAGATCGAGGGTCGCGCGGGCCGCCGGATCGTCGACGATCTCGCTCGCGACGAAGTAGCGCAGGACGACGTCGAGCCGCGTCCCGTGCAGCGTGATCTTGCCGTTCTCCTCGCCCAGTTCGCCGATCTCGCCGAGGAGCAGCCGTACCCCGTGGCCGAGCATGGCCTCCTGGAGGGCGGCGAAGACGTGCCGGTACGCGGCGAGTCCGCCGTTGGCCTCGACGAGCGCGACGACCGGCTCGCCGCAGGTGACGGGCGCTGCCGCGCGCCGCAGCGAGGCGGCCACCCGGGCGACGGTGTCGACGTGGCCGAGCCGGTGCCGCTCCGCGAACTCCTTGAAAGCGGGCACCTGGAGGAAGGCTCGGTTGAGCTGCGCCGAGTCGGTGCCGCCGAGCTGGCTGCCGACGTTGAGTTCGAGGAGCCTGAAGGAGGTGCCGTCGTGGTAGGCGTCGGCCCTGGCGTGCACCGGCGGCTGCCCGGTCGCCCCGCGGGACATCAGCTCGGCGAGCCGTGGGTCCATTCCGAGGGCGGCGCAGTAGCGCAGCGGATCGCCGTCGTAGAGGCGGTCGGGCAGGGAGACGAGAAGGCCGAACAGGGCCTTCAGGTCATCGGCGAACGCCGTGATCTCGGATTCCGGGACGAACAGCGGCCGGTCGAGCAGCAACTTTCCGTAGGAGTCTCCATAGGTTTCCGGAAGGTGCAGTTCGCGTGCCGCGCGGCGCAGCGGCGAACCATGATCCTGACATTTCCCGACGTACTTCCTTGTCACGTCCCTGGACACCCGCGAAGCTCCCTCGAAACGGCGTGTGCGGTACCGGCCTGTCGGAACGAGGCGCATTGTCGGAACCTCGTCGGGCGCGACGAGTTTGCAGGAGTCCACACCGATATCTGGGAATTCTCAGCGTGATCACAAAGCCCCCGTACGGTCGATCTGGTCAAGCAGACGCAGTCAACTTGCAGCTGGGTGACAGGTCAATCATTTTGTCATCGCACTGCTGGGCGGAGGGGCGCATTCCTGCCCCTGCCGCGGGGCGGGCGCGTCACGCCGGCTCGCTTCCGCCACCTGCCCGGCGAGACAACGGCGGCGCGGAGGGCGGGGACGGCCCGTTACGCTGCCTTGACCTGGTTCTTGACTGAAATTCCGTCTACACGCATGCGGCTTCCCGGCCCGCGATCAGCCACTGCCGGCAGCTCGGCCCGAGAACGTCGGGGGCGAACTCGGTTGTCATCGAGGGGAGTCCACCGCCCACCAGGACGGTCGGGCCGACCGCGGGCGGATGCCCGTGCACCACGTCGTCGGCGACCTCGCCGGGGACGATGCCGCGGCGGAAGATGCCCGGACGGGTAAGGGGCCGTGCCGGGGAGTACGCACGATGATCGGCTCAGGCCCGTCCCGGGGGGAGCGCGAGGCGAAGACGGAGCGTCAGCGCCTGGCAACGGGGGCGTAGGACATCGCCGGCCCCGATTTGCCCAGGCAGGCCGGTGAGCGATGCGGCGTCGCCGAACGGCGGCGCCGCATCGCTCACGAGTCGAACGCGGGCAGAAGGCCGGCCGGGAAGACCTTGCGGTCGCGGACGGAGCCCGGGCCGGCCGGTGCGGGCCGTCAGCCGCCGACGGGGCCGGTGTAGGTGCCCGGGTGCGTGGCACCGTCCTGGAGCAGGAGGCTGCCACCGGGCCAGGCCAGGGTGGCCGAGGTGGTCTCGTTCGGCGGGGTGACGACGACCGAGGTGGCCTTGAACTCGGTGCCGCTGCCCTGGGTCCACGGCAGGAAGGTGATCGTGAACGTCGCGCTGCTGCCGGCGGGCAGGGTGACCTTCTTGGGCGCCACACTGCTGCGGGTCAGCGACCAGCTGCCGCTGGAGGACTTCAGGTCGACCCCGGGGAAGCCCTGGAGGGTGCACGCGGCGGACGTCTTGTTCTTGAGCACCACGGCCCCTCGCTGCTGGTCGTCCGAGCTGCTGACCTTGCCGTCGCCGGAGCCGAACGAGAAGCCCAGCCCGGCGGTGTGGCAGCGGGCGGCGCCGGTGCTGGTGCCCGTACCGCCGGTGCCCGAACTGCTGTCCGTGCCCTTGGTGGCACCCGCGTTCTCGGTCGCGGTACCGCTGGACGCGGTGGTCGCGGGCGAGGCGACGGGTGCGGACGACTGACCGTCCGAGGCGCTGCTGCTGCTGCTGCCGCCGCTGTCGCTCCCGCAGGCGGTGAGTGTCAGGGCCAGCGTGGACGTGGCGGCGAGTGCGGCGGCGGCGTGGAACAGTCGCATGGTGATTCTTCCCTGTTGCTTGTACGGGCGCCGGTGGGCTCCGTGTTGATCATTATTGTGTGAGGAGAGTCTCGACAGCCCGGTAACAGGAATGTCCTGGCCTGGCAGCAGCCCTCCACGACGGCATTCGGAGCACTCGCCGGCGGATCCGGATCAGCCGGCATCCCGTCCTGTCCATGGCGTAGTTCGGCCGCGCCCGGCGCGCATGCTGCAGCGTCGCGCGGGTCTCGGGACCGGGCACGCCGGTGGGGCCCCAGCACAGGACGGGCGTGCCCGGTGCCTACGAGCGGATACTCACCGCGCCGGCGTTCCACGGACGGCCCGAGGCGGTCTTCTGGTGGGAGCGCAGGGACGGCTCGTACCGGATCATCCGTGAAGCCATCGGGGTTCCGCCCGGAATCCGAGCCAGGGCGATGCGGTGGTGATCAAATCGTTGCCGTCCCGCCTACAACCGCGAACAACCCTTCTCTGTCCCACAGTTGGCCGTTGAGGATGATCCTCTGGCCGGTGCGCCCGCTCGCCCGGTTCAGGCCGCAGGGGAAAGGACAGGCTTGAGGATGAGGAAGGCAAGGATGGGCAGGACGGTGTGGAGCGCGGTGGCGGCCGGGGGAGCGGCGGTCGTGTTCACCGGGGTCGCGGCGGTGCCGGCCGGGGCGGCGGAGGGAGGGGTCTCCTTCACCCGGGTCGCGGTGAACGGCGGGAAGCCGATCGTCATCGGGGTCAAGGAGGAGGTCGAAGTGCCGGCGTCCTTCCGGATGACGACCAGGCTCAAATACGACTTCGGGCCGACGGTGCTTCCCTACCGGGGGAAGCTCGAGACGGGGGACAGGCTGTACAGCTCCGTCATCACCAGCGACTGCGAGGTCGTGGACAAGGCGAACGGAGTCTGCGACTTCAAGGAGTGGCTGTACGTCGACCCGCGGAGCCTTGACCTCGGAAACGAGGACGCCGGTACCTGGAAGACCGCCGCTCGGGTCTTTCTCCCCGGTGACGCCTACGACACGGACGACGTGAACCTCCCGTTGCAGGTCAAGCGGGCTACACGCGTCACGGTCAACGCCTCGCCGGAGCCGGTCGCGGCAGGGAAGACGATCACCGTGACCGGGCAGGTCACACGGGCGAACTGGGACACCCACAAGTACCAGGGGTACGCGGGCCGCACGGTGAGCCTGCAGTTCAAGGCGGCGGGCGCCTCCTCGTACACGACCGTCAAGAAGGCGACATCGAACAGCACCGGGTCGCTCAAGACCACGGTGAAGGCCGCCGGGCCGGGAACGTGGCGGTGGACGTACTACGGGAACTCCACCTCCGGGGCGAAGTCGTCGACCGGCGACTACGTCGCCGTGCGGTAGGCGACGCGCGCGGACCGCCTCCTCACACCCGTGCACGGGACATCCGCGGGTTGACGGCAACTCTCCAGCCGTACGACAGGGCCTCCCGTGCTCAAGCGCAGGGGGTGCCGTCGCCATGGCGACGGCACCCCAGCCTGTGTCAGGAGTGGTCGGTCACGTCGCCATTCGTGCGGTTGTCGATGTGGTCGCCGACAGGGCTGGCGCCGGCCCGGCAACCGGAGCAGCGCGCACCGGAGCTATGTCGATCAAGCACGGGTCACGCAGGGAGCGGGAGCGGTGCCGCCCTGCGGCGGCGGGTGCGTCAGCTCTGCGCGGTGTCGTCGCCCGCCTGCCCGGCGCCCTCAGACGCGCCTGCCTTCTCGCGCATCTTGCGCACCAGCTCCGCCTTCCGGTCGGCCGCACCCTGGCGGTCGAGGTTGCGGTGCGGACCGTTGTTCTGCCGTTCGGCGCGGGACAGCTTCTTGCGCTGGCCGCCGCCCATGCCCACGGGGTTGTTGATGTTCTTGCTCACGGTCACGGGTTCTCCCGGTAATGATGTGAAGTGATCTACGGATTCAGCGGTGGGGACGGGCGGCGCCGTCGAAGGAGGTCAGCGGGGGCCCGTCACGCTCTCACTCGTGAATCGGCGTCTGGAAGAATATGACAAAGACGTTACCCGGTTCCGTCGGCCCCGCACACCAACCCATTCGCCGTCCCGGCCTCGTCCGGATCTTCGGCGAGGGCCCGGGTCAGCCGTTTCCTTCCGGGAATCTCGGCACCTGCCGGCACCTGCCGACGGTCGCCGCCCGCGAGGGGTACGAATCGGGAGCTGGCGTGCAAGCCTGGCTGGGTCGACAGTGGGATGCGCGAAGGGTGCCCGACCGGTGAAACACCAGGTCAGGCGCCCCTTTCGTGCGCCTAGAAGAAGCCCAGCTTCTTCGGCGAGTGGGACACCAGGAGATTCTTCGTCTGCTGGCCGGTACAGGTGGCACGCGTCGCTGACCTGCGTAAAACGTGGCCACGTTGGAGCCTTCGGCCCGGGAATGGTCCGGATCTTGTCCTCGGCTAGACGAGCCTGGTCATCTGCCGACGGCGCACCCCCTCGGCCCGTGGACAGTTCCGAGCGGATGTGCTGGCCCGCCCAGGGCTACGGCGAGGTGGGCAGGTGCGGGGAGCGGAGTACGAGGAGGGTGATCTCGCGGGCGCCGCGGGGGCCGGACCGGGCCAGTCGGGTCCGAAGGGCTCGGTCCCTCGCCCAGTTCGTCCTCCGCGTTCTCCTCCCAGAACTCCGCGAGCGCCTCGTCGGCGTCGTGGTCACCTGGGTAGGACGTCTCCTGCGGTTGCAACTCCCAGTCCGCCGGGCCGCCTTGACTGCCACCGACGTCCACGAGGACCGGCAGCGGCCCGGCCCGGGTGGCCTGTCCGCCCAGAGCGCTCCAGTTTCCGGGCGCGCCGGACTTGCCGGAGTGTCACAGCCGGGGCTTGACCGACGGGTCGTCCGCCGAGGCCTCGATCAGTCTCCCGGGCGGGAGCCGCAGGCCCAGGGAACGGCGGCTCGGGTCGGTCGCCGGTGTGGGCAGCGGATCGGGAAGAGTCGCCATATCGGTGACTGTAGGGGCAGGCACTGACAGCGGACTCTCGTCCACCTCGCTTGCGAAGCATTCCCTCCCGCCGCCCGTCGCGGGCAGGAAGCAGGCCTGGACTACGGTTCCCGGGCGGGTCGCGGTCATGGGGGTGTGGACGTAGGTGTCCGCCTCGGCACGGTTGTTCACCCGGGCGACGCGGCCCCGCAGTTCGACCCCGTCGCCGATCCGCGTACCCCACATCCGTGCCCAACTGGTCCCGCACACCCTGCTGTACCGCAGTTGCACCGAGGCTCCCGTGGAGGTGAGGTGCTCGGTCAGGGTCTCGGGCGCGGCGCCGCACGTCGTGACCGCCGGATCTCTGCCCTCGCAGTCGGTGTCCCGGCAGCTCGGGCCGGTGGCGGACGGGGACGCCGACGGCCGTGCCGGATCGCTCCGGTGGGGGACGAGGAGAAGGCTGAGCAGGACCGCCCCGAACACCAGGGCGGAAACCGCCGCGAGGACCGCCGCGGCCGTCGCCTCCCGTTGGCCGGAGGACGGGGATGCTTCAGGCGTAGGCGTAGGCGTAGGCGTAGGCGTAGGCGCAGGGGTGGGACCAGGAGTCGGGGGCGGGGCGGTGAGCTGTGGTTGTGCCGGCTCCTTCGGCCCGCTGTTCTCCGACCTCGCGATCTCCCACAGCGCCAGACACCGGCTGTTCGGTTCCCCGGCGAGGCGGCACAGCTCCTGTATCGCCGGGCGCGGTGGCAGCGTCCTGCCCTTGAGGTAACGCTCCCAGGACGACTTGCTGAACGTGGTCTTCGCCGCGAGCCCCGCCAGACTCAGGCCGGTGCGGTCCTTCAATTCCCTGAGTCCGGCGGCCAGTCTGGCATTCTCCGGTGACGGCTCGGGCCTGGTCATCCGCGCAGGGCCTGCCAGGTGCGCGGTCCGACCATGCCGTCCACGTCCAGACCGGCGCGCTTCTGCATGGCCTTCACCGCTCGCTGTGTCAGCGGACCGAACATCCCGTCGATGCCGCCCGGTGAGATGCCCGCCCGGCGCAGCAGGCACTGCGCCTCGGCCACGTCGGAACCGGCGCCGCCGTAGGCGAGTTCGGCGTCCCGGGTGCGGCTGATGCCCGCGTACCAGAGACCGTCGATCTGCTGGATCCTGCACGTGTACACGAGCGGTGCGGACGCCGAGGCGGCGGCCGGGACGGGGGAAGTCACCGTCGGTCCGTTCTCGTGGGCGTTGAGACGCAGGACGAGCAGGACGGTCGAGGTGACGGCCAGTACCAGGGCGACCGCTCCCGCCACGAGCGCGATGCGCAGCGAACGACCGAGGGAAGGCTTGGGGACGGCTCTTGTCGCCAAGGTGTCCGACACCACCGGAAACCCGGGTTGCGCCGGCTCCTCCGGCGAAGGCGAAGGCGCTGGAGTCGGCGTGGGTGCACGGCCGCCGTTCCAGGTGTCGGCGGCGACCTCGTGCAGCGCGAGCAGCCGGACCGGATCGACGCCGCCGATCCGGGCGAGCGCCTCCACGGCTTCCCGGGGCGGGAGCGACCTGCCGCCCAGATATCGCTCCCACGACTTCTGGCTGTACCCCGTCTTCGCCGCCAGTTGGAGCATGTTCAGCTCGCTGTGATCCTTCAGCCGGCGTAGCTGCGTCACCAACTGCCGCACGCGCGGGTCCAGTTCGGCGGGCAGCGCTTTGCGGCGCGGCATGTTCCCCCCAGATGCGGTCATGACCATGATCAGCGGTCCCCCGCTTCGTCGCATTCTGCATGAGCAGTACGACGTCTGCCACAGCCGTCCCGCCGAACCGTCCCCGTGGATGGCGTTCGCGCAGGTCAGCGGGTGATGTGTCCCAGGTGACCGTCACTTGGGCAGAGGCTGTGGCGGCCGTCGCCGACCGCCCCGCACTATCGAGTCGTCACCTGCTCCTCCGTCGGGCCAGGTGCTCACCCACGATCCGAAAGAGGAACACATGCGATCGCACGTCCTGGCCAGGACCATCGTCAGCCTCACCGCCGTCGCCGGCATCGCGGCCGGGAGCCTGGCGGCCGCGGGCACCAGCTTCGCGGCGTCCGCGCCGGCCGCCCAGTCGGCGGTGACCTCTCAGTCCGCTGCCGCCACGACGACCAACCTCGGCCTGTCCACCGCGGAGGCCAAGAAGGTCCAGACCTGGCTGAAGCAGTACTGGAGCTACACCGACGACATCGACGGAAAGCTCGGCACCAACAGCTGGAAGGCGTTCCAGCGCGAACTCAAGCAGTACTGGGGCTACACCGGCGACATCGACGGCATCGTCGGCACCAACACGATCAAGGCGCTTCAGCGCCAACTGGCGAACAGCTGGGGCTACACCGGCGACATCGACGGCATCGCCGGATCCGGGACCCAGGACGCGTTCGAGCGGTTCGCCAACGGCGGCTGACCGAGCGGCTGCGGCCCGTCCTCCCTTCCGGGCGGACGGGCCGCAGCCTGTCGTCTCAGGGACGCTCGGGCGTCCGGATGAAGCACACTACCCCGCCGAGTTCAAAGCAGATGCGGTCGCGTTGTACCGGTCTCGTCCTGGAGCGACGGTCAAGTCGGTCGCCGCTGATCTCGGAGTGAACACCGAGACGCTGCGGAACTGGATCCGGGCCGCCGACGGACGCAGGTCCGGCGCCCACTCCACACCTGCGGTGGCGCCGCGGCCTGGTGATGACACGGTTCAGAGTGAATCGCTGCTGACGTGTCGAAACGAAATCAGATGACATTAAAACCGGGGTGTTCTTTCGACTTCGGTTCGGATACCGGCCCGGACGGTCCGCCTTGGATGCGGTGGGGAAACGGCTCGCGGCCGATGGAAGGCACTTGTGAAGCTGCAGGAAATCGCCCGGCGATATCCTCGCGTGTTCGCGCACTGGCGCCTTGCCCCAACAGTGAGCGCCGTACTGGTTTGATGATCAGGACGACAAGAGCTATGTAACGGGAGACTGTTGAGCAAGGTTCTGTGATGGCCGAGGGGTGAAATCCCCCTCCGCTACTCGGCGACGCGCTGGTGAACTACTGCCAGTTCGTTGAGGACTATTAGCACTGGTTCGCGTCAAGCGGCTCTGCGACATCCTGGGCATCGCCCGATCGAGTTTCTACCCTGACCCGAGCCGCATAGACGTGTTCAAATCCGGGGTCAAGGCCCGCCGCCGATTTTCCTGTTTCCAAGACAGCAGAATTCGGCCATTTATGTCGCACGGCATTGTGCGTATGGGGGCGGGCTGTCACCGGCGTGCGCGGAATGGAAATTCGATCATGATATTCGACTTCCTCGACTCCGTTGTCGAGCGCGGTAGACGTCGGCTCGCAAATGTGCCACTACGGAACGAAACGCCAACTTCGCCATGATTTACCGACCCCGGCCCGAAGGGGGCGTCTGCTGGCGTGTGAAATCTTCCATGACCGGCAAATCCGGCGCCACTGACAATCCGTAGATCCATTGAAGAGGATATTTCGTACCCATGAGAAACACAGTTATTTCACCTGCCGATACATTCCATGTCCGGAATCGCCACAGGATCGGGGTTTTCCTCGCTACTGCGGCGGTCCTTTCGACGGCCACTCTGCTCGGTGCCGGTCCGGCGGTGGCCGCGCCGGCGGCGATCAAGCTGACCTCCGCCTCCTGTCCCGCCGAGATCCTGCAGGGTCAGTCGAGCGGCTGCGTCACCGAGCTGCAGAACCTGCTCAACGCCCACGGCGCCGGGCTGACGGTGGACGGCAGCTTCGGCGCCGCCACCTTGTACGCGGTCCGCGAGTACCAGGCCTCCGTCGCGATCGCCGTGGACGGACGGGTGGGCCCCGGCACCAAGGTCAAGCTCTACGCCACCGGCGGCTCGGCGCCCGCGCCGATCAACCTCCTGTCCTCCTCGTGCCCGGCGAACGTCGTCCAGGGCAACAAGAGCGGCTGCGTCACCGAACTGCAGCGGCTGCTCCGCCACTTCGGCTACAGCGTCGACGCGGACGGTGAGTTCGGGGCGGGCACCCTGGCGGCGGTGAAGTCCTTCCAGTCCGGGCACGGCCTGACGGCCGACGGCCAGGTCGGGCCGAGCACCAAGGCCGAGCTCTACAACACCGACGAGTCCGGGTCGACGGCTCTGGACCTGCGCTCGGCGGCCTGCCCGACGACCATCACGGAGGACCAGAGCGGCGGTTGCGTCCTGACCCTGCAGGCCCTGCTCAACGGTCAGGGACAACACGTGGCCGTCGACGGCCAGTTCGGCGCCGAGACCTTCGTGGCCGTGCAGGCGTTCCAGACCGCGCACGGCCTGGAGCCCGACGGCGACGTCGGCCCGAACACCAAGGCCGCCCTGTACGCCAACATCAGCGGTGGCGGCGGCAACGGCGCCCCGTCGCCGATCAACCTGACCTCGGCGTCCTGCCCGAACGAGATCATCAAGGGCCAGAAGAGCGGCTGTGTCACCGAACTGCAGAGCCTGCTCAACCACCATGGCGCCGACCTCGCCGTGGACGGCGAGTTCGGGGCGATGACCGACGCCGCGGTGCGGGACTTCCAGTCCGAGAAAGGCCTCACGGTCGACGGCAGGGTCGGGCCGGGCACCAAGGCGGCCCTGTACGGGGCGGTCACCCCGCCGGCCACGACCCCGCCCGGCGGCGGCTACAGCAAGATGCTCGACGTGGCCGCGGCCGAGGTCGGCACGCTCCAGGGCAGCGCCCGGGCGAACAGCTACGGCTCCGCCGTGGGCTTGTCCAAGTCTACGAACGACTATGCCTGGTGCGCGACCTTCGTGAGCTGGGTGGCCAAGCAGACGGGGGCCACCACCTTCAACGACACCTACGTCTCGGGCTGGGTCAACAAGGCACGGGCCGGTCAGCGGCACCTCTCGGTGACGACCGACCCGCAGCCCGGCGACATCGTGGCCTATGACTGGAACGGCGGCAGTAACTTCAACGACGGGAACGAGCACATCGGCATCGTGCGCACGGTGAGCGGCGGCTCCAGCTTCACCGCCGTCGAGGGCAACACCAGCGATCCCAACGGCAACGGGCCGGACGGTGTCTACATCAAGAACCGCACCACGGCTTCGACCTACGACGTGGTCTTCATCCGCGTCCGCTGACCGGGTACCGGACCGAGGCGCCGTTTCCTCCGGGCACCTGATCCCGTGGCACCAGCAGACGGTCGCCCCGTCGACACGACGCCGGCCCGTGATCCGTCCGGCACGACCGGACGGATCACGGCCTGGGCCTGTTCCAGGTTCAGATCATCGGTTTCTGGATTTGCCGATGTGCGGCAGCCTGGGCCTGGTGGTTGTCGAGGATGGCGCGTGGTGATGTCTCGGATGCCGAGTGGGAGTTGGTCGAGCCGTTCTTGCCGGTGGGTGAGCGTGGCCCGATCCCTGACCTGCGGCGGCAGTTCAACGGTGCGATGTGGCGGTTCAGGGCCGGGAGCCCCTGGCGTGACGTGCCGGAGGAGTACGGCTCCTGGTCGACCGTCTACGGCGCGTTCCAGCGCTGGGCGGTGGCCGGGACCTTCCGGATGCTGATAGACGGGATGATCGCCGAGGCCGCGGCCCGCGGGCAGGCGGATCTCGACCTGGTCAGCGTGGATTCCATGGTTTCGCGCGCTCATCATCACGCGGCCGGGATGGTGCTCGACCCCGAACTCCTCAAGGACCTGGAGAAGGCCGTCGCCGAGGGAAAGGGGCTCCTCGAAAGGGGCAAAGCGCCCCGATAGTCCCGCTTGGAGAGGAGGACGACCAGGCGGCGCGCGAGGAACGCCGCCGAACACGCCGACGTCACAAAGCCCGGCTCCGCGCGGCCGAACTGGGTCGCTCGCGCGGTGGTCTGACCACCAAGACCCACCTCGCGGCCGACCGCCGGTGCCGGCCGCTGTCGTTCGTCGTCACCCCGGGTCAGGCCGCCGACAGCCCCCGCTTCATCCCGGTGCTGGAGGGCGTCAGGGTTCGCGGACCGGCCGGCCGCCCGCGCACCCGGCCCGGCGCGGTCGCCGCCGACGAGGCGTACTCCTCCCGCGCGAACCGCGCCTAACTGCGGCGACGCCGCATCCGCAGTGTCATCCCGGAGAAGGTCGACCAGGCAGCCAACCGCAAGAAGAAAGGCTCGCGCGGTGGCCGCCCGGTCGGGCATGATCCCGACCTGCACAAGGACCGCAACACCGTCGAACGTAGAGGACTCGATGCGACGGTGGGAGGTGCCCGATGTCCCACCGCAGGACGTGTGAACCGCGCCTTGGCCGGAAATGCCCCGGAATAGCTGGTCAGGGGGGATAGAAGTGGGAGATATCGGGAGGAACCTTGTATCTCACTCCACGGCCCGGACGTGGGCCAGGAAGGGCACCTGACAGGTGAAGTACCTGTTCAGGCGCCCTTCTTCTGTCTCTAGAAGAACCCCAGCTTCTTCGGTGAGTAGCTCACCAGCAGGTTCTTCGTCTGCTGGTAGTGCTCCAGCATCATCTTGTGGTTCTCGCGGCCGATGCCGGACTGCTTGTATCCGCCGAAGGCGGCATGCGCCGGATACGCGTGGTAGCAGTTCGTCCACACCCGTCCGGCCTGGATGGCACGGCCCGCCCGGTAGGCGGTGTTGATGTCCCGCGTCCACACGCCGGCTCCGAGCCCGTACAGCGTGTCGTTCGCGAGCTTGATGGCGTCGTCGAAGTCGTCGAACGAGGTCACCGCGACGACCGGGCCGAAGATCTCCTCCTGGAAGATCCGCATGCGGTTGTCGCCTTCGAAGATCGTCGGCTGGACGTAGTAGCCGCCCTTCAACTCCCCGTCGTGCTCGATCCGCTCACCGCCGGTGAGTACCTTGGCGCCTTCCTGCCGGCCGATGTCCAGATAGGAGAGGATCTTCTCCAACTGGTCGTTGGACGCCTGGGCGCCGATCATCGTGTCGGTGTCGAGCGGGTGGCCGGGCTTGATGAGCTCGGTGCGGGCGACCGCCGCCTCCATGAACTCGCGGTAGTTGCCTCGCTGGATGAGGGCGCGCGACGGGCAGGTGCACACCTCGCCCTGGTTGAGCGCGAACATCGTGAAGCCTTCGAGCGCCTTGTCGCGGAAGTCGTCGTTCTGGGCCCATACGTCGTCGAAGAAGATGTTCGGGGACTTGCCGCCGAGCTCCAGCGTGACCGGCTTGATGTTCTCCGAGGCGTACTGCATGATCAGCCGCCCCGTGGTGGTCTCACCCGTGAACGCGACCTTCGCCACCCGCGGGCTGGACGCCAGAGGCTTGCCCGCCTCCACTCCGAAGCCGTTGACGATGTTCACCACACCCGGCGGGATCAGGTCCGAGATCAGGCTCATCAAGTAGTGGATGGACGCCGGTGTCTGCTCGGCCGGCTTGATGACGACCGCGTTGCCCGCCGCCATTGCCGGGGCCAGCTTCCACACCGCCATCAGGATGGGGAAGTTCCACGGAATGATCTGCGCGACCACGCCCAGCGGCTCGTGGAAGTGATACGCGACGGTGTCGTCGTCCACCTCGCTGAGCGCGCCTTCCTGAGCACGGATCGCCCCCGCGAAATAGCGGAAGTGGTCGATCGCGAGCGGGATGTCGGCCGCCAGGGTCTCGCGGACCGGCTTGCCGTTCTCCCAGGTCTCGGCGACCGCCAGCTTCTCCAGGTTCGCCTCCATCCGGTCGGCGATCTTGAGCAGGATGTCGGCGCGCGCGGTCACGGAGGTACGTCCCCAGGCGGGCGCCGCCGCGTGTGCCGCGTCCAGCGCGCGCTCCACGTCCTCGGCGGTGCCTCGCGCGACCTCCGTGAACGGCTGCCCGTTCAACGGGCTCGGGTTCTCGAAGTACTGTCCGCGAGCCGGCGCGACATACTCTCCGCCGATGAAGTGGTCGTACCGCGCCTGGTAGGAGACGATCGCGCCCTCGCTGCCGGGCGCCGCGTAACGGGTCATGCTGGTTGCCTCCCGGAGAAGCGCTGCCCGCCGTTGGGCAGCTCTCGCCGCGAGGCTAGGAACCACGACGTTGCAACGACGTTGCGCGGCCCCGGAACCACCGCCCCCACCCCGCGGGCAGGGGTACGCCCACCCGGCAGGTGGGGCCGTGCCTGTTCCGCGGCTGAGGCCGGGCCGTGCCGCGGGTGGGACTGGGCTGCGCCCCAGGGAGGCAGCGCGCCGGTTCGCCAGGTGGGGCCGGGCCGCGCCGCGGGGAGGCAGCGCGCCGGTTCGGCAGGTGAGGTCGGGCCGCTCCGCGGGTGGAGATGCGCCTGTTGCGGAGAGCGGAGTCCCTGCCGCTTTCGCGGGTGGAATCTGGGCCCTTTCGAGGGTGGGGTTGGGCCGCAGGTGGGGCCGGGTCGCGTCGCAGGGTAGGGACGCGTCTGTTGCGCGAAGCAGAGTGCCTGCCGCCTCTGCAGGTGGAGCCATGGCTCTTCCGCGGGTGGGCGCGCGTCCAATCCGCAGGCGGAGCCGCGCTCGTTCCGCGGTGCTCGTTCCGCGGGTGGGGCCGCGCCCCGCCGCAGGGGAAACGTGGCCGTTCTGTGGGTGGGGCGCGCCGCGCCGCAGGGGAAACGTGGCCGTTCCGTGGGTGGGGTCGCGCCTAGTCGCAGCGAGGAAACGTGGCCGTTCCGCGAGTGGGCCGCGCCGCGCCGCAGCGTGGAGCCATCCGTTTCGTTCAGCGAGGCGGCGGTCGCATGCGGCCGGCTCGTGCGGAGGGAGCCCAGCCCGCCGGTGCTGCCTGCTCGGACTCCAGCTCCGCCAGGCGCGCGTGTACGGCCGCGGCCGGGCGCAGCGCGGAGAGCGCCCGCCAGACGTCGAGGTCGTCCTCGCCCCATGGCGCGCGGGCCCAGTCGGCCAGCAGATCGGGGTCCCGCCGGGCGATGATCGCCGACCGCAGCCCGTCGGCGAGCCTTCGCCGCAACCGCACCACCGCCGGCGCCGTCGAACCGGGCAGCAGCGGACCCGCGTACACCGCCGCGGCCGCGGTCACCGCGCCGGTCCCAAGCCGCCGCTCCACCACCGCCACATCGGACTCGACCGGCCGGGTGAGCCGGTACGGACGCGAACCCAGCAGGCCCGGACCGAGGATTCTGCGCAGCCGTGCCAGTTCGGCGCGCAGCGTCACCGGCGTCACCGACTCGTCCTCGTACAGCGCGCACTGCAACTCGTCGCCCGTCAGGCCCTCCGGATGCCGGGCCAGCAGGACCAGGATCTCGCTGTGCCTGCGGCTGAGCCGGATCTTCCGTCCGTCCGCGACGAGTTGGGCCTCGTCACGCCCCAGCGCCGTCAGTTCGAGGGAGCCCGACATCGTCTGCGGCGGTGCGAGCAGCGCCAGTTGAGCCTCGGCGGCCCGCGCCACCGCCTGTACGAAGCCGAGGCTGTGCGGATGTGCGAGTCCGTCCCCGCCGGTGATGTCGACCGCGCCGAGCACCCGCCCGGTACGCGGATCGTGCACGGGAGCCGCCGCGCAGGTCCAGGGCTGCACACGCCGGATGAAATGCTCGGCGGCGAACACCTGCACCGGACGGTCCACGGCGACCGCCGTACCCGGCGCGTTCGTTCCGACAGCCGTCTCCGACCACCGCGCGCCCGGAACGAAGTTCATCCGTCCGGCCTGCCGACGCGTCGCCGGATGGCCCTCGACCCACAAGAGCCTGCCCTGCGCGTCGCACACCGCCAGAAGGTGCTCCCCGTCCGCCGCGAACGTTCCCATGAGCTCCCGGAACAGCGGCATCACACGGGCGAGCGGGTGTTCCGCCCGATAGGAACCGAGCTCCCCGTCCATGAGCTCCACCCTCGCGGTGCCCTCCGGAACGACGCCCGCCCGCGCCGAACGCCGCCATGACTCCGCCACCACGGAACGCACCGGCCGCGGCACCGTCCCGGCCACGGTGAACGACTCGTACGCGCGGCGCAGCAGCCGGACCCGCTCGGCGGGATCGGCCCCCTGTTCCAGGGCCACCCAAGGATCGGTCAACTCGGCCTCCCGGAAGGCGATGCGACTGGGTCCATCGTCACTCCCGGTACGGGCTCCGACAACCCGTGTGACGCTCCCCTTCCGGTCGCTGCCCCGCGGCGGGCCCGCTCGGGCCGCCGCGAGGCCGCCCCTGGTCAGGCGAAGTTGACGAGTCTGATGTACCGCGTCCAGTCCCAGTTCGGACCGGGATCGGTGTGATCGGTGCCCGGCACCTCGTAGTGACCGAGGATGTGGGCGCGGTCCTTGGGGATTCCGTAGGTGTCGCAGATCGCGGCGGTGAGTCTGGCCGACTCCTCGTAGAGGGCGTCGGTGAAGTAGGAGGGCTGGTCCACCCAGCCCTCGTGCTCGATGCCGATGCTTCTGGTGTTGTAGTCCCAGTTGCCCGCGTGCCAGGCGACGTCGCGCTCTCTCACGCACTGCGCGACATGGCCGTCGGCCGATCGCACGAGGTAGTGCGCGGACACCTTCTTCTGCGGGTTCCGGAAGATGGACAGGGTGGTGGCGTACGTCGCCTGGGTGACGTGGATGATCACATAGTCGAGCTCGTAGCTGTAGGGGCGATCGGACTCCGTGTAGTTGGAGACGGTCGCCGGAGTCCACTCGGCGCCCGGATAGTCGACGGCCGCCGACTGCGCGGTCGCCCTGACATCGGGGAGCAACGCGTAGGGGAGGGCTGCCAGGGCTGCGCCCTTCAGCAGGAGTCGCCGGCTCGGGAACGACCGTGCTCGCTCCATGGAGAGTTGGCCTTTCGTCGGTGGGGGGGGCCGGGCCCGAGAACGCTGGCTGCGAAGCCGGGGCGCGAAGTGGGGAACCGGGAGTCGGGTGTCGGTGTCGGGAGTCGGTCTGGTCCTGTCCCGCGCGGGCCACCCGATCAGTGCCGTAGGGATGCGGCCGTCTCGCGGAGCCGGGCGTGCAGTCCGCGATGCGTCTCGCGCGCGGGCAGCCATTCCTTGCGAAGCTTGGCGACGAACGTGTAGTTGGTGTCGCAGACATTGGCGACAGGAGACTCGACCGTCTGCGTCGTAAACTGGTAGGCGTCCAACTCGCTGAACCCGTAGTCGCGCACCAGCCACTGCACGAGGTCCAGCTGGGATATCCGGAAGGCGTCCTCCAGCGGGCGTGCCGAGCCGGTTGAGATGATGTGCGTGTCGGACTCGATGCGCGGCCAGGGTGTGGCGATCCCCTTGAGGAGCTCGACGATCACCACCGTGTTCATCGCGCATTCGACGGCGACCCCACAGGTCTCGCCCTCGCCCTGCCGTGCGTGCCCGTCGCCGAGGCTGAGCAGGGCACCCTCGACGTTCACCCCGAGATAGCAGGTCACACCGGCCCGCATCTCCGGTGTGTCCATGTTCCCGCCGTGCGCGTCGGGCACCAGGGCGGAACGCACCTCCAGGTTCGCGGGTGCCACACCGACGGTGCCGTGTATCGGATCCATCGGCAGCTCGATCCGGATGTCGCTGTCCCGGGCGGCGAACAGTGCCGTTCGCCGCTCCCGGTCGAGCTGCCAGATCCACACCGTCTCCGGCAACGGCGGCTGGAGCGACGCCGTGGTGTGAGTGGAGGTCAGGGCGCCGAAGAGGGGGACCGTCGTCGACGCCGCCCAGTCACGAGCCGGCTCGATCGAGACGAAGTGGACCGCGACGGTGTCTCCCGGCTCCGCTCCCTCGACATGGAAGGGGCCGGTCTGCGGATTGAGGAACGGGAACTCGCACACCTCGGACACCAAGTCCTTCTCGGAGCGCACCCGTCCGGCGAAGCAGTCCTCGGTGTACAGATCGAGCACCGTGCCCGGCGCGATGCGTGCCACGGGCGGAGCGCCACCGAACGTCCAGGCGAACTCGTCCGGCGTGGGGCGCACGGTAAGGATCCGGGGGTCGCTCATGGCTGCACGGCTCCGCTCTGCCGAGGGGCGGGGGTGAGGGTCTCGTCGAGGTGGACGCGGGCGGTCTCGGCTATGCGCCCGGGATGGCGGCGCAGCAGGATGATCAATATCACGACACCGGCGGACATCCAGACACCCACGACCGGCCCGGCGTACGACACGGGCGGGGTCAGTTCGGTCACGAAGTCGAAGACCGGCAGCCCAGCGGCCGTCAGCAGCGCGGGGACGAAGGCGACGATGCCGAGCAGCGGGAACACCAGATGACGGACCGGTTTGAGCAACTCGCGCCTGCGGCGCACGAAGTAGCCCGCACACGCGAGATTGACCACGATGTACACGGCGATCACCACGGTGACGATCACGGTCGCGAGGAGCAGGAACGCGGTCACCGGGTCGTACGAGAGGCCGAGACCCAGCATGACCGCCACGGCCACGGCGCACTGCACGGCCACTCCGGCCGCGGGGGAGCGGTGCCGTGGATGCACGCGCGCGAAGAGCTCGGGGAAGACCCGGATCCGGGCCAGGGCGAAGGCCGTTCGTGTGGAGACGGTGGCACACGCGTTGGCGTTGGCGATCGTCGAGTTGACCACCGCCAGGAACACGAGCACCCAGAACAGCCCGAACGACGCGCGTGCCACGCCCTCCCAGGAGGCGGCACCGGACGCCCCGAATCCCGCGAACCGGTCGGGACCGAAGTACACCGACATGGCGTACGTCGTCAGGACGTACACGAGACCGATCGCGAGCGCCGCGCCGAGGACGGCCCGGTGCATCGTGCGGCGCGGGTCCTTGGTCTCTTCCGCGAGCGGCGCCGCCGCTTCGAATCCGGCGAAGGCGAGCACGGTGTACACCGATCCCGCGAACACACCGCTGATCCCGTCGTACCCCGTGGCGGTGTGGGACGTCCCGAACACCGACAGCGTGTTGTGCCCGCCGGCCTTGGCGATGAGCCACACCGCGAAGACGAGGAACACCAGCACTTCGAAGACGCCGAGGACCGTACCGAAGCGGGCCGAGGCCCGTACTCCCAGGTAGCCCGCCACCGCGATGACGACGGCACCCGCGAGCGACCAGGGCCACCAGAGCCCGGCCGGATACGAGGACCATTCCTGGTGCATGGTGCCCGCCGTGGTGAAGCCGAGCTGAAGCAGGAGAAGCGGCGGCACCAGGGCTTCGACGAACACATAGCCCCAGCCCACGAGGAATCCGACGGACGGATGCAGTCCCTGCGCGGTGTAAGTGGCCACCGACCCCGCCGCCGGCATCTCGCGCGCCAGCTCGGCCACGCACGACGCGGTGAACAGACAGGCAACCAGGGCGATCAGTACGGACAGCGGCAGGCTGCCACCCGCGAACGCGGCGCCGGACGGAATGGACGCGGCGACCGCGGCTGCGGGCGCCATCGCCGTGATGCTCTGGAACAGGACCTCGCGCAGGCCGATCGCCTCACGCCGCAGCCCCGGAACCGCCCCCTCCGACATCTGAACCCCCCGATTCGACCGGAACACAGCCGTCGGCAGGACGGCTGCGCCTCGCGTGAATTACGTTACGGCGCTTGCCGGTTGGGCAGGAAGAGCGCTGCGCGAGTCCGTGGACAGGCCGCCGATTGTGGACACGGCGATCACTCGCAAGGGGGAACGGCTTTCACGCGACGGGCTCGTCCCGACTCCGCGGGGGCGGACACGGTCGACAGCCCACGGCCTCGCGGCGTGCTCGTCTCGACGCGCGAGGTCGGGAGAAGGTCCACAGCCCACGGCCCACGGTCCACAGCCCAAGGCCCGCCGCCGCGCGACGCGCTCGTCTCAACCCCTGAATCCGGTGCACGGCCCACGGCCGCCCTCCGGCCCTGATCCGTCTACGACCGTCCCGCCACCGACGCCGGGTCGTCGAGCACTCCTCGGACCACCGAATGCGCCGCACCGAGCAGCGGACCCTCGGAGCCCAGCCGGGAGACGGACACAGGACAGGCGGGACCCGCCGTGCGGCGCGCCAGCTCGCCCTCCAGCGAAGGGAGCAGCCAGGGAGCGAGACCGGCCAGCGCCCCGCCGAGGACGACCGTCTCCGGGTCCAGCAGGTTGACCGCCCCGGTCAGGGCGATGCCGAGCGCGGTTCCGGCGTCGCGCAGGGCACGGCGTACGCCCGGATCGCCGTCGGCGGCGCGCCGGGCCAGCAGCCCGACCCGGTCCTCGCCCGGTTCCAGCCCGGCGGCACGCAGAACGGCCTCCTCGCCCGCGTACTGTTCGAGGCACCCCCGTCCACCGCACGGGCACGCCGGTCCCTCCGGACGCACCGGCACATGTCCCAACTCGCCCGCGAAGCCTCGGGTCCCGCGCAGCAGCCGCCCGTCCACGAGGATCGCCGCACCGATGCCGATCTCCGCGGACACGTGCAGGAAGTCTCGCGGAGCCCCGTCACCGAGCCAGAGTTCCGCCAGCCCGCCGAAGTTCGCCTCGTTGTCCACGGTCAGCGGCAGTTCGGCGGGCAGCAGCGTGCCGAGGTCCGTGTCGTGCCAGTCGAGGTTCGGGGCACGGACCACGGTCCGGGCGTCGCGCGCCACGAGTCCGGGGACGGCGACGGCGAGGCCCGCGGGCCACAGCCCCTCCCGCTCGGCTTCGGCGACGACCTGGCGCACGAGCGCCGTCAGTTCCCGGATCACCGGCCCGGCCGCCCGGCCGCGGTTGGTGCCGTGGAGTACGGCACGGGCCCGCACCACGCCCCGGAGATCGACCGCGCACACCGCGAGATGGTCGACGCCCACCTCCGCGCCGATCCCGGCGGGACCGTGCCCGCTGACGGCGAGCGCGGAGCCGGGCCGCCCCACTCTGCCCGGCCGCTCGGGCCCCAGCTCCTCCAGGAGCCCAGCGCGGATGAGCTCGTCGACCAGGGTCGACACGGCAGCCCGGGTCAGACCGATGTGGGAGGCGACCGCGGCACGCGACAACGGTCCCTCGTCGCTGACGGTGTGCATGACCCGGGAGAGGTTGCGGCGGCGCATGCCCTGCTGGGTGTCGGGCAGTCGTCGGCCGGAACCGGTCGGGTGGGCCTCGTGCAGCGGTGCCGTCATGCCTCCGTCAATCCTCGTCCGGCCGGTCACGTCGGCCTCTCTCGGTCCTGGTTCCCGCCGGGTCCACCCGGGTGACGGGTCCACCCGGGTGGACCCGGCCGGTGCCGCACACGCGGGACGCTCTGGTGAGAGCCCGTCCCGTCGGGGCGGCCCGGCCGGTTCCGGTCAGTTCCTGTTCGGCTCCCGTTCGAGCAGCGGGGCCGCGTCGGAGAGTACCCCGCTGATCCGCGCGAGCGTCTCCTCGTCCCGCTCCACGGCGTCGAACACCGGCCCGCGGGCGGTGTCCCAGCGCCGCGCGACGGCCGCCGGGTCCTCGCCCGTCAGCAGGCCGGCGGCCTGGGCGGCGGCGCCCAGCGCGACGAGTTCCCTGGCCTCGGGCACCTGAACGGGCCGGCCCGAGAGACGGCGTACGGTCTGCTGCCAGGCCTTGCCCCGGGCGCCGCCGCCGATCAGCAGCAGGGGCGTCGAGCGGTCGGCGTCCGCGTCCAGCACCAGGTCGAGGGCGCCCAGCAGGGAGTGCACGGCACCGTCGTACGCCGCCTGGAGCAGTTGCCCGCCCGTCGTGTCGTGCCGCAGTCCGTGCAGCAGTCCCGCGGAGTGCGGCAGGTTCGGTGTGCGCTCGCCGTCCAGATAGGGCAGCAGCGTCACCGAGGCGCCCGGCTCGACGGCCTCGCGGTCGAGGTCGAGCAGCGCGGCGATCCGGTCGACGGCCAGGGTGCAGTTCAACGTGCAGGCCAGCGGCAGCCAGTCGCCGCGAGCGTCCGCGAATCCCGCCACCGTGCCGGTCGGGTCGGCCGGGCGGCGCGTCGAGACGGCGTACACCGTGCCCGAGGTGCCGAGGCTCACCACGGGGGTGCCGGGTCGCAGCCCGAGGCCGAGCGCGGCGGCCGCGTTGTCGCCGGTCCCGGCCGCGACGAGGGTGCCCCGGGAGAACGGGAGCTCACCCCTGGCGTGCACCGTTCCGGCCACCTCGCCCGGCCGGACGACGCGGGGAAGCAGGGCGGGGTCGAGACCGATGTGCGCGAGAACCTCCTCGTCGTACATCTCGCTGCCCGATGCCCACCAGCCGGTGCCGGACGCATCGCCGCGGTCGGTGGTGCCCTGCCCGGTGAGCCGTTCGGTGAGGTAGTCGTGGGGCAGCCGGACCGCGGCCGTCGCCCGGACGGCGTCCGGTTCGTGTTCGGCCAGCCAGGCCCACTTCGTCGCCGTGAAGGACGCGGCCGGCACGCTGCCGGTCCGTTCGGCCCAGGACTTGGGACCCCCGAGCTCCTCGACCAGCCGGCGGGCCTGCGGCGCCGAGCGCACGTCGTTCCACAGCAGGGCGGGGCGTACGGGTTCGCCCTGGGCGTCGAGCGTCACGAGCCCGTGCTGCTGCCCGCCGATCGACACCGCCGCGGCTTCGTGAGCGGCGTCACCGCACTGGCGCAGCGCTTCACAGAGCGCGTCCCACCACTGGCGGGGGTCGCTCTCGCGGCCCGCCCCGGTCGAGACGGTGTGCGGCGCCTGTCCGCTCGCCACCACCTGTCCGGTCGACGCGTCGACGACCAGGGCCTTGGTGGACTGGGTGGACGAGTCCACCCCGACGACGAGCGGACCCTCGGCTGCTGACATCGGGCTCTCCTTGATTTTCTCCGCGACTCTGCGGGTTCTGACCTGCTGTTTTCCCGGTTCCCGGGGATTCGGAGACCTGGATCTCATCCTTCGGGGACACCGTGTCCCTTCCCAGGAATCTGCTGGCATACTAATTTGTAAACGGCCATGACGAAATAGTTCAGCAAGCAAGGAGCCGCCGTATGAGCTACCAGCCCACCCCCGATGACAGGTTCACCTTCGGCCTCTGGACCGTCGGCTGGCAGGGAAGGGACCCGTTCGGTGACGCCACCCGGCCCGCCCTGGACCCGGTCGAGACGGTGCAGCGTCTCGCCGAGCTCGGCGCCTACGGAGTGACCTTCCACGACGACGACCTGATCCCCTTCGGGTCCTCGGACAGTGAGCGCGAGTCGCACATCAAGCGGTTCAGGCAGACCCTGGACGCCACCGGCCTCAAGGTGCCGATGGCCACCACCAACCTGTTCACGCACCCCGTCTTCAAGGACGGCGCGTTCACCTCGAACGACCGCGACGTGCGCCGCTACGCCCTGCGCAAGACCATCCGCAACGTCGACCTCGCCGTCGAGCTCGGCGCCGAGACGTACGTCGCCTGGGGCGGCCGCGAGGGAGCGGAGTCCGGAGCCGCCAAGGACGTGCGCGTCGCCCTCGACCGCATGAAGGAGGCCTTCGACCTCCTCGGCGAGTACGTGATCTCCCAGGGCTACGACCTGAAGTTCGCGATCGAGCCCAAGCCGAACGAGCCCCGCGGCGACATCCTGCTCCCCACCGTCGGTCACGCCCTCGCCTTCATCGAGCGCCTGGAGCGCCCGGAGATGTACGGCGTCAACCCGGAGGTCGGTCACGAGCAGATGGCCGGCCTGAACTTCACGCACGGCATCGCGCAGGCGCTGTGGGCGGGCAAGCTCTTCCACATCGACCTCAACGGCCAGTCCGGCATCAAGTACGACCAGGACCTGAGGTTCGGCGCGGGCGATCTGCGGTCCGCGTTCTGGCTGGTCGACCTCCTGGAGAGCGCCGGCTACGCGGGCCCGAAGCACTTCGACTTCAAGCCGCCGCGGACCGAGGACTTCGACGGCGTCTGGGCGTCGGCGGAGGGCTGCATGCGCAACTACCTGATCCTGCGCGAGCGCGCTGCGGCCTTCCGGGCCGATCCCGAGGTCCAGGCGGCGCTGCGCGCCTCGCGTCTGCACGAGCTGGCGCAGCCCACCGCGGAGGACGGCCTGGCGGCGCTGCTCGCCGATCGCGCCGCCTTCGAGGACTTCGACGTCGAGGCCGCGGCCGCGCGTGGGATGGCCTTCGAGCAGCTGGACCAGCTCGCGATGGACCATCTCCTGGGCGCGCGGGGCTGATCGCGCCGCTCTGAGGGCACGGACCCGCCTTCCGGCGGGTCCGGCCGCCCTCTCCGGTGGCTGATCCCCGCGCGAGATTTCCCGGAATGATGCGATCCATGGCATGAGTCCGTATCAACTTCCGTGCAGGGGTCGCACGATGACCGATTTCGCGGCGACTCTTGGCGGTATGGCCATGCCGCCCGAACCGCCCCAGCCTCCACGGTCGCAGGGAGACCCGCCGCCTCCTGGAGACGATGCCCACAGCCCACGGTCCGGGGGCTACGGCCCGCCGTCCTCCGGCGGTTACGGGCCTCCCCCTTCCGGGGGCTACGGACCTCCCTCTTCAGGATCGTCCGGCTACGGTCCTCCCCCAGGTGGCTACGGCTCCCCTCAGGGCGGCATGGGCCCTCCCCAGGGCGAGTACGGTCCGTCGTCCCAACGGGGAGATCTTCCTCCCGGGCAGGGCAGCGGGGGATGGCCGCCTCCGCCACCGGGACCGCCGACCGGACCGCCCGAGGGACCCGGGGGTCATCGCGGAGGGCGGCGTCGCAGCACTCTTCTCCTCGTCATCGTCGCGATCGCGGTCATCGGCGTCGTCGTCGCTGTGGCCGTGGCGGCGACGGGCGGCGGCGGGAAGGGCGGGAAGTCCCCCACCGAGAGCAGTGGGACGCCCAGTCCCTCGCGGAGCATCCCGTCCGAACTTCCGTCGCTTCCCTCGGACCTGCCCAGTGTCGTGCCGTCGCTTCCCTCGGACCTGCCCACCGGGTTGGTACCCAGTGACCTGCGATCGTTGTTCCCGTCCCTCGCGGACGATGAGGTGCCCTACTACCTGCTCCGCGAGGGCGATTGTTTCGACACGGACGACAGCCTCCCCGGACAGGCCGCCAAGCGCCGGTGCACCCAACCGCACGACGCCGAGGTCGTGAGAGTCTCCGAACTCAACGGCACCTACACGACGAACGCCGCCCTGAAGAAGGCCGCGTCAGCGCTGTGCAAGGCCCCTCTGGAGCGAAAGGCCGCCGGCCAGGCCGCGGGTACGGTGCGCGACACCGTCGTGCAGTACCCCGACACCGGTGGCTACAGGACAGGCATCGACAAAGTCGCGTGCAGCCTGGCCGCGGGCGTCGGCAAGGGCAGCCACAAGCTCACCGAACCGTTGAAATGAGCGGCACGCGTGCGTGGCCGCCGTCCATCGTCCACGCACGCGTGCCGGGCTCACGCCCCACCGTGATCAGATCCGGCGGGGCAGCCGCACGTAGGCGACCGTCGTCTCGATGCCGCTGTCCACCAGTCGGCCCTGCGCGTCGAAGGCACCCGACCCGTCCGTCATCCCGAAGTCGTTGTCGTTGATGAGGGCGAGAGTGCCGTCGTCCACGCGTGCGACGCCCTCGATCTTGCCGGGCACACCCGCGACGGTCCCCAGGTCGACGACGAGACGCTTGTCCAGCACCGGAACACCGGCCGACGCCGGGTCGTCCAACTGCTCCAGGGAGGGCGACGTGCTGTCGCTGTCCCACGGGCCGCCGAGGATGTTCGCGTCGCGTGTGAGCCGTACCGACTGCAGACGGGCCGCTTTGTCGGTGCGCTCCTCGACGAGGAGTCGGTCGCGGCCGACGGCGACCACGGAGGAGATCTTCAGCTCGGACGTGTCGTCCTCGCTCGGGTCGACCACGTTCACCGGGTCGAAGCGGTACGCGTATTCGGCGGTCACCGCGCGCTTCTTGGGCGAGAAGCGCAGCAGTCGCGTGTTGCGCGATGCGTCCCCCGCGTCCCCGTCCGGCAGGGAGAGCGGGCTCTGCAGGGCCATCACCAGTTCACCGTCGGGGAGTTGGGCGAGTCCTTCGAGGCCACGGTTGATCTTGCGATGGAGCAGGACGGCGGGCAGGGCCTCTACGACCGGGTAGTCCGTGCCGGTCAGATCGAGCCCCTTGGGCACATAGCGTGTGAGCACCTTCCCGCGCGCGGAGACATGGACCAGCGAGGGACCGTACTCGTCGACCAGCCAGAACGAGTTGTCGTTCGCCCGCACGATGCCCTCGGTGTCCAGACCGTTCGGGTTGTACGTGAGCGGGGTCTGCGCGTCGTAGGAGTACGGGGCCTCGTCGCGTCCGGCCTGGTTGGACAGGCCGGTGACCGGCTTCCCCGCGGAGGTGGTGATCGGGATCGCGTCGATGACCTTCACGGCGCCACCGCGCACCCGGATCTTCACGATCGCCGGGTCGAAGCCCGGTACCGGGAACGTCCGGCGCTTCTTGCCGTCCACCTTGATCTGGCCGTTGGGTCCCCGGTCCGTGACCGTCCAGAACTCGCCCTCGCGGCCGGTCGGGTAGATGTCGCTGCCGATACCGCCGAGGTCCACACCACGGTCGTTGTCCACCGTGCCGGGCAGCAGCGCGTTGCTGAAGGCACCGAGAGGGAGGTCGCCGAGCGTCGCGGTGTGCGTCACCCGGGGCTCCGCGGAGCCGGACGTCGCGTTCGCGGTACCGGCCACCACGAAGGCGGCCAGCACGGCGCACGGCACGCCCAGCGCGACGGATCGGTGGATGCGGCGCCTGCCGACGGCGTGCGGGGACATCAGGCCTCCTGGGGCACAAGTTCGTTGACAGCGGACAGAGTTGGCCCTGACACCGAACGGCTCACGACTTGCAGGTGAACGCCGAGCGTCAACCAGTCATCGGGTCTCCCTCGGCCGCGGCGAGGGCGGTTGACGGGTCCTCGCCGCGGCCTTGGGCGTCATGTCGGCCCCGCTCCTTCCGGTGGGCCACCCCCGCCCTCTCGTCCGGTCCCGCGGTTCACGAGAAGTCGTACGGCGCCCAGTCGGTGACCAGGCGGTACCCGAGGCGTTGGTAGAGGGCGTTGCTGGTGGGGTTGGCCGCGTTCGTGAACAGCACGACCTCCGTGGCGCCCGCGGCAAGCGCGGCCCTGCTCACCTCGGCGCTCACGGCGGCCGCGTAGCCGTGGCCCCGGAGGTGGGCCGGGGTGTAGACGGGGTCCACCCGGACCATGCCGGCGACCATCGGGTTGGCGCCGGCCATGGAGACGGGTGTGCCGTCCGGAGTTTCCCAGTAGGTGTAGCTCTTCTCGGCGAAGCGGGTGCCGGCCCAGGAGCCGGCGTCGATGGTGATGGCTTCTCCGACGTCCGAGGCGAACCCGCGGCACCAGTCCATGAGGTGCTCGTGGTCCCGCTCGCCCACGATCCGGCCGCGCCCCGCCGGGTGCGGCTCCGGTGGGGTGAGGGTGCCGAGACGGTACAAATGCATCCGGACGCGGAGTGTCGGCGTCGCGCCGGTGTGCCGCTGCCACGCCTCGGCGAAGGCGGTGGCGGTGGCGTGGTCCGAGGTGACGCCGCAGAGGTCGTGGCCAAGGGCGGCCAGGTGGGCTGCGAGGGCGTCGGCCTGCTCGCGGGAGAGAGCCGTGAGGGTCAGACGGCGGCTGGGCGGTCGGTAGAAGATCGCCTGGATCTCGCCCTCCGACTCCAGTCGACCGAAGAGGACGGTCCCTGGTTCGAACGCGCCCGGGAGGGTCCGCCATTTCTCCAACACCGTGAGCGGGGTGTTGTGCACGACGGGGCGCGAGCGCAGGAAGCCCCCCGATCGGGCCAGGAAGTCGTCGATGTCTTCGGTGAGGAGCCAGTCGTCCGAACGCATGCTTCATGATTTCGCACGCTGAACGGCGTGCGGGCGGTTTTCCGCCGAGCGGGGCCGCCGTCCCTCCTGCCACGGTCCTTCGTGCCGCGGGACCTGTACGGCGGTTCGGTCGGGAAACCGTGCCGCGTCCGAACCCTGGCGCGCGTGCACTGTGTGGAGTTGGGTATTCCCCGGGTGGAGACCTGGCTGCCCGACTCCAACAGGCGGCCCCGTGGGTCGGGGAGCTTCTCAGGGTTGCGTAGGGGGCGCGTGTCAGGGACGTTTCAGGGTCGCGGTCCGGAACCGTGAGGCACGGGGACCCGTTCTCAGGACAGAGAGCGGCAGCAGCCGCGGAGGAGGCGACACATGTCGAAGAACGCGAAGATCGCCGCAGGAGGTGTGGCGGTCGGCCTGATTCTGTTGATCTGGCTGCCCTGGTGGGCCGCCTTCCTGATCGTGCTGGGAGTCCCGGCGGCCGCGTATCTGGCGCTGGACCCCTCGCAGCGGCGGAGGCTGCGCCGCGCCACCCGCAAGGAGCTCGGCCGCTGAGGGGCCGCGGCCCCTCCCTCGGGGACCCGTCGGACGGCTGTTTCTCCGTGCGCCTCGGCCCGGTGCGGGCAGGGGTGACGGACCCAACTGGCACAGGGGACTGATATCAAGGCCGCGTCACCCGGATCCCCGTGTGACGCGGTCACTCAGCTGGGGCGGACCGCCATCTTGTCCAGGGCTTCCAGGAGGCCGGGCAGCTCCGGTCCGCGACCGATGGGCAGGACCTCGCCGGGTTTCTCGTCCAGCAGGAGGAACGCGATGTCGTCGGTCCTGGCGACGAGGGACCAGCCGGGGCCGTCGGCGCGCAGGGTGCGAGCGTCGCCCGTGGCGAAGGACGAGCGGACACGGCCCAGCGGGGGCGGCGTGTCCACGTACGAGCGCGCCTCGGCGAGAACGCGGCGGATGGCGGCGCGGTTCCCGTCCTTGTCACCCTTGCCGTCCTCGGCGCTCTTGCCGTCCTCGCCAGGAGCGTCCTCGGCGTCGTCCGGGGCCTGCTCGGCACCCTCCGAGGACGCGAACTCGCTTTCATTGATCTGTTCACGCCAGGTCGCCCACTGGAGCGCGATCTCGTCGGCGCCGAGGCGCCGCTGAGCCGGTCCCCAGGCGGAGGTGTCCGGTGGGCTGAGCGGAGGCAGGTCCGTGAGCTCGGCCGACGGATCGTGCGGAGCCGGTACCCCGGGTGCCGAGACGGCCACTTCGAGGGGCCAGCCGGGCAGCGCGGCGACGACGGTCCGCTCGTCCGGCGACAGCTCGTGCTCCATCCCGCAGTCCCAGGACGCGATGGCGACGGCGACCAGGGAGACGTCATCGATGACGACGGTCCAGCGCGCCCCCTCTCCGTCCTGGCCGAGTACCAGCCCGTAGCCGTCGGCGAGAGGTGCGAGGTCGAGCGTCGCGCAGGCCTCCGGATAGTCGTCTCCGAGCACGCTGGGGAACTTCGCCGGTGTCAGCAACACCGCCGTCAGTACATACAGCGCGTCGTCGTCCTCGGTGGCGACGGCGTCTGCGTCCGTCCCGGCCATTCCAGCCTCCCGATCGCTCCATCTGTCGGCGCACCTTAAGCGACCGGAAGGCACTTGTCACGGGCCCGAAACGCATCCGGAGCTGCAGCTATCCGGTTGGACAGGGGCGAAACGCCCGCATGGACCCGCCCAGGTCAGGACGCGGGCAGTCCGAGCAGGGTGCGGGCGACCACCTGCGGCGACTCGTCGCGTTCCCGGGCGAGGGCGATGATGGCCCGGCAGGCAAGCTCGTTGACCCCGAAGGACAGTGCCTCCGGCGACACCCAGGCGGCCGCCTCGTCGATCCGCTCCTGGTCGTCCTCCGCGCAGGCGGACACATACGCCGCGGCGGCCTCGAAGAGGTTGTATGTGCGCTTTCTCTCCTTCGGCGGCGACTCCGGCGCGTGCTCACCGGGCCGTTCGGCCGTCGTCCTGCGCCCCATCGTGCGGAGTCTGCCGAGTATGCCGGGCATCGGTTCACCGTCCCCCTGTGCGATGGCTGATCGTGCTCCTGCTGCTACTCAACGTAGAGATGGAGTGGCGGCGACAGAAGAGGGTCGACCCGGTGAAGATCTGCCCCGTCCCAGCGGCCCGCCGTGTCGAGGGCGCCGGGAGTGCCCAGCAGCCGGCTCGGTACGGCCTGGGTGGTGGCCCGCGTGATGGTGAGAATGCAGCGCCGGAAAGAGCCGTCCAGCTCTTCGCGCGCAGCGGCCGGTCACCGTCGTAGAAGAAGTCGGCGGATTTCCTCCAGGACGGCCGGTGCCGGGCTGTGTGGCCTGCACCGCACGGCACGGGGGCTTGCCCGGGCACCAGTCCCAGGATGCGGCAGACGCTCGCCGGACCGACGGCGGAGCGCGTGCACCTCCAGGGCGAGCACAGTGGTGAACTGCCCGGAGCGGACGGCCTGGAGGCGACAGGCGTGCGCGTCCTGATGGTGCCCTGTGCCGGACGCAACATCATGGTCGACAACCCCGATGCCTTCACGGCGGCCGTCGGCGGCACCGGCTGAGGGCCGGCTGCCGGGTCCGGGCGGCGATCACCCCCGGCGTACGGCCAGCGCGAGGAAGCGGGCGTCCTCGTCCACGTACGAGGTCATGTCCCAGCCCGAACCGGCCAGCAGGGGGCCCAGGTTGGCTTCGGCACGCAGATCGTCCGGAGTGATCCGGCGTCCCTGCCGGGCCGCGAGCGCCGCTCGGCCGATCGGGTGGAAGAGGGCCAGAGTCCCGCCGGGCCGCACCACGCGGGCCAACTCCCCCAGATTCTCGGCCGGGTTCGGCAGATGTGCGACGAGCCCGGCCGCGAATACCGCGTCCAGGGACCGGGCGCGCAGTGGCAGCCCGGTGACATCGGCCAGCAGCAACTGTCCGTCGCGGTCCCGTCCGGCCCCGGCCGCCGCCTCCAGCATGGCCGGGGTCAGATCGGCCCCGATGACCACTCCGGCGGCGCCCACGGCCGCTCTCAGCGGCGGCAGGGCGCGCCCGGTGCCGCAGCCCGCGTCGAGCACACGGTCACCCGCACGCAAACGCATACGCGCCACGGCGGCCGCGTACGCGGGCCCGTCGTCGGGAAACCGGCTGTCCCAGTCGGCCGCGCGATGGGAGAAGAACTCCTGGACGTGTGTGTGGTCGTCGCTCATGTGCCGCATGATCTCTCACCGACACGAACGGCGGCGCGGTGCACATGTTCGAGCCCGACGCGGTCGCTCTGGTGCACCGTTTCGACACTTTGCAACAGGTTTCGAAATGCGCCCCAGTCGTGCGCCCCAGCGCGCACTAGCGTCCCTGGGTCATGGGACACCTGCACCACGCCGCTTTCGGCTGGCTGACCCCCGTCTTGTCGTACGCGATGGCCTGCGTGGGGGCCGCACTGGGACTGCGCTGCACGGTCCGCGCACTCGACTCCAACGGCCGCTCGCGCCGCAACTGGCTGCTCGCGGCGGCCTCCGCGTTCGGCACCGGCATCTGGACGATGCACTTCGTGGCGATGCTCGGCTTCCGTGTCACGGGCACGGAGATCCGCTACAACGTGCCGCTGACGATCTTCAGCCTGCTGGTCGCCATGGCCGTCGTCGGCGCGGGCCTCTTCGCCGTCGGCTACAGCCGCGACCGGCGTCGAGCACTTGTTCTCGGCGGGCTCACCACCGGATTCGGCGTCGCCAGCATGCACTACCTGGGCATGGCGGCGCTGCGGCTGCATGGGCAGGTGCGCTACGACCCGGCGCTCGTCGGGCTCTCCGTCGTGATCGGAGTGATCGCGGCGACCGCAGCCCTGTGGGCCGCTCTCTCCATCAGATCCCCCATCGCGGTGGCCCTCGCCTCCCTCGTCATGGGCGGTGCGGTGAGCAGCATGCACTACACCGGAATGATGGCGGTGAGCGTGCGCGTCGCCCCCTCCGGTACGGCGCTGCCCGGAGTCACGGCGATGCAGTTCATCTTCCCCCTCGCCGTCGGCCTCGGGTCCTACCTCTTCCTGACGGCGGCGTTCGTCGCGCTGTCCCCGATGTCCGGCCGACCCGAGACATCCGTGCCGGTCCGGCCGCCGGTCGAGAGCGGCGTCCGCTGACGGACCGCCCCGCAGCCGCGCGGCAAGGACGGCACACCCCCGAACCTCTCCGATCGAGGAGGCCATGCGTACACCCCGTAGGACCACCACCGCGGGCGGCCAGCCGCCCCCGCCGCGCGGCCGGCGCGCGCACGCCGGCCCGCCGGCCGACGAGGGCGCGGACATCGGCCGGACCGTCACCGGACCGTCGCCGGACGCACTCACGCGCGCGGGGCAGTGGCACATCAGGCCCCGCACCGTCCGGGCCAAGATCGTCAGCCTGTTGATGGTGCCGATCGTCTCCCTGCTCGCCCTGTGGGCCTACGCCACGGTGAGCACGGCGCAGGACGTCGCGCGACTGCGGCAGCTCCAACGCGTGGACTCGACGGTCCGGGCCCCCGTCGACGACGCGGTCGCCGCGCTCCAGGCGGAACGGGCCGAGGCCGTCCGCTACGCGACCGACCCCGCCACAGTGCCGCCGAGCGACTTCAAGGACCTCTCGCGACTCACCGACCGCGCCGTCGCGAAACTGCGCCTGGGGGACCGCAACACCGTCGCCGACGGAGCCGACCTGCCTGCCGGAGCCTCCGGGCGGCTCAGCGCCTTCGTCGCCGACGCGCAGCGGCTGCGATCGCTGCGTACCGACGTACTGGACCGCCGTACCGGATGGGACGAGGCGTACGGCCAGTACACCAGGACCATTGCGGCGGCATTCGGTGTCGACGGGGCGCTCACCGGCATCCCGGGCGCCGGCCTGCGCTCCGACGCCCGTGTCCTGCTCGAATTCTCCCGGGCGGGGGAGGCACTGGCGCAGGAGGACGCCGTGCTGGGCGGTGCCCGGCTCGCCGGGACCCTCGACGGCGAGCGGCTGAGGCTGTTCACGGGGGCCGTCGACACCCGCCGCACGCTGACGGACGCCGCCGCGCCGGATCTCAGCGGGCCCGAACGAGCCGCTTGGAACGACCTCGTGGAGGGGAGCGCGTACGACGACGTGCGCGCCGCCGAGGACAAGGTGCTCGTCTCGCGCCCCGGCGCCAAGGCGCTCGATGCCGCTCCGGAAGCCGTCTGGAACATCGCCCACGAGCGCCTGAGCGCGGGGATGCGTACGGTCGAGGCCGACGCGGGCCGTGACGCCGCGGACGGGACCGACCCGCTCGGGCACGCGCTGCTCACCCCCGCCGGTGCCGCCGTCCTCTTCGGCCTCGCCGCCGTCGTCGCCTCGCTGATCATCTCCGTACGGATCGGACGGGACCTCGTCGTCGAACTCGTCGGCCTGCGCGACAGCGCCCTGGACATCGCCCGCCGAAAGCTCCCTGAGGCCATGCGCAGACTGCGCGCGGGCGAGGCGGTCGACGTGGACGCCGAGGCCCCGCTCGGACGGCCCTCGGAGGACGAGACCGGACAGGTCGAGGAGGCACTGAACACCGTCCACCGGTCAGCCCTGCGCGCCGCGGTCGAGCGCGCGGAACTCGCCGGTGGCATCTCCGGGGTCTTCGTCAACCTCGCCCGGCGCAGCCAGGTCCTCGTGCACCGCCAACTGAACCTGCTGGACGCGATGGAGCGCAGGTCCGAGGACCCGGACGAGCTGAGCGACCTGTTCAGGCTCGACCACCTCACCACCCGGATGCGGCGTCACGCGGAGAGCCTCATCATCCTCTCCGGAGCCGCGCCCGGACGGGCCTGGCGAAGGCCGGTCTCGTTGACGAACGTGGTCCGGGCGGCCGTCTCCGAAATCGAGGACTACGCGCGCGTGGAGGTACGGCAACTCCCCGAGGCGGCCGTGGTGGGCGGAGCTGTGGCCGACCTCACGCACCTTCTGGCGGAGGTCGTCGAGAACGCCGCACAGTTCTCGCCACCGCACACCCGAGTGCGGATCACCGGCGAACCGGTAGGTAACGGCTACGCGATCGAGGTCGAGGACCGCGGGCTGGGCATGGGAAAGGAGCGGATCGCCGAGGCCAACCGGCGCATCGAACAGTCTGAGGCGCTCGACCTGTTCGACAGCGACCGGCTCGGTCTCTTCGTTGTCAGCAGACTCTCGGCGCGGCACGGAATCAAGGTGCACCTGCAGACCTCGCCCTACGGAGGCACCACCGCGGTCGTGCTGCTGCCCACGTCCTTGCTGCACGACGGTCCGGCGGAACGTTCCCTCCGCAAGGGCGACACGGACCGGCCGATGGAAACGCAGTACGCGCGCGTGTCGGCAGCTCCGGAGCAGGACGCCGTCCGGGCCGTCACGGAGCGGCCCGCGTTGGTCTCGCCGAGGCCACGGCCCTCGGACGCCCCGGCGGGCGGATCGCGGGGGACAGAGCCTCCGGGACGCGGTTCGAGGGAGATTCCGCCTCCGGGTGAGGGGCCGGGGGAGATTCCGCCTCCGGCGCACGTGTCGCGGGAGACCCCGCCTTCGGCGACGACCTCGCGGGGGAGCGCGTTTCCGGGAGGCCCGGCGCTCCGCCTGCACCGCCCGCAGGACGACTCCCAGAGCTCCGAGGAACTTCCACGGCGTGTCCGCCAGGCGAACCTCGCCCCCCAACTGCGCGGACAGCGTTCCGAGGAGCCGGCGGAGCCACCGGCGTCCGCCGCGGACGACGAGCGCACACCCGAACTCGTCCGGGCGCGCATGGCCGCGTACCGGGACGGCTGGGTGCGCGGCGGCGGCCGGCCCCCTGGTGTCGACGACACCTCCCGCCCCGAAGCGGGCGGCGACAGCACTGAAGGAGACCCCGAATGATCCAGGACCCGAGCACGAGAGGCGCCCGGCGGTCCGGCGAACTCGACTGGCTGCTGGACGACATGGTGCTGCGTGTGACCGAAGTGCGGCACGCCGTGGTGCTCTCCAACGACGGACTGGCGGTGGGCGCCTCCACCGCCCTGCGGCGCGAGGACGCCGAACACCTCGCGGCCGTCGCCTCCGGATTCCACAGCCTCGCGAAGGGGGCGGGTCGCCACTTCGGCGCGGGCGGGGTACGCCAGACCATGGTGGAGATGGACGAGGGCTTCCTGTTCGTGGCCGCTGCGGGAGACGGCTCGTGCCTCGCCGTCCTCACCGCGGTCACCGCCGACATCGGCCTCGTGGCGTACGAGATGGCGCTCCTGGTCAAGCGTGTCGGCGAGCATCTCCACGCCCCGCCGCGGATCGCGGCGCAGCCGCCCGCGGCAGGATGACCGGGACGGCCTGTGCAGATGACCGAGGACACACCGGGCGCCCCGCCGCGGCCGGGCAGCCAGTGGTACGACCAGGAGGCGGGACCACTCGTCCGTCCCTACGCCATGACGGGCGGCCGGACCAAAGCCGGTCCGACCGGGGTGCACTTCGATCTGATCGCCCTGGTCACGCTCGACGCAGCCGCACCCGGAGCCGACGACGACACCTCGCTGGGGCCGGAGCACCGGACCCTGATCGAACTGTGCCGTACCGAGACCCAGTCGGTGGCCGAACTGGCAGCGGGCGCCGATCTTCCCCTGGGCGTGGTCAAGGTGCTGCTGGGCGACCTTCTGGAACGGTGCTGCGTCACCGTGAGCCGCCCGGTACCGCCCGCGCAACTGCCCGACGAGCGCATCCTCCGCGAGGTGATCGAGGGGCTGAGGGCGCTCTAGGTGATCCACATCGGTCGGCACCGCGGCTCTTCGCGTTCAGATCCGGGCACTGTACGGGCGCGTTGTGGTCGCAAGAGGCAATCTCCGGTCCAACCCTGTTCGGCGGAGCCGCAGTTGTCATGATGCTGACTTCGCGCACCCGTACAGACGCACCGACGCCGGCAGTTGTCGGCACTCCCGAGAGAAGTGATCGATGGTCTCCGAGAACTCCGACGCCTCGGGTGGCGACTCGACCGCCCTGGCGTTGAAGATACTGGTCGCCGGCGGCTTCGGCGTGGGAAAGACCACCCTGGTAGGCGCGGTCAGCGAGATCCGGCCGCTGCGCACCGAGGAACTGCTGAGCGAGGCCGGTCAGTCGGTCGACGACACCGGTGGGGTGGGACAGAAGGTCACCACGACCGTGGCCATGGACTTCGGACGCATCACCATCCGGTCCGGCCTCTCGCTCTATCTCTTCGGAACACCCGGCCAGGACCGCTTCTGGTTCCTGTGGGACGAGTTGTCGACGGGCGCCCTGGGCGCCGTCGTACTCGCGGACACCCGCCGCCTGGAGGACTGCTTCCCCGCGGTGGACTACTTCGAGCACCGGCGCATCCCGTTCGTGGTGGCCGTCAACTGCTTCGCGGACGCGCGCGCGTACGGCGCCCAGGACGTGTCCCGCGCCCTCGACCTCGACCGAGGGACACCGGTCGTCCTCTGCGACGCCCGTGACCGCGACTCGGGTAAGGAGGTACTCATCCGGCTCGTCGAATACGCCGGGCGGGTGCACACCGCGAGACTGCTCGAGTCCGTAGGCTGAGGCCGCTCGCCGGCCTCGGAGCCGGCCCGGCCGTCCTCCGGCACCGTCGTGCGCCCTCCTGCGGCGGGGCCGCTCACGCCCGCCCGTCGGCCATCTTCTCTGCCATGCCACCCGTCCGCCTTGCCCGGACGGCGGCAGTGGGGAAGGCTGGCTGGTCGAACTCCTCCGGCCAGGGGGGAACGACACACGGGGAGACCGGATCATGGAGCAGAACACGGGACTCGGCTGGCTGCTGGACGAGCTCACCGGACGTGTCGAGCACGTTCGGCACGCACTCGTGCTGTCCAACGACGGGCTGGTGACGGGCGCGAGCACGGGACTCCGGCGTGAGGACGCCGAACACCTCGCCGCGGTCTCGTCGGGACTGCACAGTCTGGCGAAGGGCTCCGGCCGCCACTTCGGTGCCGGGCAAGTACGCCAGACGATGGTCGAGTTCGACGACGCGGTGCTCTTCGTCACCGCGGCCGGATCCGGGAGCTGTCTGTCCGTCCTCAGCGGGGCGGAGGCGGACATCGGCCAGGTCGCCTATGAGATGACGCTGCTGGTGAACCGAGTCGGCGAACACCTTGGCGTAGATGCCCGCCGACCGGAGGGAAAACCCACCACAGGCCTCTGACCTGCCGATACGCGGTCATGGTCGGGAGTTTTCCACAGGCTCGCCACGATGTCCGACGGGCCGGATACGGTTTTTCCCGAGGCGAGCGCACACCGGCGCGAGCCTCCGACACCACAGGGGGAGACCGCCATGCCCGGCAACACCGTCACGCAGCCCGCCACCTCCTCCCTCAGCCGAGCCGCACGGGAACTGGAGCTGAGGCGCGGCGAGTTCGACCTCGCCCTGCACCTCGGCTGTGTGCGGTCGGTTCCCGACGAGGGCGGTGGGGGACGCCGCGTCGCGCGCGCCGAGATCGACCGTGTGCGCTCCGAAGCCGGCTTCCCCGAAACACTGCGCGAGCGGGTCAGGGCCGTCGGCACCACGGAGGGCGCCGCTCTCATGGGCGTCACGGCCCAGCGGTTCACCCGCCTCGCCCGCCTGGGACTGGTGGTGCCGGTAAAGTTCTATATGAACCGCTACCGGGTGGTCGTGTGGCTGTATCTCGCCGAGGAACTGCGGCAGTTCGCCACAGACCAGCAGAACGCGCGGATGATGAGCGGTCGCACGCCCGAAGGCCTCCGCGATCAGCTGGATGACGGCCTCGACCTTCGTCCTCGCAACTGGCGCGGCCGCCACCTGGGGTTCCTGCTGCGGCTGACAGAGGATCCCTGGGCCCGTGCCGCCGCGGTGGCGTCCCTGCTCGACCCCGTCCACGTGGCCGCGGTCGTCGACGATCCCTACGAGCGCGCCCATCTCAACCGCCTTCGGCCCGGGCCTGTTTCCCAGGCGGCTCCGGACTCGCCCGCGGCCCGGATCGCCGAGCGCATCGCGACGGCCGACGAGCCCGACGAGATCGGCTGGCTCAGGGCCGACCTGTCGCAGAGCGTGTCCGAAGCCAGGGAGGACGGCCCCGCGCCCCGACCGGCACCGGATGCGTCATCCATCGCGGTCCCGAGGCCGACGGCCATTCGGCCAGTGGCCCGACCGGCGGGGGCTCCCCCTCCAGCCGCCCCGCTGGTACCGCCCCGTACCCCGGGCACCTTGCGAGAACGGCTCGCTGTAACGGACGCCCCGCTCACCGCAACGGACGACCCCCTCACCACAACGGAGTCCGCGCGGTCGCGGAGGCTGCTCCGATGGCTGCGTCGCGTGAAACCGGACGCGCGTCCTCCTACAGCGCCCTGAAAAGGCCCTCCTGCACGACCGAGACGAGCAGGCGTCCCTTCAGGTCGTAGATGCGCCCGCGAGCCAGTCCGCGGCCGCCCGTCGCGATCGGTGACTCCTGGTCGTACAGGAACCACTCGTCCGCGCGGAACGGCCGGTGGAACCACATGGCGTGGTCCAGCGACGCCATGTCGAATCCGCGCTGACCCCACAGCGGTTCCACCGGTATGCGGACCGCGTCCAGGAGCGTCATGTCGCTCGCGTAGGTGAGAGCGCACGTGTGCACGAGAGGGTCGTCGCCCAGCGGTCCGACGGCACGCATCCACACCGCGCTGCGCGGCTCGGCACCCTTCGTCTCTTCGGGTGTCCAGCGCAGCCGGTCCACATAGCGGATGTCGAAAGGCTGGCGTCGCGCCATGCGCTCCAAGGCATCGGGAAGAACGCCCAGATGCTCCTCGATCTCCTGCGTCACCGTCGGCAGGGACTCGGGGTCCGGCACCTCGCGGGCCGGCGGCAGCTGGTGCTCGAAGCTCCCTTCCTCAGGCAGGTGAAAGGAGGCGGTCAGATTGAAGATCGTGCGGCCCTGCTGCACAGCGGTGACCCGGCGCGTGGTGAACGACCGCCCGTCCCGCACCCGTTCGACCTGGTACACGATCGGAACACCCGGTCGGCCCGGACGCAGGAAGTACGCGTGCAGCGAGTGCACGGGCCGGTCGCCCTCGGTGGTGCGGCCGGCGGCGACCAGCGCCTGGCCCGCCACCTGGCCGCCGAAGACCCGCTGCAGGGACTCCTGCGGGCTGCGGCCCCGGAAGATGTTGACCTCGATCTGCTCCAGGTCGAGCAGATCGACGAGCCTCTCGGCTGGGTTCGTCATCGGTGGGATTCTCCTGTGCTCACAACTGTCCGACGTCGGTGACCTTGACGATGGCACGGCCCTCGGTGTCGGAGGCCGCGAGGTCCACCTCCGCGCTGATGCCCCAGTCGTGATCGCCGTTCGGGTCGGCGAAGGTCTGGCGGACCCGCCAGAGGCCGTTCTGCGGCTCCTCCACGATGGACAGCAGTTTGGGACCGCGGGCGTCGGGACCGGTGCCGAGGTCCTCGTACTCGTCCCAGTACTTGTCCATCGCCTCGCCCCACGCGTCGGCGTCCCAGCCGGATTCGCCGTCCATCTCGCCGAGTTCGTCGACGTTGTCCAGAGCGGCGAGCTCGACCCTGCGGAACATCGCGTTGCGCACGAGGACGCGGAAGGCGCGGGCGTTCGAGGTGACCGGCTTGACCTGGTCGGCCTTCTCCTGGGCCTCTTCGGCCGTCATCACCTCGGGGTTGGCGAGCTGTTCCCACTCGTCGAGGAGGCTGGAGTCGACCTGGCGCACCATCTCGCCCAGCCAGGCGATCAGGTCCTCCAGGTCCTCGGACTTGAGGTCGTCCGGAATGGTGTGCTCCAGGGCCTTGTAGGCGCTGGCCAGGTAGCGCAGGACGATGCCCTCGGTACGGGCGAGCTCGTAGAAGGAGACGAACTCCGTGAAGGACATGGCCCGTTCGTACATGTCACGGATGACGGACTTCGGGGACAAGGGGTGGTCGCCGACCCACGGATGGCTCATGCGGTAGGTGTTGTACGCGTGGAAGAGCAGCTCCTCCAGCGGCTTGGGGTACGACACGTCCTGGAGCCGCTCCATGCGCTCCTCGTACTCGATGCCGTCGGACTTCATCGCGGCCACGGCCTCGCCACGGGCCTTGTTCTGCTGGGCGGCGAGGATCTGCCGGGGCTCGTCCAGCGTGGACTCCACGACGGAGACCATGTCCAGGGCGTACGAGGGGGAATCGGGGTCCAGCAGCTCGAATGCGGCGAGCGCGAACGTCGACAGCGGCTGGTTCAGCGCGAAGTCCTGCTGGAGATCGACGGTGAGCCGCACGACGCGACCCGTCGGGTCCGGCTCGTCGAGCTTCTCGACGATGCCTCCGTCGAGGAGCGAGCGGTAGATCGCGATGGCCCGCCGGATGTGCCGCAACTGCTGCTTGCGCGGCTCGTGGTTGTCCTCCAGCAGATGCCGCATCGCCTCGAAGGCGTTGCCGGGCCGCGCGATCACCGAGAGCAGCATCGTGTGCGTCACACGGAAGCGCGAGGTCAGCGGCTCGGGATCGGAGGTGATGAGCTTGTCGAAGGTGCCCTCCGTCCACCCGACGAAGCCCTCGGGAGCCTTCTTGCGCACCACCTTGCGGCGCTTCTTGGGGTCGTCGCCCGCCTTGGCGAGCGACTTCTCGTTCTCGATGACATGCTCCGGCGCCTGAGCGACGACGTAGCCCGCCGTGTCGAATCCCGCGCGACCGGCCCGGCCGGCGATCTGGTGGAACTCCCGGGCGCGCAGTGTGCGCACGCGCGTCCCGTCGTACTTCGTCAACGCGGTGAACAGCACGGTGCGGATGGGGACGTTGACACCGACACCGAGCGTGTCGGTACCGCAGATGACCTTGAGGAGACCGGCCTGGGCCAGCTTCTCCACCAGTCGCCGGTACTTGGGCAGCATGCCGGCGTGGTGCACACCGATCCCATGACGTACGTAACGGGAGAGGTTCTGGCCGAACTTGGTGGTGAACCGGAAGTTGCCGATCAGTTCGGCGATCTGGTCCTTCTCAGCGCGCGTGCACATGTTGATGCTCATCAGCGCCTGCGCCCGCTCCACGGCCTGCGCCTGGGTGAAGTGCACGATGTAGACCGGGGCCTGCTTGGTGGCGAGGAGCTCGGTGAGTGTCTCGGTCAGCGGTGTGAGCATGTACTCGTAGGACAGCGGGACGGGCCGGGTCGCCGAGCGGACCACCGAGGTGGGGCGGCCGGTGCGTCGCGTGAGGTCCTTCTCGAACATCGAGACATCGCCGAGCGTCGCCGACATCAGGATGAACTGTGCCTGGGGAAGTTCCAGGATCGGGATCTGCCACGCCCAGCCCCGGTCGCCCTCGGCGTAGAAGTGGAACTCGTCCATGACGACCTGACCGACGTCGGCGTGCTTGCCGTCCCGCAGCGCGATCGACGCCAGGACCTCGGCGGTGCAGCAGATGACTGGCGCGTCGGCGTTCACGGAGGCGTCGCCGGTCAGCATGCCGACGTTCTCGGTGCCGAACATCTTGCAGAGTTCGAAGAACTTCTCCGAGACGAGAGCCTTGATCGGCGCCGTGTAGAAGGTGACCTCGTCCCGGGCGAGCGCGGCGAAGTGCGCACCGGCGGCGATCATGCTCTTTCCCGAGCCGGTGGGCGTCGAGACGATCACGTTCGCACCCGAGACCACCTCGATCAGCGCCTCCTCCTGATGGGGGTAGAGGGTGAGACCGCGTTCCCCGGCCCACGACTCGAAGGCTTCGTAGAGGGCGTCGGGGTCTGCGGTCTGCGGCAGCTGATCGATAAGGGTCACGCCCCCATCTTGCCTGTCGACACACGTGATGGGGGAATCGGATGTTCGGGGAAAGATCACGAACGCTACGCTGTGGCGCCACACACGCGTCAGCGCGCGTGGACAACTGGACAGCGGTACAAGAGGAATGGGGCGGGGAACGGCCATGATGGGACCAGCACACTCACTGTCGGGGGCTGCGGCCTGGCTCGGCGTCGGAGCGGCGGCCGCCGCGGCCGGCCACACCATGCCCTGGCCGGTCCTGCTCGTCGGCGCCCTGATCTGCGCCGGAGCCGCTCTGGCCCCGGACCTGGACCACAAGGCCGCCACCATCTCGAACGCCTTCGGACCGGTGTCACGACGGCTGTGCGAGATCGTCGACAAACTGTCCTACGCCGCCTACAAGGGGACCCGGAAGGCGGGCGACCCCCGGCGCAACGGCGGTCACCGCACGCTGACCCACACCTGGCTGTGGGCGGTGATGATCGGCGCGGGCACGGCGGTGCTGGCGATCACCTGCGGTCGCTGGGCGGTCCTGGCCATCCTCTTCGTGCACATGGTGCTGGCCATCGAGGGTCTGCTGTGGCGGGCCGCCCGCGGTTCCAGCAGCAATGTCCTGGTCTGGCTGCTCGCGGCCACGAGCTCGTGGATCCTCGCGCAAACCCTGGACAAGCCGGGCAACGGTTCGGACTGGCTGTTCTCGGCGCCTGGCCAGGAGTACCTGTGGCTCGGTCTGCCGATCATCCTCGGCGCCCTGGTGCACGACATCGGGGACGCGCTGACGGTGTCGGGCTGCCCGATCCTGTGGCCCATCCCGGTCGGCCGGAAGCGCTGGTACCCCATAGGCCCGCCCAAGGTGATGCGCTTTCGCGCGGGCAGCTGGGTCGAGCTGAAGGTGCTCATGCCGGTGTTCATGCTGCTGGGCGGCGTGGGCTGCGCGGCGGCGCTCAACTTCATCTGAGGTCGCCTCGGCCCGGGCAGCGCCGATACGCGGCCCGTCCCGGGCCGCGCAGGTGCTCGGCCCCTCCCGGGCCAGGGCCGCCCCCAGCCCGTCCCGGAACACGCCGGTGGCCGGCTTCGCGGGTCTCACCCGTCTCACTCGTCGACGATGGATGGCCCGTGCCCGCGGTGGGCGTGCGCCGGGGCGGGAGCGGCGGTCCGTCCGGGCGTCGGGCTCGGGCGGACCGACGCGCTCCGGTCCTGGCTCGGGCGGTCCTTCGTGTTCCGGTCCTGGGGTGGCACCGGCCCCGCTCAGCCGTTCTCGCCCGCGCCGGACTCCTGCTCCCCGCCTCCGAACCGCCGCTCGAACTGAGCGATCCGGCCCTCCGAGTCCACGGTGCGGGCCTTGCCGGTGTAGAAGGGGTGGCTCTCCGAGGAGATCTCGACATCGACGACCGGATAGGTCTCGCCGTCGTCCCACTCGATGGTCCGGTCGCTCGTCGCGGTGGAGCGCGTGAGGAAGGCGTAGCCGGCGGTCCGGTCGCGGAACACCACGGGGTGGTAGTCGGGCTGCTTGTCCTGCTGCATGGGAGCTCCTTGGGGAAGGCGCGCGGCGGGCGTCGGTCAGCCGGACACGGCGTCCTCGTCGACGATGTGCATCGCGGCCTCCTCCGCCGAGGCGGCGGCACCGTCGATACCGATGTCCGTGGCGATGAGCCCGCTCTCCTCGTCCTCGTGCGCGCCTTCGTTCGGGGCCACCAGACGTCCGGAGCGGAGGGTGCCCACCTCGTTGTCGATGGGCTCGCCATCGGTGCCCTGGCAGTCGCCGATGCCGTCTCCGTCGGCTTCGGCGATGTCCGGCAGTTCGTCGGCGAGGCGCTCGTCGAGGGTCTCGCCCGCTCGGCGCTCCGAGGCGGTCACGCCTTGGTGCTCCACCGCCCATGGCCGCTCCGGCGGGGACCAGCCACGGTCCAGGGGGTCACTGACGCCGTCGGTGACCAGTGTGTCCTCGGCGTCGAGCAGCCCCGCGTCGTCCTGTACCTCGGATCCGTCGGGCTGGTAGACGTCGTCTCCCCATCCGTCGGCGCTGTCCACGGGTACCTCCAGGGGGTGCGGACGGGACCGGAGCCGCCGTACGCGACGGCGGGCGCGCGGGCCCGAGGACACAGGTGTCGCCCCGCGCGAACCGGGTGGTTCCCGGGAGTCCCCCGAGCGGGTGCCCACGTCCAGGGTTCCACCCCCCTTCGGCACCGCGCAACGCCACAGGGGCCGATCCGCGGCGCCGCAAGGGTCGACGCGCGGCCCGGCCCGCCTCTCGCGGGGCGTGCCGGGGGCGGGCACGACCTCGCTCCCGGCGGCCGGCGGGCCCGTGCCGGCCGGGCCCGCCGCCGCGGTCCCTCACCGTCGACGCAAGCCGCTGAGCTGAGGGAGGACAGCGGCGTGCCACGCCGTGCGGGCGGTTCCGTGCCGGGCCGCCCCACCATGAGAACGGGAGCGGCCCGGCACGGAACCGCCAGGCGGGCCACGCGGGCCGAGCGGCTCCGCCCACCGCTCCGCCCACCGCTCCGCCCACCGCTCCGCCCGGGCGTGGGTGCCGATACGACGGCGCAGCCACTCAGCCCGGCACCGGTCACCCGACGCCCGGTGCCCGACGCCCGGCACCGGTCATCCGATGCCCGATGCCCGGTGCCCGACGCCCGGCACCGGTCACCCGGTGCCCGGTGACCCGGCACCGGTCACCCGGCGTCCGGCACACCCGCGGTGGCCGGGTGGTCCCGTCCCGTACCCCGGGCCCGGGCCCGGTACCTGGTGGCTCGGGGGACCGGGGGCATCGAGTCGCTCCGTCGGGTGTCCGGATCAGCCGTGCCAGGACCTCCACAGCGCCGCGTACGCGCCGTCCGCCGTGACCAGTTCGTCGTGGCTGCCGAGTTCGCTGATGCGGCCGTTCTCGACGACGGCGATGACGTCCGCGTCGTGGGCGGTGTGCAGGCGGTGGGCGATGGCGACGACGGTGCGGCCGTCGAGGACGCGGGCCAGCGAGCGTTCCAGGTGACGGGCCGCCCGGGGGTCCAGGAGCGAGGTCGCCTCGTCCAGGACCAGGGTGTGGGGGTCGGCCAGCACCAGCCGGGCCAGCGCGATCTGCTGGGCCTGAGCCGGAGTGAGCGCGAAACCGCCCGAGCCGACCTCGGTGTCCAGACCGTCGTCCAGCGCCCGCGCCCAGCCGTCCGCGTCGACCGCGCCGAGAGCCGCCCACAGCCGGGCGTCGACGGAATCGGCGCCGGCGGCCGGCGTCGCGGCCGGAGCGTCCTCGTCCCCGCGCTGCCGGGCGTGGGGGACGGCGAGCAGCAGGTTGTCGCGCAGGGAGCCGACGAAGACGTGGTGCTCCTGGTTGACCAGGGCCACGTGCGAGCGGACCTTCTCCGCGGGCATCCGGGAGAGTTCGGCACCGCCGAGCGTGACCCGGCCGTCCCGTGGCGCGTAGATCCCCGCGAGCAGCCTGCCCAGCGTGGACTTGCCCGCGCCGGACGGGCCGACCAGGGCGAGCCTGGTGCCGGGCGCGACGGTCAGGGAGACCTCCCGCAGCACGTCCACGCCCTCGCGGTAGCCGAAGTGCACCCGGTCCGCGTGGACGTCGCGTCCGTCCGGTGCCACGGCCGGGTCGCCCGTCTCGGGCTCGATGTCCCGGACACCGACCAGCCGGGCCAGTGAGACCTGGGCGACCTGCAACTCGTCGTACCAGCGCAGGATCAGTCCGACCGGGTCGACGAGCATCTGCGCGATCAGCGCACCCGTCGTCAGCTGGCCCACCCCGATCCAGCCCTGGAGGGCGAAGACCCCGCCGATCATCAGGACCGAGCAGAGCACGGTCACATGCGTGATGTTGACGACCGGGAAGAGAACGGACCGCAGCCAGAGCGTGTACCGCTCCCACGCCGTCCATTCCTGGACCCGGCGGTCCGACAGCTCGATGCGGCGCCTGTCCAGCCGGTGCGCCTCGACGGTGCGCCCGGCGTCGACGGTCTCGGCGAGGGCGGCGGCGACGGCCGCGTAGCCGGCCGCCTCGGAGCGGTAGGCGGACGGAGCGCGTCTGAAGTACCAGCGGCAGCCCACCACGAGCAACGGAACGGCGACCAGGACGGCGGGAGCGAGGGCCGGGGCGGTCACGGTGAGTCCGCCGAGCAGCAGCGCCACCCACACCACACCGATGGCCAGTTGCGGCACGGCCTCGCGCATCGCGTTGCCGAGCCGGTCGATGTCGGTGGTGATGCGGGACAGCAGGTCGCCCGTACCGGCGCGTTCCAGGACGCCCGGCGGAAGTCCGACCGACCGTACGAGGAAGTCCTCGCGCAGATCGGCCAGCATCCGTTCGCCGAGCATGGCACCGCGCAGCCGCACCTGGCGTACGAACACGGCCTGGACGACGAGCGCGAGGACGAAGAGCGCGGCGGTGGCCTGCAGATGGAGGTCGCGTGTGTGGTCCGAGACGCGGTCGACCAGCGAGCCCAGCAGATAGGGCCCGGCCATCGAGGCCACGACGGCCACGGTGTTGACGGCGACCAGGACCAGGAAGGCCTTGCGGTGCCGTTGGAACAGTTCGCCCACATAGGCTCGTACGGTCGCGGGCGCGCCGACCGGCAGCGTGTTCGCCGTCGTCGGGGCGGCCGGGTCGTACGCCGGTGGCGCCACGCCGATCATGCGCTCTCCTCGATTTCTTCCAGTACGCCGTTCAGAACGGCTTCGTCCAGAACGGCTTCGTCCAGAGAGGCTTCGTTCAGTACGGCCTCGTCGTCCACGGTCACGCCGCCGAGAGCGGTCCGTTGCGCGGCTTCCACGGCGGCCTCCTCCTCGGTCTCGCGGGTCACCACGGCCCGGTAGAGCGGTTCGCTGTGCAGCAGTTCGCGGTGCACGCCGACCGCGACGACCTCGCCCTCGTGGACCAGCACGACCCGGTCCGCCTGGTCCAGGAGCAGCGGTGAGGAGGTGAAGACCACGGTCGTACGCCCGGCGCGCAGGGAGCGCACTCCGTCGGCGATCCGTGCCTCGGTGTGCGAGTCGACCGCCGACGTCGGTTCGTCCAGGACCAGCACCTCGGGGTCCGTGATCAGGGACCGGGCCAGCGCGAGCCGCTGGCGCTGGCCGCCCGACAGGGAGCGCCCGCGTTCGGTCACGCGGGCGTCCATCGGGTCCCCGGACTCCAGCGAGCCCTGGGCGAGCGCCTCCAGTACGTCGCCGCACTGCGCGGCGGACAGGGCCGCCTCGGCGCTCACCAGACCCGACGCGGGCACGTCGAGGAGCTCGCGCAGGGAACCGGACAGCAGCACCGGGTCCTTGTCCTGGACGAGGACGGCGGTCCGGGCGCACTCCAGGGGCAGTTCGTCCAGCGGTACGCCCCCGAGGATCACCGAGTCGCTTCTCGGTACGCCCTCGACGAGCACCTCCTCGCCCCGCTCGCAGGCATGACCGCCGAGCCGCTCGGCCAGCAGTCCCGCCGCGTCCGGGTCGCCGCACACGACGGCGGTGAGCCGGCCCGCGGGAGCGAGCAGCCCGGTGGCGGGGTCGTACAGATCGCCGCCCGGGACCTCCGGGGCACGCGATCCGGTGCTGTCCATGGCCCGTTCCAGGGATAGCACCCGGGCGGCACGCCTGGCCGACGGACGGGAGAAGGAATAGGCCATGGCGATCTCTTCGAAGTGCCGCAAGGGGTACGCGAGCAGCATGACGGCGCTGTACACCGTGACGAGTTCGCCGACCGTGATCCGGCCGTCGCGGGCCAGCAGCACACCGCGCCAGACGACGGCGATCAGCAGCAGACCGGGCAGCAGGACCTGGATCGCCGAGATCAGCGACCACATACGGGCGCTGCGCACGGCGGCCCGGCGGACCTCCTGGGAGGCGCGGCGGTAGCGGTCGAGGAAGAGCTCCTCGCCGCCGATCCCGCGCAGCACCCGCAGGCCGGCCACGGTGTCGGAGGCCAGCTCGGTGGCGCGGCCCGCCTTCTCCCGCTGGAAGTCGGCGCGCCGGGTGGCGCGGGGCAGCAGCGGCAGCACGGCCACCGCCAGTACGGGTACGCCCAGGGCGACGAGCACTCCCAGCGCCGGCTGGTAGACGACCAGGGCCACGCAGACCAGCACCACCGTCACGGCGGCCGCCGTGAACCGGGACATGCCCTCCACGAACCAGCCGATCTTCTCGACGTCGCCGGTGGAGACAGCGACCACCTCGCCCGCCGCGACGCGCCGGGTCAGCGCGGAGCCCAGCAGGGCGGTTCTGCGGGCGAGCAGTTGCTGCACGCGTGCGGCGGCGGTGATCCAGTTGGTGACCGCGGTGCGGTGCAGCATGGTGTCGCCCAGGGCGATGCACGCGCCGCACAGCACCATGAGAGCGCCGGTCAGGGCGAGCCCGGTCCCGGAGTGGTCGACGACGGACTGGACGGCCCGGCCGACGCAGAACGGCAGCGCGGAGACGGCCAGGAAGTGCAGCAACCCCCAGGCGAGGGCCTTGAACTGTCCGCCGAGCTGATTCCGCCCGAGCCACCACAGGAATCGGGTACCTGAGCGTGCGTCGGGCACACCCGGGTCGGGATACGGAAGGTCTTGGATCTGCATGACGCCCCAGTGGCTCGTGTCAGGGGATGGAGGGAGCCGCGACTTTCGGCGACCGTCCGGCCGCGGGGCCGGTAGCAAACCGTGAAAGGTTCGCGTCGCAGCGTGGTCGAAAGCAAACGATTTTCGGGTCCGGGGCATGGAACCGGCCCGGAGGGAACACGACTGGCCGGGGCCCAGGGGGGAGAATGATTCGCCCGATACGTGATGCGAGGATGGGCGGCATGCGAAAGAACGGTGCGATGCGTACGGGGCTCGCCGCGATGGTCTGCGGAGTCGTCGCCGTCAGCCTCTCGGCCTGCGGTGGTCCGGAGGGCGGAAGCGGGAACGGTACGAAGGCGCACGCGGGAGCCGGTGGCGAGGCCGCCCGGACGAGCGCGCCCGCAGTCGACCCGAAGCGCATCCCCGAGGTCGGCGACCGGCTCCAGCGGCAGATCCCCTCCGACTCGCGCCAGGTCCTGGCGGTCTACGGCGAGGGCAAGGACTCCGCGGACTCCACGGCCGTGCTCTACACGAAGTCCGGTACGACATGGGTGAAGACCCGGAGCTGGGCCGCGCACAACGGGAAGAAGGGCTGGACGACCGACCACCACGAGGACGACAAGCGGAGCCCCGTGGGAGTGTTCACGCTCAGCGACGCCGGCGGCGTGCTCGACGACCCGGGCGCCCGGCTGCCGTACACGCAGTCGCAGGACTTCCAGGCCCCGCACTACTGGGCGAAGTCGCACTGGCACGACTTCGACTACGTCATCGCGATCGACTACAACCGCGTCAAGGGCAACCCGCCGGACGACCCGAGTCGCCCGTGGGGCGACGACAAGGGCGGCGGCATCTGGCTGCACATGGACCACGGCAGCGGTACGTCGGCGTGCGTGAGCCTGCCCAAGCCGGCGATGGAGTACCTCCTGCGCACCCTCGATCCCGAGCAGCACCCTGTCGTACTGATGGGCGACAAGGGGGACTTGAAGGCCTAGCGGGCCGGGGGCGTGCCGAATCGGGCGTGACCGGTGGCCCCCGACGCACCGTTGCGGTGAGCCCGACCGCACCGTAGAACACCGCACATGAGTAGACCGGTCATCATGTCCATGCTCGCCGGGGTGACCCTCGTGGCGAGCGCCCTCTTCGGGGCGGCCCCGGCTCCGGCGGCCACCGCGTCCGTGCCGGCACCCGCGTCCGCGGCCTCCGGCGCACCAGCGGCCGCCGGATCGACCGACGTGCCCGCCGAGTTCGGCAGCGACTGGCACGACCCCGTCACCGCCTCCCCGCCCGTCAGCAGGCCGGTCGCGCCGTCCTGCGAAGTGACCCTGGCGGAGGCCCGGTTCCGCGACTTCACGCCCTACACGGGCACGTACACCCCGCCGACGGGCTGTGGCGACCACTGGAGCAAGGTCGTGCTCCGGCTCGAAGGCAAGGTCAAGGGGCGGCAGTTCGACCGGCTCGGGTATCTCCATGTCGGCGGCGTGGAGATCCTGCGCACGTCCACCCCGGAGCCGTCGCCCGACGGGATCACCTGGTCCGTGGAGAAGGACGTGACGCGCTACAGCGCCACGTTCCGGCAGAGCAGCGACGTCGAGATGCTCATCGGGAACGTCGTCGACGACACCTACACCGGTGTCCTCGACGTCAAGGCCACGCTGACGTTCTACGCGGGCAGGGCCGCCGTGGCCCCCGACCGTGTGCTGACCTTGACGGACGGCACCCTGACCACCCCGCGCAACAGCGAGCGCGTGATCGCCGAGGTGTACGCGACCGGGTCCGGCGGCGGCTGCGAGGAGTTCTGGTATCTGACGGTCCCGGACGCGGCACCGTACTCCTGCAAGGGCGACGGCCCCTACCGTGAGGTGCAGATCAAGGTCGACGGCCAACTCGCGGGAATCGCCGAGCCGTTCCCGACCGTCTGGACCGGCGGATGGTCCAGCCCCTTCCTCTGGTACGTGATTCCGGGACCCCGCGCCTTCGACGTCAGACCCGTCGAGTACGACCTGACCCCGTTCGCCGGACTTCTCGACGACGGGCTTCCGCACCGGATCGACGTCTCTGTCGTGGGCGTTCCGGAGGCGCAGACCGGATGGAGCCTTCCGGTCAACGTGCTCGTCTGGCAGGACGCGCGGCGCGCCCACCTGAGCGGTGCCCTCACCCGGTCCGACGCGGGCGCGATCTCCAACTCCTCGACGTACACGCCCGGTTCCGAGAACCGGGTCGAGACCGTGGGAAGCCACCGGCTGACGGTCGCGGGCTACCTCGACACCTCGCACGGCCGGGTGCTGACCACGGTCGGCCGGACGCTCGGGAACAGCTCCGCGCACCGCTGGACCGACGGTGAGAACACGGACGGCCTAGAGGCGACGTGGACCGACGACGAGGTGGTGACCGTCGACGGACGCGGCCCGGCGAGCACGACGCGTACCCGGCGCACGTACACGATGGACGGCACGACGACCCTCGGCGCGGACGACCGGCTGCGGACCGTGCTGACGCTGGGCGACCGGGCCGCCGTGGCCGGGGCCCGGGGTGGCCGGCGCACCACGTGGTCACGGCTCGACGACACCTACACGGGCGACGCCACCTACACGGCGAACGTGCCGCGCGACCAGCGTCACGCGGTGGCCACGACGAGCGAGCGCTATCGGCTGTACGGCCCCGCGGGCTGCTACGACCGCGCCCTGGTCACCGTGCAGGGGGTGCTCACCGAGGACCGCGCCCGCTGTTGAGCCAGGCCGTCCGCGGCGTGACGGACGCGCGAAGGAGGCGCCTGTCCGCTTCGGGCGGGGCGGGCCGACCGGTCATCCGGACCGGTCGGCCGGCGGGGCCTCCCGGGGCTCGGGACGGGTCGCGCGCTCCAGCGCCAGCAGGGCCGAGTAGTAGTCGCGGCCCGTCGCGTGGTCCATCCCCACCTCGCACATGCGGTTCGCCGACAGATGCGCGTCGAAGTCGCGGGAGGTCACGAAAGCCGCCTCCTCGCGGGTGGCCGACTCGGTGAGTTCCCTGTGGAGCATGCCCCGGTCGCCCGCGAAGGCGCAGCACCCGGCGTCGTCGGGCATCACCACCTCGTCGGCACACGCCTCGGCCACCGCGCGCAACTGTGCCTCGTCGCCCAAGTGCCGCATGGAGCAGGTCGGGTGGAGCACCGCGGAGCCGAGGGTCCGGTGCACGGTGAGGTGGGGGAGGAGTTCGTCCGCGGCCCACACCAGCGAGTCGACGACCCGCAGTTCGGCGTGCAACTCCCGGTTGTCGGCGCTCAGATACGGTACGACCTCCCGGGCGATGCCGAGCGTGCAGGACGACGCGTCCACGACGAGCGGCAACCTGCCTCCCGCGGTCCAGCCCCAGGCCGCCTCGACGATGCGATCGGCCATCACGGCGTTGCCCGCGTCGTACCCCTTGGAGTGCCAGATCGTTCCGCAGCACGTCCCCTTCACGTCGTCCGGGATCCAGACCGGCTTTCCCGCGCGCGCGGAGACCGCGACGACGGCCCGCGCGAGCGACATGTCTCCGGGGCTGCCGAAGATGCGGTTGACGCAGGCCGGGTAGTACACGGCGACCGAACCCACGCGGGAGGTGACGGGCATGGCGGAGGCTGCGGCTCCCGGCATCCGAGGCAGCCACTCGGGCACGAGATCAGGGCGGACGACTTTGCGTGCCGCCCGGGTCACGGCGTTCACCCGGCGGTCGCCGACGCGGTCCACGGCGGCGACGGCCAGCCGCGCGGAGCCTTCGAGCGTGCCGAAGTACCGCGCGGCCAGGGCGGCGACCCTCTCCTCGCGCGGCGAGTGCCGAGCGTGCCGGAACTCCTTCATCAGGGCGCCCGTGTCGATGCCGACCGGACAGGCCAGCTTGCACGTCGAGTCGCCCGCGCAGGTGTCCACGGCGTCGTATCCGTACGCTTCCAGGAGCCTGTCCTCGACGGGGGAGCCGCCGGGCTGGCGCATCATCTCCCGCCGCAGCACGATCCGTTGGCGCGGTGTGGTCGTCACGTCCTGGCTGGGGCAGGTCGGTTCGCAGAAGCCGCACTCGATGCAGGGGTCGGCGATCGCCTCCACCCGCGGGATCGTCTTCAGGCCCCGGACGTGCGCGCGGGGATCACGGTCGAGGACCACGCGCGGTGCGAGCACTCCGTCGGGGTCGATCAGCCGTTTCGTGCGCCACATCAACTCCGTTGCCCTGGGGCCCCATTCGAGTTCCAGGAAGGGCGCGATGTTGCGTCCGGTGGCGTGCTCGGCCTTCAGCGAGCCGTCGAAGCGCTCGACGGTGAGCCGGCAGAACGCGTCCATGAAGGCGGCGTACCGCTCCACGTCGGCCGGCCTGGAGGCGTCGAAGGCCAGCAGGAAGTGCAGATTGCCGTGTGCGGCGTGGCCCGCCACGGCGGCGTCGAAACCGTGCCGGGTCTGGAGTTCCAGCAGCGCCTCGCAGGCCTCGGCGAGCCGGGCGGGCGGTACCGCGAAGTCCTCCGTGATCAGCGTCGTACCGGACGGACGGGCGCCGCCGACGGCGGTGACGAAGGCCTTGCGGGCTTTCCAGTAGCCGGCGACGGTCCGCTGGTCGCGGGTGAGGGAGTTCGTCACGGAGGGCACGGGCGACACCAGGGGGAGCCCCGCCAGCACCGTGCGTGCCCGCTCCTCGTACGCCTCCTGCGCGGCCTCGTCCGGAGCGCGGAACTCGACGAGCAGCGCGGTCGTCGGGCCGGGCAGGGCCGCCCAGTCCCCGGGCACCCCCTCGACGCTCACCGAGGCGCGCAGGGTGTTGCCGTCCATCAGCTCGACGGCCGAGGCGCCGGCGTCGGTGAACAGGGGTACGGCGGAGGCCGCGGCAGGCAGCGAGCCGAAGAAGAGCAGCGCGGCGGAGACCCGCCGCTCCAGCGGCAGGGTGTCGAGGACGACCTCGGCGATGAAGCCGAAGGTGCCCTCCGAGCCGACCATCAGGCCGCGCAGGATCTCGACGGGCGTCGCGCCGTCGAGGAAGGCGTCCAGGCGGTAGCCGTTGGTGTTCTTGATCGTGTACTTGGCGCGGATGCGGTCGACCAGTTCGGGGTCCGACTCGATCTCCGCCTTGAGCCCCATGAGGCCGGCGCACAGGGCCGGTTCGGCGTGCGCCAGCCGTTCGTCGGCGTCCGGTTCCGCCGTGTCCACGACCGTGCCGGTCGGCAGCACGAAGGTGAGCGAGGCGAGGGTGACGTACGCGTTGCGGGTGGTGCCCGCCGTCATGCCGGAGGCGTTGTTCGCGACCACGCCGCCGACCGTGCAGGCGATCGCGCTGGCGGGATCGGGCCCGAGCACGCGCCCGTGCCGGGCGAGCGCGGCGTTGACGCGGGCGACGGTCGTGCCGGGCGCGACGCGGACCCGCGCGCCGCCGTCGAGGACCTCGACGCCGGTCCAGTGCCGGCGTACGTCGACGAGGATGTCCTCGCCCTGCGCCTGGCCGTTGAGCGAGGTCCCGGCCGCGCGGAACACCACCTCGCGGTCCTTGCCGTGCGCGTACGAGAGCACGGCCGAGATGTCGTCGATGTCCTCGGGGACCACGACGACCCGCGGCACGAAGCGGTAGGGGCTGGCGTCGGAGGCGTAGCGCACGAGGTCGGAGATCCCGGTCAGTACCTTGTCGGCTCCGAGCAGGGCGGTCAGGTCACCGCGCAGGGGTTCGGGGGTGCCGCCGGCCCGGTCGTCGGGGACCCGGTCGGCCGCGGGGGCGTCGGGGCGCGTGCCGGGTCGCAGCGCGTCGGGGTCGGGCTCCAGCAGAGGCATCGCGCACCACTCCTCACGGGGTCACCGGGCAGCGCCGCCCGGTCGGCTGCCCACCGCAGGCGACCGGCCGTCGGCGGCGGGCGACCGGGTCGGGCCCGGCTGCCGAGCGGCGGTGCGGCGCGCCGTGTCCGAGCGGCCCGCGACGGCATTCCGTCCCGAGCCGTCTCGGCGGCGTGGCCGTCCCGAGCCGGCTCAGCAGCGGTGTTCCGCCCTCGGCATGCCGTCCACCAAGGTGTCCAGCAGTCCGCCGAGCACCCCGCGCTGCTCGTCCGTCAATGGAGCCAGGATCTCCTCCGCGGCGCCGCGGCGCGCGGCGCGCAGCTCGCGCAGCGCCGTGCGGCCCTCGTCCGTGACCTCGATCCTGATCACCCGGCGGTTGGTGGGATCGGGTGCCCGGCGAACCCTGCCGCTCGCCTCCAGGCCGTCGACCAGCGTGGTCACCGCGCGCGGTACCACTTCGAGGCGCTCCGCGAGATCGGCCATCCGGGGCGGTGAGCTGTAGTGCGCGAGCGTGCGCAGGAGCCGAGACTGGGCGGGTGTGATGCCCAGCTCGCGCTGCTCCAGATGGCGCTTCTGGATGCGGTGCACGCGGCGCGTCAGACGCAGCAACTGCTCGGCGAGCAGGCCGTCGGCATCGGGGGTGGTCATGCGGGAACAATATCAGGATGCCGTTCATTGTGAGTATAGGTAACAATGAGCTAGGCTCCGTCAGTCGTCGGATCCTCACCGATGTCCCCGTAGTCCCGTTTCCCTAGGAGTCCATTGCGCCCCGAACAGTCCACCTGGAGCCCCCCACCTGCCGACAAGGAACAGCCACGGCAGGTGCGCCGCATCCTGACCCTCTTCCGGCCCTATCGCGGCCGCCTCGCGATCGTCGGCCTCCTGGTCGGCGCCGCGTCCCTCGTGTCCGTCGCCACGCCCTTCCTGCTCAAGGCGATCCTCGACACGGCGATCCCCGAAGGCCGCACGGGTCTGCTGACCCTGCTGGCGCTCGGCATGGTCCTGAGCGCCGTCCTGAGCGGCGTTTTCGGCGTCCTGCAGACCCTGATCTCCACGACCGTCGGCCAGCGGGTCATGCACGATCTGCGCACGGCGGTCTACGGCCGCCTCCAGCGCATGTCGCTCGCCTTCTTCACCAGGACACGCACGGGCGAGGTCCAGTCCCGCATCGCCAACGACATCGGCGGCATGCAGGCGACCGTCACCTCCACCGCCACCTCGCTGGTCTCCAACCTGACCAGTGTGGTGGCCACGATCGTCGCGATGGTGGCCCTGGACTGGCGCCTGACGCTCGTCTCCCTGCTCCTGCTGCCGGTGTTCGTGTGGATCAGCCGCCGGGTCGGCAACGAACGCAAGAAGATCACCACCCAGCGCCAGAAGCAGATGGCGGCGATGGCCGCCACCGTCACCGAATCGCTCTCCGTCAGCGGCATCCTGCTCGGCCGCACCATGGGCCGGGCCGACTCGCTGACGAAGTCCTTCGCGGAGGAGTCCGAGGGACTCGTCGACCTCGAAGTGCGCTCGAACATGGCCGGGCGCTGGCGCATGTCCGTGATCGGCATCGTCATGGCGGCCATGCCCGCCGTCATCTACTGGACCGCGGGCGTCGCCCTTCAGCTCGGCGGCCCCTCCATGTCCATCGGCACGCTCGTCGCCTTCGTCTCGCTCCAGCAGGGACTGTTCCGGCCGACGGTCGGCCTGCTGTCCACCGGTGTGCAGATCCAGACCTCGCTCGCGCTGTTCCAGCGCATCTTCGAGTACCTCGACCTTCCCATCGACATCACCGAGCCCGAGAGCCCCGTCCACCTGGACCAGGTCAAGGGCGAGATCCGCTTCGAGGACGTCGAGTTCCGCTACGACGACAAGGGCACCCCGATCCTCGACGGCATCGACATCACCGTCCCGGCCGGCGGCAGCCTCGCCGTCGTCGGACCGACCGGCTCCGGCAAGTCCACGCTCAGCTATCTGGTGCCGCGGCTGTACGACGTCACGGGCGGGCGCGTGACCCTCGACGGGGTCGACGTGCGCGACCTCGACTTCGACACTCTCGCGCGCGCGGTCGGCGTCGTCTCCCAGGAGACGTACCTCTTCCACGCCTCGGTCGCCGAGAACCTGCGTTTCGCCAAGCCGGACGCCACCGACGAGGAACTGCACGCGGCGGCCCGGGCGGCCCAGATCCACGAGCACATCGCGTCGCTGCCCGACGGGTACGACACGGTCGTCGGCGAGCGCGGCCACCGGTTCTCCGGCGGAGAGAAGCAGCGCCTCGCCATCGCGCGGACGATCCTGCGCGATCCGCCCGTACTCATCCTCGACGAGGCGACCAGCGCCCTGGACACCCGCACCGAGCACGCCGTCCAGGAGGCCATCGACGCCCTGTCGGCCGACCGCACCACGCTCACCATCGCGCACCGGCTGTCCACGATCCGGAGCGCCGACCAGATCGTCGTCCTCGACGCGGGCCACGCGGTCGAGCGCGGCACGCACGAGGAACTGCTGGCCCAGGAAGGGCGCTACGCCGCCCTTGTCCACCGGGACGCCCAACTGGAGCCGACAAGATGACGATATGCCGGGTTTGTCTGCATTAGCGGGTTACCGTGCCCGTTATGCAGATGAACACTCCGCCACGGAGCACGATTCGACTGACGCGCCGGGGCCGGGTCGCCCTCATCGCGACCGGAGCCGTCGTGGCGGCCACCGCCGTGGCGGTGCCGCTGCTGAGCATGGGAACCGACGACGCGCGTCCCACGTCGCTCCTCATTCCGGAGGGCTGGCGCTCCGGACAGGTCTACGCGGCCCTCGACAAGGCCCTCCGAGTGCCCGCGGGCACCACCAAGAAGTCCCTCGACAAAGCCAACCTCAAACTTCCGAACGACGCCGGCGGCAACCCCGAGGGCTATCTCTTCCCGGCGAGGTACCCGATCGCCGGCAAGTCGACTCCGGAGTCCATGCTGACGTTCATGGTCGACACCGCGAACAAGAGGTTCAACGGTGCGCCGGTCGCCGCGGGCGCGCAGCGCAACGCCATGAACGTCTATCAGGCGGTCACGATCGCGAGCATCGTGCAGGCGGAGGCGGCGACCAAGGCGGACATGGGCAAGGTGGCCCGGGTCATCTACAACCGCCTGGAACGCGGTATGCCGTTGCAGATGGACTCCACCATCAACTACGCGCTGAACCGCTCCACCCTGAGCACCAGCCAGGCCGACACGAAGGTCGACAGCCCCTACAACTCCTACCGGCGCATGGGCCTGCCGCCCACGCCGATCTCCAACCCCGGCGAGGAGGCGATGAAGGCCGCGATCACCCCGCCCGCGGGGGACTGGCTGTACTTCGTCACGGTCAAGCCGGGAGACACGCGCTTCACGGCCGGCTACGAGGAGCACCAGCGCAACGTCGCCGAGTTCGACCGGAACCACAGGAGCGCGTCCTCGACGGGCTCACCGGCGGGCTCTCCGACGGCCTCTCCGACGGCCTCTCCGGCGGGCTCTCCGACGGGCTCTCCGGCGGTCCCTGCCACGGTGTCACCCACCACCGCTGCCGGCGCGGCACCGGCTCCCTCGGGTTCTCCCACGCGCTGAGCGGCATGCCGGGGCGTCACGCGGCGACCGGGGCCTCCGCCAGCAGTCGCCTGATGTCCCTCACGGCGGCGCGTCCGGCCCGGTTGGCGCCGATGGTGCTCGCCGACGGCCCGTAGCCCACCAGGTGGATCCGCGGATCGGCGACCGCGCGCGTCCCCTCGACGCGGATGCCGCCGCCCCGCTCGCGCAGCCGCAGCGGTGCCAGATGGTCGATCGCGGCCCGGAAGCCGGTCGCCCACAGGATCACGTCGGCGTCCACGCGCTGTCCGTCCGCCCACTCCACGCCGTCCCGGGTGATCCGGTCGAACATGGGCCGCCGGTCCAGTACGCCGTCGGCCAGCGCCTGCCGGATCGCGTCGTTCAGCGGCAGCCCGGTGACCGAGACCACGCTGCGGGGCGGAAGTCCCTGGCGGACGCGCTCCTCGACGAGCGCGACGGCGGCCCGGCCGAACTCCTCGGTGAAGGGCCCCTCGCGGAAGACCGGGGGACGCCGGGTGACCCAGGTCGTCTCCGCCGCGCGGTCGGCGATCTCCATCAGATGCTGGGTGCCGGACGCGCCGCCGCCCACGACGACCACGCGCCGCCCGGCGAACTCCTCCGGCCCCGGATACCGCGCCGTGTGCAACTGCCGTCCGCGGAAGGTCTCCTGGCCCGGATAGTGGGGCCAGAACGGGCGGTCCCAGGTGCCCGTCGCGTTGATCAGGGCCCGGGTCGTCCAGGTGCCGGCGCGGGTCTCCACGAGCAGTCGCCCAGCGGGCCCCTCCCGCACCGCCCGGACGTCGACGGGCCTGCGCACCCGCAGGTCGAACGCGCGCTCGTAGGCGGCGAAGTACTCCGGGACGACCTGCGAGGAAGGGCGGTCGGGGTCGGCGTCCGTGAGGTCCATGCCCGGCAGGGAGTGCATCCCGTGCACCTTGCCGTACGTCAGCGACGGCCAGCGGAACTGCCAGGCACCGCCGGGGTGCGGCGCGTGGTCGAGCACGACGAAGTCCCGCTCGGGCTCGAAGCCGGTGCGCCGCAGGTGGTAGGCGGCGGCCAGCCCGGCCTGGCCCGCACCGACGACGACCACATCGACCTCACGCGCGCGTACTCCTGTGTCGTTCACGCTTCTACCAACTGGAGCGGGCCCCGGGATCTTCCCGTCGGACGCCGAGCTGTGAGGCGATCGACGACCCGCGTCCCCGGCGCAGGGGACCGGCTGGGCACACCGTCGCCGCGGGCCGGGATCCGATGCCCTCGGCACCGCGCACGAGAACCCCTGTAGCCCGCGAGACCCGCGACGCGCACGGGCGCCGCACCGCCCGCCCGGCGGCCTCGGCCGTGTGCGGAATCCGGTGCATGGGAGAGGATTGAGGCATGTCCGATGCCTTCACCACGCAGATCCTGACCATCTCGTCCGGTTCATCGGAGGCGGTCGTCGACCTCACCCGCGACTGCGAGGCCTTCCTCCGCGAGGTCGCGGCGGGCCGCGACGGCCTCCTGAACGTCTTCGTCCCCCACGCCACCGCCGGAATCGCCATCATCGAGACGGGCGCCGGCAGCGACGACGACCTCCTCACCGCGCTGCACTCCCTGCTCCCCGCGGACGACCGCTGGCAACACCGTCACGGCAGCCCCGGCCACGGCCGGGACCACGTCCTCCCCGCCTTCGTCCCGCCGCACGCGACCCTGCCGGTGGTGGACGGGAGCCTGGAGCTGGGGACATGGCAGTCGGTGTGCCTCGTGGACACCAATCGGGACAACCCGAACCGCGAGGTACGCCTGTCGTTCCTCGGGTGACCGCCGGCGGGTCGGGGCGGGATCACCGTCCGGTCGTGGGGGCGGATTCCTGAGACCCGCCCCCGGCCGGGAACCCGGGCTCAGGCGCCGTACGCCAGGAGCGCCATCATCCCGGCCTCGCTGTGGTAGGCGTTGTGGCAGTGCAGCATCCACTGTCCGGGGTTGTCGGCGTCGAAGAAGACGGACACCTTCGACCTGGGCAGCACGATGGTGGTGTCCTTGCGCGGACCGCCGTCGTCGAGCTGGTAGGTGTGGCCGTGCAGGTGCATCGGGTGCCACATGTTCGTCGCGTTGACGAAGTCGAGCCGGACCCGCTGGCCCTCCTGGACGAGCAGCGGGTTCGCGGTCGGGTCGGCCATGTCGAACTCCCTGCCGTTGATGGCCCAGTCGTACCTGCCCATGCTGCCGGTCAGTTTGACGCGGTGGACCAGATCGGGATCCTTCGCCTGAAGCTGTACGCCCTCGGCGGCGCGCAGTTGTGCGGCGGTCACCGTCGAGCCGTCCAGTTCGGCCGGTCGTACGGTCGGCTCGGGCGTGCTCCCCGATCCGGTGCGCACCACAGCCATTCCGGTGGCGTCCTTGCCCTCGGCGAGCGCGACGAGCGGGAAGACGCCGTCGCCGAGGGTGACCAGGACGTCGTACCGCTCGCCCATGGCGATCAGCAGCGTGTCGACCTGCCGGTGCACGACGGGGAAACCGTCGGTGTGGGTGACGGTGAGTTTGTGGCCGCCGAGGGCCACCCGGTAGGCGGTGTCGGCGCCCGCGTTGATGATCCTGAGGCGGACACGCTTGCCGGACTTGCCGGTGTACACGGCCGGGTCGGCCGGCACACGACCGTTGACCAGGTGGTAGGGGTAGTTCACGTCCCCGGCGTCGCCCCCGAGCAGCGGGCTGGTGGCACCGATGAGCCTGAACCGTGTCGAGTCGCTGTCCCCGGAGGAGGCGGACGAGGACCGGGAGGGCCGCGCCCTCTCCGGACCGGAGTTCCTCATGGTCATGCCGCTCATGTCCGGCCTGAACGTGGCGAAGACCTCGTCGGGCGTGCCGGTCACACCGTCGAGCCAGTCGTCGAGGACGACCACCCACTCGTCGTCGTACGACAGCGGCTCCCTGGGGTCCTCGACGATCAGCGGGGCGTACAGGCCCCGGTCGACCTGGACTCCCACATGAGGGTGGAGGAAGTACGTGCCGGGGGCGTTGGTGACGAAGCGGTACGTGAAGTTGGATCCGGCTCGCACGGGGGGCTGGGTGACCGGCGGCACGCCGTCCATGTCGCCGCGCAGTGAGATGCCGTGCCAGTGGATGGATGTCGCGGTGGTGCCGGGCAGTTGGTTGGACAGCTCGGCGGAGAGCGTGTCACCGGCGGAGGTGCGGATCTCCTTGCCGGGAACCCGGCCGCCGAAGGCCCAGGACTTGGCCAGGACGCCGCCGCCCAGGTCGAGTGTCGCGGGCGCGGCGGTCAGGTTGAGGCTCTGGACCCTGCCCGTACCGCTCCGGCTCCGCGCCGCACGGGCGACCTGGGAACCGGAAGGGCTGAGGAGGGAGGGGGCTCCGGGGGCTTCGTTGCCGCAGGCGGCGAGCAGGCCGGTGCCGACCGCTCCCAGTCCGGCGAGGACGGAGCGGCGGTTGATGCTGTTCACGAAAAGTCCTCTTCTTCGATGCGCGACAGGCGTTTCGGGACGGTCCGGGCACGGCTGCGGGCGTCGCGGGACGCGGACGCGGGGAACCGTGGGACGTTGCCTATGTGCCCGCGTATGCGCGCGGTCGAGAGAGGACGAGCGGGCCGGGAGACGGGCCCCGGCCCTCCGGGCGACGGTGAAGCCGCCGACGTCGGCGTGACGGTCGTGTCGGGGAGCGCGTGGTGGAGCAGCGGTGCGGCGACCATGGGAAACAGCATGACGATCATGCCGTGTGCCCGGCGGGCGGCGCCACCGAACCGGGCCCAGGGCCACTCTCGTAGCGTCATCAGGGGGTCCGTACTTCCCGCGAGCTGGGACCTGAACCATACCCTGTACGGGTATGCGCGCCCGGGAACCGTGCCCCGGGAACGAGTCGGGGTGCGGGAGCCGCCCGGAGAGCGCGGGCCCACGCGCGGAGCGGCTACTTCGCCGGGATCTTCTGCTCGAACCAGACGACCTTGCCGCTGCTCAGCCTCGTCGCGCCCCAGCGCAGGGCGAGTTGATTGACCAGGAAGAGGCCCCGGCCGCTCTCGTCCCCGAGGTCGGCGTGCCGCATCCTGGGCACCTGGGGCGAGTCGTCGGTCACCTCGCAGCGGAGCACGTCGGTGCGCAGCAGCCGCAGCGAGAGGGGCCGTGAGGCGAACCGCACGGCGTTCGTCACGACCTCGCTGACCATGAGTTCCGTCGGGTCGATCAGGGATTCGAGGCCCCAGCGGCGCAGGGCCCTGCGGGTCAGCCGGCGCGCCTGCCCCGCGGTCATCGGGTGCGGGGCCAGGTACCAGTAGCCGACGCTGTCCGGCGGGAAGCCCTCGAACCGGGCGCTGAGCAGGGCGATGTCGTCGTCCCGGGTCCCCGGGCCCAGGGTGCCCAGTACGTGATCGCAGAGCACCTCGAGCGAGGCGAGCCCCGGGGCGGTGGTCTGGAGCCGGAGCCGCAGCGACTCGACACCGCTCCCGATGTCCGTGTCCCGGGACTCGACGAGTCCGTCGGTGTACAGGACCAGGGTCGCCCCGGTGGGCGCGGCCATCTCCACGGACTCGAAGACGACGCCGCCGACGCCGATCGGAGCACCGGGCGGGACACCCAGGACCTCGGCGCGCCCGTCCTCATGGAGCAGGATCGCGGGCGGGTGACCGGCGTTCGCCATCAGCAGGCGGTGCGAGATCGGGTCGTAGATCGCGTAGAGGCAGGTCGCGATGTGGTCGCTGCCCAGCCGTTGGGCCTGCTCGTCGAGGTGGTGCAGGACCTCGTCCGGCGGCAGGTCGAGACCGGCGAGGGTCTGCACGATGGTGCGCAACTGGCCCATGATCGCGGCGGAGGTCATGGAGTGGCCCATGACGTCACCGACGATCAGAGCGACGCGGTTGCCGGGAAGCGGGATCGCGTCGTACCAGTCGCCGCCGACCTGGGCGGTCTTCGAGGCGGGCAGGTAGCGGCTGGCCAGCCGGACACCGGTGGGCTCGGGCAGCGACGACGGGAGCATCGTGTGCTGCAGGGTGTCCGCGACGGCGGCCTCGTGGCCGTACATCACCGCCTTCTGGACGCCGAGCGCGGTGTGCGTGGCGAGCTGCGAGGCGACGAGCAGGTCGTCGTCCGCGAAGACGGGGCGGTCCGCGCTCCGGAGCAGGACGACCGTGCCCATGACGTGGTGACTGCCGTGCAGCGGGGCGATGATCAGACGGTGGCCGGGTGGCGGCGTTCCCGCCCGGTCCGCCGGGGCCGCGAGCAGTTCGGCGACGGCGGGCGCGTTGCCCGGCGCGTCACCGAACGCCGGACGGCCGTCCCGCAGCAGCTCCGCGAGCCGTCCGCCGCCGGCCGGTTCGACCCGCTCGGCGACCTCGGGGAGCGCGGGCGCCGGCGAGGTCCCGCCGTCCGGCGTCGGCGACGCCCGGTCGGCGCTGTGCAGTTGGAGCACGACCGAAGCCGTCGGCTGCTCGGTGCCCACGGGCAGCGGATCGTCGAGGTGGACGAATATCGCGTCAGCGAAGGCCGGGACGGCCGCCTCCCGCAGTTCCCGGAGCGTCTCGTCCAGATCCATCCCGCGGGCGATCCGCCGCGTCGCGACATCGAGATACCGGAGGCGGTCGGTCTGCGGCACACGGCCGTCCGCCACCGCGGCAGGCGAGGCGGAGGCCTGTGGCGGAGTGGTGCTCTCGTGGGGGGTGTGGTGCTCGGTCACGCGTTCTGTCCCGTCCAGTGGGTGGCGCGGTCCGCGGCTCGGACTCCGCCTCCTCAGTCACTCCGCCTGCAGCAGAGGAACACCTGCTCCTCGGGCGGGACATCGGCCACGGCGGGGGCGTACGTGTACGAGGTCTCCTTGACGATCTCGAAGCCCGCCGCCTCGATGACCTTGTGCAGGTCCTCCCGCAGATAGCCGGAGACCCTGATCGTGTTCCCGAGGAACGGGATCGCGAAGTCGTCGACATCGGCCTCGACCATCGACAGGACGAACAGGCCGCCGGGAACGAGGAGATGACGGATGGTCAGCAACGCGAGAGGGATCTCCGCGCGCGGCAGCATCAGCAGCGAGAAGAAGGCGGCGACGGCGTCGAAGCGGCCGAGGTCGCGCGGGCCGCCCGGTCGCAGCTCGGCGAGGTCGATTCGGTGGAACGTCGCCTCGGGGACGTAGGTGCTCGCGAGCCCCACCATGCCGCCGGAGAGGTCGACCCCCACGACCTCGAACCCGGCGTCCGCCATCTGGCGCGAGGTCGGCACCCCCGTGCCGCAGCCGAGATCCAGCACCCGTGAACCCCGGCCCAGTGACTCGACCAGCCACTCACCTGCGGTGACCTGGCCCTCCTTGTGCGGAAAGGCCTCGTCGTAGCGGTCGCCGATGGCGTCGAAGGCTTCGGCCTGGCCTCTGCGGTCGAGCCGGATGCTCTCGTAATCAGTCCCCTGATTGCTGTTGATCACGAAAGAGACCTTTCATGGGGTCTGTCGAATTCGGTCCACACTTCGGATGAAAGCGGCCGTGACGGGATCTCCGAGCCGTGTCGGTCGCTCAGGAGACGTCAATTCGAGACGATAGTCGTTCAGCGTTCGTCGGGATGCCGGAGTGTCCAAAATCGTTCGGCCCGCCGGACGGCGCCCGGCCCGCGCGCCGGGCCGTCCACCGCGCCCGAACTCGCCTTGTCCGTAAGGAAGTTGCCGCGTCAGGCGGCGCCGACACGGCCGGAATCCGTCCGGCGGACGCGAGGGGCCGGGGCGGGGCGCGGCGACAATTCGCCCCCATGTGCGGGAACATGGTGAAGTCGCCTCTCCAAGAGCGGAGTTGGTCCACCCATCGGGCGCGTGACGTCGCACTCGCGGGAGCCGGGAGTGCCGGGAACTCGGCGGTCCCTGCTCGGCGGTCTTCGCCGGGCGCGGCGGATGCCCCTCGCTCCTGAGGCCGCGATGGCCCCGATGGTCGCGACGGATGTGACAGGGGCGGCCGGCCAGGTCTCCCGGCGACCGTGACGCGGTCGGGCGGCGCGTCTCACGTCGGTGGTGACGTGGCCGGGCGGACTGTCTCCCCGTACCGGAATGTCGCATTCGTGGAAGGATCGTGCCCAGTGCCGGACCTGGGCAGGTCGGCCGTCCGCCGTGGTCCGCCCGCCCCGGGTCCCCGGCCCGCGGCGCGTGCCCGTGTCTCACGTGGACCTGGAGGTTGCTGTGTCCGTAGACCGCGTCGGGCTGGTCGTCCACCAGGGGCGGACGGCGGCCCGCGACGTCGCCCGCGCCGTGCACGCCTGGTGCGACGCCCGAGGCATCCGGTGCACCGAGGTCGACGTCTGGGCCAAGGACCAGCAGCGCCGCGGCGGGCGTGCGGAAGCGGAGGCGGCCGGCAACCCCGACCTCGTCGTCACGCTTGGCGGCGACGGCACCTTCCTGCGGGGCGCCCGGATCGCCGTCAAGAGCGGCGCGAACGTGCTCGGCGTGGACCTAGGCAAGGTCGGGTTCCTCACCGAGGTGCCGGCGGCCGAGGTCACGCGGGCGCTGCAGGCGGTGCACGACGGGAAGGCCACCGTCGAGGAACGCATGACGCTGACGATGCGCGCCTCCCGCGCCCTGGAGATCCCCGGCGCCATGGAGGCCCTGCTCCACTACGGGCGGGGCCCCGCCCTGCCGCCGCCGCAGGTCAGAGCCGAGACGACCGAGGGCGACGGCTGGGGAGTGGCCCTGGACGTCACGGCCCTGAACGACGTCGTCCTGGAGAAGCTGGCCAGGGACCGACAGGTCAGCGTCGGCGTCTATCTCGCCGGGCAGCGGCTGGCCTCGTACTCGGCGGACGCGTTCGCCGTGGCCACCCCCACCGGATCGACCGCCTACAGTTTCGCCGCGGGCGGTCCCGTGCTCTCGCCGCACATGGACGCGGTCGTCTTCACGCCGATCGCACCGCACATGACCTTCAACCGCAGTGTGGTCGCCGCACCCGACGAGTCCGTCGCCCTGCGGGTGCTGCCCCACTCCGGCCAGGCCGCCGTCAGCATCGACGGTCAACTGCGCGGCGTGCTGGACCCGGGGGACTGGATCGGTGTGTTCCGCGCTCCGCAGCGAGTGCGCCTCATCCGCCTGCACCCCACCGGCTTCTACGGCCGGCTGCGCGACCGCTTCCGCCTCACGGACGCGCCGGCCACGGCGGCCGACGGCGTGCCCGCCCCGTTCTTCCGCCCCGACGCCCCCGTCCCGCCGGACCTCGCCGAACTGCGCCTGCCGCCTCCCTCGGCGGCCCGGTGACGGCGGGCCCGGTGACGGCGGGGGCCGCGTCCCCCGCGCGTTCCCCCGCGCGTTCCCCCGCGCGCGTCGGGCGGACGCAGCGCCGCCGCTCCGTGCGGCTTCACGTGGGATGCCGGGATTCCCGGGGAAGCTGTCGATCCCGGCGCGTCGCGTTCGACGCAGGGTGAGAGCGGGAAAGCACGCACACCAGGAACTCAAGGAGCACGGTCATGCCCGAACTGCGCGTACACAACATCACCGTTTCGGTGGACGGCTATGCCGCAGGCCCCCGGCAGTGTCTCGAACATCCGCTCGGCGAGGGCTTCGAGGCGATGCACGAATGGATGTTCGCCGCGATGCGCGACCTGGCCGACGGGAAGGGCGGCATCGACGTCGAGTACGTCGAGCGCGCCGAGCGGAACATCGGCGCCACCATCATGGGCCGCAACATGTTCGGACCCCAGCGCGGACCCTGGGAGGACGAGTCGTGGACGGGCTGGTGGGGCCCCAACCCTCCGTACCACAACGACGTGTTCGTCCACACGCACCACCTGCGGCCCTCGGTCGTCATGGAGGGCGGAACGACCTTCCACTTCACCGACGAACCCGTCGAGACGGTCCTCGCCCGTGCCTTCGAGGCGGCGGACGGCAAGGACGTCCGGCTCGGCGGCGGAGCCTCCACCGTCCAGCAGTACCTGCGGGCCGGGCTGATCGACGAACTGCACCTGGCCGTCGTCCCGCGACTGCTGGGCCGGGGCGAGCGCCTGTTCGACAACCTCGGGGACGGGATCGATGGCTACCGGGTCGCCGAACTGGTCGGATCACCGGCCGCGACACACGCCCGGCTGGTCCGCCGCTGACCGCCCCGAGGGACCGAGCGCTCCGCCGCTGACGTTCGGAGAGGCCGGACTGCCCCGTCGCCGGCCGTCCGAGAAGCCCGCGGCCTGCCCTGCTCCCGTGGGGGCGGGCTCAGTCGTCCCGGGCGGGCGTGCCCGGACCGGACGCGCCCGCTCGCAGGCCGTCCATCACCAGGTCCAGCAGGCGGTGGGCGCGTGCCGGCCAGTCCCTGCGCGGGTCGAGCTGCCAGAGCCCGGTCACGGCGAGCATGAAGTCGTCGGGGGTCACCCCCGGCCGGATACTGCCCGCCTCCTCGTTGGCTTTCAGCAGGAGCGCGACGGCCGAACGCATGGGCCCGCGGCCCAGCTTCGTGAGCGCGCCCCGTGGTGTGCCGGCGGTCGTCCGCAGGGCCGCCGACAGGCCCGCCTCGGCCAGGGCGAACCGTGCGAGACGGTCCATCCACGCGCGCAGCGCCCGATCCGGCGCGCGGGTGGCGAGCAGGTGCCGCGCGGCGTCGGCGACGCGTCGCACCTCATGGCGGTGGACCTCCAGAACGAGGGCCTCCCGATGGGGGAAGTTGCGGTAGAAGGTCCCCTGGCCGATCCCCGCCCTCTTCGCGATGGCGCTCAGCGGCGTGGCCGGCGAGCGGGTCAGCTCGGCCAGGGCCACGGCCAGGATGCGCTCCCGGTTGCGCTGGGCGTCCGAGCGCCGAGGTCCGTCGCTCCGTGCGGGCGTGCCCGGCGGCGCGTCCTTGTCGGGGTGCACGTGTACTCCTTCCGGAACGACGGCCGCAGTCCCTTCCGCCGCAGTCCCTTACGGAGCCACGGCCGGACCGCCCGCACCGACCGGGTGACTCTCCTGTGGGTTCACCGACAGGGGAGAGCTGTCCGACCGGGCCCGCTTCGGTGGCCGACCCGTTCCGTGCCGATGGCCGGAACCGGTTCGCCGTCCGGCATTCTCGCGCACCCGGCGGTTTTCCGGACGTGGACCTCGGAACCGACCGCCGGGGGAGCCCGATCCGGCCGATCGGCCGAGGAGTCCGGCCGACGACGCAGCCGCTCCAGCCGCACAGAGATGAAAGAGCCGCACAGAGATGACAGAGCCGCACAGCGATGAAGCCGTACAGCCGTGAAGCCGCTCGCTCACCTCTGCGCGGCGCGCCCGATCGACTCCACCAGCGGCAGCAACCGGTGCGGGACGCGTTCGCGCAGGGTCACCTCGGTCCGGGTGCGGACCACGCCGGGCAGGCTGATCAGCGCCTGGATCACATCCTCGAGATGTGCGTTGTCCCGCGCCGCGACCCGGGTGATCAGATCGCCGCCGCCGGTGATCGAGAACGCCTCGATGATCTCCGGTACGGCGGCGAGCGCGTCGCCGACATCGTCGAGATGGCCCTGTGTGACCTCGATGTGCACGAAGGCGAGCACGGGGTGGCCGAGGGCGGCCGGGGAGAGCGACGGGCCCGTTCCGGTGATCACCCCGTCCCGCTCCAGCCGGTCGAGGCGGGCCTGGAGCGTGCCGCGGGCGACGCCGAGGACACGGGCGTATTCGCGGACGCTGGTACGCGGCTGCTCCAGCAGCAGCCGCAGGATGCGGGTGTCGAGCTCGTCCACGGCCATGGTCCGTTGGCCTCCCTGTGGCCGACAATGATCACTTTCAACTGTACCAATGGCTCAGCCGAAACCGAGCCGGTTGAGCCAGTTCCGGACTGCCGCTTACCTTGTCCGTATCGATGGCGCTGCGCAGCGCCGGACGGCAAGGACGCCGTACCGGACCCGCGGCGCCTTTCGCATGTGCGCTGCGCATGCCGAACCAGAGCTGAGTACGAAGTAGGGGCGGGCCGCCGACGGTGAAGAAGATGTTCATGGCTCCGGATCCGGGACTGTTCCGGCTGCGGGTCTCGCTCCGGGCGGTCCTCGGTATAGGCCTCGCTGTCACCCTGTGCCAGCTCGCCGGGCTGTCGCTCGCCGCGTCGATCACCGGCGGCCTCGCGGCGCTCCTCGCGCTGTTCACGGTCGGCGACCCCACGGTGCGCGGCCAGGCCGTCACCACCACGCTGCTGCCGGTGGCCGGCCTGCCGGTCCTCACGGTCGCGACCGCGCTGCACGGGATGCCGATGCTGCGGGACGCGATCTGGCTCGCCGTGGTCTTCGCCGGGGTGTACGCCCGCCGGTTCGGCCCGCGCGGCCACGCGCTCGGCATCTTCGCGTTCATGATGTTCTTCACGACCCAGTTCCTGCACGCCGTGCCGGGCCAGCTCCCGCAGTTGTACGCCGCCCTGGCCCTGTCGCTGACGGCGTCCTCGGCCGTGCGGTTCGGGGCCTGGTGCGTCGAGCGGCGCAGCCCCCTGCCGGCCGCGCCGTCGCCCCTTGAGGGCCGCGGGCTGGCGCGCCCCGCCACCCGGCAGGCCTTCCAGGCGACCGCGGCCTGCGCCTTCGCGCTCGCCGCGGGCCAACTGCTGTCGCACGACCGCTGGTACTGGGCCGTCGGCGCCGCCTGGTGGATCTTCGTCAACACCGCCTCGCGCGGCGAGACGCTGGTCCGCGGCTTCCGGCGCGTGCTCGGCACGCTCACCGGGATCGTGGCCGGGTTCCTGATCGCCGTACCGCTGCACGGGGCACCGGCGCCCACCCTCGCCCTCGTCGCGGTGAGCGTCTTCGGGATCTTCTACACGGCGGCGCCCTCGTACAGCTGGATGATGTTCTTCGTCACCGTCATGGCGGGCCTGCTCTACGGGCTGCTCGGCGTCCTGCACCCGGGACTGCTGGGCCTGCGGCTCGCCGAGACCGGCGTCGGAGCGCTCGGCGCCGCGCTCGCCGTCGCGCTCGTCCTGCCCATCACCACGCACACGGTCACCGACCGGTGGATCGAACGCGCCCTGCACGCCGTGCACGGCTGCACCTCGGCGGCGGCCCGGCGGCTCGCGGGCGACGCCCAGGCCGACCCCGCGCCGCGCGCGGGGGAGCTCGAAGCACTTCTGGGGCGCGTGCGTATGGCTCTCGCGCCCCTCGTCCATCCGCTCAACCCGATGCGGGAGCGCAAGGAGCGGGCCCGCGCGGTCCTCGCCCTGCTCGACGACTGCGCGCGAGAGGTACGGGGTCTCGCAGCCGTCGCGGCCGACCCCGACGCCTCGCACGACGCTCGCCTCACGGCGGCCTGCCGACGGGTCGAGACGGCGATGGAGTCCCTGGTCGGAGCCGTGCCGGGCTCCGCTCCTGCGCCCCACCACGGCACCCCCCGCCATCACCCCGGGGCCGAACAGGCGCTCGTCCACCTGCACGGCCTGGAACGTGCGCTCGTCGAACTGGCGACACCCCTGCGCGGCTCACGGCTGGCAGCCGTCTGACGTATCCGGGACGCTTCCCCCGGGCGCCCGGCCCGGACCCGCCCCTCCCCGAGGCCGCGCTCACGCTGTGGACACGGGTGCCCGGAATGAGGCAGATTTACCGGCCATCCGCAGGGCGGATCGCCGCACCCGCCGGGCAACCCCGCGGCCATCGGGCGCACGGACGCCGTGGACCGTGCGGGAGCGGCCGGCGGACGGAACTCTTGGGGGCGGCACCATGCGCGACTTCCCGCGCGGAACCACACACGAAGAGCGCGCGGCCGACACCGTGGACGTGGGGCGGCCGAGCCCCGGAGGCGACGGCCCGGCCGGCTGGCTGGATCGGATCCGGCGCGACGGCGAGCGCGACGACGAAGATCGGGAACGGGGGCGCGGGCGCCCGCTGGAAGGCCTCGGAGCGGCCCCCGCGGCCATCGGCCCGACGGCCGCCCGCGAGGCGCGTGACGTCCTCACTACGGGCTCCACGCGGCTTCCGGACCCGTACCCGCCCGGTGTCCCGGCCGACGGACGCGGGAATTCCGGGCGGCATCGTGACCCCAACGCGTCCGCCGCCCCGGCCGACCGTCGTACGGGCGCCCCGCGGCCCACTGCCCCATACGCGCCCAGTGTCCCGGCCGATCCTCGCGGGGACCCCGCGTCGTCGCGCCGGCCGCACGGTCACGAGGACCGGAACCCCCGCCGGGCGGACGACGCGTCCCTGTCATCCACCGACGCCCACCCTGCGGTGGCCAGCGCGGCACCCCGCACCCGCTCGGCGCAGGTGGACGCCCCGGCACGGCCCCGGCCCGACCGGGGCGCCACCCCGATCCCGGGGCTGCTGGGGCGCCTGACGGCCGGGGATACCCCGGCCGAGGCGCCGCCCCGTTCCGCCCGTGGACCAGGCGTCACAGGACACGACACACGAACCCGTCCGGGGCGCGTCGATCGTGACGGTCCCGATGGTTCCCGCGGTCCGGATGGTCCCCGCGGTCCCGACCGGAACGAACCGGGTTCGGCCTCGCACCGGCGCGCCCCGGAACCGTCCCCCGACCTCCTCCGCGCCGCCGCCGAATTCATCACGCTCCATTACGCGGAGGAGGGCCTCGGGGATCCGGCCCGGCGGATCGCCGCCGTCCGCGCGGAGATCGCCGACACCGGGACGTACTGGCACACCACCCGGGAACTCGTCTTCGGCGCACGCGTCGCCTGGCGCAACGCCAACCGCTGCATCGGCCGCCTGTACTGGAACGCGCTGAGCGTGCGCGACCGCCGGGAGGTACGGGACGCCGGAGAGGTCGCCGAGGAGTCGGCGGACCACCTCAGGGAGGCCACCCGCGGCGGCCGGATCCGCTCGCTCATCACGGTCTTCGCGCCCGACTCACCGCGGCGCCCCGGCCCCAGGATCTGGAACGAACAGCTCATCCGGTACGCGGGTCACCCGCGCCCCGACGGCGGCGTCACCGGCGATCCACGCAACGCCGGTCTCACCGCGACCGCCCGGAGGCTCGGCTGGCCCGGCGGCCCCGGCACGCCCTTCGACGTCCTGCCGCTCGTGATCCAGGACGCGGGCGCCGAACCCCGCTGGTTCGCGCTGCCGAAGGACGCGGTGCTCGAAGTGGAGCTCGGCCACCCCGAGTACACCTGGTGGCAGGGCATGGGGCTGCGCTGGCACGCGGTGCCCGCCATCTCCAACATGTGCCTGGAGATCGGTGGCGTCTGCTACCCGGCCGCGCCCTTCAACGGCTGGTACATGGGCACGGAGATCGGCGCCCGCAACCTCGCGGACACCGACCGCTACGACCTGCTGCCGGTCGTCGCGGAGCGCCTCGGCCTCGACACCCGTACCGACCGCTCCCTGTGGAAGGACCGGGCCCTCGTCGAACTCAACCGCTCGGTCCTGCACTCCTTCGACCGCGCGGGCGTCACCGTCACCGACCACCACACCGAGTCCCGGCGCTTCCTCACCCATCTGGGACGCGAGGAACGCAAGGGGCGTCAGGTGGGTGCCGACTGGTCGTGGATCGTGCCTCCGATCTCCGGCAGCGCCACGCCGGTCTTCCACCGCACGTTCGACACCGTCGAACGGACCCCGGCCTACGTCCACCACCCGGAGGCCACGGAACGGGCGCGGGGCGCGGCCCCGCCCGCCCGGCTCCAGGGGGCGGCCGGCCCGCTCTTCGGAGGGCCGGCCGAGCCACCCGGTCTGGTCTAGACCGCAGCCTCCCGACTGCTACCGTCGCCCCCGATGACGCGGGACCGAGAGGGGACAGCTGTGGCAGACGGCGGCAGGCGACGACGGGCGTTCATCGGCTCGTTCACGGCCGCGGGAGGACTCGGTGTCCTCACCGCGGCGGTGGACCCGGACAGTGGCGCGCTGACCGTCCTGAACGCCGTCGACGGCGTACCCGACCCTTCGTATCTCGCCCTGTCGCCCGCGCACGACGTCCTGTACGCGGTCAGTGAGACCGACGAGGGAGCGGTGGCCGCCTACCGCGTGCACACCGACCAGCCGGAACTGACCGGTCCGCCGGTCCGGACCGGCGGCAGCGGCCCCACTCACCTCAGTGTCCTCGACGGCCACGTCCTCACCGCCGACTACGGCTCAGGGAGCGTCAGCGCGGTGCCCGTCCGTCCGGGAGGCGGACTCGCGGGCGCCGCCTCCAGCGTGCTCCGGCACACCGGTTCCGGTCCGCACACCGACCGGCAGCGGGGTCCGCACGCCCACCAGGTGCAGCCCGATCCCACCGGCCGCTGGGCGGTCAGCGTCGACCTCGGCACGGATTCCGTCCGGGTGTGCGCCCTCGACGGCGGAACGCTCAGACTGCACGGCGAGACCGCCCTGCGGCCGGGCTCCGGGCCGCGCCATCTGGCCTTCCACCCGGGGGGCGGACATGCGTACGTCCTCAATGAACTCGCCCCGACCGTCACCGTCTGCCGCTGGGACGCCGCCGAGGGCTCGCTGCGGCCCGTCGGCGAGACACCGGTGCTGTCGGGTGTCCCGGAGGGCGACGCGTACCCCTCGGGCATCGTCGTCTCGCCCGACGGCCGCTTCGTGTGGACGGCCACCCGGGGCCAGGACGTCGTCTCCGTGCTCACCCCGGACGCGGCGGGCGATGGGCTCAACCTGGTCATCACGGTGCCCTGCGGCGGCGTCTGGCCCCGCGCGCTGGCCCTCGACCCGTCGGGCCGCTTCCTCTACGTGGCGAACGAGCGCTCCGGGGACGTGACCTGGTTCATCGTCGACCCGGACACGGGCGTGCCCCGCCGGGGCGGCTCGGTCGAGGCACCGGCGGCGTCCTGCGTGGTCTTCGGCTGACCCGGCCGCTCGGACGGCCCGGGGACTCACGCGGAGTACGCCCCGGGCACGGCCGGGCGCGTCTCGTGCGTACGGGAAAGGGCCCCTCCTGTCACAGGAGCGGGCCCTTTCGATGTGCGGGTGGAACGGGTCGTACGGGCAGTGCGGGGGTACCGGCCGACTAGAAGGCCGGCGCCCCCTGGGTCTGCGGCGGCGCGATGCCCAGCGCCGACGTGTACTGGGCCAGCGCGAGCTTGCCGATCGCCGGGTACGGGCCAAGGGCCTCGGCGGCGCTGCACCCGGCCTCCTTCGCGGCCGCGTCGAGCAGACCCGCGTCGAGCTCCGGACCGATCAGGTACGGGGCGAGCGCGAGCTGCTGCGAACCGGAGCCGCGCAGCTGCTCGGCGACGGCCGCGATGGAACCCTCCTCGTCGAGCGCCGCGGCCATGACCGGCACGGCGAGACGCGCGGCGAGCAGCATGCCGGTGATCCCGGCCGCCTGCACGGCGTCCTCGCCGCCCACGGTGGCGAGCACGATGCCGTCCGCGGCGGTCGCCACGGTGAACAGCCGGGCGCGGTCGGCGCGGGACAGACCGGCCTCGGACAGGCGCACGTGCAGCGCCTCGGCGAGCAGCGGGTGCGGGCCGAGGACATCGGTCAGTTCGGCCGCGACGCGGCTCTCCATGACCGCCTGGCGGATCCGGCGCAGCAAGGCGTTGTCCGGACCGGCGAGCAGCGGTACGACGATGCCGACCGGGCCGTCGGGCGCGGTGACGTCGGAACCGGCGGCGCGGGCCTGCTCGAAGCGCGCTGTGCGCTCCTCGGCGGCGTGGGTCAGCACGGACTGCAGCGTGGGGAACTCGTCGTCCCCGTCCAGGTAACCGATGCGGGCATCGAGGCCGGGGAGCTCGGAGCGCGCGATGCTCACGACCTCCTCGGCGAGGCTGCGCGTGGCCGCGCTGGGGGTGCCCGGCACCGCGAGGACGAACGCGGGCGCGCCCTCGGGAGCCGCCAGGGGTTCCGGACGGCGGTGCCGCCCGGCTTGGCGGGGTCGCGGCATTCGTACTGGCAGGCCGGACGCGGGCCCAGTGGGGGAGCTCATGGCGCCGCATGTTACTGGTTTCCTGGGTTCCCCTGTTCGGGGAGGGTGCAGGTGAGCGGTATCCGTCCGCTTTTGTCTGATGAGTTACGTACGGATCAGAAGTGATCAGTAATCGCGGACTTGTCTGTCCTGCGGTGAATTCCGGCCATCGATTTCCGGATACGGCTTTTCGGCCACCACCGACAACATCCGCCCGTCCAGGGGCAGTGCGAGCCGGCCCTCCGCCAGGTCGGCGGCGATCCGGAGCGCGCCGTCGAGCGGGTCGCCCGCGGCCGGCACCTGCCGGGCGTGCGGCAGCCGCTCCGCCAACTCCTCGCCCAGCGGCGCGAGTAGCGGGGTTCCTGTCTTGAACAGGCCCCCGGTGAGCGCGAGACGGGGTTCGTCGCCGGCCGGGCACACGGCCGCGACCGAATCGGCCATGTGCCGTGCGGCGGCCCGCAGGATGTCCGCCGCCACGGGATCGCTCCCGGCGCGGGAGGCCACCTCCGGGGCGAAGGAGGCGAGCACGGCCGCCCGGTCGGTGCGCGGGTACAGCAGTCCCGGCAGCCCCGGCATCGGCCCGAACATCTCCTCCGCCCGCGCCAGTAGCGCGGTCGAGCCGTCCGGGCGGCCGTCGAACGCCCGCAGGGCCGCCTCCAGGCCCGCGCGCCCGATCCACGCGCCGCCACCGCAGTCGCCGAGCAGATGGCCCCAGCCGTCGGCCCTGCGCCAGGACCTGAGGTCGGTGCCGATCGCGATCATGCCGGTGCCCGCCGCGATCACGGCACCCGCCCGGGGACCGAGCGCGCCGGTGTACGCCGTCACCGCGTCGGCCGCCAAGGCGAGCCGCCTCACTCCCAGTTCACGCTCCAGCGCGGCCGGCAGCTCGTCCCGCAGTTCGTCACCGAGCGTGGCCAGGCCGGCCGCGCCGACAGCGACGGCCCCGAGCCGTTCGGCCCCTGCCTCGCTCATCAACCGCCTTGCCATCGGCACCAGTTGATCCAGCAGGTGCCCGGCCGAGATCCCACGCGGGCCGGTGCGGACCGGTTCGTTGGAGATGAGGGGGTCACTGAGCGGGGTCGGCGGAGGGGGCGTCCCCCGGCCCACGGGGGAGCGGACATCGCCCGCCGCCCCGTGCGCGGCGAGCGCCACGCGCAGTCCCGAACCTCCGGAGTCCACGGCCAGCACCACGGACGGGCCCGGCCCGGCCGGACGCCCGCCGCGTCCGCCGCCGGACGTCACGGCAGGCGCCAGTCCACCGGCTCGGCTCCCTGCCCGGCCAGCAGGTCGTTGGCGCGGCTGAAGGGGCGGGAGCCGAAGAAGCCACGGTCGGCCGACATCGGCGAAGGGTGCGAGGACTCCACGGAGGGGAGGTCGCCGAGCAGGGGGCGCAGATTGCGGGCGTCGCGCCCCCACAGGATCGACACCAGCGGGCGGCCGCGGGCGGCCAGCGCCCGTATGGCCTGTTCGGTGACTTCCTCCCAGCCCTTGCCGCGGTGGGCGGCGGGACTGCGGGGAGCCGTGGTGAGCGCCCTGTTGAGCAACAGCACACCCTGCTTCGTCCACGGGGTGAGGTCACCGTTGGACGGCTGGGGCGCCCCGAGGTCGGTGTTCAGCTCGCGGTAGATGTTGATGAGGCTGGGCGGCAGCGGACGTACCTCCGGGGCCACCGAGAACGACAGGCCCACCGCGTGTCCCGGGGTCGGATAGGGGTCCTGGCCGACGATGAGGACACGGACCTCGTCGAAGGGCTGCTGGAAGGCGCGCAGTACGTTCGCGCCGGCCGGTAGGTAGGTGCGTCCCGCGGCGATCTCCGCGCGCAGGAAGTCGCCCATCTCGGCGATTCTTCCGGCCACGGGTTCGAGAGCTTTCGCCCAGCCCGGTTCGACGATCTCGTTCAACGGTCGTGGTGCCACGGGCGTCACCCTACTGCCGTACACCTGGCGGAGATCAAACCGGTGTCCGTCGCGCGACCGAGGATGACCGGTTCGTCGTCGAATCGGACGTCTCCGGGCGCAAGACGCCTGCCGACGTGGGCCGTTGGAGGTTCCGGGGACTCCGGCGACGGCTCGGCCGCCGCGACCGGACGGACGCCGTGGCCGTTCCCGGGCCGCGACCCCTGCCGGACCGCGGCCGCTCTCAGGCCATGACCGCCGCGCGGACGCACAGCACGTCCGGCAGGTGCGAGGCGAGCTGTCGCCAGCTGTCGCCGTCGTCCGCCGACGCGTACACCTCGCCGTTGCGGTTGCCGAAGTACACGCCGGCCGGGTCGGCGTCGTCCGTGCAGAGCGCGTCGCGCAGCACCGTGCCGTAGTGGTCCTCCGCCGGCAGCCCCGCCGTCAGCGGCTCCCAGCTCCCGCCCGCGTCCTCCGTACGGAAGACACGGCACCGCCGGCCGGCCGGGACCCGGTCGGAGTCCGCGTTGATCGGGAAGACGTACGCGGTGCCGCCGCGGCGCGGATGCGCGGCCGCCGCGAATCCGAAGGTGGACGGCAGGCCCGCGCCGATGTCGGTCCACCGTCCCCCCGCGTCGTCGCTGCGGTACACGCCCCAGTGGTTCTGCAGGTAGAGCCGGTCAGGGTCGGCCGCGTCGCGCGCGACCTTGTGCACGCACTGCCCGAACTCCGGGTTCGGATCCGGCAGGAACACCGCCGAGACACCGGAGTTGGCGGGTTCCCAGCTCGCGCCGCCGTCCGCGGTCCGGAAGACCCCTGCCGTGGACACGGCGACCGTCACGGCCCGCGCGTCACGCTCGTCGGTGAGGATGGTGTGCAGGCCCTCACCGCCTCCGCCCGGGACCCACTTCGAGCGGGTGGGGTGCTCCCACAGGGGACGGACGAGCTCGAAGGACTCGCCCCGGTCCTCCGAGCGGTACAGCGCGGCCGGTTCCGTCCCCGCGTACACCACGTCCGGTTCGGCGGCCGACGGGTGCAACTGCCACACCCGCTCCAGCGAGGCACCCGTCTCCTTGGGGAACTTGACGGCGGGCCGCGCCGGTTCGGTCCATGTCAGACCCAGATCGTCGGAGTGGAACACGGACGGGCCCCAGTGCGCGCTGTCCCCGCCGACGAGCAGCCGCGGCCGGTCGCCCCGGGTGTCGATCGCGACCGAGTAGACGGCCTGGGCGTTGAAGTAGGGATGCTCGTCGAACTCCCAGGCGCCGCCACGGCGTCGTCCGATGAAGAGACCCTTGCGGGTGCCCACGGTGAGCAGTACGTCCGACATGGCCGGTCACCTCCGCGACGTCTTTGCCAGCGTTACGGGCCAGTCTGCACCCCGGCACCGACAGCCACCTCCGGACCTCGCGTCCGGGCAGCTCGGACGGGCCGCGTCGGGGGACGGCCGGGGTTCACGGAGCGGGGTCGCGGTGCCCCTCGCAGGGGTCGCGCGGCATCGCGCGGCCCGGGACGGACGAGCCGACGGGCCGGGGCTGTGAGCATCGCGCGGAGCGGACGCGTAAGGGAGGGGAGAAGTGGCGTGTCGGTGCGGTGGTGAGGAGGATGCCCTCGATGGCGGCATTCCGTGGTCCGAAGGTGTGGCTGTGGCGGTGGCGGCGCAACCCGCTACGGCGGCGAAGCGATGTCCTGGAGGCCTGGATCATGCTCGCGGCCTGGGCCCTCACGGTCCTCGGCGGTGCGGTCACGGGCCTGGTGACCATCCGGTCCGTGGAGCACGGCCTCGCCCAGCAGCGCGCCCAGTGGCATGCCGTCCCGGCCCGTCTGGCCGAGGAGGTGCCGGACACGAGGGCGACCGAGTCCGGCGGACGCTTCGTCTGGACGAAGGTCCGCTGGAGCGCGCCGGACGGGACCCCCCGCTCAGGTCAGGTGAGGGTTTACGCGGGTACCTCGGCGGACACCCCGGTCCTGGTGTGGACCGACCCCCGAGGACACCTCGTCAACCGGCCCACCACCGTCGCGATGGCCCGGCTGCGGGCGGTTCTCGTCGGTACGTTCGCGGGCGCGGGCGCGGCGGGCGTCCCCTACATGGCAGGGCGCCGTCTCCGCGACCGCCTCGAACGGCGGCGCATGCAGCGGTGGGACGAGGAGTGGGAGCGGATCGGGCCCCTGTGGGGCCGGATGACGAGCTGACCGAGCGCCTCGGCTCCGTCCCGCCCGGCCCACCGCTCCGCCGGCTCCGCCTCGGCCCTGGTCCACCGGCTCCGCCTGGACCCTGGCCCGGTGGCTCCGCCCCGGACCGGTCCGCCGCCCCTCCGGCACCGGTCCCCAGTCCCTGGTCCGCGCGGCCTCCGGGCCTTGGTCGGCCCGGTGCCCAGCCCCCGGTCCCCGGCCCCGGTCCGCACTGTCTCTCGGCCCTGGTCCGCCCGGCCCAGACACCGGTCGGCCCGGTCCGAGACCCGATCGGCCCGGTCCCCGGCCCCGGTCCGCCCTGTCCCCCCGCCCCGGTCCGCCCGGTCCCAGGCACCGGTCGGCCCGGTCCGAGACCGGATCGGGCCTGGTCCCCGGCCCCGGTCCGCCCGACCCCGACCCCGGCCCGGCCCTATCGGCTCCCGGCTTTGGTCTGCTTGCAGGCCATCGACACCGGTACGCCCGGCCCCGGGTGCCCCGCCCGCGAGGCTCGGGCACCGGGCCGCCCGGGTCCGGCACGGGTCCGTGGCTCCCCGCTTTGGTCTGTTTGCCGGCCACCTGCACTGGTGCACCCGGTGCCCAAAGCACCCCGCCCGCGAGACTCCGGCCCAGCGGGCTGGTTCTACGCGGCCTCCAGCGCCGTACGGCAGTCCCGCAGGAGCCGTTCGTCCTCGAGGACGTCGTGACTGCCGTGGCCTCCGGAACGGGCCCGGTGCCGCCGGGGCGAGGCCAGTTCCGTACGGACCAGGTCGTGGACGGGCACGCCCGCGCCACCCATCCGGACGAGGCACGCGGAAATGGTGCCCCGGGTGTACGGGTTCTGCCGCCAGGCGGCGCGGAACACCGGCAGGACGGGTGCGGGATCTCCGGCGATGTCCCACAGGGCGCACGCGGCGGCCGTCCGCTCCCACACCTCGGCGGAGTCCGTCAGGCGACGCAGTCCGGGGAGCGCGGGCGTGGCCGCGGCCCCCATGCGCCCGAGGGCCTCGGCCGCCGTCCGGGGACCGCCGCCGTCGCGCTCCGGGGCCAGCGCCCGGAGCAGCGGCGGCAGGACCGCCTCCGCGTCCCCCTCCACGGACCAGAGCGCGTCGGCCGCCACCGCCGCGCACCCGCCGGCCAGCAGCTCCCGCAGCGCCGGTACCGCCTCGTGCGCGGCTCCTCCGAACGCGCGGAGCGCCCTGGCCAGGGCCTTCACCAGGGCTTCCCGGAGCCGCAGTTCGCGCGGTGCGCCGTGCAGCAGCCGCAGTACCTCCGGCACCGCGGCGGCGTACCGCAGGGTGCCGAGCCCGGACAGCAGCGGCGCGGCCCGGCCGTACGTCTCCGGGGCGTCGAGGGGGACCTCGGCCAGCCGCTCCCGCAGCAACGGCGCCAGGGGAACCGCCGCGGGGCCCAGATACCCGGTCATGTATCCGGTTTCGTTCGGCACCAGCGGATGGCGCAGCACCTCCGCGAGTGCCGGTACCGCCCGTGCGTCCCCGGACCTGGCGAGGGCCTTCAGCGGGCGGTCCAGCGTCGCCGTGCCGCGATCGCGGGTGTCCGGGGCCGACGCCACCAGGTCGGCGAGCCGGTCGGCAGCCGGAGCCGCCAGAGTGAAGAGGAACTCCAGGACGGACACCGCGGCACCGCGCAACCGCTCCTCGTCCGAGGCGAGTTGCTCGCCGATCAACGCGACGGGCTCCTCGTACGCGGCACGCCATTCACGGAAGAGCCCCGCGGACATCCACACGGCGTTGCACCGGTCGGCCGTGTCCTGGCTGCTCAACTGCCCCTTGAGCAGGGCGATCCGGTCCGCGGTGCGGGCGCCCAGGGCCTTGTGCAGCGTACGGAGCAGTTGGGCGCCCTCCTCGTCCGCCGGGCGCATGCGGCGCAGACTGCCGATGAGGGTGTCGGACGACGTCCTGGTGGGTTCCGCGGACGGCCGGAACCGCCGCGACCTGGTGTGGAGAAGCGCGACGACCGTGGGCACGAGGTCGGCGGGCAGCCGGTCGGGGGCGCAGGAGGCGAGCTGTCCGAGCGCCGCGAGGCGCAGTCCCGGGTCGTGCGGGGCGGCGCACAGCGACACCAGGCGGTCCACCGCCGGGGCCGCCGAACCGGGGTGCAGCCGGGCGAACAGCCCGAGGCTCTCGACCAGTGCCGGCCTGACACCGTCGTCCGGTTCGTCCCGCAGCCGCTCCTCCAACAGGGCCAGTAAGCGCGGCGGTTCGCCGTGGAACCGTACGAGTGCCGACGGCACGGCGCGGCGAACCTCCGGGTCACCGTCCGAGACGAGGTCCAGGAAGACCCCGGAACCGGCCTGGACCGCCAGGCGCGCCATCCCGTGGTTGTCGTCCTCGGAGACCTCCGTGTCCCGGCAGGCTGCGGCGTCGTCCCCGTCTTCCCCGCGGTCCCCGGAGTCCCCGAGGTCGTCCCCGTCGCCGGATCCTCCGATGCTGGCGAGCAACTCCACGATGCCGCCCCGGTCGGGGAGTCCCGCCTGCCCGGCGAGCATGAAGAGGAAAGGCACGGAAGCCAGCGTCGAGTCGTACACATCGCCCTGGTGGTGCACAGCCCCGTACATACCGTCGAGCGCGGTCTCCCGCTCATGGGGGAGCGGCGAGGCGAGTCCCCGCAGCAGCTCCGGCACGTCCGCGGCGCTTCCGTAGGCATGCTCCATCGAGGCCCAGTCGACCTCGTCGATCCCCCTGAACACGGTGTCCTCCCCAGGAGTACGGCCATTGATCGTGAGTGTGCACCACGGCACTGACAGTGACGCTCGTGAGGCGTCCCGTCGATGGTGTCAACCCAGCCAACTACGGCGCGGACGGCCGTTTTACGACGGTCGGCCACGCCGATGCCCGCGAAACGGCCCGGAGGGGGAGGGGGCGGAGGGGAGAGCGGGAGGGGAGCACGAGGGAGGGAAGAGCGCGGGACGGGCCCGCCGGGCACCCTCCCGGGTGTCCGACGAGCCCGCCGGGCGACCGAACGCGTGCCCGCGACCGTCGCGTACCTCGTGTCTAGGGGCGTGGTGCGGGCGAGACGGGCTGAGCCGGCTCAGCCGGGGGCGCCGCCTGGGGCGGGACCGGGGGCCGCTGGTCCTGGTCCGCCGGACGCCGCGAGGGGAACCGGGGGAGGGCCGGAGGAGCCAGGAAGCCCTCCGCCCGGGCGGCCGCGATGCCGATCCGGGGAAGGTCCGCGCTCTTCTCGAAGAGGAGGTAGCGAGGTTCCCAGACGGGCCGGTACTTGGCGTTGGCCCGGTACAGGGATTCGAGCTGCCACCAGCGCGACAGGAACGTCAGCAGCGAGCACCACAGGCGCAGCACGGGGCCCGCGCCCAGCCGGGTGCCGCGTTCGAAGACGGACCGGAACATCGCGAAGTTCAGGGACACCCGCTCGACGCCGATCTCCTCGGCGCGCAGCAGCAGCTCGATGACCATGAACTCCATGAGCCCGTTCTCGGAGTTCCGGTCGCGGCGCATCAGGTCCAGCGAGAGTCCCCGCTCGCCCCACGGCACGAAGCTCAGTACGGCCCGGGGCTCCCCTTCGCTGTCATGGCACTCCAGCATCATGCACCGTCCGTCGGCCGGGTCCCCCAGCCGTCCGAGCGCCATGGAGAAACCCCGTTCGGTCTCACCGTCGCGCCACTGGTCCGCCTTGTCCGTCAGGGCGGCCATCTCGGTGTCGGGGATGTCCTCGTGCCGTCGTACCCGGACCGTGTAACCGGCGCGCCGTACGCGGTTGTGCGCCTGCCGGACGCCCCGCATGGCACGTCCCTCCAGGGTGAAGTCGGACCGGTCCACGATGGCCTCGTCGCCGAGCTCCAGGGCGTCCAGACCGTGCCGGGCGTAGACGGTCCCGGCCTCCTCGCTCGCGCCCATCACCGCGGGCGTCCACGCGTGGCGCCGGGCCTCGCGCAGCCACTCCTCGATGGCGCCGGGCCAGGCCTCCGGGTCGCCGATCGGGTCGCCGGAGGCGAGGGTCACGCCGCCTCCGACGCCGTACGCGATCGCCGCCTTGCCGCTCGGGGACCAGATGACCGCCTTGTCGCGGCGCAGCGCGAAGTAGCCGAGCGAGTCGCGTTCGCCGTGCCGGGCCAGCAGCGCGCGCAGCCGTGTCTCGTCCTCCTCGCCGAGGAGTTCGAGGCCGCGCGGGGAGCGGAAGCAGGCGTAGAGCACCAGCAGGAAGGTGGCGGCCATCAGGGCGTTGATCAGGATGTCCACCCAGCGGGGCGCGACGACGGTGTCGAAGCGGTCGGCGAGCGGGCCGACGCTGATCCCGCGCAGCAGGGTGTACGCGATGCGGTCGCTCAGCGGCGTTCCCGTCACGCGGTTGGTGGCGCTGACGAGCAGGGTGCCGAGGGTGGCGCTGACCAGCAGACCGCCGGCGCCGACGGCCAGCGCGAGCCGGGGATTCGAGCGGTCCCCGACGGCGTGGAACTCCTTGCGCCCCACCAGGAGCGCGGCGACGAAGAGAGCGGTGAGCAGGGCCGAGACCCAGTTGAAGACATGCCGTTGGTAGCGGTCCTGGGTCAGCGCCACGGTGTAGAGCGCGAGGAGCGGCCCGGCCAGCAGCAGGTTGAAGATCCACGCGGCCCGTTTGCGGCGCCGCATCACCAGCGCGAGGAACAGGGCCAGCGCCGCCGAGATCAGCCCGGCGGTGGCGAGATACGGGGTGAAGAACTCGCCCCCGTTGTGCTCGTGCACCTCTTCGCGGAACGGCAGCGAGATCACGGCGACGATGTTCAGCAGGGCGAGCAGTCGCAGGTACCAGACGGTGAGGGCGGCCGCGCGTGGCCGGATTCCGACGCCTGCTCGCCCGGCCCGAGCCACCCGGCGGGGGTTCGCGTTCCGCTGTTCCGGGATCAGCGATGACTGTTGTACGGACACCGTGGAACATCACCTTGGGGAGAGGCCGGGGAAAACCGGTGGGGACAGAGGCCGGAACACTACATCTTGTAAGGAAGAGTGAGGTTTTGCCAGACAAGGGCAGTGTGAAGAGGTAAGGAGGCGGTGAGAATGCGGGGTTGGCCGGCCCGCTTCCTGTCCGCCTGTCCATCCTGTCCGCGTCATGCGGACCGCCGGTCCGGTCGACGGCCGGGGGCGTGCCCGGATGAGTGCTGTCCGGAGTGTCGAGCGCCGTCGTGGACGCGGAACCGCGCCGACCGGAGGCGGCTCGGCCCTCGCGACGGCCGAGCCGGATTCTGTCAGGGGTGAGCCGGATTTCTCAACGGCGCACCGGATCCGTCAACGGCGCCCGGGGCTCGGCGGCGGCGCGGAGGATTCCTCGACAGCGCACCGGGTTCCTCAACGGCGGCCCGAGATCCCCCGGTCGCGCCCCGCACGGCCGAAATGTTCACCCGGACGGGGCTCCCCGCTGTCACCGAGGGGGCGGTCGCGTGTGGTCGCCCACCACAGGAGGTCACCCATCGCCGCGCCCGCGAAGACCAAGGCCGTGATCACCCCGGCCATGGTCAGTCCGTCGCCGAGGTGGGGGCGTCCGTGCAGGGCGTGCAGGTCGAACCCGCACAGGTGCCACACGCCCAGCGCGGCGATCCCGAGGCTCGGCACGAGCAGTGCCAGCACGGACGCCGGTCCGCGGGCCGTATGCCCGGCGTCACGTTCCTTCACGGGCTCCCCCTGACGTAAGACGCTCACCGCCGGGACCCTACGGTACGTAGGGTCATCCTGTCCCGGCAGTGCGCCAACCGTGTCCCGCCGTCTACCCCGGGGCGCGCCCGTCAAGCGGGACCGGTGACCGGGCCGGCCGTGATCCGGGCCGCTAGGGAGCGCTCGCGGCCCGGCACGCCTACACGGACCGGTGGTACTGCTCCGGTACGTGGACCTCGGCCCCGAGTTCGCGTGCCGCGAGCCGGGCGAAGGACGGGTTGCGCAGCAACTCGCGGCCCAGCAGTACCGCGTCGGCCTCCCCGTTGGCGATGATCTTCTCCGCCTGTCCGGCCTCGGTGATGAGGCCGACGGCGGCGACGGCCAGTGAGGTCTCCCTCTTCACCCGTGCGGCGAAGGGGACTTGGTAGCCCGGTCCGACGGGAATGTGTACGCCCGGGGCGTTCCCGCCCGTGGAGACGTCGAGCAGGTCCACGCCGTGCTCGTGCAGTTCGGCGGCGAAGCGGACGGTGTCGTCCGCGCTCCAGCCCGCGCCCTCCAGCCAGTCGGTCGCGGAGACGCGGAAGAAGAGCGGCTTGTCGTCCGGCCAGATCTCCCTTACGGCGTCGACGACTTCGAGGGCGAAGCGGGTGCGGTTCTCGTACGAGCCGCCGTACGCGTCGGTGCGGTGGTTGGAGTGCGGGGAGAGGAACTCGTTGATGAGGTAGCCATGGGCGCCGTGGATCTCGACGATCTCGAAGCCGGCGGCCAGGGCGCGGCGGGCCGCGTCCGCGAACTGGCCCACGATCTCCCGGATTCCGGCGACCGTGAGTTCGTCGGGAACCGGGTGTCCCTCCGCGAACGGGAGCGCGCTCGGGGCGAGCGCCCGCCAGCCGTACGCGTCCGGGCCGACGGGTGCGCCGCCCTTCCAGGGGCGGTCGGTCGAGGACTTGCGGCCGCCGTGCCCGAGTTGGACGGCCGGTACCGTGCCCTGCTCGGTGAGGAAGCGCGTGATGCGGCGGAACGCCTCGACCTGCGTGTCGTTCCAGATGCCGAGGTCGTACGGGGAGATCCGGCCCTCCGGCGAGACGGCGGTCGCCTCGACGATGACCAGTCCCGCTCCACCGGTGGCGCGGGCCGCGTAATGGGCGAAGTGCCAGTCGTGCGGTGCGCCTGTCAAGGGCCCCTCGGGTGCGGCCGAGTACTGGCACATCGGGGGCATCCACACCCGGTTGGGGATGGTGACTTCGCGCAGGACGCAGGGCTCGAAGAGCACGCTCACGGCCGACTCCATTCGTCGCGGGACCGCTGTACGGCTCGTACGATAGGCATCGTAGTACGGTGAGTGTCAAACTACGACAGGTCTCGTACAATGACGCCCGTCGGGTGAAGCCCCCGGACGAAGACGAAGACCCCAGGGTGACGACGAAGGCTCTGGGGCGAAGTGGAGCCGCCGTGACGACCGCCCCCACCGCCGCCGGTGGCCGTGACCTGCCGCACCCCGCGCGCGAGGAGATCCGACTGGAGGCGGTGCTGCACGCGTTGTCCGATCCGATGCGCCTCCGGATCGTGCGGGAGCTCGCCGCCGGCGGCCGTGAGCTCTCCTGCTCGGACTTCGTGCTGCCGGTCACCAAGTCCACGACGACGCACCACTTCCGGGTGCTCCGCGAGAGTGGGGTCGTCCGCCAGGTCTACCGGGGCACGGCGAAGTTGAACGGTCTGCGCACGGACGACCTCGACGCGTTGTTCCCCGGTCTCCTCGACCGCGTACTGGAGGCGGCCACCCGGCAGTCCGGACGCCCTGCGCCGTGACGGGGCGCGGCCGCCGAAAGTGACGCCGGCCCGCGGGCGAGGGGTGGAAAAAGAAAGCGGCAAAGGGGAACCGTCACCCCTTGCCACTCTCAACTTATAGCGCACCGGGGGGCTTGCGGCAAGGCCCGGGTCGTCCCGCAGAATCACTGGCCGAGGCCAGTACCTGCGGAAATGGGAGACCCACGAAGTGCGTGTGCTTTTGTCGATCAATGGGGCGTGCGGCGACGGCGTACCGGTGACGGGGACCGTGCCGACCTCGCGGGTACCCGGCGGCGCGGTGCGGGCGGACGCGCGGCGGGCCTTCGCGGGCGCGATCCCGGATCGGAGCCGGTGACATGAACCCCCTGACCACCCGGGCCTTCGAGCTTCCCGGCCGTCTTTCCGCCAAGGCCGACCCGGCGCTGATCGCCGGCGACGAGCGGCACTTCGCGGCCGTCGCGGCGAGCCTGGAGCAGACGATCGACGAGCTGTCCGACCGCCTCGACGCCGAGCGCAGGGCACCCGGCGGCATCGGCCGCGAGGCGATGGAGCGGGACCTGGAGATCCACCGGCTGACCGGCCGGCTGCGCGCCCTGCGCCGCTTCGGGCTCGACCTGTGCCTCGGGCACATCGTCCCGGCCGACAGCCCCGAGCCCGTGTACATCGGGCGCCTCGGCCTCACCGACCGTGAGGGCCGCCGACTGCTGACCGACTGGCGCTCTCCCGCGGCCGAGCCGTTCTTCGCCGCGACCCACGCCAACCCGATGGGCCTGGCGAGCCGCCGCCGGTACCGCTGGACCCGCGGCCGGATCAGCGACTACTGGGACGAGGTGTTCACCGCCGACGGGCTCGAACGGCACGCCGCACTCGACGACCAGTCCGCCTTCATCGCCAGTCTGGGCGGCAACCGGTCGGCGCGGATGCGGGACGTGCTCGCCACCATCCAGGCCGACCAGGACGCCGTCATCCGGGCCGGATCCCGCGGTGCCCTGGTCGTCGACGGCGGTCCGGGCACGGGCAAGACGGTCGTCGCCCTGCACCGCTCCGCCTACCTGCTCCACTCCGACCCCCGCCTCGGCCGACGGCGGGGCGGGGTGCTGTTCGTCGGCCCGCACCAGCCCTATCTGGCCTACGTCGCCGATGTCCTGCCCAGCCTCGGAGAGGAGGGCGTGCAGACCTGCACCCTGCGGGACCTCGTCGCCGAGGGACCGCGAGCGGCCGTCGAGACCGACCCGGAGGCGGCCCGCCTGAAGTCGTCCGCGGACATGGTGCGGGCGATCGAGAAGGCCGTCAGGTTCTACGAGGAGCCGCCCACCCGGCCGCTGACCGTGACGACCCCCTGGGCCGAGGTCCGGCTCGGTGCCGACGACTGGGCCGAGGCGTTCGAAGCGGCGGGCCACGGGACGCCGCACAACGAGGCGCGCGAGCTGATCCGGGAGGAACTGCTCACGATCCTGCTGGACCGGCACGAGGACGACGTGCCGCCCGACCTCTTCCGGCGGGCGATGCTGCACGACCCGGAACTGACGGAAACCCTGGATCGCGCGTGGCCGCTGCTCGAACCGGCCGACCTCGTCGCAGACCTGTGGTCGGTACCCGCCTACCTGCGGATGTGCGCCCCCTGGCTCGGCCCCGACGACGTACGGAGGCTGCAGCGCAAGAACGCCCCCCAGGCCTGGACGGTCTCCGACCTGCCGCTCCTGGACGCCGCACGGCAGCGGCTCGGCGACCCGGAGACGGCCCGGCGCAAGCGCCGGCACGAGGCCGTTCTCGCCGCGCAGCGCGAGAGCATGGCGCAGGTCGTCGGCAATCTGATCGACGCCGCGGCCGACTCCGGCGCCGACGGTGACGACGGCGAAGGCCTGGTGAGGATGCTGCGCGGCGAGGACGCCGAGGTCAGCCTGGTCGACGAGTCCGAACTGCCCACCGTGGAACCGGACCTGCTCGCCGGTCCGTTCGCGCACATCGTCGTGGACGAGGCCCAGGAACTGACCGACGCGGAGTGGCAGATGCTGCTGCTGCGCTGCCCGTCCCGGAGTTTCACCATCGTCGGGGACCGCGCCCAGGCCAGGCACGGTTTCGCCGAGTCCTGGCGGGAACGGCTCGGGCGGGTCGGGTTCGACCGGATCGACGTGGCCTCCCTGACCATCAACTACCGGACGCCCGAAGAGGTCATGGCGGAGGCGGAGTCGGTCATCCGGGCCGCGCTCCCGGACGCCAATGTGCCGACTTCCGTCCGCAGCGGAGGAGTTCCCGTCGTCCACGGGTCCGTCGCGGATCTGGACTCGGTCGTCGACAACTGGCTCGTCGCGCACGCCGAGGGGATCGCCTGTGTCATCGGCGAACCCACGTTCCGGGCGACCTCCCGTGTCCGTTCGCTGACCCCTGAGCTGTCGAAGGGGCTCGAATTCGATCTGGTCGTCCTCGTCGACCCGGAGGAGTTCGGCGAGGGGGTGGAAGGCGCGGTCGACCGGTATGTCGCGATGACCCGGGCGACCCGGCAACTCGTCGTCCTCACGAGTTCCTGACGCCCCATCGACGAGTACCGCGGCGAGGCCGGTCGGCGCTTCCCTTTCCGTGGCTGTCCGCGGGCCTACGCGTCGGCCGGAGCGGCTTCGGGCGCGGGAGCGGTTTCCTTTGAACCCGCGCTGCCGGGAAGGTGGTTGAAGAGCAGGTTCAGTACGATCGCCGTCAGGCAGCCCGCGCTGATCCCGCTGTTCATCACCGTCTGGAACCAGTCCGGGAACTTCTCGTAGACCGTGGGCACTCCGACCGGCAGCATGCCGATCGCGACCGAGACGGCCACCACCGTCAGGTTGTGGTTGCCTCTGAAGTCCACCTCGGCGAGGGTGCGCAGGCCGCTCGCGGCGACCGTTCCGAACATCACCAGGCCCGCGCCGCCGAGCACCGGCGCGGGTACGGCCGCGACCACGGCACCCAGCTTGGGCAGCAGACCGAGCACGACGAGAATGCCGCCCGCGGCGGCGACCACCCAGCGGCTGCGCACCCGGGTCATACCGACAAGGCCCACGTTCTGCGCGAACGCCGTGTACGGGAAGGTGTTGAAGACGCCGCCGAGGACCGTGGACAGGCCGTCGGCGCGCAGACCGTCCGCGAGGGTCCGCGGCTCGATCGGCCGGCCGGTCATCTCGCCGACGGCGATGAAGTCGCCCGTCGTCTCGGTCATCGTCACCAGGGCCACGACCAGCATCGACACGATCGCGGACGCGTGGAACGACGGTGCCCCGAAGTGGAACGGGGTGCTGATCCCGGCCCAGTCGGCGTCCCCGACCCCGCCGAAGTCCGTGAATCCGAACGGCACCGCGACCGCGAGACCCACCGCGATGCCGACGAGGACCGCGATCCGGCCGAGGAAGGCCGGTGCGAAGCGCTGGACGCCCAGCACCACGGCCAGGACGAAACCGGCGAGCGCCAGGTTCTTCGGCTCGCCGAAGTCCTCGGAACCGGCGCCCCCGGCGGCCCAGTTGCCCGCCACCGGCAGCAGCGAGACACCGATGATCAGGATGACCGTGCCCGTGACCAGCGGCGGGAAGAAGCGCAGCAGCTTTCCGAAGACCGGCGCGAGAAGGACGATCGCGAGGCCCGCGACGATCACCGACCCGTAGATCGCGGGCAGTCCGCCGCCCGTCGTGCCGATGAGCACCATGGGGGAGACGGCGGCGAAGGTGCAGCCCTGCATGATCGGCAGCCGCACCCCGAAGCGCCAGAAGCCCACGCACTGGATCAGCGTCGCGATCCCGCACACGAGCAGATCCGCGGTGATCAGATAGGCGAGGTCGGCGGGCGACAGCTTCATCGCGCCGCCCACGATCAGCGGAACCGCCACCGCGCCCGCGTACATCGCGAGCACGTGCTGGAGTCCGAAGGCGGCCAGTTGACGCACGGGTGGAACCTCGTCGACGGGATGCACGGGAGCGGTGGTTGCCATGGGCACTCCAGAAGCTGCGGGGAGGTGAGGGGTCCGTACGACACGAGCACGCCCGGACAGCACGAGACCGTAGGGGGCTTGAACAGTTTGTTGATTTCCAGCCTGTTGCCGGTATGTGTCATGTCCACGGAACCGTGGGGGACTCCGGTGTGACCCCGCGGGCCGCGCCGGACGACTGCCCACGCCAGGGCCCCGCCGGTCCTCGTCAGGACCGCGTCAGCGGCCGCGTGAGGGCCGCATCAGGGTCTCCGGCCGCTGGCGGGGACGCGGGGTCAGATCTCGGCCGACCTCGCGGCCGTCCACAGCGCGTCCCAGTCGGGCAGTTTGACCACGCCACGGCCCAGCCTCGCGCCGAGTTCCGCCTCGGCCCGCTCGATCGCCTGCCACCCGGCCCACTCGACCGGCCGCACCCCCTCGGCGCGCAGGGCCGCGAGCGGATCCTCGGCGAGCTCCCGCCGTTCGAGCGCGGGGGCGTCCTCCAGCAGGGAGAGCACCGTCTCCTTGGCGCACGGACGGTTGGTCCCGATGACCCCGGTCGGGCCGCGCTTGATCCAGCCCGCCACGTACTCGCCGGGCGAGACCACACCGGCCCGCAGGATCCGCCCCGCCCGTTGCGGCACCGTGCCACGGCCGGGATCGAACGGCAGCCCGTCCAGCGGCATCCCGCGGTACCCCACCGAACGCAGCACCAACTGGGCCTCGATCTCCTCGAATCGGCCCGTTCCCGTCACCCCGCCCGCTCCGTCCGGAACCGTCCGCTCGAAACGCACCGCGCCCACCCGCCCGCCGTCGGCGAGGAGTTCGACGGGCCGCAGGAAGAAGCGCGGGCGGATGAGACGGGGACGCCCCAGCGGCGCGGAGGCCGCCCAACCCCGCAGCACCTCCACGTTGCGGCGCTGCGCGGCGGGCAGCCCCGACGGATCGAGGTAGGCCGGATCGAGCGCCAACTCCGCCTCGTCCACACTGATGCCGGCCTCCGGCAGGGAGCCCAGTTCACGCAGCTCCTTGGTGGTGAAGCGGGCCTGCGACGGTCCGCGCCGCCCGACCATGCTGATCTCGGTGACCTCACTCCCGGCCAGCGCGCCGAGCGCGGCCTGCGGCATGTCGGTGGGTCTGAGCTCGGGCGCGCCACGGGCCAGGATCCGGGTCACGTCGACGGCGACGTTCCCGATGCCGATGACCACGGCCGATCGCGCGCCGGCCACGAACCCGTCGGCCACGCAGTCGGGGTGCGCGCTGTACCAGGACACGAACTCGGTCGCCGACCAACTGCCCGGAAGGTCCTCGCCGGGCACCCCCAGATGCCGGTCGGTGGCGGCGCCGACGCAGTACACGACCGCGTGGTACAGCTCCCGCAGCCGCTCCACCGGCACTCCGCCCGGTCCCACCTCGACCCCGCCGAGGAAGCGCACCCGCTCGTCCTCCAGGACGGTCCGCAGGTTGTTCTGGAGCGACTTGATCTTCTCGTGGTCGGGTGCCACGCCGTAGCGCACCAGGCCGTACGGGCAGGGCAGCCGGTCCAGGACGTCGACCCGGACATCGGGCGGGCCGGTGCGCTGGACAAGCCCCTGTGCGCTGTAGACCCCACTGGGCCCCGAGCCGACGACGGCGATACGCAGCACTGCGGAACTCCTTACCCGAGGGATCAGGAAGATCGCTGACAGGACATCGCTGGTGCTTCCAGGATCGCACCGCCGGTGCTCCGCTGACAGGGTGCGACACCGGGTGAGTACGCGCGTGTCCGTTCGTATGGAATGTGATGATGCGGTTACGTTCCGTTTGTGCTGGACGCATCGTTTCTCAATCTGTCCGACCGCTTCCGCGTGGACGGCACGGTGACCGTGCGGCCGGCCTGGGAGGTCCGGGAGCCCGGGGCGGCCGCCATGTCCTGGTTCGACGTCCGGCTGGCTTTCACGGACGGGGCCCGGGTCGACCTGCTCGCCGTGCTGTCGGCCGGGAGCCTGTCGATCGAGGACGTACGGGCCGAGCCGCCCCTCTCCCTGGACGACCTCGCGGCGGTCGCCGAGTGGATCGAGGAGCCCCTGTCCGAGGCGTGCGGGAGCGCCCTCGGGCCCGGCCGCGGTCAGGACGGTGAGGGCCGGGCGCGGCGTGCCCGGCCCGCCTGGCCGCGCGGTGCCGAGGGGCGTCTGCTGGTCGCGGAGGTGTACCGGGCGGCGCAGGGGGCGGGCGCGGACCCGGTGCTCGCGGTCATGGGCGCCACCGGCCACAGCCGTCGCGAGGCCCTGCGGCTGATCGCCGGGGCGCGTGACGCCGGGTTCCTGGCGCCACGTCACGTCCGCCGCTGAAACGGCGGGCGTACCTGCGGGTCCAGGACGACGTGAGCCTCGCGTCCCGGCACTCGGCGGCCTTCGAGGACGTCACGGTCCAGGCCCGGTACCAAGGGGGCGTCTCCGTCCGCGACTTCACCGGCTCGGCCGCCCCCGAGGGGATCGCCCACGTCGAGCGCGGCGCACGGATCCGGCGGAACGGGTCCACCCGCGCGAGCCCAACGTCCGGCCCGGCCGGACTACTTCGACCGACCGTCCTCCGGCTCCGGGCCGGTCGCGAAGAAGCGCGACAGATCCGTCTCGCGGGCCCCGCCGGACGCCTCGGCGTCCGGCGGCACGCCCATCTCCCAGTCCAGCCGGTAACGCTTGAACAGTTCGGCCCGCAGCACCGGGACCTGCATCGGCACCCCCGGCACCAGCGCCGCGTACACGGCGCCCATGAGCAGTGCGCGCAGCATCGGGTAGTCGGACGTGACCTGTTGCGATCCGTAGCGTGCGATGGTCTCCCCGAGCAGTTCCGAGAGCCGCACCTGCTCGGGGCACTGGACGAATCCCTCGGCCTGGAGCAGTCCGGCCATGTGCTGCCGCATGAGCACCGGCTGGTCCTGGGTGAGGCCGAGGACCGCGTCGATGGCCCGCGCCATCCGTTCCCTGCCGTCCTCGCTGCGCGGCTCGCGTTCGAGCGCTTCCTCCAGCGTGCGGTGCATCAGCCGGTGCACCGCGGACTGCAGGAGCTGTCGCTTGCCGGGAAAGTAGTACGACACCAGGCCGCGCGCCGATCCCGCGCGATCCGCGATGTCCCCGAGCGTCGTGGCGTCGTAACCGCGCTCGCTCACCAGCTCCACCGAGGCCTGCAGCAACCGTTCCCGGGAACGCCGCCGCAACTCTTCATTGACCGAGGCGCTTCGCGGGGACATGCTGTAACTCCTGCGTTGACTGGCTGCCAGCCAACTATACTCAACGCGTCCGGGCCAGACCCTTCGCGGGTCGGGTGCGGGCTGCCGCCGACCTGGGGCGACGCGGGGGATCGCCTCAGGTCGGACGCGCGGTAGCCGGCACCGGGGGAGTGCCGTCCGTCGGTGTCTCTTCCCGGCCCTCACGAGCCCGCGTTCCGCGACACCGGCACGTCCGTTCCGTCCCGATGACTTGACCATCGCGGGGCCGCGAATCACTGAAAAGACATCCTTTCCGCGCCGAGACGCGGTGAACGCGGTGAACGCGGTGAACTCCGGGATCACGGGGATGCGCGGATCCAGGACGCACGGATGCGGGACGAGTGCGCCGGCGTGTCAGTCCGTCAGGTCCAGCAGTGGCCGCAGACGGTCCGGGCGGTCGGCCACCGGCAGATGGTCCACGAAGAACACCGCGCATCCCAGGGCCGCCGCACCGCCGTCCGCCGCGCGGTCGTCGCCGACCATCAGGGTGTCCTGCGGAGCGACGCCGAGGTCGGCACAGGCGATCGCGAAGAGCCGCGGATCGGGCTTCTGGATGCCGTGCTCGTACGACAGGACGTACGTTCCGACATACGGGTCGAGGCCGTGCTCGCGGAAGACCGGCCGCAGGTCCCAGCCGATGTTGCTGACCACCCCGACGGCGAGGCCCCGCCGGCGCAGCGCGCCGAGCACCTCTGCGGCGTCGGGATAGGGCCTCCAGGCCGCGGGTGTCATATGGCGGTCGTAGAGCGCGTCGTGCAGACCCGGATCGGGCAGCGACACCTGCCGGGAGACGCCGGTGAACGCCGCCCTGTGCTGCTCGGCACTTCGGTCGCGGCCCTCCCACAGGGCGGCCAGACGCGCCGGCACCGGCACCGTCGGCCGGGCGCCGCCCGGGAGGGCGCCCACCGCGTCCAGGGCCCGCGCCTTCTCGGCCAACTCCGCCTCAGGGAGCGTGTGACCGGCCTCCGCGAGCACCGAGCGCAGCCATGATGCGGTGGACTCGGCACGGAAGAGGGTCCCGGAGAAGTCGAAGAGCACAGCCTTGACGGTCATGAGGGAGATCCTTCGTGGCGGTCCCGTGCCGGTCAAGACGCCGCTGCCTGCCGCCGCCGCTGTTGGCGAGGGGCCCGGGCGGGTGGCGCGAGGCCGACAGCCCTTAGCCCAGGGCCCGCAGCCCCGGCACGAACGCCACGAGGACCGGTACCACCGGCACCAACGCGGCCGCCGCGGTCAGTTGGAGCCGGCGGCCGGTCGTGAGCCGGTCCCGGGGAGTGAGAAGCCGGTCGACGCGCCGCGGGACGTGCGCGTCCGGGGTGGGGCACGGTCCGAACACGCCCCGGTCCTCGTTGAGTTCGACGAGCGCGAGAGCGATCGTGAGCCGGCCGAAGCGGCGCGACGCCACGTCGTCGGCGGCGAGTTCGACCAGCCGGTGCATCTCGTCGCGGAACGCGGCGAACACCGGTACTTGCGGAAAACCGTTGGCCAGGGCCCCCGAGCAGTGCAGCAGCCAGTCGTGCCTGGCCCGGGCGTGCCCCTGTTCGTGGGCGAGTACGGCGTCCAGCCGACGCCCCTTGAGGCGGCGCAACGCCCCTGTGGTGATGACCAGTTGAGGAGCGGCGCCGGGCAGCCACCAGGCGTCGGGGCGCTCCCCCTCCAGGACGACGAGGCGATCGGCTTCGGGCTTCTCGCCGGGCAACAGCGGTGCGCGCACGAGGAGTTCGGCCCGGTTCTGCCGGCGGCGCAGCCGGGCCCGGACGATCTCGCGTGCCAGCATCGCCGCGGTCCAGGCGCCTCCGCACGCGAGCGTCACCGCCGTGGCGGCGGCCCAGGGGCTTCCCGCGCTCAGTGCGTACGCGTCCACGACCGACGCGGGCGCGCCGTCGAAGACATGGCCGCGCACGGCCACCCAGGCGGCGGAGGCGCTGAGCGTCATCGACAGGACGCAGCACAGCAGGACGGCCGCGACCACGCATTGCCACACCCACAGGGCGACCACCGGCTCCCGGTCCGGCCAGTCCGCCCGGGCGAGCAGTCGCGGAGCGACCACGGAGGCCAGGGCGCCGAGCAGCAACAGTGCCGCGGGGACCATCATGGCCGAAGCCTATGAGCGGGGCGCCACCGCTGGATACGGGCAGCGACCCCAAGTGACGTACGCCACGGTTTCGTGCGCGTCCGGGTTCCCCTCCGGTGGCCTCGGCTCCGGAGGGTGACCGGATGCCGGGTCGGCCGGGTCCCGAGGAGCCCTCGGCGTCAAGTCCCGCCGGGAGCGGGGCGGTCAGAGCGCGACCAGCATCGCCAGCATCGCGATCCCCATCGACAGGCGGCAGGCCCGGGAGAGTTCGGGGCGGTCGCCCCAGCCGACGGCGCGCCGGGTCGGTCCCGACGCGACGGCCAGGGGCAGGAGGCGGACGCCCGAGCGCAGTACGTAGCCGGTGAAGTAGAGGAGGAGAACTCCGGTGACGACGGGGACTCCTGTCCCCCCGTGGACGTGGTGGGCCGGGGACGCGGCCATCACGGCCGCCATGTAGACCATCGCGGAGGTCCCCATCAGATGGTGCAGGTGGTGCGGGCTGGTGCGGGCGCTCCAGAGGGTGCGCAGCGCGGTGACGCCGAAGACGACCGCGCAGGCGAGCCAGGCCCAGTGCGGCGGAGTCACCACGGCCCCCGGTACGGCCATCGCGGCCATGCCGAACCCCATGAGTGCCTCGCCCCCAGCGGTGCGGCGCTGTTCCTCGACCGGGCTGCGCATCCGCAGCAGGCAGTAGGCCCCGGTCGCCGCGCACAGCGCGACGAGCAGCCAGCCGGGTGAAGCCGGTCCGTGCACCGCGTACCTCCCCGCTCGACGATGTCGGACACGCGATGCGGGACGCGCGATGCCGGGCGGTGGTGCCGGGCAGCGGTGCCGGACATCGGACAGTCGGTCAGGGCATGCCCCGGGTGACCGGTGCGCATACGAGCGCAAGGGTGTACATGGGGGAGCGTGCGGGAGTGCACCGCAGGTGGGAGCGCCGCCCCGGAAATGATTTACAAGTAAAACACCTGCTAAGGTTATGGCCATGAGCAGTGCGACCCCTCCCGGCCCCTCACGCGCCCGCCGGCTTCCGCTGGCCGGTGTGCTGCGCCTCGGCAGACCCTCCGACATCTGGTTCAAGCCCGCGCTGAGCGTCGTCGTCGCGGTCGCCCCGCCGAATCTGACGCTGCTGGCCATCGGCCGGCTGGATCTGGCGATGTACACCATGGCCGGGTCGCTCTGCGCGCTCTACGCCCACAGCCGTCCGTACGCCGCACGGGCCCGCGCCCTGGCCTGGGTGGTGGCGGGAATGCTCGGCGGACTGGGCGTCGCGCTCGTCACGGCCTCGCTCACCACGAACGCCGTCCTGCTGGTCACCGTCGGCGCGCTGCTCGCCGCCGCGCAGAAGACCCTGTGCGACGCCACGCGCATCGGCCCGCCGGGGCCCGTGGTCCTCTCCTTCATCTCCTCGGCCTCCCTGTTCGTGCCGCAGACTCTCGGCCAGGTGCCGGGTCACCTCGCGCTGGGCGCGGCGGCCGGAGCCTGGGCCTGGATCGTCGGCATGGCCCCCGGGCTCGTACGCCCGCACGGCCCTGAGCGGCGTGCCACCGCGTACGCGCTGAACACGGCGGCGGTGTCCGTCGGGGCGCCGTACGACACCCGTGCCCGCGCCGCCGCGGCGGCCGCCGTGCACGCGGCCTGGCAGTCGCTGCTGTCCGCCGGCGCCCGCTCCGGGCCCCGGCGTGCCCTCGAACGACTCGTCGTACGGGCCGAGGTCGCGCTCGCCGCGCCCGCCGCCACGGAGCCCGAGCGGTTGCGCCGCTGGGCCCGCGAACTCTCAGGCGCCGGACCCGTCCCGCGCCCCGACGGCCTCGGGGACGCCGCCGACGAACTCCTCGGTGTCGAGGCCGCGCTCCCCTTCGGGCCGCGGCCGCTGCTCGGCCGCCTCGCCCCGCTCGCCCCCATCGTCCTGCGCACCGCGCTCGGCTGCGCCCTCGCCGGGTACGTCTCGCTCGCGCTCGGCGTCGGCCGCCCCTACTGGGCGCTGGTCACCGCCGCCTCCCTCTACCAGGCCAACGTCACGCTGACCTGGAGCCGGGGTGTCCAGCGGGTGGTCGGCAACCTCGTCGGCGTGCTGGCGTTCGCCGTCCTCGCCCCGCTCGCCCACGTCGGCCAGGCGGTCCTCGTCCTGTGCTGCCTGGCCCTGAACTTCGGCGCCGAGGCACTGATCGGCCGCAACTACTGGCTCGGCAGCGTCTGTGTGACCCCCATGGCCCTGCTGATCACCGAGTTCGCGCACGCCCAGCAGCCCGGCCGACTGATCACGGACCGGGTCCTGGACACCCTCGTGGGCGCGCTGGTCGGCTTCGTCGCCGCCGTCGCCGTGACCGACCGACGGGCCGGCGACCGTATCGAGGAGGCGCTCTCCACGGTGGTGCGTGCCCGGGAACACGCCACCGGGCTGCTCGCCGAGGAGCACCCGGAATCCGGCGCCCTGGAGTCCGCCCGCCGCGGCCTGTCCGCCGCCGTGGTGGACCTGCGCTCCGTCACGGACGCCGCGTCCGGCGAATGGTGGCGGCGCGCCCTGCCGGAGGAGCGGGTGATGCGGGCGGAGCAGGCCGGACACCGTACGCTCGCGGCGACGGTACGACGCCAGGGACTGCACTGCCGGGAGGGCGCACAGGCATGACGACAGCGGACGGGCGCGGAGCGGCGGACGGCGACGCGATCCCGGGCGGCGGCCCGGTGCCGGGCGGAGGAGGTCCCGTCTCCGGCCATGACCCGACGCCGGGAGGCGGTCCGGCCTCGCACGGTGACCCGTCGCCGGGTCGGCCGGTGCCCGTCGACACCGTGGCGGGTGTCGTGCGCCAGTGGGGAACCGTACTGCCGGATCTCGACACCGGGCCCATGGAGGTCATCGGGCGGGTCAACCGCTGTGCCGCGCTCCTTCAGCAGGCCGAGGACGCGCCCCTACGCCGGGCCGGACTCACCCGCCCCGAGTTCGACGTGCTCGGGACGCTGCGCCGCACCGGGCACGAGCTGACCCCCAGTGAGATCGCCCGCGAGACCTTCTCCTCCGGCGCCGCCGTCACCAAGCGGCTCAAGCAGCTCACCGAGCGCGGTCTGGTCGAACGGCGCGGTGACCCCCGTGACCGCCGGGTCGCGCACGTCCGGCTGACCGACGCGGGACGCGCCCTGGTCGACGGAGTCCTCCCCGATCAGCTCGCCTACGAGACCGGTGTCCTGTCCGGGATCGACCCGGAACGCCAGCGTGAACTGGCGGGACTCCTGGGCGAGTTGCTCGGGCAGTTGGAAGGCAGGCTGAGACTGCCGCGTGCCTGACGCCGTCCTGGCGGTGGTTCCGGCGGCGGTCCCGGCGGATCAGGTCTTCTCGCCCTCCGAGTAGATCCCGAAGGCCGCGCCCTGCCGGTCCCGCGCGACCGCCAGGCGTCGGCCGTTGGGCTGCGAGACGGGCTCCATCAGCAGGTGGCCGTCCGCGATGAGGACCGCGTTCGCCGTGGCGTCCACGTCCTCGACGGCGAAGTAGGGCAGCCAGTGCGAGGGCACCTCGTGCGCGAAGTTCTCGTCCATCGTGATCATGCCGCCGAAGTCGGCGCCGTCGATGCCCCACTGCGGGTAGTAGTCCGAGGGCCGCACGCTCCAGCCGAACACCGTCGTGTAGAACTCGGTCACCCGGTCCGGGGCCCGGGTCAGGAGCTCCACCCAGCCGAGCGCGCCCGGCGCGTTGAACAGGCCCGCACCGGAGAAGGCCCGCGCCTGCCACATCTGGAAGGCGGCACCGCCGGGGTCGAAGGCGACCGCGAAACGGCCCACGTCGAGCACGTCCATCGGGGCGAGCACGATGGTTCCGCCGGCGGCCGCCACGGCAGCCGCGGTCGCGTCCACGTCGAGCACGGCGAACGACACGTTCCAGGCGACCGGCTGGGACTCCTGGTAGACCGGGGAGATCCCCGCGACGGCCAGGTCCCCGAGGTGCGCGACCGTGTATCCGCCCGCTTCCTGACGCGGGTCCGTCTCCGCACGCCAGCCGAACAGATCGGCGTAGAAGGCCTTGGCACCCTCCAGATCGTCGGTGCCGAGCTCCGTCCAGCAGGGTCCGCCGGTCACCGGCCTGTCGAGCTTCATGAGGTTCCTTCCGCAGCGAGCCCCTTCAGCACGCTAAGCCCGCCGCGGAACACCGGCCATCCGGGCGCCGCCCGCTGCGTCAGGGCCGGTACCGCAGTGGATGATCGGCCGGGATCTCGACCACCACGATCTCCGTTCCGTCCGGGTCCGCGATCCACATCTCGATCAGCCCCCAGGGCTCCCGCACCGGCCCGCGCACCACCTCGACACCGGCGGCCGACAGCTCCTCGTGGGCAGCCGCCACGTCCGCGACCTGGAGCCACAGTTTCAGCGCGGGGGAGGGCGTTGTCGCGGACCGGCCGGCGACCTCCAGGAATCCGCCGCCGAGGAAGTACACGGTCCCGCGCTCGGGCCCCGTACCGAACTCGCGGTAGACGGGGAGGCCGAGCTGCCCGCCGTAGAAGGCGCGCGAGCGCTCCGGGTCGGCCGGGCGCAGCAGGGTCCGGCTGCTCAGTACATGCACCATGCACCCGGAGCCTAGAGGAGGGATACGCTCTGGCGTGCCCAGCCGCGCCACCGATCGGAGAACAGCCCCCATGGAAACCGCCGCCGCCACCGGACTGACGTTCCGCGAAGCCACCGACAGCGATGTGGACGCTCTGGTCGCCCTGATCGACTCGGCGTACCGAGGGGACTCCAGCCGCGTCGGCTGGACCACGGAGGCGGACATCCTCGCGGGACAGCGGACCGACGCCGAGGCGGTACGCGCCGTCGTCGAGGCGCCCGACAGCCGGCTGCTGACCGTCGAGCGGGACGGCACGATCGTCGCCTGCTGCCAGTTGGAGCACCGCGGCGACCACGCCTACTTCGGCATGTTCGCGGTCAGTCCGGCGCTCCAGGGCGGCGGACTCGGCAAGGTGATCATCGCCGAGGCGGAGCGGACGGTCCGCGAGGCGTGGGGCGCCACGGAGATGCACATGACCGTGATCTCCGTACGCGAGGACCTCATCGCCTGGTACGAGCGGCGCGGCTACCGCCGTACGGGGCGGATGACACCCTTCCCGTACGGCGACGAGCGCTTCGGTATCCCGCAGCGCGACGACCTGCGCTTCGAACTGCTGGTCAAGCCGCTGGCCTGAGCGCGTCGCCCGGTGCCGTGGCCCGGGTGCCCGCGGCGGACGCCACCCGGGCTCGCGTCCGTGACCGTCGCGCGAACCGGGCGCCCGCGGAGGCGGCGCCGGGGTCCTGGACCACGGACACCGACGGGCCGCTCGGACCGGTCCCGGCCGATTCGCCCGTCGGTGTCGCCGCGCGCCTCGCAGGGCTACGCCGTGAAGCGGCCCGTGCGCTTGATCTCGGGGTAGTCGGTCGTGGCGCCGTCCAGTTCCAGGGCGCGCACCAGCCGGAGCTGGTCCTGGGTGTTCACCACCCAGCCGATGATCCGCAGGTCGGCCTTGCGGGCCCGTTCGACGACCTCCAGGGTCAGCCTGCGGATGTTGAGGCAGACGGTCGCGGCGCCGACCTCCACGGCACGGTCCACGACATCGGTGCCGTAGCGGCTGGCGATCAGCGCGGTACGGACACCCGGGACCAGCCGGGCGACCTCGGCGATCGCCTCGTCGTGGAACGACGACACCTCGACCCGCCCGAGCAGGTCGTGCCGGTGCATCACCTCGGCCAGTGCCCTGGCCGCCGCGACATCCTTGATCTCGGCCTGCAACGGCGTCCTGACGGCCTCCAGGACCTCCTCGAAGACGGGAACGCGCTCCCCGCGCCCCGCGTCCAGCGTGCGCAGCTCCGCGAGCGTCTTCTCGGCGATCGGCCCCGAGCCGTCGGTCGTACGGTCCACTTCGGCGTCGTGCATGACGACGAGGGCGCCGTCCTTGCTCAGATGCAGATCGAGTTCGATCAGGTCGAGGCCCGCGTTCTGGGCGGCGATGAAGGAACGGACGGTGTTCTCGGGTTCGACACCCATCACTCCGCGGTGACCGATGGTGAGGAAGTTCAAGATTCGACTCGCTTCCGTCGACGGCGGCTCGGCTCGCGCGTGGTTCCGACGGGGGCGTCCACGCGGCAAGGCCGCAGCCTAATGGCCTGGCTGTGCTATGTACCCGTTCCTACGCGGTGCAATGGGAGTGTCGGGCGTACACGCCCTGATGGGAGTGTCGGACGGAGATCCGCGCCGCGGTCATGGCCCTTGCCTCTTCGGGATCCGCTCGGTAGTCATGTCCCTGCCGTGTGAGGTGATCCGTCCAGCCGGCCCCCTCGTCCGTCGGGGGAGCCCGCCCCGGAAGAGGTGCCGCGATGCCGACCCGACCCACCCCCGACGTCCTCGCCTTCGTCGACGCCGTCAAGTCCCACTTCCCCGACATCGGGGGCACCGTGACCGATGCGGCGGAGGCCCGCCGCATCCTGGCGGCCGCGCCCGCGTGGCCCTTCGAGCCGCCGGCGGTCGGGTCGGTCGAGGACCGGTCGGTACCCGGCCCCGAGGGGGCGCCGGACATACCCGTACGTGTCTATCTGCCGGCCTCGGCTTCCGGCACCGGGCCGGCCGTGTCCGAGGCGGTCGGCTCCGGACCCGCCGTGTCCGCGCGCCCCACGGTGGTCTTCTTCCACGGTGGCGGCTGGGTCATCGGAGGCCTGGACACGCACGACTCGATCGCGCGGGCCCTGTGCAGGGACGCGGACGCGGCCGTCGTCTCGGTCGACTACCGGCTCGCCCCGGAGGCGCGCTTCCCCGCGGCCGTCGAGGACGCGTACGCGGCGCTGTGCTGGGCCGCCGGGCACCTCGGTGAACTGGGCGCGGACGAGGGCGCGTTGGTCGTCGCCGGCGACAGCGCGGGCGGCAACCTCGCGGCCGTCTCCGCGATCATCGCCCGTGACCGGGGCGGCCCGGAGATCGCGCTCCAGGTGCTCGTCTACCCGGCGACGGACGCGCGGTCGCGGCGCCGCGCGGGCTCGTTCGACGGCCCCGGGTACTTCCTCACGGCGACGCAGGGCCGCTGGTTCGCCGAGCAGTACTTCGGTCCCGGCGGCGACCGCGCCCATCCCTGGGCCTCTCCCATGGTGGCCGACCCGCACGGTCTGCCGCCCGCCCACGTCGTGACGGCGGGCTTCGATCCCCTCTGTGACGAGGGCCACGCGTACGCCGCACGGCTCAGGGAAGGCGGAGTACCGGTCACGGAGAACCACTACTCCGGCATGTTCCACGGGTTCTTCGGCTTCCCCGAACTCCTCGCGGATGCCCGCGCAGCCCAGCAGGCTGTGGCGCATGTCATCGCATCGACGGTGTCCGGCAGGAAAAAGAGCGGTGAAGGCGGGGGGTGCGCAGGATAATCTCCCGAGATCCCACTTGCGGAAAGGAACCTCGGATACATACGGTGTCCATACGCGAGGTTTTCCTGTGGAGGATGGGACATGACGGAAGTTCTTGTGCAGGTGGGTACGGAGGAGCGGGTTCCTCCCGTGGCCAGGGTGGTGGAGCACCCGGCATGGCCTGTGCTCAAGGATGCCGTCGAGGAGATCCGGCCCTGGCAGTCCAAGGACGGCTCCATCGACTTCGAGGCGGACGGCGCCCCCGACGCCTCCGACGTCGACCTGGCGGTGCGCCGGGTCATAGACGCGGTCGAGCGGCTCTCCCCGCTGCTGCCCCACGACGCCGCGTACCACGAGGCCCTCGTGAAGGACCTGCGCCGCTGGGCCGACGGCGGCTTCCAGGTGCCCGACTTCCTGGACGCGCTGCTGGCCTTCCAGCCCGCCGCGAACCGCGAGGACGGCCTCCAGCACCTGGTCGTCTTCCCGATGTACACGCAGAACGGCAACCTGGACCGCAACTTCGAAGCGGTCGTGCTGCGCATGGTGTGGCCCGAATGGCTGTCCGAACTGGAGCGCACCCGGTACGACAACCCGCTCTTCTGCGGCATCACGTTCGAGGACTTCACCGCGGGCTACGACACCAACTCGGCCGTTCTCTTCCCGGAGACGATCGCGGTGCGCGAGGCGCCCGAGCGCTTCTCCTGGGGCGGCATCTTCTGTGACCGCGAAGCCGCGCGCTTCCGTGCCGTCACCGACGCCGCCGTGGACACCCTGGGCCTCGAACTGCCCGAGGACATCGCCGCCATGGTCGACGACCAGGAGCGCTGCGAGAAGGCCTTCGTGCTCTGGGACATGGTCCACGACCGTACCCACAGCCACGGCGACCTGCCGTTCGACCCCTTCATGATCAAGCAGCGCCAGCCGTTCTGGATGTACGGCCTGGAGGAGCTGCGCTGCGACCTCACCGCCTTCAAGGAGGCCGTGAAGCTGGAGTCCGAGGGCAACGCGCACGGCCGCGACGTGCAGTACGCCGTGCTCTTCGACCGGATGTTCCGCTTCCCCCTCACCGGCGACCGCGTCCGCAACTACGACGGCCTCGGCGGCCAGCTCCTCTTCGCGTACCTGCACAAGCACGACGTCGTCCGCTGGACCGACAACAAGCTGCACATCGACTGGCAGCGCGCCCCGCAGGTCACCAACCAGCTCTGCTCCGAGATCGAGGAGCTCTACCGGGCCGGTATCGACCGCCCCAAGCTCGTCCACTGGTTCAAGGCCTACGAGCTGGTCGCCACCTACCTCGCCCCGCACCCGGGCTCCCGCTGGGCCAAGGGTCCCGACGCCCTCGACCTGTCCCAGCCGCCCCGCAAGCTCGTCGACGACGTGCTTCCGGACGAGTTTCCCCTGAGCATGTTCTATGAGGCGCTCTCCAAAAAGCTGAAGAACGTGATCGCCTCCACCAAGGGCATCACCGCGGCCGGCTCCGAGCGGGTCGCCGCGTGACCGACCGCGGTAGCGAGAACATTGCTCAGGAGGCGAAGACCATGGGGAACGGGGCTCTCAGCGGTGCGGTGATCGCGGTGGCGGGTGCGGGTGGACCCGCCGGCCGGGCGGCACTGCTCGCACTCGCCGAGGCGGGCGCGACCGTCATCGGCGCGGACAACGACCCGGAGCGGCTGGCGGAGGCCGTGGACGCGGCCCGCTACGCGCACGGCGGCTCCACCGTCGTCGGCGACACCGTCGACCTGCTCGACCTGCAGTCGACCCGCGACTGGGCGACGCGCATCCAGAAGGACTTCGGCCGCGTGGACGGACTCGTCCACCTCGTCGGCGGCTGGCGCGGCAGCGAGACCTTCACCAAGACGGTCCTCGACGACTGGGACCTGCTCGAACTGCTGCTCATCCGCACCGTGCAGCACACCACGCTCGCCTTCCACGAGGCGCTGCAGAGCAGCGACCGCGGCCGGTACGTCCTGATCAGCGCCGCCGGTGCGAGCAATCCCACCGCGGGCAACGCCGCCTACTCCGCGGCCAAGGCCGCGGCCGAGGCGTGGACGCTGGCCATGGCGGACTACTTCCGCAAGGCCGGTGTCGCCGAGGGCGCGGACGGCCCGACCTCCGCGGCTGCCATCCTGGTGGTGAAGGCGTTGGTGCACGACGCGATGCGCGCCGAGCGACCGAACGCGAAGTTCGCGGGCTTCACGGACGTCAAGGAACTCGCCGAGTCCATCGTCGGCGTCTGGGACCGGCCCGCCGGTGAAGTGAACGGAAAGCGTCTGTGGCTGACCGAGAAGCCGTGAATCCTGCGAAGACCGACGCCCGGCGTCATCACGACCCGGCCGTCCGCGGTTTCGCCAGCGACAACTACGCGGGGGCCCACCCCGAGGTGCTCGCCGCCCTGGCCCTGGCCAACGGCGGGCACCAGGTCGCGTACGGCGAGGACGACTACACGGACAACCTCCAGGGGATCGTCCGCAGCCACTTCGGTGCCGGCGCGGAGGCCTTCCCGGTCTTCAACGGCACCGGCGCGAACGTGGTCGCCCTCCAGGCGGTCACCGACCGCTGGGGCGCGGTGATCTGCGCGGAGAGCGCGCACATCAACGTCGACGAGGGCGGCGCCCCCGAGCGGATGGGCGGCCTCAAGCTGCTCACGGTGCCCACACCCGACGGCAAGCTCACACCCGAGCTGATCGACCGGCAGGCGTACGGCTGGGACGACGAGCACCGTGCGATGCCGCAGGTCGTCTCGATCACCCAGAGCACCGAACTGGGCACGCTCTACACGCCCGGCGAGATCCGTGCGATCTGCGACCACGCCCACGCGCACGGCATGAAGGTGCACCTGGACGGGTCCCGGATATCCAACGCGGCCGCCTCGCTGGACGTCCCGATGCGGACGTTCACCAACGCGGTCGGCGTCGACATCCTGTCGCTGGGCGGCACGAAGAACGGCGCGCTGTTCGGCGAGGCCGTCGTCGTCCTGAACCGGGACGCCGTCAGCCACATGAAGCATCTGCGGAAGCTGTCGATGCAGCTCGCCTCCAAGATGCGCTTCGTCTCGGTGCAGTTGGAGGCGCTGCTCGCCAAGGACCTGTGGCTGCGCAACGCCCGGCACGCCAACGAGATGGCGCAGCGACTGGCCGAGGGCGTCCGCGCCGTGCACGGAGTGGAGATCCTCTACCCGGTCCAGGCGAACGCGGTCTTCGCCCGGCTCCCGCACGACGTGAGCGAGCGGCTGCAGAAGCGCTACCGCTTCTACTTCTGGGACGAGACCGCGGGTGACGTCCGCTGGATGTGCGCCTTCGACACGACCGAGGACGACGTCGACGGGTTCGTGGCCGCGCTCAAGGAGGAGATGGCCCAGCGCTAGCGGGGACGCTCCGGCCGTTCCCCGGGTGGGCGTGTCCGCCCCCTCGCGGACCGCGCAGCAATGCATAGATATGCGGTCGCCTGAAAAGTCATTGACTCTCGGGCGGCCGCGTTCCTATGCTCTCCGGGCATGGAGCTGATCCAGAAAACCAGCGACCTGTCCGCGTACCTGGCCGCCGACGAGGTTGTCGACCATCATCATCCGCTCGTCCGTGAGACGGCCGGGCGCCTCGCCGAGGGGGCCGCTGACTCGTATGCCTATGCGCGCCTCGCGTTCGAGTTCGTGCGGGACACCATCCCGCACTCGTTCGACTCCGGCGACCCACGGGTCACCTGGCGCGCCTCCGACGTACTGGAGCGGCGTACCGGGATCTGCTACGCCAAGGCTCACGCGCTGGCCGCCCTGCTGCGGGCCGAGGACATCCCGACCGCGTTCTGCTACCAGAAGTTCGAGGAGGTGCACGGACTCGTCGCCGTACGCCTCGACGGCGCCTGGCACCGGCAGGATCCCCGTGGCAACAAGCCCGGCGTGGACGCGCAGTTCTCCCTCGGCGGTGAGCGGCTGGCCTTCACGCCCGACCCGGAGTGCAATGAGATGGACTATCCGGAGTTGTACGCTGAACCTCACCCGCTCGTGGTCGGCGTCCTGAAGGCAGCCCCCGACCGGCTGTCCCTGTCGCGGACGCTCCCCACCGCACTCTGAGGCCAGGCAGACGATGACTCCCACACTCACCGTGTCCGACGAGGTGCGCGCCCTCGCGCCCGGATTCACCCATGTCGCCGTCGAGGCCGACGGACTGGTCAACGCGCCCAGTACCGAAGGGACTTCGGCCCTCCTGGACGACGCGGCCCGACGGCTGGCCGGCCGACTGGGCGGGCGGGCTCCGCACGAGGACCCGCACATGGCGGCCTGGCGCGAGATCTACACGGCGTTCGGCTCCAAGCCCTCACGCACCCGCAACTCCGCGGAGGCGCTGGCCAGACGGGCGCTCTCGGACGCGGGCCTGCCGCGGATCAACGTCCTGGTGGACATCTACAACGCGATCAGCGTGGCCCACCTGATCCCCGTCGGCGGCGAGGACACCGACCACATCCGGGGCGCGATGCGCCTGGTGCGGGCCGCGGGAGACGAGGACTTCGTGACCGTCGCGGGCGGCGAGGAGGTTGTCGAACACCCCGACGCGGGCGAGGTGGTGTGGCGCGACGACAGCGGAGTCACCTGCCGCCGCTGGAACTGGCGCCAGGGACCGCGCACCCGGCTCACCGGGCAATCGGCCTCGGCGGTCTTCCTGTTGGAGAGCCTGGCCCCGATGCCGGTCGCCGACGTCGAGGCCGCGGGTGCCGAACTCGCCGAGCTGCTCCAGAAGTTCAGCCCCGGGGCGCGGATCACCGTCCACGCCCCGGCATGACGACTCGGCGCGCGGGGCACGCCTGCGGGACGGTTCAGCGGGCCTCGGCCGCGCGCACCTCTTCGGGGGTCGGCGCGGTGCCGCCGAGGTGGGCGGGCATCCACCAGGTGTCGTCCGGACCCTTGGGGCGTACGGGATAGGCGCGCTGCGCCGCTTCGAGCAGCTCCTGGACCCGCTCGCGCAGCCGCCGGCTGATGGCGCCCGCGTACTGGTCCTGAGGGGCCTCCACGGGCTCGCCGACCCGGATGGTGATCGGGGTGTGGCTGCGCTTGAAGTTGCGCGGATGGCCCTTGGTCCACAGCCGCTGGGTGCCCCACAGAGCCATGGGGATGAGGGGAACGCCGGCCTCCTGGGCCATGCGCGCGGCACCGGACTTGAAGCTCTTCAGCGTGAAGGACTGGGAGATGGTCGCCTCGGGGAAGACGCCGACGATCTCACCGGAACGCAACGAGTCCAGCGCGTGCTGGTACGCGGTCTCGCCCTGCTGACGGTCCACGGGAATGTGCTTCATGCCCCGCATCAGCGGACCGGAGATCTTGTGCCGGAAGACCGATTCCTTCGCCATGAAACGCACCAGGCGCTTCTGCGGCAGGGCGGCCAGGCCGTCGAAGATGAAGTCCAGGTAGCTGATGTGGTTGCTGACCAGCACGGCGCCGCCCGAGCGCGGAATGTTCTCCGATCCCTTGCAGTCGATCTTGAGGTCCCACGCCTTGAAGAGCGTTTGGGCGAGGCCGACGACGGGACGGTAGACAAGCTCTGCCATGGACGGGGTGGACCCTTCTCTCTGCCTGGGAAGGGGTCTCCCGGCGGGAAAGTTACGCAGCCGTAGGTTTACGGCATTGCGCAGATCGTGCCCGAAGAACGGACGGGAGGCCAGCCCCGGTGCCGTGGAACGGCGAGATCCTCGTCACGTCGCTCCCTTGATCCACCTCGGAGTTTTAACCCGTCTTTACTTAGCGCGTACCGTCACGCGACGCACAACCAGGTACATCTCACACCCGAGGCAGTACCCGAACGCGGCATTGAGAAACGCCGCGGCCAGGGCGCACCCGGTTGCCGCCGACCCCAGCCACTGCGGACCCGCGGTCCAGCCGATCAGGCCCACCACCGCGAAGGCGAGCCCGACCGCCTGCGCGAACCGCGGGGGCTCCGGCGCCTCGAACTCCGTCGGCGGCCCGAGCCGCGGCCGTACCGCCTTCCGGAAGACCCAGCCGTACGGCGAGCGCGTCACGCCGCCCGCCGCGCCCAGGGCGAACGCCAGGGTCTGCCACGCCAGCAGCCAGACGCTCCCCGTGATCAGCGTCACCGCCAGCACGACGGTCGTCACGGCCGCACCGAACCGCGGCCCTCTCGTATCGATGTCCATGCTTCAAGCATTCCGTACCGAGGGCGCCGGGCGGCCCCGGGAATCTTTGCGGTCTCGTGAATGCTTGTGCAGGTGATGAACGGACTTGTGGTGTGTGTGCTGGTGCTCGCGGCGGCGAGCGTCTACGGAGTGCTGCACCGGCGGCGGAGCGGGAGGGTGCGTGTGCGCGGGCGTGACGGCGGAAAGCGGCTCGGCGCGGCGGAGTTGGGGGAGGGCCTCGGCGAACGGGCCACTCTGGTGCAGTTCTCCAGCGCCTTCTGCGCTCCCTGCCGCGCCACCCGACGGGTGCTCGGCGAGGTGGCCGGCATGGTCCCCGGCGTGTCCCACGTGGAGATCGACGCCGAGGACCACCTCGACCTCGTACGCGATCTCGGCATCCTCAAGACGCCCACCGTGCTGGTGCTCGACGCCGACGGACTGATCGTGCGGCGGGCGACCGGACAGCCGCGCAAGGCGGACGTCATCGCGGCGCTCGGCGAGGCCGTCTGAACCGTGACGATCATGGTGAGGCATCTCCCATATGCGGGTACGCCCTTGACGTCGCCCGTCGCCTATCGTCAGCCTGACCGTATGTCCCCGGGAACCCTTCTCCATGAGCTCGTCGACGTGCATCCGGCAGTCCGCACCACCGGTGCGCGCGGTCCGGGCTGTTGAACGGCCAACGCCCGTCGCCCGCTCCCGGTTCCGCCCGGGTGGCGGGAACCCCACGTCGGCTCTCGCAGAAGGACTGTTCCATGACGGCCACGCCCGGCCTCGGCACTCCGCACCCCGCCTCCCCGGATCTGCTGCGCTCCGTGTTCCGGCGGCACGCGGCGGGTGTGGCCGTGATCACCGCCTCGGGGGGCCGCGGGCCCGTCGGGTTCACCGCCACCTCGCTCACCTCGGTCTCGGCCGACCCTCCGGTCGTCTCGTTCGGCATCGGCACCGGCGCCTCAAGCTGGCCCGCGATATCCGAGGCCGGCCATGTCGGCGTCCATGTGCTCGGCGAGCACCAGCGGGAGCTGGCTGCCACCTTCGCCCGCAGCGGCGCCGACCGGTTCGGCTCGCCCACCCGTTGGAGCAATGGGCCCGAGGGGGTTCCCGTGCTCGACGACGTCCTCGCCTGGCTGGTGTGCCGGGTCGTGGCGCGGGTACCTGCCGGGGATCACCGGATCGTCCTGGCCGAGGTCGTCCTGGGTGATCCGACGGGTACGGGCAGCCCGCTGCTCTATCACCAGGGGCGCTTCAACGGCCTGCGCGACTGAAGCGGCCACCGGAGCTACTCGCCGGTTCTACTCACCGGTTACACAGAGTTGCGAAGGTCACAGTCCAAAGCGCTTGCTTAGTGGCAGCCCGATGGGTGTACTGGTGAGTAATATTTCGCTCGGGGCGCGGGTCGCCCCGACCGGGATCGGCCACTTCAGGCGCCTATGCTGCCTGAAAGAAGGCAGCCCAGAAATGACGATGCAGTAGGAGAGCCGGCGTGAGCTTGAGGATCGTTGTCACTGTGAAGTACGTGCCCGACGCCACTGGCGACCGGCACTTCGCCGATGACCTGACCGTCGACCGTGACGACGTGGACGGTCTGCTGTCCGAGCTCGACGAGTACGCCGTCGAGCAGGCGCTGCAGATCGCCGACGCGGCGGACGACGCCGAGATCACCGTGCTGACCGTCGGCCCCGAGGACGCCAAGGACGCGCTGCGCAAGGCGCTGTCGATGGGCGCGGACAAGGCCATCCACGTCGAGGACGACGACCTGCACGGCACCGACGCGATCGGCACCTCGCTGGTGCTGGCCAAGGCGATCGAGAAGGCCGGCTTCGACCTGGTCGTCTCCGGCATGGCGTCCACCGACGGCACCGCCGGCATCGTTCCGGCCCTGCTGGCCGAGCGTCTGGGTGTCCCGCAGGTCACGCTGCTCTCCGAGGTCTCCGTCGAGGACGGCGTGGTCAAGGGCCGTCGTGACGGCGACACCGCCTCCGAGCAGCTTCAGGCGTCCCTGCCCGCGGTCGTGTCGGTGACCGACCAGTCGGGCGAGGCGCGTTACCCGTCCTTCAAGGGCATCATGGCCGCCAAGAAGAAGCCGGTTCAGTCCTGGGACCTGGAAGACCTGGAGATCGAGGCGGACGAGGTCGGTCTCGCGGGCGCCTGGACCAAGGTCGACTCCGCCACCGAGCGTCCGGCGCGCACCGCCGGGACGATCGTCAAGGACGAGGGCGAGGGCGGCAAGCAGCTCGCCGAGTTCCTCGCGGGCCAGAAGTTCATCTAGCCGCCGAGGGTCCGTGACTCGCTCCCGGACCGTTGCCGCGGCCAAGGCCCAACCCGCTCACCTCCCCTCAGACTTCGCAATCCGCAGGAGTGCATTCCCATGGCTGAAGTTCTCGTCTATGTCGACCACGTGGACGGTGCCGTCCGCAAGCCCACCCTGGAACTGCTGACGCTGGCCCGCCGCATCGGTGAGCCCGTCGCCGTCGCGCTGGGCCCCGGTGCCGAGAACACCGCGGCCGCGCTCGCCGAGCACGGCGCGGTGAAGGTCCTCACGCACGACGCCGCCGAGTACGCCGACTACCTCGTCGTGCCGAAGGTGGACGCGCTCCAGGCCGCGTACGACGCCGTCTCCCCGGCCGCCGTGCTCGTCCCGTCCTCCGCCGAGGGCAAGGAGATCGCGGCCCGCCTCGCGGTCCGTATCGGCTCGGGCATCATCACCGACGCCACCGACCTGGAGGCCGGCGACGAGGGTCCGGTGGCCACGCAGTCCGCGTTCGCCGCCTCCTTCACCACCAAGTCCCGCATCGCCAAGGGCGTCCCGGTCATCACGGTCAAGCCGAACTCGGCCGCCGTGGAGGCCGCCCCGGCCGCCGGCGCGGTCGAGGCCCTCGCGGTCGTCTTCTCGGAGAAGGCCACCGGCACCAAGGTCACCGCCCGCACCCCGCGCGCCTCGACCGGCCGTCCCGAGCTGACCGAGGCCGCGATCGTCGTCTCCGGCGGCCGTGGCGTCAACGGAGCAGAGAACTTCTCGGTCATCGAGAACCTCGCCGACTCCCTCGGCGCGGCCGTGGGCGCCTCGCGTGCCGCGGTCGACGCCGGCTGGTACCCGCACACCAACCAGGTCGGCCAGACCGGCAAGTCCGTCTCGCCGCAGCTCTACATCGCCTCCGGCATCTCCGGCGCCATCCAGCACCGCGCCGGCATGCAGACCTCGAAGACGATCGTGGCGATCAACAAGGACGCCGAGGCGCCCATCTTCGACCTCGTCGACTACGGCGTCGTCGGCGACCTCTTCGACGTCGTCCCCCAGCTCACCGAGGAGATCAAGACCCGCAAGGGCTGATCCCCGCAGTGCCCCGCGAGGCCCCCGTGACCGGAACACCGGCCGCGGGGGCCTTCGTTCACCCCAGGGCCAGCGACGCCCGCACGGGCAGATGGTCGCTCGCGAACCGGCCGTCGCGCGCGAACGTGTCGATCGACGCCCGGTGCACCTGGACTCCGCCCGTGGCGAGGATCCAGTCGATGCGGTCGCCGTCCGGTTCCAGCGGCGCGTAGCCGTGGAAGGTCGCGTACAGCCCGCTGCGCGAGGCGGCCGTGTCCCAGGTGTCCGTGAGTCCGGCGTCCAGCAGGATGTCGTAGGCGGCGTTGCGGTGCGCCGCCGCGTTGAAGTCCCCGGTCACCAGGCACGGCAGCGACGGGCCGAACTCCGCGATCCGCTCGGCGATGAGCTCGGCGGCCCGCGTCCGCGCGTACTGGCTCGCGTGGTCCAGGTGGGTGTTGAGGAGGTGGAACTCCCGCCCGCCGTCCGCCAGATCGCGAAAGCGCACCCAGGTGGCGATCCGGGGGAGCGCGGCGCCCCAGGTGTTCGAGCCGGTCACCCGAGGGGTGTCGGAGAGCCAGAACGTGCCGTGCTCGACCGGGGCCAGCCGGCGCGTGTCGTAGAAGACCGCCACGTACTCGCCGCGGCTGCCGCCCTCCCGGCCGGTGCCGATCCACTCGAAGTGCGGCGCGAGATCGGACCCGACGTCGAGCAGTTGCCGGTGGAGACCCTCCTGAGTGCCCATGACATGGGGCGGATCGCCCCGCAGCAGCTCGCGCATCACGGGACGGCGCACCGCCCAGATGTTGGGCTCCGCGGTGCTCGCGTAGCGCAGGTTGTAGGTCATGACGTCGAGGCGGGGGCGGCCGCTCCGGGTGGCGGAGGCCTGCGCCGTGGTGAGCAGGGGCATGGCCGCGGCGGCGGCCACCGCGGTTCTGGGTCCCGCGCGTCGGGTCACTCTGCTGGAGTCGGGCACGCGTGCTCCTTCGGTCGCGAGTCAGGATGGGGGTGCACGACACCGGAGGGGAAGAAGGAACCGGGAAAGTGTGCCCGAATCGGCCGAGGCGGGAGTGAACGCGGCACGGCCGACGAGTGTCCCGCGATCCAAGAGGGTGTTGACCCGCGGGAAGTCGGCCGGATAACTTCGCTCTACGGATTGTGGATTCCGTACTGCGGAAAACAGGAGGGTGTGGGATGGGTCAGGGTCAGCAGGAGAAGGTGGCGACGAGCCTCGCGGGTGCCGTCACCGAAGCGATCAGCGCCTCGCTCGCCCCCGTCGACGCCGAACTGGAGCGCCGCTATCCGGGAGACCCCGGCACCCGGCAACCCGTGCACACCGTGTACGTGCCCGGAGACGCGTTCGCCGCGGACACCATCCGCACCTGGGGCGACCGCGCCCTCGCCGCACTCGACGAACACGCCCCGGACGCCGCGTCCTTCGCCGCGGTTCTCGGCCTCACCGACGAGCTCGCCGGGCCCGTGTACGACCGTGTCCGGGACAAGCTGGAGCGCGAACCCGTCGAGGACCTGCGTGTCGACTTCGAAGACGGCTACGGCCCACGCCCCGACGCCGAGGAGGACGCGACGGCCGCCCGTGCCGCCCGGCTGATCGCCGGGGCGTACGCGGACGGCACCGCCGCCCCGTACATGGGCATCCGCATGAAGTGCATGGAGGCACCCGTCCGCGACCGGGGCATCCGCACCCTCGACATCTTCCTGACGGGTCTGCTGGAGGCGGGCGGCCTGCCCGACGGCCTCGTCCTCACCCTGCCCAAGGTGACGTACCCGGAACAGGTCACCGCCATGGTCCGGCTGGTCGAGGAGTTCGAGAAGGCGCGCGGCCTGGAGCCCGGCCGGATCGGCTTCGAGATCCAGATCGAGACCAGCCAGTCGATCCTCGCCACGGACGGCACCGCGACCGTCGCCCGCATGATCCAGGCCGCGGAGGGCCGCGCCACCGGACTGCACTACGGCACGTTCGACTACAGCGCCTGCCTCGGCGTCTCGGCGGCCCATCAGGCGAGCGACCACCCGGCCGCCGACCACGCCAAGGCGATCATGCAGGTCGCCGCCGCGGGCACCGGCGTACGCCTTTCCGACGGCTCCACCAACGTCCTGCCCGTCGGCCCCACCCAACAGGTCCACGACGCCTGGCGCCTGCACTACGGCCTCACCCGCCGCGCCCTGGCCCGCGCCTACTACCAGGGCTGGGACATGCACCCCGGCCACCTCCCGACCCGTTACGCGGCCGTCTTCGCCTTCTACCGCGAGGGCTTCGAACAGGCCGCCGCCCGCCTCGCCCGCTACGCCGGCCACACCTCCGGCGACGTCATGGACGAACCGGCCACCGCCAAGGCCCTCAGCGGCTACCTGCTGCGCGGCCTGGACTGCGGCGCCCTGGACATCCCGGAGGTGGCCCGGACGACGGGTCTGACCCGCCCCGAACTGGAGGCCTTCGCGGTCCCGCGCCGGGGGGATCTGACGGTTTCGGGCCACTGAGGAGCGAAGGTGCGGCGGTGCGCGGTCGCGTTCGAGGCGACCGCCCGCCGGACCGGGTGCGCAGGAGGCTCGCCGGACATACGCCAGGGCGGCTCCGGACGTGTCCGCGGAGCCTCGGTGAGGACCGGCGCCCCGGGCGGGGCGCCGGTGCGGCCGGGGCTCAGTGCGACGGCGGCAGTTCCCCCGAGCCACGGGTGATCAGCCGGGTCGGGAGTTCGATGCGTTCCGGGGCGATGAGATTCCCGTCGAGCTGGCGGAAGAGGCGCTCGGCGGCGGTACGTCCGAGGGCCGCGGCGTCCTGCGCGACGACGGTGACACCGGGCTCCAGGAGGTCGGCGAGCTCGATGTCGTCGAAGCCTACGAGCGCGACGGGGCGTCCGCGCTCGGCGATGACACGGACGACGGTGACGGTGACACGGTTGTTGCCGGCGAAGACCGCGGTGACGGGCGAGGGGCCGGAGAGCATGTTCTCGGCCGCCTTGCGCACCCGCTGCGGATCGGTGACGCCCAGGGACATCCAGTCGTCCTCGACCGGTATCCCGGCGTCCTCCATGGCGGCCCGGTAGCCGCGCAGCCGCTCGGCGGCGGTGTGGATGCGCGGCATGTCGCCGATGAAACCGATCCGGCGGTGGCCGTGGGCGATGAGGTGGGCGACACCGTCCCGGGCGCCGCCGAAGCTGTCCGACAGGACGACGTCGGCATCGATCCTCCCGGCCGGGCGGTCCACGAAGACCGTGGCGACTCCGGCCTTGATCTCCGGCTCCAGATAACGATGGTCGTCGCCGGCCGGGATCACCACCAGGCCGTCCACCCGGCGCGCGCACAGGGCGAGGACCAGCTCCTGCTCGCGGTCCGGGTCCTCCGCGCTGGAACCGTTGATCAGCAGCGCCCCGTGCGCGCGGGCCACCTCCTCGACCGCACGGCTCAGCGGCCCGTAGAACGGGTCCGCCAGATCCTCCAGCACCAGCCCGATGCTCGCGGTACGGCCCTTGCGCAGTACCCGGGCGCTGTCGTTGCGGCGGAAGCCCAGCGCCTCGATGGCCTCCTGGACGCGCCGCTCGGTGTCGGGGGTCACCCCGGGCTCGGCGTTGACCACACGGGAGACCGTCTTCAGACCTACTCCCGCCCGCGCCGCCACGTCCTTCATGGTCGGACGGTTTCCGTAGCGGGTCTCGGATCGGCGGGCGGTCTCGGCCACGATGTGCTGTCCTGTCCTGTCGTCCACGGGGATGCGTAGGTCCATGGGGTTGTATGAGGATGTGGCGACGAGCATAGAGCCTGGACAACGTTGTCAGATGCGGGAGACACTGTCCACCGCAATCTCCGGCCTGCGCCTTCCCCAGGGCGCACGGTCCCCGTGGTCCGTCGGCGCCCCCCGCGCGGCGTACGACAGGGCCCGATCCTGCCCAAGTTCCCGGCCGGGGACCCGGGACCCGCGGCGCGGCGGGCCCGTCACGACACCCCATGGGAGACCTGACTCTGATGCACACCGACCTCGTGGCCGCGCTCGACATCGGCGGCACCAAGATCGCCGGAGCGCTGGTGGACGGCCACGGCCGGATCCTCCTCCGCGCGCAGCGCGCGACGCCCGCGCGGGAGGACGGCGACACCGTGATGCGTGCCGTCGAGGAGGTCATCGGCGAGCTGACGGTCTCCCCGCTGTGGAGCAGGGCCGGGGCCCTCGGTATCGGCAGTGCGGGCCCGGTGGACGCCTCCGCCGGCACGGTGAGCCCGGTGAACGTACCCGGCTGGCGCGGCTACCCGCTCGTCGAGCGGGCCGCCGAGGCCGCCGGCGGACTGCCGGTCGAGCTGATCGGTGACGGTGTGGCCATCACGGCGGCCGAGCACTGGCAGGGCGCTGCCCGGGGACACGACAACGCGCTCTGCATGGTGGTGTCCACCGGCGTGGGCGGCGGGCTGGTCCTGAACGGACAGCTCCATGCCGGTCCCACCGGCAACGCGGGCCACATCGGGCACATCAGTGTCGACCTGGACGGCGATCCCTGCCCCTGCGGCTCCCGGGGCTGCGTGGAGCGCATCGCCAGCGGTCCGAACATCGCCCGCCGCGCCCTGGAGGGCGGCTGGCGGCCCGGCCCCGACGGCGACACCTCGGCCGCCGCGGTGGCCGCTGCGGCCCGCGCGGGCGACCCGGTCGCCGTGGCCTCCTTCGAACGGGCCGCGCAGGCTCTCGCGGCGGGCATCGCGGCGACCGCGACGCTCGTCGAGATCGACATCGCCGTGATCGGCGGGGGAGTGGCGAAGGCGGGCGACGTGCTGTTCGCACCGCTGCGCCGGGCCCTGGCGGACTACGCGACGCTGTCCTTCGTCCAGCGGCTCGCGGTGGCGCCCGCGCTCATGGGCACGGACGCCGGACTGGTCGGCGCGGCCGCGGCCGCCCTCACCCGAAAGGCCCACGCCTCCGCGGCCGGCGTCTGATCGGCCGGTCCCGGCCCGGGGCGGGCAGGTGCCCCCTGCCGGGAGGTCCGGGGCAATCCGGAAGTGCCCGGCCCGTGGCCCGCTCGAACGGTCGGTGTCGGGCGGGGCCCGGTCGGGCAGGTGGTGCTGGTCTCCTGGACGGGCCGAATGAGCTGGGGCGCGATGTCGGGATCGGTGTGCGGGGTGGGTCCTGCGACGGGTCGGACCCTGTGTGCCGCATGGGGCGGGTGGTGCGTATGAACCCGTGTATCGGGTGGGGCCAGTGGGGGGCTCGGGACCGGTGCGCCGGGTCGGGTCCGTGGCGGTCGGACGAAGGCGGCGGGTCGGATGAAGGTGGCTGGTCGGGCGAAGACGCCGGGTCGAACGAAGGCGGCGGGTCGGATGAAGGTGGCTGGTCGGGCGAAGGCGACGGGTCGGACGAAGGTGGCTGGTCCACCCGTGACTCCGTCCGCACTCCGTAGTTGATCCGGGCATGAAGAAGCGCAGCATGCTCGCCATCGCCTCCCTCGCCACCGGGTTCGTCGTCGCGGCGATCACCCCGTCCCATGCCCTGAGCGAGGACTCCCTGAAGGATCTGAACGCCCACGACACGCTCAGCTCGGTCGACCACGCCGTCGGCAGCGACAACCTGGCACTCGACGAGAGCGCCCTCGGCGGCCAGAACGGCTGAAGGATCGTCGCGCGGTGCCGGTGTACCCACCACGGAGTCCCGGCGCCGCCTTGTCGGCGCCCTCATCAGCGGCTGGTTTCCATGGCAGGGTGGAGCGGGCAAGCCTCAGGGGGCCAACAGAAGAGGGGGAATCGTGATCGTCTGGATCAACGGTTCAACCTGGAAAGTCGCTGGTCAGCGGCTTTCCTGCTGGAACGCCCTCCAGGAACCTAGCTTTACTTAGCTCTGGTGGGCAAGATCGTTCTCCCATTCGTCTCCCACGGAGGCACGGAGCGAGCCACGGCGCTGGCTGTGCTGCCCCGGGACGTTGGTGGCACGCGTGCTGGGTGCTTGGACAGGCGAGGGCCTTCTGGGGTCGGTGTGGATTGCGACATCTACACCCGACCGCAGGAGGCACTCGTCTCCCACCGTAATGCCCCGCTGACGCAGACCGGCAGGTTGCGTCTGGCACGCTGTGTCGTCGAGGGCGGCCGGCCGTTGCGGCGGGCCGCAGAACGTTTCCAGGTCAGCCGCACCACCGCCGCCCGCTGGGCGAATCGGTACCGACGGCACGGCGAGGCGGCATGCAGGAACGCTCCAGCCGCCCTCACGCCAGCACCGCCGGGCGTCTGCCGCGGACAAGCAGCAGGTCGTGCGGCTGCGACGCGAGCACCGGATCGGCCCGGTGAAGCTGGTGGCTCGGTGCGGCGTCGCCGCGTCCGCGGCCCACCGCATCCTCGTCTGGCACCACCTGCCCGCCCTGGCAGCCTGCGACCGGGCCACCGGCGAGCCGGTCCGCCGCTACGAACGCAGCCGACCCGGCAAGCTGGTCCACCTCGACGTCAAGAAGCTCGGCCGCATCCCCGACGGCGGCGGCCACAAAGTTGTGGGCCGGGCCCAGGGCGCCGCAACAGGACCGGCACTGGATACGCCCCCTGCGCGGTCGAGCGGCGCCTGGCCCAGTTCTGAAGCGTCGGCCGCTCGGCCTCCGACAGCACGACAGGTTCCAGCCGGGTATCGCCCATGCCCACAGCACAGTGTGAAAGCGCGACCTGCCGCAGCCGAACACTGCAATCTGAAACCGAAGACGCCTCCCGTGGCGACCACGACTTTGCTGCGCAATTCGGCCGGACAGCAGAAACCGACTGGGGAGGCCGCACCGATCACCGAGTTGTCGCAGGTCGCACTCCACTCTGCGGAGACGTCCCGGAATTGCGCAACAGAGTCGCAGATGTAGGCAAGGATGACCGGGTATGACCCTCCATAAAGAGGAACGCCCTGATGCGGCGGACGACGGCCCCGAGATCAAGCCCTGGCATGGGTCGGAGCTGCTTCAGGACCTCCACGCGCTCCGGGCGCTCCCCAATCCGCAGCGGCGTGGTTACAAACTGGAAGAACTGCTGGAACGCATGTTTCGGCAAGCCCACTTCCACGCCACTCGCAATCCGAGGATGGCCGGCCCCCGGCAGACCGATTTGGCGGTCGTCTCCCACAATCACCGCTACCTCGTCGAAGCGAAGTGGAAAAATTACCCCGCCGGAACGAACGACATCGACGCGGTCCGCAGCCGCCTGCGCGATCACGACGGCACTGTCGTGGGCCTACTGTTCACGATGGCCGGGATCACTGAGCCGGCAGACAAGAGGATCACCGATCTTCGCAGGGACGGCCTGGTCCTCGTTTTCGACGAGGTGGACATCCTTCTTGCGTTGCGGGACCCGCAGGAGTTGGACCGCCTTCTTCGCCTGAAGCACGATGAACTCGTTGTCCGCGGGCGTGTCCATCGCGGCGAAAAGGAGCGTGAGGCCGAGAAAGCCGCCCGCAGTTCGGGCCAGAAGGCAGGGAAGCTGCCTACAAGCCGCTACAGGCTGCTCAACGGCAGCGGGGACACGGTGCCATGGTTCTACGGAGCAGGAGGGTTCAGCCCCGGGGTCTTCTGCCTCGACCTGCCCGATGTCGACTGGGTGCCGGCTGCGGGAAGCGGCGTGTGCCTGGATATGCCAGTCACCGCATGGGGCCAGCCTGGCCTCCTCCGCCTCCTTGACGCGCTGAACGAACTGGGGTGGATGGGAGAGCGGAGTCAGTGGAGCATCCAGCAGCATGGTCGGAACTGGCATGGCTGTGGCGCCGATGGCTTTGCCGAGGCCCTCAGGAACTGGGAAGAACGGACCAGTGAGCTTGAGGATCCCCACCACAGCGAGGAGTTCGTCTACTTTGAAGTTTGTGACGGCGGTTTCTACACCGTGTCAGGCAGCATCTCCGCAGAAGAAACGCGCCACGTCATGCGCTGCAATGTCTCCTTCCAGCTCATCGGAATACCGCTGGACCCTGGCTCGCTGCAGCAGCTCTACCGGCAGTGCGACGTCCCCAGCCGCGGCTACTTCCGTCCGCTGGTCGAACGGTCAGTCACCCGAGATCGATTCGACGGCCGCATCCCGCTGCAAGTGCTGGGGTACATCATCGAGCCCGCCGATCAACGCTGGGACGAGGAAGACTGGGTCGTCGGCCTCCTGGCGGCGAATCCCTTCTACGGTACTGACCTCCAGCCGCCCGACGATCTGGCAAGCGACCTGGACCGCACAGGCGTGATCGTATGCAACCTGCGCTCGTACCATCCCCTCAGCAAGCCGCAGGAGCGCTACGAACTGTGGTCGTACGAGCGGGCTAGGACCTCAGACGCCCACGCGCTGCGCATTGTCGCCGAGTGGTGGGAGTCCGAGGACAACGACGAGCAGCGACCGGCTGTCGGGCGGGCCAGAGCCGGGTACTTCACCGACCAGGTTCGGGAAGTTTCGGTTCAGGGGCCTTTGCTGGCATAGGCGGAACAGTCCGGACGCGTCGGGCGTGGCCGTGAACAGAGTGGGTACGGGCGGCCGGGACCGTCATCCGGTCCAGCCCATCTCGTACACCTCGATGCCGTCCCGGTACGCCGTGTACGCCACCCATGTGCGCCGCCCCTGCTGCACCACACCGTCCCAGTTGTCGGGCGCTGGCCACGACCCCCGCCACGCCAAGGCGGTCGCCCCCGCCATCGCCTGAAGAACCGCCTGTGCCGCACCGCTGCGCATTGACGGAAGCCGCGGCGGGTGCCGCGTTCGCGTTCGTCGTTGCCGGTTTTGACCTTGCCACTGATCTCGAACTGGCCGTTCTTGACGAGGTCGGGGAGGGGTTCGGCGGGGACGATGGCGACGTTCTCGTACGCGGTGTGGATGAGGTCGCGATAGCTGCGGCGGACGTTGTACTCGGGATCCGACAGCCACTTGATCAGGGTGTCGGGCCGGACGTCGAGGCCGGCGCTCTCCAGGGCCTCGTAGCCGCGGTGGGTTCCGGTGAGCTGGCTGAGCTGGGCGTGCCAGTGCTTGGCGTGGTAGGTGGACAGCCGGTGGCGTGGGGTGACCTGGGCGCGCAGGAGGTCGTTGAGTGCGGCGCCGAGGGAGTTGCCGCGGCCTGTGGGTCCGGCCATCAGTCGTCACCTTCGGGGATGAACTCGCCGGCCTGGAGGAACTTGGCCTTCACTTCGCCGAACCCGGTCCCAATCCGGTACGTGTCGGGCGGGGTCTCGTCGGGGGTCCAGAAAATCGCGGCGTCGGCCTTGCGCAGGGCGATGAGGGTGTGGCCCTCCTGGACGGCTTTGAAGGCCATGGTCCAGTGGCGGACGGAGGCTTCGGCGACCATGCTCATGTGCCGGTCCGGCCGCCAGAAGGACGAGCGCTGTTCCTCCCGCTTGGGCCACAGCAGGAGCAAGGCGATGGCCACGCGCGTCTTGTAGTTCGCGTACGACTCCCCGCCGACCTGGACGAGGTCGGCGCGGGTCTCGCGGACCGGGGCATGGAAGCCACGCTGATCGTGCTGTGGTGGCGCCGTCGTGCCTCGATCTCTGATCTGACCTGCTCGGATCTCCGAGACCGGGGCGACGTGAAGTGTCGGGGAGGTCATGGGATGACGGCTTGATGGTGCAGTGGGCTACACCATCGATCGGGGAGTGCGGGCCCTGGGTGCGCGACGTTGGTCCCGGAATTATTGGTGGTGCCAGCTTTCCGAACCACCGAATGCGGAGTCGATGATGAAGAAGTTCCTCCTGGCCAAGCCGACCCTCTGGTTTCTCTTCCTCTTCAACCTGGTGGTCGCCATGATCGTCCCCTTCACCGTCGACGGGACTCAGGGAATCACCGCCGCCATCGGAATGGGGCTGGTCTCGGTGAAGGCCGGATTCGGCCTGCTCTGGCAGAAGCGCCGGAGCGAGCGGGTCTCGCGGGCCGCCTGCGCCTGAACCGAGTAGTTCAAAGAGCCGGAACAGACCAAGAAGGAAATAAGGAATCATGAAGGCTGCTGTCTACAACGGACAGATGGACATCGACGTCATCGAGCTGCCCACCCCCGAGTGCGGCCCCACCGACGTACTCCTGCGCAACCTCTACGCCAGTGTGTGCGGCTCCGACATCTCCGTCTACCACTTCGGGCCGCGTGCCCATCGCATTACTCCCGGCAGCGAGTTCGGCCATGAAATGATCTCGGAGGTCGCGGCCAAGGGAGCCGACGTCACGGGTCTCGAAGTCGGCGACCGTGTCTACCCCTATCCGATCCTCGCGGCCGGCGACTCGTCGAGGGCTGGCACGCTTGGTGGCTTCTCCGAGTACATACTCGTCCCCGACTGCGAGGTCGGAAAGCAGGTCTACCCCCTGCCCGACTCCATCCCGACCAAGACCGCCGTGCTCGTCGAGCCCTTCACGGTGGCCACTCATGCCGCTCGCCGAGCCGCCCCGAAGGAAGGTGAGACTGCCATCGTTTTCGGTGCCGGCACCATCGGTATCGGCGCGGCCATCGCCCTGAAGCACCTCGGCTGCGGCGCCGTGATGGTCGTCGACCTGTCGGACTTCCGTCTGGGCAAGGCAGCAGAACTCGGCTTCGCCACTTGCAACTCCGGCAGGGAAGACCTCAAGGCCAGGGCCATTGAGGTATTCGGCGAGGCCCGGGCGCTGAAGGGCACCACTGCCGACGTCGATATCTACGTAGAAGCCACCGGCGTGGACGCGCTCGTCGGCACTTACCAGGACCTCGGCAAGATCCACAGCCGCATGGTCGTGGTCGGTGTCCACGCCAACCCCGTTCCCGTCAATCTCTCCACGCTCGCCTACGCCCACCAGTCCCTCGTCGGCTCCGGCGGCTACACGCCCGACGACGTCAGCACCGTCCTGCACATCATGGAAAGTGGTGCGTTCGACATCGAATCGATCATCACCCATGAATTCCAGCAGCAGCGGATCGTCGATGCCATCACCACCGCCAGCGACACCCACAACGCCCTGAACGTCGTCATCAAGTACTGACTCCGATCCGCTCGGCTCGCCAGACCGCCGCCAGCGAGGGTGTGCAACCCGCCGAGCTCGGCGGCCGGAGAGAACCTCGCCTGGTGGGTGTCAGCGGGACACCCGCGGGGCGAGGCGGCCCCCTTCGACTAACGACCTCGTGCACGGTTGGCTGCGGCGCGTCGAGGTATGTGGTGTTGTCGGTGTTCACGTTCGAGGGGCTTGGCCGAGGGTGGAGGTCTGCTGGTGTGAGAGCGGACCGGCGACAGCTTGGACGATGTCACTCATGTGTTCGCGTCGGCCAAGGTGGCGGGCGAGAGCCCGCCAGTTCTTCAGGTGTGCAATGCCGTGCTCGACGCGGATGCGCCGGGAGGAGTGCGCCTTGCGTTGCTGTTCGTGCCGCTCCTCGTACCAGGCGGGAGCGTTCTTTTTGAACTTGCGATGGGGCGGCGTCACCACGCGTCCGCCCGTCTGCGCTCCCATGCCCTGATAGCCGGCGTCCGCGAGGATCTCCATGAAAGATCCGTCGGCCAGGAGTTGGGCCAGTCCCAGCTGTCGGGCCTGGGTGATGTCGGCGCAGCTGCCGGGCTGAACCGGGCTGCAGAACAGCACGCGCCCCTGGGCGTCCGTGAAGACCATGGACTTCACCGCGTTCTGCTTGGTCTTGCCAGAGACGAATTTGTCCCGGTCCTTGCGGCCTCGGCCGGGCGTCGCACCCGGATCTCCGTGCCGTCGATGATCCCGGTCCGACCGTCGGCGCCCAGCTACTCGACGACCTCGGCGAGGGAACGCAGCCGGACGTCCGGCGCGACGGTGCAGCCCCGCTGCGCGAGCAGGGGCCGCACCTCGCCGATGGCGCGCGTGATGGTGGAGCGGTCCACGCCGAACCAGCAGACCAGCACGTCATGAGTGGTGCCATGACGCAGACTCACCAAGGTGGCCAGCAGTCGGTCGACGAAGACGAACCTGTGCTTCGCCCCGGCTCCTACAGCTCGTCGCCGCGGCCGTGCCTGATGCTGTTCGTGCCACAACGGCCCTACCTCAGCGACGAGTTCAGCGATCACTATCGACGACAACCCGGTGATCCGGTACTCCGCCACGATCAACTCACATGCCCCAGCCCCCATCATGCTCAGTTCAACGAGCTACCTGGGCGCCGAGCCACGGCCAACCGTGCACGAGGTCGTTAGCCTCCAGGCGACCACCCTGCAAAGCGGCCCAGAGGTGCCGGGGACTGGGGACGTGTTTGTAAGCACGTGTTTGGCGACTCACGTGCTTACAGACACCGCGTAGGAGTTGGGATCTGAGCCGGACACAGCGACAATCTCGCTGCCGCCTCTCCAGCAAGTCGCGAAGGGAGCCCTGCGACAGGTGACGGGCAGGCCGCAGGCCCCGCTGAAGCGCCTGTGTGCTGGCGCCGCACGGGTAGTCCTGCTCCCACCAGCCCTTGCGACGGTGGCGGGATCTTGTCACAGCTACCGACAGCCGTGTTGCGGGAATGCACCGATCACAAGCGTGCGCACGGGACCGTGAGGAACGACGTGGTCCAGCGCCCCCCCCGAACGTCGGGCCGCGCCGCGCCGGCCTGCTCCCGCTGCCCGGGAGGCCGGATCGAAGGTGCCGACTGTCTGCCGCTCTGGTGGGACCACAGGGGCAGACGGGGAGCTTGCTACACCCCAATGGGGGAGACCTCTACACCGTGCACGGGCTCTGGTTCGCCTAGCGTTGGCAGCATGTGGAAAGCGACGCGGCAGGCCGCTCGGGCTACCGGCTACCTGGCCGTGGCCGCGGCGATGGCCTTCGGCCTCTATCTTTTCGTGACTGTGCTGGTGATTACGGCCGTCGCCACGATCGTGGTGGTCGGGGCGTGGATGCTGCCCGAGACGGTGGTCCTGATCAGGCGGATCGCCGGGGCGAAGCGGAAACAGGTGGCAGCCTGGACGGGCCGGCAGATCCCGGAGGCTTACACGCCACTGACCGGCACCGTGCGCGCGCGTTTCAGCGCTGCGGTCCGCGACCCCAGCACGCATGCCGACCTGCGCTGGCTGGGCGCCCAGTACCTCTACAGCCTGCTCGTCTTCCTGACGGTGCCACTGTGGGTGCTCGGTCTGCTCATCGACGGCGTGTGGTGCGGGGTGCTGCGTCAACGGGCGATCGTCCTGCCGCTGATCACAGGCCTCGCCGATCTCGATGCCCGTTGGTCCACTGCTCTGCTCACCGCGTCGTCGAAGGCCCAGCTGGCAGTACGGGTGGAGGAGCTGACCCAGACGCGGGCGGGTGCCATCGCTGCGCACGGCGCAGAGCTGCGGCGCATTGAACGAGATCTCCACGACGGCACTCAGGCCCAGCTGGTGTCCCTTTCGATGCGGATCGGGCTGGCCAAACGGGCCTACGCCACCGACCCCGCGGCAGGCCGCCGGCTACTTGAGGACGCGCAGGATCTGGCTGAGGAGGCGCTGAGCCAGTTGCGGCACGTTGTGCGTGGCATCCACCCCCCGATCCTGACGGATCGGGGCCTGGTGGGCGCCGTGCGGGCGCTGGCCGCAGGCAGCGGCCTCGACGTGACCGTGGAAGTGGACGGCTTGGAGGACCCGGGCACCCGGGCCCCCGCTGCGGTGGAGGCGGCGGCGTACTTCGTCGTGGCCGAGGCCCTCACCAACGCCGCCAAGTACAGTGGAGCCCCGAACGCCTGGGTCCACTTGGAGCGTCTGCGCACTGGACTGCGGGTCGTCATCCGGGACGAGGGCCTCGGCGGCGCTGACGAGAACGGCGGCACTGGATTGCTCGGCATACGCCGACGTGTCGCAGCGCTCGACGGCGCAGTAACCGTGACCAGCCCAGTCGGGGGACCGACCACCATTGCAGTGGAGTTGCCTTGCGTGTGGTGATTGCCGAAGACAATGCCCTGCTCAGAGAAGGCATCGTGCTGCTGCTCAGATCAGCCGGCCATGATGTGGTCGCCGTGGCCAGCAGCGGGCCTGAAGTCCTTCCCGCACTGCTCGAACAGCGTCCGGACGTCGCCGTACTCGATGTCCGGATGCCGCCGGACTTCCGCGACGAAGGACTGCGCGCTGCACGTGAGGCACGCGAGCAGATTCCAGGCCTGCCCGTGCTCGTGCTGTCGCAGTACGTCGAGGAGTCCTATGCGTCCGAGCTGCTCGGCGGGGGAGCCGGCGGCGTTGGCTACCTGCTGAAGGACAGAGTGGGCCGAGTCGATGAGTTCCTCGATGCCCTGGAGCGAGTTGCCGCCGGCGGCACCGCACTCGACCCCGAGGTCGTCACCGAGTTGATGACCCGACGTCACGACACGCCGGTGGACACGCTCACCCCACGAGAGCGCGAAGTGCTCAAACTGATGGCCGAGGGCCACGACAACAGCACCATCGCTCAGATGCTGGTCGTCACCGAGCGCTCGGTCAGCAAGCACATCGGCAACGTCTTCTTGAAACTCGGCCTGCCACCCAGTGACAGTGGGCATCGCCGAGTCCTCGCCGTGCTTGCCTACCTGAACGCCCCCCAGGCTTAAGGACCTGTCCGGGGGCGATCCGCGTCCCGCTGAGGCGACTCGGTGGAGAGACCTGATGAGCGTGGCGGATGCGCCGCGCGGAGCCGGCCCGTCCTTGCCCTTGATCATCAGGCGACTATGCCACAAAGGACGAGGCGGCCAGCCGAATGGACAGGCTGCTCGCCGGAGCCCTGGCATGCCCGTCCGGTCACGTCCCGACTTGATCTTCCGACTGCTCGGCGGGACCTTTCGGTCGGCGGCCCGTCGATCAGTCCCTGGCTGTGGGATCGAGACTCAGCGTCGAAGCTGGACAGCAGAGGTTGCGATGGTTGCGCGCCAGCGAAGACATGGCTGCGCTGCGCTGCTCGTGCAGGGCGAGCCCCAACGTGTGATCACACGCCCCACCGACCGTCGGCCCGCCCCGGTCGCATATTTTGCAGCGATCAACCTGCAGGCCGCTGCCGGACCGCTCAGACGGGCGAGAAAGCGTCCCTCTCCGACGAGGTGTAGCGGGCCGCAATCTCGTTTGTTGCCGGTGGCCTGTGTGGCCGCGCTGTACAGCTCCGGCCCGGCGGCGAGTCGGGGGAACTCGGCCGCCGGGCCGGAGGAGCGCCGATTCCTCGTCCCCACGGGAGTCGGCGCATTCGGGACGCGGCCCGCGAATTGCGGCCCAGTCTGTGGCGTGGCTGCCTCACGGAAGCAGCCACGCGTTGGACCGGCTCGTCGTGGGATCAGCGCATCGGAACAGGCTGCAGAGCAGACTCGTCGATCGGATCCGGGTCGGCGGGTGCCGGCACCTTGTGGCTGAGCTTCTCGCCTTCCACGTCGATGTTCGGCAGGAGCCGGTTCAGCCAGCGTGGCAGGTACCAGGCCTTGTTACCGAGGAGGGCGAGGACGGCCGGCACGATCGCCATGCGGACGATGAAGGCATCGAAAAGGACGGCGATGGCCAGTCCGAAGCCGATCATCTTGATCATTGATCCGTCGGCTCCGATGAAGCCGGAGAACACCGCCATCATGATCAGCGCGGCCGCTATGACGACCCGGGCGCTGTGCTTGAACCCGCTGACCACTGCCTGCTGGGGCTGGTCGCCGTGGACGTAGGCCTCTCTGATCCGAGAGACGAGGAAGACCTCGTAGTCCATCGCCAGGCCGAAGACGATGCCCACCAGGAAGATGGGCATCATGCTCATGATCGGGCCGGTCGACTCGATTCCGAGCAGGCTGGCTCCGTGCCCTTGCTGGAACACGGCTACCACGGCGCCCAGAGCGGCGAGTACCGAGAGCAGGAAGCCAGCCGCTGCCTTCAGCGGAACCAGGAGGGAGCGGAAGACCACCAGCAGCAGGACGATCGCCAGGCCTACCACGACCACCAGGTAGGGGATCAGCGAGGCCTGGACCTTCTCGGCAACGTCGATGTTCAGTGCGGTTTTGCCGGTGACCTCGAAGGTTGCATCGGCCTTTGACTCGATGCCGGCCCTCTCATCGCGGATGGTCTTGACGAGGTCCTGGGTCTTCGCGTTCGTGGGGCTGGTGGCAGGCGTGGCGGAGAACACTGCGGTGTTCCCGACCGCGTTGAACCGAGGCGCCGAAACGGAGACGACTCCGTCGGTGTCGGCAATGTCCTGGGCGATCGTCGCCACTGCGGCCTTGGGGTTCTCGGTGCTCTTGGCGTCCACCACGATCGTGAGGGGGCCGTTGAAGCCCGGCCCGAACCCCTTGGCGAGGTCGTCGTAGGCGCGTCGCTCGGTGGTCGAGGTCGACTTGGCCTCATCGCCTGGCATGCCGAGCTGGAGATTCAGGGCGGGAGCGGCGATCGCGCCCAAGCCAACGACACCCAGGAGGAGAACGGGCAGCGGGTGACGCATGACGAGACTCGCCCAACGAGAGCCGGCGTTGTGTTCCTTTTTGCGCAGGCTGCGCTTACGGCCCGTTCTGATGCCGCGCGAGAGCACCGCGTTCGGCCAGAACCCGAGGAAGGCCGGAACCAGCGTCACGGAGATGAGGACCGCGATGACAACCGCACCAGCGGCGGCGAGGCCCATCTTGGTGAGCACCGGGATTCCCACGACGGACAGTCCCGCGAGAGCAATCACAACGGTCAGGCCGGCGAAGACGACTGCCGATCCGGCTGTCCCGGCGGCAAGACCGGCGGCCTCGCGCGGTTCATGGCCTTTGCCACGCTCCTCGCGGTAGCGGGAGACGACGAACAGGGCGTAGTCGATACCGCAGGCCAGGCCGAGCATGGTGGCCAGTGTTCCGGTGGTGTTCGACAGGTTGAACGTATCGGCCAAGACCTTGATCGTGGTCATGCTGATGCCGATGCCCAAGATCGCTGTAAGCAGCGGGAGCCCGGCTGCCGCCAGCGATCCGAAGGTGATCAGCAGCACGACGGCGGCGATGGCGATACCGATCGCCTCGGACGCTCCGCCAGCAGCCGGCTGGGTCGCCAGCGCATCCCCGCCAACCTCGACGGTCAGGCCCTTGTCCCGTATTTCGTCGAGAGAGCGCTCCAGATGATTCTTGCTGGCATCGGTGAGATTGGCTGCCGTCACCTTGAAGGTGACCGTCGCATACGCCGTGGAGGCGTCCTTGCTGACGGCCTTCGCTTCGAAGGGATCAACGCTGCTGGCTGCCTGGGAGCCGCGACCGGCCCCATCAAACAGCTGCTCGACAGCCGCCTTGTTCTGCGAGGCAGTGATCTTCTGGCCGTGGGGCGCGACGAATACAATCCTGGCACTCGCCCCGTCGGCGGCAGATCCGGGGAAGCGCTGGTCCAGCAGGTCGAAGGCCTTCTGAGATTCGATACCCGGCATCGTGAAGCCCTCGTCAGCGGCCGGTGCCGCCTTCGTCGAGGCGAAACCAGCTAGGCCCAGGATGGCCACCCACAACAGGGTGACAAACCAGCGCCACCGAAAGGCCATGCGGCCGAGGTGATAGAGAAGCGTTGCCATAACGAGGAGAGCCTCCACAGCAGCGGAACAAGATAAAAGTGCCAAGAACCGTCGCGCTGCGTGACTCTCCTCATTTTCCGGGGAGGTCCGCAGCCCGGGGAACTCGTGCTTCAACCCTTTCGTGAGCTGCTCATGGACACGAGGGAGTGCTCTCCCGAATTGATGGTGTAGCCCGCTTCACCATCAATTCACCATGCGGAAGAACGACGTCGGCTTACGTCCGTGGGCAACGTTCCGTAACCGCTGGCTGACCGGCAGTCCAGGCGTATGCGCGCGGCGGACGTCAGATGCTTCTGCGCTCATCCCTGCACAAAGTCAGCACGGTGGTGTCGTCCTGCTGCCGGTGGCCGGTGAACTCCTGGAGCTGCTCCCACAGGCGTCGTCCGAGGTCGTCGGCAGGGGTGCTGCGCAGCTGCGTCAAGTGCTCCCGCAGCGGGAAGAAGGTGCCGTCACGGGACCGGCCCTCGTCCAGGCCGTCGCTGAAGAGCACGAGCTGCTGGCCGTGGTCCAGAGGGAAGCGGGTGGTGGTGCGCGGGCCGCTGAGAGATCCGAGGCCGAGCGGGACATCGGCCGGGCCAGCGTCGACGCGCCGGACGCCTTCAGCGCCAACCAGGTACGGCAGAGGGTGGCCACAGTTGACCATGCTCATGTTCCGGTCAGGACCAAGGCTCAGGACCACGGCGGTGACGAAACGCTCGGACTCCCCTGTCTGGATGGCGTAGCTGTTCTGGAGCTCGACCGCCTGTTCCATGGCTTCGGCGACGTCGACCAAGGAAGCCTCTGTGTGGGCGGCCTCGCGGAAGGCGGTGACCACAGCGACCGCAGCCCCCAGGGCGCCGAGTCCCTTGCCTTGAACATCCGCGATCATCACGCGTACCCCGTGCGCGCTATCCACCATGTCGTAGACATCGCCGCCGGTCATGACGTCGTCGCCGAGAGCCTTGTGCACCCCTGCCAGGACCGTGTCGCCGACATGTATGGGCAGAGAACGCAGAAGGTGCCTCTGCATCGCGTCCGCCGCCTTCTGCAGACGGACCGCGGTTTCGACGTGGCGCAGTCTCCAGCCGCACAGGTACACAGAGAAGGCCCCGAACCCGATGGACAAGGCGGCCAGTGCCAGGGAGGCGGCCAGGCCTGCGGAGGGCTCAACGATGACGGTGCAGATCGTCACGAAAGCGGTCCATAGCGAGATCCACATGGTCTGCCGCACCGTGCATACGCCCGCTGCCGCCGCCGGCAGGAAGACCAGGAATCCCGCGAACTCGGGCGCGTACCCCAGGGTCGGCCCGATGCACATCACCAGGACGGTCAGTAGCACTGTCCAGATCAAAGGCGCTCGGCCGCCCAGCGTTACGGAGTCGGCCATGATCGGGTGTCTCCCTGCTGGTCGGACTTACGCTGCGGGTTCGAGAAGGGTGCCGACGGGCGTCCGCCGGCACTCCACTGGACCCATAGTGGTCACGAGGATGCTCTCCGTCGCGGTGACAGCCGGATCGGCGTGCTCACGTCCGTGAGACGCGGGCGCAGTACCGCAGCCTGCACGCCCTGCCGCGCCCCATTCATGGCTGAGCCCCTGGACGTGCCGCGTTCAAGAATGCCCCAGGCCAGTCTGCGCGGCGGTGGACCTGGCTACACCTTGTACACGGGAGGCGGCACCCGTGTACGGCAGGCTGTCGGGCCCCATTCTGGTCAAATGAGTCGTTCCTGCCGAGTCGGAGAGAGAGCCGCTGATGCGGCCTCCGCCGTCCTTCCTGCACCCACCACGTGGCTGGGCAAGTCTGTGGTGTGTCTGGTCCTGGCGGTCGGTTCTGCGCTCGGCATGGCCGGACATCTGTGCAGCGGGTCGCTCGGCACCGTAGTGGCCTGGGCCGGGGCAGCGCTTTCCGTGACGGCAGGCGCGCAGGTTTCCCGCCTGCCGAGGATCAAGGCGCTGACATCCAAGCGGACCGTCCTGTGGGGCACGCCGCAGGCCAACCTCGCTATGGCAACCCTCAACGGGCTCTCTCCCCACGGTGTGCCGGCGACGGCCACCGCTACCCTGACCGCCTTCGGAGCCGCCCGCGGTCTGCTGGCTGATCGCACACCCAGCAGAGCGGAACGACGCTTCCGGCAAGCCCTCACCCGTGCGAGGGGTGCGATTAGTACTCCAGCAGGATTTCGCTGTCTGACCTGGTCTTTCGCCGGGTGGCGGGAGTGTAGCGGGACTTCGGTCGTGCGGGGGCGGTCTCACGGAGACCGCCCCTCGATCGTGCGACAACGCCGCAGGTAGTGACAGCGGCGGGCGACTGCTTGGCGTCGGCGGCGCCAGTTCGACCAGCTCAGCGCGTGGTGTCGTCCGCGGTGTCCGCTCAGGTGCGGGGGTCGGGCACGACAAGCTGCCAGGAGTCGCCGAACCTCCGCCACTGTGAGCCCGACGGCCCCGGTTGTCTCACCTGTTCCGCCCCCTTTTCCCAGGGCTGGTATGCCGTGGCGGACAGGAAGGCGTGCGCCAGCATGGCCAAAGTGATGTGCCGATACCAGCCCACGTAGCGGCGGACTTCGTACTGGTCCAGGCCACATTCGTTCTTCGCGGCCTGGAAGCACTCCTCGATCGCCCAGCGTGTGCCGGCGACCCGCACCAGCTCCTGGACGGTGACCTGAAGCGGTGCGTAGGCGAGGTAGTAGGCGATCTCGTCGGGCTTGCTGATGCTGCGCCGGGCCAGTGCCCATCGCATTCGATGGGGGACCTCGCCCTGATAGTCGAACTCGGCGACGGCCGGCAGCCGTACTGCTGCCCAGTGGTAGACGCGGGGCCCCTTCGCGCCGTTGCCGCATGAGATCTTCTCCCACGCCTCGTCCGGGGCCTGCGCGAACAGACCCTCGATCCGTGAACAGCCCACGCTGAACTGCGACTTGGGCACAGCCAGCACGTAGCCGACACCCGACTGTTCCAGCAGCCGACGGAATCGGTTGTCCTGACCGTAGGCGGAATCCGCGGTGACCCACGCGATGGGCAGCGGTGAGGCGAGGGCCCGCAGCACCATATGCCGGGCCAGTTCGCCCTTGGTGGCGAACTCCCGCTCGTCGGGGACCCTTGCGGTGCGGCAGCGTTCCCGGTCCTCGGTCCACGACTTCGGGAGGTAGAGCTCACGGTCGACCAGAGCCCGGCCACGGGCCGAGGCGTAGGCGCCGAAGACGCCGATCTGACAGTTCTCGGTGCGGCCGGCGGTTCCGGAGTACTGGCGCTGGACCCCGGCGGAGGTACTGCCCTTCTTGATGAACCCGGTGTCGTCGATGATCAGCACGCCGTCGTTCTCGCCGAGCTTGTCGGCGACGTATTCCTGCAGGTCGTCGCGAATGTCATCGGGCTCCCACTTCGCTCCGGCGAGGAGGTGCTGCAGGCCGTCGGGCGTGCGGTGGCCAGCCTGCTCGGCCAACTGCCAGCTGTTCTTGCGGGCCACCGGGGCGAGCAGCCCACGTACGTAGTCGCGCATGCGGCGACGAAGCTCGACTCGGCCGAAGCGGTGCCCGATAGTCAGGAAGAGATCGTCCAGTTCGAGGTCCCACTGCGCGGCGGCATACTCGGTGATCACCCTCGGAGGCTGCCCCGCCGCTGTCACTACCTGCAGCGTTGTCACATGATCGAGGGGCGGTCTCCGTGAGACCGCCCCCGCACGACCGAAGTCCCGCTACACTCCCGCCACCCGGCGAAAGACCAGGTCAGACAGCGAAATCCTGCTGGAGTATTAGGAGCTGTCCGGCCGATCATGCGATTGCGCTGAGTCGGGGGTCTGGGGCCTGGCCGAACGCTTCGTCGTAGGCTGCGGCTCATGAGCCTGTGGGACGGCTTGTCGGACAGCGAACGACAGCAGTGGATCTTCGATCCGTTCGTAAGCGTGGGTCCACTGCGGTTTGGAATGACTTCCGACGAGGCGTTCGCTGCACTCGGCGGCGTCCCTGCGGCCGCGCGCCGGCATTACCCTCGCTGGGACGTCGTGTGCCACACCTACTCCGAAGTGGGTCTGAAACTCTACTTCGCGGCTGAGGGTTTGCGTGGAGTCTCGATCGATGCGCGTCGGGGACCGCAAGTCCATGCGGACGAGACGGCCTTGGTCGGCCAGGTTCCCTCCGAGCTGGAACAGTGGCTGTTCGATCGTGCGGAAAGCCGGGAACCGTTCACGGAACTCTTCTATCTGCCAGGCGCGGAGCCCGGATCGCTGACTCTTGGGGTGGCGCTCTGCGTGCAGCGAGCCGGCGATCTTTTGCTCACGCGCCCCGTCTTCTTGGCCGCCGATGTTATGGATGACGTCTATCACCAGTTGCCGAGGGAAGCCTGGGCCATCTTCTGATCCTGGACGGCTGGGCACGAACACCCGTCCGCCCGGCGATCAGGCACGGAGCCAGATGATCAGGCTTGCGGCAGTGACGGTACCGAGGAACACGTAGCCGCGTTTGTCATAGCGGGTAGGTGCGCCACGAGGCGCCATGGAATCGAGTGAAGTGAGAGACCTTCACCACCGGGTTGTCGTAGCAATCCGGTTGAAGCTGGGGGCAGTTCGGTTCGGGGGATGCCGAGCCGAGCGGTAAGCAACCCCGACAACGCCGGGACGGGTTGGTACTGCCAGACGATCCGGGTCCGGCTAGAGGGCGTCTGAAAAGCTTGTCAGCGGGCTGGTCTTGCGAGGCGGCGCACGAGGAGCATGGCCATGGAGAGGTAGATGGCGTTCTCCGAGCAGACACGCAGGTATTCGTAGTCCTTTGACAGGCGGCGGCACCGTCCCAGCCAGGCGAATGTCCGCTCTACTACCCAACGCCGCGGCACCACCGCGAAGGTGGGCAATGCCGGAGGCGGCTCTTGCACCCGAGCCCAGGTTGAGCGGAACCCGCCATCGCGGCGCTGCACCACCTCCACGGTGATGCCGGTGGCTTCCCGGGCCCAGGTGCGGAACTCGGCGCCGCGGTAGCCCTGGTCCGCCCACACGTGCCGCAGACGCGGAAAGGCATCGGCAGCCCGGGAGAACAGGACCGCGGCGCCATCGCGGTCGCCGATGCTGGCCGGGCTCACGCAGGTGACCAGGACAGTGCCCCGAGTGTCAACGAGCAAGTGGCGCTTGACGCCGCTGACCTTCTTGCCGCCGTCGTACCCGTGCAGGCCACCGCGTTCACTGGCCCGCACGCTCTGGCTGTCCACGATGGCGGCGCTGGGAGTGGGATCACGGCCGAGCTGCACCCGCTCGCGTTCGCGCAGCGACGTCAACATCCGCTCCCACACGCCTTCTTGCTGCCATCGCCGCCAGTAGTGGTAGACGGTCTGCCACGCTGGCAGGTCATGCGGCAGCAGTCTCCAGGCGCAGCCGGCCCGCAGCCAGTACGCCAGCGCGTTGAGGATCTCCCGCCGCGTGTGTTTCGCCGGCCGGCCACCGGGCCTGACCGCCGGAACCAGCGGACGCAGGATCTCCCACTCCGGATCAGAAAGATCCGTCGAGTAACGGGTACGCAGCCCGCACACTCTAGCCCCCGAAAGTGCGACGCCACCCCGCTACCAGGCAACTTGCCCCGCTGACAGGCTTTTCAGACGCCCTCTATGCGGTGGCGTAGGGGTTGATGATGCGGTGCGGTCGGCGTGAGGTCGCCATGACGTTCTGCGGGAAGCGGGGGCCGGCGACGTAGTGGCGGCCCTTCGTCTGCCCGATCGCGGTGAGGACGTCGGCCTTCGTGAGGGCCTGCAGGTCCCGGGTTGCCTGCTGGGTGTTGATCGCTTCCTGCCGCTCGTAGCGCGAGCGGCGTACCCGGCCCACCATCGCGACCTCGTGGAGGGCGGTCACTTGCCGCTCGCTGATCCCGTTGGTGTCGGCGTACTCCATCAGCTCGATCCAGACCTGGTTCGAGCGGTCGACCCGGTGCTGCACCCGCTGCGCCTGTTCGTGGTAGGCGCGCAGGTTGAACTTGATCCAGGGCAGGGTGTCGCGTTCGGGCGAGTACACAGGGCCACCGACCTCGCGGAGCACCTTGTAGTACTCCCAGGTGTTGCCGGGCATCCCGAGCCATTCCTCGATCGAGGAGAACTCAGGTGCGAGAACGCCGCCGCGGGCAATCAGCAGGTTCTGCAGGGAACGGGACATACGGCCGTTCCCGTCGGACCACGGATGGATCTTCACCAGGTTCAGGTGCGCCATCGCCGCCCGGATCAGGACGTGCGCTTCGGTGTCGCCGTCATTAAGCCAGTCCACCAGCTCGGCCATCAGGCCGGGCACGAGATCCTGGTCGGGTCCGTCGTAGTCGGTGGCGAGCTCGTCACCGGGCGCGGTGATCCGGATCGGGGTCTTACGCCATTGCCCGGCGGTGCGCAGCGGGTGGTGGTGGCCCTGGAGCATCCAGTGCAACGCGTTGAGGAGTTCCTTGCTGTACCGGAAGTCGGCGACGTCGTGGAGGGACTGGATGTACGTCATCGCCTGCTGGTAGGCAAGGGTCTCCGCCTTGTTCTCCTCGCTGGCGTCGACCTCACGCTCCCCGTCCATCAGGTCGGCGACGTCCTTCGCGTCAACCTGATAGCCCTCGATCGTGTTCGACGCCGCGATCGCGCTCGCGGTCAACGCCTTACGCAGATCCTGAGCCCACTTCATCGGCGCCTGCTGCACCGCGTCACGCAGGCGCTCGCGCAGGCCGTCCACCTCGTGCAGAACCTTGAGGTCCGCGGCGTCGAGCGCGGGAGTCTTATACAGCATGACTCAATGATACCAGCCACCTATCATTCCGGTAGGAGTCGAGAGCGCTGACCACGCCAACCTGCAGAGACGCAGGCAGGTTCGTCTGCCGTACAAGCCACCGATCACCGCTACCGCGTTGCGGGCGGTGACTCAGAAGTTCGGCATCGGCTCCGCCGAGACGCTGCGCAACTGGTTCAGGCGGGACGAGATCGATTCCGGGCAGCGTCCGGGGACGACCACGGAAGAGTCCGCGGCGATGAAGACGCTGAAGAAGGAGACCGCCGAGCTGAAGCGGGCCAACGAGATCCTGAGGGCTGCGGCCTTAGATTCAACCGGTCAAGGCAACGCTCTCGGCTGGTGTGCGGAATCCCAGGCGCTTGCGCGGACAGATATTGAGCTTCGCCGCGATGGCGTCAAGATCGTCCTGGCTGAACGTCGACAGGTTCGTGCCTTTGGGCAGGTACTGCCGGAGCAGCTTGTTGGTGTTCTCGTTGGTGCCACGTTGCCAGGGGCTGCGAAGAACCCGTCGACACCGGTGTCGGCGGTGAGCCGTTTGTGAGCTGCCAGTTCCATGCCGCGATCCCAGGTCAGCGTGCTGCGTAGTCGGGGATCCATGCGTTCGTAGGTCTCGGTCAGAGCGGGAACGACCACGATGGTGTGGCGGCTGGCGAGTTTCACGACCGTGAGGAACCGCGACTTCCGGTCGACCAGCGTGGCGATCTGGCTGTTGTTCGAGCCGATCACCAGATCGCCTTCCAGGTGCCCGGACTTGCTGCGGTCCTCCGCCGCCTGGGGCCGCTCCTCGATCGGTCGGGCATCGGTGATCTGTGAGCGCTACTGCCCTTTCACTGTGTGGTGCTTGTTCTTCCGGATCGGGCGGCCGGTTCGCAGGCGCTTGCACAGCTCGCGGGGGATCACCTTCCATCGGGTGGCGTAGACCGATCGGTAGATCGTCTCGTGGCTGATCTCCATCGCCGGGTCGTCACCGTGATGCAGACGCAGGTGGCCGACGATCTGTTCCGGCGACCACTCCTCCTTCGGAGGGGTCAGCACCGTCTGCCTCAGTGCGGGCCTGCGGGCGAGCAGGCACTGCTTCGGGTGCTGGGCGCGGTCAAGTGCCCGTTCCTGCGCGGCGATCGCCCGGTAGACATCGCGTCCGCCGTTGTTGCTGACTTCACGGCTGATCGTCGACACCGCACGCCCCAGGAGGCCGGCGATGGCCCGGTAGGACTCTCCGGCACACAGCCCGCGCGAGATCTCCTCCCGCTCGCCCACGGTCAAGCTTCCGACGCGCGCTTTGCGGGGTCCGGGAGCGATCCCTCCGTGATGCTTGAGGACAGTGAACACCGAGCCGGGCGGCTTACCGATCTGCCTCGAGATGACGCTGGTCGACTCCCCGGCTCTCCACCGCCGCCACAAATCGGCCTTCATCTCGTCCGGCATGCCCGGCCGACCCATTCTCGCCACGTAAACCGTCCTCAACCAGAACTGTGGCTCTGACCGGTTGAATCTAAGTCTCCAGGGCTTTGAATCAGTCCTGAGGCTACCCACGGCCTTCCAGACCTACCTCGACTCCCGCAACCTCAGCTGGGAATGCTGGTGGCGACAAGGCAAGTAAGCCGACGGTTGAAGATTCCCGACAGAGTCGCTCAGTGAGGTAACGGTCACGATGGAGGAGCGGATTGTGGTGTACCTCCAGCGGGTGTGGGAGAAGGAAGTAGTGGGCGCGGGCCTGTGGACTCCTTCTTTTCCCGCGCCGCTCTCAGATGACCTTGCGAAAGCGGCTCCGCCGCTGTTCAGCGGCCTTGAAGTCTTGGAGTACGAATGATCCTCTGGATCAACGGTGCGTTCGGTGCGGGGAAGACCACCACCGCACGGGAACTGATCGAGCTGATCCCGAACAGCACGCTCTTCGACCCCGAGGTCGTCGGAGGCACACTCACGCAGTTGCTCCCGGCGAAACACCTCGCCGAGGTCGGCGACTTCCAGGATCTGCCGATCTGGCGCCGGCTCGTGGTCGACACCGCGGCGGCCCTGCTCGCCGAGCTCGGCGGCGTCCTCGTCGTCCCCATGACGCTGCTGCGCCAGGAGTACCGCGACGAGATCTTCGGCGGCCTCGCCGCACGCCGGATTCCGGTCCGCCATGTGCTCCTCGCCCCGGCGGAAACGATCCTGCGGGAGCGAATAGCCGGGCGCGAGGTGCCCCCGGAGCTGTCCGACGGCGAGATGCGCGTGCGTCAGTGGTCCTACGACCACATCGAGCCCTACAGGGCCGCGCTCGCCTGGCTCACCGCCGACGCCCACCCCGTGGACACCAGCGCGCTCAGCCCGTACGACACCGCCCTGCGCGTCGCCGAAGCCGTACGCACCGGGGAGGCGCCCGTGTGCGCCATCGTGCAGACGCCGGAACCCACCGCCGAGACGGTCGCCGCCGGAGTGCTCCTCTTCGACGAGGACGACCGTGTCCTGCTCGTCGACCCGACGTACAAGGCCGGCTGGGAGTTCCCCGGCGGGGTCGTCGAGGCCGGCGAGGCCCCGGCCCGCGCCGGTATGCGCGAGGTCACCGAGGAAACCGGCATCACGCTCGACGAGGTGCCCACGCTCCTCGTCATCGACTGGGAGTCACCCGCGCCGCCGGGATACGGCGGTCTGCGGCTCCTGTTCGACGGCGGGCGTCTCGACGAACAGGCCGTCCGGGGGCTCCTGCTCCCCGGACCGGAACTGCGCGGCTGGCGCTTCGTCACCGAGCAGGAGGCGGCCGATCTGCTGCCGCCCGTGCGCTACGAACGGCTCCGCTGGGCCCTGCGTGCCCGCGAACGCGGCTCGGCGCTCTACCTGGAGGCCGGAATCCCGCTCGGCTGACGCCCGGGGTTCTCCGTCCGGCCTGGGCGCCTCGGCCCGCACCATGGGCGCGTACTGACTGCCGGTCGGTCCTGAGGCAGCCGGCGGCGCCGCGCGTGGCCCCCGCGTCCGGGCCGATCGCCGCGACGGCAGTCCGGCGCGGCGCAGAACGACCGGACGGTGACGGCAGGGCCCGTGTCTGACATCTGGACCAGCAACAGCATGGTGCTGGACCAGCAACGGCATGGTGCTGGACCAGCAACGGCGTGGCCCTACGCCTGGGGTGGCACCGGAACAGACAGGTCACTGGAACAGACAGGCCACTGGAGCAGACGAGGCGCCGGAACAGACGGGGCAGCGCCGGAACAGACGGGGCGCCGGAACAGAGCAGGACAGGGCCTACGGTCTCGCGCTGGACTGGAGAGAGCAGGGGCCTACGGCCTGGCGTGACGCTGGACCGGCGAGAGCAGGGGCCTCGGCCTGGCGCGGTGCTGGACCGGGCATGGCGGGCCTGCGGCCTGGCGTGGTGCTGGACCGGGCATGGCAAGGGGCCCACTCGTGACGACGTGGGCCCCTTGCCGTGGGCGCGGACGATCAGTTCGCCGCGTAGTTCCGCAGGAAGAGCGCCTCCGCGACCGACAGACGCTCCAGCTCGTCCGGCGAGACGCTCTCGTTCACCGCGTGGATCTGCGCCTCCGGCTCGCTCAGGCCGATGAGCAGGATCTCCGTCCGCGGGTACAGGGAGGCCAGCGTGTTGCACAGCGGGATCGAGCCGCCCATGCCCGCCGACTGCATCTCCTGGCCCGGGTAGGCGACCGCCATGGCCTCGGCCATCGAGGCGTACGCGGGGCTGGACGTGTCGGCGCGGAACGCCTGGCCCTGCCCGATCCGCTCGGTGCTCACCCGCGCGCCCCACGGCGTGTGCGCCTCGATGTGCGCCTCCAGCAGCTCGGTCGCCTCGACCGCGTCGACGCCCGGCGGCACCCGCAGGCTGACCAGCGCACGGGCACCGGCCTGCACCGACGGCGTCGCGCCGACGACCGGCGGGCAGTCGATCCCGAGGACGGTGACGGCCGGACGCGCCCAGACCCGGTCGGCGACGTCGCCGGAACCGATGAGCTCCACCCCGTCGAGCACCTTGGCGTCCTCACGGAACGCCTGCTCCTCGTACTGCAGGCCGTCCCACGCGGCGTCGCCGGCCAGGCCGTCGACGGTCGTCGAACCGTCCTTCGCGCGCAGCGAGTCCAGTACGCGGATCAGCGCCGCCAGCGCGTCGGGCGCCGCACCGCCGAACTGCCCGGAGTGCAGGTTCCCTTCGAGGGTGTCCACCTGCACCCGGACGAGGGTCATGCCGCGCAGGGTCGCGGTGACGGTCGGCAGACCCGCCCGGAAGTTGCCGGCGTCGCCGATGACGATCGTGTCGGCGGTCAGCAACTCAGGGTGCTGCTCGGCGTACCGCTCCAGACCGCCGGTGCCCTGCTCCTCCGAGCCCTCGACGATGACCTTGACGTGCACCGGAACGCCGCCGTTCGCCTTCAGGGCACGCAGCGCCAGCAGATGCATCACGACGCCGCCCTTGCAGTCGGCGCTGCCCCGCCCGTACCAGCGGCCGTCGCGCTCCACCAGCTCGAACGGAGGCGTCGTCCAGGCCGCTTCGTCCAGCGGCGGCTGCACGTCGTAGTGCGCGTACAGCAGGACCGTCTTCGCGCCCTCGGGTCCCGGCAGGAAGCCGTACACCGACTGCGTACCGTCCGGGGTGTCGAGCAGTGCCACGTCCTGGAAGCCCTCGGAGCGCAGCGCGTCGGCGATCCAGTTCGCGGCGCCCTCGCTCTCGCTCCTCGGATACTGGTCGAAATCCGCCACCGACTTGAAGGCCACCAGCTCGGTGAGCTCCGCCTTCGCGCGGGGCATGAGCGAGGCGACGGTCTCGGCGACCGGATTCGACGACATGGGCACGCTCCTTGTGGGTGCGACGTTGTACTTCTGTGTACAGGTGATCGGGTGATGCGTACTGGTGTGCAGGACGCATCCGTTGCCGATCCTCCCACAGCAACCTGCGGCGATGCCCGCCGTAGGATGCGGGGGACAGGTGCGGCAGACGGCTGGACTGGGAGCAGTAGACCAACGTGAGCAGCGAGAACTCTTCGGCGGACGACGAGCGGCGTACGGCGGACGACGAACAGCGGGTATGGGACGTCGTAGTCGTCGGTGGGGGACCAGCGGGTGCCTCGGCCGCCTATGCGGCAGCGGTCGCGGGACGCAGCGTCCTGCTGTTGGAGAAGGCCGAACTGCCCCGCTACAAAACATGCGGCGGCGGAATCATCGGCCCGTCGCGCGATGCCCTGCCCCCCGGCTTCGAACTTCCGTTCAGAGACCGGGTGCACGCGGTCACCTTCTCCATGGACGGCAAGTTCGCCCGCACCCGGCGGTCCCGGAACATGCTGTTCGGGCTGATCAACCGTCCGGAGTTCGACCAGCAGCTCGTCGAGTTCGCCCAGAAGGCGGGAGCCGAGCTGCGTACGGGTGCCATGGTGTCCCGCGTCGAGCAGCACGGGTCGGCGGTGCCGGACCGGCGTACCGTCGCGGTCGTCCTTCAGGGCGGCGAGACCGTGCTGGCGCGGGCGGTGGTCGGTGCCGACGGCAGCGCGAGCCGGATAGGAGCACACGTCGGCGTGAAGCTCGACCAGGTCGATCTCGGCCTGGAGGCCGAGATCCCGGTTCCGGAGACGGTCGCCGAGGACTGGCGGGGGCGTGTCCTGATCGACTGGGGCCCCATGCCCGGCAGTTACGGGTGGGTCTTCCCGAAGGGGGACACACTGACCGTCGGGGTGATCTCCGCGCGCGGTGAAGGCGCCGCCACCAAGCGGTACTTGGAGGACTTCATCGCCCGGCTCGGCCTCGCCGGCTTCGAACCGGCCATCTCGTCGGGCCACTTGACGCGCTGCCGCGCCGAGGACTCGCCGCTGTCGCGCGGCCGGGTGCTCGTCTGCGGTGACGCGGCGGGACTGCTCGAACCCTGGACCCGGGAGGGCATCTCGTTCGCGCTGCGCTCCGGGCGGCTCGCGGGTGAGTGGGCGGTCCGGATCGCCGAGGCGCACGACGCCGTGGACGCCCGACGCCAGGCCCTGAACTACGCCTTCGCGATCAAGGCGGGGCTCGGCGTCGAGATGAGTGTCGGCAAGCGCCTGCTCGCGGCCTTCGAGCGTCGTCCCGGGCTGTTCCACGCGGGGCTCACCGGCCTCCGCCCGGTGTGGAAGGCGTTCGCCGGCATCACCCGCGGCTCCACGACGCTCGGCGAGATCATCCGGTCCCGTCCGATGGTCGGACGCGCCCTGACCACACTCGACCGCCGTCCGCAGGAGGCCCACGAGGCACAGGCGGCGCAAGGCGCGCCGACGGCGGAGGGGCCGGAGGGGGCCCAGGCGGGGGAGGGGGAGCGCTAGCGGATTCGGCCGCCGTCGGACGCAATCGGTCGCAGGCCAACGGGCCGCAGGCCGCTGGCGGCCGAGGGCTTCATGCAGCTCAAGGCCTCACTCGAGCCATGATCGTCCCTGGTCCACGGCGTTCCCCGATCCCGCCGTTCCCGGTCCATGGCCACGTTCGCTCGCCGGTCGTGCGCGCACCGTCGGTCGTGCGCGCACGACCGGCGAGCGTCGGGGCGGAGGAGCGGTGGACCGGGTTGCCCGTCAGCTCGTGACCGTGATCCGGAAGACGGGGTGGTCGGGGGCGATGCGCCGCAGCTCCTCGTCGGACGAGTCGGGTCCGACGCCGCCGAAGAACACGCCGACCTCGGCCTTCCAGCGCTTGAGGTAGGCGCGCAGCAACGAGACCTTGTCGTCGTCGGCCACCTCCACGGCGGTGAAGGTGTCGACCTTCTTGCCGAGGCGCAGCTCGCCCCCGCCGGCCGCCCGCATGTTGTGCGTCCACTGGACATGGCCGCGCGGGGCGACGAGGTACTGCTCACCGTCCACCGTGAGCAGGTTGACCGGAGTCGTCCGCCACTCGCCGCTCTTGCGGCCCCGGACGGCCAGGACCCGCGAACCCCAGACGCTGAGGCCGCGCCTGGTGATCCAGGCCACGGCACGGTTGAAGACGTTGACGGTGAACCAGCCGGGCTTCTGGACGTGTGTGGACACGGGGACCCCTTGAGGCGTGTGATGAGAGCGCCGCTCTGTTTTGTGAGCACTGCTCTCGCTTGAGAAGAGTCTGCACCGGATCGGTGATCCAATGCAAGAGCGGTGCTCTCGTTTTTGTGCGCCGCTCTCTTTTTGGTGCGCCGATCAATGAAGTGAGCATAGATCTCCTTCCGGATCACTGCTCTCCTTTGTGTGCAGTGCTCTGGAAACGTGGGACACTGCTCGGTATGAACACCGCGCGAGGGGCACGTGCCCGAGCCAGGATCGAGGTCACGGCGGCCATCAAGGACGAGGCGCGCAGACAACTCGCCGCGGAGGGCGCCGCCAAACTCTCGCTGCGTGCCGTGGCCCGCGAGCTCGGGATGGTCTCCTCCGCGCTCTACCGGTACTTCCCCAGCCGGGACGACCTGCTGACCGCGCTCATCATCGACGCCTACGACTCCCTCGGCGAGGCGGCCGAGTCCGCGCACGCGGAGGTCGCCGCCGCAGGTCCCCGGGAGCGCTGGATCACCGTGTGCGCGGCGGCGCGGAACTGGGCGCTGGAGCATCCGCACGAGTACGCGCTCATCTACGGTTCCCCCGTCCCCGGGTACGTCGCGCCGCAGGAGACGGTTCCGGCGGCCTCCCGGGTGGGCCTGCTCCTGATCGGCGTCGTCCGGGACGCGTACCGGGGCAAGGGGGTGGCCCGCACGCCGCTGCCCGCCGAGCTGAGGACCGAGGCGCAGCGGATGTCCGCCGATCTCGCGCCCGATCTGCCGCCCGAGGTGATCGTGGCGCTGGTGGCCTCGTGGGCGCAGCTCTACGGGTTGATCGGGTTCGAGCTGTTCGGGCAGTTCAACCGGGTCGTGGAGGACCGTGAGCCGTTCTTCCGCCATGCCGTGGGGCGGCTCGCGCACGACGTGGGACTCGTGTATCCGGAGCAGAGCGCGACCGCCGATGAACCGCCTTCGGCCCGGCCGCATCCGGCTGAGCCGCATCCGGATCCGGCTCAGCCGCATCCGGCCGGGCCGACTTCGTCCTAGGCCCGGTGGCGACTGCGTCCTGTGGTCCATGCCGTCGTCGGCGTTGTCCTCTGTACGCAGCGCCGACCTCAGCCTCGCGTTCGGCGCCGTACCGCGTGCCGTACCCCGTGTCGTACTCCGCGGGGAGTACGGGTGATCACCTCGCCCGGCGGACGCCCGCGCCGGGGTCGGCCGTCTAGCGTGACGGTCATGGAAGAGCAGCACACGCCCGCGGCGCCGACGTGGGGCGGTCCACCGCGATGGCGGCACGGGCCGCCCGGATGGAGCCGTTGGAACGACGAGGAGCGCCGCGCGCGATGGCCGTGGCGTTCCACGGTGCTGCTGACCGCCTTCGTGCTGGTCGGCTCCAACTTCGCCGCCCACGCCCAGCACGGCGACCGGCTCGCCCTGGACTTCTTCTCGCGGGCGCTCCTTCTGGTGGGCGCCGGTCTGCTGCTCTGGCGGCAGCGGTATCCCGTGTTCGTCGCGTTCGGCACGGCCGCGGTCGCCCTGGTCTACGTGGCCGCGGGGTATCCGTACGGGCCGGTCTTCCTTCCCGTCGCGGTGGGCTGCTTCAGCGCCGTGGTCGCCGGGCATCGCAAGGCCGCCTGGACTGCCATCGGCCTGCTGTGGGCGGGGCATCTCCTGGTCTCCCACTGGCTGTACCACCGGCTGCCTCCGGCGGGCGACGTTCCCCCTTCCTGGACGCAGGAGATCGGCATCGCCACCTGGGTCGTGGCGGTGGTGGCACTGTCGGAGCTGTTGCGCGCGCGTCGTGAGCAGTGGAGCCGCGACAGGGCCGAGCGCGCGCAGGCCGCCCGGCGTCGCGCCGACGAGGAGCGGCTGAGGATCGCCCGCGAACTGCACGACGTGCTGGCTCACAGCATCTCGGTGATCAACGTCCAGGCGGGCGTCGGACTCGCGCTGCTGGACTCGGACCCCGAGCAGGCGCGCACGGCGCTCACCACCATCAGAGCGGCGAGCAAGGAGGCGCTCGGAGAGGTCCGCCAGGTGCTCGACACCCTGCGCGCGCCGGGCGAGGCACCGCGGACACCAGCGCCCGGGCTGGACCGGCTGCCCGAACTGGTCGAGCAGGCGGCGAGTGCCGGACTGACGGTCGAGATCGAGGGCGAGGTCCCGGAACCGGCACCCGGCACCGACCTCGCCGCGTTCCGCATCATCCAGGAGGCGCTCACGAATGTCGTACGGCATTCGGGGTCGCGCCACGCGCGCGTGCGGCTCGATCGCGCGGAGGGCGCCCTGCGGCTGCGGATCGACGACGACGGGCCGGCCACCGGCGCGGACGCGGGCGGGAGCGGCAACGGGCTGGCCGGCATGCGGGAGCGGGCGGCGGCGCTGGGTGGCACGATCGAGGCGGGGCCGCGCGACGACGGAGGGTTCCGGGTGCTGGCCGTGCTGCCGTGGAAGGTCAGGGAGGACCGGTGATCCGTGTACTGCTCGCCGACGACCAGGCGCTGGTCAGGGCAGGCTTCAAGGCGCTGCTCGCCGCGCAGCCCGACATCGAGGTGGCCGGAGAGGCCGCCGACGGTGCGGAGGCGCTGCGCGCCGTCCGTGAACTGCGCCCCGATGTCGTCCTGATGGACATCAGGATGCCCGTGCTGGACGGCCTCGCCGCCACCCGCCGCATCACGGGCGATCCGGATCTCGGGGACGTCAAGGTGGTCATGCTCACCACCTTCGAACTCGACGAGTACGTCTTCGAGGCCATCCGTTCCGGTGCTTCCGGTTTTCTGGTCAAGGACACCGAGCCCGATGAACTGCTGCGTGCGGTAAGGGCGGTGGTCGAGGGTGACGCACTGCTCTCGCCCGGGGTGACTCGGCGGCTGATCTCCGAGTTCGCGGCCCGTTCCAAGGAGCCCGAGTCCGCCGCGTCCCTCGTCGAACTCACCGAGCGGGAAAGGGAGGTGATGGCGCTGGTCGGCATCGGCCTGTCGAACGACGAGATCGCCCGCCGTCTCGTTGTCAGCCCGCTCACCGCCAAGACCCATGTCAGCCGGACGATGGTGAAGCTCGGGGCTCGCGACCGGGCCCAACTGGTCGTGCTCGCCTATGAGTCGGGGCTGGTGCGACCGGGCTGGCTGGGCTGAGGCGCGGGAGCGTGGTGGTGGAAGCGGAACAGTACGGTGGCCACCCGCAGCGCGAAGAGGGCGGTGGCCAGAGTGGTGCCCGAGGCGACGAGCGCGCGTACGAACCCCGGCGAGAGGTCCAGGAACAGGGCGGGCCCGGTGACGACCCCGAAGGCGACCGCCGCGACGAACGCCGCGCTGGCCAGGGCGTATCCGATCTCGACGGTGACCGCGTCCCGCTGCGCCTGGGTGCGGCTCGGGTACGTTCCCGGCCCGGAGTCGCGGCGATTGTCCATGTCTTGACCGTCGTTGCTCATCGTTCGAGTCAACAGGCCCGCGCCCGGCGGGGCAAGCACCCCACCGGGTGCGCGCGTCCGCTGACCCGCTTACCGCGGCTCGGCGTGGATGCCGAGCCGCGGAGGTCGGCTGTGGGGGCGCGCACCGGTCCTTCGGCCGTCCCGTTCACGGGCGGACCGGATGACCGGGATTGCGGATGCGTGCATCAGCTCCAGGTGATGCCGGACTTCTCCCGCCACAGGGCGGCGAGCGAGGCGTCGCCGGTCACGCTCGGGAACGGTACGCGGTTCCACAGCGCGAGGTAGAGCGGTGCGGCCGGCCCCGCCAACTCGCAGTCCACATCGACGTCCGCGTCCGTGTCCACGGCGTCGGTGTCCTTGTCCGCGTGCCCCCGCTCTGCGCGTTCGCTGAGCGGCGGTCCGGACGACAGGCGTACGGTCCACACGGTGTCCGGGCGGTCGGTGGCGCGGACGCGCAGCACGCGAGGCTCCTCGGTGCGTACCTTGCTCTTCTCCCGCCGGTGGAAACCGAGCAGCAACTCGTCGATCCCGTCGACCGCGAAGTCCGGCGGGACTTCGGCCGGCTCCCGGCCGAGCGCCGACTGGGCGTCCACCCGGTGCACGGTGGTCTCGTGCGCCTGGCGGCGTGCCCAGAAGGCGAGTGGCGAGGGCGCCGGCATGAAGCTCCAGCACCGCACGTCGGGCGAGGCGCCGGCCAGGGTGTCCACGAGCCCCCGGTGCCCCTCGCGGAACCAGGCCAGCAGTTCCTCACCGTCCAGATCCGGCAGTCCGGCGTCGGGGTGGTACGAGGTGTGGCCCTCGGCGACGAACGCGGTGGCCCAACGGTGGACCATGCCGGTGTGCCGCACCAGGTCCCTGACCTGCCAGCCGGCGCAGGTCGTCACCTTGGCGTCGACACCCGCCTCCCCGGCGGCCGCGGCCAGCAACCGGCCCTCACGGTCCAGGGTTTCGACGAACTCCCGAATCTCCATACCGTGAGTGTGCCCGATGCCCACCCACTGCTGGTCCCTCAGCCGACGGCGGCCCGGCGCGTAGCGAATCCGATCAGCGCGGCCGCGGCCGCCAGCACCGCCACGCTGGTGAGGGCCGTAGGCAGGGAGTACGCGTCGGCCATGAACCCGATCGCGGGCGGCCCGAGCAGCAGGCCGCCGTATCCGAGCGTGGAGGCGACGGCGACCCCGCCGGCTCCGGCCAGCGCGCCGGCCCGGTCGACAGCGACGGGGAAGATGTTGGCGAGGCCCAGTCCGGTGACGGCGAATCCGAGCAGCGCCGCCCAAATGGAGGGGGCGAGGGAGCCGAGCAGCATGCCGAGCGCGGCCGTCGTACCGCCCGCGACCAACGTGCTTGTCCGGCCCAGCCGTTCGAGCAGCGTCGTCCCGCTCAGCCGGCCGATCGTCATGGCGAGGGCGAAGCACGAGTATCCGGCCGCGGCGATCCCCGGGTGCGCGTCCAGGTCCTGCTCCAGATGGAGCGCGCCCCAGTCCGCGAGTGCTCCCTCGCCGTACGCCGTGCACAGGGCGATCAGCCCGAAGACGACCACCAGGCCCCGGGTACGGCCGTCGGAACGCGACCGCGCCGCGCCGCCGTCACTCCGTGGGTGATCCGGTGACACGGGGGCGTCCTGACGGAGCAGTGAGCGTCCCGCGACGCCCGTCACGAGCAGGCCGATGACGGCGATCCCGAGCAGATGGCGGGTCGGCGACACCTGTCCGGCGACCAGCCCGCCGAGCCCTGCCCCCAGCATGCCGCCCAGACTGAACGCCGCGTGGAAGCTGGGCATCACGGGGCGCCGCAGCGCGGCCACGAGATCGACGGCCGCGCTGTTCATGCCGACGTTCAGGCCGCCGTACGCGGCGCCGAAGATCAGCAGAACGAGGCCCAGGGCCGTCACGGAGTGGGTGAGCGGCGGCAGGACGATGCTCAGGGACAGCAGCACGGCGCAGACCACGGTGACCGGGTGGCTGCCGAACCGTCGGCACAGCCGTCCCGTCAGCATCATGGTGATCACCGCGCCGGCGGAGACGCCGAGGAGAGCGAGCCCGAGGGTGCCCGCGGAGGCGCCTGTCCGGTGCTTGATATCGGGGATCCGGACGACCCAGCCGGCGAAGACGAAGCCGTCCAGGGCGAAGAAGGCGGTGAGGGTGATGCGGAGTCGAATGAGGGAGCGGTCCGGCACGACGCTGTGCGGGCTGGTTTTGTTTATTAGCGGCACAAAATCACGTTAGACGGATGCCCAGCTCGGAGCAAGGGAGCCGATGGGCACACCTGGGCCGGTGGGGCCATCTTGGCCGGCGGGCACACCGACCCGCGGGCCCACAGCCACACGTACCCGTGGACTCGCGCACGCAGACCGGCGCACCTGCGGAATCGTTCCCCCGCGAAATCGCTCCCCCGCGGACCCACGGACCCGCGGACCCGCGCACCAACCGACCCGCGGCCCTAGATGCCTACGCGCCCGCGCATCCGTGAACCCGCCGGCGCGATACGGCGCGGGCGCACACCGCCGTCCGCGCGTGCCTCGACCGGCCCGCGCGGGCTCGTCGGCGGTCCTGCTCGGCGGTTCGCCGTCCCGACAGCCCGGACGGCGAACCGCGCTTCGTTCCCCGCTCAGACCGCCGGAGCCGGGAAGGTCGGGTACTCCACCCCGGAGACGTGCTGGACGACGCGGATGACCTGGCAGGAGTAGCCGAACTCGTTGTCGTACCAGAGGTAGAGGATCGCGTTGTCGTCCTCGACCTTCGTCGCGCCGGCGTCGACGATCGAGGCGTGGCGCGAGCCGATGAAGTCGCTGGAGACCGCGTCGGGGGCGCTGATGAAGTCGATCTGGCGCTTGAGCGGCGAGGTCAGCGAGACGTTGCGGAGGTAGTCGAGGACCTCCTCGCGGGTGGTCGCACGGCCCAGGCGCAGGCTGAGGATCGCGATCGAGACGTCCGGCACCGGCACGCGGATCGAGCTTCCGGTGATGGGCGCCTTCAGGTCGGGCAGCGCCTTGGCCACCGCGGAGGCGGCACCCGTCTCGGTGATGACCATGTTGAGCGGCGCGGAGCGGCCCCGGCGGTCCGAGCTGTGGTAATTGTCCAGCAGGTTCTGGTCGTTGGTGAACGAGTGGACGGTCTCCACGTGACCGCGCAGGACGCCGTACTCCTCCGCCATCGCCTTCAGCGGGGGCACGATCGCGTTGGTGGTGCAGGAGGCGCAGGACAGGATCCGCTCGTCCGGCTTGATCATGTCGTGGTTGACGCCGTGCACGATGTTGGGGACGTCGCCCTTGCCGGGCGCCGTCAGGACGACCTTGTCGATTCCGGGCCGCAGGTGGTTCGAGAGACCCTCGCGATCACGCCACTTGCCGGTGTTGTCGACGAGGATGGCGTCCTTGATGCCGTACGTCGTGTAGTCGACCTCGGACGGGTCGTTGGCGTAGATGACCTTGATCTCGTTGCCGTTGGCGATGATCGTGCTGTTCGCCTCGTCGACGGTGATCGTGCCCTGGAACTGGCCGTGGATCGAGTCGCGGCGCAGCAGCGAGGCGCGCTTGACGATGTCCTGGTCGCCGCCCTGGCGTACGACGATGGCGCGCAGCCGCAGACCGTTGCCGGAGCCGGTCTTCTCGATGAGCAGGCGGGCGAGGAGGCGGCCGATGCGGCCGAAGCCGTAGAGGACGACGTCACGCCCCTCGCGGCGCTCGATCTTGTTCTCGCCGGTGGCGCCGGCGACCGCCTCGGCGGTGAACTCCTCGACGGACAGGCCGCGGTCGTCGGCCCGGTACGTCGCGGCGAGCATGCCGATGTCGATCTGGGACGGCCCGAGATCGAGCGTGGTGAGCGTCCGCAGGAACGGCAGGGTGTCGGTGACCGAGAGCTCCTCCCCGGCGATCTGCCGGGCGAAGCGGTGGGTCTTGAGGATGCTCACCACCGACTTGTTCACCAGGGAGCGGCTGTGCAGGAGGATCGTGACGTCCTGCTCCCGGTGCAGCCTCCCGATGATCGGGATCATCGACTCCGCGATCTCTTCGCGGGTCTTCCAGTTGGTGAACGCGTCGTCGTTGACAGTCACAGAATCATCTTTCGAGCTAGGTGGCGCTCATATGCTAACCGGAGCGTCTTTTCGATCGTTCACGTGGTGTCCACTTGATGTGGAAGGCGGCGTCCGCCGGGGTGTCACAGGGCATCGGAAGGGATGGGGCCGCACCGGAGCCAGGGCCTCCGCGGGGCCGGCCGGACGGCTGGGGGACGTCGTTCACCAGTACGGCAAAGGTTCCGGCATCCGTCCTGGACCTTTTCGTTGCCGTAGACACCCTTGACAGCGTGCGTACTGTTTCGCGACGTTTGAGCCCTTGCCCATTCGTTCGGATCTCGGTGCTCGACCGGGAGGCGAGTCCGCGTGCCGTACGGATCGGCAGAAATCAGAAAAGTGGCAGGACGCGGACAGCGCGTCATGGGGGGAGCTGTCGCCCATGCGATCCATCAGCAAAGATCCACACGCCCGACTGGCCAGTGCTGTGACCGGTACATCCCTCGCAGCGCCTGCGGAAGGGCGGTTGATCTGAGGTGGAGATCACGATCCACAGACTCGACGGCCTCGGCGCCCCGCTGCGCGAGGCCTGGCACGGGGCGATGGACGCATCGCCCGAATACGCGAATCCGTTCCTGTCGCCGGAGTTCGCGACGGGGGTCGGCAGGTTTCGAGGCGGTGCGCAGGTCGCGGTCCTGCGTGACGGCGGGGAGCCCGTCGGGTTCCTGCCGTTCGAACGCAACGTCCTCGGCGTCGGCAGAGCCATCGGCCTCGGACTCTCCGACTGTCAGGCACTGGTCCACAGGCCCGGGGTCTCCTGGGACGCTCAGGAGGTGTTGCGCGCCTGCGGGCTGTCCATCTTCGAGTTCGATCATCTCGTCGAGGAACAGAAGCCGTTCAGCAGATACGTTACTGGGACCTTCGCCTCCCCGGTCGTGGACCTGAAACCGGGGGACAGCGACTACCCGGGGTGGCTGCGCAGCGCCTACCCGGGGCAGGCCAAGACGACCCTGAAGAAGGAACGCCGCCTCGGGCGGGACGTGGGCGAGGTGCGGTTCGTCTTCGACGAGCGCGATCCCCGGATGCTGCGCACCCTCATGCAGTGGAAGTCCGCCCAGTACCGCAGGACAGGGCGCATGGACCGGTTCGCGCGCCCCTGGATCGTCGGTCTGGTGGACCACCTGTTCGATGTCCGCGAGGAGCACTTCACCGGCGTACTGTCCGTGCTCTACGCCGGGGACCGGCCGGTGGCCGCCCACTTCGGACCGCGCTCGCGCACGGTGCTCGCGGCCTGGTTCACCGCCTACGACCCCGAGTTCCACCGGTACTCGCCCGGTCTGATGATGCACCTGCGGACCGCCGAGGCGGCCGGCCGCAACGGTGTGAGCCTGCTGGATCTGGGGCGCGGCGACAAGGAGTACAAGGACTGGCTCAAGACACGTGAGCTGCGGGTGGCCGAGGGGTTCGCGGCCCGCCCCCATCCGGTGGCGGCGGCACACCGGCTGTGGCGCCGACCCGTGCGCGGTCTGCGCAACACCGTCCTCGCCCATCCCGCGCTGCGCGATCCGGCCGACCGGCTGCTCAGGACGGTCGGCACGCTGCGCGCGTCGGGCCGCGCGGAATCCGGCGGAGCGGGGCCGCGCGCCCGCTGACCCTGTCGCACGGCACACCCGGGGAGTCTCCGCTGCCGCACGGGTCGGCGCGGAGACCCCCGGGCATGCCGGAGCCGACCCGTGCCGCTGCGCGGTACGGCACCGCCTCCCCGTGCGGCCTGGGGGACCCGTGCGACGTGTGGGCGGGCACGCCGCGGAAACCGGGCGCCGCCGTCATACGGCGATGACGTCGATCCCCGCTTCCTCGAACCGTGCGATCGTCTCGGGTCCCGCCGCCGCGTCCGTCACGAGCGTGCCCACCGACTCGGCCCCGCAGATACGGGCGAACGCGCGGTGCCCCAGCTTGCTGGAGTCGGCGGCGACGATCACGCGCTCGGCCCGCTCGCACAGGAGGCGGTTGATCGCGGCCTCCGCCTCGTCGTGGGCGGCGGCGCCGTGCGCGGCGTCGAAGGCGACCACGCCGAGCACCGCGACGTCCAGGGTGATCTGCCCGAGCACGCCGTCCGCGAGCGGTCCGATCAGCTCGTAGGACTGCGGCCGGGCCACCCCACCGGTCACCACGATCTTGAACTGGGGGCGCACGGCGAGCTCGTTCGCGATGTTCAGCGCGTTCGTGACGACCGTCAGCGCGGGGGAGCCCGACGACAGGTCCGGGCGTACGGCCAGCGCGCGGGCCACCTCGGTCGTCGTGGTGCCGCCCGTCAGGCCCACCGCTTCGCCGGGTGCGATGAGGTCGGCCACCGCTCTGGCGATGCGCTGCTTCTCCGAGGCGTGCCGGGCGGTCTTGTAGCGCAGGGGCAGTTCGTAGGAGACGCCGTGCACCACCGCGCCGCCCCGGGTGCGCACGAGCATCTGCTGCTCGGCCAGCTGGTCGAAGTCGCGCCGGATCGTCGCCGCCGAGACCTCCAGCCGGGTCGCGGCCTCCTCGACGTCCAGGCGGCCCTGCTCCACGAGGAGTTCCAGCAGCGCCTTCCACCGGGCGTCGCGCGACATCCGCACCCTCCATTCCTCGATCTTCCGCGACCTTAACGCACTCCAGACCCCCTCGAATGCTTGATTGTGCTCGAAACCTCGCTATATCTTGCAGGAACAAGCATCAGTGGGAGGGGTACGGCATGACGTATGTCGAGGACGAACTGAGCAGCCAGCCCGAATGCTGGAGCCGCGCCGCCGAACAGGCACCGGCGCACCGGGCCGCGCTGCCCGCGGCGGGGGAGCGCGTCGCGATCGTGGGGTGCGGCACCTCGTACTTCATGGCGCAGGCCGCCGCCGCCCTGCGTGAACAGTCCGGACAGGGCGAGACGGACGCCTTCGCCGCCTCGGAGTTCCCCGTGGGCCGCTCGTACGACCGGGTGGTCGCCCTGACCCGTTCCGGGACGACCACCGAAGTCCTCGAACTCCTCGAACGCCTCCGGGGACACACCCGCACGACCGCCGTCACCGCCGATCCGCACACGCCCGTGATGGAGTCCGCGGACGACGTCGTCGTGCTCGACTTCGCCGACGAGCGGTCCGTGGTGCAGACCCGGTTCGCCACCACGGCGCTCACGCTGTTCCGCGCCCATCTCGGTCTGCACAGCGAGGCCGTCGTCGCCGACGCGCGCACCGCGCTCGACGTGCCGCTGCCCGAAGGGCTCGTCGGCTGCGGGCAGTTCACCTTCCTCGGCCGCGGATGGACCGTCGGCCTCGCCAACGAGGCCGCCCTCAAGATGCGGGAGGCCTCCCTCGCCTGGACCGAGGCCTACCCGGCGATGGAGTACCGGCACGGGCCCATCAGCGTCACCACCGACGGCACCGCCACCTGGATGCTCGGCGAGGCGCCCGAAGGGCTGGCCGAACAGGTGCGGGGGACCGGCGGGTTGTGGGTGGACGGCGGCGGCCTCGACCCGCTCGCCGGACTCGTCCGCGCCCAGCGCCTCGCCGTCGCCGTCGCCGCGGCGCGCGGCCTGGACCCCGACCGGCCGCGCCACCTCACCCGTTCGGTGATCCTCAGCCACTGAACAGGCTCGACCACCCACGGAGTAGGAGGAGTTGTGCCCCTCGCAGCAACCGGTGAGCTGGTCGGCAGGGCCGCCGAGGAACGGACCGCCGTCGCCGCCTTCAACGTCATCACCTTGGAGCACGTCGAGGCCGTCATAGCCGGCGCGGAGTCCGCGGGCGCGCCCGTCGTGCTCCAAGTCAGCGAGAACGTGGTCAAGTTCCGCTACGGCCGACTGCTCCCGCTGGCCAGTGCGGCGACCGCCGCCGCCGAACGGGCCTCGGTGCCCGTCGCGTTGCATCTCGACCATGTGCAGAGCGACGAGCTGCTGCGGCAGGCACCCGGTGCCGGGTTCAGCTCCGTCATGTACGACGCCTCGCGGCTGCCGTACGAGGAGAACCTCGCCGCGACCCGGGCCGCCGCCGACTGGGCACACGCCCAAGGCCTGTGGATCGAGGCCGAGTTGGGTGAGATCGGTGGCAAGAACGGTGAACAGCCGCGGGACGCGCACGCGCCCGGTGCCCGTACCGACCCCATGGAGGCGCGCGCCTTCGTGGCCGACTCCGGCGTGGACGCGCTGGCCGTGGCGATCGGCAGCTCGCACGCCATGACCACCCGGACCGCCGCTCTCGACCACGACCTGCTCAAGCGGCTGGCCGCCGCGCTGGGTGTCCCCCTCGTCCTGCACGGCTCCTCCGGGGTCCCCGACGGGGAGCTCCGGGCGGCCGTCGGAGGCGGCATCGCCAAGGTCAACGTCGGCACCGCCCTGAACATCGCGATGACCGGTGCCATAAGGGAGTTCCTCGCCGCCAGCCCCGACGCCGTGGACTCGCGGAAGTACCTCGGCGTGGGACGGGAGGCGATGGCGCGGACGGTGGCGGGGTTCATCGGTGTGCTGCGCGGCTGAGCGTCGCCCACATGCGGCTACAGCCCGATATGCCGCCCAAAGCGCCCACTCGGCCTGTGCCGGGAGCGGTCCTGGCCGCTCCCGGCACATGTGCTTTTGCACCGACGGCAGTTCGAGTGGGTGACAAGGTGGCTAGGGTGAACAAGTATGAGAAGGCCGAAAGGGCACGGCAGGCTCGCGGGTGAAGTATCGGCCCGGAGGCCACTCGGGCAGGCGTCCGTATGCCCCATGAACACGGGGAGCAGGGGTTTGCGGTGTTTTCGGCGCACAGCCGGCGCGGGACCGAGCGCAGGACGGAGAAGGCCTTGAGCGGTCAACTTCTGGCTGGTATTCGCGTGTCGGCGCGCGACGACGGCGTGTGCGCCACGGTGAACCGTGCGACGGCCACCGCCCGTCCGCGCCCCGCCGCGCGTCGAGGGGTCCGCAGACCCATGCCTTTGGGCCCGATGTGAACGGTCTGATCTACTACGTGGCCGCGGCCGTCCTCTGGATGGGACTCGCCGCCCAGTTGCCCGATCTGTTCCGCCACTGGAGGGACCCGCTCAAGCGGTCGTTCTGCGCCGTCATCCTGCTGTCGGGACTCTGCTTCGTGCTCGGCGCGCCCCCCACCGTCGCCCTGGTCAACAGGGTCACGGGCATACCGAACGTGGCGGCGCCGCTGACCTACGGCGCGGTGACCGCCTTCGGCGCGGCCTCCCTCATCCTCATCGTGCACTGGCGGGGCAGCGACCCTGTCCGGGTACGGCGTACGGCCCGGGCCTGGCTGTTCAGCTACCTGGGCGTGATCGTCGCCGAGGGCGTCCTGTTCTCGCTGGGCGACACCCCCGTCGAGCGCCGTGCCGACTTCGACACCTACTACGCCTCGACGCCGTTCATCCGCGAGATGATCGTGCTGTACCTGATGGCGCACATGGTGGCCGCGGTGACGACGACCCTGCTGTGCTGGCACTGGACACGGAAGGTCAAGCGCTGGACCCGTGGCTCCCTGGCCCTGCTCGTGGTGGGCTGGCTGTTCACCAGCGCCTACAGCATCGTCAAGTCCGTCGCGCTGACCGCTCATTGGCTCGGACACCGCTGGGACGGTCTCAGCACCAGCGTCGCCCCGCTCGTGGCCGTCGGTTCCTGTCTGGCCTCGGCCGGCTACATCCTTCCGCTCCTCGGTCCGCGCATCGACTCGGCCGTCACCTTCGTACGCCTGCGGCCCCTGTTCTTCCTGCTGGCGGGGCCGACCAGCCGTCGGCGCTGCGTCAGGGCGCTGTCGTGGCGGACGATCAGCGACGTCGAACTGCAGCTCACCACGCGGGAGACAGCCATCCGCGACGGCCTCAAGCGGCTCGCCGGGCAACTCGACGACCAGGTCCGTCGCCACGCCTACCGGGAGGCGCTGGCCGCGGGGTCGAGCGCGGCGGACGCCGAGGTGATCGGGATGGCCGCGATGGTCGCCGTGGCCGCACTCGCCGAGGCTCCGACCCCCGGCGCGGAGACCGGTACCATCGGCATCACCGTCGGTGACGTCGATGTGGTGGTCTCCGTCAGCGCACGCCTGCGACGGCCGGCCGACGCCTCGCGGCCGCTGGACACCGGCCAGCCGTCCTTGCTGAGCCTGTCCAAGGCGGTGCGCACCCCCATCGTCGACGCCGCGGTCCAGTCACGGAGAACCGCGGTGCGACAGCTCTCCTGAACGCGGTCGCCGTCACACGGGAACGGGGCCCACGGAGTCGAGGAAGGCGCTCTCCCCGGGGGTCAGCGGCGGCCCGGCCAGCGGCTCCAGGACAGGGCCCTTCACGGTGGCGAGAAGCAGCTTGGGATGCACGAGACGGCTCGCGTCCTCCTGGAGCGTGATGACCGCGCACATGGCCGCGGACACGGAGTACGAGGTGGTGGCGACGCGCGCCATCCGGCCCATGTAGCGGCTGAGGAGCCGGTCGGCGAGCGTCGGAGCCTTGCCGACGACCTCCGGGAACCACTGGTCCTGGGAGGTGCTCATCGTGTAAGCGGCCGTGACGGACTTCGCGGCCGCGCGCTGGACGCCGCGGGCGAATCCCGGAGCGGTGACGTCCGCCTCCCGCAGCCGTCGGCTCAGCGCCAGGGCACCGAGGGCCGCGACGGACATGCCCTGGCCGTAGACGGGGTTGTAGGTGGCGACGGCGTCACCGAGCACCACCACGCCCTCGGGCAGGGCCGCCTTCTCGAACCCGCGGCGCCTGTTGCGGGTGCTGCGGGTGAGGAACACCTCGCTGAGCGGCTCGGCACCGGAGACGAGCTGCCCGACGAGGGGGTGGCGCAGACCGAGGGCGAAGTCGGTGAACTCCTCGGGATCGGCGGTGGGTTCGCCGCCGCGGGTGCCCGCGAGGCTGACCAGCCAGCGGCCGCCCTCGATCGGCACCAGGTTCGCGGAACGCCCCGGCCGGGAGTCGGCGGGGTTCGCCTCGACCTGGGTCAGCGGGAAGTCCTCCGCGCCCTTCGGAACGCGGAAGACCCTACTGGCGTAGACGAGGCCCGAGTCGACCTCGTCGGTCGGTATCCCGGACACGCCGAGCGCTTCGAGCCAGTTCTCGACGCGTGAGCCCCGGCCGCTCGCGTCGACGACCAGATCGGCGCTCAGGTCCTCCTCGGCGCCGTCGGCGAGGACGCGTACACCGGTGACGCGCTGGGCGGTTCCGAGCAGGGACAGCGCCTCGGCACGGCGGACCGTGACCCGGGCGGTCTCCAGGACCGCCTCGCGCACGATCGAGTCGAGCAGGTCGCGGCTGCAGCAGGTGAGCAGCAGTTCGTCGGCCACCGTCGGCCAGCGTCGGTACCAGCCCTGCGCGCCGAAGCCCAGAATGCCGGTCATGGGCTGCTCGTGAGCTCCCGACGCGAGCAGCCGCCGACGCACGTCGGCCTCCGGAAGCAGCTCCTGGATGGCGTCGCGTCCGCTGGGCAGCAGGATGTGAGCGTGCCGTGCCTGCGGAACACGCCGGCGCGGATGCGGCCCGTCGGGCAGTTCGTCCCGCTCCAGGACGATCACGTCGTCCACCGACCGGGACAGGGCCGCGGCGGCGAGCATGCCGGCCACGCTCCCACCGATCACGACAGCACGGCGCGACATGTTTCCCCCAGTTGTCATTGGCGAGCGCGCCCACTCTACGTTCGTGCACGTGTGCGCATAAGGGAGATCAAGAAGTGCGCCGAATCTGTCATTTGGTGACGCGTCGAGGGTCCTCCCGCTCCACGCCGGCACCCGACCCGCCCGCCGCCCGGTGCTACCGGTCGGCGTCCTTCTTCACGGCCCGCAGAACGACGAACTTGGCGTCGCCCGCGATCAGTTCGCTGTTGCCGAACAGCCGGCGCAGCTTCAGGTGGTAGCCGAGATGACGATTGCCGATCACCCACAGCTCGCCGCCCGGCCGCAGCGCGCGCCGCGCGTCCGAGAACATCCGCCAGGCGGTCGTGTCCGTCGTCGCCTGGTGGGAGTGGAACGGGGGATTGTTCAGGACGAGGTCGACGCTCCCGGAGGGGACGCCGTCCAGCCCGTCGGCCACCCGGAACTCGGCGCTTCCCCCGGCGTTCGCCCGGAAGGTCGCCTCCGCCGAGGCCACCGCCTGGTAGGACTCGTCGGCGAACAGCACCTCGGCGTCGGGATTGGCCAGCGCCATCGCCGTACCGACCACGCCGTTGCCGCAGCCCAGGTCCACGATCCGCTCGACTCCCCGGCTGCGCGGCAGATGCCCCAGGAAGAAGCGGGTGCCGATGTCGAGGCGGTCGGCGCAGAAGACGCCCGCGTGGTTGACGACCGTGCGGCCGGAGACCGCGCCGACGTCGTCGGGGAGCACGTAACTGTACGGCCAGGGGTTGGCCTTGCGGGCGATCCCCTGGAGCGGGGTGCAGAAGATCAGCCGGGCCTTCCTGTCGGCCAGCGAGGTGCGGGTCGGACCGAGGATCCGCTCGAAGAGGTGCAGCGTCGAGGTGTGGATCTCCTTGACCATCCCGGTGCCGATGACGACCGTTCCCTCGTGCACGCCGGGCGCCAGCCGGTGCAGTTGGTCCTCCAGGAGCGCGAGGCTCTTCGGCACCCGCACCAGCAGCACGTCGATCCGCTCGGGAGGCGGGTCCTGGGTGGTGAGGAGCCGCACCGCGGACTCGTCGGCACCGGCCCGCGCCAGATTCGCCCGGGTCGCCTCCTGCGCCAGGAGGGAGTCGGTGATCTGGGTCGGCCGCCGCTCCGACAACGCCGTCGTGAGCGCACCCCACCGGTCGCCGACGATCACGACCGAACCCGTCAGCGGGGTGCCGCTCTCCGCGAGATGCCCCAGCAGATAGGTGTCGGCGGCGTCCCAGGCGCGCAGTCGCTCGCGAGGGTCCTCAGGGAAGCGGGCGAGCTCGTAGTCGCCCCAGGGTGTCGTCATCCGGTCGTTCATCGTGGGTCAAGGCTAAGCGACCGGGAGCGCCCGGAGTGCGCGAGGATGAGGGCATGTCGATGGACGCGGAGCTGTTCCCTCGCGACCGGACCGAGATCGCGCCCGGCGCCGTGCACCTCCCGGACTGGCTGGACGGAGAACACCAGCGACTGCTCCTGGAGGCCTGCCGCGGCTGGGCGCGCCCGCCGGCGGGCCTGCGCACGGTACGCACCCCCGGCGGCGGCACGATGACCTCCCGGCAGGTCTGTCTGGGCTGGCACTGGTACCCGTACGGCTACGCGCGCACGGTGGTCGACGGCGACGGCTCGCCGGTGAAGCCCTTCCCCGGCCGGCTCGGCGAGCTGGCCCGCGAGGCGGTCGCCGACACCCTCGGCGCCGACGCTCTGGACGCGGACGGGGCCACGCCGTACGACATCGCGCTGATCAACTTCTACGACGCCGAAGCCCGCATGGGCATGCACCGCGACAGCGACGAATCGTCCGACGCCCCGGTCGTGTCGCTGAGCCTGGGCGACACCTGCGTCTTCCGGTTCGGCAACACGGAGTCGCGGACGCGCCCCTACACCGACGTCGAGCTGCGCAGCGGCGATCTCTTCGTGTTCGGCGGCGCGTCACGGCTCGCGTATCACGGAGTACCGAGGGTGTACGCGGGGACCGCGCCGCCGGAGTTGGGACTGATCGGACGGCTGAACGTCACGCTCCGGGCCGCCGGCTTCCCGCCCGGGCCCACGCGGTAGCGGCCGACGGCCGCGCTGACGAGACCGGGGCGGCCGGTCCCCCGGGCCGCCCGGCCGGCGTGCGCTCCGAGGTGGCCGCCCGGCACCGTGGTCGGCAGTGGCTCATCGACGGCGGCCGATCGACGCACAGCCGCCGTGCGCCCGGGTGGGCCCGCGCGGCGGCTGCCATGACCGGCCGGACCCCGCGCGAGCGGATCATGGGAGACTCGCCCTCATGAACGGCAAGGCGGGCTCCCGGACGGCGGGGGATGGCAACACGCGGACGCGGCTCGACCGGGGGCGCGGGGCACTCGGACCGGCGCTGGAACTCGTGCACACCGGGCGGGCGCCGACGCGGGCCGTGCTCACCGCCGAGTTGGGCGTCACCCGGGCGACCGCGGGCGCGGTGGCCGCGGAGCTGGAGGCGCTGGGGCTGATCCGGGTCGACGCCCGGCCCGGCGCCGCCGCCGGTTCGCAGGGGCGGCCCTCGCACCGGCTGGAGGTCGCCGAGGACGGGCCTGTCGCGCTGGCCGCGCAGGTGCACGCCGACGGGTTCCGCGCCGCGCTGGTCGGTCTCGGCGGCCGGATCGTCGCGACCGCGCCCGGCTGCGAGACCGTCGACGCCGATCCGGCGAAAGTGCTCGGCTCGGTCGTCGACGCCGGCGCCGAACTGCTCCGCGAGACCGGACGCCGCTGTGTGGGCGCCGGGCTCGCCGTACCCTCCGCCGTCGCCGAACCCGAGGGGCTCGCCCTCAACCCGCTGCACCTGGCCTGGCCCGCGGGCGCCCCGGTCCGGCAGATCTTCGCCGAGCGGGTACGCGCCGCCGGTATCGACGGTCCGGCGTTCGCCGCCAACGACGTCAACCTCGCCGCCCTCGCCGAACACCGGCACGGAGCGGGCCGGGGCGCCCGCGACCTGCTCTGCGTGGCCACGGGACACCGTGGCGTCGGCGGCGCCCTGGTGCTCGACGGGCGCCTGCACACGGGCAGTTCGGGGCTCGCCCTCGAAGTCGGCCACCTCACCGTCAACCCCGAGGGCCGCCCCTGCCACTGCGGCAGCCGTGGCTGCCTCGACGTCGAGGCCGACCCGCTGGCCTTCCTCACCGCGGCCGGCCGGGCCCCGGGCCCCGAGGTGTCCCTGCTCCAGCAGTCCAACGAACTGATCCGCGACGAGTACGCCGACCCGGCCGTCCGCACGGCCATCGAGGCGCTGATCGACCGCCTCGGCCTCGGCCTCGCGGGTCTCGTCAACATCCTCAATCCGGACCGGATCATCCTCGGCGGGCTGCACCGCGCCCTGCTGGACGCCGACCCGGACCGGCTGCGCGCCGTCGTCGCCGACCGCAGCCTGTGGGGGCAGAGCGGCGGGGTACCGATCCTCGCCTGCACCCTGGACCACAACAGCCTTGTCGGAGCAGCCGAGTTGGCATGGCAGCCGGTACTGGACGACCCGCTGACGGCGCTGCCCGGCTGACCCTGGGCCGCTGCTCGGCCGAGCCTTCAGGGGCGCCAGGAGACGGCGAAGGCCTGCCCGGCGTTCTCGGTGAGCATCCGGTCCACCCGGTCCTTGCCCAGGGCGAGTTCGAGTCTCGGGCGGACGCGCCGCAGCAGATACGGCATCCCCGGGCCGCCGTTGACCGAGCGTGCCGCCGCGGTCGTCGTGTCGCCGCCGAGCAGCAGCCGGTGGCCGAAACCGGCGTCGGCGAGGGCGCGTACGGCGTCGGGCATGCGCCAGTCGGTGCCGTGGTTGGCGCGGGAGGGGCCGTCGAAGGCGAGGTAGGCGCCCGACTCGGCGGCCTCGCGCTGCACCACGGGGTCCGGGGAACGGTTGAGGTGCCCCAGGATCACCCGGTGCGGCGGAACGCCCAACTCGCCGCACAGCAGGTCGAGTACGTCGAGGGCGCCGGTGCCCAGTTCCAGGTGCACGGCGATCGGCGCACCGGTCGCGTGGTGCGCCTCCGCGGCGGCCGTCATCGTCCAGCGGGCATGCGCGTCCAGGGCGTGGAAGCCGCCCGCGACCTTGATCAGTCCGGCCCGGACCCCGGTCGTCCCGATGCCCGTCGTGAGCTCGGAGACCAGGACGTCGGCCAGCCCTCCGCGCAGCTCGCTCAGCAACTCCGGTGTGTAGTGCGCCGCTTGGTGCAGTCCGGTCGCCGATACGACATGGACCCCGGCGTCGCGGGAGATCAGCGGCAGATCCGCGGCCCGCCTGCCCAGACCGTAAGGCGTCCACTGCACCACGCTGCCGCCGCCCTGAGCGCGGAACGCGGCCAGTTCGGCCCGCGCGGCGGACGCGTCGCACAGTTCCTGGCCCGGGAGTCGCGGGCTGCCGAAGAACAGGTGGTCGTGCGCGTCGCACACCCCGAGGTGTTCGGGGAGCACGTCGCCCAGGACCGTACGGACCGTGGCCACCGGGCTCACCACTGCCGGCCCCGCGGCAGCGAATCGCGCTCGGGCTCGGACACGTGGAGCACCTGGAAGACGTCGCCCGGCGCCTTGGGGGAGCCGTGTTCCCAGAGCGAGAAGTGCACGACCTCCCAGTGCCGCGGGTCGACGGCGGCACCCGCGCAGACTGCCCCGTCCAGCGCGGCCAGCCGCCCGGCCTCGCGCGCCGCCTCCTCCATCGCCTCGGACATCTCCACGCCCTCCGCGACGGCCTGGCGCCGGCGGACCGCGACCACGGCCGGTGATCCCGAGGCACCGCCCTCCTCGTAGGCGAGACCGGTCCAGTGCCGCACCACCGGACGCCCGAAGTCGTTCACCAGTCCCTGGAACGCCCCGCCCCAGAGGAAGGAGTTCATGCCCTCGGCCGTGTTCCACAGGTAGAACGGCGCGTACTGGTTGACCGGGGAACCGTCCACCCCGCGCTCGCGCATCAGATACGCCTTGATCCCGAGGCCGTTCCACGCGTCGAGCCGGTGACCGACGCGGGCGACCCGGTCCCGGACGACGGTCATGTCGTAGTCGGCGGGAAGCGTGATCTCGTACTGCAGGGCGTGCATGGGAAGGTCCTTCCTGGAGTTCGCGGGGGAGGGCTGACGGCGGTCCTCGGGTTTCGGCGCGGCCGTGTCAGCGGGCGGGTGCCAGCAGGGCGAGCAGTCCCCGGACTCCCGCGTCGAAGGCGGCCGGTGAACCGGAGGCGCGTGCCAGTACGTAGCCGCCCTGGACGGTGGCGAGGATCGTCGCGGCGATCTCCTCGCAGTCGAGCGCGGGCGCGAACTGCCCCTGCTCCCTGCCCTCTTCGACGATGGCGGCCAGCCGCCCGCGCAGCCATTCCAGCGTCTCGTCGACCGGTGCGCGCAGTTCGTCGTCCGCGATCACGTCCGGGTCCATCGTGAGCCGCCCGATCGGGCAGCCGCGCAGGACGTCGCGCTCGCGGCGCAGATAGGCCTCGATCCGCTCGTACGGCGACCCCGGCGAGCCGAGCACAGCCTCCGCGGCGGCCCGCATCTCCTCGGCGGTCCGGCGGATCGCGGCGAGCGCCAGACCCGGCTTGCCCGCGAAGTGGTGGTACATGCTGCCCTGCCCCGCGTCCGCCCGCTCCAGGATCGCCTTGGGGCTGGTGCCCACGTAGCCGCGCTCCCAGAGCAGCTCGCGGGTGGACTCGATCAGGCGGTCCGGAGTGCTCATGAATCCACTGTACATACCAGTAGGTACAGAGGTCGACGGTCCTGCCGTCACAAGCGCGGGCGCCGGGGGAGCAGCCCGGGGTGCCCGGCGTACTCCCCCGGGGGTACGCGTACGGCCGCTGGCCGGACGACGACTCGGACCCCCTCCTGGGGCGAGTCTCGAAGCATCACCAAGAGATCCTGCGGAGACGCGTGGTTCCACCGAGGAGATGACTCGAGATGCAGACCCTGGCGAACTGGGACGGCGGCCCCGGCCCGTGGATCCTGTTCTTCCCGCTGATCTGGGCGGCCGTCGTGATCGGCGTCGTGACCGTGCTGCGCCGCACCGCCTGGCGCGGACGCCGTGGTGGCCCGTGGCGTGCGACGGGCGGCTTCGGCCCCGGCGGCTCCCTGCCGGCCGGCGACTCGCCGATCGCCGTGCTCGGCCGCCGCTTCGCCTCCGGGGAGATCGACGAGGACGAGTACTGGCGCCGCCTCTCCGTCCTCGACGAGCAGTTCGGGCGCCCGGGCAAGGGCGGTCCGGCATGACGCCCAAGACGCCCGCCACGACGACACCCATGACCACCCCCCGGGACGCGGCCCGTGTCGCCGGGGCCGTGAAGGTGTACGGCGGCGGCGACACCGCCGTGCGGGCCCTGGACGGGGTGAGCGTCGGCTTCCCGGCCGGCCGCTTCACCGCGATCATGGGGCCCTCCGGTTCCGGCAAGTCCACCCTCATGCACTGCGCGGCCGGCCTGGACACGCTCACCTCGGGAGCCGCGTACATCGGCGACACCGAACTCGGCACCCTGGACGACCGCCGCCTGACCCTGCTGCGCCGCGACCGGATCGGCTTCGTCTTCCAGGCGTTCAACCTGATTCCGACGCTCACCGTCGCCGAGAACATCGCCCTGCCCATGGACCTGGCCGGAACCAAGGGCTCCCGCGACTGGATCGACGCCCTCGTCGACGTCGTCGGTCTGCGCGACCGGCTCCACCACCGGCCCGCCGAACTGTCCGGCGGGCAGCAGCAACGCGTCGCCGTGGCAAGGGCGTTCGCCGGACAGCCCGACGTCGTCTTCGCCGACGAACCCACCGGCAACCTCGACTCCCGCTCCGGTGGAGAGGTCCTGGACCTGCTCGGCCGTGCGGTGCGCCGGATGGACCGAACCGTCGTCATGGTCACCCACGACCCGGTCGCCGCCGCCCACGCCGACGAGGTCGTCTTCCTCGCCGACGGACGCCTCGTGGACCGGATGGAGAACCCGACGGCCGACAAGGTCCTCGACCGCATGAAAGCCTTCGACGGCAAGGGGGCACCGGTATGAACGCCGCCCTGCGCCTCAGCGCCTCGTCGCTGCGCTCCCACAAACGCCGCTTCGCGGGCACCTTCTTCGCCGTGCTCCTCGGCGTCGCCTTCCTGGCCGGCACCCTCGTCATGGGCGACACCCTGCGCGCCGGGTTCGACACGATGTTCGGCAACGCGGCCGAGGGCACCGACGCCGTCGTCCGCAGCGCCGACACCATCACCACGCCGGGGCAGAGCCAGGGCACGCGCGCGCCCGTCGGCACCGATCTGGTGAGGACGATCGAGCGGACCCCCGGCGTCGCGGCCGCCGCGCCGGACATCCAGGGCGCGGGCCAGCTCATCGGCTCCGACGGCAAGCCCATCGGCGGCCAGGGCCCTCCCACCCTCGCGGGCAACTGGATCGAGGACCCGAAGCTCAACGCGTACCGGCTCGCCGAAGGCCGCGCCCCGGCGAAGTCCGGCGAGGTCGTCGTCAACAGGGGCACCGCCGAGAAGGGCCACCTGAAGATCGGCGACACGACGGTCCTGCGCACGCCCGACCCATTCCGGGTGACGATCGTGGGCCTCGCGACCTTCGGCGGCGCGGACGGCATGGCCCAGGTGACCTTCACCGGCATGACCCAGGCCGACGCGGAGAAACACCTCACCGCGAAGCCCGGCGAGGCCGCGAGCATCCGCGTGCGCGCGGGCCCGGGGGTCGGTCAGGACGAGCTCGTCTCCGACCTGACTCCCGTACTCCCCAAGGGAGTCGAGGCCATCACCGGACAGGAGTCCGCGCGGGAGAACACCGACATGGTCTCCAGCCAGTTCCTGGACGTCTTCACCACGCTCCTGCTCGTCTTCTCCGGCATCGCGCTCCTCGTCGCGACCTTCTCCATCCACAACACCTTCGCGATCGTGGTCGCCCAACGCACCCGTGAGAACGCGCTGTTGCGCGCCCTGGGCGCCTCGCGCCGGCAGGTCACCGTGTCGACCCTGGCGGAGGCTGGCGTCGTCGCCGTGACCGCCTCGGCGGTGGGACTCGCCGGTGGCATCGGTATCGCAGCCGGACTCCAGGCACTGTTCCCGGCCATCGGATTCCCTTTCCCCGAGGGCGATTTGGTGATCAGCGCTCTGTCCATGCTGCTGCCGCTCGGCGTCGGCATCGTGGTCTGTCTCGGCTCCGCCCTGCTGCCCGCCGCACGCGCCGGACGCACGGCACCGCTCGCCGCCCTGCGGGAGACCGCCGTCGACGAGTCCGGTGCCTCGCGCGGCCGAGCGGTGGCCGGCGGTGGACTGGCGGCCCTGGCACTGGCCCTCACCCTGACCGGAGTCCTGCTGACTCCGTCGCTGTGGCTCGCCGGACTCGGCGCCGTGCTGGCCCTCGCCGCCTTCGTGGTCCTCGGCCCGGTCGCGTCCACGACCGCCGTACGGGTCCTCGGCGCGCCGCTCGGCAGGCTGCGCGGCGTCACCGGCGGACTCGCCCGGCGCAACGCGCTGCGCAGCCCCAAGCGGACCGCCGCGACCGCGGGCGCGCTGATGGTCGGCGTCGCCGTCGTCTCGCTGTTCACGGTCTTCGGAGCCTCGCTCAAGACCACCATGGACCGCACGGTCTCCCACTCCTTCGCGGGTGACGTCGCCGTCAGCACCCCGTCGTTCGGCGCGGGCGGCAGCGGGCTCAGCCCGAAGCTGGCCCCGGCCATCGCGCGGCAGCCGACGGTCGCGTACGCCGTCGGGCTGGGCAGGGGCGTCGCCGAAGTCAACGGCAAGGGACGAGCGTTGACGGTCACGGACCCCGCCGCACTCGGCAAGGTCCTCGACCTCGGCGACGTACAGGGATCGCTGAGCGGTCTCGGCGCCGACGGCATCGCCGTCACCCGCAAGGAGGCCGACAGAGAGCATCTGGTGCCCGGCGGCACGGCCCGCCTCACCTTCACCGACGGGCAGCGGCTGGACTTCACCGTCCGCGCCGTCTACGGCCGGTCGGAACTCGCGGGCGACTACGTCATCACCCGCGCCGCCTGGGCCCCGCACCGCACCCAGGACGCCGACACGCTCGTCGCCGTCTCCTTCAAGGACGGCGTGAGCACGGCGGAGGGCAAAGCCGCGGTGAAGAAGGTCGCCGAGCGGTACGGCGGTCCCGAGGTGCAGACCCGGGACGAGTACGCGCAGTCCTCGGCGGGCGGCATCGACATGATGCTGACCCTGGTCTACGCCCTGCTCGCCCTCGCGGTGCTCATCGCCCTGCTCGGTATCGCCAACACCCTGACGCTCGCGGTCCACGAGCGCACGCGGGAACTCGGACTGCTGCGGGCCGTCGGGCAGACCCGGGCACAGTTGCGTGCCATGGTCCGCTGGGAGTCGGTCCTCGTCGCCGCCTTCGGCACGGCGGGCGGGCTCGCCCTGGGTGCCTTCCTCGGCTGGGTGCTCGTCGAGGCCTCCGACGGCGTGTCGGACAGCGCCTTCGCCTTCGCGGTCCCGCCGCTGCGGCTCATGGTGGTGGCGCTGGTGGGTCTCGCTGCCGGAGCCGTCGCGGGACTGCGTCCGGCACGACGGGCGGCACGCCTGGACGTGCTGCGGGCCATCGCCGCGGAGTGAGCCCCCATGGTCGTACGACGCCCGCGAACGAGCGGCGTACGCGAGGGGGTCACCGCCCGGTCAGCCGGGAACGGCGGACCGGGCGGGAGCGTGTTCCGGCCGCAGCACGTCGACGGTGTGCCGAAGGGTGGCCTCGCCCGCGATCTCGTAGGGCGAACGAAGTGAGGCCGCCACCACGGGCGTCGACGCCGGAAGCGTGAACCACACGACCTTGCCCGACTCGCCGTCGGGCCGCACACCCCAGCTCTCGCTCACCGCCGCGACCATGGCGAGGCCGCGTCCGCAGGTGGAGCCGGGGTCGGCTTCCCGAATCACGGGAAGCCGCGGATCGTGGTCGTGCACCGAGACAGTGAGCCGGTCGAGCTGAAGCTCGATCTCCACGGTGCAGATCTTGTCCGGCTGGGCGTGCCGGTGGACATTGGTCAGCAACTCGGTGACTCCGAGTGCGGCCCGGTCTATCAAGGGGTCCAGATGCCAGTAGCGCAACTGCGCAGAGACGATTCTGCGGACCTGGCCGATCCGCGACGGCAGGGCTTGGAGCTCCACCGTGCAATGCCTGCTTGGCTGGCTGATCACGGCTGCGACTCCCCGAATTGAGGTCCGGAAGAAGACGGAGATCGGATCCAGCAGAGTGGCTGAGAGGAACGGCCGCCTGCTGCGGTGACCGGCGGGCTGGTTCGTAGCGTTATCGCCGGTAAACCCAGAGTAGTGATGTGACATCAGAGTGGCCCAAGGGGCACGGTCCCGCAACTCGCGGCGCCTCAGGACTCGTGGCGCGGGTGTGGGCGCGGCTCAGCCGCTGCGTCCCGCCGCCCTGCGGACCGCTTCGATGAAGCGGCGCGCCGAGGGCGGTCCCGGCCGGCCGGGCGCGGGATCGTGCTCGCCGAGCGTGAGGGAGTAGCGCGTGCCGTTGACGTCGGCCGACGCCCGGTCCTCGTGCGCGAACCACGGTTTCGACGCTCGCACCGCCTGCACCGGCGCGCTGTCGATCTCGCTGCCGTAGCTGGTGAGCAGTTCCAGCCTGCCGTCGCTGATCCGGACCTGTCCGGCCCGGGTGAGCGACCGCAGCCGCTTCCCGATCCGCACGCCCGTGGCCGTGAACTCCGGCTCCGCCATGATGCCCCGCCCCCTTGTGCGCTCCGGCTGTGCCCTGTCGTGACCCAGTGTGCGTCCAGGTCGGGGGCGTTCGCCCCGTTCGGTGCAGTCTGCCCGCAGGTGGCGTCGAGCACCAGTGCGTATGACGAGGTGGTGGCGGCGACGGGAGCAAAGGCCGGGATGCGCCCCCTCGATCCGGATCCACACCCTCCCCCCAGGGGCGCCTTTGAGCGGCCCAAAGGTGTGTTTATGCAGGTGAGAAGCGTACGGAAGGTGCTTATGATCGAGGAGTCCGACCGGTTGAAGCGGTGTCGGCACCATGCGTTAGGAGCCATCCCGTGAGCACTCCCCAGCAGACCCGGACGGGCGAGACCCTCGATGTCGACCGCAGTGACACGGAGTACCGGACCTGGCTCAAAGAAGCCGTCCGCAAGGTCCAGGCCGATGCCAACCGCTCGGCCGACACCCATCTGCTCCGCTTTCCGCTGCCCGAGCAGTGGGGCGTCGACCTCTACCTGAAGGACGAGTCGACCCACCCAACCGGCAGCCTCAAGCACCGCCTCGCCCGCTCCCTCTTCCTGTACGGCCTGTGCAACGGCTGGATTCGGCCGGGCCGCCCGGTGATCGAGGCGTCCAGCGGTTCGACGGCCGTTTCCGAGGCGTATTTCGCTGGGCTTGTCGGCGTTCCTTTCATCGCGGTCATGCCCCGCACCACGAGTGCGGAGAAATGCCGGCTGATCGAATTCCACGGCGGGCAGTGCCACTTCGTGGACGATTCCCGCAAGATCTACGCGGAGTCGGCCGCCCTCGCGGTCGAGACCGGCGGCCACTACATGGACCAATTCACTTATGCGGAAAGGGCCACGGACTGGCGCGGGAACAACAACATCGCCGAATCCATCTTCCGTCAGCTGGCGTTGGAGCGTTTTCCGGAGCCCGCGTGGATCGTCGCCACGGCCGGCACCGGCGGTACCTCGGCGACCCTCGCCCGCTACGTCCACTACATGCAGGCGGACACCCGTATCTGTGTGGCCGACCCGGAGAACTCCTGCTTCTTCGAGGGCTGGACCGCCGGTGATCCGAACGTCACCTGCGACCGAGGCTCACGCATCGAGGGCATCGGCAGACCGCGCATGGAGCCGAGCTTCGTGCCCGGGGCCATCGACCGCATGATGAAGGTGCCGGACGCGGCGAGCGTCGCCGCCGTACGCGCCCTGGAGCAGGCCATCGGCCGCAAGGCGGGCGGCTCGACCGGCACCGGCCTGTGGAGCTCCCTGAAGATCGTCGCCGAGATGGTGGCCGAGGGGCGCAGAGGAAGCGTGGTGACGCTGCTGTGCGACCCCGGGGACCGTTATCTCGACAAGTACTACTCGGACGCGTGGCTGGCCGAACAGGGCCTGGACATCGCGCCGTACACGGCGGCGATCAACTCCCTGCTGCGGACGGGCGTCTGGCCGGACTGACCGGTGACGGCGGGACGGACTGCATGGCCGCGCTCTCCCAACCCCCGCCCCGGGGCGCCCGGTTGTACGGCGTCTCGGCCGCCGGGCGCCCCGGCGCCGGCGGCTCAGGCCGGTGCCGAGGCCAGCCTGAGGTCAAGTGCCGTGACCGCGCCGCGGAAGGCGCGGCCCAGGCCGCCCCGCCCCACGGTGAGAGCCGCCCGGAAGAAGGCCGTTCCGTCGGCCGCGAAGGTCCATTGCACGCGCGTGCCGCTGCCCGCGGGCAGCAGCCGCCACTCCTCGACCAGGGCGCGCAGACCCGGCGCGTTCGTGGCGTCGGCCCGGTACGTGTACACCTCGGGAGCCTCGGCGACCAGGACGGTCTCCTCGAAGCGTGTCCCGCCGCGGAGCCGCACCTCGCGCCCCGCGCCGTCCGCCGTGGGCGTGGCGCGCGTGACCGCGGAGAACCACTCGCTCCACCCGGACACGTCCTCGGCGAGCGCGGAGAAGACCGCCTCGGGAGGCGCGGCCAGCTCACGAGCGAACACCAGGCGCAGCGGAGCGGTCTCGACGAAGTCGGGTCCCACCGGACGCAGACGACGTGCCATGTGCGAACCCCCCTTGCCGGAACCGGGTCCCGGCTTCCGTGTGAGCGCGGAACGCCCCGGCCTGTCCGCGGCCGGTTCACGCGACCGACCCGCCCGGCCGGCTGCCGGAACCGGGCCCCCTCGACCGCGAGCGACGGTACGGGCGCACCCGCACCACGGACGGCGCCGACGGCGTGACCGGCGGCGCGGGCAGCGTCACCCTAGCTGGCGGACCCTCAGATGTCTGTATCGTCCTCGGGTTCACCGGCCACGACCAGGCGCCGCAGGTGCTCCGCGATCTCCGCGCGGGCCTCGGCGGGCATCCCGCCGTCGGTCACCAGCGTGTCGACCTGCTCCAGCGCGGCGAACGAACTGAGGCCCACCGTGCCCCACTTGGTGTGGTCCGCGATCACGATGACGCGTCGAGCGGACTGCACGAGCCGCCGGTTGGTCTCCGCCTCCGCGAGGTTGGGCGTCGACAGCCCCGCCTCGGCCGATATGCCGTGCACACCGAGGAAGAGGACGTCGAAGTGCAGTGCGGCGATGGCCTGATCGGCCACCGGCCCGACGAGGGAGTCGGACGGCGTGCGCACCCCGCCGGTGAGCACGACGGTCGCGGCGCCCTGACGCTGACCGGAGGTGCGCTGCGCCGAGTGGAACACATCAGCCACGCGTACCGAGTTGGTGACCACGGTCAGGTCCGGGACGTCCACGAGTTGATGGGCCAGCGCGTACGTCGTCGTGCCGCCGGAGAGGGCGATCGCCGAGCCCGGCGCGACCAACTCGGCGGCGGCCCGCGCGATGTCCTCCTTGGCGGTGAGCTCCAGACCCGACTTGGCCTCGAAACCCGGTTCGTGCGTGCTCGCCTCGACCACCGGCACCGCGCCGCCGTGCACCTTCTCGACGACACCCTGACGGGCCAGCGCGTCGAGGTCACGGCGGACCGTCATGTCGGAGACGCCGAGTCTTCGCGTCAGCTCGTTCACGCGGACGCCGCCGCGGCGGCGCACCTCGTCGAGGATCAGAGCGCGACGCTGCTCCGCGAGGAGGTTCTGATTCTCACTCACGACCGCTCCGGTCCTTTCGTCGCTGACTGCCCGACACTCCGCCCGAACCCGCTCCCACGTGGACATTCTCCTTGTCCGAGGTCTGGAGGACGACCCATCCTCGCACGGGACACCGGCAGTCGCGCCACTGCCCGTACGCCCACGGCGTCCCTTCCGCGCCGCCACGTTCACACGTATCGGGGAGATTCCGTGCGTTCAGGTGTGCGCGCGCCCCGCAGCGCGAGACGCTTGTGCCTGCACATGACACAGGAGACACACGCGGCACGGGGGAAGTGCGGACAGTGGAACGTGCGCGGGAACACGCCGTCGACGGGGAGCCCGGCAGCCCCGCACAGCGGCCCGAACCGGCCGGGATCACCCTGGAACTCCTGGTGCACGGGGTCGGCGGCACCACGCCGGAGGAGATGCTGAACGATCCGCGGACGGTCCGGATCACCGGCGACACGACGGCTGCCGTCTTCCGGCGCGCCGACGACACCGACGCCGAGGAGCACCCCGGCGACCACCGGGACGGGCCGGTGCGCGAGGCCTACGTATGGTGCAACCTCACCTCCGGCAACGGCGCCCGCGCCCTGTGGCTCCTGCTGCTGCCCTTCATGGTGGTCAACCTCGCGCACTGGATGCGTCCCGCCACGCACGGCCGAGGGCGGGCGGTGCGCCTCTACGGACTGCTCGTCCGCCTCGCCGGGCTCACCCTCACCGTGCTGCTGGTCGCCGCCGCCTGCGAGGTCGCCCTGGACCTGGCCGCCTGGCAGTGCGCCGGCACGCGCGCGTGCGTACGCAACCACTCCTGGCTCGGATTCCTCTCCCCGGACCGGCCGGACGCCGGCTGGTGGAGCCAGCCGGGCCGCCGCCTCGCCCTGGCCGCCCTGGTGCCCGCGGCGCTCACCACCCTCCTGTGGTACCTGTCGCACCGCACCTGGAGCGCCTACGAGTCGCAGCGGCCGATGGCCCGAGCCGCCGAACACGACGAGGAGAGCGACGGCACCGGACTCGGCCGCCCCGGCTTCTGGTACGGGCGCCGGCTGGTCGCCCGGCTGCGTGCCGCGCACACCGCCGCGGGCTTCCTGACCGTCGCGGCGGCCGTGGGCTCCTCGGCCGCCCGCCACGACCGTGCGCCGGGCGGACCCGCCGTCCTGGACACCCTGGGCTGGCTCCTGAACGCAACGTGTGTGGCGGGCGGGGCCGTTGTGCTGTGGGTGGTCTGCCGTCGCGGACGCAGCGAGAACCGGATCGACCGAGGACGCGACCGGACGCTGGTACGCGGACTGCCACTGGGCTCGATCGCCCTGCTCGCCCTCACCCTGGTGTACGCCGGCTGGTCACGGCCCCACTGGCACGCGACGGGGCGCCTGCCCGGCGACCTCACGTTCGGCGGCCTCACCCTCGTTCAGGGCCTGCTCGTGATCGCGCTCGGTGCGGTCGCCCGTGCCCTGTACCGCACGGACCCCCGGGTCAAGGGCTCCGGCCCGGCGGCGGGCGCCCCCCTGGACACCCGTACCGCGATGCGCGGGTTCGCGGGGCCCGCCGTCGCCATGCTCGCCTGCGCGCTCGGCGGTGTGATGTCCGGAGGCGTGTCCCAGCGGGTCGCCGACTGGCTCGACGGCACCCGCCACTCGATCCCCGGCCCGCCCGTCCTGCTGACCTGGCAGGCCTCCGCGATCCCACCGCTGCTCGTCGTACTGCTCGCTCTCATCGGCGGGCTCGCCCGGGGCACCTGGCGGCTGCGCCGCGGCGAGTCGCTCGCCGTCGAGCGCGACTACCCGCACGAGGCCAGGGACTCAGCCCGCACCCGCCGGATCGCGGGCACGCGCGCGATGGCCTCGCTCACCGACCGGGCGCCGCTGATGGTCGGTGTCGTCGCTTCCGTCACCCTGCTGCTCGGGGCCGGCACCCTGGCCGGGGCCCTCGCCACCGGGGACGCCCCGAGCGAGGCCGCGCGCGGGGCCGACGGCTTCGTCCACGGCGCGGCCGAGACCGCCCAGGCACTCGGCTCCTGGCTGATCGGCCTCGGCTTCATCGTGTTCGTCACCTGGGGCCGACGCGCCTACAAGGACCCGGCCGCCCGCCGCACCATCGGCATCCTCTGGGACGTCGGCACCTTCTGGCCGCGCGCCGCCCATCCCTTCGCGCCGCCCTGCTACGCCGAGCGCGCCGTGCCCGACCTCACCTGGCGCATGGCCACCTGGACCCGCGCGACCGGCGGACGCCTCGTGCTCTCCGGACATTCCCAGGGCAGCGTGCTGGCCGCCGCGGCCGCCTGGCAGCTCAAGCCTTCGGTACGCAAGAAGGTCGCACTGCTCACCTACGGCTCACCTCTGGAGCGCCTGTACGGACGCTGGTTCCCGGCCCACTTCGGCCCCGCCGCCCTGGCTTCGCTGCACCGGGAGGTCGCCTGCTGGCGCAATCTCTACCGTCGCACCGACCCCATCGGCGGACCCGTCCGGCTGCCCGGCGACTGCGGCCCCGAGGTCGACCACGAGCCCTTGAAGGACCCGCTCGCCTACGGGCGCACCGAGCGGCAACCGCTGCCCGCGCCGGTGCTCGGCCACTCCGACTACCAGGCGGACCCGGTCTTCGCCGAGGAGCGGGAGCTGCTGCTGGCCCGGCTGCTGCCCGAGGTACCGGGCCAGCGTCCCGGCGGGGACGCTCAGGGCAGTTCCGGCAGGTCCTCCGAGTAGAGCAGGGTCAGGTCGTCCGTGGTCGGCTCCTCCAGCTTGGCGACCCGGCCCGCGTGCCGCTCCACCATCGCCTCGAACGTCTGCCGGGCAGTGCGGCCGTTGCCGAACGCGGGCCCCTTCGGAATCGCCGTGAAGTACTTCAGGAGCGCCACGGCCGCGCCCGGACCGAGCCGGTACTCGTGCTCCTCGGCCTGCTGCTCCACGATCCGCAGCAGTTCGCCGGGGAGGTAGTCGTTGAAGGTGATGGTCCGTGAGAAACGGGACGCCACACCGGGGTTGACCGACAGGAACCGCTCCATCTCGGCGGTGTACCCCGCGACGATCACCACCACCGACTCCCGGTGGTCCTCCATCAGCTTCACCAGCGTGTCGATGGCCTCGCGGCCGAAGTCGCGGCCCGAGTCCTCCGGCGACAGCGCGTACGCTTCGTCGATGAACAGCACGCCACCGCGCGCCCGGTCGAACGCCTCCTGGGTGCGGATCGCGGTCGACCCGATGTGCTCGCCGACCAGGTCCACCCGGGACACCTCGACCAGATGCCCCTTCTCCAGCACACCCAGCGAGGCCAGGATCTCGCCGTAGAGCCGGGCGACGGTCGTCTTGCCGGTACCGGGGGAGCCGGTGAAGACGAGATGGCGCCTGGCGGACGCCGCCTTGAGGCCCGCCTGCTGCCGGCGCCGGCCCACCTCGATCATGTCGGTGAGGGCGCGCACCTCGCGCTTGACGTTGTCCAGGCCCACCAGAGTGTCGAGTTCACCGAGGACGATCTTCGATCCGCGGGCCGGCTCCGCGGGCTCCACGGCGGTGACGAGCGGTTCCCGCGCGGTGCTGCGCTGGCCGGGGATGGCCCCCAGCAGACTCGCGGACGAGGCCGCCGTCTCGACGGCCGACTCGTGCGCCGGGATGCGCAGTCCGGTGCTCTCGTCGCTCGCGCAGTCCTCCACGACGGGACCTCCGCCGGATGCCGAGCCGCCGTCGGCGAACTCGTAACCTCCGCGCGCGCACCGCTCCGTACGGCATTTGCGCAGGGTCGCACGGCAGCCGTCGATCACATGGAAGCCGTAGCCCCCGCTGTCCGCCACCCGGCAGTTCAGGAAGCTGCCGCGGCCGTCCGCCGACACGTAGAAGCCCGCCTCGGCGGGAGAGGTGACCGTGCAGCGCTCGATGGTCGGATCGGCGCCCTTGGTGACGATCACGCCGGTCTGTGTGCCGTCCACGACACAGCCGGACAGAGTGCCGCCGCTGCCGTGGTCGCGGAACCAGGCACCTGTCGCGGCGTCCCGGATACGGCAGTCGTCGAGCTGCGCGGTGGCACCGTCGCTCACCGACACCGCCGTGTTGCGCACCTGCGAGATGTCGCAGTCGACCACGTCCGCGCGCGAACCCCGGTCGAGGACGAACAGCGCGTCCGGCACGTCGTGCACCCGGCACGAGTCCAGCACCGCGGTCGCGCCGTCGCTCACCCACACCGCGGGGTAGTCGCCCGTGCTGTCGAAGATCTCGCACTGGTTGGCGTCCACGCGGGTGCCCGGGTCCCAGACCGAGAGGCCGTTGCGCCCGAACTGCCGCACGGTCGTACGGGTCAGCGTGAGCACCGAGCGCGAGCGCAGATCGACCGCGTTCTCCGGGATGTCGTGGATGCGGCAGTCGGCGAGGGTGAGTACCGCGTCCGTGTCGAGGGTGACACCGTCCGCGGTCGTGCGGTGCACGTCGCAGTCGGTGAGATGGGCGGTGGCCCGGCCGGTGATCTGCACCCCGGAACCCTTGACCTCGTACACCTCGCAACCCACCGCCTCCAGCGAGGAGTTCTCGCCGGTGGCCGACAGACCCGCGCCGGAAGTGTGGTGCACCCGGCAGCGCTCAAGACGCGGATGCGCGCCCCCACGGACCGCGACGCCCGACTGGCCGGCCGCGACGACCTCGCACTCCTCGAACACCCCGCCGCCGCCGTCCAGTACGGCGATGCCGACGCCCGCCGGATTGTCGACGGTGCAACGGCGCACGGTCGGGCGGGCGCCACCGCGCACCTCGATCCCGGCGGAAGAGCGTGTGACGACGCGTATGTCCAGCAGTTCCGGCGTGCCCTCCTCGACGAGAAGCGCGGGCGAGGCCGAGTCCTGGCCCTCCACATGCAGGTCCTGGACCACGGCGGAGGCGCGCACGGTCAACGCCACGCCGTCGACGGGTGCGATGCGCACGGAGCCGGGGGAGCCCTCGGGGCCGCGCAGTGTCACCGCGCGCTCCACCACGAGGTTCTCCCGGTAGGTGCCGGGAGCGATGGTCAGCACGTCTCCGTCGGCCGCGGCCTCCAGGGCGGCGGCCAGCGATGCGTACTCACCCGTGCGGCGCCGCCACCGCGAGGTTCCGGTGTGCGTCACCTGGACCGTGCCCTGTGCCATGGCGCTGTTGTGCCCCCACCTCGTCGTACGCGGGTCCTGCGAGGCCGTGCTGATGCCCCGTCGGCCGGGAGCCCGGCCCTGCCGGACAGCCTCTCACGACGGTGCCGAACAGTTCGGCCGGTCCACCGTAGCGTGCGCGGGGACGCCCGGTTGACCGGAGCGGGAAGCCGTCAGCTGCCGGTGCCTGCCTTGCCCCAGTCGGGACCCGCCCTGTCCCACGCCCGGTCCCAACGGGCGTGACGCCGACGGACCATGTGCCACACGATGAACCGCCTGCCGGCCTCCAGGAGACCGGCCGACAGCACGGCCGCGCCGAATCCGGCCAGAACGGCGTGGGTCGTCGCGGTGGCACTGTCCAGCGGGCGGCCCACTATTCGGCCGTGCGCATCGGTCCAGAGGGTGAAACGGTCGCCCGGGTGGGGGGACTTGAGAGCGGCGATCGCCGCTCCGCGCTGCTGGGTGCCGTCCGGCGCCGTCCAGACGGCCAGGACGCGGCTGCGGGCGTCCCGCGCCGACGACGTCTCGGGGTCGGGCGACAACGGGCCCCGGGACAGTGTCCTGACAACGACGGCCGCCACCTGGTGCCGGTCCTTGCGCTGGGCCCGTACGGCCTGCTGCAGCGTGCCCTCGACCGAGGCTCCCACCGCCGCTCCCGCGAGGGGCGCGCCGACAAGGACGAGCAGAAGGGCGGCCAGGGCCAGCCAGGCCTCCACGAGATCCGTCGTACGGCGCAGCGGATTGTGCCGCCAGCGCCAAAGACCGATGATCGCGCGCACCGTCCCGCACCCCCCTTCCGCGTACGTGATAACCCCCGGCGGAGCCGTTCACGCGTGAGGCCGGGGAAGAGAGAGCGACGTCACCCTCCCCCAGGGCCCTTCACGAACGTCCCACGCCGATTCAACGCTCGCGCACCGCGCCGGGGTTCCCGTGTCCGGCCCATGGCGGAATGTGGTCCCGCGGTCAGGCGAGCACCGTGACCGGGTCGCCGACCCGCACCGACCCGCGGGACTCGGGCACCAGGTTCTGGCCGAACATCAGCTTGCCGGCGAAGCGACGGTGGCGGGCGAGCGTGCGCAGGGGCTCCTTGCCGCGACGGGCCGTGCTCTGGTCGGTCGTGGTGACGACGCACCGGCCGCACATCTTGGTGACCCGGAAGGTGACTTCGCCGATGGAGATCCGCGACCAGCCGTCCTCGGCCCAGGCCTCCGTGCCGGAGACCACGACATTCGGCCGGAAACGGTTCATCGGCAGAGGGCCCTCCTCGGCGTGGTCACCCCGCGCGATCAAGGAGTTCAGCGCGTCCAGCGATCCGAGCGTGGTGACCAGCAGCGGATAGCCGTCGGCGAAGCTGACCGTCTCGCCCGGCAGTGCGAAGTCCGGCTCGACGGGCCGGCGGGAGGCGGGATCGTCCATGTGGGCCAAGCGCACGTCGGTGCCCAGATAGCCGCTGCACCAGTCGTGGGCGGCCGGGCCGGCGAGTACCGCTTCCACCTTGTCGCCGAAGATCTCCACGGTCGTCGTACCGACCGGGTCGGGCACGGGGACACTCAGCGGCTCGCGGCCCTCGGCGGACAGACGCAGGCCGCCGCCGGAGAGTGTCTCGGCGGCGGCCAGTGCCAGAAGCGGTTGCTCGCGCTGTGTGACGACCTTTCCCCCGTCGTCGATCAGGACCCAGCGTCGGTCTCCGGCCAGCCCCCAGGGCTCCACCTCGGACTTCCGGAGTGACTGGCCCCGGAACGCCTTGACCGGATGGACGTGAATCGAGTGCAGTACCGCGTTCCCCATGACCGCCATGGTGCCAGGAAGCACCGACAATCCGGTTCGGGGGTGTCAGTACCCCCGGTACTGCTGATTGTTGTACGGGTCCTGGTAGGGAGCCGGGGCGGGGCGGGGAGCCGCGGGACGCATCGCCTCGTAGCCCGTGCCTGCCGCCATCGGGCGGGGCTGCTGCTGAGGACTGGGATAGCCCCTGGGCGCGGCCTGCTGCGGGATGTACGGCGAGGGGGCCTGCTGCAGCGGGGAGGGCTGCTGGGCCTGCTGGTAGCCGTACGAGGAGGGGCCGGCCGGCAGCGCGGGGAGCGCGGACGGCAGTGCCGGGAGGTTGTTGCTGCCCGAGTCGTAGGCGGAAGGGACCCGGATCGGGGCGATCTGAGGGGTACCCCGCTCAGCGACGAGGGAGTCGTAGATCGGGGTGTCCTGGAAGGCGGAGTAGTAACCGCCGCCATAGGTGGAGCGGGGGGAGGTCATGGCACATAAGTTAAGCCCACGATGTGCTGGTTGGGGAGACCGATAAGAGGGTTGTTTTCCGTGTCGGCGGTGACGTGGGATCCCCAATGCGAGCGAACTCGGCAAAAAAGGACGTCAAAGATGGTTGAGATCGTGTAAAGGCCGAGCTTCGGATGGGTTACCCGCGGTTGACCAGGATCTTCCGGCTGAGCCATGGGAGTCCGCGGACCTGGGGATTAGGTTTGGCGGGAACGGAGCCGGCGGTCCGTTCGGGGCTCGTACCGGCGCGGAGACACGCGATGGGGGCGTACATGTCAATGCCTAAGGGATCGAATGTTCCTGTCCCGACGACCGCACTCCGGGTGGAATTGGGATGGCGTTCAGGACCGGGAGTGCCCGACGTCGATGCCTCCGCCCTTCTGCTGGTGGCCGGAAAGGTTCGCTCGGACGGGGACTTCGTCTTCTACAACCAGCCGGCCCACTCCTCTGGGGCCGTGCGCCACGAGGGGAAGCGGAACGACGGCGGCCAGGTGACCGACACCCTGCTCGTCGACCTCACGCGCGCGGAACCCGTCGTCGAGACCGTGGTGCTGGCCGCCTCGGCGGACGGCGGTTCCTTCGGGCGCGTTCCCGGCCTGTACATCCGGGTGCTCGACGCCGGGAACGGCACGGAGGTCGCCCGCTTCGACAGCGCCGACGCGACCGTGGAGACCGCCTTCGTGCTGGGAGAGTTCTACCGACGTCAGGGCGCCTGGAAGTTCCGTGCCGTCGGACAGGGGTACGGAAGCGGCCTGGAGGGGCTGGCCACCGACTACGGGATCACCGTGGACGAGCCGCAGCACGCCGCGCCCCCGACTGCGTCCCCGGTGGCGCCCGCTGTCCCCGCGAGCGCCACCCTCGTACAGGGGCCGCCACCCGTTGCTCCGCCCGTCACGACGCAGCCGTCGGTCGCCCCGCCCGTGACCATGCCGCCGCCGATGGCCCCGCCCATGCCCCCGCCGCCGGTGCCCTCTCCGGCGCCGGTCCGCCTGTCCAAGGTGACCCTCACCAAGGAGGCGCCCTCCGTCTCGCTCACCAAACAGGGCGGCACATCGGGCGCCCTGCGCGTGAACCTCAACTGGGAGGTGCGCAAGCAGTTCTCGGGATGGGGCAGCAAACGCGGCCGGGCCGTGGCCATGCACGCCGACCTCGACCTCGACCTGTGCGCCCTGTACGAACTGTCCGACGGCCGCAAGGGAGTCGTCCAGGCGCTCGGCAACGCCTTCGGGGCGCTGCACCAGCCGCCGTACATACATCTCGACGGCGACGACCGTACCGGGGCCGTGACCAGCGGGGAGAACCTCTCCATCAACCTCGATCACAAGCAGAGCTTCCGGCGCATCCTCATCTTCGTGACCATCTACGAAGGCGCGCGTTCCTTCGCCGACCTGCACGCCTCGGTCACCCTCCAGCCGCTGAACGGCGCACCGATCGACTTCTCGCTCGACGAGTGCACAGTGCCCTCCACGGTCTGCGCGCTCGCCCTGATCACCGGCGACGGCGCCGACCTGGTCGTCCAGCGCGAGGCCCGGTACCTGATCCCCACGCGCGGCGTGAGTCCGCAGCGCACCGTGGACCACGCCTACGGCTGGGGCATGAACTGGACTCCCGGCAGGAAGTGACCTCCCGGCCGCCCCTCGGCTCTGCCGGGTCAGTTCTCGTCGAGGGCGGCGTCGGGGCGCGCGTAGGTGCGGCCCTTCCAGGCCGCGCCGCGCCCTCTGTAGTGCTGCACCGCGGAGTCGACCGTCATGAGGAGATAGAGGAAAGCGGTGACCGGCAGCAGGGGAGCGAGCGACAGGGGCTGCCGGTAGTAGCGGAGCATCGGCACATAGGTGGCCGTCATCACGAGCCAGGCGAGCCCCCCGGCCGCCGCCGCCCACCCGTTCCCCGCGGCCAGGCCCGCCAGAAGGGCGAGGGGCGGCACCAGATACACCAGGGTGAGCCCTGCGACCGTGCCGGCGAGCAGCGACGGGCTGTGCCGAAGCTGTGCGTACGCGCTGCGCGAGACCATGCGCCACAGATCGCGCAGCCGCGGATACGGACGCACACTGTCGACCCGCTCGGCCAGTCCCAGCCAGACATGGCCGCCGCTCCGCTTGACGGCACGGGCGAGCGCCACGTCGTCGATCACGGCATGCCGGATCGCCTCAGGGATCCGCGCCCGCCCGGCCGCGTCCGCGCGCAGCAGGACACAGCCCCCCGCCGCGGCCGCCGTCCGCGAGCCCCGCACGGCGATCCACCGGAAGGGATAGAGCTGAGCGAAGAAGTAGACGAACGCCGGCACGACGAGCCGCTCCCACAGGCTCTCCACCCGCAGTCGCGCCATCAGCGAGACAAGGTCGAAACCGCCCGTGCGCGCCGCCGCCACCAGCAGGCGCAGACTGTCCGGCGCGTGCGCGATGTCCGCGTCGGTCAGCAGCAGGTATTCGGGCTCCCGCGCGCGGGCGAGGCCGATGCCGTGGCGCACGGCCCACAGCTTGCCGGTCCAGCCCGCCGGAGGTTCCCCCGGTGAGTCGACCGTGAGCGGCAGTCCGCCGTGCCGTCGCGCCAGTTCGCGGGCCAGCTCTCCCGTACCGTCCGAACTGCCGTCGTCGACGAGGAAGATCTCGGCCCGCCCCGGATAGTCCTGGGCGAGGAGCGAGGGCAGGCTCTCGGGCAGGACGGCGGCCTCGTCCCGGGCAGGCACCACCACACAGACGGAAGGCCAGTCCGACGGCTCACGGCGGGCGGGCAACCGTACGTCCGTGCGCCAGAAGAAGCCCTGGCCGAGCAGCAGCCACAGCCATGCGGCCAGTGATCCGACGGCGATCCACACGAGGGCGCTCACCTGCCGCAGTCTGCCCCACCACGGTCGTACGTATAGACGGATCGTCTATGGTGACCGGGTGAAGATCGCGCTCATGGACTCCGGAATCGGACTGCTCGCTGCTGCCGCCGCGGTACGTCGACTGCGGCCCGACGCCGATCTCGTCCTCTCCTCCGACCCCGGCAGCATGCCCTGGGGACCCCGCACACCGGAAGACGTCACAGCGCGTGCCCTCGCCGTCGCCGAGGCCGCAGCGCTGCACCGGCCCGCGGCCCTGATCGTCGCCTGCAACACCGCCTCCGTACGTGCCCTGCCCGCCCTGCGCGCCCGCCTGGAGCCGGAGGTGCCCGTCATCGGCACGGTCCCGGCGATCAAGCCGGCCGCCGCGGGCGGCGGACCCGTCGCGATCTGGGCCACGCCCGCCACCACGGGCAGCCCGTACCAGCGGGGACTGATCGAGGAGTTCGCGGGCGGGGTCGAGGTCACCGAGGTGGCCTGTCCCGGACTCGCGGACGCCGTGGAGCACGCCGACCAGGCCGCCATCGACGCGGCGATCGCCGCGGCCGCCGCGCGCACTCCCGAGGATGTAAGGGCCGTCGTCCTGGGCTGCACCCATTACGAACTGGTCGCCGAGCGCATCCGCGCGGCCGTGCAGCGCCCGGGCCGCCCGCCGCTCGTCCTGCACGGTTCCGCCGGGGCGGTCGCCGCCCAGGCGCTGCGCCGTATCGGCGAACTCCCGGATCCCGGGGCCGCCGCCGATTCCACGGTCACGGTGCTGCTGAGCGGGCGCGAGGGCGTACTGCCGGCGACAGCGCTCACCTACGACGAGGGCCGCCTTCTGTCGGCGGTCAGCCCCGCACGCTGAGCGACGCGGGCCCTCACCCTCGGGGAGGTGCGCCCGCCTGATGTCATCCGGTCCTGAGCCCTGGGCGACCGTGCGGACACCCGCCCCTGTGGGCACGGCCGGTGACCGTTCGGACGCCCGTGGTGGGACGCTCGTCCACCCGGCGGAGTGACGCTTCGCGACCCGGTGCCCGCGCAGCGGAACCTGAGTAGTCTCATGGCATGAGGGACCACCCCCACGGCGAAACCTCCGCGCACCCGGAACTCTGGACCGGACACGCGCGGAATCGTGTTCAGTGGCTGCCCGCCATAGGTGGCGTGGCCTGTCTGGCGCTCGGGATCGAGCTGGCCGTCAGTTCCGGCTGGACGTCGGGAACGGCGCCGCTGGTCATGTCCGTCGTCGGATGCATCGCGGCCGGACTGCTCATCCTCTTCGGCACCCTCGCGTTCGTCCATGTCGCCGTGCGGGTGGACGAGTACTGCCTGGAGGTGCGCTGCGGCCACATAGGGGTGCCGCGCCGCCGTATCCCGCTCTCGACGGTCGTCGGTGCCGACTTCGAGCCCCAGGTCACTCCGCGTCAGTGGGGCGGCTGGGGGTATCGCTGGCGGCCCGAGCAGGGAACGGCCGTCATCGTCCGGCGCGGCGAGGGCATGGTGCTGCGGCTGGGCGACGGTCATACGTTCACGATCACCGTGGACAACGCCGAGGCGGCCGTACGGATCATCCGCGGCCGTCTGCGCCCGAACACGCCGGATCCGGTGCACTGACGTCCGGCGAGGGCGTCGATCACGGCTCCCGTGTCCCGCCGGGGCGGGCGTCGGTCACGGCTCCCGGCGGCTGCCGGAACGCCGGACCGGGGTCCGGGGGTCATCCGGTTCCCCCGCGGTGAGGGGGCGTGCGGTCGCGAGCCCGGCGAGCAGACCCGCGCCCGCGGTCACCGTCATGAAGCTCAGGGCGTTGCCGATCGACGCGATGGCGGCCACAGCCGTCAGGGCCGAGCCCGCCGTCAGCGCGATCGGCGTGGAGCGCGGCGAGCGCGACAGCGCGTACAGGACCCAGCAGAAGGCCGCAGCGAGCAGAGCGACGCCGGTCAGGCCCTGCTCGGCGGCCTGTTGCAGGGGCGCGGAGTGCGGTTTGCCGTCCGGGAGCAGCGACTGCGCGACCGTCGAACTCAGCTCTCCGTACCGTCCGGGCCCGACCCCCAGCTCAAGATGCGCGCGGGCCATGCGCAGCGCGTCGTGCCAGAGCAGGACCCGGTGCTCGGTGAGCCTGCCCTCCAGGGACGCGGTCAGTCCGCCCGGCAGCGCGTGCTCGCCGATCGCCCAGGTGGTCCCGGTCACCAGCGCCGCGGCGGCGGCGAGCCCCGTCAGGCCGAGGGCACGGCGCCGCACACGCGTCGCGGCGAGCGAACACAGTAGTACCCCGGTGCAGGTGACGAACGCGGTGGTGGATCCGAGGAGGGCCGCCGTCCCCGCGATCCCGGCGGCCAGCAGTCGCAGCGCGAGCCGCACGGCGGGCGGGCGCGCGGCCCAGGCGGCGCAGCACGCGGCGCCGCAGGAAAGGGTCAGCAGGGCGGCCGTGGCACCGGTGTGGCCGAGCTGCAGGCTGATCTGGGGGCCGGGCGTGGCGATCGCGAGGCCGAGTCCCGCCACCGCTCCGGCACAGGGGGCGGCCACCGGCAGGAGCGCTCCCAGGATCCGCCCCGAGGCGTAGCCCGCCGCCACGGCGAGCACCGCCAGCAGCATGCCCTCGGGCCGACCGTCGTGTGCGGCCGCCGTGATCAGTGACCAGGCGGCGCAGGCCGCGAGTACGACCATGCCGACGGCATCCGCGACGCTGCGTCTTTCGCCCGTGGCCGCCGCATCGGCCGTGGAGGCCATCCCCGTGGAACCCACCCCGTCGCCCCCCGACTCCGCCGGACCCCGGGCGCCGTCACCGCATCAGGCCGCACGTCAGAGGCTCGGGCACACGGTAACGGGTGGTGCGCCGGTTTGGGGACGGTTGTGCAGGAACGTTGCTGCACAACGGCGCGAAGGGACCTCCCGAGGGGTGTCCCGCCCCTCGGGACCGAGGAGACCGAGCTGTCGGCGCGCAGGTCAAGCGCCGTACACTCCCCGGGTGACCGCCACCGCAACCACCGTAGACGAGCCGGAACAGCTCGAACCCCAGGCCGTGCCCGCCTCGCGCGGTGCCGCCCTGGTGCGTCGCCTCGTTCCGGCCGCCGCCGCGGCGCTCTCCGGAGTGCTGCTGTACGTCAGTTTCCCGCCACGCACCCTGTGGTGGCTCGCCCTGCCTGCGTTCGCGGTCTTCGGCTGGACTCTGCGCGGTCGCTCCTGGAAGGCCGGTCTCGGCCTCGGCTATCTGTTCGGCCTCGGATTCCTGCTGCCGCTGCTGGTGTGGACCGGCGTCGAGGTCGGCCCCGGCCCCTGGCTCGCGCTCGTCGCCGTGGAGGCGATCTACGTCGCTCTCGTCGGCGCCGGGATCACGGTCGTCCAACGGCTGCCCGGGTGGCCGCTGTGGGCGGCTGCCCTCTGGATCGCCGGAGAGGCGGCACGCGCGCGTGCGCCCTTCGGAGGCTTTCCCTGGGGAAAGATCGCGTTCGGGCAGGCCGACGGTGTCTTCCTGCCGCTCGCCGCGGTCGGTGGTACTCCGGTGCTCGGCTTCGCCGTCGTGCTCTGCGGCTTCGCGCTGTACGAGCTCGTCCGCCTGGCCGTCGAGCGGCGTGGCACCGGTGTCCTGCACCGGGGCGCGGCCGTGGCGGCGCTGCTCAGCATCGCCGTCCCCGTCGTCGGAGCGTTCGCCGCGCGGATGCTGGTCAGCGACAAGGCCGAGAACGGCACGGCGACCGTGGCACTCATCCAGGGCAACGTCCCGCGCGCGGGACTCGACTTCAACTCCCAGCGCCGGGCCGTCCTCGACCACCACGTACGGGAGACCGAGCGGCTGGCCGCGGAGGTCAAGGCGGGCAAGGCCGCCCAGCCCGACCTGGTGCTGTGGCCGGAGAACTCGTCCGACATCGACCCGTTCGCCAACTCCGACGCGCGCTACGTGATCGACGAGGCGGCCAAGGCGATCGGTGCCCCGATCTCCGTCGGCGCGGTCGTCAAGCGCCACGACAAGCTCTACAACGAGCAGATCCTGTGGGACCCGGACAAGGGCCCGGTGGACACGTACGACAAGCGCCAGGTCCAGCCGTTCGGCGAGTACCTGCCGCTGCGCCCGCTGCTCGGGGCCATCAACAAGAACTGGACGAGCATGGTGCGCCAGGACTTCAGCCGCGGCACCGAACCGGGTGTGTTCAAGATGGACGGCACCGGGGTCGGCCTCGTCACCTGCTACGAGGCGGCGTTCGACTGGGCCGTACGCAGCACCGTCACCGATGGCGCGCAGATCATCTCGGTGCCCAGCAACAACGCGACCTTCGACCGCAGCGAGATGACCTACCAGCAGCTCGCCATGTCCCGGATCCGCGCCGTCGAGCACAGCCGCACCGTCACGGTGCCGGTGACGAGCGGTGTCAGCGCCGTGATCATGCCGGACGGAAGGATCACGCAGAAGACCGGGATGTTCGTCGCCGACTCGATCGTCCAGAAGGTGCCGCTGCGTTCCTCCGAGACCCCGGCCACGAAGCTCGGCATCATCCCGGAGATGGTCCTGGTGCTGGTCGCGGCGGGCGGCCTCGGCTGGGCGGCGGCCACAGCGGTGCGCGCGCGGCGGAACACCGGCGCCTAGAACGGGGCTCCCGGGTCCGCGCAGGTGAGGCCTCCGGGTCCGCGTCGGATGGCGGAACGGCGCCGATAGGGTCGGACCATGGCTACTCCCGACTTCATCCGCGCGATCCGGGCCTCCGCGGGCCATCAGCTCCTCTGGCTTCCCGGGGTGAGCGCCGTGGTGTTCGACGACGAGGGCCGAATTCTGCTCGGGCAGCGTTCGGACAACCAGCAGTGGGCGCTCATCTCCGGTATCCCGGAGCCGGGGGAGCAGCCGGCGGCCTGCGCGGTGCGCGAGGTGTACGAGGAGACGGCCGTGCACGTCGAGGTCGAGCGCGTCGTGATGGTCCAGGCCGGGGAGCGGGTGACCTTCGCCAACGGGGACGTCTGCCAGTTCATGGACACCACGCTGCGGTGCCGTGCCGTCGGCGGTGAGGCCCGCGTCAATGACGACGAGTCGCTCCAGGTCGGCTGGTTCGCGGTGGACGCCCTGCCGAAGCTGAGTGAGCACGCCCTTTCGCGGATCAAGCAGGCGCTGGTTGACGAACCCACATGGTTCGAGCCTATGAACTAAGGGCGAAGTATGTGCGTTGCTCACATCGGGTGGCGGGCGGCCGCTGCCTAGGGTCGAGGCATGACCGCGCCCAGCGCCCGCCCGGGCCTCCATGCCTCCGCCCTCGACCTCGGGGGCCGTACCGCCCTCGTCACCGGCGCCGCGAGCGGCATCGGCCGCGCCTGCGCGTTGCGGCTCGCCGCCGCCGGAGCCAAGGTGAGAGCGGTCGACCGGGATGCCGCAGGCCTGGAGACCCTGGCCGAAGAGGCCCTCGGCCTGGCCGGGACCGTCGAGGCGCAGGTCCTCGACCTCACCGACCTCGACGCGGCGGAACAGGCGGCGGCCGGCACCGATGTCCTCGTGAACAACGCCGGACTGCAAATGGTCCGTCCCGTCGAGGAGTTCCCGCCCGAGGTGTTCCACACGGTACTGACCGTGATGCTGGAGGCGCCGTTCCGGCTCATACGCGGCGCCCTGCCTCACATGTACGGGCAGGGGTGGGGCCGAATCGTCAATGTCTCCTCCGTCCACGGTCTGCGGGCCTCGGCGTTCAAGTCGGCGTACGTCGCCGCGAAGCACGGGCTGGAGGGCCTCTCGAAGACGGTGGCCCTCGAAGGAGCGCCCCATGGAGTCACCTCGAACTGTGTGAACCCCGCCTATGTGCGCACCCCACTGGTCGAGAAACAACTGGCGGATCAGGCGCGGACGCACGGGATTCCGCGAGAGCGTGTACTGACCGAGATCCTGCTGCGGGACAGCGCGGTCAAGCGGCTCATAGAACCCGAGGAGGTCGCCGAGGCGGTGGCCTATCTCTGCGGCCCGCGGACGGCCTTCATGACCGGAACGTCGCTGCTGCTGGACGGAGGCTGGACCGCGCACTGAGCCCGGGCCCGGACTGCGCCGGAGCGGGGCCCGAGCCGGAATCGGCTGCCCGCCCCACCCGATTCGGCCTGAGCGGTGCCGGACCCGTGCGGTGCCGTGCCGGACCCGTGCGGTGCCATGCCGAACCCGTGCCGTGCCGTGCCCGTGCCGTGCCGTGCCGTGCCCGTGCCGTGCCGTGCCCGACCCGTGCCGTGCCCGACCCGTGCCGTGCCCGACCCGTGCCGTGCCGGACCCGATCCGTGGCGGACCCGAGTGGTGGCGGATTCGACCCCACCCCGACCTGTACGGGAGCCGGTCGTGAGTTATCCACAGGGCCGCGGTGCCGGCCCGCCGATGCGCGATCCTGTTGCCATGTCCCGCGATCACCTGCCATCAGCCGAGCGCTCCGCCGACAGCGCGGAAGCGCCGTTCCTGGAACTCCTGGCCAGGGGAGCGACCGCCGACGCCTACGAGCAGCCGGTGCTGCTCGCCCGCGCCGAGGGTCTGCCCACCGGGCGCGTCGCCGCGCTCGAACAGGCCAAGCTGCTCGCCCTGCGCGTGCGCACGGAGATAGAAGGGCGGCGCCGCCGCGAGGCCGAACTCTCCGCGCTCTTCGAGACGGCCCACGACCTGGCGGGCCTGCGCGACCTCGACGCCGTGCTCCAGGCGATCGTGCAGAGGGCCCGGTCCCTGCTGGGCACGGACATCGCGTATCTCAGCCTGAACGACGCGGCCAGAGGCGACACCTACATGCGGGTGACCGAGGGCTCGGTGGCCGCTCGCTTCCAGCAGTTGCGGCTCGGCATGGGGGAGGGCCTCGGTGGCCTCGTCGCGCAGACCGCCCGCCCGTACGTCACCGACGACTACTTCAAGGACGAGCGCTTCCAGCACACCCGGACCATCGACGCCGGAGTACGGGACGAGGGGCTGGTCGCGATTCTCGGCGTGCCGTTGATGATCGGCCCCCAGGTCATCGGCGTGCTCTTCGCGGCGGACCGCAGGGCGCGGGTCTTCGAGCGGGAGCAGATCGCCCTGCTCGGCTCCTTCGCGGCCCTGGCCGCCGCCGCCATAGACACGGCGAACTCGCTGGCGGAGACCCGCTCCGCCCTCGACCGCCTGGGCCGGGCCAACGAGATCATCCGGGACCGCAGCGCAGTGATCGAGCGCGCCTCCGACGTCCACGACAAGCTGGCCGAACTCGTGCTGCGCGGTGGGGGAGTCCACGACGTGGCCGCCGCCGTGTCCGAAGTCCTCGACGGCACGGTCGAGTTCATGGAACCCGGAGGTACACCAACCATCGCCGTGGAGGCGGCCCGCGCCGACGGCCACGCCGTACGGCACGGGGACGACTGGGTCGCCGCGGTGGCGGCCGGCGGCGAACTGCTCGGTGCGCTGGTACTGCGCGGGCATCCGGGTCTCGACCCCGTCGACCAGCGCACCCTGGAGCGCGCCGCGATGGTCACCTCGCTGCTCCTGCTCGCCAGACGCTCGGCAGCCGAGGCCGAACAACGGGTGCGCGGCGAGCTGTTGGACGACCTGCTGGAGGCCCGGGACCGCGATCCGAGGCTGCTGCGCGAACGGGCCGCGCGGCTGCACGCCGATCTCGACGGCCCCCATGTGGTGCTGGCCGCCCGGCTCGACGCCAATGCCACTGCCACCGTCGGCGGCGACGCGGACCAGGAAGCGGGCGCGCGCAGACGGCTGTGGTCTGCCGCGTCGCATCTCGCCACGACCCGCCACGGACTGGCGGCCGCCCGCGACGGCGGCACCGTCCTGCTGCTCCCGCTCGGGCCCGGCGACACAGCGACGGCACTGGCCCGACGAACGGCCAAGGAACTCGGTACCGCCGTTCACGACGCGGTCACCGTCGGTGCGTCTGCGCCCGTCGACCGGCTCGCGGCACGCCCCGAAGCGGTGGCCTCGGCGTACGTCGAGGGGCAGCGCTGTCTGGAAGCACTGCGGCTGCTCGGGCGGGCCGGCGACGGCGCGGCCGCCGGGGACTTCGGCTTCCTGGGCCTGCTGCTCGCCGGAGACCGGGACGTCTCCGGGTTCGTCGACCGCACGATCGGCGGAGTCGTCGCCTACGACGAACGGCGCGGTACCGACCTGCTGCGCACCCTCGACGCGTACTTCGCGAGCGGCATGAGCCCGGCGCGCACGAAGGACAGCCTCCACGTCCATGTGAACACCGTGGCGCAGCGGTTGGAGCGGGTGGGGCGCCTGCTCGGGGACGACTGGCAGAGCCCGGCCCGCATCCTGGAGATCCAACTGGCCCTGAGACTGCACCGGTTGTCCTCGGACACCCCGCACTGATCTCTGCGCACGGAGCTCTGTGCACGGATCTCTGCGCGCTGGTCCCCGCACGCGGCGGCGCGTACGGGGACCCGGGACAGCGGGCGCGGGTCAGACGGTACGGGCGTCCGCGGGTGAGGGGGATGCGGAGGTCCGCTCGTCGGGCGTGGCCTCGACATCCGCCAGATCGCGGCTGCGGGTCTCCTTCGCGAGGCCCACGGCGACCAGGGTCAGCACGACCGCCCCGATCACATAGAGGGAGATGGGAGTCGAGCTTCCGTACGAGGAGAGCAGGGCCGTCGCGATGAGCGGTGCGGGCGCGCCCGCCGCGACGGAGGCGAACTGGGCACCGATCGAGGCACCCGAGTAGCGCATCCGGGTCGCGAACATCTCGGAGAAGAAGGCGGCTTGGGGGGCGTACATGGCGCCGTGCAGGACCAGGCCGACGGTGACGGCGACGACCAGGTTCCCGAAGCCGCCGGTGTCGATCAGCGAGAAGAACGGGAACATCCAGAGGCCGATGCCCGCGGCGCCGAGCAGATAGACGGGGCGGCGGCCGATGCGGTCGGAGAGCGCGCCCCAGGCCGGGATGACGGCGAAGTGCACGGCCGAGGCGATGAGGACGGCGTTGAGCGCGGTCTGCCTGGACACGCCGGCGGAGGTGGTGGCGTACACGAGGATGAAGGCGGTGATCACGTAGTAGCTGATGTTCTCGGCCATGCGGGCGCCCATCGCGACGAGCACGTCACGCCAGTGGTGGCGCAGGACGGAGACCAGCGGAAGCTTCTCCGGCTCGTCCGTCCCGGTCGTCCCGCGGGCCTCGGCCCGCGCCAACGCCTCCTTGAACACGGGGGATTCATCGACAGACAGACGTATCCACAAACCGACGACGACCAGGACACCGGAGAGCAGGAACGGGATGCGCCAGCCCCAGGAGACGAAGGCCGCGTCCGACTGTGTGGCGGTGAGCAGCGACAGGACCCCGGTCGCCAGGAGTTGGCCCGCAGGTGCACCGGTCTGCGGCCACGAGGCCCAGAAGCCCCGCCGCTTCGCGTCACCGTGCTCGGACACCAGCAGGACGGCGCCGCCCCATTCGCCGCCCAGCGCGAAGCCCTGCACCAGGCGCAGCGTGGTCAGCAGCACGGGGGCCGCCGCGCCCACGGTCGCGTGCGTGGGCAGCAGACCGATCGCGAACGTCGCCCCGCCCATCATCAGCAGGCTCAGCACCAGCAGCTTCTTGCGGCCGAGCCGGTCTCCGTAGTGGCCGAAGACGAGCGCGCCGAGCGGCCGGGCCGCGAACCCGACGGCGTACGTCAGGAAGGACAACAGCGTGCCCACGAGCGGGTCGGAGCCGGGAAAGAACAGCTTGTTGAAGACGAGCGCGGCGGCCGAACCGTAGAGGAAGAAGTCGTACCACTCGATGGTGGTGCCGATGAGACTGGCGGCGACGATGCGCTTGAGGCTGGCGGGGGGTGGGGGAGCGGTGGTTCCGGAGGCCATGTGCGCCACTTCCTCGTGTGCGGTGGGGACGGGTACTTGTCGGCACACCGTAGGAATCCGCATATCAGCGGCACATGTGGTGGGACACCATAGTTCTGCGTGGAGAAGTGCGTGCGGCCACCATGATGGTGCCCCTGGAGCGTTTGTGAGAGCTCCCATTGGGCCCGCGGATGCGCTGTCCGAGTTCCGCTGTTCCGGCATGATTCGGTGGTGGGGTGCCGGCTCCCGTGCTGACTTGGTGCTGACCACGCTCCCGTGGACTCGGGCACCTGGGACTGATCGGCCCAGCTGCTGCGCAGTACGCGTGTGGCAGGTCTCCGCCGCCGAGGACTGACCACCGGGAGTCGTTCGATGCTGTGTCGCGTCATCAGCCGGGTGGCCTCCGACGGGGCCGCCTCCGTGGGACCGTCACGGCGGGCGCCGACACCGGCCCGCCGGCGGTGCGCGACCGGACCAGGCACCCCCCGACTGACGGTGGGTCAGGTAAGACCTGTGGAACCGTCCTGAGGGCCCCTCTGTTTCAGCGGTGTGTGCCGTATCACGCCCCCTAATCCGGCCCAAGTTGCCTTAGTCACAGCGCAAATGTCCCTTTTGCGTCCATGCTCGACCTGGACAGCGGCTCCCGAAGTGGAGTCCGTCGGCATGGGCGCGAAGTTCCAAAGCGGCCCATGGCGCAGCCCTCGTGACGTTCCTCCTTGTTCCCCTGGAAAGGTGCCCATCATGGCCGCTTACCTCTGTCCGCCTGCCGTGATACACGGCGAGCACGCCGTGGAGACCAGCCAGATCGTGGCGGAGGTGCGCGACCGGCACCCGCATGCGCCGTGGGCGCCGCGGATCGACGGCATCGCGGCCAGTACGGGCATCGAGACCCGCGGGTGGATGCTGCCGCTGGAGACCGCCGTCGCGCCCGGCGACGGCGGCGGCCTGCAGGCTGTCGGCATCGGGACCGCCCAAGAGGCGCTGGCACGCGACGGGTTCACCCAGCAGGACGTGGACCGCGTGATCGCCGCCCTCGAGGCGATACCCGCGCCGCAGACCGTCCAGGAGCGCACCGCGCCGGCCTGGGAGGCCGTGCAGTCCTACGGGGAGCGTGCGGCGCGCGGGGCCCTGCAGATAGCCGGGCTGGACCCCGCAGACGTCGACTGCCTGATCACCAGTCACTCCACCACCCCGGCGCTGCCCGGTCTGGACATCGCCCTGGCCAACAGGCTTGCGCTCCGCAACGACGTGATGCTGCTGCCGGCCACGCAGTGGGCCTGTGTCGCGGGGACCCGCTCCCTGGCCCTGGCGGCTGATCTCGTGGCCGCGGACCCCGATCGGGTGGTCCTGGTCGTGATCTCGGAGGCGCTGAGCACGACCTACCAGCCCGCGGACGACACCCTCGAGTCCCTGATCGTCCGGTTGCTGTTCGCGGACACCGCGGTCGCCGCGGTGGTCACGGGCCGCCCGAGGCGCGAGTCGGTGCTGCGGCTGGACGCGGCCTGGCACCACACCGTGCCCGACACCCAAGACCTGCACTGCCTGGAAACGCGGGCGGACGGCACCCACTTCGTGATGGATCGGCGCGGGCCGCGCGCCGTACAGGAGACGGTCACCGCGATGTGGGAGTGGCTGCGCCTCCGTTACCAGGACGACCCCGACTCCTGGCACCCCGACGTGCTGCTCGCGCACCCCGGCGGGACCCGGGTGCTGGAGTACATGGAGCAGACGATGCCCGACGCATGGCCGTCCGGGCTGCTCGACTACAGCCGGGACAGCTACACCAGCGGCAACCGCGGGGGCGCCGCCGTGTTTGACATCCTGAGGCGGGCGCACGACGCCGGACAGAAGTCGGGCAGTCGCGCCGTCCTGTACGCGGCGGCACCGGGCCTCACCGCCACCGCCCTGGAAGGGGAGTGGCTGTAGTGAGAGCCCGCGCCACCCGTAGCAGCGAACGGGCCGCCCGCATCACCGGTCACGCCTCCGGTACCGCTGAGGGCGTCGTCCGTACCGTCGGTGGCGCCGGCTGACGCGCACGCCGCCCTCGCCCTCGCCGCGCTCGCGTACGCCCGGCCGCGCCCCGCTCCGCAGCCGCGTCATCTTGCGACTTCCGCCCAGACCACCTTGCCGGTGTCCGTCCACCGCACCCCCCACCGGGTGGTGAGCCGGTGCACGACGTGCAGGCCACGCCCGCTGTCGTCGAGGAGGCCGCCCCGGCTCAGACGCGGCCTGCCGTTGCCGGTGTCGCCCACCTCGCACAGCAGGCCGTGACCACCGCCCCTGATCAGTCGTATCGTGATGGGACCGGCGGCAAAGCGCACAGCGTTCGTGACCAGCTCGCTGACCAGCAGTGACACGTTGTCCTGGGTGTCGCTCCTGGTGTGCCATTGCCGCAGCAGTGCGGAGACATGCGCGCGGGCACGGGTGGGCGCGTCGTCGCGAGCGGGTAGCCGCCAGGTCGCGGTGTCCCCCTTGCGGTAGCCGATCATGCGCGCGAGCAGCAGGGTCACGTCATCGCGCTGGCGCACGGGCGCCAGCCCGGAGACGACGTGCCGTGCGGCCTGCTGCAGGGCATCCCAGGGGTGCACCGAGGACACGGCATCCGCCAGCCTGCTGATGCCCTCGTCGATAGGCAGGGCCGGATCCTCCACCAGGCCGTCGGTGTAGAGGGCGAGCAGGGAGCCCGGGGGCGCGTCGAACGTGTGCACGTCGAACGGCTCCCGCAGCGCGAACTCGGCGCCCAGGCCGGGGTGAGGGCGGACCGCGAGCGGGCCTGCGTGCCCGTTCGGAAGCACCAGGACCGGAGGGAGGTGGCCCGCGCTGGAGAGCGACACGTGGTGGCTGACCGGGTCGTAGAGGGCGATGCAGCAGGTGGAGCCGAGGGCGCTGTAGCCGGCCGCCAGCCCGGAGTCCGCGTCGTCCAGCAGCGTCACGGTCTCGTCCAGGTGCTCCAGCACCTCGTCCGGTGCCAGCCCCGCGGACAGCAGCGCGCGGGCCTCCATGCTCAGCTGGCCCATGGTCGCCGCGGCTCCCAGGCCGTGCCCGACGACGTCACCGACCACCAGCGCGGTACGGCCGTCCGGCAGCGGAAAGCTGTTCACCCAGTCGCCGCCGACGCCCGCGCTGTCGGGGGTGGCGGGCTGGTAGACGCTGGCGATCTCAATGGTGTGGCCGCCGGTCCGGGGCAGCAGCCGGCGCTGCAACGCCAGCACCTGCGTGTGTTCGCGCTGGTGTTGACGGGCCAGGTCGACGTGATGGGCGGTCCTGGCCACCAGTTCCTGCAGGTCGAACAGCTCGCTGTCCCGGAAGGGGCGGTCCGCCCGCCGCCATACCTCCGCCACGCCCAGCACGACGGGTGGCGCGCTGTCCAGGACCAGCGGTACGCACGCCACACTCGCCGACCGGTCACCGGGCACCAGGGCACGGATCACTCGCTGACTGCCGAGCAGCCGCTCGATCGTGTCCCGGTCGGGTATGACGATGGGCTGCGGGGCATCGTCCCGCCGTACCGCCTGTGCCAGCAGCCGACTCGCGTCGCTCGGAAGATCGCCGCCCGGAGTCACGTAACCCTCGGGCCACGCCCGGTCCGGCACCAGGGCTGCCCGCCGTAGCCGGATGCGCCCGTGCGCGTGCTCGGTGACTCCCTCGCCCGTCCACACGGCGAAGTCGAGGTCGACGGCGGCCACGTCTCCCCAAGCCAGTAGGGACTCCGCCAGCGACTGCGCGGTCTCGCCGATGTCCAGCGAGGTGCCGATCGCGGTCTCGGCGGCGTACAGGTGCAGCCTCCTGGCCATGGCGATCACGGAGACGGTCAAGCCCTCCTGAGGCGCCGCGGCGGGCAGGATGCTCAGCGAGACCACCAGCTCCGACCCGTCGGCACGCCGCAGGCGCTGGATCCGGGCGACGTGTGCCTCACCGATCTCCAGGACCTGCCGCAACCGCCGTGTGACCGTCGGTACGTCCCCGGCGGGCAGGAGATCGGCGAAACGACTCCCGACCACGGCGTCCAGACCCGCGAATACGGGGGCGTCCAGATTGCAGCGGGTGATTCTCAGATCCTTGTCCAGGTTGACCACGCCGAGAATCTGATCCTGACGGTCGGCTGCCGGGTTGTCGGGTACGCGTTGGCGGGTGGCGCGGTTGCCCTGCGCCTTCGCAGGACCGGCCGCCGCTGCCGCTCCGCCGTGCGGGATGTAGCGCCCGAGGGCACTGCTCACCATGTCAAACGGCGAAGAGGACGAGGGGGAGGGTGTGGAGTCCATGCGGCTCTCTCGCAATCCCCGGCGCAGCGCCGGGGCTGTACTCGGACCCATGCGTCGGGGCACCGAGATCCCTGACCGCACACCTCATTGAATACCACCGGGGCCCGCTTCGCCCACACCAGCGGATCGCGCGGTGAACGCCGACCATGAGGGAATGCCGCGGCCGGTGGGGCCGAACTCACCTTGCCGGGGGCGTCGCCCGCCAGGATGCGACGACCGCCGCAGGCCCACCGGGCGCGGGCGCCGACGGTGATGGCCGGTCCGAGTTGGCTCCGGTCCGAGTTAGCTGTGGAGGCGCGCACAGGAGCAGCATGATCAGGCCGCCCCACGTTGTGCAGACCTGCCGCCCGCGGGATGCCGGGCACTGCGCTCGGCGGGGCGGTAGCCGGACCTCTCGTCAGCGTCTCCGACAGCGCCTCTCGGGACCGGTGGCACCACCCCCTGGGCCATCCGCTCCAATGCCGTTGCGCGCCGCCGCCCGCTCCAGCGCTGCGGAACTCCTCACTCAGGGAGAGGTCTCGCCTTCGGTCTGTCCGACAAGACCCACGACGCCGACATCCGCTCCACCGACATGCTGCTCGACCCCGAGCGCAACGGCGGTTTCCGGCCACCGGCTCCGAGTACTGCATCGGCAACGGCAACGCCGCCGCACTCGTCTCCGTCTTCGGCCGCCGCACCGACGTTGAGGGGCCCGACGGCTACGTCTTCTTCGCCGCCGACAGCCGACAGCCGACAGCCGACAGCCGACAGCCGACAGCCGACAGCCGACAGCCGTCACCCGGCGTCCGACCCATGGCGTACACCACGGCTTCGTCCCCTCCGGACTCGTTGCCATCGAGCTCGCCGATGGCGGAGTCTCGATGGCAGAGCCCGGGAGTAGAGGCGCTCCTCATTCCCCGTCAACAGGGCGACGAGCCCTGGTGAACAGTCCGCCCCGGGCCTGAAGCGTCGCACCGAGCAGGACGAGTCCCAGGGCGACGGTGGAAACAGCCAGCCCCGCTCCGGAGGAGACGTCGAGAAGTCTCGCTCCGCCCTCCAGGACGAAGCCGCCGCCCATCGCGGTCCGGCCCCAGCCGGCCAGAGGCGACCGCGTGTGCGGTGCGATTCCCCGGCCCACCAAGGTCAACACGCCTATGACCACGCCGAAGCAGCCGCAGCCCAGAATGATCCAAGCGGACATGGCACCCCTCCCGCGGGCAGGGTACGGCACGGACGAAACGGCTTCGACGTCGGCCTGACGGTGTCTCAGGACGTCGGCTCGGAGGAACGCGTATGCGGGTGCGGCCCGAGCGGGGAGTCGGGTGACCCGGGTTTCCTCGGTCTCGGTTTCGGCCTCTGAGCCGCCGCCGTTCCCTCCGGGCCTCCGTTCCTCCATGCGTCAATGGAAGGTGAATTTTTTCCGTGAGTCAGGTGTACAACTCTTCACCTTCTTACTGAGTCGAACTGGCGTACAGCAGTTCGCTCGCCCGGGCGAACGTCTTGGAAGAGGAAGCCCTACCCATGATGATCCGTCGGTTGTGTGGAGTCCTACGCGTGCGCGGGGTGATCGACCTGCTCCTTGTGCTCCTGCTCGGCGTCGGTTTCGTCGCGCTGCCGTTTTTCGCCCTGTTGCCGTCCCTGTGGGGTTTCGTGGCGGCGGCGACCGTGACGTATGCGGTGGACGAGGTACTGCATGAGCGCGCGCCGAGTTTCGTGCGCCGACTGGCGGCGCTCCACCTCGATCGCACCATGCGGTTCGCGATTCGTACGGTGATGCTGCTCGCGCTGGCCAGCCGGATGGACGCGCCGGGCGCGGTGCTGGTCACCGCCCTCGCCGTCTTCAGCGGTCACTTCGCGATGATGATGCTGTACGCGGCGGTGCACCATGCCATCCGCCGGCGCCGGGTGATGCCGCTGGTGGTGCGCAACCTCGACCTGAGCGAGCTGTCGATACCGCAGCAGCCGCCCGCCCTCCTGTACAGACGCCACCTGCGCAAGCTCCTCCACCTGGACCTGCCGGCCCACGCCGGACTCCTCGCCGCGCTCACCGCCGTCACCTGGGAGCCGGCCTACGCGGGCTTCGCGGTCACCGTAGGTGTGACCGTGGCGGGTGTCCTCGCGCTGCTGGACCAGTACCGCCGGGTGCGCCGGATGCCCGCACGGGACGAGGTCTTCGCCGAGGTCAACCGCCAACTGGACGGATACCGACCCGAGGTGGCGCTCTATTTCAGCTTCGCGGCCGTCTCGCGTGACTTCATGTACCAGGTCAACATGTGGATCGAGACGCTTGAACAGCTCGACCTGCGTCCGGTGATCATCCTTCGGGAGAACGCCTCGTTCCGTCATCTGAGCCGTACCTGGATCCCGGTGGTCTGCGTGCCGAAGGCCGACGACCTCGCCGAGCTCGAACTGTCCGGCGTCCGGGTCGTGTTGTATCCCGGCAACGCGGGCAAGAATGTGCACATGCTCCGCGTGGCCGAGGCCAAGCACGTCTTCATCGGGCACGGCGACAGCGACAAGCTCGCCAGCAGCAACCGGGTCAGCAAGGTGTACGACGAGATCTGGGTGGCCGGCCGCGCGGGCCGGGACCGCTACCAGCGGGTGCGGCACGCGATCAGTGACAGCGCGATCGTCGAGGTGGGCCGCCCGCAGCTGTCCCCGATCCGCCTGCACACCGAGCACGTCCCCGGCCCGCTGCCCGTCGTCCTCTACGCGCCCACCTGGGAGGGCTGGAGCGACGACGACTGCCACACCTCTCTGATCCCGATGGGCGTGCCCATCATCGAGAAGCTCCTGGCGGAGAACGTACGCGTCGTCTACAAGCCGCACCCGCTCACCGGCAAGCGCTCGGCCGAGGCGGCGGCCGCCGACAAGGCGATCCGCGAGCTGCTGCGCGCCGACAACGAGCGGCGCGACCCCGGGGCGGCGGAGACCGCGGCCGCCGTCGTGCGGCCCCGGCTGCGGGAGATCCGGGCCCGCCTCGACGAACTGGCCGGCCGGCAGCACGGCGACGACGCCCAGCAGATGCGCGAGGCCCGGGTTCCCGACCGTGCCGGGGCGGCCGAGTGGCAGGAACTGCGCGACGAGTGGCACCGGATCTTCTGGGAGAGCCAGGGCGCCGTCCGCCACAACGTGATTCTCGGTCAACTGCCGAACCTCTACGAGTGCTTCAACCAGGCGGACATCCTTGTCAGCGACGTCTCCTCGGTGGTCGCCGACTTCGTGGCCAGCCTCAAGCCGTACGTCCTCACCAACGCCCACGACCTTCCCGACGACGAGTTCCGGGCCGCCTACACCACCGCGGGCGGCGCCTACCTCCTCGACCGCGAGTGCACCCGCCTTCCCGAAATCCTCGCCTCGGTCCGCGCCCCGCACACCGACCCGATGGTCCTCGACCGCCGTGTCCTGAAGGAGTACGTCCTGGGCCCCGACGACCCCACCTCCATGGAGCGCTTCAACTCCGCCACCAACAGCCTGGCCGCGAAGGGCGAGGCGGAGCGGGCAGAGGCCGCGGAGGCACACCAGGGGAACTCCGCGACGGCGCTGGAGCGGACCGGGACCGGGCTCGGGTGACATGAGCGAGACGGCACACGGCCCCTTCGGTTGGGCCGTGTGCACTGCCCAGCCGTCAGCTGTCAGTCGCCAACCGCGTTCGTCAACCGTCGGCTGCCAACCGCCAACCGCCTTCGGTCAACCGTCGGTTGCCAGCCGCCAGCCGCCAGCCGCCAGCCGCCAGCCGCCAGCCGCCAGCCGCCAGCCGCCGGCCGCCTTCGGCCAACGGTCAACCGCCGGCCGTCAACTGCCGCTCGGTCGACCGCCGTTCGAGCAGGGGCGCGGTAGCCGCGCTCCGGGGTCGAGGCGTCCCGCCGTGTGCGTGTGGCGGTGCGCTTCAGTTCCCCAGTGACGAGAGGGCCGCGGCCACCCGTTCCGATGCCTCCGGCGGGGTCGAGGCGTGTGGGGAGAATCGGAGGGAATCGGCGCGCACCGTGGGAGTGACGCCCTCGGCGTGCAGCGCCTTCGCGACGACGGACGGTTCGTGGTCCGGCATCGTGAAGGAGAGGATGCCCGCGCGCCGGGCCGGGTCGGAGGGGGAGAGGACGCGACCGCCGTGCTCCCCGACCACCTCGGTGAGCTCGGTGACCCGCGCGGCGATCGCGGCCTCGATCGCCGTGACGGTGTGCCGTTCGACGAGGTCCAGCGCGGCCGCGAACGCGGCGGCCGTCACCGGGCTGAGATTGGTGATCGACCACCGTTGCGCGTCCGCGGCGGGCGGGTGCTCGGCCCCGTCGAAGAGGCCGACGTCCTCGACGCCCGTCCAGCCGGTCAGGACCGGCTCCAGGGACTCCAGCGCGCGATCCGACAGGACCGCGAAGCCGGTGGCCCAGCCCGCGCGGAGCCACTTCTGGCCGCCCGCGACCACGACGTCGGCCGCGTTCCAGGGCAGCTCGGCCACGCCGAACGCCTGGATGGCGTCCACGATCAGGAGCCGGTCCGGTCCGATGGCCTCGCGCAGCCCCGCCAGGTCGCAGCGGAAGCCGGTGCGGAAGTCCACGGCGCTGACGGACAGCGCGACGACGTCGTCGGTCAGGGCGGCGCGGACCAGGTCGGGGGTGACCCCGCTGCCGGGGGCCGGGTCCAGCCAGCGCGGCGTCGCCCGGCCGAGGTCGGCGGTGCGGCGCCACGGATAGTGGTTGGCCGGGAAGTCGGTGCGGGGTGCGAGGACCACACCGTCGCGGATGCCGAGAGCGGCGTGGAACAGTCCGGTCGACGCGTTCGGGAGCAGTACGGTGTGCCGGCCGTCGGTTCCCGCGAGACGTGCGGCCGTGTCCCGTGCGGCCCCTTCCGCCCGCATCAGACCGTCCACGGTGGTGTGATCGGCGCGGGCGGACTCCTCCAGGGCCCGCGCCGTTGCGGACACGGCGTCCCGCGACGGCGGGCCGAACCGGGCGAAGTCGAGGTACCCGGCGGGCGTGTCGAAGTGGGCTGCGTACGACGTGAGCACGGCGCTCGTCCTTCCGGGACAGTGCGGCGGTCGGGTCGGTCGACCGGTCGGGTCGGGGCGGGGGTGCGACGGCGCGTGCGTCGGGTCGCGGACGGCCTGTTCGACGGCCGGCGTCCCTCCCCGCGCCCTGGCGTGCGTGCGCGATCCTGCATCGCGTGCACGAGCCGGCCTGGAGGCACGGTACGCGCTTCGGGCCGCCCGGCCCTGCCCGGGGGTGCCGGCCCGCAGGGGGACAGGGGACGGCCGGGCACCTCGTCGGAGGTGCTCGGCCGTCCCCTGTCCCGGACTCGCTTCGGACGCCGGTGCCGTTGTCGCGGCCCGCCCGTCGACGCCGACGGCGGGGCCGGTCGCGGTGGCGGCGTCGCGGCTCAGTGCCCGGCGGATTCCTCGGGGCGCGCGTGGCGCGGCAGCAGGAACGCGAGCAGGAAGGTCAGGGCGAGCATGCCGTCCACGATCCAGAGCAACGTCTGCATGACGGAGCCGAAGCCGCTCCTGAAGGCCGACTGAGCGGTCGCCTGCAGCGCGGCGGGTATCCGGGCGGCGGCCTGCGGAGAGGTCACGGCGGAGCGGGTGTCCTTCTCCAGGCGTGCGCAGGACGCCGGGGTCGCGGCCGGATCCTTGGCGACGGCGCGGTCCGAGGTGCAGGTACGCAGGTCCGCCACGATGCGCTCCTGGGCCGCGGGCGCGACGTGCGCGGCGGCCAGTTGGCCCCGCAGGCCGTCCGAGCGGTGGTCGACGGCGGTGGCGATCCCGCCGCCCAGCAGGCCGAAGAACACGGTGCCGAGGATCGCCACACCGAAGGCGCCGCCGAGTTGCTGCACCGCGGTCATCGTGCCGGAGGCCGAACCGGTCTCGTGCTGTTCGACGCTGGCGAGCACGATGTCGAAGAACGGCGCCATGAGCAGTCCCATGCCGATACCCGTGACGAGCAGCGACGGCAGGAGCTGCCAGGGGCCGACACCGGATCCCACCTGGTCGAGGGTCAGCCACACGCCGAACACGCCGAGCGCCATGACCACTGCGCCCGCCTGCAGCACGGCACGTCCGAACCGGACGACCCCCTGGGCGACCCCGAAGCCGACGATCATGCCGCCCGACCAGGGCACCATCACCAGTCCCGCCTTGAGCGGCGAGTAGCCGAGGCCGATCTGGGTGTAGAGGTTGAAGACCAGCATGAAGCCCTGCATGGTCGAGAAGAAGACCAGTCCGAGGATCATGCCGCCGCTGAAGCCGCGCTTGCGGAAGAGGCTGGGAACGACGAGCGGGTCCTGGCCCGTCCTGCTGCGGTGCGCCTCGTACCGTCCGAAGACGACGAGGACGAGGACCGAGGCGCCCATCATCACGAACGTCCACACGGGCCAGTCGTACTCACGGCCCTGTACCAGCGGGAAGATGATGAGCAGCGCGCCCAGGGAGACCAGGAGCATGCCGGGGATGTCGAGGCGCGGCTTGCTGTCGGACCGGCCCTTGGGCAGGTAGCGCACGGCGCCGAGGAACGCCGCGGCGCCCAGCGGCAGGTTGATCAGGAAGATCATGCGCCAGCCGGTGCCGAAGTAGTCGGCGTCCACGAGCCAGCCCGCGAGGATCGGGCCGCACACCGCGGACAGACCCATGACCGGGCCGAACATGCCGAAGGCCTTCTGCGACTCCTTCGGCGGGAACATCTCCTTGATCATGCCCAGGCCCTGTGGCAGCATCACCGCGCCGAACAGTCCCTGGACGACGCGCGCGGCGATCAGCATCTCGGGGGACCCGGATATCGCGCACAGCAGCGAACCCAGGGTGAAGCCCGCGGCTCCCACCAGGAACATCCTGCGGCGCCCGTGAATGTCCCCGAGCCGTCCTCCGGTGACGAGCCCGACGGCCATCGAGAGGGTGTAGGCGGCGGCGAGCCACTGCAGGGTGGAGGCGCCGCCGCCCAGGTCGGCCCGCATGGAGGGGCCGGCGATGTTCGTGACGACGGCGTCGAGGAGGTCCATCACCTCGGCCGCGAGAATCACGAACAGCGCAGCCCAACGCCACCGGTAGGGCGCTGGTGAGTCGATGGGCGTCTCGGTGGACGCGACACCGGTGCTGGACATCGGAACTCCTCGTGAGAGGCCGCGCCGGGTCACGACCCGCGGGCGCGGTGGGACGGATGAAGGTGACTGCCCGGCTTGCCGTGACGGAGGCGGGGACAGGGATCAGACGCTAAGAACGACGTTCACCCTAACAGAACAGTGTTCGCTGAGAGAACGACGTTCATTAAGATATAGCGCAACTCTGCGGCTCGGACAAGATATATCGCGTTCGGCTCGGGTGAACGCCGCTCTCCGCGAGAGAACACTGCTCTCCCGGCGCCTAGACTGTGGTCATGAGCGACGCGGCCGCCGGCACCCCCGCACAACCTCAGCCGTCCCCCTGGGAGCGCGAGCGATCCGTACGCGCCCGCGTCACGCCCACGCGCGCACCGCTGTCGCGGGAACGGATCGTCGAGGCCGCCTTCACGGTGCTGGACCGTTCAGGGCTCGACGGGCTGTCCATGCGCCAGGTGGCTGCCGAACTCGGTGTCACGGTCTCGGCCCTCTACGCCTACGTCAGCTCCAAGGACGACCTCCTGGAGCTGATGTACACCAAGCTCTTCGGCGGGTTCACGATGCCCGAACCCGACCCGGAGCGGTGGCTGGAGCAGGTCCGGGACTATGCCCGCTCCTGGCGGATGCGTCTGCTGGCCCATCGCGACATGGCCAGGATCTCCATGGCGCACGTTCCCTTCACCGCCGAACTGCTGCCGCACGTCGAGGCGCTGCTGGCCGTCTTCCGCACGGCCGGACTGCCCGACCGTATCGCGGCGGAGGCCGGTGACCTCATCTCCACCTACATCGACGGATTCGTCCTGGAGGAGGGCATGTGGCAGGACCGGGCCGCCCGGCGTACCGGTGAGGGGTCCTCCTTGGCCCGCCCCGACTGGCGCGAGATGGCCGACGAGATGCAGAACTACTTCGCGTCCCTGCCCCCCGCAGACTTCCCCCATCTGCGGGCCCTGGCCGGAGTGATGGTGACGGACTCCTCCGACGAGAGGTTCGACATCGGAGTGGAGATCATCCTGCGCGGCCTGGCGAGCTATCTGCCGGACCCCGCGGCCTGAGCGGCCACCGGGAATTCCCCGGCTCCGGGCACCGGCCCGGCTCCAGGCGGCCACCGATCGGCGGCGCCTGCCCGTTCAGGACACCTCCTGGGCACCGGCCGACGACCGGCGCCCCTCGGCAGCCCGAACCCCGCACCCCATGTCCCGTGTCCCGCATGCCGGTCCGGTGACCGCGGCCCGCGGCCACGGCGGGTCGCCGCAGACCGGGGCCGACGGTCACGGCCTCAGTTGTTCCAGCTCTCGTCGTACGGATCGTGCGGCGTGGGGACCGGCTTCGCCACGCTCACGTCGAGGAACGGGATGATGCCGCCGTTGACCTGGTCCTTCGTGCGCTTGCCGGTGTAGGTGCCGGTGACTTCGAGCCAGGTGTCGGGCTGGAGTACGGGCGGGATCCGCCCGGACAGGCCGATCTTGACCGGCTGGGCGTCGGCGGCGCAGCAGTTGAGGGCCATGCGGACGAGATAGGGCGTACCGGCGTGGTCGAGTGCGACGAAGCCGATGATCTTGACGTGGCGGCCGCCGAGGGAGTGGCCGTGGTCGTACGCCGCCCGGCTCGCGTAGTCGACCAGGCCGAGTGTCACCGGGTCACCGGCGGGCAGTTTGGCGTAACCGAAGGGTGCCTGCAGGGCCGTACCGGTGCGCATCGCGCTGTAGGAGCCGAGCGCGGGCGGTGCGACCAGGATGAGCGCGAGCAGCGGGAGCACGAGGAGCCACGAGATGCGCGGTTCACGATGTCCGTGTCCGTCTCCGTGTCCATGGCTGTCCGTGTCGGCGTCCGCGTGCCCGTCCCCGTGCCGGGATGCGAGATCGTCCCCCTGCCGGTCCGCGAGCTCGTGTTCGTCAGTGCGGTCGTGTGTGCCGGTGTCGGTGCCGGTGTCCGCGTGTGCGGCACGGATCTCCGGCTCAGGCGCCGGAGACCCGTCACGCCGGTCGCCGGGGTGGTCGGCGGAGGCCTTGCGGTGCTCGCGTATCTCGTACCAGACCGTGGCGAGGGCCGTGGCGATCAGCACCACACCGGCCGCGAGCAGAAGGGGCCGCAACCCGGCCTTGACGTAGCGCAGATAGAGGTCCGTGACGCTCGCGTGCAGCACCGCCGCGCCGACGAGGAAGAGCACGGCCGCCTGGGCCTGCCGGTTCACAGCAGCACCGCCCCGATGAGAACGGACATGAGGATCGCGAGGACGAAGGTGGTGGGCGCGAAGCGCGCGGCGAAGCCGCGGCCGAACGTGCCGACCTGCATGGCGAACAGCTTCAGGTCGATCATCGGTCCGACGACGAGGAACGCCAGCCGGGCGGTGAGCGAGAACTGGGTCAGCGAGGCGACCACGAACGCGTCGGCCTCCGAACAGATCGACAGCAGCACGGCCAGGATCGCGAGGGCGAGGATCGACACCACCGGGTTCCCGGCCGCGGCGTGCAGCCAGCTCGCCGGGACGACCGACTTGAGCGTGGCGGCGGCCATCGCGCCGAGCACGAGGAACCCGCCCGCGTGCATCACGTCGTGCCGCACCGACCCCCAGAACGCCGCCCCCTTGCCGAGGCCCTCGTGCGCGGGGCGGGCCGGCGGGCGCAGCCAGTCCGTACGGCCGAGGCGCTGCCACAACCAGCCCATCACGCAGGCCACGAGGAGACTGGCCACGAAGCGGGCGAGAACCATCTCCGGATTGCGGGGGAAGGCGACGGCGGTCGCGGTCAGCACGATCGGGTTGATCGCCGGGGCGGACAGCAGGAACGCCAGGGCCGCCGCGGGCGTCACGCCGCGGCGCACCAGCGCCCCGGCGACCGGCACCGAGGCGCATTCGCAGCCGGGCAGGATCGCCCCGGCCATGCCGGCGACCGGCACCGCGAGAGCGGGCCGCTTCGGCAGCGCGCGGGCGAAGAACGTCGGCGGGACGAACACCGCGATGACCGCGGACAGCAGCACGCCGAGCACCAGGAAGGGCAGGGCCTGGACCACCACCGCGACGAACACGGTCATCCAGCTCTGCATCACCGGTGCGGACAACGCCCCGCGGATCGGCCCCTGCGAGGCGATGACCAGCAGCAGGAGCATGGTCAGGGCGAGCGGCGAGTTGAAGTTCCAGCCCTGCCGGTCCTGGCGGTCGTCCTCGTCCGGCCGGTGGACCGGCGGCGGGGCTTCCTTGGTGATGGTCACGCTCGAGGTACCTCCGGTCGGGGAAGGGCGCGGCTGCCGATGCCCTTCCGCCTTGAATACGCCGGTTCGGCCGCGGCTTCTCACCGGGCGTCGGCGGGATTGCCTGCGCGCGGGGGAATCTTGACCTTCGCGGGACCGGGGGAGCGCCGGCGGGCGCGCCTCGGCCGTCGTGAGCGCCCGGTCCATCCTGCACCGGGCGCATCCGGAGGCGACAGGCAGGTCCCCGCACGGAGTGTCCGGCTTCGGGCGCCCGGGGGCGAAGGCCGCCGCTCGTGGTCCGTCGGCCCCTCGCGTACCGGTCGTTGTGACAACTCTTTACGCCGCTGTCATGTCCCTGTAGCTTCCGGGCCGCAAGTGCTTTCAGGAACTTGCCGGTTGTTCTTGCAAGGCAACTCCCCCTCCCCGGAACCGCATTGGAGACGCCCCATGAGACGCAGACCCCAACGGCCGCCGCTACGCCTGCTGGTGGCGCTCCTGGCGGTGACCGGGCTGTTCGGACTGACCCCGCCGGACAGGGGCTCCGTCCCCATGGAGAACGCGTCCGCCACGTCCGCCACGGCGACCGTCTTCTACTACACGAAGACCAAGAACTGGCCCACCACATACCTGCACTACGCCCCGGACGGCGGCGCCTGGACCACCGTGCCGGGGGTGAAGATGGAGGCGGCCTGCACGGACTGGGTGAAGGAGACCGTCGACCTCGGCTCGGCCGCCGGACTGCAGGCCACCTTCAACAACGGAAGCGGCACCTGGGACAACAACGGCGGCAACAACTACGCGCTGGGCACCGGAACCATCACCGTCAAGGACGGCGTGATCGCCCACAGCGACCCGTGCGCCGACACGGGTACGGGAAGCGGCAACCAGGCCACCGTCTACTACTCCACCGCCACGTCCGGCTGGACCACGGCCAACATCCACTACGCGCCCACCGGCGGCTCCTGGACGACGGTCCCCGGCGTCGGCATGGAGACCGCCTGCACCGGCTGGTGGAAGAAGACCCTCGACATCGGTACGGCGACCTCGCTCAAGGCGGCCTTCAACAACGGCAACGGCGTCTGGGACAACAACAACAGCGGCAACTACACGATCCCGTCCGGCACCACGACCGTGAAGGACCGGACCGTCACCGCCGACGCCAAGGACCCGTGCGCCGCGGAGGTGCCCGACACCCAGGCACCGACCACGCCCACCGGCGTCACGGCGACCGCGACCAACACCTCGGTGGTGGTGAGCTGGAGTCCGTCGACCGACGACACCGCAGTGACGAAGTATCAGCTCACGCGCACCGGTGGCACGTCGGGGACCGTCGTCACGGACATCGGCTCGACCGTGTACTCCGACACGGGACTTGAGGAGAACACCACCTACACCTACACGGTGAAGGCCGTCGACGCGGCCGGGAACACCTCGGCCGCCTCCGCCGCGGCCCCCGTCACGACAGGGGAGAAGGCTCCGGCGCCGGCCTCGGGGACGCCGCTCGGCACCGACCCCCGCAAGGACCCGATCTACTTCGTCCTCACCGCCCGCTTCTACGACGGCGACAGCTCCAACAACCGCGGCGGCAGCCAGGACGTCAAGTCGGGCAACGCTGCCAACAACGACCCCATGTTCCGCGGCGACTTCAAGGGTCTCGTCGACAAACTCGACTACATCAAGGCGCTCGGATTCTCCGCCGTCTGGATCACCCCGGTCGTCCTCAACCGCTCGGACTACGACTACCACGGCTATCACGGCTACGACTTCTACAAGGTCGACCCCCGCCTGGAGTCGGCCGGCGCCTCCTACCAGGACCTGATCAACGCGGCCCACGCCAAGGGCATGAAGATCTACCAGGACGTGGTCTACAACCACAGCTCCCGCTGGGGCGCGAAGGGCCTGTTCACCCCGACCGTATACGGCGTGCGCGACTCCGAGTGGAGCTGGTACTACGACGAGAAGAACGACGGCTTCGAGTACGACGGCCTGACCGTCGAGCCCAAGTCGGGGAAGTCGTACTACAACGGCGACCTCTGGTCGACCGCCGAGCCCTCCGGCAACACGTGCCTCAACTGGGGCAAGCCCACCGGCGGCAAGAGCGCCGAAGGCTACACCCTGTACAACTGCCAGTGGCCAAGCCCCACTTCGGGCATGTTCCCGAAGGCGTACTACCACCAGTGCTGGATCGGCAACTGGGAGGGTGAGGACTCCCGTTCGTGCTGGCTGCACGAGGACCTGGCCGACTTCAACACCGAGAACGCCACCGTCCAGAACTACCTGATCGGCGCGTACGACAAGTACATCGACATGGGTGTCGACGGATTCCGTCTGGACACCGCCGTCCACATCCCGCGCGTCACCTGGAACCGCCGGTTCCTGCCCGCCATCTACGACCGCGTCACCCAGCGGTTCGGCACGGACGCCGCGAAGAACTTCTTCGTCTTCGGCGAGGTGGGCGCCTTCGTCAACGACAAGTGGAACCGCGGCTCGGTGAACCACTCGGCGCAGTTCTACACGTGGAAGGAACGCAAGGACTACAGCGCGGACGACGAGACGGCCGCGATCGAGCAGTACAACTACGAGGAGCAGCTCGGCACCGGCAACCAGCCCACATCCACCAACGCGTTCCTGAGCGGGAACAGCTATCACACCCCTGATCGCAGCCAGTTCTCCGGCATGAACATCATCGACATGCGCATGCACATGAACTTCGGTGACGCGCAGAACGCCTACAACAACGGCAAGGACTCCGACGACTCCGTCAACGACGCCACGTACAACGTCGTCTACGTCGACAGCCACGACTACGGCCCGAACAAGTCGAGCACCCGCTACAGCGGCGGCACCGACGCCTGGGCCGAGAACATGTCCCTGATGTGGACCTTCCGCGGCATCCCCACGCTGTACTACGGATCGGAGATCGAGTTCCAGGCGGGCAAGCAGATCGACTGCGGGCCGACCTGCCCGCTGGCCACCACCGGGCGCGCGTACTACGGCGACCATCTCGCGGGCAGTGTCACGGCCTCCGACTTCGGCAAGGTCGACTCCGCGAGCGGTGAGGTCGCCACGACCCTCGCGCAGCCGCTGGTCAAGCACCTTCAGCGGCTCAACCTGATCCGCCGGGCGATCCCGGCCCTGCAGTCGGGCCAGTACTCGACGGACGGCATCACCGGTTCGATGGCCTTCAAGCGCCGCTACACCAGTGGCTCGACCGACAGCTTCGCCCTCGTCACGGTCACCGGCGACGCGACGTTCACCGGCATCCCGAACGGCACCTACACGGACGCCGTCACCGGTGACGTGAAGACCGTCTCCGGCGGGGCGCTGTCGGTGGCCGCGCCGGGGAAGGGAAACCTGCGGGTCTACGTGCTGAACGGCCCCGGCAGGATCGGCACCGACGGGCCCTACCTCAAGTAGACCCGCGACCGTCCGCGCCACCGGCACTCGGGTGACGGGGGCGGCGGTCACGGTGGTCGCGCGGGCGTGCCCGGCCCGAGCTGGACACTGTGATCGCCGCCCCCCGTATCCGGGTAGCCGGGTGCTCGGGAGACGGCCGGGATGAATGGCGTCGTGAGCGTTGGGTACGTGACGGTCGATACGCCCGGGAGCGGGACCGGCCCGGGTGACCGCCCGCTCGTACTACCCCGGGATCTGCCATGGACACGCCCCTGAACAACCACCACCCCACCGCACCCGCGGCGACACCCGCCCAGGAGGCTCTGGACACCCTCGTCGCCAACACCGAGGACCCGGCGGCGCTGGACACGCTGGCCGGCAGCGATGTGCTGGTGCCCGTGCCGGACGACGCCACCGACGCGGACGTCGCCGATCCGCACGCCGTCGCGCTGCCCGTCCTGGACCAGCCCGACGGTGGACAGGTCGTTCCGGTCTTCACCTCGGAGCTGGAGTTGGCCGAGCTCCTGCCGTCCGTCTCCCGCTACCGGCTCGTGCCGCTCGGCGCACTCGCCTCGCAGTGGCCCTCGGGCGATCTCGCCCTCACCATCGACGCCGCCTCGCCGCACGTGCTGACCCTCACCTCCGAGGGCGTCCGCACACTGCTGGTGCGACCGGGGGGCTGACCGCCGCGTACCGCCCCGGGGCCGTCCGCCGGGCGGAGTGCGGGTGAAGGACGCCCGTACGCAGGTGAACGCAGGCCCCGCGCTCGCCCCGGACCGGCGGGTGAGGACCGCGGAGGGTCAGCCGTGCAGCATGCGGGCGAGCACGGACCGCTGCAGGGGGAGCACCTCGGCGTGCAGGTCCCGGCCCTTCGCGGTGAGGGCGACCCATACTCCGCGCCGGTCCTCCTGGCAGACGGTGCGTTCCACCAGGCCGTCCTTCTCCAGCCGGCCGATGAGCCGGGACAGCGCGCTCTGGCTCAGATGGACCCGGCCCGCGATGTTCTGCACCCGGCACTGCTCGCCGGACGCCGTGGCGGTGTCCGAGGCGAGGATGTCCAGGACCTCGAAGTCACTGGCTCCCAGGCCGTGCGGATGCAGCACGCGATCGATCTCGCACATCGTGCGCGCGTGCACCGAGAGGATGTCCCGCCACTGGTCCTCCAGCCGGGCATCGGACGTCTGCGTTGCCATAACTGAACGGTAACAGAGATCCGGTCAATAGTTGCCTGTGCAACTACTGCGTCTGCATCCACTCGGTGCCCGCACGCCTGCCCGTCAGGCGGCGGGGTCCTGGATCAGCCCGATCTGGTTGCCGTCCGCGTCCTTCACCGACGCGATCAGCCTGCCGTTGCCCACGTCCTGGACCTCCTGAAGGGTCTCGGCGCCGGCGCCGAGCAGGGCCGCCAGACTCTCCTGGATGTCGTCGACGTGCCAGAACGGGACCGGTCCCGCCAGCCCCTTGGAGTGGCCGTTCGGGTCGAGGCCGATGTCCTGGCCCGCGTCCTTGAACCCGACGTAGTACGGCTCGTCCGCGTAGGGCTCCACCCCCAGCAGCGCGGTGAACAGGGCCTTCGCCTTCGCGATGTCCTTGACGGGGTAGATGATGGTCTTGACTCCGGCGGTCATCCCGAATCCTCCGTGATGCGTGGCGGCCGTGTCGGCCGGCGGTCGTGCCGCCGGCGTTCCGACGGTTCTCTCACGCTAAGCCGGGGGACGCGGGTATCGCTTCTCGAATCCTGACCGGTATGCCCCGCCCGGTCCTCAGGTGGACTCGCGGCGCACCAGCTCCGTCGGCAGGATCACCGCGGCGGGGTCCTCGCCGCCGATCTGCGCGAGGAGGACCCGGACCATCTCGGAGCTGATGCGGTCCCACGGCTGGCGGATGGTGGTGAGCGCCGGGGTGGCGGCCGTGGCGGCGGGGGAGTCGTCGAATCCGCCGACCGACACGTCCTCCGGGACCCGGCGGCCGGCCTTGCGCAGCGCGGCGAGCACGCCCTGGGCCATCAGGTCGGAGGCGACGAACACCGCGTCCATGTCCGGGGCGCGGCCGAGGAGTTGCTCGGCGCCCGCCTCACCGCTCGCCCGGCTGTAGTCGCCGGAGGCGACGAGCCGGTCGTCGGCCTCGACGCCGGCCTCGGCGAGTACCTCGCGGTAGCCCGCGAGGCGCTCGACACCGCCGGGGGTGTCCAGCGGGCCGGTGACCATGCCGATCCGGCGCCGCCCGAGCGAGAGCAGATGCGTGACCATGTCCCGGGCGCCGTCCCGGTCGTCGGCGGCCACGTAACTCACCTTGGACCCGAGACCGATGGGCTTGCCGCACGCGACGAGCGGCACACCCGCCTCGCGCAGTTCCTCGGCGACCGGATCGCCGGAGTGGCTGGAGACCAGCAGCACCCCGTCCACATGGCCCGCCGTGATGTACCGGGTGATGCGCCGCCGCTCGTCCTGGGTGCCGGCGAGCATCAGCAGGAGCGGGACGTCGTGCGCGGCGAGCGCCTGGGTGCAGCCGCGCAGCAGGACGTTGAAGTTCGGGTCCTCGAAGAACCGCTCCTGCGGCTCGGTCAGCAGGAAGCCGACCGAGTCGGACCGTCCGGTGATCAGCGAACGGGCGTGCCGGTTCACCACGTAGCCCGTCCTGCGGATGGCGGCGTTGACCGCCTCCGCCGCCGTGGGGCTCACATAGTGACCGCCGTTGAGTACGCGTGACACGGTGCCTCGTGAGACACCGGCCTCGCGCGCGACGTCGTGGATCGTCGGCGGCTTGCGCCGGCCCCCCGTGTTGCTCATGGTCATGACTTTACGGCTCCGGACAGCAGGTCGAGGCTCCAGAAGCGCTGGATGACCAGGAACAGCGCGACCAGCGGAATGATCGCGAGCAGGGCGCCGGTGATCACCAGGGTGTACAGGGCCGGAGTGTTGGAGCCCTGTTCGAGGAGGGTGAACAGGCCGAGCGTGATCGGGAACTTCTCGTCGTCGCTGAGCATGATGTAGGGGAGCAGGAAGTTGTTCCACACGGCCACGAACTGGAACAGGAAGACCGTCACCAGACCGGGCACCATCATGGGCAGCGCGACCCGGGTGAAGATCCGCCACTCGCCGGCACCGTCCATCCGCCCGGCCTCGACCACGTCACCGGGGACGGCCGCCGCGGCGTAGATCCGGGCGAGGTAAACCCCGTACGGGGAGAGGATGAGCGGCAGCAGCACGGACGCGTACGAATCCGTCAGGTCCGCCTTGGCCAGGAGCAGGTACTGCGGGATCGCGAGGATCACCGGCGGCATCAGCACGCCCGCCAGCAGGACGTTGAAGATGGTCTCGCGGCCCCGGAAGCGGTAGATCGCGAGGGCGTAGCCACTGAGCGCCGAGACGGCCGTCGACAGCAGCGCGCCGAGACCGGCGTAGAGCGCGGAGTTGCCCATCCACTTCCAGTAGATGCCGTCGCGGTAGGCGCTGAGATCCTTGATGTTCTGGGTGAACCCGGTGCCCGGCAGGAAGGTGAACGTCGAGAACAGCTCGCGGCCCGACTTGGTGGCCGCGATCACCACCCAGGCGACGGGCAGCAGACAGTAGAGCGCGCCGAGCAGCAGTGTGAGGGTCGGGACCAGGGCGATCCGGCCGCGCAGGGGCGGTCCCTGCGCGGTGCCGGGCGTCGTGCCCGCGGCCGGCGCCGCCTTGCGGACGGCAAGAGAACTCATCGTGCTTCCTCCTGCTTGGTACGGGAGTTCGCGGCGCGCAGGAAGCCGAAGGACAGCACCAGCGTGGCCGCGGCGATGATCACGGCCTCGGCGGCGGCCGCGTAGATGTCACCGGTGTTGAACGCGTCCCGGTAGACCTTCATCAGCGGACTCCAGGTCGTGGAGACGGAGTTGGTGAGGGGTTTGAGGGTGGTCGGCTCGCTGAACACCTGGAGCGTGGCGATGATCGAGAAGAAGAAGGTGAGCACCAGCGAGGGTGCCACCATCGGGATCTTGATCCGCAGGGCGGTCTGCAGCGGGGTGGCGCCGTCCAGCCTCGCCGCCTCGCGCACCTCGGCGGGGATGGCCTGGAGCGAGGTGTAGATGACGATCATGTTGAAGCCGGTGCCGCCCCAGACCGCGATGTTCGACAGCGCGATGAACAGCGGGCCACCGTCCAGCAGGTTCGGCTGCGGCAGGCCCAGCTTGGCGAGTACGAAGTAGAAGGGGCTCACGTCCGGGAGGTACAGGAAGCCCCACAGGAGGGCCGCCACGACGCCCGGGATGGCGTACGGCAGGAAGATGGCGAGCCGGGTGAACGGCGCGAGGCGCACCTTCTCCGAGTCGAGCATCAGCGCGAAGACCAGCGCGAGGCCGAGCATCACCGGCACCACGATGAGGCCGTAGCCCGCCACGCGCAGGGCGCCGGCGACCAGTTCGCTGTCGGTCAGCGCGTCGGTGTAGTTCCTGAGGCCCGCCCAGACCTCGCTGCGGGCGCCGGCGCCCAGGCCGAGGCCCTTGACCTGGACCTTGTGCAGGCTCAGCCAGATCGCGTAGCCGATGGGCAGCGCGAAGAAGAGGACGAAGAGGATCGTCGCGGGGAGGAGAAAACCGTACGGGGCCCCCTTGACCCCGTACGGCTTCCGGCGTGCGGTTGTCACTGAGCGACCCCGAAGCCCTGCTTCTTGAGGTCGGCGACTGTGGCGTTCTGCATGGTCGTCAGGGCGGCGCCGAAGTCCGACTTGTTCTTCGCCGCGGCGCCGAAGGCGTCGTTGAAGGTCGTGTAGGCGACGTTCACGTTCGGGCCCCACGCGGAGGGGGCGGTGGTCTTGGCGATCTCCGAGGCCTTGGTGTAGAAGTCCGGCTGGTTGGAGAAGAAGGCCGGCGGCTGCGCGAACGCGTCACTGGTCTGCGCGCTCGTGGCGGCCGGGTAGATGCCGCTCTCCTTGGCCAGCGCGGCCACCGCCTGCGGGTCCGTGTTCAGCCAGGCGGCGAACTTCGCGGCGGCCGCCTTGTGCGGGGAGTCCGTGGTGACGGCCGTCGAGGAGCCGCCCCAGCTACCGGTGACGTTCTCGCCGGCCGACCACTGCGGCAGCGGGGCCATCGCCCACTTGCCCTTGGTCTGCGGGGCGGCCGTGGTCAGCGTGCCGGGCGCCCACACCGCGCTGACCCAGGCGATCTCCTTGCCGGTGTTCAGGGCCTTGTTCCAGGCCGGCTGGTACATCGGCTGGTTGTCGATCGCGCCCTCCTTGACGAGACCGCCCCAGAAGTCGGCGACCTTCTGGGTGGCCGTGTCGTCGATGGCGACCTTCCACTTGTTCCCGGAGGAGGTCCACCACTTGGCGCCCGCCTGCTGGGCCAGACCGGCGAAGAGGCCGGAGTCGTTGGCGGAGAAGGTGGTCAGGGCCTTGTCCGGCGCCTTCTTCTTCAGCGCGCGGGCGGTCTGGGCGAACTGCTCCCAGGTCGTCGGGACCGTCAGGCCGTACTTCTTGAACAGGTCCGCGCGGTAGTAGAACATCATCGGGCCGATGTCCTGCGGGATCGCGTAGACCGCGTCCGTGCCCAGCGTCGTCTGCTGCCAGACGCCGTCGGCGAACTTGGTCCTGGCCTCCTTCGACTCGGCGGCTATGTCGGCGACGGCGTTGTTGCTGACCAGCGTCGGCAGCGCCTGGTACTCGGCCTGGACCAGGTCCGGTGCCTTGTTCGCCTTGTGCGCGGTGAGGATCTTGGTGATGAGCGTGTCGCCCGAGGCCTGCTTCTTCACCTCGACGGTGATCTGCTGCTTCTTCCCCGGGCCCTTGTTCCAGAGGTCGACGACCTTGTCCATGCCCGGCGCCCAGGTCCAGAACGTCAGTGTCGCGGGTCCGGACTGGGATTCGCTCTTGCCGTCGTCGGACGAGCCGCAGGCTGCGAGCGAGGTGGCGCCGAGGACTACGGCGATGGTGCTGGCCACGAGGCGGTTGTGCTTCGTGATGGGCATGGAACGTTCTCCCCTGACCTGGGCCTCCGCCTGCTGCGGAGGCCTGCCCTGTTCTTGCGCGGTTCGCCTGGGGACGCGTCTGCCGGTACCGGTCCAGCGACCGTGATCCGAGCCCTCGGGGCCTTCACACAGTCGCCTCCCGACACCGGAGCGCCTCCTTCGGCACACTCGCGGTGCTTCTGTGAGCGTTCACAGTAGAGAAACATCCCGGACACTTGTCAATGGTTGTTGCTGTGCGGTTATGTTGGGCTCACGCCGCTGGCGCTGTGTGTGCACGTTCCCAAATGATCGATTACACGGGAGAGATCCATGCCGGAGACCAACCCCAAGGGCCTGACCGGGCTCGCCTTCGGTGGTGACTACAACCCCGAGCAGTGGCCGGAGAGCGTCTGGCCCGAGGACGTCCGGCTGATGCGCGAGGCGGGCGTCACCATGGTGAGCGTCGGGATCTTCTCCTGGGCGCTCCTCGAACCGGTTCCGGGCCGCTACGAGTTCGGCTGGCTCGACCGCGTGCTCGACCTGCTGCACGAGCACGGCATCCGCGCGGACCTGGGCACCCCGACCGTCGCACCGCCCGCCTGGTTCTACCGCGAACACCCCGAGGCGCTCCCCGTGGCCGCCGACGGCGCCCGCTACGCCTTCGGCTCACGCGGCGCCATCTGCCACAGCAACACCGACTACCGCACCGCCGCCGCCTCCATCACGACCGAGCTGGCGAACCGGTACGCCGACCACCCCGCGCTCGCGCTGTGGCACGTCCACAACGAGTACGGCGTCCCCGTCTCGGCCTGCTACTGCGACTCCTGCGCCGCGCACTTCCGCACCTGGCTGATCGGCACCTACGGCACGATCGGCGAACTCAACGAGGCCTGGGGGACCGCCTTCTGGGGCCAGCGCTACGACGGCTTCGACCAGATCGACCCGCCGCGCGCGACTCCGACCGTCGGCAATCCGGCCCAGGCGCTGGACTACAAGCGGTTCGCCGACGCGACGATGCGCGAGAACTTCGTGGCCGAGCGGGACATCCTCCACCGCCTCGCGCCCGGCATCCCGGTCACCACCAACTTCATGACCGCCCTCAGCCAGTGCGACTCGGTCGACTACTGGGCATGGGGACGCGAGGTCGACCTGGTGACCAACGACCACTACCTCATGACCGACGGCCGCCGCACGCACGTGAACCTCGCGATGGCCGCCGACCTCACCCGCTCGGTCGCGGGAGGCGCGCCCTGGCTGCTCCTCGAACACTCCACCTCGGGCGTCAACTGGCAGCCCCGCAACCCCGCCAAGGCGCCCGGACAGATGGCCCGCAACTCCCTCGCCCACGTGGCGCGTGGCTCCGAGGGAGCCATGTTCTTCCAGTGGCGGCAGTCCCGGCGCGGGGCCGAGAAGTTCCACTCCTCGATGCTGCCGCACGCCGGCACCGACTCTCGCGTGTGGCGTGAGGTCGTCGAACTCGGCGCGTCCGTGGACTCGTTGGCCTCGATCAAGGGAACCCGCACGGTCGCCGACGTGGCCGTGCTGTGGGACTGGCAGTCGTGGTGGGCGCAGAACCTGCAGTGGCGCCCCAGTGAGGACCACGAGGCGCGCGAGCGCGCCGACGCCTTCTACGAAGCCCTCTACGACCGCCACCTCACGGTCGACTTCGCTCACCCGGAAGCCGACTTGTCGGCCTATCCCCTTGTCGTCGTACCAGCCCTGTACCTCATGACCGAGGCCGCGGGGAACAACCTCAGGGAGTACGTCGACAAGGGCGGCACCCTGCTCGTCTCGTACTTCTCCGGCATCGTCGACGAGCACGACGCCGTGCACGAGGGCCCCCACCCCGGCGCCCTCAGGGACGTACTCGGCCTGACCGTCGAGGAGTTCTCCCCGCTGCTCCAGGGCGAATCGGTCCGGATCACGGGACCCGACGGCTCCGAACTCACCGGCGACGTGTGGACCGAGTTCGTGGTGCCGCGCGGGGCCGAGACCGTCTGGACGTACGCCGACGGGCTCACCGCCGGCCACCCGGCGGTCACCCGGCACCGGAGCGGAACCGGCTCCGCCTGGTACGTGTCGACGCGCCTCGCGGCCGAGGGTCTTGACGCCCTGATCGGCTGGGTGGCCGACGACGCGCGCATCTCGCCGCGCGCCGATCTGCCCCGCGATGTCGAAGTGGTCCGCCGTACCGGCGAGTCGGGCACCTATGTCTTCGCCGTCAACCACACCTCGTCGGACGCCAAGGTGCCGCTGGACGCGCACGGCACCGAGCTTCTGACGGGCGAACGAGCCGCGGGGCGCCTCGCGGTCCCGGCCGGCGCCGTACGCGTCGTACGCCTCGACGGCTGACCCCGCACGCGGGCCGCGGGCTCCCGGCCCGCGCGACCGTCGGCCAACCGGCCAACCGGCCAACCGGCCAACCGGCCAACCGGCCAACCGGCCAACCGGCCAACCGGCCAACCGGCCTGTAGGACAGGGGACTTACCCGAATTCCGACCTTGCCGGGTAAGGCCTCGGACCGGCCCGTGGAGCCCGTGGATCGGTGTCGGACCGGTCTGGGGACTGGCCTCGGACCGGCCCTGGATCGGTCCGCGGACTTGCCTGCGGATCGGCCTCGTACCGGCCTGCGGATCGCGGCCCTGGACCGGTCCAGGGGCTGACCTGCGGATCGGTCTGCGGATCGGCTTCGGATCGGGCCGGAACCGGGACCAGACCCGGACCTGGACCCGGACCCCCGGACCTGGACCCCCGGACCTGGACCGGACCCGGACCCCCGGACCTGGACCCGGACCCCCGGACCTGGACCTGGACCTGGACCCGGACCTGGACCCGGACCAGACCCCGACCGGGTCCGGACCCGGTCCGGGCGGGCCCCTCGCCGGGGTTCCGCCCGGGTGAGCACCACTTGCCGTCGGGTTCGCCGACCTGGCGGCCGCACCAAGCGCTGTCCGGGCCGTGACCCGGTGGCGGTGTCGAGAGCCGTCCGGGCCTCGACCCGGGGACGGCGGCTGCCGTGCCGGGAACGCGGCCGGCGCAAACGCACCCACCCCCACCGGGGCGCGACCCGGTGGCGGGCCCCACCGTGCCGGAATCCCGGTCCGGCGCAGCGCAGCGCACCGCTCCAACAGCCGTCCGGGTCAAGGGACTCGACGGCGAGCCGAACTCCCCTCCGCCCGTGTGAGCCGTGAAGCCGCGGGCGGAGGGGGTCGCCCCCGGATCCACCGGGGGCACTTCTCCCCACCACGTCGAAGGGACGACGGACGATGATGTTCCATCCCAGACGCACACTCAGGGCCCTGCTGCTACCGCTTGCGGCCGGGCTCGCCCTCACCGCCCTCCCCGCGCAGACCGCGCAGGCGGCGAGCACCCTGACCAACGCCGGGTTCGAGGCCGACGGGACCGGCGCCGCCGTGCCCAGCGGCTGGTCGGAGTCCGGCGACACCGGCGCCTCGTACGTCGAGGCCGGTGGCCACGGCGGGAGTTACCGTCTCAGCCACTACTCCGCCTCGGCCTACAAGGTGGAGACGTACCAGACCCTCACCGGGCTGACCAACGGGAACTACGAACTCACCGCGTGGGTACGCTCGGGCGGCGGACAGAACTCCGCCTACCTGAACCTGAAGAACTGCGGCGGCACCGCGCAACGCACCGATCTGCCGGTCTCCACGAGCGGGTGGATCCACCTGGTCGTGCCCGTCGCCGTGACGAACAACCAGTGCACGATCAGTATCTACTCCGACGCCAACGCCGGAAACTGGATCAACGTCGACGACCTGGCGTTCACCTCCGGAACCACCGGACTGTCCGTCAAGGGCTCCGACATCTCCTCCCTCGCCAAGAGCGAGGCCTACGGCGGGGTCTACAAGACCAGTTCCGGCACGACGGGTGACGCGCTCGCCATCCTCAAGTCCGCCGGGATGAACTACGCCCGCCTCAAGGTCTGGGTGAACCCGGCCGACGGCTACAACAACAAGGCCCGCGTCCTCGCGATGGCCAAGCGCATCAAGGCGCAGGGCATGAAGCTCCTGATCGACTTCCACTACTCGGACACCTGGGCCGACCCGGGTACCCAGACCAAGCCGGCCGCGTGGGTCGGACACACGTACAGCCAGCTCAAGACGGACGTCTACAACCACACGTACGACGTTCTCAACGGCCTGAAGGCGCAGGGCACCACGGCCGACATGGTGCAGATCGGCAACGAGATCAACGGCGGCATGCTCTGGTCCGAGGGCTCCACGGACAACTTCGCCCAGCTCGCCGGACTGCTCAACTCCGGCTACTCCGCCGCCAAGGCGGTGAGTTCCTCCACGGTCGTGGCCCTGCACCTCGCCAAGGGCGGCGACCTCACCGGCACCCGCTGGTGGTTCGACACCGCCCTCGCCAACGGCGTGAAGTTCGACGCCATCGGCCTTTCCTACTACGGCTATTGGCACGGCTCGCTCTACGACTTCCAGACCACCCTGGACGACGCGGCCGCCCGCTACGGCAAGCCGGTCTTCGTCGCCGAGACGGCCTACCCCTTCCGTCTGGACAGCGACGACGCGCTCACCAACCAGATCGACACGACCGCCGAACTGGTCTCCGGCTACGCGGCCACGACCACCGGGCAGTCCAACTGGCTGCGGGACGTCATGAACATCGTGGAGGCCGTACCGAACGGCCGGGGTCTCGGCGTCTTCTACTGGGAGGCGACCTGGACGGCGGTCACCGGCAACGGCTGGGACCCGACCGACGCGACCTCCGGCAACGGATGGGAGAACCAGGCCCTGTTCGGCTTCGACGACAAGGCGCTTCCGGCCATGTCCCAGTTCAGTCACCGCTGAGCCCGGGAGGGGCCCGGCCGCCGGTGCGGCCGGGCCCCGTACTCTTTCGGAGCGGTCCGGGTCCGGCCAGGGTCGTGGAAGGCCGTGCGTGCCGCCGCGGGCTGCGGGACAGTAGCGGGAGACCGCCGCGACGGAGGGGGACGAGATGCTGAAGGGGCCCGTCAACGGGCAACGGCGGGACATCCTGGAGTGGTTGCGGGACCCCGAGGCGCACTTCCCGCCGCAGCGCCGCGGCGACCTCGTCGACGACGGCGTCAGCCCGGAGGCCCTCGCCGTCAAACTCGGGGTGAACCGGGCCGTGGCACGCACCCATCTCGACCTCCTCACCGGAGTCGGTCTGCTGCGCGCCAAGAAGGTCGGACGGCGGACCTACTACCGGCGCGACGAGTACCGCATCGCCGAGGTCAGCCATTTCTTCGAGAAGGGCTGGTAGGCGCGTGGAACAGCGGTCGACAACGGCGGCCGGGCGCGCCGCCCTCGTACCCCGGCGCCTGGTGCCGCTCGGCGGCCGCGGTCCCGAGGACGTGGTAGCCGACTCCCGGGGCGGGGTGCTGACCGGTCTGGAGGACGGCCGGATCGTCCGCGTCGACGGGCTCGGCGATCCCGACAGAACCGACGTCCGGGTCGTCGCCGAGACGGGCGGCAGGCCCCTGGGGCTCGAACTCCTGCCGGACAACGCTCTGTTGGTGTGCGACGCCGAGCGCGGACTGCTGCGGATCGGGCTCGACGACGGGGTCGTCCGGGTCCTCGCCGACCGGGTCGCCGGTGCGCCGCTCCGCTTCTGCAGCAATGTGGTCGCGCTCTCGGACGGAACGGTGTACTTCACCGTCTCCAGCCGGAGTCACCCGCTCAAGCAGTGGATCGGCGATCTCGTCGAACACACCGGGTCCGGCTGTCTGCTGCGCCTCGCCCCGGGGGAGACCGAGCCCGAAGTGATCCTGGAGGGGCTGCAGTTCGCCAACGGACTCGCCTGCTCGGCCGACGAGTCCTTCCTCGTCCTCGCGGAGACCGGTGCGTGGCGGCTCGTCCGCTACTGGCTCACCGGGCCGCGGGCGGGCCGAGCCGAGACCTTCGTCGACGACCTCCCGGGCCAGCCGGACAACCTCTGGCGCGCCCCGGACGGTCCGATCTGGGTGGCCCTGGCGGGACCCCGCGTGGCCGCCCTGGAACTCCTGCACCGCCGGGGCCCGGCGGTCCGGCGTGCCGCGGCCCGGGTCGCCGTGCGCGCGCCCTTCCGCCCGCCGGGCACCACGGGCGTTCTCGCGGTGGACGACGCGGGCGGTGTCGTGCATCACCTGGAGAGCCGCCGGGCGCGGTACCGCATGGTGACCAGCGCCTGCGAGTCGGAGGGCCGGCTGATCCTCGGCAGCATCTGGGAGCGGGGCCTCGCGGTCTGTGACCTGCCCGGCGTCCCCGGCTGACCGGCCGGGCGCGGCCCGTCCGAGGGACGGGCCGGGTGTGCGCGTCCCTCGGCCCCGGCGTTACCCTGTTCACCGGCCGCGATCTTGTGTCGTGGCGCGGCGGTGGGGCTCGCCGTACCCGAACCGCGGCACGGATGCCGCCAACGGTCCCTGCTTGCGATGCCGTGTGCCCGCACCGGCCCGGCGAGTAGGAGCCCCAGCACATGACAGTCCCGCATCCCGAACGCGTCGGTGAGTCCGGCGCCCCCGTACGCGCGCCCGCGCGCGGGGCGTCCCCCTGGCACGGCCAGGGCCCGGTCGTCGCGGTGGTCGCCCTCGGCGGCGCCGTCGGCGCCACGGCCCGGTACGGCGCGGCGCGGTTGTGGCCCACCCCGGCCGACGCCTTCCCCTGGACGACCTTCGCGGTCAATGTCGTGGGCTGTGCCGTGATCGGCGTCTTCATGGTGCTGATCACCGACGCGTGGCGGGCGCACCGCCTCGTACGCCCCTTCTTCGGCACCGGGGTCCTCGGCGGCTTCACCACCTTCTCGACGTACGCCGTCGACATCCGGAAGCTGATCGGCGCGGGCCACGCGGGCATCGGGCTCGGCTATCTCGCCGCGACCCTGTGCGCGGCGCTCGCGGCGGTGTGGCTCGGAGTCGCGGCGACCCGCCGCGCCCTGGCATGGAGGCGGCGATGACAAGACTGACGGGCAGTGCGCTGCGGGTGACGGTCTTCATCGGGGAGAACGACACCTGGCACCACAAGCCGCTCTACGCGGAGATCGTGCACCGTGCCCACGCGGCGGGCCTCGCGGGCGCCAGCGTCTTCCGGGGCATCGAGGGATTCGGCGCCTCCTCGCTCATCCACACCTCGCGGCTGCTCTCGCTCAGCGAGGACCTTCCGGTGGCCGTGATCGTCGTGGACACCGAGGAGCGTGTACGGGCCTTCCTGCCGCAGCTCGACGAACTCGTCACCGAGGGTCTCGTGATCCTCGACGACTGCGAGGTCATCCGCTACGCGGGCCGGGGCGCCGCCCCCACGGACACCTCCGGCGCCCCCCGCGCCTCCGGCGACGACCGACCGGGGGCGGGTGAGAAGTCGTTGTGAACTGGCTGCTGGTGATCCTCGGCGCGGCGGTCGGAGCGCCCCTGCGGTATCTGACCGACCGGGCGGTACAGCTCAAGCACGATACGGTCTTCCCCTGGGGCACCCTCGTCGTGAACGTGACAGGGTGCCTGGTTCTCGGTGCGCTGACCGGAGCGGCCTCGGCCGGTCAGGTGCCAGGACACCTGCAACTGCTGCTCGGGACCGGCCTGTGCGGGGCGCTGACCACGTACTCGACGTTCTCGTACGAGACCCTGCGGCTGACCGAGACCGGTGCGGGGTTCTACGCTGCCGCCAACGTGATCGTGAGCGTGACGGCGGGCCTCGGCGCGGCGTTCGCCGGAGTCTCGTTTGCGCAAGCTTTGTGGACGTAGCTGACGGGCGTCCGCGCGCATAGGTAACACTGTCTCCTGCACTGTCTACAGCACTGTCGACCAACTCCTCAGAACTGGATCCCATGAGCGTCATCAACGTCGGTCAGGCCGTCGTCCTCGGAGTCGTCGAGGGGGTGACCGAATTCCTTCCCGTGTCCTCGACCGGTCACCTCAAGATCACCGAGGGACTGATGAACATCCCCGTCGACGACGACGCCGTCGTCGGCTTCTCCGCGGTCATCCAGGTCGGCGCGATCGCCGCCGTGCTCGTGTACTTCTTCAAGGACATCGTGCGGATCGTCTCCGCCTGGGGACGCGGGCTGCGCAACAAGGACGAGCGGCACAACCACGACTACAAGTTCGCCTGGTGGGTCATCTACGCGACGATCCCGATCGTGGCCGTGGGTCTCGCGGCCAAGCCGCTCATCGAGGGTCCGCTGGCCTCCCTGTGGGTGGTCGCCGGCTCGCTGATCGCGGGCAGTGCCGTGATGTGGGCGGCCGACCAGATGGGCCGCCACAAGCGCGGTGAGGACGACGTCTCCTTCAAGGACGCGATGCTGGTCGGCAGCTCCCAGATCCTCGCCCTGCTCTTCCCCGGCTTCTCGCGCTCCGGCGCCACCATGTCGACGGGCCTCATCCTCGACCTGGACCGCGTCGCCGCCACCCGGCTCTCCTTCTTCCTCGGCATCCCGGCCCTCACCGGCGCGGGCCTGTACGAGCTCAAGGACGCCCTGGGCACCGGAGTGGGCGCCGCCCCGCTCATCGTCGGCACCGTCGTGTCGTTCGTCGTCGCCTACGCCTCGATCGCCTGGCTGCTGAAGTTCGTCGCCAAGCACTCGTTCAACGCCTTCGTGATCTACCGCATCGTCATCGGCGTGCTGCTCTTCGGGCTGCTGGGCGCGGGCATCATCGACAGCTGACACCCACCCGGGCGCCGGCGCGAGCCGGTCTCGGGGCATGAACGATTCGCCCACAGGGGGCGCGAAGCCGGATTCCAGGCTTCGCGCCCCCTGTGCCGTTCGCCACGCCCCGCTCGGCGTCCCCTGCGGCGACCCGGTGGCGCCCACGGCGCGGACATCCACGGCCGCGGCAAGGGCCGGACACAGGGCGCGGGCCCCGACGGAGGGCCCGTCACAACCGATGGGCCGCCCGGCCGGGCGGGCGGCACAATGGCGATCATGCCCGCGAATCCGTCGTACCCGTCCTCCCTGACCTTCCAGCCGGTCCTGGAGCGCATCGCCACCGAGATCGCGCAGACACCGGGACGCGGGCGGCCCGCCGACTACATCCCGGCGCTGGCGGCCTGCGACCCACGCCGCTTCGGCATGGCCGTGGCGGAGCTCGACGGCACGGTGTACGGCGTCGGGGACTGGCAGCAGCCGTTCTCCACGCAGTCCATCACGAAGGTCTTCACGCTCGCCCTCGACCTGGCCCGCGAGGGCGACGCGCTGTGGGAGCACGTCGGGCGGGAGCCCTCGGGCAACCCCTTCAACTCCCTGGTCCAGTTGGAGTACGAGAACGGCATCCCGCGCAACCCGTTCATCAACGCGGGAGCCCTCGTCGTCACCGACCGGCTGCAGACCCGGACCGGGGACGCGGCCGGCACCCTGCTGGAGTTCCTGCGGGCCGAGAGCGGAAACGAGCGGCTCACCTTCGACAAGGACATCGCCGCCTCCGAGACCGCGAACGGCGACCGCAACGCGGCACTCGGCCACTTCATGGCGTCGTACGGCAACATCGACAACCCGGTGCCGGTGCTGCTCGACCAGTACTTCCTGCAGTGCTCCATCGCCGCGTCATGCGCCGACCTCGCCCTCGCCACCGGATTCCTGGCCCGGCACGGCATCCGCGCCGACGGCGGCCGGCTGCTCACCCAGAGCCAGGCCAAACAGGTCAACGCGATCATGCTGACGTGCGGGACCTACGACGCCGCGGGCGACTTCGCCTACCGGGTCGGGCTGCCGGGCAAGAGCGGGGTCGGCGGCGGCATCATCGCCGTGGTCCCCGGCCGCTGCACCCTGTGCGTCTGGAGCCCGGGTCTCGACGAGCGGGGCAACTCGGTGGCGGGCGTGGCCGCCCTGGACCGCTTCACGACCCTGACCGGGCTGTCGGTCTTCTAGCCCGGCCCGGCGACCGCCTCGGCGTCCGCGGGCCCCGGCGTCCGCCCCGGCGTCCGCGGGCCCCGCGACCGCCCCGATGTCCGCGGGCCCCGCGACCGCCCCGGTGCCGGCGGGCGACACGACCGCTCCGGCGTCCGCCGATTCCGGGAGCACCACACGGAGGTCACGCGCCGGACCCCGCCAGGAGAGCGCCGCGTCGCCTCTCGGCCACTCGGCGTTGACACGCTGGCGGAGTGCCGGCCATGCCTTTCCCCGTCGATCTCCACCGCTGCCAGGCCATCGGCCTGGCCGGTACCGCCTTCCTCGCGCTGGGCGGCGAGACCGCGGGAGCCCTGCCCGCGCACGACCTCCTCGCCCCCGAGTCGGGCCGGGCCGTGCTGGGCCTGGTCGGGGTGTACTTCGGCGTCGTCCTGCTGATAGCCGCGTGGGCACTGCTCGGCACCGTCGTGCGCGGGCCCGAACCGCCGACTCCGCGCTCCCTGCTGCTCGTTCTGGCCACCTGGGCGGCGCCGCTGCTGCTCGCGCCGCCGCTCTTCAGCCGGGACGTCTACAGCTACCTCGCACAGGGCGCGATGGTCGACGCCCACATCGACGTGTACGCGAACGGACCCGCGCGACTCGGCGGCCCGCTCGCGGACGAGGTGGCGCCCGTGTGGCAGCGGACGGCGACGCCGTACGGCCCGGTCTTCCTCGCCGTCGCCCGCGGCCTGTCGGCGCTGACCCGCGGGGAGATACCCGCCGGACTGCTCGGTATGCGGATGGTCGCCCTGCTCGGCGTCGCCCTCATGGCCGCGGCCCTGCCCCGCCTCGCCCGGCACAGCGGCGCCGATCCCGCCGCCGCGCTGTGGTTGGGCGCGCTCAACCCGCTGGTCCTGCTGCATCTGGTGGCCGGTGCGCACAACGACGCCATCATGCTCGGCCTGCTCGGTGTCGGCCTGGTGGCCGCGCGCGGCCACCGGCCCGTCGTCGGCGTCGTGCTGGTCACGCTCGCCGCACTCGTCAAGGTGCCCGCCGCGCTCGGGCTGGTCGCGGTCATCGCGCTGCGCGGGCGCGGGCAGGGGCGCCGGGGGCTCGCGCGGGCCACGGCGACCACCCTGCCGGTCGCGGTCGCCACGACGGTCGCCGCGACCGCCGTGGCCGGTACCGGCTACGGCTGGATAGCCGCGCTGAAGACCCCCGTCTCGCCGCACAACTGGTCGCCCACCAGCGTCCTCGGGCGGGCGACCGGCGCCGTGCTCCAGAAGCTCGGCAGCGGACTCGCGCCGTTCGCGATGCCCGCCTGGCACGCCGCCGGACTCGTGGCGACCGTGGGCCTGTTGCTCTTCATCTGGCTGCGGCTGCGCCCGCACCCGGTCTACGCACTCGGCCTGAGCCTGGCCGCGGTGGCCGTGTTCGGGCCGGCCGTCCGGCCCTGGTACGCCCTGTGGGGGCTGTTCCTCATCGCGGCCGCGGCCCCCACGACCTCGGTGCGCAGCCGGGTCGCCGCCGCCAGTGCCGTGCTCGCGCTCGCGGTGTTGCCGAGCGGGTCGCCCGCGGGCGCCGGACAGGTGATCCTCGCCGTCTCCGGGGGAGCGCTCGCCCTCGTCGTGCTCTGGCAGGCCCACCAGGCGGCACGGCCGCAGGCACCCGTACTGGAGCGGACGGCATGACGGAAGAGACCGATCGCCGGCGGCTCGTCCTGGTCCTCGGACTGGCCGTCGCCGTCGGCGTGTTCACGGCCACCGTGCCGCTGCTGCGCGACTGGTTCGACCTGCGTGTCTACTACGGGGCGGTCGACACCTGGGTCCACCACGGAGGCAGCATCTACGACTACCGGGAGCCGGGAACGTCGTACGGCTTCACCTACCCGCCGTTCGCGGCCCTCGGCATGCTGCCGATGGCGCTGATCGGGCTGCGTACGGCGATCGCCGTCGGACTGCTGCTCAACGTCCTGGCGCTGGCCCTGGTGGTGGGCATCCTGGTCGGACCCCGGCTGCGCCGTTACGGCTGGTTCGGCTTCGCTCTGACGGCCTGTCTGCTGGCGCTGTTCGAACCGGTACGCGACACCTTCAGCTTCGGCCAGGTGAACCTCGTCCTGCTCGCCCTCGTGCTGAGCGACGCCTGGTTGCTGGCCCGCGGGCGGGGCGGCCCGGCGGGCGTGGGCATCGGCCTGGCCGCGGCGGTCAAGCTCACCCCGGCACTCTTCATCGCGCTGCTGCTGCTCGGCCGCCGCCGGCGTGCCGCCGGGGTCGCCACGGCCGTCGCCGCGGCGGCCACCGCGCTGGCGGCCTGGGTGGAGCCGGACGCCTCGCGCTTCTACTGGACCGACGCCCTGTGGGACACGACGCGCATCGGGCGCGCGTCCTACGTCTCGAACCAGTCGCTTCAGGGAGTGCTGGCCCGGCTCGTGGCACCGGAGGAACCGAGCCGGGCCGTGTGGGCGGCGGCGGCCCTGCTGGTCCTGTGCGTCTGGGCGTGGCGGACCTCGTGGGCCCTGGCCGACGAGGACTGGACCGCCGCCTTCGCCCTCACCGGGCTCGCCGCCTGTCTGGTCAGCCCGATCACCTGGGTGCACCATCTCGTGTGGCTGCTGCCGTCGTTCGCCGTGCTGCTGCACCGGCGCCGGTTGCGGGTCGCGGCGGTCCTGTACGCGGTGCTGTGCAGCAGCGTGGTGTGGCTGTGGTTCGACGACGCTTCTGGCTTCGACGGTTTCCTCGGCAGCAACGCCTATACGTGGATCACGCTCGGGCTGCTGTTGTGGCTGCCCGCCGGTCAGCCGCGCGGGGTCCGGCGGGGCTTGAGCCGCAGGGCGAGAGCGACGCCCGCGGCGCCCAGGACGGCGGCGCCCGCGATCTCGGCCGCGTCGGACCAGCCGAGCCCTTCGTCGTCCGGGGACGCGGCGGCCACGGGCCGTGCGGTGGTCACGGGCCGGGTGCCGGGACCGGGCCGGGTGCTGGGACCGGGCCGCCCGGCGGGTCCGGCCTGAGCGGCGCGTCCGGCCTGGGCGGAGGGGCCCGCGGCCGGTACCGAACGGGTGTCGAGCAGTGTCCCCACGGGATCGACCCGGCCGTCCGCCGCGAAGCCCCAGTCGAGCAGCGAGCGCGCCTCCTCGTACACGGTGAACCCGCCGCCCGCCTGAGGGTTCATCACCGTGACGACGAGGGTGCGCGAGCCTCGCCTGGCGGCGGCGACCAGGGTGTTGCCCGCGTTGGTGGTGTAGCCGTTCTTGACCCCGATCAGACCCGGGTACGGTTCCACCCCGTTCGCGCCGGTGAGCAGCCGGTTGGTGTTCTGGATGCCGTACGTGGAGCCCGCCTCGCCGGGGAACATCGCCTCGGGCGTGGAGCAGTAGCGCGCGAAGTCCGGGTTGCGCAGCCCGGCCCGTCCGAAGACCGCCAGGTCGTACGCCGAGGAGACCTGACCGGGGGTGTCGTACCCGTCGGGCGAGATGACCTGGGTGTCGCGGGCGCCGAGGGAGCGGGCCTTGGCCTGCATCTCGGTGGCGGTGTTCGTCCAGCCGCCGTTCATGGCGGCGAGCACGTGCACGGCGTCGCTGCCGGAGTTGAGGAAGACGCCGCGCCACAGGTCCGCCACCTTGTAGGTGATTCCCTCGGCCACGCCGACCATGCTGCTGCCCGCGCCGATGCCCTCCAGTTCCTCCTCCTTGACGGTGTGCCGGGTGGCGCCGGGCAGCGCCGGGATGACGGTGAGGGCGAACAGGGTCTTGAGGGTGCTGGCGGGCGGCAGTCTGCGGTGGGCGTTGTGCGCGGCGAGCACGTCGCCGGTGCGGGCGTCGGCCACCACCCAGGACAGCGCGGAGATGTCCTCGGGGACCTCGGGCGCCCCGGCCCGGGGCCGTACCTGCGTCCCCGGCTGGTAGAGCGTCGAGGGCGGCGACGCGGCGGGCGCCGGCGCCCGGGTGGCCGCACCGCTGAGCGCGGCGGCCGGACTCTGCGCGGCGGCCAGCACGCCGGCCAGGCAGACGGCGGAGCAGGTGAGGGCGGCACGCGTGACCGAGGTGCGAGAGGCGGCGGCCCGGAATGAGAATCCGATGGTCATACCGCAAACGTAGGAACGGACTCGCGACACGCCGGGGTGGCCGGGCCGCGTGGCGGCATCGAGCACCCGGATGCCGCAGGGGCGCGGGTCAGGAGGGCAGGGTGGGCTGAATCCGGCGCAGGAAGGCGGCGTTGTCCGGGGTGGCGCGCAGCCGTTCCAGGAGCGTTTCCAGGTTCCCCTGCCCGTCCCGCGTCCGCAGGGCCCGGCGCAGTCCTCGTACGGCGGTCAACTCGGGTGTGGACAGCAGGAGTTCCTCGCGACGGGTGCCGGAGGGAGTGATGTCGACGGCCGGGAAGACGCGCCGGTCGGCCAGGTTCCGGTCGAGCCGGAGCTCCATGTTGCCGGTGCCCTTCAGCTCCTCGAAGAAGTAGTCGTCGGCGCGGGAACCGGTCTCCACCAGGGCGGTGGCGAGGATCGTGAGCGAGCCGCCCTCCTCGGCCAGGCGCGCGGCGCCGAAGAGCCGTTTGGGGCCCTGGAGCGCGGCGGCGTCGACCCCGCCGCTGAGGGTGCGCCCGCCGGCGGCGGCCGCGTTGTTGTGCGCCCGGCACAGCCGGGTGAGCGAGTCCAGCAGGATCACGACGTCCTGGCCCGCTTCGACGAGCCGCTTGGCCCGCTCGATCACGAGCTCGGCGAGCGCGATGTGCTGCCTCGGCGTCTGGTCGAAGGTGGAGGCGTAGACCTCGCCGCGTACGGAACGCCGCATGTCGGTGACCTCCTCGGGCCGCTCGTCGAGCAGAACCACCATGAGATGGCATTCGGGGTGGTTGCCGGCCACGGCTGCGGCGATCTGCTGGAGCAGTACCGTCTTGCCGGTCCTGGGCGGGGCGACGATCAGGCCGCGCTGGCCCTTGCCGACCGGCGCGACCAGGTCGACGACGCGTCCGGTCAGCCCGCTCGCCGGGTGCTCCAGCCGGAGCCGGTCGCGGGGGTGCAGCGGGGTGAGGTCGCCGAAGTGGGGGCGGCGGCGCAGTTCTTCGGGCGTGCGGCCGTTGATCCGCTCGACCTCGGTGAGGGTCCGGGGCCCGCCGCGCACTCCTTCCAAGGTGTCGCCCTTGCGCAGGCCGTGACGACGGATCAGCGCGGGGGAGACCTGGAGGTCGGTGGGCGAGGGCAGGCAGTTCGCGGAGCGCAGGTGCCCCTTCCCGCTGCCGTCGATGTCGAGGACACCGGTGGCGACCGGGGACTGGGGCCGCTGCTGTACAGGGGGGCGTTCGAGTGTGGTGGTCATGGGATGTCCTCTCACGGACGGGACTGCATGTGACATGCGGAAGGAAGGGGGAGAGGCCGCGAAGGGAGGGCGCGGGGCGCGCCTCGGTGCGGCGGCGACATCACCTCGGGTACGACGGGAGCGATCCCCGGACGTACGCGGGAGGTGGCGCCGAGAAGCTGGTCGGCCGGTCGAATCGACGGCGTGACAGCCGAGAGAAGAGAACTGGCACCGGCGCCTGAAAGGAGAGGCGTACACGAGTGCTGAGGAGAGACTACCACCGACGGCGACGTTTCGGCAGTGATCCGCGTCTCGCCCGCCCGCGACACCCGCAGGCGCCGCTCGGCCCACGGGTGGGCGCGGACGCCGTCGGCGCAGGTCAGGGCGCAGGTCGCGCCGCGGGACGGTGCGGGGTTCCTGCGGTCGTGCCGGTGCCGTGCGCCGGGTGTGCGGTGGACGCCCTCCGCGGGTGCCGGTGGCCGTGCGGTATCGGTTCTCCGGTGGCGCCCCTACGCTGAACTGACCGTCTTCGAGCGGCTCGCCGGTTCCTTCGACCTGATCGGATCACCGAGGTGAGGACCATGACCACGATCGCCATCATCGGTGCGGGACCCGGTCTCGGCGCCTCCGTCGCCCGCCGCTTCGGCCGTGAGGGCTTCGACGTCGCGCTCGTCTCGCGCCGTCAGGAGCGGGTGGACGCTCTCGCCGCCGAGCTCGCCGACTCGGGGGTGACGGCGCGCGGATTCGCCGCCGACGTACGCGACCCGAAAGCCCTCGCGGCGGCTCTCGACACCGCGTCCGGCGCCCTCGGCCCGATCGAGGTGCTCCAGTACAGCCCGGTCCCGCAGCCGGCATTCATGCGGCCGGTGCTGGAGACCGGTCCCGAGGACCTGGTCGGTCCGATCGAGCTCTCCGTCTACGGGCCCATCGCCGCCGTGCGCCAGGTGCTCCCCGGGATGCGCTCGCTCGGCCGTGGCACGGTCCTCCTCGTCAACGGCGGCAGCGCGGTGATCCCGCACGCCGACCGGGCCGGCACCTCGATCGCGTTCGCCGCCGAGAGCGCGTACGGCCATCTCCTCCACGACACCCTCGCCGGCGACGGCATCCATGTCGGGCAGCTCGTCATTCCCGGCGCGATCATCCCCGGGCACGCGAGGAAGGACCCGGACGTTCTCGCGGAGACCCTGTGGGGCATGCACCGCGACCGGCACGGATTCCGCCACTTCGCCGACGATCTCGACAGCTGACCCTCCCTCTCCGCGCTGAGCAGGCACAATCGAGCGTCGTACGGCGTCCGTCGGCGTCGTGCGACCGCCAACTCGGCTCAGCAGCAAGGAGAACCCGGTGGACACCTCGCCCGTCACGCCGCACCGCATGGACCCCGCGGGCGGCTGTCCGCACGCCGACAACGCGCGGCTGCTCGCGAGGGGCGCCGTCGCGACGGTGGAGCTGCCCGGCCAGGTGGAAGGCGCGGTGGTGCTCGGGCACGAGGCGTTGAAGGAGTTCCTCGCCCACCCGGACGTCGCCAAGGGGGCCCAGCACTTCACGGCCCTGCGCGAGGGGCGGATAGCCGCCGGCTGGCCCCTGCTGACCTTCGCCACCGTGCAGGGGATGACGACCGCCGACGGCGACGACCACCGGCGGCTGCGATCCCTGGTCAGCAAGGCGTTCACCGTGCGACGGGTCGAGCAACTGCGGCCTCGGATCCAAGAGTTGACCTCCGGACTACTCGACGGCCTGCTCACGGCGGCGGAGGAGGGCGGAGGAGTGGCCGACCTGCGCCGGCACTTCGCGCTGCCGCTGCCGATGGGCGTCATCGGCGAACTCCTCGGTGTCGACGCCGAGTACCTCGACCGGCTGCACCATCTGTCGAACCAGGTCGTCGCCACCGACATCGGCCCGGAGCAGGCCGTCGCGGCGAACCGCGAACTGGTGGCCGTGCTCGGCGCCGTCGCGGCCGCGCGCGCCGAGAACCCCGGTGACGACCTCACCAGCGCGCTGATCGCCGCCCGGGACGAGGAGGGTGACCGGCTCAGCCAGCAGGAACTCATCGGCACCCTGGTACTCATGATCATCGCCGGGCACGAGACCACACTGAACCTGATCACCAACGCCGTACGGGCGTTGTGCGGGCACCGGGACCAACTGGAGTCGGTCCAGAAGGGCGAGTCGAGCTGGGCGGACGTCGTCGAGGAGACCCTGCGCTGGGACGCGCCCGTCAGCTACTTCCCGTTCCGCTATCCGGTGCGGGACCTGACCGTCGACGGGACCGTCGTCCCCCGGGGCACTCCCGTCCTCGCCGGATACTCGGCGGCGGGGCGCGACCGGGCCGCGCACGGTCCGGACGCCGACCGCTTCGACATCACCCGTCCCGGCCGTCCCGGCGCTGTCCGGCACCTCTCCCTCGGGCACGGCGCCCACTACTGCCTGGGCGCCCCGCTCGCCCGGATGGAGGCCACCGTCGCCCTGGAACGGCTGTTCACCCGCTTCCCCGACCTCGACCTCGCCGTCTTTGAGGCGGAGCTCGTCCGGCACGCCAGCTTCGTCGGCAACAGTGTCCGGGCCCTTCCCGTCCGGCCCGGAGCCTCCCGCCTCTGACACGGCGCGGACCGGCCGGGTGTGGGACGCGCCGGTCCGGTCCGCGTCCCGGGAGAAAAAGCCGCCACCCCCTGTCGATGTGCCGCGGTGCCGTTCGTCGGTGGGGTGTAGGAAGCTCATGAGCACCGGGAGGAACCATGAAGTACATGCTGCTGGTCTGCGGCGACGACACAGCCGACGCCTCCGGCATGGCGCCCGTCGAGCCCTGGGTCGAGGAACTGGGCGCCGAGCGCGGCGTACGGCTGCACGGCCACCGGCTCCGGCTGCCCGCGGAGGCGGTCACGGTGCGGGTGCGCGACGGCGAAGTGCTGCGCACCGACGGGCCGTTCGCCGAGACGAAGGAGTACGTCGCAGGCTTCGACATCCTCGACTGCGCCGACCTGGAGGAGGCGGTCGAGGCCGCCGCCAAACACCCGGTCGCCACCATCGGCGCCCTGGAGGTCCGCGCGTTCTGGGAGGACGGCGACGCCGGTACGGAGATCCGCCGCCTGGACGCGGAGCTCACCGAGGCCGCACGCGAGCGGGACGTCGACCGGGCGATGGCCTGCTACGCCCCGGACGTCGAGGTGTTCCACTCCGTGAGCGGCCTGGAGCAGAGCGGTGTCGACGCCCTGCGCAAGGCTGAGGAACTGTGGTTCTCGACGCTCGCCGGACCCGCCGACCGCGAGGTGCTCGACTTCCGGCTGCGCGTCGACGAGAGCGTCGCCTTCAGCCACGCCCTGGTGCGCCTGCGCGCCACGCTCGTCGACGGCGGCACGCTGGACACCACCGCACGCGTCACCACGGGCTACCGCGCGGCCGGCGACCGCTGGCGGATCGTCCACCAGCACACCTCGGTGCCGTCGCCCGCCGGCCTCCCGGTGACCGGGGAGGCCTGATCGTGAAGTACGCCCTCTTCATCTGCACGCCCGTCGACGGCGAGGAGCTCGGCCCCGAGGAGATCGCCGACGACCCCCGCTTCACCTCGTACATCCAGGAGGTGCGCGACCGCGGCCCCATGAAGGGCGGCGCCCGGCTGCGGCCGGCCGCCGACGCCACCACCGTCCGGGTCCAGGGCGACGAAGTCCTGCTCACCGACGGACCGTTCGCCGAAACGAAGGAGTACGTCGCGGGCATCGACGTCATCGAGGTCGCCGACCTCGACGAGGCCATCGCGCTCGCGTCCCGGCACCCGGTGGCGCTGGGCGGCGGTTCGGTGGAGGTGCGACCGGTCTGGGAGTGAACGACGACGTCGAGGAGGCGGTCGCCGCCGCGTTCCGCGAGGAGTGGGGTCAGGTCGTCGCCACCCTGATCAGGGTGACCGGCGACTGGGACCTCGCCGAGGAGTGCGCGCAGGACGCCTTCGCCCAGGCGCTCGACCGGTGGCGGCGCGACGGAGTACCGCGCCGCCCCGGCGCCTGGCTGACCACGACCGCGCGCAACCGTGCCCTGGACGTACTGCGCCGGGAGGCGGTGGGCGCACGGAAGCTGCGGGAGGCGGCGGTGTCGGCACGCGACGAGGGACTGTACGACCCGTACGGCACGTACAACCCGTACAACCCGTACGAACCGGAATCCGACGACGGGAGCGGCGTCCATGACGACCGGCTGCGGCTGGTCTTCACCTGCTGCCACCCGGCGCTGCCCATCGAGGCCAGGGTGGCACTCACCCTGCGCACCCTGGCCGGCCTGAGCACGGCCGAGATCGCGCACGCCTTCCTCGTCCCCGAGGCGACGATGGCGCAGCGGCTGGTGCGCGCCAAACGGAAGATCCGCAACGCGGGCATCCCGTACCGCGTACCGCCCGCGCACCTCCTGCCCGAGCGCACCACGGGCGTCCTCGGCGTGCTCTACCTGCTGTTCAACGAGGGGTACGCCGCCACGGCCGGGGCCGATCTGGTGCGCACGAACCTCTGCGCCGAGGCGATCCGCCTCGCCCGGATCCTGGCCCGCCTGATGCCCGACGAGGCCGAAGTCCTCGGCCTGCTCGCGCTGTTGCTGCTCCATGACGCCCGACGCGGCACGCGCGTCGACGCCTCGGGCCACCTCGTCACACTGGAGGACCAGGACCGTACCGCCTGGGACAGCGCCGAGGCCGACGAGGGCGCCGCACTACTGGAGACCGCCCTGCGCCGCGGGCGCCCCGGCCCGTACCAGATCCAGGCCGCGATCGCCGCCTGCCACACCACCGCCGCCACGCCCGAGGAGACCGACTGGGCCGACATCGCGGCCCTCTACGGCGAACTCCGGCGCTTCGTGCCCTCCGCCGTGGTCCGGCTCAACCGGGCGGTCGCCGTGGGCATGTCCGAAGGCCCCGACGCCGGGCTCGCCCTGGTCGCCGAACTGGAGGCGGAGGGCGAGCTGGACGCGTACCACCTGCTCCCCGCCACCCGCGCGGACCTGCTGCGCCGCGCCGGCCGTGCGACGGAGGCCGCCGAGGCGTACACCAGGGCCCTCGAACTGGTGGAGAACGAGGCCGAGCGGAGATTCCTGGAGAAGCGGCTCGGGGAGTGTCGATCTGCCTAGGATCCGTTCGTCGGTGGAGTGAAGGAACCTCCCGACGGTCGTCCCTCGGGAGTGGCAACAGTCACCCGACCTCCCAGGAGGGTCCCATGACCGCCGAAGTCCCCCTGCCGCGCGGCAGGAGAGCGCTCCGCCTGCTGCGCGTCCGCCGTACACGGCCGAAGGATCTCGGCCCGGCGCAGTCCGCCCCGCACACGGAAGCGGGCCCGGGAGCCCCGGACGTCTGGCTGGCGGGCCTTCGCCTGGGGAGCTGACCCTGCCCGTGCTCAGTGTCCCGTCCGCCGCCCGACGAGCTCGAAGACTCCGTAACCGAACCCCTCGGTGTGCACGGTGGCGGAGTCGATCCTGACGCCGTCGGATTCCAGGGAGCGGGCGTCCGCCCCGCCGTCGTACCGGCAACTCGCCGGCTCCCGGCGTGGATTGACCACGACGAGATAGCGGCCGCCCCGCACGTACACGAACGGATAACCGGCGTGCACCACCTCCACCGAGCCGCCCGGCCCCAGTTCCGGGGAGCCGGTGCGCAGCGCGACGAGACGGCGTACGAGATGCAGGAGCGAGGTGTCGTCGGCCCGTTGGGCGGCGACCGCCGGGCGGTCCGGGGACGGGTCCACGGGGAGGTAGAGGCGGTCGGCGGGGGCCGTGGAGAAGCCCGCGTTGGGGCTGTCGTCCCATTGCATCGGTGTGCGCGAGCCCGCGCGGTTGTAGCGCGGTCCCAGCACGCTGCCCTCCTTCTCGGGCAGTCCCGGAACGTAGCGCATGCCGATCTCGTCGCCGTAGTAGATCGCCGGCAGCGTCGGCCAGGTCAGTTGGAAGGCGAAGGCGGCGGGTAGCTGACCGGCCGTGCGGGGGCCGCAGTTGAGGCGGGAGAAGTCGTGGTTGGCGGTCGGGAGCGCGATGAAGCCGTTCTCGCCGACCGCGGCGGCCGCGTGCTGCCAGGCCTCCAGGAAGGGGCGTGGGGAGCCACGGCCCTCGGCGTCGAAGAAGCAGTCGAGCGGGTCCCAGGCCTCGTTGACCGTGCCTTCGCCGTTGCTCCAGAGCGAACGCAGGGCGCGCCCGTCGGTGGGGCCGCCGAACTGGAGGAAGAAGTCGGCGTGGAACCCCGCGGGGACGGCCACCTCGGGTTCGCCCCACTCCGAGAGCAGCACGGCGTCCGGGTGCGCGCGGTCCAGCCAGTGACGCAACTCCGTCCAGACCGCGGCCGTTTCCTTCTTGCCGGGGTCGTCCTTCACCAGCGAGGCGGCCATGTCCACGCGGAAGCCGGACAGCCCGAGGCCCAGCCAGTGGTCCATGACCGTGCGCAACGCGGCACGATTGGCGCGCGGGCCCTCCGCGTCGACCGGCCGGCGCCAGGGCTGGGCCGGATGAGCGCGCCCGTAACCGAAGTTGAGGGCGGGCTGGAAGGCGAAGAAGTTCGGCAGATACGCACCCGGGCGGGTCCCGGGGGAGGGTACGAAACCCTCCGGGGAGCCCTCGGGCGCCCAGATGTAGCGGTCGTCGGCCGGATCGTCCATCGCGGCCCGGAACCAGGGGTGCTGGTCGGAGGTGTGACCCGCCACGAGGTCGAGGAGCACGCGGACACCGCGGCGGCGCGCCTCTTCGACCAGACGGGCGAGATCCTCGGACGAGCCGTAGCGGGGCGCGACGTCCAGGTAGTCGGCGACGTCGTATCCGGCGTCGCCGAACGGGGACACGAAACACGGGTTGAGCCATACGGCGGTGACGCCCAGCCACGCGAGGTGGTCGAGGCGCTCGGCGATTCCGTCGAAGTCGCCGATGCCGTCGCCGTTCGAGTCGGCGAACGACTGCGGGTAGATCTGGTAGAAGACGGCGTCGGCCAGCCAGGCGGGGGCGGGGCGGAACGAGGTCATGACCGGACGATAGATCAGCGCATCCGGCGCACGCTGCCCCTCGGCACGGTCGCCCGGCTCGTGCCGCGCCGAAGCGGGACCTCGCCGGGGAGACGCCCGCCGCACCCTGTGACCCGATCCGGACGACAGCCCCTAAGCTCGGCGGGATGTTCACCCCGCAAGGTCCCACCCTCCGCGAACTGGCCGTGCAGGCCCTCTCGTCGATCGAGCACGGCTACGACCTGCTGGCGCCCAAGTTCGATCACACCCCGTTCCGCACCCCGGACGCGATCCTCGACGCGGTGGGGCGGGCCCTCGGGCCGCTGGGGCCGTTCACCGCGGGACTCGACCTCTGCTGCGGTACCGGCGCGGGCATGGAGGTCCTGCGGGGGCTGTGCCGGGAGAGCGTCACGGGCGTCGACATCAGCACGGGCATGCTGAAGGTCGGACGCGCGCGACTCGATGCCGACGGCTCACCGTCCTCGCCGGGGACGGGCGAGGACGGCTCGTCGTCCCGGGCGGGGACGGGCGAGGGCGACTCACCGGTCCGGGCGGGGACGGGCGAGGGCGACTCACCGGTCCGGGCGGGGACGCGCCAGGGCGGGACCCCGTCGGTCGCCTGGGTGCGTGGAGACGCCCGCGCCCTGCCCTTCGGGCCCGCGTTCGACCTGGTCGTGAGCTTCGGTGCCTTCGGGCACTTCCTGCCGCGTGAGCTGCCGGGCCTGTTCGCCGGGGTGCACGCCGTCCTGCGCCCCGGCGGACGCTTCGCGTTCCCGGTCATGGCTCCGCCGCGGCCCGGTTCGCCCTGGTACTGGGCCCTGCTGGGCTTCGACACGGTGATGCGCGTACGCAACGCCGTCCGGCGCCCGACCTTCGTCATGTACTACCGCGCGTTCCGGCTGCACGACGTGGAGCGGGAACTGGCGCGGGCCGGATTCCGGACGGAGCTTCACCCGCTGACCGGGTTCGGCCGCCGACGCGACGGCAGCCCACGGGCCCGGATGGTCGTGGCCACGCGCCAGGATTCAGGGCACACCCAGGGCAGAGCCCCGGGCGTCGGATGACCGGCGGGGCACCCGGCCCGAACGTCCGGCCGGCGGAGTTCACTCGGCCGCCGGCAGTGTGAACTCGTAGACCAGCGCGTCCTGTTGGGCGTCCACGGTCAGGTCGGTGATCTCCAGCGGCCGGTCGTACTGGTCGTGCACGCGCCGGGTGACCCGCACCGACTGCGGGAGCCGGGTGATCGCGTCCCGGTGGTGCAGCGTCAGACCCGCCTTGCGCATCCAGTCGTAGGCCCGTGAGAGCTGCGCCGACGCGTGGCCGTTCGCGCGGTCGCGGTAGCGGGCCAGCTCCTCGACCTCGGTCACCGCGATCGCGGAGAAGGACGTAACGGCCGAGCGCAGTCCGCTGCCGTCGGCGGCGGCCGACTCGTAGCGATGGACCAACGTCGCCCGCAGCGGGGCGAGTCCGAGGGCCTCGGCGTGTTCCGGCGGGGGAGTCTCCCAGGTGACGGTGGCGCGGCGGCAGCCGTCGGGTTCGCCGGTGTGCGCGCCGACGGGGAAGTCGAGGGACGGGACGTGTCCGGCGCCGTTGCCGGACAGCGTCGCATGGCTGCCCCGCCGGTCGGTGGAGACCTGGCCGTCGCGCCGCAGCATCTGCAACGCCTGCCGTACGGTCTCCCGGCTGACGCCGAACCGGGTGGACAACTCGCGTTCTCCCGGCAGGCGTTCACCGGGCGGGATGGTTCCGTCGCGCAGCTCGCCGAGCAGTTGTGCGGCGATCCGGGCGTAGAGGGGTTCGTGGTCGGTCGGATGGGTGGTGCGGGCCATGTCCGCGCCTCCTGCGTGGTGACAAAACGTAGCCGCGTGGGCTCAGTGCGCCACCACATCTAGCATTGGTCTAAACCACCAGGAAAGGGCGTCCAGGCACTTCGGCCGATTCCAGTCCGCGCCCCTGGTCGGCGCGGCCCCTGCCCCGCGCCTTCCGCACGGGCCGTCGGCGAGCCCCGACTCCCTTGAGCCGACTGCCCTGTGCGGGCCGCGGCGGTTCGTCACGCGCTCCCCCCGGCCCCGTTTCCGGCTCCGCGAGATCGCGGAACCCGCCGAACCCATCCTGTCCGAAACTCCTCGGACCGGGCCCCTACGGGCTGTTGACCCGCTGCTCCCTCCGGAAACGCGGGCGGCCAGGAGCCCGGCGACCGCTCCGGGCAGCGGTCTGACGGCGGAGACCGCGGGCTGGCCCGGCCGGAGCCCGCACAGGAGGTGGGCCGTGTCCCGTGAGGGACTCAGACGTGGGCGGGCAGCCAGCGCAGTTGTGCGGCCTGCTGGTAGGGGCCGCCGCCCTCGTGGTCGTTGAAGTCGTACACCTCGATCTGCTTGTCCTCGTCGGCCCAGGCGTTGAAGGCCGCGAAGACCGTCGACGGCGGGCAGGTCTGGTCCTCCAGCGCGACCGAGAACAGGGCGGGAGCCCGGCCCCGAGCGGCGAAGTGCACCCCGTCGAAGTAGGAGAGCGTGCGCTGCACCTGTTCGGTGCGGCCACGGTGGGTCTTGAGGTAGTTGCCGATCTCCCGGTAGGGGGCGCGGTCCGTGAGTGTCGTGGCGCGCGGGAAGTCGCACAGGAACGGCACGTCGGGTGCGATGGCCACCAGGTCGGGCACCAGACCGCCCACCGCGAGCGTGATGCCGCCGCCCTGGCTCCCGCCGAGTGCCGCGACGCGCGACGCGTCGACCAGCGGATGCGAGCGGGCCGCCTCCACTGCGCGCACCGCGTCCGTGAACAGGCGCCGGTAGTAGTAGGTTTCGGGGTCCTCGATCCCGCGCGTCATGAATCCGGGGAAGGCGGGCGCGCTGCCCACCGGGTCCGGGGTGTCGCCGCCGCCCCAGCCGCTCGCCTGGCCACGCGTGTCCATCACGAAGTGCGCGAACCCGGCCGAGGCCCACAGCAGGTGGGTGTGCGCGAGCCCGCGTCCGCCGCCGTACCCGATGAACTCGACGACGGTGGGCAGCGGCGAGTTCGCCCAGGCCGGCACGATCAGCCAGCCCTTGACCGGATGCCCGCCGAACCCGGCGAACGTGACGTCGTGGATCGCGACGGTCTTCAGCGGGGCCTCGACCGGCTCGAAGCGGGCGCAGAGGTCGTGCTCACCGGCTTCCTGGAGCGTCTTGGCCCAGAACGAGTCGAAGTCCGCGGGCTCGGCGGACGCACTGCGGTAGGTGCGGAGTTCGTCGAGAGGAAGGTCGAACAGGGCCATCAAGGACCACCTTTCGGCATACGGGTGCGGATGATCACACCGTACGTCCGCCTTCGGAGGCCCGCCACGGCCGTGCCGGGAACGAGGGCTCCGGCCCACGGGCGGGCCTCAGGCCGTGCGCCGGGTCCAGTCAGGTTCCGTCCGTGCCCAGTCGTGCTCCCACCGGTCCAGCCGGCGGCGCGCCAGGGCCCGGTGCAGGCAGAGGTGCGCCAGGAGAAGGGCGAAGACCCCGCCCGTGGTGGTCAAGACCCCCATCGCCAGCGCCTGTTGCCGGATCACGAACGTGCTCGACGGCGGACGCACGATCTCTCCCCGGGCATCGGTCCACACCTCGATGCGCGTACCCCGGCGCAGGCCTGCGGGCACCCGTACCAGGCCGGTCCGTGCCGTCCCGTCGGACTCCGTCCACCGGGCCGGCACGGGGAAGGAACGTCGGCTGCCGCCCGGCGTCGTGGGCACCGTGGCCGGCGCGTCCTTCGCGAGCACGACACGGACCTGGTGCAGGGCCGCGCGCTGCGCCGCCGCGTGCGCCTGTGCCCCCTCGTACGTCGACCATCCCACCGACGCGCCCGCGAGCGGCGAGCAGACGAAGAGCAGAACGCCGGCGGCCAGCGCCCACCACGCCTCGACGACGTCGGAGCGTCGGCGCAGCGGATTGCGGCGCCAGCGCCAGCCGGGTACCCGGGTTCGCATGTCCCCTCCTCACTGCCGTGCGCCGCGTCGGCGCCCGGACGTTCACGGCGACCGGCGACCGACGCTATGCGACTCCGGTGTCGAACAGCCCGCCGTACGCGGCCGGTTCGCTCCTCACCGGCTGCGTGCTCACCCGCCACACCCCTGCCCGTCCCCATCGCGCGGGGCGGTATCGAGCCTTCGCCGTAGGGCACGGACTCCCGCGCCGTACGACTGATTCCCGTCCGTCGTGGAACCCGCGCATCACCGCGTCGGCGGACAGGAGCCCCGATGGCGACGGACCGGCCGGTCCCGCCCGCGACACCCGGGCGCACCCCGACTGCCCCGCCGTCGGCCGGATACACCCGTCGGCCGACATCCCGGCGACGTCGTGCGCGAAAGACGGCGGCACGGCATCCGTCGCCCAAGCCCCGAAAGGCACAGGTCATGAACTCCGCCACCACCATCACCACAGGAATAGACGGTTCGCCCGCCAGTCTGGACGCGGCCGACTGGGCGGCCCGCGAGGCCGGACGGCGTCGCCTCCCGTTGCGTCTCCTGCACGCGGGCACACAGCACCGAGTGTCCGCGCGCGTTCCCGACGTCGACGTACCCGCCGGGTGCACCAGGTCGGCGCTCGACCGGGCCGCGATCCAACTTGCCTACGCACACCCGGCGTTGGACATCGTGGCGCGCGACACCGAGACTCCCGCGGTGCCCGCGCTGCTCGCGGCCGCCGCCGAGTCCGAGACCCTGGTGCTCGGCACGCGCGGCCGCACCGATCACTCCGCGCAGGCCGGTTTCCTCGCCGGCTCGGTGGCCCTGGCCGTCGCCGCGAGTGCCGCCTGTCCGGTGGTCCTCGTCCGCGCGGGTGAACTTCCGTCGGACGAGAGGGAGTTCACGCCGGGCGGCACGCCCCCGAGCACAGCGCCCTACCGTCCCGTGGTGCTCGGACTCGACCTGGAGCGCCCCGCCGACAACCTGATCGGCTACGCCTTCGACACCGCCGCCGTCCGCTCGGCACCGCTCCTCGTGGTGCACGCCTGGACCCCGCCCCCGTACGGGGATCGCGGGCCCGCCGTTCCGTCGCCGGACGCGTCGCCGTCCGAGGTGTCGCCGTCCGACGTCCCGTCGGCGGACGACGTACGCGACCACGAGACGGGCCGACGGCGTGCCCTGGCCGGCACGCTGCGGTCCTGGTGCCACAAATTCCCGGACGTCCCGGTCGTGGAAGAGGTCGTCCATGGCCGCCCCGGAGACCAACTGCTGCGGGTGTCCACCGGCGCCGGTCTGCTGGTCGTCGGCCGCCGGGCGGGCGAGCGCCTGGGCCGTGCCGCGCGGACAGCCATCCGGCAGGTGACGTGTCCGGTGGCCGTGGTGCCCCACGACTGACACCGGTCCGGGTGTCTTCGCCCCCTCCCGCCGTTCCCGGGGTGCCTGTCGGCCGACGCGGAGGTGGATGCGCCGGGAGTACCCCGGGGGGCCCGGTCCGAGAAGCGGTCGCCCCCACCCGAACCGCTCGACCCTTTGGCCGCCCCCAGCCGCTCCCAGGCGCCTCTGGCCGTCCCCAGCCGTCCCTAGCCGAACCGCTCGATCCGGATCCGGTCCACCGGCTGCCCGGCCTGCACCAGCAACCGCGAGGCGTGCTCGGCGAATCCGTTCGAACCGCAGATGTAGGCCTCCCAACCACCCGGCGGCTGTTCGGCCAGTAGGGGTGCCACATGGGCGGTGGCCATACGTCCGACGGGCACACCGTCCGGGGCCACGCGCGTGAACACGGCTGTGGTCTCGTCGCCGTACTCCCCTGCGTAGATGAGCTCTTCGGGGCTCCGCGCGGAGACGAGGAGGCGCAGCGGCACGTCCAGCCCCCGTGCGCGATGGTGCCGCAGCATCGACATCAGGGGTACGACACCGGAGCCGGCGCCGACGAGCAGCGCGGGCCGGTCCCCGGGCCACGCGAAGAAGCCGCTGAGCGGACCGCGGACCTCGACGGAGTCGCCGGGCCGGGCCACGGTGTGGAACCAGCCGGAGACCTCCCCGCCGTCGACATGGTCCAGGGTCAGTTCGATGTGCCCGGAGTCGTCGGGCGCGGAGGCGATGGAGTAGTGGCGCTGCGCCACATATCCGTCCCCGGCGGTGAGCCGCAGCATCAGATGATGGCCGGGCAGATGCCCTTCCCACGCGGGCACGGCGAACCGGAAGGTCGCCGCGTCGGGGGTCTCGCGGCGGATCTCGGTGAGCGTGGCCGTCTGCCAGGTGGTGGCGGTTCCCGTGCTCACGGCGATACGTCCGGGTACGGCGAACCGTGTCGGAGGCACGAAGGCCTCGGCCGTGGTCTCGTCCGTGCTCGGGGTCGTGGTCTCGGTCATGGTCGTGGTCATGGTCTCAGTCACCGGAGTAGCGCTGCTCTTCCCAGGGGTTGCCGCGGGCGTGGTAGCCGTTCTGCTCCCAGAAGCCCGGCTCGTCGTGGTCGAGGATCCGGATGCCCGCGATCCACTTGGCGCTCTTCCAGAAGTACAGATGGGGCACGATCAGCCGCGCCGGTCCGCCGTGCTCGGCGGGCAGTGGCTTCCCGTCGTATTCCCACACGATCCAGGCGCGGCCGCCGCTGAGGTCGGTCAGCGGGAGGTTCGCGCTGTACCCGGTATGCGCGTACGCGACCGCGTGGGTGGCGGCCGGGTCCGGTCGTACGGCCTCCAGGAAGGCGTCCAGCGAAACACCTCCGAACCGCACCCCGAACTTCGACCAGCTCGTCACACAGTGGATGTCACCCTCGTACGCCGAGGTGGGCAGCGCGTGCGCCTGCTCCCAGTCCCAGGTGCGCGGCTCGGCCACCAGGCCGTCGATCCGCAGGGTCCAGTCGACGGGTGACAGGTCCGGGGTGACCTCGGCGGACAGGACGGGCCAGTCGTCGCCGGCGTCGTACTGGCCGGGCGGCAGCCCGGGGTTGTGGGCGCGCGGGCGCCCGGTGAAGCCTCGCGTGACGTTCATGCGGGTGGTGCCTCCAGGGCCGCTGGGTACGACGGCCCGCGGATCGAGCGTGGTGCGGCGCGAACGCGCGGGTCGGGGTCCCGGGCACGCGCCGTTGCTTAACCATTCAACGGTACGCGCAAGTGGACCGTGCTTCGAGCGCGTGCGGGGCGCTGATCATTGCGAACACATGAACTCTCGCGCCGCCCGGGAATAGTCGTGCCCCGATCTTCCTTGCTCCTGGAGCCGACTCCGTTGGCCCGTACATGTACAACCGGTGGGCGGGCCTCGGCGACGGGTGACGACAGCGAGGGAGAACGAGGGAGAGTGAGGGAGCAGATGACCGAGGCGCACGTCTCCACACGTTTCGGAGGTCCGGAGGCTGCGGGGGACTCTCCCGGCCGTCACCCTCTCGACAATCCGGCCCTCGGCTCCCTGACCGGGCCCCACGCGCACTTCGCCGAGCGGCGCGGACGTGTTCTGCGCTATCCCTTGGACGTCTCACCGTGGCTGGCACTGCCCGACGAGCCCGACGAGGAGGACTGGGCCGATCTGGCGGCCCTGGTCGGGCCCGGGGGAGAGGTTCCGCTGGCCGGATTCGGCGGGCGGACCCCGGACGGCTGGGAGGTGATCTTCAGCCTGGACGGCGTCCAGCTCGTCGACGACGGACTCGCGGCGGCTCCGGACGCCGAGGCGGTGCCGCTCGGCCCCGCCGACGTGCCGGAGATGCTGGACCTGGTGGAACGCACCCGGCCCGGCCCCTTCCTGTCGCGCACCGTCGAGCTCGGCACGTATCTCGGGATCCGCCGGGACGGCGCCCTCATCGCCATGGCGGGCGAGCGGCTCCATCCGCCGGGCTGGACCGAGATCAGCGCCGTCTGCACCGACCCCGCACACCGCGGGGAGGGACTGGCCTCACGCCTGATCCTGGCTGTGGCGCACGGCATCCGTGAACGCGGCGAGACCCCGTTCCTGCACACCGCCGCGGGCAACACCGGTGCCATCCGGCTCTACGAGGCGCTGGGCTTCCGGCTGCGCCGCAAGACCCGCTTCATGGCCGCGCGAGTACCCGAGCACCTGGGAGACGGCCGGACCGTCGGCGTGGCATGACACCGCGCCGCCGCGGGCGAGCCCACCGGCCGCCGTGGGCGACCCACCGCGCCACTGTGGGCACCCCGCCGCGCGACCGCGCCCCGGGGAGAGTGAGGCGCACGAGGCCGTCGCGGTGTCGGGTCAGCCCCTCGGCGGCCTGGAGTCCAGTCTCTCCGCGGCGGTGGCGGTCGTGGTCGCCGTGGCGTTGTAGCGCAGCAGATACGAGGCGAAGCGGGCGAGGTCCTCTTCGGGCCAGCCCGTGAGCCGCTCGCGGAAGGCGCCGCGGCGGCTGCGGGTCACCTGGGCGAGGATCTCCGTACCGGCCGCTGTCAGATGCAGCACCTGGACGCGGTGGTCCTCGGGGTCCATCCGCCGCTCGATCAGTCCGGCCCGCTCCAGCGCCGCCACCTGACGGCTCACCGTGGACTTGTCCAGCGCGTAGTGCGCGGCGAGGTCCGTGGCCCGGCAGCCGCCGACCTCCTCCAGATGACCGAGGAGGGTGTACGCGACCAGGGAAAGCTCGGGGTGCATACGCCCCGCCGAGGCACGGGCACGCCGGGCGAACACGGTCATCTCGCGCTGGATGATCTCCACGGCCACGTCGGCGGTCACGCCCTCGGCGGTCACCTCGTCGGCCGGCGCCCTGTCGGCCTGCGACCCGGTAGGCACCACACGCTCGCCGGACCCTACGGATGCCATCACGCACCTCCCTGACCTGCCCTGGTTGCATAGTACAACTTGGGGCAGGGGGGCACTGAAGACCGGGGCGCTTCCTGGGCGGCCGGTCCATGAGGCTCATGGTCTCGCGCCGCGCGCCAGAAGCCCCGGAGCAGGGCCGAACCGAGTCCGCCCAGGACACTCACGACAAGTGCGTGTCGTCGATGTCGGCACACCAGCAGGTCTCACGATCACGGACCGCCAGGGCGAACGGCGCATCGGCGCCGTCACGCCAACCAAGTGCCCGCGCGAGCCCGGGCCGGCCCCTGGGGCGGCGGCAACGCGCTCCACGTTGACGTGTAGGCCGCATACACCTCACAGGACCCCAGCAGCCCCCAGGAAAGACCCCGAGTCATGCTCGCGGCCCTTGGCAGGGATCTGCCATCTACCTTGGGGGTTCGTGGGTATGTCCGTTCTTGTCTCCGTACCGCGCAGAGCGAGGAGCGTGGCGTTCGCGGCCGTACTGCTCGCGGGGGGACCGGTTGCCTGTGGAGGGGTCGCCAAGAGCGGTTCCGCGGTTGCGGACCTGCCCAAGGTGACTTCCGCGGCGGCTGTGGCGCCCTCGGGGAAGAACGCCGAGGAGGTGACTCCCGCGGCGCCCGTGGCGCCCTCGGGGAAGAACGCCGAGAAGGTGACCCCCGCGGCGGCCGTGGCGACCGCGGGGAAGAACGCCGAGGACATCACGTCGCTCCGCTATCGGATCAGCGGGACCGTGCCGGGGAAAGGCCGCCTGGAGGCCGAGGCCTCCATGAACACGCAACCGCTGGCCATGAGTATGAAGATGACCGCTGCGACCGTCCAGGGTGGGAACGCCCCGTTCGAGATCCGGTTCGTCGACAAGGTGATGTACGTCGGCGGGAGTGCGATACGTCCCGAGAGTCTGAACGGCAAGAGCCGGCTCAGCGCTGCGCCGGCCGTGTGGGGACGCGGCGGAGTGGACAACCAGTCCTACGGCGTACTGCCCAGTCAGCTACAGGCGAACCCAACCGCGCAGTCCACGCTTCTGACCGGGTCCAAGGACCTGCGGCTGATCGGGACCGAGACGGTCGACGGCGCGAGGACCACGCACTACAAAGGGACGGTCAACAGAAAGGGCTTGATCGGAGGGCGCCTCGATCAGTTCTTCCAGCTGGAAGTCTCCGACCCGCTCACCATGGACCTGTGGATAGGCGGCGACCACCGCACCAAGCAGTTCCGACTGCGGGCCGAGCACAATGACGACCTGGTCGGCACCGGAGACGGGCCGCTCGACCTGACCGTCACCTTCCTCGACATCAACCAGCCCGTGACCATCGAATCGCCGCCGGCCAAGGACACCACCCCACTCGCGCCCACCGACGCACAGGAAGGCTGAGCGGCGACCGGAAGCACCCCGAACCTCTCTTGGTCCAGGCGGTAGAGAGCCTCAGCATGGCGTTCCGTGAAGCCGATGATGTCGTGGACGGAACGGCGGCTCAGCTCCTCGGCCAAGCATCGGCAGCTCGCCTGCGTGGCGTTGCCGTTCAGGGTGGCCATCAGCTCCCAGAGGGAGGCCCATGTCATGGTCACCGGCGCGGGATGCCAGAGCCGTCTGACATCCACGGCCGACGTCGACGAGGCCGGACGGCCGCATAGGTCGGCGCCCTCGCACGACCGCCGGTCCTGGCGGTCACGGCCTCCGCAGCAGGTGTAGATCAAACTCATCCGGCCGAGCTCACTGGCCCCGGTCGGCCATCAGTTGCCGGGTATCGCTTGCCGGTATCGGTTCCTGCGTGCCGAGGGCTCCAAGAGCGCCAAGAACGCCGAGATCGGCGTCGAGTGAGCGGAAGCCGGATGCGGCCGTCGGCGACTGAGCGTTCCTGTATGGTGACCGTCCCGGCCTTGGACTGTCTCGGCCGATGAGTCGCCGAGGAGGTGAGACCCATTACCGCTGTGTCAGGTCGGGTGCTCTCCTCTCCAGACGACGCGGTCACCGTCTCCAGGTGACCGCAGGGAGTGCCCTTCGGTTCGTCGAAAGGCCTTCGGCCACATGTCTCCCCTCACTCCTGATGTCCCTGACGCGGCAGGCCTCATGGTCGCCGCGCTCCGCTCCGCCGGCTGTGTCTTCGCCGAGGACGAGGCGGAGCTGATCCTCTCCGCCGCCCGTACCCCGGACGAGGCCGCCGCGATGGTGGACCGGCGCGTCGCGGGACTGCCCCTCGAACACGTCCTCGGCTGGGCGGAGTTCCACGGTCTGCGCATCGCCCTCGACCCCGGCGTCTTCGTGCCGCGCCGCCGTACCGAATTCCTCGTCGAGCAGGCCGTCGCGCTCGCGCGCGACGCGTCCGTCGTCGTCGACCTGTGCTGCGGCTCGGGTGCGGTCGGCGCCGCGCTGGCCGCGTCCCTCGGCGGGCCCGAACTGTACGCCGCGGACATCGACCCGGCCGCGGTGCGCTGCGCCCGCCGCAATGTCGCGCCGTTCGCCGGCCGCGTCCATGAGGGGGACCTTTTCGCGGCGCTGCCCACCACCCTGCGCGGCCGCGTCGACGTCCTGGCCGCCAACGTGCCGTACGTCCCCACCGACGAGGTCGGCCTGCTGCCGTCGGAGGCCCGCGACCACGAACCCCTCGTCGCCCTCGACGGAGGCGCCGACGGACTCGACCTGGTGCGCCGGGTCGCCGCCGAGGCGCCGCGCTGGCTGGCCCGCGGCGGCTGCCTGCTCGTCGAGACGAGCGAGCACCAGGCACCCACGGCCGTCGAGGCCTTCGCCCGCGCCGGACTGATCGCGCGCCTGGCCGTCTCGGAGGAGAGGTACGCCAACGTGGTGATCGGCGTGAAGCCCTGACCGGGCGGGCCGGACACGGCGACATGCCGCGTTCGGCCCTCGGTCGGCCGATCGCGTCGCCCCGCGCGCCACACTCCGGCTGACGGCAGGCACCAGAGGGAGGCCCGGACATGAGCAGCACCCCCCAGACGTTCGACGCGTGGGACATCAAGGAGTCGGGGCCCGCGGACGCGGGCACCAGGGTGCTGCTGCTGCCCGGCGGGATGTGCAGCACGGCGTTCTACGACGATCTGATGGCCGCACCTCCTCTCGCCTCCGCGCCGGTACGGCTGGTGGCCGCGACCCTGCCGGGGCACGCGGGCACCACGCCGCCGCACGATCTCTCCATGGAGAACTACGCGGCGCTGGCCGGCACCCTGGCCGCGGAGCGGGGCTGCGACGTCGTGGTCGGCCACAGCATCGGCGCCAACGTCGCTCTGGAGATGGTGGCGGGCGGGCACTTCGCCGGCCCCGTCGTCCTGCTCTCCCCGACGTTCTCGGCCTCCGACGAGGACAAGGCGCTGGCGATCGCCAACAGCCTCGGACGGGTGCCGGGCGTCGGCATGCTGGCCTGGGCGGGCCTGGTCAAACTGACGCCCAGGGCCATGGCGGGCAATCTGCCCCCGGCCCGGCGTGAGGCGCTGACCGCCGAGTTCGAGAAGAACGACCCCGCGTTCTGCCGCCAGGTGATCCGGCACCATTTCGACTATCTGCACCGGTACCCGGACCTGGTCTCGCGGCTCCGCGACTCGGGTGCGACCGCCTGGGTCGTGCGCGGCGACCACGACGACATCGGCCTGACGGACGAGGAGCGGGCCGGACTGGAGGCGGCACCCGGCGTGACCCTGGTCATGGTCCCCGACGCGGGCCACCTGGTGATGGTCGAGCAGCCCGTGGCGGTGGCCGAACTCGTGGCCCGGGTGGCACTCGGCTGAGCCTTCCGCCCGGGCCCGCGCCGCCATCTCCCCGGGCTCCCCACCGCGATCTCTCCCACCGCGGCGGCGAGATTCCCTCCGGCCCCGCGCCGGGATCTGCCCCGGCCCTGTGCCGGGATGTGCCCCGGCCCTGTGCCGGGACCTGCCCCGGCCTCGCGCCGGAACCTGCCCCGGCCCCGTGCCAGGATGTGCCCCGTCCTGGAGTCGAGGCGTTCCCCGGCGCCGCGTCGAGCCGTGCTCTCGCCCGAGGGGGGGGGAGCACCCCTTCGACGCCGGACCGAGCGATCCTGCGACCCGGGGGCGTCCTTCCCGGCCGTCCCCGAGCGACCGCTCCGGCCGTCCCCGAGCGACCGCTCCGGCCGTCCCCGAGCGACCGCCCGGGTCGCCGGAGGGCACCTTTCCGGACGGTCGCCGCATGACCCTCCGGTCCGTGGCCGAGTGACCCTCGTCATTGTGCAACTAGTTGCACAATGCGGGGCGCGTCGTCTACAACGGACGTACGTCACCGCGCATGGAGGGCCCGATGAGCCGTTACCCGCATCTGCTGAACCCGCTCGACCTGGGCTTCACCACGCTGCCCAACCGCGTGCTCATGGGCTCCATGCACGTGGGCCTGGAGGAGGCCGAGCGCGGCTTCGAGCGCATGGCCGAGTTCTACGCGGCCCGCGCGCGAGGCGGCGTCGGCCTGATCGTCACCGGTGGCATCGCGCCCAACGACGCCGGACGGCCGTACGAGGGCGGCGCCAAGCTGACCACCGAGGCCGAGGCCGAGCAGCATGCCGGGATCACCGCCGCGGTGCACCGCGAGGGCGGGAAGATCGCGATGCAGATCCTGCACTTCGGCCGCTACGCCTACCACCAGGACCTGGTCGCCCCCAGCGCGCTGCAGGCCCCGATCAGCCCCTTCACGCCGCACGAACTCAGCGACGCCGACATCGAGCGGACGATCGACGACTACGCGCGCACCGCCCGGCTCGCCCGCAGCGCCGGATACGACGGCGTCGAGATCATGGGTTCCGAGGGCTACCTCATCAACGAGTTCATCGCCCTGCAGACCAACCGGCGCGAGGACCGCTGGGGCGGCTCGTACGAGAACCGGATGCGCTTCCCCGTAGAGATCGTCCGCCGTGTACGCGAGGCCGTCGGTGACGACTTCATCATCATCTACCGCCTGTCGATGCTCGACCTGGTGCCCGGCGGCTCCTCGCTCGAAGAGGTCATCACGCTCGCGAAGGCCGTCGAGGCCGCCGGGGCGACCATCATCAACACCGGCATCGGCTGGCACGAGGCCCGTATCCCCACGATCGCGACCTCGGTGCCGCGCGGCGCGTACGCCTGGGTGACCAAGAAGGTCATGGGCTCCGTCTCGATCCCGCTGGTGACCACCAACCGCATCAACACCCCTGAGATCGCGGAGCAGTTGCTCGCCGACGGGCACGCCGACATGGTCTCGCTCGCCCGGCCGATGCTCGCCGACCCCGACTTCGTCGCGAAGGCCGAAGCCGGACGTCCGGAAGCCATCAACACCTGCATCGGGTGCAACCAGGCCTGCCTCGACCACACCTTCAGCGGCAAGATCACTTCCTGTCTGGTCAACCCCCGCGCCTGCCACGAGACGGAGTTGGTCCTCGCGCCGACCCGGCTGCGCAAGACCGTCGCCGTCGTGGGCGCCGGGCCGGCCGGACTCGCCTGCGCCGTCAGCGCGGCCGAACGCGGCCACGACGTCACCCTGTTCGACGCCGCGGGCGACATCGGCGGCCAGCTCAACGTGGCCCGCAAGGTCCCCGGCAAGCAGGAGTTCGACGAGACCATCCGCTACTTCCGCACACAGCTCGAACTCCACGGCGTGGACGTCCGGTTGAACACCCGGGCCACCGTGGACACCCTGGAGGCCTTCGACGAGGTCGTCGTCGCCACCGGCGTCCGCCCGCGCACCCCGGAGATCCCGGGCGTCGACCACCCGAGCGTCGTCGGCTACCTGGACGTGCTGCGCGACGGAGCCCACGTCGGTGACCGCGTGGCCATCCTCGGCGCCGGCGGTATCGGCTTCGACGTCGCCGAGTTCCTCACCGACAGCGGCGACAAGGCGAGCGAGGACCCTGCGGCGTACTTCCGCGGCTGGGGCGTCGACATGGACTACCGGACGCCCGGCGGTCTCGCGGCCCCCGAACGGCCCGCCCCGCCGCGCATCGTGCACCTTCTGCAGCGCAAGGCGTCCAAGGTCGGCGCCGGACTCGGCAAGACCACCGGCTGGATCCACCGCACCGAGCTCAAGCACCGCGGTGTCACCATGGTTCCGGGCGTCCAGTACGACCGGATCGACGACGCCGGACTGCACGTCACCGTCGACGGGCACAGCCAGGTCCTGGAGGTCGACACGATCGTGCTCTGCACCGGCCAGGAACCGCGCCGCGACCTGTACGACGCGCTGCGCGCCACGGGCCGCGGCGTCCACCTCATCGGCGGCGCCGACGTGGCCGCCGAACTGGACGCGAAGCGGGCCATCAAGCAGGGCACCGAACTGGCGGCGGCCCTCTAGGGCTTGGCCGGGCCACCTGAAGCAACGAACCACGGGCCCGCGCGGTGTCCGGCGCGGTACGGCCGGGCACCGGGCGGCACCCGCGGCCCTCCCTAGGATGACCCCATGTCACTCCCGCACGCGATCCTCACCGCCCTGCTCGAGAAGCCCTCGTCGGGCCTCGAACTGACCCGGCGGTTCGACAAGTCGATCGGCTACTTCTGGTCGGCGACGCATCAGCAGATCTATCGCGAGCTGGGGAAACTGGAGGGCGAGGGGTACATCCGCGCGCTGCCCCCGGAGCAGCACGCCCGGGGCCAGAAGAAGAGCTACGAAGTCCTGCCGGCGGGCCGCGCCGAACTGGCCCGCTGGACGGCCGTCTCCCAGGACCCGAAGCCGCTGCGGGACACCATGCTGTTGCGCCTGCGCGCCGCCGCCGTCGTCGGGACCGAGGGCGTCGAGGCGGACCTGCAACGCCATCTCACGCTGCACCGGCGCCAGTTGGTCGAGTACGAGATGATCCAGGAGCGGGACTTCCCGCCGGGGAAAAGCACCCCCGAAGACCGTCTGCGCCACCTCGTCCTGCGGGCGGGCATCGACCTGGAGACCTTCTGGACCCAGTGGCTGACCCACGCCCTGGCGGAGTTCGAGACACTGCCGGGGCACGATCAGTGATCCGGTCCTGAGCTCGCCGGACCGGCTCACCGGGCGGCCGTCCGCCACCGAGGCCGACGGAACGGCCGCCCGACGCGGCGGACTTCGGATCAGAGCCGGTGCGGCTTGGACCGTCGGCGCAGGAACCACGCCGCCGCCACCGTGCCGGTCACGACCAGGGCCGCGCCGCCCACGACCGTGACCGTGCCGTAGTCCTTCACGGCTCCGCCGAGCCCGCCCATGACACCGCGTGACGGGGAGGGGGAGACCGTGGTCGAGATCGTGGGGGTGGCGGGAGGCGCGGTGGGCGCGACGATGATCGACTGAGTTCCCGCCGTCGTGCCGTCCTGGCAGACGACGATGACCGTGAAGGTGCCGGGGCCGACGCCTGTCCAGGCCGCGGACTGGTTGCTGCTCGTCCCGGTGAGCGGCATCTGCCGCCCCTGGGCGAAGTTCGCCTGCCCGCTGGAGAGCAGCGAGGCATCGCCGAAGCTGCTTCCGTTGCTCGGGCAGGCACTCGTGGTGACCGAGACCGATGTGCCACTGGTACTCACCGAGATCCCGGAACCCCAGGCGACGGCCGCCGGGGCGGCCAGGGCGAGCGGAAGCGCAGCGGTGGCGGCCACGGTCAGGCCGGAGCGGAGAAGTGTCTGAGTGGTACGCATAGGAACTGCCCTCCAGCGGCACGGTTGGCGGTACATCCCATGCGCCGCCGAGGATTGGAAAGGCCCGTGCTGCCTCGGTGCGAGCCAATGCGCCCCGGGCCCGGCCCGCATGCGGACGGGGACCGGGCAGGTGATGAATTCCATCGTCCGGCGGACTGACGATCGATCGCCGGTGGATTCCGGCGGAGGGCTGACGGGGTGCGGACAGGGTGCTGTCGAGGTGCGGACGGGCTGCGCACGAGGCCGAGGTGTCCGGCGGCCCCTTCGCCCGGGCGCACCTGTGGCCGGGGCCTCTGCCAGGTGGCCCTCCGCCCGGCGGCCCCCTTGCCAGGCGGGCTCGCCGCTACCCCGTCGTGACGGAGCGCTCCGCGGAGAAGCCGCCCCAGGTGCCGTCGGGAAGCTTCGGCCGGATGCGTACCCGGTGCGTCACGCCCGCGTCCCGGCCGATGTAGAAGCTGTACGTGCAGGTGCCCGACGGCGGGCTGCCACCCCAGACGAGCGAGGTCACGGCACGTCCGTCGAGATCGATCTCGTACTCGCTGATCACGCCGTCGACCTGGGGCGCTGTCCATGCCAGGTCGATGTAGTACGCCCCGTCGCTCCGGTGGCCCGTCCCCCGGAAGCCGGTCGGTGAGGTGCCGCGGCCGTCGTCCGTACCGGGCGCTGTGGTGATCCGGACGGTGCCGCTCGGCGGCGAGAGGTTGTCCGCGGCGTCGCGGGCCCGCACCGTGAAGGCGTAGGCCGTGCCGGGCCGCAGCCCCGTGACGACCGCGGCCGTCTGCGCGCCGCCCACGCTGTGGATCTTCGAGGTGCCCTGGTAGATGTCGTACGACGCCACGCCCCGCGCGTCGGCCGACCTCGTCCAGGAGAGCTGGACCGCCCGGCTGCCGACCGCCCTGCCGTGCGGGCCGCCGGGGCGGGTGGGCGGAGTGCGGTCCGCCGCGACCGCCGGCGGGGTGGTGGCCCGCACCGGTCTGCTGGGCGGCCCCGGGACTCCGGCCGCGTTCCGGGCCCGGACCGTGAAGACGTACGGGGTGGACGGTTCGAGTCTGGTGACATCCACCATGTGCTCCGAACCGGGCACTTCCTTGACCTTGGTAGTGCCGCGGTACACCTCGTAGCGCGTGATCCTCGGGTCCTCCGAGGCCAGGTTCCACATGACGTGCACGCTGGTCGCGCTGCCCGCGGCGGCGGTCACACCCAGTGGCGCGGCGGGCAGCCGTTCGCCCTGGCCCGATGTCGCGGCACCCCAGCCGCAGGACGCGAGCGCCGGCAGCGCGCCGCACAGCAGCGCGCACAGGACGATCCTGGGAACACGTCGCACGGGTCCGCCCTCCCTCGACGGGATTGGTCTGTACCTATAAGACACGGGTGACGCGGCCACATCAAGAGGGGCGACGTTGTTGGCCGGACTGTCCCGGACGTACGTATGCTGCTGTTGACGCGGCGTGAACTCGCCCCGATCTCAGGGGAGTTCGTGCCCGCGGCGCGGACCGCTGTCGTCGCTGATCCCGCGCCGACGCGTGCGGTCGAGGGGCCGGAGCCGGCTGCGGCTCGGGCCCTCGACCGTGCGGCGCCCGGCGAAGTGGCCGTGCACCGTCCGGCCCCCTCCCGGTGGACGCGCTGTCGGACGCCCACCAGATTTGGGCAGATGAGCGTCCGTGTCCCCCAGGAGAGGGTCTCCCATCGTGCGTGTCCAGTCGCTGACGCTGGCCGCGGCCGGCGCGGCCGCCCTGCTCGCCTCGGCCCCGGCCGTGCTGTTCACCACCCCGACCACGGGCCGCCCCGGAAGCCCCGTCGTGCCGGCGCGGGAGGGCTCCGTCAGGGCCGCCGACCTGCTGGCGAAGCTTGGTGGCTGCGTCGCCGTCTCGAACGGGCGCTACCGCAGCGACGACGGCACCCGTGCCGAGATCCCGGTCTGCGGAGCCCAGGACGCCGTCTTCTGGAAGGCGGACATGGACATCGACTGCGACGGCAGACCGGGCCCCCTGTGCAACAGCCGCACGGACCCGCTCTTCTCCGAATCCACGGCCTTCCAGCAGTCCGACGGCCGCTATCTGAGCGCCGAGACCCTGCCCTACATCGTCGTCCCGGCCCCCAGTGACGTCTGGAACTACCGGGACCACGGCATAGGGCCGGGCTCGGTGGCGGCCGTGATCTACCGGGACCGCGTCCAGTACGCCGTCGTCGGTGACACCGGCCCGCAGGACATCATCGGCGAGGCCTCCTACGCGGTGGCCGCGGCGCTCGGCATCCGCCCCGATCCGCGCGGCGGCGGTACGCCGTCCGGGGTCACCTACATCGTCTTCAAGAACTCCCGGATGTCACCGATCGAGGACCACGCCGCCGCGGTGGCGGCGGGGGAGCGGCTGGCCCGGAAGCTCGTGGGCGAGGAGTAGCCGCCGGAGTCCGGCGTCGGGCCGCCGCGGCGGAGGCCCCGGCGGTCCCTCCCCGGTACGGTCCCGCAGCGGGACGTCGGGACGTCGGGACGTCGGGACGTCGGGACGTCGGGACGTCGGGACGTCGGGACGTCGGGACGTCGGAACCCGGCGCGGCCGACGGCGGGGCGGCCGTCCGCCAGCCGGCACCGGCTCGGCGGCCGGTGCTCGGTGCTCGGCGCTCGGAGCCGGACGTCAGACGGCCGCCCAGCCGTTGTCCACGGGCAGGATCACGCCGTTGATGTTGCTCGCCGCGTCCGAGGCGAGGAACACGATCGCGGCCGCCTGCTCCTCGGCCTCGGCGGCCCGGCCGACGTTGCCCATGTACGCGCCGAGAACGGCGGGGCCGTGCGCTCCGGCCTCCAGGTCCACGGTGATGGCCGTCCTGGTGCCGCCCGGAGCGATGGCGTTCGCGCGGATGCCCTTGTCCCGGTACATGACGGCGAGGGACTTGGTGAGCCCCACCATGCCGTGCTTCGAGGCGGTGTACGCGGCCCCGGCGGCGCTGCCGCGCAGGCCCGCCTCCGAGGCGGTGTTCACGACGGCGCCCTTGCCGGCCGCGAGCATGTGCGGCAGTACCGCCCGGGTGAGCAGGAACGGAGCGGTGAGGTTGACCCGGATGACCCGCTCCCACTCCGCGTCGCTGACCTCGGCCACCGCCGACATGCGGTCCATGATCCCGGCGTTGTTCACCAGCACGTCCACTCCGCCGAACCGCTCCACCGCCGTCGCGGCCACCCGGTCGACGACCGCCTGCTCGCTCAGGTCGCCCGTGACCGCCACGGCGCTGCCGCCGGATGCCTCGATCTCCTTGACGACCGCCGCGGCGCCCTCGGCGTTGAGATCGGCGACGACCACCCTCGCGCCCTGCGCCGCGAAGGCGAGGGCGGCGGCGCGGCCGATGCCCGAGCCCGCTCCGGTGACGATGACGCTGCGGCCGTCCAGTCCAGTGGTGGTCATGACGTTCTCCCAGAAGTGCGTACGGGCGCGGCCGAGAAGCTGCGCGACCACCGTACGACTTAATGTCGCTGAATGACAGAAAGTCTTCGGAGGTGCCGACGGAGATCGCTACAATCGCCGCAGTCCCGGCAGCACCCGCAGACGGAACCAAGGAGCCACCAGTGCCGCACGGCGCGATCGGCGAACACCCCGGCCGGGGCCGCGGCCGTACCGGGCGGCCACCGCTGACCGAGGAGCGCAGGGCCGAGATCCGGCTGGAGATCGCCCGCGCCGCCGTGGAACTCTTCGTCGACCAGGGCGTGACCGCCACCACCGGGGACCAGATCGCCCAGGTCGTCGGTGTGTCCGCGCGAACCCTGTGGCGCTACTTCCCGAGCAAGGAGAGCTGCGTCAGCCCGCTGTTCGCGGCCGGGATCGAAGCGATCGCCGCCGCGCTGCGCGCCTGGCCCGTCGGCGGCCCTCTGGAGGACGCCCTGGAACGGGCGTCCACGATCGCCGAGGGCCCGTTGGCGAGACCGCAACCGCCCAGGGTCCGCACCCTGCTGAGGCTCACCCGCACCGAGCCGGGGCTGCGTGCCGTCTGGCTCCAGGCCCACGACGAGGCCGAGCCGGTCTTCGCCCGCGCCCTCGCCGACCGCGCCGGGCTGGGCGCCGTCGACCTGCGCTCGGAGATCCAGGCCGCCATGCTCAACGCGGCGCTGCGCGCGGCGGTCGAGCACTACGCGTGGCGCACCGACGAAGAGGAGCCCGACCCCGCGAAGGCCCAGGCGGAGATGGCGGTGACGATCCGCTCGGCCCTGACGGTCGCGGCGCAGGGGATCTCCTGACCCGGGTCCTCATACGTCCGGGTCCTCGTGCATCCGGGTCCTCGTGCATCCGGGTCCTCATACGCCCCGGTTCTTGCACGTCCGGGTTGTCACACCTTGCGATACGTGTACGCGTCCGCTGCCGCCGCCTCCACCGCGGCGAGGTCGGCGCCCGCCGAGGCCGTGACGACGGCGGCCACCGCTCCCTCGACGAAGGGGGCGTCCACCAGCCGCGTGTTGTCCGGGAGTTCGTCGCCCTCGGCGAGCAGCGCCTTGACCGTGAGCACGGCGCTGCCCAGATCGGTGAGTACGGCGATGCCGGCACCGCGGTCCACGGAGGCCGCGGCGGCGGCGATCAGCTCGGCGCTGGTGCCGAGCCCCCCGTCCAGGGTGCCGCCCGCCGGGGAGACGGGGGCGATCGCGCCGCCACCGGCCAGGCCCGTCGCCAGTTCGGCGACGGACGCGGCGACGGCGGCGCTGTGGGACACCAGCACTATGCCGACGAGCCCGTCCTCGGTGTCACTCATCGGCCGCCTCCACGAGTGCCGCGATCAGCAGGGCCGAGGACGTGGCGCCCGGGTCCTGGTGCCCGATGCTGCGCTCGCCCAGATAGCTGGCCCGGCCCTTGCGGGCCTGCAGGGGCGTCGTCGCGGCGGCGCCCTCCTCGGCGGCGGACTTCGCCGCGGCGAACGACTCGGCCAGCGCGTCGACCGCGGGGACCAGGGCGTCGATCATGGTCTTGTCGCCGGGCGCGGCTCCGCCCAGCGCCATGACCGCGTCGACACCCGTGCGCAGCGCGTCCGCGAACTGTTCCCCGGTGACCTCGGTGGCGTCCCCGAGTGCCTTGCCGGTCCGGCGCAGCAGGGTGCCGTAGAGCGGTCCTGACGCACCGCCGACCGTCGAGATCAGCTGCCTCCCGGCGAGCGTGAGAACGGCGCCGGGGGTCTCCGGAGCCTCCTTCTCCAGGGTGACGGTCACCGCGGCGAATCCGCGCTGCAGATTGCTGCCGTGGTCGGCGTCACCGATCGGTGAGTCCAGGTCGGTGAGCCGTTCTGCCTCGCGGTCCACGGACGCGGCGGTCACCGTCATCCAACGGCGGAAGAATTCGGCGTCGAGCACGGAATCTCCTTGCGTGATATGGAAGTTGACCTGGTGCCGGTCGGCCGGCGTTCGGCCTGCGCCGAGCGGCGGCTGACCTTCGCGCGACCGGACGGCCGGGTTCACACGCCCCAGCGCAGCCCCGGTGTCTTCACCGGCGCGTCCCACAGACGCAGCAGATCCTCGTCCACCTGGCACAGGGTCACCGAGGCCCCGGCCATGTCGAGGGAGGTGACGTAGTTGCCGACCAGGGTGCGCGCCACGGGGATGCCCCGCTCGGTGAGCACCCGCTGTACCTCCGCGTTGAAGCCGTACAGCTCCAGCAGGGGGGTGGCGCCCATGCCGTTGACGAGGACCAGCACCGGATTGCGTGGTGCGAGGTCCTCCAGGACCGCGTGCACGGAGAAGTCGGCGATCTCGCGTGAGGTCATCATCGCGCGCCGCTCCCGGCCCGGTTCCCCGTGGATGCCGACGCCGAGCTCCAGCTCCCCGGGCGGCAGGTCGAACGTCGGGCTGCCCTTGGCCGGAGTCGTGCAGGCGCTGAGCGCGACGCCGAAACTGCGGGAGCTCTCGTTGACCTGCCGGGCCAGTGCCTCGACGGCCTCCAGGGGCGCGCCCTCCTCGGCGGCGGCGCCCGCGATCTTCTCCACGAACAGCGTCGCGCCCGTTCCGCGCCGTCCGGCCGTGTACAGACTGTCGGTGACGGCCACGTCGTCGTTGACGAGCACCTTGGCGATCCGGATGCCCTCGTCCTCGGCCAGCTCCGCGGCCATGTCGAAGTTGAGGACGTCGCCCGTGTAGTTCTTCACGATGAACAGCACGCCCGCGCCGCTGTCCACCGCGGCCGCCGCGCGCAGCATCTGGTCCGGCACCGGTGAGGTGAAGACCTCTCCGGGGCAGGCCGCAGACAGCATCCCGGGGCCCACGAATCCGCCGTGCAGCGGTTCGTGCCCGGATCCGCCGCCGGAGACGAGGCCCACCCGCCCCGCGACCGGCGCGTCCCTGCGTACGATCACGCGGTTCTCGACGTCCACCGTCAGCTCCGGATGGGCCGCCGCCATACCCCGCAGCGCGTCCGCCACCACCGTCTCCGCCACGTTGATGAGCATCTTCATGGGTACCTCCCGGTGAAATTAACAGACGGGTTCCTGGCCTGCGTTTTCCCTGGTCAAACCTAGTGCGGATAGTTCTGGATCTTGGCGCTTCAGGGCGCTCGTTGTCGGGCTCCGGCGGTACTGATGCTGACCCGATGCTGACTTTAGTGACGGCCTGTCAGGTGAGTGGGGCAATGGGATGGGGTCGGCGGGAGTGCTGTCCCTTGCAGTATTGACCTTGCGGCAGCGAAGGTCACGCGGGCGGACGCTCGGGGATGTACGCGCGTACTCGAACCGCTCTCTGACGTCTATGTCTGGGGCGGGGGCGAGCTGGACCGCGTACCGGGCGGTGATCGACTCCTCGCATGTGCGAGCTGCTCGGCGGGGCTCCGAAGCGGTCCCGGCCCGGTCGACCGGGCAGGTCAGGGCATCACCTCATCGTCGACGGGCGGGGTATCCCGCTCGCGGTGCCGCTGACCGGCGGAAACCGCGGGTGACGTCACCCGGCTTCTGCCTCTGCTGGACTAGATCCCGGCGATCGCGAGCCGGGCGCGCGGACCATTCCGGCGCCCCGATGCGCTGTCGGCCGTTCGCGGCTGCGGCCACGACAAGTACCGCCGTGGGATCCGACTTGTGATTGCACAGGTCCGCACCACGACCGAGTCGGATCGGCGAGATCGATGTCTCCGCCGCGGCGAAGGCGAGCCGGTGACGTTCGTCGTGAAGTTGTCTACCGCGTCCCGCTGACCTGCGGTGATGCGGTCGTGTCCGTCTCTGAGCTGCGCAGATGACTCTTGCAGCGTCGTTCAGGATGGTGTGACGTTACGCAGTCGATTCTCCCCACGCGCTCCCCAGCACTCCTCGAACTCCCCAGATTCTCGCAGGGATGACGTTCGCTGCGGGCAGGGAGAGCCGGGGACGCCGGTGCGTGTGAGACGCCGGGTGGCGACACAGCGTCACGGCTGGCCATACCAGCCAGCAGGTTCCTCGTACGCTGGTGGTACAGACTCGATACCCCGTTGACCAGTGGAAATGGTGAAGGCTGAGGTCCTTGGAGCGGTGTTGGCCCGTATCTGGTCCGGATCTCCGGAAGTGGAGCCGAGCGGCGTTGCCCGTTCCCTGCTCTGGCGACAACACGGCGAAGGGCGTGGGACTCTCCGTCTCCAGTCAAGGCTCGAAGGGTGTGAAGGGCGGCGAGAAGGTCTCCTTTGCTCGCGCGGAGAGGACTCGGTGATGCTGATCTTGAGAGTGCGGACGAACGGCTCACCTCGCTCGCGCGGAGAGGACGACGGAGCGCGCAGCTTTGAACGCCACGCATCCCAGGATGAGACACGAACGAGCAGCACCGTGCCCGATCCGTCCCTCTCCAGGCCCGTCAACCCCAGCCGCACCTACCACCTCTTCGCGCTCTCAGAGTCCTTCCATGGGCTAACAAGTCGGGTGAAATCTACCTCTTTGAAAGTGGAGAGGCTCAGTCCTTGCCAGGCGACCTCCCGCAGGGGCGGGCGGTTTCCACCCGCCTCTGCGCTTCGTTGTCAGTCGGTCCGGTCGTTGAGGCCTTCGCGCACGAGCCAGTACGGGTAGCCGAACCGCTCGCCGAGGGCGATGAGGCTTCCTCTGTCGGCGGGCACCTGGTACGCCTTCATGGCGCGCAGGAAGAACCGGTAGCCGAGGTCGGCGCACGCCTCGGTGACCACTCGCTCCAGGGCCGGCACGAGGCCGGTCACCGGAGCACCGAACGGCGGGTCCTGCGCCGCGTGGCTCAGGCGCCCCGAGGCCGGACGGATCACCTGGAGGACGTCCCGTCGCAGTTCTTCGTCCACTACCGGCTGCGCCGGCAAAGGGACGAACGCGGAATCGTCCTGGCGCACTCGGGCCAGCCATGCCGCTTCGGCGCGACGCAGCCAAGTACGGGCGCTGATACCGCACTCGGCAGGGTCGAACAGGCCGTGTGTCGCCCCGAGCCACGTCGTGCGGATCGTGTTCTCCGGGAGCGGGGACCGAAGAAGCCGCTGGACGTCCTGGCCCAACTGCATCGCTTTGGAGCGGTCGAACTCGTCGACCGCCAGTGACGCGAAGCCGAGCCATTCCGCGAGAGGTCCGCCCTCGGGGCGGATGTGGCGGTCCGGCTCCCGGTCGAACATGTCCACCACACTCCACCGTGAGGCGATCCAGGTCAGCCCGATGTCCGTCACGTAGACGTCCTCCGGACAGCAGTTCTCGGACTCCTTGCCGTCAGTCAAGATCACCCTTCCAGATAGGAGGTGTAGACGACCCACTTGCCATGCGGGTGCTGTGCGTTCTTCTTGCCGATGTACTTCAGCTGCACGACGACCCAGTCGGTGTCGACGGCGCTCTTCACCGCTGCGGTGCCGTTACGAACCCATTTGTCGCCCAGTTTGATCCCGGACATGTCGCGCACCTGCCACCGGATGGACTTAAGGTCCGTCCGCGGATCGAAGCGGCCGCCCCTTCCGAGTTTCTGAGCGTTCTTGTTCTCCCAGCTGATCAGATCGGTCACATTGTCCGGGTGGTGGTCCAGCCACTGCGTGATGGCCTTGTCGACCGCATCGGCGGCAACATCCTTGCTGGCCCACCGAGTCGCTATGCCCCGCCTGTTCCTCGGGTCCAGCGCCTTCGCCGCCATGTCTGCGTCCGACTTGTTCACGTGGTCGCCGATGGTGTGAGCGCCCTCGATGTCCTCGTCGGCGATGATGTTCACACAGTTGTGGACGAGGATGCTCTGGGGGTGGGCACCTTCGGTGCTGACGTAGAACGTGTGAAGACTGTCGACCGTCAGGTCGTAGACCTCGCGAGGCGGCAGACTGGACCGGTCCTTCAGGGCCGTCACGATGCGGAACGTACCCTCTGCCGTACGCAAGCTGTCACCCACCCGCAAGGCGGAGACCGGCGTCCAGCCGCGGTCCTTGGCGAAGAAGCGGTGGCCCTTCGTGCTGGAGATCACCTCACCGGCCAACGTGATGTCCACCAGCCGTCGGGTGTCGTGCCGCATGGTGTCCGTCACCGGCCACGCAGACGCCCGACCGGTCTGCGGATCCGTGGCATGGACGAGGTCCCCGATGCGTATGTCGCGGATCGCCTTGTGGGATCCGTCTGCCATCAGGACGTCAGTGCTGCCCGGGAAACTGTTCCGGGTGCACGAAGTCGTGATCTCCTCGTAGAGTTCGACCTCCCTCTCAATCGCGGCTACCGCCACCGCGTCCACACCGTCGAGAGCCTTCAGTGCCTTGAATGCGTCTCGGATGCCGACACCGGTCACGAACGCGGCATCCACTGCACGCAGCGCTTTCGCGATGGGATTGATGATCTTGCCCGCGAACAGGCTCGCTACGTCGACGGCTGCCCAGGCGCATCCGATGCCGCTTCCGTGCGCGCCGCCCGGGGCGATCTTCTGGGCGCACTTGATCCAGTTGCCGAAGAGAATGTCGACCGGGTCGATGTTCTCCTGCCACTCGGCCATCGTGATGGTGTGTGTGACCTTCTGGGACTGCTCCTTGGATTTGACCTCGCCGAGGTACTTCGTCGCACCGGACGGGCACAGGAATTTCTCCAGATCCAGGTCCTCGGCAGTGCACAGATACAGGTCGAGCAGCGCTTTGTACCGGATCTTCGTGGTTATGGTGCAGTCGCCCTTGTAGACGAGTTTGCTGACCCAGCCGTCACAGCTGCTCGTCTTGTCCACGACCTCCGGTTCGCCGACCTTCTCGATGTGGTCGATGACATAGAAGACATTGCCGATCGAGCCGTCGCTGCCGTTGGGGACAGTTCCGGTGTTGATCTGCTTCGCCTTCTCCGCCTTCTCGGCCCTGTCCGCGGCGTCCTGGGCTTCCTCGGCGTATTTGTCGGCGTCCTTGGCGGCCTGTTCGGCTTCGGTGGCGGCGGTGTCGGCGAGGGTGGCGGCGGCGCGGGCGTCCTTGGCGTCCTGTTCGGCCTGGGCGGCGGCTGAGCGGGCGGCTGTGGCGTCGAGTTCGGCGGCGTCGGCGCTGTCGCGGGCGTCCTTGGCGTAGCCCTCGGCGTTGCCGGCGGCCCTGTCGGCGGCTTCGGCGTCGGCGGTGGCCTGGTTGTCGTAGTCGACGGTGCGGGCCAGTGAGGCCGCGGCGGCGGAGGCGGCCTTGGCGGCGTCGGCGGCGTAGCCGAGGGCGTCCTTCGCGTACGTGCGGGCGTCCGCCGCGTATCCGGCGGCGTTGGCCGCGTGCTGGTAGGCCTCCTTGGAGTCGCCCTTGGCCTGGTCGGCGAGGTTCTTGGCGGCCTGGGCCTCGGCGGCGGCGTTCTTGGCGTGGGCGTCGGCGACGGCCTGCTGCTGGTCGGCGATGGGCTTCGACGCCTGTCCGGTCAGGACGACCAGGACGGCGGCGGAGTCGTTGTCGGCGTAGGGGGAGCCGAGCTGGATGGCGTCGTTGGCCGGGTCGGCGACCTGTTCGGCCGACTTGCCGGCGTCCACGGCGGCCTGGGCGGTGACATAGGCGTAGCCGGCGGCTTTCGCGGAGGCCACGAGTGCCTTGGCCGCCTCCGCGTTGGCGGTGTCCGCCTGGGTCTTGGCGTCCTTGGCGTGCTGTTCGGCCTCGTCGGCGAGCTTGACCGCGGCCCTGGCCTCGGTCGAGGCGTCCTGGGAGGCCTTGATGGCGTCGGCGACGGCACTGGTGGCGGTCTTGACTGCGGCGTCGGCCTTCAGCTTGTCGGCCTGGGCGGCGTCGGCGTCGGAGCGGGCGCGCTTGGCGGCCGCCTCGGCGCGGGTTGCCGCGGCGTCGGCGTCGGCTGCAGCCTTGGTGGCGGCATCGGCCTCGGAGCGTGCCCTGGTCGCTGCCGTCTCGGCGTCGTCGGCCGCCTTGTCCGCGTCGTTCGCGGCAGCCCGGGCCGCGGTCGCCGCGTCACCGGAGTCCAGGGAGTCGGCGTACGCCTCCTTGGCGTCGGCCTTGGCGCGGGCCGCGTCGGCCTTCTGCTCGGCGTCCCAGGCGTCGTCCCGCAGGGACTTGGCGTGGTCCTTCGCCTTGACCGCGTCGTCGCGCCGGTCCCCGGCGGTCTTCTCCGCGGCCTCCGCCTTGTCCTTGGCGTCCTTCGCCGTCGTCGCCTGGGACTCGGCGTTTTTGCGGTGCTCGGCGGCCTCGGCCCGCTTGACGGCGGCCGTCTCCTTCTCCGCCTTGGCCGTCTTCTCCTCGGCCTCCGCCGCGAGCCGCTTGGCGTGCGCGTCGGCGGCCGCGGCCTTGGCGTCGCCCTCGGCCTTCAGCGCGTCGGTGAGCTTGGCCTGCGCGGTCTCCTTGTCCTTCTTGGCGTTGTCCCGGTGCACCTTCGCGGCGTCGGCGGCGGCCTTGGCCTGCAACTCGGCCGTCTCGGCGGCCTTCTTGCGGAACTCCGCCTTCGACTGCGCCGCCTGCGCCAGCGCACGCTGCGCGATGGTCGCGCTGTCCCCGGCGGAGGCGCGGGTGGCCGACTCGGCGGTCTCACCAGCTTTCTCCAACGCCGCCAGAGCGGCGGCGGCACCCTTGGTGACCTGGTCCTTCTGCTGCCCGACCAACAGACCACGACCACGCGGCGCCCCGTTGCCGTCAGCGATGCCGTAGGCGGCCTGGACCGCCGTGTCCGAGGTGGCCGACGCCTTCTGCGCGGCAGCGAGCTGCGCCTTCAGGACAACCAGTTGCTTCTTCGCGGCGACCTGCGCGGCGGCGATGCCGCTCGTCGCCTTCGTGAACTGCGCCTTGTCCGGGTAGTCCAGCTGTCCGGTGCCGTTGTGGCCGGACGGCTTGATGTCGAACTGCTGCGCAGGGGTGTCGTTGCAGGTGTAGAGCTTGGCGTCGTTGCCGTTGTCGAAGGTGTGCAGGTCCAGGCACTTGCCCGTACCGACACTCTTCAGGCTGGTGGCACCGCGCAGTTCGGACGACCAGGTCTGCGACGTGGACTCCTTGCACGACGAGATCTGGATGGTCGTGCCGTTCGCCGTGTTGTTCCCGGCCACGTCCAGGCACTTGAGCGAGTTGACGTTCTGCAGGTGCAGCTTGTCCTCACTGCCCAGGAGCACCCACTTCTGCGCTGCGGAGCCGTTGCACGTATACACCTGGACCGGCGTGCCGTTGTCCTTCTTGGCGCCCTGGACGTCGAGGCACTTGTCCTTCGCGGCGTGCACCTCGATGACGGTGGGGCTGTCGCCCACCCAGCCCAGACCGCCCGGCATCCAGTAGTCCTGCCACCGGGTGAGACGGTCGGCGTCCCAGGACTGGCCCAGCATGTCGCTCAAAGCCTTCGCGCCCTTGGAAAGGGCGTTGACCGCGTCCTTGTTCGCGCCCAGGATCTGGTTGCGCTGCGCGGCCTGCGAAGTGACCTCCCGCTGCCACTCGTCGGCCGCCGTGGAGGTGACGTCGCCCAGCACGCCGTCCGGGTCGACCGGATCCCGCCAACCACACGCGGCAAAGCGGGACTTCACATCCTCGACGGCGATGCGGTACTCCGGCGTGCCCGGCTGCGGCGCGGTGTGCGGAAACCCACCGGAGGACAGGAAGAGACGGGCGTCGTCCGCGCCGGCGTTCGTCGCCGGGCCCCCGTGCATCCACTGAAAGGCACTGCGCTCGGCGAGCGCGCGATTCCACTCCGCCGACGTCGTCCCGGTGGGATCGGGGTCCTTCCCGTAGAGGGGGTCGCCCACCTGATCGACGGCCTTGAGGGTCTTGTCGTCGGCCTTCGGGGTGGCGTCGTCGTAGAAGTCGGAGTCGGTCTTCCAGAACCGGTCGGCGACCCAGGCGGACAGACCGGTCTGGGAGTAGAAGCTCTTGTCGCCGTCGGGCGGCCAGTGGAAGTCGGTGTCGGTGAATCCGCCGGGAGTCGCAAGACCGTCCAGAGGCTTCTGCCAGGCATCCCGCTGAGCGGAAAGGGCGTCCATCTCCTTGCCCGCCGCGTCGCGGTCGTTGTTGTACGCGACGGCGAGCGGTGTCCGTTCCCAGTTCTTGCGGTCGGCCAGGACGTGGAGCTTGTCCGAAGTCTGGTTGAGGCCGTCCTGCGCGGCCGCGGCCATCGACGGGCCGCCGAGGCGCAGTACGTCGGCCATCAGACACTGGTCCTGGCGCAGTTGCTCGGCGGCGGTGTCGTCGTACCAGGGGTAGGAGTCGGCCACCGGCTCGGTGTTCGGCCTGATCGAGCCGGGCTGCACCGCGAGAGCGGCGAGGACGGCCAGCGCGGCTGCCGAGGTGACGGCGGAGGTGCGCTTCCGCGATCTTCGCGCTGCGGGCAGCCGGAACCATGGTCTGGGGTGCAAGGAGGCATCCCTTTCTGCGTTCACTGGGGGGGTACGAACCCAAGGAACGGCCGAACAGCGGAGAGCGGTGATCTGCTTCTGAGGGGCACTCAGGAGCACGTCGGACCAACCGCATCAATACATGCGCCGAGCCGATACGACGGCATGGCGACGCAACCCCTCCCCGTGAGCGACGGTGTTCCCCCGGTCGCTGAATGACATGCGCGAACGCGGAACTGGTCAGGTTCCGCGCCATGCGCTGCGCCACCTTATGCAGACATGTCACACAGAGGTTCGATGAGTTTGTGATTGCGTTGGCGTGAAACCACCTCTCACCCAAGGTCTGCGTCCAGGATCACGGTGGCCGGGTAGCCCGGCGGCGCATGGATCCTCCGTGCGCCTTCCTGGTTGCGGGAGGTATGGCGCGGCCCATGTTCACCCCGCAGAATATGGCCGGATTTCAAACTCTCCCAGGTAGAGGGCGTCTGAAAAGTCTGTCAGCGGGCCGATCTTGCGAGGCGCCGCGCTAAGGAGACCGCTGGGTTCGCAGGAGGTATCCGTTCGCATCGGCGCCGTGCTCCTTCGCGTAGCGGAGCAGGGACTCTCGTACGGTCCACGGCATCGGAGTCTCACGGAACTCTCCGACCATGCGGTGCCTGAGGGGCGCTCGTTCGCGCGTCTTGCCTTCTATCTGTTCGGTGATGCGGTAGACGTCGTCCGCGACCATCCGCTCCAGATTCGCAGCGAATGCCTCTCCGTTACGGAGCCCGGAGCCCGGAGCCCGGCATGAGGTCGATGATGATCCGAAGCCCGCTGCTGCTGACGGCCTTGAGGGCGTGTATCTCGTCCAGCGTGGGGATGGTGATCTCCCGCGGGACGTACTCGGGCGGTACGACGCCGTCGAATGGGTTCTCGGGGATGCCGCCACGGCGGCGCGCGTCGAGAAGAATCTTCTTCAAGGTGTCGAACGCGTTCTGTTGAGCCGCAAGACCGACGGAACGTTCCTCCATCGACATGATGAAGTCGTCGACCACCGTCGCCGTGAAGGTGTTCATCCGCCGCGACTCCAGCACGGGCAGAATCTGGCCGTTGAGGACCTGGGTGACTGAGCGAGTGCTGCCCGGGGCGTAATGCCGCTGCCGGGTCAGCCAGGTGGCAGCGTATTGACCGAAACGCTGCTTCCTGAGCTCTCTCTTCAGTTCAGCCTGGGCACGGGGAGTGGACCGCTTCTCCTCGTAGACTTTGGTCAACCGGTCGAGCGCCGTCTGCTGCGTGGAGTAGCCGGTCTCTTCACACTGCCGACCTGCCGACCTGCCGACCTGCCGCGTCGCGGTAGCGAACGGCGTACGGGTGGCTGCAACGGTTCTGGCGGGCGCAGGCCCAGCTTTGAAGAAGCTGCCCATTCCGCGGACGGGCTGGGTCGCCAAGTGCGCGTCTCCTGACTCATGTTGGGAGTTCGCTGACCAAGGGCCTCTCAGCATGGGACTGACCTGCGGCCGCGCCAAACTAGAAGACGTTGATGAGCATCTTCATGGGTACCTCCTGGTGAGAAGAGCCGCCGGGCCGCTGTCCGGTAATGCCCACGTTAGGAGTGGGTCAGGTCGGCCGTCGACCGCTGCGCGGCACCGCTTCGGACACCGTGGGCCGGCGGGGCTCGTGCGGGTCCGTCGTGAACGCCGCCGCGGGCTTCCCGCTACCCCGCGTTCCGTACCCGGAGGGTGCCTCGCTCGGTCTCCTTCAGCGCGCGGCCGATGATCAGGCGCTGAATCTGGTTGGTGCCCTCGAAGATCTGCATGACCTTGGCTTCGCGCATGTAGCGCTCGACCGGGAAGTCGCGGGTGTAGCCGGCGCCGCCCAGTACCTGGACCGCGTCGGTGGTCACCTTCATGGCGTTGTCGGTGGAGATCAGCTTGGCGATCGACGCCTCGGACTGGAACGGGAGTCCCTCGTCCTTGAGGCGGGCGGCGGCGAGCGTGGTGGCCCGGGAGACCTGCACGGCCGCGGCCATGTCCGCGAGGACGAAGGCCAGCCCCTGGTGCTCGATGATGGGCCGCCCGAACGTCTCGCGCTCCCGCGAGTAGCGCAGCGCGTGGTCCAGCGCCCCCTGGGACAGGCCCGTGGCCACCGCCGCGATGCCGAGTCGTCCGCAGTCCAGTCCGGCGAAGGCGATCTTCAGTCCCTCGCCCTCCGCGCCGAGCCTGCGGTGGGCCGGGACGCGTACGTTCTCCAGGCGCACGGTGGCGGTGGCGGACCCGGTCAGGCCCATCTTCTGCTCCGGGGGATCGGCCACCACGCCCGGGGCGTCGGCCGGGACGAGGAAGCAGGAGATCGCGTGCGAGCCGGCGTCGGACGTGCGCGCCATGACCGTGTAGAAGTCCGCGTACCCGCCGTGCGTGGTCCAGGCCTTGGCGCCGTTGAGCACGTAGTCGTCGCCGTCCCGGACGGCGCGGGTGCGCATCGCGCCCGGGTCGGAACCGGCATGGGCCTCGGACAGGCAGTACGCGCCGAGCAGCTCACCGCCGAGCATGTCGGGGAGCCACTCCTTCTTCTGCTCCTCGGTGCCGAACGAGGCGAGGGCGAAGCAGGACAGCGCGTGCACCGAGACGCCGACCGCGACGCTCGCCCATACGGCGGCGATCTCCTCCAGTGCCTGGAGGTAGACCTCGTACGGCTGGTCCCCGCCACCGAACTCCTCGGGGTAGGGCAGGCTCAGCAGCCCGGCCCGTCCGAGGGTGCGGAAGACCTCGCGGGGGAAGCGTCCCTCGGCCTCCGCCTCGGCCACGCGCGGGGCGAGCTCCTTCTCGGCGAGCTCGCGGGTCAGGGCGATCAGGTCGACGGCTTCCGGAGTGGGGAGCGTACGGGTCGCGGGCATGGCGTGTCCTCGGTGGTGGCAGGTCGCTGACGATATTGATACGCCAGGCGATACAACAGTATCGTTTTTGGTACCGCCAGGCCATGGCGTCCTCCCGTGGATCCATCCGACCGTCGACAGGTCTACGGGTTCCGGCGCTCTCGGGCTCCGGCCGGCCGGGCGGGCGGCCGTGGCGCAGGCGTGCCTCGACGCGGGGCCCCGTGGGCGTGACCGGCGTCGTCCGGTGCCGCCGTGGGGTGGCCCGTGCCGATCTCGCGGAGGCGGTCCGGCGCGCGCCGGTGAAGGCGCCGGTCGTGCGGGGCGGACCCTGGCCGGGGCGCTGTGTCCCCCGACTGTCGGCCGAGAGGCTGAGTCAGGGCGGCGAAGCCGGCGCGTGACGCGTGACGCGCGCGACGTGGGTGATGCGTGGGACGTGCGGGATGCAGGCTATGTCTGGGACGCGCGGGATGTGCGGGCGTGCGGGATGTGCGGGGCGTGCCGAATCAGGGGGAGACGGCGTGGACGATGAGCGACGCCAGTTCGGCGTAGGCCTCGGCGTCGTTCAGCCCGGTGCGTGCGGCGACCTCGCCGCGCTGGATCTCCTGCATGGTGGCGGCCACGACCTCGCCCACGAACGCGGCGTGGACGTCACGGAACGCTCCCGCGGCCACACCGTCCGCGATCAGCGCCCTGATCCTGCCGGCGGCGAGGCGCGTGTTCGCCTCGTACACCTCGCGGGCCGGTTCGAACTGGGCCATGTCGTCGAGGAACCGCCGCGACAGCGGCCGCAACTGCTGGGCGACCGCGTTCAGGTAGACGGCGACGCGTTCGGAGGGGGCGGAGGTGTCGGCCACCCGCTTCTCGACGGCCTGGGCGGCGTCCCGGAAGTAGTGCTTCACCGCTTCCCGGACCAACTCCTGCTTGCTGCCCGCCAGTTGGTACAGCGTCGTCTTCGAGCAGTGCAGCCGCTCGGTCAGCTCGTCGAGGGTGAACGCCGCGAAGCCCTCCGCCACCAGCAACGCGACCAGCCGTTCGAGCAGGTCGGTCTGGCGCGCGGTGCGACGTGTGGACGGCATGATCTCAGCGTAACCGTTCCTTCTCGAACGTAACCGTCCCCCTCCACGAGGACGGCCCCGGCCCCCCTGGACGACATCTCCGCCGGGAGGCGCATCCCGGTGTCGGTGGCCCGCCCGGCCGCCTCCGGTGCCCGTCCGGCCGACGGCGCGCGGAAAGTGCCGAGCCGGGGCATGGGGTTCGGTGGCTCTCCGGTGGGCGGGCGCGCCGTCGCAGCGGGGAAGTATCAGGAAGCGCCCTCCGTGGAGGCCGGTGCCGGGGCCCGGAGGTCCTCCGCGTCCGGGAGCTCCTGTACGTCGACCCCGTGGACCTGTGCCAACTCGTGCTTGAGCGCGGCGAGTTCGGCACCGCCCGCCATATGGTCGGTGAGTTCCTCCTGCCCGATCTCGCCGCGGTCCGCGCTGAGTTCGAGGGTGCCGAGCCGCAGCACGCTGAAGTGGTCGCCGACCATGTAGGCGTGGTGCGGGTTGTGGGTGATGAAGATGACGCCGAGGCCGCGGTCGCGGGCGGCGGCGATGTACTTGAGGACGACCCCGGACTGCTTGACGCCGAGCGCGGCGGTCGGTTCGTCGAGGATGAGGACGCGGGCACCGAAGTGGACGGCGCGGGCGATGGCCACGGACTGGCGCTGGCCGCCGGAGAGCGTGCCGATCGGCTGGTCGAGGTCGTCGAGCACGATCCCCATGGCGCGCAGTTCCTCGTCGGCGGTCCGTCTCATCCGCGCGATGTCGAGGCGGCGCAGGGGCCAGGGCCCTTTGGTCAGCTCGGAGCCGAGGAAGAAGTTCCGCCACACCGGCATCAGCGGCACCGTCGCGAGGTCCTGGTAGACGGTGGCGATGCCCTTGGCGAGAGCCTCGCGCGGGGTACTGAAACGTACCGGCGCGCCGTCCACGAGGAACTCGCCCTCGCTGTGCCGGTGCAGTCCCGAGATGATCTTTATGAGGGTGGACTTGCCGGCGCCGTTGTCGCCGAGGACGCATGTCACCCGGCCGGGACGGACGGTCAGGGAGACGCCGTGCAGGGCGCGGATGCTGCCGTACGACTTGCCGGCGCCCCGCAGTTCGACGATCGCGGCGCCGCCGTCCCCGGACGGGGGATCGGGGAGGACGGCGCCCGCGGTCTCTTGTCCTTCGCTTGTCATGGGTCGGTTCACCTCCGGGTCGCCGTACGGCGGACCCACAGATTGATGAGCGTGGCGCCCAGCAGCATCACGCCGAGGAAGGCCTTGAACCAGTCGGGGTTCCATCCGGCGTAGACGATCCCCTGGTTCACCATGCCGAACATGAAGGCGCCGAAGACCGGGCCGATCGCGGTGCCGTAGCCGCCGGTGAGCAGACATCCGCCGATCACCGCGGCGGCGATGTAGATCAGCTCCTGGCCGACGCCTTCGCCCGACTGCACCGTGTTGAACGAGAACAGTTCGTGCATGCCGACGAACCAGGCGCCGAAGCCGACCGTCATGAACAGCGTGATCTTGGTGAAAGTGACCGGTACGCCGACGGCGCGGGCGCTGTCCTGGTCGCCGCCGACCGCGAAGACCCAGTTGCCGTACTTCGTGCGCAGCAGCACCCAGGTGGCCAGCCCCGCGAAGACCAGCCACCACACGATCGTGATCTTCACCTGGACGCCGCCGACGTCGAACGACGAGGCGAAGAGCTGCTTCGCCTGGCCGAATCCGTCCATGTCGCTGACGTCGTCGGTGGCGACGTTGTCGGTGACCAGCTTGGTGACGGCGAGGTTCACACCCTGCAGGATCAGGAAGGTGCCGAGTGTCACCAGGAAGCTCGGCAGCCCGGTGCGGACCGTCATCCAGCCGTTGAACGCGCCGATCGCGAGCGAGACGACCAGCGCGACGGTCACACCCACCCATACGTTCATGGTCAGTTGATAGCTGAGCATGCTCGCCGTGAGCGCCGAGCTGATCACCGCGACACCCGAGGACAGGTCGAACTCGCCGCCGATCATCAGCAGGGCCACGGGCAGCGCCATGATGCCGATCGTCGACGACTGGTAGAGCACGGTCGCCATCGAACCGCCGGAGCGCACCGAGGGCGCCGCGACGAGGAAGAAGACGAACACGGCCGCGGCGCCGAGGAACACCCCGACCTCGGGCCGGGCGAGCAGTCGCAGCGCCAGCGGGCGCCGCGCCGTCCGCGGGCCGGTCGCCGGGGGGCCGGGGGCGGGCGGCGCGGCCACCGCCTGCCCGGCCTGCCCGGCCGTGCTCATCACCGAGTGCCCTTCGCGGCGAACCCGGCCACGGCGTCGACATTGCTCTTGTCGACGAACGCCGGACCGGTCAGCACCGGCTGCTCGCCGCCGCCGCTGTAGTTGCCGTTGTTCTTGTACAGCCACAGCGAGTCGATCGCCAAGTAGCCCTGCAGGTAGGGCTGCTGGTCGACGGCGAACTGGATGGTGCCCTTGCTGATGGCGCCGGTGAGATCCTTGTTGAGGTCGAAGGTGGCGATCTTCGCCTTGCTGCCGGCGTCGGCCACCGACTGCACGGAGGTCAGGGCGTACGGGGCGCCGAGCGCGACGACGTAGTCGATCCCGGGGTCCTGCTTGAGCTTGGCGGTGATCGTCGACTTCACGGACGGCATGTCGGTGCCGTTGACGTACAGGGTCTCGGTGGTGCCGCCGAACGTCTTCTTCACTCCGGCGCAGCGCTGGGTGAGGCCGATGTTGCCCTGCTCCTGGACCACGCAGACGGCCTTCTTGGCGCCTTCCGCGTTCAGCTTCTTGCCGAGCGCCTCGCCCGCGACGGTCTCGTCCTGGCCGAAGAACTCCATCAGGCCCAGCTTCTTCCAGTCGCTGAGACCGGAGTTGAGACCCACGACGGGTATGCCGGCCGAAGTCGCCTTGCCCACCACGTCCTTCATGGCGTCCGGCTTGGCCAGGGTGATCGCGATGCCGTCGACCTTCTGGTCGATCGCGTTCTGCACCAGGTTGGCCTGATCTCCCGCGTTGGGGTTGTGCGCGTAGACGAGCCTGATGTTGTCCTTGGCGGCGGCGGCCTCGGCGCCCTTGCGGACGATGTCCCAGAACGTGTCGCCGGGCGCCTGATGGGTGACCAGGGCGACCGTCATCGCGGGTGTGTCGGCCTTGCCCGCGGCGGCACCGTTCCCGCTCTCCTCGGCCTTCTTTCCGCCCGAACCGCTGGAGCAGCCCGCGGCGAGCAGCGCGGACGCCGCGGCCAGGGCCACGAGGGGGACGATTCTCCGGGAACGGGGGTGGAACGTGCGATCCATCTTTCCAGCACCTCACTGTGCGACCGGCGGAGAGGGAACGGGACGGTTCTGGGCGCGGGGCCCGTGCGGGGTCCGGACGGCGGGTCCGGGCTCGCTCGATCCGGTGGAGCGGCGGTTGCGTTGCGACCGGATACAAGTCCCTGTCGCACCCGCCTGTCAATACTTTGTTAAGACATTATTTCAGTAGCAGGTCCGAATGTCCGTACAAGCTCGTGATGTCGTGATGTCACTTGGCGTGGTGGCGTTGATGGCCCTGCGCCTGAGAGATGCCGGGCGCCCCACTGACCGCTTCCCAGGCATCAGGAGCATCACGCACGCCGGAGCCGTCGTGTTCTCACGCCGGACCGGCATGACGCCATCTCCCTTGAGCAGAGCCCGACTTGAACAGCCCGACTTGAACAGCCCGACTTGAACAGCCCGACTTGAACGGGCCGACTGGAACGGGGCCCGACTTGAACGGGCGTCCGGCGGTTCACTCCGTGCCGAGGGCCACCCACGCACCCGACTCGGCCGAGCGGACCATGGCGTCGAGGGCGGTCGCGCTGCGGACCGCGTCGGCCGGCGTCGCGCCGTACGGCCGGTCCTCGGCGATCGACCGCAGGAAGGTGTGTGCCTCGATGACCTTGAGATCGTCGTAACCCATGCTGTTCGCCGCACCCGGCTGGAAGGCGGCGTAGTCCCCGGCCCCCGGACCGACGAACACGGTGCTGACCGGCTGGTCCTGGTACGTCGTGCCCCGGCTGACTCCGAGCTCGCCCATCCGGCGGAAGTCCCAGAACAGCGCGCCCCGGGTGCCGTGGATCTCGAACCCGTAGGTGTTCTGCTCGCCCACCGAGACCCGGCTCGCCTCCAGGACACCGCGCGCACCGGAGGCGAAGCGCAGCAGGCAGTTGACGTAGTCCTCGTTCTCCACGGGGGCCGGCTCGCCGCCCGTGGCGCGCGGGTGACCCTCCGTCGCGCCCGTCGGTCGGGCCCGCAGCGGCACGAAGACCGCGGTGTCGGCCGTCAGCGCCTCGATCTCGCCGAGCAGGAAGCGGGCCAGGTCGACGCCGTGCGAGGCGAGGTCCCCGAGGACGCCTCTGCCGCCCCGCTCCCGCTCGTAGCGCCAGGTCAGCGCGCCCTCGGGATGCGCCGCGTAGTCACTGAAGAGGCGGATACGCGCGTGCGTGACATCGCCGATCGCGCCGGAGGCGATCAGTTCGCGGGCCGCCACCACGGCGGGGGCGCACCGGTAGTTGAAGCCGACCGTGCCCCGGACACCGGCCTCGGCCACCGCGTCCGACACGGCCCGCGCGTCGTCGACGGTCAGCCCCACCGGCTTCTCGATCCAGATGTGCTTGCCCGCCCCGGCCATGGCCACACCGATCTCACGGTGCAGGAAATTCGGCGCGGTGATGCTCACGGCCTCGACCCGCGGATCGGCGACGATCTCCCGCCAGTCGCGCACCGCGGTGGCGAAGCCGTACCGTTCGGCGGCCTCTTCGGCCCGGCCCGGCACCTCGTCGGCGACGCATACCGGTTCGGGACGCAGGGCGAGCTGCGGAAAGTGGTGGAGTACGCGGGCGTACGCCTGGGTGTGCACGCGCCCCATCCAGCCGAACCCGACGACGGCGACACCGAGCGCACGCACCATGATCGCCCTCCTTCGGACCGGTCCGACCCGCGACCAGGCTAGGACCTGCCCCGGTCGAGCACGGCGCAGACGCGGGAACCGTCGGCGTCCTCCACCGTGATCGACCGGGCAGGTCCTGGGCGAGAGGGGCGCGCCGTCGCCGTCAGCCCAGCTTCTTCAGCAGTTCCGCCGCGAGCGGGGCGGCGGAGGCGGGGTTCTGGCCCGTGACGAGGTTGCGGTCGACGACCACCTTCGGGACCCAGGGCTCGCCCTCCTCGAAGTCGACGCCCGCCGCGACGAGCCGGTCCTGGAGCAGCCACTTGGCCTTGTCGGCGAAACCGGCCTGGGTCTCCTCCGCGTTCGTGAAGGCCGAGACCCGGTAGCCCGCGAAGGAGTTGGTGCCGTCCTCCCGGGTGGCGGCCAGCAGCGCCGCCGGACCGTGACACACCACCCCGAGCGGCCTGCCCGACTCCAGCGCGCGGGTGAGCAGCCGGCCGGACTCGGTGTCGGTGGAGAGATCCTCCATCGGGCCGTGGCCGCCCGGGTAGAAGACGGCGGCGTAGTCGTCGAGGTCCACGTCCGAGAGCTTGAGCGGCTGCCGCAGCTCGGTCATGGAGGCGAGGGTGCGCGCGACCTTGTCGGCGCCCTCCTGGCCACCGTTGAAGTCGGGCGCCAGGCTTCCCTGGTCCACGGTCGGCACGACCCCGCCCGGCGTGGCGACGACGACGTCGTACCCGGCCGCCTTGAATGCCTCGTACGGGGCCGCCGCCTCCTCGGCCCAGAAGCCGGTCGGATGCGAGGTGCCGTCGGCGAGCGTCCAGTGATCGGCGCCGGTCAACACGAAAAGGATCTTCGACATGGTGTGATGCTCCGAGGGTGCGGGCCCTGGTGGACCGGGAAGGGACTGCGTTCGGACGCCCTGACGGTCCGCGCGCGGAACGGCGGGGCGGCGCTGCAACCGACCGTATGCGGGCCGGACGCTGGGGACCAACACGGAACCGGCTCGCGGCCGTGGGCCGTCCGGGGGAGCGCGACCATGCTTCGGCCGGGACGGCGCGCCAGGTCGCGCGTTCCTAGGACCTGTCCTCGCGGGCGAGGGACGCGCGCCGTTCCAGCACCCGCAGCGCCCGCTCCGCCCAGTCGATGATCGCCTGCTCGAAGGCGCGTCCCCCCAGAAGGGTGAGATACGGTCCGACGCGCTCGGCCCCGTCGAGGTACTCCTCCTCGGTGCGCCCGCCGAGCATGCGGGCGCCGATCCGGTCGTAGTGCGCCAGTTTGGCGCGCGACCACTCCAGCCGCTCGGCGACCGCAGCCCGTACGGCGTCGGCGTCCCCCTTGTCGAGGGCGTAGACCTTGACCATCAGTTCGTCGCGGATCGCCGTGGGTCTCGCCGGCCCGGCGGTGAAGGCGGACAGGGCGTCGAGCCCCGCCGGGGTCAGGGAGAACACCCGCTTGTTCGGCCGGCGTTCCTGTCGCACGAGCCGGGCCTCGATGAGTCCCTCGGACTCCATCCTGTCGAGTTCCCGGTAGAGCTGCTGCGGGGTCGCCATCCAGAAGTTGGCCACCGAGGCGTCGAACCCCTTGGCCAGGTCGTAGCCCGACGCCTCGCCCTCCAGGAGCGCGGCCAGTACCGCGTTGCGCAATGCCATCCGGCAAGGCTAGACGGCATGCGTCCACAGGACTAATCTTATCCGCACCTAATCAACTAATTGACTAAGAGAGGCGGGCGCGATGAACTCCTTCCGCAAGGCGGTGGAGGCCGGAGACCTCGGCGCGGTCGAGGAGCTGCTGGCCGACGACGTCGTGTTCACCAGTCCCGTCGCCTTCAAGCCCTATCCGGGCAAGGCGATCACCGCGGCCATCCTGCGCGGCGTCTGGAGGGTCTTCAGCGACTTCCGCTACGTCCGTGAGATCGCCGGGGCCGACGGCCGTGACCACGCGCTGGTCTTCACGGCCAAGGTGGGCGACAAGGAGATCAACGGCTGCGACTTCCTGCACTTCGACGAGGACGGACTCATCGACGAATTCACGGTGATGGTGCGCCCGTTGACGGCGGCACAGGCGCTCTCCGAGGCGATGGGCGCGCAGTTCGAGCAGATCTCCCGGGAAGCCGCCGGTGCGTGAGGTCCAGGTCCCGGACTGTTTGACTCGCGCTGTTTGAACCGACTTCCTCCGGCTACCCGCCTGTTGTGACGACGACGACTTCACAGCGGGAGCTCTTCCGGTTCCTGGAGGACAGCTTCACCTGCGCCCAGGCCTGCACCGAGTGTGCCAGGACCGCCGCGCTGCGCGCGAGCCTCATGGATCCCGACGGGCCCAAGAGGCAGGAACTCGCACGCCGACTGGGCACTCTGTGCGCGGAGGTGTGCGAGGCCACCTGCCATGTGCTGTCCCGTCAACCGGCGCACAGCGAGAGGGATGTCCGCGCCCAGCTGGAGTGGTGCCGCGACGTCTGTCTGGAGTGCGCCGACGCGTTCGACTGCTGCCCCGGCGCGGAGACCGCGGCGAAGACCTGCCGTGAGTGCGCCCAGGCGTGCGCGGACTTCATGGCCACGCTGCGCTGAGGGCATGGGCCGCCCGGGCCACGGCCTCGCGGCGCCGACAGGGGCAGGGCGGGCCACGACTCCGGTGCGGCTACGACTTCGCGGCCAGGGAGTGAGCTGCCCGGGCCACGGCTCCACGGTGCGGGTCAAGCCGGCGCGGGCCACGACTCCGAGGGTCACGACTCCGCGGGCAGGGCAGGGACTCCTCCGGGGAATTCCGTGGTGCAAGCACATTCGTGGTGCAGGCACATCCGTGGCGTCGGCAAGTCCGTGGCGTCGGCGAAAGGGGTCCGGGTCAGGCTGGTTCGGTGAGCGGGCGTCCGGCGCGGACGTTCCAGCGCCCCGCGCGCCCGCTCAACTCCGTGACGGTCAGCGGCGGTACGTCCACGCGCCAGAACGCCGATTCCGGCGCCCCCAGCACCCGTACCACCAGGGCCCGTACGACCTCGGGCTCCACCACCGCCACGGTGCGGCCGTTCAACTCGGCGGCCACGTCCAGGTGTTCCGCGATCCGGTCGCAGAACGCCCGCACCGACTCCCCGCCGTGCGGCGCCGACGCGGGATCCGCGAGCCACCCCGCCACCGCCTCCGGCTCCTTCGCGCTCACCTCGGCCAGTGTCGACCCGCGCCAGCGGCCGACATCCAGGCCGGCCAACTCCGGCACCTCGACGCCGCCGTCGAGCCCGAGCGCCGCGGCGGTCTGCCGGCATCGCGCGGTGGGCGAGACCCACAGCCGGCCCCCGGCCGGCACCGCACCCGCACCGGCGGCCCGACCCGCGGCCCGCAGGCCCGCGGCGTCCACCGGGCTCCCGTCGTCGAAGCGGGCCTCGCGCAGCGCCTCGCTGATCGCCGCGGAGATCAAGATCACTCGGCTTGTCATGCCATCACTCTCGTGCGGTGTGGACCGGGCTCGTGCGCCGGGCCCACGCATCGGACTCGACGGTCGTGGACGGTGGGCGGGCGGATGAGCGGACGGAGCCCGGAGGTGAACTCCTCGGCCACGCAGGGTGGTTGCCGGACTTCCCGGCGCTCGGGGCGCGCATGATGTGGGGCGTGCGCCCTTGGCCGGGGCGCGGTCTCGCGGTACGGTCACGTGGATATTGACGACGGTTCGGCGGAAGCCCGGTGGAAGTCCGGCACGGTCGCGCCACTGTAAGCCCAGCACTCGTCACTCCGGCCAGGGGTGAGCGAGGCGGGGCAAGTCAGACCCGTGACCGTCGTCCTGTGCACCACCGAGACGGGACGCGAGTTCCCCAGGAGGTTCTGCCCCATGGCGCAGTCCGTCGTCCAGCCGACCGTCACCCCCACCGCCGTTCCCGCCAAACTGCCGATCGGTGCGATCCTGCCCTGGGCGGCGTTCTTCGGCGTCCTGATGCTGGTCCTGCTCTACTTCGTCGGCGCCGAACAGGGCGCCACCTCCCTCGTGTCCGGCGAGAACGTCCACGAGTGGGTCCACGACGCCCGCCATCTGCTCGGCTTCCCCTGCCACTGACGGCGAAGGGGAACGTACGAGCCACGATATTCGGCGCGGTCCAGGAACCTGGCCCGCGTGAGGGGGCGGTGCCCGGTCGACCGGGCACCGCCCCCTCACGTACGCGGAGGGTCGGCACATCTCGCGGAACGGGCGGCCACGTCATCGGCATTCCCAATTTCTGAAACACGTTCTACGGTGTGCGCCGTCAGGTCTGGCCCGGGGAGGCAGGAGGCGCCGTGCATCTCGAATACACGCCGGAGCAGCAGCGGTTGCGGACCGAACTGCGGCTCTACTTCGCCGAGTTGGTGCCGGACAACGCCTACGCGCGATATGGCGATCCGGCGGCGCAGAAGCGCTTCTACCGCGAGACGATCCGCCGGCTCGGCACGGACGGCTGGCTCGGGGTCGGCTGGCCCAAGGAGTACGGCGGGCGGGGCCTGAGCCCGATGGAGCAGTTCATCTTCTTCGACGAGGCGGCCCAGGCCGGGGTGCCGCTCCCGTTGATGGCGCTCAACACCGTGGGACCGACGATCATGCAGTTCGGTACCGAGGAGCAGAAGGCGTACTTCCTGCCGAAAGTCCTCTCCGGTGAGCTCGACTTCGCGATCGGCTACAGCGAACCCGACGCCGGGACGGACCTCGCCGCGCTCAGGACCAGAGCCGTACGGGAAGGCGACGAGGAGAGCGGCCACTACACGGTCGACGGCCAGAAGATCTGGACGACCAACGGCGACACGGCCGACTGGGTGTGGCTCGCCGTCCGCACCGATCCGGACGCCCCGCCCCACAAGGGCATCACCATGCTCCTCGTACCGACCTCCGACCCCGGCTACTCGTGCACCATCATCAACACACTCGCCTCGCACGACACCACCGCGAGCTACTACGAGAACATCCGCGTCCCCGCCACGCGTCGGGTCGGCGAGGAGAACAAGGGCTGGCGGCTGATCACCAACCAGCTCAACCACGAGCGCGTCACCCTCGCGGCGCACGGCACGATGGCCATCCGCGCCCTGCACGACGTCCAGCGCTGGTCGATGGAGACCAAACTGGGCGACGGCCGCCGCGTCGTCGACCTCCCCTGGGTGCGCCGGCTGCTCGCCCGGACGCACACCAGGCTGGACGCCATGAAACTCCTCAACTGGCGGATGGTGAACGCGGTCCAGGACGGCACGCTCACCCCGCAGGACGCCTCCGCCGTCAAGGTGTACGGCTCCGAGGCGCGCCGGGACGCGTACGCCTGGCTGATGGAGATCGTCGCGGCCCCCGGTGTCCTCAAGGAGGGCTCCGCCGGTGCCGTCCTGCACGGCGAACTCGAACGCGGCTACCGATCGGCCGTGATCTTCACCTTCGGCGGCGGCAACAACGAGATCCAGCGGGAGATCATCTCGTGGATCGGACTGGGGATGCCCCGGGTGCGGCGCTGACGCGCTGTGCCGTACTCGCCGTAGCCGGCGTTGTTGACGAGGACGCCCCACCGAGCCGTGCTCGGCCTCCACAGCCTGCTTCATGGACGTCTCGTCGGTCACGTCCAGGGCAGGATGCGGGCTCCCGCATCAGCCAGGTCGGTCAGAGTCTCGGAACGGCGGGCGGTGGCGTAGACGGTCAGCTCCGGGTGGCGCGCCAGTCGGAGGGCGGTGGGGCGGCCGATGCCCGAGGAGGTTCCGGTGATCAGACGGAGGTGGTCATGACGGTTCCTTCAGGGGCGTGGGGTGTCTCGGCGCGGTCATCATTCGGGTTGCTCGCCCGCGTGGTCCAGGCCGGCGACGAGCAGTGGGACTCCGTGGCGCAGGCGTCGTACCGGAGCGTCGGTGTCGGTGAGGTCGGCCTCCAGACCTCGGGTGAAGGCCAGGAAAGGGCAGCGGAACAGTCCTGTTCCGTGCGGTCGGGCGGTGGGGTTCACCGCCCCGTGGCGGCCCGTTCGGTTCCGACACCCGAGTGAGGGTGGGTCCGGCTGGAACGAGACCGGGCCCGGATCCGGTTGCAGCTTCGCGGCGACGATTGTGGCCGGGACCGGCCGTTCCGATTGCCGACGTCCGAAGCGAAGGTGGTGACCTGCCGGCAGCGCCACCGTCGGGACGGGTCGTGCGTTCAGCCGGTGTCGACGGCATCTGGGTCGTCGCACCGCTGGTGGCTCTCACTGCGGTGTCCGAGCCGAGAGGCACCCCGATGGGTGCCTCTCGGCTGTCGGTCCGACCGTACGGTTCGAGACCCGCGATGTTGTCAGTTCTTCTTGAAGACCGTCACCGCCAGGCTCGCGCAGGCGTTGTCGCTCGCGGCGACGGCGCCGGTGGTGTCGAGCACCTTCGTCCAGGTCCCCGGCGGCAGCGTCACGTTGTAGGTGCTGCCGGTGGGGTTGTCGACGACGACGGTGTCGTAGGTCGTGGGCGCGGCGGGGTTCGAGCTGAAGCGGCCGATCACCACCGAGCCGTCGACGGTCGCGGACACCTGGTTGTGCACCGCGCCCCACGTGGTGAGGCGCAGGGCCGAGCCGGCCTTGCGGAGCGCGATGGCGTCCTTGTAGTAGCTGAAGATGTTGGCGTTGGCGGTCTTGTCGCCCCAGCGGATCGCGTTGACGGCGTCGGAGGCGGCGTAGGAGTTCATCGCGGTCGGGTAGTCGCCGCTCACGACCTTGGAGCGGAGGAACTCGTCGCCCTCGGCGATGACCGGGACGCCCTCGGAGGTGAGGACCATACCGACGGCGAACCGGTCGATGCGGCCGGCTGTTCCGGTGGCTCCGCCGGTCGCGCCGGAGTACGTGATCTTGTCGTAGAGGTTCAGGTTGTCGTGGATCGAGGCGTAGTTCATGGTCTGCTCGGGGTCCTCGGCGAAGGCCGGGGTCCACAGGTTGGAGACCGGGGCGGTGCTGTTGGCGTCCGTGGGTGATCCGCGCATGCCGAAGGCGATGGCCGCGGCGTTGCCGGCGCCGCCCATGTAGCCCATGGTGTTCGTGTCCGTGCCGCCGCGGATCGCGTCGCGGTAGACGCCGTTGAAGGCGCCGAAGTGTGCGGGCGCGAGGGTGGGGAGGTTGCCGTAGCGGACCTTCTGCGGTTCCTGCGGGTCGCTCGCGCCGCCGTTCCAGGGCTCCCCGTACATCATCAGCGTGCGACCGGCGTAGGCGGTGTTGAGGTAGTTGGCCCAGGTGTTGACGTTGTTGGTGTAGTGGACGCCGACCAGGTCGAAGCGGAAGCCGTCGACGTTGTAGTCACGGACCCAGTGCTCCAGGGAGTCCTGGATCATGTGGCCGACCATCGGGTTGCCGTCGTCGATCGAGTTGCCAGTGCCGGACAGGTCGGTCGACGTGTAGTACTTGCCGGTGATGTTGCCGAAGACGCTCTTGCTGAAGGTGTGGTTGTAGACGACGTCCATGACGACGCGGATGCCGTTCTTGTGGAACACGTTGACCATGTCCTTGAACTCGCGGATCCGGTCCTCCGGCGCCGTGAACTGCGAGAACTGCTCCTCGGGAACGTTGTAGTCCACCGGGTCGTAGCCCCAGTTGGGCACGGTGCTGCCGAAGTCGAACGAGGGCATGATCTGGACGGCGGTGACGCCCAGCTCCTTCAGGTGGTCGATGCCCGTCTTCGCGCCGTTGTTCGTCGTCCCGGTCTGCACCAGGCCGAGGAACTTGCCGCGCTTGGCCGCGTCGACGCCGGAGCTCGCGTCGATGGTGAAGTCGTGGACGCTCAGCTCGTAGACGACCGCGTCCTCACGGTTCGTCAGGGCCGGGCGCGCCGCCCAGCTGCCGCCGGTGGGCGTCACCGCGGCGGTGTCGACGACCACGCCCTGAGTGGTGCCGGGGGTGGTCATCTGGGCGTAGGGGTCGGGGACGGCCACACCGCCGACGTAGAACTGGTACGTCTGATCCTTCAGGTCCCCGCTCATGACGGTCTGGTAGACGTTCGTGTAGCCGCTGAGGGTCGTAGGGCTGAGCGGGTGGCTGCTGCCGCCGACGCTGACGCTGACGTTGGAGCTGTCCGGCGACCAGAGCCGGAAGGTGGTGCCGGTCGGGGTGTACAGCGCGCCGAGGGTGTTCAGCGAGGACGTGCCGCCGCCGTTGCTCACGACGGTGATCCAGTGGGTCGCCGAGTTGTAGGAGAAGGTGGTGGTCGCCCCGGCCGAGGGCACGTCGAAGGCGATGTTGGCGCCGTTCGCCGCGCCGCCCGCGCCGTAGTTCACGGTCCAGGACTGGCCCAGGGTCACCTTGGTGTTCCAGCTGCCGGCCGGGATCGCGGTGGTGCTGTAGGTGTAGACGCCGTCGCCGTCGGGGTCGGTCATCCGCGTCGTGGCGCAGGTGGCGGACCAGTCCGCGGTGCAGCCGAGCTCGGACTGGTAGTCACCGGCCGCCGTGACGGCGGGTCGGGCGGAGTCGTCGGTGACCAGGTGGGTGGTGGGGTCGTAGACGAAGTCGACGACCTCGCCGCCTGCGGGGACGGTCATCGAGATGTCTGAGCCGCCCGCCGTGCCGCCCGCGCCGTAGTTCTCGGTCCAGCTGTCGTTGATCGCGATCTTGTAGCTGTAGCTGCCGCCCGGGACGTTGAACGAGGCGGTCCAGGTGCCGTCCGCATGTGGGGACATCTGGGCCTGCGGGCAGTCCGGCTGCCAGTCGGCGGAGCAGCCGATCTCGCTGTCGAAGGTTCCGGCCAGGGTGACCGCGCTCGGCGCGGCGGCGCTGGCGGGGAAGGAGGAGAGGGAGACGGTGCCGGCGCTCAGCAGGACGGCGGACACGCCGAGGACGGCGGCTCTGCGCGTTCCGGCGCGGGGGTGTGGTCTGCGGCTCATGAAGGGGAGTGCCTCCGGGCATGCCGAGGGTCGACAGGTACACGCAGCGGCCTGCTGTCCGTACCTACCGTCGTCGGGCGGGGTGGGGTGGAGTCGGAGCGCGGGGGTGGGGACGCGAGCGGCGGGGGAGCCGACGGGTCCCCGGGGACCTGGAGTGGCCGGCCGGTGTCAGCGCCAGGAGTCGTTGTGGGTGACGGCTCCGGAGGCGGGGGTGGTGCAGGAGCGGGTGGGGTCGCTCTGCCAGGTGATCGTTCCGTCCGGGTTCTTCTTGAGGTGCTAGGCGAAGCTCGAGTTGGACGGCAAGGTCAGCGCGGTCGACCAGGTTGGGTAGCCGGCGGCCGAGAGTGGGACCAGCGCGGCGGTGTTCCCGTTGCCCGGCGCCGCGATGGAGCGGACCACGTCCACGTTCTGGCCGTAGTAGGTGTCGGGGTACTCGTCGAGGGCGACGGAGCCCTGCCCGTCTGGCCGCAACTGCCGCCCGTGCAAGGGCTGTTGACGTCGACGGCGAAGGCAACGGCGACCGCGTCCTCGGGCACGACGGCGACCGTTGCGTTGCCGTTCGCGTCGCCGGTCACGACCGGTCAGGTGCACGGACGCGACGGAGTTCCGGTTCCACCGGAACAGGTTGGCGAAGACGTCGTTGCCCTTGCCGGGCGGCGAGGCCACTGCGGGCGTGCTGCCGCCGACCAGGGCGAGCGGTGTGACGGCAGCGAGGAGGGTGGTGGAGGCGGGGGTGGCCTGCGGTCTCCGGGATCCGGGATCTGGGAGCTGCGGGCGTGTGGAGGGTGAGATGCATGTGCGGCTCCGGGGGCAGGGCAGGGCAGTGCCGTGGGTGGGACCGTCCGCGGCGACGGTTGCCGCGACACCGGGACCCGACCCGGGAGCGCCGCACCGCGCGGGGAAGAGAGTGCCACCGCGCGGAGGAGTCGACAAGACTCATGGAAGAATTTGCTGCAAGTTTCTACAACCTATTTCAGCTCGCTGTCGCCGCACCGCACCCCGAGCTTCGAGGGGAAGCCTGGACATCCGCGTCCCGCACACACCCGGCACGCCGACCGATGCGCCTGATCTCCACGGGACGACGTCAACGGAGCATGGCCCGGACGAGGCCGTCGACAGCCGCATGGTTGTCGCCGTCGGCGTCGATCACCGGACGGGTGACCGTCTCGGCCCGCAGGATGTCGGCGTACGGCCGCCAGATGTCGGCCACCTGCTCGACGGCGTAAAGCACACGCGCATCCTGTGGGCCGCCGTGACCTCGCTCGGGACATCCCCCAGGCCGAGCCGGACGTCGTGGAGCCTGCGTGGGTGGATCTGAGCCCCCGGGACGAGAAGCACCCCCTGACCTGCGGTGTACCGAAGTGCCAGCTATCTCTCTGATTCCGGGCCTCGACATGCTGGAGCCAGTTGGCATCAGCGCAGGTCACGAACGTTGCCCAGTGCCAACTATCCGTCCTGGTCACAGCGCGTGCGACGAGGGGGTCCGTGGCGCCTGCGGCACGGCACTGGTTTCCTCATTCGAGCGTTGGGCGAACGGCGGCGTGTCGACGGGCACAGGGGGCCGGCGGCGGAGACCCGGCCGGTTCGCTCCGGGCTGACGGCTGATAGAAAGTTGCAGGTCGGACCGGAAAACTTCGGAGCGTCCGGTTGCCCGGTCGGTCCGGACCGTTCACCAAAGGATCGAGCATCGTGTCTTCTCGTCGAGTCGTCGTCATCGGTGGCGGGGTCATGGGTTCGTCCGCCGCGTGGCGGCTCGCCGCCCAGGGTGACCGCGTCACCCTGCTGGAGCGCTTCCCGCCCGGCCACGACCGGGGCAGCTCGCACGGCACCTCGCGGATCTTCCGGCTGGCCTACACGGATCCCTTCTACGTCGGCCTCGCCGTGCGGTCGCTGCCGCTGTGGCGGCGGCTGGAGCAGGAGACGGGACGGCAGGTGCTCACCCTCACCGGAGCCGTCGACCACGGCCCGGCCGCCACGACCGAGGCACTGTACGAGGCGCTGACCGTCGCCGGACACCCTGCCGAGCGGCTGGCCCCGGAGGAGGTCGCCGAGCGCTGGCCGGGGCTGCGCGCCGACACCGGTGCGGTCTTCCACCCGGAGGCCGGACGCCTGCACGCCGACGAGGCGGTCACCGCCTTCCAGCAGGCGGCGCGGGCGCACGGCGCGGAGGTCAGGCACGGCGTCCGGGTGACCGGGCTGTCGGTGCACGGCGACGCCGGGGTCCGGGTGGTCACGGACACGGAGGAGGAACTGCGCGCCGATGCGGTCGTGGTCGCGGTCGGCGGCTGGGCGCCCGGAATGCTGGGCGGCGGTACCGCTCCGCCGGTCGGCGGCGTGCCGGTGCTGCGTGTCACCCAGGAGCAGCCCGCGCACTTCCCCGCGGCGGACGCGCTCACCTGGCCCAGCTACATTCACCACCCGGGCGCCGCGCTGCCCGTGGACGGCCTCACCGCGGACGGGGTGTACGGACTCGGCAGCACCGACGGCGTCAAGGCGGGCTTCCACGGCGTCGGCCCGGTCGTCGACCCCGACCGGCGCGACCGCACCCCGGACGCCGCGATCCTGCGAGAGCTGGCGGCGTACGCCGAGCGCTGGCTCCCCGGCGTGGACCACACCGCGCCCGAGGCCGTGACCTGCCTGTACACCACCACCCCCGACCATGACTTCGTCATCGACCGGCAGGGCCCGGTCACCGTGCTGGGAGGGTTCTCCGGGCACGGCTTCAAGTTCGCGTCGGTCATCGGCGAGCTGGCGGCCGCGCTGGTACGCGGAGAGCCCGGACCGAGCCGGTTCGCGCTCGGACGCCCACGTCCCACGCGTCACTGAGCCGTCCCCGAAGAAGGGGCACCCCCCCCACCAATTTTCACCGGCGTAGGGCCGGGCGACCCGGCCGCTTGTCCCGTCCCGCCGCGCCCGCGCACCGAGGATCCGCTCTCGCTCGACAACCCGGTGCGATCGGTGGTGGTGGTCCTGCCCGCGCCGTCGGGGCCGGGCAGGGCGCAGCCGCTCGCCGGTCCGTACGGTCGGCGGCACGTCGCTCAGGATCGCGCCGCCGTCGCGGACGGGCTCCACGTCCTGCGCGTGGAGTACCGGTGCCGTGGTCACGAGGAGGCCTGTTCGCAGCGGTTGACGGCGGCCATGACCGCGTGGACCGACGCGGTCAGGACGGAGGTGTCCCAGCCCGCGCCCCAGCAGGTCACGCCGTTCACACGGCACTCGGCGTAGGCCACGGCGGGGCTGCCCGGCCCGGTGCCGGTGGAGTGCTCGGTGTAGCCGAGGATGTCGACGCTGACGCCCACGGTCCGCAGGGCGTCGGCGAGGGCGGACAACGGTCCGTTGCCGGTGCCGTGGCAGGAGTGCTCCTGCCCGCCGGTGCGCAGGGTGCAGGTGAACCGGTGCTCGCCGGGGGCGGGTTCCGTGGCGTTCCAGGAAGCAAGAGCGACCGGGCCGTCCAGAGCCGGGGCGATGTAGGTGGTGCGGAAGAGCTCCCACAGCTCCTTGTGGCTCAGCTCCTGGCCGGTGGAGTCGGTGACGTGCTGCACAGTGCGGGAGAAGTCCGGGCGCATCGACGGGGGCAGGTTCAGCCCCTGGTGGGTGTGCAGGAGGTGGGCGATGCCTCCCTTGCCGGACTGGGAGTTGATACGGATGACCTCCTCGTAGGTACGGCCGATGTCACCCGGGTCGATGGGCAGGTACGGCACCGCCCACGGCATCTCCTCGGCGGCGACGCCCTGTTCGGCGGCCTGCTCGGCGTGATGGGCCAGGCCCTTGGCGATGGCGTCCTGGTGGGTGCCGGAGAAGGCGGTGTGCACGAGGTCGCCGCCGTAGGGGTGGCGGGGGTGGACCGGCAGCCGGTTGCAGTGCTCCACCACCTCGCGCACCGCGTCGATGTCGGAGAAGTCGACCATCGGGTTCACGCCCTGCGCGTACAGATTGAGGGCCAGCGTCACCAGGTCGACGTTCCCGGTGCGCTCGCCGTTGCCGAACAGGCAGCCCTCCACACGCTGCGCCCCCGCCAGCACGGCGAGTTCGGCGCAGGCGACGCCCGTGCCGCGGTCGTTGTGCGGGTGGACGGAGAGGATCACCGAGTCGCGGCGTGCCAGGTGGCGGTCCATGTACTCGATCTGGTCCGCGTACACGTTGGGCGTGGCGATCTCCACGGTCGCGGGCAGGTTGTGGACCACCGGCCGGTCGGGGCTCGCCTCCCACAACTCGGTCACGCTGTTGCAGACCTCCAGGACGAAATCCGGCTCCGTGAGGTTGAAGACCTCGGGGGAGAACTCGAACCGGATGTCGGCGCCCGGCCGCTGTCCGGCCTTGCGCATCAGGTGGCCGGCGGCGTCCAGGATCAGCCGGTGGACCTCGGCGCGGGAGCGGGCCAGGACGACGTTCCGCCAGGTGGGCGCGGTCGCGGTGTAGAGGTGTACGAGGGTGTGGGGGAGGCCTTCGACGGAGGCGACGGTCCGGTCGATCAGGTCTTCGCGGGCCGCGGTGAACACGGAGATGGTCACGTCGTCGGGGACGGCGCCGCTGTCGGCCAGGTGCCGTACGAAGTCGAAGTCGGTCTGGCTGGCGGACGGGTAGCCGACCTCGATCTCCTTGAAGCCCATGGTGACCAGGAGGTCGAACATCCGGCGCTTGCGCTCGGTGTCCATCGGCTCGGCCAGTGCCTGGTTGCCGTCGCGCAGGTCGACCGGCACCCACAGCGGGGCCCGTTCGATCCGGCGCGAGGGCCAGGTGCGGTCCGTCAGGGGCAGAGCGACCCGCTGGTGCGCGGGCTGGTAGCGGTGGTGCGGCATCGCGCTCGACCGCTGGGGGTTCCAGCGCGGCGCGTCCGCCGGGACGTCACCGGCGGGAGTGCGCAGGGTGGGAAACGCCGTGCTCTGAGAGGGAGCTGCCATGGTGTGCTGAACCTCTTTCGGTCGGCCATCGTGTGACCGGCGCAGCCCCGTACCCCGCTGCGGGGTGCCGGTCGTGTCAGGCCCCGCAGCGGCAGCCGAGGAGAAGGAGCTCGTGCGGCAGCATGCGAGGTACAGTAGCGACAACTCAGCTCCTCAGACAACCTGAGGGGTGAAGGAAGGTGAACCTCATATGTCACTGGGTGCCTTGCGGCCGTCCCCCTTGGTCGAACAAGCCACGGAACACCTGCGCGAGCAGATCACCGGCGGCGAGTGGCCCTTGGGGACGAAGCTCCCCGGCGAGACCGCCCTCGCCAAGTCCCTCGGCGTGGGGCGCTCCACCGTTCGCGAGGCCCTGCGCGCACTGGCCGGCGCGGGACTGGTGCAGGCACGCCAGGGATCCGGGGTCTTCGTCATCGCGACCGAGCCCAGGGAGGACTGGTCCACCCGACTCCGCCAGGCGGCCATCACGGACGTCTACGAGGTGCGGATGCTCATCGAGGTCGAGGCCGCGCAGCTGGCCGCGCGGCGCCGGACCGAGGACGACATCACCGCCCTCCACGAGGCCTTGGCCACGCGCCGTGACGCCGCGAACGCCGGCAACGCCGAGTTCGTCGGGGCCGACATCGCCCTGCACCAGGCAGTGGTCGCCGCGGCCCACAACCCTGTGCTCACCAGCCTGTTCACCGAGTTCGTACCGGTGCTGCAGCGACGGCTGCTCGATCTGGTCGAGTTGCTCAGCCTTCGCTCCGACGATCCGAACCACGGCGACGCGGGGCACGCCGACCTGGTGAACGCCGTCGTGCAGGGGGATGCCGAGGCAGCCGGACGAGCGCTGCGTGACGAGCTCCAGCAGACCCTCGCCCAGCTCCACTCCCTGTGATCCGTGTCGTCGTCCGTCGTTTTCCCGGAGAGCGGACGGCATGCGCGCAGTATCCGGGGCGTGGAAAACCGGGGGCGCGAGCTTCTCTTCACACCGATGTGCGCGTCCTCGCGGACCAGGGGCCCGACGTGCTCGCCCCGGTCCGCGGGGACGGACCGCTGGTCCCCTTCGGCCACAGCCTGGGAGCGGCGGTGGCCTACGAGGTCGTCCGGCGCATGCCCGACCGGTGCCGACTCGTCCCGGTGGCCCCCGGGCATCCCTCCCCTTCGCGCATCAGGCTGCCCGCGTGTCGTAGCCGCGGTCCGGACTCCGGCGAAGCGGACCCGCGCCGGCCTTCTGGGTGGCGGCCGGCGCGGGGCGCGTTCAGCGGAAGGTCTGGCGCATCTCGCCCAGACCGTCGATCCGGCTGACCAGCACGTCGTCGGGGCCGAGGAACCGCTGCGGAACGCGACGGTTGCCCACCCCCGCCGGGGTCCCGGTGAAGATCAGGTCGCCGGGGAAGAGCGGGCACACCGCACTGATGAACTCCACCAACCGCGGAACGGAGAAGATCATCTCGCTGGTGCGCGCCGCCTGGACGCTCTCGCCGTTCAGCAGGCACTCGATCGCGATGTCGTCCCGGTCCGGCAGCTCGTCGGGGGTCACCAGCGCCGGACCGGTCGGGCCGAAGCCCGGATACGACTTGCCCAGCGAGAACTGCGGTGGTTTGCCGGTGAGTTGGAGGACGCGCTCGGAGAGGTCCTGCCCCACGGTGAGCCCGGCCACGACCTCCCAGCCCTCGCTCGCCGGCACCCGATGGCAGGACGCGCCGATGACGGCGACCATCTCCAGCTCCCAGTCGACATTGCCCTTGGGCAGTTCGACCTCCGCGGCCGGGCCGACGACGCAGCTCGGGAACTTGGTGAAGAGCAGAGGGATCTCGGGCGGGACGTAGCCCGCTTCGGCGGCGTGCGGACGGTAGTTCAGCGCCACCGCGAAGACCTGGCGCGGTCGCGGGACCGGCGCGTCCAGATCGGCGGTCCGGTACGGGCTCGCCGCGGGCAGCTCGGCGCTCGCGGCCCAGGCCCGGAACCCGGTCCAGTCGGTCAGGACGTCCATGGGGTCCGGGCCGAAGCGCCCCGAGGAGGCGTGGGCGATGTCGACCGCGCCGTCCTCGGTGAGCAGGACGGCCCGGTCGGAAAGCGTGGCCAGTCGCATCTGTTCCGCCTCAGTTCGCCGGGCCGTAGAGGTCGATGGAGAACGGCTCGGTGTCGTGCGCGTCCTTCCAACCGACCACGTGGTTGCGCAGCGTGCCGACGCCCTCGATCTCCGCCTCGATGCGGTCACCGGGCTGGAGGTAGAAGTCGAACGGGTTCGGCTGCACGGCGGCGACACCCGAGATCGTGCCGGTGGTGATGATGTCACCGGCCGTGTAGCCCTGGGCCGAGTGGTAGGCGACCAGGTGCGGGATCGAGACGATCATCTTCTGGGTGTTGCCGGTCTGCCGCCGCTCGCCGTTGACCCGGAGCTCCATCGCGAGCGCGTGCGGGTCGGGAACCTCGTCCTTCGTGACGATCCAGGGACCGATGGGGCAGAAGGTGTCGATCCCCTTCGAGAAGGAGAAGACGCCCGACTGCATCTCGCGGCGCTGGATGTCACGCGCGGTGATGTCGTTGAAGACCGTGTAGCCGGCGATGTAGTCCTCGGCCTCCTCCGGGCCGAAGAACTTTCCGCTCTTGCCGATCACGATGGCCAGTTCGAGTTCGTAGTCGAGCTCCTTCGTGAGCCCCTCGGGGTACACGATCGGCTGGTCGGGACCGATGATCGCGTCGACGTTCTGGAAGAAGACGATCCCCTTGTGCACCGGGTGCGACCAGTCGACGGCGGTCAGCTCGTCGTGGTGGTCGGTGAAGTTCCCGGCGGTGTGGAAGAACTTCTTGGGCACGATCGGCGCCCGCAGGGTGACCTCCCCGAGCGGGAAGCGGCGCCCGGTCTCCTCGGCCTCCCCTTCCCGCTCGAAGTAGTCGCGCATCGACGGGACGTCGAGCTCGACGACGGACTCGCCGTCGATGTAGCCGACCTGGCCGTCGTTGAAGGTCACGAGTTTCATGCGGAGTCTCCTGGTGGTCCGACGCGGAAGACGCGCAACTGCAGCGCGAGCGTTGCGTAGTAGCCCACCAGGGTGGTGAGCTCCACCACCGCCTCGATGCCGTTCAATGAAACGGCCCGGTCGAAGACGGCGTCGTCGGCGTCACCGCTCGCGACCAGGACCCGCACCAGATCGAGGGCCGCCGCTTCGGCCGGGTCCGGGAGCTCGGGCGCCGTGCCGGCACCCACCGCGGCGATCTCCGCGTCGGTCAGACCCGCGGCCCGGCCGATCGGCTCGTGGGCGTAGCGCTCGAAGGCCGAGTCCCAGTGGGCCGCGACCGCGAGGATGGCGAGTTCGCGGATTCGGCCGCTGAGCGAGGTCCGGTAACGGATCGCCGAGCCCAGCTCCTGGAGGGCCGCCCCGACTCCGGGTGCGAACAGCATCGCGTTGAACGGGCCGTTGAGTCTTCCCTCCGTGTCGGTGAGGGCGAAGAGCTGGGGACCTCCGGCGCGGGGCCCTCCGGTGATCGCGTCATAGAGGGGGCGTTGGTCGAGGTCGAGTTCATCTGGGGTGAGGCGGGGCAACCGAGTCATGGTGCCGAGTGTCGTGCGCGCACCGGAGTGCAGGCGGTGCCGTGCCGAGCAATGGCATCGAATGTCCGCACGTTCCAATGATTGGAACGAACGTAGTGCGGATCACACGCCATCGCCTTACATCCCTCGCATGGATGACTGGCTCGGACTTGATCATCGCGCGGCCCTGGTGGCCGGTGCCGGCGGTATCGGCGCGGCCGCGGCCCTCGGCCTCGCCCGGCACGGTGCCCGCGTGACCGTCACGGATGTCGACGAGGAGCGACTCGCCGCCCTCGCCAAGCAGGCCGTGGAGGCGGGACTCTCGATCGAGACCCGTGCGGCCGACCTCACCGACCCGGGGAGCGCTCGTTCCGCGGTCGACGAGAGCGCCGCGACGATGGGCGGCCTCGACGTCTTCGTGCACGCGGTCGGCATCAACGACCGCCGCCCGGTGCTGGAGACGCCCGACGACGTCTGGGAGCGGATCATCGACGTCAACCTCAAGAGCGCCGTGTGGACCGCCCAGGCGGCCGGCGCCCTGATGGTGTCCGGCGGCTACGGCCGGATCGTCCTGCTGTCCTCGGTCTCCGGACTGCTCGCGCACGCCAACCACGCCCCGTACGCCGCCACCAAGGGCGGGGTCAACCAGCTCTGCCGCGTCATGGCTCGCGAATGGGCGCCGCACGGCGTCACGGTCAACGCCGTCGCGCCCGGATACACCGAGACCGACCTGACGCGCGCCTACCTCGACAGGCCCGGCATGCGCGAAGGCATGGTCGGTCTCGTTCCGGCCGGCCGGCTCGGCACCGCCGACGACGTCGTCGCACCCCTGCTCTTCCTCTGCTCCACGCAGTCCGCGTTCGTGACGGGTCACGTCATGTACGTCGACGGCGGACGCACCCTCGTCTGAAAGGCAGACCATGAATCTTCCGCAGCGCTTCACCGACAAGGTCGTCCTGGTCACCGGCGCCGGCACCGGCCTCGGCGCCGAGATCGCCGTCCGGGCGGCCCAGGAGGGCGCCGACGTGGCGATCCACTACCGCAGCTCGAAGGCCGGCGCACGCCGTACGGCCGACCGGGTCGAGGCCGAGGGACGCAAGGCCTTCCTCGTCCAGGCCGACATCGTCGAATGGGCGCAGATCACGCGCATGGCCGACGAGGTGTGGGGCCACTTCGGCCGGGTCGACGTGGCGATCAACAACGTGGGCGACATGGCCAGCGACCAGATGTCCTGGCGTGAGATCACCGAGGAGGCGATCGACCACACACTCGCCGTCGACCTCAAGGGCACCCTGGTGTGCACCCACGAATTCGGCTCCCGGATGCTGGAGCAGCCCGGCGGCGGCTCGATCGTCAATGTCGGGTCCACGGTCGTCGTCCGGGGCAGCGCACGGGCTCCGCAGTACGCGGCCGCGAAGTACGGCATCCTCGGCATCACCAAGTCCTACGCCCAGGCGTTCGCGCCCAAGGTGCGGGTCAACACCTTCGCGCCCGGATTCATGGAGACCGAGCGCATGCTCAACCGTGAGGACTACAAGAACGGACGCGGCGAGAAGCTGCGGGAGATGACCCCGATGCACCACATCCCGAAGCCCGAGGAGATCGCCGGCACGGCACTCTTCCTCGCGACCGCGGACGCCCAGCACATCACCGGCAGCTACTTCGTCGCCGACGGCGGCTACAACATGATCGGGGCCTGAGATGTCGGAGCAGCGCATCCTCTTCGTCGACGGCAACGTCTTCGACGGCTCGGGCACCCCGGCCGTCCGTGCCGATGTGGTCGTCCGGGGCGAGACGATCGAGGCGGTCGTCGTCGGCGGTGGCGTGGAGAGGCGACCGGGCGACCGGATCGTGGACTGCACCGGCAGGACGGTCATGCCGGGCATGACCGAGTCGCACTGCCATCTGACCTTCCCCTCGGCGGTCGGGCACATCGACACCTCCTTCAACCCGCCGCTGGACGTCAGCTTCTTCCACCACATGCCGACGCCGGACGAACACCTGGAGATCGCGAAGCGCAACGCGCGCATCCTGCTCGACCAGGGCTTCACCAGCGCCTACTCGGCCGGCTCGCTGACCCCCGTACCGACCGAGGTGATCCTCCGCGACCAGATCGAGGCAGGCGCCGCGGTGGGACCGCGGATGCGTGCCGCGTCGTTCGAGCGCGACAACAACCCGGTGCAGATGGGCCCCGACGGCCCCCGTGAGCAGAAGACGGGGCCGGACGCGGTGCGCGCGTTCATCCGCGAGCAGGCCGCGATCGGCTTCGACAGCGTCAAGCTGCTGATGAGCAACGACGACGTCTTCTTCGAGGGCGGGTCGATGGTGACGCAGTACAGCGCCGAGGAGGCGCGGGCCGCCGGTGAGCAGGCGCGCGAGTCCGGTGTCTGGCTCAACTGCCATGCCCAGAACCCCGAGTCGATCAAGCGGGCGGTCACCAGCGGCTTCCGCTCGATCTATCACTGCTCCTACGCCGACCAGGAGGCCATCGATCTGCTCGACGAGGCGAAGGACTCGATCTTCCTCTCGCCCGCCGTCGGCATCATGTGGGCCAACGTCCATGAAGGCGAGGAGTTCGGGATCGACACCGCGATGGCCCAGAAGATGGGCTCGGTGAAGGCGCTCGACGCGATGACGGAGCTCTACCCCGAGCTCCGCAGGCGCGGCCTGCGCGTGCTGCCGGGCGGCGACTACGGCTTCCCCAACAACCCCATAGGCCGCAACGCCCGCGACCTCGAACTCTTCGTCAGGCTCTTCGGCTACAGCCCGCTCGAGGCACTCAAGGCGGCCACCTTCCACGGCGGTCAGGTCCTCGACCTCCCGGTCGGCCTCCTGGCGCCGGAGTACCTGGCCGACATCCTCGTCGTGGACGGCGACCCGACGAAGGACGTGACCGTGCTGCAGGACGCCGGGAACCTCGTCGCCATCGTGCAGGGCGGCCGGTTCCACAAGGGTGCGGAGCAGCTCACGAGCGGTGCGGCATGAGGCGGTTCGACGACGTCGAGTACGCCGTGATCCCTGGCTTCCGCCCGCTCGAACTCGACCTGTACCTGCCCGACGCGGTGTCCGCGGCGGATGCCGTCGAGGTGCCGGTCATCGTCCACGTGCACGGCGGTGGGTGGCGACGCGGTTCGCGCCGTCACCCGCTGCCGCGCCTGGGTGAGGACTTCTACCCCGCGATGGTGCGGGCGGGCTTCGCGGTGGCGGCGATCGACTACAGGCTCAGTGGCGAGGCGACCTATCCGGCCGCGGCCGACGACGTCCGCGCCGCGGTCGCCGCCGTCGCCGGGATCATGGCGTCCCGCGGGGTCGGCGCGGGGCAGGTGTTCCTCTGGGGCGACTCCGCCGGCGGGCACCTCGCCCTGCTGGCCGCACTGACCGGCTCCCCCGTGGCCGGAACGGTCGCGTGGTTCCCGGTCACCGACCTGACCGCCATGCCCGACCCCGACGATCCGCGGACGCGCGAGGCGCTCTTCCTGGGAGCACCCGCCGCGAAGGTCCCGGACCTCGCCCGCGAGGCCGGCCCGATCAGTCACGTGCGTGCCGACGCGCCGCCCGTGCTGGTCATGCACGGCGACAGCGACACGATGGTGCCCACCGCGCAGAGCGTCGACTTCACCGCGGCCCTGACCGCGGCGGGAGGGTCCGCGCAGTTGGTGCTCGTGCCCGGCGCGAGCCACTTCTGGGACGGCGCGGAGGATGTGACCGCCCTGCAACAGCAGTCGCTCGCCTTCTTGCGGACGCTCGTCACGCCATGACCCGTCCGCTGATCCCGGGGTTCAACCCGGACCCCAGCGTGGTGCGGGTCGGTGACGACTACTACCTCGTCACCTCGTCGTTCGAATACCTGCCGGGCCTGCCGGTCTACCACAGCACCGATCTGCGGGACTGGCGCCAGATCGGTCATGTGGCGACCAGGCCGGAGCAGGTCGAACTCGATCGGATTCCGACGCCCGGCGGAGTCTGGGCCCCGACACTGCGCCACCGCGACGGCCTCTTCCACCTCATCGTCACCGTCTTCCTCGGCGGCCGGGGCTGCGTCGTCTTCACGGCGACCGATCCGGCCGGCCCGTGGAGCGACGGCGTGAGCATCCCCGCCGTCGACGGGATCGACCCCGATCTCGCCTGGGACGACGACGGCACCGCCATCGTCACGTTCGCCCGCCATCCCGACCCGATCCAGCAGGTCCGCGTCGACCTGACGACCGGCCGGGCCATCGACACACCCCGTGCGGTCTGGGCCGGCAGCGGCGGCTACTCGCCCGAGGGCCCGCACCTGTACCGGCGTGGCGCCTGGTGGTACCTGGTGGTCGCCGAGGGCGGCACGGACCGCGGCCACGCCGTCACGGTGGCCCGCGCCCGAAGACCGGACGGACCGTTCGAGAGCTGCCCGGGCAATCCGGTCCTCACCGCCGCCGGCACCGGCGGGCCGGAGCAGAACCTCGGCCACGCCGACCTGGTCGAGACCGACTCGGGGACGGCGCTCGTCTGCCTCGGGGTCCGGCCGGTGGGGCTGGCGCAGTCGTTCTCGCCCCTGGGCCGCGAGACCTTCCTGGCCGACGTCGACTGGGCCGACGACTGGCCGAGCGCGCGGCTGACCGAGTTGCCTCCGGTGCCGGACGAGGAGGTCACGTACGACCTCGGCGCGCCGGACGCGCTGACCGACCCGGTGTGGATCGCCGTACGCCAGTTGCCGGCCGCGGTCGCCACTCCCACGCCGGACGGACTCCTCATCCGCCGCACTGCCGCTCACACCGGGCTGGACGGCCCACGACCGGCCTTCGTCGGGCGGCGGCAGCGGCATCCGGGTGCCGTCGTGAGCGCTGTGCTCGACGTCCGGGAGGGCCGCGGGGGCCTCGCCTTCCGCAACGCGGAGGACAACCTGGTGGCGCTGGAAGCCCGGGCCACCGCGACCGGGGTCGAGGTCGAGGCGCGGGTGGTGGTGGCGGGATTCGACCGGACCTGGCACGCCACCCTGCCGTGCGGGGACGTCGAGCTCACCATCGCGTCGGCGCCGCCGCCCTCCGACTTCTCCGCCGGTGCGGTCGGGGGCGACCGGATCCGGTTGACGGCCCGGGTGGGCGACGACGACGTGACGCTCGCCGAACTGGACGGCCGGCACTGGTGCTTCGAGACCGCCAAGGCGTTCACGGGCCGGGTCGTCGGGCCGTTCGCGACCGAGGGCGCGGTCCGGGTCCGCCGGCTCCGGTACTCGGGCCGGTCCTGACGTTCCGTTCAGCCGGTCCCGGCGTTCCATTGAATGGAGCGGCCAGGTGACGTGGATCAACGCGACCGGAACGCTGCGACGCATGCCGATTCATCCTGAGACCCTCCAGCGCTTCGCGCACATCGAGGGTGTTCCCAGCATGCAAGCCTTCTTCGAGGACCCGCAGTACGCCGAGCGGCGGGTCGCGTTCGAGTCCTGGCCGGACTACGAAGTCCCCGACGTCGCGGTTCGCGCGGCACGGGCGCCCGGGCCGCACGGTCCGGTGCCGGTACGGATCTACGGCGAGCGTCCAGGGGCGACCGGGCGTCCCGCACTCGTGTGGATGCACGGCGGCGCCTTCATGATGGGCGACCTGGACATGCCCGAGGCGGACTGGACCTCGCGGGAGGTCGCGCAGCGCGCCGACGCGGTCGTGGTCTCGGTCGACTACCGGCTGTGCCAGAACGGCGTGCACTACCCGGTGCCCCACGACGACGTCGTGGCCGCGGTGCGCTGGGTCCGCGAGAACGCGGCCGAACTGGGCGTCGATCCCGAATGGATCTCCGTCGGCGGGGCCAGCGCGGGCGCCAACCTCGCCGCCGGAGCCGCCCTGAAGCTGCGCGACGAGGACCGCCGGCCCCCCGCCCACCTGATCTTCGCCTACGGCGTCGCGCACGCGGTGCTCCCGCCGCTCGGTCCCGAGCTGGCCGGGCTGATGAGCCAGGTGCCCCAGGTGTTCCACTTCCCGCCGGAGGCGCACGGCTTCCTCAACCAGAACTACCTCGGCGGCCCGCTCAGCAAGGCCGACGGATACGCCTTCCCGATCCTCGCCGACCTGCGAGGGATGTGCCCGACGCTGGTGCTCAACGCCGAGTACGACGACCTGAGGGTCTCCGGCGAGGCCTTCGCGGCGGCGCTCGCGGCCACGGGCGTGGACGTGCGCCAGGTTTTGGTGCGCTCGATGATGCACGGCTACCTCAATCTCCCGGCCACGCTGGGGCCGACCGCCGACGCGCTGGACCTGATCGCGGCCACGGTCTGTCGGCCCGTGCCGGCCGGCGCATGAGCGCGCCGACCCCGCCCGCCGCGCTGGCCGTCGAGCACCTCGGTTCCCCGCTCGGGCTCGGTGAGCCCGCGCCCCGGCTGTCGTGGCGGCTCCCGGAGGGCACGCGCACCCAGAGCGCGTACCGGATCCGGGCGGAGTTCGGTGGCGTGGTGCACGACTCGGACTGGGTCGGGTCCGCCGAAAGTGTTCTTCGGCCATGGCCGTTCGATCCGGTCGGATCGGCGCTGCCGGTGAGCTGGCGGGTGCGGGTACGGACCGACCGAGGGGAGTCCGGCTGGTCGGCCGCGGCGGGCTTCGAGACGGGCCTGCTCGCCGCGGGCGACTGGACCGCTTCGTGGATCCGGCCCGGTGAACCGGATCCGCTCCCACAAGCCCCGCGCCCCGCCTACGAGTTGAGCGGGCACCTGACCATCCGTCAGCCGGTGCGCCGCGCCCGGCTGTACGCGACGGCGCACGGTCTCTACGAGACCTTCCTCGACGGGGTCCGGGTCGGCGACCTCGAACTGACCCCCGGGTACACGCACTACACCGCCCGGGTCCCGGTTCAGGCCTATGACGCCACCCCGCTGCTCCGGCCGGGGCCGGTCACCTGGACGGCGCTGCTCAGCGACGGCTGGTTCCGCGGTCAGGTCGGGATCTTCCGCGCGGTCGACCAGTGGGGTGAACGCACGGCGTTCCTCGCGCAGTTGCACGTGGAGTACGCCGACGGCACCACCGAGGTGTTCGGCACCGACACGGGCTGGGAGTCACGGCCGTCGAGCCTCCTCCGCGCCGACCTGATCGACGGGGTGTCCGACGACCGGCGGGCCACAGAAGCGGCCGGCTGGCGCCCGGTGGAGCCGGCCGGCCTGGGGTACGAGACGCTGTTCTGGTCACCGGCGCCACCGACGCGTCGCGTCGAAGAGCTACGGCCGAGCTCGGTGGTACGACGCGGCGGCGACCGGCAACTGGTCGACCTGGGCCAGAACATCAACGGCTGGGTCCGGTTGAGCAACCTCGGCCCGGCGGGCGGCGAGGTGACGCTCGTCCACGGGGAGGCGCTCGACAAGGACGGCGACCTCACCACCGACCACCTCGGACCGGCGGTGCCCTTCCTGCCCGCGCCGCTTCCCGCCGGACAGGTCGACCGCGTGGTCTCCGCCGGCCGGCCCGGTGACGTGTTCGAGCCGCGGCACACGACCCACGGGTTCCGGTACGTCGCCGTCGAGGGCCATCCCGACGATCTGACGCCGGAGGACGTCACGGGCGTCGTGGTGCACAGCGATCTGCGCCGCACGGGATGGTTCTCGTGCAGCGACGATCGGATCAACCGGCTCCACGAGGCCGCCGTGTGGAGCTTCCGGGACAACGCCTGCGAGATCCCCACCGACTGTCCCCACCGGGAGCGGGCGGGGTGGACCGGCGACTGGCAGCTCTACGCGCCGACGGCCGCGTTCCTGTACGACGTCGCCGGATTCTCGGCGAAATGGCTGGGCGACGTCGCGATCGAGCAGTGGCCCGACGGCACGATCGCCAACATCTCGCCGCACGGCCCGGCGGAGGGCCCGGACGGTCCCACCGGGCCGTTGCAGGGTTCGGCAGGCTGGGGCGACGCCGTCGTCATCGTGCCCTGGGAGCTGTACCGCGCGTACGGCGACGAGCGGATCCTGGCCGAACTGTGGCCGAACATGGTGCGCTGGGTCGGCCGGGCCGAGCGGATGGCCGCCACCGGCCGGCACCCCGGTCGCACCGGCCCCGAGGCGCCGCACGAGCGCCATCTGTGGGACACGGGCTTCCACTGGGGCGAGTGGCTGGAGCCGGGCAACGAGGTCGACGACTTCGGCGCCTTCGTCGCCGGCGACAAGAGCGACGTCGCCACGGCGTACCTCGCGCATTCGGCAGGGCTGATGGCCCGTATCGCCGAAGTGCTCGACAAGCCGGTGGAGTCGGCGCGGTACGCCGAACTCGCCGGTCGCGTCACCGCCGCCTGGCGTACGGAGTTCGTCGCCGCGGACGGCACGGTGCGTCCCGCCACCCAGGCCAACCTCGCGCGGGCGCTGACCTTCGGGCTCGTCCCCGAGGAGGCCGTGCCGAACGCCGTGGCGCAGCTCGTCGGCCTCGTCCGGGCCGCGGGCACCCATGTCGGCACCGGCTTCCTGGCGACGCCGTTCCTCCTGCCGGTGCTGGCCGAACACGGCGAGGCGGATCTCGCCTACGAGCTCCTGTTCCAGGACGGTCCGCCGTCCTGGCTGTACATGATCGATCGCGGGGCGACGACGCTCTGGGAGCGCTGGAACGGGATCGCGGACGACGGCACGCCCCACGAGTCGCTCAACCACTACTCGAAGGGGGCGGTGATCAGCTTCCTCCACCGTCACACCGCGGGGCTGAAGCCGCTCGATCCGGCCTACCGCCGCTTCCGGGTGGCCCCGCTCCCTGGCGGCGGTCTCACCGCTGCCTCCGCGGCGCTCGACTCGCCCTACGGGCGCATCGAATCGGCCTGGCAGCTCAGTGGCGGCCGGTTGCTCCTCGACGTCGTCGTGCCCCCGGGCACGACCGCCGAGGTCGTCCTGCCGAACGGTGAGGTGGATGTGGTCGGCCCCGGCCGGCACACCTTCACGAACTGAGTGCCGTCGGCGGCAGGGCCGCGCTGGGGGCGCCGAGGGCACGCGAGATGCCCTGCGCGGCGATTCTCACCGCGTAGGTGAGCCGACGTGGCTGCGCCTCGCGTTCGGGGAGCAGCACGCCGATCGCGGCGACCGCCTCGTCGCGCTCGTCGAAGATCGGCGCCGCCACCGCCACCAGCGTCTCCAGCTCGGTACGGCGGAAGATGGCCACCCGCTCCCGGCGCACATCGGCGAGCGTGCGCCGCATCGCCGAGGCCGGAATCAACACCTTGTCCGGCTCGCTGTGCAGCGGCCGCGCGAGCAGTTCGTCCTGCACCTCGGCGGGTGCGAAGGCGAGGAGCGCCAGCCCCATGCCGGTCGCGTGCAGCGGCATCTTGCCGCCGACGCGGTACCGCACCTGCACCGCCTTGTGCGCCGAGAGCCGCTCGACCAGCGTCGCCTCCAGACCGTCGCGCACCGCGAGCTGCACGTGCTGATGCGTGACCGCTCCCAGGTCGCTCATGAAGGGCAGAGCCGTCTGGCGCAGACCGTGACCGCGCGGGGCGAGCGAGGCGACCTCCAGCAGCCGCAGGCCGATCGAGTACCGGCCGGCTTCGTCCCGCTCCAGAGCACCCCAGGCGAGCAGCCGGTTGGCCAGCCGCAGCGTCGTGCTGACCGGAATGTCACTCAGCCCGCTCAGTTCGCGCAGCGTCAGGTGCCGCCGCGTCGCGTCGAACGCCTCGAGCAGCGACAGTGCCCGGTCGATGACGGGTTCTCCCTGCGGTGGGCGCTTGCCCCGGCGTGGGGCCGGGGCGGCCGCCGTCTCGCTCACGAATAACACCTTCCGATTAAGCGCGCGTTTCAATCAATGGCAATCATTGCTGACTTGTGTGACTGGCGCCACTCATTGTTCTCCCCAAGTCGGGCCAAGACCCCGACCTGGACAACCCGAGAGGCTTCGATGACCGGCTTCACCTTCAAGCGTCTGGGAGTCAGCACGCTGGCTCTGGCGGTAGCCACCGTCTCTCTGGCGGCGTGCGGCTCTTCGACGAACAGCGCTGGTGGCTCTTCGAGCACCACACTCACCATCGGCTACGACTCCGACCCGGCACCGCAGGGCTACGACCCGCTGCTCTACGGCGGCGGCCAGCGGCTCTTCTACGAGTCGGCCTACCAGTCGCTCTTCGCGGAGGGCTCCGACGGTCAGCCCGTCCCCGAGCTCGTCTCGACGTTCGGCTACAACAAGGCCAAGACCCGGATGACGCTGAAGCTCAAGTCCGGTGTCACCTTCACCGACGGCTCCAAGCTCACCGCTCAGCTCGTCAAGGCGAACCTCGACCGGCGCAGCAACTCCAAGCTCCAGGCCTACTCCGGCTTCGCCAAGGGCGGCTCGACCGAGATCAAGGACGTCACGGCCCCGAGCGCGGACACCGTGGTGCTCACCTTCCCCACCGCGCAGGGCTCGTTCCAGACGAACCTCGCGGGCGTCCCCGGGGCGATCGTCGGTGCGAAGGCGATCAGTGACCCGAGCCTGCTCAACCGGGGCCCGGACGGCTCGGGCCCCTACAAGATGCGGGCCGCCGTCAAGGGCAGCAGCTACACGATGAGCCGCCGGCCCGGCACGGACAAGGGCACCTACCCGTTCCAGACGGTCGTCTACAAGCCCTACCTGGACAAGAACGCCCGTCTGAACGCGCAGATCTCCGGCCAGAGCGACGCGTCGCTCATCGACACGTCCACGGAGCGGACCGCGGCGTCCAACGGCGTCTCGCTGGCCAAGAACGGCGGCACGATGCTGGACCTGCTGGTCTTCGACAAGACCGGGGTCAGTGCGAAGCCGTTCGCGGACAAGAACGTTCGCCTGGCACTGAGCTACGCGATCGACCGGGACGCCTTCGTCAAGACCGTGGCCAAGGGCGCCGAGCCGACAGCCAACGCCTTCCCCAAGTCCTCGCCCGGCTACGACCCCGCGCTGAACACCAAGTACGCGTACGACGTCGCCAAGGCGAAGCAGGCACTGAAGAAGGCCGGCCACTCGAACGGGTTCTCGTTCACCGTCACCGCCAGCCCGACCGATCAGGCCGCGCTGGAGTTCCTCCAGAACCAGTTCAAGGCGATCGGCGTCGACATGAAGATCGACGTCACCACCTCGACCGGACAGCTCTTCGCCGCGGTCAACACCGAGCCGCTCGGCTTCCTCCCGCTGACGATGAGCAACGAGATCGGCGTCACCGCGGGGGTTCTCGTGGGCGGCTTCGCGAACCCGCACAAGGCGCAGGACCCGGTGATCGGCGCCGCGCTCGGGGCGGCGTCGAACGCCTCCGGCACGGACCACGCCGCCGCGCTGAAGAAGCTGAACGGCGCGCTGATCGACGAGGGCTGGCTGATCCCGGTCGCGGAGCAGTACGCGTACGCCGGCTACAACGCCAAGGTGCTCAAGGCGCCGACCTATCCCGGCACCGACGGCTACCCGCTGCTGAGCTCTTTCAAGCCGGTCGCCTGACCGTTCCCGGTGGTCGGCCGGCGGTCCTCGGGATCGTCGGCCGACCGACGGGACAGCGCGCTCGGTGCCGTGATCACGGAAAGGAACTCATGTCATGTTCACCTACGTCGCCCGTCGTATCGGGCTCGGTGCCGTCACCGTCCTGGTGGCGTCCGCCCTGAGTTTCCTCCTGGTGCACGCCTCCGGCGGCAGCCCAGGAGCCATCACCGCCGGGGAAGGCGCGACCAAGGCCCAGATCGCGGCGGAGAACGTCCGGCTCGGCTGGGACCGTCCGCTCGTCGCCCAGTACGCGAGCTGGCTCGGACACGCCGTCCGCAGCGACCTCGGGGTCTCGCTGATCGACGGTCACGGCATCTGGCCGGACCTCATGCAGCGCGTACCGGTCACCGCTTCGATGGCCGTCTTCGCGACCCTGTTCAGCGCGATCCTGGGGATCCTGGCCGGAGTCGTGGCGGCGGTGCGCCGCGGCAGACTCGATCGCATGATCACCGTGACCAGCGGGATCATGCTCTCCCTGCCGCAGTTCTGGCTCGGCATCCTGCTGGTGTACCTGCTCTCGGTGAAGGCGCACCTGCTGCCCGCCACCGGCTATGTCGGTTTCACGGTCTCGCCGGCGCAGTACGTCCAGAGCCTCGTTCTCCCGGTTCTCGCGCTGGGGCTGACCGGAGCCGCGATCATCGCCCGCACGACCAGGGCCGGCATGGCCAACGCGCTGCAGCAGGAGCACATCCGCACCCTGCGGGCCCTCGGCACGCCGCTCTGGCGGATCCGCTACCTGCACGCGCTGCGCTTCGCCGGGGCGCCGGTCGTGTCGGTGATCGGCATCCAGTTCATCGCCCTCTTCGGCGGCTCGGTGATCATCGAGCAGCTCTTCGCGCTGCCCGGTCTCGGCCAGGCCGCACAGGGCGCGATCAACACCCACGACTTCCCCGCGGTCCAGGGCGTCGTCGTCATCGCCACCGTGGTCGTGGTCGTCACCAATCTGGTCCTCGACCTCGTCCTCGCCGCCCTCGACCCGAAGGTTCGTGCCGCGTGACCGTCTTCACCGAACCCGTCCAGGTGGCCGCGGTGCCCGAGCCGGCGTCCGGCGGGCGCCGACTGCCGGCCTCGCTGCGCCGCCCCGTCACCGTGCTCGCGGCCGCATGGCTGGCCGCGATCGTGATCGCCTCGGCGACCGCGCACTGGTGGGTGCCGTTCCAGGTCGGCCGGCAGGACCTCGCCCACGCCCTGGCAGGCCCATCGGGCCGGCACTGGCTCGGCACCGACGAACTGGGTCGCGACATCTTCTCCCGGATCGTCACCGGAGGCTGGATCTCCATCGGCCCGGCCCTGCTGTCCGTGGCGGTGGCCTTCTGCGTCGGCGTGCCGATGGCGTTGCTCGCCGCCGAGCACGGTCGCAGGGTCGAAGGGACCCTCAGCCGCGTCGCCGAACTGCTCCTGGCCCTGCCGACCACCGTGATCCTGCTCGCCTTCGTCGGCGCGGTGGGGGTCCACGTCTGGGCCATCATGGCCGTTCTCGGGCTTCTGCTCGCCGCGCCGGTGTACCGGATCCTGCTCGCGCTGGCCCAGTCGCTGCGCACCCGCCTCTACGTCGACGCGGCGAAGGTGAACGGCGTCGGCTCCCTCCTGGTGAACGTGCGGCACGTGCTGCCCGGCATGGCCACCGCGATCGCCGTCCAGGCGGCGCAGCTCTTCGCGCTCGGCATCCTGATCGAGGCAGGCCTGGCCTTCATGGGCTACGGGCCGGCCATACCGGCACCGAGCTGGGGCGGCCTCATCGGCGACGCTCAGCAGCACATCTACGACGCCCCCTGGATGATGGTTCCCACCGGTGTCGTGCTCGCGCTGACCGTGATCGCGGCCAACCAGATCGCCGACGCCCTGGCCGGCGAGCGGGAGCGGACCGCCCCTGCCCGCCGCCCCGTGCGACGAGCGGGCCGACCCCGGGCAGCGGCTCCGGCCGCGGGCGGGGCGGCCGCTCGGACCGATGGAGCCCTGCTGGAGGTGCGCGACCTGCACGTCGGCGTCGTGGAGGGCACGGAACTGGTCACCGGCGTCTCGGTGTCGGTCCGGCCCGGCACCGTGCTCGGCCTGGTCGGCGAGTCCGGATGCGGCAAGACGATGACCGCGCGGTCGCTGATGGGACTGCTGCCCGACGGCGTCGAGGTCAGCGGCGGCTCCGTCCTCTTCGAGGGCCGGGAACTGGTCGGGCTCTCCGACAAGCAGTACCAGGCCGTCCGCGGGCGGGACATCGCGATGATCTCGCAGGAGCCGATGGTCGCGCTCGACCCGATGTTCTCCATCGGCCACCAGCTCACCCGGCCCATCCGCCGCTTCCGCGGAGTCGGCCGCACCGAGGCCCGCCGCATCGCGCTCGACCTGCTCGCCCAGGTCGGCATCGTCGACCCCGAGCGCATCCTGCGCAGCCACCCCCACGCACTGTCCGGCGGCATGGCCCAGCGCGTCTGCATCGCCCTCGCGCTCACCGGCTCGCCGAAGCTGCTGATCGCCGACGAGCCGACCACCGCTCTGGACGTGACGGTGCAGGCGGAGATCCTCAGCCTGCTGCGCTCACTGGTGCGCGGCACCGGCCTGTCCGTCGTCCTGGTCAGTCACGACCTCGGTGTGGTGGCGGACCTGTGCGACGACGTCGCCGTCATGTACGCCGGTCAAGTGGTCGAGTCGGGGACCGTGTCCGAGGTCCTGGGCCAGGCCGTGCATCCCTATACGGGTGCGCTGCTGGGCGCGAACCCCCACATCCCGCAGGGGGAGGCGGTCCCGGACCGGCTGCCCTCGATCCCGGGCACGGTGCCGGCGCCGAAGGACTGGCCCACCGGCTGCCGGTTCGCGAGCCGGTGTCCTCTGGTCACCCCCGAATGCCACGAGCCGATCGCTGCGGCGCCGGCGCACGGCGCGGGAACCGCGCGCTGCATCCATCCACTGGCCCTGGCGCCGAACACGGCCACGCCGAACGAATCCGGAGTCGTCCGATGAACCAGTCAGCGCTCTGTGTGCGGGATCTCGTCGTTCACTACGGACGTCGTCACAGGACCCCTCCCGCCGTGAACGGGGTCAGCTTCGACATCGCGCCGGGCGAGACCCTCGGGCTGGTCGGTGAGTCCGGCTCCGGCAAGTCGACCATCGGCAAGGCGATCCTCGGACTTCAGGCGGCGAGTTCCGGGTCGGTCACGCTGAACGGGACGGACATCACCACGGCCTCGCTGCGGCAGCGCCGGGTCAGCGCGATCGACCTGCGCGCCGTATTCCAGGACCCCTACTCCTCCCTCAACCCGGCCCAGACCATCGGCCAGACCCTGGTGGAGCCGCTCCGGGTGCTGCGCGTCCCGAAGCAGGAGCAATGGCAGCGGGCCCGGGACGCCCTTGAGGCGGTCGGGCTCCCGAGCGACGCGATCGACCGCTCTCCGGCGCAGTTCTCCGGTGGCCAGCGTCAGCGAGTGGCGATCGCCCGCGCCCTGGTCTGCGACCCGAGGGTGATCGTGCTCGACGAGCCGGTCAGCGCTCTCGATCTCTCGACCCAGGCGCATGTACTGAACCTGCTGGCCGATCTGCGTGACCAGCGGCGACTCGCCCTGCTCTTCATCGCGCACGACCTGGGTGTCGTCCGGTTCCTCTCCCAGCGGGTCGTGGTCCTCTACCGCGGCCAGGTGATGGAGCAGGGCGATGTCGAGTCGGTGACCCAGGCACCGCGTCACCCCTACACCGTGGCGCTGACCGCGGCGGCACCCGTGCCCGATCCGGCCGAGCAGGCGCGCCGTCGCGCCGCGCGCGAAGCGCTGGGCATCGGCGTGGCGGGGACGGCCGCGGCGGCGCCGACGGGCTGTCCGTTCGTGAACCGGTGCCCGCTCGCGGGGGACCTCTGCCGCACCGAGCGGCCGCCGCTCACCGGCACCGGTGACGGCTCCGCGGCCTGCCACCGCCTCGACGAGGTCGCCGCTCTTCGCGCGTCCCACTGAAACCCATTGACCCCCGCACCACCTAGGGAGATCCCATGCACCAGTTCCCCGCCGACTTCCTCTGGGGGGTGGCCAGTGCCGGCCACCAGACCGAGGGCGACAACGTCGACAGTGACTGCTGGTTCGCCGAGAACGTGACACCGACCGTCTTCAAAGAGCGGTCGGGCAAGGCCTGCGACGGCTGGGAACGCTGGCGCGAGGACGTCGACCTGGCCGCCGCCCTGAACCTCAACGCCTACCGCTTCTCCGTCGAGTGGGCGCGCGTCGAGCCCGTGGAGGGCGAGTTCTCCGCCGCCGCGCTGGCCCACTACGAGGCGATCGTCGACCACTGCGTCGAGCGGGGTCTGGCGCCGGTCGTCACGTTCCACCACTTCGTCGCCCCGCACTGGTTCGCCGCGCGCGGCGGGTGGCTCGACGCCGAGGCCCCGGAACGGTTCGCGCGCTTCTGCGACCGGATCATGACGGCCTTCGGTGACCGGATCGCGGTGGCGGTGACGATGAACGAACCCAACCTGCCGCCGATGCTCGCCTGGGCCGGGCTGCCCGACTTCGTCCGGGACCTGGAGCGCGCGACGCTGGAGGCCTGCACCCGGGCGGCCGGCGTCGAGCGCTACCGCCTCACCAACATCACGCTCGCCGAGGAGTCCGGCGCCCTGCTCGCGGGTCAGGCCGCGGGGCACCGGGCGGCCCGTGCGGCGATCAAGGCGCGTCGCGCGGACCTTCCCGTCGGCCTGTCGATCGCCGTCGTGGACGACCTCGTCCACGGCCCGGACCCCACCCTGCGCGACCGCAAGCGCGCCGAGGTCTACCAGCCCTGGCTCGAACTCGCACGCGAGGACGACTTCATCGGCGTCCAGAACTACGAGCGGCACCACTACGACGCGAAGCGTGCGGTGAACCCCGACGGCACACCCGCCGAGGGCGGGGTGATGAACCGCACCGACCCGGCGTCGCTCGGGAGCTGCGCGGAATACGCCTACGCGGTGAGCGGCGTGCCGGTCCTGGTCACCGAGCACGGCATGCAGGCGGACGACGACACGAAACGCGCCGCTTTCATCGAGCCGTCGCTGGCAGGTCTGCAGCAGGCGATGGACGCCGGCGTCGCGGTGCTCGGCTACTTCCACTGGACTCTTGTGGACAACTTCGAGTGGATCTTCGGCTTCGGGCCCAAGCTCGGGCTGCACAGCTTCGACCCTGTCACCTTCGAGCGCACACCGAAGCCGAGCGCGGGCCGCTACGGCGACCTGGTCGCGGAGCTGCGCCGTGGATGAGGTCTCCGCCGTCCGTTTCGAACATCGCGACGATCCGCTCGGCATCGGGGAGGACCGCCCGCGGCTCTCCTGGCAGGTCGCGAGTCGGCAGGGCCGGCGACAGGCCGCCTACGAGCTGACCATCGGCGACGAGTTCTTCCACGTCGACTCGGCCGACTCCGTACTGGTGCCGTGGCCCGCGAGGCCGCTGGCGTCCCGCGAGGCGCGCGAGGTCCGGGTCCGCGTCATCGGCACCGACGGCGAGGTCTCCGACTGGAGCGACCCGGTCGGCGTGGAACGCGGTCTCACCGCCCACGACTGGGAGGCCGCGCTGATCGAGCCCGCCGGGCACGAGCGCGGGCCGGCGGCACTGCTGCGACGCTCCTTCCTCGCCGACGGCGAGATCGCCCGAGCCCGCCTCTACATCACGGCGCACGGGCTCTATGTGGCCGAACTCAACGGCGAGCGGGTCGGCGACGACACCCTCGCCCCGGGGTGGACCAGTTACCACCATCGGCTGCGCTACCAGACCTACGACGTCACCGGGCAGCTAAGCGCCGGTGAGAACGCGATCGGGGTGCAGGTCGCCGACGGCTGGTGGCGAGGCCGGCTCGGGTTCGTGCCCGGGTGGCGCGACACCTACGGCGGCTCGCTGGGCCTGCTCGCGCAACTCGAGATCGACTATACCGACGGCCGGCGCCAGGTGATCCCCACCGACGAGGGCTGGCGCTCCTCGACCGGGCCGATCCGGTCCGCGGATCTCTACGAGGGCGAGACCCACGACGCGACGATGGCCGTACCCGGCTGGTCGAGTCCCGGATTCGACGACCAGGAGTGGGGCGGTGTGCACCGCGGCGAGCGCGACCCCGCCACCCTGGTGGCGCCGTCGGGGCCGCCCGTCCGGGCGGTCGAGGAGCGCGTGCCGGTCGACACGATCACCACCCCCTCGGGCCGTACCGTCCTCGACTTCGGCCAGAACCTGGTGGGACGACTCCGCATCCGGGTGCGCGGCCGCCGCGGCGCGACCGTCACCCTGCGCCATGCCGAGGTGCTGGAGGGCGGCGAGCTCGGGGTGCGGCCGCTGCGCACGGCCACGGCCACGGACCGGTACGTGCTCGCCGGGGACGCCGTCGGCGAGGGCTGGGAACCGTCCTTCACCTGTCACGGCTTTCGCTACGCCGAGGTGAGCGGCGACTACGACGAACTGGAGGCGACGGCGGTCGTCTACCACTCGGACATGCGCCGCACCGGCTGGTTCGAATGCTCCGACCCCTTGCTCAACCGTCTGCACGAGAACGTCGTGTGGGGGATGCGCGGCAACTTCGTCGACGTCCCCACCGACTGCCCGCAACGCGACGAGCGCCTCGGCTGGACCGGTGACATCCAGGTCTTCGCGCCCACTGCCGCCTACCTCTTCGACTGCGCAGGCCTGCTCACCTCCTGGCTGGCCGATCTCGCCGCGGACCAGACGGCGGAGGGCGTCGTCCCGCTGTTCGTGCCGCGGATCGACTTCCCGGGCCCGTTCGCCGAACCGTCCGCGACGGCCGGCTGGAGTGACGCGGCGGTCATCGTCCCCTGGGTGCTCCACCAGCGGTTCGGCGACGCGGGGCTGCTGCGTCGCCAGTACCCGAGCATGCGGGCCTGGGTCGACGGCCTCACCGCGTCACTGGGGCCGGTCGGCCTCTTCGACAAGCCTGCCGTGCAGCTCGGCGACTGGCTCGACCCGGCGGCACCTCCGGACGCGCCCTGGCAGGCCGAGACCGACGCGCACCTGGTGGCCACCGCCTACCGCGCGCACGTCGCCGGCCTGCTGTCCCGGATCGCCGCGGTGATCGGTGAGGAGGCGGACGCGGCCAAGTACGCCGACCTCGCCAACGGGGTCCGGCAGGCGTTCCACGACGAGTTCGTGACGCAGGGCGGCCGGATCGCGAGCTCCGGGCAGACGGGTTACGCCCTGGCGCTCGAGTTCGGCTTGCTCCCCGACCCCGAACAGCGCGCGCGGGCCGCCCGCCAACTGGTCCGGCTGGTGCGGGAGAAGGGGCACAAGGTCGCCACCGGTTTCCTCGGCACCCCGCTGATCTGCGACGCCCTCACGTCCGCGGGAGCGATCGACGACGCGTACCAGATGCTGCTCCAGGCCGAGTGCCCCTCCTGGCTGTACCCGGTGACGATGGGGGCCACCACGGTCTGGGAGCGCTGGGACTCCATGCTCCCCGACGGTTCGGTCAACCCCGGGGAGATGACGTCGTTCAACCACTACGCCCTGGGCGCGGTGGCCGACTGGATGCACCGGGTGGTCGCCGGGCTCGGACCCGGCTCACCGGGGTACCGGTCGCTGCGGATCGAGCCGCGGCCCGGGGGAGGGATCTCATGGGCCCGCACGGCGCACCGCACTCCCTACGGCCTGGCCGAGGTCGCGTGGGAGCGGGCCGAGGGCGAACTCCGCGTCGACGTCACCGTGCCGACCGGGTCGGTCGCGACAGTCGTCCTGCCGGGCCTCGAACCCGAGGAGATCGAATGCGGCAGGCACCGCTTCGTGGTGCCGCACCCGGGTCCGCAGGCCGATCGCGCATGGCACCCCGCCCCGCCCTTCCCGCACGACGACATGCTCGCCGAAGGAGGACGCTGACGGACGGTGGAGTGCCGGGACTCCCGACGGGCGGGCGCCCGCCCGCCGTCCTGCGGCCCACCCGCTGTCCGTACCGGCGCGCGCACCGTCATGCCGGCGCGTGGCCGAATACGCGTGCGCCGTTCTGCCGTCGTACGCCCATGCGCCGAGCGGCCAGGGCGGTGGTGTCACCCGGTGCGGTGACCCGGCGGCCGCGCGGCACCCGCACCACGCCCCGCTGTGTCCTCGGCAGTCCGCGCGGGCAACCGCCGCCCGGACACAATCTCCCGGCCGTGTCACGGCTCGGCCCCGGCTCGTGTCCGGCACCGTACAAAGTCGGCCGATAGCTCGTCATACTGGGCGGGGCCAGGGGCGGGCTCGGGGCTGAGCGGCGACGGGGGCGAGCGCACGAGATGGCGGAGAGCAGGCTGATCCAGGGGCGCTACCGGCTGCTCGACCGGATCGGGCGCGGCGGGATGGGAGAGGTGTGGCGGGCGCGGGACGAGTCGCTGGGCCGCCAGGTGGCCGTCAAGTGCCTCAAGCCGCTCGGCCCGCACCACGACCCGGCCTTCACCCGCGTCCTGCGCGAGCGGTTCCGGCGCGAGGCCCGGGTCGCAGCGGCCCTTCAGCACCGCGGGGTGACCGTCGTCCACGACTTCGGCGAGGCCGACGGTGTGCTGTACCTGGTGATGGAACTGCTGGAGGGACACAACCTCGGCCAGCTCCTGGAGGAGAACCAGCACCATCCGCTCGCGGTCACCGACGTCGTCGACATCGCCGACCAGGTCACCGCCGCCCTCGCGTACACCCATCAACAGGGCATCGTGCACCGTGACTTGAAGCCGGCCAATATCATGCGGCTGACCGACGGCACCGTGAAGATCTGCGACTTCGGCATCGCCCGCCTCGGCCACGACATCGGATTCACCTCGCGGCTCACCGGCACCGGCGTCGCGATGGGAACACCGCACTACATGTCGCCGGAACAGATCGGCGGCTCCGAGGTCGACCAGCGCAGCGACCTCTACTCCTTCGGGTGCGTGCTCTACGAAATCGCCACCGGGGCACCGCCGTTCGACCTCGACGACGCCTGGGCCGTCCTCGTCGGCCACCGTGACACCGTGCCCGAGCCGCCGCGCAGCCACCGGGCCGACATCCCCGAGTACCTGGAGCGGATCATCCTCGATCTGCTCGCGAAACGGCCCGAGCAGCGCCCGCAGGACGCCCGTGAACTCGCCCGCCGCATCAACGCCGGGCGCACCACGCCGATGTACGTACCGACGGTGGTCGCCCGTCCCCTGCCGCACCTCTCCCCGGGGCAGCGGTCCCCGGCGCCCCGGGTCCCGTCCGACCCCGAGCGGCAGTCCGCCCGCGAACCCCGGCTGCCGTCCTGGACCCTGGGCATGACCACCGGCCACAAGGCCACCGGCGCGGAACTGCCCGGCACTCCGCCGGACGCCTCCGCCGGCCTCACCGGTGAGTGGACGGTCCGGCCTCCCACCGCTGTCGCACCGCCGGAGCCCCGCGAACGGCCCGCACCCACCTCGGAGTTGCTCACGGCGCTGGCGGGGCGGCACAGCGCCGGCCTGAGTCTCGGACGCCTCGGCCGGTGGACCGAGGCGGGGGAGGCGCACCGCGCGGTCGCCGCCGAGCGGGAACAACTGCTGGGTCCCGATCACCCGGACACGCTCGCCAGCCGGTACGAGGTCGGGTTCACCCTCAGCCGCACCGGTCGCCCCGCCGAGGCGCTCGGCGAGTACGCGCGTGTCGCCCGGACACGGGAGCGGGTCCTCGGCGCAGAGCACCCCGACACCCTCGCCGCGCGGCAGGAGATGGCCTACGTGCTGGGCCAGTTGGGCCGTCATCTCGAGGCGCACCAGGCCTATTCGTCAGTGCTCTCGGCCCGGGAGCGCGCGATGGGCTCCGACCATCCGGACACCTTGCGCTGCCGCCACAATCTCGCCTTCAACCTCAGCAGGCTCGGTCGCCTGGAGGAGTCGTACCGCATGGCGAGCGAAGTCGCCGCCGCCCGCGCCCGGGTGCTCGGCCCCGCCCACCCCGACACGCTCGTCACCCGCTACGAAGTGGCCTACGCGCTCGGCCAGTTGGGCCGCTGGGCGGAGGCGCTGCTCACCTACGAGGAGGTGGCCGGGGCCCGTGCGCGGGCTCTGGGCCCGGACCATCCGGACACGCTCGCGGCCCGGTACGAGGTGGGCATCAGCCTCGGACGGCTCGGCCGCAGCGCGCAGGCACTGGAGCTGTACCGCTCCCTCGTCGGTGACCGCACCCGCGCACAGGGCGCCGCGCATCCCGAAACCCTGCGGGCGCGGCACGGGCTCGGCGTGAACCTCGGCCGCCTGGGCCGCTGGGAGGAGGCGCTCGCCGAGTCCCGTGACGTGTGCGCCCTGCGCGAGCGCGTCCTGGGCACCGAGCACCCCGACACCCTCGTCAGCCGTCGCGAGGTCGCCGTCGGACTCGGCTGGCTCGGTCGCTGGGCCGACGCCCTCACCGAGTACCGGCGCGTCGCCGCCGCCCGCGAGCGCGTCCTCGGCGCCGACCACCCCGACACCCTCGCCAGCCGCAACGACGAAGCGCACTGCCTGGAACAGCTCGGGCACGGCCAGGAGGCGACGGAGCTCTACCGCAGGGTGGCCGCCCTGCGCCGGGCACGGGCGGCCGGCGGACGCTGACCGCCGGGTGCTCGGCTCACCCCGGTTCGTCCGAGCGAGCCAAAAAAATCGTGCGGGGATGTCGAGAAGCCGTGGCCGGCTCCGTCCCAGGGGTGAACGCGACCAGAATGGGTCGCACCAGCACCGAGGAGAGACACGATGGCCAAGTACTTGCTGCTCAAGCACTACCGCGGCGCCCCGGCTCCGGTCAACGACGTGCCCATGGAGCAGTGGACCCCCGACGAGATCTCGGCCCACGTGCGGTACATGAACGACTTCGCGGCGCGGCTGGAGAAGACCGGCGAGTTCGTCGACAGCCAGGCGCTCGGCCCCGAGGGGACCTTCGTCCGGTACGACGGCGAGGGCCGCCCGCCGGTCACCGACGGCCCGTTCGCCGAGACCAAGGACCTCATCGCCGGCTGGATGGTGATCGACGTCGACACCTACGAGCGCGCCGTCGAACTCGCCGGGGAGCTGTCGGCCGCCCCCGGGGCGGGCGGCAGGCCGATCCACGAGTGGCTGGAGCTGCGCCCGTTCTACGGCGTGTCGCCCACCATCACGGAGTGACCGCTCCGGTGGACGAGGTCCTGCTCCGGAGCCTCACACCGAGCGTGCTCGGCATCCTCGTCCGCCGCGGAGCGGATTTCGCGGCGGCCGAGGGCGCCGTACAGGACGCGCTCGTCGAGGCCGTGCGGGTGTGGCCGGCCGACCGGCCGCTGGACCCGAAGGGCTGGCTGGTCACCGTGGCGTGGCGCCGGTTCCTCGACGCGGCCCGGGCCGACGCGGCCCGCCGCCGGCGCGAGGACCTGGCCGACGAGGAGCCGGCGCCCGGACCCGCGCCCGCGGTGGACGACACGCTCCAGCTCTACTTCCTGTGCGCCCACCCGTCCCTCACGCCGTCGTCGGCGGTCGCGCTCACGCTGCGCGCCGTCGGCGGGCTCACCACCCGCCAGATCGCCCGGGCCTACCTGGTGCCCGAGGCGACGATGGCCCAGCGCATCAGCCGCGCCAAGCGCACCGTCTCCGGCGTGGGGTTCGACCGGCCCGGCGACGTCGCCACCGTCCTGCGCGTCCTCTATCTCGTCTTCAACGAGGGCTACTCCGGTGACGTCGACCTCGCCGCCGAGGCCATCCGGCTGACCCGTCAGCTCGCGGCCGAGATCGACCACCCCGAGGTGGCGGGGCTGCTGGCGCTCATGCTGCTCCACCATGCCCGGCGCGCCGCCCGCACCGCGCCGGACGGCGGCCTGGTGCCGCTCGCCGAGCAGGACCGCGGCCGGTGGGAGACCGGGGCGATCGCCGAGGGCGTCGGAATCCTGCAGGCGGCTCTCGCCCGTGACCGGCTGGGTGAATTCCAGGCCCAGGCGGCCATCGCGGCCCTCCACGCCGACGCGCCCACCGCCGAGGAGACGGACTGGGTGCAGATCGTCGAGTGGTACGACGAACTCGCGCGGCTGACCGACAGTCCCATCGTCCGGCTCAACCGCGTGGTGGCCCTCGGTGAGGCCGACGGACCGCGGGCCGCCCTGGCGGCCCTCGCGACGCTGGACGACGCGGTGCCCCGCCACACCGCGGTGGCGGCGTACCTCCACGAGCGCGACGGCGACCTGGCGACCGCGGCACGGCTGTACGCCGAGGCGGCGCGCAAGGCGTCCAACCTGGCCGAGCGCGACCATCTGACACGCCAGGCCGCCCGGCTCAACGCCCGCCGGGACCGCTGACGGTCGCGGGTCGCGGTCGTACACTCTCCCGGCGCCGTGAAACCGCGTGGCCGGGTGGCACTAGCCGACCTAGTGGCACCGCGTGGCCCGGCGGGCAGGGCAGCTCCGCGGCCGGGTCGGCGCTGCGGCCGGGGCGCCGCGCGGCCGGATCGGCTCTGTGGTCGAGGCAGCCCTGTACCTGGGCCGACCGCGCGGCCGGGCGCCCCCGGGCCCGGGGGCGGTCGACTCCGTGTGTGGGCGGGCGGCGGCCCGGCGGCCGAGGCGTCCGCGTCCGCTCGTACGGATGCCCGCCGCTTGCCGCGCACCCCTGGCCGACGTAGATCATCACGTGCTACGAAGAACCATGCCTGTACACGAGGGATATGACGCCGTGATCGTCGGCGGAGGCCACAACGGACTGGTCGCCGCCGCCTACCTGGCGCGGGCCGGGCGGTCCGTGCTCGTGCTGGAGCGCCTGGGGAGCACCGGCGGTGCCGCCGTGTCCACCCGGCCGTTCACCGGAGTCGACGCGAGGCTGTCGCGCTACTCGTACCTGGTGAGTCTGCTGCCCCGGAAGATCGTGCGCGACCTGGGGCTCGACTTCCGGGTCCGTGGCCGTACGGTCTCCTCGTACACGCCCGTCGAGCGGGACGGGCGGCACACCGGACTGCTCGTCGGCGGCGGCGAGCGGCGCACCCGCGAGGCGTTCGCCAAGCTGACGGGATCGGAGCGCGAGTACGAGTCGTGGCAGCGCTTCTACGCGATGACCGGCAGGGTCGCCCGGAGTGTGTTCCCGACGCTCACCGAACCGCTGCCCACCCGCGAGGAGTTGAGGGCCCGCGTCGACGACGGGGAGGCCTGGCGCATCCTCTTCGAGGAGCCCGTCGGCGCGGCCGTCGAGGAGTACTTCACCGACGACCTCGTCCGCGGTGTCGTCCTCACCGACGCGCTCATCGGCACCTTCGCCGACGCCCACGATCCGTCGCTGCGGCAGAACCGCTGTTTCCTCTACCACGTGATCGGCGGCGGCACCGGAGCCTGGGACGTGCCCGTCGGAGGGATGGGCGCCCTCACCGACGCGATCACCGGCGCGGCACGCGCCGCGGGCGCCGTGATCGCCACCGGTCATGAGGTGCTGCGGATCGACACGGACGGCGAGTCCGCCGAGATCACCTACCGGAACGCCGACGGCGAGGGCGTCGTCGCCGCCCGCCATGTCCTGGTGAACGCCTCGCCGCAGGAGCTCGCGCACCTCACCGGGGACGAGCCGCCCACTCCCGCCGAGGGGGCACAGCTCAAGGTGAACATGCTGCTCAAGCGGCTGCCGAGGCTCCGTGACACCTCCGTCGACCCGCGCGAGGCGTTCTCCGGGACCTTCCACATCGCCGAGGGCTACGAGCAGTTGGCGACCGCCCACGCCCAGGCCGCGGCCGGTGAGCTGCCCGCCGCGCCGCCCTCCGAGATCTACTGCCACTCGCTCACCGACCCCAGCATCCTCGGGCGGGAACTCGTCGAGCAGGGCTATCAGACCCTCACGCTCTTCGGCCTCCACACGCCCGCCCGGCTCTTCGAGCGGGACAACGACGCCGTACGGGACGAACTGCTGAAGTCGACGCTGGCCCAGCTCGACGCGCACCTCGCCGAGCCGCTCGCCGACTGTCTGGCCACCGACGCGGACGGGCGGCCCTGCATCGAGGCGAAGACACCGCTCGACCTGGAACGAGACCTGCGGCTTCCCCGCGGCAACATCTTCCACCGTGATCTCGCCTTCCCGTACGCACAGGAGGGCACCGGTCGCTGGGGTGTGGAGACCCGGCACGCGAACGTGATGCTGTGCGGGGCGGGCGCCGTACGAGGCGGCGGTGTGAGCGGAGTGCCGGGCCACAACGCGGCGAAGGCCGTACTGGAGTCCCTGGGCCAGGGAGGCTGAGCCGAAGCCGAAGCCGAAGCCGAAGCCGAAGCCGCGGAGAGCCTCCCCGCCAGGGGCAAGTGATCTGACGGAGTATCAGAAAAGGCCTTCCCTCGTCCGGAGGTCTGCGGCATCCTGCGCCCATGCAGACGGAGCTGAGCAAGGAACTGGGAGTCGAGCACGCCATCTTCGGCTTCACGCCGTTTCCCGCCGTCGCCGCGGCCATCAGCCGCGCGGGCGGATTCGGTGTGCTCGGCGCGGTCCGCTACACCGCCCCCGCCGACCTCGAACGCGACCTCGACTGGATCGAGGCGAACGTCGACGGCATGCCCTACGGCCTGGACGTCGTCATGCCCGCGAAGAAGGTCGAGGGCGTCAGCGAGGCCGACGTCGAGGCGATGATCCCCGAGGGGCACCGGCAGTACGTCAAGGACACCCTCGCCAAGTACGGCGTCCCCGAACTCGACGAGGGCGAGGCGTCCGGCTGGCGCATCACCGGCTGGATGGAGCAGGTCGCCCGCGGCCAGCTCGACGTCGCCTTCGACTATCCGATCAAGCTGCTCGCCAACGCGCTGGGCTCACCGCCCGCCGACGTCGTCGAACGCGCCCACGCCCAGGGTGTGCTCGTCGCCGCCCTCGCGGGCAGCGCCCGGCACGCGCGCAAGCACGCCGAGGCGGGCATCGACGTCGTCGTCGCGCAGGGCTACGAGGCGGGCGGGCACACCGGGGAGATCGCCTCGATGGTCCTCACGCCCGAAGTCGTCGACGCCGTGGGCCCGTTGCCCGTCCTCGCGGCGGGCGGCATCGGCAGCGGACAGCAGGTGGCCGCCGCCCTGAGCCTCGGCGCCCAGGGGGTGTGGCTCGGGTCGGTCTGGCTGACCGTCACCGAGGCCGACATGCACTCGCCCGCCGTCACCCGGAAACTGCTCGCCGCCGGCTCCGGCGACACCGTCCGCTCGCGCGCTCTGACCGGCAAGCCCGCGCGCCAGCTGCGCACCGAGTGGACCGACGCGTGGGACGACCCGAACGGCCCCGGCACCCTGCCCATGCCGCTCCAGGGCCTGCTCGTCGCCGACGCCGTCTCCCGTATCCAGAAGTACGAGGTGGAGCCGCTGCTCGGCACACCGGTCGGGCAGATCGTCGGCCGGATGAACAGCGAACGCTCGGTCCAGGAGGTCTTCGACGACCTGACCCGGGGCTTCGAGCGCGCCGTCGACCGCGTCAACCGCATCGCGGGCAGGGGGGAACAGGCATGAGCACGGCACCGAACGGCTTCTGGGCCCAGGCCGCCGCCGACCCCGAGCGTGTCGTCCTCGTCACCCCCACCGGCGAGGAATGGACCGCGGGACGCCTGCACGCCGCCGCCAACGGGCTCGTCCACGGACTGCGCGCCGCCGGTCTGCGGCGCGGCGACTCCTTCGCGGTCGTGCTGCCCAACGGCGTCGAACTCCTCGTCTCCTACCTCGCCGCCTCGCAGGCCGGTCTCTATCTCGTCCCCGTCAACCACCACTTCGTCGGCCCCGAGATCGCCTGGATCGTCTCCGACTCCGGAGCCAAGGTCCTCATCGCCCACGAGCGGTTCGCCGACGCCGCCCGGCACGCCGCCGACGAGGCGAAGCTGCCCGCGGCGCATCGGTACGCCGTCGGGGAGATCGAGGGCTTCCGGCCCTACGCCGAACTCCTCGAAGGGCAGCCCGGGTCGGCGCCCGCCGACCGCACCCTCGGCTGGGTCATGAACTACACCTCGGGCACCACGGGCCGCCCGCGCGGCATCCGGCGCCCGCTGCCCGGCAAGCTCCCCGAGGAGTCGTACCTCGGCGGCTTCCTCGGCATCTTCGGCATCAAGCCGTTCGACGGCAACGTCCACCTCGTCTGCTCGCCCCTCTACCACACCGCGGTACTCCAGTTCGCGGGCGCGTCCCTGCACATCGGCCATCGGCTGGTGCTCATGGACAAGTGGACGCCCGAGGAGATGTTGCGTGTCATCGACGCACACAGGTGCACCCACACCCATATGGTGCCGACCCAGTTCCACCGGCTGCTCGCCCTCCCCGACGAGGTGAAGGCCCGCTACGACGTCACCTCCATGCGGCACGCCATCCACGGCGCCGCCCCGTGCCCCGACCATGTGAAGCGGGCCATGATCGCGTGGTGGGGCGAGTGCGTGGAGGAGTACTACGCGGCCAGCGAGGGCGGCGGAGCCTTCGCGACCGCCGAGGACTGGCTGAAGAAGCCCGGCACCGTCGGCAAGGCGTGGCCCATCAGCGAACTGGCCGTCTTCGACGACGACGGCAACCGGCTGCCGGCCGGTGAACTCGGCACCGTCTACATGAAGATGAGCACCGGCGGATTCTCCTACCACAAGGACGAGACCAAGACCCGGAAGAACCGCATCGGCGAATTCTTCACCGTCGGTGACCTGGGCTGCCTCGACGAGGACGGCTACCTCTTCCTCCGCGACCGCAAGATCGACATGATCATCTCGGGCGGGGTCAACATCTACCCGGCCGAGATCGAGGCGGTGCTGCTGTCCCACCCCGCCGTCGCCGACGCGGCCGCCTTCGGCATCCCGCACGACGAGTGGGGCGAGGAGGTAAAGGCGGTGGTCGAGGCAGCCCCCGGCCACGAATCGGGTCCGGCGCTCGCCGCCGACATCCTCGGCCACTGCGAGCGGCAACTCGCCGGCTACAAGCGGCCCAAGAGCGTCGACTTCATCGCGGCCATGCCCCGCGATCCCAACGGGAAGCTGTACAAGCGACGGCTGCGCGACCCGTACTGGGAGGGCCGCGACCGGGCGATGTGACGCGCTTCGCCTTCCGGGGCTCTCGTGCCGCGCCACCTCACTTGACCTCGGCCTTCCGTGGATCGAGGATCACATGTCATGAAGCCTGGACACGGCAGTACCGTCGACGGGGTGCTGCGCCGCAGTGCCCGGCGCACACCGGCGCGGCGCGCCGTCGACTACCGGGATCGCTCCTGGACGTACGCGGAACTCGACGAGGCAGTCTCCCGCGCGGCCACCGTCCTCCTCGGCGAGGGGCTCGTCCCCGGGGACCGCGTGGGCGCCTACGGCCACAACTCGGACGCCTACCTGATCGGCTTCCTCGCCTGCGCCCGCGCGGGACTCGTCCATGTGCCGGTGAACCAGAACCTGACGGGCGACGACCTCGCCTACATCGTCGGCCAGTCGGGAAGCACCCTGGTCCTGGCCGACCCCGACCTCGCCGGCCGGCTCCCGGACGGGGTACGGACCCTGCCGCTGCGCGACACCGACGACTCGTTCCTCGCGCGGCTGGAGACGGCACTCCCGTACGACGGTGACGAGCCGCGCGCCGACACACTCGTGCAGTTGCTCTACACCTCGGGCACCACCGCGCTTCCCAAGGGCGCGATGATGACGCACCGCGCCCTGGTGCACGAGTACCTGAGCGCGATCACCGCTCTCGATCTGAGCGCCGGGGACCTGCCGGTGCATTCGCTGCCGCTCTACCACTCGGCGCAGATGCACGTGTTCCTGCTGCCCTATCTCGCGGTCGGCGCCTCGAACACCATCCTCGACGCGCCGGACGGCGGACAGATCTTCGACCTGATCGAGGCCGGTCGCGCGGACAGCCTGTTCGCCCCGCCCACGGTGTGGATCGGCCTGTCCAACCGTCCCGACTTCGCCGACCGGGACCTGAGCGGGCTGCGCAAGGCGTACTACGGGGCGTCGATCATGCCGGTCCCCGTGCTGGAGCGGCTGCGCGAACGGCTGCCGAAGCTGGCCTTCTACAACTGCTTCGGCCAGAGCGAGATCGGCCCGCTGGCGACCGTACTCGGTCCCGACGAGCACAAGGGCCGGATGGACTCGTGCGGACGCCCGGTGCTGTTCGTGGACGCACGCGTGGTGGACGAGGACGGCAAGGACGTGCCGGACGGGACCGCGGGCGAAGTCGTCTACCGCTCACCGCAGTTGTGCGAGGGCTACTGGGACAAGCCCGAGGAGACGGCCGAGGCCTTCCGTGACGGCTGGTTCCACTCGGGAGACCTCGCGGTGCGCGACGCGCACGGGTACTTCACGGTCGTGGACCGTGTGAAGGACGTCATCAACTCCGGTGGTGTACTGGTCGCTTCACGGCAGGTCGAGGACGCGTTGTACACCCACGAACAGGTCGCCGAGGTGGCCGTCGTCGGGCTCCCCGACGAGCGCTGGATCGAGGCCGTCACCGCGGTCGTCGTCACCCGGGGCGAGGTCACCGAGGACGAACTGATCGCGCACGCACGGGAGAAGCTCGCCCACTTCAAGGCGCCCAAGCGCGTCCTGTTCGTGGACGAACTGCCCCGCAACGCCAGTGGAAAGATCCTCAAGCGGGAACTGCGGGACCGGTTCGGCCAGGCGTAGCGGACAGGGCCGCGGGGGGTGTCAGGAGCCCCCGCGGCCCTGTCCGCGGCCGGTCAGGCGCGCGGACGCAGGTCCACGATCCGCTTCAGCTTGCCCACCGACCGTTCCAGGGACTCCGGTTCGACGATCTCGACGGTGACCGAGACGCCGATCCCGTCCTTGATACCCGCGGTGATCGCCCGAGCCGCCGCCTCGCGTGTCCCGGGTGTCGCGCCGGACCGGGCCTCGGCCCGTACGGTGAGGGCGTCGAGGCGGCCCTCGCGGGTCAGCCGGAGCTGGAAGTGCGGGGCTACTCCCGGGGTCCGCAGCACGATCTCCTCGATCTGCGTCGGGAAGAGGTTGACCCCCCGCAGGATCACCATGTCGTCACTGCGCCCGGTGATCTTCTCCATCCGGCGGAAGACCCGCGCCGTGCCGGGCAGCAGACGCGTCAGGTCCCGTGTCCGGTAACGGATCACGGGCATGGCCTCCTTGGTGAGGGAGGTGAACACCAGCTCACCCTCCTCGCCGTCCGGCAGCACCTCGCCGGTGATCGGGTCGACGACCTCGGGGTAGAAGTGGTCCTCCCAGATGTGCAGACCGTCCTTGGTCTCCACGCACTCCTGGGCGACCCCCGGGCCGATGACCTCCGAGAGGCCGTAGATGTCCACCGCGTCGATCGCGAACCGCTCCTCGATCTCGCGGCGCATCTCCTCGGTCCACGGCTCGGCCCCGAACACCCCGACCCGCAGCGAGGTGCCGCGCGGGTCCACGCCCTGCCGCTCGAACTCGTCGAGCAGGGTCAGCATGTACGACGGTGTCACCATGATGATCTCGGGCTTCAGGTCCTGGATCAGCTGCACTTGACGGGCCGTCATGCCGCCGGACGCGGGGATCACCGTACAGCCGAGCCGTTCCGCGCCGTAGTGGGCGCCGAGCCCGCCCGTGAACAGCCCGTAGCCGTAGGCGATATGGACCTTGTCGCCGGGACGGCCGCCCGCCGCGCGGATCGAACGGGCCACCATGTCGGCCCACATGGACAGATCGTTCTCCGTGTAGCCGACGACCGTGGGCCGCCCGGTCGTCCCGCTCGACGCGTGGATGCGCCTGATCCGCTCCTGCGGCACGGCGAACATCCCGTACGGGTAGTTCTCGCGCAGATCGGCCTTCACCGTGAAGGGGAACCGTGCCAGGTCGGCGAGTGAGCGGCAGTCGTCCGGGCGGAGCCCCGCCTTGTCGAAGGACTCCCGGTAGAAGGGGACGTTCTCGTACGCGTGCCGCAGCGAGGCGCGCAGCCGCTCCAGCTGGAGCGCCCGCAGCCCTTCCGCGTCGAGCCGCTCACCCGCGTCGAGCAGGTCCATCGCGTCCGCCGAGCCCGCCATCGCGCCCACTCCCTCGCCAACCATGCCATTCCGGACGACCGATCATTCGGTCGTGCTGTTCCGGATCAGTAATTCAGGTGTCCCGCGTCCGTGCAAGGGGTCCGGGCGCGCTTTTTTGTGTGCGTGTGATGCGGTGGTCAGCGCACCAGGGCGGGCCGCTTGGCGTCGAACTCCCACCCGGGGACGAGGAAGCGCATCCCGACGGCGTCGTCGCGGGCGCCGAGCGCCTCCTTCAGGTACAGCTCGTGGGCCGCCAGCAGCCGGTCCATGTCGAGCTGGACGCCCAGACCGGGGGCGTCCGGCAGCGCGATCTCGCCGTCGACGATGCGCGGCGGGGCGACCGTGAGCCGCTCCAGCCCCTCCTGCCAGATCCAGTGGGTGTCGAGGGCGTTGTACGCGCCCGGCGCCGCGGCCCCGCAGTGCGTGACCATGGCGAGCGAGATGTCGAAGTGGTTGTTCGAGTGGCAGCCCCAGGTCAGGCCCATGGCGTTGCAGAGCTGGGCCACCCGGACCGAGCCCCGCATGGTCCAGAAGTGCGGGTCGGCCAGCGGGATGGAGACCGACTGGAGCGCCAGGGCGTGGGTGAGCTGCCGCCAGTCCGTGGCGATCATGTTGGTGGCCGTCGGCAGCCCCGTCGCCCGGCGGAACTCGGCCAGGATCTCCCGCCCCGAGTAGCCGTCCTCGGCGCCGCAGGGGTCCTCGGCGTAGGCGAGCGTGCCCACCAGGGGCTCGCACAGTCCGATCGCCTCGCGCAGCGACCAGGCGCCATTGGGGTCGAGGGTGATCCGGGCCTCGGGGAAGCGGTCCTTCAGCGCCCGGACGGCCCGGACCTCCTCGGCGCCCTCCAGGACACCGCCCTTGAGCTTGAAGTCCCGGAAGCCGTACAGCGCGTGGGCGGCCTCGGCCTGCCGGACGATCGCGTCCGGCGTGAGGGCCTCCTCGTGCCGCAGGCGGTACCAGTCCACGTCCGAGTCGCTCTCGCGGACGTACGCCAGATCCGTGCGGTCCGGGTCGCCGACGTAGAAGAGATAGCCGAGCACCCGCACGCGGTCGCGTTGCTGCCCGTCGCCGAGGAGGGCGGCGACCGGCACGTCGAGGTGCTGGCCGAGCAGGTCGAGCAGGGCCGACTCGACGGCGGTGACGGCGTGGACGGCCGTGCGCAGATCGAAGGTCTGGGCGCCGCGGCCGCCGGCGTCGCGGTCACGGAAGCGGTCCCCGATCTCGCGCAGGACGCGCTGGTGGTCGCCCAGCTTCGTGCCGAGGACCAGGGACTGCGCGTCGCGCAGCGTCCGGGTGATCTTCTCCCCGCCGGGCACCTCGCCGAGTCCGGTCCGCCCCTCGGAGTCCTTCAGGACGACGACGTTGCGGGTGAAGTAGGGGCCGTGGGCGCCCGACAGGTTCAGCTCCATGCAGTCCCGTCCCGCGACGGGGTAGACGGAGAACTCGGTGATCGTCGGTTGCTGACTCATCATCAAAATCCTTGTGTACGAGGGTGACCGGGACCGGTGATCACAGGATGGCGGCGACGGGCCGGGGGAGGGGGATGGCCCGCCCCGGGCCGCGTCGGTCCGTCCCCCGCGCGCCTCAGGCGGGCCGGCGCGTGCCTCCGGCCAGAGCCAGCCCGGTGTCGAGGACCCGCTCCAGCGCGGCGAGATCGGCCGGACCGGGGTCGGTGAGCGGCGCGCGCACCGGGCCGACGGGAAGGCCCCGCAGCCGGGCCGCGGCCTTGACCAGCGAGACGCCGTACCCGGGCACCTTGTCGCGGAGTTCCACGAACGGGACGTAGAAGTCGCGCAGCAGCTTGGTCATGGTCGCCTCGTCGCCCGTGCGCAGGGCGGTGAAGAACGCGCCGGCGATCTCGGGAGCGAAGGCGTGGACGGCCGACGAGTAGGCGGGGACGCCCACGGTGGCGTACGCGCGGGCCTGGATCTCGGCGGTGGCGGCTCCGTTGAAGAAGAGGAAGCCGTCGGGTGCGGCGAGCGTGAGGCGCTGGAGCCGGTCGAGGTCGCTGTGTCCGTCCTTCAGCCCGATGACCGTGGGGATCGCCGCGATGGCGCGCAGCCCCTCGGGAGTGAACGTGACCGGGCCGCGCTGGTAGGCGATGAGCGGCAGCCGCGTACCGGCGGCGATCCGGCGCACCTGCTCGACCAGGCCGGCCTCGGGGGCCTCGACGAGATAGTGGGGCAGCGCGAGGAGGGCGTCCGCGCCGGCCTCCTCCGCGATCCGGGCGAACCGCAGCGCCTGCGCCCATCCGTAGCCGACGCCCGCGATCACCGGCAGCCGGCCGTCGGCGATCTCGACCGTCGCGGTGACGACCGCGCGGTACTCGTCCTCGTCCAGCGCGCTGAACTCCCCGGTTCCGCAGGCGGGGAACACCGCGCCCGGCGCCGTGGCCAACTGGGCGGCCAGGTAAGTCCGGTAGGACTCCACATCGAGGTCGCCGGCCTCCGTGAAGCTCGTGAGCGGGAAGGACAGGACCCCGCTCGTCATGCCGTCGCGCAGCCGTTGGGCCACGCCCTCCGGATCCCCGCTGAACCCTGCCATGAGTCTCATCCCTATATGCAGACGTCGTCTATGTATGAGAACTCAGATTAGATTCGTGAACCTCGCGGGTCAATGGGCTCGGTCCTGCGGATCCGCGGCCCTCGGACTGATCCGCGCCCGACACAGCACGGCGGGCCCGCAGCCGGGGAGGCTGCGGGCCCGCCGAATCCGGACCAGGATGTTCGCCGCTCGGGCGGGGCTCCCCGCGTGCGCGGGGAGGGCGCCCGTTCGGCCGGGGGACCGTCAGTGCGAGGCGGTCGCGGCCGCCTCGCCCGGCTGCGGGCCGTACGCCGTCATGAAGCGGTCGCGGAACTTGTCCATCCCCCACACCGGCGCGTTGTCCGCGGGCTTGAGCCCGTCGGACCAGCCCCAGTCGGAGACGCGGTCCAGCACCTTGGGGTCACGGGCGACGATGGTGACCGGCACGTCCTTGTCGGAGGTTCCACCGGTGACCGTCGGGACGGGCTGGTGGTCGCCGAGGAAGACGAGGACGGTGTTGTCGTCGCCGTAGCGCTGGACCCACTGGGTCAGGCTGTCCAGGGAGTACTGGATGGCCTTGCGGTACTCGGTCCGCACACGCTTCGAGCTCTTCCAGACCTCCGTGGGGTTCGTGCCCTCTTTCTTGATCTTGTAGAAGACCTTGCCGTCCCCGAGGTCCTTCCAGTCGATCGTGTGGGCGATCGGGGACCAGGGGTTGTGGCTGGAGGCGAGGATGATCTCCGCCATGATCGGGCCGCGGTTCTTCTTGCCGTGCTCCAGCTTCTGGAAGGACTCCAGGCTGAACTGGTCCGGCACCGGCGTCCAGCTGAAGTACGGGCCCTGATAACCGAGGTGTGTCGAGTCGTAGATGTGGTCGAGGCCGAAGTACTTGCCCTCGGGCCAGGCCAGGCGCACGCCCGGGACGATGCCGACCGTGCGCCAGGCGCCGGTCTTCTGGAAGTAGCTGGTGAGGGTCGCGCGCTTGCTGGTGGTCAGGGACCGGTACCGCTGCTGGTTCTTGACCCACGTGCCGGACAGGAACGTCGAATGGGCGAGCCAGCTCCCGGCGCCAGTCACGGGCGACCTGAGCCAGCCGCTGCGCGCCGAGAAACCGGCCGCCTTGAGCCTGGCGTCGCCCGCCTTGAGCGTCGCGTCGACCTCCGGTCCCATCACCGGATCGTCGATGGCCACCCGGCCGTAGCTCTCGATGAACGTGAGCATCACGTCCTTGCCGCGCAGCCCGGTCAGCAGCTGGTCGGACGGGGTGTGGGCGAAGGCGTCGACGGCCATCTGCTTCTTGTAGACGTCGGCGTCACCGAGGCCGTCGCGAACGTACTGCACCCGGTTGGAGAGGTACTGGGCGTAGCCCTTGCTGGCGATCGTGACTCCGCCGGTCTGCACGCCCAGGGTGAAGCAGATGATCCAGGCGACGCCGAGGACGAGGGTGGAGCGAACGGCCCCGGTCCGGTGCCGGGCCAGCACATTCGCCAGCCGCATCATCGCGAGCACGCTCAACGCGAGTACGGCGATGACCAGGACGATGATCCCGACCACCGCGAACACCTCGCCCGAGCGCCCGAACGAGTCCTTGACCCAGTCCGCCCCGTCGCTCAGCAGGACCCAGTCGAAGACCAGGTCGAACGGCCGGGCCAGGGTCTCGCGGAAGCCCATGTCGAGGCACTTCAGGATGCCGGACAGTCCGAGGACCACCCCCAGGACTCCGGCGGTGATCCGCCGCGCCTTCGTCGGCAGGACGAGCAGGACGGCCGTGACGAAGACCGCCTCGACCGGGAGGCGAAGGAACGCCCGGACGCTCATCCAGTCGAGGCGGTTGGGCACGAGGAGGACGGTCAGCACCAGCGCACCGGCCAGGACGCTCGTGGCCACCCCCACGACACGTGCGGCCCGGGGGAACCGGCGGCGCCAGCCGAACCAACCGGGGCGGGCGGTGACGGCGTTCGCGGCGCGCTCGGCCTCGTCCGGGCTCACGGCCTCGTCCGGGCTCACGGTCTCGTCCGGGGTCGCGGGCTCCGACGGAAGCCGGTCGTCGGCCTCGGGGGCGGACTCGTCGTCGGTGGAGTGCGGGACGGTGGCCTCGTCGTGCGTGGTGGGTTGCGGGACGGAGGAGCCGTCCCCGGCAGTGGGGTGCGGGACGGTGCTGTCGTCGTCGGTGGTGGCCTGCGAGCCGGTGGGCTCGTCATGGACGGCGGCGTGCGGGACGGTGGTTCCGTCGCGGGGGGACGGCACGGTGGCTTCGTCGTCGGCCGGGTGGGAGGTGGTGACCTCGTCGTCGGCCGGGTGCGTGGTGGGTTCGGCGGCGGCGGCTTGCGGGACGGCGGTCCCGCGGCGTTCCTCGTCGCCGGCCGGCTCCTCCGCCCGGTCTTCCGGCGCGGGGCTCGCGGTCGCCCCGGTCGGTTCGGCCGTCCCGGAGTCCCCCCGACTGTCCTCGGCCACCGTCGCGTCCGGGTCCGGACCCGCCTCGGCTTCTGTCTCCGGCAGTTGGCGAGGAGGCGTGTGGTGCGACACCCGAAGGTCCTTCCGTGCGAAACCCGGTACTGGCGCGACGGAGGCATTTCCGTCACCCCCCATACGGTCGGCCGTCACCTCCGGTTCAACGGCGGAGAACGACCGCGCACAGAGTACGTCGCCAGGATCACCCGGATGACACCGCCGGGGCCTACCGCTCCGCCGCCACCTCCCGAGCCCACCGGTAGTCGGCCTTGCCGCTCGGGGAACGCCGGATGGCTTCGGTTATCACCAGCCGGCGCGGGATCTTGTAGCCCGCCAGGCGGGCGCGGCAGTGCGTCTGGATGTCGGCGAGGGACGGCATCGGCGCGCCCTCCCGGAGTTGGACGACCGCCGCCACCTGATTGCCCCACTTCGGGTCGGGCACTCCGGCGACCAGGGCGTCGTACACGTCCGGATGCGCCTTGAGGGCCTGTTCGACCTCCTCGGGATAGACCTTCTCGCCACCGGTGTTGATGCACTGCGAGCCCCGGCCGAGGACGATGACGATGCCCTCCTCGTCGACCGTGGCCATGTCGCCGAGGAGCACCCAGCGCTCGTCGCCCTTGCGGAAGAACGTCTCGGCGGTCTTCTTGGGGTCGTTGTAGTAGCCGAGGGGTACATGGCCGCGCTGCGCGACCCGTCCGGGCTCGCCGACCGCGACCGGCTCGTACGTCACCGGATCCACCACCTGCGTACGGGCGTTGACACGGATGCGGAAGCCGCGCTCGGGGCCGGAGTCGGCCGTCGCGGTCCCGTTGAAGCCGGACTCCGAGGAGCCGAAGTTGTTGAGCAGCATCACGTTCGGGACGAGCGCCTGGAACTGTTCGCGCACGGTGTCCGACATGATCGCGCCGGACGAGGACACGCTGAACAGGGCGGAGCAGTCCGTGCCCTTCAAAGGGCCGTTCAGTGCGTCGACGAGGGGCCGCAGCATCGCGTCGCCGACCAGCGACACGCTGGTCACCCTCTCCGTCTCGATCGTCCGCAGGACCTCCTCGGGCACGAACTTGCGGTGGAGCACGACGCGTTGGCCGAAGTTGAAGGCGATGAAGGCGGTGAGCGTCGAGGTGCCGTGCATCAGCGGGGGAGTGGGGAAGAAGGTGATCCCGGCGCCGCCCGCCGCGACGCGCTCGGCGAGCTCCTCGGGCTTCGCGACCGGATCGCCGGTCGGGGCGCCCCCGCCGAGACCGGCGAAGAAGAGGTCCTCCTGCCGCCACATCACGCCCTTGGGCATCCCCGTCGTGCCACCGGTGTAGATGATGAACTGGTCGTCCGCGGAACGCGGGGGGAAGCCGCGCCCGGGTGACCCGGCGGCCTCGGCGTCGGAGAAGTCGACCGCGTCCACGACGCTCGCCGCATCCGCCGCATCCGCCGCATCCGCCGTGCCCGCTCGGGGCGCCGGCCCGCCCACCCGGACGAGATGCCGCAGCCGCGGGGCGCGTGGCCGTGCCGCCGCCACCCGTTCGTCGAACTCCGCGTCGAAGACCAGCGCGGCCAGGTCGGCGTCCTGATAGAGGTAGGCCAACTCATCTTCTACGTATCGGTAGTTGACGTTGACCGGGACGATGCGCGCCTTCAGGCAGGCCAGCACCGTCTGGAGGTACTCGACGCCGTTGTAGAGGTGGAGGCCGAGGTGCTCACCGGGGCGGATCCCGCTGTCGACCAGATGGTGTGCGACGCGGTTCGCGGCCGCGTCGAGCTGCGCGTACGTCAGGCGGCGCTCCGCGCCCGTACCCGGTTGATCGATGTACACGAGCGCCTCGCGGTCCGGGACCACGTCGACGACCGACTCGAACAGGTCGGCAAGGTTGTACTCCACCGTTCCTCCTGACCGTGACCGTGTACGTCCGTGGCCGGGCGCCCCCGGGGCGTGTCCACCCCGGGCCCGACGGTCATCAGAGCAAAGCCCGACCCAACTGGGAAGGGCTCCGGCAGAAGAAATCTGACTGTCTGTCAGAAAACCCTTGTACTGGCTCGACGCCTCCTGCAACCTGTTCTGGCATCCGAGACGGGAGGACCGCAATGGGTGGGACGGAACACCTCACCGTGCGGCGCGAAGGCGCCACACTGGTGCTCACGCTCAACAGGCCCGAGGCCAGGAACGCGCTCTCGCTGCCGATGCTGGTCGGTCTGTACGACGGCTGGGTCGAGGCCGACGCGGACGACGCGATCCGCTCGATCGTGCTCACCGGCGCCGGTGGCGCCTTCTGCGCCGGGATGGACCTCAAGGCGCTGGCCGGCAAGGGGATGGAGGGCGAGCAGTACCGGGACCGGCTCAAGGCCGACCCCGATCTGCACTGGAAGGCCATGCTGCGCCACCACCGCCCGCGCAAACCGGTGATCGCCGCCGTCGAGGGGTACTGCGTCGCGGGCGGCACCGAGATCCTCCAGGGCACCGACATCCGGGTCGCGGGCGCCTCCGCGACCTTCGGGCTGTTCGAGGTCAGGCGCGGACTCTTCCCGATCGGCGGCTCGACGGTCCGGCTGCAACGCCAGATCCCGCGCACCCACGCCCTCGAAATGCTCCTCACGGGACGCCCGTACACCGCCGAGGAGGCCGCGGGCATCGGACTGATCGGCCACGTCGTGCCCGACGGCGCCGCGCTCGACAAGGCCCTCGCCCTCGCCGAACAGGTCAATGCCTGCGGCCCGCTCGCGGTCGAGGCGGTCAAGGCGTCCGTGTACGAGACCGCCGAGCTGACCGAGACCGACGGACTCGCCGCCGAACTGCGGCGCGGCTGGCCCGTCTTCGACACCGACGACGCCAAGGAGGGCTCCCGGGCGTTCGCCGAGAAGCGCCCGCCCGTCTACCGGCGCGCCTGACCCGCAAGCCCGGCCCCGCACGCGTTCGACCCGTCCCGCGGACGGGGCGCGTCCGGCCGTTGGAAGGAGAGATCCGGGATGCCCGAAGTCCTCAAAGCCCCCCTCGTCGTCGAGTTCCCCTTCACCCGCTCGCTCGGGCCCGTGCAGAGCGCCTTCCTCACGGGCCTGCGCGAAGGGGTCGTCCTCGGTGTGCGCGCCGCCGACGGCCGCACCCTCGTCCCGCCCGTCGAGTACGACCCCGTCACCGCCGAGGAGATCCGCGACCTCGTCGAGGTGGCCCCCACCGGCACCGTCACCACCTGGGCCTGGAACCACGAGCCCCGCCGCGGCCAGCCCCTGGACACGCCCTTCGCCTGGGTCCTGGTGCGACTCGACGGCGCCGACACCGCCCTGCTGCACGCCCTCGACGCCCCGGGCCCCGACGCCGTACGCACCGGGATGCGCGTCCGGATCCGCTGGGCACCCGAACGCTCCGGCGCGATCACGGACATCGCCTGCTTCGAGCCGTTCGACGGCGCGGCGGGCGGCCGGCCGACGGGACACGACGGCCGGTTCGACGACATGGTGACCGGCATCGTCGCCCCCGCCCGGCTCGACTACGTCTACTCGCCGGGGCGCGCCCAGTCCGCCTACATCGCGAGCCTCTCCGAGCGGCGGACCGTCGGCGAACGCTGTCCCTCCTGCCGCAAGGTGTACGTCCCGTCCAGGGGCGCGTGCCCCACCTGCGGGGTGGCCACCTCCGAACCGGTCGAGGTCGGCCCGCGCGGCACCGTCACCACGTACTGCATCGTCAACATCAAGGCGAAGAACCTCGACATCGAAGTCCCGTACGTCTACGCCCACATCGCCCTCGACGGCGCGGGCCTCGCGCTGCACGGCCGGATCGGCGGCATCCCCTACGACGAGGTCCGGATGGGCCTGCGGGTTGAGCCGGTGTGGTCCGAGGGCGGCCGCTACCCCGACCACTACCGGCCCACCGGGGAACCGGACGCGGACTACGAGACGTACAAGGAGATGCTGTAGATGCGGCCCCTCAGGGACATCGCCGTCGTCGCCTTCGGGCAGACCGACCACCGGCGCACCTCCGACGAGCTCTCCGAGGTCGAGATGCTCCTCCCGGTCCTGCACGAGGTCCTCGACCGGACGGGCCTGCAGACCGGAGACATCGGCTTCACCTGCTCCGGCTCCTCGGACTATCTCGCCGGCCGCGCCTTCTCCTTCACCATGGCGCTCGACGGTGTGGGCGCCTGGCCGCCGATCTCCGAGTCGCACGTCGAGATGGACGGCGCGTGGGCGCTGTACGAGGCGTGGACCAAACTGCTGACCGGCGACGCCGACACCGCGCTCGTGTACGCGTACGGCAAATCGTCGCCCGGATCCGTACGCGACGTCCTGACCCGGCAGTTGGACCCCTACTACATGGCCCCGCTGTGGCCCGACTCGGTCGCCCTGGCCGCGCTGCAGGCGCGGGCGCTCATCGACGCGGGCGAGACCGACGAACTCGCGCTCGCCTCGGTCGCCGCCCGGAGCCGGGCCTCCGCCACCGCCAACTCCCATGCCCAGCTTCGGGGTCCGGTGCCGCAGGGCGACTACCTCGTGCGGCCGCTGCGCACCGGCGACTGCCCGCCCATCGGCGACGGCGCCGCCGCCGTGATCCTCGCCGCCGGCGACCGGGCCCGCGAGCTGTGCGAGCGGCCCGCCTGGATCCGGGGCATCGACCACCGCATCGAGGCGCACTCCCTCGGTGTACGCGACCTGACCGACTCGCCGTCCACGAGACTGGCCGCCGAAAGGGCCGGAGCGTTCGAACGCCCCGTCGACACCGCCGAGTTGCACGCCCCCTTCACCTCCCAGGAAGTGGTCCTGCGCAAGGCGCTGCGGCTCGACGACAGCGTGCGGGTCAATCCGTCGGGCGGCGCGCTCGCCGCCAACCCGGTCATGGCGGCCGGGCTCATCCGCATCGGCGAGGCCGCCGCGCGCGTCCATCGCGGGGAGTCCGACCGGGCGCTCGCCCACGCCACCTCGGGTCCCTGCCTCCAACAGAACCTGGTCGCCGTACTCGAAGGGGATGCCCGATGAGCAAGGAGCCCGTGGCCGTCGTAGGCATCGGCCAGACCAAGCACGTGGCGGCCCGGCGGGACGTGTCCATCGCCGGACTCGTCCGCGAGGCAGCACAACGGGCTCTGCGGGACGCCGAGTTGACGTGGGCCGACATCGACGCCGTCGTCATCGGCAAGGCCCCCGACTTCTTCGAGGGCGTCATGATGCCCGAGCTGTACCTCGCCGACGCGCTCGGCGCGGTCGGCAAACCGATGCTCCGGGTGCACACGGCGGGCTCCGTCGGCGGGTCGACGGCCCTCGTCGCCGCCAACCTCGTCGCCGCCCGCGTCCACGGAACGGTCCTCACCCTGGCCTTCGAAAAACAGTCCGAGTCCAACGCCATGTGGGGCCTGTCCCTGCCCGTCCCCTTCCAGCAGCCGCTCCTCGCCGGCGCCGGCGGCTTCTTCGCGCCGCACGTGCGCGCCTACATGCGGCGCACCGGAGCCCCCGACACCGTCGGCTCCCTCGTCGCCTACAAGGACCGGCGCAACGCGCTGAAGAACCCGTACGCGCACCTGCACGAGCACGACATCACCCTGGAGAAGGTCCAGGCCTCACCCATGCTGTGGGACCCGATCCGCTACTCGGAGACCTGCCCCTCCTCCGACGGAGCCTGCGCGATGGTCCTCACCGACCGTGCGGGCGCGGCCCGTTCACCCCGCCCGCCCGCCTGGATGCACGGCGGCGCGATGCGCAGCGAACCGACGCTCTTCGCGGGCAAGGACTGCGTGTCCCCGCAGGCCGGCAAGGACTGCGCGGCGGACGTGTACCGGCAGGCGGGCGTCGCGGACCCCCGCCGCGACATCGACGCCGTCGAGATGTACGTGCCGTTCTCCTGGTACGAGCCCATGTGGCTGGAGAACCTCGGTTTCGCCGACGAGGGCGAGGGGTGGAAGCTCACCGAGGCGGGGGTGACCGAACTGGAGGGCGACCTGCCCGTCAACATGTCGGGCGGGGTCCTCTCCACCAACCCGATCGGCGCCTCCGGCATGATCCGCTTCGCCGAAGCGGCCCTCCAGGTACGCGGGCAGGCCGGAGAACACCAGGTGGACGGGGCTCGCCGGGTGCTCGGCCACGCCTACGGCGGTGGATCCCAGTTCTTCTCGATGTGGCTGGTCGGGGCCGCGCCGCCCGCCTCCTGAAACCGTCCCCCTCACGTGGCCTGTGCGCGGCAGGGGCCGATCGCTAGGCTGGCCGCGGACGACGAACCGGGAGGAGCACGGACGTGGCCGAAAGCACCATCGAGCAACACCCGCTCGCGGGCTGGGACAAGCCGGAGCTGGACCTCAGCAGAGCCGAATGGCAGTCCAGCAGCCGAGGGCGGGGAGATGTCCAGATCGCCTTCGTCGAGGGCTTCATCGCGATGCGCAACAGTGGCCGCCCGCAGAGCCCTTCCTTGATCTTCACACCCGCGGAGTGGGGCGCCTTCGTATCGGGCGCCCGCGAGGGCGAGTTCGACCTGACCTGAACCGAGGACGCCGGGCCCCCGCCCCGCCCCTCCCGCACGGGGAAGGGGGCGGCGGCCCGAGCCCCCGTGCCCGGGGCCGCGCACCGCCGGTCCTCCCCGGCCCGCCGCCGTGCGGAGGTTCCGACCAGGAGCGCCCGAACGGGCTGCCCCGTGGATGATCGGGGCGTACGCTGAGGTGCCTGAAGGTCACGGTGCGCATCCGCTCCCCGCGCGGACGCGCGATCGTGACAGGGGGTGATCATGGGGCAACGCAGCCTTCGCAGCCGTCGGACGCTCTTCGAGCGCGAGAGTGAACTCTCCACGGCGGACGAGGCGTTGAGCGACCTCGTCGGCCTGCGCCGGGACGTCGGCGAGCCACCGGGCCGCCCCCGCGGCGCCCTCCTCGCCTTCGCGGGACGCGCCGGGATCGGCAAGACGACCCTCCTCGCCGAGGTCCGCAGGCGCTCCGCGGCCAAGGGCTGCACCGTGCTGAGCGCACGCGGCGGCGAACAGGAACAACGCGTCGCCTTCCACGTCGCCCGCCAGCTCCTTCAGCCACAGCTCGCCGGATTCTCCGAGGCCGAACTCCGCGCGTCCCTGGGGAGTTGGTACGCGATCGTCGGCCCCGCGCTCGGCCTCTGCGCACCCTCCGAGGGTGCCCCGCCCGACCAGCAGGGCCTGCGCGCCGGACTCGACTGGGTGCTCACCCACCTCGCCGTGCAGCGTGCCCCGATGGTGCTCGTGCTGGACGACGCGCACTGGGCCGACGCCGAATCGCTCAGCTGGCTGGCCGCGTTCGCGCCCCGCGCCGAGCAACTCCCTCTGCTGCTCGTCGTCGCCTACCGGCCCGACGAACTCCCCGAGCACGCCGAGGCGTTCCGGGGGCTGCCCGGCCGAGCCGGACAACGTCCGATCGGCCTCGAACCGCTCAGCGCGGTGGCAGTCGCCCGGCTCGTCCGGGAGGATCTCGGCACCCAGGCCGACGACGCGTTCTGCCGCGAGTGCTGGGCGGTCACCGCGGGCAACCCGTTCGAGGCCGTCGAGCTGACCGCGAAGGTCCTCGACCGCGGCCTGACCCCGACCGAGGACGGGGCGCACCTCCTGCGCGACCTCGCCGCCGCCGTCAAGGGCAGCGGCATCGTCGCCCGCCTCGAACGCCTCGGCACCGCGACCGTCCGCTTCGCCTGGGCCTGCGCCGTGCTCGGCACCGAGATCCGTCCCGGTCTCGCCGCGGCCGTAGCGGGCCTCGGCTCCGAGGAGGCCGCCGACGCGGCGGACGCCCTGCGCACCGCCCGCATCCTCACCGGCGCCGACCCCCTCGAATTCGTCCACCCGCTGATCGCCACCGCCGTCTACCGGGACATCCCCGGCAGTGTCCGCGTCGCCCTGCACGGACAGGCCGCCTGGTGCGTGATCGACGAGGGACTCGGCCCGGCCGCGGCCGCCCGCCACCTCATGGAGACCCACCCGGACGGCGACACCTGGATCGTCCAGCAGCTGCGCGCCGCGGCCCGCGAGACCCAGCGCGCCGGAGCACCCGACGCCGCCCGCCGCTACCTCGCCCGCGCCCTGCGCGAACCGCCGCCCTTCGAGGACCGCGCCGCCGTCCTGTACGAACTGGGCTGCGCGTCCCTGCTCACCGAGCCGACGACCACGGTCAACCATCTGCGCGCCGCCCTGGAAGAGCCCATCACCGACCCCGAGCTGCGCCACAACATCGTCTACCGCCTCTCCCAGGTGCTCGCGCACAGCGACCGCCTCGCCGAGGCCTCCGAGACCCTCGCCCGCGAGATCCCGGTCACCGGCGACGCCCGGGTACGGCTGCGCATGCAGTCCGAGCAGTTCATGTGGGACGCCTTCCGAGCCGACGAACCCGACTCGCCCGCCCGCTCCCGCCGGCTGGCCCGCCTCGCCGACCGGCTCACCGGCCACGACCTCACCGAGCGCTATGTCATCGGGCTGCGCGCCTGGGACGCCACCCTGCGCGGCGAACCCGCCCACATCGCCCTCCACCACGCCGAGCGCGCCCTGGCCGGCGGCCTCGGCTGGGCCGAGGCCGACCGCGGCTTCGAGGTCCCGGTCCTGGTCGCGATGACCTTCATGTACGCCGACCGGCCGGGCCGCACCGAGGAACTCTTCGCCACCGGGATCGCCGACTTCGAATCCCAGGGCTGGCACGGCGCCCACCTCTCCTTCGGCTACACGATCCTCGGATACGTCCGCTTCCGCCGCGGCCGTCTCGCCGAAGCCGAGGACTTCGTCCGCGCGGGACTCAGGCTGGCCGAACGCGTCGGGCCGGGCACGCCCGTCCACTGGTACGCCGTGGGCACCCTCATCCAGGTCCTGCTCGCCCGGGGCCAGGTCGAGGAGGCCGCGCGGACCGGCGAGGCCTACGCCTTCTGCGCGCCCTTCCCGGCCGCCGTGACCTTCCCCGACGCCCAGACCGTGTACGGCGAACTCCTGCTCGCGCGCGGCCTCACCAAGGACGCCGCCGTCGAGCTCGCCTCCGCCGGCCGCCGTCTCGACCCGCGCGGCATGCGCAACCCCGCCTGGGGTCCCTGGCAGCTCCACCTCGCCCGCGCCGAGAGCCACGACGCCCCCGAGCGCGCTGTCGCCACGGCACTCGAAGCGGTGAACCGCGCCCGCCAGTACGGCGCCCCCTCCGCGATCGGACAGGCCCTGCGCGTCGCCGCCGAGGTCTCCCCGGGCCCGGCCCGCGTCCAGCTCCTCGAAGAGGCCGTCGGTCACCTGGAGCGCTCCCCGGCCGCCTACGAACTGGCCTGCGCCCTGGTCGTCCTGGGCACCGAACTGCGCCGCGCCGGACGCCCCAAGGAAGCCGCAGAGCACCTCTACCGCGGCCTCGACGCGGCCGTCCAGTGCGGCGCCGACGGACTCATCGAGGACACCCGTGACGAGCTGGCGGCGGCGGGACTGCGACCGCGCCGCCTGCACAGCACCGAGACGGACACCCTCACGTCCCGCGAGCGCACCGCCGCCGCACTCACCGCCCGGGACCGCACCGCGGCCCAGGTCGCCCAGGAACTGAACATCGACGAGCACGCCGTCACCCGGCTCCTGTCGGCGGTCTACCGCAAGGTCGGCACGGACCGCAGGGGGCTGGCGGCGGCACTGGGGGAACAGGCCACGTCCTGACGCCGGCGGGCGGTCTTCCGGCCCCCGCGGGGACGGCGCCCGTGGGGCCCGCAACACGCCCGTGCACGTACCATTGCGGCATGTCCTTCCTCCGCCGCCGCAGCGCCACGCCCGCCGGGCCCGACTTCGACGTTCTGGCCATGGATCCGGGCGACTGGCCCGGCAATCTCGGTGCGGGCCTGCTGCCCGCCCCCGACGGAAGCTGCCAGGGCGTCTTCCTGCGCTACGACCTGTTCGGCGGCCGCGGTCCCGCGATGATCATCGGTAATCTGCCCGAGGGTTCGCAGGCCCGCGACGTGGCCGAGGGCGAGGTCCCCTTCGAGGTGGCCCAGCTCCTGATCGCGCTGGAGAACGACGAGGAGGTCACCGTCACCGGGACCGAGGACATGCCGGTGATGCAGGGGGACAACCTGCTGATCGTGCGCAGGCTCAAGCTCTCCGAGACCCGTATCGCCTGCGTGCAGTTCGACCGCAGCGACAACGTCCTGGTGACCATCGCCGCCTGGGACCGTCCGATCACGGACGACCTGTACGCGCTGCTGAAGCCGCTCCCCGCGGAACTCTTCCAGCAGGGCTGAGGCCGAACACCCTTCCAGGCGTCACAGTTTGAGGGTGAACCACGTGGTCTTGCCCGCGTCGGTGGGACGTACGCCCCAGTCGTCGGCGAGCGTGCGCACCAGGATCAGCCCCCGTCCCGACTCCTCGTCCTCCGTGGCCGTACGGGGTTGCGGCAGATGCGAGCTGTGATCGCTGATCTCCACGGTCAGCTCGGTCGCGGTGCGGCACAGATGCAGGCCGATGGGGCCCTGGGCGTGCTGCACGGCGTTCGTGAGGACCTCGGAGAGCAGGAGCCGGGCGTCGTCCGCGGAGTGCGCGCAGTCCCACGCGGTCAGCGCCTTGCTGAGGAAGGCACGGCCCTCCGGCACTGATTCTGGCGTCGCGGGCAGGTCGGTGCCGACCGAGGCCAGGGGTCCGTCGGGGAGCCGGGTGAGCAGCAGCGTGACGTCGTCGTTGTGCCCGTCGGCGTCCGGCAGCAGGGCGGCCAGCACATGGTCGGCGGCCTGCTCCAGATCGGGCGCGGTGGTGAACAGCTCCGTGAGGGTGGCCGTGAGCTCCGAGAGCTGGTCCTCGATGTCGCTGCCGGGCGTCTCGATGAGACCGTCGGTGTACAGGACGAGCGTCGCCCCCGGCGGTATCACCGAGGTCGCCTGCTCGTAGAGGATGTCGCCGACCCCCAGGGGCGCGTTCACCGGTGCGGGAAGCGGCCGGGCATCAGCGCCGGGCGTGGCCACCAACGTCGGCAGATGTCCCGCCGAGCAGACCGTCACCTCGCCCGCGTCGGCGGAGATGACCAGATAGCAGCAGGTCACGAGCTGGTCCGGCACGTCCAGATCCCCGACGACGGCCTCCAGTGCCTGCATCAACTGGCGGGGCTGCATTCCGGTCTTGGCCAGGGCGTGCGCGGCCGACCGCAGCTGGCCCATCACGGCGGCGGCGTCCAGACCGCGGCCCATCACATCGCCGATCAGCACCCCGACCCGGCCGGCCCCCAGCGGGATCAGGTCGAACCAGTCGCCGCCCACCCCGGCTCCCTGCGTGGCGGGCCGGTAGCGGCTCGCGGTGGTCATACCGGGGATGGCGGGCGGTGTACCCATGAGGCTGCGCTGGAGCGTGAGGGCGATGTGCCGCTGCTGCTCGTAGAGGAAGGTCAGCTCCGCCTCGGCCTTCTTGCGGTCGCTGATGTCACGGACGATCGCGCACGCGCCGATGACCGAACCGTCCGTGGCGCGCGTGGGCCACAGCGTGATGTCCACGTCCAGCAGATCACCCGACCGCGTCAGCCGCAGGGTCTCGAAGTGCTCGACCTTCTCACCGCTGCGCAGCCGGTCCAGGAGCTGGTCGATCTCGCCGCGTCGCTCGGTGGTGGCGAGCAGCGACACGTGCCTGCCCATGACCTCGGCCCGGGTGTAGCCGTACAGCCGCTGGGCCGCCGCGTTCCAGTACGTGATGTGGCCGTCCAGGGTCTTGGCGAGGATCGCGTCCTGCGAGGACTCCACCAGACCGGCCAGTTCGTTGATCCGGGCCTCGGCGCGCTTGCGGTCGCTGACGTCGCGGACGGCGGCGGAGACGAGGAGTCCGTCGGTGGTCTCCAGTGGACTGAGACTGATCTCGACGGGGAACTCGGTGCCGTCCTTGCGCAGGCCGTGGAGTTCGAGTTCGGCTCCCATGGGGCGGACCTGGCGGTTGTCGGCGTAGCCGTCGCGGTGCCGGTGGTGGTGGGCGCGGAAGCGGCCCGGTACGAGGAGTTCCACGGAGTGGCCGAGGAGTTCCTCGCGCTGGTATCCGAAGAGGGCCTCTGTCTGCGCGTTGACGAGTCTGATGGTGCCGGTGTCGTCGACGATGACCATGGCGTCCGGCGCCGCCTCCAGCAGACCCCGAAACCTTTCCTCAGCGGCCTTGCGGTCGCTGACGTCGCGGACGGCGGCGGAGACGAGGAGTCCGTCGGCGGTCTCCAGTGGACTGAGACTGATCTCGACGGGGAACTCGGTGCCGTCCTTGCGCAGGCCGTGGAGTTCGAGTTCGGCTCCCATGGGGCGGACCTGGCGGTTGTCGGCGTAGCCGTCGCGGTGCCGGTGGTGGTGGGCGCGGAAGCGGCCCGGTACGAGGAGTTCCACGGAGTGGCCGAGGAGTTCCTCGCGCTGGTATCCGAAGAGGGCCTCTGTCTGCGCGTTGACGAGTCTGATGGTGCCGGTGTCGTCGACGATGACCATGGCGTCCGGCGCCGCCTCCAGCAGACCCCGAAACCTTTCCTCGGCCCCCGCCGGTGCGCTCGCGCGCGATGGGCCGCCGCACTGGCAGCGCAGTGGGTCCGCCGCATCGGCGGGTCGCGTTGAAGTCTCTTTGACGAAGTCGCCCATACCCGCCCCAGATGTGCCGCTTACTGTGAGCGACCCATCCCAGCGCACATCGATCGGGCGCGCGGTTACATGTCGTTAACTGGCCCTACCGGGGCCGAACCTGTCCTAGGCGGCACATCCCCTGGTCGGTTGCCCGTGTCATTGTCGCCACCGGTGGCCGGAAACCGGGCCCGCCGCACGCGGACCCGGCCCCCGGCCATCGAATCGGGTTACCGGACCAGGTCCACGTCCGCGGCCCGCACGAACTCCACCCGGTGCCCGAACTGGATCTCGTAGTACATGTCCGTGCCGATCACGACCCGGTGCGGCGTCGTGTCGAAGGTCGGCGCGTAGAAGTACTCGCCGGGCACCTTGTCACCGACCGCGTAGCGCTGGCCCGCGAGGAGCTTGTACGGCAGCGGCGAGACGGCCTGGACGGGCACGCCCGCCGGGTAGGCCTCCTTCTCCGGGTACGCGCGACCGTATACGGGGATCTGCGCCAGCCCCTCCTTGGGTGTCACGGACAGCCCGGCCGCGCGCACCGCCGTCGGCTGCTTCCGCGGGTTCTTGAACCAGGCCTTCTGGCCCAGGTACCAGATCGCCGTCCAGTCGCCGTCCTGTCCGGCGAGCGCGTACCGCTGTCCGGTGGACACCCGTGAGGCCACGTCGTTCACGCCGGTCGTCGAGGCGTCGCCCTTCGGGTACAGGCCGATGTCCTGGATGAGCGGCGAGGTCTCGTCCGGCTGGGAGTAGAGCCGCACCTCGCTGGAGCCGTGCGCGGCGCAGGGCTGCCCCGCGGTGACGCAGCCCGTGTACACCGGCTGGTTCGCGTCGAAGTCGGGCAGCACGGTCACCAGGTCGCCCTTGCGGAACGAGCGGTGGAAGGGGTGTCCGAGCAGGGTGAAGTAGTGCTGCCAGTCCCAGTACGGGCCCGGGTCCGTGTGCATGCCCGGGATGGTGGAGGTCGTCGGGCCCGGTACGTTCTCGTGCCCGAGGATGTGCTGCCGGTCCAGCGGGATGTCGTACTTCCGGGCGAGATACCGCACCAGGCGGGCGGAGGCCCGGTACATCTCCTCGGTGTACCAGGTGTCGGGCGCGGTCAGGAAGCCCTCGTGCTCCAGGCCGATCGACTTGGCGTTGATGTACCAGTTGCCCGCGTGCCAGGCCACGTCCTTGGCCTTCACATGCTGGGCGATGTGCCCGTCGGTCGAGCGCAGGGTGTAGTTCCACGACACATAGGTCGGGTCCTGGACGAGGTTCAGGACACCTTCCCAGGTGCCTTCCGTGTCGTGGATGACGATGTACTTGATGCTCTGCGACGCGGGCCGGTCGCCCAGGTCGTGGTTGCCGTAGTCACCCTGGCCGAACTCCTCGTACGGGGCCGGGATCCACTCGCAGGACACCGTCCTCGGGCATTCGGTGCCGTCCGCGGAGGCCGTTCGCAGTCCCGCCCGGTGGAGCTGAGCGGTGTCGGGGCTCAGGGCGGGCTGAGCGGCGAGCGCGACCTGCTGGCCGGCGTCCGTGGTGCGCTTCTCCCCGGAGCGCATCACCTCGTACGCGTCGTCGGCGTAGGTCGCCGCCGTGGCGCTGTCGTCCGCTCCGGAGAAACGCGCCACCGCTCCGTACCAGTCGGCGGCGTCGTCGCTCAGGGGCTCGCCGAGGTCCCGCTGCGCGGCGGCGAGGAGCGCGGCGCCGCCCGCGACGTTCGCCGCCGCGTCGGTGCGCAACCGCCCCGCCGGCAGCCCGGTCAGATCGGCCGCCTTCGTCAACGTCTTGAGCCGGGCCGGGAGTTCGGAGTCGGTGGGTGCCTTCGCTGTGGGCAGCAGGGCGGGGCGTGAACTGTCACCGCGGGCGTCCTCGGTGCCGTCGCCGTGGTGCGCCGCGTCGGCGATCGCCGTCCGGGCGTCGGTCAGGTGCATGGGGCCGTAACCGCCGGTGACGCTCGGAGCGCCGGCGTGCGCGTCCCAGCGGGACTGGAGATAGGAGACGGCGAGCAGCACGCTCTGCGGAACGTGGTACTCGGTGGCCGCGGCGGCGAAGGCCTGCTGCAGCCCGGCCGCGGGCACCTCCTCGGCGGAGCTCGAAGGGGCCGCGCCGAGCAGTGGCAGCAGCAGCGCCGCCGAGGCGACGGCTCCTGCGGACCTGCGCGCGCGTCTGTGCCCGGTGGTGCCCTTGGGTTCGGTGGCGGACCAGTGCAATGCAGCCTCCTGGGACGGTCGTGCGCGGTGGGGCGTGCGAGAGCCGAACGCGTCAGTGCTACCGGCTCTCCGACGATCCGTCAATCATGCCCAGGGGCAGGCGATTTCCCATGTCAGCACGGGGCGGAGACGGTTTCGTGGCGGTGGCCTCCCGGCCTGCGGGGCGTCAATGGCGTGGACCAATGCCCCGAATGGCGGGCCCGCACAAGAGGGAGGCCCGCGGTGCGCCGTTGTCACGACGTCACCGCGGACCTCCGTCCCCCTTCAGCGAGTGCCGACCGCCGCGCGCACGGCCCGCCGGGCCATCTGGCAGTCGTCGTGCAGCCGCCGCAGCAGCAGCCGCTGCTCCTCGCCGGACGGCACGGCAGCGGGGTGTGCCGGGCCCGCTGCCGCCGGGGCCGCGTCGTGCAGGGAACGCTGCACGGCCGTCTCGTACGTCCGGATCTCGCGGGTCAGCACGATCATCAGGTTCACCAGGAAGGCGTCCCGCGCCGCCGGGCCGGCCGACTGCGCGAGCTGGCTGATCTGACGGCGCGCCACCGGGGCGTCGCCGAGGACCGCCCACAGGGTCGCCAGGTCGTAGCCCGGCAGATACCAGCCCGCGTGCTCCCAGTCCACCAGCACTGGACCGGCCGGTGAGAGGAGCATGTTCGACAGGAGGGCGTCGCCGTGGCAGAACTGACCCATGCCCTGGCGGCCGGAAGAGGACGCGATGCCGTGCACCAGCTTCTGCAGATCGCCCATGTCCCGGTCCGTGAGCAGCCCGAGCTCATGGAAGCGGGAGATCCGTTCCGCGTAGTCCAGCGGGGCGTTGAACGTCCCCGCCGGCGGCCGCCAGGTGTTCAGCCGGCAGATGGCACTCAGCGCGGCACGGATGTCCGCGCGGGGCGGGGCCTCGACCGGATGGCGCTGGAGCGCGGCCACCCGGCCCGGCATACGCTCGATCACCAGCGTGCAGTTGTCCGGATCCGCCGCGATCAGCCGGGGCACCCGCACGGGCGGGCGGTGCCGGACGAACAGACGGTATGCAGCTATTTCGTGCCTGATCCGCTCGGCCCAGACGGGGGAGTGGTCCAGTAAGCACTTGGCGACGGCCGTACTGCGCCCCGTCGTTCCGACGAGGAGCACGGAGCGTCCGCTGCGGCGCAGCACCTGGACCGGAGCGAACTCCGGACAGATCCGGTGCACCGACGCGATCGCCGTGCGCAGCTGGGCCCCCTGAGGGCCGGACAAGTCGAGTCTCCCGCTGAGGGGTTGGGTGCCGAGCCCCGGCACGCGGCGCGTCCGGCCGGCACCGAGCACGGGAGCCGCCTGACGCGCGGGGTCGAGGTAAGGGCCGCTGCCCACCGGGCGGGGGTGCAACGACCGGGGCGGAGCGGACACGGAGGACGATGCTGTGTACATGGGCGAAACAGATCCCTTCGTGTGCCTGCAAGTTGCCGCGCCTCCCGCCCCGGCCGCCTGGCTCATCCTGGGGAATGTCCCTGGCGACCGGGTCGGGGTGGCGCGTTCCTACCTGACACCCGACGTCCACTGGCACACCATCTGGCGCACCCTGGCGAACCCTGGCGAATAGTCGCTCAGCAACTGACAGGCGGTTACTGTCGAATCAGCCGAGAACCTGGGGGCTTGACGTGAACGGACAACCCAACACCCGTCTGTCGGACCTGTTCGGCCTGGCCGGCTGGTCCAAGGGCGAGCTCGCGAGAATGGTCAATCGGCAGGCGGCGGCCATGGGTCACCCCCAGCTGGCGACCGACACCTCGCGGGTGCGGCGGTGGATCGACATGGGAGAGATCCCGCGCGATCCGGTGCCACGCGTGTTGGCGGCTCTGTTCACCGAGCGTCTCGGCCGTGTCGTGACCATCGAGGACCTCGGTCTGGTCAGGCACGGGCGTGCGGGGAAACGGCAAGGCGCCGCCGGGAGTGTGGAACATCCCGACGGAATGCCGTGGGCGCCCGAGCGGACTGCCTTGGTCCTCACCGAATTCACGGGAATGGACCTCATGCTCAACCGACGCGGCTTGGTGGGCGCGGGTGCCGCGCTCGCCGCGGGATCCGCACTCAGCACTGCCATGCACGACTGGCTGCACACCGATCCGGCCCTGACGGCCGACGCTCCACAGTTCGAAGACCCCCTGCATGCCGACCCCGCCGGGTTCGACCGCTACGAGGCCGCCCCCATCGGGTCGCAGGAGATCGAGGAACTGGAGCGCTCCGTCGAGGTGTTCCGGGCCTGGGACGCGGCCCGCGGCGGCGGGCTGCAACGCAAGGCCGTGGTGGGCCAGCTCAACGAAGTGGGAGGCATGCTCTCCTACCGGCACCCCGACCATCTCCAGCGGCGCCTGTGGGGCGTCGCCGCCAACCTCGCCGTCCTCGCGGGCTGGATGTCGCACGACGTCGGCCTGGAGCCCACGGCCCAGAAGTACTTCGTCATCGCCGCCCACGCGGCCCGGGAGGGCGGCGACCGGCCCCGTGCGGGAGAGGCGCTCTCCCGGGCGGCTCGCCAGATGGTGCACCTGGGCCGGCCCGACGACGCACTCGACCTCATGAAGCTCGCCAAGTCCGGTTCGGGCGACGAGGTGCTGCCCCGTACCCAGGCCATGCTCCACACCATCGAGGCCTGGGCTCAGGCCTCCATGGGCAAGGGGCAGGCCATGCGGCGCACCCTCGGTGTCGCGGAGGACCTGTTCGTGTCCGACCGCGGTGACGTACCGCCGCCGAGCTGGATGCAGTTGTTCGACGAGGCCGACATGCACGGTATGCAGGCTCTCGCCTACCGCACCCTCGCCGAGCACGAGCCGGCCGCGGCGGCGACCGCTCAGCGTCACGCCAAGGAGGCGCTGAAGCTGCGGGAGTCGGGCCGGGACCGGTCGAAGATCTTCGACCACATCTCCCTCGCTTCGGCCTGCTTCATCGCCGACGACCCCGAACAGGCCGACCGCTACGCGCGACTGGCCCTCACGTCGATGGGATCCAACTCCTCCCATCGCACCTGGGACCGGCTGCGCGAGATGTACCGGCTCACCGGGCAGTACTCCAGCTATCCGAAGATCAGCGATCTGCGTGAGGAGATCAAACTCGCGCTGCCGAAGGGTTCGTTGAAGCCTCGGCGCGGCGACAGCGCGCGGGTGTAGAGGGCTTGCGTCCGTCTTCTCCGCACGGCGCGGGGATCGCGGTACGGGTCCGGATCGGAGTTCGGGTCCGGGGAGGGCGATCCGTGAGGTGCCGGGCGGCTCGTCCGGCAACGGCGTCAGCCGTCAAGGGCCGTGCGGATCCTGGCCGTTCGTCTCGTCGGCGTCCGTCGTCCGACCGTGAATGCGATGGTGACCAGGCGTGCGACCCCGGCGTCATCGGCTCCCGGAGTCATCCGCGTCAGGACCCGATCCGGGCGATGAGCACGCAGGCGTCGTCCTCGCGCTCGGTCTCACCGAATTCCTCGACAACCATCCGTACACAGTCCTGGGCCGTGCGGGCCTCGCCGAAGCGCGGGGCCAGGCCGAGCAGCCTCTGGACGGCCGTTGTTCCTCCCGTACTCCCGGCTTCGTCAGGGTGCGGGGAACCGTATCGCCGGGGCACCAGTCCCTCGGTGTGCAGGAGCAGCAGGTCGCCCACGCGGAGGCTCTCCTCGGCCTGCCCGTAGACGGCACCGGAGGTGGCCCCGAGCAGTACGCCGTCCGGTGCGTCCAGCGCACGCCCCGTCCCGTCGCGGAACAGCAGCGGGGCGGGGTGTCCTGCCTGTGCCCAGTTGAGGGTGCGGGTCGCGGGCAGGTAGCGGCAGCACACCGCACTGCCCAGGGCGGGTTGGACGGTGGTGTCGAGCAACTGGTTGAGCCAGGAGAGGAGTTGACCCGGCTGGGTGCCCGCGACAGCCATGCCGCGCAGGGCGCCGAGCAGCATCGCCATGCCCGAGGTCACGGTGACCCCGTGTCCGGTGAGGTCGCCCACGCTCAACAGGGTTTCCCCGTCGGGGAGTTCCAGCGCGTCGTACCAGTTGCCGCCGATCAGTGCGCTGGACGAGGACGGCAGATAGTGGGCGGCCACGTCCAGTGCCCGAGGGCCCTGACGAGGGAACCGCAGAGATCCGCGCCAGGGTGGCAGCACGGCCTCCTGGAGCTCGACCGCGAGCCGGTGCTCGGTCTGTGCGACGTGCCGCTGACGCTGGAGCGATTCCCGGGTCTCGCCCACTGTCCGCTGGCTGAGGCGCAGTTCGCTGACATCGCGCAGCACGGCCCACATCGAGGCGGTACTGCCGTCGGCGTCGAGCACCGGTTCACCCATCATGTGGACCGTGCGCACTCCGCCGTCGGGGCGCACGATGCGGAACTCCCCGTCGATGGGCTTGGCGTCGATGAGGCAGTCGGTGACCATCGTCGTCAGCATCGGGCGGTCCTCGTCGAGGATCAGCGAGGGCAGTTCGTCGAGGGTGAGCGGGGGAGCGGCGGCGTCGCGGCCCAGGATCTGGTAGAGCTCACCGGACCAGCTGGCCTCGTCCGTCCGCAGGTTCCACTCCGCGCTGCCGACCCGGCTCAGCAGTGAGCCGTGCCGGGGTGCGGCCGGCGCGCTCCGGACGGCCGGAGCCGCGGCGGGCGGATCGGTCACGGCCGGCGGTCCGTCCCGAAGCTGCGCCAAGTGCTCGTCGAGATCGCTCAGTTGGTGCAGTGCCAGATTGCACAGCGCGCGCTGCCAGCGTCCCTGGGCGTCCTCGCCGTCGGCCGGCGCCTCACGCCGTACGGCGTCCACCTCACCGAGCAGGCGTCGCGTCTGCGAGATGAGCGCGTCGACCGTGCCGCGCGCGGGCGGCTGAGCGGCGGGGCGGTCCGCAGAGAGATGGGGTGGCATGACGTACTCCGATGCGGGGACGGTACGACCTAGCTGACGGAAGGACCGTTACGACTGTCGCACAGCCCGCGACGCGCTGTAAGGGATTTGGCAACACCCGATACGGTCATGCTTCCGGTATATGCCGCAGTCCTCCCGGACCGGGTGAGTGGTCCCGATGCGGTAGGTGTCGCTCGGAGGCAATTCGTGGACACCGTACGCGAATTGAGGGTCTCCTGCGGACCTCCGACGGACTTTCACTCTGTTGTTCGAGGAGCGCGCGTGTGAGCGCCCGGCCCGCTTGCGTGCGGCATGCCAGCGGCCGGGCCTCTGGCCCGCGGGGTCGCCTCCGTCTCAGAGCGACCGCAGGAAGTCCGTCACCTCGGCCTCGTAGAGAAAGGACGGATCGAGGCCCATCGAGGTGAAGTTGCCCTCGATCTCCAGGCCGACCGTGCCGTGCAGATGCGCCCAGAGCATCGTGGAGCGCGCGGCGACCGCCTCCGGCACGCCCTCGAAGCCGTGCCGCTCCCGCCACTTCCGGAACTGCGCCGCCGCGCCGTCAGGGACCCGCGCGTCGGGCTCGGCGAGGGCGCTCACCGCCTCCAGGAGCACGGTCATGGCGGCCTGCGAGGCCTCGACCAGGCTCGTGGACTGTGCGTCATAGCCCTGGAGCGGCGCCCGGAAGAGCAGACGGTAGCGGTGCGGTTCGGCCAGCGCCCAGCCCCGGTAGGCCCGGACCAGCTCGGTCAGCCGGGCGACGGCGTCCCCCGTGCAGGCGTCGGCGGTGCGGGACAGGGCCGACGCGAGGTCCCCGTAGGCGTCGACGACGAGTTCGGTCAGCAGGCTGTCGCGGTTCGCGAAGTAGCGGTAGAGCGCCGGTCCCGTCATGCCCAACTGCTTGGCGATCGCGTTGAGCGACAGTGCTTCCGGGCCGCCCTCGGCCAGCTGGCGCAGGGCCGCGGTCTTCACTTCCTGGCGCACCTGCGCGCGGAACCGGTCGCGCGGCCCCGTCCCGGTCCGGGTGTCTGCGGCCACGTCATCGCCTCTTCGTGTCGGGTGCGGAGGAGTACGGCAGTTATATGCTATCACTGTCGCGATAAGTAGTAACGAAATGGCCCGATGGGCGCGGAACCCTGCGGTGCCAACGGTTGTCCTGGCCGGGCTACGGACGGACCCGTCCCGGATGCGGCGGTGATCACCGCGTGCCACGGTGATCACGAGAATCCCGGGCTCGGCCGGGACCCCCGTGTACCGCGGGACGTTCACGGCCTTCGACGAGGGCCGGGTCCGGACGGCAGCGCCGAGGGCCATCACGTGATCGCCGCCGACCGGCGATCACGCATGCCCGGCCCCCGGCCTCGTGAAAGGAACAGGTGTGAAGGTTCGTCTCGGCGCAAGCCGCTGGAAGGTACTCGCCGCCACGGCGCTCGCCACGATGGCCGCCACGACCGTCCCGGGAACGGTGTCCGCCGTCGCGGAGACCGTCCCCGGAAAGGCGTCCGCCGTCGCGGACGGCACCCGGGTGGCACAGTCGCAGCACTGGGGTGTCATCACCCGCAACACCATCGGCTCGCCCGTCGCCGCCCTGCGGGACGGCCCGTTCGTGACGGGGACCAACGGCAGTCCGCCGTACGGCAACGGCAGCCTCGGCATCGAGGTGGCGAACCACGCCACCTCGGAGAGCAATCCGGCCGAGAAGGTCGACTTCGGCAACGAGGTCGACTTCCGCGGCGAGAACTTCCTGCAACTGGACAGGGTCGGGTTCCAGGTCTTCCAGACCAGCGAGAACGTCGGTTACGGCGGCGGAACCAACCTGCCGGGCCTCCGGTTCGAGATCGATCCGAATCTGAGCTCGGTGTCCGACAACTACACCGTCGCCGTGTGGCAGCCGGACCCGGTCCCGATCACGTCGCTGAACCGCTGGAGCCCGTACCTCGACGCCACCACGACCGGCAACTGGTACCTGACGGGCGGCGAGACGCACTGCACCCAGGCGACGCCGTGCAGTTTCGCGGACCTGCAGACCTCGCTCGACGACGGCGGCAGCACGCCGAGCATCCTCACCGTCGCGGTGAGCAAGGGCCGTGACAACCTGTGGGCCGGTGCCGTCGACGGCCTCCGGCTCAACCAGTACGTCTACGACTTCGAGGCCAACGGAGTCAACGCCCGACGCGTGCGGTAGCGCGGCCGACCGCCCGGGTCCGCGAGTCGGCCCGGCAGGAAGCGCCACGACCGCCGCGGTCGAGCCGGTCGATCAGGCGTAGAGGTCCGGGCGCGCGGCGAGATCGACGGCCACCCGGCCGCCGCTCTCCAGCGCCCGGACTCCCGCCTCCGCGACGGCGGAGGCCGCGTACCCGTCCCAGACGCCGGGCCCGGTGACCCGGCCGGCCCGGGTCGCGTCCACCCAGGCCTGCACCTCACGGTCGTAGGCACCGGCGAAGCGTACGAGATAGTCCCGCGCCACCTCCTCGTGCCGCCCGCCCGCCGTCGTCACGGCCATCGCGTGCTCGTCCCCGATCCGCGCGCTTCCCGACTCGCACACCGCCTCGCACGCCACCTGGTACCCGAACCCGGAGTTCACGAAGACCTCGACGTCGACCAGAGCGCCGCCCGCCGTCTCGAACACGACGAACTGGGGGTCGATCAGGTCCTCCGGGGCGGTCGAGGACGGCCGGGGCCGCATGACGGTCACCGCCGTGAGCTCCTGGCCGAGCAGCCAGCGCGCCGCGTCGATCTCGTGCGAGACGGAACTGTTGACCAGCATCGCCGAGGTGAAGCCGGGCGGCGAGGCCACGTTGCGGTGCGTGCAGTGGAGCATCAGCGGGCGGCCCAGCCGACCGCTGTCCAGCAGGGACTTGAGGCGCAGGTACTCGGCGTCGTACCGGCGCATGAACCCGACCTGCGCCAGCCGCCGTCCGAGCCGCAGCTCCGCCTCCACCACCCGCAGCGCCCCGGCCGACTCCGGTACCAGCGGCTTCTCGCACAGCACCGGCAGACCCCGGGCGAAGGCGGCGAGCAGGGCCTCCTCGTGAGCGGGGCCCGGCGAGGCGATCAGCACGGCCTCCACGCCCGGCGCGTCGAGCGCGGCCGCCACCTCGGCGTGGACCGACACGCCGTCGATGCCCGCCACCGCCTTCTCGGCGCGATCGGTGTCGGGATCCGCCACAGCGGCGACCCTGGCCCCGCTCACCACCCGGTCCACGCGGCGTACATGGTCGGCTCCCATGTGTCCGGCACCCAGTACCGCCACACCCAACAACTCGCTCACGCGGTGCGCACCTCTCCGACGACAGTTCGGACGCTTCCGTCCCCGTCATCCGATTGTCGGCCGGAAAGATCGATGACGCAGCACCCTGGCGGCTTCCCTTACCGGGCGTTCAGGGCAATTGGTCGTCAATGACGCTCAAGTCTCCGGACGACCTCGCCCGCATCGCTGTCGCGCACGACGACGCCCGGTGTGGTGTCCACCTCCGGCCGCGACACCCGTTCCGACGCTCAGAAGGAGTCCGGATCGGCGGCGGCCCAGTCCGCCGCCCAGGACGGGGGCGGCTCGGCGAGAAGCACCCCGGGCGCCAGCCACTCGTAGAGCTCCGCGTACGACCGTACGGCCGTGGGGCCGACCCGCCGCAGCAGCCGGTGCGGCGTGAGGTCACCCGGATCCCGTACGCCCATCGCGGCCATGATCCGGCTCGCGCTGCGCACCGTCGCCCGCTGGTAGCGGTGCACACGCTCGGACTTGTCGGCCACGTCCAGCCCGCGGACCAGACGGGGATCCTGCGTCGCCACACCCACCGGACAGGTGTTGGTGTGGCAGAGCTGGGCCTGGAGGCAGCCGACGGCGAACATCATCGCGCGGGCCGCGTTGGTGTAGTCGGCGCCCTGGAGAAGGCGGGTCACGATGTCCGAGCCGGTGGCGACCCTGCCGCTCGCCCCGATCCTGACGCGGTCGCGCAGCCCGGCGCCGACCAGCGCGTTGTGCACCGTGATCAGGCCCTCGGCCAGCGGTGTGCCGAGGGTGCCGGCGAACTCCCGGGGCGCCGCCCCCGTGCCGCCCTCCGACCCGTCGACCACGATGAAGTCGGGCGTCACGCCCTCGGCGAGCATCGCCTTGCAGACGGCCAGGAACTGACGGCGCGAGCCCACACAGAGCTTGAAGCCGGCCGGTTTGCCGCCCGCCAGCTCCCGCATCCGGGCGATGAACCGGACCAGCTCCCGCGGGGTCGAGAAGACCCGGTGGTACGACGGCGACACCACGGGCTCACCCACCGGGACACCCCGCGCCCGCGCGATCTCGACGCTCACCTTCGCGCCCGGCAGGACCCCGCCGATCCCCGGCCCCGCCCCCTGGGAGAGCTTCAGCGACACGCACTTCACCTCGGGCAGCGCGGCCTTGTCCGCGAACTCCCGCGCCTCGAAGTCCCCTTCGGAGGTGCGGCAGCCGAAGTACCCCGTGCCGAGCTCCCAGACGAGGTCGCCACCACCCCGCAGGTGGTAGTCCGACAGCCCGCCCTCGCCGGTGTCGTGTGCGAACTTCCCCAGTGCCGCGCCCCGGTTGAGCGCCATGATCGCGTTCGGGGACAGGGCCCCGAAGCTCATCCCGGAGACATTCAGCAGAGCCATGTCGTACGGCTGGGTGCAGTCGGGTCCGCCCACGCGGACGACGGGCGGATCGTCCGGGGCCTCGACCGGACGCATCGACGGCTCCAGGAACACGTGGCCTTCCGCGTACACGTCCTGCGCGGTACCGAACGGCTCCTCGGCCTCGACGCCCCCGGCGCGCTCGTACACCAGGGTCCGCACCCTGGCGTCGTAGGGCCGCCCTTCCTGGTGCCGCTCGGCGAGGTACCGCTGGAGCTTCGGGCGCAGCCGTTCCAGGAGGTGGTGCAGATGGCCGGAGAGGGGACGGTTCCGCAGCAGGGAGTGCCGTCGCTGCCCCAGGTCCCAGCCGCCGAGCACGGTCAGCGCCAGCAGCGGGGCCGCCGCGCACCACCACCACGCCGAGACACCGCGGACGAGGACCAGCGCCCCGGCCGCGCCGAGGGCGGCGAGCAGCAGTGGAAGCATCCGGCGCACACCACGAGTCAAACCCATGGGGACGAAAGCCGCCGACCGGGACCTCCGTCGAACACCCGGGCCGCGACGCGCTCCGCCCGGCGGACTCCGGCGGGAGCGCGCCGTCGAGGCCGCCGAAACTGACGCCGGGGCGCCGTCGCCGACGGGGAGCGCCTCGGCCGTTCGGGGCACCCCGGACCCCGCCGGTCGCACGGCCCGTCCGGTGGCCGCCGGTCAGGGAGTGTCCGTCTCCTCCGGACCGCAGGAACTGCCGCTGGCGGGCAGCGACCCGTACAGCAGGAAGTCGTCGACCTTCTGGTGCACGCACTTCGAGGACGCGTACCCGGTGTGCCCGTCGCCCTTGTTGTCGAGCACCACCGCGGAGGAGCCGAGGCGCTTGGCGGTCTCCAGCGTCCAGCGGTACGGGGTCGCCGGGTCCCCGCGGGTGCCGACGAGCAGCATCTTCGAGGCGTGGACGTCGCGGACCTCGTCGCGTATGTAGTCGGTGCCCTTCGGGCGGCCGTAGCACAGCAGCACCTGGGCGAGCCGGAACCGGCCGAAGACGGGCGAGGCCTCCTGGTACTCGGCGCGGAGCCGGCCGATCTGCCCGGCGACCTGGTCGGCACTGGGCCGGTCGGGGTCGTCCGCGCAGTTGATGGCCATCAGGGCGGCGGGGAGGTTGTCCAGGGGGATGTCCTCGTCGTCGACGAGCCCGCCGTGCCGCTCCGGCTTCGGCTCCTGACGCTCCTGCTTCCGCGTGTGCCGGGCGGGCGGGGAGGTACCGGGCAGCGAGGCGCCGCCGGACAACTGCGTGAGTCCGTGGGTGTCGCCGTCCTGGACCAGCAGGCTGAGGGCCTGTTCGAGGACGGGCCACATCGCCTTGCTGTAGAGCGCCTGGCTGATCGCCCCCACCAGGTCCTGTCCGGAGAACTCCTGGCCGAAGTCGGACGGCACCGGTTCCTCGTCGAGCGATTCGACGAGCTGGACCACCTGCTCGCCGGCGCTGCGCTCGTCCTGTCCGAACGGGCAGGCCATGTTCTTCGCGCACCAGCCGATGAAGTCGTCGAGCGCGGTCTGCTGCCCCTCGGCGCCTATGAGGCCCTGCTGGGCCAACGGCTCGGTGAGTGTGTCGACCCCGTCGAGCACCATCCGCCCCGTCCTCTTGGGGAACTGGGCCGCGTACACCGCGCCGAGCCGGGTCCCGTACGAGAAGCCGAGATAGTTGAGCTTCTTGTCGCCGAGGGCCTGGCGCATCACGTCCAGGTCGCGGGAGGCGTTGACCGTGCCGATGTGGGGGAGGACGGCGCCGGAGTGCCGGGCGCAGATGTCCGCGGACTTCTTCACCGCCTTGAGCGCCGCCCGCACATCGGTGTCGGCGGCGCTCGACCCGAAGATCGCGTCCACCCCGTCGCCGCAGCTGACGGGCGAGGACCGGCCGACGCCCCGGGGGTCGAAGGTCACCACGTCGTAGCCGTTCGTCAGGCCCATGAAGTCCTTGCCGCCCCCGGCGAGCACGGGTATTCCCGCGCCGCCGGGACCGCCGAAGTTCAACAGCACCGAACCCCGTGAATGACCCGTCGCCCGGTAGCGGGCCAGCGCCAGGTCGAGCGTGCCGCGGTCGGGTCGCGCGTAGTCCAGCGGGACGGTGACCTTGCCGCACTGCAGGTCCTTGGGCATGCCGTCGCCCCTGCAGGCCGCCCACGCGACCTTCTGGCCGTAGAAGCGGGACAGGTCGGGCGTGTCGTCGGCGCTCGCCGCCATCGGCAGCCCCGCCGCCAGCAGGGTCAGCGTCGCGGTGGCGGCTCCCACGACCGCGAAGCGTTGGTGCACGGACAGCATGCCTGCCTCCAGGGTCGCCCGGCGGTGGACCGGCGTTACCCCCCGGATCACGATAGACGCGGCCCTGGGGGCACGCCTCTGGGCGAGCGGAACCGGCCGCCGTGCCCTACTCTGCCCGCCGTCGTCCTTCGTACGGGGCGGGCGGCCGTTCGACGGACGTGACGCTCGATGGGGTGAAAGCCCGATAAGCCATAACTCGGATGGTTCACAGGCGTTCTAGCCACTGTGGGCGAGTGCCCGCGACGTTGTCTGGAAGGCAGTGAAGCTTATGAAACGGGTGACCCGAAATGGCTTGATCGCCGCGGCCGCCGCCTCGGGCGCGCTCGCCGCGACCATGCCGGCCCACGCCGACGCGGGGGCGGACGGCGCGACGGCAGGCTCGCCCGGCCTGGTCTCCGGCAACACCGTCCAGCTCCCGGTCCACGTGCCGGTGAACCTGTGCGGCAACACGCTGAACGTGGCCGGGCTGCTCAACCCCGCCGCGGGCAACCGCTGCGCCAACGTGGGCGCCCCGGGCGGCGCCGGCACGTCCGGTGCCGGGAGGCACGGGGGTGCGGCCGGACACGGCGCCGGGCGGCACGGGCAAGCAGGCGTGCACGGCGGCGGTGCGGGCGCGGTGGCGCGCGGTGGAGGAAAGGATTCACCGGGTGTGCTCTCGGGCAACGGTCTGCAGCTCCCGGTGGATCTCCCGGCCAACGTCAGCGGCAACTCCGTGACGGTGGTCGGCCTCGGTAACGCGTCCGTCGGGAACGAGTCCGCCAACACCCCGGGCGCCAAGCCCCGACAGCCGCACCACCCGGGGAACCCCGCCCCGAGGCCGTCCGCCCCGCCGGTGGCGGTCCCGCGTCCCGGAGTGCCGGCACATGCCCGGCCGCAGAGCGGGACCAGGGCCTCCCTCGCCCACACCGGCGAGGACCAGACGATGCCGGCCGTCGCGGCGAGCGCGGCGCTGCTGCTGGGCGGCGCCGTTCTGTACCGCCGGTTCAGGCCCGCCGCGGTGCGCTGACCGGCACCCGGTGCGCTGACCCGTCGCGGTCAAGGACCGGAGGCTCCATCGGACGGGTGACCGGTGGAGCCTCCTCCATGACGTCCCGCCGTCTCCGCCTTCCCCGGTTCCCCGCGGTACTGGCGCGGGGAGCCTCAGGGCGCGGCGTCGAGCAGGTCGAGCGCGCTCTGCTGCCGGGCCGCGTCCGCGCGGTCCAGGGGCCCAGGCCAGCGCAGACCGTACTGGTCGAGCGCGTTGCGGTCCCCGCTGTGGGCGGCGTCGGCCTGCCGTCCCAGATAGGCCGAGTAGGGATGGTCGGGCAGCGCGGCGTTCAGCCGGCCGAGACCGCGCACATGGGCCCCCTTGAACGACGGGCCGTCGGCCCCGCAGTCGCCGCTCTCGCACGGGTCCCGCAGAATCCCGGCGGCCGTGTTGAGCGCAGCGGACGTGGTCGCCGCGTCGGCGATCTGCCGCGCCGAGTCGAGCTGTCCGCTGTCGCCGGTCGCCCGGTCGAGTTCGGTGAGCGCGCCGAGGAGCACGCCCTGGTTGTACGACCACACCGTGCCGCCGTTGTTCCGGCACGTCGACAGGTCGATGCCGTCGTTCACCAGGTGCGAGGAGTTCACCATGCCCGTCGAGCGGAACCAGGACCAGCCGGCCAGGGCCCGCGAGAGGTAGGCGCTGTCACCGGGAACCCGGTTGTGCAGAGCCGCGTTGAGCTGGATGTACAGCGAGTTGGCGATCGCGTTCTTGTAGGTCTTCGCGGTGCTCCACCACACCCCGCCACCGCAGGTCGTGTCCCAGTACGCCGCCATGTGATCGGCGTCGGCGCGCGCGGTGCTCAGATAGCGGCTGTCGCCGGTCAGGTCGTACGCGGCCACCCAGGCGAGTCCCCACCAGCCGGTGTCGTCGAGGTAGTCGTTACGGAACTGCCCTCCCTGCGCGGTGAGTTGACGGTTGTAGGTGTTGGCTATCGCGTACTTGTAACTGCCCATGCCGGTCACCCGGATGTTGTCGATCAGCGCTGTGAGCGCGTTCGCGGAGTTCCACCAGCCGGTCGTGGCGAAGAGCCCCGTGGAGTTGTCGTAGAACATCATCTGGGCCGTCGCGGCGGCCGTGCGCCGCTCACCCGCGTTCCACGTCGTCCGGGCCCAGGCGGTGCACGCGATGTCGGTGCGGTCCCCGGCCTTGCCGCAGGCGCGCAGCGCGCCGACACCGAGGTTTCCCCAGTCGTCCACGTTGTACATGAGGGTGCGCCGGCCGCGCTGACCCGAGGGTACGGAGGTGTCCCCGAGCCGGCTGCCCGAGCTCCAGGTGCGTCCGCCGTCGAAGGACCGGTCCAGCCACACCTCGTCGCCGGGGCTGCCGTTGTCGAGCGAGGCCCAGCCCATCGCGTCCGCGTCGTCGAAGTGCAGGGTGATGGCGCGGGAGAAGACCGTGGAGGAGACCGGGGTGCGGTCCTGCGGAGCGAGGGCGGGGTCACGGGCGTCGCAGTACTTGTTGCAGACGGACGCGGCGGCGGACGCGGAGGCGGCGGGGGCGCCGGACGGCATGGCGCCGGACGGCATGGCGCCGGACAGGGCGGGGCCCGGCGGGACCGCGGCCGGGGCGAGGGGCCGGGCCCCGGCGACGGGTGCGGGGAGCGCGAGTGCGGCGGTGAGCGCCAGGAGGACCGGAACAGCCCTGCGCAGACCGTGGGACAACGTTGTCTTCATGGTCGACCTCTGTTCGGGGAGAGGGTCGGTGGGGGACCGGGAAAGGGGGCGGCGTGCCTCGGTGAGGGGACCGGAGCGGGTCGGTGGGGGGACTGAGAGCGCTCCCGGAAGTTAGTCGCGTGATGGGTTCGCGTCAATGAAGGCGGGGCGCCGCGGGCGCGCGCCCGGAGGTGAGGCCCGGATGCGGCGCGGAGGTGAGGCCCGGATGCGCGGCGCGGAGCGCGGCGTCGCGTCGGGTGCGTGTCCCGGAGTGGCCGAATCCCTTCCCGTGCGCGGTGCTTGTCGCTGCCGTCGGCGCGGGGATCGGGAAGGATGTGGTGCGTACGGCCGGTCGGCGCACCCCGCGATCCCTCATCGACCGGCACGCCCCGCGACCGGTCCGCGAGCGGCACGCCCCGCGACCGGTCCGCGAGCGGCGCACCCCGCGACCGGTCCGCGGCCGGCGCACCCCCTGACCCGCAAGCATTGGAGCGCCCCCATGACCTCTCCGGGACCCGACGGCCTCGTCGTCGGCCACGCCACGCTCGACGACTGGAAGGTGGTCGGCGGCTGGGCGGCCGGCGAGGGATGGAATCCCGGGCTCGCCGACGCCGAGAGCTTCTTCGCTCAGGATCCCGGGGGCTTCTTCCTGGGTCGCGTCGGCGGGGAGCCGGTCTCGGCCATCTCGGTGGTCAACTACGGCGCCGACTACGCCTTCCTGGGCTTCTACCTCGTACGCCCGGATCTGCGCGGCAACGGCTACGGCGTCGCCACCTGGGAGACGGCCCTCGCCCACGCGGGTGACCGGACCGTCGGCCTCGACGGAGTGGTCGCCCAGCAGGACAACTACCGCAAGTCGGGCTTCGAACTCGCCTACCGGACCGTCCGGTTCACCGGGGTGGCCCCCGTCGGGGAGGAACCCTCGGGAGTGCGGGCGGCCGAGGCCGCGGACCGCGCGGCGATCGCGGCGTACGACAGCGCCTGCCACCCCGCCGACCGGCCGGCGTTCCTGGAGTCCTGGCTGGCCTCGCCCGGACACCGCACCTTCGTCCGGCGCGCCGACGACGGGCACTTGAGCGGGTACGCCGTGCTGCGTCCGGCGCGTGACTCCCTGCGCGTCGGGCCCCTGTTCGCCGACACCGCCGACGACGCCCGCGCGCTGTTCGCCGCGCTCGCCGCGGACGCGGGCGGCAGGGCGCTCGCCATCGATGTTCCCGAGACGAACGCGGCGGCCGTCTCCCTCGTCGAGAAGCTCGGCCTGACGCCCTCCTTCGAGACGGCCCGGATGTACACCGGGCCGGTCAGGGCGTTCGCGGGGGAGCGGGTCCACGGGGTCACCACGCTCGAACTCGGGTAGTTCGGGTAGCTCGGGAGGTTCGGGTGGTCCGGTCGGCGGTCTCGGCGGCCGGACCCCGTCAGCCGGCGGCCAGTTCCCGGGCGCGCTGAGCCGCCTCGCGCACCGAGGCCCGGTGCACGGGTCCGTGTCCGGGCAGCAGTGTGTCGGCGGCGAGCGCCTCGATGCGTTCGAGTGAGGCGAGTGCCCCGGCGCGCTCGGTGTCGAACATCTCGGGCAGCAGTTGCGGACCTCGTATGCGCGAGGTGGGGTGGCCGCTCACCAGGGCGTCACCGGAGATGAGCACACCGGCGTCCGGCAGGTGGTAGACGCAGTGACCGGGTGTGTGGCCGGGGGTGTGGACCGGGACCGGCCGGCCGGGCAGATCGAGCGGACCCTCGTGCGGGAAGGCCTCGGGCTTCGTCATGGCCACGTCCGCCGTGCCGCCGGAGCGGATGGCGTGCACGGCCCAGGGCAGCACTCCGGGACGCCATGCCTGCCGCATCACCTGGCCGATGCTCACCTGGTGGAGGAACTCACGGCGCGCGTGCGGCACTTCGGTCTCGTGCAGTTGGACCGGGGTGCCGTAGGTGCCGTTCAGGAACTCGGCGGATCCGAGGTGGTCGCTGTGCGCGTGGGTGATGAGCACGGCGGTCACAGCCTCGGGCGCGTGGCCGAGGGTCCTCAGTGACGCCAGGAGTTGCTCGCGGTCGCCGGGATACCCCGTGTCGATCAGGGTGACCGAGTCGCCCTCGGACAGCACCACCCAGTTCGTGTTGCTGCCGTGCACCAGATGAACTCCGGCGGCTGCCTCGACGATCGCTTCCTCGCGCATGACCATCCCGACCTTGGACAACTGCTGGCCCCCTGGACCCTGACAGGGCGAAAGATATCGCGAGCGCCCGCCCGGCCGCGTACCGCCGTCGCGGCCCGGACCGTTCGCGCACCCCCGGTCCGGTCGCGCGACGGCCCCGGCGCGGTTGCTTCCGCGACGCCGCGAACGGGCCCGTCCTCGGCCCCGCGCGCCCGCGCCGCCGGCGGAGGACGGCCCGGCGGTGAACGGCCTTTTGCCTCAAGGGACTTGACGCGGTCCGGCCAAGGCGCTGCCATATGGCGAGTCGCGTTGACTTTTGTTCGACTCTGCGAACAAACCCCTCAAGGGAGAGCCGCATGTCCCCTCTTTCGAACATGATGAGTCTGTTACGTCTCCTCAGACGCGCGGGCGTCCATGGCGCCGTCCTGCTCCTCGCCGCCGCCGCGCTGACCGGACTCGGCCAGTCGGCCGCGCCGCTCGCGGCCGAACCCGCCGCGGTCGCCACCAGCCAGGCCGCGGTCGCTCCGGCCCCGATGGGCTGGGCTTCGTGGAACAGCTTCGCCAGTGCCATCGACTACGCCACCATCAAGGCCCAGGCGGACGCCCTCGTCTCCTCCGGCATGGCGGCCGCCGGATACAAGTACGTCAACATCGACGAGGGCTGGTGGCAGGGCGCCCGTGACAGCAGTGGCAACATCAGCGTCGACACCGCGCAGTGGCCGGGCGGCATGAAGGCCATCGCCGACTACATCCACGGCAAGGGTCTCAAGGCCGGGATCTACACCGACGCGGGGAAGAACGGCTGCGGCTACTACTATCCGACCCCCTCCACGACACCCGCCACCCCCGGCACCGGTCTTGAGGGCCACAACCAGCAGGATCTCCAGACCTTCCAGAACTGGGGCTTCGACTTCGTCAAGGTCGACTGGTGCGGCGGGGACGCCGAGGGCCTCGACCAGGAGACGACGTACAAGGCGATCCGGGACGCGAACAGCGCCGCCGCCGCGGTCACCGGACACCCGCTCGTCCTGTCGCTGTGCGAGTGGGGCACCGGCAATCCGTGGAACTGGGCCGCCGGCACGGGTGACCTGTGGCGCACCAGCACGGACATCGTCTACTGGCCCGACAACCCCTCGATGTCGAGCGTCCTCGCGAACTTCGACAAGTCGCTGCACCCCGCCGCCCAGCACACCGGCTTCTACAACGACCCCGACATGATGACCGTCGGCATGGCGGGCCTGAGCGCCGCCCAGAACCGAACCCACATGGGGCTGTGGGCCATCTCCGGCGCACCGCTGCTCGCGGGCGACAACCTCGCCACCATGAGCGCGTCGACCGCCTCGATCCTCACCAACTCCGAGGCCATCGCCGTCGACCAGGATCCGCGCGGGCTCCAGGGCGTGAAGGTCGCCGAGGACACGACGGGACTTCAGGTCTACAGCAAGGTCCTCGCCGGTACCGGCAAGCGCGCGGTCCTGCTACTCAACCGCACGACCGCGGCGGCCGACATCACCGCCCGCTGGGCGGACATGGGCCTGACCACGGCCTCCGCCACGGTCCGCAACGTATGGACCGCCACCAACGCCGGTTCCTACACGACGAGTTACACCACGAGCGTGCCCGCGGGCGAGGCCGTGCTGCTCACCGTCGGCGGCACCGAGGGCTCCGGGACGACGTACGAGGACACCACCTCGGCCACGACACCGACCTTCACCGGTGTCGTCGCGACGGCCGCCGGCACGAAGCTCGTCGACATCAGCTACGCCAACGCCGGCTCCACGGCCCGCCGGGCGACCCTCCAGGTCGACGGTCAGTACGCGCAGACCCTGGCCTTCCCGCCCACCGGGTCGGCGAGCACGTACCGCACCGTCTCCGTCCTCGCCTCGCTGGCCAAGGGCTCCAACACGCTCGCCTTCGCGGCCTCGGGCACCGCGCCCGACATCGACGCGGTCGCGGTCCGCGCCGTACCGGGAACCAACGGCACCGCGATCGTCGGCACCGGGTCCGGGCGCTGCCTCGACTTCTTCAGGAGCGCCATCGCCAACAACACCCAGGCCGAACTCTGGGACTGCGGCGGAGGCCAGAACCAGACGTTCACCGCCACCTCGCGCGGCGAACTCGTCGTCTACGGCAACAAGTGCCTGGACGCCTACAACAGCGGGACCGCGAACGGCACTCGGGTCGTCCTGTGGGACTGCAACGGCGGCACCAACCAGAAGTGGACCGTCAACTCCGACGGAACCGTCACCAACAACGTCTCCGGCCTGTGCCTGGACGCCTCGGGCAACGGCACGGCGAACGGGACGTCGATCGTCCTGTGGTCGTGCAACGGGGGAACCAACCAGCGGTGGAGCCGCAACTGAGCCGGCACACCGCACCCGCGCACCGGACCGCTCACGGAAAACCCGGTGCCGAGCCCCGGCCCGGTTCCCTAGACTCGCCACGGAATCACACGCCGCCACTTCAGGCGCCGCGTGTGCCGTGACCAACGAGGGGAGCCGGGCCGTGCGTTACCGCACCGCTGTCGTCGTTCCCCGGTCGCAGTACGAGGTGATCCTCGTGTCTCCGCGGGCCCGGTACCGGCTGCGCGGCCGGAACCGGACACCCGCGACGACTCTCTGACCTCCGCCCGCGCCGTGGCGACCGCATGCCGGCCGCCGCGCCCTGCCCGCCGGAGGTCCGCCACCGCCCGAACTCGGGTGTGTCGTCCGGGAATCGCGCCGACCCGAATCCGGATCGTCCGAAAGGCCCTGGGCCGTGCGTACCGACCTGCACCGTCACCTCACCGACCCCGTCACCGACCCCCTCGCCGTCGTCCGCAACCTGGGCATCCTCGCCCATGTCGACGCGGGGAAGACCACCGTCACCGAACGGATCCTCTATGCCACCGGCACCACCCATAAACGGGGCGAGGTCCACGACGGCACCACCGTCACCGACTTCGACCCCCAGGAACGCGCCCGCGGCATCACCATCTTCGCCGCGGCCGTCAGCTGCGCCTGGGACGGCCACCGGATCAACCTGATCGACACCCCGGGCCACGTCGACTTCTCCGACGAGGTGGAGCGCTCGCTCCGTGTCCTCGACGGCGCCGTCGCCGTGTTCGACGCCGTGGCGGGCGTGGAACCGCAGAGCGAGTCGGTGTGGCGGCGCGCCGACCGGCACGGTGTCCCGCGCATCGCCTTCGTGAACAAGCTCGACCGGGCCGGCGCCGACCTCGACACCGCGGTCGACTCGATCCGGGAACGGCTCCATCCGGCCCCGCTGGTCGTCCAGTTGCCGATCGGCACGGAGGACGCCTTCACGGGTGTCGTCGACCTGCTCCGGATGCGCGCGCTGGTGTGGGCCGACGGAGCCGCGTCGGCCGAGGACGTCCCGGTGCCTCCGGACCTGCTGGAAGAGGCCCGACGGCGGCGCAGGCTGCTGGAGGAGGCGGTGGCGGAGCTGCACCCGACGGCCCTGGAGGAGTTCTGCGCCCGGTCCACCCTCTCGGCGCGGACCCTTTCGGCCGCACTCCGCGACCTGACCCGTACCGGCGAGGGCGTGGTGGTGCTGTGCGGCTCGGCCTACCGCAACCGCGGTATCGAACCGCTGCTGGAGGCCGTGGTGGCCTACCTGCCCTCGCCGCTCGACGTGCCCGCCGTGCGCGGCACGCACGGCGGCGCGGAGCAGGTACGGCCGACGGATCCCCAAGCCCCGTTCGCGGGGCTGGTGTTCAAGGTGAACGCCACCGCCACCGGACGGCTGACGTATCTGCGGGTCTACGCGGGCACGGTGGAGAAGGGACAGGCGGTGCTGGACGTGGGCACGGGACGCACCGAGCGGATCGGCCGGATCCTCCGCGTCCGGGCCGACCGCCACGCGGAGCTGGAGCGCGCGGTGGCCGGTGACATCGTCGCCGTGATCGGGCCGAAGTCCGCCCGGGCCGGCGCGACCCTGGCCGCGCCCGCGGCGCCGTTGCTCCTCGAACCGCCGGTCGTCGCCGATCCGGTGGTGTCCGTGGCGGTCGAGGCGCGCACCGGCACCGAGACCGAGCGCCTGGTGTCCGCGCTGGCGCGGCTGGCCGAGGAGGACCCCTCGCTGGTCGTCCGTACCGATCCCGAGACCGGGCAGACGGTCCTGTCGGGCATGGGAGAACTGCATCTGGAGGTGGCGGTGGAGAAGATCCGGCGCGTCCACGGGCTCGACGTCGGTGTCGGGCGGCCGAGGGTCGCCCATCGCGAGACGGTGGCCCGCGGTGTGTCCGGTCTGGTGTACCGGCATGTCAAACAGGACGGGGGGGCTGGGCAGTTCGCCCATGTCGTCCTCGACGTGGAGCCGCTGGGGGCCGACCCGGGCGGCGTCGAGGGAAGCCCGGTGGGCTTCGAGTTCCGTTCGACGGTCGTCGGCGGCCGGGTCCCGCAGGAGTACGTCCGTGCTGTGGAGGCGGGCTGCCGGGACGCGCTCGCCGAGGGTCCCCTCGGCGGCCACCCGGTGACCGGGCTCCGCGTCACCCTCACGGACGGTGCGACCCATGCGAAGGACTCCTCGGAGATGGCGTTCCGCGCGGCCGGCCGGTTCGGGCTGCGTGAGGCGCTGCGCGCCAGTGCGATGCTCCTGCTGGAACCGGTGGCCGAGGTCACCGTCACGGTGCCGCAGGACGCGGTGGGCGGGGTGCTCGGCGACCTCGCGGCCCGGCGCGGCCGGGTCTCCGGTTCGCTCACCCGGGTGGGCGCGTCGGTGATCACCGCAACCGTGCCGCTGGCCGAACTCTTCGGCTACGCGACCCGGTTGAGGAGCCGGACCCAGGGCCGGGGCGTCTTCACGACGCGTCCCACCGGCCTGGCCCCGGCGCCCTCGCAAGGGACACCGGCCCGGTAACCGCGCGCGGTCCCACGTCTGACGACGGCCCCGCCCCGACAAGGGCGGGGCCGTCCTCACGGCGGGTGGGCCTGCGCTGCTTCCCCCGCACAAGGGCCGTGCGGCAGTACGTAGAGGACGTCCAGGACCAGCGGCTTCTTGCCGAGATTGCGTCCGATGTGGACGTTGGCGGGGCCGGGCGGCTCGGTGAGGGAGTCGCCCGCCCGGTAGAGGCCGTCCTCGGCGCACGACGAGGCGAAGTGGCTGAGGGTGCCCTGCTCGACGTATCCGTAGAGCGGGCCGTCGTGATAGTGCCAGCCGGTCGCCTGGCCGGGCGGGATGGTGATCTCCCGGAGTATGTAGTCCGTGCCGCCGACGGTGGTCTGCGAGACGACCGTGCCGCTGACCCCGGGGCCGGGAGGTGTGGCGTGAGCGGGAACGGCGACGAGGGCCAGGCACAGGGCGGCGATTCCTGCCGCCCCGGTACGGAGCGAAGCGCGCATGCGGGAAGTCCCTTCGGTCGACGGTGAGTCGACGGTGAGTCGGCGGTCGCGCTGGGAGCGTGACGACCTCGCGCCCCGGGAGCCCCGGAGTCCGGGTGGAAGGCGGGCGGGGCGGGGGGCCGACCCCGGCCCGTCGGGCGGTGGCGGTCGAGGTTCATGGTGGGGCCGCCACCCGCGCACCACAAGCGCTGACGGCGGACGACCGGTACGTCTGCCGGGCCGGCATCGGGGTGCGGGAGGGCAGGGCCGGACGCATGTCGGCAACATGCCGAACAAAATTGTTGACAATCTTGTTGGTCTAGATTTACGTTCGACAGGCACTCACTCAGGGAGGGCGCAATGCAGACGGAAGCCCGTCCAGGCACCGGAGAGCAGGCCAAGCAGCACGCGTTGGTGCAGCTGCGGCAGGCGATTCTGCGCGGAGAGATGGCACCGGCCCAGCGGCTGGTGGAGAACGAACTCGCCGAGCAGTTCGGTGTCACCCGGGCCAGCGCCCGCGCGGCGCTGATCGAGCTGGAATCGGAGGGTCTGGTCGAGCGGATCCGCAACCGCGGATCACGGGTGCGGGTGGTGACCGTGGAGGAAGCGGTGGCCATCACCGAGTGCCGTATGGCGCTCGAAGGTCTCTGCGCCGCGAAGGCGGCCACCCTGGCATCCGACGACCAGCTCGCCGAACTGACCCGTCTGGGCGCCGCCATGGTCAAGGCGGTCGCCGACGGCGAACCGGTGACGTACTCCGAGCTCAACCATGAAGTGCACGCCCGGATCAGGGAGTTCTCCGGCCAGCAGACGGCCGTGGGACTCCTGGAGCGGCTCAACGCCCAACTGGTGCGCCACCGGTTCCAGTTGGCGCTGCGACCCGGCCGTGCGCAGCAGTCCCTGAGTGAACACCTGGCCATGATCGAGGCGATCGAGGCCAGGGACCCGCAGGCGGCCGAAGCGGCCGTCCGCGCTCACCTCGGCAGTGTGATCGAAGCGCTGCGCGACTGACGTGCCGCGTGGCGACGCGCGGCACGGCGGACATCCGAGGCGGGCGCCCACCTGTCCACCAAGGAGATTGCTGCAATGACGCACGGCAACGCGCCCGCCGCCCCCGACCCCTCGGCCCCACCGGAGAAGGGGGGACGCCCGGCACGGTCGACACTGGTCGTCACCGCGCACGCCGGGGACTTCGTGTGGCGGGCCGGGGGAGCCATCGCCCTGGCCGCCTCCCGGGGGGAGAAGGTCACCGTCGCGTGCCTGACCTTCGGCGAGCGCGGCGAGTCCGCCAAGGCCTGGCGCGAGGGCAGGACGCTCGAAGAGATCAAGGCGATACGCCGGGAGGAGGCCGAGAAGGCCGCCGCCACCCTCGGCGCCGAGGTCCGCTTCTTCGACGCCGGCGACTACCCGCTGACGGCCACCGCCGAGCTCACCGACCGGCTGGTGGCGGTCTACCGCGAGACCCAGCCGGACGTCGTGCTCACCCACCCGGCCGAGGACCCGTACAACGGCGACCACCCGGCCGCCCACCGTATGGCGCTGGAGGCCCGGATCCTCGCCCAGGCCATCGGCTACCCCGGCGAGGGCGAGATCATCGGCGCCCCGCCCGTCTTCTACTTCGAGCCCCACCAGCCCGAGATGAGCGGCTTCAAGCCCCAGGTGCTCCTCGACATCAGCGAGGTGTGGGAGACCAAGCGCAAGGCGATGGAATGCCTCGGCGCCCAGCAGCACCTGTGGGACTACTACACCGACCTCGCCGTACGCCGCGGGGTCCAGCTCAAGCGCAACGCCGGCCCCAACCTGGGCCTGGCGCACAAGACCATGGCCGAGGCGTACATGCGTCCCTACCCGCAGATCGCCAAGGAGCTGGCATGAGCGGCGTGATCGTCACCGGCCCGCCGAAGGCGGACGCGAAGGACGTCGAGGCGATCGCCGGACACGGCACCGCGACCGTGCACGAGGCCATGGGCCGTACCGGCCTGCTCGGGACCCGTCTGCGCCCCATCCAGCAGGGCGTCCGCGTCGCGGGCACCGCCGTCACCGTGCTGTCCTGGCCGGGAGACAACCTCATGATTCACGCCGCCGTCGAGCAGTGCGGCGAGGGCGACCTCCTGGTCGTCACCACCACCTCGCCCTCCACGGACGGCATGTTCGGCGAACTGTTCGCCACCGCGCTCCAGCGGCGGGGCGTGCGCGGACTGGTCATCAACGCCGGCATCCGGGACACCGCGGAACTGCGCGGGATGGGCTTTCCCGCCTGGTCCGCCGCCGTCAGCCCGCAGGGCACCGTGAAGGCGACCGGCGGCTCCGTGAACGTCCCGGTGGTCCTCGGCGGCCAGATCGTCCGGCCCGGCGACGTGATCCTCGCCGACGACGACGGCGTGGTGTGCGTGCCCCGCGAGGACGCCCGCGAGGTCGCCGAGGCCTCCGAGGCCCGTGAGCGGAAGGAGGCGCTGGCCCGTGCCGCCTTCCTCGAAGGCGAACTCGGCCTGGACCGCTACGGGTTGCGCGAGACCCTGGTGCGACTGGGCGTGACGTACACGACGTACGACGAGTACGCCGGGGGCGGAGCCGCGCCGTGAGCGGGCCCGGGGAGGTGCGCTGCATGCTGCTGCGCGGCGGCACCTCCAAGGGCGCCTACTTCCTGGCCGGGGACCTGCCCGCCGACCCGGCCGAACGCGACGACCTGCTGCTGCGCGTGATGGGCAGCCCCGACCCGCGCCAGATCGACGGACTGGGCGGCGCGCACCCGCTGACCAGCAAGGTGGCCGTGGTCTCGGCCTCCGCCGACCCCGCCGCGGACGTCGACTACCTGTTCCTCCAGGTCGCCGTCGACCGGGCGGAGGTGTCGGACCGTCAGAACTGCGGCAACATCCTCGCCGGAGTCGGCCCGTTCGCCGTCGAACGCGGACTCGTCGAACCGGGGGAGGGCCGTACGTCGGTACGCATCCGCATGGTCAACTCGGGGGACCTCGCCCACGCGAGCTTCCCCACCGAGGGCGGGCGCGTGGTCTACGAGGGCTCCGCCGAGATCTCCGGAGTGCCGGGGACCGCGGCGCCCGTGGTGATCGAATTCCCGCGGGGGAGCGCCCCGTTGCTGCCCACCGGCCACGCCCGCGACCTCGTCGCCGGCACTCCGGTGACCTGCGTGGACAACGGCATGCCGACGGTGCTCATCGCCGCTTCCTCGCTGGGTGTCACCGGATACGAGGACCCCAAGGACCTGGAGGCGGATCAGGTACTGGTCGGCCGGCTCCGCGAGATCCGCCTGGAGGCAGGCAAGTTGATGGGTCTCGGGGACGTCGGGAGCGCCACCGTTCCCAAGCTGACCCTGCTCGCCCCACCCCGCGCCGGCGGAGCCGTCATGACCCGCACCTTCATCCCGGTTCGCTGCCACACCTCCATCGGGGTCCTCGGCGCCGCGAGCGTCGCCGCCGGGCTTCGGGTGGAGGGCGGCGTCGGGCACGCCGTGGCACGTCCGCCGGAACGGGGCGACCGACTGCGTATCGAACACCCCACCGGATTCCTCGACATCGAAGCCGGTGTCGAGTACGGCCCGGGAGACACCGCACCCGTGGCCCGGCGCACCGCCGTGGTCCGCACCGCACGCAAGCTCTTCGACGGCACGGTCTTCCCCCGGCCGGCCGGAGCCGCACAAAACTGAGGAGGCCCCATGGCCCCGCCGCTCGGCGACATCGCCCACCTCGGGCACGTCGAACTGCTCACCCCCGACCTGGACGCCAGCGTCCGGTTCTTCACGGACTACCTCGGCCTGACCGAGAACGGCCGCTCCGGAGACTCCGTCTACCTGCGGACCTGGGACGACTACGAGCACCACAGCCTGACCCTGACCGCCCACACGACCTCGGGCATCCGCCGCACCGCTCTGCGCGCCTCCAGCGAGGAGGCCCTCCAGCGCCGGGTGAAGGAGATCGGGAGCGCCGGCCGCGAGGGCCGCTGGGTGAACGACGAGCCCGGCCTCGGCCCGCTCTACGTCACCACCGACCCCGACGGCCACGAACTCGCCCTGTACTGGGAGAGCGAGTGGTACCGGGCGCCCGACCACCTGAAGCCCGGCCTGAAGAACCAGCCGCAGGCCAAGCCCGGCCACGGGGTCGGCGTACGACGCCTCGACCACGTGAACTACCTGGCCTCCGACGTCGCCGCCAACGGAGACTTCGTCCGCGACGCGCTCGGGGCCCGCCCGACCGAGCAGATCCAGCTCGACAGCGGCCGGATCGCCGCCCAGTGGCTGACCTTCAGCAACAAGTCGTACGACGTCGTCTACACGGAGGACTGGACGGGTTCGAGCGGACGCCTGCACCACATCGCCTTCGCCACGGACACCCGCGAGGACATCCTGCGCGCCGCCGATCTCGCCATCGACACGGGTGTGTTCATCGAGACGGGCCCGCACAAGCACGCCATCCAGCAGACGTTCTTCCTCTACGTCTACGAACCGGGCGGTAACCGCATCGAGTTGTGCAACCCGCTCACCCGCCTCGTCCTGGCCCCCGACTGGCCGCTCGTCACCTGGACCGAGAACGAGCGGAAGAAGGGCCAGGCCTGGGGTCTGAAGACCATCGAGTCCTTCCACACGCACGGCACACCGCCCATCGGCTGACCGGCCTCCGGCGGCTTCCTGTCGGACGGTCAACTGAGCGACCGGATCAAGCCAGTACATACGCGCGGGCGGCATGGGGCGTGTGCCGCCCGCGTGCGCTTTCACCTGGCTTTCAGCTGCCTGTGCGACGGTCTCGGACGGTGGCCTGATTGATTCCAGGATTGTTGACAAAAGCGTTGACACTCTGGGAGCTCACTCCTTAGCGTCTGTCGCACAATCGGGTCAGCCGCACGAGCCGCGTCGACCCGCACCCCCGATCCCCTTCCAGGGCCCACGCCTCCTGGACGAGAGGAAACAACGATGTCCTCCTCCCTCGCCCTGCCCGCTCGCGGCGGCAGCAGACTGGCCGCGCTGGTCGTCGGCCTCTGCTGGCTGGTCGTCCTCTTCGACGGCCTCGACATGTTCATCTACGGCTCCGTGCTGCCGCACATGCTGGAGACGAAGGCCCTCGGTATCGACCCCGGCAAGGCCGGCGACGTCGGCTCCTACGCCACCTTCGGCATGCTGATCGGCGCCCTGTCCTCGGGCACCGTCAGCGACTGGGTCGGCCGCAAGAAGACGATCATCGCCTCGACCGCCGTGTTCTCGCTGGCCTCCGCGGTCTGCGCCTCGGCCTCCACCCTGGACGTCTTCAGCCTCGGCCGCTTCCTGGCGGGCCTCGGCCTCGGCGGCCTGCTGCCGAGCGCGATCACCATGGCCACCGAGTACGCCCCGAAGGGCCGCCGAGCCCTGATCGTGGGCTCCCTGATGACCGCTCACCAGGCCGGTGGCATCGTCGCCGGATTCGTGGCGCTCGGGACGGGCGACTGGCGGGTCTCGTTCTGGATCTGCGTGATACCGCTGTTCATCGGGGTGCCGCTGGCGGCCGTGTACCTGCCCGAGTCGATGTCCTTCCTCCAGGCCAAGGGCCGCACCGACGAGGCCCGCGCGCTCGCCGACCGCCACGGAGTCGACCTGGCCGCCCGTGCCGGGGAGCGGCAGGCCGCGGCGGACCGCTTCGCAGCCGTCGCCGCCCTGTTCCGCGGCGGCCGCTGGGCCCAGACCCTGCTCTTCTGGATCGCCTCCTTCGGCGGTCTCCTGCTCGTCTACGGCGTCTCGCAGTGGCTGCCCTCGCTGATGAAGGCCAACGGCTACAACCTCGGGTCCTCGATCGGCTTCGTGATCGTCATCAACCTCGGCGGCATCGTCGGCATGCTGATCGGCGGCCGCCTCACCGACAAGTTCGGGGGCTCGCTGATCTCCGCGATCTGGTTCGGCGCCACCGCCGTCGGGATCTACTCCCTCAGCTTCAGGATGGCGCTGCCCCTCACCTACACCGTCGTCTTCCTGACCGGACTCTTCCTCTTCTCGGCCCAGGCCATGATCTACGCGACGGTGGCGCACCGCTCCGAGGACGACAACCGCGCCACCGCGGTCGGCTGGACCTCCGGCATGGGACGCTTCGGCGCCGTCTTCGGCCCCTGGCTCGGCGGCCGGCTGCTCGCCACCGGCTCGACCACCGCGGGCTTCACCGCCTTCGCCCTGGCGGGCGTCTTCTCCCTGGTGTTCGTCAGCCTGACCGGCCTGCGCCGGGTCCGGTCGACGCCCCCGAGCTCCGTGCGGCAGCAGGAGCTGGCCGCCACCGGCTGATCCGGCCGACGTGGAACCGGCGTCCGGGCGGGGCCTGACGAAGGGCCCGCCCGGACGCCCTCGTGCCGGGGCGCGACTGCGGGGAACGGCCACCTGCGGCCCGGCCCTCCGCGGCGGCCGAGCCGAACCTCCTTCCCCCACACGCCTCACCAGGTCCTTCCCGACCACCCGTGGGCCACATATTCCCGTTGCCCCGTTCGTCCCGGGATGCTGGAGTGAGCCCATGGACCACGTTGCGGTACTCGCCCTGTTCGACCGGGACATGCGGGAAGGCGCCCGGCCCGACGCACCCGGCGCCCGGGTCGAGCGCGACGGCGGGGTGGTGCGCCAGGTCGGCGCGGACAAGGGCTGGAACGGGGTGATCTGGTCCGACCTGGACGAGACGAACGCCGACGCGGCCATCGCCCGGCAGGTGCGCTTCTTCTCCGGGCTCGGGGGCGGGTTCGAGTGGAAGCTGTACGGGCACGACCGGCCGGAGGACCTGGGACAGCGGCTTCGGGCGGCCGGCTTCGTCGCCGAGCCCGAGGAGACACTGATGATCGCCGAGCTCGGCGATCTGGCCCTCGACGTCGAACCGCCCGAGGGCGTACGGCTGCTGCCGGTCACCGACCGTGCGGGCGTCGACCTCGTGGCCGCCGTCCACGAGCAGGCCTTCGGCGGGGACAGCACCCTCCTGCGCCACCAACTGCTCGCCCAGCTCACGGGCGCCACGGACACGGTCGTGGCCGTCGTGGCACTCGCCGGCGACGTCCCCGTCAGCGCGGCCCGTATGGAACTCCTGCCAGGGGCACGGTTCGCCGGACTGTGGGGCGGCGGCACCGTGCAGGCCTGGCGGGGCCGCGGCATCTACCGCGCCCTCGTCGCGCACCGCGCCCGGGTCGCGGCGGCCCGCGGGTACCGCTACGTCCAGGTCGACGCCTCCAGCCAGAGCCGCCCCGTCCTCGCCCGGCTGGGCTTCCAGCCGCTCACCACGACCACGCCGTACGTGTACGAAGCATGACGCCGGCCGCCGCCCGGGGGAGCGGCCGGGCCGATGTCACATCCGCGCCTCCGCGATCCGTCGCATCGGTATGACCACGAACCAGAGCATTCTCCTGGCCGGTGCGAGCGGGGTCCTCGGCCGGCACATCACCCGGGCCCTCACCGAGGCGGGCCACCGAGTCGCCGGCCTCGGCCGCGGCCCCGCCAACGACGTCCGGGCCGACCTCATGGACCGCGACGCGCTGCTACGGGCCGTCGACGGCCGGCACTACGACACCGTCGTGCTGGCCGCGACCGCCCTGCGCAAGGCGCCCCTGCGGCACCGCGACATGCACGCGACCGACGACTTGCGCGTCGACGGCACCGCCCACCTGATCGAGGCCGCGCGAGCAACCGGCGCACGCCGGCTCGTCGCCGAGTCGATGGTCTTCGGATACGGATACGGCGACCACGGCGACCGGGCCGTCACCGAGTCCGACACGTTCGGTCCGCAAGGGACCACGCTCCAACTGGAACGGCACATCGCGGCCATGCGCGTCAAGGAGCGACTGGTCTTCGAGGCCGCCGGTCTGGAGGGCATCGCGCTGCGCTTCGGCCTCTTCTACGGCGCGGGTGGCACCGACGCCCTGCTGCCCCTGCTGCGCGGGAGGAGGCTCCCCGTGGCCGAGGACCACGGCCGGGTCCTGCCCTGGGTCGACCTCGCGGACGCGGCAAGCGCGGTGGCCGCCGCCGTGGAACACGGGCGCCCGGGGGAGGCGTACAACGTCGCCGACCGTACGCCGCTGGGGTTCGCCGCCCATGTCCGGGCCGTGGCCGAGGAGTTCGGCCTCCCGAGGCCGATGACCGTGCCGCTGTGGATGATGGGGCCCATGACGTACGCGCACGCCGTGATGCGGACGACCCTGCGGGTGTCCTCGGCCAAGGCGGAGCGGGAACTGGGCTGGACGCCCGCGCACGCGTCCGCCTACGACGGTCTGGCCGCGCTCAAGGCCTCTGCCTGACGCCGAAGGCGACTCCCGTCGGTCGGAGGTCCAGCCGGTACTCCAGCTCCCGGTGGGTGGGCCGGTAGCCCAGTGCGTCGTTGATGCCGATCATGGGCGCGTTGCTGTCGGCCGTGTCGGTCAGCAGGCCGGTCAGGTCCGGGTGGCGCAGGCGGGCCAGGCGGATCGACTCCGCCTTCATCCAGAGCCCGAGGCCGTGGCCCCGGTGCTCGGGCAGGACGCCGGTTCCGTAGTGCTGGGCGTCGCCCCGGCCGTCGCCCGGGACGACGAGTTCCGAGAAGCCGACGATGGATCCGTCCGAGCGGTCCACCACCGCCACCGTCTGGAGCGCGTCGCCCCGTTCGAGCACGACCTCGGCCACCGCCACGACCCGCTCGACGTCCCAGACGTCGATCCCGTGGTCGCTGCCCTCCATCGGCATGTCGTCCATGGCCCGCCGGGAGTCGGCGTAGGAGTGCGCCGGCCCGGGCGGCACGACGCCGTCCCAGTGTGTCAACTCGTAGCCCGGGTGCGGGCGTTCGACGATTTCGGTGATGGGCCGGAGGTCCAGTTCCGGCAGCGCGAGGCGTGCGAACGTCAGGGCCAGCGCCTGGTGGAACCCGCGCGCCGCGAGGAACCCGTCGCCGGGAGAGCCCGCCGTGACCGGGCAGACCAGTGACCGCCGTTCGTCGCGCCGCGCGGCGGCCACCGCGGCGTCCAGGAGAGCGCCGCCCACCCCCGCGCGCCGTTCGGCGGGGTGCACGGCGATCTCCAGCCCGGCGCGGTGATCCCTGCCCTCCTCGGTGGACAGCCGGAGGAACGCCGAGCCCACCGGGACCCCTTCGGCATCCGAGGCCAGCCAGGCCAGACGCCGGCTCGACGAGGTGGACTCGGGGTCGGTCAACGGCGTGATGCGTGGCGGCAAGGTCTCTCCGTGGCGTCGGGCGGGCGGGTGCGAAGCCCGCAGACCGTAGCCGCGCGGACACGCGCCCCGCAACGCAATTCGGCGGCGCCACCACGGGCCCTCCGGTACTCCGCACCAGGTCGCCCCGGACCGGCCTGCTGAGCCCCGACCCCTGAGCCCAGCCTGCTCAGCCCGAACCGACGAGCCCCGAGCCGACGAGCCCGAGCCGATGAGCCCCGAGCCGACGAGCCTGGGGAGATGAGCCCAGGCTGCTCAGCCCGAGCCGATGAGCCCGAGCTGATCAGCGTCGGCGATCAGTCCCCGTGCGTTCAGCACCGGGTTGCTGAGGGCCCGTTCAGCGGCGGCCGTTCAGCGTCCGCCGCTCGGCCTCGGCTGTGCAGCGCGGGCCGCTCAGCGTCCGCCGCTCGGCGCAGGCCGACTGAAGCCCCGCCGCTCGGCGTCGACCGCTCCGCGTCGGTCGCCGGCGCCCACCGCTCAGTGCCGCCCCCTCGCCCGGTCCAGTGCCGCGACGCCCAGTGCGGCCAGGCCGATCTGGATGAGCCATTCGATCCAGTCGACGCCCTTGGTGTCGGCGACGCCGAACGCGGCGGCGACCCCCGACCCGATGAACGCGGCCACGATGCCGACCGCGATCGTCCACAGGATGCCGATGCGCTGGCGTCCGGGTACGGCGAGCCGGCCCAGTACACCGATGATGATGCCGATGAGGATGGCACTGATGATGCCCGAGATCTCCATCTCCGCCCCTCTTGGTCGGTCCCCCGATGGTATGTATCTGCCCGCAACGGGCCGAGCCAGTCCGCCCCCGGACCCGCACCCGTGACGAACACCTCCGGGCCCTGTGCAGCCGCCAGTTGGTCATGTACCGTTCAATGATCTGTCGCGTGGAGGACGGCCAACTTCCGTTCTACGCGCGCAGACTCAGCGCCCGTACTGCCTCTCCCCACCCCTGACGGAGGTTCGCCGGATGCTCGGATTCAGGAAGTCGCGCCACAGACTCACCACGGCGCTGGCCGTGTTCGGTCTGCTCATCACGGGAGCCGCCGTTCAGGCGGCCACCGTCGTCCCCGCCCACGCGGCCACCCCCCACCGCGTCCTGTTCGACAACGGCCACGCCGAGACCGCGGGCAACGCCGACTGGATCATCTCCACCAGCCAGCCCGACCCGCTCGGCCAGAACTCCAGCCCGACCTCGGAGACTTCCTGGACGGGCGCACTGTCCTCGTGGGGCGTTGCCCTGCAGAAGACCGGCAACTACAGCCTCAAGACGCTGCCTTCGGGCTCCAGCCTCACCTACGGCGGCAGCGCCGCGACCGATCTCGCGAACTTCGACGAGCTGGTGCTGCCCGAGCCCAACACGCTGTTCACCACCGCCGAGAAGACCGCCATCATGACGTTCGTCAAGAACGGCGGCGGCCTCTTCATGATCTCCGACCACACCGGCGCCGACCGCAACAGCGACGGCTACGACGCGGTCGAGATCTTCAACGACCTGATGGCCAACAACAGCGTCGACAGCACCGACCCGTTCGGCTTCTCCATCGACACGCTGGACGTCGGCTCCGACTACCCGAGCGCCATCAGTGACAGCACCAACGCGGTCCTGCACGGCTCGTTCGGCACCGTCACCAAGAGCCTGATCGCGGACGGGACCACGGCCACGCTCAAGCCGGCGGACAACTCGGCCGTCAAGGGCCTGCTCTACCGGACCGGTTACTCCGGGAACACCGGCGCCTTCTTCGCGACCAGCACCTTCGGCAGCGGCAAGGTCGCCTTCTGGGGCGACAGTTCACCGATGGACGACGGGACCGGCCAGTCCGGCAACACCCTGTACGACGGCTGGAACGACACCGGCGCGACCAACGCGGCGCTCGCCCTCAACGCCACCGACTGGCTCGCGGGCACGACCAGCAGCGGTGGTGGTGGCGGTGGCACCGGAACCTGCACGGCAGCCCAGTTGCTCGCCAACCCCGGCTTCGAGTCCGGCAGCACGTCCTGGACCGGCACGAGCGGTGTGATCACCACCAGCTCCAGCGAGGCGGCGCGCACCGGTTCCTACAAGGCGTGGCTCAACGGCTACGGCTCGGCCAACACGGACACGCTCTCCCAGGCCGTGACCATCCCCTCGGGATGCTCGGCCACCCTGAGCTTCTATCTGCACGTGGACACGGCCGAGACGTCCACGAGCACCGCGTACGACACCCTCAAGGCGCAGGTCGTCAACAGCAGCGGCACCGTGCTGTCCACCCTGGCGACGTACTCGAACCTGAACGCGGCCTCCGGGTACACGCAGCGCACCTTCAGCCTCGGCACCACCTATGCCGGGCAGACCGTCACGATCAAGTTCACCGGCGTCGAGGGCTCCACGCTCCAGACGTCGTTCGTCCTCGACGACACCGCGCTCAACGTGAGCTGAGCACGGGCCGGACGAGGGGCGGGCCCGAACCGGGTCCGCCCCTCGCGCCGTTCCACCGGGCCGGACGGGCCTACCGGGCCCGGACCGTCCGCTCCGGCGTGTTCCACCCGGAGATCCGTACCGCGGGCCGGGCCCCGTGCAGATCGGCCGTCCGGCAGGTCGCCGTCAGCGTCACCGACTCGCCCGGCCACAGGCTCACCTGGTTGTCGGACCACCGCACCGGCAGCACCGGCCTGCCCTCGGTGTCCACGAGATGCGCGTCGGTGAGGAGCGAGGGCGTCCTCCCGTGCCCCTCGTTCCGCAGGGTGACCTTCGTCGTGGAGGTCCCGCCGGGACCGGACGAGGTCGACACCGAGGCCGAAACCGGCACCCTCGCCATGGAGTTGAGCCCCTTGAGGTCCGCGTAACCCGTCGTCGGCGTGTAGTACCAGTCGGTGTTCGCCCAGTCGATGGTGTCCGGCCGCGTCGACAGCCAGTACACGTTGCGGCTGACCTCCCTGCCCCCGGCGTCGCGCAGGACCAGCCGCGCGAGATACGTCGTCGAGAGCCCGCTCACCGAGGACGGCACCGTGAACACCCTGCCGCGCGCCCCGTCGCCGCGCACGGTGACACCGGTCGCCGTCCGGTCGTACCGCTGTGTGCCGTCGGTGTCGAACAGCGTGACACGCGCGGTGAGGCCGGACGCGGACGCGTGCCGGCTGTTCACGACGACGACGGAGCGGTCGTCGTACGAATACTGGATGTGCAGGGGCTCGTTGGCCTTCTTCGCCCCGAAGTAGGCCCCGCCCTGGTCGAGGTAACGGTCCATCAACTGCCAGTGCAGCGAGGTCCATCCGCTGTTGAGCATCCAGTGGACGACCCCGGTCGAAGGCTTCGAGGCGTCGGTGGCGTTGCGCCCGTACGCCTCGAACTGCGCCCGCACGTTCTCGTACTGGGCGAGCTGCGCCTTGCGTACGTAGTCGGTGAGACCGGTCGGCGCACCGTAGCGGCCGGCCAGGGCGGCGTCGTAGATCTTGAGAGTGCCGAAGACCGGGGACGGCGAGCGGTGGTACTGCTTGGCGCCCGGGTTCTTCCAGAGGGTGTCCAGTTCGGCGGGTGACATCATGCGGCGCAGGGTGTCCAGGGTGGGGATGTCGGGGCCCGCGCCGGTCTCGGAGTTGAAGCCGGTGGCGCCGCCCTCACGCTTGGCGTACCAGTAGCCCGGCGGGATCCAGTCGTAGGGGCCGGTCATCTTCATGCCCGAACGGCCGGAGACGGGCGAGGAATTGTCGGACGCGGCGGCCACCACCGGGTCCGGCCAGTCGGCCGCCTTCAGGGCGTCGAGGTACGTCTTCTCGATCCTGGCGTCCGGCGCGAAGTCGCTGCCGATGAGGAAGGAGACGACGCTCGGGTGGTCGCGCAGCCGGGCGGCCTCGGCGGCCATCGAGGCCCGGGCGACCGGATAGTCGGCGGCGGTCCACTTGTCGCCGGTCTCCGTGCCGTTGACCTGTCCTTCCCACTTGTCGCAGCATTCCCAGCCGGGGAGGGTGAGGATGCCGTAGCGGTCGGCGAGGTCGAAGAACTCGTCCGGTTCGATGTGCCCTTCGAGACGGATGGTGTTGAGGCCCAGGTCGAGGGCGTACCTGAGCCGGTCCTCGACGTACCCGCGGTCCCAGCGCAGGAACTCGTCCGGGGACCAGCCGCCGCCCTTGATGAGCAGCCTGCGGCCGTTGACGCTGTACTGCCGGGCGCCGTCATGGTTCAGGGGCGCCTTCACCTCACGGACGCCGAAGTCCTCGTGCGCGGTGTCGGAGACGGCGCCGGCGACGGAGGCGGTCAGCCGGAGGCCGTACAGCGGCTGCCCGCCCATGCCCGCGGGCCACCACACCCGCGGAGACCTCAGGTGGAGCCCGGGGACGTCGGCCCGCGAGAAGACGACCGTCCTCGTCTCGTGAGCCGCGAGCGGGACGGTCTTCGAGAACGGCACCGAGCCGATGCGGCCCGAGACCGTGGCGGTGACGGCCGAGCCGGTCTCGTTGCGCGCCCGTGCCTTGACCGTGAGGTCGGCGGACCGGAGCGAGGGGACGTCCAGGCGGGTCAGCACATGCGCGTCGCGCAGCGCGACCGGGCCGCCGCGGCGGACGAGGACGTCGCGGACGATTCCCATGTTCTGGTCGGGCGGCGGCTGGAGCCAGTCGATCCAGCCCATGGTCAGGTTCTTGTTCGGGTCGTTGGGCCGGATACGGAAGGCGACGGTGTTGGTGCCCGCGCGCACCAGCGAGGTGATGTCCAGCTCGTGGTGCGTGTAGGCGCCGGCCACCTCGGCGGCGTCGGCGACCCGGCGGCCGTTGACGTAGACGTCGGCGGCCGAGATCACCCCGCTGAAGTCGAGGTGGCTGCGCTCGGAGGTGTCGGCGACCGTGAAGTCCGAGCGGTACCACCAGGGCACGGTGAAGTCGGCCTTCGGGATCTTCCGCAGGTTGTCCGAGTAGAACGGATCCGCGTACCGGCCGTTCGCGAGCAGTGCCGCGAGGACCGTGGAACGGGAGCCGGCCGGGTACCAGCCGTTCGCCCGGTAGCCGGGGCTGGAGACGGCGGACGCCGGGTCGGTCACCTTGGCGCTGGACTGGATCGCGTACCCCGACAGTGCCGTGGCGCTGCCGGCGGCGGAGGCCACCGGTGTGACGCGGACATGGGGCGCGACGGCCGTCCGGGGACCGGGCCCCTCGGCCCAGGCGCTCGCCGAGAGGGTGCACAGCAGGCCCAGGGCGACGGCGGCCGTGGCGAGGCGCCGTCTGGACACAGGGCGGTGGAACACGGTGATCTCTCCTTTGGGGGTGGGGGAGCATCCGCGCTACGGCACTGCAAGTTAGGAAACTTTACTAACTGGTCGCCCAAGCTAGGCCGCTGAGTAAGCCATGTCAATCACCGGCGGGCCGCACCGTTCCGTCACAGCGCCCCGGTCGGTACCGCGAGGCACGTCGCCGACGGATGCCGACGGCCGCGGTCCCGCTTTCAGGGAGCCGATCTGCGCTCGAACACCACATCGCGTGCGGTCCCCAGAGCCGTGGCCACCGCGCCGAGCAGCACCGCGTCCTCGCCCAGTCGGCCGGGTGCGATCCGCGGGCGCAGGGGCGTGAGGGTCCGCAGGGTCTCGCGGACGGGCCGCAGCAGCAGATCGACGCTGTGGCCGACCCCGCCGCCCAGGACGACCAGATCGGGATCGAGCACCGCCGCCGCGGCTGCCACCGTGTGCGCGATCCGCTCGCCCTCCAGCCGGACCGCCTCGACCGCGGGGCCGTGCCCCTCGCGCGCCGCGTCGAAGACCGCCTTCGCGGTCAGCGGCCCGGTCATGCCGAAGTGCCGGGCGGCCTCGACGACCGCCTCACCGGACACCGCGTCCTCCAGGGTCTCGGGCTTGTGCAGGCCCGGCCACGGCAGGAAGCCGATCTCGCCGGCCCCGCCGTGCGCCCCCCTGAACAGCCGTCCCTCGCAGACGACCCCCATGCCCAGACCGGTGCCGATCATGATGTACGCGAACAGCCGGCTGCCCGCCCCGACCCCGTACGTGTACTCGCCGAGCGCCGCGAGGTTCGCGTCGTTGTGCACCTCCAGCGGGATGCCCAGTTCCTCCCGCATCCGGTCGAACAGGCCCGCCCTGCCCCACCCGGGCAGATGCATCGCGTACCGGACCCGGCGCTGCTTCTCGTCGTACACGCCCGGCGTGCCCACCACCGCGTGGGCCACCTCGTGGGCCCCCGCACCGGAGTTGGCGACGACCTGGTGGGCGGTGGAGACCACGAGGTCGGCCATGGCCCCGGAGGTACGGGCGCGGTTGCGCACGTCGGCGCGCGCGACCACCGCGCCGTCGAGATCGGCGACCGCCACGCGCAGCCAACTACGGCCGATGTCGATGCCGAGCGCGTACCCGGCCGCCGGGTCGGGGGCGTACAGGACGGCGACCCGGCCGCGCTCGGGAGCCCGCGTTCCGACCTCGTGGACCAGGCCCGCCTCCTCCAGCGCGGCGAGCGCGCTGGAGACCGTCGGCTTGGACAGCCCCGTCTCGCGGGCGAGTTGTGCGCGCGAGGCGGCACCGCCGGTGCGCATCCGGTCGAGGAGCAGCCGCTCGTTGGTGCTGCGCAGCCGCCGGCGGCTCCATGGCTGTTCGGGCTGCTCTGCGGCGTCGCTGGCGGGCATCGCACCATTCTCACTCATTCATGACGCCCCCTTGACGCGCTTAGTAAGGCTCCTTAACTTTATCGCCCAGTCAGCCTCACCGGGCGAGCCGAGGGGAGGCCCGCGCCGACCGGTCCGCCGCCGTCCTCGATCCGTCGGCCTGTCGTCGAGGCCGGCCGTCACCCCCGTACCTCTCCCCGCGTCGTGTCCCGAGGAGGACCCGTGTCCGGTACCCCGCCATCCACCGGCGGTTTCGTCCGCAGTGTCGGCCTGTTCCAGGCCACCGCCATCAACATGAGCCAGATGTGCGGCATCGGGCCGTTCGTCACGATCCCGCTCATGGTCGCCGCGTTCGGCGGTCCGCAAGCGGTCATCGGCTTCGTCGCGGGCGCCCTGCTGGCGCTCGCCGACGGGCTCGTCTGGGCCGAGCTGGGCGCCGCCATGCCCGGCTCGGGCGGCAGCTACGTCTATCTCCGCCAGGCCTTCCAGTACCGCACCGGACGCCTGATGCCGTTCCTGTTCGTGTGGACGGCGATGCTCTTCATCCCGCTGATCATGTCCACCGGGGTGGTCGGCTTCGTCCAGTACCTGGGCTATCTGGCCCCGGACATGGGCAGGACCACCGGCGACCTCGTCGGACTCGGCATGGTCGCCCTCGTCGTCCTCCTGCTGTGGCGGGGGATCGAGCACATCGCGCGGATCACCGCCGTCATGTGGGCCGTGATGATCGTCTCGGTCCTGCTGGTGATCGTCGCCGCGGCCACCGACTTCAGCGCCCATCTCGCCTTCACCTACCCGGCGCACGCCTTCGAGCTGTCCGGCAGCCACTTCTGGATCGGCTTCGCGGCCGGCCTGACCATCGGCATCTACGACTACCTCGGCTACAACACCACCGCCTACATGGGCGCCGAGATCAAGGACCCCGGCCGCACCCTGCCCCGCTCCATCGTCTTCTCGATCCTCGGCATCATGGCCATCTACCTGCTGCTCCAGATCGGCACGCTCGGTGTCATCGACTGGCACCGGATGACGGACCCCGGCGACATCGCCTCCACCTCGGTGGCCTCGGCGGTCATGCAGGAGACCTGGGGCAAGGGTGCCGCCGACACGGTCACCGTCCTCATCCTGATCACGGCGTTCGCCTCGGTCTTCACCGGACTGCTCGGCGGCTCGCGGGTGCCCTACGACGCCGCCCGCGAACACGTCTTCTTCCGCCCGTACGCCAAGCTGCACCCCAGGCACCGCTTCCCGACGCTGGGTCTGGCCACCATGGGCGTCATCACGGCCATCGGCTTCCTGATCGGCCGCCACACCGACCTCGCCACCCTCATCCAGTTGCTGACCACGGTCATGGTCATCGTCCAGGCGCTGGCCCAGGTCGTCGCCCTGTCGGTGCTGCGCAAACGGCAGCCGGGCCTGCGTCGCCCGTACCGGATGTGGCTCTACCCCGTGCCGAGCTTCCTGGCCCTCGCCGGCTGGCTCACCATCTACGGCTACGCGGACAAGAACTCCCCGGGCCGCCACCCGATCGAGTGGTCGCTGGCCTGGGTCGCCCTCGGCCTCGTCGCCTTCGCCGTCTGGGCACGCCTGGAGAAGGTGTGGCCGTTCGGCCCCAGGGAGATCACCGAGGAGTACCTGACGGCACCGGCCCCCGAGACGGAGCCCGCCGGGGCCTGACGGTCCCGGGCGCCCCCGGACGTGCGGGGCGGGGGCGCCCACGGGCTTCGACGGCCTGGGAGGGACCGCGCCCCGGACCACCGGGTGGGCCCCGGACCACCTGGCGGCCCGTCGCGGACGGCCACGGAGTTCAGCCGTGGCCGTCTCCTTCACGATGGCTCCAGGTCCGAAGGACGACGTCCCGGCCCTTCGCCGTACGGACGACGGGCTCGTCACCCGCGAGGACGAAGCCCGTCGCCCTGGCGACCCCCTCGCTCGCCGCGTTCCCGTCCTCGATGCACAGCACGATGCGGCGTCCGCCGACGCTGCGGTGCGCGAAGTCGACGGCCAGCCGGACCGCGCGGCTGGCGAGCCCCCGGCCCCGGTACGCGGCCCCAACGCCGTAGGCCAGCTCCACGTCGCGCTGATCGGCCGTGCCGGGAAACAGCAGGATCTCGCCCCGGGGCCGCTCACCGTCCGTGGTGATGGCGAGCTGTACGCCCCGCCGCTCGGCGCTCTTCTGCTCCGCCGCCGCGAGATAGGCGAGCGCCGCCGCGGTGTCGAAGGGCGAGGCGACCGGCGTCCACCGGTCGATCTCGGGATCGTCGTAGAGCGCGACGAGGTCCGCGACGTCGTCGTCGGACCACTCGCGCAGATGCAGCCCCAGCCCGTCGATACGCAGCGGCCCGGGGAAGTCGAAGGTCGGTCGGCTGTCCATCGGACGATCGTGACGCGTCGGGCGGGCAGGGACCAAGGACGTCGGGCCACGCACATGAATACGGACACGACGGGCGGGGACCACTTGGACGTTGTCCGGATGCACGGGGGCGGGGCCAGGATAGAACTGGGACATCGTCCGATCGTCGGGAGGCCGTGATGTTCGTCCCCTTCGGGGTCCGTGATTTCCTGGACCGCGCCGTCACCGTGTACGGCGACCGTGTCGGTGTCGTCGACGAACCGGAGCAGCCGGCCGAGCCCTGGGAGGGGCTGACGTACCGGCGCGTCGGAGAACTGGCCAGAGCCCAGGCCGCCGGGCTCGACGCGCTGGACGTCCCGCACGGCGCGCGCGTGGCCGTCGTCTCGCCCAACAGCGCCCGCCTGCTCACCTCGTTCTTCGGCGTCAGCGGCCACGGCCGGGTTCTCGTGCCGGTGAACTTCCGTCTGACGGCGGACGAGGTGAGCTACATCGTCGAGCACTCGGGCGCGAGCGTCCTGCTCGTCGACCCCGAACTGACCGACCGCCTCGCCGGGGTCAGCTGCAAGCACCGCTTCACGCTCGGCGCGGCGGCGGACGCCGAGCTGTACCGCTTCGGCACCGAACCCCGCCCCTGGGAGGCCGACGAGAACGCCACCGCGACGATCAACTACACCAGCGGAACGACGGCCCGGCCCAAGGGCGTGCAGATCACCCACCGCAACATCTGGGTCAACGCCACGACCTTCGCCCTGCACGCCGGTGTCACCGACCGCGACGTCTATCTGCACACCCTGCCGATGTTCCACGCGAACGGGTGGGGCATGCCCATGGCCGTGGCGGGTCTGGGCGTCCCGCAGATCGTGCTGCGCAAGGTCGACGGGGCGGAGATCCTGCGCCGGGTGGCCGAGCACGGGGTGACGGTGATGTGCGCGGCCCCGGCCGTCGTCAACGCGGTACTGGCCGCCGCCGAGTCCTGGGAGGGCGAGATCCCGGGCCGTGACCGGGTCCGCATCATCGTCGCCGGAGCGCCGCCGCCCACGAAGACCGTCGCCCGTGTCGAGTCCCTGCTGGGCTGGGAGTTCATCCAGATCTACGGCCTGACCGAGACCTCACCCCTGCTCACCGTCAACCGCACCCGATCCGAATGGGACGGCCTCGACCCGCAGGCCCGCGCCGAGAAACTGGTGCGCGCCGGCGCCCCCGCGCTGGGCGTGACCCTGCGCACCGCCGGCGACGGTGAGATCCTCGCGCGCTCCAACGTCGTCCTGGAGGGGTACTGGGAACAGCCGGCGGAGACCGAGCGGGCCCTGGCCGACGGCTGGTTCCACACCGGTGACGGTGGATCGATCGGCGAGGACGGCTATCTGACGATCAGCGACCGCAAGAAGGACGTGATCATCACGGGCGGTGAGAACGTGTCCTCGATCGAGGTGGAGGACACGCTCTTCAGCCATCCCGCGGTGGCCGAGGTCGCGGTGATCGGCGTGCCGCACGAGAAGTGGGGCGAGACCGTCAAGGCCCTGGTGGTCCTCGCCCCCGGCGCGGAGGCGACCGAGAGCGAGCTGATCCAGTACTGCAAGGAGCGCCTCGCCGGGTACAAGGCGCCGACCTCGGTGGAGTTCCGGAGCGGGCTGGCCCGGACGGCCACCGGCAAGCTCCAGAAGTACAAGCTGCGCGAGCCGTACTGGGAGGGGCGCGACCGGGACGTGAACTGACCGTTCCGCTCGGTCGCCGGTCGCCGGTCGCCGGTCGCCTGTCGTCCCGACGGCGCACGATCGGCGACCTCTCCGGCTGGGCCGCGGACGCAGGCCGCGTGCGCGGGCGCGAGACGTGGGAGAGGTGCGGGCGCCCGGCCCCCTAGGCCGGGCGCCCGTACCTCCCCGGGCCTACATCCGCCTGCCGCTTCTGTCCGCCGTGAGCGCGCACACCGCGCCGAGCAGCACGGCCAGGGCGCCGATGATGATGCTGTTGAGCGCGACTCCGGTGTCCGGGCGGCTGCCGACGATCCACGGCGAGATGATCATCCAGGTGCCCATCGCGCAGATCGCCCAGCTGAGGCCGTACATCCTTCCGGGTGTGGCGGTGAATCCAAGAGCCAGCACCCCGATCGCGATCCCCATGATCAGGTTGTGTGTCGCCATGTCGGGCTGGCTCGTCGTGTAGTGGAGTATCCACGGGGACGCGGCGCAGTACAGGCCGAGCAGGAACACCGGCCCGTCCACGAGCGGTACGTCGCGACCACCGATCACACGCTCGTACCGAGCGCGCATTTCGGATGCGTCCGGGTGGCTGGTGATGTCGCCACTGTGATGCGAGACGTCGGCCATGACTCGTCTCCTTCGATCTGTTCCGATCTCCACGGCCTGACCGCGCCCGAAGCGGTGCGCGATCGACACCGGGTACTCCCATTCTGCGCTTATTTCTTCCTTATGTGTAGAGATGTCGCATACGAGCTGATATGGGTCACCGGCTCGGCGAACCCGCGGGTTGCGCCGGTCTCGCGGGGCCGCGTCAGGGGGCGATGAGCAGGCGGGCGATGGCTCGGCGCGCCCGGGTCGGCGCCTGTGGGTCGCGGTGCAGCTTGATCGACTGGCCGGCCGCGAGGATCACTCCGCCCAGCTCGAAGGCGAGCTGGTCCACATCGGTGCGTTCGGGGAGCTGGCGGGTCTCGACCGCCGTGCCCAGTTCCGCCAGGACGTACGCCGTCCAGGCCCCCAGCGCGGCCAGGACCGCGTCGCGGACCGGGCCGGGGCGGCCGTCGAACTCGCTGGCCACCGAGGTGAGGAAGCAGCCTCCGTGCCCCTCGCCCTCGGCCATGTAGGCGATCCATTCGTCGTAGGTGCGCGTCAGCCGCTCCGTGCCGGGCCTGGCCCCGACGGCCCGCGCCGGCACACGCAGGGTGAACCGCTCGACCGCCGCTTCCAGGACGGCGAGCTGGAGCGCTTCCTTGCTGCCGAAGTGGCCGATCACGCCGGCCTTGCTCATCGCAAGGCCGGTGGCGAGGCGTCCGATCGTGAGGCCTTCGAGGCCTTCGGCGGAGGCCAGTGCGAGGGCGCTGTCGATGATCCGGTCGCGGGTGGCGGCGGTCTCGGCGACGGACTTGCGCGGGCTCATGCGATCAGCTTAACCTGACGACCGTTCGCTAATAGCTTACGAACGTTCGTTATCTATTGAGGGACGGACGGCTCTGCGCCGGTGCCCAGGGGCATCCACAGGCGCCTGAAGGGACTCATCGTGAAGATCCACCACCTGAACTGCGGCTCCCTGCGGACGATCGACAGCGAGGAGGGGAGCCTGCCCGCCGTCTGCCACTGCCTGCTCGTCGAAACCGACCGCGACGGCCTCGTCCTGGTCGAGAGCGGCATCGGCACGGCGGATATAGCGCGCCCCGAGGAGAACCTCGGTGCGGACTTCCTCGGCCGCGCCCAGCCGGTCCTGGACCTCGCCGAAACCGCGCTGCACCAGGTCACCGCCCTCGGCTTCCGGCCCGAGGACGTACGGCACATCGTGCTCAGCCATCTCGACCTCGACCACGCCGGCGGTCTTCCCGACTTCCCCTGGGCGAAGGTCCATTTGACCGAGGCCGAGCACCGCGCGGCCATGGCGGCACCGGGCGCCCACCCCGAGGACCGCGTCCGCTACCGCCCGGCCCAGTGGGCGCACCGCCCGCACTGGGTCACGTACGCGGAGCCCGCGGGAGACCCCTGGTTCGGCTTCGACGCGGTCCGCCCGCTGGAGGGCCTGGACGCGGAGATCCTGCTCGTCCCGCTCGGCGGGCACACCAGGGGCCACAGCGCGATGGCCGTCGAGGACTCCGGACGGTGGCTACTGCACTGCGGTGACGCCTACTACTTCCACCGCGAGATCGACCCCGACGTCCCCACCGGACACCCCGGCATGGATCTCCTCCAGCAGCTCACCGAGGTGGACCGGCCCCTGCGGCTCGGGAACCACGCACGGCTGCGGGAACTCGTCCGCCTGCACGGCGACGAGGTCGACGTCTTCAGCGCCCACGACCCCTGGGAACTGGCCCGGCACACGGGCGTAGCCGGGGGCGAGGGCGTGCGATAGCCCACTGGCCCGGCAGGACGGCCCGGCGCCTTCGGCGTTCGCCCGTGGCGCTGTCCGGCCACCTCCCCACCCGATCGGCAAAGATCGCGCTCCGGCCAATCCGAATGGCCCTCGGCTTCGGAATACCTCCGAGAGCTCCGATCGGGAGCCGGGTCGGAAGGAAACCGATGAGGCACAGGTCCGCAGACGCTCCGGACGGCGACGCGGGGCGCACCGGGCGGGAGCGGCGGAGCACCCGCCGGCGTACGGCCGTGATCGGCGGGGGAGTGGCCGGGCTCACCGCAGCCTACGTGCTGAGCCGTGAACGGCCCGTCGTCCTCTACGAGGCGGACGGCCGGCTCGGCGGCCACGCGCACACCCACGACCTCACCTCGTCCGACGGGCGCCTGCACCGCGTCGACTCGGGTTTCATCGTGCACAACCACCGCACCTACCCGAACCTGCTGCGGCTCTTCGCCGAACTCGGCGTCGCCACGCAGGAGTCCGAGATGAGCATGTCGGTGCGCTGCGAGGGATGCGGACTCGAGTACGCGGGCGCGCGCGGCCCCGCCGGACTGTTCGCCCGGCCGCGCAACGCGTTGCGCGTCCCCTATCTGCGGATGCTCGGCGAAGTCCCGGCCTTCCACCGCGCCGCCCGCCGGCTGCTCGACCAGGACGGCGATGACACCCTCACCCTGGGCGAGTTCCTCGCCTCGCAGCGCTTCTCGCCCTATTTCACCCGGCACTTCATGACCCCGCTCGTCTCGGCGGTCTGGTCCTGCGACGCGGCGACCGCCCGCCGCTACCCGGCCGCCTACCTGTTCCGCTTCATGGACCACCACGGCATGCTCTCGGTGGGCGACTCGCCCGCCTGGCGCACGGTGACCGGCGGCTCCCGCTCCTACGTCGAAAAGCTGGCCAAGGAGCTCGACGCGGCGCACACCTCCACCCCGGTCCGGTCCGTACGCCGGCACGCCGACGGCGTGGACATCACCACCGAGGACGGCGCCACCGCCTCGTACAGCTCCGTGGTCATCGCGGTCCACCCCGACCAGGCGCTGCGACTGCTGGCGGACCCCACCCACCGCGAGCGCGAGGTGCTCGGAGCGTTCCGCTACTCACGCAACAGCACCCTGCTGCACACCGACACGGCGCTGCTGCCGCGCGCCCGCGGGGCGCGCGCTTCCTGGAACTACCTCATGCCGGACTGCGAGACCGACGCGGACCGGGTCCGGGTCAGCTACGACATGAACCGCCTCCAGAGGCTGGACGCCCCCGAGACCTATGTCGTCACGCTCGGCGGCGAGGACCGGGTCGACCCGGCCCGAGTGCTGGCCCGCATGGAGTACGAACACCCCGTCTACACACCCGAGTCCGTCGCCGCCCAACGGCAACTCCCCGCCCTGAACAGCCCGGTGACCGCCTACGCGGGCGCCTACCACGGCTGGGGGTTCCACGAGGACGGCTGCCGGTCCGGCGCCGAGGCGGCAGAGGCGCTGGGGGTGACGTGGTGACCGGCACCCCCGCCCTCTATCCCTGCACGGTCGCGCACATACGCACGAAGCCCACCCGCTACGCGCTCCGCCACCGGACCTACCTGTGGCTGACCGACCCCGACCACCTACCCGAACTTCCTTACCTGCTGCGCCCGTTGGCCCGTTTCGATCCGCGCGACCACTTCGACGGCGACCAGCCCAGCATCCGGGCGGGCCTGGACCGCTTCCTCGCCTCGCACGGAGTCGACCTGCGCGGCGGAACCGTGCTCATGCTCGCCAACGCCCGGGTCCTCGGCCATGTGTTCAACCCGCTGACCCTGTACTGGTGCCACGACCCCGACGGCACCGCGCGCTGCGTCGTCGCGGAGGTGCACAACACCTACGGCGAACGGCACTCCTACCTGCTGTACCCCGACGAGAGCGGGACGGCGCGGATCCGCAAGGAGTTCTACGTCTCGCCGTTCTTCCCCGTCGACGGCGCCTACCGCATGCGGCTGCCCGAACCCGGCAGCCGACTGGATCTGACGGTGCATCTGGAACGCGAGGGCGCCCGGCCCTTCACCGCCACCGTACGCGGAACACGCCGGGCCGCGACCGTCGGCGCGCTGCTGCGTCAGACACTGCGCCACCCGTGGTCCACCGCCGCCGTGTCCGCCGCCATCCGGCTGCACGGTGTCCGCCTGTACCTGCGCGGGCTGCCCGTCCAGCCCCGCACCCCGCAACGAGCCCAGGAGAACGCGAAATGAGGACAGCCGAGTCCTGCCCTGTCGAGGCACCCCGACAGGACACCGACCCGCTCCGCTGGCCGGACGTGGTGACCGCGCCGGAATCCTCCCGGGCCCGGACCGCCGTCACCCGCGCGGTGCTGCGCCGGGCGCTGGAACGCCTGCCCCTGCAGGCGCGGTTCGCCGACGGAACGCGTGTCGGCCTCGGCGGCCCGGTCATCGAGATCCACGACCCCGCGGCCTTCCACGGACGCATCGGCGCCCAGGGACTCGTCGGCTTCGGCGAGTCCTACATGGCCGGGGAGTGGGACGCGCCGGACCTGGTCGCCGCGCTCACCGTCCTCGCCGGCAACGCCGCCGAGCTGATCCCGGCCCCGCTCCAGAGGCTGCGGGGACTCTGGGCGATGCGCCGGCCCCACCTCCAGCGCAACACCCCCGCCGGTGCCCGCGACAACATCAGCCGCCACTACGACCTGTCCAACGACCTGTTCGCGCTGTTCCTCGACGACACCCTCAGCTATTCGTCGGCGCTGTTCCGGGGCTTCCCCGCCTCCTGGCCCCTGCTGGCCGCCGCCCAACACCGCAAGATCGACCGGCTGCTGGACCTCGCCGAGGTCGGCCCCGGCACCCGGCTCCTCGAAATCGGCACCGGCTGGGGCGAGTTGGCGATCCGTGCCGCCGGACGCGGTGCCCGTGTCACCTCGCTCACCCTCTCCGGCGAACAACGGGCCCTGGCCCGCGAACGGGTGCGCGAGGCGGGACTCGACGACCGGGTGAGCATCGAGCTGTGCGACTACCGCGAGGCCACCGGGACGTACGACGCCGTGGTCAGCGTCGAGATGATCGAGGCGGTCGGCGAGGAGTTCTGGCCCGTCTACTTCGCCACCCTCGACGCCCGGCTCGCCCCCGGCGGCCGCGTCGCGCTCCAGGCGATCACCATGCCGCACGACCGTCTGCTCGCCTCCCGCGACACCTTCACCTGGATCCAGAAGTACGTCTTCCCCGGCGGGCTGCTGCCCTCCGTGGAGGCGGTGGAAGAGGTGGCGGGCTCGCACACGTCCCTGCGCACCACCCGCAGGGACGCCTTCGGGGCGCACTACGCGGAGACCCTGCGGCTGTGGCGCGAACGGTTCACCGAGCGGGCCGACGAGGTCGCGGCGCTCGGCTTCGACGAGACCTTCCGCCGGATGTGGACCTTCTATCTCGCCTACTCCGAGGCCGGGTTCCGCTCCGGCTATCTGGACGTCCAGCAGTACCTGTTCACGAAGGAGGACCCCGCGCGATGAGTGGTTTCCCCTGGGGAGCGTTCGCGCAGAACCTCGCGCTCGCGGCCGGAGCGGCGTTCGCCGTCATGCTCGGCACCTTCGCCGTCGCCGTACGCAAGGGCCTGCACCGGATCGTCGACGTCGCCTGGGGGATCGCGTTCACCGCGGTGGCCCTCGTCACCTTCCTGGCGTCCGCCGGGGAGGGCGACGAGGGCCGGCGCGTGCTCGTCACCGTCCTCACCTCGGTGTGGGGACTGCGGCTGGCCGCGCACATCGCGCGGCGCGGCCGGGGACACGGCGAGGACCCGCGCTACGACGCCATGCTGGGCAAGGCGCCCGGCAGCCGTGACCTCTACGCCCTGCGCATGGTGTACCTCCTGCAGGGGGCGCTGGTGTGGCTGGTCTCGCTGCCCGTCCAGGCCGCGCAGTACATTCCGGGGCCGCTGACCGGCTTCGCGTGGGCGGGCACCGCGCTGTGGGCGGTCGGCCTGTTCTTCGAGGCGGTGGGTGACGCCCAACTGGCCCGTTTCAAGGCCGATCCGGCCCACCGTGGCCGCGTCATGGACCGCGGCCTGTGGAGCTGGACCCGCCACCCGAACTACTTCGGGGACTTCTGCGTGTGGTGGGGCCTGTTCCTGCTCGCCTGCGACAGCCCGCAGTCGGCCGCCGTGGCGGCGGTTTCGCCGCTGGTGATGAGCTACCTCCTGATCAACGGGAGCGGGAAGCCGATGCTGGAGCGCCACATGGCACAGCGCCCGGGTTTCACCGAGTACGCGGCGCGCACCAGCGGTTTCTTCCCGCTGCCGCCGAAGCGTCGCGGCTGACCGGTCCGCAGTTCCCTCATCGGCACCGCGGCGTCGCCTGTGGGTCCCCTCCCGCCGGAGGGGACCCACAGACGGTACGGCGAGCACCTCGTGACCTCACCCGGTGCAGTGGGTGAGGTCACGAACGCTCAGGCGGGGAAACCCAGCAGAGCCAGCGGATCGGAGGTGGGTTCGGCCGAGCCGCCGGCCGGCTCCACCGTGATCCCCATGCCGGACGCGCCGTCGACGGAACCCTTCATCAGCACCGCCTCGGTGGTGCGTCCCGGGTCCATCAGTCCGGCCGACCGCATGGTGCCCGCGTCGTCGAACCACAACTGGTAGACCTTGCCGCTCGGCGGCTTCGCCATCCGTGCCGCGATGAACACGGCCTGGTCCCGGCTCCTGGACACGACGACCGTGCCGCTCGCCCCGCCCGCCAGCGTCGCGGTACGCGACTTGGCGTCGGGCGCGGCGAGGACCGCGGCCACCTCGTCCGTACGGCGCTCGGTCTGCCGGGCCTGCTCCTGCGCGTCCTGGGCGCGCTGGTGCTGCCACACCGCCGTACCGCCCAGCGAGGCCGCGGCGGCGAGCGCGGCGGCGAGCGCCCATCGCGCGGGACGGCGCAGGCGGACGCCGACGGCCCGGGGCGCGGGGAGGGCGATCGTGCGCGGCGACTCCTGCCGGACCACGGTGATCCGCCGCATGACCTGGTCCTTGAGCGCCGGGCCGGGTTCGGCGGTGAGGGCGAGGCCCAGCCGCGCGGCCGCGGCCGTCAGCTCACGGACCTCCTGCGCGCAGTCCGCGCAGTCGGCGGCGTGCCGCTCGAATCGCTCGCGTTCGTCGTCGGCGAGCGCGTGCAGCGCGTACGCGCCGGTCAGCGTGTGCAGGTCCACTGTGGTCACGCCGTCACCCCCAGGCAGTCACGAAGTCGGATCAGACCGTCGCGCAGGCGGGTCTTGACCGTGCCGAGGGGGAGCGCCAGCAGCTCCGCCACCTCGCGATAGGTCAGCCCGCGGTAGTAGGCCAGCGTCACCGACTGGCGCTGGAGGTCCGTCAGCGTGCGCAGACAGCGACGTACCTGTTCACGCTCGAGCCGCGCCTCGACCTGCTCGGTCACCTCGTCGAACTCGGGCGTCCGGTCCAGCAGGGCGGCCTTGTGCTCCCGGGCCGCCGAGGCCTCGACCGAGCGCACCCGGTCCACGGCCCGCTGATGGGTGAGGGTGAGGACCCAGTTCATCACCGATCCGCGCTCCGGCCGGTAGCGGGCGGCGGTCCGCCACACCTCGACCAGTACCTCCTGGGCGACCTCCTCGGACTGTGCCCGGTCGCGCAGCACCCTGCGTACGATGCCGAGGACGGGGCCCGCGACGACGTCGTAGAGTGAGGCGAACGCCTCCTGGTCGCCCCGGGCGACCCGGGCCATGAGATCCGGCAGGTCCGGCTCCGCAGACGGGTTCCGCCCGATCTCCACGGCTTCCTTCACAGTGTGGTCCTCCAGGACGCTTTGACGGTTCGGAGGTGATCCGAAGCCGGAGGGGCGGCGGATTGGCCCGCGGCCCGGAAAAGTCCCCGGACGTGCCCGAAGACATCGGCGTGACGCGGTACGGGTGCCCCGAGGACCGCGGTCGGCCGACGGCGCTCAGACCTCCACCGACGGCCGCAGACCGTCGCGCAACTGGTGCAGACCGCGTCGCGAGTGGCTCTTGACCGTGCCCAGCGGCAACCCGGTGCGCTGGGCGATCTGCGTCTGGGTGAGGTCCTCGTAGAACGCGAGATGCAGGACCCGGCGCTGCGGTGTGGGCAGCTTGGCCAGCTCGTGCCGGACGAGGACCCGGTCGAGCGCCGCCTCGGGGCGGGTCCGGGTGTCGTCGGCGAGGACCAGCAGGGCGCCGGCCGCGCCGACCAGCTCGGTGCGACGGGTCCGCGCGGACAGTGCGTCGGCGATCTTGCGCCGGGTGATGCCGACGAGCCAGCCCGCGATCGTGCCGCGCTCCGGGCGGTATCCCCGCCCACCCCTCCATACGGCGAGGAACACCTGCTGGGTGACGTCCTCGGCCTCGCGCGGGTCGCCCAGCGAACGCCGGGCGAGGGCGTGGACGAGGGGCGCCCAGCGCCGGTAGGCGGCGGCCAGTGAGTCCTCGTCCCCGTCGACGATGCCCCGGGCCAGGTCCGCGTCGGGGACCGGGTCCGCGGCGGACACGGTGTCCGAGTTCGACACGGCGTCCGTGTCCGGGACGGCGTCCGAGGCGGAGTCCGGGTCCGACACCGGGACGGCGTCCAAGACCGTGGCCGCGGATCCGGCGGTCTTCTGTCCGGCGGTCGGATCTGCGCTCATGGCCACGGCTCCTTGCTCCGGGCCCCTCCTGCGACGGACCCCGTGCATCCATGGTGTGAACGAGGGGACAGAGGCGACAACTCGCATCGTTTCTGCGTCGTATAGTCGCCGTATGGGTGAGAGCCGGTCGGATCAGGGGCGGGAACCGGGCGCGGGATCCACCGAAACCGGTGTCACCACCGGTGCGCTGGCCCGCCGCCTCGGAGTGTCACCGACCACGCTGCGCTCCTGGGACCGCCGGTACGGCGTGGGTCCCGCGGTCCGTTCCGACGGGCGGCACCGCCGCTGGGCCCCGCAGGACGTGGCGATGCTTGAGGAGATGTGCCGGCTGACCGCGGCCGGTGTGCCGCCCGCCGAGGCGGCCAGGGCGGCGAAGGGCGGGTCCGACGCGGTCGTACCCGAGGTCAGGACACCCGCCGACGAGCTCGGACCCCCGTCACCCGCGGCCGGTTCTGACCCCCTCGGTGACCCCCGGCAGGAGTGCAAAGGACTCGCGCGCGCCGTCGTACGCCTCGACGCGCCGTCCGTGGAGGAGCAGTTGACCTCGCTCGTCATGCGCCACGGTGTGGTCGTCGGCTGGGAGGAGGTGATGATGCCGACCCTGCACGCGGTGGGCCGCAAGTGGGAGTCCGCCGGGGACCGTTACGTGGAGGTGGAGCACTTGCTCTCCTGGCACATCTCCCGGGCCCTGCACCGCGCCTCCGGACCGGCGGAGCCCGGAGCGCCGGCCACCGGACCGGGTCCTGTGTTGCTGGCCTGCGTCCCGGGAGAGCAGCACAGCCTGCCGCTGGAGGCGTTGCACGCGGGGCTCGTCGAACAGGGCCTGCCCACCCGGATGTTCGGCGCCGCGGTGCCTCCGGAGGCGCTGACCGCGGCGGTACGGCGGCTGGGGCCGGTCGCCGTCGTGCTGTGGTCCCAGACCCGCTCCACCGCCGACCGTCCGCTGGCCCGGCACATCGCCGCCACCACCTGGGGAGTCAAGGGAGCCCGCAGGCATCCCGTGGTGCTTCTCGGCGGTCCCGGCTGGGCCGGACGGCCCGAACCGGGCATGCTCCGGCCGCCGGGACTGCGGGACGCGCTCACCACGTTGGCCGGCCTGGCCGGCGGCTGACCGGCCGGGGCTCGGACGGTCAGCCCACCGTCGGCGTCGGCGAGGGCTGCACGGGGAGCGAGGCACCGCCCGCGGGGAGCGAGGCACCGTTCGCGGGCGGCGTCAGAACGACCTCCGGCTCTCCGGGCTGCGGCGGCGGGGGCGTCAGATTGACCGCGGGCACCTTCGGGAGGGTCGTCTCCTGGATCACGATCTGGTTGAAGTTGACCAGTCCGGTCTTCTCCATCACGGTGATGTGGTCCAGCACGGTGTCGTTCGCCTGGTCGGCGAGCTGACGCACGAGGGTGTTCTCGGTGGTGGCGCGGATCTTCGCGACGGTCGAGAAGATCTGTCCGTGCGTCAGGCGCAGGATGTTGGCGAAGTCGGTGTCGAACTTCTTGCCGGTGTCCGCGGTCAACGTCGCCACGAAGCCCTGCTGCTGCGGAGACGGCTTGTTGGGCAGCGTCACTCCGAGCTGCTGGGAGATCTTGCGGTCCGTGGCGTCGAGCGCGGCATGGCCAGAGATCAGGTGCTGCCCCGCCGTACGGACCGCCGGTATCGTCCCCTTCTGCAAGGCCAGCTGCCCCACCGGGTACTCCCACAGCCCCGCCGCGCGCACCTTGACGAGGAAGTCGCGGTCGGCCTCCGTCAGCGGCCCCGACGACGGATTGGCGATGATGCGGACCGGCGCCGTGGACGTGGTCTGAATCCCCAGCATGGCCGGATAGGCGAGCGCGGCCAGAGTCAACGTCAACGCGCCGGCCACGAAGAGTGTTCCCGCGTTCCGTGCAATGCGCATTGAGCAGCCTCCTGGGGGGCGGGGCGGCTGTACCGGAGACAGGGGGCTCAGGTCGGCCGCGCGGTGGATCCGGTAGGGATGGATCCGGTACGAGTGGTTCGGACGACCACCTATACGGCGGCACACCGGTGAGAAATCTCTACAACGGGTAAAATCCCTGGCAGTTTATATACCGCCTGGGACTCCCGAACACCGGGTCGCGGTCCCAGCGCTACCAGCGTCCAACAGTCCAGCAGTCCAGCGCTCCCATGCTCCAGCGGTTCTCCGGTCAGTCTCGGCCCCGGGCCTTCTTGAACCGGGCCAGTCCCTCGGACAGATCGACGATCGGGTCCGGGTAGTCGCAGGCCGCGCGGTCCGGACCCCGGAGCTTCCACGGCTCATGCACGGCCCGTCCCGCGATTCCGGCCAACTCGGGCACCCAGCGCCGGACATATGCCCCGTCCGGGTCGTACCGCTTGGCCTGGACCACCGGATTCAGGACACGGTTGGGCCGGCTGTCCGTGCCCGTTCCCGCCATCCACTGCCAGTTGAGCTGGTTGTTGGCCACATCGCCGTCCACCAGCAGATCCAGGAAGTGCCGGGCCCCGATCCGCCAGTCCACGTACAGCGTCTTGACCAGGAAGCTCGCGGTGAGCAGGCGCCCCCGGTTGTGCATCCAGCCCTCGTGGCGCAACTGCCGCATCGCCGCGTCCACCACCGGATAACCGGTCCGCCCCTCCCGCCATGCCTCGATGTCCTCCCGTGCCTCGGCGGACGAGCGCCAACGGTCGTGCTTGGTCCGGTAGTCGGAGGCCGACGCGTCCGGCCGGGCGGCCAGCACCTGGTGATGGAAGTCCCGCCACGCCAGTTGCCGTACGAACGCCTCGGCGCCCGGACCGTCCACGCCCCGTGCCCGGTGGACCAGCTCGACCGGCGACAGCGTGCCGAAGTGCAGATGGGGCGAGAGCCGGGAGGTCGCGTCGCCGGGCAGGTCGTCGTGGCGGTCCTCGTACGCCTCGACCCCGTCGCGCAGCCAGGCCGTGAGCCGCTTCCTGGCCTCCCGCTCGCCGCCCCGGGCCAGCCCCTCGGACACATGGCGACCAGCCGGTCGGGACGGGATCCCCTCCGAACCGACTCCGTCCGGCACCCGGACGATCCGGGGAGCCGCCGACGCCCTCCGCAACGGCTGCCGCGCCCAGTGCCGGTAGTACGGCGTGAAGACGGCGAAGTGGTCGGAGGACGCCGGAGTCACCGCGCCGGGAGCCAGCGCGGTGACCACGGCCTCGTGGACGTGCAGCCTGCGGCCCTCCGCCTCCAGCGCGGTGCGCAGCCGCTCCTCCCGGCGGCGCGCGTAGGCACTGCCCCCCGCCGCCATGTGCACCTCGTCGGCGTCGGCCTCGGTGACCGTCCTGACCACCTCGGTCACCACGTCGCCCGAGCGCACCACCAGACGACCGCCGCGCTCCCGGAGCCCCGCGTCCAGGTCCGCCAGGCAGTCGGCGAGGAACGCCATCCGGTTCGGAGCGGTGAACCCGGCCTCGGCGACGGCCTCGTCGCGGACGAAGAGCGGCACCACCGATTCCGAACCGTCGAGGGCGGCCCGCAGCGGCGGGTGGTCGTGGACACGCAGGTCGGAGGTGAACAGGACGATCGAGACGGTCATGGGGGGCTCCGGGGCAGGGCTGCGAGGGGATACGGCGTCGGACTGCTTCGGCTCGGCCGGCTCGTGCGGATGCCTGGTCAGCGGGTGGGTTCAGTGGGTGAGTGCGGGTTCCTTCCGGCCGGTGGGAGCGTTCCTGGCGGCCCGCGCGATGTTGCGGGCCATGCCGCCGAACACGACGGAGTGGAACGGCGAGACGCTCCACCAGTAGAGCTGGCCGAGCAGCCCGTGGGGATGGAACAGGGCCCGCTGTCGGTAGCGGGTACTCCCGTCGTCCGTGACCTCGGCGTACATCTCCAGCCAGGCCAGGCCGGGCAGCCGCATCTCGGCGCGCAGCCGCAGCAGATGCCCCGGCTCGATCTCCTCCACGCGCCAGAAGTCGAGCGAGTCGCCCACCCGCAGCCGGGCGGCGTCCCGGCGCCCGCGCCGCAGCCCCACCCCGCCCACGGCACGGTCCAGCCATCCGCGCACCACCCAGGCCGACGGGAAGGAGTACCAGCCGTTCTCGCCGCCGATGCCCTCGATCACCCGCCACAGCGCCTCGGGCGGGGCGTCCACGGTCAGCTCGCGGAGGTCGGTGTAGAGACTGCCGCCGGCCCAGTCGGGGTCGGTGGGCAGCGGATCGCTGGACGTGCCGGGATACGAGGCCGACGACCACCGGGTGGTCACCTGGGCGTCGCGCACGCGCTGGAGCGCCAGGGCCACCGCGGCGTCGAATCCCATCGGGGCGCCCGGGGGATCGGGGACGTGGCGGACGATGTCGTGTTCGCGGCAGACGACCTCATGGCGCAGCGACTCGGTGAGCGGACGGGCGATGGACGCGGGCACCGGGGTGACCAGTCCGACCCAGTGACTGGACAGCCGGGGGGTCAGCACCGGGACGGGGAAGATGAGCCTGCGGGGCAGCCCCGCGATGACCGCGTACCGCCGCATCATCTCCAGGTACGTGAGAACCTCGGGGCCGCCGATGTCGAACGTGCGATTGACCTCCGCGGGCATCCCGGCGCTGCCGACGAGGGTGCGCAGCACATCGCGTACGCCCATCGGCTGGATCCGGGTGTGCACCCAGCTGGGCGTCACCATCACCGGCAGCCGCTCGGTGAGATAGCGCAGCATCTCGAAGGAGGCCGAGCCGGAGCCGATGATCACCGCGGCGCGCAGCACGGTGGTCGGTACGCCGGACTCCATGAGGATGCGCCCCACCTCGGCCCGGGACCTGAGGTGCGGTGACAGCTCACGCTCGGGTACGCCCTCAGGGGTGAGCCCGCCGAGATAGACGATCCGGCGCACGCCCGCCGCGCGTGCCTGCTCGCCGAAGATCCGGGCGGCCGCGCGGTCCGTCTCCTCGAAGTCGTGGCCCGTGCCCAGGGCGTGCACGAGGTAGTACGCGACCTCGCACCCGCGCAGCGCGTCGGCGACGGAGGCGGCGTCCGTGACATCTCCGCGCACGACCTGCGCCTCGCCCGCCCAGGGGTAGTCGCGCAGCTTGGCGGGGGAGCGGGCCAGACAGCGCACCCGGAACCCCGCGGCCAGCAGCTCGGGGACCAGCCGCCCGCCGATGTAGCCGGTCGCACCGGTCACCAGGCACCTCGGGGCGGTACGGGCGTCGTCGTCGCTCATGGGTCCTCCGTCGGTCGTCGTCACCCCCCGCGGTCCGCCCCCCTCCCGGCACTCCCCTCCCTGAGCCCTCCTGGGCCCTCCTGGTCCGTCCCCCTCCGCCCTACTTGACTCCTTCCACGCCCGCGCCGCCCGCGGATGCGCCGGACGGTACGGGCCGCGCGCAGGACGTCCGAACGGGGGATGCGGCGGGACTTCTATAGGCTGATCACGTGGCCAGACGAGACGACCGTGACGACCGGACGGGTGACCCGGACCCCGACGCGGGGCCGGAGCGGGAGCGGCCCGCGACGACGGATCTCCAGGCCTTCGCGGTCCAGCTGCGCCGTATGAACGGCGAGATCAACCGGCTGGTCCATGGATTCGCGGGGGAGCACGGTCTGCACGCGACGGATGTCCAGGCGCTCGCCGCGATCCTCGACGCGCCCGAGCCGCTGACTCCCGGCCGGCTGCGCGAGCACCTCGGACTCACCTCGGGTGCCGTCACGGCCTGCGTGGACCGGCTCGAACGCGCGGGGCACATACGGCGCGTCCGGGAGAGTCCCGACCGAAGAGTGGTCCACCTCCACTACGTGCCGGACGCCAGGTCGGCCGCGCGCGCCCACTTCCGCCCGCTCGCCGAGGCCACCGCGAACGTGCGGTCCGGCTTCAGCGAGGACGAGCTGTCGGTGGTCCTCCGCTTCCTGACGACGATGAACGAACAGCTCTCGGGAGTGCGGTCTCCGGGCCGCTGAACCCGCCCGCCGCCCTGATGGTGCGCGCCCACCAGCCCACCAGCCCACCAGCGCATCCGCGCGTCAGGCAGCCGTCCAGGTCGCCGTCCTGGTGGGCGCCGGGGCCCCCGGTCCGGCCGTGGTCTACGATCTGGGCGCGAGATATCTCAATGATTGAGATTGTCATTCGTTGAGGCACCTGCGTACGAACTCTGGAGAGCGATGTCCCTCACCCCGCGACGAGCCGTGTGGCTGATCCCCGTCGTCCTGCTCGTCGCCTGGCTCGGCATCGGGGGAACCCTCGGCCCCTACGCCGGCAGACTCGGCGAGGTCTCCACCAACGACCAGGCCGCGTTCCTGCCGCGCAGCGCCGAATCCACGAAGGTGGTGGCCCAGCAGCGCGCCTTCCAGCGGACCGGGACGCTGCCCGCGATCGTGGTCTGGACCGTGGACGGCGACGGTTCCGCGGCCGGGGCCCGGCAGGCCGCCGCGACCCGCGCGCTCGCCTCGCTCACCGGCGAACCGGGCGTGGTCGGCCAGGCGTCACCCGCGCTGCCGTCGCGGGACGGCAAAGCGCTGGAAGGCGTCGTCCAACTGCGGCCCGACCTCGGCAAGAAGCTCCCCGACGCCGTCGACCGCATTCGTACCGCCGCCGAGCGGGTCCCCGGGACGACCGCGTGGATCGCCGGTCCGGCGGCCTCCCAGGCCGACCTCGCCGACGCCTTCGCGGGAATCGACGGGCTCCTTCTCGGGGTGGCATTGGCGGCCGTCCTGCTGATCCTGCTGCTCGTCTACCGCAGTGTGCTGCTGCCCTTCGTCATCATCCTCGGAGCGGTGTTCGCGCTGGGGCTGGCCTGCGCGATCGTCTACGTCCTCGCCGACCACGACGTCGTCCGCGTGGACGGCCAGGTGCAGGGCATCCTCTCGATCCTCGTGATCGGCGCCGCCACGGACTACGCCCTCCTGCTGACCGCTCGCTTCCGCGAGGAACTCGCCCTGTGCGCCGACCGGTTCACGGCCGTGCGGGCGGCGCTGAGGCAGTCCTGGGGCGCGATCGTCGCGAGCGCCGGAACCGTCGTCCTCGGACTGCTGGCGCTGCTGCTCAGCGACCTGACGAACAACCGGGCGCTCGGCCCCGTGGGCGCCATCGGCGTGGTCTGCGCCGCGCTCAGCTCGCTCACCTTCCTGCCCGCCGTCCTGGTGCTGCTCGGCCGCGCCGCCTACTGGCCGGCCCGACCGCGCCCGGCGGCCGGCGCCCGGACGGCCGGGGCCCAGAAAGCCGACGCCCGGACCTCCGCCGCGCCGACCCCCGGCGCCCCTATCCACGGTGTGCCGACGGGCGCCGCGTCGGCCGCGGGTGACGCTTGGGCGGCCGGTGACGGGCGGACCGGCAGCGGCATCTGGAACCGGGTCGCGGACCTCGTGGACCGCGCGCCCCGCAAGGTCTGGGTGATCGCCCTGGCCGGGCTCCTCGCCTGCGCGGCCTTCGCGCCCACCCTCACCGCGAAGGGCGTTCCGCTCGACGAACTCTTCGTCAACGACGCGCCGTCCGTCGCCGCGCAGGCGACCCTCGGCCGGCACTTCCCCGGCGGCTCCGGGAACCCCGCCGTGATCATCGCGGACGCGGACCGCGTCGCGCCGGTCACGGCCGCGGCGCGCGCGACGGACGGTGTCGCCTCGGCCGCCGCTGTGACGGGGTCCGGGCGGCCCGGCGGGGGAGCGCCCCAGGTCGTCGGCGGCCGGGTGCGCGTCGACGTGACCCTGCGGTCCGCCGCGGACAGCGACGCGGCCAAGGACACCGTCGCGCGGCTGCGCGAGGCGGTGCACGCCGTACCGGGCGCGGACGCGGTGGTCGGGGGCTACACGGCCCAGCAGTACGACACCCGGCGGACCGCCGCGCACGACCGCACGCTCATCGTGCCCGTGGTCCTCGCCATCATCCTGGTGATACTGACCGGCCTGCTCCGCTCGTTGCTGATGCCGGTGCTCCTGGTCGCCACGGTGGGGCTCAACTTCCTCGCCACTCTGGGGATTTCGTCGCTCGTGTTCCGGTACGGGTTCGGCTTCAGCGGCACCGACGCGTCCGTGCCGCTGTACGGCTTCGTGTTCCTGGTGGCCCTCGGCGTCGACTACAACATCTTCCTGATGTCCCGGGTCCGCGAGGAGTCGCTGCGCCACGGGGTGCGCCGGGGTGTGCTGCGCGGACTCGTCGCCACCGGCGGGGTGATCACCTCGGCGGGCGTGGTGCTCGCCGCGACCTTCGCCGCCCTCGGCGTCATCCCGTTGGCCTTCCTGGTGCAGATCGCCTTCATCGTCGCCTTCGGCGTCCTGCTCGACACCCTGGTGGTCCGCTCCTTGCTGGTGCCCGCCCTGGTCCGTGACATCGGCCCCCGCGCCTGGTGGCCGGGGAGGCTGAGCCGCGAGTCCGCAGCGGAGCCCGTGCCCGCACCCGAGCCCGAGGCCCGAGGGGGCGAGCGCGTCGAGGTGTGACGCGGGGTGAGACGGGGTGACGCGTCGAGGTACGCGAGGGCCGTCCGTCCGCTGTCGAAGGACGGCGGACGGACCTGGCATGCGCCGGTGAAACCCGGGCAAACGCGTTCCACGGGACTCGTCGCTCCGGGTCCGACCTCAGAGCTGGAGGTGTCTGCCGTCATGGGCACAAAGGTGCTGGAACGATTTCCCGCAGGCGCTCCGCGCGGATCCTGGACCGCGGAGGAGTACGCGGCGCGACGCCGTACCGAGGGGCTGGCGGCGACGGTCGTGATGGACCTGAAGTCGGACGCGTTCCTCGTGGTCGTTCCGATCGGGGACGAGGACCGAGGCTGATCCCGCGCGGCCCGGCCGCCGCGACGCCGTGCCCCGCCGCCCGGCGCGGCGGGCGGCGCGCCGTTGCGCACCCGCGTCCGGCAGCCGCCGACGACAACGGCTCACCTGCCGCCGGGATTCCTGTTCCGGGTGCCTGAACATCTCACTCGGGTCGCGATGAGACAGCGGTCCGGGATGTGGGATCGGGGCTGCATTCCTTGACGGTCCGGACCGGGGGCTGCGACGATCGCGGCATGAAGATGCGACTGGACCTCACGCGGCGACGCCACGTCGACCTCGCGCGTGTCTCCAGTTCCTTCTGTTGTCGCGCAGCCTGACGATCCCAGCGGCGGAGCCCCCTTCGTTCGGGCCGGCACGCCCACGGTGAGTTCCCCTCCGCTGCGATCCGGCGTACTCGCCTGTCCACCGCCCCTGCCTCGGCGCCCTGGTTCCGGCTGAGGTCCGGTCGAATTCCCGGACCTCGGCACGTCGTCGAGCGGCCTTCCGTCCAGAGCGTCTCGTAGTCGCCCGGGTCACCTGCGCTGTCGTCCGACTTCCCTACGAGGGAATGGAGTTCGGCGCACGCAGGTGCGGCCCGACACGGCGCGGGCGCACAGGTGCGGGGCGACGCGCTCCGCCTCCGTACCGCCCTCTCCGTCCGCCTTTGGCAGCACGCTCGCCCAGAAACCCGCTCGCGGAACTCGTCCGCGATCCCGCTCGCGGAACCGACCCGGAACTCCGCACATGAAAGAGGACTCATGGCCACCGTCCTGTCCGTCTCCGGCAGCCCCTCGGTCTCCTCCCGCACCGCCGGACTCCTGCGGCACCTCGACGCCCGGCTCGCCTCGCAGGGCCACGAGGTGATCCCGCTCGACGTCCGCACGATCCCGGCCGAGGCCCTGCTCGGCGCGGACTTCCGCCACCCCGCCATCGTCGAGGCGACCGAACTGTTCGCCCGCGCCGACGGGGTGGTCATCGGCACCCCCGTCTACAAAGCCGCCTATTCCGGTGTCCTCAAGGCGTTGCTCGACCTGCTCCCGCAATACGCCCTGACGGGGAAGACCGTGCTGCCGCTGGTGACAGGAGGCAGCACCGCCCATGTGCTCGCACTGGACTACGCGCTCCGTCCCGTCCTCAACTCAATGGGAGCGGCTCACATAGTCCAGGGCTGGTTCACGCTCGACAAGGACATCACCAGGGAACCCGACGGGAGCGTCACCGTGGCGCCGGGCACCGCCGAGGCGCTGGCCCAGGTGGTGGACCAGTTCTCCGCCGCCCTGGGCCGTATCCCCCTGCTGGCGGTGGCCGGTTGACGCCAGCCGTTGCCAAGTGACCTTCGCCGGAGCCGAGTTGCCAGCCGCCCCGCCGTAGCCGTAGCCCCAGCCGCCGTCGCCCGGCCCTCCGATCGGAGAACGCAGCAGTGTCCCTCACCTTCCATTGGTTCCTGCCCACCAACGGAGACAGCCGTCATGTCGTGGGCGGCGGTCACGGTACGCCCGCCACCGCCTCCGGACGCGACCGTCCGCCGACCGTCGCGTACCTGAGCCAGATCGCCCGCGCCGCCGAGGATCTGGGGTTCGTCGGTGCCCTCACCCCGACGGGGGCGTGGTGCGAGGACGCGTGGCTGACGACCGCGATGGTCAGCCGGCACACCGAGCGGCTGAAGTTCCTCGTCGCCTTCCGTCCTGGCTTCGTGTCGCCCACGCTCGCCGCCCAGATGGCCTCCACCTTCCAGCGCCAGAGCGGCGGACGGCTGCTGCTGAACGTGGTGACCGGTGGCGAGAGCCATGAGCAGCGTGCCTACGGCGACTTCCTCGACAAGGACTCCCGCTACCGCCGTACGGGCGAATTCCTCCAGATAGTCCGGGAGTTGTGGGACGGCAAGACCGTCGACCTGGCAGGCGAGCACCTCCGGGTCGAGGACGCCCGGCTCACCCGGGTCCCCGACCCGGTCCCGGAGATCTACTTCGGCGGTTCCTCACCCGTCGCCGGTGAGGTCGCCGCCCGTCACGCCGACGTCTACCTCACCTGGGGCGAGCCACCGGCTCAGGTCGCAGAGAAGATCGCCTGGATCCGCGGGCTCGCGGCCGCGGAGGGGCGCACCCTCCGCTTCGGCATCCGGCTGCACGTCATCACCCGCGACACGTCCGAGCAGGCCTGGGCCGAGGCGCACCGGCTCCTCGACGGCTTCGACCCGGAGACGGTGCGGTCGGTGCAGGCCGGACTCGCCCGCAGTGAGTCGCGGGGCCAGCAGCGGATGCTCGCGCTGCACGGCGGCGGCCGGGACGGCCTGGAGATCCACCCCAACCTATGGGCCGGCATCGGTCTGGTGCGCGGCGGAGCGGGCACCGCACTGGTCGGCAGCCACGATGAGGTGGCCGAGCGGATCAGGGAGTACCACGCCCTGGGCATCGACGAGTTCGTGTTCTCCGGCTATCCGCACCTGGAGGAGGCCTACTGGTTCGGCGAGGGCGTTCTGCCCCGCCTCGCCGCGCAGGGCCTGTGGCAGCACCCGTTCGCGACCCCGCCCGTGCCCGCCGCCCAAGTCCCCTTCACCGGCTGAACGGCCCGGCCGAACGGACCGGTCGGATGCCATTGACCGATCGACTGGGACGGGAAGGGCGCTTCGGGGGCCCGGCCGCGCCTCGGGCGGCCCGGTCGGGACAGGGTCACCGGAGCGACCTCCCCGCCCGAGCGAACCGGGTCACCCGCGCGAACCGGGCCCCCGGAACGAACCGGGTCACCCGGGCGATCCCAGCGATCCGAGGTGCGCGGCGCGCACCTCGGCCGTCTGGCCCTGCACCAGCAGGAACATTCCCTCGCGCGCCAGCCGCTGCGCCGGGCTCCGCAGATCCATCGCCCGTCCGCCGCCGGCCACGACCGCCGCGGTGGTCGCCGCCCGCATCACGTCGTACGCCCGCGTCTTGCACGCCAGCCGCTCCTCGATGCGCTCGGTCGGCGCCGGGTGGTCGGCGAGCTCGTACGCCTGCCGCCTGACCACGTCGAGCCGTGCCCGCAGGGTGTCCGCGGTCTCCTTCGCGGAGTCGGCGGGATCGTCCTCCAGCAGACCGATCGCCGTCGCCGTCACCCCGAACACGGCCGGTGAGGCATTGGTGTTCTTCGGCCGGTCGGCGACCGCCCAGGACGCGTACGGGGTGCGCAGCGCGACCGCGTCCTCGGGCAGCCGGAACCCGTCCAGCTCCAGCGAGACCGTCCGGGACGCGGAGAGCGCGGCCAGGCGCATCGGCGGGGACGGACGCAGCCCCGGCTGCTCGCGCGCCTCGGTGAACGCGAACAGCGCCTCGTCCGCGTCCGTCACCCCCGCCAGCAGCATGACGTCGTTCAGCCCCCAGCCCGTGTACCAGGGGACCGTCCCGTCGAAGCGCCAGCCGCCGCGCTCGCGTGTGACCCGTACCGGGACGCGCGGGTGGGCGCGCAACTGCGCGTAGGCGACACCGGACAGCAGCTCCCCGCGGGCGAGCGGCCCCAGCAGGCGCTCCCGCACCGGAAGGTCACTCTTCGCCAGGGTCGTCACCGGCGTGTGGTGCTGGGTCTGCACGAACCACGTCGAGCAGCACGCCCCGGCCAGGATCTCCGCGGTCTCCCGGACTACCGCGGCGGGCGCCGCCGAGCCGCCGTACGCCACCGGGGCGACCGCCCCGAGCAGCCCCGAACGCCTGACCGCCTCGATACTGCTCGCCGGGACGCCTTCCTGGTCCACGCGCTCCGCCGAGGGCGCCAGCACCTCGGCCGCCAGGGTCCGGGCCGCCGTGACGAGCGGATGCGGTGGGACGGTCATCGAGGAATCTCCCGCTGTCGTCGTGGCGTGTGTCGATCCGGCGCCGTCTCGTTCGTGTAGTCAGTGAGACGCCGAGTGAGAGACATCCGAGGAGGACACATCATGAAGTACTACCTGTTGAGCGTGATGCAGCCGCAGGGCGAGCGGCCCGCGCCCGAGGTCCTGGAAGAGATCATGCACAACGTGGAGGTGTTCCACACGGAGCTGCGCGAGGCCGGTGCCTGGGTGTTCGCCGGTGGCCTGCACGGGCTGGACTCGGCCACCGTGCTGCGGGCCCGCGACGGTGACGTCCTGGTCACCGACGGACCGTACACGGAGAGCAAGGAGTATCTGGGCGGGATCTGTCTGCTCAAGGCGCCCGACCTCGACGCGGCGCTGATGTGGGGGCGCAAGGCGGCGCTGGCGACCACGCTTCCCATCGAGGTACGCCCGTTCATGCACGAGACCGAGGACTGATGGCGGTCGGCGCCGCCGGGATCGAGGCCGTCTTCCGCGCCGAGTACGGCCGGGCGGTCGCCGTCCTGATCCGCTTCCTGGGTGACATCGACCTCGCCGAGGAAGCGGTCCAGGACGCGTTCACCACGGCGGTGGTGAAGTGGCCGGAGACCGGCGTGCCGCCGAGCCCGGCCGGCTGGATCATCACCACCGCCCGCAACCGCGCCGTCGACCGGCTGCGCCGCGAGTCCACCCGCGAGGCCCGGCACGCCGAAGCGGCCCGGCTGAACGCCCCGGACGAACCCGTCGAGGAGGGCCCCGTGCGCGACGACCGGCTCCGTCTGATCTTCACCTGCTGCCATCCCGCGCTGGCACCCCGGGCCCAGGTCGCCCTCACCCTGCGGCTCCTCGGCGGACTGACCACCCCGCAGATCGCGCGCGCCTTCCTCGTCCCCGAATCCACCATGGCCCAGCGGATCGTCCGCGCCAAGGCCAAGATCCGCGACGCGGGCATCCCCTACCGCATCCCGCGCGACGCGGACCTGCCGGACCGCGTCAAGGGCGTGCTGGCCGTCGTCTACCTCGTCTTCAACGAGGGGTACGGCGGCCGCGAGGACCTCTGCGCCGAGGCCCTGCGCCTCGGACGCCTCCTCGTCGAGCTCATGCCGGACGAGCCCGAGGCCCTCGGCCTGCTCGCGCTGATGCTGCTCATCGAGGCCCGCCGCCCGGCCCGCTCGACGGCGGACGGCGACCTGGTGCTCCTCGCCGACCAGGACCGTACGCGCTGGGACCGGGACCGGATCGCCGAGGGCCGGGCCCTCGTACGCCGCTGCCTGCGCCGCAACCGGCCGGGCCCCTATCAGATCCAGGCCGCGGTCAACGCCGTCCACAGTGACGCGCCGACCGCGGACGCCACGGACTGGGGACAGATCCTCCGCCTGTACGACCAGCTCATGGAGCTCGCCCCCAGCCCCGTCGTGGCCCTCAACCGCGCCGTCGCCGTGGCCGAGGCCGAAGGACCGGAGTCCGCTCTGGCCCTCGTCGACAAGCTCGACCTGGACGGCTACCACGCCTTCCACGCCGTACGCGCGGATCTGCTGCGCCGGCTGGGACGGCAGACCGAGGCCCTGCGGGCGTACGACGCGGCCATCACGCTGACCGGGAGCGCGCCGGAGCGCGCCCACCTCGAACGGGCCAGAGCGGCCCTCGCCGCGAAGTGACCGCCCGGAGGGGTCACACGCTGAGCGCCTCCCGCACCGCCGGTTCGGCGTCCCGGCCGCCGGCTCCGGACGACGTGACCCGGCCCGCCTCCAGGACGTAGTAGCGCTGCGCGGCCCGCATCGCGAAGCCGACATGCTGCTCGACCAGAAGGACCGACAGGCCTCCCCGGGCGGCCAGCGAGAGAATCGTCTCCTCGATCCCGGCGACCACCGAGGGCTGGATGCCCTCGGTCGGCTCGTCGAGGAGCAGCACCCGAGGCTCCGTCACCAGGGCCCGGGCAATGGCCAGTTGCTGACGCTGGCCGCCCGAGAGCAGGCCCGCACGACGGCCCGACAGGGCGCGCAGCGCCGGGAACAGGTCCAGCGCCTCGGCGGTCGCCTCCTTGCCGCGCCGCCGTCCGTCCGCGACCAGTCGGAGGTTCTCGGCGGTCGTCAGGTGCGGGAAGACCTGCTGGCCCTGCGGGACGTACGCCATACCGCGGGCCACCCGTTCGTGGGGCTTGCGGCGGGTGATGTCCTCGCCGTCGAGGCGCACCGAGCCGCTCCGCGGACCGAGCAGCCCGACGGCCGCCCGAAGGAGGGTGCTCTTGCCCGCGCCGTTGTGGCCGAGCACCGCCGCCACCCCGTTCCTCGGCACCTCGACGGAGACGCCGTGCAGCACGACACTTCGGTGGTACCCGACGTGGACGGTGTCGATCTCCAGCATCACGCCTCCTGTGCGGCGGTCGGTCCGGGCACGGTCGCGGCGGGGTCCTCGGTGGAGGTGTGCCCGAGATACACCTCCTGGACCCTCGGGTCGGCCTGCACCTCGGCCACCGTCCCCTCGCTCAGCACCCGGCCCGCGTGCAGCACGCTGACGCTGCGCGCGAAGGACCGCATGAAATCCATGTCGTGCTCGATGACGACGACGGTCCGCTCCCCGCTGATGCGTTCCAACAGCTCGCCGGTGGCCTGCCGTTCGTCGTGGCTCATGCCCGCGACCGGCTCGTCGAGGAGCAGCAGCCGGACGTCCCGCACCAGCAGCATGCCGATCTCCAGCCACTGCTTCTGACCGTGCGCGAGCGTCCCGGCCGGACTGTCGGCCAGACCGGTCAGGCCCACCGTCTCCAGGGCGCGCGCCACGGACTCGGGCACGCCCTTGCGGCGGCGCAGCATCGTCAGCGCGCCCCGCCCGGCGCCCGCCGCGATGTCCAGGTTCTGAAGAACCGTCAACTCCTCGAAGACCGCGGCCGTCTGGAAGGTCCGGCCGATTCCGGAGCGGGCGATCCGGTGCACACTGCGGCCGAGGACCTCGGCACCGCCGAAGCGCACCGATCCCGTGGCCCGCACCAGTCCGGTGACCGCGTCGACCAGGGTCGTCTTGCCCGCGCCGTTCGGGCCGATCAGGAAGCGGACATCCCCCGGCCGCACGTCCAGGTCCACCCCGTCGACGGCGGTGAACCCGTCGAAGGCCACCCGCAGCCCGCGGATCTCCAGCGCCTCGGGCGCGTTGTCCGTCCGCTCCGTCATACCGTGTCTCCCGCGAGTCCTCGGCCCGCCCGGCGCCGCTTCACGATCACGGCGAGCGAGGCGAGTCCGCCCGGCAGGAACGCCAGGGCGACGACGAACAGCAGCCCCTGGAAGTAGGTCCAGGCCGCCGGGAACTCCTCCGAGAGGGCCGTCTTCGCCCAGGCGACGCCGATCGCGCCGAGCACCGCGCCCGTGAGGCTGGCCCGGCCGCCGACCGCGGCGCCGATGACGAGTTCGATGGACGGCACGATGCCGACCAGCGCGGGGGAGATGATGCCGACGGCCGGCACGAACAGCGCACCCGCGAGTCCCGCCATGCCCGCCGCGACGACGTACGCCACGAGCTTGACATGGGCGGGGTCGTAGCCGAGGAACCGCACCCGTTCCTCCGAGTCCCGCACGGCGACGAGGAGTTCGCCGTAGCGGCTGTGCATCAGCTGACGGGCGAGCGCGATCAGCAGGAGCAGCACTGCGGCGATGACGAAGTACACCATCCGCTGGTTGACCGGGTCGTTCAGGTCGTAGCCGAAGAAGCCCTGGATGTCGGTCAGTCCGTTGGTGCCACCGGTCGTCGCCTGCTGGCCGACCAGCCAGATCGCGAAGGCGGCGGCGAGCGCCTGGCTCAGGATCGCGAAGTAGGCGCCCTTGACCCGGCGCCGGAAGATGAACGAGCCCAGGACCGCGGCGACGGCCATCGGCAGCAGGACGGTCGCGGCGACAGCGAACACGGGATTGGCGAACGGCCGCCACCACCAGGGGAGTTCGGTAGCGGTCCCGTACAACTGCATGAAATCTGGGAGGTGGCCGGGTCCGGCGTCCGCGATCTTCAGATGCATGGCCATGGCGTAGCCGCCCAGCCCGAAGAACACCCCTTGGCCGAGGGTCAGCAGGCCGCCGCGCCCCCAGGCCAGACAGATACCGACCGCGACCATGGCCGTGCACAGGTACTTGGCGAGCAGCCCGAGGCGGAAGTCGGAGAGCGCGAGCGGGGCGACGGCGAAGAGCACGAGCGCGGCCGCGACGAAGCCGGCGGCGGGCCGGGCCGCCGCGAACCGGCCCCGTGCGCGCGGAAGTTGCCCCGCCTTCGGGGCGAGGGGAGTGGTGGTGGTCATACGAGACTCCTCGCGCGCAGTGTGTACAGGCCCTGCGGCCGCCACTGGAGGAACACGACGATGGCCACGAGGACGAGCACCTTCGCGACACTGACGGTGGTCGAGTACTCCAGGACCGACTGAAGCGCGCCCAGCACGAAGGCGACGATCACGCTGCCCTTGAGCTGTCCGATGCCGCCGACCACGATCACCAGGAAGGCGTCGATGATGACGTTGGTGCCCATCGTCGGCCCGATCGGGCCGACCAGCGTCAGCGCGACCCCGGCGATCCCGGCGAGCCCGGAGCCGATGAAGAAGGCGGTGCGGTCCACCCGGCCGGTGGAGATGCCGGACACCTCCGCCAGGTCCCGGTTCTGCACCACCGCGCGGATCCGCCGCCCGAGCGGGGTCAGCCGCAGGGTCAGGGACAGTGCCACGACCGCGGCGACCGCCAGTCCCAGGATGAACAGCCGGCTGTTGGCGAAGGTGAGCGGGTCGTCGCCGCCGATGACCGTGATGTGCCCGGTGAGGACATCGGGCGCGCGGGTCTGCACATTCGGCGCACCGAAAATGTCACGGGCGAGTTGCTGAAGCATCAGCGAGACACCCCAAGTGACGAGAAGGGTGTCGAGGGGACGGAGGTAAAGGCGGCGAATCAACAGCCATTCCAGCAGCGCCCCGAGCGCCCCCGACACAAGGAATGCGACGGGCAGAGCGACGATGAGTGACATTCCCGCGCCGGAAATGGACTTCTGCAGTACGTACGTGGTGTAGGCGCCGGCCATGATGAACTCGCCGTGGGCCATGTTGATGACATTCATCTGGCCGAAGGTGAGCGAGAGGCCGAGCGCGATGAGGAGCAGGACGGCACCGATACTGACGCCGGTGAACAACTGCCCGAGGATCACGGTCATACGGCGGCTCCGGGGAGTCGGGACACGGGGCCTGTGCGCACAGGCCCCGCGCGACGGGTGGTCAGGAGAGGCCGGAGGCCCAGGCGTAACCCTTCAGGTAGGGGTCCGGCTTGATCGGCTTGCCGGAGTCCCAGACCTGCTTGATCAGCCCGTCGGAGCCGATCCTGCCGATACGGGCGGTCTTGTAGATGTGCTGGGTCGCGCCGTCCACGGTGACCTTGCCCTCGGGCGCGTCGAAGGTGATGCCGTCGGAGGCAGCCTTGACCTTCTCGGGGTCGAAGGACTTCGCCTTCTCGACCATCGCCTTCCAGAGGTAGACCGAGGTGTACGCGGCCTCCATCGGGTCACTGGTCGGCTTGTCCTGGCCGTACTTGGCCTTGTACGCCTTCACGAACTTGGTGTTCGCGGCGCCCGGGGTGGTCTGGTAGTAGTTCCAGGCCGTCAACTGGCCGGCCAGGTACTGCGCCCCGATCGACTTGACCTCCTCCTCGGCGATCGACACCGAGACCACCGGCATGCTCTTGGCGGTGAGTCCGGCGGACTTGTACTCCTTGAAGAACGCCACGTTCGAGTCGCCGTTGAGGGTGTTGAAGACCGCGTCCGCCTTCGAGGCCTTCACCTTGTTGGCGATCGTGCCGAACTCCGTGGAGCCGAGGGGCGCGTAGTCCTCGCCGAGCACCGTCATGCCGTTGGCCTTCGCGTACGCCTTGATCTCCTTGTTGGCGGTGCGCGGGAAGACGTAGTCGCTGCCGACCAGGTAGATCCGCTTCTTGCCCTGGGACTTGAGGTAGTCCAGACCGGGGACGATCTGCTGGTTGGTGGTGGCGCCGGTGTAGAAGATGTACGGCGACTCCTCAAGCCCCTCGTACTGCACGGGATAGAAGAGCAGCGACTTGTTCTTCTCGAAGACCGGCTTGACGGCCTTTCGGCTGGCGGAGGTCCAGCAGCCGAAGGTGGCCGCGACCCGGTCCTCCCGGATCAGCTTGCTCGCCTTCTCGGCGAACGTGGGCCAGTCGGAGGCACCGTCCTCGCTGATCGGCTCGATCCGCTTGCCGAGCACTCCGCCCGAGGCGTTGATCTCGCCGATGGCCAGTTTCAGGGAGTCGCGTACGGTCACCTCGCTGATGGCCATCGTGCCCGACAGCGAGTTGAGCAGGCCCACCTTGACGGTGTCGCCGCTCACGTCCGCCTTCGCGGCCTTGTCGGACGTGCCGCCCGCGTCGGTCTTGGCGCCGCACGCGGAGAGCGCGACGACGGTCGCGAGCACGGCGGCACCGGCTGCGATCCGGCGTCGGAGAATTCGGGAACCGCTGGACAATAGAACCCCCTCGGGCTGTGGAGGAGACAACCTCCTGAAGTGCGGTCCACAGCCTCAAGTCGACCTGTTTCCATGGTGTTTCACCGTACTTTCCCGGCCGTATCTTCCCGCTCTCACGAAGCGTTCGGGGGCGCTCGACAGGGCGGCGGAAAATGCCCGGAGCGGAATTCGGCATCCGAATTCCTGATACGTCCGAGACATTTCGATTTCTCGGACCGTCCGGCGTTCGGACGTGGAAATCGAGGGTGTCCTGGTCGGCCGGGATCGCGCCGGGCGGGGTCTTGGCATCCTCGGTATCCTCGAAGGGATCACCGTCATGGCCGTGCGCGAGCACCCCCGTCGGCGGACCGGGTTCCGTCCTCCGCCGCGGGGCGTAACGAGAACTCCACCGGCGCCGGAGGCCGTGACCGCCTCGGTCACGGCGGCCGGTCCGTGCGTGCACGGGCCGCGTACCCCCACGGGTTCGTGCTCGTGCTCGGGAGGGCCCCTTTCCACCAGAGGTTCGGGTTCGGTCATGCCACATCTTCGGTGCGGTCGCCCGAGGTCGGTCGGCCTCCGAGGTCGGCCTGCCCCCGATCCGCCTGCCCGCGATCGGACTCTCCGCGATCGTGCTGTCCGCCGTCGGGCTGTCCGGTCTCGGGCCGGACCTGATCGGCGGTATCACGCTGCGAAAGTCCACGGTTGCGGGCACCGTGATGACAGGGCCGATGGGGGCGTCGAATGGCCGCCCGCCCGGCGGCTGTCCACCGGCTCGCCGGGCGTGCCGGGCGTGCCGGTCGACCCGTTCGTCGACCACGACCGCGTCCACGCCGCCGTCCTGACCGTCCTCGTACCGGAGTCCGCCGGGGACGCCCGGGTGTCGGCGGGCTCCGGGCCGAGCTTCCGGTCGTGCGCACCGGCCACCGGCCGCGCCGACCGAAGACGGAGGCGGAGACGGGACCCGTGCCGCGGGGCCCCGCGGCACGCCCGCGCGGCCGGCGTTGGGCCGAACGGCCCCCACCGGGGACCTGCGGCCCCTGCCGCACCCGACCGCTTCGGCACGACGCTGGAACCTGATCCCGCTCGGACCCCCGATCCAGGAGGTGGGCACCATGTCCCGCACTGTCACCGTAGGCCTCGACGGTTCTCCCGAGAGTCTCGCCGCCGCCGAGTGGGCCACTCGCGAGGCGCGACTGCGCGCCCTGCCGGTCACGCTGGTCAACGTATGGGAACCGGCCCCGGACCCCATGGCGCAGGCGCCGCTGTTCGGCGCCGAGACCCAGCAGCACTGGAGCGAGCGGATCCCGCGCGAAGCGGCCGAAGGCCTGCGGGCGCGCCACCCGGGAGTCGAGATCACCACCGAACAGCGGACCGGCCGGCCCGCGGAGGTGCTGCTCAAGGCCGCGGACGACGCCGAACTCCTGGTCCTCGGCACCCGTGGGCTCAGCGGCGTGGGCGGTTTCATGATCGGCTCCGCGGGCCTGGCCGTGGCGGCCCACGCGGGTCGTCCCGTCGTGTTCGTACGCGCCGGGGAACAGGCGTCGGACGAGCACCTGGAGGATCCGTCGGGCATCCCGTCCGCCGCGGCACCCTTCCGTCCCGTCGTGCTCGGACTCGACACCGGCGGACCGGACGACACGCTGATCGGCTTCGCCTTCGAGGCCGCGCTCCTGCGCGCCACGGCGCTGCGGGTCGTGCACGCCTGGAACGAGCCGCCCTACATCGCGTACGGGCTGCCCCCCGACATCAAGATGGACGTCCGGCTGGCCGCCCAGGACGCCGCGTCCATGACGGAGGCACTGCGGCCCTGGCGCGAGAAGTTCCCGGACGTGGAGATCGTCGAGGACTCCCTGTCAGGAAAGGCGGCCAATCACCTGGTGGACGCCTCCCGCGAGGCCTCGCTCGTCGTCGTGGGCCGCCGCGTCCGCCGTGCCGCGCTCGGCGCCCACATCGGCCCCGTCACGCACGCCGTACTGCACCACTCCACCGCCCCCGTCGCCGTCGTACCGCACCCCTGATCACCACGGGCCACCCCTCGGTCTCCGGCTGTTCGCGGCCGTTCGCGCAAGGAGAGTCATCCCATGAAAGCAGCAGTCGTCCGAGCGTTCGGTGAGCCGCTGGTCATCGAGGAGCGTCCGGACCCCGAGCCCGGCCCCGGCCAGGTCCGTATCCGGGTGGAGGCCTCGGGGCTGTGCCACACCGACATCCACGCCGCCAACGGCGACTGGCCGGTCAAGCCGAGCCCGCCGTTCGTTCCCGGACACGAGGGCGTCGGCCTGGTCGAGGCGCTGGGAGAGGGCGTCACCCATCTCGTGCTGGGGCAGCGGGTCGCCGTGCCCTGGCTGGGCAGCGCCTGCGGCCGGTGCGAGCACTGCCTCTCCGGCTGGGAGACGCTCTGCGAGCAGCAGATCAACACCGGATACGGGTGCGACGGCGGCTACGCCGAGAAGATGCTGGCCCGGGCCGACTTCGCCCAGCCGGTGCCCGACGGGATCTCCCCGCTGGACGCGGCCCCGCTCACCTGCGCCGGGGTGACCACGTACAAGGCACTGAAGGTCGCCGACGTCCGGCCGAGCCAGCTCGTCGCGATCTCCGGGGTGGGTGGACTCGGGCACCTGGGCCTGCAGTACGCGAAGATCGCCGGGGCTACCGTGGCGGCCATCGACGTCACCGACGACAAACTCGAACTCGCCGCGGAACTCGGCGCCGACATCGTCATCGACGCCCGCAAGGAGGACCCGGGCGAGGTGCTCAAGAGCCACGGCGGCGCGCATGTCGCGCTGGCTCTGGCGGTGAACGAGGACGCCTTCTCCGCGGTGTACAGGGGACTTCGGCGCGGCGGGAAACTCGTCATGGTCGCCATGCCGGCGCACGGCACGATCCAGGTCCCCATCTTCGAGACCGTCCTGAACGGCACCTCCGTGATCGGTTCCATCGTCGGTACCCGGCAGGACCTCGCGGAGGTGTTCGACCTGCACGCCGCCGGCCGGACGCGGGTGATCCGCGAGTCCCGGCCGCTCGCCTCCGTCAACGAGTCCATCGACGAGGTGCTGCACGGCCGGATCCAGGCCCGGATCGTCTTCGACTTCGGCGAAGCGGGCTGACCGCCGTGCATCTGCCGCTCGTCGTGGGCGTCGACGGGTCCGAGCCCGGCATGCGCGCCGTGGACTGGGCCACGGACGAGGCCGCCCTGCGCGGTCTGCCGCTGCGCCTGGTGTACGCCTCGCTCTGGGAGCGCTACGAGGGCGCGTCCCTCGCCGAGGGGCTGGACAGGTCCACCGAGCAGGTCATGGCCGACACCGTCGTGGAGGCCGCCGCCGAGCGGGCCCGCCGTCGCGACGCCGGGGTACGGGTGACCACCGAGGTGATGCCCGACGACGCGGTGAGCGCGCTGCTCAGGGAGGGCCTGAACGCCACCGCGCTGGTGCTCGGGTCGCGGGGCCGGAGCGGCATCGCCGAAATGCTCCTCGGGTCGGTGAGCCTCACGGTCGCCGCCCGCGCCCACTGTCCGGTGATCGTGCTGCGCGGCAGCCACGACAACCAGGGCGGGACCGGCCGCCGCGGGCCCGTCGTCCTCGGCGTCGGCGATCCCTCGCACGGATCGGCGGCCGCCGTCTCGCCTTCCGCGAGGCCGCCGAACGCGGGGTCCCGCTGGAAGCCGTACGGGCCTGGCGGTGGCCTTCCCGTGAGACGGCCGGTCACCCGCCCGCGGCGGGCGAGCCCGCCCGGCCGCACGAGCGGGAGGCAGTGGAGATTCTGGACAAGGCGCTGCACGGCGCGGCGGCGGAGTTCCCGGCCGTGGTCGTGCACCGGAGCACGACCGAGGGGACCGCCCGCACGGCACTGCTGGACGCCTCCGCCGACGCCGGTCTGCTCGTCGTCGGGGTCCGCCAGCACGACAGCCACGGGCACATCGGGATGCAGCTCGGCCGGGTCGCCCACGCCGTCCTGCACCACGCGTCCTGTCCCGTCGCCGTCGTACCCCTACGGGTATGAGCGCCTCACAGGCTCGCCGCGTGATCGGGGACGTAGGTCTGCAGATCGCGCGGCGGGCGGAGGTAACCGGTCGACGGCGGCCGGTCGGGCAGCTCCAGAACCGGCGGCGGCACCTCGTGGTAGGGCATGGAGGAGAGCAGATGGGCGATCATGTTCAGCCGGGCGCGCCGCTTGTCATCGCTCTCGACCACGAACCACGGCGCCTCCGAGATGTCCGTGTGCACCAGCATCTCGTCCTTCGCCCGGGAGTACGCCTCCCAACGGGTGATCGACTCCAGGTCCATGGGAGAGAGCTTCCAGCGCCGCGTCGGGTCCTTCAGCCGGCGCCGGAACCGCTTCTGCTGCTCGGCGTCGCTCACCGAGAACCAGTACTTGCGCAGCAGGACACCCTCCTCCACGAGCATCCGCTCGAAGATCGGGCACTGCCGCAGGAACAGCTGGTGCTCCTCCTGCGTGCAGAAGCCCATGACGCGCTCGACCCCGGCGCGGTTGTACCAGCTCCGGTCGAACAGCACGATCTCCCCGGCGGCCGGCAGATGCTCCACGTACCGCTGGAAGTACCACTGGGTGCGCTCGCGCTCGGTCGGCTTCGGCAGCGCCACGATCCGCGCGACACGCGGGTTCAGATGCTCCGCGACCCGCTTGATCGTGCCGCCCTTGCCCGCGGCGTCCCGGCCCTCGAAGACCACCACCACACGGGCGCCCTCGGTCCGTACCCACTCCTGGAGCTTCACCAGTTCCGTCTGCAGCCTGAGCAGCTCCCGCTCGTACGCCGCGGACGGCACCTTCGCCGTGCTCTTCTCGCCGGCCATGCCGCCTCCTCCGCCCGATGACGCCTCCGCGAAACGTTTCACCGACCCGCCTCGCCGACGTATTCCGATGACTTACGGAGTCACCATGCCCAAGGTCGAACACCAGGACAGCACCGTACTGACCGACGACGAACTGCGCATCCTGGACGCTCACTGGCGGGCCGCCAACTACCTTGCCGTGGGCCAGATCTATCTGCTCGCCAACCCACTGCTGACCGAGCCCCTGACCCCCGCGCACATCAAACCGCGGCTGCTCGGCCACTGGGGTACCTCGCCCGGCCTCAACCTGGTCCACACCCACCTCAACCGCGTCATCAAGGCGCGCGGCCTGGACGCGCTGTGCGTCTGGGGTCCCGGGCACGGCGGCCCGGCCGTGCTGGCGAACTCCTGGCTGGAGGGGACCTACAGCCAGACGTACCCCTCCGTGCCCCGGGACCGGGAGGGCATGGGCAAGCTGTTCCGGCAGTTCTCCTTCCCCGGCGGGGTGCCCAGCCACGTCGCCCCCGAGACGCCCGGCTCCATCCACGAGGGCGGCGAGCTCGGCTACTCCCTCGCCCACGCCTACGGAGCCGCCTTCGACAATCCGGAGCTGCTGGTCGCCTGTGTGATCGGCGACGGCGAGGCGGAGACCGGACCGCTCGCCGCGTCCTGGCACTCCAACAAGTTCCTCGACCCGGTCCACGACGGCGCCGTCCTGCCGATCCTGCACCTCAACGGCTACAAGATCGCCAACCCGACGGTGCTCTCCCGGATCCCGGAACCCGAACTCGACGAACTGCTGCGGGGATACGGCCACGACCCGATCCACGTGACCGGCGACGACCCGCTCCAGGTGCACCGCGCCATGGCCGCCGCGTTCGACCAGGCGCTGGACCGCATCGCACTGGTCCAGCGCACGGCCCGCGAGGAGGGCGTGACCGAACGGGCCCGCTGGCCCGTGATCGTGCTGCGCACCCCGAAGGGCTGGACCGGCCCCGCGGAAGTCGACGGCCTGCCCGTCGAAGGCACCTGGCGCGCCCACCAGGTTCCCCTCGCCGGTGTCCGCGAAAACCCGGAACACCTGCGGCAGTTGGAGACCTGGCTGCGCTCGTACCGCCCCGAGGAACTCTTCGACGCCGACGGGCGGCCGGTGGCCGACGTGCTCGCGTGCGTACCCGACGGCGCCCGGCGCCTCGGCGCCACCCCGCACGCCAACGGCGGCCTTCTCGTCCGCGAACTGCCGCTCCCGCCCCTGGAGCGCTTCGCCGTCCCCGTCGACAAGCCGGGCGCCACCCTGCACGAGCCGACCCGGGTCCTCGGCGACCTCCTGGAATTCGTCATGCGGGAGACCTCGAATCGCCGCGACTTCCGGCTGGTCGGCCCCGACGAGACAGCCTCCAACCGGCTGGACGCCGTCTTCGACGCCAGTGGCAAGGCCTGGCAGGCGGGGACCCTGCCGGTGGACGAGCACCTCGACCGGCACGGCCGCGTCATGGAGATCCTCTCCGAACACCTCTGCCAGGGCTGGCTGGAGGGCTACCTCCTGACCGGCCGGCACGGACTGTTCTCCTGCTACGAGGCGTTCGTCCACATCGTCGACTCCATGGTCAACCAGCACATCAAGTGGCTGCGGACCTCACGCGAACTGCCCTGGCGCGCCCCGATCGCCTCCCTCAACTACCTGCTCACCTCCCATGTCTGGCGCCAGGACCACAACGGCTTCTCGCACCAGGACCCCGGCTTCGTCGACCACGTCCTCAGCAAGAGCCCCGAGGTCGTGCGCGTCTACCTCCCGCCGGACGCCAACACCCTGCTGTCCGTGGCGGATCACGTCCTGCGCAGCCGCGACTACGTGAACGTCGTCGTCGCCGGAAAGCAGCCCTGCTTCGACTGGCTGTCCATGGACCAGGCCCGCGCCCACTGCGCCCGCGGCGCCGGCATCTGGGACTGGGCGGGATCGACCGGCGGGGACCGGGAGCCCGACGTCGTCCTCGCCTGCGCGGGCGACGTCCCCACCCAGGAGATCCTGGCCGCCTCCGACCTGCTGCGCCGCCACCTGCCCGAGCTCGCCGTCCGGGTCGTCAACGTCGTCGACATGACCCGGCTGCTGCCGCGCGCGGAACACCCGCACGGGATGAACGACTTCGAGTACGACGGGCTCTTCACCACCGACAAACCGGTGATCTTCGCCTACCACGGCTACCCCTGGCTCATCCACCGCCTCGCCTACCGCCGCACCGGCCACCAGAACCTCCATGTGCGCGGCTACAAGGAGATGGGCACCACCACGACCCCGTTCGACATGGTCGTGCGCAACGACATGGACCGCTACCGCCTCGTCATGGACGTCATCGACCGCGTCCCCGGCCTCGGCGTCCGCGCCGCCGCCGTACGCCAGAGGATGGCCGACGCCCGCTCCCGCCACCACGACTGGATCCGCGAGCACGGCACCGATCTCCCCGAGGTCGTGGACTGGACCTGGACCGGCTGAGGACCCCCGCCCCGCGAACGAGCGCGGGTGACCGCCGGAAGCGTCGACGGCCGACGGGCACCGGAGCGGCCCGCCGTCCCGGCGCGTCCCGCGAGGACGGCGGGCCGCCCGTGCCGCAGGATGGAGGCATGCGCGACGGCACCTGGGACTACGAGGGGTACGACCCGGCACAGGAACGCCTGCGCGAGTCGCTGTGCACCCTGGGCAACGGGTACTTCGCGACCCGCGGCGCCGCCCCGGAGTGCGCCGCGGACGCCGTCCACTACCCGGGCACGTACGTGGCGGGCTGCTACAGCCGTCTCACCTCGCAGGTCTCCGGACGCGAGGTCGAGAACGAGGACATGGTCAACCTCCCCAACTGGCTCCCGCTCCGGCTGCGCACCGCCACCGGGACCTGGCTCACCCCCGACACCCACCGGCTCCTCGACCACCGCCTGCGCCTCGACCTGTGCGCGGGCACCCTGGAGCGCACCGCGCGCTACGAGGACGAGGAGGGCCGGCGTATCGCCGTACGGCAGCTCCGCCTGGTCCACATGGCCGATCCCCACCTCGCCCTGCTGCGCACCGAGGTGACGGCCGAGGGCTGGTCGGGCTCCGTCGAGATCGAGTCGGCACTCGACGGCACGGTCGCCAACAGCGGTGTCGAGCGCTACCGCTCCCTCGCCTCCCGCCACCTCAAGCAGGTCCGGACCGGCACCGACGCCCCCGACACGATCTGGCTGCACTGCCGGACCGCCGGCTCGGAGACCGGCATCGGGCTGGCCGCCCGGACCGTCACCGACGCCCCCGCCGTGACCACGGAGGCGCACACCCCGGGACGCGCCGCCCAGGTGCTGCGGATCACGCTGACCGAGGGCCGGACCGTGACCGTGGACAAGACGGTCGCCCTGCACACCTCCCACGACCCGGCGATCAAGGACCCGATGGACGCGGCCGTCGACCGGGTCGGCCGGGCCGCGGACTTCGAGACACTGCTGGACACCCACCGCACGGCGTGGCAGCAGTTGTGGCGGAACACCGAACTGGACGTGCCGAACAGCGCGGGGCCGATCCTGCGCCTGCACCTGTTCCATCTGCTGCAGACGCTCTCCCCGCACACCGCGGAACTGGACGTCGGTGTCCCGGCCCGCGGGCTGCACGGCGAGGCCTACCGGGGGCACGTCTTCTGGGACGAACTGTTCGTGCTGCCGTACCTGAACCTCCATTTCCCGGAGGTCTCGCGGGCCCTGCTCACCTACCGCCACCGCCGTCTGGAGCGGGCCCGCCGATCGGCCCAGGACGCCGGGCACACCGGTGCGATGTATCCGTGGCAGAGCGGCAGCGACGGACGTGAGGAGACCCAGCAGCTCCACCTCAACCCGCGCTCGGGGCGCTGGCTTCCGGACCACTCACGGCTCCAGCACCACGTCGGATCGGCGATCGCGTACAACGTGTGGCAGTACTGCGAGGCGAGCGGCGACACCGAGTTCCTGCATACCAAGGGCCTGGAGATGCTCGTGCAGATCGCCCGGTTCTGGGGCGGGTTCGCCGAGTACGACGGCACACTCGGCCGCTACCGGATCCGGGGGGTCGTCGGACCCGACGAGTACCACGACGCCTACCCGGGCGCGGACCGACCCGGGCTCGACGACAACGCGTACACGAACGTCACGGCCGCCTGGGTGCTCGCCCGCACGCTCGACGTGCTGCACGAGCTGCCCGAACTCGTCCGGCGGGACCTCGTCGAGCGGGTCGGCCTGGACTCCGCGGAGCTCGACCTCTGGGACGACGTGTCGCGCCGGCTGCACGTGCCCTTCCACTCCGGCGTCATCAGCCAGTTCGAGGGCTACGGCGATCTCGCGGAACTCGACTGGGCGGGCTACCGCGAACGGTACGGCGACATCCGGCGGCTCGACCGGATCCTGGAGGCCGAGGGCGACAGCGTCAACGGCTACCGGGCCTCGAAGCAGGCGGACGTGCTGATGCTGGGCTACCTCTTCTCACCCGCCGAACTCGGCGGCCTGTTCCGCCGGCTCGGGTACGAGGTCGACGAAGCGCTCTGGCGGGAAACCGTCGACCACTATCTGAGCCGTACGAGCCACGGGTCGACGCTGAGCAGCCTGGTGCACGGCTGGGTGCTGGGCCGGGCACGGCGCGTCGAGGCCTGGACGTACATCCACGAAGCCCTGCACGGCGACGTCGCCGATCTCCAGGGCGGCACCACGGGGGAGGGCGTCCACCTGGGAGCCATGGCGGGCACCCTCGATCTCGTGCAGCGCGGGCTGACCGGCCTGGAGACCCGGGGCGGAGCGCTGAGGTTCGACCCGGTCCCCCTGCCGGAGCTGTCCGAGTACGGTTTCGCGATCCGCTACCGGGGTCATCGGGGCGTCCAACTCCGCCTGAGCGCGGGGAGGTTGCACCTGAGCGTGCCGGCCTCGGACGAGGACCCGATCGATGTCACCCTGGCGGATCGCACGGTCTCGGTGGCCCCGGGCGAGTCCTGCACACTCACGCTGCCGGAGCGCTGACGGGTGACCGTGACCATCGCCGGTCGCCGGTCGCCGGTCGCCGGTGACGGGTGACGGGTGACGGGTGACGGGTGACCGGTGATCGTGGCGGGCGTGGTCGGTCGGTCGTCAGTGCGGGACAACCGTCACCGGGCATCTGGCGCGGCCCAGTACGTCCCGAAGCGTGGACCCGAGCGTCGTCCCACTCCGCCCGACGACCAGCAGCCCTGCCGTTTCCGAGGCATGGACGAGCGCGGTCGCCGGGCTCTGGAGCCGGACGTCGTCGTAGACACGCACGAGCGGGTACTTCCGCCGCCACGGCCGCAGGACGTCCGCCAGCAACTGGACCTCCTGGTCCTCCCAGGCCCCCCGGTCCTCCTCGGGCGGAGCGAACGGCGCCGACGGTCCGACCGGCACGGGAGGACTCCAGGCGTGGACGGCGTGCAACAGCGCGCCACGCCGCGACGCGGCCTCGAAGGCGAAGCCGGTCACGACATCGCGGGGACGGCGCGCGTCGATGCCCAGCACCACCGGCCGGGGTCCGTCGGGCCCGGGGGTTTCCCCGGCAACGATCGGCTGATCCACGGGAGTTCACCCTTCGTCGTTCGTGCGGGTGTCGGCTATCGGCTCAGGGTGCGGTCGAGAAGGGGAAGCAGTTCGTCCCAGTGGCGCCGCAGCGCGGAGAGGTCGAAGGCGTCCGTGTCGGCCATCGTGAAGCCGTGGACGGTTCCCGGGTAGATCTCGCACGCATAGCGCACACCCGCGGCGTCCAGGGCCTGACCGAGCTCGCTGACGGCCTCGGGCGTCATGTCGTTCTCGGCCAGGCCGAGGTGGACCTCGGCGGTCAGCTTGGAGACGAGCCGGTGCGGGCTGTCGGGAGCGTCGGTGACCAGGCGGCTGGGGTGGAATCCGGCGACGGCGGCCACCTGATCGGGGTGGTCCGCCGCGGTACGCATCGCCGCGTTGGCGCCCATGCAGTAGCCGATCACGGCGACCGGTCCGGTGCTGACCTCGGGCTGCGCCGTGAGGAAGCCGAGGTAGGCGTCGGCGTCGCCCAGGACACGTTCGACGGTGTGCGTCTCGATCAGCGGCATCACCTGGGCGAACACCGTGGACCGGACCTCCTTGCCGATGTGCTCGGGCAGGTCGATCACCGGTGCCTGGCCGTGCCGGTAGAAGAGGTTGGGGACGAGCACGTAGTACCCGTGCTCGGCCAGTTCGCGGGCCATGTCCCGCAACACGGGCCGCAGGCCGAAGGCGTCCATGTACAGCAGTACTCCGGGGTGCCGCCCGCCACCGTCGGGGAAGGCGGCGAACGCGTCGGCCTGGCCGTCCGCGGTGGGAATCTGCAACGACTTGACAGGAATGGCGGATCTTCCTTTCTCGGGCTGATGAACAGCGCAGCCGCTACGAGGGCCGAGGACCATCAGACATCGGCGGGCCATCGGTGATCAAGCGCGGCCTTCGACGCCGCGTACGCGCGCTCCAGCTCGCCCAGGTACTGGTCCAGGCGGAAGCGGACCTCCTCGACGACCCGGCCGTCGAGGTCCGGGTACATCAGGTCGGACCAGACGACCGTCCCGCCCCGGAGCCGGACCCGTACGGTCAGCCTGGCCGGCCCCGGCTCGGGGTGTACCTGGGCCGCCACATCCACCATGCGCGGCCTGTCCGTCGGACAGAGCGGCCCGCCGGGGCGGAGCGACACCCTGGGACCGAGGCCGGCCAGCCTGCTGTCGCTGCGCGCCACCACGTCGAGGCCGTCGACGAAGAGGTACGTGTGCACGTCGGCACACACAGGTGGTCCGGGGCACGTGCCGACGAGCAGGCTGCTCACCGGACCGTCGCTCCGTCTCCCGGGCGCAATGGCCCTCGACGCGCGCGGGGATCTACGCGGCATCCGTTTGATGTGGCGTCATGGGCCGATCGTAGCGGCCGCGTCCCGTACCGGTGAGGGCGCGAGGGCGGAGGACCGACACGGTCCGGTGGCCCGTGGTTCAGCGCGGGGAGCGGTGGTGGTCGGCCGGTTCGGGGTGTTCGAGGTGGTTGGCCAGTACCGCGGCCTGGACGCGGCGCTGGACGCCGAGCTTGGCGAGCAGGCGGGAGATGTGGTTCTTGACCGTCTTCTCGGAGAGGTACAGCTCCTTGCCGATCTCGCGGTTGGTGAGGCCGTCGCCGACCACCGAGATGTCCGGTTCGCTGTCCAGCAGGTCGGTGAGACCGCGGCGTACGACCTCGTGGTCGTCCAGCAGGAAGACCCGGATCGGGTTCTGCTCGGAGAACGTACGCGCCTCGGCCATGACGACCCCCTGTTCAGTGATGGACCACGGACCGTGAGCCCGCTCAGGACGATCATCACGCGTCCGGCCCCGATGCACCAGGGCCGACCGGCCCCGTCCGAGGTCGGCGGCCGGTTCACCGCCGGCGGTGGCGCGGGGTCTCCGGACCGCCTCGAAACCGGCCGTGGCGCGGGCTCGCGGTCACCACGCGTCGCCGCTGCCGTAGGGGGCGTACAGGTCGAGCAGCCGGGTCCGGGCCGACTGGAGCCGGTGGGCGACGATCTCGCCGGTCCACCGGGTCACGGCCATCCCCAGCTCGGCATCGGCCCGGCACAGCGCCCTGACCGCCTCGGCCTCGAACTCGTAGGCGCGCACCGGGCTCGTCGCCTCCGCGCCCAGATGCCAGGTGTGCGGGGCGAACAGCCAGGACCAGCCGACGAGTTCGTTGTGTCCGAGGATCTCGATGACGGCCGCGCGGCGGCCCGGCACCCGCAGGTCCAGGGCCACCGTGCCGGTCCGGACGATCCAGAACCGGTCGGCGCGGCGGCCTTCCTCGAACAGCCGGGTGCCCTCGGGGAAGGACACCTCGCGGGCCATCCGCATCAGCCGTTCCCGGTGCTCGGCGGGCAGCGCCCGCACCATGGTGGTTGTCGTGGAAGTGTTCATGATCCTGCCTCTTCCTGGCGCGCGATCCTTCCACCTCCAAGCTCTTCCAGGGCCCGGCCTCCCGCCAGGGGCCGTCCGGCCCCGATCGCGGGCCGCATGGCACAGGCCCGGGAAGCCAGGCCGGGGGAAAGCCGGCCGGTGCTCGCGCACCGGCCCGGTCCGCCCCCGGAGAGGGACCTTCGGCCCTCCCACCCGGGACCCGTGACCCCTGCGAACTCCCTTGCCGTCGAGGGACATTGAAGCAACGGAAGCAGCCGGGAGCACGTCGAACACCCCTGGGAGGGATCAGCGTCATGGCAGTCCAGGAGCAACCCCACCGGCACACAGGGTTCCACTTCCCGTCCTTGCGCAGGACCGGTCAGGCCCGGGCGCGGAGTGAGGACGCGACCGTCCCGGCCACGGGCGTCCGCACGTACGCCCTCGCGGGTCTGCGTCTGCTGACGGGCTTCGTCTTCCTGTGGGCCTTCCTCGACAAGACCTTCGGGCTCGGCTACGCCACCCCGTCCGGCAAGGGCTGGCTCGACGGCGGTTCGCCCGCCAAGGGTTTCCTCGGCGGGGTCGCCGCCGGACCGATGGAGTCGACGTTCCACTCCTGGGCCGGCGCCGGCTGGGTCGACTGGCTGTTCATGGCCGGCCTGCTCGGCGTCGGCGCCGCCCTCGTCGCCGGTGTCGCCCTGCGGCCCGCGGCGGTCGCGGGCACGGTGCTGCTGGCGTTCATGTGGCTCGCCGAATGGCCGCCCGCCCGGCACCTGTCCGACGGCTCGCCGAGCATGTCGACGAACCCCTTCGCCGACTACCACGTGATCTACGCGGTCGTCCTCATCACCCTGGCCGCCGCGGGCGCCGGTGCCACCTGGGGTCTGGGCCGGTTCTGGGAGCGGCTTCCCTTCGTGCGCCGCAACCCCTGGCTGAGGTGAGGGCACGGCGGCCACCGGGGCGCCCCCACGCGAGTGCGGGGCGCCCCGCCGCGTGCCGCCGTGCCGGACGGGCGTCCTGCCGGCCCGGCCGTGTATCCGGCCGCGCGGTCGGGCGACGGACGCCTGTCCTCAGCGGCGCCCTGAAGTCCCGTACCGCATGGGCCTGTCGGCCCCCGTCGAGGACCAACGGCCCCTCGTCGCCCGCGCGTGCGAACAAACAAGACTGATCACGCATCCGTCAAGGAGGTCACCAGATGTCCCGCACCATCGTCGTCGGTCTGGACGGCTCGCCCGAGAGCCGTGCCGCAGCCGAGTGGGCAGCCCGTGAAGCACGCCGCACGGACGCGCAACTGCACCTCGTACACGCCTGGTTGTGGCATCCCTACGTGTACGGCCCACTGGCCGGCGTCTCGGTCCCCGCGCCGTCGGAGGACCCGGAGCGAGCCTGGGCCGAACGCCTCCCGCGCGAGACCGCGGCCGAGCTCGCCGCGGAACACCCCGGTCTGACCGTCACCGCCGAGCGCGTCGCGGAGCAGCCGGTCACCGCGCTGTCGGCCGCCGCCAAGGACGCGGAGCTGCTGGTGCTCGGGTCCAAGGGCCTGAGCGGAGTCGCCGGGTTCCTCACGGGTTCCGTCGCGCAGGCCGTGGTGGCCCGGAGCCGGGTGCCGGTCGTCCTCGTACGAGCCGGTGCGCGAGCCCCGGAAGCGTCCGGGCACCGGGATGTCGTCCTCGGGCTCGACCTGGAGCACCCCGACGCCTCCGTACTCGGCTTCGCCTTCCGGGCGGCCGCCGCCAGGGCCGCGGACCTGCACGTCGTCCACGGCTGGAGCCTGCCGCCCTACTACGGCTGGACCGGAGCCACCGATGCCGGGGTGAACACCGAACTGCTCGCCGAGGCGCAGCAGCGGCTGACCGACGTGCTGAACCCCTGGCGGGAGAAGTTCCCCGGAGTCGAGGCGCGCGGGCAGGCCGTGATCGGCGGCGCGGGCCCCCACCTCGTGGAGGCCTCGCGGAACGCCTCGCTGGTCGTGGTCGGTCGCCGCAACCGCCAGACCCTGGTCGGCACCCACATCGGACCGGTGACACAAGCGGTACTGCACCACTCCGCCGCACCGGTCGCGGTGGTCCCGCACGACTGATCCCCCCGTCCTGCCGGAGACCGCCCGGTCATGGGCTCCTCGTGAGCAGCCCATGACCGGGCGGACCGGCGGCGGGGGACGCGCCCGCCGGGGACGGATCGATCCGGGTCAGGGCGTCTTGTGCCCCCACTGCGGTCCGAGCCGCTCCCACTCGCGTTCCCATCGGGCGTAGCGCCGCTGGTCGAGCCGCCACCGCGCGAATCCGCCGGCGCCGAAGACCAGGCCGCCGAGAGCCACGGCGGCGCCGATGCCCAGCAGACTCGCCTCGGTGGCCGCCGCGCTCGCGGTCGGCGGCGCCGTGGTGGGCCGGCCCTGCGGGTCCATCCAGATCACCACGTGCGATCCGGCCCTGTGCCCGGATTCCACCAGGGCGCTGCCGGTATGGCGGGACCCGTCCGCCGCGGTCCACCGGACGATCGCCCGGACATGGTCGTACACTCCGCTCTCCCCGGCGGGTACCGCCGAACCCGTACCGCCGACCAGTACGGCCGGGACGGCGTGCCGGTCGTGGCGCAGCCGCGTGAAGGACGTGTCGGCGGCATGGGCCGTCACCAGGCCGGCGAGGGTGCCGCCCAGCACCATCACCGTCCAGACGATCAGCACGATCCACGCCTCGAAGACGTCGTCACGGCGACGCAGCGGATTTCTCCGCCAGCGCCAGCACCACTGCCTCGCACCCTGTGCTCCGCGCATGGCACCGCACCTCCTCGTTACACCCCAACAGTGCAAGCGGATCGCGGCGCGCGCGAGCGGTGGCAGGGGCCGCCCGGTCCCGGACAGGGGGCCGATGGGCCTTCGTGTGCGGCATATACCCTGGTCAGGGCGTATATGGACGTCCATTGACGCGAGCCGAAACGGCCGCCGTTCCTCCCTGGCTGATCGAACGCGGCCAGGGGGGAGACTCGCTCACCGCCTCCGTTGCCGCCGTCGCTGCCGTGCGTGGATCGGCGGGGAGGAACGCCGACCTCGACTCCGACCTCGACCCCGACGCCGGGCCCGGCGGGTCGGTGAGCGCCGGGATGCGGCCACTCTCCGTTCGCCGGGGACCAATGGGCCCTGGCTCCCCTCGCCGGCCGGGCGGAGTCTGAACCATATGTCGCTGTATTGCTCTGTCGCCTCGATGCATGGAAGTGGGTTCCGGCGATGAATCCCAACGACGGCTTTCGTGAACTCGGCCGGCAGGAGTGCCTGGACCGGCTCGGCGGAGCGCCCATCGGCAGGGTCGTCCACACGCGGGACGCCCTGCCCGCGGTCCTGCCGGTCATTTTCTGTCTCGACGCGGAATCCGCCGTGGTGCTGCGTACGTCGGCGGACTCGGAACTGGCCCGTTGCATCGACGGGGCGGTGGTGGCGTTCGAGGCCGACGCGGTGGACGCGGCCGGGCACGCCGGCTGGAGCGTCGTCGTGACGGGCCTCGCGCTGGTGGTGAGCGATCCCGCCGAGCACGATCGCCTGAGCCGCACCGGACCCCGTTCCTGGGTGACCTCACCCCACGACGTCTTCATCCGGATCGACGCAGAACTGGTCACCGGCCGGGAACTCGTCGGCGGCCGCACGCTGTACGGGGTGGACCTGAGCTGACCTGATCCGCCCCGACCTGACCCGGCGCTCGTGCCCATTCGACACGGCACGGGGGAGACCGGGCGACGACCGCCACCGCTCGGCGGCACGAAAATCCTGAGCCGATCGGTCGCGGTCCCGTGCAGGATGCCCTCTGTGAACCATGTCCTGTGCGGTCTCGCCGCCAATCCGGCCCTGCCGTCCGATCTGGTCGACCGCCTGATCGCGATCGCGGACACCGACCTCGCCGGCGCCCTCGCCGGTCGGGCGGACCTCAGCCGGGAGCAGGCCGTCGCCCTGTTCTCGCGTGTCGGGGAGAGCGGTGTGCAACTCGCCTACGAAGGCGTGCTCGCCGCCGCGACGGTCGACCCCGCGGCGCACCCGTACACCGCCCTCGCGCTGCTCGACCAGGGATGCGGCCGCCCCGAGTGGGCACACCTCTTCGTGGCCGATCCGGTGCCCGAGCACCGGGAGAAACTGGCCGCCTGCCCCGGCCTCCCGGCCGACGTGGTGGAGACGCTGGCCGCCGATACGGACGTACGTGTTGTCACGGAACTCGCCCTGTGGACCACACCGGAGGTGGCGGCGGGGCTCGGGGAGCATCCGCATGCCGAGGTCCGCCGCGCGGTGGCGCTGAACGAGGCGACGCCCCCGGACGTACTGGCCGCGCTCATCACCGGAGAGGGGCTTCCTCCAGCGCGCCGCTGCCTGGTCTGCGACCGCGAGACGACCCCTTTCACGCACGATCCCCACTGCCCCCGGCCCGACTGCGATCTGCCGCCGGGCGCCTCCTGCGACGGGTCCCACGAGTCCACCGTCCATGCGATACAAGCGGCGGCACTCAGTAACCCTGGCACGCCCACGGCAGCCGTCGTCGGCTTCGCGGACCATCCTTCGATGACGCTGCGCTGGGCGCTCGCCGGGCGCTCGGACCTGCCCCCACGGGTGGGCGCACGGCTCGCCTCGGACGCCGTGCCCGGCATACGCGCCGACCTCGCCGGGAACCCCGCGATCGACGAGGCCCTGATCCGTGTGCTGGCGGGGGACCACGACCCCCGCGTACGCGGCAGGCTCGCCCTTCATCCCCGCGTACCGCTCGACGTGCTCACCCTGCTGGCTCGAACGTCGAGGGCCGGGGCCACCCTGCTGCCCCGGATCGCCGCCGCGACCCCCGCCGAGATCATGGAGCTGGTCCGGTCGCCGGACCCGGCCGCTCGGATGCTCCTGGCCCACCGCCGTGATCTGCCGCCCGAGATCCGCGACGCGCTGGCCCGCGATCCGGACGCCAAGGTGGTCAAGTCCATCGCTTCGCATCCGGGCCTCGCCGAAGGGCAGTTGCGCGCCATGGCGGACCGGCACGGAGTCCAGGTCCTCGCCAAGGTGGCGGCCAACCCGGACGCGACTCCGGCACTGCTGGAGCACCTGACCCGACACGAACCACCCGTGCCGAAGGCGTTCCTGGAGATCGCCCGGCACCGGAACGCGACGGCCCGAGCCCTCCTCGCCTGCCTGGAGCACCAGCGGGCGAGGCCGAGGGCGGCCGGCCACCCGGCACTCCCGCCGTCCGTCATCGAGGAGTTGCTGAACGACGCGGACGGGCGCGTGGCGGATGCGGCGGCGGCCAACCCGTCCCTGCCCCCCGCCGCGATGGCGGATCTCGTCCGCCGGGCCGCGTAGCCACGTCCCTCGGACCACGCCGCGGTCCGCACACGTGCGGCAGGCCGCGCATCCGTCGCCACGGACGCACGGCCTGCGCCGCTCCGGCTCATGGCCGGGCCGGGGTCACAGCATCTCGGTCTCACCGCGGGCGGTCTCGCCCCACAGCGTGTGGAAGCTGCCCTCGCGGTCGGTGCGCCGGTAGGTGTGGGCACCGAAGAAGTCGCGCTGGCCCTGGGTGAGGGCGGCGGGCAGCCGGTCGGCGCGCAGCGTGTCGTAGTAGGACAGGGCGGCGGAGAAGGCGGGCACCGGGACGCCTCGCCGGGTCGCCGTGGAGATGACCTCGCGCCACGGGACCTGGGCGTCCTTGATCTCGGTGGCGAACCCCGCGTCGGAGAGCAGACTGACCAGGCCCGGATCGACGGCGTACGCGGCGCGGATACGGTCGAGGAACGCGGCGCGGACGATGCAGCCGCCGCGCCAGATCTTCGCCACCTCACCGAGGTCGATGTCCCAGCCGTACTCCGCGGCGGCGTCCAGGATCATCTTCCAGCCCTGGTCGTAGGCGATCAACTTCGATGCGTACAGGGCGTGTTCGACCTGGCTGGTGAACCGCTCGGCCTCGGTTCCCGACAGGTCCCAGTGGGTGCCGCCGGGCAGACCGCGGTACGCGGCGCGCAGTTCGCCCTGACTGGAGGCGGCGCGGGCGAAGGTCGCCTGCGCGATGGCGGTGACGGGGGAGCCGAGGTCGAGGGCGGTCTGCACCGTCCAGCGACCGGTGCCCTTCTGCCCCGCGGCGTCCACCACGACATCGACGAACGGCTCCCCGGTGGAGGCGTCGGTGTGCGCGAGGACCTCGGCGGTGATCTCGATCAGGTACGAGTCGAGGCGGCCCTTGTTCCAGCGGCGGAAGATCTCCGCGATCTGCGCAGGGGTGTAGCCGCCGACGCGGCGGAGCAGGTCGTAGGCCTCGCCGATGAGCTGCATGTCGGCGTACTCGATGCCGTTGTGCACCATCTTGACGAAGTGTCCGGCGCCGTCCGTGCCGATGTGCGTGGCACAGGGCTCGCCGTCCACCTTCGCGCTGATCGTCTCGAACATCGGGCCGAGCGAGGCGTACGACTCCGGGGAGCCGCCGGGCATGATGCTCGGCCCGTGCAGAGCGCCCTCCTCGCCCCCGGACACACCCGCGCCGACGAAGTGGAGGCCGCGTTCGCGCAGCGACTGCTCACGACGCCGGGTGTCGGTGAAGTGGGCGTTGCCGCCGTCGATGATCATGTCGCCCGTTTCGAGCAGCGGGGCGAACTCCTCGATGACGGCGTCGGTGGCCGCACCGGCCTGCACCATGATCATCAGGCGGCGCGGGCGCTCCAGCGCCGCCACGAAATCCTCGGCGGACTCGGCCGCCACGAAGGCGCCCTCGTGCCCGAACTCCTCGACCAGTGCCTTGGTGCGTGCGGGGGTGCGGTTGTGGACGGCGACGGTGTAGCCGTTCCGGGCGAAGTTGCGGGCCAGATTGCGGCCCATCACCGCGAGCCCTGTGACGCCGATCTGCGCGGTCGCCTTCATGGTGTGCTCCTTGGATCCGGATCTGCCTCCCCGCGTACCTGACGGGCGGGCAGACGACTGTCGCTGTGCCGATCAGTACGCATGGCAGGGGGCGAGGCGTTCACCTTCCGGGGCAGGTGGTGCGCCGGATCGCGGACCAGGTCTCCGGGCGACGGGCGGAGGCGGGTCCTCCGGAACGCCGGGCCTCGGGCGGACGCGGCGGTCGCGGGAGTTCGGGCCCTGGGCGGGCGTCGGTGCCGCGGTACTCCGGGCGGGGGCGGACTCGGCCGCTCCTGCGCCTCAGCCCCTGCCGGACCCGGCTGCCCCAGCCCCCCGGCTCTGGGCAGCCCCTTCTGTTGCGGAACTCCGGCCGAAGGCCAGGGGCGTCAGCCGTTCCGGCGCAGGTGCCAGCCGTGGTCGACCGGTCCGATGCCGGCGCCGAGAGCGAATCCGGCCTCGATCGCGGCGGTCACGTATTCCTTGGCACGTCGCACGGCCTCCGGCACGGAACGGCCCTCTGCCAGGCCCACCGCGATGGCCGAGGCGAGCGTGCACCCGGTGCCGTGCGTGTGCCGGTTGTCGTGGCGCGGCGCGCGCAGCCAGTGCTCGGCCGTCCCGTCGGTGAGCAGGTCGACTGCCTGACCGGGCAGGTGGCCCCCCTTCACCAGCACCCATCGTGGACCGTACGAGAGCAGCCGTTCGGCGGCCCCGCGCATGCCCTCCTCGTCCTTCACCTTCACCCCGGTGAGCTGCGCGACCTCGTCGAGATTCGGGGTGGCCACCGTCGCCCGCGGCAGCAGCCGGGTCCGTACGGCGTCCAGCGCGTCGTCGGCCAACAGCCGGTCCCCGTGCTTGGAGACGCTCACGGGGTCCACGACGACCGGGGCGCCCACGTCGGACAGCAACTCGGCGACCGTCGTCACCAGACCCGGCGACGAGAGCATCCCGGTCTTCACGGCCTGGACACCGATGTCGTCGACCACACTGCGGTACTGGGCGCGTACCGCCTTCTCGGACAGCTCCCAAGCTCCTTGCACACCAACGGAGTTCTGCGCTGTCACGGCGGTGAGCACAGTCATCCCGTGGGCGCCCAGCGCGAGCATGGTCTTCAGGTCGGCCTGGATTCCGGCGCCACCGCCGGAGTCGGATCCGGCGATCGTCAGGACGCGGGGCGGCGTGGTCATACGAAGGGTTCCTCTCGGGTACGGCTTCGGGCGCGGGGCCCCCGACCGGCGGAGCGACGGACGGCCCTCAGGCGCGGCGGCGCAGCCGCAGTGGGGCGTAGAGGGCGAGGGCGACGAGGAACGCCACGTAGTAGGAGAGGTCGGCGCCGTGCAGCGCGTCGGCCACCGGACCCACGTACAGGCCGGTGTCCATGAACGGCACGGCCGCGCCGAACGCCGCGACGAAGGCCACCAGCGAGGGCCATCCGGAGCTCGGACGGGAGCTCTCGACGGCGACGTCGACCGGGGCGCCCCCGCGTTCCCGTCCGCGGGCGATCCAGTCGACGACGACGATCGCGACGAACCCGGGGATCCAGTAGCCCACGAACAGGAGCACGTTCTGGAAGCGGGCCGTGGTGTCGGCGGCGTGCATCCAGAGCACCAGCGGGAAGCCGAGGGCGGCGGCCAGGGCGGCGGCCGCCGGGCGCGGTATCCGCACGCCCAGGGTCTGCAGGGCCAGCGAACCGCTGTAGTCGTTCATCGCGTTGCTGCACACCGCCGCCAGTGCCACGGCGAGCAGCCCGAACGCGCCCGCCGCCCCGCCTCCCAGCAGCGCGTCCACGCCCGCCGCCGTCTGGTCGGTCAGCACGGAGGCGCCCCACAACCCGAGGACCTGCACGGCGACGAAGGACACGACCAGGCCGAGCAGGGTGTACCAGAACATCCGCGGACGGGAGGTCGTGCGCGGCAGATAGCGGCTGAAGTCACCGGCGTACGGGGCCCAGGACAGCGAGAGGCTCAGCGCGATGGTGCTGGTGAGCACGAACGCGCCCGCACGGTCGGCACCCGTCGCCGCCCCCGTCGCGGCCGGGTGGACGCCGTCGAGCATCCGCCAGGCGATCACCGCGAAGGCGACGGCGAGCACGAAGGTCATGACGATCTGCAGGCGGTGGATGGCCTCGTAGCCGAGGACGCCGAGAGCCCCCTGGGCAAGCATCATGACCAGCACACCGAGCCAGAACGGCCAGCCGCACAACCGCGCCAGCGCGTCCCCGCCGAACAGCCCGATCAGCGCGTCCCAGGCGACCGAGGACAGCCACTGGAGCATCCCGGGCAGCACCACGGCCCGGCCGAACGCCAGCCGGGCGAGCGGGAGTTGACCGGTTCCGGTGAGGCCGCCCCAGGTGCTGAGATAGGCCGTGGGCAGGGCGCCGAGCACGGTCCCGAGGACCACCGCGGCGAGCGCCGTACGGAAGTCCAGGCCCAGCGCGATGCCGATCGTGCCGGTGAACACGCCCGTCATCGTCAGATTCGGGGCGAACCACACGGTGAACAGGCGCCCGGCGCCGCCGTACCGGTTGTTCTCGGGGACCGGCTCGATGCCGTGTCCCTCCACCCGCAGGTCGCCGGGTGCGGCGGGCATCCGACCGTCGAAGACGGCGGGCCCGCCGTCGGCGGGCAGCCCGCCGGAAACATGCGCCAATGGCATGGAAGACATCCCTCCGCCAGTATGAACTGGTTCAGGTTCGACGGGTGTGATCTCAGCCCTCGGACGGGGCACCCCGTGTCCGGTACGACGGACACCCTAACCGTTCCCGTGGACCGAGCGGGAGTGGGTCCGGTGGCCCCGGCCTTCCTGGGGTCGCCCGTCCGGACCACGGCTCCTGTCGCGGCCTCCGTTTCGTCCGAGGGGCCCGAACGGTCCTTTCGCAGCGCGGCGCGTGCCGCCCCTCGGTACTGTCGGAAGTGATCGCCGCTCGCTCTCCGCTCCCGGGTTCCCGGACCCCGGTGGCCGGGCGGAAGGAGGCAGAGTGCCGTGACCGTGATCTCCCTGAAGTCAGCGCAACTGCGGGAGGGGCCCACCCTCCCGTACGCCGAAGCCGGTTACCCCAGTGGTACACCGGTCGTCTTCGTGCACGGGCTGGCCGACTCCTGGTGGTCGTTCGAGCCCCTGCTGAGGCGCCTTCCGGCGTCCCTGCACGGTTACGCGCCCACGCAGCGCGGTCACGGTGACGCCGACCGGCCCCCGGAGGGCTACGCCCCCGACGACTTCGCCGCCGACCTGGTGGCCTTCCTCGACGCCGTGGACGTCTCCCGCGCCATCCTGGTGGGGGCGTCCAGCGGCGGGGTACCGGCCCGGATCGTCGCCGGCGGCTATCCCGACCGCATCGCGGGACTGGTACTGCTCGGTGTCCCCGGCACCCTCGCCGACAAGCCGGTGGTGGCCGCCATGGGAAAGAGCCTCGAGAACCTCTCCGATCCGGTGCCCCGCGCGTTCGTCGAGGACTTCATGGCCGGGACGGCGGCCCGCCCGATCGCCCGCGGCTTCATCGAGACCATGATCGAGGAGAACCTCAAACTCCCCGCGCACGTCTGGCAGGAGACCGGGCGCGGCCTCCTCGACGCCGATCTCGGCGCGACCCTCGGGGGCATCCTGGTGCCCACCCTCGTCATCTGGGGTGAGCAGGACGAGTTCCTGCCCCGGGACGACCAGCAGACCATCCTGGACGCCGTCCACGGCGCCGAATTCCTCGCCTACGAGGACACCGGCCATGTCGTCCACTGGGAGCAGCCCGAACGCGTGGTCGCCGACATCGCCGCGTTCGCCGCCCGGATCGAGCACCCGGGTACCTCTCACGACACCGCCTGACTCGCCGCCCGCGGGGTGAACGGCCGGTCGGCGAAGCCGCGTCGGACGCGAGCGCCGGGTTCTCCCTGCGTATCCGCACCCGCACCTGCGCCCGTATCCGCACCCGTATCCGTATCCGGGCGAAGCGAGACCGCCCGAGCCTGTTGACGGGGTTGACGCGATCCGTAGCCCCGGCGCTCGGAGCCGCATGGCATGCTCATGCTCCCCACAGGAAGGGATCACGTGCCATGAGACCGAGCCGCCGCTCCCTGCTCGCCGCCACCGCCGTACTGGGCACCGTCTTCGCCGTCCCCGCGCCCGCCGACGCCACCGAAGTGCCCGCCGCCGGCGCCTATTTCGTCCAGAGCGCCACCACGGGACTGAACGCCGCCGACAGCTCGGGGGCGGTCGTCCAGCACAACCCCAAGGGCAACGAGGACCACCAGCGGTGGACCCTCCGCCCGAACGGCTCCTCCTCCGTCCTCGAAAGCGCCGACACCGGGGGCAGTTGTCTGGGCCGCGCGGGTGACCAGGCCCGGACCGTGCCCTGTACGAGCGCCGACGCCGCGTGGGAGGTGACACCGACCGGAGCCGATCAGTTCACGCTCAAGGCCCCCGGAACGGACCGGTACCTGACGGTCGCGGCCAAGCCCTCCGGCTCCAACTACCCGGCCCAGTTGGCGATCGGCTCGCCGGGCGGTCTCGCCTCCTGGTACCTGACACCGGTCGAGGCCGCGACCCGCCCCATGCCGCCCCAGGACCAGCGCACCCTGGACCAGGTCACATTCCTCACCGCCCACAACGCCTACGCCAACGGCGTCGACGGCGGATTCGCCCCGCCGTTCGTCAATCTGGTGCCGAACCAGACCCGGGGCATCAACCAGCAACTGTCCGACGGTGTCCGCGGGTTCATGCTCGACCTGCACCAGACCCCGGACGGCGCGATCCTCTGTCACGACAGCTGCACGCTCGTCAGCAGGCCGGTCGCGCTCTGGGTCGACCTCCAGCGCATGGTCGACTTCCTCAAGCAGCACCCGGACCAGTTCGTCACCGTGTTCCTGGAGGACTACGTCGACCCGGGGGTCCTGCGCGCCGAACTCGCCCGTGTGAACGGCCTGTCCGACGTCCTCTACCGCCCCGACCTGACCGGCGTGCGCGAGAAAGGCTGGCCGAAGCTCGCCGACCTGACCGCCGCGGGTCACCGGCTGCTCGTCTTCACCGACCACAGCCGAGCCTCCGACGAGTCCGCCGGACTCACCCGGGACAGCTTCGGCGTCATGTACCAGCGCGAATGGACCGTCGAGAACTACTGGTCCATGGGCTCGGGGATCGGCTCCTCCGACTGGTCCTGCTACAGCCGCTGGTACGACGCGGGCACGAACGTACCGCTCACCCGCACCGAGCCCGGTTTCCGCCCTCTCTTCGTCATGAACCACTTCCGTGACGCCACCATCTCCGGGACCGCAGGCACGGACAACACCAAACTCGCCGACCGTGCCCGCCGCTTCTGCCAGCCGGCCGCCCGCAAGAAGCCCAACTTCCTGGCAGTCGACCGCTACGACCTGGGCGATCCCGCCTCCGCGGTGAACACGCTGAACACGTACGTCTATCCGTAGTCCGACCGGACCCGCGAGCCTCGCCGGAGCCCTCACCAGAGAGGAGCGCCCGAAGCGAGGCTCGCGGAGCAGGCTCGGTGCGCCCCTGTTCAACACCGGATACAGCGGCCGACCGGCCGGTCAGCCGGCAGGCACCGGAGCGGTCACGCGGCGGACGACTGTCAACCGGTCTCAAAGGACCTCTGCCCCGTGAGGTCGACTCGCTTCGGCCCGGTGTGTTCGCGGTGTGTCACGGGGATGGGCGCCGGTGCCGGACAGATGGGACTTCACGCACACCTGGTCCTCGACCACTCGTCGAGCCCGCCGTGGCGGCGTCGGCGGATGCGATGCGGTGGGACGGCAGACAAAGTGCCGACCGGTGCCCAGACTTGCTCCATGGCAATCGGCCGTGGGGCCGGCTCGGCATCTCGGGAGCGGACATGACTTTCTCAGGCGGTCAAGGTCTCCAGTACCTGGAGTCGCTCGACTCCGTCCGGATGCCCTGGGCGGCTCCTACGGGTATCTCGGAAACCGAGCGGCAACGACGGGACGACCACGAGCTTCAGGTTTTCATCGAAGTGCTCATGACGCTTGCGCTGGGGCGCGATGTCGTCGTCCCCCAGTCGTACGCGTTCGATTCCGCTGGATTTCTCAGTGTCGCGCACACGGTCCTCCAGGCCCGCGACAGGGCGGCCATCAATGAACACCCGTTCCGGCTGCACCTCTTCAAGGCAGATTCCTTCGAAGGGGCAGTAGCCGGCATGCTCGGTCGCGCCTTCGACAAGGATCATCCCTTTTTGAGTTTTCTGCTGCCAGAACTCCATGGGCCGGAACGGTACGGTCTTGATCCTGATGATGTTCGCTGGCAGTCCGAGAACCTCGATCGGATCCTCAACAGTGACTGGATAGGAGTCGATCGGGCGCAGGCTCTGAGCGCGATCCGTGCGGAATTCCGAGCTCTTCCCCGAGTGAAGGCAGATCCCCCGGCGACGATACTGGGGCTGGGAGACTTACTCGCTTCCGCCATCGAGGAGACGTCCCCGATGGGAAGAGCGGCGCAATCTCTTTCCGATCCGTTCCGCGAGGTGCACGCGGAGCTCGTGACCGCGATCCGGCGCCTGGACCCGGTGCGCTCTCAGGCGTTCAGCCAACGCAGTCGTCTGCGCATGTCGGACCCGTGGCCCAACGATCCGGATCGTCGAACACCGGAGCAAATCGTCGGAAGCAGGGGAACCCTCGATCTGGTAATAGAGTTCGTTGACACTTTGTACAACGCGATCGTGGTCGATTCCATCGGGATTGCGTCCGCGACCTTCAGCACTGAGGTGGCCGACGGGGATCGGATCCTCATCTCCCGTGCGATCGCGCAAGAGCTCGCCATCGCCCAATATCGCTCCGGGGCGCACCAGGCCGCCTGGTTGCCCCAACAGGGCGAATCGGCGGATGAATCAGAGGAACACCCACTGTTCGAAGTGCGACTCAACTCGCAGGTGGTCGCCACTGAACGTCGGACCGCCGACCAGTTGTCGAATCTCCGGGACAACGCGGTGGACGCGATCGCCGCCCTCCTCGACGCACGGGCGCAGCGGGGAGGTTCGGGCCGGGCGCGGTCGCCCTTCTGGAAGGGAATGGACAAGGTGGCTGAAGCGGAGAACGCGACGGCCGCCCGAAAGGCGCTCGACGCTCATCTCGTGCGCGTCGCCTCAATTCTCGGCGGTCAGGGTGAGGCCGGGCTCGTCGGGAAATCCGGAGTTCAGGTCCTCCTCACCGGGAGTGGCGCCGCCGGTCCTGCGATGGCCGCCGCGCTGTGGCGATTTCCGGGCATCCTGGAATACCCTGCGATAGCCGTCGGAGCGGTCGCCCCTATTGTTGCCCAACAAGGAGTTCAGTCCGCTCGCCGCTGGAAGGACACGCGGCGCCGGGCTCATGCGCTCGGAAGGGTCGTCGACATGAGGGGCTATCAGCCTTGAGAGACCAGGGTCACCCCGAGCCGATCCGTCAAAAACGCGAGATCCTCGCCTACGGGAATCGTTTCGCCGAGGTCTTCGACGACGAGGTGGAATTCCCGGACGGGACCCCTGGCCGTTACCTGAGGATCGCACCTCGCGGTGGAGGACCAGGCGCCGTCGTACTGCCCATCCATGGAATGACGATCGGGCTGGTCCAGACGTACCGCTATCCGGTGGGATCGTGGCAGTGGGGGTTGCCTCGTGGTTTCTCCCACGATGGAGACCCCCTTGTCACGGCCCGGGTGGAACTCCGTGAGGAACTAGGCGTACAGGACGCCGAGTTCGAACTCCTGGGCGCCATGACACCGGATTCAGGAATGCTGGCGACCCGGGTTGCCCTGGTGCTCGCCCGGGTCAACGACCCCACAGGCCGGGCAGTTGACGTGCGAGAGGTCGCCGCCACGCGCTGGCTCCACATCCGAGAGCTCTGGAAGTGGGTCGCGGAAGGGCGTATCGAGGACGGAATGTCATTGGCCGCACTGACACTGGCCCACGCACTCGACCGTCTCCCCGCCCACTGAGGACACAAGCGAGCCTCCACGCCGAGGAGGAGCCGCATCGGCCTCGATGCGCCCAGATCCTCACAGCGACCACAGCGACCACAGCGACCACAGCGACCACAGAAGGGCCAGCCCGGCCCCGCAGGGCGGTTTCGCTCCTCACTGTCCCCGGCACGTGGCAAGATCTCACCACCGCAGAGGTGGGAGGAATTCTGTGCCAAGGCAGGTCATACGTCCGAGCGATGAGAACCCCTCGGCAGAGATGGCTGAGTTCCAGTTCTGGAAGTGCCGTCAATGCGGAACCGAGCCCTTGGCCCTGTTCGTGGACGAACGGGGCCGGTACCACTACCGGCACGACGACCCGGAGGGGCTGGATCCGCACACCGATGTCGTTGCCCTCGGGTACGTGGACGGGGTATTGACCCGCTTCTGAGGCGGCGGGCCCGCAATGGTCCCGGACTGCGAATGCAGCCAGGCCGCGCCCTCGTGCTGGTGCGGTGACCGGCAAGGTTCACTGGGGCGCGTCGCTGGTCGGGCCCCAGGCTCGTAGCCCGGTCGGATATTGGCTCGCCCAGGAGGGTGTTGACGTGGCGGCGGCCACGAAGGCACCGAGCGTCACCTCGTGGCACCGTCGACAAGGAATCAGGCAACCTTCGCCCTGTTCAGGCACCACGCGAACACAGCCGCTCCGACGGGTATCGCGACAAGGCAGCCGATGAAGACACCGGCCTCCGAGTCGGCCAACGCCGGAAGGGCCCAGTTCGCTGCTGCGGCCACGAGCAGTGTCACCGCTGCCAGCGCAAGGACAGCGGCGACAACGGCAAGCCGCCGGCGCGGCCCCGCACGGTACAACTGAACCGCAGGCAAGACCGCAGGCCAGATCACAAGCATGCCCGTAGCCAACGTGAAGGAGCCGGGCAGGCCCCCGAACGGCCACGCCAGCAGGGTGACAACCCCGAAGATGGCGAGGCCGCCGAGTTCCAGCAAGAAGGTCTCCACCACCAGGTCCCCCACCAGGTCCCATGGACGTCGCCGAATCGAGCCGTTACCGCTGTTCTGGTCATCAGCCACGTCGGCACAGTACCCACCGAACGGGCGAATGCCGCCTGATGTGTCACTGGTGATGTGCCCCGTCGGCTTCGGATCCGTCCAGACGGTCGGCCTGGCGGACCTCCGTGGGGTCCGTCGGGTTGTAGACGATGGCTACGTGACCTCCGGGCTTCGCGTCGTTTCCCGAGCCGTCTCCGACGTCGATAGTCTTTTGCACCGTCCTGGGCGGTGTGCTGAAGCGCACGGTCAAGGAGTTCGTCCAGCCTTCCTCCGTCCGGCCGGCAATGGCGACTACGCTCGCTTCGGTCCTTTGCCCGTGCTCCCGGAGGTTCTGCAGCAACTGGTCCTCCTGGCCGGCTTTCCACCCCATGAATCCGGCCACGGTGCCGAACATCAGGAAACCCACAGCAGTCGTTCGGGCTCTGGCCCAGCGGGGGTCCCGCAGCGGCGATGGCACACCAACTCTGGAGACCAGCCCCGTACCGACTGTGGAGACCAGCCCCGTCGTGAGGCGGCCCGGCGGAGGAATTTGATCGGCCCAACGACGAGCCCGGCCCCACCGGCCCAAGAGCAGGCTCGGGACAGCGCCCGCAGCGGACAGCGCCACCGCGCCGCCGAGAACCTGGTTCCAGGTCAGCTCGAAGGGATCGAACGCGAGCCACACCACGAAGGCCGCGACGCCTGCCAGCGAGCCCCACCCCTTGAGAAAGAAGTACTTCCCCCGGCTGTCGCTCTGTACGGACCTGCGCTCACTCATCTGCGCCTCCTCGCCCCGTAAGAGTTATGACACCCCGGTCGCCGCCGAGGTTGTAGTGGTGGCCGGCTCCGTGTCCGAGGCTTCGGGTGGGTACCTCACAAGGCGTGCCCCCGACAGAATTCGAACCTCCGCACACGGCCCCCGAGGACCACATGCGACACTGCCGCGATGACTGGAGAAACGATCACCGCGGCAGCCGCGGGCACCTGGAAGCTGGGCGAACTCACCGTCAACCGCGTCGGGTTCGGTGCGATGCGCTTGACCGGCAGCGCGGCCTTTCATCAAGGAACGCCGAGCGACCGTGCCCGCTCGATCGCCGTGCTGCGGCGCGCTGTCGAGCTGGGCGTGGACCACATCGACACAGCGGCCTTCTACTTCTCCTCCCTGCGTTCCTCGAACGAACTGATCAACAGCGCGCTCGCGCCGTACGCGGACGAACTGCTCATCGCCACCAAGGTCGGGCCTTTCCGTGACTACGCGGGGGAGTGGGGTGACAGCGCCCGGCCGGACCAGTTGCGTTCCCATGTCGAGGAGAACCTGCGGCAGCTCGGCCGCGATCACCTGGACCTGGTGTACCTCCGCCGTATGCGGCAGGACTCGATCGCCGAACACTTCGGAGCACTCGCCGAGTTGCGCGACGCGGGCCTGATCCGGCATCTCGGCGTCTCCGATGTCGAGATCCGGCACCTCGACGAGGCCCGGGCCATCGCGCCGGTGGTCGCGGTGCAGAACCGGTACGGCCTCGGCCTTCCGTCCCCCGAGGGCGATGCCGTACCGCGTGCCTGCGGTGAACTCGGCATCGCCTTCGTGCCGTTCTTCGCCATCGCGCGCAACGGCGGTTCACTGGGCCCTGGGGACCGGGACGGCGACGAGGCCGAGGTGATCGCCGTCGCCGAGGCGCACGACGCGACGCCCGCCCAGATCCGGCTCGCCTGGACCCTCCACCAGGGCCCGCACGTGCTGGCCATCCCCGGGACCGGCAACCCCGACCACCTGGCGGAGAACATCGCCGCCGGAGCCCTGCGCCTGACGGACGCGCAGCTCGCCCGCCTCGACGCGCTGCACTCCCGGGGAGCCGGGGACGTATAGGACCGAAGGCGAAGGTCCTTGCCGGGCAGGGACCAGGGCAAGGGCAGGGGCAGGGGCAGGGCGGGCCGCGTACATCGGTTCGCGTTCGGCGGGATGCCCCCGGCCCGTCGCGCCGGGAGGGCGTCGTCGGCCGGCCCGTCAGGCCCGTGCGCGTGATCGTCCTCCGGCCCGTACGACCCGCCCGGCGGCCACCTTCTGGAGCAGGCTGTAGGCCAGCACCGGCAGCAGGACGTGCGGGCGGTCGGGCAGGGTCGTGGTGATGAGCACCGCACTGGCACTGCTGTTGTTCATTCCGCAGGCCAGGGTGACCGAGGCGCCCGCGGGTGCGTCGAGCCGCAGGGCGCGGGCGGTGACCAGGCCCAGTGCGAACGACAGCCCGCAGACGGTGGCGGCGACGCCCACCGCGGCCGTGAACAGGACCGGTTCGGGGTGGGCGAGGAAGGGGCCGAGGGCTCCGCTCGCGTTGACGTAGGTCAGTAACAGGGAGGCGAGTATCGCCGACGGAACCGCCGCTCCCACCAGGAGAGCCGTGGGGCGGCGTGGCAGCACCAGTCGGCACAAGATGCCCGCACCGCAGGGCAGCAGGACCCCCGTGAGCGCGAAGCCGCTGCCCGCGGTCCGGGCCGCGTCCGCCAGCGAGCCGGCGTACGCGCCGTGCAGCAGCGGGCCCAGGACCGTCAGGGTCACCGGGACGGTGAGCGGACTGACGATCGTGGACGCCAGGACGAGGCCCACGGCTGTCGGCTGGCAGCCGTCCCCCTTCCCGGTCCACACCGTCGCTCCCGCCGCCACAGGCATCGCGACGATCAGGATCATCGCCGTGATCAGCCCACTGCCCCCGTCGCTGTCGGGGGACTGCCGCAGCGCGAACGCGACGCCCGGGATGATCAGCAGCGGTGCGGCCAGATGCAGGGCGAGGCCCGTCAGCAGCGCGGTGGGACGGCCGAGAAGCACGCGCAGTTCGTGCAACGGCACTTGCAGACCGGCTGTGAACAGGACCAGGGAGAGCAGGAACGGCGCTGTTCTGAAAGGGAGTTCGAGAGTATGGGCGGGGCCGAGCCAGTGGGTCCGGCGCAGCCACAGACCCGGGGCGGGGACCGTCGCGGCGGCGAGGTAGGCGATGGCCACCGCCCAGCCGAGGTGGCTACGGAGCAGAGTGAGGGGGGACGTCGCGGTGGTCGTCGGGTGCATCGGGGCGCTCTTCCGTCGTGGGACCTGGCCGGAGACGGGGCGCCGATATCGCGGAGTGGGCGCGGGGGAGGAACCGCGCGAGGACGTACAGGAGCAGGCTCAGCCAGCAGGTGGCGAACAGCCAGCCGCCCACGACGTCGGAGAACCAGTGAACGCCCAGGTAGACACGGGAGAGGCCGACCAGCACGGCCCAGCCGCCGATGAGCAGGACGAGGGTCTTTCTGCAGCGCGGGACGCGGGCGAGCACCGCGACGACGAGCAGTCCGGCGGCGACGGCGGAGGTGGTGGTGTGACCCGAGGGGAAGGACCAGCCCGAGGCGTGAGTGGCCCAGTCCGCCACGGGCGGCCGGGGGCGCGCGACCAGTGACATCACGGTGAACCGCACCGCCTGCGCGGCGGCCAGGCAGCAGACGCAGGCGACGACGGCGCGGAGGCGTTCCCGAGCGGTTCGCCCGAGGAGGAGGCCGGCGACGACCACCAAGGCGTACGGGACGACTCCTGTCCCGGTGTACGTCACCCCGCGTGCCAGGGCCAGTGCCACGTCCGGGCGATGTGCGACGGACCAGGAGGTGAGCTCCGTGTCGCCGAACAAGGGGGCACCGTCGTGCCCGGTCACGATCAGTGTCAGCAGCACGAACGCGGCCAGGCCTCCCACCGCCGTGGAGCCGGCGATGTCTCCGGTGTCCGCGTGCTTCATGGCCGGGCCCGGTGGGCATCGGCCCAGCGCGCGGGTGCGACGCCCGGGGCGGCGGACATGGGTGTGACCCCTTTCGATGGCAGGCGCGCACGCGACAGGGGACCTCGCCCGTGACGCCTGCGCGACTGGATTCGTCTACACAACTGTAGACGATCGGGAGCCGGAATCGTTCCCGGCCGCCCGATGTAGATCGTTCCCCTTTCCAGGCTCCTGGGCATCGCGACTGCGCCGCACGCCGGAGGCCGTGGCCGTCCCGCGTGGTGGAGACGGCGGCTGTCCCGCGTGGTGGAGACGGTGGCCGCGCCGCACGGTGAAGGCCGCCGCCCCGCGGGGCTCGCCCCAAGCCGCCCGGCGCGATGGCGTACCCTGCGTGTTACGTATAACCCTGGAGAGGTCCGATGAGACGCATCGCCCTGGTCACCCTCGTCGTCGACGACTACGACGAGGCCATCCGCCACTACACCGAAGCCCTCGGCTTCCGCCTCGTCGAGGACACCCCGAGGTCCGACGGTTCCCGCTGGGTCGTCGTCGAGCCGGGCTCGGACGGTGGCGGGAGCGGGCTGCTGCTGGCCCGGGCCAAGAACGAGGCGCAGCGCGGCCGGGTCGGCGACCAGACCGGCGGGCGCGTCGGCTTCTTCCTGCACACCGACGACTTCGCCCGCGACCACGCCCGGATGCGCGCGGCGGGCGTGACCTTCCTGGAGGAGCCGCGCCACGAGCCGTACGGCTCCGTCGCCGTCTTCCAGGATCTGTACGGCAACCGCTGGGACCTGCTCCAGCCCGCCGGCTGACCGGACCTCCCGCACATCGTCGTGCCCTTCCGCGCCTCATCGCGCCGCACCGCATCGCACCGTCCTGACCCGAACCGACCTGCCGAGGAACACCGCACATGACCGCGCCCCGCATCGACATCGACACGATCCGCCGCCTGCCCAAGGCGGTCCTGCACGACCACCTCGACGGCGGTCTGCGCCCGGCCACCCTGGTCGAGCTCGCGGAGAAGGTCGGCCACACCCTGCCCACCACGGACCCGCAGGCGCTGGCCGACTGGTACTACGAGGCCGCCAACTCCGGTGACCTGGTGCGCTACATAGCCACCTTCGAGCACACCCTCGCCGTGATGCAGTCCCGCGAGGGCCTGCTCCGCACGGCCGAGGAGTACGTCCTCGACCTCGCCGAGGACGGTGTCGTCTACGGCGAGGTGCGGTACGCGCCCGAGCTCATGGTGAACGGCGGACTCACCCTGCCCGAGGTCGTCGGGGCCGTGCAGGAGGGTCTCGCCGCGGGCATGGCCAAGGCGGCCGCCGCGGGCACCCCGGTGCGGGTCGGCACGCTGCTGTGCGGCATGCGGATGTTCGACCGGACCCGGGAGATCGCCGACCTCGCGGTGGCGTTCCGGGACGCCGGTGTCCTCGGCTTCGACATCGCGGGCGCCGAGGACGGCTTCCCGCCCGCCGACCACCTCGCGGCCTTCGAGCACCTGCGGCGCGAGAGCGTCCCGTTCACCATCCACGCCGGCGAGGCCCACGGGCTGCCCAGCATCCACCAGGCCCTCCAGGTCTGCGGCGCCCAGCGCATCGGCCACGGCGTCCGCATCACCGAGGACATCGTGGACGGCAAGCTCGGCCGTCTCGCCGGCTGGGTCCGCGACCGCCGGATCGCCCTGGAGATGTGCCCGACCTCCAACCTCCAGACCGGCGCGGCCGACTCCATCGCCGAGCACCCCATCACCGCCCTGCGCGACCTGGGCTTCCGCGTCACCCTCAACACCGACAACCGCCTGGTGTCGGGGACGACGATGACCCGCGAGATGTCGCTGCTCGTCGAGGAGGCGGGCTGGGGGATCGAGGACCTGCGCACCGTCACGGTGAACGCGGTGAAGAGCGCGTTCATCCCCTACGACGAGCGCAAGGCCCTCATCGAGGACGTCGTGCTCCCCGGTTACGCCTGCTGAACCAGTCCGCGTACGTAGGCGGCCTGTCCGACGTGCTGGAGATCGTCGGACAGGACGCTGACCAGGCGTACGCCCAGGGTGACCGGCGGGTCCCAGCGTTCGTCCACGACGCGCTCGAAGTCCTGGGCGGCCAGTCCGCCGAGGTACGCGAGGGTCCGTTCGTGCACGGCGTCGTAGTAGCCGAGCAGCAGGTCGCCCGACTCCACCCGGACCCGGGCGACCTTCGCGGACGTGTGTCCGTACCCGGTGTCGCGGCGCGGCAGGTCGAGCCCGAAGCGCTTGCCCCAGTCCTCGGTGAGCCAGACCTGCTCGGTTCCGGCGGCGTCCGCGACATGGTCGTCCTGGACGCGGGTGAGGTGCCAGACCAGCCAGGTGATCGAGTTGGCGGTCTCGTCGGGGCGGGCGTTGAGGTCGTCCGGCGGGAGGCCGTCGACGGTGGCGTGGACTTCTTCCCGGATGCGGCTGAATCCGTCGATGAGGATGTCCTTTGCAAGCATGGATCCACCATCGCGCATCGCGCCCGTCCCTGCGTGCGGAACTCCGCGCGTTGGGCCCCCTGACACGTCCGCGACATCTGTCACGGCGACGCGCACTCGCCCGGACCGCCGCGTTCGGCGGTCGCTCGGCAGGGCTGCGTCCACCGTCGGCCCGGCCGTCGGTCTCCGGGTCCGGGCGGACTCAGACGCCTTCCCGGGAGGTGTCCAGGAGCATCATCAGCGCCTGGGCGGCCGGGCTCGTGGCCTCCGGTGGCGGGAGCATGGCGACGGTCTCGTACGACCCTTCGACGGGGCCCTTGAAGGGGAGCGCGGTGAGCGCGCGGGCCTCGCGCTTGAGACCGAAGTGGCGTGGCACGACCGCGATTCCGAGGCCCTCGTGGACGAGCTCCAGAAGGCTGTGGACGTCGTTGACCTCCAGGGTCACCGTCCGCTGCACGCCCGCCGCCGCGAACGCCGCGTCGGTGGTGCGCCGCGGACCCCAGTCGGGATGGAAGTCGACGAAGGCCTCCGCGCCCAGTTCCCCGGGCGTCACCACGGCGGCGGTCGCGAGACGGTGATCGGGGTGGCAGAGCACGGTCATCGGTTCGCTGGTCAGCGGGACCGACCGCAGATGCTCGGAGTCGGCCCGTGTCCGTACCGCGAAGGCCAGGTCGAGACGGCCCGCCGCGACCTCCTCCGCCAGCGCTTCGGAACCCGCCTGCCGCAGCCGGATCTCCACGTCCGGGTGGCGCCGCCGGAACGCGGCGAGCAGTTTGGCGCAGTGGACGCCCGCGATGCACTGTTCGGTGCCGAGGGAGAGAGTGCCGCGCAGTACGCCCTGCACCGCGGCCACCGCGTCGTGCGCCGAACGGACCTGGGCGAGGATCCGTTCCGCCTCGACGAACAGGGCGCGACCGGCCTCCGTGAGGGTGACCCGGCGGGTCGTACGGACGAACAGCGGCGCCCGGAGCTCCCGCTCCAGCGCGCGGATCGACGAGGACAGGCCCGACTGCGACACCATCAGCCGTTCGGCCGCCCGGGTGAAGTGCCGGTCCTCGGCGACGGCGACGAAGTGCTGAAGATGGCGCAGTTCCATGGGGCACAAGCCTAAGGGCCGAGGTGAGGGCGTCGGCACCGATTGAGAAGCGGGATCGCTCAATGCCATCCGATCCTCCCGTTGGACCGCTGCCCCTGGATCGAGCGACAGTGGAGATCTGATTCCCCTGCCCCCAGGAGTACGCGTTGTACACCCCGCATCCCGACCGCTACGCGGACATGCCCTACCGGCGCACCGGACGCAGCGGCCTGAAGCTCCCCGCGCTGTCGCTCGGTCTGTGGCACAACTTCGGCCCCGACCGGCCCGTGGACGTCCAGCGCGCGATCCTGCGCCGCGCCTTCGACCTCGGCGTCACGCACTTCGACCTGGCGAACAACTACGGCCCGCCGCCCGGCGCCGCCGAGTCCGCCCTCGGCGACGCCCTCAAGGCCGACTTCGCGCACCACCGCGACGAGCTGATCGTCTCGACCAAGGCCGGATACCTGATGTGGCCGGGCCCGTACGGCGAGTGGGGCTCGCGCAAGTACCTGCTGTCCTCGCTCGACCAGAGCCTCGGCCGGACGGGCCTCGACTACGTCGACATCTTCTACTCGCACCGCCCCGACCCGGAGACTCCGCTGGAGGAGACGATGGGTGCCCTGCACTCCGCCGTCCAGCAGGGCAAGGCGCTGTACGTCGGCGTCTCGAACTACTCGGCGGAGCAGACCCGCGAGGCCGCCCGGATCCTGGCCGAGCTGGGAACCCCGTTGCTGATCCACCAGCCGCGCTACTCGATGCTCGACCGCCGCCCGGAGGAGGAGGGACTGCTGGACGCGCTCGACGAGCTCCAGGTGGGTTCCATCGCGTACTCGCCGCTGGAGCAGGGCCTGCTCACCGGCCGCTACCTCGACGGCATCCCGGAGGACTCGCGGGCCGCGAGCGACAGCCCGTTCCTGAGCGCGGACAAGGTCACCGAGGACCTCGTGGCCCGGCTGCGGACCCTCGACGACATCGCCAAGTCCCGCGGCCAGTCGCTGGCCCAGCTCGCCCTCGCCTGGGTCCTGCGCGGCGGCAGGGTGACCTCCGCCCTGATCGGCGCGAGCAGCCCGCGGCAGCTGGAGGACAGCGTGGCGGCCATCGGGAACCTGGAGTTCACCGAGGACGAGCTCGCCGGGATCGACGCCGTGGTCAGCGTGTAGGACCGCAAGGTCGAGGAGCGGGACCTACCGCGGCCGGGTGGGCCGTCGGGCGCTCACCGGGTCCCTGAGGCGGCCGCCCGCCTCGGGGACCCCGCGGGCGGCGGCCCTCCGACCGCCCGTGCCGCGGGCGTGCCGACCGCGCGGGCCTTGTCCCGGTGCGGACGTCCACCCCGATGAGGTCTCCGCCGCCCCGTCGGCCGTCACCCGGTGATCCGCTCCTCCAGGCGTACGGTCACCGTGTCGCCCTCCTCCTTCCCGATCGCCTTGCGCACGTCGGCCTTGACCGGCAGCTTGTGGGTGCCGTCGCCGAGTGCCATGAAGGAGCTGCGGAAGGCGTGGCCGTCGATCGTGCCGCTGACCTTGACCAGTCCCCGGGTTCCGAAGAACGCGACGGACTCGGGCCAGACCACGTACGTCCAGCCGCCCGTCTCGGGGCTCTTGCGCAGCACCGCGGTGAATTCCGTGTCGAGCCTGCTCGCCGTGCTCATGTGGTCCTCCCGGCCCGGTGTCGTCCTGCGATGGTCTTCCTCTTCAAGAGACCACCGGGAGCGGAAAAACTCATCGCGGGAGGCCGGGAGGCCTGCCGCGGCCCGGCTCAGGCCGGGACGCGGTCCAGGAAACCGTGCACGCTCCGGATCCGGCCCTCGCCGTCCAGGACGATCACGTCGAATCCGGCGACGGGCGCCGAGCCGTCCGACTCGTCGACGAGCTCCCAGCCGAAGCGGGCCGTGTCGTGATGGCCGTCGACCTCACCCAGCGGACGGAAGGTGAAACCCGGGAACCGCTCGTGTGCCGCGGTGATCACGGCCGCGATCTGCTCGTGCCCGCGGACGTCGGCGAGCGGGTCGGTGTACCTTCCGTCCGCGGTCCAGGCGGCGGCCACCGCTTTCGCCAGCGTGTCGCCTCCGCCCGCGTTCCAGGCCTCGAAGTACCGGGTGACCGCGGTCTCGTGACGTTCGGTGTTCGCGGACATGATGAACCAGCCTCCATCGGGGGACGTATCCATGGTCGGGATCCGCGTCCGGGGCCGTCGTGCCGCTCCGGGACGCGGTACGACCACAGTGGCGGGCGGCGCTCGTGGCGTCGATTACCTCGCGGGTCATGCCGTGGGCTCGGGCCGGAATGCCGTCGATGCCGTTTCGGCCAAACCCGGCGGTGAATATGCCAAGAGACTGGCTGGAATCACATGGTGACAGTGTGTCAGTAGTGACGATACTCAATCAGTAGGGCAATTCAGCCACGCCCGCGCACCAGCACGGTGCACCGCACACGAGCCGCAGGGAAAGTGAGGCCGGACCGGCGACGAGCGACGCCAATGGGGGAAGATCGTGCACGACGAATTCCTGTGCCATGTCACCGCGTACGGAATATGTGGCGGTCAGCGCGTCGGCGTACCCCTGGGCACCTATCGCGCGCCGACCCTCGCACTGGCCCTGTGGTGGATGCGGGACCGGGCGGCCTGGATGGCCGAACGGCTCGATCCGCAGCCGGAGGACCCGACTTTTCCGCCCAACTCCATCGCCCCGGTGGGGGAGAGCGTCCCCGACGTCCCGACGATGCTGCGCGCCTGGTGCGGTGACTCCGAGCAACAGGAGCTGGTCGCCGAGGAGTTGGCCGCCGGCAAGCTCGTCCGCGTATCGACCAACGACGACACCACGGAATACGAACTGCTCGCGGAATCGGTGGACGCGCTGCGTATGCACCGCACCGCCGCGGTGCTCGGCATCTCCGCCGCCTGACCGTTCGCGAGGCCGGGCCGCACCGCGCAGATCAGGCGCACATGTGGGCGAATCGTTAGAATTCTGACATGGCAGACAGGCCCGTCGCGGCGACTGCACCCGAGCTCGTCCTCGAAACCGAGGCGGGCTCGACGGTGATGAGTCCGGATCACGATTACCACGTCGGGCGTGATCCGCTGTGCGACGTCGTCATCGACGACGTCCGGGTCTCCTGGCACCACGCCGTGCTGCGGCCCCAGGCCGATCACTGGACGCTGGAGGACGAGAACAGCACGAACGGCACGTACGCCGACGGCCGGCGCGTCCACGAGTGGGGCGTGGGACCCGGCAGCGTGATCCGCTTCGGAAGTCCCGCCGACGGCCCGCGCGCGGTCCTCGTCCGACGCCCGCCACCCGCCGCGGAGCGCCCCTCGTCCGTCTCCATGCCCGCCGCCACCGGCACCTTCCGGCAGCCCACCACCGTACGTCCGCTGCCCTCCCGCACCGTGCGCATCGGCCGCGGCGCCGACAACGATCTCGTCATCGACGACCTGATCGTCTCCCGCAACCACGCCGAACTGCTGGCCCGTCCCGACGGCACGTACGAGATCGTCGACATCGGCAGCCACAACGGCACGTTCCTCAACGGCCAGCCGGTCGAGCGCGCCCCGGTCACGCCGGGTGACATCGTCGGTATCGGACACTCGGCGTTCTGCCTCGTCGGCGACCAGTTGCAGGAGTACGTCGACAGCGGCGAGGTCTCCCTCGACGTGCAGGACCTCGTCGTCGAGGTGGACAAGGGCCGCAAGACACTCCTCGACCAGGTGTCCTTTCCCGTCGGCGAGAAATGTCTGCTCGCCGTCGTCGGCCCGAGCGGCGCCGGGAAGTCGACGCTCCTGAACGCGCTCACCGGACAGCGGCCCGCCGACCACGGCACCGTGCTCTACGACGGCCGTGACCTCTACCGCGACTACGCCGAACTGCGCCAGCGCATCGGACTCGTCCCGCAGGACGACATCCTGCACGCCCAGCTGACCGTCCGCCGCGCGCTCACGTACGCCGCCGAACTGCGCTTCCCGCAGGACACGGCCAAGGAGGAGCGCCGGGCGCGGGTCGACGAGGTGATCGGCGAACTCGGCCTGGTACAGCGCGCCGACCAGCCCATCCACAGTCTGTCGGGCGGCCAGCGCAAGCGGGTGAGCGTCGCCCTGGAGCTGCTGACCAAGCCGTCCCTGCTCTTCCTCGACGAACCGACCTCCGGACTCGACCCGGGCATGGACCGCTCGGTGATGCACATGCTGCGCGGCCTCGCCGACGACGGCCGTACCGTCATCGTGGTCACCCACAGCGTGCTCAGCCTGGACGTCTGCGACCGGCTCCTGGTCCTCGCCCCCGGCGGCAAGGTCGCCTACTACGGGCCGCCCGACGACACCCTGGCCTTCTTCGGCTACCGGCAGTGGCCGGAGGCGTTCGAAGCCTTCGAGCGCGACACGGACCGGGACTGGGCGGGGGAGTACAGGGACTCGCCGTTCCACGGCCAGTACATCGACAGGTCGACCTCGCAGCCGAGACTGCCCGACGCGGCCACCGGAGCGCTCGTCGGCCCGCCGCCCAAGGCCCAGAGCTGGGGCTCCCAGCTCCGCACCCTGGTCCGCCGCTACGCGGCCGCGCTCGGCGCCGACCGGACCTTCCTCGCCATCATGATCGCCCTGCCGTTCGTGATGGGCGCGATGGCGCGGGCGCTGGCCGGCGGCAAGCTGACCCGGGACACCGCGATGAACGCGCTGCTCATCCTGTGCGTCGGCGGCGTGCTGACCGGCGCGGCCAACGCGGTGCGCGAACTGGTCAAGGAACGGACCATCTACCAGCGAGAACGGGCCGTCGGTCTGTCCAGATCGGCCTACCTGATGTCCAAGGTCGTCGTCCTCGGCGCCATCACCGTCCTCCAGGCCGTCGTGCTCACCCTGGTCGCCCTGTTCGGCGTCGACCTCAACGCCCCCGGCGGCGAAGGCGTTCTCATGCCACCGCTCGTCGAGATCACCCTGGCGGTGGCGCTGCTCGCCTTCACCGCGATGATGCTCGGCCTCCTGGTCTCCGCCGTGGTGCGCAAGGAGGAGGTGACGATGCCGCTGCTGGTGCTGCTGGCCATCGTCCAGGTGGTGTTCTGTGGCGCTCTGCTGAAGCTGAACGGAGTGCCCGGCATCGAGCAGTTGTCCTGGCTGGTGCCCTCCCGCTGGGCCCTGGGCGCGATGGCCGGGACCATCGGCCTCGCCAGGATCGTCCCGGGGGACCTGACCGGAGACCCGCTGTTCCGGCACTCGACCGGCGTCTGGCTGCTCAACATGGGCATGTTGATCGTGCTCTCCGTCGTCTTCGGCTGGCTGGTCGCCCGGCTGCTGCGGCGGCACGAGCCCGCGGTCATGCGGAAGTAGGCGCCGATGACGAGCCCCGACTTCCGTCCCACGCATGTCGTGCCGCAGGACGGGCTGCCCGCCTGGGAGTCGCCTGACCCGTCCCGGCCCACCGCACCCCTCGACGCGCTGCTGCCGGTCGAGCTCGTCGACCGGCTCGGGGACTGGGGGCGGGTGGTCTGCGCGAACGGCTGGTCGGCCTGGGTCGACGGCCGCCTGCTGGTCGCCGTACCGCAGGTACCGCCCGCGGCGACCCGGCCGCTCGCCCGCACGGCCGATCCGCGCCCGCTGCTGGCCCGGGTCGAGGAGGCGCTCACGGACTACCGGAAGGCGGCCGAGGGACTGGCCTCCGGGGAACTGGAGGCGGAGACCTTCCGGGCCCGGACGCAGGGCAGCCGGATCGGCGTGGTCGTCGACGGCGAGTCGCTGTGGCTGTACGACGGGGAGCACGAGCGGTGGGTGTACTGCGACGGGACACGGCTGAGCACCTTCGCGGCCGACCGCGCCCCCGCGACCGCGCGACCGGTGACGGCTCGGCAGCCCCGGGAGCCCGGCCGGGCGCGGGACCAGGACAGTGCCCGGGACCAGGACAGCGCCCGGGACCCCGAGCCGGGCCGTGGCCAGGACCGCGATCAAGACCGGGACCGGGAGCGACAGGGGCAGGACCAGGAGCGGGATCAGGGACGGGGCCGGGAGCAGGACCCGGACCGGGGCCAAGGGCCGAAGCGGGGCCCGGACGAGGAGCGGGAGCCTGCGCCGCGCAAGGCGCACGAGCACGAGGCGGAACCGACGCGGATCGTGCGGGAACCCGCTCCCGGCGGGCACGAACCCACCCGCCTGGTCACCTTCGAGGGCGACGACCGGGGCGAGGACTGATGGGCGGCGCCGGGCGCGGCCGGGGTGACGGCTGATGGACGAAGGCTCCGGGCGTGACATGAGCGTGTTCTCGGGGCGGCCCTCCGATCTGATCGGACGGCAGATCGCGGGCTACCGGATCGAGCGGGAGATCGGCCGCGGCGGGATGGCCGTCGTCTACCAGGCCAAGGACCTGCGCCTGGACCGCACGGTCGCCCTCAAGCTGCTCGCCCCGGAACTCGCCCGCAACGACACGTTCCGCGGCCGCTTCACCCACGAGTCACGGGTGGCCGCCGCGATCGACCACCCGCACATCGTGCCCGTCTTCGAGGCGGGCGAGACGGACGGAGTCCTCTACATCGCCATGCGCTACGTCGCCGGACGCGACCTGCGTCATCTCCTCGACCGCGAGGGGCCGTTGCCGGTCACGGTGGCCGCCAGGATCGGCCTGCAGGTCGCCTCCGCGCTCGACGCGGCCCACGATCACGGCCTGGTGCACCGGGACGTGAAACCCGGCAACATCCTGGTCGCCCAGGGCACCGACAGCGACCACCCCGAGCACGTCTATCTGACCGACTTCGGGCTGACCAAGAAGTCCCTGTCGCTGACCGGGTTCACCAGCGTCGGACAGTTCGTCGGCACCCTCGACTACGTGGCACCCGAGCAGATCTCGGGAAAGCCGGTCGACGGACGCTGCGACGTCTACAGCCTCGGCTGTGTCGTCTACGAGACGATGGCGGGCAAGCCGCCCTTCCAGCGCGACGACGACATGGCCCTGCTGTGGGCCCACCAGTACGACCAGCCACCTGCCCTGACCACCAAGCGCCCCGACATCCCGGACGCGGTCGACGCCGTCCTCGCGAAGGCGCTGGCCAAGAGTCCCGACGACCGGTACGACTCGTGCCTGGCGTTCGTCAGCGCTCTGCGGATCGCCGCACGCGGTCCGGTGACCGGAGGGGGCGCGGGGTCGCGGGCGGACGCCGAGGCCGCACCGGGTCACCCCGGTCCGCCGCCGAAGCCGCCGGAATGGGCCGGGCCGGTGTTCCGGAGCTGACGCGGCCGCCGGCAGGTCCGTCCGCCCCGGTGTCCACGGGGGAGCCCTCCGCGGGGACCGGCACCCGGCCGGTGTCAGCCGGCCGACCCGACCTCGCCCCGGCGTCGGACGCCCTTCGCGAGCAGCGCGCCGAGGAGACCGGTGACCAGTCCCCACAGCACGGCGAAGCCGAGGGCACCCCACACCTGGGGCTTCAGGAAGATCTCCCCCTTCAGGCCGCCGTCGATGTCACCGAGACCGAGGATCGACAGGCCGTAGTGCGCCGAGATCCGGCCGAGCAGACAGATCATGAGGACCGTGAGTGCCAGCGCGAGCGCCATGCGCAGGGCGTGCTGCCAGGCGCGAACCCGGGCCGGTGAGCGGGCCGCCATCAGGAACGCGGCCCCGAGCAGCAGGACGGCGTCGATGACCACCAGCCACCAGATCCTGCCGTCGTAGTCGGAGAGCGTGCGGAGATTGACCGCGGAGATGTCCGGAGTGCGCAGCACCTCGTCCAGCAGGTGCGGCATCGGCAGCCCGAACGGCCCGTCGACCCGGCCGTTCCAGGTGGCGCCGAGCCCGATCGTGAAGGCGAGCCAGACGACATTGGGCAGACCGAGGAGCATCACGGCGAACGTCTCGGCCGCGTGGCCGCGGGTCGCCGCCACCACCAGTCCGATCACCGCGCCGATGCCGACGCAGGTGAGCAGCAGGAGCACCATGGCGTACGCGGCCGGTCGTACCGACTCCTGGAAGCGCAGCAGCCGGGCCGGGAGCGGCGCGCCCCGGGCGACCAGCAGCGCGATCACGAGAACCCCCACGAGCCACAGCACTCCGAAGACCAGGGTCTGCGCCATGTCGGCCTTGAATCCCACCTCGGGCGTTGCGCCGAACAGGTCTCCGATGGCGCCGATGGTGCCGTTCCCGAGATCGACCTGGAAGGTCTGGCGGGCCGCGAGCGCCAGCCCGATCAGGACGAGCACCCACAGGACGGCGATCCGTCCGGCCCAGCCGGCCAGTTCCCTCGCCCCGGCGACCGCGCGATGCCGCAGCGGCCGGAGGAATCCCGCTCCGAGGACGAGTGCCCCGGCCAGGGTCACGGACAGCGGGATCACGGTCAGCCCGGCCTTGGTCTCGGCGATCGCGCCCGCGTCGCCCGTGAACTCGACGGTGCCGCCGACGGCCGTCACGAGGGTGGCCGCGACCACCCGCGGGTAGGCGTTGTCGGGGAGGTCGGTGGCGCCGGACGCCCAGAGTCCGAGAGCCGCGACCACCCCCATGACGACCAGCCCGGCCAGGACCGCCACCAGGGCCTGGACCCAGCCGTGACGGGCGGCCGCACGGGCACCGCTGTGGTCGGCCGGAGCGGCGGACGGTGTCTGTGGACTCACGCTGCCACGCTAAGCAGCACCGACACCGTCCGCCCCTCGGGAGGGCCGACCGCGTCGGCTTGCGGGCATTGCCGGACCGGAGCACACAATGGGGTCGTTGTGTAAGAAAACGGCGCAAAGAACCCTCGCGCCACGACATCCCTCCATCGGGAAGAAGAGCTCGTGAGCGCCGAACCGCCGTCCTCCGGCCGACCCACCGGACCGCCCTCGGGCCCCCTGTCGGGCCCGACGCAGCCGAGCCCGACCCAGCCCGTCGACCGTCCGCCGGCCGGACCGCCCAGCGGCGCGTCCGGCGCGGGAAGCGGAGCCGGTGGCACGGGCGGCGGATCGGGGGACGGCGGTGGCACGGGCGGCGGTGGCGCGGGCGGTCCCTCCGGGCCCGGCGGTGGAGCCACCGGGCCGGGAGCGCCGGGCGGCGGACCCGATCGGCCCTGGTGGCGGTCGGCGCCGCGGGTCGCGCTGATCACCGGTGTGGTCGCGGCGGCGGTGATCCTGGGTCTGGTCTTCACCAACAGCGGCGGCGGGACCAAGAACGCCGGCAGTGAGGTCTTCCTGCAGTCCGCGGACAAGACGGGGCCCGACCCGTTCACCGAGTCGACCGCCAACGACAGCTCCACCGCGCCCCAGACCCCCGCGACCCCGGCCCAGTCGGCGCCGGCCAACGCGACACGCGCCGTGAGCGGCAACGCGCCCGGCCTCTACGGCGGTACCCGCAACGTCTCCAGCTGCGATGTGGAGAAGCAGATCACCGCGCTCCAGGCGGACCCGGCGAAGAACAAGGCGTTCGCCTCGGTGCAAGGCATCCAGCCGACCGCGGTGCCCGCGTATCTGCGCTCGCTGACCCCCGTACAACTGCGCATGGACACCCGTGTCACCAACCACGGATACCGCAACGGCGCCCCCACCAGCTACCAGGCCGTCCTGCAGACCGGCACCGCCGTCCTGGTGGACGCCCGCGGTGTGCCCCGGGTTCGCTGCGCGTGCGGCAACCCGCTGCTCGCGCCCGTCCCGCAGACGGGCACACCCAAGCCGACGGGCGACTCGTGGCCGTCGTACCGCTCGCAGAACGTCGTGGTCGTCGCACCCTCGACGACGATCATCAATGTGTTCGTCATCTTCGACCCGGACAACAACGAGTGGATCGCCCGGCACCGGGGCGACAACGTGCACCACGACAAGAAGACCCACCCCCCGGTGAACCCCTCGCCGTCGGTCAGCGTCTCGGGCTCCGCCTCGCCGTGCTCCTCGCCCGGCACTCCGTGCCCGTCGACCTCGTCGTCCGGGAGTTCCTCGCCCTCGTCGTCGTCCTCCTCCGAACCGTCCTCCTCGTCGCCGTCCTCGGCGGAGCCGCAGACCCCGTCGAGTGAGCCCCCGTCGACCGCGACGGAGTCGGCCCCGGAGTCAGGTTCGGCTCCCGCGTCCGGTTCGGCTCCGGAGTCAGGTTCGGCTCCCGCCGATCTGACGACGTAGCCGGCGGCCCTGTCCCCGCGCCGTCACCTCCTCCGCGTGAGCAACGGCGTTCCGCCGATTCACCGAGAGCGGAACGCCGGTCCCTTCCCGTACGGCCCGGCGCTCCTAGGCTGAAGAGGTGAGCAACCACACGCCGAACGAAGCCCGCGTCATTGCCCTGCGCCCGGTGACGGCACCGGAGGGTTCCCGGACCCGCCCGGTGGCACCGGAGCGCTCCCGGACTCCGGCGGACGCCGACACCCCGGCTCGGTCAGCACGGCCGCCGGTCCTCGCGCCGCGCCCGGGGACGGCGACTCCCGCCGCCCCCGTCGGCAAGGAGCCGTTGTGGCGTGACCTCGTCGGCGATGTCCTGCGCCGCGAGCGGCTGGCCCAGGAGCGCACGCTCAAGGACGTGGCCGACGCGGCCCGCATCTCCATGCCCTACCTCTCCGAGGTGGAGCGCGGCCGCAAGGAGGCCTCCTCCGAAGTCCTCGCGGCCGCCGCGCGCGCCCTGGGCCTCGGCCTCACCGAACTCCTGTCGCTGGCCCAGCGGGAGCTGACCCGGCACTCCCGGACCGTGTCCGGCCGGCGCCGCTCCGGCTCGACCTCGACCCAGACCCCGGCCTCGACCACTGTCTCGCGGTACGACGGCATGTGCCTGGCCGCCTGACGCCCGCGCGCCAGGGGTGGTTCGGGTCAGGGCACGGCCAGCCGTCGGCTCAGGATCTCGTCCGCGAGCCCGTACGACACCGCCTCCCGCGCCGTGAAGATCTTGTCGCGGTCCATGTCCGCGCGCAGGGTGGCGATGTCGTGGCCGGTGTGCCGGGAGAGGACCTCCTCGACCTGCGAGCGGATACGCAGCATCTCCTTGGCCTGGAGGCTGAGGTCGGACACCGTGCCCTGATGTCCGCCGCTGGCGGGCTGGCCGAGCAGCACGCGCGCGTGCTCCAGGACGAACCGCCGTCCGGGATCGCCCCCGGCAAGCAGCACCGCGGCCGTGGAGGCGGCCTGCCCGACGCAGAACGTGGAGATCGGCGCCTGCACGAAGGTCATCGTGTCGTAGATCGCCATCAGCGAAGTGAACGAGCCCCCGGGCGAGTTGATGTAGATCGCGATCTCGCTCTCCGGGCTCGACGACTCCAGGTGGAGGAGTTGCGCGATGACGACGTTGGCGACGCCGTCGTCGATCTCCGTGCCGAGAAAGATGATCCGCTCGGAGAGGAGCCGGCTGAAGACGTCGTACGACCGCTCGCCCTGCGGGGTCCGCTCGACGACGTTCGGAATCGTGTACGTACCCATGTCAGAGCCCCATCCGTCGCCGTGACGCGGCCGGGCGGACATCGTCGAGCGACTCCACGACCCGGTCCACCATGCCGTATTCCTTGGCCTGTTCGGCCGTGAACCAGCGGTCGCGGTCGCCGTCCCTGGAGACCGTCTCCTCGGTCTGGCCGGTGTGCTCCGCGGTGATCCGTTCGATGGCCCGCTTGGTGAACTCGTGGTTCTGGGCCTGGATCTCGATGTCGGCGGTGGTGCCGCCGATGCCCGCGGAGGGCTGGTGCATCATGATCCGCGCGTTCGGCAGCGCGAACCGCTTGCCGCGCGTCCCCACGCTGAGCAGGAACTGCCCCATGCTCGCCGCGAATCCCATCGCGAGTGTGGACACGTCGTTGGGGATCAGCCGCATGGTGTCGTAGATGGCGAGTCCCGCGGTCACCGATCCGCCCGGACTGTTGATGTACAGGCTGATGTCGGTGCGCGCGTCCTCGGCGGACAGCAGGAGCAGTTGGGCGCAGACCCGGTTCGCGGAGACCTCGTCGACCTGGGTGCCGAGGAAGACGATCCGCTGGGCGAGCAACTGCGCGGCCAGATGGTCGTCGAAGCGGGTCGCGGGGGTGTCGCCCTCCTCGGCCCGCGCCGCGCGGGCCGGATACCGGCCGGTGATGAGGGGAGTCATGGTTCCTCCTGGTCGTGACGCGGCGGGTTTCGCCGCTGACTCCACTCTCGGTCCGCCGACGGCGCCGCTCCGGCTTTCTCTGCCCGGGGCAGATTCGCTGTCGGCAGAGCGGAACGGCTCGCCGTCCGACGCCGTCCCCGGGGCGGTCCCGCGGATGCTCGCCACGCCTGTGACGCGCGCCCGTGACGCGCGCCCCGGACGAGCTGCGCTCCGGCGGGGACCGCCCCCTCCGCCCGCTTCGAGACGGCCGGGTGCGGAGTGGGGTCCGCCGCTCACCCGGCCGGGCCGACGAGTTGGCGGAAGAACGCCCGGATGTCCGCGACCAGCAGATCCGGTTCCTCCATCGCGGCGAAGTGCCCGCCCCGGTCGAACTCGGTCCAGCGGACGATGGTGTCGGTGCGCTGCGCGACATGGCGCAGCGCGACGAAGTTCTCCCGCGGAAACACGGCGAGCGCGGTCGGCACGGTCGACGGTCCGGGCGGTGTGCCCCAATAGGCCGCGTGGGCACGCTCGTAGTAGATCCGCGCGGACGAACCGGCCGTGCCGGTCAGCCAGTACAGCATGACGTTCGTGAGCAGCAGATCCCTGTCGACGGCTTCCTCGGGACGGTCTTCCGAGTCCGTCCACTGCCGGAACTTCTCGGCGATCCAGGCGAGTTGACCCACCGGCGAGTCGGTGAGGGCGTAGGCGAGCGTCTGCGGCCGGGTGGCCTGGAGCGCGGCGTATCCGGCTTCCTCGCGGTTCCATTCCTGGCCGCGCCGCCAGGAGACGAGGGTGCGCTCGCGCTCGTCCGGGGTCAGCGCGGCGAGTTCCTCGGCGGTCGGTTCGGTGACGGCGGACGAACCCGGCAGGAGGTTGAGGTGGACGCCGGTCACCCGGTCGGGGTAGGCGCGGCCCAGTTCGCGGGAGACGGCCCCGCCCCAGTCGCCGCCCTGTGCGCCGTAGCGCCGGTATCCGAGGCGTTCCATCAGCTCGGCGAAGGCTGCGGCCACACGGGTGAACTCCCATCCGGTGTCCCGCGTCGGCCCCGAGAGCCCGAATCCGGGAATGCTCGGCACGACCAGGTGAAAGGCGTCGGCGGGATCGCCGCCGTGCGCGCGTGGATCGGTCAACGGCCCGACGACATCGGTGAACTCGACGATCGACCCGGGCCAGCCGTGCGTGATGATCAGCGGGGTCGCTCCGGGTTCGGGTGAGCGGATGTGCGCGAAGTGCAGTCGCGCGCCGTCGATCTCGGTGGTGAACTGCGGCCACGCGTTCAGGCGTTCCTCGGCCGCGCGCCAGTCGTAGACATGCCGCCAGTACCGTACGAGCTCCTTGAGGTAGTCCTTCGGGACTCCGTAGGCCCAGCCCACTCCGGGCAGTTCGTCCGGCCAGCGGGTGTGGTCGAGACGTCGGCGCAGGTCGTCGAGGTCGCTCTGCGGGAAGCCGATACGGAAGGGGTGGATGCCCCGGGGGCCGGTGGAGGTCATTCCGCGGATGCTAGGTCCGCGCGAGGCGGGACCGACAGGGATTTTCCCGGCGCCGGAGACGCTCCCCAGGTGCCCCAGGTGCCCCAGGTGCCCCAGGTGCCCCAGGTGCCCCAGGTGCCCCAGGTGCCCCAGGTGCCCCAGGTGCGTGCGCGCGCGACAGATGAGTTTTCGGACCAGGATCAGTCGACAGATGTGACGACGTTTCCCTCTCCGAGGAGGTACGCATGCCCGCCGACGGTTTCACCACCTGTCTGTGGTTCGACGGCCAGGCCGAGGAGGCCGCCAACTACTACGTCTCGGTCTTCAAGAACTCCAGGCTCGGCAGGGTCGGCCACTACACGGAGGCCGGGCCCGGTCCCGCCGGTTCCGTGCTGGCCGCCGAGTTCGTGGCCAACGGCCAGAAGTTCGTCGCGCTCAACGGAGGCCCCCAGTTCACCTTCGACGAGGCGATCTCCTTCCAGATCGACTGCGCCGACCAGGAGGAGGTGGACCACTACTGGAACAGGCTCATCGACGACGGGGGCTCGGCGGGCCCCTGCGGCTGGCTCAAGGACAAGTACGGACTCTCCTGGCAGGTCGTCCCCGTCCGGCTCATCGACTTGATCAGCGACCCGGTCCAGGAGAAGGCGGGCCGCACGTTCCACGCGATGCTCCAGATGTCCAAGCTGGACATCGCGGCTCTGGAGAAGGTGTTCGCGGGGGAGTAGCGCACGGGGGCGCGGCCGGTCGGCGGACGCCTCGGCACCCGGGAGCGGGAGCCGGGAGCGCGTTCTGGTAGCGGGTCCCGGGCGCGCCTCAGGACGGGTGGTTCCGGGTGCGGATCCGGGCCGCCAGTACCGTCACGTCGTCCTCCGCGTGCCGGGCGTCGGGCTGGACGAGCACCTGGTCCAGCAGCTCGTCGACCCCCGCACCTGGCGGCGGACGCAGCGCGGTCAGCCGTGCCAGTGATGCGCTGATGTCCTCGTCGCGGCGTTACGAGCCCGTCGGTGAACATCACCAGGGTGTCGTCGGGGGAGAGCCGGCGGGTCACCTGCCGATGGTCGCCCACCCCCGTGCCCAGGGGCGGACCGACCGGCAGGGCAGCAGTTCACCGGAGCCGTCCCCGGCGAACAGCACCGGAGGCAGATGCCCGGCACCCGCGATCGCCGCCGTGCCGCGGGCGGGATCGACGCGGACGAGCAGGCAGGTGGCCGGACACCGGGTGCCGTCCTCGGCTACCGCCGCGTCCGGCCGCCGCAGCACCCGGTGCGGCGGCAGGCCCGTGGAGGCCACAGAGCGCGGCATCGAGCGGTACGCGTTCAGGCCGACCGCCGCGTCCGGCCCGTGGCCCATCACGTCGCCCCCGACCAGCAGGGTCCGGCCGAAGTGCACCCGCACGGTCCCGAACCAGTCCCCGCCCACCAGAGCGCCGCCCCCGGCCGGCAGATGGCGGGTGGCGAGGACGGGATTCGGATGCGGACGGCCCGGTTCGGCGAGCAGCGCCCGCTGGAGGTCCAGGACCGTGCCGCGGACGCTGTCGTGCCGTCGGGAGTGGCCGAGGTGCACGGCCGCGAGACGCGCCGCGCAGTGCGTGCCCGACGTGCCGATCGCCTCGATGGCGTCCCCCAGGGCGTCGGACGGCACCGCCTCGCCCGCCGTGTCCTCACCGCCCCGGCCCGCCGTCGCACCTCCAGCGCAGCAACCGCCCGGCTCCATCCCCGTACGGGGGCGGTGCGCCCGCATGCGCGGCCCTCCGGCGGGCGGTCGTTCACCAGCGCCGCCGCGCCGTCGGTTCCTCGGCGCGCGGCCCCCGCGAAGGCTGGCTAGCGTGAACAGCGCAACCGTTCACCGAACAGGAGAAGGTCGGGTCATGGCCGTACAGCCTGAAGGAACGCCCTGCTGGGCGGACGCGATGTTCAGCGATGTCGAAGGGGCCAAGAGTTTCTACGGGGACGTCCTCGGCTGGACGTTCGGCGAGGCGTCCTCGGAGTACGGGAACTACACACAGGCCTACTCCAACGGCAAGGCGGTGGCCGCCGTCGTACCGCCGATGCCGGGGCAGGAGGGCCAGTCCGCCTGGTGTCTGTACTTCGCCTCGCCCGACGCCGCCGCGACCGCGGCGAAGATCAAGGACCAGGGCGGCGAGGTGCTGATGGAGCCGATGCAGGTCGGCGAGTTCGGCACGATGACGCTGGCCCGGGACCCGAGCGGGGCCGTCTTCGGCGTCTGGCAGGCGGGTGTCCACGAGGGCTTCGAGTCGATCGGCGAGCCCGGCTCGTACGCCTGGGCCGAGGTCTTCACCCGCGAGACGGACAAGTCCGACGCGTTCTTCCCGGCCGTGTTCCCCTTCACCGCACAGCAGGTGCGCGACGACGCCGTCGACTTCCGCATCTTCAACCTCGACGGGAAGCCGGTCCTCGGCCGGATGAAGATGACCGACGAATTCCCGCCCGAGGTGCCGCCCTACGTCAACGTCTACTTCACCGTCGAGAACTGTGACGAGGCGGTGGCGAAGGCGACCGCGCGCGGCGCGGTCCTGCGCTTCGGGCCGATGGACAGCCCCTTCGGCCGGTTCGCCGCGCTCAGCGACCCGCAGGGCGCGTCGTTCTCGGTCATCGACATGAAGACGACCCAGGGTGATATGCCCGAGATGGCGGACGTCTCCTGACGGACGTCTCCTGACGTCCGCACGCGCACGGGTGACACCCGTCGGCGGGCTTCGGACGCCTGGGGCCCGCGGCCCGCGACCGTCCCGCCGAGGACACGGTCGCGGGCCGCGTCGCCGTGCGCCGGGCCCCCGCGGGTTCCTTCCGGGTGCGCCGGTCCCGTGCCCCGTGCGTGGCCCGCACCCCGGCTCGTGGCATGATCGGGGTCATGCCTGAACGTGTTGTGGCCGCCTGTGACGGGGCTTCGAAGGGAAACCCGGGACCCGCCGGATGGGCCTGGGTCGTCGCCGACGGGGACGAGACCCCGACCCGCTGGGAGGCGGGAGCGCTGGGTACGGCCACCAACAACGTCGCCGAACTGACCGCGCTGGAGCGCCTGTTGACGGCGATCGCGCCGGACGTCCCGCTGGAGGTCCGGATGGACTCCCAGTACGCGATGAAGGCTGTCACGACCTGGCTGCCGGGCTGGAAGCGCAAGGGCTGGAAGACGGCCGCGGGCAAGCCCGTCGCCAACCAGGAACTGGTCGCCCGTATCGACGAACTCCTCACCGGCCGCACGGTCGAGTTCCGCTACGTCCCCGCACACCAGGTCGACGGCGACCGGCTGAACGACTTCGCCGACCGGGCCGCCAGCCAGGCCGCGATCGTGCAGCAGCCCGCGGGCAGCGACCTCGGGTCGCCGGAGCCGCCGGCCTCACCCGACACCCCCGCCTCCTCCGGGGCCTCCCGCCGCCGACCCGCGGCCAAGACGTCCGGGCAGGGCGGGTCGAGCCGACCGGGCACGTCCAGCCGCACCATCAAGGCCAAGTTCAACGGTCGCTGCGTGTGCGGCCGTTCCTACGCCGCGGGCGAGCAGATCGCCAAGAACGCCCAGGGCTGGGGCCACCCGGAATGCCGGACGGCGGAACCGGGCAGCGCCTGACGCTCCCGGGCGCCCGCCCGCTCCCGACCGTCCTCCAGCTCCCGTCCCTCCCGGTCCGGCGCGTCCTGCCGCTTCCGCGGGCCCTCCCGCACCCGCTCCGCCGGCACCGGGGGTGCTCCGTCCCGAAATGCCGTACGCGAAGCGGCTGTTGAGTCCTCCCGCCGCTGTCCGCTCGGGCTCGACCCGGGTGCCCGCCGGTGCGCGACCGGTGGGCACCCGGGCCGGGATCAGGCGGCGTCGAAGGTGTAGAACGCCGTGTGGTCGAGCAGATCGGCCGGCCGGGTGTCGTTCCACGGCTTCATCGTCTCGTTCAGGTCGACGACGTCCGGGGTGCCCGCGAGGGGGAGGTAGCCCGATCCGGGGTGACGGCGCTGCCACTCGGCCCACAGCTTGTCTATGAAGGCGTGGTGGAGCCAGAAGACCGGGTCGTTGGGGGAGACGCCGGTGCCCATCTGGCCGCCCACCCAGACATGCACCCGGTTGTGCAGATTGACGCCCCGCCAGCCCTCCAGGTGATTGCGGAAGCCGTCCGAGGCGCTGTTCCAGGGGGCCATGTCGTACGTCGCCATGGCGAGCACGGACTCCACCTCGGCGCGGGTCGGAAGTTCCCGGACCCCGGTGCCCAGGGATCTGCGCAGATAAGTCCGGCTGTCCACACGGACGTTGACCGGCCAGTTGCCCGACGCGGCGGCGAACGGACCGTCCATCACCCGGCCGTCCAGGCTGCGTCCGGTGCCGCCGAGGAAGTCGGGCGCCCACAGGGACGAGCGCGTCGTGCGGTCGCTGCTCCAGTCCCAGTAGGGCAGCGCCACCGAGGGGTCCACGGACTGCAGGGCGCGCTCGAACTCCAGAAGGAATCTGCGGTGCCAGGGCAGGAACGACGGTGAACGGTGGCCCGTCCGCTCGCCGTCGTCGGTGTCGCCCATGATGAAGGCGTTGTGCGTCGTGACGAACGCGTCGTACTTTCCACTGCGCTTGAGCTGCAGCAGGGCGTCGACGAAGCGCCGCTTCTCGTCGGCGGTCAGGTTCGCCTGGTTCTTGCGTACGGTCATGTGCGGGACTCCACGATCTGCTTGCTGGGTGGTTCAGTTGGGGGCGAAGGGCACGAGCGGCGCGCCCTGCAGCTCCACGACCGCGGCGCGGGCGGCGGCCCGCGGGGTCGGCACGGGGGCGTAGTGGCTGACGACGCTGATCCAACTGCCGTCGGCGTTGCTCATCACGTGCAGTTCCACGCCGTCGACGAACACGGCGTACGCGCCGCCGTGGTGGTGACCGCCCCCGGTGACCGGGCGGCCCTCGATGTGACGCCCCTGGTAGACCTCGTCGAAGGCTTCCGGCCCGCCGTGGTGGTGCTCGGCGGCGTTCGGCCGGTGTGCGGCGGGCCCGTTCGGTGAGGCCGTCGCGGAGTGCGCGGCGAGGATCTGGACACCTGCGCCCGCGGTGAACGCGCCGACGGCCCCGAGGGCACGGCGCCTAGTGAGCTCCGGCATGCGGAGACCTCCTGTGATCAGCTGTGTTGATGACCCGATATGCCTATCGGATCGTCAAACAGCGGGAGAAATCCCCGAATGTCGGTTGGTCGTGATCCGGACAATCACGCATATGCCGTGCAAGGTTGAACGAAGATGATCTTGTTGTCGTGGGCGCCTCCGGTACCCCGACGGGCGGAAATCCTCCGGCGGGAAGGCCCGGTGGCGATGATCTTGCGGCCCGGCCCCTTGGGCGGTGGCGCCGCTCACTCCCGTGATCTGGCGTGATCCGCGGGTGCGGCACCCCCTGCTACCCTTCGTGATCAATTGACCGCATTGTGCAACATAGGGGAGTGCGCGTGAAGATCGCGTGCGTCGGCGGCGGACCCGCAAGCCTGTATTTCTCGATCCTGATGAAGCTCCAGGACGCGTCCCATGACGTCACCGTCCACGAGCGGAACCCGGCCGGATCGACGTACGGCTGGGGAGTGACCTACTGGGCGGGCCTGCTCGACAAGCTGCGGGAGGGCGACCCGGCGTCCGCGCTCGCCGTCAGCGAGAACTCGGTGAGCTGGAGCGACGGGGTCGCCCATGTCGGCGACCGCACGACCGTGCACCCCGGCGACGAGGGATTCGGCATCGGCCGCCGCAGGATGCTCGACCTGCTCGCCGAGCGGGCCCGGTCCCTGGGGGTCCACGTCGTGTACGAGAGCGAGGTCGAGGCCGACCGGCTGCCCGACGCCGACCTCGTGGTCGCCGGGGACGGGATCAACAGCGCCCTGCGCGAGCGTCACGCCGACCACTTCGGCAGCGAGGTCACCCACGGGCGGAACTACTACGTCTGGCTCGGCACCACCAAGGTCTTCGACTCCTTCACCTTCTCCTTCGTGGAGACGGACCACGGCTGGATCTGGTGCTACGCCTACCGGTTCGGCGATGACCGGAGCACCCTCGTCATCGAGTGCTCCCCGCGCACCTGGACCGGCCTCGGGCTCGACGGGGCGAGCGAGGCCGACGGTCTGGCGCTGCTGGAGAAGCTCTTCGCCGAACTGCTGAACGGGCACGGACTGATCGGCCGGGCGCAGGCCGACGGAACCGCCCAGTGGCTCACCTTCCGCACCCTGACCAACCGGACGTGGCACCGCGGCAACCTCGTCCTGCTCGGCGACGCCGCCCACACCACCCACTACTCGATCGGCGCCGGCACCACCCTCGCCCTGGAGGACGCCATCGCCCTGGCCGGAGCGCTGCGGGAGCACCCCGACCTCGAAACCGCCCTCACCCGCTACGAGCGGCAGCGCATGGCGGAGCTCCTGCCGGTGCAGAGCGCGGCCCGCCACAGCGCGCAGTGGTACGAGAATCTGCCGCGCTACATCCGCCTTCCGCCGGCTCAGATGTTCGCCCTGCTCGGGCAGCGCCACTCGCCGCTGCTGCCGTACGTCCCGCCGCAGCTCTACTACCGCATCGACCGCGCGGCCGGACGGCTGGAGGCACTCCGCCGCCTCAAGCGCTGGCTCGGCCCGAGGGTCGCCCGCGGCGTACAGGCCCGCACCCGAAGCTAGGCACCCGCCCCCGGCACGCCCCGGCACCCGCCCCGGCGTGCCCCGGGCCTCCAGAGCTCCGGCTGATACCGAGCTCCCCCCGTACCGCCAGGCCCCTGGGCAGCGCCCCCAGGGGCCTGGCGCACTCCCGGCCTCCAGGAGTGCGCCCGTGCGCCGCCCGAGAAGCGGACCGAGCTTGGGGTGAATGCCTATTCACCGCTATGGTGAATAGGCATTCACCTGTTTGTCGTATCTACTTCTGGAGTGCCGATGGCGGCTCTGCGCGAGCGGCTCGCGATCCCCGTTCTGGCGTTCGGCGGGATCCTCATGGCCGTCATGCAGACGGTGGTCGTCCCCCTGCTGCCCGATCTGCCCCGGCTGACCGGTGCCTCGCCGGGCGCGGTCTCCTGGATGGTGACGGCGACCCTCCTCGCCGGAGCCGTGCTGACCCCGGTCCTGGGCCGAGCGGGAGACATGTACGGCAAGCGTCGGGTGCTGCTCATGGCCCTCGGGATGATGACGGTCGGCTCGCTGATGTGCGCGCTCACCTCGGACATCGGCGTCCTGATCGTGGCGCGGGCGATGCAGGGCGCGGCGGCGGCCGTGGTCCCCCTGTCGATCAGCATCCTGCGCGACGAACTGCCGCCGGAGCGCACGGGTTCGGCGGTCGCGCTGATGAGCTCCACCGTGGGCATCGGTGCCGCCCTCGGCCTGCCGCTCGCCGCCCTCGTGGTGCAGTACGCCAACTGGCACGTCATGTTCTGGGCGACGACCGCGCTCGGAGTCGTCGGACTGGCGCTGGCCTGGTGGGCGGTGCGCGAGTCGCCCGTCCGGGAGCCGGGCCGCTTCGACACGCTGGGCGCGCTGGGACTGGCCGCCGGGCTGGTGTGTCTGCTGCTCGCCGTGTCCGAGGGCGGCACCTGGGGCTGGACCAGCCCCAGGATCATCGGCCTGTTCGCCGCCTGCGTCGCCGTCCTGACGCTGTGGTGGCGACAGCAACTGCGTACCGAACGCCCTCTCGTCGACATGAAGCTGGCCGCCCGTCCGCGCGTCGCCCTGCCGCACATCGCCGCGCTCCTGACGGGTTTCGCCTTCTACGGCAACTCGCTCGTCACCGCGCAGCTCGTGCAGGCACCCACCGCCACCGGCTACGGGCTGGGCCTGTCCATCGTGGCGACCGGTCTGTGCCTGCTGCCCGGCGGGGTGACCATGCTGCTGCTGTCTCCCGTCTCGGCGCGCATCTCGGCGGTGCGTGGGCCCCGGGTGACGCTGGCCCTCGGAACGGCGATCATCGCCTCGGGCTACGTCCTGCGGATCGCCGACAGCCGCGACCTCTGGATGATCATCCTCGGGGCCACGGTCTGCGCGATCGGCACCACCTTCGCCTACTCCGCGCTGCCCACCCTGATCCTGCGCGCCGTGCCCGCAGGGCAGACCGCGTCCGCCAACGGCGTCAACGTCCTGATGCGCACCATCGGGCAGGCCGTGTGCAGCGCCGCGGTGGCCGCGATCCTGGTGCACCACACGAGCCTGCTGGCAGGCGCCCCGGTGCCGACCCTGCACGGCTATCTGCTGGCCTTCGCCATGGCGGGTACCGTCGCACTGGTGGCCTGTGCCGCCGCACTGTCGATACCCACCGACCGCGCCTCCCGCGAGACCCCGCGCACCGGCCGCCCCACCGGCGCCGCCCGCGACGAGGCTCTCGAAGGAGCTTGAGTACCGTGACCACCCCCCACTCCGGTCTCACGGCGTCCCCGGCCGTCCCGGGGCCCGGTGAGCAGCCGGCCGCCGCTCCGCCGCAACCGGAGCGCGAGCCCGCCGCGCCCCGCCGCGACGCGGAGGCGAGCAAGGCGGCCATCCTGCGCGCGGCCCGGTATCTGCTGGCCCGGCACGCCCACGCGGACATCACCCTCAAGGCGGTGGCCGACCGGGCGGGGGTGAGCGCGCCACTGGTCCTCAAGTACTTCGGCAACAAGGACGCGCTGTTCGCCCGCGTCATGTCCTTCGAGTCCGACGCCGACGCGCTGCTGGACGCGCCGCTGGAGGAGCTCGGCCGGCACATGGTCCGCCACCTCCTCGAAGGCCAGACCCAGCGCGGCGCCGACCCCGTCCTGCGGATCGTCTTCGCCCCTCTCCAGGGGGAGCAGGGCGAGATACTGCGGGCCAACTTCCGTGCGCAGGTCAGCGACCGGCTGGCCGGGCGCCTCGGCGGAGCGGACGCGGGCCTGCGCGCCGAACTCGCGGTGAGCACGCTGCTGGGCCTCGGCGTGATGTACGGCATCGCCCGGGGCTCGCACCTGCGCGCCACGGCCGTCGACGACATCGTCGACCGGTACGCGCCCGCGGTGCAGGCCCAGCTCGCGCCGTGACCCCCGAGACCTCCGCGGGTCCTGCGGCCCCCTGCCGCACGGCCGCGCGGGTCAGTTCACGCCGTCGGGGCGGAACTGCACGCTGATCCGGGGTCCCGAGGCCCGCGCGGTCTTGGGGATCGCGTGCTCCCAGGTGCGCTGGCAGGAGCCGCCCATCACGATGAGGTCGCCGTGCCCCAGCGGGCGCCGGACGGTTTCGCCGCCGGCGCGAGGCCGCAGCAGGAGATCGCGCGGAGCGCCCACGGACACGATGGCGACCATCGTGTCCTCCCGGGCGCCCCGGCCGATCCGGTCCCCGTGCCAGGCCACGCTGTCGCGGCCGTCCCGGTAGTAGCAGAGCCCGGCCGTGCTGAACGGCTCGCCCAGTTCCTCGGCGTAGTGCGCGGACAGTGCGTCCCGGGCCTCGTCCAGGATCGGATGCGGCAGCGGGTCGTCGGCGCGGTAGTGGGCGAGCAGCCGGGGTACGTCCACCACCTGCTCGTACATCTGGCGCCGCTCGGCCCGCCACGGCACCTCGGCTGCGAGGCAGCCGAAGAGCTCGTCGGCGCCGCCGAGCCAGCCGGGCGACAGGTCGATCCAGGCCCCGTCGCCCAGGGCGGTGCGGCGCAGCCCGTTCAGCGGGCCGAGACGGAGCTGATCGGTCTGGTCGAAGAGCGAGCCCTGGAGGTGCGTGGCCATACGGCCAGCGTAGCCTCATAATCGAATATGTGTTCCATTGGGTGAGTGGGTGCCCGGGTCACCAGGGGAGGGGGCCCGACGCGTCGAAGTAGCCGCCGGTCGGTCCGTCCGGGCCGATCCGTGCCATGCGCACGATGATCTCGGCGCCCTCCTCGACGGTCTGCGTCCCGGTGTTGCCGTTCAGGTCGGTGGCGGTGTAGCCCGGTTCCACGGCGTTGACGCGGATGCCGGGGAACGCCTTCGCGTACTGCACGGTGATCATGTTGACGGTGGTCTTGGACGCCGGGTACGCGACGCCCGGGTAGAAGTGGGTCGGGCCGGCGGGGTCGGTGATCCGGGTCAGCGAGGCCAGGCCGCTGCTGAGGTTCACCACGACCGGGGCGGCGGACCGCTGGAGCAGCGGCAGGAAGGCATGGGTGACGCGGACGAGACCGAAGACGTTCGTCTCGAACACCTCGCGCATCGTCCCGGCGGTGACGTCCGCCGCGCCGATCACGCGGTTCCCCTCGGCGCGCCCCTCGATCCCGGCGTTGTTGACCAGGACGTCCAGGCCGCCCTCGGCCTCGATGGTCTTCGCCGCGGCGGCGACCGACGCGTCGTCGGTGACGTCGATGACGACCGCGCGCGCCCCGAGTTCCCCGGCGGCGCGCCGCCCGCGTTCCGGGTCCCGGCTGCCCACGTAGACGGTGTGGCCCGCGGCGACGAGCTGACGCGCGGTCTCGAATCCGAGGCCCTTGTTGGCTCCGGTGATGAGTGTTGTGGTCATGCGTCCAGAATCCGGCAGTGCCGGGCGGACAGCCAGGAGACCGGTCTTCCTGGGACTGCCGGTACCAGGCAGGTACGCGCGCGGAGGTGCACAGTGGGTGGCATGGCGAACACGGAGTTCGGGCGGACGGTGCGGCGCTGGCGCGACCGGGTCACACCGGAGGCGGCCGGGCTGCCCGGCGGCGGGAACCGGCGCGCGGCCGGTCTGCGCCGCGAGGAGCTGGCGCTGCTCGCCGGCATATCGGTCGACTACATCACCCGCCTCGAACAGGGCCGGGCGGCGCACCCCTCGGAGCAGGTCGTCGAGGCACTGGGCCGGGCGCTGCGGCTGTCGGGGGCGGAACGCGAGCACCTCTTCCAGGTGGCCGGGCTGGTGCCGCCGGGCCGGGGGATGGTGCCCGCCCACATCACCCCGGGCGTCCACCGGCTGCTCGACCGGCTGAACGGGACGCCCGTGGCGGTGTACGACGCGGCGTGGACCCTGCTGCTGGCCAACCCGCTGTACGGGGCCCTGCTGGGGGACCCCTCCGGGTGGCGCGGAAACGAACGCAACGGGGTCTGGCGCAACTTCGTCGGCCCCGCCGGCCGGGTCCGGCACACACCGCGGGAGCGGCGCGCCTTCGAGGCGACGCTCGCCGCCGACCTGCGCGCGACCGCGAGCCGGTACCCGACGGACCGGCGCCTGACGCAGCTGATCGACGACCTGTGCGCGAACAGCGTGCGGTTCGCGGAGCTGTGGGAGTCCGGGGCCGTCGCCCGCCACGACATGTCCCGCAAGACCATCGACCATCCCCAGGTGGGCACGGTGACGATGGACTGCGATGTGCTCAGCGTCGCGGGCAGCGACCTGCGGATCATGGTCTACACGGTCGAGCCCGGCACGGAGGACGCCGAACGCGTCGCCCTGCTCGGCGTCCTCGGCACACAGGCCCTCGTGGAGTGACGCCGTCTACGGGGCCGGCCCCTCGGCCAGCACCTCGCGGATCACGTGCTCGGCGTTGCCCGCGATCACCGGGTTCGTGAAGCGGTAGTACGGGAGTTGGTTGAGGGCCATGGACAGGGCCCAGCCCCGGCCACGCGCCCAGTCGGCATCGTCGGCATCGTCGGCACCGGAGGCGTCCCGGAACAGGGACCTCGCCCCGGCGGGCAGGAGGTTCCAGGCCGGGATGAGGTCGCAGGCCGGATCGCCGGTGCCGAGGGTGCCGAAGTCGAGGACGGCCGCGAGGCGGCCCCCGCGGACGAGGAGGTTCATCGGCATCAGGTCCGAGTGGAGCCACCGCGCCGGGCCCGTCCACGGCGGCGCCGCGAGAGCCTCTTCCCAGGCCGCCGCCGCGGCGCGGGTGTCGATCAGGCCTCTCAGGTCGTCGATCGCCGAGCGCGTCCCGGCGTCCACCGCGGCGAGCGGTACACCGCGGTAGGCGACCGGTCCGCCGGGCAGGTCGACGCCCCGCAGAGCGGCGACGAAGGAGCCCAGGTCGGTGGCGAGCGCCTGCGCGTCGGCGAGGGCGCCGGCCACCGGAAGATCACCGTCGATCCAGCGCAGTACGGTCCAGTGCCACGGATAGCCGGCCGCGGGGGTGCCGAGGCCGAGGATCCCGGGGACCGGGAACGGGAGCATCGGCGCGAGTCGCGGCAGCCACGTGTGCTCCTTGGTCACGTCGTCGGCGCCGTCCGCGATCCGCGGGAGGCGGACCAGCAGGTCGTCGCCGAGACGCTAGGGCGTGTTTCGAAAGTAGCGTCGTCCGCCCGGAGGGCGGGGCTCGCGGCGTCTGGTGCGGTGCATCGCAAGGCGGAGGGTCGTCCGCGTACTGGGCGTACTCGGGCGATCCCGACAACGCGGCGAGGTGCCGTGCCAGGCGTCGCGAGCCAGACGGGACTTTCGAAACACGCACTAGAGGGCGTTGACGGTTCCCGCCGACTCCACGCGTTTCAAAGGCAGTTCGGCCCACTGCGGGAACTGGCCGGCGAGCAGGCGCCGTACCAGCGCGGCATCGATCCGCGCCTCGTCGGCGTGCATCGGCGCTGGGGGCACGTCGGCCTGCTTCCGGTGGAGGGACGGTCGAGTTCCCCCATGCTGGGGCCCGGTCGGGCGGCCGCGCAATGTGTTTCGGGCGGCCAGGCAACCTCGCGGCCGGGATCGTCGTCTTGATCGGCAACGGGCGGTCGGCGCACCGGACTTCATGAAGAAGCAATTCACTGATGGAAGCCGGACCCACTATGCCCTTTGCGTATACATGCCGTGTATACGTCGAGTGTATAGCTGGACAGTCGCACGTCACCGCCTCGGAGAGGCCAACTACAGCATCACCTCCGGTCCCTGACCGTGTCGGGACGGACGGTGGCAGACGGAAAGGCATTCATGTACGGCAAGGCCTTCGCCCCGGAGTACCAGGGCGCATTGACCACCCTGTCGGTGAACTCCTCGCTGACCGAAGTCCTCGCGGCGGGCACCGAGGGACTGCGCGCCGCCGAGCGCACCGGCGCGCACGCCGAGGCCGCCCGGTCGGGCCTCGCGGTCGCTGAGGCGCACCGCAGGCTCGGGCAGGTGGCGGACGCCGACCGGGCCTGGAAGGCGAGCTACCGCACCGCCCGGGAGGCCGGTGACGGCTCCGCGATGGCGTGGGCGCTGTGGAGCGGCGGCACGCTGGCCCGGCAGCGCGGCGCGTTCCCGCTGGCCTGGCGACTGCTGCGGCTGGCATCCGAACTCGGCGGACAGGCGGGGGATGTCGTGGTGCGCGGCTACTCGCTGGCCGGAATGGCGGAGACCGGCCGCATCCAGGGCGACTACGCGGCCGTGACCGCCCTGCACGAGCAGTTGCTGGCCGAGGCCCGCAAGCGCGGCGAGGCCCGGCACACCGTGTGGGCGCTGGAGGGCATCGCGCAGATCCACCGCAACACCGGCCGGTTCGACAGCGCTTACGCCATGTTCGAGGAGGCGGCCGGGATAGCCGCCCGCGCCGAGGACCGGCGCGGCCACGCCTGGGCGCTGCGGGGCCTCGCGGACATCGTCTCCGTGCGGGACGGGGACGCGGACCGCGCGCTGGAGCTGCTGAGCGAGGCGGAGGTGTCCTGCCGCGCGATGAAGCTGTCCGGCGCGCTCGCCTACAACCACAAGATGTGCGGCAACGTCCTTTACCGCGCCGGTCGTTATGAGCGGGCCCGCGATGCCTACGCCGGAGCTCTGGCCGAGTTCGAAGCGATGGGTGAGCCGCGTGGCCGGGCCCTGTCCCGGCTCGGACTGGTCAAGTCCCTCGCCCGTCTCGGCCGCGACCGCGCCGAAACCGCCGCCGAACTGGACGAGTTGTTGGTGGCATTGGAGGGCATCGGACTGCGGCACGCGCGGCGGCTGGTCGAACAGGCGCGGACGGAGCTGGGGTTGACGTCCGGGACCGGCGGGGCGGAGGCCGCGTGATGACCTCCACCGCCCTGCACCGCGAGACGGCTCCGACGCCTCCGAGGACTTCGACAGTTCCGACGGCTTCGTCGGCTTCGCAGGCTTCGTCGGGTTCGTTGGCCTCATCAGGTTCGTCGGGTTCGGCGGTTCCGGCCACGTCGGCCCCGGCCCCCCTGTCACCGGCCGCCGCCCCGCAGGTTCTGCGCCGCTGCCGCGAACTCGTCGCCCCCGCACTGGGGGAGGCGATCGACACGCTGCACCCCTGGATCGCCGAGATGGCCCGGTACGCGCTCGGCCGGTGCGAGGTCGGTGGAGCGCCCGCCGACCACAGCCAGGGCAAAGGCGTACGGCAGGCGCTGGCCGTCCTCGGGGCGCAAGTGGTCGCCGGCCCCGCCGAAGCGGGTGTTCCGGGCGCCGTCGCGGTGGAGCTCGTCCATGTCTTCTCCCTGCTCCACGACGACATCATGGACGGTGACACGCTGCGCCGAGGGCGCCCGGCCGTCTGGAAGGCGTACGGCACCGGTCCCGCCGTCCTCGCGGGCGACGCGCTGTTCGCGCTGGCCGTGGAGGCGGTGGCCCGCACTCCCCATGCCGGCCCCGCCGTACGGCAGTTGACCAGGGCCCTCGGCGACCTGGTCCGCGGCCAGGCCGACGACCTGCTGTTCGCCGACCGGCCCTGGACCGGGCCCGGGGCGGTGGGCGCGGGGGAGTACGAGACGATGGCCGAGCACAAGACCGGTGCGCTGCTCGGCTGCGCGCTGGCGCTCGGGAGCCGGCTGGCCGGAGCGCCGGACCGGACGGTGACCGTGCTGGACCGCGCGGGACGGCACCTCGGCGTCGCCTTCCAGATCGCCGACGACGTGCTGGGCATCTGGGGCGATCCGGCGGCCACCGGAAAGCCGGTCCACGGCGACCTGCGGCAGGGGAAGAAGACGCTGCCGGTCCTCGCGGCGCTCAACGGGCCGGGGGGCGCGGAACTGGCCGAACTCCTCGCGGTCTCCCACTCCTTGGACGACGCCGCTGTCCGTCGTGCGGCGGCCCTCGTCGAGTGGGCCGGGGGTCGCACGGCGGCCGTGCGGGAGGCTCGCCGCCACCTGGCCACGGCGGACGGGCTGCTCGCGGACCTGCCCTTCGTCCCGGGGCCCGCGGCGGAACTGCGCGCCGTGCTGTCCGCCCTCGCCGACCGCACGCTCTGACACCTCCGCGTGATGCGCGTGATGCGCGTGAGGCACGGACACATGAGGCGCGTGAGGCGCGGACACATGAGGCGCGTAAGGCGCGGACGCGTGGTGCGACATGAGTCACATACGCACGCCGATCGGCCTCGCCAGGCAACCGCCTCATTCCCCCTCACATCTGTCCGGTCGACACACCGTTGGTCACTCATCGATCACCAAGAAGCCAACTTTTGTAAAGAGATGTCCTCAAAAGCAAGAAAAGGGATCTTTCTCCTTTACATGTACATGAGGAATCGGTGAGGGTGGCGATCCGGGGCCCGACAGCCCCCGCAGCGCCCAACAGCGCTGCGCCGTAGGGCGGTTGGCGATCCCGGCCGCCCCTGTGCAAAGGAACTCAGTGCGTAGACCCCACATACGCCGCGTGGCGATCGCTGTCGCCGTGACGACGGCCGCCACGCTCCCCGGTCCCGCCTTCGCCGCCGTCCCCGACGGGCCCGCCCGCGTGGCGACTTCGGCCTCGTCCCCGGTGGCCGCCGCCAGGGCGGCGGCGTTCGCGCACGCCGCCGCCACCGGTGTCACCCAGGGCGACACCCTTCAGGCCAAGGACGTGATGACGGACCCGGACGGAAAGCAGCACGTCCGCTTCGTCCGTACCCACCGGGGCCTTCCGGTCCTCGGCGGCGACCTGGTCGTCCACCTCGGCAGGCGCGGCGAGTACCTGGGTGTGACCCGGGCCGCGGACCACGTGGTCAAGCCGTCCACCGTCGAGGCGAAGCTGACGCCCCAGCAGGCGGAGCAGAAGGCCGCGGCCGCCGCCAAGGGCGACGCGGGCGCCGCCGAGCTCGTCGTGGACGCCCGTGACGGCGCCGCCGCCCTGGCCTACCAGGTGCTCGTCTCGGACAGCGACACCACGGAGGCGGGCGGTTCCCGCACGGTCGTCGTGGACGCCCGCGACGGCCGGATCCGCAGCAACACCCCGGACAGCGACGAGTTCATATCGCCGTCCCTCGCGGACACGCTGCGCGAGCACGGCGAGAGCGCGACCCCGCGGACCGGTACGGCCCCCGCCCTCGCCGGTCTCACGAGCGCGGCCGCCGCCGGCCACTACCCGGTCAAGGCCACCGGGAGCGGCGCCTCCCTCTTCGCAGGGAAGGTGGCGCTGACCACCACCCGCACCGCGCGGACCAGCTACCTCCTCAAGGACCCGACCCGGTGGAACACCGAGACCCGGGACGCCAAGGGGCAGGAGCTGGAGTCCTTCGCGGGCGGCAAGAAGTTCACCGACGGCGACAACAAGTGGGGCACCGGCACCACGGCCGCCCGGACCACGGCCGCGGTCGACGCCCAGTACGGCATCACCCAGACCCTGGACTTCTACAGGAAGACCTTCGGCCGCAAGGGCATCAAGAACAACAGCGCCGGTGCCCGGGGAATGGTCCACTTCGGCAAGAAGGTCGGCAACGCCTTCTGGGACTCGACGTGCGGCTGCATGCTCTACGGCGACGGCGACGGCGATCTGTTCAAGAAGCCGCTGGTCGTCCTCGACGTCACCGGCCACGAGCTGACCCACGGCGTCGTCGACGCGACGGCCGCCCTCGAACCCACTCGGGTCGACGCGGACGGAAACCAGTACGGCGAGCCCGGCGCGCTGAACGAGTCGCTCGCCGACATCTTCGGCTCCAACGTCGAGTTCTCGGCGAACAACCCGAAGAACCCGCCGAACTACCTGGTGGGCGAGAAGCTGGGCCTCGCCCAGAAGTTCCTGCGCCGCCTCGACCACCCGTCCCTCGACCGGCTGGAGGGGACGATCGACTACTGGTCGCCCGCCGCCTACGACACCGAGGTGCACGCCGGTTCCGGGGTCTCCTCGCACGCGTACTACCTGCTGGCCGAGGGCAGCGGGCGGAAGACGATCGGCGGCGTGCAGTACGACTCGGCGACCTACGACGGTTCGCCGGTGACCGGCATCGGCCGCGCCAAGGCCACGGCCGTCTTCTACCGGGCGCTCACCCGCTACATGGTCTCCACGACCGACTTCCATGACGCGCGGGGGGCCACCCTCAAGGCCGCCGCCGACATGTACGGGGCGACGAGCGCCGAGTACAAGGCGGTGGACGCGGCCTGGGCCGCCGTCAACGTCACGGTCGCCAACACCCCCGCCGCGGATCACTGACGGCATCCGAAGGTGACATGAGGGTGCCCCGCCGTGCGGCGGGGCACCCTTCGCCGGTCGTGCGGATCAGTGCTGCTGCGTCTTCTGCGGTGTCGCCTCACTGGGACGTACGACCACATAGCCCTCGCCCTCCAGCTTGAGCTGCACGGCCTCGCCCGAACCCCCTCGGATCATCGAGCCGATCGACTGGGAGCGGTGCAGCGAGGTGCGCAGGCGCGCCGTCCAGCCGACGACCGCGTCGGTGTCGACGAAGACCGGCTGCTGCTGCGTGACGGGGATGACCAGCGGGTTGCCCTCACAGATCAGCCCCAGGCTGCCTTGACCGGTGAAGACGCTGTTGAACAGACCGCCACCGGTGATGCCCGCGCCCTTCACGGTCTTTATCTCGTACGACAACGAGGCGTCGAAGCACAGCACGTTACGGCCGTTGACCGTGAACACGTCGCCGGGTTCGATGCCCACGATGAAGCAGTTCTGCGCCTCGTGCGCGAACCAGGCCTCACCCTGGCCGCGGACGGTCATCAGCGGCAGTCCCTCACCGGTGACCGCCCGCTTGAGCATGCCTCCCACGCCCTGGCCCTTGCGCTCGAACTGGAGACTGCCCCGGTAGGCGACCATCGCGCCCTGGCGCGCGAACATCTCGCCCTGAACGGCGTACTTGATGGACTTGGCGTTCTGGACGGTCATGCCCGCGGCGACGGCGGGCTGCACCATGTGGTCACTGGAGAAGAGATCGCTCTGCATGCGGGCATCCTGTCGCGGAGGCCGATGCTCCGCCAGAGGCGTGGCGATCTTGGGACGCAGGGCGGAAGGAGTCGCGACATGCCGAAGGCCGGCCCGGGTCAACCGGACCGGCCCACAAGGGAGTTGTCAGGCGGCTTCGGAAGCGCCGACGTGGCTGTGAAGCTGGTTGAGGACCTCGGCGAGCTGGGCCGCGACCTCGGCGTCGTCGACCGGGTGCGTCTCCGCGAAGCGGACCACGGAGCCGGGGACGGAGAGCTTGACGTCCTCCAGCACGGTGCCGCCGGCGATACCCACGGCCTTGCGGGCCTCGTCCTGCGCCCAGACGCCGCCGAACTGGCCGTACGCGGTGCCGACCACGACGACCGGCTTGCTGGTGAACGCGCCGGCGCCGTACGGGCGGGACAGCCAGTCGATGGCGTTCTTGAGCACGGCCGGAATCGTGCCGTTGTACTCGGGGGAGAAGAGCAGGAACGCGTCGGAGGCGGCGGCAGCGGCACGCAGCCGGGCGGCCGGGGCGGGCACGGCGCCCTCGACGTCGATGTCCTCGTTGTAGAAGGGGATCTCGGCGAGGCCCTCGAAGAGCTCGACCTCGGCACCCTCCGGGGCGAGCTTGACGGCCGCCTCGGCGAGCTGACGGTTGTGGGAACCGGCGCGCAGGCTGCCGACGAGCGCGAGGATGCGTACGGACATGGAAGACTCCCGAAACTGGAAACGCTGAAACACTGCCGCAACAAAACGGACCGAAGTCCGGTTACAGGTTTACCATCGAAGCGGACCGCAGTCCAGTTGACCGTTCTGCCGTTACGCTGACTTCATGTCCCATCCACTCCCGCCGTTTCCGAAGCGGACGGAACCGTCCGGCGAACCCGTCCTCATGGAGCTCACCGCCCCTGAGGACGCCCCGTTGCGTGCCGACGCCGCCCGCAACCGCGCGCGCCTGCTGGAGGCGGCGGCCCGGCTCGTCGAGGAGCAGGGAGTGGCCAAGCTCACGATGGAAGCCGTCGCCGTCGCGGCGGCCGTGGGCAAGGGGACCGTCTTCCGCCGTTTCGGGGACCGCACCGGCCTGCTGATGGCGCTGCTCGACCACACCGAGCAGCGCTTCCAGACCGCCTTCATCACCGGTCCGGCTCCGCTCGGCCCCGGCGCGTCACCGGTGGAGCGGCTGCACGCCTTCGGGTGTCACGCCCTGCGCCAGACCTCCGAACAGCTCGATCTCTATCTCGCCGCCGAGCCCGAGGCCACCCGCCGCTTCACCTCCGCGCCGTACCGGGTCCGCTTCATGCATGTGTGCATGCTGCTGCGGCAGACGGGCGCGGACACGGACACGGAGCTCGTCGCCCAGACCCTGATGGGATACCTCGATCCCGCCCTGATCGGCCACCTGACCCGCCAGCGCGCCATGCCGCAGGAGCGGCTGGAGTCCGGCTGGCGCGATCTGGTGGACCGCAGCGTCTGCCCGCGCACTGCCCCGCCCGCCGCCTAGCGCCGACGCCTGGGGCGGGCGGACAATGGATCCATGGGTCATCGCCTCGAGGACATGAGCGCACCCGCTCGGCTGGCCGGCCCGGACGAGGGCATCAGCGCCGAGGAACTGGCTCTGGCCGCCCGGAACCACGGACTGCCGCTGGAGGCCCTGCGGTACGAGGTCACTCCGCCGGGGCTGCACTACGTACTGACGCACTACGACATCCCGTACGCGGACGAGGCCTCATGGCGGCTCGTTCTCGGCGGGCGGGTGCGGCGCCCGCTGCTGCTCGGTGTCGACGAGCTGAAGACGTATCCCGCGGTCAGGCAGCGGGTGACCATGGAGTGCGCGGGCAACGGGCGCGCCCTGCTCATACCGCGGCCGGTGAGTCAGCCGTGGCTGGTGGAGGCGGTAGGGACGGCCGAGTGGACAGGCGTGCCGCTGCGGGTGCTGCTCGCCGAGGCCGGGGTCGAACAGGACGCGGTGGACGTGGTGTTCACCGGCGCGGACCACGGCGTCGAGCGCGGGGTCGAGCAGGACTACCAGCGTGCCCTTCCGCTGGAAGTGGCGCGGTGCGACGAGCCCGAGGTCCTGGTGGCCTACGCGATGAACGGCGCCCCGCTGCCGCCGCAGCACGGACATCCCCTGCGGCTGGTGGTGCCGGGCTGGTACGGCATGGCGCAGGTGAAGTGGCTCCGTCGGATCACGGTGACGAGGACACGGTTCGAGGGGTTCCAGCAGGCCGTGGCGTACCGGCTCCGGCAGAACGCCGGTGACGAGGGCGAACCGGTCACCCGGATCGTCCCGCGCGCCCTGCTGGTCCCGCCGGGCTTCCCCGACTTCATGTCGCGGGCGCGGGTGGTCGCGCCGGGCGCCGTCGCCCTGACGGGACGGGCCTGGTCCGGGCGCGCGCCGGTGACCCGGGTCGAGGTCAGCACGGACGAGGGGCGCTCCTGGCGCCCGGCCGAGCTGGACCGGGCGGGCGCCCACCCCTGGGCCTGGCGGGGCTGGCGATACACCTGGACGGCGACCCCCGGCCGCCATGTCCTCAGCGCGCGCGCCACCGACGCCGAAGGGCACACCCAGCCGCTCGACCAGCCCTGGAACCGGGGCGGCTTCGCGAACAACCTGGTCCAGCGGGTTCCCGTGCTCTGCCTGGATTCCAGCGACGACAGTTACAGCGACGACGGGTACACCGGCGACGGGTGACACCGACGGCAGGTGACACCGACGGCAGGTGGCGCCGGCGACGTGCGACGCCCGCGATGTGCTTCTCCCCCCCCCCCGTACCTGCGAGGCGCGGGTACGGGGGCAGGTCCCGCGGAGGACCCGCCCCCGCACCGGCTTCGGCGCGACTCGCGTCAGTTGAACGGGTCCAGCGTGACGAAGGCGCCCTGAGGATTGCCGTCGTTGACGAGGGACTCGTGGTTGCCGACGTCGTCGAACGCGAACGCGTAGGCCTTGCCGTCGGCCATCTGCGCGTGGAGGTTGCGGGCGTACTGGTTGGTCACCGCGTCCGCGTAGAAGTTGGCGGAGGAGGTGTCCGGCTGGTTCGGGTTGGTCAGGAGCGTGGTGCGGTTGAAGCCCGCGCACAGGGTACGTGAAATGGGGCCGCGCACCAGGTCGTTGGGCGCGTCGAGCAGCTTGTAGCAGCCGAAGATGCTGTCCGCGTCGGGCTTCTGGAAGCTGGTGACGACCGCACCGGAACTGTTGGTGAAGTTCATGACGTTGCCCGAGACCCGGCCGAAGTACTTGGTGTTCGGCTGGTCGCCGAACGGTGTCACCGTCAGGGTCGACGAACTGTACTTCGTCCACACGCGGTTGATGTAGTCGTTCATGACGGTGGCCGGCAGCGCGCCCGCCTCGATGCCGTGCCCCGGGGCGAGCGCCCGCAGAACCGTGCCGTCGGACCGCGTCTGGATGAGGTTCGCCCAGCCGCCCGGCTGGCTCCGCAGGGCGTTGAGGAAGCCGTTGTAGCCGCCCGCCTTGAGGTGGCCGGTGCTCTTCGTGGTGCCGTCGGCGAGCTTGACCCCGACGGCGTACGGGGCCGAGAACATGTCGACCTGGGTGCTGTTGAGCCACAGACCGGAGTCGTTGAGCGTGTACTCGGACCAGTTGAAGAGGATGTTGTGGTTCGGGTCGCTCGGATTCTGCACGGCCGGCTGCACGAGTCCGCCGGTCGTGACCCGGAAGTCGAGCTTCTGCCCGAACGAGAAGTAGATCCGTCCGGAGAACTTGGGGAGCTGGATCGTCTTCGACTGGCCGTTGGCCGGACCCGCGATCGACGCGTCGGGCGCGGGAGTCGGCGGATTCCCGCCCACGGGCCACGCGTGGAACGCGCCGCTCGCGTCGGCCCAGCCCTGCTTCCCCGTCGAGAGCTGCGTGCCGAGGTCGTATACGTAGACCTGCTCGCTGCGGCCCGAGTTGTTCGTGAACGTGAGGGGGATGGTCGCCGGGACCGCGGCTTCGGCGCGGGAGGGTGCCCCGAAGGTGAGCAACGCCGCGGAGAGCGTGGCCGAGGCCACCGCCCAAGCCGGCCATCTGGTGTGTACGCGCACTCTCTGCCTCCTAGATGTGGGGGTTCAGCGAGGTGGGAATCCCGCGGACGAAGACCGTCCGCTTCCTCTTGAGAGCGCTCTCAGGATTGCGCCGAGGCAACGTGCGTGTCAACGATTCATACAAAGTTGGTCCGGTCCAACTTGCTTTCACTCCAGGCGAGTTCGGGCGGAACGCTGTCGAGGGGATTGACCCCGGCAGACCCCACTGGTTCAGTGGCTCATCCACTCAGCCAGTTGCCCGGAAGGGGAAACCGTGGAGGCTCTGCCGCGCGAGACCATCGTGGACGTCCTGGAGGACCGGCTGCGCACGGACATACTCGACGGCCGCCATCCGGCGGGGAGTTACCTTCCTCCGGAGCGGCGGCTGGCCGACGGGTACGGGGTCACGCGCACCACGCTCAAGCACGCCTTCGGGCGGCTCGTACAGGCCGGGCTGCTGGAGACCCGGCACGGGGTCGGGACCCGGGTGCGGGACTACGCCCGGCTCGGCGGAGCGGATCTGCTGCCCATGCTCGTGCGGCACGACGCGACCTGGGTGCGCGAGGTGTTCGAAGTGCGGCGCGGGGTGGGCGCGTTGATCGCCGAGCGGGCCGCGAAGCGCGGCACCCGCGCACAGCGGGCCGAGCTGAGCGCGCTGCTCGCGGCCGTACGACGGGCCGAGGGCGCCGACGCGGTGCAACTGGCCGATGTGGAGGTGCACCGCGCGCTGGCCCGCGCCACCGGCAACCGCGTCTACGTCCTGTTGACGAACACCCTCTTCAACGCCTACCTGCCCGTCCGCTCCCTGCTGAAGGGCCCCTTCACCGACCCGGAGGCCGCCCACCAGAGGCTGGCGCCCGTCGTGGAAGCCGTGACCGACCAGGACGCCCGGCGCGCGCACACCGCGGCCGACACCTATCTGCGGGTCACCGAGCGCATCATGCTGGAGGGCCTCGCGTGAGGGGCACCGTGTTCACCGAGACCATGCTCGGGACCGTCCGCCTCGACGGCGAACCGGGGGAGCGGCGCATCCGGCTGGACCTGCGCGCCGCCGCCGACCGGGTCCTGCTCCCGCACCGGACGACACAGGCCCGCCTGACCGGCCGGGCGCGGATCACCGGCCGCGCCGACGACCCCCACGCCGAGGGCGAGCTGGAGGTGTCGCCGATCGCCCGGCGGCGCATCCGCTACCGGCTCACCTTCACCGCGGGCGGGCGGCGCCTCACCCTGGACGGCTGGAAGTCGGTGACCCCGCGCCGCCCCCTCGCCTCGATGACCGTCCTGCCGTTCACCCTGTACGAGGGCGACGCACGGGTGGGCGAGGGCGTCCTGCGCTTCCCGGTGACCACCGGACTCGTCCCCTTCCTGCTCGGTTTCCGCTTTCCGCGCCGCCAGGACCCCGCCGAACACTCGGCGCCGCGCTGGAACGGCACCCCCGGCCGCACCGAGGTCTGGTACACCACCGTCACCGACCCGGCGAGCGGCACCGGAGTCTGGCTCCACCACGAACTCGTCGCGCCTACCGACGGATCCGAGCCGTTCGCCCACGGGTGGGCCGCGGTCTTCCCCCGCGACGACGAGGTGCGGCACGCCCGCTTCGGGCCCGTCCCCTGGACCCGGCCCACGGACGGCTTCGCGACCGGGACGGTGAGCTGTACGCCCGGACAACTGACCGGCAGTGCCGGCGACTTCCGCTGGAAGCTCACCGAACAGCCGCAAGCGCCGGCGCTGTTCACCTTCCCCCGCTGGTCATGGCGGCGCCCCGTGCTGCCCGCCGCCCAGATGCTCCCGGCCGCCCGATCCACGTACGACGGCGAATTCACGTACGAGGGAACGACCTTGAACCTGCGCGGCGCTCCCGGCGCCTCGGCCCGGATCTACGGGCACGGCAACGCGCACCGGTGGACCTGGCTGCACGCGGACCTCGGCGACGGCGACGTCCTGGAGATCGTCGCCGCCGTGTCCGGCCGGCCCGCGCTGCGACGCCTGCCCCCGCTCGTCTTCCTGCGCCTGCGCCGGAGCGGCCGCACCTGGCCGCGGCGGCCGGAGCGCTCGGCGATCGGCCGGCTGGGAGCCGGACGCTTCAAGGCCGTGTTCGGCCTGCCCGAGTGGACGGTCACCGGCCGAACGGCGCTGCGCCGCATCCGCGTCGAGGTGAACCAGCCCGCCGAGCGGACCCTCACCCTCGAATACCGCGACCCCGACGGGGCCCGCGCCCTGTGCCGCAACAGCGAGGCCGCCGACGCCCGGATCGTCCTGGAGCGCTGGTGGGGCCACTGGCGCCCGGAGTCCTCCTGGGTGCTGGACGGCACCGCGCACGCCGAGGCGGGCGAACGGTGACCGCCGACGGGCTCGTCGCCGCGCTGCTCGCCGACGACGGCGGCGCCGAGTGGGCCGCCCGGGTGCCGCACCGCCTCGACGCGGTGCTCGCCTCCCTGCCCCTGGCCGCCCGCGCCGGGGTGCGCACCGCCGTCGCGGCCCTGGACACGTACGCCGTGGCGCGCACCGGAAGACGACTGGCGGCCCTCGGCCCCGGCGAACGGGAGGACGTACTCCGCTCGCTGGCCGCACGGCCTCGGCTCGCCCCGCTGCTGGATCTCCTCAAGGTGCCCGTACTGCTGGCCGCGGGCACCGAACGGACACCGGCCGCGGCCTCGCCCGTGACCGCGCCGCCGGACCCGCCCCTCGACTGCACTCCGGCGGAGGACTGGCCCGCCCGCAGCAGCGCCGACGTGATCGTCGTCGGATCGGGCGCGGGCGGCGCGACGGCCGCGCGGACCTTCGCGCGCGCCGGACTGAGCGTGGTCGTCCTGGAGGAGGGCCGGCACCACTCGACGGCGTCCTTCGGCCGCCGGGCACCACTCGACCGGTTCGCCGAGCTGTACCGCGACGGCGGCGCCACGGTGGCCGTCGGCAGCCCGCCGATCCTGCTGCCCGTCGGCCGTGCCGTCGGCGGCACCACCGTGGTCAACTCCGGTACCTGCTACCGGACTCCGGACCACGTTCTGGCGCGCTGGAGCAGCACCTTCGGGTTCGGACTCGCCGACGGCTTCGGCCGCTTCCTCGACGAGGCCGAGCGCACCCTGCGCGTCGCGCCCCAACCCCTCGACGTCCTCGGCAACAACGGCCTGCTCGCCCTCGCCGGCGCCGAGCGGCTCGGCTGGCGGGCCGCCCCGCTGCGCCGCAACGCCCCCGGCTGCAAGGGCTCGTGCCAGTGCGTGGTGGGCTGTCCCACCGGCGCCAAACAGAGTGTGCAGCTCTCCGTCCTGCCCGACGCCTGCGCCGCCGGCGCCCGGATCGTCACTGGCGCCCGGGTCCGCCGCATCCTCGTGGACCACGACGTTCCCGGCCCGCCCCGCGCGGCCGGGGTCCGGGTGCGCCGCCCCGACGGCAGCGAACTGGAGATCCTCAGCCCCCTCGTCGTAGCGGCGGCCGGGACCCTGTCCACCCCGCCGCTGCTGCGCCGCTCGGGCCTGGGCGGACACCCCCGCCTGGGCCGCAATCTCAGCGTCCACCCGGCCACCAGCGTCGCCGGACGCTTCGCCGAGCCGGTGACGGCCTGGCGGGGGGTACTGCAGAGCGTCGGGGTCGAGGAACTGCACGCGGGCGGGATCCTCGTCGAGGCGACCGCGAGCCCACCCGGCATGAGCAGTTTCGTCCTGCCCGGACTCGGCCGGGAACTGCGCCGCGAACTGGAAGGCGCGGACCGGCTGGCGACCCTCGGCGCGATGATCGCCGACCACCCCTCCGGCCAGGTCAGGGGCCGGGAACGGACGCTCGTACGCTACGACCTCGACCCGCGCGACGGCGACCGGCTGATGACCGCCGTACGCGCCATGGGTCGTCTGCTCTTCGCCGCCGGGGCGACGGAGGTCCTCACCGGAGTCCCCGGCGCGCCTCGGGCCGGCTCATTGGACGCGCTCGACGAACTGCTCGCCTCGGTCGGCGCCCGCGATCTGCGCGTGTCGGCGTTCCACCCGACCGGCACGGTCGCGGCGGGCTCCGATCCGCGGCGGGCACCCGCCGACCCCGAGGGCAGGCTCCGCGGTGTCCACGGGGTCCTCGTCACGGACGGCTCGGTCCTGCCGGGCTGCCCCGAGGTCAACCCGCAGGTGAGCATCATGGCGGCGGCCCTGGCGATCTCGCAGGCGTGGCTCGACGGAGCACGGAACGAGCACTGACACGGTCCACGCCACCCCAATGGGCCCCCGTGGTTCGCCGTCACCGGGCGCGGCACGGAGCATGAGGGAGTCCGTACGGAAGGAAGAGACGAGTCCCCGTGCCCCGTACGGCAGGAAGAGGCGAGCCCCATGAGCAGACGCGTCCCCCACGGCCGGAGCGGACCACGGCGTATCGCTGCCCTGCTGTCCGTGATCGCGTGCGGATCCGTTCTCGTCTCGTGCAGCTCGGACAACGGTGGTGGCGGCAGTACGGCCTCGGTCACCCCCAGGCCCACCCCGCCGAACGCGTCGAACTTCACGGGCACGCCGCCGTCCGCCATCGCCTCGGCGGCCTCCTCGATCATCGAGTCGGCGACCGGGCGGGCGTCGTCGGCGGCGGCCTCGGTGTCGGCCAGGGCCTCGGAGTTCGCGGCGTCGGTCTCCGCCGACACGGCCCGCGCCGCCGCCACCGCGCAGAAGGAACTGAAGAACGTCAAGGGCGGCGGCAACGCGACCTCCGAGGTCAGCATGACCGGCCTGCCCACCTCGGAGACCGGCGGGCTGCGCGCCGTGGTCGTGACCATCACCAACAAGTCGGGCAAGACGGCGTCGTACGCCGTGCAGGTCGACTTCAAGAACCCCGACGGGAAGGTCGTGGAGACGGCGTACGTCGGCAAGGAGAACCTCGAACCGGGGAAGAAGGCGCAGCCGGTCGTGATCAGCAGGCAGCCGGCCGAGCCCCAGCTCACCCCGGTCCTGGCGAAGGCCCAGCGGTACTGACGGGCGCCCCGGAGGGCGAGAGCGACATCCGGCGACCGTCGGCACATCGACGGAGTGTCAGTCCTCCCGGACGAGGTGCACCGCCGTGCTCGACCAGTCGCCCGCCGGCAGGTCGAGGTCCAGCCCGTACTCGAGGAGCACCGTGGAGTGGTGCACGACGCCGGTGCGGGCGTCGCGGTAGCGGCCCCCGGGGGTCAGGCCGCGCGGCCTGACCGGCAGCCTCGGCGCGCCGTGACGGGAGACGCGCCGGTAGGCGAGCAGCAGGGTCTCCGAGGCGTCCGAGGCGGTGTACTGCACCACGCAGACCGAGTCCTCGGCGGGCGGCGACAGCCGGTCCAGCCTGCCGTGCTGGACGAGATGGCGGACCTCCTTGTACAGCGCGACCAGCGCGGCCCCCTCGCGTCGTTCCTCCTCGGACCAGCGGGTGAGATCGCCCCCGATGCCGAGCGCCCCGGCCATCGCGACATGGAAGCGGAAGCGCAGCGGGACCGTACGGCCGGTGAGCTGGTTGGGTACGTCGGTCACCCAGGCGCCCATCGTGCGGGCGGGGTAGATCTGGCCGTAGCCCTGCTGGATCCCCATGCGGTCGGCGGCGTCGGTGTTGTCGGACGCCCAAGCCTGGTCCGTGCGGGCCAGAATGCCCAGGTCGACCCGGCCGCCGCCACCGCTGCACGTCTCGATCCGCAGCGCCGGGTGGTCCGCCCGAAGACGGTCGAGGACGCCGTAGAGATTGCGCACGTAAGCGGGCCCGAGGCGGTCGGTGCCGTCCTGCCGGTCGGGCCAGCCGGCCTCGCTGAACGCGCGGTTCATGTCCCACTTGAGGAAGTCGACGCCGTGGTCGCCGACCAGCCGGGTCAGCCAGCCGTGGGCCCAGTCGGCGACCTCGCGGCGGGCGAAGTTGAGGACGAGCTGGTTGCGCAGCTCGGAGCGGGGGCGGCCGGGGAAGTGCATTACCCAGTCGGGGTGTTCGCGGTACAGGTCGCTGTCCGGGTTCACCATCTCGGGCTCCACCCAGAGGCCGAAGCGCATCCCGAGCCCGTGCACCGCGCGGACCAGCGGGGCCAGCCCGTCCGGGAACCGGTCGGACGCCGGTGTCCAGTCGCCGAGGCCCGCCCGGTCGCTGCGGCGCGCCCCGAACCAGCCGTCGTCGACGACGTAGAGCTCCACGCCGAGCGCCGCCGCCCGCTCGGCGAGCGCCATCTGCCCGGCCTCGTCGACATCGAAGCCGGTGGCCTCCCAGGAGTTGTAGAGCACCGGGGCGAACTCGTCGGCATGAGGCAGGACATGGGCCAGGACGTACGCGTGCCAGGCGTGGCCGGCCGCGCCGAATCCGCCGTCGGTGCACAGTCCCGCGAACGGGGGAGTGGTGAACTCCTCGCCCGGCGCCAGTGGCACGGTCGTGCCGTCCTGGCCGGGGCCACCGGTGAATCCGGCCCGCCCGTCGGGGGTGCGCTGCACGGTGACGCGCCAACTCCCGCTCCACGCGAGGGCGGCGCTCCACACCCGTCCGTGGTCCTCCGTCGCCTCACCCGCGTCGAGCATCAGCCACGGGTTCGCGTGGTGGCTGGTGATCCCGCGACGGCTGGTCAACACGGTCTCGCCGTACGGCAGTCGGTCGCGGCGCAACTGGCTCTCGGCGGACCACTGGCCCGTGACACGACTCAGCCGGTAGTCCCGCAGCGGCGGCAGGGTCCAGGCGGCGGAGTCGGCGCGGAACAGGGTGACGGGCTCGTCTCCGTCGTTGCGGACGACGGTCCAGCGCTCGATGACGTCGGTGTCCTCGTACACCCGGTAGTGGAGCGCCACCCGCAACGGGTAGCGGCGGTCACGGAACGACAGGGTCAGCTCGCCCCGGTCGGCCTCATGGCCGGTCGGCTGCCACTCGAAGGCACGGGAGCCGTCCGCGAACCGCACCTGCAGTGACGGCGGTCCGTAGCGCGTGCCGCCGTCGACGGGCAGCTCCTCCCCGACGGGCGGCCCGCCCTCGAAGCTGCTGGCCTCGGGCGCGGGTGGCCCGGCGAGCTCCCCGGCCTCCGTCGGCGTCAGTCGCGGGCCCCAGGCGACATGGCAGGGCGCCCCGGTCCCGTCGATCCTCAGCGCGTACGAGGTGCGCGGTGTGGACAGCAGCCAGACCCCGGTGTCCGGGGCGAAGGAGATCGGCGACATGGGTCCTCGCGTTCGGTGATGCTCACGTACGAGACAAGGGAAAGCCAACCTCGGCCTTGGATCGTGTGTCAATGGGTGCTCACATTCCTGAATTCGCAGATCACAGAGGCCTTCTGAAGCATCATCAGGAGAGTCCTGCTTCTTTCATTGACAGCAGAAAATAAAGGCCCTAGGTTCCGGCCATGCGCTCGACCTCTCTCACCGAGGCGTTCCCGGCCCACACACCGGCCGCTTCCCAGATCTTCACCACCGTGCTGTCCCACGGCCCGCTCACACGGTCGGAGATGGCGGGGCGGACCCGGTTGTCGGCGGCGGCGGTCACCAAGGCTGTCCGGCCGCTGATCGAGGCCGGCTACCTCGTGGAGGACATCGCCGAGGACGCACGGCAGCCCGTCCTCGGGCGGCCCGCCAACCCGGTGCGGGTCGACGGCGGGAGGGCCCTGTTCCTGGGGATCAAGGTGACGGGCGACGAGCTCATCGCCGTACTCACCGATCTGTGCTGCCGCATCCGGGTCGCCCGGCGCGTTCCGCTCACCTCCCGCGAACCCAGGGCGGTACTGACCTCCGTGACGGGGCTCGTACAGGAACTGCTGACTGAGGCGGACGGCTTCGGGGTGCAGGTCCGAGGGCTCGGCCTCGCCGTCTCGGGTGACGTGGACCGGGCGGCCGGGGTGGTGCGCTACTCGCCGTTCCTGGAGTGGCGAGACATTCCCCTCGCCGAACTGGTCGCGGCCACGACCGGACTGCCGGTCACGCTCGACAACGACGTCCGGGCGCTGACGGTTGCCGAGCAGTGGTTCGGGGCCGGGGTGGGGCTGTCCGACTTCGCGCTGGTGACCGTCGGCGCGGGCATCGGCTGCGGTCTGGTGGTGCACGGACAGGTGGTGGCGGGTGCGCACGGCGTCGCCGGCGAGATCGGGCATGTGGCGATCGACCCGGCCGGTCCCCGCTGCCACTGCGGCAACCGGGGCTGCGTCGAGGCGATCGCCTCGGACCCCGCGATCGTCGGCCGGATCCGGGAGGTCACCGGCGTGAGCGTCGCCGACGCCACCGAGGCACTGGCCCTCGCCCACGACGGTGACCCCGGCGCCCGGGAGGTGTACGCCCGGGCGGGAGCGGCCATCGGCCGGGGCATAGCGACCGTGGCCAACCTACTGGGCCCCGAGCGCGTGATCATCTCCGGTGAGGGTCTGGCCGCCTACGACCTGTTCGCCGAGCAGATCCGTGACGCGTTCGCCGCGGCCGCCTTCGGCTCGGCCGCGGACTGCGACGTACAGACCCGGCCGCTGCCCTTCGAGGAGTGGGCGCGCGGAGCGGCGGCCACCGCGATCCAGTCCTTCATCACCACGGACCCGCGCTGAAGAGCGCCACGCCCTCAGGGGCGGGCGCGCGCCCAACGGCACACGCACCGACCAGCACGTACTGAAGAACAGCCAGAACAGCCAGAACAGCCAGAACAGCCAGAACAGCCATGCACCTCGGCTCGGGCAAGGGCTGAGCCGCCCCAACCCTGACCCCCCACAGGAGGCGCGACCCATGTGGTTGTCCCCGTATTCCGTCCTGCCTGTACGCACCCTGAGAGCCGTGGCGGTGTTCGCCCTCACGGCGAGCCTCGCGGCGACCGTCCCGGCTGCACAGGCCAAGACCCCGGTACCGCGCGAGACCCCCGTCACCACCCCCGTCGCCGCCAAGCCGTACATGGGCTGGTCGAGTTGGAGCATGCAGTCGTCGAAGTATCCGGGCCTCAACCCGGACGGCGACTACAGCTACCTCACCGAGGCGAACGTCCTGAAGCAGACGGACGCCCTCGCCGCCAAGCTGAAGAACTACGGCTACGACCACGTCGACATCGACGCCGGATGGTGGATGGACAAGACCTGGAAGCCGGGCTTCGACCGGTACGGACTCCAGAGACCCGACCCGGTCCGCTTCCCGCACGGCATGAAGTCGGTCGCCGACCACATCCACTCCAAGGGCCTCAAGGCCGGCATCTACCTGCCCGTCGGCCTGGAGAAGGGGGCGTACGGCGACGGCAGGACGCCGGTCCGGAACGCCCCCGACTGCACCACCGCCGACGTCGCCTACCCGGACCTGCGCACCACCAACGGCTGGGACAACGCCTACAAGTTGAACTTCGACAACCCCTGCGCGCAGAAGTACATCGACTCGCAGGCGCGGCAGTTCGCCGACTGGGGCTACGACTTCCTCAAGCTGGACGGCGTGGGGCCGGGCTCCTCCAAGTCCGGTGACAACTACGACAACGTCCCCGACGTCGCCGCCTGGCAGAAGGCCATATCCGCCACCGGGCGCCCGATCCACCTCGAACTCTCCTGGTCGCTCGACATCGGCCACGCCGCCGACTGGAAGAAGTACTCCGACGGCTGGCGCATCGACACCGATGTCGAGTGCTACTGCAACACCCTCGTCACCTGGGAGAACTCGGTCGACGACCGGTGGGAGGACGCCCCCGCGTGGAGCCGCAAGGCAGGGCCGGGCGGCTGGAACGACCTGGACAGCCTCGACGTCGGCAACGGCGAGATGGACGGCCTCACCAAGGCCGAGCGGCAGAGCTACATGACCCTGTGGGCCATCAACAAGTCGCCGCTGTTCACCGGTGACGACCTCACCAAACTGGACAGCTACGGCGTCTCCCTGCTGACCGACAAGGAAGTCATCGCCGTCGACCAGAACGACTCGCCCGTCGCGCGTCCGGTCACCACCGTCGGTGACCAGCAGGTCTGGGGCACCGAGAACGCCGACGGCAGCCACACCGTCGCCCTGTTCAACCTCGCCGACTCCCCGGCGTCCGTCACCGCCCAGTGGGCCTCCCTCGGATTCACCGGCAACGCCTCCGTGCGCGACCTGTGGAACAAGGCGGACCTCGGCACCTACAAGAACAAGATCACCGAGGCGCTGCCCGCACACGGCTCGCGGCTGTTCACCGTCGAGCCCGGCGGCGGCACACCGACCACCACGAGCTACGAGGCCGAGTCCGCCGCCAACACCCTGTCGGGCAACGCCTCGGTCGCCGGCTGCGACGCCTGCTCCGGCGGCAAGAAGGTCGGCGGCCTCTACACCGGCGGCACGTTGCGGTTCAACGACGTCACGGTGAGGAAGGACGGCATCTACACCGTCCGGGTCGCCTACGTCAGCGGCGACCCCCGCTCGGTGACCGTCTCCTCCGACAGCGGCAACGGCACCAGCGAGAAGTTCCCCTCCACGGGAGACTGGAGCACGGCCGAGACGGTCAGCGTCCAACTGGCGCTGAAGGCGGGCCCCAACACGATCACCTTCGACAGCGGCGGCGGATACGCCCCCGACATCGACAGGATCGTCGTTCCACAGTAGGTCGGAGTCCCGCGGTCGGTCCGGGACCGGCGGCTCGACCGAGTTCCGCCGTCCGCCCGACCCGCTTCCGGCGGGGCCCGGTGACACCACCCGGGCCCCGCGGGGACCCGCACCAGCCGACGGTCCGCAGCCGTCGTTCCCGCATGAGCCGCTCCCGGATATGGAGTGCACGACCGTGGACGTTCAGTACATCGCAGCACGCGACAACACCCCCAGCCGCAGAGGCTTCCTCGCCCTCGCCGCCGCAGCCGGCGCGGCCGCCGCACTGGGCGGTCCGGCCGCCTTCACCGCCTCGGCGGCCCCTCCGCGCCCCACCGCATCGCCCATGCTGTCCGCCGCCGACGCCGCGAAGAACCGGCTGTGGTGGCAGGCTCCCGGCTCCGCCGGGTCGATGATCGAGCAGGGGCTGCCGCTCGGGAACGGGCGTCTCGGCGCGCTCGCGAGCAACGACCCCGCCGACGAACTCCTGATGATCACCGACGCCACCCTGTGGACCGGCGGTCTCAACGACAAGCTGCAAAGTGACGGCCAATTCCCCTACGGACGCGACGACTTCGGCTCCCTGACGATGCTGGCCGAGCTCACCGTCGCCCTCCCCGACCACGACCTGGGCAACGTCAACAACTACCGTCGCTCCCTCGACCTGGCCCAGGGACTCATCAGCACCTCGTACGACATCTCCGGTGTCACCTACCGGCGGCAGATCTTCGCCAGCCGCCCCGACGACGCCATCGTCCTGTACTTCTCCCAGCAGGGCGGCGGCTCCTACACCGGTACCGTCTCCCTCGCGGGCACCCACGGCGAGTCCACCACCACCAGCAACGCGGGCCGTTGCACGTCGTTCGGCGCCTCCTTGGCCAACGGCCTGAAGTACGGCGCCGCCGTCACCGCGTACAGCGGCACGGGCAGGGTCCGGGCCGACGGTACGTCGATCGTTTTCAATGGCTGCAAGGACCTCACCGTCGTCGTCAGCGGCGGCACCAACTACGTGCCCGACGGGGCGACGAAGTTCCGCGACCCCTCGCTGGCACCGGAGCGCCTCGCCAGGGCCAAGGTCCTGAACGCGGCGGACCACTCGGCGAACACCCTGCTGCACACGCATGTCGCCGATTTTCGGGCCGTGTTCGGACAACTGGACATCGACCTCGGTGCGTCCTCCGCCGCGCAGCGCGAACTGGACACCGCGGAGCGGCTGCTGGCACGCCACCGGGACGACATCCCCGACCCGGAACTCGAAGCCGCCTACCTGCAGTTCGGCCGCTACCTCATGATCTCCGGATCGCGGGGGAGCCTCCCGATGGGTCTTCAGGGCCCCTGGCTGGACGGCAACGACCCGGACTGGATGGCCGACTACCACACCGACATCAACCTCCAGATGAACTACTGGATGGCCGACCGGGCGGGCCTGTCCGCCTGCTTCGACGCCTTCACCGACTACTGCCTCGTACAGCTTCCCGACTGGACGGAGGTCACCCAGCGGCTGTTCAACGACTCCAGCAACCGGTACCGCAACTCCAGCGGAAGGATCGCCGGCTGGACCGTGGCGATCTCCACCAACCCCTATGGCGGGGGCGGCTGGTGGTGGCACCCGGCCGGCAACGCCTGGATCTGCCAGAGCCTGTTCGAGCATTATGAGTACACGCAGGACCGCGCCTACCTCAAGAAGATCTACCCCCTCCTCAAGGGCGCCGTACAGTTCTGGGAGGCCCGACTCATCACCACGACCGTCACCGACGCGTCCGGGACCGAGCGCGAGGTACTGATCGCCGACAGCGACTGGTCGCCCGAGCAGGGCCCTCTCGACGCCAAGGGCATCACGTACGCCCAGGAACTGGTGTGGAACCTCTTCGGCAACTACCGCACCGCTACCGAGGCGCTCGGGAAGGACGCCGCCTACCGCAGGACCGTCGACGGTCTGCGGGGGCGCCTGTACCTGCCCGTGGTCAGCCCCAGGACCGGCTGGCTGGAGGAGTGGATGTCACCCGACAACCTCGGCGAGACCACCCACCGGCACCTCTCCCCGCTCATCGGCCTCTTCCCCGGCGACCGGATCCGGCCGGACGGCTCCACGCCGAAGGACATCCTCGACGGTGCGACCGCCCTGCTCACGGCGCGCGGGATGAACAGCTTCGGCTGGGCCAACGCCTGGCGCAGCCTGTGCTGGGCGCGGCTGAAGAACGCGGAGAACGCCTACCGGCTGGTCGTCGACAACCTGAAGCCGTCGGTCGACGGCAGCAACGGCAGTGCGATGAACCTCTTCGACATGTACGAGGTGGAGACGGGCCGCGGCATCTTCCAGATCGAGGCGAACTTCGGCACCCCAGCGGCGATCGTCGAGATGCTGGTCTACTCACGGCCCGGACACATCGAGCTGCTGCCCGCCCTGCCCGCCGCCTGGGCGGCATCCGGCTCGGTGTCCGGCGTGGGCGTCCGCGGCGGCTTCGTCGTCGACCTCGGCTGGAAGGACGGCAAGGTGACCCGGGCCACGCTGAAGAGCGTCGGCGGCCGCGAGACGACCGTCGTCATGGGCGGTGCCTCACACAGGATCAGCCTCGATCCCGGTGGATCCGTCACCCTGCGGGGCCTCGGATGAGCGGCGCCCGGGTGCGCCGCCGCGCCGTGGGCGTCGTATCGGCGCTGCTCCTCGCGGTCTACGGACCCCTGACCGCCTCGGCGGCGGCGCGTCCGGGTGTCGCGTCGGACACGCCGGTGACGCACGTCGCCGTGTCGCGGGCGAAGCACTCCGTGGTCACGTGGGGTGCCAGTGCCGACCGGCAGGGCGCGGGCCCCGCCGACCGCAGCTACCGGCTGGTCGTGCGTACCAGCGTCGGCGGCACGAACATGCGGATCCGGCTGTCCAACGCCTTCGGCGAGCACCCGGTGACCTTCGCGAGCGCGTACGCCGGGCTGCGGAAGCAGGGTGCGGAACTGGTGCACGGCTCCAACCGGCGGCTGTCGTTCGGCGGGGCCGCGTCCGTCACCGTCCCGGCCGGCGAGACCGTGTTCAGCGATCCGCTGCCCGGAGAACTGGCCGCCCAGAGCGACTTGGTCGTCAGCCTGTACGTGACCGGTGTCCAGGGACCGACGACCGGCCACGGCATGGCCATGCGGACCAACTACGCGACCGCGGGCGACCACGCGGCCGAGGAGGGAGCGGCCAACTGGACCGATCCGATGGGCTCCTGGTACTGGCTGGACGCGGTCGACGTGGAGACGCCGGCGGCCGTCGGCTCGGTGGTGACCCTCGGCGACTCCATCACCGACGGATGGGCCTCGACCACGGACGAGAACCGCCGCTGGCCCGACTATCTGTCCCGGCGGCTCCAGGCCGCGTCCGGGCTCACCGTGAAGGGGGTGGCGAACGAGGGGATCTCGGGCAACAAGGTGCTCGCGGACGGCGCCGGGCAGGCCGCTCCGAACAGACTCCGGCGTGACGTCCTTTCCCAGCCGGGGGTTCGCACGGTCTTCCTCTTCGAAGGCATCAACGACATCAAGGCCCATTCCGGTGTCACGGTGGACGACATGATCGCCGGCTATCGACAGATCATCGACCGGGCCCACGCGGCGGGCGAATGCGTCGTCGGCGCGACCGTCATGCCGTTCAAGGGCTGGTCCGAGTACGACGCCGCCTCCGAGGCCGTGCGCCAGGGCGTCAACGACTGGATCAGGCACAGCGGCGCGCTCGACGCCGTGACGGATTTCGACAGGATCACGCGCAATCCGTACGACCCGCGGCTGATCCTGCCGTTCTTCGACGGCGGCGATCACCTGCACCCCAACGACAAGGGGATGCAGGCGATGGCCGACGCGGTGGACCTGAAGAGCCTGACGTCCTGCTGACGTCAGGCCCCGCGCGGGGCGGTCAGGGGTACGAGACCACGGTGGACGGCACGGTCGACGTGCCCGACGTGGGCGCGCCGGTCTCGTTGACGACGTGCTCGTACTGACCCTGGCCGCCCAGTGAGACGACGAGCAGATCGTGGAACTTCACGCCCGGCTTGTTCGGCGCCTCGAAGCCGTGGTGCTGGACGATCGTCGGGTCCACGTTGTAGTAGCAGTAGCTCCCCAGGCCCCAGCCCTCATGGGTGGTCACGGAGTCGGCGACCTTGTAGGCCGCGTATCCCTTGACGCTCCCGTTCTGGACGGCGGCCTGGTTCGGCGCGTCGTACGCCTTCTCGTTCTGGAAGAAGATCGTGCGGCCCCGCTGCCCGTACCACTGCACGTCGTACTTGTTGAAGTGCTCGACGAAGAGCCCGGTGGCCAGGACGTCGTCGCCGTTGACGCGGATGCCGTAGTCGGCCCGGTTGGTGTCCCAGCCCACGCCGGTGCCGTGGTCGGCCCGCCAGACCCAGGTGTGGTCGACGATCGTGTGGCGGCTGTTGACGACCATGCTGGTCGTCGCCTTGCCGGCGCCGGCTCCGCCGATACGCACGAAGACGTCCTGCACGGTGGTCGGGTTGGCGGAGTGGTCCGTCGAGGCCCCGGCCGGACCGACCTCCAGGAGGGTCGCGGAGTTGACCGGCCCGGCGTCGATCAGGAATCCGGCGAGCCGGATCCCGTCGACGTCGGCGGTCCTGAGCACGGTGACGCCGTTGTCCGGGATCAGCGTGGCGTACCCGAGACCGAGGACCACGGTGCCCGCGCGGTTCACCTGGATCGGCTGGTCCAGGTGGTAGATCCCCGGTGTCAGCAGCAGGTGGAGGCCCTGGGTGAGCGCGGCGTTCAAAGTGGCGGCGGTGACACCGGGCTTGGCGACGTAGAACTGGCTGAGCGGCAGCGACGAGCCGCGCGGGGTGCCGTTGCCCCAGGTGACGCCGCGCGCGTTGGTGCGCTTCTCGGGCAGGAACACCCGGTACTCACTGCCGTTGAGGTACAGGAACGGCTTCTCCCGTGAGACCGGCGTGGTGTCGAGCGTGGTGTACGGCGGGTTCGGGAAGGACTGCGCGGGCGCGCCCTGGACACCCGAGAACACCATGTTCCAGACGGCGTTGACCCAGCCGCCCACCGAGCTGTCGCGGGTGTACCACTGCTGCTGCGAGTAGGGCCCGACCGAGCCGTCGATCCGGCTGTCGGCGATGTAGCCGCCGCTGGCCCAGCCGTAGCCGTTCGGGGCGAGGTTGAGGCCGCCCTTCACGTGCATACGACGGAACGGGGCGGCCTGGGCGACGGCCCACCGGTTGGTACCGCTGACCGGAGTGAGGGCCAGGTTCTCCGCCGAACGCCAGAAGTTCTGGGTGGCGTTGCCGTTGAACCACCCGGCGTCGACGGTCACGTCGCCGTTGATCGCCGTGTCGTCCGGCGACAGGCCGAGGCCCGCGATCGAGGTGTAGAAGCCGAGTTGGGCGTTGAGCCCGTTGTACGTCCCCGGCTTGAACAGGAACGCGTAGCGGCCCGTGCCGAACTGGGCGGACTCCTGCTGGTGGAAGACCTGGTCGAGCTTGGCCTGGATGCCCGGTGTCGAAGGGTCGAAGACGATGACGTTCGGGCCGAGATCGCCGCCGCCGGGAAGGGCCGACGGCTGCTGGGCGGACGCGGCGGGAGCGGCGGACGCCGGCGAGGACAGCGCGAGCAGTCCGGGCGCCGCCGCGCCGGCCGCCATGGCTCCGAGGACGGTGCGCCGCGCGACGGTGGAACGGCCGGGCTCCGGGACGTCTGTGGGGGTTCGAGACATGGGGGGCGACTCTCCTGGTTCAGGAAGTGAACGATGGGAGGTACGGGGGAGCGCTCTCTTGCCGATGCATGCTTCATCCAGGTGAACGGAGCGTCAAGAGTTGTGACCGGAGTCCCCGAGGTTGTTGCGGTCCGAGCCAGAACTCGCCCTGCATTTGGGATAGTTCATGCCTCTATGGCGGCAGGCGGAGATCGATCCGGGCCGGGGGATTGTGTTCAAGAGGTGCGCGCACCACGGGCCACCGTGATTCTTTGTCGACTCCCTTGACACTCCCGCGCAACCGCCACAACACTCCTCGGCGGGAGAGCGCTCTCCCGTTCCCTCGGCACATGTGATGGCCCGTCACGCGGGCGGCCCGGCGGCACCGTGCTCATCGCCGCTCCCGGTCGCCCGACCCCCACCGTTCCCATCGACGTGGCAGGAGGTCTCCATGGCACGGAGATCGAAGATCGTCTCAGGAATCCTGATGTCCAGCGCGCTGGTGCTGACCTCGCTCGGCCTGGCCGGAGTGGCGATGAGCGCCGACCCCGTGTCCGGTCCGGCGTCTTCCCCGGCCGGACCGGCGCCCGTCCCCGCGGCCCACGCGATGGCCGCCTCGACACTCTCCTCGCCCGAGGACCCGGACGGCGACGGCTACATCCTGGCGAACCCGCAGGTGACCGGGGTCGTCCCGTCCAAGGCGGATCCGACGCACCGCTACTTCCACGAGTTCCAGGCGAACTGTTCGGTCACCCGCACCAGGCCGGACGATCCGATCGTCTATCCGGGGCAGCCGGGCAAGTCCCACGATCACACCTTCATGGGCAACACCACGACCGAAGCGGCCAGCACCACCGCCTCGCTCGACGCCGGTTCGACGAGCTGCAAGGCCCCGGGAGACAAGTCGGCGTACTGGATGCCGACGCTGCTCAAAGGTGACACGCCCGTCCTGCCGGTGGGTCCGCAGGTCATCTACTACAAGGCGGGTGTCACCGACTACACCAGTGTGCGGCCCTTCCCGAAGGGGCTGCGGTTCGTCGTCGGCAGCCCCATGCAGTCCGCCGCCGACTTCCGCAACCACCGGGGATTCGTCGAAGGATGGGAGTGCGGCAACAGCTACTTCAACGTGGACTTCCCGCAGCAGTGCCCGAACACGGCCGACGTCCAGCTCAACATCCGCTTCCAGGCGCCCAGTTGCTGGGACGGCAAGTACCTGGACACACCGGACCACAAGAGTCACATGGCGTATCCGGTGGTCAATCCCGGCACGAACAACAACATCTGCCCGGACGACCACCCGGTCGCCCTGCCGATGATCGAGTTCAAGATGGCCTTCCCGGTCAACGGTGACATGTCTCAGGTCAGGCTCTCCAGCGGCGCCGGCTACTCGTTCCACTACGACTTCTTCAACGTGTGGGACCCGCCGACGCTCAAGGCGCTCGTCGACCACTGCGTCGTCGGCGGACTCCAGTGCGACGCCCGCGGCTACGACCAGACGCACCCCGAGGCGGGCGCGGCACTCGACGCGAACTACCGGCTTCCCTGACCGGGACGCCTCCCGCCGGCCCGGCGCACATCCCGGCCGGCGGGACCCCGCGCCCCCTCCCACCCGCACCCCTCACCCGTACACCGGACGGACACTCATGACCGGATCCCGTACCACCCGGCGCCGTATCGCGGCGCCCCTCACCGCGGGCCTGCTCGCCGCGGGAGCACTCGTCCTGCCGGCCCAGCAGGCCCAGGCGGCCGGCGGCGTCGTCAAGGTCACCGGCTCGCAGGGCAACTGGCAACTGACCGTCGACGGAAGCCCGTACCAGATCAAGGGACTCACCTGGGGGCCCGCCGTCGCCGACGCCGGGCGCTATATGCCCGACCTGAAGTCGATGGGCGTCAACACGGTCCGCACCTGGGGCACCGACGCCTCCAGCAAACCCCTCTTCGACGCGGCGGCCGCCCAGGGCATCAGAGTCATCGCCGGCTTCTGGCTGCAGCCCGGCGGCGGTCCGGGCAGTGGCGGCTGTGTGAACTACCTGACGGACACCGCCTACAAGAACCAGGTGCTCACGGAATTCCCCCAATGGGCCGCCACCTACAAGGACAACCCCGGTGTCCTGATGTGGAATGTCGGGAACGAGTCCGTGCTCGGACTCCAGAACTGCTACAGCGGGGACGAGTTGGAGCGCCAGCGCGACGCCTACACCACACTCGTGAACGACATCACCAAGAAGATCCACGCGGTCGACCCCAACCACCCGGTCACCTCCACCGACGCGTGGACCGGCGCCTGGCCCTACTACAAACGGAACGCGCCCGACCTGGACCTGTACGCGGTGAACGCCTACAACGCGATCTGCGATGTCAGGTCGGCCTGGGAGCAAGGCGGTTACACCAAGCCCTACATCGTCACCGAAACCGGCCCCGCGGGCGAGTGGGAGGTCCCGGACGACGCCAACGGCGTCCCCGCCGAACCCACCGACCGCGCGAAGGCCGACGGTTACACCCGGGCCTGGAACTGCGTCACCGGACACAAGGGCGTCGCGCTGGGCGCCACGATGTTCCACTACGGCACCGAGTACGACTTCGGGGGCATCTGGTTCAACCTGCTGCCCGCGGGCGAGAAGCGGCTGTCGTACTACGCGGTGAAGAAGGCGTACGGCGCCGACACCTCACGGGACAACACCCCGCCGGTCATCACCGACCTGGCCGTCGAGGGGGACGCGGGCAAGGTGCCCGCCGGACGCGACCTCACCCTCGCCGTCAAGGCCACGGACCCCGACGGTGATCCGATCACCTACGAGGTGCTGGACAACAGCATGTACATCGACCAGGGCAAACAGCTGAACTCGCTGCCCTTCACCGACCTCGGCGGCGGCCGGCTCAAGGTGACCGCGCCGGACCGGCCCGGTGTCTGGAAGTTCTACGTCAAGGCCAAGGACGGCAAGGGCAACGTCGGCGTCGAGACCCGCTCCGTGCGGGTGGTGCCGCCCACCCCGAGCGGCACGAACGTCGCCCAGGGCAAACCGGCCACCGCCTCCTCGTACCAGACGGGCGGCGGCGACTGCCCCTGCACCGCGGCGGGCGCGGTCGACGGCAACCTCAACACGCGTTGGGCCAGCGACTGGAGCGATCCCCAGTGGCTGCGTGTCGACCTGGGGACCCGCACCTCGTTCCGGCATGTGCAACTGGTCTGGGAGACCTCGTACGCCAAGGCCTACACCGTGCAGACCTCGGACGACGGGCAGAACTGGACCACCGTCCGCTCGGTCACCGACGGCAACGGGGGCGTCGACGACCTCGACGTGTCCGGCGCCGGCCGCTACGTACGGGTCGACGGCACGGCCCGGGGCACCGGCTGGGGCTACTCGCTGTACGAGTTCGGGGTCTACAACTGAACCACGCAACCAGGGGAGAGCGCTCTCCCGGAAAGAGGGCCGGACAGGTGCGCAGGACGGACGACGAGGCGGAGCGTGAGCGGCTCCTGGGGAAACTCACGCTCCGCGAGAAGGTCCGGCTGCTGACCGGCGCGACCACCTGGCGCACCGGAGCCGAGCCGGCCCTGGGGCTGCGGGAGATGGTCATGTCGGACGGTCCCGCCGGAGTGCGCGGGCAGTCCTGGGACGAGCGCGATCCCGCCCTGCTGCTGCCGTCGGCGTCCGCGCTCGGCGCCCTGTGGGACGAGGAACTGGTCGAGCGTCTCGGCGGACTCCTCGCCGCCGAGGCGCGCCGCAAGGGCGTCGACGTGGTCCTCGCACCGAACCTGAACCTCCACCGGACACCGCTGGGCGGGCGGCACTTCGAGTGCTTCTCCGAGGACCCCGAGCTGACCGGCCGCACCGGCGCCGCCCTCATCCGGGGCATCCAGGCGCACGGGGTGGCCGCCACCGCCAAGCACTATGTCGCGAACGACTCCGAGACCGACCGGCTGACCGTCGACGTACGGGTGTCCGATCGGGTCCTGCGGGAGGTGTACCTGGCGCCGTTCGAGGCGGCGGTCGAGGCCGGCGTCCGGGTCGTCATGGCCGGGTACAACGGCGTCAACGGCACCACGATGACCGCCAGTCCGCTGCTCATGGACCCCCTGAAGGGGGACTGGGGCTTCGACGGCGTGGTGGTCTCCGACTGGGGCGCGGTGCGCGCGGGCGACCCGGCCGCGCGTGCCGCCCTCGATCTCGTGATGCCGGGGCCGGAGGGCGTCTGGGGGAAGGAACTGGTGGCGGCCGTGGAGGCGGGGCGCGTTCCGCGGGCGGCCGTGGACGACAAGGTGCGCCGCCTGCTCGGGCTCGCCGCCGCGTGCGGCGCGCTCGGGGAACCGGCATCCGGGCGGGAAGTGGCGTCCGGGCGGGAAGTGGCGTCCGGGCGGGAAGTGGCGTCCGGGCGGGCACCGGCGTCGTCGCCCGGTCCGGGTCCGGGGCCCCTGCGGGAGGCGGCGTCGGTGCCGGGGCGGCCGGAACCGGCTCTCGCGGCGGGCCGGTCCGAGCGGTCGGAATCGCCGTCCGCGGCGGCATGGACGGAACCCGCGGAGCCGCGGTTCGCCGCAGCGCGGTCCGAACGGCCGGAACCGCCGTCCGTGTCTGTGCCGCCGCAGGGCGTCGGGCCCGTCGTGCGGCCGGGCGACGCCCGAGAACTGCTGCGGGGCGCCGTCGCCGCGAGTGCCGTTCTGCTGCACAACCGCGGTGTCCTCCCGCTCGATCCCGGCCGGCTGCGTACCGTCGCCGTGATCGGCGCGCACGCTGTGCTGCCACGCACGCAGGGAGGCGGCAGCGCGGGGGTCTTCCCCGAGCGGGTCGTCACCCCGCTGGACGGCATCAGAGCCGCGCTCGGCGACCGGGTGCACGTCCGGCACGCGCCGGGCCCCTCGACCGGCGCCCCTCCGTCACCCCTGGCCCCGGACCTGTGCACCGATCCCTTGACGGGCGATCCCGGCGTCCGGCTGCGCCTGCTGGACGCGGCCGGGAGTGAACTGCTCTCCGAACACCGCATCAGCGGGCGCCAGTTGGAGCCGCCGCTGGTACCGGGCGCGCACACCGTCGAGATCAGCGCCCTGCTGCTTCCCGGAGCGTCGGGGCCGTGGACGCTCGGAGTCGGCGGCTTCGGGCGGCTGAGCGTCGAGGTCGACGAACACGTCTTCCTGGAAGGGGAGTTCGCCAAGGAGACCGACGATCCGGCGGTCGTCCACGTGAACCCGCCCGTCCACTGTGCGCGGGTACCTCTCACGGCCGGGCGCGCGGCTCGCGTGGTGACACGCCGCGAACTCGCCCCGGGGACCGGCCGGGCCACCGTGGCGACCGCGGCCCAGCCGCGCCCCGACGACACGGTGGCCCTGGCCGACGCGGTGCGGGCGGCCCGCGACGCGGACGCGGTGGTCGTGGTCGTCGGCACCACCGAGCACGGTGAGTCGGAGGGATACGACCGGACGGATCTGGGCCTCGGCGGCGGCCAGGACGAACTGGTCCGGGCGGTGACCGCGGCCCATCCGCGCACGGTCGTCGTCGTCAACAGCGGCGGACCGGTGGAACTGCCCTGGCGCGCGGCGGCCGGAGCCGTTCTGCTGACCTGGTTCCCCGGGCAGGAGGGCGGCGCGGGCCTCGCCGATGTGCTCTTCGGGCGCGCCGAACCCGGTGGCCGGCTGCCCACGACCTGGGCCGCCGCTCTCGCCGACGCGCCCGTCACCCGGACCCGGCCCACGGGCGGACGTCTCGGCTACACCGAGGGCCTGCACCTCGGCTACCGGGCCTGGGCGCGCCACGACCGCGAACCGGCCTACTGGTTCGGACACGGACTCGGCTTCACCACCTGGGCGTACGAGGGGCTGGGCGTCCCCGACGACATCGTGGCCGGCGAGCCGTTCACCGTACGGGTCGAGCTGCGCAACACGGGCCCGCGCCCCGGACGCGAGGTCGTCCAGGTCTATCTCGCCGGGCCTCCCGGCCCCCTGGAGCGTCCCGAACGATGGCTCGCCGGATACACCGCGGTGAACGCCGACCCGGGCGAACGCGTCACGGTGCCGGTGCGCGTACCGGCCCGCGCGCTGCGGTACTGGGCCGAGGAGGAGCACGTGTGGCGCGTACAGCCGGGGCGCTACCGGGTGCTCGCCGGCTGCTCCGCGGGTGCTCTGCCGCTGACGGCCACCGCGCTGGTCCGGGCCCCCGGCTGAGCGCCCGGCGGCCGGGGAGAGCGCTCTATCCCGAGGCGGTGCCGTGCGGTTAGGGTGCCGCCATGAGCAGACAGGCTCCCACGCTGGAGGATGTCGCGCGGGAGGCCGGAGTCTCCCGCGCGACCGTGTCCCGGGTCATCAACGGTGTCCGCAACGTCGATCCCGGGATCCAGGAAGTGGTCCGCGAGGCCATCGAGCGGACCGGGTACGCGCCCAACCGGGCCGCCAGATCACTCGTCACCCGGCGCAGCCAGACGGTGGCCCTGATCGTCTCCGGCGCGGGCGACACCCCGGGGGAGGAGCAGAACGCCTTCGCCGCACGGGTGTTCGCGGACCCCTTCTTCGGACGGGTCGTCAGCGGCGTGGTGGGGTTCCTGCGCCCCCGTTCGATGCACCCGCTGCTGATGTTCGCCGAATCCGCGGAGACCAGGAGTCAGGTACTGACGGACCTGAGGCAGGGCAGTGCGGACGGCGCCCTCGTCGTCTCCACGCACGCCGACGATCCGCTGCCCGCGCTGCTCGCCGACGCCGGTCTGCCCGCCGTCCTCTTCGCCCGGCCCTCCCGCCCGGTGCGGCTCAGCTATGTCGATCTCGCCCACCGCGAGGGGGCGCGGCTGGCGGCCGAGCATCTGCTGAAGCGGGGGTGCCGGCGGATCGTCACCGTCACCGGGCCGCTCGGCGTGGCCGCGAGCCAGGACCGCCTCGCCGGGTTCCGCGACACGATGGCCCGCAGGGGACATCCGTACGTCCCTGTCGCCGAGGGCGGGTTCACCCTGGACAGCGGGATGGCGGCCATGTCCGGGCTGCTGGCCGAACACCCGGACGTGGACGGGGTGTTCGCCGCCAACGACCTGATGGCCCAGGGTGTGTGCCAGGTGCTGAGGGAGCGGGGCCGACAGGTGCCGGACGATGTCGCGGTGGTCGGCTTCGACGACTCCAGCGTGGCGGTGACGTGCAGGCCTCCGCTGACCACGGTGCGGCAGCCGGTGGAGGAGATGGCCGCGGCGATGGCCGCTCTCCTCGACGAGCACATCCGGGGCGTACGCACCGAACCCACGTCGTTGATCTTCGACCCGGAACTCGTGATCCGCGCGTCCGCGTAGCCGCGTACGGCACCCCGCGGTGCCGCCCGTCACCGCGGGGTGCGGTGACGGGCGGTGCGTGCGCCCTGGCTCGGCGGCGCCTACGCGCCTCGGCACGGTGTACCGGACAGAGGTCGGGGCGTCCTGGGCGGTGGCGGCCGCGGTTTCTCGGGCGGAGGGTGGGGCGCGCGTGCCGGACGGACGGCCCCGCGTCTTCGAGTCTGCCCGTGCCGGTGGCGGACACTGGAGCGGTCAGGATCGACGAGCACCCGGCCGGGCACGCGGGCCGGCGAAGGAAGGCAGGCGCATGACCCACCCGATCACCGCGGGCGTGGACGGATCGCCCGAGAGCAGGGCGGCCCTGGCCTGGTCGGGCCGCGAAGCCGTCCGCCGGGGTGTGCCCCTGCGGGTGGTGTACGCCTGGCACTGGCCGCCGCACGACATGGTCGGCGGTGGTGACCGGGAGGACCAGGTGCGCTGGGCCCACGGCATGATCGAGGACGCGGCCCGCACGGTCGCCGGCCGGCACGGCGACCTGCCGGTCACGGTCGATGTGATCGACTCCGCCGGAGGCGACGTGGTCGAGGCGCTGCTTCGCGTCGCGGCCGAGACCGGGACACTGGTCCTCGGTTCGCGCGGATACGGCGCGTTCGTCGGCTTCCTGCTCGGTTCCGTCGGGCAGCGGGTGATCTCCGAGGCGCCCTGCCCGGTCGTGCTGGTGCGTTCGGAGGACCGGCCCGAAGGGGAGGCGGGCGGCCGGGAGATCGTCGTGGGCCAGCAGGGCGGTCCGGAGGACGGCGCGCCCGCTCTCCGTTTCGCGTTCGAGACCGCGGCGGCCCGGGGCGCGGCGGTGCGGGTCGTACGGGCCTGGAGTCTGCCGCCGGTGTTCGCGTACAGCCCGGGTTCGCTGAAGATGCTGGACGAGGTCGGTGGCCTGGAACCGTACGAGAGGAAGGCGCTGGCGGAGGCGGTTCAGCCGTGGCGGGAGCGCTTTCCCGAGGTGCCCGTCACCCAGCATGTCGAGATGGGCAGCGCGGGCCAGGTGCTGCTGGCCCTCTCCGACCGGGCGCAGCTGATGGTCGTCGGGCGCCGGACCGAGCGCTCCGCGGTCGGTGGGCGGATCGGTTCGGTGGCGCACGCGGTGATGCACCACGCGCCCTGCCCGGTGGCGGTGGTCCCGCACTCCTGAAGGCCCGCCGGAACGCGGCCCAGGTGCCGCAGGTCCCTTTCAAGTCCCCCGAAAGCACCCGGTGTCGAGGTCAGGTGCGGCCAGTTCCCGGCAGAGCCGGATATCCGGGAAACGGGTCGGCACAGGTTCACGGGGATGGCGAGGGGGACGCCCCGACCGGTCGCGGAACGAGCGGCGGCCCGGATTCCGGGCGGAGTTCGCCCGCCAAGGCCTCGGGTGGGAACGGTCATGAGGGACCGGGACCGGCCGCGGCGTCTACGTGTTGTCGGCCCGGGACATCCGCAGGGCGAGATCCTGGAGCAGATCGGCCGTACTGACGTCGGTCCGGCCGGAGTCGTGGAGGTCGGCGAGTTCGGAGAAGAGGAACGCGAAGGCGCCCACCAAGGAGATGGCGGCGGGCAGATACGCGTCCGCGACCGCCTGCCCGGCCTCGGCGGGCCCGGCGTCGCCGGGCACCTCGACGCGCGGGAACACCTCGGTGACAAGGGAGCCCAGATTGTTCTCGGCCGACTCGACGCCGGCCTCCTCGTCCTGGGCGATCCTGCGCACCATGGCGTTGGTCTCGGTGAGCACGCCGATGGCGCGCAGGATGATCTCCGTCTGTTCCATGTCGTGAGCCTAAACGGGCGAAGCCCCGCTGTGGCCTGGATCTTGGTGTCGGATGGTAGACAGGGACCATGAACGACTTCTCCCGCTCCCGCCGGGCCGGCGCGCGATGACCGCAGGCATCGACACTCCCGACCGCCGGGGCCGCACCGGACTCGATCAGGTGGGCCGCGATCTGACCGGCAACCCACGGGTCAGGATCCGCGACGTACAACTCCTGTCCTGCCACTGGTACGTGGAGCGCACCACCACCTTCGACCTCAGGCTCGCCGACGGAACCTGGAGCACCCAGGAGCGCGAGACCCACGACCGCGGCAACGGCGCCACCCTCCTGCTGTACGACGCCGATCGCGAAACCGTGCTGCTGACCAGGCAGTTCCGCTATCCCGTGTACGTCAACGGACACCCCGACGGCATGCTGATCGAGACACCGGGCGGCCTCCTCGACGAGGCGGACGAGCATCCCGAGGTCGCCGTACGGCGCGAGGTCATCGAGGAGACCGGGCACACCGTCGGCGCGGTCGAGCACGTATTCGACGTCTATATGAGTCCGGGTTCGGTCACCGAGCGGGTGAGCTTCTACGCCGCCACCTACGGCGAGTCCACCCGCACCCATGAGGGCGGCGGACTCGACGAGGAGGGCGAGGACATCGAGATGGTCGAACTGCCCTTCCGTGACGCCCTGGCGATGGTCCGCACCGGGGAGATCGCCGACGCCAAGACCATCATGCTGTTGCAGTGGGCCGCGCTGGAGGGCCCGTTCAAGGGGGCTTGACCTGAAGAGCACTCCAGGGCCCAGACTCCCGTTCAGGCCCGGCGACTTCGGGCCCGAACGGGAGGAGCACCATGCGGTACCGCACGATCGGCACGGACCCGAGGACCCGCCGTGAGGTGAGCGTGCTCGCGCTCGGCGCGATGCTGTTCGGCTCACTGACCGACGAGAAGACCTCCTTCGCCGTACTCGACCGCTATGCCGAGGCCGGGGGCAACTTCATCGACACGTCCGACAACTACGCCTTCTGGACCGACGGCGGCCAGGGCGGCCAGAGCGAGGAACTGCTCGGCCGCTGGCGGCGCAGCCGGGGCATCGGCGACGAGATCGTCCTCGCCACCAAACTCGGCGCACGGCCACTGGCCCCCGGCACCGACTACGTCGACAACCCCGAGGGCCTGTCCGCCGCGGTGATCCGCGAGGCGTCCGAGCGGAGCCGGGAACGTCTCGGCGTGGAGCGGATCGATCTTCTCTACGCGCACATCGAGGACCGCGCCGTCGCGCCGGGCGAGACCGTCGGGGCGTTCGCCGAACTCGTCGCCGAAGGCGCCGTGGGACTCCTCGGCGTGAGCAACCACGCCGTCTGGCGCGTAGAGCGGGCCCGCGCACTGGCAGCCGCGGCCGGGCTGCCCGGCTACGAGGTCCTCCAGTACCACCACAGCCTGCTGCGCCCCCGCTCCGACATACCGAGCGGGCTCTTCCCGGAAGGCGGTCTCGGCGCGGCGACCGGCGAACTCGTCAGCTACCTGGGAGCCGAACCGGGTCTGACCCTGGTCGCCTACTCGCCCCTGCTGGGCGGCGCATACGGGCGACGTGACAAACCGCTGCCCTCCGACTACGACCACCCGGGGAACACCGCCCGGCTCACCGTGCTGCGGGAGGTGGCCGACGAGACGGGGGCGACCCTCAACCAGGTCGTGCTCGCCTGGCAGATCGGCGGCGACCTGCCGGTGATCCCGCTGGCCGGTGCCTCCTCGGTGGCGCAACTGGAGGAGAATCTGGCAGCGCTGGACCTGGAACTGACGGCGGACCAGCGGGCCCGCCTGGACGCGGCCCACTGACACCTTCGAGCCCGGCGGGCCGGAAGGCGCTCCAGGACCCGGGCACGACCGGCCGGCGATCCGGCCGGTCACCGCTGCCGCGTGATCCGGACGCCTCCGCTACGGGCGTCCACCGACGCGGGGTGTCCGGCGGGTGGTGAGCAGCAGGGCGATGTCGTCGGGGCGCTCGTTGGCGCGCCGGGCCTCCGCGGTGAGCAGATCGGCGGCGCGGGAGAGGGAGGGGCCGCCCGACCTGAGGTACTGCGGCGGGCCCGCCTCGGCCAGCGTCGCGCGCAGGGCCTCGACCCCCTCGTCGATGTCCGTGCCGGGCCGCTCGACCAGGCCGTCCGTGTACAGGGCCAGCACCGCCCCGGGCTCCAGCACCAGATCCGTCACGGGGTAGTCGGCCTGCGGATCCACGCCGAGCACCACACCGCCGGGCAGGTCCAGCACCTCGGTGCGGCCGTCGGGATGGCGCAGCAGCGGCTGCGGATGCCCGGCCCGCGCGGCCTGCGCGACACCGGTCAGCGGGTCGACCCGGATGTAGCAGCAACTCGCGAACTGGCCCGGGTCGAGGTCGATGAGCAGCCGGTTGGTGCCGCTCATCACCTCGTCCGGAGGATGGTCGCCGAGGGCGAACGCCCGGACCGCGCTGCGCAGTTGACCCATGGTGGCGGCGGCCTGCACACCGTGTCCCTGTACGTCTCCGATGACCAGGGCGAGCCCGTCGCCGGCCTCGACGACGTCGTACCAGTCGCCGCCCACGTCCATGCCGACGGTGCCGGGCAGATAGCGGCCCGCCGTCTGCACCAGGGGATGCGCCGACAGCCGGTGCGGCAGCAGGGCCTCCTGAAGGCCGCGGGCGAGCGCGGACTCGTTGTCGTAGCGCCGCGCCCGCTCCAGGGACTGCGCGATCAGGCCGGCGAGCGCGGTGAGGACCGTACGCTCCTCGGTGCTGAAGTCGCGGGGCCGGTCGAACCCGAGGATGCACGAGCCGACCGGGCGCCCGGAGGCGATGAGCGGAAGGAAGGCACGGGCCCCGACCGTGGCGTCCAGGGCGATGCCCGGATAGGCGGCGGCCAGTTGCTGCATCGACTCGAAGAAGAGCGGCCGGCCGCTGGTGAGGGCCTCGACCCCGGGCAGTTTGGCGTCCAGGCCCACGCCGTCGAAGGGGGCGAGGAAGCCCTGCGGGAAGCCGGTCTCCCAGGCCAGGTAGAGCCGGCGGTCCTGGAGCAGATAGATGGCCAGGCGGCGGCTGCCGAACGCGGGCAGCAGCTCGCGCATCACCACCTCGGACACCTGCCGCGCGGTCACGGCCTCGGTCAGCGCGATGGCGAGGACGATGGGCCGGTACTGCGGTGCCGTGCTGGTGACCTCGCTGTCGGGTTCCTCCAGTTCGGCCCGTACGGCCTGCGTCGCCTCCGCTTCGAAGGGAGCGTTCCCGGTGGCCTCCGCGGCCCGCCCCAGCGGCATGATCTTGCAGGTGACCCCCCTGGGGCCGGGATAGACGGAGACGCTCAGCCAGGTTCCCGTGCCGTCTCCCGGAGACGCCCCGGTGCCGCTCCCCAGCGGACTGCGGGCCCGGAAGTGCACCGGGTCCGGCGAGAGCAGCGCGCTGCGCAGATGATCCTCGTACGCGGGGTGGTCCATCCAGGGCACCACGTCCCACAGCAGCCGCCCCAGCAGCTCGCCGCGCGGGCGGCCGAGCAGCCTGGCGGCGCGGGGATTGGCGTAGGTGATCAGCCCGAGCCGGTCGATCGCGAAGACGCCCTCGGGGAGCTGGTCGGCCGCTCCGTCCGCCGCGGGTCCCGGTCCCGGGTCGACGAGCGCGCCGCTGACCCGGTACGGCGTGCTGCCCGCCTCCCCCGAGGTCCACAGCTCAAGGAGCCGCAGCCCGCCGCCGCCGGTGCGGACCGGCAGCGGATGGGGCGGGGGGCGGCCGGCGGCGGTCTCGCGCAGGGCGGCCAGCAACAGCCGGGGGTCGTCGTGGGCCAGTGCCTCCGCGAAGGCCTCGGGCGTCCCCGCGAAGGCGTCCTGGGGGATACCGAGCAGTGCCCACAGGGCGTCGTCCGCGATCAGCGTGCCGTCGTCGGGATCCCAGGTGAAGCCCCCGACGCAGCGGGTGGACGGGCCGTCCGCGGGAGGCCGTGTGCCCAGCGGCTCGTCGTCCCACAGGACGCTGGACCCGTCCTTGTCGAGCAGTGCCAGGGCGGTTCCGAGCGCCTCCGCCACCGCGGTCATCCGGTCGCGGTCCGGCAGCACCTCGGTGGCGTCCGAGGCCGGCGGGCGCAGCACGGTGAGGACGCCGTACGAGGTGGAGTCGCCGACGACCGGGACGTAGAGCGATCCGAACTGGAACGGCAGCCCCGCCGCGAGCTGCGGATAGCGGCGCATCGTCTCCGCCGGATCGGCGAGCAGCACCTCCACCCCGAGCCGATGGGCGTCCGCGACCGGAAACGGCCGGTCCATGTGCATGCGCCACCAGGGGCGGAAGAGGGGGCCCGGGAGCCCCGCGAGCACCGCGAGACGCAGCAGGCCGGGTGTTCGGGAGCGCAGATAGACGCCGCCCGCGAAGCCGCGGGCGGCCCGGATCGCGTCCGTCACGGCGTCACTGAGCAGGGAGGCCAGGCTGTCCGGCGCCCGGTCCTCACGCTCGGCGCTCCCTGTCATCGATCTGCCCTCGTCCGCCCGCCGCCAGGGGGGTAACACAGCAAGAATGCGCCTCTCAGGTCCCTGACCGCACCTCGACGTCCTCCGCGGCACCAGGACGTGAGGCCATTCTTCCCGGCCGTGCCCGGATGTGCCCGGCGTGAGGACACCGGGCCGGACGTCGTGCGGGAGCCGTCCGGAAGCGCTTGGCTCAGGACGCCGGCCCGCGCCTCAGCGTCTCGGCGGCGACGGCCGTCACGGCGTCGGCCATCGCGCCGAGCGCGGGGAAATCGAGTTTCCACTGCTGCCAGAACAACGGAACGTCCACCCACCGGCCCGGTACGAGATGGACCAACCTCCCGGTGCGCAGCAGTGGTTCGGCCTGGACCTCGGGCACCATGCCCCAGCCCATTCCGGCCACCACGGCATCGACGAACCCTTCCGACGTGGGGACGAAGTGGCGGAGCGCGCTCGCCCCGGGACCGCCGGTGAGGGCGCGGGCGAAGTCGTCCTGGAAGTCGTCGTTGCGGTCGAAGGCCACCACCGGGGCGGAACCGATCACCTCGCGCGGGGATGTGCCGAACGTGTGGCCGAGCCACTGCTCGGCGCGGCCGGGGCTCGCCACCGGCAGATAGCGCATCCGTCCCAGGGCGCGGACGGAACAGCCGGCCACCGGGTCGGGCGACGACGTCACCGCCGCCATCACCGTTCCCTCGCGCAGCAGGGCGGCGGTGTGGTCCTCGTCCTCGCGGCGCAGTTCGAAACAGAGCCGCAGCTCCGGCGGTACGCGGGTGAGCGCGGGGAGGAACCAGGTCGCCAGCGAATCGGCGTTCACCGCGATCGACAGCCGGGTCGGCTCCCCGGATCCGGACATACCCAGCTCGGCGTGCGTGTCGCGCTCCAGCCGGGCGAGGCGGCGGGCGAAGCGCACCACGATCTCGCCGGATTCGGTGGCCCGCACCGGCTTCGTCCGGATCAGCAGAACCCGGCCGGTGCGCTGTTCGAGCGCCTTCACCCGCTGGCTCACCGCGGAGGGCGTCACATGGAGCGCCGCGGCCGCCGCGTCGAAGGTGCCCTCGTCGACCACAGCGAGCAGGGTGCGGACCTGGTCGAGGGGAAGCTCCGTCATCACGAGCGCTAATGGTACGTAAGAATCTTTAGCTGTACTTCTGAAGACCGGTTTTCTAGCGTCGACGCCATGACAGACGCCTTCACCACCGCGGTCGCCGGATTCGGCACCGGGCTTTCCCTCATCGTGGCCATCGGCGCGCAGAACGCCTTCGTCCTGCGGCAGGGCATCCGACGGGACGCGGTCCTCGCGGTGGTGGGCATCTGCGCCCTGTCCGACGCGCTGCTCATCGCGCTCGGGGTCGGCGGCGTCGGCGCGGTGGTGGTGGCCTGGCCCGCCGCGCTCACCGCGGTCGGGCTGATCGGCGGCGGTTTCCTCGTCGTCTACGGAGTGCTCGCCGCCCGGCGGGTGCTGAGGCCGTCGGCCCTGCGGGCGGCCGAGGTGTCCCCGGGTTCCTGGCGCCGTGCCGTCCTCACCTGCCTCGCCCTGACCTGGCTCAACCCGCACGTCTACCTCGACACCGTGTTCCTGCTCGGCTCGCTCGCCGCCGACCGCGGTTCCCTGCGCTGGACGTTCGGGCTGGGCGCGGCGCTCGCCAGCCTGTGCTGGTTCGCGGCCCTCGGTTTCGGCGCCCGGCTCCTCGGCCGCCTTCTGGCCCGGCCATCGTCGTGGCGTGTGCTGGACGGGCTGGTCGCCACGACGATGATCGTGATGGGCGCCACGCTGATCGCCGGCGCCTGAGCCGTCGTACGCCGCCCCGCGGCACCGTACGCCACCGTGCGCCCGCCCCGCGGCGCCGTATGTCCGCCCCCCGGGACGCCCGGCCAGGGGCGCGCTGCGTACCGATCCGGCCCCCGGGGGACACAAGCCGCTCACGCTCGGCCATAGTGATCCTCGAATCGAAAGATGTATCGAGCAACCAGGGTGAGCGTGGACACGAGCGAGAGCAGTAGCGAGAGCAGCACGGACAGCGGCGCCGCGGCGCCCGAGGGGAGCGTGGAAGCCGAGCGGCCCGGACGCTCCGGATGGCGCCGCTGGGCCATGGACACCCGGCCGCTGCGCCGTCCCGCCTACCGCCGGCTGTGGACCTCGACCGCCGTGACCTCCGTCGGCAGCCAGCTCACCGCCGTCGCCGTGCCCAAGCAGATCTACGACATCACCGGCTCCTCGGCCTGGGTCGGCTACGCGAGCCTCGCCGGCCTGGTACCCCTGGTGGTCTTCGCCCTGTGGGGCGGCGCGATCGCCGACAGCATGGACCGCCGCAGACTGCTCCTCATCACCAACACCGGCATAGCCGTCACCTCGCTGCTCTTCTGGGTCCAGGCCGCCACCGGACTGGAGTCGGTGCCCGTCCTGATGGTCCTGCTCGCCGTCCAGCAGGCGTTCTTCGGCCTCAACTCCCCGGCCCGCAGCGCGTCCATCGCCCGACTCGTCCCGGCGGACGAACTGCCCGCCGCCAACGCACTCGGCGCGACCGTCATGCAGACCGGCTCGGTGGCCGGACCGATGCTCGCCGGGGCGCTCATTCCCCTCATCGGGCTGCCCGAGCTCTATCTGATCGACGCCCTCGCCCTGTGCGTCACCGTATGGGCCGTCCTGCGCCTCCCCGCGCTGCCGCCCCTCGCGGCAGCGGCCGCCCAGCGCGCCGGTCTGCGCGAAGTGGTGGCGGGTTTCCGCTACATCGCCCTGCACAAGGTGCTGCTGCTGTCCTTCCTCGCCGACATCATCGCGATGGTCTTCGGTATGCCGCGCGCCCTGTTCCCGCAGCTCGCCGCCGAGACGTACGCCCCGTACGGAGAGGGTCTCGCGCTCGGGCTGCTGTTCGCGGCGATCCCCATCGGCGCGGTCCTCGGCGGACTGCTGTCCGGAACCTTCTCCCGTGCCCGCCGGCACGGTCTGATGGTCATCGTCTCCGTCGCGGCCTGGGGCGCGGCCATCACCGGGTTCGGGTTCAGCGGCAGCCTCTGGGTCGCCGTGGCCTTCCTGGCCGTGGCCGGGGTCGCCGACATGGTCTCCATGGTGTTCCGCGGCGCGATCCTGCTGTCCGCCGCCACGGACGAGATGCGCGGGCGCCTCCAGGGCGTGTTCACGGTGGTCGTCGTGGGTGGTCCGCGCGTCGCCGACGTCCTGCACGGCACGGCCGGTTCGGCCTTCGGAGCACCGGCCGCGATCGCCGCCGGCGGCCTGCTGGTGATCATTGCGGTGCTTGCGCTCGCATTTGTCTCACCGGCTCTGAGGCGTTACACAATCTGAATAAGAAAACGACCATGGTGCTTCTCAAGGTGGTCCTAGAGTGACCGCCATGGGGGACACGCGACCTACCTCGGAATTCCACGCGCAGAACATCAGCGCGGACAGCACCACGCGGCTGGTGGGCGCCCTGGACGCCCAGGACGTCAACGACGGCGTACAGCGCCTGCGTTCCTGGGCACACGCGGCACTGGCCGTACGACCCGGAGAGCGGGCGCTGGACATCGGCGCGGGAACCGGATCGCAGACCCGGCGTCTCGCGGCGGCCGTCGGCCCCCGCGGCCGGGTGCTCGGCATCGAGCCGAACCCCGGACTGCGCGCCGTGGCCGAGCAGCGCGGCACCGAGGAGCGCAGCGCCGCCCGCTTCGCCGACGGTGACGCCCTCGCCCTGCCGCTGCCCGACGCCACCGTCGACGTGGTGTGGTGCGAGCGGGTTCTCCAGCACCTCGTCGAGCCGGAGAAGGCAGTCTTCGAGATAGCCCGCGTGCTGCGCCCCGGCGGACGGGTGGCCCTGCTGGACACCGACTGGGCGACCACGATCCTGCACCCCGGCGACCCCGAGACGATCGCCGCGCTCACCACCGGCGCGCTGTCCGCGGCCGCCGACCCGTACTCCGGACGCAAGCTGGTGGGACGCCTGTCGGCCGCCGGAATGGTGATCGACGACCGCGGATCGCAGGCCCTGCTCCAGGACCACACCACGGTCGCCTGGCCGCTCATCCGGATGCTCGGCGATTCGGCGTTGCGCCGCGGTCTCATCGGCGAGACGCAGCGCGACCGCCTGTACGAGGACCTCACGGAGGCGGCGCGACAAGGCGGTCTGCACATGTCCGTGACGATGTTCGGGGCCGTGGCGCACCGCCCGGAATGATCCGGTCCGAGGCCGCGGCGTACCGTCCGGAATGATCCGGAATACAATGGAATGGCCGTCGCTGACGGACTAGTACGCAGATTTCCCCTGGTATTGGGGGTACGCGAACACCATGTACATCGCGAGCCACGATCTGATCGCAGCAAGTTCGACGCTGAACGCGGGTGCCGCCTTCATCGGCGGCCTCATCATCGCCGGCGCGCTCGTCTGGGCCGTCCGGATGGGCATCAGGGTGCGGAACCTGGAATCGCGCCCGCCCACACCCGAGGAGCAGCCCAGGCTGCCCGACGGCGGGGCGGTGCACGAGGAACGGGAGATGCGAGAACCCGACGAGGTGCCGCACGCAGCGGACGAGAGTGAGCGGCTGATGCCGTACAACATGCACTCCGCGAGTACCAAACATGCCGATGACCAGCATCGCAAGCGCTGGCAACCAGGATCCAGCGGGTCCTTCGGCAGCGGCGGACCCGGCAGAACCTGACCGGGACACGAGGGAGCCGACCGCCATGCGCGGTCGGCTCCCTCGACTTCGGGGGCCGGGCCTTGTTCATGGTTCCGGGAGGTCGGCTGCCGCGTCTTCCGGTGCGAGGTCGGGACGCAGGCGCAGCCAGGACGGCTGGCGCAGCAGGCCGGCGCGGGTCCGTGTGCTGTAGCGGACCTCGCCCACCAGCAGTGGCAGCACCCAGCGCGCCTCGGCCGCGCGCGGGAGACTGTCGAAGGGGCAGCGGCCGGTCTCGGCGGCCCGCAGGAGCCGGGCGAGATCGGCGCGCTCGGCCTCGCTCCAGCCGGTGCCCACACTCCCGACATAGCGCAGCCCGCCGGCACCGCGCTGACCCACGAGCACGGCGCCGGGCTGCCCCGACAGGCGCCCCTTCCCCGGGACCCAGCCTCCGACGAGTACGTCCGCGGTCCTCATATTGCGGATCTTGACCCAGGACCGTGAGCGCACGCCCGGCTCGTACAGCGAATCCAGCCGTTTGCAGACCAGCCCCTCAAGACCGCTCTCCCGTGTCGCCCGCAGGGCCTGCTCGCCGTGGCCCACGAGTGCCGCCGGCGTCGACCAGTACGGGCCGTCGAGCGCGAGGCTCTCCAGTGTCCGCCGCCGGCGCGCGTACCGCAGACCCGTGAGGTCGTCCCCGAGGCGCATCACGTCGAACAGCACGAGATGTGCGGGTGCCTGATCCGCGCGCCGCGCGGCCTTCCCCGGTGACCGGGCGAGGCCCATCCGGGACTGCAGCAACTGGAAGTCGCCCCGGCCCTGCGCGTCCAGGACCAGCACCTCGCCGTCCAGGACCGCCGCGGTCGTGCCGAGAACGCCGCCGAGGGCCCGCAGTTCCGGATAGGCGGCGGTGATGTCCTCGCCGGAGCGGGCCCGCAGCAGCACGCTGCCGTCCCCGGGCAGATACACCACGGCACGCTGGCCGTCGTGCTTCGTCTCGTACGCCCAGCGCGGGTCCTGCCCGGCGGCCGGCAGGGTTCCGGGGGTCGCGAGCATGGGCGCGATCAGCGGCAGGCTGGGCAGGTTCGGCGAGGTCACAGCTCTTCTGTCGACACGCGGCCGGCCGTACACGCGTCACCGTCGCCCGTTTCGCCTGAACGGCCGTGCCGGGTGCCGAGGGGGCGCCGGGTGTTCCGGACGCGGCGCCTAGGGCGTGTTTCGAAAGTAGCGTCGTCCGCCCGGAGGGCGGGGCTCGCGGCGTCTGGTGCGGTGCATCGCAAGGCGGAGGGTCGTCCGCGTACTGGGCGTACTCGGGCGATCCCGACAACGCGGCGTGGGGGTCCCCCCTGCTCGAAGAGCTTGGGGGAGTGCCGTGCCAGGCGTCGCGAGCCAGACGGGACTTTCGAAACACGCCCTAGCCCTCCAGCACCTGGGCGATGAGCGTCTGGAGACGCAGTCCGCGACGGGCGTCGAGCTCCCCGGGCCGGCCCGACCGGACGGCCGCGGCGAACTCGCGGCGCAGCACGGGCCAGGACTCCTCGTGATCGAGGGCCCCGCAGTCGAGGACCAGTTCGGGGTGCCGGCCGAACAGCTCGACGCGGGTGATCCCGCGTTCGACGTCGACGGAGCCCGACAGGGAGGCCTGGCTCACGGCGCCGCTCTCGTGCTCGCAGGTCAGTTCCAGCCAGCGGCGCGGGTCCCCGGCGCCGCGCACCCGGACGATGGGCCCGAGAGCCGCGTCCAGCAGATCGAGGAGGTGCGGCCCGAGGTCCAGCAGCGCCCCGTGCTCCAGGCGCCACGGCGTCGCGAAGTCACCGCCCAGGAAGGCGCCGCTGAGGGCGCAGGAGCGCGCGCCCGAGACATCCAGGGCCCGCGCCTCGGCGAGGAACTGCCGGGTGGCGGGGTGATAGCGGTTCGTCAGCACGAGCTGGGAGACCACACCGGAGGCGTCGACGGCGTCCACCAGCCGCCGCGCCGGGGCCAGTTCGAGGGCGAGCGGCTTCTCCAGGAGCAGCGCCCTGCCCGCCTCCGCGGCCCGTACGGCGAGTTCGGCCTGCACCGACGGCGGGACCGAGAAGGCGACCGCCTCGCAGTCGTCGAGCAACTCCTCGAACGTCGCGGCGACGGTGGCACCGTGCGGCGCCGCCACTTCACGGGCGGCCTCCGGACGGCGTGCCCACACCGACGTCAGCCGGGTCTCGGGTCCGGCGGCGAGCACCCGGGCGTGCACGGCGCGTGCCCAGGGACCGGCGCCGACGAGCCCCACCCTCACGGGGGCATCGGTCCAGGTGGGCGAGCTGCTGGTCACGGGCGTCTCCTCGGTGCGGTGCGGGACCTGACACGCCGTCGACCGGCCGCGGCGCCGACGGGGGAGCGGCTTCGGCGGCCGGGCGCCGGATCTTCGGACGTGCGTACAGACTTCACCACGCTGTCCTGGCATTCGGCCAGAGGTCGGATTCCCGGAGTGTGCCACCGGCCCGCCGTGCACACCTGGCGCGGCGGGCGGGCGTACGGGGAGCGCGGGTACCCGGCGTACGAACGCGGAGAGCGCGCCTCTGTCGGTCCCGTCCCGCCGCGGGCCATCATGCGGGGCATGGATCCCACACAGGACAAAGCGGGCCTCGCGGGCGGTCCGGGGCTGCCCGCGCTGGCGGAAGACTGGGAACGATGTCTCGCCGTGGCCGCTCACCCCGACGACATCGAGTACGGCACCGCCTGTGCCGTCGCGCGCTGGACGGCACAGGGCAAGCAGGTCGGCTATCTGCTGGCCACCAGGGGAGAGGCCGGTATCGATGGTCTGCACCCGGACCGGGCGGCGCCGCTGCGCGAGGCCGAGGAGCGGGCCGGCGCCCGGGAGGTCGGCGTCGGGACCGTCGAGTTCCTGGATCACCGCGACGGCGTCGTCGAGTACGGGCTCGGGCTGCGCCGGGAGATCGTGCGCGCGATGCGCCGCCACCGGCCCGAGGTCGTGGTGACCGGGGCGTTCACCGTGCGGATGGTCGGCGGCATCACCAACCAGGCGGACCACCGGGCGGTCGGCCTCGCCGCCCTCGACGCGGCCCGCGACGCGGGGAACCGCTGGATCTTCCCCGAACTGGCCGAGGAGGGCCTGGACCCCTGGAACGGCATCCGGATGGTGTGCGTCGCCGGAGCGGAACAGCCCACCCACGGCGTCGACGTCACCGGCGACCCCCTCGAACGCGGCATCGCCTCGCTGGAGGCGCACGCCGAGTACACCAAGGCCCTGGGCGCGGGCGCCTTCGAACCGCGGCCGTTCCTCACCTGGGCCGCCGGCATGGGCGGAGCGGCGCTCGGCGTCGAATCCGCCGTGCTCTTCGACGTCCACCAGCTCATCCCCGACGGACCGCCGCCCTGGGTGTGAGCGCGACCGGTCGGCCCGCCGGGGACGGGCCCGGTGCAGCGACCGGTGCGAAGCCGGTCCGTCCCCGGAGCGGCCCCGGCCGACGGACGGCCCGCGGGGCGGCGCGGTACGGAAGGGGCACGACTTGACCTGATCCTGGGGGTTGGTACGGGGAGGGACTCATAGGCTGTGCCCGAGTGATCACCGTCGAGACCGGAGGAGCGAACGTGACACCACGCCCGCAAGAGGCCGTACGACGCACAACTGTCCTTCGCCGCGAAGCAGTTGTCGCGGCCGTCCCTGTCGCCCTCGCCGCGCTGCTCACCGCCGCCGGACCGGCCACGGCGGCCGGGACCGTGGGCTCCGCGGGCGCGGGAGACCCGTACTTCCCCCTCTCCGGCAACGGCGGCTACGACGTCCACCACTACGACCTGACACTCGGCTACGACCCGCACAGCCGCCACCTCGACGGCAAGGCGGTGATCACCGCCCGGGCCACCCAGCGGCTGACCCGCTTCGACCTCGACCTCAGCGGGCTGAAGGTCACCGGCGTCACCGTCGACCACGCCAAGGCGGCCTTCAGACGCGACGGCCAGGAACTCGTCGTGACCCCGCACAAGGCTCTGCGCGCGGGCCAGGAGTTCCGGGTCACCGTCACCTACTCCGGCACCCCGAAGCCGGTCACCGACCCCGACGGTTCCCTCGACGGGTGGATTCCCACCGACGACGGGGCGTTCGTGGCCGGTGAACCGCAGGGCGCGATGACGTGGTTCCCCGCGAACAGCCACCCCACGGACAAGGCGTCGTACGACTTCACGCTGACCGTTCCCAAGGGGCGCACCGCCGTCGCGAACGGTGTCCTGCTCGGGCAGCGGACCGCGCAAGGCCGCACCACCTTCCGCTGGCGGCAGTCCGAGCCGATGGCGGCCTACCTCGCCACGGCCACCGTCGGCACGTTCAAGGTCGAGCAGTTCACCACCCGCGACGGACTCAAGATCTACAACGCGATCGACCCGCGCGAGGCGACCGCCGCGGCTCCGGTGGTGAAGAAGCTGCCGTCCGTACTGGCTTGGGAGAGCAAGGTCTTCGGCCCCTACCCCTTCCGGGCGGCCGGAGCCATCGTCGACCGGGCGCCGCAGGTCGGCTACGCCCTGGAGACCCAGACACGGCCCGTGTACGACTCCGCGCCCGACCTGGAGACGCTGGTCCACGAGAGCGCCCACCAGTGGTTCGGTGACTCCGTCACCCTGACCAAGTGGAAGGACATCTGGCTCAACGAGGGCTTCGCGACCTACGCCGAGTGGCTCTACACCGAGCAGCACGGTGGCAAGAGCGCGCAGAAGACCTTCGACTCGCTGTACGCCACCCCGGCGGGCAAGGACCTGTGGGCGTTCCCGCCCGGTGATCCCGGCAGCGGCGAGCACATCTTCGACACGCCGGTCTACGCCCGCGGAGCCATGGTCCTGCACAAGCTGCGCACGGCCGTCGGCGATCCCGCGTTCTTCCGCGTCCTGCGCTCCTGGGCCGCCGGCCACCGGGACAGGCACGGCACGACGGCCCAGTTCATCAAGCTCTCCGAGCGGGAGTCCGGCAAGGATCTCTCCGGTCTCTTCCACACCTGGCTCTTCACGTCGGGCAAGCCCGCCTCTCCCTGAGGCGGGCCTGCCCGGGGTGGCTGCGGGTCGGCTCAGGCCGGCCGCAGCCACACCGTGGCGAGCGGCGGCAGCGTCAGCTCGATGCTCGTCGGACGGCCGTGCAGGGCGATCGCCTCGGCCTTCACCGGCTCGGGGTTGATGACATCGCTGCCGCCGTAGCGAAGGGCGTCGGTGTTGAGGACTTCCCGCCAGGCGGGGATGTCCTCGGGGACGCCGAGGCGGTAGCCGTGGCGGACGGCGGGGGAGAAGTGGGAGACGGCGAGCAGCGGAGTACCGTCGGCGGCGTGGCGCAGGAACGCGAACACGTTGTCGTCGGCCGCGTCGCCCACGACCCAGGTGAAGCCGGAGGGGTCGGTGTCGCGCTCCCACAGGGCGGGTTCGGCACGGTAGTTCGTGTTGAGGTCGCGGACGAGATCCTGGACGCCGCGGTGGTCGGGTTCGGCGCCGTAGGCGGGGTCGAGGAGCCACCAGTCGGGACCGTGGGCCTCCTTCCATTCACCGCCCTGGGCGAACTCCTGCCCCATGAAGAGGAGTTGCTTGCCCGGGTGGGCCCACATGAAGGCGAGATAGGCGCGCAGGTTGGCGCGCTGCTGCCACCAGTCGCCGGGCATCTTGGAGACGAGTGACTGCTTGCCGTGCACGACCTCGTCGTGGGAGATCGGCAGGACGTAGTTCTCGCTGTACGCGTACACCATCGAGAAGGTCATCTCGTCGTGGTGGTACTTGCGGTGGATCGGCTCGTGCTGGATGTACTCCAGCGAGTCGTGCATCCAGCCCATGTTCCACTTCAGCCCGAAGCCCAGCCCGCCTTCGGAGGTCGGGCGCGTGACGCCGTCCCAGGCGGTGGACTCCTCGGCGATGGTGACGACGCCGGGGTTGCGGCGGTAGACGGTGGCGTTCATCTCCTGCAGGAACGCCACCGCGTCGGGATTGTCCCGGCCGCCGTGTTCGTTGGGGGCCCACTGGCCCTCTTCGCGGGAGTAGTCGAGGTAGAGCATGGAGGCGACGGCGTCGACGCGCAGGCCGTCGACGTGGAACTCCTCGCACCAGTAGCTGGCGTTGGCGACGAGGAAGTTGCGGACCTCGCGGCGGCCGTAGTCGAACTCCAGGGTGCCCCAGTCGGGGTGGTCGGCGCGGAGCGGGTCGGCGTGTTCGTAGAGCGGGCGTCCGTCGAATTCGGCCAGTGCCCAGTCGTCGCGGGGGAAGTGGGCGGGGACCCAGTCCATGAGGACGCCGATGCCGGCCCGGTGCAGGGCGTCGACGAGGTGCTTGAAGTCGTCGGGGGTGCCCAGGCGGGCGGTGGGGGCGTAGAACCCGGTGATCTGGTAGCCCCAGGAGCCGCCGAAGGGGTGCTCGGCGACGGGCATCAGCTGGACGTGGGTGAAGCCGAGGCCGGTGACGTAGGCGGGGAGCTGGTCGGCCAGTTGACGGTAGGTCAGGCCGGGCCGCCAGGACGGGAGATGCACCTCGTACACCGAGAACGGCGCCTCGTGCAGCGGGCGGCGCTTCGCCCGCTCCTTCATCCACTTCGAGTCCCGCCACGTGTACGACGACCGTGTCACGACGGACGAGGTCGCCGGAGGCACCTCGGTTCGGCGGGCCATCGGGTCCGCGCGCAGGGTGCGGGAACCGTCGGGGCGCGTGATGTCGAACTTGTAGAGCGTCCCCTCACCCATGCCGGGCAGGAAGACCTCCCACACACCGGACGATCCGAGCGAGCGCATCGGGAACCCGGCCGCGCCGTCCCAGTGGCAGAAGTCCCCGCAGACCCTGACCCCTTGAGCGTTCGGGGCCCAGACGGTGAAGCGCGTTCCCTCGACACCCTCGTGGGTCATCGGTTCGGCGCCGAGTGCCCGCCACAGTTCCTCGTGCCGGCCCTCGCCGATCAGATGCAGGTCCAGCTCGCCGAGCGAGGGAAGGAAGCGGTAGGGGTCCTGCGTCTCGAACTCGGTCCCGTCGTACGTCACCACCAGCGTGTACGAGGGAATCGCGTCGAGCGGCAGCACCGCCCCGAAGAGCCCGTCGCCCAGGTCGTCCAGCGCGGTCCGGGACCCGTCCACCATCACCGCCACGCCCTGGGCGTACGGCCGCAGCGCCCGGAACACGACGCCGCCCGGCACCGGATGAGCACCCAGCAGCGCATGCGGATCGTGATGGGCGCCGGACAGCAGGCGCCCCCGGTCCGTGGGGTCGAGCGCGGCGTTCTGCGCCGACGGGGCGGCGGGCTTGGCCCGTCGTACGCGGGTCGATGCGGTGCGGGTCACGGCTTGGGCCTCTCGAAGTGGGGGTGTTGAGGGTGGTCGGGGGAGTGGTGGGGACGGCCGGTCGGAGCGTTGAGGCGGGGGCGGTGGTCACGGGTGGCGGGCGAGCCGTCCGACCGCCGCCATGGGCACGGGCAGCCAGTCGGGCCGGTGCCGTGCCTCGTAGAGCACCTCGTACACGGCGCGGTCCGTCTCGTACGCGCGCAGCAGCTCGGGTTCCTCACGCGGGTCCCAGGCCGCCGCGACGGCGTAACCCGCGCAGAAGGCCTCGCGGCAGCGCTCCGCCCACTCGGGACGCCAGGGCTGCCGTGAGCGGGCCGCGTAGTCGAAGGACCGCAGCATGCCCGCTACGTCGCGCACGGGCGACTGGACACGCCGACGTTCGCTGATCGGGCGGGCCGGTTCACCCTCGAAGTCGATCACCGACCATCGCTGCCCGGCCCGCAGGACCTGGCCGAGGTGGAGATCGCCGTGGATGCGCTGGGCGGGGCGGACCGCCGAGTCCAGGGCGGCCAGCGCGTCGAAGGCCGACCGCAACCCGGCCGCGTGCGGGCGGAGTTCGGGCACCGAGCGGACCGCGGCGTCGAGACGCTCGTGCATCGCGTCCGCGAGCCGCTTGTTCCGGTACGGACTCGGAGCGTCCACGGGGAACGCCGTGGCCAATGCCAGATGCACCTCGGCGGTGGCCCGGCCCAGTTCGTACGCCTCGCCGGTGAAGTCCTTGAGCGAGTCCAGCGATTCGAGCGCCAGGGTCCAGCCGTCGGCGGCGTCCCGCAGGTACGGCTGGAGGACGCCGAGCGTCGCTTCCTGCGGCTCCGAGGTGTGGAACCAAGCGGCAGGCGCGGGGACACGGGTGCAGCCCTGCCGGGCCAGCGCGCGCGGCACCTCCAGGTCCGGGTTGATGCCGGGCTGGACGCGCCGGAAGACCTTCAGTATGAACGCGTCGCCGTACACCAGCGAGGAGTTGGACTGCTCGGCGTCGAGGAGACGCGGCGCGAGCCCGGACGGCACCGTCACGCGCGGATCGCTCTCGAAACGCAGCGGTCCGGCCGTGCCCGAACGGCGCAGCCGCTCAAGGAGCAGCCCCGCCGCCTTCGGATCGTGGAAGGCGTCGTACACGGTCAGGTCGGCCAGCGGGCCGGCGCTCGCCCGGCCGATGACGGCGTGGGCCAGGCGCGGCGGAAGCACCTCCCGTACGCCGAGCAGCAGTTGGTAGCAGTCCTCGGCCGCGGGAGCGCCGGTCGCGCCGTGGGCGGGCGGGCCGAGGTGCTCGGTGCGGACCAGCAGATGCAGACAGCCCGGGTACAGCTCGGTCGTCGAGAGCAGCGTCAGATCCGTCACGGGCCTGCCCTTGCCCGCGAACCAGCGCTGCCGCGGCAGCCAGGCGCGCAGCAGCTCGGCCAGCGAGGTCAGCAGCGGAGCGGTGTCGAGGCCGCTCGGACGCTGCAGAGCGGTGTTCGCCATGACGGCACGTCCTTTCAGAGGCGGGCGGGCTGTCGAGGGGCACGGAGTCACGATCGCCTCGTGGTGCCGGGCCCGACCGCGGGGCGCAACCTGAACCAGTAGAAGCCGTGACCGGCGAGGGTCAGCAGATACGGCAGTTCGCCGATGGCCGGGAATCGCACGCCGCCGATCAGCTCGACGGGGTGTCTGCCGTTGAACTCGCGCAGGTCGAGTTCGGTGGGCTGGGCGAAGCGGGAGAAGTTGTGCACGCACAGCACCAGGTCGTCCCCTCCGTCCTCGTTCGAGGGGGCCTCCCGCAGGAAGGCGAGGACGGCGGGGTTGGAGGAGGGGAGTTCGGTGTAGGAGCCGAGTCCGAAGGCCTTGTTCTGTTTGCGGATCTCGATCATGCGGCGGGTCCAGTGGAGCAGCGAGGACGGTGACGACATCGATGCTTCGACGTTGGTGACCTGGTAGCCGTAGACGGGGTCCATGATCGTGGGGAGGAAGAGGCGGCCGGGGTCGCTGGAGGAGAATCCGGCGTTGCGGTCGGGCGTCCACTGCATGGGGGTGCGGACGGCGTCGCGGTCGCCGAGCCAGATGTTGTCGCCCATGCCGATCTCGTCGCCGTAGTAGAGGATCGGGCTGCCGGGGAGGGAGAGCAGCAGGGCGGTGAAGAGTTCGATCTGGTTGCGGTCGTTGTCGAGGAGGGGGGCGAGGCGGCGGCGGATGCCGATGTTGGCGCGCATGCGGGGGTCTTTGGCGTATTCCGCGTACATGTAGTCGCGTTCTTCGTCGGTGACCATTTCGAGGGTGAGCTCGTCGTGGTTGCGCAGGAAGATGCCCCACTGGCAGCTGGACGGGATCGCGGGGGTCTTGGCGAGGATCTCCGAGACGGGGTAGCGGGACTCGCGGCGGACGGCCATGAAGATGCGGGGCATGACGGGGAAGTGGAACGCCATGTGGCATTCGTCGCCGCCGGAGGGGAAGTCGCCGAAGTAGTCGACGACGTCCTCGGGCCACTGGTTCGCCTCGGCCAGCAGCACCGTGTCCGGATAGTGCGTGTCGATGTCGACCCGGAGCCGCTTGAGGAACTGGTGGGTGGCGGGGAGGTTCTCGCAGTTCGTCCCCTCCTCCTGGTAGAGGTAGGGGACCGCGTCGAGGCGGAACCCGTCGATGCCCAGGTCCAGCCAGAACCGGAGGGCCGCCAGGATGTCCTCCTGCACGGCCGGGTTCTCGTAGTTGAGGTCGGGCTGGTGGGAGAAGAAGCGGTGCCAGTAGTACTGCTTGCGGACGGGGTCGAAGGTCCAGTTGGAGGCTTCGGTGTCGACGAAGATGATGCGGGCGTCCTGGTACTGCTTGTCGTCGTCGGCCCAGACGTAGTAGTCGCCGTAGGGGCCGTCGGGGTTGGCGCGGGACTCCTGGAACCACGGGTGCTGGTCGCTGGTGTGGTTCATGACGAAGTCGATGATGACGCGCATGCCGCGCTGGTGGGCGGCGTCGACGAACTCGACGAAGTCGGCGAGGTCGCCGAACTCGGGGAGGACGGCGGTGTAGTCGGAGACGTCGTAGCCGCCGTCGCGGAGCGGGGACTTGAAGAACGGGGGCAGCCACAGGCAGTCGACGCCCAGCCATTGCAGGTAGTCGAGTTTCGCGGTCAGGCCCTTGAGGTCGCCGACGCCGTCGCCGTTGCTGTCCTGGAAGGAGCGGACCAGGACCTCGTAGAAGACGGCGCGTTTGAACCACTCGGGATCGCGGTCCTTGGCCGGGGTGTCCTCGAACGTATCCGGGACGGGCTCATTGACCATCATGCGGGGGACCCTCCGATCCGCGGTGCCGGGCCGACACTGAGCACATGTGCACCGCCCGGACCCAGGCGCACAAAGTTGGACCTGCCCCAGTTGTAGGTGTCGCCGGTGAGCTCGTCGCGCACCGGCACGCGCGCGTCCTCGCTCAGAGCGAGTCGCGGCATGTCCAAGGACACTGTCGCTTGCCGGGTGTGGTGGGGGTCCAGGTTCGCCACGACCACCACCGTGTCGTCACCCGAACGCTTGCTGTACGCGATCACGGCATCGTGGTCGGCCCGGTGGAATCGGAGATTCCGCAGTTCGCGCAGGGCTCTGTGGTCCCGCCTGATCCGGTTCAGCCGGGTGATCAGCGGGGCGATCGTCCGGCCCTCGCGCTCGGCGGCCTCCCAGTCGCGCGGCCGCAGCCGGTACTTCTCGGAGTGCAGGTACTCCTCGCCGCCCCGCCGTGCGGGAGTGTTCTCGCACAGCTCGTACCCGGCGTACATCCCCCATGCCGGAGACAGGGTGGCGGCGAGGACGGCGCGCAGTTCGAAGGCGGGCCGGCCGCCCTGCTGGAGGAACTCGTGCAGGATGTCGGGGGTGTTGACGAAGAAGTTGGGCCGCAGGCAGGCGGCCGTCTCGCCGGACAGCTCGGTGAGGTACTCCGTCAGCTCCTGCTTGGTGTTGCGCCAGGTGAAGTAGGTGTACGACTGCTGGAAACCGACCTCGGCGAGCCGCCGTACGATCGCGGGGCGGGTGAAGGCCTCGGCGAGGAAGATGACGTCGGGGTCGGCGCCGTTGATCTCCGCGATCACCTGCTCCCAGAACACGACGGGTTTGGTGTGCGGGTTGTCGACGCGGAAGATCCGTACGCCGTGGTCCATCCAGAAGCGCAGCACCCGTACGGTCTCGCGGACCAGGCCCGGCATGTCCTGGTCGAAGGCGATCGGGTAGATGTCCTGGTACTTCTTCGGCGGGTTCTCCGCGTAGGCGATCGTGCCGTCCGGGCGGTGGTGGAACCACTCGGGGTGCTTCTCCACCCAGGGGTGGTCCGGGGAGCACTGGAGCGCGAAGTCGAGGGCGATCTCCAGGCCGAGGGAGGCGGCCCGGCGGACGAAGGCGTCGAAGTCCTCCAGGGTGCCCAGATCGGGGTGGACCGCGTCGTGGCCGCCCTCGGGGGAGCCGATGGCCCAGGGCACGCCGACGTCCTGGGGGCCGGCGGACAGGGTGTTGTCGGGGCCCTTGCGGAAGGTGGTGCCGATGGGGTGGATCGGCGGGAGGTAGACGACGTCGAAGCCCATCTCCGCGATGGCGGGCAGGCGTTCGGCGGCCGTCCGGAACGTGCCGTGCGCCGACGGACCGAGCCCGCCGTTCTCCGAGCGGGGGAAGAACTCGTACCAGGAACCGAACAACGCCCGCTCCCGCTCCACCAGCAGCGGCAACGGGAGGGACCGGGTGAGCCGTTCACGCAGCGGATGCTCCGCGAGAGCGGCCTTCACCGCCGGAGCCAGGGCCGCTGCGAGCCGGTCGCCGGGGGGCCGGGAGTCGTCGCGCAGGGCGTCGGCCGCGGCGAGCACGGTGTCCCGGCCGGCCCCTTCGGGCACTCCGGCGGCGGCTCGCTCGTGGAGCGCGGCGCCCTCCTCCAGGACGAGGCCGACATCGATCCCGGCCGGGATCTTGACCTCGGCGGCGCGCCGCCACCAGGTCACCGGGTCGCTCCACGCCTCCACCAGGTAGGTCCAGCGGCCCACGTCCGACGGAGTGACGTGCGCGCCCCAGCGGTCGCTTCCGGGAGCCAGTTCACGCATCGGCGTCCACGGGCCGGGGGTGCCGCTCGGGTCGCACAGGACGACATTGGCGCCGACCACGTCATGGCCCTCGCCGAACACGGTGGCGGTGATCTCGAAGGTCTCGCCGACCACCGCTTTGGCGGGCCGTCTGCCGCATTCGACGACCGGCCGCACATCCATGACGGGTATGCGACCGGTGTCCGTGTTCGCGTCCATGCGTCTCGCCTCCGCGGTTCTGGGCCCGAATCGTCGTTGCCGCGAAAGGCCCTTTCGGTGCGGTCCTCGGGACCGTCGTTCAGATCCGTGCCGGAACGTCCTGCAGATAGACCTCGGCGGCGTTCGCCGCCTCCCGAGCGCAGCGCTTCCCCATCAGGACGCACAGGGTGTAACCGGTGTTCTCGAAGTTCCCCCGCACCTCACGGTCGGCGGGAGTCGCGAGAAGCAGGCGTTCCCATGCCCGGTAGCGCTCCAGATGCCTGGCGACCTCGGCTTTGGCAGGCAGCAGCATCACGCTGGTCACCTTCCCGATCTCTCGACCGCGCACGGCTCGCCTGGCCGGCGAGTGAGGGCCGTACGCGAAGGGGAGCCGCTCCGTCACGGAGCGACACCCTCACTCATGGTGCCTGTACTGCGACCGAGCGTCTTGTTGGCTCTTCAACAACACGGCCGCGCGCTCGTGTTGCACGAATGGAGTAGCCCTCTCATCCTGTAGGTGACTCAGGAGCGATCAGCGCTCACGCTTCGTACTCGGGGCTCGGTCCCGCAGGGGGCGAGGAGGAGCGAGAGCTTCGCCGGTGAGGAGCCAACGACGATGAAAGCCGCAGTTCCCTGCTACTACCACCTCGATGTGGAGCTCAGTCAGGAAAAGGTCGGACAGGTCAGGCGCATCCTGGCCGCGCACCTCCGGTACTGGAACCTGGAGAATCTCGTCGAGTCCGTCTGCCACTGCGCGGAAGCACTGCTCCGCACGATCGAGCAGCACGCCGCGGACAAGAACACGACGATCGAGATGTGGTGGAACGGCCAGCACCTCATCGCCGCCGTCTCGGACAACAGCCAGGACATCCGCCCGCACAAGGCGCCGCAGGGATGTCTCGCCCAGATCGCCGCCCTGAGCGACGGCTGGGGCTGCTGTGCCACGGACGTCGGCGGGAAGATCATCTGGTTCTCGTGGCGGGCCCGCGCCGCCGAACACGCCCCGCTGGACCCGCCCGTGCCCGCGCCCAGCCTGCGCGAGGCGCGCCCGACACCTCGGTACGCGGTGCTGCCGGAACCCGTACTGGCCGCCGCCCGCGAGGAGTTCGAGTCGGTCGCCGCCCGCGGGTGATCCGGCGGGACGTCCGGGCCGTGAACCTCGTACGGTGATCATGCGGGCGGCCGGAACGGCGCCCCTGCCGCCGGTCGCGGCCCGCGAAGGCGAAGGAACCATCTTCGCCCGCTTCACCCAAGTCGCCGAGCGCGTCGATCCCCTGCCGATCGACGCGCTCGGCGACGTCCGGCCCCGGGTCGCCGGGCTGGGTCGGTGCCACGGGGGTAGGCTGGTGACGAATCGGGATTTGAACGGGCACATCGGACCCATCGGCGGGGGCCGGTCCAGGCCCGTGCGGCGGGATCTGGGGCGGTCCCCAGATACGGGGATGCACATGTCCATCACACCGGTACAAGCGGCGCGCCAGGAACTCTCCGGATTCAAAGGGCAGTTGATCGGCCCGGAGGACTCCGGATACGACGAGGCCCGCGCCGTCTACAACGCGATGATCGACCGGCGGCCCGCCTTGGTGGCGCGGTGCACCGACCCGGACGACGTCGCCCTGGTCATCGGCTTCGCCCGCGACCACGCCCTCCCGCTCGCGGTGCGCGGCGGCGGCCACCACGGAGCGGGCCTGAGCACCTGCGACGACGGGGTGGTCCTCGACCTCTCCCCGCTCAAGGACGTCGAGGTCGATCCGGCCGCCCGCACGGTACGTGTCGGCGGCGGCTGCGTCTGGGGCGAGGTCGACCGCGCCACCAACGAGCACGGTCTGGCCACACCGAGCGGCATCATCTCCACCACGGGCGTCGGCGGCATCACGCTCGGCGGCGGCCTCGGACACCTCACCCGCAGGTTCGGGCTGACCATCGACAACCTGCTGGAGGCCGATCTGGTCCTGGCGAACGGCGAGCGCGTGCGGGCGAGCGCCGACGAGAACCCCGGCCTCTACTGGGCCATCCGTGGAGGCGGCGGCAACTTCGGCGTCGTCACCTCCTTCCTGTTCCGGCTGCACGAGGTGAACACGGTCGTCGCGGGCCCCACCTTCTGGCCCGTCGAACTCGGCGCCGAAGTCCTCGCCGCCTACCGCGACTTCATTCCGAACGCGCCCCGCGAACTGGGTGGCTTCTTCCTGTTCGGCTCGGTCCCGCCCGGTCCGCCGTTCCCGGAGGACCTGCACCTGAAGAAGGTCTGCGGTGTGGTGTGGTGCCGCGTCGGCGACGACACCGACGCGGCGGCCCGGGACATGGCACCGCTGCTCGACGCCCTGCCCGCGCCCCTGCTGCACGGCCCCGCGCCGATGCCGCACCCCGCGATCCAGTCCGCCTTCGACGGCGTCTACCCGCCCGGCGACCAGTGGTACTGGCGCGCCGACTTCGTCGACGAGATCCCCGCCGAGGCCGTCGAGCTGCACGCCAGGTTCGGTGCCGAGGCGCCGACCTGGAAGTCGACGATGCACCTCTACCCCATCGACGGCGCCGTCCACGACCACGCCCCGACGGACACCGCCTGGAGCTACCGCGACGCCGGCTGGGCCTCCGTCTTCGTCGGAGTGGACCCCGACCCGGCCAAGGCCGACGCCGTCCGGCAGTGGAGCGTCGACTACTCCGAGGCGCTCCACCCGTACTCGGCGGGCGGCGCGTACGTCAACATGATGATGGACGAGGGCCAGGAGCGCGTACGGGCCAGCTATCGCGACAACTACGGGCGGCTGGCCCGCGTGAAGGCCGAGTTCGACCCGGGCAACCTGTTCCGCCTCAACCAGAACATCGAGCCGGCGACGTCCGACTGACGACATGTACGGGTCGGCCGGGTCCGCTCACGGCTTGCGGGCCACGCCTCCGTGGACGTCCGTGGGCTCGGGCGAAGTCCCGGGCTCCGGGCGCCACAGGGGGCAGGACACGATGCCGGGCTCGACCGGTTCCAGGCCCTCGTAGTACGCGCCGATCTGCTCGGGGCTGCGCAGCACGTACGGGATCGCGCCCGTGTCGTCGTACCCCTGCTGGGCCTCCTTGAGCGCCGCGTCGGTGTCCGTGCTGTCGTAGTGCACGAAGCAGCTGCCGGAGGGCAGCGCCGCCTGCAATCGGCGGACGATCGACCTGGCCTCCTCGTAGTCCTGGACGTGGCCGAGGATGCCCATCAGCAGCAGGGCGACGGGCCGTGAGAAGTCGAGGACCGAGGACGCCGCCTCGATGATCTTCTCGGGCTCGTGCAGATCCGCGTCGATGTAGTCGGTGACACCCTCGGTCGTGCTCGTCAGCAACGCCTGGGCGTGGCGCAGCACCAGCGGGTCGTTGTCCACGTAGACGATGCGGGACTCCGGTGCCACGCGCTGGGCGACCTGGTGGGTGTTGTCGTACGTCGGCAGACCGGTGCCGATGTCGAGGAACTGGCGGATGCCGAGCTCACCGGCCACGAAGGTGACGGTGCGGATCAGGAAGCCTCGGGAGGCACGGGCCATGGTCTCGATGTTCGGGGCGACTTCGCGGTACGCGTCGCCGGCCACCCGGTCCACCTCGTAGTTGTCCTTCCCGCCCATCCAGTAGTTCCAGATGCGAGCCGAGTGCGGCACCGTGGTGTCGATCCTGGACAGCGCGTCCTGGTCGGGGGCGGGCCGGCTGTCTGCCATGGGAGGATCTCCTGCCGTGCGTCACTCGGTCGGTTCTCTAACCTATCGTCAACATACGTACACAAAAGCCGAGTTGATGCATTCCGTGGATGGGGACGGGAGCCGTCCGGGCCACTTGTCCGGTGTCGAGGGTGATCACGGGGACATGCTGGGCCAGCGTGCGCAGCACCCGCTCGTAGGCGCCGGCCGCCTCGGTGTCGCCCGTCTCGCCCGTCAAGTGGACCAGCGCGCCGTCGCGTTCGGCCACCGCCTCGGCGAAGTCGAGGGCCTGGATCCAGGTCACCCGGGAGCGCCCGCGGCGCAGCGGTCCGTAGACGAGCTCGTGGACGAGACCGCCGTCGACCGCCAACCGGCCCGGCGCGGACAGGAGTTCGCGGTACGGCTGGGTGGGGTCCACATGATGGAGGTGCCCGTGCAACGGGCGGATCATGAATTGGTGGCGGGCCAGCTCGGCGAGCAGGGCGCGGCGGTCCAGGCCGTCGGGTCCCTCGACGACCAGGGTCCGGCACCGCGTGAGGGACTGGTGGAGGATCATGCCCGTACCCACTCCCTCCGGGACGACCGGATGCACCAGTGTGGGGGGACAACCCGCACGGCGGGAGTGCGCGTGCGGGTTGTCCGGTTGCGGGGGCGTAGTGGCGGCCTCGCGGGAGCCGCGGGCGCGGGATCCGGTCAGGCCACCAGGAAGTCGGCCTGTCCGGACTTGGCGCCCTCGATGAACGCGAGCATCTCGTCGCGGGAGCAGATCAGTGCGGGCCCCTCGGGATCCCGCGACTGGCGCAGGGCGACGCTCCCGTCGGGAAGCCGCTTGGCCTCGACGCAACTTCCGCCGTTGGTACCGCTCCAGGGCTTGTGCCAGCCCTCGGTTCCCAGCTCGGCCGCGGACATGCCGTTGTGCACGGATCCCATGGATCACAACTCCTTACGCAGTTCGCCCAGGATGGCCCTGGTCCGAGCGACCGGCTCCGCCTGTACGGACATCCGGTCCAGTACTTCGAGGTAGCTGACGACGTCGTCGGGCCGGTCGACGTAGACCGCCCCGACCAGGCTCTCCGTGTAGACGATGTCGGGGAGTTCGGAGAAGCCGAAGCGGAAGTGGTGGAACGGGCCGAACGCGCCCGGATGCGCGCCCACGCCGAAGCGCATGATCTGGATCCGGACCTTCGGCATCTCCAGGACCTCGGCCAGCCGGTCGAACTGGGCCCGCATCACCTCGGGGCCGCCCACCGGGCGGCGCAGCACCGTCTCGTCCAGGATCGCCCAGACGGCCGGGGCCTCCGGCTTGGCGATGAGATCCTGGCGCTTCATCCGCAGGGCGACGCGACGGGCGATGTCCTGCTTCGACTCGTTCGGGAAGCCGACACGCATCAGCGCGGTGGCATAGTCGCGGGTCTGCAACAGGCCCGGAACGTAGTGGGGTTCGTAGAGGCGGATGACGCTGGCTTCGCTCTCCAGACTCACGTACGCGCTGAACCAGTCCGGCAGGACATCGCGGTACTTGTACCACCAGCCCGGCTGGTTGGCCTCCCGGGCCAGGGCGACGAAGTCGTCGACCTCCGCCGCCGGAACCCCGTAGGTGCGGAGCAACTCCCGCACATACGGGATGCGGAGCCCGACCTCGGCCTTCTCGATCCTGCGGACCGTGAGGGCCGTCACCTCAAGAGCGCGTGCCGCCTCCTCGAAGGAGACCCCCGCCTGTTCGCGCAGTTGCCTCAGCCGCTTGCCGAGAACCATGCGCAGGACGGTCGGCGCGCTGCCGCCGGAGCGGTTCTCGCTCACGTCCTACCTCCCGGGAACGGCCGTCTCAGCGTGCAGTGTGCCACGCGCCCGATGACAGTGACAGAGCGGTGCGGATCGTTCTGAAATTATCAGAACGCCGGTTGCACAGGCAGTGCGCGGGCCACCATAGTGATCGAGTGACCTGTCGCACATTCGGCGACGATCACGCTCAACTGCGCTCGTTCGCACGGGAATTGAAGTCTCGGCAGATAGAGGTCAGGGCGCAGCCGCACGTGGATGTGAGGCGATTCGGGGATGGCCACCGTGACCGACGGACAGGCGAGGAACGCCGGCAGGAGCACCACCGGGGGCAATCGGGTGCTGGGCGCCGCACTCAAGGAGGCCGGCTGCTCCTATGCCTCGCTGGCCCTGCGGGTCAATGAACTCGGACGCCGCCAGGGCGCGGACTCCCACTACGACAAGGCGTCGGTCACCCGCTGGCTCCAGGGCCAGCAACCGCGGGGCACCACACCGGAGTTGATCGCCACCGTCCTGTCCGAGCGGCTCGGCCGCGCGCTGTCTCCCGCGGAACTCGGATTTCACTCCGATCCCCAGCGCCCGGTCGCGAGCAGAGCGCTCGTCTACGGCGAGGACGTGGCGGAGACCCTGCACACGCTGGCGGAACTGGGCTCCACCGACATCTCCCGGCGCAGCCTTCTCGGCGCGGTCCCGTTCGTGGCCGCCGCTCTGACGAACCCTCAACGCGAGTGGCTGCTCTGGCTGTTGGAGCACCAGGACACGGTGGCCCCGACGCTGTCCGTGAGCGGCGGACCGGTCGAGCAGGTGCACGCGATGATCGCCGTGTTCGACCAGATGGACAACCACTACGGTGGCGGCGGGGTCCGCACCAGCATCGTGCACTATCTGTCCACCGAGGTCGTCCCCATGCTGCAGCAGCGCGGCACACCGCTCCGGCAGCGCGGCCAGTTGTACGCGGGCGCCGCCCGCCTCGCCGCGATGGCCGGCTGGAGCTCGTACGACGCGGGGGAGTACGGCCTCGCCCAGCGCTATATGACCCAGGGGCTGCGCCTGTGTGCCGAGGGCCGTGACCGGGTGCTGGGCGGCCAGATCCTGGCGGGGCTCTCCCACCTCGCCACCAGCCTCGGCCGCCCGGACGAGGGCGTGGCGCTCGCCCGCGCCGGAATCGTCACGGCCCAGGGGGCGGGCAGCCCGCTCGGGCTCATGCGGCTGTACGCCATGTCGGCGCGCGGACAAGCCGCGCAGGGCCGGACCGCCGACGCCTCCGAGGCGCTGCGGCTGGCGGAGCGGCAACTGGAGGCGAGCAAGGGGGCCGAGCAGGAGTCCGTGTGGGTCCGCTACCTGGACCATCACTACCTCCAGGCCGAGTCCGCCCTGTGCTTCCGCGACCTCGGGCTCGCCCGGCAGGCCGAGCGCACGGCGAGCGAGTCGCTCGGCTCGGGCGCCGACCGGCGCAGGCGCCAGGCCATCAGCCGCTCCGTCCTGGCGACCGCGCACCTCCAGCAGGACCGCCTGGACGAGGCGGTCGGCACCGCGACGCTGGCACTGGAGACCCTCGGCGCGGTCCACAGCGAACGCTCCGTCCAGGCCCTGCGCGACTTCCGCAGACGCCTCGAACCCCGCCGCGGCGAGCCCGTGGTGCAGGAGTTCGACCGCCGCTCCCGCGGTGTCCTCGGGGCCGCGGCGTGAGCGGCGCGCCTCCCGGCCGCGGGCCGGGCACGGTGTCATGACCACCAGCGGCGCCGCCGAACCACCGCGGGGCTCAGTACCCCTCGGGGGAGGGGGCGTTCTGGGCGCGGTCGACCGGGAGGTGGGCGCCGGATATCCCGCTCGACCAGTCCGACAGCAGGAACGCCACGACCCGGGCCACCTCCTGCGGCGCGACCGGCGCACCGCCCGGCAGCTCCGCCGCCACGAAACGGGCGAACGCCTCCGGATCCTCCCGGCGCATCCGGTCCCAGCGTCTGCCGGGGATCAGCATCGAACCCGGGGAGACCGCGTTCACCCGGATTCCGTCCGGGCCGAGTTCCCGGGCAAGCGAGGCGGCGAGGTGGATCTGCGCGGACTTGGCGACCGCGTACTGCGCGGGCGGGCCCGGCTTCCAGCCGGAGATCGAGGAGATCACCACGACGGAGCCGCCGCCCGCGGCCCGCAGATGCGGCACGGAGGCCCGCACCAGCCGGGTCGCGTGACCGACGTTCACCGCCCAGGTCGCCGCCCAGTCCTCCGCGTCCGCCTGCTCGAAGCGGCCCCCGCGCGAACCGCCCGTGCAGGCCACCACACCGTCCAGACCGCCGAAGCGTTCCGCCGTGTCCTCGACGAACCCCTCCAGCTCACCGGGCGCGGTGACGTCGAGCGGCCGGGTGAACAGGCCGGGGTCCATCGAAGCGGCCAGCGCCTCCAGATCCCGCGCGGTGCGCGCGCAGGTGGCCACCCGAACGCCCTCGGCGGACAGCAGCCGCACGATCTGCTCGCCGAGTCCCCGCGTGCCGCCGGTGACCAGTACCCGTTTGTCACGCAGGCCGGCCCCGCCGGTGTCACCGTCAAGGGACACCGTCGCGCGGCCCCCGCTCCCGTTCCTCACAAGATCGAACATACATCCCACGCCACTACGTCCTTGCAACCGGACAACCCGAATACCCCCTGGTCGCCGAGGCAGTCCGACGTGTTGGCTGCACGGGCAGCCGCCGAGACGGCCTCCCCCCGCGCTGCATCCGAAGGAGGACCGATGACGGGACCCAGGGCACCGCGCCGCGGGCCGTCGCCCTCACCGGCCCCCGGCATACCGGCTCCGGAGCACGGGACGCGGGCAGCGGAACAGCACGGGACGCGGGCATCGGAACAAGGGCCCCGCGCGACGGAAGCCGTCCCGGACCGGGGCCACCCCACCGACGTGACGGAAGCCGTCCCGGACCGGGTCCACCCCACCGACGTGACGGAAGCCGTCCCGGACCGGGTCCACCCCACCGACGTGACGGAAGCCGTCCCGGACCGGGTCCACCCCACCGACGTGACGGAAGCCGTCCCCGATCGGGTCCACCCCACCGACGCGACGGAAACCCTCCCCGGCCGGGCCCACCCCGTGGACGAGACGCGAGCCCTGGCGGACCGTGCCCACCCCGCCCACTTGAGCGACCCCCCGCTGCCGACGGCCGCCACACCGCCCCGGGCGCACCCCCTCCCCGGCGATTCCGCGCACTCCGAGCCCCCCTTGTCCCGCTCCGGTATCGGGCCGGACCCGTCCCCCGAGCTCCCCCCGGTCACCGTGGGCCCCGGGGCCGGTGTTTCCGGTGGTGTCCCTTCGCGCCCGGTGCGTGGGGCGCACCTGCTGCGGATCACCGTCCCGGCTCACCCGTCGCGGGTGCCCGGCGTGCGGGCGATGGTCGCCGAGCACCTCACCCGGCTGCGGCTGCCGCCCGAGCGCGTCGACGACGCGGTGCTCGCGGCCGGTGAACTCTTCACCAACGCCCTCAGGCACGGCAGCCTCGACCGCGGTGACACCGTCACCGTCGTCGTCGAGTGCGGCCCGCGCGAGCTGTGGGTGTCCGTGGCCGATCGCTCGTCCGCCCTGCCCGCGGCACGCACGGCGGCCGGGGCCGAGGAGTCGGGACGCGGACTGACGATCGTCGCCGCGCTGACCGACGAGTGGGGCGTCGCACGGGCCGACCCGGGCACCACGGGAAAGAAGGTGTGGTTCTCGATGACGCTTCAGGGGGAGCCGTGAAGGCCGTCCCCGGTCACCCGGCCCCGGACGCCGGGGCACGCCCCGAGGGCCCGGGGGCCGCGCCGATGGTCCCCGGGCTCGCCAGGGCGCTCGGGGAGGAGCTGGTACGGCGGGCCGACAAGGAGCGGAGCCTGATGCGCCAGGCGCGTGACCGTCCGGCCGGGCCGTGGCGGGACGCCCTCGTCGCGTGCCGCGCGGGCAACGCCGAAGCGCTCGGGACGATCGTCCGGCGGCACGGCTGGCCGAGCACCGACCGGGTCGGCGCGCCCGCCTCGACAGCGGCCCTGATGATCCTGCTGCACGCCCCTGATCCAGGCCTCCAGCTCCACTGCCGGGACCTGATAGCGCAGGCCGCGGCCGACGGACGCTGCCCCGCCCTGCACCACGCCTACATCGCCGACCACTGCGCCGTGGAGCAGGGCCTTCCGCAGTTCTACGGCACCCGCGTCCATCCCGGGACCCTGCGCCCGTACCCCGTCCGCCGTCCGGGGACCGTCGACGAACGGCGCCGCGACGTCGGTCTGGGGCCGCTCGACGAACAGCTCAGGCGTCTGCGCGAGGGCGCGTGGGGCGTCCGGGAAACGTGATGTGTAGCACGCACGTAAATGCCCCTTCCCGGCCCTGTCGAGAGGTTCTGGCTGGGCACGGCTTGATCGCCGATCAAGAAGGGCGAAATCGCTGGCCACGGCACGTTCGGTGCATTTGACACTTCGTTGAGGGCACAGATAGGAACGACTCTCTGAAGTGGAGAGGTGAACTGTGCGCGAGCCGAACGTGGTCGGGGACTGGCAGGAGTACGACGAGCAGGCCGGCCTGCGTGTTCGCGTCCATGGCGTGGAGAAGGCGGAGCCCCCGAAGGGGCGCGACGACGCCGCCGACGAGCTCACCTACTTCAGATTCCGGGTGACCGTCGAGAACCGCGCCACCGAACATTTCGGCATCCACCTCGAAGACGGCCAGATCGACATCCGCGTCGGCGCCGACGGTGAGAGCGCCTTCCTCGACTGGCGGAACTCGCAGTTCATCGAGGGCTTCGACATCTATCCACTGCGCCGGGCCACCGCGGTCCTCTTCGCCGCCGGGCCGGACGCCGTCCTGCACCGGATGGACATCCAGATCCAGCTGAAGGTCGACGACGAGTGGACCGAGCGCTACCTCTGGGCGGGCGGGATCGCCAACGAGGCCGCCGTCGAGGCGGGCACGCGCCCGGACGCCGACACCGGCCGGGACAGCCTCGCCGGTCAGGTGAGCAACTTCCTGAGGCGCGAGGCGGAGTCCTGAGCGTCCCCGACGCGCGGATCTGAGCACCGCCGGGCCCGGGCCCGTTCCGCTCGCGGAATCCGCCCGGAGCGTGCTCGCGGAATCCGCCCGGAGTGTGGCGGGGCGGGCGATCGGTGCTTCCGGCCTCGGCGGGCTAAGGTCGCCAGGTGAGTCGAACCGAAGCGCGCTCCGAGGGAGCGGGTCCGTTCACGACCCGGCTGACCTGGCGTCTCATGGACGGGCGCACCGCTGTCTGGGAATCACGTCTGGCCCGTAAACGCGGCCTGCTCACCGTGCGCGCCCCGGGGGAGGCGCAGCCCCGTTCCCGGCGGGCGGACACCGTGTCGATCGGGCGGCTGCGCCGGCTGAACGCCGTCGCCGCGGCCGCGTTCACGGTCGGCGGGCTCCTGTTCGCCCTCGGGGCCGGAGTCGCCCAGTTCGGCTCGGGCGGCGCGACGGGCGCCTGGATCTACTTCGCGGGCGGCCTGTTCTTCAACACCGGCGGCTACGCCTCGCTGCTGCAGGCGGTGAACGCACCCCGCCAGGACCACGAGTCCGGCTCGCTGGCCGGGCGGCGCTGGAGGTGGTGGAGCTACGAGCCCGGCCGGATCGACTGGCTCAGTACCTTCCTGCTGTTCTTGGGAACGCTCGTGTTCGGCGTCAACCTGCTCGACTCGCTGCTGCGGGGGCTCACGGTCCAGCAGGTGGACCGGCTGATCTGGGCCCCCGACATGGTCGGGTGCGTTCTGTTCCTGGTCTCGGGCCATCTCACGCTGGTCGAGGTCTGCCACGGCCGTCCGCGCGTCCTGGCGCGCGATCTCGGCTGGTGGATCGTCGCGGTCAACCAGCTCGGATCCGTGCTCTTCTTCGTCTCGGCCCTGGCCGCCTTCACACGCCCCGAGACCGGAAGTCTCGTGAACGTGGACATCGCCAACTGGGGGACCCTCGCGGGAGCGCTGTGCTTCTCGGCCGGCGGCGTGACCCAGTTCTTCGAACGGCCCTGAGCGGTAACGGCGCGGCGCGGAGACCGGTTCTAGCGCTCGCTCGCCGGATTGCCCTCGACCCACTGGATGAGCAACTGCCGTACGTAGGGATTGCCCTCCTGGGCGGCGTGCGCCAGTCGCTCCGCGCTCGCCCGCGCGGCCCGCCAGCCGGCCGGAGTGTCCTCGGCGTGGGCGTGGTCCGCGGCGGCCAGCGCCTCGGCCGCGAGGAGGCGCAGTTTCTCGGAGAGATCGTCGTGCGCGGCGGCCCGGTACGCCTCCAGGCGCAGGGCGGCCAGGTCCGTCGGTGAGGGGGCGGGCTGTGCGGGCGGCTGGGCGTAGCCGCTCACCGCTATCACCACGCAGAAGGTGGCGACGTCCCGGCGGCTCTCCGACTGGCCCTTGGCGATGGCGGGCGCGAGCCAGGTGGGGGCCCGCCAGTGTGAGACCGCCGTGGCGAGAACCAGGGTGACGGCCAGGATCGCGAGGGGAATCCAGCCACCGAAGAACCAGCCGATCGGCCCGAGCACCAGGAAGCAGACGGCACTGCTCATCCATATCCGACGGCGGCCGAGTCTCAGGTGTCGTGGATCCATGTGCCTCAGTGTCGCAGGGGCGTCCGGGACGCGCGGCGGCGGCGGGCGATTCGCGGGCCCTCGTCGCCTCCCGGTCCGCCGCGGGACACCGGGACGCCGGCCTCGGGACGTACGGGAGAGCGGCCTGGCCCGCGGAATCGGGCGGATGCGGTCCGACGCCGTCCTCCTGCGTGTCTTTTGGCCATGCCCCGGGCGGCGGCGGACGGCAGATGCGTGGGTATGCCATGGGCCGGCCGGGCGGGGGTGCGCGGCACGGTCCGTCACGCGGAGCGGGTCCGGGGGCGGGCGTCCGCCCGGCCCGCGTCGCTGCGCCGGGCACGCTGCGTGACCGGGACGGGGGGCCGGGGTGTCCGCGGCCGGGGCCGCGGGTGGCGGGAACCGTGGTGAACGGGCCTCGTGGCCGTGGTGGCAGGTGTGAACGGCGCGTAGCGAATGGCCGGAGATGGCCCTGTCCACCCCGACCCCCCGTACGTACGCTTTCGTCACTCCCGGTCTTCACAGCTCCTTCACAGCCGGGGGCGGGTCGCGCATGCTCGTTTGTCATGCGCATGGCCAAATAGCACACGCTTGATCCAACGCAATGGTCTGCGACGGTCCCCGTTCCCTCGGGGACCGCACCCCCCTTTCACGGCGGCGCACCCGCGTGCGCCGCCGGAACACCGACGCAACGGATTGGAGCCCCATGGCTGGTGGAATGCTTCTGGGCGGCGCGATAGCCGCCCTGTTCGCCACGGCACTTCCCCTGTCGAGCCCGTCCTCCGGGATCGCCGACCCGCCCCCGGACAAGATCGTCATCAGTGTCGCCACGGTCAACGGCTCGGGCTGTCCGCAGGGAACCGCGGCCGTCGCCGTCTCCCCGGACAACACCGCCTTCACGGTGACCTACAGCGACTACCTGGCCCAGGTCGGGGGCAACGCCGACCCCACCTCGTTCCGCAAGAACTGCCAGCTCAACCTGATCGTCCACGTCCCGCAGGGCTTCACCTATGCCATTGCCCAGGCGGACTACCGCGGCTTCGCCTCGCTCCAGTCGGGCGCCAGCAGCACGGAGAAGGCCTCGTACTACTTCCAGGGATCCTCGAACACGGCGTCCATCACCCACCCGTTCCGCGGCCCGTACGGCGACGACTGGCAGGCCACGGACACCACGGACTGGGCCCAACTGGTCTGGGCGCCCTGCGGTGTTCAGCGCAACTTCAACATCAACACCGAGCTGCGTGTCAACGCGGGCACCTCGACGCCCGGCAGCAGCAGCTTCATGACCATGGACTCGACGGACGGTGACATCAGCACCGTCTACCACCTGGCCTGGAAGGAGTGCCCCGCCGCCTGACCAGCCCCTCCTCGCGCAGGTCCTCGGCCGGCTCCGCCGCATCGGAGCCGGCCGAGCTGGCCCGCGCTTTCGTCCTGTGTGCAGGGTTCTAGGGCAGCAGCTTGTCGACCGCCGCGGACCCTTCCTCCTGGAGCTTGCGTTCGGCCCAGGCGAGGCTCTGCGGAGTGATGTCGCGGCCCGCGGCGAGCACCAGGTCCTCGGCCGTCACCGGGCCCTCGGTCCCGGTGTGCAGCAGCGTGTCGGGGGTGGCCCTGTCGTCGGAGGGCGTGGACGCGTCGGGCTGGCTGGTCGGCATGGTCTCTCCCTGTTCCACCGGATCTGTTCTCACGCTACGGGCATTCCGTACGCCCCGCGCGACACGCCCCGTGTCCCGCCCGGCCGACGGACGGCCGCGGCAGACGAACCCCCGTTCGGCTGCGCTGGAATGTCGTCAACCATTTGCGGAGGTGATGGTGGAGGAGCTCGCACCCCTGCGAATGAACGGAGCTTTGGAATGCGCATTCGTCTGATGGCCGCTGCCGGACTCGCCGGTGTGGCCCTGCTGGCCACTGCCGGGACCGCCGCCGCCGACGGCCCCGGCCCGGTGGGCTTCGCGGCGAACAGTCCCGGACTCCTGTCCGGCAATGTCGTCCAGATCCCCATCGACGTCGACGCGAACGTCTGCGGCAACACGGTCGACGTGTTGGGCCTGCTGAACCCGGCGATCGGAAACGTCTGCAAGAACTACTGACGATCAGGTCCGCCGGCCGGGCAGGCGCTGTCCGGCCGGCGGGACCCGCCCGAGCCCGGCGGCTCACTCACCTCCCTGGTGGGCCGCCGGGCTCCGGCGCGTTCGGGGCCGGTCGACGATTCCTCGACGGTGCGGCGATGTCTGACGGCATCTCATTGGCTTGTACATGACGAACATGGCGGGCCAGACTGTGCGCCGAACAGACACCCCCCATCGAGGAGCAGAATCCATGCGCATGCCCGCCCGGCAACGTTGTCACGCGGTCCTGGCCGGTCTCGTCACCCTCACCACCGCCGCCGTCCTCTCCGTGGCCACCGGAGCGCCCGCCTCGGCCGCCGACACCTGGAACGAGGTGGGCTCGGACCGCGCCGACCCGCTGACCGAGAGCCAGGGTCTGACCTCCGTCGAGGTCCCGGCCGGCAGCCCCAACCACTACACGGGCCTCGGCACGATCCCCACCGGTGTGAGCAGCCGCGGCTGGAACCACGTCGGCGACCCGGACGCCTCCTACAACGGCTACTACGTCGAGCCCTATCAGAGCGACTCCGGCAGTTCGAAGATGTTCCGCGTGCAGGCGCCGGGCGGAGCCTGGTCGGAGTACGTCCACGCGCTGAGCCCCGGAGAGGCGCTGAACAACTCCTTCGTCACCATCGCGCCGAGCGGCACCTGGATGGTGTCCGGCGAGTACGGCACGATGAACCGGCTCCTGGTGTTCCCGACCCCCGGCGTCAACCCGGCCACCTCGCCCTCCGCCAACCTTCCGCAGGCGTCCACCATCAACCTCGACCACGCCGTACGCGACGTACAGGGCTGCGACTTCGTCACGGCGACCCAGCTCCTGTGCTCGTCCGACGACCCCGCGGGCACGCTCTTCGGCATGACCAAGCCGCTGCTCCAGATCGACCTGTCCGGCGAACCGAACGGCACGGCCGACGTCTCCGGACACGTCACCGCGCTGCGCCAGCTCCCGCTGCGCAGCTCCTGCTCGGGGACCTTCGAGGCGGAGGGCATCGACTACGACCGCCGCACCGCGACCCTGCGCGTGATCGTGGTGTCACCTGGCTTCTGCGTGCTGACCGACAGCAAGACCTATCGCTTTGCCAAGAGTTGAGTTCACACTGCCTGTAGGGCCTGGGCGCGTACCCCGACGAGGGGCTTTCGACCGACGGCGGCGTACGCGCCCGAAAGGGCTGGGGCTAAGGTCAGAGGCAGATTCAGAGTGATGGGGGGTGGCCGGCTGTGGTGGAGGACGAAGCCGTGATCGGCTGCACGGGGGAACTGCTCATCGGCACCCGGGGATCCGCCGGACCCGGCGAGATCCTGGTGCGAGTGAGAGGCGGATCCGAGACCTTCCACGCCTGGTCTCGGGAGCCCCTGCCCAAGGGGGCTACCGTGCTCGTGATCGAGTCCAGGGGATGCCGTGAGGTCGACGTCATCGCGTGGGCCGATCCGCTGGACGCGCTGGACGGCGACGCCGTCGGCGCCGGTTGAGAAGGAGAAACATGTTCGGTTATCGCGTTCCCGCTCCCGATGAGGCGATGTTGATCTCGGGTGGCAGGCGGGGACTGGGGGGCGCGCCGTTCCGAGTGGTGACGGGGCACGGCAAGTTCGTGCTGCCCGTCTTCCGTAAGACCCGCTTTCTGACCCTGTCCATGTGCGAGGCGGAGGTCACCGAGACCTGCGTCACCAAGCAGGGCATCTCGCTGCACGTCCGCGCCGTGATCGCGTTCAAGGTCGGCAACGACACCGAGAGCATCATCAACGCGGGGCAGCGGTTCCTGTCCGACCAGGACCAGATGTCGGTCCTGACGGGCCGGATCTTCGCGGGCCATCTGCGCTCCATCATCGGTTCGATGACGGTCGAGGAGATCGTCACCGAGCGGCAGAAGCTCGCCGCCGAGGTCCTCGACACCTCGAAGCTGGAGATGGCGAAGATCGGCCTGATCGTCGACTCGCTCCAGATCCAGTCGATCGACGACGGCGACACCGGCTACATCGACGCGATGTCCGCGCCCCACAAGGCGGCCATCCAGCGTCAGGCCCAGATCGCCCAGGCGCAGGCCACGCAGGCCTCCGTCGAGGCGCAGCAGGTGGCGGCGCGCAACCAGGCCGAGTACGCCCGGCAGACGGCCATCGTGCAGGCGGAGTACTCGGCCGAGGTGGACCGGGCGCAGGCCCAGGCCGCCCAGGCGGGCCCGCTCGCCCAGGCCCACGCCCAGCAGGAGGTCCTCGCGGCGCAGACCGAACTCGCGCAGCGCGCGGCCCAGTTGCGCCAGCAGCAGCTGGTCGCCGAGATCGTCAGGCCCGCCGAGGCGGAGGCCGAGCGGATCAAGGTGCTCGCCATCGCCGATGCCGAGCGTATGAAGATCCAGGCCGAGGCTGCCGCGTCGCACGACCGGGTCGCGCTCGACCGGATGCTGATCGACCAGCTCCCGCTCATCGTCAAGGAAGCGGCCGGCGGTCTCGCCGGCGCGAACGTCAACGTCCTCAACGGCGCCGACGGCCTCGGCGAGATAGCGGCCGGTCTGGTCGCCCAGGGTCTGACCATCCTCGACTCGGTCCGCCAGAACCTGGGCGGGCAGAACTCCGAGAACCGTCCCGCGAAGGCGGTCGCCCCGCTCGAACTCCAGGGGTACAGCCGTACGCCCGTCGACGGGGACGAGCCGGAGAGCGCTTCGTTGGCCAACTGACCCGAAGTCCCGGGTCCCCGCGTCCGCCGTCCCTTCCGGGGCGGCGGACGCCGCTGTTTCCGACGGCACTGGAGCACCAGGGACCGCGTTCGCATCAACAGGCCCGGATGTCCCTCAAGTCCCTTACACTCTGCCCCAGTTGATCGTTTGACGCGGCCGCCCCAGGAGGAGCGCATGCCCCGGACACCCTCGCGACGTACCGCACTGCAGGGCCTCGCCGCCGCCGGCGCCGCGGTCGTCGGGTTCGATCCCTTCACCAGGAGCTGGGCGGCCACGACCACCACCGGCCGGCCCCTCGCCGGCCTCCCGGCGCTGGACGGCAGCGTGCACACCGACGACGCCTCGCTCACGGCGGACGCCGACGACTTCGGCCACATCGTCCACCGGCGCCCCGTCGCGGTGCTGCGGCCCGGCTCGGTCCGCGACATCGTCGCGATGGTCCGCTTCTGCAACAAGCACGGGGTGTCCGTCGCCCCGCGCGGCCAGGGCCACGCCACACAGGGGCAGGCGCAGGTCGACGGCGGCCTGGTCATCGAGACCACACCGCTCGCCTCCATCGGCCCGGTCGGGCCCGGGAGCACGACGGTCACCGTCGGCGCGGGCGCCAGGTGGAGCGAGGTCGCCAAGGCCACCCTGGCCCACGGACTCACCCCGCCCACCTTCACCGACTACCTCGAACTCTCCGTCGGCGGCACCCTGTCGGTCGGCGGCATCGGCGGCCAGACCCACCAGCAGGGCGCCCAGGCCGACAACGTGCGGGAACTCCAGGTCGTCACCGGCGCGGGCGACCTCGTCCGCTGCTCCCCGACCCGCCATCGCGACCTGTTCCTCGCGGTGCTCGCCGGACTCGGCCAGTGCGCGATCATCGTCGGCGCCACCCTGCGCCTGGTCCCCGCGCCCGAGACCGTACGCCACTACCTGCTTCCGTACGACGACCTGCGCACCTTCCTCGACGACCAGCGGCTGCTCGTCCAGGAGGGCCGTTTCGACTATGTCGAGGGCCAGGTGACCGCCGACGCCGGCGGGGCGTTCAACGGCTATGTCCTCGAAGCCGTCGCCTACGGGCCGCCGGCCGGTCCCGCCCCGGACGACACCACGCTGCTGCGCGGACTGCGGCACGACCCCGCCGGCGTCCAGACGAGCGACCTCGGCTACTACGACTTCCTCGACCGGCTCGCGGCAGGAGTCGCCGCCCTCAAGGAAGCGGGCCTGTGGGCCTTCGCCCACCCCTGGCTCAACCTGCTGCTGCCGGGCCGTTCGGCGGAGACCCTGGCCGCGTCCCTGCTGGAGGACCTCACCCCCGACGACCTCGGCCCCGGTGTCGTCCTGCTGTACCCGGTGCTGCGCGAGAGCCTGCACACCCCGCTGCTGCGCACTCCCGACGACGAGGTCTCCTACCTGCTGGCCGTCCTGCGTACGACCCCGCCCGACGACACCGCGACCGTCGACCGTCTCCTGGCCGCCAACCGCGCCGCCTACGACACCGTGCACGCGGCGGGCGGCACCCACTACCCGGTCGGCTCGGTCCCCTTCGACGCGGCGGACTGGCGCGAGCACTTCGGCCCCGTCTACCGACGGCTGGCCACCGCCCGGCACACCTACGACCCGCGAGGAATCCTGGTCCCGGGGCAGGGCATCTTCTGACGCCCGCCGCTCCCGCCGTAGGGCCCGCCCGTGCTCACCAGCGGCCGGGCTCGCTGCCCACGATCGCCGCCGACGGCTTCCCGTCCACCCCCTCCGGGACATCACCGGCCAGCATCACCCGGTGCATGACCCGGGGGTGGTCGAGGTGGGAGGTGTCGCTCGGTGCCAGATGGATGGTGGCCCGGTTGTCCCAGAAGGCCACGCTGCCCGGCTCCCACCGGAACCGGACCGTGTACTCGGGGCGGGTCGCCTGTTCCAGCAGCATCTCCAGCAGCGCCCGGCTCTCCGGCCGGGAAACTCCGATGATCTGCTCGACGTAGTAGCCGTTGACGAACAGCACCCGCTCGCCCGTCTCCGGGTGCACCCGCACCAGTGGGTGGTCGGTGGCGATCTGACGGTCCAGCAGACGACGGACGTACGCGTCGTCGCCCGGCCGGGTCTGGTACCCGACTCCCAGCCGGTGCTCGGCGCGCAGACCGTCGGCGAAGGCGCGCACGGGAGCCGAGAGACCCGCGTACGCGGCGGCCAGGTTCGACCAGGTCGTGTCACCCCCGTACGGCGGCACGGTCTCGGCGCGCAGAATCGTCGCGGCCGGGGGATCGACCCGGGCGCCGTGGTCGCAGTGCCACCCGCGCAGCAGCGAGTGGCGCCGCCGGCGCAGCCACTCCTCGTGGTCCATGCCGTACCGCCCGCCCAGTTCGAGACGGTCGGCCGTCGTCTCGACCTCGGGGAAGTCCTCGGGTGACGCGCTGCCCCTGGACGGGAGGCGGACCGGTGTCCCGAACCGGCGCGCGAAGGCGACATGCGAGGCGTGGTCGAGCCGCTGGCCGCGGAAGAACACCACCTTCCAGCGCAGTACCGCCGCCCGGACCGCGGCGACGGTCTCGTCCGTCAGCGGCTCCGCCAGGTCCACTCCCGTGATCTCGGCGCCGATGTGTCCGGCCGCCGGTTTCACTTCGAGCGGTGTGACCTGGTCCGTCATGGGGCCTCCGTGGATCGCGCTGTCGGTTGCTCGGGTCCAGCATGACCGCCGGACCGGGCACCCGACAGGCCGCCTCACGGCCGCGCGGGGCCGCGCGCCGCGCGAGGACGGCGGACGCCGCGCACGGGAGGCGTGCCGCGCGCACGGGGTGTGTCCGGAGTCGCCCACTTTGCCGTGCCGCACTCCCTGTCGACGGGCGCGGACGGTGCCGAGAATGTTGAGAGGTGAACGGGGCCCGTCCTCCATCCGCATAGGGGCGGGGCCCGTTCACCTCGGCGCGGCCCGGACGACCGGGCCTGGACGCCTCAGTCCTTGTGTTCGCGCAGCGCGGCGAGAGCCCGGTCGGCGTGGGCGCTCATGCGCAGTTCGCTGCGGACCACCTCCAGGACGGTGCGGTCCCGCGCGATGACGAAGGTGACCCGCTTCGTCGGTGCCAGGCTGAAGCCGCGCTTCACCCCGAACCGCTCCCGTACGGTGCCGTCGACGTCGGAGAGCAGCGGGAAGCCGAGCGTATGGCGGTCGGCGAACTCCTGCTGCCGGTCGACCGCGTCACCGCTGATCCCGACCGGCCGCGCACCGGCGGACGTGAACTCGGTGGCCAGATCGCGGAAGTGGCAGGCCTCCGCCGTGCAGCCGGCGGTGAGGGCGGCGGGATAGAAGAACAGCACCACCGGACCGTCCGTCAGCAGCTCGGACAGGCTCCGCTGCGCACCGGTCTCGTCCGGCAGCGTGAAGTCCTCGACCTGGTCGCCCACGTTCACCTGAGATGTCATGACTGTCCCTTTCCGGAACGAGCGATTCCACGGGCCCACAGGACGAGCGGCACCTGGAGCGGGAGCCGCGCCAGCGCCGCCGCCCTGAGCGGCGCCGGGCGGTGACGCCAGTCCACGGCCATCTGGACATTGGCGGGGAAGACCCCGACGAAGAACGCGGCGGTGGCCAGCGCGGCCGTCCGGCGCGTGCGAGGCAGTGCCACTCCGGCCGCCAGGGCGAGTTCGGCGACCCCGCTCGCGTACGTCCAGGTACGCGGCGATCCCGGGAGCGCGCGCGGGATGGTGGCGTCGAACTGTCGTGGTACCGCGAAGTGGGCGACGCCCGCGGTGGCCAGCAGGCCTGCGAGCAGCAAGGGCGAACGTTCGGACCGTGGCACGGTTCCTCCTCCGGGGGCCTGCCGCGGATATTACTGGAGGGTAAGTGCCTGTGGTACGGGTGGGGCACGCCGATCGCGTGGTGTCCGGGGGCCCGGACGGTGGCTGCCGGGGAACCGGATGCCCGCACCGGGAGAAGACGCCCCGGATCCGCCCGGCGCCCGCGCCCGGATCGGGCTCGGTCCGTGCCGGCACGGCAGACCGACGAATCGGGTCGCCTGCGGGCCGGTGGCCGGGGGTGGATGACCGTCCGTACCCTCGCCGGCGATGTCGTCATCTCGAACCTGCGGGCCGGGGGCAAGCGCATCACGGCGGTGGTGCCTCTCGCGCCCGACACGCGCAACTGAGCGCGCGGGGCCGGGACTTCAGGCCGTCAGGGCATCCCGGGCGAGGATTTCCCGGTTCAGGGCGGCCCGGGTCAGGGAAACCCGCGGCGCGCTCGCGGCCGGTGCGGCGGCCCGTGCCGCGGCCTGGACCGGATACGTGGTCTTCGCGGGGTCGACCAGCGGGTCGCCGAGCACGATCCGGCCCGCCGCGTGCAGCGCGTCGCACTCGCCGGTGGACAGCGCCACATAGCAGCCTCCGCGTCCGGTCGCGGGGTCCAGCGGAAGCCAGTAGCCGTACCTGCGGCGGCCGCTCGCGTGCACCGTGAGGCGGACGGGGAACCGCCGCTGCGTGATCAGACGCAGGACCTCGGCACCTTCGGCACCGAGCGGGGCCTGTGTGCGGGGAAGCGGCCGCAGCATCGTCACCGGCCTCCCTTCGGGGCTCGTGGCACGGCGGTGCGAGGTCGACGTCATGTGTGTGGGGCCTTTCGACGGACGGGACGGATCACGCACAGCCGGGGCGGTGCCGTTGGGGCTGATCAGCATTGTTGCGCAGGGCACTGACAATGCGGGCAGGTTCGCGCTCAGCAGCGTGGCGCCGGTGCTCGGGCCGGGCCCGGTGAGCGGTGGGACCGGGCGGCGAGCCGGCCCTGGGCGAAGGGGTCCGCCGCGGGGTCGTATTCCCCGGCGTGGTCGGCCAGGGTGTCGGTGATCCGCTCCCACTCCTCCAGCTCCGCCTGTACGTAGGCGGGCGGACCGGTGGGTGAAGCGTCCTCGGCGGCCTTCCGCGCGTGTTCGAGGGCCGCCCTCGCCTCGTGGTGGTTCATGCCGGTGGCGGCGCGGCCGACCCGCTCCCACGCGGCATGCTCGCGCTCGGACGGTTCGTGTTCGGGACTCAATGCTCCACCTCGATCGTGCGACGGGACCGTTTGTCCGATCGGACCCGGGTGCCCACCGCGGGCGGAACGACACCTGTGCGTTCGGCACCCGTGCGTCCGACACCCGCCTCTCCGGAACCGGGGCGGGCGGTCACCAGGGCAGGAAGGCGTGGATGTCCTTGCCGTCGGGCCGCACGATCACACTCACCTGGTCGCAGAGCGCGTGGATGAGATGCCAGCCGATGCCGCCCCCGCCCTGGGAGGGGCGGAAGCGGCGTGGTGCGGGCCGGGTGGTGCTGCTGTCGCGAAGTGTCACGTGCACCCCGTCGAAGGTGGGACGCAACCGCAGCTCGAAGGGTCCGGGAGCGTACTGGACGGTGTTCGCCGCCAGTTCGGTGACCACCAGCAGGATGTCGTCCCAGTGCTCGGGCGCCGAGGGCGGTGACGTGCGCGCGAGGGCGCGCAGATAGCCGTCGGCGGCCAGCCGCGCGTCCGTCACGTCATGGAGTCGGCCGCCGAACGCGCTGGTGAGGGCCCCGACGTCCTCGTGCGAGGGCTTCTTGTTCCGACTCGGATCGATTTCCATCGCGCCCTTCGTTCGGATCTCGTCAGCGGAGTGGTTCCCGCCGTGCCGCGACCCGGTCACCTGGTCCGGACCCGGCCCCCCGGCGAGGGCCCGGTGCTGCCGGCCGTCCGGCCTAGGCCGGGGTGTCCTGGGAGCGCCGACGGGAGCGGCGGCGCGCCAGCGCACGCCGTTCGGCCTCGCCGGTCCCGCCCCAGACGCCGATGCTCTGGCCCGTGTCCAGGGCCCAGCCCAGGCACGCGTCGCGGACCGGGCAGCCCGCGCAGACGGCCTTCGCCTCCTGGATCTGCAGCAGGGCGGGGCCGGTGTTGCCGATCGGGAAGAACAGATCGGGGTCGACACTGCGGCACGCAGCGGATTCACGCCAGTCGTCCATACGATTCTCCTGTGATCGAAAGCGGATACGTTCTACGGTTCGGCTCCCCCTCGGGTCACCCTTGATCGACCGGATGAAACGGGCAAGGCATGCAAAGATCCCGTGGATTCCGGCTCGGCCGCACGGCACGCGCACGCCGGGTGGCGGGAAACACCTCCGGCCGCCGGACCGCTGCCGCCCGGTCGGCTCGGGCGGAGCACCGGAGTGGCAAGATGGAATCCCAGGTGAAGGCTGGTCGCGTTTCGAGGAATGAACGGGTGGCGCATGACGCAGGAGTCCGGCGAAGTCTGGGAGAAGTTCGCGGTCGCCTTGGCGGACATGGCACGGGACCTGCTGGCGCAGGACTCGGTGCAGGCCACGTTGGACCGGATCGTGGAGCACGCGACCGTACTGATCAACGGGTGCGACGAGGGCGGCATCCTCACGGTCCGCCGCGGTGAGGTCAGCGCCCTGGCGGCGACCAGCGACATCGTGCGGATGGCGGACCGGATCCAGCAGGATCTGCGGGAAGGACCGTGCTTCGACGCGGTGACCGAACGGCACCAGCTCTACGCCATCGAGGACCTGCGCCGGCCGCACGAGAAGTGGTCCCGCTTCGCCCCCGAACTGAGGAAACTCGGCATGGGCAGCATGATGGGCTTCCTGCTGTTCACCGACGACGACGAACTCGGCGCCCTCAACCTGTACTCGCGCCGCCCGAACATGTTCGACGAGTCGGCTCAGCGCGCCGGCTGGATCCTCGCCTCGCATGCCGCGGTCGCCCTCTCCTCGGCCCGTACCCACCAGCAGCTCGGCCTCGCCCTGGAGACCCGCCACGAGATCGGTGAGGCGATGGGCATCCTCATGGAGCGCCACGGCCTCAGCGAGGAGAACGCCTTCAACGTGCTGAAGAAGGCCTCCCAGGACCACAACATCAAACTGCGGGAGATCGCCCGCAAGGTCTGCGAGACCGGCGAGCGCCCCACCTGACCCGGCGGTGACGGGGGTGGTGGCCTCATCCGGAACCCGCCCGGAACCGGGGCCACCACCCCTCCCGCTCGACCGCTTCGGTCCCCGGGGTCGCCCGGCCCCTTCGTCCGTCGCGGGAGCGCCGCCGCGAGGACGTCCGAAGGCGTTCGCGACGCGGATTCTCGTGCCCCCGATCCGCCGCCGCAGTCCCCCGCGACACCGGCGATCCCCGCGATGGGCGCGGACTCGTCCTGCCGACGGGGCTCCTGTGACCGAGGTGTGAAGGTGACCGGCCCCCTGACATGGGCTCCGGCGGCTCGGGAACAAGGGGGACAACCTGCCCGACACTCCCGGTGGACACGGAGTGGCGCCGCCGCGCGGCGTACGAGCGGGAAGCGCGCCAAGGGAGGCAAGGGATGACCACCGTCGAACCGCACTGCGACTTCGGCCCCGTTCCCGGTGCGAGGCTGGAGAGGGATCCACAGGCGGCCGTGCGTGCCCGGGGGATGGTCCGGGCGTTTCTGGGCGGCCTGCCCCGCCCGGTGCCGCGTGAGGCCGCCGAGGCCGTCACCCTCGTGGTCTCGGAGCTGGTGACCAACGTGGTGCGCCACGCGCACGGCCGGCTCTGCAGCCTGGACCTGCGGGACATGGGCCACGGGGTGGGCATCGCCGTCTCCGACGACGATCCCGAGCCGCCCCGTCCCCGTCGGCTGGACCTGACCGGACAGGGTGGCTTCGGCTGGCCGCTGGTGCGCCGGCTGACCTCCGAACTGACCGTCCTGTCCCGCCCGGACGGCAAGACCGTTCGGGCCGTCGTCAGCTTCTGACGACTCCGCCGGGGAACGAGCGTCGTGCCCGCGCAGGCCGGCACCGCGGAGCTCGGCCGAGTCAGCCGTCCCCGGCGTGCGGCCCGCCGACGTGGCAGAGCAGCAGGCAGACGTCGTCGTCCCGCTGCGAGTCGCGGAGCATCGGATCCAGGATCCGGTCGGCGGCGCCCTCCAGATCGTGGTCCAGCTCGGCCGCGCGCTCACTCCGGAGCGCCTCGGCCAGCCGCCGGATGCCCGGGTCGATGCCCTGGGCGCGCCGCTCCACCAGTCCGTCCGTGTACAGCGCGAGCGTGGATCCCGCAGGAAGCCGCGCCGTGTGGTCGTGGATCTCCTGGTGCAGCGGGATGCCCAGCATGGCGCCGGGTCTGGCGTCCAGGACGCGCACGGCGCCGTCCGGAGTGCGCAGCACCGGTGGTGGGTGCCCGGCGGCGGCCCAGGTGACGGTGGTCTCGTCCGGATGGAAACGGGCGATGACCGCGGTGGCGTACAGATCGGGCTGGAGATGGTGCAGGAACCCGTGCAGGCGGGTCAGGAGCCGGCCCGGGGTGCCGCCGTCCACGGCGTACGCCCGCAGGGCGGTGCGCAGTTGGCTCATCATGACGGCCGCGTGCAGACCGTGGCCGGTGACGTCCCCCATGACGACGACCAGACCCCCGTCGGGCTGCCGGAACGCGTCGTACCAGTCACCGCCGATGTTCAGGCCGTGCGTGGCGGGCAGGTAGCGCGCGGCCAGGCTGAGCCCCGGTGTCGTGGGGAGGTCCGTGAGCAGGGCGCGTTGCAGGGTCTCGGCGATGTCGCGGTTGTGCTCGAAGCGCTGGGCGTGGTCGATCGCGATGCCGGACCTGCGGGCGAGTTCGACGAGCAGCACGGCGTCGTCCGCGCTCCACCCCTCGTCCGGCGGTGTCAGCGTGAGCACGCCGAGGGGTGTGTGCCGGCTCGGCAGCGGGATGCACAGCAGCGGCTCCTCCGGGTGCAGAGCGGAGGGAGGCTGGTCGTCGACGCCGGGCAGACCGCCCGCGTGGCGGGCGGAGTACTGCGGGCGTCCGGTGCGGGCGGCGGCGACGGCGGCCGCCGGACGGGCGGCGTGCCCGCGGGCCTTGGCGTCGTCGGCGAACAGCCATACGTCGGCGCTCCGGGCCCAGTCCGGCACGAGCAGCCGCGGCAGCCGGCTCAGGATCTCCTCGTGGTTGAGCGAGGCGGTCAGGGCCGCGCTGGCATCGGCGAGGAAGGTGAGTCTGCGCCTGGCGCTCTCGGCCTCGGTACGGGCCTTGCGCTCGGCGCCGTACAGTTCGCGCTGGACCCGCCCGGCCGCGTCGAGTTCCGCGTGCAGTGCGAGCACGCCCTGGTTGGTCTGGTGCAGTTCCTCCCGGTGGAAGGCGACCAGCCGCTCCTGCTCGGTGAGTTGGTCGAGCACCCGGGAGGTGTCCTCGTCGGCGCTGAGCAGGGCGTCCGCGAGGGCCGTACGGTCGCGCGGCATCCGGGCCGCGCCGCCGCCGTCCCCGTGGCCCGGTTCCGGAACGCCGACGCTCGCCTGCCAACTCGGTCCGTCTGCCGCCCGGTTGGATGCGGCGTCGCTGGACCCCGCTCCGTTCGTCCCCGCCCTGTCGGCTCGTGTCCCGTCGGTTCCCGCCCCGTTCACCCCCGTCCCGTCGGCCTTGGCTTCGAGGGTGACCGTGAGCCGGCCGGGGCACCCCGTTCTCGCGGGCGCGGCCGTCCGCAGGGTCAGCAGCCAGCCGCCCCCCTTGACCAGGCACTGGCGCAGTTGCGCGCTCAGCGCGGTGACCAGCCGGGTGCGCTCCACCGTGGCGACGCCGTGCGCCGCGGCGAGCCGGGCGGCCGCGATACGGGCACGGGCGGCGTCGTCGACCGTGGTGATCTGCCAGGTATGGGTCATGAGCGGTGATCCTGCGGGGTGGGGGTCAGTACGGCCACGGTGGTGTCGTCCCGCACCGGGCGGGCGGCGCTGCTGGAGTCCCGGACGATCACGGCGGCGGTGACCGCGGGGTCCCAGGAGGACGCGAGGTCGACGGGTGGGGGAGTCCAGCGGCTGGGCAGGCCGTCGCTGTGGAGCACGAGCAGGCTGTCGGGGGTCCAGGGCAGCCTGCACTGCGGCAGGCGTGCCGGACGGTGGGCGCCGACGATCCCGGGGCGGGACAGCAGCGGGCGCCAGCCCTCGGCCGACCGCAGCCGGGCCCCGATGTTGCCGATCCCGGCGAAGTCGAGGTGCTCGGTGGCGAGGTCGAGCCGGGCCACCGCGACAGCGGCTCCCCGGGTGTCGCGCAACGCCGTGTGCAGTGCTCCGAGCAGTTCCGGCGGCGGCAGATGCGCGAGCTGCCGCAGTTGCTCCACGGCCGCTCCGGACGCCATGGAGGCGGCCGGACCGTGGCCGAGGCCGTCGGCCAGCAGCAGTGTGATCCGGTCCCCGGAACGGACACAGGCCCAGGCGTCGCCCGAGTAGGCGGCGGCCGCGAGCGGGATGTTGATGCCTCCCGCACGCACCGGTGCGTGCGCCTCGGGCAGGCGGTGTCCGGCCCGGTCCCGGCGAGCCGCGTGGACCCGGGCCAGCGCGACGGTGCCCCGGCCCGGCACGGTGTGCACCTCGAAGTGGTCGGCGATACGGCGGCAGGTGCCGAGCCCCGCGCCGAGCGAGGACGACGTCGAGAACCCGTCGCGCAACGCGGTCGGGAGGTCGGCGATGCCGGGGCCGTGGTCGAGCGCCGCCATCTGGACGGCCGGGCCGCGTCCGGCGCCGGGCTCCGCGAGGTCCGCGTCCACGGTGTCGATCAGTATCTGCCCGCCGCCGCCGTGCTTGAGCAGGTTGGTGGCCAGCTCGGTGGCGACGAGCGCGGCGACGGCCGTACGGTCGCGGCCGAGTCCGATGTGGCCGGCGGCGTCCTCGGCCGCCACCCGGACGTCCCGGACACGGGTGGAGTCGTGGACGGGAACGTCCCAGACGCGCGTCATCGGCTCTCCTCGCGGGGTCGCGGAGCGCCGCCGGTCCAGCAGATCACGGTCACGGCCGTCCCCTCACCGGGACGGCTGTCGATCGAGAACTCGTGCACCAGACGCCGTGCTCCGCCCAGCCCGAGGCCCAGACCGCCGCCGGAGGTGTAACCGTCGCCGAGCGCCCGTTCGATGTCGGGGATGCCGGGGCCCTGGTCGGAGAAGGTCAGGCGCAGTCCGCGCGCCGCCCCCGCCTCCAGGACGGTCGACTCGACCTGCCCCCCTCCGCCGTGGACCAGGGTGTTGCGCGCGAGTTCACTGGCCGCGGTCACCAGCTTGGTCTGATCCACGAGTCCGAAACCGAGCTGGGCGGCCGCCTGGCGCACATGCTGGCGCACCCACGCGAGATCCATGTCGGTGCGGATCGGCAGGCAGGCGGTGACACGGCCGGAAGTGTCCGTCACGGGCTCTCCTGGCGTACGGGGCTGTGGTGAAGGGGCGTCGACGCCGGGGTGAGCAGGCGCATGGCCTCCTCGGCATTGAGCGCGGTGCGCAACCCGGGCAGGGTGAGGCCCAGTTCGACCAGGGTGATGGCGACGGCGGGGCGCATGCCCGCGACCACGGTCTGCGCGGCGAGCAGTTTCGCGTGCGCCGCGACCTCGGCGAACACGCGTCCCAGGAACGAGTCGACGATCTCCACCCCGGAGATGTCGATGACCACCCCGGTGACGGAACTGGCGGCGATGGCCTCACCGATGTCCCGCTGCAGCCGTTCGGCCGCATCGTCGTGCAGGTCGCCCTGCAGCGTGACCAGGAGGACGGTGCCGAGCTTGAGCACGGGCACCTGGGCGCCCGAGGGGCCGGCGATCGGGGCGCTCACCGCGCGCTCGGGCCGGAGTGGTCCTGGTCGACGATGGCGATGCCCTGCCGGTGCAGGGCGTACGCGAGGGCGTCGGCGAGGCTGGCCCGCGTGACCACCGATCCGAGGTCGATGCCGAGGTGGACGATGGTCTGCGCGATGGCGGGACGGATGCCCGAGACGACGCACTCCGCCCCCATCAGGCGCGCCGCGGCCACGGTCTTCATCAGGTGCTGGGCCACCAGGGAGTCGACGGTGGGCACCCCGGTGATGTCCAGGATGGCGAACCGGGCCTGCTGGGCGACGACGGCGTCGAGCAGGCTCTCCATCACCACCTGGCTGCGCGCGCTGTCGAGGGTGCCGATCAGCGGGACGGCGACCACACCGGTCCACAGTTTGATCACGGGGGTGGCCACTTCGAGCAGTTGGAGGCGCTGTCGGTCGATGAGTTCCTGTCCGGCGCTGAGCGCCGTCTCCAGGACGACGAGCCGGAGCGTTCCGAGCAGCGCGGTGAGCGTGACCGCGCACGCCTCGGCGTTCTCGCGGGGAGCGTCGGCCAGATCGGCGCGCAGCAGCTCGGAGGCAGCCGGGCGCAGTGCCGCCACCTCGTCGGCGATCCGGGCCGAGGTGGCACCGGTCCGTGCGCGGGAGGCGGCCATGCGCCCCAACTGATCGCGTACGGTGGCGAATCCTGCGGCTCCGAGGTCCTCGACCCGGCCGGTGGCCGCGACCGCAGCGAGCGCCTCCACGACCGCCCGGCCGGCCTCCACCGCCTCGTCCCGGGAGACGGTGAAGACGGTGCGGAACAGCGCCTCGTCGGCCCATCGCTGGGCGATCTGCTCACGGCGCCGACGCAGGAAGTCACCGACCTCCTGGGCCGACGACTCCTGCTGTACCGCTGCCTGGTGGTCCGCCACGTGTTCTTCTCCTTGGTCCGTGCGCCGTGCCGACATTCGCGATCCGCCGTCCGGCATGATCTCTTGTCGTACGACAACTGTAATCATGGTCCGAGCCCGCACGACCCCCGCTCAGGGGAACGGGGCCGCGGCCCGGCGCCCGCCCGGCCCGCCGGGGTCCGCGCGGAGCCCGGGGCCGGTGGGCGGGCTAGTGGGAGGCCGCCGGGGGCCCGTGCCAGTCGAGACACACCACGAGGGCGTCGTCCTCCGGCCCGGGACCGTCGCGGTGGCCGGACAACTCCCTGAGGACGGCGCGCGGCACCTCCGTCGCGGGCAGCAGCCGGGTCGAGGAGACCGCCTTGGCCAGCGCCCTCTCTCCGTACGGCTGCCCGCCGGGCCCGGCACCGCCGTGCACGCCGTCGCTGACGAAGAGCATCCGGTCGCCGGGCTGCGCCTGGATCTCCTGCACGAGGTAGTCGGTCTCCTCGAACATGCCGAGGGGCAACTGCGCCTCGAATCCGACGTGTTCGACGGTCCGGCCGCGCAGCCGCAGCATCCGGGGCGACCCGGCGTCGATCACCCGCATCCGCCCGGTGGACAGTTCGAGTTCGACCATGAGCACGGACAGGTGCGAGTCGCCGCGGTAGTGGGCGTGGATCGCCTGGTCGGCGAGGGCCGCCTGGTCCTGGAGCGAGATGCCGGCGCGGCGCGCGTTGCGCAGGGCGTTGATGCCCAGATGGGTCAGCAGTGAGGCCTCGATGCCCTCGCCCATCCCGTTGGTGATGTAGAGGGACAGCCGGTCGGCTCCGGCCGACCAGTCGAAGTTGTCGCCGAAGATCGCGTAGGCGGGCTCCAGTTGGGCGCCGAGTTCGTACTCGCGCCGGGAGCAGGAGCGGCCGGGCAGCAGTTGCCACTGCATCTCGGCGGCCAGCGTCAGCCGGTCCTTGCGGCGCGCCCGGAGATACAGGTCGGTGTCGCGTTCGGCCACGAGCACCTCGTGGCCGAGGACCTCCGCGATGTCGGCGAGCTCGGCGAGCGTCTCCTTGTCGCACGCCGCCGCCGGCAGGGCGACGGACAGTACGCCCAGCCGGTCGCCGCGTACCGTCACCGGCAGATGCGCTCGTACGTCCTCGCCCCCGCGTTCCTCGACGAAGGGCTCCTGCGCCCCGAACGCCCGGCCCTCCGGGCTGCTGTGCACCCGAACGGGCTGCGGGGTGTCCGGGAGCGCCGACACGGGCTGGAGCACGGTCAGCCCGTAGTCGGCCATCAGGAGTTCGACGGACCCGGCCGCGTAGTGATCGCACAGCACGTCACGCAGCGCGTCCGGCAACTGGTGGGGCGCCGCGGTGCGCAAGGTCCGCTCCGCGGCGAGGAATCTGTTCACGATGTCGGATACGCCATTCTTCGACTAGTACGATGCCGGGTCCGGGCTCCGGGGGAGCCGGCGCGGGACGCGAGGGCGCCGGTGCGCGTCGCTTCGCTCCTGTCGGTGCCCCGGCAGGCTGACAGTGCCCTGGAAGACTGGGAGAGTAAGACGGTGACTTCGTCCGGCCCGCGTCCGCAGCCCGGTGAGGTGGCTCGCGTGACCGCCGAGGCGGCCGAGCTGCTGGAGATCCTCTGGGGGCGCGCCTCGACGGCTCCCGTGTCCACGTCCCAGCTACGGGTGCTGTTCATCCTGGAGCACGACGAGGGCATCAACCTCAGGACGCTGGCCGAGGCACTCGGCTCGACGCCTCCCTCGACCAGCAGGCTGTGCGACCGGTTGCAGGCCGTGGGGTTCATCGAGCGGGCACCGAGCGCCACCAGCCGCCGGGAGCTGCGGCTGTTCCTGAGTGCCCGGGGCCGGACCTTCCTCACGGAGCTGCGCGCGCGACGCGAGAACGCCGTCGAAGCGGTCCTCGCGCAGATGCCCGCCGGTGACCGGACGGCGCTCGTGGACGGGCTGGCGGCCTTCTGCGCCGCCGCGGCGGCGCAGCTTCGCGAGGGCGCCGCGCTGGACGCCCGCTCGGCCTGACCGGCGTTCCGGCCCCGGTCGGTGACCGGCCGCCCCCGGTCCGCGAGGCGTGGTCGCTCCGCGGGGGCGGTCCCCCTCGCTCGCCGCGCCATGTCAGGCTCCCTCGCCGATGTGGGCGAGTGCGGCGTCGACGCCGTCCAGCGACGCGATCGTGAGGCTGACCCCCGTGAGATCCAGAATCCGCCGGACGACCGGCGCCGGGGACACCAGGCACACGCTCCCGCCGGCGCGTCCCGTCGCCTCACGCGCCTTGAGGAGGGCGTTGATGCCGGAGGAGTCCATGAAGGGGACCGCGGACAGGTCGAGGAGCAGGTGCCGACGGCCGCCGCGTATCTGGTCGGCGAGCCGGTCGCGCAGTTCGGGGGCCGTCTCGACGTCCAGTTCCCCGGCGACGGTGACCAGGGCGATGCCCTCGCCGCACAGGGTCACGTCGATGGACACAGGAGCTGGTTCGGCCGGCACGGTTACCTCCAAGGGGGTCCTGACCCGTCGGGTTCCATCCGGCGCTGGGCGCGCCGGCGGGCAGATCACCGGTTACCCGCCGAATCGAGACGCACACCTTGGGCTTCCGTCAGTGCTCGCTCGGCCCCGCCCGCGGGCGCGGTCCCGCGCACTGCTTGCGACCCCTTGACCCTCCCTTTTCCGTATTACCTCTGACACAGAGATATCTTGGATGTGTGGAGTCGGAACCGGAGAGCTTTCCCGAGGCGCTGGCGGACGCCCTTGCCGGTCTGCAGCGGCTGATCAGACGGCGGCTGCGCGGCGGCACGTCCGGACCGCGGCTGCGCGGTGCCGAGGTCGAGCTGCTGCGGCTCGTCGTCGAACGGCCCGGCATCGGTGTGTCGGAGGCCGCCAAGGAGCTCTATCTGGCGGGCAATTCGGTTTCGACCCTGGTCAACCGGCTGGCCCGGGACGGCTATCTGATCCGCGAGACGGACCCGGCCGACCGGCGTGCCGCACGGCTGCTGTCCACCCCCGCGGCCGACGCCCGGCTGCGGGACTGGCGGCACCGGCGCGCGGTGCTGGTACGCGGGCAGGTGGCCCGCCTCGACGGGGCCGACCGTGCCGCCCTGGCGGCCGCCCTGCCCGCGCTGCGCAAACTGGCGGCGAATCTGCACGAGGAGGCCGAGGACACATGACGCGGCACGAGAGCGAGAGGACGGGTCCCGCGCGGCGGGGGAGCCCGGCAGCCGACGACGGAGGCGGGACGACCGCCGGCGGCGACGCGGGGGAGGGGGAGGTGTCCGGGACGCAGGTCCCGGCCGCCAGGAGGAGCGCCGGCAGCACGGGCGGCCCGCTCCCGGCTCCGGGTGGCACCCCCGGCCCCGACACCATCGCGGCCCCGGCACTCCCGGAGCCCGAAGCCCCGCCGACCGATCGCGCCGCCCCGGACGTCGGTGATCCGTCGGGCCGGCGTGCCGCCCCGGGCGGCGACTGCCCGTCGGTCACAACTGCCGCCCCGGACCGCGGCGTTCCGTCGGTCGGACCTGCCGCCCCGGACGGCGGCGATCCGTCGGGCCGGCGTGCCGCCCCGGGCGGCGACTGCCCGTCGGTCACAACTGCCGCCCCGGACCGCGGCGTTCCGTCGGTCGGACCTGCCGCCCCGGACGCCGGCGTTCCGTCGCGCGCGTCCGGCGCCGTGGACGCCGTGTCGTGTGCCGGGCTCGTCTACGCCTTCGGTGACACCGTCGCCGTCGACGGTCTCGAACTCGGCGTCCGGGACGGCGAGGTGTTCGGACTGCTCGGGCCCAACGGCGCGGGCAAGACCACGGCGCTCCGGTGCATCACCACCCTGCTGCCGGTCCCGGCCGGGAAGGTCCGGGTGTTCGGGCACGACGCCACCCGTGAACGCATGGCCGTACGGCGCCTGTTGGGCTACGTGCCACAGCAACTGTCCGCCGACTCCGGACTCACCGGCCGGGAGAACGTGGCCCTGTTCGCCCGCGTCTTCGACGTGCCCCGGCGCGAGCGGGCGGCCCGTGTCGCGCAGGCGCTCGCCGCGGTCGACCTCACCGACGCGGCCGACCGGCTCGCCAAGACGTACTCCGGAGGCATGGTCCGCCGCCTGGAACTCGCCCAGGCGCTGGTCAGCGCGCCCCGGCTGCTGATCCTGGACGAGCCGACGATCGGCCTCGACCCGATCGCCCGTACCAGCGTGTGGGAACACATCAACGCCGTACGGGCCGCCACCGGCATGACCGTCCTGGTGACGACCCACTACATGGACGAGGCCGACCAGTACTGCGACCGGGTCGCGCTGATGCACCGCGGACGCGTCCGCGCGCTCGGCACACCGCTCAGTCTCAGGACGGCCCTCGGGGAGCGCCGCGGAACCACGGGCGACGGTGAACCGCCCACGCTGGAGGACGTCTTCCGGGACGTCGCCGGCAGTGGACTCGACGATCATTCAGGAGACTTCAGCGATGTCCGAAGCACCCGCCGTACCGCTTCCCGGGTCGGCTGAGCGCGTCCTGCCCGGGACCCTCGACCTGCTCGTGATCCCTCCGAGGGCCCGGACGGGCTGGCGTGTGCTGCCCGCCCGGGTCGCCGCGATGTGCGCGGTCGAGCTCCAGAAACTCCGCCACGACCGCACCGAGCTCTACACGCGGGCGGTCCAGCCGGCCCTGTGGCTGCTGATCTTCGGCGAGACGTTCACGCGGATCCACGCGATCCCCACCGGCGGCATCCCCTACCTCGACTATCTGGCGCCCGGCATCATCGCCCAGTCCGCGATGTTCATCGCCATCTTCTACGGCATCATGATCATCTGGGAGCGGGACGCCGGAATCCTCACCAAGCTCCTCGTCACCCCCACGCCCCGCTCCGCGCTCATCACCGGCAAGGCCTTCGCCGCCGGGGTGAAGGCACTGATCCAGGCCGTGGTGGTCGTCGTGATCGCCGCGTTGCTCGGGGTGGCGATGACCTGGAACCCGCTTCGGCTCCTCGGAGTGGCCGTGGCCGTCGTCCTCGGTTCGGCGTTCTTCTCCTGCCTGTCGATGACGATCGCGGGCATCGTGCTCACCCGGGACCGGCTGATGGGCATCGGCCAGGCCATCACCATGCCGCTGTTCTTCGGCTCCAACGCGCTCTACCCGGTGGCCATCATGCCGGGCTGGCTCCAGGCCGTCAGCCTGGTCAACCCACTCAGCTACCAAGTCGACGCCCTGCGGGGCCTGTTGCTCGGAACGCCGGCGCACCTGCCGCTCGACTACGGCGTCCTGCTGGTGGCCGCGGCCCTCGGCATCCTGTCCGCGTCCTCGCTGCTGGGCCGGCTGGCCAGGTGAGACGGCGACGGCGACCCGGCCCGGGACAGGGCGCGCTGCATGAGGCCGTCAGTAAACGTTCGTCCGTCTGCGGGTCCTGTCCCGGGCACGGTCGGCAGGGCCGCCAGTCCGTGAACTGACCGGCTCAAGCCCTGCGATCGGCACCTCGCGATCCGGGAGTTCGGTTGCCGCTCGACGATGCGGGCCAGTCGATCGAGTTCGTCTCGGGGTTCCTGCGTTCCTGGCCGCACGGGATGTGCTCATGGTTCGGCCGTGAGCGTTCCGGTGGCGGGGCTCGGATGTCCGGGAGCGTCTCGGGGCCGAAGGGTCGGGTGAATTCGTGCTCGTCGAGCACGGTGCGGCCCAGGTGCCCGGTTACTTCGTTGTACCGGCCGCCGATCTCGATTTCGGCGGAGTGGCTGATGCCGCCGATGTACCGGGGAAGCCATCCGGTGCGGTCCAGCAGCGGTCGCACCCGGTGCGTTGTTGCCGCGGAGTCGGCGAGGCAGGGCAGCACTGCGGCAGGCTTCTGGTCGGCGGCGGCGCTGAGTGCCGCGGTCGCGAGGCTCGTGAACCACCGCTCGCGCCGCGCCCGTCCGTACACGAGCACACGGACACAACCTGTCGGCTCCGCCGTCCGGCAGGGGATCGTCACGGTCGAGACCTGACATCCCTGGACCGCGGCAGCCCCCGGTGCCGGCACCGCCGCGCGCCGCCGCCCCGGGGATCGAGACCCCGGCTTGCGGGCGCCGGTGGGGGCGGTTCTCATGGTGTGGGGCGCGTTCCCAGCCCCGGGGAGCCGCGTCGGCGTGCGCCTCCCGCGGAACCTGGGAAGCGTGAGTTCTGGGCCATCAACTGTGCCACCGACTGCTGGAGGCGGAGATGGGCAGCGTGGAAGCGAGGTCTGCCGGGAGCACCGGAACGCCTCCGGTGCAGCCCGGTGAGATGCGACTCGAAGTCGTGATGCTGCCGGTCTCCGATGTCGACCGGGCCATGCGGTTCTACGGATCGCTTGGCTGGCGGCTGGATGCCGACCTGGCTGTCGAAGAGGGCTACCGGGTGGTGCAGTTCACCCCGCCGGGTTCCCTGTGTTCGATCATTTTCGGTGAGGGCATGACCTCGGCCCCGGCCGGCTCCGCACAAGGTCTGCAGCTCTCCGTTTACGACATCGACGCGGCCCGGGCGGATCTTGTCGAGCGCGGAGTGGATGTGAGCGAGGTGTTCCACGACATCACGGGCGTCTTCCACCACGCCGGGACCCAGGGACGCGTGGACGGGCCGGCTCCTGAGCACGCGGACTACGGTTCCTTCGTGTCGTTCAGTGACCCGGACGGCAACGGCTGGTTCCTCCAGGAAATCAAGACCCGCCTGGCCGGCCGCTGACAAGGACAGGCCGATGCCCACGGCGCGAGGCCGCGTGGACGATCTTCGTACGCCGCGCGCAGGGCGTCCGAAACCCACGGCGACATGACGGACGCATGGTGCAGGTCCTGGACCGGCCTGCGTGGCGCGCTCTTGGTCCGGGAGGGGTCGAAAAGGCTCCCGGTACGAGCGGCCACCCGACGGCGGGATGTAGTGGAGGAGTCGGCAGTGACAATCCCAGCGCGCACGCCCGAACTGCTCGGCCAGACCGTCGTTGTCATCGGCGGTAGCGCCGGCATCGGACTGGAGACGGCCAAGCGTGCCCGGACCGAAGGCGCCGAGCTCGTCCTTGTCGGCCGCGATCCCGGCCGGCTGAAGCGCGCGGCCGAAGAGCTCGGCGCGCAGCGCACCGAGGCGTTCGACGCAACCGATCCCGCGGCCTTGGCGACGTTCTTCCAGGACCTGCAGGGCCCGATCGACCACGTGATGGTGACGGCCGGCGGCCCGAGCTACGGGCCGCTGCTCGAAATGAGCGCCACAGAGGTACGGGACGCGATCAGCGATCACGCGGTGCTGGAGCTCGAGGTCGCGCGCAACGCCGTCGGCCGGGTGAGACCCGGAGGCAGCCTGGTGTTCATGGGCGGCACCGGAGCACGGCGCGTCAGCCGAGGTCTCGGGGCAGCCTCCGCCGCCACCAACGCATTGCCTTCGTTCACCGCATCCCTCGCACTCGAACTTGCACCGGTACGCGTCAACCTCATCGCGGCCGGCTTCGTCGACACCCCGCTCTCGGCCTCGCTGCTGGGCGACCGGATCGAGGAACGCCGCGCCGAGCTGCGCGCGACACTGCCGATCGGCCGCGTCGTCGGAGCCGCGGACGTTGCGGCGCTGGCCATCCATCTCATGGTCAACACGGCCTTGACCGGCGCGACATACGACATCGACGGGGGGCAGCAGTTCGTCTCATGACGGACACACCAAGACCGACGGAGTCGACATGACCGCAGAGCAGTTTCACGTCGTCGAAGTCTCCCCCTCCTATTGGCGGGTGACGTTCGACAACGGCCCGGTCAACCTGCTGGACCCTGACACGCTTGACCAACTCGGCGCGCTCATCGAGCGCATCGAGACCAGCCCGCACCTCACCGTGGTCGTGTTCCGCAGCGACACCCCTGGGTACTTCATGGCCCACTGGGACTTCAAGGCCGACAATGCCCGGGTGGCGGGGATGCGTCCCGGGCCGACCGGCCTGCACCCGTATCTGGACAACTTCGTACGGCTCAGCAAGCTTCCAGTGGCGACGATCTGCGAGATCCGCGGCCGTACCCGCGGCGCGGGCAGCGAGTTCGTGCTCGCCACCGACATCCGCTTCGCTTCCGAAAGGGCGGTCCTCGGCCAGTTCGAGGTCGGTGTCGGTACCGTCCCCGGCGGCGGACCCATGGCACGACTCGGACGGCTGGTCGGCCGGGGCCGCGCCCTGGAGATCCTGCTCGGCGGCGACGACATTCCCGCCGAGCTGGCCGCCCGGTACGGCTACGTCAACCGCCTCATTCCGGATGCCGGGATCGAGGACGTCACCGACGCGTTCGCGCGCCGCATCGCAGCCTTCGACAAGGTGGCCATCACCGGAATCAAGAAACTGGTCGATGTGGCCACGCTGCCCGAGGACAGCGAATTCGGGCCCGGGCTCCAGGCGTACTTCGCCACCGCCGGCCGCCCAGAACACCGGCCGTTCGTCCAGCGCCTGCTGGAGAACGGCCTGCAGCAGCCCGACGGCATCGAGACCGACCTCGGCACCGCGATCGGGCGTCTGCGGCAGCAGTGAAACCGCCCACCGGGGCGTGGCTGCCCCTACGCGCTGACACGGCGTGGCAGGCGCATATCGCGTTCGCGGCCCCTCGCAGGCCGGCTGGTGCGCGCTTGAGGAGCATCGGCCGCTTCGGTGGCCGGACGTCCGTCGACAGCGCGTACCTCTTGAACCGGCATCGGTCAGGCCATCACCATGCACTTGTTCTTCGGCTCCAACGCGCTCTACCCGGTGGCCGTCATGCCCGGCTGACTCCAGGCCGTCAGCCTGCTCAACCCGCTCAGCTACCAAGTCGACGCCCTGCGGGGTCTGTTGCTCGGAACGCCGGCGCACCTGCCGCTCGACTACGGCGTCCTGGCCGTGGCCGCGGCCACGGCGCCCTGGCACCCGATCGCATCTGGGCGCTCCAGTATTTCTCCCAACTGGTGCCGCCGGTGAACTTGAGGGTCGGTGTGGGTGCGTGGGCCGCCCGATCGCGTCGGCGCGGCAGCGATCCAAGCCGGCCGGCGAGTGGCGAGGCGCGCTCAGGCGGAGCGTGTGCGGCGGGAGTTGGCCCACAGGAGAAGTGCGGCGGCGAGGAGTACGCCGCCCGCGGCCCAGGCCACCGTGCCGGTACGGGATGTCCCGGCCGAGTGCTTTGCGGCTTGCTGAGAAGCACAGGCTTTTCCGGGTGCGGCGGGGGCGATACGCAGACGGGCCCATGGTTTGTCGGGGCCGGTCCGGTCGACGTCGTGCCGGTGGACGACGTAGATGCCGGGTGCGGAGTCGCAGGTCAGGGTGGTGGTGGCGGTCAGGACGGCTTTGGCGCCGCGCAGGACGGGGCGGTCGGTGAAGGCGCGGGAGGTGAGGGTGATGTCTCCGTCCGATCCCTCGTCGTCGTTGTCCGTGATCGTGATGCGGCTGCCGGCCCGGAAGGTCCGTACGTCCCATTCCGACTGGGGCCACGTCCTGTCCGGAGCCCAGCGCTCCTCCAGCCTGGGCGGAGGCAGTTTCCTGGCCCTGCTCCGGCAGGCGCGGCGTGCCGCCTCGTCGGCGGGTTCCACGCGCACCTGTGCCCATCTGAACGGATGCTCCTCCGGGCCCACGTCTCCGGCGCCGCGTTGCGTCACCGGGTAGGTGCCGGGCCGGGCGTCGCAGGCGATGGTGACGGTGGTGGTCAGCACCGGATCCATCATGCGCAGCTTCCCTGCCCCAACGAACGCGGGGGAGTTGATCGTTGCGAGGTAAGTGGCATCGCTGGCCGCGGTGTTGACCGTCAGTGTGTCGCCGGGATGCACCGAGCGGACACTTCCGAACGGGAGCGAGGGTCCGGGCGGCGAGGCCGAGGCCGGCCCGGCTGCCAGGAAGGGGAGCAGGAGAGGGAGTGCCGCCCACGCGGTCTTGCGGAGTCGGTCCATCGCTGCACCCTGTCCTCTTATTTGATGCCATGTCGGTTATCGCTCGCTAGTACACTACCGCCATCCCATTGAACATATGTGCGAGTTATGGGTAGTTCGGGCCCGCTCACTGTTCGGCCCTCTTCAAGACGGAAAGGCATCTTCTTGCGTTCCAGATGCAGATGGATTCAAGCCCTTGCGCTCGGACTGGGCGCAGGAGTTCTCGGCGCCGGGACGGCATGGGCCGGGACAGGTGATCCGTCATCACTGGTCTTCGTCCCACCGACGGCCTCCGCACCGCCGCATACTCCCGGCACCGGGCCGCAGGTCCTGCCGACGCTGTCCCCGCCGTCGTCGACGGTCGCGGGGGCCGTCGACCCGACCGACTCCGCCACCCCCTCGGACGCCTCGACGCAGCCCGCCGAGCCGTCCCCTTCGCAGTCTGCCGAGCCGACCATCTTTCCCTCTCCCTCGGACGGGCCGAGTCCGAGAGAGGAGGAGAGGTACTGGACGGCGGAGCGCATGGCCGACGCGGTCCCGGTCGACGGCCCGCCGGACCCCGCTCAGGCCGCCTCGAAGCACGGCATCGCGGCCGGCGCCGCGCACCGGCCGCCGCCGTCGGGCACCCCCACCCCGGAGCACTTCCCCGGCCATCCGATGGTGGGCACGTTCTTCTTCGACGGCAAGCCGCTCGGCGGCCCGAAGACGTACTGCACGGGCAGCGTCGTGCACACGGCCGCCAAGGACATCGTCCTGACCGCCGGACACTGCGGGCTCGGCCTGAAGTCAGCCACCCACCGCATCTTCGTGCCGCGCTACCGCGTCGGCCGGCCCGCCGCCGAGCAACCGGACGGCGTGTTCACGGTGTCCCAGCTCTACATAGACCCGCGCTACGAGAGGAACAGCAAGAAGGCGGTCTCCGACCTCGACCTGGCTTTCGCTCAGGTCGGCCCCAACGGCCGGGGCAAGGTGGAGGATGTCACGGGAGCCCTGACCTTCACGCCGACCAGCAGCTACCACCACAAGGTCACGGTCATCGGCTATCCCGACGACGCCGGTGTCAACCCCGGCCACGCGCCGGTCCGCTGCCCCGTCAGCACCTCCCAACTGCCAGGCTTCCGGCAGATGCGCATGACCTGCACCGGCTTCTACGGTGGTGTTTCCGGCGGCCCGTGGATCGAGGCTTACAACAGCACCAACGGCACCGGCAAGGTGATCGGCAACACCGGCGGGTACAACGGCGGTGGCAACGACGCCAACGACGACTGGGTGACCTACGCGCCGATCTACGGCAAGGACGCCCAGGACCTGTTCGCCGACGCCGCCGCGCATCGGAAAGTGGATGGCGACAAGCCGCCGTACCAGCCGTCCGGAGACCCCTGGCTGCCCGGCGCGGCGACCACCTGGCAGAAGGCCAACCTGATGGCCTCGGGCGACTTCCGCCGGACCGGCCACAGCGACATGATCGTGGTCTGGTCCGACGGCGAGGTCACGCTCTACCCCGGCAACGGACACGGCGGCTACGACCCCGAGCGGCGGCTGCTGCCCAAGAACTCCACGTGGAAGAACGCCAAGACCATCACGGCGGGCGACTTCACCGGGTCCAACCGGTTCGACCTGCTGGTCCGCTGGGTCGACGGCGAGGTGACACTGTACGGCGACGTCGGCTCCAAAGGACTGAACTGGGCCGGCACCCAGATGATCAAACCCAACGACCTCTGGAAGAACGCGACTCAGATCACCGCGGGCCGCTTCGCCGCCTCGACGCACGTCAGCGACCTCGTCGTGCGCTGGGTCGACGGCGAGCTGACCCTCTACACGAACGTCAGCGCCGGCACCTTCGGGCAGGAGCACCAGCTGAAGCCGAAGAACGACACCTGGCGGGACGCCACACTCCTGACGGCGGGTGAGTTCTCCGGCAACCAGAAATGGGACCTCATGGTGCGCTGGACCGACGGCGAGCTCGACGACTACGTCGGTACGACGACCTCGGGCCTCGGCGGCGAGCATCGCATCCTGGACCCCAACGGGCGCTGGAAGCACGACGCGGCCATGACGACCGGCGACTTCACCGGCAACGGCCGTACCGACGACCTCGTCATCCGCTGGTCCGACGGCGAGACCACGATGTACACCGTTACCCTCGCCGACCGGCTGGGAACCGAACGCACGCTCGTCGCCCCGACCTCGTGAGCCCGTCAGCGCGGAGGTCGTCCCGCGGCCGGCTGCCTGGTTCGGGTGGCACGGCGAAGCCCCGGGCCCACGGACCCGGGGCTTCGTGCGGCCGCCGGTCCTGGCGGCACCGCGCAGGCTCTTGCCGTCAACTGAGAGTCGTGTCTGCTCCACGTTCCATGCCCGCGTCAGGACAACCGCTCAACCCGTGACCATGCCGAAGCCCTGACAGGTTCAGATCGCGTTCGTGGTCCTCCTGGACAGGCGACGGCGACCCCGCCCGTTGATCGATTGGTGAGGCCGGGCGGTCAGGCTTAACGTCGATGGAGTGAACATCCACGTTCACCGCGACCCGAGATGCAGGGCCATCCCCCATGACGGCCGATCACGCGACATCCTCCGAGTCTGCCGAATCCCCGCACCGGGGACGGGGCAGCGGTATAGCGCTCCTCGTCATCGCCTCGTGTCAGCTGATGGTGGTCCTGGACATCACCATCGTGAACATCGCGCTGCCGCACATCCAGACCGCGCTCGGCTTCTCCACCGAGAACCTCTCCTGGGTGATCAACGCCTACACGCTGACCTTCGGCGGTCTGCTGCTGCTCGGCGGACGATCCGGGGACATCCTCGGCAGACGCCGGGTCTTCATGTTCGGCGTGCTGCTCTTCGCGTTCGCGTCACTGCTCGGCGGACTCTCCCAGGAATCCTGGCAGTTGCTCGCCGCACGCTCGCTGCAGGGCGTCGGCGGAGCCATCGCCTCGCCCACCGCGCTGGCCCTGATCACCACCACCTTCCGTGAAGGGCCGGAGCGCAACAGGGCGTTCGGCGTGTTCGCGGCCGTCTCCGCGGGCGGCAGCGCGATCGGGCTGCTGGCCGGCGGCATCCTCGTCGAATGGCTGGACTGGCGCTGGGTCTTCTTCGTCAACATCCCCATCGGCCTGCTGATCGTGCTCGCCACCCCCCGCTACATCAAGGAGTCCAAGCGCCACGCGGGCCACTTCGACTTCCTGGGCGCCCTCACCTCGACGCTCGGCATGGTGCTGCTCGTCTACGGCTTCATCCGGGCCTCGGAGAAGGGCTGGAGCAACCCCGTCACCCTCGCGGCCTTCGGGGCGGCGGTGGTGTTCCTGATCGCCTTCATCGCCGTCGAACGCCGGTCGAGACAGCCCATCACACCGCTGTGGATGTTCCGCGACCGCAACCGCTCGGGCGTCTACGCGATGATGCTGAGCCTGTCCGCCGCGATCTTCGGGATGTTCTTCTTCCTGACCCTGTTCGTGCAGAACATCCTGGGCTTCAGCCCGCTCAAGGCCGGCTTCGCCTTCCTGCCGATCAGCGCGATCATCGCGGTCGGCGCGGGATTCGCCTCGAACCTGCTGCCCAGGTGGGGGCCGAAACCCTTCATGGCCGTGGGCGCGGTCCTGTGCGCCCTCGGCCTCGGCTGGCTGACGCTGACCGACGTCGACAGCACGTATCTCGGCAGCATCCTCGGACCCACCCTGGTCTTCGGCTTCGGCATGGGGCTGCAGTTCGTGTCGCTGACGCTGATGGCCGTGTCCGGAGTCCAGCCCAAGGAGACGGGTGCCGCCTCCGGCATCCTCAACGCCACCCAGCAGGTCGGCGGTTCCCTCGGCCTCTCCGTGCTGGTGACGGTCTTCGGCACGGCGAGCCGCAACGAGGCCACGAGCCAGGTCGCGAACTTCATGTCGACGGCGACCCCGGCGCAACGGCTGCAGTTCCGCAGGACGGGACAGCTTCCGGCGCCCTGGAGCGAGCAGGTGCTGACGTCCGGCGTCTCGGGGGCGTTCGTCGCGGCCGCCGTCTTCGCCGTCTTCGCCGCGCTGGTCGCCCTGTTCGTCATCCAGGTGCGCCCCTCCGACCTGGAGCGGCTCCAGGGAGGCGCCGCCTCCCTCACCCCCGCCGACGGAAGCGGCGACGCGGCGGGCGCGTCGCCCCGCGGCCCCGACGGCGGAGCCTGACGTCCGCGCTGCCGTCGGCCCGGCCGTCCTGACGAGCGGCCGGCTCAGGGCAGCGGCTGCTCCGCCCAGATGACCTTGCCCTCGGGTGTGTAGCGGGTGCCCCACCGGTCGGTGAGCTGGGCGACCAGGAACAGGCCGCGCCCGCCCTCGTCCGTCGTCGCCGCGTACCGCAGATGCGGTGAGGTGCTGCTGCCGTCGAAGACCTCGCAGATCAGCGTGCGGTCCAGCAGCACGCGGACCCCGATGGGCCCGTTGCCGTAGCGGATCGCGTTGGTCACCAGCTCACTGAGGATCAGCTCCGTGGTGAACGCCATCTCCTCCAGCCCCCACCGCGCGAGCTGACGGCTGACCGAGGCACGCACCTCGCCGACGGCGGCCGGTTCGGACGGCACCTCCCACGTGGCGATCCGGTCGGCGCCGAGGGCGTGCGTACGGGCCACGATCAGGGCGATGTCGTCGCTCGGCCGGGCCGGCAGCAGGGCGTCCAGGACGGCCCGGCAGGTGTCCTCCGGTGAACGGTCGGCCCCGGCCAGCGCCGTGCGCAGCAGTTCGAGCCCCACGTCGATGTCCCGCCCCCGGTCCTCGACCAGGCCGTCCGTGTAGAGCACCAGCCGGCTGCCCTCCTCCAGTTCCAGTTCGGCCGTCTCGAACGGCAGACCGCCCAGTCCGAGCGGCGGACCGGCCGGCACGTCGGGGAAGTCGACACTGCCGTCGGGACGGATCACCGCGGGCGGCGGATGCCCGGCGCGGGCGACGGTGCAGCGCCGGGTCGTCGGATCGTAGACGGCGTAGACGCAGGTCGCGCCGGTGACGGCGGCTCCGCTGTCCTCCGGCATCTCGTCCTGGTCGATCCGGCCGACGAGCTCGTCCAGGAGGCCGAGCAGTTCGTCGGGCGGCAGATCGAGAGCCGAGAAGTTGTGGACGGCCGTACGCAGTCGCCCCATCGTCGCGGCGGCCAGCAGCCCATGGCCGACGACATCGCCCACCACGACCGCGACCCGGGCACCGGGCAGCGGCAGTACGTCGAACCAGTCGCCGCCGACCCCGGCCTGGGCCGGCAGATAGCGGTAGGCGAGGTCGAGGGCGCTCTGGTCGGGCAGGGTGCGCGGCAGCAGGCTGCGCTGGAGCGTCACGGCCATCGTGTGCTCACGGGTGTAGCGGCGCGCGTTGTCGATGGAGACCGCAGCGCGGGCGACAAGTTCCTCGGCGAGGGCCAGATCCTCCACGTCGAAGGGGTCCGGCTTCTCGGAGCGCCAGAAGTTGACCACTCCCATCACCAGGGGGCCGACCCGCAGCGGGACGGTGATCAGGGAGTGGATTCCGTAGTCCACGACCTGAGCCGTGCGTTGCAGGTCCTGGGCGAGCCAGCCCGGAGCGCCGCCGAGGTCGGGTTCGACGACGGCCTCGCCGGTGCGCAGGCTGTGGGCCTGCGGCGTGGAGGGCACGAACCCGATGTGCTCGCCGACCGGATAGAGCGGCGCGTCCTTGCGGATGCCGCCGGAGGCGGTGCGGCGCAGACCGGCACTCGCGTCCGGCTCCTGCCCGTTGAGTACGGCGTCGGCCAGGTCCACGGTGACGAAGTCCGCGAACCGGGGGACGGCGACCTCCGCCAGTTCCTCGGCCGTCCGCGTGACGTCCAGGCTCGTACCGATGCCCACACCGGCGTCGTACAGCAGTTTGAGCCGTTCGCGGGCGATCTCGGCCCGGCCGGAGAGCGCGCGCAGTTCGGTCGAGTCACGGAGCGTGGCGACGCTGCCGGCCGGTCCGCCCCGCAGGTCGGTGGGCCGCTGGTTGACGGCCAGGAGCTGGTCCCCGACCAGGTGCACCTCGTCGGTGGCGACACGCCCGGAGGTCAGCAGCTCCGCGGTGGCCGCGTCGAGGCCGAGCTCCTGGACGAGACGCCCCTCGGCGTCCGCGGGCAGGTCGAGCAGGCGGTTCGCCTCGTCGTTGGCCAGGAGCAGCCGCCCCTCCGCGCCGACGATGATCACTCCCTCCCGGACCGAGTGCAGTACGGCGTCGTGGTGTTCGTACATCCGGGTCATCTCGTACGGGCCCAGGCCGTGCGTCTGGTGCAGCAGGCGCCGGCTCACCAGTGCCGTGCTCGCGGTCGCGAGGGCGAGCGCGGCGGCGGCGGCGCCCAGCAGGAGCGGCAACTGGCGGTCGGCGGCGCCGCCCACGTTCGCCGTGGTGATCCCGGCCGACACCATGCCGACGACCTTGCCGTCGGGTGCCTTGATGGGGACCGTGGCCTGCACGAGCGGTCCGAGCGTGCCGTTGATCTGCTCGGTGATGGAGTGCCCGGCCAGCACCGGCGCGGTGGTCCCGACGAACTTCTTCCCGATCCGGTCGGGCTTGGGGTGGGTGTAGCGGATCGCGTCGGTGTTCAGCACGACGATGAAGTCCACGTCCGACGCCTTGCGGGCGGCTTCGGCGCTGGGCTGCAGCAGGGCCGTGGGGTGGGGGGCGCTGAGCGCCGCGCGCGTGCCGGGCGCGTTGGCGAAGGTCTCGGCGACGGCGAGCGAGCGGTTGCGGGCCTCCTGGGTGCTGTCGTGCCGCACCTGGAGAACCAGTGCGACCACCGCGGCGACGACCAGGAGCAGCACGATCACCACTTGCAGGACGAACACCTGTCCGGCGACAGTGCGCCCGCCGAGAGCGGAACGGAGCCCGTTGGACGGGCCTTGCCTGTGCTTGCCTTCGTGTGACCCACGCTGATGGTGCGCTTTGCTGGGGCGGCGGGTCGACTGAGCCCGGGTTCGACCCAATAGTCCGACCATGTGCTATGTCTACACTGCCCGGCGCCAGGTGGCGAGGGGCATCACGCACAGTGACCGGGCTTCCTCCCGTTCGGGAGCCCGTGCGCGGGCCGCCCCGGCGTGGGCGACGCTGCTCCCGCGGGCGTCCGGCCGCATGATGGAGACGTATCTCTTTCACCCCCATGTGTCGCTTCGGCGCGGGAGGCACTGATGAAGACCGTGGACCGCTACCGGCTGACCTTCACCCATCCCGGACCGGACGCGCGCATGGTGACGGACGAGGTGGTCGTCGAACGGACGAGCACCAACGGGCCGGGCGGGCATCCGGTGTACAGCGATCCCACCGGCATTCTCCGCGCCGAGATCAGCGCGGCGGGCGAGGTCCGCATGCTGGCCAGCGGCGCCTACCAGTCCCCGATCAACCCGTCCGCCGAACCGATCGCCTGAACGGCGGCGCGCGCCGCCGGGAGCGCCGCGTCCGCGGCCGTGAGGTCCCGTTCCAGGCGGAGGCCCGGACGGCCCCTCAGTTCGATGTCGCCGGTGACGCGGAATCCCGTGCGAGCCAGCACGGTCCGGGACGCCGCGTTGTCCGCGGTCGTCCTGGCCCGGAGGGTCCTGAGGCCGTACGCGGTCGCGGCCAGGGCGCAGATCTCCCGGACCGCTGCGGTGGCGAGCCCCCGTCCGGTGGCCCGCTCCGCGACGCGGTACCCGAGTTCCGCCGAACCGTGCGCCACGTCGACCAGGTTGAAGCGTCCCAGCACGGCGCCGGCGTCGTCCACCACGAGATGGAAGAGCTCCAGTCCCGTGGCCTGGCAGGCCACCAGTTCACGAAGGCGGGTGTCGAATTCGGCGAAGTAGGCGTCCCCGCGATCGGGGATCGTCGCGGCGAAATAGCCGCGGTTCTCCCGTTCGAACGCGAGCAGCGCGGCCGAGTGGTCGAGGCGGAGGCGTTCGAGTCGGGCCATCCGGCCATGCTAGGAACTCGGGCGGTCCCGGGCACCCGGGTTTTCCTCGGCCGCGGTGGAGGTGTCACCCGGTGGCCGGGGGGCCGGCGGGATCCGGGAGGACCGGGTCCTGCTCGCCCTCGGGGTCGATGTGCGGGAGGATCCGGTCCAGCCAGCGCGGTGTCCACCAGGCGTGTGGCCCGAGGAGGGTCATCACGGCCGGCACGAGCAGGAGCCGTACGACCGTCGCGTCGATCAGGACACTCACGGCGAGTCCGAGTCCGAGCATCTTGACCACGATGTTGTCGCTCAGGATGAACGCGGCGAACACGCTCACCATGATCAGGGCGGCGCAGGTGATCACCCGGGCGGTGATCTCCAGGGCGTGCGCGACACTCCCCTTGGCGTCCCCGGTGCGCAGCCAGAACTCGTGGACCCGCGACAACAGGAAGATCTCGTAGTCCATGCTGAGCCCGAAGATGATCGCGAACATCATCATCGGCACATAGCTCTCGATGGGCACCTTGCCCGACACCCCGAGCGCCGGTCCGCCCCAGCCCCATTGGAAGACGGCGACGACGACACCGTACGAAGCGGCGATGGACAGCACGTTCAGGACCGCGGCCTTCAACGCGACCAGCAGCCCGCGGAACACCATCAGGATGATGATGAAGGCGAGCGCGACCACCACGAGGATGATGAGGGGCAGTCGGCTCGCGACGATGTTGCGGAAGTCGACCTGGGCGGCCGTCGTGCCGGTGACATAACCCTTGGCCTTGGTGCCGGACACCGCCTGCGGCAGTGTGGTGTCGACCAGGCGGTTCGTCAGGTCGGTGGTGTACCGGTTCTGCGGGGACACCTTGGAGAAGACGGTGCCCACCAGTACGTCCCCGTCCTTGGTGGTCGTCAGCGGTGTGACCGCGGCGGCGCCCGACACACCGTTGATCGTCTTCTGCGCCTGCGAGGCGAGCGCGGACCGCTGGTCGGACGGAACGTCGGTCTGGTCGATGACCACGGTCAGCGGACCGTTGGAGCCGGGCCCGAAGGCGTCCGACATGATGTCGAACGCCCGCCGGTCCGTGAACGAGGTGGGATCGGCGCCGTCGCCGATGTGGCCGAGCTGGATGGTGAACAGCGGGATGGCCAGCACCAGCACGGTGAACAGGCCTCCGGTCAGGAACCGCCAGGGATGCCGCTGCACACGCAGGGCGTAGTTGTGCCAGGTGCCGTGAGCGGGCGTCCCGGGTTCGGCGTCCGTCTCCGCGACCGGCTTGCGTACGTGAAAGCGGTCGACGTTGTTGCCGACGAGCCCGAGCAGGGCGGGTACGAGGGTCAGCGCGCCGAGGACGGCCGAGACGACGGTCACGGCCGCCGCGAGGCCGAGTTTGCTGATGAAGGAGACACCGGAGACGGACAGCCCGGCCAGGGCGATGATCACGGTGCAGCCGGAGACGAGGACGGCGCGCCCGCTGGTGGTGGTGGCGCGGCCCGCCGCCCGAACCGGATCGACGCCGTCGAAGAGGTTCTGCCGGTGACGGGTGATCAGGAACAGGGCGTAGTCGATGCCGACGCCCAGGCCGATCATGGTCGCGAGCGTCGGTGACACGGTCGCGAAGGTGAACGCGGCGGCCAGCAGGCCCAGGCAGGCCAGACCGCCGATCACGCTGATCAGGGCGGTCACCAGCGGCAGACCGGCCGCGATGACACTGCCGAATCCGACGAGCAGGACGACGATCGCCACCGCGAAGCCGATGGCCTCGCTGATCCGGTCGTTCGCGGCGGGCCTGGCCAGTTCGCCCAGCGGGCCGCCGTACTCGACGTCGACGCCTGCCGAGCGCAGCGGCTTCACCGCACTGTCCACACCGTGGAGATAGTCGTCGCCGAGGGTCGAGGGCTGCACATCGAAGCGCACGGTGATGTAGGCGGTCTTCCCGTCGTCCGACAGGGGTCCGACGTTCGGCTGCTGGGACTGCCCCGAGGACGGCTGCGAGCCCGGCGGCGGCAGCGGATTCTGCACCGACAGGACGTGCGGCAGCTTCTGCAGATCGCCGACGGTCTGGTTCATCTGGGAACTCAGCGACGTCAGGGGCTTCTGCGTGTCGCGCAGCACGACCTGGCTGCTGTAGCCGCCGGCCGCCGGGTCGTGCTCCTTGAGAACGTCCAGCCCCTCCGTGGACTGCACTCCGGGGAGCGTGAAATTGTCCGAGTAGTCTCCGCCGAACGAGCGATTGAGCCCTTGCAGCACGGCGAGCGCGACCAGCCAGGCCACGATGACGATCACGAAATGGCGGGCACACCACTCACCCAGCCGCTGCAGTCTCCCGGGCCTGTTCTTTCCGCCCCGTGGACTGGCCTGCGTCGCCGACATGGGCTGCTCCTGCTGGAAGACGACACCTCCGACTCCGTCATTTAACGACGCGACGATCATCGCGGCCCGTCGAGAATCAGGAGCGGACGAGCCGCGCGACGCCCTCGGGTGACCGGCTCGCCGGTGGGGGACCGGTCGATCCGGCCGGTCCCCGTTCGTCCGGTAGGTGGGACACCGGCGCCGTGCCGGTGAGGAACGGAGGCTGTGATGAGAATGTACGAGGTAAGGACGCTGCTGGACGGACGCGGGCTGGTCGAGTCGCCGCGCTGGTACGGGGACCGGCTGTACTTCTCCGACTGGACCGCGGGCGAGGTCCTCGCCCTCGATCCGGCGGCCGGCCGCGGCGAGGTGGTCGCCCGGGTGGCGTCGCTGCCCCTGTGCACCGACCGGCTTCCCGACGGCCGCATGCTCATCGTCTCCTCCCCGGACGGTCTGCTGCTCCGCCGGGAACCCGACGGCTCCCTGGGCACGTACGCGGACCTGGGCAGGCCGGGCTGGAACGACATCGTGGTCGACGGCCGCGGGAACACCTACGTCAACCGGGCGGACTTCGACCCGATGACCGGCGAGGCGGCCAGACCGGGATCGGTCTCGCTGGTCACCCCGGACGGTTCGGTGCGCGAGGTGGCGGACGACATCGCGTTCCCGAACGGGATGGCCGTGACGCCCGACGGTTCCACCCTGATCGTCGCCGACTCCTACCGGCACGGCCTGGTCGCCTTCGACATCGGCGCGGACGGCACTCTGTCGGGCCGCCGTGTCTGGGCCGACCTGGGGGAGGGCACCCCGGACGGCATCTGCGTCGACGCGCACAACGCCGTCTGGTACGCCGATGTGCCGGGCCGGTGCTGTGTGCGCGTCGCCGAGGGCGGTGCCGTACTCGACCGGATCGACCTCGACCGAGGCGGCTTCGCCTGCGTCCTGGGCGGCCATGACCGCAGGACGCTGTTCATCGTGGCCGCGGTCTGGCGCGGAATGACGGAGTCCGCGATGGTGGCACCCGGCTCCGGTCAGGTGCTCGCCGCCCGGGTCGGGGTGCCGGGAGCGGGCCGGCCCTGAATCGGTTGCCCGGCTGGGTCCAACAGGAGGGCGGCTGAAGGCAGTTCGGGTCCGGTGAGACGGGGAGAGTCGCGCGAGGCAGGGTGTTTCGGCGCCCGGGCGTAGGGATAACCCTCGATTGGCGCCACACGGATGTCATGCCTAGGTCAAGAGTGCAATCCTTCCCCCATCTGTAGGGCAGGTTGAGCGTGACCTGTCCATGGTCGCGTTCCCGCACGCCCCTGCTCAGCTCTTCCCGGACAGAACATCCCGTCTGTCCGGTCTGTCACCGGCCGCCGACCGCGGCCGAAGCAGTAGGAGTACGAGTGAGACGTATCCCCCGTCAGGCGACCGCGGCCGGAGCCCTGGTGGCCACCGCCGCTTTCCTGGCCGTCGGCATACAGACGGTCCCGGCAGTCGCCAAGCCCGCCCCCCACACAAGCCCCCTGCGCACCGGGGGACTTGAGGCAAAGCTCACCCCGGCCCAGCATGTGGCGCTGCTGACGAAGGCGTCGAAGCAGACCACCGCGACCGCCGGCACCCTCGGCCTCGGTCCGAAGGAGAAGCTGGTCGTCAAGGACGTCGTCAAGGACAACGACGGCACCCTGCACACCCGTTACGAGCGCACCTACGCCGGCCTCCCGGTGCTCGGCGGCGACATCGTGGTCCACACCCCGCCGGCCTCGCAGGCCACCGGCACGGTGAGTACGACCTTCAACAACAAGCACGCCATCAAGGTAGCCTCCACCACCGCGACGTTCACCAAGACCGCCGCCGCGGCCAAGGCGCTCGGTGTGGCCAAGTCGCTCAAGGCGGAGAAGCCCGCCGCCGACAGTGCCCGCAAGGTCATCTGGGCCGGCACCGGCACCCCCAGGCTCGCCTGGGAGACCGTGGTCAGCGGATTCCAGGACGACGGCACGCCGAGCAAGCTGCACGTCGTCACGGACGCCACCACCGGCAAGGAACTGACCCGGTACGAGGGCATCGAGACCGGCACCGGCAACACCCAGTACAGCGGATCGGTCACGCTGAACACCACGCTGTCCGGCTCGACGTACCAGCTGACCGACTCCACCCGGGGCGGCCACAAGACGTACTCGCTGAACAACGGCACCTCCGGCACCGGCACCCTGATGACCGACTCCGACGACGTCTGGGGTACGGGCGCGGGCTCCAACACCCAGACCGCCGGCGCGGACGCCGCGTACGGCGCCCAGATGACCTGGGACTTCTACAAGAACACCTTCGGCCGCAGCGGCATCAAGAACGACGGCGTCGCCGCGTACTCGCGCGTCCACTACAGCTCGGCGTACGTCAACGCCTTCTGGGACGACAGCTGCTTCTGCATGACCTACGGCGACGGCACCAGCAGCACCCACGCGCTGACCTCGCTCGACGTCGCGGGCCACGAGATGAGCCACGGCGTCACCTCGAACACCGCGGGCCTGAACTACACCGGTGAGTCCGGCGGTCTGAACGAGGCGACCTCCGACATCTTCGGCACCGGCGTGGAGTTCTACGCCAACAACTCGACCGACGTGGGCGACTACCTCATCGGCGAGAAGATCGACATCAACGGCGACGGCTCGCCGCTGCGTTACATGGACAAGCCGAGCAAGGACGGCAGCTCCGCGGACAGTTGGTACTCCGGCGTCGGCAACCTCGACGTCCACTACTCCTCGGGCCCCGCGAACCACATGTTCTACCTGCTCTCCGAGGGCAGCGGCACCAAGGTCATCAACGGCACCACGTACACCAGCTCGACCTCGGACGGTGTGGCCGTCGCCGGTATCGGCCGGGCCGCGGCCCTGCAGATCTGGTACAAGGCGCTCACGACGTACATGACGTCGAGCACCAACTACGCGAGTGCGCGTACCGCGGCGCTCAATGCGGCGACGGCGCTGTACGGCGCCGGCTCCGCCCAGTACGCGGGCGTGGCGAACGCCTTCGCCGGCATCGCCGTCGGCAGCCACGTCACCCCGCCGACGAGCGGTGTGACCGTCACCAACCCGGGCAGCCAGTCCTCCACCGTCGGCACCGCGGTGAGCCTGCAGGTCTCGGCCAGCAGCACCAACAGCGGCTCCCTGACCTACGCGGCGTCCGGTCTGCCGACCGGTCTGTCGATCAGCAGCTCGACGGGCGCCATCACCGGCACGCCGACCACCGCGGGGACGTACAGCACGACCGTCACCGTCACGGACAGCACCGGCGCGACGGGCACGGCGTCCTTCACCTGGACGGTCAGCACCTCGGGCGGTGGCGGCACCTGCACCTCGGCCCAACTGCTCGGCAACCCCGGCTTCGAGTCGGGCAGCACCACCTGGACCGCGTCCAGCGGGGTCATCACCACGGACACCGGCGAAGCGGCCCACGGCGGCTCCTACAAGGCGTGGCTGGACGGCTACGGCTCGACCCACACCGACACGCTGTCCCAGTCGGTGGCCGTCCCCAGCGGCTGCAAGGCCACGCTGACGTTCTACCTGCACATCGACACCGCCGAGACGACCACCAGCTCCGCGTACGACAAGCTGACGGTCACGGCCGGATCGACCACGCTGGCGACCTACTCCAACCTCAACAAGGCCACCGGCTACACGCAGAAGACGTTCGACCTGTCCTCCTTCGCCGGATCGACCGTCGCGCTCAAGTTCAGCGGCGTCGAGGACTCCTCGCTCCAGACCAGCTTCGTCGTGGACGACACCGCCCTGACGACCAGCTGATCCGCGGCACCTGACACCCCCCACAACGGCCGCGGCGTGGGTCCTCCTCGCGGAGGACCCACGCCGCACGCCGCTGAGGCCCTACTCGAACCGGGACGGGTCACCCGCGCCGAGACGTACGAGCTCGGGTTCGGCGCCGGAGAAGTCGATGACGGTCGTCGGCTCGGTGCCGCAGTCGCCGGAGTCGATGACCGCGTCCACCACGTGGTCGAGGCGGTCCTTGATCTCCCAGCCCTGGGTCAGCGGTTTCTCCTCCTCCGGCAGGAGCAGGGTGCTCGACAGGAGCGGCTCGCCGAGTTCGGCGAGGATCGCCTGGGCGACGACATGGTCCGGGATCCGCACCCCGACGGTCTTCTTCTTCGGGTGCAGCAGCCTGCGCGGAGCCTCCTTCGTCGCCGGGAGGATGAAGGTGTAGCTGCCAGGAGTGGCCGCCTTCACCGTGCGGAAAACCGCGTTGTCGATCCGTACGAAGTGCCCCAGCTGCGCGAAGTCCTCGCACATCAGCGTGAAGTGGTGCCGTTCGTCGAGTTGGCGGATCGAGCGGATGCGGTCGATCCCGTCCCGGTTGCCGAGCGCGCAGCCGAGTGCGAAGCAGGAGTCCGTCGGGTAGACGATCAGCCCGCCGCTGCGGACGATCTCCACCACCTGGCTGATGATGCGCCGCTGCGGGTTCTCCGGGTGGACGTCGAAGTACTTGGCCATGCTGCGAGCTTAGGGGGTCGTCCATCATTTCCCCGGTCGCGGCTATAGGAACCTTGAGGCCGTCTCGCTACCCTCCGCCGCATGATTTCCACGGTGGTCTGGGGTACCGGCAATGTCGGCCGCGCGGCCATCCGCGCCGTCGAGGCCCATCCGAAGCTGAAACTCGCGGCCGTGCTCGTCCACGACCCCGGCAAGGTCGGCCGCGACGCGGGCGAGCTCGCCGGGCTCGACCACGGCCTCGGCGTCGCGGCGAGCGACGACATCGACGCGGTCCTGGCCGCGGGCCCCGGGGCCGTGGTCTACGCGGCCACCGGGGACATCCGCCCCGACGAGGCCCTCGCCGACATCGGCAGGGCGATCCGGGCCGGTGCGGTGGTCGTCACCCCCGCCCTGTACCCGCTCTACGACCAGCGCAGCGCCCCGCCGGAGTTCCGGGAACCCGTGCTCGCCGCCATCGCGGACGGCGGCGGCTCCCTGTTCGTCTCCGGAGTCGATCCCGGCTGGGGCAACGACGTCCTGCCCCTGCTGATCAGCGGGCTCGGCACCACCGTCGACGCCATCCGCTGCCAGGAGATCTTCGACTACTCCACGTACGAACAGGAGGAGTCCGTCCGGTACCTGGTCGGCATGGGGCAGCCGATGGACTACGAGCCGCTGATGCTCGCCCCGTCGATCCCGACCATGGTGTGGGGCGGCCAGATACGGCTCATGGCGCGGGCACTCGGTGTCGAACTCGACGACATCCGCGAGACGATGGAACGACGCGCGCTGACGGACACCGTGAGCACCCGCACCATGGGAGAGTTCGCGGCCGGTACCCAGGGCGCCGTGCGGTTCGAGGTGCAGGGAATCGTCGGGGGAGAGCCCCGGATCGTCATCGAGCACGTCACCCGCATCCACGCCTCCTGCGCGCCGGACTGGCCGACGCCGCCCGACGGGGACGGCGCCCACCGCGTGGTCATCGAGGGCCGTCCGCGCATCGAGGTCACCGTCACGGCCACCGACGAGGGCGACAACCGCTCCGCCGGCGGGAACGCCACCGCGGTCGGCCGTCTGGTCGGTGCCGTCGACTGGCTGGTGGACGCGGAACCAGGGCTCTACGACGCACTCGACGTCCCGCTGCGCCCCGCAGTCGGCCGACTCGGAAGGAAGTGACCCATGACCCTGCACATCGACATTCCCGAGGGACAGGAACCGATCGGATACGTGTGGGGCGAGATGGTGCCCGGCATCGGCATGGCCGCCGCGAACTTCTCCCTGTCGGTGTACGAGCACACGACCCTGGGGCTGCGCGAGTTCGAGGCCGCCCGGCTGCGCGTCGCGCAGATCAACGGGTGCCTGTTCTGCCTCGACTGGCGTACGGAGCGGGAGGGCCGCAAGGTCGAGGAGGAGTTCGCGGAGGCGGTGGCCCAGTGGCGTACCACCGACGCCTTCGACGACCGGACACGGCTGGCCGCGGAGTACGCCGAGCGCTACGCCCTGGATCACCATGGTCTGGACGAGGAGTTCTGGACCCGGATGACCGCGCTGTACAGCCAGCGGGAGATCGTGGAGCTGACCATGAGCATCGGCTCCTGGCTGGCGTTCGGCCGGCTCAACCATGTCCTCGGCCTGGACACCGTGTGCGTGCTGCCGACCCATTGAGCGGATCCGGGCCGCACGGCGCACGCGGCCCACTGAGCGGATCCGGGCCGCACGGGCGGCCCGGACTCGCTAGAGGTCGACGGCGATGATGTTCTCGATGTTCCGCTCGGCGAGGGCCGTGATCGTGACGAACGGGTTGACGCTGGTGTTGCCGGGAATAAGCGCGCCGTCGATGACGTACAGGCCCGAATAGCCCTTCAGGCGGCCGTAGTTGTCGGTCGCCTTGTTGAGCACGGCGCCGCCGAGCGGGTGGTAGGTGAGGTGGTCGCCCCAGATCTTGTACACGCCGAAGAGGTCGGTCCGGTAGATCGTGCCCTCCTTCGCGTTGATCTTGTCGAAGATCGACTTGGCCATGTCGATGGCGGGCTGCTTCCAGGCGGTCTGCCAGTTGAGGTCGACGGAGCCGGTGGCGGCGTTCCAGGTGAACTGGGCGCGGTTCGGGTTCTTGGTGATGGACAGATAGAACGAGGCCCAGGTCTCGATCCCGGTGGGCAGTGGTGCCACCTCGGCGAAGGCGCCGCCCGCCGTCCAGTTGTCGATGCCGCCGCAGGGGATGCTGGCCTGGAGCGAGCCGGTCGGATCCCAGATCTGGTTCGCCCGGCCGCACATGACGTTGCCGTTGTCTCCCCAGCCCTGGCCGATCTCGCCGTTGAGGCCGGGCAGTGCGCCGGTCGCCTTGAGCTTGACCAGGAGCTTGCTCGTTCCGACGCTTCCGGCCGCGAAGAACACCCGGTCCGCGGTCACCGTCTTGGAGGCCGTGGCGTCGCCGTTGGTGTTGAGCTGGTCGATCAGGACGGTGTAGCCGCCGCCGGCCGCGGGGGAGACCGAAGTGACCTTGTGCAGCGGTGAGATGGTGACCCTGCCGGTGGCCGTGGCCTGGGCGAGATAGGTCTTCTGGAGCGACTTCTTGCCGTAGTTGTTGCCGTAGAGGATCTCCCCGGCGAGCGCCGACTTGGTGGCGGTGCCCGCGGCCTCCTGCTTCATGTAGTCCCAGTCGTAGACGTCGGGCACGAAGACGAAGGGGAAACCGGAACGCTGGGCCTGCTTGCGGCCGACCCGCGCGTACTGGTAGCAGTCGGTGGTGTCGAACCAGGCCGGGTCGATGAGACCGGTGCCGAGCCCGGCGTTGGCGCGCGGATAGTAGGTCGCGTACATCTCGTCGGCGTTCACCGACGGGAGGATGGCGCCGAAGTTCTCCCGCTTGGGGGTGACCGCCATGCCTCCGTTGACGAGCGATCCGCCACCGACGCCGCGGCCCTGGTACACGATGATCTGGCCCATCTCCTCGGCGTCCAGGATCCCGGTGTAGCGGGGGATGTCCTTGTCGATGGGGAAGCCGAGGAAGTTGCTGAGAGGCTGCTTGGTCTTGGTCCGCAGCCAGTACGAACGCTGGTCCGGGCTGGTCGTGTTGGCGAAGATCTTGCCGTCGGAGCCCGGGGTGTCCCAGGCCATGCCCATCTCGACCATCTGCACGTCGACGCCCGCCTGGGCGAGGCGCAGGGCGGCGACGGAGCCGCCGTACCCGGTGCCGATCACCAGGACCGGGACATGTGCTCCGGAAGGGATCGACGAGGCCGCCGTGGCGATCCGAGCCGGGGCCGCGACGGCGCGGCCGGCGAGGCTCACCGCTCCAAGAATAGAACCTGTTCCAGCAATGAATCGTCGCCGCGAGACACCTCTGGAATCCGTGTTGTGCTGGTTGATGTCACCCATGTGGCACTCCTCACTCTCGATGAGTGGGAACAGGTTCTACTGTTACTGGCTTGTTAAGTCACTACATACCGGTTGGTAACTTCTGTCCGATCTTGGGGTGATCGGCGAGGTCTGATCCGCTTGCCCTTGACTTCACAAGACCCTCGCGCGACATTTCCTGACGCTGCATCAGAACCGGTACGGCGGGGGCCTGTCGGCTCCCGGAGCACGGAACGCCTCCCATTCCCTCGCCCTGCTGGAGCGCCCTGCCATGTCCCCGAACGCGGACCCCGCCAGACGTACCGACTCCTTCTCGGCCCCCGGCCCCTCACGCCGGCGGGTGCTCGGCGCGGCGACGGGCGCCTCGCTCGCGCTCGCCGCCGGCGTCGCCGGAGCGGGAGCCGGCGCCGCGGCCGACCTGCCCCTGCTCGGCACGTACGACGTCGTCGTGGTCGGCTCGGGAGCCGCCGGCATGACCGCGGCGCTGACCGCCGCGAAACAGGGCCTGAGCTGCGTGGTCCTGGAGAAGGCGGCCACCTTCGGAGGCTCGGCGGCACGCTCGGGCGCGGGGATCTGGATCCCCAACAACCCGGTGATCCTCGCCGCCGGAGTCCCCGACACCCCGGCGAAGGCCGCCGCCTACCTCGCGGCCGTGGTCGGCCCGGACGTCCCGGCCGAGCGGCGCCAGGCCTTCCTCGGCAACGGACCGGCCATGATCTCCTTCGTCATGGCCAACAGCCCGCTGCGCTTCCGCTGGATGGAGGGCTACAGCGACTACTACCCGGAGCTCCCCGGCGGCCTCCCGGGCGGCCGCTCCATGGAGCCCGACCAGCTCGACGGCAACATCCTCGGAGCCGAACTCGCCCACCTCAACCCGGCGTACCTGGCGGTCCCGGCCGGGATGGTCGTCTTCAGCGCCGACTACAAATGGCTCACCCTCGCCGCCGTGAGCGCGAAGGGCGCGGCCGTCGCCACCGAGTGCCTGGCCCGGGGCACCAGCGCGGCACTGCTCGGCCAGAAGCCGCTGACGATGGGCCAGTCGCTCGCGGCCGGGCTGCGCGCGGGCCTGCTCACCGCCCAGGTCCCGGTCCGGCTGAACACCCCGCTGTCCGACCTGTACATCGAGAACGGCGCCGTCACCGGCGCGGTGGTCACCCGCAACGGCGCGTCCGGCCTGGTCAGGGCCCGGCGCGGGGTCATCGTCGGCTCCGGCGGCTTCGAGCACAACGCCGCCATGCGCGCCGAGTTCCAGCGGCAGCCGATCGGGACCGCCTGGACGGTGGGCGCCAAGGAGAACACCGGCGACGGCATCCAGGCGGGCCGGCGGGCCGGAGCGGCGCTCGACCTGATGGACGACGCCTGGTGGGGCCCGGCCGTCCCGCTGCCCGACCAGCCCTACTTCTGCCTCGCCGAACGCACCCTGCCCGGCGGCCTGCTGGTCAACGCGGCCGGGGCGCGCTTCGTCAACGAGGCCGGGCCCTACAGCGACGTCGTGCACACGATGTACGACCGTAACCCGGGCGCTCCGGACATCCCGGCGTGGCTGGTGGTGGACCAGAACTACCGCAACCGCTACCTGTTCAAGGACGTCGCGCCGACCTTCACGTTCCCCGACTCCTGGTACACCTCGGGCGCCGTGTACAAGGCGTGGACCCTGGACGACCTCGCCGGCCGGATCGGCGTCCCCGCGGCCGCCCTGCGCACCACCGTCAGCCGCTTCAACAGCCTGGCGCTGAGCGGTACCGACTCGGACTTCCACCGCGGCGACAGCGTCTACGACCACTACTACACGGACCCCGCGGTCCTCCCCAATTCCTGTCTGGCCCCGCTCTGGCTCCCGCCGTTCTACGCCTTCAGGATCGTCCCGGGCGATCTGGGCACCAAGGGCGGCCTGCGTACGGACGGCCGGGCACGCGTACTGCGCCCGGACGGCACGGCCATCCCCGGCCTGTACGCGGCGGGCAACGCCAGCGCGGCCGTCATGGGCCACAGCTACGCGGGAGCGGGCTCGACGATCGGTCCCGCGATGACCTTCGGGTACATCGCGGCCCTCGACATCGCGGCGACCTGATGAGAGCTGCCCTCGACATCGCGGCGACCTGATGAGAGCTGCCCTCGGCATCACGGCGACCTGACGGAAAGGGAGTGCGAAGCCGTCAGCCGACGGCGGTCAGCCGTCGTCGTCGCCTCCCGCCCCGCCGACCCGCGGCGTCAGAACCAGGATGGACACGTCGTCCCGGATCGAGGGGCAGAACTGGACGAGGTCGTGCCACACACAGTCGATGAGCGCGTCCGGCGGCTCCTCGGCGAACGCGGCCAGCCGATCCGGCAGCGGGTAGAAGGCACCGGCCGGATCACGGCTTTCGCTCACGCCGTCCGACGCCAGGAAGAGCCGGTCGCCGGGCTCCAGATCGACGGTGCGCCCTTTCGGCGGGGACAGTTCGAAGAACCCCAGCCCCACCGGGGCTCCCGGCTCGGTGTCGAGCTCCAGGGCCTTCGTGCCGCGCAGCAGCAGCGGGTACGGGTGCCCGCACGACACCAGTCGCACCGTGGCCGCGTCGGGCGGGAACTCCAGGAGAAGCACGGTGGCGAACAGCTCGGCGTGATCGACCGCCGCGGAGTCCACCACCAGCCGGCGGTCGAGCCGGGCCGCGGCCTCCTCCAGATCGCGCTGGTCCAGCACCGTCTCCCGGAACGCCCCGAGCAGCGAGGCGACGGTTCCCACGGCGGACAGTCCGTGCCCCTGTACGTCACCCATCACGGCCCGGACTCCGAACGGTCCGCCGCGTACGTCGAAGAAGTCGCCCCCGACCAGCGTCTCGCGCTGCGCGGGCCGGTACAGCCCCGCGCAGCGGACCGGCCCGACGCGGTCGGGCAGCGGGGGCAGAACGGCGAGTTGAGCGGCCTCGGCCACCGACCGCACGGTGACCAGATGCGCGTCCCTGCGGCTGCGGACCAGGGACACGAACACGCTGAGCACGGCGATGAAGGTGATGGTGAGCAGGTCCGCGTTGCCCGGATGGTTGAGCTGCAGGGCGGGAACGTGCAGCAGGAGTACGACGACCGCGCCGAAGGCGGCCGTCGCGAGGGGCCCGTAGGAGAGGACGGCCAGGGAGGGGATGGCGCCCAGCAGAAAACCGATGTCCAGCGCGTGGCTGCTCGCGAGCTCACCGACGCAGACCCCCAGCAGCAGGATCGGCGGCAGGAGCCGTACCCACCGAGGAGGGGGCGAGCCGCGCAGCCATCCCCGGCGGTCGTCCCGCTGACCGGGCGCGGCCTTCGTGGCCATGGCACTCCTCCTTCCGCCCCCACGCTCCTCCATTCCGCGCCGCCGCGCATTCCGGTCCGCCCCGCACGGAGCCCCGCCACCACGGGGATGAGGTGACGGGGCTCCACAGGGCGGGTGCCCCGCCGACGGTGCTTCATCCCACCGGCGCCCCGCACCGGGGCGAGACGTCATCGGATCGGGTGAGGGACCAATCCGCCGGACGACCGGGATCGGATTCCGACCGTGAAGACAGGACAGAACGATGTGCACGCGCCGGCGCCCTGGGCAAGGATCGCGCTCGGCGCCCTGAGCGGGACGCTCGCCGGGTTCGCAGCCCTCGCCGTGGCCGAGGCGGTGTCGGCGTTCGTACGACCCGAGGCCGGCCCGGTCGTCGCGGTCGGGGGAGCCGCGATCGACCGCACACCGCCCGCCCTGAAGGACTGGGCGATCCGTCACTTCGGCACGCACGACAAGCTCGTCCTCCAGCTCGGGATCCTCGTCGTCCTCGCGCTGTTCGCCTGCGTGCTCGGCGCGCTCGCGGTACGCCGTCGGCGCACGGGAGCGCTGGGCGTGCTCCTGTTCGGAGTGATCGGCGGCGCCGCGGCGATCGACCGTCCCGACTCCACGAGCTGGACCGACGCCCTGCCGTCGGTGGCCGGAGCCCTGTGCGGCGCACTGGTCCTGTACGTCCTGGCGGGCCGGCTCTCCACCGCCCGCCCCGTACCCACGGCACCGGATTCCGAACCGGACCGCACACCGGATGCCGGTCTCGATCCCGCGCCGGACACGGCCTCGCGGCCAGGGCCGGATTCCGGACGGTACGCCGAGCCGCCCGGGAGCGGGGCGGGTACGGCCGACGGTGCCGCCGTACCCGCCACCCCGTCGAGCCAGGCCGGCTGGGACCGGCGCGGATTCATCGTCGTGGCCGCCGCGGCCGCCGCGGCCTCCGCCGGGGCCGGGGCACTGGGCAGGTCGCTGAACGGCTCCCGCGGCCGGAGCGCGGTCGCCTCGCGCGAGGGCCTCGTGCTGCCCGCCGCAGCCTCCCCGGCGGCGCCGATTCCCCAGGGGGCGCGGCTTCGCGTGCCCGGGGTCAGCCCGTTCGTGACGGCGAACGGCGACTTCTACCGCGTGGACACGGCTCTGGTGGTCCCCCGGGTGGACGCCACGGGCTGGCGGCTGAGGATCCACGGAAAGGGCGTGACCCGCCCGAGGACCCTGACCTTCGACGAGCTGCTGCGGCGCGAGCTGATCGAGCGGGACATCACGCTCACCTGTGTGTCCAACGAGGTCGGCGGCCCCTACGTGGGCAACGCCCGCTGGATCGGAGTGCGCCTGGCCGACCTGCTCGCCGAGTGCGGTGTGCGACCGCCGTCCCAGGGCGGTCCGGCCGATCAGCTCGTCGCCCGCTCGGTCGACGGGATGACGATCGGCAGTCCCGTGGACGACGTGATGGACGGCCGGGACGCACTGCTGGCCGTGGGGATGAACGGCCGGCCGCTCCCGTTCGAGCACGGCTTCCCGGTGCGGATGCTCGTACCGGGTCTGTACGGCTATGTGTCCGCGTGCAAGTGGATCAAGGACATCGAGCTGACCACCTTCGACGCCTACGACCCGTACTGGGTGAAGCGGAAGTGGGCGCGCAGGGCTCCGGTCAAGACCCAGTCCCGCATCGACACACCGAAGCCCTTCGCACGGCCCAGGGCGGGCACCGTCATGGTCGCGGGGGTCGCGTGGGCCCAGCACCGGGGGATCGACAAGGTCGAGGTGCGGGTCGACGACGGGCGCTGGCAGGAGGCCGAGCTGGCGGCCGAGGACACCGTCGACACCTGGCGGCAGTGGTCCTTCCCCTGGCGGGCCACCAGCGGCGGCCACACCCTCACGGTCCGGGCCACCGACCGTACGGGACAGGTGCAGACCGGGAGACGCACCCGGACCATTCCCGACGGTGCCTCCGGCCGGCACTCCGTGGTCGTCACCGTCGGCTGAACCGGGCCCGGACCCCGGTGCGACGCGTTCCGGGCGGCCGGAGACGGACTTCGGGTGCTCAGCGCTCCTCGGTCGCCGCCGTGTGCAGATGCGCCAGCGCGTCGAGTACGACGGTGTGCCGGTGCCAGGAGAGCCAGCGGCCCACCATGAGACCGGTGGCCTCCAGGGCGTGGAGCTGGGCGCGGGTGAACCCGGGCAGCGGCCGCTCGTGGTGGGAGGAGACCATGCCGACCGGTACACCGGCCCGGTTGACCAGGGGCACGCTGTGGCAGGCCCGGCTGCCCGCGCGCAGGATGACGTGCCGGGAGCCCTCGTCGAAGACCTCGGCGGTCGCCACGTCGCGGACGGTGACCTGGCGGCGGTCCTCGGCGGCCTGCGCGCACGCTCCGCAAGAGCTCCTGCCCGGATCCAGCCGGTATCAGGTTGAGGTCCTGCCGACGGGATCGACGACAGACGCGACCGCAGGCCCGACGCCGGACCGGCCCCGTGCGCGTCGTCCGGTCGGCGGGCCAGCGGAGGCCCGGTCCGCCGTCCCGGGGCATGGTGGAGGGGTGACCGGACTGGCCGTGCTGTTCGCGCTGCTCGGGGCCGCCAGCAACGCGATGGGCACGGCGTTCCAGCGCAAGGCGGCCGCCCGCGTCCCGGAGGGCGGCGGACTGCGGCTCATCCTCCGGCTCGCCCGGCAGCCCCCGTGGCTGATCGGCATCGGCGGAGTGATCGGGGCGGCGCTCCTCCAGGCACTCGCGCTGGCCAACGGGCCGCTGTCCCTGGTGCAGCCCCTGTTCATCCTGGAACTGCCCTTCGCCCTGATGATCGCCATCCCGTTGCTGCACCGCCGCCTGCCGGGCGCGGGCTGGTGGGCCGTCGCCGGTGTGGTGGCCGGCCTCGGTCTCGTCCTGCTGTCGGCCGCGCCCTCGGGGGCACGTTCCTCCGCCTCCATGGAGCGCTGGATCCCGGTACTGATCCTGTGTCTGGGAACCGTGGCGGTCGCGGTCGCCGTAGCCCGTCCGGGCCGGCCGCCGCTGTTCCGCGCGGCCGTCCTCGGGTCGGCGTCGGCCATCAGCAACGCGCTGACCGCCGCCCTCCTCAAATCGGCCGTGGGCACGCTCGACGACGACGGGTTCACCGCGTTCCTCAGTGTCTGGCAGACCTACGGTTTCGCCGTGACCGGGGTCGCCGCCGTACTGCTGCTGGAGAACGCCCTCCAGGCGGGCCCCCTGGTCGCCTCGCAGCCCGCGCTGACGATCGGGGACGCGACACTCAGCCTCTTCCTCGGTGTCACCCTCTTCGGCGAGACGATCCGCACCGGCTGGTGGCTGCTTCCCGAGCTGATCGGGGCCGGGCTGGTGCTGTGGGGCGTCCTCCGGTTGACCCGGGTGGTCCCGCATCTCGCGGCCATGGCCCACTGACAGGCCGTCGACGGGCCGAGTGGCCGACACTCGCTCGGTTGGTGACTGCCGTGACTGGACAGACCAAGGTGGTGACGAGTCGGATCGAGAACGTTCGGGAACTGGTCGCGCGGACACGGTATGTCGTCTTCGGCTTCGACGGCCCGATCTGTCAGCTCTTCTCCGGGGCCGAGGCGGCGGCTGTCGCACGGGCCGGGTCTGACTGGCTGACGGAACGGGGCCCGCGCACGGTGCTCACCGAGGAGGAGCGAGGCGGTCCGGACCCGTACGACGTGTGGACGGCGGTGGCCCGACGGCACCCCGGCAGCGACCCGGCCGCCGGACTCGAAGAGCGCCTCACCCGGTTCGAGCTGGAGGCGGTACGCACCGCGCTGCCGACCGCCTACGCGGATCCGCTGATCCACACATGGGTGGCGGTCGGGGCGAAACTGGCCGTGGCGACCGGCAACTCGGCCATGAGCGTCACCTCGTACCTGAACGCGCGGGGGCTCATGCCCTGCTTCGACCCGCACATATACGGCCGTACGCCGGACCTGGACCCGCTCACGCCCCATCCGCGGTTCCTGGAACGAGCGCTGAGCGCGATGGGAGCGGCGCCGGAGGCCTCGCTGATGATCGGCGGCACTCCCGCGGACCACACGGCGGCACTCCGGGCCGGTGTCCCCTTCCTCGGCTACGCCCGCCGCCCCGCCCGAGCGAGGGCCCTGCACGAGGCGGGGGTCCCCGCACATTGCGTCACGGACTCGCTGGAGCCGCTGCTGCGGGCCCTGCGGGAGCGTTCCTGAGCCGGTCACTCGGCCATACGGGGGGAATCCCGGCCGGAAACCTGTGTGCATGCATCTCCGGAACCGGGGCAGCAGCATCCTGAGACAGTTCGGGAAAGCTACCCCCCCTGGCGAACCCGAGCTGTACGGCCCCGCAGGCAGTCACTCCCCCCGGCTGCCCGCGGGGCCGCATCCGTTCGCCCCTACCGCACCTGGATGCCGACGATGCAGGTGTCGTCGTCGGTGTCGGACCTGCTGTACGTCAGGAGCCGGTCGAGCTGATGGTCCAGTGTCCTGGACGTCGTACGGGCCGCGTGGAGCAGTTGGCGCAGCGATACCTCCACCGAACGGTCCCGACGTTCGATCAGCCCGTCCGTGTACATCAACAGCGTGTCGTGGACGGCCAGTTGGACCTCGTCCTCCTCGAACGTCGCCTCGGGGACGGCGCCGAGCAGGATGCCCTTGAGCAGCGGAAGCGGGTCGGCGTCCGCGTCCCGGACCAGCACGGGCGGCAGATGCCCGGCCCTGGCCCAGCGCAGAACGCGGCGCCCGGGGTCGTAGATCCCGCAGACGGCGGTGGCGGTGACCCCGCCCGTCAGATGGTGCGCCACGATGTTGAGCCACGACAGGAGCTGGCCCGGCCCCGCGCCCGTCACGGCGAGTCCGCGCAGCGCGTTGCGCAGCACCACCATGCTGGTCGCCGCCTCGATCCCGTGACCGGCCACGTCACCGACACACAGCAGGACCAGGCCGGACGGCAGGACGACGGCGTCGTACCAGTCGCCTCCGACGAGGTGCTCGGTCTCCGCGGGACGGTAGCGCACCGCCACATCGAGCCCCGGCGCCCGCATCGGCGCGTGCGTCGGCGGCATGATCGCGTGCTGCAACTGGAGGGTCAGCCGGTTGCGCTCGTGCGCCTGCTGTTCGGTGTGCGCCAGTTGGTCACGCGTGACGGCCAGCGCGACCTCGGTCCAGTGCTGGGCCGAGATGTCCTGGTAGGCCCCGCGGACCACGAACAGCCGGTCGTCGGCGTCGAGCACCGGCTCGGCCACCACGCGGATGTGCCGGGTCACCCCGTCGGGACGCTGCAGCCGGAACGCGGCCGTGGCGGGCCGTCGATGGTGCAGGACGGTCCGCAGGAACCGGCCGATGGTGACGGCGTCGTCCGGATGGGCGTGCTCGGGCAGCTCCTCCAGCGGCACGCAGGCGCCCGAGGGGGAGCGTCCGTACAGGTCGAAGAGCGTCTCGTTCCAGATGATCTCGCCGGTCAGCAGGTTCTCCTCGAAACCGCCGACCCGGCCGAGCCGCTGGGCGTGCTGGAGCAGACTCGCCAGCCGCGCCGTCTCGTCCTCTATGCGCCAGATGAGCAGCACGGTACCGCCGTGCCGGCTGACGTTGATGTCGGCCACGGCGGACAGTGGCACCTGGTCGACCAGGGCCGTGAGATCCATGCGCCGGGCCCGGAACGGCTCCCCGGTGGCGTAGACCCGCTCGATGCACTGGAACAGGTCGCTGTCCCCGGCGGCCATCGGATAGGCCTCCAGCAGCAGCGCCCCGTGGACGGTGCCCCGGGGCCTGCCCGCCGGATCGAGGAAACGTCCGTTGACATGGCGGATGCGGAAGTCCGCGAGCCGTCCCTGCGCGTCGAGCTGGGGCACCAGGACGAGCGCGGGATCGTGCAACCCGTCCACCAGGTCGATCAGTTCGGAGACATCGGTCGTTCCCCGCACGTCGTTGCCGTCGTGCGGCAGGGTGTGGGTCTCCAGCGTGTGCGAGCACAGCTCGGCCAGCGCCTCGATCTGACGGACGACCTGCGGCGGCTGGGGTTCCAGGACGGACGGCCAGACGATCTCCAGGACGCCGTGGATACGGCCCCCGGAGCCGGCCGGCACCGCGACCCGTCCGCCGTCCGGATGGACCGCGTGCCCGATGGACGGCAGCCCGGTGCCCGCCAGCGAGCCCGCCCACTGCGTCGTACGGTCGGACAGCGCACGGCGCGCCATCGTCGCCACGCCCGGGGGAACATAACGCCAGCGCCTGGCCTCGGCCGCCGAGAATCCGGCGCTGCCCGCCAGTGAGAGCGAACCGTCGGCGCCCGCGGCCCAGATGGCCACGGCGACCGCCCCGAGCGGGGTGAGCGCGTGCTGGAGCAGCGAATCGGCCACCGCCTGCGTGTCGTCGGCGGCCAGCGCGCCGCTCTCGGCCGCGCGCAGCCGCACCGCGGGGGCTTCGTCCTCGGCCGCCCGCTCCGCCGTGGTGGCGAGGAAGGTCCGGGTCACCTCCGAAAGCCGGTCGTGCGCCGCCTGGTTGATGATCTCGACCGCGAGCTGGAGCTGCGGCACCTTGGACTGTTCGGCCAACTCGGCGAGCTGACGGGCCGCCTGCGAGGGTCCGCAGCCCAGCCGCTCGACCAGGATTCCCTTCGCCAGCTCGATCAGGGCCCGCCCTTCGGCCTCGGCCTGGGCGGCCCGCACCTCGCGGCGCAGCCGTTCGACCGTGGCCGCCAGCCGGCCCACCGGAGAGGTCCGGGCCGTGCCCGACAGCTCACCGGCCTCATCGCCGTCCGCGACGGGGTCCCCGGAACCGGCGACGTTCGCGTCGGTCGTCTCAGGAATGTTCACGGTGCGGCCGCTCCTCGGCGGGGACCCTGGGGAGGGTGGGGGAGGGGCGGCAGCGGCGGGTGTGCCGCGGGCCGGCCGGAGCGGTGGGTGCGGGGCGCCATGTCATTCACCCAGCCAGCGCCGGACGCAGGCGATGAGGTCGTCGGTGTCGACCGGCTTGGTGACATGGTCGCTGGCACCCGACAGCAGGCTCTTCTCCCGGTCGCCGGGCATGGCCTTCGCCGTCACCGCGATGATCGGCAGGTCGGCGTACCGGGGCATCTTGCGGATCTCGGCGGTCGCCGTGTACCCGTCCATCTCGGGCATCATCACGTCCATCAGGATCAGCGCGACCTCGGGGCGGCTCAGCAGCGTCTCGATGCCCTTCCTGCCGTTCTCCGCGTGCAGCACCTGGAATCCGTGCAGCTCCAGAATCCCGCTGAGCGCGAAGAGGTTGCGGGCGTCGTCGTCGACGACGAGCACGGTACGGCCCTGGAAGGCGCTGTCGATCAGCGGTGCGGGCCGGCGTGCCGCCTCCTCGGCGCGGACCAGCGGGACCACGTCGCCCGGCTGCTCCGCGGACAGGTGCAGCGCGATGCGCTCGCGCAACTCGTCCAGGCTGGACAAGAATTCAAGGGACCGGGCGCCGGAGCGGGACTGCAGCGCCTGTTCCTGCGCGAGGTCGACGCGGCTGCCGTTGTGGACCAGGACGGGAACGGTCGCCAGGGCCGAGTCGCCCTCCACCGCTTCGAGGAACCTGGCCGTCTCCCCTTCCGGCATGCCGAGTTCGAGGACGACGCAGTGCCACGGTTCCGCCGCCAGCGCGCTCGCCGCCTCCTGCGCCCCGACGACCGTGATGACGTCGACGCTCTCGCGCGCGTCGCCCTCGTCACGGCTGCGCGCGACGTCGCCGACCGCGCTCTCGGCCACGAGCGTCAGCAGGCCCCGCGGCCGTTCCTCGACGACCAGCAGCCGTCGTCGTCGCTGGCGGGGCAGGCTGATGGAGCCGGGAGCGGCGCGCCGCGGCTCGGTGCGGGCCGCGGCGCCCGCGTCCCCCTCGGACGCGAGGCCCCCGGCCAGCAGTTCTTCGAAGTCGGTCCGGGCGACCGGCAGGAAGAGCGTGAACGTACTGCCCTGCCCGGGAGTGCTGTCGACGGTGACCGCTCCGCCCAGCAGGTGGGCGATCTCCCGGGTGATCGACAGTCCCAGACCGGTGCCGCCGTACTTGCGGCTCGTGGTGCCGTCGGCCTGCTGGAAGGCGCCGAAGATCGTCTCCAACTGCTGCTCGGGGATGCCGATACCGGTGTCCTTGACCCGGAAGGCGGCGACCGTGCCGCCACGGCGCACGCCCGCGGGGATCTCCTGGTCGGCCGCCGGTTCGATCCGCAGTTCGACGCGTCCCCGCTCGGTGAACTTCACCGCGTTCGACAGCAGGTTGCGCAGCACCTGGCGCAGCCGGGAGTCGTCGGTGAGCAGGTCGACGGGGGCCCCGGGAGCGGTGCTGACCGTGAACTCCAGGCTCTTCTGCGAGGTCATCGGGCGGAAGGTGGCCTCGACGTACTCCAGGAGCTGGCGGAGCGGGACCCGCTCGGGGGTGACGTCCATCTTGCCGGCCTCGACCTTCGACAGGTCGAGGATGTCGTTGATGAGCTGGAGCAGGTCCGAGCCCGCGGAGTGGATGATGCCGGCGTACTCGACCTGCTTCGGCGTGAGATTGCGCGAGGGGTTCTGCGCCAGCAACTGGGCCAGGATGAGCAGGCTGTTGAGCGGGGTCCGCAGCTCGTGGCTCATGTTGGCGAGGAACTCGGACTTGTACTTGGACGCCAGCGACAACTGCTGGGCCCGTGCCTCCAGTTCCTGCCGGGCCTGTTCGATCTGGAGGTTCTTCGCCTCGATGTCGCGGTTCTGGGTCGCGAGCAGCGAGGCCTTGTCCTCCAGTTCGGCGTTGGAGCGCTGGAGTTCGTCCTGCTGGACCTGCAACTCCTCGGAACGCGCCTGGAGTTCGGCGGTCAGCCGCTGCGACTCGCCCAGCAGCTCATCGGTGCGCGCGTTGGCCACGATGGTGCTGACATTGACGCCGATGGTCTCCATCAGCTGTTCCAGGAAGGTCCGGTGGCCCTGCTTGAAGCGGGTGACCGAGGCGAGCTCGATGACGCCGAGCACCTGTTCCTCGACGACGATGGGCAGGACCACCAGCGCCGTCGGCGCCGTCTGCCCGAGTCCCGAGGAGATGGTGACGTAACCCGGCGGCACCTCGTCCACCGTGATGGCCCGCCTGCTGCGCGCGGCCTGCCCGACGAGCGAGCGGCCCAGCGGAATACGGGTGGGCCGTCCGTCCTCGTCGGGATAGCCGTACGACCCGACCAGCCTGAGCTCCGTGCCCTTCGCGGTCTCCTCGGCGAGGTAGAAGGCGCCGTACTGCGCGGTGACCAGCGGGGTGAGTTCGTCCATGATGAGGTCGGCCACCACGTCCAGGTCGCGGTAGCCCTGCATCAGCCCGGAGATACGGGCCAGGTTCGTCTTGAGCCAGTCCTGCTCCTGGTTGGCGCGTGTGGTCTCCCGCAGCGACTCCACCATGGAGTTGATGTTGTCCTTCAGGTCGGCGACCTCGCCCGAGGCCTCCACGGTGATGGACCGGGTCAGGTCGCCCTCGGCCACGGCGCTGGTGACCTCGGCGATGGCGCGGACCTGGCGCGTGAGGTTGCCGGCGAGTTCGTTCACGTTCTCGGTGAGGCGCTTCCAGGTGCCGGAGACGCCCTCCACCTCGGCCTGGCCGCCGAGCCTGCCCTCGCTGCCGACCTCGCGGGCCACGCGGGTGACCTCCGCGGCGAAGGCGGAGAGCTGGTCGACCATGGTGTTGATGGTCGTCTTGAGTTCGAGGATCTCGCCCCGGGCGTCCACGTCGATCTTCTTGGACAGGTCGCCCTTGGCCACGGCCGTCGTCACCAGGGCGATGTTGCGCACCTGCCCGGTGAGGTTGTTGGCCATCGAGTTGACGTTGTCGGTGAGGTCCTTCCAGGTGCCCGCCACGTTGGGCACGTGCGCCTGGCCGCCGAGGCGTCCCTCGGTGCCGACCTCGCGGGCGACTCGGGTGACCTCGTCGGCGAACGCGGACAGCGTGTCGACCATCGTGTTGATGACGTCGGCCAGGGCGGCGACCTCACCCTTCGCCTCGACGGTGATCTTCTGCGACAGGTCGCCGCGCGCGACGGCGGTGGCGACCTGAGCGATGGAGCGGACCTGGCCGGTCAGGTTCGACGCCATCACGTTGACGTTGTCGGTGAGGTCCTTCCACGTGCCGGAGACACCCCGTACCGTCGCCTGTCCGCCCAGGTTGCCCGCCGTGCCGACCTCGCGGGCCACCCGGGTCACCTCGTCGGCGAACGCCGAGAGCTGTTCGACCATCGTGTTGATGGTCTCCTTGAGCTCCAGGATCTCGCCGCGGGCGTCCACGGTGATCTTCTGCGACAGGTCGCCCTTGGCCACCGCGGTGGCCACCTGGGCGATCGAGCGGACCTGGGCGGTGAGGTTGCCCGCCATGAAGTTCACCGAGTCGGTGAGATCGCGCCAGGTGCCCTTGACGCCCTTGACGTCCGCCTGGCCGCCGAGGCGTCCGTCGGTGCCGACCTCGCGGGCGACGCGGGTGACCTCGTCGGCGAAGGCGGAGAGCTGGTCGACCATGGTGTTGATGGTGTTCTTGAGTTCGAGGATCTCGCCCCGGGCGTCCACCGTGATCTTCTGGGAGAGATCTCCCTGGGCCACCGCCGTCGTGACCTGGGCCACGTTGCGGACCTGGGCTGTGAGGTTGCCCGCCATGAAGTTCACCGAGTCGGTGAGATCGCGCCAGACCCCGCCCACGCCGGGGACCTGGGCCTGGCCGCCGAGGCGTCCGTCGGTGCCGACCTCGCGGGCGACGCGGGTCACCTCGTCGGCGAACGCGGAGAGCTGGTCGACCATCGTGTTGACGGTCTCCTTCAGCTGCAGGATCTCGCCGCGGGCGGGCACGTCGATCTTCTGCGAGAGGTCGCCCTTCGCGACGGCCGTGGCCACCTGCGCGATGTCACGGACCTGCGTGGTGAGGTTGCCCGCCATGGCGTTGACGGAGTCCGTGAGGTCGGCCCAGGTGCCCGAGACTCCCGGCACCTCCGCCTGGCCGCCCAGGGTCCCCTCCGTGCCCACCTCGCGCGCCACCCGGGTCACCTCGGAGGTGAACACCGACAACTGGTCGACCATGCCGTTGAACACGGTGGCGATGTCACCCAGCAGGCCCCCGGTCTCGTCGGGGAGCCGGGTGCCGAAGTCACCGTCGCGCACGGCGGTGAGGCCGGCCAGCAGTTGGCGCAACTCCTGCTCGCCCGGTGTCCGCACGGACGTCCCGCTCGCTGCCCTGGTCATGGCCACCCTCGTTCCGCTCCCCTGGAGTCCCGTGTGCCACGGAACTCGGAACCACGCCGGGTCCACGGACGGCCCCCGCCCGCCCGTGGAATTCCCGCAGATCACGGGTCGTCCCGCTAAGAAAATACGCCGCAGGCTAACCCAGAAGGCAGGGGCTGAACAAAGCGTGCGTGGAAACTCTCCAGCGGTTCAAAAATATTGCCGGTGACAGGAATAACCACGAGTGAAGGGGATACACAGAACTCTTTTGGTCCGAGGCCGTCCGGACCGCGCACACGAAGTCCCGCCGACCCGCTGCGGACGGGAGTCCGGGGCGGGGCGACGGGACCGTCGTACGGGCCGTGCCGTGCGGCTGGGTCAGGCGACCGAGGGGTCGAGCAGCCCTGTCCGCAGACGCTTGATGATGCGGGTGATCAGCCGGGAGACGTGCATCTGTGAGATACCGAGCTCCTCGCCGATCTGCGCCTGGGTGCGCTCCTCGACGAAGCGCAGGTGGATGATCCGGCGCTGGCGGTCGTCGAGTTCGGCGATCAGCGGGGCCAGCGAGTTGAAGTCCTCGACCAGTTCCAGCGAGGCGTCCTCCTCGCCGATGAAGTCCGCGAGGACGGCCTCGCCGTCCGCGCCGCCGTCGGCCGTGAGCGCGGCGTCGAGGGACGAGGAGTTGTAGCCGTTCGACGCCTTGCGGGCCTCGATGACCTCTTCCTCGGACAGGCACATCAGCTCGGACAGTTCACGGGTCGTGGGCGTACGGCCGAGGCGGGTGCGCAGTTCCTCCGTCGCCTTGGCGAGCTCGACACGGGCCTCCTGCAGCCTGCGCGGCACGTGGACGGCCCAGCTCGTGTCCCGGAAGAAGCGCTTGATCTCACCGACGATGTACGGAACGGCGAAGGAGGTGAACTCGACCTCGCGGCTCAGCTCGAAACGGTCGATGGCCTTGATCAGCCCGATCGTGCCGACCTGGACGATGTCCTCCATCTCACCCTGGCTGCGGCTGCGGAAGCGCGCCGCCGCGTACCGGACGAGGGAGAGATTCATCTCGATGAGGGTGTTGCGCGCGTACTGGTACTCGTGCGTGCCCTCCTCCAGAACCGAGAGGCGGTCGAAGAACTGACGCGACAGCTCGCGTGCGTCCTTCGGGCTGATCTTCAGCGGCTCGTCGATCTGCGGAAGGGAGCCCTCCCAGGTCGTAGCCGCCCGATGCGCCGTGTCCGTTGCCTTCGCTGCCGTCACGGCTGCCATGCCGTCCACCCCAAATCGTCCGAAGGAATTGATGACAGGGCCCGTCTGCCCTGCTTCACACCGCTCATGCCACCCATCGCCGAAATTCTGCGGAACGCGTACGTGCCGCCCGTCCCGGCGCCGGGTCAGGGGTACTTCCGCCCGGGGGCACCGTTCGGATGCGGGGCGGCGGCACCGATTTCCCGAGCGAACCGCCCATGGTTCACAGGGGGAACCCGGGGCAGGTGAGGATGGAGTGGGGCCGACGCGGCGGCGCCGCCGGGCCAGGGGGCCTGCCCCGGGAGCGCGGCGGCCGAGTAAAATGGTTTCGGGGTGAGTCCGTGGGCATCGAGCAGCGAGTGGACGGAGCGCAGACGCTCTTCCCGTCGGTGTGCCCCGACGCGGGACCGCCGGCGGGACGCGGGCCCCTGAGCGCGGTGATCGCGGCATGACGACGGCGACAGTCCCCGGTGAACCCTTCGTCCACCCCGCTCTCATCTATCACGGCGACCATGAGTACGTGGAAGCGACGACGCGCTTCGTGTCGGACGGCGTAGCCGCCGCCGAGCCGGTGGCGGTGGCCGTGCCCCCCGCGCGGCTGGAGCTCATCCGAGGCGCTCTGGGACCGCGGGCCGCCGACGTCCACTGGGTCGACATGACCGTCGCCGGCCGGAACCCGGGCCGGATCATCCCCTCCGTCCTGCGGGCGTTCGCCGACACCCATCAGGACGTGCGGGTCCGGATCATCGGCGAGCCGATCTGGGACGGCCGTACGGCGGTGGAGTACCCCGCCTGCGTCCAGCACGAAGCCCTGATCAACGCGGCCTTCGGCGGACGCGAGGTGACGATCCTCTGTCCCTACGACGCGCGAGCCCTCGACCACGAGGTGATCGCCGACGCCCACGCCACGCACCCCGTCGTGATCAGCGGCGGCCGGGAGAGCGTGAGCCCGGTCTACGACCCGGACGGTGTCCTGGCGCGCTGCAACCAGGCGCTGCGCCACCCACCGGGCGCGGGGTCGGTCCGCTTCGACGCGGAACTCCTGCCCGCCGCCCGTGACTTCGCGATGAGCGAGGCCCGGGAACGCGGGATGAGCCGGGCCCGTCTGCAGGACCTGAGTCTCGTCGTCGCGGAGCTGACGACCAACAGCGTGGTGCACGGCGGCGGTTCGGGAACCTTGAGGATCTGGGCGGAGAGCGATCAGATCGTGTGCGAGGTGCGGGACGACGGGCGGCTGAGCGACCCGCTGGCCGGCCGGCATCCCGTACGCCCCGATCAGATCGGCGGACGGGGCCTGTTCCTCGTGCACTTCGTCTCGGACCTCGTGCGTGTGCACACCGAGGACTCCGGCACGACGGTGCGCAGCTACATCGCCCGCGTCTGACGGTCCGGCAGCGTGGTGCCTCGTCAGGCCCTGTGCGCCGGTGGACGTGGAGGTGGGTGTGGGGCTCGAACCTGTACTGCCGGTTCGGGCCCCACACCCACCTGTACCGCCGTCTTCTCCCGCCGCTACGGCGCGGTGTCCGGCCCGGCCGATCGCGCCGCCTCGCGTTCCGTGCGGGCGCCGGCCTGTGACAGGGAACCGCCCGAACTCTCCAGGTGCGCCCGGACGAACCACTGGAACTGTTCGAGCGAGCGGAGCTGTTCGATGAGAAGGTCCTCGGTCACCGGGTCGATCTTGCCGACCTCGGCCACGGCCGCGCGGTGGTCCTCGACGATCCCCGTGCAGACGAGGTCGAGAGCGCCGAGGTGCGCAATCGCGTCGGCACGGCCGACGCTGTAGTCGTCCCAGGTCCGTTCGGCGACGAGGGCGCCCGGCGTGCCGTGCGGAACCCCGCCGAGGGCGGAGATCCGCTCGGCGGTGTCGTCGGCCATGTCCCGTACGCGGTCCACCTGGGGATCGAGCATTTCGTGCACGGCGATGAAGTGCGGGCCCACGACGTTCCAGTGAATGTGTTTCAGCGTGAGCGAAAGGTCGTTGAGAGCGTGCAGCCGGGTGCCCAGCACGTCGATGATCCGGCCGCCGTCATGCGTACTGACGCCGGGGACCGTGTAGTGGGGTGTCGTGGAATTCGCCATGTCCTTTTCCTTCGTACACAGATTGTCCTGCGGATGTCATCGGTCGCGGAATGTCCGTGGGTGGGACTACCAGCGGTACCAGCGGCCGCGACTGCCGCTGGACGCGCCCGGACGGGCCACGAATCCGACCAGCCAGACGACCAGCACGATGACCGCTATCCACCACAGCGCCTTGACGGCGAAGCCCGCACCGAAAAGGAGCAGGGCGAGCAGAAGAACGAGAAGCAGGGGAACCATCGGTATCGACCTCCAGTGCCTCCAAGTGCCCCTGCCCCTTTCCTTCACACCTCGGGTGCCGGCGTCGATCCGCGCCGGGCGCGGGGAAATACGTGAAGGGAAAGGCGGCCGGATTCGGCCGGGCGGTGGACGTTGGGCCAAATAGGTTGTCTGGGGCGGCTGTTGCGAATGAACCGTGGTGAACCGGGGCACACGGACGGAAACTCGAGAGAGGAGCCCTCGCCGTGCTCGTACCCGACCCGAAGGTTGTCCGGAGGCTGCTGACGCGTTACGCGGCCCTGAAGATCGCGTACGCCGAGAAGGAGACGCTGGAGACGGCCCGCGGGCTGGAGGACGTCACCTACACGCTCTGTGTCATGACCGGAACCACCACCGTGCACGACGCCGTCGTCGCCGCCGACGCCATGCTCGTCGCCGGAGGGAACCGGCAGGACCCGCAGCGAGGCGGTCTGCTGGGGAGGGGGATGTCATCGACGGTCGCTGTCTCGCCGAACGTGCTGCCCGCGGTCGTCGCACCGCCGGCGCAGCCGCACACCGAGGTGCGGGCTCTGAACTGCCGGGGTGTCGGCACTCCCGGCCCCCTCTTCTGACCGCCGGGCTCTTTCGCGCGGGGGCACCGCCCGGCCGGGTGGTGCCCCCGCTTGTTTCCTCCTGCCGACTTCTTCCCCTACTCGCCGCGATGTCGCCAGTACCAGACCAGAGCCGCGACGAAGGCACACAGGAAGACGAGGGGCAGGATCAGTCCTGGGATCCGGGCCGCTGTCACGACAGGGCTCCGACAGGAGAACAAGCCCATGGGGAACGGGTGTTGGCCATTGCTATCCGCTTTCGACGAGCTGCCGGCCACCGGGGCGCGCGGCGACGGGACCCGTCCCGGCAGCGCCCGCGCCCAGATGGCGAGGGCTCAATGATGGCCGGAAGATCGGGAAACCGTCCCCGGCAGGGAGCGGTTGGATGTGTGTGCGAGGTGACGGGGTGCCGCCGGGGAGGCCACCCTCGGAGGGTGCCCTCGGGCGGCGGCGGACGGAGGGGCATGACCCGGGTCGCCGGTCGTGTTCCTATCCATCGAACGGCTGAACTACCTAGTCGGCTCCCGCTCGTTCTCCTGCTGTGAGCATCGTCGAGGCGGAGATGAGGAATCGATGAGCCGACACAGCAAGGGCCGAAGGCACCGCAAGGTGAACATGACGCCGCGTCCGGTCGGACCGAGGAGATCACCGCGCGCAGTGCGGGAGCGGACGAGCGCGGGTGAGACGCCGCCGGCCAGGCCCATGTCCCCGATTCCCGGGCAGATCACGAACGGGGAAGGGGGCGGCGTCGTGTCCAGGAAGGTGAGCGAGAGCGGTCTGAGCCGCCATGCCGTGCGCACCTGGGAGCGGCTGGCGGAGGCCGGTTCGGACGGGGCCGAGGTCGCCGAACTCAGCGAGGCCGTGGGCTTCCGGCGCACCACCGTGCTCGGCCATCTGAAGGGCCTGGCCGAACTCGGGCTGGCCGAGGACCGCCAGAGCGTGTGGCGGGCGACCGGCCCGGTGGAGGGTGCGACGGCGTGTGAGGGCGTACGGGCTTCGGCCGGGACGGTTTCCTAGGACGTCGGCCTGACAGGGGGGCGCTTGCCGGGACGGACACCCCGGCGAGCGCCCCTCGCTCGTCCCTTCGTCCACGTGGCTGTTCGCCTGATTTCGGCATCCGGCGGGAGACCCCGTCTCGGACGCCCTCGAATTCCCGCGCCGGAACTGGGGAGCGGATGCCGTGGATTCATCAGGTGCCGCGGTGTCGGGCGGCTTTCTCGGGGCATCCGGACCCCATCGCTTCGGCCATCGTCATTTCACAAGGGAGTTCCCATGCTCGGCATCGCTGCCGCCGTACTGCTGTTCATCGCGTTCCTGATCAACGCCGGTGACGTCTCGACCAATCACGTGTTCACCTCGACCAATGTCATGCTCATAGGGCTCGCGTTGCTCGCTCTTCACCTCTCGGGTGTCGGCGGGGGCTGGACGACGCGCAGTCGCCGCCGCTGACGTACGGGCGGATCTCTCCGGCGGCGGACGCGGCGGCACCCGCCGGCCGGGACGGCCCCTTTCGTGTGATGCAGCGGGGTGACTTGCCGTGACGCACTCCGCCGCGAGATGGTTGTCGGACGGAAACAATCTGTCGTCCGGAAAGGTGGTGGGCCCGCGGACGCGGGTCCTTGCTCGTGGACACTTCCCAGCAGCCTCCCGCCGGCCCGCGCGGCGCCGTTCCGGGCGCCATGTGGGGCTTCGCCCCCTATCCCGTGGTGGTCGCCGACCCGTCCGGCGGGGTGGTCGGGACGAACCCCGCCGCCGCCGCCCTCTTCCCGGGCGCGATCACCGGTACATGGCTGCACGACGTGGTCCCCGCGTGGATCGCCGACGCGCACACGCGCCTGCGGGTCCACGTGCCCGGACCCCGGAGCCCGGGACCCGGCACGCCGGCGCACGGCCGGGTCGGCGACCGGACCTTCGAAGCGCATCCCACTCGCACGGACGACGGCGACGTCATGTGGTGGCTGGTCGACGACACCGACCGGCGGCTGGCGGAGGAAGCGCTCAGGACCGAGCGGGAACGCACCGCCTTCCTGGCCGACGCGTCGAGCGCCCTGCTGTCGTCACTGAACGTCGAACGGTGCATGGAGGTGACGGCCGCCCTGGCCGCCGAGCACCTCGCGGACGCCGCCGTGATCGTCGCCCCTCCGCACGGGCACAGGGTTCCGCTGACGTACTGCGGCCCCGACGGCGCCGTGGCGCACCGAACGGTGCACGACGACGTGGAGCAGTTGCCGGGTCTCAGCGACGCCCTGCGCGGATTCCCGCCCGTACCGTCCCGCTGGATCGACCCGGCGACCCTGCCCGGCTGGGTCCTGCCCGACGGATTCACGGAGCCGGTCGGCTCGGCGGTGGTGACCCCGCTGCCCGGCCACGGCGTACCGGCCGGCGCGTTGATCCTGCTCCGGTCGAGCCGTCGCGCCGCCTTCACGGAGAGCGAGGAGATCTTCGCCCGTCTCTTCGCCTCACGCGCCGGAGCGGCCCTGTCCGCGGCCCGCATGTACGCCGAACAGGCGGCCATCACCACGACGTTGATGCGCGAGCTGCTGCCGCCCCAACTGCACACCGTGCACGGGGTCGAGTTCGCCGGGAAGTACCGCCCGGCAGGCCGGACCGAACGCGTCGGCGGGGACTTCTACGACGTCCACCCCGGTACGGACGAAGGCCAGGAGTCCCTCGTCGTCCTCGGGGACGTCTGCGGCAAGGGACTCGAAGCCGCCGTGCTGACCGGCAAGATCCGCAACACCGTACAGGCGCTGCTGCCGCTCGTCGAGGACCACCAGCGGCTTCTGGGACTGCTCAACGGCGCCTTGATGAACTCCCATCACACCCGCTTCGCCACCCTCGCCATGGCCTCCGTCGTACGCCGCGCGGGCATCGTCCATCTGCGCGTCACCAGCGCGGGACACCCCCCTCCACTGATCGTGCGGGCCGACGGCGCCGTCGAGGAGGCCAGGACACGCGGGACGCTGATCGGCGCCTTCTGGGACATCAGCTCGACCACGGCCCTCGTCGAACTGGCGCCGGGAGAGACCTGCCTCTTCTTCACGGACGGCATCACCGAGGCCAGGGGAGGACCGCTGGGCGACGAACCCTTCGGCGTCGAACGCCTGGAGACCGCGCTCACCCAGTGCGCCGGCATGCCCGCCGAGGCCGTGGTGGAGCATGTCCAGATGCTCGCCGCGCAATGGGTCGGACGCGGCGGTCACGACGACATGGCGACCGTCGCGGTCACCGCGCCCCACCACGCGCACCTGAGCGCGGTGAACGGCCGCACCCGGGGCAGGTACACCGGATGAGCCGTACCTTCAGCCGGCACACCGACGCCCTGACGCTCGGCCCCGCCCGCGAACGTCTGTGGTCGGCGGTGCACCGGGGCGACGAGCACCGCGCCGCGGCCGTCGTCCTCGACGCACTGGAGTCGGCGGGCGATGCCGAGACCGTCCTGCTGGACCTGATCGCCCCGGTGCAGGCGAGAGTCGGCACGGAGTGGGCGGCGAACCGGCTCACCGTCGCGCAGGAACACACCGCGACCGCCATCCACGACCGGGTCATCGCCCTCCTGGCCCACCGCTCCGGGAACCGGAGCCAGACCCCGCGCGCTCCTCGTGTCACGGTGGCCTGCGTCGACGGCGAGTGGCACGCGCTGCCGGCCAGGCTCCTCGCGGAGGTACTGCGACTGCGGGGATGGCGGGTGGACTTCCTCGGCGCGCACGTGCCCACCCCCCCCATCTCATCGCGCATCTGCACCAGACGGGATCGCGGACGGTGGCGCTCTCCTCAAGTACCCGGCCACAGCCCTCTACGTGGCCGACGAGGAACCGTTCACGAGGTTCATCCTCTGGACCGCCGACATCCTCACCGCTCGCCGTGTCCCCGCGCACAGCCTCGACCCCGCTCTCGACCTGCTGGCCCAGCACCTCAAGGACTTCCCCCGCGCCTGCCGCACACTGGCCCACGCGCGGGAGGCGCTCGGAACCCGAACGCCACTGCCCGAGATCCCCGGCCCCGGAAAGCCCGCATGACCACTTCGCATCCCCCCACCTTCACGCTGACCGTCGAGGTCGAGCCCACGGCCCTCGTGATCCACGTCCACGGCGATCTCGACCACGAGACCTGCGACGAGCTGATGAGGGCCGTCGACCAGAACTTCGCCGACGGGCGCACACCCGAGGGACGTGTGCTCGAACTACGCGTGGACTTCGCCGGTCTCGGCAGCATCGACTCCATGGGACTGTCCGTCCTGTTGATGATCCGGCGTCGTACCGACGCGGCAGGCGTGGACCTCCGCCTCGACGAGCGACCCCCCGGCCTGGACCGCCTGTTGGAGATCACGGGCACGCTGGACCATCTCACCGCGCCCTGTGACGCGAACTCGCGGGAGCGGCGACCCGGTACCGGCTGACGGGCCGTACGACCTGTTCACCTCCACCGGTGCACGGCGCCAGGACCGGGGACGCGCGGGGCGATTCCCTCGCGTGCGGAGCGGATAGCGGGGTATCTGCAGCCCTGTGAGGCGACACGCGGGCGGATCACCGTCTGCGGGTCATCCCCCCGTCGCGTGCCCGCCCCGGGTGAGCCGTCGGCGGGGCGAACCGACGAACTGACGGAGGAACCATGACGGTCGACAGAATCTGGTCGTACGCACCGGAGTTCGACCACCCCGAAGTGCACGAACTGGCCGGCTACAGCGTCGAGGCGAGCGACGGGACCATAGGGCACGTCGACCGGCAGTCGGACGACTCGGGGATGCGGCACCTGGTCGTCGACACGGGCGTCTGGGTGTTCGGCAAGAGCGTGCTGGTCCCGGTGGGCGTCGTGGCCGGGATCGACACGGTGTCTCAGAAGGTCACCGTGACGTGCACCCGCGAGGAGATCAAATCGGCGCCCGTGTTCAAGACCGACCGCGAGACCCTCGACCCCGTGTACCTGTCCAGCGTGGGCAGTTACTACCGGAGCCTGCCGCCGAGGCAGCCGGCATGAGCCGTCGTGAGGGGACGTACGACGGTGTGCGAGCGGCAGCCGGCGCCCGTGTGTCCGCGACCGGATCCCCGCGCGGCGCAGGGGGGACACACGGTGTCCCCCCTGCCGGGCCGGCGGGGGGCTCCGGCCCGAGCGGACGGGGCGTGACAGAGACCGGGGGCCGCTTCGTCCCCGCCGACCGTGTCCGCACGGCGCTGGGAGTCCCGGGCCCGGCGACCGGACGATGAACCCGGCCGACCGCGCTCCCGCGGCGACGCGTCACGCGGTCACGAGCGCCGCGACCGCACGCCGTCATGTCGGGGCGTTGCTGCGCGAGCACGGCCGGGAGGGCGACACGAGCCCGGACGCGGTCATCGATCTGCTGCTGGTGGTCTCGGAACTGGTCACCAACGCGATCCGGCACGGCGGCGGGCTCGCCGGCTTCGACGCGACGGTGACCGACGCGGGCGTACGGCTCGCCGTGCGCGACAACAGCGACGTCGCCCCCGTACACGCCTACGGCACCGGAGAGATCCCGCGGACGCACCGGCTGAACGGATACGGCTGGCCCCTGATCATCCGTCTCTCCCGCGGTCTGACCATCGAGCGGTGTCCCGAGGGCGGCAAGACGATCCGGGTGTTCGTCCCCCTGATCTGAGCCGCGCCCCGCCTCGGGTGGCGTGTTCTCCGAAGCTGCGCGCTCCCCGGATTGGTCCCGGCCGGGATTTCCCACGAAACGGTGAATGCCCGTAGGCCGACCAATCCAGGACGGCTCCAGGACCGGATTCCCCCTGTGAGCCGAGATCCGAAGAGTCCGACGCGTTCCACCGAGCGCGCCACCGGCGCCTCGCGGAAGTCCGTCCTTTCGTTCTCCACGGTATTTCCGCTCGAAAACCACGGCATTTGCTGGTCCGCGCATCGAATGCCGCTTCGTTCCGACAGGAGAACCTCATGAACATGCGTATCCGTCGTGTCGCGATGGCCGTCGCCACCGCCGCTGTGCTGCCGATCGCGCTGACGGCCTGTTCCCAGGACAGCAAGGACACGGGCGCCTCGAATTCCGCGAAGGCGGCGGCCTCGGCCCCGGTCTCTGACGGGGAGTCGACCGGTTCGTCGGGGATGGCGGGGAGTTCCGGCGAACCGTTCGGTCCGGGCTGCGCGTCGGTGCCGAAGAACGGGGCGGGGTCCTTCGACGGCATGGCGAAGGACCCGGTGGCGACGGCGGCGTCCAACAACCCCGCGTTGTCCACCTTGGTGACGGCGGTGAAGAAGGCGGGTCTGGTGGACACACTGAACAACGCCGAGAACATCACCGTGTTCGCACCGACGAACGACGCGTTCGCGAAGATCCCGAAGGTGACGCTGGACAAGGTCCTGGCGGACAAGGCGCAGTTGACGAAGATCCTGACCTATCACGTCGTGGGCCAGAAGCTGACGCCGAAGCAGTTGGAGAACGGTTCGTTCGACACGCTGGAGAAGAGCAAGCTGACGACCAGCGGGTCGGGGGAGTCGTACACGGTGAACGACTCCGCCAAGGTCGTGTGCGGCAATGTGAAGACCGCCAACGCGAATGTGTACATCGTCGACACCGTCCTGATGCCCAAGAGCTGACGGCGCGACGCTCCGGCCCCGCGGCCGACAGCCGTGGGGCCGCCGTGGAGGACGGGGCCGCCGGGCAGGGACGACGTCCTCCGCGTCCGACCGAACCCCGGACGGCGACCGTGAACAGGCGTAGGGGGACCCGCGCGTGGAAGGAGAGCCCCGACCGACTCCGCCAGGAATGGAGCCGGGAACGCCGGCCGGACCGGCGCCGAGAGGTGAGGGATGAACAGACAGATCGCCGGAATGTTCCCGGAGGCGCGGGACGTCGCCGCCCCACGCCGGGACCCCGCCCATGACGTCGCCCGGGTTCCCGCCCGGTTCCCCGCCAGGGACCTCACCCGGGCACGGACCGCCGGCCACCCCCACCGGACCGCGCATGTCCGCTGAATCCCGGCCGAACGGCGCCATCGGCGCGGCCCGTCCGGCACGGCTGCGCCGGTACGGGCCACGGCTGCCCGCCCTCTGGTGGCCCGCGCTGCGCCGCACCCCTGTCTCGATGTGGAACGACGACGTCTCCGACTGGGCGGCCGCCCTGACGTACTACGCGATCCTGGCGGTGCTGCCGGCCATGCTCGTCACGGTCATCGCCTTCGGTCTGATCAGTCCGGACACCGCCGAGCAGTTCATCGCGCACGTCAGCGCCTACGCACCGGCGCAGTCGGGGGCTGAACTGCACCAGGCGCTCGGCGAGATGCTGCGGCAGCGATCCGCCGCCTGGACGCTGCTGGTCGCCGGTGCGGCGAGCGCGCTCTGGTCGGCGTCGAGCTACCTCGCGGTGTTCCGCCGAGCCCTGCACCGCATGCACGACGTGGCGGACCGCCGCTCGGTATGGCGCACGGCGCACCGCCTGGTGCTGACCGCGCTGGCACTGCTCGGGCTGCTCGTCGTGAGCGCGCTCGTGCTGCTGCTGACCGGCCCCGTGGCCGAGGCGGCCGGCCGTGTCTTCGGGCTGGACGGCACGGTGGCCGTGGCCTGGAACCTGCTCCGCTGGCCCCTGTTGATGTGCCTGGTGGCCCTGCTCGTACTCGTCGTGTTCCATACGGGTCCGCCCGCCGCCCGCCGTCGCCGGTACAGCCTGCCCGGGGGCATCCTGGCGGCCTTCCTCTGGATGGCCGTCTCAGCCGGATTCGCCCTGTACGCCTCCGGCTTCGGTGCCTACAGCAGGCTCTACGGCTCTCTCGCGGGCCCCGTCGTCTTCCTCGTGTGGCTGTGGCTCTCCAACCTCGCGCTGCTGGCCGGAGCGCAGTTCGCGGCCGAACTGAACGGGGCCGCGGCGGCACGGCATCGGGCAACTGTCTGAGGTTCACAGGTTTGTTCTGGCCCGGACGGCGCACACGGACTGAGGAAGTCACATCTTGTACGGACGGACGGTGGAGGAACTGTGGGCATCATCGCTTGGATTCTGATCGGGTTGCTTGCCGGTGCCATCGCCAAGCTGCTCCTGCCGGGCAAGGACCCGGGCGGGATCATCATCACCATGCTGATCGGCGTCGCGGGAGGCCTGCTGGGAGGCTGGCTGGGCAAGGTCGTCTTCGGCGTCGACTCGATCGACGGGTTCTTCGACGGGTCGACCTGGATCGCCGCCATCGCCGGATCGCTGATCCTGCTGATTCTGTACCGGGTGCTGACGGGCAACCGCCGGTCGCACCGCCACGCTTGAGGGGCCCAAGGCCCGCTCGACGCGTCATGACCCACGGCCTGGGGCCGGCACCGGAGCTTCCGGATGCCGGCCCCAGGCCGTACGTCGTCCACCGGAGGTCCGTCCGAGTGAACCCGGCGCGCATTTCGGAGTGCGCCCCCGGGCGAGGGGTACCGGTGGGCCAAGCCGCGGGTTGGGAGCAGCAGTCTCGCGGGCCAGCACTCCTGGGGCGTCCCGGGACACCTGGGAGTGCGCCCAGGACTCCGTGACGCCTTCCCACCGCTGCGGGCGTCCTGCCATGATCACCGCAGAACGTGTGCGTCCGCCCGATCACGGGCTCCCGCCCGCCGGAACCCGCTCCGGGCCGGCCGGCGCGGGCCGCGACGCCGCCCGTGAGGAGCCCGAGTGACGTACGACGTCGGCGCACTGCGCGCCGAGATCCCCGCCCTGCTGTCCGGAGTCGCGCACTTCGACGGTCCGGGCGGCACGCAGACTCCGGCCCGGGTCGCCGGGGCGATCGCGGACGTACTCACCGGCCCGTTGTCCATCCGGGGGAGCCTGACCCCGGGAGAGGTGAACGCGGAGGGCCTCGTCCAGGGTTTCCGGCAGGCCGTGGCCGACCTGGTGGGCGGTCATCCCTCCGGGGTCGTCTTCGGCCGCAGCGCCACCCAGCTCACGTACGACGTCTCCCGTACGCTCGCGAAGGACTGGGCCCCCGGTGACGAGGTCGTCGTCAGCCGCCTCGACCACGACGCGAACATCCGGCCCTGGATCCAGGCGGCGGAACGGGCCGGCGCCCAGGTGCGCTGGGCGGACTTCGACCCGGAGACGGGCGAACTCCCGCCCTCGGCGGTGGGCGACCTGCTGTCCGAGCGCACCCGGCTGGTCGCGGTCACGGCCGCCTCGAACCTGATCGGGACCGTGCCCGACGTCGCCGCGATCTCAGGCCTGGTCCACCGGTACCCGCGGGCACTGCTCCATGTGGACGGGGTGCACTACGCGGCGCACGCCTTCGTGGATCTCGGCCGGCTCGGTGCGGACTTCTTCGTGTGCTCGCCCTACAAGTTCCTCGGCCCGCACCACGGTGTTCTGACCGCCTCGCCGGAACTGCTGGAGCGGCTGCGGCCGGACAAACTGCTGCCGTCCACCGACGCGGTTCCCGAACGATTCGAACTGGGCACCCTGCCCTACGAGTTGCTCGCCGGCACCACCGCCGCGATCGACTTCCTCGCCGGACTCGGCGGTGACGGGACGGGCGGGCGCAGGGAGCGGCTGCGGTCGGCCTTCGCGGCGATCGAGCGGCACGAGGGCGCGCTGCGCGAGCGACTGGAGGAGGGCCTGGCCGCGTTGCCCGGTGTCACGGTCCGCTCGCGGGCGGCCGATCGCACGCCCACCCTGCTGCTGACGTTCGACGACCGTGACGCGGCCGCCGCCTGTGCGTTCCTGGCGGCCCGGGGCGTGCACGCTCCCGCCGGATCGTTCTACGCGCTGGAGGCGTCCCGGCATCTCGGCCTCGGTGACACCGGTGGTCTTCGCGTCGGCCTCTCGCCGTACAACGACGAGGGCGACGTGGAACGACTGCTGGAGGGCCTGGCGTCCTTCGTGCGCTCGTAGGCGTCGCGAGCCGGCGACGGCGAATCCAGGCCGTGTTCGTCCCGCCACCGGCCTGGAGTTCGCCGGTGCCGAACCGACAGGCGTGGCGTCAGTTGGACGCGCTGCCCGATACCCACTCGCTCCACGGCATGTTCCAGTCGCCGAGGCCGTTGTCCGGGGCCACCTTGGCCTTGTCCGTGGAGTTCTTGACGATCACGACGTCACCGACCAGCGAGTGGTCGAAGAACCACGCGGCGGGCTGCGTGCCGTCGCCGGCGTTCCTGACGTCCTTCAGACCCACGCAGCCGTGGCTGGTGTTGACCTTGCCGAAGACCGAGTTGCCGCCCCAGTAGTTGCCGTGGATGAACGTGCCCGAGTCGGTCAGGCGCATGGCGTGCGGTACGGCCTTGATGTCGTACGAGGGCTTGCCGTCCTTCTCCGTGAGGCCGACGGTCGACGCGTTCATGTGGACGTGCCTGAACTTCTCGGAGATGACCATCCGGCCGTTGTACGTCGGGTGCTCGGCGCTGCCCGACGAGATCGGGATGGTCTTGATCGTCTTGCCGTCCCGTACGACGGTCATCTGCTTCGTGCTCGCGTCGACGGTGCTGATCTGGCTCCGGCCGATCTTGAACGTGGCCGTCTTCCGGACACCGTCGAGGTCCATCTTGACGGTGACGGTGGAGCCGGGCTTCCAGTAGTGCTCGGGGCGGAAGTCCAGACGGCTGTTGTTGAGCCAGTGGCCGACCACCTGCTCGCCGCTGCTGGAGCTGACCTGGATCTTCGACGCCACCCCGGCCTTGTCGCCGATCGCCTTGTCGAAGGTGAAGCTCACCGGCATGCCCACACCGACGGTCGAGCCGTTCTCGGGGGAGAGGTGCCCGAGGAAGTCGTTGGCCGGGGAGACCGTGGAGATCGCGGCGTTCGTGGTGGCGGAGCGGCCCTGTGCGTCCTCGGCCTCCGCGGCGACCAGATATCGGGTGGCCTGCTTCAGCGGGGCGTTCGGTTTCCAGGACGTGCCGTCCGCCGACAGGGTGCCCGGAACCTCGGTACCGGTCGCGGTGGCGGTCATGGTCACCTTGGTGAGCACGCCGTTGCTGACGGTGACACGCACGGGGGCGTCGATCCCGACGCCGTGGACTCCTTGCCCGGTCGTGATCCTGATTCGGGCGTCCGAAGCGTCCTGGGCGGCCGTCTTAGGCGCCTGCGTCTGTGTCTGTGTCTGCGTCTGCGTTTCCGGGTGGGCCCCGGTGTCGTTGGTGGCGGCGTAACTGGTACCGCCCAGCGCCGTGAGTGCGAGTGCGCCGGCCGTAGCTATCAGCCCGGTGTGTCGCTTGCGTACGGTGATCAAACGCTTCTCCCATGCCGCTGGTTGCTGGATACCTGGAGCCCGTCACCGAAGGGGCGATCGGCTCCAAAGAAGCATTTTTACTCTTTAGTCCGTTTTGGGGGAGGGGTTTGTGGCGGGTTTCACGCGTATTGGCCTTGTCTGTCGGTGATCCCGTAGGGCCGTGTCGAGCCCTCCGGACCGGGCGCTTCGGGGCCGGGCGCCGGGCCCGGCATCGCGGGTCCCGGCGGCCGGGGTGACCGATCTCGTCGTCGGCGCCCATCGCGCGGGCTCTCCCGCCGCTGCTCCTCCTCCAGGGTGCCCCGCGTCCGCGTGTGTTTCCGTGACGTCAAACGTGATGTTGAATACGGAAACAATTTTGACATGAACACTTCCGTCAAGTGGTTGCCGGTTGTACTAAATGAGGGCCAGCTTTCCCGCTCAGGGAGGTCCTGTGAGACGCGTCAAATTGCGATCCACCCTTGTCGCCCTCGGTCTCGCGATGATGTTCGGCCTGGTGCTGACCGGCCCGGCGCACGCCGCCGGGCCGGCCTATGCCGCGCTGGGGGATTCGTACTCGGCCGGCAACGGCGCAGGGAACTACGACAGTTCGAGCGGAGACTGCCACCGCAGCCTCAGCGCCTATCCCTACCTGTGGAAGAACGCCCACGCACCGTCCTCGTTCGCCGACACTTCCTGCTCCGGCGCGGTCACCACGGATGTGACGAACAACCAGCTCGCCCCGCTGAACTCCTCCACCGGCCTCGTCTCCCTCACCATCGGCGGCAACGACGCCGGCTTCTCGGACGTCATGACCACCTGCGTGACCGGCTCGGACACCGACTGTGTCAATCGCGTGACCACGGCCGAGAACTACGCCCGGAACACACTCCCCGCTCGCCTGGACGCCACCTACGACGCCATCCGCGCCAAGGCGCCCAATGCCAAGGTGGTCGTTCTGGGCTACCCGCACATGTATACGCTCAACGTCTTCTGCGTCGGCCTCAGCGCCACCAAGCACAGCAAGATCGACGAGGCCTCGGACGTCATCGACAGCGTGATCGCCGGCCGTGCCGCCGCCCACGGCTTCGTCTTCGGAGACGTCCGCACCGCGTTCGGCGGTCATGAGCTGTGCTCCAGCGACGGCTGGCTGCACTCCCTGGTGGTCTCGCCGAGCTGGGAGTCCTACCACCCCACCGCCACCGGCCACGCCAGTGGCTACTACCCCGTCCTCAACGCCAACAGCTGACCTCCCCCGGGGGGTGAGCCGACCAGGCCGGCCCCCGGACCTCCCTCGTCAAACGCCGGGCCCGCCCCTGTCGGCCGCTTCGGCGGCCGGCCTCCGCGGAAAAGGCACTCGTCGTCACGCGGACGAGTACAGGCGGGGCGCGATCGAGATCGTGCGGTGGTCAGGCGAGCGCGGCCACCTGGTCCTGACCTGACGACCTCGTTCACGGCTCACCGTGCACGAGGTCGTCAGTCGTCCCGCGCGGTGAGCAGACGGAGTGCTTCGGCCAGGTTCCGCGGCTGGAGCAGCCCGGGACCCGGCGGGCCGCTCCAGCCGGGTCCGCCGAGAAGGACCCGGCTCCGGGTGCGTGCTCCCCGCACTCCCCAGCGCGTCTCGGCGATGTGCCGGGCGAGCGGAAGGTTCGCCGTCGACCGCGACTGCGACCACAGGACGACCGCCGGAGGGCCGAGGCGCCGCACCGCCGACATGAGCGCCTCGGACGGGACGGCTCCGCCGAGCGTCAGAGCGGGTACCCGCAGCTCGGCCAGCGCGGAGTTGAGCGCCTCCAGCGGCATGGTGTGCTGCTCGTCCGGAGCGCAGGCCAGCAGTACGGGCGAGGCGATGGCGTGCGGTCCGTTCTCCGCGGCGGCCGCGTAGACATGCCGCAGGGTGGCGGAGACGTGCCAGGACAGGAGGTGCTCGACCTCGACGTAACGGTCCCCCGAGGACTCCCATTTGCGGCCCACCGCCCGCAGAGCGGGCACCATCACGTCCTCCCAGGCCCTGGTGAGGCCGAGGGTCCGGACCGCGGCCGCCAGTTGTTCCTGCACGGCGAGGGCGTCCAGCCGGACGGCGGCCCGCGCGAGCCCCCGGCACTCCGGGCCCACGTCACCCAACGGCAGCCCGGTGCCCGACCGTGAACCCGGCGATCTCGGACCCGGAGCCGGAGCCGGAGCCGGAGCCGGAGCCGTCGGCGGCTCGGCGATCCGGACGTCGGCCGGAGTCCGGCCGACGAGGAGGGGCGACACCGCGACACTGCCGCGCGCCGCCTCCTTTGCGGCCCGGGCGGCCTCCGCGGGAGGCAGGCCGGCGGCGGTCAGCCGGCACATCTCCCCGACCATGGCCACGTCGTCGGGAGACCATCTGCGGTGGCGGCCGTCCGCCCGCACCGCGGGCCCCAGCCCGTACCGGCGGTCCCAGGAGCGCAGCGTCGTGGGCGACACCCCGAGCCTCCGTGCCAGGAAACCCGTGGTCACTCCCGCGTCGGCGGCCGGTGCGGTCTCGCGGGCGCTCACTTCCACGGGGCGGCCGGATCGCGAAGAGCGGGCGCTGTTCCGGCGGAAGGGGCCCGCCACCCGCGGGGGGACGGGTCAGGCGTACGGCTGCAGCGGTTCATGACGGGCCTCGCCTCGATTCCGGAGCCGTCAGGGACCGACCGGTCCGCCGGGCTCACCCCTGCTTCGGCGCGGGGCGGCACTCCGGATGCAAGAACCGCCCGTCCTGGCGACGGGACAGCCCGGCATCCCCTTGGGCGGCACCGCGCCGGGCCCGCCGAGGACTCACCTTCCGGGCGCTCCTGGTCGGGTCGAGCCGAACCCCGTCGAGCCGAAGCCGGGTCGAACCGAGCCGAAGCGGGTCGAGCCGAACCGGGTCGAGCTGGGTCGTTTCGAACCGAGGCCGGTCGGATCGGGGCCGGTCGGATCGGGGCGCCGAGGCCGGGGAGGCCGTCGCGCCATGGGCCGAGACCCTGTGCGGTCGGCCGCGTCCGTCACGCGACCGGCGTGACGCTTCGCGCGCGCTGAGGCGCCATCGCCCAGCGCACGGCCGATGTGAAGGCGGTGCCCAGCGGGCGTACGCACACGCTGTCCACCAACTGCATTCGGGGCAGCCGTAGTTCGGCGGCGGCCCAAGTGGGCAGCAGGGACACCGCGTTCGCGGCGAGCACGCCGTACGGGAGGCGGGCCACGAGCGGCACGGGCGGGTTCAGCAGCAGGAACCGCGCCGCGTCGCGAGCTTCCGGGGTCGCCCGGATCTCGCCGCGGTACGCGGACAGCCGATCGGCGAGCTCGGCACGGTTCGTCGGCGCGTCCAGGACACCCAGCGCGGCGGCGACGCGGGCCGTGTCCGCCACGTACGCGTCGCAGTCGGCACCGGACAGCGGACGGGCGCCGTACCGCTGATGCGCGCGCAGGAAGCTGTCGATCTCCGCGACGTGGACCCAGCCGAGGAGGTGCGGATCCGCCGCGTGATACGCCGTGCCCCGCGAGGTGACGCCACGCACCCGCTCATGGACCGCCCGAACCCGGTCGCAGGCCTCCTGGGCGCTCTCGGCCGTTCCGTACGTCGTCACCGCGAGGAAGGTGCTGGTGCGCTGGAGTCTTCCCCAGGGGTCCCCGCGGAAGCCCGAGTGCGCGGACACGGCGGCCATGGCGAGCGGGTGGAGCGACTGGAGCAACAGCGCGGAGAGCCCGCCGATGAACATCGACGCGTCTCCGTGCACCGTGCGGATGGGGCGGTCGGGGCCGAACCAGCGAGGTCCGGGCGTGCCGTGGATACGCGCGCGGTTCTTCGGTCCGTCCGGGCCCGCGACCCTGGTGAACAGGGCGCTGCCCAGCCGTTCCCGCACTCCGCCGCCGTCCGCTCCGGTCAGTCTCATCAAGACGATGGTCTCCCTTCGCGTCGAGTTCCCGCGGCCGCGCGACCTGTCGGGGACCGCCGGTCGATCGGCCGGCCGGCGCCACCCGGTGGACCGTCCCCGGCCGAGTCGGCGCGCCGGGTCCCGCGGATGCGGTCCGCGACCTCGGGTTCCGGGGCCGCGCACCGACGGAAGCACCTCCCAGCATGCCCGAACCCGGGGAGGAAGGTCCACGGGTACCCGGGGGCCACTGGACGACGCGCCCGACGAGGACGCTTGGCCGCGTACCGGTGGTGTCCTGTGGCCATCGCATCGGCACCGGGCATGTCGGGACACGGCTCACAGGGTGATGCGGGTGCCCCATTCCTCCGCTCGGGCGACCTCGTGGGCGACGTGCGCGGCGGCGACGTCGAGCGCCGCGTGCCCCGTCGACTTGAACAGGGTGAGTTCGCCGTCGTCGGCCCGGCCGGGGTGTTCGCCGCCCAGGACCGAACCGAGAAGGATCACCGACCGCTCGGGCGGGAGGTCCTGCAGCTCATGGGCGCCGGAGGGAGGCCGGGTCGTGGCGGCGCCGTGCCATTCGGCGAAGAGGGAGGAGTCCCGGACGGTGTCGGCGTCCAGTTCGGGCCCGTGGGAGCCGCCCACCGAGCTGATGTGCGTGCCGGGAGCCAGCCATGCGCGGCGGATCACCGGTCGCACGGCGCCGGTGCAGCAGAACACCGTGTCGGCCTCGCGCACCGCCGCCTCGATGCTGTCCGTGACCCGGCCTGCCGGGTGGAGCGCGGCGACGCTCCCGGCGCGCTCGGGATCGCGTCCCGCGACGGAGACGGGCGTCGCGGGATCGAGCGCCGCGAGCAGCGCGACCTGGGCACGGGCCTGGGCACCGGTTCCGACGACGGCGATCTGGGTGGCGTCCGGACGGGCCAGCGCCCTCGCGCTCAACGTGGCGGTCGCCGCGGTGCGGACCTCGGTGAGTGACTCGGCGTCCATCAGGGCCAACGGGCGGCCGTCCACCTCGTCGAACAGCGCGACGATGCCCCGGTGCGTGCTGCGTCCCGGCCGTGCCGGGTCGGCGAACACGGAGACGAGCTTGGCCGCGAGCCCGAGACCGGGCACATGGCCGGGCATGGCACCGAGCAGTCCGCCCGGGGCGTGGGCGGCGATCCGCGGCGGCACCGAGACCTCGTCACGGCCGACGGCGACGAGGGCCGTGGCCACGGCGTCCAGCACGCGCCGCGGGTCGAGTGCGGCGCGCGTCTGCGCCCCGCCGAGGAAGAGGAGCTCGCTCATACCGGACCTTCGGTGGAGATGGAGGTGGAGCTGGACGCGGGCGTGGACGGCGACGTGACCGTGGACGGGGACGAAGGCGCAGGGCCGGAGAGGATCCGCGTCAGCTCGTCCGTCGCGTTCCGCAGGTGCGCCCGCAGGTGCGGAAGCCGCTCCTCGTCGAACTCCGCGCCCAGTCCGACCAGGGTGAGGGCGCATACGGGCACTCCCGGACGGGTGAGCACGGCACGGGCCAGCGAGGCGACCGGCTGTTCGTTGCGCCCGTACTCGACGGCGAATCCCGTCCGTTCGGCGCGCTCGATGTCGGCGAGCAGTCCGTCGGGTCCGGCCAGCGGGTACCCGCCCTGCTCCGCCGCACGCAGATAGGGGACCCGGTCGGCCGACGGGAGGGACGCGACGAGGGCGAGCGGACCGGCGAACCGGTGAACGGGCAGGGCCTCGCCGGTCAGGCTGCTGATCATCGCCAGACGGTCGGGGCGTACGACATCGATCACGCGCGAGCGGTCGGCCTCCGGCACCTGGAGGTTGACCATCATGCCGGTGCGCTCGGACAGCGCGGTGAGAACCGGCCGGGCGAGCGCTCCGAGTGAGTTCCTGGCCGCCGAGGACGACAGTTGCAGGACCGCCGTGCCGGGCAGATAGCGGTCACCGGCGCGCAGCACCCAGCCACGCCGGACCAGGTCGACGAGAACGCGGTAGGCGGTCGCGCGATGCAGCCCGACCTCCTCGGCCAGGTCGGTCAGACGCGGGGGTTGGGACGCACGGGCCACGGCCTCGACCAGGTCCAGGGCCTTGTCCACGGCGGTACGGGGTGCTTCGGGCAATTCCGACCACTCCTTGTGGCGTCGTGAGATGCGAGCGTACGGTAGCGCATGTTGCAGGAGACGATACGTCTGTTACGTAGAGCGTAACAATGGCTCGACAGGGCCGATCCTGATCCGGACAGAGCGACTACTGAGGTGAAGATGACGGACGAGGCTTCGGGCGCACCGGCCCCCCACGCGCCCGCGGTGACAGGGGCTGTCGCGGTGTACCGCGGCGCGACGCTGTTCGACGGAACCGGGCGGCCGGCCAGGGGTTCGACGTCGATCGTGATCGACGGCCCCGTCATCCGCGCCGTCGGGGACGACGCGGAGATCGCCGGGAGCCTGCCCGCCGACGCCCAGGTCTTCGACCTCGACGGCCGCTTCGTCGTCCCCGGTCTGATCGACGCGCACCAGCACATCGCGACGCCGCCCGACCGGCCGGCCGCCGAGGTGGTGCTGCGACGGCTCGTCCACAGCGGGGTCACGGCGATCCGCGACATGGCCGACGACCTGCGCCAGGTGGGGGACCTGGCGAGGGCGACGCTCGTCGGCGAGATCCCCGGCCCCGACATCCGGTACGCCGCGCTGATGGCGGGTCCCGGCTTCTTCGTCGACCCGCGCACCCACCAGGTGTCCCAGGGCGAGACGCCCGGCGCGGTGCCGTGGATGCAGGCGATCACGAAGGACACCGATCTGCGGCTGGCCGTCGCGCTGGCGCGCGGAACGCACGCCTCCGCCATCAAGGTGTACGCGGACCTCGACCACACCACCGTCGCCGCGATCACCGCTGAGGCGCACCGCCAGGGCGTCCCCGTCTGGGCGCACGCCACCGTCTTCCCCGCCACGCCCGGCCAGATCGTCGCGGCCGGCGCGGACAGCGTCTCGCATGTCACCCTGCTCGCGTTCGAGGGCACGGACGGACCTCTGATCAGCTACAAGAACAAGCCGCCGGTCGAGTACGGGCGGTTCGCCGCCGGCGACGACCCCCGTATCGAGGAGCTCTTCGCCCTGATGCGGCGGAAGGGCACCGTCCTGGACGCCACCGCGGGCATGTGGGCGAGCGAGGCACTCGCGGGCGAGGGGTCCGAGGACGCCGCGCGGGCCGCGGCCAACACCGAACTCGCCGCGGTGCTCACCGCCCAGGCCCACCGCGCCGGTGTGGACATCGCCACCGGCACGGACTACGAGACCGATCCCGTTGACCCCTTCCCCGCCCTGTACGACGAGTTGGCGTTCCTCGTGAACCGCTGCGGGATGTCGCCCGCGCAGGTGCTGCGCTCGGCCACGCTGATCGGCGCCCGGAGCGCCGGTGCCGAGGACATCATGGGAAGCGTCGAGGCGGGCAAGCTCGCCAACTTCGTCGTCCTGGACGACGATCCGCTGCGGGACATCGAGCATCTGCGCAGCGTCACGCTGACCGTCAAGCGAGGGCGGCGCTTCGAGCGGCGCGACTTCGAGCGCGCCACCGGCGCCGGTCCGTCCGACCGCGTCCGGACCCCCGGGGCCGAGGAGCCCGCAGCGACCCACCCCGTCGAGGAGACCCGATGACCGCCCTGCCCATGATCATCAACGCGCTCGGGCAGCTCGACAACCCGAACGCGCCCCGGTCGGCCGAGGCCGCCGCCGAGCTCAACCCCTCCAGCGAGCAACTGACCATCGACGCACGGACGTTGGCCGACGCCAGCGCCTCCGGCCTCACCGCCGTCAACATCACGCTCGGCTACACGATGGGCGATCTGCCCCCGTACGAGCACACGTTGCACGAGATCGCGGTCTGGGACCGGATCATCCGGGACAACGCGGCCGACCTCCTCAAGGTCCGTACGGTCGCCGACCTCCACCGGGCCAGGGCGGAGGGCCGGACCGGTGTCATCTACGGCTTCCAGAACGCCGTCGCGATCGGCGAGGACACCGGGCGCGTCGCCACCTTCGCGGACCTCGGGGTGCGGGTCGTCCAGCTCACGTACAACCAGGCCAACCACATCGGCGACGGCTCGATGGCACCCGCGAACCGGGGGCTGAGCGACTTCGGCCGGAGCGTCGTCGAGGCCCTGGACGAGCACCGCCTCATGGTCGACCTCTCCCACAGCGGGGAGCGCACCTGTCTGGACGCCGCCAAGATGGCACGACGCCCGGTGTCGATCAACCACACCGGTTGCCGTGCGCTCGCCGACCTCCCCCGCAACAAGACGGACGAGGAACTGCGCCTGGTGGCCTCGCGCGGTGGCTTCGTGGGCATCTACTTCATGCCCTTCTTGAACGTGTCCGGTCACGCGACGGCCGCGGACGTGGTGGAGCACATCGTCCACGCGGTCGATGTGTGCGGCGAGGACCACGTCGGCATCGGCACCGACGGGCCCGTCACGTCCATCGACGACCTCGACACCTACCGCGCCCATCTCGCCGAGCACGTGGCCCTGCGCCGCGAGGCCGGCGTCGGCGCGGCGGGGGAGCGGGACGACACGCTCCCCTTCGTGCTCGACCTGCGCGGAGTGGACCAGTTCCGGGACCTCGTGCGCCTCCTGGAGCAGCGTGGCTTCGGATCGGAGCGCATCGAGAAGATCCTCGGCAGGAACTTCCTGGACTACGCCGACCGGGTGTGGGCCCCGGAGGTCTCCGGCTAGGTGATCGTGGCACCGGGGCGGCCGGGCCGGTGGCCGGGCCCGCGGACCGGGCGCGCGAGACCGACCCCGTTGCCGGTCACCCGAAAGCCGGCAGCCCGGTGACCCGTACACGGGCGAACGGGTTTCCCGCCGAGGCCGTCTCGGCGGTCGCCGGGCCGCTGGGGTCGGGCGACGGTGACGCCGTGGCCTCTCCGGGGGTGCCGCTCGGGGAGGCGGTCGGGGAGCCGGACGCCCCGGCGGCCGGGGTCGCGGGAGCGACGCCCGGAGGTGTCGCACTGGCCGTAGCGCTCGGCGGGACGGCCGAGGGGGAGGGTGCCGCGCTCGCGCCCGGCTGGGAGGGCCGAACCGCGGACCCGACCGCGCCGGCCCGCTGGGTGCCGGCCGGGCTGCCCGTCGGCGCGGGCACGCCGCCCCCGGACACCTCGCGCGGACTCGCGGACGCGTCCCCGGGTCCCACGGGTGACGGGGACGGGCTGCCCGTGGGCCCCTCCTGGACGCGCGACGCGTCGCCCTCGGCCGAGACGTCCTTGTGCTTGCGCACCCCGTGCGGCAGGGGCAGCCAGGGCGCGGCCGAGTCGCCCCCGCTCACCAGGGCGACCAGAGCCGTGCCGAAGCAGACGCAGGACACCGCGACGACCCAGCCCGCACTGCGGAGCCAGGAGCGCCGCCGCCCGCTCGCGTCGACGAAAACGGCTCCCTCGCCGGACGTGACGACTTCCGTCCGGCTCGGTCCGGCGCATGCCGACTCCCCCGTGATCCCTGCCATGCTCCGCTCCTTGACGATGCCTGTCGCCGGCCGCACGTGGGCGACTGCGCGCTGATGTTCGGATGGCGACTCCGCTCTGATCCAGGGATACGAAAGAGATCGCTGGTTGACTCATTCCGACCGGTTGTGATGGATCTGAGGCGGGTTCGGTTCGATAGGACGGCTGCCGAATCGTGCGTCAGGACAGTCGAATCGATTGTTTGTGCAGCAGAATCATTCGTCGGACCTTGCTTCGACGGCGTATGCGTTCGTACTCTTGCTGAATCCGCTCGTCGACCGGGTCCGCCTTCAGCGCTCACCCACAGAGGAGTCCCTCGATGGACCGCACTCGCCTGCAGCAGCTCCTGGCTCGTGAGAGCGCCGAGGCCGAACACCGCAATCCGCGGTCGAGGGCCGCGTACGAGCGAGCCGACCATCTCTTCGGCAGGGTGCCGATGACCTGGATGAACAAGACCGCGGGAGCCTTCCCGCGGTACCTGGACACCGCGCGCGGCGCCCGGATCACCGACATCGACGGCCACGAGTACATCGACTTCTGCCTCGGGGACACGGGTGCCATGGCCGGTCACTCCCCGGAGGTGGTGGCCGAAGCGGTACGGACCCGGTTCGCCGAGAGCGGCGGCGTGACCGCGATGCTGCCCACCGAGGACGCGGAATGGGTGGGAGCCGAACTGACCCGCCGCTTCGGGCTCGCGCGCTGGAGCTTCTCGCTCACCGCGACCGACGCCAACCGCTGGTCCATCCGGCTGGCACGCGCGGTCACCGGCCGCCCCAAGATCCTGGTGAACAGCTACAGCTACCACGGCAGCGTCGACGAGTCGCTGATCGTGGTCGGCCCGGACGGGCACGGCGCGGCCCGCCCCGGAAACGTCGGCGCCCCCTGCGACGTCACCCTCACCAGCCGCGTCGCCGAGTTCAACGACCTGGAGCAACTGGAGCGCGAACTCGCCCACGGCGACGTCGCCGCCGTGCTCATGGAACCCGCGCTCACCAACATCGGCATCGTGCTGCCCGAGCCGGGTTACCTGGAGGGCGTCCGCGCCCTCACACGCCGGTACGGGACCCTCCTCATCAACGACGAGACGCACACCTTCTCCGCCGGCCCCGGTGGCTGCACCGCCGCCTGGAACCTGGAGCCGGACATGCTCACGATCGGCAAGGCGATCGGCGGAGGGATCCCGGCCGGCGCCTACGGGCTCTCGGCCGAACTCGCGGACAAGCTGCTGGGCCGCGCCGACCTCGACCTGGTCGACATGGGCGGGGTGGGCGGCACCCTCGCCGGGAACGCCCTCTCCACCGCGGCGACGCGCGCGACCCTGGAACACGTCCTCACCGACGCCGCGTTCGACACGATGACCAAGCTCTCCGAACGCTTCGAGGCGGGTGTGCGGGCGGGAATCGACACCTGGGGCCTGCCGTGGTCGGTGAGCCGGCTCGGCGCCCGTACCGAATACCGGTTCGCCGACCCCGCGCCGCGCACCGGAACGGAATCCGCCGCGGCGGCCGACACCGAGCTGGAGGACTTCCTCCACCTGTACCTCGCCAACCGGGGCATCCTGCTGACCCCGTTCCACAACATGGCGCTCATGTGCCCTTCGACCACCGAGGAGGACGTGGACCGCCACACCGACGTCTTCGCCGCCGCCCTGGCCGAACTGGTGGGCTGAACGGCGCCGTTAACCTTGGACCGGGTCAGCCGGAGAGGAACAGCGTGGACGAGATCGACCGGGCCATCCTGCGCGAACTGCAGATCGACGGCCGTATCGCCTATGCCGAACTCGGCCCCAAGGTCGGGCTGTCGGCGTCGGCGGCCCGTCAGCGCCTGCAACGCCTGCTCGACTCGCAGGCCGTCCAGGTCGTCGGGGTCACCGACCCGATGGGCATGGGCGGTCAGGCGATGGCCCTGCTCGGCATCGCCGTCGACGGCGACCCCCGAGCGGTCGCCGACGCGCTGGCCGAACGGGCCGAGGTCGTCTACTCGGTGCTGACCTCGGGCGGCTTCGACCTGTTCGCCGAGGTCGTCTGCCCGGGACCGCGTGATCTGCTGGACTTCGTCAACGACGTCGTACGGCAGATCGAAGGCGTCCGGCAGGTGCAGTCGTTCCCCTACTTCGGGATCCACACCCACCGGTTCCTGTGGAACGTGGGCTGAGCGCTTCCCCCGCCACGGCTACCGTGCCACGCTCCGCGACACCTTCTTGCCGGGCTTGTCGGGCTTGTCGGGTGTGGAGATCGGCACCCCCAGCGGGCGGGCCAGCCCGATCACCCCTTCGTCCAGGCGCTGGAGATGCCGCAGGACCCGGCCCGTGACGCGGTCGTGGCGGGGCGCGTCCGGGGTCTGCGGCTCCAGCATGGCGGCGAGGCTCGCACCGGTCTCCGCGACTCCGTCACCCGCGTCGTCCTTGACCCGCGCGACGAGGACCTCGATGTTGTGGCCGATCCGACGGCCCGCCAGCTTGAGCCGGGGATCCGCGCCGACGGTCCTGCTGTAGGGGACGAGTTCGGCCGTGGCCGCCAGCGACCGCGCGTGATAGGCGCACGTCTCCAGCAGGGCGACGATGTAGCGGGCGGTCTGACGGCGATTCCGCCACGGAGTGATCGGATGGGTCAGCGGTTTGGTGGAGGCCCGCAGATCATCCAGCGCCGAGTCCAGGTCTCGGGCCTTGTCCAGCAGATCGAGCGCGATCCCGCCGCTGAGCTGCTCCACCGCCGCGCCACTGGCGTCACCGAGCCGGGTGAGCACGGTCGCGAGGAGTTCGTCCGTACGGCGGTCGGTCGGTACGGGGAGGACCAGTGCGGCCGCGATCACCCCGCAGACCGCGCCGAGCGCCGTCTCCTCGATCCGCAGGACGAGTACCGCGGGACTGTACGTGTTGAGCACCGTGTACAGCAGTCCCAGCATCGCCGTGACGAAGAAGGACTGCAGGGCGTACGACAGTGGGCCGGTGAAGTACATGGCGAAGATGAACAGCAGCACCAGCGCGAACGCGGTCCAGGTGTGGTCGCCCACCACACCCGCCATGCCCACACCCGCGATGACGCCGAGGACCGTGCCCAGCAGCCGGCGATAGCCCTTGACCAGGATCTCCCCGGTCGACGAGGTGTTCAGGAAGACGACCCAACAGGTCAGCACCGCCCAGTACCACCGCTGCGGGAAGAGCAGCTCACCGCCGATGATGGCGAGCGCCGAACCGACCGAGACCTGCACCGCCGCCCGGGTCGTGGGCCGGTCCAGCCCCGCGGGGCGCGGCTCGTCCCGCTCCTCCTCGGCGACGATGGCGACGTCCTCGGCGTCCAGCTCCTCACGGGAACGTGTCGTCTCGGGGGAGTCGTCGGACTCGTCCTCGGGTCCGTCGAGCGCCAGGCGCAGCCCCAGGGCGGCGCGCGCCGTCTCTCCGATACCGCGGAAGACATCCTGCACGACCGCCGGGACCCGGGGAAGATTCTCCTCCTCCCGGTATCCGAGCAGCCGGTTGCGCACCTGCGCCATCCCGGCGCCGTCCCCGGCGGAGGACGGACGGGTGACCAGCAGCCGCAGTGCGTCGAGATCACGGTGCAGGATCGCGGTCGTCTCGTCCTGCGCCCGGAGCCGGTCACCGGGTGCGGGCAGGGGCGCGTTCGGCAGGTGCAGGGCGAGCGTGTCGGCGCTCTCGGCGCTGCGCGCCGTGAGGATGAGCAGACCGAGCCGCTCGGCGGCGATCTCGGCATCGGCGATCCGCCGCTGGAGCAGCGAGGCGGTCGTGCTGTCGCTGGTTCCCTCCTCCAGACGGTTCTGGATCATCATGGCGCTCTCGTGCAGCCGCGCGGTGTGCACTCGTACGTCGTCCAGGGCATCCTCGACGTCGTCGGGATCGGCGTCGAGCAGCTCGGTCTGGGCGGACACCAACTGGCCCACGCGGGCCCGGAACGCCTTGCGTAGCCGTTGGAGGACGCGCTCGGGCGTCTCGACGACGAGGACGAAGCGGGCCAGCGCGCTGCAGGCGAAGGCGAGGGCGAGGGTGGCGTACAGCCCGGGAAGCTCGGTGCGGCCGGCTCCGAGGAACAGGGAGATGAAGTAGATCTGGAAGCCGATCAGCCCGAGAGCCGTACCGCGGTCACCGTACCGGCGGCAGTACACCGCCACGAAGATGAGCGCGATGAAACACACGTCGCCCGCGACCACATGGCTGCTCAGCAGCGCGCCCAGCGACATCGCGACGACCGCCACGGGCAGGCCGAGCGCCAGCGTGCGGGCCTGCTCCCGGCGCTGTTTCTCCTTGATGGCGAACGTCGCGACCATGGCGGTCGTGGCGCCGGGCACCATCTGGCCGACATCGGCTCCGAGCAGACCGAGAACGGCGAGCGCGAGGGCGACGGCACCGACGGTCCGCAGTCCGGCCATGAGCCGCAGCAGACCCGGATCGGATGCCGAGAACCGGTTCCAGATGCCCGCCCGACTCGGCCGTGCCACTGTCCTCACGCCGCCACTTGTCCCCGCTTCCGCGCCATGATCCGGAACTCCAGCATGGCACCGTGCGGCGCCGTGTGCCGAGTGTGCCCGCCCGGGAACGGCGGCGCACTCCTCAGGGGGCCGCACGGTGACGGGTCCGTCCGCGCGGAGGGCCACGGTGCACCCTCGGTCGGCCCACGCCCGCTCGCGGCGGCGCGCGGGGAACTCCGGGGGCCTCGGCGCATCCGGTGGCGATCGTCGTGCGGCAGTCGGGTCCGGCATCTTGTGGGAGCGCTCCCAAGGCGTCAGGATGCCGCACATGAACCCTTTGCCGATCATTCGCGCCTACCGGCCCGCCGACCGTGCCGCGGTCGCCGACGTATGTGTGAGCACCGCGGACGAGGGAGGGGACTCGCGGGCCCGGTTTCCCGACGAGGAGCTGATGCCCGCGATCTTCGCCGAGCCCTACTGCCGTCTGGAGCCCGAGCTGGCCTTCGTCCTGGACGACGGGAGGGGCCGGGCGGTCGGGTACGTGGTCGGGACCGGGGACACCGCGGAGTTCGTCGCGCGGTTCCGCGACACCTGGATCCCGCGGATCGCGCACCGCTATCCCGCCCCCACGACACCGCCCCGCACGCCGGCCGAGGAGATGGTCGGGCTGCTGCACACCCCCGAGCGCATGATCCTGCCCGAGCTCGCCGGCCATCCGGCGCACCTGCACATCGACCTGCTGCCGGACTTCCAGCGGCGCGGCCACGGACGAGCGCTGATGAACACCTTCCTCACCGCACTGCACGACCGCGGTGTGCCCGCCGTCCACCTGGGCATGGTCACCGCCAACACGCCCGCCCGCGCGTTCTACGACCGTCTCGGCTTCTACGAGATCCCCGTCGACGACCCCGGCCCGCTCACCTATCTGGGCAGGTCGACGGTGGTGGAGGCGGTTGCGCGCGTCGAAGGGGCGCGGGCCGTTCCCGTGGCGGGAGACGCCGGGCGCCCGTAGCCGCACGGCCGCCCGCCGTGGGACGCGTTCGTGCGGGGCGCCCCGTCGCGGCGCCGCGACGGGGTGGTGCCCGCCATCGCGGCCGGCGTGACGGGAGCCCGGCGCTACCGGCACGGGCCGCGCCGCCCCGGTTTCGGCGTCGGCGTCGGCCGGGCGTACTGGTGCGTCGGGTCCGTGCGAGGGGCAGGGCCGCCGGGTCCCGCGGGGGCGGGAGTGCCGGTTCCTGCGCGGGCGGGCGTGCCGCTTCCGGTGCGGGACGGGTGTGCGGGCCCTTCCCCTGGGTGTGCGCCGGTGCCGTCACATGGCAGCGCCGGTGTACCGGTTCCGGCGGTCGACGGGTCGCAGGGTCGCCGGAACCGGTACGGGGAGTACGCGAACCTCAGTGTGCGGCCGCGGCCGTTTCCGGGGTGGCGGCGGGGCCGGCCTTGTCGCCACCGACGGCGGCACGGGCTGCCGGGATCACGGCGGCGATGGCGGCGGCCACCAGGGCGACGCAGCCACCGACGATGAGGCCGGTGCGGAAACCGCCCTCGGAGGTGAAGGTGTAGCCGGCCGCGCTGGTCGTCATCTGGGCGAGGATGACGCCGACGACCGCCGCGCCGACCGAGGTCCCCAGGGAGCGCATCAGCGAGTTGAAGCCGTTGGCGGCGGCGGTCTCGGAGAGCGGGACCGAGCTCATGATCAGGGCCGGCATCGCACCGTAGGCGAGGCCCACGCCGCTGTTGATGACCATGCCGGTCAGCATCAGACCCCAGGCCGTACCCATGAGGGCCAGCGCCAGTCCGTAGCCGAGGGCGATGACGAGGACGCCGCAGATCAGCGTGAACTTGGGGCCGCGCGCGTCCGTCAGCTTCCCGCCGAACGGGGAGACGATCATCATCATGATGCCGCCGGGTGCCATCCACAGGCCTGCCGCGAGCATCGACTGGCCCAGGCCGTAGCCGGTGGCGTCGGGGAACTGGAGCAGCTGCGGGATGATCAGCATGCTGGCGTACATGCCGAATCCGACGAAGATCGAGGCGACGTTGGTGAGCAGGACCCGGGGGCGGGCCGTGGTGCGCAGGTCGACCAGCGGGTCCTTGGTGCGCAGCTCCCAGGCGCCCCAGGCGGCCAGGACCACCACGGCGGAGACGAACAGGCCGAGCGTCGTCGTGGAGCCCCAGCCCCAGTCGGCGCCCTTGGAGACGCCGAGGAGCAGGCAGACCAGGCCGACGCCGAGCCCGAGCGCGCCGAGGACGTCGAAGCGCTGACCCTTGGCGCTGGCCGGCACGTCCGGGATGAGGAACCAGATCAGCGCTCCGATCGCGACGGCGAGCACGGCGGAGCCCCAGAACAGCACGCGCCAGCTCGTGTACTGGGCGACCGCCGCGGAGATGGGCAGGCCGAGACCGCCGCCGATGCCCATGGAGGCGCTGACCAGCGCGATGGAGGAACTCAGCTTCTCGGCCGGCACCACGTCACGCAGCAGGGCTATGCCCAGCGGGATCATGCCCATGCCCATTCCCTGCAGACCCCGCCCGACGATCATCGGGACGACGGACGAGGAGAGCGCGCACACGACGGAGCCGACCACGAGCGGGACGGAGCAGGCGAGCAGCATCCGCCGCTTGCCCAGCAGGTCGCCCAGACGGCCGGAGACCGGGACGCAGACGGACGCGACCAGCAGGGTGACGGTGATCACCCAGGCGGAGTTCGCGGGCGTGGTGTGCAGAATCTGGGGCAGCTCGGCGATGAGCGGAGTGACCAGCGTCTGCATGATCGCCGCCACGGTGCCGGCGAAGGCGAGCGTGGCGACCACGCCGCTTGCTCGGGCGTTGGGCTGGGGGGCGTCCATGAGGGACTCCTCGGGTCTGTCTGCGGGCAACGGATGTGCATCGTACATGCCGTATGTATCGCGCATGTGGTGTGACTCATGCATGCGATGTGGCTCGTGCACGCGGGTGTGGGACCATGGAGCCGGGCCGTACCGACAGGCGCGGGACGCGCGGCTCAGGTGACAGCGGGAGGCGGCAGGCGGATGGTCAGGCCCACACACGAGGTCGAGTACGAGCAGATGCTGCTCAGCCGCCATGGACTGATGAACCACAAAGGCGGCCGGACCAAGGACGGTGTCCTGGAGCGCAGTGCCTACATCCTGCTCAGCCGGATCCGGGTCCAGGGGCCGATGTCGATCGGTGAACTGAGCGACGCCTTCGGGCTCGACGCCTCCACCCTCAACCGGCAGACGGCCGCGGCGAAGCGCGCCGGGCTCGTCGAGCGCATCCCCGACCCCGACGGCGGCATGGCCCGCAAGTTCCGCATCACGGACGAGGGGGTGCGGCTCCTCGACGAGGAACGGCAGGGGCTCATCGGTTCCCTGGACCGTGTCATGGCGGACTGGCCGGAGACGGACATCGCCGCCTTCGCCTCCTATCTGCGGCGCTTCAACACCGACATCGAGCGCATCGGCGGCCGTCCGTGGCCGCGTCCGTGAGCCGGCGGTCCGACTGCCGTCCGACCTCGGCCCCGTAGCGGAAAACCCGGTGCCCCGGCCGCGCGCCGCCACCTACGCTGGTCCGCGTGAACAGGGCCGGGGGACTGCTGAACGTCGTCGATGTCGAGGCGACCTGCTGGGAAGGCGCGCCGCCGCCCGGAGCCGTCAGCGAGATCATCGAGATCGGCCTGACGGTCGTCGATCTGGACAAGGGCGTACGAGTGGAGAAGCACCGCCTTCTCGTGCGGCCCGCGCGGTCCGAGGTCAGCGCGTTCTGCACCGAGTTGACCGGGCTGACTCCGGGCGAGGTCGCGGAGGGGCTCGAATTCGCCGGCGCCTGCCGCGAGTTGGCGTCGCGTCACCGTACGGGGGAGCGGCCGTGGGCGAGTTGGGGCGACTACGACCGGCATCAGTTCACCCGCCAGTGCGCCGCCACGGCGACCCCGTACCCCTTCGGGCACCGGCACACCAACGCCAAGGCGGTCTTCACCGCCGCGCACGGACTGCGGAAGCGGCCCGGTATGGCGCAGGCCCTGCGCATCGCGGACCTCCCCCTGGAAGGCAGACATCACCGCGGCGAGGACGACGCGTGGAACATCGCCGCCCTGATTCTCGGCCTCGCGGCGCACGGGACTTGGCCGCCCGAGGCTTCCGCGCCGCGGACCTGAGCGCCCGCACATCCTCCCGTACGTCTTCTCGCACGTGTTCGCGTCGCGCGTCTTCCCACCGCGCGTCTTCGTGCCGCCGCTCGCACCGGCCGGGAGACGCCAAGACCGGCACGTCATCGTTCCGTCGGGCCCGGCACCGGTCCCGAGGTGGCGGAATTCCCTTCCAGCGTGAACCAGGGCCCGCGGTCCAGGCGGTCCTGGACGACCTCGCGCGCGTCGCGATCGGCGATCCGATCGGTGAGGTACTGGGCGCGGGCCTTGAGTTCCCCGGCGTCCGGGGCGCCGCCGGCCGCGGCCGTCCGGGCCCGGATCTCGGCGGCGAAGGCGATGTCCCAGTCGGCGAATTCGCCGGGATGCGCCGCGATCAGTTCCGCGTAGCGCGGGGCGTGCCGGGCGGCGGTCTCGGGGCGGCCGATGGCCAGGGCGGTCTGTGCGATGGTGTATTCGGCGCGGCCGTGGTTGGCGGGGGTGCCCGCCTCCAGCCAGTGGTAGCACGCCGCGTAGGCCTGATAGAGAGCGCGGTCCTGCTCGGCGCGCGGGGTGCCGGGCGTGAGGTCGAAGAGCAGGTCCCCCAGCGCGTTGTTCAGCTCCACGGCGAACCAGCGGTGCAGGTCGCGTTCGCGTGGCCGGCGGCTGCCGAACGCGGAGACCACGTCCTGCCAGCGGGCGAAGCCGTGTTCGAGCGCGATGACCCGCTGCGCGTCGCCTATGGAGAACCGGCCGATGTCCACCGGTCCGGTCCTGGCCGCGCGCTCGGCGGCGCCGGGCTTGCCGAGCCGGACGGCCAGGCGCAGGTCCTTCGCCTGGGTGCGCAACTGCCCCAGGTCGGCCTGGGCCGGAAGGTTGGGGGTGGTGCTGGTCATGGTGGCGGTCCTTCAGGTCGGGTGGGTGTGGGGTTCTCGGACGGGTTCACCAGAAGCGCGGCTGGGCGGGGATGCCCTCCAGGTCGGTGAGGACCAGTTCGCGGTCGTCGTCCTCGGCGATGTTCTCGGCGGCGGCCAGGGCCTGCTCGGTCCAGGCACGGGCCTGCTCCTTGTCGCCGGCCACCGCGTGGGCGCGGGCCAGGGACTCGTAGGCGTAGGCCAGGTCCCAGTCGCCGATGCCGTGGGCCAGGCAGATCTCCAGGCCCCGCCGGGCGTGATGGAGGGCGGGCTCGGCCCGGCCCAGCACCGCGTAGACCCGTGAGCACTGCCATTCACCCCGGCTGAGGTTCACCGGGGTGCCCACCTGGCCCCAGTGGTGGCGCGAGGCGTGTGCCATGTGCAGCATCCGGTCGTCGTCCTCGACGCTGCGGTCCTCCTGCTCCAGCAGCCGCCAGACCCCGTTGAACAGGTCGACGGCCAGCCGCCGTTCGTCGCCCGCGGCACCCGTGTCCTGCGTGTCCTGGTCGGTCATCGCGGCGGTGACTCCGTCCTCGATCAGATGGTCGGTTCGGTGCAGGTCGGCCCGGACCCGGTCCAGGCGTGCCTGGAGCCGGCGCCGGTGCTGGACCAGGATCTGCCGGATGGCGGTCTCGTCGTCCGGCCGGGCCAGGCAGGCACGTACTTGGTCCAGCGGTACGTCGACCGAGCGCAGCAGCCGAACCAGCCGCGCGAGCGCGACCTGGTCGGTGCCGTAGAGCCGGTACCCCGAGTCGGAGTCGACGACGGCGGGCGCCAGCAGCCCCACCCGGTCGTAGTGCCGCAGCGCCTTGGCGGTCAGGCCGACACGGCGCGCCAGTTGGCCGATCGTGATCAGCTCAGGTCCATCCACCATGCCCCGAACCTAGAACCTTGCCCCGCGGGAACCTCAAACCCTGTACCGGGCCCGTGACCGTGCCCGACGGCCGACCCGCTCGATCTCACGTGCTGCCCCAGCAGATCCACCCGGCGTCAGGTGTCCCGGTCGGCCTCCCGGGCCGCGCGTTCCAGGCGGTCGCGGTAGTCCTCCCACCATGCCGAGTCGCCCGGCGCCATGCTGTCGTTGCCCCTGGTCATACCGACGGTCCCGTCCAGGAGTTCCCGGAGGATGTCGGCGTGTCCGGCGTGCCGTTGCGTATCGGAGATCACGCGCACGACGGCGTGATGCAACGTCACCTCGTCCTTCCCGGCGGGCCACCACGGCACCCTGCCCGTCGTCTCCAGCGCCAGGTCGTCGATCGTCGCGTCCGCGTGTGCCCAGGCACGGCGGTAGAGCGCCACGATGTGCTCGCGTGACTCGTCGGGGGTGACCCACATGTCCGCGTTCGGCTCGGCGCCCTCCTCGACCCAGGGCAGTGGCTCACCGGACGGCCGTCCGAAGGTGTCGCCGAGGTAGCCGAGTTCTACGGTCGCCACGTGTTTGACCAGGCCGAGAAGATTGGTGCCGGTCGGCGTGAGCGGGCGTCGGATGTCGTACTCCGAGAGACTTTCGAGCTTCCACAGCAGGGCGTCGCGAGCCGACTGGAGGTAGTGGTGGAGGTCGGCCTTGGGGTCCGGTGAGGTCATGGCAGCAGTCTGCCGCTCACGTGATCCGCGTCCACCGCGTTTCGGTGACTGGCGGCGAACCGGCCTGCCGGGACGGGGGGTTGGACATGACCGTACGACCTCAGGCCGGTCCGGGTCTCCGCGCCGGCCCGTACCTCTGCGCATGTTGTCGTGGCCGAGGTGATCCAGTAGGGTCCCTCGACGTGAACACCGGACCGGCGCTACGCCACACACGGATCGGCCATCCGGTGGAGGGCTGATCGCACAGCGGGTGCGCGGAAGGCACCCGCTCTGTTCGGCACGCGGACCTCCCGGTGCTTGTGCACCGAGAGTCCACTTTCCGTGTCGAACCCCATTGAGGTCAGCCGCATGACCGTCACGTTCAACCACACCATCATCGCTGCCAAGGACCGCCACGAGTCCGCGCGCTTCCTCCGGGAGCTGCTGGAACTGCCGGAGGCGCCCTCCTGGGGCCTGTTCGTCAACATCCAGCTCTCCGATGGCGTGCTGCTGCAGTTCGCCGAGCCGCCGGTGGAGATCCAGATGCAGCACTACGCGTTCCTCGTCGACGACGAGCTGTTCGATCGGGCGTACCGGCGGCTCTGCGACCACGGCGTCGAGCACTGGGCCGATCCCCAAATGCGACGCGCGGGCGAGATCAACAACGAGCACGGCGGACGAGGCGTGTACTTCAAGGACCCGTCCGGCCACGCCATCGAGTTGATCACCCGCCCGTACCTGTAAGGAGCGCGGACCCCGGTCGGGCACCCGGGACAGGGTGCCCGACCGGGCGATCAGCCGAGCCGAAACCACCAGGTGGACCGGAGTCGCGCCGACTTGCCGCCCCTGGGACGCGGAGGCCCGCCGGATCTGCCGGAGCTGCGCTGGACGGCGTACGGCTCAGCTCCGGCTCCGCTGCCGCAGGCGGGTCCGGGCCTGGTGGCGGATCCGCTTGGTGCGACCGCCGTCGGCGAGGATCTCCAGGGCCGTGCCGTTCGACTCCTCGGACATCTTGAGCTGGAGCCAGTTCGACGATTCGAGCAACTCGTCCGTCTGCCACGGCTGTTCCAGCGTGACGGCCCGGACGAGGGACCACTCGCGCAGGCGCTGGATCAGGAACGGATTCCCGAGGAGGCCCGCGCCATCACGCGGGCCTCCTCGATGACCGATACCGATGACCGATACCGAAGACCGATAGCGATGATCCGTGAAGGTACGCCCTTCACGCACTCTCCCGAAGCCGGTCGGCGGAGCCCGCGTACCCGCCGCCCGGTGCACAAGGGTCGGTACACAGGCGTGCGGTACGCCCGGATGCGGCCGTTTCACCCCGAAGGGTTGTTTTGTGGCGGGTCGTGGTGAACGGGGTGTGGGCGCGGGTGGCTCGGGGAGAACCTGTGCCGTACGCGAAACGCCGTCATCGAGGAGTGCCGCGTGTCCGATCTCGTCTTCACAGCGGATTTCGCCTCGGCCGGGCAATGGGTCGCGGGCCACTCCTGGGCCTATCCCGACGGCGGCCCGGTCAATCCGGGCGACGGCAAACTCGACCATCTGGTGACCGATCCCGCCTACAGCCGGACGGGTCGCTTCCGGGCCACCCGACGACCGGACGGCGGATGGGACGCGGGCCTTCTGACCACCGAGGGCAGCGCGGACGGTTTCATGGTCCGCGCGGGCGACGTGCTGGAGACCCGGGTCAGGCTGCCCACGGTGACCGGCGCCTGGCCGGCCATCTGGACCTGGCGGGACGGCGGTCAGGAGATCGACGTCTTCGAGTACCACCCGGACAACCCCGACCTGCTGGAACTCTCCAACCATGTACGGCGTACCCAGCACTACTACCGGGACCCGGCCATTCGTCCGGGCGCCTGGGTCGACCTCGTGGTCGAGTTCGGCGCCCAGCGTGTCGTGTGGTGGGTCAACGGAGTCCGTGCCTTCGACGACCGGCGCGGAGTGGGCAGAACCTGGCATGCCTGTCTCATCGTCAATCTGTCCGTGTGCGCCGGGCGTTACCACCCGCCGCCGCCCCCCACCGCCACCGAGATGGACTTCGAGGTGGCCCATCTGACCGTCCGCAGGCCCAGGTCCGACGGCCCGTTCCCCGCGGTGGCGGAGCAGGAGCTCGACCTCCTCGACTGATGCATTGCGGCGCTCGTCCTGCCTGCCGCCTCGACCGCCGCGGACAGGTCGCGCACCGCGAGCGGGAACAGGTCCTCCGCGGGTGCATCCGCCGGGGTCCCCGGCACGGAAGTACGGCATCAGAAGCGACGATGCGCTCGTGCACGTCGCGCCGACGGGTGCCGAGGACCATGACGAATCCGCAACCGGGGCAGGACGCCCCCGAGGCCGCGTACGTCAGCCACGTCGGCAACTGCCGTACGTGCCAACGGGAGTCGGGACGCTGCCCGCGGGCCGCCAGCCTGTGGCGTCTCTACCAGGAGTGGCGCAACGGCTACCGCGCCCGGCCCGAGGACCCGGCGTGAGCGCGGGACGACCGCCCGGGTGAGCGGCGGCGGACGAGTGCCCCGGTCTCGGGCGGACGAGTGGCCCTCCCCGGGCCCGGTCCTCCGCCTCGGTCACGCGCGCCGCGGTACGTGCGAGGTGTCACCAATCCGGGATCTCCTCGGTTACGGATAACCATTGCTCGGTGAGACGATCCCTCCTCCCGGTCGAGTGCGAGGCGTGGAGAAGCGCCCTGAAGGTGGAGAGGTGCCATGCGAGGCTCTGCTCGGATGTCGGCGGACGATGTGTCCGGGCCCGGAGTGGTTGACGCGCCCGCGGCACTGGTGCCGTTTCGCGTCGCCCGTCCGGGCTCGGGTCCGACGCGTGCCGCCGTACTGGTCCTGCACGGTGGCACCGCGGACAGTAGGGCGCCGGTACGGCCGTGGAACGTCGCCCGGTTGCGGATGCGGCCCTTCCTGCGCGCCGTGACGCGTGCTCTGCCGGACGAGGGCACGTTCGTCGGTGAGGTGCGCTACCGGCACAGGGGGTGGAACGGCGCGGACGCCGACCCGCTCGTCGATGTCCTGCGGGCGCTGGCCGAACTCGCCGACCTGGTGGGGGAGGTGCCGGTCGTGCTCGTGGGACATTCGATGGGCGGCCGTGCCGCACTGCGTGCCGCGACCGCGCCGCAGGTCAGGGCCGTGGTGGCGCTCGCGCCGTGGTGCCCGGAGGGTGAGCCGGTCGCCCACCTCCAAAACACGCGGGTGATCGTGCTGCACGGCGACCGGGACCGGGTCACCGATCCCAAGGAGTCGTTCGCTCTCGTCCGCCGGGCCGCGGAGGCGGGCTCCTCCGCGAGTGCCGTGCGGGTCGAGGGCGGTGACCACGCGATGCTCCGGCGCGCCCGGACCTGGCATCGGGCCACGGGTTCGGCGGTCGCCGACCTGGTGACCCGGGCCGTCGACGGGTCGGGAACCCTCCCCGTCGACGAGCCGGGCCGCGAACCCGGCGTTCTCTAGCGGCCGGGTCCGGCCGGCCGGTCGTCGAGGTCCGGACCGGGGGAGAAGGCGCGGCGGCTGCCGGACGCGAGTCGTGCGGCGGACGCGGGAAGCGGGACGCCCGTGGAGGGATCCCAGCTCAGGATCCACTCGAAGTCGCGTTGCAGCCGACGGGCTTCGCTCCGGACGAGCGTGGGTATGTCGCCGCGTTCGGAGATCAGTTGGGCATAGATCGGCGCATCGTGCACGTGGGGATCCTCGGCTCGCTCTCGTGGTCTTCCGTGCCTCGAAGGTAGGGCCGGGACGTGGCCGTAGCGGTCATCCGGCCAGCTCGGCCAGAACCGGTCAAGGTGTGACCATCGGGCGCCGTCGATGTTGAACGGGATGTCAGTGAACGTCAGTTGCGCGCACACTTCCGACAGGCGTGCGACCGCGGCGCGTTTGCGCCCCCGGTCGGGACAGGCTGGACCGGGTCGGCCCGACCGGGTTCGGGCCGGGGTCTGGAGTGGAGTCCGGACGGGACCGGGGTGCCGATCGCCTCAACGGACGTGGTCGGACGTCGTTTCGAGTACGCCGTGTGTCCTCGCCGTTGCGCTGCGAGGTGATGCGATGAAGGTCACGAAAATGTATCGGACATCTGGGACGTGGATCTTCACATCGGGTGCACATCATGGCTAAGTTGGCCAGCAGGCCGTCCGACTCCCTCCGGCGAAGTTCGCCGGGCGGTGCGGCCTCCGCCGAGTCCGGCCTGTTCTCGTGACAGCTGGAGCCGGGGACCCACCGAACTTGGGGTGAATCGACCCAACTGCCTTACGGGGCAGGGGTCGTAGGGCATACCTTCCGGAATCGTCCGCCCGAACCCGACAGCTAACCCGGTAGGCGGATGACGGAAGGAGCACCACTCCATGGCGCCGGAACACACCCCGCCCAGTGGCGAAGAAGTCCGCCGACGGCTTTCGTCCCTCTACGACCAGGCGGAGAGCGCCACCGGCAACTTCAACGCCACCCGCGCCTCGGCGAACCGCACCCGCAGGCCCAACCGGCGAGTCGTCGGCCAGGGACGGGCGGAGGTCGACCCCGCCCAGGAAGCTCTGATGCAGCAGTGGTTCGACGGGGCTCGTTCCCGGTACGGACCCTCGGCCCCGGCCATCCTGCCCGCCGACAGGCAACCGGACCGCGGCACGGGAGGCGCCCGTCCGACGGAGGGTGCGAGACGGCCGAAGGAGCTCCCGGCGGAGCTCCCGACGGTGTATCAACTGGAGCAGATCGGCCGACCCGTAGCCGAGTTGGCGGCGGCACCGGTGCGAGAGCTGACCGCGGGTCCGAGTCCGGAACCGGCCGCTCGCCCTGTCCTGGAACTGACGGCGGGCTCGGGTGCCGAGATGACGCCCGGGCGGGTCCCGGCTGTGCCGGGAGCCGAGGCGGCGGTCCTCGCGGCGCTCCCGGCGGCGTCCGCTCCGGCCGCCGCGCCGCAGAAGTCCTCGCTGCACATGAAGAAGGACAGCGCTCGGCGCAAACTGGCCGCCGCGCAGGAGCTGTTGTCGCGGCACGCGGCGCGCCAGAGCGGGCCGGTCGTCCAGGCCCAGGCGGTCGAGTACCGGCCGGTGGCGGAGCCCCAACTCCCTTCGTTCCAGCCGACACCCCAGGCTCCGGCGTTCCAGTCGACAGCTCAGGCTCCGGCGTTCCAGCAGGTGCCCCAGCCCGCAGCCTTCCAGTCGACACCCCAGGCTCCGGCGTTTCAGCCGACAGCTCAGGCTCCGACGTTCCAGCAAGCGCCCCAGCCTCCGGCCTTCCAGCAGGCGCCGCAGCCCGCGCCGTTCCAACCGGCGCCGCAGTCGGTGGCGTTCGAGCCGGCCCCCGTGCCCGCTGCCTACGCGTCGGCCCCCGCGGCCCCCGCGTTTCCTTCGGCCCCTCAGCCTCCTGAGTCCCGGTCGGTGCTGCTGCCTCTCGCGTACGAGGCGGCGGCCCAGCCCACTTCGTTCGAGGCGGCGCCGCAGCCACCCGAGTACCGGTCCGTGCTCTTGCCTCTCGCCTACGAGTCGGCGCCGCAGCCCGCCTCGTACGAGGCGCCCCAGCCTGCCGAGTCCCGGTCGGTGCTCCTGCCCCTCTCGTACGAGTCGGCGCCCACGCCCCCCTCATACGCACCGGCGCCGGCGCCCGCCTCGTACGAGTCGGCACCCACGCCCCCCTCGTACGCACCGGCGTCGGCGCCCGCCTCGTACCAGTCGGCCCCCATGCCTCCCGCGTACGAGGCGGCGGCCCGGCCCCCCTCGTACGATCCGGCGCCCCGGCCCGCCGACGAGGCCTGGCGGGAGCCGTTGCGGACCGCCAGGGAGCAGGTGTGGCCCGCCGCCCCCGGACCCGCCGACACGAGTTCCGGGTTCAGCATCGACAGCCTCGTCGCCGGCGCCGCCCCCCCCGTCGTCGGACATGACAGCAGGGCGGCGGAGGCGGTCGCCTTCGCCCGTGCGCAGATCGGCAGACCGTGCGTGTGGGGAGCGTCGGGACCCGGTTCGTACGACCCGTCCGGACTCACCCAGGCGGCCTGGAAGAGTGCCGGGGTCATGCTGCCCCGGGCGACGCACGACCAGGCGCAGGTCGGCCCGGCGATCGCCCTTCCCGGCATCCAGCCGGGTGACCTGGTCTTCTTCCACGCCAACCTGAGTCACGTCGGCCTGTACGTCGGCGACGGCATGATGGTCCACGCCCCGAGCCCCGGAGCGCGCATCGCCGAGGAGTCGATCGAGTACGCCGGACAGGCCGCGATCCACAGCGTCGTACGGCCGGTCTGAGATCCCGTCGTACGGCCGGTCCGGGACGTGGTGTACCGGTCCGGGGCGTGGTGTACGGCCGGTCCGAGGTCCGGCCCGGACGTCGCGCGGGCCTGGTCGTCCGTGAGGCCGGTCGGCCGCCGCGTCGTCAGAATTCCCGGTCGATCCCGGTGACGGCCGCGGGTCCCAGCGGAGCGTCGTCCTCGGACAGGCCGCTGTCACGGAGCGCGTCGGCGACCAGCCGCACGGCTTCGGCTTCGGCGCTCCTCTGGTTCGCCGCCTCGACTTCGAGCCGGACGGAGAACGTGTTGTTCTCGTCCACGGTCAGCAGGCTCAGCTCCTCGCTCTCGCCCAGGTCCGTGTTCTGCGGATCCTGAGGGCGAAGCCTGCGTTCCACGTCGGCACGGGAGCCGTCCGAGAGGCCGTGGACGAACGTTCCGGGAACGGTGATGACGTAGGTGGTCACAGGAACTCCTTGTGCGGGTGCCCGTCGGGCCTGACGTGCGGTCGGCTGTGTGATCGCCCGTCTACCCCGCATTGTGCCGGGCACCCGGAGCTTCTTCGCGTCGGGCGCCGGCCGCCGGGCGATCGTGCCGGGGCAACCGTGCGGGCGGTGCCCGCCACCCGGTGATCGCGTGGCGATACCGTCGCCCCATGGCTGACGCTCGGTTGACCACCGCCTCGTATCTCGTCCTCGGCATCATCGACAAGCTGGGCGAGGCCAGCGCCTACGACGTCAAGGTGGAGGCGGCGCGTACGGTCGCGCCCTTCTGGTCGGTTCCGCACGCGCAGGTGTACGCGCAGTGCGACCGTCTCCTCGACGCCGGGCTCCTGTCGCAGGTGCGACAGGAGAGCGGCCGCAACCGCCGGGTGCTCACGCTGACGGACCAGGGCAGGGCGGCTCTGCGGGGCTGGCTGGAGGACCCTGCCTTCGTCCCGGTCGAGGCGCGGGAACGCGGCATCCTCAAGCTGTGGTTCGGCGGCCGGCCCGAACTGCTCGGCCCCGTACAGCTCGACGAGCACCACCGGACCCTGGGTGACTACGAGGAACTCGCGGAGAGCGTCGGGGAGTTGCTGACGCGCGGGCAGCGGGACGCGCTGGAGTTCGGAATCCGGTACGAGCGGATGATGATCGATTTCTGGCGATGGGTCCAGCGCCGGGACGAGCACACGGAGGACAGGACGGAGGACGGCACGGAAGCGGAGGCGGACGAGGACACGACAGACCGTTGACCCGGACGGTGGACGGCCCTACCGTCTCGATAGTCCAAACGAGACTATCGATGGTCGGGCCGCGACCACGGGCAAGGAGTTGTCGTGCGTCGTTCAACCGGGAACACCTGGCGTCGCGTCGCCCTGACAGCCGTATCGGTCGTGTGCGTGGGCTACGCGCCGATCGCGATGACCGAGCTGTGGCCGTACGCGCGTCCCGGCGCGCCGGCGTTCGGCGAGTGGATCCTGGCGCACGCGGTCTCGCCGCGCTACGTGGCCGACGCGCTGGCCACCCGGATCGGGCCGTACCGCCACAGCCTCGTGCCGATGATCGTGCACTCCGTGCTCGGCGGGGTGCTGATGCTGCTCGGCCCCGCGCAGGTGCTCACCGCCGTAAGGCGACGTACGCGGCTGCACCGGGTTCTCGGAGTGGTCTTCGCGGTCACGGTGTACGCCTCGATGGCCGGCGCCGCGCTGTACCTGGCGCGCACGGCTCCCGGGGACGCCTTCAGCGGCGCCGCGTTCTGGATCGTGCTCGCGACCATACTGGTGGGCACCGTGATGAGCGTGACGTTCGGTGTGCTCGCCGCCGTCGGCGGGTTCCCCGACCTGCATCAGCGCTGGATGCTGCTCTGCTACGGCTTCCTGCTGACCGCTCCGCTGCTCCGGTTCGAGTGGGGTGGCCTGCCGCTGATCCTGCCCGGCCTGTCCATGGCCCAGATCAACCAGGTGGCCACCATGCATCTGGGTTCGGTCGTCGCGTTCGGGGCGCTGATCGCCTCGCGCTCCCTCGACCGGCGGCGGACGGTCGCCGGGGTGTCCGGCTCCTGGGCGCCTGTTCCCGTCCTGGCCGTCGCGCACCTGGCGGGAGCCGCCGCGTTGACCTGGATCGTGCGCGCCTCCCTGGACTTCGGCACACAGGGGCGCCGGCTCCTGCTCGCCTATCTCCTTCCGTACGCCGTCTCGTACGCGGTGATGGCGTTCCGCGCCCTGCGCGCCGGCCGGGAAGGCCGCCTCTGGGCGCGGGAGGAGTGGCGGCTGCACTGGGTGGCGCTGTGTCTGGCGCCGGTGCTGTCGGCCGGGGCCGCTCCGGTCCTCGAACGATCGCTGGGGCTCGACGGGCTCACGGCGCTGGCCGCCGGGGCGGCGATCGGCTGTGGGGTGCTGGCGTTCGCCGCGACCTTGATGGTGAGCCTGCGTGTCATGTACGCACGAGAGGTCCTCAAGCGGGCCGTACCCGCCCGCGACGCGGCCTCCCGCCTCACGACGCCGGTCTCCTGACCCCTCGTCCGTCCCGTCCTCGCCCCACCCATGCGCCTCTCGCGCTCTCACCCCGCACCCCTCCCGGCTCGTCCCCCGCGAGCGAGCCCTCGTGATCCCCGTCCGGAAACGGAATGCCCATGCCGAACGCGAACGCGTCAGACCTGCCCCGGCACGACGACCGCACGGGGCCCCCGCAGCCTCCACGCGAGGTTCGAGAGATTCGCGAGTCACCGGAGGCACCTGAGTCATCTGTGTCGCCTGAGCTGCATGAGGCCTGTGAGTCGCGCGATGTGCCGGTGGGCGCGGTGGGGCATGCTGCCGGGCGCCTCGCCGCAGGCGGACGGCCGCTGACGCCAGGGGTGGCGATGCTGGCCACCGCGGTCGCCGTGGTCAGCGTTCTCGTCGGCGGACTGCTGGCGGCCGTGGCCCTCACGGGGCACGTCTTCGGTGCTTGGCGCTCTCCCGAGTCGCTGACTCCGGGGCTGATCGGCGCGGCGATGCTCGGTACGGCTCCCGGCCTGTTCACGGTCGGCCGGGCCCGCGCCTGGCACGAGGTCCGCACCCTCGTCCTCCCGCTGGCCGTGGTGCTGTTGGGTCTGTTCTCGGTGAGCGTGCTCAACGCCGGGCACCTGTACGTCGCGCGGGGCGGCTCCGTCGTCCCGGTGCTGTTCAGTCTCGGCTGGCTGTTCACGCTCGGTGTGCTGTGCGTGTGCGCCCTGGTCGCGCTGGCCTGGCAGTACCTCACCCCCGCCGAGCCGCTGCGTCCGCGTGTCGCGCCTCTTCCCGGCTGGTCGAAACCGGCGTTGGCCGTGCTCGGCTCGGCGTGGCTCGGTATCGGTACGGGACTGCTGGCCCGGCCCGGATTCTGGGCCGATTTCGTGCCGTGGAGCGTCGGCCGCCCCGACGCGCAGGCGCTCGGGGTGTGGGCGCTGGCCCTCGGTGTCGGCGTGCTCGGCGCGCTCGCCGAGGACGACCTCGGCCGCACCGGCCCGGCCCTGATCGCCCTGCCGGGCACCGCCGTCACCGTGGCGGTCGTGCTGGCCTGTCGCGCCTCTGCCGTCGACTGGACCTCCGGCCCGGGGCTCTGCCTCGTCTCCATGGTCGCCGGGCTGCTGCTGGCCGGTGCCGCCGGACGGGCCCTGCTGGCGAAGGCCTCGGCACCGCGACCCCGGCCCTGAGGGCGGTCAAGATCGATCAGCCCAACTCTGCTTTGAATCAATGTATTTGACGCACAGTCACCTCGATGTGAAGGTGGCGACCGACTCTCGCGGAGTACGGACGGGAGGCTTCGCTGCCGACTCCCGGAAGCGTTGTCCCCTTCATTGTTTCCGGGCCGGGGCAGGGCCCTAGTCCACCCGCTGACGGCAGGATGCGAGGCGCTGGACGACGAGGAACGACGCTGGGGGTGGGACCCGTATGAGCCGCTGGCGGCGCCTTCCGGCCGAGCCGGAGCCGCAGCTGACAGCGCACCTGCGGAGCACGGTGTGGGGGCCCGCCGAGTTCGTCGGGCTGCCGCCCCGCCGGCTGGTGGGGGAGGGGATCCTCGCCGGGGTTCTCGGGGCAGGGTCGATCGTCGGTGCCGGAGTCGCCGGAGACCGGACCGGGGTGCCCGTACTGGCCAGCGGTGAGGCGGGGCTCGTGTGCGCCGGAGTCCTCGCCCTGCACCTCGTTCTCCTGCGCGCGGGGCGTGCCCTGGTCGGCATCGTCGCGGTGCTCGGCGTGTGTCTCGCCCTCCAGGCCCCGCAGGCCGCGGCGGACGTGGTGCAGGCGGACGGGGAGCGGGTGGCGCCCATGGTGGTCATGTCCGTCGACGACGCCGGACAGGCGGGCGCGGGCCGCACCCGCTACCTGTGCTCGGTGGTCGCCCGGGACGGCGCACCGCTCAAGGTCCGCGTCTGGCGGGGCTGCGGGCGGACCACGCGGCCGGGGGACGTGCTCGCCGTCGTCTACGACCCCGAGGGGCGGCTGCCGCCGCGCGCCCTGACCGGCGGACCGGTGACGACCGGGCCGTTGCGCGGTCTGGCGTCCCTGGCCGCCGCGCTCCTCGCGGGATGCGTGCTCGCGGTCGTCCGCTCCCGCCGCCTCACCCTCACCCCCGCGGTCTCCACCAGGTGAGTCCCCTCGGCGGCCGCCTCGGCAGCCCCCGTCGCCGGCTGCCACCGGTCGCCGCGCGGCTGTCCGGCGCCCGCCCGTTCACAGCGGGAGGATCACCAGCGCGGTGTCGTCGGTGATGCCGCCGGGCGGGAGCAGTTCGGACAGGAGGGCGTCGGCGAGGGCTTCGCGCTCGGCCCCACGGTGGCGGGTCAGGGCGGCGGCGAGACGTCCGAGACCGACGTCGATGTCCTCGACACGGCGCTCGATCAGACCGTCGGTGTACAGGACCAGCGTGTCGCCCGCGGCGAAGTCCGTGGTGGCCTCGGGGCGCGCCACATGTGAGGGCCGGGCACCGAGCGGCGGGTCGGTGGCCCGGTCCAGGAACTCCACCCTCCCGTCGCCGCGCAGGAGGGCGGGCGGCAGATGTCCGGCACTGCTGTAGGTGATGGTGTGATCCTCCCAGTCGATGCATGCCGTCACCGCCGTGGTGGACTCGGCGCCGTCGACGGAACGCGCGTACAGCCCGAGCACCTCAAGTGCCCGGGCTGGGCCGCTGGAGGCACGGGACGCGGCACTGAGGGCACTGCGCAACTGGCCCATGACACAGGCGGCGGACAGCCCGTGGCCCACGACGTCCCCCACCGCGACCGCCATACGGTCGCCGGTCAGCGCCACGAGGTCGTACCAGTCCCCGCACACGTTCAGTGAACTCGTGGCCGGCCGGTAGCGCACGGCGGCATGGTGCGGCCCCACCTGGTGCGGTGAGGGCAGCAGCGCGTCCTGGAGGGCGACGGCGACCTCCCGTTCGCGGGCATGGGCCCGCCGCAGGCGCTCGTTGACCTCCTGTAGCTCCCTGGCCCGCGTGTACAGCTCGGCCTGGAGCATGGGTGCCCGGTCGCCGTGCGTCAGCCCGCCGCGGGCGCGGATGAGTTCGGTGACCTCCTCCACCCGGTGGACCAGCAGCGCCACATTGCCGTCCTTGTCGAGCACGGGGGCGTTGACCGGGCTCCAGTACCGCTCCTCCCAGACACCCGGCCGGTCCAAGGACTCCACGTCGTACCGCTGCAGCGCCATGGCGTCGCGCTCCCCGGTCTCCACCACCCGGCGCAGGGACGCCGCCAGATTCCGCATCCCGTTGGAAGCGGGATCGTCAGGCCGGTCGGGGAACACGTCGAACAGATACCGGCCGACAAGCTGCTCGCGGGAGCGGCCGGAGTTGCTCAGGTAGTCCTCGTTCGCGTCCACGAAGACCATTTGCGGGGTGAGCAGCGCGACCATGCCGGGCATGGCGTGGAAGACACCCCTGAAGTCGATCTCCGCTCCCGCCACCTGTTCACCCGCCTCACGCCGCTGCCCTGGTCGTGCCCACGGTGGAAGCGGCGGAGCACCTTGGCCCTGCCCCACCTGCCCGGGTCACGGCCGGGGCCCGCATCCAGGACGCACGTGTGGTGCAGTGTTCCCATCAGGCCACCGCTCGGTTCCCCGTGCAACCCCGGAGGTGCCGGGGCAGCCCCGGGCCCGTGCCCGGTACGCCCGGTACGAGCCGGTTTCCCGGTGCTCGCCGAAGTGCCCTCGGGCCGTTGCTCCGTACGGGGTTGCTGTGAATTCGAGAGACGTTTGAACACAATGAAACCCGCGCGCGTATGGAGGCAGGGGGATTTCCATGCCGAGCCGACCACGAAGCGTAGGAGCACCACCTTGGGACGCAACACGCGAAGACGCCCCACGGGCGCACGCCGCGCGACCTCTGCCGCTATCGCACTGATATTGGGCGGAGGCGGACTGCTGGCAGTCAACGTCTACGCATCGGCGACCGAGACCGGGGCGGGTGGCGACCCGACGGGCGTCCACGTCCTGTCCGCGGGTTCCGCCACCATCGACTGCCCCGACGTCGGGGAGCAGTTGAAGACGGTCCCGGACGCCGCCAAGGCGGATGTCGACAAGGAACTCGCCGGCCTGGACCAGCAGATCGCCGAGGCCTACCGGCAACTCCAGGCGAGCGCCGACCAGATGCAGCAGAGCGGCGACAGCGGCGCCGACGCGGTGATGAATCCGCTGAAGGAGAAGCGGGCCGAGTCGATCGGCCGCATCGTGGCCGCCATCGACGCCGCGGGCGACCCGCCGAGCGGGCTCGACACTCTCGCCCCCTGCATCCTGCGCCCCTCCGGCAATCTGCCCGGCACCGGCGCGGACACCAGCCAGAGTGCCGCGCCGCCGAACCAGGGGAGCGCGTCCCCGAGTCCGAGCGGTACGGCCCAGAACCAGGGCGGCACGCCGCCGTCGGCTCCCGTCGCCGGCGACTACGCCGACATCAAGTCCGTCCAGCCCAACGCGCAGAACGCGCAGCCCCAGGCCGACGCCTCCCGGGGCGAGTTCGTCACCAGCTGCGGTGTCAACGCCAACGGACTGTTCAACTCGGACAACGTGATCGTGGCTCCCGGTGTCAGCAACGGCGCCCACCACTTCCACGACTACGTCGGCAACCAGTCCAACACCGCCTTCGCCAGCGACGAAGACCTGGCCAAGGCCGACACCTCCTGCCAGGACAAGGGCGACAAGTCCACGTACTACTGGCCCGTGGTGCGCCTCCAGAACGGCAAGCAGGAACGCGACGCGGGCGCGCCCGGAGGCGGGACCGAGGGCAACGCCGGGCAGATCGTCACGCCCAAGCAGGTCACACTGACCTTCGTCGGCAACCCGCGCAGCAAGGTCACGGCGATGCCCCGCCTGCTGCGCATCATCACCGGTGATGCCAAGGCGTTCGTCAACGGCACCGCCAACGCCAACGCCTCCTGGAGCTGCACCGGCTTCGAGGACCGGCAGTTGAAGGACAAGTACCCGCTCTGCCCGCAGGGCAGCGACGTGGTGCGCACCTTCAAGTTCCAGAGCTGCTGGGACGGCGCGAACATCGACAGCGCCAACCACCGCACCCATGTGGCCTTCGCGGACGCGCAGGGCAACTGCCCCGGCGGTTTCAAGGCCATTCCGCAACTGGTACAGCGCATCGTCTACGCCATCAACGCACCGAGCCTCCAGGACGGCGGCCGTACGTCACCGCTGTTCGCGGTGGACTCCTTCCCCGAGCAGCTCCACAAGCCGGTCACGGACCACGGCGACTTCATCAACGTCTTCGACGAGAGCCTGATGAATCACATGGTCGACTGCATCAACACCGGCCGGAAGTGCGGCGCGGGCACCGGCAACGGTGGCGGCAACGGCAACGGCAACGGCAACGGCAACGGCAACGGTGGCGGACAGCAGGAGACGCCTCCGGCCACCGAAAAGCCGTCCCAGAGTGCCGAGCCGAACCCCTCGGAGGCGGACCCGAACCCTTCGGAAGCGGACCCGAACCCGTCCGAGGCGGACCCGAACCCCTCCGAGAACCCCTCCGAGGAGCCGGCGCCCACCACGGACGCCCCGTCCGACGGCAAGGGCGGCAAGGGCGGCACGGGCTCCGGTCACCACGGCGGCGGCCAGAGCACCGAGCCGGCGGGCGACGAAGCGACTCCCGCCACGGTCGAGCCCAAGTCCGACGTGACGTCGTCGGCCGATGACGGCTCGTCCGCCGCGCAGGAGACCCCGGGTGACGACCAGGGCGGCGAGGTGGGGACGCCCGCGCAGACGGAGCCGGCTGCCGGGGCCTACCCGTCGGCCACGTCGGGGATCGAGCCGCAGGCGGTCGGGACCGGCGGGCTCGCCGAGACCGGGGCGAACCTGTGGCCGGGCGTGTTCGGCGGGATCTTCGTCCTGTCCGGCATCTTCGTCCTCTACCGCATCCGACGCACCTACGGGTGACCCGGACCGGACCCGGACGGACGAGTCCGGCGGACGGATCCTGACGGACGAGTTTGAAGGGGGCTCGTGGCCTGTGCGAACAGGGCACGAGCCCCCTTCGCCGCTTTCCGGGCGGCCGTCTCGACCGGCGGTGTACGCCGATTCACAGCATGCTGGTGGGAGACGCGATCATGTCGTCCACATTGGGGAAGGCGAAGCTCCATGGACGCATCAGAGCAGGCACCGGATGACCGGCCCCTCGACCTGTACCTCGAAATGCTCCGCCTGCGTATGGCTCCGGCGGACTACGCGCTCTTGCTGCGCATGGTCGAGCCCGTACTCGAAGCGATCAAGGAGGAGAGGGTCGGAGCGATCGAACTGTGTTTGGACGGCGAGGAACCTGACAGCGTGCCCCAGGAGGTCCGTGACGAGGCCTCCCTCGTGGTCGCCGTCGCCGTCACGGGACGCCTGGACAACCGGATCGTCGAGCTGGAGACCGAGGAGATCGGTGTCGTCCGGGTCGTCACGGATTCGGGCACCGCGGACGATCCCGAGCGGTGCAAGGAGATCGCCGACTTCATCGGAGAGCGGCACCGCCAGGACGAGGAATTGCGCGGCATCGCCGAGGTGAGCGGTCTGCCCACCGACGTCTGATCCCTCGCAGCGCCCCGGCCTGTACCCCACCTCCGGAGACCGGCCGGTCGGAGCGCTGCCGACGCCAGCAGCCTCGGCCCGCACCGGGACGGCCCGGCCCGGCCCAGCCCGGCCCCGCGCCTTCGCGCGCGGGGCGAACCGGTGCTGCCGGGAATCCTGGCCGGACGGTCTGCCGGACGTCGAGGACGCCCTTCGGTACCCCCGCGCCGGCGATCATGGTCTTCAGGCGGGAAAAGATGACGTAGAGTTGAGTTCAACGACGCGGGGTGGAGCAGCTCGGTAGCTCGCTGGGCTCATAACCCAGAGGTCGCAGGTTCAAATCCTGTCCCCGCTACTCGAAGACCGAGGGGCCGACATTTCGATGTCGGCCCCTCGGTCGTGTTGTACGGCCGAAGGGCCGGACCCGGTGATCCGTCTACCGGGTTACCAGCCGGCCGGAGAAGTTCTCCGGGACGGGGGCGAAGCGGAAGGCCATCGTCACCGAGTCCGCGTCGGGCACCGTCAGCCGGTAGCGGCCGCACAGCAGATAGCACAGGGCCATGAGCTGGACGGTGCCGATGCCCGCGCCCACGCATTTCTTCGGGGCCCAGCCGAACGGCACGTAACAACCGCGGTCGGCCGGTCCGTGCGGCGCCCCGGGCAGGAACCGGTCCGGATCGAAGCTGTCGGGCTCCTTCCAGACGCGGGGGTCGCGATGGATCATGTGCGGGCTCAGCAGATACCACTGACCCTTCTCCAGCCGCGTCCCGCCCAGGTCGAACGGGAACAGCGACCTCCGTACGAGCAGGAGCGGGGGACTCCACAGCCGCAGCACCTCCTTGACGAACCGGTGGGTCACCGGTGCCGCCCCGGTCGGTGCGGCACAGAAGTCCGCCCGGCTCAACTCCCGCAGTTCGGCGGTGATCCGTTCCTCCCACTCGGGATGGCGGGCGAACTCGTAGAGCAGGCTCGCGGCGGCGACGCCGGGCGGACCGCCGATGGCCGTGAGGACGGTGGTCACCACGTCGAGGGCCCGGTCCATGCCGAGTTCGGGGAGCAGGTCGACGATCGGATCGGCCAGATCCTGTCGGCGGGGCCGCTTCCCGGAGGCGCGGTCGCGCAGCACCCGTCGTACGACGAGACCCGAACGCACCTGCACCGCGACGAACTTGAGGTGGTGCCAGGCCCCGCCCTCGTCACGGGAGACGAGCCGGAGCAGCTTCTGGTCGAGATCGCGGCCGACCAGTGCGGCTTCGGCGTCCGTGATCCCCGACAGCGCGACCGGCAGCATGGAGCGCAGCGCGACCTCCTGGGTGAGCATGACCAGGTCCACGTCGTCACCGAGCCGGGCGTCGATGATCCGCTCCATACGGGTCAGCAGACGGTCGTTGTGCTCGGCCGTGGCGAGGCCGTGGAGTTGGGCGAGCCACGCGGCACGTATCCGTGCCCACGGCACCGGCGTGCTGGTGCGCCGCCGGACCATGTCGATCAGGCGGTCGTGCATGACGTAGTGCTTCCAGTTGACGGCACTGACGCGGCGTGCCGCCTCCGGTTCGAAGATCGCGAGACGCTCGTCGTCGATCCAGAAGATCCCGTCCTCGGCCGCGCTGCGCAGCCGCAGATCGTGCAGGAAGTCGTCGGCATGCTGCGGAGTGGTCATCGTCGGCGTTCCCCTTCGTGGTGAGCGGGGAGCCGCTGTCGGGCGGCTCCCCGCGCCGGGCCGGATCAGATGTGGTGGTACAGGTACCAGAACGTGCCGTAGATGCCGCGGATGTTGAGGGCGGACTTGACCTGCCGGTACAGAGAAGTCACTGGGTTCACCCCCTTTCGGGGCAGCCGTCGGGATGGTCGAGCGTCGCCGTGAAGCGGGGCGGCGCCAGCGCGGGACCCACATGGGGTCCGTCGCCGTATGAGGTGACCGACAGGCGCCAGTCACGGGTGATGACCCGCATCAGGTCCTCCAGCAGCCGCATGGTCACCGTGGCGCCGGCGCAGCTGTGCGGGCCGTGTCCGAACGGGAGGAAGGCCGGATCGGGTACGGGCTCGGCCCAGCGCCGCGGCAGGAACTCGTCCGGCCGTTCCCAGTGCCGCGGGTTCCGGTGGACGAGGTAGGCGCAGACGGCCACCTGGTCGCGCGGGGTGACGGTCAGACCGGACAACTGGTGCTCGCGGCTCGGGGTCCGGCCGAACAGCCAGGCGACCGGCCACAGCCGCATGGCCTCGCGGACCAGCCAACTCGGCTCAGCCGTACGGGAGTCCGGGTGCAGGCCGGTGAGATAGACCGACCAGCCCAGGGCGAATCCGATCGACCCGACCGTGGCGAAGAGGAACGACAGGTACACCTCGGCGAGGTCCCGGACGTCCGCCGTGCGGCCACCGCCGAGAACGGTCACGTCGAGGAGGTCGCGCGGCTCCTCGGAGTCCCTCGCGCGCCGGGCGTGGATCTCGTCCAGCAGGAGGCCCAGCGCGCGGCGCCGGAAGAGCAGCCGCGACAGCGGCGAGTACTGCTCGCGGGCGCCCGCCAGCACCGCACGGCCGACGATCTCCTCGACGGCCGCGCGGAGCCGGCCGGGCGTGTCCGGGCACAGCAGCGCGTCGCGCAGATGCCGGTGGACCAGCAGATTGCCCGCGTCGGGCCAGTCGCTGCGCGGCGCGAGCCGTTCCGCGACCAGGCCCGGCAGTTCGGACCGCCGCTCCCGCAGATGCCGGCGCAGCAGCGTCCTCGCGTTCCGCCCGATCTCGATCTGCGCGCCACGGGGTCCGAACACCCCGTGGCGGGTGCGGTAGAAGTCCGAGGTCTCCACGACCGTGGCACGGCGGTTGCCCAGCACGTCACGGGCGGCGGCCGGGTCCGCGACGCAGACCGCCCCCGACGCCGTACGCCAGACGTCGCGGACACCGTCGAACTCCTCGGACAGCTGGGTGAGCGGGTCGTCCCGGCGGTGGGAGCGAGCGCGCCCGCGCCCGCGATCGTTCCCGGCGCCGGTGCCGTGTGGGGCGGACGGTTCCATGGGGTTCCTCCTTCGGGGCGCGGTGGCGGCGGCGCGCCATGGACCGGGTCCGGTCACGATCGCGGCAGTCGTACGGTGGTGCCGTCGAAGCGGATCAGCGGCGCGGCCTCGCGCACGCCGCCGTACCGGCCCGGACGGCCCAGGACCAGCGTGTGGTCGGCCACGGTGAAGGTGTGCTCGACCTGGCAGACCGCGGTCGCCAGTGCCCCTTCCAGGAGGGGCACTCCTTCGGTGAGGTGATGGGCGACCCCGGCGAACCGGTCGCCGGGCGCCGTGGCGAAGTGCTCGGCGAGCTGGGCGTGTTCGGCCGGGAGCACGTTCACGCCGAAGGAGCCGTACTCCTCCAGCGCGGCCAGGGTGCGGCTTCCCCGGGCCAGCGAGACCAGCAGCAGCGGCGGTCGCAGCGACACCGAGGTGAACGCCGTCACCGTGCAGCCCACCGACCGCCGGTCCCGTCGGCTCGTGACCACGGCGATCCCGGTGGCCCAGGCCCGCATGAACGCGTGGAAGCCGTCGCGGCGCGGCAAGGGCGCCGGGACCACATCCGACGGCAGCGGAAGCGCGGTCACGCCGCACCGGCCGTCAGTGCGGGGCCCGAAGCGGCTCGGGCGGCGTCCAGATCGGCGCGCTCGGCCGATCGGTCACCCAACGCACGGTGGCACAGGGCGCGTTGGCTCAGCAGCTCACCCACGTCGGCGCCGGGGAGGGCGAGCCCCCGCGTGTAGTCGGCCACGGCCGCCTGCCACCGCTCCGCCGCCTGGTACACGTAACCCCGGTTGTACAGCAGGTCGGGGTTGCCGGGTTCGGTGTCGACGGCACGCGTCAGGTGGTCGAGTGCCGTGTCCCGATCGCCGGACTCGAAGGCGAGGGTGGCACGGCTCGCCAGCGCCGGAACGCAGTCGGGGTCGGCCTCCAGCGCGAGATCGAAGTCCCGGAGGGCCAGGTCGGTTTGTCCGGACTCCCAGGCGAGTTGGCCCCGCACCTGGAGCAGGCGCGCCTCGGCCGGATCGAGCCGCAGTCCCTCGTCGAGCAGCGGAACGACGGCCTCGGAGTCGCCGTTCTCCAGGAGCAGGCCGACGAGGTTGACGCGGGCGTCGGCCTGATCGGGTTCGAGTTCCACGACACGTGCCAGGTCGGCGATCGCGCCTTCGGTGTCCCCCAGTTGGGCCCGCAGGTCCGCCCGGTTGAAGTGGACCTCCCAGAACGGCGGGCTGAGCGAGACGGCCTTGTCGTAGTCCGCAAGCGCGGCGGCCCGGTCGCCCAGTTTCCGGTGGAGGTCGGCCCGGTCGAAGTAGTAGTCGGGATAGTTCGGGTCGAGCGCGATGACGGCCGTGTGGTCCGCCAGGGCCTCGGCGAGCCGGCCCAGGCCCGCGTGGACCCGGCCGCGGTTGTGGACCAGGACCGAGCGGTGCAACCGGTGCCGTTCGGCCGGAAGTTCCCGGTCCAGACGCTCCAGTCCCTCGGACACGAGGGCGTACGCCACGTCGAGATGGCCCAAGTGCATCTCCACCAGGGCGAGTCCGTTGCGCTGGAACACGGAGTGGAAGATCCGCTCCTCCGGTTCGGGGAGCAGCGACGCGAGAGTGATCGTGTTGCTGAGATAGGTCTTCGCCAGGTGATGGTCCCTCAACTCCCGCGGGTGCAGCCGGGTGTAGAGCATCGCCATGGCGTATCCGGTGAACATCTGCGCCATCGGCAGCGCGTAACGTGCCCGCACCTCCAGGTAGAGCGACTCCGCCTCCCGGGTACGTCCGAGCAGCGCCAGGGACGAGGCCATCTTTCCGCTGAAGTCCCAGTACCTCTCGGCGTCCTCGGGATCGGTGAGGGCCCTGGCGCGCGGGGCGAAGCCGAGGATCGCGTGCCAGAACCCGAGCCCGGCGCAGTAGTAGATGGCCTCGTGGAGAGCGTCGCCGCCCGCCTTGGCGGGGTCGCGGCCGTGTTCGAGGTGGTAGGGGACCGCGCCCAGGCGCAGACTCCAGTCGCCGTCGCGCACCAGTCGCGCCGCGCGTTCGTCGTGGAGCCGCGCCCGCAACTCCGGTTCCGCCGCCTCGTAGGCGGCCAGTGCGGCCGGATCGTCGGAGGTGCCGTCCGAGTCGATGTAGGCGCGCAGGAGTTCGCCCACCGTTGTGCCGGTGCCGGTGCCGGTGCCGGTGCGGGTGTCCGGCCGGGCAGGGACCGCAGCCGCGGGACGTGCGTACCGGGTGAGTGCGGAGGCCAGCTCGTCGGTCACGTCCTTGCCGCGGGTGCCCACGGTGACGGTGATCGCCGTCCCCTGGGTGCGCCGCAGAAGGATCGCGAGGAACTCCTGGTCGGTGTGGTCGGCCTCGTCGACGTCGGTGAACTCCAGCACCAGTGGCCCGGACGCACGCCGGGTCACATACGAGGCGAGGAGTTCCGTCAGTCCGTGCGCCAGCCGGCGGGTGCGGACGGCCGCGTAGATCCGGGTGCGTTCCTCGGGCACCGCGAGCGAGGTGAGCGTCTCGGGCGCGGCGCCGATGCGGTCCTTCAACTCCGGTGCCACCGAAAGGATTTCGATGGCGTGCTGGCGTACGAGCTCCGGGCTGCCTTCGTGGATCACGGGCACCAGCGCCCGCATCAGCGTGCCCGCTCCGGTGTACGGACCGCGTAACCGGCGATGGCAGCTGACCGCGGCATCGGCCGGAGCGGACCCCGGCCGGGCGGGACCGGAGTGCCACACGTGGGTGTTCATGGTGACTCCCTTCAGGACGTTCGGGTGCGGGCACGGGCCGCCTCGCGGCGCGAGACCAGGATCAGGAGGACGGCTTCGACGGTGAACAGACCCAGGGAGGTGACCGAGTCCCAGAACCGGGCGCCGCCCGCCGTGCCGTGGGCCAGCCGCGGACCCATCCGGGTCACGAAGCCCACCATCAGCGGAATCACGGCCAGCACGGCGGTCGTCAGCAGGAAGGCGACGCCCCCGAGGGTCAGGGCCGCGAACCAGGGAGCCATCAGCCGGTCGCGCGGCGACCAGGCCGACTCGTCGACGGGCGGGGGAGGCCGGACACCCGGGAGCCGGCTCAGTCTCTCGCGCAGACGGGCGGAGGCCGCACCGTGCAGGTCGGTGCAGCCGAGCAGCGTCGTGAAGACGTAGTACAGGTCGGTGCGCAGGAAGATGTAGAACTGCCAGGCCAGCCGGAGCAGCACGGTGTACGCGACGGCCAGAGCGGGCCCGGCCGCCCAGGACGGCCCCGCCAGGCCCACCAGAGTCAGCGCGCTGTACAGCAGCACGTCGCCGACCATCCCGGCGAGAAAGGGCACATAGCGCCGGCTTCGCGGAACGCCGTACAGACCGTCGAGCCGCGCCTCCACCACCACGAAGAAGAGCCGTCGGCTCACCGACAGCCGGGTAGGCAGTCCGAGCCTGCGGCCGGCCAGCACATGGAAGAACTCGTGCCAGCTCACGGCGGGCAACTGGGCGAACGCCAGCGAGAGTTGGACGGCCACGAGGGAAGGGCTGAAGAACACGATGTCGGGGCGCGGCCTGATCCCGGGATGCGTCACCAGCGCCAGGCCGCACACCGCCGTGAGTGCCGCGTAGGCAGCCCAGGCCACGGGCGAGAACGCCCACGCGCCCAGTCGCCGCAGCCGCACGGGCGCCGGTGCGGACGGTTCGTCGGCGCCGTCCCTGACGAACCCCAACTCGCGCAGGGTGGAAAGGAAGTCGCCCATGTCGACCGACTCACCGAACTCGGCGGAGTACCAGCGGGCGGCCTCGTCCAACGGCATGCCGTCGGTGAGCCGGCGCAGCAGCGCCGCACCGTCGTCGGGGAGCACGGCGTACGACTGGATGTCGAAGCGGCCGACCACGACGCCGTCGCGTTCGTCGACGAACGTCAGCGGGTGGAATTCGATGGCTGACATGGCGTGACGGTCCTCCTTCGCCTTCGCCTGCCGGGTCGTCGCCCGGCACGATCGGTGACCGGGTGGTACGGCCCGTGCCCCTGCCGCCCTGGCCCAGTGGACAGGGTCACGGACCGATGTCGTCAGCAGCCGACGAACGTGTAGACCTGTGCGGACGACGTGAGCTTGATGGAGCCCGTCTTGCGAACCGTGATCTTCTTCATGGGATTCACCTCCCTGAGCGGATCGGGTCATTCGCGGAGAGGACCGCCGAATCGGCGGTTCGGTGGACGACACTGTCATCGCCGCCGCCGTACGGCATGGGGGAAAATCCCCCGCATTCACCGGGCGGTCGGCGACCGCGCATGGGGGTGCCGCCCCCATGCGGCGCGACGCCGGCGGTCGGCAGGGTGGGGGCATGCGAGACGACACCCTGTCCGTCATCGCCTGCGGATCCAGCGCGGCGAGTCAACTCCCGGTCTATCTGACGTGGTTGCGTCAGGAGATCGACCTGGACCTGCGGGTGCTGCTGACCGGCAGTGCCGCACGGTTCGTCCAGCCGCAGGTCGCCGAGTGGTACGCCGACGAGGCCTACACCAGCGACGATCCGGCCCTCAATCCCACCGAGTTCGCCAAGCGGTCCGCGGCGGTCGTCGTGCTGCCCGCCAGCGCGAACACGCTGGCCGCCGCGGCGCTCGGCCTCGCCGCGACCCCGGCCCAGACGGTCCTGCTGGCCACGGAACGGCCGGTCCTCTTCTTCCCGAACATGAACCGCGCCATGTGGGCCAAGGCGCCCACCCGACGCCATGTGGCCACCCTGCGCGCCGACGGCCACACCGTGGTCGATCCGCAGGAGCAGGTCGTCTTCGAGCTGTGGCGGCGCGAGAACGCGCCGGGGATCACCATGCCGCCGCCCGACGAGGTGGCGCGGACGGTCGTCACCTGGCTGGAGAAGATCCTTCCGTCGGACGGCTGACCGCCGACGGCCGGCCGCGTGACCGGCCGATCGGGCGGCACCCCTAGGGAGGCGTGAACGCCCCTTGGGTGAACGGCGTTCCGGGCGTGGTGGGCGGCCCCCAGACATAAGGGGGCCGCCCGAGGTCCCTACCGCTCGCCCCGGTTCAGCCGGGCCGCGTACGCGTTGAGCGCCGCCCGGTTGGGCTGCTCGGTCTTGAGGATGAGGCTGGCGACGTGCTTCTCGACCGTCCGGGGGGAGATGAACAGCCGGGCGGCCAGACTGCGGTTGTCGGGCCGGTCCGTCATGAGGAGGAGGACCTCGTACTCCCGTTCCGTCACGCCGAGCACCCGCAGTCGCTCCGGCACCCGCCCCGCGGCCACCCGATGGGGGACCACCACACCGACACGGCGCAGCAGCGTCCGGCACGAGCGGGCGACGGCCGGGACTCCCGCCTGGTGGAAGTACTCCTGGGCGCGGCGCAGCCACGGCACCGGATCACCCCACCGGTCGGCGCAGGCCGCCTCCCCGACCAACCGCAGACCCAGATGTACGGCCATGGCGTACGGCTCCCCGAGCCGTGTGGCCTCCGTCCTCGCCGCGGCGGCCTCCGTACCCCGCCCCTGACGGCCCAGCAGGACGGCCTGCGCGAGCAGCAGGAAGTGCCGGTTCCACCGCAGCCGGCCCGCCTCCGCCGCGGCCACCACGGCATGGTCCGCCGCGTCGGCGTCTCCCGCGAGCACGTCGAGGAGCAGACCCAGTCCGAACCGTCCCGCCAGCGGATACGGCGCCGGTGCCACGGCCTCCCGTGCCGCGGCCTCGGCCAGGTCCAGGCGCGCCCGCTCCCGGTCCTCGGCCAGCAGCGCGCCCACGGCGCCACCCAGCCCCCGGACCAGCGGCGACCACGGTGACGCTTCGGAATCCGGGAACCGCTCCATGTCGGGACGGAGCCCCTGGTGGGCCGTACGGATGCCTCGCACGGCCGCCAGGAAAAGGGCGTCGCCGCCGGACAGTCCCGGGCCTCGCGCCTGCTCCTCGCAGGCCTCGGTGAGGGCCTCCGCCGCCGTGTACTCGCCCCGCAGCACATGATCCAGACTCAGCAGCAGGTCGGCGCCGGTCGTCACGGCCGTCGCGCCCAGGTGCCGGGCGTGCCGCCTCGCCCGTACGAGTGACGCCCGGTCCCCGTCGGTCAGCCACCGCTCACTCGCCTGGTCGGCCATCGCGCGCAGCCGCCACAGCGGCAGTTCGTGTACGTCGGCCAGGTCCCGCATCCGGTCGAAGCAGAGCACCGCGGTGTGCGAACCCCGCTGCTGCGCGAGTAGGCCCCGTACCCGCCAGGCCTCGCAGGCGGCCAGCGGCAGGCCGGCCCGTTCCGCCTGGTCGGCGGCGCGTTCGGCGAGCCGTTCGGCCTCCCGCGGTGAACTCGGCAGGAGGCTCGCCCCCACCGCGTTCACGGGAGCCGTGTGCCGGTCTCCCGCGTCCGGTCCCAGCACCGTGCGCGCGGCGTCCACGTGCGCGAGCCCCTCGGCCGGCCTTCCGTCGGCCCGGCAGAGCCGGGCCAGCCCGGTGTGCAGCATCGCCACGCGTTCGGCGTCCACTCCCGGACCGCCCAACTCGTCCAGGGCGCAGGCGAGTCCGAGACCACGGGCGGTCTCGCCGCGCGCCTCCAGCGCCGACAGCAGCGCCGCGAGGACATCGGCGCGCAACCGCAGGTCGTCGCAGCCGTCGAGGAGTTCCCACGCGACGGTCAGCAGATCGGTCGCCGCCTCCGCCCGTCCCGCCGTGAGGGCCCGGCCGCCCGCCTCGGCGAAGCGGCGTGCGGCTGCCGGACCGTCGTCGGCCGAGCGCAGGAGTTCCGCGCTGTAGCGGCACCAGTCACCCGGCAGCCCGGGGTGCAGTTCGCCGACCGTCGCGGCGCCCCGCCCGGCCAGCGCGGCCCGATCCGCCGGCGTGAGCCGGCTGAGCAGGGCGGCCGCCGTCATCGGAGCGCGAAAGGCGTACCAGTCCGAGGTCGGACCGTCGGCCGTCAGCAGCCCCGAGGAGACGGCCGACCGCAGATACGCGAACAGTTGCGGCTCCGGGACGCCGAGGGTCCGGCCGAGCACCGAGACGGGGAACCGTTCGCCGAACACCGCGGCGGCCGACAGCAGCCGGCATCCCTCGGGTCCGAGCCGCTGGGCACGCTGGACGATGCTGTGCTCGACGGCCGGCGGCACCGCGGGGACTCCCGTGCCCTGCGGACGTCCGGGGTGGTGGTTCGCGATGACACCGTCGGCCGGCGCCATGCTCAGCAACTCCTCGGCGACGAACGGGTTGCCGCCGCTGTCCCGGTACAGCCGGTCGATGCTCTCCTCCGGCAGCGGGGCGCCGCCGGTGCCCGCCGAGGCGGCCAGCCGGACCACCTCCGCGCGGTTCAGCCGATGCAGGTGGAGCAGGGTGCCGCTGCGCCGCCGGGCCAGGGCGCGGGCGAGATCCCAGGGCGCGCCGGGCCCGGAACGGAAGGTGACCAGCAGGACGATGCCCTGCCGGTCGATGTTGTCGGCCAGGTATTCCACCACCGCCAGCGTGTCCGCGTCGGCGTCGTGGAGGTCTTCGAGCACGAGCAGCGCGCCCCGGCCCTCCCCGGCCGCCGCGACCAGTCGCAGCACCGACTCGGCCAGCAGCACCGGTGAGACGTCGGGGACCGCGGCGCCGCCGGGGCCCTCGGGTGCCGCCGGGCCGTGCTCGACCGCGGGCTCGGAGTCGTACCCGTACTCGGGGACCAGGCGGCCCAGGACGGAACGGTAGGAACCGAGAGCCCGGCCGTCCGGTCCCTGCCCGTCACGGAACAGCCGGGCCAGGGCCTCGGCCAGCGGGCGCAGCGGCACGGCCGGTCCGACCGGGCTGGCCCGGCCCTCCAGGACCCGCATACCGTGCTCGCCTGCCGACCGGGCCGCCTCCAGAGCCAGCCGCGTCTTCCCGATGCCGTCCTCGCCGGTGACCAGGACCGTCCGGCCGTGCCCGTGGCGGGCCCCGTCCAACGCCTGTTCCAGTACGCCGAGTTCCGGTTCACGGCCCACGATCACCGATAAGCCTGAAACATCCGATGTCGACATGCACACCCCCGTATGCAGACAAGTCGTGTTCGTTCGGATCTTGATGAGCGCGGCGGACGGCGAAGGGGTCGGCTCCGCGCGGCGGCGTGCACCGGGCCCAAGGCTCCTCGCGCCCATCGACCGCCCCCGCGATGCGGGACTGCCGGAAGGCAGCGTGGTGTCCGGCACGGGTCGTGTCACCGCCGGTTCCGTTGAGCGGACCGGGTGACGGCGAAATCCGGACTCAGGCCAGGGCCGAGCCCGGCCGGTGGGGAGAGCGGACGGTACCGGGGCGGGACCGTCCGGCCGTGGCCCGGATGTGGGGGAGGCGGAGCCGGGGGAGCAGCCCGGTACGCAGCGGATCCGTGTCGGCGAGGCCGAGCCGGTCGGCGATGGCCAGCGCCCGCGTCCAGGCGCCGTGGGCGGCGCGCGGGGCGGAGCAGGCGTGGTGGATGTCGCCGAGGCAGACGAGGCTCACGGCCTCGCTGTGGAACTCGCCGGTCCGGTGGAACAGAGTGACGGCCTGCCGGTAGCAGTCGACGGCCTGGGCGTACTGGGCGAGATGGTGGTGGATGTAGCCGAGGCTGTCCCAGGTGTGCGCCTGACCGTTCAGGTCACCCGTCTCCTCGGCCAGCGTCAGCGCCTGCCGGCAGTGGACAAGTGCCTGCTCCTGGTAGCCGAGTTGGGCGTGCAGCCACCCGATGTGGTTGAGGGCGGCGGACTGGCCGGCCCGGTCGTCGGCCGCCCGGTAGTGCGTGAGGCTGTGGTGGGCGTGCGCGAGGGCCTCCTGGTGGAGTTGTTGCGCCGCGCTCATCCGGGCGAGGTGCTGGTGGGTGCGGGCCTGTCCGGCGCTGTGGCCGAGCGCGCCGAACAACTGGAGGGCGAGCAGGTAGTGGGTGCGTGCCTCGTCGCGCCGGGTCAGCCGGTCGTGCGCGAGTCCGAGACCGCGGTGCGCGTCCGCCTGGCCCGCCGTGTCGCCCTGCCGCCGGGCGGCGTCCAGGGCGGCGGTCTGTACGGCGGCCAGCGCCCGCCAGTGTCCGTGCCGGTCCAGGAAGGTGGTGAGGGCCGAGGCCAGGCGCCAGGTGTGTGCGTCGAAGCCCTCGGCCGCGGCCCGGTCCGCGACGGCGAGGAGCACGGGAAGCTCGCTCCCGTACCAATCCTGAGCCTGCTGATGATCCATCAGTTCCATTGGTTCGGCGCCTGGTTGATGGGGCGGGAGCGGTACCGGACGGGGCTGGGGGGTCAGCAGCACGTCCGCCCGGTGCGACGTGTGGGTGTAGTGGTCCAGCATCCGGAGCGTGGCGTCGCGCCGGACGGTCGCGCTGTCGTGCGTGGCGACCAGCTCGGCGGCGTAGGCGCGCAGCAGGTCGTGGAAGGAGTAGCGGCGCGAGGCGCTCTCCGTCAGCAGGTGCCCACGCACCAGTTCCGCGAGCAGCGGGCGTATCTCCGCCGGTCGCGCACCGGCCAGCGCGGCGGCCGCCGGGAGTCCCGTGTCGGGTCCGGGATGCAGTCCGAGGAGCCGGAACACCCGGGCGGCCTCGGGGCGCAGCGCGTGATACGACCAGGAGAACACCGCCCGGATCTGGCTGGCCGGCTCCCCGCCGTCGAGGGCGTCGAGCCGGCTGTCGGCCAGCCGCAGCTCCTGGGCGAGCCGGGCGAGCGGCAGCCGGGGTCCGGCGGCGCCCCGCGCGGCCACGACGGCGAGCGCGAGGGGCAGCCCTGCGCACCGGTCGACGATCTCCCGCACGGGCGACGGCTCCGCCTCGGTCCGTTCGGTGCCCAGCCGGGCGGTCAGCAGGTCCAAGGCCTCGTCGGGGGTGAGCAGTCCCAGGGCGAGGAGGTGGGCGCCCTCGGCGGCGGCCAGGCCGGTGAGCAGGTTGCGGCTGGTCACGAGTGCCATGCAGCCGGGCGAGCCGGGGAGCAGGGGGCGGACCTGCTCTGCGTCGCGGGCGTTGTCGAGCACCACGAGGACGCGCCGCCCGGTGAGCAGACTGCGGTAGAGACCCGCCTGCGCGTCGAGACCCACCGGGATGCGGCTCGGCGGCACGCCGAACGCATCGAGGAAGCCCCGCACGGCCTCCGCCGGGCCCATGACCGTCCCGCCCGGCGCGAATCCGCGCAGGTTCACGTACAACTGCCCGTCAGGGAAAGCGCCTTGTGCGCCGCGCGCCCAGTGCACGGCCAGGGCGGTCTTCCCGACGCCCGCGGTACCGGACACGGCGCAGATCACTACGGCCCGCGGTCCGTCGTCCGTCGCCGCGAGCAGCCCGTCGAGCCGGGCGAGTTCGTCCTGGCGACCCGTGAAGCCCCTTACACCCAGGGGAAGTTGGGTCGGCAACTCGTCCGACCGCGATGGTGCGGCGGGCGGCGGAGGAGATGGCGGAGGCGGCGATGTCGGCGCGGTCGGTGGAGCGTGGGGCGTCGGGACGAGGGACAGGGCGAGGGTGGCGTCATCGGCTGTGCCACTGGGGGTCGGCCACGCCGCAGGCCGGGACAGCCGGCCGCGCAGGATGGCCTGGTGGACCTCCCGGAGGGCGGGCGAGGGGTCGGAACCGAGGTCCTCGGTCAGCCGCCGGCGCAGAGCCGCGTAGCAGTCGAGGGCTTCCGCGCCGCGGCCCGAGGCGTGCAGCGCGCGCATGAGGGCCTCGCTGAGCGGCTCCACCAGCGGATACTCGCCGAGCAGATCGCCGAGCGGGCCGATCACGGCGACCGGGTCTCCGGCCCGCAGGGTCAGTCGGGCCCATCCGACGGCGGCGTCGATGTGCTGCCGCCGCCATGCCTCGCGCACCCGCGCCGCCCACTGGCCGCTCAGGCCGGCGAGCGGTTCGCCGCGCCAGAGCCCGAGGGCCTCCCGCAGCAGGGATGTCCGGGCGTCGTCGGACCGCCCAGTCTCCCGGGCCCGCCCGACGAGGTTCCGGAAACGCAGGATGTCCACCTGGTCCGGGCGCGCTTCCAGGACGTATCCGCCGGACCGGCGCACCAGCCGGAACGGCACCCCGTCGATCCCGTCGAGCCGCTCGCACAGCCGGCGGATCCGCGCGATGTGCGCGTGCAGGGCCCGCCGCGCGCCGTCCGGGGGCTCCGTGCCCCAGACCCGGGTGATCAGGACGTCCGTCGCGACCGGCAGAGCGGTGTCGACGGCCAGCGCCGCCAGCACGGCCCTCCGTTGCGGGGGACCCACTTCTCGCGCGTGTCCGTGCTCCGCGAATTCCACCGGGCCCAACAGCCGTAATTCCAGCACGATGTCCGCACCCCCGTGCAGATCGCCCTTCACCGTCGCGCATCCGCCAGTGCTGGGCGACAAGTTATCGACAACGTTGCGACCAACGCTCGGAGGCCACGCTGAAGGCGCGGCGGAATCGCATATGCCCGCGACCGCCGTGGTGGGGAAGGGACGCGATACGGACCCGCTCCGGGCACGACCGGCCGGGGGTGACCACGTGCTCGCGTGGCGCGCGCGGCCGGCCGTCGGTCCGTCGTGGAGCGCAGGGGAAGTGACGGGGGAGTGTGACGAGACGATGGACACGCATGAGAGGCAGCGCACGGAGACAGCCGTCGCGAGGGGGTCGGACCGATACCCGGCGCGGCACGCTGACCGGCAGGTGCAGTCGGTGCAGTCGGTGCGGCCGGTGCGGCCGGTGGCCGTGCCGGCCGCGGACGCCGGTGGACGGAGCGTACTGGAGGGCGCCTTCGGGCTGCTGGGAGCGCTGGAGCGGGCCCAGGTCGCGGGTCTGACCCGGCTCGCGGCGGACTGCGGTCTGCCCAAGACCACCGCTCACCGGCTCCTGGAACAACTGGTGGACCTGGGCGCGGTGGAGCGGTGCGCCGGCGGGTACCGCATGGGGCCGAGGCTGTTCCGGCTCGGCCAGCGGTGGCAGCCGCACCCCGGACTCAGAGCGGCGACCTGGGAGTCGGCCCGACGTCTGGCGCAGCTGACGGGTGCGATGGTCGGCGTGAACGTACTGCGGGAGGGGCAGACGCTGGTCCTGGACTGGACCGCCGGCGAGCCCGACACCGTACGCGATCGGCTGCGCCACGATGTCGTGTGGCCGTGGTTCACCGCGGCGGGCAAGGTGCTGGTCGCGGGCGCGCACCCGCGGCTGCCGGTGGGTCCGCAGCCCGCGGCCTGGGAACGGGAGGCGGCCGTCGTCCGGGAGGAGGGCGTCGCCTTCGACCGTGAGGAATTGGTGACGGGCGTGTGCTGTGTGGCCGTGCCGCTGAAGGGTCCCGGCGGTGTCACGGTGGCGGCGCTGTCCGTCGTCACCGACTCCGGGCACCGGCTGGACCGTCTCGCGGACGTCGTCCAGCGCGCGGGAAGGGCGATCAGCGCGGGCCTGCGGAGCCGCTGACGGCGAGCGCCCGGACTTCCGGCCGCGCAGACAGGCCTCGCGGCCGCACAAAAAAGTACCGCCTCCGGGATGACCGGAGGCGGTACTTGTCGAGCGCCGGGCAGGCCTTGCACCTGCATCTCCCCGCAGGAAGCGGGACGTCTTTCCTTGGACCACCAACGCCGGGCTCGTCACCGAGTGTTCGGCGCGGGCTCAAGATCGATCATATCAGCTCCCCGGAGGGGCCCGAGTCCTCCCCGCCGGGCCGAAACGCGCGGGGTGAAGTGGAGTGATTGATTACTGTTTGCACGGACGTGGCGCGCATTGTCGGCCAATAACCGAGCTTGATCGTGCCGTTCGCCGTGTGGCACCGGCGCGTTCCCCGTGGCCGGAAGTGGACGGCGGCGGCGCCGGTTCCGCGCGGCCGGGCGGGGTGGCGGTTGCCCGGTGCAATCGACATCGGGTGATCGGCGCGCCGGACGCCGCGGACCCGTGGTGCGGGTGTGCGCGCAGGTGACGTACGTCGGCGGGGGTGCGCCGAGTGTAATCCGCTCCTGCCGGTCGCTGCGCGGCGGCGAACGAACACGGGGACGGTTCCCCCTCACGGGCAACCAGCGGGGCGTCGGCCGGGCCCCGCGCGGCCGGGGTGGGCGCGGCCCGTCGTCCTCCGGCCAATGCGCCCGGCACCGGCCCGGGTTCCCGTTCCGTAGGGCCCTTGTCGCTGTCGGTGGCCGGTGATTAGGCTCCGGCTCACTTTCGCACTTCGTACACATTTTCTGCACTCGCGGACGAGCCGGACATGGCTGGTCCGTCGGTTCCTGGCGCGTTGCGCGACCTTCCGGCCCGGGAGTGTCGTGGGTCGGCACGGGGAGCACGGGGGAGGTGGGGATGGCTGACGAAGGTGCGGCGGCGCAGCCGTCCAGGGGCTCTCGCGGCCGGCGCGGGCGGCGCTCCGCCGCCGCGGCCCGGCTGACCTCCGACCGGGGCCGACGCGATCTACGGCTGCTGTGGCTGACCAACGCGGTCGACGGCCTCGGAACCCAGACCTCCGGAGTCGTGTTCCCCCTGCTGCTCCTGCACCTGGGTCACGGCCCCGCCGTGGCCGGTGCGTTCGCCAGCGCCGCCGCTCTCACGGGCGTGGCCGTCGGCCCCCTGGTCGCCGTGCCCGCCGACCGTGGCCACCGGAGACGGATCATGATCGCCTCGGCACTGCTGGCCGCCGCGGCCATGGCGGGCCTCGCGGTCGCCGTGGCGCAGGGGCGTACCGCGTTGTGGATTCTCGTGTCGCTCGCCCTCGCCGAACGGCTGTGCGCGGTGGCCTACGAGGCGGCCGGGCGCGGCGCACTCGTCCATCTCGCCGCCGATCCGGACGAGTTGCCGCGGATCGCGGCCGGGATACAGACGGGCGACCAGGCCGCCCTGGTTGCCGGCCCCGCCCTCGGCGGTGTGCTGTTCCAACTGGCCAGGCCCCTGCCCTTCCTGGCCGACACCGTCTCCTACGCGGTCACGGCGCTCGGCGTCCGAGCGATCCGCACCCCCGTCGACGCACCGCGCGAGCGGCGGGGCCCGTACCCCGGCGTCCTGCGGAGGATGCGCGCGCTGCCGGGCGAGGCCGGAGCCGGGCTCGCCCTCGTCGCCCGCTCCGCCGTACTGAGGCTCGTGGTGACCTGGACGTCGGTGGCGAGCGGTGTGGTGACCCTGCTGTCCTTCACCGTCCTGTTCGTGCTCGGCGCGCACGGCGGTACGGCCTCGACGGGACTGGTTCTGGCGGTCGCGGGAGCGGCGGGGCTGCTCGGCTCGCTGCTGTCGGTGCGGGTCGTGCGACGGTTCGGACCGCGCCGCGCCCTGGTGACGACGACCTGGCTGCTGATCGTTCCGCCGGCCGCGCTCGGCGCGGCCCACGGTCCCTGGGCCTTCGGGGCGGCCTTCGCGGGGCTGTGTGTTCTCGTGCCGGTGATCACGGTCGTACTGTCCAGTGCCGCGATCGCCGCCACGCCCCGCGAGGCGCAGTCGCGGGCCGGCGCCGTCATCGGGTCGGCGGCGGCGCTCGCCGCCGCCGGAGCGCCGGCCGCCGCCGCGGCCCTGGTGACCGAAGTGGGCCCCCGGGCACCGGCGTTGCTGTGTGCCGTGGCCGTGACCGTGCTCGCCGGATACACCCACATCACCGCCCGCGGGGCGCTCACCCCGGCCCCGGCCGACGCGGCCCGCCGACCCGATGACGCGCCCGAGCCGTCGTCCGGGACTTCGCCCGAGTCTTCGACGGGGACCTCGGCCGCCCCCTCGACCGGGCGCTCGGCGGGACCCTTCGCCGGACGTTCCTCCGGGCCTTCGGCCGAACCCTCGACCGGGAAGGAGCGACGGCCATGACCGATCCGTACCGGGTGTTCCGCGGGGCTCTGCCGGACGTCTGCTCCGACGACCCGGCCCGCATGGTCTTCGTCGGCGACGCCGAGGGGCGCTGCGAGGTGTTCACCTGGGACGCGGACGCCCGCACGGTCCGCCAGGTCACCGACCGCCCCGGCGGGACGGCGCACTGCGCGATCGACGCCGACGCCCACGTGTGGTGGTTCGAGGACGACGCGGAGGGGAACGGCCGTTGGTGGTTCCGGGCGTTCGAGGGCGGACCGCGGCTGCCCGCCCTGCCCGGAGCGCCCGCCGGGCAGCCGCGCGGTCTGGCCATGGCACCGGACGGGACGGTCGCGGCGGCCGTCGCCGACGCCGACACCACGACCCTCCTGGTCGGACGACGCGGCCGCGCCCCGCGCGTCGTGCTCCGCACGCCTGCCCCGTTCCGGCTCGCCGGCATCAGCGCGGACGGTGATCTGCTCGCCCTCGCGGCGGCGCCCGGGGACGACCCGGCGGTCACCGTCCTGACCGCACGGGGCGAGCCGGTGGCCGTGCTCTCGGGGAGTGGAGAACCTGGACCATCAAGGGGCGGAGCCCTCTCTGCGGACGCCGGGGCTTGGGCTGGGCCTGGGGCCGAGGCCGAGGTCGGGGTCCGGGCAGAGGCAGAGGCAGAGTTCGGGGCCGGGGGCGAGGCAGAGGTCAGGTTCCGGGCTGAGGTCGAGGCCGGGGACGGGGCCGAGGATCGGGCTGAGGTCGAGACTGCGGCCAGGGCCAGGGCCAGGGCCGGGTCTGAGGCCGAGTTCGGGCCTGAGGCCGACGTCAGGCTCCGGGCTGAGGCCGAGGCCAGGGCCGGGGCCGAGGACCGGGCTGAGGTCGAAGTCGAAGTCGAAGTCGAAGTCGAAGTCGAAGTCGAGGTCGAGGTCGAAGTCGCGGGCTGGGCCAGGGGCGACGCTGGAGGTGTGGCGGACGGTTCCGCGGCCGCCGGCGTGGGCGCCTCCGCCGGCGCGACGGACGAGCCCGCGACTCCCGGACCCGAGGACGCGACCGGCCGCCCCGGTGGGCCCGGGGCGCCGGCGCGGCTGTGGTGCCTGGGCTTCTCCCCGCGGCCTGGAGACCGCGACCTGCTGCTCGTGCGGGAGAACGGGCACCGCTATGTCCTGGCCACCTGGACGCCCGCGGCCGGAATGACCGCTCTCCCATGGTGCTCCTTCGACACCGAGATCACCGCCCGCTGGTACCCCGACGGCCGCGCGGTCCTGGTCCGTCAGGAACGGCACGGCCGCTCCCTGCTGCACCGCGTCGAGCCGCGCACCCGTCGCCGTACCCCCGTCCCCACGCCCGCGGGCAGCCTCCTGGACGCGGCGCCGCGCCCCGGCGATGCCCTGCACTACGTATGGACCGACACGGCGCATTCGCCCGTGGCGCACGCCACCGACGAGACCCCGCTGCCACCGGCCGGCCCCGCGACCGTCGTGCCCGGCCACCACACCGACTGGTGGACACCCGGTCCGGACGGCCGGGTGCACAGCCTGCTCAGCCTGCCGGAGCGGCGCCTCGCCGTACCGCCACCGGCCGTCTTCCTCGTCCACGGCGGACCGGCCGACCACGACCGGGACGCGTACGACGCCACCGTGCACTCGCTCGTCGCCTCCGGTTACGCCGTGGTCCGCGTCAACTACCGCGGCTCCACCGGATACGGGCCCGACTGGCGACGGGCGTTCACGGACGGCGTCGGGCACACCCAGGTGCGCGATCTCGTCGCCGTCCGGGCCGAGCTCGTACGGCGCCGGATGATCGCCGGGGACGCGACCGCGCTGTGGGGCGTGTCATGGGGCGCCTATCTCGTCCTGCTCGCCCTCGGTACCCGCCCCGGCCTCTGGCGGGCCGGCGTCGCCGTCAAGCCGGTCGCGGACTGGGCCGCCGCCCACCGCTCGACCACGCCTGCGCTCCGCGCCCTGGACGTACGGCTGTTCGGCGGGACCCCTGACGACATGCCCGAGAGCTACGCGCGGAGCTCCCCGATCACCTACGCGGCCGACGTGGCCGCGCCGCTGCTCGTGGTGGGCGCGACGAAGGACGCCAAGTGCCCTCCCGGACAGATCCGCAGCTATCTCGGAGCCCTGGAGCGGGCGGGAGTACCGCATGAGGCGATGTGGCTGGACACCGGCCACGACGGCTACGACGGCGCCGCCCACGTCTCCGTACTGCGCCGGTCCCTGCGCTTCCTGCACACCCACCTGCCCGCCGCGCACCGGCCGGCCGGTCCACAGCGTCCCCCGGCGCGAGTCGGGGGATCCCGGTCCCACTGAAGCACCAGTGGGACCGGGCCATGCACAGCACCACCCACCGAAGGAGGAACCACCGTGCAGAAGGACATCATCCACAACGACCCGCTCGCGGGCGACGAGGAGAACCGCAGGCCGGGCATCGGCATCACGATCACCATCCCGTTCCGCAACGCCGACGAGGGCGGCGACGACGAAGAGTGACCCACCGCCCGGCCGGCCCGTGGTCCACCACGGGCCGGCCGGGCACCCCTCCCGTTCCCGCGCCCTCACAAGGAGTCGTCCGTGCGCGTCCTTCTGGTCAACATGCCCTGGTCGCCCATCGACCTTCCCTCCCTGGCCCTCGGCATCCTCAAACGCAGCGTCGACGAGCGGGTACCCGGCGCCACCTGCGAAGTGCTGCACGCCAACCTGGAGTTCACCGACTGGATCACCAGCCGCACCGAGTTCTCCGCAGAGGACTACGAGTACTACGCGCTCTCCTCCTACTTCCTCGGCTGCGGCGACTGGGTCTTCTCCTCGGCGCTGTACGACGACCCCGGCTGGCGGGACGCGGAGTTCACCCGCGTCATGCAGGGCAAGCTGCGCAAGTCCCGGATGCGGATGACCCGTCAACTGCACGCACAGGTACCGGAGTTCATCGACGAGATCGCCCGCCGTATCGTCGCGGCCGAGCCCGACGTGGTCGGCTTCACCTCCACGTTCCAGCAGAACACCGCGGCGCTGGCGGCCGCCCGCCAGGTCAAGAAGCTCGCCCCGCACATCGTCACGGCCATGGGCGGGGCCAACTGCGACGCGGAACAAGGAGCTTCGGTCCACCGTAACTTCCCCTTCGTCGACTACGTCGTGCGCGGCGAGGGCGAGCAGGCGTTCCCCGAGCTGCTGACGGCGCTTCAGGGCGAGAAGCCCGAACCGGCCGCGGTCGCGGGCCTGTGCCACCGGTCGGCCGACGGCACCTCCGTCGCCAACCCGATGCCGAGCGGCCCGCTGCCGCCCGCCGCGATCCTTCCCCCGGACTACAGCGGCTACTTCGAACGCCTCGCCGCCTCCGTGGCACGCAACTGGGTCGAGCCCAAACTCGTCGTCGAGGGCGCGCGCGGCTGCTGGTGGGGAGAGAAGCACCACTGCACGTTCTGCGGACTCAACGGCTCCTTCATGCAGTTCCGCAGCAAGAGCCCGGACGTCTTCTACGAGGAGATCATGGACCTCGCGCGCCGGCACCGCGTCCTGGACATGTACGTCGTCGACAACATCCTCGACATGGGCTACCTGAAGACCGTCCTGCCCCGCATCATCGACAGCGGCCACGACCTGCGCATGCACATCGAGATCAAGGCCAACATGCGCCGCCCGCAGCTCCAGGTCCTCGCCGACGCCGGGCTCATCTACGTCCAGCCGGGCATCGAGAGCCTCAACAGCCGTGTGCTGGACCTGATGGACAAGGGCGTCAGCGGCTGCCAGAACGTCCGGATGCTCCGCGACGCGGCCGAGACGGGGCTCTCCGTCTCATGGAACTACCTGCACGGATTCCCCGGCGAGACCGCGCAGGACTACGAGCCCGTCATACGCCAGCTTCCGGCCCTGGAACACCTCAACCCGCCCGTCGACCTGTCGGCCCGCATCGCCATCGAACGCTTCAGCCCCTACTTCAAGCAGCCCGAACTCGGCTTCACCGGCCTGCGCCCCGAGGAGCACTACCGCTTCACCTACGACCTTCCCGAGGCCGAACTGTACGACCTGGCCTATGTCTTCGAGGCGCCCGAACGCGGGATCACCGCGGAGACCGTCGACGAGCTCAACGCCGGGATCGCGCAGTGGAAGAAGCGCCATGTGGACGCGCGCCTGACCCATACCGATCTCGGCGACCGGATCGTGCTGGTCAGCCGGCGTGAGGCCTTCGACTGGCGGACCCTGTGCCTGTCCGATCCGTTCGAGATCGCCGCCTTCCGGCTGCTGGACCAGCCCCACACCGCGTCGGCCCTCCTGCGCAAGCTGAACGACGACCCCGTCGGCTTCGAGGACGTCGTCCAGGAGGACGTCCAGCGGCTGCTGGACCTGTGGGCCGAGCGGGGCCTGCTGTTCACGGACGCCGGGCAGTACGTCCACCTCGCGCCGGCCTCCGTCAACCAGGATCTGCTCCGCCTCGACTACATGGCCCACGCACACCGGCCTCCGCGTTCCGAGCCGTCCGGCACCGCCACCTCGGATCAGCAGGACCCGACGGCACAGACGCCGGCCCCCGCACTTTCCTGAAGGACCGGCCGACGGACCGGACAGTGACAGCCACCGCCGACCGGAACACGACGACCCGACGGAGACCGCACACGATGACAACGCAGACCGCACCGAACCCGGCCGTGCGGGCGTGGCGCGACCACGACGCCGAGGCCCGCCTGCTCCCCGGCATGTCGCTGGGGCGCATCCCGGTCGTGGGCGGCGCCGCCGACGCGGACCGCCTCTGGGAGATGGGCGTACGGCTCGTCGAACTGGAGGAGCCGGTCGACCTCGCGGCCGAGGGCGCCGCCGCGCACCGGCGGGCCGTGGACCTGCTCCGCCTGATCCGCGACCTGACCGCGCGGGCCGTCCAGGTCGACTGGGACCTGCGGCTCCCGCCGGACGGCGACGCCGAGCGGTGGAAACTGCTCTCCCATCTGCACCCGCCCCGCGGGATCACCGGTCTCACCGACGCCGACGAGGCCCTGCACGCCTGGCGGACCCGCCACTACCTCTGCAAGCTGGTGTGGCGTCAGGGCCCCGGTTTCGTGCAGATCCGGGACCGCCGCTGGGGCGACCTGCGCCGCTTCACCGCCGACGAGCCGCACTACCGGGACGCCATCGCCGTGCTGGACCGTGGCGCCGCCCGGACCGACGTGCCCGCGGACGTCCTCGCCGACTTCACCGCCGAACACCTCGTCCTGCACGTGGGAGACCTGGCGTGGTGGCTCCCGTACCGGGTGTCCCGCTGGCTGCAGGAGGCCATGGCCGTCTGAGGGGGCCCGGGCTCAGGAGAGGCCGCGGCTCGGCGGGGTGGTGCTTGCGGTGGTGGCGGGCGGCGCGGCAGGGTGCGGGTGTGCCTACTCTGCTGATCGTGCATCACACACCCTCGCCCAACTGCCAGGCCCTGTTCGAAGCCGTGGTCTCCGGCGCGACCGCGCCCGAGATCGAGGGCGTCCGGGTGGTGCGGCGGGCGGCGCTGGAAGCGACCGCCTCGGACGTGCTCGCCGCCGACGGCTATGTGCTGGGCACCCCGGCGAACCTCGGCTACATGTCGGGCGCGCTGAAGCATTTCTTCGACCTGGTCTACTACCCGTGCCTGGACACGACGGCCGGGCGCCCCTTCGGCTATTACGTGCACGGCGGCAACGACGTCACCGGCGCCGTGCGCGGCATCGAGTCGATCACGACGGGTCTCGGCTGGCGCCGCGCGGCCGAGGCCGCGAAGGTGACCGGCGAGCCCGCCAAAGCCGACATCGAGGCATGCTGGGAGCTCGGCGCGACCCTCGCGGCCCGATTGATGGACTGATCCTGGTGAGTCGAGGCCGCCGCCGGACGGTCGGGACAGCGCCGCTACGTCCCGGGGCTCGGGGCGAAGGTAAGGGCCAGGTGGGCCGTGAGCCGCGTCGCCGTCGGTGGGGAGAAGCGGGCGCCGATGTACCCGTCGGGGCGGATCAGGAAGGCGGTCGGCCGGTCGTCGACCGCGTAGAGGCGGGCGAACTCGCCGAGTGCGTCGACGTACACCGGCGGACCGGAGGTGTCCGTGGAGGCGCCGGCCGGCCGGATCACACAGGTGGCGACGCGTCCTTGGGAGAACTCCCTTGCCGCGTCGGCGAGTTGTCCGCTCCGCTCGCCGTCCCCGTACAGCAGCAGCAGATGCCCGCGGTCGCGCAGGAGGTCGTACAGGCGCAGGGGATGGACGGCGATGTGTGCCGCGAGCCCGGTGCAGTCCGGTGCCCGGTCGCCCGACTGGGGTCCGGGTCCCTCGGACACCGGGTCGACGAGCGGGCTGCCGCGGTAGCCGACGAGGAGCTGGGCCTCGCGCAGCATCATGGTCCGCGGGTCGAGCGGGTCCGCCTGGACGCCCTGGGTGGCGTGCCGGACCGTCCGCGCGACGACCTCCTCACCGACCGGCCGCCGCTCGGCGTCGTAACTCGCCGCCAGACCGGGGTGTGTCCCGCCCCTGACGGCGAGGGCGAGCTTCCAGGCCAGGTTCCAGGCGTCCTGGATACCGGTGTTCATGCCCTGGGCGCCGGTCGGCGGGTGGATGTGCGCCGCGTCCCCGGCGACGAAGACCCGGCCCTCGCCGTAGCGGTCGACGATCCGGTGGCTGATGCGGAACACGGAGGACCAGCGCAGGGACGAGGCGGTCGTCGGCTGCGGGGACAGCCGGTCCAGCACCGCCTGGATGTCGGAGAGCGCGGGGGCGTGTCCGCCCTCCAGACCGTGGACGACACCGTCGGCCGGCCCGGCCGGCCCGTCCCGCCTTCCGGCCGCGGAGAGTTCGGGCGGGACCATCATCGACATCCGGTACCGTCCCCGGCCGGGCAGCGGGATGCACACCAGCAGGTCGTCCACCTCGCCGTCGGCGTCCCGGTGCATGGCGCGCACCCCGTACCCCGACGGCAGGTCCCAGTCCACCTCCACGTCACCGAGCATGTACTCCTCCGGGAACGCGCTGCCCTCGAAGGCGAGACCCAACTCCTTGCGCACCAGGCTGTGCGCGCCGTCGCAGCCGATCAGGTAGCGGGCCCTGACCTCCTCCTCGGCCCCGGACGCCGACCGCAGCGCGACGGTCACGCCGTCGTCGTCCTGGCTGAACGAGACCAGTTCCGTGCCCCGTTCGATCCCGGTCCCGAGGCGCGCGAGGAATCCGTCGAGGATGCGCTCGGTCTCGTACTGCGGCAACGCGGCGAAGCCGTACGGCACTTCGGGTGGCAGTACGAGGTCGATCCGGGCCTGTTCGACGCCGTTGACGTACGCCAGCTGCCCGTACATCGGCACCGCCGCCTCCAGGGCGGTGCGGGCGAGCCCCATGTGGTCCCAGATCTCCAGCGTCCGCGGCTGGATGCCCACCGCCTTCGCGTACGGCAGCCGTTCCGGAAGCCGGTCGACGATCCGGCAGCGCACCCCACGTCTGCGCAGCTCCGCGGCGGCGGTCAGACCCACCGGGCCCGCACCCGCCACCACGACGTCGGTTCCGAAGGTGTGCGCCACGGGAGCCTCCCTGCGTACGCCCCCTGCGTCGGGTCGATCTCCCTCCATCGTGGCCCGGGGGCGTCCGGCCTCGCTACTCGGACACCGGCGCGGGACGCCCCCGCGCCTTCGGCGGCACCGGTGTCTCGGATGCGAACGGAGCAGGTGGGAGCCACGATGGTCGGGAGTGGAGGGGCGCCGGGCCCCACCCCGTACCGCCCCCACGGGAGACGCGCAGTGGCAGGTACCGAACCGGGCGGACGAACGGGCAACATCTTCTTCGCGTTCGCGCCGTGGATCATCTTCGATGTCGTGGCCGGCCCCAGTACCTGGAAGTACGCGGCGCTGGCCGCCCTGCTGGCAGCGGTCGTGCTGAACGTCGGTGACATCCGCCGCGGCCGGCCGAAGATCCTGGAGGTCACGGGCATCGTCTTCTTCGCGGTGCTCAGTGTGCTCGCGCTCGCCGTGGACCGGCACGATCTGATCTGGCTGGAGACCTACGCACAGGTCGTGGCCAACGGGGTGATCGCCGTCGTGGCCCTCGTGTCCCTCGCGTTCGATCCGTTCACGGCCCAGTACGCCCGTGAGTCGACGCCGCGCGAGTACTGGGACTCGCCCGCGTTCCGGCACATCAACCGCGTCCTCACGGCCGTCTGGAGCGGAGTGTTCCTGGTCATCGCGCTGCTCGGCCTCGTCGCCATCCACACCGACGGCTCGTCGGACTGGCTCAACTGGGTCGTCCCGGTCGCCCTCCTGGTCCTCGCCGTCCGGTTCACCGAGCGCTATCCGGACGAGTACGCCGCACGGCACGCCCGCTCGCGGGCCACGGTCTGACCCCCGCCGGGCTGGAGCGGACCCGTCCGGTCCGCTGGGCGCGCGGCCGCTCCGTCGTGTGCCGCTTCAGCGCTGCGCCGGAGGCGGGGACCCGTCGGCGTGGAGCCGGTGGTGGCCGTCCGGCGGACGGTGGGGGAGGTGGAGGTGGTGGGAGGCCGTCCGTTCGAGGATCAGGAACGCGGCGTCGTCGCCGGGCTGGTCGCCGACGTGCCGGACGAGGTCGTCGTGGATCCGGCGCAGCAGGACGTCCGGGTTGGAGGCGGGAAACGAGGCGACCCGCTCGGCCAGCGGGTAGAAGGCCCCCTCCGGGGAGCGGGCCTCGATCACGCCGTCGGTGTACAGCAGCAGGAGGTCGCCCGGGTCGAAGGCGAACGGGTCGGTGCGGTGGCCGGCGGCGGGCAGCTCGCACATGCCCAGCGGGGGCACGGGGTGCCGCGCCTGTAGGACGGTGACCTGCTGATCCCGCAGCAGCAGGGGCGGTGGATGGCCGCAGTTGATCATCTGGGCCTGGGCGCCGTCGTCGGGGATGTCGAGAACGAGTGCCGTGATGAAGTGCTCACCCGGGTCGTGCTCGGTGTCGGCCACCTCGTCCAGATCCCGGCACACGCTCACCTCCAGGGCCGCCGTCAGTTCCGGCAGGGTGTCGTACCGGTGGGCGCCCTCGCGGAAGGCGCCCAGCACCACCGAAGCCTCCCCGATGGCCGCCAGCCCCTTGCCCCGGACGTCGCCGATGATGACGCGGGTGGACGGTCCGGCGGCGCGGGTCACCGCGAACAGGTCGCCGCCGATCTGGGTGTCGTCCTCGGCGGCCAGATACAGCCAGGCCACCCGCAGCGGGCCGATCCGGCGCGGCGGTGGCCGCAGCAGGACCCGCTGCGCGGTCTCGGCGACCGAGCGTGCCCGCACCAGCTCCCGGGCGCGCCGCTCCCGCACATGGCACACGAACACCACCAGCGCCGAGAGCACCACCAGGGCGATGAGCTGGGCGATGTGGTTGGTGGTGCCGATTCCGCCGTGCAGTACGGCGACGACCACCTGGGCGGTCACGGCCAGGACGCCGACCAGAGCCGTCAGCAGGGGGCCCGCGAGCGAGGCGGTGAGGGTCGGTGCGATGACCAGCAAGGGGCCCAGGTGGACGTCGGTGGGGGAGCGGATGTCCACCACCGTGATCACGACGATCAAGGCGAGCGGGATCGCCACCAGACCGCGACCCGACGGCTGCTCCACGAGACGGTCCATTGACATGCGCCGGTTACCCACATGCCCCATTTTGTACCTGTTTCTGTGGCGGTGGGTCACCGTGCGGGTCCCGCCGTCGGCGAGTCCGGGGCGAGTGCCCGGGTCTCGGGCACCCGCCGGCGGTTGCGGGCCGGGTCCGTCAGGTCGCGGCACGCCCTCCCTCAGGCTGCCGCGCGGTTCCGCGAGGTACGCCCGTCAGTTCCACAGCGGGTAGCTGACCGTGTGCGCGTATCCCTCCGGCCGGTCGTGGGTGTAGACCAGCGTCATCTGCGAGTAGTGCTGCAGAGCGGGCTTCTTCTTCCATGCCTGCGGGTGATCCAGCAGGACGACGACCGGGTACGAGTGGAACTTGCCCGCCGCGCAGTACGGCTTGCAGTCGTTCACCATGTTGACGCCCTCGGCCACCGCGGAGTTCTGGTTCCAGTGCGACCAGTGCAGCGAGACGAGGCGGCTGTTGCCGTCCCCGCAGGCCAGGATGAAGTTGGTGGGGCGCACGTCCGGGTGCCAGAGGCAGTCCACCAGTACGGGGGTCTGCTGCCGCTGCTTCGCGGTGTGCGAGACCCCTGGGGCGGCGGAGGCGGTCCCCATGACGGCCGCGAGCGACGCGGCCGCGCAGACGGTGATCGCGGTCCGGATTGAGTTTCTGCGCATATCAGCTCCGTGCGGGACGCTCTGTCATGTGGTCGTCAGCGTTTCGGCTCTGCCTCGACGCTACGGCTTTGAGGTGTGATCTACCACTCATACGGATTAACGACACCATTTCGTGAGAAGTGCCCGTGCGCCGGAGCGTGCGGATTCTCGCGGGGGCGCGGCGAGAGTCGGCACGCTCCGGGGTCCGGCGCTCCCGCGGGTCCGGCTTCCGGCGGTCCGGCGCATTGGCGGTCCGCACCCGCCAGGGCCGCGCACCCAAGTCGCGTCCTCTGTGCCGCCCGGGTATGCGGCCGCGTCCCGCCCGGTGTCCGGTGCGCCTCGGCGCCCTAGAATTCGTCCGTGATGAATAAATCCGGGTCGCAGCGTGGGCGCAGGCCGGGAAACCAGGACACCCGGGCCGCGATCCTGGACGTCGCCCGGCGCCGCTTCCTCGAAGACGGCTACCACGCGGTGACACTGCGGTCCGTCGCCGGTGAGGCCGAGGTCGATCTCGCCCTGATCAGCTACTACTTCGGCTCCAAGAAGGGGCTGTTCGGTGCCGCGCTGGCACTGGGCGCGAACCCTGCCGAAGTCCTCGCGCGGGTCGTGGAGGAAGGGGACCTCGCGACGTTCCCCGAGCGGGTCCTGCGCCAGGTCATAGCCGTCTGGGACGATCCCGTCACCGGCCCGCCCCTGCTCGCCATGCTGAAGAGCGCGATCGACGAGGACCCGTTCGGTGAACTGGTCAAGGAGGCCGTGGAGCGCGAGATCGTGGACCGGATCGCGAGCCTCGTGCCCGGACGGAACGCCCGGCAACGCGCCGCCTCGTTCACCACCGTGATCGCCGGACTGATCGCCACCCGCTATCTGCTGCGCCTGGAACCGATCGTCTCCATGACGACCGACGAGGTGGTCCGGTTCCTGAGCCCGCAACTGCGCCAGGCGCTGCGCGGCCCCGGACGTCCGGCGTCGGCCGACCGGCCGACGGGGCGCCCGGTACCGCGCCCCTGACCGCGGGGGCGACCACCGTCGTACCCCTGACCGGCACGGGAACGGACACCGGACACTCCCCGATCGGCCGGCCGGGTTCCGCCGAACGCCTCGCGACTCCCGACACGCCGAAGGCCGGAACCCCGCGGAGTGCGAGGTTCCGGCCCGGAACTGTCAGAGGTACGAGGGCTGTTGCTCCGCCTCGACGCCCCGCGGCACCTCGTGCTCGTCGGCGGACTCCTCCGGAAGCGGAGCGGACCGCAGCAGCAGGGCGACGGCGACGGCGGCGAGCGCCGCGGCAGCGGCGGCACCCAGGAGCGCGAGGTGCATACCGTCGACGAAGGCGGTCGTCGCCCGGCCGGAGACCGGGCCGCCGACGGCGTGGGCGGCGGCCAGCGAGGAGCGCGCCGCCTCAGCCACCCGGTCCGGCAGACCGGGCAGGCTCAGGTGGTCGCGGTAGGTGGCGCTGAGCAGGCTGCCGAGGACGGCGATCCCCAGGGCGCCGCCGAGCTCACGGGCCAGGTCGTTCATGGCGGAACCGACGTTCTGCAGCGAGCGCGGCAGAGCGTCCGTGATGGACGTCGTGGCCGGCGTCATGGCCAGGCCCATCCCCGCGCCCAGCGGCACCAGACCGGCGGCGACGAGCCAGTACGGGCTGGAGGCGTCGAGCCGAGAGAGGACCCCCATGCCCGCCGCGACACCGGCCAGGCCGGCGACCCAGGGCCTCCGGAAGCCGAACCGGCCGACCAGCAGGGGGGCGGCACGGGAGACCGGCACCATGGTCGCGGCCATGGGCAGCATGGAGGTGGCCGCCATCAGGGCGCTGTCGCCCCGTACCAGTTGCAGGTACTGCATCATCACGAAGATGAACCCGAAGAACACGAAGAACTGGAGCATGATCGACAGGGAGCCCGCGGCGAAGTGCCGGTTGCGGAACAGCCGGGGGTCAAGGAGCGGGTTCTCGCGGCGCAGTTCGAAGAGGACGAATGCGGTCAGTACCGCCAGGCCCAGCCCGATTCCCCCGAGCGTGACCGGGTCGGCCCAGCCGCGGGTCGGCGCCTCGATGACCGAGTAGACCAGCGCGACCAGGCCCACCACGGCGAGCAGAGCGCCGCCGACGTCGAGTCGGGGCTGCTGGGGCTCCGCGGACTCGGGCACGAACAGCAGCGTCCCGACCAGGGCGACCAGGGCCAGGGCGACGTTCAGCAGGAACACCGAGCGCCACGACCAGCCCTCCAGGAGGGCGCCGGTGGCGAACAGACCCACCAGGGCGCTGGCTCCGGCGACCGCGGCCCAGACACTGACAGCCCGTGCCCGCTGAGCACGCGGGAAGGTGCTCGTGATCGTCGACAGGGTGGCCGGCATGACCAGCGCCGCGCCGACACCGAGGACGCCCCGCAGGGCGATGAGCGTCGAGGGCTCGGTCGTCAGCGCGGCGGCCGCCGACCCCGCACCGAAGATGGCCAGACCCGCCAGCAGGGCCCGCCTGCGGCCGAAACGGTCCCCCAGGGCGCCGGCCGGCAGCAGCAGCGCCGCGAAGACGAGGCTGTAGGAGTCGATGATCCAGGACAGCTGCGTCTGCGTCGCGTGCGTGTCGCGGGCGAGATCGGGCAGCGCCACATTGAGCGACGCCATGGCCGCGACCACCGTGCCGAGGGCGACGCAGGTGACCGCCAGGATCAGATTGTGCCGTGCGGCCGGTGCGGAACCGGCGTCAGGGGCGCGCGTGGAGGGCATGTGCTCTGTCCTTCGTCCGAGCGGTCCGGGTGGATCCCGGTGCCTGGTCCCAGAGTCGGGAGTCCGGTGAGTCATTTCCACGTTGATGAATTAGGGGAGGGGCCGGTGGTCCCGTACGCAGGGGCCGCGTCCGTACGCCGCCCTTCGGCGCGGGACCGGGCAGAAGGGCCGGTCGGCGGAGCGGAGCGCGGGCCACGGCCGCCCACCGCGGACGACCGCACCCACGCCTCCGCCCCCGAATCGGTACAACAGGCCGGCCTCTGTTGAATTCTCGTCGCCCGGTGCGAAGAGCGTCGGGGAGCGCGGCCGGGGCCTCGCCGTCCCGGCGCCGGCAGGTCCGGGCGACGGTCCCTCAACCGCCCGTGGCACGCGCCGGACGATCCGTCAGCCGCCCGTGGGGCGCGCCAGGAGGTCCGTCACCTGTCGGCCGACGAGCTCCCAGGCCGCGGCCGGAAGCCGGGCGAACGAACCGCCGCGCAGCGTCCGCAGATCGTCTTCGGTATCGGCGTGGCGCACGGTGCTCCCGCTGAAGACCTCGTCGTCGTCGCGCACGGCGACGCGAAGGCGGGTCCGTCCGTCGTCGGCCGCGTGCAGCGCGGCGGCGACGACGAGGGGCGGCGGTCCGCCCGCCTCCCCCGCGGCCTTGTGGTAGTTGCTGGCGATCGGCGCGTGCCAGCGCAGACTCAGCAGCAGGTGGCGCTTGGCCAGTACCTCGGCCAGGTCGGTCTCGTAGACGCCGTCCGGCTCCAGGATCACCGCGCGGGCGTCCAGTACGAGAGCCGCGGGAAGCAGACAGCGCAGCGTGCTGCCGACCAGGTTGCCGCCGACCGTCGCGGTCCGGCGCACGGCTCCGGTTCCCACGGTGGCCGCCGCCCGGCGCAGCACCTCCGGCGCCCGGTCGTCGATCCGGTTCAGCACCACGGCGGCGCCCAGTACCTCGCGCCCGACCGCGTTGGCCTCCGGGAGGTCGCGCAGCGACATGGCGAGGTCGGGGAAGCCGTCCCGTTGCCAGGTGGCCCACACCAGCGTGGCGCCGCCTATCGGCACCGCACCCTCGGTCATGCACTCCTGCGCTTCGGACACGGATGTGGGCAGACGCAACAGCACGGCAGCCGACCTGCTTTCCTGGGGACTTGGCGGCGGAGTACTCGGTGTCTGGGCCAAAAGACCGTCGACAGGCGCATTTTCGCCGTGCGGACGGGGGCGCGTACAGGGCACACTCCTTCAACCGGTGCGCCCCGCCCACGAATGCGTACCCGAGGGGGCCCTGTGCCGAGGCCGCGGCCGCGGGTCGTGCCGGTCCGCGGGGCAGCCGCGCCGCACCACCCGCACATGCGCTGCGCCTTGCCGCGGACTGCCGTCAACTCCCGTTGTGGCGGCCGGAGTAGGCCGCCCATCGCCCCTCGTGCCGGACCACCGTGATACGGCGCCCGAAGCAACTGGTCATCCAGGCATCCGTCAGCGTCTCGTCGACCGGCCCGCGCGCGAGGACGCGCCCCTCGCGCAGGAGCAGGGTGTGACCGACCGCCGGGGACAGCTCCTCCAGGTGGTGGGTGACCGTCACGGTGGCCAGATCCGGGCGGCTCCCGGCCAGCCGTTGCATCGCCTCGACGAGGTCCTCGCGCGAGGGCAGGTCCAGGGCGTTGAACGGTTCGTCGAGCAGCAGCAGGGCCGGCTCGGCCATCAGCGCCCGCGCGATCAGGACCCGGGCCCGCTGCCCGCCCGAGCAGACTCCGTACGGGCGGTCGGCCAGCTCCTTGATGTCCAGTTCGGCGAGCAGTTCGTGGCCGCGCCGGCGCACCTCGGCGTCGTACTTCCGCCACAGCGGTTGCACCGTGCCCGTATGACCCGTCAGGACGACGGTGTGCGCGTCCATGTCCAGCGGGACGCGCTGGGCCGTACTGACATGGCCGATGCGTGCGCGCAGATCGCGCACGTCGACCCGGCCGAGCAGGGAACCGAGTACTTCGACGCTTCCGGTCGTGGGGTGCATGGTCGCCCCGAGCAGCCGCAGCAGGGTCGTCTTGCCCGCGCCGTTGGCTCCGAGCAGGGCCCAGTGCTCACCGGCCCTCACCGTCCAGTCGATCTCCGAGAGGATCACCTGGCCGCTCGTGTGGCGGTGGACGGCCACATCGCGGAGCGCGACCACCGTCCGCCGGTCACCGGCGTCCCGCTCCGCAGGCACCTCGGCCATGTCCTGGCTCCCCTCGCTCGGCATCGTCACCACACCCCCGCACATTAGGTGTGGTGGGCATCTTGTTTCTCCCGCGTCCGCTTCGTGGACTGCGGCGCGGGCTCGCGTGCGGAGGGCGGTACGGCCGGTCGCCGGTCCCGGTGGCCGACGGTCACTGCAGGATGTTGACGGCGCGGGCCACCACCAGCACGACGGTCACCAGCGACACCGTGGACTGGAGCATCATCAGCATCTTGGCCCAGCGGGACAGCGGCATCACGTCGGTCGGGCTGAACGCGGTGGAGTTGGTGAAGGAGAGGTACAGATAGTCCAGGAAGGCCGGCTCCCAGTCGGGCGCCGCGGACTCGGGACTCTGCATCTGTACGAAGAGGAAGTCGGCGTACTGGTGATGGCCCATCATCCGGTCCGCCGGTCCGCCCCGGTCCCACTCCCAGTACCACAGGGCGAACACGATGACGTTCGTCAGCCAGATGTTGCCGCCGGTCAGCAGCAGCGAGGTGGCGTCCGATCCCTCGGTGCCGTGCACCAGCCTCGTCACCAACTGGGCCGCCGCCCAGCCGTTGGCCAGACTGATCACGCAGATCAGGGTCAGGCCCAGCCACCGCAACCGCTGGTTCCGGGGCTCCACCCGCCGGGGGTTCGCGGCGACGAGACCTATCAGCAGCACCAGCTCCAGGACCGGCAGCGCCCAGGACGGCAGCAAGGTCAGCCGTTCCGGCAGCTTCAGCTGGAGGGCGACCGCCACCAGGATCGCGGCGGTCACCGCCCAGCGAGGCTCACCGCGCGTCACCCTCCGCCAGGCGGGCGCCACTTCGCGCCCGCCGGACTCCAGGAGCCGCTCGATCCTGACGAGCCGGCCCTCCGTGTCGTTCGATCTGTCGTTCATGCGGGTGATTGTCGCGCGGCCACATGTTGATCAAGGAACCGGTCGGCGCGGTGACCTGTCGCGATGCGTAGCCGACGGCCGCTGACCTGCGTGAATGGCCTTTCGGCTGTTTCATGCTCGGGTACGCGACGTTCAGCTTCCCGTCGGCGAACCACTTCGCGAACGGCGGGTTGGACCAGTCCAGTGTCTCGGTCGGCTCGGTGGCCCAGGTCAGCCGGCGGGCCTGCTCGGCCCAGAAGGCCGGACGGTCCTGCCGCGCCTCGGCGTACACGTCGGCTGTCACGTTGGCCGCCTCGGCCAGTTCGACCGGAGGGGCGAAGCGCCGCTCCTCGTGCGGCCGGCCGCTTGGCGAAGCGTCCTCACGGTGCCGTGATGCAGACATGTCTCTTTCCTTCCTTCGCAATTGTCTGTTCGGGCGTTCTCGCGAGGCACGCGAACCGGACGCCCTTGGCCGACAGGCCGTGGTGGGAGCCCCCGGTCGACGGGTCACCCTTGCGGGGCGTCCTCCGAGGGCAGAGCGATGGACCGGACGAAGCCCCGGGCGAAGGTCTCGGTCGTCTCGTCCCCGCTGGTCACGCCGACCGGCGGGAACCTGGCTGGTGACGCCGACGAAGACCTGGCTGGTGACGCGGCGGGACGGGAAGCGGGGGACGACCGGGCCGCGGCCATCCCCCGGATCGCCGCAGGTCCGACCGGAACGAGCGCCGGTCGGACCTGCGGTCCTGTCCGTCCGAAAGCCTCGACCGGTGGTGTGCGTCGCCCGTTCCTCAGGCCTGGGCCGCCGCGGCGGCGACGATCCAGTTCCGGAACTCGACGGCGTAGTGCCGGAGGTGGTGTTCCAGGACGTCGTCCGGGCAGGTGACGGGGAAGTAGACCGTCAGGTTCGATGTGAAGCCGTCAGCGGTGTCACCGAACTGGATCAGCGCCCGCCCGACGACGGTGCCGTCCGCCAGGAAGAGGTTCGAGGACATCTTGCGCGGGAACTCGGACTCCGGGAGGAGTTCGGCCGCGTCCGCGGCCCAGGCCATCGCGGCCGTTCCCCAGCCGCCCATGTAGAAGTCGCAGACGTGGGGGCCGATGTTCTCCACCACGCGCGGCGATCCGCCGTCCTCGGCGCCCATCGCATAGTGCTCGGGGTGCGCCGCGAGGAGCACGCTCTCGTCGTCGCCCGCGAACGCCTCGTCCATCCAGGCCAGGAACGCGGCCGAGCTGAGGCCCTGGGTCGCGAGCACTGTCGTGCCCGACTTGAAGCTGCCGTCGGCGGCGAGAGCGGTCTCGCGCAGGAAGGCGTTGCCTTCTTCGATGTCCGCGGCCAGGAGGTCGAGCAGCCCCTGGCGTCCCAGTCGGGTCCTGATGCGCTCCAGGGCGCGGCGAGCGTAGAAGAGCTCGAAGTCGTCGATGCTCCCGTCACCGGGGGGACCCGATACGAGTGCGACGGTCACGGGCGCGGACTTCTGGGCGTCGGTCATTCTCGAACCTCCAGTACGATGCGAATATGAATTCACATTCACGACAGTACGAAGGAGTGCAGCACTTGTCAAAGACTTCGCCCGAGGCCGCCCCCGATACGATGCGGACCATGACGGAAGAGCCACAGCGGACAGCGCCCTACCGGGAGCCCCGGCAGGCGCGCAGCGCCGCGACGTTGGCTCGTGTGCTGCGGGCGGCCGAGGAAATCGCCTCCACGGCCGGCCTGGACGAGATGACGATCACGGGCGTCGCGGAACGGGCGGGCGTCTCGGTCGGCACGATCTACCGCCGCTTCGAGGACAAGGAACAGCTGATCACCGCCCTGACCGAGCGGATGCTGGAACGGCGCGAGGAGTACGTGGCCGAGCAACTGCGTGAGGCCGAGCCGTCGCTGTCCGGAGTCATGGACGCCTATGCGCACGCCCTGCTGCAGTCCTTCGCCGACAGCAGCAGTCTCTTCCCCCAGCTCCTGCGCGTTCGGGGATCCAGTGCCGTGGACCGCGGAGCCCGAACCATCACCGCGATCCACCGCCACCTCATCGAGGCCGCGACCCCCTACGCCCACCAGATCCGGCGTTCCGACCCGGACAAGGCACTGGACACCGCGGCCCGCGCCGTCCTCGGCGCCTGCTTCCACAACTCCGTACGCCCCGACCCCGCCACCGGCGAGGCGGCCCATCGGTATGCGGACGAACTCAGCGACATGGCGATCGCCTATCTGCTCACGCCCGACCGGCGCCACAACGCCCGAGCCTGAGCCGCCGCGACCGGCCTGTGGTTTTCCGGCGCCGCCCGGTTGTGGGTCGGACCCTGTCCGCACGGTGCCTCGTGAACGGCGGCGTCACCGTGGACGAGAGCTGCGTCAGCCCATTTCGGGAGCTGACGGGGAAGCGGAGGTCAACTCGGTCATCCACGGACTCGACGCCCCGTCGGCCACCTGCGTAGTCGAGAGCCGACTCGACCTGACACGCGAGCAGCTCCTGCCAGCGCCGGCCGCCGACGCCCCCGGGTTGTCGTCCACGGCCTGGCTTTTTGCGACGGCAGGCCGACGGGCTCGCGTTCCGGCCCTCCTTCTGCCGCACCAACTTCCCGAGAAGGCCGCCGCGTGGCTGCACGAGCGGTCGGGAAGATGAGTACGACAGCTCATGCCCCAGCGGTGACCGCCATCGATGATGGAGATCATCATCGCCGAGGCCGGGAGCCTGCACATGCTCAGCCGCACCGCCAGCACCCTGGTATCCGCCGTCGGACGGCTGTCCGTGACGTGCGACCCCGGCGCAGAGATCGCGCCGGGCGGCATCATCGCCGCGAACCACACCTCCCTGGCCGACCCTGCCATCGTGATCGCCGCGCTGTACCGCCTTGGCGTCTCGCCGGTCGTCATGGCCACTTCAGGGTTGTGGCGCATCCCGCTGCTCGGTCGAGCTCTCACCCGCGAAGGGCATATCCCCGTCCACCGGCGTGACCTGCGAGCCGCCGACGCGCTCGAACTGGCGGCACAGGCCCTGCGGCAGGGGCGGTCGGTCCTCATCTACGCCGAAGGCGGCCTGCCGCGCCGCAAGGACGCCACGGAGGCAGCCCCCGGTGGCTTCCGCACCGGCCTGGCCCGCCTCGCCGAACGCACCGGTGCCCCCGTCGTGCCCGTCGGTCAGGCCGGTGCCCGCCGTGTCACCTCGGGCAGCACGATCAAGCAGATCGCAGGCCTCGCCACAGCGCCGCTACGCCGACCCGACCTGCACGTCCACGTCGGTGCCCCGATCGTTCTGACCGGCGACGCAAGCGTACGTACGGCGCGGGCCCACGCTGCGGTGACGACCGCATGGAGGACGGCGGCCGCGCACCTCGGTGAGCCTGCCGCACTCGCGGCATAGCGCTTGCGTGCCTGAGCCCACGCATCCGCTCCGTGGCCTTGGAGACCGAGCTCGCGTCGCATCCGGATGCGAGCACCAGACAACCTCGCCTGGAAGAACGCTCTTTGAGTACGGCGCGGCGCAACTCATCTTCCTGGGGGATCGGAGCGCTCGCTCTCAAAACGGCTCCCTCATCGAGATTCATCGCTGACCCGCAGTCGGAATGCGGAATTATCAAGGCGCCATCGAATTCGGTGACGTTTCCTCAGGAATTCGGGTGCCCAGGATTCTTGGAACCACACTCGGGCTGCGGGAAGAGGGGACGGCCGGAGGTGCCGTGTTGGAGGCCATGGTTCCTGGCGTCGCGGTCACCTCCGGCCATGACTCCAGGTACCCCGAATCGGCAGATTCACCACTTTCGTCCCTGCGATATCAGGGAGACAGGAAACGGGTGGGCCCCGACGCCAAGGCGTCGGGGCCCACCCGTTCTGGTGTGTTGCCAGGGCCTGCTTACCAGCGGTACCAGCGGCCACGCTTGCCGCCGCCGGCTGCGGGGCGGATCACGAAACCGAGGACCCACACGATCAGCACGATCACGGCGATCCACCACAGGGCCTTGAGTGCGAAACCGGCGCCGAAGAGGATCAGGGCGAGCAGAAGAACAAGCAGAACAGGAACCATTGTTATCAACCTCCGAGCCCTCGTGTGCCCTGCCGGGCGATCTCCACTCCTGCGGAGCCTATTCGGCTTTCCGCTAACCCCTGGCTACGAGAGGCTCTGCGCAACCATTCCGGTTTAAGGGCGGAATCCGGGGTGACACAGTGGGCGAACCGATTTCCAGTGAGACAGGGTGTGAGTGGTTGTGGCTGCGGACGAGAAGGCTCAGGCCAAGGGCGAGCAGGCCAAGGGCAAGGTCAAGAAGGTCGTCGGCGGTGCGGTCGGCAACGAGTCGCTGAAGGCCGAGGGGCGCGCCGAGGAGTCCAAGGGCGACCTGCGCGCGGCCAAGGAGAAGGCCAAGGACGCGATCAAGCCCAAGTAGACGCGCCACACGGGATCCCGGCAGCCCGTTGGCTGCCGGGATCTGTGCTGTCCGGTGCCGGGATCTGTGCTGTCCGGCGCCGCGCCCACGAGCGAATGAACAGACGCGCGAGGCAGCCGGTTCAGCTTCGCGTCGTCATCCGGGGGTCGTGCCGATGTCGTCACCGGTCAGCCGTCGGAGTGCGCGCATTCGGGGTCTCGTCCGCGACTGCTGGTTGCCTGCCGTGTTCGGCGTCGTGCTGGGCAAGGAGGGCGAGAAGATCTTCCACCGTAGGGCCGGAGTCTGCAGGGTGCCGCAGGATGGTCCCCTCCTCGATCCGGTACTCGTTGGAGCGCCCTTGGCGGGTGTGGGTGAGATACCCGCCCTCCTCCAAGTCGGAAATGATCTTCTGGACGGCCCGCTCGGTGAGCTGGCATCGCGCGGCGATGTCGCGGATGCGGGTGGTGCGGTCCTCCGCGATCGCGGCCAGCACGCGGGCGTGATTTGTCAGAAACGTCCAGCCTGTATGTGACTCGGGTACTCCATGCATCGCCTCAGGATAGTTGCAGTGTTCGCGCATAGGGAAGCATGAAAAGTTTTTCCGGTATCTCTTGACGTATGAGCGGTGGGGCGTGGACGCTTGCGGGGTCAGACTCGGACGGATGCCTTGGGAGCGGTGGCCATGTCACAGCGTGCGCCTTCTGCGCGGACCGAGAGGGGTGAGAGGCCCCCGCTCGCGTCGGTCACGGGCCACCTCCCCCCGAGGGAGGACGGCGCGGCCGGCGAGGCGGCACAGAATCCGCGTGCTGAGCTCGATCGCGTGGACGATCCGGTGGACACGGTCACCGGAGACCCGCTGACTCAACCGCTGGAGCAGCAACTGACGGCCGTCATCGGCTTCGAGTCGCCAGCGATCGAGCCCTGTGGAGCGAAGGGATGACCACGATGGAGCCTTCAAGGCTGTCGGTCACCCGCTCCACCACCGCCGACGGCGTCACCGTGCTGTCTCTGTCCGGTGAAGTCGACGCCACCACCGGCACGGAGATCCAGCGTGCCCTTCTGGACTCCGTGGGGGAGGCGAACCGGCATACCGTGCTGGACCTGAGCCAGGTGACCTTCATGGATTCCACAGGCATCAACGCCCTCATCGGGGCTCACTTGGCCGCTGCCGACATCCAGGGCTGGGTACGCGTGGCCGGTCCGACCCCATCCGTCCTGCGCATCTTTCAGATCGTCGGCCTCGACACTGTGATCACTTGCTATCCCACGCTTCAACAGGCCCTGAGCAGCTAGGGCCTCGTTCCGCCACTCGGCGCGAGGCCACCGGTCCCTCGCCCGCGTTCACCATGCGGAGCGTCCCGTCGAGGTCACTTCCGCAGCTCGCCCTGGCCGGGGTCCGCCCGCAGCACCGCCGACGACACCCCGGCTCCCACCGGGTGGCTCGGCCTGCGCCGGCTGGAGTGGTTCCACGACCGCAGGCGCATCGAGGACCTCTTCTTCGCTGAAACCCTCGCCCCCGGGGAGGCGGCGTCCGCCCGGGTGCCGAGGGCGCACCCGGCCACGGCCTGACCCTTCGCGCCGACCAGGCGCAGAAGTACCGGACGGGGTGGACCGGGACAGGAAAGGAGCCACTGCGGCCGTCGGTGAACCGCCGCTGCTTCGCCTGGTCAGGAGCGGGTGAGCAAGGGGGCGACGGCGTCGCCGCCGAGTTGTTCGCGCCGCTGGGGATCGCTGACTCCAAGACCGGTGGTGGGTGCCAACGCGAGGACGCCGACCTTCCCCGCGTGGCGGTTGCGCTGGACCAGCCGTGCCGCCTCCGCGGTCTCCGTCAGCGGATACGTTACGGAGAGGGCCGACCGTAGCTTTCCGAGCGTCAACAGCCGGTTGACCTCGGCCTGTTCCTCCAGGTTGGCGCCGTGGCTGCCGATGATCCGCTTGAGGCGCATCCACAGGTATCGGTTGTCGAACTCGTGCACATAGCCCGTGCTCGACCCGCAGGTGACCACCGTTCCGCCGCGTCTGACCACGAACACCGACACCCCGAACGTGGCACGTCCCACGTGTTCGAAGACGATGTGGGGGTCCTCGCCGACAGCGCTCCTGATGAGTCGGCCCAGGCGTTTGCCCACCGTGGTGGGGTCCGCCGGCTCGTTGCCGGTCAGGCCGATCTCCTCGCGGTTGATGACGACGTGACACCCCAGGGCGCGGGCCCGCTCCGCCTTCTCCTCGCTGCTGACCACGCCGACCGCGATGCCGCCGCCTCCCCGCACCAACTGCGAGGCGTACGCGCCCAGGCCACCGGCGGCGCCCCAGATGAGCACGACATCGCCCTGTTTCATGCGGGCGCCGCGGTCGCTGACCAGCATGCGGTACGCCGTGCCCGCGCACAGCGGGTTGGCGGCGGCCTCCTCCCAGGTCAGATGCGCCGGCTTGGGCAGCACCTGACTCGCACGGGCGACACAGTAGTGCCCGAGGCCGCCGAAGTTCGTCTCGAAACCCCAGGCCAGCTGCCCCGCGCCGAGCATGCCGTCGGCGTGAGTCGCCGGGTCCTCGTCGTCCACGTACGCCGTGGTGATCACGACCTCGTCGCCGGCCTTCCACCGGCGCACCCCGGACCCCGCGCGGACGACGACCCCGGCCGCGTCCGAGCCGAGGACGTGGAACGGCTGGTCGTGCCGCGCCGCCCAGCGGTCGCTCGTCGCGTAGTGCTTGAGGAACGTGAATGTCGGGATCGGCTCGAACATGGCGGACCACACCGTGTTGTAGTTGATGCCGCTGGCCAGCACTGCCACCAGAACCTCGTTCGGCGCCAGTTCGGGCATCGGGACGCTGCCGACGTGGATCGACTTGCGGACGTCCTTGTCGGCGACGCCGTTGAAGCCCGCGATCTCCTCGATCCGCAGGTGCGCCGCGGTGTATTCCGCGGGCACGGGTAACCGCTCCAGCTCCTGGGGGGTGGCACCTGCCACGACTGCCTGGGCGAGCGGGTCCATGAGTTGCTCCCTTGTCTCTGGCTTCTTCGGTGTCTCCGTGCGGGCACGGCCGCGGATCGCGAGGGCGTGGCCGGCGGATCACGCCTCTGGGGGCGCAGGGGGTGAGAGGGGGTCTAAGGGTGCGGCGCAATTCCTGCCGCCTACAAGGGAATTGCGTGCTATTCCGGTGAGCGGGCGGAGGCCGGTCCGCTGAGCGCGTGGACCGGCTTCACGTCGCCCCCTCGGCCCTCCGGCCGGCGGCGTCAGCCGGGCAGCCCCAGCCCTGCCGCCAGCGTCGGCCAGGAGGCGGTGAACTCCTGTTGCCAGGACGACCATGCGTGCGAGCCGCCGGTGTAGAAGTGGACCTGCGCCGGGATGCCGAGGTCGGCGAGGTGGTCGGTGAACCGGTGGGCCTGGTTCCACAAGGTGCCCTCCAGGATCGCGCCCTGCAGATTGCCGAAGTCGGTGCTCGGCACCCCGGAGCCCTGGGAGATGTACAGACGGGTTCCTGCCAGCCCCGCCGCCTGCGCGTAGGGGTTGTGTTCGTTCCAGATGTTCCGGTTGAACAGGTAGCTGCCCCACAGGGCGAGCGGTAGTTCCAGTTCCCGGGCGACGATCGCGTTCACCACCGTCGGCATCCCGATCGACGTCGTGTCGAGCACGCCGCTGTACGAGGCGGCGGCCCCGAACGTGCCGGGGTGGCGGGCGGCGAACGCCAGCGCTCCGTAGCCGCCGGTCGAGACGCCCGCGACGGCCCGGGTGGAACCGGCCCGGTAGTTCGCCTGGAGGAGCTGCATGACCTCCTCCACCTGGAACGTCTCGTAGTCCCTGGTGGAACCGATGCCGTAGTTCCACCAGTTGGTCGGGATGCCCGTGGGTCCCGACGACGGCATCACGGTGATGACGTCCTTGTCGGCGAGGAATCCCTCGACGTCGGTCTCCCTGGTCCAGGACGTGTAGTCGTCGTGCGCTCCCTGGAGCAGGTACAGGACGGGCCAGGTCCGGGTGGGTTGTGAGGCGAAGGCGGCAGGGAGGATGACGCGCACGGGGAGTTGGGCGCCGACCGCCGGTGAGTCCACGGTGAGGTCGACCGTCCGCGCGTCGATCCACTGCTCCGCGATGATCCTTGCGCCGTCGGCGGCAGCGTCGGACGCGCTCGCGGCGGGCGTGGCGCCCAGCGCGGCGTGTGCGCCGACCAAGCCGCTCGTGGTGAGGAGAGCGGCGGTGGCGAGCACGGCGAGGCCCGCCCGCGAAGTTCTGGAGAGACGCTCCGAGGCGTTGGGACGCGCGGCGGGCTGTGTCGGTCGGGGCATGGGATGGCTCCTCGTCTCGTGGTGTCGTGCGATGGCGCGAGGGGTTGTGCCGTACGGCTCCAGCCGTGAGGTGCCGGAGGGGCCGGGAACGCCCTGCGCGGGGCGCCCCGTACGCCGTGACGTCCCGGGCGTCATGTGTCGCGCAGGTCCCGGGTGAGCAGGTCCGCAAGCGTGTCGACCACGGGCGGGTCGAGCACGGCCAGGTGATGACCCGGCAGCGGAGAGACGGTGAGATCGGCGCAGTGGGCGTTCCAGCCCAGCGACTCGTCGGTGCGCTCGTAGCGGGGATCGCGCACCGTGTGCGGGGCCGGCTCGCTCGCCCGGTACAGGAGGGTCCGGCCGCCGTACGCACCCGGCACATGGCGCTCGCCGCTGCACAGGTCGAGGTACGACGCGCGCTGGTGTTCCAGGACGGCGGGCGGCAGGGCCACGGTCTGCTGCAGAACCTTGAGGACGAGATCGACCTGGCCGGTGTCGTCCAGTCCGGCGAGTTCCGCGTAGGGGAGCGGCAGGGCCGACCCGTAGGTGCGCCGCACGTGGGTGGCGAAGCCCGAGAACCGGCGTCGGGCCGCCTCGGGCGGGGCGAGACCGCGGGGCAGGGGCAGCGGCAGCACCGAGTCGACGAGGACGAGCGCGGACACGGGGCCCCGCTCCGACAGCAGCCGTGCCGTCTCCTGGGCGACCACACCGCCGTACGACCAGCCGCCCACCAACCACGGTCCTTCGGGGGCCACTTCGGTGATCCGGCGCGCGAACTCCCGCGCACGGGCGGTCACGTCGGGGAGTTCCGCCAGTCGGTCGAGACCATGGACGCGTCGCTGCCCCGCCAGCCGCCCGGCGAGCCGCCCGTACACCTCCGACGATCCGCCCGCCGCATGCGCGAAGAAGAGCGGTGCGCCGGGACCCTCACCGTCGAAGACGCGGAGCCTTCCCGGGACGCCCCTGTCACCGTCCCGCCGCGGCGGCCCCAGCGGGGTGGTGCCGGGCGACGCGTTCGGCGTGTCCGGAAGCAGGGCGGCGACGTCCCGCAATGTGCCCTGCCGCAGGAACGCGCCCGGTTCGACCACGGTGGCGAACTCCTGCTCAAGGGCTGTCCTGATCCGTACCGCGGTCAGTGAGTCGAGGCCCAGGTCGGTCAGGGGCGTGTCCGGGTCCATGCGCTCCGGGCTGTAGCCCATCACGCCGGCCACGCAGGCACGCAGCCGGTCCAGCACGCCGGTGGCGGAACGCTGGACGGCCGCCGCGGGCCCGGATGGCGTCGACTCCTCTCCGGCCCAGAACCGCCGGTGGCGCCAGCGCGGAGACGGGACGTCGACGACGCGGCCGCCCGGTGGCTGCCCGCCGGCCGCCCGCACCCCGTGGACGAGGAGCGACGCCCGGGAGGTGTGGAAGGTGAGAGCGTCGTCCGTGTCGCGGCGCAGCGTCTCCAGCACGAGCGCGTCACCCGCCCCCGCGTGCCGCAGCGTCTCCAGGAGCGGATGCAACTGGGTGGGATGCGGGGCGACTTCGACGAAGACGCGGTGACCGTCCTCCGCGGCCGCCGTCACCGCTTGGGCGAACCGCACGGGCCTGCGGAGATTGGCCGCCCAGTAGGCGGTGTCGTGCTCAGTCGCCGCGCGTGGGTCCTCCAGCACCGTGGTGTAGTGAGTACAGCGGGGCGGGGCGTGCTCCACGGCCCCCAACTCGTCCGCGAACCGGGCGAGCAGCGGATCGACGGCTGGTGAGTGCCCGGCGGCCGTGACCCGCATTGACCGCGCGAAACCGCCTTCCTCGCGGACGCGGGCGATCAGCCCCTCCACGTCGCGCGTGCTGCCGGTCACTACGCTCTGGGCGGGCGAGGAGTGCACCGCGACCTGGAGGCTGGGGAATTCCCCGCCCAACTCGGCCATGGCCTCGCCCGAGCGGTCCACCACGGCCATCGCGCCGCCCGCGAGCGAGGCCAGCAGCCGCGAGCGGACCGCGACGATGCGGGCGCCGTCCGCCGCGTCCAGGACCCCCGACACGACCGCGGCGGCGATCTCGCCCAGGGAGTGCCCGATCACCGCGGCCGGCTCGAAACCGTACGAGCGCCAGAGGGCCGCGAGCGCCACCTGGAGCCCGTACAGGACGGGCATGACGACCACCGGGGACGAGAGGTCCGCGCCGGGCTCCAGACTCGCCCGGAGCGAGATGTGCGCCTGGTCCAGGATGAGCGGCTCCATCCTGTCGACGGCGGCGGCGAACTCCGGTTCGGCGTCCAGGAGCGCGCGGCCCATGCCGGGCCACTGCGATCCGTAGCCGGAGAACACCCACACCGGCCCGGGCCCGCCGAGGTCCCGGTCGGCGGTGATCAGCCGCGGATGCGGATCCCCGGCGGCGAACCGGGCGAGCGTCGTGGCCATGTCCTGCGAGGAGCCGTCGACCACGGCGGCTCTGCGCCGGCCGCGGCCCGTACGTCCCGCGAGGGTGCGGGCCACGTCGGCGGGACGGGCAGGGACGCCCGGTCCCGTCAGCCACCGCGCCAGCTCGCTCCCGTACGCCCGCAGCCGATCGTCCGTGTGCGCGTCCCACAGGACGACGGACGGTGTTCGCCCGATCCGCTCGGCGCGTCGGCTCCGCGCCTTCGTCCGGTGCTCGGTCAGGGCGACGTGGGCGTTGGTCCCGCCGAACCCGAACGCCGAGACACCGGCGGTCGCGGTGCCCGAGTAACGCGGCCACGGCTGGGGCTCTGTCACCACGCGCAGGCCGAGCCCTTCGAGGTCGGCGTGCGGCCCCGGCCCGGTGAAGTGCAGCTGCGCCGGAATCTCACCGTGATGCAGCGCGAGTACGGTCTTGATGAAACCGGCGATGCCCGCCGCGGCCTCCAGATGCCCGAGGTTCGTCTTGGCCGAGCCGATGAGCAGGGGCCGGTCGGCCGGGCGGCCCTGGCCCGAACCGAGCGCCGCGCCCAGTGCGGCCGCCTCGACGGGATCGCCCAGCGCGGTGCCCGTGCCGTGCGCCTCGACGTAGTCGACCGTGGACGGATCGGCGTGTGCCTGGGCCAGTACGGCGCGCTGCGCCTGAGAGTTGGGCGCGGTCAGGCCGTTGGAACGGCCGTCGGAGTTCACCGCCGACGCCGTGACGACAGCGAGGATCCGGTCGCCGTCGCGCTCGGCATCGGCGAGCCGCTTCAGCAGGACGACGCCGCAGCCCTCACCCCGTACGATCCCGTCGGCCGATCGGTCGAAGGCCTTGCACCGGCCGTCCGGGGCGAGCGCCCCGGCCTGCTGGAACCCGTAGGTGATGGACGGCGACAGCAGCAGGTTGACGCCCGCGGCCAGGACGGCGTCGCTCTCACCCGTGGCGAGACTGCGAACCCCGTGGTGCACCGCGACCAGCGACGAGGAACAGGCCGTGTCGAGCGCCATGCTGGGACCGCGCAGATCCATGACGTAGGAGAGGCGGCCCGCTGCGACGCTCAGTGCCGCCCCCGGTGGAGTCCAGGCGTCGACGGACCGCGGGTCGGCGGTCGTGAGATGGGCGTACTCGTTGCCGCTGATGCCGACGAACACCCCGGTGCGGGTCCCAGCGAGCGCGGCGGCGGGGATCGCCGCGTGGTCCAGGGCCTCCCGCGCCACTTCGAGGAGCAGCCGCTGCTGCGGGTCCATGGCCGTGGCCTCGTGGGCCCCGATACCGAAGAACTCGGCGTCGAACCCGGCCACGTCGTCCAGGAACGCGCCGTGCCGGCTGATGTCCTCGGGCAGGTCGGCCTCGGCCGCGAAGTCGGCCCACCGATCCCCCGGCACCGTGCCCACGGCGTCACGCCCCTCGCCGAGGAGCCGCCAGTAGTCGGCCGCCGATGTCACCCCGCCCGGCAGTCGGCAGCCGATCCCGACGACCGCGACCGGTACGGGACTCGCCTGCGGTACGGCCGTCGGCGGTGGCGGCGGCGGTGTCTCCTCCTCGCGCAGCACACGTTCTACGAGAGCGCCGATGGTGGGTGTCTCCCAGAGCAGGGTGGCGGGCAGCTGTCTGTCCACCAGGTCTCCGAGGACAGCGGTGAGTGCGACGGCGTCGCGGGAGGTCAGGCCGAGTTCGGCGAGTGGCCGGTCTTCGCGCACATCGTCTTCGGCCAGCCCGTACCAGGACCGCAGTCGCTCGACGACGGCCGTCCGCACCTCCTGTGCGCCGGGGCTCACCGGTGGTCCGTCGGTTCGAAGCCGCCTTCGGTGAAGTGCCGGTGGCTCGCGGTGCGGGAGACCTTGCCGCTGGAGGTGCGTGGCAGCGCGCCCGGTGCCACGAGCACGAGTCGGGACAGGCGCAGACCGTGGCGCGCGAAGACGGCGGCCTGCGCCGCGCGCACCGCGTCGACGCCGGCGGCGGGGTCGTCGTCGACGGCCTCGGAGCCGCGGCGGAGCTCCGCGACCACCACGAGCTCGTCCTCGCCGGAGCCGTCCGTTCGCTGTACGCAAAATGCGGCCAGCCGGTCGCGCCGCAGCGCGTCGACGGCGCACTGCACGGTCTCTTCGACGTCCTGTGGGTAGTGGTTCCGGCCGTCCACGATGATCAGGTCCTTGAGGCGGCCGGTGACGATCAGCCGCCCCTCGTGCAGCGTGCCGAGATCGCCGGTGCGCAGCCAGCCTGTCTCCTCGGCCGGGGCCCCGGGGGCGCGCACGTTGAAGACCTCGGCGGACAGGTCCTCTCGCTTCCAGTAGCCGAGGCCGATGTTGGGCCCGCGCACTTGAATCTCGCCGACCTCGCCCGCGGGAAGCGTCCGGCCGGTGGTACGGTCCGCGATGCGCAGCTCCTGGCCGACGGGTCCGCCACAGGTGCTGAGGCGGACCGCCGCCGGATCGTCGGGGTGGCACGGCGTCACGCGGCCCGTGCTGAGCGCGCCCGCGCTGCAGGACACGGTGGCCGGGACCGAGGTGTGCGCGTCGTTGGTCACGAAGACGGTGGCCTCGGCCAGCCCGTACGACGGGCAGTGCGCGACCGGCGCCAGCCCGGCTCTCCCGAAGGTCTCGTGGAAACGGTCCACGGTCGCCGGGCGCACCGGCTCACTGCCGTTGATCAGTACCTTGACGCGGTCCAGGCGCAGTTCGTCGATCGCGTCGTCGTCGGCGCGCGAAGCACAGTAGTCGTACGCGAAGTTGGGCGCGGCGCTGATCGTCCCCGGGTACGAGCCGAGCAGCCGGAGCCAGCGCAGCGGGTCCACCAGGAAGGCGACGGGGTCCATCAGCACGGACGGGAATCCGCCCACGACAGGCGCCGCGACGCTGAGGACGAGCCCCATGTCGTGGAAGAGCGGCAGCCAGCCGACGGTGGTGCTGGCGGCCGTCCGCGCCCCGAAGGCGTCGATGGCCTGATGGGCGTTGGCGACCACGTTGGCGTGACTGATCATCACCCCGGCCGGGCTGCGGGTGGAGCCCGAGGTGTACTGAAGGTAGGCGACGTCCTGCGGGTCGGGGCGCGGCACGACAGGGGCCGGGGCGGACGGCGTCCCCGCCGGTGCGTCGACCACGATGACCGGCACGACGGGGAGGCCGTGCCGGGCGCTGAACGCCCGGACGTCGGGAGCGGTCGCCGTGTCGGTGAGCAGACACGCGGGTTCGCAGTCGTCGAGCACCCCCGCGAGCCGGCCCTCGTGGCCGGGCAGTTGCGGTCCGAACAGCGGCACGGCGATCACCCCGGCGTACAGGCAGCCGAGGAACGCCGCCGCGTAGTCGAGCCCCTGCGGCAGGAGCAGGGCGGCGCGATCGCCCGCGTTCGCCGCTCCCGCCAGGCGTGCGGCGACGGCCAGGGCACGTTGGTCGAGCCCGCGCCAGCCGAGTGTGAGATGCAGCCCGGGCGAGTCGGCCTCGGGGAAGTCCACGTACGTGAAGGCGCGTTGCTGCGGGCGTTCGGCGGCCCAGTGCCGCAGGTGGTCGGTCAGCAACAGACCTTCGGATGGCTGAGCGGAAGTCATGGGAACTCCAGCTGGTCAGGCCCCGGGGTCGGGGATGCGCGCCGGGGCGTGGGAAGAGGGACTGCCGACGCGCTATCAGGTTCCGTTGCGATGTGACTCACGAGTAAGACGGGGCGCTGACAGTTCGAACCGTGCGAGTTGTCACTTGAGTGACAAGCGGGGCGCCGGTATTCGGCGCTCAGACAGCAGCGCCGGCCACCCGGCAGCCCGGAGAATCGGATCCCCCGTCGGGACAGCCCTTGGGGGAGGAGGCCGGGCCGGTGAGTCGCGGAAGGCTGCTGGCGCTACTGGCGCTGCTCGCCCTGGCGGGCTTCATCACGACCCTCGACAACACTGTCGTCAATGTTGCCCTGCCGACGGTTCAGCGCGAACTGGGCCTGGATGTAGCTGACTTGGAGTGGGTTGCCAGCAGCTACGTGCTGACGTTCGGGGCGTTCCTGTTGCCGGGCGGCCGGCTCACGGACCTGGTGGGCCGCCGTCCCGTCCTCGCGGGGGGACTCTTCGTATTCGTCCTCGCCTCCGCTGCCGCCGCCCTCGCCGACAGCGGGGCCACGCTGATCGCCGCACGCGCGGTGCAGGGTGTGGGGGCCGCCCTGGTGATCCCCGCCTCCCTCGCTGTCGTCGCGGCTGATCTCCCGGCCCGCAGGCAGGCGATGGCCGTCGGCCTGTGGACGGCTGCGCTGGCTGTCGCGCTCGCGCTCGGCCCCGTGGTCGGCGGGTTCGTCACCCAACACTGGAGCTGGAACTGGGTGTTCCTGCTCAACGTCCCCTTCGGTCTGCTCGCCCTGCTGTTCGTGCCCGCCGTCCCCGGAGTGCCGGGACGCACGCGGCGGCCGCCGGTGGTCCTGCTCGACGTCCCCGGCATCCTGCTGTCGGCTCTCGCGCTCTTCCTGCTCACCTACGGCCTGGTGCGAGGCGGTGAACACGGCTTCAGCGCGGCGCCCGTTCCCCTCTGTCTGGGGCTGGCCGCCGCCGCCGGGGTCGCCTTCCTCGTCGTCGAGACCCGGTCCCGGCTGCCGCTGCTGGAGTTGAGGCTGCTGCGCGACAGGTCGCTGAGCGGCGGCACGGTGGCCCAGGTCCTGTGGGGCATCGGCGTCAACGGAGTCTTCTTCTTCACCGCGCTCTACCTCCAGCGCGTCATCGGCTTCTCGCCCACGAAGGCGGGCCTGGCCTTCCTGCCGCTCGCCGGTGTGCTCCTGGCGGTCACGCCGTTCGCCGAGCGCGCCGGGCGGGCCGTGGGCGTCCACCGCTCGATCGCGGCGGGCCTCGTCCTGGTGGCGGGAGGCCTCCTGTGCGTGTCGGGGGTGGGCCTGCGTGCCGGGTACTGGGACATCCAGCCCGGTCTGCTCCTGATCGGCGCCGGCTCCGCGCTGACCACCCCGCTGACGGTGCGCTCCCTCGCCGGCGTGCCGCCCGGGCGCACCGGGATGGCCTCCGGCCTCGTCAGCGCGGCCCGCGAGGTGTCCGGGGTGTTCGGCGTCGTCCTTGTCGGCGTGGTCCTCACCCGCACCGAACGTGCCGCATTGCGGGACGGGGTCGTGCCGCCCCGCGCCTTCCTGGACGGTTACGACAGCGGGTTGCGCCTGGCTGCCGCATGTGTGCTGGCCGGCGCGGTGGTCACCTGGGCGGCGCTTCGGAGCCCGGGCCGTCGCCGCGGGCCAGGGCGTCATCGGCGGTCCGCCGACGGTGGGCGACAGCCGCGCGGAACGGCCGCCGAGCGGATCGGATCGGTTCCGCCGCGGAGCTGAACTCCGCTGCGTCGAAAGCCTCGTGGGTCATACACCCGTTCGCGGGCGACTCCTTGTGCCGTACGCGCAGTTCGTGACAGGACGCCTGTGGGGCCGCTGACTATCGAGCTTCTGTTACCGCTGCGTAACTTCAGGGCTACCCGCGACAGTCCACCGATCTCAGGGGGCACAGGATGCGCAGACCAGGAGTCGGAGTCGGAGTCGGCAGAGCAGGAGTGAGCCGACCGGAAGCGCGCGGCGCAGGAGCCATACGGGGCGGGAGGGCGGCCGGTGCGCTTCTCGCCGTGGTGGTGGCAGGCGGCGCGCTGGGCGTGCCCGCCACAACGGCCGGCGCGGCGTCCCGTGCCGCGGCCTGCGTCGCGGACATCTACCGGCCGCCCGCCTCGGTGGCCGGGGCACCGGGCAGCGTCGTCGCCTGTCGGGAGACCGACCTGCCACTATGCGCTGACCGGGACCGACGGCAAGACATGGGGGCAGGTCATCGACGAGCGGAAGCTCGGGACCGGGGTCGGCAGGAAGGGGTCGGGTGCCCGCTACGAGGTCGGATTTCCCGTCCTGCAGTACCGCGGTCTTCTCGAAGAGGTGATCCCCACCTCGACCGAGGACGCCACCCGCGGGGTGTACTGCGATGCCCGGATCACCACACGGTGGACGCTCTACCCGGGCGACCACCTGCTGACCGACCAGCAGGCCAAGGACGACGTGGTGAAGTGGCTCGGTGACCGCTTCGCCGGACGGCCCGAGCCGGGCAACTGCCCGCTGTCCTGAGAGATCGTGCCCGGCGGGGAAGGGCCGTCGCGGCTCGGCCCGTCGTCCGCAGGAGCCGTTCGTTGTCACACAAGTGACAACGAACGGCTCCTGCGCTGTCCGCCTGCGATGGGCCCCTCACGCGACGTGGCGGTATCGTCACCAAGCCCCTGTCCCCCCAGCGCAGAGGGAAACCCCATGGTGATCGGATTACAGCCGCCGACCGGTGACTTGTCGGTCAACGGGTCAGCCGAGGCGACCTACGCCGCTTTCAAGGCGTTGCCCTCCGAACTGTCCACCCATTTCGAGCCGTTCGTCGCCGACGTGATCGAGGAAGTGGTGCGGGCCATCCGTACCTCGATCGCCGAGTACGCCCGGCCCATGGACGACACGTACATGCACGTCGTGCACCGCGGCGTGAAGCAGGCGCTCGTAGGCTTCCTGGACCGGATGGCCAGGCCCGACGCCGACTGGGAGCCCGTGAAGTCGACCTTCCAGAGCATCGGCAGGGGCGAGGCCGCCGAAGGCCGCAGCCTCGACTCGTTCCAGTCGGCTCTGCGTCTGGGCGCCCGGGTGACGTGGCACCGTGTCAGCGAACTCGTCGAGACGGGACAGCTGCCGAACAAGATCCTGGCGACCTTCGGCGAGGCGATGCTGCTGCACCTCGACGAGATGGCCGCGGCGACGACCGCCGGGTACGCCAAGGCCCGGCTGCACGCGGCGGGCGAACTCAAGCAATGCAGGGACCGGTTGATCGACCTGCTCACCGCCAGCCCCCCGGTCTCAGCCGAGGCCATCAGCGACCTCGCCCACATCGCGGAGTGGCCCGTGCCGAGAGAGCTCGCCGTCGCGGTCACCGATCACGCCGGCGAGCCCGGCGCCGGTCGTCCGATCGTGCCGCCGGAGTTCCTGGCCCGCTTCGACGTGCATCCCGGCATCGTTGTCATCCCGGACCCCGGGGGGCCCGGTCGCGCCCGCACGGTCGCCGCCGTGCTCCACGGGCTGCGGACGGCCGTCGGGCCGACCGTGACCCTGGACAGCGGCGCACGGTCCCTGCGCTGGGCGACCGACACGCTGGAGCTGTCACGGCGCGGAATCGTGCCGGGGACGGGGCTCATCCGCTGTACGGACCACCTGGCGACCCTGCTCCTCTTCCGGGACGAGTCGCTGGTCGACGCGATCGGGGAACGGCACCTGCTGCCGCTGGAGGAGATACGTTCCCCGCAGCGGGAACGGCTGGCCGAGACCCTGCTCTGCTGGCTGCGCTGTGGCCACAACGCCAGTGAGGTCGCCAACCGCCTGGCCGTCCACCCGCAGACGGTCCGCTACCGCCTGCGTCAGCTCGACGAGGTCTTCGGGGACCAACTGCACGACCCGCCGACCCAGTTCGAAATGCAACTCGCCCTGCATGCAAGAGAGTTGCGACGTGCCGCAGTCGGGGGAACCTGATCCCGCCCTCTCGGCCGTCGTCGCCGTACAGGGCGCCCCGCCGACGGCCGAGCAGTTCCACGGCCCCTGCCGCCGAGACGCGGTCCTCATCGATGCCCCGCTACGAGAGGTCGGGGTCCGAGCCGGACATCCACCGCGGTCCCGTCGCATCCGGCCGGGGGACGACCGTACGGATCACGCCGGTTCGGCGGTCCACGGCCAGGCGGCCTCGCGGCCTGCCTCGATGAGGGCGACCATCCGGAACGCGGCGTCCGTGAGGCCGCCGAAGGTGTGCCGGTGGGGACCCGTCGGTCCGTGCGCGGGCCGGTATCCCGCGAGGTTCCAGGTGTAGACCGGGATGTCGAGCGGGACCGGCTGGGCCGGGCCTCCGGGGCAGCGGCAGGGGGCGGGGGCGGCCTGCTCGTCGGTGACGATCAGGACCCGGTCGTGCCCCCGGTAACGGGTCCGCACCGCCTCCGCGGTGTTGGTGCCGCCCAGATCGTGGAACCGTCTCAGTACGTCGAGCACCGGCTCGCCCGCCTCGAACGGCACCTGCGCGCTGCTCGATCCGAACTCCACCAGATCCGCCCGCTCGGAGCGCATGGCCAGCGCGGTGCCGAACACGGCTGCCGCGTCCGCATGGGTCAGTTTGGACCGTTCGGAGACGTTGCCGTAGAACATCGAGCCGGACCTGTCCACCAGAATCAGGGTCCGGCCGGGCAGCGGCGGTACGTTGGCCAGGGAGTGGGCCAGTGCCTGTTCCAGCGCGGCCCCCCAGCGCTGCGACGGCGCGTGCTGGTGGGCGGCCAGGTAGCGGAAGGGGAACTGCCGGGACCGGGCCACCTCGGAGGCGTCCGAGATCCGGGCGGCGACCTTGGCCGCGACGTCGTCCGAGACTCCCGCCTCGTCGAAGTTCCGCAGGTTCCGCAGGAGCGCCATCGGCGCCATCGTGGGGATCATGGCTTCCCAGGCAGCGGCGTCCATCGGTCCATGGAGCCAGCCCGCCAGCGCCTCCCACGTCATGCCTGCCGCGGCCAGCCGCTCGGAGCCGCCCGGCCCGGTCACCAAGGCGCGCCGCTCGTCCGCAGGCGCTTCCATCAGGGACCTGTGGGCGGTCAGCAGACGGTCGGAGGACGGCGGAACCGCTTGCTCCGGGTGGTGGCGGCGGTCCAGGGCGTACCGGAAGAGCGCACCCTGCCAGGGCTTGTCCGGGTCGGGGGAGGCGTGCACCAGGTTGAGCACGTCGCCGAAACGCAGACCCTTGGACGCGGTGTCGTACTTGAGCAGGGACCGGGACGTGTACAGACGGCGTACGCCGTCGGCGATGCCCCGCTTCACCGGCTGCGGAACGTTCCGCCCGTATGCCGAGATCCAGTGGGCGAGCAGTTCGCCGGGCTCGTCGGCGCGCTGGAGCACCGAGTCGATCACGGACCGGTTGGACGGGCCCCCGGATTCACCGGCCTTGAGCCGGGTCCGCACGTAGGCGGCGGCGCCCACCAGGGACGCCGTGCGCAGGTTGCCCTCGCCGCGAAGCCAGCGCAGCAGGCCGGCCGTCCATTCGGGGTCCTGGACGGCGAGTTCACCGACGAGGCGGGCGTACCGGTCGTCCCGCTCCGCGCCGCTCTCGTAAAAGGTGCGCTGGGAGACGAAGTTGCCGACCGCGAGCAGGAAGAGTTCCTCGCGGGGCTCCCGGACGAACGCCTGGCCGCCCTCGTAGGTGCGGAAGTCGGGTGTGCACTCGTGACCGAGGCGTGGTGGGGACAGGGTGCGTGCGGCGGCCGAGATGTGCGGGGCCACGAGCATCGCGGACCAGATCTTGGAGACGCGTGGGGTGTGACGAGGCAGCGAATCCCCCCGGATTCAAAGGACTTGACGGCCCCGGTCAACAGGTCGACGGGGCGAAGACGCCCCGACGGGGCGAACGCGCCCGCGCCTGCCGAGATCAAAGGTGGCGGCGGCGTTACTTGGTTTCGGAAGGAAGTAGCCGCAGCCGAGCGCATCGGAGGCGCGGTCGCGATCCCAACATACAAGCGCCGTCGCATCGCCCACCAGCGATTTAATCCGCCGGCTGCGTTCCGCCATTCCTGCTGGTCAGGGGCAGGGTCAGAGTCTGGGTCTGATTCCGGGTGCGGGGGTTCCCGTCCTCGTCGGTTCCGGAGGGGGTGTCCGTCCTGTCGGGCTGCCCGCCGGGGCCGGGGCGCACCTGGCGCCCCGGCCGTTGGTGGGTACGGTCAGGAGGCGGGCAGTTCGCCGCGTACCGCGTGGGCTGCGGCGACCAGGTTCTCCAGGGAGGCCCGGGTCTCGGGCCAACCACGGGTCTTCAGGCCGCAGTCGGGGTTCACCCACAGCCGCTCGGCGGGGATGGCCTTCAGTCCTGCTCGCAGCAGTTCGGAGGCCTCCGCCGTGCTCGGGACGCGCGGGGAATGGATGTCGTACACGCCGGGGCCCGCCTCGCGCGGGTAGCCGTGCGAGGCGAGTTCGCGGGCGACCTGCATGTGGGAGCGGGCGGCCTCCAGGCTGATGACATCGGCGTCGAGGTCGTCGATGGCCTGGACGATGTCCCCGAACTCTGCGTAGCACATGTGGGTGTGGATCTGCGTGTCCGGACGTACCCCGCTCGTGCTCAGCCGGAAGGCCTCGGTGGCCCACGCCAGGTAGGCCGGTCGGTCGGTGGTGCGCAGCGGGAGTGTCTCGCGCAACGCGGGCTCGTCGACCTGGATCACCGAACTCCCGGCCGCCTCAAGGTCGTTCACCTCGTCCCGCAGGGCGAGGGCGACCTGGCGGGCGGTGTCGCCGAGGGGCTGGTCGTCGCGGACGAAGGACCAGGCGAGCATGGTGACCGGCCCGGTGAGCATGCCCTTGACCGGGCGGTCGGTCAGGGACTGGGCGTACGTCGTCCAGCGCACCGTCATCGGCTCGGGCCGCGTGATGTCGCCGGCCAGGATCGGCGGGCGCACGCAGCGGGTGCCGTACGACTGGACCCAGCCGTGCTGTGTGGCCAGGTAGCCGGTGAGCTGTTCGGCGAAGTACTGCACCATGTCGTTGCGTTCGGGCTCGCCGTGCACCAGGACGTCAAGGCCGGTCTTCTCCTGGAAGGAGATGACCTCCTGGATCTCGGCCTTGATGCGCTCCTCGTAACCGGCCGTGTCGATGCGGCCGGTGCGCAGGTCGGCGCGGGCGGTGCGCAGGTCGGCGGTCTGCGGGAAGGAGCCGATGGTGGTGGTCGGCAGCAGGGGCAGGCCGAGGTGGGCACGCTGGGCCGCGGCCCGTTCGGGATAGGGCTGGGAGCGGCGGGCGTCGGCGTCCGTGACGGCGGTGGCGCGGGCCCGGACTGCGGGGTCGTGCGTGATCGGCGAGTTCGCGCGGGAGGCCAGGTCGGCCCGGTTGGAGGCGAGTTCGCCCGCGATCGTGCCGGTGCCCTGGGTGAGGCCCTTGGCGAGGGTGACGATCTCCGCCGTCTTCTGGCAGGCGAAGGCGAGCCAGCGCAGGATCTGCGGTTCGATGTCCCGCTCCAGGGCCGCGTCGATCGGGACGTGGAGCAGGGAGCTGGAGGCCGACACGTCGACCCGGTCGGCCAGTCCGAGCAGGGTGCCGAGGGTGGCCAGGGACCTGGCCAGGTCGTTCACCCAGATGTTGCGGCCGTTGACGACACCGGCGACCAGGCGCTTGCCGGGCAGTCCGCCGACTGCGGCGAGATCGTCGAGGTTGGCGGCGGCGGCTCCGGTGAAGTCGAGGGCGAGACCTTCGACCGGGGCCTCGGCGAGCACCGGCAGGGCGTCGCCGAGCCGGTCGAAGTAGGAGGCGACCAGCTTACGACGCATCCCGCCTGGCGGACGGGGCGAACCAGCTGCACCAGCCACCCTACGGGGGTGACGTGCCGAAGAGGGCGCGAAATGCCCGACGGGCAGCGCTACTTGTGGACCGCGCGGGCGATCACCCGGCACCGCGGCGGCTGGGGCGAACCCGGCAAGACCTTCGCCATCGGCCACGGCTGCGAGATCCGGCACGCCCACCGGCTCGTCCACTTCGGCGGCATCGACCTCTCCAGCACCTCCGCCGCCACCCCCAACGGCATGGGCTGCCGCGTATGTGAACGCCTGGTCTGTCCCCAGCGCGCGGCACCGTCCCTGGGGCGGGCGCTGCGGATCGACGAGAACGCGAGCACGTTCGTCCCGTATCCCGTGACCGACCGACCGACCGACCGACCGACCGCACGACCGACCGCACGACATGACAATGCGGCGATATTGATAGCCTCTTGGGGCCAGTCGAGCCACATCCGAGGCCAGGGAATCCGGTGCGAATCCGGAACTGACGCGCAGCGGTGAGGGGGACGGGCGGGGCACTGCACGCCACTGGGAGACCGGGAAGGCGCTCCGTCCGGACGAACCCGAGTCCGAAGACCTGCTGGCACCTCCGCGCCCTGTGCGTGGAGGGACGTCCGTAGGCCAGGCTCCGCGAACGAGCCCCGACTCCCCGAGGCATGCCCGTGCTCCGTACCGTCCTTCGTCCCGTTGCCCTCCTGCTCACCGCCCGCGGCGGCTCCGGGAGCAGCACCGAGGACAAAGAGCCGCCCGCCGACGCGGGCTACCCGCGCACCGTCGACGACCGCAGCCAATCGGCACCCTGAAGTCGGCCCCGAGACACGCCGTTTCCCTCGACCAGGGCACCGAGATCCGGCTCTTCCTCGGCCTCGGCGACCGCATCGCCGACACCGCCACCTGGACCGACCCGGTCATAAGGCCGGCCTGACCGGCCGGGCCGGCCAGGCCGGGTACACCCTCTCTGGCGGCGAACGCCGACGCACCCGGATCGCCCACGCCCTCGCCGAGCACCCCCGCGAACTCCGCCTCGACGAACCCGCCAACCAAATCGACATCCACCACCGACTCGACCTGCCGGATCTCGTCGCGATCCTGCCGGTCACCACCGTGCGCCCACCCCGCGATTCGATCCTCCGTCCCGCATCCCGGGACGGATCTCTCCACAAGGAGGAGCACGAGCGATGCCTCGACAGCGACCTGAAGCAGCGCGTACGCAGCACCCCGGGGCCGAACCGGCACCCAGCCGCATCGTGGTCTGCCGGGACTGCTGCTGCGGAAGCCCGAAAGTCACCGGGGTCGATCACACCCGGCAGGTCGAGCGCTTGGCCGAGAGCGTCCCTCTACGTGTCTCGGCCTGCCTCGACGTGTGCGAACACGCCAACGTGATCGTCGTCCAGCCCTCCGCCGCCGCACGCGCCGAGGGGGCCCGGCCGGTCTGGCTCGGCCTCGTCAACGACGCTGACGCCACCGAGGACATCGCCGCCTGGGTACAGGCCGGCGGCCCTGGTGTCGCTCCCTGCCCCGACATACTTGATCTGTACGTGTTCACCCCGCCCCGCAGGGCGCGATGAGCGTGAGAGCCGGCCCGGTTCATCCTGGTTGTTTCGGCAGGGCTGTCAGTCATGGACGCCAGAATCGGCGGCACGACGTTGTGCGACGAATTCTCCGCTGCCCGCTGCCCGCTGCCCGCTGCCCGCAGCCTCCCGCGGAGTCCGGGCCCGTAGCACGGTCCGCTCGCCCTCGTCGGTCACATCACTCGTTGACCGGCGGGGACAGACCCGAAAACACCGTCTGTGCAAGCTTGTTCACCTCCTTCACGTGCGCATCACCGACCCACGTGACTGCTCGTCACCACCGAATGCGAGGCAGGGCCCGATCAGCGCTGTCACGGGCGGGCGGATACGCCTGGACGACGGTCCGGTGGACGGCCGTTCGCCCGTGACCGTGGTGGGCCGCGTATGTCTTCGTCTCATGGGCTCACTCGCGGGTCGGCGGGTCACGCGCTGACGAGTTCGTTCCAGTGGTCGGCGAGGGCGGGAATGGGCTGGGGGACAGGTCCCAGGAGTCCGCTGTGGGGCGCTTCGAGTTCGTCGACGGCGCATTTGGCGGCATCTTCGGAGACTGCGGGGCCCGAGAGGGGAAGGGTGTAGCGGACGCTGAGCCCGGGGGAGGGGTTGGCGCTGGTGTCGGCGTGGTGGGGCACTGGGGTGTAGCAGCTCCAGTCCAGGCGGTTGAGGCGGTGGATCTGGCCGGCCCAGTGCTGGGCGTCGCGCATGTCGCCGTGCCGCACGTGGTGCAGGTACAGGCTCAGCGCGGCGGTGGTGCTGCCGGCGCCCGCGGCGTAGTGCCACCAGAACCGGGCTCCTTCTTCCTGGTCGGCGAGGTAGAGCAGACAGGCGAAGGTGAGGGCTCCGTCGGGGTCGCGGGCGGTGTCGAAGGCGGTGATGTGGCGGGCGGCGCCGTGGTGGTGGACGGCGCCGCGGCACAGGGTGCGCAGATCGTGGGCGGCCTGTTCGTGCAGGGCGCCGGGGAGTTGGTGGGCTCGGGCGCCGGGTGTGGAAACGCTGAGGAACTGCACCCAGCGCAGCTCGCGCAGGTGGCTGGCGAGGGTGTGGCGGGCGCTCTCCAGGTCGGCGGCGGTGTATTCGCCCTGGAAGACGCGGGCACGGCGTAGGGCCTCGTCGATGCTGCGCGGGGTGCGGGTCATGGGCGAGTCACTCCTTGTCGGTGTCGTCCGCGGGGTCGGTGTCGGGGATGTCGGTGGTGTCGTCGAGGGGGAAGCCCATGGCGGCGGCCAGGCGGTGCTTGGCCGTGCGGCGGGTGGAGCGGACGGTCGCTTCCTGGATCCCCATGATCAGAGCGGTCTCCTTGGTGCCGAAGCCGAGGGCGTCCCGCAGGATGAGGACGTCGAACTGCCGCTCGCTCAGTTTCGTCATCTGCCGGTACAGGCCCATGCCTTCCTCGAGTTCGGCAATCTCCGGGCCGTGTTCGGCATGGAAGGCGGCGCGGAAGGAGCGGAGGAGGGGCTCGGAGGCGGCCCGTAGGGCGCGGGCGAAGGCGAGGGTCTCCGTGGTGGCCGGGCTGCGGCCCTGTGCCTCGAGTTCGCCGTGGACGCGCTGTTTGAACAGGGCCCAGGCGTGGGCGCCGGGGTTGGGCATCGCCTCCAGGCGGAACCAGATGGTCGCAAGGTAGAGGAAGGTGCTGTCGACCAGGCGGCGGGCCGAGGTCGCGCTGCCGAGGTGGATGCGGCTGTACTCCAGGCAGGCGCGGTCGTAGCGGGCCTGGAATTCCCAGAACTCGGGCGGCATGAAAGCGGCGAGGTTGTGGGTGGTGTGCCCTGCCGGGTCCGGCGACTGGCCGGTCATCGGCGGCTGCCGTCGTCGTTCAGGGACGCCGGGGCGGACGGGGCGGCAGGGGAGTGAGGCTGTTGTTCGATCAGGGTGGAAACCCCGATGCGGACTCCGGCGCCGAGGAGGCGCCGCACTAAGAACCACACGTCGGGCGCGTACGACCGCGCCACGGCGGCGAAGGCCAGCACATGGCTGACTACGTCGTAGTTCACAGTGGCTGTCTTCCTTCGTTTCAGGCGGCGGCATGACCGCTCCGTCCCCCGTTCGGGCGGGCAGGCACCTAGAGCGTCGTTGCTCCGGGGAACAGATAAGCCCACTGGTGCGAGCAAACGTGCAGGCCACCGAACACATCTTTCTAACGGAAGGTAACTTTCCGCTTACGAGGTGGGTGTTGATGCCTTTGCTGCAGCGCACCGCCACATTCCGCCACCCCGCGCCCCGCCCTCGCCATCCCCGCCCAACAGGCCGTACGCGCGAAACGAAAGAGCCCGAACCCTGTTTGCGCGAATCTGCAATTGCACGGTCAATTTCGCGATGTGCTCCAGATCACGTTTGACCACCTGCGGTGTGTGCTTCACTGCGCCCCCTCGGCGCGGGGAACACCGTGGCGTGCCGCCTTGACCAGAGCCCGGGCCATCACCGCAGACCACGGCACCGCCGCCCCGGCAGCGTGGAGTGGCCGCCGCGTGGGCGCGAAGCGAGCATGCGGATCAGACGGCGGCAGGGGGCGTGATGGAGATTGCGGCGTTGGCGGTGTCGTCGGTGGCGCTCGGCGTGTCCGGTGCGGTGTCGTGGCGGCAGCTACGGCTTTCGCGGCACGCCAACGCACTGCCCGTGGCAGTCGACCTGTTCCGCGAACACCGCACCGCAAGACGGGCCCGGGCGCGGACGTTCGTACAAGTGTGATCGTTCCGGTCGGCTGCCCTGCTCAGGGAGCCTGATCAGGGGCTTCTGTACCGTGCTTCAGTCCGAGCCGATGACGAACAGCCACAGGCCGTTTCGTTTGAATACGGTGAAGGGTTCCGTCTGTTCGGTGCGGCGGTAGTGGATGTATCCGCCGCGGACGTCGTGAGGGTCCTCGGCGGTGAATTCGATGGAGACCGCGCCCGCGGCGCCCTTGCCGTAGGTACGGATGGCCTGGTGCGCGCCGGCCGCCTCGTCGCTGCGAGCGAACCATTGTCTGTGCCAGGACAGGTCCGAGAGTCCGTCCGCGTCTCCGGCACGCATGCGTTGCACGTACAGCGTCATGTAGAGCCTGAGCGTGTCGGGGGTGGTCTTGTCCCCTGTGTACGTCACCGCCCGCAATCCGGCCCGGTTCGCTCGGCGGTAGTCCCACTGGTCGCGCGGAGCGCCCCAGGCGACGGTTCCCCCGGCCAGCAGGACGGTCAGCGTCAGCGCAACCCATGGAATGGCGCGTTTTGTGTTCATGTTGGTGCCAATCCGGATTTGTGTGAGCGATGTGGATTCTGACGCCCGCCCTGTGCTTGATGATCGCCGCAAAATGACCAAGCGCCAGATGTGTGGCCGAACTGGCTTTGGCCTGTTGTGGAAGTGAGTCCTGCCGACCTCCTGACCGGCCCGTCACGAGCTCTGCCGGAGTCGCTCCGCAGCCTGAGCTGGAGTGTCGTAGTAGCCGGGCCGTGCCAGCAGGACCGAGTTGAAGTAGTAGCCCTGCTCTTCCTCCGGCTCGTCGTCGGCTGCGAACGGACGCCAGAAGCTCAGAAGCAAGTCCGGGGCGATGAATGAAGCAGCGTCGTCGGGATCCTCCTCGATGGAGGTGAACTCACCGACGCGCCCCACGACCTCGCGGGCCGGAAGCGCGAACACGTCCACACCCTGGAACAGCACTCGGTCTGTCTGGGGCGACGGCCTCCCCAGCTCGATGGCTTCAAGCATGTCGCGCACGCAGTGGATGCTGATCATCAGTCCGCTGGGACGGAAGACGTGCTGCCCCGGCCGGTCGGACTCCGAGATCGCAGAGAGATCCCGGAGCGAGTCCAGCGCCGTGTTGGCCGCGGCCCGAGTCATACCGATGCGCAACGGGCCGACGCCACTCGGTGGGATGAGGTCGAAGTCCATGCGGGCATGATCCCAAACAGGTCTGTCGACCAAGGGCTGTCCCGTACTCCCCGGTGGATCGGCGCGCGGCGTCGGATGCGGTGCATCGCAAGGCGGAGGGTCGTCCACGGAGCACTGGCTGCGGCGCGACGGGTTCGCGCCGCGTCGGTTCTGGACCCGAGGGGACACGTAGCCGGGACTTTGCGGCTGGCTGCGGGCGGGCAGCCGTGCCGCTCAGCAGGGGTCCGGGGCTGGGTCAATCGGCCGGATCGCGTCGCCCTCGTTCGAGTTAGCGTCCCGCCCGAAGCCGCGTGAACGGGGAAGGCTGTGCGCTCAGCGACAGCCAAGGGAGACAGGCATGTACCCCACTGATTACAAGTACAGCAAGGACCACGAATGGCTCCGGGTCGACGGCAGAACGGCCTCCATCGGTCTGACGGACTTCGCGCAGAAGCAACTCGGCGACATCGTCTTCGTGGATGTGATGTACAAGGCGGGCGACCTGCTCCAGGCCGAGGACACCTTCGGCACCGTGGAATCGGTCAAGGCGGTATCCGAGTTGTTCCTGCCGGTCACCGGCAAGTTCGTCGAGTTCAACGCCCTGCTCCACGAAGAACCGGAAGCTCTCAACACCGAGCCCCACGACACCTGGATCATCAGGATTGAGATGTCCGACGTCAAGGAGCTGGACGGGCTGCTCAACGCCGCCCGGTACGAGAAGTACCTCGCGGACGACGCCAGCGCCGGGTAACCCGCTCCCGCCGCGGAAGTAGAGGCGCCGCCGTACCCCTTCCTGGCTCGCTACCCTGCAGGTCGGAAGGGGTGCGGCGGCATTCATTCACCCGTCACATGTTGATCATGTGGCCGGCCAGCCCGTGAACGGCCTCCTTGACCGCCTCGCCGAGGGTCGGGTGCCCGTGCACGTTGCGGGCGACCTCGTGGACCGTCAGGTCCCACTGCTGGGCGAGCGTCAACTCCGGTAGCAGTTCGGTCACTTCGGGGCCGATCAGATGGGCGCCGAGCAGTTCGCCGTGGCGCGCGTCGCTGAGGAGCTTGACGAATCCCGCGGTCTCGCCGAGGCCGTGCGCCTTGCCGTTGGCGGTGAAGGGGAACTTCGCCACCTGGACGTCGAAGCCCCTCTCCCGGGCCTGTGCCTCGGTCCAGCCGAAACTGGCGATCTGCGGCTGGCAGTAGGTCGCCCGCGGGATCATGACGTAGTCGAGTTCCATGGTCTCCGCGTCGGCGATCGTCTCGGCCGCCACGATGCCCATCGACTCCGCCGCGTGGGCCAGCATCAGCTTCGCCGTCACATCACCGATGGCGTAGATGTGCGGCACGCTCGTACGGCAGCGGCCGTCGATGTCGATCGCTCCGCGGTCGGTGAGCTTCACCCCGGTGTTCTCCAGGCCGTAGCCCTGCACCCGCGGCTGGAAACCGATCGCCTGAAGCACCTTGCCGGCCTCCAGCGTCTGCCGCTGGCCTCCCGTGGTCACCATCACCTTGACCGCGTCCCCGGAGTCGTCGATCGCCTCGACACGGGTCGACGTCAGCACGTTGATACCGAGCCGCTTGTAACGGCGGGTCAGTTCGGCGGAGACCTCCTCGTCCTCCAACGGGACGATCCGGTCGAGGAATTCGACGAGGGTGACCTCGACGCCGTAGTTGTGGAGCACGTACGCGAACTCGACGCCGATGGCACCGGCGCCCGCGATGATGATGCTGTCCGGGAGCGTGTCCGAAAGGATCTGCTCCTCGTACGTCACCACACGCTCGCTCAGTGAGGTTCCGGGGAGCAGCTTCGTGGTGGCCCCGGCGGCGATGATGCAGTGGTCGAAGGTGACCGTCTCGGCGCCGCCGTCGGACAGGGCGATCCGCAGGGTGTTGTCGTCGCTGAAGGTGCCCCGGCCGGTGTACTGCGTGATCTTGTTCTTCTTCATCAGGTAGTGGACGCCCTTGACACGTCCGTCCGCCACCTTGCGACTGCGGGTGAATGCGGCGCCGTAGTCGAAGCTCACCTCACCGTTCACCTGGATGCCGAAGGTCTTGGCCTCCTGGGTGAAGATGTGCGCGAGCTCCGCGTTGCGCAGCAGCGCCTTCGACGGAATGCACCCCACGTTCAGGCACACGCCGCCCCAGTACTTCTCCTCGACGATCGCGGTGCTGAGTCCGAGCTGGGCGGCCCGGATCGCCGCGACATATCCTCCCGGGCCTGCGCCCAGGACCACCACGTCAAAGTGTGTACTCATGGAGGCCAGCCTAGAGCGGGTGGGCGCCGCGAGGCCGGAGTGCCGGTCGCGCCGCTCGGTCCCCGTCCCGCCCGTAAGGCGGGCTCAGGCCCGGAGGCGCTGAGGCCTGGGGGCGCCGGGCATGGAGGGGCCGGGCTTCTGGGGACGCCGGGTGGCCCGGCGACGCTGTGGGCCCCGGGTACCGCCGAAGCCCCGCGCGCCGGAGTTCTTGCGCGCCGAAGACGTCCGGGCCGGCCCCGGAGCAGGGGCCGGCCCGGACACCGGGTGTCAGACGAGGTCGAACCGGTCGAGGTTCATGACCTTGTCCCAGGCGGCGACGAAGTCCTTCACGAACTTCGCCCGCGCGTCGTCGCTCGCGTAGACCTCAGCGAGCGCGCGCAGTTCGGAGTTCGAGCCGAAGACGAGGTCGGCGCGCGTGCCGGTCCACTTGACCTCGCCGGTGGCGTCGTCGCGGCCCTCGAAGGTGGTCGCGTCCTCGGACATCGGCGTCCACGTCGTGCCCAGGTCGAGCAGGTTGACGAAGAAGTCGTTCGTCAGCGTGCCGGGGGTCCCGGTGAGGACACCGTGCGAGGAACCCTGGTGGGTCGCGCCCAGGGCGCGCAGACCGCCGACGAGGACGGTGAGCTCCGGCGCGCTCAGGGTGAGCAGGTTCGCCCGGTCGAGCAGCAGGTACTCGGCCGGCAGCCGGTTGCCCTTGCCGAGGTAGTTGCGGAAGCCGTCCGCGCGCGGCTCCAGCGCGGCGAAGGACTCCGCGTCGGTGTGCTCGTCCGTCGCGTCGACGCGGCCCGGGGTGAAGGGCACCTGGACGTCGTGACCGGCGTCCTTGGCGGCCTTCTCCACCGCGGCGACGCCGCCGAGAACGATCAGGTCGGCCAGCGAGACCTTCTTGGCGCCGGCGTTGAAGTCGCGCTGGATGCCCTCCAGTACGCGCAGCACCGTCGCGAGCTGGTCGGGGTCGTTGGCCTCCCAGCCGCGCTGCGGCTCCAGACGGACGCGCGCGCCGTTGGCACCGCCGCGCTTGTCGCTGCCGCGGAACGTCGAGGCCGACGCCCACGCGGTGAAGACCAGCTGCGAGACGGTCACGTCCGAGGCGAGGATCTTCGCCTTGAGGGCGGTGATGTCCTCGGCGCCGATGACCTCGCCCGCCGCCTCCGGCAGCGGGTCCTGCCAAAGCAGGGTCTCCTCGGGCACCTCGGCGCCGAGGTAGAGGGACTTCGGGCCCATGTCGCGGTGGGTCAGCTTGTACCAGGCCCGCGCGAAGGCGTCCGCGAACTCGGCCGGGTTCTCGTGGAAACGGCGGGAGATCGGCTCGTAGATCGGGTCGAAGCGCAGCGACAGGTCCGTCGTGAGCATCGAGGGGGCGATCTTCTTCGACGGGTCGTGGGCGGCCGGGACCGTGCCCTCGCCCGCGCCGTCCTTCGGCTTCCACTGGTTGGCGCCGGCGGGGCTCTGGGTCAGCTCCCACTCGTAGCCGAAGAGGTTGTCGAAGAAGCCGTTGCTCCACTGGGTGGGCGTGGTGGTCCAGGTGACCTCCAGGCCGGAGGTGATGGCGTCCGCGCCCTTGCCCGTGCCGTACGTGCTCTTCCAGCCCAGGCCCTGCGCCTCGATCGGGGCGGCCTCGGGGTCGTCGCCGACGCTCTCCGCCGGGCCCGCGCCGTGGGTCTTGCCGAACGTGTGACCGCCCGCGATCAGGGCGACCGTCTCCTCGTCGTTCATCGCCATCCGGCGGAAGGTCTCACGGATGTCGCGGGCCGCGGCGAGCGGGTCCGGGTTGCCGTTCGGGCCCTCCGGGTTGACGTAGATGAGGCCCATCTGGACGGCGCCGAGCGGGTTCTCCAGCTCGCGGTCACCGGTGTAGCGCTGGTCGTCGAGCCAGGTGGTCTCGGGACCCCAGTACACGTCCTCCTCGGACTCCCACACGTCCGCGCGGCCACCGGCGAAGCCGAAGGTGTCGAAGCCCATCTGCTCCAGGGCGACGTTGCCGGTGAGGATCATGAGGTCGGCCCAGGAGAGACTCTGGCCGTACTTCTTCTTGACGGGCCACAGCAGACGGCGGGCCTTGTCCAGGTTGCCGTTGTCCGGCCAGCTGTTGAGCGGGGCGAAGCGCTGCTGTCCGGCACCGGCGCCGCCGCGGCCGTCGCTGATGCGGTACGTGCCCGCGCTGTGCCAGGCCATACGGATCATGAACGGGCCGTAGTTGCCGAAGTCCGCGGGCCACCAGTCCTGCGAGGTGGTGAGCACCTCGGCGATGTCCTGCTTCACGGCCGCGAGGTCGAGGGACTCGAAGGCCGCGGAGTAGTCGAAGTCCTCGCCCAGGGGATTGGCGACGGCGGGGTTCTTGGCAAGGATCTTCAGGTTGAGCCGCTCCGGCCACCACTGACGGTTTCCACCGCCCTGGGTCGGGTGCGGGGCGCGGTCGTGCGCGACCGGGCAGCCGCCTCCGGTCTCGGCTTTCGCGTCGGTGACGATCGCATCGTGGTTCTCAGACATGGGAATCCTTCCGGACGGGGCGGATCTCGGTGCTCAGAGACTGCGGGTGGGGGAACAGCCGGGGCGGGGGCCCCGGCGGCCGGCCCCCGGGCCGCCGGCGGAGCCGACGGGGAGGCCGTGGTCGTCGGACGGGAACGGGCGAGGGGCTCCGTCCGCCGCGCGGCCGAGGGCCGGGACGCGGTACACCGCTCGTATCGGACCGGCTGGACCGGTCCGATACGGGGTACGCATCCCGCCACGGTGAGCGGACGGAGGGCCGTATGCGACGTGCGGGCAGATGCGGCGCGGGGTCGGCACATTCCGGCAGCGATCGCGTCGTCGCCGAGATGGCCCAGCGCGCCGGGAGGGTCCCGGGCAGCGTGTCATGGGCGGCCGTCACACGCAGGCCGACGCCGCGTGGTTCCACGGCGGTGGTCCCGACATCTCTGCATCTCCTGCCCGTACTGGGGTCTTCCTGTCCCTTGGCCAGTGCCAAAACCGATCCTACAATGGACAGAGTCCAAGTCAAGAAGGACGCCAACCCCATATCCGATCGGACCCAGGATGCACACCGATAAACTGCGGGTTCCCACTGATCCTGAAAAGGTGAACCGATATGAGTGACCTGCTGGAGCGACTGCGCGGGCGTGGCTGGCGGATGACCTCCCAGCGGCGTGTCGTTGCGGAGGTCCTCGACGGCGACCATGTGCATCTCACGGCCGACGAGGTGCACGCCCGCGCCGCGGAGCGGCTGCCCGAGATCTCCCGGGCGACGGTCTACAACGCCCTGGGGGAGCTGGTCTCGCTCGGCGAGGTGATCGAGGTCTCCACCGACGGCCGTGCCAAGCGCTACGACCCCAACGCCCACCACCCGCACCAGCATCTGGTGTGCTCCCGCTGCGGCACCGTCCGCGACGTGCACCCGACCGGCAACCCGCTGGCCGACCTTCCGGCGACGGAGCGGTTCGGGTTCACGGTCGCGGCCGTCGAGGTCACCTACCGGGGGCTGTGCCCTTCGTGCGCCTAGGAACTGTCGTGCCCCCGGGACCTGTCCGGGGCCCGCCGGGCGGCCGACGTACGCGGTCCTGAACCGTCGGACGGCGCCCGCCCCCGGGGCGGCGCGGCCCGCGGTGCCTAGACTTCCGCCGTGAAGGACATCGCAGGAGTCACCCCGCAGGGCGTACGGATCAGACCGGGCCGTCCGGCCGACGCGCAGGCCATTCTGGACATGCTGGACGCCGCGGTGGTCTGGATGAACGATCGCGGCAACACCGAGCAGTGGGGCACGACCCCGTACTCACGGACGTCAAGCGGGGCGGAGCGGGTCCACCGGTACACGACCGAGTGCGCCCCCTACATCGCGGAGTCGGACGGAACGCCCGTCGGAGCCGTGGTGCTCGACTCCGGTCCCAGCCCCCAGATGCCGATCGAGCCCGCCGGGGAACCCGAGCGGTACGTCCGGCTGCTGGTGACCGACCGTCGGTACGCGGGGCGGGGCATCGGCGCGGCGCTGCTCGCCCACGCCGCCGAGGAGACCCGGCGAGCAGGCGTCGATCTGCTGCGGGTCGACTGCTGGGCGGGCGGCGGGGGTGAACTGGTCGCGTACTACGAGCGCCAGGGATTCACCCCCACCGACCCCTTCCTGTCCGGGACCTGGCCGGGCCAGGTGCTGGCCCGGCGGGTGGGCCGACCGCGTGGACAGGGCGATCAGGCGAGATAGTCGGCGACGAGCGCGGCGAACTCCTCCGGTGCGGCGAGTCTGATCCCGAGGGTCTCGGCCTTGGCGCGCTTGGATCCGGCGCCCTCCCCGGCGACGACCAGAGTGGTCTTCTTCGACACGCTGGAGGAGGAACGACCGCCCGCGCGCTCGATGAGTTCGTTCATCTGATTGCGGCTGAGCTGTTCCAGAGCCCCGGTCATCGCACCGGTGACCACCACCGTCATCCCGGCCAGCGGTCCGCCCGCGGCGTCGGCGCCCTCCGTGTCCGGGCCGTCCTCGCCGGCCGGAGCGGGCGGGGTGGCGCCGGGCTCGGTCATGTTGACCCCGGCGGCGACGAGCTTGTCGATGAGCGGGGCGAGTTCGGCCAGCTCGGCGACGATCGACGGGGCCTTCTCGGTGCCGATGCCCTCGACCCGCTGCATCGTTTCCGCATCCGCCGCGCGCACCAGCTCCATGGTCGCGAAGTACCGCGCGATACGCCGGGACATGGAACGGCCGGTGCCGCGGACACCCAGCGCGCACAGCACCCGCGACAGCGGCTGGCCCTTGGCGGCCTCGATCGCCGCGAGCAGGTTGTCGGTGCTGGTCTCGCCCATCCGCTCCAGGCCGAGGAGCTGGTCGCGGGTCAGGCCGAACAGATCCGCGAGATCGGCGGCCAGACCGGCCTCGACGAGCTGCACGACGCGCGTGTGGCCGAGGCCCTCGATGTCGAGCTGGTCGCGGCCTGCGGCGTACGAGAGCGCGGCGACCAGGTGGCAGTTGCGGCCCTGCTCGCAGCGCCAGCGCTGCTCGCTGGTGTCGATGGCCGATCCGCAGTTCGGGCACGCCTCGGGGAAGACGATGGGCTGCTCCTCGCCGGTCCGCAGATGGGCCACGGGCGCCTCGATGCGCGGGATGACGTCTCCGGCACGGTGGACCATCACGTGGTCGCCCAGCCGCAGATCGCGGCGCGTGATGTCCCCCGGGTTGTGGAGGGTGGCGTACGTGATCGTGGAGCCGTCGATCTCGACGGGCTCCAGCACCGCGCGCGGGGCGATGATGCCCGTACGGCCGACGTTCCACTCCACCGCGAGCAGCCGGGTGATCTTCTCGACGGCCGGGAGCTTGTAGGCGATCGCCCAGCGCGGGGCGCGGGTACCGGAACCCGCGGCCCGCTGGTCGGCGGCCAGGTCGGCCTTGACGACGATCCCGTCGATCCCGAACGGCAGCTCGGCGCGCAGCGCAGCGATCTCCTGGACGCGGGCCAGGACCTGCTCGGCCGACGCCGCCGTGATGCCGGGGACAGCCGTGCCGGCGGTGGTGTTCACGCCCAACTCGGCCGCCCGCGCCATGAGTTCGCTGTGCGCGAGTTCGCCCAGCCGGGCGGCCTCGTCGGCCTCGGTGCCGGACACCGGCAGCAGGCCGTAGCCGAAGAACGTCATCGGAACGGTGTAGGCGCGGTCCTTGGCGCGCAGGGTGCCGGCCGCGGCGTTGCGAGGGTTCGCGAACGGTTGCCCGCCGTGCGCGGTGCGTACCTCGTTGGCGTGCTCGAACTGCGCCGTCGTCATGAGGACTTCGCCGCGGACCTCCAGGGTGAGGGGCTCGGCGAGCTCGCCCGGGAGGCCCTCGACGGTGCCGATCGCGTGCGAGACGTCCTCACCGGCCGTCCCGTCCCCGCGCGTCACCAGTTGCATGAGCCGGCCCTGGCGGTAACGGGCGGCGATGGCCAGGCCGTCGAGCTTCGGCTCGACACTGAAGTGCTCCACCTCGTGGCCGGTCCGCCGGGCCAGCGAGACCGTCCAGGCGGTGAACTCCTCGGGCGAGAACACGTTGTCCAGACTCAGCATCGCCACCGTGTGCGGGACGTCCCCCTCGGCGACGCCGCCCCCGACCTTCCCGGTCGGCGAGTCGGGCAGCACCTGATCGGGATGTTCGGCCTCCCACGCGGCGATGCCGCGCACGAGCCGGTCGTACGCGTCGTCGTCCAGCACCGAGGTTCCGCCGTCGTAATAGGCGGCCGATGCCTTCAACGCGTCCTCGACCGCCTGCGCGTAGGCGACGGCATCCACGATCACTGCAACTGGTGTTGTCATACCCCTCATCCTGCCTGCCACCACTGACAATGCCCTCCCGCCGACCCCCTCGCCCCGCGGCGGCCGGAGCTGGCACATGTGGGACGTGGCGCTTTGGTGCCAGCCGCCGGACGTTCCCCCCGTCCGGCGCGGCCCGGTAGGAACTGGCCATGATCTCCCTCATACCGCGCCGCCCACGAGGCAGGCGGGCCCTCGCGGCAGCGGCGGCCGGCGCCGCCGTTCTCACCCTGCTCACCGGCCGGGCGGGCGCCGCGGACAACGTGCCCACGGCTCCCGCCGCCCCCTCGCGCGCCGGCACCGACCACACCGTCACCCTGATCACGGGAGACGTGGTCAAGGTGATGGACCTCGGAGCCGGCAAGCACTCCGTCGACGTGCGACGGCCGAGCGGCGCCACCGGCGGCGTCCGCACCGAGACGGTCGGCAAGGACCTCTACGTCTACCCGGACGAGGCGTTGCCCTATCTCGCCGCGAACCGTCTCGACCGGCGCCTCTTCGACGTCACCGCCCTCATCGAGCAGGGCTACGACGACCAGCACAGCTCCGGCCTCCCGCTGATCCTCGGCTACCGGGGCAAGGTGGCCGCCGCGCCCACCGGCACCAACCGGGTGCGGTCCCTGAAGAGCGTCAACGGCACCTCCGTCCGGGCGTCCAGGAAGCAGGCCAGGAAGCTCTGGAGAGCGGTCGCCACGGACACCCCGGCGCGGCGGCCCTCGCTGAAGGAAGGTCTGTCCAAGATCTGGCTGGACGGCCGTGTCCAGGCCCGGCTCCAGGACAGCACAGCGCAGATCGGCGCGCCGGCCGCCTGGAAGGCCGGACTCGACGGCAAGGGCGTCAAGGTCGCCGTGCTCGACACCGGTGCCGACAGCCACCACCCGGACCTGGCCGGCCGGATCAGCGGCGCGGCCAGCTTCGTACCCGGCGAGTCCACCGAGGACGGTCACGGACACGGGACCCACACCGCCTCCACGGTGGGCGGCAGCGGCGCCGCCTCCGACGGAGCCGAGAAGGGCGTGGCACCCGGCGCCGACCTGCTGATCGGCAAGGTCCTCTCGAACGAGGGGTCCGGGGACGACTCCTGGGTGATCGCCGGCATGGAATGGGCGGTCGACCAGGGTGCCAAGGTGGTGAGCATGAGCCTCGGCGGCTCAGAGCCCACGGACGGCACCGACCCGATGAGCGAGGCCCTGGACCGGCTCAGCGAGAAGAGCGGCGCCCTGTTCGTCGTCGCCGCGGGCAACACGGGCATGGAGGCGTCCATGAGCGCCCCGGGCGCCGCCGACGACGCGCTGACCGTGGCCGCGGTGGACTCCGAGGACGGGCTCGCGGACTTCTCGACACGGGGCCCGCGCTACGGCGACTACGCCCTCAAGCCGGACATCGCCGCACCCGGCGTGGACATCCTCGCCGCGAAGGCCGGGGGCAGCGCCGAGACCGGCTGGTACCAGACCATGAGCGGCACCTCGATGGCCACCCCGCACGTGGCGGGCGCCGCGGCGATCCTCGCCGAGGAGCACCCGGACTGGACCGCGCCCCAGCTCAAGGACGCGCTGATGAGCACTTCCAAGGAGCTCCCCGGCCTGAACGCCTATCAGGTCGGTGCGGGCCGGGCCGATGTGGCGGCCTCGGTGGACGCGACCGTGACCGCCACCGGTTCGGCGTACTTCGGCTTCGACGCCTGGCCGCACAGCGGTCCCCAGACCGTCGACCGCACGCTCACCTACCGCAACACCGGTGACACCGCCCTCACCCTGAAGCTCGCCGTCACCGCCTCCGTGGCCGGCGGCCCCTACGACGTCGACCCGGGCGCGGACGCCGGGGACCCCGCCCCCGCCGGGATGTTCTCGCTCTCCGCCGACTCCGTGACCGTCCCCGCGCACGGCACCGCCGCCGTCACCGCCACCGCGCGGCCCGGCCTCGGGGCGAACGGCCGCCGTTACCTCGGCCAGGTGTCCGCGAGCGACTCCTCGGGCGCTGTGCGCGCCCGTACCCAGGTCGGGCTCTACCGGGAGGAGGAGCGCTACTCGCTGGACGTCACGCTCAAGGACCGCTCCGGCGAACCCGCCTCCGGATACGTCCAGTTGCAGCGGTTCGGCACCGACGCCGAACCGCAGTTCGTGGCCGTCGGGGACAGCGGCACCGCGACCGTGCGGCTGCAGGCCGGCACCTACAGCGCGCTGAGCTATGTCGACGTCGCCGGCAGCCACGGCCACGACTCGCTCGGCATGGCCCTGCTCGGCGACCCGGAGATCGTCCTCGACCAGGACCGGAAGGTGGTCCTCGACGGGAGCAGGACCCGCGAGGTCACCGCGAAGGTGCCGCGCAGGACCGAGGACCGGATGCTCTACATGAACTGGTACCGCTCGGACGGCGGCGTCAGCACCGTGGACTCCGAGTACCTGCTGCCGCCCACCTACGACAGCATGTTCGTGCTGCCCACCCGCAAGGTCACCCAGGGCACCTTCGAGTACGAGACACGGTGGCGCAAGGCGTATCCGCTGCTCTCGCTCAGCCACGACGGCAAGGCCGTCACCGTCCTCGGCCAGTCCGGATCCGCCTTCTACGACGGCCGCAGGCGCATGGACGCGGTGTACGCGGGAGCCGGCGCCCCCGCCGATTACGCGGGGCTGAGGGCCAAGGGCAAGGCGGTCCTGGTCACCCGGTCCGACGCGGTCACCGGCACGCAGCGGGCACAGGCGGCGGCCGACGCCGGGGCCGGTCTGCTCCTCGTCGTCGACGACGAGCCAGGCAAGCTCCTTGAATGGGTCGGCACCGACGAAGGCGGGTACAGCACCGTCCCGGTCGCCTCGCTGACCGCCCGTGAAGGCGCCCCGCTCGTCAAGGCGGCCCGGCACGGCACCCTGCGCCTGAACGTCGAGGGCACGCCCAACTCGCCGTACGTGTACGACCTCGTCGACCCCCACCCCGGACGGATCCCCGACAGCGGGCTGACCTACCGCCCGCGCGCCTCCGAACTGGCGGTCGTGGACATGCGCTTCCACGGCACCACCAAGTACCCCAGCGGCGAGTACCGTTGGGACTACCGCCCCTATCGCACCTATGCCGTGGGCTTCCCGCTGCGCACCGACATGCCCGCCACGCGCACGGACTACCTCTCGGCGCAGCCCGGCACCTCCTGGGCCGAGGACTCCATCACCGGGCCGAACCTGGCCCTGGAGTCACGCGGTGGAATGATCACCTACAAGGCCGGAAAGCGGGTCACCAGCGACTGGTTCGCCCCGATCGCGCATCCGCGCAACGGCAGCGGATTCTGGTGGTCGGAGCGGCAGCAGGGCTTCATCTCGTTCAACATCCAGCCCTGGACGGACAGCGGTACCGACCACGGCGGCTACATGCAGGACGGCAACGACAGCCTGGACTTCAAGGTCTACCAGGACGGTGAGCTGGTGAAGACCTCGGCCTGGGCGTCGGCGACGCTCTATCCCGTACCGGCCGTGCCCAGCACCTACACCCTGGACCTGCGCGCCGAACGCGACCCGGGCGCCTACCGGTTGTCGCCCCGCACGCACTCCGTGTGGAAGGTGCGATCGGCTCCGGTGACCGATCCGATGAAGATCGACCGGATGGCGCTGATGCAACTGGACTACGCCGTCGCCACCGACCTCGCGGGCGACGCGCGCGGCGGCCGGCAGTCCCTCGGCCTGACCGGGTCGCACCTGCCGGACGCGGCGGGCGCGGGACGGGTCGTGGGAGCGACGCTCGCCGTCTCCTACGACGACGGCCGCCACTGGCGTCCCGTCCGCCTGGACCGCACGGCGGCCGGCCACTGGACCGCCCGGTTCGACGCCCCGCACCACGGATTCGTGTCTCTTAAGGCCCGTACTTGGGACGATGCGGGCAACAGCGTCACGCAGGAGGTGACACGGGCCTACGGCTTGAAGTAGACCTTGGCGGAACCGTGAGATCGGGCGGGCCCCGGGCTTTCGCAGCCCGGGGCCCGCCCGGCGTCACCGCGCCGACTTCAAGGAGTGCCCCATGCTCGCCGCGCTCGGACTCGGTCCGGCCGAGGAGGAGATCTACCGCCTCCTGGTGGCCCGTGGACGGGCCGTCGTCCACGAACTGGCCGCGGACGCCGGCCGTCCCGAGCCCGAGGTACGGGAGATCCTCACCGCGCTGGCGGGGCGCGGCCTTGTCGTCCTCCAGGCCATCGATGGTGCCGCCACCCTCTTCGTGGCGGCACCCCCCGCGGTTGCTCTTGGTGGTGAACTACGGCGGCGCCGCGACGAGTTGAGTGCGGCGGAGCACGCCGTGCTCGCCCTCGCGGAGCAGCACCGCACGGGTGCCGAGGGTGGCGCGGTGGAGGTGATCAGTGACATCGACGCGGTACGGCACCGGTTCAGGCAGCTCCAGGAGTCCGCCCGGCACGAGGTGCGGTCGATGATGGTGCCCGAACTCTCCGTCGTCCCCCTCAGTGCCAACGCCGCGGAGCGGGCCGGAGTCCGTCGTGGCGTGCAGTACCGGACGATCGTGCAACGGGAGGCGCTGAGCGAGCCCGGAATGGTGGCCCAGGCCCTCGCCGACCTGGCGGCCGGGCAGCGGATCGGGGTCGCCGACACCGTTCCGGTCAAACTCATCATCGCGGACCGTGAGCTGGCGATGCTTCCCCTCTACCGGGGCCGCAACACCGCGGCGGCCTCGGTGCTGGTGCACGCGGGAGGGCTGCTGGAGGCGCTGGTCGCCTATTTCGAACTGGCCTGGGAACACGCGTATCCGCTGTCGCCGCACACGACGGGTGACGGCCTCACCGAGCAACGCCCGGACGCGATAGACGAGTTCGACGCCCGGATGCTCGCCCTGGTCCTCGCGGGACTCACGGATCAGGCGGTCGGCGCCCGTCTCGGTGTCTCCCGCCGGACCGTGCAGCGGCGCATCGGCGAACTCATGGCCAGGGCGGGCGCGGAGAGCCGTATCCAGCTCGGCTGGCACGCCGCGCGCAAGGGCTGGGCCTGACGGCCCGCGCCCGGTCGTCGTTCTGGGGTCAGTGTCCGCGGACGGCCGGTGAACGGACGGCTGGTGCAGGGACGGCCGACGAGGGGTGCGCGGGCCGGGTGGTGACGAGATCCGGTTCGTGCGGACCGTGGGGCAGGCCGGTGTCGACGTCCGCCTGCCGCAGCTCGGCGAGCAACTCGGTCTGTCCGGCGAGCAGTTCGGTGAGGATGCGGCGGGCGGCGCGGAGCAGTTCGGCGACGTCGCCGCCCGCCAGTGCGTAACTGACGGTGGAGCCCTCGCGGATGGACACCACGATGCCCGAGCGGCGCAGCACGGCCAACTGCTGCGAGAGGTTGGACGGTTCGATCTCGATCTCGCTCAGCAGGTCGCGCACCGAGACGGGGCCGCTCTGCAGCAGTTCCAGGACCCGGATGCGCACAGGGTGTCCGAGCATGCGGAAAAACTCGGCCTTGGCCTGGTAGAGGGGGACCTGCCTGGTCAAAATCGTTCGCTCCCTGCCGCCTGGGACGGGCTGATGCTCCGGCTGGTGCGGTGGCTGTCCGTGCGCCCGCCGCGAGCGGTGCCGTAAGGACCGATCCTTGCGGCTCCACCTCCGCACGCCCACGGGATTGACTTGATCTGGATGTACCTAAATGAAGAAGTCTTCAAGTCGTGGGCATGCGGAGGCGCGGGGAACGTGGCTTTCTACACCTCGAGTTCGGCTTCGATGCGTCCCAGCTGATGGCGGGCCATGGCCAGGTTGGACGTCGCCTTGTTGAGCACGAGGTAGAGGAACAATCCGTTGCCGTCGCGGCTCTTGAGCGGCCGGATGAGGTGGTACTGGGTTTCCAGCGTGATCAGTACGTCCTCGATCTTGCTCTTGAGCCCGAGGTGCTCCATGGTGCGCACCTTGGCCCGGATCACATCGGTGTTGCCGGCCGCCGCGACGTTCAGGTCGAGGTCCTTGCCACCCCCCAGCGTGCCCAGTGCCATGCCGCTCGTGTAGTCGACGAGGGCCGCGCCGAGCGCGCCCTCGATGGACGTCATCGTCTCCTTGAGGGAGATCTCCACATTCGCCATACCGATGTCTCCTCCTGGTCACCGCGCGGGCGGAGGAGTTCCCGCCCGGCCGGTGTCCCGGACCCTACGGACCATCGGCGGCGGAGAGCCGAGTTGTTTCGGGACTGGCGGAACAAGCATCGAAATGCACGTCGGCACAGGCTCAATTGATCACTGTTGCGCTGACCTTGACCATGGAGGCCCGACCTGATGGGAAGGCCCGGTGGCCCCGATCCGGCGCGCGAGGCTCACCCCGCGGCCGAGGTCCGTGCCGCCGCCGAACGCGCCGCGAAGTCCGCGAACCACGTCAGCATTTCGGGATGGGTGATGGATCCCTCGCTGCTGACGTCCGAGCCGCGCGCTCCCTGGAGGATCCGCTTGACCGGGACTTCGAGCTTCTTGCCGGTGAGGGTGCGCGGCACGGCCGGCACCGGCACGATCACGTCGGGCACATGGCGAGGGGAGAGCCGGCCACGGATGGCCGCGGCGATCCTCCGGCGCAGGCCCTCGTCCAGCGCGGTGCCCTCGGCGGGCACGACGAACAGCGGCATGAAGTAGTCGCCGTCGGGCTGTTCCACACCGATGACGAGACTGTCGGCGATCTCCGGGAGCTGGTCGACCACGGCGTAGATGTCCGCGGAGCCCATCCGCACGCCCGAGCGGTTCAGGGTCGAGTCGGAGCGGCCCGCGACGACGACCGACAGGTCGGGGTCGATGGTGACCCAGTCCCCGTGCCGCCAGACGCCGGGGTAGGTGTCGAAGTAGCTGGCCCGGTAGCGGGAGCCGTCGGGGTCGCCGACGAAGTTCAGCGGCATCGACGGCAGCGGCGCGGTCACCACCAACTCGCCCTGTTCACCGGTCAGGGCATGCCCGTCGGCGTCCCAGGAGGCCAGGGCGACGCCGAGCGCGGGAGCCTGGATACGGCCCACGCGTACGGGCAGCAGCGGAGTGCTCCCCGCCAGGACCGAGCAGACGTCCGTACCCCCGCAGATCGACTGGAGCCGCACACCGGGCGTCAGCCGGTCGTGGGCCCAGCGCCAGGTGCTGGGCGGCAGGGTCGACCCGGTCTGCAGGACCGAGCGCAGCCTGTCGAGTCCGAACATGTCCGAGGGGCGCGAGTCCGCCTTCTCCCCGGCCGTGAGATACGCGGCGCCCAGGCCGACCACGGTCGCGCCGGTCCACTCGGCGATCCGCCACGCGCCGTCGACGTCGGGGAAGGTCGGGCTGCCGTCGTACAGGATGACGGTGCTGCCGTGCAGCAGCCCGCCGACCAGGAAGTTCCACACCATCCAGCTCGTGGAGGTGAGGAAGAGGTAGCGGTCGTCGGCGCGCAGATCGACGCCCAGGCCCAGAGCCTTGAGCAGTTCGACCACGATGCCGCCGTGGCCCTGGACGATCCCCTTCGGTATCCCCGTGGTCCCCGACGACCACAGGATCCACAACGGGTGGTCGAAGGGCACGTCGGCGAACTCCAGCGGCTCATCGGCCGCCGGCAGCCCGGACCAGGCGTGCTGCTCGACGTCGGCCCGTTTCGACCACGGCTCGGCCGGGACGGCGAAGAGGCTGTCGACGGCGAGGACGTGGCGCAGGGTGGGCAGACCGTCCGCGAGTTCGGCGACCTCCGGGCGCCTGTCGTAGTCCTTGCCGCCGTGGCGGTATCCGTCCGCGGCCACGAGGACCGTCGGCCGTGCCTGCCGGAGCCGGGCGAGCACGCTGGGTGTGCCGAAGTCCGGTGAGCAGGCCGTCCATACGGCGCCGACGGCGGCCGAGGCGAGCAGCGCGACGACGGTCTGGCGGAGGTTGGGGAGATAGCCGGCCACGCAGTCGCCGGGCCGCACGCCCATGCCGCGCAGCGCCGCCGCGACGTCCGCGACCTGTCGGCGCAGCTCGTCCCAGGAGACGTCCTCGGGCGTGCCGCCCTCGGTCAGGCAGACGAGCGCCGGGCGGGCGTCCGTGGCCTGGGCGAGGCAGCGTTCGGCGAAGTTCAGCCGGGCGCCGGGAAACCAGACGGCGCCCGGCATCGACGCCTCGCCCAGCACCTCGTCGTAGCCGGTGACCGCGTCCAGCCCGTAGAACTCCCACACCGCCGACCAGAAGTCCGCGAGGTCGGTGGAGCTCCACCGCCACAGCTCGGCGTAGTCGGAGAAGTGGAGCCCCCGCACTTCGCTCACCCAGTCCATGAAGTTCGCGACGTTGGAGTCCTCCAACTCGCGGCGACCGGGGGACCACAGCAGGTCGGTGTCGGTGTTCATCGGGTGCCTTCCTGGGCTGGACGCGGCGTTCAGCCGGTTTTCTCTACTTCGCGGAGCAGGTCTTCCGCGCGCGGCCACGGGCCGTAGCCGGACGCGGGGTTGAGATGGCCGACCTCACCGAGGTCCACCAGGGCGCCACCCCAGTCGCGGGCCAGTGCGGCGATCCGCTCGACCGTGCCGAGGGGGTCGTTCGTGCTGGCCGCGACGAGGCTGGCGAAGGGCAGCGGCGTCCGGGGCACCGGTGTCCAGCCCTTCTCCGCGAGCGCCTCGGGGGTCGGATACCCCTCGGGCAACGGCGTGTCGAAGTCCGGCGGTGTCACGAGCAGCGCTCCGCGCACCTGGGCCGTGCTTCCCTGGGCCCAGTGGACCGTGGTGATCACACCGGCGCTGTGCGCGACGAGGACGACGGGGCCCTCGATCTCCGAGACCACCTTGTCGAGCGCCGCCACGCGGGCCTTGCGGCTCAGCGCGTCCTCGGTGAGCGGCGGGACCGTGCGCACGGTGCGTCCGGCCTCGGCCAGCCGGTCCGCCAGCAGGGTCTGCCAGTGGTCCGCGACATGATCGCGCAGTCCAGGGACGATCACGACGACCGGTTCGGCGGTGGCGTTCACGCGGACACCACCGCGTCCTCCGGTTCCGCCGCCGGGACGAGCTCGGTCGTCAGACGGCTCAGATCACGCTCGTAGAAGTGGCGGCCGATCAGGAAGGCGACGGTGGCGGCGAGCGCCGTGAGCGGTATGACCCGCAGGGCGCCGAGCAGCCCCATGCCGTCGGCGAGGGCGCCCGTCACGGCGGGCCCGGGAGCCAGCCCGAGCAGGCTGTTGGCGAGCGTCAGGGTGGCGAAGGCCGTGGCGGAGATGGATACGGGGGTCAGGTTGGCCACCATGGCGCTGGCGGGACCGGCCGTTCCGGCCGCGAGCAGGGCTCCGGCCGCCAGCGCGGCGAGCTGGAGCGGTCCGGTCGGCAGCCGGAACGCGGTCATGAGCAGGACGAGGGAGCCGAGGCTGCACGCGATGGCGACCGCCCACTTGCGGATGGGGAAGGCCCGGCTGACGCGGTCCGAGACGATGCCGCCGGCGATCATGCCGATGCCGATGACGAGGATGAAGATCCCGGCGGTCGCGCCCGCCTTGGCGGTGGGCAGGTGGTAGTAGCGGTTGAAGAAGCTGGGCAGCCAGGCCATGAGGGAGGCAGCGATGAAGAGCTGGAGACCGCTGCCGACGTAGGCGCTGATCACCGAGACCGAGGAGAAGAGGCGGGGCAGCAGCAGGCGCAGTCTGCCGCGTGGTCCGGGATCGGGCTCGGCGTCGGTGGAACCGGCGTCCGGCGTCAGCTTCTTCTCGGTGACGACGAAGCCGTAGACCGCGGCCAGGACCAGGCCGAAGATCCCCATGACGCCGAACGCCCAGCGCCAGCCCAGGTGTTGGGCCACGGCGCCGCCGATCGACACACCCAGGACCGAACCGAAGGCACCGCCGGCGATGAAGGCACCGGACAGCGTGGCGCGCAGGGCGATGGGGAAGATGCTCAGCACGACGGCGATGCCGACGCTTCCGTACGCCGCCTCACCGATGCCGACGAAGAGCCGGCCGACGAACAACTGGCCGTAGTTCGCCGAGACCGCGCAGCCCAGGGTCGCGATGCTCCACATCCCCGCGGCGAGCAGCAGGCTCTTGACCCGGCCCCAGCGGTCGGCGATCAGCGACATGGGGAAGGTGAACAGACCGACCATGAGGGCGACGACACCGCTGAGTGTGCCGAGCTTCGCGTCCGTGAGCAGCCACTCGCTCTTGAGGTCGGGGAAGACGGCGTTGAGAACCTGCCGGGACATGTAGTCGGACAGCAGCAGGCCGAAACTGAGGGCGAAGACCACCCAGGCGTAGCGTCGGGTCACGGGCCATCCGGACGAGGCGGTCGTGTCCGTCTCGGGAATGGATCCAGCAGTGGTGTGCAACTCCATTGTCATCACCTCACGCGCTTGGAGGAAGGGGGCTAGAACGGTCTGTCGCCGACGATCCCGGCGCGCTCCATCCGGCGGACGGCGGGCCAGTAGTCCTGGACGGCGTAGTGCTGGGTGGAGCGGTTGTCCCAGATGGCGACACTGTTCGGGGTCCAGCGCCAGCGCACCTGGTACTCCGGGATCGCGGCCTGGCTGATCAGGTAGTTGAGCAGCAGGCTGGCGCCGGGGGCGAAGTCCTGCCCGAACCGCACGTTCGCGGGCGTGTGGTAGTTGACGAAGTGCGTGGTGAACGCGTTGACGAAGAGGATCTCCTCGCCGGTCTCCGGGTGGACGCGCACCACCGGGTGCTCCGCGTCCGGGAACCGCGCCTTGAGGGCGTGCCGCTGCTCCTGCGGCATGGCGGCACCGAACGTGGCCTCGATGCTGTGCCGGGCCCGCAGCCCCCGGACCGTGGTGCGGATGTTCTCCGGCAGCCGGCGGTAGGCCTCGGCCATGTTGACCCAGATCGTGTCCCCGCCGACGGGGGGCCCTTCGATGCAGCGCAGGACGGCGCCCATGGGCGGGCACTCGCGCCACGTGGCATCGGTGTGCAGGGCTCCCTCGTACTGCTCCGCCGGTCCGGCCGGATCCTTGTAGATCCGCACCAGGCCGGGGTGCTCGGGGTCGCTGCCGGCCACCGGGTGGTCCTCCAGGGCGCCGAATCGCTCGGCGAACGCGACGTGTTCGCCGCGCGTGATGTCCTGGTCGCGCAGGAACAGCACCTTGTACTGGAGCAACAGAGACCTGATCTCGTCGAAGAGGTCGTCGTCGCGTGCGGCGTCGCCGAGGTTCACTCCGGACAGTTCCGCGCCGATGGTACAGGTCAGGGGTTCGACATGGATCGAGCCGCGGTTGTGGGCGCGGACCGGGGCGCCCTCGGGGGGAGCGAGCGTGTGTTCCATGGTGCTTCCTCCTGGAGAGAGTGGAGTTGACCGAGGGGGAGCGGTGGGCTCAGAGCACGAAGACGGACGATCCGGTGGTCCGCCCCGCCTCCAGGTCGCGGTGTGCCTGGGCGGCGTCCTGGAGCTCGTACCTCTGGTTGACCTCGATGGTGATGCGGCCGGAGGTGACGTGCTCGAAGAGTTCACCCGCGAGCTCCGCCCGCTCCGCGGGGTCCGCGATGTAGTCGGCGAGCGCGGGCCGGGTGACGAACAGGGAGCCCTGGACGGCGAGTTGCATGGCGTCGATGGGCGGGACGGGGCCGGAGGCGGTGCCGAAGCAGACGAGCAGGCCGCGGCGGCGCAGTGACGCGAGCGAGGAGGCGTACGTGCTCTTGCCGACGCTGTCGAAGGCCACCGGGACCCCGGCGCCGTCGGTGAGTTCGCGTACCCGCTCGGCCACGTCCTCGTGCTTGTAGCGGATGACGTGGTCGCAGCCGTGCGCGCGGGCCAGTTCGGCCTTCTCCTCGGTGGAGACCGTGCCGATGACGTTCAGGCCGAGCAGCTTGGCCCACTGGCAGACGATGAGGCCGACTCCGCCCGCCGCCGCGGTCAGCAGGATCGTGTCACCCGCCTTGAGGGGGTGGATCCTGCGGAGCAGGTACGAGGAGGTCAGGCCCCGCATGGTCATCGCGGCGGCGGTCTCGAAGCCGATGCCGTCCGGCAGCTTGATCAACGAGGCGGTGGGCATGACCCGTTCGGTGCTGTAGGCGCCCAGCGGGCTTCCGGTGTACGTCACCCGGTCGCCCTCGGTGAAATCGGTGACGCCCTCGCCGACCGCCTCGACCACGCCCGCCGCCTCGACGCCCAGCCCGGCGGGCAGCGGCGCGGGGTAGAGCCCGGTGCGGAAGTAGGTGTCGGCGAAGTTGAGTCCGACGGCGTGGTGGCGGATCCGGACCTCGCCGGGGCCGGGGTCGCCGACGACGACCTCCTCCCAGCGCAGGACCTCGGGACCGCCGGTCTCCTTGAATCGAATGGCGTGGGCCACGGGAATGCTCCGTTGTCGGGTGTCGGGTGTCGGGTGTCGGGTGAAAGGGACGGAAGGGATGGGGAGGGGAGGGGCCGCCGGAACCGGGGGGTCTGGCCCCGGCGGCCACGTGGCGCGACGGGTCGAGCGGTGCCGCGGTGGCCCATTCCGGCCGCCCGCGCCCCGGCCGGGGCGCGGGCCCCTCCCGCGGTGCCCCGCGCCGGGCCGCGCGGACCGGCGCGGGGCCGGCGGCACGGCTGAGCGACCGGCGCGGGGCGTGAAGGTCCGCCCGGGGGTCAGGCGTCGCGCAGCATGAAGCCGCGCTGACCGGGACGGCGGTTCGGCACCATGCCGAGGCGGGCCAGCGTCTCGTCGGCGCCCGAGTAGGTCTCGCCGAGCTTGTAGATCTTCCTGGCCTCCGCGCCGGTCGCGATGTCACGGCCGAGCGCCTCGGAGATCTGCACCATCTGCTCGACCTGCTGGACGCTGGACATGCGCTCGCCCTTGCGCCGCCACAGGTTGTCCTCGTTGCCCACCCGGACGTGCACGCCGAGCGCGATCCCGATCGCGTTCATCGGCGCCACGGCGCGCATCGAGCTCTCGATGGTGAGGACGGCGCCGTCCGGGGCACGACGGACGAACTCGATGAGGTCGGCCGGGTGACGACCCGCGAAACCACCGCCGATGGCCACGTAGTTGAGGATGAGCGGGCCCGTGTGGACACCGGCCCGGATGAGCCGCTCCACGGTCTCGAGCTGGGCCAGCGTGGCCAGTTGGAAGTGCGGCTGGATACCGCTCGCGGCCAGCCGCTTGAGGTGTTCCAGGTAGAAGTCGGGGCCCGCCTCGACGACCATGTCGCGGTACGCCTTGTAGTAGTCCGGCTTGGCGATCGACGTGCCCTCCAGATCGTCGTCGTTCATGATCTCGACGATGTTCATCTGGCTGGTGTTGATCGCGATCGTCACCTGGTCCGGCGCGGGGTCCAGGTCGGCCAGCATGTGGCGGGTGTCGTAGCTCAGCCACTTCGCCTCACCGCCCTCGCCCTCGGGGGCGAAGGAGATCGAGCCGCCGACCTGCAGCACCATGTCCGGCACGGCCTCACGCAGCCGGCCCATGAGCTCGTTGAACTTGGACATCCGCTTGGAGCCCTTGCCGTCGAGCTCACGTACGTGGATGTGGAGCACGGTGGCGCCGGCGTTGTAGCAGTCGACGGCTGCCTGAACGTGCTCGTCCATCGTCAGGGGAAGGTCGTCGGCGTCTCCGGGCAGCCATTCGGGCCCGTAGGGAGCGGCCTGGATGACGAGCTTTTCCTGGTTCTCGGGGAACAGTGAGTCGTCGTGGAAGTGCACGGTCCGTCTCCTTCGTCGGATCGGTGATCACCCGCCGGGAGCATCGCCGCGTACTGCGCGGCCCTGGGATGTCCGGCGGGGATCGATGCGGGTCACCGGGTGACTGCGGGCGCGAACCGGCCCGCTGCGATCGGCCGTTCCGGAGGGAGTGCCGGGGGAGTGGCACGGCTCCCTCCGGCGGCCGACCGCGTCTTCTGTGCGGTGGTGCAAAGGTAGGGCCGGGCCCAGAGCCGTGCTTACCGTCAGGGGACAGATGATTTGTCATTTGGGGACATCGGCCGGGTGGGGTGCCGCGAGGGGCGGTGCATGGACCTGACGCCCGTCTTCCCAGTCCCTGAAGGGGAGTTGGAGCACGGGGAGCGGCAGCGCCTACGGCGCGTTGTTGCCGCGCCACGCTCTCGGGCTGCACCCGAACTGCTCACGGAACCAGCGTGAGAACCCGCTCAGTGAGGAGAACCCCAGCAGGTCGGAGATCTCCGTCAGCGAGCGCCGTGGATTCGCGACGAACTGCTCCGCGAGATGGCGGCGGGTGACATTGAGGAGCGAGGAGAACGTCTCGCCCGACGAGGCCAGATGGCGGTGGACGGTGCGCCGGTCGACGCCGAGGCTCCGCGCGACCTGCTCGATCGAGCAGCGCCCGGTCGGCAGCAGGACCTCGATCAGCTCGCGCACCCGGTCCGCGGCGGTGGTGTCCTTGGGGACGGCGATCGCGTCGAAGTACTGGCGGGCGTACTCGCGCAGCAGGGGGTCGGCCATGGCGTTGGGCGCGTCGAGGTCGTCGGCGTAGAAGACGATGCCGTCGAGCTCGCGGCCGAACTCCACGATGGGGCCGAAGGCGCTCAGGTGCGCCGCGGTGTCCGCCGGCGCGGGATGCCGGAACCATACGGACAGCGGCTGCCAGCGGGTGTGCAGGAAGTCGTTCAGGATGCGGTGGAAGGCGGCGACGGCCAGCTCCGTGGCCTGCCGGGACTCCATCACCTCGCCGAGCCGCAGATCCACTTTGAGTGTGGCCAGTCCGTCGCCCTCGGACAGCCGGGTGTGCAGCACCTCGTTGTACATGTACTGATGACGGATGAGCAGTTCCAGCGCGCTGCGCACGTCGGGTTCCTCGCGCACGACCAGGCTGATGGGGCCGAGATTGGAGAAGCGCCGGAACTCCGCGAGAAGGACGCCGAAGTCCTCGTGGCCGGAGGCGGCCGCCGACAGTTCCAGCACCTGGACGGCCGCCGTGCCGGAGATCCACCGGTCCTGGACGGTGAGCGCGGCGGTGTCCAGGCCCACCTGTTTCAGCAGCGCCTGCGGATCGATGCCGAGGGAGCGGCACAGCTCGACGTAGCCGCTCAGGGCGGCGGTGCGGACCAGCGGTCTCATGGGCACGCTCCAGGAATGTCCCGAAAAGCCAAGTCTCCTGTCCCGTCATGACAAGCATGGCGGTGGTCGAGGAACCTAGCATGACGCCGTTCACCGGCCGGGCCCGCTCAGGGGGACCGCTCGCGGGCAGGTGAACACGCGACGGATCGGAGGCGAACATGACAGGTACGACGGACGCGGACCAGGCACCGCCCACGCCCACGCCCACGCCCCGCTCGGGCCCCGCCGTATGGAAGGGCCGGGACCTGACACACCCCGAGGAGTGGCGGCTGGACCTGTCCGGGCCCCGGCTCGCAGAGATCGACTCCGCCCTGCACGCGGCACGCAGACGCGATCTCACCCTGCTGAAGCTCACGGCCGCCGACTTCCCTCTCCCGGCCCTCGCCGCGGACCTGGCGCGCCTCGCCGGGGACCTCGAACACGGACGGGGGTTCGCGGTCGTCCGGGGCATCCCCGTCGAGCGGCTCGGTGAGAGCGCCGCGAGCACCGTCTTCTGGGGCCTCGGCAGACATCTGGGGCACCCCGTCCCGCAGAACGCCGACGGACTCGTCCTCGGCCACGTCCGGGACACCGGCCACAGCCCGAGCGACCCGGCGGTGCGCGGCCACCAGACCCGGGAGGCACTGCCGTTCCACACCGGCGGTGGCGATCTCCTCGCCCTGCTGCCGCTGCGCGCGGCGCGTACCGGCGGACGCCTCTCGCTGGTCAGCTCGGCCGCGGTGCGCGACGCGGTGCTGGAACTGCGCCCCGATCTCGCCGGGCGCCTGTACCGCCCGTACCACTTCGACCGCCATGGCGAGCACGGTCCCGGCGAGCCGTCCTGCACGACCGCTCCGCTGGTCTCCCGCGACGGCGGCCCCCGCGGCGCGCCGAGCATGCGGTACGACCGGTGCTGCCTCGAATCCGCCCAGCGTTTTCCCGAGGTGCCCCGCCTGGAGCCGGCGGACCGGGAACTCTTCGATCTCATCGACTCCGTGGCAGGCTCCCCGGAGTACCGGCTCGACCTCGACCTCCGGGTCGGTGACCTGCTCCTGGTCAACACGCACAAGGTGATGCACGCCCGCTCGGCGTTCGAGGACCATGAAGCGCCGGAACACAAACGCCACTCGCTGCGCCTGTGGCTGGCCTTCCCGCAGGGAGCCGGTAGCCAGGACACCCGGCCCTGGGTCACTCTTCGCGATGTGATCCGACCGCGCAGCACCGCCGCGCCCGGCGGGACGAATTCAAGGAGATCTCCGGCATGACCAACCTCGTCACCCTCCTGGCCGCCTCCGTCGCGGCCCACGGCGACCGCGTCGCCGTCCGCCATGACGACAGCACGCTCACCTACGCCGAACTGGACGACGCCAGCGCCCGGGTGGCGGCGCTGCTGCGGGACCGCGGTCTCCTGCCGGGCGACCGAGTCGCGCTGACCATGCCCAACGTCCCGCTGTTCCCGGTCCTCTACTACGGCATCCTGCGGGCCGGCGGTGTCGTCGTCCCGATGAATCCGCTGCTCAAGGCCCGCGAGGTCGCTTTCGCCCTGCGCGACTGCGGCGCCCGGATCGCGGTGGTCTTCCCGCTGTTCGCCGACGAGGTCACGAAGGCCGCCGCCGAGACCGCGACGGCGTGCCTGGTGACCGAACCCGAGACCTTCGACGCCCTGCTCCGCGGCCACGAGCCGCTCCGCGACCCCCTCGACCGGACCGAGGACGATCCCGCCCTGATCCTCTACACCTCGGGCACCACCGGAACACCGAAGGGAGCCGAGCTCTCCCACCGGAATCTCGCCACCAACACCCTCACCACGTCCGAGACGCTCCTTCAGGTCGGTCCGGACGACGTGCTCTTCGGCGGCCTGCCGCTCTTCCACGCCTTCGGCCAGACCTGCGCGCTCAACACGGCCGTCGCGGCGGGTGCCACGCTCACCCTGCTGCCCAGGTTCGACCCGCAGCGCGCCCTGGAGATCATCGCCCGGGACAAGGTCACCGTGTTCCTGGGCGTGCCGACGATGTACGCGGCGCTGCTCCACGCCGAACTCCCCGAGGGCTTCGACACCGGCGGGCTGCGGCTGGCCGTCTCGGGCGGATCGGCGCTCCCGGTCGAGGTGCTGCACGGCTTCGAGCGGCGCTTCGGCGCCGGTGTCCTGGAGGGGTACGGGCTGTCCGAGACCTCTCCGGTCGCCGCCTTCAACCATCCGGACCGTCCGCGCAAGCCGGGGTCGATCGGAGTGCCCATCCGCGGAGTGGAGATGCGGCTCGTCGCGGAGGACGGCGGTGTGGCCGCGCCGGGGGAGATCGGCGAGATCGCCATCCGCGGCGAGAACATCATGACCGGCTACTGGAACCGTCCGGAGGCCACCGCGGACGCGATCCGCGACGGATGGTTCCACAGCGGTGACCTGGCCCGGGTCGACGAGGACGGCTTCTACTTCATCGTCGACCGCAAGAAGGACCTGATCATCCGCGGCGGCTACAACGTCTATCCCCGGGAGATCGAGGAGGTGCTGTACGAGCACCCCGCCGTCGCGGAGGCCGCCGTCGTCGGTGTGCCGCACCCCCTGCACGGTGAGGAGGTCGCGGCGGTGGTCACGCTCCGGCCCGGTGCCGAGGCCACTGCCGAGGAGATCCGCGCCCACGCCAAGGACCGGGTCGCGGCCTACAAGTACCCGCGCATCGTCACGATCGCGGCCGAGCTGCCCAAGGGCCCCACGGGCAAGATCCTCAAGCGCGAGATCGTGGTCAGCGGCCCGTGATCCGGTGAGGGCGGACCGTTTCCCGGCGGTGGCAGAGACCCTGCCACCGTCACCGCTCCCTCGGTCGCGGCCCCGCGAGGATCAGGCTCTCGACACCCTCGTACCGTCCCCGTTCCCGGTCCGCCGCGCGGCGTCCGGAGAGCAGGCTGCCGAGCCAGCCGAAGGCGAAACCCAGCGGAATGGACACCAGCCCCGTGGTGGTGAACGGGAACCAGTTGAAGTCGGCGCCGGGAAACGCGGATGTCGGGGAGCCGGAGACCAGTCTGGTGCCCGGCATCAGGACGAGGACGGCGAGAGTGCCGCCGATGAGCGTGCTCAGCAGGCCGGCGCGTGTGTAGCGGCGCCAGAAGAGGCTGTAGACCAGGGCGGGGGCGATCGCCGAGGCACCCAGGCAGAAGGACAGGGTGGCCAGCGGTTGCAGACTGTGGTGCTGCACGACGACCGCGAGGGCGATCACGGGCGCGCCCACGAACACGGCGGAGCCGCGGGCGAGGGCCGTCTCGCGCTGCGGCGACATGTCGGGGTTGCGGCCCGCGAAGACGTCGTGGGCCAGCGAGTTGGCGCAGGCGAGGGTCATCCCGGCGACCGACGCGAGCAGGGTGAGGAAGATCGCCGTGGTGACCGTGGTGAGCACGAGCGCCTCCGTCCGGGACACCGCAGGGCCGAACACGGCACGCGCGCCCAGCAGATAGGCCGTGTGCCCGTGAGGGTCGGCGGAGGCGACGCCGGCCCGGCCGATCATCGCCGTCGCGCCGATGGCGACAACTCCCGCCACCAGCATGAACAACGCCACCGAGGACACCGCCCAGGACATCGAACGCCGTACCTGGCGGGCGCTGTTCGCGGTGGCCATCCGCATGGTCACATGCGGCAGGCAGGCACCCCCCAGCACGATCGCGAACTGCGTACTGATCATGTCGAGCCGGGGATGCTTGCCACCGGAGAACTGGAGCCCGCCGTGCAGGTACGCGGCCGGTGAGCCGCTGCGCGCGGCCGCCGCGGTGAACAGCGTTCCGGGGTTCCAGTCGAACCGCCTCAGGATCAGCAGGGCGACGACGATGCCGGAGCCGAGGAGCACCACCATCTTGAGGATCTGGATCAACGCGGTGCCGCGCATACCGCCGATGGCCGCGTAGATGATCATCAGGGCGCCGACGCCCACGATGCAGCCGGTCTTCACGGAGTTGTCGGAGAAGCCGAGGATGAAGGCCAACAGCTGCCCGGTACTGGCGAGTTGGACGAGCATCATCGGTACGAGCGCGGTGATCGTGACGCCGCACGCGGTGATCCGTACGGCGCGTCCGGGCATCCGGCGGGCCAGCACGTCGCCCATGGTGAACTTGCCCGTGTTGCGCAGGGGTTCGGCCAGCAGGAACATCAGCACCAGCAGGGAGAGCAGCGTGCTGAGGGCCAGCACGACACCGTCGAAACCGCACAGCGCGATCACACCGCCGATGGTCAGCACGGTCGCGGCCGAGATGTAGTCGCCGGCGACGGCGAGTCCGTTGCGCAGCGGGGAGAGCGATCGGTAGCCGGTGTAGAACTCGGCGAGGTCGTCACTGTCGGGGCCGGTCAGCACGCACAGCAGCAGCGTCACCGTGACGGCGACGGAGAAGGCGACCAGGGACCAGGACTGGGTGGAGCCGCCGAAGACGCTCACAGCTCCTGCTCCTGATCGGCGCTCGCCCAGGGAGTGCTCCGGTTCACCCGGCGTGCCAGGGGATCGACGTAGCGGCGGGCCGTGCTCTCGTAGACGAGGACGGCGAGCCAGGTGGCGGGGATCTGGGAAAGGGCGAGCACCAGTCCGGTCGAGAGGCCTCCGGCGACGGGACGGTCCATGAGGCCGGGACAGCCGGCGGTGAGGCCGAGGAAGAGGGTGAAGCAGCCGAGCACCGCGAACGTGGTCACGCGCCGCTGCCGCCGATAGGCGCGGCGCAGGATGCGCAGATCTCGATGGTGCCCGGTCCAGGTGCGGGGTGATGCCCCGCCGCCTAAGGGTTCCCCGGCCGGGGCCGGGACGTGGTGGGCGGGGGAGTCCTGCTCTCCCCGCGGCGGTCGCGCGGGACGAGGGACGGAGCTGTCGTACGACATGCCGTTCTCCTGGTGGGGGTGCGGGCCCGGCGTGCATGGACCGCGGGACGGTGGGGACGGCTCGGGTCCTCGCACGCTATTCGGCCCTTCGGCCCATGCGAAGGGCTTTCCTTCAAGTACCTGGTCGGACTGTGTCCATGCCGCTGACCTCGCCTGTTGTCGGTGAAACCGCTGTTGCGCCCGCGCTCGGAGTGAGCGGTGGGGTGCGGACGTCGGGGCCGTTCGCCGCGCGGCCGTATGTCGCCCGCCGCGTCTCCAGGGGCGCCGAGGCCTCGGACGAGGGCCGGCGCGGGTGGTCGGTGAGCGGGTTCGGCACCGTGCGCCGGCAGCGGCCCGGGGAGATCCGCGGTCAGGCCTGTGCCGGGTCAGGGGAAGTCCCTCAGTTCGTCGAGAGGTGTCCCGTGCGCCCAGCGTCCGAGGCACGAACCGTCGATCAGCCGGACACCGCCCTGCCGCCGCGCCCACTGGACGTCACGCCGGCTGAACGCCCCGCGGTGCACCACGAGACGGAGCGTGGGGGCGGACCGGCCCCGACGCCCCGCGCGCGAGGGCGCGTCCTCGTCGGGCAACGGCTCGGCCACCGGCCGGAAGGCCACCTCCAGGCGCTGCCCGCGACCGTCCCGTGCCCGTACGCGGACACGGTCCGCTCCTTTCGGCGCAGGGAGCACGCGCCAGCCGTCCCGGCGCAGCATCCGGGACACGGCCAGGGCCAGCCCCTGGGTGTCCAGCTCCGCGATTTCCTCGGGGGTGTAGAACCCGAGGCGCCGACGGGCCAGCGGACGGTGCCGGCGGACCGCGGCCGACGCGGCGACGGCGAGAACGGCCAGCGCGCCGAGGGGTGCGGCGATCCCGGCCACCCGGTAGCCGACGGCCAGGCCGGCGACGACCGCGCACAACATGACGACGACCGCGGCGAGAGCCGGCAGCACCTCGCGCAGCAAGGGTCCATAAGCACCTTCCGCGCGCAGTCGGCGGACGGCCCGCTGCCGCTGCGCGCGCCCTGACAGGTGATTCCCCGGTGTCCGCCCCCTCCAAGTCACTCGGGCCAGCTCCCCCCAACCCTCGCGCGCTTCGGCGTGTGCGGGTAGGGGCTACCCCTCGCGGACCGGCCGGTCCCCTGTGTACGGGATCCGGCCACGAATCCGGCTGAACTCTTTCGTGGGCCCGCGACGCGTGGGGCGCGAGCGGTTTCGGTGGCTGCGGAGTCGCGCGGCGGACCGGCGGTGAGCCCGGAACGGCTTCGGCGTGACGGGCGGGAGGCGGCGGCATCAGTGCCGGCCGGTGATGAATCCGGTGCCGTCGGAGCAGGGGAACGCGCGGGCGACGGCGATGTGTTGGGGGTACCCGCCCGGCGTACAGGGGTCTTGGCGGCGATGGTGCGGGCTACGAAGAAGTCCCCCGCCTTCTCGGCCTCGCGGGCCGTACAGGCGTCAGGGCTGTCGCCCGGCCGGGGCCGGGCATCGCCCGACGGGGGCGGCGGGTGGTGCGCCGCCGCCCCCGTCGGCACGTGTGCGTGGGGCGCGGCCCCAGGCTGCCGGACCGCTCAGACGGTGCCGCTGTCGGAGATGACGATCTTCTTGGAGGTGGTGCCGGAGCGGCTGCCGAGCGCCTCGATCGCCTTTACGACGTCCATGCCCTCGACGACCTCGCCGAAGACGACGTGCTTGTTGTCCAGCCAGTCGGTGACGATGGTGGTGATGAAGAACTGCGAGCCGTTGGTGTTCTGGCCCGCGTTGGCCATGGACAGCAGACCCGGCTTGGTGTGCTTGAGCGTGAAGTTCTCGTCGGCGAACTTCTCGCCGTAGATGCTCTTGCCGCCCGTGCCGTTCTGCCGCGTGAAGTCGCCGCCCTGGAGCATGAAGTCCGGGATGACCCGATGGAACGGCGAGCCCTTGTAACCGTAACCGTGTTCGCCGGTGGCGAGCTCACGGAAGTTCCGCGCGGTCTTCGGGACGACGTCGTCGTAGAGCTTGAACTCGATGCGGCCCAGCGGCTTGCCGTCGGCGGTGACCTCGAAGAAGACGTTGTCGCTCATTGCTCTGCTCCTCATGGATGCGAATGTTCGCCCCCGAGCATAGAGAAGCTGAGGCGGTGGGCGTGTGACCGGGGGTGATCATTCGCGTGTGGTCGGCGATCAGCCAGTGACGGGCCGTGGGTGGAGCGCGCCCGGGAAATCACCCGGGGCACCGGGGTCCGAAGCGGGACAGAACCGGTCCGCGACCGGTCGGGAGAGCCCGGACGTACGTTCAGCTCCTGACGCGGTACGAGCCAGGAGCTGAACGGATCGTCCTTCGGTCACCCACGTGATCGACGGGTCGGGCTATTCCACTTTCGCCCAGTCGAGCGTGCGCTCCACCGCACGCTTCCAGTCCGCGTACCCCTGCTGGCGCCGGTCCTCGGACCACTGGGGCTCCCAGCGCTTGGACTCCTGCCAGTGGGTGCGCAGTTCGTCGGTGTCCTTCCAGAAGCCGGTGGCCAGGCCCGCCGCGTACGAGGCGCCCAGAGCGGTGGTCTCGGCGACGACGGGACGGCTGACCGGTACGCCGAGGACGTCGGCCTGGATCTGCATGCACAGGTCGTTGGCGGTCACACCGCCGTCGACCTTGAGCACGTCGAGATGGACTCCGGAGTCCTGTTCCATCGCCTCCACGACATCGCGGCTCTGGTAGCAGATGGCCTCCAGGGTCGCTCTGGCCAGGTGGGCGTTGCTGTTGTACCGGGCGAGTCCGACGATCGCGCCGCGGGCGTCGGAGCGCCAGTACGGGGCGAACAGGCCCGAGAACGCCGGGACGAAGTACATCCCGCCGTTGTCCTCCACGCTGCGGGCCAGCGTCTCGCTCTCGGCCGCGTTGGTGATGATCTTCATCTGGTCTCGGAGCCACTGCACGGCGGATCCGGTGACCGCGATGGAGCCTTCCAGCGCGTAGACGGCGGGACTGTCGCCGAACCGGTACGCCATGGTGGTCAGCAGGCCGTGCTCCGAACGGACCAGTTCCGTACCGGTGTTGAGGACCAGGAAGTTGCCCGTGCCGTAGGTGTTCTTGGCCTCGCCGGGCGCGTAGCAGACCTGCCCGACGGTGGCCGCCTGCTGGTCGCCGAGCACCCCGGTGATGGGGATGGGGGCGCGCAGCGGCCGGGAGGTGCGCGTCGTACCGAAGGCCTCGCGGTCGGACGAGGAGTTGATGGTGGGCAGCATGGCGCGCGGCACACCGAAGAAGCCCAGCAGCTCGTCGTCCCAATCGAGGGTTTCGAGGTTCATCAGCATGGTGCGGCTGGCGTTGGTCACGTCGGTGGCGTGGATACCGCCGTCGGGGCCCCCGGTCAGGTTCCACAGGACCCAGGCGTCCGTGTTGCCGAACAGGGCGTGGCCCTGTTCCGCCGCCGTGCGGACGCCGTCGACGTTCTCCAGGATCCACTGGATCTTGCCGCCGGAGAAGTAGGTCGCCGGCGGCAGCCCCGCCTTGCGGCGGATGACGTCGCCCTGGCCGGAGCGTTCCAGGGCCGCCGCGATGGAGTCGGTCCGGGTGTCCTGCCAGACGATGGCGTTGTAGTAGGGACGGCCGTTGCGGGGGTCCCATACGACGGTGGTCTCCCGCTGGTTGGTGATGCCGATCGCCGCGAGGTCCTCAGCGGTCAGGTTTCCGTGCCGCAGGGCGTTCTGGATCACCGAGTTGGTGCGTTCCCAGATCTCCACCGGGTCGTGTTCGACCCATCCGGAGCGCGGAAGGATCTGGGCGTGTTCCATCTGGTGCTTCGCCACTTCGTTGCCGGCGTGGTCGAAGATCATGAACCGGGTGCTGGTGGTCCCTTGGTCCACCGCGCCCACGAAGTCAGCCATGGGTTGCCGCCTCTGCTGTGGGTGTTGCGGGAGTCAGGACTGGGACGGCGGGACGCGACCCGCCGGTTCGGCCTCGGCCGTCGGCAGGAAGCGGCCGACGAAGAGCTTGTACACGCCCGCGCCGAGCACGCCACCGATGAACGGACCGAGGATCGGCACCCAGAAGTAGAAGTTCCCGTACTGATCTCTCCATGCTCCTCCGTATCCCGTGAGGAAGCTGGCCAGCCGGGGACCGAAGTCACGGGCCGGGTTGATCGCGTATCCCGCGAGGGTGCCCCAGGCCATTCCGATGCCCACGACGAGCAGGCCGACGATGAACGGGCCGAGGTTCGCCCCGGGAGGCGTGTTGAGCAGGTCCGTGACGGCCATGATCACCAGCAGCAGGATCGCGGTGCCGATGATCTGGTCACGGAACGCGCCCCACTCGTGGACCGGCAGGTTCGGGTTGCCGTTGGCCGGCAGGGTGGAGAACACGCCCTGGGTCTTGATGGTGTGACCGGGGTCGGCCTTCGCCAGCGCGTCCGTGTAGTTCCAGCGAACGATCAGCGCCGCCACGAAGGCGCCGAGCGTCTGCGCCACCACATAGGGCGCGACCTTGCGCCAGGGGAATCCCCTGAACGTGGCCAGGGCGAGCGTCACCGCGGGGTTGAGGTGACCACCGCTCAGCCGTGCCGCGACATAGACGCCCATGGTGACGCCGATGCCCCAGGCCCACGCGATGCTGTCGTGGTTTCCCAGGCCGCCCGGTGGTGTCGTGAGGGCGCCGCCGGCGACCACCTGGGCCACCACGCCGCACCCGAAGAGGATGAGAATCATCGTGCCGAGGAATTCGGCGGACATCTCGCCGATCAGCCCCGACTTCTTGAACCGCTCAGTCATGGAAGCCCGCTTCCCGCCGGTCCAGGACCGGCCGTTGACCGCCGCCCGAGCCCTCCCTCACATCAGCATAGGATGATCAAGGGGGAAGCGCATCAAAAGCATAAATATCCTGTTTTGATACTTCATGCAGTGGATGGAGTCGATGGACTCGGTACGAGCGGGGAGCCGGGGCGGAGGGTGGGCGGTTCCCTCCGGTGTGGGGGTGCGGACGCGGAGCGCGTCAGGCCGGCACCGCGACGATGCCGAGCGGCTCGCTCGTCGGCTGCCGCGATCCGCCGGCCGGTTCGGCCGTGATTCCTACGGCGCTGACGTCGTCCAGGGATCCGTGGAGCAGTTGCGCGTGTCCGCCGCCGGAGCCGGGGAGCAGGCCCGCCGGGCGCAGGTCGCCGGTCTTCGCGGCGTACCAGAGTTCGTACACCTGGTCATGGCCGAGGTGCGGCAGGTCCGAGGCGATGAAGGCCGCCCGGCCCTGCGTGCGGGAGGCGACCACGCTGATGGCGGCCCCGTTGCCCAGCTTCCGCGTGCTGATCGTGGCGTCCCGGGCGGTGAGGACAGCGGTGAGGGTGTCGGACTGCGCCTTCCTGGCGGCGGCCTCGGCACGTGCCTGGTCGGCCTGGGTGTGCTGCCAGGTGGCGAGGCCGCCGAGCGCCGCCGCGAGGGCCAGACACGCAGCCAGGGCCAGACGCAGCGCCCGCTGACGGACCGGAAGTCCGCGCGGCAGGCGCTCCTGGCGCGTGTGGGCGATCCGGTCGAGGACCTGCCGCCGGAGCTCGGGCGAGGGGGCCGCGTCCTCGGCCGAGGCGAGCCGCAGCGTGACCTCGGACAGCTCCGCCACTTCGTCCCGGCACGCGGCGCAGCCGGCCAGATGGTTCTCGAAGGAGGCTTCCTCGGCCGCAGGCAGGGCGTGCAGTACATACGCTCCGACCGGCTCGTGCGGGTCCTCGGCGGCCGTCATCACCTCGCCTCCAGACATCTGCGGAGCAGGCGCAGCCCGGAGCGCATCCTGGACTTCACGGTGCCCGCCGGAGTGGCCAGGCAGGCGGCCACTTCCAGATAGGTCATGCCCTGGTAGTAGGCGAGCGTCAGCGGTACACGCTGACGGCGCTCAAGGGCGGCGAGGCAGTGCCGCACGCGACGGTGGTCCTCGTGCCGCTCCACGGTCTCGGCCACCTCGTCGAAGGGCCGGTCCTCCGCGAGCAGCGCGCTGCGCCGTTCACGCGCCGTGCCGGCCTGGACGTACCGGACCCGGTCGACGGCCCGCCGGTGCGCGAGCGTGAGGACCCAGCCCCGGGCGGTGCCGAGCTCGGGGCGATAGCGGTCGGCGGTCCGCCAGATCTCCACCATCACGTCCTGCGTCACCTCCTCCGCCTGCGCCTCGTCCCGCAGTACGCGGCAGATCAGGCCCTTGACCGGTCGCGCGAGGGTGTCGTAGACGTCGGCGAACGCGTCATGGTCGCCTTCCGCCGCGCGCTTGAGCCGGGCGTCCAGCCACACCTCCGCCGCGGGGCGCCCTCGCGAACCGTGTCCGCCCTGACCGGTCTTGGACATCGCTCACAGAATCCGTCCGTCGCTTCCTTCTCACCTGGCCCGTCCGCTCGACTCTCCGCCCCGGCGGCCTCCTCCGCAGCGCGACGGGCCCGTTCGCCGACAGGGCGCACGTGGACCATGGCGTGGCCCACCGCGTCTGCCGGGCCGTGCGGGCCGGCCCCGTCGACGTCCTGGAACGCGCGGGGATCGGGCCCCGACGCCGTACGGGAGACCGGCACCGTGTATTCGGAGCCGTCCGGCCCCGCGGATGAGCGGAGGGCCAGGTGATCTCCCCGAGGGGCGCGGTCATGTCCCCGCGCCCATGTCCCCGCGCCCGGGCGCGGGGCCCGGCGTCCGCGGTAGCGGCCATGTCCGAGTTCTCCCGAAAACTCGTAAAGAAAACTTAAGGAGGTCTATCCTCATACATACCTTTCATCACTCCGAATACCTTATGTCCAGCACGGCGCGGGCCTTGGAACGTACCGACAGCTTCGGCGCGAACTCCCGTGACACCGGCTCCCGTTGTGCACGTCGATCACAATTCGAGGGAGGTGAGTCCGATGACCACACGCATCAGCGTCCGGCGCCTGCTGGCCGGCGCGGCCGCGACGGGCCTGCTGGCCGGTGGGGCCGCGCTCGGCACGTCCGGTGTCGCAGCCGCATCCACGACGCCGACGCCCGCGCCTTCGGGGACGACCGCTGACCACCACGGTCACCACGACCGCTGCGAGTGGAAGAAGGGCCACTGGGAGAAGAACTGGGTGCCCGGACACTGGGTCAAGAAGTGGGTCCACCAGGACAACTGGCAGCACGGTCACCACCACCACGGCTGGGTGAACAAGTGGGTCTACGTTCCCGGCCACTGGGACCATGTCTGGGTCAAGGGCCACTGGGACTGCCGGCCGCACCATCACTGAGCGCTCCGGACGCGGAGTGAGGACCGGGCGCGGTCACCTCGCGCCCGGTCCGTCCTCGCCCGTTCCGTCGTCGGGCGCGGGCGGTGATCACCGACAACGCGGTGGAACCTCACCGATTTCGTTGGTTAGGCTCGCCCGATGACCACACGCACGTTCCGTATCACCGTTCGCGGTGTCTTCGACGGACTCAGCGCCGAGCAGCGCGCCGACCTCCTGGCCCACGCGCCGGACCACGATGTCCTGCGGGCGGCCTTCACCCCCGAGGGGCACCTCACCTACGACGTGGCCGCCCGCCCCGCCTTCACCTTCCGCTTCCTGGACTCGGGAGAGGCGGAGGAGGACATCCTGGAGGCCCTCGAACGGGCCGAAACCGCCGCGACAGCCTGGCTGACCGAGCGCGGCTACGGCTTCAAGAGACTCAAGTCCCAGGGTGAGGACCTCTCCCAGGCCCCCCTCGGCAAACGGCAGCGGCGGGCCATCGTCCAGAACACCCCCTGACCCTCGTACCCCGAGGGGCACGTATGCTCCGAATATGCTTGAGTAGTCAAGGAGGTATCAATGAGTATGGGGCTGGACGCGACACTGCGCCTGGTGAGGGCGCAGGCCACCCTGGTGAAGCGGTTCGACGCGAGCCTCGGCGGACTGCACGGGGTGAGCCTGGCCGACTTCACGCTGCTGCTGCGACTGTCCCAGGCCCCCGGCGACCGCATGCGCCGGGTGGATCTGGCCGAGTCGCTGGGGCTGACCGCATCCGGCGTCACCAGGGGTCTCGTACCCCTGGAGCGGATCGGACTGGTCAGGCGGGACGCGGAGGCCCGTGACGCGCGGGTCGCCTATGCGGCGCTCACGGAGACCGGCCGGGAACGGCTGGCGGAGATGCTCGTCACCGCCGAACAGGTCGCCGGGGAGATCTTCGCCGAGCCGGCGTGGAGCAAGGAGGAGGCGGCTCGGCTCGCCGCCCTCCTGGGTCGCCTCGGCGGCACCGGGTTCACGGGGCGCGGGCCCGGCGGTTCCTGAACGTCGAAAACACGGGGTTCGGGGTTCGCCCGGTGACGGCCGGGCGGTTCCCGAACCGCGGCGGAACCGGGTTCGGGGTTCGTCCGGTGCGGGCTCGGGGTTTTGCGAACCTCGGCGCCGCCGGTTCCGGGCGGGGTGCCCCGCGGGTTTCGAGGCGTGGGCGGGGTGGCCCGGTTGTCGGCCGCGAGCTGCCCTGCTCGCCGTCCATGACGAAGCCGGGCTGCCGGTCACGCCGTCCTCGGCGCCGTGGAAGCAGCAGCCGTGGAGACAGCGCGTGCCGCCCGTTTCAGGCGGGGTGTCCCGCGGGGCGGTCGCCCGGAACCGGCGTCCCGTGAATCGGTGCCGTCGCGAGCGGAACCGGTGTCGTCGCGAGCGCGGAACCGGTGCCGTCGTGAGAGCCCCGGTGGCCGGGAGTGAGCGGCCGCTCCGCATCCGTCACCAGATGACGGGGCCTCCGGGGCGCCGCCTCCCGTGACGCCTTGCCTGTCTCCTGACCTCGGCGCACGCTGGTGGCATGGGAGCTCGCGACGGGCCGACGCTCATCACCTCCGTTCAGCGGGCCTTCCGCCTGCTGGAGGCGGTGAGCGCGCACGAGAACGGCGCGCCCGCCAAACAACTGGCACGCGAGACGGAGCTGCCGCTGGCCACCGCGTACCACCTCCTGCGGACCCTCGTCCACGACGGATACATACGCAAACTTGACGACGGCGGGTTCATCCTGGGCGACAAGATGCAGACGCTGCGGACCCAGGGCCGCGGACAGACGCTCCTCAGCCGGGTCCGTCCCACGCTCGCCGCCCTGCGTGACGAACTCGCGAGCGCCGCGTACCTCACCTTCTACGAGGAGGGAGAGATCCGGGTCGCCGAGATCGTCGACGGTCCCCGGGCGCCGCGGGTCGACCTCTGGGTCGGATTCGAGGACGCGGGGCACGCCACCGCGCTGGGGAAGTCCGTCCTGCGGGCACTCGACGAGGAGTCCCGCAACGACTACCTCGCCCGGCACGCCCTCGCCGACCTCACGCCGAGGACCATCACCAGCCGCCCGGAACTGCTGCGGCGCCTGGCCTCGTCGCCCGTGGCCCCGGCCGTCACGGACCTGGAGGAGTACGCCCTCGGCACGGTCTGCGTCGCCGTACCCGTCTACAGCGGTGACACGCTCGGCTCGCTCGGTGTCTCGCTCCCCGCCGAACGGCTGCCCCGGCTGGAGGAAGTCCTGGCCCGGTTGATTCCGACCGCGAACCGGGTGACCAGGAGCCTGTCGCTCACTATCTGAAATCCCCGTGCTTGTGGCGGACGCTTCGAACGTCTTTCCTGTATTAATCGGACATTTCAGTGATGAACCCAGGTGAGGACTGCGGACGAACATGAGTCAGGCCCGAGAGCACGGTAGCGAGCGCTGGCCGAAACGGACGCTCAAGAACGGAGGCGAAGGTTCCGGGGTGGCGGCGGTCCGCAAGCGTGTCGCCCACCTCGCCTTCGGCACGCCGGTACTCCCTTTACTGGTCGTCGGCGCCATCGTGCTCGTCGATCTGGCGGGCGGCGCGGGAGTGATCTGGCTGCCGCTGCTCGCCGCCGGACCCGCGCTGGCGGCCACCACCAGCCGGCCGTTCGGGGTCTTCTGCGTCGGGTTCCTGGCCGCGGCGCTGAGCGCGATGCTCGGCACGCGGGACGGTGTCCCGGGCGGTGAGCTCGCGGCCGTCCTGTCCGCCCTGGCGGCCGTCACCCTGGCGAGCGCCCTGGCCAGCGCGCTGCGCTGGCGCCGGGAGCGGGTCCTCGCGGCCGTCCGCTCGGTCGCGGAGGCCGCCCAGCACGCCCTCCTCGCACCCATACCGTCGAGCGTCGGTCCGTTCCAGGTGGCCGTCCGCTACAGCGCCGCCGCGGCGGAGGCCCGGATCGGCGGGGATCTCTACGCGCTCGTGCCCACGCCGTACGGAGTCCGGATGATCATCGGTGACGTCCGCGGCAAGGGGTTGCCGGCGGTCGGCACGGCCGCGCTCGTGCTCGGTGTCTTCCGTGAGGCCGCGTACGACGAGCCCGACCTCCTGGCCGTCGTGGGCCGGATCGAACGGAGTCTGGCGCGCAACCTGGGATACGACGACTTCGTGACCGCCGTGGTCGCCGGATACCCGGAGCCGGGCCGACTGGAGGTCGTCAACTGCGGCCACGCGCCTCCGCTGCATGTTCGGGCCTCCGGCAGCGTCGCGTCGGTCGACCCGGTCAATCCCGCTCCGCCGCTCGGGCTGCGGGCCCTGACCGGGGAGAGCCCGAGCCTTCAGGTGCTGCCCCTCGCCGACGGCGATCAGCTCCTGCTGTACACCGACGGGGTCACCGAGGCCCGCGACCACGGCCGCGAGTTCTACGCCCTCGCCGAAGGGCTGGCACGGCATGTGTCCGACGAGCCGGCGTCCACCCTCGCCGCGCTCGACGCCGAGCTCCAGGCCCATGTGGGCGGCCGCCTGCACGACGACGCGGCGCTGCTCCTGCTTCGCAAGCCGACCGCGCCCGAACCGGTGTCCGCGGTCGTCGCGGGCGGTGGCTCCGTCACCGTTCCCTCCCCGCCCCGGCCCCCTGCGGCGGGCGCGGGCGTGGGCTGCTGCAGCGGCGCGGAGTAGCTCCTGGGGAGGGGGCCGCCCTCCCATCCGTCCTCGTCCGCATCCGCCCGGCCGCCGCGCCCGGCGGGGCAGGCCCTTGGGAGCGGGTCAGTGCCGGGCGAACTGGAGTCCGGTCCGTTGCACGGTGTCGGGTCGCAGCGCGATTCCGCCGGCGGTCAGGTGTTCACCGTAGATGTCGGTGATCCTGATCGCGCCGCCGCATCCTCCGCCGTCGTCGGCGAGGAAGTAGTTGTAGTCGGTACGGGGCAACGGCCGCCATCCGTCGGCGGTTCGAAGTTCGAGTCGCGCCACCGGATTCCGGTGGCCGATCACCTGGAGCGCGCACCACCAGCGGCTGGACCCGGTCTTGTACCGGACCGCGACCGTGCCGGAGACGGCGGGACTCAGCAGCTTCCAGGTGATCGGGATCCGGCCCGCCGAAAGGCTCGCGAGCCGGGCGAAAGCCTGTGTGCTGAGGTCGAGCTGCCCGGCGGCGCAGCCCGCCGGGCATTCGTTGGTGATCCGGACGGTGACGGTGGCGCCGTTCGCCGCGCGGACCAGGACGTACGCTCCGCACGCCTTGGACGTCTCGTAGTCCGTGTGGTTCATCGCCGCGGTCATGAGGTCGTCGGTCGGGCCGAAGGAGCAGGCGCCGTCGCCGTTCCCGGCGTCGTAGCTGGTGGCCACGCCCCGATAGCCCACCCCGGGGCGGATCCGTCCCGCCAGTGATGCCGTCGTGGCGGCGGTCCTGGAGGCGGGTGATGCCGACGGCCGCGCCGGCGCGGTGGTCGTAGCGGCCGTCGTGGCCGGGGAAGCCGTCGAACCCGGCGACCGTGTCTCCGCCGGTGACAACGATCCGGCCGGATCACCGGGGCCGTGAGTCGTGGCCCCCGGCGAACCGGCGGCCGTCGAAGCTGAGGCCGCGGCCCGCTCCGAACCGGTCTGGTGACCGGGGCGGAACGCCACGACCAGACTGACGAGTGCACCCGCAGCGATCAGTGCCACCGGGGTGCCGATCAACAGCCTGAGCCGGTGCCTGCGGCGCCGGGCCGTCTGCCTCGTTTCCTTCATGCGCATCCGTTCGGAGGATCGAGCCGATGGTGTGACCCTCAGTGGTCGCGGGAGGCGAAAAGGTTGCCGCCCGATTCCGGGCCCGCGCCGGACCCGGGAGGATTCACTCGAGGCGCGCCGCCGTGGGCATCGGGCTGACGGCGGGCCAGGATCTTCCGGGTGTCTTCCCAGGCGCGGTCGCTCAGGAGCGGCCGCAGCCGGGTGAGCAGCCGGAGCAGACCGTCTCCCGATTTTGCCCGGAAGGCCGGGCTGATGCCGGCGAGGTCCAGTTCGTTCGCTGCGGTGAGTTCGGCGAAGTCCCGTCGCTGACGCGGGTCGGGAGAGAAGGTGTGCCCGGTGAACCTGTCCCGGAACACCCCGCTGTCGCTCGTGAGGCCGCGGTAGGAGGCCGTCCTGTCGCAGCCGGCGTAGAGGTACACGAGCTCCTCCGCGCCTGCTCCGATGCGCCGGACCAGCTCGGCTCGGGACTCCAGCGGCAGCAACGGCGTCGCGAATCCGTCGGTTCCGTAGAAGGCGTGGCACAACCCGGCGAGTTGGAGATCATGCCGAGCGCCCCATCCCTTCAGCAGCAGGCCGACCCGTTGGACATGCTCCAGCAGGGTTCCTCCGGGATGCTCGATCTCCGCCGCGCCCAGCGTGCGCATGAACGCGACGGCATCGCCCGCGGCGCCGTCCGGCGCCCGACCGTGTTCGGTATGCGCTGATGCTGTGTCCTCCACCGAAAGCTCCCTTCGGGATGACCGGTCGACACCCGTCCGGCGACCGGGCGACGGTCCGGACCGTCGCCCGCTCGCCGGACGGGTTGCCACCTTGGTACGGAAAGAGATCGTGGTCCGCGACAAGACCCCGGTCAATCCTCCGATTTGCTTGCAATGACCCAAGCGATACCTGTCGTCTGAACCGTGGGCGGTGCTGGGCGTGCGCCGGTTTCGGGAATGCGACAGAGTGTGGTCATGGGGCGCCTGTGGATGACGTGGTCGATCGAAGGAGTCGGATCGGCCGGCCAGAACGTCGCCGACGTGGAAGCGGCCTGCCGCGCTCTGGTCGGCTCCGTCGAGCGGTCCCGGCGCGCCTTCGACGTGCCCGAACCGTGGGAGCGGCTCCGTGAGGCGGCGCAGATGCTCCAGGACCAGATCCTGGGCTCGGGGCGCGAGATCCTCGATCAGGGCCGGGAGTGGACCTCGACCCTGAAGGGCGTGAGCATCCTCCTGATCCCGCGCGACTGAACGGCCCGGACGCCGGGTCCGGCGTCCGGTTCTCCGTTCGGTCCGCCGCGGGGCGTCAGGCGCCGGCCGCCAGGGGGACGGCCTCGTTCCCGGCCGGGAAGGCGGGGTGGTCGCCGAGGCGGCGTAGGTAGTCGCGGAGCCGGGGATGCGGGCCGAGGGCGTCGGACGGCTCCAGGCCGGTGAGCGCCACCCATACGTCCACGTCCGCCGCCGTCAGGCTGCCGCCCAACACGTAGGGCCGCGAGGCGAGTTGGCAGTCCAGCAACTCCAGGGCCGCCGAGCGGTCCGAGGGCGGGGCGGTCGGGGTGACATCGCGGTCCAACAGGTCGCGCAGGGCCTCGATGTCCGCGGTGAGGGCCGGCGGACACAGTGGGGAAGGGTGGCCCGTGGTGTGGCCCGAGAGCAGACCGGCGAGATCGCGCAGGATGTCGGGTGTGTGGTTGCTGACGATGCGTCCGCTCCAGCGGTCGCACAGTGCGGGCGCCGTCAGAGGTCCGTCGTAGTGGTGCTCGGTGGCCTCGTAGGCGCGCCGAAGCGAGGCGAAGGAGCCGGATGTCCCGGAGGAGTGCGACAGGATCGTGGTGGCGACGGAGTCCTTCAGGCCGAGCAGGTCGAGGGTGATCTCGATGCGCAGCGAGAGGGGACAACTCTCCGACAGATACAGCTCGTAGCGATGCGGTGCCGGGTAGAAGCCGCCGGCCAGACCTACGCCGATACGGCTGTGGACGCGATGGGGGAGCGCGGACGGGGTCGGCGCCACCTTCAGGCGGCGGTCCGGGGGGAACGAGATCTGGTCACAGGGGCGCGAGTTGGCTGTACCGGAAGTCCGCGAAGCTGTCTCGGGCATGACTCTCCCTTGGGGAACGAGGAAGCCACCGCCGCCTTGTGGGCATCAGCGGCCGATTGCGGATTGACTGCGCTGGTCGCACCGGTCCGGATCAACGGACCGGCTACGGATCAGTAGGCGCTGGAGACACGCAGCAGATCGATGTGCAGGCGCCTCGTCAAGCCGCTCTTGGGCATTCCCACCGGTCCCGACTCCAGGGCTCGCGAGACGCGAGACCACGCTTGTCCCGCCGCACCGGCGGGACCCGGTCGTCACCCGGGGCACCCCGTCGCGGTGGAAGGGTTGCCTGTCAGCGAGCCGGGGCCGATGACCACAGGAGCGGGCGAACCCGCGCCGTGGGCGCTGACAATCGTGACCGTCCAGACCAGTCTCGGTGCGCGCTGAGGCGTCGTCAAGAAGGCCGGACGCGCGGTCTCACCTGGTGGTCACCCGCATTGACATTCTTTTCGGGGCAGGCCTAACGTGCGGCCCACAACGAGATGCCTCAGGGCCGGAGAAACGATGGTGACGGCGATGTACGCAGCTGACGGGACGGCCGCATGGCGGCGCCTCGGCCGCGACGTGCTGTGCGCCGACCGCTCCGTCGACCTGCTGCGTGTCAGCAGCGCACTGTGTACGGGCACCTGTCGCCCCCTCTGCCAGGGCTGACGGTTCTTCTTCCGAATCTCTGACGGCCACCGCCGCCGCGGTGCGTCCCCTCTCCGTCCAGCCCCCGTTCCACGTGCACCCGTGCGTCGATTCGCGCCGAGCCGTTCCGGCTCCGCGTCCCGCTGCCGTCCGCCGTGGTCCGGGGTGTCCGCATCCGCTGGAGCTCTCCATGAGTCAATCTCCCGGCACCGCTGTGTCCTCCGGATCAGCGCCGCCCGCCGAGGCGATCCCCCGTCCCGACGTCCCCGCCACGCCGAAGCCCCTGTCGGCCCAGCGGGTCCTTCCGCTCCGGCGCCCCGGCCGCTGGGTCATCACGGCCGTCGTGCTCGTGCTGGTCGCCCAGATCACCCACGGCCTGGTGACCAACCCCTTCTACCAGTGGGACCGCTTCCAGTACTGGTTCCTGCGCCCGACGATCCTCGACGGGCTGCTCATCACTCTTGAAGTCGCCCTGTACAGCGCCCTGTTGGGACTGCTGGGCGGCATCCTGCTGGCGCTGGCCCGGCTCTCCCAGAGCCCCGTGCTCCGTGCGGTGAGCTGGCTCTACACCTGGTTGTTCCGGTCCGTCCCGCTCATCGTGGTCCTGCTGTTCCTCTACAACTTCAGCGCCCTGTACCGGACGTTGAGCGTGGGCGTTCCGTTCGGGCCGGCCTTCTTCACCTTCGACGAGTCCCACCTCGCCACCGACATGGCCGTCGCCGTCATCGGACTCAGCCTCAACGAAGCGGCGTACGCCTCGGAAGTGGTGCGCGGCGGCATCCTCTCGGTCGACCAGGGCCAGCACGAGGCGGCCTCCGCCCTCGGCCTGCCGAAGCGGTACCAGTTCGCGAAGATCGTCTTCCCGCAGGCGCTGCGCTCCATCACCCCCAACTACGTGAACCAGTTGATCGGCCTCATCAAGGGCACCTCACTGGTCTTCTACGTCTCGCTGCTGGACCTGTTCGGCACCGTGCAGAGCATGGGCAGCACCTATCCCGGCGACATCGTGCCGCTGCTCCTCGTCGCCACCGCCTGGTATCTGATCCTCACGAGCGTCGTGTCCGTCATCCAGTTCTACGTCGAGCGGTACTACTCGCGGGGCGCGCTGCGCACCCTGCCGCCGACCCCGTTGCAGAAGGTACGGAACGGTCTGCGCGATGTGCGGGCCCGGGTCCGGAGGGAGACGGCGATATGACCGGCGAAGCACGTCAGACGACGGTGAAGACCAGGACGCATCCGCAGGAGCAGGAGCAGGAGCAGGAGCAGAGGCAGTCGCAGTCGCATGAGCGGACGGGGCAGGGGACTGCTCCGGCGGCCGAGGCCGTCGGAGCGCTCGGGATCGAGCCGGCCGCGGTCGAGGTGCACGACGTGCACAAGTGGTACGGCGCCCACCAGGTCCTGGACGGCGTGGAGTTGACCGTCCGGCCCGGGGAGGTGACGGTCATCCTCGGACCTTCCGGGTCCGGCAAGTCCACTCTCCTGCGGGTGATCAACCACCTGGAGAAGCCCGAGGCCGGCCATGTCAGCCTGAACGGCGAGCTCATCGGCGTACGCAGGCACGGCGAGCGCCTGAAGGAACTGAGCGAGCGCGTCATCCTGGGCCAGCGCAGCCGCATCGGGTTCGTCTTCCAGAACTTCAACCTCTTCCCGCACCTGACCGTGCTGGACAACGTGGCCGCGGCTCCGGTGGCGACCGGCAAACTGTCCAGGCCCGAGGCCCGGCAACTGGCGCGCGATCTGCTCGCCCGTGTGGGGCTGGCGGACAAGTCCGGTGCCTATCCGCGTCAGTTGTCGGGCGGACAGCAGCAGCGGGTGGCCATCGCCCGCGCCCTCGCCCTGCGGCCGGGGGTCATCCTCTTCGACGAGCCGACCTCCGCGCTCGACCCCGAACTCGTGGGCGAGGTGCTCGCCGTCATCAAGGATCTGGCCAGGAGCGGCACCACCCTCGTCATCGTCACCCACGAGATCGGCTTCGCCCGCGAGATCGCCGACCGGGTCGTCTTCATGGACGCCGGCCGCATCGTCGAACAGGGTCCGCCCGCACAGGTCTTGGACCATCCACAGCAGGACCGGACCAGGGACTTCCTGAGCAAGGTCCTCTGACCCGCGCGCCGACGGCGAACAGCGAGGCCTCGCCCGCCACCGATCTCAGCCCCGGATCTCAGCCCCCGATCCCGACCACCGACCTCGGCCCGCGGCCGACGTACGCGTTCGGCGACCCGAAGCGCAGCGAAGACCGGAGACCCGAGAGCCGAGAGCGGAGCCGGGAATCCGCCATCCGCCGTACGCCGACGCGCACATCCACCGATTTCGCGGCCCGCCGGGACCGCGCCCCCACACCACCGCACACATCCGACAAGGACAGCCATGCGCACGCTCCCCCTGAACAGCAGAATTCTTCGCGGCGTCACCGCCACCGCGGCGGTCGCCTCCCTCGCCGCCGGGCTCGCCGCGTGCGGCGGCGACAGCGACGCCGCCACCCGGAGCGAGGGTGTCTCGGCCGGATCGGTCACCGTCGGCGCGCTCTCCAACGGCGCTGCCAAGGAGACCGAGTTGAAGGTGTCCGAGGTGAAGTCGATCAGCGCCGAGCTGCCCGCGTCCGTCGCCAAGAGCGGCACGTTGCGGATCGGCGTCGGCGCCCTTCCCGCCGGATTCGCGCCCCTGGCGTATGTGGGCGGCGACCAGAAGACGCTCACCGGCGCCGAACCCGACCTGGGCCGGCTGGTGGCCGCGGTGCTCGGACTGAAGCCGGAGGTGAAGAACTCGACCTGGGAGAACCTGTTCGTCGGCATCGACAGCGGCAAGGTCGACGTCGCCTTCTCCAACGTCACCGACACCGAGGAGCGCAAGAAGAAGTACGAGTTCGCCTCCTACCGGCAGGACAACCTCGGCTTCGAGGTGCGCAAGAACAGCACCTGGAACTTCGACGACGACTACCGGAACCTGGCCGGCAAGACCGTCGCGGTGAGCGCCGGCACCAACCAGGAGAAGATCCTCCTGGAGTGGAAGGCGAAGCTCGCCAAGGAGGGCAAGAAGCTCAACCTCAAGTACTACCAGGACAGCAACGCCACAGCCCTGGCGCTGTCCAGCGGGAAGATCGACGTCTCCTTCGGCCCCAACCCCGGCATCGCGTACCACATCACCCAGACCGCCAGGACGCCCAACCCCACGCGCAACGCGGGCAAGTTCTCCGGCGCGGGCGCGACGCTCCAGGGTCTGATCGCGGCCACCGCGAAGAAGGACAGCGGGCTCGCCAAGCCGCTCGCCGACGCGATCAACCACCTCATCAAGGACGGCCAGTACGCCAAGTGGCTGGCCGCCTGGAACCTTTCCAACGAAGCCGTCGACACCTCCCGGGTCAACCCGCCCGGCCTGCCGCTCGACAACTCCTGAACCTGCGCCCGCCTCAAGGGAGTCCGCCGCACGGTGGCGGACTCCCGGGGGCGCGTCCGGCCGCGTTCCAGATACGGAGAACCCGCACCGCCATGGCCACCAGCGTCCACCCCGCCATCGTCCCGAATCCTGTCGCACCGCACATCCTCGACAACGCGGCGTGGTCCGCGCTGACCGGACCGCACGCCCACCTCGCCGAGCGCGTCGGCCGGGCCGCCCGCTATCCCACGGACGTGTCCCCGTTCGCCGCCCTCGACGACCCCGCAGACCCCCGCTCGTGGGACGACCTGGCCGCACTCGTCGGTCCGGGCGCGATCACCCCGGTCACCGCGGTCCAGGCCGTTCCCGAGGGCTGGACGATCGAACAGAGCGGCGACGGCGTCCAGTTGGTCGCCACCGCACTGCACTCCGAGCCCGCCCCCGAAGCCGTACGACTCGGCCCCGCCGACGTGCCCGAGATCCTCGACCTGATCGCCCTCACCCGGCCGGGCCCCTTCCTGCCCCGTACCGTCGAACTCGGCACGTACCTGGGCATCCGGGAGGGCGGTCGTCTGATCGCCCTGGCCGGCGAACGCCTGCGCCCACCGGGCTGGACCGAGATCAGCGCGGTGTGCACCCATCCCGGCCACCGCGGCCGAGGGCTCGCCACACGCCTGGTCCGCGCGGTCGCGGCGGGTATCAGGCAACGTGGCGACACCCCGTTCCTGCACGCCGCCGCCGACAACACGAACGCGATCCGGCTCTACGAGTCGATCGGGTTCACCCTGCGCCGACGGACGCGGTTCGTGCTGGTCCGCACGCCAGGCGGCGAGCAGGCCCCGCACGACGGGCAAGAAGTAGCCGGGCAACCGGAAGAAAGGGCATAGCCGTGCGGTTGTGCCTGTCGACGACCGTGGGGTGCCCCGCCGGGTCCCCGCGAGGGCCGGGCGGACCGGGAACCCCGGAGCACCGGGCCGAAGGGACGGAGGTGGGGTACATGCGCCGCGTGTCCCACCGGAGCGTTCCGAGGCCCATCGCGCCCCGCCGCCTGCACCTGCACGGTCGGCCGCACATCGATCTGCTGCGGGTCGCCGGCGCGCTCTGTCGCCCCTGACCCGTTCCCACGCAGCCGCGCCCCGTTCGCCGTGGGCGGGCTTCCCCGTACGGTCGATCAGGAAGGCACCTCCGTGTCCTCGTCACCCACACCCCTGCACCTCGCCGTCGCACTGGACGGCGCGGGCTGGCACCCGGCCGCCTGGCGCGAGCCCGCGGCCCGCCCCGGCGACCTGCTGACCGCCGCCTACTGGGCCGGCCTGGTCACCGAGGCCGAGCGCGGTCTTCTCGACTTCGTGACCATCGAGGACGGCCTCGGCCTCCAGTCCTCCTCGCTGTACGGACCGGACGGCCGCACCGACCAGGTCCGCGGCCGCCTGGACGCGGTCCTCATCGCCTCACGGATCGCGCCGCTGACCCACCACATAGGCGTCGTCCCGACCGTAGTGGCCACACACACCGAGCCGTTCCATGTATCCAAGGCGATCGCCACTCTCGACTATGTGAGTTCCGGCCGTGCGGGCCTGCGTGTGCAGGTCAGCGCACGCCAGAGCGAGGCCGCTCACTTCGGACGCCGTACGATCCCGCCCTTCCGGTTCGAGGACTACGACACCCCCGCCGTGCGGGAGCTGGTGACCGACCTCTTCGACGAGGCGGCCGACCACGTCGAGGCCGTGCGCAGGCTCTGGGACAGCTGGGAGGACGACGCCGAGATCCGCGACGTCAGCACCGGCCGCTTCATCGACCGCGACAAGCTGCACTACATCGATTTCGAGGGCAGCCACTTCAGCGTCAAGGGCCCCTCCATCACTCCTCGTCCGCCGCAGGGTCAGCCGGTCGTCACGGCGCTGGCCCACGCGACGATCCCGTACCGGCTGGTGGCCAGGTCCGCCGACGTCGGCTACGTCACGCCGCACGACGCCGACCAGGCCCGCGCCATCGTCCGGGAGATCCGCGCCGAGCAGGACGCCGCCGGCCGGGCCGGGGACACCGTGCACGTCTTCGGCGACCTGGTGGTCTTCCTGGACGACGACCCGGGCGCCGCGGAGGCCCGCCGGGAGCGGCTGGACGAGCGGGCGGGCGAGCCGTACACCAGCGACGCGCGCGTCTTCGCCGGGACACCGGCCCAGCTCGCCGACCTGCTCCAGGAACTGTCCGCCGCGGGGCTCTCGGGCTTCCGGCTGCGGCCCGCCGTCGTGGGACACGACCTTCCCGCCATCACCCGCGGTCTCGTGCCCGAACTCCAGCGCCGCAACGTCTTCCGGAACGCCTACGAGGCCGACACCCTGCGCGGGCTGCTCGGGCTCGGCCGCCCCGCGAACCGCTACGCCCCCGAGCTCTCCGAGCAGGGGGCTCCCACAGCCGCCACGACCGCCTGAGCCGGAAGGACCCCCGACCATGAGCAAGCCGCTCAAGCAGATCCACCTCGCGGCGCACTTCCCCGGCGTCAACAACACCACCGTGTGGAGCGACCCCGACGCCGGCAGCCACATCGAGTTCAGCTCGTTCGCGCACTTCGCGCGGACCGCCGAGCGCGCCAAGTTCGACTTCCTGTTCCTCGCCGAAGGTCTGCGCCTGCGTGAACAGGGCGGCAAGATCTATGACTTGGACGTCGTGGGACGCCCCGACACGTTCGCCGTCCTGGCCGCGCTCGCCGCCGTCACCGAACACCTCGGCCTGACCGGCACCATCAACTCCACCTTCAACGAGCCCTACGAGGTGGCCCGTCAGTTCGCCAGCCTCGACCACCTCTCCGACGGCCGGGCGGCCTGGAACGTCGTCACCTCCTGGGACGCCTTCACCGGCGAGAACTTCCGCCGCGGCGGCTTCCTGCCCCAGGAGGAGCGCTACTCCCGGGCCAAGGAGTTCCTGACCACGGCGAACGAACTCTTCGACTCCTGGCACGGCGACGAGATCGTCGCCGACCAGGAGACCGGCACCTTCCTCAGCGACGCCAAGGCCGGAGCCTTCGTCCACCAGGGACAGCACTTCGACATCGAAGGCCAGTTCAACGTCCCGCGCTCGCCGCAGGGCCGTCCGGTGATCTTCCAGGCAGGAGACTCCGAGGAGGGCCGGGAGTTCGCCGCGTCGAGCGCCGATGCGATCTTCAGCCGCTACTCCACCCTCAACGAGGGCCAGGCCTTCTACACGGACGTCAAGGGACGCCTCGCCCGGTACGGCCGACGCCCCGACCAGCTCCTGATCCTGCCCGCCGCGACCTTCGTGCTCGGCGACACCGATGCCGAGGCCGAGGAGCACGCCCGCGAAGTGCGGCGCGCCCAGGTCAGCGGCGCCACCGCCATCAAGCACCTGGAGTTCGTCTGGAACCGTGACCTTTCCTCGTACGACCCGGACGGCCCCCTGCCCGACATCGACCCGGACCTCGGCGAACACACCATCGCCCGCGGCCGCGCCCAGGTCCGGATGTACCGCGACCCGCTGGCCACCGCCCGCGAGTGGCGCGAGCGGGCGGCCGCCAACAGCTGGTCCATCCGCGACCTCGTCATCGAGACCGGGAGCCGGCAGGCCTTCGTCGGCAGTCCGGCCACGGTCGCCGACACCATCAACGACTTCGTCCAGGCGGACGCCTCCGACGGATTCATCCTCGTCCCGCACATCACGCCGGGCGGTCTGGACTCCTTCGCGGACACCGTCGTCCCCCTCCTCCAGGAGCGTGGCGTCTACCGCACCGAGTACGAGGGCAGCACCCTGCGCGATCACCTCGGCCTGGCCCACCCGGACTCCGAGGCGCCGGCCGACCGGGCCGCGTCATGAAGTTCCTGGCGATCACCCTGATCGTGCACGCCCCCCATCCGGTCACCGGGATCCAGAAGCCGACGAACGACCGCTTCCGCGAAGTGATCGACAACGCTCTGCTCGCCGAGGAGTTGGGATTCGACGGTTTCGGGGTGGGGGAGCGGCACGAGCGTCCGTTCATCTCGTCCTCGCCGCCGGTGGTCCTCAGCCACATCGCCGCGCTCACCTCAAGGATCCGGCTGTTCACCGCGGTCACCACGCTCAGCCTCCTCGACCCGGTGCGCGCCTACGAGGACTACGCGACGCTGGACCATCTGTCCGGCGGGCGCCTGGAGTTGATCGTCGGGAAGGGCAACGGCTCCGCGCAGCGCGAGCTGTTCCAGGTCACCAGCGAGGACCAGTGGGACCGCAACGCCGAGAGCTACGAGGTGTTCCGCCGGATATGGCGGCAGGACAAGGTGACCGCGACGACCCGCTTCCGCCCGGAACTCAAGGACGCCGAGGTGTGGCCCCGACCACTCCAGCAGCCTGTCCGGGTCTGGCACGGCAGCGCCACCAGCAAGGAGTCGGTCGACCTGGCCGCCCGCTACGGCGACCCGCTGTTCTCCGCCAACGTCACCAACCCCATAGAGCCGTACGCCGAGTTGATCCGCCACTACCGCGAACGCTGGGAGCACTACGGCCATGATCCCGCCGGTATCGCGGTCGGCGCCGGGACGGCGGGCTTCTACGCGGCGCGGACCTCGCAGGAGGCACTCGCCGTCTACCGGCCCGTGTTCGAGGGAAACCTCGCGTTCCAGAAGCGCCTGGGCCTGGAGCCGGTGTTCCCGACCCTGGAGGACTACGTCGAGCGCAGCTCGGCACTGATCGGCAGCCCCCAGCAGATCATCGACAAGGTGCACCGCTACCACGAGCAGTTCGGGCACAGCGTGCTGCATCTGCACGCCGACGCCGGAGGACTGACGGACAGTCAGCATCGGGACTCGCTGGAGCTGTTCCAGTCCGCCGTGGCCCCCGTGCTGCGCCGCGAGATCCCCGACCCGCCGTTCCCCTGGACACCGGTTCTCTCACCGCCCGTGCCCGAACCCGTGCCCGCCGACCACTGAGGAGCCCTGACCCGCATGTCCGACATCCCCCTCGGCGTCCTCGACCTGGTCCCGATCTCGTCCGGCTCCACGGCCACGCAGGCGCTGCACAACTCCATCGACCTGGCCCGCAGGGCCGAGGAACTCGGTTACGCCCGCTACTGGTTCGCCGAACACCACCTCAATCCGGGCGTCGCCGGCACCTCGCCCGCGGTCGTCCTCGCCCTGACGGCGTCCGCGACCTCGACGATCCGGCTCGGTTCCGGCGCCGTACAACTGGGCCACCGAACCGCCCTGTCCACGGTCGAGGAGTTCGGCCTGATCGACGCTCTGCATCCCGGCCGCCTCGACCTCGGCCTCGGCCGTTCCGGCGGCCGGCCTCCGGGCGGCCCCGTCACGCCACTGCCGACCGCGACGCCCGTCGTCGACGGTCGCACGCCGGGCGGCCTGCGCATTCCGGCCCGTTTCTCGTTCGAGCATCTGCTCGGCTCACCGCGAGTCGCCCTTCAGCGCACCCTCCTTCAGCAGCCGAACGCCCAGTCGCAGGACTACGGCGAGCAGATCGACGACGTCCTCGCGCTGCTCGGCGGCACCTACCGGTCGGCGGACGGGGTCGAGGCGCACGCGGTGCCCGGCGAGGGCGCGGACGTGGAGGTCTGGATCCTGGGCAGCAGCGGCGGTCAGAGCGCCGAGGTCGCGGGCCGCAACGGGCTCCGGTTCGCGGCGAACTACCACGTCAGCCCTGCCACCGTGCTGGAGGCGGCGGAGGGCTACCGGGCCGCGTTCCAGCCGTCCGACGTCCTCGACAAGCCGTACGTCAGCGTGTCCGCGGACGTCGTGGTGGCCGAGGACGACGACACCGCCCGCGAACTCGCCACCGGATACGGCCTCTGGGTCCGCAGCATCCGCAACGCCGAGGGAGCCATCCAGTTCCCCACCCCGGACGAGGCGCGTGCCCACGTCTGGACCGACGCGGACCGCGCGCTGGTCCAGGACCGCCTCGACACCCAGTTCGTCGGCTCCCCGGGCCGGGTGGCCGACGAACTGGCGCGGCTCCAGGAGGCCACGGGCGCCGACGAGTTGCTGATCACCACGATCACCCACGACCACGCCGACCGGGTGCGGTCGTACGAACTGCTCGCCGAGGAGTGGCGGGAGCGGTGAGCGGCCACGGGACGGCCGCCCCGAGGACACCGGTTCGGCGCCACCCGGGACGCCGGACTGCCGGGGCGGCGGCCCGGCGGCCCTAACGGAGCAACTCACCGACCAGAGTCGCGACTTGGTTCGTCTCGATGAGGAAGCCGTCGTGTCCGTAAGGGGACTCGACCACCCGGAGACGGTCCGCGGTGGGGATGCCCGCGGCCAACTCGGCCTGCTGGGAGAGCGGATAGAGGCGGTCGGAGTCGACACCGGCGACGAGCGTCCGCGCCGTCACCCTGCCCAGGGCCGAGCGCGTGCCGCCCCGGCCGCGGCCGACGTCATGACTGTTCATGGCCTGCGACAGCGTCACATAGCTGCCGGCGTCGAAACGCCGCACCAGCTTGGCCGCGTGGTGGTCGAGGTAGGACTCCACCTGATGGCGGCCGCCGTCCCACGGGTCCTCCGTGCCCTGGGGAGAGCGGCCGAAGCGGACCGCCAGCTCGGGCTCGCTGCGATACGTGACGTGGGCAAGGCGGCGGGCCAGCCCCAGTCCCTCGTGCGGTCCGTGACCGGGGGCCGCGTCGTGGTAGTCGCCGCCCCGCCAGTTCGGGTCGCTCCGGATCGCCCGGGTCTGGATGGAGGCCCAGGCGATCTGCTCCGCGCTCGCCGCCGCCGCGGTGGCCAGCAGCAGGAGCGCCCGCGTGCGATCCGGATACGACACGGCCCACTCCAGAGCGCGCATGCCCCCCATGGAACCGCCGATCACCAGGGCCCATCGCCCGATGCCCAGCGCGTCGGCCAGACCGGCCTCCGCCGCGACCTGATCGCGCTGGGTCAGGAACGGGAAGGCGCTGCCCCAGGGCCGTCCGTCCGGGCGGCCTGAGGACGGGCCGGTGCTGCCCTGGCAGCCGCCGAGCACGTTCGGCGCCACGACGAACCATCGGTCCGGGTCCAGGGCGAGGCCGGGCCCGACCAGACCGTCCCACCAGCCGGGCGTCGGGTGACCGGGCCCGGCCGCACCGGCGACATGGCTGTCACCGGTGAGCGCGTGCAGCACCAGCACGGCGTTGGAGCCGTCCGGTGACAGCCGCCCCCAGGTCTCGAACGCCAGCCGCGCACCGGGCAGTTCACCGCCCGCCTCCAGAGGGAGTGCCTTGTCCTGGAGATGCCACTGTCGGCGTCCCCGCGGGTCCCCTTCCCGCCAACCCCCGGAGGCAGGCGGGAAGGGGACCGCCGACGGTGTGAGCACCGTGTTCAGGACGCGCCCTTCGCCGCGCGGAAACCGGCCTCCAGGTCCGCCTTCAGATCGGCGAGGTTCTCGATGCCCACCGACAGCCGCACCAGACCGGGCGAGGTACCGGTGGCAGTCAACTGCGCCTCGTCGAGCTGGCTGTGGGTCGTCGACGCCGGGTGGATGATCAGGCTGCGTACGTCCCCGATGTTGGCGAGATGGCTGAACAGTTCGACCGCGTCCACGAACCGTTTTCCGGCCTCGACGCCGTCCCTCAGCTCGAATGCCAGGACCGCTCCGGCACCGCGCGGAAGATAGCGCTGCCCCGCCGCGTACCACCGGTTGGACCTGAGGCCCGGGTAGTGGACCGCCGCGACCTCGTCCCGCTGTTCCAGCCACTCGGCCAGGGCCTGGGCGTTGGCGGAGTGCCGCTCGATGCGCAGACTGAGCGTCTCCACCCCCTGGAGAAGCAGGAAGGCGGAGTGCGGCGACAGGGCGGGGCCGAGGTCCCGCAGCAACTGCACCCGCAGTTTGACCGCGAAGGCCCCCGGGCCGAGCGCCGGCCAGTACCGGAGGCCGTGGTAACTCGGGTCCGGCTCGGTGAAGCCGGGGAAACGTTCGGCGTGCGCGCCGAAGTCGAAGCTGCCGCCGTCGACCACGACACCGGCGATGGTGGTGCCGTGACCGCCCAGGAACTTGGTCGCCGAGTGGACGACGATGTCGGCGCCGTGCTCGATGGGCCGCAGCAGATACGGGGTCGGCACGGTGTTGTCGACGATCAGTGGCACGCCCGAAGCGTGCGCGACGTCGGCGACCGCCCTTACGTCGAGCACGTTGCCGCGCGGATTGCCGAGCGTCTCCGCGAACAGGGCCTTGGTGTTCGGCCGGATCGCCGCACGCCAGGATTCGACGTCGTCCGGGTCGTCGACGAACGACACCTCGATGCCGAACCGGGGAAGCGTGTGGCGGAAGAGGTTGTACGTGCCGCCGTACAGGGACGTGCTGGAGACGATGTGGTCCCCGGCGGACGCCAGCGTCAGGATGGCGAGCGTCTCCGCGGCCTGACCGGAGGCGAGCGCCACCGCGGCGACTCCGCCCTCCAGCGCCGCGATGCGCTGCTCGAACACGTCCTGGGTGGGGTTGTGGATGCGGGTGTAGATGTTGCCCGGCTCGGCCAGCGAGAACAGGTCCGCCGCGTGCTGGGTGTCGCGGAAGACGAACGAGGTGGTCTGGTAGATCGGTACCGCCCGCGCCCCGGTCGTCGGGTCGGGCACGGCGCCGGCGTGGATCTGCTTGGTCTCGAACGACCAGGCCGAGGTGTCGGGGCCGATGGGCTCGTCCTCGGGGGTGTGCCCCGCGGTGACGGAGTCGATGGGCTGGCTCATGGTTCTCCCTTGTGCGGTGTGCGGTCTGTGGAGACACACGGGATCCGTGCTGCGCGCTGGTTCCGGGATCGGCGAGCACACCGCGGGGCCGCGAACCGCGCCCGGACGCGGGCAGCGGTCGGCGCGAAGCGCGGTGGAGAGGAGAAGAAGGAGGAGACAGATGTCCGATGCCGGAGCGCGGGGGTCAGCTCACGGTGCGACAACCCGTGGTCGTGACACGCACGTAGTCGACGTGGCGGCGGGTCACGAGCACGGTCATGGAGCCAGGTAACCACAGATGGTCACGGCGCACCAGCATGAACGCCGCGCCCCGGGGTTGACGCACAGCTCGGCCCCCGGACGGCCCCCTTGGGCACAGCGCGATCGCCCGACTCGTCCCGGACCGAGCCCTGTTGGTGACCGGCACACCGTCCTGCGCGGACACGCGACGGGCCGTGCTTCAGCCGGTGGAGGCGAGGGCGGTCGTACGGCCTCCCAGCGCGGCCGAGAAGTGGTCCGTGACCTGCTCCAGGGCCTGGGCGGCGGCGGGCGCGATCACCGGGGTCCCGTCCTCGCCCGCGGTGACGTCCTTGTCGAGAGTGAACCAGCCGGGCACGATGTGCGACGCGCCCATGGAACTCAGCACGGGACGCAACGCGTAGTCGATGGCGAGCACATGCGCGTTGCTGCCGCCCGTGGCCAGCGGCAGTACTGTCTTGCCGGCCAGCGCGTACTGCGGGAGCAGGTCGAGGAGCGACTTCAGCAGGCCGGAGTAGGCCGCCTTGTACACGGGGGTGCCGATCACGACCCCGTCCGCCCGCTCGAACAGGGCCGTGGCCTCGACGATCGCCGGATGCCGGAAGTCGGCGCCGAGCAGTGCGTGGGCGGGAAGGGTGCGTACCTCCAGCGGGATCACCTCATGGCCCTGGAGGCGGAGCCGCTCGTCCAGGTGACGCAGGAGACGGGTGGTGCGGGAGGTGGGGGAGGGGCTTCCGGAGACGGACACGATCGTGGCCATGGCGGACCTTCCGGGTCGGGATGTGGTGTGTCTGACGGGGGTGCGCGGCGAGGTGCCGCGCGAAGTGGGTGCGCGGGGCGCGGTGGTGCCGGCTCGTCGGCCGCTCACCTGGCTGTGGTGGCGGCACGGGGGCTCTTGGCACACGGGACGCTCGGGGGCGGGTTGCAGACGCGGGCTCGGTGCGCGGGCCGTACGGACGGTGGTTCGCGGTCGGCCGGACGGAGTCGGCCGTCCGGCCGGGGCTCGTCCGACGGGCCGTCACCAGTCGCTCGAACGGACCGTGATCAGCGGGCGCAGTCCGTCGCGCAGCGTTTCGAGGAAGGTGACGACCTCGGCCGCCACGGATCGGTGCTGGAGGTCGTTGAGGACGTCGTGGTGGGCGCCGCGCACGACCGAAAGGCGAGCCAGAGGAAGTGACTTGGCCAGCCGGGCGAGCGCCTCGTGGTCGGCGAGCGGATCCGCGTCGCCGGCGAGCAGCAGGGTGGGCAGGGGTGTCTCACCGTCGTGGGCCGCCCCGAGCACGGAGTCCGGTACGGCGTCGTTCAGCGACCCGCGTCGTACCCGGGGGTCCTCGGTGAGGTTGCCCCGGTGGGCCGGGCAGGAGGTGCGGACGTCGAGCTCCTCGTCCCAGGTGCCGACGGCGCCGGTCCCGGCGGACGGGCCGGGGAGGCCGGCGAGGACGAGGGCGTCCGGCTGCCCGGCGGCCGGAGACTCCGCCCGGCCGAGGAGCGCGGCGAGCGCGGCCGCCCCCGCATCGGCCCCGACGAGGACGAGCGGGCGCACCACACCGTCCTCGGACGCGGTGCCCTCGGCCGCCTTCGCGAGCCGGTCGGCCAGATCGGCCAGGGACACGTCCGGGTCCCCGGCGTCGAGGGCCGGCGCGTCGAGCACCCGGACGCGGTAGGCGTCGGCGGCGAGCCGGGCGCCGAAGCGCGCGTAGGTCGCCCGGGTCTCGCCCCGGCCGGGGACCACGAGGATCGTGCCGCGGACACGGAGGCCCGAGGGCCCGTGATGGTCGGTGTACTGGGTCATCTCATACTCCTGCGGATGCGGGCTCGGCCGTGTGCGCGGGCTTCCAGCCCAGCGCGGGTGCCACCTCGGTCGCGATGAGTTCGAGGGCACGGACGGCGGCGTCGTGGTCGGGGACGGCGGGGTTGAACTGGGCGATCAGGTCGGTCGCGACGGGCAGGACCTTCTCCTGCCGCAAGGCTTCGACGATCTCGTCGGGATGGCCGTAGAACGAGTGGAAGCGGCGCAGCGCCTCCTCCGGGCCGAGGCCCTTGGGGAACGCGCCGCTCTCCGCCATGCGCAGCGCCGCCCGGTGCACGTCGTCGCCGATCGCGCGCAGCGCCGTGCGCCTGTCCTTGGCCGGGAAGATGAAGCGGGACAGGCCGATGCGCGGGCGGTGCGGCTGGTCCCAGGCGGCGAGGAAGGCGTCGGCCCAGGGGCGCTGCACCTCGTCGGTGGGGGCGTCGAATCCGTAGGCGGCCCGGTTGAGCAGCAGGTTCGAGCCGCGGCTCGCGGCGTACTCGGCTCCCCGCGCGCTGAACACGCCCTGCCAGACGCGGCGGCCGAAGTCGCCGGGGCGGGGCTGGATACGGAAGTCGGGTGTGCCCACGTCGTCATGGGCCAGGGCACGGCGCAGGACGTCGAGGTTCTCGCTGGTCAACTCACGCTTGCGGTCGGCGTCCTTGCCGAACGCGGCGTACTCCACGCCGCTCGATCCGCTGCCCACGCCGATCTCGACGCGGCCGCCGCTGAGGGTGTCGACGGTGGCGATGTCCTCGGCGAGGCGGACCGGGTCCTCCAGGGGGAGGACCGTGACGGCGGTGCCCAGCCGGATCCGGGTGGTCCGCGCCGCCGCGTGGGCGAGGAAGGTCCAGGGCGAGGACAGCCCGCCGCCCCCGAGGGACACGTGGTGCTGGGCGACCCAGCCGACGTCGAAGCCGAGCTCGTCGGCCACGGCGAACAGTTCCTGTGCGTTGCGGTAGGTGCGGGCGATGTCCTGGTCGCGTCCCTGGACATGGGTGAGGAAGCCGAGCCGGAAGCGTGGTCGCTCGCTGGTCATGGGGTGCCGGCCTTTCGGTATCGGGCCGCCGCGCCGGCCGGTCCGGGGAGTGAGCCGGCCGGTGCGCGGAGCCGCGGGGCGAGGATGTGCCCGACCGGGTCGGCCGGGACGAGGACCTCAGTCGTCGACGAGCTGGGGCTCGCGGGCGTTGCGGTTGGCCGGGACGGGCAGGCCGAGGTTGCCGCGCAGGGTGTCGGCCGCGTACTCGGTGCGGAACAGGCCGCGCTTCTGGAGGATCGGGACGACACCGTCGACGAAGAAGTTCAGTTCGTCCTCGGTACGGAAGGCCAGGTTGATGCCGTCGAAGGTGCCGGCGTCGAACCACTTCTCGATGGTGTCGGCCACGGTCCCCGGCGCTCCGACGAAGGGCGAGTTGCGGAACTGGTTTACGGAATCGGCGACTTGACGGAGCGTCAGTCCCTCCGTGCGGGCCCGTTCGATCAGGGCCGCGGCGCCGGTGCGCCCGCCCTTCTCGGCGAGGTGCGCCACGTCGGGGAACGGCGCGTCCAGGTCGTGGACGCTGAAGTCGTAGGCGCCGAAGGAGCGGCCGAGCAGGGCGAGGTTGCGGTCGAAGTCGTTGTCCTCCTCGAAGATCTCCCGCTCGCGGCGCCGGGCCGCCTCGTCGGTGGCGGCGACGACCGGACCGCCGTGGATGAAGATCTTGATGTGCTCGGGGTCGCGGCCGTAGGAGGCGGTGCGCTTCTTGATGTCCGTGTAGTACTCCTGCGCCTGTTGCAGGGTCCCGCCCGGCGCGTAGATGCCCTCGGCGACCTGGGCGGCCAGGTCGCGGCCCTCCTCGGACACCCCGGCCTGGAAGATCACGGGCTGGCCCTGCGGGGAGCGGGAGAGGTTCAGCGGTCCCGCCACCTTGAAGTGCTCGCCGTCGTGGTCGAGCGCGTGCAGCCTGGCCGGGTCGAGGAAGACGCCCCGGTCCACGTCGGCCGGGAAGGCGTCGTCCTCGTAGGAGTCCCACAGGCCCCGGGCGACCTGGACGAACTCCAGGGCGCGGCCGTACCGGGCGGTGTAGTCGAGGTGCTCGTCGAGGCCGAAGTTCCGGGAGGTGCCGGTGTCGAAGCTGGTGACGACGTTCCAGCCGGCCCGCCCGCCGCTGATGTGGTCCAGGGAGGCGAACCGGCGGGCCAGGTTGAACGGCGAGTTGTACGTCGAACTCGCCGTGCCGACCAGGCCGATGTGCTTGGTGTGGGTGGCGACCGCGGACAACAGGGTCAGCGGTTCGAGGCGGTTGAGGTAGTGCGCCGGGTAGGTGGCGTTGATGAACTGGCTGTCGACGATGAACAGCGCGTCGAAGAGGGCGTGTTCGGCCGCCTTCGCCAGCCGGATGTAGTAGTCGATGTCGATGCTCGCGTTCTTGGCCACACGCGGGTCCTTCCACAGACCGTGCTGGCCGGGACCGCCGACGCCGTAGGGGTGCAGGGCGAGATGGATCGTGCGGGACATGGCTTTTCTTCCTTCTCTCGGATGGATCAGACGTTCAGGAGGGCGCGCAGTGCGGCGCGTTCGGCCCGGTCGGCCGGGGCGGAGCGCAGCGTGGGCGCGGAGCGGACGAGCAGGCGCGTGTAGGGGTGCCGGGGCCGGGTGATGACCTCGCGGGCGGCGCCGGCCTCGACCAGCTCGCCCTGGTACAGCACGGCGATGCGGTCGGCGATCCCGGCGACGGAACCGAGGTCGTGGGAGATGAAGACGAGGGCCACACCGTCGTCGCGCAGTTCCTTGAGGATCTGCAGGATCTGGACGCGGTTGGCGGAGTCCAGGGCGCTGACCGGTTCGTCGAGGATGACCAGCCGGGGTTCGGTGACCAACGCCCTTGCCACCGCGACGCGTTGGCGCTGCCCTCCGGAGAGCTCACCGGGCAGCCGGTCGAGCAGGTCCTCGGAGAGGTGGACGCGGGCGAGGAACGCGCGGACCCGGCGTGCCGCCTCCTCGCGGGAGTCTCCCCGCACGAGCAGCGGTTCGGCCAGGGAGGCCTCCACGGTGAGGTCGGGGTCGAGGCTGCGCAGGGGGTCCTGGAAGACGTACTGGATCACCCCGCGGCGCCGCAGAGCGCGCCACTGGCGAGCGCCGTACCCGCTGACCTCCTCGCCGTCCACGACGACGGACCCCGCCGAGGGGCGCACCAGGCCGAGCGCGGCCCGCGCCAGGGTCGACTTGCCCGACCCCGTCTCGCCGATGATGCCGACGGTTTCGCCCGGGGTGACGCTGAGCGAGACGCCGCGCAGCGCGTGCCGGCGTCGCCTGCGCGGTCCGTAGCGCACTTCGAGGTCGGTGACCTCCAGGACGGGTGCGGCGGCCTTTCCGGGAAGGGCGGCCCCCGGGGCGGGAGCGGTGGTCACGGCGTCCGTGCTCATGCGTCCTCCTCGGGCGCGAGGAACTTCTCCAGGCCGTACTGCTCGTGTTCGGCGATCAGCAGCCGGGTGTACTCGTGCCGCGGACGCTGGAGCACGTCCCGGGTCGGACCTTGTTCGACCACCTCTCCCTGGCGCATGACGAGGACCTCGTCGCACAACTGGGCGACGACGGCCAGGTCGTGGGAGACCACGACGAGCGCCAGTCCGGTGCGCTCGCGCAGGTCGGCCAGCAGGTCGAGGATCTCGGCCTGCACGGTGACGTCGAGCGCGGTGGTGGCCTCGTCGGCGATGAGGATGCGCGGGCCCGCGGCGATGGCCACGGCGATGAGGACCCGCTGGAGCATGCCGCCGGACAGCTCGTGGGGGTACTGGCCGTGGACCAGTTCCGGGTCCCGCAGATGGACGGCCTTCAGCAGTTCGACCGCCCGGCGGTGTGCCGCGCGCCGCTTCAGCCCCTTCTTGACCCGGAGGACCTCGGCGATCTGGGCCCCCACCCGGATCGAGGGGTTGAGATAGGACGCCGGGTCCTGGAAGACCGCGCTGATCGTGGCGCCCCGCAGGTCCGTCCAGCGCGCGGGGGACAGGCCGGCGATGTCGTCGCCGTCGATCTCGACCGAGCCGCCGCTGATCTCGAAGTGGGCGGGCAGGATGCCCAGCGCGGCACGGCAGGTGAGGGTCTTTCCGCTGCCGGACTCGCCGACGATGCCGACGGCGCTGCCGGGCGTGAGCGTGAAACTCACGCCGTGGACGATCTCCCGGTCGCCGGCCCGGTCGGCGATGCGCACATCGCGTACGGCCAGTACCGGGGACGGCGGTCGGGCGGGCCGCCCGGGACCCGGCTCGGTGATCTCCTCGGTCTTCTCGACCTCGGTGGGGCGCTTCTCGGACAGGGTGGTCATCGCACACCTCCGGCGGGGGCGGGGCCGGCCTCGCGGCGGCGGTTGGCACGGGCCTTGCGGCTGTTGACCAGGGCGCGGCCCGCCTCGCCCGAGACGTCGCGGATGGCGTCGGCGAGGAGGTTGCAGGCCCAGACCGTGACCATGATCAGCAGGGCCGGGGCGAGCGGTGCCCATGGCTGGTGGCTGAGGTAGCCGAGGTCCGAGGCGAGCAGACCGCCCCAGGTGGGCGCGGGAGGCTGGACGCCGATGCCGAGGAAGGTCAGGCTCGACACGATGACGAAGCCGACCCCGATGGTCTGGGCGAGCGCCACCGCGATCGGCGGGAGCACCTTGGCCCAGACATGGCGCCGTACGACCCAGCCGATCGACGCGCCCGAGATCAGCGCGGCCTCCACGTACGGTGAGCGGGTCACGGCCAGTGTGGCCGCGCGGGCCACGCGGTAGAACAGCGGGGACACCAACGCGCCCGTGACCAGCATCGCCTGGGAGAGGCCGTTGCCGAGCAGTGCGATGACGGCGACGGCGAACAGCAGGAACGGCAGGGCGACCAGGGTGTCGGCGAGCCGGAGCGTGACCCATTCGAAGACCCGGCCGAGCTGGACCGACAGGATGCCGGGGACCGCTCCGATGGCCAGGGCCGTGAACGCGACCTCCAGTGAGCCGAGGACGCTGACGCGGGAGCCGTCGAGGAGCCGGCTCAGCACGTCACGGCCGAGATAGTCGGTCCCCAGCCAGTGGGCGCCGGAGGCGGCGGCGAGCGGGTGGTCGCTGGTGGCCAGGGGGTTCTGCGGAGCGAGCAGCGGCCCGAACAGGGCGAGTACGGCGATCACGGCGAGGACGGCGAGGGCGATCCGTCCGGAGGTGAGGGAGAGGACGCGGCGGACCATGCTCACACCCCCCGCTGCGAGGCCGGCGTGACGCGCGCCAGCACCAGGCTGACGAGCAGGTTGAAGGCGACGACCAGGACGATCGACACCACGAGGACGCCCTGCACGGCCGGTACGTCACCGGCCTGCGCGGAGTCGTTGGCGAACCGTCCGAAGCCCTGGAGGCCGAAGATCCATTCCGTGACGACGGAGGCACCGACCAGCGCGGGGAACTTGAGGCCGAGGGTGGCGAGCGCGGGCCCGAGGCCGTTGCGCAGCACATGGCCGAAGAAGATCCTGCGCGGGCTCAGGCCGCGGACGACCGCTCCGGTCACGTAGTTCTCGCGGTAGGCCCCGATCAGGCTGCCGCGCAGTTGCCGCGCGACATCGGCGACGACGTCGAAGCTCAGGGCGACGGCGGGGAGGGTGATGTGGGCGAGCCACGGCCCGAACCCCTGATCCGCCGGGATGTATCCGGCGGACGGGAACAGGTGCAGTCCCACCGCGAAGACCGCGACCAGCACGATGCCGACGACGAAGGCCGGCATCACCGAGATCACCGTGACGAAGCCCGTGATCGCCCGGTCGACCCAGGTGGTGCGGCGCAGCGCCGCGACCGTGCCGAGGGCGAAGCCCGCGACCACGCCGATGAGGAGCGCGAAGGTCGCCACCGACAGACTCACACCCAGGCCGAGGCCGATGAGGGTGGAGATGTCGGCGCCGTTGGTCCAGCTCGCGCCGAGCTGTCCGTGCAGGACGCCGCCGAACCAGTCCGCGTACTGCACGAGGAACGGCCGGTTCAGGCCCCAGTGGGCCTCGACGCGGGCGACCGCCTCGGGAGTCGCCTCCTCGCCCAGTTGGATGCGCGCCGGGCTGAGCCCGCTCAGTGACCGCAGCGCGAACGTCACGAACGTCGCGACCAGGAAGACGGGCACGAAGATCGCGACCGACCGGGCGAGGGTGGCCAGGACGCGGCCCAGGGTGTGCCGTGTCCGGGCCGCGGTGGCCGGGAGACGGATGTCGGGTGGGGCCGGTGCCTCCGTCGTCGTCATGGGTTGCCCCCCTCTCTCTGTGATGGACGGAGTGTCAGTTGGAGCCGGCGATGGTCACGCCGGTCCAGTCGATGTGGGCCGGGTTCTTCGGCAGGGCGGAGATGGACTTGCTCTTGGCGATGAGGTTGGGCGAGGAGTACGTGAACACCAGGGCCTTGCTCTTCAGGCCGGCCCGGGTCGCCGCCTGGAGGACCTTCGGGTAGTCCGGCGAGTCCAGCGGGGTCTGGCGGACCTTGGCGATGGCGGCCTCGAAACCGGACGGCTCATAGGGCGAGCTGAGGTTGAGCGGGCCGTTCGGGCCGAAGTGCGCGGTCAGGGTCTGCGCCGCGGAGTCGCGCCCTGTGGTGCCGTACAGCGAGAACGTCAGGTTCTTGGCGAAGAACGGCGTGGCCCAGTTCTTGTCGATCTTGATGGTGACGGTGATGCCGACCTTCGCCAACTGCGCCTGGACGATCTCGGCCTGGGGATCCTCGGCCGGGATCACCAGGTTCAGCTTGAGGCCGCCCGCCTTGTAACCGGCCTCGCTCAGCAGCTTCTTCGCCTTCGCGGGGTCGTAGGCGTAGGCGTCGGCCGACTGCGGGTCGAAGGCGACATAGCCCTTGGGGAAGGGCTGGTTGGTCACCGAGCCGTAGCCGAACGTCAGCTTGTCGACGAACTCCTGACGGTTGATCGCGTAGCGGACCGCGTCGACGACCTTGTCGTTGTCGAACGGCGCCTTGTTGGTGTTGAGGCTGAGGTTGGAGGCGTTGAAGCCCGGCTGCACGAAGACGTCGAGGCCCGCCTTCTTGGCGGCGTCGGCCTGACTCGGCGCTATGTCCGCGAAGTTGTAGACGCCGGTCTGAAGGCCGGAGACGACGGTGGAGGCGTCGGGGGCGGAACTCAGCTCGACGGTGTTGATGTGGATGTTCTTGGCGTCCCAGTAGTCCGGGTTCTTCTTCAGTACGGCCTTGGTGCCCGGGACGAGCTGGGTGACGGTGAAGGGACCGGCGCCGACCGGACTCTGGTCCAGCTTCTCGGGAGACGCGGCCGCCTTGGGGCTGGCGATCTGCAGGACGCGCTCGCCCAGCAGTTGGGGGATCTGGTAGTCGACCTGGCTCAGATGGATCACCGCGTCCAGGCCCTGGGCGTCCACCGACTTGATGGAGGTCAGGTCGCCGAACAGGGCCGAGTTCTTCTGCTTCTGGGCCCGTTCGATGGCGGCCTTCACCGCGGCGGCGTCGACCGGAGCGCCGTCACTGAACTTCAGGTGGGGGCGCAGGTGGAAGGTGATCACGTCACCCTTGGCGTTGTACTTCCAGCTCTTGGCCAGGTCCGGCACGGCCTTCCCGTTCTCGTCCGTGCGTGTCAACGAGGCGTACACCAGGGCGAGTTCACGGAACTGGGCGCCGCTGCCACCGACCACCGGGTCCCAGTGGGCGGGGAAGTAGGAGGAGGTCCACTTCAGCGCGGCGCCGCCGGCGGCCGACGCCGTCTCGCCGCCGCAGGCGCTCAGCGCGGGGACCAGCACGGTGGCGAGGGCGGTCCCCAGGGCGGCGGCGCGCAGCCGGCCGGGGCGCCGGGCGGAACGGAGGGTGCCTGCGGGGGTGCGGAGCGTGAGACGTCCGGGCATCGGTTTTTCTTTCTGCGAAGGCGCCCGCCCGCGCCGGGGCGGCGGGCGGGGAGCGAGGGCGGCACACCCCGCCGACGGACGCCGCGCAGACCGGGAACGGGCATGCCTGTGTGGGCTTCGATGCGCACATGGGCATGCCGTGCTCAGGGCAGGAGGCGTCGGCGGACCGCGGGGTGAGCCGGGAGATGAGGAGAGCGGAGGCGACGAAACGCTGAGAGGGCGGCGCGCGATGACGGGGGCCGGGCGGCGGAACGGCGTGTGGCCGGTGCCGGCGGAACGGGCGTCAGGCGCCTGGGGGCCGCGGTGGGCGGGCGGTCAGCGACAGAGAGCGCTGCAGGTGCGCCGCAGGTCCACGTAGCGGCACTCCACGCCGGGGTGCGTCGTGAGCATGGTGCACATCCTGGGGCCGGTTCTCGGCGGCTGTCAATGGACACCAATTGGTGTCTCATTGGGCGGGACGGACCTGACCGCTGGTCAGGGGACCGTCGGGCGAAGGCGGGGAGCGACGCGGCGACCGGTCATGCCCGCCCGGCTGCATGTTTCACGGCCTCGGCGGGGCGGGAACGGAGCGGCCACCGCCCGAATCGTGACTGCACGTCAGAAACCGTTCAGGGCGCGGCGGGAGAGCCGCCGTCACCGGCAGGGTGCACCGCCGCCTCGTCCGGGTGCAGCCACACGGGACCGTTGCCGGTCCCGACGCGCACGGCACCCGCCGGAGGCCAGGGACCGTCGGTCAGCAGCGTGCGCTCCGGATCGGTCAGACTCCGGTACCGGGCCAGCGCCGCCCCGGGAGCCGGCCTCGCCGTTTCCGTGAGCAGCCCGGGGCTCAACTCCTCGAACGCCGACGCGTACTCCTCGTACGGCCGCCATCCGGGGACGGCCCGACATCCCGAGGGAGCGCGGACCAGCAGGGTCGGCAGCGCGTAGCGGTACCCGCCGTCGGCGGTCTCCTTCGCGGTGCCGGGATGGGGCGATCTGCCCGAGGGCACCTCGCTCCCCGTCGGCAGCACCTCGCGGACCGGGCGGCGCGCCTCGGCCCGGTCGGCACGCACCGCCTCCAGGACGGCCGCCGACGCCGCGTCGGCGGCCAGCCGCTCGCGGTCCAGACCGGGCACACCCCGCACCGCGGACTCCGCCAGCGCCGGGGTGTCCGCCGGCTCCCCGAGCACGAAGACACTCTCCCGCAGTCGCCGCAGTACCCGCCCGGCCACCTCGTCGCCCTGCCGCTCCGCGGCCTTCGCGACCAGCGAGGACGGCCACGAACTCACCGCCACCCGGCTCAGCCGGCGCGCCCGCGGTGCCCCGGTGTGCGCGCTGACGTCCTCGACGTAGCGCGCGTACCACGCGGTCTCCGCCGCCGGATCGGGCGGCGGGTCGTCGTCGTGGTCGAAGAGGACGCAGTACGCGCGGCGCCAGCGGACACGGTCCCCCAGTCCGGCGCGCAGGCGGCGGAACACCGGCTCCGATCCCCAGGCCCACGGACACAGTGGGTCGGTGTACTCCACCACCTCCACCGCGGGCCGCCGCGGCGGGCCGGTCACGCGGCTCCCTTCCGCAGCGACCGCTCGGCCGCCCCGGCGGGCACCAGAGCGGCCAGGGTCGTGGCGCCCAGCACGGCCGCCGCGTCCGCCTCGATACGTCGCCACACCGCGGGCAGCCCGGCGGCGGGACCCGGGTAGTCGAGGCCGGCCAGCGGCTCGCCCCGAAGGGTGATCAACTCGCCGTCCACGGCGCGTACGACGTCCAGCAGTGTGATGTCGTCGGCGGACCGGCCGAGCCAGTAGCCGCCTTCGCAGCCTCGCTGGCTGCGGACCAGGCCGGCCCGTCGCAACTCGCCCACGACGGACTTCAGGAAGCGGAACGGGACGTGCTGCGAGGAGGCGATGGCCTCGCACGTGAGCGGGCGGGCGGGTTCGCGGGCGAGCTCCAGAAGGGCCCGGGTGGCGTAGTCCGCCTTCGCGGAGATATGCATGCGCTCATGATGCCCGACACGCTGTGCACCGACAGGGCCTCCACCGGTTCCTCACCTACATTGCGGGAACATTGCCGCAGGTGAAGCGCAATGGACACCTCTTGACATCCTTTTCCGGACCGCTCTAGCGTCCCCACCCATGAGCGAGCCGTTGACGACCCCCGGCGAAGGTTTCCACCCCCATCTCCCGGACGCCGGAGGGCAGTCCGAACGCCCCCTGCGCACCCGCCTGCACCACATCCGCGCCGACGCCCTCGACGGCGACACGGCGCAGACGGGAGGCATGCGCAGATTCGCCGCCGTCAGCGGCACCACCGTCGGCTCCGAGAAGCTGTGGATGGGACAGACCCATGTCGCCCCCTCCACCGCCTCCTCGGACCACCACCACGGAGAGTCCGAGACGGCGATCTATGTGGTGAGCGGACACCCCGAGTTCGTCTTCCTCGACGACTCGGGGGAACAGCCCGAGGAAGTGCGCCTGCGCACCTCACCCGGTGACTACATCTTCGTACCGCCGTTCGTCCCGCACCGCGAGGAGAACCCGGACCCCTCCGACGAGGCCGTCGTCGTCATCGCCCGCAGCACCCAGGAGGCGATCGTGGTCAATCTGCCGAGGCTGTACGTGCTGGGAGACGGGGAAGAGGCCTGACGGGCCGGGCCGGGCCGTTCGGTCGCGCGTCCTTGTGCGGCGCGGCGCCATCGGCCCCGGGGGCCCGGTGGCGCACCGTGCTCCGCGCTCCGCACCCGCGCGGGGGCGGCGGCCCCCGGTGGGTACGGTAGCCGGAAGATCGTCGCGACCCGCACCCCGCGAGTCCGCCGGACCCCGGAAGGAACCAACGAGATCATGCGCGTCATCGTGGCCCGCGGCCTGACGGAGCCGTTCTGATGAACGGCACCGAGACACCCGGCGCCGAGGAATCCGTCCTGGTGCACATCGACGGACGGGCCGCCCACCTCGTCCTCAACCGGCCGAAGGCCCTGAACGCCCTGAACCACGCGATGGTGCGCCGGATCGACCGGGCCCTCGCCGCCTGGGAGCACGATCCGTCGGTCGAGACGGTGGTCATCACCGGGGCGGGCGAGCGCGGCCTGTGCGCGGGTGGCGACATCCGGGTCGTCCACGACGACGCGCGCGACGGGGACGGCACCGCGTCCGCGGCGTTCTGGCGCGACGAGTACCACCTCAACGCCCGTATCGCCCGCTGTCCCAAGCCGTACGTCGCGGTGATGGACGGCATCGTCATGGGCGGCGGTGTCGGCATCTCCGCGCACGGCAGCGCGAGGGTCGTCACCGAGCGATCGCGCATCGCCATGCCCGAGACCGGCATCGGCTTCGTCCCCGACGTCGGCGGCACCCACCTGCTCGCCCTCGCCCCGGGCGAACTGGGTACCCATCTCGCCCTGACCGGTGCCTCCATCGGCGCCGGCGACGCACTGCTCTGCGGCCTCGCCGACCACTACCTGCCGTCCTCTTCGCTCCCGCGGTTCGTGGCCGACCTCGCGGATCTCCCGGTACCGGAGGCGCTGGCCCGCCACGCGCGGCCCGCGCCCCCGGGCGAGCTGGCGGAGCGGCGGGAGTGGATCGACGCCTGCTACACCGCCGACACGGTCGAGGAGATCATCCAGCGACTGCTCGCGGTCGGCGACCCGGCGGCGAAGGAGACCGCGGAGCTCCTCCTCGGGAAGTCGCCCACCGCCCTGAAGGTCACGCTGGTCGCCGTGCGCCGCGCACGGCGGCTCGGATCGCTGGAACGCGTACTGGACCAGGAGTACCGCGTCTCCTGCGCGGCCCTGTCCGCCCCCGACCTGGTGGAGGGCGTCCGCGCGCAGATCATCGACAAGGACCGCGACCCGCGCTGGTCCCCGGCCACGCTCGCCGAGGTCACCGACGCCGACGTCGAGCGCTTCTTCGCGCCCCTGGGCGAACGTGAACTCGGGCTCGCCGGACCCGGCACCGCTACGGAGAAGCACTGAGGTTCGGCCCGCGGGCGCGTCGCGTCCACACTCGGGCATACGGCCGAACCCGTCCGCAGGTTGCGTGCCGCAGGCCGAGTGTGAGCCGAACTCGACCCGCGGGCAGTCGAGTTGTGCGTCGCGAACGTCGAACCGCGTACGCCACCCACGTCCGGACGCACCCGAACGCGACGGCGCCGGCGGGTACTTCTCCGGGCGTCGGCCGAAACGGCACCGGTGCCCCGCCGTTCACGGAGGACCCGCCACCTGGGACGAGAGGAAGATCACGCCAGGTGGTGCGGTCTTGGCCAGGTACCCGGCACGCGGTACGGTCGGGTCCGATATTGATGACGTCAAGACGGAAGCCGGCGGAAATCCGGCACGGTCGCGCCACTGTGAACGAGACGCTCCAGCCATGCTGAGCGCCCCGTGAGTCAGACCCGTAGGCGTCATCCTGTGCACCACCGAGATGGGACGCGAACTCCCGAGGAGGTCCTGCCATGGCGCAGACCGTCGCTCCGCCGACAGCCACCACCCCCGCACTTCCCGCCAAGCTGCCGCTGAAGGCGATCGCTCCCTGGGCGGTCTTCTTCGGCATCCTGATGCTGGTCCTGCTGTACTTCGTCGGCGCCGAACAGGGCGCCACCTCCGTCGTCTCCGGCGAGGACGTCCACGAGTGGGTGCACGACGCCCGCCACCTGCTCGGTTTCCCCTGCCACTGACGCGAGGGACAGCACACACCCATGAACTCCGCAACGGTAAGAAACCTGCTCGTGCGCGGCATGCTCGCCGGGCTCGCCGCCGGTGTACTCGCCCTGGTCGTCGCCTACTTGCTCGGTGAACCGACCGTCGACAGCGCGATCGGCTTCGAAGAGGCCCACGCCCCCGCGCACGGGCACGAGGTCGAACTCGTCTCCCGCAGCCTCCAGTCCACCGCCGGCCTCGCCACCGGTGTCCTGATCTACGGCATCTCCTTCGGCGGCATCGCCGCGCTCGCCTACTGCTTCGCACTCGGCCGCGTGGGCCGCTTCAGCGCCCGCGCGACCGCGCTCCTGCTGTCCGGGACCGCGCTCCTCGCCGTGTACGTCGTGCCGTTCCTGAAGTACCCGGCCAACCCGCCGTCGGTCGGTGACCCGGACACCATCGGCAAGCGGACCACCCTGTACTTCCTGATGATGGTGCTCAGCGTGCTCCTGGCGGTCGGGGCCACCATCCTCGGCAAGCGCCTCGCGCCCGGTCTGGGCACCTGGTACGCCACCGTGGTCGCGGTGGCCGCGTTCGCCGTGGTGATCGGCCTGGCCTACGAGTTCCTGCCCGTGATCAACGAGGTTCCGGGTGACTTCCCGGCCACCCTGTTGTGGCGGTTCAGGCTCTCGGCTCTGGCCATCCAGGCCGTCCTGTGGGGCGGATTCGGGCTGGTCTTCGGCGAGTTGGCCGAGCGACTGCTGAACCCGAAGCCCGCGGCGGTCGCCGCCGGGCGAACGGCTCCGGCCGCGAGCTGAATCCCCCAGCACGCGAGAGAAGCGAGCCCCTCGGAACCATCCGGGGGGCTCGCTCGCGTCCTCGCGTCCTCGCGGACACCGGAGCGAGGGATGTCGTCAGGATCGACAGGTGTCCCGAACGCGGTGAGGCAGGCCCGAGGCCGGAATCACTCACCGAGCAGTCGTGCGACCTGTGCTGCATCCGGTCACAGCCGCTCGGCCGGCCGCGCGCAAAGCGGCACCGCCCGGCCGCGGCCGACGATTCCTTGAAAGGACAGCCTGAAGCGTCAATCGTTCGGTGGGTCAGACCCCCGAGCGATGCCGCAACCAATCCTCACAGTCGTTCTTACAGTGGCGCGCTCCACCTTGACGCCCTGAACCACGCCCGGAGCGCGCGCACCTCCTCAACGAGCGCGAGCATTTCCTGCCGGACGTCGTCGGTCGGTAGTTCCGCCGTGACCTCGACGGCGAGCTCCTCGAACCGTGCCTGTGCATAAGGCTCCCTTGTGATCCACAGGGGTGGCGCGGTAGAGAAGGAAGCCGGGATCGCGTGCAGGCCTATGGACAACGCCGCCAGCCCGTCCCTGGGGTGCCGATTGCGGGCGTCAGTAGCCAGTACCGCGCTTGACCTGGGCCCGCTCGGTCCCGTGGGTCGCACCCTTGGCGTCCAGAGTGCGGCACGCGTCGGCGATGTCCTGACCCAGGCGGTCGATCTGCTCGCGGCTCAGGGTCTCCTTGACCAGGGCGCGCATGATCTTCACCTTCTCCGCGTTGGGCGGGAGCGTGTACGCCGGCACCATCCAGCCGCGCTCGGCCGAGAGCTGCCAGGCCACGTCGGACTCGTCGTAGGAGTGCTTGCCGGCGAGACGGAAGGCGACCAGCGGCAGCTGCTCGAGGTCACTGCCGATCACTTCGAAGCGGCCGCCACTGCGCAGATTGTCCGCCAGGGCATGGGCGTTCTCCTGCATCATCTTCATGACGTAGGTGTAGCCCTGACGGCCAAGCCGGATGAAGTTGTAGTACTGCGCGAGCACCATCGACGCGCCGGTGGAGAAGTTCAGCGTGAACGTCGCGTCGGTCTTGCCCAGGTAGTTCTCCTGGAATACGAGGTGCTTGGGCAGGTCGGACTCCTCACGGAAGATCAGCCAGCCGATGCCGGGGTAGACCAGGCCGTACTTGTGTCCCGAGACGTTGATGGACCGGACCTGCTCGAGCCGGAAGTCCCATTTCGAGTCCGGGTAGAGGAAGGGCCACACGAAGGCGCCGCTGGCGCCGTCGACGTGGATCGGGATGTCGAGGTCCCGCTCCTTGCGGACGTCCCGCAGGAGCTTGTCGATCCCGACGACGTCGTCCTTGTGGCCGGTGAACGTGGTGCCGAGGACGGCGACGACGCCGATCGTGTTCTCGTCGAGGTGGGGCTCCACGTCCTCCGGGCCGATCGTGTACTTGCCCTCGGCGAGCGGGATGATCCGCGGTTCGACGTCGAAGTAGCGGCAGAACTTCTCCCACACGACGTGGACGTCTCCGCCGAAGACCAGGTTGGGCCGCTCGACGGACAGGTTGGCCGCCTGGCGGCGCTCGCGCCACTTCCACTTCAGCGACAGCGCGCCAAGCATGATCGCCTCGGACGATCCCTGGGTCCGACACCCGGTTGTCCTGCCCGGCGCGTTGAAGAGGTCGGCGAGCATGCGCACGCAACGCTGCTCGATCTCGGCGGAGATCGGGTACTCCGCATGGTCGATGAAATTGCGGTGGAGGTTCTCGGCGATCAGCCGTTGCGCCTCCGGCTCCATCCAGGTGGTGACGAACGTGGCGAGGTTGCGCTGCGGGTCACCCTCCATGGCGAGATCCACATCCACGAGCCTCATCGCGTCCGTCGCGGTCATGCCTTCCTCGGGGAAAGTCTCCGAGGGAGCGGGCGCGGTCAGGAAACGGTTACCGAACAGAGTTGCAGCGTCGCTCTTGGCCATGCCGGCGACTCAACCACGGCCGGCGAGGGAGCCATGCTCAGGACCTGTGGATGGGGCTCGGGATACACGCGAACGGCGTACCTTCGCGAGCGATCGACGACGTTCGCCAGCCGCGCGGAAGCCCGCGTTCCGATGGATGGACGGTGGAGAAAGCCGCAGGAGCCACCTCTTGAGGGTCTGAGCAACAGGTCGGAGTCGGATCGCGGATCCGGATTACGCAGCCAAATGCCGAACCAGCCCGACAAGGGTGATCACCCAGGCGACGACGGCGATCCAGAGCAGTGCCTGGCCCGGCGTCCGCAGCCAACCGACGGCCGCGGCGTCGGCGACGGCGACTGACAGGGTGGCGACGGCTGTCGTGCCCATCGGGAAGACCGTCGCCCAGCGCCCCATGTCGTAGTGCGGACGCAGCCGACGCACCCGTTCCAGCAGTTCGTCGGACGCGCCGGCCGGCGTCAGGCGCGGCGAGCGGACTTCGACGTTCAGCGGCGGATAGGTGTGGGCCACGCCTGGACGGTCGCCAGCCCGGCCGGCCGCCGCATCCGGATTTCCCCGGCACGGGTGGGAGCCGCGGTGGAGCACCCTGCCGTGAACGTGAACGCGGGCGGCGGCCGGGCTCCCGGCCCTCGACGCCCGTGCGCGTCAGCGGCGTTCGCCCCGCCATCGTCCCGTGCGTGTCAGCGGTCCTCGCCGCCGAACACCTTCAGAATGCGCTCCGCCGCGAGGGTGGCCGTCAACCCGCCCTCCCGTACCTGCCGTTCGAGGTCGGGGGTGACGGCCCGTACGGCCCGGTCGTTGTGCAGGCGGCCGAGGAGCTCGTCGCGGACCATCGTCCACGTCCAGTCGACCTGCTGGTCACGGCGCTTGTCGGCGAGGCGGCCCGTCGAGTCGAGCAGGGTGCGGTGCTGTTCCAGGCGGTCCCAGACGGTGTCCAGACCGGCCGACTCGCGGGCGCTGCAACTCAGCACCGGGGGAGTCCAGGCCGCGTCCCTGCCGTGCATCAGCCGCAGGGCGCCCGCCAGTTCACGCGCGGCGGACTGCGCGTCGCGCGCGTGCGGGCCGTCCGCCTTGTTGACGGCGATCACGTCGGCCAGCTCCAGGACGCCCTTCTTGATGCCCTGCAACTGGTCCCCGGTCCGGGCCAGCGTGAGCAGCAGGAAGGAGTCCACCATGTTCGCGACCGCGGTCTCCGACTGGCCCACCCCGACCGTCTCCACCAGCACCACGTCGTAGCCGGCCGCTTCCATCACCACGATCGACTCGCGGGTCGCCTTGGCCACCCCGCCCAGCGTGCCCGCGGTGGGGGAGGGGCGGATGAAGGCCGCCGGGTCCACGGCGAGGCGCTCCATACGGGTCTTGTCGCCGAGGATCGAGCCGCCGGTACGGCTGGAGGACGGGTCGACGGCGAGCACCGCGACCCGGTACCCCAGCGAGGTCAGCATGGTGCCGAAGGCGTCGATGAACGTCGACTTGCCCACGCCCGGCACCCCGCTGATGCCGATCCGCCGCGCCTTCCCGCTGTGCGGGAGCAGTTCGGTCAGCAACTCCTGCGCCAGCGCCCGGTGCTGGGGCCGGGTGGACTCGACGAGTGTGATGGCGCGGGCGATGAGCGCCCGCTTCCCGTCGAGTACACCCTTGACGTACGTGTCGAGTTCGATCACAGGTCGTGCCCGAGGCCGGCAGAGAGCCGCTGGACGAGGTCGTGGGCCGCGTCCGGGATCACCGTCCCGGGCGGGAACACGGCCGCGGCGCCCATCTCCAGGAGCGTCGGTACGTCCTGGGGCGGGATCACCCCGCCGACCACGATCATGATGTCCTCGCGGCCCTCCGCCGCCAGTTCCTCGCGCAGCGCCGGTACGAGGGTCAGGTGCCCCGCGGCCAGCGACGAGACGCCCACGATGTGCACGTCCGCCTCCACCGCCTGGCGGGCCACCTCGCCGGGCGTCTGGAACAGCGGGCCGACGTCGACGTCGAAGCCGAGGTCGGCGAACGCGGTCGCGATCACCTTCTGGCCGCGGTCGTGACCGTCCTGGCCCATCTTGGCGACCAGGATGCGCGGGCGCCGGCCCTCGGCCTCCTCGAACGCGTCCACCAGCGTGCGGGTGCGGTCCACGGACGGGGACTCCCCTGCCTCGTTGCGGTACACACCGGAGATCGTACGGATCTGGCCCGCGTGCCGCCCGTACACCTTCTCCAGGGCGTCGGAGATCTCCCCGACGGTGGCCATCGCGCGGGCCGCGCGCACCGCCAGCTCCAGCAGGTTGCCCTCACCGTCGGCCGCCCGCGTCAGGTCGTCCAGCGCCTCCTGGCACGCCCGCTCGTCGCGCTCCGCGCGCAGCCGCCGCAGCTTCTCGATCTGCTGGGTGCGTACGGAGGAGTTGTCGACCTTGAGGACGTCGATCTTCTCGTCGGTCTCGACGCGGTACTTGTTGACGCCGATGACCGGCTGGCGGCCGGAGTCGATGCGGGCCTGGGTACGGGCCGCCGCCTCCTCGATCCGGAGCTTGGGGATGCCGGCGTCGATGGCCTGAGCCATGCCGCCCGCCGCCTCGACCTCCTCGATGTGCTGCCAGGCGCGGCGCGCGAGGTCGTACGTCAGCTTCTCGATGTACGCGCTGCCGCCCCACGGGTCGATGACCCGGGTCGTGCCGGACTCCTGCTGGAGCAGCAACTGCGTGTTGCGGGCGATCCGCGCGGAGAAGTCGGTGGGCAGCGCGAGCGCCTCGTCCAGGGCGTTGGTGTGCAGCGACTGGGTGTGGCCCTGGGTGGCGGCCATGGCCTCCACACACGTACGCGTCACGTTGTTGAAGACGTCCTGCGCGGTCAGCGACCAGCCGGAGGTCTGCGAATGGGTGCGCAGGGAAAGCGACTTGGCGTTCTGCGGGTCGAACTGCTTCACCAGCTTCGCCCACAGCAGGCGCGCCGCCCGCAGCTTGGCGACCTCCATGAAGAAGTTCATGCCGATCGCCCAGAAGAAGGACAGCCGCGGCGCGAACGCGTCCACGTCCAGGCCCGCCTCGCGGCCCGCCCGGATGTACTCCACGCCGTCCGCGAGCGTGTACGCCAGCTCCAGGTCGGCCGTCGCGCCCGCCTCCTGGATGTGGTACCCGGAGATCGAGATGGAGTTGTAGCGCGGCATCCGCTGCGAGGTGTACGCGAAGATGTCGGAGATGATCCGCATCGACGGCTTCGGCGGATAGATGTAGGTGTTGCGGACCATGAACTCCTTCAGAATGTCGTTCTGAATGGTCCCGGCCAGCTTCTCGGGCGGCACGCCCTGCTCCTCGGCCGCCACGATGTACAGCGCGAGGACGGGCAGCACGGCGCCGTTCATCGTCATCGACACGGTCATCTTGTCCAGCGGGATGCCGTCGAAGAGCTGGCGCATGTCGTAGATGGAGTCGATGGCCACGCCCGCCATGCCGACGTCGCCCGTCACCCGCGGGTGGTCGCTGTCGTAACCCCGGTGCGTGGGCAGGTCGAAGGCGATCGACAGGCCCTTCTGGCCGGCCGCGAGGTTGCGGCGGTAGAAGGCGTTGGACTCCTCGGCGGTGGAGAATCCCGCGTACTGGCGGATCGTCCAGGGCTGGTTGACGTACATCGTCGGGTACGGACCGCGCAGATACGGAGCCATGCCCGGGTACGTGTCCAGGAAGTCCAGGCCTTCCGTGTCACGGCCGGTGTACAGCGGCTTGACCGCGATGCCCTCCGGGGTCTCCCAGACGGCCTCGCTCCCGCCCGTGGCCTTCTCTGCGGCGGCACTCCACTCGTCGGCGCTGCCTTCGGTGGTGGGCGTCCCCAGTTCGATTCCGGAGAAGTCGGGGATTCCCATCAGGACACTCCCATGCGGTCGAGGGTGGCGGAGAGGACGGCGACGGCGTCGCAGCCCGCGAAGACATAGGCGTCCACACCGGCGTACTGCCCGGGACGGCCCGCCAGGAACACATGCCGGGCACCCGCGGCCGTGAGGGCCGCGGCCGTGCTCGCGGCCTGCTCCTCGTACAGGGCGTCACTGGAGCACAGACAGGCCTCGGTGGCGCCGCTGTCCTCGAACGTGCCGTCCGTGACCGGCTCGATGCCGCCGGCCTGGAACAGGTTCGCGACGAACGTCGACCGTGCGGTGTGCGCGGCGGCGGGGCCGATCGTGGCCAGGTAGATCCGGGGACGGGCCCCGGTGGCGGCGAGGTGCGCGTCGGAGCGGGCCCGCAGCTCCTCGTACGCCTCGTCGCGCCGCACGCGCGGCAGGCCGCCGGACGGTGACTCGGGGGCGGGCAGGCGCTCCACCGGGCGCTCGGCCAGGTTCGGGAACTCGCTGACGCCGGTGATCGGTTCGCGCCGCTTGGCGAGCTTCACCGAGCGCGCCGCCCAGGTGTCCGCCAGGTCCTGGCCAAGACGCCCCGAGCGGAGTGCGGCGGCCTGGCCGCCGCTCTGCTCGATCCCCTGGAAGAACTCCCAGCCCGCGTGGGCGAGTTCGTCGGTGAGCTTCTCGACGTACCAGGAGCCGCCCGCCGGGTCGATCACCCGGGACAGGTGCGACTCCTCGATCAGGATCGTCGAGGTGTTGCGGGCGATGCGCCGCGCGAAGGCGTCCGGCAGGCCGAGAGCGTGGTCGAAGGGGAGCACGGTGACGGAGTCGGCGCCGGCGACCCCGGCCGCGAGCGTCGCGATGGTCGTGCGCAGCATGTTCACCCACGGGTCGCGGCGCGACATCATCACCGGCGAGGTCACGGCGTGCTGCACCTGCGCACCCGCGCCGGGCGCCCCGCACACCTCGGCGACCCGCGCCCACAGCCTGCGCGCCGCCCGGAGCTTGGCGATCGTCAGGAACTGGTCGGCGGTCGCCGCGTACCGGAACTCGATCTGCGCACAAGCCTGTTCGACGGACAGCCCGGCTCCGGTCAGTTCCCGCAGATAGGCGACACCGGTCGCCAGCGAGGCACCGAGCTCCTGCGCCGCCGAGCCGCCGGCCTCGTGGTACGGCAGCGCGTCCACGGTCAGCGCCCGCAGCCCGGGGTACTCCTGGGCACACCGCAGCGCGAGCGGGACGACCGTCGCGAAGTCCGTCGCGACCCCGGTACGGGCCTCATGGCCGAGGGGGTCGGCGCCGAGGCTGCCGCGCACCTCACCCGGCACGACACCGCGTTCCTCGTACAGCCGGAACAACTCCTGGGCGGCGGACACGACGTCGGGTCCCGCGTCGAGGACGACGGGCGCGAGGTCGAGGAAGACACCGTCGAGGACCGCTTCGAGCGACGCGACCGGAATGCCGCCCTCGCCGACGGCGAGCCACAGCGAGGTGACGCCGTTCTCCAGGTCTCCGAGCACCAGGGCGTTGTCGGCCGCCGTGTGACGCTGCCGTACGTCCCAGCCGCCGGCGGTGTTGCCCTCGGGGCGGCTTCCACGGACGAAGGGGGCGAATCCGGGGAAACCGGGATCGGTGGCCGAGTCGCGCGTGGTGTACAGCGGCCTGGTGGCGAGCCCGTCCTCGAGCGAGGTGGACAGCGCGTCCTCGGCTGTCGCGCTCGAGACCTCCTTGCCCGATTTGCGCAGCACGCCTTCTACCAGAAGCTGCCACTGGTCATGGGTCGCGGAAGGGAACTCGGCGGCCAGCGCGAGCCCGTCATTGGGCAGGACTGTCATGCTCGGATGCTAGGTCAGAGATCCGTGGCGACAGCAGAGGCGAAGCCTGTGACCTTGGCCTCTTGGTTCCGGTGACCCAGATCTCAGGCGCCTGATCGACACCCTCGGGCCCCTCTGACAGGGTGAACCGATGAGGATTCCCAGGCAGGCAGCCAGAGTCGCGGTACTGGACCCGGCGGGAGGTGTCTTCATGTTCCGGTACGACAACGAGGAAGTCGGGGTCCACTGGGCGTTGCCCGGTGGCGGAATGGATCCGGGTGAGACGCCGCTGCAAGCGGCCGAGCGCGAGTTGCGCGAGGAGACCGGGTGGGCGGACATCGAGCTCGGCGCCACTGTGCTGTGTCTTTGGGAGCACGACTTCACCCGGGCCGGTGTCCCCGTGCGCCAGCACGAGCACATCTTCCTCGCGTACGGGCCTCGCAGGGAACCGGTGGGCGAACTGGGCGAGGCGCACACGGCGGACGGGATCCTTCGGGGGAGATGGTGGTCGCCGGACGATCTTTCGAACGCGGGAGAGCCGCTCTGGCCGCCGCAGCTCCCGGAACTGCTGGCTGCCGTACGACGGGACGGCCCACCCGTGACGCCCGTCGACCTGGGCTTCGTGCCGAACGGGCCCATCGGCACCTCGCCCTGACCTCAGGCGGACGGCCCTCGCCGGGCGGGAAGCCCGCACACCTGCTTCGGTGAGCCGCTGACCGGCAGCCGGTCAGTACACGTCACGGACGTACCGCTTCTCGGCGGCGAGCTGCTTGACGTACGCGGCGGCGCCGTCCGGGCTGTGGCCGCCGTGGGTGGTGGCGATGTCCCGCAGCGCCCGGTCGACGTCCTTGGCCATACGGGAGGCGTCGCCGCACACGTAGAGGTGCGCCCCTTCCTGGAGCCAGGACCAGAGCTGGGGTCCGTGTTCGCGCATCCGGTCCTGGACGTAGACCTTGGCGCGCTGGTCGCGGGAGAACGCGGTGTCCAGGCGGGCGAGGGTGCCGTCGGCGAGGAACGCGGTCAGCTCGTCCTCGTAGTAGAAGTCGGTGGACCGGTGCTGTTCGCCGAAGAACAGCCAGTTGGGCGCGTGGTGGCCCAGGGCGCGGCGCTCGTGCAGGAAGCCGATGAACGGGGCGATCCCGGTGCCGGGGCCCACCATCACCATGGGCGTGCCGGGGTCGGCCGGCGGCCGGAACCGCGGCGAGGGCTGGACGAAGACCGGCACCGGGGTTCCGGGGGCCGCGTCGGCGAGAAAGGGCGAGCAGACGCCCTGGCGCGGTCGTCCGGCCGGACTCTCGTAGCGGACGACGGAGACCGTGAGCGAGACGAGGTGGGGGTCGGTCAGCGGGCTGGACGAAATGGAGTACAGGCGCGGCTGGAGCGGCCTCAGCACCTCGGCCCACTCCTGGGCACCGGCCCGGACGGGGTGTTCGGCGATGACGTCGACGGCCTGACGGCCCCAGGACCACTTGGCCAGTTCGTCCTTGTTGTCGGGGCGCAGCAGCTTCTTCAGTACCCGGTCATGGGTGCGCTCGGCGACGAACCGCAGCAGGTCGGGGGTGATCCGGGTGATGTCCAGACGGCGGCGCAGGGCGTCGTGGAAGGGGATCTCCGCGCCGCCGTCCAGGTTCACGCCGCTGTCCGGGGCGAGCCCTGTGGTGGCCAGCCATTCCGTGACGAGGTCCGGGGAGTTGACGGGGAGCACGCCGAGGGCGTCGCCGGCCCGGTACACGAGCGGGGTCTCGCTGTCGCGGGTGTCGAAGGTGAAGCGCCGTACCTCCTTGCCCGCTCCGGGCAGACTCAGCAACCGGTTGCCGGTGAGGCGGGTGGTGACGGGGGCCGCCTTCTTCGGCAGGGGCGCGGACGGCGGGGCCACGGGCACGGGGGACGGCCCTGGGACAGCGGGCGACGGGGGAGGCGGGGGCGCCGTGTCCGGCTCCGTGGCGTCGGCCAGGCGGCCGAGGACCTGGTCCAGCCAGGCGGTGGCCGAGGGGCCGTAGTCGGGTTCGCAGTCCGTGCGCGGGGCGAGCCGAACGGCGCCCAGTTCGTCCAGGCGCCGGTCGAGACGGCGGCCGTGGCCGCAGAAGTCGTCGTACGAGGAGTCGCCGAACGCCAGGACCGCGAAGCGCACGCCGTCCAGGCGGGGCGTGTCGGGCGCCGCCAGGGCGTCCCAGAACCCGGATCCGTTGTCGGGGGCGTCGCCGTCGCCGAAGGTACTGGTGATCAGGAGGATGTCGGCGTCGGCGGGCAGTTCCCCCGGGCGGGCGTCGTCCATGCCGACCAGGGTGGCCTTGTGCCCGGCGGTGGCGAGCCGGTCGGCGGCGGTCGTGGCGAACTCCTCGGCGTTCCCGGTCTGCGAGGCCCACAGGACGACGACCGACCGGACGGGGACGGGGACGGCGACCGGCGCGGCCGGGAGCGGCGGTCCCGGAGCGGCCCGGGAGTACATGCCGGCCAGTACACCGTTCACCCACAGCGCGTGCCCGGGGCTGAACGGTGCCCCCGGCGGCAGCACCGGCACGCCCGGTGCCCCGGCCGGCAGACCGGCGAGGAAACCGATCAGGTACTGCCGCTCGTGCTCGGCCAGCACCGGCGGTGGGGCGGGCTCCAGCCCGAAGACGTCCCCGGGTCCCGCGGGGAGGGCCTCGGGCACGGCCGGCCCCCCGGACACGGCGGCGGTCACGGCCCCGGGGCCCGTGACGGCACCGCCCGCGGCCGGAGTCACCACGGACACCGGGGCCGCCACCGACACCGGAGCCGCTACCGACACCGGAGTCGCCACCTTCGTCAGGGACACCGCGCAGACCTTGAACTCCGGCTGGAAGGACAGCGGGTCGACGGCGTCGCTGGTGACGGCGTTGACACTCAGGTACTCGCCGAACAGGTCGTTCCAGTGGAAGGGCGCGAAACAGCAGCCCGGCCGAACCCGGTCGCTCACCACGGCGGGCAGCACCGCCCGGCCGCGCCGGGACGCGACCTCCACCGAATCGCCGTCGGCGACACCGAGCACGACGGCGTCCTCCGGGTGCAGCTCCACGAAGGGCCCGGGGTTGAGCTTGTTGAGCTTGGCGACCCTGCCGGTCTTGGTGAGGGTGTGCCACTGGTGCTGCAACCGACCGGTGTTCAGGACGTACGGATAGTCGTCGTCCGGCATCTCGGCGGGAGCGATGTGCGGACGGGCGTGGAACACCGCCCGGCCGCTCGCCGTGGGGAAGACCGGCCCGCCGCCGTCCGGGCCCACATACCGGATCGGATTGCGGTCGGGGCCGTCCTCGCGCGCGGCGGGCCACTGCACCGGCGTGGACCGCAGCCGGTCGTAGGTGACACCCCGAAGGTCGTACCCGGTCTTCGGATTGCGGGCGCGCTTGATCTCCTCGAAGACCTCTTCCGCGCTGTCGTACGAGAAGCCCCGCTCGTATCCCATCGCGCGGGCGACAGCGGCGATGATCCGCCAGTCCGCCATCGCCTCCCCGGGGGGCTCCACCGCGGGCCGGGCGAGGGTGACATTGCGCTCGCTGTTGACGAGGACGCCCTCCGTCTCGGTCCACAGGGCCCCCGGCAGGACCACATCCGCGTACGCGTTGGTCTCCGTCTCGGCGAACACGTCCTGGGCGACGACGAACTCGGCCCGCTCCAGGCCCTCGATGACGGTCCTGCGGTTGGCCACGGAGGCGACAGGGTTGGTGCAGATGATCCAGCACGCCTTGATGTCCCCGTCGGCCATCTTCCGGAACATCTCGACCGTGCCCCGGCCGACCCCGTCCTCGCGGACCGTGCCCGGGGGCAGCTCCCACAGCTCCTCGACGAACGCGCGCTCCGCGGCGACCAGCACCGACCGCTGGCCGGGCAGTCCCGGACCCATGTACCCCATCTCGCGGCCGCCCATGGCGTTGGGCTGACCGGTGAGCGAGAAGGGACCGCTGCCGGGCCGGCAGATCGCGCCCGTCGCCAGATGCAGATTGACCAGCGCGTTGGTGTTCCAGGTGCCGTGCGTGGACTGGTTGAGACCCATGGTCCAGCAGCTCATCCATTCCCCGGCCTCGCCGATGAGCCGGGCCGCCTCGCGGATGTCGGCCTCCGGGACTCCGGTGATGTCCGCGACCGTGGCGGGCGGGTAGTCGGCCAGGAACTCCGGTATCGCCTCCCACCCCTCGGTGTGCGCGGCGATGAACTCGGGGTCTGTGTGCCCGTTCTCGTGCAGCAGGTGCAGCAGGCCGTTGAGCAGGGCCAGGTCCGTTCCTGGCCGGACCGGCAGGAACAGGTCCGCCTTGTCGGCGGTCGCGCTGCGCCGCGGGTCGACGACGATCAGCTTGGCGCCGCCCGATTTGACCCGGTCCATCATCCTCAGGAACAGGATGGGGTGACAGTCGGCCATGTTGGAACCGATGACGAAGAACACGTCGGCGTGCTCGAAGTCCTGGTACGAGCCGGGCGGGCCGTCCGCGCCGAGGGACAGCTTGTAGCCGGTGCCCGCGCTCGCCATGCACAGCCGGGAGTTCGACTCGATCTGGTTCGTCCTCACGAACCCCTTGGCCAGCTTGTTGGCCAGGTACTGGGCCTCCAGACTCATCTGCCCGGAGACGTAGAACGCGAACGCGTCCGGGCCGTGCTCGTCGATCACCGCCCGGAGGCGGCGCGCGGTCTCCGCGATCGCGGCGTCCACCGGTGCGGGTTCGGCCTGCGCCCCCCGCTCGGCACGCACCAGGGCGGACGTCAGCCGCCCCGGTGCGGCGAGCATGTCGGCCGTCGTCGCGCCCTTGGTGCACAGGCGCCCGAAGTTGGCGGGGTGCGTCTTGTCCCCGGATGCCTTCAGGACCGTTCGCCGCCCGTCGGGACCCGTCCCGATGTCCAGGACCATCCCGCAGCCGACACCGCAGTACGAGCAGACCGTCCGCACCTGCTGGGTGGTCGTGGTCACGAGCGGCCCCTCCGTGTGATCGGTACCTTCCTCCACCGACGCTACGAAGGGCCCATTACGCGGTTGTCACGCCGCTCGATCAACGGGGGTTACGCGCTCCACACACCCGCGCACCGGCGCTTGTGAGGTGTGGCCTGCGCGGATGTGACGAAGACCCGGAGCGCGCGGCGATCAACGCGCTTGCCGGGGTCGAATCGGAACTCCTACGGTGAACGGCATGACGGATGAATCCACCCGCGCGGCCCGGCTGCTGGACGCTCAGGCCAAGGCGGCGCTGCTCTTCGCGGAGATCGGGACGAGGCAGCTCGTCGCCGCCGGCCAGGGCGAACGCGCGGTGAGCGACAAGATCCGTGACCTGGCGAACGAGATGTTCGGGACCACCCACTACTGGCACAAACGGATCGTGCGGTCAGGACCGAACACGCTGCTGCCCTACCGTGAGAACCCGCCGGACCGGGTCATCGGCGCGGACGACATCGTCTTCGCCGACTTCGGGCCGATCTTCGAGGAGTTCGAGGCCGACTTCGGGCGGACCTTCGTACTCGGCGACGACCCCGTCAAGCACCGCCTGCGCGACGACCTGGCGGCCGTCTTCGCGGCCGGACGCCGCGCCTTCGAAGCGGACCCGGGGATCACCGGCAAGCGGCTCTACGCCGAGGTCGAACGGCTCGCGGCCGAAGCGGGCTGGGAACTGGGCGGCTGGCACGTCGGCCACCTGGTCGGCGAGTTCCCGCCCGAGTACAACGACTGGGAGGACGTCGACTCCCACATCGTGCCCGCCAACGACAGGCCGCTGCGCCGCACGGACGAAGCCGGGCAGCTCCTGCACTGGATCCTGGAGATCCATCTCATCGACCGGGGACGCGAGTTCGGTGGCTTCTACGAGGAACTGCTCGACCTCTGACACGGCACCGCCATCCACGAAGAGTCGGGCGCCCTCGCCGGTTCCGGTACGGCGACCGGGCCTCGGTGGGCCTGGTCCAGCTTGTTCCGGTCCTTTCCCAGGGGTAGCCGGCGCTCACGCGGCTGTCCCGCCGCGGGACACCCGACCCGCCCCGGGGCGCGCCCGGTCCCGTACCGGGCGCGCCGTCCAGGTCTCAGTAGCCGAGGCTCGTCGTGTACGCGCACTCGGTGTAGACATAGCCCGGCGACAGCTTGGCGGTGTCCGAGGCAGGGGTTTTTCCGGTCCCGCTGCGGGACTTGTGCACGAAGTAGGTGGTGCCGACGGGCAGCCGGATGGTCCGCTGCGGGTAGTGCCTGCCACTGTCACTGCACGGTTTGAAGCCGATCCTGAGCGTGCTGCCGAGCGTGTACGAGGCGCAGCTCCCGCAGGCCTTGAGGTCGAAGCTCCCGGTCACCGGTCCCGTGTACAGGACCGTGATGTCGTCGGGGCTGTCGTTCTTGACCGTGACGGTGATGCTCCCGCCCGATGCCGTGGTCGGCAGGCGCTTGCCGGCCGCGGGTACCGTCTGCGCGACCTCCGCGGCGATGGCTGTCTTCTGGGCGCGCGCCCGGTTCCTGTCGTGCGGGTTGTTCTTGGCGAAGTCGTTCATGGTCGTGACGGCGTCACTGAATTTCCCGTCCTTGTACTGGGCGACACCGCAGGCGTAGGCGCCCGAACGCGCGCTCCGCGAGGCCCGGTCGGCGTCCTTGCCGAGGGCGTCGGCGAGCCCGGCCTGCTCCCCGGGCAGTCCGCGGACCTGGGTGCCGAGGCCGTCGAGCCGCTGGACGGCGGCACAAGGGTCGTCCCCGCGGACGGACTTGACCGCGTGGTCGACCGCGGTCTTCACCGCCGGTTCCACCTTGCGCGCCTGTGCGGACGCGGGGAACGTCGACAGCAGCTCGCCGAACCGCGAGGTCCAGTCGGAGTCTCCGCCGCTGAGCGATGCCGCCGCGCACTCGTAGAGCGAGGTGGCCAGCCGGTCGTCGGGCCAGGCGGAGAGGTCTCCGAGTTCCTTCTTGCCGATGGTGCGCGGGACCGTGCGGAGGTACTTCAGCGGAGACACGGCGGAGCAGTAGTCCTGCCGCGCGTACGGTGCGCCGACCGTTGCGTAGTAGACCTTGAGCCGGCCGGGAACGCGCCGCGCCGCCCGTGAGCCCGGGTGGTCGTCGGTGAGCGCGCCATAGACACCCAGGGCGCGGCGGTAGCCGGCCTCGGCTGTCGCGAACGGCTGCTTCCCGGACTCCCTGACCAGCTTGTCCGCACGGTCGAGCCGGTCCAGGAGCATCTGCTCCGTGGCTTCGTCCCGTGCTCCGTCGTACAGGACGACTCCGGTGGCGGGCACCGCCAGCAGTACGACCCCGAGCGCGGCCGCGATCACGGCGCTGGGCAGCAGCGCCAACCGGGTCCGCAGCCCCACGGACGCGCCGTGCACGGCCGCGAGAGCGAGGAGGACCAGATAGAGGACGACTGTCGGACCGGGTACACCGTCCGGGTCCGCGGGCAGGGCCACCACGAGCAGGATCACCGTCGCGACCCAGCACACGGCCATCAGCCCCCAGCGGCGCACGACGGCGTAACCGAGCCCGAGCCCGCTGAGGTTCAGCAACGCCACCGCGAGGGCTCGCCACGGATTCGCGGGAGCGGGCGGCGGCGCGGTCGGCATCGGTGGAACGACGAAGTCGGAACGAGCACCTTGATGATCCCAGGACATGACGGTTCCCCCCGTCAATCACGCCCGAAGTTGCATGACTTGTCAGCGTACGGTCAGTAAGTGGCCGGCGACAGTACCTGCGTCCGGTGTCTACGACCCGTCCGCCACTCCGGACGGCAGGCGTCCCGTGGATTTCGTACAGGGGTGCCCACTCGGAGCGCGTCTCGCCCAACTGCCAACTATGGCAATCGACTTGCTCTTGCAAGTAACATGCAAAAAGCCTTGTCAGTCCTTACCTACCTGTGCCGTGGAGTCCCGTCGTGTCTCACCTGATGCCTGATGCCGGACCGCAGCGGGTCCTCGCGGCCTCGAACTTCGTCTACACCGTCGGCAGCGGTCTCTATCTGACCGCCGGGGTCCTGTACTTCACTCAGGCCGTCCACCTTCCGGCGGACCGAGTGGGGATCGGGCTCGGCGTCGCGGGTCTGGTCGCCCTCGCCCTCGGTGTGACGGTCGGTCACCTGGCGGACCGCCACGGAGCGCGCGGTGTCTACGCGGCCACGCTCGTGGTCCAGGCGCTGGCCACGGCCTGCTTCGTCCGGGCGGACAGCTTCTGGCCGTTCGTCCTCGTCGTCTGCTCGGCGACCGGGGCCAAGGCGGCGGGAACGGCCGCCCGCTCCCCACTCATCCGGCACTACGGCGGGGACCGGCCCCAGGAGTTCCGGGCCTATCTGCGCGCGGTCACCAATGTCGGCATCTCCGTCGGGGCGCTGGCCGCGGGATGGGTGGTTCAGGTGGGCACCCTGACCGCCTATCACCTCATGGTCGTCGGCAACGCGATCGCGTTCCTGGTCTCCGCGGCGCTGCTGCTCCTCCTCCCGCCCGTCGCGCCCGTCCCCGCCGTCGGCGGCCCTCGCCGGGGCGCGCTGCGGGACCGTCCCTACTTGCTGCTCAGCGCGCTGGACGGCGTCATGGCCATCCAGTTCAAGGTGCTCACCGTGGCCGTCCCGCTGTGGCTCGTCGGCGCCACCGCCGCCCCTCACTGGCTCGTCTCGGGCACCATGATCACCGGGACCGTGCTGGTGGTCCTGCTCCAGGTGCGGGTCAGCCGTGGCGTCGGTTCGCCCGCGGCCGGCGGTCGCGCCTACCGCCGGGCGGGAGGGGCCTTCCTCGTCTCGTGCTCGATGATCTCCCTGGCGGCCGGGCTGCGGGCATGGGCTGCCGCGGCCCTGCTCATCGCCGCGGTCGTGATCCACACGGTCGGCGAGCTGTGGCACTCCGCCGCGGGCTTCGAGGTGTCCTTCGCCCTCGCCCCGAAGCACGCCACCGGCCAGTACCTCGGTGTGTTCGGCCTGGGCGCCGGGCTGGCCGAGGCCGTCGGGCCAGGTCTTCTCATCGCGCTCTGCGTCATGTGGGGGCGCCCCGGCTGGTACGTCCTCGGAGCGCTGTTCGCCCTCACGGGATCGGCGGCGCCCTTCGCCGTCCGCTGGGCGGAGGACCGCCGGCGGGTACCGCGGCCGCACCTCGCCGTCCCGGACGCACGGAAGTCGAGCCGGATGAACGGAACTGCGATCGACATCACCTGACGGTCCCCGCAGCGGTAGTCGGAACCTTCGCCCGGTGCTGCTCACGGCCCGTCGGAGAGGTCCGGGCGCCGCAAGATCGACTTCTTGATCCCGATTCATGCCGTCTTGGCGGGCGGTTTGTGACAGTGAGGCATGCGCGGCCCGCTCGTCGACGCCTGCCGATGGCGCGTTCCGTGCGGGGCGGTGGAGGCGTCATGACACGCGTGTGGCGGCATTACCGGTCCACCTGGCGGCCCTTGCTCTCTGGTGAGTGGCGCTCTCGCCGTGTAACGTCGCTGGCAGATGTCGTGGTTCGCAGTACCTGCCCGCGCCGTGGTGCGGGCGTTTTGCTGTGCAGTGCCCGAGGACCAGGACGACTACCTCCGGGTCCGCGCGGTGCGGATCCGTCATCGAGTGAGAGGCACTGGCATGGCCAGCGGAACTGTCAAGTGGTTCAACGCCGAAAAGGGCTTCGGTTTCATCGCGCAGGACGGCGGCGGCCCCGACGTCTTCGCGCACTACTCCAACATCAACGCCAGTGGCTTCCGTGAGCTCCAGGAAGGCCAGGCCGTGACCTTCGACATCACGCAGGGCCAGAAGGGCCCGCAGGCGGAGAACATCACCCCCGCCTGATCTCGGCGTCACGCCGGCACGGTGCCTCAAAGAACATCCACGTTGAGGCACCGTGCATCACGGCAGGCCACGCAGGCCACGCAGTTCAATGTGGGCCTACGGCCAACGCGGGTTCCGCCGGCTCCCCGAGGGGGCGGCCGAGCCACGTAAAGACAGGTGTTACGGCGCGTGCGGCTCGCCCGTGGGGCGGGCACGCACCCCCTTTCCGGCGCCGGCGGCGCCGAACTTCCGACGACCCGACTCCAGCGGTCGTCTCACGTCCACGCTCGACGGCGCTCGCGCGGGGCCGTGGTGAGGCGTGCGAGTTCGCGCGGTTCCCCCGTCAGCAGTACCGAGCCGTCAGCGGTACCGAGCCGTCAGCGGTACTGAGCCGTCGGCGGTTTCACCCGCCGGGCTCCCGGGCCGTCAGTGGCCCCAGGTGTCAGCAACACCCGGCCGTCAGTTGTCTCCAGCCCCAGGGACTGCCTGACAATTCGCGTCTGCCCATCGGGTGTCGAAGCGAAATTGTCATACAGCCTTGGCGGCGGTTCGCCGCGCGACGCGTACGGCGCCGCGGTCCGGAATCCCCAGCCGCGCCGATCCGGCAGGCAGTCATCACCCGTCCGGCCCGTGCGGCGTCCCGAGCGGAGGCGGCGACTGCGGCACTCTGGCCGAGCGGACCTCCATCGATCCTCCCTCGCGCGGTTCCGCGTCGTAGCCGGCTGATGGGCTGTCAAGAACCGTATGTCGAGCGGCGATCGCCCGTCCGACCTGGACCTGTCACGGTGACGAGGCCGAATCGGAGCGGCGGTGTGTTACTCACTTTCGGGTGACGGCCGCATCCGGTGAGGTGATGGGCTGGATGCCCGAAAATAGTCTGGATGCTGTAGGAGTACGGGAGTTGACGATGACAGGCCACCACTCTTCAGCTTTCAGCAGTTAAAGGACTGATACAGGCGTCTGTAACCGACATGTTCGTAATTGGTAACAGGGGCCGGGTGTTGCCCGTCCCGGGCGGGGATGTGGAGCAACTTATGAGTCCTCGGCCACCGGGCCGGGAAACTCGCACAGGGTCGCACCGTGCAGGTTCTCCGCAGTGGAGCGCTCGCACGGGGTGTGCCGGCTCTCGAACCTTGAGGAGCATTCATGTCCGTTTCCACGTCTGTCACGGTCCGCCGTATGGTGGCCGCGGCCCTCGCGGCCGGCGCAATGGTCGGCTCGGCCACCGTGTCCGCCTCCGCCGCTGAGCCGCGTGCCGAGCGCACGCACGTAGCGATCAGCAGGGTCCAGGCCGACGCGCCGGGCTTCAACGACCGTTCGAGCCGTTCGCTGAACGCGGAGTGGGTGGAGATCACCAACTCCGCGCGCCGTGGCGTGAACCTGAACGGCTGGACGCTGTCGGACAAGGACGGCAACCGCTACACCTTCCGGCACTACACCCTGGCCGGCCGTTCCACCGTCCGTATCCACACGGGCTTCGGCCGTGACACCAACCGGGACCTCTTCCAGGACCGCCGCAACGAGGTGTGGGACAACCACTCCGACGTCGCCACCCTGAAGAACGACCATGGCCGCTTCGTCGACAGCGTCTCCTGGGGCCGGGGTCACGGTGACAACCGCGGTCACGGTGACAACCGGGGTCACGGTGACAACCGGGGTCACGGCGACAACCACGGCGGCGGGCACCACGGTCACTGAACATCCCCTGACGGCACGCCTGTTGCCGCACGGAGGTGAGACGACCGGCTGAGGGCCGGGCACAGCCGGCCCCGTGATCACGTGGCCTCTTGAACGGTCGTACCGAGGAAGACCCGCACCGCACGGTGCGGGTCTTCTGCGTCCGACGGGGGCGGTCCTTCCTCACCGGTCGGCCCGGCACAGCGCTTCGACGTCCCACGACTCACGGCGACCCCGGTCCGATCCCGAGACCGCTGAGCAGCAAGGTCACGTCCACCGCCGCGACCACCACCGCCGTCGCGAACGCCAGCCGCTCCCGGCGGCGCCCCAGCACCGTCCCCGTCACCGCGACCACGAGGACCAGCCCCAGCGCCGCCACCTCGCGCCTGCCCGGCGGTCCCGCGGGCCCCAGCGCCAGCAGCGCCGACGCGATCACCAGAGGCACCGGAAGCAGCAGTCGCGCACGATCCGGGCCCAGCCGCTGCGGCCACCCCCGTACCCCCATGGCCAGATCTCCGCGGATGTCCGGCAGGACATCGCCCAGATGCGCCCCGACACCCAGCAGCGCCCCCGCGCCGAGCACCCACCAGGCCGGCCACGGACGGCCCGGCAGCCCGAGCGCCACGAACGCCGGGAGCGCGGCGAACGCCAGCGCGTAGGGCACCCAGGACCAACGGGTGGCCTTGAGGCGCAGGTTGTACGCCCACCCCGCACCGACCGCGGCCACATGGACGACGCCGGCCCAGGGGCCGTAGAGGAGCGAGAGCGGCACGCACAGGGCCAGCGCCGCGTACGCCGCGGCCCACACCTGACGCACGCCGATCGCGCCGTCCACGACGGGCTTGCCACGGCGGCCCGCCGCGAAGTCCCGGCGCGCGTCGAAGGCGTCGTTGCACCAGCCGACCGACAACTGCCCCGTCATGACGGCGGCGCCGACCAGGACACACCCCCCGGTTCCCCTGCCGGCGATGACCGACAGCGCCGCCGCCAGCGAGGTGACGGCGGCGACGGGCCCGGGATGGCACGCCCGGACCAGCCCACCGATCCGGCCGCTTCCAGGTACCGCGGTGCCACCGGTCGTCGAGTGCTCGGGAGTACCCACTCGGCGATGGTAGGAGGCCTCGTGCACCCGGCCGGAGCGCGCCACGGGACGAACGGCCGGATGGGCGATCCCTGGTGACGAAGTGCCGGTCCGGGGAAGGCCTGATGGGCAGCACACCCCAGTCGGTTTCGGACGGGAGCCCTATGACGCGGATCGCCGCCGTTCACGGTGCCCTCGCGCCGCACCGCCACGACCAGTGCGAGATCACGGACATGGTGGCCCGCACCTGTCTGCCCGCGGGCACCGAGCGCGGTGTGCTCGACCGGCTGCACCGCGGTGCCAGGGTCATTGCACGCCATATGACGCTGCCGCTCGAACGGTACGAGGTGCTGGACGGCTTCGGCGCCGCGAACGACGTCTTCATCCAGGCCGCCACGGACATGGGGGCCAAGGCCGTCCGAGAGGCGTTGCGCCTGGCCGGGCTGTCCGCGACGGACGTGGACATGCTGATCTTCACCTCGGTCACGGGCATCGCGGCGCCCTCCATCGACGCCCGGGTGGCGGGCCGCCTCGGACTGCGGCCCGACGTCAAGAGACTGCCGATGTTCGGCCTGGGCTGTGCCGGAGGCGCGGCGGGACTGTCCCGAGCGCACGACTATCTGCTGGGCCGGCCCGACCAGGTGGCCGTGCTGCTGTCGGTCGAACTGTGCTCGCTCACGTTCCAGCGCGACGACGCCTCCCTCGCCAACATGGTCGCCACCGGGCTGTTCGGCGACGGAGCCGCGGCGGTGGTGGCCTGCGGTGCGCGCCGCGACGGCGAAGCCGGCGGCCCCACGATCGTGGACACGCGCAGCCGGCTGTATCCCGAGAGCGGCCGCGTCATGGGCTGGGAGATCAGGAGTTCGGGCTTCCAGGTCGTACTGGATCCGGAGATCCCCGACGTGGTGCGCCGTCATCTCGCCGATGACGTCGAGGGGTTCCTGGGCGACCACGGTCTGAAACCGAAGGACGTGAGCGCCTGGGTGTGCCACCCCGGTGGCCCCAGGGTCCTGGAGGCCGTCGGTGAAGCCCTCGACCTGCCCGACGGGGCCCTCGATGTGACCTGGCGTCATCTGGCGGACGTGGGCAACCTCTCCTCGTCGTCCGTGCTGCACGTGCTGCGCGACACCCTGGCCACCCGCCGCCCGCCCGCCGGTACGCCGGGTCTGCTGCTGGCGATGGGGCCGGGCTTCGCCTGCGAGCTGGTGCTGCTGCGCTGGTAGGCCGCCCGGCGAGCGACCGGGAGCGGCAGGAGAGGGAACGGCAGGAGAGGGAACGGCGGGAGACGGACACATGATCTGGTACGGACTGCTGGTGGCCGCCGTCGCCGCCGAACGGGTCGGCGAACTCGTCGTGGCCCGCCGCAACGAACGGTGGAGCCTCGCTCGCGGCGCGATCGAGGCGGGCCGGGGCCACTATCCGGCGATGGTCGCCCTGCACACCGCCCTGCTGATCGGCTGCCTGGTCGAGGTGGGACTGGCCGACCGGCCGTTCCTCCCGGCCCTCGCCTGGCCGATGCTGGCCGTGCTGGCCGGCGCCCAGGCGCTGCGCTGGTGGTGCATCCTCACCCTGGGGCCCCGCTGGAACACGCGGGTGATCGTCGTGCCCGGCCTGCCCCTGGTGGCCCGTGGCCCCTACCGGGTACTGCGTCACCCGAACTACGTGGCCGTCGTCGCGGAGGGGGTGGCGCTGCCGCTGGTGCACACCGCCTGGGTCACCGCGATCCTGTTCACGCTGGCCGACGCGGCCTTGCTGACCGTGCGCATCCGGTGCGAGAACCGGGCTCTGGACGCCGTGACGACCCCCTCGTTGACGTCCGCTCCGGCGTGATCGACGTCCTGGTGGCCGGTGGCGGCCCGGCCGGTCTGGCCGCCGCGGTCCACAGCGCGCTGGCGGGCCTGGAGACCGTGGTCGTCGAGCCACGGACGGCACCCGTGGACAAGGCCTGCGGGGAGGGTGTCATGCCCAGTGGCGTCGCCGCGTTGCGGGCCCTGGGCGTCGAGCCCACCGGCAGGGAATTGCTCGGCATCCGCTACGTGGACGGCGCGGCCCGAGCCGAAGCGCCCTTCCGCGGCGACAGCGGGCTCGGAATCCGCCGTACGGCACTCCACGCCGCCCTGCACCGGCGTGCTCTCGGCCTCGGCGTGCGGATCGTGTCCGGCAAGGCGGGGGAGGTGCGACAGACCACGGACAGCGTCACCGCCGCGGGGCTCACGGCACGCTGGCTGATCGCCGCCGACGGCCTGCACTCCGCCGTCCGCCGCGGACTGGGGCTGGAGCTGCCGAGCGCCGCACACCGTCGCTACGGACTGCGCAGGCACTACCGGGTCGAGCCGTGGACGGACTTCGTGGAGGTCCATTGGTCGGGGACCGGCGAGGCCTATGTGACACCCGTGGCGGACGACCTGGTGGGGGTCGCGGTCCTGAGCCGCGTGCGGCGCGGATACGACGAGCATCTTGCCGATTTCCCGGCGCTCACCGCGTCACTGCGCGGGACCGCGGCGACCGAGGTGCGGGGCGCGGGGCCGCTGCGGCAACGGGTGCGCCGCCGGGTCGCCGGACGCGTCCTGCTCGTCGGTGACGCGGCGGGCTACGTGGACGCCCTCACCGGCGAGGGCATCGCCCTCGGGCTGGCGACGGCCGGGGCCGCCGTCCGCTGTCTCGCGGCGGGACGCGCGGAGGACTACGAGCGGCAGTGGTCGCTGCTGACACGCCGCCATCGGCTGCTGACCGGAGCCCTGCTGACCGCGAGCCGCCGCCCCGGCACCGCCCGTCTGATCGTCCCGCTGGCGTCCCGGATGCCTCCGGTGTTCGCGGCCGCCGTCCGCGCCCTGCAATAGGGCGTACGGCGAGGTGATGCCGTGTGCTCGTTCGCGACCCGCGTGGTGAGGCGAGTTCTCCGTTCGACCGGAGACCTGTTCCGGCGGGGTCGATCGCACCGGCATCAGCGTCGCCGAGAAGGGTACTTGCGCCTCACGCCACGCCCCGCGCGAGGAAGTGAGGACGCCTTGAACGAGAGTCACCCGGACGGCCCTGAGCCCCGTGGTGGGCCGACACCGAAGCCCGTACCCAGGGATCCGCCCGATCAGCAGGCCGCACCCGGCGAAGACCCGTGGGACGCGGTCGGCGTACCCGAGCGGTGGGCCGAGGACGACGGGCCCGAGCCCGGGAATCCCGGTGCGGTGGGCTCCGAGGGGGGCCTCCCGGACCCGGGGATCCCCGACACGGACGAGGCAGGCACCGGCCGGAGAGGTGTCCCGAACTCCGGCAGCCACCGCCCGGAGCATCCCGTGCCCGACGAGTCGTCCGCCTGACGCGCCGGCGTGCCGTGGGAGGCCGACCGGGTGAGGCTGGGACGGCACGCGACCACGGCGAGAGGTGCCGAGACCGTGGCTCCGGGCGGCGGACCGGGCCGGCCGGCCGCCGTGGCGGGCGGGCTCGCGCCGCTCGCGGATCCGGTCCGCACCCGCGTCGGGTCCTCATGGCGGGCAGCGCCTGCGCCGAGGAGCCCGCGCACACCGTCGTACCCCAGCGGAAAGGAGAGTGATCCGATGGCCACCGTGTCTCTCACCGGAGGGTCCGAGGAGGACGTCGCCACCGTGTTCGGCGTCCTGCGGACGGCGTTCCCGACCGACCGGACGGCCGACGACGTTCCTCACGAGCAGCCGGGCGACCGCCCGCCCGTGTGGAGCGCGGACTTCGACCCGACCGAGGAACGGATACCGACCGGCCCCACCCCCTTGGAGGGATCGGTCAGCGCCACGTTGCAGGGCGGCTACGTCGCCGTGGACCGGCTCCGCGAGGCCCTGAGCGGCTCGTTCGCGGTCCAGGAACAGGGGACGGCGTCCGGAGACCAGGAGAAGGAGGTCGACCTGAGACTCCGGACGCGGGGCTAGAGAGGCGGTGGACCTTGGGCGTAGGGGAGTCCACCGAGTTGGGTCGGTAGGGCGGCGCCGCCCTACCGAGCAGGCGATGGAGAACGTGAAGGCCGATGTGGCCGAGATCAGGAGGAGTGCCCACCGATGAGTGAGAGGTCGAACGACGAGCAGGCCGCGGCCACGCCCGCCGAGGTGCGGGAGCAGGTCGAACGGACCCGCGCGGAACTCGGGGAGACGGTCCAGGCCCTGGCCGACAAGGCCGATGTGAAGGCCCGGGCCAAGGAGAAGACCGCCGAGGTCAGGGAGAGGACCGCCGAAGTCGCGGAGCAGGCCGCGGCGAAGGCGGGCGAGCTGAAGGCCAAGGCGGCCAAGGCCGCCCACTCGGTGCAGGAGAAGGTGCCCGACCCGGTCAAGGACAAGGCCGCCCAGGCCGCCGGGCAGGTTCGGGACAAAGCCGCGCAGGCCGGCGGCCAGGTTCGGGACAAGGCCGCGCAGGCGGGCGGCGTGTGGGAGGAGAAGGCGCCCGAGCCCTTGCGGCAGCACGCGGCCCAAGGCGCGCGCTTGGCAAGGGAGAACCGCGCCCTGATCGTGGCGGCCGTGGGTGCCGTCGCGGTCGTGTGGCTGGTGTCGCGCCACCGCAAGGGGTGAGGAGCGGGAGTCGTGGCGCGCCGCGCCCGGTGGCTCCGCCGCGCGGTGTCGCCCGCCGGTCCGCGGCCGGGAACCCGTGGAAGGAGGGAGGTCCCCGGCCCTCATGGGACGGGGACCTCCGCCGTCGCCCCCGTGCGGCCGGCACGGCGGCGGTCCCTGGCCCGTGGCGACGGAGGGCCGGGGCAGCCGTGAGACCGCGGGCCCTCGGGGTACTCGTGCCCCGTACGAGCCCGAGCCGGCCGGACCAGGAAGGGACCCGTCATGCCCGCAGGATCGAACAGGAAACGAGAGCGGCAGTACGAGCACATCAAGGAGAGCGCGCGGGAACGCGGAGAGTCCACGAGCCGGGCGAAGGAGATCGCGGCGCGCACCGTGAACAAGGAGCGGGCGAGGGCCGGAGAGTCGAGGACCGCCAGTGACGCGTCCCTGCGCGACCCGAAGTCGGCGTCGCAGCGGGGCGGGCTGCGCTCGCACTCCGGAGCGCAAGGGCCCACCAAGGACCAGTTGTACGAGGAGGCCAGGAAGCGCAAGGTCCACGGCCGCTCCTCGATGAACAAGCAGCAGCTGAAGAACGCGCTGGGCCGCTGACCCCGGTGGGACAGCGGCCCGGGTGAGACGGCCCTCGTGGCCGGCCCACCCGTGAGGCTGCCCGACGGCACGGTCCTCGCCTGCGGGGGCGTCGTGGAGTCAGCGGTTGCGGATGGCGCTGGTGGTGAAGAATCCGGTTGCCGCGGCGGCGACGAGAGCGCAGACGGACAACAGCATGGTTCGGCGCATGGGACGTCCTCTCGGGATGATCGTGGGTGGGCAGGCAGGATGCACAACGCCGGTCATGCCTTCGAGGGCTCGCAGCCGTCCCCTACGCCACCCGCATGGACGATCGGGGCCGGGCGAGGGCGGCGCGACAGGGAAGAGCGACAGGGAAGCGCGCACCCCGCGCGCGTGGTAACGGCTGTTACCATGCCGGTATGGCGAGGACACAAGTAGGCGCGAGGATCGACGAGGACGTCCTGGAGCTCGCCAGGGCCAGGGCCAAGGACCGCGGGCAGAGCGTCGGTGAATACCTCTCCCAGCTCGTGCTGGAGGACGCCGACGGCCTGCGCGCCCGCGGCCTGGACGCGGCCCGCCGCTTCCTCGACGAGCACCAGGACGTGTTCGACGAGGCCGAGACCGAAGACCTCGGGCGCGCCGCCCGGGAGGCGCACGCAGCGTGATGGACCTGCACATCGACGTCCCCTGGATCCTGCAGGTCGCCGAGATCGCCGGAGCGGGTGATCCGGCCCCCGACGACTACGGGGTGCCGGTGGCCGCGGTCGCCTGTCACCAGGCGCGACTGCTGGAGCAGCCCGTGTACGACGGCGTCTACGCCCGCGCCGCCGCCCTGGTGCACGTACTGGGCCGGTGCCGGTGGCTGGAGCGCTCCAACATGGCCGTCGCGGCGGCCACGGGTGTGATGTATCTGGAGGCCTCGGGCATCCCGGTGAAGCCCACCCGGGACGACGCCGTCGCGCTGCGCGATCTGCTCCGCGACCCCGCCTGCACCGCCGCGAGGATCGCCGAGCTGCTGCGTTCCTGGCCCGCGGTCACCTGATCCCCGGTGGCCGGTCGGCCGGGGCCGCCGGTGGCCGGGCCGGCCGTCTCCCGGGCGGTTCGGCCTTCGGGCGGGCCCGCTTCCCGGCGGGCCGGCCCGTTCAGCGGACGCGTGCCACTCCCGCGTAGATGCCGCTGTCCTCCGGCCTCGGCCTGCGCGCCGACGTGAACCACTCCGTCGCCGTGACCAGGCCCGGCTCGACGAGATCGAGGCCGTCGAAGAAGCGCTGCACCTCCGGCCGGGTACGGAAGCCGAGTTGGATGCCGCCCTTGGCGTACTCGGCGGTGACCTGTGCGGAGAGTTCGGGGAACAGGTCGGACGAGGCGTGCGACAGCACCAGGTAGCTCCCCGAGGGCAGCGTGTCGACCAGGTTGCGGACGATGGCGTGGGCGTCCTGCTCGTCGGGGACGAAGTGCATCAGCGCGATCAGTGACAAGGCGATCGGGCGGCTGAAGTCGAGTATGTGCCGGGCGTGCTCGACGATCTCCTGGGGCCGCCGCACATCGGCCTGGATGTAGTCCGTGACTCCCTCGGGCCGGCTCACGAGCAGTGCCTCGGCGTGACGCAGCACGATCGGGTCGTTGTCGGTGTAGACCACCTTCGCCTCGGGCGAGATGTCCTGGACGATCTGGTGGAGATTGGGCTGCGTGGGAATCCCGGTCCCGATGTCCAGGAACTGGTCGATGCCCTGCTCGGCGAGCCAGGCGGACGCCCGGTGCATGAACTCGCGGTTCTGCCGCGCCGCGTCCCTCGCCTCGGGCGGCAGTTTCTCTCCCACCGCCTCGTCGACCGGGTAGTTGTCCTTGCCGCCCAGCAGCCAGTCGTAGACCCGCGCGGGATGCGCCCTGCTGGTGTCGAGCGTTGGAAACGACTGTCGGTCGATCGTCATGTTTGCTCCCATCGCACCACGGAAACGCGGCAGGCCAAGTGTTCGATCATCCTACTCGGAAGCGTCATGTGTGCGGTACGGCAGGGGAGTTGGGCCGATGGGTGGCTGGGTATGCGAACTGCCTTTGCAGCAGGGGAAGTTGTCGGCCCCGGTTCAGGGCGACCGCTGGCGCCCCGCCTGCCCGGCACGCGTGTCCTGGCCGGCGGCGAGGTTCGTACGGACGGACTCCGTCGCCACGCCCCGTCGGCTCCCCGCTGACGACGGCGTCGGAGCCGGGGCCGAGCGGGGCCAGCGCCCGGTTGCGGTCGTCGGTCAGCTCGGTGACCCCCCGTACGTCCCGTCCGGTGCGCTGGTTCTGCAGCCTGAGGGCCAGTCGAGCACCACGACATGCCCGTGCTCCAGTACGGCCGACCGCCCACGGCTCAGCTCCGTCAGCCGCTCCGCCAGGCCCGTGGTGATCACACCGACGAGGGTCGAGACGCACAGCAGCGCCACCAGACCGAGGACCACCGACAGCAGCGTCCGCAGCGGCGTCCCGGTCACCTCGCCGAGCCGCAGGGTCTGGGCGCTCGGCCGCCCCACCGCCGCCGACCGCCCCGGAAGCGAGCGCGGGGAGCCGGGATCCGTCCACACCAGCAGCGCGCTCACCGGAACGACGACAGCCACCGGCTCCGTCGGCTCCGCCCGAGCCTCTGGAGTTCGGGTCCGCGACCGGTCGGCGGCCACGAGGCCGGGTCGGGGAAAAAGAGTTGGGCGGGGTGCCAGTCGGGCTGGTAGCTTGCCGCTGGCCGTGACGTCGTGCGAGGAGGTGAGACCCATGAACGCTGTACGCGGATGGGTGCTCCCCCTGTTGGTCACGGTTCGGCCCTTGCCCTAGGTGCCACCGGGAGCGCCTCGACAACCAGGCACTCCCGAAAGGCAAGACCTATGCATTCTCTGCAGTTCACCGCCGAGTCCTCGGCCAACGGAATGATCGAACGCGACTTCGTCGTGGGCGGGGTCCCCGGCGTCCTGTGGTCTCCGGCCTCCGGCGCCGACCGGGCGCCCCTGGTGCTGATGGGGCACGGGGGCGGTACGCACAAGAAGGCACCGGCCATGGCGGGCCGGGCCCAGCGCCTCGTGTCCGGCTGCGGCTTCCATGTCGCCGTCATCGACGCGCCCGGTCATGGAGACCGCCCCCGCACGGCGCACGACGAGCGGGAGATCGCCGAGCTGTTCCGGGCAAGGGCGGCGGGCGAACCGGAAGGTCCGATCGTCGTCCGCTACAACGCGTACCTGGCGGAGCTCGCCGTGCCGGAGTGGCGGGCGACCCTGGACGCCCTCCAGGCGCTTCCGGAGATCGGCGCCGACGGGCCGGTCGGCTACTTCGGCATCAACATGGGGACCGCGATCGGGGTACCGCTCGTGGCCGTCGAACCCAGGATCACCGCCGCTGTCCTCGGCCAGCACTGGCCCGACGTCCTGGCCGAGAAGGCGAAGCGGATCACCGTACCGATCGAGTTCGACCTGCAGTGGGACGACGAGCACATCCCGCGCGAGGCCGGTCTCGCACTGTTCGACGCCTTCGCCTCGAAGGAGAAGACGTTGCACGCCAACGCCGGCAGGCACAAGGAACTGCCCAGGTTCGAGGCCGACAGCGCGGTCCGGTTCTTCGCCCGGCACCTCGGCCGGGCCGGAGTCACATCGGCGACGTGATGTGACGTGGGGTGATCCGACCTGACGTACATCGGCGCCCGGCCCCGGCCGGGCGCCGATGTCGCCCGGCGTCCCGACAGGGCGTCACACCGGCACGGACTTGCGCCTCTTGCCCGTCCGCGCGGCCGGTCCGACGTCCGTACGGGGGCGGCGGCCACGGCCTGGTGGATCGGCCGGTCCGTGTCGCGCGGGACCTCTCGTGTCGGGTTTTGAACCGTGCTTTACACATCAACTGCAACCGCGGGGGAACGCAAGTAGTCCAACAGAACAGTGAGGCAGGCACGATTTGTGAGCCGGGGTAGATGTGAAGCGACGTAGCGGTATATCGATGGCACTCGTCATGGTTGCGGTGCTGGCGGGCACCAGCGCCTGTGGCGGGGGGACACCGAAAGCGAGTTCCGACGACGGAAAGGGCGGGACGGCGAAGCCGACGGCCAGCACCAAGCCGTCTCCACCGAAGCCCTCGGGGCCGCCGATGCTGCTGGAGACGATCACACCGCAGACCGGCGCCACGGTCGGCGTCGCGATGCCGATCTCGGTGATATTCACCAATCCGGTCGGCGCGAAGGCCCGCGCCGATGTCGAGAAGCACATGAAGGTGACCAGCTCTCAGCCGATGACGGGGGCGTGGCACTGGTTCGGGGACCGGCGCGCCGACTGGCGGCCCAAGTCGTACTGGGCATCCGGTACGAAGGTGAAGATCACCGCCGATCTGAAGGGTGTGACCAACGGCAACGGCCGTTACGGCACGCGTTCCTACGTGCACGACTTCACGGTCGGCGACGACGTCCGTGCGGATGTGTCGGTCACCGGGCACACCATGAAGGTCACGCGGAACGGCGCGCCCGTGCGGACGCTGTCGATCAACGCGGGGAGCGCCCAGTACCCCACGTGGAACGGCGTCATGGCGGTGATCGACAAGCAGGAGAAGGTCCACATGACCTCGTGCAGCGTCGGCATCAGCTGCACCAAGGGCGCCCCCAACTACTACGACCTGACCCTTCCCTGGGATGTCCACCTCACCCAGTCCGGCACCTACGTCCACTACTCGACCGGTGACCCGAACCCCGGCAGTGGCAGTGCCCGGGGCTCGCACGGCTGTGTCCACCTGTCGATGTCCGACGCCAAGTGGTTCTACGGCCAGGTCAAGCAGGGCGACCCGGTCTCCGTGACGGGCTCCCCGCGGGCGAAGGCCTCGGCCGACAACGGCTACGCCGCCTTCAACCTGAGCTGGGACCAGTGGCTGTCGGGCAGCGCGAGCGGGGCTTCCACCGCCGGCTGACGCGCGCGTCCGCCGACGGGCCCCTCGTGGCTGCCCGTCGGCGGACCGGGCGGCCACGGCGGCCCGGGTCCGGTCAGAAGAGCATGGCCAGATCGGCCGGCCGCACCCGGACCGTGACCGGGAGGGTGGCTTCGACCTCTCCGTCCGCGCCGTACGGCACGGGCCGGTCGGCCTCGATACGGATCTCACGGCCCCGAAGGATCACGACCTCGGGCCGCGCGGTGTGGGCGCCGGTCTTCAACTCGTTCATCAGGGTGAAGAACAGCCGGCGCGGGGCCTCCCGGATCATCACGACGTCCAGCAGGCCGTCGTCCGTCCGGGCGGCCGGGGCGATGATCCGTCCGGAGCCGTAGTAGGCGGAGTTGGCGGCCACGACGGTGTAGCCGCGGTGGAGGTGTTCGTCTCCGTCGACGGTGACCCGGTACGACACCGGACGCCAGCCGCCGACCGCGCGCAGACCGCCCGCGTAGTACGAGGCGGAACCGCGCAGCACGCGTGAATGGTTGGCGTGCCGATTGGCGAGCGCGTCGACGCCCGCGTACACGCTGCCCAGGACCACGGTCCGGGGGTGCACGGCCGATTCCACCTCGATGGTGTCCACGCGGCGCGGCTCGTGACGCAGCAGGACGTGGGCCAGGTCCGCGGCGGCGGTGGGCAGTCGGAGGGCGCGGGCGAAATCGTTGCCCCGGCCCGCCGGCACCAGACCGAGGACGGTGTCCGTGCCGCTGAGGGCACCGCCTATGCCGCCGGCGATCCCGTCACCGCCGACCGCGAGCACGATCCGGCCCTGCTCCCCGGCGCGGAGGGCGAGTTCCTGCGCGTGGGCCAGGCTGCGGCTGTACTCGGTGTCGAGTCCGGCCCCGGCCTCCCGCAGCAGGCGGGCGACCGGGAGCAGGGCCGCCGCCCCGGTTGAGCCGCCCGCGGTGGGGTTGACGACGGCCGTGAACTGTCGCATCGGTGTGCCTCCGGGCAGTGACGGTGGGACGGAGCGGGGCGAGGACGGAGCCTGACGACGTACCGGCGGCCCCGAGGCCGCCGGGAGACGCACGGCGGGGGTCAGTCGAGGGGCAGCAGGATCCCGGGATTGAGAAGGGCGTCCGGGTCCAGCCTCCGCTTGACGGCCCGCAGGGCCTCGATGCCGAGCGGCCCGGCCTCCCGGAGATACCCGTCGCGGTGGTCCGTTCCGACTCCGTGGTGGTGGCTGATGGTGCCGCCCGCGTTCAGGACGGCCTCGTTGGCGGCCTGCTTGGCCGGTGCCCAGTGGGCCACGGCGTCCTCACCCTGGGCGGAGACCACGGTGAAATAGAGCGAGGCACCGTTCTCGTAGACGTGCGAGATGTGGCACATCACCAGGGGCGGGGTTCCCGCCGCGGTGAGCGTCTCGGTCAGCGCGGCGCGCACGGCGGTGTAGAGCTCGGGGAGCCGTGACCAGAAGGCCGCGGTCTCCAGGGTCTCCGCGAAGGCCCCGGCGTCGAGCAGGGAGTCGCGCAGGTAGGGCGCCGAGTAGCGGCCGTGCGCCCAGCGTTCACCGGGCTCGGCTCCCAGGTAGGTCCCCCCGGCGGAGCGCAGGACCTCGGCGGCCCGCTCGCGGCGGTACGCGGTGTCCTCCTCGGTCCCCTCGTAGCCGGCGATCGCCGTGCATCCGGCGCCCGTGGGTGCCTCGGCCGAACCGATGGCGTCGGGCTGGGCGAGGCCGATGAAGGTCTCGGTCTCGTCGGAGAGCCGCAGCACCGTGGGGCGCGGTCCGTCCTGGGCGAGCCGGCGGAGCGCGGTGGCGCCCTCCTCGAAGGAGGCGAACCGCCACCCCTCGTAGATCCGGGTCCGGGGCAGCGGCCTGATCCGCACGGTGACGGAGGTGATGACGCCGAACGCGCCCTCGGAACCGAGGATCAGCTGACGCAGATCGGGGCCGGCCGCCGAGCGGGGCGCGCGTCCCGCGTCGAGGGTGCCCTCCGGGGTCGCGACGGTGAGACCGAGGACCATCTCGTCGAAGCGGCCGTACCCGGCGGAGGCCTGTCCGCTGGAGCGGGCCGCGGCGAACCCGCCGATGGTGGCCCACTCGTAGGACTGCGGGAAGTGTCCCAGAGTGAACCCGTACTCCGCGAGGAGCGCCTCCGCGTCGGGGGCGCGCAGGCCCGGCTGGAACGTGGCGGTCCGGGAGACGGGGTCGATGTCGAGCATGCCGTTCATGCGGCGCAGGTCGAGGGCGACGAAGGCGCTCCGCTCGGGCGCGAGGCCGCCGACGACCGAGGTACCGCCGCCGAACGGGACGACGGCGAGGCCGTGTTCGGCGCACGCGTGCAGCACGGCGAGCACCTCGTCGTGGGTGGCGGGCAGGACGACGGCGGCGGGGGCGTCCTCGACGTCGCCCGTGCGGATCTTCAGCAGGTCGGGCGTGGACTTGCCTCGGGTGTGCCTGATCCGGGTCTCCGCGTCGGTGAGCACATGGGCCGCACCGCCGACGGCGTCCGCCAGCGCCCGCAGGACGGGAGCCCGCGGGGGCTCGGGGACGGAGATCTGCGCAAGTTCGCGCACTTCGGTGTCCCGCGGCTTGACGCCGAGCAGGTCCCGCAGCAGGCCGGTCACCGAGTCGGGCAGCGGCGCCGCCTTGGCGGGGTCGCCCCAGCCACTCCACAGCATGTCCATGAACGTTGTCCTCATCGGTGGGTTCGTGAAGCGTCGTCTCCCGCACGGCCGCACAGGGCGTTACACTGTTACACATGACGCCTATTCGTCACAACCACTCGGAACGCCCGGACAGCGATCCCGTCCTCGACGCCGTACGCGACTGCGTCCTCGCGGTCGGAGTCCGGCGCACCACCCTGACCGACGTGGCCCGGCGGGCCGGCGTCTCGCGGATGACGCTCTACCGGCGCTGGCCCGACGTACGGTCGCTGGTCGGCGATCTGATGACCCGTGAGTGGGTCGACGTGGCGACCCGTGCCATGCCGGAGCGGAAGCCGGACCAGGACACGCGCTCCCTGATCGTGGACGGACTGGTGGCCGGGGTCGAGGCGTTCAGGGCCCACCCGCTCTTCTGCAAGATCATCGACGTCGACCCCGAACTGCTGCTGCCCTACGTACTGGACCGCCGCGGTGCCAGCCAGGAAGCCCTTCTGGGTCTCCTCGCCGACGCGCTGACGGAGGGGCACGCCGACGGATCGGTGCGGCGCGCCCCCACCCGGCGGCAGGCCCGTGCCGTGCTGCTCGTGGTCCAGTCCTTCACCCTGTCGCTGCGGACCATGACCGACGAGGACGACCCCGAACTGACCAGCGGCGCCTTCCTCGACGAGCTGCGCACCCTTCTGGAGAGGACCCTCACGCCATGAGCCCCACCAGCAGTCCGTCCGCCCCCGCGGCCCCGGTCCCCGGATCGTCGCTCTCCGCCGCCCGCCGCCGCCGTGAACTGGCCGAGGCCGTGGGCGGCGACGTGGTGGACGTCCTGGTCGTCGGACTCGGCGCCACCGGCGCCGGGGTCGCCCTGGACGCCGCCGCCCGAGGTCTCAGCGTCGTCGCCGTGGACGCCCACGACCTCGCCTTCGGCACCTCGCGCTGGAGTTCCAAGCTCATCCACGGCGGACTGCGCTACCTCGCCTCCGGCCAGCTCGACGTGGCCCACGAGAGCGCGGTCGAACGAGGCGTGCTGATGGCGCGGACCGCCCCGCACCTGGTGCGCGCCCAGCCCTTCGTACTGCCGCTGACGCCGCTGGTGTCACGCGGTCAGGCCTCCCTGGCCTGGGCCGGTTTCCGGGCCGGGGACACCCTGCGGCTGGCCGCCCGCACCTCCCGCGCCACGCTGCCCGCGCCGCGCCGGCTCTCCGCCGTGGAGGCCCGCCACCTGGCACCGTCCGTCCGCCCCGGCGGCCTGCGCGGCGGTCTGCTGTCCTGGGACGGAAAGGTGACCGACGACGCCCGGCTCGTCACCGCGCTCGCCCGCACCGCGGCCCTCCGCGGCGCGAAGATCCTCACCCGGGTCAGGGCGCTGGAGATCGGCGGGACCGGGGCCCGCGTCCGCGACGAACTCACCGGCGAGCAGGGCGAGATCAGGGCCCGGGCGGTGATCAACGCGTCCGGCGTGTGGGCGGGCGACCTCGTCGACGGCATCCGTATCCGCCCCTCGCGCGGAACCCATCTGGTGCTGCGCGCCGACCTGTTCGGGCCGCTGCCCGCAGGTCTGCACATCCCGATCCCGGGCGAGACCAATCGCTTCGTCCTCGTCCTGCCGCAGGACGACGGCCGTGTGTACGTCGGTCTGACCGACGAACCCGTCGACGGGGACGTACCGGACGTGCCCGACGTGCCCGAGTCGGACATCGGCTTCCTGCTGGACGTCCTGGGCTCCGCTCTGGACACTCCGGTCAGACGCCAGGACGTCGTCGGCGCCTTCGCGGGGCTGCGCCCGCTGCTGGACACCGCGCCGGCGCGCTCGGGGGAATCCCCCCGCACCTCGGACATCTCACGGCGGCACGCCGTCCTCACCTCCGACGACGGGGTGATCACCGTGGTCGGAGGGAAACTCACCACCTACCGGCGCATGGCACAGGACGCGGTCGACGCGGCGGTCGAGGCCCGAGGGCTCGGCGCCGGCCCCTCGACCACCGCCTCCCTGCCGCTGGTCGGAGCCGCGTTCCCGCACCGTCTCAGCTCGCTGGCCGCCCCCGGGCCGCTGATCCGTCGATACGGCGCCGAGGCCCCCGCCGTCCACGCGCTCGGCGCCCGCGATCCCCGGCTGAACGAGCCCGTGGCGCCCGGACACCCCGTCACGCGGGCCGCACTGCTCTGGGCCGTGCTGCACGAGGGCGCCCTCGACGAGGCCGACCTGCTGGACCGGCGTACCCGCGTCGGTCTGGTGCCGCAGGACCGGGCCGCCGCTGTGGCGGCCGCCCGGGAGGCACTCGACGAGGCCGCGGCCCGCCCCGCCTGACACACCACCACGGACACCCGGCGGACCGCCTGCAACCACCCCACCCCACACCCCGCACGCACACCGACAGGCCACAGCGCCACCGACACGCACTCCGACACCGCACCCAAGACTCGCTCGGGTACCGGCGGGGCGGTGAGGCGGTGAGGCGGCGGGGCAGTGAGGCGGCGAGGTGGCGGGGCCGTAAGGGCGGTGGGGTGGGGTCCATGGCGCGCTCCGTCGCAGCGTCCATTGGCGGCACGCGCATCGCGTGTCGGCCCGGCCGCGGCTGCCGGGGGGCCCGCGTTCCTGAGACTGGCCCCATGAGCGAAGAAGCCGGACCACCGGCGTCGGCCGAACGCCGCGAACGTCAGCAGACCGTCGTCATGGCGACCCTCACCGTCCTGGCGGGCGCGGCCGACGCGGTGAGCTTCCTGACCATGGGGCACGTCTTCACCGCGCTGGCCACCGGCAACCTGCTCTTCCTGTCCTTCGCCGTCGCCGGCGAAGGACAGGTACCGGTGGCCCGCCCAGCCATCGCCCTGATCGCCTTCGTCCTGGGAGCCGCGGCCGGGGCCCTCACCACCCGCGGTCTCGTCGCACGGCACCGGCACTGGTTCGCTGCCGCCCTGACCGTCGAAGGGGTGCTCCTCGCGCTCGCCGGTGCGACGGCCTTGTGGCGGAACGGTTCCGGGTCGCTCGCCGACCACCCGGACAACCTGGTCATCGCCATCGTCGGCTTCGCCATGGGCCTGCGCGCGGACACCGCCCTGCGGGCCGCCGTTCCCGGCATGCCGACCCTGCTCGTCCAGGTCTCGCTGGTCCGTCTCATCCACGGCCTCACCGGCGCCACTCCCGTGACCTCACGGAAGAGCACGATCCGGGTCCGGCTCGTCGCGACCGTGCTCGGCATCTTCGCGGGCGGCGCCCTCGGCACCCTCATGACGCCGTGGGGCACCGGCCACGCGCTGCTCGCCATCGCGGCCGCGGTGCTGATCATCGCCGCCCTCAACGTGCTCCTGGCGCGGTACGGCCTGCTCACGCCGGAACTCATCGGCTGAGACTCGGCGCGGACCGCGATGTCAGATCTCCGATGACCAATCCCTCGCGTCGCCCCGCGACGGACGGCTCCGCGGGGCCCCTCGGCAGGGCCGAGGCCCTGCTCCGTACGCTCCGTCCGGGGAGACGGCGCTGGCCCTCCACCACCAGGGGCTGGGGTACGCCGCGCTCAAGCCTTTGCCACGGTGGGGATTTCCTCGTGCGCCAGTCGCCCCAGCAATGCGCCGTAGAAGACGACGACGCCCACCCCGACCAGCCAGGACTGGACGACCAGGACGGTACCGAACGGGCCGTAGGTGACAGCGCTGGAGGCGATCAGCGGTGAGAAGACGAGACGGGAGAAGACCCGGAGCCCGAGCAGGCCCAGCGAGGTCAGGACCGCGCCGGGCAGCAGGGCCCTCGGTGCGACCCGTCCGCCGAGCAGCATCCACTGCGACCACCAGAAGAACAGGACGGCGCTCAGCGCAGCGGTCAGCGTGCCGGCGGCCGAGTGACGCCACAGCGTGGTGGTCGCGGTCACGTACAGGGAGCCGATCAGGACGGCGAGCCACAGCACCTGGCGCCATCGCGCGTACCAGCGGGCCGGAGGCAGGTCCCAGACCTTCTCGTAGCCCGTCTGTACCGCCGCCCCGAAGCTCAGGCCGAAGACGGCGAGGGCGGCGAGTCCGAACGCGGTCGTCGTCTGAAGTACCTGCGCGGGCCCCGCGAACAGCCGCGCGACCTGCTCTCTGGCGGCCCTCGACACACCGAGCCCGTCCCCCAGCCACTGCGCGAACCCCCGCCCGTGCGCCGGGTCGGCGGCGGAGACCACGATCAGGAGCGGCACCAGGGTCAGGAAGCCGAGCGCCGCGAAGCCCAGGGACCGCTGGGCCAGTTCGATGTCCCTGCCGAGGCGCAATCCCCGGCCGACCGGGGAATCGCGCAGCACCCGGCCCAGCCGTACCCGCGCGGCCGGTCGGTCGGGTTGGTCGTCCGCTGGTGGAGCCTTCTTCGGCATGCAGGTCGATTACCACAGATGGAGTCGGCGCCAACAGCTCTGAGGGAAGCCCGCGTTGGTCCCGCCCGGTGCCGGATCTCGACGAGGGCGGTCGCCGACGAGCCGTCCATGCCCCCGCGTCACGGGTGAGCCCGGCCGGACGTCGTGCGGCCCGGCCGGGCCCAGGGGTACCGAGGTGAGGTCAGCCCAGTGCGAACTTCTGGGCGGCGGAGCCGTTGCAGTCCCAGATCCGCAGGCGGGTTCCGTTGGCGGTGGCGCCGTCGGGGGAATCCAGGCAGCGGCCCGACTGCGGGTTGAGCAGGGAGCCGTCGGCCTGTTGCTGCCAGAGCTGTCCACCGGCCGAGCCGCAGTCCCAGAGTTCCACCAGGGTGCCGTTCGCGGTGGCGTTGCCGACGATGTCCAGGCAGCGGCCCAGGGTGTGCAGCTTTCCGTCCGAGCTGTGGAACCAGTGCTGGTCGACCGCGTACGACTGGCAGCCCCACAACTGTACGGCGGTGCCGTTGGACCCGTTGTCGTCACCGGCCACGTCGGCGCAGGTGCCGCCCGGTCCTGGGACGGGCGCTCCCGCGTTGACGGCGAACTTCTGGGCGGCGGAGCCGTTGCAGTCCCAGATCCGCAGGCGGGTTCCGTTGGCGGTGGCGCCGTTCGGGGAGTCCAGGCAGCGGCCCGACTGCGGGTTGAACAGCGAGCCGTCGGCGCGCTGCACCCACTTCTGGCCTCCCACCCCGTTGCAGTCCCAGAGCTCGACCTGGGTGCCGTTGGCGGTGCCGTTGCCGACGATGTCCAGGCAGCGGCCGATGGTGGCGAGGGACCCGTTGGCGTTGTGCGTCCAGTACTGGTCCTCGGCGTAGGACTGGCAGTTCCACAGTTGTACGGCGGTGCCGTTCACCCCGGTGTCGTCAGCCGCCACGTCGACGCACTGGTTTCCGGGGCCGGTGATGGTGGCCTGCGGGCCGTTCGGGATGTTGGTCTGGCCCGCGTAGCCGACCGAGACGATGTTCGCCTGCACGGAGTTCTCGGCCGCGTCGGTCGGATAGCCCGACACCATGACGCCCTCGAAGAAGGTCCCCATGTTCCAGTTGCTGTTGTCGCCGCCCGTGCCCAGGATGATGCCGCCCTCCTGCTGCATCGGCCGGTAGCCGCCCCGTGTGGGCAGCGCTCCGTCCCACCAGGTCGTCAGGCCGCCCGTTTGCGCGTTGCCTCCCTTGAGCGCGTACGTGGTCTGCCCGTTGTTCTTCAGGACGGCCGTGACGTACGTGCTGCTGTTGCCCTTGTTCGCGGTGTTGGAGCCGTTGTCGCCCTGGAACATGCCGTTCTCCAGGTCGGCCTCGATCCAGGGTCCTGAGCCGCTGCAGGGCGCGAAGTAGCAGGTGGTGGCGATCGACACGGCGTCCATGTGGCCGTTGCCGGTGTCGGCCGGGGTGGACTCCGCGTTGCCGTAGTCGAAGCAGCAGGCGGAGCCGACATGGGTGCCGCTGGCGACCATGTAGGCGCCCTCCGCCTGGCCGTTGACGGCGGCCCCGGAGGCGGCGCCGTGCGAGCGGTAGCCGACGCCGGGGGAGATCCAGATCCCGTACACCTTGTGGCCGCCCGCCGTGACCGACAGCTCACTCGCGTCCGCGCCCCGGTCCGCACCCATTCCGGCCGTGCCCGCGGGGCCGGGGAACAGGTCGTTGTGGCGGGACGTCTGGTCGTACACCTTCGAGATGCTGCAGGTGGTGTTCGCGCAGAAGCTGTCCTGCTGGGCGGCGTTCGCGTAGCCGCCGGCCGACAGCAGCCCGATGTCGGAGGCCGCGCCGTCGGAGGCGCGGGTGACTTGGTAGAGAGGGCCGTTGTACGCGGAGAACAGAGCGCGTGTCGTGCTGTGGGCGGCGACGCACGGGGTGCCCGCGCCGGCGTAGATGTCGCAGGGCTGTGATCCCGCGGCCTGGGCGACACCGGGCACGGCGACCAGGACGGTCAGCAGGAGGCCGAGGATGGCGGCGACGGACAGCAGGGCGCGACGAAGTCGGGCCGGTCGGGGCAGTGGCCCGGCCGCCGGATAGGGGAAGAGACGCGAGGACACAGATCTTCTTCTGTGCATGTGTGCTCCCAAGGTGGAGGGTGGAGCTACAACTCGCCCACGGGACAGCCGAGTTCAGGCTGCCTGACGACTGAGTCGGAAGTTACGCGCGCTGGTCGATTGCGTCAATATTTGTTGCTTTCCTTTCTGGTCGACCCTTCCCTGTGTCCGAACGTGTGGCTTTGCGGAGATCAGGGCGGGTGCGGCGGCCCGCCGTGCCGCGTTCCTGTCGCCGCACCGGCCGGCCGGTGCCGACCCCCGACGCATGCGGTGCCGACCCGTGACGCATGCGGTGACGCCGCCCTGTTCCGTCCGCGGCGCCCCGGGCGCCTCCCCGGCGGCTTCGACCGGCTTCGGCCGGATCGTCCCGTAAGTCGCCGGGTCCCCAGGGGGTGGCCCGAACCGCGGCGCGCGACCCGGAAATTGAAAAGCCTACGACGACCGAAAAGCGACTGCCGCGGCCCGCCGGAGTTTTTTTGACCGGCTCTGCTGTGCAACATTCGGGCGAGGTCGAGTAACACCCTTGGAGGGGAAACGCGTTGTCGCCCACCACGGGATCCGAACACCGGTCCCCGCACGTCCTCACACCATCCAGTGACGAATCCCTTACCATCGAATGGGCCGGTGGAAAAGGGAAGAACCTGCACACCCTGACCGCGTCCGGATTTCAAGTACCGCGCTGGTCGATCATCGGCCTCGACGTATTCGCGGAATTCTGCCGCGACAGCGGACTGGACGAGCGCCTGGCCCGGCTGCTCGCCGACGGCTGGGAGTCGAACCCCGGCCAAGTCGCCGCGGAGGCCGCACGTCTCATCGAGGCCGCGCCGCTCGACGACCACCTCACCGACGCCATCGGACTGGCCTACGGACTGGCCGGGGGCGGAGCCGTGGCCGTGCGTTCGTCCGGCGCGCAGGAGGACGGCGCACGCCACTCCTTCGCCGGCCAGTTCGACAGCTTCCTCAACATCCGCGGCCTCGGCGAGGTCATCGCCCATGTCCGCCGCTGCTGGGCCTCCGCCTTCTCCGAACGCTCCCTGCGCTACCGCGCGCGGCACCGACTGCCGCCCGACGCCGGCGGTGTCGCCGTCATCGTGCAGCGCATGGTCGCGGCCGAGCGAAGCGGCGTGCTGTTCACCGCCGACCCGACGACCGGACGCACCGACCGGCAGGTGGTCAGTGCCGTCCACGGGCTGGGGGAGGGGCTGGTCTCGGGCGCGGTCGACGCCGACACCGTCGTCCTCGACGCCACCACCGGCGAGGCGCTGACCACGGTGATCGGTGACCAACTGGAGCGCTACGACGCCGGATCGGGACCCGGCTGCCAGGTGTCGGCGGTCACCGGAGAGGACCGCGCCGCGCTGTCCCTGACGGCCGCCGACCTCGCCCGGCTGCACGAGGCCGGAGTCCGCGCCACCGCTCTCCTCGGCGCCCCCCAGGACATCGAATGGGCCATCGCCGAGGGCGCCTTGTGGATTCTGCAGAGCCGGCCGATCACCGCCCCCGCCCCGGTCGCGGGTCCCACGGCGGAGCCCGAGGGCGAGCTGCGGATCTGGGACAACTCCAACATCATCGAGAGTTTCAGCGGTGTCGTCTCGCCGCTCACCTACAGCTTCGCCGCCGACACCTACGCGAAGGTATACGACAGTTACGCCCGCGCCCTGGGCGTCCGCGGCGAACGACTGCGCGAGGTGCAGGAGTGGACCCCGCACCTGCTCGGCCATGTCCACGGACGGGTCTACTACAACCTCCTCCACTGGTACCGCATGGTCCGCCTCGCCCCGCTCTACCCGCTCAACCGGCGCGTCCTGGAGAAATCCCTGGGCGTCGCCGAGAGCATTTCCGACGAAGTCGCCGACACGCTCCATCCGTTCACACCCCGGCCCGGAGTGCGCGGCCAAGTCGCCCGCCTCGCCCGCACGGTGATCTTCGCCACGAGATTCCTCACCATCCGGAAATCCGTGGAGACGTTTCACCGAGATTTCTATCGCGCGTACGCGGTATTCAACAATGTCGACTACGACGCCCTGCCCGGCGACGAGACCTACCGCCGATTCCGGCGACTGCAGCGGGAACTCATCGAGAAATGGGGCCCGATGCAGACCCTCGACGCGACGATCCTGCTCTCCGTGGGCCTGCTCGCGCTGCTCACCCGCAGATGGCTGCCCGAGGCGCCCGAATGGTTCACCTGGGCCGCGGCGGCCCCCGGCGAAGCCGTGGAGTCCGCCGAACCGGTCTGGGCACTGCTTGAGTTGGCCGCACAGGCCCGCGCCGACACCGACATCCTGCGTCTGCTCGAACGCACCCCCGACGCCGAGGCCCACCGGGCACTGCGCGACGCCGGCCACACCCGGTTCCTGGCCGCCGTCGACGCGTACATCGCCGACTACGGCTACCGCAGCCCCGATGAACTCAAACTGGAGGTCCCCGACCTGCACGAGAACCCGGCAGGTCTGTTCGCACTGCTGCGCGACACCCTGCCGGACACCGCCGACGGCGGCACGCCGGACCGCGGCGGCGACGCCGACGCCTATCTCGACGAGCAACTGCGCGGCCCACGACGCCTGTTGTACGAACGGGTGCGGGGCAAGGCCCGCGCGGCGCTCGCCGACCGGGAACGGCTCAGGTTCTGCCGCACCCGCGCCTTCGGAGCGGCCAAGCGGATGCTGCGCGCCCTGGGCCGCGATCTGGCGCGCGCCGGGGCCATCGACGCCTGGGACGATGTGTTCCTGCTGCGCCTGGAGGAGATCCGGGGCGCCTACGAGGGCATGATCGCGCACACCGAACTGCGGGACCTCGTCGTCCTGCGGCGCAGGCAACAGGCCGCCGACGCCTCACTGCACGCACCCGCCCGCTTCACCACCCGGGGCGCCCCGTACTGGTCGGGCAACCTGGAACGCGCGGGCTGGACCGGCGGCCCGGCCGCGCGCAGCGGTGCCCGCGAGCTGAGCGGCGTCCCCTGCTGCCCCGGTGTCGCCGAAGGGCCCGCCGTGGTCACCGACTTCCCGCGCGACATCGGCGGCGGCATCCTGCTCGCCTACCGGACCGACCCCGGCTGGGTGACCGCGCTGTCCTCGGCGGCCGCCCTGGTCATCGAACGCGGCAGCCCCCTCACCCATGTCGCCGTCGTCGCACGGGAGTTGGGCATTCCGACGGTGGTCCAGGTCAAGGGAGCCACCACCGAGATCCGCACCGGTGCCCTGCTACGGGTCGACGGCGCCGCCGGGACGGTCACCGTCCTCGCCGACCCGCCCCCCGACACTCCGGCCGCCGACCCGGACAGCCCCCGAACGGAGACCCAGTGATCCTCACCGAGGACCGGCTGCAGGACCTGCTCGACAAGTCCCTGTCCGAACTGCCCCCTGGTACCGACTGGGCCGTGACCCTGGAGGGATCCATCGCGGAGGGGTTCGGCAACCCCTCCTCCGACATCGACTTCCTGCTCGTCGGCCGCTGCGACGACGACCTGCCCACCATGCCGTCGCTGCTGTTCGTGGACGGCAGGCGGGTGGAGATCCGCACCCGGACGGTGCGTCAACTCACCGACCAGTTCCAGGCGGTGGAGGAGGGCGCCGAACGGCCCGGCCGGCTCTCCGAGGATCTCCTCAACCGCTGCCAACGGGTCCTGCACAGCCACCCGCTGCGCGGCCACGCCCTCATCGAGGAGGTGAAGGCGACCCTGCCCGTGGAGCGGTTCCGCCGGATCACCGCGGACTGGTGGGCACACCGGGCCCGGCAGTCCCTGCGGCACGCGACGGCGCTGCTGTGCCTCGGCGAGCGCGAGGAGGCCGTCGACTGGACCCGCGCCGCCCTCGTGCAGAGCGTCAAGTCCTGGGCGGCCGGCCTGGGCGAGACCTATCTCGAACCCAAGTGGCTCTCCATGCAACTGGACCGGGCCGGCCGGGCGGACGTACGCGACCGCTACTGGGAACTGGAGGCGGCCGCCCTTGGGCCCGCCGACGCCGGCGCGGCACAGGAACACCTCACCGCCTGCCTCGACTTCGCCGAGGACCTCGGACTCACCGGCGTCCCCCGGCAGCCGGAGCGGCTCACCGTCGAACGCCGTGCCGGGGTCACCACCTGGCAGACCGGTGAACGGGTCCACGTCATCCGCGGCCGCCAGGACGTGTTCGCCCTCGGCGACGACGCCGGAGCCGTCTGGCGCTCCCTCGTCCTGGGCAGGCCGCTGCCCCGCGTACTGGCCGACACGGCGGGCAGCGGCGTCACCGACCCCGGCCCGCTGCTCGCCGCCTTCCTGCGCTACGGGCTGGTCCGCCTCGCCTGGAAGGGCGGCGGCACCGTCACCCCCGCACTGCCGCTCGCCGCCCCGCCCGGCCCCGTGACCCCGCCGCCCTCCACCGCACAGCCGCTGCTGTCCGTGCGCGGAGCGGCCGTCGGGGGACCCCGTGCCATCGACCTCATGCCCGTGCCGGCCGACCGCTTCGCCGCCGCCGCCATGGCCCTCGTGTGGTCCAACGTGGTCGTCGAGAACGCCGTCGAGGATCTGACCGGAGCGCTGCGACGCGGTCAGTGGCGGGTCGCCGAACTCACCGCGCGCCGCGCCGTGCACGCCGCGCTCCGCGGACTGGCCAGCGCCCACGGCGTCAACCCGCTGCCCGCCGACTCCGACCTCGTGCGCCGCACGGACCTGCTGCCGGCCGCCACCCGGTCGATCGGGGTGCGCGCCGGGGAACTGCTGCGGCTCGGCGTGCACTCGGCGAAGGAGGGTGACGCCCTGCTGACCGAGCTGCGCCTCTTCATCGTCCTGGTACGCGGCGCCATGGGAGCCGACTCCTTCCCGCTCTCCTTCGACTCCGCCGACACCTGGCGCGCGACCCTGCAACTGGGCCACGACTGGCTGCGCATCGGCGCCCACCTCGGCGCGGAGCTGCCGATCGAGGAGGCCCGCGACCTGCTGACCGGCAACGGGGCCCAGCCCCACCGGTCGCCGTGACGGCACCCGACTCCCGGACGGCACCCACCCGACGTACCGCGCGGAGGAATCACCGATGGCCGAGCCGATGACGTCCGACCCGATGGCATCCGACCCGATGACGGTGCTGGTGACCGGCGCCGGAGGCTTCGTGGGCGCCGAGGTGACCGCCCGGCTCACCGCCGCGGGCCACACCGTGCTGGCACTGCTGCACCGCAACAGCGACCTCGTACGCAACAACGGCAGAAGACTGGCTCCCGGTCCCGGCACCCTCACCCGGATCAATGGTGACATCACCCGCCCCGGCCTCGGACTGGGCGACGACGACCGGCGGCTCGCCGCCACCGCCGACCGCATCGTGCACTGCGCCGCCCTCACCGACTTCGGACTCCCCGAGGACCGGTACGAACGCGTCAACGTCGAGGGCACCCGGCACGTCCTGGACCTCGCCGTGGCAGCCCGCACCCCACTGGTGCACGTCAGCACCGCCTACGTGTGCGGGGAACGCGACGGCATCGCCCGCGAGGACGAACTCGACCTCGGCCAACGCCCCGGCAACGACTACGAGCAGAGCAAACTGGCCGCCGAGAGCCTGGTCCGCAAGGCCGCGGCGGACGGCCTGCCCGTGTGCGTGGTGCGCCCCAGCATCGTCACCGGCGCCACCCGCACCGGCCGTGTCCGCGACTTCAAGACCATCTATCCCGTGCTCCGGGTCCTCACCAGAGGCCTGGTGCGCACCGTGCCCGGCCACTACGACGCCGTCCTCGACCTGGTCCCGGTCGACCGCGTCGCCGACCTGGTCACCGAGGCCACCACCCGTTTCCAGGACGCCGAGGGCCGCACCCTGCACGCCGTCGGCCACGAACTGACCCTGCGGGACATGTCCGACGTCCTCGCCGAGTACCCGTCGTTCCACGTACCGCGGTTCGTCCCCCCGTCCGCGTTCTCCGCCCCGGCCCTGCCCGGCAGGGAACGCCCCTACTACGACCGCGTCGTCTCCCTGTACGCCCCCTACTTCAGGCGCCGCGTCCGCTTCGACGCCACCCACGCAGAGGCCTTCGGCCGCCGCCCGGCCGCCTCCGGCGGACGCCCCTACCTGCGCCGCCTCCTCGACCACTGCCTCGCGAGCGGCTACCTCGGCCCGGCCCCGCGCAGGCAGCCGGCCGCCGCCCGACCCGACGGGAGCACCCACCGATGACCCCCGCCCACCCCGCCGAGCCCTCGTACGGCATACCTGTCTCCCCCCTGCTCACCTGCCAACCCGACAAGCAACGGCTGTACGGCGCCGACACCTACTACCAGGAGAGCCACGGGCAACTCGCCGCCCTCACCGACGACATCACCGGCTTCGCCCACCGCCACGCCACGCTGCTGCTCAAGCCCGACGCCGTCGTGACCCGGGCACTCGACGCGGCCGTGGACTGGCTGACCGGGCGGGGCTTCAGGATCGTCGGCGCGGAGATCACCCGGCTGACCCGCACGATGATCCGTTCCCTGTGGTACTTCCAGTGGAATCTCGCCACCCCGTACCGCAGGCGGCTGGCCGCGCTCTTCCTGGAGGACGCCGACGCCCTCGTCCTGCTCGTCCGCCCCCTGCACGACCTGGACGTGCCCGCGTCGGTCGAGCTCACCCGGCTCAAAGGCCCTACGGACCCGGGCGCCCGCCGCCCCGGCCAACTGCGTCATCTCCTCGGCCGCTACAGCTACTTGCTGAACCTGGCGCACACGCCCGACGAACCCGCCGACGTGCTGCGCGAGTTGGCCGTCCACTTCGACGACACCACGCGCGACCGGCTGTTCCGCTCCGCCCTCGCCGACGAGGACCGCACCGCGCACGCCCGGGAACTGACCGGCCTGCTGTACGCCGCGAGCAAGCCCCGGGACCTCGAATTCGACCCCGCCGTCGCCCGGTTGCGCGACGCCGTGTCCCGGCACGGGGGCGCCGACCCGGCCGCCGGCCCGCGAACCCTGCTGGAGACCGCCTGGGAGCGGGGGACCGACCTCGACCCGTGGGACACCGTCATCGTCGGCTCCACGGTGCTCCCCATGCGGCAGCCCGGCCGGGCGCCCGTACTGGACAGCGCCGACGCGGACACCTGGCGCCGCCACCTGGAAACCGTCCGAGCCACCCCGAGCTGAGGAGCGGCCCATGCAGTTCACCCGGACACTTCCCAAGCAACTGGTGCACCGCTCCGCGGTCGCGGAGATCTTCCTGACCGACGCCGAGCGCCACGGCGAGGACGAGATACGCCTGGCCGCTCGGTTCCCCCGCCGCCACCCCTTCTACGACGACACGCTCGGCCTCCGCGCCCAGCATGATCCCTACCTGCTGCTGGAGGCCTGCCGGCAGGGCATCTTCGTCGTGGCCCACCGCTACCTCGGTGTGCCCCTGGGACACAAGTTCCTGCTGCGAGCGGTCGAGTTCGAGGCGCCGGACCAGACAGCCCTCACCCGCCGCGACCGCCCCACAGAGGCGGTCATCGCCGCCCGGATCGAGCAGCGGTTCCACACCCGGACCGGACCGCGGGGCCTGCGGCTGGCCTTCACGCTGACCATCGGCGCCCGCGAAGCACTGCTGGCCCGCATCGACTACTCCTGGATGCCGCCCGCGGAGTGGACGAGCCTGCGGGCCGGACAGCGCGACGCGCTGGGGCTGCCCGCCGTCCCCGTGGCCCTGCGCGGACCACGCGTCGCCCCGGCCCTCGTCGGCCGGCGTGCCCCGGCCAACACGGTCCTCTCCGCGCCGCGCGCCGCGGACGACGGCACCCACACCGCACGCGTGCTGGCCGAGACCACGCATCCGACCCTGTACGACCACTGGGTGGACCACGTGCCCGGGATGCTGGAGCTGGAGGCCTTCCGCCAACTCGCCCTGCGCGCCTCCCTGGCCGCCGGGACCGTGCGCACGTCCAGCGTGCTGCCCGTCGCCCTGGCCGCACGCTTCCGCCGCTTCGCCGAGATGGATCTGCCGCTGGAGTGCCGGACCGCACCGGTCCGGCCCGGCGCCGACATCGAGTGCACCCTGCGGCAGCCGGGCGGCCTGGCCGCCGAGGCCCGGATCCGGCTCGCCGACGCGGACACCGTCCGACCGGCCCGTGCCCTCTCCGCACCGACCGCGCACAAGGCCGCATGACCGCGCCCCCACCCACCCGACACGCACCCACCCGCCAGGCACCCACCCGACACGCACCCGACCGACACGCACCCACGCACCACGAACCCACGCACCACGAACCCACCCGGAGGGCCGCAGTGACCACCGTCGCCGTCCCGCACGTGCCCGCCCGACTGGGCCGCTTCGTGCTGCGCATGTTCCGGCCGCACGTCTACGTCACGTACGGACTGCTGTGGGTCCTCACGCTGGAGGGTTCGGCGGTGGCCGCGTCCGGCACGGCCTGGCGTCCGTCCGCCGCCACCTGGGTCCGGGTCGTCACCGTCGTACTGGCGCTGCTCTTCCTGCGGATGCTGGACGAGCAGAAGGACCTCGCCCACGACCGTGTCCACCACCCGGACCGGCCGCTCGTCACCGGCGCGATCACCGCGACCGAACTGCGCGGCGCGATGGCCGCGATCACCGTGGTGGTGACCGTCCTGAACGGCGCCCGCTCGGCCGTCGACGCCCTGCTGATCCTCGCCGTTCTCGGGTACGGACTGTTCCTCGCCGTACTGGAGCGGGTGTCGCCCGCGGTACGCGAACGACCCCTGCTCGGCCTGGCGGCCACCTACCCGGTGCAACTGCTGCTCGGCGGCTACGTCTACGGGTCGCTCGTCGCCACGGGGACGGTCACCGCGGACTGGCGGGGGCCCGCGCTGCTCGCCCTGTGCGCCTGCGTGCTCCTGCACTTCGAGTTCGCCCGCAAGACCGCCTGGGAGGCACCACCGGGCGCCCGCTTCTACTCGACCGCTCTCGGCCCCCGCCGCGCCGCCGTCGTGACCGCGGGCCTCGCGGCGGGCGCGGTCGGCTGCCAGGTGCTGGTGTTCGCGCCGCAGGGCCCGCTCGGGCTGCTGCCCTGCCTGGCGGTCATCCTCCCCGTCCGGGGCTTCCGGCGGTTCCTGGCCGCCGGGAGCGGTGGGTGGCCTCTGCCCACCGCCATCGGCTTTGTCGTGGCCACCTACCTGGGCCTCGTCCTCCGGGCGGTGCTGCTGCCGTGACCGATGAACTTCCCCTGTCCTGCGAGGAGTTGCTCACCACCACGCGGTCGGTGCGGCACGGCCTGGACCTGGACCGGCCGGTGGACCGGGACCTGGTCGAGGACTGCCTGCGCATTGCCCTGCAGGCTCCGAACGGCAGCAACCGGCAGAACTGGCGCTGGATCCTGCTCACCGACCCGCGGATCCGCGCGGAGGTGGCCGAGGTGTACCGGGCCGCGTTCTACGACCGTAACGCCGCCGCGCTGGAGCGGCTGCCGGAGCTTCCCGAGGCGCCGCGCTCCGTGCTCACCGCCGCCCGTGCGCTGGCCGACCGGCTGCACCGGGTGCCGGTCCTGGTGATCCCCTGTCTCGAAGTGGCCCAGGGAACGCTGCCGACGGGCAACCAGGCCGGCCTGTGGGCGTCGTTGCTGCCCGCGGCCTGGAGCTATGCGCTGGCCGCCCGCAGCCGCGGACTGGTCACCGCCTGGACGGCGGTCCACCTGGACCGCGAGCAGGAGGTCGCCGACCTGCTCGGTCTGCCGCCCACCGTCCGGCAGGGCGCCCTGCTGCCGACGGCCCACCCGCTGCGCGGCACGTTCCGGCCGGGCCCGCGGCTGCCGCTGGAGGAGGTCCTGCACCACGACGGCTGGCAGGGCGCCCGACCCGTCTGAAGCCTCCGGAGCGGAGCCGCCGGCGCGGGCCCGTCAGCCGACCTGCGGGCTGGGCGTCGGGGTGTCCGTGTGCACGTTCAGGTCGGGCCGCGCCGTGAGGACGACCAGGGGGGCGCCCGGCTGCGGCGGGGGCGGCGTGAGCTGGTCCTTGGGGAGCGTCGGCGGGGCGCTCTGCTGGGCGAGGACCTGGTCGAAGTTGATGGTGCCGGTCTTCTCCATCATCGTGATGTGGTCGAGGACCGTGTCGTTCGCGAGGTTCGCGAGATTGCGCACGAGCGTGTTCTCGGTGGTGGCCCGGACCTTGGCGATGACCAGGAAGATGCTGCCGTGGGTGACGCGCAGGATGTTGGCGGCGGTCGTGTCGAACTGCTTGCCGTTCTGCGCCACGGAGGTCGCCACGAACTGCTGCTGCTGCGGAGACGCCTGGTTCGGCAGGGTGATGTTCAGCTGCAGGGCGACCTTGCGGTCCATATCGTCGAGGCGGGCGTGCCCCACGATCAGGTGCTTGCCGGCCTCCCGCATCGCCGGTGTCGAGCCCTTCTTCAGCGCGATCTCACCCAACGGGTACTCCCACAGCCCGGCCGCGCGGACCTTGACGACGAAGTCGCGGTCGGCCTCGGTGAGCGGGCCCCACTGGGTGTTCGCGATGACGCGGGTCTGAGCGCTGGACGTGGTCTGGACGCCGAGCATGGTGGGGTAGACGAGAGCGGCGAGGGTCAGGGCCACGGCGCCGCCCACGAAGACCGTTCCTGCCATGTTGCGTGAGACGGGCATGATGCCTCCTGACGTGATGTTCGGGTATCGCAGGGGGTACGGCTGCCAGGGCCTCCGTGATCATGTCGCCGGGTAAAATCTGCCCGACGCCCTGTGGTTTGCGTCACAGCCCTGAGGCTCGGGTCCGCCGAAGTTTCCCATGGGCGGCCCGCGCGCCCACCCGGTACCGGGCAACGGGCGGGTTCGGCCGGGTCGTTCGGCCGGGGCGCCCGGTAGGGGTGTCCGCCCGACGTGTTCGCCGAGGTCTTCGCAGAGGTGCGCGCCGAGGTGTCCGGAGGGCCGACGGGCCGGCGGGTCCGGGGAAGGGAACTGCTCTCCATCAATCGATTGATCGGCGCCTGTCGTCCGCGTAGTCTCCCGCCATGCCCGACTCGCCACCCGCCACACCGGCCCCCGCGCCACCGCCCGCCGACGCCAGCCGTGAACGCATCATCGCGGCCGCCACCACCCTCTTCGCCGAGCACGGCTACGACGGCACCAGCACCCGCCGGATCGCCGCCGACGCGGGGCTGAACATGGCCACCGTCGCCTACCACGTCGGCGGGAAGCCGGACCTCTACCGGGAGGTCATGCTCCGGGCCCACCTCGCCGAGCAGCGGGTACTGACGGACGCGCTGGCCGCCTTCCGGGAGCTCGCGCCCACCGAGCCGGTCGCCGCCGTCACCGGCCTCGTCGACCGGTACCTGGACTTCTGTCTCGACCAGCCGCACATCCCGGCCCTGTGGATGCGCCGCTGGCTCTCCGACGCCGCCGAATTCGCGAATCTGGAGGCCGCGTACGCGCGCCCGCTGATCGAAGCGGTCCGCGACACCGTGCGCGAGGTCGTCCCGGCCGCACTGCCCGCCGGGACCGCCGCACCCGCCGACATCGAGATGACCGTCTGGACGGTGCTCTGGAGCACGCACGGCTTCTGCCGCTCGGGCATCCGTTCCGAGGTCCCGCGCTTTCGCGCCCACCTGCGCGGCCTCGTCCTGAGGGATCTCGGGCTCGCCGCCCGGGACCCGCGCGACCAGGGGCACGTATGACGACCGCCCTGGTCCCCCCGGCCACCGACGGCGAACTCACCCGGCGCCGGCTCCTCGTCTACGGCATCGGCTCGGTCGGCACGGGCATCTTCTCCACCGTCCCCGGCCTGCTGCTGCTCTACTTCATGACCGACGCGCTGGGCGTCCCCGCCGGAATCGCCGGACTCGTGGTCGCCCTGCCCAAGGCGTGGGACGCCGTCTTCAACCCCCTGGTCGGCGCCGCCAGCGACCGTGAGGCCGTCCGTACCGGCCGACGGACCCGACTGCTCGTCGCCGGCGGGCTCGCGCTGCCCGCCGCGTTCGCGGCGATGTTCCTGTCCCCGATGACCGGCACGGGTGCAGCGGTCTGGGTGACCGTCACCTTCGTACTGGCCGCGAGCGCCTTCTCACTGTTCCAGGTGCCCTACGTGGCCCTGCCCGCCGAGATGTCGTCCGTACCGGCCGTCCGCACCCGGATCATGGTCTGGCGGATCGTCTTCCTGACCCTGGGGATCCTCGTCGCGGGCGGCGCGGCCCCGCTCGTGGTCGGCGTCGCGGGCGGCGGCCGTACGGGGTACGGAGTGATGGGCGTGGCCGTGGGCCTTGTCATCGCCGCCGTCCTGATGGTGCCCGCCCTCGGTACCCGCTGGGTGCGCTCCCGACCCGGACTCGAGCCCCTCGGCCTGGTCGAGGCCTTCCGTACGGCACGCGGCAACCGGGCGTTCTTCGCGCTGCTCGCCTCGTTCGTGCTGCAGGCCGCCGCCGTCGCGATCATGCTCGCCGCCGCGCCCTACGTCGCCACCTACCGCCTAGGCGGCTACGGCCTGACCTCGATGCTCTTCGTCTGCCTGGTCGCACCCAGCGCCGTCGCCGTCCCGCTCTGGGCCAAGGCCGCCGGACGCTGGGGCAGACTGCGCTGCCTCACGGTCGCGACCTGCGGATACGCCGCCGGCGCGGCGGCCCTGCTCCCGGCGGCCGGCAGCGGCAGCGGCACCGTGGCGGTCGTCGCGACGCTCGCACTGTGCGGGCTGCTCGGCGTCTGCTACGCGGCCCTGCAGGTCCTGCCGCTCGCCCTTCTCCCCGACACCGTGCACGCCGACAAGGCCAGGACCGGCCAGGTCCAGTCCGGAGCGTTCACCGGACTGTGGACGGCCGGTGAGACCGTCGGCCTCGCCGCCGGACCGGGGGCCTACTCGATCGCCCTGGCCGCCACCGGCTTCGTCTCCTCGACCCTGGACCATCCGGTCGCCCAGACCGCCACCGCGCGAACCGGAATCCTTCTGGGCTTCAGCCTCGTCCCCGCCCTGCTCATGCTGCTCTCGCTGCCTGCCCTGCGCGCCTACGGCCGCCGCCGCGCCGCGCAAGAAACGGAAACCCCCTGATGACGACTCCCCAGCAGGCGACCGTCCCCGCGCGGGCCGCCCACCCCGGTCTGCCCGAGACGGGCCGCACCGGCGCCGACCTCCTCGCCGAACTCACCGTCCTCACCGCCGCCGACCTGCCCACCCGGGGCGGACACACCACCGCCTACGTCTACGACAGCGGCCGTCCCGAGGTCCGCGAAGCCGCCGAACGGGCCTACCTGACGATGATGGAGGTCAACGGCCTGGACCCGACGGCCTTCCCCAGCATCGTCACCCTCGAACGCCAGGTCGTCGGCGCGACGGCAGCCCGGCTCGGCGGCGACGACACCACCCCGGGCATCTTCACCAGCGGCGGAACCGAGTCGATCATTCTCGCGGTGAAGGCCGCCCGGGACGCCCGCCCCGATGTCCTCGCCCCGGAGATCGTCGTCCCGGTCACCGCCCACGCCGCCTTCCACAAGGCCGGCAGCTACCTGCGGGTCACCGTCCGCAGCGCACCCGTCGACCCCGAGACCTACCGCGCCGACCCGGCCGCGATGGCCGCGCTCTGCAACGAGAACACCGTCCTCGTCGTCGCCTCCGCTCCGTCCTACGCACACGGCGTCATCGACCCCGTCGCCGAGATAGCCGCCGACGCCGCCGCCCGGGGCATTCCCTGCCATGTCGACGCCTGCGTCGGCGGCTGGCTGCTGCCCTGGCTCGCCGAGGCCGGCGCGCCCGTCCCGCCCTTCGACCTCTCCGTCGCCGGTGTCACCTCGCTCTCCTGCGACCTGCACAAGTTCGGCTACGCCCCCAAGGGCGCCTCCGTACTGCTGTTCCGCGACGAGGCACTGCGCCTCAACGCCTATTACGCCTGCGCCGCCTGGCCCGGCTACAGCGTCGTCAACTCCACGATCCAGAGCAGCAAGGGAGCCGGACCCCTCGCCGGGGCATGGGCCACGCTGCAGGCCCTCGGCGCCGACGGCTACCGCGAACTCGGCCGTGCCGCGCTGGCGGCGACCCGGCGACTGATCGATGGCGTCGGGTCCATCGACGGCCTCACCGTCCTCGGCACCCCCGAGGCCACCCTCGTCGCCATCGGCACCGACCCGGCCGACGAGACCCCGCTCGACCTCTTCGCCCTCGCCGACGAGACCCGCGCCCGGGGTTTCTTCCTCCAGCCCCAGCTCAGCCTCGACGGCCTCCCGGCCAACCTGCATCTGACCCTCACCGGAGTCAGCGAACACGGCGTCGAGGAACTGCTCACCGTCCTGCGCGACTGCGTCGGCATCGTCCGTCCGCTCGGGCCCCCGACACCCCCGGCGGACATCGTCGACCTGCTCCAGCAGGTGGATCTGACCGAACTCGACAACGCGTCCTTCGCGGCGCTGCTCCCCGCCGCCGGTGTCGACCTGACCGGCGAGAACGCGGCCCGGATGGCCCCGGTCAACCGCCTCCTGGACGCCCTCCCGGCGGCGACCCGCGAGGTCATCGTCACCCGCTTCCTGTCCGCGCTCTACAGCCCGTACCTGGGCGGCTGAGGAGGGCCGAAGGCGGCGAGGGGCGGGCGTCCCGCCGGGTCGCGAGGGCAGGTTCGGATCGTGTGCCGTCCGGCATCCGGGCCTGCCGGGCTCACCGGGCGACGCGCTGTTTCCGGCCGCCGCGGCGGAAGCGCACTCCGGCGTAGGCGAGGTCGGCGACCAGGACGAGGCAGCCGATGATCAGCAGGTAGAACAGCCCATGGGCGGCGAATCCGATGATGCCCAGGACGAGGGCCACAAGGATCAGGAACAGGAACAGGCTCATGGGCTCTCCCGGCGGCGTTCGGCGATCAGCGACGGGCGAGACGGCGCTCGCCCTTGACGCCCGGTGTGTACTCGATTTCGTAGTGCGCGAAGACCTCCGGCTCGTCCGTCGCGGGCAGCACGCCGTCCGTGTCGATGGACGGGGCCTTCTTCACCAGGTTCTTGTCGTGAGCGACCTTCAGATAGCCCGGTCCGACGGTCGCGTGGTCCAGGGGTACGAACACCAGGCGACGGCGCGTGGGCAGGCCCACGGTCACGGTGGCGAAGGAAGGGCTGTCGGTGGCCGTGTCGACGTAGACGGATTCCAGGGTGCCGATCTTGTGCCCACCGGGGTCCAGCACGTCATGACCACGCCATTCACGGATGTCGCCTGCCTCGAACATCATGTACCTCCACAGGGGGAGGTACCCCCGATCGCGGGTCTGATGCCCTGGTGGTTCCGGTGTTGTGCCCAGGACGGGCGAGCGGCACACGTGTTCGTCACGCCGTGCCTGGCGCCGTGGCTGGTACGAGCCGCTGGGCCCCGCGGAACACGGACGAGCCGTCACACCGCGCCGCGTACTCCCCTGAGGTCGCGGCCGGTGACCATATCGGAGTCGATCCGCACGAAAACCGCGTTCCGCGAGGGTATCCAAGAGCTCGGACCGACCTGCGACAGCCGTTCGTGCTCGGCGGGATCGGTCATGACCCCGGCGCGTCCGGTCACGACCACACTCCAGCCGGACCGGGTCTCCGCGTCGAACTCGTCCGCCTCGAAGGCGACCACGACTCCGTCGATCGCGCGGACGAGGTCCGAGTCCGAGGAGGTGCAGAGAAGGACGGAGTTGTCCGTGTCCAGGCAGAAATTGACGGGAAGGACCGCGGGCAGTGCCTGCCGGGTGTACACCACGCGGCCGACCGGGACCTTGGCCAGGAGGCGCAGGCACTCCCGCCGGTCGAGTTCGTGAAGGGCGTCGTCCTGGGACATCCATCCATCGTCCCCGCGCGGGCCAGGGCCGTGTAGGGCCGGTCGGCCCTACACGAGGGCCGACCGGCCGGGACCCACCGGCGTGACGGCGCGAGGAACGGGGCCCGTTTCGCCCGCCCGTTCCGCCCGCTCCACCGGAAGCCGTTCCGGCGCCCGTCAGCCGGGCCCACGGACCATGAAGACATCCACCGGGTCCTCGGTCTCGACCGTGAACCCGTGCCGCTCGTAGAGCCGTCGGGCAGGGCTCCCCCGCAGTACGTTCAACCGGACCGGGACGCCGAGACGGTCACACCGCTCCAACAGTTCGCCCAGCACGCCCGAGCCGATCCCGCACCCCTGCAGACGGGGCGCCAGGTAGAAGTGCTCGAACCAGCGCACGTCGTTCTCCGGGCGCAGGGCCACGCAGCCCGCGAACGCGCCACCGACCTCGATCACCCAGGTGTGGGCCGGGTCGAATCCGTCCCGCAGCCGCTGCCGTACGCGGTGCGCGTCGTACCGCCCGAGCCGTTCCAGATCCGCCCGCATCACCACGGCACGCAACTCGGCCACCTCTTCCACATCGCGAAGCGACGCCGGCCGAAGTTCCCAATCCACCATGATCATCACGCTACCGCGCACGCCTGAAGGGTCCGACGCGGGGGCAGGGGACCTGGACGGGACCTGCGGGTGTCCCTCGCCCCTGGCAACGTGGGGGCGATGCCCCCGAGCCCCGCTCGCACCCCCCTTGCCTCACGTCACCCCCGTCCCGCCTCACCCCCTGTCGCACTCCACCACCTGCCCCACGCCGGAGTCACCGCGTACGCGATCCGAAGGAGAGCCGGTCATGACCACATTCCCCACCTCGCGAGCAGTCCGGACAACCCCGGAGGGCCTTCTCTGGGAGCCAAGTGATCGCTGGGTACGCGGCCGCAAGGGCGAGGTCACCGTTGTGGACAGCCGACACCCCGTCCTCGTATGGGAGCCCGAGGTGCCGGTGCCGCTGTACGCCTTCCCGCGCGAGGAGGTCCGCGAGGACCTGCTCCGCCCCGCGAGGAATCCCCTGACCGGCACGCACACCGGATCGCGGATCTTCTACGATCTCGATCTCGACGGTGAGCTGCTGGAGAACGCGGCCTGGACGTTCGCCGCCGCCGACCTGGCCGGTCACATCGCCTTCGAGTGGTTCCGGCGCGCGGGACGAGGCCTGGAGCACTGGTACGAGGAGGAGGAAGAGATCTTCATCCACCCGCGCGACCCGCACAAACGGGTGGACGCCCTGCCGAGCAGCCGCCATGTCCGGGTCGAGATCGACGGCACACTCGTCGCCGACACCCGCCGTCCGGTCCTGCTCTTCGAAACAGGACTGCCGACACGGTTCTACGTCCCGCGCGAGGACGTCCGTCTGGAACTGTTCGTCCCGACCGACCACCACACCGGCTGCCCCTACAAGGGCACGGCCGAGTACTGGTCGTGGCGGGGCACGGCCGGCGTTCCGCGGAACATCGTCTGGAGCTACCCGCAGCCGTTGCCCGCGGTGGGCGCGATCAGGGATCTCCTGGCCTTCTACAACGAGGCGGTCGACATCACCGTGGACGGTGAGAGCCTGGCGCGTCCGGTCACGCCCTTCACCAGAACGCTGTCGCAGCAGCCGCCATCGAGCTGACGGCCCTGCTTCGGCCATGAGCAGGCCGATGCCGGTGACCACTGCGTGCCGCGATGGAGTACCTGCGCGGTGAGCCGGGCCGGGGGCGGGATAATCCGGGCGTGATCCTCACCGCGCGACAGCTCGCTCTGGCCACCCTGGACCGTCAGTTCCTGCTGGAGCGCCGACGTGTCGATGTGGCGGAGGCGGTTCGTCGGCTCTGCGCGCTGCAGGCGCAGGCGCCGGCCTCGCCGTACCTGGCTCTGTGGAACCGCGTCCAGGACTTCGTGCCCGGGGATCTCGACGCCGCGTTCACGGATCGCCGGATCGTGAAGGCGACCCTCATGAGGATCACGCTGCACGCCGTCCACGCCGAGGACCACGCACCCTTCTACGCCGCCATGGTGAGGAGCCTGCGGGCGTCCCGCCTGTACGACCGCCGCTACACCTCGACGGAGCTGACCGACGCCGACGCCGACGGGTTGCTTCCAGGACTCGCCGAGATCCTGGCGCGACCCCACACGGGCGCCGAGGTGGAAGCAGACCTCGCCGGGCGGCTCGGTGAGCACGCGCGCCGGCTGTGGTGGGCGCTGCGGACCTACGCGCCGGTCCAGCACGTGCCGGCCGGAGGCCCTTGGTCGTTCACCCAGCCGAACACCTACATCGCCTCCCCGGCCACCTCCGGATCCGCGCCACAGGACGCGGAGGCGGCCGGGGTGCGGCGCCTGCTGCTCAGCTACCTGAGGGCGTTCGGACCCGCGTCGGCCCAGGATTTCGCCCGGTTCACCCTGCTGGGGCGCGCGGTCGTCACCCAGGCGCTGCGGGAGCTCGGAGACCAGGTGGTCCGGGTACAAGGTCCGGACCGCGCCGCCCTGTTCGACCTGGAGGGCGCCACCGTACCCGGCGAGGACGCCCACGCGCCCCCGAGGCTGCTCCCGATGTGGGACAGCACCTTGCTCGCCCACGCGCTCCCCGGCCGGGTCATGCCGAGGGAATACCGGCCGCTGGTCGTGCGGCGCAACGGCGACATCCTGCCCACCCTGCTGGTCGACGGACAGGTCGCCGGAGTGTGGCGCGCGGTCGAGGGCGGCCTTGAACTGACCGCCTTCCACGAACTCGGAAAGACAGCGTGGCAAGGCCTGACCGCCGAGGCGGAGAAACTGACGGCACTGCTCGCCGACCGGGATCCACTCGTCTACCGGCGCTACTGGCACTGGTGGGACAAGGGGATTCCCGGTGCCGAGAGCAGAATGGTCAGGGACTGACAGCCAGGCGGGGCCGCCGAGTCGACCTGGTGACAAGGAGGGGTGCGGACAGTCCTCCGCCGGACGCCCCGGCGCGAGGGGCGACCGATACCGGGTGCCGTTGATCCCGACGGACTGTGGTCGCGGGGCCCCTCGCCGGTACGGTGGGAATCCCCCTGAGGGAGGTTCAGGTTCGTGTCTCCTGACAGCATGTGGAGCATCGGCGAGCTCGCCGAGCGTGCTGGTGTCACCGTCAAGACGGTCCGGTTCTATTCGGATCGCGGTCTGCTGCCCGAAGGCGTCCGAAGCACCGGCGGCCACCGCCGGTACGGCCCCGAGGCACTTGACCGGCTCCACCTGATCCGCTCCCTGCGTACCCTCGACCTGCCGGTTCCCGAAGTCGGCCGTGTCCTCGACGAGGAGGACACGCTGGAGGACGTCGTCGCGCGGCAGTTGCGGCAGGTCGGCTCACGCCTGGCCGCCCTGCGCTGGCAGGAGGCGGCCCTCCGACTACTGCGGGACTGTCCCCCCGAGGAACGCGCGGAGCGGCTGCGGCTGATCGGGGCCGTGTCCGTCCCGCCCAGCACGGCGGCGCTCGCGCGCTTCTGGCGGCGCTGGCTGCCGCCACGCCTTCCGGCCCGGCTTGTCTCCTCCATCGTCGAACACGCGGTTCCGCAACTCCCCGAAGGCCCGACGCCGGTCCAGGTACTTGCCTTCACCCGGTTGCACGCCTTCGTCACCGCCCCCTGCCCCGGCCCCGACAACGGCCGGCCCGCGGCACACCGGCCGGACGGAGGCCGCCCGGCCGTGCTCTACGACGGTCTCACCGAGGCGTACGCGCTTGCCTCGCCGCTGCTGCGGGCGGAGCGGCCACCGCACGGCGGTGAGGCACTCGACTGCTTCGTCTCCGCCTACGCCCGCTCGCGCGGCGCACGTGACACACCCGCCTTCCGCCGTGCGCTCAGCGGGGTGCTGGCCGCGGACCCGCGCATCGACCACTACTGGAAACTCACCGGGGAGATCATCGGCCCGTCGGAACCCACCCCCGGGACCATCCACGACTGGCTCTGCGCGGCACTGGACGATCAACTCGCCCGCCAGGCGGGCTGATTCGGTTCTGCCTCCCACCGCGTACCCCGGTGGGAGGCAGACCCTTCTCAATGCTTCGTGTCAGGACCGGGCGAGGACGCAGAACTCGTGGCCCTCGGGGTCGGCCAGACACGTCCACGGGACGTCGCCCTGGCCGACGTCGAGGTCGGTCGCGCCGAGGGCCCGCAGCCGGGCCACCTCCGCCGCCTTGTCGTCACCGGGGTCCGGGACCAGGTCGAGATGGACGCGGTCCGGCACGGTCTTCACGCCGGGCGTGCGGAGGAACTCGAGATACGGGCCGACCCCCTTGGCGGAGCGCCACACCGCGTGATCGTCGGTCACCTCGTGCAGGGTCCAGCCGATCGCCTCACCCCAGAACCGTGCCATGGCCCGCGGATCCACGCAGTCGACCACCACCGCGGCGATCGGCCCCGTGTCCCGGTAGACGTCCCGGGGCTCCAGCACACAGAACTCGTTGCCCTCCGGGTCGGCGAGGACCGTCCACGGCACATCTCCCTGGCCCACATGGGCGGGCGTCGCGCCGAGAGCCGTCAGGCGCGCGACCAACTCCGCCTGATGCGCAGCGGAGGTGGTGGCGAGATCGAGGTGCACACGGTTCTTCGTCGTCGACTTGGGTTCCGGGACGGCGATGACATCGACGCAGAGTCCGACCGGGTCCAGCCAGTCGAAGCCGGCGGGTTTGACGGCGGTCGCGCCCGCTTCCTCGCCGGCGAGATGCCAGCCGAGCGCGCCCGCCCAGAACCGGCCGACCGCCGCGTCGTCAAGGGCCTTCATGTTCACCAGAACGGGTCGCAGTGTCATGCCGACGACCCTACGCACGCCGCGACGGCCGCGACGACACCCGCGGGTGTCGTCGCCGAGCAGAGATCGACTCGAACGGTCCGCGAGGCTGTGGACCTGTCCGGGGCGGACATCGGACCCGCACGCCGCGCCCCGGTCACACCCACAGCCTCGTGCGGGCCTCTCCGTTCACCGTTCAGAACGCCCACCGCGTATGGGAGTAGACCCCGTCGTCGCGACCGAAGCCGTACGCCGTCGCCGGGGCCACCGCGAACACCATCACGTCTCCCTTGCGGAAGGCGTCCCCGATCCCGTGGAAGGTGCCTTCCGGGGAGGTGATGTGCGGACCGTATTTCGTTTCGTACGCCGCGATCACCGCTTCCAGGACCGCAGGATCGGCAACCGGCTCCGCCTTGCCCTCGATCACCAGGTCGAGCCCCTCGGTGAGCGAGTTCCCGCCGGTGGTCAGCGCGCAGTGTGCGTCCTGGGCGAGGTTCTTCGCCTTCTGCTCGCCCCTGCCGGTGGAGAAGTACAGCACTCCGTCGTGCCAGGCGGCGATCACAGGGGTGACGTGCAGCCGGCCGTCGGGCCGGACCGTCGACACCCAGAAGATCTCTGCGGCCTCCATCTGCCGCTGGGCCTCGGCCCACTCGGTGGCCGTGACCTCCGCGGCACCCGGGCGGGGCTGGAACGCGGAGCTGTATCGGGCATCCAGCTCGGTGACGGGCTGCCTTGCGGGTTCCTGCGCGGGCATGACGAACTCCCTTCCTCCACCTGACAACGACCTGTCGCTGTTCCAGGATGTCCGTCCGGTCAGGAAGCCACGGTGGCGTTCAGCCCGTAGTCCAGCTCCGAGCCGTCGACCAGAACGGCCTCGACCGTGCGCGTACGGGGGTCGATGTCGGCCACGATCCCGTCCCCGGCGTAGCGGGGATAACCGGTCTCACCCGTCTCGCCGGTCGCCTCCACGACCGCCGATCGCACGGCTGAGTCCTGCACGGACGCGGCGTCCCTGTTCTCAAGGTATTCGGGGACCAGCAAGACGGTGAAACGCTGGGACTCGGTAGTCATGCTCCGGTATTTAAGTGCCTCTCCGGCCGCCCGTCGCGCAGGCGCACGGTGGGTCTCGCGCACCGGGTCCGTCGGCCGGAAGCCCGAGGAGCGTCCCGAGGGAATCGCCGACGAACCCGGGGCACCGTCCGGTTTCCTTGCCGCGGCTGCGCGGCCGCGCAGTCCTTGTGGCGCCGCCCGGCGCCGAGGCCCCGGAGCAGTACGCCGAGCGGTACATCGAGCCGTCGGCCGAGCGGGCGACGGCGGTGGGACGTGCCGTGCCGAGGGGGAAGGCATCGATCGTGCCGCCGATCCGGGCGGTGCCGCAGGGCACGACGGCGTCCCGCCTCCGGACGGGCGCCCGACACACCCGCGGTACCGCTCCAGGCCTGAGTGACGGCAACCGTATCCGCAGGACGGTTCGGCGACCTGCCGACCGACCAGAACAGATGGGCCGACCGTGAAGTGCAGGAAGACGGAATCACGAACGAGCAAGGCTTCACCCGCTGGTGGCCGCGCCGGCGGCCACGCAGGGGGTTGGGCCGGGCGGCTGGCCGCGGTCATGGGGGTCCTCGTGCTCTGCGCACTGCCCGCCGGTCCGGCGGGCGCGGCACAAGGGAACGGTGACTCACTCACCGGAGCGCCGCTGTTCGTGTCCGACTACGGCAACGACCGGGTGCTGAGACTGCCGGCGGACGGGGGCGGTCAGACGACGGTCCCCCTGGTCGGTGTGGTGCGCCCGACCGGTATGGCGTGGGACGCCGCCCGCGATCTGTACCTCTCCGACACGGGAAACAACAGGGTGGTGAGGCTGCAGGCGAAGGGTGGGGAGCAGTCGACCGTTCCCACCGTGGGCCTGTCGCGCCCGCTGGGCCTCGCCGTCGGCACCGGAGGCAGCCTCTACATCGCCGACAGTTTCAACGACCGTGTCGTGAAGATCCCCTCCGACGGCAGCGACCAGACGACCGTCCCCACCACCGGGCTGCTCCATCCCTGGGGCCTGGCGCTGGGCAGGGGCGGGGACCTGTACATCTCCGACTTCGTCAACGACAGGGTGGTGAGGATCGCCGCGAAGGGCGGCGCTCAGAGCACCGTCCCCACCGTCGGCCTGTCCCAGCCGACCGGGCTGGCGCTGAACGCCGCAGGGGACCTGTACATCTCGGACAGCGGTAACAACCGCGTGGTGAAGGTGTCCGCGGGCAGTGGCAGGCAGAGCACAGTGCCCACCACCGGTCTGAGCGATCCGCTGGGCCTCGCCCTGGACGGCCGCGGCAGCCTCTATGTGGCCGATGGGTTCAACAACCGGGTGGTACGAGTCCGGGAGGCCGGCGGAGGGCAGACCACGCTTCCCGTCTCCGGCCTCAACACCCCGACCGGTCTCGCGTTCCCGCCGGTCGACAAGCGGCCCAGGTGACACCGGACATCACGCTCGGGACGAGGGAGCGGCGCCCTTCCGCGTCGCGCGGTCCGGGCGCGCCGCGTGGGCGGAGGGACTGGCGGGGGGCCGGGCGGCGCGTGGCCGCCCGGTTCACGGTCCCTTCGGCAGGGGGCCGCCCGCAGGCTGGAGTGCCGTGGTGTCGGCGTAGGGCTCGGGGACGGATCCGCCGCGCAGTTCCGGTGTCCTCGCGCCGACGCAGACGACCGCGAACAGGCAGAGAAGCCCGCCGCTGACCAGCGCGGTCACCCCCGAGGTCCAGCCGGCGACGAGGCCGCCGCGCAGGTTGCCGAGGTTGGGGCCGGCGTGGCCGACGATCTGCTCGGCCGCCGTCACCCGGCCCAGCAGGGCGTCCGGCGTGTGGGTCTGCACGATCGTGCTGCGCGAGATCACCGAGACGGCGTCGGCGGCCCCGGCGAGGACCAGGAGCCCGAACCCGGTCCACGGGTCGCGCGCCAGGCCGAAGGCCGCGAGTGCCAGCCCCCAGATGCCCGCACCGCAGAGCATCAACGGCCCGGGGCGCCCGAGCCTTGTGACCGGGCCGGACAGCGCCGACGCGGTGATGCCACCGACGGCGAGCGCGGACAGGAAGAGGCCGAGGGTGCGCGGACTGCCGCCGAATCGCTCGGCGTTGACCAGCGGGAAGAGACTGATCGGCATCGAGAGCACGGTGGCGGCGAGGTCGGTGATCAGGGCTCCGCGGACCGTCCGGTGTCCGGCCAGGAAGCGGACGCCGTCCAGCACCCCGTGCAGCCCGGCCCGGGACGGTTCCCCCTCGGGCGGCAGAGCGGGCAGGCCGAACGCTCCGTAGAAGGAGAGCCCGAAGGACAGCGCGTCGACGAGGTAGCAGGGGCCTATGCCGACCCAGCCGAGCAGGATGCCGCCGAGCGCCGGACCCACGAGCATCATCGCCTGGCCGGTGGCCTGCTGGAGCGCCAGCCCGGCCGCCACCTGGTCCTTCGGCAGCAGCCTCGGCACGAACACGCCCGCCGCCGGACCGCCGACCGCCGAGCAGCAGGACTGCGCGGCGACCAGGCCGAGTACACCCAGCACCGGAACGTGCCCCGTGAACCCCTGGACCGCGAGCAGCAGGGAGACGACCGCCTGGCCGACGGTGGCGAGCAGGTAGATCCGCCGACGGTCGCCGCGGTCCGCCCATGAACCGGCGAACAGCCCGAACACGGTCATCGGCAATGCCTGCGCCAGGCCCACGGCGCCCGTCCAGACAGTGCTGTGTGTCATGTCCCAGACCTGGTACATGACGGTGACCATGGTCATGAAGCTGCCGAGCGTCGACACGGTCCGGCCGAACAGCAGCCGACGGAAGGCGGGGGACGTACGAAGGGGCCGGACATCGATCAGAGTTCGGGCGAGACTCATGAGGGTCGGCGGGAGGCGCGGGGATCGTTCACGTCGCGCAGGGTAACCGGTGCGCTCTGGCCAGGGCGAATCGTTTTGGGCCCACCGTTGCCGCCCCCGTCGCGCGCGTGGCACGATCGGTGTCGGTGCCGGTGCAGAGGGCCTCCCACGAACGACGGACTCGACGTCATCCGCGCGAGCGGAATCCGGTCGAAGTCCGCCCCGGCAGGCGCACGTACGACGATCAACGCATCCGCCGGCGGGCCTGCCTCACCTCGCGGTCGACGGCCCAGACGTCGGCGACCGGCCCGAGGTGCCCGAGCTTGTCGGGGTTGATCACCGAGCGGATCGCCCGGATCCGCCCGTCGAGCACGTCCAGGGCCAGGGTGTGCAGGATCCTGCCGTCCGGGGCACGGAAGACCGCGCCGGGCTGGCCGTTGACCTCGTGCTGCTCGAACGTCACCTCGACGCGGGCCATGGCCGGGAAGACGGAGGCGAGGAGCCGGGCCACGTTGTCCGCGCCGACGACGTCCCGGGCCAGTCGCGGGGCCTTGCCGCCGCCGTCGCCGACCAGTTGCACGTCGGCGGCCAGCAGATTCCGCAGCGCGCCCACATCACCGTCCCGCAACGCGTCGAAGAACCGTGCCGCCAGCTCCTGCCGCTCCTGACGGTCAGCTTCGAACCGCGGTCGTCCGGCCTCCATGTGCCGCCGTGCCCGTACCAGCAACTGCCGGCACGCCGCCTCCGAGCGCCCCACCGCAGTGGCGATGTCGTCGAACCCGAACGCGAACACCTCCCGCAGCACGAACACCGACCGCTCCAGCGGGCTGAGCCGTTCCAGCAGGAGCAGAGCCGCCATCGACACCGAGTCGGCCAGCTCCGCCGAGCGCTCCGGATCCTCGTAGGGATCACTCAGCAACGGCTCGGGCAGCCACGGGCCCACGTATTCCTCCCGTCGTACGCGAGCGGAGCGCAGCACGTCGATCGAGACCCGCGTCACCGTGGCGGACAGGAAGGCCTTGGCCGAGGTGGGCGGGGTCGTCGAGCGGTCGAGGCGCAGCCAGGTCTCCTGGACGGCGTCCTCGGCCTCGCTCACGCTGCCCAGGATCCGGTAGGCGATCGAGAACAGCAGCGGTCGCAGCTCCTCGAACTCCTCGACCTTGGTCACGGTGAATCCTCATCTCTTCCCTCGACCCGTTTCCCGTACTGACCCGTGTCCTGCACCGAGCGTCGACGCCCCACACCCACGCCCCACGCCCCACACCCACGCCCCACACCCACGCCCCACGGCCGGGGCCCGTGTCCTGGGCCCGCGGCCGGACCCGGCATCAGTCGCCCACGCCGTTCAGTGGAACTGTCCGGGCTCGTAGGCGCCGGCCGGCTGCCGGGTGATGATGTTCAGCCGGTTCACCGAGTTCATGAAGGAAACCAGGAACACCAGAGCGGTGAGCTGCCCCTCGTCGTAGTGCTTGACGGCGGACGCCCACACCTCGTCGCTGACGCCCTTGCCCGCGTCCGCGACCCGGGTCCCCTCCTCCGCCAGTTCCAGCGCTGCGCGCTCCGCCTCGGTGAAGACCGTGGCCTCCCGCCAGGCCGCGACCAGGTTCAGCCGCACGGAGCTCTCGCCCGCGGCGGCGGCTTCCTTGGTGTGCATGTCGATGCAGGCGGCGCATCCGTTGATCTGGCTCACGCGCAGCGCCACCAGTTCCTGGGTCGCGGCCGGCAGGGGTGAGTCCTTGAGCGTCCTGCCCGCCGACATGAAGTACTTGAGGGCTTTGCCGGCGGTCGGGTCGGCGAAGTAGTCCAGTCGCGAAACCATCGGGGGCTCCCTGTTCTCGTCAGTGGTCACACCCCTTGAGACGAGACAGCCCGGCGTCCTGTGACATGGACGGGATCCGCGATCCGCGTCCGCCCGTCGTCGCCCCGCCTCACCCGACCGGGCGCATGCCGTTCACGGACCTTCGAGGCCGGCCACGGCCGCGCCGGTATCCGGGTGATGCCCGGCGACACCGCCTTGGCCGGAAGCGAGGCAAGTCCCGATCAAGCAGGGGCAGTTGTCTCACCGCCGACGGCGACGGCGTTGTCAGTGCCCGGTCACATAATGACGCCCATGCGGATGACGGAGGAATCACTCAGGCGCGCCTGGCACCAGTTGGCCGCGGGCACCTACCTGCTCGACGACGCCACGTTTCCACCGACCGGCACATCGCGTGAGCAGTACACGCGGCGCCTGGGGGATCCCGGGGAGCTGTTCCTCGTTCTGGACGAGGACGGCACCGTACGCGGCTACGACAGCCCCCACCGGGAGATCTTCGCCACCCGGGATCTCGACCAGGTGCTGTACTACGCGGCCGAGGCAGCGGTCCGGAGCCTGGCCGAGCACATCGCCGCGCATTCCCCCGGCCAAGGACCGGTCGCCAACCTCGTCACCGGACAGGCCGAGATGCTCGACCGCATCGACCCCGCGTGGGGACGTCGGTTCCGCAGCGGCGGCGTGGACGGTGACCGGTCGGCCCAGCCGTGCGGACGCGACCCGTTGGAAGGCCTCGCCTGGATCGCCGGTACCTGGCAGGACCAGGACCCTTACACCGAGCTCAACTTCTTCCGAGGTGAGGGGATCGACGCCGAACGGATAGCCCTGCTCCATGGAGCCGACCCCGGACACCTCGCCGCCGGGACACGGTTGCGTGACCTTCGCGGCATGGACAACCCGGGCCAGGACGACTGGGAGAGCGTCTGCTTCGGGCGAACGGGCGACTGGGCGTTCTTGATGTACCACGAGACACCACCTGGCATCCGCGCCGACAGCGCGGCTCTCGCCCGGCTCGGGGTCACGGAGACGGTACGACTGAGCGCCTGTGCCGCGAAGGCCATCTACACCCTCGACTACACGCGCGACGGCCGCCGTGTCGACGACGACTGGGGGATACTGGAACTGATCTGGTACGACCGTGGTCGCGCCCCCTACTACCGGGGCGGGGAGCTCGACTTCCTCAACCGGGCCATACGCCGCGCCGAGCTGGAACACCCCGATGTGACCAGCGAGTTCGCGCTGTACTTCCACGCACTGGACGACGCACTCGGCCTTCGGCTGCCCCAACGGGACATCCTGGAGGGAACGGTGCGGGCCGCGCAGTGGGCCGGCAGCGGACCAGGCCGGGGCTGAGGCGAGGTCGGGCGTCGAACGAGGGCGCCGGCACTCCCCGCACCCCCGCGCTCCCGGTCCACCCGCGTCGAGTCCGTGCCCGGGTGGCCGCTCGGGCCGTGCGACCGGCGACGGCCGGATGGTGCCCGGCGGTCGGTGCCGCTGGATACCCTGCCCGGATGTCACCGCTGTCCCTCGCCCCGCTCCGTTTCTCCCCGGAAGAGATCGCCGGGGTCGTGGGCCTGTACGCGAGCAACCCGGAGTACTGCCGTGCCGCGGGTGAGTACGGTCCCGAGCGCATTCCGGCCGACCGGGTCGAGGCCGATCTGCGGGAGGAGGCGGAGACGGCGGGATGCGAGGTACTGCTGGCCCGCGACGCGCTGGACCGGATCGTCGGCCTGCTGTGCCTGCTCGCCCCTCATCCGGTCGACGGATACCCGTGGATCGGACTGCTGCTGGTGCACGGGAGTCTCCACGGGCAGGGGAACGGCAGACTGCTCGCCGAGCAGGCGGAGGCACGGTTCCGTCGTGAGGGAAGGGACGGCATCCGGCTGGCCGTCCTGGAGAACAACCCCGCCGCCTTGGCGTTCTGGAGTTCCCTGGGCTGGCGGGAGATCGACCGCCGCACCGACCGCCAGTACGGCCGCCCGTGCGTCGTCATGCACAAACAACTGACCTGAGGGCCGTCCCCTGTCCGTACTCGTCGACCTCAAGGACGCCGCCCTCCGGAGCCCCGCGGGGTCCGACGAGACGCGGGCAGGGACGCGACGACCGCCGCGAAGGCCGGCCTCGGCCTCGTCCTGGACGGCATCGTCCTGCATTCGGGCGGCGAGAGCTGCCGCAACCCCCGAGCCGCCGACTCCCTTACGCGGAGGGCCAGTTGTCCGCGTCTCCCGTCAGGGGCGCAGGCCTGCCTGCCTGAGCGTCAGCCTGGAGAGGTCGGCGATGACCTCCTGGTCTCCGCGGCGCCAGGCATCGGCCAGGCCACCCGGCGGGACGGTGATCGTGGCGAGACGGCGCTGCGGCCCGGTCAGAGCACGCAGGGCGAGCAGATCGTTCCCGCCCGGAGCGTCGAGGAGACGCCGGGTGGTGGAGCTGCGCCGGATCCAGAGCAGGCGCGGCGGAAGCCACAACAGGAGCACGAAGGACACGGACAGGACGATCAGGGCGACAGCGGCCAGTGCGGCCAGGTGGCCCACCATGCCCTCCAGCGACTTGCCCGCGTCGGAGAGACCGGTGGCGGCATCGGCGGCGGACAGGAGCGGCTTCTTCAGGGAGCCCCCGACGAACGGCACCTTCGAAGCCGCGTCACCGGCGTCACCGAGGCCGCCGGCGAGACTGTCGCCCGCGCTCTGGGCCTTCCGCCCCGGCTCGGCCAGCAGCATGATCGCATCGTGGACGGCCAGGGCGAACTTCACCGCGGCCGCGATCAGGACCACCGCGATCAGGTCGGCGAGCATCTGACGGCTCCGACGCGCTGGGGTCTGGGCGTAAAGGCGCATGAGCGGGCTCCTGTTCCGGCGATGCCGTAGACCGGACCGGACCGGCCACGTGAGGTGCGGCGCTCGTAGTGCCGAGGCTCGGCCGGTCGCGTACGTACGTGGGAGTCGAGAAAGGGGGCTCGGACTGCGGAGGTCCACGGCCCGTGAGATCAGTCGAAGTGGTCGGGCGGTGTCGTGCCGGATACCGGTCGATTGTCACGGGCGGGGTCGGAACGCTCTCCGGGTCATGGTGACATTCCGTCAGAGCGACTACCCGCCTTTCGCGAAGTTGTGCATGCCGTGGGTCGCGGGGGAGTGCCCCCGGCCGTGGCGGGGCGCCCTCCGGTCCGGGCGGCCCGCATTCGGCGTACGACCTGATCGCCCAGACCTCGGAACGCGAGGAGATGCTCGCCGAACTCCGGGCGGCCGGTGGGGAGAAGCCGGCGGAACTCGACGCGGGCGATCCCAGGCTGGTGCCCTGGGGATACGCCGAAGGCGGGGGACACCACCTCTACTGGCTGGTCCGGCCCGGTGTCGAGCCCGAGGAGTGGACCGTCGTCCTCAACGAGGGACGCGGCCCTCTCAGGGAACGGCCAACTCGCCTGACCGGCCAGGTTGTTCGCCGCGACGGGCGCCTCGCACGGCCGGTGCCCCACGAGTGACCGGGCCGGTCAGAGACAGCTGAACAAGTCGTCGAGCGGGGCGGGCACATGGTCGGGTGCCAGGGCCTCGACCAGGACACGCCCGTACTGGATCTTGCGCCCCGACTTCGTCCCGAGGAAGCGCCGCAACTGCTGCTGCGCCGTACGGCCCCGCTGCGCGGGCTGCCGCAGGAAGGTCCGCAGGGCACGCAGGTCGCCCTCCGCCCGGACGAGCTCCTCCACCCGGGTCACGCCCAGCGCGCGGATGAGCTCGTCCTCCAGGTCCGCCGCGCAGACGAAGAACTCCCGCCCGGCGGCACCGGCCCGCTCCAGGCCGCGTGCGTAGTAGCCTCGCTCGGCCTCGTCGCACAGTCCCGTGAGGCGCAGCCCCAGTCCCGGTGGCCCGAGGAGAGACGCGAACCGCGCGACACTCATCGCACCGCCCATCGCCAGGACACACACCCCTTCGGCCTCCAGATCCCGGCCGCGGCTGTCGGCCAGCGCGTTGACCGCCGCCACATCGCTCGGCCCTTCGAGCAGGACCGCCACCCGGACGGACAGCCGCGCGGCCAGTTCACGCGCCCGGTCGGCGGAACCACCGGCCGCCCACGCGGTGACCGCCACCCGGAATGCCCCCATGTCCGCCACGGGACGAGTCTGAGCCTCCGCGGGCCGACGGGCTAGCCAATTTCCTCCTCAGCACCGACCGCGGCCTCGTCCGGCCCGGTTCGCCGTGCTGCCGGCCCCTTGTCGGGGAACCGGTTCGGTCTGGGCGCGCGGCCCGCGCGGTCCCGGTCGCTGCGATCACTGATGAGGGCTGCCGGGCGACGGCGGCCCGAGCAAGGAAGTCCACTTCGCCTGCTCAGCGAGCTTGAGTATGCTCGCGGAGTTATCCGTCAGGGAGCGGCGGAATGGTAGCGGGTGTGGGGGGTTCATTCAATGATGACGTCGCAGCCCGGGGCTGCCGGCGTGGCTTCGCCCGAGCTGGACCGCGCGGCGGCCTGGGGGACGGAACAGCCGTCGGTGCTCCTGGTCGAGGACGACCCGGGCGACGCGCTCCTCGTCGAGGAGATGGTCGCCGACAGCGCGCTCGGTATGCGCCTGCGCTGGGTGCGGTCGATGGCGGAGGCGTGCGACGTGCTCGCGTCCGAGGCCCCGGACTGCGTGCTGCTCGACCTGCATCTCCCGGACGCGCAGGGCCTGGAGGCGGTGTCGCGGGTGCGCGAGCACGCCGAACACGTCGCCGTGGTGGTGCTCACCGGTCTCGCGGAGGAGGGGACCGGTCTGGCGGCCGTGGCGGCGGGCGCGCAGGACTACCTGGTCAAGGGCCGGGTCGAACCGGAGCTGTTCGGACGGGCGGTGCGCTACGCGATCCAGCGCAAGCAGGCCGAGCGGGACGCGGTGGCACTCCAGGCGAGTCAGATGCTGGCGCAGGAGAACGCCCGCCTGGAACGGGGGCTGCTGCCGCGCCCGCTGCTGCGCGGGGACGGCGTGGAGGTCGTGACCCGCTACCGCCCCGGTCGCGCGCACGCGCTGCTGGGCGGCGACTTCTACGACATCGTCCAGAGCGCCGACGGCACCGTGCACGCGATGATCGGTGATGTCTCCGGGCACGGTCCGGACGAAGCCGCTCTCGGGGTCGCACTGCGCATAGCCTGGCGCACCCTGGTCCTCAGCGGTGTCACCGGTGCCGACCAGGTGGGCCGGCTCGAGGAGATCCTCATGGTCGAGCGGGCCACGGTGGGCGTCTTCGCCACCCTGGTCATCCTCACCGTCAGCCCCGGTCAACGCAGTGTTCGGATGGTGCGGGCAGGTCACCACGGTGTGCTGCTGCGTGAGAGCGACGGGGTCGAGTGGGTGGAGGTCAGAGGCGGCCCGGCGTTGGGGATCATTCCCGGAGGGGCGGACTGGCCCGTGGAGGAACTGGCGTTCCCGGAGGGTGCGGCGATGGTGCTGTTCACCGACGGCCTCTTCGAGGGGCGCGTCGGGCGCGGCACGGAGCGCCTCGGCGAGGAGGGCCTGCTCGCCGTGGCCCGCGAACTGGCCGATCTGGCACCGGCCGCGTTCGTCGACGGACTGATCCATCGGGCCGAGACGCTGGCCGAGGGGCAGGGCGGCCTGCCCGACGATGTCGCCGTGCTCTACCTGCGCTGGAGCTGATGGGTGTGAAGAGCGTGCGTGACGACAACGATTTCGAGGACGGGACAGGGAACATGACCGGCGAGCGGTGGGCCGGACGCCGGCTGACGGTGCAGGGCTGGATCAGGCTGGTGGTGGCGCTCATGGCGCTGCTGGTGGTGGTGGGCTCCGTGATCGGCGCGGGGCTGCTCCAGCGGACGGCCTCGGTCACCGACCATCTGCTCATGGACGTCGAACCCGCGCAGACGGAGGCGTACCGGCTGCAGGCGGCCCTGGTGAACCAGGAGACGGGAATCCGCGGCTACGCCATCGCCGCCGACCGGCAGTTCCTGGACCCCTACGCGCAGGGCAAGCAGGACGAGGCGCATGCCGCGGCCCGGATGCGCGCTCTCATCGGCGACCGTCCCGGACTCCTCGCAAACCTGGAGACGGTGGAGAAGCGGGCGGCCGAGTGGCGGCGCACCTACGCCGAACCCCTCGTGGCCGGTGTGACACCGGGCAAGCCGCGCACCATCGACCAGGCGACCGCCGAACGCGGCAAGAAGGCCTTCGACCGGATCCGCGGTGCCGCGGCCGCACAGACCGCCGGACTGGCGGCCGCCGTCAAGGACGGTCAGGACCAGCTGGCCTCGTCGCGCAAGGTCCGCGACGCGGTGCTCGTCGCCATGGTCGTGGTGTTCCTGCTGACCGGCGTGGTCCTGACGATCCTGATCCGGGTGCTGGTGGCACGTCCGCTGGAGGAACTGCGGATCGCCACCCGCCGGGTCGCCCAGGGCGACTTCGACCATGTCATCCTCGGCGGCGGACCCGCCGACGTCACCGCGGTGGCCACGGACGTGGAGAACATGCGGCAGCGGATAGTCGCGGAGCTGGCCTCCTCCCGGGAACAGCAGGCGGTCCTGACCCGACAGGCCGCCGACCTGGACGCGCAGGCCGTGGAGTTGCGCCGCTCCAACGCCGAACTCGAACAGTTCGCCTACGTGGCCTCCCACGATCTGCAGGAACCGCTGCGCAAGGTGGCCTCGTTCTGCCAGCTCCTGGAGAAGCGCTACGGCGACCAGTTGGACGACCGCGCGCGGCAGTACATCGACTTCGCCGTCGACGGCGCCAAGCGCATGCAGATCCTCATCAACGACCTGCTCACCTTCTCCCGGGTGGGCCGCGTCAACGACTCCCGCCTTCCGGTCGACATGGCCCAGGCGCTCGACAAGGCGCTGGCCAACCTGGACAGCGCTGTCACCGACAGCGGCGCCCGCGTCGACCGGCCCGACGAGCTGCCCCGGATCGTCGGGGACCCCACGCTCATGACGATGCTCTGGCAGAACCTGGTCGGCAACGCCGTCAAGTTCCGCCACCCCGACCGCCCACCGCACATCCGGATCACGTGCGAGCGGGACCCGAAGAACCCCGACGCGTGGCGCCTGTGCGTCACGGACAACGGCATCGGTATCCCGGCCGAGTTCGAGGACAAGGTCTTCGTCATCTTCCAGAGGCTGCACAGCCGCGATGCCTACGGTGGTACCGGCATCGGCCTCGCTCTCTGCAAGAAGATCGTCGAGTACCACGGTGGCCACATCTGGATCGACACGTCCTACACCGACGGCACACGCTTCTGCTTCACTCTCCCGTCCATCGACGAGGCGGACACCCGTCACGCCGCCTCCGAAGACAAGGCTCTGACATGACAGCTCCTGCCGGCACTCCGATCAATGTCCTCCTCGTCGAGGACGACCCGGGCGACGAGCTGATGACCCGGGAGGCGTTCGAGGACAACAAGATCGGCAACACCCTGCACGTGGTCCGGGACGGTGAGGAGGCGCTCGACTTCCTCTACCGGCGCGGTGCCCACACCGACGCGCCGCAGCCCGATCTGATCCTCCTCGACCTCAACCTGCCCAAGTACGACGGCCGGCAGGTCCTGGAGAAGATCAAGTCGGACCCCGCCCTGTCGCACATCCCGGTCGTCGTGCTGACCACCTCCGCGGCGGAGGAGGACATCCTGCGCAGCTACAAACTGCACGCCAACGCCTATGTCACCAAGCCGGTCGATCTGGACCAGTTCATCGCGGCCGTCCGCCAGATCGACGACTTCTTCGTCCAGGTGGTGCGCCTGCCCCGGCAGAACAGCTGACCCCCTGGAACACCTCGCAGCCCGAGGCGCGGTCGTCGGGGCCCCTGCCTTCCGACGGTCCCGCCCGGAACGCGCGGAGGCGCCGGACGGGGAGCCGCTCGTCCGGTGTGTCCGTCATTCGTTGGGCGCCGCGGCGCTGATGGCGGACAGGACGGAGCCGGGTTCGTTCTCGACGGCGATGTCGCCGAGGGCCACGATGCCGACCGGGCATGTCCCTTCGAGACCGCGCGCCCTGCCGCCTTCGGCATCTCCGGTCCCCGTTCCGCGGGTTCACCGGGCGGCGGGCGCTTCAGAGGGCGCATGCCCGCAGCGGGCGGTGGCAGTCGGCCCAGCGGGCTCCCGGCTTCCGTGGTCATCCCGATGGGCGACGCGGCCGAACCCCGGGCGCGTCCGGCAGGAGGGCCCCGGAGCGGACGATCAGGAACTGGCGGTCTCCGGCTGCCAGGTGGCCTGCACCAATGCCCGCTCGACGCCCGTCAGATAGACGGCCGCCGCGAGCCACGACCGCGCGTACCGGTCCGGGTCCGCCTCGACGGTGCGGCCGAAGACATCGCGGGTGCGCCGGTCCGCCTCCGCGGTGAGGCCGGCCGTCAAGTCCGCGGCGGTAGGGAATCCGCCGCGGCGCAGGGCCGCCCCACCCCCGCTCCGGTCGCCGTCGCGGGCGGGTTCGGCGACGGCTCTGCGGCCCCCCGACACGGCGACCTCGATCAACCGCCTCAGCCGCCACAGCGGAGCCTCCGAAAGTGGGTCCGGGGGCACGTCGCTCAGGCCGTCCGGGGTGGACACAGCGGGGAGGGCGTCCGGCGCCGGGAGGTGAGCGCCCTCCAGACGGTCGTAACCCAGGTCGGCGCGGCCCCGCCAGTGCGCGGGCAGGCGCAGCGTCGCCTCGGTGTCCGGCAGCGGGGCGACGGCGAGGGGGCGGAGCGTGGCGGCGCGGTCGGGATCCAGACGCCCGATCACGCGGAGCCGCAGCCCCGGACGGGACGCGAGCCGACGGAGGTTGGCGGTGTGGGCGAGCCCGGGATGGCCGTCGGCCGGGGCCAGCCGGATCAACAGGCCGTCCCCGTCCGGCTGTCCGGGCGACAGCTCGCGGGCGATCAGGTGATCGCCGACCGCTGCGACGACCATCAGATCGCAGCCCACGAGCTCGCGCGCCACCTGCTCGGCCCGCTCCGGATCGGCGCCCGGTGGGACGGCGAACCGTTCGGCGACAGCCTCGGCCAGCGGGCGGGCGAACAGCGCGGCGAGCGCGCCCGATGTCCACGATTCGCCGGGGAGCGGGGTCGCCCGTACCCCCTTGCCGGAACCGAGACGACCGTCGGAGGAAACCGTCGCGCCGGAGATCAGCAGCCCGCCTCGGGCGAGTTGGGCGTGATCGAGGCTTCCCGAGCCGAGCGCGACGGTGGCCGTGCCGGCGCCCTGGGCGCGGGCCGGGCCGCCGGGCTTGACGTCGGCGACCGAGAACCAGCGTCCGTCGTCGGAGACGAGATGGGTGACGACACCGCCGTAGCCGGTGGCCGCGATCACCGGTTCCCGGCACACCCCGTGGACGCGCAGGCTCCCGCCCGGCCGGTACGAGCGGCGGGCGGTGCCGATCAGGGCCGGCTCCGGATCCGCGGCGGCCAACAGGGCCGCGGTGAGCAGGAGTTCCCGTAGCTGCGCGATGAGGTCGGCCAGCCGGTGGCCGTCGTGCCGGGCCCGCGCGCCACGCAGCCCGCGTACGACCCGCAGCGCGGCGGCCTCGGCGCGGTGCAGCCCGGCGAGCCGGGCCGTGTGCGCGGCCCTCAGCAACTCGGCCTGGGGGACGGCGCCCGCGGCGGGGACCCCGGCGGCGAGCACGGCCGCCGCGGCCACCCACAACTCGGCCGCGGCGGCCAGTTGGGCACCGGTGAGTGCAACGGCCTTCTCGGGCTCCGCGACGGGGTCGTCGGCGAGTCGGGCATCGTGCCTGGAGCTGGAGCTGGAGCTGGAGCTGGAGCTGGAGCTGGAGCTGGAGCTGGAGCTGGAGCTGGAGCTGGAGCTGGAGCCGGTGTCCGTGTCGGAGCCCGGGCCCGGGCCGGAAGCAGTGCCCAGGTCCCCGGACGTCACGGCGTCGGAGGACTCCCGCGGCGCGCTCCCGCCCGAGGAACCCGCTGCGGAGTCGGTGTCCGCCTCGGTGTCCGTGTCCCCGTCGGCGAGCGGGCAGGCGCCGAGGACGGCGGCCCGGTGCAGACAGCGGGGCGCGAGCAGACAACTGCACACCACTTGGCCCGCGTCCGTCACGGAGCCGGAGGGGCCAGGTGTGAGAGCGACCTCGGCATCCTCACCGCACCGCACGTGCCGGACGGTGCCGTCGGCGACGACCGGGACGGCCGCGTACGACTCGATCGCGGCGTCCAGCTTCCTGCGCAGCCGGGCGGTCAGGCCCTCCACCGCGGCGGCGAGCACCTCGGGCGCCACCGGGGGCAGTTCGGCGTTCATCGGCTCTCTCCGCGGAGACGGTCGCCCACCCAGCGGGCGAGGGCGAGGGGACTGAGGGCGGCGACGGGCATGCCGGCCGCGACGAGTTGCCGGGCGACGGGCACCGAGTAGCGCGGGGTGCCGGTGTCGTCCAGGGCGGCGCATCCCATCAGGTGCACCCCGGAACCCGCCAGGGCCCGTACCTCGCCGAGGAGACCGCCCAGCGGGTAGCCCTCCTCGAAGTCGCTCACCACCACCACGAGGGTCCTGCTGGGCACGGTGACCAGGGAACGGGCGTGGGCGAGCCCGGCCGCGATGTGCGTACCGCCGCCCACCCGTACTTCCAGCAGCAGCGAGAGCGGGTCCGCGACCCGGTCCGTCAGGTCGATCACGTCCGTCGAGAACGCGAGGAAGTGCGTGGACAGGGTGGGGACGCCGCCCAGGACGGCCGCTGTCAGGGCCGACCAGATGACGGAGGCCTCCATCGACCCGGACACGTCGACCACCAGGATGAGCCGCCAGTCCGCCTCCTTGCGCGAGCGCGTGCTGAACACCGGCCGTTCCGGCACGACCACGGTTCGCCCGTCGGCCGTGCGGCGCGCGTGGGCGAGGTTGGCCCGCAGAGTGCGCGGCAGGTCGAGTCGGCCGCCGGGCCGCCTGGTGGGGCGCGGCGTCGCGAGACCGGTGAGGGCCGGCCGCATCCGGGTGGCGAGTTCCTTCGCCAGTTCGTCGACCAGACGGCGTACGAGGGGGCGCAGTGCGGCCAGTTGCCGCTCGGGCATCCCGCCGGCGAGGGACAGCACGGAGGCCAGCAGATCGACCGAAGGGCGGACCGCGGCGGGGTCGAGTTCGGCCAGTACGTCCACGCGCCCCTGGTCGGCGGCGCGGGCCAGGACCTCCTCACGGACCTCCGCGCCGAACAGCGATTCCAGTTCCGCGGCCCATTCGCGGGCCGTCGGGAAGGACGCCTCCCGGCCACCGCCCCGGCCGTGGGCGCCGCCTTCCCTGCCGAGATCGAAAGAACCCTCACCACGGCCGGTGCCGTACAACTCGTCGAGCGCGTGCGCGTAGCGGCGGGCGCCGCGCGGGAGCTTCTCCGTCTCCCGGCCGAGGAGCAGCCGCCATCGGTCGGTGGGGGTGATCCGGAGAGCGGCCGAAGAGGCCGAGGCGCGCGGTGCCTCGACGGATCGCGCGCCGGATCGCGGTGCGGCGGCGGGCACGGACCCGGAGTGCTCGGGACGGCCGTGGCCCGTGCTGATCCCGGAGTCCCCGGGCGTCGGAACGCTGGTCCCGCCCGGCAGCCGCAGCGCGCGGAGGGCCGCGAGCCCCGCGGCGTCCGCGGCCGTCCACAGCGCGAGAAGACGCGGCGAGGCGTCGAGCGACAGGTCGAGGCGGTCGCCGAGCCGCTCGGTCACGGTGTGCAGGAGCCGGTCGCGGCCGGCCGGGCTGAGCGTGTCGAAACCCCCGCGCAGCGCGGGCAGTCGGTCGAGGAAGCCCTGGTCGGTGAGCGTGTCGACGCGGTCGAGGAGCGGGTCGAGCGCCGTCGGCGCGGACTGGAGCAACGCGGCGGCGCCGCCGAGCAGCCCGCCGAGCCGTCGACCCAGCGCATGCCGTGCCTCCGGGTCGGTGGCCGTGTCGATCCAGCCCGCCGTACGGGCACCGAGGGTGTCGGCGTCGTCGAGGTCGAGCAGCACCCGGGCGGCCAGCGCGGCCCCCTGCACGAGCGGGGAGCCGGTGCGGGCGAGGGTGTCCAGGGCGTCGTCCAACCGCAGCCCGAGGCGGTGTTCACCGGCCCGCGAGGCCAGTTCGATGAGTGCGGCGGTGTCCTCGGGGCGATCGCTGCCCGCCAGCCCGGGCAGCGCCCGGACCGCCGACTCCAGCACCTCGGTGGCCAGTTCGGCGGCCGTCTGCCGGCTGTCCGCCGTGGTGCCGGGCAGGTGGCCGCGGCACAGCGTCTCCAACAGGTCCAGTGCGGCGAGGAGTTCGGGAAGCGTGGCTGCGGCGGGGAGCACGGTGGCGGCGTCGGCCAGGCGCTCGGTCACCAGCGCCGGCAGACCGCAGCGCGCCGCCGCACCGAGCGCCGTGAGGACCTGGCCGCAGGTGGGCCCGCCGTCCGCCGACTCCCGGCGGAAGGTCTCCCGCAGGGTGCCCTCGGCGGCCAGGGCCGCGGTGACACCCCGTATCCCGGCCAGGTCCAGGCGTACGGGGACGGCCGGCGTCCACGCCACTCGCCAGCGGGTGGTCAGGGCGGCCGCGTCGCCCGTACCGGCCACCGCCCCGGCCTCGCCGTAGCCCGCACCGCACACGGCGAGGCGCTGCAGCAGGATTTCGCGGCGTCCGTCGAGAGCGGAACGGAGCGGGTCGAGGCGTACCTCGCGCGCCGTGGGGTCGTCCGGGCCGGGCAGCCGCAGTGCCGCGACCTCCGCCTCCACGCACGGGCCGAGCCCTGAGCGGGGTGTGCCCGGGGCGATCCGGCCCCGTTCGGTGCCGACCAGGACCACTTCGAGCGCCCGCGCGAGGGCCCGGCCGCGGCCGAGCGGTTCGCCCTGGCCCATGACGGTCGTCAGCGCCTCGATGACCTCGCCGCGGCCCGGCGCCGCGAGCCCCCGCACCCGAGCGAGGTCGCACGCCATCCGCAGGGTCTCGGCCGCCTCGCCCGTTCCGGCCGTGTGCCCGGCCGAGCGGAGCTCCCGGCACACGTCGGTCACCGTTCGGGCGGCCGCCGCCCGTACCCGCTCGGGATCGCCTCCGGCCTGGAACACCGCCTGTTGCCAGCGCGGGTCCCGGATACCCGCCGGATAGCCGGAACGGGAGTCCAGCAGATCGAATGCGTACGGGACGAGGGAGGTGACGAGACCCGGGTGCTCCCGGGCGGCGCCGTGACCGGCGGTCGGCGGCACCGCTTCGGCGGCACCTGGACCCGGATCCGCGTCGAGCGACCGCGCCGTCGCCGTCACGGCGGCCGCGGTCAGTGCCGGGGCGTGGAACGCGCCGACCACGGCCGCGACCCGGCGCCCGCCGGCCGAGGCGCGGGCGATCGTCTCGCGCATACGGGCCTCACGCGCGAGGTCCACCGCCGGTGCCCCGCCCGCGGCCTCGGCGTCGCTGCGCAGTGCCCAGCCGACACCGAGGGCGGCGCGGCGGATCGCGTCGGGGGCCGATCCGGGGGCGAGGACCTCCACGCAGCGGTCCCACAGATCGTCGTCGTCGCGTCCGGTCCCGGAGGCGGCGAGCGCGTTCCCGAAGGTGACCGACGCGGCCGGGGGCGCGACGTCGGCGACCGTGGTCCGTGCGTCCGCCGTCGGCAGGGGCCCGTCCGCGGTCCACCGCGGATCGGACATCGGCAGATCGCAGCACACGACCTCCGCTCCCCGGTCCCGTGCCCAGCGGACGGCGGCCAGTTCCGGGGAGAAGTCGGCGAACGGGTAGAAGCCGAGCCGCCCGTTCTCACCGGCCCCGGCGAGGGCCACCGGCGCGACGGTCCCCGGCGCGGCCAGATGGGTCAGCCAGGGCTGGAAGTCGGCGGGCAGCTCGACGCAGACGACCTCCGCTCCGTACGCGTCGAGCAGGGCGGGCACCGCGGCGGCGAGCGCGGGGCTGTGGTGCCGTACGCCCAGCAGGTACGGCGCGGACGAGTCGGCGAGGGCGGTGACGGCCGCCCGTGGATCCTGGGTGTGCGTCACCGGAGGTTCTCCCGCAGGTCCCAGAGCCGGCGCCACAGCGCCGACCCGTCCTCGGCGCGGCGGCGCACCGGACCGTCCCAGTAGCCGAGGAGACGGGCGTGATCGGCGGGGTCGTCCTTGCGGACGACGCCCAGTAGGTGACCGGGGACCAGGTCGAGCGAGTCGGTACCCGGAAGGTAGGCGGCGGCCACTCCGAGGGAGACGGCGACCTGCACCGCCTCGGCCGTCGACATCACGGTGCCGGGCCGTTCCACGTCCCAGCCCTCTGCGGACCGCCCGGCCCGCAGATCACGGAAGACGGTGACCAGCACATCCAGCACCGCGTCGTCGACGCCGAAGCCGGCGCCCGCCCGCTCGACGGCCGCGACGGCCTGCCGCCGTACGAGCGCGGTCTCGGCGTCGACGTCCGCGATCGGGTGCACGGTCTCGAAGTTGAAGCGGCGTTTGAGCGCGGCGGACATCTCCGAGACACCGCGGTCGCGCAGGTTGGCGGTGGCGATGACGGTGAATCCGGGGGCGGCCGCGACCTGGGCGTCGTCCGTGCCGGCCAGTTCGGGCACGCTCATCCGCCGGTCGGACAGGATCGACACCAGGGCGTCCTGCACTTCGGGCAGACAGCGGGTGATCTCCTCGACGCGGGCCACCCGCCCGGCGCGCATGGCGGCGAGGACGGGCGAGTCGACCAGTGCCTTCGGCGTGGGGCCCTGGGCGAGCAGCAGGGCGTAGTTCCACCCGTAGCGCATGGCGTCCTCGGTGGTGCCCGCGGTGCCCTGCACGGTCAGCGCGCTGGTGCCGCACACCGCGGCGGACAGCAGCTCCGAGAGCATCGACTTGGCCGTGCCCGGCTCACCGACCAGCAGCAGCCCGCGCTCTCCGGCGAGGGTGACCACGCACCGCTCCACCAGGGCGCGTTCGCCGACGAACTTGGGGGCGATCACCAGCCGGTCCGGCAGTGTGCCGTGCCGCTCGGGGAGTTTGAGCGGCACGCCGTCGCTGCCGCAGACGAAGGTGATCGCGGAGCGGGGCGTCAGGTGCCAGCCGGGCGGGCGGGGGCCGTTGTCGTGGGCGGCGAGGAAGGCGAGTTCGGTGGCGTGGCGCTCTTCGGCGGGCAGCGTCTGCCGGGCGGGAAGTGCCGTCGCCGTGTCGGTCGCGGGCATGCGTGTCCTAGTTCGGTAGGTCGGTGTGCCGTCGTGGCAGGGGATGCCGGGGCGCCGACCGGTAGGGGCCGGCGCCCGGGAGGTGGGACGGTGCTGGGAGGCCGGCCGGTGGCCGCGCTCCGGAGGTACGTCAGCGGCGGCGTCCCCGCCGCACCTTGAGCTCCTCGAACCGGGGCCCGCCGCCCTCCTGGACCTGCTGCCAGGCCCGGCGGTACAGGTCCGCGGCCGGCTCGGTCGGCACGATCACGGCCAGCAGCGCCTCCTCGCCGCTCAGCAGACCGTCGAACAGCAGCCGTTTCCACTGCTCCAGCGGGACGCGCGGAGCTCTCGGCTCCACCCAGCCACCGGGCAGGAACAACGAACGCCCGGCCCTGGTGCGGTTGGCCTCCACCACCAGCTCCGTGGCGGCCAGTTCGGCACGGGCCGCCTTGAGGCGGGCCGGCTTCCACCCCGTCCAACGGGCCGTCATCCGGTCGGTCGGATCGGGCATGGCGAGCAGCATCAGATAGAGCGTCGCCGCGTCCTCGCCGATGCCGTACTCCTTGGCGGCCTCGGTCACCAGCTCCGGTACCGAGCGGCCCGGGTCCTGCGGCCACCAGGTGCCGTCCGTGCCCCGCTCGCCCGCACGAGGATCGCCCGGGTCGCCGAGCAGGGCCGCGAAGCGGGCGGAGCGGGCCAGCCGCAGTGCCACCTCGACCTGGTAGGGGCGTTGCCCGTCGACACGCAGTGCGGGCAGGTACGGGTCCTGGCCCGCCTCGTCGAGCAGGGCGACGCGGATGGCGGGGGAGGGCTGGTCGTCGTGCGTGGCGAGGACCACGGCACCGTAGCGCTCGAAGCCCTTGCCGACCTCGGTCGGTGCGCCCGCGGTCTTCCGGAAGGCGGGGAGGCCGATGTACTGCCCGAGGTCGAGCATCAGCCCGGGGTGGGCCAGCCGGTCCCGCACGGCGCCGAGCGCGTCCGGCAGCGCGGCGCGGACCGGATCTCCGGCGGGCAGCCGATGGGCGAGCCAGGCGGCGAGGCCGATGGCGCCGACCAGCGTCGGTCCGTCGAATCCGGCCGACTCCCTGTCGAGGGGCTTGACCCGGTCGCCGTCGACCGCCCACTCCAGGTCACGGGTGAGCCTGGGCTCACCGGCCGGGTCCAGCAGCGCGGGCAGCGCCTCGCGTACGTTCCACCGGCCGTGCTTGAACGCGCGTACGGCGTCGCTGAGCAGCTCCTCGGGAACGGCCGCACGCCGTCCCATCCTGCGGTTCCAGACCCCGGCCGCGGCGGCCCAGTCCGGTCCCTCGGTCCACAGACGGGCGGGCTCGGAGGGCAGCAGCGCGGCGACGACCTCGGCACGGATCGCCGGATCGACGTCGCCCAGCTCGTCCTTGGCGACCGCGGCCGGGGCGGCCTTCACCCCGATGGCATCCCGTGCCTGCGGGGTCAGGAACGTCCGCTCATAGGCGTCGACGCGCGGCAGGCCGGCCACGATCAGCCGGGCCATGGTCTCGGTGACCCCCGTCAGACGTGCGAACTCCTCGGCGGCGCGCGGGAACCAGGGTGCCGGTCCGCGCGCGGCCAGCTCGGTGAGGAACGCGCCGAGGCGGCCCGCGTGCCCGTCCTCACCCAGCGGGGCCGAAGCCCGGAGCGTGTAGGGCCGCGGCGTCTCGAAACGCCCGGCCGGATCGTGGAAGTACCCGGTGAACACACAGCCGTCGTCATCCTGCGAGGTACGCCCCAGAAGCGCCACGAAGGAACCACCGCCCAGAGGCAGCAATCCGTTCCACGCGCCCTCGCGCCACGCGCCCGACGGGGTGCGCAGCGGCCCGGCCTCCACGTGCAGGTCCACCTTGCGCCAGTGCGCGGACTCGGCGCCCGGCACCAGGCCCAGGGCGTCGAACTCGGCGAGCAGTGCGTGCAGCGCCTCACGGTGGTCCTCGGAGGTGGTGCCGGCGGCCGCCCGGAAGGCCAGGGCGGTGACGCGGTCGAGCAGGGTCTCCAGGCCGGGCTGTCCGACGGGAAGCCGGCGTCCGTCGAGATGGAGGCGCGCGGCCGGTCCCGCCGGCACGGTGGGGTCGGCGGGTCGGGCCGCCCGCTTCATCTCGCGCAGGTTACGGAACACGGTGTCGGTCTCCGTGTCGCGGTTCCACCAGGAGCGGGTGGTACCGCCGAGGCCGTTCACCGCGTCGAGGAGCACGGTGTCCGGTGGCCCGGCCGGGCCCTCGTCCCGCAGATCCCCGTCGAGGGCCTGGGTGAGCCTGGCGGCCGCCGCGTCCAGGACGGTCTGCTGACCGGCCGCGTGGCGTACGACTCCGGCGATCCCCGCGACCAGCGCGGCGTGCGTGACCGGGAGCAGGGAACGGATGGCGCCGGGCAGCACCTCCTTGTCCTCGTGGGCCGCGGCGACCAGCAGGGCGGCCGTCGTGTCGCGGTCGATGTGCCGCAGCGACTCGGAGCCCCTCGGATCGCGGGCCGTCAGGCACTCCCAGTACTGCACCGGCGGCAGCAGCAGCGAGCCCTCGCCGAAGGCACCGGGCGCACGGTCGGTCTTGGCCACCGAGGTGACGACGCCGTCCGTGTCCACGATGGCGAGCTGCCAGCTTGTGCGGACGACGGCCCGCGCCTCGTCGGCTCCGGGGAAGACGACGAGCGTGGCGGGACGGCCCGCGTCCGCGGGCACGGTGACGGTGTGTCCGGACACATCCTGGGCGCGCTGGGAGCCGTCGGGCAGCCGCACCACGCGCAGACCGACCCGCCCGTCCACGGGCGCGCAGGCCGGCGCGGCCCCGGTGCTCGGCGAGGGATGCAGTCGGCCCTCCTCGAAACGGCTGCCCGCAGGGGCGTCACGCAGCGCGTCCGCGAGGAAGGCGGGCCTGCTCATACGCCCCCGCTCACCCGTCACCGGGTCGAACTCGTACCAGCCGTGCGCCTGATGGTCCTCGCCCTCCGCATGCCACACCCAGTACGAGACTCCGTCGCACAGCAGGTGCCGCTCCGGGGGCACGGTGGTGTCCCCGGCATGCAGGACACCGCCGCCGGTGGTCCGGCCGCCGCCCGGCAGGGACAGCGTGACCGGCATGTCGCCCCGGTACCAGTCCATCTTGGTGCCCCGGGTCCTCCGGGCGCCTTCCATGGACCGGGTGCTGTCGGCGCGGGTGTGCCAGTAGCCGCGCAGGCCCTCGGTACGGTCGTTCCAGTAGACGAGGAGCTCTCCGTCCACATGGTGGAAGCCGGGGTCGCCCCAACTGCTGTTCGCCGGGATCCGCAGGTCGTGGGTGAGGAGCGTGCCCTCGGCGTTGATCACCCGGACCTGGGCGGCGCCGGCGACGATGAGGTCGGGCCAGGCGTCGGCGACGATCACATCCTCGATGTCGGCCTTGGGAACCAAGGTGGCCACCGCGTCCTCCCAGGCGGGCCAGCCGAGTTCGTCGAACAGCCCGGCCCGCAGCGTGCGCGCCAGTACCGGCGCGAGGTCGGTTCCAGCGGCCTCACGCACCGCGTCCTCGGCCAGCGCGAGCGCCTCGGCGGGCAGCCACTTCAGCCGGGAGAGCGCTTCGGGCAGTTGGGGCAGACCGACCGCGGTGAACCGCCGTACGACGGTACGCACCCAGTCCGCCAACAGCGGGCTGCCGCCCGGCGAAGCCGCCAGGAGCCGGATCGCCCGCAGCGAGTGGTCGTCGTTGCCGAACCGGTCCGCGCCCCGCTGGAAGGCCGCGTGGAAGCGGGTGTCGGCGGCCAGCGACAGCAGGTCACGGTGCCCCTCGCCGGGGGACCACTGGGTCAGCGGCAGAGCCTTGTTCTGCTGCGGGGTGGCCACCGGAACATCCAGGGACAGCAGCAGGTCGATCAGGTCGACGTCGTAAATGACATTCAACTCACCACCGGAATGGCCGAGTTCGGCACGCAGCCGGTCCGCCGTCCGTTCCACCAACGGGTACAGCTCGGCCATGCGAGTGCCGGCGTGCACCGAGCGGGCCCGCTCCCGGTAGGCCAGGAAGCGCGCCAGCCAGCCCGCCGCACCGTCATGCGGCCGCTGCTCCTCGGGCAGCGAGGCATCCCACAGTCCGGCCGTCGCACCCGAGGCCTCCAGCAGCCCCAGCCACATCGCCGGCATCTCGGAGTCGTGGCCCGCGGGGATCAGATCGAGCAGGCTGCCCCGCACGCGCGGCTCGCGCTCGGCCAGCGCCACCAGCGCCATACGGTGGCCCTTCCACCAGCCCGCCGCCGCGCGCAGAGTCGCCGGCAGGCCGAGCAGCTCGGCCAGGTACTCCTGCTCGACGAGGTTCGCGTCCCGGCCGGCGGCCCGGGCCAGCTTCCGCAGGTCGTTCGCCATCTGCGCCGACGGCGGCAGCCCACCCGCCGTGCGGCGCAGGCACAACCGGGTGAACCGCCGCAGTGCCTCCTCGGCAGGCACGCGCGCCGCGAGTTCCCTGGCGTAGGCCGACAGCACCTTCACCGGCAGCGCCCCCGCCAGCGCGAACTCCAGGAACACGGCGTCCAGCCGCTCCTCCTGGACCGCCAGCCCGTGCTCCGCCTCGGCCCTGCGGGCGCGGGTGAACAACTGGGCCGCGTACGTGGCGTTCTCCTCCGCCAGGAACACGCGCCCGGCCTGCTCGTAGAACGTCGGCAGGAAGTGCGGCACCGAGGCCGCCAGCCGCTCGCCGAGTTCCACGAAGGCGTCCATGGCCGCCTTCGGACGGGACTTGGCCTGCCGGGCCGCCCGCTCCAGGTCCGGCACGACGCCCAGCGCGTGATGTCCGTCCTTCGGGTGGTGCACCAGCACCCACTCCGGAAAGCCCAGCGACTGACGCAGTCCGATCCCGACCACGGCGGGCTCGGTGTCCTGCTCCAGGCCGAGGAATCCGGCGGCCAGGTCCTCCGCAGCCCCCAGCTCGCCTGCGACCAGCCGCACCACCACCCGGTCTTCCAGGCCCGGGTGACGGTACGTCCGTGCCGTCAGCGGCACCCCGCGCTCCCCGGCGTCCTCCGTGTCGGGCGGCAGCACCGCGCCCGCCGTCAGCAGTTCCCCGTACGACACCTGCGTCCCCCCGCTCATGCGTTCTTGCCCTCCTCGATGACGCGGCCGGCATACAGTGCCGCGGCCATCCGCATCCCCTCCGACCAGGCGACCGGACCCACCTCGCGCAGCGGCAGGGCACGGCCGTCCTGGTCCTGCCAGGTGAGAGCGCCCGTCTCGACCCCGCCCTCCCAGTACGGCTCGCCGATCCACACGCAGGCCTCGACGGTCCGTCCGCCGTCCCGCACCCGGGCGGTGGCGTAACCACCGGACACGCGGTAGCCGAGCGAACTCGCGCGTGCGGCGAGCGCGAAGCGGGAGCGGAAGGAGCCCCCGCTGAACTCCCGTATCTCGGTCGACTTGGCGTCGAGGGCCTCCGGCCGGCGCCACAGCGCCCGGTGGATCTGCTCGACGCGCTGGACCATGCCCAGTTCAGCCGCGAACTCCCGCAGGTCGTCGAGGTCCGGCAGCAGGACGGGGTGCGGCAGCGTGACCGTACGCGGGGCCATCCGGACGGTCTCGCCGTCCAGGTTCACCAGCCGCAGCTCACCGGCGTCGGTGGCGCCGCGCAGGAAACCCACCTCGTCAGGGTCGTCGCCGACCACGGCCAGATCGCGCAGCGCGGACTGCCAGGCCTCGTCGGGCCAGACCCGGGCCAGCAGTCCGGTGGGCACGGGCAGCGACGACACCATCCACGCGTCGACCTGCGCGACACAGGCCGCGGCGTGCCGGTCCAGCCACTCGGCGAACCGTCGCAGCCGGTCCACCTCCGGGTGGTCCCTGAGCCCACGGGGGAGCGACTTCAACTGCCGTCCCGCCGCCCGGCCCGAGGTGGCACGCGCCGCCACCCGCCCCTCCACAAGGGCGACTTCATACCCGTCACCCGCCGACAGCCACCCCACGAGCCACAGCCTTCCGCGTCGAGAACACAGCATTGAGAGCACAGTTCAGCCAGGTCAGTACGTCCCGGGCCGAGTGCGACTATGCGTTGAACGCTAGCGGCGGCCACTGACAATCGGTCCCGGCGCCCCCACAGGCCCCGAACCGGGCACCGGAGCCTCGGCCATCAGCGGGGGAGCACGCCCGCCGCGCGGGTGCCGGTCAGCGGCCCGGTTCGACCGGGCTGCCGTCCCTTGACGCAGCCGAGGCCGACGGGCCGAGTCCGCCGATATCCTGCGTGACGTGATCAACTCCTTTGCGAGTCCTGACGATGCCGAGGTCGCCATAGCCGCCGCGTGCGCGGGCGCGGACGTGGTGCGCGGCCTGTACGGCCAACGGCTCACCCGCGTCGACAAGGGCGGCGGCGACTTCGCCACCGCCGCCGACGTGGAGGCCGAGAACGCGATCCTCGGGGTGCTGCGGGCCGCCCGGCCCGATGACGCCGTGCTCGGCGAGGAGAGCGGGCCGCAGGGCGTCGTCGGTGCCGCGCGGCAGTGGTTGGTCGATCCGTTGTGCGGCACGCTGAACTACGCCGCAGGCACCATGCTGGTGGCGGTCAACGTGGCGCTGCGCGGTGGTGCCGCGGCGGTGGCCGACCCCTTCACCGGCGAGGTCTTCTTCACCGAGGGCGAGAACGCCTGGCTCCGGCACGACGGCGCCGACGCCCGGCTGGAACCCACGTCCGCCACCCGGCTCGTGGACGTCAATCTGGACCCCCCGTTCCCCGGCGCGCCCGGCTTCCGCGCTGTCGGCCTGCTGGCCCGGCCCGACTTCGTGGAACGGTTCCGGCCCCGGGTCGTGTCCACGACGCTGGCCCTGGCCTGGGTCGCCTCCGGCAGGCGTGCCGCGTACGTGACGGACGGCGGCGACCTGTCCGGGAGTGTGCACTTCGCCGCCGGGATCGCCTTGTGCGAGGCCGCCGGCTGCGTGGTCACAGGGATCGACGGCGCCCCGGTCGGGCAGACGGCTCGCGGACTCGTGGCCGCCGCCGACGCCGAGACCCACGCGCTGCTGATGTCGATGATCAGAAGCGGAAACGGGCACCACTGACACCGACGGCGGTGACAAGCAGCGGGCGACGGCTTCGACGACTTGGGGTGACCGGGATGCTGACGGGGATCGTGATCGACGCGCTGGATGTCACGCGCATGGAGCGCTTCTGGTCCGAGGCGACCCGGGGCCTGACGGGCGGCCTGCGGTTGCGGTTCGTGCCTACCGCGAAGCCGAAGGCCGCCCTCAAGAACCGGCTCCATCTCGACCTGGCGGGGGGACAGGACTGGGAGACCGAGGTGGCGCGCCTGCTCGCACTCGGCGCGACGCCTGCCGACATCGGCCAGGGTGACGTTCCTTGGGACGTGCTGGCCGATCCGGAGGGCAACGAATTCTGCGTGCTGCGCCCCGGACACCCCGGCGTGCTCGCCGACTCCGGCCTGGTCGCGATCTGTCTCGACGTAGCCGAGGAGGACCGCCGTGAACAACTGGCCCTCTGGCAGTCCGAGGCCGACTGGCACCTGGTCGAGTCCCACGACTGGGGCGTCCGGCTGCGCCACGGGCCCACCAGCACGGTCTCGCTCGTGATGGGCCCGCCCGCTGCGTCGAAGCCGGCACGGAACAGACTGCGGCTGGAAGTCACCCGTCTTGCCGGGGAACCGGGCGAGTTCCTCGACGCGGGCGGCAACGAGTTCCACGTCACTCGCTGACCCCCGCTTCCACGGCCTGATCCGCCGCCGGCGGGCGTGACACCGGACGGCGTACGCCACCCACGACCAGCCCGGTCGCGCTCGTTGCGCGGCTGTGGGCCGTGGGCTGTGGGCTGTCGGCTGCGCGGCCGACGCCCTTGAAGGCGAAGCTGAGCACCGACGCCCGTTACGTCCCGGCCGGCGTCAGATGCCGCGAGCGTCCGCGAGGATGCAGGCCTGCTCCATCATGCGAGTGGGTTCGCGGCCGGTGCCCCAGGCGTCGTTGAAGGAGGGCACCGACTCCACGTGGGGGCCGAACCGTCTGCGGATCGCCTCCAGCAGCACCTCCAGGGCCTGGGACTCCAGATGCCGATCGCCGCTGGATTCCATGCGGATGGCGCCTTGGGAACAGAGGCTCCCGTCCTCGTCGACGAGCGCTCCCGCGCACCACCCGTCCTCCCGCAGCCGCAGGTGGGCACGGTGCAGGAGTGAGGCCACGGGCGTGGAGTACGGGCTGGGGGCCGGCGGCGGCGCGGTGGGCGTCAGGGGGGCTGCGATGTCGGACCAGTCGACGGGGGTGGTCCCGATGTGCGCGGTGTTGACCTCGTAGGCGACCGCCGCCAGCGCGAGCCGGGCGTCCATGTCCTCCTTGACGGCGGCCATACGGGCCTCCAGATCCGGTGCGGGACGCCCCACCGGCCTCGTACCGACGGGTGGGACGCCGCCGGGGGACGCGACGGGAGCTTGTCCGACGGCGGTGCGCGTGGAGGGCTGCATGGTTGATGGATTCCTCGCGCACGGGTGTGCCCAGCGCCGCCAAACGGGCGGTACTGGAAGGATTGCCTGGACGGTTCGCCCGGCACCGACACGGACACCGGCAGTGACACCGGCACCAGCACCGGGATGAGCTGTCGGGCCCCGGAACTCGGCTCTGGCGCGCCCGCTACCGCGCGAGGATGCTTCCGTGTGCGAGGGCGTGGACGCGCCGAACGGTCCCGCGCAAGAGAGCGGGCCTACGGTGACCGCGTTCGCGCCGCTGTGGCCGGCGACTGGTGAGGGGACGTCACATGAGGATCATCGTCACGGGTGCGTCAGGGTTCCTCGGACGCCTGCTCGTCGGGCGCCTGTTGCGGACACGGACGTTCGGCGGTGCGCCGATCACCCGACTGGTGCTCGCCGACCGGGTCCTGGACCCCGCACTCCAGTTCGCGGGCGACCCGCTCGTGGAGGTGGTCCACGGCGATCTGACCGACCGCCTCGCTGACCTGTTCGACCGGCCGGTCGATGCGGTGTTCCATCTCGCGGCCGCGGTGTCGGCCGCGTGCGAGGCGGACTTCGATCTCGGGATGAGCGCCAATGTGGACACCACGCGTGCGTTGCTGGAGGCGGCTCGGGCCCGTTCACGGGCCGGCGGACCGGTGCCGCGGGTGCTGTTCGCCAGCAGCCTGGCCGTGTACGGCTCCGACCCGGCGCTGCCCCCGCCGCCCGTCATCAGCGAGACGACGGTGCCTCTGCCCCAGTCGAGTTACGGAACGCAGAAGCTCGTCTGTGAGCAACTGATCGCGGACTACACCCGCCGCGGCTTCGTCGACGGACGCGTCGCCCGCCTGATGACCGTCGTGGTGCGGCCCGGCGCACCGAACGCGGCCGCCTCGGGATTCCTTTCCGGCATCATCCGCGAACCGCTCGCCCGACTCCCCGCAGCCTGCCCCGTGGACCCCCGACTGCAGGTGGCCGTGGCCTCGCCGCGACGCACCATCGAGGGGATCCTGCGGGTCGCCCAGGCCGAGCGCGGTACCGGACCGGGACGCCTGGAGGGCCGACTGCCCGTCAACCTGCCGGCGCTCACGGTCCGCGTCGCCGAGATGCTCGCCACGCTGCGGCAGGTGGCGGGCGCGGCCACCGCCGCTCTGGTGACCCTCGCACCCGACCCCGCGATCGAGGCCGTCGTCGGCTCGTGGCCGGCAGTCTTCGACAATCGCCGCGCCGCCGCGCTCGGTCTGGAGCCTGATGGGAGTTTTCTGTCCGTGGTCCAGGACTACCTCACCGATCACCCTGCCGCGGTGACCGTCGATCTGCCTCGCGGCGCAGGGTGACACCGCCCTGGTGACTGCGTGGGCGCATGCTGTGGTGCGCGTGGACTCTGGACACCCGGACATGGCCGTGCTGTCATGTCCGCGGCACCATTTCCAACGTTGTAGAAGGCCGCAGGACGTCCCGCGCCCGGGGCGGAGGCCGCACAACGGTATGTGGATGAGCCGGCGTTGCCCGACAGCGGGAGACAACGTTGTCGGGCGGCACGTCGACCCCTTTCGGAAGGCAGGTCACCTGCGATGTCATTGAGCAGACGGAGAGTCCTCGGGATCGGCTCCAGCGCGCTGGGGGCCGTGGCGCTCGGAGCATCCCTCGCGGGAACGGCGGCCGCGGCGGCCCGCTCGCGAGCCGAGACGCAGTCGCCCGACAGCTTTCAGAAGCTGCCGCCCGGAAGCGTGGTCGCCCGTGGCTGGCTCGCCGGCCAACTCCGGTTGCAGCTCAACGGTTTGTGCGGCACGTACGAAGGCGTCTCGCACTTCCTCGACTTCTCCACCACCGGCTGGGTGCATCCCGAGCGCGACGCCTGGGAGGAGGTGCCGTACTGGCTGCGCGGCTACATACCGCTGGCGATCGCCACGGGGGACGCGCACGCCCTGACGCGAGCGCGCGAGTGGGTGGACGGGGTGCTCGCCACCCAGCAGAGCGACGGGTTCTTCGGGCCGCGCGCCTTACGCACGGCGCTCAACGGCGGACCCGACTTCTGGCCGTTCCTGCCTCTCCTCCAGGCTCTGCGAACACATGAGGAGTACACCCACGATCAGCGGGTCGTGCCGTTCCTGATCCGTTTCCTCACCTACATGAACGCCCAGGGGCCGGGCGCCTTCAACAGCAGCTGGGTTTCCTACCGTTGGGGCGACGGTCTCGACATCGTCGTGTGGCTCTACCGTCGTACGGGCGAGGCGTTCCTGCTCGATCTCGCCACCAAGATGCACACCTACGGCGCCGACTGGACGGGCGCCACCCCGAGCCGGCACAACGTGAACATCGCCCAGGGCTTCCGGGAGCCGGCCCAGTACGCCCAACTCACCGGCTCGGCCGACCTCACCCAGGCCACGTACCGCGCCTATGACTCCGTGATGAACACCTACGGGCGGTTCCCCGGCGGCGGGTTGGCGGGCGACGAGAACTACCGGCCCGGTTTCGGAGACCCGCGGCAGGGCTTCGAGACCTGCGGCATCGTCGAATTCATGGCCAGCCACGAGCTGTTGACGCGGATCACCGGGGACCCGGTCTGGGCCGACCGCTGCGAGGACCTGGCCTTCAACATGCTCCCGGCCTCCCTGGACCCGGACGGCAGGTCCGTTCACTACATCACCAGCGCCAACAGCATCGACCTCGACAACCGTCCCAAGACGCAAGGGCAGTTCCAGAACGGCTTCGCCATGCAGGCCTTCCAGGCCGGCATCGACCAGTACCGGTGCTGTCCCCACAACTACGGTATGGGCTGGCCGTACTTCACCGAGGAACTCTGGCTCACCGGCGCCGACGGCGGTCTCGTCGCAGCCCTCTACGCTCCGAGCACGGTCCGGGCCACGGTGGCGGGCGGAACGACGGTCACCGTGACCGAGGAGACGGGCTATCCCTTCGAGGACACGGTCACCCTCACCGTCTCGACGCCGCAGCCCGTGCGCTTCCCCCTGCAACTGCGTGTGCCCGGCTGGTGCCAGGGTCCCCGACTGCAGGTCGACGGCAGCGCGGTCGCCGTCTCGGACGGTCCGTCCTGGGCGCGGGTGGACCGCACCTGGCGCGACGGCGATGTCGTGCGTCTGCAGTTGCCTCAGCAGGCCCGGCTGCGGCCCTGGCCCGGCCAGCGCGGCGCGGTCAGCGTCGAACGCGGCCCACTCGCCTACTCGTTGAAGATCGGTGAACGGTACGACCGTTTCGCGGGAGACGGGATCTTCCCCGCCTACGAGGTTCACGCGACCACCGGTTGGAACTACGGCCTGGTCCCGGAGACCCCGCTGACCCCTGCACGGGCCGGTACCGTCGTCCCGGACCAGCCCTTCACGCCCGGCACCACGCCGCTGTACATCTCGGCACAGGCCCGGAAGATCCAGGAGTGGATCGCGGACGACGAACACGTCGTCGCACCGTTGCAGGACAGCCCCGCCCGCAGCGACGCACCGGTGGAGACGGTCACCCTCATCCCGATGGGTGCCGCGCGACTGCGCGTCACGTCGTTCCCCACGGCGGCACCGGACGGCCGGTCCTGGACGCCGGAGCCGCCCTTCCGCAGACTCGCCAACAAGAACAGCGGCAAGGTCCTCGCCGTCGACGGGATGTCGACCGAGAACAGCGCGCGCGTCGTGCAGTACGACAACACCGGGACGGGCGACCACGCCTGGCAGCTCGTCGACAAGGGCAACGGCTGGAATCTGATCCGCAACGGAAACAGCGGCAAGGTGCTTGGGGTCGACCACATGTCCATGGACAACAGCGCGATCGTCGTGCAGTTCGAGGACAACGGTACGGACGATCACTTGTGGACCCTCGTCGACAACGGCGACGGCTGGTACCGCGTCCGCAACAAGAACAGCGGAAAAGTCCTCGGCGTGGACCGCATGTCCACCCAGAACAGCGCGCAGGTCGTGCAGTTCGACGACAACGGTACGGCCGACCACCTGTGGCGGTTCCTGTGAGTGCCTGAGGTTCAGTCGAAGAGGGCCACGAGCCCGTTCACCCAGATCGCGAGGAACGCGACGACCGCCACGACGCGTCCAGCCCCGGCCAGGAATCCCGCGAAGGCACCTCTCTTGCCTTCCGGTTCCCGGCCGGTCGGCGCCGAGTCCCAGTCGACGGGATGTCCCAGGGCATCGGAGCAGGCTGCTCGTACGGCTGCGAGTTGTTCTCCGGCGAAGGCCGTCCCGGCGAGCGACTCAGGACCACGCCAGGCAAGCGCGCGCATGCGCTGATGCGCGGTGCGGAACCGCGACTCGAAGGCCGCGGTCTCCGCCGCGTCCCGGTCCGCTTCGAGGTACATCCAGCGGCCCGCCTCCGCGGGCTCTCCGTACAGCCGGTACGTCTCGGCCAGGCGGCGCCGAAGGTTCAGGTCGTTCGGGAAGGACGACACCAGCCCGCGCAGGCGCTGGCGCGCGACGGGGACCCGGCCTGCGGCCAGGTCCGCGTCGATTCGGGCAAGGGTGTCTCTGAGCGGCATAGGCGCATGATCGGTCATGGAGGGGACCGCCGTCGACCCGGTTTCGGTGCTCGGGCTCGCTCGCTTGCTCGCTCCGGTGAACCTGGTGAAGTCCCGGTGGACTGCCGGGAGTCTGCCATGATCGTGACCGTGGGGACAGACATAGCACCTGCCGACGTGACCGACTTCCATCAGGTCCTGACGGACCACAGCCGCTACTGGGGCGAACGAGACCTTCGCTCTCTGCATCTTCTGGCGCTGGTCCGGGAGTTCGGCTCCACCTGCCTCGTGGCCCGCGCCGAGGACGGAATCCGCGGGTACGTCTTCGGGTTCGTCACGCCGGACAGCACCGGCTACGTGCATCTGATCGCCACGCGGGACGACACCCGTGGCACCGGTCTCGGGCGCCGCCTGTACACGGCGTTCGCCGAGGCGGCGGAACGCCATGGTGCACGGCGGCTGAAGGCCATCACGTCCATCGCGAACACCGGCTCGATCGCCTTCCACCGCAGCCTCGGCTTCGACGTGAGGATCGTCGACGACTACGACGGCCCTGGCCGCGCCATGGCCGTCTTCCATCGGGATCTGCCCCTGGGGCGCTCGTCGCGCTGACCGACCGGCGCGACCGAACGCCGTCGACCCTCGGGAGGGTGGACGGCGTACGGCCACGAGCGGCATGGCCGATTCCTAGCGCCCCGTCCGCCGAGCGCTCCCGTCGTGCGGGTCCGCGCGGCGGGAGCGCAGGCGGGAGATGAGCGGTCCGCCGTAGGCGGCGGCCAGCGGAGCGAGGAACCACAGGACGTAGGCGTAGGAGAACACCCAGGCGAGACCGAGGCTCAGGACGAACCAGAGGCCCACCGCCCACGACGCGTTGGCATGTCTACGGGCTTCCGCGACGTCGCCGATGACGAGGCCGGAGTCGGCCGAGACCTCTTTGAGAGCGACCTCGCAGAAGACGATTCCCGCCATCGTGCCGGCGAAGAGGGTCTGCGCCATCGGATTGGTGATCGCGGAGCCGATGACGGCTGTCGGGAACGGCAGGAACGCGACCAGCAGCAGGAAGGGCGCATGCCAGAACACGAAGGTCTTCGACAGTACGCGGATGCGGTCCAACAGCTGATGGTGACGGCGCCACACCGACCAGAGGAGGACGAACGCCAACGCGAACGCCAGATAGGAGGTCCGTTGGTCCACCAGGAAGCGGCCCAGCGAGCCCGCCGACTCCAGCTCCTCCTTGTCCGGGCGCTCCAGTTCCACGGCCAGCAGTGTCATCGCGATCGCGAAGATCGCGTCCGTGAAGAACGCCAGTCTCTCGGGCGAGAGCCCGGGTTCCGGCCGCACGTCCTCGCTCATCCGAACTCCCAAACGCCAAGATCGTGGACCCGATCCTAAGGAGTGCCGACCCGCGAATTCCCGAGCACGCCGGAGGCTGCCCGAATGGCAGGGTGGGACCTCCCGTGCCGTGGACGACGCATACGCCGATCGGGTCTCCGTCGAGCCGGAGAAGAGCTTGCGTTCAGTAGTACGATTTCGTAATATACGAAATCGTGAAGCCGGAATTCGTAGCACCCGAACGGTCGGCACTGCTCACCTTGCAGCGTGCGACCCATACCACGTTGCACCTGATCGCCACCGAACTCGTCGACCTGGACCTCACCGCGTCCGAGATCAACGCCCTGGCCAACCTGGCCGACGGCGAGGGGCGCACCGTGTCCCGGCTGGGCGCGGCCGTCGGCGCGCGTCCCACGACGCTGACGAGCGTGCTGGATCGCCTGGAGCGGCGCGGGCACATCACCCGCGGCACGCTCGCCGGTGACCGCCGCTCGGTCCTCGTCGAACTCACCGAATCCGGGCAGGCGACGGCGGCGCTGATCAAGCAGACACTCGACGGCCTCGAAAGGCGCGCGCTGGAAGGCCTGCCCGGGGAGGCACTCGCCGGCTTCTACGCCGTCCTGGACGCGCTGACAGGGGAGGGGCGATGACGTCGCCCGACAACGGCCCGAACCGGGAACCCTCCGTGTTCACGGAGTTGATGGGAGAGGTGATGGCGGGCGCCGAGCGTTTCGGACACCGCCGGCACATCCACCTCACCTGGCTGGCCGTCCGGCGCTACGGAACGGCCGCCGCGGTCGACCTGGTGAGCGACGGCATCCAGCGCACCGCCCGCTACGCGGGTGCTCCGCAGAAGTACAACACCACGGTCAGCCGCGCCTGGGTCGAGTTGGTGGGCCACCATGCGCGGGAGTCGGACACGGTTGACTTCGACTCCTTCGCGAACGAGCATCCCGTCCTCCTGGACAAGAGGCTGCTGACGCGTTTCTACCGGCCCGCGACCCTGGCGGGCGCGGCGGCCAGGACCGGTTGGGTCGAACCCGATCTCGCGCCCTTCCCCTGGCGGCAGGACGCTGTCAAAGGTTGACGAAGCCGCTCTGAATCTCGAATTGCCCATACTGCGAGAGGAATTGAGAATGTCCGGCACCATGTCCGAAGAGGTGTTCGGCGGCCGCGTGCTGGAGTGGCGCAGGGAGGAGGGCTGGGGAGTTCTCGCCTGCGACGCCCTGCCGGACAGGGTGTGGGCACACTTCTCGGCCATCCAAGCCGAGGGCTTCCGCGAGTTGCGCGGCGGTGAGTCCGTCACCTTCACGGCAGAACAGGCCGAACAGGACGGGTTCCATTGGCGTGCGGTGTCCGTCTGGTTCGAGGGCGGAGCACGGTAACCGCGGAACAGGGACGACCGGCGGGAATCCACCCACCGGTCGTAGCCTCAACTCTCCTTGCAGGCCCTGGCTTTGAACTCCGCCATGGAGACGGTGACGGTGGATTCGTCACCGTTGTTCCGCACACGCGTATAGCGGACGGTTCCCGGGGTGAGCCGGTCCCGGTCGGCCAGGGTGAAGGAGACGCTGCTCGACGACCAGGAGTTGTCCTTGGTCCAGCCGTAGAGACTGTAGGAGGTCTCGGCGGTGAGAGGCTTGAGGGCTCGCTTCGCGGTCCAGCCGGTGGAGGGGCGATCGATGGTCCACGTGGCGAGACCGGCCGTGACAGGTCGGTCGGCGGTCCATGACCCGACCGTCACTGTCTTGTCGGAGTCGGCGCTGTCCACGTAGAGAGTCGCGCCGTCGATCCGATGCCCGCAGACCATCATGACTCCGAGCGGATGGCCGTCGTTGGTCACGGAAATCCCGGCGACGGCATCGACGGGGACCGTGCACCCCGTGGTCGCTGCCAGAGCAGCACCGACCGCGGCGATGCCGACGAATCGCCGGAGTACCGGCCCTGAAACGGTCGACCGCACAGCACACCCCCTGCCAGGGGGATCGTTCCTCCTACCCCTGGTACGTAGAACAGTAGGGGCGACCACTTCGGGCTGGGACAGCGGCGCCCGAACTGTTGCGCCGCCGTTGTGGTCCTGTAGCCGCTTGGGCCGGCCCGGCCCGACGGACCGCATCACCCAGGCACGGACGCAAGGCGATCACCACTCCACGGGATCTGGCGCACGGGCGCCACCCGCCCATGCCACCGGCGTGCACCAGGCGGACGCGGACCGGGCGGCACTAAGGTCGGGCCTCAACGGGGTTGGCGTTCGTGGAGGCGGACAGCCATGCTCACCGTCACGTCGTCTCCGGCCGAGAGGCCGGCCGGTCCGCGCACGGCGGCCTTGAGCGGCAGCAGGTAGCTGCCGTCCTTGGGGAACACCGACGTCAGGAAGACCGTTTCGCCGATCCGGGCCTCGACCGGGATCACCCCCCAGCCGTAGGTGGCCATCGCGGCCACCTCGCGGATGTCGGCGCACTCCTCGTCCGGCACAGGCACGAAGTAGTACGGAGCCGGTCCGCGCCATTCGATCACCCGGCCGGTGAACGCGAACTCCATCAGGTCGGCTTCCTTCCCACAGGACGGCCAAGATACGCGACCGACCCGGCGTCGGTCTCAGGCCTTTTCATCGCTCCACGATGCAGCCAGCCGTACGGTGCCACCGGTGCGGTCCCTGACACCGCGTGTGTTCGTCGTCCTCACCGGCTTCGAGGGCACGGTAGCCGAGGCGCACCGTGCTCATGCATGATCAGATTGATGGAGTCGGAGATGGCGCGGGAGGTCGGGTGAGCGTCACCGGTCTGTGGGTCGTCGGGACGCTGCCTGACGAGAAGCTACGGGACCTGCTGCGCGCCGCGGTTCGGAACTCGCCACCAGCGGCGGTTTCGGTTCACGGAGGCGTGGCGGCGGAGCTGGTCTGGTGGCGGGGCAAGGCGCACGAGTCCATGTTCACGGCGTCGACGGCCTCTCCTGGCAGTTGGATTGCTGGTGACGACGCGGCCCGGCTGAGCGCGTTCTTCGATGCCTGCCGTGACGAATCCGCGCAGGTGGAGTCTCTGCACGACGCCGTCATGGACCAGTTTCCGCCCGAGGGCGACGGCTTGTTCGCGGCCGTGGCCCGCAAGGCCAGTCCCTTCGCGGCCTTGGCCTATGCGCTCGGGCCCGACGCGGTGCTCCAACTGCCGGGCTGGTTCGGGGACTTCCTGCTGGATGCAGAACAACTCCGATCCCGGCTGCCCGAGGCCGAGGAAGCGCTTGCCCTGACCGGAACCCGGCGGCGGGACGCGGTCGAACGGATCCACGCATGGATGACCGGCTTGGGCGACGACCCGAACCATGACGCCGACGAACTCCTCGACGGCCCGCTGCGTGTTTTGCGCCACGCCGCCCGCACAGGCCAGGGCGCGGCCGGCCACGTCCGCTGGTACTGACCCTCGGAACATCGGCCGGTGCTCCGACGCGTGAGCGGTGTGTCTGCTGATGACGCGCAGGTACGGCGAGCGCCGCAGGCGCCCGACGCCTACGATCATTCCGCACGGCGCCCCCGCTCACCGGGTTGGCATGCCCCCGTGCGGGCTGTCGACCACCAGGGGCAGTGAGCCTTCTGCGAGGTAGAAGTGGTCGGGGTAGTAGTCGATGTGGAGGTGACCGCCGTCCTCTGCGGCTGCCATGTCCCGCAGATTCGCCGCGAGTTGTGCTCGGTCGGCAGAGTCCCCGCTGATCACGAGGATCTGCCGCTCCGCGTCCCGGCGGATGAGGACGCCGGGGCCGGAAGTCTCCTTGACCTCGATACCGGCCAGGGTGTGGCCGTCCGGGGACGAGAGGGAGTCGAGCAGCCCCTCCCCTCGGGCCACCGCATCTGCCAACGACGTCAGTTCTTCCGCCGATGCGGAGAGAATCACTTCGCTGTACCGGGCGTCGGACTCAAGTCTCATGGGAGTCACGCCTCCAACGTCGGACTTCGGCGATGATCGCAGATGAGGATCATCGGTCATGGCTTCGGGTCGGCGAAGACGGTCCGTCGAAGCCGGAAACGCCTCCATGACCGGGTTCGTCGGGGGCGATCCAGGCGAGGGCGGATTCCAGGAGGTCGTGGAGTTCTTGCCCGGTGTGGAGATCTCGGTGTTCCGGGCGGGTGTCACCGGAGTCGAGCTCCGCGTAGTCGAGTTCGGCCTCCCCGCCGCTCCAGACAGTGATCAGCACGACCCGGGTTCCGGCCTCGACGGTGAGCCAGGCGCTGTTCTTCGTGCGGCCGTCCTCCGGGGAGTGCCCCAGTTCGGCGGTGATCCCACGGGACCGGAGATCCGCCTCGTGCGTGGAGAGCCAACTGGTCAGCGTGGCCGGGAGGTTCGCCGGCCGCGGGTCGGCCCTGGCCGTGGGGTGCGACATCTGGAAGGCGAGGCGTTCGTCGGCCTGGTCTCCGATGCGAGTGAGAACGCTGTCCAGGTCGAGGAACTCCTCCCAGACCGGCCTCCCGCTCGTCACCGCCAGTCCGGAGACGACCAGATCCTCCAATTCGGGGACCCGCTTGTTCTTCCAGACCTTGTCGGCCAGGCTGACCAGAAGGTCTTCCATCTTGGCCTCCCCGGTGGCCCAGGCAGCGTGTGTCGCCGCGAAGCGTGCCCTCGCGGGATCGACGCCTCGGCTCATGAGCAGCTCACGGCCTGCTTCCTCGTGCTGTGCGCCGGGAGCGGACAACTCGGCCGGGTGCAGGGCCTTTCCGATGTCGTGCGTGGCGGCTCCGAAGAGAACGGCCTCCGGGTCGATTCCCAGCCCGAGGCCGCGTCCAGCGATCCATTCGAGGAGTTGCCCCGCGACGTCGTGAACTGCCCTTAGATGGGCGACCAACCGGGGTGGAGCGTCGACCTCGTGAAGCAGTTCCGCGGCTTCGATCGGCAATGGACGAAGCGGGGGCCGCCCGGTGTCCTGGAGGGCGATGGACAGTACGCGCGAGGTCCTCACCGCGACAGGGTAGCCCTGGTCCGCCGGGCTGGTCCCTTGGGCCGGTCTTTGGTTGGGTGGTTGTGTGGGTGAGACCGTCGTATGGGCCGACCGGGGTGTCGTGGATGGCGGTGCGGTCGTGCGAGGGTTTCATCTGCGCCGGGCGACCGGCACGGTGCCGGGGGTGCTCTGGCTGCCGCGTTCTCCCGTTGCCTCACCTCCTCCTCTCGTTCTGCTGGGGCATGGAGGCAGCGGGCACAAGAGAAGCGAACGGATCAGCCGTCTGGGCCGCTGGTTCGCCTCCCGAGCCGGTGTCGCCGCGCTCGCGATCGACGGGCCCCACCACGGAGAACGAGTCCCCGGCCCGTTGTCGGCCCCGGAGTACCAGGCCCGTATGGCCGAGGACGGGATCGATGTGGTCCTCGACCGGATGGCGGACGACTGGCGGGCGGCCGTGGACACCCTCGGCGTCCTGGGCCTGGTGGACCCGGGCAGCCTCGCCCATCTCGGGATGTCCATGGGCGCTCGCTTCGGCATCCCGTCGGCGGCCACCCTGGGCGACCGGCTGCGCTGTGTGGTGCTCGGCAAGTTCGGCCTCCGGCAGGCACCGGCTCTGCACCCGGGCCTGCAGGCGCCGGAACGCATGGCGGCGGACGCCCGACGGATCACGGCCCCCGCCCTGTTCCACGTCCAGTGGCACGACGAGCTCTTCCCGAGGGACGGCCAACTGGCCCTCTTCGATGTCCTGGGCTCACAGGACAAGCAACTGATGGGCCACTCCGGCCCGCACGCCGAAACGAACCCTGGTGCCGTGGTCCTCTGGCGGGACTTCGTGGTCCGACATCTGGGAGCGCGGGGCGGTGGGTGAGCGCCGGCGGTCAGCGCGGGGGTGCTGCCGACCGGTGTCAGGGGTGTGCGGGTGTCATGCGGAGGCTTCCCAGACGAAGCCGTCCGGGTCGGTGAACGCCGTGGTGGAGCCCGTGACGGCGAGCCGGTGCGATCCACTGCCGTCGTTCGGGACGCCGAGGTCCTTGGCCAGGCCGGGGCGCTTGTAGAGCGCGAGTTTGACCTGGTTCGGCTCGGCCGCGGCGAACTCCGCGTACTTGCCGCCGAAGCTCTTGGCGACGGTCAGGCCCTGCTCGACGTAGAACCGCTTGCTCGCCTTCACGTCCTCGACGCCGATCAGGAGCACCGTTTCGTCGATGGTCCCGGTGGCCGGGCCGGTGTCCTTCTTCGCCGAGGTGGCGACCTTCCAGATCGTTCCGTCCGGGGCCTGTACGACGCCGCCGTAGCCCCACAGGGACTTCGACACGGGCTTCAGTGACGTGGCGCCGGCCGCGAGGGCGGTCTCGATGAGGCTGTTCACATCGGCGGGCTGGGACACGGTGAGCGCCACGGTGAAGCCGCGGAAGCCTGTCGTGGGCGCCTCGGAGGCGCGCAGGCGCACCTGGGAGACGAGCTTGAAAGCGGCGTCGTAGAAGTTCTGGGCGGCTGCGGGGTCGTCCACCTCAAGGGTGACGGATGCGATGGAAGTCATGCGGATCACGCTAGCCGCCGCCCGGTGACGTTGGCTTCTTAGATCCTGCTCGATCCAGCTCGGTCCTGCTCGATCCGGTTGCCGGGGGAGAGCCGACCGGCCGGTGGAGCGGCGGTCGCTCCGCCCGGTCCGGGCTCAGCGGCCGGTGATCGCCTGGCTGGCGATGAGCTGTCGGTACGGGGTACAGCGTGCGAGCAGCGTGGGGTGGTTGCCGGTGTCGGCGATGGTGCCCTGGCTGAGCATGATCACGTGCTGGGCGTGCTGGACGGTGGTGAGGCGGTGCGCGACGACGATGACGGCGCGGGTTCTCGCGAGGTTCTCGATGATGGTGCGGAAGCGTTGTTCGTTGAGGCCGTCGAGCTGGCTGGTGGGTTCGTCGAGGAGCACGATGTCGGCGTCCGAGAGCAGGGCGCGGGCGAGTGCCATACGTTGCCGCTGTCCGCCGGAGAGGTCCGTTTCGCGGCCCAGACGGGTGTCGAGGCCCTGGGGCAGGCGGGTGATGTCCTCGGTGAGTCCTACGGCGTCGAGGGCGGTGGCGAGCTCGGTGTCGGAGGCGGGGGTGGTGCGGCCGAGCTGGAGGTTTTCGCGGGCGGTCGCCTCCAGGAGGGTGAAGGCCTGGTCGACGTAGGTGATGCGGGCGCGCAGGGCGTTCAGGGGCCAGTGCCGGGTGTCGTGACCCAGGACCGTGATGGTGCCGGAGGAGGGCCGGATGAACCGGTCGATGAGCGCGAGGGTGGTGGTCTTGCCCGCGCCCGAGGGACCCACCACGGCGGTGAGCCCGGTGCGGGCGGTGGTGAAGGAGATCCCGTGCAGGGCGGGGTGGCCGGCTCCGGCGTGTGTGTAGGAGACGGAGTCGAAGGTGACGGCCGGTGCGTCGGGCAGCGGGGTGGGGGTGGCCCGGTCGGCGTCGGCCGGGTCGTTCTCGGGCGGGAGGCGCAGCAGGTCGTTGCAGCGGTCGCGGGCGGCGAGTCCGGACTGCAGCCGGCCGAGGCCGGTGGCCAGCGTGTTGACGGAGGGGATGGCCTGGAGGAGATAGAGGAGGAACGCGGCGAACGCCGCCGCTCTGATGTCGCCCGCGGCGAGGCGGGCGCCCCCGGTGAGGATCACGGCGATCATCGCGAGTTGGTTGCCGAGGGTGAGCGCGGCGGGGATCAGGGTGCCCAGGCGGGCGCCTTCGAGGGAGATGGAGCGCAGCCGCTCGGCGTCCGCGGCCAGGGCACGGGTGGCGAGCGGCTCTGCCCGGTTGGCCTTGATCGTGGTGAGGGCCTCCAGGCTCGCGGTGAAGCGCTGCGCGATGTGTCCGACGGCGTCCTGCTGGCCGGTCACGTTGGCCCGCATACGGCGCAGGACCAGCATCACCATGAGGGTCAGGCCGGTCAGGGACAGCAGCGTGACCAGCGTGAGGACCCAGTCGATCCACACCATCACCGCCAGCGTCGCCGCGATGGTCACGACGGCGAGGGGCAACTGGGTTGCCACGTCCACGACTTGCCGTAGCAGCAGGGCGTCGGAGGTGATGCGGGCGGCGAGTTCCCCGGTGCCCTGGCTCCGGACGACGGGCAGCGGCAGCCGCAGGGCGTGTTCCATCAAGGTGATGCGCAGCCTGTAGGCCATGCGTTCGCCGATACGCGCGAGCAGGAAACCGGAGTAGGCCTGGGCGAGGGCGCCGGCTGTGGCGGCCGCGCACATCAGGGTGATGTGGACGGCGAGTGGATGGTGGTCGGAGAAGTCGGTGATGACGTCCCGTAGAAGGAGGGGAAGGGCGAGGACGGCGGCGGTGGCGGCCAGGGCGAGCAGCAGAGCGATGGAGAGCGGGCCGGGTTCGGTCGTCAGTTCACGGCGCAGCCGCAGTGGGCTGGTCGTACGAGGGACGGAGGGAGGAGGCTCGTCGGCCACGGGGGAACCTCTCTGGATCGGCGGGCGAGGCGGCGTTCGCATGAGGGCGCCCGCCTGGGGGGTGAGGCGGCCGTTGAGGGCCTGGGGGTACAGGGCAGGCACAGGGCAGCCGCAGGGCGAAGTCACAGGCGCGGAGACGGACTTGGCGCGAGTGCGCTGCGGACGGGGGGAGTCCACTGTTGGCGCCGCGATCGCTGTGGGCACTTCGGACACCGCGATATCGCGGGACTGCGGGGCTGTGTGACGGCCGGACGGGCGGCCGGGGCCATCGGCGACCGGCCGGACCGCTGGTGTCGGTCCGGCCGGCGCTGCTGCGTGCCCCTACGGGGCCGTGCTGGTTAGACGCAGAGGACCGTGCTCACCGTGCTGGTGCCGCAGTTGAGCACGCTCAGCGAGCTGGTGCTGGCGAGGGTGTCGTCGATCGGGGTGGCCTCGGTCTCGGGCAGGTCCATCGTCTGCAGGTCGAGGATCATCATGGCTGTTCTCCTTTGTCACTGACGGGTGGATCACCCGGCCGGCGGCCGGGGGTCTGGGGTGCGCAACCTGCCTGAAGCTGTTGCGACTTGGGGTGACGTGTTCAGCGGAGGCCGGTCGTGTCGGGCGTTGCCCGGCGATGGCCGACCGTGTGTTCAGCGGTGGTCGGCGGGGTGGGGTCCGGTGGGGTCGGGCCGGTTCCGCTGGTCCCGGGGAGGAAGGGGGTGCCCGCCAGGGCGGTGCCCAGGGCCAGGAGCACGCCGGCCGACCCCGTGGCCAGGTCTGCGGACAGGCGCAGGAGTTGGTCTCCGGGGAAGGCCAGGTGGCCCCGGTAGGAGATCTGGTGGAGGGCGAGAAGCCTGCGGTGGCGGTCGATCGCGGTCTGGCGCCGGTCCGCCGCGTCGACATCGGACACGCCGGCCGGGCCGTCCGGGCCGTCCGGAGGGAGTGACCGGTGGGCGAGGGCGAGATAACCGAGCAGCCCGGCGCGGCCGTTGAACAGGCCCGGCTGGATGATGAATTCGGGTTCGGCCGCCCGGCGGATCGGTGTCCGGTACCGGGCTGTCGGGCTGTCCGGGTGGTGGGCGAGCAGGGCGTTCAGGGCCAGTCCGATGCCCGTGCTGCCGGTCTCGATGTAGGGGAGTACCCGGTATTCGTCGAGGACTTGGACGGTGCCGTCCGCGGCGGTCACGCACCGTTCGAGGTCCAGTTCGAGCAGGGTCTGGGCCCGGTCGAGGAGGGTGTGGTCTCCGGTGTGTTCGTAGAGGCGGACCAGGACGAGGGCAGCGCCCGACGCACCGGCCATCAGTCCGGCCTTCCGGCGCCCGCTCGCCGGACCCTCCTTTTCCAGTTCGTCGGCCGCGGCCAGTACGTGGGCGAGCGAGGTGTCCAGCAGTCGGGGATCACCGGTGACGGTGGCGAAGTGCAGCAGGGTCAGGGCAGTACCGGCGCGGCCGGACGAAAGGCCTGGGCCCGGTGGGCTGTCCGGGGTGGCGTGGGTGAGCCGTCGCAGCAGGTCGAGTGCCGCGTCCCGCTCGCCGAGCAGGTCGAGGGTGTAGGCGACCCCGTGTCCGCCGGTGTAGAGACCGGGCTGGGCCCGGCGGGTACGGGCGGCCTCGACCAGCCATTGGACATGCTCGGCCTCGACGGCGGCACCCGTGGTGTGGAGGGCGTACAGGACGCCGGCCGCTCCATGGGCGAGCCCCAGGCTCCCCTGGGTGAACTGGGCGATGTCGCCGGGAAACAGCCGGTCGGCGCGTTGCGGTGTGGCCATCGCCCGGATACCGGCCGCGAGTGAGTCGCGGATGGCCGGCCAGTCGGCCCGCGGCCCGCTCAGCAGGGCCTGGGTCTGGGTCCTGCGCAGGCCCAGTTCGGGCCGGGGCGTGCGGCCGTCCGAGGCGGAGGGGGCCAGCAGACGGCGGATCTCGTCGGTGTATCCGGGTGGCACGGGGAAGCGGCTCTCGATGACGTCGGCGAGTTCGGTTCCCTTGCCCGCGTCCAGGGTGGGCAGTTGCGCCAGCGGCAGGAACAGCCACAGGCGGATCGCGGCCAGGCCGTACCGGTCGATCTCGAACCCGGTGTATCCCTTCGGCGCGGTGAAGCCGGCCGCGCCCAGCGCCGGCCGTACGAACGCGTCCACGGGGCTGGCGAGTTCGAAGTCGATGAAACAGATGTCGCCGTCGGGACGGATGATCAGGTTGCGGGGGTGGAGGTCTCCGAAGACGACCCCGCGAGCGTGCATCGCCCTGAGGACGTGTTCGATCCGGTCCACGACGGCGATCGCCTCGCGGGTGTACTCGGCGACCACGATTTCGTCGGCGTCGGGATGGATCAGCGGGTACTTCGCCGTCAGCCACTGACTCAGGGACTGTCCTTCGACGAACTCCTGCACCAGGAAGCGGTGTTCCCACACGGTCAGCAGTTCGTGCAGGACGGGGACACCCGGCAGTCCGGCCAGGCGGACCATCATGTCGTGTTCCTGCTGGAGCCGCGTGACGGCGTCGACCCCGCGTTGGTCCAGCCCCGCGTGAGGGCGGGCCTCCTTCAGCACCACCTGCGGACCGTCGGCCTCCTTGCGGGCAAGGTAGACACCGCCCGCGTTGGAGAAGTGCAGGACCCGCTCCACGGTGTAGGGCAGTAAGGACCCTTGTCCCGTGGTGCGTTCGGCGATGGCCGAGGCGACGAAGGCGGGCACCGGAGCCCAGTCGGGCACCGAGAAGCCGGCGCCGCGGACGTCGGGGACCAGTCGGCCGTCCGGGTCTTCGAGGGCCAGCACCCGGTCGCCGGCGTCGTTGCGGCAGTGGCGCTCCGCGAATCCCCCGTACCGCAGGTACAACGGGCCCCGCTCCCAGCGCAGATCACTGAGAATGTACGGTCCTCGCCGTCCGGCCAGGAGTGTGCCGAGACCCTCCAGACACCGGCGCAGCTCGTCGTCCCCGACGGGGTAGAGCGTGCAGAACTTCCCGCTCGACCCGCGTGGCGAGTACTTGGAGTTCTGCATCTGCAGGATCGGCAGCCCGCGCAGGAACTTGAACGTGATGTGCTCCCGCAGGCAGTAGGCGTAGACCTGCTCCAGCACCGCCTCGGCGTCCTCGGTGCACGAGGAGACGTGGATCTTCCAGCCCTGCGAGGGGAGTCGCACGTCCTGGGGGCGTACCACGGACCAGATCTCCAGGTCGCCGCGCTCCCAGCCCGCGGGGAGCGGCCGGCTGACGGCGGCGAACTCCTCCTGTGCGCCCCAGCGTCGTGGCGAGTCGTAGAAGATCGGATCTGCGTAGGCGTAGGCCTCGTACCGGTTGTCCATCGGACTTCTCCTCAGGGCAGGGACGTGTGCGGGGGCACAGCGAGGGGAGCGGGGAGCCGCCGCTGCCCGGGGGAGGCGGGGAGCGGGTTGAGCGTCATCCGTGGCGGCCGGAATCCCTGGCAGGGCTGCGACAACTCGAAGTATCGGGAAAGCGATAGTTCGGCCACAACGGCGCCAAAGAACGCTTTTCAGAAGATATGCACCCCGGCGTGATGGTGAAGCCTTGCAATTGCAACAGCGCCAAGGCGTGCACCGGATCATCTGATCGGCCTGACGCGCCGGGCATATGCCGACTCGGTCAAGCCCGTAGCTCTCCGGTCGAGGCTGTGACCGGGAGGTTTCGCAGGAAGGGGGATACGTCGAGAGGCTCCGACGGCCTGGGTCCTGGGGGGGCGCGGAAATGACGCATATGCCGAGTGCGGAACGGTGAGGGGTATGACCCGGGCCCGGGTCGACTCTCGACCGCTTCACTTGTCGTACCGGCGGCGCGTGTCGGTCGACGAGTCGAAGTGTGGATCCGTGAGCGGGTCAGCATGGAGAAACGGCGCGCAGGGGACGGGCTCAGGCCGCCATGAAACGGCCCAGCTCGCGTGACTTGTGCTGAAGGGCGGCTGCCCAAGCCCCCTCGGGGGAGACCGGGGTCGTCGGCACCTGGACATCGTTGAGGCCGCCGTCGTCGGCGAAGCGTGCCGGCTGCCAGTTCACCTCGATGCCCGCCCTGTCCGCCAGGACCAGCACCGTGGCGACGAAGCCCTCGGACAGGGCGGCCATGACTGCGTGACTCGTTCCGCGGTGCCATGCGAGCAGGGCGTCGACGAACGCCTTGAACTCGTGGGGGTCGATCCGGCACTCGTCGGCCCGCATGGGGCCGATGCCGGACGGCAGCCCCAGTTCGGCCTGGTAGACGCTCACCTGGCTCATGAACAGCCGGGAGGCCCCGTTGGACGGGTTCCACAGGGTCTCGTCGCCCATGGCGTAGTACTGGCTCAATGCGGTCCCTCCCCGCCGGTCATCCCGGCCGGCGTCGCAAACACATGACATTACGGTCAGCCGGCCATCCGCCCAAAGCCGAACTGAGCCAGAACCGGGGAACCGACAGCACCCGTAGGCGAGTTCGGACAGCGCGGGCCCCTGCCGAGTCGGCAGGGGCCCGCGCCGCAGAGAGCGGAGGACAGTCGGGACCTGTCCTCGACGGCGGCATCATGGCCGATGCCGCTCACCGTCTGCTGTCGGCCTGACGACCCCGTCTCACTTCAGGTGCCGGGCGAAGAAACGGGCCCCGTCCTCCATCTCGGACCGCGGGACGCCGGTGTGCCCGCCGAGGTTGGCGTGCAGTGACTTCTCCTTGGAGCCGAAGGCGTCGAACAGGTCGAGGGCCGCCTGCCGGTCGTTCCCCTCGTCGTCCCACTGCAGCAGGACCCGCAGCGGAATGGTGACCTGGCGGGCCTCCTCGACGATGGCGGCGGGAACGAGACTCCCGGCGAAGAAGCCGGCTACCGCGATGCGCGGCTCGACCAGCGCGAGGCGGATGCCGATGGAGATCACTCCGCCCTCGAACGCGACCGGGCCGCCGATCTCCGGCAGCGAAAGGAGCGCGTCCAGGGCGGTCTGCCATTCCGGGACCGCCTTGTCGACCAGCGGGAGGACGAGGGCGTCGACGATCTCGTCGCTGACCGGCTTGCCGGCCTGCAGCGCCCCGCGCAGGTCGGCGCGGGCCTGCTCGACGGCGGGCCAGCGGGGCCGGTCACCGCTCCCGGGGAGTTCGATGGTGGCCGCGGCCCAGCCGTACTCCGCCGCGTAGTGCCGGGCGCGCCCCGCCAGCCGGGGGTACATCCTGCGCAGTCCGAGGGGAGGGTGGCCGATCAGGATCAGTGGCACCGGTGCGGATACGGAGGCGGGTGTCCACAGGATGCCTGGGATCTCGCCGAGGGTGAATTCGCGTTCGAGGACGCCGTCGTCGAGGCGCTGCTCAGAAGTGAAGTGCATGGTCGTGCCTTTCGGGAGTGCTCATGAACGGCGCTCCCGGACGACCTATCGCCCGACCGTGACCCCGGAGGAGAGCACCCATGTCGATACTGTGTTCACGGGTACCACCTCCTCGTTCTCTCGCACGGCCTCCGGAAACTTAGCAGTGGTCGCCGTCGTCCGCCAAACGCTTTCCTGCAGGTTTCCGGGGTCGGGCAGCGGCAGCCTATGCATCGTGCGCGCGCGTTCGACGAAGCCTGATAGCGGCCTGATGACGAGTAGGGAGACCCGGCGTGGGTGACAGTGTGGTCCAGAGGATCGTTCGGCCCGAGCGCGTGACCGCGGGCCCATGGCTGGAGGTGATCGCGTCGAACCTGGAGTACCACCGCGCGACCTTCCTGTGGAAATGCGAGGGGCTCTCGGACACAGAGCTGCGGCAACGGCCTTTGCGGTCGTCGGCGTTGACCCTGCTGGGGCTCATGCGCCATCTGCAGGGAGTCGAACGGGCCTGGTTCCAGCGGACGCTGGCAGGCACGACGCCTCGGTTCTTCCCGTACCGGACCTACGTCACCGTCGGCGGCGAGCAGTGGTACGACGAGTCGGACCCCACGTCGGCCGTCGACGTCTACGAGGACTACCTGAAGGCGTGCGAGGAGTCGCGGCGGGTCTTCGCGCGGGTGACCGGCGACCTCGCGCGGATCGTGCCCAACCCGGAGTTCGGCGACACCGATGTGCGGTTCGTACTGGAGCACGTGATCGAGGAATACGCCCGTCATGTCGGCCACGCGGATCTCCTGCGCGAGGCCATCGACGGCGCCACCGGCGAGTGACCCGCCCTCTCCGCGATGCCGTCGGCCGGAGCCTCCATGTCGTCGCGGATACCGCTTTGTTCGGCACCCGCGACGGAAACGTCCGCGTTCGGATTCTTGTACAGTCGGACGCCCTGGCCGGCCGGCGGGGAGGGGAGTCGGCGTGACCGACAGCAGCCGTGGATACGTCAGAGACCGGCGTGGATGCCGCCATTGGGGCCCGCACGGCGCGGCGGGACTGCTCGTGCGACAGGGCAGCCGGTTTCTGCTCCAGCGCCGCTCCTGGCGGGTCCACCACGGTCGGAGCTGGAGCATTCCGGGGGGCGCGTTGAACGCCGGGGAGAGCCCGTGGGAAGGGGCCCGCCGGGAGTTCGCGGAGGAACTCGGCGGTGTTCCGGTCCTCCGACACGTGCGGACCTTCGTGGACGACCACGGTGGATGGGCGTACCACACCGTCGTCGCGGATGTCAGCGAGCCGTTCTCCCCGACCGGCGGCGACGGCGAGGCTGCCGCCCATCGGTGGTGCACCCCCGCCGAGATCGCCTCGCTCCCGCTCCACCCCGGATTCGCCGCCACCTGGCCGCAGTTGCTGACGGACCTGGACACCTGAAGGCCCGGAGCCCTGAGCCCGGAGCCGCGAGCCGCAGCCCGCAGCCCGGAGCCGCGAGCCGCAGCCCGCAGCCCGGAGCCGCGAGCAGCGAGTCCGAATCCGGGAGCCGAAGGGATACCCCTCGGCCCCGGTGGCACCGCGGTGTTGGGCCACCGGTGGGTGTTTCGGCGCAGCCGTCTCGTTCCTCTGGCCCGCCCCGCCCCGCCCGCCGCCGCCCGCTACACGGCGGGGTCGGTGCGGCCGGTGCCCGAGGCCGTCCGCTGGGCGTCGCCGGTTCCGGGGAGGACACCGGGGAGCTGCTTGACGGCCAGGGACGAGAAGCTGGGCCAGGCGGCACCGGCGCGGTTGACGCCGACGCGCAGTCCGATGCCCCCGGTGATGTCGGCGGCCTTGTGCCGTGAGGTCCAGCGCGCGGTGACGGAGCCGTCGACCCGCACGGTGGTGGTCGGGCCGCTGACGGTGACCCGGATCCGGTGCTCGACGGCAGGGGCGAGCGCGCGTTCGGCTACCGGCCTGCCGTCGGCGGAGAGGATCAGGGTGCCCCGGCTCACGCTGACGGCGACCGGCTCCAAGCTGTCGTTGCGGACCTGTACGGCGCCCTGGTTCGTACCGTTGCCGAGCCCGGTGACGGTGGCGTCCACCTGGTACGAGGACCAGTCGACGCTGCTCATGTTCCGGTAGTCGGCGGCGGCGTAGCGGGCGTGGCCGGAGGGCGCGGACCCCTGCCCGGTCAGCACGCCGATGCCCTGCTGGGCCAGTCCGTCGTTGCGTGTCCACAGCGCCGGACGTGACAGCGGAGCGGTGTCCGACGGGGCCACCTGGGTCCACTGCGCGATCTGGTTCATCAGGTGGGCCGGCGTGGTCGTGTGCACCACTTCGAGTCGCTGTACGACCCTTGCCGCGGCGGCTCGCCTGCCGGCCGTGAGCGGGCGCGAGGAGTGGTTGGTCACCGTGGCGGTGAAGTACCGGTCGAGCAGGTCCTGGAGTGTGGGACCGGGCTTGGGCAGGTTCGCCTTCTCGGTCGCCTCGGAGAAGGGGAAGGCGAAGACCCGGGGCTTCGGGAGGCCGTGGTGGGCGAAGTCCGCGAACGACCGCTTGATGTCGTCGGTGACCCGGCGCTCGTACTCGGCGGTGGTCTCCAGGCGGTTGCGGTCCTTGAGCCACATCCGGTTGGCCAGAACGGAGGCCTGGCGCCCGGAGGCGTCCACCGCCGCGCGCCGGTGAAGGTCGCGGGTGTGGTCCTGGAAGTCCCATCGGCCGGAGTCGGCCATGCGGTCGATCTCTCGCCAGGACAGGTAGTAGGGGCGCCGGTCGACCTGTCCGGTGATCAGGAACACGGAGCCGTGCATGTGGTGGCGGGCGAGGATGCGGTCGCCGTACACCCACAGGCCGTCGGGGCCGTCGTCGAAGGTGATGTACACCGAACGGGGCGGGGTGGGCCCGCCGTTGAGGTACTGGACGAACTCGTCCGTCGTGAGGCTGCGGTAGCCGGCCTTCTGGAGCGCGGCCAGTTGGGCGTCGAAGGCCCGGGGGGTGACGACATAGGGGCTGTGGGAGTAGCCGATGTCGTGGTAGGCGAGCACCACGGGCGCCGAGGTGGCGGGCAGGTTCCGGACGGCCGTGGCCCAGGAAGCTGTGTCGGCGGAGGTCAGGCGCACCGCGGTGGTGTCCGCCTGGGTGCTCATGTACTTCTGGTACTGGTAGTACTCGGCCGCGGCGTAGAAGGGCAGCGCGAGTACGGCCAGGGCGAGGAACACCAGGCCGGCCCGGGCGGCGAAGTGCCCCGGTCCGCGGCGGGGCCGGCGGCGCGTCGCGGTCGGCGCCCCGGGGGACTCCATGTGGGTCACGGCAGAAGGCTTCCTCTTGTGAGTACGATCAGGTAGATACCGCACACCACGGCGGCGGAGAGCAGCGCCGCGAGCAGTCGCAGGGCCAGACGCGTCCTTGTCATCAGTTCGCCCCCCGGGCCCAGACCCCACGCCGGATGGTGGCGAAGGAATAGGGCAGCAGCCAGGCCAGGACGAGCGCGGAGAGCAGGCTCATCAGCGGCCGGTAGCGCCAGCGGTCGTCCCCCGGGTTGTCGATCTTGAAGGCGAGCCCCCAGACACAGCCCTTGAGGGTCACTCCGCACAGGTACAGCAGGGTCAGGAAGGCCGCGCCGTGCAGCGGCGCCCACAGCAGGTGGCGGACGGCCATGAAGGGTGCCGAGACGACCCACAGGGCGTGCCCGTAGTAGAGGGCGGCCGGGCCGGGGCCGCGGCGCCACATGAAGGACCCGGTGAAGAACAGGTTGCGGATGAAGCTCTTCTTCCAGCGGATCTGCTGCTTCATGAAGGGCTTGAAGCGGGCGGGCACGTTGGTCCACACCTTGGCGGACTGCACGTAGCCGATCCGCCAGGCCCGCTCGGGGTAGTCCCGCTCGGCGACGAACGGGGAGTCGGCGTGACGCTCCTTCAGCGCCCTGCCGCGCCAGCGCTGTCCGAGGACGTAGCCGGTGAGCTGGCGGTCCGTGGCGAATCGGAAGGGTGCGCCGAGGAAGCGGTCGCCGGCCCAGGCGGGGAGGTAGTTGTAGATGGCGTCGCGGCGGAAGACGGCCAGCGGTCCGGAGACACACGTCACCGAGCCGAAGGTGGCCTCGGCCGCCTTCGCCACCCTGAACTGGCCCTCGTACCAGACGTCCTGGGCCTTGGTGAAGAACGTGTCGTCCGCGTTCAGCGCCCGGGTGTGACCGCTGACCGCGCCCAGCTCGGGGTGGGTGACCAGGGCGTGGACGCAGCGGGCCAGCGCGTCCGGGGCGAGGATGCAGTCGGAGTCGGTGAAGGCGATGACGTCGCCGTCGGCGACCTCGCAGGCCCTTACCAGAGCGTGCTTCTTGCCGACGTTCTTCTCCAGGTAGATGACCGTGATGCCGAGTTCGCGCTCCAGGCGGCGCAGCACGTCCCGGGTTCCGTCCTCGGAGAGGTCGTCGGCCACGACGATCTGCAGGTCCGGGTAGTCGCTGTCGGCCATGGAGCGCACGCAGGCCTCGATGCACTCCTCCTCGTCCTTGACGGCCAGCAGGAAGGAGACCCGGGGGACCGTGGGCAGGGCGGGGAAGGAGGCGAGTTCACCGGCGCGGGGCCGGCGCCGCAGCTGACGCTCGGAGGGATCGTCGTAGCGGCTGTAGGCGATGTACAGCATGGCGATGGTGCCGACCAGGACGGTGAAGCCGTAGCCGAGGACCACCGGGTTCTGGGCCAGTCGCGGTGCCTCACGGGCGAGGAGCAGCAGCAGGGGCAGCAGGCAGAGCAGGGTCAGGACGCGGCGGGCCGCGTGCCGGATCGCCGTGTCCTGCCGGTCCAGCCAGCGGCGGACGACACCGGGCCGGTGGGGGCGGGCCGAGCGCAGCCGGGACAGTTCGACGGGCGCCGCGCCGGGCCGGCGGGGTTCGGCAGGCGCCGTGCGGGGGTGGGGGAGTTCGACGGGCACGGTCCGAGGAAGGACGGGCGCGGGTGCGGCCACGAGGTCCACCGAGCCCGTCTCCCGCGTCGGTGTACGACCGCCGGAGAGCTGTTCCCCGAACACCTGGCCCGCGTGGACGAGGTCGTCGCCGAGGTGCAGCGTGTCGATGTACCGCGCCTCGTCGGCCGTCGGGCCGGCGGGGGCGAGGCGGGGCAGGGGCGCTTCCCTGTACGAGCCCTCGTCACCCCGGGAGGGGTGCGATCGGCTGCTCACACGACCGCCTTGCCGGGCACGGAGTCGAGCCGGTAGGTGGCGTCCAGCACGACCGGCTGCTCGGTCAGCCAGCCGAGGTCGGCACCGGGGTGGACGGTGTGCACGAGCACGAGGTCCCAGTCCCCGGTCGCGGGCGTCGGCTCACTGGTGTGCACGGCGGTACCGAGCCGCACGGAGGTCACCAGCGGGTCGTGGAAGGCGAGCTTCGCGCCGTCGGCCGCCAGCTCCTCCATGATCTCCAGCGCCGGGGACTCCCGTACGTCGGCCACACCGGGCTTGTAGGCCACGCCGACGACCAGCACGCGGGCGCCGCAGATCGACCTGCCGTGCTCGGCGAGGAGGTCCCGCACGCGCTGCGCGACGCGCCGCGGCCGGCCCGCGATGGCGGTCATGGCGGCGTCGATGAGGGGCGAGGACACCCGGCGGGCGCGCAACTGCCACAGCAGGTAGTGCGGGTCGCAGGGTATGCAGTGCCCGCCGACGCCGGGGCCGGGGTAGAAGGGCATGAAGCCGTACGGCTTGGTGGCGGCGGCCTCGATGATCGACAGCGGTTCCAGGCCGAGCTCCCGGCAGTCCTCGGCGAACTCGTTGGCCAGCGCGATGTTGACCGCGCGGAAGGTGTTCTCCCACAGCTTGGTCATCTCGGCCTGCTCGGCGGAGGGGAGCAGATGCACGGCCGGTGCGGTGCGCTGCAGGACCGCCTCGGCCAGGCGGTTGGTCAGCTCGTTGGTGCCGCCGGCGACGCGGGGCGTCCGGTCCTGGGCGTGGTGGGCGTTGCCCGGGTCGATGCGCTCGGGGGAGAAGGCCACGTAGACGTCGGTGCCGACGTCGAATCCGCGCGCGGTCAGCGGCTCCACGAGCAGCTCACGGGTGGTGCCGACGTAGGTGGTGGAGGTCAGCATGATGAGCTGGCCGGGTGTGGCGTGGGCCACCACGGAGGCGCAGGCGGCGGTCAGCGCGCGCAGGTCGGGCACCAGGTGCGCGTCGACGGGCGTGGGAACGCAGATGAGCACGGTCCGTGCGTGCCGGATCGCCCGGGGGTCGGAGGTCAGCGTGAAGCTCGGGTCGTCCGCGTGGGTGGCGAGACGGGCATGGTCGCTGGGCAGCAGGTCGACCTCGCGGCCGCGGATGTCGTCCAGCCTGGCCTCGCTGACGTCGACGCCGACGACCTCGTTGCCCGCGGCGAGCAGGGCTAGGGCGGTGGGGAGTCCGACGTAGCCCAGGCCGACGACGGCCACGGTCCCCGCGGCGTACTCGACGGAGGCCGCGAGGTGCGCGACGGAGGCCGCGGTGTGCTCGTCCGGCGCCGGCTCACGGGTGGCGGACGTGGCAGGGGCAGGCCTGGCGGCCAACAGCAGTTCCATGAATCTCCGTCGTCAGAGTCGTCAGAAGTGGGACAGGTGCACAGCCGGCCCCTGGGGGCTGCCTTGTACGCGAGGAGGGCGTACGGCCGGGCGGCGTGCCGCATCGGCGCTGCGGTACCCGCAGCAGCCCGGTGGATCGGGGTGCCCTGTCCCACGGCGGACCAGCGCTGAACGACGATGTTCGAGGAGGAGTCCGCGGGGAAACGTTCTGCAAAGAAACTACGTTAAATCCTTTATCGAATCAAATGGTGAAAAGATGCCGACTTGCCCGATTTCTCAAGGTAATGGCGCGGGCTGGGGGAATTCTGTGACGCACGACATAACGTTTTCGGCAGCAAATCGCCACTATGTCGCGAACGTCACCTGAAGGTCCATGAGGGGGCGCGGAGTCGCCCCCGGGGTGCCGCGGTCCGCGCCCGGCAGTGCCGGGCGCGGCGGGTACGGCCCCTACCCGGGGTCCTAGACTGGGCGGGCGCATGAGTGAGGGCTGTGAAGCGGGCGGGAGTGGGCTGTGACGGGAAGCGTCGGTGCTTTCGAGGATCCGTCCGCCGAAGTTCTCGCCGAGGCGGCCGCCGCCTTCGGACTGCTCGCCTCTTCCGCCCGGCTGCACCTGATGTGGGCCCTGTCACAGGGTGAAAGCGACGTCACACACCTCGCCGACCGGGTCGGCGGCGCCCTGCCGGCGGTCAGCCAGCATCTGGCCAAGCTGAAGCTCGCCGGACTCGTCCGTTCCCGCCGTGAGGGCCGACGGCAGGTCTACTACGTCGACGACCCCGACATCGTCACCGTGGTGCAGGTGATGGTCGGGCAGCTGACCGCGCGATCCCAGCCCGCCCTCGCGCCCGTGCGCGAACTGCACGGCGCCGGTGGCTGAGGCCACCGCGGCCTGGGAGCAGCAGGGCACCGGGACACCCGCTCCACCGGCCGCACGCGCACGCCTCGGCGAGGTCCCGCCCGGACACACCGCGCCCACGGTGCTGGAGGTGCTGCGCACCCTGGACAGCGGCCCGCGCGGCCTGACCGAGGCGCAGGCCGAGGAGCGGACGGCCCGGCTGGGCGAGAACACCGGCCCGGCCCGGCGCGAAGCCTCCTGGGCGCACCTGTTCGTACGCAGCCTTCGGGACCCGTTCACCGCGGTCCTTGGATGCCTCGGGCTCGTCTCGGCGGCCGTCTTCGCCTGGGGCACCGCTTCGGTGATCCTGCTGCTCGTCGTGGTGAGCTGCGCGCTGCGCGCCTGCGGGGAGCACCGGGCCGACCGGTCCACGGCCGCGCTGCGTGAGCTGGTCGCCACCACCGCCACCGTCGTCCGGCGGCCCGACGAGGAGGCCGCCCCGGCGACCCGCGAGGTACCCGTGGCCGAGCTGGTGCCCGGTGACGTGATCCGGCTGGCCCCCGGCGACCTCGTGCCCGCGGATGTACGGCTGCTGCGGGCCGGCGGCCTGACCGTGCACCAGGCCGCGCTGACCGGAGAATCCGAACCCGTCGCCAAAACCGCCGACGATCCGCCGTCCCCGGCCGGCGCAGGCGTGTTCGAGCAGCCGCAGCTGTGCTTCCAGGGCAGCAGCGTGGCCTCCGGCAGCGCGACCGCGGTCGTCCACGCGACCGGCGCGCACACCCGCTTCGCCGCCGCCCACGACCGCACGGCGGGACGACCGGCGGCGAGCGCCTTCGACCGCTCCGTCAACGGCATCTCCTGGATCCTCATCCGGTTCATGCTGCTGACCCCGCCGCTGGTCCTGATGGCGAACGCGGCACTGCGCGGCCGCGGCCTGGAGACGCTGCCCTTCGCGGTGGCCGTCGCGGTCGGGCTGACCCCGGAGATGCTGCCCGTCCTCGTCACCCTCTGCCTGGCCCGCGGCGCCTCGCTGCTGGCCCGCACGCACGGCGTGATCGTCAAGCGGCTGCCCGCCCTGCACGATGTCGGCGCCGTCGACGTGCTGTGCCTGGACAAGACCGGCACCCTCACCGAGGACAGACCGGTCGCCGACCGCGCCCTCGGCCCGGACGGCCAGGACGACCCCGAAGTCCTGCACTGGGCCGCCGTGAACGCGTGGTGGACCCTGCAACTCGGCGACCTGCCCCAGCCCGACGCCCTCGACGAGGCGATCCTGGACGCGGTCGACGAGGACGAGCTCACGGCCTACGACGGTGTCGCGGCCGTGCCCTTCGCGCCGGACCGCCGCCTCGCCACCGCGGTGGTCCGAAGCCCCGGCCGGCTCGGCGCACACACCCTGGTCGTCAAGGGAGACGTCCAGGCGGTCCTGGAACGCTGCGTCCTCGCGGACGACGAGCGGGAACGGCTGGCCGGCCTCGCCGCCCGGCACGCCGACGGCGGTACGCGAGTCCTCGCGGTCGCCACCGCGCAGCGTCCGGCCCGCGGACGCGACTACACGCCGGCCGACGAACGCGGCCTCACGTTCCGGGGCCTGATCACTCTGCGGGACGCGCTCGCGCCCACCGCCACCGCCGCGCTGGAGGTCCTCGCCCACCGAGGTGTCTCCGTCAAGGTCCTCACCGGCGACCATCCCGGGACGGCCGTCCGCGCGTGCCTCGATCTGGGCATCCCCGTCGATCGGGGCGCCGTGCTCACCGCCGACGGCATCGACGCCCTCACCGACACCGAACTGGCCGAAGCCGCCCTGCGTACGGACCTCTTCGCGCGCTGCACCCCGTCGCACAAGGCCCGGATCACCCGGGCCCTGCGCAGCGCCGGGCACACCGTGGGCTTCCTCGGCGACGGCGTCAACGACGTGCCCGCCCTGCGCGCCGCCGACGTCGGCATCGCCCCGCGCGACGCCTCCGACGTCGTCCGGGAGGTCGCGGACGTGGTGCTCGCCGAGAAGGACCTCACCGCGATCGCCCATGCCGTGGCGGCGGGCCGGCACGCGGGCGGCAACATCGCCACGTACCTGCGCGTCACCTTGTCGTCCAACCTCGGCAACGTCCTCGCGATGCTCTGCGCCGGCCTGCTGCTGCCCTTCCTGCCGATGCTTCCGGCACAGGTCCTGATGCAGAACCTGTGCTTCGACGCGGCCCAGCTCACCTTCGCCCACGACCGCCCCCACCCCTCGGTGCTGGACCGGCCGACCGTGCTCGACCCACGGAGGCTCCTGCGCTTCATCACCGGCTTCGGAGCGCTCAACGCCGTCGCCGACCTGGCCACCTTCGGCGTTCTCGCGCTCGCCCTGCACGGCCCCGGGACCGGGGACGACGAGGCGGTGTTCCACTCCGGCTGGTTCACCGAGAACCTGCTCACCCAGGCCCTGGTGATGGTGCTGCTGCGCGCGGGCCGCACCGCCGCGGGATCCCGCGGACCGAGCCCGGTCGCCTGGGCCGCGATCACACTGGCGGCCGCCGGCCTGGCGCTGCCGGCCTCACCGCTGGGACCGATCCTCGGCCTGACCGCCCTGCCGGCCCTGTACTACGTGCTGCTCGCCGCGGTCCTGTTCCTTTACGCCGTGGGTCTGCTGGCCGCCAGGACACGTTACGAGCGGCGTCGCGGGAGCGCTCCCGCCCGGGCTCCGGCCGGCGGAACCGGCGCCGGCCGAGATGCCGGCGACGGGAACCCGAAAGCCAAAGATGCGGGTGGACGCAATTCGGTTCATCAGGGTTCCCATGAGATGCCTCACCTGTGAATAGCGGGGGGAGCCCTGCTGTTCGGTCTGTCGATTTGTTAGATTGCGCAACTACGCAACCGAGGTGGACACCGGCTTCGTCCGCCCGTACACCGCTGCTCACGCCCGGCCGTACTCCTGACGGCCCGGGCCTGACGGGCCCGACTGTTCATGGGAGTGGGAGATGAGCGACCCGTGGGACGGCTCGGGTGGCCAGGCCACACGCAGCCCATCGTCCCGGGTGCCCGGACAGCGGGCGGTGGAGTCCGACGGAGCACGTCCTCCCGGCGGCCGGGCCGCGTCCAGGGCGGCCTCGCACTCGCGTCACAACAAGCGATCACGTCGGGCCCGTCCGGCAGGGCGCGGCAGGCGGGTGCTGAGGATCGCGGGCATCTGCCTGGCACTTGTCGTACTGGGCACGGCGGGTGTCGGCTGGTGGTTCTACGAGCACCTGAACGGCAACATCCAGAGCGTCCCACTGGACGGCAAGGGCGGCACGGAGAAGGCGGACGCGTTCGGCCGCACCCCGATCAACATCCTGGTGATGGGCTCCGACGGCCGCACGAGCAAGACGGACTGCAAACTCGGCGGCGGCTGTTCCCGGACCGGCGTGCAGACCGGCAGCAACGCCGACGTGCAGATGGTGGTGCACATATCGGCCGACCGCTCCAACGCCACCGTGATGAGCATCCCCCGCGACACCATGACCCAGGTCCCCGCCTGCAAGGACAAGGAGACCGGCCAGTCCACGGCCGGCTACTACGGCCAGATCAACGGGGCGCTGGAGTACGGGCCGGCCTGCCAGGTGCAGACCGTCCACCAGCTCACCGGCATCCCCATCGACCACTTCGTGAAACTCGACTTCTCCGGCGTGGTCAAGATGTCCGACGCGGTCGGCGGTGTCTCCGTATGCGTCAACAAGGACGTGTACGACACCTACTCGCACCTGAAGCTGTCCAGTGGCAGCCACACCCTCAAGGGCGTGGCTGCGCTGGAGTTCGTCCGCTCCCGGCACGGGTTCGGCGACGGCAGCGACCTGGGCAGGACCGTCTCCCAGCACATCTTCCTCAGCGCGATGATCCGTAAGTTCAAGAGCGCGGGCACGCTCACCGATCCCAGGGCGGTCTACGACCTCGCGGACGCCGCCACCAAGGCGCTGACCGTGGACGACGGCCTGGGCACCGTGAAGAAGCTGATCGGCCTCGCGTCCGACCTGAACAAGGTCCCGACGAAGCGGATGACCTTCACGACGATGCAGACGGCCCCCGACGCGACGGACAAGAACCGTGTGGTGGTGGGCACGGGCGCCAAGAGCCTGTTCGCGACGATCGCCAACGACCAGTCACTGACCACCGGTTCGGGCAAGAAGTCCGCGGCGGCGGCCGCGACCACGAAGCCCTCGGCGACCGCCGTACCCGCTTCCCAGGTCGCCGTGACGGTGGAGAACGGCACGGGGATCACGGGCCGCGCCTCCGCCGTCGCGAGCGCGCTCATCGACCAGGGCTTCAACTCCGGGACGGCCACGGCGAACGCCCCCAGCGCCGCGACGACCACGACCCTCACCTACGGCGACGGTCACAAGGGCGAGGCCCGGACGGCCGCCAAGGCGCTTGGCCTGTCCGCCTCCCATCTGAAGCAGGGCACGACCGGCGCCCTGATCCTGGTGATCGGCAGCGACTGGCCCAGCGGCACCGTCTACCCCGGCGGCTCGTCGTCGTCCGCCCCGGCGGACACGAAGACCGCGGTCTCCAACGCCAACGCGTCCACGGCCGACCAGGCCAAGACCTGCGCCAAGGTCAGCCCCTACCGGACGGTCAGCCTCAACGGGGTCCCCATGACACCGACCCAGGCGTACGCTGCGGCGCGGAGCAAGCCCGACTCGGACGAGTGACCCGGTCGATCGGCGGACTCCCCAGGGGCTACCTCCGTGCTCCGCAGCCCGGACAGAAGGCCGCGCCGTCCGGCACGACGCCGGAGCAGGAGGCGCACTGCGTCGTCTGGGCGAGGTGATGACCGCAGCCGGAGCAGTAGGCCGCTCCGTGCGTCTCGGTACGACACCTGGGGCAGACCAACTGCCGGGGATCGGTGGGGTCGTAGCTCTGCCCGGCCTGCTGCCCCGCCATGTACGCCCGCTGCGCCGCCATGTCGTTCAGCCCACGCTGCTGGGCCGCCGTGGCCTCCGCCGCGGTGTCGGGGGCGCAGCGGAGACACAGGCCCTGCGCCGCGTTCCAGCAGCGTCCACAGACGTAGTCCGTGCAGCGTGCGCAACGATTGAAATGGCCCTGCGCGTTGCCGATCGCCCGCTCGAAGGCCTGGTCGCGGGCTCGTCCCCAGCCGGCCCCGGCGAGTCCGTCGGCCGCGGACGTGACCCCGCGACCCGTGTTGCCCAGCAGGCTCCAGGCCACGTCCGTCCCTTTCCTGAGCCAGGTGGCGGCCCGTTCACCGCTGTACGGCTCGAAAGGCGAGCGCCAGGTGTCGTAGCACCGCGAGCACGAGAACTCGAACTGGAAGCCGGCTCCTGTGCCGTTGCGCTCGCACAAGTCGCGGTAGTTGTTGCTGAAGTAGATCTCGCCGTCCATGTGGTCCCCCCACAGTTCAAGCCGTCGGCACACTGCACTACGACGTCTGCGGGGCGTTCCCGGTTCTGGTGGCGGCCCGGACGGTCGCGCCGGGGAGGGCCGGGCGGCACATCTCCCGGACAACCGTGCGAGGGGAGACGGACGCGGGGCTCCCGGTGCCGTCCCGGTCACCGCCCCAGCCCATGGTTGTACAGTTGCGCAACATAGCAATGGAGGCAGATGGTGCACCGCTCCTGGTCCGTGCCACTGTCCGGTGAAGAGGAGGGGTGGGCGAGATGCTCCGCAACGGACTGGAACCCTGGCACCTGCTGATCGTGGCGATCGTCATCATCCTGATGTTCGGGTCGAAGAAGCTGCCCGAGGCCGCCCGGGGGCTCGGCAAGTCGATGCGCATCCTCAAGAGCGAGGCCAAGGCCATGAAGGACGAGGGTGCCACCGGGCCCTCCGCCGACGCGGCGCGGGACACGGCGGCCGAGCCGGCGCCGAAGGCCTTTCAGACCGCGACCGGGGCCTCCGGGACGGCCCGGCCGGCAACGGCGAACCACGCGGCACACTGACGCCACGAGCCGGGAGGCGGAGGCCCTCGTGTCGCGCACAGGACGACGGGAGGGTGCCCCTCACCCGGGCGCCGTTCGCCCGCATGCGCGGCAACCCGGCCGGTGGTGGGGCGATCGGCTCAGCGACACCACCCAGGCGGGCGATGGAGCGGCACGCGTCGTTGAGCGGTTCCTACAGTCACGGTCGAACCCCACGGGATGCATGTGAAGGGACGACCTGTGATCCGTACCGTTGCCAAGGCCGCCGTGTTGCTCGGCGCCGCTCTCCTCGCCGTACCCGGCACCGCCGCTGCCGCCGACAGGGACGGTGACGGCCCGCTGGTCGTCATCACCAACGTGCACCAGTACGCGGGCGGTGACATCTTCAACGTCGGCCATGACAACGTCGTGGGCTCCGGCAACGGGAACGGCGTCCAGCCGTCCGGAGTCGGCGCCCCGGGCGCGAGCTCGGCGGTGGTGCGCATCATCACGGGCAACAGGCTGCCCATCGACGGCGTCCAGCTCGTGTCCAAGGAAGGTAGCGGAGACTACCCTCGCGTCCTCTTCCCGAACTACAGCGTGCTGGTTCCGATCGTCGGCCCGTCCACGGCCGTGTACCAGTCCGCGGGCGGGGCCGGACAGGTCCGCGTCACGGCGACAGTGGCGGCGGACGGCACGGCGGCCCCGAACTGTGCGTCCGAGGGCAACCTGGAGTGCCGTATCGACTACGACGCACAGGGCCAGTTCCTGAGGATCGACGGCCGCTGACACAAGGCGGACGGTGGCGGGGCGTCTCGGATTCGAGGCTGCCCCGCCACAGCACTGTCGACAACGGTTCCTCGGATGCTCCGCGCCCGGCGAGAATCGCCCGTCTCGGACCGCCCGTCTCGGACCGCCTATCTCGGACCGCCGCCCTCGGATCGCGCCCGGCCGCCGGTCCCCGCCCCGCTGGATGGGTGCGCGGGCCACGTGGAGCGAAGCGCTTGACACTCACGTGGCGTCAGACCGCATAGTCGGTGGCGTGGAGGAGTACCTGACCGTGGGACGGGTGGCGGAGCTGGCCGGTGTCAGCGTCCGCACACTGCATCACTACGACGAGATCGGCCTCGTACGGTCGTCCGCGCGGACGGCGGCCGGATACCGCGCCTACTCGGCGGGCGACGTGGAGAGGCTGCGGGAGGTGCTCGCCTACCGGCGGCTGGGCTTCGGACTGCGCGAGATCGCGGATCTGGTCGACGACCCGGCCACCGACGCGGTCGCGCGTCTTCGCCGGCTGCGCCGCCTGTTGCTGGAACAGCGCGACCGCGCGGCTGCCACGGTGGCGGCCATCGACAGGGAGCTGGAGGCACGCGCGATGGGGATCAGGACGACGCCGGAAGAACAACTGAAGGTGTTCGGGGCGCAGTTGTACGACGCCATCGGGTCCGCCTACCCGGCGACGCGGCGCACAGAGCCACGGATCGCAGCGAGGCTCTGGGAAGCGCTCGGGGACGCACGGACCGTACTGAACGTCGGGGCCGGAACCGGCTCGTACGAGCCCTCCGACCGACAAGTCACCGCCGTGGAACCGTCGGCCGTCATGCGGGCCCAGCGTCCCGCGGGTGCGGCGCCGTGCGTGGCCGCCGCCGCGGAGAACCTCCCGTTCGCGGACCAGTCCTTCGACGCCGCGATGGCCTTCAGCACCGTTCACCACTGGCGGGACCCGATCGCGGGTCTGCGGGAGATGCGGCGTGTGGCCCGCCGCGTGGTGGTGTTCACGTACGACGCCAGTGATACCGGCCGACGACAGCGGTTCTGGCTCACCCGCGACTACCTGCCCGAGTTCGCGGACCTTCTCGTCGGCCGGCCTTCGCTCGCCGACCTGACCCGTGCGATCGGGGGCCGCGCGGAGCCGGTGCTCATCCCGTGGGACTGCGCCGACGGCTTCTTCGAGGCCTACTGGCGCCGACCGGAGGCGTACCTGGAGGAACCCGTGCGCCGCGCGGTGTCGGTATGGACCAGAGTCGGCCCCGAGGCCGAGCAGCGGGCGGTGAACAGTCTCCGCGACGACCTCGCCTCGGGCCGGTGGACCGAACGCAACCGAGACCTCGTCGCCCTCGACACCGCAGAACTCGGCCTCCGCCTGCTCATCGCCTGAAGGAGGTGCGCGAGCAGACCGCCGCCGATACCTGCTTCACCGCCGCGGCCGCCACATGCCGCGCCAGACCCCGGCGAACGCGTTGCCCGGACACGGCCGGCTCCGTCAAGGTCCGGTGGTGCTCGGGGCGCTGAGGGGCCAGGACTCGATGTCGCGGTAGTGGATCGGGCCGTTTCCGCGGGCGAAGTTGCTGCCGACCAGGTGCAGACGTCCGGCGGGCCACGGGTGGCCGGTGAAATCAGCGAGTGCTCGGGCGACTTCCTCCGCCGAGGACCGGTCCCCTCTGCGGGCCCGTGCCAGGGTCAGGTGGGGGCGGAGCGGTCGTTCCTCGAAGGTGACCCCGCAGTTCCTGACGGCGGTCCGTACATCGGCGGCGAGCTCGTGCAGTTCATCGAGGTCTCCGTCGATTCCGCTCCACAGCACACGGTCGTCGAAGTGGCCGCTGCCGCGCAGTGCCAGAGAGGGGGGCCGGTGATCCGCCGCGAGCTCGGCGAGCGGCGGTCGCAGGCGTGGAACGGTCTCCACCGGGAGTTCCCCGAGGAACGCCAGGGTGATGTGCCAGTCCTCGATGCGGTTCCACCGTAGGTTCGGGTGTGTGTCGTACGCGGGGCGCAGCTCCTGGGCCAGTTCCTCTTTCGCGTGGTCGGGTGGGGCGAGGGCGATGAACACGCGAACGGTCGCGGGCCGGATCTGATCGTTCACACCGGACTTCATACCGCACCTGCCACCGAGCCTCCGTCCGGCGGCAGGACTTGAGCGGTACGAGCGGACAGGAGCCAGTTGGGGAACTCGTGGAGAAGCCGGTCGTAGAGCAGTTCGTCGGGCACCGAGCGCGGATCGCGGCCGGCGTGGAAGAAGCCTGCGTTGTCGACGACGCGATGCCTGGGCACGGCCAGATCGTCGAGTCTGCGGAGGAAGGCGAACTCGTTGTCGTCGGGGTCGCCGAAACCGATGAACTGCCAGAACATCGGCAGCCGGGCGGCTTTGCACAGGTAGCGCTCGGCGGCGAGCTTGCTGGTGGGCCCACCATCGGTCTGGAAGATCACCAGGGCGGGGGAGTCGCAGCCGGATGCCACGTAGTGGTCGATGACCTCGTCCATGGCCCAGTGGTAGTTCGTACGTCCCATGTGACCGAGGTTCTCGTGCAGTTTGTCGATGTGGCCCCGGTGACCTCCGAGCTTGAGGTCGGTGAGTCCGTCGACGTCGGTGGAGAAGAACACGACGGGCACCGTGCCGTTGTCATCGAGGTGGGCGGACAGAGACAGCACCTGTTCGCCGAGATGCTGCATCGTGCCGTCCTTGTAATAGGGCCGCATGGACCCGGAGCGGTCCAGCACGAGGTAGACCGCGGCACGTACTCCCTCCAGGCCGTGGGCGCGCACACTGGACCCGGCCGACTCGTAGAGGCTGACCAGGTCGGGGGCCTGTGACTGCATCTTGGACAGACTGATTGCCGGAGCGCCGGGCTGGGCGTTGACCACGTTCACCACTCCATTGTCGGGGTGCGGTCCTCATCCTGGTGGCGGTGACCGTCGCAGTGTGGTGTCCGCGTGCCCGATCGCCGTCCTGGCAGGATGGCGGCATGGAACGTGTGCTGGGGATCGGTGGATATTTCCTGCGGGCCGCGGACCCGGGGGCCCTGGGCGCCTGGTACCGCGATTGCCTGGGCCTGGACGCCGATGAGCACGGCCTCTGGCGACAGGAAGCCGGGCCGACGGTGTTCGCGACGTTCGAGTCCGGGACCGACTACTTCGGTTCCCGCGGCCAGCAGACCATGCTCAACTTCCGCGTCCGCGACCTGGACGCGATGCTCGCGCAACTGCGGGCCAAGGGAGCCGAGGTGGCGGAGGAGACGCAGGACATGGAGGGTGTCGGCCGGTTCGGCTGGGTCACCGATCCCGAGGGCAACCGGATCGAGCTGTGGCAGGCCGTCTGACCGCAGGGTGAAGCGCGTTCGGTCACCTGCTGATGGACCCCTGGGTTGTGGGAGTGCGGCGAGGGCCGTTCACCGATGGTGCCGGCGTACACGCTGCTGCTCGCGGCGCGTACGGATGAATGCGCTGCAGAAGGGCCGCGTGTCGTCGCCGGGGCGACGGGGGCCCGGGTCGACGCTTCGGCTGAGCGGTCGTCGGCTGGACGACCGGCATCAGGAGGCTGAGGCGCATGCTTGTTCTGGGCCGCTCGCAGGTCGAGGCCCTGCTCGACATGGACGCGCTGATCGACGCCCTGGCACCGGCGATGGCGGACCTCAGCGCGGGCCGCGCCTCGGTACCGGACCGCGTCGCCGCCCTGGTGCCCGAACACGACGGGTTCCTGGCGGCCATGCCGGGCTTCCTGCCGTCGGCCGGGGTGCTGATGACCAAACTCGTCTCACTCTTCCCGCACAACGACGGGGTGGGACTGCCTACGCATCAGGCGCTGATCGTGGCGTTCGATCCGGAGACCGGCGAGCCCGTCGCACTGCTGGACGGTACGGCCATCACCGCGGCACGCACCGGCGCCGCCTCCGCGCTCTCGGCACGGCTGCTGGCCCGCGAGGACGCGTCGGTGCTGGCCGTACTGGGCACGGGCGTTCAGGCCCGTTCCCACGCCCGCGCCATCTGCCGGGTCCGCCCGATCCGGCAGATCCGCGTGGCCGGCCGTGACCCGGCGAAGGCCGCCGCGCTGGCCGAGGAACTCTCGGCCGTGCTGGAGGCCGACGTCCGGGCAGTGTCCGGCTACGCCGAGGCGCTCGACGGCGCGGACATCGCCGCCGCGACGACGCACGCCGCCGAGCCCGTGATCCGCCGCCCCTGGCTGACACCCGGGGTGCACATCACGTCCGTGGGGTTCAACCCGGCCGGCCGCGAGATCGACGACGCCACCATCGCCGAGGCGCTGGTGTGCGTCGAATCGCGCCAGGCCGCGCTCGCCCCGCTCCCCGCGGGCAGCAACGACCTGCTCATGCCGATCCGCGACGGCGTCATCACCGCCGAACACGTACACGCCGAGCTGGGCGAACTCGTCGCGGGCAGCAGACCGGGGCGCACCGCGCCGGACCAGATCACCCTCTACAAATCCGTCGGTGTGGCAGCGCAGGACGCCGCGGCCGCGGCCCTGGTCGTCGCGTCCGCCCGCGAGCGGTCGATCGGCGAGGAGATCACGCTGCGGTGATACCGCTGCCGGCACGTGTCCGTCCTTCGTTCGCGGCGGCAGTCGGCGGCACTCGGCGACGGGCGGCACGCCGGCTCCGAACGGAAGTCACCGAGCCGGCTGTTCAGCGGCTCGGTCCGGGAGTGCCCGAGCGGTGTCCGCGCGGCTCGGGTGCCGAGTTCTCAGGCCTGACGCCTTCGGGCCGCCCGTGGCCGCGGCCCGGGGACGGCCCCGCCGCCGAGGGTTCCAGGGTGTCCGATCGTTCCGAGACACAGCAGGACGTAGCGCTCGGCGACCTCCTCGGCGGTCAGGGACCCGCTCTCGCGGTACCAGTTGGCGACGCCCTGGCACATGGCGAGGACCGCCCGGACGGCGTCGGCCGGGATCGGCGTGGTGAACGTGCCCTGGCGGACGCCCGCCCGCACGGTGTCCAGCAGCATGTGCTCCAGATAGTCCCGCAGTGCCACGTAACGGGCGCGGTTCGCGGGCTCCAGGCTGCGGATCTCGGTGTCCAGGAACGCGAGCCCCTTGCGGTGGGCCATGTAGAGAACGATCGACTCCACCATGCCGCGGAAACGGGGCAGCGGGTCCTCACCGGCTTCCTCGGCGGCTGCCCGGCAGCGGTCCAGGACGTCCTTCATGGACGTCTCCAGCAACGTGGAGAGAAGGGCCTGTTTGTTCTCGTAGTGGTAATAGAGCGCGGGCACGGTGACACCGACCCGGCCGGCGATCTCCCGGACCGAAGTGCCGTGGTAGCCGTGCTCGTTGAACGCCTCCATGGCGTGCAGAAGGATGGGGTGCAGTGCGAGCGGTCCGTACGAGCGCCAGCGCTGCTCGGGAGCGGCGGTGGCCTGACTCGGCTCGGTGCTCAACGGCTCTCCTCGGACGGGTCGGTGACGCGGGACATCGTACGTCCAGGAAGGACGATGTCCCCCGCCTTTCTGCTTATCGGCCGCTCAGTATGTGTGAGTGGATTTGGTGACGTTCGCTCGCCGTCCTCGCCGCCCTCGCCGCGAAGTGGAGCACTGCAAGCGGGAGTTCACCGATGGGTTGCGGTGACGGCGGTCGAGAACTCGGTGCGTCCCAGGCGTTGACCGTCCTCCCTGTCGCTCCTACCTTTTTAGCGAACGCTCAGTCAGTTCCCGGTTCAGCTACCGCTGAACCATTTTCGAGAGGGGAACCGATGAGCCCGACCGCGACTGGGGGTCCCTGAACTCGCCGCCCGAGCGGCCGCCTCGACCGCTGTCACGAAGGACACCGACTGATGGAACTCTCCATGCCCCTGCCGTACGCGGGCAGTCCGCGCGCCGCCGCGGACGAGGCCGCCGGACTGGAGTCCGCCGGTCTCGACGCCGTCTGGGTGGCGGAGGCCTACGGCTTCGACTCCCCGACGGTCATGGGCTATCTCGCCGCCAGGACGGAGCGCATGCGGATCGGTTCGGCCATCCTCAACGTCTACTCCCGCACCCCCGCCCTGATCGCCCAGACCGCGGCCGGACTCGACGCCCTCACCGGTGGACGAGCCCTCCTCGGGATCGGAGCCTCGGGCCCCCAGGTCGTCGAGGGCTGGCACGGCCGCCACTACGACCGGCCGCTCGGCCGCACCCGCGAGACGATCGAACTGGCCCGGCGCATCTGGCGCCGCGAGGTGATCGAGCACCACGGCATCACCGACCTGCCCCTGCCCCCGGAGAAGGGCGGCAGCCTCGGCAGACCGCTCAAGCTCCTCACGCACCCGGTTCGCGACTCCGTCCCCGTGTACGTCGCCGCGCTCGGCCCGGCCAACGTACGTATGACCGCACAACTGGCCGACGGCTGGCTGCCGTTCCTCTACGTTCCCGAACACGCCGCCAAGGTGTGGGGCGGTCCCCTCGCCGAGGGCGCCGCGTCCCGCGACCCGGCGCTCGGACCGCTGTCCGTGGTGGCCGGCGGACTGCTCGCCATCGGCGAGGGCGCGGAGGCCGCACGCGACCTGATGCGTCCCACCATCGCGCTCTACGTCGGCGGCATGGGCGCTCCGGGCCGCAACTTCTACCACGACCTGGTGTGTTCCTACGGCTACGAGGCCGAGGCCGCCGCCGTGCAGGAGCACTACCTGGCCGGCCGGAGGAAGGAGGCGGAGGCCGCGGTCCCGGCCGAACTGTGCGAGCTGGTCAGCCTCGCGGGCCCCGAGGGCTATGTACGGGACCGGGTCGAGGCCTTTCGGGACGCGGGGGTGACCATGCTCAACGTCACGCCCGTCGGCCCCGACCCCGCCGGACTCGTCGAGAAGGTCAAGGGCTGGCTGTGAACTCCGGCCGCCCTCGACCGCCGCACCGCCGCCCTCTCACGACCCCGAACACCCGACCGTCAGGAGGCGGACTCAAGTGACGACAGCCCCGCGCATCACTGGGGAACCACCAGCGGAACCGGCCGGACAGACCGTGCCGCTGCTGCTGGAGCGCAACGCCCGCCGGTACGCCGGTCTGCCGGCCCTGTCCTGGCGGCGGGCGGACGGCGCCGGAACCGCCGAGAACGGCTGGACCACGCTCACCTGGGCCGAGGTCCGGGAACACACCACCCGGCTGGCGGCCGGGTACGCGGCGCTCGGCGTGGGCCGCGGCGACCACGTACTGCTGATGATGGCCAACCGGCCCGAACACTGGCTGTCCGACCTGGCGCTGGTCCGCCTCGGCGCGGTGCCCGTCAGCATCTACGGCACTTCGGCCGCCGGACAGGTCACCCACATCGCCCGCAACTGCCGGGCCAGGATCGCCGTCGTCGGGGGACGGGCGCAGGTGGCCCTGTGGGCGCCGCTGCTCGACGACGCCGACACCCCCCTCGACCGGCTCGTCGTCGTGGAACCAGGGGAGGAGGACGGCCACTTCCCCTATGCGGCCCTCGCCCGGGAACCGGTGCCGGAGCAGTTCACGAAGTCCCTGGACACGGCCCGGCCCGAGGACCCGCTGACCGTCGTCTACACCTCCGGGACCACCGGAGAGCCCAAGGGAGTGGTGCTCGACCACAGCCACGTACTGGCCAACGCCCGCGCGCTGGACGAGGTCGTGGAACTGCCGCCGCATGTCGAGCACATCTGCTACCTGCCGTTCGCGCACATCGCGGAGCGCATGCTCGGCCTCTACCTGCCCTGCCACCGCGCGTCGCACGTCTACCTGTGTCCCGATCCGGCGGGCCTCGCCGAGGCGGTGCGTACCGTGCGCCCGGCCCAGTTCTTCGGAGTGCCGCGCGTGTGGGAGAAGCTCGCCGCCACCCTCCGGTCCGTGCTGTCGCTGCTGCCCGCGGAGCAGCGGGCGGTCATCGAGGAGGCCGCACGGGTGGCGCGCGACCATGTCGCCCACCGAGAGCGGGGCGAGGAGCCGCCCGCCGCACTGCAGGCCGCCTACCTCCGGCACCGGGAGCAGGTCCTGCTGCCGCTGCTGGCCGCGGGCGGTCTGGACCGGGTCACCTGGGCGGCCAGCGCGTCGGCGCCGATGCCCATCGACGTGGTGCGGTTCTGGGCCGGGTTCGGGATCGTGATCATGGATGCCTGGGGGCTGACGGAGACCACGGGAGTCGCGACGACCAACAGCCCCCGCACCGGATTCCGGCTCGGCTCGGTCGGTCGGCCCGTCTCCCCGGTCGAGGTCAGGATCGCCGTGGACGGCGAGATCGAGGTGCGCGGCGCGACCGTGTTCGCGGGCTACCTGAGGGAGGACGGCACGGTGCGGCGGGCGGTGGAGACGGACGGCTGGCTGCGCACCGGTGACATCGGGCGTCTGGACGAGGACGGCTACCTCTGGCTCACCGACCGCAAGAAGGAGATGATCATCACCTCGACGGGCAAGAACGTCTCCCCGGCCCTGGTGGAGAACGCCCTCAAGGAGCACCCGCTGATCGGGCAGGCACTCGTCCACGGCGACAACCGCTCCTACCTCGTGGCGCTGCTGGTGCTCGACCCGGAGGCGGCACCCGCCTGGGCGGCGGCCCATGGCATCGACACCGGCGGTGGCCTCCCGGCCCTGGCCGCCCATCCCGCCGTACGGGAGGAGCTGGACCGGGCGGTGGCCGCGGCCAATTCCCGGCTGAACCGTACCGAGCAGGTCAAGAGGTACACGCTGCTGGCCGAGGAGTGGAGCCCGGCGACCGGTGAACTGACACCGTCGCTGAAGATGCGGCGGCGGGTCATCCGCGAGAAGTACGGGGCCGCGCTGACGGAGCTGTACGAGGGCTGACCACGGGTCCTGAACACACGGCGGGCGCTCCGTCCCGGTGACGGAGCGCCCGCCGCCGCGTCACGGCCGCCCCAACCCGTGGCTCGACGAAGTCGTTCTGCCCGGAGGTGAGTTCGCGGGGCCACGCTCCTCCGGTTCCGGGTGAATGATCGGGTGAGTTACAAAGGCATATTGGATGTCTCATAGTCTCTTTGGTGTGCATGGTGGCGGTATCGTGAGGAACACCATGAAGACATCTGCGAACGACTCCCTGCTCGCGCGGGCCATCGCCCGGCCCGAGACGGAGGAAAAGGTGGCGCGGCGCATCCTGGACGCCGCCCTGGAGCAGTTCACGATCTTCGGCCTGCGCCGCTCCTCGGTGGACGACGTCGCCAAACGGGCCGGGGTCTCGCGGGTCACGGTCTACCGCCGCTTCCAGACCAAGGACGGACTGGTCGAGGCCTGCCTGCTGCGCGAGGGCAGCAGGTTCTTCCAGGAACTGGACTCCGCCGTGGCGCCCCTGCCGACCATGGCGGAACGGGTCGTCGAGGGCTTCGTGGTGGCCCTGAGACACACCAGGGCCCATCCGCTCTTCGGCGGTCTGCTCCGCCTCGAACCCGAGGTGGTCCTGCCCTACTTGACCGTTCAGGGCGGCCCCGCGCTCGCCGCCACCTGCGACTACCTGACGGCGCACCTGCGCCGGGCCCAGCAGGCCGAAGGCCACCCCGAATCCGACCCCCGACCGGTCGCCGAGCTCATGATCCGGGTCGCGGTCTCCTTCCTGCTGAACCCGTCCAGCTGCATCGAGATGGAGGACGAGGACCAGGCCCGCGCGTTCGCCCGCCGCTACCTGGCCCCGCTCCTCGACGCCTGACGGTCCGTCCCGCGTCCCACCTCAACGCCGTTGATGCAGCCACCGGGCGAACGAGACCGCGCGGGCCCTGGCGGCCGCCGGAGCGGTGAAGGAGGTCAGGTTCACCGGCGGGGCGAAGCGCTGGACCGTGACGGACTGGGGCGCGGTGAACGCCCGCAGCCCGTCCGCGCCGTGGATACGTCCGAAGCCGGAATCCCCCGAGCCGCCGAACGGCAGCGCGGGTACGGCGGCGAAGCCGAGCACGGAGTTGACGGAGACCGACCCGGCCCGCAGCCGGGCGGCGATGGCAGCGCCGGCGCGCCGGTCGCCGCTGAACACCGAGGCGCCCAGCGCGTAGGGAGAGGCATTGGCGCGCTCCACCGCCTCGTCCGCGTCGGCCACCGCGTTGATCACCACCGTCGGCCCGAAGGTCTCCTCCCTCATCGCGGCCGAGTCCTCCGGTACGTCGGCCAGAACGACCGGTGTCACGTACGTCGTGGACACGGACGCCGGTCCGCCCAGCAGCGCGCGTCCACCGGCCGCCAGCGCCGCGTCCACATGCCGCTGGACCACGGCAGCCTGACCCGGCATCGTCATCGGACCGTACGCGGAGTCAGGACCCGGGCCGACTCTCAGCGCACCGGCCCGCTCCGCCACCTTGCGACACAGCGCCGCGTGCACCTCCCGTACGGCGTAGACGCGTTCGACGCCCGCGCAGGTCTGGCCGGCGTTGCTCAACGCGCCCCAGACGACGGCGTCGGCGGCCGCGTCGAGGTCGGCGTCGGCGGTGACGACGGTCGCGTCCTTGCCGCCGCATTCGGCGAGGAACGGCGTCAGCGACTGAGCGCACACCGCCATGACCTTGCGCGCCGTTCCCGGTGAGCCGGTGAACGCCACCTTGTCGACCCCGGACCGGGCCAGCGCCTCGCCCGTCGGTCCCGCTCCGGTGACCACGCCGAGCAGTCCGGCGTGTTCGGGGACGGCCTCGTCGAACAGCCGGGCCGCCAGGACACCCGTGCCCGGCGTGTACTCGGAAGGCTTGAACACCACGGCGTTGCCGGCCGCCAGGGCGTATCCGATCGAACCCATCGGAGTGTAGAGAGGGTAGTTCCACGGTCCGATCACCCCGATCACGCCGAGCGGCCGGTGAACCAGCGTGGCGCGCTGGTTGGCGGCCAGTAGCCCGGTGCGCACGCCCCGCCGCCGCAGCACCCGGCCGGCGTTGCGGGCCGCCCAGGTGAGGTGCTCCAGCGTCAGGACCGCCTCCAGCAGCGCGTCGCCGCGGGGCTTTCCCGTCTCCGCCGTGATCATGTCCGCCAGGTCGTCGAGCGCGTACGCGAGCTTCCGCTTCCAGCGCAGCAGATGGTCGCGGCGCCGTGCCGCGGGCAGCGCCGCCCAGTCGGCCGCGGCAGTCCGGGCCCGGTGCACGGCGCGGGCCACCTCCGCGGGTCCGTCGACCGGGTGGGTGGCCAGCGCCTCGCCCGTCGCCGGGGCGTGCACGGTGAAGGTCGCGGGGCGTGCCGCGGCTTCCCGGTCGGTCTCGGTCATCGCTGCTCCTGAGGTGTGTGGCGGCCCGTCGGTGGGGCGGGAGGTGTCACGGCTGCGGGCGGTTCGCCTGCCGGAGGGGTGGCGGCGGCAGGGGCCCCCGGTGGTTCGTCCTCCGGAGCGGGAACGGCGGCCGCGGGCTGCTCGTCCACCGCTCGTTCGGATGCGGGCCGCGGGTCCACCGGCGGACGCGGTGCCGTGTCCGTGTCCGCGGGGTCCTTGTCCGGGAGCGGCCGGAGCGGCCTGTCATGGGCCCGGTGCGGGCCGAGGTCGTCCAGGGTCCAGCCGAAGGGATAGCTGCGGGGCCTGTTCCGGTACGGCCACCGGTCGGGGCGCGGCGGCAGGTGGCGCAGCAGTGCGGCCCGGGTGCGCAGGGCGCGGTGGACGGTGTTGCGGACCCGGCGAGGCTGCGGACGAAACCCCAGCGCGGTGAGCAGCGGTTCGTCGAGCACCGCGAGCGAGGCACGGGCCGCCAGGGGACGCAGCAGGTTGGGGTACCACTGGGTGACGACTCTCATCGTCGCCGCGGCGACCCGCCGGTTGGCCGGGTCGTACGCGAACATCTCCTCCTCGTAGGAGTCGTGGAGGTGGGCGAAGCCCGCGTAGTCGGCGGGTATGCCGGTGATGCCCATGAGCTCGCCCATGCGGCGTCCCACGAGCGCGAGGCTCTCGGTCTCCTGCTCGGACAGGGCCCGCCAGCCGTACCGGTCGATCCACCGTTTGGGCCCCACCACGGTGGTGGCCAGGACGTACAGGTAGTCCTCGTTGGGTATGCGGTAGCGGCCGTGGATGCGGTTGAGGTGGCGGGCGGCGGCCCTCGCCTGCTCGGATTCCATCCCGTCGCGGACCATCTCGTGCGCGATCAGCACCGTGTCGTCGTAGCGCTTCTGTCCGGCGCGCTCGAACTCCTGGGTGCGGTCCAAGAGCCGGGAGATCCGGGGTACGCCGTAGTCCCGGAGGAAGGCGACCGAGACGCCCTGGAGGTAGTCCCAGGGGAATTCGTACTGGGTGACCCAGCGGAAGATCTCCTCGTAGTCCTGCTGCGGGTCCATCTGCCGGATGCGGTGGAGCCGGCTGTAGCGGCCCATGGGGGCGTTCTCCTATCGGTTCGGTGTCTGCGGTGCGGGACGGGTCGGCCGTCGGCGTCCGCTGTGTACGGACAGGCCGGTGAAGTCGACGGCCTCGGCGTCGACCAGCACCTGACCCGCCTCGGCGGCGGTCACCGACAGCTTCGGCAGCCGTACGGCGATCGGGAGGTTCGCCGGGACGACGTCGGCCCCGACGCAGACGCGCGGGGTGCCGACACCCAGGACGGGGATGGTGATCGAGCCGGTGAGCTGCGTGACGTAGATGTCGACCTGCGGGATGTCGAGGTCCACGTCGATCGTCTGCACCTGGCCCGCGCTCTCCAGGCGGAAGGAGTAGTCGTCCGCGACCAGCCGGTCGGCGTGCACCCACAGCACCTTCATCCGACCGCCGACGGCGGTCGGAAGGTAGGTCGCGCCGTGGATGACGGCGCCGTAGGCGGTCAGCGTGTCGGCGCCGACCTCGGGAAAGGCGGGGCTGACCGGATGGGTGTACCGGGGGCGGCCCAGCTGGACGACCCAGACCGCCGCCCAGAACGGACGCCCGCGCCGCCAGCCGCGCAAGGAGCGGTGCAGCCGGGGCGCGGGCAGGATCCGGTCGAACCAGTCGCCGGTCTCGCGCGCCAGTTCCGACAGGAAGCCGAAGACGAAGCTGAACATGACCGAGTCCGTCCCTCGTCGCCGTCAGAAGCACTGCTTGCCGGCGCGGCTGAACTCGATCTCCAGCTTCTCCAGCGTGAGGGTGCCCCCGTTGGCGGCGTACGCGGTGCTCTCGACGTCATGGGCCACGGCGGTGCCGGCCTGGACGCCGAAGGTGCCCTTGGGCCCGGTGACTCCGGGCGCACCGGTCAACGTGGAGGCGTCCCGGCCGGCCTGGACTCCGGTGACCTTGCCGCCGCCTCCGGTGAGGGCGTCCGCGTTCACCACGAGGTTGCTGCCTTGGAGCGGCTTGTCCGCCCCCGAGTGCACCAGCATGGTGATGTCCCCGACCAGCGGCAGCCTCTGTTTGAGGGAGACGCACACGTCGGAGACCGTGCCGCTCTCGACGGCGGCCAGCAGCACGGGCTTCGCGTCGGTCGCCGAGGCCCCGATGGTGGAGGGGAACGACGACACCCCATTCGCGGTGATCTCCGAGGCGGAGACCTCGAAGGCGGCGCCGGAGACGGCGAAGGACGCGGCGAGCGCGCCCTGGGCGAGGGCGATACCGAGTGCTCCCACGGCCAGGGTGCAGGGGACGAAGATGACCGCACTTCGTTTCCAGTGCGTACGACCCGCACCCGGGGTACTTGTCCAGGTGTGGGCGTATCTGTCACTCATGGGGAGTCCCTTTCGCAGGGCCGGGGTGATGGCGGCGAGCTCTCGGGGGCCATCGATGAGTCGAAGATACAAAAACTATTGACTTGTTTCACCGGGCACGTCAATACTCCGGACACGACGGAGGGACGGAGGCGACATGGCTGCTCTGCCGCACCTGCCGACAAATCCAACGCCCGTACATTCCAAGGAAGTTGAGGCGGTCGCTGCAGTGAGAGCGCCGCGCCGGGGCGGAGTGGTCTGGCGTCACTTCGGGGACGCCCGCGCCACCCTCATGGCACCCCAGCTGCTCCTGCTCCAGGTCGCCCACCCCGTGGTCGGCGCCGGCGTCGAGGACCACAGCAATTTCCGCGCCGAACCCTGGCCCCGCCTGATCCGCACCCTGCTCTCGCTGAGCACCGTCATCTACGGGGGGCAGCGAGCGGCCACCGACGAGGCGCGGCGCCTGATCCATCTGCACGCGGAGATGAAGGGCACCGATTCCACGGGACGCCGCTACCACGCGCTCAACCCGGAGGCCTATCACTGGGTGCACGCGACGCTCGTCAAGGGGCCGGTCGACGCGCAGAGCCTGTTCGGCAAGGGCATGACCGACGAGGAGACGGAGGCGTACTACCGCGAGATGCGGGACGTCGGACGGGTCTGGGGCCTCAAGGACCACCATCTGCCCCCGGACTGGGCGGCGTTCACCGCGTACTACGACGACATGGTCGACAACCGGCTGGAGTGCAACGAGTCCGTGCGGAACGTGCTCGACGAACTCTCCCACCCCGCCAAGCCGTTCCGCCTGCTCCCCGGACCGCTCTGGCGCCCCTTCGCCCGGATCGCCGCCCACTACGCGCTGCTGGTCACCGTCGGCGCACTGCCGCCGCGTCTGCGCGACCGGTTCGGCCTCACCTGGAGCCGGCGCCAGGAGCGGGCCCTGCGGCGCTTCGCCCTCGGCGTGAGGCTTCTGATGACGCTCGTGCCACCCCCGCTCCGCATCACCGGCTCGCTCGCCATCGCCTACTGGGCCACCCACCGTCCGGGCACCGATCCCGCCGCGCGACGCCCGCTGGGGGCGAGTTGACTTGAGGTCCGGCACCGAGCGCCCGACCCGCTCGCTCCGGACACGACCCTGTGGAAGATCGCGGGGGACGAACGCAGGCTGTGCCGAGGAGCCGTCCGGCCGCTCCCCGGCGCGTGGCCCGCGTCGGCTCTCAGTTCTCCTCGCGCAGGCCCCACGGTGAGCCGTACTCGGTGAGGAGGTCCAGGAACGGGCGGGGCGGCAGGGCCTCCGGGCCGAGGACGCCGTTGCCCGACCACGCTCCACCCGCGACGAGTTCGAGGGCGATGACCGGGTTCACGGCGGTCTGCCACACCACCGCCTGGGATCCGTACTCGCGCATCGACCACTCGTTGTCGACCACGTGGTAGAGGTAGACCGCGCGAGCGGAGCCGTCCTTGGTGCCCTTGACCCAGGTGCCCGCACAGGTCTTGCCGGTCATGCGGTCGCCCAGCGTGGCGGGGTCGGGCAGGCAGGCGGCGACCACGTCGCGCGGGGAGACCGCGACGGGCCCGTTCTCCGAGGGGACGGTGACCTTCTCGGTGGCGTCCAGACCCAGCTCATGGAGGGTCTTGAGCTTGGCGATGAAGTCGTCGCCGAGGCCGTACTTGAACGTCACCCGGCGGGCGTCGACCCAACGGGGGATGAGCAGGACCTCCTCGTGCTCGACGTTGACACACTCCACCGGGCCGATGCCCTCGGGGAAGTCGAAGACCTCGGGCTCGCTGAAGGGAGCGGTGGTGAACCAGCCTCGGCCCTTCTCGTAGACCACCGGGGGATTGAGGCACTCCTCGATGGTCGTCCAGATGCTGAACGAGGGCGCGAAGTCGTAGCCCTCCACCGTCAGGTTGGCGCCGTCGCGGACGCCGATCTCCTCGATCTCGTCGAAGAGTTCGTCGGCCGCGTACCGGGCGAAGACGTCCGACAGACCCGGCTCCACACCCATACCGACCAGGGCCAGCCGTCCTGACTGCTCCCACGCTCCGGCCTGTTCGAACTGCGCGTCGCCGAGCTTCACGCCGCATCGCTCGTACGGGTGCGTGGCATGCGGCGCGGACAGCGACATCGCCATGTCGAGATAGTGCGTGCCCGCCGCCCGGGCCGCGTTGAACAGCGGCATCACGAACCGCGGATCGGTCGCGTTGAGCAGGGCGTCACACCGCTCCTCGACGAGCACCCGGCGCACCGCGTCCTCGTCGGAGGCGTCCAGACGCCTGGCACTGAACCGGTCGCCGTGCCCCTCGATCGCCGCGACGGCCGCCTCCGCGCGGGAGAGGTCGTAGTCCGCGACGACCATGTGGGTCAGGAAGTCGCGACGGGCCGCGATCCGCGTCACGGCCGTACCCACGCCACCGGCGCCCACGAGAAGTACTCGCATGTCTCACACCCTTCGTTGCCGGAGACGCATGCCTCCGGGGCTGGACAGATGCAACGGGATGTCCTCGGTTAAGGTCAACCATGTTGGCATAAGAGTCGTCGACACGCGGTGATCAGGGAGGGCTGGCATGGCGAAACAGGTGGTGCCGGAGGGGGAGCGGCGCAGACGCCGACCGACGAAGCAGGGCACCGTCCTGTCCGAGAAACTGATCGTGCGGACGGCGTTGCGGATGCTGCGCGAGCACGGCAGCACCGGACTGACCGCACGCAGGCTGGGCGCGGTTCTCGGTGCCGACCCCAGCACCCTCTACCGGTACTTCGCCGGACTGGACGACCTGACCAGGGCCATCGGCGAGGAGCTGATGGGGCGGGCGCTGGACACCTGGACCGCCACCGGGGAGTGGCGCTCCGACCTGCGGGCCCTCGGCCAGGCCATCCACGCCTCCTACCTCGCGCACCCCCAGGCCGCCGTGCTGACGGCCAGCCGAGTCACCGGCCGGCCGCGGGAGATCGCGGTGGACGAGACGATCCTCGGCATCCTGCGTGTCGCGGGCTTCCCGGACGCCGACGCCGTCGTCGTCTACCACGCGTTCATCGACCTCACGCTGGCCTTCGCGGCCCTGGACGCCGGTTCGCTGGCGCTGACGGACGAGGCGCGCGCGGCGGACGAGGAGATGTGGCAGTCCACCTACACCGAACTGCCCGCCGACACCCACCCCCACATCGCGGCCACCGCACGGCTCCTGGCCGGGCGGATGACGCACAGTGCCTACCCCGTCGTCCTCGACACACTGCTGAACAGCGCGGCGGAGCAGCTCGTCTGGGCACGCGCGCGGCGACATCCGGGCGCCCCGGGTACACGGAAGCCCTGATTCCGAGGCTTACGCCAACGGTGTTCACCCGCTGCCCGTCGCGGCGCGGCCAGTGACCAAGGCCGCACCGACCGGTGATCAGTAACCAGGGGCAGTACCAGTGACCAGTGAGCGGGTCCAGGCAGGGCCGCCGCACTCGTGATTAGTGGCCCGGCTTGGGGACACAAGGGTGTGGTGCTGATGAAACGACTGGTCGTACCGCTCGGACTGCTGGCAGTGGGCGCACTGCTGGCCGCCGCCCTCGTCTCCCCCTGGTACTGGGCTGCGGCCGTCCCGCTGCTCCTGGCGGCGGTGGTGGCCGTACACGACCTCGTTCAACGACGGCACTCGGTGCTGCGGAACTATCCGCTGCTCGGACACCTCCGCTTCGCGCTGGAGGCCCTTCGGCCGGAGCTCCAGCAGTACTTCATCGAGCGGAACTTCGACGGCCGTCCCTTCGACCGCGACACCCGCAACATCGTCTACGAGCGGGCCAAGGGAACCGCCGCCGAGGAGCCGTTCGGCACGGAACTCGACCTCTACCGGGCAGGCAGCGAATACCTGACCCTGTCCATGGCCCCCAGAGCGGTGCCCGACGAGCCACCCCGGGTCCGGATCGGCGGCCCCGACTGCGAGCAGCCCTACGACATGGCCCTGCTCAACGTCTCGGCGATGAGCTTCGGCTCCCTGTCGGCCAACGCGGTGCTCGCTCTGAACACCGGAGCCCGGCTCGGCGGCTTCGCCCACGACACCGGCGAGGGCGGCCTCTCCGAGTACCACCTGCGGCCGGGCGGCGATCTCGTCTGGGAGATCGGCACCGGCTACTTCGGCTGCCGGACGGACGACGGGGGCTTCGACGAGCGGCAGTTCGCCGAGAAGGCGGCACATGAGCAGGTCAAATGCGTGTCCTTGAAGATCAGCCAGGGAGCGAAGCCGGGCATCGGCGGGGTACTGCCGGCGGCCAAGGTGAACGCGGAGATCGCCCAGGTCCGCGGTGTGCCGCAAGGCGAGACCGTCATCTCGCCGCCCTTCCATCGCGTGTACTCCACACCACGCGAACTGGTGCGATTCCTGGGCCGGATGCGGGAGTTGGCCGGCGGCAAACCCGTCGGGTTCAAGCTGTGCGTCGGCTCGCGCCGTGAATTCCTCGCCGTGTGCAAGGCCATGCTGGCCGAGGGCACAGCGCCGGACTTCATCATCGTCGACGGCGCCGAGGGCGGAACGGGCGCGGCTCCCCTGGAGTTCGCCGACAACGTCGGACTGCCGCTCGGCGAAGGACTGATGACCGTGCACAACGCCCTCGTCGGCGTCGGGCTGCGGGACCGGATCCGTATCGGCGCCGGCGGCAAGGTCGCCACCGGAAGCGACCTCGTGAAGCGTCTGCTCCAGGGCGCCGACTACACCAACGCCGCCCGCGCCATGATGTTCGCGGTCGGATGCATCCAGGCGCAGCGCTGCCACACCAACACCTGCCCGGTCGGGGTCGCCACCCAGGACGAACGCCGCGGCCGCGCCGTCGACGTCGAGGACAAGTCCCGGCGCGTTCACCGTTTTCAGCAGGCGACGGTGAAGAGCGCACTCCAGATCATGGCGTCGATGGGCGTCGACCATCCGAGCGGCCTGCGCCCCCACATGCTGCTTCAGCGGGTGGACCCGCACACCGTCCGTTCCTACGCCGAACTCCATGAATGGCTCACCCCCGGCCAACTGCTCGCATCGGTCCCGGACACCTGGGCAGCCGACTGGCAGGCGGCCGACCCGGACCGCTTCACCCACTGACCCAGCGCCCCCGGTTCAGGGGGCCGCACCGGACCGAAGGACATTCCCGTGGCACGCACTGTCGCCCAAGTGATCGTCGACGGACTCAAGGAGCTGGGCGTCAGGCACGTCTTCGGCGTCGTCGGAGACGCCCTGAACCCGCTGACCGACGCCATCCGCACCACGGAGGAGCTGCGCTGGGTGGGCTGTCGGCACGAAGAGGCCGCGGCCTTCGCCGCGGGAGCACAGTCGCAGCTCTCGGGAACCCTCGGGGTCTGCATGGGAACCGTCGGACCGGGCTCGGTACACCTGCTCAACGGACTCTACGACGCGGCCAAGAGCCGGACGCCGGTCCTGGCGATCTGCGGTCAGGTGCCCCTCGCCGAGATCGGCAGCGAGTACTTCCAGGAAGTGGACAACGACCTGCTCTTCCGCGACGTGGCCGTGTACCGCGCCACCGTCACCTCTCCGGACCAGATGCCGCGCATGCTCGAATCGGCCGTACGCGCGGCCGTCAGCCAGGGCGGAGTGGCCGTCCTCACTGTTCCGGGTGACCTCGGCGACCAGGAACTGAACGAGAACCGGCCGGCACGTTTCGCGCTGGACCGTGCCGTGACCCGGCCCGACGACCCCGCGCTCGTCGAGGCCGCCGAACTCCTGAACAGCGCCTCCCGCGTGACCCTGCTCGTCGGCCGCGGAGCGCGCGACGCCCGCGACGAAGTGCTCCGCACCGCCGAGCTGCTCGCCGCGCCCATGGTGCTCACCCTCAAGGCGAAGGAGGGCTTCGAGGACGACAACGCCTTCCAGGTCGGCCAGACCGGCCTCATCGGGAATCCCGCCGCCGGCCACGCGCTCGACAAGGGCGACGTACTCCTGATGCTGGGCACCGACTTCCCGTACCGCGACTGGTATCCGAAGGACTGCAAAGTCGTCCAGGTCGATGCCCGCGAAGAGCATCTGGGCCGCAGGGTCCCGGTGACCGTGGGGCTCGCCGGTGACGTCGGAGCCACGCTGCGCGGCCTGCTTCCACTGCTGGAGGCGGCGTCCGACCGCACCCACCTGGACGACGCCCGCGAACGGTTCGCCCACTGGCAGGAAGGACAGCGGCGCCTGGCACGCCCCGACCACGAACACCGCTGGACCGGGAAGCTGCGCGCGGTGCTCGACAACCGCGACCACCAGATCCGCCCCGAAGCACTCGCGGCGGCGGTCGACACCTTCGCCGACCAGGACGCCGTCTTCACCTCCGACACCGGCATGGCCACGGTCTGGCTCTCCCGCTTCGTCACCATGACCGGCACCCGGCGGCTGATCGGGTCCTACAACCTCGGCTCCATGGCCAACGCCATGCCGCAGGCCCTCGGGGCCCAACTCTGGGCGCCGGACCGCCAGATCGTCGCGTTCTGCGGCGACGGCGGGATCAGCATGCTCCTGGGAGACCTCATGACCATCAAGACGTACGAGCTTCCGGTGAAGCTCGTGGTCTTCGACAACCGCCGGCTCGGGATGGTCAAGCTGGAACAGGAACAGGCGGGCCTGCCCGAGTTCGGCACGGAACTCGACAACCCCGACTTCGCCGCGGTCGCCACCGCTCTCGGGATCACCGGAATCCGGGTGACCGACCCCGCCGAGCTCCACGACAGCGTGCGCCGGGCGTTCGACACACCGGGACCGGTTCTGCTCGACGTGCTGACCAACCCGGAGGAGGTGGCCGTGCCCGGCAAGCCGACCGTGTCACAGGGCTGGGGTTTCGCCATCGCGAAGGTCAAGGAAGTCCTGTCGAGCCGCGAAAACTGACCGACGACGGTGGGGCCGGGCCGGCTTCGAATTCGGGGACGAGTCCCTGTGGGCCCGCCCCGCCGAATTGCTCCGCCCCTACCCGGGGTCCCAGGCGGTGGGCCGGACGCGCAGGGGGGCCCGCGGCCCGCCGGTGTGCCGAGACGCGCTCAGTCGGTGGTGAGCATGCCGGTCCGCAGTTTGGTGAGGGTCCGCGAGAGCAGGCGGGAGACGTGCATCTGGGAGACGCCGAGGTGTTCGCCGATCTGGGCCTGGGTGAGTTCGTCGACGAAGCGCAGGTGGATGATGCGCCGTTCGCGGTCGTCGAGTTCGCAGAGCAGCGGGGCCAGGGCGTTGTAGTCCTCGACGAGTTCGAGCGCGTTGTCATCCGTGCCGATGAAGTCGGCCAGCGCGGCTTCGCCCTCGTTGCCGGAGTTGATGGTGGCGTCGAGCGAGGAGGAGGCGTAGCCGTTGGAGGCGAGGCGAGCTTCGTTGACTTCGTCCTCGGTGAGGACCATCAGCTGGGCGAGTTCCTTGACGGTGGGGGTGCGGCCGAGTCGGCCGCGGAGCTCGTCGGTGGCTTTGGCGAGCTGGATGCGGGCTTCCTGGAGGCGGCGGGGGACGTGGACGGCCCACGAGGTGTCGCGGAAGAACCGCTTGATCTCACCGACGATGTAGGGGATGGCGAAGGAGGTGAACTCGACTTCGCGGGTGAGTTCGAACCGGTCGATGGCCTTGATCAGCCCGATCGTGCCGACCTGGACGACGTCCTCCATCTCACCCTGACCGCGGCTGCGGAAGCGCGCGGCCGCGAAGCGGACGAGGGTGAGATTCATTTCGATGAGGGTGTTGCGCGCGTACTGGTACTCGGGCGTGCCCTCTTCCAGAATGGCGAGCCGGTCGAAGAACAGCCTGGACAGTTTGCGGGCGTCCTTGGGGGCGACCCGGGACGGGTCCACGATCTCCGGCAGGTCCGCCGTCCGCACTGCTGTCGCCTCGGTCACGGTCATGTCGGGCCCCTCCCACATGGTCCAGCCCCCGTGCAGTCGACTGCTGGAGCCGACAACAGAGCGCCTACCCGCGGCTGGCGACGCCACTCCAGGCAATACCGGGAGCGCGTCCGGCCACCGCGGTGGTGGATGGTGGCGTGAAGGGCTGCCCCGCTGTCGCGCGTGAAGCGGGCGGGTGAGCGGAGAAGGTCCGCTCACCCGCCCGCTTCCGGGGGTGACGCAGTGGTCAGGCGCGGCCGTTCTGGTAGTAGCCGCCGACCTGCTCGTGGTAGCCGGCGTCACCGACGTGCTTGTCCTTGTCGAACTCGGGGGAGTCCTTGATCTGGTCCTTGGTGAGAGCGACGTAGATCTTCCGCTCGGTCTCGTCGACCCGCTGGACGGTTCCGGCCGGCAGCAGCACGTGCTTGCCGAAGATCCACACGCCGGTGTCGACGACGAGGTACGCGGAGTTGACGTCGTCCGAGTGCTTGTCGACCTTCCCGATATGGCCGTCGGTCGCCTCGACCTTGTACCCGGTCAGATCGGTGCCCGCGATGTGGCCGGTGGTCGGCTGGTAGCCCCAGATGCTGTCACTCATAGAACGGCTCCCTCATTGAGAATTCTTTACCGGCCGCCGCGGAAACGCGGGGCCGGAACAGTCGCCGCGAAATTCCGCGACGATTCCTCGGAGCGTCGAGTGCCCTTCCTTCCCGACCTCACACATCTGCGCGCCGACTGGAATATTCCAGGGAACAAAAGCGGGTGGGGCCCGGCACCATGGTGCCGGGCCCCACCCGCGTACCGCGTTTTCGCAGTCCGCCTACCAGCGGTACCAGCGACCCCGCTTGCCGCCACTGGCCGCAGGGCGGATCACGAATCCGAGAACCCACACCACCAGCACGATGACCGCGATCCACCACAATGCCTTGAGTGCGAAACCGGCACCGAAGAGGATCAGGGCGAGCAGAAGAACAAGAAGAACAGGAACCATTGTTATCAACCTCCGCTGAGTCGTGTGCCCCGCGGAACGATCTCCACTCCTATGGATCTCGCCATTCCTTCGACACTCGGGGTTCTGTTCGGCGCTCTGAAGATTTCTGGTTTGGGTTCGGCATCCGGGGTGACACCGGAGATGGGAAATGACTTCGAGCAGGACAGGATGTGAGTGGTTGTGGCTGCGGACGAGAAGGGCCAGGCCAAGGCCGAGCAGGCCAAGGGCAAGGTCAAGAAGGTCGCCGGGGGCGCGGTGGGCAACGAGTCCCTGAAGGCCGAGGGGCACGCCGAGGAGTCCAAGGGCGACCTGCGCGCGGCCAAGGAGAAGGCCAAGGACGCGATCAAGCCCAAGTAGGAGCATCACCACGGATCCCGGCAGTCGCCTTCCCGTTGGCTGCCGGGATCAGTGCTGCCCGGGACCGGCGGCGCCCTTCCGAGTTCAGCCCCGACGTGGTCCCTGCCGCGCAGCCGTCCGTTGTGGCGGGAAGGCCAGAGAGGTCACAGCCGTGCGGCGGTGCGGACCAGCCCGGCGAGGGCGAGGGAACGGCTGTGCGGGGGCCAGGCGATGTGGGTGACGACGAGGGGAGCGTCGGTCAACGGGACGGCGGCGTGCTCGGCCCACAGCCAGGTGCGGGCGGAGTCGGGGAGAACGGCCGCGGTGCGCCCGAGGGCGATGAGCTGGGCGAGCTGCGTCTGGTCGCGGACCTCGGGCCCCGGACCCGGTGGGTACGTGCCGTGCCGGGGCCAGCGGGCGAGCGGAAGACCGGGGATGTCGCTGACGTCGGCCAGAGACAGAGTCCTGCGCGTGGCAAGGGGGTGCCCGGCGGGCACGACGGCGATCTGCCCCTCGGCCAGCAGTTCCTCGCTGTCGAACCCGGTGAGGGAGTTGAACGGCGTGTGCATGAGCGCGACATCGGCGCGGCCGTCGCGCAACAGCCCTTCCTGCTCACAGAGGCCGCACGGCAGCACCTCGATCTCGGCGGCGTCGGGCTCGGCCGCGTAGGCGTCGAGAAGCTTCCGCAGCAACTCATGGGTCCCCGCGGCCTTCACCGCGAGTACCAGGCGGTTGCGGGGGCGACCCTGACTGTCGGCGCCACCGGCACGACGGGTGCGGCGAGCGGCGGCGGCGGTCGCGTCGAGGGCCGCGCGGCCCTCGTGCAGCAGTACCTCTCCGGCATCGGTCAGGGAGACCCCGCGGCGGTTGCGTTCCAGCAAGGAGACGCCCAGGCGCCGTTCAAGCTGCTGGATCGCCCGGGACAGCGGTGGCTGGGCCATGCCGAGGCGTTCGGCGGCCCGGCCGAAGTGCAGCTCCTCGGCGACGGCCATGAAGTACCTCAACTCGCGGGTCTCCAAGGTGTCCACGCGCACAGCGTACGCCCGGTGATACCTACCGGGTATGACACGGCACCGTATCGGTGTTGGATGCGGCCCCGGGCCGCGAGCGAACATCAACCGCATGAACGAAACGAGGACCGCGCTGGTGACCGGCGCGAACAAGGGGATCGGATACGCGATCGCGAGCGGGCTGGGCGCCCTCGGGTACCGCGTGGGCGTCGGAGCCCGCGACGAGTCCCGGCGCGACACCGCCGTCGAGAAGCTGCGCGCCGCCGGAGCCGACGCCTTCGGGGTGCCGCTGGACGTGACCAGCGACCGGAGCGTCACCGGTGCCGCGGAACTGATCGAACGGCGGGCCGGACGCCTGGACGTCCTGGTGAACAACGCCGGCATCTCGGGAGAGATGGATCCGGGGTGGTTGCAGGACCCGACCACGCTCGACCCCGAACTGGTCCGCACGGTCGTGGAGACCAACGTCATCGGTGTCGTCCGCGTGACCAACGCGATGCTGCCGCTCCTCAAACGCTCGGCGTCGCCACGCATCGTCAACGTCTCCAGTGCCGTCGCCTCCCTGACCCGGCAGGCCGACCCCCGCATCGAGATCGGCCCCGTCATGGCGGCGTACGCCCCGTCGAAGACGTTCCTCAACGCCGTGACCGTGCAGTACGCCCGGCAGTTCGCCGGGACGGACATCCTGATCAACGCCGCCTGCCCGGGCCTGGTCGCGACCGACTTCACCGGCTTCCACGGGCCCCGTACCCCTGAGCAGGGCGCGGCCACCGCGATCCGGCTCGCCACGCTGCCCGACGGCGGACCGACGGGTTCCTTCTTCGAGGACGACGGCGTCATCCCCTGGTGAGACCGGACCCTCGCCGTGATCGCGCGGCGAGTGTTCCGACGTGCAGATCACCGCCCGGTGTCGATACGTGCTCAGGACGCCGTGCCTTTGGCGGCGCGGCCGACGATGGCCGTCTCGACCCGGGTGATGCCGAGGCCGACCAGGTCGCGGGAGAGGAAGTCGTAGAGGGCCGTCAGGTCGCAGAAGTACGCGGCGGCGTGAAGGTTCGAGGGTCCGGTGGTCGCGAAGGCCCCGTGCACCGAAGGATGGTCGGCCAGCGACTTCCCGGCGGCGTCCAGATGGTCGGGCGCCACGTGCAGCAGCAGTTTGGCCTCGATGGGCAGCCCGAGACGGCGCGTGTCCACCAGGACCTGGGTGACCAGACGGCCCTGGGCGGCCAGTTGGGCGATGCGCCGGCGAACCGTGGTCTCCGGATGTCCGGTGCGCACGGCCACCTCCGCGGCGGAAAGGCGTGCGTCAGGGGTGAGCGCGTCGATGAGGGACTGTTCCAGGGGATCCGTGTCGACGCCGTACGGGCCCGGCGACCCGGACGGTGTCCGTCCCGGGACCGGCTCCGCCGGGCTCAGGGCCGCGCGTTCAGGAGCCGTGAGGACCTGGTGACGCCACTCGGACGTGAGCCGGAAGACATGCAGGACCGTGGCGCTCTCCAACGACGTGACCGCCTGGGTGGAGGGCAGTTGACGGAAGACCAAGGGGTCGCGGGAACCCGGCTCGGTACGGGCGACCGCGAAGATCTCCTCCCCCGAGGTGCTCACGTCGATGAACGGGATGTCGTCGCGTGCGGCGAGCGCGGCCACGATCGTGGCCAGCCTTCCGCGCAGGACCCGGATGCGCAGGAACAGTGCCCCGGCCGAGCCTCCGTCGCGCGGCCGGGCGACCGGTGAGATCACCACACGCACGGTGCCGTCCGCGCTCAGCGCGTGCAGTCGGCGGCGCACGGTCGCGGGGCTGACACCCAGCACCTGCGCCGCCCGTTCCGCGGTGACACGGCCGTCGTACTGCAGCGCGGCCACCAGCCGCTGGTCCGTGAGGCTCAGGACGGAATCCGCCGATACACGCGCCATGGAGACAAGTTTCGCTCACTTTGGCCTCGTGTGGACCCTTGTTCCGGCAACCACGTCCGACGATGGACGGGATCCGCGCCGCTCCCGTCCCCGGCCCGTGTCGGCGGACCCGAGCGACGAGCGCCCTCAGGAGAACCACGGATTCGACCACGGAGGTCTCTGTGCCCGCCTTCAAGGAACGCGAGAAACTTCGCTTCGCCAGCGGTGACACCACCTGCGCCGCCTGGCACTACCCGGGAACCAACGGCGGCTGCGTGATCATGGCCGGAGGGACCGCGGTGACGAAGGAGCCGGCCTCGGACCGCTTCGCCCAGCGGTTCAACGACGCCGGCTTCGCCGTCCTGGCCTTCGACCACCGGCACTTCGGGGAGAGCGGCGGCACGCCGCGCCAGGTCGTCCGCTTCGCGGAGCAACGCGCCGACTGGCAGGCCGCCATCGACTGCGCGGCGGGCCTGCCCGACGTGGATCCCGACAGGATCTCGCTCTGGGGATTCTCGCTCGCCGGCGGCCACATCCTCCGTGTCGCGGCCGACAACCCTCAACTGGCCGCCGCCATCGCCCAGTCACCGGTGGTCGACGGCCGCGCACTCGTTCCGCACGCGCTGCGCTCCATGACCCCTCTCGCGTTCCTGCGGCTCTTCGGCCGGGGTGTCGCGGACGCACTCGGCAGCCTCCTGGGGCGGGAGCCCCTGCTCGTCCCCACCGCCGGAGTGCGCGGTGCCGTCGCCTCGCTCACCACACCGGACGCCATGGACGGGGACCGCGCCCTGGATCCCGACCGCCGCTACCCGGACTGGGAGCAGACAGTCGCCGCACGCATCGCGCTGCAACTGGGCGGGTACCGCCCCGGCCGCCACGCCCCCCGCATCCGGTGCCCCCTGCTGGTGGTCGTGTGCGACCAGGACCGGAGCGCGCTTCCGGGCCCCACCATCCGGGTGGCGCACAACGCACCGCGGTCCGAGGTTCTTCACCTCCCGGGCCGTCACTACGCCCCGTTCCTCGACGCACACGAACAGGCCGTCGAGGCGGAGATCGCGTTCCTGGAGAAGCACCTGCGCTGACGCGACTCCGGACCACGGCAGTGGCGCGGCAGGAACTCCCCAGTCAGGTCGGGCATATGGACACCGCGAGAGCCGACATGCTCTGATTCCAGGAGCCGATCTCCACGGGCGGGCCCCGAGCACCGGTTCCATTCTGCACAGCGCCACACCCGGAGAACGCCGCAGCGCGAACACCGCCCGCCCGCGGGAAGCCGACTCCGGGTCTCAACCGGCACGGGGAGACGAGTCTCCCCACGGACACCGGAACGGATGTCGCGCATGACGACTGCTTCAACGAGGCGAAGGCTGAGATCCGCACGGCGGCAGGTGAGCGTCGCCGCCGCCCTCGCCGTGGCCGCCACCATGGCTCTCACGGGTGCCGGTCCGGCGCCGGCCGTCGGTCCGCACGGGAAGCGCATCCCGACCCTCGTGGCCGGGGACGCCCGCTTCGAGGTCCTCTCGCCCACGCTGATCCGGACCGAATACGCGGGCGACGGGAAGTTCACCGACGATCCGACGTTCAACGCGATCGGCCGCGACGGCTTCACACCGGCCCCGTACAGCGCCAGGACGACCGACGGCTGGCTCACCATCACGACGAGCGCGATGAGCCTGCGCTACCAGGTCGGCTCCGGGCCGTTCGACGCACACAACCTCTCGGTGCGGTCGACGGCCGGAACGACCCCCGTGACCGCCGCCCCCTGGCAGCGTCTGACCTGCGCACTCGGCGCACTGTGCGAGGCCGAGAACCTGCGTCTCGACGGGCTGTCCGTCGCCGCCGACCACTCCGGCCACACCGGGGCCGGATTCGCGGCGGGATTCGCGGGCACCGGCAGCTCGGCGTCCGCTGACATCGATGTCACAGACGACGGGACGTATCAACTCGACCTGCGCTACGCGAACTCCCGCGGCGGCGACGGCCAGACCCGGACCCGCACCCTGACGCTGTCCGCGGACGGCGGCGCTCAGCAGACGGTGTCCTTACCGGCCACGGCGAACTGGGACACCTGGAACCTCGCCACGGCAAGCGTCCACCTCGGCGCGGGCCACCACACGCTCGCCCTGACACGGACGGCCTCGGACTCCGGCAACGTCAACATCGACAGCCTCGCACTCGTGCGACCCGGCGAGGCCTACCCGCCCGTCTCCAGCACCGCGATCACGGACTGCGCGTACGGCACGAGCTGCGAGGCGGAAGCCGGCCGCATCGGCGGCACGGCGGTCGACGCCACCGACCACAAGGGATACGCCGGCAGCGGCTTCGTCGGCGACCTCCACCAGGGAACGAGCCTGACCGCCCACGTGGTCGGCGTGCCCGCCCACGGCGTGTACACCCTGCGGATGCGCTACGCGAACGGCACCGGCGGCGACGGCCTCCACCAGCGGCGCACCGCCACCGTGTCCGCCGCCGGCACCGACAGCACCCTGTCGTTCCCCGCGACCGACGGCTGGGACGACTGGCAGACGGCCTCGCTGCCCGTCACCCTCGAAGCGGGCGCGGACGACATCACCCTCGGCTGCCCCGACACGGCCAGCTGCCACATCAACGCGGACACCCTCTCGGTGACCGCCCCCGACGCGCCCGCGCCCCCGCCGCACATCGCGCTCGGCGGATACCGCCGAGGCCTCGACGGTGTGACCGGCAACGAGAACTCCGTCCCCACCACCCCCGGCCTCCTCAACCAGGACGGCTGGTACCTGCTCGACGACACGCCCTCGGCGCTGTACGACACCACGACGGGGAAGGCGGTTCCGCGCCCCGGCCACGGCGGCGCGCCCTACCAGGACGGGTACGTGTTCGGCTACGGGCACGACTACAAGCAGGGGCTCGGCGATCTGGCGGCGCTGACCGGACCGCCGGCACTGCTGCCCCAATGGGCCTACGGGGTCTGGTACTCGGAGTACATCGACCGCACCGCGGCGGACTACGAGAACACGATCCTCCCCGCGTTCCGTTCCGAAGGCACCCCGCTGGACGTCCTGGTGACCGACACGGACTTCAAGGCCGTGAACAATTGGAGCGGTTGGGAGATGGACCCGGCCAAGTACCCCGATCCCAAGGGCTTCTTCGACTGGTCGGCCTCCCAAGGGCTGCACAACACCCTCAACGTGCACCCCAGCATCCTCGCGTCCGACCCCCAGTTCGCCCAGGCGCAGGCCACGGCCAAGGGCAAGCTCACGAAGGGCGGTTGCGCCTCGGGCGCCGACGTCGGGAACAACTGCTACACCTTCGACTTCGGTGACCCGGACCAGCTCAAGGCCTACATGGACCTGCACCGGACCATGGACCAGCAGGGCAACGACTTCTGGTGGCTCGACTGGTGCTGCGACGCGTCGCAGTCGTCGTCGCCGGGAGTGACCCCCGACGCCTGGATCAACCAGCAGTACGCCACCGCCGCCGCCAAGACCCTCGGCCGCGGATTCGTCCTCTCCCGCGCGTACGGATCGCTGCAGGCGGCCGGCTACAGCGGCCAGCAGGGACTGCCGACCGGGCCGTGGGCGGACAAGCGCTCCACCGTCCACTTCACCGGCGACACCTCATCGACCTGGGGCACGCTGAAGCTGGAGGTCGGCTACACCCCGGGAGAGTCCGCCGCGACCGGGATGGCGGCCATCACCCACGACATCGGCGGCCACAACGACACGACAGGGCTGACCGGTTCGGAGACGTACAGCGACGGCGGGCAGAGCCGCACCACGCACAAACTGCCCGACGACCTGTACGCCCGCTGGGTCCAGTTCGGAGCCTTCCAGCCCGTCGACCGCCTGCACAGCAACCACAGCGACCGACTGCCCTGGCAGTACGGCAGCGTGGCGCGTCGATCCGCCGACACGTTCCTCAACCTCCGCGAGAACCTGGTGCCCTACACCTACACGCTCGCCGAGGAGGCGAACCGCACCGGCCTGCCCATCGTCCGCCCCACCTACCTGGAGTACCCCGACGAGCCCCAGGCGTACGCGGCCGCCGACAGTGAGTACTTCTACGGCTCCGACCTACTGGTCGCCCCCGTGACCACACCGGGCACCTCCGCCACCACCTCGGTATGGCTCCCGCCCGGCCAGTGGACCGACTACTTCACCGGCGAGACCTACACCGGCGGCGGAACCCGGGAAGTGACCACCGACCTGAACTCGATGCCGGTGTTCATCAAGGCGGGCGGCATCCTGCCCACCCGTACCCACGACGTGTCCGGCAACGACCACAACCCCCTGACCGACGTCACCCTCACCGTCGCCGCCGGTTCGTCGGGCTCCTTCCGCCTCTACGAGGACGACGGCACCACCGGACACAAGAACCGGAGCGCGACGACGGCCATCCGCTACCGGCAGAACGGTCCGCGCCACACGCACACGGTGACGATCCGTCCCGTGCGGGGCTCCTTCCCCGGCCAGGTGAAGACCCGCCGGTGGACGATCTCGCTCCTCGGGGTCCAGGCACCCACCAAGGTCTCGGCGACCGGCACACGGTTGTCACCGCACGCCTACCGCTGGGACAGCGCCTCGAAGGTTCTGACCATCACACTCCCACGCCACAGCGTGCACACCCCGATCACCGTCACCTTCCAGTAGGGGGCACACGTAAGGTCCGCGGCTGCGGCAGGGTCCGCCGGAACCTGCCGCAGCCGACGGATGCCGTTCGAGGGCCGTCCGCGCGTGCGGACACTCCTCCGGCCGGCCAATCCACTCGACACCGCCCGAGATCGTGGCACGATGTCCCGCATGACTACGAACCGAAAGGCCCATGCCGCGTAGCCGGCCAGGGCGTGCCAGGACCGGAGTTCGCCGCCACCGAACCCCGGACGCGGGTCCGGAGATCGACGGCTTGTCGCTGAGCGCGTCGTCCGAGGTCATCTGCCTCGAACGAAGCCGCAACTATCTCCGGCCGGGAGACGTCAGCGCTGCCGTACGCCTCTGGCGGGACCACGTCCACCGCCCCGAGCGTCAGTTGTGGAACGACTACGAGTCCGGCGACGTGCACTGGGACTGCTGCGGAAACCCGCTCGAAGCCCGAGCTCTCCTCGACACCGTCATCCAGGCCATGTCACCTCGGAACGCCCGCGAACTCCGACGGATCGTGAGCCGTTTCGACGCCGTCCGGGACCGACCGTCAAGGCCGTCGCCCCGGCTCGATCGGCCCTGCTCGACATGACGTCCCACGGCCGAGGCGAGGCAGGGGAGCAGAGCCCCCGAGGGCGGCACTCAAGAGCGTCCCGTGACACCTGTCATGCGAAATGGCGTACCCCAGGCACTGGGGAAACGGGACGAGCCGCCCCTACCTTCTTCACATGACGAAGTCAGATGGAACCGATCCGCAGAAGACCGATGTCAAGGTGAGCCTGATCGGCGGTCACCGCCTCAAGGGGGAGACGCTGCACGAGCGCACCCTCACCGCGTCCCTCATCGGAGGGGCCGACGTCGACCTCACCGACATCGACATCCCTGACGGCGCCGAACTGCGCATCACCAAACTGAGCCTGATCGGTGGCGTCAGCCTGAAGGTCCGCCCTGACGTCGTCGTGGAGGTGCACGGCATCCGCCTGGGCGGGGTGAAGGACGACGGCCCGACCCGGTCGGGCGGTCCCACGGTCCGCATCGACGCCTGGGGACTCCTCGGCGGAGTCACCGTCACGCGCGCGTGAGGTCGTCCCGATCCCGTGCGGACGGGATCAGCCGCGGTGGTGAGCGCCGGCCGGCCCGGACGGCCGACCGGTGCCGGTCCGTCCGCCGCTGACCCGGCCCCGGGCCAGTGGCCGATTCGAGGAGTCCAGGCCGTGAGTGGCTCCCAGGGAAACGGGTCGTCCGAAGGGCGGGACAGGAAAGGCCTGGCCGTGCAACCATTCGGGCCCCGTACAGGTCTCATATAGCGAAATCGCCTGTCCCCTTCACCAGGAGCATCTGGGGGCCTCATGCAACACCACCCATCCCGTGCAGCCATTGTCGCGGGCGTCCTTCTCACCGCCGTCGGCGCCACGGTCCCCGCATCCGCGGCCGTGCAGTCGCAGGCATCCGCCAAGGTCACGCCGCCCGCGCGCATCGTCAACGCCCGCTGGGGCGGGCACTGTACCTACGACCGGGTCGTCATCGACGTCCGGGGCACCGCCCCGTCCGTCAGCGTCAAGCCGGTCACGACACTTCGCTACGAGGCTTCCGGGAAGAAGGTCCCACTCGCGGGGAAGTACTTCCTGGACATGAGGCTCTCTCACGCTGTCGCCCACGACAACGCGGGCAACTCGGTCTACCTGGGTCCGCGACTGGTGAAGATCCAGTTGCCCAAGCTGAAGGGTCTCGCCTTCACCGGAGACTTCGAAGGGGTGGTCTCCTTCGGAACCGCCTTCCAGACCAAGCCCACGTACAAGGTCTACAAGCTGCACAGCCCCGAGCGCGTGGTCCTGGACATCAACCACGCCAACTCGTGCGGGTGAGTGCCGGACGCCACCGAAGCGTGTCAGCCGCCCTGCGGGGCGGCTGAACCGTCTGAGCGTCCAACCGTCCGGACCGGACGTCGAACCACGGTCTGGCCGACCGGCCGCCGCGACCGGTCCCGCGAAAGCCGTCCTGCGAACGGTACGACCACTCCGGATGCGCGTGCCGGGCAGCGCCCGCAGGCTGAGCACATGGCCAGTCATCAGCCCATGGTCGTCGTCTACCCGCCTGCCGCGGACGGCGGCCGCAGAGTCCGTGTCGCTGCCGGGTTCATCGGCATGGCCTACACCCTGGTCGACATCGCCGAATTCCTGCGCCGAGCCGGGATGGACGACATCGAGGCATCCGACATCAAGGCCGCGGACTGGATCGAATGGCGTGGCGGCGGCCCCGGTATGTGGGACCACTGACCGCTGCCGATCCCCGAGGCGTCGAGGCGGTGCCGTACGGTCCCACACATGATCCTTCCGAAGGTCCGTGATCCTCGCTTCGTGACGATCCGTCGCGGCGGGACGCTCACTGATGCGGATCACCATCTCCTGGCCCTCTGGGCGGCACTGTGCGCGGAGCACGTCCTTCCCCTGTTCGAATCGGCCCGGCCCGAGGACGGACGGCCGCGTCAAGCGATCGAGCACGCCCGCGCCTGGGTGCGGGGCGAGGTCAGGATGACCGACGCTCGGGCGGCGGGCGGCCACGCGATGGGTGCGGCCAGAGATCTGCGCGGTGCGGCACGGCATGCCGCGTACGCCGCCGGTCAGGCCGGGGCGGTCGCACACGTCGCCGCGCACGAGCTCGGTGCCGCCGCCTATGCGATCAAGGCCGTACGTGCCGCCGCGCCGGAGGGCGAGGGTGAGGCCGCAGGGCGATCGGAGTGTCAGTGGCAGCGTGCCCGGCTCCCCGAGGCGATCCGCGAGCTCGTACTCGACGACCAGCGATTGCGGAACGACATCTGCTGGTCGGTGTTCGACTGCTGAGCCGAGCGCCGACGCGCGTTTCATCACAGCAGAGAGGTCCTGCCGACGGCCTGCCAAAAGGCCACCGGATGGTGGCAGTTGCGCGCCGTGTTCGTGCAGGATCGCTCCTACGAGCGTGGCGCAACTGTCGCGGCACGAATGGAAGCACAGGCACCGCCGGTGAGTGAGACCGCTGACCGGTCACGATCACCAGCCAGGAGGCCGTGGTGAATGTAGTGCTGCGAGACGTGAGAGACGCCGACCTGCCCGTGTTCTTCGGTCAGATGAACGACCCCGAAGCGCTCCGGATGGCGGCGTTCACGGCCAAGGACCCGTCGGACAAGGCGCAGTTCCAAGCCCACTGGGAAAGGATCCGCCAAGACCCAACGATCGTCGCACGCACCGTCGTCGGCGACGGCGACGAGGTCATCGGGAATGTCGGCGTGTTCGGACCGCCCGAGGAACGCGAGATCACGTACTGGATCGGGCGGCGGTACTGGGGGAGAGGAGCGGCCACCGCCGCGCTGCGGGCGATCCTCGGTATCGCGACGGAGCGTCCGTTGCACGCCCGCGCGGCCGCGGACAACCTCGCTTCGATCCAGGTCCTCAAGAAATGCGGGTTCGCGGTCCACGGCGACGATCGGGGCTACGCCAACGCACGAGGCGAGGAAGTCGACGAAGTGCTCCTGATTCTGGTCGACTGACTCATGTCCATCTGATCAATTCGCTTGCCGCGCGCGGAGCTTGCCGCGGGACACATGCGAAGGGGCCGGCCGGAGCATCTCCGGTCGGCCCCTTTGTCGTACGACGCTGTGATCAGGCGCGGTCGGGGTGACCCGGTAGCCGGAACGGCTCTCCGCGGGGCAGGGCTGTGAGTGGTCCGGTCGATCGTCGGCATCCCGCCGGTGTTCGAACCGGCGTCGGGTAGGTGACAGCGTGCCGGGCACGAACGCTCGACTGGTCCACTCAAGGTGCGCCGCACCGGATTCTCACCAGACTTGGATCCATGGCAGAAGAGCGTCGGCCGCGCGCCAGGAAATCCTCGACGACAAGTGCTCGCCGCGCACCGTCCCTGCGTGGAGCGGGAGATGCCGCGCGTGCTGCCTGCCGGAGTCTGGAAGGTCTGATCGGTCATCCCACGGAGGGCGTATCGGCGGTGGGGCGTGAGGAAGACGGCTGGTGTGTCGTCGTGGACGTTCTTGAGCTGCCGCGGATTCCGGACACGACGAGCCTGCTCGCCTCGTACGAGGTGCGGCTCGACCAGGACGGCGAACTCATGGAGTACCGCCGGGTCCGCCGCTATCGGCGGGGGTCCGCCGACGAGTGACGAGTGACTCGGGTCTGCCCGACAACCGGAAGGATTCCCCATGCCTGCGACCACCTACTCCGACGAGGTAGTGGCGTGCCCACCGCGCGCCGGCACGTTGTACGACGTGCTCGAACTCATTCTTGACCGGGGCATGGTGATCGACGTGTTCGTCCGGGTGTCCCTGGTCGGCATCGAGATCCTCAAGATCGACGCACGCATCGTGGTGGCGAGTGTCGACACGTACCTGCGATTCGCGGAAGCGTGCAACCGGCTTGACCTGGAGCGTGACTCCGGCAGCACCACCGTTCCTGAGCTGATCGGCGGCGGTGCCGCCAAGTCCATAGGCAAACGCAAGGTTCGCAAGGCCGCGGAAACCGTGGGGGACACCGTTCGCAAGGCGGTCGGGGGCGGCCGTGACGACGACTCCGACGAGCACGACGAGGACGAGGAAGAGCAGCAGGAACGGCCGAGGAAGCGGCGTGCTCCGGCCCGGGGCGGTAGCAGCCGACGACGATCCGTGGAGGAGTGAGCCGTGACCGGCGATGGTGTGTACGTCTACGCGATTGTCCGCGCGGGAAGCCCGCTGCCGGTGGACGCAACGGGTGTGGGCAGCCCGGCCGCCCCGCTGCGGGCGATCCGTCAGGGACGGATCGCCGCGGTTGTCAGTGAGGCTCCACCCAACCTCCGCGCCAGACGCCGAGATCTGCTCGCTCACCAGGATCTGCTCTTGAGCCTGTCGGAGCAGGGGTCTGTGCTGCCGATGCGATTCGGCATGGTCGCGTCCGACGAGGAAGCGGTGCGCGGCCAGTTGAAGGTCCGAGAGGCGGACCACGTGGCCGCACTGGAACACCTCACCGGCGGGGTCGAGGTCAACGTCAAGGCCCTCCCGGCCAAGGACGCGCTGGCAAGCCTCATGGCGGAGGACAAGACCGTCCGCCGACTGCGGGACGAAGTGCGTCGACGGCCCGGATACGAAGCCAGCCTGCGACTGGGCGAAGCCGTCTCGGCCGCGCTGGAGAGCAGGGCCGCCGAAGCAGGCCGGCGAGTTCTGCGCGAGCTCACGCCCAGGGCCCGCGCGGTGGCCCCGGGTCCCGAAGTCCAAGGATGCGTGCTCAACGCGTCGTTCCTCGTCGATCGCGACGGCAGCGATGCCTTCCGAACCACGGCGGAGCGTTTCGGCCGTACGCATCGTGACCGTGTGGAGCTGCGGCTCACGGGTCCGCTGCCCTGTTACAGCTTCGTCTCCGGCGAAGGAACTCCCACCCGCGCCATTGGAGTCTGAGATGGGACTCATCACCGGCCTGCTCACCCTCCCCATCGCGCCGGTCCGCGGCGTCGTGTGGGTGGCGGAGAAACTCAATGACGCCGCCGAGCGCGAGCTGCACGACCCGGGAGTGCTCCGTGCCCAACTGGCCTTGCTGAATCGGGAACTTGACGACGGAGACATCAGCTTGGAGGAGTTCGAACGAGAAGAGGAACGGCTGCTCGACAGGTTGCATGCCGCACAGACCCGCTCCACGCCGAAACATTGAAGGTGACGAGATCATGAAGGACACGGAAAAGGTGGCTCTCGCCGCCGCGGTAGTGGGCGGCTATGTGCTGGGCCGTACCAAGAAGGGCCGGATGGCCTTGTCCATCGCGACCTACCTGGCGGGCCGGCGATTCGGTCTCGAACCCCGTCAGCTCGCCGCGGAAGGGATGCGAAGGCTGGGGGAGATCCCGCAAGTCGCCGAGTTGCAGGATCAATTGCGGGGCGAAGTGCTCGAAGCGGGGCAGAAGGCGATGACCGCCGCCGCCGACCGGGCCTTGAGCACGCTCGCCGGCACCCTCAGCGACCGCACGGCGCGCCTCCTGGAGAAGGGGGAGGAGTACGAGGAGGAGGACGCCCCGGAGGACGAGGACGAGGACGGGGAGTACGAGGACGAGTACGAGGAGGAAGAGGAAGAGGAGCCGGAGGCCGAGTACGACGAGGACCAGGCCGAGGAGGAGGACGAAGAGGAAGAGCCGGAAGGCGAATACGAGGAGGAGGAAGAAGAGGAGGAGGAAGAGGAAGAACCGGAAGAAGAGGAGCCTGAAGAGGAACCGGAACCGGAACCGGAAGCGAAGCCGCGGAGGCGCCGCGGTCCCCGATCGGATCGGTCCGGCAGGGCACCCGCACGATCGGCGGCCAAGAAGGCTGCGCCGGCGAAGAAGACCACCTCCAGCAAGACGGCTGCGAAGAAGACGGCGCCCGGCAAGAAGACCGCGGCAGGCAAGGAGGCGGCGGCCGGCAAGACGGCGAAGAAGACCGCTCCGGCGAAGAAGACCGCGGCGAAGAAGGCGGCTCCGAGTAAGAAGACCGCGGCGAAGAAGACCGCTCCGGCGAAGAAGACCGCGGCGAAGAAGGCGGCTCCGAGCAAGAAGACCGCGGCGAAGAAGACCGCTCCGGCCAAGAAGACCGCGGCGAAGAAGACGTCGTCTTCCAAGCGTGCGGCATCCAAGCGCGCCGATCGTCGGAGGTAGGCAGCGATGACCAAGACGGAAAAGGACGACTCGGCCGAGGAAACGTCGGGCGTGGACCGGCTTCGCGAAGAGCTGTCCAAGTTCGTGTCCGCGCAGGTGGAGAATCTTGCCGAGAAAGCCGGCGACAAACTGACGGACGTGGCCGGACAGCTCACTGACGCGGCCCAGAACGGTGGCTCGCTTCCCGCGATCGGGTCCCGCATCCTCCAAGGCGACTCACCGCTGAAGGCGTTCGTGTCGGAGAAGGCCAAGGGCGTCAAGGACAACGTCGTTGAAAAGGCGAAGAGCGCTTTCGGAGGCGGGAAGGGGAAGCGGAAGGCCAGCGGCGGCAAGGTCATGAACATCATCGAGGTTCTCGATGTCGGAGTGCCGCTCCGGGACACCTACGACTACTGGACGCAGTACGACAAGTTCAGCAGCTTCGCGAAGGGTGTACGAGACGTCTCGAAGGGCGATGAGACAGGGAGCGACTGGAAGGTCAAAGTCGGCCCTTCATCGCGAAGCTTCAAAGCGACCGTCCAGGAACAGATTCCCGACGACCGCATCGTGTGGACCTCGGAGGGAGCCAAGGGGACCACTCGCGGCGCGGTGAGTTTCCACGAGCTGGGGCCCACCCTGACGCGCATCGTCCTGGTGGTGGAGTACTACCCCTCGGGGTTCTTCGAGAAGACGGGCAACCTCTGGCGGGCACAAGGGCGCCGTATGCGGCTCGACTTCAAGAACTTCCAGCGCTACGTGACCCTCACCAACGAAGAGCCCGAGGGCTGGCGCGGTGAGATCCGTGACGGAGAGGTCGTCGTCTCCCACGACGACGCCGTGGAGGAGGAAGAGGCCGAGCAGGAGCAGCCGGAGGGCGAAGAGTCCGACGGCGATGCCGACGAAGGGGCCGACTCCGCAGGCGAGGACGAGGGCGAAGAAGGCGCGGAGGGCGCATACGAGGACGAGGACCAGGACGACGAATACGAGGACGAGGAGGACGAGGGCGCAGAGGGGGCGGAGGACGTATACGAGGACGAGGACGAGGACGAAGAGGGGGCGGAGGACCAGGACGAGGACGAGACGGAAGACGAGGAAGAAGCTCCCAAGAAGAGGCGGGGACAGAGGCGCCGACGTGAGTGACGTCGACTTCCGGCAGGGGTCGTACCCCGTCTCCGGTCCTCAGACCACCAACCTCGCCGACATCCTCGAACGCGTTCTGGACAAAGGGATCGTGATCGCCGGCGACATCAAGATCGATCTCCTCGACATCGAACTGCTGACCATTCGGCTCCGCTTGTTCGTGGCATCCGTGGATACCGCGAAGAAGGCCGGGATCGACTGGTGGGAGAACGATCCGGCACTCAGCTCACGGGCTTCACGCAGCGCTCTGCAGGACGAGAACCGTGAGTTGCGTGAGCGGCTGAAGGCGCTCGAATCCGAGGCACCGGAGAAGGCGCTCGAATCCGAGACGGCGGAGAAATAGCCGTCCGTGACGAACCACGTCCCGAGTCGGCGAGGAACAGGGAGGACCGAGTACATGACGGAGCGCTGCCCGGAGCTGTCGGATGCCCAGGCCATCTACGTGTTCGCCGTCTGCCGGAAACCGGACCTCTCGGCCGTCGCCGGGCTGCGGGGAGTCACCGACGAGGCGCCGGTGAGCTCCTTGTCGCTGGGTGCCCTGACGGCGATCGTCCAGACGGTCCGGGCGGCCGACTTCACTGACGAAGTCTGGCAGGCGCGCCTGTCCGACCAGCGGGAACTCGAACGGTACGCCCGCGCCCACCACGATGTCGTAGCAGCGGTCGCGGCTCGCTGCCCGACGGTCCCCCTGCCGATGGCCACGCTCTACCACGGTGCGCAGAGCGCGCGAGAGGCACTGGCCAAGGAGGGGGATCGGTTCCGTGCCGCGCTCAAGCGCATCGCTCACCACGCGGAATGGGGTGTGAAGGTCTACGCGCCGCCCTGCCGGCGAGACGAAGATGTGCGGACGCCGGTCCGGCAGGCCGTGCCGGCCGAGCGCTCTCGCCCAGGGCCTGGAGCCGGCCTCGCCTACCTGAACCGCAAGCGGGGCGCGCAGGAGCGCCGCGAGCAGATCCAGGACGAGGCCCTGCGGACCGCGGAGGCGGTCGACACGGAAGTCCGGAGCCTTGCCACCGCGTCCCGCAGGCTGCGGCCGCACGCCCAGCCTCCTTCCGGGGAGCGCCGGGTCCAGGTTCTCAACGCGACGTATCTGGTGGCCGAACACCGCGCTGAGGAACTGGCGCTGCTGACACGGGCGTTGGGTGAGCGCACCGGGGCGCGGATCGAGCTGTCCGGGCCGTGGGTGCCCTACTCATTCGTCGGCGAGGTGTGAACCCGTGACGCACGACGTGGTGCCCTGGGACACCCCCGGGCCCCTGAACGGTCCCATCGGGGTACCACTCGTCGATCTGCTGGACCGTGTTCTGGCAACCGGCGTGGTGATCAGCGGGGATCTGGTCATCGCGATCGCCGACGTTCCGCTGGTCCGGCTGTCCCTTCACGCGCTGCTGTCGTCCGTCAACGAGCGGGTGCCGGCTCCCTGGGCGGACGGCGGCCCGCTATGAGCGGATCCAGAGTGGACCTGGACTCCGAACAGATGGGGCGCGACCTCGTCGCCCTGGTGCTCACCGTGGTCGAACTCCTCAGACAGCTGATGGAGCGCCAGGCGATTCGCCGTGTTGAGCAGGGTGATCTCAGCGATGACCAGGTTGACGAGATCGGGACCACGCTGATGTTGCTCGACCAGCGGATGACGGAACTCTGCGAGCAGCACGGAGTGCGTCCGGAAGATCTCAATCTCGACCTCGGCCCGCTCGGAAGCCTTCTGCCCAGAAGCTGAAGGTGTTCACGCGGCCTGTCATCAGTCATCGACCGGAGGGTCGTGGGTCCGGTCACCGGCTCGGGTCGGCCTGCCGGGCGGCTCTGCGGGCATCAGCCCCGCCCGGGCCCCGGGGCGTCGGCGAGGGCGATGTGCGCGATGACGCGTTTGCCGGACGGTTCCACCTGGACCTGGAATTTCCGGGTGACGGCCATGACGATTTCCAGGCCGTGCCGACCTATTCGCTGGGGATCGACCGGACAGGCGACCGGCCGGGTGCGCCGGCTGTCTCGTACGGTCACCTCCACCGCGGCCCCCGCGATGCGCAATTCCAGGAGTATGGGCCCGGGGGCGTATTTGCGCGCGTTGGTGACCAGTTCACTGACCACCAACTGGGTCAGGTACATCACGCGGGCGGAGATGACGACGTTCTGATCTGCCTGGACACGGGTGAGGAAGTCCGCCGCGAGGTGGCGTGCTTCGGCGATGCAGGAGTTGCCGCCGGTCAAGGGGACAGCGGTGGCTATGGGGCGAGTGGTCAGCGGCCCCGCGCGATCCCTGCCGGACGACTCCATATTTGGTCACCTTCGTTCCTCTTGTCCACACATGTACCCAGGGTGGTGGAGAAGATGCGGCTTCCTTCGCACGGGGGCTTCGGCGTCGGCCCGCGTCTATTCGGGAGCGGACCGTCGCCGAGTCCACGCCGCCGCGGCCGCCTGCGAGGTGGGCTGGATGGAGAAGACCTGTTCCAGACCGACCATGCGGAAGGTCCGGCTGACGCTGTCCGGCACCGCGACCAGAACGACGGACGCGTCGGCTGCGAGCGCGTGGTTGCGGGCGGCGAGGAGAACGGTGATGCCGGACGAATCGCAGAAAGTGAGCCGGGCCAGGTCCAGGACGAGTTGCTGGCCGGAGGAGAGGGGGAGACGAGGGAGCAGTGTTCGGACGTCTGGCGTGCTGTGATGGTCCAAGGCACCGATCAGCTCGATCACCGGTCCGGCCGGGGTGGTGCGGGTGTGGACGGTCAGTCGGGTGGTCACATCTGCTCTTCACTGCTGTGTCGGGGCACGTTGAAGGCCAGGACTGCGGTGTCGTCGTCCACGCCGGTGCCGAAGGTGTCGAGGAGGTCCCGGATCGCGGCAACGGCGTCGCGGGCGGTGGTCGGTGCCAGCTCCTGGGCGAACTCCAGCAGGGCCTCGTCGCCGTAGCGGCCCTCGGCGCCGACGGAGTGGGCTTCGGTGAGCCCGTCCGTGTGCAGGAACAGGGTGTCACCGGGGTCGAGGCGGACGCTGGTGGTGGCGATGTCGGCGTCGGGCAGGACGCCGATGAGCTGGCCGCCGGGGGTCGGCAGGAAGTCGGCATGGCCGTCGGAACGCATCAGCAGGGCCGGGGGGTGGCCGCCGCTGGCCAGGGTGACCTGGAAGCCACCCTGGTCTCCGTCCGGGGTGAGCAGGCCGAAGATGACGGTGCAGAACCGCGGGTCCTGGCCGTTGTACTCGTGATTCAGGACGGTGTTGAGGTTGGCGAGCACCGCCGCGGGCTCGGGGTCGTACACGGCGGCGGCGCGCAGTGTGTAGCGCGCGAGGGAGGTGACGGCCGCGGCGGGAGCGCCCTTGCCGCAGACGTCGCCCAGGAAGAATCCCCAGGTGCCGGAGGCGAGGGGGAACAAGTCGTAGAAGTCGCCGCCGACCTCGTCGACGGAAGCGACGTGGTAGTAGGCGGCGACGTCCAGTCCGGGCACGTCCACCAGGGTGGGGGGCAGCAGTGTTTTCTGGAGTGTCGCGTTCAGTCGCTTCAGGCGTTCACGTTCGCGGTCCGATTCCTGACGGGCGCGCAGGAGCTCGGTCTCGTACGTACGCCGGTCCCGGGCGTCGAAGACGGTGGTGCGGATCAGCAGCGGCTGTCCGTCACTGCCCGTGCGAATGACCGAGGTCACCAGAACCGGCAGTCGGCCTCCATCGGCCGTCTTGAGTTCCAGGGCGATGCCGCTGACCTCGCCCTGCAGGCGCAGCAGCGGGCCGAAGTGGGTCTCGTGGTAGAGCCGGCCGCCGACGGTCAGCAGATCGGAGAAGTCCCGGCGGCCCACCAGATCGCTGCTCTCGTAGCCGAGCCACTGCAGCAGAGTGTGGTTGATCTTCGCGATGCGGCCGTCCAGCGTCGTGGAGAGGTAGCCGCACGGCGCGTGTTCGTACAGGTCCTCCGCGCTGTCCTCCAGCAGTGCGGAGAACATGGCCTGGTCGTCACCCGGCCGGCACCCCGGGGGAGAACGGTCGCTCTTCCCGTGGCCGTCGGTTCTGCCCATCAACGGCCTGCCGCGGCGAAGGCCGCGATCGCGGCAGCGGTCTCCTCGGGGGCGGCGAGCTGCGGGCAGTGCCCGGTGGCATTCAGCGTGATCAGCCTGCTGTCGGGAATCTGCGTCTGCACGAAGGCCCCCACTTCCGGCGGTGCGATCGCGTCCTTGGAGCACTGCGCCACCAGGGTCGGAACCCGTACATGGACAAGTGCTTCGCGGTTGTCGGACAAGAACGTCACCCGGGCGAAGACCCGGGCGATGTCCGGGTCGGTCCGGCAGAAGCTGTTGGTCAGTTCCTCACCCAGTTCCGGACGATCGGGATTGCCCGTGATGACCGGCGCCATGGCACGTGACCAGCCCAGATAGTTCGCGTCCAGCGACTCCAGGAGCTCTTCTATGTCCTCGGCGCTGAAACCGCCCCGGTAACCGGTCGCCGGGTCGTCGATGAAACAGGGAGACGGCGCCAGTAGCAGTAGACCACTGAACGCGCCGGGATCCTGTGCCGCGGCCACCACACCCATCATCGCGCTCACCGAGTGTCCTACGAACGTCACGGGCCCCAGCTCGAGCTCGTGGCAGATCTCCAGCACGTCCTCGGCATAGCCGTCGATCGCGGAGTAGCGCTGCTCGCTCCACGACGCCAGGTCCGAGCGTCCTGCTCCGACGTGGTCGAAGGCCACCACCGTGAAATCGCGCTCCAGCAGGGGCACCACCAGCCGCCACATGTTCTGGTCGCACCCGAATCCGTGCGCGAGCATCACGACGGGGCCACCCGTTCGGCCGGTCACCGTCACATGGTTCCTGCTCCGCACGTCCATGCCGACCATCCTCGCAGACCGCCCCGGGGCGCCGGCCGAAAGTCCGACTTGACCCGTGCATCACGTGAATCACGCGCAGGGGTGTCACCGACGTGTGGATCACCACGTCAGGGGCACTCGGGTCCGGCGGGACACGGGACCCGAGTGCGGGCAGGGACAGGACGCGCCGGGGCGGACGGCAGTCGTGCGTTGTCGGCCTTCGCTCCGCGGGTTGTCGGGCAGGCCGCTCCAAGGGTTGAAGGCGCTTGAAATTCAATGGCCCGCCCGGGTTCGGACTGCTTGGATGCGGACATGAACAGGGTTCTTCCGGCCGGCTACGAAATCTCCACCGACCCCGAGCGTCTCGATCCCGCGCTGATCCATCAGTGGTTGTCGAAGGACGCGTACTGGGCCCTTGGCCGCTCCCGGGAGAAGCAGGACCTAGCCATCGCCGGCTCTCTCAACTTCGGTGTCTACGACCGTGCCTCCGGTTCTCAGTTCGGCTACGCCCGAGTGATCACCGACCGGGCCACCTTCGCTTGGCTCTGCGACGTGTACATCGCTCCCGCCGTACGCGGCGAAGGCCTGGGCACCGCTCTGACGGCCGCCGTCAGGGACCACCTCGCCCCGTATGGACTGCGGCGCATTCTTCTTGCCACGGCGGATGCCCACTCTGTCTACGCCGAGGTGGGTTTCGCACCGCTCGAAAAGCCGGAGAAGTGGATGGCGCTCGGCGAGCAGTGAGTCGTCGCCAGGCACTCCGTCGCGGCGGCGCGTTGGTGCCGGTCGGCCCCGATGCGAAGAACCGGCGCGCTCGGTACGGCGCCGCGTCGATGCCGGACCATCCTGTTGCGCATCCACGCCACGGAATACGGCTTTCGCAAAGTGCGGCACGACAGAATTTCTCATTTGTCACGCGTCAGAATCGCTTGAATTCCTGGCGTCATGCTATTCCGTAATCGGTTTACCGGGCCAATTTGTGGGAAAATCCATAGTAGTGCTTCGGACAGGAGGCGCGTCCGTGGGAGCGTTCGCTCCGTAAGGCGGGTGTGTCACCGGCAGCCGTGAATTCGTCCCCATGGTGTTCTGCTCATTCAGCAACCCCTTGAGGGAGTTGTCATCACCATGCGCACCGAGACCGCCCCGAAGCGACATATCCGCCATGACACCCCCGACAGTGCCGCGGCATTCGTCCACCTGGCCGGTCTTGCCGACGGGCCCGAGCGGCAGGCCCTGCGTGACGAGGTCGTCCGGGCGTGGCTGCCCATGGCGAAGCGCATCGCCGGCAAGTACCGCGGCAGGGGCGAGAGCATCGAGGATCTGACCCAGGTCGCCGCGCTGGGACTGGTGAAGTCTGTCGACCGTTACGACCCGGACCGGGGCGACGCCTTCGAGAGCTATGCGGTCCCGACCATCGTCGGAGAGATCAAGCGGCACTTCCGTGACCACATGTGGGCTCTTCATGTGCCGCGCCGGGTTCAGGAGGGACGCAACAGGGTGCGTGTCGCCATGAAGGAACTGGCGCCGACGCTCTCGGGCCGCCGGCCCACGATCGCCGAGATGGCCGAACAGGCACACCTGACCGAAGACGAGGTCCGCAGTGGCCTGGAGGCACTGGACAGCTTCGCGGCCCTCTCTCTGGACGCCGAACTGCCCGGCGGCGACGGCGGCCGGACTCTCGCCGACACGCTGGGCGCGCCCGACGCCGGCTTCGACAGGGTCGTCGACCGCGAAGCCGTCAGGCCCGCGCTGCGCAGGCTTCCCGAGCGGGAGCAGACCATCCTCTACCTACGGTTCTTCTGCGACATGACACAGAGTTGCATCGCGGAGCGGCTCTCCATCTCGCAGATGCACGTCTCGCGCCTGCTCAGCAGCTGTTGCGCGTCGCTGCGTGAGGAAGTACTCGCGGACGCCTCGTAGGGCTGTGGCAGAACGCGATCGGCCGGCCCGCCGCGGGCGGGTGGCCGATCGCGTTTCTGTGGCGGGCCGACTGCCGAACCCTCCCGTGAACGGACGGCCGGCCTGATCCGGCCGTCCGACTCCGAGTGCCTTGATGGCGGCGGGGAATGCGCGGAGGGGCACGGCAAGAACCGCGAGGTGCCGACAGGTTCGCGTACTGGTCACGAATCGGTGCCCTTGATGGTCAGGCATGTACCCGGACAGGGGAGGGCGTCACCAGTAGTGCCGTCGTCCTCCGACCTCACGTCCTACCGCTCCCAGAATCCACAGCACGACTCCGATCGCGACCAGGATGATTCCGATGGTCCAAAGGATTCCGATGCCCGCGACGAGACCGACGACGAGCAGAATGACTCCGAGGATGATCATGGTTTCCTCCGATGGCGGGACGTCGTCTGCGGGCGTCCCCCTCCGTCGCGACGGGTCCCCGTCCTGCCGAGAGGCAAACGCGGCTCAGGGGTCTTCTCCGAGTGCGGCGAATCATCGCGGTGGTCGTCACGGCCGCGCGGGTCCGCCTGGTCGCGGAGTTGCACAGGACCAGGCCGGATCGGCGAAGAGGCGTGGCCGGACAGCCCTTAGGCCACGGGATTCGCGCCTACGGCCTGCCGGTACGCCACGTGACCGCCCAGCGCTCCGCTCACCGCGACGGCTGCCAAACCGCCCAGCGACCACAGTCGGCCCTTCGCCGGGTGGCGGCGGAGCCGCGCCGTCAGGGAGGCGGCGTAGAACGCCACCGCGGCCGCGTTCGAGACCGCGTGGGCCAGTCCGACCCGCGCTTGCTCGGGCGGCAGGTCCGCCCAGTCGGCCCAGCCCGCGAGCGCCGCCGGGGCGACTCCGGCCAGACCGACGGCTGTGAGGGTGGTGGGCGCGTGTCCTGCTCCCGGCACGATGTCCAGTACGGCGGCCGACAGCCAGCAACCGATCGGTACCTGTACCAGAAAGGGATGGACGGGATGGCCCAGCGGCCGGCCGCGCAGCAGTTCGCGGACCTCACCCAAGGGGATCGAGCGGATTCCCCGTTGGAGGGCTCGGATCGCCGGATCCGCGACCGTCGACCGTTCCATGCGGTCCAGGGTCGTCAGCCACCATGTCGACGCCGAGTCCAGGGGGGATGTCTTCCTGGTCTGAGTGGGGGTGTCGAAGCCGAAGGCGTGTGTGTTCATGTACAACGGCTACCCGGCGGCACGCGGCCATCTCACCGTGGCCTCGACTGCACCCGAACGGTCTGCCTCCCAACGGTGGAGTCCGGCCGGGTGTGTTCGCAAGGTTCCACCGTCCTGTGGCACGTGACGAGCTCCAGCCGCCCCTGCCCGCTCTCAGGCGCGACCGCCGAACATGCCCGCTCTCAGGCGCTTCCGTCGGCCGGCACGCCGGAAGGAGCGTGCCGGCCGGGCGTCCCTTACTTACTGGAGGTCTGGCACGACTTCTGCCACCCCGTCCGATCCGCTCGCCGAGCTGTCCGCGGCCGGTGCTACTTCTGCCAGCCGACCGTCTCGGGGAGCGGGTTGTAGAAGATGGTCGCGCCGACGTTGGCGAGGCCCTTCTTCACACCGTAGGTCGAGGGGCCGCTGAACAGTGGGAGGAAGGCGTACTCCTGGAGCGCCTTCCGTTCGACCTTGTTGGCGGCCGCGGCCTGCTTGTCGAGGTCGGCGATCCCGGTGGTGGCGCGGATCTCCTTGTCGAGCGCGGGCGTACCCGCGCCGGTGATGTTGGAGTCACGGTCCGAGCAGTAGAAGTCGCACAGGTAGCGGGCGCCGAACGGGTCCATGGAGCGGTTTCCCGAGAGGAACAGATCGAACTTGCGCTCGCTGAGGATGTTGGAGAAGTCCGCTTCGTCGGCCTTCTTGATGACGAGGCGGATGCCGACCGGCTTCAGCATCGCGGCGAAGGCGCCGGCGGTGGCCTTGTCCAGCGGATCGTCGCCGAGGAGGGTGTAGCCGACTTCGAGCTCCTTGCCGTTCCTGACACGGATACCGTCACCCCCGGGCTTCCAGCCCGCGGCGTCGAGTGACTTCTTGGCCTCGTCCGGCGCGTACTTCAGCACGGCCGCGACATTGTCCTCGTAGCCCTTCTGGAAGCTGTACAGCACGGCCGACCCGGGCAGCGGCTCCTTGTAGTCGAGACCCTGGAACTCGATCTTCGCGATCTGCGCGCGGTCGATGCTCTCCTCGACGGCCTTGCGAACGTTCCTGTCGGCGAGGACGGGAGACTTCGTGTTGAAGTACAGCGAATACTCGAAGGGGCTTCCGCCGCTGCGGATCTCCGTGCCCTTGAGCCCCCTGACCTGCTTGAGGCTCTCGGCGTCGACGGCCGAGACGTAGTCGAGCTGACCGTTCCTGAAGGCGTTGACCGCCGCGGTCGATTCCAGGTTCACGTAGACACGCTTGTCGAGCTTGCCCTTCTTGCCCCACCACTTCGGGTTGCGGACGAAGGTGATGTCGCCCGAGTGGGTGTCCCACTTGCCGACCGTGTACGGTCCGGCGCCCCACTCCGGATGGGCCTTCTTGACGTACGCCTTGTTGAAGTTGTCGACCGTGGCGGCCTTGGGATGCAGGAACGTGGTGAACAGGCTCGACCAGGAGGCGTTGACGCCCTTGAAGGTGATGACCGCCTGTTTGGCGTTCGCGCCCTTCTCGACGGAGGTGATCTGGTCGTAGCCGTCGGTGGACGAGGCGGCGTAGGCCTTCTGGGAACCGTTGTCGGCCTTCCAGGTGGCCTTGATCGCGGTCCAGTCGATCGGTGTGCCGTCGTTGAATACGGCCTTGGGGTTGATCGTCAGCGTCACCTTCTGACGGCCGCCCGCGACGGACACCTTCACGTCGCTGTAGTAGTCCGGGTTGTACTGGACGTCGCCGGTGGGTGAGTAGGTGATGGCGTCGGCGTTGTACCAGGCCCATACGCGGGCGGCGGTCAGCGTGGCATTGACGTTGAACGGGTTGCCCTGGTCGTCGAAGGTTCCGACCGTGGTGTAGGTGCCGCCCTCCTTGATCTTGTCGTACGGCGTGGGGTTGTAGTCGGCGGCCGCCGACGCGGCGGAGGGGGCGTCCTTCGCGTCCGGGCCCGCGGCGTGCTTCCCGGACGAGGACTGGCACGCGGTGGCGGTGACGGAGACGGCGGCGAGGAGAGCGACGGGCAGGGCCAGTCTTGTGCGCATGGGGGGTGGTTCCTTCTGGGTCGGTGGAGGATGCGGACGGGAACCCGGTGGCCGACGGTGGGGCCGGGTCCGGGAATGCTGGTGGTCCTGTCTCGCCAGGGCGCGGGCGCTCAGACGCCGTGGCAGGCGTACTGATGGCCGGGCTGCCCGGATACGGCAGTCGGCGCCGGGCGTTCCTCTCGACAGCGGTGGCGCACACTGTCGTCGGAGAGGCGGTACAGCGGGCAGCGGTCGACGAAGACGCACCCCGCGGACAGTCGGGTGGCGTTCGGCTGCTCGCCCTCCAGCACGACGCGTTCGCGGGTGCGTTCCCGCAGCGGGTCGGGTACCGGGATCGCCGACAGCAGTGCCCGGGTGTAGGGGTGCTTCGGATCGGAGAAGATCGTCTCGGTCTCCCCGGTCTCGATGATGTGCCCCAGGTACATCACCGCGATGTGGTCGGAGATGTACCGGACCACGGCCAGGTCGTGGGCGACCACGAGGTAGGCGAGCCCGAGTTCACGCTTGAGCCGTGCCAGCAGGTTGATCACGCCTGCCTGTACCGACACGTCCAGGGCGGAGAGCGGCTCGTCGAGGGCGAGCAGTTTCGGCTCTGTCGCCAAGGCGCGGGCGATGCCGATCCGTTGGCGCTGACCGCCGGAGAGGGCGACCGGGAAGCGGTCGGTCACCGAGTCGTCCAGACCGACCAGGGCCAGCAGTTCGTGGACACGGGAGCGGATCGACGCGCGGTCCCGCCCGATGGCCCGCAGGGGTTCGGCGAGCAGTTGGAAGACGGGCAGCCGCGGGTCCAGGGCCCCCAGCGGGTCCTGCATGACCATCTGTACGTCCTGCCGCAACTCCCGTACGCGCGCGGCGGAACCGACCGTTCCCACATCGGTCCCGGCGATCTCGATCCGGCCGCCTTCGGGCCGCCTGAGCCGGAGGATCTCCATGAGTGTGGTGGTCTTGCCGCTGCCTGACTCGCCCACCAGGCCCAGGGTCTCCCCGGCGCGCAGCTCGAAGCTGACCCGGTTGACGGCGTGCAGGGTGCCGACCCGGCGCTTGAGGAGGGCACCCCTGGTGACCGGGAAGGTCTTGACGAGCTCTTCGACGCGGAGCACGATCCGGCCGGCCTCGGCACGGTCGGAAGCAGCCGGCTCATCGGCCTGTACGACGTCGCCCCGGGGGTCGAGGGATCCGTCGGCGATCTCTGTGGCGCGCAGGCACGCCACGTGCCCGTGCCCGGTGACGTGGCGCAGCTCCGGTTCGTCGGAACGGCACGCGTCGAGGGCGACGGCGCAGCGGCTCGCGAAGGGGCAGCCGTGGGGGAGGCCCACCAGGGCGGGCGGTTCCCCGCCGATCGGGACCAGGGGCTTGCGGGCCCCGCCGTCCACGGTCGGCACGGCGGCGAGCAGCCGCGCGGTGTACGGCATCGTCGGCCGGCGGAAGAGTTCCCCGACGCCCGCGTGTTCCACGAAGCGGCCCGCGTACATGACGGCGACGTCGTCCGCGTGGCCGGCGACGACCCCGAGGTCGTGAGTGATGAGGACGAGGCCGGCGCCGGTCTCCTCCTGGGCCAGTCGCAGCACGTCGAGGATCTGCGCCTGCACGGTGACGTCGAGGGCGGTGGTGGGCTCGTCGGCCACGAGCACGGACGGTCTGTTGGCGATCGCCATCGCGATCACCACGCGCTGGCGCATGCCGCCGGAGAACTCGTGGGGGAAGGACGTGGCCCGGTTGGGGGGGTCGGGGATGCCGACGAGATCGAGCAGTTCGACGGCCTGCTCCCAGGCGGCCCGCTTGGTCAGGTCCTGGTGGACCCGCAGGGCGTCGGAGAGCAGTCTGCCCACGGAGAAGATCGGCGTGAGCGCGGACAGCGGGTCCTGGAAGACCATGCCGATGGACTTGCCCCGCACCGCCGAGAGCGCTTGGTCACCGAGGCCGACCAGGTCTCGCCCGCCGAGCAGCACCTGGCCGCGCAGGGAAGCGGAGGGGGGCAGCAGGCCCATGATCCCCATCGCGGTGGCCGACTTGCCCGAGCCGGATTCGCCGACGATCCCGAGGGTCCGGCCGGGCAGCAGGTCGAAGCTCACGCCGCGTACCGCCTCGACGGTTCCGGCCTCGGAGGGGAAGGAGATCCGCAGGTCCCGCACGGAGAGCACGGGGGCGGCGCCGGTGGGGGGTACCGGGTCGAGCAGCGGGGACGCGAGCGTCATCGTCGGCCTCCCGCCGAGCCGGTCACCGACGTGGGGTCCAGGGCATCGCGCAGTCCGTCGCCGATGAAGGTCATCGACACGGTGAGCAGGACGACGAGTCCCGCGGGGAAGGCGAAGAGCCAGGGCGCGCTCGTGACCGTGCTCGCCCCGTCCGCGAGCATCGTGCCCAGGGAGACGTCCGGAGTCTGGACGCCGAACCCGAGGAACGAGAGGGCGGTCTCGCTGAGCACGGTCGCGACGACACCGAGCGTCAGATTGACGATGAGCAGGGAGCCGAGGTTGGGGATGATGTGACGGAGGATGATCCGCGACGGGCTGACACCCATGAACTCGGCCGCCGTCACGTAGTCCCGTTCGCGCAGTGAGGTCGACACGGACCAGATCACCCGCGCGGTCGACATCCAGCCGAACACGGTCAGCACCACGATGAGGACGCGCCAGTCGCCGGCCAGGCGGTGGGAGACCAGGGCGAGGATGAGGAACGAGGGGACGATCAGCAGGAAGTGGATGACGGCGAGGACCACTCTCTCGACCCGGCCTCCGAAGTACGCGGCGCCGGAGCCGACGATCGCGGCGACGACGACCGTCAGGACGGACACGCTCACGGCGATCGCCAGGGAGCGCCGGAGGCCGTGCACGGCACAGGCGTAGATGTCGTTGCCGCCCTGGTTGGTGCCGAACCAGTGGAGGGAGCTGGGTGGTTGGGTGAGCGCGGTGAAGTCGGCGTCGGTGTACGCGTAGGAGGTGAACAGACCGCCCAAGGCTCCGAACAGCACCAGCAGCACGAAGATCGCCACACCGGCGACGGCGAGCCGGTTGCGCAGGAAGCGCCGCAGATAGAGTCGGCCGAGGCCGAGGTCCGCCTGCCGGCGCGTGGTGCGAGCCGCTTCGGGAACCCGCTCCGCCGTACTACGGGACGCGGCGTCGGTCGTCGCATCGGTGGCCACGTCAGTTCACCCTCACTCGCGGGTCGAGGAACACCGTGGCGATGTCCGCGAGGATCGCGCCGACCGCGGTCAGGGCCGCGGCGAAGGCGGCCGTCGCGACGGTTCCGTGCACGTCGTTCTTGCTGATGGTCTGGATGAAGTAGCGGCCCATGCCGTTCCAGCCGAAGACGGTCTCGGTGATGACGGCGCCGGTGAAGATGGCCGGGACGCTGAACGCCACGGAGGCCGCCGTCGGGATGAGCGCGGCCCTCAGGGCGTGTCTGCGGATCGCCTGGCCGCGGGTGAGCCCGGTGGCCTGGGCGGTGCGCACGAAGTCGGCGTTGATCGTGTCGAGCAGAAGCGAACGCTGCGTCAGGTGGTAGCCCACGTAACCCATCAGCGTCAGCGTCAGGGTCGGCAGGATCAGGTGCAGGAGACGGTCGCCGATCGTCGGGAGCAGCCCCTCGACGTTGGGTGAGTTCTCCCCGGCCACGTACAGGAAGTGCAGTCCGGCGTGCTGGTTCAGCCAGATGGCGACGAAGACCACCGCGAGCGCGGCGACGGATGTCGGGACGTTGAACACCGCGATGGACACGGCCTGCGAGAACCGGTCGGCCCAGCCGTACTGCCGTGCGGCGGTGTAGACACCCAGCGCGACGCCGATCACGACGGACAGGACGGTCGCGATGACGACCAACTCCGCGCTGATGAGGGACCGGTAGCCCACTTCTCCGTTGACGGAGACGCCGGTGGGGGACTTCCCCCAGTCGAAGTGGACGGCCACCGAGGTGAACCAGTCCCACCATCGGCGCGCCAACGGTACCCGCGGGTCCAGGTTGTACGGCGCCAGGGCCCGGTCGATCTGGACCTCGCTGCGGACGGGCCGCAGCTCCTTGAAGTTCGACCGCGGGTCCAGAAACCAACTGGCCAGGAAGTACGTGGCGTTGGTCGCCACCACGATCATCAGAAGCCACCCGGCCGTCTTGCGCGTCACATAGCGCACCATGTGCGGCACCTCCTCAGCACACAGGAGAGGTGCGCCCGGGGAGCGCGGGAGAGACCAGACGAATGCATGCGCGGTGGAACTTTCTGCGGAGACGGAAGAAGCCACGAACGAAGGAGCGGGCGTCAGCTTGGTCCGCACTCCGTGGCGGGCACCAGGTTTTCGCCGGCCCCGCCATGAGGCCGACATGTTGCCGTAGCAGACAATCCGGAATACGGCGCAATTCGGATGATCTTGGCGCCGCCCGGTCGGTGCGTCACGGCTGCCGACTCAGGCGGCGCGTCGGGGCTCTTCCGCGCGCCTTGTCGCCTCGCAGGATCGGCATGGCGCGAACGCCTCCCCAGGGGTGCTCAGTTGAGACGCACCGCCGGGAGGGGCCGATCGTAATGGATCACACCCCCGCGGCCGTCACCGTGCCGTCGCGCTCCGGTGCGCGCCGGGACAGCGACGTCAACAGTCCTGGGTGCCGTCGGGGGAGGGCCGGTGGCTTCAGGCGCCGCCCCGCTCGCGGGGGATCTTCTGGCCGGCCTCGATCGCCACCGGCAGCCGGTTCTCGGCCGGTGGCAGTGGGCAGGTGGCCAGATCCGTGTAGGCGCACGGCAGGTTCGTCGCACGGTTGAAATCCAGCACGACCGTTCCGTCGGCGGCGGGCGCCTCGACGGTGAGCCCGCGATTGGCGGCGTAGGTGGTGACCCCGGAGGTCGTGTCCGTGAACAGCACCGTCAGAGCGCCCGGGGTGTGTCCGGGGAACGCGGTCAGGGACAGGGGGCGCCCGTCCAGTTGGAACTCGATCCGGCCCGGCGCGTCGTACACATGCTCCAGGCCCTCGACCGCCGCCCCCACCGTGGTCGGCCGCGGCTCGTCGAAGGCGACGTAGCGGCCCTTCAGGGCCCAGCGCGGGTGCGGCGCGTAGGCGGGCGTCCCGGTGAAGGCCGTGCGCAGCGGCGCGTCCGGGTGCCGGGGCCGCACGATGTCGTTCCCACCGCGCTTGGCCACCTCGATGACGGCGTTACCCCAGGCCGCGTTGACGCCGCCGCGTTCGGGGAGCACTCCGAAGCGGTGTTCCCCGCGCACCGGGGTTCCCTCCACGACCAGTTCCTCACCGTCATCGAGGAGTACGGCGACCCCATCGGCGTCGGTCCACCAGGCGCCCGGAGCGTCCGGGAAGCGCTGCGGCCGTTCGTCGAGCCAGTGCAGGCCGGTGATCGCGAGGAACCCGTGCGGGTCGGCGAGCCGTTCCTCCTGCGCCCGGTGCCAGTTCAGCCAGTCCTGGGTGAAGGCCTGGAGGTCGGTCGTCGTGGCCTGAGTGGTCATCGGTACTCCTTCGTCTCGTGAGGTTCTTCTCCGCAACGGTGTGCGGGTCCTGCGTCGAGGTCCGCCGCCGGTGTTCCCTCACCCGGCCAGTTCGCCGAGGAGCGCCCAGGTGCGGCGCCGGTCCGCCTCTCCGGCGATCTCCGTGCCCGAGAAGACCACTTCCGTCGCCCCGGCGTCCCGGTAGCGCCGTACCTCGGCCGCGACCGCCTTCTCGTCGCCGATCACGGCCACGTCGGACGCCCGTCGGCCGCCCGAGAGCTCGATGACCCGTGCGTAGGACGGGATCCGTTCGTAGAACGCGAGCTGTGCGGTCGCTTTCTCCCGTACGGAGGCGACGTCGTCCGTGACCACGCCGTGCACCAGGGCCACGATCCGGGGGGAGGGACGGCCCGCGGCGGTCGCCGCGGCGGTGAGGGCCGGAACGATGTGTTTCTCCAGGGCCCTCGGGCCCGCCAGATAGGGCAGGATCCCGTCCGCCAGTTCACCGCTGGCACGGAGGGCCTGCGGCCCCATCGCGGCGACCAGCAGCGGGACGCCGTTCTCCGCGCCCGGTACGCGTGCGGAGAGCGACGGGGTGGCGGTGAGCAGCTCACCGTGGAAGTCGGCCGTACCGGCCTCGGTCAACTGCCGCAGGGCGATGAGGAATTCACGCAGGCGGGCGATGGGCCGTTCGAAGGGGAGGCCGAAGCCGCCCTCGGTCAGGAGTTTGGTGCCCAGGGCCAGCCCGAGGTGGTAGCGGCCGTGCGTGGCCGCCTGGGCGGTCTGGGCCTGGCTGGACACGGTCAGAGGGTGCCGGCCGAAGACGGGGATCGCGGAGGTGCCCACATGGAGTCCGGGGACCTCACGTCCGACGATCGCCGCGAGCTGGGGTGAGTCCGCGCCGAAGGTCTGCCCGAACCAGGCCGACCGCAGGCCGGCCGCCGCGGCCTCGTGGGCCAGCCGCACGGAGGCGTCGACCTGGTTCAGCGCGCCGGATGCGTTGAGCGTCACTCCTACAGTCATGCCAGTGAGAACCAACGGCTCCCGACCCGTCATTCCGGTCGGCGTGTGACAGCTTCTTGTCATTCTTGTGTACCGGCATGCCATGGCGGTCGCATGGCCGCCGAGGTCGACGACGACCTCACCACCCGACTCGCCCGCCACGCGACCGACGTCCGCCTCAGCGAGACGGCCGGCTTCGCCTGCGAAGCGGTCCGCAAGCCGGCTCTCGCGTGACCGCCTCACCGCCCGAGGCGTGAGACAGGCCTCCGCACGCTCGCCCGCCGGGTGACGAGTCCGGTCAACGCGATTACGGCCGCCCTGCGTTGGCCGGCGTCCGGGTCCGCAATGTGAGACATCTGTCCGAAACTCATTGACCGAGGGTGCGGACGTCTGCTCAACTCACGTTCCATGACCCCGCGCGTGGATTTGACTCGGAGGCGCCACATCGACCTGGCGCACGTCTCCAGCGCGTTCTGTTGTCGTTGATCACCAAGGTGTGTCGCTGATCCACCGAGTGGTCCTCGCCGTCGGCCGGTGCGCCCCCAAGGCGTAACTCCCGCAGGCGGGAGTGAAACCGCCCCATCGGTTTCTCCCGAGGGACCGTGGTAACCGCCGCGTGACTGCCTTCTTCTCTCTGTCCTCTCTGCGTTCCCGCTCTCTGCCCGGGGAGAAGCGGGTGCCGCGCAGCGCGAGGGCGGCGAGGGGATGTGCCCTCGGCTGCGGGCCAGGGGCACCTCGTGCAAGTGGCGGGGGCCCGGCGGGACTTCAGCGAAACACCCCCGGCGGCGGGCGCCGACCGGTGCGGTGGCACGACCTCCACCACACCGTCCGGCCCTTGTCCGGTACCACCTCCTGCGCAGTCGTCGAGGCCCGGGCATCGCGACCGGACCAAGTACGGGCTGTGTAGCCGTTCATCGCCGCCGTCACCCGCTCCGACACCCAGCATCCGGCGACGCCCCAACTCCTCGAGAGGGACACCCTCATGCCTCCGTCCATCCGCAAACTCACGGGCCGCATCGGCGCGGTCGTCGAGGGCGTCGACCTCACGGCACCCCCCGACCCTTCGACGATCACGACCCTGCGGCAGGCCCTCGACGAGCACAAGGCGATCGTGTTCGACCAGGTTCGCCTCGACAACGCCGGTCAGGAACACGTGGCGGGGTGGTTCGGCGAACTCACCACCGCTCACCCGAACGTGCCCGCGACCGACGGCACCACGAACGTGCTCGCCGTCGACAGCGAGACGTCCAAGGCCAACGAGTGGCACACGGACGTCACCTTCGTGGTCAACCCGCCGCAGCTCACCACGCTCCGGTCCATCGTGACCCCGCCGTACGGCGGCGAGACGCTGATCGCCAACGCGGCCGCCGCCTACCGCGACCTGCCCGGACCGCTCCGCGCCCTCGCGGACTCACTGCGCGTCGTGCACACCAACCAGTACGACTACGCGCGCCCCTCGGGCGCGTCGGCGCTGCGCGAGGAGTACGACCGGGTCTTCGTCTCGACGCCGTACGAGACCGAGCACCCTCTCGTACGGGTGCATCCGCTGACGGGCGAACGCGGCCTGTTCATCGGCGGGTTCGCCAAGCGGATCGTCGGCCTGTCGGGAGTCGAGTCGGCCGATCTGCTGCGCATCCTCCAGTCGTACGTGACGCGCCCGGAGAACGTCCTGCGCTGGGCCTGGGCCCCCGACCAACTGCTGATCTTCGACAACAGGATCACCCAGCACTACGGGGTCGACAACTACGACGACCACCCGCGCCGCCTCAACCGTGTGACCGTCGCGGGAGACGTGCCCGTCGGTGTCGACGGCCGGCGCAGCGAGCAACTCGTCGGTGACGCCTCGCACTACAGCAAAGTGCTGGAGGTGGCGGCCCGATGACCGACATCAGCATCGAGAGGCCGGCCGTCGTGCCGGCGGCCCCCGGGACGACGAGCGCACCGCGACGCGAGGTCTTCCTGCCGCGCGACGCCCGCAGGCAGACCCCGCTCCGCGCACTGCGCGAGCGGCTGCGCTGGCCGCTGGGGATCTACACGACCCCCGTCGTGATCCTCGCCGCCTGGGAGATCCTCGCGAGGGCGGGCGGACTGAAGAAGACCTACGCTCCGGCACCGACGTCCATCGTCAAGTCCGCTGTCGAGCTGTGGCAACAGGGCGTCCTCGGACCGGACTTGGCCATCTCGCTGCAACGGGCCGGCATCGGACTCGCGATCGGCCTGACCGTGGGTGTCGTCGCCGGCGTGCTCGGCGGCCTGCTGCGCAGCGGCGAGTATCTGTTCAACGGTGTCGTGCAGGTGCTGAACACCATCCCGCTCCTGGCGGTACTCCCGCTGATGATCGTGTGGTTCGGCATCGACGAGCTCACGAAGGTGCTCCTGATCTCGTTCGGCGCGGGCGTCCCCATGTATCTCAACCTGTTCGCCGCGATCAGGGGTGTCGACCAGCGGCTGATCGAGATGGCGCGGACGACGGGCGCCGGCACCTGGCGGCTGGTGACCCGCGTCCTGGTTCCCGGAGCCCTGCCCGGATTCCTGGTCGGACTCCGGTTCTCACTCGCGTACAGCGTCCTGGGCCTCGTCGCCGCCGAGACGGTCAACGCCGACAAGGGCCTCGGCTTCCTCATCACACAAGGGCAGACCTACCTCCAGACCAACCAGGTCTTCGTGGGGCTGGTCATCTATTCACTCCTCGGTCTGCTCGCCGACCAGTTCGTCCGAGCTCTGGAGCGGGTGCTGCTGCGGTGGCGCCCCAGTTATGAGGCAGCATGAGCACCACGGTTTCTCCGCGCGGTACACGGCCCCGCAGTCAGGCGGGCGCCGTCGTCGAGAGCGTCGTCCGCCGGTTCGGGGACCGGGTCGTCCTGGACCAACTGGACCTCACCATCGCCGACGAGGAACTGGTCGTCCTGCTGGGCCCCTCCGGCTGCGGCAAGAGCACCCTCCTCAGGCTGCTGGCCGGACTCGACCGGCCGGACGGCGGACGGGTGGAGGTCCCGGCGAGGCGGGCGATCGTGTTCCAGGCCGACCGTCTGCTGCCGTGGCAGCGGGTGCTGCGCAACGTCACCCTCGGCCTGCACGGACCCGACGCCGACCGGCGGGCCCTCGACGTGCTCGCCGAGGTCGGACTCGCGGGCCGTGAGAAGGCATGGCCCAAGGAGCTCTCCGGCGGCGAGGCCCAGCGGGTGTCACTGGCGCGGGCACTGGTCTCCGAGCCCGAACTCGTGCTGCTCGACGAACCGTTCGCGGCGCTCGACGCGATCACTCGGCTGCGCATGCACGACCTCGTGCGGGCGCTGCGGAGCAAGCACCATGCGGCCATGCTGCTCGTCACCCACGACGTCGACGAGGCGATCGCGCTGGCCGACCGCGTGGTCGTCATGAGTGACGGACGCATCGGCACCTCGCATCGTGTCGAGCTGTCGGCCGCGGACCGTGAGGCGAGCTTCGCGCGAGAGGAGCTCCGCTCCGCGCTCCTCCAGGACCTCGGACTGGCCAACCAGCACTGAATCCTCCCGCCGCACCGGCACGCCGACCGATCTCCCGGGACGCGCCGACCGATCTCCCGGCCACACCGACCCACGTCCCCAGCCACACCCGACCCACGTCCCCAGCCACACCCGAAGGACTTCCCCGGCCGCACCCGACGACTTTCCCGGCCGCACCCACAGACTTCGCCCGCCCCAGCACAGAAAGCACGTGAGAACCCATGTCCCGAAGCACCTCGCGCATCGTCGCCTCCGTCGGCCTGCTCGCCCTGGCGAGCACCCTCGTCGCCTGCGCGTCGACGTCGGAAGCCGCCGCGCCCCTGAGCCGCTCCAGCGGATCGGGCGCCGGCAGCCACCCCGAGTGGAAGAAGTACACCTTCACGATCGGCGACAACGGAGGTGACGGCAGCCAGGAGCTGGCCAAGATCACCGGGGTGTTCGACAACGCGCCCTACAAGGTGAAGTTCGCCCGCTTCACCTACGGGCCGCCGCTCGTACAGGCGGCCGCGTCGGGTGACATCGACCTGGGCAGTGTCGGCGACGTGCCGCCGATAACGGGCGCCGCGAAGGAGTACGGCTTCAAGGTCGTCGCCGTCAACCGTTCCCTCAGGCCCACCCAGGCCAACGAGAACATCATCGTGCCGAAGGGCTCGACGCTGAAGACGCTCGCGGACCTCAAGGGCAAGAAGATCGCCGTGCCGCAGGGCAGTTCGGCCCACGGTCTGGCACTCAACGCCCTCAAGAGCGTGGGTCTCACCCCCAAGGACGTGAAGCTGGCCTTCCTCGATCCGGCGGCCGGTGCCACGGCGTTCAACACCGGCAAGGTGGACGCCTGGTCCATCTGGAACCCGCAGTCGGCGATCGCGGTCAAGAACGGCGCGCGCATCCTGGCGAAGGGTCTCCCGCCGATCGACCAGACGAGCAGCTACTACGTCGCGAGCGAGAGTTCGCTGAACGACAGGACGAAGCGGGCGGCTCTCACCGATGTCCTGCGGCGGCTCGCCCACGAGTTCGCGTGGGCGATCAAGCACGAGGACAAGTACGCGCAGGCGATCTCCAAGGAGGAGGGCATCCCCCTGGACGACGCCAAGGTGTCCCTGAAGGCCTTCGAGACCCGGGTGACCCCGGTGGCGAAGGCGGACATCGCGGCGGAGCAGAAGCTCGCCGACGCCTTCCTGGAGGCGGGACAGATCACCAAGAAGGTCGACGTCTCGTCGATCACCGACAACCTCCTGCCGACCGGATACGACAGCTCGAAGCTGTCGGTCGGCTGATCAAGCGCACCACGAACGGACTGGAGAACAGTTGTGAGCGACCAGAGAAGGCGCCGGCTGCACCTCAACGCCTTCCTCATGGAGGCAGGACACCACGAGGCGGCCTGGCGGCTCCCGCACAGCAACCCGCGAGCCGACTTCGACCTGCGGCACTGGATCGAACTGGCTCAACTGGCGGAGAGCGCCAAGTTCGACTCGCTGTTCCTCGCGGACGGCCCGGCGATCACCGGCACGGGCGAGTTCCGCCCGCCGGGCCAGCTCGAACCGCTCACCCTGCTGACCGCGCTGTCGCAGGCGACCAGCAGGATCGGACTCATCGCGACCGTGTCGTCGACGTACAACGAGCCGTACAACCTCGCCCGTCGCCTGGCGTCGGTCGACCACGTCAGCGGCGGCCGGGCCGGCTGGAACATCGTCACCTCCGCGGGCGCCGACGAGGCGGCCAACTTCGGCCTCGTCGACCGTCCCGGCCACGCCGAGCGGTACGCCCGGGCCGACGAGTTCCTGCACATCGCCAAGGCCCTGTGGGACAGTTGGGAGTCCGAGGCCGTCGTCGCCGACAGGGCCTCGGGGCGCTACGCCGACCCTGCCCGGCTCCACCGGCTCGACCACCGGGGCAAGTACTTCTCGGTGGCCGGCCCGCTCAACGTCGAGCGTCCGCCCCAGGGCCACCCCCTGCTCGTGCAGGCGGGCTCCTCCGAGGACGGCAAGGACTTCGCGGCACATCACGCCGAGGCGATCTTCACCGCCCACCGGACGTACGAGCGCGCGGCTGGCTTCTACGCCGACATCAAGGCCAGGACCAGGGCCGCGGGGCGTGACCCGGACGGCGTGATCGTGCTGCCGGGAATCGTCCCGTACATCGGGTCGACCGAGGGGGAGGCCCGAGCACTGGCGAAGCGGTTCGACGACCTGCGCGTCGCGGAGTACGGACTGCGTCAGCTCGCCGCGGTCTTCGAGACCGAGCCGTCGGCGTTCGAACTCGACGCGCCGCTGCCGGACTTCGTCCTCGCGAGACCGAAGCTGGAGGGCTCGCAGAGCCGCTCCGACCTGATCATCGAACTCGCCGTACGCGAGAAGCTGACAGTCCGTGAGGTCATCTCGCGGCTCGGCGGCGGACGAGGTCACTTCGAGTTCATCGGCACGCCCGAGCAGGTGGCGGACACGATCGTCACCTGGTTCGAGGGCGGTGCCGCGGACGGGTTCAACATCATGGCACCGGCCCTGCCGTCCGGTCTGGAAGCCTTCATCGAGCACGTCCTGCCGATCCTGCGCGACAAGGGCCTGTTCCGGGAGGAGTACGAAGGGAGCACCCTTCGCGAGCACTACGGGCTGCCGGTGCCGGTCAGTCGGCACCACTCGGAAGAGATCGCTCTCTGAGGCGGCCTGGCGACACGTGGTGTCAGGGGTTCGCCCAGGCGCCCGGGGTATCGGTCAACGCCGATACCCCGGGGGGCAGTTGAGCCGAAGCGACGTCGGCGAGCGAAACGCCCTCAAGGATCTCGCGCACGTTGGACCGCAGCGCGATCCACAGCGGCAGCAGGGACTGCGCCGGGCCGGTGTAGGAAAGATCCGGGGGACGGACCCCGCGCACCGAGACGAGGGGTCCGTCCACGGTGCGGATGACGTCGGCGATGCTGATGGACGCGGCGGGCCTGGCCAGCCGGTAGCCGCCGTTGCCGCCGCGCTGACTCAGCACGAGACCGCCCCGGCGCATGTCGTTCAGGATGCCTTCGAGGAATTTGTGCGGAATGTCCTGCGCGTCGGCGATCGCCTCGGCCTTCAAAGGCCCGTCGTCCCGTGACGCGGCGAGCTGTAGCGCGGCACGTACCGCGTAGTCCGCCCTGGCTGAGATCCGCATGTGCGCATTATCCCGTACGTCGTTCGGTCGGTCTTCCTCGCGGGCGGGCCCTCGGGCAGGAGGACGGGCCCCTGCCCGACGGCCCGGCAGTCCGCCATTCGGTCAGACGGGCAGCACGAACGCGGGGTGTGCGCCGTTGAGGAAGTAGTCCCCGACGTCGAGGAGCCGGTGGGACACGGGCTCGTACAGGGTGTGGGTCCGTGCGTTGCGCCAGAAGCGGTCGAAGCCCAGCCGCGAGGACAGGGCGCGGACGCCGATGATGTCGAGGGCACGTGTGGTCGACTCCTGTGCGGCCCTGGAGGCGGCGGCCTCGGCCATGGCCACGAGAACGGAGACCTCCGCGTACTCGTCGAAGGTGAGGTCCTCGCCGCGAGCCAGCGAGCCGTGCACGGCTCGCACCGCCTGCTCGGTGAGTGCGGAGGCGGACCGGGTGAGGACGGTCAGCTCTCCGTAGAGGGCCAGCATCCGCGGGTCCTGGGGAGAGCCGGCCGGCCAGGTGGGATGCCGGAGTGAGTGGCCTGCCCTGCTGTACTCGCGGACTTCGGCCAGCACTCCCTCGGCGATACCGAGAAGGAGCTGGACGGAGAGGAGGCGGCCCACCGGCGCTGTGAGCGCGGTCGGCGGCGACAGGACGCCCTCGTCCGCGGACAGGGAGCCGGCCACGTCGTCGGCGGCGACCGGTACGGCGTCGAACTCCACGCTGCCACCGGCCGCGAGCCGCTGGCCGAAGGGGTCGGTGTCGCGGTCGATCCGCACGCGGGGATGGGCGGGATCCACGACGACGGCGAACGGTTCGCCCGTGTCGGCCCGTTCGGCCCGTACGGCGAGGCGGTCCGCGACGAGGACCCCCGTGGCGTAGCTCTGCCGCCCGTCCAGCACATAGCCGCCGCCCTTCCTGGCCAGCCGCAGAGACGGCTCCTGGCGGGCGAAACCACCACCCCAGGCCAACTGCTCAGCCGTGGAAGGCCGTTCGACCTGATCGACGAGGGCGGGCCCGGAGAGGAACCGGGTGCTCCACGACAGGAAGTAGTGACAGCCCAGCAGTTGACCGATCGCCCCGTCCGCGGCGGCGATCTCCCGGACGACGGCGTAGGCCGTCGTCCAGTCCGCGCCACCGCCCCCGGCCCCGGCCGGCACGAGGAGCGTCAGCAGTCCCGCCTCGCGCAGCCGGGACACCTCGTCGAAGGGGGTCTTGCCCGCCTGCTCCCTGGCCACCGCGTCCGTGGCCAGATCGTCCGCCGTTTCCCGCGCCGCGCGCAGCCAGTGGGCGCGGTCGGGTCCGATGCGGCCGGATTCGGAGGTGGGTCCGGACGGCGCGATGGCAACGCCCATGGTGGTGGTCTCCTCAAGGTCGGCGCCGAGGCGCCGTGTTGGGCCGCTCCCGCGGCTCGCGCATGCGCTTGCAGCCCACGCGTCGGTAAGTGAAGATCCGGCGCCGGCAGCCTCTGCCCCGCGTGCGACAAGGGGGGCGCCGGATCACCCGGGGTGAGAGAGAAGAGTCGGCAGCACGCGCAGCGAGCGTGCCTCGTCACTTACCCGCGACAACAGGCGGCACTGACGACGTGGCCGAAGTCGACATGCCTACGACGAACGAGTCGTAGCTGCGTATGGGGCATGTACATCATCCTGCGCATCCGCTGGACTCGCGGTCAATGCTTTCCTAGTAAATCGATAGGAAATGCAGCCGGGTGCGGCGCCGGGGGCCGTTCTCACCGGCGTCCGTCGGCCACCGGGCGCCGGGTCTCGGACATCGGCATCCTGTCCGACCCGCGAGGAGGGCGACCGACCCTCGGTGGGCGCGCCGCCGAGCGAGCGGTGCGTGGCACGGAGGATCTCGCTGCGGTGCGTGGACGAAACCGGTGACGCGACCGCCGCCGGCCACCGCTGACCCGGTAGGTTCGTGCCGCCCGGGTTCGAGTGGCCGAGGATGTTCAGGCGTCGGGGGTGGCGAAGTGACCGAGACCGATCTGGAACTGAGCGACGGTCGCAGACTGCACGTCTACGACACAGGCGCGGATGACACGGATGATCGCCTCGCCGTCTTCTGGCACCACGGCACGCCGAACATCGGCGCACCGCCCGAGCCCCTCTTCCCGGCGGCGGCCCGGCTCGGCGTCCGCTGGGTGTCGTACGACCGCCCCGGCTACGGCGGATCGACCCCTCGCCCGGACCGGAACGTGGCGTCGGCGGCTGCCGACGTCGCCACCGTCGCCGATGCGCTGAACATCGATCGGTTCGCGGTCATGGGTCATTCCGGTGGCGGTCCGCACGCCTTGGCCTGCGGCGCGCTGCTGCCGGAACGGGTCCTCGGCGTGGTCGGCGTGGCCGGGCCGGCCCCGTTCGACGCCGAAGGACTCGACTGGTTCGCGGGTATGTCGGAGTCCGGCGTCGGCTCCCTGCGCGCGGCCGCGGCGGGGCGGGCGGCGAAGGAGGACTACCAGGCGGCCGCCACGTACGACCCGGAGATGTTCACCCCGGCCGATCACGCCGCACTCTCCGGCGAGTGGTCCTGGTTCGGCGATGTCGTCGGCCCAGCGGTGGAGGCCGGTCCGGGCGGGCTGATCGACGACGACCTGGCCTACGTCGCCCCCTGGGGATTCGACCCCGGGCAGGTCGTCGCGCCGGTCCTCCTCCTGCACGGCGGCCAGGACCGGGTGGTGCCCAGCTCGCACAGCCGGTGGCTCGCGAACCGCTGCTCCACGGCGGAACTGCGACTGAGCCCGGACGACGGACACATCTCCGTCCTCAACACGGGCGCGGCGGCCTTGGCCTGGCTCGCGGAACACTCCGGCCGGTGAAGAACGCGCGGTGTGGCGCCGGCAGGCGGCTGCGGAGAGGCGCGCCAGGTAGGCCTGTTCCCGTATGGCGGATCCTTTCAGGCAACCGTAACCTTGCCCTTGGTTGCTGTGGGTAGTCTTGTGGGCGCTGTTCGTTGTGGACGGACGGGGGCAATCCGGCCGTTGCCCAGCGGCAGTGCACAGCCGTCCACTAGATTTACCGTGCATCATCCGGGCGGATCGGGGGATCGGGAGGAACTGAGGTGGTGCATGGGGGGAAACCCTTGTGGCGCAGGAGCAGCAAGTGCGGCAACGAGAGCGAGTGCGTGGAGGTCGCGGTGGCACGTGACTGGGTCCGTGCACGGGACTCCAAAGCACTTGCCCAGCCCGCTTTGATGTTCACCGCTGGTGTCTGGTCCGTGTTCCTGGACGCCGTGAGGGCAGGGGAGTTACAGAACCCGTGACGTTCTTGACCAGCCAGCGGCAAGGGGGAGGGGAACGGATGGATGCTGGGGCGTCGGCCGTGCACCGTCTGGGCCGAAGGGCCCGTAGCCGGTCTGTGGCGGTAGGCGGAGCGATCACTTTCACGCTGGTCGTCGGGGTTCTGGCCACGCTGGCTGCGGCGGCGGCGACCATGCTGGTCGACAGCGTCTTCTTCAAAAGGGTTCTCTGGGTCTCCGTGGCCGTGATCGTGGCGGTCAGCGCGGGCCTGTGGCGCGCGGGAGTCTCTCCTACGGCGCCCCCACCGGATTCTGATCGTCTTCCGTACGGCTCTCAGGCGGGTTCTCCGCACTAGTGCGTGTCGCCCGCCGGCGTATCAGCGTCCGCCTCATCCACCAGGCCACCAGGGACGACAGTCCGGCGCCGGCAACGGTCAGGGCGCTCGTGCCGACCGGGGGCCAGGACAGCTTGAGGTCAGCGGCCTTGTCCATGACGAACACGGCCGCCGTCACGATGATCGCCAGGGCGGCCAGGCCCATCAACCCGATGAGAGCGGCCAGCCGCAGCTTCATCATCCCGCGGACGGTCTCCAGTTGCAGGGCGCTCGCGGCCCGGGCCTTCTCTATCGCGATCAGGTTCTCCGCCTGCGCGGGGTCCTGGATGGCCTGCGCCTTGAGAACCTCATCGGTCATGTCACCCGTCGGATCCGCATCGCCGGGCGTATTCGTCTGCACCCACTCCAGCAGGCGCTGCAATACCGGTCTGGAGACCACGCTTTGGCCCTCCCCTTGCCCCTCGCCACCGCTGACGGGGCCCGGCTGTCAACGGACGCCGAGGTCCTGCTGGACACGGCTGATCAGGTCGGCCGACTCCGACTCACCGAGCGCCATGTCCGTGATCGCCCGGAAGCACTCCTGGTAACGGGCCAGCAGGCGTAGGTCCTCACCACCGGTCATGCTGCCCGCGGCATGCTCCAGATAGAGAAGATCGTCGTCATCGGGGAAGCCCAGCAGGACGAAGCTGCCCAGCGTGCTGTAGTGCGCCCCGGCCGCGAACGGCAGCACCCTGACGGAGACCTCGGGGCGGCCTCCGAAATCGAGCAGGCGGTCCAGTTGTTCGTCGAGTACCTCCTTGCCTCCGACTTCGCGTCGTACGGCCGCCTCGTCCAGTACGAACACGCAGGCAGGCCTGCCCGAGCCGTCGAACATCCGCTGCTGCCGCTCCATACGCAGGTCCACGATCCTCTGGAACATCTCCGCTTCCAGATCGCGGGGAGCGAGAAGGGCTTCGGCGTAGCCGCGGGTCTGCAAGTGCCCCGGCACCACGATGGGGTGATAGTTGTGCAGGGAATCCGCCGCACCCTCGTACCCCAGGTACTGGGCGAACTGCGGGGTGATGACCTCGTGGTACCCGGACCACCAGCTCTGCCCCTTGCTGCCCCGCGCCGCCTGCTCCAGCCCCTCCACCTGTACGGGATCGGTGACCCCGTACAGGGCCAGCAGGGCCCGGAGATCACTGACCGACACGCCGACCGTGCCGGTTTCGACCCGGATCAGCTTCGACTGGGACCACTCGACCCGCTCGGCCGCCTCCCGTTGACTCAGATCCGCACTCTCACGCGCCCGACGCAGCGCAAGGCGTAGCTTGCGCCGGTTCAGGCTGGGGTCAATCTGGTGTGTCATCGCCGCTCCTTCTCCGCGCACGTACCCGGTTCCTCATCGGCCATGCACGGAAAGTTCCTAGCTCTTTGCCTAGCTCATTATGCTCCGAGCTTTCTGCATAGAGCCAAATGGCGAGAAGCGGAGCGTCACGCTGTGAGAAGGGGTCTGTGGCAACGCGCGCCGCAGGACCGCCTGCCTCACCTAACGTCACATCCTGTCCGTGAGCTCCCGAACAGCCCGTCTTTTTCGTACCGTTGGCGTGCACGGGAGCACGATGGGGCGCACGACAGAACGGCATGCACCTCGCCGCACTCCGGAGTGCGCCCAAGTGGCCGGGCCCGGCCGCCGAAGGTGCGGGGCGTGGCAGAATGACGGCATGTTCCTGATCCGAAAGGGCGATGCCGCGTAGGCGTCCGAAGGCCGTCCGCGCCGAGCGGTGGCGGCCGAGCAGGCATCTGCCGGTCCGTCGGATTCCCGGCGTCACGGCTCGAACTCGGGCAGCGGTACGACGTGTTGAGGCCGAACACCTCTGGCCGGACGCGGTCGCCCATGCTCTCAGCCGTTTCGAGTGGGCCCTCAGGCAGCCCGGGCGGTATCTGACCGGCCCCGGCGAGAGTCCCGGCATCGAGATCGAGGACGGCCGGGACGACCTGGAAGTCGCTCTGCGGCACCTGCCCGGAGGAGCCCGGGCGGATCTGGGCCGCTTGGTGGAGCGGATCGACGTGGAGTTCGAACGTCGTACTCTTCCGAACCCGGGCTGGGTGAGCGGGTGGACGGCGGGGCGCTGGTGGTGGTGGCGTATTCGGGAACGGTGACGCCGTGGACCGGCCCGGGACGGCCTGTCCGGGGACGGGCCCGGAACTCACGGGTGCCCGCGGTCTGGATGATCCGCCGCCCCGCCCCGCCCCGCCCCGCCCCGCCCCGCCCCGCCCCGCCCCGACCCGGCCCTGGCGGCGGGGGCGGCTCGGCAACTCCTGCGCGAGCAAGGACCGGAGAGCGGGGGACCGACTGCCGGTCCGCTCGCCAGGAACCACTTCGATCGTGAACAGGCCGTCGACCGAGCCGAGTTCGTGGACGACGCAGGATCTCCCCCATGGGTGATTCGTCGAAGTGGCCCTGGTTTCAGGTGGTCCTCCCTAGCATGGGATGCCCGGTGGGAGCCTGGGCGGGGGAGGGGCGTATGGGGGCTGGGGAGCGCCGCTGTCACGGGGCTGTCGTGTCTGCAGCGGGCGAGGGCGAGGGCGGGGGCGCGGACGGGGGAGTCGGGAGCGGGAGCGGGGGCGTTGCCGCAGGGCGCGTGGACAGCTCCGCCGCGTGCGTCGCCCGCGTCAGTTCGACCAGCTGCCGCGCGGTCAACCGTCCTTCGACGTGGCCGTGTTTGAGCAGCCAGCGCTGCTGGCGCTGGGCGGGTGCGAGCAGCCAGTGGGAGACGGCCGCCACGACCTCCCGGGCGAGGCCCGCCACCACCGTGAACAGGGCGGCGATCGCGAGCCCGCGCCAGCCGTGCCAGGCGCTCAGCAGCGCGAGCGGCGCCCCTGTGGACACCGCCAGCGCACGGGAAGCAGCACTCATCGGGACCACCCGCCGGCGACGACGGGACGATGGGGCGTGGAACGCCCTCCTGTACGGAACATGGGTGCCTCCTCGGGCTCGGGGCCGTACGGAGGGTCAGGCCGGGTCCGGCGGATTTTTCCCGCGTTCCGGGCAAGATTCTTTCAACAGGCTTTCTCCGACTGCCGTTTCCGCAGTTCACGGAGGCGTGGGATGAACGAGAGGGCTTCGTATCACGCGCTGGCCGACGAGCCGGACGAGGAACTGCTGCTGCTTCTGGCGCGGTATCCGGACCCTGCCGCCCGGGCCGACGTCTATACGGTGATCGCGGAGCGCCACGGCCCCGTCGTCCTGCGATTCGTCGCCGGGCGGGTGGACGCCGACGACGCGCCGGACATCGTGCAGGACACGTTCGTCGACGCCTTCCGCTACTTCGACCAGTACACGACGCTCGGACCGCCGTACCGACTTGAGGCCTGGCTGGTCGAGGTGGCCCGGCGCCGGGTGCTGAAGTACTGGTCGCGCGGCCGCAAGGAGCGCCCGGGGACGGCCGACGGGGCGGTCGAAGAGCTGAAGGAACGCGAACGTGTCGTCGAGGCGGGCCACGACCTCATCCGGCTCGAAGAGGTCCATCGGCTTCTGGGAACGGTGTTCGAGAGTCTCGACGACGAGCAGCGGGACCTCTATCGACTGCGGAACCTCGGAGGACTGACAGGCCGGGAGATCGCGGTCCGCAGGGGTGAGGACCCCAACGCCGTCAGCAAGACGTGCACCCGGCTCGACAAGCTGGTGGCCAAGCGGTTCCATGTCCTGCTGCTCGTCCGGGACGGAGGGTCCCGCTGCGCCGCGCTCGGTGAGCTGCTGGCGGAGCACGAGCGGCAGAACGGGCCCGGCTATACCGCGGCCCTGGCCGAGCGCGTGGTCGAGCACTACAGCACCTGCCGGACCTGCGGCAACTGTTCTGTCTGCCGCACCACGCAGCAGCGCCTCATCTGGCAGGCCGCCCCGGTCGCCATTCCGGTCGTCCTGGCCGCCGCGTTCCGTGAGCGCGTCGAGCTGGCCGTCCAGGAGGTCTCCAACTCCGGCGGCATACCCACCCATTCCCCTCTGCCACCGCCACCGTCCCCGCCGCCGGGGACTCAGGGCGGCGGGCCGCCGGGCAAGGGCAGGACGGCCCGGCGGCGGGCCGTCCGGACCGGAGCGGCCGTCGCCGTGACGACCGTCCTCGCCCTGCTCGCCGTCCGCGCGCTGAACGCGGGCGCGGCTCCGAAGACCTCCCCGGACCGGCGGGCCGCCGCGGCAGCCGCTGTCACCTCCGCGATGCTCAAGCAGCGGCTGGTCGCCTTCGGCATCAACGCCAGGCCCCCGGGCGATCCGAACTTCTTCGTCGGACAGGGCCGGCTGGACATGAGCCGAAAGCCGGTCAGAGCCGCGACACATGTGCTGTACGACTACGGTGAGGGCCACACCTGGACTCCGCCGGACATCGTGCTGGCCGGCGGGAGCGCGTACGTCACCCCGGACAACACACCGGTCACCAAGGGCGCGGGAGCCTACGGGACCACCAAAGTCGTCCCCGTCACCGGCACGGTGACCGACCTCTCCGTCCGCAACGCCCTGGAAGCGAACTGGCTCGCGCAACCCGCGGACCTGTCGGCGCTCGTCCTGAAGGCGTCGAAGTTCACGCAGAAGAAGACCAAGAACGGTGGATCAACTCTCAGCGGTACCGCCGCGTTGAGTGATCTGGCCGCCGACCCGACGGTGGGCGCCTTCTATCGTCCATACGTCAAGACCTCCACGTCCGGAACGGCGACCTTCACCCTGACCACCAACTCCCGCCACCTGCCGACGTCGTTGACGCTCAACATCCCCGTCACACGTACGGACGGCTACGCGAGTGAGAAGCCCGTCGACACCTTCGCCATCACCTACAGCGACTGGGCCGCCGGCAAACCCATCGCCGCCACCGACCCGAAGAAGCCCACCCCGCAATGGGGCGGTACGGCGTGACCTCGGCGACGGCCAGTCGACGTTGACGCCGTGGGCGCGGGCGAGGCCGTCGAGGCCGTCCGCCCAGCCCTGGCCGAGGGCGCGGAGCCTCCAGACGGGGCCGCCGTCGACGTTGTGCCGGTACAGCTCGGCGATGACCATGGCACGGATGGCCGGGTCCCCGGCCCGATCGAGGTCCGCACCCCGCGCGTCGAGACACGCGCGCTCAGCCCCGGAACACCGACACGGAACCCGAATCCACGGCCCACCCCTCGCACTCGGGGACACGGTGCGACACCGCCCTCCGGCAACGCGACCGGCCACCCACCTGCTCGGAGTCTGCGGGTTCGAGGCACGCGGCCGGGCCGCGCTCCTGGGCCGTCGGCCACCCCGGCGGTCCTGGCCGCTGTCGGCGTGGCAGAGTATGTGTGTGCCGACCACTGATTCCGCCCGTGCCGCCGACCTCGGCGATGTCTCCCGCGCCGTGAGCGCGACCGATGCCGCCCGCGAGGAGCCCGGACACCTCATCGATCTGCGGAGCGACACCGTCACCCGGCCCGGCGAGGCCATGCGCCGGGCGATGGCCGAGGCCGAGGTGGGTGACGACGTCTTCGGTGACGATCCCACGGTCAACGCGCTGCAGGAGCGGATCGCCGGGCTGCTCGGCTTCGAGTCGGCACTGTTCGTCTCCTCGGGGACGCAGAGCAATCTGTGCTCTCTGCTGACCCACTGCGGCCGCGGGGACGAGTACATCGCCGGCCAGATGGCCCACATGTACCGGTGGGAGGGCGGCGGCGCCGCCGTACTCGGCGGCATTCAGCCCCAGCCGCTGCCGCACCGGGCGGACGGGACGCTGGACCCGCAGGACATCGCGGCCGCCGTGAAACCGGACGACCCGCACTTCGCGCGCACGCGGTTGCTCTGCCTGGAGAACACCATCGGTGGCCGGGCCGTGCCGATGGAGTACCTGAAGACCGCCACCGAGCTCGCCCGCGACCACGGGCTCGCCACGCACCTCGACGGGGCGCGGCTGTTCAACGCGGCCGTGGCCGGTGGGGGCGACCCGTACGAGCAGGCCCGGCTGATCGCCGGCCACTTCGACAGTGTCTCCGTCTGTTTCAGCAAGGGTCTGGGCGCGCCCGTCGGGTCTGCGCTCGTGGGATCACGTGAGTTCGTGGCCGGCGCGCGGCGCTGGCGCAAGGTCCTGGGCGGCGGGATGCGGCAGGCCGGCGTGCTCGCGGCCGCGGCACTCCACGCGCTCGACCACCAGGTGACGCGGCTCGCGGACGACCATGCGCACGCCGCTCTGTTCGCCGAGGGCCTGAAGGACGTGGAAGGCCTGACCATGGAGCCCAGCGGGACCAACATGGTCTTCGCGCGGTCCGCTCCCGGTGTCGAGGCCGACGAGGTGCGCGACCGGCTGGCGCGTCGTGGCCTGCTGTGCGCGGGATACCCGGGCCAACTGCGCTTCGTGTTCCACCTGGACGTGACACGCGCGGACGCGGAACGAGCGGTACGGATCGTGCGCGAGACCATGGCCGAATCAGCAACACGCTGATCCTGTACGGCCGTTGGCCCGCGTACGCACGTATCTCCCGGTGCCCGGCACTCAGACCCCAACGGGAGAACGCACTCGGAGCCCGAATACGCCCGGCCGTTGAGCGGGTGCACGCGGCCGCAGAGGTACAGGCCCTCGAACTGGGGGCGCGGGCCGGGCCGAACGGCGTACGGCGGGCCTCCGTCAGTCCACCGGCCACGTGTGGACCGGCGCGTTGAGGTGCATGTAGTCGATGTACTGCCGAGTCATGCGCCGCAGGGCCTCGTGACGGCCGCAACGGTCCGACGCCTCGAAGCGGTGCAGCATCTCCTTCTGCCAGACCGCGCCGTTGCGGGCGGTGACGCATCGCTGCTCGATGATGCCGAGGAGCGGTTCCCGCCAGGCCGCGTCCATGCCCGAGCGCTCCAGGCCCTGGTGAGCGAGCGGCAGCAGCCGCCGCAGCACGAGTTCGGGCACCGGCACCTCGCCCGTTCCGGGCCAGTACAGGCGGGCGTCGATGCCGTGCCGGGCCGCGGCGTGCAGGTTGTCCTCGGCGGCCGAGAAGGACATCCGTGACCACACGGGCCGGTCCTCGTCCACCAGGGCGCGGGTGAGACCGTAGTAGAAGGCACCGTTGGCGAGGGTGTCGGCGACCGTCGGGCCCGCGGGCAGCACGCGGTTCTCCACTCTCAGGTGCGGCATGCCCTGGGCGACGGCGTAGACGGGGCGGTTCCACCGGTAGATGGTGCCGTTGTGCAGGGTGAGTTCGGACAGTTCCGGTGTGTCGCCGCGCTCCAGTGTCTGCGTGGGGTCCTGGTCCTCGCACAGGGGCAGCAGCGCCGGGAAGTAACGCAGGTTCTCCTCGAAGAGATCGAAGACGCTCGTGATCCACCGCTCCCCGAACCACACCCGGGGCCGTACTCCCTGCGCCTTGATCTCCTGCGGGCGGGTGTCCGTGGCCTGCTCGAAGAGCGGGATGCGGGTCTCGTGCGCCAGCTCCTTGCCGAACAGGAAGGGCGAGTTGGCCGCCAGCGCGACCTGGACCCCCGCGATCGCCTGCGCCGCGTTCCAGTAGTCGGCGAACTCCTCCGGTGACACCTGGAGATGGAACTGCGTGCTCGTGCACGCGGCCTCCGGCGTGATGGTGTCCGCGTAGGTCCGCAGTCTGTCGACACCGTCCACCTCGATGAGCAGATCCTCGCCGCGCGCCGCGAAGACCTGCTCGTTGATGAGCTGGTAGCGGGCGTTCTCCGACAGCGCCTTCGGCCCGACGTCCGACTCCCGCAGGGTGGGCAGGATTCCGATCATGATCAGGTGGACGCCGATCGTTCTGGCGCGCTCGTCCGCGTGGTTCAGCGCTGCCCGGATCTCCTCCTCCCAGGCGTCGGGGCCACCCGCGATCAGCCGCCTCGGCGGAATGTTGATCTCCAGGTTGAACCGGCCGAGCTCCGTGTCCCAGGCGGGGTCCGCGATGGCGTCGAGCACCTCGCCGCTCCGCATGGTCGGCTCGGCCTCGGTGTCGGTCAGGTTCAGCTCGATCTCCAGGCCCACCTGAGGGCGGTCCGCGTCGAACCGTGAATCGCGCAGCATCTGCGCGAAGGCGTCGAGACATTCCTGCATCTTGATCCGGTAGCGGCGACGGTCCTCGCGGGTGAAGACCAGCGCCGGAACGTCACGTCCCATCGGCCCTCCCGGGTGGCCCCGCGGATACCTCTTCCCTCCAGCGTCGCACCACCGGGCGGGTCTGACCATGCGGAGCGGGGCTGTGCGTCCGTGGCCGGGACCGGCGAGCGCGGTCGGCCTCGGCTGTCCCCGGCTCGGCCCGGCCCGCTCCGCGAGGGGGTCCGGCCGGAGGTCCGCCCCGGCGCCATGGGGAGTCGGGGGGCCGGGCCGCCCGTCACCGACTGGCTCAGGCCGCGACCTCGTCGAGGGGAATGCCGAGCCGGCCGGCCACGGTGCCGAGGGCCGCGCCCAGGGGAAGCGCTACCCGGGCGAGGGCGTGCCGGTCGCCCCGGGTCGGGTCCCGGTTGACGATCAGCACCGGTTTTCCGGCGTCGGATGCCTGGCGGACGAACCGTAGTCCGGACATCACCGTGAGAGAGGAACCCAGGACCAGCAGAGAGGTCGCCTCACGGACCAGCCGGCGGCAGTGCTCGACCCGGGACGGTGGAACGGACTCGCCGAAGAACACCACGTCCGGTTTGAGGATGCCGCCGCAGACCGTGCAGGGAACCACGTGAAAGTCCCCGACCTGTGCATCGGTGAGGTCCGCGTCACCGTCCGGGTTGACCGCGGAGGCCGTCGGGTCGAAGCCCGGATTGGCCTCCTCCAACCGCCGGGCGAGTTCGCGGCGCGCGATGCGGGCGCCGCAGGAGAGGCAGACGACCCGGTCCAGGCCTCCGTGGAGTTCCACGACGTCCTCGCTGCCGACGGCCTGGTGCAGACCGTCGACGTTCTGAGTGATCACCCCTGAAAGCAGGCCGTGCCGCCCGAACGCGGCCACGGCCCGGTGCCCGTCGTTGGGGCGGGCGCGGCCGAAGGTCCGCCAGCCGAGATGGCTGCGCGCCCAGTACCGCCGACGGGCCTGGGGGCTCGCGGTGAAGTCCTGGTAGGTCATCGGGGTGTGCCGGCTCAGGCTTCCGCCCTCGCCCCGATAGTCGGGGATGCCGGACTCCGTGGAGATGCCGGCCCCGCTGAGCACCAGCACACCGCCGGTACGCAGTGCGTCGGCGACCGGCTCCAGATCCGTGGTGCCCGGCGGGAGATCCGCGGTGGGGGTCCAGCTCAGAGTGGGGCGCATGCGCATGCTGCCAGCGTACGGGCACGACGACACGGTCCGCGGGCGGTCCGACGGCGTCACGAGCGTTGCCCGGGTCGGCCTCACGGTGCCTGGGAGAACGGGGCCACCACGTCAGAACGAGGAGTTGGCGAACCAGTGGGTCAGCAGGTGCTCGTCGCCTTCGTACGTGAGGGCCTGTGCGGTGTAGGGCAGGCGGCCGTACACGAGCAGCAGCAGGTCGGCCGCGGTTCCGTGGACGGTCGCGTCGGCGGTGTCCGCGGTGGGCCGGGCCGTGTCGAGCCCGAAGCCGTCGGGCCGCAGGCGGACGAGCCACGCGTCGTCCCCGTCCGTCGTCCGGAAGGCGATGCTCTTGTCGGCGCCGCGCAGGTCGGCCACCTGGGGAGCGAAGAAGGCGGCCGAGGGAAGGTTGACGAGGAACTCGTCGATGCCGTCTGCGGCGAGCGCCCGGTCGATCGCGGGCCGACGACCCAGGGCGAGTTCGGCGTCGGCCCGGTGCAGCAGCGTCTCGAAGAGCATCCTGCGCGCCCAGAAGCGGGCGTGCTGGTCGACACCCCACGCCCACATCGGCAGGTCCGGGTCGGTGGCCGCGAACGCCTCCGCGGCCACGGTCGCGCTCTCGCCCAGCCACTGGACGTATCCGCTCTCGGAGTCCGGGAGCCGCAGGTCCACGTCGCGCGTGCGCGGGGGTTCCTGGATGCGCGCCCGCAGGAGGACCGAGAACCAGCGCTGGACGCTGCCGGCGTGCTTGACCAGTTCGGCCAGCGTCCAGCCGGGGCAACTGGGCACCGAAGCGGCGAGGTCGGCGTCCTTCACCGCGGCGACGAACCGCGCGGTCTCCGCCGCGACCGCCGAACGGTGGTCGACGGGGGCGTGAAAGCGGACGTGGCCGGTGTGGTCCGAGGTGGTCATGGGTCAATGGCCTTTCTGAGTGCGGTCGTGCGGTTCGCGTGCACCGTTGAGACGCGGACGCGGGTGCGGACGGAGACGGGGAGCCGCAGCGCGGCACGGCGCCTCAGATCGTTCGTCCCGGGCCGCGCCGACGGCGGAGGGCGCTACCGGGCAGGTGTCAGCCGGCACGGGGGATGTCCGGCTGTGTGTGATCCAGGCGGGTACGCAGCGTGCCGGCGAATTCCTCGGCGCGGGCCAACTGCATCCGCAGATCCTCGATCTTCTGGGCGGCGGCCTGCTCGTACGCCTTCAGACGGCCCCTGAGCGCAGCGCGCTCGTCGGCGGACAGCTCTCCGTCGGAGTCGAGGCGGTCGGTGACGTCCAGCAGGTCGCGCATCTCGTCCAGGGTGAAGCCGAGTGGCTTCATCCGGCGGATGACCATGAGGCGGGCCACGTCCGCCTCGGTGTAGAGGCGGAAGCCGCCCTGGGAGCGGGCGGAGGGAGCCACCAGACCGGTCTCCTCATAGTGCCGGATGGTGCGCAGCGACAGCTCGGTGCGCATGGCAACTTCGCCGATCTGCATGTGCTCACCGCTCACGCGGACACCTCCCTCTCCTCTCGCCGAGGCCATCGACCCCAGGCGCCGATCTCTACTCTAACGTTAGGGTAGAGTGAGTGATCGTCGGGGTCGGCTCCGGACCGTCCCCCCTCGTACGGTGCGGAATCACGGAACCTGCGTCCGTCAGCCGTACCGGGGCCGCCGATGTCCCCGACGAGGACCGATGTCCGCGCACGAGGCGTGTCCGTACGCCGATGCCGCGCGCCGCCGTCGGCCCGTCGCGATCCGCGCGCGTCCGGGCCCCGCCCGGACGCGCGTCTGCCGCCGACCGCTTCGCCTCGCTACGCGCGGCCGCCCAACCCCTTACTGCGTACGGCCGCCCAACCCCCTCCGAACCCTTCCCGCATGCCGCCACGGCGGTCCGGCGTGCCCGAGTACGACAGGTAGTCGCCCTTGTCCACGTCCGCACCCTCTCCGGCCGCTCGACTGCGCGGCCTGCGCCCCGACTGGCTGTCCGACCCGAGGGTCTGGCGCACGGAGGTTCTGGCCGGTCTGGTCGTCGCGCTCGCGCTGATCCCCGAGGCGATCTCGTTCTCGATCATCGCCGGAGTGGACCCGGCCATCGGCCTGTTCGCCTCGTTCACGATGGCCGTGACGATCTCGGTCGTCGGCGGCCGACGCGCGATGATCTCCGCCGCGACCGGCGCCGTCGCCCTCGTCATCGCCCCGCTCAACCGCGAGCACGGCTTCGGCTACCTGATCGCCGCCGTCATCCTGGCCGGTGTCTTCCAGATCGTGCTCGGTGTCCTCGGCGTCGCGAAACTGATGCGGTTCGTGCCGCGCAGCGTGATGGTCGGCTTCGTGAACGCCCTGGCCATCCTGATCTTCATGGCACAGGTCCCCGAGATGCACGGCGTCCCCTGGCCCGTCTACCCGCTGATCATCGCCGGACTGGCCCTCCTGGTGCTCTTCCCGAAGGTCACCAAGGTGATCCCGGCGCCCCTCGTGTCCATCGTGACCCTCACCTTGATCACGGTCGCCGCCGGGATCGCCGTCCCGACCGTGGGCGACAAGGGCGACCTGCCGTCCTCCCTGCCCCACCCCGGTCTGCCCGACGTGCCGTTCACGACGGACACCCTGACCACCGTCGCTCCCTACGCGTTCGCCATGGCCCTGGTCGGCCTCATGGAGTCGCTGATGACGGCCAAGCTCGTCGACGACATCACCGACACGCGCTCCAACAAGACCCGCGAGTCGATCGGCCAGGGCATCGCCAACATCGTCACCGGCTTCCTCGGCGGTATGGGCGGCTGCGCCATGATCGGCCAGACGATGATCAACGTACGGGTCTCCGGCGCTCGTACCCGCCTGTCGACCTTCCTGGCCGGCTCGTTCCTCATGGTGTTGTGCATCGTCTTCGGACCGGTCGTCTCCCACATCCCCATGGCTGCCCTGGTCGCGGTGATGGTGATGGTCTGCTTCGCCACGTTCGACTGGCACTCCATCGCGCCCAGGACGCTGCGGCGGATGCCGGCGGGGGAGATCACCGTCATGGTGCTCACCGTGGCGGTCGTGGTCGCCACCCACAACCTCGCCATCGGCGTCGTCGCCGGCACGATCACCGCCATGGTCATCTTCGCCAACCGTGTCGCCCGCCTCGCCGACGTCACAGCGGTCACCGACCCCGACGGAGCCACCGTCGTCTACGCGGTGAGCGGCGAACTGTTCTTCGCCTCCTCCAACGATCTCGTCGGCCGCTTCGACTACGCCGCCGACCCGGACAAGGTCGTCATCGACCTCACCGATGCCCACGTCTGGGACGCCTCCTCCGTCGCGGCCCTGGACGCGATCGAGGCCAAGTACGCGCAGCGCGGCAAGTCCGTCGAGATCATCGGCCTGAACAAACCGAGTGCCCGGATCCACGAGAGCCTCAGCGGCGAACTCACCGCCGGCCACTGACCCGTCCGCGCCACCCGCACGGGCCGTCCCCGACCCTGTGGTCCCGGACGGCCCGACACCGGACCGCAGCCACCCGGAGGTGGTCTGCCCGCTGGGTCTTGTCGCCCTGATCGCTGACGTGCCACCGCGGTGCGCCCGTGCGCCCCGTCGCCCTGGCCGGACGACCTTCCCGAACGGGTGCCGGGGGAGCAAGACTTACGGCGTGACCGCCAATCGCCCGACCACCTCGTCCCTGCCCTGTGCCGCCGTGTTGTGCGACGTCGACGGCGTACTGCGGCATTGGCCCGCCGACACCGAGATCGAGCAGACGCACGGGCTGCCTTCCGGCTCCCTCGCCGCCGCGGCCTTCGCGCCCGCTCGCGTCCTCCCCGCCATCACCGGTGAGATCACCGACGAGCAGTGGCGGTCCAACGTGGTCGCGGACCTCGCCGAGACCTGCGGCTCCCTGAAGCGGGCCCGCGCCGCCGTGACCGCCTGGGCCGACCGGACCCCGGTCGTGAACCTCGAACTGGTGGCCCTGCTCACGCGAGTCCGCGACCTCGTCCCCGTGGCCCTGGTCTCCAACGGAACCACGCGACTGGAACAGGACCTCGCCCGCCAGGGACTGGACACCCTCGCGCACACGGTGGTGAACACCGCCCGCGTCGGCGTCGTGAAACCCGACCCCGAGATCTACCGCATCGCCGCCGCACGCGTCCGGACGACCGTGGAACGCTGCTTGTTCATCGACGACATCGCGGAGAACGTCACGGCGGCTCGCGAGGTGGGCATGACCGGTCTCCACTACCGCCACCTCGACGATGTACGCACAGCACTCGCCCCCCTGCTGCGCCGCGTCGCGGGATGACGCGTACTGAGACGCCAATTCCCTTGTGCCAAGCGACATTTCATGACCTGTCCCCGAGGTCGGTACGGTCGGATTCATGGACTGGAACCTTCGGACTGCCGAGGAACTCGCCGCTGCCCTACGCGCCGGTGAGGTGACCTCGGCGGAACTGACCGACGAGGCGATCACCCGCATCGAGCGGGACGACAAGGAGATCAACGCGATCTGCGTGCCGGACTTCGACCGTGCACGGGCCGCCGCGCGCGGGGCCGACCAGGCGCGCGCCCGAGGTGAGGACAGGCCGTTGCTCGGCATTCCGGTGACGGTCAAGGAGTCCTACAACATCGCCGGGCTGCCCACCACCTGGGGCATGCCGCAACACCGCGACTACGTGCCGGCCGAGGACGCGGTACAGGTGTCGCGGCTCAAGGCCGCCGGGGCGGTGGTGCTCGGCAAGACCAATGTGCCGTTGGGGCTGCGAGATGTGCAGAGCTTCAACGAACTCCACGGCACCACCAACAACCCGTGGGATCACGGTCGCACCTCGGGCGGATCCTCCGGTGGATCGGCGGCCGCCCTGGCGTCCGGGTTCGGCGCGCTGTCCATCGGCTCCGACATCGGCGGTTCGCTGCGCACCCCCGCGCATTTCTGCGGTGTCTACGCCCACAAGCCGACACTCGGGCTGGCCGCGAGCCGCGGTATGGTCCCGCCGTCCGAGCCCGCGTTGCCGGTCGACCTCGACCTAGCCGTCGTCGGTCCGATGGCACGCTCCGCCCGCGACCTCACGCTGCTGCTCGACGTCATGGCCGGACCGGACCCACTGACGTTCGGCGTGGCGCACCGCATGACCCTGCCTCCCGCGCGCCACGATCGGCTGCGCGACTTCCGGGTCCTGGTCCTCGACGAGCATCCGCTCATTCCGACCGGATCCGCGGTGCGGGCGGGCGTGAACCGGGTGGCCGACGCGCTGGTCGACGGCGGCGCCCGCGTCGAACGGCACAGCCCACTGCTGCCCGATCTGACCGAAGCCGCGACGCTCTACACGCAGTTGCTGTTTTCGAGCTCCGTCGCGCGTTTTCCCGTCGAGGCGTACGAGCAACTGCGGACCCGCGCCGCCGGGTTGAGCCCACACGATCGGAGTCTCGCCGCGGTGCGGCTGCGCGGCATGGTGTTCAGCCACCGCGACTGGATCGAGGCGAACAACCGTCGCGAGGCCCACCGCCACGGCTGGCGGCTGCTGTTCGCCGAGTTCGACGCCGTGGTGTGTCCGATCACGCCGACCCCGGCGTTCCCGCACGACCACAACCCCGATCTGTTGGAACGCCGGATCGACATCGACGGCGTCGAGTACCCGTACTTGGACCAGCTCGTCTGGGCCGGTCTGGCGACCATGCCCGGCCTGCCCGCCACCGCCGTCCCGGCCGGCCGGTCCTCCGAAGGGCTCCCGGTGGGAGTACAGCTCATCGGCCCGCTGTCCGAGGACCGCACGCCGTTGCGGCTGGCTGAACTGCTCGAAGAGAGGATCGGCGGCTTCCAGGCGCCGAAGTAGCGGCGACCTGAGGGGCGTTCGTCGTCACTCCGCCAGGACACCTTCGGCGCCGAGCGGGTCCGATCGACTCATACCTGGGCCGACGGCGGGCCCTGATCGAAGACTCCCGGCCCGTCGTGGTCCGTCAAGTAGCGGTCGTGGAGGCGGGCGAAGGCGGTGCGGCGCGGAAGGCGGGGAAGGAAATCCTTGATCCTTTCGGCGCATTCGCGCGGGCTCGCCGTGCTGGTGTCGCACTCCAGGTCGTAGTCGCCGTGACGGTGGACGAGGTCGTACTGGTGCGCGGCGAGACCCGACGGGCGGTCTCCGCGGGCCTGTTCACGACGGGTGAGTTCGTCCAGAGGACAGTGGACACCCACGAACAGGACGTCCTCGGGGCGCAGGACCGACAGGCAGTCGAGCAGGCGCCACGGTTCGCTGAGAACGTGGTCGACGACGACATCGTTGCCCACCTCGGCCATGGCCGCGATCGAGCGGTGGAAGCCCATCCGGGTCCGGCGCAGCGCCGTGTCGAGTTCCTCCGGGCGAAGGACCCGCTTGGTGCGCATGGCGTTGAAGTTGTCCACCGCCAGATGGAAGAAGACACCGTCGTCGAGAACGTCGAGCAGTTCGCGGGCGATGCTCGACTTCCCCGAACTGGACGTGCCGTTCAGGAAGATGATGCGGCCGGCTGTCATACGGGCATGATCACACGGCGGTTGTTCCGGGGTGCCGCCTGAGCATTCGCCGATTCCGCCGATTCCGCCGATTCCGCCGCCTCCGGCGCTGGAGAGCGATTCGTGCGGAACGAGTCGACAGGGGACCACGCAACATCCGTGCCTTCAGCAGGCATTGTAGAGGCACTCGGCATCACAGTGACCTGTGTCGTGCACTCTGCGAAGCCCGGATTCACGAAGTGCCTCACGAGCATGTGGTCCGTCGGGCCGAGTCTGGGGGAGTGTCAGGTCCATCATGCCTGTTCGGAGGCGGTTTCGGTAGGACGGAGCGCACGTCCGTTCGGCCTTGTCGCAGGTGGTGGTCCGCCCGCAGACTCGTCGTCATCCACTCTCCGGCGTTCGTGCCGGCATCCGTTCTCGGCTGCCGGCGCGTTCGCTGTGCTGTCCCGTCGTGGGACGGGCGCGGGTCAGGAGTGGGGGAACGAAGGGGGATCGGTGGATCGGGACATGGTCGTACTGGCGAGGGTCAAGCTGCTCAGCGCCAACAGGCGGGTGGTACGCGGTGTGGAGGGGCTGTGGATCTACCGCCTTCTGACGCAGGTCGAGCCTGAGGTGTACGGGTCGAAGCTGGCGTATGTGCTGGTTGAGGCCAGCGCGTCGCCCTTGGTGAGGGAGTTGCCCGAGCGACGGCTGGTCCTGCTCGACGAGGCGGTGACAGTGGCCACGGCCCTCGACGCCGGGAACCCCTACCGGGCGAAGGTGCTGGCTAGGGCATTGGCCGCCAGGCGGCGGGAGTTGGAGGGTGGCCGCCCGACCAAGTAGCGGGCCGACGGAGGCTCCGGGTGGCCAGGTCTTCAAGTCCCTTGGTCTCTGCGGCGGTTCAGTCACTGCGGCCGCGCCCGGAGTCTTCGCTTCTGGGGATTCACGAAGGGCAGGACCAGGTCGACGTACTCATCGAGGCCCGGCCTCGCGAGCGTCACGACCTCGACGTGATCACAGGCAGGCCGTACCGGGGGCCCGTGCCCCTGGTACGGCTGGCGCTGTTGGTCAAGGAGCCGCTGTCCGCACGTCGGCCGGGCGGATCTTCCGACTGTCGGAAGAGGGCGGGCGGCTCGCCGGGCCAGGGGAGGGTATCGCTCTGGTTTTGTTGCGGGGATGGCAGAAGGCGCTTCGCGGAGCGGGTGCCGGGCCTGACAACAGGACACCCTCTGACCGTCCCGTCCTGCCCCCCGCTCGCTGCGGCAGACGACACGCTGCCGAAACGATCCCTCATTTCCTGCCCCTGAGCTGCGGATTCACGGGAATGCGGAGGAGCAGGCCACGCCCAGGCCCGACATTGCGAGGATCACGGGAGGCGGGCCAAGCATGATCGTTTACAACGTGTATTCAGTCGGCTACTTTGCGTGATGAACGGTCGTGAGTGTCACGACCCCAGGCACGGAGCTGCCTCCCATGCGACGTATCACCACCCGGATCGGCACTCTCGCGGTCACCCTGCTCGCTCTGACCATGGGCCAGACCACCCAGGCCGGAGCCGCCGGCGACGCCGCGTACTTCAACATGCGGGACATCACCGGCCACAACTTCGTCATCGAGATCACCAGGCCGGAAGTCATCAAGGAAGCCCGCGAGATCGTCAAGAACGGCGAACAGAAGATCGTCATCGGCCGGATCATCAAGCGCGCGGCCCCCTACAACCCCCAGTGGGACTTCCACTTCAACCCCGACACCGTCAGCTTCGCCGACGGGGCCATCGAGGTCTGCGACTCCACCATCCCCTACGTGGAGGACCACCTCGACGAAGCCGGTGGCCCCTTCCTCCCCGGCCTCTACTGGTGCCCCTGGTCGGGTCGCCTGACGGCAGAAGTCACCCCCGCCTGACCGGGTTCGGGGCCCACGGGCTTCGAACGGTGAAGCCGTCCGGGACCGTCCGCCGACGTTCGACCATCAGTCGGCCGACTCGCCCACCCGGACGGACTTCCTGACGAACCGGCCGCCACGAAACTGACAGTGGTCGGCCATCGGGTGTCCCCTCCTGCGCGGCATCGGCCTACGGGCGGACGCCACAGGGGAGGGGCGCCTATCCGATCCAGTAAGCTGGGTGGCCGTGTGCCCGCTGCCCCTTCCTCGTCGGTGTCCGTTCTGCGTTCGCCGTCGGCTGGGTTCTCGCCACGATGGTCCCCGTTGGGATCGCACGCCCACTCAGCCGCCGCTGGCAGACGCCTGCGGGCCTGGATCGTGATCGGCTGCGCCGATACCGTCGTCGTATGCCTGAACTGATCGTGCCGACCGTCCGCCTGCATTCCGCCTGGCGCGAGGCGCATGAAGAGTGGGGGCCCGGCGTCCACGAGGACGGATTCGGGCTGTTGCCCTCTGACGAGGTCGACTCGGCGGCCGGGTTCGCGGCCTGGGTGACACGGCTGTCGGCCGAGTCGACTCCGGTTGGCCCCCACGAGGGCCGCCGGATGAATTGCGTGTATCGATGGATCGTGGAGGACGGCAGGGTGCTGGGCGGCATCGCGCTGCGACACGGGCTCGATGATGCCCTGCTGACGATGGGTCACATCGGTTACGGCATCCGGTTGTCCGCGCGCCGACGCGGACTCGCGACGTGGGCGCTGGGACGGATGCTCGACGAGGCTCGGTCGTTCCGGTTGGATCGGGTACTGCTGATCTGCGCGATCGACAACGTCGCCTCGGCGAGGACGATCGAGCGTCACGGCGGTGTCCTGGAAGACGTCCGGGACACCGGGTCCGGCGCCGCCCGGCGCTACTGGATCGAAATTCAGTAGCGTCACTTCCGAGCAGGCTTCACCGCGTCGGCCGAGGCAGGTGTCTCGTCCGATGCCGCGGTGGCCGACGACGGGGCAGGGTGTTGCGGCACCGACGGGCCGTCCGGAGGCGGGGACGAGCACGATGCCGTCCTTGCTGGGCGTGGCCGCAACTGAAGTGGTTCAGCGCGGGCGATGGCGTCGGAGAACCAGTAGCCGACGATCATCACGGCGATGACGGCGACCGTTTCGGTGCCGCCCACAGCCAGGTCGACACACTGACCTCCTTGGGCGGGCGTTTGGGGAGTTCGTCCAGCGCGACTGAGGAGTTCTTGGCCGTACGGGCCTGGAACGCCTCACCGGGCGCGCCGACCCCGAGCCGTCGAGAGGCGCGGTCGGTCAGGCGAGGATCGGGATGAGGCCGAGTGCGAAGAGCACGTAGAAGGCGGCTGTCAGGGTGAGGCGCGCGGGGGTGAGCCTCTGGGCTCGCATGGTGGCCAGGAGATAGACGATCGCGGCCATGGTGATCAGCCCGGACCACAGCAGGGCCGCGTCGAACTCCCAGCGGGTGAAGAGCAGACCGAGCCCGGAAGGCACTGTGGCCTGGATCATCATGGCGCCTGAGATGTTCGCCAGCGCGAGCTGTGTCTTGCCCTGGCGGACCCAGATCACCGCGTTCATGATTTCCGGCAGCTCCGTCGCGACAGGGGACAACAGCAGCGCGGTGACCGCGGCCGAAAGGCCCAGCATCGGGCCGATCGCGTCCAGTTGCTTCACGAAGAGCTGCGAGGCGAAGAAGATGACGACCAGGGTCAGGGCGGTCTGCGTGGCTACCGCCCAGGTGGCGGGGGACGCGGCCTTGGGCTGGAACTTCAGTGGTTCCAGCTCCGGGCCCTCGTCGTCCTGGTCGTCGCCGCCGCGGATCTCCCGCCAGAAGTAGACGGCGTAGGCGCCGAAGAAGAGCAGGCCGAGGACGGGCTTGAACGCGAACGCGACCAGCCCGAGCGTCACCTTCACGGCGAAGATCGGCAGGAACCACTTCTGATCCTTCGCCAGCCGCTTCATGTCCTCGGCGCTGCCCACGGCTGCCGCGCCCGGTGGACCGGCGGGAGCCGTGCCCCCTTCGGCGACGGCGGCGATGCTGTCCCGGCGGCGTTTGAGCAGCAGCATCGCCCCGGTCACGCCGTAGGCGATCGTGGACAGGGCCAGTGGCCCACCCATCGCCGCCCCCACGCCGATGTCCTTGGCCTCGTCGGTGGCGCCGGTGGTCACGGCGACCAGCGTCACCACGGACTCGGGCAGAGCGGTCCCGAAGGCGGCGAGGACCGTGCCGACCGCCATCCTCCCGACGTTGAGGCGTTCGCCCAGCCACTCCACGGCATTGACGAACCACTCGCAGGAGAGGTAGATCGCCACCGCGCAGACGATCAGCAGTACGAAATGGATCACGAGTCCCGCTCAGCCTTCCCGTTCCGGCGGAGCGTCGCCAACAACCGCGAAGAGGGGTGTCGGCGGCTTCGACCCAGCCGACACGCGTGCACGTCGCCGGCGAAGGGTCGAAGGTCTCGCCACCCGTATCTTCGCCCGACGCGAGCCGGGTCTCCGGGAACCCGAAATCTCCAGTGTGTCGGCGACCGGTCCTCCGGGCGACGGTCCAGGATCGGTCGGCGGCCGGGGGGACTGTGGTGCTTTCGGTTCGTCGACGGCTGGCTACGATGTCCAGGTGGCTGGGGGTGGGACCTTGTACGCGGTGACGTCCCGAACGAAGCGGCGGTTCGTGGGCGCGGCCGGTGTCCTGTTGCTCGGCATCGCGGTGTTCGCCGGTGTGGAGGCGGTCCGCGCACTCTCCTTGGAGGCGGACTTCGCCCGAGCCCATGTGTGCCCGACGTCGGCACCCGACTCCCCGGACTGCGCACGAGTGACCGTCGCGACCGTCGCGCGGACCGTCGACATCGGCGGCCGGACCCCGGCCCACGCCCTGACCTTCGCGCCGGGTGCAGGCACCGCACGGGTGGAACTCGGCAAGGACAGCAGGCTTCTGGAGGAAGCCCATCAAGGGGAGACGGTCGACCTGGTGTGGTGGCGCGGATCGGTGGTCGAGATCGAGGCCGCCGGTCTCGGCGCGCCGACGGAGAACACCCCGGCCATGGACTCCGCCCAGAATCTCGGCTTCGCGCTCGGTGCCCTCGCCGGTGCGGTGTGGTGCCTCATGGGTGCCTTCCTCGGCGCTGATCAGCGCTTGTCACCGCGCGGCAGCGTGGCACGACTCGGTGCCTCACTCGGTGGGGGAGTGCTGCTTGTCTCCAGTTACGTCCTGCTCAACGCCCCGGTGTCATCGGCCGCTGTCATGGAAGGGGCCGGAGCTGTTCTCGCGTTGGTGGGCCTGCTGTGCGTCCGGGCGGCGAGATCGACGGAGCGGCGCGTTCGCCGTCAGTCCTGACTGCGAGGTCGCTCGGGAATCCCGAGAGGCGGTCCGACGAGATCCGGCGGTACGATGTCAACCACCCTTGTTTCACGGTTAGTTGAGGATGTGTGTCATGCGGCTCCTTCTCACGTCCGCCGGCATCAGCAACCCGACCATCCAGGATGCGCTGGTCGACCTTCTGGGAAGACCGATCGCCGAGTCCAACGCCCTCTGCATCCCCACCGCGGGTTACGGCAGCTCCTACGGACCGGTCGGGCCGTGGCGTTTCATCCGATGGGCCGATCTGGGGTGGAAGTCCGTGGGCGTGCTGGAGCTCACCGCGCTGCCCAGCATCGACCAGGAACGGTGGGTCCAGTGGGTCCGTGAAGCCGACGTCCTGCTCGTGAATGGCGGCGACGCCCTGTACCTGGGGCACTGGATGCGGGAGTCCGGGCTGGCCGACCTCCTGCCCTCCCTGCCCGAGATGGTCTACGTGGGATTCAGCGCGGGGAGCATGGTGTTGACCCCCCGCATCGGGCAGGACTTCGTCGACTGGACGTCACCCACCGGCGACGACCGTACGCTCGGGATGGTCGGGTTCTCGGTCTTCCCGCACCTGGATCACCCGGACCTGCCGGAGAACACCATGGCCGCCGCGGAGCGCTGGGCGGCCGAGATCGCCGGGCCGGCGTACGCGATCGACGACGACACCGCCATCAAGGTGACCGACGGCACCGTGGAAGTCGTCTCCGAGGGGCACTGGAAGCTGTTCACCCCTGCCTGACCGGCGGATGGTCAGCCCTCGTACAGGCCGCGGCCCTCGCCTGCCGCGGCGCGCACCAGGACGTCGGCCAGCTCCACCGGGGCGGAGAGCATCGGGTAGTGGCCGGTGGCCAGTTCGAAGAAGGTGACTCCGGGTTCGGCGAGCTTGGCGAACCGCGGCAGGCCGGTACCGTGCAGTGTGCGGGCGAACTCCAGGCTGAGGCCGTTCGCGCGACAGAACACCCCGGTGGTCGGGAGCTTGAGCCACGCACCGGTCAGCTCGACCGGCTCGGTGACGGTCCGGACCGGTTGCGGGGTGGCCAGCCGGTGGTAGCGCTCCAGCTCGGCCGACGGGACCGCGTGCACCGCCGGGATCTCCTCGGGCACCGGGATGACACCGCCGACGGCGCGCTCCAGCAGGCCGAGTTGCGGCATCTGCGCCACGAGGGACTCACCCGCCTCCGGGAAGCCGGTGTCCACGAACACCACCCGGGAGACCTGTCCGGGACGCCGGTCCGCCGCCGCGAGGGCGGGGAAGACGGCGTAACTGTGCGCCACCAGCACAATCCCCGGGCCTGCCGTGTCGAGCAGTTCCGACACGGCGTCGGTGTGCTCGCCCAGTCCGATGCCCGCCGGGTCCTCCCCGCTCCGTTCGGCCATGCCGGGCAAGGTGACCGGAAGCGCCCGGTGCCCTTGCGCGGTCAGCTCGGCGGCCACCGCCTCCCAGGCCCAGCCGCCCATGAAGAGCCCCGGGAGCAGCAGAAACGTCGTCATGACAGACCTCTTTCGAAGTATCGCCCGTGCGGTCGTTCAGGACGGTACGACCTCCCCCTGGGGGAGATTCCAGCCGCTCGTGGGCCGCGGGCCCGGCGTGCGGGCTCGGCACGATCCGCCGGACACCGGGTGGTTCGGTGGGACCCAAATTCCTTTGCGTGGCGCCACTCCGGCACCCAGACTGTGGCGGTGCTGATCCGACGCGAAACGCCCGCCGACATCGCAGCTGTACGCTCCGTCACCACGGCCGCGTTCGGCAAGCAGGGGACCCCGATCCCCGCCGAGGCCGTCCTCGTGGACGAACTGCGCGACTGCGAGGGCTGGTTGCCGGAGTTGTCGCTCGTGGCGGTGAACGAGCGGGGTGAGGTCGTCGGGCATGTGGTCTGTACCCGGGGGCACATCGACGCCGCCCCGGCCCTGGGGCTCGGCCCGCTCAGCGTGCGCCCCGACCATCAGCGTCGCGGCGCCGGGCTGGCACTCGTCCACACCGTGCTCGGCGCGGCGGACGCGCTCGGGGAGCCGCTCGTCGCGCTGCTCGGCAGCCCCGCGTACTACGGCCGTTTCGGCTTCCACCCCAGCACGCGGTACGGCATCACGCCGCCGGACCCCAGCTACGGCGAGTACTTCCAGGTGCGGACCCTCTCGGCGTACGTCCCGACACTGCGCGGCACTTTCGCGTACGCCGCACCGTTCGACGGTCTCTAGCTGTTCTGCGCCGAAAGTTCCGAGGTAGTTCCGGCTGAGTCGCGGACGGCCAATGCTGCCTGGTCGGCGACGGGAATCCGACCGCCAAGACGAGATCTACCCACGAATTTCAGGCACAGGACACTAGAGTCGAGGCGACATTCAGCGACGGAACCACGGGGGACTGATGACCGGTCAGTGGGAAACACTCGGTGAAACGGGCGGCGTCGAGGCGTATGTGCACCGGCCGGCGGGTGACGTGCGGGGCGCCGTGGTGGTCTGCTCGGAGCTCTACGGAGTGAACGCCTACGTCCGCGACACCTGCGCCGAGTTGGCGGCCTCCGGCTATGTCGCGCTGGCGCCCGACTACTACTGGCGCAGCGCCCGTCGCACCGGACTCGGGTACTCCGCCGAGGAGCGCGACGACGGCCTCGTGCTGATGCGCGCCCTGGACCGGGACGAGTTGGTGGCCGACGCCTCCGCGGCGCTGGCCGCGGCACGCACGGAGACCGGGGAGCGGGGCGTGGCCTTCCTCGGACTGAGCATGGGCGGGCACATCGCGGTCCGGGCGGCGACCGAGCTGAGCTTCGAGCTGGCGGTCCTCTTCTACCCGGGCTGGCTGCTGAACAGCGGCTTCCCGCTGGTCGGTCCGGTGCCCCCGCTGGAGACCAGCGAGCGGATCGCCGCGGGCGGCGCGTTCCTGCTGGGCTTTCGCGGCGAGCTGGACCACATCATCCCGGCCGAGGAGTGGGAGCAGGCCGAGCGGCAGCTCACCGAGGCGAAGGTGCCGCACGAGCTGGTGACCTACCCGGGCGCCCGGCACGGCTTCGCCTGTGCGGACCGCCCGGACGACCACGACCCACAGGCCGGCGCGGACGCCTGGCGCAAGGTCTACGCCGCCCTGGAGTCGCACCTCTAGTGTCCTGTGCCGGAAGTTCCGAGGTAGTTCCGGCTGAGTCCCGGACGGCCAATGCCGCCTGGTCGGCGACGGGAATCCGACCGCCAAGACGAGACGGATCTACCCCCGGATTTCAGGCACAGGACACTACTGCTCCGACCGCGAAGGTTCGCCGGGTTGAGTGACGCGCTGATCCGGCTGGGCAGGTGGACGTGGGCCGGCGCTGGTGACGGTGCCGGCCCACCCATCCCGTTGATCGGATTCGCGCCAGAGCACCTCCAGGCGCCTGTGCGTAAACTCTTCGGCCTTCTGGTGGCAGGCGGCCTGTGCGGTACCGGGCCCGGACGAGGACGGGGGATCGTCGAGAGCGCCGTCGGCGACTCCCGACGGTTCGGTGAAGTAGATCGCGTACTGCCATCTGTCGACGGTTCGGTAGAGCACGAGAGCCGTCGGAGTGCCGATGGTGCGCCAGTACGGCTGCCGCTTGCCTGTCATGTCCGCACGGTACCGGCCGGTGCTCGCGGGCCCGGCGATCGCCCGCACCACGCCGGCGGACCACTCCCGCTCCAACGTCGTCAACCGGCTGACGTTCCTCACCAACGCCCCGGAGCGCGGAGAGATGTCACTGCTCTACGCCGCGCCCCAGGATGTCCCCGGCAACTCCTGCATCGGGCCGGTCGCCCGATGAACCACCCGGCGAACGCCTGGACCCGCGGGAGTCGGTCATCCCGAGACCACGCGCCCCCTCAAGCAGGCTGCCGTCAGCGCAGGGTGGAGTCCAGTTCGGCGCTGGTGAGTGGGGCCGTCGGCTGGAACGGCAGCTTCCTGCCGAAGAGCATCGGCCAGAGCATGTCCAGGGAGAACAGCCGGGTCGGGCGCTTTTCGAGGCTCATGACGTCCAGAAGAGCGTGCAGGGCGCGGGGGTTGCGGGCACCCGTTCTCACACAGAGGTCGACGTAGCGGGCCAGGAGACGTTCGACGGCGTTGAGCTCGGTATCGGAGGCTCCTGGATACCTGGCGTCCTGCCCGATCGCCAGGTCCCACGCGTCGCCGACGGGCTGCGCCACCGCACGCTGCAGGCGCCGGGCGATGCCGGGCGTGCGGACACCGGCGGACTTCAGGACGGCGATGATCTCCCGCGCGCATTTCGCCGCGACGGCCATCCCGTGGCCGTAGACGGGGTTGAAACTCCCGACGGCGTCACCGACGACGACAAGCCCCTCCGGCCAGTCGGGCAGTTTCTCGAAGTAGCGTCGCCGGTTGGCCGTGCTGTGCGAGATGCGGACCGGTCCCAGCGGCTCGGCGCCCTTCAGCAGGTCTCCGATGACCGGGTCACCGAGGCGGTGCGCGAACTCCAGGAAGTCGTCGGGATCGGACGTGGGCTCTCCGCCGCGGGTCCCGCTCAGGGTGACCAGCCATCGACCGCCCTCGACCGGAACGATGATCCCGCCGCGCCCGGGCGGACGCTCCGGATTGGCCTGCACGTTGACCAGGGGGAAGCCGGTCTCCGCACTGGTGCCAAGCGCCCTGTAGTAGCGGGACGCGTAGGTCACACCGGCGTCGACCACGCGCTCCTCGACACCCGGCAGGCCCAGACGCGCCAGCCACGTCGTCACCCGGGTGCCTCGGCCGGAGGCGTCGACCACCAGATCGGCGTCCAGGCTCTCCTCCGTTCCGTCGGTGTCGAGCACAACACCCGTGACAGCGGCGGCGGTTCCCTTCAGGCTCTTGACGGTGACACCCTCCCGCAGCGTTATGGCGCCGGCGCGCAGCACGTGGGTGCGCAGGACGTGGTGCAGCAGCGGGAGGGAGCAGACAAGAACGCGGTGCGGTGTCCTGAACCGGCGGAACCACACCGCGTTCGGGGCCATGCTGACCATGTCACCCATGACGCCGACCAGGCGCGCGCCCTGCTCGACGGCCTCGTCCAACAGGCCGGGCAACAACTCCTCGCAGGCCAACACCCCGCCACCCCACAGCAGATGGGCGTGATGTGCCTGCGGGACACCCTTGCGTGCTTCGGGCCCGGCAGGGAGGGTGTCGCGCTCGACGACGGTGACGTCGGCGGCCGGGGCGAACGCCGCGGCGGCGAACAGACCGGCGGCGCTCGCGCCTATGACAATGACCCTCGGTCGGCGGGCCGGTGTGCTCTCATGCATGGGTCGGGGCGCTCTCTGCTGGAGATATCTGCTGGCGGATGCTGTCGAGGACGTGGGGGCGGGACAGCGCTCGCGCGATGGCGTCGAGGTGGTCGCTCACGCCGGCGCCGATCTGGGCAGGCTGATCGCGGGCGTCATGGAGTGCCTTGTCGCCGTAGGCGTCGACGGCGGCCTGGAGGGCGAGGGCTCCGGCGACTCCGTGGGCCCGCTCCGCGCCGAGTTCGGCCAGCGCCGTGGTGTAGGCCCGCTGGTGCAGACCGTGGTCGAAGTAGGGACCAAGGACGCGAAGCGCGTCGTGGATGCGCTGCTGACATTGCATGAGGCGTAGTTCGAGGGGAGTCCACAGGCCGAAGGACGCGGTCGCGGCGGAAGCTCTGGTGTCGCGCAGGATCCGCCAGAGGGGGCGCAGTCTCCGGTAGGCGGCCTTGTTGCGGGCCCACCCTTGCACGAACGGTCCCGCCTGAGGGGCGATGAACCCGAGAGCCACCAGGACGGCCTCGACGAACGCGAACTGGGGCGCGACCTGCGTGCTGAGGAAGTCGAGGTCGTGGCCCGTCCAGCGAGCGACGATGGCGATCAGTTTGGTCGTGTCGAACAGGAGGCCCAGGGCGAAGCCGGCCTGGAGGACGACGACACCCGTCTTCAGCCACCGGTCGGTGACCTGGGGGAACCAGATCCACAGCAAGTACGCGGCCACCACCACCGATACCGCATGGTTGATCAGGTACAGGAGGATGTGTTCCTGCATCCAGGGCGTGGTCGCGTAGTAGGTGTCGAGGTCGTAGATGCGCGGTACGGGAACGTCGGCCATCAGGAACGTGGTCCAGAGGGCGGCGACGATCCCCGCGTGGATCCAGGAGACGGTGAACATGCGCCGCCGCCGTCGGCCGGAGGGCGGTTCCCGCCACCGCATGATCATCGTCAGCTGGATGGCGCAGAACAGCGTCAGCAGGCTGTACGCGATGGGAGCGGCGATGTTCGCCACGCCGCTGACGTTGTTGAGCCACAGGATCGTGTCCGGCGTGACGACGACGAAGACAGCTGTTCCGCAGGCCAGGAGCACGACAGTGGCCCGTACGTCCGGGTCGCGGGAGGCCCGCAGGAAAGTGGGTGCTTTGAGGGCGAGGGCTGTCGCGAGGAGGACGGTAGGGACGATGTAGGGAAGGCGAAGGCTCATTGCAGCAGCCCGCTCCTGTTCCCGAGCGACAGTTTCAGTCGGCCTTCGACGGTGGCTGCCGTGGTGGGGCTCTGGGCGTACGGCAGCCCCTCGACCCAGGTGCGAACCGCGACGCCGAAGAGTAACCCGAAGGATTCGGCGCTGGTCTCGTGGGCGTCTGCGGACAGACGCGCCGACACGGCCCGTACAGCGTCGAGGGGAACGTTCTTGGACGCGAGGATCAGCTCGGCGGCACGTTGGATCGCGGATTCGTCCGGCGCGTCGGTGAGTGCGCGAGCTGCCGCCGGGATGCCGGCGGTGGCGTGGTGGCAGTCCCCTTTGGCCTCGTGATACAGCTCGTGGCCCAGAATGACGAGCTTCGACTCGACGGTCGTGTTCTCCTCGACGACGATCATCGAGCGGTCGCCCAGGTCCAACCGCAGTCCCGAGACGTGCAGTTCAGGCGGGAAAGCCCGAAAGAGCATGTCGATCGGTCTGCCGGTGCGCTTCTCCAGGGCGTCGCAAAAGGCCCGCATCACCGCCTCCGCCGGTGCGGGGCGGCTCCTGATCACGTTCGCCGCGTCCTTGCCCAACTCGGTCAGGAGCTCTTTCATTTCGCGCACTTCGTGCTTTCTCATCAGCCCTGATCCCCCTCGGGCCGCAGCGACGGAAAGACGCCGGCCAGGACGGCGCCGCGCCCGGCAGCCGTGAAGAAAGCTTCCCCTGTCGACGCTTCCGCTCGGAACGGCTTGGCGAGTCGGCGCGGGAGCGATCCGTCGGGCATCTGCTCGCCCTCGCTCACCGGGCACGCCCAGGGCTCGGAGACCCCCAGAACCCTGACCACCGGCGCATCGGGATCGAGGAGTTGCGATCTGTTCGGCTCCAGCTCTTCGATAAGCGCGTTCAGGCTTCGAAGAGTCCCGGGGAGAGGCTCCACCGATGTGCTCCCGAGGGTTTGACGGGTCGTTGTGTAACCGAACCCTACGCGGGCGACATTCGAATGGAAACAGGTGTTTCCTGGCTGGAAACGATCGTTGGCGTGATCGTGTGCGCCGTGCCGCGGAGCCGGTGCCGACGGGCGAAGAGTCTCCGCCGTCGACGACGCTCGCCCCAGGTCACGGGGGGTGAAGCGAAGGGTTGCCGGATACACGTACTTGAGGATATGAAGATCACTGCACTGGTTGATCACGGCGCCTTCACATGCGGAGGCGCTGTCGGCCGGTGCGCTCCGCGGGTCGCCCGGGAGACCCCTGCGAGGAAGCCGCGGTCCGCCGGGAACTCGCCGCGAACCGTGGAACTGCACCGACTCAGAAGGCCATACGGCACGACCCGACGGGGAACGGCCGACAGGACGGGAGCCTCATGCCGGACATACCCAAGCCGTACCGCGACCACCTGCGGGGGTCGAGCGGGACCCGACCCACCACCTGGGCGATCCACCTGGTGTGGCCCCTCACGGTGGCGTTCGTGTGCTTCCTGGTCGTGGGCGACGGAGTGGACCAGGCCACCCGGATACTTCTGACGCTCGGTTACGCGGGCGCGTCGTTCGTCTGGTGGCGGCTCTCCCGAATCGTCAGCGGGAAGCTTCCCGCCTCCCTCAAGCCGGTCGCCCGAGACCTTCTGGCGATACTCCTCATGGCGCCGGTCTTCTGGGCCACCGGCCAGTTGATCTCGATGGCGATTCTCCTCGCGATCGTCGCCGTCCCGGTGTGCGTCTGGTTCTTCGTCCGTTCCGGCCGCAGGAAGAACCAGGCTCCCTACGCGAACGCCCGGGCAGGCGAGGTCTGGTGGGCGGAAGTCGCCTACGAGGAGGACGCCGAGATGCGCAAGGACCGGCCGATCATCATCGAGTCCGTCCGCCCCGACGCCGTCCTCGCGTTCTACGTCACCAGCAAGGACAAGGACGGCCGCCCGGGCTTCACTCGGCTGGCCTGCCCGTCCACCTGGGACAGCGAGGGAAGGCAGAGCTGGGCCGAGTACGGGAAGACCCGCACCGTCCCGGTCTCCGACCTGCGTCGTTACGGTGCCACGCTGCCGAGCGGCGAGTTCCAGCGCCTGTGCGGCGAACATGCCAACGCCGTCTCCACCCGGCAGAACTGGGCGTGAGTTCCGGCAGGCCCGGACCCGTTCCACGGTGCCCCGCACGCGTACCTGACGGCCCGGCAGACGGGACGACTGCCTTTGCCGCTAGGGGAGTTGGGCCGCGCGGTCCGGGGCGATTCCGTGTGGGGAGCGGTTCCACGCCAACTGACCGATCACCTCGGAGGCCGCGGAGGTGATCGGCGCCAGGGGCCGCGCGCACGGTGCTCCCCGTGCTCTCCAGACGGGTTCCCAGGCCCACGACGCCGGTGCCCGTGCGGGCGGGCGGGGCCACGAGGACGACGCTGCCGTCGTCGAGGGTGAACCGGATGGCGTCCGGCATGGAGGCTCCTGGAACGATCAGGGGTGGTTCGGGGGACTGCAGAGTGGTCCGGGTGGTGGCGGGGATCCTGGATGGGTGTATCCGAGTTCCCTCTGAACCCTGGTGAGGGCCACCAGGAGTGGGGTGAGGTCTTTGCCGTCCGTGTAGTTCAGGACCGCCCGGTAGAAGGCGGCGGACACGTCGGGATCCATCGCGTCGGCGGCGCTGAAGCAAAGGGTGTAGCGGGAGGAGCGGAGCATCGCGGCGATCCGTCCCTGAGTGGCGTTGTCGTACGCCGTCACCCTGTTGTCGGCGGACAGCGCGAAGCCGGGTTCGTTGACCCAGGTCCGCTGGGCCCGCGGGCTCGCCAGGTACTTGATGAACTCGTCGGCGCTCCTGTTCCCGGTGAACTTTCCGACGAAGTCCGCCGAGACCTGAAGCGCTCCACGGGAGGACGGTACGTACGTGTAGCCGTCCGTCTTCACCTGGGCCGAGTCGAAAGCCATCGCGGACAGGGCGCCGTGGCTCAGGGAACACCCCGCCTTGGCCATCTTCTCCGTGGCGGCGCGGAAGTTGAACGTGGCCGCGCCCTTGCGAGCACCTGCCACGAGGTCCCCCCACTCGGTCCACGCGGCCTTGACCGGCCCCTTGTCCCAGCGCCCTTCGCCCGAGGCCCAGGCGGTGTACGGGCCCACGCCCTCGTCGGCGAGCAGGATGTCCGCTATCCAGTCGGCGCCGGGCCAGCCGGACGTGGGGCCGGACTCCAGTCCCAGGCACCAGTGGTCGGACCGGTCCCGCAGAGCGCTCCAGCTTCCGGGAGGCCGCGCGGTCAGCCTGGCGTCGTACCAGACGAGACTCTTGATGTCGGCCTTGACCGGGACGGCGTAGACGTCCTTTCCGTTCATGCCGAGACCTCGGAGGGGCTGCACATAGGCGTGCGTGTCGACGTCGAGTTTCGAAAGGGCGCCTGCCTGACGGTACTTGGCGATGGCTCCGACACTGGGCAGCACCGCCAGGTCGGGCTCCGCGTCCGCGGCCACCGCGGCGTCGAGCTGCTGGGTCAGGGCCCGGGTGACCTGCGGTTCGATGTCGATGTCGTGGTCGCGCTCGAAGTCCTTGACGACCGCGTAGAACGCCTTGAACTCAGTGCCGGACCAGGGGACCATGATCGTCACCTTGTCCTTCTCCGGTTCGGCGCACCCGACCGGCGTCAGCAGTAGACCGAGGACCAGAGCGCAGCGCGGGAGTGGTGCGGTGAGTCTTCTCATGAGTGAGGGAACCTGTACTCGGCGAGACGGGGGCGATAGGCCAGGTACGCGAGCACGCCGGCGGTGGCGAGCACGGGCAGCGCGATCGCCGGGGTGAGCGGGTCCGTCGTGCACATGGCCACTCCGATCGACGCCGTGGCCGGCGGGACCCCGATCAGTGCCGGGCCGGGGTACCGCCTGAAGTGGCGGGCGACCATGTGTCCAGTCGTACCGATCAGCAGCAGTACGACCGCCGCCGGTCCCATGAACAGGGGCCAGAGGAGACGGGGGTCGCGCCACCCCGACCTGAGCTGGTCATGGCGGGCCTGGACCTCCAACTCCTGCAGATCCCTGAGCGATTGTCTGAGGCCGCCGGTGAAGGGGACCGGGTCCCTGCCGTCGTACTCGGGCGCGTCGTCCAGTGCGGCGCGCGCCATCGCCAATGCGGGTTCCCCGTCGAGCACCGCTGGGTTGGCCATGCGCACGCACATGGCCAACTGGCCCTGAACGAACTGGAGATGGCTCAGTCCCCGCTCTCCGGCCGCGTTGCCCTCGGTCGCCGAGGTGAGGTGGGAGGTCACGCGGGCGGCGGCGTCGGCGAAGTCATCGCCGGTGCCGGTCAGGTCGATCGCCCCGGTCCGGGAGACGGCTCGGAGCGCGTCGTCCGCCTTCCCCGCTTCGTCGTAGGCCGCGCCGATGTGCTGGATGGCCGTCGTCGTGCGGTGAGCGGCGGCGATCTCCTCTCCGGCCCGGTTCGCCACCACCAGACACAGCAGCGCCATCACCGCCACCATGCCCAGCACACCCGTCCTGAGCCACCGCAGCACCACGATCGGATGGGGTACGCGCCGCCGCACGCCGGTCACGAGGCGTCCCATGGCCCACCGGCCGCACCCGCGTCGTCGAACCGACGCCCGCACTCCTCGCAGAACTTGGCCGTGGCCGACGTCGACGTCGTACCGCACCCTGGACACACGCGCGGCAACCCGGGTTCGCGGGACGGCGGGTGGCGCGGGTCGACCGGTCCTCCGGTGGTCCTGGTCGAGGTCACGCCGATTCTCTGGATCTGGCCTCGGGACACGTTCCGCCGCACGCGGAGCCGACCGTCGGGGCCCTCGACCGCGACCTCGCGCAGCAACTCAAGGCGCTCGGCGTCAGGGATGGACTCCGCGAGGCCGATCGCCAGGCGCAGTTCGCGGTCCGCGCGGTCGAGATCTCCGCGCAGTTGGGCGTCCGCGCAGGCGCGCATGGCCATGCCGAGTTCGCGTTCGTTCTCGACGCGGGTGAGGTCCAGCGAGCGGGCGACGGCGAAGCCCGGTGTCGAGCGGCGGCACACGACCATGGCCGCGCTCTCGGAGCAGGGCCGACGGGCTCCGTCGGGGAACTCGGCGTGCAGGGTGACACGGACGGCGCGCAGCGTCTCGTCGACGGTCAGGGTGTCGGGCTCGAAGCGGAGGGAGATCTGGTACTGACGGCTGTCCGGCGGCCAGGAGCCCAGTGGGATGTGCGTCTCGGTGTCACGCTGCTGGCGTGCCGCCAGCTCGGCCTCGACGGGACGGGTCTGCCGTACGAAGGCGAGCTGGAAACGGTTGTTGAGGCGCAGGCCCAGATACACCCGGGGTACGACGATCTGCTGCGCCTCGCGCATCAGGCGGGTGAAGTCCTCCGTGAGGTCGGAGATGGTCACGACGGCCTCGGCGGTGCCGTGCAGGGCCTCGGTGACGCGGAGAAGCTCGGCGTAATGCCAGTCTTCACCCAAGCCCCTGGCGTGGCAGACGAACCGGTCGGTGCACGTCGTGAGGATCTCCCCGAGTTGTTCGGGTGTCTCGTGCTCGTTCTTGCCGTCCGTGTAGAGCACCGCGTGGTGCACCGCGCCGGGGGATTCCACCGCCGCGAAGAGGTCACGGGCGCAGGCCAGCCACTGGCCGATCGCCGTGCCGCCCTCCGAGAGCTGGCGGGCGACCCGGCGCTTGGCGTCCTCCCGGGTCCGGGCGTCGACGCGGGCCAGCCCACCCGTCGCGGGGAAGACGACGTCGGCCCGGTGGTTGCCGGCGACGACCCCGAGCAGAGTGCCGTCCCGCAGGGTGTCGATGGCCGCGCACATCGCGCGTTTGGCCTCGTCCAGTTTGTAGCCGGACATGGACAACGAGCGGTCCATGATGAGGATTTCGGCGTTGGCGCGCTGCTCGGCCGCGGCCTCGGCGGACTGCGCCGTGACGGTGATCAGGGCGTCCGCGCGTCGCCCGTCGTAGGGCAGATCCGAGGATGCGTCCACTTCCAGGGTGAAGCCGAGCCCTAACGGAGACCTGTCCCCCACCGGTATCACCCGTCCGTGTCGCTGCGTCTTCTCTCCTACGGAGCGTGCTCGCTTCCTCGACGGAACGTGTCAGGAGCCTAGCCTGCCGCGTGTCCCTCCGAAACGGGTACGACCTGTTCTGCCGCGCTTTCGCGGCCATCCCCAACTCAGCTCCGGGCGCAGCCGGTTCGCCAGGTCCACCAGTGCGACGTACTCGCGCTCGGTCAGCGCGTGCGGGCCGAGGGCGCGGACCGCGTCGGACAGCTTCAGCCGGTCGTGGGTGTGCAGGAACTCCGCGTACTGGATCTCGGCACGCAGCGCGGCGGTCGCCGCCTCGTCCACGTCGAGGCCGGGCAGGGCCGCTCTCGCACGGGAGACGTCGTCCTCGGTCGGCGCCGGGTGGCCGGGCTCGGAGAGGACCATGACAAGCAGGCGCACGGCCGCCACGCGCGCCTCGCGTTCGTAGCGGAACTCCTTGGCCAGTTGTTCGGCGACGTCCACCGCCTTCGCGCGTTCGCCGGCCAGCAGCAGGACGCGGGCCAGGCCGAAACCGGCCGCGCCGAGCGCGGGGGTGGTGTCGAAGACCGTTCCGTACTGGGACCGCGCGACCACGCGGTCCCCGCGCATTTCGGCGCACAGGCCGAGGGCGAGTTGCGGTATCAGCTCACCAGGAAGGGCCCCGCGTACCTCGGTGAGCACGACGGCTGCGCGCTCCGGACGCCCTTCGGCCAGTGCGATCAGGCCGCGGTACCAGTCGGGCAGCCAGTGCCGTTCGGGCAGGCCGGCCGCCGCGAGCCGTCGTGCCGCCGACACGGCGTCCCTTCTGCGCAGGGCGAGCCGGCTCTCGGCCAGCGCGCCGCCGGACGAGCCCGTGACGCCCGGGTCGTCGGGATCGGACAGGGGCGCCGGAAGGGCGGCCGCGACGTCGCCGGGGTCCGGCGTGGAGAACGGCGCGGTCAGCTTCAGCGGCCCGTTCTCCTGTGCCTGCGCCTCGACCCAGTGGGCAAGGGGCCGGGCCGCGCCGAGCCCGCCGTGCAGCGGTTCGGGCACCGAGCCGAACAGGGCCGAGGGACGGGCCACCTGGCGACGCGTCGGCGGGGCCGCCACGACCTGCCGGATGACTCCGCTGAGCTGCTCCGCGAACTGCCGGGCCGACACGAATCGGCACCACGGCCGCTCGGGGTCCGTGGCACGGTCCAGCAGCAGATGGAGCGAGTCGACGCCCGGTGCGGAACGGTCCGTCCAACGGGCTCGGCACACCTCACGCAGGGTCATGCCCAGTCCGTAGAGGTCGAAGCCGGGGGTGGGGTGCAGATGCTCCGGATCGGTCTTCGGGGGCGCGTACGCCTTCGTGTACGCCACGACCGGCCCGGTGTCCGTCGTGTGGCTGCGCACCGCGCCGAAGTCGATGAGCCGCACCCGGTCGAGCGCGCCCGCCGGGCCCTCTTCCCGGAAGCGGATGATGTTCAGAGGCTTGACGTCGCAGTGCAGCAGACCCCGGGCATGCAGATAGTCGAGCGCCTGGAGGACGCGGACGCCGTGCGCGAGGAGGGTTTCGAGACGATCGTCGTCGCGGGCCGAGAGCGGCTCGCCCGGCACGTATTCGAGGACGAGGTGGGGCCCTTCGGGCTCGTAGCCGAGGATGCGGACGATGCTCTCGTGCCGGAGCTCGACCAGGACGTCCCGTTCGTGCAGGGCGGTCCTGGCGACGGACTTGTGCAGGGCCTTGAGGACGACGTCGGTCGCGAGATTGCGGTCGTGGGCCAGGTAGGCGGCGCCGAACGCCCCCGAGCCGAGGACGCGCACGACGTCGTAGCGATCGGCGATGGTGAGACCGTCGGGCTGGGCGAAGTCGAAACGGGTGCCGCAGTGCGGGCAGAAGCCGGCGGTCCGGCCCGGATCGGTGTCGTGGCCGCGGCCGACCGGCTGCCTGCAAGAGGGGTTGGGACAGAAGCGGTGCGCCTCGGCGACCGGGTCCGACGAGCCCAGCGGAGTGTCCGGGGCCCGCGGGGCCTGATCGGCGTCGACCAGGCCGAGGCCGTACCAGGGGTCCGGGCGTACCTGCGCCACGCCGATGCTCGCGCCGCCCCGCGCCGGCCGTTCGGCTTCCGGGGCGCGGGGCACCGACACCGTGGCGTCCCGCGGAAGCGGCTGCCGGTCGCACACGTCGCAGAAGCCCTGTTCGTCGATCGTGCCGCGCCCGCAGTCGGAGCGGTTGCACATCGGACGGTTCGTGCCCATCGGTCACCTCACCTCTCCTCGAACCGTCGGTTGACCTCGTCGATGTAGCGCTTGACCCGGGTACGGGCGATGTGGAGGTCGATCGGCTCGATCCGCAGCGCGCGGACGGCGGGGCCGTATCGCTCGGCGAGCTGCCGGTCCTCGGCGCCGAAGTGACGGGCGGCCCGGACCCGGTGCAGTTCCAGCGCGGCGGTGAGGTCCTCGTGAGCTGTGATCATCCGGCGCAGATCATGGTCGAAGAGGACCAGGGCCGCGCGGGCCTCGTCGGCCCGGTCGTGGATCGCGGTGAGCTCGTGGCCGGGTTCCGTTGCCCGGGCGACGGCCAGCCGGACCCGTAGCCGGGGCGCGGCGCGGGGCGGTAGCCGGGGCGCGGCGAAGAACCGTACGCCCCACTCCTGTTGCAACGCGGACGAGGTGTCCTCCTGTGCCGTGAGGCGGCCCACGACCGTGTCGACCTCGGCTGCGGTCACGACCCGGACGGCGTCGCCGCGCAGCGGTTCGGGGTCGAGGGAGACGTCGTAGGCGAGGCCTGCCGGTGGCACGCCCTCGAAGCCGAGGACGAGGCGGACGCCGCGCGACCGGGCGCGGGCGGCCAACTGCCCCAGCAGTTCCCGCAAGAGGGCCTCCGGGTCCTGGGCCCGGTCGACGCCGCCCACCACCAGACAGGCGGCCGGCTCGCGGCGCAGGAGCTGTCGGCGTACGTCCTGGGGGTCCCCGCCGGACAGCCCGAAACGGTCCGTGAGGTAGCCGCTGACGTCGGCGACCGACTTGCCGTGCGCGTCGTAGGCGGCGTCGAAGGTACCGAGCCCGAGGACGGTGTCCCCGGGGGCACCGGTGAGTTCGGCGTCGCTGACGCCGGCCCGGGCCGCCGGATCGGCCGTTCGCACCAGACGGACGAGCCAGGAGTCGCCCACGGCGGTCGTACCGCCGGTGCCGACGACGACGGTGCCGGACCAGTCGCTGTCGAGCAGCCGGGTGAGCTCCTGCGTGAGCGCGAGGCGGAGCGGGTCGCCCAGCACGTTGCCGGGCAACTCGCCGTGCAATGGGCCCAGTTCGTTGTTGCGGCTACCACCGGTGAACTCCTCGATCCCGGGCAGATACGTCAGTATCGTCTCGGTCGGCAGCATCCAGGCCGCCTTCGCGTCGCCGTTGACGTAGTCGGCCACCACGATGCCGATGACGTGACCGTCGAACTCGCCGCCCACCGCCATCGCCCCGGCACCCGAGTAGCCCGGCTCGATCCACGGGTCGCCCTCGCGCAACCGCTTCAGAAGGCCCCACTCGCCGCGGCGGTGCCCCGATCCCGCCAGCCGCGCGTCCGCCCCCATGCCGAACGGCTCGTCGTGGGGAAAGCCGTAGACCTGGACCGTGCCGCCGGAGATGGGAGCCTTCCACAGCCTGGTCCGGGTGCCGCAGTCGGTCGGTTCGTCGAGTTCGAGCAGTGCCACGTCGCCGCGCTGGGTGCTGTGGTCGTGCACCCACGTGCTCATGGCGACGTGCGCGGTGCGGGTCCACTCCGGGCGGCACGCCACACTGGTGATCCGCACCTGAGACGTGGTGCCCCCGGGCGCGGCTCCGGCGAACCGGACCACGTGCGCGCAGGTGAGGACATGCCGGTCGTCGAGCAGTACTCCGGCGCCACAGGGCGAACCATGCTCGTCGTCCACCCTCACGCGCCACGGACGGTCACTGTGGTGATGCAGCGCCATACGCCCAAGGTATGGCAACGAGCGCCGCGTGGAACCCGGTTGGCGAGTCCGGTTCGATCTCGGCCGTCACATCCGCACAGTGTTGGGGGCGGCGGACGCGTTCACCCGGTATCTCACCGATCTGCGGGCGGAGTTGAAGCGCCGACGCAAACCGATGACCGTTCTCGACGGGCACGGGCGGTGAATCGGTTCCTGCCGGACTTCATCTGACCGGAGCCGCGTTCACGTGCGCGGTGTCGTCACGCGCCGATTATCCGCTCGAAGTAGCCGGGCCCGGTGCGGGGGAGGACATGGAGGGCGCTCGTGTAGCGGTCGGTCCGGGTCTGCCAGGCGTGATAGCCGCTCATCCACGCGCCCATGATCTCGACGTACGTCTCCACGGCCGCCGCCGCTCGACCGCTCAGCTGCAACTGAGCGCACAGTAAGGGGAGTTGGAGGGCGAGTTCCTGAAACCGCTCGACGCGTCGTCGGACTTCCCGGCGGGCGTCGGCGACGGCCTCGGCGCGCGTGCAGCGCCGGCTGTGTTCGATGACCAGGACGAGGTTGTCCATGTCGCCGCGCGCTTCCTCCTTCTCCAACGAGTAGACGTCGTTGCACATGAAGGTGACGTCGATGGCCGTCTGCCTCATGATCCGCAACTGCGGGCTGTGGAACGCGGACGCGGGGACGGTGATGCCGGCCGCCCTCTCGCCGAGGGAGAGTGGCAGGTCGGTACCGGCGATGCCGCGTCGGACCTGGAGGTACGTCTCCATGTCCGCGGGGGTCCCGCGGAGTCGGCCTATCGCCTCGTGGGCCTGGGACGCGAAGTAGTACTCCCATTCGTGTGCGGTCCGTGTGATCCAGCCCGGATGCGCTCCGTCGGTGCTGCGCGCCCAGACGTCGGCGAACGCCCGTGAGCAGGGGTCCGCGTTGGGGCCGGGGAGGGCGCCGTGGACGATGTCGATCAGCTGCTGGCAGACGGCCGCGGCCCGGGCGGGGGCCTGGCCCAGCGAGCCGTCGAACTGGTCGTCGAAGACGAAGAACAACGCCATCGCGTCCGCGCACAGTTCCAGGGCAGCCCCTCGCGCGTAGGGGAATCCCAGCGCGGCCAGCCGCGGCATGTCCCAGGAGGTGTACCAGGCCAGCGACGGGCCGTCGCCGACAAGACCCAGGCCGTCGACCCAGTCGAGGTTGCGTCGGCGTGCGCCGTCGAGGTCGGGGCTGATCCCAGTGGGGGCGGGGAGGTCGAAGTCGATGTCCTGTGGCACGGGTTCCCTTGGCATCGGAGGAGGGTGGGCCTGTTGCGTGATCCCTGATTCGGTGTCCGAGAGGCGAGGTCGCGGGACCTGAGGTGAACGGTGGGAGGGAGTGCGCCTTGCGGTGATCGCCGTCCCGCCTCAGGCCTGCGCAGTCGGTGTGGTCAGGTCGAGGGCCAGCGGGGCCGTGTCGCCGGTGCCCAGCCGGCCGAGCGAGAAGGCCATGGACGCACTGACGGTCTCCGGCGTACGGAAGGACTCGGCATTGCCGACCTGGAGAAAGTGCTCGCTGATCGCTTCCGGAGTCGGGTCCTCCTTGAAAAGGATGCCGTCCGTGGCTCCCAGGAAGATCCGCCCGATCCGGCGGCCGGCCGCGTGGAGCAGTTCCCCGGTGCAGGGCACGCTCTCGTGGGCCAAGAACGCCACCACGGAAGCGACATGCCGGGCGGGGAACAAGGACGTGAGGAGGCCGGTCATCAAGTCGTCGCCCTGGACCGCCTCCAGGGACATCCGGGTGCCGGCGATGGGGACCACCGCGTTGACCTTGATCCCGTGCCCGGCGCCCTCGGCCGCCAGCGACTTCGTCAGCCCCAGGACGGCGCCCTTGCCCGCGGCGTAGACACTGAGTCCGGTGTCGCCGAACAGCGCGTCCGAGCAGGTGTTCACGATGCGTCCGTAACCTGCGGCGACCATGTGCGGCCAGGCAGCTCGCAGCATGTTCAACGTCCCGCCCACGTGCGTGTCCAGCACCCGGCGGCACTCGTCATCGCTGAGGTCCGTGAGCGGACGCAGGATCGAGATCCCCGCGTTGTTGACCACGATGTCCAGCCGACCCCACCGCTGGACGGCGGTGGCCACGACTGCCTGCGCACCGGCCGTGGTGGAGACGTCGTGAAGGTCCGCGACGGCCTCCCCGCCCATCGCCTGGATCTCCTCGGCCACCGCATGCGCGGGCGACGCGGACGAACCACGACCGTCGATCCCGGTACCCACGTCATTGACCACTACGTTCGCGCCCCGCGTCGCCAGGAGCATCGCGTACTCCCGGCCCAGCCCGCGCCCGGCACCGGTGACCACCGCCACGCGACGGTCGAAGGTGAGCGGATCCATTGCGTCCATCGGCCCTCCCCGAGAAGTGCCCTACCGGGTTCGCCCGGAGAGGAGCACCACGTCCAAATCGGCCTGCACGTCCGGCATCCGCCCCTCGGCGCGATCCGCCCGGGGACACGTGGGCTCCCGGCCGGAGCGGGCTGCCCGCGCTCATCGTCGAGGGGCGCCGACCCGCACCACAAGGTCCCGGCGGGGGCGTGGCGACCGTACGGAAGCACACGGCCGCATCACGCCCGCACCCAACGCTCCAGCGTGCGTCGGGTGCGCGAGCGCACGTCAATTGACCTCAAGGAGCGGACCGGCGCAGAGACCGCGTCCAACGAGTTCTTCTCCGGTCACACAAGGACGTTCACCGTCCGTCGGCTCCGCGCGACCGTCGCCGACCGGCCGACCTCAGCGGCGCCGTCATCCGGACCGGCGCCGAGTCCTGCCGCTTGGCCCGTGCCCAAGCACAGGCTGAGCCCGCCGTCGTCGGCTGCGCCGGGCGGGCCGACGGGTTCTCATTCCACCGGCCCCGGTGCGCCGGCCAGGGCCCGCGGCTCGACGCGAGGCCCTGATGGGCTCGAAACCCGGCGCTTGCGCGATTCGTTGACATGCCCCTGCCTTGTAGCTAGCTTCACGAAGAGTTCTCGTCTGTGCCCCCAGGCGCTCGCGGCCCCGGGGTCCCTTCAATACGTCGCATCGCCCGGTACCCCGATCCGGCGATACGACAACGTTGTCAATCTCGACCGGCCGACAGCAGGTGAGCAAGTCTCGCGCTCTCGAACGAGGACAACGTTGTCAATCTCCGCCTCCCGCCCCCGAGTAGAGGAGAAACCCCGTGATGACACGACTGCCGAGACCCCCCGGAACGGCCGCCATCGGCTTACTCGCGGCTGCGGCACTGGCAGCGGCCGGACTGTGGTCACCGGCGTGGGCAGCGGACAAGGCCGCGCTGGTCTCGTCGCCGGCCACGGTGGTCAACCCGTTCATCGGGACGTCGAACCAGGCTGACGACTTCCCCGGGGCCGACGTGCCGTTCGGCATGGTGCAGTGGAGCCCGGACACGCCGTCGCGGCCCGACGGCGGAGGCTACGAGTACAACGACTCCTCCATCACCGGCTTCAGCCTCACGCACATCGCCGGACCCGGCTGCGGTGCGGCCGGCGACATACCGGTGCTGCCCACGGTCGGCACGGTGAACACCGGTGCCACGGACGCGTTCTCGCACGCCAACGAATCCGCGACCGCCGGCTCGTACAAGGTCGCCCTCAACAACCAGGTGACCACCGAGCTGACCACCACGACCCGCAGCGGTATGGCGCGGTTCACCTTTCCGTCGAGCAGCCAGGCCAACCTGATCTTCAAACTCACCGGAAGCCAGAACGGCGCCACCTCGACGCAGTTCACCAAAGTCTCGAACACCGAGGTGAGCGGCCAGGTCACCAGCGGCCGCTTCTGCGGTGCGGGGAACACGTACAGCGTGTACTTCGACATGGTCTTCGACCAGCCGTTCACCTCGCAGGGCGCCTCGATCGCGAAGACTTCGGCCGTCACCCCCTCGAAGCCCGGCACCGCGTCCAAGAATGCCGCCGAGAAGCCCAACAAGCCGGTCCTCCACGGCAAGACCCCCACCGCGGCCGCCCCGAAGGCGGCCAAGGGGAGTGCCTCCCCGGACGCCGCCGCCTCGAACGGCTACGTCACCTTCAACACCACCGCCAACCCGGTGGTGCAGGCCAAGGTCGGCATCTCCTACGTCTCGATCGCCAACGCGACGGCCAACCGGGCCGGGGAGAACACCGGCTGGGACTTCGACGCGACCCGCACCGCCGCGCAGAACGCCTGGAACAGCGCACTGGGCAAAATACAGATCGCCGGCGGGACGGCCGCACAGCAACAGAGCTTCTACACCGCGCTCTACCACTCGCTGCTGCACCCGAACGTGATCAGCGACACCAACGGCCAGTACTACGGTTTCGACGGTAAGACGCACACCGTGGACACCGGTCACAAGGCGGTGTACGCCAACTACTCCGGCTGGGACATCTACCGCTCGCAGGCCCAACTCGAAGGCCTGATCGCACCCCAGGCGGCCTCGGACACCGCCCAGTCGATGGTCGACGACTACACCCAGACCGGAATCTTCCCCAAGTGGTCTGAGAACAACGGCGAGTCCTACGTCATGGTGGGCGACCCGGCCGACGCCATCCTCGCCGACTACTACGCCTTCGGCGCCAGGGACTTCGACACCACGACGGCCCTGGCCGACATGATCAAACAGGCGAGCACCACCAACAACGACCGGCCGGGCGTCAACTACCTGAACTCGCCCGGGTACATGCCGCACGACGGCAGCTACGGCTGCTGCAACTTCTACGGACCGGTCGCCACCACGCTGGAGTACAACACGGCCGACTTCGCAATCTCCGCCATGGCCGGGGCACTTGGCGACACCGGCAACCAGAAGACGTACGCCAACCGCGCCCAGGGCTGGCGCAACGTACTCAACCCCGCCTCCGGCTTCGTCGAACCGCGTAACGCCAGTGGCTCCTGGACGGGCGGCTTCGACCCGACCAGCGGCACCGACATGGTCGAAGCCGACTCCTGGATCTACACCGGGATGATCCCGTTCGACATCGGCGGTCTGGCACACGCCAAGGGCGGCAACACGGCCATGAATCACTACCTGGACACCGTGCTGCGCAGCTACACCGGCGACAAGGGCTACGCGTGGGTCGGCAACGAGCCCAGCATCGAACTGCCTTGGGAGTACGACTACACCGGGCAGCCCTACAAGACCCAGGGCACCGTCCGGGCGATCCAGGACCAGATCTGGGCCAACACCCCCGGCGGCCTGGCCGACGGCAACGACGATCTCGGCGCGATGAGCGCCTGGTACGTGTGGTCCGCGCTCGGCATGTACCCCGAAACCCCGGGTACCGCCGACCTCGCCCTGGGCTCACCCCTGTTCACGCAGGCAGTGGTGACACTCCCGTCGGGCGGGACACTGACGATCAACGGCAACGGCGCCGCCGACAACGCCCCGTACGTGCAGTCCGCCACCTGGAACGGGGCCACCTGGAACAACGCCTACGCCCCGACCACCGCTGTCACGGCGGGCGGCACACTGAGCTACACCCTCGGCACCGCCGCCAACACCTCCTGGGCGACGGCGGCGTCCGCGGCCCCGCCCTCCTACGCCGGTGACACCACGGCCCCGGCTTCCCCGCGCATCGGGACCATCACCTCGGCGGTGGCCTCGAACCTGTGCGTGGACGACGCGAGTTCCGCCACCGGAGACGGCACCCACGTCCAGATCTGGGGCTGCAACTCCACCTACGCCCAGGACTGGATCGTCGCCGGCGACGGAACGATCCGGTCCCTCGGCAAGTGCCTGGACGCCGACCACAGCGGAACCACCAACGGCACATTGATCCAGCTCTGGACGTGCAACGGGAGCGGCGCCCAGCAGTGGACCGCGGGCGCCAACGGATCGCTCGTCAACCCCCAGTCCAAGCTGTGCCTGGACGACCCCAACGCCACGACCACGAACGGCACTCAGCTCCAGCTCTACACCTGCAACGGATCAGCCGCCCAGAACTGGAAACTGCCGGCTTGAGCCACCGGCACGGGTAGCCCGGGACACCGCCGAGCGAAGGCATCGAGCGCGCGCCTCGCCCACCCGTGGACTGAACCGGCTGTGTTGAGCCGGCCGTTCGCGGATCCGGCCCGGTCCTGCCAGAGCGTCGGCAGGCCGGGCTCGGAGGAGGCCGTACCCTGCCGTACCCTGCCGTCACCGGCCTGCTGGTCGGCACGGTCGGCGCGCGGTCGAGGGTCCGGTCGGGCCGTCCGACGCGGCACCGCTTTTAGGTGGTCCAACTCCCGCAGCCGACGGCCTGGAAAATGGGGTGCGGTCGGCTGAGCTGGGATGATAGGTAAGCGATGTGACAGAGAGTCTTGAGTTTTCCGCCCTGCTGCAACTGATCGACGAGCGGTCGGCCGCGTTCCGGAGTGCGGTTGCCGCCGCGCCCAGCCTTGACGTGCCGGTGCCGTCCTGCCCCGGGTGGACGTTGTTCGATCTGGTGCAGCACCTGGGTACGGGCCAGCGCTGGTGGGCCGCGATCGTCGCCGCGGGCCCGGCCGAGGGTCCGCCGGCCAAGGATGCCGCGGAGGCGCCACGCGAGCTCGAGGCGCTGCTGGCCTGGTACGCCGAGTCGAACGAGCTGCTGCTGAGTGCGCTGCGCGAGGCCGGCCCGGAGCAAGCGTGCTGGGTGTGGTGGGCCGCCGGCGTGTCGCCGGCGAATGCCTGGGGCGTTGCCCGGCGCCGGGTGCACGAGGTGCTGGTGCACACCTACGACGCCCAGCTCGCCGCAGGCGCCGTACAGCCGATGCCCGCGGACGTCGCGATCGACGGCGTGGCCGAGTTCCTGGACACCTGCAACTCCACCCCGGCGGCCTGGCCGCACGAGGCCGCCACCATCCACTACCACGCCACCGAGGGCCGCTCCTGGCTCCTCGCGTTGGACGGCACCGGCGCCTGGCCCGCACCCCTCACGGACGACGCCGCGCCCGCCTCCGCTTCGGCCACGGGCACGGCCGAGCAACTGCTCCTCTTCGTCTGGGGCCGCCTCACGCTGAGCGACCTGAAGATCGATGGCGACCAGCAGGTGTTCGAGCATCTGATCGCCTGGGAGCCCGAGGAGTAGCCAGTCGACACCGCCGGCGGACGGCCTTGATGACGTCCGCCTCGGTGAACGTCGCGAACAGCTCCGCGTCCGCCCGGCGTACGGCCAGTACGGCCTCGTACAGCTCGGGTCCGGGCGCCACCCGCAGCACTGCCGACTCCGCCAGGACGGGGATATGGCTACGACCAGGTTTTCTGGTAGGCGCTCTGAAGGCTGTCCCGTAATCCAACAGCGGCCTTCGCCCCAGGCTCTTCCCGTGGCGTGCAGTCGGTCGGGTTGCCCGGCCGGCCCACGTCGGTGCTGGGGAGACCGCTTCCGTGGGCGCTCTCCCCAGCTGTGTTTCACACGGTGAGGTGCTGCTTCGCATCGGAGCCGGTGGCGGGCTCGGTGGCGATGCCGTGCTGCTCGTCGTCGGGGCGGCCCTTCTTGGGCAGCAGGAAGGTGATCGCGAGGAACGCCGTCAGCAGACACGCCTGGACGATCAGCGCGCGGTGGAAGCCGCCGGTGAAGTCACCGGTCCTGGCCTGGGCGAAGAAGACCGAGCCGAGGACCGCGACGCCGATGGAACCGCCGACCGCCTGGACCGCCGACAGGACACCGGAGGCGGATCCGATCTCGTCGTCGTCGACCGCGGCCAGGATGAAGCTGAACAGGGCGGCGATCACCATGCCGCCGCCGATGCCCGCCACCGCCACGCCGGGAACGATGTCCCAGATCGCGAACGAGGCGGCATCGAGGCCGTCGAGCTCGAACCACAGCACGGCCGCGCCGGCAAGCTGGACCAGCGGTCCGATCTGGAGCACCTTGCGGCCGATCTTGTCGGCGAGGAACGCGCCGCTGACCGCGCCGCCGATCGCGGTTCCCACGGCGAGGGGCAGGTTGCCCAGCCCCGCCTCACCGGCCGTGAAGTGCCGGCCGATCTGGAGGAACAGGGTCAGGACGAGCTGGGTGCCGATCAGTCCGCCGAAGAACAGAGCGATGCCGCCGAGGCCGACGGTGAAGGCCGGCTTGCGCAGCAGGCCCGGGGTCACCAACGGCTCGCGGCCCGCGGCGGCCATGCGGCGCTGCTGAAGGGCGAAGAGAGCGAACCCGATCACCGAGGCGGCCGTCGACAGCCACGTCCACAGTGGCCAGCCCTCCTCCTGCCCCTGGTTGAGCGGCAGCACCAGCAGGGCACAGGACACCACGACCAGGGCGGCGCCGGTCATGTCGACCCGTACCGTACGATCGCCCGCTTTCTTGGGCACGAACTTCGCGGCGACGATCAATGCCGCGATCCCGATGGGCAGGTTGATCAGGAACACCGACCGCCAGCCCAGGCCGAAGAAGTCGCCCTCGATGAGGAAGCCGCCCAGGACCGGGCCGATGATGCCGCCCAGGCCCAGGACGGGTCCGAAGATCGCGAAGACCTTGGTGAGCTCGGGGCCGGAGAAGTTCTCCCGCAGCAGGCCCAGGCCCTGGGGCAGCAGCATCGCGCCGGCGGTGCCTTGCAGCAGGCGGAAGACGATCAGCGACTCGATGTTCGGCGCCCGGGAACAGCTCGATCCACGGCCGCTCGCCGCCCTCGACGGGACGCAGGAAGGTGGTGACGAGGCCGCCGCCGTCAGCGCCGGGCCGCGCGGCGACGGACCAGCAGTACCGTGCCCGCTCCCGCGGCGAGGGTCGCGGCGGCCGCGCCCGCCAGGGGCAAGGCGGAGCCCGAACCGGTGCTCGCCAGGTCTCCGCCGGTCGCCGAAGAGCCTGCGGAGCCGGACGAACCGGACGCCGCCGAGCCGCCGCTGCCGGAACCGCCCGTGGCACCCGAGCCGCCGGTGGAAGCGGAGCCGGAACCGCCGGTGGAGGACGTAGAGCCCGAACCGCCTGTCGAACCACCGCCTGTGGAGCTACCGCCCGTGGAGCCGGCCCCTTCGACGTCGAGCAGGATCGCGGCCGTGTCGTTCTTCTTGTTCTTGTCGAACGGGCGCGCCTTCGCTTCGAGCGCCACCGAACCCCTGGCCCCGGGTACCGCCTTGTCGATATGAAGACTGAACGTGAAGGTCGAGACGCTGCCCTCGTCGATCCAGGAGTTGCCGAAGCCGCAGCTGTAGCTGCCGGGACTCACCTTGTTGCAGTAGCCGCTCGCCTTGGTGACGGTCGTGCCGGCGGGCATCTTGACCAGGACCTGGGTCACCGGCGTGCCCATCTCCGACTTCACCCAGGCCGGCCCGGCGTTGGTGAACTTCGCGTTGAGCGTGACCGTGTTCCGGACGCGGCCGGTCAGCCGTGCGCCCGTGACCTGGAAATCGGCCGTGTTCACCGCGGTCACCGGCACGGTGGCCCCGTCCCAGTCCGGGTGCGCCGGATCGCCGCCGCCGACCGGCGTGGTCGACGGCAACTCGGTCAGCTTCACCGCGGGTCCGGTCCCGGGCTCGGTCTCCTTGACGCCGTCGGAGGGGGCGGGGTCATAACTGGCGACCGACACGCGAAGGGTGTCGTACAGCGCGTGGCCGAGGACGTTCACAGACAGCGCCTTCTCGGGCGCGTAGACGGCGCCGGCCTTCACCGTCTGGTCGAACTCGCAGACCGCGTCCGAGGAGCTCGGCGCCTCGTCGAACGCGACGACCTCGTAGCGGACGCAGTTCGAGGGCAGTTCCTGGTGGGCGAGCCCACGGGTGACGGAGTAGGCAAGGTAGACCTTGTCGAGCACCGTCGTGCCCTTGTTCGCGAAGGTGCCGGGCACCTCGAAGCTGCTGCCGGGCTTCACTCCGTCGACCGGCGGCTGCGGTCCCAGGACCAGGCCGGGCCGAGGGCCGTCGGCGGAGGCGGGCGCCGCGGCCAGGGCCATCAGGCCGACGGCGCCGATCACGGCGGCGGTCGTGCGCAGCGGGCGGCGGTCGAGAACGGTCCGGAGCATGGGGGGAGTCCCTTGGGAGTGAATCGATGAACAAGCGCGAACGAACAGTGGGAGAACGGCTGTTCCCTCGCGTCAGACCCGTGTCGCCGTCCGATGGTTGTACGGCAATCGAACGAGCGCAGCAGACATGCCCTGACGGATGACGAAGCCCTCGCGAAGACCAGCCACTACCGCGTGGTGTTCGGCGGCGACCTGAACGTCAACCCCCCGGCCCGCGGCCAGTCCGGCTACGACGTTCTCAACCCCACGTACGACGCGTATCGCGAGTGCGCGCAGCTGCAGGACCCGAACAGCTCGCGGGACGGCCAGAACACCACCGACACCTCGAAGATCGACTACATCTTCGGGGCCGGTCACGCGTCCTGCGCGGTCTCCGCCAACACCTGGGGTTCCGACCACCACGCCCTGCGTTCGACGACGCTCCTTCCCGCGGCGTCGGCTTCCTGACCCCGTTGCCTCGCCGGCTCACCGAAGCCGGCGAGGCTCCAGGGCCGACGGCACCCCGACGCGGCGGCGCATCGGGTACGGGCGGCGCGCACAGCGGCGCCCCGACGCACCGGTGCGCCCCCCGCGGCAGCCTTAACCTTGGACGACTTGAACTTCCTGGCCAGGCGCAACGTACTAGTCACTGTGCGTGGACCAGTGCCGCCCGGAGTGCGACCAGGTGACGCCGAGGCCGGAGCGTGTGAGCCCACCTCGGGTCGTGTCATGCGTGGACCGTGTACCGCGAGCGCGGCACCCAAGGAAAGGGACGAACGATCTCAGCGAAAATGAGCCCCCCGGTTGACGGCGATCTCCGGGTGCCCGGCCCCACGCCGCAAGGGAAAGAGACGAACGAGGCGTCAGGCCGCAACCATGTGCTCGGCCTCGACGGGCTCCGCGGTCTGGCCGCACTGTACGTAGTCCTGTTTCACTGCTGGCTGCTGACGTTTCCGGGATTCCCGCGCAACTCGGGTCCCTCCTGGCTGGGTCCGCTGATGTACGGGCGTCTCGCTGTCGTCTTCTTTCTGGTGCTCTCGGGTTTCTCCCTGGCTCTCTCCGCGGCCCGCAACGGCTGGAGGTTGGGTGGCGTCGCGGGGTTCCTTCGGCGACGCGCGTGGCGAATCCTGCCTCCCTATTGGGCGGCGCTCGCGTTGAGCCTGGCGGTTGCCTGGCTTGTGGTGCCCGCCTCGCATTTCGGACCGCCGAACGGTTCGACGATCCTGGTGTACGGCTTCGTGGTCCAGGACATGTTCACGGCGCCGACGCCGAACGGCGCATTCTGGTCGATCGGCGTGGAGGCGGAGCTCTATCTCGTGTTTCCGCTGATCCTGCTGATCCGGCGGAGGCTGGGGCCCGTCACTCTGATCGCGGGGGTCACACTCCTGGTCGTCGCCCGCGGTCTGATGGCGAAGAACGCCAATCCGGTTGAAGGCATGAACTGGCTCGCCCCGAATCTGGCCCCGGTATTCGTTGCCGGTCTGATCGGTGCCGGAGTCATGGTCGCGCCCGAGAAGATCCGGCGCCTGCCGTGGCACTGGCTTGCCGCCCTGACGGCCTTGCCGGTCCTGTCACTTGTCCTTTTCGAGGGATCGGTCTGGACGGTGGCTCACTATTTCTGGGTCGACCTTGCCGTCGTTCCCGCCATGACGATGCTCCTCGCGGCAGTGGCCACCGGGAGGCCCGCCTTCCTCATGCGGCTTCTGGCCACGCGCCCCATCCGTAGCCTCGGCAACTTCTCGTACAGCCTCTACTTGGTTCACTTGCCGATCGTCATGGTGGTCGTACGGAAGATCGCCCCGCGGTTCGTATCCGCCGGGCTGCCCACGTTCTGGTTCACCCTCATCCTGGCCCTGCCAGCTTCGGTACTGGGGGCATGGCTGTTCGCCGAACTCTTCGAAATGCCCTTCAAGCGGAACCGGTCCTGGAAGTCCCTCGTCTCGGCGGGGCGTTCACGCTGGAACAGCGCCCTTCCGCGTTCCGGTCAGCCGCTTCGCAGCGAGCAACTGGAGGAGATTCGATGAGGGCTTCGCGGGCGGTGCGTACGGTCTCGGCGACCGGTCCGTTCCGGGCCGTGGCGGAGCCATACCGCGTCACGACACGGCTGAAGGTCAAGACTGCGTCATGTGACATCAGCGGCTGAGAGGGCGGGAGTTGCCCGACGTACTAAGGGCGCAAGTGGATGGTGATCGAGAAAGAAGGGCAACTCCGTGATCCGGCAACGCGCAGTCCTCGCCTTGGCGGCAGGGCTCGCCTCCACGCTCCTCATGGCGGCGTGCGACTCTGCGAACGATGTCTCCAGCACGAGCCCCGGCAGCACCGCCCCGGTGGCCCCGGCCTCGTCGGAGCCCGCGGCCCCGTCGCCGGCCACCTCCGCGACCACCGGTGGCGGCACCTCCGGGAGCGGAGACCCGGCCGTGGCCACCATGCTGACGGCCAGGGCGATGAAGGGTCTGGGCAGCGTCGTCACCGATGACAAGGGAATGACTCTCTACCGCTACGACAAGGACGAGTCGAATCCGTCCAAGTGGACATGCTCCGGTGCGTGTACGAAGACATGGATCCCGGTCATCGTGCAGGACGTCGTACGGACCAGCGGTGTCGAGAAGAGCCTACTCGGCACGGTCCACCGCGACGGCAGGCCGCAACTCACGCTTGGCGGCTGGCCGTTGTACCGCTACGTGGGCGACACCGAGGCCGGGCAGATCAACGGCCAGGGCAAGGACGCGCAGTGGTACGCCGTCACTCCGTCCGGCCAGAAGGCCACGCCGTCCGGCTGAGTCACGTCGGCTGCCGAGGCGACCGGCCGCCGCTGTAGCCAATCCATGGACCCCATGGACCGGGCAATGCGATGTTCCTGACGGAGCGACGGCCGGACATGAGCTCGCCCTGGCAGAACTCGGTGAGTCTGCCAGGGCGAGTCGTGTGTGCGCGCTCCCGCGCGGCCGTCGGGCAGTGTGCGTCTGCCCGACGGCCGTCCGTTCTCTGTACCCGAGCTGGGGGAGAGGGTGACGCGGGAGTGCCGTAGCCGGCGGTGGCAGGTCAGCGGGTGACGGTGACCCGGTGCTCCTTGAGAGCCGCGCAGTTGGAGCCGGTCACCTGCGTGTACACGTTGCCGATGTTGCCGCCCCAGTCGACGCAGTGGCCCTTGCCGTACACGTAGGCCGGTCCCGCGTACGAGGTGTACTGCCCGTAGTCCTGGGAGCCCTGGTCGGTGTCGGACACGTAGATCCAGGTGGACATGTCCACTGCGGTGCCCGGGTTCTTGCGGATGGTCGCGACGCAGTTCTGGCCGTTCGCGGAGTTGTACGTGAGGTAGATGGTGCCCAGGGAGCCCACGGGAGCGGAGTTCACGGTCTTGTAGGCGCTTCCGCAGACCTTCTGGGGCGTGGTGTTGGGCGCGGCCGAGGCGGGCACCGCCAGAGCGGTCGTGGCCCCTAACGCCAGGGTGGCGAAGGCGGCAGCGGTCAGAACGGAACGGTTCAATCGCATATTTCCCCCTTGTGATCTTTGGAGACTTTTGCTCCTGCCTGGTGTGACCCGCGGGGCACCGGAACGGTTGTGCATCATCCGCAAAATATGTGGGGCCTGGTCGCCGTGCCGTTCGCCGCCGCTCGGCGGGATCCTTCTCCGAAGATCGTCCCGATCGCACCCGCGTCGGCCGTCCCGGTCCCGGACGGTCCCGTTCACATTGACGCGAACTCACCTTATTATTGGTGTTCTTGCGTTGATGGGGGGATTGATGGCATCAAATCGTATGATGAAGTGTCACACTTGTGGCGTCGTCACCCAGCACGGCAAGGCCAGCAGGCAGGAGGTCGGAGAACTCAAGAATCGCTTCGAGGCGTTCATGGGGAGGGGTGACGACATCCTGGACGCGGCCTCGGACAGAGTGTTCGAATTCTTCGCCCGCGGTCAGGACAGGGGCGGGATCAACGGCGTCTTCGATGGAGGGGTCTTCATCTGCGTCGACTGCTCTCACTACCGTTCCGGCTACAACAAGTGCATCAAGATCCGGGGAAAGTGCAATAGAAAGCGCTAGGCGCACCATTGATCGCCGACGAGGCGCTCCGCTCGGATCGGCGGACCTCGGCCGCCGACTCCTGGCGCTCCGCCTTTCCGTGGGTGCCGTGTCCGCGGGGCGTCTTCACGGTTCAGCGCGTGATCGTGCATCACCCGCCACCACGCGGTGGGCCGGGACCGGCGGTCATGGTGCGACCGCCTGCGCCCCGACCCTCTTCGCCGTCGCCCGATGGGCGGGCGTGATCGTGCTGGACCTGTCCGGGACCTCAATCCCGGTGTCGTGAACGATTCCTTTCGCCGGCTCGACGGTGTCGAGCCGGCACGGCTCCCGGGGTCCCGAGCGCGGCTACCAGCCGACGGCGACCAGCAGCCACTGCGGGCTGCCGTGTGAGATGAAGGAGGACTGACCCGCGACGTCGTCGTAGGGGAAGCCGTAGGCCAGTTGGTTGATGGCGTTGTCGTGCCAGAACTTGGCGTAGTAGTTCGCGGGCGCCGCCTTGTAGTACTGGGCCGGGTCGCCCTGTTGGGAGGCCGGCAGGGTGGCCACATGGCGGTTGAGGGCCGCGCACATGTCGGGGTTGCCCGCGAGGGCCGCCGCGCAGCCGAAGATGTCGGACGTGGCCGCGTTGACGCCCACGGACTGGGCGTAGGCGGTGAAGTAGTTCGCGTTGGCTCCGCCCGCGCGGAAGCTGGGGTCGCTGCCGGGCGCGATGATCCGGTACGGGGCCTGGCTCTGGGCCAGCACCTTGAACTGGTCGGGAACGGCGGCGGTGAACCGCTGGACGGTGGTCGCGCGGTCCTCGGCGAAGGTCTGCCGGTTCTCACCGACCTCGGTGTCGTACCCGTCCTTGGCGTGCAGGCGCATGGCCAGTTTGAGACCGAAGGCGTCGACCCTGGTGGTGTTGCCGTTGAAGACGTTGTTGCCGACGGTGAACTCGATGAAGTCGTAGTAGGGACCGTTGGGTGATCCGAGGTAGAAGTACATGCGGCCCGCGGAGTTCGCCGGCATGTCGAGATACGGCTGCTCGGCTATGGAGTGGACCTGCCCGTTGAAGCTCCAGTACACCTGGCTGTCGGGGTACTTGCCGTTGGTGCGGTTGAGGATCTTCACCTCGACGGCGTTGTTCGCGGCGGGTATGTCACTGGTCGTGCCCCAGAACGCGTCCGGCGGGGTGGTGCCTCCGGGCCCGTACACCTGGAACTCCCACAGGGAGTAGCCGTAGGGGGTGGCTCGCGTCGTCCCTAGGATCCGCACGTATCTGGCGCTGCCGGAGACGCCGATGTTCTGGGTGCCGCCGGTGCCGGTCGTCGTGGAGTACGCCGTGGCCCAGGTGTTCGCGTCGGTGGAGGTCTGGATCTGGAAGGCCGTGGCGTAGGCGGCTTCCCAGTTCAGGGTGACGCGGGTGAGCTGCTGGACGGAACCGAGGTCGACACTCAGCCATTGCGGGTCGGAGAAGGCCGAGGACCACCGGGTCCCGGTATTGCCGTCGACCGCGGCCCCCGCGGGGAAGGAACCGTTCTCGACCGACGACGCCGTGGCGGGCCGTCCCTGGGAGAGCAACTGGTCGGCGGCCTGCGCCGGTGACGGGGTCAGGACGGCGACACAGGCGGCGAGCAGGACGACGACCAGACCGAGAGCCGTACGGGCCCGTGCGGTCATGCCCGACGGCCGATGGGGTGGGGCGCTGGCTAAGGACTGCATGCGGGGTCTCCTCGTGCCGGGTCGGCGTGTGTGGGGGCGGAGCAACAGCAGACGGAGAGCGCTCTCTCCGGGTTGTATCCCCGCACGTTCCAGACGTCAACAACTGAAGCCGAAATCAAGGGGGTTCGGGTTGTTGGCATCATCGAGCACCACCTTGCGGCTCCTGCGGCGCGCCCGATCGGCCGACGCCTTCGGGCTCCGACGGCTCGACCGGTCCGTGCCGTGCCCTCGCATTCAAGACTTGGCTTCTCCGGCCGACGCGAGCCCGACCCCGGCCCTCCGCCCGATCCGCGGTGCTTTCCTGCCACCGTCTCCGGGCGCTGACTGGTCTACACCCTTGACTGGTACAGACCAAAGCGATTGAGTGTGGCCCACACCCCCCACCGCGGCCGCCCGGACTCTGCTGCGCCGGCCCTTCGCCGGCGTACGCGCACGGCTCTGCCTGCCTCCGGCGCTGCCTTGCACCGCAAAGGACTGATCCTGTGTCACAACGCCGCGCCGCCTCCCTCCTGGCCGCGATTCTGATCGGAACCTCCGCGCCGGCGCTGCTGCCGGCCGCGAGCGCGTCCGCCGCATCCTGTTCGAGCTACCCGAACTGGGTGGCGGGACAGTCGTACGTCACCGGCAACATCGTCCGGTACACAGACGGCAAGGCCTACATCGCCGAGCACGACAACCCGGGCTACGACCCCGTCATCAGCACGTGGTTCTGGGAGCCCTACGCCTGCGACGGCGGCGGCTCGACGAACCCCTCCGACGGATTCGCCGTGAGCGAGGCGCAGTTCAACCAGATGTTCCCGAACAGGAACTCCTTCTACACCTACAGCGGCCTCAAGGCGGCCCTCAGCGCCTTTCCCGCTTTCGCCGCGACCGGCAGTGACACGGTCAGGAAGCAGGAGGCCGCGGCGTTCCTCGCCAACGTCAGTCATGAGACCGGCGGGCTCGTGTACGTGGTGGAGCAGAACACCGCCAACTATCCGACGTACTGCGACTGGAGCCAGTCCTACGGCTGTCCGGCCGGGCAGGCGGCGTACTACGGGCGGGGTCCGATCCAGCTCAGCTGGAACTTCAACTACAAGGCGGCGGGCGACGCGCTCGGCATCGACCTGCTGGGCAACCCCTGGCTGGTGCAGAACGACGCGGCCGTGGCCTGGAAGACGGGTCTTTGGTACTGGAACACCCAGTCGGGCCCCGGCACGATGACCCCGCACAACGCGATGGTCAACAGCGCCGGCTTCGGCCAGACCATCCGCAGCATCAACGGCTCGCTGGAGTGCGACGGCAGGAACCCCGCGCAGGTGCAGAGCCGCGTGGACGCCTACCAGCGCTTCACGTCGATCCTCGGCGTCGCGCAGGGAGCCAACCTGTACTGCTGAGCGGACCGGCGACACGGCAAGGGGCGCCCCTCGGTCATGAGAGGCGCCTCCCCGGACAGGTGCCTGTTGCCCACCGCAACAGGTCCTGCCGAGGCTTGCCGTATTCCGGTACGGAGAGCGTCGCGCTGGTCAGCCGGATGCTGGAGGCGCCGTCCCCGTTCGCCTTCGGGGCCGCCCCGGCCTCACTCGCCGAACAGAGCGGGGATCTCGCCGAGGGCCGGATCGTTCTCGTTCAGCGGGCGCCGTGCGGTGAGTTCGGCCGCGGCGTCCACCGGTGTGCCTGCCGAGGTGAGGACCGTCCGTGCCTGTTCGGCGGGAAGCGAGTTGAACCACCGGAGAGCGAGCGAGCGGCGCGCCGCGGCGTCGACCGAACCGACCACGCGCAGGCGGGAGATTCCTCCGTCGGGGAACACGTCGAGGCGGACGTGGGTGACTTCCTCGGTGGTGTCGACGTCGAAGTAGTGCCTGGTGTCGGGCTGGAGCCTGGTGTCGGGCAGCAGGGGGAACCAGGCGGACGAGTCAGGCTCCGGCGTGGTGGCCGAATTGGCGCCGTACAAGGCGCAGTTGTTCGATGCGTTGTACTTGTAGTAGGAGGTGTCGACCTCGACCTGGCGCAGGCGTCCGGGGGCGGCGAGACGGACGACAGCCCAGTCGTGTCCCGGCCCGCGTCGGCGCTGGGTCTCCCAGCCGTCGCCCATGTGCCGGGCGAGACCGGGCTGGTTGAGGACCTCTGCCGACGAGTAGAAGGTGTCGCTGCTCGCCTCCACCACACCGCCCAGTTCGCGGCCGGCGAGGTCGGGAGTGAGGCCCTCGAAGCGACGAGGGTCGGGAACGGCCTGTCCGTGGACGCGAAGCCGGGCCACGCCGCCGTCGGGGTAGACGGACAGCCTGAGGTGGGTGTAGCGGGTCCGCTCCGTCACAATGAACTCGTTGTGGGAGTCGCCCTTGAGCGGGGAGCGCGGGACTATCTCCTCCCAGGCGATATCGGGTGCCTGGAGCTCTTCCGGCGACGGGTAGCCCTCCACGCCACAGGCTTCGATACGGCACTCCGGGGGGTAGTTCCCGGTGAAGAAGCTGGTGTCGACGTCGATGGAGTCGATCACTCCGGGCGTTCCGAGGCGGACCAGGGCCCAGTCGTGTCCGGGAGTGCGCCTGCGGCGGGTCTCCCATCCGTCGACGATCTCACCCTTGTGTCCGTAGGAGCCGGGTGTGAAGTCGGCGGCGCCCGGTACGAGCAGGTTCTCCTTCTCGCCGAAGGACTCGTCGCTCGCGGCGATGACGCTGCCGCCGACGAGGCGCGAGGCCAGGTCCGTCGAGGCGGGGTGATCGGTGGACATGGGGACAACCTCCACAGTGGGAACAGGCGCGGGGGAATCAGCCCGGCTGACGGGGATGAGCTGACGGGGATGAACAGAAGGCGCGAGTCGGTCGCTCAGCCCGCCGGCCAGACCGGCGAGGGAGATCGGCGCCTTACAGTGCCAGGCGCTCGGACAGCGGCCAGCCGATGATCGTCTTGGCCTCGGGAGCCGCGTAGGTGCTGACCTTGCTGGTACTCAGGCGCAGGCCCACGAGGGCCTCGGCGAGGCGGATTCCGGCGGCGACCGGGTCGACCACCGGTACGCCGAGGGCCTCGGTGATCGCTGTGTCGAGTCTGGCCATGCCGCCGCAGCCCAGACAGATGACCTCGGCCCGGTCGTCCTCGACGGCTCGCCGTGCCTCCTCGACGATGGCGGCCATCCCGGCCTCGGGGTTCTGGTCGAACTCCAGGGTGCCCATGCCGACGGAGCGGACCGAGGCGCAGCGGTCGGCGAGTCCGGCGGTCAGAAGGCGGTCCTCGATCGCTCCGATCGAGCGGGCGAGGGTGGTGACCACGGAGTAGCGGCGGCCGAGCATCAGGGCGACGTGGGCCGACGCCTCGGCGATGTCGATGACGGGGACGTCGGTGAGCTCCTGGAGGCCTTCGCGCCCGTGCTCGCCGAATCCGGCCATGACCACGGCGTCGTACGGCTCGTCATAGGTGGTGACGCGGTCCATGACCGCGACGGCGGAGAGCAGGCTCTCGAAGTTGCAGTCGATGCCGTCGGCCCCGTAGAGCGGGGTGAGCGGGACGATCTCGGTTCCGGGCGAAGCGTGCTCCCGGGCGCTCTTGGCGATCGACTCGGTCATGGCTTCGGTGGTGTTCGGGTTGACGACCAGAATGCGCATCAGGCGCTCCTTCACGATCGGTGATCCGGCGGGTGGACAGCGGTCAGCGGGCGACGTCGGACGAGGTCAGCAGTCGCCCTCGCGGGCGGGAGAAATCGATGGGCCGACCCCGCAGCCAGGTCTGCCGGACCGCGCCGTACAGTTCCCGTCCGGCGTAGGGGGTGATGGGCTGGCGGTGATACAGGGCCGTCGGCTCGACGGTGAACTTCTCGTCGGGTGCCAGGAAGCACAGGTCGGCGTCGTACCCCGGGGCGATCGCCCCCTTGCGTTCGAGCCCGACGAGCTCGGCCGGCTGCCGGGCCATCCAGTGGGCGACGTCCGCGAGCGAGTGGCCGCGGCGCCGCGCCTCGGTCCACACGGCGGGCAGAGCGATCTGGAGGGAGGAGATGCCGCCGAACGCCTCGGCGAAGTCGCCCTTGTCCAGCGCCTTGTGCTCGATGGCACAGGGCGAGTGGTCCGAGACGATCATCGAGAGGGAGCCGGCGCTCAGGGCAGCCCACAGCCGGTCGGCGTTGGCCGCGTCCCGGATCGGCGGACAGACCTTGAACGAGGTGTCGCCGTCCGGCACCTCCACCGAGGTGAGGGTGAGGTAGTGCGGGCACGTCTCGGCGGAGATCTCCAGCCCGTCGGCCCGCGCCGACTGGATGAGACCGGCGGCCCGAGCGCTGGAGATGTGAACGATGTGGCTGCGCCCGCCGGTGGCGCGCGTCGCCTCGATCACCGCGCTCACCGCCAGGTCCTCGATGTGCGGCGGGTGCACCGCCAGGAAATCCTGGTACGAGCGGCCGGGAACCATCTCGATCGCGGCCATTTCGGCGGCGTCCTCGGCGTGGACCGCGAGGAAGCCGCCGAACTTCTTGAGCTCGGTCAGGGCCGCCTTCATCTCGTCGACGGAGACGGGCGGGAACTCGGGAAGGCCGGTGTTGGCGAGGAAGCACTTGAATCCGAGTACTCCCGCGCGGTGAAGCTCTCCCAGACGAGGGATGTTGGAAGGGGTGACGCCGGCCCAGAAGCCCAGGTCGACATGGGTCCGGCCGCTCGCGGCCTTCCGCTTGACCTCCAGGGCCGGCACATCGACGGTCACGGGGAGACTGTCGAGCGGCATGTCGACCACCGTGGTGATGCCGCCCGCGGCCGCCGCCCGGGTGCCGGAGTCGAAGCCCTCCCAGGCGGACTGCCCCGGGTCCTGGAGGTGCACGTGGGTGTCGACCAGTCCCGGGAGTACCACCACGTCGGCGTCGACGCGGATCTCCTCCCGGGCCGGAAGGGCGGCTTCGATGTCCTCGATGAACCGGATCCGCCCGTTCACGATGCCGATGCTGGCGGCTCGTTCCCCTTCGGATGTCATCACGCGGTCGGCGCGAATGACCGTGTCCACTGCTTCCATGCCGGTTCCTCGTCCCTCGTCCGTACGTGTGTGTCTTGCTGAACCGGCTCAGGAGAGCTCGGGCACCGGAACCGGCGCGACCTCGTCGCCGTCGACCGGCGCCTCGGCGGTCTCCGGCTCGAACCGCGGGAAGCCGAGCAGTTCCGTGGCGTTCGCCCGCTTGTGGACCAGGGCCACCCCGATGAAGTAGACGACCGCGCCGGTGAGCCACGCCTGCAGGGCCGGGAAGCCGATGTAGGTGTGCTGGAATCCGGACGTTCCCGGGATCAGGCCACCGGTGGCCGTGCCGACGACCGTGCCGGCGACCACCGCGACCACGCCCGGCCAGTTGGCCCGTGCGGTGTGCTTCCAGTGCGCGACGCGGTCCATGGGGCGGCGCAGCCCGAACACACGCGGCAGGACGAAGACGTCCATCGCCATGACGGTGCTCGCGGTCGGTACCGTCACGGCACCGATGCCGGTGACGATGTTGAACGTCTGCTGGAGGCTCGGCAGGATCAGGGTCAGGCCGGCCGCGATGGCGCCGAGCAGCAGGACGGTGTACTTACGCCGCCACCGGGGCAGCTCGGACGTCAGGTTCTGCACGCCGTTGACCGCGATGTAGAGGTTGCCGTCGTTGACCGCGGCCTGGTTCACGATGAAGAAGATGAACCCGAGGGCCACCATGCCGAACAGGGAGAAGTTCACGAAGTACTTGATGCTCGGGCCGAAGTCCGCCTGGTTGGCCAGCACCGCCACCACGTATCCCATGATCGGGAACATGAACGAGCCGACCGCGTAGGAGACGATGATCGTCGGCAGGTTCCACTGCGGGCGGGTCTTGGCGTAGCGGAAGACGTCGGCCTCGTTGCCCCAGGTCGACAGTCCCACCATCGCGCCGGTCACGAAGAGGATCGAGGAGGGCGAAGCGACGTGGAGCTGTGAGTGCAGCTGGCTCCCCGAGACGGTCACCAGCCCGCGGATCGTCGCGTACAAGCCCCAGATCATCACGATCGGCACGGCGACGTACTGGGCGAACCTCTGGACGCCGTCGAAACCGAAGTACGTGTTGGTGATCATGACGAAGGCGATGCCCACCGTCACCGCCTGGACCGCGGGTACCGTGAACAGTCCGCCGAGCAGCGACATCACGAACAGCACGGTGAAGATGTAGAAGCCCATCCCGTTGATCAGCAGCAGCACGGAGACCAGTCGGCTGCCCAGCCGTCCGAAGACGCTGCGTGTCATGAGCGAGGTGGTCTGCCCGACCGCGGCGCCGGCGTTCGCCGAGCCGATGCAGTACAGGGACATCGCCACCGTGGCTATCGCCATCGCGATGATCAGCTGGGTGAAGCTCAGTCCCTCGAAACGCGCCGTGTAGCCGACGTATGCGGCCCCGAAGGTCGCCTGCATGGAGAGGAACGTCAGGAACATACGGAAGTTGGAGCGGCGCTCGGAGGCCGGCACCACGCTGTCGGTGTAGTCCTGCGCCGCTTCGGTGACCGCCGCGCCCTGATCGGGGGCCGCGGAAGCGTCGGAGGATTGGGCAAACCCGGTGTTACCGGTCATGGCAACTCCCTAGGACTGTGTGCGGTCATGGCTGACCGGAGAGTGCGCCTCATGGCGGTTGGTGTGTCGCGGCCCGGGAGGAACTGCAGACGAGTCCTTCGGGGCGCTGGAAAGCTGATCGGCCGGGTGGGGGACCTGCCTGGAGAACGCTGCGAAACATGATCGGTGCGGTACCGGTTCGGGCACTGCGCTGTCGACGCATGTCGATGGCGCGTGGTGCTCTTCGATACGGGGGGAGGGGCGACAAAATCCCTCGCGTTCACGCCCGTGATCGGCGCTGTCGCGGCCGGCTGACGCTGACGAGCCCTTCGGGGGGCCGGTGCGCACCCGGCCTGCCGATGCCTCGCCGGCTGCCGCGGGCCCTGCGGGCTCGGAGCGTGATGCCGGCGGGGAGTGCGAGGCGGGTGCCGCGCGTCCTGCCGTTCAGTGGAGTTGGCGTAACTGGATCACTTTGATTCTCTTCCCGGCAAGGAGCCACCTGGCGCGAGCGATTCCGCTTCATGGAATCTCTGTTCCGTTGTGCGGTAGCTAACAACCTGCTCGCCGGGCCGTCAAGCATCTACTGCACAGTGCTTAACGCTCTTTCGCAAGGTCGGCGAAGAATCATGGCCAGAGTGTTAAGTGGCGCGCTAGGGTGCCCGACATGACGGACCGATCGTTTCCGACCCCCGAGAGTCCGGTCACCGACCTGGGGCGCAACATCCGCGCAGCACGCCAGGCACAGGACCTGTCCCTGCGGGAGCTCGCCCGGCGTGTGGGTATCAGCGCGAGCGCCCTCTCCCAGATCGAGACCGGCAAGACCCGCGCGAGCGCCAAGACCGCCTACGAGATCGCCCAGAACCTGGGCGTCACCCTCGCCGAACTCTCCACGGATCTGAACAAGCCGCTCCACGGAACAGGATCATCCTCACCGGTCCCGAACCAGCCGGGCCCCGTGCCGGACGGCCTGGCCATCCACCTGCGCCACGCCGTCGAGTTCATCCCCCACAGCGCCCAACGGACCGTCAACCTGCACGGCGGTGAGTCGTTCAGAGTGCTCAGCGGGCCGTCCCTGCCCGGTGCGAACTGCCTGCTCCTCACCTACGAACCCGGCGCCTCGTCGCCGCCCAACGACGAGTTCGTGCGCCATGCCGGCCACGAGTTCAACTACCTCGTCTCCGGCCGCCTCGTCATCGAGGTCGGACCCGAGCGCCATGAGCTTTCCCCCGGTGACACCTTGACGTTCCCCGCGACGACGCCTCATCGGCTGACCAACCCGTGGCACGAGAAGGCGGAACTCGTATCGCTGTTCCTGCAGACCGCGCCCCACGAGCATTCCTGAGAGCTGGGCGGCCACGGCCGGGTGCGACGCACCCGGCGCTGCGCTCTCCAGGGCCCCTTCCTGAAGCGCCGCGGAGAAAGTTGCGGAACGCTGTCGATCCGGGCACGTCCCGTTCGACGTCATGATGTGTGGCGCCTCGCCACACGATGACGCGACAGGACCTGACGAGGAGACACGTGGACCAACTGCTGAGAGTCATGAACTTCAACGTCTCGAGCGACGGAATCGGTGCCGGTGAGCACCAGAGTCTCGAGAGTCCGTTCGGCCACGACCAGCCCGAGAGGCTGTTCGCCTGGGCCGGGGCCACGGCGAGCTGGCCCATGCGTACGGATCCTGGCGGGAGCCGGGGCCTCGACGACTACTTCACGCGGGACTTCGCGCGCAACATCGGTGCCGAGATCATGGGCCGCAACAAGTTCGGGCCCCAGCGCGGGCCCTGGCAGGACCATGACTGGCGCGGCTGGTGGGGGGACGAGCCCCCGTTCCGCACGCCGGTGATCGTCATGACCCACCACAGGCGTCCGTCGTTCACGCTCTCCGACACCACGTTCCACTTCGTCGACGGCGACCCGGCGACGGTCCTCGAACAGGCGCGGGAAGCGGCACAGGGCAAGGACGTCCGGCTCGGCGGCGGGGTCACCACGATCCGGCAGTTCCTCGACGCCGGCCTCGTCGACACCCTGCACGTGGCGGTCTCGCCGGTGAAACTCGGGTCCGGACTACGACTGTGGAAGTCCCCCGATGAGCTGCTCGACCGGTTCCACCTGGAGGTCGTGCCCAGCCCGAGCGGCGTGACACACCACCTGTTCTGGCGAAGGTGACGCGAGGACCCGATCGGGTTCAGGATGCGATGGCACCCGGACGGCGGTGTGGCGGCCTGCGGTTGGAGCGACTCCGGATGGTGTCTGGCACCTACGAGATCGGCCTGACACTCCGGCAACGGTGCCGCGCTCGTGTGTGAGCGCGGCACCGTTGCCGGTCAAGTGCAGTGCAGTCCAGCGGGGGGAGCAGTGCGGTCCCGAGACGGTCGATCAGACGGCCTCCCCACGTGGGGACCGGACGGCGAAGGCTTCCACGTCTCTGCCGCGTAGCTGGCTGCTCTACAGGGCGTGGTGCAGCCAGCGTTGGAGGACGTCGTTGACATCGGCTGGCAGAGCGCTGATCTGGTCGATGGCGGCACGGTCCTCGGGCATCGGCGGGATGCCGGCTGCGGTGAGTGCCGCATGCAGTGCGAGGCGTCGTTGGTCGTGCGGATCGAGGGCGTGGCGGGTGCGGCGGGCGTACTGGGGCGACGTCAGGAGGGAGCCGATGTCATCGCGGGACTGTGCCGGAACCGGCCAGACGGAGTCCTGGGGCTGTGCCGAACAGGGGTCTCCGAACGCGCAGGAACCAAGGCTCTCGTTGCTCCAGTGGGCCATCTCTGTCTCCTCACCGAGTTCATTGCGGATCACTGGTCCAGAGCCCTGCGAGGGCCGGTTCGGTTGCGGGTGCGGCCGTACGTCACGCTGTTGGCGCCATCGGAGGCTGATCGCCTTGTGTGACCAGCGGACGGCAGTCGATGGCTCAGCCCGGGACGAGCCGCTCGGTCCCATGGCGGGGAACGAGTCGCGGTGGTCGAGGTCCGGGGAGGCAGGACCGGCTCCGCGGTTCGCCTTCCGGCACCGGCTGCGGTCGGCGATGAGCGGGCACGTCGGGCGTGACGCGAGGACGGTCCGCGCCCACGCCGAGAGTCGGGTGCGCCGGGCGTGGACGCGGGAGGCGGTGTGATCCGAACCGCCGTCGGACCATGAGGCGCCCGGGAGCGTTTCCGGTGCCCAAAATCATAGTGCCGACAACTGTCCTTCGAACTAATGTCCCTCGGGTGATCTCCCAAGACGACGCCCTCGGCGAGCCGGCGGAAGTGACCGTTCGTTGCCAGGACGACCGAGCCGTTCATGTGCGTCTCTGCGACCTCTTCGTTCAAGACGAGGACTGCGTGCACTACGCCATCGAGGTCGGCGCGCCCGGTTTGAACGCTCGCCTCGACGGGGTGGCGGCCTGGAACTGGAACGGGGACCTGGTTCCCTTTCTGGAGGGGCTCGCCAGGGACTTCCGAGGTTGGCAGGGCGAGCGTGTCTGGCAGACCAACGATCGTGACCTGACGCTCAGAGCGGTCTTCCGCTCGGGCGGCCATGTCGGCTTGACCTGGACTCTTCGTCCGTGGAGGACGCCCGTCGACAGTTGGGATGCCTCGGTCACCACCTGGCTGGAAGCCGGCGAGCAGATGTCGGCCCTCGCGGCCGACGTCCGGCAGTTGCTCGGGCAGGACACCGGCCGTCATGGCTGAACCGCGCCTCGCCCGGACTCTCGGCGGACACGGGTGGGCCGAACGCACGGTCCGGCCCTCCGCCGGGCGACTCACGGACTGATCAGGACGTCGGCGGAGCCGGTGGCGCGGCCGGTGAGCCGGGCGCTGCGGGGTGTCCCGGGGTGGGGAGCGCCCACAACGGGATGGCTCCAGGATGGGGCAGGGGGACCCAGTCGGTGCCGCGGTGAGTCTGCCACCACTGGCCGATCACGTGGAACTTCTCCTCGAAGCGGCGGTCCCGTTGGAGGAATCCGGTGATCGGTGCACGGAGTTGGGTGCGGCGGCCGTCGGCCTCGTAGAGCACGATGACCCGGCCGCCCATGACCGGCTCGACGCACACGTTCTGTACGGACGCCCACGGGATGATGCGACGCCGGAGATTACGCACCCGGGCGGTCGACGGGGTCAGCGTGATCCCGAAGGGTGAAACCGTCACCGACAGCACCACGAGCACGACCCACACGGCAGTGAACCACGCGTCGAACGCGGGCTGCCGGTCATCGGTGACCGACCGCAGGACGGCGTCGAACCCCATGCAGGCCGCGATGAGGATCCCGGGTGGCATGCGCTGACGGATGCCGAGCCTGAAGCGAATCTCTTCCGGGGCCGGGCCCCCCGCCCACCTGGGACTCCGTCATGTCCGTCCCGCCTCTCCCGGCCGTACGGGCCGGTCCGCGCATGATTGCCCGCGCAGCATGACAGACGCTCGCGGCACGGCCGGAAGCGCCCCGGCGGACGCCGTCCTCCCTCAACACCCCGGGATGGTCCGGAAGGTACTTGCCGCTGGCGAACGGACCGACGGAAGCCCGGCCGCACGACGGGTCGGATCGTGCCGGTGTCGGACATCGCGTGTATCCGCGGTCTTTCACTCGGAGCGCCGGACAACAGGACCTGCCGCGCCGAACAGCAACGGACAAGGTGTCTCCCTCCGTGAGCGTTTAGCGGCACTAATGAGCATCAACACCCAAGGCATGCCATGGGGCATTTAATATGCTCATTGACTGAATCATCCGGTCTGATGATGGAGGTGTGTATGCGCAAGTGGGCGAAGATCGCTCTTGTGGCAGCCATGGCCTTGGGGGGCATTTCGGGACCGAGCGCAGGAGTCGGTTCCGCCGCGACGAGCTGCTACGGGGGTGCTCGGTCGGCGACCATCAGGTTGTCGAACGGCTTCAACGCGGTGGGGCCCTACTACACGACCAACCGCTGCGCGGACATCAACGTGCGGCTTACGTACGTCCGGTACCAGACGGACGCCCGCTCCTGCCTGGAGCGTGCCAACGGTTCGACGATCAGCTGTAGCCGTTGGAAGCTGCTGCCGTATCCGGGATGGACGACGTTGTCCACCAACGTGCGGGACAACACCCGCTTCCGCCTGGAGTTCAAGACACAGCCCGGTGAGTACATCAGGTATCTCGAAGCCGCGTAAGCCGCGTAGGGCGCGTACGCGGGTGGCCGGGTTGGTGGCGCCGGGCGTAACGTCCGGCCGCCACCTACCTGGTCGAGGCGAAGCGGGAGTATCACCGGCCTGCGGCGGGCGGTCGTTGGAGGGCCCCCGACCGCTGGGTGCGGTCGGGGCCCTCGGGGCTGCGAGGGAGGATCAGCGTGAGTGGCCCGCGGCCTGTTCCTGCAGCAGGCCGGCGATACGGGCCAGGTCGTCGCCGATGTCGATGACGCCCTGGATGTCCGGGGTGGACGCGCCGTTCACCGCGAGGTAGAAGGTGTGCAGGCGTCCGTGGCCGGCGTCGAGGTAGCCGCCGATGCTTTCCGCGCCGACCGCCAGTCGCTCGTTGAGGGCGTCGAGGCCGGCGACCGTACCGGTCTTCGCCCACACCTTGCCCTTGCCGGGGCAGGTGGGTTCGCCGTCGCAGACGAAGGCCAGGAGGCCGTCGACGCCGAGGATCGGCTGGGCCTCGCGGAAACGGTCCGCGTCGGGAGTTCCCTGCCAGTAGTGCAGCAGTTCGTTCTCCGCCCGCGGGGTCACCCGGTCGACGGGATTGCCGCCGCGGCCGTCGAGGAGCTGCACCTGCGTCGGGTCGACCCCGGCCTTGCGCAGGAAGCGGTTCAGGACGGGGAAGCCGTCGATGCACTGGTGGCTGCCGGCGGTGACGGCCATCAGGCAGATCGCGAGGTTGGCACCGAGGTTGTGGCTGACTTTGAAGATGAGCTTGGCGTACTGGGCGTAGACCGGCGAGACGTACGCGGCGACGCGCCGCGTACCCGCGTAGGACCGCGGTACGAGGTCGGCCGGGTTGGGGCCGGTCGGTCGAGCGGCCACCCTGACGCCTGCCCGGGCGAGCGCCTCGATCAGCGCGGTGCGCCCGAAGGCCGCCGGATCCTGGACGTTCGAGATGTGCAGCACCGGCTTCGCGTCGGCGGCGATCGTGCCCGACAGCTTGATCCGCGTGCCGTCGGGGGAGGCGGACACCTGGATGTCCGTGGCCCCGCCCGCGGCGACCGTCCGCACGGTCGAGGTCACCCGGTAGGGCGCGACCTGGGGACGCCAGCTCAGTTGCGCGGGCCGGCCGGGAGAGGTCGGGGTGGACAGCAGGTCGATGACGTTGTCGTTGATGATCAACGGGGCGGCGTCGGATCGAGCTCCGCGTAGGAGGTGAACAGCCGGGTGTCGACGGCCAGGTTCCCCCGCACTTCGGTGATGCCGGAACGGCGTACCTGACGGGCGATGCGGTTGAGCCCGGCGAGTGGGTTCTCCGGGGTGAGGATCGCCCCGGGGACGTCGTTGGCGTAGGTGTGGTCGATCGTGGTGTACGACACCGCACCGTCGGGCGCGGTTCGGCCGCCCATGGTCAGATCACCCTTCCCGACCAGAACGAGATTGCCGTTCAGTACCGAGCCGTTGCGGCGGCCGACCGCCTGGACGGGGGTGGTGAACCGGTGGTCACCGCCCAGGGCGTTCCAGGCGCCGGAGACGCTGACCAGCTTGGCCGTCGACCCGGGGATGAAGAACTGGTCCGGATGCTGTGAGTGGATGACCCGGCCGGTCCTGTTGTCGATCTCCAGCAGCCCCCACTGGGCGTGCTTGTAGGCCGGCTTGTGCATGATGGCGGTGATGTCAGGGCTGAGGCCGTCGCCGTGCGGGCCCATCGGGCCCATGCCCATGGTCAGGGCGCCGGTGACCACGGCCGCGACGGCGCCGACCCACCCGCGCCGAAATCCACGGCCGGGCCGGGCCAACCCGGCCTGCTGATTCTGCTGTTGTTTGTGAAGCACGGCCGCACACATACCGCACCGGTCTTCCGCCATACCCCTCGTACACGCGCCCGTTCACTCACCTGGCGGTCTCCCCGCACGCGTGCGGTCCAGGCGCTTTGTGAGGTCGCGATCAACTGCTGGGTCGGAGGAGTCCGAGAGCCGCAACTTCGGCCCTCCGCACGGGAGGACCGCGATCGTCCTGGCGACCTCGCCGAGCGGCACGGAACTCGCCGCGTTCCGCCGGGTCATCGACGCGGACGACTTCCCTGTCCGCGAAGACGCTGGTGTCCAGGCGGTCGAGGAGGCCGGCGGGGTCTTGGTACACCGCGTGGGCGCCCGCCGCCTCCACCCGGACAGTCCGGTTCGGGGCACCGGCTACCTCGTCCTCGTCAGTGGCGGCGACAGGTCCTGTCCCGGGCAAGTCACCTTGCCCGGGACAGGGGCGAATTTACGTTCAGCCAAGCCCGACTTGGCTTGAACCGGTCCCGCGATCAGACGGCCGCACGGCCCAACTCGTGCACCAGGGCCTGCCAGAACGCCTTCAGGTCGTCCGGTTCGCGGCCGGTGATCAGGGTGTTCGGGCCGCTGTCGCAGACCTTGACCTGTTCGTCCACCCAATTCCCGGCCGCGTTGCGGATGTCGGTGCGCAGGCTCGGCCACGAAGTGAGGTTGCGCCCGTGCAGCACATCGGCCTCGACGAGAATCCACGGGGCGTGGCAAATGGCCGCCACCGGCCTGCCCGTTGGCTCGACGGCGTTCGATCCACCGAGCGGCTGCCTGTCCCGAACGGCCTACCGCTCGGCGCTGGGAACGGCGTGGGGCTCGCTCGGAGCCGTCGTCTTGGCCGATTCCATCTGCTCCCCCAGTTCGGAGAGCCGGTTGCGGCCCATGGTCTTGCGTACGTCGGGAAAACCCTCCTGCTCCTCCTCCTCGACGTGGTGGCGGACGTTCTCCATCAGGACGGTCATCTTGGCGTCGAACCGTTCGTCCGCCGCTCCGCGGCTGAGGCGCTGACCAGAGCCGCGGGAACCTTACGAGGTGGCCGTGCTGTCGTCGTGAGTGAGCACATCGGAACGATCGGATGGGGACTGCGCCGTTCGTTGTCCCGGCGGGGTATCGGGAGAGCTCTCGTGCTGGTCGAGAGCCGCCAGGAGACCGGCCACCGTCAGGCCCGAGTCGGCCGGGTGCCGAAGGATGGTCCCGGGTTGGATGTGGTACAGGTTCGTGCGCCCGCGCCGGGTGTGGTCCAGGTAGCCGTCCTGCTCCAGATCCGAAATGATCTTCTGGACTGCCCGTTCGGTGAGCCGACACCGTGCGGCGATGTCGCGGATGCGCGTGCCTTGCGCACCGGAGGCGATCGCGGCGAGGACTCGTGCGTGGTTGGTCACAAAGGTCCAGCCGCTGTGTCCCTCGGGTACCTCAGTCATCCCCCCAGAGTAGGCCCTTTAGTTCACGCATTCAAAAGGGCGAAAGAAAGTTCATGTATCTCTTGACGTGTAACAAGGTCGAGGGTGAACCTGTATGCCATGCGAGAACATCCGCTCTCTCCCCCCGAGGGAAGCGGTGACGAAGCCGCCCACGCTGTACTGGCCTGCGGTGCCAGGCCGGGAGGCGCGTCGCCCTTCCTCGACACCGCCGTGCATCCCGCCGGCCCACGGACGCTGGTCGTCGTTGCCGGTGAGATCGACATCGATACCGCGCAGCCCCTGCAGCACAGCCTGTCCGCTGCTCTGACCCAGGCGCGCCAGGGCCTGGACCTGGACCTCGTGCGGGTCGGTTTCTGTGACTGTTCCGGCCTCCGGGTCCTGTTGCGCCTCCGGAATCTTGCCCGTGCCCAGGGCAAGACGGTCCATATCGGCGCTGCTGGACATGCGGTCGAGCGGCTGCTCATGCTCACCGGCACAGCACCTTTGTTCGCACCCACGAACGGTGCTGGTCCTCAACCGGACGGGACGTACGAGAAGGACCTGCGGGCCGAGGTGGTCGACCTGAAGCGGGCGATGGGGAGCCGGTCGGTCATAGACCTGGCGCGCGGAGTCCTGATGGCCTCGTTCCGCTTGAGTGGCGAAGACGCCTGGAGCGTCCTCGTCGAGGTGTCCCAGCGAGGCAACACCAAACTTCGCCTCATCGCCGAGGAACTGGTCGCGGCAGTCACCGGCGATCCGCTGCCCGACCATCTGAAGCGGCAGATCTCCGCGGCGGTCGCCAAGATCTCAGGCGACCCGCAATCACTTAGTCGACACCGGCGCCGCGACTGGGTCCCGCCCGCGGCCAGAGCCGCGTCCCTGGAGGACCGCAGACCGTCCGCATGACCGCTTCCCGGGCGGGGGCCGTGGGGGAGGGCGGATGAGATCGAGCAGCCGGGCCTGTCGTCTTGAGACGTTGGTGACCCGCCATCCGCGCGGCGCCGACTCGCGGCACGCATCGCGGCCGTCGCCGGGGAGCGCGAGTTGACGGGATGTCATCAGTCGGCGGGCGACGGTCTCAGCGCTCCCGAGATTTCGTGGCCCGCCCAGGGCAAGCCGCCCTGGGCGTGTGGACCTGCGGTACGGCATGGGAGGGACACGTGTTTGCGGTCATGACGGAGGGGCACACGAAAACTCGCGCTTCGGACCGAAGGCGCACGCCCCGCGGGGATGTGTTCTCCCTGCCTGCTGCGGCCTTTCCTTGCTGTGGTGTACCTGCGCCAGGCCACTGCGCTCGGGCCGGTCAAGGCCGTCGACCGCTTCGGCCTCGGCGGCGGGGCTTTCGAGAGTTGCGCCGTACCGACCATCACCGGCGAGGTGGAACGACATTTCCGGGACCGCACGTGGACCCTGCGGGTCCCCTGTTGTGGGAAGGCGCATGCCCCACCCGCTCCAGCAGCGGCGGCGGCGTGACGCAGGGCTCTGTTCCCCGAGAGCCGGGCGGTCGCCTACTCAGGCCACGTACACGCTGACATGACAATCAGGCAAGGCCAGACAGCCTCAGTCCCAAGGAGCTGCACCGATGTTGATGCCCCTCCCCGCCACTCTGCGCCGGCTCGTCGCGGAATACGAGTCGCTCCGCGCCGAGGAATCGCCCGATGGCGCGGCGCCCGCAGACCAGCGCCTGCGGGACCTCGCCTACACCCTGTGCGTGACCACCGGAACACGTGAGATCACAGACGCTCTCGACACCGCCCGCTCCTGGCTGGCCAGGGCAGCCGCCGCCCCCGGCACGACGTCCACGGCCTCCACGAGGCCCAGACCAGAACGCCGACCGGCCGCCGCATCTCCCAAGCCCGCAGCCGTCGCACCGGCCAGCGCGGCCATTTTCCATGGCGACACCGGCGAACCGTCCGCGAGTCGCCGTAACGGCATCCTGTGCGCCGGGCGCCGGTCCGCGGCGCCGCACACCGCGGGCGTGGGCAGAGGCAACGGAGAGTGAGGCGCTGGACATGGGTGAGCGCGCCGTGATCGCTTGTGGTTCGGTTCCGGCGGAGCCGCCCGCTCGACGGCTCGCGGCGTCGGCTCGACCGGCCGCGCTGACCGGACGACGCGTCCGGCCTCCTGCGTGCCGGTCATTCGGCGTCCGGGCCGAGCGGAATCCGCAGCGCGCTGCGTCGCTGCCTCCACGCGGTCAACAGATGGGCCGCCAGCCGGTCTTCGAGGAAGCCGGTGACCCGGACGCCGAAGGCGACATCGGGTTCGAGTTCGGGTTCGCTCGCCAGGAGACCGCCGATGACGTCCCGGCGGACCACTTGCTCGTGGACGGCGTCGGCCTGGACGTGCTCGTCGTAGAAGCGCTGCGCGGGCTTGCCCGCTCCGACTCTGCGCAGGGCGGCGGCCAGACGCCTGGACCCTGGTGAGGAGGTGACTTCCACCGCGGCGAAGTGCCCGACCAGAGCGCCCCGAAGGGCTCGATGCAGGCCCAGCAGGGACATGAGATTGACCGTGGTGACCGCCTCCGTGGGGGCCGCGTCGACGTAGTGGCCGTAGTCCGTGCGCAGGCCGAGGTCGGCCATGAGATCCGCGAAGAGGCGGGCGTGGACGTCCTCCTCGCGGCCGGCTCCGAACTCGTCGAACTCGATCGCCACCATGGCCGCCTTGGCCCGGCCGTACAGGCGTGGAATGACCCAGGCGTGCGGATCGGCCTCCTTGAGGTGGTACAGCGAGCGCAGGGCGGCGTACTCCTGGAGTTGCCACAGTTCGCCGTCGCGTTCGAGGAAGTGACTGACGCCGGCCTCGTCGTAGCCGACCGGTTCGATAAGCAGGTCTCCGAGGGCGTTGCCGACGTCAGGGTCGGCTGTCACATCGTCGCGCAGGGCCTTGAGGAAGCGCAGTTCCAGGGACCGGCGCAGGGCCAGTAGCCCGGGGTCCCACTCTCGTTCGTCGCTCACCTCGGTGAAGCCGCGGTAGTGGAGTTCGTACAGTGTGTAGAGCGCGAGCTGTACATCGTCACCGTACGGATCGGCGTCCTCCAGGCCATGGGGGAGTGCGGGCAGCGGGGTGCCATAGCGCAGTGTGGAGACGAGAGAGCTCGATATCTCGCCCCGCGGCGCCGGCAGGAGGGGGCCTCTCACGGTGTTTCCCGCCTGGCCCGGCGTCGGTGACTGGTGTCGCACCAGGGATAGGTCCGGCTGCGTCGGCAGGTGCAGATCGCCGCCCGGAAACGGCGGGAAGTCAGGACCGTGCCGTCCTCCAGCACCACCTCGACCGGACCCTCGACGAGCAGCGGACCGTCGCGGTCCACGGTTATGCGACGCGGTCGCTCAGGCATGCCAGGCACGGATGACCACCAGCTCTTCACGGTTGTCGTTCTCGTCGGTGAGCAGGCCCTGGTGCCGCAGCCATGTCCGGCGTGAGTTCAGCACAGGTCCAAAGGGGACGAAAGCGCGGTCGGTGACCGCGGCGTCGAATCCCGCGCGAACGAGTCGCCGCAGCGTCGGCCGGGTCCCGCACAGAGCGGAGTGGACGAGCAGCAGCACGCCTCCCGCGCGCAGTGCGGCGGGCGCCTCGTCACAGACGCGGTTCACGAAGACCCGGCCGTCCGGCCCGGCGTCCCAAGCGCGCTCCGGGGACCGGGCCGGCAGTCGGAGCTTGGGCGACGGAACGTAGGGCGGATTGCTCACCACCAGGTCGTAGGTCCGTCCGTGTACGGCCGCGGTGAGATCGCCATGACGGACGGTGACGCGACGTCTGGCGAGGAGCGCGTTGAGGCGCGTGGTGAGTACGGCGCGCCAGTCGATGTCGACGGCCGTCACCCGCGCTCCCATTCTCGCGGCCCGCAGGGCAAGGGCCCCGCTGCCGGTTCCCAGGTCGAGCACGTCGGTGTCGGGGCCCACGCGCTCCCGAAGCAATGCGTGGATCAGGAGCTCGGTGTCCTGTTGGGGCGCGTAGACGCCGGGTGGCGTGAGGAGCGGGACTTCTCCAGGCATCCCCATGAGGCACCTCCACATCATTGCTCGCCCGATTGGTGCCGGTATGTGCAACTCTGTCCTCTGGGTTCCCCTCGAACGGAGGCCCACACGCGATCTTCGTGGTCGTCTTCGCGGGCAACCGGGCTCGTGCCCTGCTTCAGGAGCACAGCGACCGCATGGTTCCGTGCGGCCAGGTCGCCGAACCGCGGGTGGTCTACTCGGCGCTCGGCGCTCGATGCGCACATCCAGCATCTGCGAGTGGACCCGTTCCCTGCGACGCGGTCGCCCATATCCACGAGAGTCTCGCCGGCGCGGCACTCCAGATCATGAAGCGGAACATGGATGCCGAAAGCCCGCCGCGCGCAATATCGGATTCTGGCCGGCCCGGGTGGGAATCCTGTGCGGCGTCCAGGGTGGGCGCCGCACAGGTGATGCCGATATCGGGGTGAAAGTCGGCATCGTCCATTCTATCGACCGCCCTATGGGGAAGTGGGGTTCGGACCTCGCGCCGCAGCCGTCGGAGCTCACCGGAGCACGGCTGAGACGGGAAAACGGACAGAAGTCCGAGGCCGACGGCCATGGCTGCAAGCGGGTGAAGCCGGACTGTCCCCGCTCCATGCGCCCGGGAAGAGGCGCCGGTCAGTTCGCCGGGTGGCCCGGGGTGATGTCATGGGTGTCGCCCAGCGTCAGCAGAGTGGCGTGGCCGCCCGCGAGATGTCGTGCCGCCTCCGGGGCGAGCAGGAAACCGACGTGGTCGCCGCCGTCGATCCGGTTCTCCACGCGGCCGACGAACCAGGCGGGGGCCTCGTCGAGGATCGGTGATCCGCCCGGTCCCGGGTGCCAGGAGACGTCCGTGAACTTGTCCGTACGGTCGCCGGTATCGCCTCCGAAGAGCCGGGCCAGCCGGTGCTGGTCGCGGCGGAGCAGATGGACCGCGAGCCGTTCGGCGTGCTCGGCCACCCGGTACGTGCGGTTGGCCCTGGACAGCCAGACCATGAACCGGGCGGGCCTGATCGAGCACTGCGAGGCGAATCCGACCAGGCAGCCGGCTCTCTCCCCGCCCGCCTGCGCGGTCACGACGTACATCGGGTAGTCGAGCAGGCCGGTGAAGGGATCGAGATCGGTCACGGTGTACGGCTCCCGCCTCAAGAGATCGGATGTCGGCCAAGCGTTCACCACGCGTGTGTCCTGGTCGCCCCACGACGCGCTGGGCGGGGCACGGACGCGGTACGAGCGCAGTCCGTGGGTACCAGGATCTGTGCCGCAACTCGTCTCGGACGAACCGCTCGTGGGCGACGGCACAGGGCGAGAGGTGTTCAGGAGTGTCCCGAATGGCACGCGCCACGCCCGTCGAGGCAGTCGAGGAGAGGCGTCACGATGTCTGTGCAGTCCGGGCCCGAGCCCGAGTCCGTTCGGCAGGAGCACCGTGCGGTGGAAGGGACGGGCGTACACGACTCCGGTCCCGGCCCGGCGGACGTCGTGGAGACGTTGGAGAAGGCGCCTCAGGAGCCGCCGCCTCGACATCCACGCGACGGGCGCGGGAGGTCGTGGGTGACGGTGGGGTTCGGTCTGGGCCTGGGAGCGAGTCTGGCGTGGCTCGCCGTTCAGACCGTTCTGCGAGTGAGCTCGATGCTCACCTTGCTGCTGCTGGCCGTGTTCATCGCCATCAGTCTGGAACCGCTCGTCGGGTGGTTCACGCGCCGGGGCCTGCGGCGCGGCTGGGCCGTCGCGATCGTGCTGACGGGGTTCATCGTGGTGCTCGGCGGGTTCCTGGCTCTGGTCATTCCGCCGGTGGCCAAGGAGATGTCCGCACTGGTCGACGCGGTGCCCGGCTGGTTGCAGCAGGTCCATGACCACCAGTCGGCGATCGGTCGCCTGGAGGACCGCTACCACCTGGTCGAGAAGGCCAAGCAGCAGATCGGCTCGGGGAACGGAGCGAGTGGGCTGGCCGGGGGAGTCCTGGGCGCGGGCCAGATGGTCCTGAGTACCCTCACGTCCACGGCGATCGTGATCACGGTGACCCTCTACTGCATGGCGGCCCTGCCCGCCATCAAACAGTTCTGCTACCGCTTCGTGGCCGCGAGCCGGCGCGAACGCGTCGAGGGTGTGGCCGAAGAGATCATGAACCGGATCGGGAAGTTCATGCTCGGCAACCTTGTCACCTCGGGGATCGCCGGCTTGGCGACCTTCGCCTGGTGCGTCGCCACCGGCGTCCCCTACGCCGCCGCCCTGGGCATCTTCACCGCCCTGATGGACCTGATCCCGATCGTCGGCTCCACTCTGGCCGGTGTCGTCGTCAGTCTCGTCGCGCTGTCCGTGTCCCTGCCCATCGCGATCGCGACCGCGGTCTTCTACGTCGTCTTCAGGATCGCCGAGGACTACCTCATCGTGCCGAGGGCCATGAAGTTCGCGGTCGACGTCCACCCGTTGGTCACCGTCCTGGCGGTGCTGGTCGGTGGAGCGCTCCTCGGCATCATCGGCGCCCTCGTCGCCATTCCGGCGGCCGTCGCCGTCGGCCTTGTCCTCGACGAGTACGTGTTTCCCACGAAGGAGCGGAAGTGAAGGAGCGTCGGCTTCCGGGGCACCCGTCGGACCCAAGGAGGAGGGGCGTCCACCCCCCGGGTCCGACGGGTGCCAGGATTCGCCCTGACCACGAAGGGCGCCTCGTCGTCGGGTCCGGTCGGGTCCGGTCGGGTCGATCAGGTCGGCTCGGATGAGGCCCTCACCGCCTACGAGCACTTCGACGCTCGTGACGAGGGATGGACCAAGGTGGTCCTGCACCCGAACGGACACGGGAACGGCCACGAGCGATAGAGACTCCGACGGCCGCCGTCCCGCCCGCCTGCTGGCTCGGGCGTTGGCTCGGGATGGGGTGGCCTTGACACATCCCGAGCCAAAGGGTCAGTCGGCGGCCTCGTCGGACAGGGTCAGGTTGGCCCCGGAGGCCGGGTCGAAGACGTGCATCTTGGCGGTGTCCACCCAGAGTTCGGCTCGGCTGCCCTCGCGGACCCGCGTGGAGGCGTCGAGGCGGGTGACGATCTGGTGCCCGCCCGCGCCGGTGTCCGTCGACCCCGAGTCGGCCGCGAGCTCGGCGAGTTCGGAGGTGGCGGTGGGCTGCCACTCGTCCTCGGTGAAGTAGGCGTAGACATCGGATCCCAGCGATTCGACCACGTCGATGTCCACGCTGAAGGTCGTACCCGATCCGCTCCTGCTCGGATCCACCAGGGCGGCGTCCTCGAAGGCCTCCGGGCGCAGCCCCACAATCAGGTCCCGGGGGGCGTTGTGCCGTTCGAGGATGCGGCGCAGCCGGTCGCTGAGGTCGAGGTCGCCCACCGAGGTGCGCAGGCGGTTTTCCTCCGTGGTGGCGTGCAGGAAGTTCATCGCGGGGGAACCGATGAACCCGGCGACGAAGAGGTTCTTCGGCTGCTCGTAGAGGCGCTGGGGGGTCCCGATCTGCTGCACGACTCCGCCGCGCATCACCACCACCCGGTCGCCCAGTGTCATGGCCTCGGTCTGGTCGTGGGTGACGTAGACCGTGGTGCTGCCCAGGCGTTGCTGGAGACGGGAGATCTGGGTGCGCATCTGGACGCGGAGCTTCGCGTCCAGGTTGGAGAGCGGCTCGTCCATCAAGAACGCCTTCGGGTCGCGCACGATGGCCCGCCCCATCGCGACCCGTTGGCGCTGGCCGCCGGAGAGGTTGGCGGGCTTGCGGTCCAGATGCTCCGTCAGGTCGAGGATGCGGGCGGCCTCTTCGACCTTCTCGCGGATGGTCGCCTTGTCCACCTTGGCCAGCCGGAGCGCGAAACCCATGTTGTCGCGCACGCTCATGTGCGGGTACAGGGCGTAGCTCTGGAAGACCATGGCGATGTCGCGGTCCTTCGGAGTCCTGTCGTTGACGACCTGCCCGTCGATCAGGAGGGTGCCCTCGGTGATGTCCTCCAGCCCGGCGATCATGTTGAGGGTGGTGGACTTGCCGCAGCCGGAGGGCCCGACGAGGATGACGAACTCGCCGTCCCCGACACTGAGGTTGACGTCCTTCACCGCCACCGCACCATCGGGGTAGCGCTTGGTGATGCCTTCGAGAACGATCTCTGCCACGGTCGGTCCTTCTTGTCCTGACGAACGGCTGCCGCCGGTCAGCCCTTGACGGCTCCGGAGGTGAGCCCGGCCACGATGCGCCGCTGGAACAGCAGCACGAAGACGATGATGGGGATGGTGATCACCACGGCGGCGGCGGCGATCGAACCGGTGGGCTGGGCGAACTGACTGCTCCCGGTGAAGAAGGCGATGGCCGCCGGCACGGTCCGGGCCGCCGAGGTCGAGGTCAGTGAGATCGCGAAGAGGAAGTCGTTCCAGCAGAAGATGAACACCAGGATCGCCGTGGTGAACACGCCCGGCGCCGCGAGCGGAGCGATCACCAGCCGGAACGCCTGCGCCGGGGTGGCCCCGTCCACCTTGGCCGCCTTCTCCAGATCCCAGGGGATCTCCCGGAAGAACGCCGACAGCGTGTAGATGGCGAGCGGCAGGGAGAAGGTCATGTACGGGATGATCAGACCGGTCCAGGTGTCGAAGATGCCGATGATCCGCTCGATGTTGAACAGCGGCGAGACCAGCGAGATGGGCGGGAACATGGCGATCAGCAGCGACATGCCGATCAGCAGGCTCTTGCCGGGGAACCGGAGCCGGGCCACGGCATAGGCCGCCATGGTGCCCAGCACCACCGCGATCACCGTGGAGATCAGGGCGATGCCGATGGAATTGATCAGCGACCGGGTGAACTCGGAGGTCTGGAAGATCCCGTGGTAGTTCTGCCACGTCCACTTCGTCGGGATGAAGCTGCCGTCGGTGAGGGTGCTGGGGTCCTTGAAGGACAGAGAGATGATCCAGCAGACCGGGAACAGGGCATAGACGATCACGATGATGTTGACCAGGGCCCACCCCGCCATCCGTCGTCGTCCGGTGGCGGACATCAGCGTCCCCCTTCCTGGGAGCCGGGGGCGGCCGCCCCGAACAGTTTGATGAAGGCGAAGGCGATCACTGCCACGCACAGGAAGATGAGTACGGAGATGGCTGAGCCGATGCCGAGGTTGAGCGCGGTGAAGAGGTTGTCGTAGCCCAGGATCGACACCGAGCCGGTGTTGTGCGCGCCGGACGTGAGGATGTAGATGTTGTCGAAGATCCGGAAGGCGTCCAGGGTCCGGAACAGCAGAGCGACCAGGATGGCCGGCTTCATCAGGGGGACCGTCACCAGGAAGAAGCGCTGCCAGGCTCCGGCGCCGTCCACCTGCGCCGCGCGCAGCGTCTCCTCCGGCACCAGGGCGAGGCCGGCGAGCAGCAGCAGAGCCATGAACGGAGTGGTCTTCCACACCTCGGCCAGGATGATCAGACCGATGGCCGGCCACTGTTCGGTGAGGGGAGCGGAACCGGAGGGCAGGAGATCCGCCAGGTAGCCGGTTTCCGGGGTCCAGGCGTACTGCCAGGAGTAGGCGGCGACCACGGTGACGATGCCGTACGGGATCAGGATGGCGGTGCGAACCATTCCGCGGCCGAAGATGGTGCGGTGCATCACCAGCGCCAGGGCGAATCCGAGGACGAGTTCCACGATCACGGAGACCACGGTGATGAACACCGTCACCCACAGAGCCTGCCACCAGAACTCCGAGGACAGGACGGCGCCGTAGTTGCTGAAGCCGACGAAGTGCGCCTGCTGCGGGAAACGCAGGTCATAGCGCTGCAGTGAGAGGTAGATCGCGTAGACGATGGGGTACGCGGTGACGGCGAGCATGACGATCACGGCCGGCGCGCACAGCATCCAGCCCAACCGGCGCTCCTGTCGTGCCCCTTCGGACAGGGCGCGGTCGTCTTTGGGCGGCGGTGCGTCCTGAGCGGCGGGCGGAGCCGACTGGGTCACGGGATCAGCCCCTTCGAGCTGAGGGCGTCCTTGATCTGGCCGCTGATCTTCTGGACGTCCGGTCTCGGTTCGATCCCGTTCGGCGGCGACAGGGTGTGCGAGATCGCGATGGACACGTTCTGGTAGGCGGGGGTCTTGGGCCGGATGCTGGCGTTTTCCAGGGCGTCCAGAACGGTGGAGGCGAAGGGGTAGTTCTTGATCAGAGAGGGGTCCGAGTAGAGCGTACGGAGCGTGGGCGGGAGCCCGCCCTTGAGCGCCGCGGTCAACTGGTTCTGCCGGTTCCGCAGGCACAGCGCCGCCTCGAAGGCGAACGCCGAGTGTCGGGTGTAGGCGCCGACGGCCAGGTCGATGCCGCCGATGGTGGGCTTGGCCGGCCGCCCCTTCTCGACCCCCGGGTAGGGCGCCCATCGGAACTGCTTGAAGAGCGTGGGGTTGTTCGCCTTCATCGAGGGATACACGAAGGGGTAGTTGATCTCGAAGGCCGCGCTGCCGGACTCCATGGCCAGCCGGTTCTGGTCCTCCATCTGATTGGACAAGGACGGGTCGGCTGCCGCCGAGGTGGCCAGCGTCTTCATGATGGAGGCCGCGCGCACGGCGGGCGGGCCCAACTTGGGAGCCGTGGCCGTCGCGTTCAGGATGGAGCCGCCGGCGCTTTCCACCAACGTGTTGAACCAGACCGTGAGTCCCTCGTACTGCGCGCCCTGGATCTCCACGTAGTGCGGCTTGCCCTGCTTCGCCAGAACGCCGGCCATCCGGATCATCTCGGCCCAGGTCGTGGGCGGCGTGGGGACCAAGTCCTTGCGATACCAGAGCAGTTGGGTGTTCGTGTTGTACGGGACGGCGTACAGCCGACCCTTCCACGTGGCTGTCCGCAGCGGGACCTCCAGGGTGTCCCGGGTCGCCGCGCTGCGGTTGGCCCCGGTCCACGGCAGGATCCACTTGGCTTCCGCGAACTCGGCGGGCCAGGTGACGTCCAGCCCGATGATGTCGACCGTGTCGTCCTTGGCGGCCAGCCGGCGCACCAGTTGCTGGCGCTGCCCGTCGGCGGTACGAGGCAGTTTGTTGTAACTGATCCGGTAGCGCCCACCGGACTGCTGGGAGCAGGTGCTTGCCGCAGTGGCCAACGCACCCGAATCATCGGGAAAGTTGTACCAGTTGAGCGTCACCGGTCCGCCACCTCCGCTCCCGCAGCCGGCGAGCAGACCCGCCGACAGGCACAGAGCGAGCTGTACCCGCAGGAGGCCACGGATGCCGGACATAAGCGCCACCCCCACACTCCTTCCGGACCAGTACGAGAATTCCGGACAAAGCGTAGGGAAGCCCGGACCCGCGACAGGCTAGGCCCGCACCCGGCCTCACCCCGTACCGCCTCACCAGGCAGTCATCCGATCGGCCGCACAGCACACGGCACACGCCGCAACCCGCCAACGCCCACATCGTGGCCGCCAAAACCGTCCTGCCCTGCCCCGGCTTCGACATCTCCAACGCCTGCGACAGCGCCCTGAACGCCCTCGAAGTCGCTGACGCCCTCATCGGCAGCGGTCGCTACCAGCGGGTCTTCGTAGCCTGCGGCGAGACACTGAGCCGGCTGAGCCGGTTGTGCCGCTGGTCAGGTCAGTGCGCAGCTCGACTCGCCCCATCGACTTCACCGACCGCGTGGGCACGCATGTGCCAGGAGACCTTCAGACGGTTTTCTCGCCCGTCGACCACACCTCGGCGGGCGCTGTCGCGGCGGCCTGCTCCAGCCTGCGAACGAGCTGCCGGACAACGACGATCGACAGCGCAGCCGCGCAGATGTACAGACCGTCGCCCATCATGATCTGCCGCAGGGCTTGGCGAGCCTCGGTCGCACTGTCGGCCGCCTTCAGATCCTTGGAGGCATCGTTGAAAGCATATGAATTCGCGGCGATCAGGACAGACAGCCACCACGCCGTGAGGAGCGGATGTCCGCGTCGGCGCTGCGACTCCGGCTGACTGGCGGCCCACAGGTCGTTGACGAACATCTTGGGCACGAAGAGCTGCGCAACCGGTATCACCCAGCCAAAGGCCAGCCACGCTCGGCGTCGGCGCTGCCCCTGACGCCAGAGCACATCCGCGACATCGCGCATGTTGGCGAGCCAGATGCTGAACTGGAGCAGGGCCACGAGGAGCAGCCCCGTTCGCCAGCCCATCAGGTTCCTGAAGTACGTGTCGACCTCGACCAGCGGGTTGTCGAGGTACGGCCCCGGCGTCGTCGGACCGGCCAGCAGTTGGTATTTGTGCCATGCCGTCAGCCCGGCCGCGACAGTCACCAGCGTGAACGCGCTGAGCGTGGCGCAGGCAAACTGGGTCTGCCCGCGCGGCAATCTCACTGCCCCGGCCACTTCATACCTCCTGGAAACCGCCCGTTCGGACTTCCGGCAGGCCGGCAGGGGATCTTAACCCGAGGAAGCGGATATCGCGCCGTGTGGCAGTTCGAGACCGCCGCGGGGGACCGACATCAGCGGCCGACGTCAACGAGCGCGAACTTCGGCGGGCATCGGCGGACATCAGGGTTCCGCACCTTTCGAACGGCCGCGTCTTGCGGTCGGTACAGCTCATCGCGCTGGCGGAGGGGTGTCGCAGGTGCACGCGTTCCGATAGGAGGACTCGTAAATGCGTTCACCGGCGGCCTTCGCGCCCGTCAGGATCCCGCAGAGGACGAGGAACATCACGAGTTGGGTGAAGGCGACCGGGTATACCCGACGGACTCCGGCCACGACGGCGGCAACCAGGGCGGCTGCCGGCACGAACAAGGCCTTGTGCAGGTAGGGGCCCGGTGGCGCGCCGTAGTCCTGCGGGTCGAACGACCAGTAGGTCCCGGCCCAGGACAGCCAGACCAGGGCAAGGGCCATCAGCTCGACAACAACCAGGCCCACGGCAACGGCCACGGCCCGACCAGTACGTTCGGGATCTGCGTTCACCGGGCCACACTGACTCCGGCAGGCACGCGGTGTCATGAGTACCCGTACCCAACAATGAGGGTCGCCGTCCCGTATTGCTGCCCCTGCGGCGTTCGCCACGCGCATCGCGGTCTGCGACGGCAGGCCGAAGACGCCCGCTACTGCTGCTCCCACTGCTCCTTCGTGATCTCGTACCGAACGCCCCCGTGCTCGGAGCCCTCGACCATCTGCATGCCGGGGGGAGTGGGGATGGTGTCCGCGAGCGTCATTTCGAGCTTCTCCATGACGTTGCGCGAACCGTGGTTCACCACCATCGTCTCGGCCCAGACCATGCGCACACCGAGCTCCGTGAACGCCTTGACCAGCAAAGCCCGTGAGACCTCGGTGGCATAGCCCTTGCCCCAAGCCGCCTGCCGCAGCCGGTAGCCGAGTTCGACCTCGTCCAGCGGGCCCTCCGGCTCGGGGCGCAGGCAGAACCAGCCGATGAACGCGCCGCTGTCCTTCTCCTGCGCGGCGAACAGGCCGAGATCACCGCGCCACTTCCCGTAGCCGGCGATGATGTTCGGCAGTTGGCGCTCGCGGACGATCTCCGGCGCGGTCGGATTGCCGCCGGTCAGGTAGCGCGTCACCGCCGGGTCGCTGTCCAGCTCGATCAGCAAGTCCGCGTCGCCGGTGGTGAACTGACGCAAAGTCAGGCGCTCGGTCTCCAGGTACGTGTCCACGGAGTGGATCATGCCCGAAGCGGGGCGGGCAGCTCAACGAATTTACTCGAACAGCGCCGGAGGAGAGTGTCTGCTGAGCCGATTCCACCGGGTCTCGTGCGGCCGCAGCGCGCACGCGGACACACCGACCGGTGTCCGGCGCGTCGTTCGGCCGTGGGGTGAAAGCCGGACCGAACGTCGAAGCGGGGCTTGCCCGTTGGATGGTCCGAAGTGCTGGCCAGCGGGTTCCCCCGCGAGGGAGGATGGTTGCCATGACGAGCGAAGGCACCTCGATCGACGCGACCAGGCCCAGCATTGCACGTGTTTACGACTACCTGCTGGGCGGCAAGGACAACTACGCCGTGGACCGGGAGATCGGCGACGTGTTCAAACGCGACCTTCCCGGCTCGGTGGCGATCGCCTTCGCCAACCGCGCGGCGCTGACCCGGGCGGTCGCGGAGATCGCCACGACCACCGACGTCTCCCAGTTCATCGACCTGGGCAGTGGTCTGCCGACCGCCGACAACGTTCACCAGGTCGCGCAGCGGCACGCCCCGGAGTCCCGCGTGGTCTACGTCGACATAGACCCCCAGGTGCTCGTCCATGGACGTGCCCTGCTGGAGGAGAACGACCGGACCCGAGTCGTCGAGGCCGATGTCCGCGACCCCGAGGCCGTCTACAACCACCCGGAGACCCGGGAAATGATCGACTTCGAACGTCCGGTGGCCGTCGTTTTCAGTGCCGTCCTTCATCACGTCAACGACGAGGAGGACCCCGCCGGGATCGTCCGTTACTGGCGCGACCGCGTACCGTCCGGAAGCTATTTCTTCGTCAGTCATTTCCGTTCCGGCGACAACCCGGAGACGGCCGAGGCGGAGAAGGTCCTCCAGCAGACGTTCGGCCGTGGCCGCTGGCGTACCGACGAGCAGATCGCGCACCTGCTGGACGGCCTGGAGATCCTCGACCCGGGAGTCGTTCCCGCCTCTCTGTGGCGCCCTGAACCGGTCGGCAAGCTGTGGAACGACGGCGTCGAGAAGGAACTGACCGTCTGGGAACACCTCATCGCCGCGGGGCTGGCTCGCAAGGCTTGACGGCAGGCCCCGCGCGGCTGTGCAGCGCCGGCCCGACACTCGCGGTCGGGGCGGACCGCACCTTCACCGTCCGGAACCCCAAGGCTTCGGACGGGTACTGCCAGAAGGCGCTGTGGACGGCCGAGTCAGGCGTAAAGGTAGTTATGGGTCCAGTAACTGCTGGCCGTGAATTCCCGTCCGCACCGTTGGCACGGCGCGGTGCGCCCTTCGTCGGCGAACTCGAACACGTTGTACACGCCGATCACGGTGTCGCGCAGGAGCTGCTCCTCGTGCACCTTGTGACCGACGGCGTGGGCGACGATGTCCAGCGCGGTCGGCGTTCGACCGCATGGACAACTTGACCGGCCGGAGGCGGGGATGACCGAGAAGGCCGAGACGGAATCAAGCGGAAGCCTCAACAGGCCCTCGATGTAGCGGAGTTCAACACCGGGAGTCGCGACCACAGGGCCCTCGTCCGGGAGGAGCGAGATGGCCTGGCGCATCTCGATGTCGTCGAGCCTGATGCCCGTCCGGGCACCGCTCTTGCGGTACTGGGCCTTCAACTGGGCGAGGGCCGTGGTGTCCGTCATTCATTCGTCCCTTCGGTTCTGCACCCGCCGGGCGCCCGTGCTGGTGGCTCTCGCCGGTGATCACCGATTCGTGGTCCACGCGCTCCAGCCAAGGTGTTCATCAGCCCGCCGTAGGCCGGTGCCGCTGGTGGCCGAGAGCCGCTGGTCACCGTCTCGCCTTGGCCCGTGTGAAGGCCGCCGATCTCCAAGCCGACCTGCCCGCTGCTGCCTCGGGGCCTGACAGGAGTGGATGGTGGGTTTCCTTCTCACGGTTGCCGTACAGCATCGTGACGTTGATGCGGAGGTGCTCGTAGCCGGGCTGGAAGTGGACGGCGTCCGAGGCGTGGAACAGGTCGGAATTGAAGATCACCGCCCGGTTCTGCCGGTAGGGGATGGTCATGCGGCGGGCCCGTCGGCGCTGCAGGAACGGCCGGATCAGGTCCTGGCGGCCGTTGTAGGTGTCGAAGCCCCAGGACAAGGGGGCGTCGACGTCGTGCACCACCAGGCCGCCCGAGCGCTCGTCGGCGTTCGAACTGTCCGGAGTGACCCAGAAGTTGACGTTGACGGCGGCGAAGTCCGCGTGGGTGGTGACGTCGGCGGGTACTCGGGGGCCGCATTTGAAGCCCCACATCTGGCGCAGCGGGTATCGGGTGCCGATGAGCCGAGGCAGGGCGTCTCGCAGTTCCTCGGCGATCTGCATGAGCAGGGGGGAGCTGAACCCGTCCTGCATGAGCGCGCCCAGCCGGCCGTGGGCGTAGCGGTTGCCGAACCACACCGTCGACTCCAGGCAGAACCGGTGCAGCTCGCCCAGGGCCTCATCGGTGAGGAAGTCGTCCACGTACACCACGCCGGGTGCGTTCCCCAGGTATTGCTCCTCGACGGTCACGGGATCCCAGCGTCGCGAAAGGGCACGTGCCACGCGCGGTGAATCGCGTACATGCAGCAGGCGGTTGTAGGTGTCGGCGATGCACCGATTGGCATCGGAGTCCAGGGGCTCCCGGGTGTCGGGGCCTTTGGCCGCCAGTCGGTTGTGCACGGCCTCGTAGGCGCCGATGACGCGGCTGTACTCCGTGCCCAGCAAGCCCAGTTGCTGGAGGTAACGCATCTGGTCGATGTCGTGCCGCAGCTTGGGAACACTCAGCGGGACGGCCGAGCGCGCTGCCGGGTCGGAGGAAGTGCCCCAGCGTAGTTGGGCGAAGAGTGAGGCCCACCGCTCGGCGAGCGAGAAGTCGCTGTGTTCCAAGGCCGAGTCGAGCACGTCGGGCGCCCACGCCAAAGCGTCGGCGCCCGTGCGCAGTTCGTCCCGCAACAACGGCAGCACCTCGTCCCAGCGCTCCGAGGCGGCCAGCAGGAGAGCCAACTCGCGCCGGGGCGCTCGGTCTTGGGGGTCGGCCCGGAGGGCATTGCTGAGAACGTGCGCCTCCTGTTCCGTACGCCCGGCACGGACAGCCGCTCTCGTGCGGGCGAACACCGCTCCGGCCTCCCACGGTGTGTCCACGCGGATCACCCGAGGCGGAAGGCGCCGCGGGCCTTCAGCTCCACTGCGTAGCGGGCCAGGCCGTTGAGGGTCACCGCGGCGTACGGAGGCACGAACTGTGCGCTGAACGCCTGATCACCCTCCCCCTGGACGTGGACGTAGGTGGTCCAGGTGATCGACGTGACGAACGGGGTGGTGCCCCGGGCCTGGATGCCGACGTCCTCCTGGGCCGCCACCGCCTCTCCGTCCCCCTTGCCGTCCCGCTCGGCGCAGATCGTCTGCGAGACATGGAGGTTGACGAAGTAGTGCAGCAGGTCATCGGTCAGCCCGTAGATTCCGGTCTCTGCCACAGAACCCTCCAGCAGAGTGGCCACGACGTCCTGGCCATCCTGGCTGACGATCGCCTCGCAGAAGTCGGCGAGGAACTGGCCCCCGGTGGGCACCTCGTCCGTGTGCCGGTGCACGTACTCCTGGAACCACTGCAGCAGTTTCGGGTTGGCGAACACCGAGTAGATGAGCCGGTCGGTGAGGGCCGCCTGCTCCTGCGGAACGGATGGGATGGCGAGGTAGTCCATCAGGATCTGGGAGGGACCGGTGATGAACTGCTCTCGCAGGAGGAAGTCGGTCTCCATGGCCTGGAACAGCGCGTCGATACGACGCACGGTCGCGGCACGGGACATCACAGCGGATCGTTGCGTGCCCAACGTCTTCTCCTCCGGTCGCGTCGATCAGACCGGCCAGCGAGTGCTGAGCCGCGAGACGGCTCCTAGCTAAGAGGCAAGGCGCTACGGGATGCCGTACGGCACGCCGCAGCTCAGGGGGTGCACCTCAGGTTCACACGTATGGCTCGTGGCGGCGCCCCACGCCCTCCGAGGCCCCGGGCGGGCGCGTACGGATCGGTCATGTCGCCGTTACCGGCCCACGCTTCCTTAGCATCCAGTCATGGCACCAGATATCACTCCCCAGGACCGGACCCGGCAGAGCGCCCCCGCCCCCGAGGCCGAGGCAGTGGCCGGATCGGTCTTCGATGCCGTCGTCGACCGCAGGAACAGCAACTCCATGAAGTGGGCCAGGGCACATGAGTTCCTGACGGCCGACGAGGCTGCCGCCGACCCGCTGCCGATGTGGGTCGCGGACACCGACTTCAAGGCCCCGCAGGCCGTGCTCGACGCGCTCCACCAGGCAGTGGACCACGGCGTCTTCGGGTATCCCGGTGGCGCGACCGACAGCTACCTCGACGCCGTGACCGGCTGGCAGGCCAAGCGATTCGGCTGGGAGGTCCCCCGGGAGTGGGTGATGCAGACCTCAGGCATCATCACCACGCTCAAGACGGTTGTGCAGGCGTTCTCCGCGCCCGGCGACTCGGTGCTCGTCCAGCCCCCGGTCTACGTCCACTTCCACGAGGACGTCCTCCTGAACGGCCGCCACCTGGCGTTCGCGCCGCTGCGGCGGACCGAGGACGGCTACCGCTTCGACGCCTCGACGTTCGAGGCCGCGATCCGTCCCGACACCAGGCTCTTCATCCTCAGCCACCCTCACAACCCCACCGGGAACGTGTGGACGGAGGACGAACTGCGGACCATGGGCGAGATCTGTGCCCGGCACGATGTCCTGGTCGTCGCCGATGAGATTCACCAGGACCTCATCATCAATCCGGACCGCACGCACATCCCCTTCGCCTCGCTCGGCGAGGAGTTCGCGCGGAACAGCATCACCTGCACGGCCCCCAGCAAGACGTTCAACCTCCCCGGTCTGCAGAGCGCGAACGTCTTCGTCCCTGATCCTCGACTGAGGGCGGAACTGGCCCGCCAGTACGAGCGGAACGTGTTCCCGCTGGTCAACGTCCTGGGCATGGTCGCGGCCGAGGCGGCCTACGTGCACGGTGAGCCCTGGCTGGGGGAGTTGCTCACGTACTTGCGTGGCAATCACGCGCACTTCGCGCAGGCGGTCAACTCCGCCACCTCCAAGGTGCGGGTCCTGCCGGCCGACTCCCTGTATCTGGCGTGGATGGACTGCCGGGGGCTGGGGATGGACGCCGAGTCGCTGGACAGGTTCATGCTCACCAGGGCGCGGCTGTGGCTCGACAAGGGACAGAAGTTCGGGACCGAGGGCCACGGCTACATGCGGGTGAACCTGGGCTGTCCCCGCTCCACGGTGGACGAGGCGGTGGCCCGTCTGCTCGCGGCCGTCGAGAGCCTGTGAGCGCCGCGACCCGGCCGCCTGCCCTCTTCGTCGTCGGCCTCGCGAACGGCACGCTGCTGCACGGCCCAGTCACAGCTGAGGCATTCCTGGCCGCGTACGAGGAGTCTGCCGGCCAGGCAGTGCCCGCCCTGGCGCTGTGGGACTTGTTCGCCCTGACCAACTCGCACCACTCTGTGGAGAGTTGGCTCCCGAACTACCACGATCTCGGCCGCACCGACCTGACGGCGGCCGAGCTGCGCAGGCGCCACGCCGCGTGGACCGACGTTCGCCTCGCGGACTACCGCGCTCTCCCGTCCTCCAAGGGGATCTGAGAGCGGGGTTCTTGACCCGAACGACCAGTCGCCGCCCCACGCTCAACTTTTGTGGTGCGTACTCTCTGAGAGCTCGCAACACGATCTTGTTGAACTGTCCTGGTCAGGCGTGACTGTTGTGACGGTCTGATGGCTCGGGTGGGTGTGACGACTGGGCCGTTGATCGTGGACGACGACTTGTGGGCGCTGATCGAGCCGTTGCTGCGTTCCGGCCTATCGCGGCCCCGACGGTTCGGCCGTTCCATTCGGCAGAGCCTTGGCATTCTTGGCGGCGACTGCCGCGACGGTTGCCAGGTCTTCGCCCGAGAAGCCGGCGCGGCTCAGTACCGCGAGAGATTTGTTCGTCGCCAGCGTGCACAGCGCCAGCTCTGCCGCCTCCTGCTCACCGGCCCCCGCCGCCAGCAACGCCTGCTCCAGCACCGCCCGCAAACCGTCGATCATGGCGCGGACCATCGCCCGGCCCTCCACGTCGAGGGCCGGGAACTGCGTTGCCGACACCGTGAGCAGGCAGCCATCCGGGACCGTCGGGTCGGCGATACGGTTCAGGGCGACCTGCAGGAAGGCGGCCACAACGGCGCTCGGGCTCGCGTGGGGGCCGGACAGTGCCTGCTCGTACAGCGGTTGGTAGGTCTGCGCGTACCGTTGGAGGCTTTTCCGGAAGAGGGCGCTCTTGTCGCCGAAGGTGCCGTAGAGCGAGCCCCGGCCCAGGCCCGTGCCCTCGGTCAGGCGATCGATCGAGGCCTCCGAATATCCCCAGCGCCAGAAGACGTGCATCGCACGTCGTAGCGCCTCGTCCACGTCAAATTGCTTGCGGCCTGCCATGGTCCGTCAGTCTACACATCCTGTACCGATCGTTCAAAGATGTGTATGGTCGTCGCCATGACAACCTTGAGTTCGCTGCGGCTGCCTGACGGATTCCTTGACGTCTTCACCAGCCGGCTCGTGGAGGTGAACGGACTGCGGCTGCACGCGGTCACCGGCGGGGACGGCCCGCCGCTGCTGCTGATCGGCGGGTGGCCCCAGACCTGGTACGCCTGGCGGGAGGTGATGCCCGCGCTCGCCCGCCGGCACACCGTCGTCGCCGTCGACTCGCGCGGGGCCGGGCTCTCCGACAAGCCCGACGACGGGTACGACGCCGGCACACTGGCCGCCGATCTGGTCGCGCTGATGGCCGCGCTCGGGCACGACCGGTTCGACGTGGTCGGCCACGACATCGGTACGTGGACCGGTTACGCCCTCGCCGCCGATCACCCCGAGCGGGTGGGCCGGCTCGCCATCGTCGAAGCAGTGATCCCCGGTCTCACTCCGTCCCCGCCGTTCTTCGGCCCGGCCGCGGTCAACCTGAAGCTCTGGCAGTTCGGCTTCAACCGGCTCACCGACCTCAACGAGGAACTGGTCCGGGGACGGGAGGGGCTCTTCTTCGGCTGGCAGTTCGCCACCAAGGCCGCCACGCGGACCGCGATCCCCGCGTACGCCGTCGACGTCTACGTCGACGCGATCACCGCGGATCCTCGCGCGCTGCGGGCGAGCTTCGAGTACTACCGGGCGCTGGACGAGACGATCGCGCAGAACGAGCAGCGCAGCAAGACCCGGCTGACGCTGCCGGTGCTCGGCCTCGGCGGCGCGCTGTGGAGCGGAGCGAGTGTCGCCCAGGGGATGACACTGGCGGCCGACGACGTCACGGGGATCGTCCTCGACGACTGCGGCCATTACCCGGCCGAGGAGCAGCCGGCGCGGTTCGTCGAGATCCTGGAGGACTTCCTCGTGGCCAAGCGGTAGCAGGCACGCCACACGGCTGAACTTCGCGAACGAGCAGGCGGAGCCTCACAAACTCCGCTACGTCGTCGAGCAGGCCTTCGCCCTCCTCCACACGGCGGGTCGTCGGAACAGCCGCCCGCCCAGTGTTCGGTGATCCGCCGAGCATGGAGTTCGCGGGTTGCCACATCGTCCGCGTTTTCCAGACAACCGAAGTCGTGGCCCCACCCCGTCAGAGCTTCCAGGACCCAGCCAGCCCAGTAGTGCCGTGCGGGTGGGGTAGCGGCGTAATGGTCAATTTTTGTGGGCGGCGACGTGGTGACTACCCCTCGGTGATGAGGGCGGGCAATGCGCGCATGTCGTGGAAGACGACGGTTTCGTGGCCTTCGAGCCGTGCCGCCGGGGTGAGTCCGCCGGCGTAGCCGAAGGCTCGCATGCCGGCGGCGCGGGCGGCATGGACGCCGGGCTGGCTGTCCTCGACCACCACACAGGCCGCGGGATCGACGCCCATCTGCCGGGCAGCGTGCAGGAACAGGTCAGGTGCGGGCTTGCCACGGGAGACCTCGGTGGCGCTGTAGATGCGGCCTGCGAAGTGTTCGTAGAGGCCGGTGCGGCCCAGGGTGTGCCGCATCTTGTCGTGGGAGCCGCTGGAGGCCACGCACATCGGCAGGGTGAGCGCGTCGAGTGCTTCCGGCAGGCCCTCGACGGGGGCGAGCCCGGCATCCACGGCCTCACCGTGGAGTTGCTCGAACCGGTCCGACCAGATCGCGGCCGTCGAGTCCGGAACGTACGCCGTTGACCCCGAGCACCGGTGGGCCGACGGCCCCGAGGGCACGGTCCTGCTCGCGCCCGGAGACCTGCGCGGCACCGCACGCTCCCCTGAGCCAGGGCACGTTGGGCGCGACGGTGTACTACCAGGACAAGCGCTGCCTGCTGACCAACTGTCACGTCATCGGTGACTGGGACTTGTGGCCGGGGCGTCGTGTGTACCAGCCGGAATTCAACCCGGACCCGACGTCGAAGGACGGGGACCTCATCGGCGTCTGCGACGGCACCTTCGAGGTCTTCTCCTACGGCGCACCGAATCCGGACGACCTGCTCATCAACGTGTTCGGCCGGCCGGTACACGTACTGGGAAAACCTCATCGAGACCACCCCGGCGACGACGCCGTCCTGCGTAGCGGGGATTCGGGTGCCGTCCTCATCGCCGACGCGGACAACGGAGTCCCCGGCCTCATGGCCATGAGTACGGATTACACGAACGGCCCGCAGCAGCGGCTGGTGGCCACTCGCATTCCGGAGGACGATCCCGTCCAGTGCAGGCACGGTCAGAGGATGTTCCCGCGGCCTTCGAGCCCCTCGGTGTGGCGTCCAGGCGAACGGAGCTGCCCGTGCCCGAGCCCGGACGGCAGGCCCACGGCATGCGTGACGGACGAGGTGGCTGCCGTGCCGCGGCGGTCGCTCAAAGGTGACCGTCCAGGATGTCCCGTAGCCCGGCGACGGTCATGGGCCCCGTCCCGTGCGCCACCGCCTCTCCTTCCTTCAGCAGCACGCAGGAAGGGGCGCCGGTGATCCCGTATCGCTCGGTTGCGGTCGGACACCGCGTGATGTCGGTGCGGACGACCGTCAGGCGGCCCGTGTACTCGTCGGCGATGGCACCTACGACGAGGTCCATCGCCCGGCAGGGCTCGACTGCCTTGGGCCAGGTCCCGATGAAGTAGGCGAGGACCGGGACTCCGCTCATCCTGAGGATGAAATCGAACTCCGCGTCCTCACGGGGTTGGTGAACCCGCATCGCCATGGAAGCTCCTGACCTCGTGTTCCGTCATTCCAGCCCCATCATCCCCCGCGCGGCGCGGCGCGCCGGGCCGCCCCGGTCGGATTTCCGGCCGATGTGCCGGAGGTGAGAGACGAGGCCGGCCGCGTGCGGTGGCCTCCCGCCCACAGTCCGGGAGGCTGATCGCGCGGGTACGGTTGGATGATGTGACGGGGGACGCCGACGACCGATGTGAGGCACTCGGTGCAAGCCAGGGGATGGGGGACGGATGGGGGACTGGGTGGACGACGAGCGACGTCGGCCTGATGCAGCGGACGTCGGTTTGGCTAGTTGCGGGTTGCTCCTGATCGTTGCCGTTGTCGCCATGCCCGGACTCCTCTTGAACGACGGACCGTTGACGGCCTACTTGGTCGTTGTCGGCGGCGTGATCGGGTCCCTGTGGGCGCACAAGCGGTTGCGCCGCTGACCGGTTCTTCCCACGTCCGGACGATGTACTGAAGAAGGACCGGCCGAGGAGGAATCACCTTCTGAGCCGGCCCTTCCGCGCGTAGGTCCGATGCCCGGTCTTGCGGCGAGTGGATGGCTCGGCCGGAGACCGGGCCGGCCCTCGACGGCTCGGCGGCCTTGGCACGTGCCCTCGATGTGGCGCCCGGCGATTACCTCCGGGGTAATCGCACGCCCAACCCGGCTCGGCTACGTTCTGTTCGTCGCTCACATCCCCGGAACGAAAGGAGTCCCGTGGTGCCCGCTTACGGCTTCGCCCATCTCCGCAGCCGCCGGAACCATTCCGACATCATCGAGTACCTGGAGCGCATCCAGGCAACCCTCGACCCCTTCGACGGCCGCTTCGTCATCCACGGTCCGCCGGCCGAAGTCGTGGAGGGGACGTGGCCCGGCAGCATGGTGCTGATCGAGTTCCCCGGACTGGCCGAAGCCCGTGACTGGTACGAGTCTCCCGCCTACCAGGCCATCGTGAGTCTGCGTACCGACCACGTGGAGGGCGACCTGGTGCTGATCGAGGGCGTCGGTCCGGACTACGACCCGGCCGAGCGAGCCCGCACGTTGCGGACGGAAGCGGGCTGAGCCCGCCAGTCGACCACGTGGTCCGGCAGCCGCCTCACGGAGCACCGGGATACGTTGCGATCGCTTGTCCTTCAGGGGTCTGAACAGGGCCTTTGAGTGCCTGCATATGCCTGGGGCTAAGGCGTGTCTCCTTGATCACTGAGTCGTTGTTCTGTGCACGGGCCGTCGGCCCGCCCCGTTCTGCCTTCCAGTACGACGCCGGGAGCCGGCGTTGCGGAGGTCTCACCGCAGTGTCGAGCCGGCGCTGCGGGGCGGCAGAGGGACTCAGCTGCCGGAGAGGATGTCATGAGTGACAAGCGCGATCAGTTCGCGGATTTGACGACGGTGAGAATGTGCTTCCGCGACGAGGGGGACCCGGACGGGGAGCCGCTGCTGCTGATCATGGGACTCAGCTCGCAGCTGATCCATTGGCCGCAGGAGATCGTCGACGCGCTCGGCGAGCGGGGCTACCGGGTGATTCGTCCCGACAACCGCGACAGCGGCCTGACGGAGTGGAAGACCACACCGAGCCAGTACTACCTGAGGGCGATCGCACGTGACACGGTCGAGCTGCTCGACCATCTCGGCATCGAGCAGGCGCACGTCGTCGGCGCTTCGATGGGCGGGATGGTCGCCCAACTGCTCGCGATCGAGTACGCGCCGCGCGTGCTCAGCCTGTGCTCGATCATGAGTACGCCGCACATCGCCATCGGCATGGCCGACGGCAACGTACTGGAGGAGCTGACCAAACCCCTGCCCCCCGGTCCCGAGGACGCGATCAAGCAGATCGCCGGCCTGTACGCGACCATCGGCTCGAAGACCTATGCCGACAGCGAGAGCGAGCGCCGATTCGCGCTGGCGACGCAGGCCTACAACCGCGCACAGCACCCCGAGGGCGGAACACGCCAGGTGACCGCGGCCTTGATCGCGCCCGACCGCACCGAAAAACTCCGGCAGTTGAGACTCCCGGCGCTCGTGATCCACGGAGGCGAGGATCCGCTGATCAAGATCGCCGGCGGCGAGGCCACCCACGCCGCGCTCGCCGACTCCACCTACCTGCCACTCGACGCGATGGGCCATGACCTGCCCGTGCCGCTCCACGACCAGATCGTCGCGAGCATCGCCAAGAACGCTGGACGGGTGACGAGCCGCACCTGATTCTCAAGCCTCGGCAGGACGCAGCCCCACGGGGCTTGTTCCTCGCCGCCCAGCCGGCCCGAGTAGCCGATCCGATCGGCAGCTCGGGCCGGACCGTACCTTGTCAGGCGGCTCAAGGACCCCGTCGAAGTCCCGCTGCCCGATATCCCGGGTCCTCGCACTCGGCCGCGGCCCGCGCGATATCCGCCGCGACCCGCCGGACGCTTCATGCCAGGCGCCTACGGTCCGCGCGCAGCTTCCCTCTGACGTGAACGTGACCGGGTGTGGTGCCGAATGCCCCCGTGTCATGTCCGGAGCGCCCTTTGTGTCCGGTTCCGCCCCGAAGGTCGTGGTCGAGGTCGCAGGGGTGGCGCGTCGGGACTGTCGACACGGCGACGCCCCTCAAGCGGCAGTGGTGCGTTCGCGCGTGTTCACGGTGTTTCCCGGTCCGTCGGCGCGAAGGCATGCTTTCGCGTGAGTGTGATCACGGCAAGGCTGAGAAATCCGAGTCCAGCCGCGGCGACGGCGTTGGCGGTGACGTCGACACGCTGCAGGAGCAGGCCGCCGATGATGCCGCCGAGTGCCATGGCCGTGTTCCACAAGGTCACAAGGATGGCTTGCGCGGTGTCGGCAACGGCTGGACCGCTCCGCAACCCGGCATGACCGGCCGCGGTCTGAAGGAGTGTGGGGGCGGCGCCCCATCCCAGCCCCCACGCGAGTGCTGCGACCCAGACGGCGGCCTGTGCCGTGGTGACGGCGAAGGTGGCCGTGGCGACGGTGAACAGTGACGCGGCGGTCAGCGCGAGCCCGCGCAGGTGTCTGTCGATGTGACGGCCGGTGTACCAGATACTGACCAGGCATGCGATGCCGAAGGCCAGCAGGATCGCGTCCGTCGCGGTGCCGAGGCCGGCCTGCCGCAGGTACGGCCCGATGTACGCGTAGACGACTGTGTGGCCGAGGACGAAGGTCACGACGACGACCATGGTGGCGGTGACCCCGGGGACCCTGAGTGTCTGCCGGGCGGTGGGCTTCGGCTGTCGAACTGGTGTCGTCGGCCTGCTGACGGGGGGAACGCCGAACGTGATCCACCCGAGGACGGCGAGAGTGATCACCGAGACAGCGGCGAAGGACACTCGCCACCCGATCTGCTGCCCGATCAGCGTCCCGGCGGGCACACCCAGCGACAATGCCAGAGGGATCCCCGTCATCGCGATCGCGATGGCACGTCCTTCCTGACCGGGAGGCGCGAGACGCCGCGCGTATCCGGCAAGGATGGCCCACGCCAGTCCGGCGGCGACGCCGGCGAGGAACCGTGAGACGAGCAGGACCGCATAGCCGGACGCCGTCGCGGTGAGCGTGTTCGCGACCAGGAAGACGGTCATGGCGCCCAGCAGCAACGGCTTGCGACGAACTCCCGCCGTGGCAGCGGCCAACGGTATGACGGTGAGGGCCGTTCCGGTGGCGTACAGCGTCACGCTCTGGCCCGCCGCACCGGAGCTGACGCCGACAGCGGAGGACATCTGCGGGAGGACGCCCGCCGGGAGGGTCTCGGTCAGGCTGGTGATGAACACCGCGGTGCCCAGGGCCAGCAGCGCGGACCAGGGCAGGACATCACGTCTTGTCGGAGAGGCTGTAGTGATCGTCATGCACCGATCGTGCGACCCTCACATCGATGTGAGGGTCAAGTCCGGTCTGCGCGGCTACTGTTGAGCGTGTGCGGATCGGTGAACTGTGCCGCCTGACGGACGTGTCCCGGCGTCTGCTGCGGTACTACGAGGAGCAGGGTCTGATCGTGCCCGATCGGACGGCGAACGGATATCGCGACTACGACGAGCGCTACGTGGACCGCGTGAAGCAGATACGAGGTCTGCTGGCGGCCGGATTGCCGACCCGGGTCATCAAGCAGATCCTGCCGTGCCTGGACAAGCCCAGGTCCATTCACTTTCCGGACGCGACCCCGGAGATGCTGGCGTTGCTGACCTCGGAGCGCGACAAGCTCACCGATCGGATCGAAGTGCTCACCCGAAACCGGAACGCGATGTCGGAGTACTTGGCCGAGGTGGAGCGGCATCGCGCCCCGGTGGCGCCAGGTCGACCGGGCAACGCCTGATCAACTACGTTCCGGCTGAGGCAAGTTCCTCACCGGACAAGCTCCCGGACAATCCTGACGCCGTCCTCCGAAAGCACGGCCGGGCGCAGCCGAACCCCGCTCAGGCCGAACTGCTGATGCCAGTGGGCGAGTTCTCGGGTGAGGCGTTCCGCGGTTCCGACGAACAACTGCGTGTCCGGTGCCCAGACGAAGCCGGCGGCATCGTTCAGCCGGGCCAGCCTGTCCTGTGCGTGCTCGTCGGAGTCGCCCAGGACCACCGCCACATCCGCGTACACCTCGGTCCCGACGGCGTCCGGCGTCAGCCTCGCGATTTCGCGAAACGCCGTCAGGAGCGCGGGAATCGGATGCTCCTGCGACGGTGTCACGAAGACCCGGTCCGCGACGGCGGCGGCGAGTCGATACGGCTCCAGGGCGTGATGCGCGAGCACCGCGACCTTCGGGGTGTCGCGCACCGGGACGGTCAGCGGGCCGGCCGCCCGGTACCGCTCCTTCCCGGTGAGCCGCAACGGGGCGACCATGTCCCGGTGCAGGAACGTGTCCCCGGAGCTCAGGCTCTCGGCGGGAAACGTCCTCCACAACTCGCGCACTGTTCGCACGTAGTCCTCGGCATCACGAAAGAGGTCTTGGAGCCGGCGCGCGATGCGGGTCGGGACGTACACGTCCTCGGGCCGCAACCGAGGCGTCTCCGCTCCACCGACCACTGTGGCATCGCGGGCGTCGGCGGAAACCTGCGGTCGCCACGTCACCCGGCCCGGCCCGATCGCCGCCAAGGACGCCAACTGGGCGGCGACATGGAACGGGTTGGTGTGCGTCACGTTGCGGGAGACCACCACCTCGCCGATGTCCGTCGTCGCCAGCAGGAGTGCCGCTGTGACCACAGGATCGAGCCTGCCGCGCACCCGGTCACGGGCCTGGTCGGCGGTACCGAACCGGTCGGTCTGCAGGCTCAGGCCGTCCTCGAGCGTGACGAAGTCGACGCCGCCCGACGCGGCCGCGCGCCCCCAACTCGTCCAATAACTGGCCCTGAAGACCTCTTCGGCATCCTTCACCGACGACAACAGCCACGAGGCGGGGTGCCAGCCCGTGCCTTCCAGTGCCAGGCCGAGCCGAAACGAGCCGGGGTCCATCGAGTCCTTGTCCATGACCCGATTGCACAACCATCACACCGATGTGAGGGTCAACCCTCCCACAACGCCGACGTACTGCTGTCGTCGACCTCGGCCCGTGCGTGTTCGGGATCTTCTCGCGAGACTGGAGACGTCCCGGGAGGCCTGCCGGACACCCCGTGACCTCGATCCCCGTCCCGCGGAAGGAGGTTACTCGTGTTTGACGAGGCGTCAGCGGACCTGGTCGAGCATGTCGGTGACGTCCGCGAAGACCCTCTCTCCCGCCGCCGCGGCGGCGGGAGAGAGGGTGTCGAGGGTGAGGAAGCCGTGGACCATCCCGGCCTCGCAGCGGTGTCTGACCGGCACGTTCGCGGAGGCCAGCCGGGCGGCATAGGCATCGCCCTCGTCCCGAAGCGGATCGTGCTCCGCAGTGACGACGACCGTGGGCGGCAGCCCGCTCAGGTCAGCGGCGTACAAGGGGCTGACCTCGGGGTCGGCGTGCCGGGACGGGTCCGGGACCCATTGCCCTGCTCCCCACGCGACGTCGTCGGTCGTCAGGCCCCAGCCCGTGGCCTTCGACCGCGTGCTGGGGCAGGAGAGCGCGAGATCGGTGTTGGGGTACACCAGGATCTGGGCGGCAGGCAGCGGCCCGCCTTCATCGCGCAGGCGCAGGCAGGCGAGCGCGGCGAGGTTGCCGCCGGAACTGTCCCCCATGACGACGGTCGGACCTGCGGTCTCGGCGCCGGGAACTCCGCCGGCGGCTGCCCACCGGACGGCATCCACGCAGTCATCGACAGCAGCCGGCCACGGGTACTCCGGAGCCCGGCGGAAGTCGACGCTCAGCACGGCCGTATCGGTGGTGAGTGCCAAGCGGCGGCATGCCCGATCGTGCGACTCCAGGTCGCCGATCGTCCACATCCCTCCATGAAGGAACACAACCAGCGGTCCGTATGCCGCCGAGGGCCGATAGAGGCGGGCCCCCACGCCAGTCGAGCCGACCGTCAGATCCACTACGTGGGCGATCTCGGGGCCCGGTGGCCGGGCTTCGGCGCGCAGTCGCTGCGCACGCCGCAACTCCGCCGCGCCCATGGCACGGGCGGGAGGTCCGGGGTCCTGTCGAACAGCCTTGATGAAGGCGGTCAGTTCGGCATCTGCGAGCGAGAGATCGATCGGTTCGGCCATGCAGGCCAGGATGCCATCCTGACCGAACGATCCGAACGATCCGAACGATCCGAACGATCCGAACGATCCGAACGATCCGAACGATCCGAACGATCCGAACGATCCGAACGATCCGAACGATCCGAAAGCCTGCATCGGCGCTTCGGGGAAGGTGGGCGCGTTCGCCGAGTGCCGGCCGCCGAGCCGAGGGGCCTCCGGCATCTCATCGGACAGGTCGTTCGGGGATTCGCGAGAGAACCTTCCGGGCGACGTCGAGGAGAACGCTGTCGCTCGGGAGGGCTCCGGATTCGCTCCACACGGTGATGTCGCATGAGCCGCCCCGGTCATGACGATCCAGGGCTACGGACAGCGTCCTGGCCAAGGGGCCTTGCTCGACCGGTCCGCCGGATCCGCCACTCCCGAGATTGAGCTCGATCTTCATCGTGTGATCCGAGTAGAGGACCGCGGGCCGACCGAGAAACTTGAGCGTCTTGATGTCCTGCTCGTCCCCGAACTTCATCAGCTTCACGTACTGGTCCGTCGTCAGCTCGTTGTAAGTGGCCGAGACGTTCACGGTGTACGTGTCGAACGCGACCTCGGCCTCCGGCCGGGCGACCTTCCCAGCGGTCAGAGGAGCGGTGTTGTTGGTGCCTGAAGCAGTGGTCGCGGTCTCTCCAGGCGTCCCGAGGAGCTTGGCCAGGTCCGGTCGGTTGAGCGCCTTGCACAGCTCCTGACCGGTCACGGGCCGCGGCGTGTCCTTGTAGACCTTCGGAAGCTTCTCGTGTGCCTCGCTCGAACAGGAGGCGGGCTGCGGGGTGTTGTCGTCGGACGGCGCGAAGCGTGGGCCCAGCCACAGCATGGCCCCGAGTGTCCCGAACACGGCCACCGCCGCGACGGCCTGGCCCCATGCGTTGTGCTCCTTCTCCGGAGCGCCCCGGCCGGTACGCGGTCCGGCTCCGGCCTGGGTCTGGGCCGGGGGCGGGGTCGGGGTCGGGGTCGGGGTCTGGGTCTGGGTCTGGAAGGCAGCGTCGACTGCTGCCTCCCTGCCTGCGGAGGGTGCCGGACCAGGGTTCCGGCGGGCGCGCAGGGCCCGGATCACCGAGTGGACGCGTATCGCGGTGAACACGAGGAACACCACGCCGATACCGGCCGCGACCCGATCGTGATCGCGGACGGAGAGATACATGAGCCGTACGCCGAGAACGGAGCCGACCGCGATGAGCAGGGGCTCGCGGACCCAGAACGGCAGGAGACGGAGGAGGAAACCGAGCATCCCGCGATCTCATCAGGACAAGATCATATTTGCCATGATGGAGGCCACAATTCCGGGCACACGCAGGGCCTGCCGAGGCAGGACACGCCAAGTCGACGATCCCGATGCGGCACCGTGCCAAAATTCGGCACATGACAATTCGATACCCGCGCCCCCTGCGCCCCGGTGACCGTGTCGGCATCACCTCTCCGTCGAGCGGAGTCGCCGAGAAGCACCTTGAGCGGCTCCAAGTGGCCATCCGTGACGTGCAGGCGCGGGGATTTGAGGTCGTTCTTGGCCAGTGCATGGACGGTTCGGGACACGTCAGTGCTCCTGCAGCCGAGCGCGCCGGCGAGTTGATGTCGATGCTGACGGATCCCGGCATCAGGGCCGTGGTGCCTCCGTGGGGCGGGGAGACCGCGATCGACCTGTTGCCGCTGCTCGACTGGGACCGGCTGCGCGCCGCCGAGCCGACCTGGCTCGTCGGGTTCTCCGACCTGGCGACCATCATCACCCCGCTCACCCTCCTCACCGGGACGGCGACCATCCACGGCAACAACCTCATGGACACCCCCTACCGGGTGCCCGAAGGACTGCTGTCCTGGCTCGACATCGTCGCGGCGCCGCAGGGGCACCAGTTCACGCAGACCCCGCCCGGCCACCACAGGTCCGTGGGCCGGGACGACTTCGTCGCTGTGCCCGAAGTGCGCGATTACACGCTCGACGCCCCCGGTTCATGGACCAGGTTGGACGGAAACGGCGACGTCGAGGTCGAGGGGCGACTGATCGGAGGGTGCATCGAGACGCTGTGCAACCTGGCCGGGACGGTCTATGGCGACGTGGCCGCCTTCGCGCGGGCCGAGGCCGCGAACGGGCTGCTGGTGTACGTGGAGGCAGCCGGCGACGACGCCTTCACCATCTGCAGGAACCTGCACGGGATGCGGCTGGCCGGCTTCTTCGACGAGGCAAATGCGGTGGTTGTGGGACGTACCTCGGCTCCGGGCGCCCCTTCGCTGTCCCAGCATGAGGCGGTACTGGACGCGCTCAGCTCGTTGAACGTGCCGATCATCGCCGACGTGGAGTGCGGACACGTCCCGCCGTACATGCCCATCGTGAACGGGGCACGCGGGCGGCTCGTCCACACAGCGACCCGAAGTGAGCTCACCCAGATCTTGGGTTGACGCCACAGGCCAGGGCTCCCTCCGCGAGTCTCGCTGCGCGAGATCGTCCTTCAAAGCGGTGGCGGTGTCGTTGGTGGCAGCGTTCAGGAGGCGGGCGGTGGCTTGTGTCGGGACCCGCCGCAGTGTGGTCAGCTCCGCGTGGTCGAGAACGGTCTGGCGTCGGCCCATTCCCAGAAGGCGCCGGCCTCGTCGACTTCCCGTTGCAGCAGGGCGAACAACGGGCTCATGCCAGTGTTGGGAGGGACGTCGATGGCGACGAAGCGCTCCCCGTGCCATTCGCTGAGCAGCCCGGATTCCTTGATCGAGTCCTTGATGAGGCTGATGCTGCGGCCAAGTCGTTCGGCGTCCGTGCTCGGCATGAGCAGTGTGCGCAGGACGCGGTGTCCGCTCGCCCGGGCAACTTCGACCACGCGAGCCGCCGGTGACAGACGGACCCGGTCTCCGAGAGCGAGGCCGTAGGTCATGAAGGGGATGCAGGCCACCGCGTACGTGCCGCCCTCTTCGGGCAGGAGACACAGTTGCTCGATCTGCCCGTCGAGGCCGAAGGGCGCCAGATCGGCCTGGGCGATGTAGTTGCTCTCGGCCCGACCGACCGGGTCCTCGTGCACGATGTACTTCATCTCCGCCCCCTCTGCCCGCTCATCTCGGCGAAGATCATCCCATGCACTCGGCTCGCGAAGTTGATCGGTCGCACGAACCCCACCGCACGTATCGTGAGACCGTCCAGGATCACTGACACCGCGCGTCGAGAACGGTCACCTCGTCGAACGTCCCGAGGAACCGGCCGCAGTGTGTCGCACCTCAACCGGCCTGCGAATCCTGACAGTTGCCCATGGAACCCGGCTCCGGTGGAGCTACGCTGCTGTGTCGTGCAGGAGACGCGTCTCGACATTGCCCGGATCCGGGCGGCTCGCCGGATGATCGAATCGGTCTTTCTCGACACTCCGTTGTACCGCTGCGAGGCGCTGGAGCCCGGCCTCGGGTGCACGGTGAGCATCAAGCTCGAAACCGCGAACCCGGTCCGCAGCTTCAAGGGCCGCGGCACCGAGGTGGTCGCGAGTCTGCTCGCCGACAACGCCTCGCGAGCCGCGGTGTGCGCGAGCGCGGGCAACCTCGGCCAGGCCCTCGCGTGGTCCGGTCGCGGTCGGGGGCTCGACGTCACGGTCGTGGCGTCCCGCCTTGCGACTCGGGCCAAGCTTGATCGAATCCGCGCATTGGGTGCCGGACTGGAGCTGGTCGACGGTGACCACGAGCTGGCCCGCGAGCGGGCGGCGGCCATCGCACGGCACGACGGCATCCGGCTGGTCGAAGACAGCCTGGACATCGAGACCTGCGAGGGCGCGGCGACCATCGGCCTGGAACTGGTGGGAGCCGAGCCGACGTTCGACACCGTCCTGATCGCTCTCGGCGGCGGGGCGCTGGCCACCGGCGTGGGATATGTGGTGAAGGCCTTGGCACCCGAAGTCGAGGTGATCTGCGTCCAGCCGCTGGGCGCACCCGCGATGACACACTCGTGGCACAGTCGACGCGTCATCACCACCGATTCGACCGACACCATCGCCGACGGCGTCGCCGGCCGGCGTCCCATCCGGGCCGTCCTGGACGACCTCCTCCTGGTCGCCGACGACGCCGTCCTGGTCCAGGAGACGTCGATCATCGTCGGTATGAGGATGCTCCTCGACCACGCCGGTCTCGTCGTCGAACCGTCGGCCGCGCTCGGTGTCGCGGCGATCCTCGAAGACCGTGACCGCTTCGCCGGCCGACACGTCGTCACCATCGTGTGCGGCAGCAACGTCGACGTGGACGCCTACCACCGCTGGGTCGGCGCGGCTCCCGTCCACAGATCCTGACTTCGATCGACGTGTTCGCCCGTACGGTCCCGGCTGTTGCAGCATTGGAACTGCACGCACAGCGAACCCATGCACTCCTGGAACATCAAGGCCCTCCGCCTTGGGTGCCTCGACCGGCCCATGCCACTCATCAACGCGCTCCAGGTCTTCTTTCGCCTACGCGGCGGACGAGATCGACGAGACGCGACGCCGGTCCGGCCGACGTGGCCGGCCGATCCCCCTGAACATGATGAGCCGCGGAGGTCCGCAAGAGACCGTGCACCGCGCGTGACCACATCGACCTTGGGGCTGGTCCGTCTCACCGCACAAGACGCGCCCAGGGAGCCCTCGTTGCTGCCGCTGCTGCTGGAAGGGGCTCGCTCAACTCATGACTCGGGGACACGGTCCTGTTGACCCGTCGCGGTGACGAGGGTGGAGGAGATGTGGGCCAGAGCGGGGTCCGCAGCGATGAAGAACGTTTCGACTCCGGCCAGTTCGTGGTTCATGCGGGCCATCGGCATTTCGTAGTCCAGGTCGTGAGCGTTGCGGACTCCGCGGATGACGACGTCGATTCCGCCTCGGCGGCAGTAGTCGACCAGCAGGCCGCCGGTGTGGGAGTCGACCGTGACGTTGCTCAGGTCGGTCGCCGCAGCGCGGAGCCGGTCCAGCCGTTCGGCGATGGGGAAGCGGCCGGTCTTGTTCGAATTGAACATCACGCAGACGACGACCTCGTCGAAGAGGAGGGCGGCGCGCCGGAGTACGTCCTGGTGCCCTTGAGTGACCGGGTCGAAGGATCCTGGGAAGAGGGCTCGCATGATCGGAGAGAGTAACAAGCGGCGGCTCCCGGTGGTGAAGCGTCAGGGCAGCCAAACCGTCAAGATCAAGCGTGACAAGGGGCACGTCTACTGAGCTTGAATGCGTGATGTCGGCCAGTCGTCCATGATCAGCCCGGTTGCCGTCATCCCGCCTGGGATCGAGCCGGTGCGGTCCGTAGACGGGTGACCTGGGCGCCGTTGCGGGCCCGGATAGCCCGGCGCTCCCCGGCTTCGGCGAGCACCGCGGCTCTGGCCTTCTCTCCGGCGTCGAACGCCGCCGGAGAGAAGCGGTTGCTGGCTCTGACGTGCCGTTCCCAGTCGTCCTGCCAGAACTCCACCGCCCAGCCTATCTGTCGGGCGCACATTCGACGAACAGAAGGCCCGCGCGTTGCGGGACGCCGGAATTCCCGAAGGCGCCGTACCCGTCGAAGTCGACAACTTCGTCCCAGCCACGACGCCGGAATGGCAGGGCGCCAAGCAGTTGATGGGCGAGGACCACCAGCCCGTCTACTACACGGAGGAGGTCTATGAGCATCCGAACGGGGAGGACCTTATAGTTTTCCAGGACCACTGGTTCGGCCATCAGAAACCAGGAGAACCCGGCTACCAGCCCTCGCATGTCCATGTGAGGCCGTTCGAGGACACGCGCAACGGGCAGGTCCCGGGCTGCGAGGAGCACTATTACTATGACCGTTGAGAGATTTCTGGTTGAGCCGGAGCCGCTGCGGTCACTTTATGGCCGCGTCCCGGACCTGATCGGCATTCGGATCCGATCGGTCAACCTGAACCGGCGGGGTCCAGCGGTGACACTACGGGTCGACCTGCCATCCTTTCCCGAAATGGCCCCTCAGGAATGGATCGACGCGGGCCTGGACACGGTGCAGTGCCAATTCCAGTTCACGGCGGTGGAGAGAATTTCCCTCATCGATTGGGCACCACCGGTCTTCGGTACTATCGAGACGCGTCCGTTGGGGACAGAACGACGTATGCGCGTGACTGCCGGGGGCGGAGGACTGTCGCTGAACTTCACCTGCAGCGATTCCGTGCGCGTCGCCCACGTGAGCGCGTTCAGGATCACGGAGAGCGGATCCGATGACGGCGTCCATCTGTTCAAGAGCAAGCTCGACGCCCGACGGCACAGCTCTCTTCCTGGTACCGAGGACAGGACGTTCTATGAGCGCTGACTGGTCGCATCTCCTCGCATCCCCCGAATACTTGGGGGGCCTGTACGACGGCACCCCGCCTCCGGCCGGCTCATGCGATCCCTTCTACGTGCACATCGACGAACGCGGGACCTCGGTGACCTTGGGGTTCGACACGCGGATCCTGCCGGTGAACATCCCCGCGGAGTGGCACGAGCAGGGGTTCAACGCCTTCGAGTTCCACCTCGTCTTTGAAGGAGTGGAAAAGCTCCGGGTCACTGGCTGGGATGCCGCTGCCGCCGGAAACATCGGTATGACCGCCCGTGAGGGGGTCTTCGAGGTCGTCCTCGGATCGGCCGAGTCGGGGATCGCCTTCCGTGCTTCCACGGCTCGATTGGCCAGGGCCCGCGCGTACCTCGCCTCGGGCAGCATCTGACCTGAGCGCACTCGGCCACGGCGGGGCCCGACGCAAAGTCGATGGGAGCAGACCTGCGGCTCTGGCGGCGGCCGGGACCGGGGCCAAGGGGATTCCTGTCGCATGAGCCTCCAGCAGAGCCCTCAGGCCGTCAAACGCCCAAGTTGGTCCAAGGTCAGCGGGTACCGGCGAGGCCGAGCTGGAGCGAGCGGTACGGCAAGGGCCGCAGACACAGGTCCCGCTCGGGGTCCCACTGCATGTGCGCGGGCGCCCGCCACAACTCCCTCTTCGTGGTGGCTTGGTTCTCGTGCGGCGAGCGCAAGTAGTGCGACAGGCACGCGTTCCGCAACGCCCACTCGAAGTCGGCACGGCTGATCTCGACGGCCAGAACGGTCTCCTGGCCCTCCTTCGTGCCCCAGCCGCAGCGATACGTCATCCACAGAAAGCTCGGCTTGATCCATGTCAAGCCGCGCTCACAGACCTTTCGTGGGTCGGCACCCCACGGCTTGGGCCTCACTCGGCACCGCGAGAGGAAACGGCGGATTTCTTCCGGCCACGCTGCCTCGCCTCCTCGACGCCGACCCGACGATTCAGATCAGGGCCATCAGCGAACTGGAGCCGGTAAGCCATCAGAACAGCTTCTACGACTTGGCCCGCACGGGCGACTGCCTGCCGCCCGCGGCCGGCGTGCTCCGTCGCGTTGCGCAACGGTCGAAAATCGGTGGTCAACGGAGTCGGCCGAGCCCACGCTGTACGCCATGGAAGAACCACTCCGCGGGATCCGCGCGCTCCACACGGCGTCCACGATCACCGTCTACCAGGCGTACCGCCCTGAGATCGGACTGCCCGCCGTCCGAGACGGCCGTTTCCCCGACGCGTGGAAGCCTGGCCGCATGACGTGGATCAAACCCAGTTTCATGTGGATGATGTACCGCTCCGGCTGGGGCACGAAGGAGGGTCAGGAGACCGTCCTCGCCGTCGAGATCACTCGCGACGGCTTCGACTGGGCGCTGCGCCGTGCCTGCCTGTCGAGTTATGTTCGCGGACTGCATCCCGATCGCGGCACCTGGCAGCGTGACCTCAAGCGCGCACCGGCCCGTGTTCAGTGGGATCCCGAACGCGATCTGCACCTGCGTCCCCTGCCGCACCGCTCGCTGCAACTGGGGCTCTCGGGTGAGGCATCGTCGCGTTACGCGGACGAGTGGATCGTGGCCATCAGCGACGTGACCCCGCTCGCCAACGAGATCCACGCACTCGTCAGGGACGGTGAACTGGACTCAGCTGCCCGACTGCTCCCCCAGGAACAGGAGTACCCGGCCAATGCAGAACTCCTGGCCCACCTGTGTCCCTGACCGGCAATCCGGGCACAGCCGCTGATATCACCCACGGGGTCCGTGGCGGCAAGGGTCTGTGAACGCTGCTTGATGATCCACTCGGACCGTCCCCGCTTCCACAACGTCCAGGTAACACCCAGACACGACAGCCGCCCCAGGTCGAACACCAGGACGCGGTGATCGCGGGCCACCGCACGCATGATGCCGAATCCGGCGGCAGTTCGTACGGTGGCGGCCCCGGACGGGTGCGCCCTGGCGGGACCTACCACTCAGGGACGTTGAGTGGGAAACCGTGCGGACAAGGCTCACGGGTCCCGGGCCAACCGCGCCCGTCTGCGCGGACGCGGCATACGCTGCACCATCCCCGAGAAGGCCGATCAGACCGTAACAGCAGGAAACGCGGCATCCGGGGCGGCCGACCGCTCAAGTTCGACAAGGCCGACCACCGCGAACGCCAGGCAGTGGAGTGCGGGATCGATCGCCTCAAGAGGCGCCGGGCCGTCGCGACTCGATACGAGAAACCTGCCGTCCGCTACGAGGCCACCGTGACGGTCACAGCCATCAACGAATGGTTGTGACCAGGACGTTCAAAGCACGGTCTATCCGTCACGCCCCTGCCAGGTGGTCACGCAGGCCTCGTTGCCCTCGATGTCAGCCAGTACCCAGAACGCTGGTGCTCGGACGGCGGACACCAGTCGGCCGCCGGCGGCCAGCGCGGCACCGATCCGCCGGGGTGCCTCGTCGTGGGGGACGCAGATGTCGAGGTGGATGCGATTGCGTTCCGAGCGCGCCTGGTCCATCTTCTGGAACCAGATCGCCGGGCCCTGTCCGACCGGGTCGATGAGCGGATCCGTAGGACCGTCGGCTCCCGCCTCGTCGGCGTAACCCAGCACTGCCTTCCAGAACGGCCGGATCGCCGCAGCATCGAGTGAGTCGATCGCGATCTCCAGGAGTTGGACCGACCGTGGTGCTTCCGCACTGATCTCAGGCTCCGTACGCGACCCGGCCTCGTGCACAACACCGGAGATCCGATGCGCGAGAGCAATATCGCGAGTGGTCACCGCGGCATGCTCCAGCGACTGAAGCGTGAGTACCACCCGCCCAGGGCGGACATCGACGCGCAGGTGCTGATCGGCGGAGTCACCGCACGCCGCCACCGCGCTCGCCGCCATCTCGACTCCCTCGGCCAGTGATCCGACCGGGACCGACGTTCGTATCGTGCCGAGCAGGAAGCGCCATCCCACGTCGCTGACCGCGTCCGAGGCTTCCCGCCGACTCAGCGTCTGCTCCATGACGGCATCCTCGCAGCCCGACCGTCCGCGCAGTGTCAGTCGAACATTTGAAGCAGGCCCTGGAAGGTCGAGTGGCCGCGCCGGGAACAGCCGACCCGGCCGGCACGGTTGCATCGACCGGGGGACCGGCGCCACACGGGCGGGGAACACGGAGACCACGAGGTCGTCCGCCCCACCAGGATCCGGACCCCGGGATCGCGGTACGCCCGCCGCGCGCTCGGACCAAGACGTTCTTCTGCAGGAGGATTTGTTCCATGACTGACCGGCCCTTGACGCTTATGGCAGTACACGCCCACCCCGACGACGAGGCCACCGGAACCGGAGGGGTCCTCGCGCAGTACGCGGCGGAGGGCATTCGCACGGTTCTCGTTACCTGTACGGACGGCGGTTGCGGTGACGGACCGGGGGGCGTCAAGCCGGGCGATCCCGGGCACGATCCGGCGGCGGTCGCCTTGATGCGCCGCCAGGAACTCGAGGCGAGTTGTGAGGTCCTGAAGATCAGCGATCTGGAGATGCTGGACTACGCCGACTCCGGGATGGCGGGCTGGCCGAGCAACGACGCCCCCGGATCCTTCTGGGGGACCCCTGTGCGGGAAGGCGCGGCCCGACTCGCCGAACTCATGCGGCACTACCGACCTGATGTGGTCGTCACCTACGACGAGAACGGCTTCTACGGCCATCCCGACCACATCCAGGCCCACCGCATCACGATGGCGGCGCTGGAGATGACCGGGCTGGCGCCGAAGGTGTACTGGACCACGATGCCCCGCTCGATGATGCAGCGGTTCGGCGAGATCATGCGCGAGTTCCACGAGGACATGCCGGAGCCGGATCCTGCCGAGGCCGCAGCGCTGGCCGAGATCGGTCTCCCCGACGATGAGATCACCACGTGGGTGGACGCCACCGCGTTCAGCGGTCAGAAGTTCGACGCGTTGGCCGCGCACGCCAGTCAGGGCGAGAACATCTTCTTCCTCAAGATGGGCAAGGAGAGGTTCGGCGAGTTGATGGGCATGGAGACCTTCGTACGGGTCCAGGACACCACCGGCGCGCCCGTACCCGAGAACGACCTCTTCGCCGGACTGCGCTGATCCGTCCGCCCGGGCACCAGACAGGCCGGGAAGGCCCCTCGACCGCACGACGCGGTCGAGGGGGTCACGCGCTCGGCGCCTTGTCCACGCGAGTTCCGCTCCGGCGGCTCGCGCCCAGGGACTCGCCCACGGCGCCGACGCGTGCCCGCGCTGCCGAGACCCGGCACCGTGCTCGTCGCCGAACCACCTGGCGGATCGCGCCGCGGCTGAACTACGGCTTGATGTATTCCGATATAGGAATATGATGGCTGCCATGGCACGAGCAGCGACGACGTCGGACGCGTTCAACGCGATAGCCGAGCCGCAGCGCCGGGACATCCTGGCGCTGCTGCGGACGGGTGAGCGGCCGGTGACCGAGCTGGCCCAGGAGCTGGGGATGAGCCAGCCGGGGGCGTCCAAGCACCTGCGGGTGCTCCGCGAGGTGGGGCTGGTGCGGGTCCGCGGGGCGGGCAAGCAGCGCCTCTACGCCCTGGACGCCCGCGGACTGCGGCCGGTCCACGAGTGGGTCGGCGGATTCGAGCAGTTCTGGAACGAGACCTTCGACCGGCTGGACACCTACGTGCAGGACCTCAAGCAGTCACGGCAGGAGGAATGACCGATGGCAGGGGCAAGGCAGGAAACGCGGGCGGAACCGGCGGCGGCCGACAGGGAGATCGTGATCTCCCGGGTCGTCGACGCCCCGCGGGAGCTGGTGTTCGAGGCGTTCACCGAGGTCCGGCATCTGTCGCGGTGGTGGGGTCCGGAGGGGTTCACCACCACCACGCGGTCCTTCGAGTTCCGCGAGGGCGGGGAATGGGACTTCGTGCTGCACGGGCCGGACGGGACCGACTACTCCGAGTGGATTCGCTGGCTGCGGATCGTTCCGCCGGAGCGGATCGAGCTGCTGCACGGTGAGCGCCGCGACGACCCGAACGCCTTCGCGTCGGTCCTGACCTTCGCGCCGGACGGCGCGGCGACCCGGATCGTGATGCACACGGTGTTCCCCACCAAGGAACTGCGCGACGAGGCGGTCGAGAAGTACCACGCGATCGAGGGCGGCCGGCAGACCCTGAGCAGCCTGGCGGACTACGTCACCGACCTCGCGCGGAAGGGGGCGGAGGGCTGATGGCCGGGAAGGTGTTCTTCAGCGTGTCGATGTCGCTGGACGGCTTCATCGCGCCCGAGCCCGTCGACGGCGAGCTCTTCGCGCCCGGCAGGCAGGACGACCCGGACGTCCGGCGCTGGATGGCGCAGTGGACGGAGCTCCAGCAGTGGGTGTTCCCGCTGCGGTTCTTCCGGGAGAACCTGAAGCTGGGCGAGGGCGGCGAGGAGGGCCGCGACAACGACGTCGCGCGGGAGACGTTCGAGCGCACCGGCGCGAGCGTCATGGGCAAGCGGATGTTCGACCTCGGCGAGCAGTCATGGCCGGAGGAGGCGCCCTTCCACACCCCGGTCTTCGTCGTGACGCACACCAGGCGTGACCCGTGGGAGCGGTCCGGCGGCACCACGTTCCACTTCGTGGACGACGGCATCGAGCACGCCCTCGACCAGGCCCGCAAGGCCGCCGGCGACCGGGACGTCCGCATCGCCGGCGGCGGCGCGACGATCCTGGAGTACCTGAACGCCGGGCTGGTCGACGAGTTCTCGATCACGCTGTCACCGGTGCTCTTCGGCGCCGGTACCCGCCTGTTCGACGGCGTGGACGCGTCCAGGGTCGCGCTGGAGCCGGTCCGTTCGGAGCCGTCGTCGCGGGTGACGCACCTGACCTACGCCGTGCACCCGCGGTAGCCGCGCCACCACTCGACCCCGGCGCCCCGGGCATCCGTGGCCCACGCGCTTGAATCAACGGAGCGCGAGGGGGCCGGTGGCATGGATGCTCTTGAAGTGCGCTGCCCGCGACGATTCGTACCGCTCCGGCTCACAGCGATGACGTGGGAGCAGCGGCTGCCGCACCCACGTCGACGTCGACAGGGCGGGGGACCGGAGCGTACCCGCCCCGGTCCCACGATCGTTCGCCCGCTCTACGGCTCGGTGCCCCAGACGAGGGAGCCCGCCACGTACACGGTCACCTTCACCGAATCGGCGTACGAGGTGTTGGTGCCGCGGCTGTAGTCGTCGGACTCGTCGAAGTTCGACCAGTCCGACTTGGCCATGCGCAACTGGAGGTCACCGCTGGAGGCTCCGGGAGCCAGGGAACCCGCGCTGAAGCCCACCTCCAGGTAGTGGTCCGCGCCTGGGCGGGCCTGGGGGAGGGAGCTCGTCGAGGTCTTCACCGTCGAGCAGCCGAGCTGTGCCCAGTCGCAGAAGGTCTGGTATCCGGCGGAGGAGGACTCCCCGGTGAACCAGTAGCGGATGGTCACCTTGGTCAGGTCCACGGCGGCGGAACCGCTGTTGACCAGTTGGAGGCCGGGCTTGACCTGGTTGTCACCGGTCGAAGAGTCGTTGTTCTTGTACTGCGCCTTCAGACCGGACGTGCCGCCTCCGCCGGATGCCTTGGTGGTGGCGGACACGGCCGTGGACGGCGCCGAGGCGTTGCCGGCCGCGTCCTTGGCGCTGACGGTGTACTTGTAGGTCGTGGAGGCGGAGAGCCCCTTGTCCGTGTACGACGTCGAGGTGGCGCCGGCGACCTTGGTGCCGTCGCGGTAGACGTCGTACCCGGTGACCGCGGTGTCGTCGGTGGACGCGTTCCAGGTCAGGGCGACGCTGTCACTCGCCGTGGAAGAGACCGTGAGGCCGCTGGGAACGGTGGGTGCCTGTGTGTCGCTGCCGCCTCCACCGCCGCCCGATCCGCTCAACGGCGGGTTGGCGTTGGCGAGCAACTGGCGGAACTGGGCGGAGAACCAGTGGCCGGCGAGAGGTGAATTGGCCAGAGCGCCGGTGGGGTTGTTGCCGTTCCGGGCGTTACCCGTGTACGTGGGATCACACATCCGGTCGAAACCCTTGCCCTCGTCGTTGTCGACGAGCTGACTCGCTCCGTCCGACTCGCCCGGGGGTTTGGCCCACACGTAGGCGTCGATGCCGGTGTCGGGCGCGGTGGCCGGGCGCTCACCGAGACCGGCGCCGCTCTGGTTGCACCAGTTGCCTGCGTGGATGCGCCGGTCGATGCGGCCACCGTCCACGTACGCGTCGACGCTCGTGGTCGGTCCGGGACCGGTCGGCCGTGCGGAACCGCCCCAGCCGTTGCGCGAGGTGTCGATGAGCATGCCGATGCCGGCGTCGAAGCCCTGCCCGACAAGGGCGGTACGCAGCCCCTGCGCGTACGACGTCTCGTCGTCGTACTGGTTCCAGTCGATCCATTTGGACTGGCGCACCGTCTGGCCATTCACGGTGTCCGTCACCTTGACGTACGGCTCCTTGGTGGCCGAGTAGTTGGCGGTGTTGACGATGAAGCCGGTCACGTCGTTGACCGTGGCGCCGTTGCTGGTCGCGGCCTTCTTGAACTCCTGGGCCGACGGGGTGAGGTTGCTGTCCCAGCCGAGCCAGCCGTGGTGGCCCGCGTCGATGTAGTTGTAGGTGTTGGCCAGACTGCCGAGCTTGTGCAGGGCGTATCCCACGCCCTGTTCGTAGTTGCCGTTCGCCTTCATCGTGGCGCACTGCGTGGTGGAGCCGGCGGTGCCTCCGGCGTTGGTGACGAGGTTGGGAAGCGAGTCGGGCTCGACGAGGTTGACGATCCGCAGGCTCGCGTACGCCGGGTCGGCGAGGATCGCGGCAATCGGGTCGATGTAGTCGCTCTCGTACTTGGCCAGGTCGTCCGGGCCCAGTTCGCCGTTGGAGGCGAGTGCCGCGCAGTCCCGGCCCGGAAGGTCGTAGATGACGAGCTGGACGAGGTTCGCACCCTGGGCCTTGGCCGCGTCGAGGTGTGCCTTCAGACCACGCGCGTCGGAGGTGCCCTGGATCGCGGCGATGCGGTCGAGCCAGACGAAGGTCGGCTGGTCCGAGATGGCCGAACCACCGGGCTCGGCCGCGGCCTTGGCCGACCAGTCGGGGTTCACGTAAGCCTTGGCGCCGACGTAGGGGTTGTCGAGTTTGGCGGCGGCTGTCGCGGTCGACGGAACGGTTGCGAGGGACAGGGCTCCGATGAGGGCGCCGACGGTCAGAACGGCGGTCCGCTTCGCGCCGGTTCGACGCGAGGAGGGGCCGGGTTCACGGGAAGGCATCGGTTATCTCCTGGGTGCAGTGGGCAATTGCGGTCGGCCCGGCGGTTCACCGGCGTGCGGACGTCGTCCCGCGTCCCGGACGCGCCGGACATGCGGAACTTGCCGGGCGTGCCGGTCGGGAAGCCATGGGACGGGCGGTGCATGCGGGCATGGCGAAGGTGCGATCGCGATGTCGTGCGGGGGCTGAGCGGATGGACTGCCGGGCATCACTACGCGACGACCCGTCCGGGCGTGAGCCCGGCGATGGGGTCGTAGCGCACCGGCGGTGCCCGATCGTGGAGAGCACGGAGAGCACGGAGAGCACGGAGAGCACGGAGAGCACGGAGAGCACGGAGAGCGGCGGTGGGGGCGGTGGGGGGACAGGGACCTGTGAAGAACGTGGGAGCGCTCCCAAAGGTGCGACGCGGAACCCTGTATGTCAACACCCGTGCAGATAATGCATTTCTGACGGACCGTCATGTCATCCGGCCTTGGCGCAGGTCGCCACCGGCGTGCGCGGGTTCGTGCCATGTCGGGCCGCGTCCGCTCGCGTCAGGAGCCCTCGTGGCACGAGCGGCATTCGAAGGTCATTCGGAAGTCGCGGGACGCGCCTCGACGCCTCGATCGCGAGTGGTATGGCCGAAACGGTGCACCCGCCATGGCCGGGAACACCTCGAACGGATCCTGGTGCTGCGCGGGGTATTGACGTGGACACGCATAGTAGCTTCCATGTGCGCAGTCCGGCCTCGATGAGCCGGGCCCTCGGGAGCGGGACCTCCCGGCGGCCCGTGGGAGCCGTCCTGCCGGATGCCCGTCCGCCTGGTCGATGGGAGCCGTGCGCCCAAAAATGGGAGCGCTCCCACCACTGAAAGGACCTCCCCATGCGTCACCCACCCGCACGGCGCCTGAGGCGTGCCCTGGTCGCGCTCCTCACCGCGGCCGTCGCCACTCTGGTGCAGTTCACCGTGGCAGCGCCCGTGCAGGCGGCCGCCGTCACCGGGTCCCCGTCGGTCGCGGCAGCGGCCTCGGGCGCCGGGTACTGGCACACCGCCGGCCGCCAGATCCTGGACGCGCAGAACCAGCCCGTACGCATGGCCGGGATCAACTGGTTCGGATTCGAGACCGCCAACTACGTCACGCACGGGCTCTGGTCACGCGACTACAAGTCGATGATCGACCAGATGAAGACCCTGGGCTACAACACCATCCGCCTGCCCTACAGCGACGACATCTTCAAGGGCACCCAGCCCAACGGCATCACGTACGCCAACGGCCTGAACGCCGATCTGCAGGGCCTCGACTCGTTGCACGTGATGGACAAGATCGTCGACTATGCGGGATCGATCGGTCTCAAGGTCGTACTCGACCGTCATCGCCCCGACAGCTCGGCCCAGTCGGCGCTCTGGTACACGTCGGCGGTCCCGGAGACGACCTGGATCTCCGACCTGAAGGCGCTGGTGGCGCGCTACAACGGCAACACCGCGGTGATCGGTATCGATCTGCACAACGAGCCGCACGACCCGGCCTGTTGGGGATGCGGCGACACGAGCATCGACTGGCGGCTCGCGGCCGAGCGGGGCGGGAACGCGGTCCTGTCCGTCAACCCCAGCCTGCTGATCTTCGTGGAAGGCGTGCAGACGGTGAACGGCCAGAGCGACTGGTGGGGAGGCAACCTCGCCGGGGTCGCCACCGCCCCGGTGCGTCTGAGTGTCGCCAACCGGGTCGTCTACTCGGCTCACGACTATGCCACCAGTGTCGCGCAGCAACCGTGGTTCAGCGATCCTTCGTTCCCGTCCAACATGCCGGCCATCTGGGACAAGAACTGGGGCTACATCTTCAAACAGAACATCGCTCCGGTGTGGCTCGGTGAATTCGGCACCACGTTGCAGTCGACGGTCGACCAGAAGTGGCTCGCGGCCCTCGTCGACTACCTGCGCCCCACGGCGACATACGGGGGTGACAGCTTCAACTGGACCTTCTGGTCGTGGAATCCGAACTCCGGTGACACCGGTGGCATCCTCAAGGACGACTGGCAGACCGTGGACACGGTCAAGGACGGCTACCTCGCCACCATCAAGGCACCGGGTTTCTCCGGAGGCGGGGGTGGGGGAGGAGGTGACACCACGGCACCCTCGACACCGACCGGGCTGGCGGTGACCGGCACGACCTCCTCCAGTGTCTCGCTGTCGTGGAGCGCCTCCACCGACGACAGCGGGGTCGCCGGTTACGACGTCTACCGCGGTACGGCCAAGACCGGGCAGGTCACCGGCACGACGTTCACCGACACCGGTCTCACCGCGGGCACCCGCTACGACTACACCGTGCGGGCCCGCGACACGGCCGGCAACACCTCTGCCGCCTCCGCGTCGGTCAGCGCGACGACGGCAGGTTCCGGGGGCGGTTCCACCGGGTGCACGGCCACCTACAAGGTGAGCAGCGACTGGGGCAGCGGCTTCAACGCCGACATCACGGTCACCAACACCGGTTCCGCGACCACCAAGTCGTGGCAGGTCACGTGGGACTGGCCGGGCAGTCAGACCGTCAGCAGCATGTGGAACGCCTCCTACAGCCAGACCGGCAAGACGGTGACCGCGCGCAACGCCGACCACAACGGCGCCATCGCGCCTGGCGCTTCGGCCGGCTTCGGCTTCGGCGCGGCACCTGGCGGCGCAGGTGTACCGGTCCTGAACTGCAGCGCGGGCTAACGACGTTCCACGGATCGCCGAGTCTGTCCGAGAAGTACCGGAACACCATTCCTGTCGGAGCGGGCAACAGCCCTGCTCGGCACCGGATGCGACGCCGCGGGTGGCGTGCTCGCGCCCGCCAGGCAGGAAGGGTGCTCCGGACCCGGCGGGGCGACGGACACGCATTCCGCCGACGGCGCCGATGGTCTGACTTCCCTTCAGGTCTCCCGGGACCGGTGCGGAGTGGAGAGAACCGCCGCCGAAGGGGGCCGATGAGTGGAAGGTTCTCACCTCTTCTCGCTCCGGAGTCGCACCTAGGGTGACGTGCGGCACGTACCCGAGGCCGGGTCGAGAAGACACATGAACCTGTTCCCCGGTGCGGACCCGCTGACCGAAAGGGAAGACCCATGTCTGATCAGTCCCGCGTCGCGATCGTCACCGGAGCCGCTGGGGTCGACCGGCCAGATTCTGCCCGCCCCGACGAGCTCCCGGAGCCGGTGACGGCCGGGGCCGTCGACGTCCTGGACGGGCTGATGCAGCCACGGCCGCTCACCATCGCACACATCCTGGAGCGCGCCGAGAGACTTCATGCGCACAAGCACGTCACGACTGCCGGTGCCGGGCGGCTCACCTATGCCGAAGTGGCCGACCACACCAGGCGCCTGGCCACAGCCCTGGACTCCCTCGGCGTCCCGACCGGCGCCCGTGTCGCGACGTTCGCCGGCAACAACCGACGCCACCTCGAACTCTCTCTAGCGGTGCCGGCCACCAAGCGGGTGCTGCACACGATCAACGTCCGGCTCTCCTCGGAGCACCTCGAATACATCGTCAACCACGCCGAGGACGACGTGGTGTTCGTCGATCGCGGGCTGCTCCCTCGGATCTGGCCGAGCGCCGACCGGATGCCACGCGTGCGGCACTGGGTGGTGATGCCCGACGGCAGCGACGCGGCGATCCCGGCGGACCCCCGCCTTCTGGACCACGACGAGGTGATCTCCAGGGCCGATCCGTTCACGGGCTCGTTCGAGGACACGTTCGCACCCGCGGATGAGAACCTGGCCTCGGGACTGTGCTACACCTCCGGGACGACCGGACCGCCCAAGGGCGTGCTCTACAGCCACCGGTCGACGGTTCTGCACTGCCTGGGGACGCTCGCGGCCGGCCTCATCGGCCTCAGCGAGAGCGACGTCGTCATGCCGATCGTTCCCCTGTTCCACGCCAACGCCTGGGGTCTTCCCTACGGCGCGATGATGGCGGGCGCCTCCTTGGTTCTCCCCGGCAACTCGAACGATCCGGCCCATCTGCTGCAGTTGATGGAGACCGAGCGGGTGACGGTCGCCGGTGCCGTCCCCACGGTGTGGAAGAGCCTGGCACCCGAGTTGCGGGCTCACGATCTGAGCGCCACGCGGCTACTGCTCGGTGGCGGCTCGGCCGTTTCCCCGGCGTTGTCCGAGTCCTACCGCGCCGCGATCGGCGTACCCATCACCCATTCCTGGGGGATGACGGAGGTCAGCCCCGTCGGAGCCGTCGGCGGCACGCGCACCCGGCACCGGACAGCGACCACGGAGCAGCAGGTGGCCGTGCGGGCCGCCCAGGGCCAGCCCATGCCGCTGGTGAACCTGCGGATCGTCGATGTCGAGACGGGCCGGGAGCTGCCGCGCGACGGCAACGCCGTCGGTGAGCTGCAGGTGGCGGGCCCCTGGGTGGCGGGTGGCTACTTCCGTGCGGACGGGAAGGACAGCTTCACCGACGACGGCTGGCTGCGCACCGGCGACCTGGCCACCGTCGACGCCGACGGCTATCTGCGGCTCGTGGACCGGATCAAGGACCTGATCAAGTCCGGGGGTGAGTGGATCTCCTCGATCGAGCTGGAGGCCGTCATCGCCTCACACCCCGACGTCGTCGAAGTCGCCGTGATCGCCCGCCCGGATCCGCGGTGGGCGGAGCGCCCCGTCGCGTACGTCGTCCTGTGCGACGACAGCGTCACCACGGCCGAAGGGCTCCTGCGGCACATCACGCCGATGGTCGCCAAGTGGTGGCTGCCCGACGAATTCATCTTCATGACCGCACTGCCCAGGACGGGTACCGGCAAGCTGTCGAAGAGCGCCCTGCGGAACTCGGTGCGTACGACCTGAGGCACGCTCCGTCACATGCGACGCTCCCGCCCCGTGACCGGGGCCACGCGGAGCACGGTCCGATCGGTGAAGCGCCCCACATGACCCCCGTCACCTACTAAGAAGGCCAGTAGCGGCGAAGGGGGCATATCCGGGCGCACTCACCACCTCTGACCTGGGGTTTGAGAGCCGCATCACATGACGGACTTTCTCCCCGGATGCGACCACCACTAGTAAATGGGGTCATTGCGGACGGGCTCCGATCCTGTTTGTCTGGAGCAGTCGCCAGGCGCCACGAGCCCTCACGGGCCGCGGCGCCGACGTACGCCGCTCCTTCCACACACCACGTGGTCACGGCGCACGAGCGACTCCATGTCCCCGAAGAAACAGGTTCTCCGTGTCCGTCTCCGTCATCCGCCGCATCGTCTCCTCCCCGAAGAAGGCCCTCGCCACTACCGCCGTGGCCGCCGCCACCGCCGGTATGGTCCTGGTCGCGGCGCCCGCCCAGGCCGCCACGCCCACCGCCGCCTCCTCCGCGAAGTCGATCGCCCACGCGATGATCCCGGACGCCTCGCAGTTCAACGCCTTCAGCAAGATCGTCGATCACGAGAGCGGCTGGAACATCAGCGCCACGAACTCCTCGTCCGGCGCGTACGGCCTGGTCCAGGCCCTGCCCGGTTCGAAGATGGCCTCCGCCGGCTCCGACTGGAAGACCAACCCCAAGACCCAGATCAAGTGGGGCCTGGACTACATGAACTCCCGCTACGGCAGCCCGGCCGGCGCCTGGAACTTCTGGCAGGCCAACGGCTGGTACTGATCAGCCCGAGCCCCACAGCACACACAAGGCGGCACCCCGTACCCCGGGGCTGCCGCCTTCGTCGTACCCGGACACGAGCACGAACGCCGGTCGTGGACAGCGCACGAGAAGCCGGACACGCACCTCGCGGTGGCTCATGACGGGGTGGTCGCGATCGTCCTGAGCTGGTGCAGCCGGAGGCCGAGCTGCAGTTGCAGGTCGTTCTCCTGGCGCCAGTCGAGGCCGAGCACGAGGTCGGCACGGTCCAGTCGCTTGAGCAGCGTGTTGACGTGTATGTACAACGCCCTGGCGGTCGCCGCCACGTTGGCGCGGTGGACGTAGTAGGCGCCGAGGGTGTCCACGAGGTCGGTGCCACGCCGCTCGTCGTAGTCGAGGAGCGGGCCGATGGAGTCGACGATGAAACGGTCGAGCTCACGGACCCGTTCGGTGTCGAAGATCAGGGCGTAGAGGGCGTAGCGGCCCGTGGTGGCGCCGAGGTCGCTGTGCCCGATCGCCCGCATGACGGCGCCGCAGCGGCTGGCCAGGGAGAAGGCGCGTGACCAGTCGCGATGGGCCACCCGTTCTCCGATGACGGCGACGGGACCGCCCAGCGTGCGACGCAGCCGACGGTGGACCTCCTCGACGGTGCGGTCGTCGTCGGCGCTCGGGACGATCATCGTGGCCCTGCCCAGATGTTCGCCGGCCAGTCCGCGGCACTCCCGGGCGATGTCGTGCAGGTGGCGCGAGACGTCGGTCGACGACAACGTGGGGGACTCCGCCACGAGGACGAGGTCCAGCCGATCGGCGTCGATGCCGCGCGCCCGGGTGCGGGCGCGCTGGGCGGCACTGATCCCGGGGCTGCCGACCATGAGCTCGGTCAGGAGCTCTCCGCTCGATCGCTCACCCGCCTCGGCGACGGCCCGCTCCTTGAGGATGAGCAGTCCCAGGATGTGTGTGGCCCGTTCGAGGGTCCGCACGTCCGTGTCGTTCGGGGCTCCGCTCCCGGCGGCTGCCTCCCGGCTCCACGCCAGTGCGCCGAGACAGCTGTCACCTGCCCGGATCGAGGCGACGCTGCGGGCGACTCCGAGGTCGTCGACCGAGGTCGAGCATCGGCCCGAGCGGTGTGCGTTCTCGACGGCATCGGTCAGTCCGGTGTCGGTCGGGGTCCGGCACGGGCTCGACACCGAGTCCCGGCGAACGACAGCGGCGCCGGACCTGTCGAGGAGGGTGACGCTTCCGCCCAGTTGATCCGCGAGGAGCTGCGTGACGTCGTCCGGTGTCCCGCCCTCCAGCACAACTCCGGTCAGGGCCTCGTGGATCGCTTGCGCTCGCTCCACGACGGCCATGTGTTCCTCGATCTTCCGGTACGCGATCCGCAGTTCGTGCAGGGCGGTGCGGCTCGCCTCGTAGAGGCGGGCGTTGTCGAGGGCGACCGCTGCGTGGTCGGCGAATGCGCGCAGCAGCGCGATCTCGTCGCTCTGGAAGGCTCGTTCGGAACGGTCCGCGGCGAACAGGGCGCCCACCGCTTCACCGCGGATGACCAGTGGCACGCCGAGAAGTGCGACGAGTCCTTCGGCGGTGACCAGGCGGTCGAAATCCGGATCGTGGTCGATGACGGTCGTGGCGGCGTAGTCGTGCACCCAGTGCGGGCTCCGGGAGGCCAGGACCTTGCCACCGAGCCCCACGTCGGCCGGTATGCACGCCGCGAGGAAAGGGGCGGAGATCGTTCCCTCCGACGCCCTGACCGACAGCTTGAAGTCCGCGTCGACCAGCGAGAGATACGTGAAGTCCGTGCGGATCAGATCGTGGGCGTGATGGACGATCGACTGCAACACCTCGTCGAGCTCGCCCAGCGCGGTCAGCGACTTGGCGGTCGTATACAACGACGCCAGTTCGCGCTGTCGGCGCGCGAGCGAGCGCAACCGCGCCCCGCCTCCGAGGTCGCTGACCACAGTGCCATTCCTCCTCGGCATCAGGTGGGGAAAAGCCCCACCGAATCGACGCGAGGTGTGGGTGATGCACACCTCAACCACACAGCAACGGCGCCTTAATGTAACCGCCATCACCCCCCTGCGCTATGGACGAAGGCGGCATCTATGGCAACTCCGCTCGCCCAACCCGAAGGACGGTCCGGCAGTCACCCGGGCGCCGACCCCTCCACGACCCGGAGCCGATCCTCGCGCAAGCTGATGGCCGCGGGACTCGTCGCGAGTGCGCTCGAGTGGTACGACTTCTTCCTCTACGGCACCGCGGCCGCGCTGGTCTTCCCCCATGTGTTCTTTCCGCACTCCTCGGCTCTGATGGGGACCCTCCTCGCCTTCAGCACGTTCTGGGCAGGCTTCGTGGCCCGTCCCATCGGCGGGGTACTCGCCGGACACCTCGGCGACACCTACGGACGCAAGCCGGTCGTCGTCACCTGCCTGGCGGTCATGGGGGCTGCGACCTTCCTGATCGGCTGCCTTCCCAGCGCGGGGACCGTCGGTGTGCTGGCTCCGACGCTGCTGGTCGTTCTGCGCTTCGTACAGGGGCTCGCGGCCGGCGGCCAGTGGGGCGGCATCATGCTCCTGCTCACCGAGTCCGCCGGCCCCAAACGGCGAGGTTTCGCCGGAACATTCGGCCAGACCAGCGTCCCCGTCGCGGTGATCGTCTCGAACCTGATCTTCGTGGCCGCCAGCGGCCTGATGCCGGACGACGCCTTCCTCAGCTGGGGCTGGCGCATCCCCTTCCTGGTCAGCGTCGTGATGTTCGTGGTGGTCCTCTACATCCAGGCCAAGATCGAGGACACCCCGGAGTTCCGCGCGCTGCAGCGCGAGGTGTCGCGGCCGGAGAGCGCGGTCGTCCCGGCTCCGCTGGCCCACGTCGTACGCAACAAGTGGCGAACCATCCTTCTCGGCTGCGGACTCCTCTCGGCGACCAACAGCCTCTTCTACGTCAGCATCTCCGGGCTCCTCAGCTACGGCACCCACACGCTGGGACTCGAACGCAACCCCCTGCTCGCGGTCGTGCTGGTCAGTTCCGTGGCGATGCTCTTCGTCCTGCCCTGGTCCGGCCACCTGTCGGACAAGGTGGGCCGTCGGCCGCTGATCCTGGTCGGTGGTCTGGGTGTCGCCGTCTGGGCCTTCCCGTACTTCCGGCTCGTCGGCACCGCTTCACTGCCGCTGATCTTCCTCGCGGTGACGGTGGGCTTCGTCTTCCAGTGCCTCACCTACGGCCCCATAGCGAGCTTCCTCGGCGAGCTCTTCGCACCCGGCGTCCGCTACTCGGGCGCGTCCCTTGCCTACCAGCTCTCCGCGATCATCGTCAGCGGCGGCACGCCGTTCCTCATGACAGCACTGATCGCCAAGACCGGGAGCACCATGCCGGTCGCCGCCTACATCACGGTCATGGGGCTGATCACCACCGCCAGCGCGTGGTTCCTGCCCGAGACGAACCCCGCCGAGGTCCGTGACGATCCGCACGCCATCCCGGGCACGCACCTCTACCGCTGAGATGTCCGGCGCCGAGCGGGTCCCCGGCCGGCCCGGCTGCGAGCCGGAGACCGGGCCGTCCGCACCGCGCAGCCCCCGGGACCGCTCCAGAGCCGGCACGAGTTCGAGGCGGCCGGGGAAAATGCGGTCCTCCATGCCTTCGAGATCCGGGAAAGAGGCCAACGTGAGCAGAACATCGGCAAGGGGCACAAGGATTCGTCGGCTCACCGTGCCGACGGCCATGGTTCTGCTCGCAGGCGTCGTCCGACTCCTCGGGGCCGAACCCACGGCCGCGCCGACCTCGACCGACGTCCGCGCCTCGGTCGAGGCCGGCTACGCGACGACGGTGCCGCAGTGCGCCGGGCTGGACCGGATGCCGATCCCGGCATCGGTGATGAGCCTGCCGACAACCGGCGGTCGCGTGGAGGCGGTCTCGGTCATGACCGGTCGCGTGAGTGGCGAAACGGTCAAGTACTGCCAGGTCGACGCCGACATCTTTCCCGTCGATCCGTCCGCGCCGCCCATCAAGATGCGTGTCGACCTGCCGTACGACTGGAATCGTAAGGCGATGATGTTCGGTGGCGGCGGCTACAACGGAACCATTCCCGACCTCGCGCAGAACGTGCCGTTCGGCCCGACGGACCAGCCGGTGCCCCTGGCCCGGCGCTATGCGACCTTCGCCGGCGACTCCGGCCACCAGCAGAACCCGGTCGCCCCGCCGTCACTCGACGGGTCGTTCGGCGTCAACGACGAGGCCCTCGACAACTTCGCCGCCGGTGACGCACTCAAGAAGACCCGCGACGCGAGCCTGTTCCTCATCCGGCACGCCTACGGGACGCGCCCCGCCGAGGTCTACTTCTCGGGAGGCTCGACAGGCGGTCGTGAAGCCCTCGTCGTCGCCCAGCGGTGGCCGACGGCGTTCGACGGCGTGATCTCGGCCTTTCCCGCCTGGAACAATCTCAGCGAGGGCCTGGACCTGGGGTACCTGGCGCAGGTGTTGTCCCGCCCCGGCGCCTTCCCCGGACCGGCGAAGCAGACACTCCTCTACGACGGGGTCATCGCCGCGTGTGACGCTCTGGACGGTGTCGAGGACCATGTCATCTCGAACCCGGACGGCTGCCACTTCGACCCTCATGTGCTGCGCTGCCAGGGTGGCGCCGACACCGGTCCGACCTGTCTGTCGGATCCCCAGATCAGGGCCGTGGTCGCCATGTCCTCCCCGTTCAGGTGGCCTTACCGGATCGCCAGCGGCGAGACCGCGTACCCGGGCTTCCCGTTCCTCTCCGGGGCCGACATGAGAACCCCGTTCCTCGGATTCGGCACAACCGCGCCGGCCGATCCCATGCCGGTGACGAGCGGCTACGGGTTGCAGTACTGGGAGCAGTGGGTCAAGTACTTCCTGACACGGGACCCGCACCACAACTCCTTGGACGTGGACCCCCGGCATCCCGGAAAGTGGCTCGACCGGATCAGCCACCTGTCCACGATCCAGGATCGCAACGACGCGGATCTGCGCCCGTTCGCCAACGCGGGCGGCAAGCTGATCCTGCTCCACGGTGCCGCGGACGAGCTGGTCTCCTCCAGGTCGACGAGCGACTACTACGGACGGGTCCGCGACCTGCTGGGCTCGCGGGCGACCCGCGGATTCATGCGGTACTACGTCGTGCCCGGGGCGAACCACGCGAACTTCGGCACGCCGACGTTCGCCGCCGGCTGGGACTCGCTCTCCGCGCTCGAACGCTGGGCCGAGAACGGACACGCGCCCACGAATCCGATCGTGGCCGACGTCCTCCACAACCGCACTCGACCCCTGTGCGAATATCCGGACTGGCCGGACTACCGATCGGGCGATCCGGACAGCGCGTCGAGCTTCGCCTGCGTACGCTGACGGGGCCGGCCGCCGGATCGCGGGCTGGCGCCGCCAGGGTGGGGCGGCCCGCCTCGACCGGGCCGACGAACCCCCCGGTGGAGCCGACCGCGTAAGTGCCGTAGCGCCGTAGTGCCGTAGTCAAAAGCGGTCCCGTGTGCGGCAGTTGGCCTGGGGGACCGGTGGTCATGGCCGCATAAAGTCTCATCTCCCGTGCAACCGATCGTCCGTGCCGAGGCACTGATCAGGTGGGTCAACAGACTCCACGATCACGCGGGCCCCTGTGATGACGAGCCGTCAGACGACCGCCGGGGCCCCTTTCCCGACTTGGGGAGCGCATGCGGATACGTACCACCGCGGCCGCCGTCTCCGGCGCCCTGGCCCTCTCCGCTCTCGCCGTGCCGGGCGTCGATGCCGTGGGCTCCGCCGACCACCGCACGGACGTCGCCAAGGTGCAGGAGACCGCTCGCGCGGCCTTGGGCAAGACCCGTGGGAGCCGTGGGACAGCTCCCGTCGGGTCACCCGTTCTGCTGGGAGGGTGCCGGCTCGGCGGTGTGGGGGGCGGTCATGTCGAGCAGGAGCATGGCGTCGTGGTCGGGGGTGCCGGGTTCGGCGGTGTAGACGCCGAGGCGGTGGCCGGGGGTGCCCTCAAGTGCCATGCCCTGGAAGGCGAGGGTGATCCTGCCGACCTGGGGGTGCTGGAAGGTCTTCGAGGTGACCTTGCGGCCCGTGACTTCGTAGCGCTCCCACAGCCCGGCGAAGGACGGACTCTTCAGGAGCAGCTCGCCGACGAGCTGGGTGAGGTCGGGGGCGTCCGGATCCGTTCCGGCAAGGGCACGCAGACGGGCGACACAGTGCCGGATCTGGTTGTCCCAGTCGGGGAAGACCTCGCGGGCGGCGGGATGGAGGAAGAGGTAGCGGCCGAGGTTGCGCTGAGTGGCCGGCCATTCCTCGATACCCGCGTACAGGGCGAGGCCGCCGGGGTTGTGGGCGAGGACGTCCATGCTGCGGCTGACGACGTAGGCCGGGCTCGGCCGCATGGTTTCCAGCGACAGCCTCACGTGAGGGCGCACGGCGCGGCTCGGCGCAGGGGTGGCCCGGGGTGCGTAGCGTGCGGCGCGGACGACCAGGTCACGCAGGTGCTGGTGCTCGGCGTCGTCGAGTTGCAGGGCCCGGGCGAGAGCGTCGATCACCGCCGGGCTGGGGCGGGTCTCCTTCCCGCGTTCCATGCGGGTGTAGTAGTCGATGCTGACCCCGGCGAGCGTGGCCAGTTCCTCGCGGCGCAGCCCCGGGGTGCGACGCACGCCGGGGCCGGGGGTCAGCCCGGCTGCCTGGGGGCTGGTCTGGGTGCGGCGGGCGCGCAGGAAGCGTGCCAGCTCGTCGCCGCTGCTGTGCTGCTCGGGTGCCATGCAGCCAGTGTCTCTCGGCCGCCGCTGGGACATACGTGCCGAGAGGGGCCCTGTCACACCCCCGCTGGTCACCCCCTGGAACATCCCGGCCGGCCTGCGGCGGCCGCGAAAGGGCAGGGTTGATGGTGTCGCAGCGTGTCCGAGCGCCCGCCGCCCCGTAATCCCGGATGGCCTGGCCCCGCTCCGACGGCGTGCCCCGGTGACCGGCCACCGCCGGTGGAAGCGAAGGAGATCGTGTACCGGGCCGTGCCGTACGTGGGGATGGCCTGGGTCTTCGACTTCCCGCACGCCACACACGCGGTCGTCACCGACCGGGGCATCGAACTGACCCTGGAAGTTCGGTCCGCCACCGGCCCGGACACCCGCGTCGAGCGGGGACGCGCGGCGTAGAAGCGGATCGTCGGGCCTGCTGCCGTTGGTATCGCCCTGATCGGCACCCGCGACGGAACCGTCAACGAGGCCCACCCCGGAGAGACGGTCAGCTGCCCGCCCGGTCAGGAGCACTGGCACGGCGCCACCGGGGACCGGTTCATGCAGCACCTCGCCCTGTGGGACGGCACTGCCCCCGACGACGACCGTCCCGAGACCGCCTGGCTGGAGCACATCACCGACGAGCAGTACAAGAACGGGCGCACCCGCGCCCACTGACACCGACACGCGAAGGGAGACCGGCTCAAGCCCGAGAGGGTGACCGCACAGTTCGGCGGTACCGGCCCGGACTGGGTTACCCGCCAGGTCCTCGTGCCTCAGCAGAAGGGATGGACGTACCGCCGGCCCCGCTGAGAGCCCAGCCCGCAGACCCCCGTGACCCGCTGACGCGGAAGCCCCAGCTCCGCTGGAGGCCGCGGTCGGCGCGGCACTCCATCGTTCGGGGGACCTCTGGCTCGGTCGGCTTCCTCGCGGGTATGTCTTCGCCTATCGCATTCCGGGCGCTCGTCCACGAGCCGGGCCAACGGAAGGGCGGGGCCATGAGCGCCCTTCCGCTGGCCCCCAGGGGACCCGTCGGTCTTACGAATGATCAGTTCCGACCCGCAACAAGGAGGCAGGGCCATCGTGACTGACCGGACAGAGACCGAGATCGTGAAGGATCACGTCGTCGCTGGTGGCCTGCGCACCTACTACGAGGCCCAGGGCGCCGGTGATCCGCTGGTCATGTTGCACGGCGGGTTCGCGACCGTCGACGTCTTCGGCGGTGGGCTCACCCCGCTGATCGCCGAGCGGTTCCGCGTCTACAGCCCAGAGCGGCGTGGACACGGGCGGATGCCGGACGTCGAGGGACCGATCACCTACGAGATCATGGCCGACGACACCATTGCCTTCATCGAGGCGCTGGGCATCGGACCGGCGCACGTGGTGGGCTGGAGCGATGGCGCCAACGTCGGCCTGATTGCCGCCATGCGCCGCCCGGACCTGGTCCGGAAACTGGTGCTGATCGGCACCGCGGCGAACATCAGTGGCGGCCGCCCCTGGGCGCAGGCCATGATGGACAACCTCTCGGTCGATCACCTGCCACCCATGCTCGTCGAGGCGTACGCGGCCCTGTCGCCGGACGGTCGGGACCACTTCCCGGTCGTCTTCGACAAGATCGCTCCCGCGCTGCTCGTGACCGAGGTGAAGCTCAGCGACCTCGCGGCGATCAGCGCGCCGACGCTGATCATGGCCGGGGATGACGACCTCGTGACGGTCGAGCACCTTGAGGCGATGCGCACGACGGTGCCGGACGGACAGCTCGCGATTGTGCCGGGCGCCTCGCACGGCCTCCCGCTGGAGAAACCCGAGCTGGTCAGCCGTCTGATCTTCGATTTTCTGTCGACGGAGCAGGTGGAGAAGTTGATGCCCGGACCGACGTGACCGGCGAGTCGCCTCGCGCCCCGACCGCCTGAGCACTCGGTTGATGATCAGGGTCCGCAGATCTGCGCACGAGGTCAGTGTGCCGGGTCGGCCGCGCAAGCCCGGTGCGGACCGACCGGACGGGTCGTCGGTGTGTCGATGCGTCGATGCCGGAAGGCCTACGGGCACCCGCAGCCATACGGCAGCGATCACCACGCGACCCCGGCAGCGCCGAACCGCAGCACGTCCACGATTTCAGACAAAACGTCACATACCGTGTCGGCGAGGAACAGTGGTGACGCAGGCACGGGACGCCTTCGGCGGAGCGTGCACGCCTCCACGGTCCTCGTCCATGTCGTCTCCGCTCGCGGCCACGGTGCCCGATCTGGCTCGACCAGAGACGCAGGCCTCCAGCGAGACGTCGATCCCGGTCCCTTGTGGAGGCAGAAACATCGTGCAGAAGATCACTCGTCTCGGCGTGGCCGTCGCGACCGCGCTCGCCACAGCAGCCGTATGCACTCCGTCCGTGTCCGCCGCGGCGCGCGGCGGCGACGGGCATGAACGCGGCGGCCACCATGCGGTCTTCGTCCAGACCGACAACCCGGAGGGCAACCAGATCATCGCCTACCGGCGCGCGGAGAACGGGCGGCTGACCCAGGCCGGGACCTACGACACGGACGGTCTCGGAGGCGTGCTGGAGGGATCGGTCGCCGACCACCTCGCTTCACAGGGCTCCCTGACCTACGACCCGCGGCACGCCCTGCTGTACGCCGTCAACGCCGGCAGCGACACCGTCTCCGTGTTCTCGGTGCACGGCGACCACCTGAAGCTGCGGCAGGTCGTCGACTCCGGCGGCCGTTTCCCGGTGAGCGTCGCCGTCCATGACGACGACGTGTACGTACTCAACGCACTGGACGGCGGCTCGATCCAGGGCTACACGATCCGCCACGGACGCCTGGACGAACAGGCCGGACGGAACCGCGCCCTGGGACTCGACCCGAACGCGACGCCCCAGTTCACCAACACCCCGGGCCAGGTGGGCTTCACCGGTGACGGTTCCCAGCTCGTCGTCACCACCAAGGCGAACGGCAGCAACCTTCTGGTCTTCAACCTGAAGCGCTCCGGCGCGCCGGCCCATTCCCCTGTCACCACGAACCTGCCGGGTGCCGTGCCCTTCGCCTTCGTCCCCAACGGCCGCCACGGTCTGTTCCTGGCCGAGGCCGGGACGAACGCCGTCGCGACGTTCACCATCCACCGCGACGGCACCGCATCGCAGGAGGCGTTCGCGGCCACGGGCCAGTCGGCCACCTGCTGGATCGTCGCCGCCCGCAGCCTGCTCTACGCCTCCAACGCGGGCAGCTCGACCCTCAGCGGCTTCCGCGCCTCCGACCACGGCCGTCGGCTGACCCCCCTGGGTAACACGCCCACGAACCCCGGCACCGTCGACGCCGCAACCACTCCGGACGGGCGCTACCTCTACGCCCAGACGGGAGTCAACGGCATCGTCGACGAGTTCGCGGTCAACCACAACGGCTCACTCACCCGCCTCGGCTCCCGGACCGTACCGGGCGGCGTCGGCGGCGAAGGCATCGTCGCCCCCTGACCAGCGACGCGCACGTAAAAGGCTGCGGCCCGCCCGTCGGGCGGGCCGCAGCCGTGCCTCATTCCACACTCCAAAGCCGAGGGCACGGCCACGCTCTACGGACTCCAGGCGGGCCCCGGACTCTCCTGGCGGGAGCTCAGACAAATCTCCAACTCGCCCGCCCCGCACACACTTGGCATCCACGCACCGTATGCCCGCTTGCTGCTCCCGCTGCCCGCACTCGGTGACACCGGACTGCCAACTGCATAGAGGTCGCGTCGGAGTTGCGGCAGTTCACCCTGTCCGACTCGAACCGTCGTCCCCATCAGAACGCCCGCCACCGCGACGTCCTTGCCACCCGACAACGTGAACGAGTCCGCATCCGAGGTGAGGAGGCGGCCGCTGCCGGGGGTGTGCCGCTCACCACGATGACGATCTGAGCGGGAAGGCCAAAATCAGTGCTCGTCCTCAGGCAGGTGGAAATAGACGGTCCCCGATCGCCAGGGGCCGTGCTCGGTCATCTCCGACTCGATCACCACGTCCTGGATCTCGGCGGGGCCCAACTCCTCGATGGCATCCGCCAGCCGCCGAAGGAGGGCCGGAACACTGTCGCAGCCAGGGCCGGCGGGGTTGGCCTGCGAGAAGTGGCGCACGGTCCAATACGTCGGGGTATCCATCACGGACCGATCGTAAGACGTGCCATCGCCTGATCGGCACGCGACAGCAGAGCCAGGTGACCCCGCCGGAACAGGTGAGACGGTGATCGACCGGACAAGTCCTATCCGAGCTTTCGCAGCACCTCGGTGATGCTGGCCCTGTACGTCCGCAGTGCCTGCAGTCCGGCGGCGTAGCGCTCGTGGTGCCGTCTGATGTCCGCGGCCTGCTTCTGCGCCCGTACGCTGTGCCACAGTTCGGCCGTATGGTGGCGGCGCTTGCAGGTGACGTCCGCGACGGCGGTGGACCGCTCCCGCTGCGTATGCCGGGTGTTGCCGTCACTGCCCCGCTGCCAGGCGGTGTCCGTGAACGCCGCGACGGGGTCGGGATAGCGCGTGAATCCTTGTCCGGCCACGCAGCGCGACCATGTGTCCCAAGCCGCGCGCAGGCGCCGGTCGTGCTTGACCGCCTTGTCGACCTCGATCGCCCGTGAGTTTGCGTAGAGCCAGTCCCGCTTGAGGTCGATGCCGCGCATCAGCCGCCGGTCCGCAGCGGCGTTGCAGGCGGGGAAGTCCGCATACTCGGTGTTGGTCATCCGGCGGCCCTTCGGCCGGGCGGCCACGGATTTCGCCGGGTCCCAGCCGTAGCCCCAGCGGCGTGCGGTGACGAGATCCAGGGCGCCGTAGTCGGTGCCGACTGCGGTGGCGACGACGGGGTCGCTGGGGTAGCGGGGGTCGAGCGGGAAGTCAGGGTGGCCACGCTCCGCCATGCACTGCCGGACCAGCAACGCCGATGCCCGCTGCCATCGTTGGTAGTCCTGGGGCGTGTAGTCGTAGCGGTCGCCAGGCAGGGGGCCGACGTCCGACGACGTACGGATGACCTCCGGCTGTCCCGCACCGGAGAAGCAGATCACCACCAGCACTGCCACGGCACCCAGCCGCCACCCCCGCCTCTTCATGACCAGAGATGCTAGCGAGCGGCGTGCGGAGGCCGACAGTGGCCCCCGGCAACTCGGCCACGCACGCCCGGACTTCACGTGACGGAACGCTGCAGGACTTCCAGGTCCATGCTGCCCGCCGACTCCTGAGGGGGCGTCACGCCCTGCCGGTTTGGCGCAGCATTTAGCTAACCGCTATCTATATGGGGGTCGGACGGGAGAGCGGTCCGTGCAGGACGTGTTGCTGGCGTTGCTGACGAAGGAACCGTCGCACGGGTACGACCTGCGCCGACGGTTGGTGGCGGCGCTCGGGCCGTTGGGGCAGACGCTGAACGCGGGGCAGATCTATGTGACGCTCACCCGGCTCGAGAAGGCGGGTCTGGTGGTCCTGGAGCGTGAGGACGCGCCGGTGCGTGGCCCGCGGCGCAAGGTGTATGCGCTGACCGCGGCCGGCCAGGAGCGGGTTGTCGCGTGGATGGCCGAGAGCGTCGGGCCCAGAGCGGATGTGCCGGAGTTCCATCTGAAGCTGGTGGCTGCCGCCGAGTCGGGGCTGGCCGATCCGTTCGCACTCGTGGACGCCCGGCGGCGGGAGCTGATGCACAGCCTGGGCGAGGCCCAGCGCGCCGCCCCTACTCATGACACGGACTCGGAGGCCTGGCTGCTGCTGGAGGGGATCGCCCTCCGTCTTCAGGCCGATCTGCGCTGGCTGGAGGTGTGCGGGCGGCGCTGGTCTCCCCGCACGGCACGTGGGAAAGGCAAGGGAAACGAATGACGAGAGACGGTCAGCGCAGAGGTACGGGCGACAGCCCGGTCGAGGGACGGGCCGGCCGCCCACCCGGTGCGGCAGCCGTGCCGGTGCCCTCTGATACGGCGCGATCACGCACCTGAGCTTCGGAAGGTCGGCCACGGACCGAGAACCGGGGATTCGTACTCGACGACAACGGCCGCATCAAGACCGATTACATGTTCCCGGGTTCCGGACCGGCGGCAGCGCGAGCCATTGCCCCGGCGGCTGCGGAGAGAGCCTCGGCCGTCGCCGGGTCGGCCGGGAGGAACGCCTCCAGCTTCAGCTCGGCAAGTGTCACGTCAACGGCGGTGGCGAAGGTCGTCACGGTCGTCATCAGGCGCAACTCACCGTACGAGGACCGCAGGCGGAGCGGCACCGCGAAACCGAGTTGCCCGGCGGACGGCTCCAGCTCGGGAACGTACCCGGTGAGCTCGGCGCGCAACTCCTCCAGATGGCCAAGGCGCGCCAAGATGTGGCGCGCCCACTCGGCGAGGTTGAGGATACGGGGAGCCAGGCCGTCGGGATGCAGTGCCAGGCGGTAAATATTGGCGCCCGGACCCACCAGCTCGGCAGCGGCGCCCTCGGTGATCAGGTCGAATGCGGTGTTCGCGGCGATCAGGTCACCGCCCCGGTCCACAACCAGCGCCGGATACGGCAGATGCCCGCGGAGGATATGGTCGATCGCAGTGCGCACCGGGGCCAGCACCGGATCGTCCAGTGAGCTCTCCGGGTAGGCGGGCGCGTATCCGGCGGCCAGCAGCAACTCGTTGCGCTCCCGCAGCGGCAGCTCCAGCGACTCGGCCAGGCGCACGACCATGTTCCGGCCCGGGACAGACCTGCCAGATTCAATGAAGCTGAGGTGGCGCTGGGTGGTGCCCGCTCGCAGCGCCAGGTCGAGCCGGCTGACATGACGGCGGGTACGACGTTCACGAAGCGTACGAGGAAAGTCCACGGGCCTGTTGTAACGGCGTCGGAGGGTCCCAGGCCATTCCCCGCAGGGAATTGTCGCCACTCGCACCGGTCGTGACCATTGCCGACATGGACATCGGTGTACTCCTTCCGACCGGAACCGCCCAGTGGGGCGCTGCCGACGACCCCCGCGAGCTGATTGCCTTCGGCCGGTACGCCGAACGCTCGGGCTTCTCCTCGCTCTTCGCCAACGATTCCCTGATCAGCCCGCGCATCGAGGCGCTCACGATGCTGGCCGCACTCGCCCCGGTGACCGAGACCGTGACGCTGGGCACAGCCGCACTGATGCCGTTCCTCCGTCGGCCGATCCAGGCCGCGCAGTCACTTGCGTCGATCGACCTGCTGTCCGGTGGCCGACTCACCGTGACCGTCGGCGCCGGCTTCCCCGGCCGATTCGGGCGGCCCCTCTACACGCTGTCCGAGCTGCCGTGGGAAAGGCGCTTCGCCCGCCTGGACGAGACTGTCGCGCTGTGGCGGGCCCTGTGGGACGGCGCCGACGCCTTCCACGGCGAGATCCTCCGGTTCGATGGCATCCCGCCCACGACCAGGCCGTCCCGAGCAGGCGGTCCACCCATCTGGCTCGGCGGCGCGACACCCGCAGCGCTGGCCCGCACTGGCCGACTGTACGACGGATGGCTGCCCTACCCGTCTGACCCCGCCGACTACGCATCCGGCCTCCGCAATGTCCACAAAGCGGCGGCCGACGCCGGACGTGCGACCGAGGACATCACCCCCGCGCTATTCGTCTCGGTACGGATCGACAACGACATCGAGAGCGGCCGTCGGGCACTGGACGACTACGCGCGGGCCACATACGGAATGCCACTGGAGGAGCTGGAAAAGATCCAGGCAGTTGTCACCGGCTCCGCGGAACAGGTGATTGAAAGCCTGGGACGGTACGTCGCCGCCGGTGCTCGGCACATCGTCGCCCGCCTCGGTGCCCTGGACCTGCACTCCCAGCGCGACCAGCTCGAACGGATCGCAGACCTGATCCCCGCCGTCCAGAGGGTGGCTGATCGCGCCTCCACCTCGGAAAGCTCCTGAGTCCGGCCCAGCCGGCACGAAGCGACGATTACGGGACAGCTGTGAGGTTGGGCGTTCGGGCTGATCGCGAAGGATCCAGTTGCGAGAGGTGCAGCGCTCGTCCATCTGGCCGAGGCCCGGCGGAAGGTCACGGACGGGGCGGGCGCGCGACCCCAGTCCCGCGCCGGGTCCGGTCGGCGAGGCCTTGGATCGTGTCGGGTCCGGGGGCGGAGGTGGGATGATCCTGTCCTCTTCGGTCCGCCTGGCGACGCCACGCGGACCGGATCGCCGGTGACCGACGAGGAAGACGAAGGATCGATGACACTGAACGTGGGCCAACGGGTGCGGCTGGCGGCCGATCTCCGGTTGGCCGGGTCGGTGACCCCGGCCGGGGAGCCTTCGGAGGAGACGGGCGCCTTCGCCGGCTCTTTGGCCCTGGCAGCAGGCGTCGAGGGCACTGTCGAGCATGTCGACGAGCATCACCGGCAGCAGAGCCACGAGGTCCGTGAGTACCTGCGCCTCAAGTCGCTTCGCGACGACTTCGGCCACCAGATGCCGTCGGCGAGCAGGAAGCAACTGGACGAGCAGGTGGAGGCCCTGGAAGAGCAGTGGGTCGCCTATCAGCAACGAATGCTCCGCGTGACGGTCCGCGTCCGGCTCGACAACGGATTCGTCCTCGACGGTGTCCCCGAGGAGGCTTTCGCCTCCGCCTGATCGGGGAGGCTGCTGGTTCGTTACTTCTGGTGCAGTGAGCGGAGCCAGCGGTCGTCCTGGAATTCGGCGGGCACCTCGTCCTCCCAAGGATCGATCCCGCGCCGCTCCAGTTCGTCGAACCATCGGTCGCGCTGCGACTCGGGGAGGCGTCGTCCGCACCAGGGGCAGAAGTCGATCGTGATGCTCGACGTGCCGCCGTCATGGACGATCAGTCCGTACTCCTGGAACTTGGCACTGAAGTCAACGAGTGCGTCCGGGCAGGCGAAAGGGTCGTCGTGCTGGTCGCAGTGCACGTTCACGCGGCTGGTCATCGCCTCGCAGCAGTGATCGGTCATGGCCCCGGCTTCTCGTTGATCGGCAGCGTGACCAGAAGTAGATCACGGTCTGTAATGATCGCTGGCGGGCACGACGACGGGCGCGCCATCCGCGGTACAGGAGGGGCTGTTGCCGAAGGGTAGGAACCCCGGCCCCCGGCCACATCCGGCGCGGAGCGTTCCCTCCGGCCCGCCCGGGGTACGGACGGGCCGGAGGGGGTTCCGAGGGCCGGTGTCTGACAGTGCGCTGGTGGGGTCCGAAAAGCCCTGTCAGCGAGGGTAGTTGAACGTCATTGGTGGGCTGGCGTTGCGGGCGAGGGTGTGGGCGAAGTCCGGCCACCAGGCGCCGGCGGGCGGGTCCTCCACGCCGCCGTACTCGGGGTCGCCCGGCCCGGCCGTGCCGCGGTGGCAGGTGCCGTCGGACTCGCCGATGGTCTTCACATAGAGGTAGGCGTCGGCCAAGGGGGCGCCGGTGTCGGTCGTGGGGCGGTCGCCGACTCCGCGGCCGGGGGCGTTGCACCAGTGCTCGTCGTCGGTGTACTTGCCGGGCGGCGCCGTCCACGCGCCGAGTCCGTTGCGGCTGGTGTCGAGGACGTAGTGGGTGAGCCGGTCGGTGGGGGGTGTGCCCACGTTGTTGTCGTACCAGGCGTCTGTCCAGTGCCAGGTCGAGGGATCGGCGAACTCGACCGCGTCGCCCGGGAGTCCGTCGTTGGGTGCGGCGGAGGAGTAGTACTGGCTGGCGCATCGGCTGGCCGGTCCGGCCGCGTCGGCTGAACTCGTGGCGAACCAGACGCACTTGGACACCCACGTGGCGTACCGGTTGAGCTGGTCGGTGGGCTGGTAGTTCGAGACGTTGAGGGCGAAGCCCTGGGCCTGTCGCAGGCCGGCGTCGAGGAGCCGGCCGGTGATCTCGCCGACGGGCTGCCAGTTGCTGGTGCCGGCGTCCAGGTAGACGGAGGTGGCGGGGTCGGCCCCCAGGGTGCCTACCGCCGATCTCACCTCGGCGATCCGGGCGGTGGTGAGCGAGCCCGTCGGGTCGGTGGTGGGTCCGCAGTCCTTGGGGAGCAGCGCGAGCGAGTCCGGTTCGACGATGACGACGGCCTTGCTCGTGCCGATGGCGCCGGCTACCGCCTTCACCCACGCGTCGTAGGCGGCCGAGTCCGCCGCGCCGCCGGTCGAGTACGAACCGCAGTCGCGACCGGGGATGTTGTACAGGACCAGCAGCGGGACGGAGCGGGTCGCCCTCGCGTCCCGGACCAAGTCCTTGACCCGTGCGCCGACTTGCCGGGGTGTTCCGTCGGTCAGCCAGATCGCTTCCGGCCAGGTGGCGAGTTCGGCCATGTTCCGCGCGTCGGTGATGTGCCCGGCCCGCAGGTCGGTGAGGGCCTGGTGGGCGGCCTCGCTGTGCGGATCGACGTAGAAGCGGGTGGAGCTGTCCAGTGTGCGGCTCGGTGTCGCCCTGGGGGTGGCCTGGGCGGCGGGGGACAGGCCCGTCACCATGACAGCCGCCGCACAGGCCAGGAGGGCCAGTCGGCGGAGCGGTCTGCCCTTGATCATGGGGCGGAGTCTCCTTGTCGTGAGTGGGGGGTGTGCCGGGCGGCTGCGCGGACGGCGGCAACCGGGGCTCGCGGATCGCGTGACGAACTGTCAGCGGAGCGCGGGTCGGGGGTGATTGACTTTTGGGAGCGCTTCCAGTTTTCAGTGATGATTGAGCGCCCAGGGGACGGTGTCAAGGCTCACGACGCCGATGTGTACAAACGGCTGACGGGGAGTCGTGTCCGCCGAGCGGTCGGTGGCCGACCGGTCGAGGGAGGCCGTACGGCGCCCCTTTGCCTTCAGGTGTCGAACTCGCTGGGCATCTCCCATCTCGCTTGATGCGGCGGGAACTTCATTCGAGCTCGTCCGGTGAAGTGATCGACCTCCATCAGTTCAACAGTTGAAGTCGAACCCATTGACAGCGTGTTACGGCGCTGCCATGTTCACCGTCAAAGGCGTGGCTCCGTGTCGGTCCGGCACCGGCGCGCATGCCGCGCCTGTCGGAGGGAGGCGCCTCCTCGGCATTGGAAGCGCTTCCAAAAATCCCCCACGACCCCGAGCAATGGAGCTCACCATGCCACTTACTCTCTTCAAGTCGGTCCGGAGCGCGGTCACGCTGTTGGCGGCGTGCCTGCTGCTTCCGCTCGCGGCTCATTCGGCACACGCCAGCTCCTGGGGAAGCCCCCAGACCGTCAACTCGTGGAACACCATCAACGGGAGGTGGACCCCCAACAACGAGCTGGAGACGTACACGCCGAACTGCGTCTGGTACGACGGCGGCACACTGATGATCAAGACCTACAAGGCCGCCGACGGCACGTACTACTCGGGCCGCGTGGAGTCGAAGGCGCTCTACGGCTACGGCACCTACAGCTTCACCGCGAACATGCCAAGCGGGCAGGGGCTGCTCCCGGCGGTGTGGGCGGCCTACCTGAACCCGTGGCTGCCGGAGTTCGACGCCGCCGAGATCGTCGGGCAGAACCCGAACACCGTGTTCCAGACGCTCCACGACCAGAACAACGCGCAGACCCAGTACTCGAAGAACAACTCCTCGGGCTGGACCAACGCGTTCCACACGTACTCGTTCACGTGGTGGCCCGATCACGTCGACTTCGCCGTGGACGGCACCATCACGGGCTCGAAGCCCTACACCACCCCGGCCGGCACCGGGATGCACTTCATCGTCGACACGGCGGTGGGAGGCGACTGGCCGGGCAATCCGAACGCCTCGACCTGGGCGACAACGGACGGCGCCCGTTACCTGAAGGTCTCCTCGATCACGTACACGCCGTACTACCCGTGACCTGACCCGACCAGGCGGCCGTCCTCCTGGGTGGCCGCCACCTTGCTGTGGCCCCCACCTCGTGCGGGGCGCCGTGAAGGCGGGCCGTCCGGGTCAGGCGCTGGCGCGCACCACCAGATGCGAGGGAAGCAGCAGCGGACTCGGATCGCCGCCCTCGATGACACCGACCAGCATGCGGGCCATCTCCCGTCCCAGGTCCCGGATCGGCTGGTGCACCGTCGTCAGCGCGGGGTCGGTGATCCGCGCCACCGGCAGATCGTCGAAGCCTACGACGGCGACGTCGTGCGGAACGGAGCGGCCGGCCTCGCGCAGCGCCCGCAGCGCCCCCACGGCCATGTTGTCGTTGGCCGCGAACACGCCGTCCACGTCCTGGTGCTGCGCCAGCAGCCTGGCCATGGCGGCAGCCCCGCTGGGCTCGTTGAAGTCGCCGATCTCGAAAGCGTGCGGTGTCCGCCCGGCGAGAAGCAGCGCTTCCCGGTAACCCTGGTGGCGGGCGCGCCCCACCTCCGTGTCCAACGGGCCGCAGATGGTGACGATGTTCTTCCGTCCGCTCGCGAGGAGATGTTCGGTCGCGCGGCGCGCGCCCGCGGCATTGTCGATGTCGACGTACCAGCGCGGGTCCGAGCCTCCTGGCCGTCCGCCGAAGACGACCGGCAGAGTCGTCTCCGTCGCCATCTGCGCCAAAGGGTCGTCGCCGTGGAGCGCCATCATCATCACGCCATCCACGCCGCGGGACCGCAGCAGGTCGCCCACCCGCTTGCGAGCACGGTCGGAGGCGGCCAGGCACAGCATGAGATGCAGGTCGGCCTCCTCCAAGGCGCTGGAGACCCCGGCGATGACCTGCCCGAAGAAGGGGTCGGCGAGCACCGAGGGGTCGTGCTGCGAGATGACGAGGGCCGCCGCCCCCGCCTGCCGGGTGGCCAGCGCCCGGGCCTTCGGGTTCGGCACGTATCCCAGGTCCCGTACCGCCCGCTCGACCGCTTCGCGTTTGGCGCGGCTGACATGAGGGGCGTTGTTCAGCACCCGGGACGCGACGGAGCGGGAGACCCCGGCGAGCACGGCCACCTCGTCGAGCGTCGGCCGTCCCGGCGGCGAGACCTCTCTCATCATCTGCCCCTTCTTGTCACCGCTGTTGTCACCGCATCCTTGAAGCGATTGGAAGCCCTTCCATTCTCGTCTGTTCCGACCCGGGCCGTCTGCTTTCCCGGTCCGCGGCAGCACACGCCGACGATGGTTCCGGGACCGCCGACCGCGAGGCCCGTTCATCCCACCGCGCCCCGCTCGCAGCACACCGCCTCAACCCCGTACACCGTCCGCGTCGTTGGAGCCCGCAGTGCAAGGACGGGGCGACTCCGGCGACGGCCGCAGGCACCCGAGCCGTCTGACTGAGGCCGCATGACCGCCGGCGCTCCGGGCAGAACTCGGGTCCCCGGACGAATACTTCCAGCCGCCATCTATTGCTGTGGCTGGTTTTAGGTGCAAGGTGTGCGTGAGCCCATCCTGTGTCCTCCTCAGGCTGGGATCACCCCTCGGGTCCCGCCTGAGCTGTGCTCTTGGCGCGGGGGCCCGCCGCTCCTCCCGGCTCCCCACGGGAGGCTCTGCGGCTGCCCTCAGCCCGGGTCGCGGTTGCCAGGGCCCCGGACGGGCCGTCATCAGTTCAGCCAGGGCACCTTCAGTGAACGGCAGGTGCCACTGCGGGTGTTGGATGATGCTGCAAAGCCCCACGCGCTGCCCGCAGTCTCCAGCCTCAGCTCGCCGGCCCCAACCCCTCCGGGAGGGCGGCCACCACGAAAGCGACGGCTTCCTCCGGCGTCTCGGTGCGCGCAACCAGCATGCCTCCGTTCCGCACCCCGTACAGCCCCTCGTCGTACGGGCAGATGATGTACCCGACCCGCGTCTTCCAGAACTCCTCGACACTGGTGGAGAACCAGAGGCTGAAGTGACTGTTGACCGGCATCAGCTGGCGGAGCACCGGCTGGGCGTACGCCGCCGCCAGCACCGAGTGGGGGCGCGGGTGCCGGTCGTACGGCGGCATGTGGATGCGGTCGAGTTTGGCGCACCACGTCAACTCGACCACACCGAACGGCTCCCGCTCGTGGACGAGGGCCCAGGGCCTGAAGCGGATGAACGGGGCGCGTGCTCTGGTCTCCTCGAGGCCCGCGCCGCCCGTCCACGCCGCTGTCGCTCTGACCGCTTCGGCCAGGTCTGCGGTCCACCCGCAGGCCAGATGTGTGCCGTTGTCCTGGAGGTTCACCTGGAGATTCCGACGCCCTTCTCCGGGCGGATACACCATCACGCGCCGACCGTTCCTCGCGTCGACGTACTCTGCGAGGCGACCCCATTTCCCGTCCGACTCGGGCAGGTCAAGCCCGAGCCCCTCGGCCGTACGTCCTAGCGCAGCCCGGAGGGCTCCGTCATCGTCCCAGCCACCTTCGCCAAGCCCCGCCCCGAAGTTCATCGCACCAGTGTGGCCGAATCACCCGGGCCGGATGACCGCCACTTTCCGATCATCGGATCGTTGGTCCGGTCGTGCCGTTGACTGACGCGCAGTGGGCGCGCATAGAGCCGTTGTTGCCGGATCGGACGCCGAAGCGGGGCGGGCGGTGGCGTGATCACCGCCGGGTGATCGACGCGATCGCTTGGGCGTTCCAGACCGGTTCGCAGTGGATACACCTGCCCAGCGAGTACGGATCGTGGAAGGGCGTCTACATCCGGCTGCGGAACCGGGCGATCGACGGCACCTGGGAGCGCGTCTTCACTGCCCTGCTCGCCCAGGCCGACGCCGAAGGCGACCTGGATTGGGTCGTCTCGGTCGACTCCACTATCGTGCGCGCCCATCAGAACGCAGCCGGGGCCCGAAAGAAGGGGCCCCGGCCGACGAACCAGACCACCACGCCATCGGACGCTCCCGCGGCGGGCTGACCACCAAGATCCACCTCGCGGTGGACAGCCGCTTGCCGCCCGCTGTGCTTTGTCCTCACCCCGGGTCAGGCCAACGACACACCCGTTTTCCAGCAGGTCATGTCCGCCCTGGAGAAACGTGGACTGGCCGGTGGCCCACGCTGCTGCGATCGCCTGGCACGCGGTGAAGGCGGGAGAGCCGATCACGGTCCTGTCGCTGGAACCCGAGCTGTACGCGGGTACCGGCATTACTCCGCTGAACCCCACCTGACCCTGATGAGGCTTTCGGAATCTCCGCACCTGGTACTCATGGGCAGGACGGACTTGCTCGCTGCAGCTCCGCACGGGGGAGTCCGTCGGCGCGGACGCTAGCGACCTTCGCAGGCGCCGTAGCCGAGGGCATCGGGGGCGCGGGAGGGAAAGTCCGACTCCCCGTAGAATCCGGTCTCCTCACGGCTCACGGACACGCCGCCCCTGTCCTGTCGGCCGATGCGGCGGGAGACGGCGCCGTCCCCGGTCGACTGGAAGACCTCCAGCTCGGCGCGGCCGTCGTGGTTGGTGTCGACGGCCCGTGCTTCGTACACGAACGACGATGACCCGATACGGATGGTGCCCGTCCGGTCGCTGCTCAGGTCGCGGGCGAGAGGCCCGTAATGCACCTCATGCACCACCATGTTGTGCTGCGGTGAGTCGCCATTGTCGCGCTGGCTGTAGAAGACGGCCAGGTCGAGGTAACCGTCGCCGTCGAAGTCGCCGAAGGCTCCCCGCGTCCTCATGTCCTTCCTCCATGCGCCTCGCAGCTTCTGCCAGGATCCGCGGGCAGCGTCGACTTTGACAATGGTCCGGTGATCGTCTTTCTGGAAGACCACTGAACTGGTGACCTCGTTGATCTCGTCCAGGTGTCCGTCAGCGTCCAGGTCGGCCCGCAGAGTCAGAGTGAAGCCGTCGATGGAGCATATGGCCATGGGGGCGTGGTCGCCGGGTCGGGGTCCGGTGCCCAGCAGAAGCCACGTACCACCGGCGATCACGGCGAGACTGCAGCCGAGAGCCGTGGTGAGCCGCTGGCGACGTGTACGCGGTCGCGGCAGCGACGAGAGCACGCCCCGAGGCGTGGCTTGCTTCGGGGGAGTGGAAGACGGCATGCCAGGACCCTACTTGGACTGCGCTGGGCCCGCGGCAGAACTCCCGTCTCAGGTGCCAGCGGCAACCGCCTGAGGAGTGAAGAGCAGCACTGGCCCTTTTTTCGGAGATCATCATCAACCCGCGCCGCCTCGGGCGCTGGGGGCCGTTTCCTGCGGGAAACGGCCCCCTTCTTTCGTCAGCGCCCGGTGTGCAGGTGCACCTGCCGGGCGCTGACCAGGCCACGCCAGCGGCTGCGGGTGTGCTGTTCAGGGTCGAGCCACCGGACTGCGGAAGTCTGATCGACAGGCAGGTCGGCCATGAACTGGGCGATGTCGACGAAGCAGGAGTGATCTTCGTCCGATGTCTGTTCTCGTAGCCGGGCGTCAAGACCCGACAGAGTTTCTCAGTTTGAATCCCGGATGCCTATGACCCGGGCTGGCAGCCTGAACCGCCCCGGCGGGTCGACACCGTGGTTTCCCCGGGCGTGGACGACTTCGGCACGTCCGGTGACGAGTCGCGCAGACCGCCGAGCGTCAGGACCGTCATCACCACCGCGGCCCCCGCTGCCACACCGAACCCGCCGTGCGCACCGCCCGCGTCCACCACCCGCCCCGTGACCGCAGCGGCCCCCGCCGTTCCTGCCGCGCTCGCGGAGTTGCCCCAGGTGAACGCCTGGGTGAGGACGGCGCGCGGGACCGACGCCTCTGTGAGGACGGAGGCGAGGATCAGCAGCACCGGCACGGCAAGTCCGGTCACGGCAAGGGTGACGCCGACCGCGAGGGGCGCGTCGAGGAAGGTCAGAGGGAGGCTCGCGAGGGCGAGGCAGGCGGCGGCCGCGGCCTGGCGGCGCCGGGGTGAACCGCCGTCGCGCCATGCTCCGTAGACCCAGCCACCCGCCAGATTCGTGCAGTTCGAGGCGAAGTACAGCAGCGCCGCCGCGTCCGGCGTACCGCGTCCGACGGCATACGCGGCGACGGACACCTGCATCGCGCCGAAGAACACCCCGAGCCCAAGGCCGAGCGCGACCTGCCGCAGGAATGCGGAGTGGAACAGGGCCCGTCCGGCGCGCCGGCTTTCCGCGCGGTCGGTGAAGGGCGGCATGGTGCGGCGCTGGGCGGCGAGGGCGAGTCCGCCGCCGACGACGAATACGGCGGCCAGCAGCACCCCGGCACCCGGGCGCCCCGCCGAACCGATGACGCTCACCAGGGCCGGGCCTGCCAGGTAGGCCACGCCGTTGGCGAGGGCCTCCAGTGCGAAGGCGGTGGGCAGCGAGGCCGCCCGTTCCCCGGACAGCAGGGTGGACCAGCGAGCGGCGGACAGGGCACCGAGTTGGGGCAGAGTCGCCCCGACGAACACTCCGGCGACGAGGTCCGGAACGGCACCGACGAGCAGCGACGCCACCGCCCCGGCATGCGCGACCAGCACGCAGGGAAGCACCCGCGCTTGCCCGAACCGGTCGACAAGGCGCCCGAGTTGAGGTCCGGCGACGGCGTCCGCGACAGCGAATCCACCGGTGACGAGACCCGCGGCGGCGTACGACCCGGTGCGCGCGTGCACCAGCCAGACGATGCCGATCCCCGTCATGGCGATACCCAGACGCCCGACAGCGGCAGGAAGGAAGAAGGCGGCGGCGCCCGAAGTGCGCAGCAATTTACGGTAGTTCGCCGAAGCCGAAGGCACGGCGCATCCCTTTCGCTGCCCGGCGGGACGCGCCACACGGGGTCGTCGGCGTCCGGATGCGCCGACCCGTGGCTGCGCCTGAAGCCGTCCAGTGGTGGCGTGGAGCGGGGACGCGCACCCCACGCCGACTCCGTCACCGGGCAGATGTCATGCGGTAGTTGATGTCATCCCAAGGATAGAGGAAGGGGGCGCAGGTCGAACTGCCTGACGGAGCGCGACACCTTGCGAGTGGGACACCTTCTCCGCATCCCCGACGGCCGGGACCGGCATTGTTGGTGCCGGCGCCGGCAATGCCGGCGCTCGTCAGCCTTGCCGCCGACGCCGCCGCAGAACACCGAAGGTGCCGCTGAGGGCGACGAACAGGGAGCCGCCCACCAGCCAAGGCAGGTTCGAGGTGACAGATGCCGCGGGGTGCTGCTCGAAGAGCATCCGGGACACTGCTTCCCCGAGCAGCCCGCCGGTCAGCGTGAGCCCCCAGAACATCAGAAGGATCGTCCAACCGTTCCGGGCGCGCATCCAGTCATTCACGTGGTCATCTTGCTCCCAGCGTCCCCTCGGTCACAAGACACACTGAAAGGCGATGACCGCCGGTACCAAGACCGACGGCAAGGTCGCGCACAAGGACTGCGGGGGATGGCATGGATCACGACCAGTGAGTGCTGATCGAGCCGCTCCCGTCGAACGGGCCGTGGGCAAGTTCCATGCCGAACCCGGCGTTGACCTGATAGAAACGCGTCGAAGGTGGAGGGACATGGGTGGCTTCAAGTGTGGATGCGGCAACATCTTCAGCGGGTCTCACAACCCGGGGCAGCAGTTCCGGCTCGTCCCGGATGAGCTCTTCGACCAGATGGCCTGGCCTGCTTCCGTCGATCTCGGCACCCCTGAACGGCAGCGTGCCGTTGAAGCGTCCTTCTCGTCGCTGTACGTCTGTGGCAACTGCGGACGGCTTCACCGGGATGGCGAGAGCGGAACGATCATCTCGTACGTCGCCGATGCCTCCCTACCTCGGATCTGGGCCGACTTCACGCTGCGGGATGCGATGGGTCGAGTCCTCCTCTGCCAGGACAGGAGCCTTGCTGACATCCGCCGCCAGAAGCTCCTCCTCAACCAGCCTTTGTCCGTAGTCCTCTACGGCGAAGCGGGTACTGAGGTGCTGGGGGAGGCCGAGTTCGGCCTGGACGCCGCCGGCAGCTACGACGAATCGCTCTGGGCGGTCAGGCTGGATGACCGCCCCGCTTAGTCTCCCCGGAAACAGCCCGGCCGAATTGCGAGAAGTCAGTGATCCGAGACCTGTACAACGTCCGGGTACATCCCGAGGAGGGCGGATCCACGCCCCTGACGGCGGAGGAAGAGCAGCGCGCTCGGGCGGTGTTGTTCAGCGATCTCGGCAACATCATCGCCGAACGAGGCTGGGTACGGTTCCCCGCATACTCGCCGGAGGAACGCCGCCGACTGGTCGATGTCGCGCACCGTCTCAGTGCTCATTGGGGGCAACAGGTGTTCATCGAGGCCGAAGACCAGTGCGCCATGAAGCTCTATCTCGGCGGGCACGGATCGCAGCCGGCGAATGCGCTGCTGCCGTGAGCGGGAGATCCCCATCTGCGCGATCTCGGTCAGTGGATCATGGTTGGGTGATCTGACGCGATGAACTGGTCATACCGCGCTGTGGGCGCACGACACGGTGCCCACGCTGGCGGAGCGGCCGGTGGACCGGTTGGTCGCACTGGCACTAGTACTCCAGCAGGATTTCGCTGTCTGACCTGGTCTTTCGCCGGGTGGCGGGAGTGTAGCGGGACTTCGGTCGTGCGGGGGCGGTCTCACGGAGACCGCCCCTCGATCATGTGACAACGCTGCAGGTAGTGACAGCGGCGGGGCAGCCTCCGAGGGTGATCACCGAGTATGCCGCCGCGCAGTGGGACCTCGAACTGGACGATCTCTTCCTGACTATCGGGCACCGCTTCGGCCGAGTCGAGCTTCGTCGCCGCATGCGCGACTACGTACGTGGGCTGCTCGCCCCGGTGGCCCGCAAGAACAGCTGGCAGTTGGCCGAGCAGGCTGGCCACCGCACGCCCGACGGCCTGCAGCACCTCCTCGCCGGAGCGAAGTGGGAGCCCGATGACATTCGCGACGACCTGCAGGAATACGTCGCCGACAAGCTCGGCGAGAACGACGGCGTGCTGATCATCGACGACACCGGGTTCATCAAGAAGGGCAGTACCTCCGCCGGGGTCCAGCGCCAGTACTCCGGAACCGCCGGCCGCACCGAGAACTGTCAGATCGGCGTCTTCGGCGCCTACGCCTCGGCCCGTGGCCGGGCTCTGGTCGACCGTGAGCTCTACCTCCCGAAGTCGTGGACCGAGGACCGGGAACGCTGCCGCACCGCAAGGGTCCCCGACGAGCGGGAGTTCGCCACCAAGGGCGAACTGGCCCGGCATATGGTGCTGCGGGCCCTCGCCTCACCGCTGCCCATCGCGTGGGTCACCGCGGATTCCGCCTACGGTCAGGACAACCGATTCCGTCGGCTGCTGGAACAGTCGGGTGTCGGCTACGTGCTGGCTGTGCCCAAGTCGCAGTTCAGCGTGGGCTGTTCACGGATCGAGGGTCTGTTCGCGCAGGCCCCGGACGAGGCGTGGGAGAAGATCTCATGCGGCAACGGCGCGAAGGGGCCCCGCGTCTACCACTGGGCAGCAGTACGGCTGCCGGCCGTCGCCGAGTTCGACTATCAGGGCGAGGTCCCCCATCGAATGCGATGGGCACTGGCCCGGCGCAGCATCAGCAAGCCCGACGAGATCGCCTACTACCTCGCCTACGCACCGCTTCAGGTCACCGTCCAGGAGCTGGTGCGGGTCGCCGGCACACGCTGGGCGATCGAGGAGTGCTTCCAGGCCGCGAAGAACGAATGTGGCCTGGACCAGTACGAAGTCCGCCGCTACGTGGGCTGGTATCGGCACATCACTTTGGCCATGCTGGCGCACGCCTTCCTGTCCGCCACGGCATACCAGCCCTGGGAAAAGGGGGCGGAACAGGTGAGACAACCGGGGCCGTCGGGCTCACAGTGGCGGAGGTTCGGCGACTCCTGGCAGCTTGTCGTGCCCGACCCCCGCACCTGAGCGGACACCGCGGACGACACCACGCGCTGAGCTGGTCGAACTGGCGCCGCCGACGCCAAGCAGTCGCCCGCCGCTGTCACTACCTGCGGCGTTGTCGCACGATCGAGGGGCGGTCTCCGTGAGACCGCCCCCGCACGACCGAAGTCCCGCTACACTCCCGCCACCCGGCGAAAGACCAGGTCAGACAGCGAAATCCTGCTGGAGTACTAGGCGGAAGGCTGGCGGTGAGCGCCGCCGAGGGTGTGACGAGGCCCGCCGCCGTGCCTTCGACGCTACGTCTGCGATGGGACGATCCCCAGTTGGCGCAGGATGCCGAGTTCGTCGGGTCGGCCCCACCGCTCGACGATGCGTCCGCCCCGGATCCTGAAGATGTTGGTTCCGTGCAGGGTCAGGGAACGGCCTTCGGCCGGGGCCGGCACTCCGAGCAGTTCACCGCGTTGCGTCCCGCCGGCGGTGAAGTGCTCGACGACCAGGTCGCCCTCGGCAATCATCAGGTGCGGATCGCTGCGCCAGTCGGGACATGCCTCCCGGAACAACGCGGCGGCGGAGCGGAAGCCTTCACGGTCGGCGGGCCCGTTGAACGGAGGGTCGTGATCGACGAAGTCCTCGGCGAGGTACTCGTCGACCGCGCCGAGGTCGCCCTTGGTGAACAGCGCGTCGATGAACGCGCGCACAAGGTCCTTGTTCTCGGCGAGGGTGGTTTCCGAGGTGGTCATGGCCTCAGTCTCGCCGTACACAACCTGGCACAAACCGGGAATTCCTCCTGTTCACCCCACTGCATCGCGATGGCCCGCCGCCCGGTCTGGTGAAGCCTCCGCCGCCGTCACCTGCGGCAGCGGATCACCGCCCGCCTCCAGGCGTGCTGCCCTGTGAGCGGGGCCCCCGCGAGGACGTTGCCGATGCGCGTTCCTCCGGCAGAGGTCGTGGTCGGTGTCCCACGAGCGGGGAACGTGGAGTTCCCGGTCCACCACCGCAGGTCCCCGCTCTCCTGCGCAGACCGGGTAGGCGGCGACCTGGGCGTCACCCGCGGCCACGGCGAGATCGTTGGTCTGCACAAACCGATGATCAGCGGTGGCCAGTCCCGTGCCCGTCGCCAGTCTCCACCGGTGAGATGGGGGTGCCGGCCACCATGAAGTCCTGGACCACCATGAGTCCTGGACTCTACGAGTTGAACCAGCGAAACCAGATGGGCCTGGCTACGCCCGCGTGCCAGCTCTCGGAAGCGGTACGACGCTGTTCGGGTGTCGTCAGCGACTCCTCGTGGCCGAGCCAGTCCAGGTACCACTCCGCGAATGTCGCCGCTTGCCGGTCATCGTTGAGCAGTGGGTTCAGGCAGTCGCACGTGGCACGCCCATCGAACCACATGGTTCCTCGTATGGGCCCGCCCGCTGACCACGAGAAGCGTTTGACATCCTCCCGGCCCTAAAGGGCCAGGATTCCTACTACGGTCGGCTGACCGTCTCGGCGGGTTGCTGCTTCATCGCGCGGTGCCGGGACGGATCCCGGGCTTACCTGCGCTCCACTGCCGTTTACGGTCTCCACCTGTCCGGCGGCGACCTTGCGTCCTTCGGTCCTGATGTTGACCGCGGCGTTCACGTCGCGGTCGTGGACCGTCCCGCAGCCCTGACACGTCCACTCGGGGACGTTCAGCGGCTTGGGGCCGTCCTTGAAGCCGCAGGCGGAGCAGAGCCGGGAGGACGGGAAGAACCGGTCCACGCGGGCGAACACCCGCCCGTACCGTGCCGTCTTGTACTCCAGCATGCTCACGAACGCCGACCATCCGGCGTCGTGCACCGACTTGGCCAGGCGCGTGCGGGCGAGACTCTTCACCGCGAGGTCCTCGACGTACACCGCTTGGTTCTCGCGGACGATCGTCGTGGACAGCCTGTGGTGGAAGTCCCTGCGTGCGTTCGCCGCGTGCGCGTGAGCGCGGGCGACCTTGACGACGGCTTTCCTGCGGTTGTTCGAGCCCTTCGTTTTGCGGGCGAGGTTCCGCTGCGCCTTCCTCAGCTTGCGCTCGGCGCGGCGGAAGAACTTCGGCGCGCTCACCTTGCGGCCGTCGCAGAGGACCGCGAAGTAGGTGAGGCCGAGGTCGATGCCCACCTCGTCGGCGGTCGCCGGCATGCGGTCCAGGTCGGCGGCCGGGTCGGTCTCCACGACAAAGCTCGCGAAGTACCGGCCCGCCGCGTCCTTGGCCACGGTCACCGTGGACGGCGTGGAGGGCAGAGACCGGGACCATTTCACCGGGATGTCGCCGATCTTGGGCAGGCGCAGACGGCCACCTGGTGTGATCTTCCAGCCGGCGTTGGCGGTGAAGCGGATCGTCTGCCGGTTGTCGCGCCTGGACTTGAAGCGGGGTGCGCCGATGCGAGGGCGCTTGCCCTTGAGACCGTCGAAGAAGTTCTTGTACGCGGTATCCAGGTCCCGGAGGGACTGCTGGAGGACCACCGACGACACCTCGCCGAGCCAGGCCCGGGGCTCGGTCTTCTTCGACGCGGTGAGCCGCTTGGACGGCAGCCCGGCCTCGCGGGCATCCTCGCGGATTCGCAGGGCGTCGTTGTACACCACCCGCACACAGCCGAACGCCCGGGCCAGCGCGGTGCACTGCCCCGGCGTCGGGCTGATGCGGAAGTTGTACCGGAGCTGCATGACCGCACCCTACCGATGGTCCATGTCAGTCACTGCCTGCATGTGCGGCAAGACAGCCGGTCACCGGACACGGCGTCGGCTTGGCCCCGGCGCCACCGCAGGAGCCCGGCTACGAAGATCACGCGCTACGGCTGGAATACGAGACGATCCGGAGAACCGCCGGCTCAAGGGGGAAGTTCGCCAGGGTGAGCCTCGGCTCGGCACCTGTGGATCAGGGTTGTCCGTTGGGGTCGAGTTACGTCTTGCCGTAGGGGGAGAGGATCGACGCCCAACCAGTTCCCAGAGCGTTCACACTGCGTTGGAGCGGCCCCTCATCCTCTGAGTCGTCGGCGTACCGATGCTCGCCACCGGCTGCGGAGGTGACTGCCTTGGCGAGCCGTTTGATCTCCCGTAGATAGTCGAGTTGGGAGGGCTCTGGCCTGGTGATAGGGGCAGTGTCGCATCGCTGCCCTTGACCTGCGCGGCCGCTTTTTCATGTCACGCGAGCAGATCCTGGCGCTCAACCAGGCCGCCGTTCTCGAACCGGGCCCCGGTGCGGACAAGGGGTGCCGAGTGCCCGGCGGGAGTTGCAGGTGTTTACGGCAGCAGTGTTCCAAAGGAGTGGGCCGGCCGCTGATCTCGGTCGCGGACGATGAGATCGGCGAGGCGTTGGCCCGGCTACGGGAGCGGAGTGAGTCGGGTGAAGAGGCGCTTGGCGTTGCGTGTGGTCAGGTCACGCCAGGTGTCGCCGTGGGGCTGGAGTGCGTGGTCGATGGAGGCGATCTGTGCGGTGGTGCCTGCGGCAGGGGTGCAGCAGTAGTCGCTTCCGTAGAGGAGCCGAGTTCACCCGCCCATGACCTGACATCAGCAAGGTCCCCACCCATGACCGCATCAACGACTGAGCTGGCCACCCGTCGCGGCGAGCACCGTTGCAGTACCAACCTCATGATTTCTGGCGCATCACATCAGAAATCGTCCAACGTGCCGCCAGGGCCAGGGGATTCACGTCGATCCCGACGATCCATGAAGATCGATCCTTCCATGCCGAGGTCCGTTGCGGAGCCTTGACGGCATTGGTCCGGTCCAATAGCGTCGCCCCCGCACAGAACTCCACACGGCTCAACACCCGCCAGCCGTCACCTGCGTTGACAGTGCGTCCGCTCGACAAGGAGACGGAAGCCCGACCGCCCATTGCGGGGCCTGACTGTCCATGGCAACTCAGGCGCCGGTCTCCGCCCTGCTCGTCGTCATCCACATCCCCAAGCGCGCGTTCGCTGCTCACCGTTGGCGGTGAGCAGCAGGGCACGTAGCGGACAAGCACGATCACGCCTTCTCCCCGGAGGTCCGACCCATGCAATTATCCTCTGCAAGACCGCGGCGCCGCGGATGGAAGAGCGCGCTGACGCTGATTCCCGTCGCCGTCATGACGCTGGCGGCCACCGTCACCGGGACGCTGAACGCCGAGGCGGCAGTGCCTCCGACGCCGTCCGGCTTCACGCTCACCTGGAGCGACGACTTCAACGGCGCGTCCGGCACCGGCATCGACCAGAGCCTGTGGAAGTACGACACGGGGCCTGGCAGCAATTTCGGTACCGGTGAGATCGAAACCATGACCAACAGCACCTCGAACGTCTACTACGACGGCCAGGGGCATCTGGTGCTCCAAGCGCAGCACTCCGGTTCCGACCCGCGGGGCGGATGGACCTCCGGACGCGTGGAGACCCAGTCGGCGGCCTTCGGCGCCCCGGCCGGGGGAGTCGTACGCATCGAGTCCGTCCTCCAGCAGCCCAACGTCACCACCGCCAACGGCGCGGGCTACTGGCCGGCGTTCTGGATGCTCGGCGCGCCGCTGCGCGACGGTGTGACCTGGCCGAAGTCCGGCGAGATCGACATCATGGAGGACATCAACGGCCGCAGCTCCGATTTCAGCACCCTCCACTGCGGTGTGAACCCGGGCGGACCGTGCAACGAGTCCACCGGCATCGGCTCGGGCGAACGCGCCTGCGCCGGCTGCCAAACCGGCTTCCACGACTACGCGGCGGAGATCGACCGCTCGGTGTCGCCGGAGCAGATCAGGTTCTACCTCGACGGGAACAACTTCTTCACCGTCAACGCCAACCAGGTGGACGCGACGACCTGGGCCGACGCGGTCGACCACCCCTTCTTCATCATCTACGACCTGGCGATCGGCGGCGGCTTCCCGGACGCCTTCGGCGGGGGCCCGAACGCGTCGACGGTCTCCGGCGGCAAGCTCGTCGTCGACTCGGTGGCCGTGTACAACAAGGGCGCCGGCTCCGGCGGCGGAGGCGGCGGCGGTTCGACGACCGGACAGACGATCACCGGACCCGGCGGCAAGTGCGTCGATGTGGCGGGTGACGACACCGGCGGTGACGGCACCGCAGTACAGCTGTGGGACTGTCAGTCGGCGGCGAAGGACCAGCACTGGACCTGGAGCGGCCAGACCCTCCAGACCCTCGGCAAGTGCCTGGACATAGCCGGCGGCAACAGCGCCGGGGGTACGAAGCTGCAGCTCGCCACCTGCAACAGCGGCGGCTATCAGGCATGGGTGCGACAGAGCGACGGCTCGCTGCGGAACCCGGCCAGCGGCCGGTGCATCGACTCACCCTCGGGCGCCACCGCGAACGGCACACGGCTGCAGATCTGGGACTGCAACAGCTCCGGCGCTCAGAACTTCGCCATCGGCACCCCGATCTACGGACCGGGCGGCAAGTGCGTGGACGTGGCGGGTGACGACACCGGTGGTGACGGCACCGCGGTCCAGCTCTGGGACTGCCAGCAGGCGACCTCGCTCGACCAGAAGTGGACCTGGAACGGCCAGACCCTGCGCACGCTGGGCAAGTGCCTGGACATCGCAGGCGGCGCCAACGCCAACGGCACCCAGCTCCAACTCGCCACCTGCAACGGCGGCGGCTACCAGAACTGGGTCGCCAACGCCGACGGCTCGATGTCCAACCCGACCACCGGCCGGTGCATCGACTCACCGTCGGGCGCCACCGCGAACGGCACACGGCTGCAGATCTGGGACTGCAACAGCTCCGCCGCCCAGAAGTTCGCACTGGCATGAGAGAGGACCACGACCACCGGCGGAATCCGTCTCCTGTCTGACGGGTGCAGGTCGCGCTACCCGCTTGCAGGATCGGCCACACCGCAATGCCCGGCATGAGCGAATATCTGGCATTGCGCGCACGAATTGTTCCGGGCTCGGCGTGAACTGAGGCCGGGTACATCGAAGAGCCGCACCTGAGCCGCTGCGGCTCTTCGATGTATCACTCCGAACTCAGCCGCTGCTCAATGTCGTTGACTCAGCCTTGAGCCCCGTGCGCTCTCCTGGATCACAAAGACGTCGCTTCTTATGGCTCGGGTGAGGGCTGGGCGGCCTGGGGAAAGCCCAACTCGTCCAGCAGCGCGCGGAAGAGGTCCTCAGCGAAGATCTCCCGCGAGCGCAGTAGTTCTTCGATGCGGGGCTGCTGCGCTGTGGCTGGGATGCCAGCCGATGCAGCCCAAACGAGGGCGCCTTCAGCGTCGGCAGGAACATTCACGTCGAGCTCCGCGCGCTTGTGCCTCACCGCCTCGTTGAACGCGGGTGTACCCACCCACAGGCTCACGTCGTCCAGATCCTCCGGTTGCTCCGTGAGGAGTGCCGCAGCGATATCCAGGTTGAGCCACGCCTGCCAACGCTGCCCATTGGTTCCCAGCCCGGTCACGAGGGCGATGTCACTGTCGGAGACGTCTGCGACGCAGGCCGGTGCACCGGTCCATCCGACCAGGGGAGACAGGCAGTCGTCCTCCCATAGTCCGTGATCGAACTGGAGGGTCTGCCAACCGCCCGGTCGGGGCGACCATGAATGCACAGTGTCCTTCAGCTCCTGATGGATACTGTCGAACACGGGTGCTTCCAGCAGCGGACGCTTGCTACGGGCAAAGACCAGGTGACCCGAAAATCCCACGGGACCTCCTCCTTGGAGACGTTGCGCGCACCTTATGCGTTGCCACCGACACAGCAAGCTTGAGCTGGCTCAGCTGTTGAGCGGTGATAGTCCCCGGCCCGTCGCCGGTCACCACCCTGCGGGCGTTTCACCTCCGTCGGCGGCATCACCCGCCGGAACAGCACCCACAACTCGTCCGGCACCAACCGCTCAACCAGGTCCGTCGTGCATGGTTCAACGAACCATCACACCGCAAGAAGCAGCGTCTTGAGCGCGTACGCGGATGATCTGGCCGTACGGCGACCGTGGCCGCCCCTGTTGGCTGGTGAGGAGTCGGGCAACGCGGGGCATTGCCTTGGTTCGTGCGCGGTCGAGTACGCGGCCGCGTGACTGAAGCGTTGCTCCTGCGCATCGCAGGTCCGGCTTCAACTGTGAGCGGCCGGTTCGGCCGTCAGGTCGGCGAAGTCCCCGAGCATGTGTGAGGTGTGCGCCTGTCGGCCCGTGACGAGTTGGAAGTTACGCGCTGCCGCATGGACCAGCATGCTCCCGCCCTGCAGCACCGGGCACCCCAGGGCCCGTGCCGCCGGCGCGAGCGATCCGGGGCCAGGGTGGTGGTCAAGGTCGCAGATCCACAGGTCGCTGCGCAGCGACTCGGTGAGCACCTGGGCCAACCGGTCGGATTCCTCCGTGAGTGGGAGGGCGTTGACGAGTCCGTCGGCCTGCTTGAGGTGATGGTCGAGAACCTCGGCCGGATGGGCTGTGGCGGGACGGTGCGCCGTATGCCGGTTCACGGCCTCGGCCAGGGCTGAGGCCAGGGCCGGGTCGGTGTCGATCAGGGTCAGATGTTCCACGCCGCGCTCGGCGAGTGCGTGGGCGACCGACACGCCGGCACCTGTCGCGCCGACCTGCACGACCCGGGAGAGAGCAGCGCCAGGCAGGCTCCGCGCGAGGGCGGCGGTGAAGGCTTCCATGCCGGTGTCGTGGCCGGTGGCCCGGCCGTCCGCGCCGTAGACGACCGCGGTGACCGTGCCCGTTCTGGCGGCTGCCCGGGACAGTCCGTCCAGGGCCTCCACCGGGTGATCGATGGAGGCGGCCACGCCGAGTCCCGAGAACCCGAAGACCCTGCAGTCGTCCAGCAGCGTGCCGAAGTCCCGCTGGCAGTCCAGGTGCCGGCACAGGTAGCGCAGGTGGTGGCGTTCGGCTTCGCGGCGGTGGAGTTCGGAGCTGACCGAGAACTCGGCCTCCGGCGCAATCAACCCGACCAGGTACGAGTGCTGGTTCATCCGGACTCCACACGAGTAATGTACGAACTGGTTCGTTATCCATATCAGGGATCGGCGCGCTGCGGGAAGTGGCAAGGATGCTCCGACCGCGCCCAGGACACGTCGCGCCTCCGGGGCGGGCGAGGGGGTCACACGGGCACGGCCGTCTCGCCGGACCGGTTACTTCATCCACCGGTTCCTGTCCCCGGTGACCGTTCGATGACCGTGAGCACCGGGGTCCGCAGGTCCGTCGGATGCCGTAAGTACCTCGCGCCGCGTGCGGTCCGCGTCCCGGGGGAGAGCGCCGCCGGTGACCTGGCACGGCACCGGAGACGGAGCGACCGGCTGGTGTCCGCTGACGGCCGGGTGGGTGGTGCGCCCTCCGTGGTTGAGTGCCATGCAGATGAGAGTGCCGTGGAGGTGGACGGCGTGGGCCAGGGCCCTCAGCCCGGGCACGTGGCGGTCGTCGGCCAGGGCGAGTTGGCGGTGTGTCGGTCTTGGCGGTATTCAAAGCCCCAGGTACACCTCCCGCACCCGCGGGTCGTGGCTGAGCTGTGCGGAGGTGCCGCGCATGGCGACCCGACCGTTCTCCATCACGATGCAGTGACTGGTCACCCCGAAGGTGAGCTTGGCGTTCTGCTCCACCAGGAGCAGGCTCAGTCCTTCCTCGCGCAGCCGCAACAGCACGTCGAGGATGTTGCCGACGAGCTTCGGCGACAGGCCCATGGACGGTTCGTCCAGCACCAGCAGGCGCGGCCGGGTCATCAGGGCGCGGCCGATGGCGAGCATCTGCTGCTGGCCGCCGGACAGCGCCCCTGCCATCCGCTCGCGCATCTCCTTCAGCACGGGGAAGAGGGCGTAGATCTCCTCGAGTTGCTGGTGGGTGTCCTTGTCCCAGGCGCGGGAGTAGGCGCCCAGGAGGAGATTCTTCTCGACGGGCAGCCCCGGGAAGACGTGCCGGCCCTCGGGGACGTAGCCGATGCCGTGGCGGACCATGTCGCGGGCCTTGACCCGGGTGAGGTCCTTGTCGCCGAGACGGATGCTGCCGCTGCTGCGCGGCACCAGGCCCATGAGCGCCTTGAGGGTGGAGGTCTTGCCGGCGCCGTTGGCGCCGATGATGCCGACGGACTGGCCGGGCTCCACGGTGAAGTCGATGGAGCTGACGGCTTGGACCCCGCTGTAGTGCACGCTCAGTTCCTGCACACTCAGGCACTCTGCGGTGGTGCCGGGGATGACCTTCACGAGGTCGCCTCCTTCGCACGGTCGGCCTGGTCGGCCTCGGGAGTGTCCATGCCGAGCTCGGCCAGGTCGGACTCGCCGAGGTAGGCCTCGATGACCTCCGGTGCGGTCACGACCTGCTGAGGAGTGCCCTCCGCGATGACGTTCCCGCTGGACAGGACGGTGACCACCTCGCACAGCGACATCACCAGTCCCATGTTGTGCTCGATGAGGATCACGGTGGTGCCGCTGTCCCTGATCGAGCGGACGATGCGGATGAGCTGCTGCACCTCCTCGCCGTTGAGACCGGCGGCCGGTTCGTCGAGCAGCAGCAGCCGGGGCCGGGCCGCCATGGCGCGGGCGATCTCGATGCGGCGCTGGATGCCGTACGGCAGTGCCGTGGGGTCGGCGTCCGCGAAGTCCGCGAGACCGAAGCGGTCGAGGACTTCGGCAGCCTGTGCCCGCAACCGACGTTCGTGCGCCCACACTCCGGGCTGCCACACGGCGTACTGCCAGATCGATCGGGTGCGGCTGCGGTCGAGCGCGACGAGGATGTTCTCGCGGACGGTCAGCTGCCCGAACAGGCGCAGGTTCTGGAAGGTACGGGACAGCCCGGCCAGCGACAGGACGTAGGGCCGGGTGGTGGTGGTGTCGCCGCCGGCAAAGCGGACCGTGCCCGCGGTCGCCCGGTAGAAGCCGCTGATCACGTTGAACAGGGTCGTCTTTCCGGAGCCGTTGGGACCGACGATCCCTCGGATCTCGCCGTCGTTCACGGCAAAGGACACCTCATCGAGCGCTCGCAGTCCGCGGAACTGCTTGGTGACGCCTTCCACTGCCAGCAGCACGCCCGCGGTGTCGGAACGCTCGATGGGGGAGTAGGGGGTGAAGGGCCGCAGTTCGGCGCGGACGGACTCCCGGCCGCGCCGACGCTCGTACACGCCGCGCAGCCGCGCCGGGATGCCGGCGAGACCGGTCGGCGCGAACACGACCATGAGGACGACCACGATGCCGTAGCCGAGTTGGGCGTAGGTGGAGAAGTCCGACAGCCATTCCCGGACCAGGGTCAGTCCGATGGCTCCGACCACACAGCCCACCAGGGACCGGCGGCCGCCGATGATGACCATCGCCAGCAGGATGAACATGTTCCCGATGGAGAACGTCTCCGGTGCGACGTAGCGGATGAGGCCCGAATAGAGGACTCCGGCGAGGCCGCCGTAGAAACTGGCCAGGAGGAAGGCTGTCATCCGCAGCAATGGGATCTCCGCACCCATCGCCCCGGCCGCCAGGGAGTCGTCGCGCATGGCGCGCAGACGACGGCCTAGCGAGGTTCGGACGACGAAGAGGCCGAAGACGAGCGCGAGGCCGAAGACCACGGCTTCCAGGTAGTAGTAGAGGTACTCACTGGACAGATCGATGCCCGGCAGCGTGGGGCCGGGTACACCGGAGATGCCGTCGGCGCCGCCGGAGATGTGGGCGTTGGTGATCCAGTTGATGAATCCCAGGGCGAGACCGAGGGTCACGATCCCCAGATAGTGCGACTGCATCCGCAGGGCTGGGATGCCGACGAACAGACCGGTGACGACGGTGGCCAGGACGGCGAGCAGGGCCGCGGCCCAGAAGCCGTACCCGTAGTGGGTGGTGAGGATGGCCACCGTGTAGGCGCCGACGCCGAAGAACGCGACCTGGGCGAGGTTGATCTGGCCGGAGATGCCCATCGCCAGGCCCATCCCGATCGCCAGCAGGGCGTAGAGGAGGGCGATGTCCACGACGTGGATGGTGTAGCTCCCCAGACCGTAGGGGAGTACCCAGGCGGCGACGATGATCGCGCCTGTCGTGCCGATGCGGGTCTTCATGCGCGGCTGACCGTCCTCTCGCCGAAGATCCCCGTGGGCCGGATCATGATCGCCACGGTGAAGACCAGGAACGTGACCAGGACCGAGTAGCCCTGGAAGTGGCCGGCCGCGTAGGAGTCGAGGACGCCGATCGCGATGCCGCCCACCACTGCCCCTTGGATCGAGCCGAAACCGCCGAGCATCGCCGCGGCGAAGCCCTTGATGCCCAGCGCCCCGCCGAGGGATGCGTCGACGTAGAGCATGGGGCCGACCAGGCCGCCCGCGAGGGCGGCCAGTCCGGCTCCGATGGCGAAGGCCAGGGCGTTGCTGCGGCCCACGTCGATTCCTACGGCGGTGGCCGCCTCGTGGTCCATCGCGACCGCCTGCATGGCCGCGCCGCGCTTGGTGCGTGACAGGAAGAGGGCCAGGGCGACGACGGCAATCGCGGCGACGGCCATGACCAGCAGGTCGTAGGTGCGTACTCGGATGCCGAGGATGTTCAGGGGTGCGGAGTGGAGGGGTGAGGGGACGGCGCGGCCGGTGGTGCCCCAGATGAGGACGGCGACCGCCTGGAGCACGATGCCGAAGCCGATCGTGCCGATCAGCATCAGGTCGAAGTCCTTGTTCTCCAGCGGGCGCAGAACCCGCTCGATGACCAGGCCGATGGCTCCGGTGACCACGATGGCGGTCACCATGGCCACGGCGAAGGGGAGTTTCGACGTCAGGTAGAACGTGGACGCGGCGTATGCGCCGATCATGGCGATGTCCGCGTGCGCGAAGTTGACCAGGCCCATCGTGCGGTAGACGAGGGAGAAGCCCATCGCGACCAGGGCGTACACGGCCCCGAGACTCAGACCGCTGACGAGCGTTTGCAGGGTGTCTTGCACGTTGTCCCTCAGTTCTGCGCGACGAGCGCGCCGGACTTGATGACTCCGATGCTGGTCCTGGTGATGCCGACGCCGTCGGCGCCGTACTGGAACTGCCCGAGCAGGCCGTCGTACCGGGTCGCGCGGATCGCGTCGGCGAGCTTCTTGCCGGTCGCCACCTTGCTGTTCTTCAGCGCGGTGAGCAGGATGCTGGTGCCGTCGTAGGCCTTGGCTCCGTGCAGTTCGGCGTCCTCGCCGTAGGCGGCCTTGTAGGCGGCGGCGAACTTCTGTGCCGCCGGGCTGACGTCGTTGCCGAGGTAGGGAGAGCTGACGATGGTGCCCTCCGCCGCCTCCTTGCCGGCGGTCTCCGTGAAGACCGGGGTGCCCTGCGGGGCGGCGCCCGCGAACGGCACGGTGATGCCCAGGTCGCGGGCCTGCTTGACGATGAGGCCGGCCTCGACCTCTTCCGAGCCGATGAACACCACCTGCGGCTTCTTCGCGCGGATCTTGGTGAGGGCGGCGCTGAATTCCTTCTGGTCGGTGGTGACGACCTGATCGGTGACCGGGGTGACGCCGAGGTCCTTGACGGCCTTGGTGAAGGCGTCGTGCTCACCGGTGCCGTAGGAGCCGTTGTTCGTGATCATCGCGATCTTCTTGTAGCCCTTGTCCTGGATCAGGTGCTTCGTGAGCGTGCTGTCGTAGGTGGTGCTGGTCGGACCGTTGAGGAACAGGAACTCGCTCTTCAGGGCCACGAGTCCGTCGGACTGGCCGGAGGTGATGTTGGGTATCCCCGCCTGCTTCAGGACGGGCGCCATCGCGATGGTGACGGCGCTCTCGGCGGTGCCGATCATCGCGATGTAGTGCTCGCTGGAGATCTTGCGGGCCAGGTTGGTGCCCGTGGTCGGGTCTCCCTGGTCGTCGAACGACTTCAGCTCGATCTTGCGGCCGTTGATGCCGCCCTTCTTGTTCCACTCGTCGACGGCGAGCTTGGCGCCCTTGTACTCCCAGCCGCCCAGAGAGGAGAGCTGGCCGCTGCGGGCGTCGACGACGGCGATCTTTATGGGGCCCGAGTCGGAGCTGCCGCTCTTGTCGGAGTCGCCGGGTGCGCTGCAGGCGGTGAGGGTCGCGGCCACGGCGATGGCGGCGGCGAACAGGGTGCGTGGGGCCGAAGGCTGGGAGATGCGGGACATGATGGTCACCTCGTCGGTGTCGGTGGGTCGGGAGGCAGGGGTGGGGGAGGCGACGCGAACCCCGCCGACCCGTGATGCCGGGGCCGGCGGGCGTTGCACAGAGGGGGATCAGAGGGTGTCGGCAGGGAAGCGGCCGGCGTAGATGTCCTTGATGTTCCAGTGACCCGGGGTGGGCACCGGTTCGTTGACCATGGGGACATCGAGGACTGCCGGGCGGCGGCGGGCGATGGCGTCGTCGAGCGCCTTGCGCAGGGCGCCGGGTGAGGTGACGGTGTAGCCGTCGGCGCCGCAGGACTCGCCGTACTGCGCGAAGTCCGGGCTGTAGGGCCGGCCTTCGGCGTCGGTGAACTCGCAGCCGTAGGAACGTCCGAAGGACGAGGACTGCAGGTCGGCGATGGTGCCGTGGGCGCGGTTGTTCATGACCACGAAGATGACGGGCGCGCCTTGCTCGACCGCCATGGGTACCGCGGGCAGTTGGGCGCTCATGCCGCCGTCACCGATGAGGGCGACCACGACGCGCTCGGGCTGGGCGATCTGCACGCCGACGGCCGCGGCTGGCCCGAAGCCCATGGTGGAGGCGCCTCCCGGAGTGATGAAGCGGCCTTCCTCGGGCAGTTCGTAGCACTGCGCGACGCCGTTCTTGTTCCAGCCGACGTCGGTGACCAGGATCGCGTCGTTCGGCAGGGCCTCGCGCAGGTCGGTCAGGATGCGCTGGGGCCGCAGCGGGAAGTTGTCGCTGCGTCCGGCCTCGCGTGCCGCGTCGAACACACCGGTTCGCGCGGCAGCGATGCTCTCGCGCAGGCCCGGACGGGAGACGGGCGTGCTCCGGCGGGCCCGGACCGCCGCACCGATCTTCTCCAGGGCGAGTTCCACATCCGCCACGGCACCGATGTGCACGGGGTAGTTGCGGCCGATCTCGGCGGGGTCGATGTCGATCTGCAGCAGCCGGCTCGGCGGGAAGTTCCAGGTGTACGTCGCGTCCCAGGAACTGGAGTCGGTCTCGGCGAAGCGGGTGGCCAGCGCCAGGACGACGTCGGCGCCCTTGGTGCGTTCGTGGGTGCTCTCCAGTCCCCAGAAGCCGGGCATGCCCAGCAGCAGGGGGTGACGGTCGGAGACACTGCCCTTGCCCATCAGGGAGTGGGCGAGCGGGATGTCGAGGTGCTCGGCGAGGGCCAGCAGTTCGGCGCGGGCCCGGGGGCCTCGCAGGCCGCCGCCGAAGTAGATCAGAGGCCGCTGGGCCTGCAGCAGTTCCTGGGCGATCCGGTCGGCGGTCGCCTCGTCCAGGCCGGGTCGGCCGAGGTGCCCGGGCAGCGGGTGGCCGTCGTCGTAGGGCGCGACCGGCCGGTTGAACAGGTCCATCGGAACATTGATCAGAACAGTCCCGGGTCGGCCGCTGACGGCGGTGAAGAAGGCTCGCTCGGTGACGCGCGGGATGTCCTGGACCCGCTGGACCTCCCAGGTGCGCTTGCAGAAGGGCCGGTAGATCGCGGTCTGGTCGGCGTCGGCATGGAGGTTGACCTCCTGATGCGGGTGCCGACCGTAGTAGTAGGAGGGGATGTCGCCGGTGATGACGACCAGTGGCACGGAGTCCAGGGCGGCCGTGGCGACGCCGGTGACGGCGTTCATCATGCCCGGCCCCACATGGGTGAGCAGCACTCCGGGGCGGCCGGTGGCCCGGGCGTAGCCGTCGGCCGCGTGGGCCGCGGCCTGTTCGTGCCGGGCGATCACGAACTCGATCGAGCTCGGGCCGAGTGCGTCGAGCAGGGCGATGTTGGTGTGCCCGCAGGTGCCGAAGACGTACTCCACGCCGTAGGACTCGAGCTGTGCGACGAGGGATTCGGCGGCGGTCACGGTGGTCACGAGTTCTCCTTGGGCAGCTCACGGCTGTCGCCCCAGATGGACAGTCCGCGCAGTACGAGGGTCTTGACGACGGTGTAGTCCTCGATGAGCCACCGAGGGGCCTCGCGGCCGAAGCCGGAGTCCTTCACACCGCCGAACGGAACATGGTCGAGACGGAAGTTGGAGGTCCCGTTCACGATCAGCCCGCCGACCTCCAGGCGTCGCCAGGCCGTGAGGATGCGGGTGATGTCGTGGGTGAACAGGCCGGCCTGCAGTCCGTACCGGCTGGCGTTGCACTGATCGAGAACGGTGTCGAAGTCGTCGAAGGGCAGGACGGCGACCAGCGCGCCGAACACCTCGTGCACGACCACGGAGGCATGGACGGGCGGGTCGGCGATGATGGTCGGGGCGGCCGTGGCGCCGTCACGGGTGCCGCCGCGGATCACACTCGCGCCCAGCCGGCGTGCCTCGCTCGACCAGGCCACCACACGTTCGGCCGCGTTCTCGTCGACCATGGAGCCGACATCGGTGCGGTCGTCGAGGGGATCACCGACGACCAGCGCGTCGACCGCCGCGGTGAAGGCGTCGAGGAACTCGGCGTAGCGGGACCGGTGGACGTAGACACGCTGGACGGAGATGCAGCTCTGGCCGGAGTTGCTGTATCCGGTGCGGGCACTGATCTTGGCGGCCGCCGCGGCGTCGGCGTCCTCGCACACGATCGTGGCGGCGTTGCCGCCCAACTCCAGGGCGAGCCGCTTTCGGCCCGCGGCGCGGGCCACGGCGGCACCCGTGTCGGCGCTGCCGGTGAAGCTGACCACGCTGACCGGATCGGCGGCGCACAGAGCGGCCCCGACATCACCGCTGCCGTGCAGCAGCTGGACCGCCTGGTGGGGCATGCCGCTGTCCAGGAGGAGGGCGACGACGGCGGCCGAGATGGCCGGCGCCTGTGGCGGGGCCTTGACCAAGGTGGTGTTGCCCGCCGCGAAGGAGGCGCCGAGCTTGTGGGCGAGGAGGTTGGCCGGTGCGTTGAACGGCGTGATGGCCAGTGCCACTCCGGCGGGCGCCCGGTAGGTGAAGGCGGTGTTGCCGATGCCGGTGTTCCAGCCGGCCACGGGCAGGGTCTCGCCGTCGATGCGGCGGGCCTCGGCCGCGCAGACCGCGAACGTGGAGGCCACCCGTTCGATCTCGGTGCGGCTGTCCTTGACGGGTTTGCCCAGTTCAAGGGCGAGAAGGCGGGCGAGCCGGTCGCGGTGGGCGAGCGCGTTGCGTGAGGCGGCTTCCAGGATGTCGGCCCGGGCGGCGGGCGCGAGGTCGGCCATCTGCCGCGCGTAACCGCCGGCCTGCGTGACCGCTGTGTCGATCTCTCCCTCGGTCGCGGCAGGGGCGCGGCTGACGGTGCGCCTCAGATAGGGGCCGGTGCGATCCGCGGGAGGGCCTTCGCCGCCCCAGGATCCGGCGATGTAGGGGAGGGCCTCGACCACGTCGTTCTGGTCGGCGGCCTTGAGGAGGTCTTGCAGCATCACGTCTCCAGAAAAAACCATCTGATGGTTTCCGTGGACTGCTCTGTGGACTGGCGTGTAACGTACGGGCGCCGGGAGGCCGTGGCAATAGGTCGGCATCAGGAAATTGAAACCAGCGGTTTTCGAATGGACCTTGGCTGGTGGAAGCTGTCCCCTCGAGCGTCGCGCCCGACAACGGGCCGCGCGGCCGACCACTGACGAAGGAGAGCGCATGGACACGGAGCAAGGACAAGGCGGCGTACGCAGCGTGCGCCGGGCTCTGGACATCCTGTCGCTGCTGACCGAAGATCAGCCCACCGTTCCTCTCAAGGACATGGTCGACGCGACCGGCCTGCCCAAGACAACCGTGGTGCGCCTCGTCCAGACGCTGGAGCAGTACGGACTGTTGTGGGCGACGCCCGGCGGCTACACGGCCGGGCCCGGCCTGTGGCGCTGGGCCCATCTGGCCCACACCAGCTGGGAGTTGCCGCCGGACACGCAGAAGCTGTTGCGTGAACTGGTCGACCGGCGCGGCGAGACGGCGAATCTGATGATCCGCCGCGACATCCACCGTGTCTGCGTCGCCCAGCAGGAAAGCCCTCAGCCTCTACGGCATGTGGTGCGCGTGGGCGACGAACTGCCGCTGTGGGCCGGCGCTTCGTCGAAGGTATTGCTCATCGGGGCCACCGATGGGCTGCTGCAACGGGTCGCCGCAGCCTCACCGCACGGCGTGGCCCATGTGCAGCAACTGCGGCTGTGGGCCGACGAGGCCGCCGGCCACGGGTGCGCCACCAGCCACGGCGAACGCGACATCGGCCTCACGGCCGTTGCCGTGCCCATCCGCACCCAGTCGGGTGTCACGGTCGCCTCCCTTTCGCTGAGCGGCCCCAGCGCGCGCATCACGGAGCAGGACATCGAGGTGTTCGCGGACGACCTGCGCGAAACGGCCGCACGCATCGCCTCTCAGGGCTTCCACCACCCCCTGGGGCCGCGCACCTAACCACGCCGGCAGCGGCACCGCAGCAGGCGCCGCTGGAAGGAGACGTCATATGCACGTTCGCCCACTTGATGGAATACGCGTTCTCGATCTCACGAACGTGCTGGCAGGCCCCTACTGCAGCTACCAGCTCATGCTGATGGGCGCCGAGGTGGTCAAGATCGAGCGTCCGGGCCAGGGTGATCTGGCCCGGATCCTGGGCCCCGATCCTTCTCTCAACCGGGACGGTGTCGGGGCGTCGTTCCTCGCCCAGAACGCGGGCAAGAGCTCACTGGAGCTCGATCTCAAGGACACCGCCGACCGGGTCCTTTTCGAACGGCTCCTGTCCGGGGCGGACGTTCTGCTGGAGAACTTCCGGGCCGGTGTCCTGGACAGGATGGGCTACGGTGCGGAACGCCTCGCCCAGCTCAACGGACGTCTCGTCTACTGCTCCATCTCCGGCTTCGGACAGGACGGCCCGATGAGCGACGCGCCGGCCTACGACCAGATCGTCCAGGGCCTCACCGGCATGATGAGTATCACCGGCACCCCCGAGACCGCGCCCCAGCGCGTGGGCTTCCCCGTCTGCGACACCACCGGTGGGCTGATGGCCGCGTTCGCCATCAGCGCCGCCCTGCTCCACCGCGAACGCACCGGGCACGGCAGCCGTCTCGACGTCTCCATGCTGGAGGCGTCGCTGTCCGCCATGGGCTGGGCCGTCTCCAACTACCTGGTCAGCGGGATCCCACCCGAACCGCTCAGCGACCAGAACCCCACCGCGGCCCCCTCCGGCACCTTCCACGCCCTGGACGGGCCGCTCAACATCGCGGCGAACCAGCAGCGCCAGTTCGAGGCGCTGTGCCGGCTGGCCGGTGCGCCGGAACTGATCACCGATGACCGTTTCGGCGAACGGGAACAGCGCAAGATCCATCGCGACGAACTCAACACCGCCCTGAACGAGGCACTGTCGAGCCGTCCGGCCGCCGACTGGGAGCGCGAGCTGAACGCCGCCGGTGTGCCCGCCGCCCGGGTGCTCACGGTGCCCCAGGCCCTGGAACAGCCACAACTGGCGCATCGGAACTTCATCACCAGCGTCAGCCATCCAGGACGTCCCGGACGGCCACTGAATGTCGTGGGCAACGGCGTTCTCGTCGACGGGGAAGCCGTCAGCCCGCCCTCTCCGCCGCCGCTGCTGGGCGAACACAACGCCCTCCGTGAGGAGATCGCGAGCCGCTGGCTCGACGCGGCCGCCCGGACAGCCGGAGAGGCCGCCGCGTCATGACCAGCGCCGACGACGACGCCAGTGAGGCCGCACAGTGGTGGGCCACCGCGGTCAGCCACATCGAACCCGGCAGCATCGAACTGCGCGACCACCCGGTGCAGGACCTCATCGGCACGGCAAGCCTGGTCGACATCATCTGGCTGATGCTGCGCGCGACCACACCCGCGCCACGTGAATCGTCCCTGCTGGAGGCCGCATTGGTCGCCGGTGTCGACCACGGGCCCCAGGCCCCTTCCATCGCTGCCGCCCGAATGGCGGCCACCTGCGGAGTCGGCCTCAACAACGCCGTCGCCACCGGTGTGAACATGCTGGGTGACGCCCACGGCGGGGCAGGCCAGCAGTGCGTGGAGATGCTCACCGACATCCGCGACCTCCACGCCCTGGGCGGCAGTTGGCAGGAGGCGGCCCAGGAGGTCATGGCCGACTGGCAGAGCCGCTCGCGCTACCTTCCGGGCTTCGGCCACCGCTTCCATCCCATAGACCCGCGGCGCGACCCGCTGATCCAGCTCGTCCAGCAGGCGGTCTCCGACAACGTCGTCGGCGGCGACTTCCTCGACGCGGCCCTCGCGGTCGAGGACATCCTCACAAGACGCCGGGCCGGCGCACGGCCCGTTCCGATGAACATCGACGGAGCCACCGCCGTCATCTACGCCGAGCTGGGCTTCTCCGCCCCGCTCGCCCGCGGCCTGTTCGTCCTCAGCCGCTCGGTGGGCATCCTGGCGCACGCGTGGGAGGAGAGCGGGCAGGGTCGCCGCAACAAGGGCCCGATCCCGCGCGACGTCCTCCCGGCCCGCCTGCCCCAGCCGAAAGACGCGTGAACAATCCGCGTCACATCCCTTGCCACACCCCCGGCGCATCCCTAGCGTAGCTTTCCGCCAATCGGCAACCACCGTACGGACCATCCGAACCGTACAACGGACCATGATCCGCCCAGCAGCTTCCCTCCCCCCACCTGAGACTCCTCAGCCCCGCCACTGACGGGTATTCCAGGACTCGTCATGAAAGAGGGACCATGGACAGACGCAGCTTCCTCACCTCGACCGCGGCCGGAACGGCCACCACCGTCGCCCTGCTCAACGGCACACCCGCCCAGGCCGACACGGCCGACAACCTGGCGCGGCCGGTGCCCGACCAGGCCCACACCGCCACCGCCGCGAACTACCCCAAGGCCGGCGGCAACCTCGGCAACCACAGTTACTCCTCGCTCAAGAAGATCACCGCGGGCAACGTCCGCAAGCTCGGCGGCGCCTGGCACGTCAACCTGGAGAACGGCTCCACCTCCTCCGCCCAGCAGTGCGCCGTCATCGCCCAGGACGGCGTGCTCTACCTGGCCACCACCCAGCAGAACGTGTTCGCCGTCGACGGCCGCACCGGCCAGGTGAAGTGGAAGACGAGCGTCGGCACCGACACCACCAACATGCGCGGCCTCGCCCTCGGCGAAGGACTCGCGTTCACCATCTCCGGCGACAACAAGGTCTACGCCCTCGACCAGAAGACCGGCGCCGTCGTGTGGAGCCGCGAGCTGATGGTCGAGGACCAGGGCGACCCGGACTGCGACCCGGCCTCCGGCCAGTGCGGCGGCAGCAAGGGCGGCCTCGCCGGAGCCGCCGTGTACTGGGACGGGCTCGTCTACATCGGCACCCAGGGCAGCACCGCCGGCGCCCGCGGCCGCGCCTACGCCCTCGACGCCCGCACCGGTGAGGTCGCCTGGGTCTTCTGGGGCACCCCGGGCCCGGGGGAGTACGGCAACGGCACCTGGGAGGGCGACACCTGGAAGACCGGCGGCGCCGTCTGCTGGATCCACCCCGCCGTCGACCCCGAACTGGGCATCGTCTACTGGACGTTCGGCAACCCCTATCCCCGCACGGACGGCTCCACCCGCGGCGGCGACAACCTCTTCGCCAACTGCCTGGTCGCCATGGACGCCAAGACCGGACAGCGGCGCTGGCACTTCCAGTCCGTGCACCACGACATCTGGGACTACGACGGCGTCATGTCCCCCGTGCTCGCCGACATCCTGATCAAGGGCAAGAAGCGCAAGATCGTCGTCTACGGCAGCAAGACGGGCATGTACTACATGCTCGACCGCGCCACCGGCAAGCCGATCCACGGCATGGAAGAGCGCCCGGTGCCGCAGCACGTGGCCCAGAAGACCGCCCCCACCCAGCCGTTCCCCGGCGGCGAGCCCTTCGTCGAGACCGAGCCGCGTATCGACAAGGCCACCCGGCCGGTGCCCTTCTACCCGACCGGCGGCCTCTTCGAGGCCCACTGGGACCGCGCGACGATCATCTTCCCCGGCGCGGGCGGCGGCGCCGACTGGTCCTCCCCGTCCTTCAGCCACCGAACCGGCCTGGTCTACGTCGGCTACGGCCTCATCAACTCCGCCTACTCCAACACCCATGGCGGCCGCGTCAACACCGCTCGGCCCCTCGGCGAGTACTTCGCCGGCGGTCTCGCCGCCGTCGACCCGCGCACCAACACCGTGGCCTGGCGCCAGGAGGGCGAGTGGTCCCTCGCCCACGGCAACGGTGTCCTCAGCACCGCCGGCGGCGTGCTCTTCCAGGGCCGTCCCGACGGCGTGCTCACCGCCCTCGACGACCGTGACGGCAGCGAACTGTGGACCTGGCAGTGCGGCGCCGGCGTCAACACCAACCCGCTGACCTACGAGATCGACGGCGAGCAGTACATCGCCGTGCTCGCCGGCGGAAACGGCCTGCCCTACCCGGACATCCCCAGGGGCGACCACCTGTGGGCGTTCAGACTCGGCGGCACCGTGAAGCCGGCCGCGGCCCCCATCCCACCGTCCAAACGCAACCAGATCCGGACCGCCGCCGTGACCGGCGACACCGCCAAGAACACCATCACTTTGGGCCGGACCTGGGACAACGCGAAGAATGCGCCCGGCGCCACCGAGAACCTCGTGGCCCAGAGCGCCATGGCACCGCAGCACCTGAGCATCGCCAAGGGCACCACGGTCACCTTCGTGAACCCCGCGGACAACAAGTCGGCGCACGGCGCCGTCTCCTTCTTCGAGGCCGAGTTCGACACCGGCCTCCTCATGCCGGGCCAGTCCTACTCGTACACCTTCGACACCCCCGGCGAGTACTTCTACAACGACCCGATCGCCCCGCAGAACACCGGCAAGATCGTCGTCCAGTAGCAGCCCGCCCACTGCACCGCGCTCTTCCAGCCGCTTCGCGGCAGCCCTGCACGCCAGTGTCCGCTCCTGGCCCAGACCGTTTCCGCGAGGCCGCCCCACCGCGCTCTTTCGAACGACGTAAGGACGCCCCATGAGAACCAGACTCCGCATGCGCCCGCTGCATGCAGCACTCACCGGCGCCGCCACGACGGTCGGCATCACCGTCGCCCTGGTGGCCACCGGCACCCTCAGCATGGCGCAGGGCCGCATCGGCCAGGGCGCCCAGGAACTCGGCGACCCCGACTACGGCGTATGCCGCGGCGTCGACGCCCACTGCTACCACGACTGGGGCAACTTCGACACCACCAAGGGCTTCAAGGTCCTGCTCTACACTCACACCGCAGGCCCCCGCCACGCCAACCTCGGCCCGGTGCTCGCCACAGGCATGAACCCGCCCCTCACGGATGCCAACGTCGTCCAGAAGGCCGTGCTCAAGCTGGGCGCGGACAACGGCTTCCAGGTCGACTACACCGAGGACGTCTCCCAACTCGCATCACCCGCAACCCTGTTCAAGTACAACGCCGTCATCTTCTACTCCACCAGCCGCGACGCCCTCGACGACGCGGCTCAGACCTCACTGCGGCAGTACGTCCGCGGCGGCGGCGGATTCGTCGGCGTCCACAACGCGTTCGGCACCGAGTACAACTGGCCCTGGTACGAGGGTCTGCTCGGCAACGCCAACTTCTACGACCACGGTCCCGAGCAGCCCGGCACGGTCGAGACCGTCGACCGCAGGGACGTCTCCACGAAGTCGCTGCCCTCCAAGTGGAACTTCTCCGACGAGTGGTACAACCTCGTCCCCGCACCGACACGGGTGCGTGTCCTGGCCGACGTCGACGAGAGCACCCTCGCCAAGGGCGTGACCGGCAACTACAACCATCCCGGGCACGGCGAGAACCACCCCGTCGCCTGGTGCCAGTACTACGACGGCGGCCGCGCCTGGCTGACCACACTCGGCCACGATGCCAAGGACTTCTCCACCGACGGCTCCTTCGCGGGCGCCGCCGAGTTCCAGAGGCTCCTCCTCGGCGGCATCGAATCCGCCATGGGCGAGACGCCGTTCTGCAAGTGACGTCCGGCCGCAACCGGCCGGCCGGCTCCCGGCGCCCACCACGGCGCCATCACCCCTCCCGACAGGAAGGCAAGATCACCATGCACGACGAGACCCGTACCCAGCACCCGGCCGAGCCGGCAGCCCGAACTCCCGAGGGCTGGCAGAGCCCCGACTTCACGGTGGTCGACACCGCCCTGGAAGTCACCGCCTACTCGCTGCGCACGAAGTAGGGAGACTCCGCCGTGCTGCTGCGCATCCTCGGCACAGCAGCCGGTGGTGGCATCCCGCAGTGGAACTGCGCGTGCCCCGGCTGCACCGGGGCACGCCACCACCCCTCACGCCGACGCCTGCACGACGGATTGGCCCTCCAACCGGCGGACTCAGGGGCCTGGTTCCTCGCCAATGCCACACCGGACATCGCCGAGCAGCTCGAAAGCCACCCCGGCCTCAGGCCCGACGCCGGACAGGAACGCACACCCGTCGTACGCATCGTTCTCACCGACGCCGAACTCGACCACACCCTTGGCCTCCTGCGGCTCAGGGAAGCCTCCCGCATCGACATCTGGTGCACCGAACCCGTCCGCAAAGCCCTGACCACGCGCCTGGCCCTCAACGAGGTCCTTGCCCCTTACACCACGCTGAACTGGTACGACCTTCCCCTTACCGGAGCCGAACACCCCGCAGACATGGGCGGACTTGACGTGAGCGCCATCCCGCTGTCCGCCAAACGCCCCCGCTACGCAGCCGACGAACCAGCGCACCCGGCCTGGAGCACCGCTCTCAAAATCAGCGACCGCGCCACCGGGAAGACCGCACTGTACGCGCCGGCCCTCGCGACCTGGAACGACCGCCTCGACGACGAAATCGCCGACGCGGACTGCGTCCTGATCGACGGCACCTTCCTCACCGACGACGAGCCCTACCGCACGGGCTTCTCGCAGCGCACCGCCTCCGCCATGGGACACCTGCCCATCGAAGGCCCGCACGGCACCGCCCTCCGCCTCCAAGGAAGCGGCGGACAGATCCTCTACACCCACCTCAACAACAGCAATCCACTGGTGGACCCGGACGATCCCGCACACGAACGGCTCGCCGGCCTGGGCCTGGGCGTTGCCGCAGACAGGATGGTGGTGTCTCTATGACCACGACCGCACCCGACACCGCGCTCGTCACCCACCACCGCGCCACCCAGGACGGCCCGGCACCCTGGACCGCGGACGAGCTGGAACACCGACTGCGAGAACTGGCGGTCAGCCGCTACCACGACCGCCACCCCTTCAACCAGCGCATGCACGAAGGCCGACTGACACCGGCCGAACTGCGGACCTGGGTCGCCAACCGCTTCTACTACCAGTGCAACATCCCCATCAAAGACGCACTCATCCTGAGCAAGCTCCACCTTCCCGCGCAACGCCGTTCCTGGCTACGACGCATCCAGGACCACGACGGACACACCGACCAGGACGGCGGCATCGAGAGATGGCTCCAGCTCGGCGAAGCCGTCGGCCTGCGCCGTGACGAGCTGCTCGACCATCGACACCTCCTGCCCGGCGTCCGCCTGGCCGTGGACGGCTACGTCAACTTCTGCCGCAACGCCGGCGTGCTGGAAGCCGTGGCCTCGTCCCTGACGGAACTCTGCGCTCCGTCGATCATGCTGACGCGCCTGGAAACCTTTCCCCTGTACTACCCCTGGATCAACTCCGCCGGCCTTTCGTACTTCCGGGGCCGCGTCCCCCAGGGCCGGCGAGACGGAAGCGAAGCCCTGGGCTGGGTACGCACGTGGGCCACCACAAGCGAGCAGCAGCACCAGGCGATGGCCGCGCTGTCCTTCAAGTGCGACGTCCTGTGGAGCCTGCTCGACAGCGTTCAGCAAGCCGCCGACCAGGACCGCCACCGTGTCTGACCCCTCCACCTGGCGTCCCCGCCTCCCGCCCGCAGCGCGCCTGCGTCACGACCAGGTCCGCCACACCGACGTCCTGCTCCTGCCCGAACGGGTCATCGTCCTGCACGGCTCCGGCCGGGCCGTCCTCGACCTGGTGGACGGCACCCGCACCGTCAACGAGATCATCGCCGCCCTGGCGCCGGAACCCGTCCCCGACAGGATCCGCGACGACGTCACCTCGTTCCTGAACAAGCTCCACACGGAAGGCGGCCTGCGATGACGGCTCCCACCCCGCCCTGGGCCCTGCTGGCCGAACTCACCCACGCCTGCCCCCTGCACTGCGCCTACTGCTCCAACCCCCTGGAACTGACCCGCCGTTCGCAGGAACTCACCGCCGGCCAGTGGGCCGACATCTTCCACCAGGCAGCGGAACTCGGCGTCCTGCACACACACCTCTCCGGCGGCGAGCCCCTGCTGCGCAAGGATCTCGAGCAGATCACCCGCTCCGCGGTGGACGCAGGCCTCTACACCCAGCTCGTCACCAGCGGCGTCGGACTGACGGCCGAACGACTCGACGACCTGGTGGATGCCGGGCTGCACAGTGTCCAACTGTCCATCCAGCACGCCGACTCGCGCCGGTCCGACGACCTCGCCGGCCACCCTGCCTTCACCGCCAAACAGCAGGCTGCCGCGCTCGTCAGGGAACGCGACCTGCCCCTGGGCATCAACGTCGTCCTGCACCGGCACAATCTCGAGGCCCTGGACGCACTGATGGAACTCGCCGTGGCCTGGGACGCAGAACGGATCGAGCTGGCCAACACACAGTTCTACGGCTGGGGCCTGCTCAACCGAGCCGCGCTCATGCCGAGCCGCGAACAGTTGGCCGCCGCCGGAGCGCAGGTGAAGGCCTGGAAAGAACGACTCGACGGCACTGTCGAGGTCACCTGGGTGGTGCCCGACTACTTCTCCGGAACCCCCAAGCCCTGCATGGGAGGTTGGGGCGCCGTCTCGCTGACCGTCACGCCGGACGGGACGACTCTTCCCTGCCCGGCAGCGGCAACGCTGCCCGGGCTCGATGCGCCCAACGCCACCGAGCGGCCCCTGCGTTGGATCTGGGAGGAGTCACCCGCCTTCAACGCCTACCGCGGTACCGACTGGATGCCGGATCCCTGCCGCAGTTGCGAACGGCGGACCGAGGACTTCGGGGGGTGCCGCTGCCAGGCATTCGCCCTCACCGGAGACGCGTCCCGTACCGACCCGGCCTGTTCACTGTCGCCGGACCACGCGACTCTGATCGATCTCACGCGCCCCGGTACTCCGCCTGCCCTCATACCCCGCCGTCCTGCGGCAACAGGCCGACACCAGGGGCGCACTGGGGGGCAACTGCCTTGAGACGCTGCGGGGAGCGGCGAAAGGGCGAGCACGTCGTCTCTGCCGCAACGGAGGGTCCGCCGACCGGCGTCGACGGACGCCGAAGGCCCGCAAGGCCACCCGATCCTGCCTTGCGGGCCGGCGCCACAAGGGAACAGCGAAGGTGGCGGAACGCCGACGAACAGCTCCCCCGGGGCGGCTGGATGATCCAGACGGCCGCCTACACGGCTACCGTCACTGGCTGGACAGCTTCCTGCGCCACCCGTTCGCCGAGGCGCTCGGTGGGAACCGTGTGGGTCTCGCGGGCCGAGACGGCCGCCACCACCGGCGGGATGCACAGCGCCGCGGTGAACAGGGCCACAGCAGTCCAGTCCGTACCGTCCGGGCCCGCGATCTCTGCCGCGAAGGTGACCGCGAACCCGGCCACCGCGAACCCGATCTGGGTGCCGATCGCCATGCCGGACAGGCGTATTCGGGTGGAGAACATCTCGCCGTAGAAAGAGGGCCATACGCCGTTGGCGGCGCTGTAGACGATGCCGAAGGCGACGATCCCGAGGAGCAGGGTGAGCGCGTAGGAGCCGGTGGAGATCGCCCACAGATAGCCGGTCATCGCCCCAGCGCTGCCGATCGCACCGATCAGATAGACCGGGCGGCGGCCGATGCGGTCGGACAGGGTGGCCCACAGCGGGATCGCGGCGAGCGCGACGACATTGGCGAGCGCGCCCACCCACAGCATGGGCGTGCGGCCCATGCCGACCGCGTCGCTGGTCGCGTACGCCAGCGCCCACACGGTGAAGATGGTGGAGACGGAGGCGATGAGCGCCCCGGCGATCACCCGCAGCAGGTCGGCCCAGTGCTCGCGCAGCAGCACGACCAGCGGCAGCCGTTCGACGCCCTCGCCGGCGGCCTGCCGGGCGAAGGCGGGCGTTTCCTCGAGCCTGCGGCGGATGAGGTAGCCGACCACGGCGACGACGGCGCTCGCCCAGAACGGTATCCGCCAGCCCCAGGTGAGGAGTTGGTGCTCCGGCAGCGAGGCGACCGGGATGAACACCAGGGTGGCGATGAGCTGTCCGCCCTGGGTGCCGCTGAGGGTGAAGCTGGTGAAGAAGCCGCGCCGGTCCTCCGGGGCGTGTTCCAGGGTCATCGAGCTGGCGCTGGCCTGTTCACCCGCGGCGGAGATGCCCTGCAGGACGCGGCAGGCCACCAGGAGGGCCGGGGCGAGAGCGCCGACCTCGGCACGGGTGGGCAGACAGCCGATCAAGAACGTCGACAGACCCATCAGGATCAGCGTGAACACCATGATCGAGCGGCGGCCCAGGCGGTCGCCGAAGTGCCCGAGGAACAGTGCGCCGATCGGGCGGGCGGCGTAGGCGACGCCGAACGTGGCGAGTGACAGCATGGTGGCGTTCGCCGGGTCGGAGGAGTCGAAGAAGACCTTCGGAAAGATCAGTGCCGCTGCGCTGCCGTAGATGAAGAAGTCGTAGTACTCCAGGGCGCTGCCGATCCAGGCGGCCGCCGCAGCCTTCTTCGGCCGGCCGGGCGGTGCGGTTGCGCCGGGGGAGTGGGAGACAGGCACGGCGTGCTCCTTCGGAAGGGGGACTCCACCGCGGCGGAGTGAGCAGCTGAGCGGAGCGGGCGCACGAGCAGGGTGAACGGAGAGGGAAGATGCCGGGCCTCAAGTGATCACTCTGCTAATTAACCCACTGGGTAGTTAGTCGCAGTGGGTAGGGATGTTGCGCCGGTGTCTCCCCTCTGTCAAGAGGCGGGCCCGCTCCGTGGCTCAGTCCGTCGCGCCGCCTGCTGTCAGGTAGGCGATCACCATGTCGCCGAGCATGGACCGGTAGTGCTCGCGCCGGCCCGGGTCCACCAGGTCGCGGCCGAACAGCGCCCCAAAGGTGTGTCTGTTGGCGACCCGGAAGAAGCAGAAGGAGCTGATCATGGCGTGCAGGTCTACGGCGTCCACGTCGGCCGTGAAGAGTCCGGACCACCGCCCGGAATCGAGGATGCGACGGATGACGTCGAGCGCGGGAGAACCCATCCGGCCGAGCTTCTCGGAGGCGGCGATGTGCTCGGCCTCGTGAATGTTCTCAATGCTCACCAGGCGGATGAAGTCCGGGTGCTGCTCGTGATGGTCGAAGGTGAGCTCCGCCAGCCGGCGGATGGCCGCCACCGGGTCCAGATGCTCGACATCCAGCTCCTGCTCGGCCTGGCGGATCACCGCATACGCCCGCTCGAGCACGGCCGTGAACAGCTGCTCCTTGCCGCCGAAGTAGTAATAGATCATCCGCTTCGTGGTGCGGGTGCGGGCGGCGATCTCGTCGACACGGGCCCCGTCGTACCCGGCGCGCGCGAATTCCTGCGTGGCGACGTCGAGAATCTCGGCCCGGGTGCGGGCCGCGTCACGGATCCGCCCGCTGGGTCGTGCCGCTTCGTCGACGCTGGTCATCGGCTTCCTCCGCGTGTAAGGGCAGTGCCGGTGATTGTAGAAGCCGGGCCCGGCATGGTTCCGGCCCGCCGGCCGAGGGCTTCCGGTGCGGCCATCGCACTGATATAGCTAACGTACTAGTTCGTACATTGTTGGTCCTGTCAGGAGGTCTCGGTGGCCAAGGACGCGTATCTCGTCGGGCTGATCGGTTCCGGTATCGGCCCGTCGCTCAGTCCAGCGCTGCACGAGCGGGAGGCCGACCGACAGGTCCTGCGGTACGTATACCGCATCATCGACATCGACGCCCTCGGCGTACCACCCGAGGCGGTCGGCGAGCTGCTGCGCTCCGCCCGCGACCTCGGCTTCGACGGCCTCAACATCACCCACCCGTGCAAGCAGCTCGTGCTTCCCCACCTCGACACGCTCAGCCCGCAGGCACAGGCGCTGGGCGCGGTGAACAGCGTCGTCTTCGACAACGACGGCCGTGCCACCGGACACAACACCGACATCACCGGCTTCGCCGCGGCCTTCGCCCGTGGCCTGCCCGACGCACCGCTCAAGCACGTGGTGCAACTGGGCGCAGGCGGCGCCGGCGCAGCCGTCGCCCACGCCCTGCTCACCCTCGGCGCGGAGCGGATCACCGTCGTCGACGCTCTGCCCGAGCGGGCCGCCGCCCTCGTGGCCGCCCTCAACCGCCGCTTCGGCTCGGACCGCGCGGCCGCGGCAAGCCCCGAACGCCTGCCCGCCCTCCTGGCCGCAACCGACGGTGCCCACGGCCTGGTGCACGCCACCCCCACCGGCATGGCCGCCCACCCCGGCCTGCCACTGCCCGCCGAACTGCTCCACCCCGGCCTATGGGTCGCCGACGTCGTCTACCGCCCGCTCGAAACCGAGCTGCTGAGCACCGCCCGTGCCGCAGGCTGCGCCACCCTCGACGGCGGCGGCATGGCCGTCTTCCAGGCCGCCGATGCCTTCCGGCTGTTCACCGGCCGGGAGCCGGACAGCACCCGGATGCTCGCGGACTTCCGGCAGTTGACGGGCGCCGTGCCCACCGCGCAGTAGCACCCGCCCACGGCGGCAACCGACCAAGCGGAAAAGAGGAATGCAGTGCGTACGTCCATCGCCACCGTCTGTCTCAGCGGATCCCTCACCGAGAAGCTGACCGCCGCCTCGCGGGCCGGCTTCGACGGGGTGGAGATCTTCGAGAACGACCTCCTCGCCAGCCCCCTCACCCCCGAGGAGATCCGCACCCGCTGCGCCGACCTCGGTCTGAGCATCGACCTCTACCAGCCGATGCGAGACACCGAGGCGGTGCCCGCCGACGAGTTCGCCCGCAATCTGCGCCGCGCCCGCCACAAGTTCGACCTCATGCGACGCCTCGGCGCGGACACCGTCCTCGTCTGCTCCAGCGTCTCCCCGCTCGCCCTCGACGACGACGATCTCGCCGCCGAGCAACTGAGCCGACTCGCCGCCCTGGCCCAGGAGTTCGGCATCCGCGTCGCCTACGAGGCGCTTGCCTGGGGCCGCCACATCAGTACCTACGACCACGCCTGGCACGTTGTCGAGTCCGCAGGCCATCCCGCCCTCGGCACCTGCCTGGACAGCTTCCACATCCTCTCCCGCGGCAGCAACCCCAAAGGCATCGAGGACATCCCCGGCGAGAAGATCTTCTTCCTCCAACTGGCCGACGCCCCGCTGCTCGCGATGGACGTACTGCAGTGGAGCCGCCACTACCGCTGCTTCCCCGGCCAAGGCGGCTTCGACATCGCCGGCCTGCTGCGACACGTGCTGCGCACCGGCTACGACGGCCCCCTCTCCCTCGAGGTCTTCAACGACGTCTTCCGACAGGCGGAGGCGGCACCGACGGCCGTCGACGCCCACCGCTCCCTGCTGGTCCTCCAGGAAGCCGCCGGGATCACCCAACTACCGCCGCCGGACATCCCGTCGGGCATCGCCTTCGCCGAACTGGCCACTCCCGACGCCCAGCCGGTCACCCAGGTGCTCGGCGCACTCGGCTTCACCCGCACCGCACGGCACCGCAGCAAGCCGGTCGACCTCTGGCAGCAGGGCGAGGCCCGCATCCTGGTCAACACCGGCACCGCCGCGCGCCGCGAGAGCACCGCGCTCGCCGCGATCGGCCTGGAGTCACCCGACCCGCCCGCCGCCGCCCGCCGCGCCGAAGCCCTCCTCGCCCCGGTGCTGCCCCGCCGCCGCACCCCCCAGGACATCCCGCTCGACGCGGTGGCCGCCCCCGACGGCACCGAACTCTTCTTCTGCGCCACCGGCCGCCCCGAACTGCCCGACTGGCAGACCGACTTCATCCCCGTCGACGACCACCCCGCCGCAGCCACCGCGGCCGCTGCGACGGACCCGGCCGGCATCGGCCGCATCGACCACCTGGCACTCACGCAGCCCTGGCACCACTTCGACGAAGCCACCCTCTTCCACCGCGGCGTCCTCGGCCTGCGCCCCCAGGAGAGCGTCGACGTCGCCGACCCCTACGGACTGCTGCGCAGCCGCGCCGTCAGCACCGCCGACGGCGCCGTGCGCATCGTCCTCACCGTCGGCGCCGCACCGACCGACGGCGACGCACCGGCCCAGCACATCGCGCTGGCCACCGACGACGTGATCGCCGCCGCCCGCCGCTTCAGCGCCGCCGGCGGCCGCCTGCTAAAGATCCCCGCCAACTACTACGACGACCTCGCCGCCCGCTTCGACCTCACGGACGACGAGCTGGAGATCTATCAGGAACTCGGCATCCTCTACGACCGCGACGCGGGCGGCGCCTTCCGCCACTGCTACACCCGCACCGTCGGCTGCCTCTTCTTCGAACTTCTCCAGCGCGATGCGGGTTACCAGGGCTACGGCGCCCAGAACGCTCCCGTTCGCCTCGCCGCGCAGCACACGGCATAGCCCCGGCAGTGGCGTTGACGGTTCAGGACGCCGAACGGGCGACGAACCTGTCGTGTCAGCGGCGCCGCCGCTCTGCTCGCAGTTCGAAGTCGCCCTGGCTGTTGTCGGCAGGGTTGACCGTGAGACTTCCGAGTTCGCCGGCGAGCTCCGCGCTGCGCAGCAGGAGCGAGGTGCGTCGTGCGGGAGCGGCGGTCAGGTCGGATCCGCGTTCGAGGGCGGTGACGGCGATGGTGACGGCGCCGCAGGGTCGGGCTCTTGAGGCGAATGCCTCCAGGTCGGAGACGACATGCTCGTCGGTTCCCAGGGTGGCGGCGGCCCAGTGCCGAGGAGCCCAGCAGGTACGCCACTCAGCACCCTCGACCTCGCTTGGCGCATCCATGGCATGCAGGTTTCCAGCGTCATCCCCGCTTCGGCCGTACCTATCGCTTCTGCGCCCTGTAGCGCTTCATCAGAGCAGTGATCCGTGCAGGGTCCGCCTGGCCGTTCAGCTCGGCCACGAGATCGTCAGGACACAACTCGTAGAGGTCTCCCCACCATCGACGCCCTCGGTTGTCCCAGATCCGATATACCTGGCACACCCCGAGCTACGTACCGTCTCCTGCTCACGATCCCCCAGTTCCGTCGTGCTTCCATATGTGCTCGCCGGCACGACGGCCGGCCTCGTGGCTGATCCGGAGCGCATCACGGCAGAGATCATGACGTACTACCGAGCACTCGACGAGGGAGCCACCTTGCGGCACTACTTGCGCCATGCCGATGAGGAAGGCGGCCCCTGGTCCATCGAAGCCGTATCCGACCGCGGTGGGTTGATCGCAGTCAAGGGGCAGAGCTGACCTCGGCCGGGCGACCGTGTCTGGCTGCGCAAACCGCCCGACGGCCGATTCACCACCCGCCCGTGACCAGGCATGCCACCGCCCCTTGTACGGGCCGCCGGGTAAGTGCGTGAAATCCGGACCCCCATGACCCGCATCCTGACGCGCACGGACCTGTTGGACCTGCTGAACCCCTCAGACTGCATCCAGGTACTGCGAGACGGTTCGCCGCGGCTGTGCAGAGTTCTCTGCCAGGGCAGCGGGTGCGCACCGACCTTCCCTTCCCGGGCACTGCGACAGCCTTGCTGCCCGGACTGCTTCCCGGGACGAACGCGTACACGGTCAAGGTCAACGCGAAGTTTCCTGGCGCGGCCCCGTCCCTGCGCGGGGTGATCTGCCTCCACAGCGGCACGGACGGTGAATTGCCGGCCTTGATCGACTCCGCCACCATCACCGCCTGGCGCACCGGCCTCGCCGCGGCCCTGGCCACCGAGCTGATCGCCCGGCCGGCCGGCGACGGCGCCCGCACGGTCGGCGTCATCGGAGCCGGAGCCCAGGCAGAACTCACCATCCGCGGACTTCGCACCCTGAGATCCTGGGACCGTCTGCTCGTCCACGACACCGACGCGCAACGGGCGGCCGCCTTCGCGCAGCGGCACGGCGGCACCGTGACATCCACGCCGGCGGGGGTCGCGGCCACGGCAGACGTGGTGGTACTGGCCACCTGGTCGCGTGAACCCCTGCTGTATCTGACGGACTTGAGGCCGGGACAGCACCTGACCGCGCTCGGTGCCGACGAACCAGGAAAGCAGGAACTTGCCCCCGAAGTCCTCATCTCCGCCCGGCTGATCGTCGACGATGCCGCACTGGTGGCAACGCATGGCGCCCTCGCCAACGCCGGATTGCCCTCCTACACGGCTGCCGCCTCCCTCGGAGAGGTCATCCGCGGTGAGGCCCCCGCCCGCGCCCACAGCCGGGAAATCACCGCCTACACCCCGGTCGGCCTGCCCTGGCAAGACTTGGCCCTGAGCTGGCTGGCCTTCCAGCGGGCCGAGGGAGCGGGAGTGGGAGCAACCTTGGATCTCCTGTCATGACCCGTTGCCGGGGCCACCGAACGGGAGAGTGAGATGATCAACTGCGCCCGGATGCATAAGGCCACGCCGTCCGGAGCGGTGCGTGCGGGCGTAACCACCGCTTCCCCGGCCGCCGTTGGTGACCTGTCGCTCGATCGCGATCGTGCGTCAGATCCAACGCCGGCTGATGCGGCGCTACCGCCAGCAGTAGCTGTGGTAGAAGCCGAGCGCGGCCATGGCATCCGGATCAAGCTCCGGATGCCGCACGCTCACGGTCACTTCCGCCGCTCGCGTTCCAGCCACCAAGTCCTCGCCCTGCAGCGGCAGCTCCATCATCTCCGTCACCAACGCCTCAAGCCTCGGCCGCAGCCCTGCGGCGGCATCCCCGAATTCCTCTTCGAGACCGCCGGGATCCGGACGCGGGAAGCCGTGAGGCTCGCGCGTGACGAACACCCGCACGGCCCGGCTGAGCAAGTCGTCGACGGACACGAGCGCGAGCCTAGCTCACCTCTTCACGAAGGCAGGTCCGCAGTTGGCCGCGACGGCGCCCTGAGGATGGTTGTCCTGAGCCTCGATTACCGGGGCTCCTTCAGCCGGGGGAGGCATGGATCGTAGATTGTGCCCATGATCGAGGAGACGTCGCCCGAGCGGTTAGAGCGGTCCACAAGACGGAGACACGCTGCCCCGGAGAAGCCGAGAGACGGGGGCGGACTGCTGCGTTCGTCTGCGCTGATGGCGGCGGGAACGGTGGTCTCGCGCGCCACCGGCCTGATACGCCAAGTGCTCCAGGCCGCCGCGCTGGGTACGGGGCTGCTGGCCACCACGTACAACCAGGCCAACACGGTGCCGACCAGCCTGTACTTCCTGCTGATCGGCGGCGCGCTCAATTCCGTCCTGGTTCCCCAACTGGTTCGGGCTCGCGCGGAAGATCCCGACGGCGGCGCCGCCTTTGAACAGCGCCTGGTCACCCTGGTGTTGTGCGTCCTCGGTGCGGGGACCGCGGTCGCCACGTGGGCCGCCCCTGCGATCATCAGCGTCTATCAACGCGATACACCCGCCACGCACGACGCGTTCGAGCTGACCGTGGTCTTCGCCCGCTTCCTGCTCCCGCAGATCTTCTTCTACGGTGTGTTCAGCATCTTCGGCCAAGTCCTCAACGCCCGGAACCGGTTCGGCGCGATGATGTGGACCCCGGTCCTCAACAACCTCGTCCTGATCTCCATGTTCGGCCTCTACCTCGGCCTGATGACCGCTCCGGAGCAGGTCTCGGACATCACGGACGCCCAAATCAGGCTGCTCGGTGTCGGGACCACAATCGCTCTGGCCCTGCAGGCACTCGCCTTGATCCCCTACACCCTCGCGGCCGGATTCCGGTTCCGGCCGCGCTTCGACTGGCGAGGAACCGGTCTGCGCAAGAGTGTGAACGCGGCCCGCTGGACCCTGCTGTTCGTGCTGGCCAACCTCGTGGCCGGCACAGTGGTCACGAGGTTGGCCTCCGCCGCCGACGCCACCCTGCCGCGGGCCGGCGTCGGCTACACCGCCTACAGCTACGCCCAGCAGATCTGGATGCTGCCCCAGGCGATCGTCACCGTCTCCCTCGTGACCGCCCTGCTCCCGCGCATGAGCCGGGCAGTGACCGAGGACCGTCTCGACGACCTGCGCGCCGACCTGTCCCGCGCCCTGAGGATCAGCGGCGTCATCATCGTCCCGGCTGCCTTCTTCTTCCTCGCCTTCGGCTCTCAGATCGCTCGGCTGCTGTTCGCCCACGGCACCGTCGACGCCGCCGGCACCGTCCCCCTGGGCCACATGCTCCAAGCCTTCGGCCTGGGACTGATCCCGTTCTCCGCCCAGTACCTCCTGCTGCGCGCCTTCTACGCCTTCGAGGACACCCGCACGCCGTTCCGGATGGCGCTGTGGATCAGCAGCATCAACATCGCTCTCGCCATCGGATGCCACCTCCTGTTGCCCCCGCGCTGGGCGGTCACGGGGATGGCCGCCGCCTACTCGCTGTCCTACGCGATCGGCCTGCTGCTGACAGCCTTGCGCCTGCGGCGACGCACGCAGGGGCTGCTGGACGGTCGGCGTATCTGTCGCACCTACGCAAAGCTGACGGCGGCCGCCACCGCGGCCGCGGGTACCGGGTGGTTCATCGCCCGCTCCTGCGGTCAGGGCTTGGCATCAGCGTCTTGGACGCCGGCGCTTTCGCTGACCGCGGGCGGCATCGCCTTGGTCCTGGTGTTCCTGCTCTTTGCCCGGATCCTACGGATCGGGGAACTGCGCAGCCTGCCGGGGCTGAGCTGAGCCAGTCACCACTGCGTGACACGACGGGCTCCACGCCTCGCCACCGACGGGTCAACGAAGTCGCTTGTCGCCATCTCGCCATCTTGATATGCGCCTTCCCTCACGGGCTGCTGGGCCCCCGGGCGCACAGTGCGTGGTCGATCAGAGCGCTGGCCGCGTTCTCTTGCTCCAGGATGTGCTCCAAGGTGTCGCCGCGTGCCTCGGACATGGAGACCACGGCGCTTCGCCTGCCGTCGTCGGTGACGCCGTTGAGGGTGATGTAGCCGCCGTCCCCGCCCTCGTGGCTCCAGTAGGTTCCTCCACAGCTCAGGGGTCGTTCGGCCAGGCCGAGGCCGTACCGGCCGCCGGGCCACAGCTGTTGGACCTCCGCGCTCACGGGGACGGTCTGCTTCATCTCGGCCAGCTGCCGTGTCGGTAGCAGGCGGCCCGCGAGCAGCGAGCGTAGGAAGCCGTTCTCGTCCCGTGTGGTCGTGGCGAACGAAAGGTTCTCGTAGTCCACCGGTATCTGGTCGGTGACGTCCACCACGGAATCGGGGCCGAAGAGCTGGTAGGCCTTGGCATGAGGCCGGGGAAGGGCGGGCGAGGTGCCCATCCATCGGGTCTGGTCGAGGCCGAGCGGGCGCAGGATGCGGTCTTCGATCTCCTGGTGGGCGGGCTGGCCGGTGGCCTTCTGGATGATCATGTCGAGCAGGACGTAGCCGGTGTTGGAGTACTCCCAGCCTTCGCCGGGTGGGAAGTCCGGCGCGTGGGCCATGGCGCGGGCGACCAACTGCTCGGGGGTGTGGACGTCGTAGCGCTGCTGGTAGTACTCGTCCTGCGTGGTGTATCCGGGCAGGTCGTCGTGGATGCCGCTGGTGTGCTGGAGCAGTTGGCGGATGGTGATCCGCCGGCCGTCATTGCCATTGCCGTGCACCGCTCCTGGCAGCCAGCGGTCGACCGTGTCGTTCAGGGACAGCCTGCGCTCGGCCTCCAGTTGGAGGACCACGGTGGCGACCAGCGTCTTGGACGTGCTGGCCATCCGGAAGTAGCCGTCGGAAGCGACCGGTCGGCCGGTGTTCAGGTCGGCGGTGCCGCTGGTGGCGATCCAGTGCCGACCGTCGGGCGTGATCACGCGGGCCTGCACGCCGCTGATACCGAGGGCGTGGATCGCCTCGGTGTCCTCGCGTAACTGCTCCGCAGGAGAGGGGCCCGTGGGCTGGGCGACGGCGGTGCCCACCTCGGCGGCGAGCAGCATGGCGGTGGCCAGGGCCACGGCGAGGCGCCTGCGCGAAGTCGAAGTCATGGCCAAACGCTAGGTCCGCCCTGGGGCGCAGGCGATCCGGTGCACCCCAGGATCGGTATGGGGGATATCCCCAGCACGGGCTCGATGGCGTTCTACGGTTACTCGCTGATCCAGCCCGACAATGCCGCCTGCGTGTCCGCGACGTCGGAGGCTTCTCGCCTGCTTCGTAGCCCTGTTCAACGACGCGGTCTCTCGGGACTCACGCCGGCCTGGTTCTGTCCGTGAGTCGTGGGACCAGGCACAAAATCCCGTGAGGACGATCAATAGGGTTCGGGCGCAGTGACGCAACGTCATGTGGGACTGCGGTAGCCGAAGTTCAGAACGGGGCAGCGTGGCTTGTCGTCGCTGTCCGAGCCGTGCGCTCTTCGGCACAGTCCGACCAACTGGACCCAGGAGCCCAGGCGTGCGCCGGGATCACCCCTTTTCACCCGCCCACTCTCGTACTGCGGGTGCCCGCCTCATGCGGGCCGCGATGTCCGTCTTCGCCGTTGCGTCCAGTGTCTCCGGCAGTCCCTGGAAGGTGGCAGGCAGGACGTCGAGCAGGCTCAATACCTCCTCGCCGGTCCGGACCGTGAGCAACAGCTCGCACCGCCACTGCGGGGACACTTCCGGTCGATGGCTGAACCGATGCTCCATTGTCGGGAACAGATAGTGCACCGCCCCGCCTCGGGCGTGCTCCCGCAGCCAATCGGCCGCGAGCCGCTGGCTGAAGCCCGTACGCGCCGCTTCCATTTCCAGTAGCAGGAGCCGATCGGTGTCGACGGCGCGGATCGTCCGCGGCGGCACTGCAGTCATGCCGAGATCATGCCACCAGCCGCTGGGGCCAACTCACGCCGACAGCCGAGCTGCTTTAATCCGGCACACCCCCGCTTACCCCCAACACGCCTTTGGATGAGCCCACTTCAGTCCGTGCAGGTGGACGGCCAGCGACTGACCGTTGTGCCCGTCGCCTACGATTGGGCGGCCGTACCGAGCGGACTCAGACGGCCGCCCACCGTCCACGACAGTGCCGGCTTGGTGCGCCTCCTCGTCGGCGCCCGCTGTGGCGCCGAGTTCGGGACGGAGGCCGATTCCGCCGGCGGGCCTGTCGGAACCGCGGTCGGCGGCGTCGCGAGGTGGTGCCGGCTGGCGTGGTCGGCAGCAGCATCAGCGCGGAGCGTATAGACGGAAGGAGGAGCAGCTCTGGATGAAGACCTGGCTGGAGGGACTGTTCAGAAAAGGATGGCACCGCATCGTGGCTGAGACACCGCCGGAGAAGCACGAGAGAGCGGCCGCTGCGCATGAGTCTGTGCGCCGACGCGCCCGAGAAAGATCGCGCAACGCGGTTGCGCACGACGTGACCGAGTCCAGCCGACGAGGCCTCCCACCCCGCGAAGCCGCCCGCACCCTTCCCCTGCGCAGGACTTCGGACTCATTGCGCATCCACCTCCGCAGTGAGTGCCTCACCGATGCGTAATCACGCAGCCTCCGCCGACGTGGAGGCGCAGGGCCAAAAGGGCTGGTGTGGTGGGCTCTCGGAGCGCTCACCTTGGTCGAGGGCGGCAAGCTGTGGGGAGAACAGTCCGTCAACCGGGCTTCCGACCTCGAAGGGTTGGCGCTCTGGTCGAACGGGTTTGGAGGATGCGATCATGGGCGAGTCATGTTCGTTCGCCCGTGAGGTGATCTTTTTGAGGAAGGTGGCACTGCGTCCTCACGCACTGTTGCCTCGGCAGTACGACCACCAGAAGGTTCTGGCGACCACTGTGGACGCCTGGGGCCGGACTCTCTGGTTGATCTGCCCCGACGCGGAACTCCGCCCAAGTCCGTACGCCAGGCCCTCCCCTCAGCCCCGTATGTATCCGTATGACGCGCTTCTGGTCATCGACAACGAGGGCGCAGTCCGCGAACAGTCGCTGCGCAATATGAGTCTGCGGGTGACCCATCTCGACGCGCTGCCCAATGGCCGGTTCGTTGTGCAGGGGTACGGCGCAGCAGGGGACCAGAACGCGCAGATCTACGGGACGGACGGGCGCCGCCGTCGCAGCTTCGCGATGGGGTCCGCGGTCGAGTACCTGATGGCAGACCGACGGCACCATGTATGGAGTGCCTACTTCGACGAGGGCGTCTACAGCGACCCGATCAGCGCCGCCGGCCTGGTGCGCTGGGACAGTGGCGGTAACCGTCAATGGGGGTACACGCCTGCGAAGGGCGTCGAATACATCGATACGGTCTATGCCCTGAACGTCGACGACGGTGTCGCGTGGGCCAACTACTACCCGACCTTTCCCCTGCTGGAGCTCCGGGCCAACGGTGTCATTCGACTACGCAGGACCCCTGTGGTCGCTCCCGAGGGTATGGCCGTAGAGGGAGAACACATCACGATGCTGGGGGGCGACCGCCAACGAGACCGCCTGCACCGCTGCCGCCTGACAGAGAGCGAGGCCCTGCTGGTCGAGGAAGCGTGTCTCACCCTCCCCAACGGGGCACCGCTCACGCGGTACGCACGCCCCGTAGGACGAGGCCGACATCTGTACTTGCGGGGCGCGTCGCCGAGACAGTGGTACGTGATGGGTGTCTAGTGGTGCATGGCCAGGTTGGCTGGAGTGGTGCGTGACCTGGGGATTGGTGTGGCGTTGATGGTGCGCGACTCCGGACGAGATTGCTGTGGCGCGTAGTGAGTTGGAGTCGTTTGCGGCGGAGGTGTTCGAGCCGGGTCCAGTCTTTCGACCCGGCACGCATGCCGGCCGCCCAGGACACGAAGCCGTTGTCTTGCCGCAGGTGATCGCTGAACTCCCGATGGCCAGGCATGAGTTCGTCGTCTCGCTGGGATGGTTCGGGGCGGTGAATTCGTTCTCGGCGAAGCCAAGTTGCGGGTTGACGTCGGTGATGGGGATGGGGGAGGGCCGGGAGACGCTGCCCGGGCACGGGCAGAGGAACTTCGCCCGGATGCCGAACGGGGTCCAGGCCGAACTCGCCGATGTACAACGGGTGTTGGGGTGTCGGATGATTGCCCGTGAGGACCCGCCGAGACCCTGACCGCACCGGCCGCGACCGGGGTTCACGTACGCAGTCGACTCATGGGTCAGAGAATCGGCTGGCGGGATCGGGCCGCCTCGATGTCCGGGACATGCTCTTCGGCCCAGAGTCGTACGGCGCGGAGCGGGACGAGCAGAGAGCGGCCCAGTGGTGTCAGGGCGTACTCGACGCGGGGCGGGTTCTCGTCGTACTCGTGGCGGCTGACCAGACCGTCGACTTCCAGGGAGCGCAGGGTCTCGGTGAGGCTCTTCGGGGTGATACCCCGGATGTGCCCCTTCAGTTCGGTGAAGCGGCGAGGCCCGTCATCCAGGGCGTTGACGACGAACACGGTCCAGCGGGCGCCGATACGGTGCAGCACCGTGCGGCTCGGGCAGGTTGCTGCCATCACGTTGTACGCCTTGCCCATCGCTGCTCCCAGTTTCGTTGAAGATACCGGTATCAAAACCATACCGTGGCATCCGATCCTACGAAAGGGAGTCGATACACATGGAACGGATCCTGGTCATCGGCGGCGCGCGGGCGCTGGGCGCGGCCGTCGCGAGGCGTGCGGCGAAAGACGGGTACGACGTTGTTGTCGGTGCCCGCGATCTGGCTGCGGCCGGCGCTCTGGCGAGCGAGATCGGTGCCACAGCGGTGCGGGTCGATCTGCAGGACGAGTCGACGCTCGCGGCCGCGGCAGAACGGCTGAAGGACGGAATCGACCACATCGTGACGACCGGATCGGCGCCGCACGACGTTCGCGCGACCGAGCTGGATCGCGACAAACTGCTGGCCGCGTTCACGGCGAAGGTGGTCGGCCCGATGCTGGTGGCCAAGCACTTCGCACCGGTCCTGCGGCCGACCGGGTCGATGGTGCTGTTCTCCGGTGTGGTCGGCTGGCGCCCTGGGCCGGGATCACTCGTCAAGGGCGTCACCAACGGCGCGGTCGAGTACGCCGCGCGTCACCTGGCGGCGGATCTGGCGCCCGTACGGGTCAATGCCGTCTCGCCCGGTGTCGTGGACTCCGGCGCATGGGATCGCCTCGGTGACAAGAAGACCGCCTTGCTGAGCAAGAGCGCGGACGGGACCTTCGTCGGACGCCACGGCGCGGCCGACGACGTCGTCGACACGGTGATGTGGCTCCTGCGTGCGGGTTTCGTCTCCGGCGAGACGATCCACATCGAGGGCGGCGCCCGCCACAAGTCCGCCTGATCGGCGCCGGCGTCCGCAAGCCGTGCGAGGCAGTGCTCGTGGGCTGGTGCCGCATTGGACAACGTTCGCCCTATGGCGCCGCTGGCAACTCGTCGAGTTGTAGGCCTTGTCGGCGATGTCCTGGTCTGGCCGGCAGCGTGGCTGGCCAGACCAGGTGCGTGGGGCCCGAACCCATTCCGTTCCAGGGGGCCTGTGCGCAGATGCTGCCGTGGCGTTGGCCAGGTGCCAGCAGGATGGCAAGGGGCACCCGAGGCCGTCACAGGCGAGGTGGATCTTGGTGGCCAGTCGGCCTCGGGATGGGGCGAGGGCGTGATCGTCTGGTTCGTACGGCTGGTGGTTCCTCCTTGTCGGCCCGTGGCAGTAGCGTGCTGGTGGGAGTCGGAGAGGAGGCAGCCGTTCTGTTCCTCGGCGATGCCGATGGAGGGGTTGCCGACCGGGGGTCAGGGATCCGCGACGTCATGGTTGGGCAGTATCGGGATCGCGCCTGTTCGAGGTTCCAGTGGACATCGGAGGCCAGCCAGACGGGTTGCGCGCCAACTGATCCGCATTGGTCTCCATGAGGTCATGGAACGAACGGCGCTCACCGACTCCACGGGGTCACGCGAGGTCACCCCGGTTGGTTTCAGCCCCAGCGCACGGAGCCGTCTCTCCTGGTTTCCGCAGCGACCGTCCCGTCTCAAAAGATCTGGTTCGGCCCCAGGGTGGTGAGCTGCGGCGACCGGATCGATTGAGACGCCCTACCGATCGGTCCCCTTCAGCTGAGACAGAGACCGCCGAGGGGCAGCGGTCGCGGCGCACCGGCCCAGGTACCGCGCGGGCGTGACCTGCCGCAGGGAAGGCCGAGTGTTTCTCACCGAAGACGGAGCGGAGGATCTTGCGAGGCAGCGCCTCCGGCCGTTGTCAGTGCTTGCAGGCAGGATCACGGGTATGACGCCGTTGCTTCTTTCCGACATCGAACAAGCCGTTCGCAGCAGTTGGAGTGCCGAGACGTGCACGCCTGAGTTCCGATCGCGCTGGACCGCGGACAACCCGGCTCGGGACCAGTGCGGGGTGACCGCCATGGTGCTCAAGGACCTGCTGGGAGGCGAGCTGATCCGCGGGGAGGTCCACGTCGACGGAGAGCGTGTGGACTACCACTGGTGGAACCGCCTGGGCATGGGCATTGAGGTCGATCTCACCCGCGAGCAGTTCGGGCCGGAGGAGACCGTCACTGGCGGCATCGTCATTCCCCGGCCGCCCGTGACCGAGTGGCGCAGGCTCCGTGAGGAGTACGAGCTTCTGCGTGACCGAGTCTTGGAGAAGCTCAATCGGCGGCAGGTATCCGCCTCTGTGGTCGCACCTCGGCAGCCACTCGTGGAGCGCGAGGATGAGATGGTCGAGCGGGTCGACGAGCATGACCAGGTCGTGGCGGTGGTCGGCCGGGGCGAGGCCGTTCGCCATGGTTGGTTGCATCGGATCGCCGTGACGGTGTCCCGGGACCGGGAAGGCCGGATCCTCGTGCAACGCCGTTCCGAGCACCTCGGTCGGTTCCCCGGGCACTACGAGGTAGCGTCCGGCGGTGCCGTTGCCGCGGGTGAGTCCTACGAGGAAGCCGCATCGCGTGAACTGGCCGAGGAACTGGGCGTTCGAGCGCCGGTCCGCTTCATCGTGAAGTTCCTGAACCGCAGCGGGCTCAGTCCCCATTGGCTTGCCGTGCACGAGGCCGTCGTGTCGGACGATCTGAATCCCGACCCGGACGAGGTGGTGTGGCACGGCTGGCTGTCGGAGCCCGAGCTCCGCCGGTCGATGCGGGAGAACCTGTTCACTCCGGATAGCCATGACATTTTGAGCCACTACTTTGCCGCCGTGGACCGGGGATCCGTCCGACCGCGTTGATCGTCTTCGTTATGGCACCACGGACCTTCGACGGGGTCGGGATCTTGGAGTCGCGCGTTCTTGCGGAGCTCGGAGAGCTTGTCGCGGGAAGAGTTTGAGCACGTCCGGCGTATCTGTTTGCTGCGGCCCGGTTGGAGGGAGCCGGCGCAGGCTGTCGGGTGCTGCGGGAGCAGCGGGGGTGCCAGGGCTGCTCGGGCGAGGAAGTCATCGACATCCTCCGTGAGTTGCCAGTCAGGGGGCATGGTTCATGATCCCTGATGTACTCAACTCGGCGAAGCGGTTTGGTCAGAGGTGCATCGTCACCACGGCTGGTGCAACGCCTTTCAGCCAAGTGATCTAGCTGCCCCTGATCAGCCAAGAGTTTCCTCGTCTACCGGCTGTTCCGCGGGCTTGTTCGGGTCAGGCGTCGGGTCATCATGGTGATGAGCGCCCAGGTCAGGTTGGCTTCGGAGTGCTGGGGGCAGTACGGGGCCTCCCGTGAGGGGTGGACACGCTGATACAGGATCTACTTGATCCTCAGGACGTGAGAAGGCCGCCAGCGAGGATGAAGGACCACTCGGTTGAGTTCAACTGGCGGCAACCGGGCTCGAACCAGCGCGAGAAGCTGTCCTGGGACCTCGTGATCACACCCCGTTGGCGTATGTTCCGCAGATGCTCGGGCGCTCGTCTAGGCTGCCGGGGTGGGGTTTGAGCTGCGGGAGCGGTGGGGCGCGAATCCGTTGTGGGCGAGATGGGTTCTCGCGGTGTACTTGGTCGGTCTGACTGAGGGCACGGGTTCCCACGTTGCAGATCTGGTGCGTGGCGGCATCCACGCCTATGCGGCGTTTCCACAACTTCCTCTGCAGGCGTTCTTCGTGAGCTTGGTGCTCCTCGATCCACTGGCTGCCGTGCTGGTGGGACTTGTGCGGCGGGAAGGCATCTGGCTGGCAAACGCTGTGATGGTGACGGACGGCAGCGCGAACTGGTGGGGCAACCGGCACTGGCTGCGGGATGATCCCGCACAGCTCCTATGCCTGTTGCCCATCACCTTCTTCGGCCTGTTCGTCGCCGCGTTCGCGGTTCCCCTGCATCGCACGGTTGCCGGGGCAGAGAGCAGGCCGAAGGCGGCCCTGCCGTCTGCCTGACGGCTCACGATGCCTAACGGCCGTTGCCGGCCCCAGGGGCGCCGGCGACTGCATTCGCTGTTCACCACCCGTCGTCGAGTGAGTGGACAGTTTCCTGCCCACCGGGCTGCCCGTCGGCTCACCTGAAGACGCCTTGGACTGTGCGTGCGGCTTCTACCTCGGCGACCCGACGCCCTGATCAGCACTCCTCCACCAACTTGCGCGGAGCAGGACTAGCCTGACAGGCCGAAGGTGATCATGGACGAGGGCGGGGTCAGTGATGCAGCAGCGAGTCGCAGTGGTGTCAGGTGGCGGGACGGGCATCGGGAAGGCGATCGCACGCGAGCTCGCCGCAGCCGGGAGCCGGGTGGTCATTCTCGGTAGGCGCATCGACGTACTGGAACGAGCCCGAGCCGAGATCGACCGCGCTGTGGGAACTCCCCGTGTGGTGCCGATCGCGGCCGACCTGACCGTCCCATCCCAGGTGAACGATGCTGCACACGCGATCGCGGACATCGGCCCGGTTGACGCCCTGGTCAATAACGCGGGAGCGGTGATCACCCAGCCCGCCGACGGGAGCCTCGACGCGCTGGCCAACGCCTGGCGACGGGACCTGGACACCAACCTGCTGACCGCTGTCCTACTCACCACCGCACTGCTCGACCACCTGCGCCGCCCAGGCGGACGGCTGGTCGTGATCAGCTCGGCCGCCGCCCAACGCGGCGGCGCCGGGCCGCACTCGGCCGGCTCCTACGCAGCCGCCAAGGCCGCGCTGCACGGCTGGGCGTTCGGCTTGGCGCGGCAGCTGGGGCCGGACGGCATCACCGTCAATGTGCTGGCACCCGGCTACGTGTCGGACACCGAGATCTTCGGCGCGGACTGGACCCCGGAGTTCCACGCCAGCAAGATCGCCGACACCTTGGTCGGCCGTGCTGGCACCCCCGAGGACGTCGCCACCGCCGTCAGCTACCTGACCTCCCCTGCGGCCGGCTACCTCACAGGACAGGTGATCGGCCTCAACGGCGGCGCGGTACTGGGCCGCTAGCAGACCTACGGGCCCCCGGTGAGAGTCGCGATAGAGGCCACTGTCACCAGCCCCAGCACCCGGAAGCGACCTGGTCGCACCGCACGATCGCCGACCGCGCCAGACGACACCCCGGCCGTCCAGCCACCTCCGGCAGGCCGCCTGATCACCACCCCTCCACGAACTTGCGCGGAGCAGCACCAGGTAGACGCGAGGATCGGGACACGATGCGACGGACAGGTGGGATGGGCCCGCATCCGCTTGGATGTCACCGCCGACTTCGCGACGCGAAGCCATCAAACGAAGGGACGCAACCGCAGTGGACCTGCTGAAAGACGTACTGGCCGACAACGACTACCCCGGCCGCGGCGTGCTGTGGTGCATCACCGGCGACGGCACCACGTTCGGCGCCTACTTCCTCACCGGGCGCAGCCCCGCCTCCCAGGCCCGCACCCTGCACCACACGACGGCCGGCGAACTGATCGTCACGCCCTCCGACGCACGCGAACACGACCACCTCCGGCACTACGTCGCTGCCTGCCAGAGTCCTGATTGGCTGGTCTTCGGCAACGGAGAGCAGGTCTCCACCGTGGCCGACCGACTCGCCTGTGGACAGGCTCCGCTCCAGGCCCTGGACGGTCTGGACTACGAACCCGATCCGCCGATCTTCACCCCCCGCCTGACCGTGATCGCGGACAACGAAGGCGTCCGGGCCTGGTTCGGCGCCGCCCGGCACAGCGCAGGAGACCGCACTGCCACCAACTGGCTCACCCTGCACATCAGCGACCTGCCTCCCAACCAGGGAGTGCTCATGACGACGTACCACTCGAACGGACAGGAGGTCGCCACCGGCGCCCCGTTCACGGAGATTCGCACCACCGCCGAGACCAGCAGCGACCTCCTCGACGAGCTGTGGTCGGCGCTGCCACCTCAACTCCGCATTGCCGCGGCTGTCTTCAGGCCCGGGGACCTGGCGGGCTCCAGCATCCGACAAACCTCTCGCACACCCGTCTGACGTTCCTCCTGCCGAGCCCGAAGGCTCAACACGGGAGAATTCCGCTTACCAAGACATCTACGGAGCGCAGGGCGCAGGGCAGGGGCTGGGACTTACGTGGCCACAGTCCGAGGGGAATTACGGGCTCTGGCGAAGATCTTGTGACGGCCAGATACTCGAAAAAGGGGTGGACGCCCCCGGGATACTGGTTGCCGTGGCCGTCACCCAGCAGCTTGCCCGAGTCACTGCGGAGTATCTCGCCCTCTGCCGGACGCGCGCAGAGGAGTCCTCCGATGGGGATCACCAGTGGGATCCGTCGGAGGCTGACTGCCTCGACCTGGACTGGGCCCCAGTCATGCTTGAACGTGCGTGCCGGTTTGCAGGAGTCAGCGAAGTGCACCTCGCCGCGCTCAGGCAGGCCACCGACGGCGGTGTAGCAATGGATGTTGACTTCCTCAACGCTCATCCTCATGCCATCGGGCCCTTCGGACCTGCACCGGCCGCCCTTGAACCGTTGGCAGTCTGGCGAGTCTGCGGCCTGCTCGGGGAGATGGACCTCCAGGCCGTTCTGGAGGTGCTGCCGCTCGACATTCATGAGGCAGGAGCGTTGATCGGCCACGGAGCCGAAGGCCTCGGCGACGGCGCCAGAACGTATCTGATGGACCATTTCGAGGCTCTGCGAGAGTTCTATGCAGGAGCCTCGGAGCGGGGCCTTGCTGTCGTCTCATGGTGGGACTGACGTCCCGAGGTGGGCTGTTGGCCGTCTTGCCTGCCTGTCTGTCCGACGGGCACGGGCAGGAGCAGTCCGCGACGAGTATGCGACGGCGGAGCAGGTCGAGGTTGGCGCGACCGTAGTCCTTCCGCTTGATCATTTTGGGCCTGTCCGACGGATCACGTGACTTCGCGACTCCTGCTCGTTGGCATGCCCGTGATGCGGGAAGATCTCGCAAGCGACGACCGGGCCGGGTGGAAGCTGCATCTTCCGAAGTCCGGTAAGCGGGGCCGCCGTTGGGAAAGCCACCGCAGGATCGTCCACGGGATCCCTGTGCAAGATCCACTTCGCGGGAGAGGTGGACGTCGCCCGCTGGCGCGGCTGATAGCACCGGGCCAGCGGGCCGATGCCCCGCAACTCGTCCCTGTCGTGGACCTCATCCATGTAGGCCGGCTCGGCGGCGGGCGGGTTCGGCACGCCCTGATCGCCTCGGGGGCGACAACGCGTACTCGTCCCGCTGCATCCGCGGCTACCTGCGTCGAGGACAGATCAGGCACACCATCCCCGAACCGAAGATCAGCGGGCCGACCGTCGCAACCGGGGCAGGAAAGGCGGACGCCCCACAGGCTTCGACACCACCATCTACAAAGGAGAACGAAGCAGAGCGAACGATCAACGCCCTCAAGGGCTCCGGTGCCGTGGCCAAGAGATACGACAACTGGGCCTACGGCATGCACACCGCCCTCATCTCGGCCGCCGTTCGGCTCTGGCTCTGGTCGTGACTACTGGGGCGAAGGGCACGATGGCAGTCCCTGCGAAGCCGTCGCCCAGTCGGTGCGCCTGTCGCCGCTGTACTCCCCACACAACAAAATCGGCCGGATCGTGACTAGGCTTCCCCCATGCTGACCAGCGAAGACGAGGCTGTCAGGCGCCTGGTCGCCGGGATTGCTCCGGACCAGGTGCTCGATGTGACGGACCCGGAGTCCTGGATCGGCCTGGACATCCGTGTGCGCGAACTGGCCTGGCAATGCCCGGAGCTCTTCCATTCGAAGGCGTCGCCGTCCGGGCGACGGCTGAGGTGGAGCCCGGATGCGTCACCTCCCACGGTTACTTGGGCCCGGAAGCCCGTTGACACCGAACTCGCCCTTGCCCTTTGCCACCCCGACGGCCGGATCCGGGAGGCCGCGCTGGGCCACGCCAAGGAGCGGCCCGCGCTGCTTGCGCTGGTCGTCATCCGCTGCGCGGACTGGGCGGGGCCGGTACGAGATCGAGCCCGCGCGATTCTGGCCGAGGCGCCCCCGTACCGGCTGGCCGCGCACGCCGCGCTGATCCTGCGGGTCGGCGGCCGCTCACGGGGCGGCTTCACCCAGAACCTGCTGACCGGGGCGCTGCGCTCGGGCCCGGCCGTGCAAGTCGAGGCGTTGCTCGACAGCAGCGACCGGGCCACGGCCCGCCTCGCGCACCGCGTCGCCGTCGAGCGGCGGTTGCTCTCCATGGCGCGGCTCGCTCGGATTGCGGGCCGCCACCACGACGTCGTGGTGCAGGACCTGTGCGCCGAAGCGGCCGTGGCCGCTCTCGGCGAGGGCACCTTCGAGGAGTTCGCCGATGTTGTGGTGCCGCTGCTCGGGTCCCGGCAGCCCCGGGTCAGGTCGGCGGGGGTGACCGCCCTGCGCCGGTCCGGGCGGCACGATGATGCGGAGCCGTTCCTCACCGACCGGTCCGCCGTGGTTCGGGCGTGCGCCCGGTGGGTGCTGCGGCAGGGCGGCACGGACCCGGCGCCTCTGTACCGTGCGCTGTGCGCCGACCCCGCGGGCCGGCCCGCCGCCGCGGTGGGCCTCGGCGAGTGCGGGACGCCCGAGGACGCGGACCGGATTCGGGCTCTCCTCACGCACCCGGTCCCCGGCGTACGTGCCTGCTCGGTGGCCGGGCTGAGGGCCCTGGATGCGGTGCGCGTCGATGACGTACGACCGCTCTTGGACGACCCGTCGGCGGCGGTGGTCCGGCAGGCGACCGCAGCCCTGTTGCCGTGGGCCGACCGCGTACCGCAGGAACTGCTGTGCGAGCTGCCGACCGAGGATCGTCCGCGTCACCAGCGGGTTGCGGCGATACGGCTGCTGCGGGCCGTCGGGGTGCATGTCCAACTGTGACGCGCGACCTGGACGGGATCCGCCGGTCAGGTCGTGAAGTTCGGATACGGGAGTCGATGCAGATCGGTCGACGTCGCGGGGTGGGACGATGCCGCGGCGATGCCGCTCCTGGGACCCTGATGCGCCAAGTCGGCGGGGATCCTGTTGTGGAGAGCGGGAACTCGCCTTTTTAGTGTTTCGCCGCGCTGGTTCTGGCGCCGAGTGCGGTGTAGAGGTCTGTCCAGCGCCGGTCGGTGCCGGTTGATGGTTTGCCGTCGCAGAAGGCTTTGGCTCCGTTGGCCGTGTAGTAGCGCAGCATCTGCAGGAGGGCCGCGGTGTCGGCCTTGGCGCCCGCGGTGTATCTGCTGCCGGGCGGCTGTTTCTGGTGGACTCGGCACACGGGGGTGGGGTCGTTGGCCTGTGTGTCCAGTGCGCCGTCGGCCGAGGCGCCGCATCCGCTGAGTGCGAGGGCGCTGAGCAGGGCGGCGACGGGGGCGATCGGTCGGCGTGCCATGGGATCTCCCGGGTGCTACAGGACGGTTTGCAGGCTGCGGGCCATCATGCCGAGGCCGACGAGGAGAACGAGAGCGGCGGTGAGCAGCGCGGTGTAGGGGGCGATGCGGCGTACCCGGGCGAGCAGCGGGCGGTTGGCGAGGTGTCCGGCCCGGTCGCCGAGGCGGACCAGGAGCAGTCCGACGGCGGTGAGGGTGGCCGCCATGCCGAGGCCGTAGGCCAGCACGAGGGCGGCTCCGAAGACGGTCCGGCTCAGCGCGATCGCGCCGAGGAGGACGACCAGTGCGGAGGGGCTGGGGACGAGGCCTCCGGCGACGCCGAGACCGATCAGGCCGCGGGTGGAGAAGGGTGGCGCTTCGCCGTCGCCCGTCGGGTGGGAGTGGTGGTGCCCGAGCAGTCCGTGGCGGTGCGACTCGCTGTGAGTGTGGTCTTGGGTGTGGACGCGATGATCCGCGTGGCCGTGGTGGTGATCGTGTGGCTGGTGGTCGGCATGGCCGTGGGTGTGTCCGTGCTCAGACGCGGTCCGGCTCGCAGCGGCGTCCGGCTCGTTGTTTGCAGGAGTGGGGCTTGGGGCGCCGACCAGGGCCGGGGCCATCTGCAAGCTGGGGCTGTCGGCTGTGGCGGACGGGGGCCGTCGGCGTGAGCGTCGTACGGTGTCGGCCAGAAGGACCCCTCCGACCACGGCCACCAGTGCGCCGCTGACGACGCCGAGCCAGTTCAGTACCGCGTCGCCGGCCAGCGAGGAGAACGTGGTGAGGCACAGGCCGATCACGAGGACGCCTGCCGTGTGCGTGATGGTCACGGTGGCGCCGACCGTCACCGCGTCGCGGGTTCTGCCGCGCCGGCCTGCCAGGTAGGCGGCCATGACGGTCTTGCCGTGGCCCGGCAGCAGCGCGTGGCCGGCGCCCAGCACGATCGAGAGCAGCACGGCCAGCAAGCCGACGGGAACGGTGAGGTGTTTGGCGCCGGTCAGTGAAGTCAGTTGGCGGGACAGTGCCTCGACCCGGCCGGTGAGGCCGCCGGAACCCGGGCCGGCCGTCGGGTCGGCGGCGCTGGACGTGCCTTCGCCCGCGGCCGCCGTGAAGTGGGCCCGGGTGTCCCCGCGCGGGGTGGACAGCAGGTCACGGGGGTAGTTGCGCAGTTCGTCGGTGACCGAGGCGGTCGGCACGGTGGACTGCCGCAGGTGGGTGCGGTCGCCCTTGGCGGTGATCTCGTTCCAGCCGACCCTGGTCGCGTCCACGCCGGTGGCCACCTCCAGCGTCACCGGTCCGTCCGCCAGGTCGAGCGGCGCGTGGAGGCGGCACTCCAGGCGACTGGTGCGCAGTCCTGCCTGGCCCGGCCGGTAGGCGAAGGCGGCGGAATCCGTCGTCCAGGCCAGGCGCCGCGGCGTGGTGACGGTCAGTCGGCCGGTCGTTTCGGCGCAGCGTGCCGCGGCCCATGCGGCGCGTTCGGACGCGCTCTGGATTCCGTCCTGGTCGGTATCGACGGCGGTAGCCGCTTGCAGGGTCGGGATCTCGGCGGTGTCGGTCACGGCGAGGACATCCACCCGGCCGGGGCGGACCGTGAAGCCGGTGTAGTGGTTGATGGAGAAGTTGCCGAGCGGATGGGCCTGCGCGGGGGGCGCCGCCGTGCCGAACAGCCACAGCGCGATGCCGGCCACCGCTGCCACACGTCGGCCGAGGTGGCCATGTCTCATGGGACGCCTCCGCGCCGGTGCCGTAGGAGGGACGCCGAACGGCATCCGAAGGCGTCGCCCGCCCTGGTGACCGCAGTGATACCCGTCTGCGCTCCGCGAGGGTCCACCGGCTTGCCTTCTCACCCGTGCGGCTCACCACGGCCACCGAAACGGCCTACCGGCAGAGTTTCAGGCCCGGAGGCCAGCGCGGCGTCCCCCGCATCCGGGCGAGCACGGCGCGAGGGTGGCAGCGCGCCCGAGTGCCCCTCGAATGCACCTCTCGCACCTGACTATTGGTCCCAACTGCTCATACATTGCAATAAGGGGCTCAATGAGGTGCAGATGCTCGTGCCCCGCTGCACGAAAGGCGAGTACCTATGGCAGCGAGCACCCCCAGCACCGCGGCATCCGCACCCCCCGCTTCACCTGTGGGCCGGGCGCTGCGGATGTTCACCTGGCCTGAGCGGCGGCGTCTCGCCGGTATGGCGGCGTTCATCGCGGCACTGCACATCGTCGGCTGGTTCACTCTGGTGGTTGTCGTGGTGCCCGGCCACTACAGCGCCAACGGGCAGTCCTTCGGGATGGGGATCGGCGTCACCGCCTATGCCCTGGGGATGCGTCACGCCTTCGACGCCGACCACATCGCGGCCATCGACAACACCACCCGCAAGCTCATGAGCCAGGGCCGGCGTCCGCTGTCGGTGGGGTTCTGGTTCTCCCTGGGACACTCCAGCGTCGTCTTCGGCCTCACCTTCCTCCTCTCTCTCGGCCTGAAGTCCCTAGCCGGGTCCCTCAAGGACGACAGGTCCCAGCTCCACCGGATGACGAGCCTGATCGGCACGGCGGTGTCCGGGACCTTCCTGTACGCCATCGCCGCGGTCAACCTCGTCGTGCTGGCCGGGATCTGGAAGGTCTGGAGGCGGATGCGCGCCGGGGTCCTGGACGAGCAGGCTCTGGAGGAGCAGCTCGACAAGCGGGGCCTGATGAACCGCCTGCTGGGCCGGGTGATGAACTCGATCGACAAGCCCTGGCAGATGTATCCGGTCGGCCTGCTCTTCGGGCTCGGTTTCGACACCGCCACCGAGGTCGCCCTGCTCGTCATGGCCGCCTCGGGCGCCGCCACCGGTCTGCCCTGGTACGCGGTGCTGTGCCTGCCGGTGCTGTTCGCCGCGGGCATGAGCCTGCTGGACACCATCGACGGTTCCTTCATGAGCGTCGCCTACGGCTGGGCCTTCTCGCATCCCGTCCGCAAGATCTACTACAACCTCACCGTCACGGGCCTGTCGGTGGCCGTCGCCCTGATCATCGGCACGGTCGAACTCCTCGCCTTGCTCGCCGACCAACTCGCCCTGACAGGCGGATTCTGGCGCTGGGTCGCCGCACTGGACCTCAACACCGTCGGCTTCGTCGTGGTGGGGCTGTTCGCCGCGGCCTGGGCCTGCGCCCTGCTGGTGTGGAAGTACGGCCGCATCGAGCAGCGGTGGACCACCCCCAGTCCGGAGGCCGAAGCGGGGGCCGAATGAGCGGCGCCGCCGTGCGTCCGCCGCTGAATGGCGGGGTGAGGCGCCTTGGGACGCCCGTTCGGCGTTCCAGCGTTGCAGCCCTGACACGCCCGTGGTGACTTATTCGTAACTTAAGTCGCATTGCGGACGCAATTGCAGTGAGGCCTGCGCCCGTGACGGGCCGGGTCAGGACGTTCCGTTTGGGGCTTCGAGTGTCCACCGTCGTCAGCCTGCCCTCCCGTCCCCGGAGCGGCAGCTCCCACCCGAAATGGATGGCCCATGGATTGCTCCCGCTCGCGCCGGAGGTTCCCGGCCCGCCCGGCCGAACGTGCGCTCGCCACTACCGGCGTTCTCGCCCTGGTGTCCGCCGCGGCCCTCGCCGGGCTGGCGCCAGGTGTCAGTTCGGCCTCCAGCCACCGTGAGGCGCCGCTGATCGCGGGCGACCCGAAGGCGGACAACACCGACGTCTACGCGTTCACCAGCCCGGACAAGCCGGACACGGTGACGATGGTGGCGAACTGGATCCCGTTCGAGGAGCCGAACGGCGGTCCGAACTTCTACCCGTTCGCCAACGACGCCCACTACAACATCAAGATCGACAGCAACGGCGACGGCAAGGCCGACACCACCTACACCTGGTCGTTCACCGACCACATCCGTGACGCTGCCCACCAGTTCCTGTACAACACCGGCGTCGTCAACAAACTGGACGACCCGACCCTGAACTTCCGCCAGACCTACGACCTGACGGTGACCGACGCCCGCGGCACCAGGACCCTGCTCAAGGACGCCCCCGCCGCGCCCTCCAATGTCGGCAAGGCCTCGACGCCGAACTACGCGTCGCTGCGCAAGCAGGCCACCCTGCAACTCCCGGACGGCGGACAGACCTACGCCGGACAGGCGTCCGACCCGTTCTTCGCGGACCTGCGGGTCTTCGACCTCCTCTACGGAGGGAACCTCTCGGAGACCGGCCACAACACGCTTGCCGGCTACAACGTCAACACCATCACCATCCAGGTGCCCAAGAAGGACCTCGCACTGGGCGGCAACCCGACCCGCAATCCGGTGATCGGCGTATGGTCCACCACCGACCGTCAGGGCGCGGAGGTCAGCTCGTCAGGGAGCAAGGGCGCGCAAGGCACCTCCTCGAACCGCAACACGGACGCTGCAAACGACGGGAAGGCGCCGGGCAGGGACGGGTCGGGGGCCGGATCCGGATGGCACCAGGTCTCCCGCCTCGGCAACCCGCTCGTCAACGAGGTGGTCGTCCCGCTGAAGTACAAGGACGCCTTCAACACGATCAGCCCCGACCAGGACCACACGGTCACCCCGGTCGTCGACGCGGTCAAGGACCCGATCCTGCCCAAGGTCGTCCAGAGCATCTACGGCGTGCCGGCCCCCGCGACCCCCCGCAACGACCTGGTGGAGATCTTCCTCTCCGGGATCTGCAAAGCCTGCGGACCGATCAAGGCGGACCTCAACTCCCAGCTCCTCAACGGCGACGTCGACAAGAACGCGTTCACCCCGAGCGAGGAGCTGCGGCTGAACATGTCCGTGGCGCCCGCCGCCAAGCCCAACCGCCTCGGCGTCCTCGGCCAGGACCTGGCCGGCTTCCCCAACGGGCGCCGGCTCACCGACGACGTCCTCGACATCGAGCTCCAGGCCCTGGAAGGCGCCGCGCAGACCGGCAAGATCGTGCCCGCCCTCGCGGCCGGCGACGGCGTCAACGCCCCGTACAGCCCGACTGGCGCATCGTTCCCCTACGTAGCGCTGCCCAGCACCGCCGCGGTCAACCAGGCCGGTTCCCTCAGCCCCGACGGCGGCGTCGGAGCGGGCTTCGGCGGCACTGCCTTCGGCGGCAACTTCCCTGTCGTCGCGGCGACCGCTGCCGGCGGCGGCGTCCTGCTGGCCGGGGCCGGAGTCCTCGTCCTGCGCCGTCGGCGGACCGACCGGGCGTGAGCGCCCCCGTCGCACCGGGTCGCCCGCCCTCCGCAACGGAGGGCGGGCGACCGCGCCGTGTCCGCGGACTCTCCGCGGCCGCCGTCGTCGCCGGGTTGAGCTTGGCCGCGGCCGGCGCCACCGCGCTGGTCACCGACCACACGCGCACCCCGGCCCACCTAGACATAGGGGCTCTGCCGCCCCTGCCCGAAGCTCCCGGCACCCGGCACACCGCCGGCCCGGCCGCGCCCGCCGCCCGACCCGTGCGGATACGCATACCCGGCATCAGCGTGGACCGCCCCCTGATCGACCTGCGGGTCCAGTCGGACGGCCACCTCGCCGCCCCGCAAGACCCCGGCCAGGTCGGGTGGTGGAGCGACGGTCCACGCCCCGGTGATCCGGGCGCCGCGATCGTGGTCGGTCACGTCGACTCCCTGACCGGTCCGGCCGCCTTCTACGGCTTATCCGCACTGCGTCCAGGCGACTCCATATCCATCGACCGGGCCGACCACACCCACGCCGACTTCACCGTCCGAGCGCTGCGGGAGTACGCGAAGGACGACTTCCCCGACAACGAGGTCTACGCGACCACCGGTCCCCCCGAACTGCGGTTGATCACCTGCGGCGGCGCCTACGACCCGGCAGCCGGCGGCTACCTCGACAACGTGGTCGTCTACGCCGAACTCGCCCACCCCAGCCCACCGCACCCGTCCGCATCGCCCCCACGCACCCCACCCCGGAGCGGGAATTGACCATGGCTCTCCGCCGACGCCCACCGCGCCGACGTATTCTGCTGTCCGCCACCGTCGCCGGTGTCCTCGGCGTGGGGCTGTTCCTCGCCGGAGGGCTGGGCCTGGCCCCCTGGCCCGCGGCACCCACCGGCACCACCCCGCCCGTCAAAGCGGGCAGCCCGCCAGCCGGAGCCGACCCGCTCGCCGCGGACATCACCCGGCTCCAGGCCAAGCTCAAGGAGACGCCACGGGACGAGGTCGCACTGGCCACCCTCGGACTCGACTATGTCCAGCAGGCCAAGAGCACCGCCGACCCGGCGTACTACCCCAAGGCCGAAGCGGTCCTCAAACGCTCACTGGCCCTTCGCACCAGCGACAACTTCACCGCGATGGGCGGCATGGCCGCCCTCCAAGCCGGCCGCCACCAGTTCACCCAGGCGCTGGACTGGGCCCGCAAGGCCGTCGCCGTCAACCCGTACAACTCCTCCCTGTACGGAACCCTTGCCGACGCCTACACCCAGCTCGGCCGCTACTCCGAGGCGGCCGACGCCGTCCAGCGGATGGTCGACCTGCGCCCCGGAGCACCGTCCCTGTCCCGGGCCTCCTACGTCGCGGAACTCAGCGGCGACATCACCACCGCACGCACCGACATGCGCCGAGCCCTCAACGACGCCGCCGGCCCCGCCGACGCCGCCTTCGCGCACTACTACCTCGGTCAACTCGCCTACAACAACGGCGACCCCGCCACTGAACTCACCGAAGCCGAAACGGGCCTGACCACCGCCCCCGGCTACACCCCCCTGCTCCAGGCCAAGGCACAGGCCGAAGCCGCCCTCGGACACACCGACGCGGCACTCACCGACCTCACCCGGGCCGTGCAACGGGTTCCCCAGCCCGAATACGTCCTCCAACTCGGCGAGCTCTACCAGTCCCTCGGCCGCAACCAGGAAGCCGCCCAGCAGTACCAGGTCTTCCGCGCCGAGCAGAAGCTCTTCACCAGCAACGGAGTCGCCCTCGACTCCGACGCGGCCCTGTTCGAAGCCGACCACGGCGACCCCGGACGCGCCCTGGCCATCGCCCGGCAGGGCCTGGAGACCCGGCCGTTCATGGACACCCACGACGCCCTGGCCTGGGCCCTTCACGCCAACGGCCAGGACCGCGAAGCCCTCACCGAATCCGGTCAAGCCCTCGCCCAGGGCACCCGCAACGCCCTCTTCCACTACCACCGGGCAGCCATCGAACAAGCCCTCGGCGACCAGAACGCCGCACGCGACGATCTCACCAAGGCCCTTTCCATCAACCCCCACTTCAGCCCCCTCCTCACCCCCAAGGCCCACACCGCTCTGACCGCCCTGAAAGGGACCGCATAAGGCGAGCAGGTGGAACCGTTGATGAGCGGCCTCTCTCACACAACCGGCATACCGCGACAATCACACATCGTCAGCTCCGGCGACATCAAGCCTCGAAGGTCAGTATTCGCGCGCCCCGACAACTCTCTCACCTCCTCCGTTGCTGTCTGCGCCCTTGGATATGTCTGCTGGTGGGTGGGGCGCAGCACAAGGAAGCGCAGTGGGTTCGGAAAGAGGTTCCGGGCCGGTCCTGGCGGCGGTCGCGCGTTGGGCGACAGCCCACCATGCTCGCGCCGGACACAGCCGACGACCGATGGGAAGGTGGGAGGCAGCGGTGCCGAGTGCCGGAAACCGTGAATCGCTGCGCAAGGGAGCTGCTCCTGATGGAAAAACAGCGGAGCGTGGCCGTCGACGACGCCTCGTGACGAGAACGACAAGATGGGCGGGCGGCCCGGACCTCTGAGGTGGGTTGAGACCAGGCCGCCGCTCCGCCACCCTCCCCTCCCGCCATGGCGACCGCCACGCCAGCGGGCCACGCGGGTGAGTCCTGCCCCACGGCTGCTACGTACCGGCGAGTCGGGCAGGCGTCGCTTCCGGCGGAAGGTGATGATCAGGCGTCACGTCACCTCTCGCTTTGGCGAAGGCGACTGCCTGCCGTGGTGGTCAGCTACGGCAGACTCGGGCGGTCGCGTCACTGCCGAGGCGACCGCCCGCTTCGTCGGGGACGGGCGGTTAGCTCGTTCAGAGGTCCAGGCGACGTTCGGACGTCGACGGATCGGCTGCTGATCCGTAGCGCAGAATCACGTGCGCTGGGCGGAAGGGGAGCTCGTGCAGGACGGGTGCCATCACGCCGTAGAGGGCATCGGCGTCAGGGCCGTAGGCATAGAGGGCGACCTGGCCGCCTCCGAACTCGTTGCCGTCGAACTCACCGACCGCTGCCTGGTTGATGGCCTTGGTCAAGCGCTCTTGGGCCTGGCGGACAGTGGTCCGCTGGTGCGGCTCGCCGAAGCCGCCATCGGCCAGTTGGTAACGTGCGATGACGCCCTGCTCGGCATCGGATACCGCGTCATCGGTGTCAGTCATGAGGGAACGATCTCATCCCGGACTGACATCATCGGCGGCAGCCCGATCCAGGGCGTATGTCGAAAGTAGATCTTGAGGTGAGATGATCTTGCTTTGTGGCGCGTGGTGATCTGACCGATGCGCAGTGGGCCCGCCTGGAGTCGCTGTTGCCGGCGGGCAAGAAGCCGGGGCGCCCGCCGGTGTGGACCCGGCGCAGCTGATCGACGGCATACGGTGGCGGACCCGAACCGGGACGCCGTGGCGGGATGTGCCGGAGCGGTACGGCCCCTGAGGGCGGGTGTACGACTTGTTCCGGCGCTGGCAGCGGATCTCCGCTGACCTGCAGGCCCAGGCCGACGCGAAGCGACTGATCACCCGGGAGATCAACGTCGACTCCACCGTCTGCTGGGCCCACCAGCACGCCGCCGGAGCCAGGAAAAGGGGAATCTTCAGAAGGAGCCGCCCCGCGGCCTCACGTCCGAGCTTGAGGACCGCGGGCTCGGAGGCTCGCGCCGTGGCCTGACCACCAAGCTGCACCTGGCCGTTGAACAGGGCCAGAAACCATGTCCATCGTAATCACGGCCGGGCAGCGCGGGGACTCTCCTCAGTTCGAGCCCGTACTGAAGAAGATCCGGGCGCATCGGCTGGGGCCCGGTAGGCCCCGCACCCGGCCGGACCGGGTGCGGGCCGACAAAGCGTATGCCTCCCGCAAGAACCCTGCCTACCTGCGGCGTCGGGGTATCCGCTGCACCATCCCGGACAAGGCTGACCATGTCCGCAACCGCAAGAACCTCGGCTCCCGCGGCGGCCGTCCGCCGAAGTTCGACAAGACCGACTATCGCGAGCGCCACGCGGTGGAGCGCGGGATCAACCGCCTCAAGAGGCACCGCGCGGTGGCCACCCGGTACGAGAAACTCGCCTTCCACTACGAAGCGACCGTCCTCGTCGCGGCCGTCAACGAGTGGCTTGTGACCAGCTTTCGCAACCGGCTGCGCGGCCAGTGCGAGAAAACGGCTCGCGAGGCTCATGGGACGGATGGCAGGGTGCGTTGCATGGCGCCCCCATATCAGATTCGTGCCGACTATGACGCTCGCACAATCGTGGTCTACCAGGCGTACGCGCCTGCCATCGCCGACGCGGCACTGCGGGCAGGCCGCTTCGTCACGCCGTTCTCATTCCGCAGGATGACGTGGATCAAGCCGTCGTTCATGTGGCTGATGCACCGCAGCAACTGGACCCGCAAACCTGGTCAGGAGCGCGTTCTCGCGGTGCGGATAACGCGGGAGGGCTGGGAGGAAGCCCTGTCCCAGGCCGTGCTCACGACCGCAGACCCAGCGGCCGTCGCTGAGGCGGCCGTGCATGTCCAGTGGGACCCGGAGCGCTCGCCGCGCGGGGCGGCGCTTAACCACTACAGCATCCAGGTCGGCATTGGCCGCCATCTGATTCGTACATTCACCGACGACTGGATTGTGAGTCTTACCGACCTCACCCCGCAGGTCCGCAAGGCTGCTTCCCTGATACAGACTGGGCATGCCGCAAAAGCCCAGCGGCTGTTCCCCGCAGAGCGCGCCTACCCGCTGCCTCGGCACTGGAAAATCGCCTTTCCTCAGGTGGGTGACTGCCGACCGCCACGGAGCCGGGGTGCACCGCACCGATTGACACCAGACGCCGATGAATCGGTAGGGACCCGGCGGCGACGGGGTTCGGGAAGAGCGGATAGCAGTACCTGGGCGCCCGGTTGCTGGTGATGATCAGGGATCGGCCCTGCCGCTCGCTGACCAGCTCGTAGAGGTCGTCGACCTGTGCGGCTCCGAGTTGGCGCATGGCGAAGTCGTCGAGGATGTGCACGTATGAGCACGTCGGGGCGGACCACTTCACGGATCCGCTTGTCCCAGGTGCGGTCCGCGTGGCCGCCGGTGAGCTCGACCAGGATCCGACTGGTCTTGGCGAAGAGGGACCTGGGCGCCCTGGCGGACCGCGAGATGGCCGAGCGCTTGCGCGATGTGTGTTTTTCCGACCCCGACCGGTCCGAACAGAGTTACGGACTCGCCCGCGTGCAGCCAGCGCGTGGCCGGCAGGGTCGCGGATCCGGGTCGCGGGGAGCTTGGAGGAGGCGGTGAAGTCAAACTCTTCCAGGGTGACCTGCTGCTCGAACCTCGCTCGTTGCAGCCGCCGCTGGAAGGCGACGGTCTCGCGGCGGGTCATAAACCGCTGGTCAGCGAGCTGAGGGCCGTGGAATACGAGACGAGGGTCACGGGAGAATTGGCATGGGTCCCTCGCTGCGCACACTTTTCATCGAGGTCGGCGGAACGGCTTTGACTGGGCGCTGTTTTGGGGCGGGTGATCATGCCCGCCATGGGTGGATCACGTGCTGCCGAACGGTGAGATGTGGGTCACATTGCGGGGTGCCGGCGTCACACTCCGGGGGCTCGCCGCCGTCTCAGGGTGCAACCGTTGCGACCGCGGCAGGAGGCACTCGTGGGCTCTGACTGACACCCGGCTCGGCGCACTGCGGAAGTCCCGGCCGGGAGGCATGGAGGGGGACGCGTTCGCTGGTGCCCTGGTGGACGGCGGTCTCGCTCCGGCGCGGTGTTTCGGGATTGTCCGCTGTGGCTGCAGGGGGCTGCCAGACAGAGCGCGGTGGGAAGGCTCGATGCCCGCCATGACCTCGACCGGCTCCGCTCGGCGCGACGGCACACCGCGGAGGACCCATAGGCGGCCCGATGGGCCGACGAGAAGGGAAAGATCTTGACCAGGTATCAGAAGACGCGGCGCGCACTGACCGCCGGCGCGGCCCTGCTCGGCGCACTGGCGCTTTCGGGGCCGGCGCACGCCGCCGACCGCACTTCCATCGTCGCCGACCGCACTTCCATCGTCGCCTACGGCGCCCACACCCGCGCGCAGGCCGTGTCGTACGGCGCGAACGGCGCCGTCAGGGTCTGCGACGTCTATCCGGACGGCTACGGAGTCGCAGTCCGCTACTACCGCAGGGTCGGAGACCGCCAGACGCTGTACGACTCCAAGGGCAACGGCCAGTGCACCGAAACCACCGATATCCAGAGCAATCCGATCGTCCTTTTCACGGCCTGCGTAGTCATTGACAGCATCGACTACTGCAACACCCAGTACGCAGACACCGGCAGGTAGTCCGCGCCCTGCTCTGGGGTGCCACACATGCGGGATCACTGGGACAACGGCTGTGCACTCAGGCGGGCGCCGGGCTTCGTCCGGCGCCCGCCGTCGTGGCAAGGGCGCCCCCCATCATGGGACGGGCACCCGCCGGTCGGTTGTCGGTATCCCGGTGGAGCGCAGCCCCGCCGTCCACGCTGCCGGGTGGCTGCGGTGGCTGCGCCCCGTGCCGAGGTGGGTCACCGACGCCATGCGGTTGGTCGGGTGACGAAATGCCGGTTACGGGTCACCAGTCTGGATGGTCGGCTCCTGTCCGCTGTCATCCGATCGGAGCCTTTGACAGCGGACCCGGTCCGTCGCTGCTGGCAGGCAGACCGGGTCGACCTGGCGGACCTGGCGGTGCGGCGTAAACATGTTGGGGGCACCGTCCGAGAGTCTGGTCCGTATCGCGTGGCAGCGCTCCCTGTTGATGCTGGAGCAGGCATGGTCAACTAGCAGGGTGAGCCAGGTACTTACGACTTTCATCGCGGTGGCGGGAACGCTCATCGGTTCCCTTCTGGGGTATCAGTTCCAGAAGCGTGTGGCAGACCGGAGCGAACGCCGCAGCGCCGTTCTCGCCTTCACCGCAGCGACCAACGAATTCATACGGAGCCAGCACGACTGGTGGCACCGTCAGCACGAGGAACGTGACGGTCCGGCGCACGTGGCGGCCAGAACGGAAGCTTTCCGGATCCGCGGTCAGGCCTTCCAGGCTGTTCACCGACTGCGCCTGCTCGTACCTGATGACGACCTGCATGCACAGGCGGAGCAGACCATCGGGATGATCGGCGCTCTTCACCGCGCAACAGAGCGCGAAGAACTGCGGACGAGGTCGGCCGAGGCGCGGACGTTCCTCAACTCCTTCGTCGCGCACGCCTCGGCCCGGATCAGGTAGACGGCCGACGGCTCTCGCACCAGTGACATCCAACGTGGTCGCTGCAGGTCGGCGACGCGAGGGCGGCCGACTTCCCTGTCAAGGGACAGCTCCCGTTCGGCTGGGTTCGCGCCGAAGTGGGTTACCGGTTCGGGAAACGCGGAACCTGCGGGGACTCCGGTCGCTCCTGGTAGGTGAATTCCGTGTCCAACGTGATGGCGCGGCGGGGTTTTCTACCTTTGCCAAGTCGGTCCGGTGCCGTCTCCTGCCTGCTCCGTCGTGTGCCCGTTCCGCCTTGGCTGCAAGAGGGGGCCGATAACGCACCGTTCTTCAACGCTCGGGCCGGTGTCGGCCTCAACCCCCTCCAGGCTGCGTCTTGTCCGGGTTCAGGCAGCCGCGGCCAGCGAGGGCCGGCCTGAGCCGGCGTGACGACCACCGACCACCGATTGCCGGGCAGTTGCTCCCGCTCGTCCTGTTCTCCACATGAGAAGGCTCACCAGTGATCCATGAGAAAACGCCCGTGTTGGTCGACGAGCCAGGGGAGGGGGTGAATGGCCGGCCGGTCTCCTGGGAGCGGCGGCTGCGGGACTTCGGGCACGTCGGGCGTTCGCCTGTGTCTGTGCGCGAGCGTCTGGTCGTGCCGTTTCCCGAACCCGGGTCATGGCTTTGGCGCACGCTCGGGTTCTCCCCGGCAGCGGCGTGCCGGCTGGCGCGCTGGTCGCAGTGGGGCGGGCCGCTGCTGGTGACGCTTCTGGCCGGGGTGCCGCGTTTTTGGCGCCTGGGCAGCCCGCGGGCGGTCGTGTTCGACGAGACGTACTACGCCAAGGACGCCTGGTCGATGCTGCGGTTCGGCTACGAGGGCACCTGGCCCAGCAGCAAGATCTCCGACCCGCAGATCCTCGCCGGTCCGCAAGTGATCCCGCTCTCCGACACCGGGTCCTTCGTCGCGCACCCGCCGACGGGCAAATGGGTCATCGCCCTCGGCGAGTGGATGTTCGGCCTCACCCCCTTCGGCTGGCGTTTCATGACGGCGCTCCTTGGCACGCTGTCGGTGCTGATGTTGTGCCGAATAGGACGCCGCCTGTTCCGTTCGACCCTGCTGGGCTGCCTGGCCGGAGCACTGATGGCCGTGGACGGTCTGCACTACGTGATGAGCCGCACCGCGCTGCTCGACCTCGTCGTCATGTTCTTCGTCCTGGCGGCGTTCGGCTGCCTGCTCATCGACCGCGACAGCGCGCGGGCCCGGCTCGCGGCAGCTCTGCCGGTCGACGAGGACGGCCGGGTGCGCCCGGACGGACACACCGGCGACCGTGCCGGGACGGGAGCGCGACCCTGGCGGCTCGCCGCCGGCCTCTTCCTGGGACTGGCGGCCTCGACCAAATGGAACGGCCTGTACTTCCTCGTCTTCTTCGTGATCCTCACCCTGCTGTGGGACGTCGGCGCTCGCCGCGTGGCAGGAGCGCACCGCCCCTACCGCGCGGTGCTGCGCAAGGACCTCGGCTGCTCGGTGCTGTCCCTCGCCCCGGTCGCTGTCCTGACGTACTCGACGGCATGGACCGGCTGGTTCCTGTCCGACAACGGCTACGGACGCCACTGGGCGGACGCCCGGGGCGGCACATGGTCGTGGATCCCGGCCCCGCTGCGCAGCCTGTGGCACTACGAGCACGCCGTCTACCAGTTCAATGTGGGACTGAGCACTCCCCACAAGTACCAGTCGAACCCATGGAGTTGGCCGGTCCTCGGGCGCCCTGTGCTGTTCCACTACCAGTCGCCGGCACCCGGGCAGGACGGCTGTCACGCGGTGGGCGGCTGCGCACAAGCGATCCTCGCCCTGGGAACACCGCTTCTGTGGTGGTCGGCGTGCTGCGCGCTCGTGTACCTGCTCTACCGATGGGCGCTGCGCCGCGACTGGCGCTCCGGCGCGATCCTCTGTGCGGTAGGTGCCGGCTATCTGCCCTGGTTCCTCTACCAGGACCGCACGATCTTCTCCTTCTACGCGGTCGTCTTCGTGCCCTACCTGTGCCTGGCCGTGACGATGATGCTGGGAGCCCTGCTGGGTCCGGCGGGAGCGACTCAGGGGCGCCGCATACGAGGTGCCGTGGCCGCGGGCGTACTGGTCCTGCTCATCGCCTGGAACTTCATCTACTTCTTCCCGGTCTACACCGGACAGACGATCCCGTACGCCGACTGGCACGCCAGAATGTGGCTCGACACCTGGATCTGAGCCCGCCCACCCAGAACGCGGCGCTGCGCGCGCCCTCGACCCGACGGGAGCCGATCCGGCGTCCCTCACCGGGGCTGCGAACGATGCGAACGCTCACGCCATTCCGCACTGCCGGGGGACCGGGCGGCGGCCCCCGGGCAGTCCGTTCGCGCCCAGAGGACGTGCACCGTGGATATGGCCTCGGGAGGCGCCGTCGAACCACCTTACGGGTGGGCATCGTGGAGCGATTGCTCCAGCACTGGTCGGCCGAGCCTGGCAAGACTTGCCCGCTGTGCTCCACGCCGCGTCAGCCGGGTGACGCGGCTGAGTGTGCTGATCGCGCTCCCGGACCCGTGCCCGTGCAAGCCCCGAGTGGTCGGGTGGACAACTTTGCCATCCGGCACGGACGCAGATATGGAACGGTGCTGGTCGCAGTCGAGTCGCACGACGTCCTCAACCTGCTGCCCGGACGGGAGAAGTAACCAGTTGTCGCCTGGCTGGCCAGCCCCGGGGATGGAGGTGATCTGCCAGGACCGGACCGGAGGCACTCCGAAGCAGCCGCGTGCGACAGTCGTAGCTGGGTGGCCAACGACCTGCGCGGCTACTTCGGTCGTTCGCTGCGCGGCAGCGGAGACGACTGGAATCGGCTGCAAAAGGGGCTCGGGTCGTTTGGTGGTCTTCGACCGGTGCCGTGATGGCGTAAGGTGAGCAATACCGACGCGGGGTGGAGCAGCTCGGTAGCTCGCTGGGCTCATAACCCAGAGGTCGCAGGTTCAAATCCTGTCCCCGCTACTGCTGGCAAGGGCTCGGATCCATACGATCCGGGCCCTCTGGCTTTCCCGGACGACGGCCGGTCTGTCTCCTGTGTCTCCTGCCTGCTACGAGGCCGGGCGGCCGGGCGGTGTGCTCGTACGGCGGGACGGCGAGTGCGGCGCCGGCGGCCTGGGCTGCGATCTGGACGTCGCAGGCCGCTTCTCCAGGAAGGTACGTCCGCAGGAACGCGGCGTGTCCGTGGCGATGTGACGCTTACGGCCTTTGTGTCTGTCGTTGGAGCTGCCATGGCGAATCAATACCGGTGGACATGGTTCGGCCTCTGCCGTGGGCTCTTGGCCTGTCCCGGCCCTTGCCGCGCAGGGGTCCGAGCGGCAGAGTGGCGTCGTGATCATTCCGTTCTTATGCGACGACATGCAGGGTGCAATAGCGGTGACGCTGGAGCGTGTTGATGATCCTGCTGTGATCGGCAAGCACCCCTCAGCCGACGGTTTCCCGTGTTGCACCGCTGAGGTGGACTATCCGGGCAAGGGTTATCGGGCATTGTTCGGCTGGGTTCAGCTGGTGCGGTCGACGGACAACTCCTCCGCCGGGGCTGCCTTCGACATGGACCCGTTCTGCCTGTTCGAGGATGCGCCGTCGCCGTACGCTTTCTTCGGCATCAATCCCACCCTGTTTGACGCACCGTCACGAGCCAAGCGAGACCCTTTGGCCTGGACGGCCCACAGCTATCTTGCACGGACACCAATAGATGACACCGAACGGCGCGTGCTGCCGCTGGCCGGCTTCTCCTGGGGGTTCAACATCGACTCGGACGGTCGCATCACGTTGCAACAGGTCCAGTCACTGACGGCTGTGGACTGGGACGCGCACCTGCCGTACCTCGGCGCTTCCCATCCAGGCTGGGTATTCGATGAATGGCAGCCCGGCAGTGAGCCCTGACGGTCTTCGTGGCCTGTGGAGGACGCCGAGGCTGCGCTCGATACCGGGAAACGGAAGACGACGTGGGGGCGAGCCCAGCGCTCCATCGGCTGGGGTAAGGGCTCCGAAGCGTGTCGGTGCCGTCATCTCGGAGGCTTTTCGTGCGTTACGGCTTCCTCGTCGCGCGGCGGGCGGGGACTTGGTGGCTGAAGCCGTGCCGGTGCAGTCTCTGCGCGATCGCCGAGAACGGCATGCTTTGTGGAACCGGCGCCTGAGCAGTGTCTCGATCTGAGCCAACCTCCAGGCCTGGCTGGCCAGCCGGAGAGTGTCAGCGGGCTCCACAGGAGTTCGGCCCCTGTTTGACCGTCCCCAACCGCTTCCGCCAATGGCGGGACGCCGGCGTGTTCGAAGCTCTGGGCTTGATCGCCAAGGGGCCTCGGGTCGAGGCCCGACCCGCACATCAATTTTTAGCCGGACGATTTTGGCGCGCGTCAGGGTGGAGTGATGGGGTTCCAGGCATCCCCACACCCTGTCACCCGGACTCGCTTGTCGCACTGGTAGACGACTGGGGAGAGCCTTGACGGCCTCTCGCTCGAACCCTGCACTCCCAAGGCTCAGCATGGTGCTCGGCTCAGTCGCGACCGAGTCCTCGGCTGTCGAGATAGTCGATCAGCGCAGCCTCCTTGTGCAGCAACCGTTCGCGGTCATCGGCCGATAGCGACGCAAGGGCGTCGACCAAGACCCGCTCGTGGTGAACGGAGACCATGTCGCCGGAGTAGATCCGGCACCCCGAGCACCAGCCGAACCCGATACACCGCTCGAAGCTGGAGGACTCAGGCGGATGCACGCGGTACTGGTAGGAACGGACTGGCTCCCGGCACACCGTGCAGACCGACCGTTCATCGTCACGAACGCACCAGCCGGTTGTGCCCCTGCGCCAGGACTTGCGTCCGGCCGGTGCTCTTCAAGTCGTCATGGCGATCATTCCGCCTCGTAGTGGTCTCAGGAGAAGCTCGATCGCTTCTGGCTGTCTCGGTGACCGCTTGCATGAGGTGCCCGTCCCATCTCAGGGTGATCAGTGTTGACGCCTCTCGCGCTCGTCAGCAACGGCGTCGCCGAACGGTGTGAAGCCAATGCTCGCTCCAAGCATGTCGTCACCACTCCGGAAGGCGAGCAGGCGTGCCGATGGCGCGTCTCCCGCCTCGGCGAAGTGGAAAACAGTGAGCGGAGCGGTTGAATCGCCAGAGGCGTAGCCAAGGGTCTTCGCCGAATGCGGATCTTGGTCGCCGAAGATCGCGGACGGCCGACCATAGACCTGCAGAACATCGTCGAGCGTACGGTCGGTCTCCGCCCAGCCTTCGGCTGTCTCGACGAGGTTCGTGTAGTCGTGCGTCCGCAAGACTCGATCGAGACGGAGCCAGCCGCGGTTGTGGGCTGCGGCGCCGTACTCCGCAGCCACCACGTGAATGTCCGGCTCGGGAAAGCAATAGCGCAGCAATGCCGCCATGTCCAAACGCGCGTTGTCGTCCACGATCCACCGCGCGCCGTCGGGCCCGGCCTCGTCCTGGGCGAGGGCATCAAGGAGGACCGGCAAGCATGCGAGCCCGCCGTGAGCGTCGGGGCACCGCACTGCGGCGTTGAACTCGTCGAGCACGCGGACGCCTTCCGCCTTGGTGAGTAGGTTCCGGCGGCGAGCCGTGCGGGGAAGGCTCCGAAGGGACAGCATGCCGACCACCTTGAGCCGTCGCCGTCCGGCTGTCCACCCCGTTCTTCAATCCGCCAAGGCTCTGGTCGATTCAGCAGTGATCGCCAGGGGCGGGTTCGGGAACCTGGCCCACCACCTGCCACCCGCCGTGTACCCCCACGGCGCCCTGCGCGGTACGAAGGCGAGGGCGCCGTGAGAGTGCGGGGTCGGTCAGTGGGTGGTGCGGGAGGAGCCTGAGCCGCCCGGGGTCCGGGGTGCCCAGGTGGGCTTGGCCGTGGCCTCCTTCATGGACGGTTCGTCCATGAGGACGTGCCAGCCGTTCTCACCGGCGTCTCCGTCGAGGCGCACACTGATCTCCTTCGTCTGCCCGGTGTTCTGGAAATACAGGACGACGGTCTGCCGCTCGGAGCCTTCGTCGTAGAAGTCGGCCGCCACCTTCCCGCCCGCTCCCTTTCCGAACGCCTTGATCCAGTTCTCGGCCGTGCTGCGTGCGACGTCCTCGCCGCTGTCATCGGTGGCGAGTTCGGCGAGTTGGCCGGGGGAGTCGTCCGCGATCCGCCAGACGAGTTGCTGTGTGACGGCGAGCGAGCCGGTCGAGGGGTAGCCGAGTACATGCAGGGGCTCATGGCCCGCGTAGTCCTGGGCGTAGCGGGAGTCGGCCGTGTCGCCCGTGGACGAGCACCCGGTCAGCGTCGCGAGCAGCACACCGGCCGCCAGCGCCGCGGTCATCGGGACGCGCGATGTGGTCCCTTCCATCACTTGGCACTCCTGGGTCGGATGATCAGAACGCGTTGGATCGGATTGCTGGTGCCGCGGTAGCGCGCCAGCACGTCGTCGAGCGTGGTGTGGTTCTTGATGCCGTGCTGGGACAGTCCCAGATGCCCCTGCACCTTGGAGGTGACCACCGCGGCGTGGTTGTAGCGCGGTTCCTTCTTCCACTTGAAGAAGACGATGTCGCCGAGCTGCGCGTTGTACGTCTTGGTGACGCGGGAGGAGGGACGGTGGCCGGAGAAGTGACGGCGCAGGTTGTCGGCACCCGACCAGGTGTAGCTCTTGTTCTTGATCGAGCCGAAGAGGTAGTACTGCTGCCACCACGCGCCGTCGGTCTTGCGGCCGCCCCATCGGAACTTCATGCCGCCACCGTGGTAGAGGGCCTTGGAGACGAAGTTGGTGCAGTCCTGGGAGTACTCCCAGCCGATGTCGGTGTGGTTGTAGGCCCAGTTGGCGGTGCCGTGGCCGCTGACCGACCTGGCGCTGAGGGTCTTGGCCGTGGTCTTGGCATCGGGTGTGGGCGTCGGCGGCGTCTCGTCGGGGAAGCCGTTCTCGCCCAGTTCGATCGATCCGGGGTCGTCCGAGGTGTCGTCCGGGGCCTGCGAGTCCGTCGCGGAAGTGGTCTCCACCTGGGACTGCGCGGCCGCCGTCGGGGACAGTGTCTGCCCGGCGTCGAAGTCGTCGGCTTCGCCGTCCATGACCGCGGTGCCTCCGGTCAGGTCGAAGGTGTACCGCTTGAGGGCGCTTCCCGTCGTCGGTTCGTCGCCGCCGTCGCCGTGCAGGGTCATCGACTCCGTGACGTTGGCCCGAACGACGACCTGGTCCGCCGTGGCCCCCTTGCTGACCAGGACGTCCGTCATCTGCGCCGACGCGCCCGCGTAGCTCTGGCCGTTGTCGGCGAGTGCCTGCCTGCTGTCGACGAGGTTCGGCTCCTGCGCGCCGAGCAGTGCGGAGAAGACAGTGCCGTGCGGAGCGTCGGCGGCCGCGTCGGCCGCGGAGAGACTGCCGCTGGTGAGGATCTTGCCCCGGGCGGCCAGGTATTCCTGGACAACGTCACGGTAGAGGGAGGTGCCGTCCGGGACCGCCGCGCCCTGTGCCGGCGCCGAGCGTGACAGGGGCCCGTCGCCGACGGTGTTCTTCGCACGCACCGAGACGCGGTACGGGACGGTGTTGTCGAGCTTGGTGAAGACGACGCGCGGCGTGGTGGTCTCCTGCTCGGCCACGACGGCGCCGTCGGTCTTCTCGACCTGAGCCGTGTAGCGGAGCTCGCCGGCCGTGCCCGGGTCGAGCGGCGGGTTCCATGTGGCCAGCAGGCCCGAGTCGCCGGGGACCGTCACGACGTCGGTGACCGTTGAGGGTGCGGTGGGCGGCAGGTACCGGATCGTCAGCCGCGGGCGCGTGGTCGTGTCGGCCGCGGTGAGCGAGTGGTAGGCCGCCCCGTGGGCGTCGGCCGGGACGGTCAGGGCGAAGCCCTGGTTCTCTCCCCGTTCGGTCCAGGACTGCACCAGCGGGCCGAGGTCCAGATCCGGCAGTGGTGTGCCGGACGCGTAGTCGTCGGTTCCGGCCGCGTCGAGGAGCGCCCCGCCGCTCTCGGAGGATGTCCAGGCGGACGACAGCTCGTACACGCCTGGCTGTTGTGCGGTGCAGTCGGCCGCGCAGTTGGAGCGGGTCAGCGACAGCGTGGCCGAGGTGATCCGGGCACCCTTGGGCAGGCCGGAGAGGTCCGCCGTGAAACGGGTCGCCCACTGGCGTCCGCCGGCCGGTCCGATCAGGAGTTCTCCGTCGGGCGCGGTGGGGCAGGGGGTGGTGGTGCAGTCGGTCGCGGTGGACACCTGGTCGAGGGTGTCGTCGGCGAGGGTGAGCGTCTTGCTGTCGGGTGCCGCCGGCAGCGGCTTCTCGCGCACGTTCATGGTCTGCTGTGCCGACCACGGCGAGCAGCCCACGCTGGTGCAGGCACGGACGGTCCAGCGGTAGGCGGCGCCGTCGGTGAGGACCCGTTCGGGAAGCCGGAGGGCGGCTCGCCGGCCGCTGTCCGTCCACACCGGCGAGACGTTCAGTCCGGGTACGGCACTGCCGGCCGAGTCCTTCACCGCGAACTCGGCGCTGACCCGGCCCTGCGCCGGATCCGTGACGACGGCGGAGATGATCGGCGTCAGGGTCTGCTCGGCCCCGGACTGAAGGTCCTGCGGTGTGTCCGGCAGCGCAGCGACACTGAAGGTGGCCCAGGCCGACCATTCCGTGGTGTAGTGCGTGCCGTCGTAGGGCGAGGTGCGGAAACGGTACGTCCTGCCGTGCCGCAGCACGCCGTCGGGTACGGCGACCTCGGCTGGGGTGCCGCTGGCCGTGAATTTGGACATCAGTACGTCACCGACCTGGGTGTTGGTCGCGGCGTCGAAGATCTGGAAGGCGCCGTCGACCTGGTCGCCGTCCGGATCGCTGAACGTGTCGCGCAGTGTCGGTGTGGTCGTGTCGACGCGCCAGGTTCCCGTCTTGTCCTGGGTGAACGGGGGACCGGCCTGCTGCTTGGTGCCGGTGCGCGGCCGGTAGTTGTAGTTCACGGTGAGTCTGGGCGGATTGGCCGCGGCGTTGGCGGAGTTGACCCGCTTCCACTGGGCGACGACGTTCTCGTCGGCGGCACGCAGCCCCATCGTGCCGCGTGTGGCGTTGGCGGAGGCCCAGCTCTGCACCAACGAGGTCGCGTCGGCGTCGATCCATCCGTCGGATGCGGAGGTGCAGGCGGAGTTGCCGCGCGTCTGTGTGGAGGTGGACGTCCGGGAGTTCCAGGCCGGCTGGGACGTCCAGCGCGTGCCGGTCGAGGCGGCTCCGGCGGACCACACCTCCCACGGGGCCGCCTTGCAGTCCGTGTTGCCCGAGTGGAAGTTCCAGAGGCTGAGGCGCGCGCTGCTCACCAGGGCGTTCGCGATCGGCGCGGTGTTCCAGGTGATGAACGAACGTGCGGTACGCGCGGTGCCGTCGGAGTTCTTCGTCCCCGGGTTGCCCAGGTCCAGTTCGGTGTCGGTGGACAGGTCCCCGGTTTCGCCCTGCTGGACGTACGTGTCCATCACGTTCGACAGCGCGGACGTGGAAGGGTCCACCGTCACCGGGTACTTGGTCTTCGGGTCGGCGAGGAACCCGGCGTCCGGCGTCACCACGAGGCTGACGGACGACCCGTCGTGGACGACCTTCAGGGCCGCCGGCACGGTGCGAGTGTGCTCACCGGAGACCGCGTCGACTGTGGCGTCCCACATCACCGGCGCCGGCATGACCGCCGTCTTCTCGCTCCGCCGGTCGGTCAGCAGCACGCTGCCGTCGGGTCGTTGGGCCACCGTGAGACCGCGCGCCTTCAACGGCAGCGTGTAGCTGGAGGAGTCTCCCGCCGGTCTCTGCTTGAGCTCCACGAACTGCTCGAAGCCGGTGCGGGTGGCCTCGACGACCACATCGGCGCCCGGCAGCGCGTTCTCGTACTCGGCCCGGTTGCCCTTGAGCGTGGGAGCAGGCAACGCGCCCTTCCACTGCAGGGTGATCTGCCCGTCCCCTTCGCCGAGCGTCACCAGGTCGGACGCGCCGGCCGAGTTGGCCCGTGCAGCCCGCGAGCCCGTCAGGGACGCCCGCCGAACGGCGTCGCCCGTGCTGCGTCCGGCCAGTCTCAGCCCCTGCGGGTGAGCCTTGGACTCGACCGCCCCGTCGGCATCCCGGGTCAGGTTCACGTCCACCGAGCGCCAGGTCCTGGCGTCCTGGTCGTAGAAACGGACAGGGCCCGCCGCCACCTCGGTGGTCAGCGAGCCGTCCTCGTTCACCCAGGTCGTCGAGGTCTCGGTGCGCTCGGAGAGCGCCTCGACCCGCTGCCCCGACGTCCGCGCGGCAGCGCGCGCGGACGCGATGTCCACGGCCTGCGTCACGTCGGCAGCCGCGACCCCGTTGGCCGATACGGGCGTTGCCACGACCACATCGGCACTCTGCAGCACCGTGACGGACAGGGCCACAACGGCCCCTCCGGCTATCCAGCGCGCGGGTCCCCCGGACCCCCGCCATCCGCGCCGCGGCACGGACTCACGCCTTGTCATGCTTCCTCGAACTCTGTCGAACACCGTGCGAACGCGGTGTGAGCTGTGAATTTCCGCCCTTGAGGATGTTTGGCATGGCCGCGACGTTCCGGAAATCCGGGGCAGAGGCGCCTATTTGGAGGTGTGCCTGATCACATCGGTCCGATCGTGCGATTCACGTCGGGTGAGCCGGAGTCTTCGGGGCATGGAGGCAGGGCGCGGGCCGTACGTCGGTTGGCCACCGCTAGCGGGCGACTCGTCGTCCGACGCGCACCGCCACGTCCCGCCGCTGCACCGTCACCCCGGAGCCGGAAGGAAGCCGCCCGGCTCGCCGACGCGACCGGAGACAACCAAGCGGTTCGCACGTACCTCGGACTGCCAGAGCCGGACGCTGGAATGCCGTCCATTCCGGCGGTGCCGCTCGATGCGGATCACTGATAAGTAGGGTCAGGGTATGACCCATATAACCCCCGCTCCCCAGGCTCCTATTGATCCCGCAGGACTCGCCCGCGATCCGTACGCCGTCTATGCACAGCTCCGTCAAGCAGGGCCCGTTCACCGGATCACCGGGACAGACGGGCTGCCTGCCTGGCTGGTGACCCGCTACGACGACGTGCGCCAGGCACTCGCCGACCCGCGGCTCTCTTTGGACAAGCACAACGCGGCCCCGGGCGGCTACCGAGGCATGGCCTTACCGCCGGCGCTGGACGCGAACCTGCTCAACATGGACCCTCCGGACCACACCCGCATCAGGCGCCTGGTGAGCCGGGCGTTCACCCCGCGCCAGATCGAGCAGCTACGCGAGCCGATCCAGCGCACCGCCGACGAGTTGCTGGACGCTCTTGCCGCGACTGAATGCGCGGACCTGATTGCCTCGTACGCCGCACCGCTGCCGATCACCGTGATCTGCGACTTGCTCGGCGTAGCCCCGGCCAACAGGCGCGACTTCCGGTCATGGACCGACGCTCTCGTCGCTCCCGACCCGACGCGGCCGTCCCTCGCCAAGCAGGCGATCGGCAACTTGCTGTCGTTCCTCACCCAGCTCATCGCCGACAAGAGAACCGCCCCGGCCGATGACCTGCTCTCCGCGCTGATCGCCGTCCGCGATGAGGAAGACCGGCTGAGCGAGGACGAGTTGATGTCCTTGGCCTTCCTCATTCTGTTCGCCGGGTATGAGAACACCGTTCACCTCATCGGAAACGCGGTCCTGACTCTGCTTCGCCACCCCGAACAGCAGGCCGAGCTGCGGGCCAATCCCACGCGCCTCGGGGCGGTGGTGGGGGAGTTGGCCCGATACGACGGCCCGGTACCTCTGGCCATGCGCCGGTTTCCGACCGAGGACGTCACCATCAGCGGCGTAACCATCCCCGCGGGCGAAACGGTCCTGCTGTCCCTTGCCGCTGCCCACAGGGACCCGCATCGTTTCACCGACCCCGACCGCTTCGACATAGACCGCGACACCACCGGCCACCTCGCCCTGGGCCACGGCATCCACTACTGCCTCGGCGCTCCGCTGGCCCGCATGGAAACCGAGATCGCGCTATCTGCGCTCTTCGACCGCTTCCCCGACATGGCCTTGGACGTGCCGCAAGGCGAATTGCGGTGGCGCCCCTCGATGCGCTCCCGCGGTCTCCTTAGCCTTCCGGTCCGCACCGGCACCACCAATGAAGCCACTACGGGTTGATGACAGGGTGGGTGGCCTCGTCCCGAGGTGGCTCGCGAGCGTGCGGGCGTCCGAGCAGCCTCCCGTCGTGCGATGTTCTGGTTCTGCAGTCCGAGACGGGTAGACACAGGACTGGGCTTGCGCAAGGGCACGGGGAGCGCTGCGTCGCCATCGACGTCCCTCCCGGCACCGACATGAGCCCGTTGTTCGCCGTACTGCAACGGGAAGTCGACGAGGCCGGCGCCTTCGGGGAATGGGCAGACGCCATACCGTTCTCAACCGCGCGGAGCTGACCACACTGCGGCGGTCCCGGCGCAAGCCAATTCCCGGGGCCACTTCAGGACGTCGGCAAGCTACACAACTTTCACCAACTGGGGCCACTCGAAGCCAACATGCCGGGGTCGCTGAACGACGTCACAGCCACAGCGGTGCTCGGCCCCGCAGCGGATGAAACACGTTGGTCGGTCCACCGAGGAGCTGCGACGATGCTCTTCGCTTCTTCGGCGGAGGATATTTGTTCATTTTCGTGTGTGCTGGGTGCGGCGCCAGGCTGACGATCCCGCTGTCCCAGGTCGCTTTGCCGGCCCACGCCCATCAGAAGTACGGGAACGGGATTCAGCTCCCGGTGCTCATGGAGGCGGGCACGTTCGCCGTGGACCCGAATCGCTTGGGGCCGCCATGGGGGAGGTGGGACGGGATTGATCCGGAGGAGGCGGCGGCCCGCGGCATCGACGCCTCGGTCCACGCCGCGTCCGACGGCATGTCTGGCACGGTCGTCATCGCACCCGGAGATACCCGCGGCACCGTGCTCATCCCGGAGAAGGCCGACGGCTACTGCTGCGGCCTCGACTGGGGTGACGGCCCCAACATGGCCTGTGAGGCGTGCGGCCTGCTCGTGGCGAACCGGATTGACGACTGCTCACTCTGGCAGGCGGTCTGGCTCGCGCCGGATGCCGTGCGCCGCCTCCCTGTCGACAACACCCCCACCACACCGCTCTCTTGGGCGGAACTGCTGGCGGAGGGGGAAAGCACACCCCCGTTCGAGCCGATCACCACATGGCGCTCGATGCTCGGGATGGGCCACTGGTGGGCATGGAGCCCGCAGTGGGAGGCGGCAGCCGGTCGGGCGCTCGCCCACCTGCTGGCAGCATCGGACGGCCGGCCGGTGACCGTCCCGCACGGCCTGATCGCGGAAGTGTTCCAGCGCGCCCTCGATGCCCTGCTGCCTTCGGGCACCCCAGCGCGGCGCGCCGTCCTGGCCGGACCGGGACTGTCCGGCCCTGACGCGGACGCCGACATACTCCTCCTGCCGATCCATCCGCAGACAGGGGAGATCTGGAGCCCGGCCGGCCGGGCCACATCGGCCTACCCGGTGCCGTTGCCATTCGGGGTGTGGATGTGGCTGGCCTTTCCCGAGCCGCACCTATCCCTCCCCGTGCCGGGCACCATGCCCGACGGCGTTCTCCGCGACGACCCACTCGCACCGCACCCCCGTCACCCGTTCCAGGCCGACCCCGGAACCTTCCGGCACACCCTGGTCCGGCTGCCAGCCGTACGCAGCCCGTGGCTGCGCGAGATCCTCGAGAACCTCACGCAACACATGCGCTCCGGCATCTTTTAACCGACTGACAGGGGCGCCGGTACTCGCTCTCCGAAGGGGCGCAATCGAACAGTGCCGGACAGCGGTGCCCCCCGAAGTGGTGCCAGGGTGCGGATGCCGGTCAGGTGCGCTTTCCCCATGATCTGCCGACGGGGGGCAAGCTCGTCGTGGTGTCGTTGCGGGTGCGGCGGTTCATCTGCAGGGAGGACTCCTGCGAGCGCAAGACCGTCGCCGAGCAAGTACCCGGCCTCACCCGCAGATTCGGGCGACGGACCGAGCGGCTGCGGTCGACGCTGGTGTCGGTCGCTCTTGCACTCGCGGGACCGGCCGACGCCCGGATGACGGACGACTTCAAGATTCCGATCAGCCGGAACACCCTGCCGAGGCTGGTCGCTTCGCTTCCGGATCCCTCCGTCACCCACGCCCCAGGGGGCCGGCGTGGACGAATACGCCCAGCGTAAGGGCCGTGTCTACCTCTGATCTTGCGAGTGTGCCCTGGCTTTAGGTCGGGGGTGAATCGCATCTCTGGACTGCTCTGGCCTTGACCGTGGGCACGGGTCTGCGCTGTCTGCCCACGCCCACGGCTGCCCGCGCTCAGTCTGGGTGCTTCTGCTGTGCGATGTAGTCCTTGACCACTTGGAGCGGCGCGCCGCCGCACGAGCCGGCGAAGTAGGAGGGCGACCAGAACCGGTCGTGCATGATGGCCCGGTTGACCCGGCCTGTGAACTCCGCGCGCAGGCGGCGGGAGGAGACGACCTTGAGGCTGTTGACCAGGCCGGCGAGTGCGACCTTGGGCGGGTAGTGCACGAGCGGGTGGACGTGGTCCGTTTGGCCGTTGAATACCTTCAGCTCCGCGTCGAAGACCTCGCACACCTTGCGCATGACCTCTTCGCAGCGCGTCAGCATCTCGTCGTTCATGACGCCGCGCCGGTACTTGGTGACGAAGACCAAATGCGCATGCAGGTCTTGCCTACGACTGTTCTGCCCTTGCGGATATCGGGGTTTGGTTCCCGCCGTGGCGACATGGGCCAGCGCTAATGCAGCTCCGCGGAAGTTCGTTGAGGGGTGTTGATCAGGCGGCCTTGAGTGGGGCGCCTTCGTAGATCCAGCGGTAGGGCTTCGCGGTCTCGTTGTACCCGATCGCGTACGCCGCCGCGGAGCAGCGCTAGCGGGCCGGTAGTGGCCCTGACCTCTCGGTATGCCTCTGCGCAGGCGGCCGTCGTCCGGGTGGGGCTTCCGGTCAGGCGCCCCCGGCGCCTCCCGTAGGCTCCTGACATGTCTTACGGGGTGGATGCGCGGGAACTGTACGAGGCCCTGGCCTGGTACGAGGGGATGGAGCCGTACCAGACGATCGTCGTGCCGTGGCTTGATCGGGCCGAGGACGGCTACCGCGCCTGGCTGGCCACGGTGGCCGAAGACGGCTCATGGTGGGCCGAGAAGGAAACGGAGCCCGACGGCCAGGAACTCGTGTGGGAGCTCTACGCTCTGCACCGGGTCAGCGACCGGCTGCTGCTCACTTTCCAGCCTTCCTCCGACGAGCCCGGCTCCCCGGACCCGCGGCCCTTGCTCTCGGAGCGCGAGTACCTCGACGTGTTCACCTCGCTCGGCATGACGCTGTTCGAGGACGGCGACGCCTTCGACCCGTTTCTCCACGAGATTGTCGAGGTCGAACAGGCCGATGACCCGCATGCGCCGATCGAGCTCACCGAGGTCCTCTGGCCAGGGCTGATGCTGGGCCAGCTGCTGTTCAACCGGGCCGGCGTGCGGATCCGCGCCGGCGTCGAGCACGCGCAGCGCGGCGTCGCGGACCGCTCGCCGCTGTACTGGACCTTCCGGCGCCGCCACCGGCCAACGATCGACCTGTCCCAGGGCTGGGGCAGTAATTCCCAGTGGCGCACCGACTTCCGCCTCGACTACCGGACCCCGGCCGGCGATCGGCTCAACGTGGCGGGGGACCGCCCGATCGACGGCAGTGCCGACCTGCACCCCGACCACCTGAAGAATCTCAGCCCCGAGGAGAGGCTCCTGACGCCCGGCGACCGGCGCGAGCTGTTGCGCCACCGCTGCCTCCTGCGCGCGCCCGAGGCCGCCGAAGTACTGGCCGGATCGCCCGGCTGGGAGCGGGACCTGATGCCCTTCGATTGGCGGCTTCCGGACTCCGAGGCCTGACCCGCGGCGGCCGGAAGTCGGGGGACGGGGACGGCCGGACCGGCCTGCGCCGCCCGTCCAATGGCACAGGGGAGACCGCCTGCGGAATTCTAGCTCCGCAGGAGTTCGTTGAGGGGCGTTGGTCAGATGGCCAGTGCCGTGAGGTATAGGTCGCCCGCGCAGTCGAGGGCTTCCTCTGGAGAGCCAACGGGTAGTCCGCTGGGCAGGATGTTGTCCTTGTAGCTGTCGTTGCTGGCCAGGTAGAGCACAAAGCCCCAGGTGTGCAACAGCACGCCGGTGAAGCGCAGGCGACACAGCGGGAGGCTGTGCCCGCTGGGCAATTCGGCTGCGACGTGAGCGAATCCGGCACGGAAGCGGACCGACATGGCATCCACCTGCGGCCACCGCTCGCGGGCGTGGCGGCTCAGGCGCTGGCGCAGATGCTGCTGCCGCGGGGGCCATCCTGCCGGGTGCTGGACCGGCCCGCCATGATCGTTTGGCCGTGACGGGCGGGCAGCGGGCGGGGACGGCGGTGGCGGTGATGCTGGAGGCGAAGGCCCGCGAACGGCTGGTGCGGACGGTGGCGTCCGCGAAGTCCGAGGTGCGGGCGGTGTTTCGGCCCGGATCGTGCTCGCGGCGACGGACGGGCTCGCCAACAGAGCCATCGCCCGGGAGCTGGAGGTCAGCGTGAACACGGTGCGCAAGTGGCGTGGGCGGTTCGCGGCCCGCGGCGGCATGGACGGGCTGCGCGATGCCGCGCGGTCGGGACGGCCGAGGTCGTACGGGAGGATTGGAACCTGCGACACCCGCTTTGGGAGCGTGGTTGCGCAGCTGCTGGGATGAGCTGCGGAGACGTGCACTGGGGCAAGTACACGCTCGTGCTCCCGTTGCTGTCGCCGAGTCCCCGTCAGTCCCCGCCCGTTCTGGCACGTTCGTGGCACGACGGGCTCGCTGGTCGTAGGCCGCCATGGATCCATCTGACGTGCAGGCTGACCCGGTAGGCTCGCGGAATGCCGGACACTGCACTGCTCATCATCGACATGCAGAGCGCCCTGTTGAGCGACGCCTATGACGTCGAGGCTTGCCTGGGCAGGGTCGCCAACCTTGCCGAGCGGGCTCGCTCCTCTGGCGTGCCGGTCATCTACCTGCGACAACGGCTCGATGCCGTGCCTGCTGGCCTGATCGATGTCCATCAGGCGGTGGCGCCCAGGCCGGGCGATGTCGTGCTGGACAAGGACAGCGCGGATTCCTTCCTTGACCCCACGCTCGGCGACCTCCTGAACGAGTGGGCAGTGCGCCGTTTGATCGTCACCGGCTTCGCCACCGAGTACTGCGTTGACTCCACCTGCCGCGGCTCGCTCTCCCGTGGCTACGACCTGACGCTGGTTTCAGACGGACACACCACGCCGGAACGTTCGTGCGGTGCCGTGCCGACGGCCGCTCAAGTCATCGCACACCACAACGCAACCTTCTCAACCATCCAATACGCCGGGCGCTCGATCACGGTGGCATCGGCTGCACAGATCAACTTCGATGCCGCGCTGGCGAGTACCTCGTGAGGTTGGCTCCGAGACTTTGGACGGGAGCTGCCATGGGGCGAGTGATCATGGCCCCGTAAGCTCATGGCGAGTCGGGCCGCTGGCCCAGTAAGCGCGACAGCGCGAGGAATCAGATCTGCGTTTCGGCAAGGGCCCCGACCGACAGGCGATGCCATTCGTGGCTGCAACCGTCGGAGCAGTAGCGCTCCCGTCGACGTCCGTCTGCGACGGCCAGTACCGCGATCAGTAGCCGGAATGACTTGAGGCGCTCGTCGTGGGGAGTGAGGCTGACGATCTTCCCGAGTTGCTGGTCGATTCGCCCTCGTGCGATCAGAACCGCCGGTGTGTGCGTGGCGCGAAGTCCGGCACGACGGATGCTTTCCGCGCCGTCCTCGGTGGTGGCGCGGGCCTGAATGCAGAAGTGTGACAGGAGCCGCAGGGTAGTGGACTGTTCCTCAGTGGAGAGGCTCTCGAACCACTCGATGCCCTGTGACATCGGCCGAAGGCCCTGGGCGAGCTCGTTGAGTGTGATGTACGGATCAGCCATTCGCACGCCCCCGTTGCGCTCGGATCGCCGTTGTCCATGGTGTTGCGATGTGGAAAGCCCCGAACCCGCCCTCACCGCTTCGGATCTGCACGTGGTGATGTGCTGTGCGATGTGCACCTTTACCTGTACGCCGTGCTGAGCTGCGCTGTTGATGGGGAGTCGAACCCCGCGTTGCTCTTCACGCGCCAGGAGTGGGCTGGAAAACCGCCGGCCCTCGGTGGGTGCACGCCTCCGAAGCTGCTACCTGCTCCACATCGTCCCCGCCTGCTGGAGTATTCAGTCCAGCAGGTCCACCTCCCAGTTCGTGCGCTGGATCCGCACATCGACCTCGCGGATCTCCCGCGCGAGAACATCCGCCTGACCGCGCAGTTCCGCGACCGGAAGCGCGGAAAGCATCATCAGCTCGGACCTGAGTTGCCGGCCGTATCCCCGCTCGCCGCTACCCGCCGCCGCATCCGCCGCCGCAGTGACCACAGAGTGACGCAACCGCAGGACATCCCGGCGTGCGAGGGCATCGGTGAGCGTGCCGTCGGGACCCATCTCCACGGTGGCATTGGTCCGGTTGATCCGCCGGATCAACGTTTCCAGAGCGCTCAGCACCTCACCGGCCTCAGCCAGCAACTGGGCGGCATCCTCGGCGGGCGTCTCCCCCTCCTGGTACCGCGCACTGCTGACGACGCGCGCTCGCAACTGTTCTACACGGCGCGTCGCTTCCGCACGTTCTGCCAGTGCCTCAGCAAGCTTCACTGTCTCCACCTCCCCCTCCATGAGCTCGCACGAGTATACGAGTGCGAACCAGCTCGTACGCACTTGGTTTTTGATCCACAGGAGCTCTGACCAGCCACTGGAGCGAGAGCGGACAGCCGCTCAGAACGCCACGAGAGAGAATCCGACAGCACGAACGAGAGCGAGTGGGAATCCGCCGGTTTCAGCGAGGCAGGACAACAGGCCGGCCAGTTTTCGCCGGGACTGCGCCAAGTCGTTCGCCAGAAGCGCTGGGGCTCGCCACAGCTACTGAGACGGTGTCCTACGTGGTGAGTCTGAGGAGTCGCATGTAGCAGCAGAGGGCTGCGGCGAATCCGAGAAACGCCAGGTAGCTGCGGAGATGACGTTCATAACGGGGGTTGAGTCTGCGGTAGCCAGACAGCCACGAGATCGTGCGCTCGATTGCCCACAGACGTCGGCCCAATCGTTCGCCGGACTCGATGCCCTTGCGGGAGATGCGGACGCCAATGTGCTTGCCCCGCAACCTTTTTCGCAGGTGGGGGATGTCGTAGGCCTTGTCCGCGTGGAGTCGTTTGGGCTTGAAGCAGCGGCCCGGGTGAAGGTCGTGTGTCGTTTGGAGACCGCTGATCACGGGCTTCAGTCCCTGGCTGTCATCAACGCTCGCCAGGCACATCCGCTCACCAGCCCATAGATGATCGCCGCGAACAACGTCTCATCGGGCGTGTTCGCAGTTCCACCGCCCTGCGGCCGCACCCGGTCCTCTGGAAATCAGCGGCCTGGCGATCTCCCCAAGGCCATCCGGAACGATCCAACTGCACGTCCCCCGCCACATACACAGCCCGACGTGCGATCACCACATAGGACACCGTCTAGTACTCCAGCAGGATTTCGCTGTCTGACCTGGTCTTTCGCCGGGTGGCGGGAGTGTAGCGGGACTTCGGTCGTGCGGGGGCGGTCTCACGGAGACCGCCCCTCGATCGTGCGACAACGCCGCAGGTAGTGACAGCGGCGGGCGACTGCTTGGCGTCGGCGGCGCCAGTTCGACCAGCTCAGCGCGTGGTGTCGTCCGCGGTGTCCGCTCAGGTGCGGGGGTCGGGCACGACAAGCTGCCAGGAGTCGCCGAACCTCCGCCACTGTGAGCCCGACGGCCCCGGTTGTCTCACCTGTTCCGCCCCCTTTTCCCAGGGCTGGTATGCCGTGGCGGACAGGAAGGCGTGCGCCAGCATGGCCAAAGTGATGTGCCGATACCAGCCCACGTAGCGGCGGACTTCGTACTGGTCCAGGCCACATTCGTTCTTCGCGGCCTGGAAGCACTCCTCGATCGCCCAGCGTGTGCCGGCGACCCGCACCAGCTCCTGGACGGTGACCTGAAGCGGTGCGTAGGCGAGGTAGTAGGCGATCTCGTCGGGCTTGCTGATGCTGCGCCGGGCCAGTGCCCATCGCATTCGATGGGGGACCTCGCCCTGATAGTCGAACTCGGCGACGGCCGGCAGCCGTACTGCTGCCCAGTGGTAGACGCGGGGCCCCTTCGCGCCGTTGCCGCATGAGATCTTCTCCCACGCCTCGTCCGGGGCCTGCGCGAACAGACCCTCGATCCGTGAACAGCCCACGCTGAACTGCGACTTGGGCACAGCCAGCACGTAGCCGACACCCGACTGTTCCAGCAGCCGACGGAATCGGTTGTCCTGACCGTAGGCGGAATCCGCGGTGACCCACGCGATGGGCAGCGGTGAGGCGAGGGCCCGCAGCACCATATGCCGGGCCAGTTCGCCCTTGGTGGCGAACTCCCGCTCGTCGGGGACCCTTGCGGTGCGGCAGCGTTCCCGGTCCTCGGTCCACGACTTCGGGAGGTAGAGCTCACGGTCGACCAGAGCCCGGCCACGGGCCGAGGCGTAGGCGCCGAAGACGCCGATCTGACAGTTCTCGGTGCGGCCGGCGGTTCCGGAGTACTGGCGCTGGACCCCGGCGGAGGTACTGCCCTTCTTGATGAACCCGGTGTCGTCGATGATCAGCACGCCGTCGTTCTCGCCGAGCTTGTCGGCGACGTATTCCTGCAGGTCGTCGCGAATGTCATCGGGCTCCCACTTCGCTCCGGCGAGGAGGTGCTGCAGGCCGTCGGGCGTGCGGTGGCCAGCCTGCTCGGCCAACTGCCAGCTGTTCTTGCGGGCCACCGGGGCGAGCAGCCCACGTACGTAGTCGCGCATGCGGCGACGAAGCTCGACTCGGCCGAAGCGGTGCCCGATAGTCAGGAAGAGATCGTCCAGTTCGAGGTCCCACTGCGCGGCGGCATACTCGGTGATCACCCTCGGAGGCTGCCCCGCCGCTGTCACTACCTGCAGCGTTGTCACATGATCGAGGGGCGGTCTCCGTGAGACCGCCCCCGCACGACCGAAGTCCCGCTACACTCCCGCCACCCGGCGAAAGACCAGGTCAGACAGCGAAATCCTGCTGGAGTACTAGGACTTGTCCGGGCGATCAAGTTCGTAGCCAGATGACGAGGGCTGCCGCTGTGGTGGTGCCGAGGTAGACGTATCGGCGCTTGTCGTAGCGGGTGGCGACGGCCCGGGACTGCTTGAGGCGGTTGATGGCCCGTTCGATGGTGTTGCGTTTCTTGTACCGCTCTTTGTCAAAGCCGGGTGGCCGTCCGCCTCGTGAGCCCTTTCGCAGGCGGGCGGCCTGGCTGTCTGTCTTCTCCGGGATCGTGTGCGGGATGCCCCGGCGCCGCAGGTAGTCGCGGCACGGTCCGTTGCTGTAGGCCTTGTCCGCGGCGAGGCTGTCAGGTCTTTTGCGGGGTCTGCCCGACCCGGTCCGCGGGACGCGAATCTTCTCCAGCACCGTTGTGAACTGGGTGCAGTCCGCCCGCTGCCCTGGAGTGACGAGCAGGGACAGCGGGCGGCAGCGGCCGTCCGCGCTCAGGTGGAGCTTGGTGGTGAACCCGCCGCGCGACCGGCCCAGGCCCTCACCTCCAGCACCACCTCCACCAGGCGCGCGGCGAGACTCTGCCACGGAGTCTCGCCCTGGTGTTCTGCCTGCCCGGCCCCCTTTGAAGCGGGCACCGGCGGCGGGTCGGTCCGAGCGCCGGCCGCATGCTGATGCGCGCGAACGACGGTGGAGTCGACGGAGATCTCCCAGTCGATCTCACCGGCCGCGTCCGCCGCGGCCTGGACCTGCTGGAGCAGACGCTCCCAAGTGCCGTCGGCGGACCACAGCCTGTGCCGTTCGTAAACGGTCTTCCACGGCCCGAACCGGTCCGGCAGGTCACGCCACTGCACGCCGGTCCGCACCCGGTGCAGAATCCCGTCGATCACCTGCCGGTGATCCCTCCACCTGCCACAACGCCTGTTGCTGACCGGCAGGAACGGCCGCAGCCGTTCCCACTCGGCATCACTCAGATCTCCCCGCCCCATGCCCACATCAACGACCCGGTCGTGGAGTAGTCACATGATCGGCCGGACAGGTCCTAAAAGCTAGCTGGCCTGCGGCTACTTCAGGAGCCGGAAGGCGGGCTGCCGAGCCCACGCTCTCAGGGATTCCGCTGAACCGTAGGCGGCAGGCCATGGGTCCGTCATCGTCCCCGCGATGCCTGGAAGGCCGGTCACGATCGGGACTTGATCCTCAAGGAGTTCGGCATTGGCGACGCCACCAATCACGTCCATGACAGCAGCGGTCAGCAGGGCCGCGACGACGTGGTCAACCGGCCTGTTGCAGAACGCTATGACGTCGACGGCGTGGGTCGGGGTGAAGCCGATGAGGGGTTCCTGGTCGACTTCGTCGGCGTGCTCGGCCTCAAAGACGTCCTCGTCGCCGAAGCCGGGCCCGCTGAGAGAGACCATGACAGGCCGGCGTCCGTCGATGCCCCCAGTGTCGGCGATGCCGAGGCTCGCGGCGTGAATGTTCAGGTCGTACTCGCCGACACGCTTCTCCTCAAAGTGAGATGAGGAACGGACAAGGAGTTCCCGGAGCCGCTGGATGGATTTGGGTGGGACGGGCTCCGCCAACTCAATTACCAACACCGGACCGCTCATGACGAGAGCCTAACCAGCCTGGGCTCCCATCCCAACCGGATACTCAGCGTGCTCTCGCCTCAGCTTGTGCTCTAAGGTCGGACCGGGCCAGTAGCGACATGCGGCACCGCGTTGCCAACCGCCCCGAACAAATCCGTTGGCACCGAGACCTTCAGGTGACAAGACTGCACTGGTGACCGCCCTGCCGCCATTGCCCGGCCCGCTCCCTCTGCCGGTACAGGACCCGCGTACCCGCGACGTCGTCCTCGACTATGCGGGCATGCACGCTCTGGTGGCCGACCTCGTTCTGCCCAACGGCGCGTCGATGTACGTCATGAGCGCGCTGGAAACGTCTCGCGAGCTCATCCGGCACTCTTACTACCGCTACGAGTTCGCCACCGTCGCCGTCACGCATTCCCTGTTCGCCCTGGAGAACGTCCTCGCCGAGCTTCTGGCCATCGACAAGCCACTCGGGCACCTCATTGAGCGGGCCGCCGATGCGGGGCTCATCACGGCCGACCTTGCGACGGAACTCGACCGCAGCCGGCTGCTGCGAGACCAGCTCACACAGGGCTCCGTGACAAGTGCGGCTCTCCTACAGACCCAAGCCGTCGCAATGGTGCGTGCCGTCTTCGATGCCATCTCCCTGCTCGTTCGCCCACCGTCCGCGGCAGAGACGCCAACCGTCCGCATGAGCGGAGCACAGCCTGAAGACCGGCTCGCCCGGCTGTCGGAGGAACATCGGCACACCCTGTTCCCCGACGGCTTCCGCGGCGTGGACATTGCGGGGGTGGAGCTGATCCTCTTGGACGCCAACGTCGCCGGCCTTATCCAGAGGGAGCTGAACGGCGGGCTCGACGACAACGGCATCGCCAACCTCTGGTCGTACATCGCCGACCTCGACAAGATCGTTCCCCTGATCAACTCAACTTATTGCGCGTCCTACTTCGCGAAACTTCGGACGATTGCCAAGCTCGCAGTAACGCGCTACATCCCCACCGCGACCTGACCCGTGGAGTCGAAATTGGAATCTCGCACCACCCTTGTCAGGATCTGACCCGGTCACGTTCCCTGATGGTCTCGGGCCGTCTGGCTGTTTTGCCGACGTCGTAGCGGGTGGCGGGGTGTCGGCTTTTCGAGCCGGGCGGTCTGCCGGGGCCGGGCCCGTTGGGTTGGGGCGCACTGGTCGGGCAGGGCGGGTTCGGGCGGAGGTTTCTGAACCCCCGGCGGACCCGGGCGGGGGTGCGTCGGCCGGGCTCGGCCAGCTTCTCCCAGCGGCCGGGCGAGGCGGAGTTGGGTGTGGGCTGCGACGACCAGCCAGGTCCACCGGTCCGCTGCCTCGGGCGTGCGGAGTTTCGGGCGGTCCAGCCCAGCGTCTGCTTGATCATCCGGAAGGTGCGTTCCAGGTCGAACCGGCGAAGGAAAGCCTGCCAGCGCAGGTCGACGTCCTCGCCCGAAAGGCCGGTGGCCGACGTCCACAGCCAGACGGGGAGTGGATCGTGACCGCTGGGCAGGCCCTCGATCTGAAGGCGGATCAACGTGCTCTCGATGAGCGGGAGTTCGCCAGTGTGGTCGTTCCAGTCGGAGCGGGTGGTCAGACGGGGATGGATGCGGTCCCAGGCCATCGCGCGAGCGGTGCCGTAGCGGTCGGTGACCTGCGCCGTCGCGGCATCGGGCTTGCCCCAGGTGTCGGGCTTGGCGAAGCGCAGCTCCTTGCCTTGCTTGGGCGGCCGTCCACACTGTGGGGGTGAGATCCAGGGGACCGGGACGGGCTTGCGCAGCACGCGGTCGGTGCGCATCCGCCCATGGACCTCCACTGGCAGTCCTTCCAGGAGGTGGGCCACGCGCGGGGCGTCGTAGACGGCGTCGAAGACGATCAGGATGTCGCGGTCGCCCGCCTTCCAGCGGCCCGTGTGCGACCAGCGGTTACGGGACAAGTCTTGGCAATGAACGGAACAGTTCAGCCGAGGCTCGGGCGGGCAGGCCCTTGGTGTCGACCTCGCAGAGATTCCAGGATCGCTCCCAGGGCAAACGACTGGATCAAAGCACTGATGATGACCCCAGTGACCAGATACCAGACGGGCGCATCCATACCCCAAACCGCCCCGACGACCCCGGCTGTCAGCAAGGAGGTGGGGGCGGCGAGAAGGAAGGGCCATATCCCAACGATTCCGGGATCCGAGACAAGCGCAGCAGTCACTTCGAACACGACGGACGCACCGACGAGCCCTAGATAGACAGCGGAAGCAACATTGGCAAAGGTCAGACGTACCAGGGTACGAGCGTTCATCGAGTGGCCCCAGGGATGTGATGTGGTGTTCCATGCTCCTGACGGGACAGGGACTCCAGCATGAGTATCCGTACTCACTTCGGTGCGCTTCGGCTCCAGTAGGCACTCAGAGCGAGGGGCGATCGCGTCGGCTCGTCAAGACCGCGTACGGCCACTGATCTCAGCGAAACCGGCCCTCGATCCGCACCAGCTCCTGAACGGCCGTACGGCAGCGAAGTACAGCAACTCCAGTAACTGCCCCAGCCCGGCAACATCCTCGAAAGCCTTACGCATCCCGCGCCGCGGTGCGGGCCGTCCCCGCAGCCGACCGGGCCGGGTGCGCGGGAGTAATTGTCAAATGTTGTGGAACCCGGGCGAGGCTGTCACCGGCCTCGCCTGCAGTGCTCTCCGGGGGCTCCCAGGTGTCACTCGGCGGGTGTCGGAGCCCGGTTGAAGAGCCGTCCGGCCAGGTCCGCCCCGGTGATGGCGCCGTCGGCGTCGCGGGTGAGGAAACCGCGCTGGCCGATCAAGCCGCCGCCGGTGACGATGTACTCGTCGCCGCTTCCGGGGAGCAGGCCGAGCCCGGCCGGCGGCATGTCCGGTGGCAGTTCCCTCTCGGACGCCGTGCGGATCTCCGGCTTGATCCGGCATTCAACCGTCATCGTGTCACCGTCGGTGTCGATGATCAGCGTCATGAATTCGTTCTCGTAGTGCCCGATGATCTCCTGTGCGCGGTGCGGGTCGTACGGGAGCGGCTCGAGGTCGCGCTCGACCACGCCGAGGTAGTGCTCGATTGCCCAGCGGAGCACGGCCTGATTGAACTCCAGCCCGCTGTCGGGCCCGGCGTTGGACACCGCCACGACGGCGAAGTCCCGCTCCGGAACCAGCAGCAGGTTGGCGAACTGGCCGTTGGTCGATCCGCCGTGCCCGACGGTACGCACACCGTCCACGTCGCGCAGGAACCAGCCGAGGCCGATGGCGTCACCGAGCGTGGAGCCGTGCAGCTCCACCGTCGGCTCCTGCATTCGCCGCGCCAGGTCACAGCCGCCGAGGTGGAACCGGGCCCAGCGCAGTTGGTCGGAGACCGAGGACACCAGGCCGCCGCCCGGGTTGTTGCCGCGCGTGTCCTTCCATGTCCGGGCGACCTTGAGCGCCCCTTCGCTGAGGTTGTGGCCCACGGCGAACCGGCGGGTGATGGCCTGTCCGGCGGTGAACACACTGTTGGCCAGGCCGACCCGCTCCAGGACGAGTGCGGTGACAGCGGGCTCGTAGGCCTGGCCGGTGACGTTCTCGATGACCCGGCCGAGTAGGTTGTAGCCGAGCTGGCTGTAGGAGGCACGACCGCCGACCGGACCGATCAGTGCCACTTCGGCCATCTCGGCCACCTCACCGGCCAGCGCGTCGTCTCCGTCTCCGCTGTCGAAGACCATCCGGGTGTCCAGCCCGGCGGTGTGGTTGAGCAGGTTCAGGATGGTGATCTGCGCGGTCGCGTCCTTGTCGGGGAGCCGGAGTTCGGGAACGTAGCGGCGGACCGGCGCCTCCAACTCGACCTTCCCCGTCTCGACCAGGCGCATGATCGCGGTCGCCGTGTAGGTCTTGGTGACCGAGCCCAGCACGAAGAGCGTGTCCGGGTCGACGGGCAGCGGGTTGTCGATGCTCGTCACTCCGTGACAGGCGGTCAGCTCCCGTCCCTCCCCCCAGACCCCCACCGCGGCACCCGGGATGTCGAGCTCCTTGGCCTTCGCCTCGACGAACTCCGCCAGCGCATCGCGTGACATCTCGATCCTCTCTCGGCCAGTGTGGTTCGCGCACGACCCCGAGGTGCCCCAGACGGTGCAGCGACTTGCACTTTGTTCAAGTGAAGGCTAGCGAACGACTTGAACGCAGTGCAAGATGTTTCTTGAACGCCGTGCAAGTCGACGGCTATCGTGAATCCATGCCCCGCAACACGCTGACCCGCGAACAGATCCTCACCGCCGCCATTGCCCTACTGGACACCGAAGGGCTGGAGGGCCTGAACATGCGGGCCCTGGGTCAGCGGTTGGGCTCGGCGGCTACCGCGGTCTACTGGCACGTGGGCAGCAAGGACAACCTCATCGCCCTCGCCAGCGACCAGCTGTGGCACGAGATCACGCTGCCCGACCCTGACCTGGTCGACTGGCGCACGGCAGCCACCACCATGGCCACCGACCTGCATACGATGCTCACCCGCCACCCGTGGCTGCTGCAGGCCTTCGGCTCCTTCCTCATGTTCGGCCCCGGCAAGGCCCGCCACGACGACCACCTCCTCGCCATCTACGAGGCTGCGGGATTCGCCGGCGCCGCAGCCGACCAGGCCGCGGCCGCCGTTTTCACCTTCGTCCTCGGCAGCGTCCTCGGCCCAGCCGCGGCAGCCTCACTTACCCGCAAACTGCGGCGCGAAGGCAGCAGCAACGCCGAACAGGTCATCAGCAACGCCAAGGCCGAAGCCCGCGCGATTGCTGCACAGTTCCCCCGGCTGCGCGCCCGCTTGGACATCCACAGCGCCCACTACGGCGCGGCACCCGAAAACACTTTCCAGTTCGGCCTCCAAGCCATGCTCGACGGGCTGGAAGGGCTGCAACACGGGCCTACTCGGTGATCAGCATGCGATCATCCGAGAAGGTACGCCCGACCCACGGTTCGAAGGCGGGGCAGGGGCGGAGGGCGGTGGCTCGGTGGCCCGGCGGTCCCGGTGCCGCAGCACAGCGGACTGGACCATGGTCTGGTCTGGATCGGTGAGGGCCTTCTTGGCCAGAGCAGTCAGGCGGCGTGGTCGTCCTGCCACTGCCTGGTCAGCCGGGTCACCGTCGCCGGCGACAGGCCGGCTGCTCCGCCGAGGAATTGCTCCAGCGCTGGCACGAAGTCCCCGAGCGGCCGTCCGCTGAGGACTTGCCCGTATTCCTTTGGTCCGTCGCCCTCCGGCTGGCCCGGTCATGCGTCGACTTCGCTGCCCGCCACCGGAGTCGGCCCTCTTCGTCGTGCCAGTACTGCTGGACCCTGACCTGCCGCAGGACCTGCACCGAGCTCAACTCGCGCAAGCCAGGCGGGGCATCGTCACGATAAACGGCGCGCAGGATGGGCAGCCCGTCCTCACCCACCTGCAGCACCCAGGCGACCAGCGCGTCTCCGCCGCGGGGAAGCCGCTCATAGCGCACCGGCCGGCCATAGCGGTCTGCCCAGTCAGGAGTCACGAGAGCGGCCAGCCACCCCTCGCCGCGCAGCGTGAGTTCTTCCAGAGCACGGCGCAGCGTCTCAGTGACCAGTTCACCCCGGTTCAGACGGCGGACCGCCGCCAGCACGTGGGTGGAATCCGTTCGGATCCGTCTCCGGCTCTTGGCCAGCCCGGCTTCCGCAAGCCGGTCCAGGACCAGCGCCAAGAGCCGGTCCGCGCGGTCGCCTTCGGCCACCCGGCCGCGGAATTCGCTCAGGACCGTGAAGTCGAACCCCGGATCGTCCAGCTCAAGGCCCAGACAGTACTTCCAGTCCAGGCGGCAGCGGACTGCGTCCGCCGCCTGCCGGTCGGTGAGGTTCTCCGCGTACTGCAGCACCGACACGAGAGCCGGCTGAGCCGGCGACAACCCAGGCCGTCCGTCAGCCGGATACCAGTCGGCGAAGTCGGCATCCGTGAACAAGCCTTCCAGCCGATCACGCACCCACATCGCGGTCGTGCCCCGTGGACTGCTCGCCCGGGCCATCCGCACCGTCAACGGCGGAATCACCCGCCCCGAAACCGAACCCATTGCCACTGCGGTCACCCCTCCGACCGCCGAACCGCCCCGCTCCCACCAGCGCAGCATCACAAGGACATGAACACAGCCACGGCCAGCAGAAGTCACCCCACCGAGTGAAGATCACCAACAGCATCAATCTTGTGACGCGGTCGGTGTCCGTGGACATCGCCGCCGCGGTCACCGTCCCTCTGTGGCTGCGGCTGCGGCTGTACTGGCTCAAGCGCCGCGAACCTGATGGAGCCCCACGTGGCCGACTTCGAGCGGTCCGGGGTGGTCCCTCCCGGGTGCGCCCACTTCTCCCTCCTGACGCCGCGCGTCCCCCCGGACGACCGAAGGCGCCTTCGGTCTGCACCGCGTGGTATGCGGGGGCCCAAGGCGCCTTGTCGTACGGTCGTCGGGAGCGCGGCGTCAGCCGAGCTGTCCGGTCGGCCGCATGGTGATGTGGTTGATGTCCACGCCCGCGGGCTGGTTGACGGCGAACACGATCGTGTCCGCGATCTGCTCGGCGGTCATCGCCGACGTCGCCTCGGGGGTGCCGCCGCGCTCGTCCCAGAACGGGGTATCCACCACCCCGGGGGCGATGACAGTCACGCCGACTCCGTCCTTGGCGACCAGCAGCCGGGTGTTCTCGGCCAGCGCGTGCGCGGCCCACTTGGTGACCGAGTACAGGTTGCCAGGCGTGTTGCGCACCCCGGCGACCGAACCGATGATCACGATCCGGCCCTTGGACTCCCTGAGGTGCGGCAGGGTCTCCCGCACCAGCAGGGCCGGGCCCAGGACGTTGGTGAGGACCATGGCACGCATGTCCTCGGGGGCGTGGCTCTCCAGGTTGCCGGGCAGTGAGAAACCGGCGTTGGCGATGACGTTGTCCAGTCGGCCCCACGCGTCCACCACGCGGCGCACGGCGGAGGCTACGTCGTGCGCGTCGCTGGTGTCGCCGGTGATCGTCAGCAGCCGCTCGCCCGCTCCGGCCGACGTGGCGAAGGCGGCCAGCTTGTCTGCGTCACGTCCGGTGACGGCCACGCGGTGGCCCTGCTTGAGCAGGGCGCGGGCGGTGGCGGCGCCGATTCCGGTCGAGCCACCGGTGATCAGCGTGACGGGTTCCATGGGAAGGCCTCCTCAGCGATATGGGTCACCGGGGCTCCGCCAGGTCCCGGATGCCGATGAACGCGAGGTGGCGCGTGAGGTCGGTCGACTCCGGGCCGCCGGTTCCCCGAAACGCCTGCACTATACCCAGCGATCTTCCCGGCGAGCCGGTACGCCATCGTTGACCGGCCACGATGCCCTACGAAGTGGCCGAACCCGCGCTGCCGGCCCCCATGTTGGGCCCCGCGCGGTGGCGCGCAGGGCCCGGGCAGCGCTCACGCTCCTGATCCGGCAAGCATGACGGAGAAGAATACGCGAGGAACCAGCGGTTGGCTCTGATCATGTCTCGCGTGTTCTTCGCGGAGTTTCGAGGTGTTGTTCCCTCATCTGGCTGGTGTCGTGGTGGAGTTGGTCGAGCAGGTTGAGGCCGGATCGGTCACGATGCATGCGTGGGCCCGCTCGGCGGGTGCGGAGTGTCCGCATTGCGGTAGTGCGTCGGACCGGGTGCACGGCCGGTATCTGCGGCGCCTCACGGATGTCGCGGTCGGTGGCGCCAGCGTGGTGATCGAGTTGCTCGTGCGGCGGTTCAAGTGCCGGAACCCGGGGTGCCGGGCGGTGACTTTCGCCGAGCAGATCGCGGGGCTGACGAGCCCGCACGCCCGCTACACACCACTGGTGCATGGGCAGTTGACCTCGATCGCTCTCGCGCTGGCCGGCCGCGCGAGTGCCCGTCTGGCAGGGGTGCTGGGCCTGCGTGTTGCCAAGGACACCCTGTTACGTCTGGTCCGCACCACGCCGGAAGAACCCGTCGGAGAGATTCGCGTGCTCGGAGCAGACCGGGCCGATTGGCCCGGCGGGTGTGGACGCGGCGGGTTCGTCCGCCGCGGCAGCACTCCTGGGTCGGCCCCGGGCGGCAGGTCCGGCAGGTCCATGCGCCGTCCGTCCCGCGGTGGCAGGGCGGACTTGCCCGCAGGTGGAGCAGCAGATGTTGGTGGGCCCGTTGCAGCAGTCCTCGCAGATGTCCGGCCGCGAGCCGGTGGCCCGACGAGCCATGCGTCGTACTTGTCCGCAGCGGCCGCATCGCCTGACCGGCTGTCTTTGCTGAAGGTGACAGGACGCGAAGAGCGGGCCGTCGGGGGCCCATGGCGAAGTCACCGAGCTGGACACGCGGCCGCCCGTCGGCAGCAACAGCGAGTTCGGGGCGGGCTGGATCGGCGGTGCTCCACGCGCGGTCGGCCTGTCGCGGCCCGCGGTATGAGTGGAGCGAGCAACTCCTATTCCTGATCGGTTAGTTCATGGCGAGGCATCACCTCACCATGATCCACCAATCTGATGATCTTTGAGACGGACCCTAATAGGACACCGTCCGTCGCGGAGGAAGGCCCGCAGGACCCAAGTCTGGCAGCCGGTCAGCAGGGTGAGAGGGCTGGGCGGTTTTGGTGAGGTCCAACGCCCGTTTCAGGCAGGGAAAGTTGCTGGTGAGCCGATCTCGGCAGCGGTTGACGCTGCGGGTTCGGTCGGCGACCAGGTTCATGCGACGGCCCGTGAGGATCTTGAGATCTGCGACGGTCTCGTCGCCTGTGCGTAAAGGGCGCAGGTCACGGCGAATGTGGACCTGGTCGGCCGTCGCCCGCGTGGTGGATCGGGTGTCACGGGACCCACCTGGAACCGGAGCGGCAGGCTGCGCCGAGCCCCCACTTTTCGCGGACAGGTGCTCTTGGCAACAGTTCTGACGGCGCCTAAGATTTTGAGCGGTTGCTCAAACCGGTCGATCAGCAGGGGGTGGCTTCGTGGCCAAAGCCGGTGGGAAGCGGTCTGTCGACCCGTCAGGGAACTCCAGTTCGGCGGAGACACGGGCGTCGCTGATCGAAGGCGCGGTAGCCGCCTTGCGCGAGAAGGGATTCGCCGGGGCCAGCGCGCGTGAGATCGCTCGGCGCACGGGCTGCAATCAGGCGCTGATCTTCTATCACTTCGGTTCGGTCGCCAAGCTGCACCTGGCCGCCCTGGACGCGGTCAGCGCTGCGCGCAACGCGCGCTATCAGGCGATGGTCGACGATTCCAAGAACCTCGGGGACTTGGTTCAGGCCGCCAGGTCGGTCTTCGACGAGGACCTGAACGAGGGGCACGTGACCGTGCTCGTCGAGATGATCGCGGCTGCCCAGTTCACCCCGGAACTCCGCCCGGAAGTCGCGGCCCGGATCGGCCCGTGGCGCACGTTCGCCGCGAACAGCATCCGCGACGAACTCGCGGGCTCGCCGGCCGCTCGACTGCTGCCGCCCGACGAACTCGCCCACGCGATCGTAGCCCTGTACCTGGGCCTGGAGATGCTCGCGAATCTCGAAGGGGAACGCGAGCCCGCCCTGGCCCTGTTCGACCGTGCCAGGAAAGTCGCCTCCGTCCTCGACATCTTCAAGCGAAAGAAGAAGACATGACCAGCAACAGGCGTGACTGGTTGCTCTTCACCGGATGGCTCCTGACCGGGGCCTGCTACCTGCTCGTCCTCCTGACCGCGCTGTCCATCGGGATCTTCATCCTGCCTCTGCCCGTCGCGGGCACCCTGCTGCTGGCTACACGCCGAGGCACCCATCGGGGCCTGCACGGTCTGGTTTCCAGCGCGAGCCTGCCGATGTTCCTTCTCGCCTACCTCAATCGGCATGGCCCCGGCACCTACTGCGAGCACTCGGCCGGCGGCGAGAGCTGCACCGACGGCCTGCTCAACCCCTGGCTCCTCCTTCTCGGGGGGCTACTCGCCCTCGCGGCGGGAGTCGCCCTCTTCCTCAAGGTCCATCGACGCCCCGTGCCCAACTCCCCCGCGCGGGAGCCCTGGTAGGGCCAATGTTTCTTGCTGGTTTTCGATGGCTGGTGGCGTGACCTTGGTGAGGTAGTCGGCGAGGGGGTTGAGGATCTCGTCGGCGGTCTTGGTCCAGACCTGAGCGCGACAGGTCGACGACTGTGATCATCCGTGTCCGGCCTCCTGGACCACGTCACATCGTGCCCGGCAGCGCGCATACCTGAGCCCGGCTGGACGCAACCATTTCCGCACCTCGCGGGTCACACCTGTGAAGCACGGCGGGCCGGGACCCTCCCGGCGCACGGGGAAGGTTTCGGTCGGATGGCACGACGATCACGGATACGCGCGGTCGCGACGGCGGCGGCGGGCGCGGTGGCGCTGGTGGCGGGGGTGTTCGGCACGGGTCCGGCCCGCGCCGACACGGCGGACGCCGCACGAGGGATGACGGTCCAGTTCGCCGAGCACGAGCTCTTCATCGGGACGGAGCCGGCTAGCGTGGACCTGTCCTACCGGTGGAAGGTGGCCGGCGGGGGCACGGCACACCACGTCCACCTGACCGTCGACCTGTCCGGAGTGGCCGACTTCGCCGAGCCGGCACCGTCGGAGCACTGCGAGGGCAACCTCTGCACGCTGGACCTGGAGTCCGCCACCTCGGACTTCCACGCCATCACGCTGGTGCCGAAGCCCGGTGCGGCCGTCGGCAGCAGCGGCACCGTGACCGTCTCCGGCACGGCGTCGGACGCCACCGTCACCGGCGACCACCTCACCCTGACCAACGGCAAGACGCAGCTGAAGGTGAGCGCGTCCGCCGATGAGTCGGACCACGTGCCGGGCGACATGCTGACCTTTCCGCTCGACGTGTGGAACAACGGCCAGCTCCCGGCGGCCAAGGGGGTGGAGCTGCGGATCCGCACCACCGCCGGACTGCACCTCCAGGGCTCCTGGGCCAACTGCCGCGACGTGCCCCCGAGCGGCCTCAGGCACATCGTGCGCGAGACCCTGTGCGACTTCCCGACCCCGGTGGAGCCCGGCCGGCAGTACGCGTTGTCGTCGCCCCTGCGCGTCAAGGTCGGCGACGAGGCCTGGCGCGACGAGATCCGCTACGAATTCACCCCGTTGACCGGCGCCGCCCCGGCGAACGGCCCCGGGACCCCGCTGACCCTGGTCCCCGACGGCGCGATGCCGTCCGACGGGAACCCCGACCCGTACTTCACCACCTACGTCAACAGCATCAACCACGTCGACTTCGCCGTCACCGGGGACACCGTCACCGGGCGGCGCGGCGGTCACGCCACGCTGCACGCCACGGTGATCGACCGGGGGCCGGCGGTGGTGGAGGACCTCCTCGACGACGACATCGCCCTCTCGGTCCGCGTCAAGCTGCCGCCGGGCACGAAGGCCACGAAGATCCCGAGGAACTGCCAGCCGACGCCCACGGACGACGGGTCGGACCCCGGCCCCCGGATGGGCCGGTCCTCCTACGAGTGCTACTTCGGCGACCCCGCCCCGGGGGACAAGCACGTCCTGTCGTTCACCGTCGCCATCGGCCCCCGTACCCCGGCCGTCTCCACGGGCCAGGTCCGCACGGTGGAGTTCTTCGAGGGGTTCGACCCCGACACCTCCAACGACAGCGCGGCGCTGACCCTGCGGCTGGCGCAGGACGGCTCCGCGGGCGGCTCCGCGGGCGGTGGCACGGCCGGCGGGTCCGGCTCCGGCGGCACGACCGGAGCGTCCGGCTCCGTCTCGGGCGGCACCTCGGCAGGGTCCGGACCGCTGGCCGACACCGGATTCGGCGGCGGCTGGATCGCCTGGGCGGCCGGCGCGCTGGCGCTGGCCGGCGGTGCGGCCGTAGCGCTCTCCCGACGGTCCCGCGGCGGGAACTGACACGTCGTCCGGGGGTCCGGAGGGACCCCCGGACGGGTCGGGGACGGAAGCCGTCGGTGACGGTCGCAGCAGCAGCGCCCGCGACGGCATGCTCCACCTCTCGTAGGCGAGAGTGCCCGGCCTTCAGGCCGGGGTGAATCGCCCCACGGCGGCGGGTCGGTCAGTCCGGCGCGTCGGGACCGGGCAGCGGCACGATCCGCAGGAGGTTCTTCCCGGCTTCGGCTCACAGCCCCATCGGTCGTTCCGCGCTCCGCTCGAAGACAACGTCGCCGTCCGGGCCTTCGCTGGTACGGACCCGGGCCGGCGTGCCGACGCCTTCCTCGGGCTGGTTGAACCCTGAACGCCAGGACGGACCTGTGTCCAAGCCCCTCGGTCACGCCGAAGACGCGGCCGCGCCCGGCAGCGAGGGCCGCGCCCAACGCGTTGAGCCCCTGGCCGTTGTCGTCGTTGCGTGGACGGAGCGGCCACGAGGCCGGAACGCCGTCGGTCTCGGCCAGGCAGGAGGCGATCAGGATGCCGTTGCCGGACTGGCGGACGTCCAGGTGCTGCATTTCGGCGGTGGAGTGGAACGCGGTGCCGAACCACTCCGTGATCGGCCGGGCGCCCTCGCCCCGTGGGCTGCGCGGCTTCCTCGCCGACTCCCCGCCAGTTGATGGTCATGGAGAAGGCCGCCGGGGACCCGTGCCTGGCGGCCGGGCGGCCAGGCCGCGTTCAACCCGGGGGACACCGGGGGAGGTGTGGCTGGATGGTCCGGTACTCGTAGCCGGGTTTGGGCGTGACATCACCGGCGCCGACCGGGGTTCGGAAGGATCATGTGTGGGACCGTACGGCATCGCCTCAACGCCTCGGGGATCGGCAGCGGTCAGGTGCTGAGGGTGTCGGGGCTGCGTGTCGCGGGGGTCACGGGCGCAGTGGACCGCTGGTGAACCGTTTCGCGGATGGGCGGGGGCGCTTGGTGGCCCCGCTCTGTGCCACAGCAGCCGAAGGTGCTGCACCACTGACCGGCACAGCGTGAACACCGGTGTGTCTGGGCCCAGTTGTCTTGTTACCGAATGCGGACAGACCCGGGTGAACGATGCTTGTCCCGGCGTCATCTCACGGGGCGTAGCGAAACAGCCGATGAGGCCGGCCGCCCTGCGAAAGCAAGGGAAGGCGCCGTGTCCTGACCGACCATGGGGGAGCTTTCATCATGACCACGTACCGTGCCCGCCGTACCGCCCGTACCGCCGCTCTGGCCACCGTCACCGCCGCGCTGGCGCTGGGCCTGACCGCCTGTGGCAGCGCCGACGGCGGCTCGAAGGCGGCGGGCAGCGACCACGGCGCGCGGACCGCCCAGAGCCGGTCCGCATCCACCGGGGACGCCAAGGGCAGCGCGGCGCAGGCCAACAACAGCGGTGACACCAAGGAAGAGGCGACCGCCGCGGGCGGGGCGCAGGAGATCACGAGCAAGAGCACAACGGCCGGCGCCCAGCAGTGCCGCGGAGACGAGATGCTGGTCACCGCGGTGCACCGGTTCGCCGGCCAGCAGGGTGACCACCTGCTGCTCACCGCGGTGAACGAGGGCTCCAAGCCCTGCTGGGTCACCTCCTACCCGGCCGTGGTACTCGACTGGAACACCAACAACGTCGCGCTGTCGCACTCCAAGAAGGACGCCCCGGGCGGCGACAAGCACATCACGCTCCAGCCCGGGGGCAAGGTGTACAGCGCGGTGAACCTCTTCGACTACGGCTCCAAGAACCACACGGCGCAGTCGCTCGCCTTCGCGCTGCGCGGCGAGGACGGTCGCCCCGGCCCCTTCTACTCCGTCGTCAGCAAGGGGCAGAACCAGAAGTTCACCTGGACCGCGGCCGACGTGCTGAACTGGAACGTCAAGAAGCCGTACGACTTCTGACGGTCCGTTGGCCGGTGACGCGTCACCGCCTTCCCGCACGTCCACGGCCGGCAACTCGCAAGGCCCCCGGGCGGCCGGCGGACCCGTGACTCGGCGAGATCACCGGAGGCCGCCCTGCGGACCCACACGCTCAACCGGCCAATTGCAACGCTCAGTTCACAGGTCCTGTGGTCGGGTAGCCCGATCACAGGTCCGGGCTCGCTCGCGTATCCACCACGCGATGCCCTATTCGACGACATCACGGCCTGCCGGTCACCGTGCCTCGGTGCTGGCGGTCGGGGACGGCGGGGGTTCCTGCGCAGCCAAGACGGTGCTGACGAAGGCGCGCACGAGCGTGGCCCTGTGGCTGAGCGCAGCAGTTGGCCGGTCTGGCCGACCAGATACTCGGCCACGAGTCAGTGGAACCAGACGACAAGGCGTACGTTCTCGGCTCCGTGGACTTCGCTGAGGATGCGCATGACGTTCCAGACCCGGCCCCAGTCGGTGTCGCTCCCTGCGGCTGACGCGCGCGTTCGCGTGCCTGAGGCGTCGGTCTCCTGCCAGTTCGTGGTGTTCAGCTCGGCCCAGGTCAGCCATGTGGTCCCGTGAACATCGCGGGGGCCGCCCCAGCCTGCGAACTTACCTCGCAGCCCATCCGAAGCGTCATCCGGAAAGCCACGGCCTTCCGCCAGGGGACGGAAGCCGAAGGAGTTTCGGACTCCGAAGAGGCAAGCCAGGCCGTCGTAGGCGTTGCCCCTGTTGAGGAGGAAGAGATCGATGCAGACCTCCCACACGGAGTCCTCGTCGTCGGGGCCCCATAGACGGGCCCCCGGCCGGCATTCGATCATTCCGCTGACATCGGTCGACATGGAGCGATCCTGCCTTCGCGGGCCAGGGATGGCATCTCCATTTCCCGCCCTCGCGCGGGGTCCCGGCGGGCCTCCCGCTCAGGTATGTGATCAAGGTGTCAGTGGACAGTCGACAGGCGGGACGGGGAAGCAATTCATCAGTCGCGGCCGGGACCCACTCCGATGGGCGATGATGTTGCAGTGAGTCCGGACTTGAGCAACTACGAACTCCTCTGGCCCACAACGCTGTTCGTGTCCGAGGGTGAGCGCATCCTGCGATCCAAGAGCCCCCTGGCAGGAACGGGCGACATGGCTCATGACGGAGTCCCTGGCTGGTACTACCGCCGCAGTCGCAGTCGCCGACTTTGAGGACCTGCCCGATCACACCACCTCAACAGCCGATCCCTGGGCAACCACGGCCACAGGCTGGGGAGAGTAGCGTGTGACGCACCAGTACGACTGGTCCACAGAGCTCATCAACTGGGCCCCCGAGCTCAGGCACGCGGCCGCGCCACGGCCGTACTGGCCGCACCGCCGCGGCAACGGCCTCGCCCACGACGGCAGTACCGCGCGGGACACCCGGTGTGACTTCGCGCGGCTCATCGGTGCGTTCGCCGACAGGGGCTACCTCTCGTAGGAGAGAGTGCCCCGGCCTTCAGGCCGGGGGCGAATCGCCCCACGGCGGCCGGTCGGTCAGTCCGGTTGCTTCTGCTGCGGGATGTAGTCCTTGACCACTTGCGGCGGGGCTCCACCGCGACACCTGACCGTCGCCCTCCCGCCGCAGTACGGCGCCCGCCTTGCGGGCTCTCCTCGGCGGGCTGGCGATGTGATTTCGAAATGGGGGACGGAAACGTGGGCGAGACGGAATTCGACAGTCGGCTGAGGTCGGCGGTTCAGGCGGGGGACGCTGAGGCGGTGCGGGATCTGTTGGACAGGGGTGCGGATCCGGACGCGGTGGACGCGGGCGGGTTGCCGGTGCTGTGCGGGGCCGTGGCGGCTTGCGACGCGCCGGTGGCCGAGGCGTTGGTGGAGGGCGGTGCGGATGCTGACCAGGTGTTGCCGGACGGGACCACGCCGCTGTGGCGCGCCGTCGACGGTGGCTCTCCGGCGGTTTTCTCGGCGGTGCTGGGCAAGGAGCCCAGGCTGCGGCTTCCGGAAGCCGCCCGGGAACGGCTGCTCGCCTTGGCCCGCGACTGGTACGAGACGGGCGCGGTCGAGGAACTGCGGCGCAGGACGGGCGCGTCGGGTCCGGCCGTGACGGTCCGCGTTCAGGACGACGAGTACGACTGGGTCGATCTGGTCTCACTCGGCGGCCTGATCGTACGAGCTGGCCACGGGGCCATCCTGACGTCGCTGGAGTGGGCCTTCCGCATCCTGACCCCCGTCGACGAACTGATCGCCCGTGCTGTCGGCCGGTATGACGAGGACCATGTGAACTGGTCGACGGTCTGCTGGATCCTCACCCAGCGCCGCAGCCTTGAGACCTGGTCGGCCGTGGTGGCCCATCGCCACGACCGTGACCCGGCGCATCGCCGGTTCGTGGTGGATTACCTGCGGATGCGGGGGTTCCTCGATACCAGCCCGTACTACGAGAAGAAGGAGAGCAACCTCCTGGCTGCCTGGGCGGCCGAGGAAACGGACGGCGAGATGCTCGCGAGGGTGCTCGACGCCTTCACCGGCCGCGACCATCCGGGCCAGGAAGCCATCGGCCTGCGCTACTGCGACCATCCCGACCCGCGCGTACGCCGCGAGGTGCCCTACGCCCTCTGCGTAGACGACGTTCCCCGCAGCCCGGCTGCCAGGGCCGCCCTGCTCACCCTCATGCGCGACCCGGACGCCGAGGTGCGGCTCAGGGCGTGTACGGCGAGCATGCGAGACGACGCCCTTGTCTCGGAGATCACCCGAGCGCTGCTCCTGTTGACCGAGGACCTGGATGCCGACTCACGGGGTGCGGCCGTGGCGGCACTGGCCGGCTCCCGGGACCGTACGTCCGCAGTCGCCGACGCCCTTGCAGGCCTGCTCGACGAGGACAACCAACTCGTGCGTCTGGAAGCCGCCTACGGTCTCGCCCTGCGCGACGATCCGCGCACAGCCGAGGCGATCGAGCGGGTGGGGCCTCTCGGCCACGGCTTCGAGGACGACCACCGGGCCGACGAGCTCTGGCGATGGAGGTGGCGGAAGGAGAACTCGGCCGCCGAGTGACTGACAGCCGGTCAGCGCGAGCACCGGCCTTGACCGGTAGAGCTATTGGCGGCGAGCCGGATTTTGCAGGTCGGGCCGCCCCGGAAGCGTCCGAGTCCTTCGTCGGAACGGTGCTGCCTGCTGACCTTCAAAGCGTGGTGTCGGCAGGGGCTGACGGCTCGTGACCTTGCGGTATGTCGAGGGCAGCCGTGGCCGGATGCTTACGCCACGCCACGCCACGTCACGCCACGACACGACACGACACGACACGACACGCCCCGCCTCGACGCGAGCGGACGGCGTGCGGCACGGAGATCCGCGGATCACTCGACGGACGACACGCCGCAAGGCGGCGGGCACACACGTGCCCGCCGCCTTGCGGGGCCCTGTCAGGCCTGCACGAGTACGGTGCACCAGACCTCGTTGTTGTCGCCGATACCGCAGTCGCCGATCTCTCCGGTCCGGACCTTCGTCCAGACCCCCTTCGCCCGCCAGTGCCAGGTACCGACCCGCGAGAACCGCTCGTGGTAGCCGTGGCCGACGAACGTGAAGGCGTCGACGTCGTTACCGGTCCCGTTGCCGCCCCGCGTTCCGTTGCCGAACGACTCCTGCTTGCACTTGGCGTGCTTGAACTCGCTGTCGGTGCCGCCGCCCCAGTTCCACACGTCGCAGTAGTGGGGGCCCTCGCCGAGACTCATCGTGTAGTGCATCGTCTCGCCGGTCCTGTTCTTCACCGCGCCGCACAGGGAGCCCCTGCAGCCTTCCGCGGAGGCGGTCGTCGCCCCCGCGACAACTACTGCGGACGCCATGAAGGCGGCGGCAACGACAGTGACAGCCGTCCGGTTTGCTCGGGAAATCATCTTGCGCATAAATGGTCCGTTCTCTTGTTGCGCCGGTTCGGCCGCGCCTCGCCGGACCTTTGGCAGGACGGGTGCCAGGTTGTCCCTGGGAGCCCTGCGTGAGCCGGTGTTGGCGTTCCCCGCGGCCGCGGCGCTTGCCGTGATCCGCCCGAAGGCATGTAGGTTGAGGATCAACGGTGAACCTTGCGAAAACCTTGTGACGGCTGTCCTGCGACCGCCCCGGAACCAATGACGGAGGGCCGCTTGGAATCCCGGCTCCCGCTCGAGGTGGACCAAGTCCCCGCCGCGGGACGGCCATTCCATCGCCCATCCCACCTGAGGCACGATGAACCTGCGCCTGCTCGGACCTGTGGAACTGCACGTCGCGGGGCACGTGGTCGACGTCGGGCAGCCACGTCGTCGAGCGGTCCTCGCAGCGCTGGCGGCCGACTCCGGCCGGCCGGTCGCCGTGAGCACGTTGGTGGAACGGGTCTGGGGCACAGCCGCGCCCGACGGCGCGCGGTCGGTCCTCTATTCGCACATCAGCCGTCTGCGGCGGCTCTTTGACGGTGCGTCACCCGCGACGGGCGACGGCGAGGCACAGGCGCCCCGGACAGCGCCTTGCATCCGGCGATCCTCCGGTGGATACATTCTGGAGGTGGACGAGCACACCGTCGACCTGCTCCGTTTCCGCTCGCTCGTCCTGCAGGGCCGCGAGCCGCGCCTGTCCGACGCCCGCCGTGCACACCTCCTGGAGGAGGCACTGCGCCTGTGGCGCGGCGCGCCGTTGGCAGGGCTGGCAGGAGAGTGGGCGGAGCGCACACGGACCGCCTGGACACAGGAACGCCTGCAGGCGGCGCTCGCCTGGGCCCACGCCCTGCCGCGACAGGAAAGGCACAAGGAAGTACCCGCTGTCCTGCAGCCCTTACTGGCGGAGCACCCGCTGTGCGAGCCGCTCGCCGTGGCGCTGATCCAGAGCCTGGCCACCGCCGGAAGAACCGCCGAAGCAGTGGACACCTACACCGGGATCCGCCGGCAGCTCTCCGATGAACTCGGCGTGGCCCCGGGCCGTGAACTGCAGGCGGCCTACGAGGAGATGCTGCGCCGCACCGGACAACAGGAGCCGCCGGGCGCGGGATCCGGCCCGGCCGCTGTCCGTACGGCCGCCCCGGTCCCCGCCCCGATCCCCGCGCAACTCCCGATGAACGTAAGCCACTTCAACGGGAGGGAGGAGCAACTGGCAGAGCTCACACGGTGCCTGATCGCCGCGGACGGCACGGACGAGGAGCAGTGCGCGGCGGCAGCGGTGGTCTCCGCGGTCTCCGGCATCGCAGGCGTCGGCAAGACCGCACTGGCTGTGCGCTGGGCACACCACGTGCGGGAGGAATTCCCCGACGGACAGCTCTACGTCGATCTCCGCGGCTACGATCCGGACGAACCGGTCTCCGCCGCACAGGCCCTCGCCGGGTTCCTCACCGCCCTGGGAGTACCCGCCCAGGAGATACCGCCGCGGCTCAACGACCGGGCGGCGCGCTACCGCACAGCGGTCGACGGACTCCGGTTGCTCATCCTCCTCGACAACGCCGCCTCCGCCGCGCACGTACGCCCGCTGCTGCCCGGAAGCCAGACATGCAAAGTCGTGGTCACCAGTCGGGACTCGCTGTCCTCCCTGGTGTCGCTGCACGGCGCGCACCGAGTGCTCCTCGACGTCCTCTCCCCGCACGAGGCGCACACCCTGCTGCGTGACCTGATCGGGGCACGCGTCGACACCGACCACGCCTCTGCCACCGCCCTGGCCGAACAGTGCGGGCGCCTGCCGCTGGCCCTGCGGGTGGCAGCCGAACTGGCCCTGTCTCGTCCCCAGGACCCCCTGGCCCACCTGACGGAGGAACTGCGCGATCACCGGCGGCGCCTGGACCTGCTCGACTCCGGCGACGGAGATCCCCGGGCCGCCGTCCGGGCCGTCTTCTCCTGGTCCTACGACCGCCTCCCCGAGCATGAGGCGCGCCTGTTCAGGCTCCTTGGCCTGCACCCGGGACCCGATACGGACGTGCACGCGGCCGCCGCCCTGGCCGGCGACACTGTGGAACGCACGCGACGGTCCCTGGACGCCCTGTCCCGCGCACACCTGGTGCAGCGGATCGGACCCGACCGCCATGGCATGCACGACCTGCTCCGCGCCTACGCCGCGGAACTCGCGAGCCGGCACGACGGGCCGGCGGAGCGCGACGCCGCACTGAACCGCCTGCTGGACCACTGCCTGGCGGCGTCGGCAGCGGCCATGAACGTGCTGTATCCCGCCGAACGGCATCTGCGTCCCGCCGTCGAAATCCCCGACACCGGTCTGCCGCCCCTGCGTACGGCCGACGAGTGCCGCGCGTGGCTGGGCACCGCGCAGCCCACACTCGTGGCACTGTGCTCCCGGACCAAGGAGCCTGGGCCGTCCCGGCACACCGTACGGATCGCCACCACACTCCACCGCCACTACGAGCGTTCGGGGCACTTCACCGACGCGCTGACCCTTCACACGCACGCCCTGCGGGCGGCCCGCGAGATGGGGTACACCCGTGGTGAGGTCGACGTCCTCGCCTGTGTCGGCGCGGTCCACCGACGGCTCGGAGACTACGAGAGCGCCCACCAGCACCACATGGACGCGCTGGCACTGTGCCGCAGCGCCGGGTATCCGGCGGGAGAGGCGCGGCACCTCACCAACGTGGGCGTACTGCACGAGCTGCAGGGCCGGTACCGCGAGGCCGCCGAGCACCACGAGAGAGCGGTCGTCCTGTTCCGCACGGCCGGCGACGCCCACGGCGAAGCCGACGTCCTGAACAACCTCGGCATCGTCCAGGAGCTGCTCGAGGACTACCCAGCCTCGGTCGAGCGATACCGGCAGGCGCTGGCGCTGTACCGGCGGACGGACCACGCGTTCGGAGAGGCCAGCACCCTCGGGAACATGGGGATCGTCCTGGCGCGACTGGGCGACCACTCGGCCGCAGCCGAGCGCTTCGAGCGGGCCCTCGCCCTCTTCCGGCGGCTCGGACACACCGGCGGAGAAGCCCACGCGCTGTCCAACCTGGGGGACGCGCGCTGCCATCAGGGCCGGTACAAGGAAGCCGCCGAGCACCAGCACCAGGCCCTGGCCCACTTCCGCCGGACGAAAGAACCCTACGGAGAGGCGGGCGCTCTCAACGGCCTGGGCGAGGCGCTGCACGGCACCGGACAGCACACCGAAGCTCTCGAAGCCCACGCGGCAGCGCTGGAAGTGGCCCGTGGAATCGGAGAACAGGAAGAACAGGCCCGCGCCCACATCGGTACGGCCCTCATCCGACGCGCCACCGGAGGCCGGAAGCAGGCCATCGACCACCTTGACCAGGCGCTGTCCCTGTACACCGCGCTGGGCTCTTCCCGCGCGGAGGAGACGCGCAAGACCCTCCTCGCCACGCGCCGAGAGAACGCTCAGGGCGCGTCGTCTCACACGGGCGAGGCTCGACCTGGGCTTGATCCCCTGTGACGGACATCCGAGATCAGGGGTTCCGCCCCGGAAGGAAGTCGGCCGGGCGGGTCTGGGCGGTGCGGGGCGGAAGGTCGGCTGCCGAACAACGCCACCACCTCGTAACGGTGGGCCGCCGCCGAGAACTTCCGCCGGCACACGATCCGCTACCGCGAGGCCCAGGTCCTGTCCGAATTCAGGCGATCGGTCGAGAGGTGACCTGACCGATGTGCTGACAGGTCACGAGCGGAGCCACAGGCGAAGCGAGGCAATAGCCACCGTTCCGTGAACGACGTAGACACGCTTGTCGAACCGGCTGGCCACGGCCCGGAAGCACTTGAGTGCGGTGAACGTTCGCTCTCCTTTGTTCCGGCGTTTATGGATCGACTTGTCGAAGCCAGTAGGTCGACCGCCCACCTTGCCCCGGCGCTGATGATTGGCCTGCTGGTCCATGCGCTCGGGAATGGTGTGCTGGGTCTGCCGCCGCCGCAGAGAGTGGCGGTTCTGGCGTGATGAGTACGCCTAATGGGAAGTGAAGGTCGGCGGAAGTTGACCTTCGGGGCGCGAGCCGAGCCTTTGAGTATGCCCGGGCCTGAGAGCCCCGTTGACAAGACGAGGCGGGCTCGCGCCCTGCCCCGTATGCGGGAAAGCGGTGTGCCGTCCGTTGCCGGAGGACGTCACGTTCGACGCGCGGAAACCGGTCGTCACCCGTTGGAGCGCGCGATGCGGAACCCTACGTCGTCGACGTGGAATGTCGGGTGGCTGCGGCGCCGCGCGGAGGCCCGGCAACTCCAGTGCTCGTCGAACCAGCCACCGCCGCGGAGCACTCGGTAGGTGCCGTAGACCTCGGCGTCGTAGACATCCCAGCACCAGTCCCAGACGTTGCCGAGCATGTCGTAAAGACCCCACGGGTTGGGGTGTTTGCCGCCCACGGCGTGGATGCGCTCCTGCGAGTTGCCGCGGTACCAGGCGATCTCGTCGAGCGGCCCGTACTGCGGCCCGGTCGTACCGGCACGGCAGGCGTGCTCCCACTCGGCTTCGGTCGGCAGCCGGTACCCGTCCGCGGATGCGTCCCAGTCGATGCCTTCGCTGTCGGCAGGAAGGTGGTAGGCGGGCGTGAACCCGTCGCGCAGGGACAGGGCGTTGCAGAACCGTGCCGCGTCCCACCAGGAAACGCACTCGACGGGCAGCTGATCCCCGTGGGCGGTGCTCGGCCGCTGGCCGGTGATGTGTGCATACAACGCCTGGGTGACCGGGAATGCCGCGAGCTGGTAGGGCGCAAGCTCGACCGACCAAACGCGCTGGGTCCGCCGGTCCGACAGCGTCACCTGCCCCGGCGGGATGGCGACCATCTCGTTTCCCGCGATCACGTCCATGATCAAGAGATCCTACCGAGATGTGTGCTCCAGGGAGGGTTGGTCGGCGTAGAGCATGCCGGCTGCCGCCAGAACCACGTAGTTCCCCACGGGCGGCGTCAACTTCCCCACCCGCACGTTCGAACGCCACGTCTCAGGTCTCGGGGACCCATTCCACGGGAGGGGGCATGCGACGGTAGTGGGTCCCCTGGTGCTGTACTGGGCGAGGGGCAGGATTTCGCCGCCGACCGCGAGCTCTGCGGGCGGAGGGTTGGGAACGGAGATCTGCGGGTGACGCCGGCCGTCGGTGGCGACGCCCTCCCGGAGTTGGTTCCGGCCGCCGGCCCAGCTCTTGGGCCCGCTCGCGAGTCCACGGGTTCTGCAGGGTCCGCGGAGCGGCCGGGTCGTGCTCGAAGCCGTTGAGGCTGCGGACGAGACTTCCGTGGTAGACGCCCTTGATCCGGAAGTTCTCCAGGTCGTCCGTGCGTACGACCATGTTGAAGTATTGGTGGCCGTGGCCTTGGCGCTGTCCGACCGCATGCCAGCGACCTCAGCCAGGGTCCCAGCGTGTGGGCGGGATCCACAGCAGGGCGCCGGCCGGCAAGGCCTCGGAACCCAGGGCTTCCGCGTAGCTGTCCCGGCGTCGGCGGTCACTCCCTGAAGGTGGGGTGCACCGGCGTCTCCCACCCGGGAGGCCGCCGGTCCGAGCGTCCCAGGTGGGTGCACAACAGGCAGCAACCCAGGGTGACTTACGACGGTGGGTTAGGGTCGGCCGAGAAAGATCCGCGCGGTGCGTCCGAGCTGCACCAAGAGGTCGATACGGCGGCCGCCCGTGAGGGGAGCTGGATGCTTCAGGCATTGGGATTGGGACCGGCCGAAGAGGCTGTCTACACCGCGCTGCTCGCTCGCCCGACAGCCTCCGCGCACGACCTCGCCCGGCAGACCGGATTCGACGAGCCCGAGACCACCCGCATCCTGCTCGACCTTTCGACACGTGGCTTGGTGGTGATCGCCGCCGAGGCAGGGAGCGGGGCACCGAACGTGGCCGACCGCGGGGCCGGCCCTCCGTCCGCCCGCTACCGGATCACCCCGCCCTCGGTGGCCCTGGCCCCGTTCCTCGTCGAGCAGCGCAACGCGCTTCAGCGGGCCGAGACCGCGTTCGCGATGCTGACCGAGCAGTACCGCAGCACCGCAGCGCATCCTGCGGGCAGCGTCATGGAGGTGGTCGTCGGCGTGGAGCAAGTCGCGCACCGGTTCCATCAACTGCAGCGTGGTGCTCAGCGGGAGTTGCTCGTCTTCCTCGTCGGGGAGCCCATCGCGGTACCGCGCGAGGACACCGACATGTCGGAGAGTTCCGCGTTGGACCGCGGAGTCGCCTTCCGGGTCGTGGCGGCCAAGGACTATCTCGACGGTCCCGACGTGGGCAGGGATGTGAGGGAGGCCGTCGCGGCGGGTCTCGAGCTTCGTCTGGTCGACTCGCTGCCGCTGAAGATGGTCGTGTCGGACCGGGAGCGTGCCATGGTCCCGCTGGACATGGCGGACTCCGGTGGTGAGCCGAGCGCCATCGTGGTGCACCGCAGTGGCCTGCTGACGGCCCTGGTTCATCTTTTCGAGAAGGAATGGGCCCAGGCCCGTCCGCTGTACACCACCGCCACGGGTGTGCGTGCGAAGCCGACAGCCGATCAGCAGCCGACCGAGGGGGAACTGGAGGTCCTTGCCCTGTTGCTGGCGGGGGTCTCCGACCGGCGGGCGGCCTCCCAACTCGGTCTCTCGATACGCACCGTGGAGCGACGGACACGCCGTCTGATGGACCTTGCCGGGGCTGATTCGCGTCTGCAGCTCGGGTGGCACGCCGCACGTGCGGGCTGGTTCTGACCCGTCAGGCCGATGCTCGCCCGGATGATCGGGGCGTAGGACGTGCGGGTGTACCTGCACCTGCCGGGCCCCGAGCCCCACCGAGCCGACGGATGTGCCGCGTGACGGGAAACCGACATGCGGGAAACCCGTCACGCGCGGCGTCCCTCACAGGTCCGTATGCATGTCAGGCTCCGGCTACAGCCTGACATGTTCACGGTATCCAGTGGGGAGATCCATGCGCTCCATAACGCATACAGTCTTGGGCGCGGCGACCGTTGCCGTCCTGACTGTCACCGCGATCCTGCCTTCCGGGGCGGCGGCGGACACGCCGTCCGACGGTGCCTCGGGGAAGAGGCCCATCGTCGGCGGTGCGACCACGGCCGCGGCCGGCAAGCAGGTGTCGGTCACGCTCGTCACCGGCGACAGGGTCCTGGTGACCACGGACCTGTCGGGTCACAGCTCCGCGGCCGTCCTGCCCCGCGATGACGGCACACAGCCGATCGTGCAGACCTTTCAGATGGGCAAGGACCTCTACGTCTATCCGGAGGGCGCCTCCAGGGCGATCGCCGAGGGCAAGGTCGACGAGCAGTTGTTCAACGTCACCGGGCTCATCCGGCAGGGATACGACGACGCACATAGCGACACGCTGCCGCTCATCGCCACATATCAGAACAGTGTGAACCTCGCCAGCAGCGCGCCTGCGGCCCCCCGCGGGGCCGAGCGGGGCCTGAGCCTCCCGACTGTGGACGGCGTCGCGCTCACGGCCGACAAGGACACGGCCGCCACCTTCTGGCAGGACATCACCAACGCCCGCTCACGTTCCGCCTCCACGCTGAAGAAGCTGTGGCTGGACGGCAAGGTCAAGGCCACGCTGGAGCAGTCCACCGCGCAGGTGCACGCGCCGGAGGCCTGGGCGGCCGGCTATGACGGCAAGGGCACCAAGGTCGCCGTGCTGGACACGGGCGTGGACGCCGAGCACCCGGACCTGGTGGGCCGGGTCGCCGCGTCCGAGAACTTCACGGACTCCAAGACCACCGACGACCAGGTGGGCCACGGCACTCACACCGCTTCCACGGTCGGCGGGTCCGGAGCGGCCAGTGACGGCCGCGAGAAGGGCGTCGCCCCCGGTACCTCCCTGCTCATCGGCAAGGTCCTCAACGACCAGGGCTACGGCCAGGATTCCTGGATCATCGCGGGTATGCAGTGGGCCGTCGACCAGCAGGCGGATGTCGTCTCCATGAGCCTGGGCAATCCCGCGATCGGCGACTGCACCGACCCGGTGGCCCAGGCCGCGCAGCAGCTCTCGCAGAACACCCACACCCTGTTCGTCATCGCCGCCGGCAACGCCGGTTCGGGCACTGAGACCGTTTCCTCGCCCGGTTGCGTGCCCGGCGTGCTGACCGTCGGTGCCGTGGACCGCGACGACACCACGGCGCAGTTCTCCAGCCGCGGTCCCGTCGCCGTCACTCACACCCTCAAGCCCGAGATCGCCGCCCCCGGCGTCGACATCTCGGCGGCCAACGCGGGCGGACGGGGCGTCTACGCCTACCGGACGATGTCCGGTACCTCCATGGCCACCCCGCATGTCGCGGGTGCCGCGGCCGTCGTCCGTCAGGCCCACCCGGACTGGACTGCGCAGCAGATCAAGGCCGCCCTGGTCGCCTCCGCCCGCACCGGCGGCAAGGTCGGCGGCGCCGACCAGACCGGCGCCGGTGTCCTCGACGTGTTCGCCGCGGTGAACCAGAAGGTGCTCTCCGTGCCCGCCGTCCAGGCCGGCAGCTACAACTGGCCGCAGGACGCCTCGGACCGCACCACCGTGCGGGTGCCGTTCACCAACACCACCGGCCGCGATCTGACCCTGAGACTGAGGGTCAGCGGTGTGCACGGCAACGACGGCAGCGACGTCGACTCCCGCATCGTCCAACTGGATGACGACAAGGTGAGGGTTCCCGCGGGGGCCACCGCCCAGGTGCCGCTGCGGATCGACCCCACCGCCCGCCTGAACGACGCCCAGTACGGTGCGGTCACCGGCCGGATCCTGGCCACCGGCGAAGGTGTGCACGTCTCCGTGCCCGTCACGCTCTACGTCCAGCCGGAGACGGTCACGCTGCGGGTCAAGGTCATCGACCGCAACGGCAAGCCCGCGGCCGGCTCTTCCTCCCTGGACCTCGTCAAGCTCGACATCGACAAGGGCGAGCGCCGTACCAACGCGGGTGCGACCGACCAGACGTACAGCGTGCGCCCGGGTGACTACGCTCTCAGCAGTTTCGTGATGTCGTACGACGCGAACAACGCCGCCGAGTCGGTCAGTTACCTCGCGCGGCCGCAACTGCGGATCACCCGTGACACCACCGTCGTCCTCGACGCCCGCAAGGCCCACCAACTGAGCCTGCACACCGACCGGCCTTCGACGGTGGACAGCACCACCTTCAGCTACAGCCGCATTTGGGACGACACCTGGCTGATGGCCGGCTCGGTCGTGATCGGCAAGACCGTCCAGAAGGTCTACGCGGACATCGACGGACGCGCCAGGAACGGCACCTTCGAGTTCCGGCCCACCTGGCGGGCGATCGGCTCCGAGGACGGGGCGTCCTACGTCTACAACCTGTCGTACCCGACCCGGGGTCCGCTGTACTCCGATCAGGTCTACAAGCCCAAGGACTCCAGGCTCGCCCAGGTCGCCGAGACGTGGAAGGCCATGGGAAAGGAAAGCGACTACCTCGAGTCGCTGTACGTCCGCCCCTCCGGGGGTGACAGCGACTACATCGCCGTCAGCCCGTTCGGCGGGGTCCATGTGCCCGGTACCCGCACCGCCTATTACACGACCGGCGACGACGCCTGGTACCACGGCGCGATGACCAGCTTCCCGTTCGCCGCGTTCATGGGCGACCAGGAACGCACCTACCGGGCCGGACAGCGCAGCGCGGAGGAGTGGTACGGCGGCCCCCTGCGGCCTGCCGCGCCGCGCGACGCCGACGGCAAGCTGATGCTGTCCGCCGAGCGGCAGGGCGACCAGATCGGATTCCAGAACGCACTCTGGGTCGACGGTTCCGGCGACCACTGGTCCTACGGCGGATCGTTCGGCGACCTCGGCAACCTGGCGCTGAAGCGCAACGGCGAGCAGATCGGCACCAGTTACGACCCGTACGGCGTGTTCCAGGTGCCGGACGAGGACTCCGCGTACGAACTCACCCAGAACCTGGAGAAGATCCCCTCCTCGGACCGGAACTGGCTGCGCTCCACCGCCGTCACCACCACATGGAGCTTCCGCTCCCACCGGGAGCCGGACGTCTACTCCCGCGGCCTGCCGATCCTCGCCCCGGCGTACGACCTGCCGGTGGACGGCATGAACACCCTGCCGGCACAGAGCGGCATCAGGGTCGGCCTGTCGGTCGAGGGCCACGCCGGGTACACCCCGGGCGCGATCACGGAGGCCTCGCTGTCCTACTCCTACGACGGCGGCACCACCTGGATCCAGGCGCCGACCCAGCGGCGGGGCGGCCGGTGGACGGCCGTCCTCGACCACACCGGCGCCGCCGGCAAGCAGGTCATGACGAAGGCCACCTTCACCGACGCCAACGGCAACGCGGTCACCCAGACCATCACCCGCGCCTACGACGTCCGGTGACCACCCCGTCCGGCCGGGCTGCCCAATGGAACGGGCAGCCCGGCCGGACGCCATTGCCACCTGTGATCACCAGGCCAACGAGCAGGTCGCCGCTCCCGGCGGTCACTACCGGCGGCCCTCTTCCCGACAGCCGGGACCTGGCGCCACTGATTGCGCGGCATCGCGCCGATCCGCGCCCACCAGGGGCACCCGCACTGGTCACGGTTACGACGCGGGCCACCGGCCGACGTCGCCTTCATCGACGACGCGGAGCATCGCCAACCGACGGCAACGCCGCGATGCGCGTGCCCTGCCCCACGTCCCGCCACATGATCCAAACGACAGGCCCTGGCTTCGCCCGGATCCCAGCGACGACTGCCGCACAGGTGCCGGACTCACGCTCGCCCACAGGCCAAAGGCAATCCGAAGAGATCAGTAGTCCGCCGTGCCCAGTCGCAGGGGCACTTCGCGATCACGGACGGGCGGCAGGCAGCCGGCGGTCTCGCTGCACGCCCCGTACGTGACGAACACCCTTGCGCTGTCGGTGCCTTCGACCCGTCGGACGGGGAGTTCGAGGGTGACCACTCCGTCCTCGTAGACCGGCAGTCCGACGTCGAGGCCAGCCGGGCGCAGCACCCGCGTCTTCGCGTGGGTGGTCGCCGGACCGGTGGCCCTCAGGCCGCCTTCGGCGCGGATACGGGTCGGTATGCCGATCCCGTCGACGCCGCCGTTCGGAAGGGTGAGACTCTAGAGGTGAAATTCCCTCTGCTTCGGCCGTAGTTCCGCGAGGATCAGCAAGCTGCCGCCGTGGGATTCCGCCCGCACCGTGACGGCCACGCCGCCGGCTGTGAAGGGGGCGGCAGTCGCCGTGGTCCTGCTCTCTCCCTGACCTGCGCACCCGGTGAGTGCGGCAGGGCTGCTAGGAGCGCGCAGCCGACCCTCGTCCGGCGGGTCCGGAGCCGAACGGCTACTGCCATCGCTTGAGGGTTGTATTCGACGCCGCCCTTAGGTGCCGAGGGGGCAGATGAAGTCCCGTCCGGTGATGCCGACTTCGCGGTGGACGCCCCCGAGACACCCTCAGTCGTCCGGTGGGAGGTGATGGCGTCGCTGTCACAGCCGCTGAGTGCCGGCAGGGTGAGTGCGGCCAGTGCCGGTGCGGTGGGAAGCAGGGGACGTCTCACGTGACTCCTTGTCGTTCTCTTCTCGGAACCGCCCGGCGAACTGGCGCACACGCCTGGTCAGGTCCTGCCAGCCGGGCGGGGCGGGGTCATGGACGGGGCCGGGGAACCTCGCCCAGCCCGTCGGGGAACCTCGTCCAGGCCGTCCAGGAACACCGCGACACGTCCGCTGGACAGCGACTCCTCTGCACGGGCGAGAGAGGGAGCGTCTGAGGCTCGCCCGACGCCTTCGTCGCGTGGCCCCGTGCTCAGCCGCGCACGGGCATGATGCCGTGCGTCCGGCGGGGTTTGGGGGCATCCAGCATGGTGACGCCGTTGTAGCTGCGGCCTCTGAGGAAAAGCACCGGAGCGGCGACGAAGGCGACGAAGACGGACACGATGCTGACAGGGAACAGGGTGGGGAGCGACTGGCCCTCGGGCAGGGTGCGGCCGCCCTCGTGGACGGCGTAACCGAAGGCCACGAAAAAGACGATGACGCTCAGGGCGGCCAGGGCCAGCAGGACGACGCTGGTTCGGCGGGTGCGTTCCTCCGTGCGGACTTCGGCCAGCAGGGAGGCGTCACACACAGGGCAGGTCAGTTCGACGCTCTGCTTGCCGGACGCCGGTCGGCGTATCTGGTACAGGCTGTCCCGCCAGGTGATCCTGCGAGTCCTGGTGAGAAAGCCGGTCGTCCGGTCACTGAGGATGTGGCGCACCGACACGTCTACGGTGCCTGGTATCGGTCTGTTCATGTCCCCGTGGTCCCCTCCCCGGCACGCGCCCGAGTAGACGCGAGGGAACACAGTGTCGGGTGCGCGACGACGAGGATCAACCGCTCGCGAAAGGCTTTACCTGACCATACCGATCAGCTGGACGATCGTTCCCTGCCTGGGAGTTGCTGCATTCCTGCTCGAAGTCCCGGCGGGACGGGCCCGGCCCGGCTTGTTTTCGGTGAGCTCGAGTGGGCGTGAATGTCTCGTCCGGACCCCCTTGCCTTCCGGGTGTGCGACGGTCGGGGAGATGACGGCTACGTCTTCCTCGGCACGTGCGTGCTGACGCCGTTGCCTGGGTCGGCGTCCAAAGGAAGAGATCAAGACCAGCCCGAACAACCACCACCACGGCTCAACTGCACGGGATCAACCAGGCCCCGCTGCAGTACTGGACGGCGGCACTGGACGGCGGCCCGTTGCCTGGAGGCAACGCCTCGGGAGCCTCCACTGGTCCACGGCCCGTGTGCGCTGGCTGTTCCGCGAAGGGCGTCCGTCACGAGGGGTGTACCGCGGGCGGGCGACGCGCGACGTCGGACCAAACCCGGCGGACACCCCGAGAAGTGGTCCCGGCGGGAGATCGTCGACGGCATCCGCTACATCGTCGACAACGGCGCGAAATGGCGGGCCCTGCCTGCGGATTCCCCCCCGTTGGGGAGGGCTTGCGGGTTCTTCCGGAGGTGGAACCGGGCCGGGGTGGTCACCTCCATCCGTGACCAGCTCCGCCACCGGATCCGTACCGGCAAGGGCAGTTGCCCACCTCCGGTGACGCGGAAGGTGGACTCCCAGTCGTTCAAGGAAACCTCCACCGTCGGCAAGGACAGCCGCGGCTGAGACACCGCGAAGAAAATCAACGGCCGCAAGCGACACATCACCGTGGACACGCTCGGCTTGCCGGGTGATGATCACGGTGAAGCCCGCAGGACATCCAGGACCGCGCCGCTGCCCACGACATGGTCTGGCGCCTGCGCCTCACCCAGCCGCAGATCACCCACGTCTGGGCCGAACGCGGCTACGCCGGCGAACTCGTGGACTGGCTCCGCGAACGCCGCCGGCTCACCTGCATCGTCTCCCGGCCCAAAGGCATCAAGGGCTGTGTCGTCCTGCCCCGACGCCGGAAAGCCGGGCGCACCATCGCCTGGTGCATGAGCACCCCCCGCAACGCACGCGACTACGAACATCTTCCCCAGCACTCCGAAGGACGCCTGAACTGGGCGCTCATCACCATGACGACCCGGCGCCTGACCCGCGAAGGGCCCCGCAGCGACAACTGGTCGGCTGCTCCAGGGTGATTCATGTAAGCGTATGGCGCCTGAACAGCCGTCATCGCAGCCCCGCCAAGGCCGACGACCGATCGGAGGCCTCGGGGATCCGCGCTGTCGAGCACGAGCTCAACCGGACGGCAGGGCCGAGGACCACACGCCGAACCACTGCTCAGCGCCGTACTCATCGAACCGCTCCACCTCGGTGAACCCCAGCTTGGCCGCAAGGCGCATCGAGCGGTCGTTGGCGGTCTGGGTGCAGAGCACCACCGGTTCACTGGGGAGGGCGTCGGCGAACCAGTCGAGTGCCGCTGCGCAGGCCTCGGCGGCGTACCCGCATCCCCACGTTTCCGGCAGAAGAACATGTAGCCGAGTTCGGCCTCTCCGGCATCCGGGCGGACGTGACCCGGACGCTCCGCGTCGCGTCGATCGAGCGTGATCATGCCGATCATCGCTCCGTCGAGATCGATCACGAAGAAGCCAGGGCGCCGCCCCGGCACCTCAGGTGCCGTGCGCTCGAGCTCATCACGCGGTCGAGGGCCACCGATGTAGGTGCCCACCTCTGGCGAGGCGAACAGCTCGATGAGGGCCACACGGTCGCGGGCCTCGGACTCGCGGAACACGAGCCGCTCGTCCGTAACGGGGCAGGTGGCCGACACGCTATATTCGGCCCTCGCGCGGTGCTGGAACAGCACTTCGGCAATCTTCTTTCTGGGGCGGGGCACGATGTGGCAAGCACTGTTCCGCCGGGCTGCCGGACCGCTTCATCCGCCGGTGCACGGTAGGTGCGGTGCGGGCAGGCACGTGTTGCGCAGCGAGCGGCTGCTGCTCTACACGCCGCTCATTGCCCTGGACGTAATGGCTCCGGCAGCAGCTGGTTCCGACGCTGAGGCGCAGCGCTGGCTGGGGTCCAGGACTGACGAGCTTGTGCGGCACGAAGACACGCGAGAGTTGTTGTTGTCCATGCGCGCGGATAACGACCTGTCCGGGTTCGCGCCTCGCGATCGCTTCAAGATGATGAGGAAGCTCGAGAAACGCTCAGATGGCTTCGTCGGGCTGACCGCGGTGCATGTGGCCGACGGCAGATATGCGGGCGCGACGAGCGTGGACCTGGACTCCGGCGAGATCGGTGGCTGGTTGGCTCCGGGCTACCGTCGGCAGGGACTGGGTGTCGAGCTGTTCCGCGCGGCCGTCCAACTCGGTCACCGGCATCTCGGCCTCAGGGTCGTACGAGCGGGCGCCGAGCCGGCGAACAGTGCCTCTCGGGGTGCGCTGAGGGCAGCGGGTTTTACCCCCGCGCCAGGACTGGCACGGTTCACGCTGGGCGACGGACGTGAGATCGACGCATGCTGGTACCAGCATCGGCAGGAGGCAACTACGCGCTGTCGTGGCGGGAGCTGAGTCGCCCGCGAGGCAGGTCACTGCTGCCGCTTGCGGACGAGCCGTTCGCCACCGGGATCACACTCACTCTGCGCGTCGAGCGCTACGGCATGATCACCGAGGTTGAGGGCGGCCTGATGGACGACGGCGAGCTCGGATACCGTCGTCGCCCTGTCGGGTGACCGCCTTGTTGCCGCCCACTACGGCTCTACCCCAGCGTCTTCGGCGTGGGTGACACGCTCGGCAGCCTCATCACCGGGGTGCTGTGGGACTTTCGGCACACCGGCCGGCCCCGCAGTGACCGGGGCCGGCCGGACGGACACTCCGGCGCGCCCCGGATCCGGTGCCCACGAACACGATCCGGGCCGTCGGGCCGCGATCGGCCCGTCACGCATGTCAGGGCACCAGTACCGGCTCTATCCGGTGGGCTAGGTCGTGCAGCCATCACTACCGGGACGGCATTGCGCCACACACGGATTGGTGACCCGGTGCCCGTCTGAGCGCCGTACGGGCCGCTACCGGCCCGCTGTCGGATCGAGGATCTTGCGCTGCTGGGCGGGCTCCGCCTCCGTCGTGTTGATCACAGGCTCGACACGTCAACCACGACAGGAGAATTCATGCCCACCAAGACCTACAGATGCCCACCGCGGACGGACAGGCCGACGCGTTCGCCGCCTTCCCCGACGGAGGCGGGCGGCACCCAGGGGTGCTGATGTACACGGAGGGCTTCGGGATCCGGCCCGTGCTGCTGGAGATGGCCCGCGAACCGGCCGGGCACGGGTACTCCGTGGTCGTCCCCAACCTCTTCATCCGGCACGGCCCGGCACCGGTGAGCGAACTTCCCGGGTGCATCGGAGAAGAGGTCCGGCCCGCGCCGTCTTCGCCCAGCTGATGCCCATGATCGAGGTGCACACCACAGAACGTGTCCTGAGCGACGCCAACGCCTATCTCAGTTCGTCACCGCTCAGCCCGAGTCAGCGCCGGACCGGTCGCGGTGACCGGCTACTGCTCAGGTGGCCTGCTGGCGACGCGCACCGCCGCGGCCCACCCCGGCCAGGTAGCGGCCCTCGCCGCGTTCCACGGTCCGGCGAGAGTCGACGGACCCGACAGCCTCTCCAAGCTCACGCCGAGGTCCACTTCGGCCACGCCGAGAGCGAGTTGACCCCCCAGGCCCTCGGCGAGCTCAACCTGGCCTTGGACGCGGCGGGTGTCGGCTACACCTCCCAGATCTACCTCGGCACCGTCCATGGCCTCACCATGTCCGACACTGATGCCTTCACCCCGCCGCGCTGCAGCTTCACTGGGACCGCCTGCTGTCCCTTCTCGGCCGCACCCTGACCAAGTGCTGAGGCTCCGGCCCGGAAATCAAGCCCGAAGTACACGTCTCCGGAGTCCCAGTAATGAGTCGGAGCCGGGGGAGGGCGGGCGCGCCCGCCCTCCCCCGAGGGGCCCTTGAGGCAGAGCTTGCCCGTCCGGCGGGCGAGCTGTGGTGGGCAGGGCTGATGATCAGCCGACTCCCTCTCGACCAGCAACTTGAGTCCCTTCGCATGGTGCTGTCCTGTAACGACATGTTGACGGAGGTCCTGTCGCGGGCGGCGACGCTGGACCTGCCCGGGTGGTATGTGACGGCCGGCTGCCTGTTCCAGACCGTGTGGAACGTCGTCACCGGCAGGCCGCCGACGAACGGCATCAAGGACTACGACCTCTTCTACTTCGACAGCGACGACCTGTCCTGGGAGGCCGAAGACACGGTGATCAAGACCGGACGCAATGTCTTCGCCGGCCTGCCCGCGGAGGTAGAGATCCGCAACGAAGCGCGAGTTCACCTGTGGTATCAGGACAAGTTCGGTGTCCCGTGTCCGCCGTATGACTCCACTGAGGCGGCGATCGACAGTTTCGCCGTGACGACCTGCTGCCTCGGAGTACGTGTGGAGGCGAACGGCCAGTGGCGCGTGTATGCGCCGCACGGCCTGTCGGACGTGTTCAACCTGGTGGTTCGGCCGAACCCGGTGCTCGCTCCACCGGCGGTCTATGAGGCCAAGGCAGCACGGTGGCGAGAGCAATGGCCCGAGCTGACTGTTCTGGACTGGCCCTCCATCCCTTGTTCTTCGCAGGGGATCCCGGCCTTCAGGCCGGGCGGGAACCCGATCCTTGGCCTGGAGGCGCGCAGCGCCGGAGATCACTACGCTTGTGGGGTGACGGTCATCCCGGGCGCTTCTGGTTCTCGATGTAGTCCTTGACGATGCTCAGCGGTGCGCCGCCGCAGGACCCCACGAAGTAGGACGGGGACCAGAACACCGAGCCGGTCCCGATCCGGTTGATCCGGCCGGTGTACTCCGCGCGCAGGTAGCGGGAGCTGACGCCTTTGAGGCTGTTGACGAGTTTGGACAGGGCGATCTTCGGCGGGTAGTGCACGAGCAGGTGGACGTGATCGCCTTCGCCGTTGAACTCCCGCAGTTGCGCGCCGAAGCTCTCGCACACATCGCGCATGATCTCCTCGCAGCGCGTCAGCATCTCGCCGTCGAAGATCTCCCGCCGGTACTTCGTGACGAACACCAAATGTGCGTGGAGGTTGAAAACGACATGATTTCCTCGTCGGACATCGGGATCCGGTTCCCACCGCGGTGACATACGCCAAGTGTAGAATCGACTGTACTCGACCGGAGGGGGGTGGGCTGGATGATCCGTGCGTACAAATTCCTGCTGCGGCCCACCGTCCGCCAAGGTCAGGCGCTCGCCGAGATGCTGCGCGACCACTGCTCCCTCTACAACGCGGCGTTGCAGGAACGCCGTGACGCCTGGCGGCACGTCTCGAGGAGCACCGTCAGGTACGGGATGCAGTCCGCGCAACTGAAGGAGATCCGGGCGTTCGACCCGGAGCGTCAGGGCCGCTGGTCGTTCTCCTCGCAGCAGGCCACCTTGCGCCGCCTGGACAAGGCGATGCAGGCGTTCTTCCGCCGCGTCAAGGCTGGACAGACGCCCGGTTACCCGCGCTTTCGCGGGGTGAGCTGGTTCGACACGGTGGACTTCCCCAGGGACGGGGACGGCTGCCGCTGGGACCCCACTCCGCATGACCCGGTCACCCGGGTCCGCCTCCAGGGCGTCGGGCAGGTGAAGGTCCACCAGCACCGCCCGGTGGCCGGCAGGGTCAAAACCGTCTCCGTCAAGCGTGAGGGCCGTAAGTGGTTCGTCGTCCTGACTGTCGAGCAGGAACAGCCAAGGCCACTGCCCGCGACCGGCAGCGTGGTCGGGATCGACCTGGGCATCGCGAACTTCCTCGCCGACTCGGGCGGCGTCTTCGTACCCAACCCGCGCCACGGCCGCCGCGCGGCCGCCAAGCTCCAAGCCGCACAGCAGGCCCTGTCCCGGTTCCCCCGCCGCAAGGCCAAAGACCGCACCGCCAACCACCGGCGCGCCGTGGAGAAAGTTGCCCAGCTCCACGGCAAGGTCCGCCGCCAACGGCTGGACCACGCGCACAAGACCGCCCTCCACCTGGTCCGCACACACGACGTCATCGCGCACGAAGACCTCAAGATCCGCAACATGAGCAGGGCCCCCGCACCGAAACCCGACCCCGACCAGACAGGCGCGTTCCTGCCCAACGGGGCAGCCGCCAAGGCCGGACTCAACAAGTCGATCAACGATGCCGGTTGGGGGGTGTTCCTGACGATCCTGCACGCCAAGGCTGAAAGCGCCGGACGAGAAGTGATCGCCGTCGACCCCCGCAACACCTCCCGCACCTGCCCCCACTGCGGGCACACCGCCAAAGAGAACCGGCCCACACAGGAAACGTTCCACTGCATCGCCTGCGGACACATTGCGCACGCCGACACAGTGGCAGCACTCAACGTTCTACGGGCCGGGCTGGTCCGTCGCAACGCCAACCTGGCATAGCGAGAAGCCCCCGGCTTCAGCCGGGGGAGGAGTCACGAGTGTCATGTCGGCCTCGTCCCGTCCCCTCGTCCGTCGACTGACGTCGGCAGCGCAGGCGGCCCAGGCCAGGCCCCGCCCAGGCCGAGACCGAACCCGCATCTGCGTCAGGGCCAGCTGGTTCCCGGGAAACCGTCGGCGGCGGTGACGTCCTTGCACGAGTGGCGGCTCGCGCGCACCTACTTGCGGACACCAGGCCGCTGCCCTCGGTGACCCCCTATGACCAATTGCTCCGCCCCCGCCGAACCAGCGTGGGGGAGCAGCACAGTGACCCTGCCCCGCCGGCGAGGCTTGACCGAACAGGCCGCCGACGCAGCCATCGACACCGCTTGTCGAATGCTGCGGCTGCCCTCGATCCGCAACGAGTTCTCCGACATCGCCGACCGGGCGGATGCTGCCGAGTGCGGCCCGTGCCGCCCCGTTAACGACTCCCACTGAGCGCATAGGTGTGCCGGGCCCACCGGGACCCGGCACACACTTGAGTGAGATCCGTACGAACGAGTCCGCCGCCGTGCCGCGCCCGCCAGGATGGAGCGGTTGGCAATGTCACCCTTTCGCTGCCCGAGCGCCGTCGGCTGCGACCGACTGCGTGGCGGCTCCTCGGGCGGCTGCTGACTCCCGTGCCCGGCTTCGATACTCGCGAGCCGGGCACGGCAGGCAGGGGGCGGTGCTGCCGGGGCTCAGGCGTCGATGATGACGGGGATGATGAGGGGCCTGCGGCGGTAGGTGCGAAACGCCCAGTTCGCCACGGCGCGGGCGATGAGCTGTTCGAGTTGGATCGCGTCCCCGATGCCTTCGTCGGCGGCGGTGGCCAGGGTCTTCTCGATGACGGGGATGACCGGCTCGAAGGTGGTGTCGTCATGGGCGAAGCCGCGGGCCAGGAAGTCGGGGGCTTCGGCGAGGGCGCCGGTGTCGGCCGGCTCGGGGTGTTGCCTGAAAACGAGCGGTGGCCTGTGTGGGGTGGCTGACAGTTCGGGGCCGTGGATGAACTCGTGCTCCAGGTGAAGGAGCTGCTCCTGCCGTCCGTCGACGACGTCGTGGTGCTGTCGGTGGACGTGAACATCGCGATAGTGCACGTTGACGTGTGCTGCACTGCGGCGGGTGCCGTGTGCCCGGGGTGCGGGACGTGGTCGAGCCGTGTTCACGGCTCCTACCTGCGGTTTCCTGCTGATGTACCCAGTGCCGGGCGAAGTGTCTTACTGCGGTTAAGAGTCCGCCGGTTCAACTGCCAGGACGCCGTATGGCGCAGGGACAGCAAGAACTCGGCGCCGTTGTTCGGGCAGGCGAGCAGCACCACCCGGCGGATCCTGCTCAGTTCGCGGCCCCTGCCCTCGGTGAGCATCCACGTCAGGTAGCGCTGGACGACGAGGCCGCCTTGGCTGTGGGCGAGCAGCATCAGCCGCCCGTATCCCTCCGCTTCGGTGGCCAGGTACTCCTTCAGGTCGTCGGCCACGATGTTGAGGTCGGGGAATGCGTGCGTCGGGTTCACCCGGATGAGGCCGGTGTCGTAACCGAACTTCAGGGAATCGACGAAGTCGAGATCGGTGTCGCCGTCCAGGAGATCCTGCAGCGGATCCCACACCCCAACCGGTCCCGGGCCGGACGCAGCCGGTCTCCGGGGTGGGTCGTCCGGACAGGGTGCACAGCCACGGCCGGGACCAGATCCAGCGCGTGGGGCGGTAGGGAGCACTGGTGGGTGGCTGCGAGGCGAAGTAGCCCCACTCTGGATGGGTTGGGGTGAGGGGGTCGCCGCTCACTCCGTTGAGTGGCCGTCGCGAGGGTGGAGGAATACTTCATCAACGTAGCACCAGGCCCATGGCTCGCCGCTTGGGTCCATGGAACGCGCGAGGGGGTGGCCACTCGATGCGTAGTGGGCGGTGGCATGGGCGCCTGGCGCACTGTCGCTGCACCCGATGTGTCCGCAGGTCAGGCAGAGCCGCAGACGTGTCTCCTCGTGTCCCTGGACGAAGCACTCGGGACAAACGCGCCTTCGGGGCGCTGGTGCCGGGCTTGGAGCGGCGGCATGGGGACAGTCGCGGCCCTCCGGGCGGCCCCCGTCTGGTTGCACCACCCACTCGGTCATGGTGTTGCCTCTCGATTGCTGGTGGAGTCACCAGTACTTCGCGAACGTAAGGACAGGCGGATGCACAGCCGACGGCGGTCGTGACGGCCTCGGCGACGCTGCGCAGCAGCAGATGAGCGATGTCGAGGCGGTCGAGCGGCCAGAGGCGGAGTGTGGGACAGGGCAGTCCAGGCCAACCCGACCCGCTTCGACGGGCCGGTGGGGTTTGTCGTGGGCCTCGATTTCCGGGGCTCCTTCATGTGGGCCAGGTCATCGAGTACGCCGAGGACCTGGCCGACGCCGGTCTCCTGCACACCCACCCGGTCCGTGTCCTGGGCGTCGACGACTTCGCTCTGCGTAAGGGCGATACGTACGCCACCCTCCTGGTGGTCGATCTGGAGGCCCGCCGACCACTCGACGTACTTGCGGGCCGGGACCCGCCGAGCCGCTGGCCGCATCGCTGCGCGGCGAAGATCGCCCGGGCTGGCACCTACGCCGAGGGCGCAGCGTGGTCCGCGAGTACGCGGCCATCAGCAGCACCCGTTCCTTGAACAGGCTCCAGGGTCGGCCCCTGCGCACCGGTTGGCGACCTCACGTCGCAACGATGTGATCAGCCTTCCGGAATGACGCATCCAGCAGGGAGTTTGCTTGCTCAGCGAGACGCGGATGCTGGTCCAGTCCGGGGCGCCGATGTCCTGGGTTCCTTCGTAGTCCCCTAGGCAGTTTCGTTTGGATCAGGTGGTCGTTGGTCTGGGTGTGTCGTTAACAGATGCGCAGTGGGCGCGGATCGAGCCGTTGCTCCCGGACCGGACGCCGCAGCGGGGTGGTCGCTGGCGGGATCACCGAGAGGTGATCGACGCGATCGCGTTCAAGTTCCAGACCGGAACGCAGTGGGTCCACTTGCCGGACAGGTACGACAACTGGCGGGGTGTCTACAACCGGTTGCGGATGTGGGCTGTGGATGGCACCTGGGAACGCGTGTTCACCGCGCTGATCGCCCAGGCCGATGCGGACGACGACCTGGCCTGGGCCGTGTCGGTGGACTCCACGATCGTGCGGGCTCACCAGCACGCTGCTGGGCCCGCAAAAAAAGGGGCCCCGGCCGGCAAACCCGCCGACCACGCCATCGGCAGGTCCCGCGGCGGGCTGCCCACCAAGATCCACCTCGCGGCCGATGCCCGCTGTCGGCCCCTGGCGTTCGTCCTCACCGCCGGACAGGCCGGTGATGCACCCGCCTTCACCGCCGTCATGGCCCGCCTGCGCGTTCCTCGGCGACGAGGCCGTCCGCGCACCAGACCGGACGTGGTCCTGGCGGACAGGGCCTACTCGTCCCGCGCGATCCGCGACCATCTGCGCAAGCGCGGCATCCGGACGGTGATTCCGGTCCCGGCGGACCAGCGCGGCCACCGCCTCCGACGGGGCAGTCGGGGCGGCAGACCGCCGGCCTTCGACCGCGAGATCTACAAGCAGCGCAACACCGTCGAACGGTGTATCAACCGCCTGAAGCAGTGGCGAGGCATCGCGACCCGCTACGAGAAGACCGCGACCGTCTACCTGGCCGGACTCCACATCGCAGGCATCTTCCTATGGTCCGCCCGGTGATCCAGACGAAGGTCCCTAGCGCGGCCGCGTTCTCCTTGGGGGGCGGGGCCGCTTTTGTCCGGCCGGGGTCAGGCGTCGGGACGGCAGTCGTATGCGGCGAGCGTCGCTTTGTTCGTCGACGCGTCCTGGAAGACGAGCTCCCAAGCGCCGGTGTTGACGTCGAACTCTTTACCGAAACCGACCCACTTGCCCGTCATACGACGGCCCGTCGGCTCAACAAGCACCTGGACCGCCCCGTGGTACCGGGCGCCCCGGTGATGCCCCTCGGTCGCCGTCTGCTCGGTCCACGTCCCGGTGGCGACGTGACCGTCCAGCTCCAGGTCCCACGCGCCGAGGATGAGGACCCGCTCGTCGTAAAGCGCTGGGACTACGAGCCCAAGGGCTGGGAGCGCCTGCTGAAGGAGCACGGCTCCACGGACGTGCGGGCCTCGGTGCTCGATACGCCGCCCGGCAAGCGCGAGGTCGGCACGCTCGTCGTCCAGGCCCGCGCGTAACCCTCTGAGCGGGGACCAGGCTCCGGCTGAAGCTTCGTCCCCGTCATCCGTCAGGCTGATCAGGGCGAGTTCGGATGTGCGGCCTTCGCGCTTGGGCCGCCTTCGCGCCGTCGCGGTCCCGACGAAGCAGGGCTGCGCCGAGCGGAGTGACGGTATGGAGGACCGCCGGGCCGATCCGTCGACTGGTTGTCAGTCCAGCCTCCTGGAGTACGGAGGCGTGCCGGCTCGCGGTGGAAGGCGAAACCCCCAGGGCGTGGGCGAGCTCTCCTGTGGTCAGACCGTCCGCGGCACACCTGAGGACACGTGCTCGTGTGACTCCAAGAAGTGCCCCGAGGGGCGCTCCCTCATCGAGGCGGGGGTCCTGCGGCACGGGCGCATGGTTCAACGGATACGAGAGAACTGGCGGCAGCTCGGCGTTCGCCAGTGCGACCGGGGTGCCCCACAGGAAGTACGTCGGAACGATCCGGAGCCCCCGTCCCCGTAGGTGAAGGTCGCGTTCCGTTCTGTAGTCCACTTCGAGTATCGGTTCGCGCCACCGAATGCGTGGCCCCAGGCTCGACAGCACCCCCTCGATCCCGCTGGTCAGCAGAGTACGTGCGAGAAGGCTCCGGTGCGCGATGAGGCCACTGTCCATGTGTTCCGTGAAGGGCGCGACCGCGACCGCGTGGTAGCGACGGATCAGGTCGGTGAGCCCTCGCCGCTCGACCGGCCGGCCCAGCCGCAGAGCCCAGGACGGCACGCCGCGCACACGGTCGAGGAGAGCTATCTCATGGAGCACGTCCTGCCGGGGCGGACGAAGGATGCCGTCAATTCCCGACTCAAGACCACCCTCCGACTCCGGGGGCGTCAGGAAGTCGGGCAGGTACGGCCCGAGCGGATACAGGGAGAGCAGCACCTCCCGTACGGGACGGGCGAGTCCGGCAGTACCCAGGTCGACACGGACCGTCCGGTGCCAAGCGGCGAACTGACTGCGGCCCGTGCGGGACTGAAGACGGTGAAGCGTTGCGAGCACCTCCCACATCGGGTCAGGCTGCGCGGCAACACGGATGCGAGCGAGATCGACCTCGGTGAAGTGAATACGGAGCACGCGACTCCCCTCGAAAGCCTCCTTGTTTGCACTCAGCCGCAAGAGTGTGTCCCCGCCGACGCGTGCGTGCCAAGGTTCCGCAAGGCCAACTGGCCCCAGTGACCCGAATCCGACGGTCCACCGTCACCTGAACCAGGAGGAACTCCCGTGAACTCGAAGTCATCCAGGCTTGCTGCCTGCACAATCGGTGCCCTGACCGCCACCGTCCTCGCGGTGAGTGCCACCCCGGCGTCCGCGAGCGGTAGCTACAGCGGCCTGGCCTATGTCTACGGCGGCGGAGTCTTCGCCGACGACTGGGACAACGAAGGCATTGTGGACACCACTCACAACAAGCAGTCCAACGCCACCTGCCTGTGGCAGAAGGTCCTCTGGGCCGACGGCGAACTCGCCGCTTCCGGTATCGACGGCGACTTCGGGAGCAACACGGCCGCCGCGACAGCGCGGTGGCAGACCAAGTTCCAAGTACCCAGCGACGGCTCCGCCGGCGAGAAGACGTGGACCGCGGCGGGCAATTGGCTGCGCAACTCCGACTACCTGCCGAGCGGCAACACCGTGGCCTACTACATCGGCACCAGCTACACCATCAGTCTCTCGCGCGACAGCGACGGCTACTACCACTTCACCGACGGAGACGGCAGCGGGCGCATCGCAGGCTACAACTACCGCACCTGCAGCTAAGGGCCGCACGATCGCTGCGAGGCCCGGGCCTGCAGCACGTACCCACGTCACGTTGTCGCTCGTGACGTCTAGTACTCCAGCAGGATTTCGCTGTCTGACCTGGTCTTTCGCCGGGTGGCGGGAGTGTAGCGGGACTTCGGTCGTGCGGGGGCGGTCTCACGGAGACCGCCCCTCGATCATGTGACAACGCTGCAGGTAGTGACAGCGGCGGGGCAGCCTCCGAGGGTGATCACCGAGTATGCCGCCGCGCAGTGGGACCTCGAACTGGACGATCTCTTCCTGACTATCGGGCACCGCTTCGGCCGAGTCGAGCTTCGTCGCCGCATGCGCGACTACGTACGTGGGCTGCTCGCCCCGGTGGCCCGCAAGAACAGCTGGCAGTTGGCCGAGCAGGCTGGCCACCGCACGCCCGACGGCCTGCAGCACCTCCTCGCCGGAGCGAAGTGGGAGCCCGATGACATTCGCGACGACCTGCAGGAATACGTCGCCGACAAGCTCGGCGAGAACGACGGCGTGCTGATCATCGACGACACCGGGTTCATCAAGAAGGGCAGTACCTCCGCCGGGGTCCAGCGCCAGTACTCCGGAACCGCCGGCCGCACCGAGAACTGTCAGATCGGCGTCTTCGGCGCCTACGCCTCGGCCCGTGGCCGGGCTCTGGTCGACCGTGAGCTCTACCTCCCGAAGTCGTGGACCGAGGACCGGGAACGCTGCCGCACCGCAAGGGTCCCCGACGAGCGGGAGTTCGCCACCAAGGGCGAACTGGCCCGGCATATGGTGCTGCGGGCCCTCGCCTCACCGCTGCCCATCGCGTGGGTCACCGCGGATTCCGCCTACGGTCAGGACAACCGATTCCGTCGGCTGCTGGAACAGTCGGGTGTCGGCTACGTGCTGGCTGTGCCCAAGTCGCAGTTCAGCGTGGGCTGTTCACGGATCGAGGGTCTGTTCGCGCAGGCCCCGGACGAGGCGTGGGAGAAGATCTCATGCGGCAACGGCGCGAAGGGGCCCCGCGTCTACCACTGGGCAGCAGTACGGCTGCCGGCCGTCGCCGAGTTCGACTATCAGGGCGAGGTCCCCCATCGAATGCGATGGGCACTGGCCCGGCGCAGCATCAGCAAGCCCGACGAGATCGCCTACTACCTCGCCTACGCACCGCTTCAGGTCACCGTCCAGGAGCTGGTGCGGGTCGCCGGCACACGCTGGGCGATCGAGGAGTGCTTCCAGGCCGCGAAGAACGAATGTGGCCTGGACCAGTACGAAGTCCGCCGCTACGTGGGCTGGTATCGGCACATCACTTTGGCCATGCTGGCGCACGCCTTCCTGTCCGCCACGGCATACCAGCCCTGGGAAAAGGGGGCGGAACAGGTGAGACAACCGGGGCCGTCGGGCTCACAGTGGCGGAGGTTCGGCGACTCCTGGCAGCTTGTCGTGCCCGACCCCCGCACCTGAGCGGACACCGCGGACGACACCACGCGCTGAGCTGGTCGAACTGGCGCCGCCGACGCCAAGCAGTCGCCCGCCGCTGTCACTACCTGCGGCGTTGTCGCACGATCGAGGGGCGGTCTCCGTGAGACCGCCCCCGCACGACCGAAGTCCCGCTACACTCCCGCCACCCGGCGAAAGACCAGGTCAGACAGCGAAATCCTGCTGGAGTACTAGGACCTGTCCGGCCGATCATGTGACTACTCCACGACCGGGTCGTTGATGTGGGCATGGGGCGGGGAGATCTGAGTGATGCCGAGTGGGAACGGCTGCGGCCGTTCCTGCCGGTCAGCAACAGGCGTTGTGGCAGGTGGAGGGATCACCGGCAGGTGATCGACGGGATTCTGCACCGGGTGCGGACCGGCGTGCAGTGGCGTGACCTGCCGGACCGGTTCGGGCCGTGGAAGACCGTTTACGAACGGCACAGGCTGTGGTCCGCCGACGGCACTTGGGAGCGTCTGCTCCAGCAGGTCCAGGCCGCGGCGGACGCGGCCGGTGAGATCGACTGGGAGATCTCCGTCGACTCCACCGTCGTTCGCGCGCATCAGCATGCGGCCGGCGCTCGGACCGACCCGCCGCCGGTGCCCGCTTCAAAGGGGGCCGGGCAGGCAGAACACCAGGGCGAGACTCCGTGGCAGAGTCTCGCCGCGCGCCTGGTGGAGGTGGTGCTGGAGGTGAGGGCCTGGGCCGCTCGCGCGGCGGGTTCACCACCAAGCTCCACCTGAGCGCGGACGGCCGCTGCCGCCCGCTGTCCCTGATCGTCACTCCAGGGCAGCGGGCGGACTGCACCCAGTTCAAAACGGTGCTGGAGAAGATTCGCGTCCCGCGGACCGGGTCGGGCAGACCCCGCAAAAGACCTGACAGCCTCGCCGCGGACAAGGCCTACAGCAACGGACCGTGCCGCGACTACCTGCGGCGCCGGGGCATCCCGCACACGATCCCGGAGAAGACAGACAGCCAGGCCGCCCGCCTGCGAAAGGGCTCACGAGGCGGGCGGCCACCCGGCTTTGACAAAGAGCGGTACAAGAAACGCAACACCATCGAACGGGCCATCAACCGCCTCAAGCAGTCCCGGGCCGTCGCCACCCGCTACGACAAGCGCCGATACGTCTACCTCGGCACCACCACAGCGGCAGCCCTCGTCATCTGGCTACGAACTTGATCGCCCGGACAAGTCCTAGTACTCCAGCAGGATTTCGCTGTCTGACCTGGTCTTTCGCCGGGTGGCGGGAGTGTAGCGGGACTTCGGTCGTGCGGGGGCGGTCTCACGGAGACCGCCCCTCGATCGTGCGACAACGCCGCAGGTAGTGACAGCGGCGGGCGACTGCTTGGCGTCGGCGGCGCCAGTTCGACCAGCTCAGCGCGTGGTGTCGTCCGCGGTGTCCGCTCAGGTGCGGGGGTCGGGCACGACAAGCTGCCAGGAGTCGCCGAACCTCCGCCACTGTGAGCCCGACGGCCCCGGTTGTCTCACCTGTTCCGCCCCCTTTTCCCAGGGCTGGTATGCCGTGGCGGACAGGAAGGCGTGCGCCAGCATGGCCAAAGTGATGTGCCGATACCAGCCCACGTAGCGGCGGACTTCGTACTGGTCCAGGCCACATTCGTTCTTCGCGGCCTGGAAGCACTCCTCGATCGCCCAGCGTGTGCCGGCGACCCGCACCAGCTCCTGGACGGTGACCTGAAGCGGTGCGTAGGCGAGGTAGTAGGCGATCTCGTCGGGCTTGCTGATGCTGCGCCGGGCCAGTGCCCATCGCATTCGATGGGGGACCTCGCCCTGATAGTCGAACTCGGCGACGGCCGGCAGCCGTACTGCTGCCCAGTGGTAGACGCGGGGCCCCTTCGCGCCGTTGCCGCATGAGATCTTCTCCCACGCCTCGTCCGGGGCCTGCGCGAACAGACCCTCGATCCGTGAACAGCCCACGCTGAACTGCGACTTGGGCACAGCCAGCACGTAGCCGACACCCGACTGTTCCAGCAGCCGACGGAATCGGTTGTCCTGACCGTAGGCGGAATCCGCGGTGACCCACGCGATGGGCAGCGGTGAGGCGAGGGCCCGCAGCACCATATGCCGGGCCAGTTCGCCCTTGGTGGCGAACTCCCGCTCGTCGGGGACCCTTGCGGTGCGGCAGCGTTCCCGGTCCTCGGTCCACGACTTCGGGAGGTAGAGCTCACGGTCGACCAGAGCCCGGCCACGGGCCGAGGCGTAGGCGCCGAAGACGCCGATCTGACAGTTCTCGGTGCGGCCGGCGGTTCCGGAGTACTGGCGCTGGACCCCGGCGGAGGTACTGCCCTTCTTGATGAACCCGGTGTCGTCGATGATCAGCACGCCGTCGTTCTCGCCGAGCTTGTCGGCGACGTATTCCTGCAGGTCGTCGCGAATGTCATCGGGCTCCCACTTCGCTCCGGCGAGGAGGTGCTGCAGGCCGTCGGGCGTGCGGTGGCCAGCCTGCTCGGCCAACTGCCAGCTGTTCTTGCGGGCCACCGGGGCGAGCAGCCCACGTACGTAGTCGCGCATGCGGCGACGAAGCTCGACTCGGCCGAAGCGGTGCCCGATAGTCAGGAAGAGATCGTCCAGTTCGAGGTCCCACTGCGCGGCGGCATACTCGGTGATCACCCTCGGAGGCTGCCCCGCCGCTGTCACTACCTGCAGCGTTGTCACATGATCGAGGGGCGGTCTCCGTGAGACCGCCCCCGCACGACCGAAGTCCCGCTACACTCCCGCCACCCGGCGAAAGACCAGGTCAGACAGCGAAATCCTGCTGGAGTACTAGGCCCAATGCCGTTGCGTTACGGGCTTGCGGGTTGGGGTCTTGTGATGAGGACGGCTTGAGGTTCGGTGCGGGTCGGCTGTGGCCAGGCACGGTGTTCAGGTCGTTTGAGGTGGTAGTTGGACATGTTGCGTTTCACGACGCGGGCTGGCTGCGCAGGCGTCTGACGGGCAGGAGCCGTTCCAGGAGGTCCTGCTCCAGCATCACCAGTGCCCTGACCAGGAGGTCAGGGGGAAAAACTGCCCGGCGTGACGGTCACGCTGCGCCGGGCGGAGCGCAGGGTTTCGGTGAAGGAGACCCGGTCGGGGGTCCAGGCCGCGGGTGGCGGCCGTTCTCAGCATGAGTTCCCGCAGCGCGCGGTGGACCAGCAGGTGTGCCCAGATCTGCTGGCGGACGCCGTCGGGTGTTTTGCTGCTGAGCACGACGCGTGGACCGCGCTGATGGGTTTTGATCTCGGCGAAGACGGACTCGATCTCCCAGCGTTCGCGGTAGAGCGTGGCCAGTTGCCGGGCCGGATACCGGCGGGCGTCCAGCAGGGTGGTGACCAGGCGATAGCCGTCGCTCTCACCCTGACCGGACCGGTCCTTGAGCCGGTAGGCCAGGACACGGACCACGACCGGCTCCTTGCGGGCCGGACCGCTGCTTGCTCTGATGTGTGAGAGCCAGGACCCGTCGTGGAACTTTTTGATCACGGACAGGACGCGGTTGGCGGGCACCCGCCACAGCAGATCGGCGCCGGTGGCGGTGAACGCCCGCCACAACGGGACGCCGAGGAACTCGCGTTCGGCCAGGACGAGTTGGCCCGGGCCAGTCGAACGCGGCAGACGAGCCACCAGGGTGACTTCCCCGGTGCGGCAGCCGGCCAGTTCCGCGTCCAGCACCGCATGACTGCCGATCTCCACCAACGCCGCCATCCGCACCTGCGGAAATGCGCTCCTGCCCGACCCGCGGCCACTGCCCGGCCGCCCGAACGCGGTCGCGTTGGCTTCGCTGTCCGCGACGTCCCAGCAGGTGCCGTCGACGGCCAGCAGCCGCAGGCCACGACAGAACGCGCCGGGCGTGGCCTCGGTCGCCATCGGCTTCGCGGTCGTGGCGAACAGCACCCGCAAGGGTTCGGAGCCCAGCCGTTGCCGGGCCCTGAACAGGGAGGACTTCGCCGGAACACGCCAGTTGCCCAGCAGCCCCAACCCCCGCAAGCCCTCGACGAGGTGGCGCATCACTTCCAGATACGGGGCAGGCGAGAAGAGGGCCAACGCCAGCACGAAATACACCACCAACCGCGCGGGAAGCAGCCGCTGACGTTGCTCGGCACGACCGAATGCCGCCACCACCCGATCCACCAAGCCTGGCGGATACACCCAGGTCAACAGGCCAAGACCCGATAAGTCAGACACGCTCGCAGACCGCGGCGCAGTCCGCGACCTCATCGACGTCCACGCCGCCTCCCAGCACCGCACCACTGCCGACCTCGAAACGCTCGGCCGCCGCCACGCACGCTTCGAATTCAGCCTCCAGGACCTGCGCGACCGCCTTAACGGTGCCGAATGGTGGGACGACAAGGACTTCACCGACTATGGTCTCAATCCCGGCCAACTGGCCGACCTGCGCGCCTGGGCCCTCGCCTGGGCGGCCGAGCTTGATGCCCGCCTGTACGCCGAGGAGAACCCGGACGAGGTTTGAGAGTCGTACGGCGGTCCCGACGATCACCGCGCGTACGCGCCGCCGACCGCGCATGGCGCGCCTGCTGCCGGTCATGCTGCGAGAGCCGGCCGACCACAAGCGCGCCAGACCGACTTGCCGGCGACGTCCATGCGGTCTTCGAAGAACTGCGCCGCATGGCCGTGTACGGGGCCGAGGCGCGCGCCCTGGTTGTGAAGGCCATCAAAGCTCTGCGCTGACCCAGACATACCAATGTGCTTGCCCCTCCGCGTGGAGAGACGGGCCAACGTGCCCGCTGACAGGCTCTTCAGACGCCCGCTATTCGACGTTTACGCCGTGGGCTCGGGCGAGTCCGTCGAGTCCGTCCGCCCAGCCCTGGCCGATGGCGCGGAGTTTCCACACGGGCTCGCCGTTGACGTTGTGCCGGTACAGCTCGGCGATGACCATGGCGCGGATGTCCGGGTCTGCGGGTGGGCTGAAGGTCCAGCCGGTGCCGGTCACGCATTCCATGGACAGGGCCGCGTGGGTGAGTGATCCGCAGGTCAGGCCGGTGTCGACGTCCATGTTGATGGCGACGGCGACACGCTGCACCCGGTCGGGCAGGGCGGACAGATGGATGACGGCGCGTTCGGTGGTGTGCGGGCCTTGCGCGTGCTTGCCCAGGAGCCGTGCGGCACCGTTGGCGGTGGAGGGCTGGTTGTAGAAGACGAAGTCCTCGTCACCGGCCACCGTGCCATCGTTGCCGGTGAGGAAGAGGGTGAGGTCCGCGTCCGCGCCGGCGAAGGTGAAGGCGATGCTCAGCCCCTGCCAGGCATCTTCAGGCAGAGCGAGGGTCTGCCCGGCCACGAGGGGAGACACCGTGGCGGGCGGCAGCGGGGGAGCGGGCGGCGGCTCGGCCAGGTGGCTGTGCTTCCATTCGGCAAACGGCCTGATCCGGTACGGGTCGGCGGTTACGGCCCGGTCGTCGGGTGGGGTGTTGCCGCTCAGAGTACTGTCAAGGCCGGCGAGAGAGGGCTCACCGGATTCCGGTTCGTCTTGCGCGTGATCCAGGAGTTCTCGCAGGCCCGGGATACGGGCGGTATCCAGCGGCTTGAGCGTGCTGGAGAGGTTGCCGGAGGCGGTGGTGGTGACCGAGCAGGCGACGTCCTCCCCGATGTCCAGGAAGCGCAGCGCGTCCTCGGGTTCGCGCCATGGGGTGGTCTCGATCGCCTGGCGGGTCCAGCGGCCGTAGGCGACGAATCCGAGCCGCTGGGTGTCGGGCAGGCGGGTCAGCACGGCCAGGTCGATGGCGGTGATACCGGGTGCGGTGGCGAAGCCCTCCTTGAGGGTGGCGACCACGTTGGAGCCCATGGCGGTCAGCCACCACAGGAGCCGGTCGCGTTTCGTCAAATTCTTCAGGGCCGGGCGGCCACTCGAGGTAAGCCCGGGTGTCTGAGTCGGCATCGAGTCGAAGTCCTGATGACGCATCAGAACGGACAGGACCGAACCATCCACTCCGAGCGCGCAACCGGCCGCAGGGTTGTCCGAGAATGCGGCATTCACCGCTTCGCAAACGGTGTCCTCGTCGTGGGCGAGCAGCGCCTGCCACCAGTGCCCGGCTTCGTCTGTCAGCTGTTCACGCACCGCACTCAGGCGTGCTGACTCGGCCGCCAGATACGCGGGAGCATCGAGCTCCGCTCGCTGTTTGGCGCCGGCCCGCTCCGCACGGGCCAGCCACCCCACACCCTGCAAGTGAAACGTCTGGGCCTCAGCCAGTGCCCAGGGCAGACCCAGCTGCGGAGCATCCCCGATCACCGGAGGATGCGCGCTGGGAAAGGACTGCAGATGGACGCTGGTCATCTGCCGCCTCAATTCCCGCAACTGCGCGATGGCCGCATCCCGATCAGCCTCCTGCTGAGCCCTCTCTGCTTGCCGGCGAGCGCGCTCCATCTGCGCGGCGGAAGGGGCGACCGACCTGGACTGCGTGGTCCGGCGGGTGCTGGTCGTGGTCCGCCGGCTGCCTCGGAGGGAACTCGAGGCGTAGAAGGGGCCGAGTCCCGTCGACATCCGGGCACCTCCGCTGCCCACACTGATCCTCGCCGCCCTCGGCCCGACGGAAGTCCTCACCCCACGCGTTGAGACACGCACGCTCATGCCCGGAACACCAACACGAAACCCGAATCCCACGGCCCACCCCTCTCACTTGGGGACACAGTGTGGCACCGGCCCCGGCAGCGAGTGGCCGTGCCCTCTCATCGCGGCCTCTGCAGGAACTCCTGCCCGTCCTTCTTGCAGGTCCTTACCGCTCGCATAGGACAAGGCGTGCCTGGCGGCCGACCCGAGCGTGCCTGACGAGCTTGTGTGAGGGCCCCAGTCGACCCGAATGGATCGGCAGATCGGAGTCGAAGATGTTGACGGTCAGCTCCGTGATATGCGGAGCGACCGCGTTGAGCAGCTCTTGCGGGTCGCGGGTGCGGGTCGTGGCGGAACGCTCTAACGCGACGGTCACGTCTTGCTCCTGTTGCGCTTGTTTGCCTCTGGTGAGAGGCGGTTGAACCCGCCCGCCCTCCTGGGGTGCAGAGGGCGGGCGTTCATCCGGCGACCCGCCCTGTACGCCGTCGTGAGGGCGGGCCGCCGTTCTCGCTGCCGGACGGGGGAGCCGACAGCGAGAGCTCAGGAGTTCGCGGCGCGGTACGCCTCCCACAACGCCTCGGCGGTCGTGCACCGCGTGGCGTCCACCGCGCACGTGGCGCAGTCGCGGCCGTGGTCTATGTATGCGCGGTACGCCCGCTGCACCCGGTTGAAGACGCCTGCACTCGCGACGCGCTGCAGGTGGCCGTAGCCGGTGCCCGTGTCCACGAACTGGAAGCGGCTACTCACGACCGCCGCCGTCCGCGGTGGGGGTGGTGGCGGATCTCGCCGTTGCAGTCGGACGCCTTCGAGTAGTCCCCAGAGGCCGCAGCCTCCGCGCTCTGCCGCACGAGCGCCGCGCACACCCCGCAGTGCGGGGCGGGCTTGGGCCGGTCCATCGGCAGGGGCAGGTCAACGGGCGCGTCGTCCATGGTGGTCTGCTGTGTCATCCGAAAGCCTCCGCTGGGAGTCGAGGGCCGCCGCCCGGGCCGAGCGCGGCGCCGAGGAAGGTGGGATCGGTGAGTCGCCCGCTGCCGTCCGGTCGCTCTACCCACACGCGGCCGCGCACCGGGTACAGCACGGGCGGGCACCTCAGGGGCCAGCCGTGGGGGTGGACGGTGAGGAGGCGAATGTCGTCCAGCTCGTCGTCGAGACAGGGCGGGAGCAGCCACCACGCGCGCTCCGAGGTGACGTCCGCGAGGACCGGGCCGAGGCGGTCGGGCCCGATGCGCTTGATCGCGTCCATCGACTGCCTGAGGGGCGCCTCGGCTGCCATCCAGTGTGGGCCGGTCTCGATGGGCGCGAGTTCCTCCGCGTCCCACGCGCGCTGTATGTCGGCGGGGCAGATCACGCAGGACAGGAGCCAGGCCTGCGCTGCCTGACGCAGTGATTGCGCGGACTCCGTGGCCTTGCTCATGCCCCTGGCTCCGCTCGCTGAAGTGCTTGCGCAAGCTGCATGATCACGTCCGCCCGCGCACGCCCAAGGTCCACGAGGCTGGGAGTCGGCGAGCCCGGGTCGACTGCGAGCGACGGCAGCACGATGCCGGCCTGATCCAGTGCTGCCCTCAGCGACTCCACGGCCGTGAACGGGTCAACGTCTTGCGACTCAAGTGCTGAGAGCATGAACAAGACGGTAGGCGCGCGAAGTTGCTCGCCGCGTCGCTGGTTTCTCGAAGTTTCTTGACAGCCCTACGAAGTTGCGCGATGTTTCCCACGGAGGCCGACTGAGCCGCGTGTCCGGGGCGTTGTCCTCGGGGAGGCTGGGTCCACACCAAGGCTCCGAGCGGAGGAGACGGCCATGCGACGGCTTCGTTTCAACGGCACAGGCTCAGGGGGAGGAGGCTGCCCCGGCGTCCACGAGGACCTCGACAGCGGGGACGTCATCGTGCACGGACCGCCGCTCACCGACCCCGCCGACCTGGCGCAGCTTCAGCACCGCGACGAAGGCGAGGTGGCCATCGTCGTACCGCGCAACACTCTCGTCGACTTCGGTCCGCGCGACGAGACCCCGCGGCTCATCAACGCCGACGACGAGTTCGAGCGCCTCTTCGAGACCTTCGCCCACACCGCATGGCGGCTGGAGACCCGACGCCGGTACGCAAGCGACGAACAGACCGACGAGTGGGCCCAGTTCGCCGCAGGCCAGCGCATCGACTGGGATTACGACGACGACTGGTGCCGCAACGTCCGAGTGCAGGCAGCGCAGGGCAAGCGGTTCGAGCGCGTGCGGCTGGTTGATACCCCCGCCACGCCAGGGCAGTTGTACCTGCGCAGCAACGCAGCACGGAACTGCGCCGTGGGCGAGGACATTCGCAACCTGTCCCGCACGGAGGCCGAGCGGCTGCGCCTGCCCGACGAAGACTTCTGGCTCTTCGACTCACGCCTAGTAGCACGGCTCATCTTCGACGAGGACGACAACCTGACGGGCGCCGAGCTCATCACCGAGCCGGCCGCGGTCAACCGCTACTGCCGGGTGCGAGACGCAGCCTGGCACTATGCCGTTGCGTACGCAGAGTTCGAGGTCGACCAGAAATGACGAGGTCCGGTGAGCACCGACTATCAGCAGGCACGCGAGGCCCTGGGGCTACGACTTCGGGAACTGAGGATCACGTGCCCTGATGGTCGGCTCACCGGCGAGCAGCTCGCCGAACGCCTTGGCGCCGGGTGGACAAAGTCCAAGGTGAGCAAACTGGAGAACGGCAGGCAGACCGCCGACGCCGAGGAACTCAGGGCGTGGGCCAAGGCCACCGGACACCCGGAGGCGTACGACGGTCTGCTCGCCCAACTGCGCGGCTTCGAGTCCCACATCCGCTCGTGGCGCCGGCAGCTGGCCTCGGGCCATCGTCCCGTGCAGGACGCCATCACCGCCGAGCACGACCGCACCCGGGTGCTGAGCATCTGGGAAAACAACCTCGTGCCCGGCATGCTGCAGACGGCCGACTACGCCCGCCATGTCCTCACCAGGCACGCCAACCTTATGCAGTCGCCGCGGGACACCGAGGACGCTGTGCGCGCCCGGATCCGCCGTCAAGAGGGGCTGTACTCGCAGGGCAGGAAGTACCGGATCATGGTGTGGGAGGGGGCGCTCTATGCCCTGGTGTGCCCGCCCTCCGTACTGGCCGCGCAGCTGGATCGTCTCGCGAGCGTCATCGGGCTGGACACCGTGGAATTTGGAATCGTCCCGTTTGCCGCTTCACTGAAGATCTACCCGGGCAACGGGTTCTGGATCTACGACGAGCGCCGCGTCGTCGTCGAGGACTGGCACGCGGAGCTGTGGCTTGACGATGCGGACAGCGTCGCGACCTACCTGCGGGTCTGGGACACGCTGCGGGAGTCCGCGGTCTATGGGGTCGACGCCCACAACGTCATCAACCGGGCCCGGCGGGCTGTTAATCCGCGCTGATCTGAACTCCCTGCGGCGACACGAATCACCAGGCCGGTTGATGCCGCCGTCGGGGTCAGGGGCGTAAAAGCCGGAACCGGAAGAGGACGGCGGCATGACGGGATCCCCTCGCGTGCCAACGGTCTGGACGACGAACTGCCCCGCACGCTCCACGAAGCACAGACTGCCGACCACCGTAGCGAGGCAGCCATCCGCCAGCGGCTGGATCAGACAACCTCAACGCCTTCGTGTGCGCCAGCGGCTGGACATGGGCGGCCTGTCCTGGATCGAGGGCCACCCAGAGGGCAGACCCGTCAGCTGATCCCTGTCAGCCGACAGCGCCTCTCGGAGCATGAATCCAGGCGACGCCCCGACGGTGCGGGGACGTCGCCCGGCTTTCTACCGGTACCAGTACTTCACGCCACGGTGGTGGGAGCAGGTGCCCCGGAAGTGGGCGCTGTAGGAGTAGGTGCCGTCCTTGCACTTCGCCATTGCCCCGCGCGGGTGGGGCGAGTTCGCCTTGCAGACGCCCGTCGTGTGCCGGGCGCACGACGCGGCCGCAGCATCGGTGGCCGTGGCCACCGGCGCCAGCAGAGCGCCGGCCATGACGACGGTAGCTACAGCGCCCCGGAATTTGGTGAGCGTGAAGTCTCCATTCAGACTCGGAGACGCGATCATGCACCGTCAGGCGGCTCCCTCGGGGGCCTGTCCGCCCCCGATCGCAGGGTCGTGACACGGTAGGCGGAAGACGTCAGAGCGGAGTCTGTTGTATTTGGCTAATTTCCACTCCTATCGACGCCGCGTCCTTTTCCCAGGGGACAGACACAGTTCCGGTGTAAGTCCTTTGAGCACCTACGGTCCGGGTGACCCATTTCGGGTTCGCTGCGCCCGAACCGTCGCCGTCGAATTTGAACGCAATCTTGTATTCGACCGGTGAACGGTCGAGGTTGCGGATCGTGTACTGAGCGGCGAAGACGAGGTGACCGTGGCTCATTTCGGTTCCGTACTGGGTCACTTCGACCGGCTTGGCGGGAGTGGGAGTGGGGGAGTGGCCGGTGCAGGCGGCGAGGGTGGCGAGGAGGGCTGCAACGGAGGCAGCGGTTCGTGTGCGCATGACGCCGGAAGGCTAGAGGCGTTATTACTGGCGGGCAAGGATTTTCATCAACTTGCCCGGATGATGACACTTCTCTGTAGTGAGCTGCCGACTGCAGGTCGGGAGCGAGATGCAGATTTTCGCCATTCCTGACCCGCTCGCCAGAAGTTCCATACATTCCGTATTTCTGGGAAACACACAGGCAGAGGCACGCGGGGGCGGGTTCCACTTGGGTCGCCGGATTCTCGTCATGCGAATGAATCGTTCTTGCGACTCCTGGTGTACGTGTGCATACAGTGCCCTGCCTGCGGCGAATGGACCAGACCAGTCCGCCCGCACGCAGGTGGAGCAGGCAAACGGGGACACATCCGACCACGTGCTCTCCCCTGGCCTGCCCGCACAGCTATTACGGGGAGGAAAACCTTGCGTCTCACACGAGCCGCCGTCACTACCGCCATGGCAGCAGTCGCTGTGGCGGCCACCGTTACGGTGGCGCCACCGGCATCGGCTGCTTCCTACGTTCACAACGACTGCACGGCGAGCGACACCAGCCACCCGACCCACTGTTTCCGTATCCACTTCAACTCGCGTTCCGAGACTACGGAGATGTCCCAGAGCGCCTGCCTTGCCACCCGCCATTCCCGGTCCAACGAAGACGGCTATTCGCCCAACGGCGCGACGTTCATCAACTTCGTGTTCGGCGGCTTTCCCTCCGAGGTTTACGGCGGCATGCAGACGCCCTGTGACCCCACGGGATCCGGAGGAGCCGTGTACCACAACGCCGCTTCCGCGTGGAACCAGGACTCATACGCCGGGTACACCATCTATGCCAATACCGGCTACAGCGGCACGAGCAAGTACTACCCGAAGGCTGACGGCTATGCCCGCAATCTGGGCAGTGGCTTGAAGAACCACAACGGCTCGCACAAGAGGAGTTGATCGGCGATGTCGACACCCAGAGTCCGGGCCGCTGCGTTCGTCTTCGCCGCTGTCACGGCCGCCACTGTGTCCGTCTCTTCATGCGGCGCTCCGCATCACGTTTCAGGCAGCGGGAAGGGCCGGCACGTGGTTGCGCAGGCCATGCCGCTGCCGGATGCTGAAGTTCGCGCAACCTGGCCGAAGCGGCAGGTGGAACGGGGCCTGGCCAAAGGAATGAGGCTCCCGCTCCAGGACTACATGCTCGGCTATGCCGACGTTGTGGATGGGGAGAACGCCAGGGACCTGGTGAAGCAGGAATGCATGCGGCGCCTCAGTTTCCAGTTCGCGCCCGAACCGTCAGGCCTGCACCCGGGTCCCGCGTACGACGCGATGAACATGAAGCGCCGCTACGGCATCACCGACCGCACCGAGGCCACCATCTACGGCTTCGCCCCGGCCCAGGCGGGCACCGATGACGACAGCACCTCTGCGGAGGATGCCGAACTCGCCAGGGAGGACAGCGAGTCCTCGGTTCCGGGCTGGGACAAGGCGATGAACGACACGTGCATCCCCGAGGCGAACGCGAAGGTCGGCGTCCTGTTCGAGACCGACCTGGCGGGAGACCTCGCCTCACAGTCCTACGGCGCCACCATCAAACAGACACCCGTCAGGAACGCCATCGCCACGTGGTCCTCGTGCATGGCCGGCAACGGTCACCGGGTGAAGACCCTGGACGACGCCGAGGGCCGGTTCGCCACACCGAAGCTGCCCGGCCTGAAGCCGGGCAAAGCGGAGGTGTCGATGGCAACCGACGATGTCGATTGCAAGCAGACCAGCAACCTCGTCGGCACCTGGTACAGGGCGGAAACCGCCTACCAACACAAGCAGATCGCCTCCCACAGGGGTGAACTGGAGGCGGAGAGGGCCCGCAACAGAAGGTTGATCGAGCGGACACGGGCTGTTCTGAGCGCCCGAAAGTAGATCGCTTGCCCTTTTCTCCAGCCGGCCGCCGCACCCCGCAGTTCGTCTCAACGTATGAAGACGCCCCCGTGGTGCGGCGGCTTGCCCTGTCATGCACGAAAAGCATGCATAAGAAGGGGCAAAGCCTTGAAGGCACTCAGATCGGCTCATCAGGCACATGTCGCTTTTGCCGGCTTGGCAGCCATGGCGATCCTCGCCGGACTCGTACAGACGGCCACACCGGCCTCGCCGCCGAGGCGAAACCGAAACCGGCAACCGCACCACCTACCAAGCCGGCACCCGGACCGCCTGCCCAGGTCACCAATCCCGGCAGCAAGCTCGGCAAGAACTGGAACACCTCCAAGGACCGAGCTGTCACCGGCGCTGCGGGGCGGTGCCGCGCCTAATCAGCCCCACTCTCGACAGGGAATCGATATATTTTATGAAATACAGCAAAAAGGCCCGAATATCTCTGACTGCATTAACGGCCGGGGGACTCCTGGTCGGACTTCTCCAGTCCAGCGCGTCGGGCCTCGAGCGGCAATCCGCAGACGCCCCTGGGGCAAGCTCACACCCGGCGCGTGATTCTGGCATCAAACCCCCCGCCAGAATCACCAAACCGGCCGAAACGCTCGGTTCGGACTGGAAGACGTCTTCCGACCGGGCCGTCACCGCGGCTGCGGACAGCGACGGCCTCCATCTGCTGGTCGCCGACAGCTCGGCTGCGTACGCCTGGAAGACCGCAGCCGTCCTCAGCGAACCGGGTATGCCCGGTGACACCTGGATCGGCAACGCGTGCGTCATCGATCACGACTACGCGGCCGTCGTCTACGCCCCACGCACGTTCACCAACCACCCCGACATGATGCTCGGCGGAGCCTTCACAGCGATCGTCGATCTCGACAAGGGAGTGGTGAAAAAGCTTCCGTTCACCGCATCCCTCGCCTACTTCGACCCCACCTGCAACCCGGACACCCACACGGCAGCGTTCACCGCGCAGCGGGACAACGAGTCACGACTGGTGACCGTGGACACGCACGGCCGTACCGTGGCCGACACCGTCGCGCAGGGGCAGGTCACCACTCCGGTCCCCGTGAGCGACGGTGTGATCGCGGCGCTCGGCAACCGGCTCGTGCACATCGACCGCAAGGGCAAGGCGAAGACTCTCGCCAGGACCAGCCGGGTCCCGTACGACATCCACTCGCTTCCGGGCGGGAAGATCGCTTTCCTCGACCGCTCGGGCGACATCACGGCGCACGCCAAGACGTACACGGCCGGCAAGGTCGCCACGGTGGCCACCGGCAAGCTGGATCAGCTCGCCCTGAAGCAGGCCGGCGCCGATCGGGTGTTCCTCACCGGCGAGCCGTCCGGCAGGACACACCTTTCCGGCAGTGGGGTGAGCCGGCTGGACGCACCGGCGGAGGCCGACGTGTCCAGCCTGGGCAGACTCGCCGTCAACCCTGTTCTCTCCGATGCCGTCCAGAGGGGTCTGGACAACATCAAAAACGCGGGCAAGGGCTTCACCAAGGGGGGTGAGCCCGCTCCCGGCGAGATCGGCCATGCCCTCACCGTCACGGGTGTCGCGACGGCGACCGGGAAACCCACCATGCAGATCGCCGCAGAGCCCGGCACGGCGACAGGAGGCGCCAAACTGTCCCCGGCACTGGCTGGCACCCCCAGCGCCAAGACGCCGAGGGCATCTCTCGGCATCGAGAACAACCCGGTGGACACCGACCGCTGGTGCTCGGTCCCGCGCAACGACGTCAGTCAGCTGGCCCTGCAGCCCACCCCCAACCAGGTGGAATGGGCTGTGGACATGGCGGTCAAGGGCAATCTGCGCTCCAACTACCTCACTCAGGGCGGATGGCGCTCCCAGACCGGCATCGGCACGATCGACCCGCAGGGCCTGTTCCCCATCCCGACCCTGACCGGCGGCAACGGCAGCGGCCGCATCCCCGCCCAGGTCGAACTCGGCATCCTGGCTCAGGAGTCCAACCTGTGGCAGGCGGAACAAGGCTCCATCCCCGGGCAGATGGGCAACCCGCTCGCCGCGGTGGACGGCTTCTACGGCCATGACGGCAAAGCAACCACGTCGGCCGGCCACTGGAGAATCAACTGGAACAAGTCCGACTGCGGCTACGGAGTCGGCCAGGTCACCGACGGCATGCGCCTGGCGGGCTACGAGAAGGTCGACGACAACGGGCACAAAGAAACCGCTCTGTCTCCAACCCTGCAGAAGGCCGTGGCGCTCGACTACGCCACCAACATCGCCGCCTCACTGAAGATCCTCGCCGACAAATGGAACGAGGTCCACACCAGCGGCCAGCTGGTCACCGCCAACAACGACGACCCCTCCAAGCCGGAGAACTGGTTCACCGCCGTGTGGAACTACAACCTCGGCTTCAACAAACCCGGAGCGGACACCAACTGGGGCCTGGGCTGGTTCAACAACCCCGCCAACCCCAACTACCCGCCCACCCGCAAAGTCTTCATGAACACCGACCTCGACGCCGCGGCCGTCAAGGACGCCGCGCATCCCCAGGACTGGCCGTACGAGGAGAAGGTGCTGGGCTGGGCCTCCTGGTCCATCGACACCGGCCACTCCTACGCCACCTCCGGCCGCCAGGACTGGCCGGGCGAGTCCGGCTTCGCCTCCGCCGGCTTCCGCCCCGCCTACTGGAACGGCACCAACCAGACGGTCGTCGATCAGGGCAGCGCGAAATACAACCGGGCACACGCCAACCCGCCGCTCGACACGTTCTGCAACACCAAGAACAACTGCAGCGTGTTCAGCCCGCCCAACTGCCCCGACGTGAACTGCTACAAGCAGTACTGGTGGCATCAGTCCAATACAACCTGGAAGTCCGACTGCTCCACCACCTGCGGCTTCGAGAACATCAAGTACGCGACCCTGGTCAGTGAGCCCGGCCGCGGCACCCGCCTGCAGTACGGAACCCCGCTCTGCTCGGGTGCGACCAACGACAACCGGCCCAACGGCTCCTGGATGGTCGACTCCGTACCCGACGCCACTGACACCTGGAGCAGCTGCGGGAAGTCCTACTCAAGCGGAACCTTCAGGTTCGCCTTCAACGCGGACCCGGTCGCGACCGGTCCGGGCCTCGGCCCGTTCGAGGCCAAGGCCGACCTCCACCAGGTCGGCGGCGGCTACCAAGGCCACTACTGGTACACGCACACCCGCAACACGGACCATCTCGGCGGCGATAGCGGTGCCATGACCATCAAGGGCACCTGGACGCTCAACCAGAACCTCAACTGGGCCCGCGTCCTGGTGTACCTGCCCGACACCGGTGCCAAGACCCGCCAAGCCACCTACAGCGTCGGAGGCTCGGACAGCACCAGCCCGGATCGGGTCGTACTGCAGCGCGCCGGCGGCTGGGTGAGCATCGGGGCGTTCCACTTCACCGGGACGCCGACCGTGTCCCTGTCGAATTCGACCGTGGACGGAACGGGGGACGAGGACATCGCGTGGGACGCGGTGGCCTTCCAGCCCCTCACCAGCAAGCCCGCGAACTCTATCGTGGCCATGGGCGACTCCTACTCTTCGGGCGAGGGCGCAAGCGGGTCCGGCGGCACGGACTTCTTCCCGGAGACCGACCACATGGACAATGCGGACAGTGAGCTGATCGACAAGTGCCACCGATCCAAGCTCGCCTGGTCACGGCAGGCGACGCTACCCGGCGCCAGCATGTCCATCGGAGCCATGGCCGACAGCCTCGACACCCAGACGGACTACCACTTCATCGCCTGCTCAGGTGCCCGCACCTACAACATCCTCACCAGCGGGCAGTCCCACGAAGTGCCCCAGCTCTACGCTGGCTATCTCGACCAGAACACCACCCTGGTCACCCTGTCGGTCGGCGGCAACGACGCCAGGTTCTCGGACGTGTTCGCCCAATGCGCGCTTGGCGCCGGTACGGACCAGTGCCCGGACACAGCGATAGGAAACAAGGACCCGATCACCGGCGAGGATGTTGCCGGAGACACCGGACCTCTGAAGACCTGGGCTCCCACGTGGCTGCACGACAAGGTCCGGCCACGCATCGAGGCGGTGCTGATGCGGATTCATGATGTGGCACCGAACGCGAAGATCGTTCTCATGGGCTACCCGAGGCTGCTGTCGGGGGCCAAGGACTGCGTGGCGGGAATCGGCAAGGAGGAGGAGGCTCCCTGGCTGAACTCGGTCGCGGACATGCTGGACCAGGAGATGAACGGCGCCGCTTCGGACGCCAAGTCCCAGGACGGGATCAACGTCGTGTTCGCCGACCCGCGCGACAAGTTCGACACCAAAGCGGTATGCGGTGATCCGGAGTATGTGAACGGCATCGTAGAAAACGGACGCTCCCAGGTGGACACCTCATCACCCAAGCCCGCCATGGCGTCGTTCCACCCGAAGATCGCCGGAGTCCGCCTGTACGCCGACTTGCTGCAGCAGTATCTGCCGTAAAGAAGCCGAGTTACAGGCCCGTCTCCAGGTCGGGGCCTGAGTACGCGTGCTCAGGCCCCGACCGTCACGACCGGAGAGAAGATTTTTTCACGGACGCTGGCTCTGGCGCGTCGACGTCATGAGCTGGATGTGAGTACAGGTACTCATGACACTGCGCACCTGCCGGGGTGACTATGGTCGAGTGAGTACAGATCCCGAACGTACTGGTCGAGCCGTGGCCGTGTCTGCGGCCTTGGCTGCCTTCGAGCTGTTAGCCCTTGCCCTGATCTGGCTGTCCTGGATCTTGACCTACTGGTTGGCGATCAATCCGCAGACCCCCGGGGCGCCGCCGGGTCCCTACGTGCAGAAGGCTATGTTCGTGGCGGCAGCCGCCCTGATTGCAGCCGTTGTGGCCGGAGTCCGTCGGGTACGTGTGGTTGCCATTACCCAGCTCGTGATGGTTCTCGTCATTTGCGCGGCCCTGGCCAGCGCGAAGGTCGCTGGTGAACGCATTTACGAGTCCTCCACTCGGGGTGCCTGTCTCTCGGGCCCGGCCTGTGACGCCCCTTCGCCCGTGCGCTGAGCTGTTCCGGAGGGCCTCGGCGTCCACGAAACGATCAGACTTTGCCGCGCGCGGCCCGTCGGGCAGTACGGTTTCGACCGTCTCCCGCGGACCGGGAAGGCACGGCAGCACGCGGACCCGAGCGAGAGGACGGCGATCCCGGCGCCGAACGCTGCCGGACGCCAGACGACGGCGTAGCCGCCCGGAACCGGCGGCACGACGAAAGGCACGCGTCGGCGCCCGGACTCGGGACGGGTCAGGCCGAGACCTGTGCCCCCGGCCGCGCGCCCGAGTTGCTGACGGAGGAGCAGGTCCGGTCCCGGCCAGCACCGCCGCCCGCACGGTTCGGCAACAGCTGTGCTGGTCGCCGTGAGCGTAAGGGAGGGTCAGGGGAAGGCACATGACCGGAACGCGCGAATAGCTGCTTCCATGGCCGTTGACAGGCGAGCCAAGTACGCGCCTCCGTGGGCGGGGAAGTCGGTGCTCAACAGCGCGACGAGATCGTTCTCGTCGCGCGCTACGACGACAGAGGCATCGCGCAGGGATCCATCGCTCATGCCAGCTCTCCAAGGCGGGGCAGCGGTCGGCGACCGCGGGCGGGCATGACACGCACATCGGGCAGTAGGCCGTGAGCGAGGCAGGCCGACGAGAAGGGGGTGCAGCCCGGCCCTGCCAGAGCGCGGACACGGGCCGGGCCACGGCTGAGAACCCTAGACCGGGCAGCGGCATCCAGAGCCTTTAACGTTCGCGCATCAGGTCCACTCCCACGTACGCGACCTCTGGTCCAACGATCTGCGAGCTGCCCGGACACGGCGCTCTACGCGGTGAAGATCGCCTGGGGAGAGCGGCTGCTAGGGCGTGTTTCGAAAGTCCCGTCTGGCTCGCGACGCCTGGCACGGCACTCCCCCAAGCTCTTCGAGCAGGGGGGACCCCCACGCCGCGTTGTCGGGATCGCCCGAGTACGCCCAGTACGCGGACGACCCTCCGCCTTGCGATGCACCGCACCAGACGCCGCGAGCCCCGCCCTCCGGGCGGACGACGCTACTTTCGAAACACGCCCTAGAAGAAGGCGGCGGTGCAGCCCGCCTCTCAGCGTCGTGTACCGGCTCGACGTTTCTGGCATACCAGCACAGGCTCAACCACAACTCACGTGCAGGTCACGTGCATCCCGCCCTCGGTCAGGACTTCGAGTACCAGGGCGACCAGGTCGTACTGCTCGCCCTCCGGCGTCAGGAGGCGGGACAGGTGCTCGCGGGCGGTCGCGGCGTCCCGCCAGAGCAGGGTTGCGGGGGCGGTGTAGGCGAAGTTGCCGCGCAGGCAGTCCACGAGGGCGTCCAGGCAGCCGCCGAAGTAGCCGCCCGGCCCGTTGACGGCCTCGCCGAGTGCCAGGTAGAGGCTCGGTTCGTCGGTGATGTGGCGGCCGTCCAGCTCGTACGTGTATCTGGCGGGCCGGTCCTGGTGCTTGATCCGGCAGCCCCGCTCCCGGACGAGATCGAGCCAGGCCCCGCGCTGCCGGGTCTCGAGCTCGGCCCAGGCGCCAGGGGCCTCCGGCGGGCCGGCGAACCAGCGTTCCCAGACGGGCCGGGCGTGTCCCGGTACGGGTGCGAGCTCTGTGCCGAGTTCCAGATCGATGAGGTCCGTCCCGCAGGAGGACGGGCGCCACGTGCGGACCTTGGGCCGCAGCAACCGGTCGGTGAGCGGCTCGCCGCTGTCGTCCCGTATCTCCAGCCACGCCTCCTCCAGATCCAGCGCGCGACGGGTGCCCGTCGCCAGTGCCCGCCGTAGCCGATCCCCCGGGGCGAGCCCCCGCAGGACGAGCGGGGGCGATGCGTCCTCGGGCGCCAGGAGGCGGGCGAACTCCCGGCAGGAGCCCAGCCACCGGTACCCGTCGTGCAGCCGGACAGGAGCCCGGTGCCCCTCGGGCGGCCCCAGGCAGTCGTCCACACCCGTGAGCACGAGACCGTCCGTCCCCGGGGACCGTCCAAGGCTCTCCGCATCCTCCAGCAGCCAGGCATCGAGCGTCCTGTCCTCCGGCACCGGCCACACCCGGCTGCCGACCCAGCCGCGCACCTCGGCCTCGTCCGGCACCCAGCCGAACAGTTCGTACGTCCCGCGCCGGGGTTCCCTGAACAGTCCCTCCACCTCGGCGCAGACGCCCCAGACCCGGCCGCTTTCCGTGTCCGTCAGCGTGTACCGTCCCTGCCCGCGATGTTCCCCGTCCACATGCACGGTGGGAATCATGCCCAGACCAGATGTAGCCCGTGAAGCCCTTTTCGTGGCTGGTCGGGTTGCCTCGAGGCTGAGCGCTCCGTCTGGCGAACGACGCCAACTGGGGCGTGTGTCGGAAGTGCTTAGGTTGGCTGCCGTGAGGAGCAGGGGCGGAGGCGCAGGGTGCGCCCCGCCGGACGGTGTCCGGGCCCGCGCCCCCCGGACACGGGAGTGTAAATCTAACGGCCCTGTCTCGCTTTCGGTGGTGACGGGGCGTGCTGCTATCCGAGGAGGATGCGGTGCCGAAGCAGGGTGAAGCCTGCTCGTCCGTGCATCTGGCGTGCGATCCGTTTGGTCTTGGTGTTGACGCCCTCGGTGGGGCCGTTGCTGTACGGAAGCGTGAGCCCGGCGATCACGGCGTCGACATCCCGGTCCAGGCCCCGGGTGAAGGAATGTAGATGGGGCAGGTCGGCTGCTCGGACTTGGGCGATCCAGCGCGTGAGCGCGTCGGCGTTGCCGGCGCGCGGCGTAAGGAGTGGGGCGAAGTCCCTGATATCCGTAGCCAGTTGAGTCATCTCGGGGCAGGCGGTGGTGAGCTTGGCCAGGAGCTCGTGCTGCTCGGCCTTGAGATTGTCGGGCCTGGTCAGCAGCATCCGGGCGAGCCTGCGCGGGGAGATATGGCTGCGGTCGGCGTCCGCGCGGCCCTGGTTGATGTACTTGTGCAGGAGGTTCAGGCAGCCCGTGAAGCCGAGGGCTTTGATCTCTTCGAAGAGGTGCTTGACGGGGGCACCGGGGTCATCGGCTCGGCGTTTGCGCAGGTGCTCGCGGTAGGGATCGACGAGGCTGGCGCGGTACTTGGGGACGCGGAGCAGGCGCTCGGGCCGATCAGTGCGGGCGTAGCGTTTGACGGTGTTCAGGGCCAGTTGGAGACGGCGGGCGCATTCGAGCAAGCCGACGCCTTGGGCGAGCAGCCCGTGGACCTGGTGCCAGCGTTCCAGGGTGGTCTGGGCGCGGGGCCCGTCGTAGATCGGCGCGTCCAGCACGGTGGCCCAGCAGGCGCTGTGCGCCTTGACCTCGCTCAGAGCGGCTTCGCACAGGTTGTGCCACACATGCCACCGGTCCGCGACCTGCACTGCGTCAGGCAGGGCGCGCCGGATCGCCTCAGCGTAGGTCGCCGAGCCGTCACGGCACACGATCTCGATGCCTGGATGCTCGCGCAGCCACGCCTCCAGGGTGTCGGCCGTGCGGCCGGGCAGCACGTCGATCCGCTCGTGAGTCTCGGCATCGATGATCACGGTGGCGTAGCGGTGCCTCCGACCCAGTGCGAAGTCGTCGACGCCGATCACGCGGGGCACCCGCCCGGTGGGCAACGGGATCCGCAGCAGGGCGCGCAGGGCCGTGTGACGCGACAGGCTCACCGCCAATATCGCCAGCAGACGTGCCCCGGCCCGGCCCGCTAACTCCTTGACCACGGCCTTTACTTGCCTGGTCAGGCGGGTCGTACGCCGCTGGTACCGGTCCAGGACGCCGGGCACCTGTTCGCGGAAGGTGTGGCGGCAGCCGCGCGTGGGACACACCAGACGCCGCACCCGCACACGGACCATCACCCGTCGTTCATCGACCGGCACGTCCGCGACTGTCCGCCAGTGATAGCCGTGCACGCGTTCCGACGGGGCCTCGCACACCGGGCAGACCGCAGTGTCCCGCGGAGTCCGTGCCCGCACCACGATCCGCTGACCTTCGTCGACCACATCCTCGATGACCAGCGGGGAAAGACCCGAAAACACCGTCTGCACAAGCTCGTTGACATCCTTCACGTGAATGCCAACGACCCTCACGACTCTCCGTCACCACCGAAAGCGAGACAGGGCCGTTAAATTGACACACCCCCGCCCTCGGTGAAAAAGCGGATGAGTGCCGCGGCCGCAGGCTGGTTCGCATCGCAGATTTTGCACAGCTCCAGATGGATCGGCTGACCGAACGTGTCCTTCTTGATGTCGAGAACGTCCCTCAGTACGACCGTGTCGTCACCCCTGACCATCGACTGCTTCCGCTCCCCTTGGTGTCCCTCGCAACTCCTCCTCATCCTGCCAGGTCGCGCACGGGGGGCGGAGAGGACGGCGGATCCGGACGGGCGGCGAGCGGCTCGCCGGGTCCGCGTCGGCCGGACTCCTCGCTCGACACCGAGGGGCTGTCCGAAGCCAGGACCCGGCTTCGGACAGCCCCTCGGCCGTGTCGAACCGGTTCGTCAGTCGCGGCGGATCAGCTCCGGATCGATCCGGCGGCCGGCCAGCGGCAGTGAGCCCGCTGCCGCGGCCGCCACCACTCCCGCCACCGCCAAGGACAGCAGGGGGATGCCGGCGACATCCCAGCGGATCGCTCCGCCACCGGTGATCAGGTAGCTGGACTCGGCGAGCTTCCCGGTGACGACCGCCAGGGCGAGACCGAGACTGAGCGGCAGCACCACCTGGAGGCACTGCACGGCCCGCATGGTCCGTGCCCGGGCACCGATCAGGGTGACGGCGGTGACCTGCGCACGGCGCTCGACCGCGCGGTCGGTCACGGACACCAGGAACGCAGCCACACCGATGACCAACCCCATGATCATGCCTAGGGCCAGCAGGGTTTCGACGACCGATATCTGTTCGAGTCCCTGGACGTTCAGTCCGACCAGCTCCACCTCGGCGACCGGGGCGATCGCACCGATGCCGTCGAGGACCTTGCGGACCTGGCCGGGCTCCGAGCTGCTGGTCAGTACGAGCTCGGCGTCACGGGGCCGGGCGTGTGGGGGCAGTGCCGTCGGCGGGACGAGGAGCACGGCGTTGCCCACGGCGGACGCGGAGTACCCGCTGTAGACGATCCCGTCGGCGGGAAAGCCGATGTCCAGGTGCCCGGTCCCGCTCCCCGAGAGGCGGAACCGGAAGGGCGTGCCCGGCTTCACGTCGGATCCGACGCTGGAGTTGGGGTCGACGAGCCTCATCACCTTGCCGTCCACGCAGCCCTGGGAACGCTGGACCATGCGGTCCAGCTGCGCGCAGGTGGCGATCAGGGCGGTGGCCGACGACGCGAACGCGTCCTCGGGGCTCTTCCTCTCGAGATCGACCCAGGAGTTCATCGTGACGGCGTGGGCGCGCACACCGGCGAGGCCGCCGAGTTCCCTCTGCCGGTCCGGGGTCAGAGCGGAAAGGGAGAGGGAGTAGTCCTGCACGGGTCCGGACGGCCGACTGACCTGTTCCAGCTGGATGAGAACACCCTGGGCGAGCGAGGCGGCGTAGACGAGGAGCACGAGACCGGTGACGACCCTCATCGTGCTTCCGGGCTCGGCCTCATTGCGTCGCATCGCCAGGTTGAGCGTGAGGGACTGGGTGGAGGCCGCCACCCGTCGGGCGAGAACGTACGAGATCAACGGGAGCGTGAGCACGAGCCCGACTCCGGTCAGTACGACGCCGCCGACCACGAGCAGCGCGTTCACGCCCACACTCGACGCCGGGTGTCCGAGCACACCGCTGACGCAGAAGCCGGACACGATGCCCATACCGGCGACAAGGAGGAGAGCGCCCCACTTGGACGGCGGTCGCGGGAGCGCGGTGCGGCGTACCGCCAGTGGGTTGGCGGCGGCTTCCCGCGCACTCTTGCGGCCGACGAACCAGGCCAGCGCCGGGCAGCCGATCAGACACACGGCGACCGTGGTCGCGGACAGGGCACCGTCGTCCGGATACCACCGCAGCGCGGGCAGTCCCGTCCTGGACATCACCTGGTTGAGGACCCAGTACTCCCCGAGGCCGAGCACCGCGCCGAGCAGTGCGGCCATCACGGTCTCCGCCGCGTTCACCCGCTGGGTGCCCTTGACGCTGAGGCCCAGCAGGCGCAGCGCCGCCAGGCGCCGCATACGGCTGGCGGCGGAGAGACGCGCGCAGACGGTGAGGAAGATTCCCAGGGGCAGCAGAACCAAGGTGGCCAGAGCGAAGCGCACGTCCGTCAACGTGGACGGTTCCACGGCGGGGGACGGGGCGTAGTCGTACCCGAACCCCTTCAGGGTCCGGCCCTCGTGGGCGATACGGCCGCGCGTGGTGCCGATGTACGCGTACAGCTCGTCCGGGTGCGCGAGCCCCGCCCCGGCGATGGTTCCCTGCTCCCGTCCCGGCAGCAGCCCCTTGACGGCGGGTGCCTCGCGCAGGAGGTCGTGGACCCGCGGCGAGACGAACACCTCACCGGGGCCGGGGAGCCGGGGCAGACCGGGTGGGGCCGACCGCGTTCCCTCGGTGCCCCGGGCGATGAACACGCGGGTGAACGGCCTGGATCCGTACGCGTCGGAGCGCTCGACGACGAGCGTGCCGTCCGCAGGCCCTTTGGAGGAGGTGACGGGCTGCCGTGCCGCGGCCCGGCCGTCGTGGGCGTGCAGGATCGCCGGAACGGTGAGGACGAGGGCGAGGCAGCAGACACCGATGGAGCCGCCGGCCGCCATCAGGAAGAAACGTGTGCGGTTGCCGCGGCCTGCGCCGAGGAGCAGCCGCAGGCCGAGCAGGAATTCGGTCACGCCGCACCTCGCGGCGTGAGTATTCCGTCCGCCATCGTGTAACGGGTGTCGGCCTGTGCGGCCACCCCGTGGTCGTGCGTCACCAGAATGACGGCGGTTCCCTGGGAGCGGGCCAGCCCGAGGAACTCCTTCAGCACGGCGGAGGCGTTGGCGCTGTCCAGGGAGCCCGTCGGCTCGTCCGCGAACACGACCGCGGGCCGGTGGACCAGGGCGCGCGCCACCGCGACGCGCTGGCTCTGTCCGCCCGAGACCTGTGAGGGCCGACGGTGACGCAGCTCGCCGAGGCCGAGCCGCCCCAGCACTTCACCCGCTCTGGCGAGGGCGGGCTGCTTGCGCTGTCCGGTCAGGCGCAGTGGCAGCGCGGTGTTCTCCTCGATGGTCAGTTCCGGCAGCAGTTCGCCGTACTGGAAGACGAACCCGAAACGTTCCCGGCGCAGGGCGCTGATCTCTTCGTCGGAGAGGTCACCGAGCGAGCGCCCCTCGAAGCGCACCTGGCCGCGGGTGGTGGGCAGCACCCCGGCCAGGCAGTAGAGAAGTGAGGACTTGCCGGAGCCGCTCTGCCCCGTGATGGCCACGACCTCACCCGGGGTGACCGAGAGGTGGGCGTCGCGGACGGCCTGTTGGCTGCCGTAGGAGAGGTCGACTCCGACGGCCGAGATGATGTCTGACGTGCTGATGGCTTCCCCCAAAGAAGCGTGCGGGCCCAGGGGGATGTGCCCCTGGGCCCGCGGCCGTGCCGAAGTGCCGACTACCTCTGGTAGTGCTTCGTCGACGAGCAGTTGTCAGGGTTGAGCGAGCCCTTGTCACGGCAGACGCGGATGTAGGCGTCGTCGGTGTGCAGAGCGGCGCCGTCCCAGTTCAGCTTGTCGAGCGGGACGCTGTGCTTCTGCGTGCCGTTGTAGCGGCTCCAGTCGTAGCCCTCGACACGGACCTGAATGTAGACGTTGTGACCGTCACCGTTGTCGGTGTCGTTCAGGTTGCCCGCCCACTCGAAGGCGCCGTGGTTCTGGTTCGAGGGCCAGAAGGTGTACTGGCCGCTGGTGAACGAACCGCCACCGGTGGACAGCGTCGGAATGGTGTGCCACGAGACGGCGGCCGCCGTCCCCGCGCTGACGGCGAACAGGCCTGCGGCTATTGCGCCGACTGCCAACTTGCGCATGTTTTCCTCCCGTTGTTCATGCATGACTCCGGATGGTCAGGTCCGGAGCCGTCGTGAACCTAGCAGCCATGAAGGGGAGTGAATGGCATGATCAATTCAACTCTGTCCACTTTCGATCACGTTTCCGGGTAGGGGACTTTGCTTTCCCGTGGGCTTTGTCTGGCTTGGCCTTGACCGTCAACTGAGCTTTTCCTGAGGATTGGTGACGAATCATCAGAGATGAATGGGCAGGAACTCGACATCGCCGCGCCGCTGGTCACGATCGCTCAGACGGTCTTGCCGGGGGCGCCGGGGCGCGGGGTCGTGCCCCACTTCTCGGCCAGCGAGGCGACGAGGACGATTCCACGGCCGCCGTCCTCGCAGTCACCCGCTTCGCGCGCCACGGGAAGCCGGTCGCCGCGCGTGTCACTCACCTCCACCCGCACCTGCCCGGCCTCCAGGCTCAGCCGCAGCTCGGCGTCCCGGCCGGGCATCGGCCGTGGGTGACGGCGTTCGCGGCCAGCTCGGCGACGATCAGCTCCACGGTGTCGTGCACCGAACTGCCATAGCCCCAGCCCCAGAGGTCCATCTGGTGGGAGGCGAGGCGGCGGGCGCCGCGCGGGGTGGCGCTGAAGCGGAGGGGGAAGGGGGTCATGGCCCGAAGGTCCCGTTTCGGGATGGCTCTGGCCAGGGATGACGGGCTTACAAACGGCTTCTGTAGGGGTGGCGTCGGGGCTTGTGGGGGCGCTGGGTGTGCGCCCTGCCGCTGCCAGGGCGCACAACGGGTATCGGCAGTTCGGCACGACGCACGTCCACGCCCTTTGGGCGTACCGCGATCTCGCTCATGGCTGCTGGACTCGGCACTGTAAGCGGGGGAGTTGGCTTCGGGCTGGCAGCTGGTTGTGGAGCTATTGCAGGTGCCGCTGGATCTGCAGTCGCGGCCGGCGTCGAGGAGGCGATGAAGCAGGTCGAGGAGCTGAACCGGCTGCTGGCACCGGACGGATGGGGCCTGCGTTCCTACGACTTCCTCTCCGGCCGCCCCATCTACACGCCGGTCCGGGTTCCGCCCACGGGTCCATTGATCGCGCTGCCGCTGAACGACGACGACACGGGCAAGCTCGAGCTGGTCCTCGGGCAAGCCTACAGCCTCCTGGACTGCGCCGGCGAGGAGACCGCACGCGACCTGCTGCGCACAGCGGTCCTGACCCTGCGCCACGACGGCGGCATCTACCACCCCACCCCGGGTGACCGTTGGACGGAGGCCACCTACGAGGCGGTCCTGACGGTGGAACGCGAACTCCTGCCCACCTGCACCCCGGGGGCGAAGGAGGCGCTCTGGCGAACCTTGCAGTCCGTGCTCACCCAGCTCGGGCGCATCGACGTCCAGGACCTCGTGGTCGAAGGCGACTCCCGTCCGCTGCCCAGCATCCCACCGGACTGGCGCACCCAAGCCGCCACGCCCGCGACCCCCATAGTCCGAGGCTTGCGACTGCCCTTCTCCGGCACCGAGTTCGACGTCACCGCCAGGGACTTCACCGACCTGGAGATCCGTGGTTCACAGGACGGCAGCGGGTTCCACTACCTCTACGACACCCGCGCACGCCGGATGATCACCGACTTCGTCCTCGACGACCGGCCGCAGGTAGCGACCTTGTGCAGCGTCACCGTCATCAAGAAGGGCGACACCTTCACGCCGAGGATCAAGCTCTGGAAGAAGGACAAGAGGAAAGCCGAGGAAGTCTCCGCGACGCAGACAGTGCCCGATAGCGGGACCACCCGGGCCGTCAAGGCGCTCGTCGACACCGGGGACGTCCACGAGAACTTCTGGAAAGTCATCAACTTCCTCCAGGGCTGCACCGGCCTGAGCACACCCGGCGACTCCCTCCAGCTCATGGTCGGCGACGAGGCCCACCTGGCTCAGCTGCTGACCGGCCAGGACCGGACGACGGTGCTCGGCGCGGTCAGGACAGCCATCGGCGGCGGACTCACCGAGGAGGACATCCGGCTGATCAGCAACCGCAAGGAACAGCTCCGCAGGTTCGAACGGCTGCTGACCGACCACGACTACTTCCGGAAGGAAGAGAGCCTGGCAACGACACGCGGGGTAGAGGCCGTCTGGCAGGCCTTCTTCGAGACGAACCAGTGGATCTTCGGCTACGGGCTCAACCTCATCGCCTGCGAATCCATCGACGACGGCAAACTGGAACGCATCACCACCGGCGCCAACATCTTCAGCGGAGCCGGGAAACGCATCGACGCCATCATGCGTTCCAAAGGCCTGATCAGCAGCATGCTCTTCTGCGAAATCAAGACCCACGACACGGAGCTGCTCGCCAAGACCCCATACCGCGCGGGCGTCTACCAGGCATCGAAAGAACTGGGCGGCGGCGTGGCGCAGGTGCAGAAGACCGTCAGCAAGGCCCAGCAGCTCATCTCCCACGAGTTCCTCACCCGCATCCACGACGACGACGGCACCCCGACCGGCATCGAACTGTCCACCACCCGGCCCCGGCAGGTCGTGGTGATCGGGAGCCTGCGCGAGTTCACCCATAACGGCGCCGTGAACCCGGAGAAGATCAACTCCTTCGAGCTGTACCGGACATCGATCCAGGACGTCGAGATCATCACCTTCGACGAGCGACCAACAGCTCGGGCGTGAGCCAGCTCTTCGGTTCGCAGAACTTCCAGTCCGCCAGCTCGTGTGCGGAGGCCTCGCCGCCTTCCGGGAAGCTGGTCGCCACCCAGCCGGTGCGCAGCTTCTCCTCGAACTCCACGACGGTGACCAAGCCCCAGCAGTCGATGAGCCCGTCAGCGTAGATGAAGAGGTCGGTGAGGAAATAGTGGCCGCCGTTGCGGATGAAGACGTGCCGCCAGGTGCCGGGTATGCGGACGCCGTCCGCCGTGCGATAGGTGATCCGGTTGCCGATCATCCTGGGATTGTGCCGGAGCGGCCGCTGGTCAGGCCGTGAATCTGCTCCGGACGCTTCCAAAACCTCACTGCCCAGGACCACCCGCATTGAACTGCGGACAGACTTCGGTGAGACAGACGTCGACTGGTCAAGCTTCGGCGAGACAGGACACCCGTCCTTAGCTTCACGGGTTGCCCTTCGGACGCTCTTCGTACGCAACTCGTACGACGTATGTACGCACTTTGTACGGTTGTCGAGGGTAGGGTGGTGGTCTGGAGGTGCTGCATGTCTGAGTTGTTCGATGCGGTGGATGCGCTGGTGGCGTCCCGCTCGTCGTTGCCGCCTGCGGTGGAGCGTAAGCGGCTGCGTACCGCGCATGGCCTGACGTTGGATGAGGTTGCTGCGGCCTTGCAGGTGCGTCGGGCCACGGTGTCCGGCTGGGAGTCGCTGACGAAGCCTACCGAGCCGCGTGGTCCGGAGCGTGAGGCGTATGCGCGGATGCTGCGGCAGCTCGCGGAGCTCTACCCCACCCCGGAAGAGCCGGCCGCCCCGGCACCCACCCCCGTCACTGCTGCGCGCGCCCCGGCGACTTCGGCGCAGGCGCGTCCTGTGTCCACCAGTCCGGCACCCGAAGCTGCGGCCAGGACCGCAACTAAAGACCCCCAGGCCCCTGTTGCCCCCGTCACTGCTGCCCCCGCTGCTCCGGAGGCCGTGCCGCGTCCGTCGCCCACTGCCAGTCCGTCGTCGACGCCGCGTCGTCCGCCCGCACGGAAGGCAGCCCCGGCCGGCACCCCGGCCGCGGACACCGACCCTCGGTTTGTGAACGGGCCGCTGGCGGTCGTCGACGTCGAGGACGGTCAGGTGGTGGCGTACTGCACCGGCGGCCTGGTCCTGGACGTGCCCGCCAAGTCTCTGCCGTCCCTGGTGGACTGGACGCTGAAGGAGGCGAAGCTCGGCCAGCCGAGGCTGTCCGGCCCCGGCAAGGACGGCGATCCGCTGCTCGTCCTCACTGAGGCCGCCCTGGAGCGCTACGGTCTGCCCGTCGCCCTCGGCGACGAGGAGCGTCTCGCCGGGCGGATCCCGGAGAGTCACAAGGTCGTCAGGCAGCTCGTACGTGCGGAGTGGAAGCTGACCAAGCGCGGGTTGGGGCCGTGGGCGAGGATCTACCGCCCTGCGCAGGGTTCGGACCGTCAGTGCGTGCAGCTGTGTATTCCGTCGTGGCATGCGCTGGGCACCCGGCATTGGGGCGAGGTGGGGCAGCTGGCGCCGGCGGAACTTGCCCGCGTCCTGGGCGTGTTCGCCTCTCAGGTGATGACGCCCCGCGGATCGACGGCGGTGACCGGCCTGGAGCTGATGACCGCGCTGCACCCGCCGACTCGGGCCTCCGATCCGGATGTCGACGGCAAGCGGCACTCCGAGCACAATCCCGGCAGTCTGGGCCGGGACCCGGTCGACCCGGCGCCGTGCGAGGCCCCCGACGGCCACCCCCTCCTCAAGGACCTGCCGCGCTTCCACGTCCGCGGCCCCGGGGAGAAGCTGTTCGAGGAGGCCTACGACTGGGCGCGGCCGATGACGGATGCCGAGTGCACCCTGCGACATCTGGTCGGCATCGACGTCAACATGGCCTTCGCCGCCGGCGCCAACGGCCTGACCGTCGGCCTCGGCGTGCCCACGCACGTACAGGCGCCCGTGTTCGACGCGAAGCTGCCCGGCTCCTGGCTGGTCGACCTCTCCCACGTGGACCTGTCGAGGGTGAAGGTCGGCAAGGACAAGTGGGCAGACCTGGACGCGAGTCTGCTGCCCAGCCCGTTCACGCCGAAGGGCGACCGGCCCGAAGGGCCGGCCTGGTACGCAACACCCACCATCGCCTACGCGCAGGAGCTCGGCTACGACGTCACGCCGGTCGAGGCCTGGGTGCGGCATGAGAATGGCCGTTATCTGGACGGCTGGTACAACCGGCTGCGTGACGCGTACCTCGCCACGATGGCCGACCTCGGCGTCTACGCCGACCTGTCGCCGGAGGATTTCCTGGCGGCGATGGACGGCTACAAGCAGCGTGACCCGGAGTTGGCGATCGTCGTCTCGGCCATCAAGGCGACGGTGAAGGGCGGCCTGGGCAAGCTGCGCGAGCGTCCGCGTGGGGAGGGCTGGCGGCCGGGCGAGCCGTGGCGGGCCCTGTCCCGTCCGACGTGGAGGCCGGACATCCGCGCGGCGGTCATCTCCCGCACCCGGATCAACCTGCACCGCAAGATCGTCAAGCACGCGGCGTTCACCGGCCAGTACCCGGTGGCGGTCCTGTCCGACTGCGTCGTCTACGCGGCAGGCGGGCCCTCCCCGCTGGACTTCCTGCCCTACCGGGATGGAAAGCCGCTCCCGGGCGGCTTCAAGCTCGGCATCAACCCGGGCCTGGTCAAGCACGAGGGCACCCAGAGCGTGCTGTGGGGTGAGGAGGTCCGCGAGCGGTTCAACGCACCGGAACTTAATCTCGCCCGGTACATCAAGGACGGCACCGTCACCGACGCCGACAATGGCGAATAGGGGAGTGGGCAGGCGATGAGCATGTTCGGGGACGGCCTGGACGCCGCGGTGCAAAAGGCGTTCACCCGCCCCGCACCCAAGTCCGCGGGCCCGCAGATGCGGTACATGGTCAAGCAGCTCGGCGGCACGAAAGCGGTCGCCGAACTGCTCGGCGTGTCCCAGCGGCAGGTGGAGCGGTACGTAGCGGGCACAGCCAAGAAGCCGCGCCCCGACCTCGCCGCCCGCCTGGAGCGCGAGGTAATCAAGCGCTGGCAGCCGCAGATCCGGGCTAAGGCCCGCAAGAAGGCCACGACGACCGGCGGCATCATCATCGACGCCCGCGCCCGCATGGGCTACACCGCGCCGATCGGCTCGACCGACCAGGACCGCATCCGGCACCTGACCGTCGCCCTGCCGCCCCGCTACGCTGCCCGCCTCTTCGACGCCCAAGCGGCTGGCGCAAGCGACACCGAACTCCAGGAGATCGCGGCCGAAGCCCTCAAGGAGGTCTACTTCCAGGACGGCGGCCGCCGCGCCGGCAGCCTGGAAGAGGTCCGGTTCACCGACGTCGAACACCTCGAGTTCGACCTGTAGCAGCCCGCCCCGAACAGGCCGCGAGCCCGGCCCAGTTGGTCCGGGCTCGCTTGCGTATCCGTGGGGGCTCGGATGTTCATGCACACGTGCCGTGTCCAACGACCGCGGCCTCCACCAGCCACCGCCCGAGGTGAGTACCTAATCCTGATCTATGCATGACAAATGCCTTCCAGGGGCGCGTGTAGAGATCGGGGATGCAGGTTGCACACGAACGTCCCGAGCGTCGTCGCCGACAAGTGCCTGCGGGACTACGGACAGTTGATCAGCCCATAATCGGATTCAGTGCCGAGCGACCCGGCACATCGCACCCGCCCCGGGTGCGCTCACCGCGATCGGAGAGCATCGTGAAGAACAGCGCGTTGTGGCGAGTGGTTGACAACGAGAGTGGTAGCCAGTCCATCGTCAGCACGCCCTCCGAGGCGGTCGTGTTCGTCAACAGCCGGTTCGACACCGATGACGACGAGCCGTTCAGCATCACCGAGGTCGGTCCTCTCCTTCCGAAGCCGCTCGGGGTCATCACTGCATGGGCCGCCGAGAAGGACGGCGAGCGAACCGACGGACGTACTGCGCCGATCACCATCAGGCCGGTTGTGACGGACAACGCCAGCGAGTGCGAAGACGTCGTGCTCTGGGGCGACGTATATGTCTCCTGGGACCACGACATGTACACCGTCGAGGAGCCGGAGAGCTCCGAGTACAGCGAGGCTTACAGCGCAGCCGAGTTGAGCGCGATCCTCGACGAGTACGCCGACGACTACGAGTACGCGCCTGAAGGGCCTGAAGGGCCTGACAGCCACAGGTGGCCGAAACCGGAAGAGTTGATCACCTACGGCGCCCAGGAGTGTGCCAAGCGGTTCGGGCACCTCGACGACGACGCCCTGCTGTGGCTGGCCGCCACCCGCATCACGCTCGCGGTGTGGCGCAACACACCCGTCGAGAACTGGCATGCCGGGAAGAGTCCGCTGCACGACGGCACAATGATGCGGATCAACACGGCAACCACCCGACTCGTGCGCTCGATGCTGTCGTTCGACCATGTCGACTGGATCGCTGTCGGTCTCGCGATCGTCAACCCGTCTCGGGTTCTACCGACCGCGCAGTCTGTGCTCGAGCTTGGGCTGTCCTGCCACAACCCTGACGACCCGGCGCACGAGGTTGATCCGCGAGAAGAACTCGCGGAGATGGCACAGGTCGCGATCTCATGGGGGCGAAGGTACTGCCTTTACGAGAAGGAGTTCGGCCTGCGAACCCTGATCGAATCCTTCTGCGCGTCCGACAACGGCTGGTTCGGAGCTCCGAGTTGGGGGCGCATCGTCGATCGGTTCCTTACGGCTGTCGACGACCGGAAGAATGCGCACTGGCGCATGCACCGGGACAAGCCTTGGTTCGACGATTGGTTCACCAACCGCCCGGCCGACATTGCGGACACCACGGAATTTCGTCGGCTGCTCCATGCCGGGCCCGACCTGCTGTCCGAGGAGGCCGCCGAATGGTGCGTGGACGGTGCCATCGGCTACGTCTGCCCGGACGACCACGCAAACGGCTGCCCGCGGTGCGGTATCCCGCTGGCAACGGAGTCCTCAAACGAGTGACGGCAGTGGCCAGCGATTCTCAATCCCGTGCCAGTTCGGCCAGTCACATGACACCGCGACTGAGAAAATGACACGGGATCTGAGAACATGAGAGCTTTTACCCGTCCCGCGCCGAAATCCGCAACAGCCCAGATGAAATTCCTCCTCACGCGGGCGCAGGGCTCGACCACCGATCTCGCCCACCTCCGTGCAGCAGATCCTGGACCTCCAGGAGGCCGGAGCGACGGAGGAAGACCTGCATCCCCTCGTCGTGGAGGCCATCACCGAGTCGTATTTCACTGAGTGGGGCACTCGCGCCCATGGTCTGCGTGCGGATTTTTACGCACGTTCAAGCTGTGGATTTCCTGTTCTGACGCAGTCGAATCCCAGCCTGCTATAAAGAAATCCGGCGGGTAGCCTCAGAAGCGTTCTGGCGGCGGTCCGCTCTGATTTCTCACCACGAATGCGAGGTCGAAGACGACCAGGATATGGCTGCCCGACGGCGGTACCCGCAGACCGCTCACCCTGCCCCGCCGTCACCGGGTCATGGACGCCGGCGCTGTTGCGGCGGCCCTCGAGGAAGCGCGGCTCGATGCCCGGCAGGCGTCCCGGCACGAGGACCCGGCCGACGACGTCCGGGGCCCGGCGGAGCTCGCGGACTGGGAGTTGTGTCCACCAGCTGCTCGCCGACGCCGTCCCGGGCACCGTCTACGACTCGACGACGTGTTCGGCGCGGCCCGCGCCCACTCATCGCCCAGTCTGCTCAGGCGTTGCCCCAGGCTTCGAGGAAGCGTGTGCGGTCGTCCGTCCGCCGGCTGGCGAGTAGAACGTGCCAGGCACTGGTCTCAGCGTCGCGCAGCCACAGCCGCCCCAGGTACCGACTTCCGCCGGTGAACGTGTCACGCGCCAATGCGTCACCGAGCACGTCGGCTACAGCGTCGCGCTGTTGGTCGGAGAGTTCTCCCAGAAAGCTGAGTACGCGGTCTGCGATGCCTCCCTCGTTGCTTTCAAGAATGCGCTCGAAGAACGGACCACCCGCGTTGCCGGGATCGATGTAGAGAGCGGCGTCACCTCCCGCCTGCCCCAAGGAACGCCAGAACTCAGCACCATCGGGCGTGCCTGGCAAGGGAAGCGCGGCAAAGAGGTCGGCCAGATGTCCGTTGGCCGCTTGATCGTAAGAGACGTCGCAGGCCGCGGCAGACGCGATCCTCGCAACGTGCCCAGTACTCAGTCCCTCTTCCGGCCAGTCCAGTGGGGTGTTGAGTTCCTGAACAAGGTGCTGGGCCAGTTCGTCGTCCTTGCCCAGGAAGTGCCTGACGATCACGTGTTCCCCCCAGTTCCAGCTGGCGTGCACCGGCTCACCAGTCTGCCCAACAGGGCGGTGATCCGCCGGGGCCTGCAGACAACGTCCGGAAAATGCTTGCACCACAGCTATCACGACCACCGACAGCGTTGCCCAGGCCGAGCTCGCCGCCGAAGCCGCGGCCGCCGCAGACCGCCGTACGCGAGGCGTAGCGGATCGTCCGCGCGCCGACGAAGGCTCGGCGCCCTGAAACAGACCGGCCCCACGATGGGGACGAAGCCATCCGTGAGGAGCTCACCCCCGCCCAAGACAGCGCCCGTGCCTGCCGCATGAATGGGCGATGACCGGCCGTATCCAGACCACTGACGGCCTGAGCACCAAGAGACCGCATCGCGGGCGATGCCTGGTACCCGTCGAGCAGGCCGGGCCTGGACCTCAAAAGTTGGCGAGGCGTATGTCGTAGCATTCATCGCACATGTCCGATTCCGGGACTATGGCTGGACTCAACCGGTCGTTCCCACACCACTCGCAGATCCCTTCCCAGTCGCTGCCGCACCCGAAGCAGATGTACGAGTCTGCGGCGGGATAGCCCAGGGTGCGCACCGGAACAATGGCCGAGGCGGCGCAGGCCGGGCAGGTGGCCAGGTCGTTGCCACCCTGCTTGATGGTGATGTGCCGGTTCTCGCCGGTGAACTCCCAGGCTGCTTCATCTCCGGTGCCGTACGCCTTGTCGCAGAAGAAGCACTTCAGGTCGCGGGCGCCGCCGTCGAGGACCACGGCGTACTGCCCGCAGGAGCGGCAGGCGGTGGTGGAGTGTTCATGGCCGGCGAGCTGGCCGGATATGGACTTCTGTCGCTGGGTGACGAAGTCGGTGAGGTGTTTCAACTGGCCGCGGACTTCGTCCATCTGCCGTGCTGCCTCCCAGTCTGCGGTGTACGGCAGGACGTCGTGGTTCACGAAGTCGAAGAGCAGGGTCAGGACGGGGAGGGTACGGGTCTTCACGGCTACGGTGGTGTCGCGCCAGCCGAAGTGCATGAGCCGGTTCCGGAGATCGCCGAGCTCCTTCAAGTCGCGGCTGGCGGGGTCGAGGGTGGTGCTGAGCGTGATGGTTCCGTCCTGGGCGAGAGCGTTGAGACGCTTGATCGCCTCTTTGATGCCGCAGCTGTTGAAATCGCCGCTCTGGTGCTTGCCCTCGTCGTACTCCGTGGGCTTGGTCCACACGAGGTCAGGCTTGTACATCTCGAGGCGCGCCTTGAACAGGGTCTCGGCTGCGCACTGGAGATGAAGGGTGGCGTACTTCAGCTCGCGGGGGACGGGGCTGCCTTCAGCCGCGAGGAAGGTGACAGCACTGACGAGGAAGTCGAGCCCGTTGGTAAGGGGCGGGAAGTGAAAGTCCTTGCCGTCGTCGCGCACTGGGGGGCCTCCGTCGTCCTGGCTACTTCTGTGAGGATCTGCGTCGAGCCGCAGGGCGGTCAACCGGATTCACCGACGTACCCCGGCTGCGACTTCGTTTGCGCCAGAGCCCCGACGACCTGGCGCAGACGCAAGCCGCTTGGAACGCCACCTACCAAGCACTGGCCGCACCCCGCCCCCGCGACACCACCGCCCTGCGCCGCCGCCTGCTGCTCCTGTCCGTACGGCGGTGGTGGCACCCCTACTGGGAGACCGCCCTCAGTGCCGGCGGCCCGGTCCGAGCTGCGCCACCTCGCCCGCGCCCACGGAGCCGCCCGGGCCGCATGACCGGCCGCCCCGGTCGACCAGGAGCACGAGGTTGCGCTGGAGATTGCGCCTATTCGTTGCGCTGAAGGTTGCGCCAAGGGTTGCGCTAGGTGTTGCGCGGCCCCCAGGACCATCTCCGTGTCCGCGCAGGTCACCACGTCGTTTTGCCGTGGTCGGATGGCTGACATCCCCGTTGTGGCTGCTCTGCCCATGTCCCTTGGCTGGAGTGAAGGAGGAAGGGGCGGGCGGGATGGGCGGCGCGGCCGCGGTCGGGGATCGGTTGCGCGCTCAGCCGGTTGCGCGTCGGCCGAGGCCGCCGCGCCTCGCCGCCGTCAACGCGGCTACGACTGCGGATTGTGCTGGATCACTTACGCAGGAGTGATGATTCGTGCTACTCGTCTACGGGGCGATGGAAGCGAGATCGGCGGGGGCGTATGACATCGGACGGCGTGGAGGTACGCACACGGAGGGCGAGCCGCGTTCAGGATGCTGTGCGCATCCTCTTCCTGTTGGATCACTGTCCGCACCCGGATAGCGGGTGCCCGGCCCATCCGGACGCAGTGGCGGTGCTACGCGGGCAGAAGAAGCTCCAGGCGCTCGACTTCTGGCTCCGCAACCCCGATTACCTTGCCGATGAACTGTTGAACGCCGCGGAGGTCGGCCGGAGCGTTCCGGGAGTCAGCCCGGTCGACAGGGCGGCTGCATTGCTGGAAGGCGATGAGCCGGATCTCGAGTCCTATCCCATGATCCGCTGGCGCTATGGCGCCTACGAGTCCCTCGATGACGCTCTGGCCTTGCTGGTCGCGCATGGACTGATCGGTATCGACGCCATCGGGACAGCGCCCGACATCGACCGCTGGGATTACTGCTTGCTGCCGGCGGGCCGACGGGACGCACAGGAGATGCGCTCGCAGGAGCCGGATCTGTCTTGGTACGACGAACGCGCCGCACTGGTGCTGGTACTGGCCGGGGACCGCAGCGGCAGTGCCTTGAAGGAGCTCCAGTACGCGCAGGGTGAGTACGAACGAACCCACATGGGCGCTGACATCGCTGGCATCCTCCCGCACGTCCGGGCCCGTTTGGCAGCGCTGCAGAGCAAGGTGAGCGAGGGGATCGCATGAGTAACTTCACCGAGGCCGTTGCCCGCCGTGCCGGTGTGGACGTCGCGGAGGCCGTAGCAGTGCTCCAGCATCACCGGGTACGGGAGAGCGGCGTGCTGCCGCGACCGCACCGCCTTGCATTGACCTCGATCGAGTTCTCAGGAACCAAGGCAGGCAAGTTCACTGACGACTTCCGCTTCAGTTGGCGGCTTAGCGACGGGTTGTGGTGCCTGGCCGGCGACAACCTCAAAGGCAAAAGCACAGTCCTGGAAGTGATCTGGTGGTGCCTGCGAGGCAAGAACAAACGGCTGCAGGACACCGCACGCAGATGGATCTCCCACGTTCGGCTCGAAGGCCACATCGACGGTGAGCCCTTCAGCGTGGAGTTCCAGCACAAGGACGGCGTACCGACCGGACGCCTGGAGACCGGAAAGACCACCCCCAGTATCGGCTTCGCCGGCGAAGCCGAGTTCGCCTCCGTGATGAGCCAGTTCATGATGGACCGTCTCAACCTGGAGATCCTCCGAGGGTGGCACTCCGACGTCAAAGGCGAAGAAGATGGCAAGGCCACCGTCACCGACTGGGCGCTGTTCAGCCACGCACTGATCTGCCGCAACCGCAACGCTGAAGTCCTACTCGGAGAGACCAGCGAGAACGGATCCGTCGTCAGCCTGCTGCAGATGTTCATCGGCCTTCCCTGGACCAGCACACGCCGGGACGCTGAGACCGCCCTGAAAACTGTCCGGCAGCAGCAGCGGGGCGAGAAGCGTCGGGCCACCGAAGACACCCAGGCCCGTGCGAGCTCCCTGCAACAGCTCAAGGATGAGATCACTGTTGCCGAGGCGGCCCTCGCCAACACTGGCGCCGCTCCCGCCCTGGAAGACCAAGCCTTGGCCATCGAGCAAGCCGCGGCCCACGTTGCATCCTGCGCGGGACGCCATGCCACTGCTGTACAGGTGCAGCTAACCGTCCAGCAGAACTACACCGAGCTGCACCAGACACTCGTGGAAGACCGGAAGCGGCTACGCGACATGAAGGAGAACATGGCAGCCAAGCGCCACTTCGGGGCTCTCGCCCCGACGTGTTGCCCGCGTTGCACCACCCCCGTCGCTGACCTTGCTCAGGCGCGCGGCGACCAGGCTGCGGACCACTGCTCCGTCTGCGGCAGCACACCTCCTGAGGATGCTCCGGAGGACACCACAGCTATCGACCAGCTGAGTGAGAACATCGCCTCTCTGGCCGCTGCGGACGCCCGGATGCGCACAGTGCTGCGGCGCGCGGAGAAGGAACGGAAAGAGGCCGAAGCTCAGCTCGACGCGGCCCGCCGTGCGATGGCCGCTGCCCAAGCAGCACTACCGGATGCCTCTGTTCTGCGACGCCAGCTTGACCTGGAACGTCTGCGCGGCGCCCTGAAAGAACGCGAAGCCACCCACGCTCGCGCGGGAGGAACAACGCCGCCGGCCCCAGAGGAGAAGATCCTGGAGGCTGCGTACAAAGAAGCCGACGTGCGCGCCGGAAAGGCGAGTAAGCCCATCATGGACCGGGTCAGCAGCGAAATCTTCGACCTCGCCGTCCGACTGGGATACGACAACCTTCAGGGCATAAAGCTGCAGGCAAACGGTCCCATGAAGCTCCAGTTGGACGATGGACCGTCCTGGTTCCAGAAGGTGACCGAGGGCGAACAGCTGCGTCTGCGCATGGCCACGCTGGTGGCCCTCCTCCGCGTCGGCCAGCAGCACGGCGGCCGTCATCCCGGCCTCTTCCTCATCGACTCGGCCGGCGCCCAGGAAATGATCCCGACCGACCTTGCCGAGACACTGCAGCAACTTCGGGCGATCTGCGAAGAGACCGACGGGCTGCAGATCATTGCCGCTACGGCCAACCGTGAACTCGCCCGTACGGTCATCCCTGCCGACCGCGCGAAGATCGCTGAAGCAGGGGTCTTCATGTGGTGACCATTACTCCGTCGACGCGTTAACGCGTCATTCCTCGCAGGCCGCCGCACGATAAGGAGGGCCCCCCCCGTGACGCCGCTCGAGACACTCCTAGCTTGCCGCGGAGACGCCCCCACACTCGAAGACTTCGGCGGCGAAGACCGATTCTTTGCCCAGGCAGATGAACTTTCCACCTCTCGACTGTGGTTCCGCGCCGCCGAGACTCTCCTTGCTGCCTGGGACTGCCTCAACAGCCCAGACCGCGCCGCAGCCTTCATCGCCGAAACACTCACGGCGGAGAACCGGCCGGGCGTCGTCGGAGACCTCCTTGACCGACTGTGCGACCACCCCGGGTACCTGAGGGACCACTCCACCGCGCTGAATCGAATCGCCCTACGCCGGACCGAGCCCCACGCCACGGCCCTCGAAGCCGAGACCGCAGGCCTCTTCCTTGAAGCCGCACTCCGCCTGGCACTCGCCGGAGGAGCCATCAAGCGCTACGGAGTCCTTGACGTCCTCACTGACCCACAAGCCCCCTCCGCACCCATCGGGTACGCACGCCAAGTCGTACGGGCGCTCGGAGCCGGCTATGAACAATGGCGCGACGCAGACCTGACTAACGCACTCCGCGCATTCCTTGACATACCGGTTCTACGGTCCGACGCTGCCTTCGAGCTGGCTATGTGCCACCTCTCCGACGCATTCAACGCCGCAGACCGCTCAAGCCTCCTCACCCAGCTCACCACCAGCCGCACCCACTTCACCGAAGCCATCAACTCCGACGAGGATCGCCCGGACGCCACCGCATACCGGGCCGCAATCAACGCCGTCCTAGCGTTCGAAGCCAACGACAACGAAGCCCTCAGCACCGAGGCAGCGCAACTACGCCGCTCCACCTCTGAACACGCGCTCTGGCTCACCGGTCTCCGAACAGGCTGGCGAGATGGCCGCTACGACACCGAAGCAGCGTGGTACACCCTCAGCGCCGATCTCGAGCACGCCGCCGCCCACCTCGATTCACCCCTCCCCACCTGGCCAAGCCAGACGATCCAGCACATCCTCGCTGCCTACACCGCTCACCGCTCCGTACGCCTCACCCCAACCGGCGACGCCCCTGCGCTGCAACTCCTCGTAGCTCCCCGCATCGAAGATGCCTTTGCCGCCCGCGAAGGACTCCTACTGCACGTGCACGCGCTGCTCGCCGACGCTCCACCCAACTGGGACAGGCAGGCTGCCGAGGAACTCCGGTCAGCAGTCGAGTCCCGGCTCGGGCTTCCGCCTGAAGAACCTGAGGACGGCCCGGGAAAAGACGGAGCGGCCGACGACTTGGCCGCCGAACTCGGTAGACAGGTTCTAGCGGCCCTGCCTCCCGACACGCTCAACGGCCTACGTGAGCAGCTCACCGACGCATACAGCAGTCACATCAAGACCCTGCCCAAAGCAGAGCAAGACCTCTTCAACGAGGTCATCAGAGGACTGCAACCTTGCCCGGACTTTCAGTCCTTTTCGGTGCGGGAGCACTTCATCCGCCTCGTCACCGCGACAATCCGATTCCTGGCGAACAGGACGAACCGCGGCCGTGACAAGCACACGAAGAAGACTGCCTACCTCTTCGCGCCCAAGCCTGGAGAGAAGCTCCCGCTGGAGATCGAGCTACAGGAAGATCTGCACGACTACCTCGACAGCGCCTGCTTCGAAGTACAGATGGAAACCATCGACCGCAGCGGAGGCCGCGCCGACATCCTGGTGATCTTCCCGGGATTCAGCATCGTGATCGAGTGCAAGCGCGAACTCAGGAAGGCGGAACCTGCAGACCTCAAGCGCTATTTGGGGCAAACGGTGGCCTACCAAGCCTCAGGAGTCACACTCGGCATGCTTGCCGTTCTAGACCTCACACCGAAGCCCCAGTGGCTTCCCAACCTGCGGGACAACATGTGGATCGAACACATCCCCGCCCCCGATTCCAGACAGCTGGATCGATGGGCGGTTGTCATGAGGGTCCCAGGAAACCGCACTCTTCCCCACGAAATGTCATAACGAAAACAGCACGGAGCCCCAGACGTTTCTCGCCCAGGGCCCCGTGCGGTCGGGCTCAACGGCCGGACGGAAGCGGCGTCATGCCCACTCCACGCCCAGCTCCCGCAGGGCGGCCAGCTGGTCCTGGGCGAGCTTGTCCCGCCTCGATTTGGTGTTCGAGACCCATACACCCAGCTTCACGATCACCGGCTCCGTCTCGCCGACGACCGTGATTTCCTCGCTGTGGCCGCGGGGGACCGCCCGGTCTGCGCCTTCCCGCTCTACCCACTGCGCGAGGGCCTCCAGGCCCCGCTGGAACGACTGTTCCGCCTTGCTCGAACCCTTCGCCGTACGCTTCGCTGACGGGGCGGGAGACGGCGCCTCAAGCGGCTGTACGCCCAACTGGGACAGCCGCTCCTGCTGTTCGGCGGACAGCTGCGCCCAGGTGCTCGCCTCGCGTTGCCGCGCGAGCCATTTGCCAAGGTCATCTCCCTCGAACAGCACCCCGGGTTCGATGGCTGGCAGGATGCCGTCGGCGTCGACGAGGTCGGCGAGGACGCGGTAGTGCCGCTGCCAGTCGAGCGGCCAGGGGCAGTTCCAGTCTGGGTCGATCTCGGTGAGCTGCGCCGCGCGCATGGCGGCCCGCTGCGGGTCCTTGCCCAGGCCGCCCTTGCGGCGCAGGTTGGCCATGTGCTGCCCGATAGGCACCATCGCCTCGCCTTCGCCCCATACCGCGTCCTGCCGGGGTGCGAGGTGCCCGGTCGCTCGCCGGAACGACCGCAGGGCGGCGAGCTTGGCCTCCCACGCTTCCTCGCCCGGCTCCCAGAGCATCCCGGCCTCCGGGGCGTCCAGCAGTGTCTTGCGCCGTTCTTCCAGTTCCCCGGCCCGCAGCGCCTTGCGTTGCTGGTGCACCCACTGCCCGAGGGGGAAGTCCTTGGTGACGCCGACCTCGACCTCGACGTCGTAGGGGACGGCGTAGACGCCAGTGATCTCGTTCTCCGCCCGCCAGCGCAGCAGGGCTTGGTAGCCCTCCAGCCACACCAGCGACTCCGGCCGGTAGACCCGGGTCCGCAGGAACGCCGCGATGGTCGCCGCGTCCCGGGGAGAGGAGAAGTGGAGCAGCGCCGACTCAGCAGCGGCGTCGGTGTCGTCCTGCTCCTGGTCCTCGCCGTCGCCCTCGCCGCCGGCCCCGACGATCCGCCCGTCCTCGTCACGCCGGACGTGCACCTTGCGCGTGCCGCTGGTGAGGGCGCGGGAGGCGAGCTGCTCGACCAGGCGCTCATCGTGGCTGCGCAGGCCCTGGAGCACGGCCACGAGCGGCTTGAAGCTGGCCGAGGCGACCATGTCGGTCGGGTCCTCGCCCGGCTCCAGGAACACCGGCACGATGATTCTGGCGACTTTGGTGGAGCCGTCTTTGTTGAGGCGGAGTGCGCGGCCGATGTTCTGGACGATCTCGACCTGGGAGCCGCGGGTGTCGGCGAAGCAGACGGCTTCCACGCCCCGCTCGCCGGTGATGTCCACGCCTTCCCCGAGTACCCGCACGGATGCGAGGAAGGCGCGGTGGACCCGGCGGCCGGCCGCGTCGATGCCGTTGGCGAACTGCCTGAGCGCCTCTCGGCGTTCGGTGACGAGGTGGTCGCCGCACAGCCATGCCGACCACACTCGGTCCGGGGGTACGTGGCGGCCGGCCTCGAGTTCGTAGAAGGCCGCGTCGATGGAGGACTGCGGCAGCTTGTCCGCGACCGCCAGGTCCTCATCCGAGGCGTCGTTGGCGTACAGCTCGGCAGCGGTCTCCGGCAGCTTTTCCGCGAACGCGGCGGCCTCTTCCACCTTCTGGTGGAACGTCATGACCGTACGCAGGTTGTACGCCGCCGCGTGCTCCAAAAGTGCGGTCTGCAGGAGCGCCAAGCGCCGGCCGCGCCGCGCCTCCTCGGACTCCCCGAGGACGGGGGAGGGGTCGCGGATCTCCAGGACGTCGATCTCGAATCCGGCGAGGATCTCGCGCTCGATCGCCTCGCTCAGACCGAGTTCGGCGAGCCACGCGCCGTAGGTGCCGTTCGGGTCGTCGGCCATGGTCGCGATCTCCGCCTCTTGGCCGTCCGTGCCCTTTTGCGGGCGGGCCGCGGCGAGGATGCGCGGGGTCGCGGTGAGGTAGAGCCGGAAGTCGGCGGGGATCCGCTGGTTGTCGTGGATTGCCGCCCACGGCCGCCCGAGATCACCGGCGGTGCCGTGGGCTTCGTCCACGATCGCGAGGTCGAAGCCGCTCATCTGCTGTCCGTAGAGCCGGTCTCCGCCCGTCAGGGCGGCCTCCAGTGGACCGCGTACCTTGCGCTGGCCCTCGGGTGCGTCGATGTCCTCACGGTCCACCAGGGAGGCGTACGTGGCGAGCACGATGACTGGTCCTGCCCCGGCCCACAGTGCGAGCTGGATCGGGTTGGTAGTGGTGCGCACTCCCAGTGAGTTGAGGACCGCGTCGTTCTCCAGCGAGCACACCGCGACCATCGGGGCTCGGTGGCCCACCAGGCGCCATGCCTGGGCGGTTTGTGCGAGCAGGTCCAGGGTGGGCACGGTCACGAGGATCCGGCCGCTGGGGAAGCAGTCCAGCGTGCACGCGGCGGCCGTGATCGTCTTGCCCGAGCCGGTCGCGGAGACGATCGTGCCCCGGGCCCCCTGCGGGGGAATCGGTGATCTTGCAGGGAATCCCACCCACTTTCGGAAACTCGACTTTTGGTCTACTTGATGTTCTCGGAGCTGGATCAATGGAATGCTCCCGGTTCGGGAAGGACCTGATCGACGGAAATGATCCGGTAGCCGCGGTCCTGGTAGATGCTGGCGGGTCGGCTGAACATGGCCTGGGCGTGTTCGACGGCCGCACCCCCCGAGGGGGCGAAGACATGGCGGATCAGCGGCTGCTCTCTCGCGGAGGCGGCGGGTTGGGCCGTGATCCGGTAGACGCGGTACCGCAGCACCTCGGTCGGTAGCCCGTCTCCGGAAGGCTCGTCCAGGGCAGCCTCTGCAGCCATACGCTGTACTCGCAGTTCTTCTCGGCGAGCCACTCTCCGGTCCTCGTCCGGGAGGTATACAGCCATCCGCTGCTCCTCCATGACCCGCACGATCCGAGCCCATTCGAGGCGCTGGCACGAGGCGATGTCCAGCTCGGCTTTCGCGGCTCCGCAGGGGCATGACGTGCGCGCCCTTCACGGTCTTGGGCAGCCCGCCAGTACTCCCTCACCCGGCTCAGCGCGAGCCCACGGGCTCGCCTGACCACCTGCGCCAATTCATCCGGATGGTATTCATAGACAGGCATCTAGCACATCCGCTCCCGGGCCTGAACCATGTAACCTACTTTTGCCAACAGTACATGCTGCATCAAAAAACATCAGGCGTTTCCAGCCACTGACAGTAGGTAGGATTCGATCATGACCGACCAGTGGTACGTCCTCATTGAAGAGGACACCAGAGAGACCGAACGCGCCGACGGCGTGGAACTGAAACTGCACCGATGGATGCTGGTAGGCACCCACCACATCAACGGCGACCAGGAACAAGCCACCGCGGCAGCCAAGGATGCAGCCCTGCACTACCTGCCGGGAGTCCTCGCCCGGCACACCCAGCCCGGAGACGAGCCGGCCCGGCACGCCTTCCTCACCCCGGACGGGGCCTGGGTGGTGCTCCTCAAGCAGCGGAACCGTGAGTGCCATATACGGGTGTCAGTAGGCCGGTTGATGCACTCTCAGGAGGAGAAGCAGGCCCCACCGAAAACGCTGAAAGGGATGCTCCGCAGTGCTGTGCAGGCCCCCGCGCCCTCCCCGAAGCCGTGGATGCCCGCCGGGAAACCCTCAGAGTGAAAGAGCAGGACACCCCCCGCCACCAAGGCCTCAGAAGCTGACGACCGATCACCCCGGACCACCCCCTTGCCGCCAGCCAAGCCGCGCGGAGCGCGGCTCACCGCCTCACGCGCAGCGTGAGGCCCCCGGTCCGGAGCGCAGCGGAGGACCGCACAGCCCGGACGCAGTCCGGGCTGTGCTGCGCAGCAGCCCCACCCCCGAAGCGCAGCGAAGGGGGTGCCAACCAGAGTGCGCAGCACTCGGGTTGAGCGGAGAGCGCAGCGCTCCGCCGGCGCTCCCGCGGAGCGGGAGCGCAACCCCCGCGCGCAGCGCGGGGGTTCGCTTGCACATCGCGCAGCGATGTG